>NZ_CP191846.1:3152500-8507500 GCF_050956125.1 Actinoplanes sp. CA-252034
ATGCTCGTTACGCGCGGCAGGACGGAAAGACCCCGGGACCTTTACTATAGCTTGACATTGGTATCCGAATTTAATTGTGTAGGATAGGTGGGAGCCGGTGAAGCTCGGACGCCAGTTCGGGTGGAGGCATTGTTGAAATACCACTCTGTTGGGTTTGGGTATCTAACTTGCGGCCCTGATCGGGTCGAGGGACAGTGTCTGGTGGGTAGTTTAACTGGGGCGGTTGCCTCCTAAAGGGTAACGGAGGCGCCCAAAGGTTCCCTCAGCCTGGTTGGCAATCAGGTGTTGAGTGTAAGTGCACAAGGGAGCTTGACTGTGAGACTGACGGGTCGAGCAGGGACGAAAGTCGGGACTAGTGATCCGGCACTTGCGTGTGGAAGCGGTGTCGCTCAACGGATAAAAGGTACCCCGGGGATAACAGGCTGATCTTCCCCAAGAGTCCATATCGACGGGATGGTTTGGCACCTCGATGTCGGCTCGTCGCATCCTGGGGCTGTAGCAGGTCCCAAGGGTTGGGCTGTTCGCCCATTAAAGCGGTACGCGAGCTGGGTTTAGAACGTCGTGAGACAGTTCGGTCCCTATCCGCCGTGCGCGTTGGATACTTGAGAAGGGCTGTCCCTAGTACGAGAGGACCGGGACGGACGAACCTCTGGTGTGCCAGTTGTTCCGCCAGGAGCATGGCTGGTTGGCTACGTTCGGAAGGGATAACCGCTGAAAGCATCTAAGCGGGAAGCCTGCTTCGAGATGAGGTATCCCACCACCTTGAGTGGGTAAGGCTCCCAGCTAGACTACTGGGTTGATAGGCCGGAGATGTAAGCACGGTAACGTGTTGAGTTGACCGGTACTAATAGGCCGAGGGCTTAACCACCCTATACATTGCGCTTGCGTCCACTGTGTGATTCACAGCAAACGAACAACCACCCTGAGGGAGAGATCCCGACGGTTGCTGGTTGGTTCTGCTGATGGCTGTTTCGGTGGTCATAGCGGAGGGGAAACGCCCGGTTACATTCCGAACCCGGTAGCTAAGCCCTTCAGCGCCGATGGTACTGCACTCGGGAGGGTGTGGGAGAGTAGGACGCCGCCGGACTCAACGTATGGAAAGGCCCACCCGGGTAACGGGTGGGCCTTTCTGCTTTCCCGGGGCATTTCGGTGCCGTGCCAGGCCGAATGCCGGCGGGCGGGTTACCTCGCTGGACGCGGAGCGGGCTGGGTGCCGGCGGGCGGGGTTTACTTTGCTGGGCGCGGGGCTGGCTGGGTGCCGGCGGTCGCGGCGCAGCCGGGAGCTGGGATCCTGCGGGTGGGGGAGGGGTGGCACGTACCCCGAAAAGAGGTTGTCCTCCTTGACAGGGATGGCTCCGGTTCGGCATAGAAGGGGGGTAACGCGGGGCCGACCGGTGCAGGATCAGTGCGAGGGAGGAAACGATGCGGATCAGCGACATTCTGCGGGTCAAGGGTGAGCAGGTGGTCACCGTGCGACCCGATACGAGTATCGAGCGGCTGTTGGCCGTCCTGGCGGAACACGGGATCGGCGCGGCTGTGGTGTCGCGCGACGGTTCCGTCGTGGACGGGATCGTCAGTGAGCGGGACGTCGTGCGGGCCCTCGCGGCGCGCGGGGCGGCGGTGCTGACCGAGCCGGTGAGCGAGATCGCGACCGCCCAGGTGCGGACGGTTCCACCGGAGGCGCAGCTCGAGGACGTCGAGCGGCTGATGACCGAGCGGAGGTTCCGGCACGTGCCGGTGGTGGTGGACGGGGCTCTGCGCGGGGTCGTCAGCATCGGTGACGTCGTGAAGAACCGGATCGGGGAACTCGAGGACGAGCGGAGCAACCTGGCCGGCTACATCACGGGCGAGCGGGTGTGACAAACGGCGCCACCACCTGAACCGGGTGGTGGCGCCGATCTCGGTCAGCGACAGGGTCAACGGTGGAGTAACGCGGCCAGGCGGTTGCGGCTGCGGGCCGTGGCCTTGGCGGAGCGGCGCCTGCTCAGGAGCACGGCGGCGGTCGCCGCGGCGGCCAAGACCAGGGTGGTCGCGGTCGCCGTCTTCCTGGGATTGCGGCGTACGGTCTCGGTCACGCGTCGGCGCCCGGTTGCGGACGTGCCGTCGATGTCGGTGGGAACCTCGCTGATCGTGGTCTGATTCGTGGTCATCGCTCACCTCTCCGGGGAGACTTGCAGGTCTTGGCGGCCGTATGCCCGTTGTGTGGCGGGATCCAACCCTGCGTCACGGTTCATTCACGCTCCAGAGCCGACGTTAATCGGACACCGCGGCAGACGGTGTCGGCGACCCGACAGGTGTGGCGGCCTCGGTGTCCGTCTCCTCCTCGGTGGCGGTGTCCTCCTCCGCCTTCGGGAGAGGGGTTCCGTAGATGACCGGGACGGCGACGGTCGCGGTACGGGCGTGGTAGTCGGCGAGCGGATCGGCCCGTACGGCGTCGATCTCCACGTAGGAGTGCGAGGTGACCGCGGGCGGGGCCACGTCGTCGGCGTCGGAGACGAGGCGGTCGCGGGTGAGCGCGGCCGTCGTGGGCGGCCGTCTGCGGCGGCGTGGGACCAGGGCGCCGGCGCTCTTCGGCACGTTCACCAGCACCGGGCGGACGTTGCCGTGCACCACCTCGGCCAGTTCGGCGAGGGCGCGGCGGACGGTCTCCCGGCGGGTGCGGGCGAAGTCGCCGACCAGCAGCACCTGGTCGCTGAGGGCGGCCAGGGCGATCGGGTCGGCGGCGCTGAGCACCGCCGGCGAGTCGAGGACGATCACGTCGGCGTGCTTCTGCACGGCCCGCAGGACCCGGGCCAGCTGTCCGCTGTCGAGCAGGTCGGCGTGTTCGCGGTCCTGGCTACCGGCCGGGATGAGCCGGTCCTGGGCGCCGGCCGGGATGAGCCGCAGGTGGGGCACGGGTGTCTCCTCCAGCACCTCGGAGACGGTGGCGTCGCCGTCGAGCAGCGTGGTGAGGCCGTGGTCGCCGTTCGTCTGGAACACGTGGTGCAGCTGCGGATTGCGGAGGTCGGCGTCGACGAGGACGACGGCGCGGCCGGTCCGGGCGAGCGTGACGGCCAGGTTGGCGGCGGTGGTGGTACGGCCCTGCCGCGGGCCGGGGCTGGTCACCAGGATCGTCGTCGTCCCGGTCGGGCGCAGCGACGGCTGGAGCCGGGACCGCAGGTAGCGGTACGCCTCGGCGGCAGGCGAGTCGGGTTCGCGCAGCACGATCGGCGCGCCGGCCCGCCGGTGCCGGGGCACGGTGGCCAGCACCGGCGCGCCGGTCAGCATCGCGAAGTCGTCCCGGTCGCGGACCGTGCGGCGGGTGCGGGAGCGCAGGTATGCCGTGCCGGCGCCGAGCAGCAGTCCCGCGGCGAGAGCGGCGGCCAGGTCGGGGACCAGCGGGCGGGCGGCCGGTTCGGTCGGCAGGTCCGGTTCGCTGAGCACCGACACCCCGGGACGATAGGCGGCGTACGACTCGACGAGCGCCCGCACCCGGGCACGGGCCGTGACCCCGTCGCCGGCGGTGTAGACGAACCGCAGCACGCCGGAGCCCGGCGCCGTCTCCACGGCCAGGCCGTCGAGGAGACGGGTGGTGTCCACGCCCACCCGGGCGGCGGCCGGAACCGAGACCACGTCGGAGAGGATGATCTGGCGTTCGGTGTCCGGGTCGGGGGCGCCGGTGGCGAACCGGGGCTCGACCAGGACGGTGGCCCGTGACTCGTAGCCGGCCGGTAGCGTCCGGTGCAGACCCCAGGTGGCGGTGACGGCCGCCGCGGTCACCGCCAGCGTCCAGAGGCCGTATCTTCGCAGCAGTCGCGCGCCCCGCCCGTAGGTGGTCATCGCTGATGGTCCTCCCCGTCGCCTGACTCTCCGGCCGGGAATTCTTCCATCGGTGGTGACTCTCCGCGTCGATCATTCCGGCGGTTCTGCGGCTCTCACCGGACCACGGTGAGCCCGCTCCGGCCGGGGGAGCGCCGCCGGCGAACCGTGTTGACGGTGAGCGGCGCGAGGACCAGCATGACCGCGTCACGGGCGACCGGCACGCCGAAGGAGGTCTCGGTGTCGATCACTCCCCAGATCACCGCCCCGGCGCCCGCGGTGAGCAGCGCGATCCCGGCCAGCGTGAGGACGGCGACGGCCGGCTGCCGGAAGCGGTCGCCGTGGGCCTGCCAGTAGCCGGGCAGCCGTCGCTCCAGCAGCACCGCGAAGAGCAGGGACGGCAGCACCGCCCACGCCGCGACGGTGAGCGACATCATCAGTCCGGCGCCCTGCACGGTGGCGCCCGCCGCGGTGGCCGTGGCCAGCATGATCACGTCGAAGCGGCGCAGCCCGTAGCGGGCCTGGGCGGTCAGCCAGACAGCGCCGACGACGAGGGGCGCGAGCGGGAGGAGCGGAATGAACGGGGCGATCAGGAACGCGGCCAGATACACCGTCACGAACACTGCCGAGCGCAGGGCGTAGCGCGGGTTGCTCACGGCGGCGACGTTCGGCAGGTCACGGCCGGGTCTGAGCGTTTCGGCAAGAGCACGGCAAAGTCCCGTTCCGGGCGGGGCGGCCGGGCGTTCGGCGTCTGCTTCCGCTTTCTTGCGGTTCGTGTCATCAGGGGTATCCGGGCGGCAGCGGTCGCATTCACGTGGCGCCTCGATCGTACGCATCATGACGCGCATCGATCGCCGCTACTTCGTGCTCGGCGGGGCCGCCGCCGCTGGATCGCTCGTCCTCGCCTCCTCGGCCTCGGCGGCTCCGCTGTATCCGTTCAAGCTCGGTGTCGCCTCCGGTGACCCGTACCCGACCAGCGTGGTTCTCTGGACACGGCTGGCGGTCCGGCCGCTCAACGGCGACGGGCACGGTGGGATGCCGCGCCGGCCGGTCGCGGTGCAGTGGCAGGTCGCCACGACCGCCCGGTTCAGCCGGATCGTCGCGTCGGGCACGGTGAACGCCCGCTGGGCCGACGGGCACTCCGTCCATGTCATCGCCCGCGGGCTGCAGCCGGGCGCGGTCTACTACTACCGGTTCCGGGCGTACGGGCAGATCTCGGCGGTCGGGCGCACCCGGACCGCCCCGGTGCCCGGCACGTTCGGCCCGGACCTGCGGATCGCCGTGGCGTCGTGCGCCAACTACGAGAACGGGTACTACACGGCGTACCGGCGGATCGCCGAGGAGAACCCGGGGCTGGTGCTGTTCCTGGGCGACTACATCTATGAGGACACCGGGGTGCCGGGGCGGGTGCGGTCACATGCCGGCGGCGAGGCCGTGACGCTTGCCGACTACCGGCGGCGGTACGCGCAGTACCGTACCGATCCGGATCTGCGAGCCGCGCACGCCGCCGCCCCGTGGCTGGTGGTGCCGGACGACCACGAGGTGGAGAACAACTACGCGAAGCTGGTACGGGGCAACACCCGCCCGTCGCTGACCACGGCGCAGTGGCGGGCCCGGCGCGCGGCGGCGTACCGGGCGTTCTACGAGAACATGCCGTTGCGTTCGGCGACGTTCTACCGGCGGGTGGGCTGGGGGCGGCTGGCCACCTTCCACATGCTCGACACCCGGCAGTTCCGCGACGACCAGCCGTGTGGTGACTACTGGAAGGTGTGCTCGGCCGCGGACGCCCCGAACCGTACGATCACCGGCGCCACGCAGGAGAAGTGGCTGCTCGACGGGCTGGCCCGGCATGACGGGACCTGGGACGTGCTCGGGCAGCAGGTGTTCTTCGCCCGGTGCGCGGACGAGTCGGGCGGGGCCAACATGGACGCTTGGGACGGGTACCGCGGCGCCCGTGACCGGCTGCAACGGGGCTGGGTGCAACGCGGGGTACGCAATCCGCTGGTGCTGACCGGGGACGTGCACGCGGCGTTCGCCAACGACCTGAAGCTCGACTACCGCGACCCCGGCTCGGCGACCATCGGCACCGAGCTCATCTGCACGTCGATCACCTCCAACGGGGATGGCACCGGATTGCGGGACGTGCCGTGGCCGGGGGTCAACCCGCACCTCAAGCACTACTCGGAGCGGCGCGGGTACACGATGGTCACGCTCGGACGCGACCAGATCCGTGCCGATTTCCGGGTGCTGCCGCGGGTGAGCCGGCCGGGCGCCGCGGTGTCCACGAACGCCTCCTTCGTGGTCGAGGCCGGTCGTCCCGGTCTGCACCGGGTGTGACTCCCCACCGGCCGGCGCCGGCCGGTGGGTCAGCGGGCGGCGCCGGCCCTGTCGGTCAGCGGGCGGCGCCGGCCCTGTCGGTCAGCGGGCGGCGCTGGTCAGGAATCGCAGGAGGGGGCGCAGTTCCGTCGGCACGCACGGCTCGGCCACGGTGCCGCGCCAGTGCCTCCCGCCGTATTCGACGGCCAGTTGGTATCGGGTCAGGTCGGCCTCGGAGGAAGCGCCGATCCCGGCGCCGACCCGGGTCAGGTCGATCTGCTCGACCAGCCGGGCCAGCTGGGCGGCCTGATCCTGGGGAAGGGTGTCGGAGTCCAGCACGATGCGCAGCGACCGGTCCCGAAATCCACCCGATCGACGCAGCTCGGCTCGTACGCGAGGGGTCACCCTTGCGACGGTGTCATCCGCCCGCCGGAAACGCTGTCAGATCACGGTCAGCACTCGGGACGACCCAGACGCCAGTAGCCCATGAACGCGACCGCGCGCCGGTCGACGCCGCACTCGGAGACCAGGTGGCGGCGCAGGGTCTTGATCACCGCGGCCTCGCCGGCCAGCCACGCGTAGAAGCCGTCCGGGGTGCCCGCGGACTCCTCCGGAACCTCCCAGAGGATGTCCCGATCGACGTCGACGTCCTCCAGGTCGGTCGCCGCCGGGCCGCGGCAGTCGCCGAGCAACTGCTGCGCGACCTCGCGGACCGCCGGGATCAGGCGGACGCCGTGTTCCGCGCCGTCGCGCGGGAGCCAGGTCACGGTGAACCCGGCCGGCTTGACGATGTCGAGGTGGTCCGCAGACTCGGGCACCTCCAGTAGCGCGTGACCGACCGCGTCCGGCGGCAGCAGCGACAGGATCGACGCGATCGCGGGCACCGCCGTCTCGTCACCGACCAGCAGGATCCGGCGGGTCGTGGCCGGCGGGTGGAAGTCGATGCCGCCGGAGACGCCGGCGAAGTCGGCATTCGGGCCCATGATGTGCATCCGGGAGCCGGGGCCGGCGGCCACCGCCCAGCGCGACGCGGGGCCGTTCACCCCGTGCAGCACCATGTCGACGTCGATCTCACGCTGCTCGGCGCGGACGTTGCGCACCGTGTACGTCCGGATCGGGTTGCGCTGCTCGGCCGGCAGTCGCTGCCATTGCCGGTACCAGTCGGCGCCGGTCGGCAGGTGGTCGTGGCCGGAGCCCTCCAGCGGGGGAATCAACTTGATCCGCTGGTCCCAGCCGTTGTCGGCGAAGCGGTCCAGGTCGTCGCCGGTGAACGTGACCCGCAGGAAGTTGGGGCTCAGCCGGACGATGCGGGCGACCTCGACCGGGAAGAACCGGAACGGGGACGTCTCGGTCGGCAGGACGGTCTGGCTCACGGTCGCCTCCTCGTTTAGGTAACCCTAACCTAACCGCTGCGCCCGCCGGTGTCATCACCGCCCCCGCCGCACCCGGATCGCAACCGTGCGGACCCTGCGGATTCGGCCGGCCGCGCCGATCAGAACGGTCCCGAACCTCGAAGGAGATGACATGCCGCAGTCCTCGTCCGCAACCACCACGGCACTGACGTTCAGCGACGCCGACGCCCTGCCGTGGCTCGCGGACGACTGGGCCGCGGCCCTGCAGCCGCCGACCGTCCTCATCGCCGACGACGACGGCGACGTCCGTGACCTGGTCGCCGTGAAGCTGCGCGCGGCCGGTTACCGCATCCTCGAGGCCGACAACGGGCGCACCGCCATGTCCCTCGCGGTGAACGAGCGGCCGTCGCTCGTGCTGTTGGACGTCTCCATGCCCGGTCTCGACGGCCTCGGCTTCTGCTACGAGCTGCATTCCTCCCCGCAGACCGCGCAGATCCCGGTGATCATCATCAGCGGCCGTGGGACCCCCGCCGACGTCACCCTCGGCGAGGTGGTCGGCGCCGAGGACTACCTGGTCAAACCCTTCAGCCCGGCGGAGCTCGTGCGCCGCGTCCAGCGCCTGGTTCCGACGCACCCCTGATCCCTGGTCACCGTTAGCCTGTCCGGCCCGCCTCCGCGGTGCTCCGGGCAGGCGATCGCCGGGGTCGTCCGCGTCAGACCCGGAAGCGCTGGACGACCTCGCGCAGCTCGCCGGCCACCTGGGTGAGCTCGCTGACCGAGGACTCGGCTTCGCCGAGGGCGGCCGTGGTGGCGTGTGCGGCGCTGGCCACGGCGTTGATGTTGCCGGCGATGACCGAGCTGCCGTTGGCCGCCTCGCCGATGCTGCGTGACATCTCGTTGGTGGTGGCGGTCTGCTCCTCGACGGCGGAGGCGATCGTCACCTGATAGTCGTTGATCTCGGAGATGATGCGGGAGATCTCCTGGATGGCGACGACGGCGCTCGACGTGTCGGCCTGGATGGCCTCGACGCGGCGGGCGATGTCCTCGGTGGCCTTCGCGGTCTCCTGCGCCAGATCCTTGACCTCGGTGGCGACCACGGCGAAGCCTTTGCCGAGCTCGCCGGCCCGTGCCGCCTCGATGGTGGCGTTGAGGGCCAGCAGGTTGGTCTGCTCGGCGATCGCGGTGATCACCTTGACCACGTTGCCGATCTCCTCCGACGACGTGCCGAGCTTGGCGACGGTGTCGTTGGTGGTCTGTGCCACGCCGACCGCGCTGGCGGCGACCTGGGCGGCGTTGTTGGCGTTCTCGGAGATCTCCCGGATCGAGGCGCCCATCTCGTCGGAGCCGGCGGCCACCGACTGGACGCTCGCCGACACCTCGCCGGCCGTGCCCGCGACCAGCCCGGCCTGCTCGGAGGCTTCGCGGGCCTCGGCGTCCAGGCGGGTGGTGATCGAGGTGAGGCGCCCGGTGACGTCGCTGAGCACCTCGGCGCCGTGGTTGAGCTGGCGGACGCTGGTGAGCAGGCCCTCCCGGGCGCGGTTGGTGGCCTCGGCCATCAGGCCCAGCTCGTCGCGGGAGCGGACCTCGGCCGGCACCGTGAGATCGCCGTCGGCGACCGCGGCCAGCGCGCGGGAGACCGTCGCCAGCTGCCGTTTGATGAGGCGCATCACGCCGATGCCGACGAACCCGGCGATCAGGAAGCCGACGGCCAGGCCGCCGAGAGTCATCCAGAGCGCACGATGGTAGGCGTCGTTGCCCTCCCTGGTCATGGCGTCGGCGTCGGCCTCTTCGGCGACCTGCAGCTCGTCCATGGCCTTGGTCATGCCGGCGTCGCTGGAGTTGAACGCGCCGAGGATCTCGGCCGGGGCGGGCACCTCGAAGCCGGCCGGCGGCGGCTGACCGAAGATGATCACCGTGCTGAGGCCGCGGTGATACTGCATGGCCTCCTCGAAGGCGTTGAGCTTCTCCAGCCGGTCGGTGGCCCCCGACGAGGTGGCGATCGCCCGGTAGACCTCGACCGCGGTGTCGATCTTCTCCTCGGCGGCGGTCTTGTCGTCCAGGCCGACCTTGGTGAGGTCGGCGTTCTTGGTGCTGACGCCGGCGTCGTACTTCAGCGCGCTACGGAAGAACTCGGTGAGCCCGTTCCGCATGTCGGCGATCTGCTCCATGCTGTCGACGTGCTGGTCCTTCATGTCCTGGAGGCTGTCGCGGAGGGTGGCGATCCGGGAGAGGGCGACGGCGGTGACGGCGACGGCGACGAGGGCCACACACCCGGCGGCGATGGTGCTCTTGAGCAGTAGGCTGCGGTCGCCGAGGACCCGTTCCAGCAGTGTGCGCCGGGTCGGCGTGGTGATGGTCTCCGGCTGCATGGCCTCACTGTAGGAGCCACTCCGGGTGAATTCCGGCAGATTACCCAGGTCGGTCACCGGCCGCCGTGTACGAGAGCGATGCTGCATCGGACCCGGTGCAACAGGTGCCGGCCGATCGACGGGCGCAACGTCAACCGCAGGGCTCGCCGCGTCCGCGCGCCCGCCACCACGAGCTGCGCACCGGCCGCGGCCTCGGCCAGCACCTCGGCAGGCGCGCCGACCAGCACCTCGGCGCTGACCGGGACCTGCGGGAACCGGGCACGCCAGCACTCCACCACGGCCTCCAGCCGGCGCCGCTCGGCCGCGACCGCGCTCAGGTTGGCGTCGCACAGCAGGTCGCCGCCGGGCGGTGGCCAGCCGTGCACCGCCCGGACCGGCACACCGCGGACGGCGGCCTGCGCGAAGGCGAACCCGAGGACCGTGGCGGCCGCCGGCGACTCGCCCACCCCGACCACCACCGGGTCGGTGTCACGGGGCTCGCCGCGCACCACCACGACGGGGCAGCGGGCGTGCGCGCTGACCGAGGCGCCGGTCGAGCCGAGCAGCGCCCGCACCGGCGAGTGCCGCGGCCCGCCGACCACCACCAGCGCGGCCTCGGCGCTGCGCTGGGCCAGGGCGACCGCGGCGGCGCCGTGCTCGACCCGGGTGCGCAACCGGACACAGGGGTGGGTCGCGCCGGCCGTCTCCAGGGCCCGGCCCAGCATCTCGCCGACCGCGTCGTCGGTGTCGGCGTCCGGGTAGACGGCGGCGGCCGGCATCATGGCGGCGGCCGGGACGTAGCTGGGCCACTCGTACGCGTACAGAAGCTCCACTGTGGCGCCCGTGCGCTCCGCCTCGTCGAGTGCCCACCGCGCGGCCTTGCGTGCGTCGGGTGACCCGTCATAACCCACGACGATCCTCTGAGTGGCCACGGCGCCTCCTCCAACGTCCTCCCCTGATCGTCGTGGGTCGGACCCACTTCTTCAATACCGCCACGACGGCTCTGGTGACATCGGTCGACGCGGCGCGGAGCCGACGAAGGTTACCGGGATCACCCATCCACGGTGCGGGATCGGAAACAAGGAGTTGATCTGCGGCGGATATGGTCCTCGCGCCGAGTCTGGGTTTACCACCTGTTTATCAGGTCTTGTTCAGGCTTGGTGGAGTACGCCCCGAGTACGCCAGTTTGAGGAGAAACGCACCATGGCTGTCAAGGCCGAGTACCTCTGGGTCGACGGAACCCAGCCCACCGCGAAGCTGCGTTCCAAGACCAAGATCCTGGCCGCCGGCGAGAAGCCGGGGATCTGGGGCTTCGACGGTTCCAGCACGAACCAGGCGCCCGGTGACAAGTCCGACTGCGTTCTCCAGCCGGTGTTCGTCTGTCCCGACCCGATCCGCGGCGGCGACAACATCATCGTGCTGTGCGAGGTCGAGCTGATCGACGGCACCCCGCACCCGACCAACACCCGCGCCCCGCTCCGCGCGGTCGCCGAGAAGTACGCCGACCAGGAGGCGATCTTCGGCATCGAGCAGGAGTACACGTTCTTCAAGGACGGTCGCCCGCTCGGCTTCCCGGTCGGCGGCGGCTACCCGGCCCCGCAGGGCGGCTACTACTGCGGCGTCGGCGCGGACGAGGTCTTCGGCCGTGAGATCGTCGAGGAGCACATGGACGCCGTGCTCGCGGCCGGCCTGCACCTGTCCGGCATCAACGCCGAGGTCATGCCCGGTCAGTGGGAGTTCCAGATCGGCCCGGTCGCCGCGCCGCAGGTCGCCGACGAGCTGTGGGTCGCCCGCTGGCTGCTCTACCGCATCGCCGAGGACCACGGCGTCTCCGCCACCCTCGACCCGAAGCCGGTCAAGGGCGACTGGAACGGCGCCGGCGCGCACACCAACTTCTCCACCAGGGCCATGCGTGAGGGCTACGACGCGATCATCGCGGCCGCCGAGGCCCTGGGCAAGAAGCGCCAGGAGCACGTGGACGGTTACGGCGCCGGCATCGACCAGCGCCTGACCGGCCTGCACGAGACCGCCCCGTGGACCGAGTACAGCTACGGCGTCTCGGACCGCGGCGCGTCGGTGCGCATCCCGTGGCAGGTCGAGAAGGACGGCAAGGGCTACATCGAGGACCGTCGCCCGAACGCCAACGTCGACCCGTACGTGGTCACCCGCCTGCTGATCGACACGATCTGCTCCGAGCTGGCCTGACCTCCGGCTCGCTGAAGGCCACCGCGCGCTATCTTCGCGCGGTGGCCTTCGACGTCCTGCCGGGCGATTCCGCGTCTCCGGTGATCCTGCACGTGCCCCACTCCTCACGGCGGATCGTAGAATCCGGGCTCTTTCCGGAGGTGGTCGACGAGGAATTGGACCACCTGACCGACGCGCACACCGATCTGATCGCGCAGGAAGCGGCCGGACTGGCCCGGAGCCGGCCGTGGATCTTCGTCAACCGGCTGTCGCGGCTCGTCGTCGACCCCGAGCGGTTCGTCTCCGACGAGATGCTCGCCGTCGGTATGGGCCCGGTCTACACCCACGGCCACGCGGGGCGACGGTTGCGCCCCGACGACCCGGCCCGCGACGCGATGCTCCTGGAGACCGTCTTCCAGCCGTACGCCGCCGCGATGACCACCCTCGTGCGGGAGCGCCTCGCCGCCACCGGGCACGCGCTGGTGCTCGACGTCCACTCCTACCCGACCGTGCGGCTGCCCTACGAACTGCACGGCGACGGGCCACGGCCGCCCGTCTGCCTCGGCGCCGACCCGTACCACTCGCCGGAGCCGTTGATCGCCGCCGCCCGCTCCGCCTTCGGTGACACCGCCCTGAACAGCCCGTTCGCCGGCTGTTACGTGCCGCTGGAGCACTATCACCGCGACCCCGCGGTCCGGGCGCTGATGATCGAGATCCGCCGCGATCAGTACATGATCGAACCGGGTGGCCCACCCACCGGCGGCCTCGGCCGCCTGGCCCGTTCGCTGGCCACACTCATCGACACCGCCGGGTGAACGCGGCTTCGCCCCGTGCCCGGTGGGCGACCGGCGATCGCACCGATTTCGTGGCAAGGATGACATGATGACCGGGGCGGGCGGGTGGCCGCCGGGAAGGGCACGGCGATCGATGGCGAACTTCGAGGCGAGGACCACCGCTGTGAGCGGGCGGATCACCGTGTCCCTCGCCGGTGAGTGCGACCTGTCGGCGCGGGATCATCTGACCGCCGTCCTGCTCGACGCCGTGCACCGGGATCGCGCCGTCTTCGTCGACCTGGCCGGGCTCACGTTCCTCGACTCCAGCGGGCTGCACAGCCTGGTCACCGCCCACCACGCGGCCAAGCAGACCGGCGGGCACGTCTACGTGGTCAACGCGGCCGGTCCGGTCGCCGCGGTCCTCGAGATCACCGGCCTCGACACCCTGCTGCGCGCCCCGGCCGAAGAGCGCCGTCATGCCTGACCTCTCCGCCGAGGCCGTCGACGGCATGTTCTACGAGGTCCCCGACGATCTGCGCCGCGTCCGGGCCTTCGTCACCGAGCGGGCGCTCGCCCTCGGGCTGCCGGAGACCCGCATCGAGATGCTCACCCTCGCGGTCAGCGAGCTCACCACCAACACGCTCCAGCACACCGGCGGCGGCGGTCACATCCGGGTCTGGGCCGAGGCCGGCCGCCTGGTCTGCGACGTCGTCGACCAGGGCCCGGCCCGCCCTTTCGGCCGCACCATGCCCGCCGCCGAGGCGATCCGTGGCCGGGGGCTCGCCATCGTCGAACGGGTCTGTGACTCCGTCTACACCACGGCGGTGCCCGGCGGCACTCTCGTGCGCATCTGCCTGAATCTATGAGGTCCCGGTGATCGCCTGTCCGCCCCCGCGACGCGGGAGGACGTGGACGGCGAGAGTGCAGGTGTCGTCGTCGGGACTGGGCGCGTACAGCATGTGGAGGATGCGCGGGAGGCGGTCCTCGCCCGGGTCGGTGGAGACCGCCGCCAGGTGGGCGCGGATCTGCGCGGAGCGGCCGTCGGTGCCGTCGTCCCGGCGCTCGATCAGGCCGTCGGTGTAGAGCAGAAGCAGGTCGTCCGGCTTCAGGTCGGTGAGCGCCGTCGGGAAGTCGGTCTCCGGGTCGGCGCCGAGCAGCAGGCCCGGAGGGCGCGTCAGCTCGGTGACATGGCCGTCGCGGGCGAGCAGCGGCGGCAGGTGGCCGGCTCGCGCCCATGGCAGCTCACCGGTTCGTGGGTCGTAGATCGCCACCAGCGCGGTCCCGGTGATGCCGAGTTGCACGCACAGGCGGTTCATGTGACGCAGCAGCTCGCCCGGCTCGCGGATGCCGATCGACAGCCACGCCACCAGCGCGAACCGCAGGTGCGCCATGCCGCTGGCCGCCTCCAGGCCGTGGCCGGCGACGTCACCGATCGCCAGGGCCACCAGACCGTCCGGCAGGGTCTGTGCGTGGTACCAGTCGCCGCCGACCTGTGCGGCGCTCTCCGCGGGCAGATAGCCGACCATCGCCTGGAGGCCGGCCAGCACGAACGGCGACCGCGGCACCGGCTGGATCATGTTCTGCAACTGCCCGGCCAGACGGTGCTCGGCGAGGGCGGTGATCTCCCGGGTCCGCAGTCGGTCGCTCAACGACTCGATCGCGGTACGGGAGTCGATCCGTGCCGTCACGTCCTGCACCACCGCGTAGATCTTCACCGGTGCGCCGGCCGCGTCACGTGCCACATCGGACAGGATCCGCAGGTGCTTCACCCGCTCGCCGGTACGGAAGCGCACCGTCACGTCGGAGGTGGCGCCGCTGTCCAGGGTCTGCCAGGCCGCCTCCGCGATACCCCGGTCCTCCGGCAGCATCGCCTGCGCCTGATCGGTCCGCGGCATCGGCCCCTGGGCCGGATCACGGTCGAAGATCGGGTACATCCCGGGGACCAGTCGGTGCGGCCGGTCGTCAAGTCGTACTCCGACCAGCCGAGACTGCCCAGCGCCTCGGTGTGCTCCAGCCGGCGCTGATACTCGTCGACCCGTTGCCACCAGACCAGCAGGCCGCCCAGAGCCCGGTGGACGCTGATCTCGAAGCGGGACTCGGCGACCACACCCGAGCGGCTCTCCTCGAACCGGAACTCGTCCATCCGGCCGGGTGTGCCGGTGGTCATCACCTCGACGTACAGACTCCACAGGGGGCCGCCGACGAGCTGCGGATACAGCTCGCCGAACAGGCTGTCGATGCGCTGCGTGCCCCGGCCGAAGACGTCCCGGATCTGGTCGCTCGTCGCGCCGATCCGGAAATCCACGATCGCGTCGTCCGGCCCGCGTACGGGCACCATCCAGGTGCAGCCCACCGGTATCGCGGCGAGCAACTCCCGCACCACGGCCTCATCCGCCATCCGGGCAGCCTATCGGTCCGATGCCCCCGACGGGCCACGCCACGGTCCGGACCGCCGACTCGGGGCGGAATGGCCGGACGGGGTGAGCGGGAGGCGGGCAACCGGCCCGGCGGTCGCGTCGGGGCCGTCCGGGCGGTGGCGCCTCGCGGTGTGGCCCCGGTTCCCCTACTGGCCGTACCGGCTGAGGGTTTGCAGGAACGCGGTGTTGGAGGTGCTGGAGCGCAGCCGGTTGAGGAAGCCGGGCATGGTGTCGCGAGGGTTTGCGCTGGTCAAAGCTCGCCGAAGCTGGGTGACCGGGAGGAGCTCGCCCGGGTGCAGCAGCGCCTCGTCGTGGCGGGTCCCGGAGGCGGCGACGTCGACGGCCGGGAAGACGCGGGACTCGGCCAGGACGCGGTCGAGCTTCAGGTCGGCGTTGCCGGTGCTCTTGAGCTCCTCGAAGATCAGGGTGTCCATCGCGGAGCCGGTCTCGACCAGAGCCGACGCGATGATCGTGACGGAGCCGGCGCCGTCGAGGGCTCGGGCCGCTCCCAGGAGGCGTTTCGGCGGGTGCAGGGCGCCGGTGTCCAGGCCGCCGGAGAGGGTGCGCCCGCGGGCCGGGGCGGCCAGGTTGTAGGCGCGGGCCAGGCGTGTCAGCGAGTCGAGCAGCAGGACCACGTCGTCGCCCTGCTCGGCCAGGCGCTTCGCGCGTTCGACGGCCAGCTCGGCCACCGCGATGTGCTCGTGGGGCGGGCGGTCGAAGGGGGAGGCGACGACCTCGCCCTTGATCGTGCGGCGCATGTCGGTCACCTCCTCGGGGCGCTCGTCCACCAGTAGCACCATCAGGTGGCACTCGGGGTGGTTGCGGGTGATCGCCCCGGCGATGTCGTGCAGGATCGTCGTCTTCCCGGCCTTCGGGGGAGCGGCGATGATGGCGCGCTGGCCCTTGCCGATCGGCACGAGCAGGTCGATCACCCGGGTGGTCAGACGATGCGGGTCGGTCTCCAGGCGCAGGCGTTCGTACGGGTGCACCGACGTCGCCTGGTAGAAGTCGGTGCGGGCGGCCGGTGGGCGGTCGTTCACCGTGGCCACCTGCAGTCGGCGGTCGGTGGTGTACAGGCCGGTGACGCGGTCGCCCCGGCGCAGGCGCAGGCGGTGGGCCTCGCCGCGGGCCAGTGGGAGATCGGTGGGGGACGGCGCGT
Source organism: Actinoplanes sp. CA-252034 (assembly GCF_050956125.1). Classification (NCBI taxonomy): domain Bacteria; kingdom Bacillati; phylum Actinomycetota; class Actinomycetes; order Micromonosporales; family Micromonosporaceae; genus Actinoplanes; species Actinoplanes sp. CA-252034. The sequence continues at coordinate 3,168,848 of NZ_CP191846.1, forward strand.
AGCCGTGCGGGCGCAGGCAGGCGCGGTCGTCGGTGATGTCGACGAGAGCGTCGACGGGTAGGGGTTCGGACATGGGGAGGACTCCATTCGAGTGGGTGGCGCCGGCCGCTGTGAGAGCGCCGGTGAGGGCGCGCGGAGGCGCCGAGGCCGCGGGAACGACGCTGCTCGCGCCGCCGCTGAGAAGGTGCCGGGCCGGCGACGAGCCTCGGGAAGCCGAGGGAGTGTGCCGGGATCACGGGCGTTGCCCGGGTCGTCGGCGAGACGCCGAGGACCACAGCATCTCCGAGCCCGGGAAACCGTGAGCGCCGCAATCGCGGCGGGTAAGAATGATCTCCAGGGGCGGACTGGATCCGCCTGCATCCGGGATCGGAGTTGGCCCCACCTTAGCACCGCGCGACGATTACGGCGATGATGGCTGCGGACGCCACACGCGGGGAGGGAGACCGGGATGCCACTGTTGCGGCGGGTCATCGGGGCGGTTCTGCGCCGGATCAGGCTTGGTCAGGGGCGCACCCTGCGGGAGGTGGCCGCGGCGGCCGGGGTGTCGCTGCCGTACCTCTCGGAGGTCGAGCGCGGCACGAAGGAGGCATCGTCGGAGGTGCTCGCCGCGATCTGCCGGGCGCTGGGCCTGCCGATGCCGGATCTGCTCGACGAGGTGCGCAAGGAGATGCTGCGGCACACCGTTCCGGCGTCGCGGACGGTCACCACCCTGGCCGTGAACAGGGGGCGGGGCCCGCGGTGCTCGGCGTCGCGGTGGATGGTGTGCGCGAGCGCGTCGCGGGTGGCCGTCAGGCTGTGACGATGACGGGCGTGCCCGGGTCGACCTGGGCGAGCAGTCGGCGCATGCCGGCGGCCGGGGTGCGCACGCAACCGTTGGACACGTCCCGGCCGAACGCCGACCGGTTGGTCCACGCGTGGATGCCGGTGTGCGCGCCGCGCAGGCTCGCGGCGAGTCTCTCCGGCTCCTCCGGGACCGAGCCGAGCACCAGAGCGTCCAGACCGGCGTAGACGGCGCCCGAGGTGCCGGTGCGGCCGAGCACGAAGGTGCGCCCGTGTGGCGTCGGGGTGCGCTCGGTGCCGACCGCGACGGTCCACCGGCCCTGCTCGGCGCCCTCGCGCAGCCAGGTCATCCGGCGGTCGGCGAGGCTGACGACGATCTGGTCGCGCAGCGGCTCCGGGGTCCAGCCGGACTCCGGCACCCAGCCGATCGTGCGGTTGGAGGAGGGGGCCAGGACGGCGGCCCAGCCGTTCTCACGGGCGACGATCGGGACGACGACCGGCAGACCGCTGATCCGGGGCGGCAGATAGGCGCGCGGGCGGCCACCGGGCGCGTCGTACAGCGCCATGTCGGACTCGGGGCGCAGCGCCTCGGTGATCGGCACGACCGAGGTGGGCGCGGGGTCGGCGGGCAGGCCGCGCGGGCCCTTCGCGTAGGCGATGACCGGCAGGCCGGCGGGGGGTCTCGCGGCCGGCGGCGCCGTCACCGGCGGAGACGACGGCGTGGCCGAGGCGGAGACGATCGGCCCGGCCAGGTCCGACCGGTCCGGCTCGCTGCCCCGGGTCAGGCGGACCCCCACGAGCACGGCGACGATCACCACGATCCCCGTCAGCGTCAGGGCGAGGCGGGTCCGGCTGATCGGCATCCGCCAAGGGTAGCGGCGTCCTCGTCGGGGCTCCGAAGGCGAGGGGCCGCCGGTATATCCCACCGCGGGGGAGGGGATAGGGTGATCACATGCTGCGTAAGCTGGGTTTCCTGACCATCGGGCTGTTCGACGAGGCGGATCCGCGCCGCGGCCACGAGTCCACCCTCGAGATCATCGAGCTGGGCGAGCGCCTCGGCTTCGACAGTGCCTGGCTGCGCCACCGGCACCTGCAGTTCGGCATCTCCTCGCCGGTCGCCGTGCTCGCCGCGGCGAGCCAGCGCACCAGCCGCATCGAGCTGGGCACCGCCGTCATCCCGCTGGGCTGGGAGAATCCGCTGCGCCTGGCCGAGGACCTGGCCACCGTCGACCTGCTCTCCGGCGGCCGCCTCAACCCGGGCGTCAGCGTCGGCCCGCCGATGCACTACGACCGCGTCAAGGACGCGCTCCATCCGGGCACGGCCGAGGCGGAGGACTTCAGCTTCACCCGGGTCGAGAGGCTCCTTTCAGCGGTACGCGGTGAGCCCGTGACGTCCTTCGCCGGTTTCGAGGGCTTCGAGCAGTTCTCCGACCGGGTCCAGCCGCACGCGCCGGGTCTCGCGTCCCGCCTCTGGTATGGCGGTGGCAGCCTGCGCTCGGCTCAGCAGGCCGGCGAGCACGGTATGAACCTGTTGACCAGCAGCGTGGTGAAGGCGGAGGAGTCGGAGGACTTCGAGCAGATCCAGCTGTCGCACATCCGGGCGTTCCGCGCCCACCACCCGGACGGTGACAAGGCACGGGTCTCGCAGGGCCTGGTCGTGATCCCCACCGACAGCGCCACCAGCGACCAGGTGACCAGATACCGCGAGTATGCGGAGAAGCGGACGCCCCGCACCCTGACGCCACAGGGCCCGGCCCGGATGATGTTCGCCCCGGACATCGTCGGCACCTCCGCCGAGATCGCCGACCGGCTCAACGACCACGCCGCGTTCCGCGAGATCGACGAGGTGGCCTTCGCGCTGCCGTTCACCTTCGGGCACGACGACTACGTGCAGATCCTCACGGACATGGCGACCCGTCTGGGGCCGGCGCTGGGCTGGAGTCCGGCAGCCGCACGGTGACGACCAGGCCGCCACCGTCGCGGGGACGGGCCTCGACCGTGCCGCCGTGGGCCTGTGCCACCGACCGGACGATCGACAGGCCCAGGCCGGCGCCGTTCGACGAGGTCACCCGGTCGCCGGCGAGGCGGTGGAACGGCTCGAAGAGCGCCGCCACCTCGTAGGCGGGGACCACCGGCCCGGAGTTCGTGACGGTCAGCCTCGCGTTCGGGCCGCTCTCCACCCGTACCCAATCGTCCGGCTCTTTGTTGTTGTGCCTCATGCCGTTCTCCACCAGGTTGCGCACGAGCTGTTCGAGCAGCAGCCCGTCGCCGCGGGTGGGAGCCGGCCCGGCGACGACCGTGACCGCGACTCCGGCCGCCGCCGCCTCGGCCGCGGTCTGCTCGGCCACGTGTGACGCCACGTCGGCCAGATCGACCGGTATGGTGGCGGGCAGTTCCTGCTCCGAACGGGCGAGCAGCAGCAGACCGCTGATCAGGCGCTCGTGCCGGGCGTTGATCTGCAGCAGGTCCTCGCCGAGGCGGATCACGTCCGGTGACGCGGTCCGGCGGTGCATGGCCAGCTCGACGAGCGCCCGGTTGAGGGTGAGCGGGGTGCGCAGCTCGTGGGACGCGTTGGCGACGAACCGCCGCTGCCCGTCGAAGGCGTGTTCGAGGCGCGCGACCATCCCGTCGAACGTGTCGGCCAGCTCCTTCACCTCGTCGTCCGGCCCGTGCAGGTCGATGCGCTGCTGGAGGCTGCGCTCGGCGGCGATCCGGCGGGCGGTGGCGGTGACCCGGTGCAGCGGGGCCAGCATCCGGCCGGTGAGCACCCAGGCGGAGGCTCCGGAAAGGATCGCGACCAGGAGGAACGCGACCGCGCCCTGCTGGAAGAAGGACCGGCTGACCTCGGCCACCTGCGCCTCGATGAGCTGGTCGGCGGCCTCGCCGGTGAGCACCACGTCGTTGTTGACGATGACGCGTTTCAGCATCCGGCCGTCCTCGATGCCGGGCGGGGTGAGCGTCCACGGCAGCTGGTTGCGGAACAGCAGGTAGGTGACGCCGAGCAGGGCCAGGCCGGCGACCAGGAAGAACCCGAACCAGACGAGGGTGAGCCGCAGGCGCAGGGTGGGCCGGGGAGTCTCATGCGATGCGGTACCCGACGCCGGGCAGGGTGTCGATGACCTGCGGGTCGCCGAGCTTGCGGCGCAGTTTGAGGATGGCGAGCCGGACGGCGCCGGTGAACGGGTCGGCGTGCTCGTCCCACGCCTTCTCCAGCAGGTGCTCGGCGGAGACCACTGTCCCGTTGGCGCGCAGCAGCTCGAACAGCACGGCGAACTCCTTCTTCGACAGTGACACGTACCGCCCGTCGCGGGTGACCTCGCGCCGTGCCGGGTCGAGGGTGATCCCGGCGCGGCGCAGCACCGGCGGCGTGCCGGGCCGGGTGCGGCGGCCCAGTGCCAGGACCCGGGCGGCGAGCTCCGGCATGGCGAACGGCTTCGTCAGGTAGTCGTCGGCGCCGATCGACAGCCCGGCCACCCGGTCGCCGATCCCGGCGGCCGCGGTCAGCATCAGCACCCGGGCCTCGCTGCCGTCGGCGACCATCCGGCGGCACACCTCGTCGCCGTGCACGCGGGGCAGGTCGCGGTCGAGGATCACCACGTCGTAGTCGTTGACGCCGACGCGTTCGAGGGCGGCGGCGCCGTCACCGGCCACGTCGACGGCGTGCGACTCCTCGCGCAGCCATTCGGCGATCGCCTCGGCGAGCATCCGCTCGTCCTCCACCACCAGGATCCGCATCCGCCGATCGTGTCACCCGCCGTGTTTCCGCGGTGTTGGCGTTTCGGCCAACACCGCGGAAACGGCGTGCCGGGTTCGCTGTGGCCCCATGACGAACAGACTCCTCCTCGCTATGGTCCTCGCCCTGACTGTCGCCGGTTGTGCGGCCACCGGGACACCCGAGCCGGCCGCCTCGCCCGACCCGGACACCCGCAACCTCAAGTTCGCCGAGTGCCTGCGCGAGCAGGGCCTGGACGTGCCCGACCCGGAGCCGGGCAAGGGCATGACGCTCAAGTTCGGCCCCGGCAGCGACCAGCAGAAGGTGCAGGCCGCGATGGAGGCCTGCCGGGAGTGGGCGCCGCAGGGGATGGCCGGCGGCGCCGCGCCCGACCCGTCCCGGGACGCGACGATGCGGGACTACGCGCAGTGCATGCGCGACAACGGGGTCGACGCGTTCCCGACCCGGAGGGCGGCATGATCCGCCTGAACCCCGACGCCGCCGAGGACCCCGACTTCAAGGCGGCCGAGAAGGCGTGCGCGTCGCTGATGCGGGCCCCGCAGTGAGCGGCCGGACCCTGAAGATCGTCGCCGGGGTGGTGGCGGTCGCTTCGGCGGGCGCGGCGGCGGCGCTGGCGGCGCGGCCGGGCGCGGGCGGCGGCCCGGACGACACCGGCCGGCTGCCGCCGGCCACCGCCACGATCACCCGGGGTACGTTGCGGGAGTCGGTGGAGGCCGATGGCGATCTGGGGTACGGCCCGGCGCGCACCGCCGCGGCGAAGATCCCCGGCACCGTGACGTGGCTGCCGGACAGCGGCGCGCAGGTGACCCGCGGCAAGTCGCTGTACCGGCTGGACGAGCGTCCCGCGGTGCTGATGTACGGCCCGGTGCCCGCCTACCGCGACCTGTCCCCGGGCGCCGAGGGCCGTGACGTCGCCCAGCTGGAACGCAACCTGTCGGCTCTCGGCTACGACGGTTTCACGGCCGACGACGAGTACACCGGCGCCACCGCCGACGCGGTCGAGCAGTGGCAGGAGGACAACGGCCTGCCCGGGACCGGGGTCCTGCGGCTGGGGCAGGTGGTGTTCGCCTCCGGCCCGGTCCGTGTCGACTCGCTGATCGCCGAGCCGGGCCAGACCGTCGCCCCCGGCCGTGACCTGCTGACCTGGACCGGCACCGGCAAGGTGATCACGGTACGGCTGGACGTGGCCGACGGCACGGTGGCGAAGACCGGCGCGCCCGCCTCGGTGACCCTGCCGGACGGGAAGCGGGCCGACGGCACGGTCACCGAGGTGGCCACCGTGATAGAGCCGGGCGCCGGGAACGAGGACCCGACCACCGAGGTGGAGGCCCAGATCACGCTCACCGACCCGAAGGTGGCCGCGGCTCTGGGCTCGGCGGCCGTGGACGTGTCGTTCACCGCCGCCGAGCGCCGGGGCGTGCTGACCGTGCCGGTGGCGGCGCTGATGGCGGCCCCCGGCGGCGGTTTCGCGGTCGAGGTGGTCGACGGCGCCACCACCCGGCAGACGCCGGTGCGGACCGGCCTGTTCGCCGACGGACGGGTCGAGATCACCGGTGACGGCCTGGCCGAGGGTACGACGGTCGGAGTGCCGAAGTGATCGAGCTGACCGGGGTGACGAAGACCTATCCGGGTGGGGTGACCGCCCTGGACGGGGTGAGCCTGCGGATCGAGGCGGGGGAGATGGCCGCCGTCGTCGGCCCGTCCGGCTCCGGCAAGTCGACGGTCCTCCACCTGATCGGCACCCTCGACCGGCCCACCTCGGGCAGCGTGCGCATCGACGGGCACGACGTCGCGGCGATGCCCGACCGGCGGCTCGCCGCGCTGCGGGCCGCCCGGATCGGGTTCGTCTTCCAGCAGTTCCACCTCGCGGCCGGGACGAGCGCCCTGGACAACGTGGCCGACGGCCTGGTCTACCGAGGGGTACGCCGTTCGGAGCGGCGACGGCGCGCGGCCGCGGCCCTGGAACGGGTCGGGCTGGGGCACCGGCTGCGGCACGATCCGCACGAGCTGTCCGGAGGGGAGCGCCAGCGGGTGGCGATCGCCCGGGCCGTCGTGGGCCGCCCGTCGCTGCTGCTGGCCGACGAGCCGACCGGGGCCCTGGACTCCCGCTCCGGCGACGAGGTGATGGCGCTGCTGGCCGAACTCAACGCCGACGGCACCACGGTCGTGATCATCACGCACGACCGCGAGATCGCGGCGTCCGTGCCCCGCCGGATCCGGATGCGCGACGGCAGGGTCCTGACCGGGGAGGTGGTCCGGTGAGGTTCGCCGACGTGGTACGGGTCGGCGGGGTGGGCCTGCGGACCCGGCCGATGCGGGCGTTCCTGTCCGCGCTGGGCATCGCCATCGGCATCGCCGCGATGGTCGCGGTTGTCGGGATCTCCTCCTCGTCCGGCGCCGAGCTGGACCGCACCCTGTCCGCGCTCGGCACCAACCTGCTCACCGTCCAGCCCGGCGACACCATCCTCGGTGAGGAGGCGGAGCTGCCGCTGGAGGCCGAAGCGATGATCGAGCGGGTGGACGGGGTGGAGCGGGTGTCCGCGGTCGGCCGGGTCGACGGCGCCAAGGTGTACCGGTCGGAGAAGATCCCCGAGGCGCAGACCAACGGGCTGGTGGCGTACGCGGCCCGGGAGAGCCTGCCCGGCACGGTCGGCGCGACCCTGGCCGACGGCGTGTGGCTGAACGCGGCGACCGGCGCTCACCCGGCCGTGGTCCTCGGCGCGGACGCCGCCGGCCGCCTCGGCATCGGTGCGGCCGGCCCCGGCACCCAGATCCTGGTGGGCGGGGTCCGGTTCACCGTGATCGGCATCCTCGACCCGGTGCCGCTCGCCGCCGAGCTGGACAGCGCCGTCCTGCTGGGGTGGCCGGCCGCGACCCGCTGGCTGGGCTACGACCAGCACGCCACCACGGTCTGGACCCGGTCGGTGGAGAGCCGTCTCGCGGCCGTCCGGGAGTTGCTGCCGGCCACCGCGAACCCGGCGGCGCCTCATGAGGTCGAGGTGGCCCGCCCGTCCGACGCGCTCGCCGCCAAACAGGCCACCAGCCAGGCGTTCGCCGGGCTGCTCCTCGGCGTCGGGGCGGTCGCGCTGCTGGTCGGCGGGGTCGGGGTGGCCAACACGATGGTCATCTCGGTGCTGGAGCGCCGACCGGAGATCGGCCTGCGGCGGGCGCTGGGGGCCACCCGGGGGCAGATCCGCCTGCAGTTCCTCGCCGAGTCGCTGCTGCTGTCGGCGCTCGGCGGGGCCGGGGGAGTGCTGCTCGGGGTCGCGGTGACGGCCGGTTACGCCACGTACCAGCTGTGGCCGTGGGTGATCCCGCCGTGGGCGGTCGGCGGCGGCCTGGCCGCGACGCTGATCATCGGCGGGGTGGCCGGTCTCTACCCGGCGGTACGGGCCGCCCGCCTCGCCCCCACGGCAGCGCTGTCGACGCCGTGACCATACCCGCCATCTGGAGAAATAGACGAGCATAGCTGAATTTCGGGGATAATCTTGGCGTACCAGGTCAGTTCCCTGGACAGGCGGTGGCGCGCATGTCCGATCGCAGATCCGTGGTGCGGCAGCGTCAGCTCGACCCGACGCTCTGTCACCTTCTCCGGGCGATGTCGGTGTCGTACGCCCGGGTCCGGCGGCTGGCCGCGCTGCGGATCGGCATCTCGGTGGCGCTGGCCGCGACCGGGCTGATCGCCGTCCTGGCCGGATCACTCAACACCACCGCGTTCACCCGCTCGCTGAGCATCACGGTCACCGTGGCCGGGGCGCTCTGGGCGCTGGTCTACTCGCTGGGCCTGGCGTCCTGGGCGCACCGGGAGCTGCACCGGGCGGCGCTGCTCCAGGAGACGTTCGAGGTGCGGCTCTTCCACCTGACCTGGAACCACGTGCTCGCCGGTGACGAGGTGCCGGCCGAGGACGTGCACAAGCTGAGCAGCCGGTTCCGCGGCTCGGAGGACTCGCTGCGGGTGTCGTACGCGATGCCGAACCTGCCGTCGCCGTTCGACGTGCTGGCCCGCCAGCAGCAGAACCTCTCCTGGGGTGGCCGGGTCCGCCGCCGCTACGCCCGCGCGGTCCTGGCCGCCCTGCTCGCCTGGACCGCGTTCGGACTGTTCAGCGCGTTGCTGCGGGGCTCCACGCTGATCGACTTCCTGGTGCAGTGGTGCGTGCCGTCGCTCGGTTTGCTGATGCTCGGCTGGGACACGTTCCGCGAGCAGCGGGGCATCTTCACCGACCGCCGGCGGGTCGGCCGCTGGTCGCGGGCCCGCTGCCTGCACGCCGCCCCGGCGAGTCAGGATCCGGCCGTCTGCCAGGAGCTGTGGCTGATGGCCCGGCAGGTCCAGGACCAGTTGTTCCTCACCCGCCGCCGGGCGACACGCGTCCCGTCCTGGTTCTTCCGCCGCTACTACCTCCAGGACAGCAGCGACTTCACCGCCGGCCTGGCGGAGACGCGCCGCGCCCTGCTCGACGCGGGCCTCACCATCAGGCCCCGGCCCCGCTGAGGCGGGCGGCCAGCCCGTCGACGAACATCAGCAGGGCGAACTCGAAACTGTCCCGGTCGACGCTGTCGGCGTGCTCGCGCAGCCGGTGGGCGTCGGCCAGCGACGGATAGCGGTCCAGGTAGACCTGCACGTCGTCGACGAAGCCGCGGGAGAAGCTGCCCATCGCCGCGCCCAGGACCAGGTATTTCGTCGACGCGCCGATCATGGTGGCCTCACGGGGCGGCCAGCCCGCGGCGACCAGGCCGCCGTGGATGGCGTCGGCGCGGCGCAGTGAGGCGTCGCGCTGGCCGGGGCCGCGGGCCAGGAACGGCACGATGTTCGGATGCTCGGCCAGCGCCGCCCGATAGGACCGCGCCCAGGTCAGCAGCCCGTCGCGCCAGCCGGCGGTGAAGGCGGAGACGTCCACCTTCTCCATGATCTCGCTGGCCACGTCGTCGAGCAGGTGCTCCTTGGTGGGGTAGTGGAAGTACAGCGCAGGCGCCGAGACGCCCAGGGCCGCCGCGAGTTTGCGCATGCTGAGCCCGTCGAGCCCGTCCCGGTCGATGATCTCCAGCGCGGACGCGCGGATGCCGGCCCGGCTGAGCAGCGGCGTGGTCGGCCGTGGCATGCGAACCCCCTTGGTTTATCTAACGCTGTTAAGTTAGCATGGCCCGAGAAACCTGACAGCGTTCAATTACGGGAGCCGCTATGGACCTCGGCCTCACGGCGGAACAGCAGCAGTTCCAGGACCTGGCCCGCGAGTGGGTGGACCGTGAGGTCGTGCCACACGCCACCGAGTGGGACCGGGCCGAGCAGGTCGACACGAAGATCGTCGGCAAGCTCGCCGAGCTGGGCTTCCTCGGCCTCGGGATCGACGAGGAGTGGGGCGGCTCGGGCGGCGACTTCCTGACGTACTGCCTGATGATGGAGGAGCTGGGCCGCGGCGACACGTCGGTCCGCGGCATCGTCTCGGTCTCCCTGGGCCTGGTTTCCAAGAGTATCCAGAAATACGGGACGAACCAGCAGAAGTCTCGCTGGCTGCCCGGGCTCTGCGCGGGGGAGATGCTCGGCTGCTTCGGCCTGACCGAGCCGGGCACCGGTTCCGACGCCGGCTCCCTGATCACCAAGGCGGTCCGCGACGGCGACGACTGGGTCCTCGCCGGTGAGAAGATCTTCATCACCAACGGCACCTGGGCCGGCGTGGCGTTGATCTTCGCTCGCACAGGCGGCCCGGGTCCGAAGGGGATCACGGCGTTCCTGGTTCCCACCGACTCGCCGGGCATGGGGAGAACCGAGATCAAGGGCAAGCTCGGCCTCCGCGGCCAGGCCACCGCCTCCATCAGCCTCGACGAGGTCCGGGTCGGAGATGATCACCGGCTCGGCGAGCTCGGCGACGGCTTCAAGATCGCGATGGCGGCCCTCGACAAAGGCCGCATCGCGGTCGCGGCGGGCTCGGTCGGCCTGGCCCGGGGCTGTCTGGAGGCGTCCATCGCGTACGCCAGGGACCGCACCCAGTTCGGCAAGGCCATCGCCGGCTACCAGCTGGTCCAGGAGATGATCGCCGACATGGCGGTCGAGACCGACGCCGCGCGCCTGCTCGTCTGGCGCGCCGCCGACCTGGTCGACCGTGGCCTGCCCTACCGCACCGAGGCGTCGATGGCCAAGCTGTTCGCCACCGAGTCCGCGGTCAAGGCCGCCAACCAGGCCATCCAGGTCTTCGGGGGGTATGGCTACGTCGACGAGTTCCCCGTCGGCAAGGCCATGCGTGACGCCCGGGTCACCACCCTCTACGAGGGCACCAGCCAGATCCAGAAACTGCTCATCGGCCGTGCGCTGACCGGAATCAGCGCGTTCTGACCACGGAGGTTGAAATGAGTCGCGTCGCCATCGTCACCGGGGCCGCGAGAGGTATCGGCGCCGCCACCGCCATCCAGTTCGCCCGCGAGGGCGCGTCAGTCGCCGTGCTCGACCTCGACGAGCCGGCCTGCGCCGAGGTCGTCGACCGGATCAAGGCGTCCGGCGGCACCGCGGTCGCGTTCGGCTGCGACGTCTCCGACGAGGCCCAGGTCGACGCCGTGATCAACAAGGTCGCCGGCGAGCTGGGCGGGGTTGACGTGCTGGTCAACAATGCGGGCGTGCTCCGCGACAACCTGCTGCACAAGATGTCCGCCTCGGACTGGGACATCGTGATGAACGTGCACCTGCGTGGCGCGTTCCTGTGCAGCCGGGCCGCCCAGCGGCACATGGTCGCCAAGCGCTCCGGCAAGATCGTGAACACGTCGAGCGTGTCCGCGCTAGGCAACCGCGGCCAGGCCAACTACTCCGCCGCCAAGGCGGGCATCCAGGGCCTGACCAGGACCCTCGCGATGGAGCTGGGCCCGTTCAACATCAACGTCAACGCGGTGGCGCCGGGCTTCATCGTCACCGAGATGACCGACGCGACCGCCGCCCGGGTCGGTGTCTCCGCCGCCGACATGCGGGCCAAGGCCGCCGAGATCACCCCGCTGCGCCGGGTCGGCCGGCCGGAGGACGTGGCCCGGGTGGTGGCGTTCCTGGCCAGTGACGCGGCATCCTTCATCACCGGGCAGACGATCTACGTCGACGGCGGACGCCGTCTCTAGAAAGGACAAGGCGAGAGCATGCGCCGCACTGTTTTCAACGAGGACCACGAGGCGTTCCGCCAGACCCTGCGGGAGTTCATCGAGGCCGAGGTCGTGCCCCGCTACGACCAGTGGTTCACCGACGGCCAGGTCCCGCGCGACTTCTACAAGCAGCTGGCCGAGCTGGGCCTGTTCGGCATCGAGGTGCCGGAGGAGTATGGCGGCGCCGGCATCGACAGCTTCAAGTTCGCCGCCGTCCAGACCGAGGAGACCATGCGGGCCGGGGTCTCGTTCGGCGCGGCCGGGGCGCACGTCGCGCTCGGCCTGCCGTACCTGCTGGACCTCGGCACCGACGAGCAGAAGCGGCGCTGGCTGCCCGACTTCGTCTCCGGCGACACGATGTACGCGCTGGCCATGACCGAGCCGGGCACCGGCAGCGACCTGGCCGGCATGAGCACCACGGCCAAGCTGAGCGAGGACGGCACGCACTACGTGCTCAACGGCGCGAAGACCTTCATCACCGGCGGTGTCCTCGCCGACCGGGTGATCGTCTGTGCGCGGACCTCCCCGGCCAAGCCCGACGACCGTCGCTTCGGCATCACCCTGCTCAACGTCGACACCACGCTGCCCGGCTACTCGGTCGGCCGCAAGCTCGACAAGCTGGGCCTGCGCACCTCCGACACCGGCGAGCTGGCGTTCGTCGACGTGCACGTGCCGGTGGAGGACCGGCTCGGCGAGGAGGACAAGGGCTTCTACTACCTCGGCAAGAACCTGCCGAAGGAGCGGCTCAGCATCGCCTACGGCGCGTACGCCCAGGCCGCGGCCGCGGTCCGGTTCGCCAAGCAGTACGTGCAGGACCGCAAGGTCTTCGGCCAGACGGTCGCCAGCTTCCAGAACACGAAGTTCGAGCTGGCCGCCTGCCAGGCCGAGGTGGACGCCGCGCAGGCGGTCGCCGACCGGGCTCTGGAGGCCCTCGACGCGGGCGAGCTGACCGCCGCCGAGGCCGCGTCGGCCAAGCTCTTCTGCACCGAGGTCGCGCACCGGGTGATCGACCGCTGCCTGCAGCTGCACGGCGGTTACGGCTTCATCAACGAGTACCCGATCGCCCGCCTCTACGCTGACAACCGCGTCAACCGGATCTACGGCGGCACGTCCGAGGTCATGAAGATGATCATCGCCAAGGACATGGGACTGTAAAACCACCATATGGTACGGACGTCCCCGTGCCGCCGGAGCCGACGCAGTCCCCGGGCCACCGCGCGACATCCGCGGTGGCCCGGACCGCGACGCGACCACCGGGCTGATGCGGCGGTCACCGGACACGGCGTGACGGGCTACGCCGGTGGGTGCGGCTCCGGCCGTACCGCCGCACTGTCCTGACGTCGGACGCCGGCCGCCCGATGGCCACCGCGGTCCAGGCCGCCAGGCCGATGACCAGGGCGCTCGACGCCGTGTCCCCCCAGTCGCCGACGAAGGCCGGGCTGTTCTCCCCGCCGCCGAGCGACAGCGACGCCATGCCGATCGCGGTGGCCGCGGCCAGCGGCGGGATCACCCACAGCAGTACGCCCGGGAAATCGATCCGGCCGACCTGCATCAGCCCGGCGACGCTCACCACCGACCAGCCGATCGTCAGGACCACCACCGCGACCGTGCGGGCCCGCCGCGACCCGAGCCGGTCCGCGAGGAGCACACCGAGTCCGACGCCCAGAAGCGCATGGAGCGGGAACGCCGCGAGCAGGGGTCCGTGCTGGACCCCGCCGACGACGGCCGGCTCCCACAGCACCTGCCCGTCGCCGCCCACCCGCAGCCGTTCACCGCCGAGCGCGTGCGCCGTCAGGTACGCCGCCGCGGCCATCGCCGTCCCGATGCCCGCCGCGATCGCGAGCGCCACCGGATACCGGTGCCGGTGTGCCAGCCACGCCCCGGTGACCAGGGCGAGCAGATGCCCGTACAGGTATCCGGAGGTGTTGCGCATGACCTCCCGGTTGTACCGCCACTCCCATTGCTGGCCCTCGCCCTGCGGATCGAAGTTGATCCAGGTCAGGTAGAAGCCGTCGTTGAGCGGCAGCAGAACCACGGCCAGCAGCGCGGTGACCGGAATCGCCCAGAGGACCCTCATCCGCCCAGACTGCCCTGGCGTGCCGGCGCTGTCGAGGCGAGGCCCTAGGCTGCCGGGCATGGCGATTCTGCACAAGGCGACGATCGTTCCCGGCAAGCTCGAGCTGCTCGCGACCTGGCTGCCCGGCCGGAGCTGGTTTGACGGGCCGGCCGTGGAGCCGGAGCGGGTGGCGGCGGCCCGCTTCGACGACCCGGCCGGTGAGGTCGGCATCGAGGCGCTGATCGTGCGCGCCGGCGACGGCCCGCTGCTGCACGTGCCGCTCACCTACCGGGGCGCCCCGCTGGCCGGCGCCGAGGAGTGGCTGGTCGGCACCACCGAGCACTCGGTGCTGGGCACCCGCTGGGTCTACGACGCCGAGGGCGATCCGGTCTACCGGGCGGTCGTCGAGGAGACGATCCGGTCCGGCGGGCACGAGGCGGCCGAGGAGTTCGAGGTCGACGGCGAGACGGTCCGCCGCGAGCCGTCGATGCGCCTGCGTGGCAGCACCGCCGACCCGGGCGACGTGTCCGGTGACCTGACCGTGGTGCGCACGGTCGGCCCGGTGATGGCGATGGGCGCCACCCTGACCGGCACGTGGGAGGGCGAGTCGGCGGTGCTGGTGATCCTGAGCTAGCGCGTCAGAGGGCGTCGCTCGCCTTGCGTGCGGCGATCAGGACCGGGTCCCAGACCGGGGCGAACGGCGGGGCGTAACCGAGGTCGAGGGCGGTCATCTCGGTGACCGTCATCCGGTTCCACACGGCGACCGCGAACGCGTCGATCCGCTTGGCCGCCTCGGCCCGGCCGACGATCTGGGCGCCGAGCAGCAGCCCGGTGTCCTTCTCGGCGATCACCTTGACGGTCATCGGCACCGCCCCGGGGAAGTATCCGGCGCGGTTGGTGGACTCGACGGTCGCGGTCACGAACCGGAATCCGGCCGCCTCCGCCTCCTTCGACGACAGTCCGGTCCGCGCCACCTCCAGGTCGCAGATCTTGGTGATGCCCGTGCCGATCACGCCGGGGAACGTGGCGTAGCCTCCGCCGATGTTGATCCCGGCGACCCGGCCCTGCTTGTTGGCGTGGGTGCCGAGCGGGATGTGCATGGCCCGCCCGCTGACCAGGTGGGTGACCTGGGTGCAGTCACCGGCCGCCCACACCCCCTCGACGATGCCGTCCGGGCCGGTGACGCGCTGCCGCAGGTCGGTGGCGAGCGCCCCGGTGACGCCGAGCGGCAGCCCGGCCGCGTCGGCGAGCGCCGTGGCGGGCCGCACCCCGAGCCCGAGGACGACGACGTCGGCGGGCAGCACCCCGTCGTCGGTGACGACCGCGCTGACCCGGCCGCCGTCGGTCTCCAGCCCCTGCACGGTCACCCCGGTACGCAACTCGATGCCGAGTCCCCGGATGGAGTCCGCGACGAGTGACCCCATGTCCGGATCGACCGTGGTCATCGGCTGGCCGGACCGCTCGACGAGGGTGACACGCAGCCCCCGGCGCTGCAGGGCCTCGGCCATCTCGACCCCGATGTAGCCGGCTCCGATCACGACAGCGGTGTCCCGCCCCGGCTCCAGCCACTCCTGCAGGGCGGCGGCGTCGCCGAGCGTCTGCACGCCGAAGATCCCCTTCGCGGGGGTGTCGGCCCACGCCGGCCGGACCGGGGTGGCGCCGGTCGCGTACACCAGATGGTCGAAGCTCTCGGTCCGGTCGCGGACGGTGACCGTCCGCGCTTTCAGATCGATGCCGGTGACCTCGTGTCCGGTGTGGACGGCGATCCCCTTCTCCCGGTGGGCGGCCGGGTCGCGGGCGATGAGCCCGTCCGGCCCGTCCACCAGCCCGCCCACCCAGTACGGGATCCCGCACGCCGAGTAGGACGTGTACTCACCCCGCTCGAACGCCGTGATCCCGAGCTCGCCGGGCCCTAGTAGACGGCGCGCCTGGGATGCGGCGGACATTCCGGCCGCGTCTCCGCCGATGACGATCAATCGCATGCGGTCATTCTGCCCGTGTTACCGGGCGATTTCGCGAAAGCTCCGCCGAGTGGTTGCCCGACGCATCGGCCTCGCTCTATGGTGACCTCACCGCACCCCGTCTTGCCGAGCGTTTCCGGAACCAATCGTCGAAGCGCTTCGACCGCTTTCTTCGCGCCTTATTCAAAGAGGAGACTGCCATGCGTCTCAGACGCGGTATCACCGCGCTTGCGGTCGCCGTCCTGGTCCTCCCACTGGCGCCGGGATCGGCACACGCCGAGCCGGCCCTCCCGTTCCGCGACCCCGATCTTCCGCTGGCCACGAGGCTGGACGACCTGCTCGACCGGCTCACACTGGACGAGAAGATCTCACTGCTGCACCAATATCAGCCCGCTATTCCGCGTCTCGGGATCGAAGTGTTCAAATCCGGCACCGAGGCTCTGCACGGCGTCGCCTGGTCCAATGACTACTACGACAACTCGGCCAAGATCGACGCGACGGCGACCGTTTTCCCGCAGGCGGTCGGACTCGCCAGCACCTGGGATCCGGCGCTCATCGAGGAGGTCGGGTCGGCGGTCGGCGACGAGTTGCGCGGCTTCCACGCGCAGAACCCGACGGTGTGGGGGCTCAACGCCTGGGCGCCCGTGGTCAACCTGCTGCGCGACCCGCGCTGGGGCCGCAACGAGGAGGGCTACTCCGAGGATCCGCTGCTCAGTGGAGCGATCGCCACCGCCTACGGCCACGGGCTGCAGGGCGACGACCCGGAGCACCTCAAGGTCGCGCCGACGCTCAAGCACTACGCCGCCTACAACAACGAGACCCTGCGTGACCGGACCTCGTCGAACGTGCCGCAGCGGGTGCTCAACGAGTACGACCGCAAGCCGTTCGAGATCGCGCTGCGCAACAACGCCGCGACCGGGGTGATGGCCTCCTACAACCTGATCAACGGGCGGCCCGCGACCGTCGACCCGGACCTCGGCACGCTGGTCCGCGGCTGGAGCGACCGGCGGCTGTTCAACGTCAGCGACGCGTGGGCGCCGACCAACCTGACCGGCTCGCAGGCCTACTTCGCCACCCAGGCCGAGGCGAACGCGGCGACCCTCAAAGCCGGGCTGGACAGCTTCACGGTCAACGACACCAACGCCGTGCCGACGGTCACCGCGATCAAGGACGCCCTGGCGCGGGGGCTGCTCACCGAGGCCGACGTCGACGAGTCGGCCGGCAACGCGCTGAGCATCCGCTTCCGCCTCGGTGAATTCGATCCGGACGGTGGCCCGTACGCCGGGATCTCGCCCTCGGTGATCGACAGCCCGGCGCATCGCGCGCTGGCCCGCGAGACCGCCGCGAAGGCCGCGGTCCTGCTCGAGAACAACGGCATCCTTCCGCTTCCGGCGGGCGGGTCGGTCGCGGTCGTCGGTCCCACCGCCGACAAGCTCTACAGCGACTGGTACGGCGGACAGCTCCCGTATCGGGTGAGCATCCTCGACGGGATCGCCGAGCGGGCGTCCACCGTGTCCACCGCGGACGGCGCCGACCGGATCGCCCTCAAGGACATCGCCACCGGCCGTTACGTGACCGCCGGTACGGGCAGCGTCAGCCTTGCCGAGACCAGCCCGACGACGGCCGCGCAGTTCGACACGGTCGACTGGGGCGACGGCGTCTCCACCCTGCGCAGTGTCGCCAACGGCAGGCTCCTCGGCTACGGCTGGGGCCCGTTCGTCACCCGGGCCGCTGACCCGGCCGGCTGGTTCGTGCAGGAGCAGTTCAGGATCGAGGACCGCGGCGACGGTACGGTCGTCCTGCGCTACGCCGGCTACGAGACCCAGGAGTCGTGGTTCCCGGACACCGACTACGTGACCGTGGGCGCCGACGGTGATCTGACCCTCGGTGACGCCGCGGCCGCCACCCGGTTCACCAGGGAGCTGCTGGTCGACGGCGTGGCCGAGGCAGCCGCCCGGGCGAAGAAGGCGCGGACCGCCGTGGTCGTCGTCGGCACCGACCCGTTCGTGGCCGCCCGCGAGGTCCACGACCGCGCCGGCCTCGGCCTCGGCGCCCGCCAGGAGGCCCTGATCAAGGCGGTCAAGGCGGCCAACCCGAGGACCGTCGTGGTGCTCCAGAGCAGCTACCCGCAGACGATCGACTGGGCGAAGCAGCACGTGCCCGGCATCCTCTGGACCACCCACGCCGGCGCCGAGACCGGGCACGCCGTGGCCGACGTGCTCTACGGCGACGTCAACCCCTCCGGCCGGCTCACCCAGACCTGGCCGCGATCGGTCGATCAACTGCCGGCCGACCTGCTCCGGTACGACATCGCCAAGACCGGCCAGACCTACCTGTACGACTCCTCCAGGCCGCTCTACGCGTTCGGCCACGGGCTGTCGTACACCACGTTCCGTTACGGTGTGCCGGCGGTGAGGGACGGCAGGGTCAGCGTCACGATCACCAATGCCGGCAAGCGGGCCGGTGACGAGGTGGTCCAGCTCTACACCCACCAGCGCTCCTCCCGCGACGCCACCGCGCTCAAGCAGCTCCGAGCCTTCCGGAAGGTGCACCTGAGCCCCGGCCGGTCGACGACCGTCACATTCGACCTCCAGCCGTCCGACCTGGCCCGATGGGACCAGACCAGGCAGCGATGGATCGTCGAGACCTCGGTCTACGACATCCTGCTCGGTTCGTCGTCGAGTGACATCCGGCAGCGGGCGGCCTGGGCGGTGAGGGGCGAGACCGTCCCCGCACGGGACCTCGGGAGGGAGACCAGGGCGGAGACGTTCGACGACTACGCCGGTGTCAGGTTGCTCGACGAGACCAAGGCGTCCGGCACCGTCGTCGGCGCCACCGCGGCGGGAGACTGGCTGGCGTTCAAGGACGTCACGCTGCGCGGCGGCACCACGTTCACGGCGCGCGCCTCGGGTAGCGGAACCATCCAGGTCCGTCTCGGCTCCCCGTCCGGCCGGCTGCTCGGCACCGCGACCGTGGCCGGCACGGGCGGCGTCTACGACTACTCGACGGTGACCGCCACTCTGGCCCGCTTCTCCGGCCGCCGGACGGTCTATCTGCTCCCCGGCCCGGGCGTGCGCCTGGCCACGTTCTCGATCAGGTGACCACGTGCCCGGAGCGTGGTGACGGGTGGTGCGGGCCGGGCCCCACGTCACCACGCTCCGGGTGTGAAAGCGCTGATCAGTAGGATCGGCGGAGGGAGAGGCTGTGGCGACTTGGGGAGGCGCAATGCCGACGATCAACGATGTCGCCAAGGCGGCGGGGGTTTCGCCCAGCACGGTGTCGTACGTGTTGAGTGGCCGCCGCCCGATCTCGGCGGAGACCCGGGCGCGGGTCCAGGCCGCGATCGCCGAGCTCGGCTTCCACCCGCACGCCGGCGCCCGCGCCCTGGCGAGCAGCAAGACGAATGTGATCGCCCTGGTCGCGCCGCTGCGCGTCGACGTCAACGTCCCGGTGATCATGCAGTTCGCGACCGCCGTGGTGACCGCCGCCCGGTCGTACAACCATGACGTCCTGCTCCTGACGAAGGACGAGGGGACCGCCGGGCTGGAACGGGTCGCGCACAGCACCATGGTCGACGCGTTGATACTGATGGACCTGGAGCGCGACGACCTGCGCATCCCGGCGTTGCGCCGGCTGAAGCAGCCGTCGGTGCTGATCGGGCTGCCGCAGGACCACACCGGCATCGCCTGCGTCGACCTCGACTTCGCGGCCGCCGCCCGGGAGGCGCTCACCCATCTGGCCGGGCACGGGCACCGCAAGATCGGCCTGGTCGGCCCGTCCCCGGCGGTGTATAAGAGGCAGACCACCTACGCCGACCGGTTCCTCACCGGTTTCCTGGAGGCGTCGGCGGAGCTTTCGCTGCGCACGATGGCGCACCCGTGCGAGCCGGGCACCGAGGGCGTGCGGAGCTGCATGGCCGACCTCGACGCCGAACTGGACGGGATCACCGCCCTGGTGGTGCACAATGAGGAGGCGCTGCGGCCGCTGCTCGACCTGCTGCACGCCACCGGCCGCCGGGTGCCCGACGACGTCTCCATCGTCGCCGTCTGCCCGCGTGACGTGGCGACGGCGATGCCGATCCAGCTGACCTCGATCGACATCCCGGCGCACGACGTCGGGACTCTCGCGGTGGAGACGGCGATGCGGCTGCTGGACGGGCGTCGCGTCGAGTACACCAGGCTGCTGGCGCCCAGCCTGGTCGAGCGCGACTCCTGCCGCGAAATCTCGACGTCACACCGTTGACATGAAGCGGGCTCGTTCCTTAGCGTCTCGACAAGGCCGATTGTCGAAGCGCTTCGACGACGACGACTTCCCGCTTTCATTCCCCTCGGGAGGAACGGCAATGCTCCGATCACGATCCGGTCTCGCGGCCGGTGCTCTTTTGCTGGCAGCGACCCTCGGTCTCACCGCCTGCGGCAGTGACGACTCCTCGACCGAGGGCGCCGATGCCAAGACCCTGACCCTCTGGCACTACGAGGGCCCGAACAGCGCCATGGGCATCGCCTGGAACAAGGCGATCGAGCTGTTCAAGGCCGGCCACCCCGGCGTCGAGGTGAAGTTCGAGGAGAAGGGCTTCGAGCAGATCCAGCAGAACGCCCAGATGATCCTCAACTCCGACAGCGCGCCCGACATCATGGAGTACAACAAGGGCAACGCGACCGCCGGGCTGCTCTCCAAACAGGGTCTGCTCACCGACATCTCGGGCGAGTTCACCAAGCGCGGCTGGGACACGAAGCTGAGCTCCAGCCTGCAGACGACGGCGAAGTACGACGAAGACGGCATCATGGGCAACGGCAAGGTCTTCGGCGTGCCCAACTACGGCGAGTTCGTGACCGTCTACTACAACAAGAAGATGTTCGACCAGTACAAGCTGGCCGTCCCGACCTCGCTCGACGAGTTCACCAAGGTGATGGACACCTTCGTGCAGAACAAGGTGACCCCGCTCGCCGTCGGCGGTGCCGAGTACCCGGCGCAGCAGATCTTCTACGAGCTGGCACTGTCGAAGTCGGACCGTGCGTTCGTCAACGACTATCAGCTCTACACGAACAAGGTCGACTTCAAGGGGCCGCAGTTCACCTACGGCGCGCAGACCTTCGCCGACTGGGTCTCCAAGGGCTACATCAGCAAGGACTCGGCGGGCATCAAGGCCGAGGACATGGGCGTCTCCTTCACCCAGGGTAAGTTCCCGATCCTGATCTCCGGCTCCTGGTGGTACGGCCGGTTCGCCGACGAGATCAAGGACTTCGAGTGGGGCACCTTCCTCTTCCCGGGCAACACCCTGCACCCGGGCTCCAGCGGCAACCTCTGGGTGGTTCCGGAGAAGAGCAAGGCCAAGGCGCTGGCGTACGACTTCATCGACATCACCATGCAGCCCGAGGTGCAGGCGCTGCTCGGTAACAGCGGCGGTGTCCCGGTCGCGGCCGACCCGTCGGCGATCACCGACCCGAAGAACAGGGAACTGGTCGAGACCTTCAACAAGATCTCGACCTCGGACGGCCTGGCCTTCTACCCGGACTGGCCGGCGCCCGGTTACTACGACGTCCTCGTGGCCGGCACCCAGGGCCTGATCAACGGCTCGAAGACGCCCGCCGCCTTCCTCGACGAGATCGCGAAGCCGTACAACGAGAACCTGTCCGACCTCGGCAAGTGATCTCTTGTTAGCCGCGGTGTGGGCGGTGATGACCGCCCACACCGCGAAGGGAAGGGGCCCCCGGCATGGCCGGACGTTCGTCGCGCGAACGCGGTTACGCGCTGTATCTGATTCCCGGTGTGCTCGCCTCGCTCGCGGTGATCGTGGTGCCGCTGGTGATGACCGTGTACGTCAGCTTCACCAAGTGGACCGGCGTCGGCGACCCGCGCTGGGTCGGTCTCGAGAACTACACCCGGCTGTTCGGCGACACCCTGTTCTGGCAGTCGTTCGGCAACATCGGGCTGCTCGTGTTCGCGATGGCGATCATCCCCACGCTGCTCGGCCTCGTGCTGGCCGCGGTGCTGTTCGACTACGTGGGCAAGAAGTTCGGCGACCGCTGGGCCGGCCTGTTCCGCTCCGGCTACTACCTGCCGCAGGTCATCCCGGTCGCGGTCACCGGCATCATCTGGAGCTGGATCCTGCACCCGAGTTACGGCGCGCTCAACCGGATCCTCGAAACGGTCGGGCTGGGCGGGCTGGCGAAGAACTGGCTCGGCGATCCCGACTACGCGCTGTACAGCGTGATGCTGGTGATGATCTGGTTCCAGATCGGCTATCCGGTCGTCATGTTCATGTCCGGACTGTCCAGGATCGACCCGTCGCTGTACGAGGCGGCGGACCTCGACGGGGCGTCCTGGTGGCAGCGGTTCCGCAAGATCACCGTGCACATGATCAAGCCGGAGCTCTACGTCGTGCTGATCACCACCACGATCGCCGCGCTGAAGATCTTCGGCCAGGTCTTCGTGCTCACCAAGGGCGGCCCGAGCAACTCCACCCTGGTGCCGTCCTACTTCGCCTACAAGAACTTCTTCGAGAAGGCCCAGGTCGGGTACGGCTCGGCGATCTCCACCGTGCTCACCGTGCTGATCGTGATCCTCGCCTTCCTGTTCCTCCGTCTCCAGCACCGCTCGGAGGAGCTCCGGTGACCGATCTCGCTGTCAAGCACCGCAATCCCGTCCGCTGGCTCGTCCTGGCCGCGCTGCTCGTGCTGCTCCTGCTCCTGGTCGGGCCGCTGCTGGTGATCGCCGTCAACGCGGTCAAGAGCCCACCCGACTACGCCGCCAACGGGCCGCTGTCGATCCCCACCAGCCTCTACTGGGACGGCATCGTCGACTTCTGGAACCGGGTGAGCTTCGGCCAGAAACTCTGGAACAGCTTCATCACCAGCCTGGTCGTGGCCGTCCTCGGCGTCGTGCTGTCGATCCTCAACGCGTACGCCCTCGGCATCGGCCGGGTCAAGGGCCGCGTCTGGTTCCTGGTGTTCTTCCTGGTCGCCAACCTGCTCCCGCAGGAGGTGCTGGTCTACCCGCTCTACTACATCTCCAAGGAGGCGGGGCTCTACGACAGCCTGCTCGCGATCATCATCATCTTCACGGTCATCCAGAGCGCGTTCGGCACGTACCTTCTGACCTCGGTCTACACCGAGTTCCCCCGGGAGCTGCTGGACGCCGCCTCCGTCGACGGCGCCGGAAAGTGGCGGACCCTGTGGCGGGTCGTCGTGCCGGTCAGCGGCCCCACCCTCGCGGTGCTGTTCACGTTCTTCTTCATCTGGACGTGGAACGAGTTCTTCCTGCCCCTGGTCTTCCTAGTCTCCAACGACAACCAGACCGTTCCCGTCGCCCTCGGCGTCCTGCAGGGCGACCGGATGATGGACGCCACCACGACCAGCGCCTCCGCCCTGATCGGCATCCTCCCCGCGATCCTCTTCTTCCTGATCTTCCAGCGGACCCTCACGCGCGGCATCGCCGCCGGCGCCATCAAGTAAAGGACTTTGGATGAAGTTCACCGACGGCTATTGGCGAAAGCGCGCAGGCGTCACCGTGCTGCACCCCGCCCACCTGCAGGACACGGCGACCGGCCCCGACTCGCTGACCGCCTGGGCCGCCACCCGCCCGATCACGCACCGCGGGGACACCCTCAACTCCGCCCTGATCACCGTCGAGTGCACGGCCCCCGCCCCCGACGTCATCCGGGTCACCGTCTCGCACTTCCAGGGAGAGCGCTCCAAACACCCGAACTTCGCGATCTCTGGCGAACCCGGCGAGGTGCACGTCGACACCCGCTCGATCACCTCGGGCGCGCTGACCGCACGGTTCTCCGACGGCGACGACTGGGCGCTCGACTTCCTCGACGCCGACGGCCGGCGACTCACCGGCAGTGGCTGGAAGGGCATGGGCGTCGTCACCGGCCCCGACGGCGACTACATCCACGAGCAGCTCGACCTCGGTGTCGGGCACGTCGTCTACGGCCTGGGCGAGCGGTTCGGGCCGCTGATCAAGAACGGCCAGACCGTCGACGTCTGGCAGGAGGACGGCGGCACCAGCTCCGAGCAGGCGTACAAGAACGTCCCGTTCTACATCACCAACGGCGGGTACGGGGTGCTCGTCGACCACCCCGGCAAGGTGTCCTTCGAGGTCGCCTCCGAGATGGTCACCCGCACCCAGTTCAGCGTCGCCGGCCAGCAACTGTCCTACCTGGTCGTCTACGGCCCCACCCCGGCCGACATCATCCGCAAGTACACCGCGCTCACCGGGCGGCCCGCGCTCCCGCCGGCCTGGTCGTTCGGCCTGTGGCTGACCACGTCGTTCACCACCGACTACGACGAGGAGACGGTCAACAAGTTCGTCGGCGGGATGGCCGACCGCGATCTGCCGCTGTCGGTGTTCCACTTCGACTGCTTCTGGATGCGCGAGTTCAACTGGTGCGACTTCGAGTGGGACCCGCGCGTCTTCCCCGACCCGCCGGGCATGCTCAAGCGGCTCGCCGACCGAGGGCTGCGCACCTGTCTGTGGATCAATCCGTACATCGCCCAGCGGTCTCCGCTGTTCGCTGAGGGCGCCGCTTCCGGGTTTCTTCTGAAGCGTCCCAATGGCGACGTCTTCCAGTGGGACCTGTGGCAGGCCGGTATGGCGCTCGTCGACTTCACGAACCCCGCCGCTCGCGAATGGTATGCGGGGAAACTGCGGGCGCTCGTCGAGATGGGTGTCGACGCGTTCAAGTCGGACTTCGGCGAACGCGTCCCCACCGACGTGGTGTGGCACGACGGCTCCGACCCGGAACGCATGCACAACTACTACACGCAGCTCTACAACGAGGTCGTCTTCGAGGTGCTGCGCGAGACCAAGGGCGAGGGCGAGGCCGTCCTGTTCGCCCGCTCGGCGACCGTCGGCGGCCAGCAGTTCCCGGTCCACTGGGGCGGCGACAACTCCAGCACGTTCGAGTCGATGGCGGAGAGCCTGCGCGGCGGCCTGTCGCTGATGTCGTCCGGGTTCGGCTTCTGGAGCCACGACATCGGCGGTTTCGAGGGCATGCCCGACCCGGCGGTGTTCAAGCGCTGGGTGGCCTTCGGGCTGCTGTCGTCACACAGCCGGCTGCACGGCAGCTCCTCCTACCGGGTGCCGTGGCTGTTCGACGAGGAAGCCGTGGACGTGCTGCGGTCGTTCACCCACCTGAAGTACCGCCTCATGCCGTACATCTTCGGCGCCGCCCGCGAAGCACACCTGACCGGCCTCCCCGTGATGCGCCCGATGCCCGTCGCGTTCCCGCACGACCCGGCCGTCACCTACCTGGACCGGCAGTACATGCTCGGCCCCGACCTGCTGGTCGCCCCGGTCTTCACCGCCGGCGGCGAGGTCTCCTACTACGTCCCCTCGGGTAGATGGACCCGCTACCTGCCGGCTGACGGAACCGCTTCGACGGTCGAGGGCCCCCGCTGGGTGACCGAGACCCACGGCTTCGCCACGGCCCCGCTGCTGGTCCGCCCGGGAACCGTCCTCCCGGTCGGATCCCGCCACGACCGCCCCGACTACGACTACCGCGACGGTGTGACCCTGCACCTGTTCGAGCCGGCCGAAGGCCGAACCGCGGTCGTCGTCCCCGGCCCCACCGGCGCCGACACGGTCTTCACGGTCTCCCGCTCCGGCGCGAACGTCGTGGTGGGCCGGATGGGCGACGCGCTGCCCTGGCAGGTCCAGGTCGGCGACCAGGTCACCTCCCTCCCCGCCGACGAGGACAGCTGCACCCTCACCCTGGGTTAGCAGAACCGGACGCCCGGCCCGCCCACCGGCGGCGCCGGGCGTCTCCAGCTCCCTCAGCCCGGCGGCAGGCTGAGCGGGGCGGCAGGCTGAGCGCGGCGGCAGGCTGAGCGCGGCGGCAGGCTGAGTCCGGCGGCACGCTGAGCTCGACGGCCGCTTTCACCTGATCGGCGCGACCAGCCGGCAGGGCGTGGCGCGCGGTATCCGCGGTGATTCGGCCTGGTCGGGTTCCGGGTGCGCCCGCTGCCGAGTCAAGCCGCGCGGTCCCGGACGATGCTTCAAAGACCCAGCTCTGCAGCGCGTCCGGTCGAGGCGGTCGCTGTGCCGGTGCCGGTTGCCTTCGCCGCCCCTCTACAGGTGGCAATCGAATCCGCACCCGGCGCTGGGTAAACTGGCCGCCCTTCTACAGGCGGCAATCGAACCCGGACCGGCTCGGGCGCCCGATCAAGGGCGGTGATCGGATCCGGACGTCGATCCGGTGCCGTCGGGGCCGACCATCAACCCAGAACAGCTCGCTCGCCGGCCGGATCCCCAGTCCTGGGGCATGCCCCGGATTTCGGTTTCCAAGCTCACGAGCCGGCGCAAAGGCTGGTCCTCGCCGCTGCCACGATCTGCTGGGCGACGGTCTCATCGACCTTGAAGCGTGCGGCAGCGTTCCGGAGCACCTCGGCTTCCGTCTTCGACCGCAGGATGTCGTGACAGATGCTCATGCCGTGGGCGAGAGCGTCACCGTCCGTCGCGAGCCGGCTGTCCAGTTTTGCCAGTTCCTCGCGGAACGCTTTCAGCCCATCCTCGGAGAATCGTAGACCCGGCTCCAGAAACGCCGACCCTCGCGATGATGCCGCCGTCGATACCGCCGTCGATACCGCCGTCGATGCTGTCGCTGTCGCAGTCGCTGGCTCACGGCCTGCACAACCGACCAGCGTACTGATCGCGGCCACCACACCGACCGCCCAGATTCGACTCGCTCGCATCGGCGCTCCCGTCCCCTGTGGAGTGTGCTCTCGAGAGCACGTTACGGCCTCCGGGCACGACCTTTGGACCGGACCGCGACCGCGCTACTGTCGGGCCGCCGGTTCGGCCAGGGAGCGAACGGGCGACCCGCGCATCACGGGTGCGGAGGTCGGGTCGCGGGCTGTGGTGCCGTGGGTCGGGGGCGGCCGTAGGTGATGCGACGGGTCAGGGCCTCGAACGGGCCCCGGTGGTCGGCGGCTCGCATCCGGTCGGCTATCAGGACGGTGACCGCCCAGGTGGCGATGGCGAGTGTTGCCGTGCCGGTGATGGTCAGCGTGCCGGACAGGTTCAGCAGGAACGGTGTGAACACCACTGCCCACGTCACCGACTGCATCAGGTAGCAGGTCATCGAGCGCCGGCCGGCCGCTGCGATTGCCCGGGTGACCGCCCCCGGCCTGTCCTCGGCGGGCTGAGGGCACGCCTCCTGACCCGCGGTCTGCGGGCCGGCCGTCGGTGGTGCCGGGACGGCCGGCCTGCCGTCGCGGGCTAGCGACAGTAGGGCGAACAGGGCGGCGTAGCCGAAGCCGCCCAGAACGCCCGTGGTGCTGTGCAGGGCGGCCAGCCACTCCAGGGCGGGCTGAGGTGGGGGAGTGGTCACGCCGGACAGGAGCAGGGCTATCGGTTGAGCGCCCAGGACTGCTGTGAGCACTCCTGTTGCGGCTGTCCGGCGCAGGAGGCGGCGGTGCCGGGCCGGGTGCTCCAGGATGCGGCGGCGGCCTGCCCACAGGCCCAGGGCGAAGGGGCACAGGAAGCCGAGTGGGCCCAGTGCCGCGATGACCAGTGCTGTCGGGAACCGCTCCGGGAACAGGGCGGTCAGCGTGGGTGGGAGCATCGCGGTGTCGGGACCGGATGGGCTGATCGTGGACGGGTCGGCGCTCGGTAGGGCGTTCAGCATCAGGAAGGCGCCGGCCGTCACCAGCAGCCATCGGTCTCGCCAGAAGACCATCAGAGCGCCGAACAGCAGCAGGACTCCGTAGGCGGCGAGGATGTCGCCGACATAGAAGAGCACGGCGTCGGTCAGGCCGATGACGACCAGTGCGGCGGCGCGGCGCCAGAGCAGGCGGCGGGTCGCCCAGCGGGTCGGCTGCTGGGCGTGGTGGGTCTGGTGGCGGCTGACCATGCGGGCTGTGCCGTAGCCGAAGAGCAGGCCGAACAGGGGGAACGCCCGGCCGTCGGCGAACGTGGTCAGCAGCCAGATCACGGTGCGGTCCGGGGCGGAGCCGTCCTGCGGGTAGCCGCCGATGACGATGGGGGACCGCAGGAAGTAGTGCGTGTTGGCGAGCGCGATGAACAGCAGCATGAAGCCGCGGGCCAGGTCCGGGCCCAGGGCCCGGGCCCCCGGCGTCACGGGGCCTGACGAGGCCTCTTGCGCACTCACGAGCATGCGTCGACCGTACGAGCGCAGGGGTCTGATCTGCAGTTGCCTTAAGTCTATGAATCGTGACTTCGGTATCGTTCCCGCGTTCGGCCGGGAGGCGCGCGGCGGGCGGGGGAGGCGCGCGGCGGGCGCGTCGCTCAGTGACCGGTGTGTCGGTTCGTCATGGTGGGGCGTCGAACCGGCGGGCCAGGTCGCGATGGGCGGCGGCCGCTCGGGTGGCGTCCAGGTCGCTGAGCGGCGACGACGGCGCCGGGCCCAGCTCGGCGACCTGGTCGGCGAAGCGGCGGTGCTGTTCGGCGGCGTGCTTGCGGCAGGGCAGGCAGGTGACGGCGTTCGGTTCGGCGGAGGTCATGACGAACGGCACCCGCACGCCGCAGGCGGTGGTCACCTCGGCTGGCAGCTCGCTGATCAGGCCGAATGTGGAGGCCAGAAGGTTCCGCTGGGCGGCCCGGTAGCGCAGCCCGCCGCTCTCGACGTGGATGTGCGGGTCGTTCACTGATCGTCCTCCCGTTGGTAGACGTCGGGAATGCCGTCGGCGTCGCGATCCTCCTGTTCGGCGTCGTACAGCCGACGGTAGTGGCGATTGCGGATGCGCAGCACCACCGCCGCGAGCAGCGCGGCGATCAGGGAGCCGCTGAGCACGCCGAGTTTGGCCTGGTCGTCGAGGGCGTTGCCGGCGCCGAAGGCGAGTTCGCCGATCAGCAGTGACACGGTGAAGCCGATGCCGCCGAGCAGGCCGAGCCCGAGGACGTCCCACCAGTTCAGGCCGTCGGCGAGGCGGGCCCGGGTGAACCGCTGGACCAGCCAGGTGGCGGTGGTGATGCCGAGCGGTTTGCCGACGACCAGGGCGAGGACGACGGCCACGGTGACCGCGCCGGTGCTGCCCCCGACGGCGACCCCGGAGGCGAAGAACGCGAAGACCGGTACCGCGAAACCGGCGGACACCGGGCGCCACAGGTGCTCGAATCGTTCGGCCGGGGTGATGCCGCCGGGGCCGTGAACGGGCACGGTGAAGGCGAGGGCCACCCCGGCGACGGTGGCGTGGATGCCGGAGGCGTGCGTCAGGGACCACGTGACCGCGGCCAACGGCACCAGCAGCCACCAGCGTGTCCGTCCGCGCTGCACCAGCAGGCCGAACGCGGCGACACCCAGGGCGGCACCGAGGAGGGGGAGCGCGTGAAGGGCCGACGTGTAGAAGATCGCGATCACCAGGATGGCGAGCAGGTCGTCGACCACGGCCAGGGTGAGCAGGAACGTGCGCATGGCGGCCGGCAGATGGGTGCTGATCACCGCCAGCACGGCGAGCGCGAACGCGATGTCGGTGGCGGTCGGGATCGCCCATCCCCGCGGATCGCCACCGGCGGCGAGGTAGATCAGGGCGGGGGCGATCATGCCGCCGACCGCGGCCGCGACCGGCAGTGCGGCGCGACGTGGATCGCGGAGGTCCCCGGCGACGAACTCGCGCTTGAGCTCCAGACCGGCGACGAAGAAGAAGATCGCCAGGAGGCCGTCGGCGGCCCACGTCGCCAGGGACAGGTTCAGGTGCCATCCGGCCGGGCCGACCCGGAGGTCCGACACCTCCTGGTAGAGGTCTCCCCATGGGGAGTTCGCCCAGCCCAGTGCGACGATCGTGGCGCCCAGCAGGAGCAGGCCGCCGACGGTCTCGGCGCGCAGCACATCGGCGATCCGGCGGGCCTCGGGCCAGGATCCGCGGGAGAACAGTGTCATGGTCGACCTCCGGGCAGGGTTCGGCAAACGCCGACCAGGCTTCCCGGCACACCAGCGGCCAGTTTACGTGGCCTTCATTTCGCGGTCCGCGTGTGCCGTACATCGGCGGGGGTAACGTCCCGAACGGAGGGGCCGAAAGACCCGTGCCGGTGTTCCCCACCGCCGATACGTTGATCGTGACCAGTCAGGAACTCGAGAAGACCATCCGAGAGGAATGACCGTGACCGCCGTTTCGGACAACCGGGCCGCCATCCGCGACCAGGAGCTCGTGCGGAAGCTTGCCGCTCCGGACGATGCCGAGGTCGCGAGCCTCGACGCCTGGTGGCGGGCCAACAACTACCTCACCATCGGGCAGATCTATCTCCAGGGCAACCCGCTGCTGCGCGAGACGCTGACCTCGGAGCACATCAAGCCGCGCCTGCTCGGTCACTGGGGTACGAGCCCGGGGCTGTCGTTCGTCTACGCCCACGTGTCGCGCCTCATCAAGCAGACCGGGCAGCAGGCCATCTACCTGGCCGGGCCCGGTCACGGCGGCCCGGCGCTGGTCGCCGCCGGCTACCTGGAGGGCACCTACTCCGAGGTGTATCCGAAGGTCGGCCTGGACGAGGGCGGCCTGCTGCGGCTGTTCCGGCAGTTCTCCAGCCCCGGCGGCATCCCCAGCCACGTCAGCGTGACCACGCCCGGCAGCATCCACGAGGGCGGCGAGCTCGGCTACGTGCTGGTGCACGCGTTCGGTGCGGTCATGGACAACCCGGATCTGCTGGCCATCGCCGTGGTCGGTGACGGCGAGGCCGAGACCGGCCCCCTGGAGGGCTCCTGGAAGGGCATCTCCTTCATCAACCCGAAGCACGACGGCGCGGTCCTGCCGATCCTGCATCTCAACGGCGCGAAGATCGCCGGCCCGACGGTGCTGGCCCGCAAGGACCCGGCGGAGGTGCGCAAACTCCTCGAGGGCCACGGCTACGACGTCATCGAGATCGAGGGCGAGGACCTGCCGGGCATGCACCACCGGTTCGCCGCGGTGCTCGCCGAGGCCTGGGGCAAGATCAAGACCATTCAGAGCGAGGCCCGCGGCGGTACGTGGGACGGCAGCCGCCCGCGCTGGCCACTGATCGTGATGCGCACGCCGAAGGGCTGGACCGGGCCGGACAAGATCGACGGCATCACCGTGACCGGCACCTGGCGTTCACACCAGGTTCCGCTGTCCGGCGTCAAGGGCAACGACGAGCACCTGGCCGAGCTGGAGAAGTGGCTGCGGTCGTACAGGCCGGAGGAGCTCTTCGACGCGTCCGGCGCGCCCGTGCAGATCA
The DNA here is from genome assembly GCF_050956125.1 of Actinoplanes sp. CA-252034. Taxonomy (NCBI): domain Bacteria; kingdom Bacillati; phylum Actinomycetota; class Actinomycetes; order Micromonosporales; family Micromonosporaceae; genus Actinoplanes; species Actinoplanes sp. CA-252034. The sequence continues at coordinate 3,199,641 of NZ_CP191846.1, forward strand.
TCCGCGACCTGGCCCCGCCCGGAGACCTGCGGATGAGCGCCACCCCACACGCCAACGGCGGCCTGCTCACCTCCGACCTGGACCTTCCCGACTTCCGGGACTACGCGGTCGACGTGAAGCGCCCGGCCGAGGGGCGCGCCGAGTCGACCCGCAAGCTGGGCGAGATGATGCGCGACATCTACTCGCGCAACCCGGACAGCTTCCGGCTCTTCTGCCCCGACGAGACGAACAGCAACCGTCTCGGCGCCGTCTTCGAGGTCTCCGACCGGGCGTTCATGGAGGGCGTCACCGGCGACGACGTGAAGCTGAGCAACTCCGGCCGGGTGATGGAGGTGCTGTCCGAGCACAACTGCCACGGCTGGCTGGAGGGCTACAACCTCACCGGGCGGCACGGCATGTTCGCCACCTACGAGGCGTTCGCCATGGTCAGCGCGTCGCAGACGGTCCAGCACGGCAAGTGGCTGCAGGAGGCGTCGCACCTGCCGTGGCGGGCCAAGGTGCCGAGCCTCAACATCCTGCTCACCTCGACCGCGTGGCGCAACGACCACAACGGCTTCTCGCACCAGGGCCCCGGCCTGATCCAGGTGGTGCTCAACCAGCGCGGGAACGTGGCCCGCGTCTACCTGCCGCCGGACGCCAACACGCTGCTCTCGGTGGCCGACCACTGCTTCCGCTCCCGGTCGTACGTCAACCTGATCGTCATCGACAAGCAGCCACAACTCCAGTGGCTCGACATGGACCAGGCGATCGAGCACTGCCGCAACGGTGCCGGCATCTGGGAGTGGGCGGGCACCGACGACGGCGACCGTGACCCGGACATCGTGCTGGCGTGCGCCGGCGACGTGGTGACCATGGAGACCGTGGCGGCCGCGCAGATCCTGATGAAGAAGCTGCCGCAGCTCAAGGTCCGCGTGGTCAACGTGGTCGATCTGATGACCCTGCCGCGGCCGAAGGACCACCCGCACGGCATGGGCGAGACCATGTTCCGTGAGCTGTTCACCGACCACGTCGACGTGGTGTTCAGCTTCCACGGCTACCCGGGCGCCATCCACCAGCTCGTCCACGGCCGGCCGGACGCCGACCGGTTCCGGGTGCGCGGATTCATCGAGCAGGGCACCACGACCACCCCGTTCGACATGACCGTGCGCAACAAGGCTTCGCGCTACCACCTGGTGATCGACGCGATCAACAACGCCCGGCGGCTGCCGGCCGGCGCGACCGAGGTCAAGGCCTGGTGCGAGGCGCAGCTGGAGAGGCACGAGAAGTACGTGGTCGAGCACCTGGAGGACATGCCGGAGGTGCGGGACTGGTCGCTGGAGGACTGGGCCGAGAGCTGAGCCGTCCGGTGGGAAATCCCACTGCCCACTGCACGTAGGTGAGCGATACCGCGCGCGAATTCACAGATTCGCGCGCGGTTTGCCTATTGGAGTTCGCGAATCAGACAGCAAGTAGTCATCAATTCTTGCGAAAGTGCGCCCGAGACCTGTCTCACCCTTTTATTCATCGGCGCGGGAAGCGAAAGTGAGGGGAGCAACTACCCGTCGCTCGACGATGAGGAAGGGGACCCCCGTATGACCGCCACCCTGAACCCCTGGCCGACGACCCGGCAGGGATCCACTGACCACCCGGTGCAGACGCTGCAATACCTGCTGCTCGCCCATGGTCACACGGTCACCGTTGACGGCGTCTTCGGCTCCGAGACCGGCGACGCGGTCCGCGCCGTCCAGCGGGCAAAGAACCTTCCCGACCACGGGGTGGTGGACGCTGAGACGTGGCGGGCGCTGCTCGTATCGGTCCGGCCCGGGATGCGCGGCAGTGCGGTGCGCGGCCTGCAGGAGGAGTTCGCCCTCGACGGCGCCGACGGGATCTACGGGCCCAAGACCGAAGCGGCCATCCGCGACCTCCAGCGCACCATCCGCTCCGGTGGCGGCGCCGTCGAGGTGGACGGCATCGTCGGTCCGCAGACATGGCAGGCGCTGGTCAGCGGCCTGCGCGAGGCGGCCCCGCTCTCCAAGGCGGCCTGAGCCCCGCAGCGTGGTGACGTGCGGCCCTGTCCGCGCCGCACGTCACGACGCTGCGCTGTCCGCCTAGCTCACCGGGCCGCGGCCGGGTCGAAGCCGAACGGCAGCTCCAGGCGGTGGGCGGCCATCAGAGAGCGGTCGGCCAACAGGCCGGCCGTCGGGGCGTCGGCGACGATGCGGCCGGCGTCCAGGATCACCGAGCGGGGGCAGAGCTCCAGGGCGTACGGCAGGTCGTGCGTCACCATCAGCACGGTCACCGGCAACGAGCGGATGATCTCGGCCAGCTCACGTCGGCTCGCCGGATCGAGGTTGGACGACGGCTCGTCGAGCACCAGCAGCGAGGGGCGCATGGCCAGCACCGTGGCCACGGCCACCCGGCGCCGCTGACCGAACGACAGGTGCTGCGGGATCTGGTCGCGGTGCTCCAGCATCCCCACGGCGGAGAGGGCCTCGGTCACTCGATCGTCGAGCTCGGTGCCGCGTACCCCCAGATTGGCCGGACCGAAGGCGACGTCCTCGGCCACCGTCGGCATGAACAGCTGGTCGTCGGGGTCCTGGAAGACGACGCCGACCCGGCGGCGGATCTCGGTGATCGCCCGGCGATCGCCGGGGGTGACCGGCAGCCCGGAGATCTCCACCCGGCCCTCGCCGCCGTGCAGGATGCCGTTGAGATGCAGCACCAGGGTGGTCTTGCCGGCGCCGTTGGGGCCGAGCAGCGCGACCCGCTCGCCCTCGGCGAGGGTGAGATCGACGCCGTGCAGCGCCTGCCGCCCGTCGGGGTAGGCGAAGGTGAGGCCGGTGATGCTGAGCGCCGCGGTCATCCGATCATGCTAGGACGGCGGCCTTTTCCAGCCGGGTCGAGGCCCGTACGGTTCCCGGCCGGACCGGGGGTCATGCCTGGACGGCGGCCTTCCCCGGCCGGGTCGAGGCCCGTGCGGTTTCCGGCCGGGCCGGTCATGCCAGGACGGCGGCGGCGACCGCGATTCCGGCGGCTGCCACCGGCAGGGCCGAGGACAGCGCCCACTCGCGTGCGGGAGCCGGGTCGTTCTCCGGGTGTGGCATCCGGCCGGAGTAGCCGCGGGACAGCATGGCCAGGTAGACGCGCTCGCCGCGCTCGTAGGAGCGCAGGAACAGCGCGCCGACACCGACCGCGAACGCCTTCGCCTGCCAGAGGAACCGCGGGTCGTAGCCGCGGGACAGCCGGGCGATCCGCATCCGGCGGGCGTCGTCGATCAGCACGTCGACGTAGCGCAGCATGAACGTCATGATCTGGGTGATCACGGTGGGGCAGCGCAGCCTGTCCAAGCCGAGGATCAGGTCACGCATCGTGGTGGTGGCGGCGAGCAGCAGCGACGCCAGGACGCCGAGGGTGCCCTTGGCGAAGATGTTCCACGCGCCGTAGAGACCGTCGATCGACAGCGACAGGCCGAGCCAGTCGACCCGCTCGCCGTGGCCGGCGAACGGCAGCACCACGGCCAGCAGCACGAACGGCAGCTCGATCGTGGACCGTTTGAGCAGCCAGCCGGCCGGCACCCGGGCCAGGGCGGCGACCAGTGCGATCAGCACGGTGTAACCGGCGAAGGCGGCGAGCTCCTCCCGCGGCGTGACCACGACGACGATCGTGAAGAGCAGCGTCGACACGATCTTCACCTCGGGGGAGAGCCGGTGCACCCGGCTGTCCCGGTCGAGGTGAAGCGGGTGGGCGTGCCCGGCTCCCACGCTCAGGAGACCTTGTCGTCGGCGGTCGGCCTGCGTCGGAGCAGCCAGAACAGGCCGCCGCCGATGGCGAAGGTGAGCAGGACCCCGGTGACGCCGGCGAGCGCGGTGGAGAGGAACTCGTTGTCGACGCCCTTGATGCCGTAGTCGGCCAGGGGACTGTCGGCGAGCTGGTGGTCGCCCTCCTGCTGGGCCATGCAGGTGCCGCCGGTGATCTCGTCGTCGGCGTTGAAGGTGCAGCCCTCGCGGGCGGCGTAGTCGAGGCCGTCCGGGCTGCCGGAGGCGAAGCTGGACGCGACACCGGCCAGCAGCAGCGCGACGAACAGGCCGGCGATCAGGAACTTCCTCATGCGGTGACTCCCGTCTTGGCGACGGTCGGCTGCTTGCGGAAGGCGCGCAGGGCGTAGACCAGGTCGGGGCGTACGCGGGCGACGGTGACGACGGTGGTGGCGGCGATCAGGCCCTCGCCGATGCCGATCAGGGTGTGCACGCCGGCCATCGTGGCGGCGATCCCGCCGAGGGACAGCTGGGTGGTGCCGCCCAGTGCGTACTCGACGACGAAGCCGAGCGACGCGACCACGACACCGATGATCGAGGCGATCAGGGCGGTCGCGCCGAGCGAGGCGATGGTCCGGGGCAGGATCCGCAGGAGCAGAGCGACCAGGAGGTACGCCGCTGCAGTGCCGATCAGTGCCATGTTGGTGATGTTGAGCCCGATCGCGGTGAGCCCGCCGTCGGCGAAGACCAGTGCCTGCACCAGCAGGACGGTCGCGACGCAGAGGGCGCCGACCCACGGGCCGACCAGGATGACCGCCAGGGTGCCGCCGAGCAGGTGGCCGGAGACGCCCGGCAGCACCTGGAAGTTGAGCATCTGCACGGCGAAGATGAACGCCGCGACCAGGCCGGCCATCGGGGCGAGCCGGTCGTCGAGGTCGACCTTGGCGCGGCTGACGCACACGGCGAGGCCGGCCACCGCGATCACTATGAAGATCAGCGAGACGGGACCGTTGATGATCCCGTTGGCGATGTGCATCGCCTGTACGTCGTCCATGGCGCCAGCATATTCAGCGACCCTGGTTGTTGCATATAGTTGGCAACTGGGCCAGTGACGATCTTCACCCGACCAGGACGTCGGTCACATCCCTCCGTGGCGACGGGTGACCCGGCCGGCCGTACCCGATCCGGAAGGCGATCTGCGGGAACCCGGACCGTCCCAGTGACCGCCGCAGCTGGTCGCGGGCGGTCGAGACCTCGATCGGCTGGGAGATCAGCGAGCTGGACAGCCCGGCGTCGGTGGCGGTCAACAGCACGTGCTGCAGCGCCTGGCCGGCCACCAGCTGGTCGAGCCTGCGGTCACCGGCCGTGCCGAGGATGCCGACGAGCGGCTCCGGCTCGTAGTCGCGGCCCGGCGCCCGCCGGCGCCCGCCGAAGTTGCGCTGCGGGACCAGGTCCTGCGCCTCGGCCACCGACGCGGCCGCCTCCACCGGGATGCCGTCCCGGGACGCCCCGGTGTCCGTCCAGGTGATCATCTCGGCCTGGTAGCGCTGGTCACGCCGCAGCACCCGGTCGGCGCTGTGCGCGATCTCCGAGAACCCGGTCAACGCCGTCATCCCGACCAGCAGGTCCAGCCAGGCGCCCTCGACGCGGGCCGCCTCGATCAGCCGCACCCGCACGTCGGCCGGCACCGGGTCCGGCCAGAACGGTTGCCGGTTGCTGTAACGGCGCTCGACCGCGGCGTACAGGTCGCGCTCGGTGTAGGTGGGCGGCCGGTGCGGCGCCGGGGTCAGACGGGCGACCACGTCCGGATCGTCGATGTCCGGCAGCAGCTTGACCTCGGCCGGGGTGCCACCCCAGGCGAGCGCCAGCCGGGCGTTGAAGGTGGCCGCGCCCAGCGCCAGCCGCAGCGCCCAGCCGCCGTGGTCGGCGATGGTGATCTGCCGTCCCGGATCCGCGAGCACCTCGATGGCGCCGTCGCGCAGGCGGAACGCCCACGGCTGGCTGTTGTACATGGAGGGGGCCTGGAGCCCGGCCGCAGCGGCGCGCCGCAGGTCGGACGAGTCGTAGCGGGTCATGGCTTCACGGTGCCGCCTGCCTCGCCCGACGATAAGGGCCGAAGGTCCTCTACAGCGGCACCCGCCATCGCAGCAGCGTGCCGGGCCCGTCCGTCCGCGGCCCGATCTCGAACTCGCCGCCCAGGTCACCGGCCCTCTCACCCATGTTGACCAGGCCGCCCCGGGCCAGGCCGGGATCGATGCCGACACCGTCGTCCTCGACCTGCAGGATCGCCTGCCGGTCGGCGACCCGGACCGAGACCCGCACACTCCGGGCCCGCGCGTGCCGGGCGACGTTGGACAGGGCCTCGCGCAGCACGGCGATCAGCTCCGGCACGATGTCGTCCGGTACGGCGCTCTCCACCGGCCCGGACGTCTCCAGCGTGGGCCGGAACCCGAGGGTCTCCAGCGCGGCGTCGCAGGTGTCGCGCAGCTCGGTACGCAGGGTCGCGCCCACCGGCGCCCGCAGCTCGAAGATCGACCGGCGGATGTCCTTGATCGTGGCGTCCAGGTCGTCGACGGCCGTGTTTATCCGCTGCACCACCTCGGGGCGCACGCCCGGGGCCATCGCGCCCTGCAGCTGCATGCCGGTCGCGAACAGCCGCTGGATCACCACGTCGTGCAGGTCCCGGGCGATCCGCTCCCGGTCCTCGAGGACGGCCAGCAGCTCCCGCTCCTCCTGGGCGCGGGCGCGCTCCAGCGCCAGCGCCGCCTGCCCGGCGAACGTCGACAGCAGGGCCGCGTCGTCGGGGCTGGCCGGCCCGCTCACGATCAGCACACCCTGCGGACTGCTCTTCAGTGGCGCGACCAGAGCCGGTCCGTCCGGGATCGGGCCGGGCCACTCCGCGGCGTCGCGCAGGTTCTCCACCAGCCGGTAGGAGTCGTCGAACGCCGGCAGCGCCTGGCCGGTCAGCCCGGAGTCGCCGCCCTCGACCACCTCGATCCGGTAGCGGTCGCCGTCCGGCTCGAAGAGCAGCACCAGGACCAGCTCGGCGTCGGCCACCTCGCGGGCCCGGCGGGCGATCAGCCGCAGCGCCTCGGTGCGCCGGACGGTGCCGAGCAGCACGCTGGTGATCTCGGCGGCCGCGGACAGCCACCGCTGCCGGCGCTGGGCCAGCTCGTACAGCCGGGCGTTGTCGATCGCCACACCGGCCGCGGCGGCCAGCGCCACCACCAGCTCCTCGTCGTCGTCGGTGAACTGCTCGGCGGAGCGTTTCTCGGCCAGGTAGAGGTTGCCGAATATCTGGTCCCTGGTCCGGACCGGAACCCCCAGGAAGCTGTGCATCGGCGGGTGATGCGGCGGGAACCCGAACGAGTTCGGATGCCTCGTGATGTCCGGCAGGCGCACCGGCCTCGGCTCGGTGATCAGCAGGCCCAGCACACCCCGGCCGTGCGGCAGGTCCCCGATCCTCGCGTGCGCCGCCGGGTCGATGCCGTGCGTGACGAAGTCCGACAGGCTGTTCCGGTCGGGCGCGAGCACGCCCAGCGCCCCGTAGCGGGCGTCGGCGAGCGCACACGCCGCCTCCACGATCCGCTGCAGCGTGCTGTTGAGGTCGAGGTCGGTGCCGATGCCGACGACCGCGTCGAGCAGGGCACGCAGTCGTTCCCGGCTGGTCACGATGTCGCCGACCCGGTTCTGCATCTCCTGCAGGAGCTCGTCGAGGCGCACCCGGGAGAGCGGGCTCAACCCGAGTGAGGGCGTTGTTCCTTCGGCCACGCGAACAGGCTATCGGGTGGCCCCGATCGACCCGCCCGGGACCTTAGGCCCTAGGTGGCCGGGTCTCCGGGCGGTAGGAAGGACACATGATCCGAGTCTTTCTCCTCGACGACCACGAGGTCGTCCGCCGCGGCCTCGTCGACCTGCTCCAGGCGGGCGGCGACATCGAGGTGGTCGGCGAGTCCGGGTCCGCCCAGGAGGCGGCCCGGCGCATCCCCGCCCTGCGTCCCGACGTCGCGGTCCTCGACGCCCGGCTGCCGGACGGCAACGGCATCGACGTCTGCCGTGACGTCCGGGCCGTCGACTCGTCGATCAAGGGACTGATCCTCACCTCCTATGAGGACGACGAGGCGCTCTTCGCCGCGATCATGGCCGGCGCCTCGGGTTACGTTCTCAAGCAGATCCGCGGCACCGATCTCGTCGACGCGGTCCGCCGGGTCGCCTCCGGTCAGTCGCTGCTCGACCCGGCCGTCACCCAGCGTGTCCTGGAGCGCATCCGCAACGGTGTCGAGCAGCCGCGCGAGCTGGCGTCGCTCACCGACCAGGAGCGGCGCATCCTGGAGTTCGTCGCCGAGGGCCTCACCAACCGTGAGATCGCGGGGCGGATGTTCCTCGCCGAGAAGACGGTGAAGAACTACGTCTCCAGCCTCCTGGCGAAGCTCGGGCTCGAACGGCGTACGCAGGCCGCCGTCCTGGCCACCAGACTCCTCGGCGACCACCCCTCACACCAGGGAAATCATTGACAGGAAACCTGTTTATCATGAGACTGTGCGGCCATGACGATCGTGATCCGGCGGTTCTCCCGATGGTTGCAGACCCGCACCCTGCCAGGCCTTGTCCCGGGGCCCCACGACGTGACGATCCGCAAGAGCCTGCGAGTGCCCATGGACGACGGTGTGGAGCTGCTCGCCGATCTGATCCTGCCCGCCGGCGATCCCGATCCGCGGCTGCCGACGATCGTCATCCGTGGGCCGTACGGCCGTAGCGGCCCGGTCGCCGGTGAGGCCAGGGCCCTCGCCCGGGAGGGCTTCCCGGTGCTCTTCCAGAGCTGCCGGGGCACCTGGGGCTCGGGCGGCGTCTTCACCCCGCAGGTCGACGAGCAGCGCGACGGCATCGCCACCCACCGGTGGGTCCGTGCCCAGCCGTGGTGCACCGGGCGGGTCGTCACGTTCGGGCCCAGCTACATGGGCTACACCCAGTGGGCGGTCGCCGGGAAGCTGCAGCGCGAGGATCCGGACCTCGCCCCGGACGCCCTCTGCCTGCTCGTGACGATGCCCGACTTCGGCGCCATCACCTGGGACAACGGCGCCTTCGCGCTGCGCAACGCGCTCGGCTGGAGCCAGATGATGAGCCGGATGATCCATCGCGAGATGATCCCGCTGCTCCTCGGCATGCTCCGGCCGGACCGCAGGCTGCTGCGTGGCTTCGGCACACTGCCGCTGGCCGGCGGCGACGTCGCCGCGGCCGGCCGCCGCATCCACTGGTACCAGGACTGGATCACCCATGAGCGGCTCACCGACGACTACTGGACCGGCCAGTCGCACGCCGCCTCGGTCACCGACGTCACCGCGCCGGTCTACATGGTCACCGGCTGGTACGACATCTTCCTGCCCTGGCAGCTGCGCAACCACGCCGATCTCACCGCCGCCGGCCGGCCACCGCGCCTGACCGTCGGCCCGTGGGGCCACTCGGACCGGGAGCTGGCGGCCACCGCGGTCGGCGAGGCCACCGCGTTCCTCAAGGAGCATTTCGCCGGTACGCCGAGCGCCCGTCCCGCCCCCGTCCGGGCCTACCTGACCGGCGCCGGCCGGTGGCACGACCTGCCGTCCTGGCCGCCGCCCGGAGTCACCGGACAGCGATGGCACCTGCACGAGGGCGGCCGCCTGCGCCCCGAGCCGCCGGACGGGGGAGTGACGGCCTACGTCTACGACCCGGCCGACCCGACCCCCGCGGTGGGCGGGCCGAGCCTGGAGCCGAAGCAGGGACCGGTCGACAACGCCGCCCACGAGCGCCGCGCCGACGTGGTCGTCTTCCGCGGTGACGTGCTCGACGCGCCGGTGACGATCGCCGGGACCCCGGTGGCGCGGATCCGGTTCCGGTCGTCGCGGCCGAGCGCCGACGTCTTCGTCCGGATCTGCGACGTGCACCCCGACGGGCGCTCGATGAGCGTGTGCGACGCGATCCGCCGCCTCGACGGGACGGCCGGCACCGGGGCGTGGGACGACACCGGGCCCTCGGCCGACGGCTTCCGTGAGGTCGAGATCGAGCTGTGGCCGGCGTTCCACACCTTTGCCGCCGGCCACCGGATCAGCGTGCAGATCAGCTCCGGCGCGCACCCGCGGTACGCCCGCAACCCCGGATCGGGCGAACCGGCCGCCTCGGCGACCACCACGCACCGCGCCGAGCAGCGGATCTCCCACGACCCGGCCCGCCCCTCCCGCCTCGAGCTGCCGGTCTGGGCGCCCGGTCCGTAGGCGCGCCTGCTAGTGGCCTCCGCCCAGGGACTCGTCCCGTCGTCCCGGGCGGGCGGTGCCGGAGGTCCCGGACCGGCGGGGGAGCCGGACCGTGGCGACCGTGCCGCCGCCGTCGTTGCCGCTGAGCGTGATGGTGCCGCGGTGCAGCTCGACGATGGCCCGGCTCAGCGCGAGTCCCAGCCCGGCGCCGGGGATGCCGCTGTGCCGCGCGTTGGTGGCCCGGTAGAGGCGGGCGAACAGCCGGTCACGCTCGCCGGACGGGATGCCGATCCCGGCGTCGCTGACGATCAGCACCGCGGCGTCGTCGTCGGCGGTCAGGGTGACGTGCACGGTGGCGCCGTCCGGGCTGTACTTGACCGCGTTGCCGATCAGGTTCTCGGCGACCTGCCGCAGCCGGGCCCGGTCACCGGGGATCACCAGCCGGGCCGGCAGGTCGGTGCGGATCGACGCGTCCGGCAGTGCCTCGGTGACCACCGCCGCCAGGTCCACGTCGCCGATGGTGAGCTGGGCGTGGCCCGCCTCGAGGGCGGAGAGGTCGAGCAGCCGCTCGACCAGCGACCGCAGCCGGGCGTTGTTGCGCTCGATCACCCCGAGGAACTCGCGGACCTCGCCGACGGTGGTGGTGTCGTCCTCCTCGGCGATCAGGTCGGTGTAGGTGCCGATCGACGTGAGCGGGGTGCGCAGCTCGTGGCCGACCAGCGCGATGTACTCCCCGATGCTGGCCGCCAACTGGTGCGCCAGCTCCTCGGACCGGCGCCGCTCCAGGTAGCCGCCGATGTGCCCGGCGATGCCGCTGAGCAGCACGGTCAGGGCCGGGTCGGGCTCCTGGTGCTCGACGGTGAAGGCGCTGAGCACGCCGATCACGTTGTCCGCGCTGCGTACCGGCACCGCCACCGCGGCCCGGTAGTGCTCGGCCTCCACCGCCGCCGGCAGGTCCGGGGCCCGCAGGTCCGGCACCCAGATCGGCTCACCCTCGGCCCAGCAGGCCCCGGCCAGCCCCTCTCCGCGGTCGAGCACCGCGGGCAGCTGGATCGGCGGGGCGCCCTCGGCGAGGTGGGTGGCGGCCGGGCGCAGCCGGTCGGACACCGGGTCCACCAGCCACAGCCGCAGGTACGGCCACCCCAGCTCGGTGGAGATCGCGCGCAGCACCTCGGGCCCGGCCCGGTCCGCGTCCGGGGCGTGCACCAGCGCCTTGAGCACCTCGGTCTTGCATCGTTCGTACTGGTGCTGGTGGTGCTCGGCGGTGACGTCGTGGACCGCCGCGACCGCGCCGAGGATGTTGCCGCTCGCGTCCCGGACCGGCCGGGCGTTGATCGCGAACCAGCGGCGCCGGTTCTGCCGGTCGTGGGCCAGCACCCCGTCGTGCCGGATCTCCTCACCGCCCAGTGCCCGGTAGAGGGCGACCTCGTCGGGTGGCAGCGGGCTGCCGTCGTGGCGGCGCAGTCCGAAACGCTCCGCCCAGTCCCGTGCCGGCACGCCGAGGCTCTCGTCGCCGAAGAAGTCCCGGACCGCCTGGTTGATCACCACGAGCCGGCCGTCCAGGTCGCAGGCCACCACGCCGGCGTCGAGGCTGCGCAGCAGGGCCTCGGTGAAGGCCGGGTCGTGCCGCGGCGGCGGCGACTCCAGGCAGGCCCGCAGCGTCTCGGAGAGCTCCCGGACGCTGAACGGCTTGGGCACCACGGCGTCCGCCTCGGCCGAGGCCAGCGTGGTGTCGCCGGGCGGCAGGTAGGCGGTGATCAGCACGACCGGGACGGTGGCGGTGGCCGGGTGCTCGCGTAGCGCCCGGCACATCCGGATGCCGTCCAGGTGTGGCATGTCGACATCGGCGACGACCAGGTCGGGCCGCGCGGCGATGGCGGCGGCCAGACCCTCGCGGCCGTCACCGGCCAGCGTGGCGGAGTGCCCGAGACGGCGGACCACCTCGGCGATCACCGCTTGATGTTCCGGGTTGTCCTCGACGACCAGCACCGATGCCATAGCACCAACTAAATCATGATAAATACGGCAGAGGTTTCGTCTCCGGTGGATGCGGGGTACCGTGCAGCCGCATATCGGCGACTCTCGGGGTTTATGCATGAGCGTGCTCACCGCCCACCTGGACGTCCCACTCGACCGCGGGGCTCCCGCCACCGCCCGCCGCGCCGCGACCGCGGTGCTGGCCGGCTGGGGCTTCCGCAACGACGACTGGCTGGATGCGGCCGCCGTGGTGGTCAGCGAGCTGGTCACCAACGCGGTCCGGCACGGCGGTGGCTGTCTGGCCCTGCACCTGGAGGCCCACGACGAGCGGGTGGTCGTGTCGGTCGCCGACGGCTCGTCGGTGGTGCCGCGCCGGCGCGATCCCGACGGCGACGGCGGCCGGGGCATCGCCCTCATCGAGGCGCTGTCCGAGGGCTGGACCGTGGAGAACTACCGTGGAGGCAAGCGGGTGCTCGTGAAACTGGTCCCGTGCCCGCTGGGGAGCGACTCGTGAACATCGTCCGGCTCGACGACGGCGCGGCTACCCGCCTGACACTGCGCGGTGAGCTCGACATGGAGACCGGCGACCTGGTCGAGGAGCAGGTGGCGCGGGTGCTCGCCGGCCGTCCCGCCGAGCTGGTCGTGGACCTGGAGGGACTCACCTTCTGCGACTCGTCCGGCATCGACGTGCTGCTCGCCGCCCGCGAGACCGCGGTCCGGGCCGGTGTCGCCTTCCGGGTCACCCGGCCGTCGGGCATCGTGCTGCGGTCGTTGACGATCACCGGGGTGCTGCCGCTGCTGACCGGGTCAGATCGAGAAACGGCCGGCGGACGCCCGTAACCGGTCGGCGAGCGACTGCACGTCCTCAGCGGTCCGTGCCACCTCGCTGGCCGCCTCCCGGCTGGACGCGGTGCCGTGCGCGACGCTGGCGATGCTGTCGGCGATGTCGGTGACACCGCTCGCGGCCTCGCCGACCCCGCGGCTCATCTCGGCGGTGGTGGCGCTCTGCTCCTCGACGGCCGAGGCGATGGTGGTCTGGAAGTCGCTGATCTGCTCGATGATCCGGCTGATCTCGTCGATCGCGGTCACCGCCTGACCGGTGTCGCTCTGGATGGCCGAGATCTGCTGGGAGATCTTCTCGGTCGCCCGGGCGGTCTCCTGGGCCAGGTCCTTCACCTCGCTGGCCACCACAGCGAACCCCTTCCCGGACTCGCCGGCCCGGGCCGCCTCGATGGTGGCGTTCAGCGCGAGCAGGTTGGTCTGCGACGCGATCGCGGTGATCGTCTCGATGACGTCGCCGATCTGCGCCGACGACTCGCCGAGCCGGTTGATGGTCTCACTGGTGGCCCGGGCGGCGGCGACCGCGTCGGTGGCGACCTGAGCGGCGTCGGCGGCGTTGCGGGAGATCTCGGTGATCGCCGAGCCCATCTCCTCGGTGCCGGCGGCGACCGTGTGCACGTTGCCGGAGACCCCGTTGGCGGCGGCCGCGGCCAGCCCGGCCTGCTGGTCGGCCTCGGCGATGGCGCTGTCGATCTGGTGGCTGACGCGGCGCATGGTGTCGGAGGCGTCGGTGAGCCGGCCGCCGTTGTCGACGATCTCGGTGACCGTGGTCCGCACCCCGGCGACGGCCTCGTCCACGGCACGCGACATCACGGCGATCTCGTCGCTGCCGGTGATGTCGGGGCGCAGGGTCAGATCGCCGCGGGCCATCGCGCGCAGCACCTCGACTAACCGGCCCACCGGGCCGGTGACGCTGCGGGTCACGGCGGCCGTGCAGGCCACGGCGGCGGCCACCGACACCACGAAGACGACGATCATCGCGGTACGCAGTGACGCCGCCTCGTCCTGGGCGTCCTGCGCAGCCGCGTCCGCCCGGGCGACGACCGAGGTGACCAGCTTGCCGGTCACCTCGATGATCTCGAAGTAGACCGCATAGCTCTGCCCGAGCAGCAGCTTGTCGCCCTCGTCGACCCGGCCCGCGGCGTACAGGGCCACCATCTGCTCGTCGGTCGTCCGGAACCTGTCCCAGAGCCCGGTCAGCTTCTCGAACTCGGCGCGCTCGGCGTCGGTCATGGCTGCCGTGTCGGTGTCCGCGATCAGCTTCAGGAGCAGTTCGAGGTCGGCCAGGAAGCCTTTCCGGTTGTCGCTGTCCGGGCTGACGGCCTGCGCCGGGGGCATCCGGCGGGTGTCCCACACATACGCGATCTGCCATCCGGAGATGTCGCCGTTGTAGTACTTCTGCTCGTCCACCTGGTGCATCAGGTGCAGCAGCCGGCGCAGCTCGCCCGCCGACTCCGACTGCCGGGTGAGGCCCCACGCACCGATGCCGACAGCGACGCCGAGCAGGATCAGCACCATCAGGAAGGCGCCGCCGAGACGTCCGGCCAGTCGCATCCGCCGCAGAATCGCCATCGAGTTCCCCCGCTCGCCGCAAACCTCCCCGATCCCCCATCGGCAGGTGTGGAGCGGCCCTGAGGGGCAATGATCACCTCGGGACGGTCATCCGGGCGCACGTGCCCCGGCCCGGCCCGGCCGACTCGATGGTGAGCGTTCCGCCGTGGGCCCGCATGATCCGGTCGGTGATGCTCAGTCCCAGCCCGACACCGGGAACGGCCTGGTCCCGGGCGTACCGGCCGCGATAGAACCGCTCCGCCACGTGCGGCACCTCGTCGGCCGGGATGCCGGCGCCGACGTCGAGGACCTCGAGACTGCTCGCGGTCACCCGGACGGTCACGGTCTGCCCGGTGCCACTGAAGATCACGGCATTGCGTACGAGGTGCTCGGCCGCCTGGCTGAGCCGGGTGAAGTCGCCCGGCACCGTGCACGGCCCCGGTCCCGCCTCGATCACGATCGGCACGTCCCGCTGCGCCGCCTGGCTCCGGCAGGAGGCCGCCGCCGCCTCGGCCACCGCGACCAGGTCGGTGCCGGCCCGCAGCAGCGGCAGCGGCGCGCCGGCCGGGCGGGTGCCGGCCAGCAGGTGGTCGACCATCCGGACCAGGCGCTCGCCGTTGCGCTGGATCGGGTCGATCAGCCGCCGGTACGGCGCCAGCTCCTCGTTGTCGACGAGCAGCTCCAGATAGCCCTGGATGGTGGTGACCGGGGTGCGCAGCTCGTGCGACACGGTCGCCACGAAGTCCTCCTCGCGGCTGATCGCCCGGGACAGCTCGTCACCGATCTCGGCCAGCAGTTGCCGGTTGCGCAGCGCGGCCAGGTGCCCGGCGGCCTGCCCGGCCATGGTCCGCAGCAGGTCCAGCTGACGGTCGCCGACGGTGCCCGGCTTGTCGTCGAGCACGCACAGGGTGCCGAGTGTGTGCCCGTCCTCGTCGACCAGCGGCACCCCGGCCCAGAACCGGATGTGGGGCGCGCCCTGCACACAGGCCCAGGCCCGGTACCGCGGCTCGGTGAGTGTGTCCTCGACGACCAGCGGCTCACGGGTGTCGACGACGGGCGCGGAGAACGACGTGGCCAGCGGCCCGCCCTCGCCGGGCATCCCGGTCTTGCCGGCGAACCACTCGCGGTCGGCGTCGATCAGGGTCACCGCGGACATCGGCGTGCCAAGGACCGCGCCGGCCAGCCGGGTCAGCTCGTCCAGCACGACCGGGCGTGGGGCGTCGAGCAGGCGGTAGCTGTGCACCGCCGCGAGGCGGGCGTCTTCCCCTACTGCGTTCACATCGGTATCCGTTCCTCAGCCGGCACCCGGCGGGTGTCCCGTCGTGGCTCGTGGATCGCATTTCGGCTGGTCGCGGGACCCGGTTGAGGAGTTCCGCGGCCGAAATCCAGCCGCGGGCAACCCTCAGTCATCGGCCGTACGAGGCGATAGGGAGCGACGTAACCCGAAGGCCGGTCAGTCGAAGGAGGGCCACGATGCGGACCGAGCTGTACCGGTCGGGCGATGCCGATAACATCAAGAAGCCGATGCTGTTGCTCGTCGATGACGACGACGTGATGCTGGAGACGCTCTCCATCCAGTTGGGCCGGGACCACCGGTTGCTGATGGCAGGCGACGCCGAGCAGGCGCTGAAAATGCTCGCCGCGCACGACAACGTCGCCGCGGTGGTCAGTGACGTGAAGATGCCCGGGATGGACGGCATCGAGCTGCTGGGCAGGATCCAGCAGGACTACCCGGACGTCGTCCGCATCCTGCACAGCGGCCACGGCGACATGAAGACCGTGATCGCGGCGATCAACTCCGGCGGTGTCTACCGGTACCTGGCCAAGCCGGCCACCCGGACCGATATCATGGACGCGATCAAGGGTGCCGTCACCCGGCACGACCACGCGATGGCCGAGCGCAAGATGGTCGACACCACGCTGAAGACCAGCGTGCAGGCCCTCTTCGGGATCCTCGAGCTGTCCAGCCCGCTCGGGTTCGCCCGGGCCGGCCGGATCCGCAAGCTGGTCGCCGAGCTCACCAGCGCCCTCGAGCTGGACGGGCTCTGGGAGATCGAGGTCGCCGCGATGGCCTCGCAGATCGGCGCGGTCAGCGTGCCGGCCGACGTGATGAGCAAGCTCACCGAGGGTGTGAACCTCAGCGCGGACGAGCAGAAGGCCGTCAACGCGATGCCGGGAATGGTGCTCCCGCTGATCAAGGACATCCCGATGATCGAGGACGTGGTGTCCACGGTCCGCGGGCTGGCCGGCGAGAAGCCCCCGGCGGGTGGCTGGTCGCCGCTGGTCGAGGGCGCGATCAGCGTGGTGCGCACGGCCATCGAGTACGACACGGCGGCGGCCCGGTCGCGTACGCCGGAGATGGCCATCCACGCTCTGACCCGGCAGGGCAACTGCGCCCCGCACGTGATCGCCGCGCTGCGCCAGGTCAAGGGCGTGGTGAGCCCCGACACCGGCAGCACCCAAGCCTACGCGGTCGCCGACCTGCAGGTCGGGATGCGCCTGGCCCAGGACGTCACGGCGACCAACGGACTCGTGCTGATCGGCAGCGGAACCGTGGTGACCGAGGCGATGCTGGACCGCCTGGTCAACTTCTCCCGCGTGGTGGGTCTGGTCGAACCGGTGCTGACCGCCGCCTGACCCGGACGGCATCAGGAGATCCGCTCGAACTCGAGTGTCAGCGCCCGGATCGCCCGCAGCGCGCCGTCGGTCTCGGCGCGCAGGCGGGCTCCCGTCGGACCGGGGTCGGTGACGACCCCGGTGCGGGCGGCGTCCTCCACCAGTGAGCAGAGCGCGGCCAGACCGGCGGCGCCGATGTTCGCGGCCGACCCCTTCAGGCTGTGCGCGTGGTCCCGGACCGGCCCGGGATCGCCCTCGTGCAACAACCGGACCAGCTCGTCCGCCGCGAGAGGGGCCTTCGCGGCGAACGAGCGGAGCAGCCGGAGCACCAGGGCCAGTTCGGCGGGGGACGGTTTCGGCTCGACCAGATCGGCGAGCCGGGCCCGTACACCCGCCACCCGGGCCAGGTCCTCCGGCTGCGTAGCGGTCTCCATCCGCTCATAGTGCGCCCGGATGGCGATGACAAGCGGTATTTTGCGGCTATTACGCTCCCCAGCCGGCCTGGGTACCACCCGCGCGTTCGGCGGCCGCCGTCTGCGCGTACCCCGACGCTCCGAAAGCCTTGACCGGATCGCGCGGCAGCCCCCGTGCCTCCCGCCGGTCCGCGAGAGCCGACCGCACGTCGGTCTCGTAGGCGTCCATCAGCACCTGGTGCGCGCCGAGCACGTCACCCTCGCGCTGCGCGGTCGCCAGCGCCGCCTGGTCCACCTGCAGCGCCTTGGCCAGCGCCTGCTCGACGTTGAGGACCGACAGGATCTGACCGGGGATCTTCTCCTCGATGTTGTGGCACTGGTCGAGCATGAAGTTCACCCGCGACTCGGGCCGGTGCGCGTCCGCCGCCACGATCTCCGACATGATCCGGAACAGCTGGAACGGGTCGGCCGAGCCCACGATCAGGTCGTCGTCGGCGTAGTAGCGCGAGTTGAAGTCGAACGCGCCGAGCCGGCCCTGCCGCAGCAGCTGCATCACGATGAACTCGATGTTCGTTCCCGGCGCGTGGTGGCCGGTGTCCAGAACGACCGTCGCCCGCTCGCCCAGCGCCAGGCAGTGCAGCAGCGACGTGCCCCAGTCCGGGATGTCGGTGCTGTAGAAGTACGGCTCGAAGAACTTGTACTCCAGCAGGATGCGGTGGTTGTCGTCGGACGCGTCGTAGATCTCGCGCAGCGCCTCGGCCAGCCGCTCCTGACGGCCGCGCAGCGAATCCTGGCCGGCGTAGTTCAAGCCGTCCGGCAGCCAGATCTTCAGATCCGTCGAGCCGGTCTGCCGCATCACGTCCAGGCACTGCAGGTGGTGATCGATCGCCTTCCGCCGGATCGCCGGGTCCGGGTTGCACAGCGAGCCCAGCCGGTAGTCGTCGTCCTGGAAGACGTTCGAGTTGATCGCGCCGATCCGCACACCCAGCTTGTCGGCATGCGCCTTCAGGTCGCTCCAGTCGTCGACCAGGTCCCACGGGATGTGCAGCGAGACCCGGTTGGCCAGACCGGTGAGACGATTCACCTGCGCGGCGTCGGACAGCTTCTCGTACGGGTTGCGTGGCCCACCGGGACGGGTGAAGACCTTGAACCGGGTGCCCGAGTTCCCGTACGCCCAGCTCGGGACCTCGATCGTGAAGCCGTCCAGACCGTCGAGGTTCATGATGTGGTACCTCCGTACCGTCGATTGGTGAGCCCGTTCAACAGAGCGGCGAACACCAGCACCGCGCCGAGCGCGAGGAGCTGGTATTGCGAGCCCTCGTTACCGACGAAGGCCAGCAGGATGCCCGCGTTGAGCCAGACGATGAGCAGAGTGGCCAGCACGACCCCGGCCACCCGGCCGATGCCCCCGGTGATCGCCACGCCCCCGAGGACGGCGATGGTGATCGCGGGCAGCGCCATGCCGTTGCCGGAGACGCCCGCGTCCGGGCGGGCCGAGGCGAACTGCCCCACCGTCACCACGGCCACCAGGCCGGAGATCAGACCCGCGTAGACGTACGCCTTGAAACGGGTGTCCCGGACCGGCAGGCCGGCCCAGCGAGCGGCGACGTCGTTGGTGCCGATCGCATAGAGGCGCCGCCCGTACGCGGTGCGGGCCAGCAGCAGCCAGACCGCCACCACGGTGGGCAGCAGGAACGTGAAGATGCCCAGCGGAACGTTCGGGACGTACTCGCCGAACAGCGGGAGCTCCACCGACTTGCTCAGGGAGAACAGCTCCTGAATCGGCTTGGTGCTGATCGGCTGCTGGTTGTTGACGACGATCGCGAGGCTCTTGTACGCGTAGAACGTCGCGAGCGTGGCGATCAGCGCCGGGAAGCCGATGTACGAGACCAGGAAGCCGTTGATCGCACCGAGGAACGCGCCGAACCCGGCGGTGGCCACGATCGCCAGCCACAGCGGCCAGCCCCATTCGCCGTACGCGAAGCCGAACACCATGCCGGCCAGGCTCACCATCGCACCCACGGACAGGTCGATGCCGCCGCGGCCGGAGAGGATCACCAGCATCTCGGCCAGCCCCAGCATGGCCAGGGGAACGGCGCTGATCAGGCTCGCCGACATGTAGTCGAAGTCGTACGGCGCGGTCAGGTAGCCACCCGCATCGTTGATGAAGAACGTGACCACGACGACGACGATCAGTACCGCGAGCAGGGCGATCCGCTGGGTGAGGAGGATCTTCAGCCAGTCTGACCTGTTCGGCTCTTCAGTTTTCGCCGGCTTTTCGGCAACCGTGGTCATCGGGCCCTCCTCGCACGGGCACGCAGCAGGTCGGCGCCGACCGCCACGATGATGAAGATGCCGACGAACAGGTCGGACAGCTGTGAACGCCAGCCCAGCTGCGTCACTCCGGACGCCACCGACTGCACCAGGAGAGCGCCGAGCAGGGTGCCGAGGACCGAGCCGCGGCCGCCCATGATGCTCGTGCCGCCGATCACGACCGCCGCGATCACCGCCAGCTCCTTGCCCGAGCCGACCGACTGATCCAGCGTCGACGTGCCCTGAGCGATCACGAAACACGACGCCAGGCCGACGAGCACGCCGGTCAGCACGTAGGCGAGCAGGATCCGCCGCTGCACCCGGACACCCGCGAGCCGGGCCGCCTGCGCGTCCCCGCCGATCGCGAAGAAGTGCCGGCCGCCGGCGGTGTGCCGCAGATACCACCAGGCCACAGCGGTGATCAGCAGGGTGATCAGGAAGGCATGGGGGATCCCGAGGGTACGGCCGTCCGGCCCCCGCCCGAAGAACGCCAGCGTCCCGGGGATGCCGTTGACCGTGCCGGAGCCGAAGATCCGCAGGCCGAGGAACATGAACAGGTTCGCCGTACCGAACGTAATGATGATGGCGTGGACCCGGCCGTAGGCGATGAGCACGCCGTTGACCAGACCCAGCAGCGCACCCGCCGCGATCGACAGCAGCACCGCCACGCCGAGGCTCACGCCGTCCGCGCCGACCAGCGCCTTCGCGGTCAGCACCGAGCACACCATGATCGCGCCGCCGACCGAGACGTCGATGCCGCCCGTGATGATCACGATGGTCATGGCCACGCCGACCAGCGCCACCGGGGCGGTCGCCACCAGCAGCGGCTGGATCGAGCCGGCCGTCAGGAACGCCGGGGTGCTGACCGCGAGCGCCGCCCACAGCACCACGATCACGCCGACCAGCACGATCTCCTGCCCGGTGACCGGGCTCGGCAGCACCCGCCGCTTGATCTTCGCCTCCGTGACCGCGGTCATTCCCTGCCTCCCGCGGGTGTCGCCCTGCTCGGCCCGCTGTCTTCCGCGGGTGTCGTCTTGTTGGGCCCGCTGTCTTCCGCGGGTGTCGTCTTGTTGGGCCCGCTGTCTTCCGGGGGCGTTGTCTTGTTGGGCCCGCTGTCTTCCGCGGGCGTTGTCTTGTTGGGCCCGCTGTCTTCCGCGGGTGTCGTCTTGTTGGGCCCGCTGCTTTTCGTGGTCGTCGTCTTGTTGGGCCCGCTGTCTTCCGCGGGCGTCGCCTTGTTCGTCTCGCTGCCGCCCGCGGCTGCTGCCAGCAGGTCCACCTGGCTGGCGTCGGGGCCGAACTCGTCGGTCGTCGTGCCGCCGCGCACCACCTGGATGCGGTCGGCGATACGCAGCGCCTCCGGCAGGTCCGAGGTGACGACCAGGACGGCGGTGCCCTCCTCGGCCAGTTCGGTGATCAGGCGGTGGATCTCCTCCTTGGCACCGACGTCGACACCCTGCGTCGGCTCGGCCAGCACCAGCACCTTCGGCCGCTCCACGAGCTGCCGGGCCAGCACGACCTTCTGCGCGTTGCCACCGGACATCGCGCTGATCGCCTGCCGCTCGTGCGGTGTCTTCACCGCGAGCCGCTCGATCAACTTGAGTGCCAGGGCCTTCTCCCGAGCGCGGTCGACCCACACGCCGAACCTCGACAACAACCGCAGATGACCCGCGGAGATGTTGAACGCGATCGACTGGAAGCCGAACATTCCCTCGACCTTGCGGTTGGCCGGCAACAACGCGATACCGAGCCGCTGTGCATGCTCGGGACTCCTGATGTTGACTTGACTTGAGTTGATCAATATTTGTCCATGTGTACTGCGATCAATGCCGTAAACACATGCCGCGATCTCGGAGACGCCACTGCCGACGAGTCCGTACAGCGCGACGATCTCGCCGGCCTTGACGCTCACGTCGACGTCACGGAACCTGCCGTCCCGGCTGAGGCCCTTGAGCTCCAGCACCGCCGGCCCGTTCGGCACCTCGCGATGCGGACGCGTGTCCGACAGCTCCTCTCCCACCATCAGGTGGGCGATCTGCCGCACGCTCAGATCCTCGATGGGGTACGTGCCGATAGTCCGCCCGTCACGCATGACCGTGACCTCGTCGGCGATCCGGAACAGCTCGTCCAGCCGGTGCGAGATGTAGATGACCGCGACACCGGCCGCGGTGAGCCGCCGGACCACGTCGAAGAGCACCTCGATCTCGGCGTCGGTCAGGATCGCCGACGGCTCGTCGAGGATCAGCACCTTCGCGTCCGCGGCCAGAGCCTTCGCGATCGACACCTGCTGCTGCTCGGCCACCGACAGGGTGCCCACCTCGGCAGTCGTGTACCGCTCCGGCAGGCCGAGCAGCTCCAGCAGCTCGACCACCTTCGCGTTCTGCGCCGCCCAGTCGACCCGCCCGGCCCTCTTCAGCTCACGGCCGAGGAAGATGTTCTCCGCGACCGTCAGCTCCGGGAACAGCTGCGGCTCCTGATAGACGGTGGCGATGCCGAGCGCGATCGCCGTCGTGGTGGCGCCGAGCTTGACGGGCTCACCCTCGAACTCGATCTCGCCGGTGTCGGCGACCTCGGCCCCCGCCACGATCTTGATCATCGTGGACTTGCCGGCGCCGTTCTCCCCGACCAGGGCGTGGACCTTGCCCGCCCGTACCGTGAAATCGGCGTGCTGGATGGCCCGGACCGCGCCGAACCGCTTCGCAATAGCGGTAAGGCGCAGTCTCGGGGTTTCGATCTCGTCGGTCATCAGTAGTTGAACTGGTCGACGTTCTGGTCGGTGATCGCCAGCGCCGGGCCGAGGAGCAGCATCTTGTTCGCCTCGGTGTAGGTCACCGCCGACAGCTCGCTCGACACGCTGTTCGTTGCCGCGAACGGCTTGCCCTGCGCGATCTGGGCGCCCGCCCACGCCGTCAGGTAGCCGAGGCTCTCCACGTCCCAGAGGATCGCGGCCGTCGACGACTTGTCCTGCAGGTACGGCTTCATCGCCTGCGGCGTGCCCAGGCCGACCGTGAACACCTTGCCGATCTTGCCGGCGTCCTTGACCGCCTGCGCCACACCCGGCGCGGACGAGGTGCACTCGCCGACCAGGCCGGTCAGGTCCGGGTGCGCGTTCATCAGGTCGGTCGCCATCTGCGTGGCCTTCGCCTGGTCCTCACCGGCGTAGACGATGTCGACGATCTCCGCCTCCGGGTACTTCTCCTTGGTGTACGTCTTCTGGACCTCGATCCAGGAGTTGAGGTTCTCCGCGGTCTGGCCGCAGGAGACGATCGCGTACTTGCCCTTGCCGCCCATCGCCTTCAGCAGCGAGTCGGTCAGGCCCTCGCCGATGCCCTGCGCGGTGGCCTGGTTGACGAACACCTCCCGCACACTCGACGGGGCGTCGGTGTCGGCGGTCGCCACGTGGATGCCGGCGTCCTTCGCCTGCTGCAGCAGCGGCGCCATGCTGTCCGGGTCGTTCGGGGCGACGATCAGAGCGTCGACCTTCTGCTGGATGTACGACCGGACGATGTCGGCCTGCGCGGCGGCGTCGGCCTGGGTCGGACCCTGGTAGAGCCACTCGACGTTGCCGAGCGCGGCGGCCGCCTCCTTGCCGCCGGCGTTCATCGCCTCGAAGTAGGGAACACCCTGCAGCTTCGGGACGAAAGCCACCTTGTAGGTCTTCTTGCCCGCGTCACCGGTGGCGGCGGTGTCGGTGTCGTTCTTCTTGGTGCAGCCGGTCAAAGCTATGGCGGCCGTCGTGGCCATGACGACGGCAGCGGTAAACCGAGGACGCATGACGCCTCCTGATAAAGGGTTCTTGAAACGTTCTAGCTGAGGTGTGAGTCACGTTACGAGGCTGTTAGGGCACGGTCAAGAGTTGATTCCCAGGGTGCCCGTGATTTCTTCGCGGGGCAGGCCATTCACTCCAGGACTCATCCTGATACGTTTCAAGATGCGTCGTGGTCGGCCGGTTTCGTACTCCTACGATGCTGTCGCCCGATCCCGCCCCCACCCCGGCCGACCCGCAATCGGGCGGTGACGGTCCCGGCGGTCGTGCGGTGCCGGGTCCCCTATGGACCTTCCGGGGTTGAGGTCCGCCCAGACCCGCCTCGACCATGCCGGTGGGCGGCCGGGAGCCACGGGGGACCGCCGAGGTCCGGGCGACTGCCTCGGTTAGGGCCGCGGGTCAGTCGGGACCTCGGTTGGGCCGCGGGTCCGACGAGTTGCGGGTCCTGACACTGGAAACGTTCAGCGACCTTCGGAGTCGGAGTCGGGCCAGAGCCGGAGTCGGGCCAGAGTCGGAGCTGTGGCCGGAGTGCGGGACCGGGCCAGAGGCGGGTCGGGCCCGGAGTGCGTGGCCGGGCCAGAGTCGAAGTCGAATTCGGGGCCGGGCCGGGCCGGGCCGGAACCGTGGCCGTGGCCAAAGCCGGAGCCGGAGCCGGAGCCGGAGCCGTGGCCAGGGCCGGAGTGCGGGCCGGGCCGAAGTTGAAGTCGGCGCCGCGCCCAGAGCCGGAGCCGGAGTTGTGGCGGGGTCCTGAGTGCGGGACCGGGCCAGTGGCGTAGTCGGGGCCGGAGTGCGGGCCGGGCCGAAGTTGAAGTCGGCGCCGCGCCCAGAGCCGGAGCCGGAGTTGTGGCGGGGGCCTGAGTGCGGGACCGGGCCAGTGGCGTAGTCGGGGCGAGAGTGCGTGGCGGGGCCCCTGTGGTCATTACCGAGGGGCCGTTGCACCCATTGTCGAGGTCGGGTGCGCGCGCGGCCGTTCGATGGGCGGAAACCGAACCCTGTCCTCGTTATGGGGACAGCGGTGCCCGGGGTGCCCGGGGTGCCCGGCGGTGCCGGGCGGTGCTCGGCGGTGCGCGGTGGCGGAGTGGCGGCGGATTCTGTCGAGGGTCGGATGGCAGCGGGCCCCGCCGGTCGGTGGCGGGGCCCGATGTCGATCGTGTCGGCTGTGGTCAGCGGCGTCGTCTGATCATCACGGCGACCGCTGCCGCGACCGCCAGGGTGGCAGCGGCGAAGGCGTAGCGTTTCCGGTTCTCGGACGGGCTGTGTGGCATGTCGGCGCTGGTCGAGTGGGTGCGGCCGCGCAGCGTACCGATGGCCTCGGAAGCCCTGTGCGGAAGTGTGCTGATCGCGGCACCCGCCCGTCCGGCGGCCTCGGCCGCCGCCTCGACCAGATGAACCCTGGTCTCGGCCGAGCCCTGGCCGTCGTGGGCGGGTGATCCGGGCCGCGGGCCGCCCGCCGTCGCCGAACCGGCATGGGCCGAATCGGCGTCCTGCGAGCCCTTTCCGCGGATCGCGGCGGTCGCGGCTTCCGCCTTGGCCGCAACCGTGCCGGCCGCTTCGCCCACCCTGTTCTTCGTCTGGGCGGCGGCGTCGGTCATCTGCGCCTTCTTTTCCGCAGCCGCTTGGGTGAGTTGAGACTTCACCTCCGCGGCGGCTTCCGTCAGTTGCGTTTTCTTCTCGGCGGCGGCCTCGGTTAGTTGCGTTTTCTTCTCCGCGGCGGCTTCCGTCAGTTGCGTCTTCTTCTCGGCGGCAGCGTCCTTGACCCGGCTGGGCACGTCGATTTTGGCAACCAACGCGGCAGCGGTTTCGCCCATTTCGGCTCGGGTCTGCTCGATCTCCGCCCGCAGCGCCTCCGCCTTTTCCGCAGCATCGCCTCGGCCGTTGCGGGCCTGTTCCGCCGCGGCATGCACGTCGTGGGCCGAACGGGCTGAGGACCCGTCCGCCTCGCGTTCGGTGGGGCTGCCCTTGGCGAGGGTGCCGGTGGGGCCGTCCTTGGCGAGGGTCCCGGTGGGGCCGCTCTTGGCGAGGGTGCTGGCGGGCGTTTCAGCCCCGAACGGTTGTGGTGCGGTGCTGATGTCGTCGGGCGGTTGGTGGGAGCTGCGGGTTCCGGCCGCGCCGGGTCCGTTGTGGGTGCTGGCGGCGGCATCTGGTGAGGCGCTGCGGACATGGGCGGTCTGGCGCGGTCCAGCGCCGGCTACGTCCGCCCTCCGTTCGGTGCCGGTTCCGCTGGTGGATGCCGAATTTCCGCTGCTGGACACCTGCGTTCCGCTAGTGGATGTCGACGGCGGTCGGTTCGTGGGAGGGGCGGACTGCATCGAAGTCTGAGCCTGGCCGGTACCGATCCCGGTCTCGCTGGTCTTCCGCCCGGTCATGCCTGCCTCTCCCTGAGCGCCGCTCGCGTGCAGCGATTCGTCGCCGGTTCCCATCTGGTGTCCGGCGTCGTCCTCGGGTCGGATATCGCCCCATTCGCCGGCTGTCGCCTGGGCTCCTACCTCCGTCGGGGAGACCTCGGCGTCGCCTTGTTCCGGCTTGACGGTTCCGCTCGGACCGGTTCCGCTCGGACCGGGTCGGCTCACGGGGGTCGTCCGGCTGGTGGGAGAGGGCTGCCCTCCATTCTCGCTCCGGCCGTGCCCTGCTGCGGTCGTTGATCCTGTGGCGTTGGATCGCGCGGTGCCGGATCCTGTGCCGCTGACTCCCGTGCCGCCGGATCGTGCTGGCACACCGGATGTCGAGACGCCGGCCCGCGTGGTTTCGGAAGACATCTCTGCCGCCGGACGATCAGTGCCTCCGGACGGTGCCGGGGGCTCAGCGCCGGCCCGCGTGGTTTCGGAAGACATCCCTGTCGCCGGACGATCGGTGCCTCCGGACGGCGCCGCAGCGCCGGGCTTTGGCACCGATGCCCGGCCCGTCGCCCGACCTGAGCCCCTGGCATCCGGGGCCGCCGTGACGCTGGCGCTGCCCGAGCCATGCGACGGTCCAGGCGCCGGCGTCGGGCTCGCGGCCATCCCCGCACCCGGGTGCGATTCGGTGCCCCGCCCGGAGCCTTCGGCGGCGCCGGTGTGGGCTTCGATGTTCTTGTTTCCTTGGCGGTGTGTGAAGGGGTGCCGGACGCCATGGTGATCGGCGTGGGCTTCGGCGTTCCCTGTTCCTTGGCGGTGTCTGAAGGAGTGCCCGACGCCATGGTCGCGGGTGTGGGCTTTGGTGTTCCCGGTTCCTTGGCGGTGTTGGGAGGGGCGCCCGATGCCAGGGTGGCCGGTGTGGGCTTCGGTGTTCCCGGGTCCCTGGCGGTGTCCGATGCCATGGTGGCCGGTGTGGGTGTCGGCGCCCCGGGGCTCCCTGAGGATGACCCCGCTCCCACCGGAGCTGACGGGGTCTGCCCGCCCGATGACGTGGTCGTCACGGTGCTGCGCGAGCCCGGCCCGGGCGTCACCGTGCTGTGTGTGGTCGCACCGGACCGGTTGCCGGTGGCCGAACCGCCTCCGATGGCGGAATGCGTGGTCCCGGCAGCCTGGGAGTCCGGTGATCTCCCGGCATGGCCGGTACCGGAGCCCGTCGGGCCGGCGGAGTCACCCGTCGACGCGGTTTTCGGCGACGGCCTGGCGGAGGCCGGCTGCGCGGCCCTTGATGAAGCGGCTTCCGGCGTGGCCCGCGCCGCGCTGGACGGTGTAGTCGCGGCCGGCCGCCCCACCTGGGTGGAGGCTGCCGACGACGACTCGATAGAGGCCGCCGACGACGGCTTGGCAGGGGCTGCCGGAGGCGACGGCTTGGCAGGGGCTGCCGGAGGCGACGGCTTGGCAGGGGTGGACGGCGGCGACGGCTTGGGAGAGCTCGGCTGCGCCGTGCCGGTCGGGCCCGCTTGCGGCGTGGCACCAGTGGCCGACTGCCCGTCGGCCGGGCCCCGGTTCGGCGCGGGTGGGCCGGGTTTCGGACGGTTGCGGCCCGGCGCTGGTCGGCGGGCCTCGGGGCGGCTGCGGTTGGGGGTGCTCATGAGCGTGTCCCACGCCGGGCCGCGGTCATGAACTCGTTCATGTCACGGCGGCCGCTGGCGATCGCGGCTTCCGGAGTCGGCGGTACGGCCTGCTGCACCTCGCGCTTTCCGGCGATCGCGGCGATCCCCGCTCCGGCGAACAGCACCACCGCCACGATGAGGGCGGCCGCCCATACCGGCATGACCAGCGACAGGGCCGCTCCGGCGGTGACCAGCAGCGCGCCGACGCCGTACAGTGCGATCACCCCGGCGCCCCCGAGCAGGCCCGCACCCTTGCCGGCTTTCTTGCCCTTCTCGGTCATCTCGATGCGAGCCAGTGCGAGTTCGTCACGGACCAGAGTGGTCACCTGCTCGCTGAGCAGGCTGACGAGTTCCGCGGTCGATTGATCGGCTCGTGCGTCTGTGTGGGTCATCATCCCTCCGTCCTGCACGGTTGTGCCTCCAGACGTACCCACACCAATCCTGACTAATCGCCCGCCGCATGCGCCGCTGAATCCGTCAAGTGCTGGTCATCGCGCCTGACCGGGAAAGGGAATGCCCGTTATGCGGCTTGGTGCAGGTGGGGGTTCGCTTGATGCGTGCGTCGGGCGGGTATAACGGTGCCCATGCCTGATGCGCCCGTGCTGCTCGCCGGACGGTACCGGCTGGGCGCGAGCCTGGGCCGCGGTGGAATGGGGCAGGTGTTCCTGGCCCGCGACGAGACGCTCGAGCGCGACGTCGCGATCAAGGAGATCGACCAGCCGCTCGGCGCCGACGGCGGGGCCTCGGCGCGGCGCACGCTCCGGGAGGCGCGGGCGGCGGCACGGATCAACCACCCCAACGTCATTCAGGTGTACGACGTACTCCAGCTCGCCGACCGCACCTGGATCGTCATGGAGTACGTGCCGAGCCGGTCGCTCCGGGAGGAGATCGCCGAACAGGGGCGGCTCGACCCGTACCGGGTGGCCCGTATCGGTCTTGAGCTTCTCGGCGCCCTCCGCACCGCCCACCGTCTCGGGGTCGAGCACCGTGACGTGAAGCCCGCGAACGTGCTGCTCGCCGACGACGGCCGGGTGCTGCTCACCGATTTCGGCATCGCGGCCGTCGACGACGACGGGGTGATCAGCCGTTCCGACGTCCTCGTCGGGTCGCCGCAGTTCATGGCGCCGGAACGGGCTCAGGGCGCCCCGAGCGGCCCGGAGGCGGACCTGTGGTCGCTCGGCGCCACGCTGTACGCCGCGATCGAAGGCCGCTCCCCCTACCACCGGGGCTCGACGATGGCGACCCTGGCGGCGCTCGCCACCGAGGAACCGGACCCGCCCACACATGCCGGCGTGCTGCGGCCCCTGCTCGAGGGCCTGCTCGACAAGGATCCCGCCACCCGGATGACCGCCGAGGACGCCGAGAGCGCCGCACGTGCCGTCCTCACCGACCTGTCCTCGTCCGGTGAGCCACCGGCGACGAAGCCCTCCGGTCTGGCCGGGTTCGCCGCCAGCCTCCCCGGGGTGTTCCGGATTCCCCGTCCTCGCTCCTCCGGCGACCGGTCCACCGGCAGCGGCAGCCGCTCCAAAGGCACGAGCGACACGCCCGCTGCCAGCGCCGATGTAGCTTCCGGCCGAGCCTCGGTCTCCGACGCGAGAGCGAACCTGAAGGCGGAGCAGGAGGCAGAGGCGGCGAAGGCTGAGGCAGCGAAGGCTGAGGCAGCCAAGGTCGAAGTCTCGAAGCTAGAGGCCGCGAAGGTAGAGGCCGCGAAGGCTGAGGCAGCTAAGGCTGAGGCAGCTAAGGCTGAGGCAGCTAAGGCTGAGGCGGCGAAGGCTGAGGCAGCCAAGGTCGAAGTCTCGAAGCTAGAGGCCGCGAAGGTAGAGGCGGCCAAGGTAGAGGCCGCGAAAGTCGAGGCCGCGAAAGTCGAGGCCGCCAAGGTCGAGGCCGCGGAGGCGGAGACGGAGGCCGCGGAGGCGGAGACGGAGCGGCAAAGTGACGGTGCCGCCGCGGCACCGGGCGCGGCAGCGGCCGGCGTCGGCGAGGTAGCAGGTGACGACTCGCTCCCGGCCGCTGTCGGGGAGGGCACGAGCCCAGCCGCCGTGCCGGTGTCGCCGGGAGAGACGAAGGCCGGCGTGGACGCGGTGGCCGAGCCGTCCGCGGTGACGCCTGAGCCGGAGGCCGCACCGGGCACCGGGACGGCGTCGGGCGTGAAACCGGAGGTCTCCGCCGCGGACGGCGAGCCGGCGGCTTCGGCAGGTGCCGCCTCCGCAGCGGCTCTCGAAACGGAAGATGCGCGGGGCGACGAACGGGACACCGCTGCAGACGCCGAGCCGGAGCGTCACCCCGCGGCCGGGCCGGAGCGTCACCCCGCGGCAGGGCCGGAGCGTCACCCCGCGGCCGAACCGGAGCCTCACCCTGCGGCCGAAACGGATGTCCGACGGGACGACGAGTCGGCGGTGGTCGCACTGGAGGCGGAGCCGCCGCTGTCGGACACCAGGGTCGAGACGGCGTCGCCGGCGGTCGGCCGTGGACGGGTCGAGCCGGGCGTGACCGGAAAGGATCACCGCAAGCGTCGGTTGATCGTGCTGGTGGCGGCACTGGCCGTGGTTCTTCTGGCGGGGGTGGCCTGGGCGTTCACCGGTCGCACAGGTGGCCCCGAGGCGCAACCGACATCGTCGGCCGCGGCGCCGACGGCGACCGGCACGACCGGGGCGACGTCACCGGCCCCGTCTCCTCCGGCGGATGCGGCGCAGGCCCCGGTGCCGCCCAGCCCGACTCCGGAGGAGAGTGAGAGTGGCGACGGCCGGCCCCAGCTTCCGGCCGGGTGGGTCCAATACGAGGACCAGACCGGATTCTCGCTGTACGTTCCGGCGGGCTGGAAGCGGTCGAAAGAGGGCACGATGGTCTACTTCCGTGGCGACGGGAAGATCCTCGGCATCGACCAGACCGACCAGCCGAAGTCGAACCCGGTGAAGGACTGGCGCACCCAGGCGGACAACCGGGTCTCGGCCGGAGACTTTCCGCAGTACGACGAGGTGCACATCAAGGATGTCGACTACTTCCTGAAGGCTGCCGACTGGGAGTTCACGTTCATGCGCGACGGTGTCCGGCGGCACGTCAACAACCGTGGCACGGTGGTCTCCAAGAACAGGGCCTACGGCATCTACTGGCAGACCCCGGACTCCGAGTGGTCCGAGTCGCGCGACGACCTGCAGTTGGTCTTCGACAGTTTCGTCCCGGCCAAGAGCTGACACGCTCAGTGGTCGAGCAGGAGACTATCGCTGGCCACCGGAAACGGGACCGCGCGGGTCAGCGGCGCGCCACACTCCTCGTCACGCGCGTCGGAGGCAAGAGGGCTGGGCGCGTCGGATGCCGAGCAGGCTGTTGCCCTTGATGGAGATCTGGAAGGGCTCTTCGAGGGTCAGTGTCTCGTCGCCCTCGGCCACCGCGTAGGTCGCGTAGCCGTTGGCTCCCAGTCGGAAGAGGTGCAAGGCTGCCGATTCGTACCTGGTCATCTCGGGTTCGATCAGCAGGTACCACTCGATCTGCGCGGCGGCGTAGAGCTGTTTCTTCAAGACGCGATCCGTCGTGGTGTTGCTCGGTGATGCGATCTCGCATGCGAGTAGCACGTCGGAACCTTCGACAACCGTCACGACCCGCGGACCTAGGGCGATGACGAGGTCCGGCCTCATGATCGTGCCGGCCGACAGGCGAACGTTCATGTCGGTGAGGATCCACAGCTCAGCTGCATCGGCGGCGGGTAGGAGGCCGGCCGACAGCCGAACGCTGATCTGTTGATGCGGTGCGTCAGGTCCAGGGGCTCACCCACAGGCTCCCGTCGAGCAGCTCGATTCGGTAGTTCGTCGCATCGAGCGCGAGGAACTCCTCCTCGGTCCAGGGGCCCGAGTGGTCCTCGAGGGAGACCTTCGTCATGGGCAGAGTGTCGCATGCGCTCATGCCACATATGGTCGTACACCAACTAGGCGCTAGTCAAGTCAGCCAGGGTCAACGGGGGATGGACTGGACCGCGGCCCGGGCGGCGGTGACCAGACGCTCGGCGACCTCGGTGTGGCCGATGGCGATCAGCCCCACCGTCACCCGCAGGTGGGGCGCCGCGGCCGGGCCGACCGTGAACGCGGTGCCGGCCGCCGCCCCGATCCCGGCGCTGGCCAGGCTCAGCAGGGCCGCCTGTTCGTCGGCGACCGGCAGCCACAGGTTGAGGCCCTCGCCCGGCGGCAGCACGATCCCGGCCGACGCCAGGCCCGTCGTGATCAACCGGCGGCGGCGGGCGTACTCGTCGCGGGCGGCGGCCACCGCGGCGATCGACGTGGGGGCGGTCAGCAGGGTGAGCAGCAGGTGCTGCAGGAGCCGGCTGGTCCAGCCCTGGCCGAGCAGCCGCCGCTCCAGGATCGGGTCGAGGACCGTGGCCGGGCCGCTGATCGCGGCCAGCCGCAGGTCGGGGCCGTGCGACTTGGAGAAGCTGCGCACATGGAGGGTCTGCCGGGGGATGTGGGTGCCCACTGACAGCGGCGCCCCGGAGGACAACTCGCCGGCCGAGTCGTCCTCCACCACGTACACCTGCGGGGTCTTGCCGAGGACCGCGGCGAGGGAGGCGGCCCGCGACGGTGACCACGACGCGCCGGTGGGGTTGAGCGCGCGCGGCTGGAGGAAGACCGCGGCCGGCCGCCGAGTGAGAGCGGCGGCGAGCCGCTCGGGGATCATGCCGTGCGCGTCGGTGCCGACTCCGACGACCCGGACGCCGAGCGTGTCGAGCAGGTCGAGCAGGGGCGGGAAGCACGGGTTCTCGACCAGGGCGAGGTCGCCGAGGCGCAGCAGGGCGGTGGCGACGTGGTCGACCGCGTCCATCGCCCCGTCGAAGATCGCCAGGCGTTCCGGAGGGTACGGCCACCGCTCCCGTAGCAGCGCCCCGAGGGCGGGCAGCACCGGCTCGTCGAGGTAGCTGCTCGGCGCCGGGGACAGCCCGTGCAGGTCGGGTAACGGTGGAAGCAGCGCCGGATCGGGGACTCCGGTGGAAAGATCCAGCCCGAAACCCGAAGTCTGCCGCAGCGCTGCCCGATAACGACCAGGACCGCCCGCGCCCGGGGTGGCGACGACGGTGCCCCGCCGCCCGTCGGTGCGGATGGTGCCGGCCCGGCGCAGGAGCTGCCACGCCGAGTTGACGGTGCTGGGGGAGAGCTGCAGCTCGGTGGCGACCGAGCGCACCGGCGGCAGTTTGAGACCGCCGGCCAGGGCGCCGTCGCCGACCGCGCGGCTGACCGCTTCGGCCAGGCCGCGGGCGCTGGCGTCGGACAGTCGTTCCATGACGGCCTGGTAAAACATTATGTGACAGTACAATCAAGTCATTGTTCGGTCTAGGGTCGTCACATAATCTCGGAGCATGAATCACATCGCGCACTGGATCGGCGGCGCCGAGACCGCCGGCACCTCGGGCCGTGTCGGCCCGGTCTTCAACCCCGCTACCGGCGAGCAGATCGCCGCTGTCGATCTCGCCAGCGGGAAAGAGGTCGACGCGGCGGTCAAGACGGCGAAGGAGGCGGCCCGGGCCTGGCGGGAGGCGTCGCTGTCGAAGCGTTCGGCGGTCCTGTTCAAGTTCCGTGAGCTGCTCGCCTCGCGCACCGGCGAGCTGTCCGCGATCGTCACCCGCGAGCACGGCAAGGTGCTCGCCGACGCGGCCGGCGAGGTGGCCCGCGGCCTGGAGAACGTGGAGTTCGCCACCGGCATCCCGCACCTGATGAAGGGCAACTTCTCGGAGCAGGCCGCCACCGGCGTCGACGTCTACTCGATCCGCCAGCCGCTCGGTGTGGTCGCCGGCATCACCCCGTTCAACTTCCCGGCGATGGTCCCGTTGTGGATGTGCGCGACCGCGATCGCCTCGGGCAACGCGTTCGTGCTCAAGCCCAGCGAGAAGGACCCGTCGGCCGCGCTCTGGCTGGCGAGGCTGTGGAAGGAGGCGGGCCTGCCGGACGGTGTGTTCACCGTCGTCAACGGTGACAAGGAGGCGGTCGACGCGATCCTCGTCCATCCGGACATCGCGGCGGTCAGCTTCGTCGGCTCGACCCCGATCGCCAAGTACATCTACGAGACCGGCACCTCCCACGGCAAGCGCGTGCAGGCCCTCGGCGGCGCGAAGAACCACATGATCGTGCTGCCCGACGCGGAGCTCGACGCGGCCGCCGACGCGGCGATCAGCGCGGGTTACGGCGCGGCCGGCGAGCGCTGCATGGCGATCTCCGTGGTGGTCGCGGTCGGCGAGATCGCCGACCCGCTGGTCGAGGCGATCGCCGCGCGACTCCCCAAGATCAAGATTGGCGATGGTGCGGACCCCGCCTCCGAGATGGGCCCGCTGATCAGTGCCCAGCACCGCGACAAGGTGGCCGGCTACATCGAGACCGGTGTCACGGAGGGCGCCACGGTGGTGGCCGACGGCCGCGCCGACGACCTGCCGAAGGACGGCTTCTTCCTGGGCGCCACCCTGCTCGACAACGTCACCCCGTCGATGACCGTCTACACCGACGAGATCTTCGGCCCGGTGCTGAGCGTCGTCCGCGTGGACACCTACGCCGAGGCGCTGCAGCTGGTCAACGACAACGAGTACGGCAACGGCACCGCCATCTTCACCCGCGACGGCGGCGCGGCCCGGCAGTTCCAGTTCGACGTCAACGCGGGCATGGTCGGCGTGAACGTGCCGATCCCGGTGCCGGTCGCCTACTACTCGTTCGGTGGCTGGAAGGCGTCGCTGTTCGGCGACACCCACATGTACGGCCCGGACGGCATCCACTTCTTCACCCGCAGCAAGGTCGTCACGTCCCGCTGGCCCGACCCGGGAACCTCGGCGATCGACCTCGGCTTCCCGCAGACTCGTTGAGGATCGACTAGTGAGCACTGAATCGCAGGTGCGCGCCGACGACCGCGCGCACGTCTTCCACTCCTGGTCCGCGCAGGGCCTGATCGACCCGCTGCCCATCGAGAAGGCGCTCGGCAGCCATTTCTGGGACTACACCGGCAAGAAGTACCTGGACTTCTCGTCGCAGCTCGTCAACATCAACATCGGGCACCAGCATCCGCGCCTGATCGCCGCGATCCAGGAGCAGGCCGGGAAGCTGGCCACCATCCAGCCGGCCTTCGCCAACGACAAGCGCGGCGAGGCGGCCCGGATGATCGCCGAGATCGCCCCGGCCCACCTGAACAAGGTGTTCTTCACCAACGGCGGCGCCGAGGCGAACGAGAACGCGATCCGGATGGCCCGCCTGCACACGGGCCGGCACAAGGTGCTGTCGACCTATCGCAGCTACCACGGGTCGACCGCCACGGCGATCACGGCGACCGGCGACCCGCGGCGCTGGCCGAACGAGCCGGTCGCGGTCGGGGTCGTCCATTTCTGGGGCCCCTATCCCTATCGGTCACCCTTCCATTCCCAGGACGAGCAGGAGGAGAGCCGGCGGGCGCTGCAGCATCTGCGCGACACGATCGTCTTCGAGGGTCCGGCCACGATCGCGGCGATCCTGCTGGAGACCGTGGTCGGCACCAACGGCATCCTGGTCCCGCCGCCCGGTTACCTGGCGGGCGTGCGGGAGATCTGCGACGAGTTCGGCATCGTGTTCATCGCCGACGAGGTGATGGCGGGCTTCGGCCGGTGCGGCGAGTGGTTCGCGGTCGATCGCTGGGGCGTGGCCCCCGACCTGATCACGTTCGCTAAGGGCGTCAACTCCGGCTACCTGCCGCTGGGTGGGGTGGTGATCTCCGACGAGATCGCCGAGACGTTCCGCGAGCGCCCGTTCCCGGGCGGCCTCACCTACTCCGGGCACCCGCTGGCCTGCGCGTCGGCGGTCGCCAGCATGCAGATCTTCAAGGAGGAGGGAATCGTCGAGCACGCCCGCGCGCTCGGCGACGACATCATCGGGCCCCATTTAAAAGAGATGTCGGAAAAGCACCCCAGCGTCGGCGAGGTTCGCGGCCTGGGCGTGTTCTGGGCGATCGAGCTGGTCACCGATCGGGACACCAGGGCGCCTTTGGTACCGTTCAACGCCGCCGGTGCCACGGCCGCGCCGATGAACGCGGTCGCCGCCGCCTGCAAGGAACGGGGCCTGTGGCCGTTCGTTCACTTCAACCGGCTGCACGTGGTCCCGCCGTGCACGATCACGGCTGAGGAGTTGCGTACGGGCCTCGCGATCATCGACGAGGCACTGACCGTCGCCGACGGCTATTACGCCGCCTGAAACACCGGATTGCGTAGCTGAAACGGGGTCGGATCTTCTGATTCCGTTTCGGTTTTGGAAATTACTTCGGATTCCCTTGCTAGCTCGCTCACCGGTGTGACAAGGTCCCTCCAGTCCGGGTGAGATCGCCCTAGACGGAAGGCCAAATCCCTGTGAGCACACCTGTTCCCGTGCTGCGCAACTTCGTCGCCGGGGCCTACACCGGCACCGAGGACGGCGTCACGTCACCGGTGATCGATCCCAGCACCGGGGAGACGTACGCACAGGCGCCGGTCTCCTCGGCGCGGGACGTCGAGAAGGCGGTGGCGGCCGCCGCGGAGGGCTTCGAGATCTGGCGGGACAGCACCCCCGCCGAGCGCCAGCGGGCGCTGCTGCGCATCGCCGACGCGATCGAGGCGCGCGCCGACGAGATCATCGCGGCCGAGGTGCGCAACACCGGCAAGCCGGTCGAGGCGACCCGCGTCGAGGAGATGGGCCCGATCCTCGACGAGCTGCGGTTCTTCGCCGGCGCCGCGCGCATCCTGGAGGGCAAGGCCGCCGGGGAGTACCTGCGGGACCACACCTCGTTCGTACGCCGTGAGCCGATCGGCGTCTGCGCACAGATCACCCCGTGGAACTATCCGATGGTGATGGGTGTGTGGAAGTTCGCTCCCGCCATCGCGGCCGGCAACTCGGTGGTGCTCAAACCATCGGACACGACCCCTGTCAGCTCACTGTTGCTGGCGGAGATCGCGGGCGAGTTCCTGCCGCCGGGCGTGCTCAACGTGGTCTGCGGTGACCGGGACACCGGCCGTTCCCTGGTCACGCACCCGACCCCGCAGTTCGTGTCGATCACCGGCTCGACCCGCGCCGGGATGGAGGTCGCCGCGGCCGCCGCGCCCGACCTCAAGCGCGTGCACCTGGAGCTGGGTGGCAAGGCCCCGGTCGTGGTCTTCGACGACGTCGACATCGCCGCCACGGCCGCCGCGGTCGCCGGCGCCGGGTATTTCAACGCCGGGCAGGACTGCACCGCCGCCACCCGCGTGCTGGTGCACGAGCGCATCGCCGCCGACTTCACCGCGGCGCTGGCCGAGGCGGCCCGCGCCACGAAGGTCGGCGCGCCCAGCGACCCGGACGCCTTCTTCGGCCCGGTCAACAACGTGAACCAGCTGGACCGGGTCACCGGCTTCCTGAACCGCACCCCCGACCACGCCGAGGTCGTCACCGGCGGCCACCGCGTCGGCGACCGCGGCTACTTCTTCGCGCCGACCGTCGTGGCCGGCCTGCGGCAGCGGGACGAGATGATCCAGGACGAGATCTTCGGCCCGGTCGTCACGGTGCAGAGCTTCACCGACGAGGACCAGGCGGTGCGGTGGGCCAACGACGTGCGGTTCGGCCTGAGCGCCAGCGTCTGGACGCAGAACCACGGCCGGGCCATGCGGATGTCCCGCCGACTGGACTTCGGCGCGGTCTGGATCAACACGCACCTACCCTTCGTGTCCGAGATGCCGCACGGCGGATACGGTCACTCCGGTTACGGCAAGGATCTGTCGATGTACGGGTTCGAGGAATACACCCGTATCAAGCACGTGATGAGCTTCAATGACACCCCCGCCCAGAGGTGATAGATGACCACTCCTCCCTCCACGCCGGTCCCCACACCGGCGATCGAGTTCGCCGGCGTGCGCAAGGACTACCTGTCGCACGGTGAGGCGGTGCCCGCCGTCAAGAGCCTGGACCTGGCGATCGGACAGGGGGAGTTCTTCTCACTGCTCGGGCCGTCCGGCTGCGGCAAGACCACCACCATGCGGATGATCGCGGGCTTCGAGGACCCCACGGCCGGCAAGGTCTTCCTGGACGGCAAGGACGTGACCGGCGTCGCGCCGAACAAGCGTGACGTCAACATGGTCTTCCAGTCCTACGCGCTCTTCCCGCACCTGACCGTGCAGCAGAACGTCGCGTTCGGGCTCGAGCGCAAGAAGGTCGACAGGAGCGAGGTCAGGCGCCGGGTCGGCGAGATGCTCGAGATCGTCTCGCTCACCGGCATGGAGAAGCGGCAGCCCAAGGAGATGTCGGGCGGCCAGCAGCAGCGGGTCGCGCTGGCCCGGGCACTGGTCAACCACCCGCGGGCGCTGCTGCTCGACGAGCCGCTCGGCGCGCTCGACCTCAAGCTGCGCCAGCAGATGCAGATCGAGCTCAAGCGCATCCAGCGTGAGGTCGGCATCACCTTCGTCTACGTCACCCACGATCAGGGCGAGGCGCTCACCATGAGCGACCGGATCGCGGTGATGAACAGCGGCCTGATCGAGCAGCTCGGCTCGCCGCGCGACATCTACGAGCGCCCGTCCACCCGGTTCGTGGCCGGCTTCATCGGCACCTCCAACATCATCGACGGCACGGTCAGCTGGTCCGACCAGGGCTACGCGGTCCTCGACAAGGGCCCCGGCGAGCGCGTCGTGGTGCCGGTTCCGGCCGGCGTCGCCGTGGGCCGCGGCATCGAGGTCTCGGTCCGCCCGGAGAAGATCGACCTGCACCGGACGATTCCGAGCAATGTCAACGGGAGCCTTCTCTCCGGCACCGTCACCGAGGTCGTCTATCACGGGACCTCGACGAATTACACAGTGGCGACCACCGCTGGAACGGACTTCGTGGTGTTCGATCAGAATGCTCACGATGCAGAGGACGTCGCGTCTCGTGGCGAGCGCGTCTTCCTCACCTGGGCCCCCCAGCACTCGTACCCGATCGGAGTCTGATGTTCCCCACCGATAAGCCGAGCCCCTCCCTCCTGCGAGGCATGACGCAGTCGCGGCTCGGTCGCCGTGACGCGCTGCGCCTCGGTGGATTGTCGGCGATGGGCGCTTTCCTCGCCGCGTGTGGCGTGGAGGGCAAGGGCAAGCCGCAGGCCAGTATTGCGCCTGACGCCGTCGCGAAGTTCTGGTCCGGCAAGACCCAGTCCGGCAAGCTCAACTTCGCCAACTGGCCGCTCTACATGGACCCGAAGAAGCCGGAGCTCAAGAAGTTCACTCAGAAGACCGGCATCCAGGTGACCTACGACGAGGTCATCCAGGAGATGGGCCCCTGGTTCGCCAAGGTCCAGCCGCAGCTGTCGGCCGGGCAGTCGATCGGCTACGACCTGATGGTCATCACCAACTCGGTCCAGTTCGGCCAGTTCCGTGACTCCGGCTTCCTCGCTCCGCTCGACCACGCGAAGCTGCCGAACTACGCCGCCAACGCGGCCAAGTCGTACGCCACCTCCTCGTACGACCCGGGCAATGTCTTCAGCATCCCGTACGCGTCCGGCATCACCGGTATCGCCTACGACCCGTCGAAGATCAAAGAGCCGATCACCAGCCTCGCCGACCTGTGGAACCCGAAGTACAAGGGCAAGGTCGGCATGTTCAAGGACCTCCAGGAACTGGCCAACTTCGGCCTGCTCGCGGCCGGCCTCGACCCGTCCAAGTCGGACGAGACCTCGTGGAGGCAGGCGGCGGCCAAGCTCAAGGAGCAGAAGGACGGCGACATCGTCCGCAACTACTACGACCAGAGCTACGTCGACGCGCTCGGCAAGGGCGAGGTCTGGATCACCCAGGCCTGGTCCGGGGACATCTTCCAGAAGAACGTCTCCGACGGCACGAACTTCAAGTTCGTGATCCCGTCCGAGGGCGGCACCATCTGGACCGACAACATGGCCATCCCGATCACCGCCGAGAACCCGGTCGACGCGATCACGCTGATGGACTACCTCTACGAGCTGGAGAACGCCACCACGCTCGCCGAGTACATCAACTACGTGTGCCCGGTGCCCGGCGCCCAGGCCCAGATGAAGAAGCACGCTGCCGCCGCGTCCGGCGAGGACAAGGACTTCCTGCTCTCGGTGGCCGACAGCCCGCTCGTCTTCCCGGGCGACGCCGAGTACAAGCGGCTGCACTACTACGTCAACTTCAACACCGCCGAGGAGAAGAACGACTTCGAGCGGGTGTTCCAGCCGATCGTGCTCGGGTAATCGCATGGACCGGGTGAAACGTACACTCGCGCCCTATCTGCTCGTCCTGCCCGGCGGGCTGTGGCTCCTGCTGTTCTTCGCGGTGCCGATGGTCACCATGCTGTCGCTGTCGCTGCAGGAGGGCGACATCGTCAACGGCTTCGTGTTCACCGGCCACTGGCAGAACTACACGGAGTCGCTGGCGGACTATCAGACCCAGCTGATCCGCTCGCTGGTGTACGGCGCCGTCACGTCGATCGTGCTGATCGTGATGGCGTTCCCGGTCGCCTACTGGATCGCCTTCTACGGGGGCAGACGGAAGTCGACGTACCTGTTCCTGATCATGCTGCCGTTCTTCGTGTCGTTCGTGCTGCGCACCATCTCGTGGCGGATGCTGCTCACCGACGACGGGGTGCTGCTGCACCCGCTGAAGGCCGCCGGGATCCTCCCCGACAGCTTCAACGTGCTCGGCACCTCCGGCGCGGTCATCGCCGGGCTGGTGTACAGCTTCCTGCCGTTCATGGTGCTGCCGATCTACGTGGCGCTGGAGCGCATCGACCCGCGCGTGGTCGAGGCGGCCCGGGACCTGTACGCCTCCCCGATGACCTCGTTCCGCAAGGTGATCTTCCCGTTGGCGCTGCCGGGCGTCTTCGCCGGCGTGCTGATGACCTTCGTGCCGGCCAGCTCCGACTACGTCAACTCGGAGCTGCTCGGCAGTTCGGAGACGACCATGATCGGCCAGGTCATCCAGGCCAAGTACCTGTCCAACTCCGACTACCCGTCCGCGTCGGCGCTGTCGTTCACACTGATGGCGGTGCTGCTGATCGGTGTCTTCGCCTACGCCCGGGCACTGGGCACGGAGGACGTGATGAAGGTGGCGGCGCGATGACCGGCCGTGGGGGACGCCTGCTGCACGTCTACACGTGGGTGCTGATCGGCTGGCTGATCCTGCCGATCTCGGTGATGATCCTGTTCGGGTTCAACAACCCGAGCGGGCGGTACAACCAGACCTGGCAGGGCTTCACGTTCAAGTGGTACAAGGACGTGTTCGCGCTGGAGGCGCTCACCGACGCGCTGGTGACGTCGCTGCTCGTCGCGGTGCTGACCGCACTGATCGCCGGGGCGCTCGGCACCGGCATCGGGTATGCGCTGGGCCGCTTCCGGTTCAGGGGGGCGGGCTCCCTCAACCTGCTGATGTTCGCCGCGATCTCCTCACCCGAGCTGGTGATGGGCTCGTCGCTGCTCAGCCTGTTCGTGTCGATGGGCGTCTCGCTGGGGACGGTGACCATCACGATCGCCCACGTGATGTTCTCGGTCTCGTTCGTCGCCATCGTGGTCCGGGCCCGGGTGATGACCCTGGACCGGTCCCTGGAGGAGGCGGCCGCCGACCTGGGCGCGACCGGGTGGTCCACCTTCTGGAAGGTGATCTTCCCGATCATCCTGCCGGCCGTCATGTCCGGTGTGATGCTCGCCTTCGCGCTCTCCATCGACGACTTCGTGATCACCAACTTCACCGCGGGAACCACCGAGACGTTCCCGCTGTGGATCTGGGGTGCGACCCGTGTCGGCCTGCCGCCGCAGGTCAACGTGATGGGGACGATGATCTTCGCGGCCGGCGTGCTGTTCGCGGTGATCTCCAACCTCCGCTCGCGGTCGAAGCGGAAGGTCGCCGCTGCGGCCTGAGAGACCCGATGTGTGCGGTCCGGCGCGGTCAGCGCCGGGCCGCATTCCATTCCCGGCGTCGCCGTCGCTGACGCAGCAGTGATCGTACGAACAACGCTGCCACCAGCCGGTCCGAGTCGTCCTCCAGCGGCACGATCCTCACCATCGGGACATTGTAAAACCTGCGGAAATAGTGGCTGACTGTCTTGTGCGCGACGGAATCCGTGGGCAGTATCGGATCAACATCCTGAACTAGTGGGAGAGATACCCGTGACAGACCGATCCCCCGCTGACGTGGACGCACTGTCCAACACCGCCCGAGACCACCTCTGGATGCACTTCACCCGGCTGTCGGCCTACCAGAGCGCCCCGGTTCCGGTGATCACCCGCGGTGACGGCTGCTATGTCTGGGACTCCGCCGGCCGCCGCTACCTGGACGGTCTCTCCGCCCTGTTCGTGGTGCAGACCGGGCACGGCCGGCAGGAGCTGGCCGACGCCGCCGCCAAGCAGGCGGCCGAGCTGGCCTACTTCCCGATCTGGTCCTACGCCCACCCGAAGGCGATCGAGCTGGCCAAGCGTCTCGCCGACCTGGCACCCGGCGACCTGAACCGGGTCTTCTTCACCACCGGCGGCTCGGAGGCCGTCGAGTCGGCGTGGAAACTGGCCCGCTCGTACTTCAAGCGGGTCGGCAAGCCCCTCAAGACCAAGGTCATCTCCCGGGCCGTCGCCTACCACGGCAGCTCGATGGGCGCCCTGTCGATCACCGGCATCCCGCCGTTCAAGCAGGACTTCGAGCCGCTCGTCCCGTCGACGATGCGCGTGCCGAACACCAACTACTACCGCCGCCCCGACGAGAGCATGACGCCCGAGCAGTTCGGGATCTGGGCCGCCGACCGGATCGCCGAGCAGATCGAGTTCGAGGGCCCGGACACGATCGCCGCCGTCTACCTCGAGCCGGTGCAGAACGCCGGCGGCTGCTTCCCGCCGCCGCCCGGCTACTTCCAGCGGGTCCGCGAGATCTGCGACCAGTACGACGTGCTGCTCGTCTCCGACGAGGTGATCTGCGCGTTCGGCCGCCTCGGTGAGTACTTCGGCGCCGACCGGTACGGCTACCAGCCCGACATCATCACCGTCGCCAAGGGCCTGACCTCCGGGTACGTCCCGCTCGGCGCGATGATCGCCTCGGACCGCCTGGCCGAGCCGTTCCTCACCGGCACCAACTGGTTCGCGCACGGCATCACCTACGGTGGCCACCCGGTCGGCGCGGCGGTCGCGCTGGCCAACCTGGACATCATGGAGCGTGAGGGCCTCAACCAGCACGTCCGCGAGAACAGCCCGGTCTTCCGGTCGTACCTGGAGAGGCTGCTCGACCTGCCGATCGTCGGTGACGTCCGCGGCGACGGCTACTTCTTCGGCATCGAGATGGTCAAGGACAAGACCACCAAGGAGACGTTCGACGCCGACGAGTCCGAGCGCCTGCTCCGCGGCTTCCTCTCGCAGGCCCTGTTCGAGGCCGGTCTCTACTGCCGCGCCGACGACCGCGGTGACCCGGTGATCCAGCTGGCGCCGCCGCTGACCGCGACCGAGACCCAGTTCGCCGAGATCGAGCAGATCCTGCGGGCGGTCCTCACCGAGGCCCACAACCGCCTCTGACGCCGCTGCGGTGAGCGCTCCGGATCAGGTGCGCAGGCCCCAGCCGTACGGATAGAGGGGCCGGTAGTCGTCGTCGCCGACGTTGACCGGGACCTGGCCGGCCGAGCGCGGCCAGGACACCGGCAGCCGCC
This sequence comes from Actinoplanes sp. CA-252034, assembly GCF_050956125.1. Lineage (NCBI taxonomy): Bacteria > Bacillati > Actinomycetota > Actinomycetes > Micromonosporales > Micromonosporaceae > Actinoplanes > Actinoplanes sp. CA-252034. The sequence goes on from NZ_CP191846.1 coordinate 3,242,659, forward strand.
CGGTGAACGGCTTCGCGCCGAACAGCACGTCGGCGACCCCGGCGCCCTCGCTGCCGGGCAGCCACGAGGCGACCATCGCGTCGATCCCGGCGAGCTGGTCGGTGATCACCTGCGGCCGCCCGGAGACGATCAGGACCACGCACCGGTCGACCGCGCCGCAGACCTTGTCGACGACGGCGCGGTCCGCCGGTTGCAGGGTGAGCGACTTGGGCTCCCTCTGCCCGGCGGTGCCGTGACTCCAGGGCGCGCTGCCGACGTCGCCGAAGCCCTCGGCGTAGGGCGTCTCGCCGACCACGACGACGCCGACGTCGGACGTGCCGATCGGGGCGGACGCGTCGGCACTGAAGGTGACCTCGGCCGCCGCCGACCGGATGCCGTCGAGGATCGTGGTGCCGGGGATGACGTCGCCGTCGCGGCCCTGCCAGTCGACGGTCCAGCCGCCGGACTGCATGCCGATGTCGTCGGCGCTGCGCCCGGCCACGTAGATCCGGGCGTCCGGGGACAGCGGTAGCAGGTTCCCGGTGTTCTGCAGCAGGACCTGGGACGCGGCGACGGCCTCGCGGGCGAGCTCCCGGTGCGCGGGGGTCCCGATCGGCCCGGCGGTGGCGTACGGGCTCTCGAAGAGCCCGAGCTCGAACTTGACCCGCAGGATCCGCGTGACGGCGTCGTCGATCCGGGACATCGGCACCCGCCCGGCCAGCACCTCGGCCCGCAGGCGCTCCTGGAACAGCGCGGCGGTGTTCGGCTCCATGAACATGTCGACGCCCGCCTCGACCCCGGCCCGTACCTGGTCGGCGGTGGGCTCCGCCCCGCCGCTCGCCGACGGGAGCTGGTGGACGGCCTCCCAGTCGCTGATCACGAACCCGGCGAAACCGAGCCGTTCCTTGAGCGTGCCGGTGAGCAGCTCTCGGTCGGCGTGCATCTTGACCGGATTCCCGGCGCCGTCCTCGGTCCAGTCGACGCTGGAGAACGACGGCATGACGGTGTGCACCCCGCGTGCGACGGCGGCGGCGTACGGGGCGAGGTCGATCCGCTCGAAGTCGGCCCGGCTGGTGACGGTCACGCCCTGGTCGACGGCGTAGTCGCTGTCCCCGGTCCCGGGCTCGGTGTCGCCGTCCCCGGCGAAGTGCTTGACCGTCGCCACCACCCCGTTGCGCTGGAGCCCGTCCACGGCGCTGCCACCGAGCAGGGTGACCAGGGCCGGGTCCTCGCCGAAGCTCTCGTAGGAGCGGCCCCACCGTTCGTCACGGGTCACACAGACGCAGGGCGCGAAGTCCCACGGGATGCCGGTGGCCCGCATCTCCCGGGCGGTGGCCGCGTACACCTTCTCGACCAGGCCGGCGTCACGGGTCGCGCCGAGGCCGATGTTGTGCGGGAACACGGTGGCGCCGGGCACGTTGCCGTGGCCGTGGACGGCGTCGACGCCGTACAGCAGCGGGATCTTCAGCGGGGTGGCGAGGGCCGCCTCCTGGAGCCGGTTCACCAGGGCGGTCCACGACTCCGGGGTGTTCGGGGTCGGCGCCGACCCGCCGCCGGACAGCACGGAGCCGAGCCGCCACTGTGTGACCAGGCCCGGATCGTCGGTGACCCGGGCGCGCTCGGCCTGGGTCATCTGCCCGATCTTGTCGTCCAGGGTCATCCGGGACAGCAGGTCGGCGACCCGGCGCTCCACCGGCTCCCGCGCGTCCCGGTAGACCACGGCCGGTGACGTCGCGGCGGACACCGGGACGACCGCCACGGTGAGCGCGGCGACCGCGCCCAGCGCGGCCAGGCGGAAGTGGGGTCGCATGTCGTCCTCCTGAGGTGGCTCGGTCCTCCGCTCGGGAGAACGCGTGAGTCGTGGGTAGCGATATGCGGTTATCGCCCCGGTTCGCAGTGGGCTGGCGCATGCTGGAACGACGGACTTCTCCACGGAGCTGACATGGCCGTATTGCTGATCGCTGAGGACGACGAGGACATCGCCCTGGTACTGGTCAGGGTGTTCAAGCGAACCGGATGGACCGTGCTGCGGGCATCGGACGGACGGGCGGCGTTCGACGCGATCCTCGAGCACCGGCCGGACCTCGTGCTCACCGATCTCGGCATGCCGGTGATGGACGGCTGGGAATTGATCGAGGCGATCCGTAACCACCCGGACGACGACATCCGGTTCGTCCCGGTGGCCGTGCTCAGCGGTCACCTGCGACCAGGCGATCCGCGGGCCGGCTCGGCGCGGGTCTGCGCCATCATGCTCAAGCCGTGCCCGAACGACCAGCTGCTCGCGACCATGGAGGAGCTGGTCACCATCGGTCCGCACGACCACGACGCGGCCGACAATCCCTGTCCGGCGGATGTGCCCGTCTCAGTATGAAAAAAGATGATTCGGGTAAGTGAGGTGGGCTAGCCCGTGACCGCGGGCCTCGCTGAACAGGATCGGGCGGGTCATGGTGGTGCGGGACGAGGCCGCTGCCGCGCTGGACGACGGCGCCTTTCTCGGCGCCCTGCTGCAGAGCATGGACGCGGGCGTGCTCGCCTGTGGCGGCGACGGCCGGGTGGTCTTCGCCAACCGGGCGATGCGCGAGATCGCCGGCATCGCCCCTGACGGCCCGCTCCCGGCCGACTTCGAGGACCGGGTGATCCGGCACCTCGCCACGCCCGACCGCCGGCCGATGACCCGTGCCGGGAATCCGCTGATGCGCGCCCTGCACGGCGAGCACGTGGTCTCCGAGGACGTCCTGGTCAGCCGGCCCGGGCACCGGGTCCGGATCTTCGACACCAGCGCGCAGCCCATCCCCGGACCGGCCGGGACACCGCTCGGCGCGGTCGCCGTCGCCCACGAGGTCACCGCGCTGCGCCGGGTCGAACGGTTCCGTAACTGCCACATCGCCGTCGAGCACGTGCTCAAGCATTCGACCACCGCGGCCGAGGCGGCGCCCCGCCTGCTGCGGGCGGTCACCACCACCCTCGGCTGGCCGTGCGCCGAGCTCTTCCTCATCGACGGGGCCACCGGCCTGCTCCAGTCGGTCGGGCACTGGGACTCGGCCGGTCTCGAGCCGGAGGGATTCTTCGGCCACACCCCGCAGTGGGGACAGGGCATCACCGGCCGCGTCTGGGCCGCCGGCCGCCCGATCTGGATGCCGGACATCGGGCTCAGATCCGAGCTGCGGACCGCCCACGAGCGGGAACGGGTGGAGATCTGCCTGCGCCGCGGCGTACGGACCGCCCTGGCCGTGCCGGTCCGGGACGGTGACACCCTGCTCGGCGTGCTGGCGTGCTACGCCGGCACCCAGGAGTACGAGCCGGATCTGCTCACCGTGCTGCTCGACGGGGTGGCCGCACAGGTCGGCATCTTCGTCGCCCAGCGCCGTGCCGAGGACCTGTCCCGGCAGCTGGCCCGTGCCCAGGGCGACTTCGTGAACCTGATCGGGCACGAGCTGCGCACCCCGCTGACCTCGATCACCGCCAACGCCACCCTGCTCGCCGAGGAGACGGCCGGCCTCGATCCGGAGATCCGGGAGATGAGCGGGACGATCGCCCGTAACGCCGGGGCGCTGCAGCGCATCGCCGACACCCTGCTCGACCTGGCCGGCCTGGACTCCGGTCACCTCGGCCTGGACCTCCGGGACGTCGACCTGGCCTCGCTGGTCGCCGACGCGGTGACCTGCCTGCGGCACAGCGGCGGCCGGCTCACCCTGGTCACCGAGGTGCCGGCCGAGCTGCGCCTGCCCTGCGACGAGGTCCGGCTGCGGCAGGTCGTCGACGACGTGCTGTCCAACGCGGTCCGCTACAGCCCGCCGGGCGCGCCCATCCACGTGCGGCTGCGCGAGGCCGACGCGATGGCGGAGCTGTACATCGCCGACAGCGGCATCGGCACCCCGGAGGGCGAGCACGTCCGGGTCTTCGACCGGTTCTTCCGTGGCAGCAACGTGCGCCACCAGGGCAGCACCGGCAGCGGGCTGGGCCTGAGCCTGGCCCGGGCCATCGTGCTGCTGCACGGCGGGACGATCACCCTGTCCGACAACCGCCCGTCTGGCACCGTCGTGCGCATCCGGCTGCCGCTCGCCGGGCCGTCCTAGGCAGGGCCGGCCGTTTCAAGTGGCCGAAAGTGACGTCGCGAGCCTTCACGCGGCGCGGCGGCGGTCCAGGGCGTCGAGCAGCGCGGTGGCCCGCAGGCCCACGTTGATGCCGAGCCAGCGCGCCGGCTCCGGCTCCCAGCGGCGCGAGCGATGCCCGACCCACGGCAGGCGGGTCAGGTCGCTGTCCGATCCGCGGATCAGATCAGCGAGGGTACGGCCGGCGAGGTTGGCCGCCGCGACACCGTCACCCACGTAGCCCCCGGCCCAGGCGATCCCGTCACGCAGGCCGACCGACGGCATCCAGTCCCGGGCGATGCCGAGCGGTCCACCCCAGCGGTAGGCGATCGGCGGGTCGATCCCGAACAGCTCGGTGAGTGTGGCCCGCAGCGCCTCGAACACCTCCGGGACCAGGTCGTACTCGGGGCGGACCCGGGACCCGAAGTGGTACGGGGCGCCGCGCCCGCCGAACGCCAGCCGATCGTCGGCGGTTCGTTGACCGTAGATGACCAGCCGCCGCTCGTCGGTGAACGTCTCGCGCCGGGCCAGGCCCACGCGCTGCCAGAACTCCTCGGGCAGCGGCTCGGTGACGATCATCAGGGAGTAGACCGGCGCGATGTCCCGACGGTGCCCCGGCAGTTCGGCGGTGTAACCCTCCAGTGCCCGCACGATCGTGGGCGCGTGGACCGTACCCCGCATGGTCTTGATCTGTCCGGTCTTGATCTGCTCGACGCGGGTGCCCTCGTGGATGGTGACGCCGAGCCGCTCGACGGTCTCCGCGAGGCCTCGAACCAGTTTGGCCGGGTGCAGGGCGGCGCAGTGCTCGCTGTAGATGCCGCCGAGCACGCCGGTCGCGTTACACATCGCCGTCGCCGTCGCCGCGTCGACGAACCCGGGGTCGCCCTGGGCGCGGCGCAGCTGGACCGTGCTGCGGACCAGGGAGAGCGTGCCCCCTTTGGCGTAGTCGCAGTCGATGCCCTCGGCCGCGGCGACCCGGCCGACCTCGTCGACGGTGTCGCCCAGCGCCCGGTGCATGGCGGCCGCCGCGTCCGGCCCGTACCGGCGCGCGAGCTTGGCCTCGGAGACCGGGAAGAGGCCGGACGCCCAGCCGCCGTTGCGGCCGGACGCGCCGAACCCGCAGTACTCCGCGTCGAGGATCACGATCCGCTTCGACGGATCGGCCCTCGCCAGGTAGTACGCCGTCCACAGGCCCGTGTACCCGCCGCCGGCGATGGCCACGTCGGCGTGCAGGTCACCGGCGAGCGGCGGGCGCTTCTCGATCGGGCCCAGGCTGTCGAGCCAGAAAGAGGGGCTGTTCATGAAGAGTCACCGCGTTCCCCAGGCGTAGGTCTGTTTGGCGAGCCGCAGATACATGAAGGTGTCGGCCTCGGTGACGCCGTCGATGGTGCGCACCTTCTCGTTGAGGATGTCGAGCAGGTGCTCGTCGTCGGTGCAGACCAGCTCGACGAGCAGGTCGTACCGCCCGGCGCAGATCACCACGTAGTCCACCTCGGGGACCTCGGCGATCTGATCGGCGATGGTCCGCAGGTTGCCGTTGACCCGCAGGCCGACCATCGCCTGCCGGGCGAAGCCCAGCGTCAGCGGGTCGGTCACGGCCACGATCTGCATCAGCCCGTTGTCCAGGAGCCGCTGCACGCGCTGGCGCACCGCGGCCTCGGAGAGACCGATCGTCTTGGCGAGCGTCGCGTACGACATACGGCCGTCACGCTGTAGATGCTCGATGATCAGTTTGTTCGTATCGTCCAGCGTCACGTCCGTCACGCCGCGATTCTTCCCTGGAACGCTTGACGTCAGCAAAGGGGTCGCCCGTCAGGTGAGCAGAGCGCGGCGGAGGATGTCGAGTCCACGGGTCAGATCCTCGTCCGAGATGATCAGCGGCGGCAGGAGACGCAGCACGTTGCCGTAGGTGCCGCAGGTCAGCGTCAGCAGCCCGGCCTCGTGGCAGGCCTTCGACACGGCCGCGGTGCGGGTCGCGTCGGGTTCGATCGTCCCGGGGATCACCAGCTCCATGGCGATCATGGCGCCCCGGCCACGCACCTCGGCGACACCGGGATCGGTGTCGGCCAGCGCGGCCTTGATCGTGGCTCCAATGCTCCGGGCCGCGGCGTTCAGGTCCAGCTCACGCATGGTCTCGATGGCGGCGAGGGCGGCCGCGCAGGCCACCGGGTTGCCGCCGTACGTGCCGCCCAGCCCACCGGCGTGCACCGCGTCCATCAGATCGGCCCGGCCGACGACACCGGCGATCGGCAGCCCGCCGCCCATGCCCTTGGCCGTGGTGATCAGATCCGGCTCCAGGCCCTCGTCCTCGGAGGCGAACCACTGCCCGGTACGCGCGAACCCGGTCTGGATCTCGTCGGCGATGAACACCGCCCCGTTCGCCGTCGCCCACGCCGCGATCGCCGGCAGGAAGCCCGGCGCCGGCACCACGAAACCGCCCTCGCCCTGGATCGGCTCGATCAGCACGGCCGCCACGTTCGACCCGCCGACCTGCTTCTCGATCACGTCGATCGCCCGGCGGGCCGCCTCGGTGCCGTCCAGGCCGCCGTCGCGCAGCGGGTACGACATCGGCGCCCGGTACACCTCCGGGGCGAACGGGCCGAACCGGTGCTTGTACGGCATGTTCTTCGCGGTCAGCGCCATCGTCAGGTTGGTCCGGCCGTGATAGGCGTGGTCGAACACGACGACGGCAGGCCGCCCGGTCGCGTGCCGGGCGATCTTGACGGCATTCTCCACCGCCTCGGCGCCGGAGTTGAACAGCGCCGCCCGCTTCTCGAAGCCGCCCGGCGTCAGGTCGATCAGCTGCTCGCAGACCGCCACGTACGACTCGTAGGGCGCCACCATGAAACAGGTGTGGGTGAACCGCTCGACCTGCGCGCGGACCGCCTCGACCACCCGCGGGGCGGCGTTGCCGACGTTGGTGACCGCGATCCCGGAGGCGAAGTCGATCCACTCCCGGCCGTCGACGTCGGTGATCGTGCCGTTGCCCGCATGGTCGACATAGGCGTTCACCACCGAGCCGACACCCTTGGCGACGGCCGCGATCCGCCGTTTGTGAAGCTCCTCGGAACTCATCAGGCCCCCACGTTGTGCATGACGTGCTTGATGCGGGTGTAGTCCTCGAACCCGTACACCGACAGGTCCTTGCCGTGCCCGGAGTGCTTGAAGCCGCCGTGCGGCATCTCGGCGACCAGCGGGATGTGGCAGTTGACCCACACGCAGCCGAAGTCGAGCCGCTGCGTCATCCGCATGGCCCGGCCGTGGTCCTTCGTCCAGACGCTGGAGGCCAGGGCGTACTCGACACCGTTGGCGTAGGCGACCGCCTCGTCCTCGTCGCCGAACCTCTGCACGGTGATGACCGGGCCGAAGACCTCGTTCTGGATGATCTCGTCGTCCTGGCGCAGCCCCGAGACGACCGTGGGGGAGTAGAAGAAGCCCCGGTCCCCGACCTGCGTGCCACCGGTCTGCAGCACCGCGTGGTCCGGCAGCCGCTCGATGAAGCCGGCGACGCGGGCGAGTTGCGAGGCGTTGTTGACCGGGCCGTAGAGCACGTCCTCCCGGTCCGGGGCCCCGGTCTTGATCTCCCGGGCCTGGGCCGCGAGCGCCGCCACGAAGTCGTCGTAGACCCCGGCCGACGCCAGCACGCGGGTCGCCGCCGTGCAGTCCTGCCCGGCGTTGAAGTAGCCGGCCTCGGCGATCGACGCGGCGGCCGCCTCCACGTCGGCGTCGTCGAAGACCACGACCGGGGCCTTGCCGCCCAGTTCCAGGTGGGTGCGCTTGAGGTCGGCGGCGGCCGACCCGGCCACCTCCATGCCGGCCCGGACCGAGCCGGTGATCGACACCATCTGCGGGGTCTTGTGGGTGACCAGGGCCCGGCCGGTGTCCCGGTCGCCGAGGACCACGTTGAACAGGCCGGCCGGCAGGAACTCGGCGGCGATCTCGGCCAGCAGCACGCTGGTGACCGGCGTGGTGTCGGACGGCTTGAGCACCACGGCGTTGCCCGCGGCCAGCGCCGGTGCGATCTTCCACATCGCCATCAGCAGCGGATAGTTCCACGGGGTGACCTGCGCGCAGACTCCGATCGGCTCGCGGCGCACATAGCTCTCGAAGCCGTTCATGTACTGCCCGGCCGAGCGGCCCTCCAGCACCCGGGCGGCGCCGGCGAAGAACCGCAGGTGGTCGACGGCCGGCGGCAGCTCCTCGCTGGCGGTCAGGCCGAGCGGCTTGCCGGTGTTCTGCGACTCGGCGGCCACCAGCTCGTCGGCGCGCGCCTCGATGGCGTCGGCGAACTTGAGCAGGGCCCGCTGCCGCTCGCCGGGGGTGGTGTCGCGCCACTGCTGGAACGCGGCCGAGGCGGCGGTCATGGCCCGGTCGACGTCCTCGGACCCGGAGACCGGCGCCGAGGCGAACACTTCACCGGTGGACGGGTCGACGAGATCCTCGTACCGCCCCTCGACGGGTGCGACGGCTTCGCCCCCGATGAGGTTGTGCAGTACCGTCTTCGCGGTCATCCGGCGCCTCCAGCTGTGGTATCAGCGAATTCGGCCCCATCTTTTCTGCTGAATCCGTTGCGAACAAGAGGTCACAGCAATATTTCCGTACGAACTGGGGCCGGTAACGAACCTGCCATCGAACGGTGACACACCCGCCGTCAGTCGCGGCGGCGAACGGCCAGAACCGCGACGTCGTCGGTCGGCAGCGCATCGGCCGCCTCCGACATGACGGTAGCGCAGACCGCGTCCGGCGCGTCGGCCCGGACGAGCGCGACCAGCCGCTCCAGCCCGGTGTCGATCACCTCACCGCGGCGCTCCACCAGGCCGTCGGTGTAGCACAGCAGCAGCGCGCCGGGAGCCAGCGGCACCGCCGTGCTCCGCCGGGGCCGATCCGGGCGCATCACCCCGAGGGGCGGGTCGACCGGCACGGCGACCAGCGCGGCCGGGCCGTCCGGACCCGCGAGCACCGGGCGCAGGTGGCCGGCCGTGGAGATGATCGCCAGGTCCCGGCCGGGACTGATCATCGCGTAGAGGGCGGTGGTCAGGCTGCCCGCCTCGAAGTGCTGCACCTTGCGATCCAGCAGGGTCAGCGCCTCCGCCGGATCGTCGCAGATCAGCGCGTACGCGCGGAGCGCGCTGCGGACGCGGCCCATCACCACGGCCGACGCCAGGCCGTGCCCGGAGACGTCGCCGATCACCACGCCCAGCCAGCCGGACGGGAGCACGAACACGTCGTACCAGTCGCCGCCGATGCCGGTGGCGTGGCCCGGCACGTAGCGCGCCGCCAGGTCGACGCCGGGCACCGACGGCAACCGTGCCGGCAGCAGGCTGCGCTGCAGGGCCAGCGCCGCCGACTGGTCGAGCTTCGCCGATCGGATCCGCCCCGCCGCCGCGACCCGGTCGGCGACCAGCTCGAGCAGCCTGACGTCGTCGTCGCCGAACTCGCGGCGGCTCAGCGTGCCGACGTGCAGCACTCCCATCAGATCCCCGCCGGCCAGGATCGGCACGCCCAGCAGCGAGCGGATGCCGGTGGCCGTCAGGATCGGGTTGACCACGTCGTTCGGGGTGACGTCGGTGAGCCGGACGGCGGTGCGGGCCGCCGCGACCCGGCCGGCGAAGCCACGCCCCACCGCCACCCGGAACCCGGCCCGCACCTCCTCCTCCAGGCCCTTGGCCGCGGTCGCGACCAGCTGACCGGAATGAGCGTCCAGCAGCAGGATCGCCGCGGTGTCCACACCCAGCAGGTCGCGGACCCGGTCGAGCAGCTCGTCGAGGAGATCGGAGACGTCGAGCCGGGACAGCGTCGCATCGGTGACCGCTTCGAGACGGCGCAGCCGCTCGTCGTCGTTGATGCGAGGGGACACGGCCTCAGCCTAGTGTTCGGAGCCGCACCTCCACCGGCGTGGTGATGACCCGTCCGGGCCCAGCCGGCCGGACCGGCCCGGTCAGCTCGACGACCGCCTCGCAGGGCAGGTCACCGGCCGACGTCCCGGCGAGAACCCGCAGCTCACCGGGCTCGACGATACGTTTCACATCGCGGTCGGCGAACGCCGTCCGGTCGGTGTGCACGTGGAAGACGACGTCCGCTTCGGCGCCGGCGGCCAGCTCCACCCGCTGGAATCCGGCGAGCTGAACCACCGGACGGGTGACCTGGGCGACCGGGTCGGACAGGTACAGCTGCACCACCTCGGCGCCGTCCCGGCCGCCGGTGTTGCGGACCCGCACGGTCGCGGTGAACTCGCCGTCGGTCGGCACCCGGGTGCCGGACAGGCGCAGGTCGCCGACCTCGAACGAGGTGTACGACCGGCCGTGCCCGAACGGGAACAGCGGAGTCGGGTCCAGGTTGCTGGTGCCGGTGTGCACCGCGCCGAGGCGTGGCTGCAGATAGGTGCCGGGCTGGCCGCCCGGGGTCCGCGGGATCTGCACCGGCAGCTTGCCGCTGGGCTGCACCCGGCCGGACAGCACGCCCGCGATCGCCGGGCCGCCCTCCTCGCCCGGCATGAACGCCTGCACCAGGGCGGCGGCCCGGCCCGCGAAGTCGCCCAGCGCGTACGGACGGCCGGAGACCACGACCACCACCACCGGCGTGCCGGTCTCGAGAAGCGCTTCGACAAGATCCGCCTGGACGCCCGGCAGCCGCAGGTCGGCGGCGTCGCAGCCCTCGCCCGAGGTGCCCTTGCCGAACAGGCCGGCCAGGTCGCCGACGAACGCCAGGCACACGTCGGCGTCCCGGGCGGCGGCCACCGCCTCGGCGAACCCGGAGCGGTCGGCGCCGTCGACGGCACAACCGCGGGCGTACGCGACCTCGGCGCCGGAGAGCTCGGCCCGCAGCGACTCGGCGGCGGTCGGCAGGTCGATCTCCGGTTCGACGCCGGGATAGCGGGGGAGCACGTGGTTGGCGAAGGCGTAGCAGCCCAGGAAGGTCCGCGCGTCGTCGGCGCAGGGGCCGACCACCGCCATCCGCCCCGTGCCGGACAGCGGCAGCACGTCACCCGGATCGAGCAGCACGATCGAGCGCTCGGCCACCTCGCGGGCCAGCTCCCGGTTGGCCGCCGAGTCCAGCGTCACCTCGGCTGACGTGGCCACCGACGACTCCGGGGTCCACTCCGGATCCAGCAGGCCCAGCTCGGCCTTCTGGGTCAGCACCCGGCGGGCGGCGCGTTCCACGTACGACTCGTCGAGCTTGCCGGAGCGCACCCGGGCGACCATCTCGTCGCCGTACCCGATGGTGTCGGGCAGCTCCACGTCGATGCCGGCCTCGAGTGCCCTGGCCCCGGCGTCCCCGTCGTCGGCGGCGATGCCGTGCATGCTCGCCAGGAACGGCACCGCCCAGTAGTCGGAGACCACCGTGCCGGTGAAGCCCCACTCGTCGCGCAGCAGATCGGTGAGCAGCCAGGAGTCGGCGCCGGCCGGCACCCCGTCGACGTCGGAGTAGGAGTTCATCACCGATCCGGCGCCTGACCGGACGGCGGCCTCGAACGGTGGCAGGATCATGTCGAGCAGCTCGCGGCGGCCCATCGGCACCGGGCCGTGGTTGCGGGCGCCGCGAGAGGCGGAGTATCCGGCGAAGTGCTTGAGCGTGGCCAGGACCCCGGAGCTCTGCAGCCCGCGGACGTACGCCGACCCGACCGTTCCGACCAGGTAGGGGTCCTCGCCGATGGACTCCTCCACCCGGCCCCACCGGTAGTCGCGGACCACGTCGAGCACGGGGGCGAGCGCCTGGTGCACGCCGAGCGCCGCCATGTCCCGCCCGATCGCGGCGGCCATCCGCTCGATCAGCTCGGGGTCGAACGTGGCGCCCCAGTTGATCGCGGCCGGATAGACCGAGGCGCCGTGCATGGTGAACCCGGTGAGGCACTCCTCGTGCACCATCGCCGGGATCCCCAGCCGGGACGAGGCCATCACGATCCGCTGCTGGCGCACCAGCTCGGCGGCGCCCTCGGCGACGGTGACGGGGTAACTGCCGTAGATCCGGGTGAGCTGACCGAGGCCGTGCCGGCTGGCGTCCTCCAGCGCGGGGCCCCCGCTGAACTCGCTCTCCATCGGGGCGACCGAGTGCTCGTGCTCCGGCTCGGGGCCGGCCGGGCCGGTGGCGCCCTTGTCCTTGCCGATCCACCGGCTGCCGAGCTGGGCCACCTTCTCCTCGAGCGTCATCGCGGCGAGCAGTGCCTCGACGCGCTCGGGAACCGGCAGCGCCGGATCTTGCCAGGGATTTGTTGTCAACGAAACCTCCGAAACTTTCGGTGCCGTTCAACGGCGGGCCGGTGGGCTGCGGCGAACAGTGGCGCCCCCACCAGCGTTGCTAACTCTCGCGCTCCGGGCACGGTTAGGGCAAGAGTCTTGACACTCGTCACGGCGAAACCCTACGTTAACGAAACCTCGCGTTAATTTGCAGCTGTCACTCGAAACTTTCGGCAGCGGTTCCGCTTCTAATCGGCGTCCAACAACGGAGATCAGCGTGAAGCGCAGGAATTTCTTGACCCTCGGTGCCGGCGCCGCCGCCGGCGCCGCGCTCGCCGCCTGTGGCACGTCCGGTCCGGCCGGTGGCGGTGGCACCGCCAAGGCGGGCGAAGCCTCCTACTGGTTCCTCAGCGGCCCACCCGGGGAGTCGGTCCGCACCGGGGCCGTGGAGCGGTTCAACAAGGCCAACCCGAACGGCCCGATCAAGCTCACGGCGTTCCAGAACGACGCCTACAAGGACAAGCTCAAGACCGCGCTCGGCGCCGGGCAGCCGCCGACGATCATCTGGGGCTGGGGCGGCGGTGGCCTGAAGAGCTACGTCGACGGCGGCCAGGTCGAGGACCTCACCGACTGGTTCGGGCAGAACGCCGCGGTCAAGGACCGGCTCTTCCCGTCCTCCTTCGGGCCGGCCACCATCAACGGCAAGATCTACGCCATGCCGGCCGAGACCGTTCAGCCGATCGTGCTGTTCTACAACAAGCAGGTCTTCGCCGACAACGGGCTCACCCCGCCGCAGTCGTGGGGCGAGATCATGGACCTGGTGCCCAAGTTCAACGCCAAGGGCATCGCCCCGTTCTCCCTGGGCGGCCAGTCCCGCTGGACCAACATGATGTGGCTGGAGTTCCTCTTCGACCGCATCGGCGGCCCGTCGGTCTTCGGTGACGTCTTCGAGGGCAAGGCCAACGCCTGGAGCAACCCGCTCGCCCTCGACGCGCTCACCAAGATGCAGGACCTGATCAAGGCGGACGGCTTCGTCAAGGGCTTCTCCTCGATCACCGCCGACTCCAACGCCGACCAGGCGCTGCTCTACAAGGGCAAGGCGGCCATGATGCTGCACGGCAGCTGGTCGTACGGCATCATCAAGGAGCAGGGCGGCTCGTTCCTCAAGGACGGCAAGCTCGGCTACATGAACTTCCCCGGCGTCGACGGCGGCAAGGGCGACCCGAACGACACCGTCGGCAACGCCGGCCAGTACCTGTCGATCTCCTCCAAGGCCTCGGCCGAGCAGAAGGACATCGCCAAGAAGTTCTTCACCAGCCTGCTCGACGACACCGAGCAGTCCGACTGGATCAAGACCGGCGGCGTGCCGATCATCAAGGGCGCCGACGCCAAGCTCGCCGCCTCGCCGGACGCCGACTTCCTCAAGTTCGTCTACGGCGTGGCCAGCAACGCCAAGGTGTTCGCCCAGTCCTGGGACCAGGCGCTCAGCCCGACCGCCGCGGAGACCCTGCTGTCCAACATCTCCAAGCTGTTCACCCGGTCGATCAGTCCGCAGCAGTTCGCCGACAACATGAACGCGGTCATCGGGAAATGACGATTGCTCCGCCTGTGGTGCGGACCGCTCCCCCGGCAGCAACAACGCCGGGGGGAGCGGGTCCGTCTCGTGGATGGCCTGGCCGGCCCTGATCGCGTTCACCCTGTTCGGGGTGATCCCGCTGCTCGGGGTGCTGGTGCTCAGCTTCAGCTCGTGGAGCGGCCAGACCACCGACATCCCCTTCTCCGGCCTGGACAGCTGGCGCACCGTGCTCTCCGACCCGGACCTGCCGCACGCGCTCTGGGTCACCTTCCTGATCATGGCGTTGTCCTGGGCGGTGCAGACGCCACTCTCCATCCTCATCGGGGTGTTCCTGGCGGCACGGCACCGCTACCGCGCGGTGCTGGCGGTGCTCTACTTCATTCCGCTGCTGCTCAGCCAGGCCGCCATCTCGATCACCTACAAGGCGCTGCTCGACCCCAACTTCGGGCTCGGCGCCGGCCTCGGCTTCCCGTTCCTGCAGCAGGACTGGCTCGGTGACGGCACACTGGCCATCGGCGTCGTGGTGTTCGTGGTCTCCTGGCAGTTCATCCCGTTCCACTCGCTGATCTACCAGGGCGGGGTGCGGCAGATCCCGGCCTCGATGTACGAGGCGGCCCAGATCGACGGCGCGGGCCGGATCCGGCAGTTCTTCAGCATCACCCTGCCGCAGCTCAAGTACACGATCATCACCTCGTCGACGCTGATGGTCGTCGGGTCGCTGACCTTCTTCGACCTGATCTGGGTGCTCACCGCCGGCGGCCCCGGTGGCGCCACCCAGTCCCTGGCAGTCGACATGTACCAGCGCGGATTCAAGGCCAACCTGATGGGCCCGGCCAGCGCGATCGCCGTCATCCTGGTGCTCTTCGGCCTGCTGCTGGCGCTCGGGCTGCGCCGGCTCGGCGGCCGGAACCAGGCCGACAGCCAGCTGGAAGGAGCCTGACATGGCGACGATGCTCGACAGCCGTACTCCGCCGGTGGTCTCGCCCGATCGGCCGGCGAAGCGCCGCCGCCGGTTCAGCCCGCTGCACTGGAACTTCGCCGGTGGCCTGGCCGGCTGGATCTGGCTGGCGATCGTGGTGATCCCGATCTACTGGATCGTCATCACCAGCCTCAAGCTGCAGAACGACTACTACGACACCAACCCGCTCGCCCCGCCGTCCGACCCGACGCTGGAGAACTACCGGTTCGTCCTGGAGAACGACTTCGTCCGGTACTTCATGAACAGCGTCATCGTCACGGTCGGCTCGGTCGGCCCGGCGGTGCTCGTGTCCTTCATGGCCGCCTACGCGATCATCCGCGGCGGCGCCGGCAGCCGGTTCCTGCGGACGGTCAACGGCCTGTTCCTGATGGGACTGGCGATCCCGCTGCAGGCGGTCATCATCCCGATCTATCTGATCATCATCAGGATCCAGATGTACGACACTCTCGGCGCGATCATCCTGCCGTCACTGGCGTTCGCCATTCCGCTGAGTGTGCTGGTCCTGGCCAACTTCATCCGTGACGTGCCGAAGGAGCTCTTCGAGTCGATGCGGATGGACGGCGCCACCGAGTGGGGCACGCTGTGGCGGCTCGCCTTCCCGCTCACCCGGCCGGCCCTGGTGACCGTCACCATCTACCAGGGACTGACCGTGTGGAACGGCTTCGTGCTGCCACTGATCCTGACCCAGAGCCCCGAACAGCGGACCCTGCCGCTCGCGCTCTGGGAGTTCCAGGGCCAGTTCAGCATCGACATCCCCGCCGTGCTCGCCGCGGTGGTGCTGACGACGCTCCCGATCCTCACCCTCTACGTGATCGGGCGCCGCCAGCTACTCAGTGGCCTGACCGCGGGATTCGGCAAGTGACCTGGTGCTCTCCCGCACCATGAGCTTGGTGGCCAGCTCCACTCGGGGGGTCTCGATGGCCTCGCCGCGCGACAGCCGCAACACGGTCCGCGCGGCGAGCCCGCCCATCTCGGCCAGGGGCTGGCGCACCGTGGTCAGCGGCGGCGACGACCAGCGCGACTCGGGCAGATCGTCGAAGCCGACCACGCTCAGCTGGTCGGGCACCCGCAGACCACGCCGCCGGGCCGCCTCGCACACGCCGAGCGCCATCAGGTCGCTGGACGCGAAGATCGCGGTCGGCCGGTCGGGCAGGTCGAGCAGCCGGTTGCCGGCCAGGAAGCCCGCCTCGTTGCCGAAGTCGCCGGTGGTGAGCAGCTCCTCGTCGACCCGCACCCCGGCCGCCTCCATCGCCGCCCGGTAGCCGTCCAGCCGGGCGCGGCTGCACAGCAGATTGCTGGGGCCGGCCACGAAACCGATCCGCCGGTGACCCAGCGACAGCAGGTGGTCGGTGGCGGTCCGCCCGCCGGACCAGTTCGTCGCCCCGATCGTCGGCACGTCCGACGCCACCCCGCCGGCCGGGTCGATGATCACCACCGGCACCTTCAGCCGGTGCAGCTCGCTGTGCACCGGCTCGGCCACGTCCGAGGTCACGAAGATGACGCCGTCGGACGCCCGGGCCCGCAGGTTCTGCAGCCACTGCCTGGTCGCGGTGCTGCGCCGGTGCACCTGCGACACCACCGTCCCGACGCCTGCCGCGTGCGTGACGTCCTCGACACCGCGCACCAGCTCCAGCGCCCACGGGCTGTCCAGGTCGTTGAAAACCAGGTCGACAAGCCGGGCTCGTCCGGAATGCCGAGAGTTGCGGGGGCGGTAGTCGTGCTCGCGCAGCAACCGCTCGATCAGCTCCCGCGTGCCCGGTGACACGTCCGACCGTCCGTTGAGCACCCGAGACACCGTGGGCACGGAAACCCCCGCCGCCTCCGCGATCGCGGCGATCGTCACTCTTCCCCTGCCAGCGGCCACGGGGCTGCTCCTTACCGCCGGACCATCTCGGCTGGAACTTTCGGAAACCGGCACCGGAATTCTGCCACGCCCCGCCCGTACGAGAAATGCCTGGTAGGGCTGGGATCGCTCCCAGCCCTCGCCGTGCCGGTAAATAGATCAGGAGAACTGCGGAACGACCTCCGCGGCGAACCGCAGCAGCGGCTCGTGGTCATAGGCGACCCGCGGGAAGTAGGTGATCACGTAGTCGGCGCCGGCCTCGGCAAGCTGCTCGATCCTGGCGATGTGCTGAGCGGAGGAGTGGCTCAGATCGACGTGGTAGCTGGTCGACTTCCGGATCCGGTCGTAGTCACGCTCCAGCCGGTCACAGTGCTCGCGCAGCACCGCGGCCTTCTGCCGGACGATCTCCGGGTCGCCGTTGCCGAAGTTGGCGCCGTCGGCGTACTTCGCCACCAGCTTCAACGTCACCTTCTCACCACCGCCGCCCAGCCAGAACGACGGGTGCGGCTTCCGGACGCCCTTCGGCTCGTTGATCGGCTGATCGATGCGGTAGTGCTTGCCGGAGAAGACCGGCCGCTCCTCGGTCCACATCTTGTGCACGATCTCGACGGCCTCCCGGAACGCGGCCATCCGCTCCGGAACCTCGGACCACTCGTAGCCGTACGCCTTCCACTCGTGCTCATACCAGCCGGCGCCCAGCCCCGCGTAGAGCCGCCCGTGGCTCGCGACGTCCACCGTGGACGCGATCTTGGCGTACAGCGCCGGGTGCCGGTAGCCGTTGCAGCCCACCATCTGCCCGATGTTGACCCGGCTGGTGTCGCGGGCCAGCGTCGAACTGACCGTCCACGCCTCGAAGGTCGTGTTCATCGTGGGCTCGGGCACCGTGTGGAAGTGGTCGTACACCCAGATGCTGTCCCAGGGTCCGGCGTCGGCCACCTTCGCCACCGCCGTCATCGCCTCGTACTGCTCGACCGGGTCGGCGATCTCGACCAGGTCCATCCGCCAACCCTGTGGAACGAAAACCCCGAAACCAATGCTCATGGCCATAACCTATCGCGCGGATGGGAGGCGTGCAGAGGGCGGCGAACGGCGGCTCGAGGCGTGTGGCGCACACTGCCGCGTCGGCCGCTACGGCACGTCCGGTGACGGCATCGGGGGCATGGACGGGGGAGTCGGTGCCGGGTCCAGGCTCGGTGACTGCGACGAACGGGACGGGATCGCCGACGTCGTCGACCTGGATGGCGGTGTCGCCGGTGTTGTTCCAGATGTAGTTCCCGGACTTCCAGTACCGGTGCCCGGCGGGTCTGCCGTCGGTGCCCTTGCCGGTGTGGACGATCCGGGAATGGCCGGCGGGTAGGGTGCCGGACAGTTCGTAGATGTGGCCACTCCTGTCGCGGATGGTCCACCCGGTGAGCGTGACCGTGGTCCTGCCCTTGTTGGCGAACGGGTGGTCGTGGATAGCCGACCGATCAGCGCGGCCCACGAGCATCGCCCTTCCGCGAGGCGCGGGCCTGGTCTGTCGTGGGAGGACGGTGAAGTCGGCCTGCCGCGTGTGGCGTGCCGGGGTGCGGGGTTCCGTACAGTGGCGGCATGACCGCATGGGTGCGTGTGCACTGGTATCGCAACGACGGATCGGCTCGCGGCGGCAACCCGTTCGCTGTTTGACTGGCCGAGCGCGGCATCGACTGGGTGCCGTTCGCTGACGGCGAGGTGCGTGGCGGCACCATGTGCGGCCGTGACGACATGACCGGCCGCTGGTGGTGCGAGACGTACTGGGAGGTGCGGGCGGACGCCCTGCGTCGGCTCGGCCTGTATCCCGGCCAGCCCTCCTCGGAACTGCGCAGTCCCGTCCACCCGTCGTGGTGGCTCAAAAAAATCATGGCGGAACGGTTGGCACTCGAGGCCGAGCAGTGCTAAAAAATATCTTGTCGGTGCTGGTCAGAGAAAGATGACCCCGACCTCGGCGAGTATTGTCAGCCGAGCGCCACGCGCCGCCGGACGGTCCGGCGGCCGTTTCGAGGAGGTTGATCGTGGTGCTGACTTTCGATCCTTTCCGCGAGTTCGACCGCCTGGCCGACCGGATGCTGGGGGTCCCTGCCGTCGCCGGTGGCGCCGCCGCCGTGGCGATGCCGATGGACCTGTACCGGTCCGGTGACCACTTCGTCCTGCACTGCGACCTGGCCGGGATCGACCCGGGCTCGGTCAGTGTGGACGTGGACAACCGCGTGCTCACCATCCGCGCCGAGCGGTCCGCCCGGACCGACGCCGACGTGCAGTGGCTGCGCCGCGAGCGGGTGACCGGCACGTTCGAGCGGCGGCTCACCCTCGGTGACGGCCTCGACCTGGCGAACGTCGACGCGACCTGGCAGGACGGCGTGCTCACCGTGACCATCCCGGTCGCCGAGGCCGCCAAGCCCCGCCGAATCGAGATCAACACGGGCCGGGCGCCGGCGCTGACCGAGGCCGAGAAGCCGGCCACCATCGACGGCGACACGGCGTCCCAGAAGTCCCTGACCAGCTGATCCCGTCACCGGCTGACCTTTTGCACCCAGTTGGTCCCGTCACCGGCTGACTTCCTTCACCCGGCCGATCGTTCTCACCCGGCCGATCATCCTCACTCAGCCGATCACCCTCACCCGGCCGGGCCGGCGATGCGCCGGCCCGGCTCTTCCTCACACGACGGACGGCCGGAAACTCGGCCGACTGAGCCGTTGCCGGTGGGCAGGGTGGTACGGGAGGGTGGCGTCTCCCCCTCAGCCGCATCCCGGGAGTCGTCTTGCCCCGCTCGTACCTGCAGGTGGCGGCCGTCGCCGCGCTCGTCTTCATCGGCGCCGCTCTGACGGTCCTTAACAGTTCGCCGACCGGTCTTCCCGGCACGCTGATGTCGTCGCTGCTGGCTGTCGCCTGGCTCACCGCCTGCTGCAGCCTGGCCGGCCTCGCCCTGGCCACCATCCGCCGCTGACCAACGTCCTCCCCGCCGCATCGCCACCTGAGGCTCGCCGCCCACCGCCTGCCTGTCGCCTGTCGCCCACGCCCGTCCTCCGCTGTCGGTGCCGCGCGGACCGCCGATGGCCTCGACGGGGTATCAAGCTGAGGACTCGCTGAGAAACCTGGCGAAGCACCCGGCCCCGGCCCACCGGATCCGTACCGTCACCCCCGGTAGGGAGGCGGCATGAACTTCTTCGCGAACCTCGGCGTGCGCCACAAGATCGGCGCCCTCGTCCTGCTGGGCGTCGTGCTCTCGGCGATCTCCGGCATTCTGGCGAACCGGTCGCTGAACCGCACCGCGGCCGCCGCGCAGCATCTCTACCACGGCAACCTCACCAGTGAGACGGCGCTCGGCGAGCTGCAGGCGGTGAGCATCCAGACCCGCGTCGACCTGGCGAACCTGCTGGTCTCGCTGACCGCGGCGGACGACGCGAAGTACGAGAAGGCGGTCCGTGACGGGTTCGCCGCCTTCGACGAGGCGCTGGCCGCCTACCACGCCGCCGGGCCGGCCGGGGATCCCGCGTCGGTGGCCGCACTGGAGGCCGACTGGAAGCGCTACACCGACATGGTTCTCACCACGCAGATCGGTCATGCGCTGGCGAAGAACTACGAAGCGTACGCCCGGGTCCGGGACCGGGAGACCGCGCCGGTCATCGATCGGGTCAGGGCGGGTTTCCACGCCCTCTCCGAGGCCGAGGCCGCCGACGCCGCCGCGGTGGTCGCGTCGGCCGAGGCCACCCATCGCAGCAGCGGCCAGACGATGGTGGCGGTCGAGGTCATCGGCAATCTGCTGGCCGTCGCCGTCGGCATCTTCGTGATCCGGTCGGTGGTCGGCGCGCTGAGCCGGGTCAAGCTGGTCTGCGAGGGGCTCGCCGCGGGTGACCTGACCCGGCGGACCGGGCTGACCAGCGATGACGAGCCCGGTGTGATGGGGCGGGCGCTGGACGGCGCCCTGGACGACCTGAGCCGGGCCGTCGCCACGATCAGCGGGTCCGCGAGCGCACTGGCCGGGGTGGCCCGGCAGGCCGGATCGGTGGCCGAGGAGATCGCCGGTTCGGCGGAGCGGACCACGACCCGGGCGCAGTCGGTGTCGGCGGCGGCCGAGGAGATCTCCCGCAGCGTCGACACGGTGTCGGCGGGCAGCGAGGAGATGGGCGCGTCGATCCGGGAGATCTCGCAGAACGCGACCGAGGCGGCCCGGGTGGCGGGGGAGGCGGTGGTGCTCGCCGCCCGGACGTCGGCGACGATGAACCAGCTGGGGGTCTCGTCGGCGGAGATCGGCGACGTGATCCGGACGATCACGTCCATCGCCGAGCAGACGAACCTGCTGGCCCTGAACGCGACGATCGAGGCGGCCCGGGCCGGTGAGGCCGGTAAGGGGTTCGCGGTGGTGGCGAGCGAGGTGAAAGATCTCGCGCAGGAGACGGCGCGGGCCACCGAGGACATCTCCCGCCGGGTGGAGGCGATCCAGGCCGACACGAACGGCGCGGTGCAGGCGATCGAGCAGATCAGCCGGGTGATCGCGCGGATCAGTGACTTCCAGACGACGATCGCGTCGGCGGTGGAGGAGCAGACCGCCACGACCGCGGAGATGAACCGCAGTGTCGGCGAGGCGGCGGCCGGGACCGGCGAGATCGCCGAGAACATCACCGGTGTCGCCGAGGCGGCCCGGTCCACCAGCGAGGGCGTGATCCGGTCGCAGGAGACCGCGGCCGAGTTGAGCCGGATGTCGTCCGACCTGACCAGACTGGTCGGCAACTTCCGCTACTGAAAGGACCCGCCAGGCCCGGGAAGGATCCGCGGGCCTGGCGGCCGCCGGCCAGGAGCCGGCGAAGGCGGCGGCCACCAGGCCCGGGAAGGATCCGCGGGCCTGGCGGTGGCCGGGTCAGGAGCCGGCGGAGGCGGCGGCCGGCTTGAGCAGCGCGACACGGTCCCAGACGCGGTGCTGGGCGAGGGCCGTGGCCAGGGCCGCGGCGTCCGGGTCGACCAGGATGCCCGGAGCCTTCACGTCGATGCCGGCGGCGGCCAGGGTCTGCTCGCCGCCGCCCTGCACACCGATCGGCTTGGCGTGCCGGTACGCCTCCTGCAACAGGACGGTGACCTGCGGATTGTCGGTCGCCATGGCCACCACGACGGCGTCGAACTCGACGGACCGCGCGGTCTGGAACGTGCGTTCCACTCCTTCGCCGCCCACGGGCGCGATCACCCGTACCACCACGCCCTGCGCTTTGAGGGTCTTCTGCAGTTTGGCCGTGGCGGCGTCGGGCGTGCCGATGACGCCGACCACCCGACCGGTGATGGGCCAGGCCCGGTCGGTGATCTGGGCCAGCGCCGGCGACGGCGTGACCTCCAGGGGCGGCTTGCCCTCGGGCGCCGGGAGGCCGAGCCCGGCGGCGACCTTGGCGGTCAGCCCGGCGTCGACGTTGGACAGGACGGACAGCATGCGTACGCGGATCGCCTGCTCGTAACACTTGCTGAGCTCGAACGTGAATGCCTCGACGATGTGGTCCTGCTCGATCGGGGTGAGGCTGTGGTAGAAGAGCGCCGCCTGGCTGTAGTGGTCGGCGAAGGACACCGGGTTGGCCCGCACCTTGTCGCCGTGCACCAGCTTGGGCACGTTGACGTAACCGCCCTTCTCCGGCCCGGCCGGCACCGGTCCCTCCGGACCGCTGAGGCTGTTCGGCAGGTAGGGCGCCACACCGCGGTGCACGACGCTCTGGTGCATGCCGTCGCGGTGGTTGTCGTTCACCGGAGCCTGCGACCGGTTGATCGGCAGCTGGACGAAGTTCGGCCCGCCGAGCCGGCTGAGCTGGGTGTCCAGGTAGGAGAAGAGCCGGCCCTGCAGCAGCGGGTCGTTGGTGACCTCGATGCCGGGCACCAGGTGACCGAGGTGGAAGGCGATCTGCTCGGTCTCGGCGTGGAAGTTGTCCGGGTTGCGGTTGAGCACGAGCTTGCCGACCGGCTGCACCGGCGCGAGCTCCTCCGGCACGATCTTGGTGGGGTCGAGCAGGTCGATGCCGTGGAACGTCTCGTCCTCGCTGTCCGGGAGCACCTGGATGCCGAGCTCGAACTCGTAGAACAGCCCGGCGTCGATCGAGTCGGCCAGGTCGCGGCGGTGGAAGTCGGGGTCGACGCCCGCGGTGAGCTGGGCCTCCTCCCAGGCCAGGGAGTGCACCCCGGCGACCGGCTTCCAGTGGAACTTCACCAGCGCCGTCTCACCCTCGGCGTTGACCAGGCGGAACGTGTGGACGCCGAAGCCCTCCATGGTCCGGTACGAACGCGGCACGGCACGGTCGGACATGGCCCAGAACACGTGGTGGGTGGCCTCGGTGTGCAGCGAGACGAAGTCCCAGAACGTGTCGTGCGCGGTCTGCGCCTGCGGGATCTCCCGGTCCGGATGCCACTTGGCGGCGTGGATGACGTCCGGGAACTTGATCGCGTCCTGGATGAAGAAGACCGGCATGTTGTTGCCGACCAGGTCGAAGTTGCCCTCGGCGGTGTAGAACTTGACGGCGAAACCGCGGGTGTCGCGCACCGTGTCGGCGGAGCCCCGCGACCCGAGCACGGTGGAGAAGCGGACGAAGACGTCCGTCTCGCGGTCCTTCTCGGCCAGGAAGCCGGCCTTCGTCACCGACGCCGCGTTCCCGTACGCGGTGAACGTGCCGTAGGCGCCGGACCCGCGGGCGTGGACCACCCGTTCCGGGATCCGCTCGTGATCGAAGTGCGTGATCTTCTCGCGGAGGTGGAAGTCCTCCAGCAGCGACGGCCCGCGCGGCCCGGCCTTGAGGGAGTGGTCGGTGTCCGGCAGCCGGAGGCCCTGAGCGGTGGTCAGGTAATCGCCGGTCTGCAGTCCCCGCGCCGGGGCGAGGGATTCCTTGACCGGGCTGGTCTCCGCATCTTCCTTCGTCTTGGGACTGGGAACAGTGGGCTCCATGTCGGATTTCCGTTTCTCTGCGCAGTTTCAGCCGAACAGCCGACTGCTTACCCCGGCAATCCGCGCCGGAACGTCTCAGCGGATACGGTTCGCGTTCATGAGCGCACCACAGCTTCTTTCGGCCCGTGCGGGCCACTGGACCGGCGACGGCACCGGGGTCACCGTGATCCTTCCGCCGCCCGGCACGGTCGGCTCCGGCGAGGTCCGCGGCGGCGCTCCGGCCACCCGGGAGTTCGCCCTGCTGGAGCCGGGCCGCCTGGTCGAGCACGTCGACGCGGTGGTGCTGTCCGGCGGTTCGGCGTTCGGCCTGGCGGCCGGCGACGGGGTGGCGCGCCTGCTGCGCGAGCGCGGCCGCGGGTTCCCGACACCCTTCGGGCCGGTCCCGATCGTCGTCGGCATGTCGATCTTCGATGCCTCGGTCGCGGCCGATCCGCCGGGTGCGGTCGAGGGGCGCGCGGCGGCGCTGGCTGCCCTCGCCGGACAACCCTTCCTCAGAGGTACGGTCGGAGCCGGCGCCGGGGCCACGACGGGCAAGTGGCGTGGCGCCCTGGAGCCGGGCGGTCTGGGCCGCTCCACCGGGCGTGCCGGGCCGGCCACCGTCGAGGCGGTCGCCGTCGTCAACGCCTGGGGTGACGTGATCGGCGCCGACGGGTCCGTCCCGCAGCGGCCGGACTCCCCGGTCGGCGGGTTCCTGCACAACACCACGATCGCCGTGCTGCTCACCGACGCGAAGCTGAGCAAGCTCGACTGTCACCTGCTCGCCCAGAGCGGCCACACCGGGTTCGCCCGGGCCCTGCATCCGGCGCACTCCCGCTACGACGGCGACGCCGTGGTCGCGCTGGCCACCGGTGAGGTCGAGGGCGCCGACCTGGACCTGCTGCGCGCCGCCGCGACCGAGGTGATGGCGGCGGCGATCCGCGACGCGGTCAGGTCCTCGTGACCTCCACCTGCAACTCGGTCACCCAGTCGTCGCGGTTCTCCGGGCACTCCAGGTTGATCTCGCGGGCGTAGCCGACGGCCCGGTAGCCGTTGGCGTCGATCCACTCGGCGAGGACCTGTCCGGTCGGCACCACGGCGTCCATCGAACCGCGGTGCACGATCGTCGCGGCCTCGGCGATCACCGGCAGGTCCCGTACCTCGAAATCGCCCCCACCCGGACCGGCGGTGACCTGGATCGCGGCATGCACGGTGATCCGCCCGCCGTCCGCGTCCTCGTAATAGGCGACGCCCGGCCCGGACGGCCGCACCCCGGCCGCCTCCAGGCGCCGGAACAGCTGGTCGTAGAGCGGCTGGATCACCGGGCTGATGTGCTCGGGCTCGTAGCCGTCGGCGACCGCGGTCAGCTCGGCGACCCGGACCGCGGGGATCCGCTTCAGGACGACGTCGTCGGTGGGCATGTGGCCCTCCCTTTCGATGGCTCGGAGACGCGCCTCGACCCGCACCAGCCGCGCGTGGGACTCGGCCACCGTCGCCTCCAGCTCGGCACGGCGCAGCCGGAGCATGCCGCGCAGCTCACCGGCGTCGAGCGCGCCGTCGAGGATCGCGCCCACCTGCTGCAGGGTGAACCCGAGATCCTTGAGCGCGATGATCCGGTTGAGGCGGGCCAGCTGGGCGGCCGTGTAGTGCCGGTAGCCGGTGAACGGGTCGACGTGGGCCGGCCGCAGCAGCCCGGTGGCGTCGTAGTGACGCAGCATCCGGATCGACACGCGGCCGTGGCGGGCGAAGTCTCCGATGGTGAACATGATGGCTCCGAGTCGACCACCTCACACGGTGTGAGAGTCCAGATCTGGTATTCGTGGGGGATGTTGGTTGACTATGCCGCACCGATCGCGGCCTCCCCGTCCGAGGCCGAGACGGCCGCGGTCTCCGCCGAGCAGGTCGGATACGACGGCTTCAACGCGGCCGAGACCAGGCATGACGTGTTCACCACGCTGGCGCTGGTGGCCCGGGCGACCGGGACCCTGTCGCTGCAGTCGTCGATCGCGGTGGCCTTCGCCCGCAATCCGATGAACGTCGCGGTTCTCGCCAACGACCTCCAGCTGATCTCCGAGGGCCGGTTCCGGCTCGGGCTGGGCTCGCAGGTCAAACCGCACATCGAGCGCCGGTTCGCGATGCCGTGGAGTCGCCCGGCGGCGCGGATGGAGGAGTTCGTGGCCGCGCTGCGCGCCATCTGGCACTCATGGGCGACCGGGGAGCGGCTGTCCTTCCGCGGAACCTTCTACCAGCACACGCTGATGACACCGTTCTTCGACCCGGGGCCCAACCCCTTCGGTAATCCGCCGGTGCAGCTCGCCGCGGTGGGGGAGCGGATGGTCGCGGTCGCCGGGCGGGTCGCCGACGGGCTGCTGGTGCACCCGCTGACCAGCCCCACCTATCTGTCGCAGCGTCTGATCCCGGCGGTCCGCGAAGCGCGCGGCGGCTCCCTCGACGGATTCGCGATGGAGATGAGTGCCTTCGTGGTGCTCGGCGCCGACCAGGCCGTCCGGGCGAAGGCGGAGCGGGCGGTGCGCGGGCAGATCGCCTTCTACGCCTCGACGCCCGCCTACCGTCCGGTGCTGGAGCTGCACGGCTGGGGTGAGCTCGCCGACCGGCTCAACCTGCTGTCACGCCGACAATCGTGGGAGGAGATGACCGACGCGATCACCGACGACGTGCTCGACGCGTTCGCGGTGGCCGGCGACCCGGCGGCGGTGGC
Organism: Actinoplanes sp. CA-252034; assembly: GCF_050956125.1. Lineage (NCBI taxonomy): Bacteria > Bacillati > Actinomycetota > Actinomycetes > Micromonosporales > Micromonosporaceae > Actinoplanes > Actinoplanes sp. CA-252034. The sequence continues at coordinate 3,268,918 of NZ_CP191846.1, forward strand.
CGCCGGGCTGCTCGATCGATTCGGTTCCGCGATTGATCGGATCTCGCTCTACACGCCGTACGAGGCGGACCGGTATCAGCTGGCCGCGGTGCGGTCGGCGATCCGGACCTCCGCCTTGTCGGGGTAGAAGGCGACGTGGTCCTTGATCGGGGCGACCGCGTCGTACGGCTCCCGGTAGCCCCACACCGAGTTCTCCGCCCCGGGCAGCGACCAGTAACTGGCCTCGCCCTTGTACGGGCAGTAGGTCTGGTGATCGGTGGCCGCGATCAGTGCCGGGTCGACGTCGGCGAGCGGCACGTACTGCACCGGCGGATAGTCGGCTTCCTGGAGGGTGAGCGCGTTCCCGGTGTCGGCGACCACCTTGCCGCCGGCGGTGACCGTCACCCTTGAGCCGGTCGGGGTGATCGTGATCGGATGATCCGGGCCTGGTTGAAGGCGAGGCTTGGTCATATGAGGGAGCCTAACGTTGTCGAGTGCCGTCGAAGCCGTCTCCGCGGCCGGGATCGATTACCACGTGGTTCGTCACGGGCCGGTCGGCAGTGTGGCCGAGGCCGCCGCCGCCCAGCAGGTCGAGGTGCGTGACCTGGTGAAGACGCTGGTGGTGCGCCGCGCCGACGACGACTACCTGTTCGTGCTGGTGCCCGGCGACCGGTCGATCTCGTGGCCGAAGCTGCGCGCCCTGCTCGGGGTGAGCCGGCTGTCTATGCCCGACGCGTCGACCGCCAGGGAGGCCACCGGCTACGAGCGGGGCACCATCACCCCGTTCGGGTCCCGGCGGCCGTGGCCGGTGATCGCCGACGACAGCACCCGGGGCCGGACCATCAGTCTGGGGGCGGGCGAACGCGGCGTCGGCCTGCGCGTGAACGCCGACGCCGCGGTCAAGGCCCTCGGCGGGACCTTCGCGGATGTGACCGACCTCAGCTCTTGAGGGCCGCGGCCACCGCCTCGGACAGCGGGGTGGTGGGGCGGCCGATCAGGCGGGACAGGGTCCTGGAGTCGTCGTCCAGGTGGCCGTCGCGGATCTTGACATCGGTGTCGGCGAGCAGGGCGGCGAACGCCTCCGGGACGCCGGCTCCGGCCAGGGCCGCCTGGTACTGCTCGGCGGGCAGGTCGGTGTAGGCGACCGGGGCGCCCGACTGCTGCGCCACCGCGGCGGCCAGCTCGGCCAGGGTGAACGGCTCGTCGCCGGCCAGCTCGTAGACACCCGCCTCGCCGCTGAGCAGCACGACCGCGGCGGCCTCGGCGAAGTCGGCGCGGGTGGCGGCGGCGATCCGGCCGTCACCGGCGCTGCCGTACAGCGCGCCCTGGGCGATCGCCGGCCCGAACGAGCCGGCGTAGTTCTCGATGTACCAGCCGTTGCGCAGGAACGCGTACGGAATCTTGCTGTCCTTGATCAGGTTTTCGGTGGCCAGGTGCTCCGGCGCGAGGCCGACCGGGCTGGTGTCGGCGCGCAGGATGCTGGTGTAGGCGAGGAATCCGACGCCGGCCTGCTTGGCGGCCTCGATCACCGCGGTGTGCTGGGGGACCCGCTGGCCGACCGCGTTGCCGGAGACCAGCAGCAGCCGGTCCACGCCGTCGAACGCGGCGGTCAGGGTCTCCGGGCGGTCGTAGTCGCCCTCGCGCACCTGCACGCCGAGCGCCAGCAGGCCGCCGGCCTTGGCGGTGTCCCGGACGACGGCGACGATCTCGTCCGGCGTGGCGCCGCGGGTGATCAGCGCTTCGACGACGAGGCGGCCCAGCTGTCCGGTGGCTCCGGTGACGGCGATGGTCATGTCGACTCCCTGTAGAAAAGATCTTCCCGGCCGGCCCTCGACGCCGTCTCCGACGCGCTGAGACAGCGCTGAGCGCCGGCCGCTCGTGGTGAGCGGTGACCAGAACAATGGCACTAACTTTTTGAAAGTGCAAACTCCTCGACAGTGCTGGTATCGTTCGCCGCGTGGACGACGACGAGCTGATCCCCGGCGCCGACGACGAGCTGATCCCCAGCGTCTTCGCGCGGGACTGCGCCTCCCGGGGCGTGCTCGCCGACGTGACCGGCCGCTGGGGTGGCCTGGCCCTGGCCGCGCTGCACGACGGGGCGTTCCGGTTCAACGCGCTGCGCCGCCGGGTCGACGGGGTGAGCGAGAAGATGCTGGCCCAGACACTGCAGGCGCTCGAGCGCGACGGCCTCGTCCTCCGCGAGGTGCAGGCCACCATCCCACCCCGCGTGGAGTACAGCCTGACCCCCCTCGGGGAGAAGGTCGCGGCCAAGTTCGTCGAGCTCATCGACCTGGTCGAGGGCGAGTTCGGGCAGATCACCGTGGCGCAGCAGGCGTATGACCGTACCCATTGATAGGTTTTCGCCGTGACCAGCGACGCAACGATCCGCACCGACGTCCCTCCCTCCGGCACCGGCTGCGCCGAGTGTCTCGGCGCCGGCGGCTGGTGGTTCCACCTGCGCCGATGTGCCGATTGCGGCCATATCGGGTGCTGTGACAGCTCGCCCTCCCAGCACGCCACCGCGCACTGGAAGCAGACCGGCCACCCGGTCGTCCAGTCGTTCGAGCCGGGGGAGGACTGGTTCTGGAATTATGAGACGGAGCAGGGCCTCTCCGGGCCCGAACTGGCCCCACCAGGCAGCCGTCCCGACGATCAGCCCGCCCCGGGCCGGCCGGATCGGTACCCTCGGACTGGACTCGCCGGCTCAACCGCTGAATCTGCCTTTCCTCAGGTGAGCGCCGCCACATCCGATGGGGTGTGCGTCGGATGCTAAGGAGGGCAGATGCGGGCGATTCAAAACATCGGTACGGCCAAGCGGCTAGGGGTGATCGTCACCACCGGGGCCGTCGCGCTCGGCGGTCTGGCCGCCATCACCCTGACCAGCCAGTCGACGCTGACCACCCAGGCTGAGGAGATGCGCAGCCTGGAGGCTTGTCTCGCCGCGATCAACCACCTGAACAACCGGCAGAGCGAGCTCAAGGTGGACGCCTACCGGGCCGCGCTCGGCGACGACGTCAACACCGACGCGGCCGACGACACGGCATCGTCGACCGAGGCCGCCGACAAGGTGGTGGCCTGCGGACTGCCCACCGCTCTGCTCCAGGAGTTCGAGAGCTACCGCCCGGACTTCGTCGCCTTCAACGAGTTCATCACCAACTTCGTGAGCGACGGTGTGGCGAACCCGAAGTCGGTGCTCGACCGGCTCCCGGAGATCCCCGAGGCCAACAACAAGACCGACGACCAGCTCGACGCCCTCACCGAGAAGGTGGAGGCCGCGGTCGCCGAGCAGAAGGCCGAGATGGCCGAGGCCGTCTCCAGCACCCGCAACATGGCGATCATCGTGGCCGGCATCGGCCTGGTCGTGCTGGTCGGCATGGCGATCCCGCTGGTCCGCTCCATCCTCGGCCCGATCCGCCAGCTCGGCAACGTCATCGACGCCCTCGACAGGGGCGACCTGACCGTCCGCAGCGGCATCACCAGCCGCGACGAGTTCGGTGTCATGGCCGCCGGCCTGGACCGCTCCCTCGACAAGCTGCGCACCTCGATGCAGACCATCGCCGAGGACGCCGACAAGCTCGCCACCGCGTCGAACCAGCTCGCCGGCGTCTCCGCGCAGATCGCCGACGCCGTCGACAACACCGACCGGCAGAGCAGCTCCGCCGCCACCGAGGCCGACGAGATCTCCCGCAACGTGCAGACCGTCGCCGCCGGCTCCGAGGAGATGGGCCTCTCCATCCGGGAGATCTCCCGCAACACCAGCGAGGCCGCCCAGATCGCGTCGATCGCCGTGACCGAGGCCGCCCGCGCCACCGACACCATCCGTCAGCTCGGCGAGTCGTCCGCCGAGATCGGCAACGTCATCAAGCTGATCACCTCGATCGCCGAGCAGACCAACCTGCTCGCCCTGAACGCCACCATCGAGGCCGCTCGCGCCGGTGACGCCGGCAAGGGCTTCGCCGTGGTCGCCAGCGAGGTCAAGGACCTCGCCCAGGAGACCGCCCGCGCCACCGAGGACATCCACAGCCGGGTCAACGCCATCCAGCAGGACACCGGCGGCGCGGTCGAGGTCATCAACCGCATCTCCGAGGTCATCGCCCAGATCAACGACTTCCAGACCACCATCGCCTCGGCGGTGGAGGAGCAGACCGCCACCACCGGCGAGATGAGCCGCAGCATCGCCGAGGTCGCCGCCGGTTCCAGCCGGATCGCGTCCAACATCAGCGACGTCTCCTCGGCCAGCGCGGCCACCGTCGGTGGCGTCACGCAGACCCGGGAGGCGAGTGCGGCAGTGTCGCGTACCGCCGACGAGCTGCGCAATCTGGTCGGCGCCTTCAGGTTCTGAGTCTCTCCTGTCACGAGATCGGTTTTTCCGGAGCGGGGCCGGTCGCCTTCTGGCGACCGGCCCCGCTGCCTTTCCTTCTCCAACGGCTTCCTCTCCCGCGGCCCTGCCGCCTCTTCTCCCCCTCTCTCTTTCTCTCTCTCGAGGTCTGGCGGGGGTTGCTTTTCTCTCGAGGTCCGGCGGGGGTCGCTTCTCTCTCAAGGTCCGGCGGGGGTTGCCGATGGAAGGCCCATGCGTACGCTGCTCCCGCGCTCGACCGCCCCGGTGGAGGACGACGCGCTCTCGCGACGGCGGCGCACCATCGAGACCGGCGCCCTCGTGGCCCGCAGCTTCGGGATGGTCTCCACCGGACTGGCCGCGGCCGGGATCGGCGCCGGTGCGGCCGCCGTGGCCAGCACCGACATGCGCCTGGTCTGCTGGGTGGGCATCGTCGCGATGGGTGTGTCGAACACCCTGTCCTACCTCGGCCGGCGTCGCCCGGATTCGAGGTGGTACCCGTGGGTCAGCGCCGCACAGAGCGTGATCGACACCGCCACCATCACCGCGATCGTGGCGCTCACCTCACGGGAGACCGCCGAGGCCACCTGGCCGCTGCTGGCCCCGGCGATCGCGGTGGCCGCTCTCCGGCACCGGATCCTCGGCTCCCTGCTGGTCTTCGCGGCCACCACTCTCGGCTTCGCGCTGCTGGTGCCGGGCACGCGTGAGCTGTTCTACCTCGTCGTCGTCGGATTCATGATCGCGGTGATCACCGGCACCCAGGCGTCGGCCCTCGACCGCCACCTGCGGGCCCTCGACGAGACCCGCCGGGCGCTGCAGCACCAGGCCACCCACGACGGGCTCACCGGCCTGCCGAACCGGGCCCACCTGGCCGGCTACGCCGATCGGCACGCCGGTCGCGCCCTCGGCGTGCTGCTGCTCGACCTCAACGGGTTCAAGCAGGTCAACGACGAGCACGGGCACGCCGCCGGCGATCGGCTGCTGCACGAGGTCGGCGCCCGGCTGACCCTCGCGCTCGGCGCCGACGGGCTCGCCGGAAGGCTCGGCGGCGACGAGTTCCTCGTGCTGCTGCCGGACGCGGACAGCGCCGTCGCCGCCCGGGTCATGGTGCGGATCCACGACGCGATCCGCAGGCCCGTCGACATCGGCGACGGGCGCGCGGTCAGTGTCGGTGTCAGCGCGGGCGTGGCATTGCGGCCGGTAGGCTCCGGTGCCGACCTGGACACGCTGACCGCCGAGGCCGATGCCGGGATGTACCGCGACAAACGGGGCAGGTCAGTAGCGGCCTGACTCCTTCAGGTGAGGCCCGTCACCGCCGATGGGAGGCGCATGAGGGTGATCGGCAGGCCGGCCGCGCCGATGGTCGACGACTCGCTGCGGTCACGCCGGCGAACCGTCGAAGCCGCCGGACTGGCCTCCCGCTCCCTCGGGCTGGTGCTCACCGCCGTCTACATGAGCGGCGTCACCGACCTGGCGCCCCTTGTCCTCAGCGACGACATGGCCACCGTCTGCCGGCTCGCCCTCGCCCTGATGGCCGGGGCCAACGTGCTCGCCCTCCTCGCCGCCCGGAACCCCAGCACGCGCCGCTACCAGCTGTGGAGCGCCCTGCAGGTGCTGCTCGACACGGTGACGATCATCGCCTTCGTCGCCGTCTCGGAGCGCGACTTCACCCAGACCACCTGGCCACTGCTCGGCCTCAGCATCTCCATCGCCGCCGTCCGCCACCAGTTCCTCGGCGCGCTGTTGACCTTCGTGGCCACGTCGGCCGCGTTCGTCCTCCTCGTGCCCGACTCGCCGGACACCGCATTCGTGCTCGGCACCAGCGCGATGACCGCGATCATCGCAGGCTCCCAGTCGACCGCCTTCGCCCGGCAGCTCACCACCCTCCAGGAGACCCGGCGGGCGCTGCAGCACCAGGCCACCCACGACGGGCTCACCGGGCTGCCCAACCGGGCCCACCTCGACGAGTACGCGGCCCGGCTCACCGGCGGCGCCCTCGGCGTGCTGGTGCTCGACCTCAACGGGTTCAAGCAGGTCAACGACACGTACGGGCATGCCGCGGGCGACCGGCTGCTGCACGAGGTGGCGATCCGGCTGGCCGAGGCCGGCGGCCCCGGGACGACCGCCGGGCGGCTCGGCGGCGACGAGTTCCTGATCCTGCTGCCCGGCGCCGGAGCGGGCGCGGTCGCCGCGGCCTGCGAGCGCATCCGCGACACCATCCGGCGGCCCGCCGACCTCGGCGACGGCATCGTCGTCACGGTCGGCGTCAGCATCGGCGTGGCGCTGCGTGCCGCCGGGGACCAGACCGGCCTCGACGCGCTCACCGCCGAGGCCGACGCCGCCATGTACCGGGAGAAGCAGGCCCGCCGGGCCGCATGACATCGATTCATTGCGATGCGGCAGGCGTGCGGGTAACGTGCCGTTAACAACTGCCCGGGGCGGGGCGTTCAGTGAACGCCGTTACATTCCCCCTCCAGAGGCAGGTCATGAAGAGAAGACTGGCCACGATCGCCGCCGTCCTCATCACCCTCACCGCGTCCGTGCTGACGTTCGTCACCCCCGCCTACGCCGCCACCGGCCTGCACATCAGCGGCCGGAACATCGTCGAGGCCAACGGCAGCACCTTCGTCATGCGTGGCATCAACCACATGCACACCTGGTACGCCGGGCAGACCGGATCGTTCGCCGACATGAAGGCGGCCGGAGCCAACACGGTCCGGGTCGTGCTCAGCGGCGGCCGCTGGACCGCCAACACCGCCGCCGACGTCACCAACGTGATCAACCTGTGCAAGGCCAACAGGCTGATCTGCGTCCTCGAGGACCACGACACCACGGGGTACGGCGAGGACACCGCCGCCTACAGCCTCGACCAGGCCGTGAACTACTGGATCGGGCTCAAGAGCGTGCTCGTCGGCCAGGAGAGCCACGTCGTCATCAACATCGGCAACGAGCCGATCGGCAACACCAACCCCGGTCAGTGGACCGCCGCCACCGTCGCCGCCGTCCAGAAGATGCGCAGCAACGGCTTCGAGCACCTGCTCATGGTCGACGCCCCCAACTGGGGTCAGGACTGGCAGTACACGATGCGCGACAACGCGCAGACGGTCCTGGACGCCGACACCCGCGACAACACGGTCCTCTCCATCCACATGTACGCCGTGTTCAACACCGCCGCGTCGATCCGCAACTACCTCGACGTCTTCCAGAACAACAACTGGCCGCTGGTCATCGGCGAGTTCGGCTGGCAGTTCGCCTCCGGTGAAGTGGACGACACCACGCTGATGGCCGAGGCGCAGGCCCGCGGTCTCGGATACCTCGGATGGTCGTGGGCCGGCAACACCGACCCGATCCTCGACATGACCGACAACTTCAACGCGGCGTCCCTCACGACCTGGGGTCAGCGCATCGTCAACGGTCCCAACGGGCTCAAGGCGACCAGCAGGGAGGCCACCATCTTCGGTGGTGTGCAGCCCAGCTCGCCCACCCCGTCGTCACCCTCGCCGTCCTCCCCGTCCTCCCCGTCCCCGTCGCCCTCCATGCCGGCCGGCGCCTGCACCGCCACCTACGCGATCACCGGACAGTGGCCGGGCGGTTTCCAGGGCGACGTCAAGGTCACCGCAGGCAGCGCGGCGATCAAGAGCTGGACGGTGACCTGGACGTACGCCAACGGCCAGACCGTGAGCAACGCCTGGGGAGCGACCGTCACGAGCAGCGGAACCACGGTGACGGCCCGCAACGCCGGCTGGAACGGCGCCCTCGGATCGGGCGCCAGCACCAACTTCGGCTTCCTCGGCTCCTGGACCGGAACCAACAGCGTGCCCACGCTGACCTGCGCCGCCGCTTGATGACCCCCGGCCCGGCCGGTCGTTCTCCGGCCGGGCCGGTCGTTCTCCGACCCAGCCCGGTTGCTTTGGGAGCGCTCCCATGTAGGATGTCGGCAGACGCGCCCGCCCCGGCGCTGCGTTCCACCTTGTTCCATCATCCCCTGCACAGAACAACCGGTCAGGCGCTCGTCCACCGCCCCCACGTGGGGTGGGCGGCGGCGGCGGGCCCTGACCGGCCCCTCTCCTCCCGCCCTCGCTTCCGGCCGGTCGCCGTCGGTCTCTCGCTTCCGGCCGGTCGCCGTCGGTCTTTCTCTTCCGGCCGGTCGCCGTCGGTCTTTCTCTTCCGGCCGGTCGCCGCCGGCCCGGCTTGCCGTCCTCCCGCTGTCGGCTCTTCCGCCGGTCGGTGGCCGGTTGCCTGCGGGTTTGTCTTTCGCCGTGGACCTTTCCGTCGGCCGGTGGCCGTGGGCGCCGGCTTGCCGTCCTCGCGTTGCCGGCTCTTTCCGCCGGTCGGGGCTGTGTGTCTGCGGTTTGTCTTTCGCCGTGGACCTTCCCGTCGGCCGGTGACCGTCGGCGCAAGCTTGCCGTCCGTGCGCTCGTGGCCCGCTTCATCGGCTGGCCGCCGTTGGCCCGCGAATTTAGTCTCGCTACCGGCGCCTTTCATCGGCTGGTCACCGTTGGCCCGCGGTTTCAGTCTCGCTGTCAGGGCCCTCTTCACCGGCCGGGCGCCGTCACCCACGCTTCCCGTCCTCTCGCCGCCCGTCCCCGTCGGCCGGTACCTCGTCGGCTGGCCCCCGTCGGCCGGTCCTTGTCGGCCGGCGGTTCCTGTTCTTTCGCCGTCGGCTCCGGTTTGCGGGTCCGTACCGTCAGCAACCCGTTGAGCTTCCTCACGAGAGCCTCCGGACCTGGGCCTGTGTAAGGACCGACGGCGTGACCGATGCACCGAATGTCGGTTCTGGGCGCCCCACCGCCCCTCTACGGCCGATAGTCGAACCGTGTCATGGCACTGGGCTCATTGACCGCCAGGCTGCCGAGCGCTATGCCAATCCGAACCCGCCGACCAGATGCGGCCAGTACGCCGCACTCACCAGAACGACGTTCGACGATCTCGTCTTTGATGGTCTTGCATCAGCCCCAACCCAGCCGCGAGTCCAAACGCAGGTCCCGCCCTCAAACCTCCGGTACCGTCCCCGCCTCCAGCACTGGTTTCGTCTCTGGGCCGGGCTCCGCCTCCGGCTCCAGCACTGGTTTCGCCTCTGGGTCCGGCTCCGCCTCCGGGTCCGGCTTCGGCTTCGGGTCCGGCTTCGGCTTCGGGTCCGGCTTCGGGGCCGCCACCGGCACCCGGCTCCGGCTCGGGCTCGGACCCGCTCCGGTCCCGGCCTCAACCGCGGCCTTGGCCTCCACCCCGCGGTCCTGAAGCGAACTTCGACCTCGGATGCTTGCTGGTGCCTGCTGCGCGGGGATTGCTTGGACCACGCCTTTCTACCATTCCTGCGTCGCTAATTTTCGGCTCGTTCGCTTAATCCTTCTCGCGCCAGCTATATATCGCGTCGCTGCGCTGTCATCGTCTGCAGTTCTGTGTTGAGAAACACTTTCTCGGACGCGGTCGGCGGTGTCGGCGGTGTTGTATCCGATTCGTCAGGGGAATCTGGATTGGCATGATCGAATACTGACACTGCTGCGTTTGGGTGCGGGAGAATTTTGGCGTGGCGCAGATGTCGTTGTTCAGTCGGTCAGAGGTTTCTGAAATGCGTGACCGCACCGCGTCTCGGAAGCACTCTCCCGCCCGTGAGGAGTTCCGGCGTGAGCATGAGCGCCATCGGGCATGGGGACTGAAACGCCGCCATGCAGAAAAGCTTCGGCGCATCCGCGAGGCCGGCTCCGTGCCGATGCGAGGGGCGCCCGCGCATTCCGTTCGGCCTACCGCGCCCCGCACGGTTCCGACTCCTCGACAAACGCCCGTGACGCAGCTGTCGGCGGTGCCTTCCCACGCTGTGCCGTCGGTCATGTCTTCGTCGGTGCTCGCATCGCGGGCCGCGGCTCTGTCCTCGTCGCAATCACCCGTCGTGTCGTCCGCGCGTCTGCCGTCTGGTGGTTCGGCGTCCGGTAGTTCGGCGACTGTAGGTTCGGTGTCCGGTGGTCCGGTGTCCGGTGGTCCGGCGACTGTGGGTTCGATGTCCGCTGGTTGGCCGTCTGGTGGTTCGGCGTCTGGTGGCTTGACGTCCGCTGATCCGTCATCTGTCGGCTCGGTATCTGCTGGTCTGTCGACTGTCGGTTCAGCTTCTGCATGCCCGTCGGTCGTTGATTCGGCGTCCGCGTGTTCTTTGTTTGCTGCGCAACGGTCCGCGGTTCCATTGTCTGCGGGGCTGCCGACTCCGTTGCCGTCCGTGGTGCGGCCGTCCACCAGGCGAGCGGATGTTGGTGTTCAGTGTTTGGCAGAGATGCTCGCACCTGCTGTGCCGCCTGACTTGGGCCTACCGCTGGCGTATGCCTTGCGACCGGCTAGTGCTGTGCCGGCTGTCCTAGGCCTACCACTGGCGCATGCGTTGCAGCCGGCTGGTGTCGTGCCGCCGAATGGTGCTCGGCTGTGGCTTGAGAGTCTGGTGCCGCCATTTTCGTGGCGGTGTTCGATTCTCTCGCCGATTTGTGGGCGGCGGACGTCCTCTTCGGCGTTGGCGGTGTGGCTCGGATGGCTGAGCTCTTTATGGCGTCGAGTGTGGACTTGGCTCGGAAGCTCACGGTGGCATGGTCGGCGCTTCGTCAAGGCGTGTTGGGTAGCGGTGTCTATTCTTCCGTCGGCTTGCCGTGGAGTTTCATTGACTTGGGCGGTTGATGCAGGATCGTGGTTGAGGTTTAACTCGAGGAATCCAAATCAGAACAGATTCGTTTCTTATCGCCCGTCGATGGCTGAGGTCAAATCTCGGCGGACTTTCCGAATTCTCCGATGGTGCGTTTGGTGTAGGGCCGTGCAAATCTCCTGGGCCAGGATGATCATCTCACTTGTGCTGGAGGGGCGGCTCGTTTCCGATCTCCAGGCGAAGACGAAGACGAAGACGAAGACGAAGACGAAGACGAAGACGAAGACGAAGACGAAGACGAAGACGAAGAGGCCCGGGCCCGGTAATCACCTTGTGGGGTGGGGTTCGGGACCGGGCCTACTGTGTTTGGGGAGCGGTGGGGCGTACCGCAGAAGTCAGGACCAGGAGGAGAGGACCTCGGGGACCGTCGACGCCTTCAGGGGGCCGGGGTTTCTGCGGGGGTTCGCTGCAGGCGCGGCGCCGGGGCGGGCTGGACGATGCCGCCCACCTCGACGAAGGCCTTTCGGGCCTCGTTGTGTGGGTGCAGGGGCGCTTCGGTCAGGGAGAGGACCGGGCTGACGCACGCGTCGAGGGGCTCGAAGATCGCGGCCCATTCGTCGCGGGTCTTCTCCAGGAAGCGTTCGGTGAAGCGTCGCCGGAGCTCGGGCCAGGCGGTGACGTCGAACTGGCTGGGGAGGTCCGGGTCGTCGGCCAGGTTCAGGCCTTTCAGCAATGCCGCGTAGAACTGGGGCTCGAGGGAGCCGACGGCCAGGTGTCCGCCGTCGGACGCCTGGTACGTGTCGTAGAAGGGGGCGCCGCCGTCGAGCAGGTTGCGGCCTCGCGGGGCGGGCCAGCGGCCGGCCGCGGACATGCCGTGGACGAATGTCATCAGCAGGGATGAGCCGTCGACCATCGCGGCGTCCACCACCTGGCCGCGGCCGGAGCGGGAGCGTTCCACCAGTGCGGCCAGGACGCCGACGGCCAGGAGCATGCCGCCGCCGGCGAAGTCGCCCAGCAGGTTGATGGGGGCGTGTGGCTTCTCGCCGGCCCGGCCCAGCGGTTCCAGAGCGCCGGCTATCGCGATGTAGTCGATGTCGTGGCCGGCTGCGGAGGCCAGCGGGCCGTCCTGGCCCCAGCCCGTCATCCGGGCGTAGATCAGGCCGGGGTTGAGCTGCTCGCAGACTTCGGGGCCGAAACCGAGGCGCTCGGCCACGCCGGGGCGGAAACCCTCGACCAGGACGTCGGCCTTCGCGATCAGGCTCAGCAACTCGGCGACTCCGGCTTCAGACTTGAGATCGACCGTCACGGTACGGCGTCCGCGCTGGAGCGGCCCCGGAGGCGGACCGGCCGGTCCGTTGCCACCAGGACGTTCCACGAGCACCACGTCGGCGCCGAGGTCGGCGAGGATCATGCAGCCGAACGGGGCCGGCGCGAGGCCGGACAGCTCCACCACGCGGATGCCCGCCAGGGCTGTCATCGGGTGCGCCCGCTCTCAGAGGACACGGGAGATCAGCTCCTTCATGATCTCGTTGGTGCCGCCGTAGATCTTCTGGACCCGCGCGTCCGCGTACATCTTCGCGATCGGGTATTCGGTGGTGTACCCGTAACCGCCGAAGATCTGCAGGCACCGGTCGACGACCTCGCACTGGCCCTCGGTGAGGTACAACTTCGCCATCGCGGCGGTCGCCACGTCCAGTTCGCCGCGCGCATGCCGCTGGATGCAGTCGTCCAGGAAGACCCGGGACACGCGGGTGCGCGTGGCCACCTCCGCCAGGACCATGCGGGTGTTCTGGTGGCCGAGCAGCGGCTTGCCGAAGGCGACCCTCTCCTTGGCGTACGCGGTGGCCAGCTCGACGGCACGCTGCATGGCCGCGACCGCCCCGACTCCGATGACCAGCCGTTCCTGGGGGAGCTGCTGCATCATCTGGATGAAACCGGACCCCTCGGTCCCCAAGACGTTCGCGACGGGAACCCGGAAGTCGTCGAAGAACAGCTCGGCCGTGTCGTTGGAGTGCAGGCCGATCTTCTCGATCTTGCGGCCGCGCCGGAAGCCGGCCGGGTCGCCGGTCAGCTCGCACACCAGCAGTGAGATGCCGTGCGCGCGTGCGGACGTGTCGGTCTTCACCGCGAGGACCAACAGGTCCGCAAGGATTCCGTTGGTGATGAACGTCTTCGAACCGGTCACCACATAGTCGTCGCCGTCACGGACCGCCCGGGTGCGGATCGCCTGCACATCCGAGCCGCCGTCGGGCTCGGTCATGCCGATCGCGCCGACCAGCTCGCCGCTCACCAGGCCCGGCAGCCAGCGACGTTTCTGCTCGTCGGAGCCGTAGTCGTTGATGTAACCGGTGACGATGCCGCTGTGCACGGCGATGCCCAGGCTACCCTCGCCGGCCAGCGTCTGCTCGTGCAACAGGGTGGCCTCGTGGGTGAAGTCGCCGCCACCGCCGCCGTACTCCTCGGGAATCGACAGGCCGAGCAGCCCCAGCTCGCCGGCCCGGCGGTAGTGCTCGCGGTCGGGGTGTCCCTGCTGCTCCAGGCGTTCGGCGTGCGGCAGCACCTCCTTGGTGAAGAAGGCGCGCGCGAGCTCGGCCAGGTCGTCGTGTTCCGGCTTGCGCCACGGTTCGACGTAACCGTCCAGTCCAGGCGTCGACATCGACCTACCATCGAGCACTATTGGCGATGTGTCAACAAGCCACGTATGAATTACCGCAATTCATCGTTCTCGCCGATGGAAACATAGATGAAACGGGCATCTTGGATCCCTATCGATCGACGTGCCGTAAGGTCGGGACGGTGACTGTCGAGGCGATGCGCCGGCGCCGGCTCGAACCGGACGCCCGGCGCGAACAGATCCTGTCGGTGGCGATCCGCCTGTTCGGGTCGAAAGCCTACGCCGACGTCTCCACCACCGACGTGGCCCGCGACGCAGGCGTCGCTCGGGGCCTGGTCAACCACTATTTCGGTACGAAAAAGGACCTCTACCTCGAAGTAGTGCGAGTGATGCTCACCGTGCCCGAAGTGGCGCTGGAGCAACTTCCCGAGGGCGAACTTCCCGAACGGGCCGATTCCATCGTCAGCTGGTTCCTCGACGTGGTCTCCCGGCACAGCACGTCGTGGCTGGCCGCGACCGGCGCCGGCGGGATGGCCGGTGATGCCGACGTGAACGCCGTGATCGCCGAGGCTGTCGATGTCGCCGCGGCGGGTGTTCTGCGTGCGGTCGGGATGGGCGACGACCCGTCGCCGGCGCTGCGGGGCATGACCCGCTCCTACGTCGGCCTGGCCATCTGGACGGCCCAGGAGTGGCTGCAGCGCGACGTGCTGACTCGCGAGCAGGTGCACGTGCTGCTGTCGACGGCGCTGGTCGCCATGGTGGAACGAGCGTTCCCGCAAGCCGTCTAAGGGACCGAACAGTCCTGGAAGGGGACGAAACGGTCCGGCTTCGAGCTAGCCTCCTAGGATGCGCTAGGGGGTGTGTGCGGCGGGACGGATCTGGCGCCGACTCGGGACGATGTCTTGCATCCACGGCGGCCCATGCGCCGGGCGGTGGGCGGGGCCGTCGCGAGACGTGGCGGCTGCCGGGGCGGCGGTTGGTCGTGATCGGACGGCCGGGCGCGGGCAAGACATCCGCGGGGGTGCTGTTGCCTGTGGACTGTTGGCAGGCCGGCAGCGGGGGAGCCGTTGGTGGTCCTGCTGGACCCGGCCGGATGGCGTCGGTCCACGGAGGAGCTCGAGACCTGGCTGGGGCGGACAGCGGTCGCGCCGGGGATCCTGGCGCGCCGTCTCTGCTGCTCGGCTCATTGATGGACGGGGTTGGGCTTGGGGCGGTCTACCGGTTCCGGCTGAGCGGTTGCGGACGTTGCCGGGGCGTGGCGTGGCGTGGCGTGGCGGGGCCGCGGGCCCGGACGGGGCGGGGCGCGGCCGGACGGGGCGGGGCGCGGCCGGACGGGGCGGGGCGCGGCCGGACGGGGCGGCCGGGCCAGGCGGTGTGCGGCGCCTGGAGTGACCGGGACCGGCGCCGCACACCTGGCTCAGTGGGTGGCGCCGTTCGGGCCGAAGGCGGTGAAGAAGCGGTCGCGGAAGGTGCTCATCGGCCAGACCGGGGCGTCGGTCGCCGGTTTAAGGCTGGGGGTCCAGTTCCAGGCGGTGATGCGGTCGAGGACGGCCGGGTCTTTGGCGACGATCGTGATCGGTACGTCGTGGCTGGCGTTGTCGCCGGTGACGACGCTGGACGGCTGGTGGTCGCCGAGGAAGACGAGGACCAGGTTGTCGTTGCCGTACTTCTCGATCCACGAGATCAGGGTGGTGAGGGTGTAGCGGATCGACCGGCCGTACTCGCGGCGGACCTTGGCGGCGCTGGACCAGATGTCGGCCTTCTGGGCGCCGTCGGCGGCGATCGCGTTGTAGACGGAGCCGTCGCCGACCTGGTCCCAGTCGATGAAGTCGGGGATCGGGGCCCACGGGGTGTGGCTGGAGATGAGCGGCATCTCGACCATGAGGGGCTTGCGTCCGGGCTTGTTGTACTCGACTTCGGTGAACTGCTTGAGCGTGTACTGGTCGGGCATCTGCGCCCAGCTGAACCGGGGGCCCTGGTAGGAGAGGTTGCGGGAGTCCCAGATGCGGTTGTAGCCGTAGAACTTGCCCTCCGGGAAGGCGCGGGTGGCGCCGGGCATGACGCTGACGGTGTCCCAGCCGGCCTTCTGCATGGCGTAGGGGATGGTGAGCCGGTCGCTGGAGGTGAGGTTGCGGTACCGGGACTGGTTGTTGATCCACAGTCCGGACAGCGTGGTGGAGTGGGCGAGCCAGCTGTTGCCGCCGAACGTGGGTGAGGTGAGCCAGCCGCTGCGGGCGCTGAAGCCGGCCGCCTTGAGCTTGGCGTCGCCGTCCTCGAGCACGGCTGCGGTGCCGGCGGCCAGGCTGGGGGCCTCGACGGCGTTGCGGCCGTAGCTCTCGACGAACGTGATGATGACGTCCTTGCCGCGCAGGGCGGTGAGGATCTGGTCGGGGGGCACGTTCGCGTACGGGTCCTGCTTGATCTCGTCGGCGAAGGCGGCCTCGTTGGCGATGCCGGTCTTGGCCTGCCAGAGGCGGTCCCAGGCGTAGGTGGCCGAGGTGCGGGCGGCGACCGGGACGGCGGGGATCAGCTGGAGGCCGAGGGCGAGCGAGAGCATCCAGGCCGAGGCGATGCCGGCGGCGGTGAGGGCGGACCGGCGGCGGTGCTCGGTGATGAGGGCGGCGAGTCGCAGCACGGCCCAGATCGTCGCGGCGACGGCGCCGACGGCGAGCAGGATGCCGCCGATCGCGGCGGCCCAGGCGCCGGCGGCGCCGTAGGAGTCGCGGACGAAGTTGAACGTGTCGTCGAACAGCTCCCAGTCGAGGACGACGTCGAAGGGGCGGGCCAGGGTTTTGAACCAGCCCATGTCGAGGCTCTTCTGGACGACGACCCAGCCGAGGAGGGCGCCGAGGATCGAGCCGACGACGAGGCGGGGGCGGCGGGGGAGCACGATCAGCAGGAGGATGCCGAACGCGGCCTCGATCGGGATGCGGGCGAAGTTGCCGAGGGTGAGGCGGCGCAGGACGTTGGGGTAGAGGAGGGCGGCGAAGACGATTCCGGCGGCGAGGACGTTCAGTGCGCGTCCGGTCCAGGGGGAGCGCAGGAGTCGGCGTACCCGGCCGGGGTCTTGTCGTCCGGTCCGTCGGCGGTGGCCTCGGCCGTGTCGTCTTGCGCCGGTTTGTCCGGGAGCTCCTCCGAGGGCGGCTCCGCGAGTTCCTCCGAGGGCTGCTCCGAGACCTGTTCCGTGGGCGGCTCCGCGGGCTGCTCCGAGGGTTCGTCGACCTGCGGTGGCTCGGCTGCCGGGGAGGTCGGCTCCTCGGCGTCGGGGTTCTGTCGCGGGTCGGCGAGGTCTGTCGGCTGCACGTCATGGGACACGCATGCGGTCGCGGGATGGTTCAGAGGTGGGTCGAGAACATTGGGTGTCCAGGGTCTCAGCCTCTTGCCAATTTCCTATAGGGACGATAGGAAAAGTGGTAGAGGAGGAACCACCCATGCGCCGTACCAGACCCGCCGTCGCCGCCGTGACCCTCGCCCTCGCCCTCACCACCGCCTGCTCCTCCGGGGCACAGGAGGCGGCCGAGGCCGGCCAGCCGGTCAGCGGCGGCTCGCTGACCTGGGCCGTCGAGACCGAGCCGATCACCTTCAACCCGCATCAGTACGCACAGGCCAAGGCCCGTCTTCTGGTCTGGAACACCTTCGAGGCCCTGCTCACCCACGACAGTCAGGGCGGTTACGTTCCGTGGCTGTCCACCGGTCACGAGGTCTCCGCCGACGGCAGGACCTACACCTTCAAGCTGCGTACGGACGTGACCTTCAGCGACGGCACGAAGTTCGACGCGGCGGCCGTCAAGGCGAACGTCGACCAGTTCTCCGTCGAGGGGTACAACCCGTCCGTCCGGGCCGTGCAGCTGCGCAACCTGGACTCCGTGGAGGTCGTCGACCCGGCCACCGTCGCCTTCCGCCTCAAGCAGCCCGACGTGCTGCTGCTCGACTTCCTCTCCTCGCCGCAGGGCGCGCAGGTGTCGCCGAAGTCGCTCAAGGAGGCGGAGAACCTCAAGGCCGGCGGCCCCGACCTGGCCGGCACCGGGCCGTTCGTGCTGGACCACTACACCGCCGGGCAGGAGGTCGTGTTCAAGAAGAACCCGGCCTACAACTGGGCGCCGGCCAACGCGGGGCACTCCGGGGCCGCCTATCTCGACCAGATCACCTACCGGTTCCTGAAGGAGTCGTCGGTGCGGGTCGGGGCGCTCACCTCCGGCCAGGTGCAGATCGTCGAGGGCGTGCCGGCCACCGACGAGGCGCTGGTCACGGCGAACCCGCAGCTGTCGCTGTCGCGGGGGCTGAACTCCGGGTCGGCGTACTCGTACTACTTCAACACCACGCACGCGCCCTTCGACGACCTGCGGGTCAGGCAGGCGTTCCGGGAGGCCGTCGACGTGGACGCGGTGCTCACCGGCGTCTACCGGGGCACCGCTACCCGGGCGTGGAGCGTGATCGGGCCGACCAGCCCGTTCTACGACAAGACGCTGGAGAAGACCTACGGCGGCGATGCCGCGAAGGCCAACCGGCTGCTGGACGAGGCGGGCTGGGCGGCGCGGGACGCCGACGGTTTCCGGATCAAGGACGGCAAACGGCTGACGGTACGGCTGGTGCAGTCGGCGCCGTTCGTCCGTGACCGCCGCGACGTGCTCGCCCAGGCGGTTCAGGCGCAGGTCAAGCAGAGTGCCGGCATCGACCTGAACGTGGCCGTGGTCGACCAGGGCACCGCCACCCAGGCGCTGGCCGACGGGCAGTACGAGGTGTTCGACAACTCCCGTGCCGACACCGACGCCGGGGCCGCGCTCAACCTGCTGCTGCACTCCGCCGGCGCGATCAACCGGACCGGCTTCAAGGACCCGGCGCTGGACAGGCTGCTCGAACAGGGGCAGGCCGGCTCCGATCAGGCGCAGCGGCAGACCGCGTACCGGCAGGTGCAGAAGCTGACCGTCACCGACCAGGCGCTGATCCTGCCGTTGTATGCCCCGGCCGACCAGGTCGCGGCCTCCACGAGCGTCGGCGGGCTGGGCTTCGAGCCGACCGCCGGGGTGCCCGGCAGCGCCTACCACCTCTGGTTGAGCAGGTGACGACGGCGATCGCGCGGCGGATCGCCTCCGGTGCCGTCGTGCTCTGGGCGGCGGCCACGGCGGCGTACCTGGCGCTGCTGGCCGCCCCCGGCGACATCGTCGACAGCCTGATCGGCGACGGCGCCGACACTCCGCAGATCCGCGCCCAGATCATCGCCGAGTGGCACCTGGACCGGCCCGCCGTCGTGCAGTACCTGGACTACCTGTGGCGGGCCGTGCAGGGCGACCTGGGCCGCTCCTACCTGCTGCAGCGCCCGGTCGGCGACGTGATCGGCGACCAGTTGCTGCCGACGGTGAAGCTGGCCGTGGCGGCGGCCGTCGTCGGGGTGACGCTGGCGCTGGTGCTGGCGGTCACCACCCGGCACCGGTGGGCGCGCCGGGCCAGCTCCACCGCCGAGCTGGTCATCGTGTCCACGCCGCCGTTCCTGATCGGGATCGTGCTGCTGAGCGTGTTCTCGTTCCGGTTCGGGCTGTTCCCGGTCTCCGGTGACCGCAGTTGGGCGGCGCTGGTGCTGCCGGCGGTCACGATGGGCCTGCCGATCGCGGGGGTGCTGGCCCAGGTGCTGCGGGACGGGCTGGACCGGGCGCTGGACGAGCCGTTCGCGGTCACCGCCCGGGCGCGGGGCCTACGGGAACGAGCGGTCCTGGTCCGGCATGCGCTGCGGCACGCGCTGATTCCGGCGGTGACCATGCTCGGCTGGGTCACCGGTGTCCTGCTGGGCGGCACGGTGATCATCGAGCAGGTCTTCGGCCGGCCCGGGATCGGGCAGGTCACCCTCCAGGCCGTCAGCAACGGTGACATGCCGGTCGTGCTGGCCGTGGTGGTCCTGGCGGCCGCCGCCTTCGTCGTGATCAACACGGCGGCCGATCTCGCCTATCTGGTCATCGATCCGCGGTTGCGAAGGAGTTGAGTCGCGTGACTCTCGCTCTGCCCAGGCCGGTGGCTCGCCGGCTCACCCTGCGACGGCCCCGGCCGGGTCTCACCGCCGCCGGGCTGGTCCTGCTGCTGGCGCTGGCCGCGGTGGTCTGGCCGTCGCTGTTCGCCGGCGACCCGTTGGCCGCCGATCCGTTGCGGGTGCTGGAGGCGCCGTCGGCGGCGCACTGGTTCGGCACCGACCAGCTCGGCCGGGACGTCTTCGACCGGGTGGTGCACGGCGCCCGGCACTCGCTGAGCATCGGGGTGGCGGCGACCGTGATCGCAGTCGGGGCGGGCATCCTGCTCGGGCTGATCGCCGGTCTCGTGCACCGGGTCGCCGACGAGGCCCTCAGTCGCGGGTTCGACGCGCTGGCGGCGTTTCCGCTGGTGCTGTTGGCGTTGCTGTTCATCGCGATCGCCGGGACCGGCACCACCAGTCTGATCGTGGCGATCGGGATCGCCACCACACCGCACTTCGCCCGGGTGGTACGGGCACAGACGCTCGTGGTGCGGCGGGCGCCGTACGTGACGCAGGCCGTCGCTTTCGGGCAGTCGCGGGTACGGCTGGTGCTGCGGCACGTGCTGCCCAATGTGCTCGGTCCGATCCCGGTGCTGGCGATGATCGGGCTCGGTGAGGCGGTGCTGATCGCGGCCGGGCTGAGTTTCCTCGGGCTCGGGCCGCAGCCGCCGTCGCCGGAGTGGGGCGCGATGCTCTCCGAGGGCCGCGGCTACCTGCACATCGCCTGGTGGGCGTCGGTGCTGCCGGGCGCCGCCGTGACCGGCACCGTCATCTCGCTCACCGTGATCGGCCGGCATCTGCAGAACCGGTTCGAGGGGCGAACGCCGTGACCGGGTGCACCGCCGCGAAGCAAGGGCCGCTAGAGCACGCCGAGGAGGCTCCATCGTGATCGACGTCGAGAACCTGCGGGTCACCTTCACCGGGAAGCAGCAGGTGCGGGCGGTACGCGGGGTCGACCTCACGATCAGCGCGGGTGAATGTGTCGCGCTCGTCGGCGAGAGCGGCTCCGGCAAGAGCGTGACCGCCCGCAGCCTGGTCGGACTGGCCGGTCCGAACGCCCGGGTCGAGGCGGACAGGTTCCTGGTCGACGGCCGGGACGTGCGGGGGTTCGCCGCCCGTGACTGGCGGCGGCTGCGGGGCCGGTTCGCCGGGCTGATCCTGCAGGACGCACTGGTGTCGCTCGACCCGCTGCGCACGGTCGGCGCGGAGATCGGGGAGGTGCTGCAGACCCACGGCATCGGCGACCGCCGGGACCGGCCGCAGCGCATCCAGCGGCTGCTCACCGACGTGCACGTGCCCGAACCGGAACGGCGGGCCCGGCAGTATCCCCATCAGCTGTCCGGCGGGCTGCGGCAGCGGGCGCTGATCGCCTCGGCCATCGCGGGCGGGCCGCGGCTGCTGATCGCCGACGAGCCGACCACGGCACTGGACGCGACGGTGCAGGCGCAGATCCTCAAGCTGCTCGCCGAGCGCCGGGAGGCGGGGGAGACGCTGCTGCTGATCAGTCATGATCTGGCGGTCGTGTCGAAGCTGGCCGACCGGGTGCTGGTGATGAGGGACGGCCGGGTCGTCGAGGGCGGCGCGACCCGCTCCATACTGGTGAGCGCCGGTCACCCGTACACCAGGGAATTGATCTCGGCGGCCACCGGGAGGCGGCGCGGGACCACCGCCGAGCCGGGCGAGGTCGTCGCCGAGGCGACCGGGCTGCGCAAGGTGTACGGCGACCGCACCGTCGTGAAGGACTTCGGTCTGACGATCCGCCGCGGGGAGATCGTCGGGCTGGTCGGCGAGTCGGGATCGGGCAAGACCACGGTGGCGCAGTTGCTGTTCGGGCTGGCCGACCCGACGTCGGGGCATGTGCGGTTCGAGGGTGCCGACTTCAGTGGGGTGCCCGAGCGTGCCCGCCGCCCGATCCGGCGCCGGTTGCAGCTGATCGCCCAGGATCCGCTGTCGGCGTTCGACCCGCGCTGGACCGTGCGGCGCATCGTCGGCGAGGCTCTGCCGCGCGGCGAGGACCCGGAGCCGTATCTGGAGCGGGTGGGCCTCGGCGCCGACGTGCTCGACCGGTATCCGCGGCAGCTGTCCGGTGGTCAGCGGCAGCGCGTCGCCGTGGCGCGGGCCATCGCTCCGCGACCGAGTCTGATCATCTGTGACGAGCCGGTCTCCGCCCTCGACGTGTCGGTGCAGGCGCAGGTCCTCGACCTGCTGGCCGGCATCCGCGAGGCGGACGGGACGGCGCTGCTGTTCATCTCCCACGACCTCGGCGTGATCCGTGACATCGCCGACCGGGTCCTGGTCATGCACGACGGCCGGGTCGTCGAACAGGGCCCGGTCAAGGCCGTCCTCGACCACGCCGGCCACGAGTACACCCGGGCGCTGCTCGACGCCGTGCCCACTTTGGAGGTTCTGCGATGACGTTGCATCTGGCGGTCGCGTTGACCGGCGACAGCTTCGATTCCGATCACTGGATCAGACAGGTCCGGCTGGCCGACGAGGCCGGGCTGGACTTCGTGACGTTCGAGGACGACTTCGGGCGGTACGGGCCGGACGCGGTGCAGGTCGCCGCCCGGGTCGCGCCGCTGACCCGGCACGTCGGCCTGGTCCCGGTCGCCACCACCACCCACACCGAGCCGTTCCACCTGTCCACCGCCCTGGCCACCCTCGACTGGGTCAGCAAGGGCCGGGCCGGCTGGCAGGTGCGGGTGTCGAAGGATCCGGCGGAGGCGGCGCTGCTCGGCCGCCGTGAGCCGCTTCCGGCCGGGGATCTGCTGGCCGAGGCCGGCGACGCGATCGAGGTGGTGCGGCGGCTCTGGGACAGCTGGGAGGACGACGCGATCATCTCCGACGTCGCCACCGGCCGGTACATCGACCGGGACCGGCTGCATTACATCGACTTCGTCGGCGAGCACTTCTCGGTCAAGGGGCCGTCGATCGTGCCGCGGCCACCGCAGGGCCAGCCGGTCGTGGCCGCTCTCGCGCACGGTCCGCAGGTGTGGGAGGCCCTCGACGCCGACGTGTTCTTCGTGACGCCGTCGGACGCCGACGACGCCGCCCGTACGGTGCGCCGGATCGTCCCGGAGAAGAAGATCTTCGCCGATCTCGCGGTCGGTGGCCACGTCGCGACCGACGCGGTGACCTTCGACGGCACGCCGGCCGAGCTGGCAGACCTGATCCAGAGCTGGTGGACCGTCTCCGGCGTCGACGGGTTCCGGCTGCGGGTGACCGACGTCGCCGACGTCACCGAGGTCCTCGTCCCCGAGCTGCGCCGCCGTGGCCTGTTCGCGCCCTCCGCACAGCCGGTGCTGCGCGAGCGGCTCGGCCTCGGAACAGCCGTCAACCGCTACCAGGAGGCCGGACGTGCCTAAGCAGATCATCCTCGCCGCGCACTTCCCCGGCGTGAACAACACGACCGTCTGGAGCGACCCACGCGCCGGCAGCCAGATCGCCTTCGACTCCTTCGAGTACCTCGCGAAGACGGCCGAGCGGGGCCTGTTCGACTTCTTCTTCCTGGCCGAGGGTCTGCGGCTGCGTGAACAGCGCGGGCTGATCCACGACCTGGACGTGGTCGGGCGCCCGGACACGATCACGGTGCTCACCGCTCTGGCGGCCGTCACCGAGCATCTGGGGCTGGCCGGGACGCTGAACGCCACCTACCACGAGCCGTACGAGCTGGCCCGTCAACTGGCCACCCTCGATCACCTGTCCGGTGGGCGGGCGGCGTGGAACGTGGTCACCTCGCCGGGGGCGTTCTTCGGTGAGAACTTCCGGCGCGGCGGGTTCCTCGACCATGCGGACCGTTACGTCCGGGCCGGGGAGTTCATCGAGACGGCCCGCAAGCTGTGGGACAGCGACGGCGGCGACTTCGCGATCAGGAACAGCCAGTTCGACATCAGGGGCCGTTTCGGTGTGCCGCGCAGCCCGCAGGGACATCCGATCATCCTGCAGGCCGGCGACTCCGACGGCGGCCGTGAGCTCGCCGCGCGGCACTCCGACGCGATCTTCTCCCGGCACCATCAGATCGACGACGCCCGCCTGTTCTACCGCGACGTCAAGGACCGGCTCGCGAGGTACGGGCGGTCCGAGGACAGCCTGAAGATCATTCCGGGGGTGTCCTATGTGCTCGGCGACAGCGACGCCGACGCGCAGGAGAAGGCCCACCACATCCGGCGGCAGCAGGTCAGCCCGCAGACCGCGATCCTGCTGCTGGAACAGCTGTGGAACACCGACCTGTCCGGCTACGACGCCGAGGGGCCGCTGCCGGACATCGACCCGGTGCTGGACGAGGACGACACGATCATCAAGGGCCGCGCCGGGATGTACCCGGACCGGCTGAAGACCGCCGCCGAGTGGCGGGCCCGGGCCGAGGCCAAGAACCTGTCGATCCGCGACCTGGTCATCGAGGTGACCGGGCGGCAGAACTTCATCGGCACCCCGGGGCGGGTCGCCGAGTTGCTGAACGAGTACGTGCAGACCGAGGCGTGCGACGGGTTCATCCTCGTCTCGCACCTGACCCCGGCCGGGCTGGACGACTTCGTGGACCAGGTGGTCCCGTTGCTGCAGGAGCGAGGGGTGTTCCGGACCGCCTATTCCGGTCCGACGCTGCGCGCGAACCTGGGGCTGTGATGAAGTTCCTGCTGCTCAGCCTGATCACGTACATCGACCGGTCCAAGAGCATCGAGCAGCGGCTGCGGGAGGTCGTCGACGCGGCCGTGCTCGGCGAGCAGCTCGGGTTCGACGGGTTCGCCGTGGGGGAGCGGCACGAGCGGCCGTTCCTGTCCTCCTCGCCGCCGGTCGTGCTCAGCCACATCGCGGCCAGGACCTCGACGATCGAGTTGTGGACCGGGGTGACGACCCTCAGCCTGCTCGACCCGGTCCGGGCGTTCGAGGACTATGCGACCCTCGACAACCTGTCCGGCGGCCGGCTGCAGCTGATCATCGGCAAGGGCAACGGGGCGGCGCAGGCCCAGTTGTTCCAGGTGACCGTCGACGACCAGTGGGACCGGCTGCGGGAGAGCTACGACCTGTTCCGCCGGCTGTGGCGTGAGGAGAGGGTCACCTGGGAGGGACGGTACCGGCCGTCGCTGACCGACGCCGAGACCTGGCCCCGCCCGCTGCAGAACCCGATCACCGTCTGGCACGGCTCGGCCACCAGCAAGGCGTCGGTCGAGCTGGCCGCCTCCTACGGCGACCCGCTGTTCTCCGCGAACGTCACCAACCCGATCGAGCCGTACGCCGAGCTGATCGACCACTACCGGGAGCGGTGGGCGCACCACGGCCACGACCCGGCGGCCATCCGGATCGGGGCGGGCAGCGCCGGCTTCTACGCCGCCCGTACCTCGCAGGAGGCGATCGACGTCTACCGGCCGATCTTCGAGGCCCGCCAGGAGGCGTTCCGCAAGGTCGGCGTGCCACCGGTCTTCCACAGCGTCGAGGACGCCGTGGAGCGCAGCTCGATGCTGGTCGGCAGCCCGCAGCAGATCATCGACAAGGTGCACCGCTACCACGACCGGCTCGGCCACGGCGTCACCCACCTGAGCGCCGACACCGAAGGCCTCACCGAGAAACAGAACCGGGCCAGCCTGGAACTGTTCGCCTCCGACATCGCCCCCGTGTTACGCCGACTGAAAGGGCGGTAGCCATGTCCGTACCCCTGTCCATCCTCGATCTCGCCCCGCTGGTCTCCGGCGGTGACGTGCGCGACGCCCTGCGCCGCACCCTGGATCTGGCCCGCAGGGCCGAGCAGTTCGGCTATCACCGGTACTGGGTGGCCGAGCACCACTTCACGCCGGGGGTGGCCAGCTCGCAGCCGGCGCTGCTGCTCGGTCAGATCGCCGCCGTCACCGACCGCATCCGGCTCGGCTCCGGCGCCGTGCAGACCGGCTTCCAGACCGCGCTGTCCATCGTGGAGCAGTTCGGGCTGCTCGACGCGCTGTATCCGGGCCGTTTCGACCTCGGGCTCGGCCGGTCCGGGCAGGCCAAGAAGGAGGCGGTCCGTCTCGTCGCCGAGGAGAGCCGGCAGGCGGCGCCGGCGCAGGAGCGGGTCGTCGACGGGCTGCTCATCCCGAAGCCGTTCTCCTGGGCGCCGATCTTCGCCTCCAAACGCACCGAGCTGGCCGGTAGCTTCCTGACCCAGCCCGGCGCCGAGCCGCTCGGCCTCACCGAGGTCCTCGACCAGATCGCGGCGCTGCTGGCCGGGCCGGTCGTCGACGACGAGGGCAACGAGGTGATCGCGACCCCGGGCGCCGGGGCGGACCTGCAGGTGTGGCTGCTCGGCAGCTCCGGAGGGGAGAGCGCCCGCACGGCCGGCGCGCGGGGCCTGCCGTTCGCCGCCAACTATCACGTCGCCCCGGCGAAGGTGCTGGAGGCGGTCGAGGCGTACCGGGAGTCGTTCGTGCCGTCGGCGGGGCTCGCGAAGCCGTACGTCATGGTGTCGGCCGACGTGCTGGTGGCCGAGGACGACGCGACCGCGCGGCACCTGGCCACACCGTTCGCCGTCTGGGTCCGCAGCATCCGTACGGGCCTCGGTGCCGTCCCGTTCCCGAGCATCGAGGAAGCCGAGGCGTATCAGTGGACCGACCAGGATCGGGCGATCGTCGCCGACCGGGTCGCCACCCAGTTCGCCGGATCGCCGCAGACCGTGGCAGAACGGCTGCAAACTCTGCAACGGGTCACCGGGGCCGACGAACTGCTGGTCACCACCATCGCCCACGACCACGCCGACCGGGTCCGCTCGTTCGAGCTGCTCGCCAAGGAGTGGTCCGTCTGACCCACCGCCTATGATCGGCTCGTGCCGGGAATCGACGATCGTGAAACCCTGAGTCGGCCGCGAGCGATCAGCCGTCCGATGCGCAACCTGCTCGCGGGTTACTACACGTCGATTCTCGGCAGCCAGATGACCCCGGTGGCGCTGGCGTTCGCGGTCCTGGCCAGCGGGCACGGCGTCTCCGGGCTGGGCCTGGTGCTGGGCGCGAGCCGGCTGCCGACCGTCGGGTTCATCCTGCTCGGTGGCGTCCTGGCGGACCGGGTGTCACGGCGTACGCTGCTGCTGGCCACCGACGTCATGCGCGGCGCCGGCCAGGCCACCCTGGCGGTCTGGATCTTCACAGGGCACGTGCCGCTGGCCGCCCTGATGATCTTCGCGTCGATCGACGGGCTGGGCAGCGCCTTCTTCCGGCCGGCGCTGGGCGGCATCATCCCCTCCCTCAACGAGCCGGCCGCCCTGCAACGGGCCAACGCGCTGATCGGGTTCGGCCGCTCACTGGGCAGCCTGGTCGGCCCGGCCACCGGCGGAGTGCTGGTGGCCGCCTTCAGCCCCGGCGTCGTGTTCGCCGTCGACGCGGTGTCCTACCTGGTCAGTGCGCTCTTCCTGCTCGGCGTCCCACGGGTCGCCGCCGCGCCGCGGACCGGCTCGGGTGGGGTGCTCGCCGACCTGCGGGAGGGCTGGGCCGAGTTCAGCTCCCGGCGGTGGCTGTGGTCGCTCGTGGCCCAGTCGGCGCTGTTCCACCTGCTCGTGCTCCCGGCCTACATGGTGCTCGGCCCGCAACTCGCCGCCGACGGCCTCGGCGGCCCGCGCGGCTGGGGGTTCATCCTCGGCGGCTTCGGGGCGGGCGCCCTGCTCGCCGGGCTGGTGATGGCCCGGGTCACCCAGCGCCACCCGCTGCGCACCGCTGTCCTGGCGAATCTCGGGTTCGTGCCGGCGCTGCTGCTGCTCGCCCTGTCGGCCCCGCTGCCGGCCGTCATCCTGGGCGCCTTCGCCGCCGGAGCCGGCATGGGCACCTACGTCACGCTGTGGGAGACCAGCCTCCAGGCCAACGTGCCCCGCGAGGTGCTGTCCCGGGTCGTCGCCTACGACTGGTTCGGCTCGCTGGTGACTCTGCCGCTCGGCTTCGTGGTGGTAGGGTTCGCCGCCCCGGCCGTCGGGGCCGTTCCGATGCTGCTGCTCGGCGCCGCCGTCGTCGCCACGACCAGCGCCGCCGCGCTCGCCCTGCCCGACGTGCGCCGCCTGACCAGCGGCCCGGTCCACGAAGAACGCCCGGTCTGAGCGCCGGACAGGAGACGCCATGACACGCCGCTGGATCCGGCCGCGACGCTGGTCGCCGCCCGCCCTCGCCGACCGCGGCCCCACCGGCGCGCTGCGGGTGCGGCGGCTCATCCCGACCGGCGGCCACGGACCCGAGGACGTCGTCGTCGACGGCGCCGGCCGGGTGATCACCGGGCTCGCCGACGGGCGGATCCTGCGGATCGACCCGGCGAGCGGGGACCGGACGGTGCTCGCCGACACCGGGGGACGGCCCCTCGGGCTGCATCCGCGCGCCGACGGTGGGGTGCTGGTCTGCGACCACGACCGTGGACTGCTCGCCGTCGCGCCGGACGGGACCGTCGAGGTCCTGGTGGACAGCGTGGACGGTCGGCCGCTCACCTTCGTCAGCAACGTCGTCGAGGGTGCGGACGCGACGATCTGGTTCACCTCGTCGACCACCCGGTGGAGCCTCGACGACCACCTCGGTGACGTGTTCGAGCACTCCGGCACCGGGCGGCTGCTGCGCCGCGACCCGGACGGCACGGTGACGGTGCTGCTGGACGGGCTGAAATTCGCCAACGGGCTGGCCCTGACCGCGGACGGGACGGCACTGCTGGTCGCCGAGACGGCCGGCTACCGGATCCGCCGGTACGGCCTCGACGGGACCGTCACGACGTTCGCCGACAACCTGCCCGGCTTCCCCGACAACCTCTGGCTCGGCGGCGACGGGCTGCTCTGGGCCGGGATCGCCGCGCCCCGCGACCCGCTGCTCGACCGGCTGCTGCCGCTGCCCGGGATCCTGCGGCTGCTGGTGTGGAACCTGCCGGAGGCGGTCCGGCCCAAGGCGACACCGATCGCGTGGGTGATGGCCTTCGACGCCGGCGGCCGGATCGTGCACGACCTGCGGTCCGACGACGGCGGGTACGGGTTCGTGACCTCGGCCGCCGAGAAGGACGGGCTGCTGGTGGCGGGCAGCCTGACCCGGCCGGAGATCGCGCTGCTGGAGCCGCCCGGCAGGTGAGAGCCCGGGCGCTGGAGCCGCCCCGATGGGGAAAGCCCGGCGGCCGGGACGGGCCGCCTGCCTCGCGCGACAGGCCCGGGACGGTCCCGGTGCGGCGGGGCGAGCCGCCTCGTACAAAAGAGTGATTTATCGGGTTTGAAGAATCTTGCCGTCGAGAAGCGATCACCATCGGCGGGTGGAGATTCGGCAGCTCAGCTACGTCGAGGCGGTGGCCCGCTACGGCGGTTTCACCCGCGCGGCCGGTCGGCTGCACGTCGCCCAGTCGGCGGTGTCGGCGCAGGTCCGGGCCCTGGAGATCGAGCTCGGGGTGACGTTGTTCGCGCGGACCACCCGCAAGGTGGCGCTGACCCCGGCCGGGGAGATGTTCGTGGCGCGGGCCCGCCGCATCCTGGCCGAGCTGGACGGTGCCCGCGGCGAGATGGCCGAGATCACCGCGGTGGTCAGCGGCCGGGTGACCGTCGGCGCGACCGCCGGCCTCGGCCCCTACGACCTGCCGGCCGCGCTCGCCTCGTTCCGTGAGCGGCATCCGGGGATCGCGGTGCGGCTGCGCTCGGGGCGGGTCACCGGGCTGCTCGGCGCCTGCGACGGCGGCGAGCTGGATCTGGTGATCGGCCCGGTGCACGCCGACCTGCCGCCCCGCTTCGACGCGGTGCCGCTCGCCGACGAGCAGCTGCTGCTGGCGCTCCCGCCCGGTCACGCGATGGCCCGTGGTGGCCGCCTCACCCTGGGGGAGGTACGCGACGAGCCGTTCGTGAGCATGCCGCCCGGCTCGGGTCTGCGCTGGATCCTGGAGGACGCGGCCCGGTCGGCGGGCTTCCTGCCGCGCGTGCACTTCGAGACGCACAGCCTGGACGGGGTCCGTGACCTGATCGCCGCCGGGCTCGGGGTCGGTCTGCTGTCCCGGACGGTGGCCGAGTCGGCGCCCGCCCCGGCGATCGCGGTGCGCCAGCTGCATCCGCCGCCCGCGCATCCGCCGATCGGGGTGATGCGGCAGCGGGACCGGATGCTCAGTCCCGCCGCCCAGTCGTTACGACACCACCTGGTCGAAGCCGCCGGCATCGCGGTGACGGCCGACCTGCCGGGGTAAGGTCACTTGCCTTCGATCGGCAGGCCCGGCGGGTTGATCTCCGCCTTGGTGACGCCCTCGTTGGTCAGGTTCCAGCGCTGCAGGATCTTGGCGTAGTCACCGGACGCGATGAGCTTGTCGAGAGCGGCGGCGTATGCCTTGACCAGGCCGTTGTCCTTCTTGGTGGTGAGCGCGATCAGGCCCTGCAGGTCCTTGCCGGCGCCGGAGTAGGTGCCGACGATCTCGGTCTGGCCGGTGGTCGCGACCTGGTAGGCGGCCGACGGGCTCGGGCCGAGGTAAAGGTCGATCTGGCCGGAGCCGAGTGCCAGGAAGGTCGCCTGGTTGGTCTGGTAGTACTTGATCTCGACCTCCGCCAAGCCCTGCTTCTTGGCCTCCTCGGCCCACTCGACCAGGATCTTCTCCTGGTTGGTGCCGGAGCCGACGGCCACCTTCTTACCGGCGATGTCGGCCGGCGACGTGACCTTGAGTCCGGAGCCCTTCTTCGCGAGCCAGGCCAGGTTGTCCAGGCGATAGGTGACGAAGTCGTACTTCTGCTTGCGCTCCTCGGTGACGGTGATGTTCGACGCGCCGAGCTGGAACTTGCCGCTGTCCAGGCCGATGAACAGGTTCTCCCAGGAGGTGTTCTCCAGGACCGGCTCCAGGCCCAGCGTGCTCGCGATCGCGACGGCGATGTCCGGCTCGTTGCCGATCAGCGTCTTGTTGTCGGTCGCCGCGAACGCGAGCGGCGGGAATCCGGAGCCGGCCGCGCCGACCCCGATGGTCAGCTTGCCGGACGCCTTCACGTCGGCGGGCAGCAGCGCCGCCGCGGCCTCGTCCTTGGCCGGCAGGATCCGGTTCTGCTCGGGGGTGAGATTCAGCGAGCCCCCGGCCGTGGACGCCGACGGGCCGGCCGCGGCGGACACCGGGGCCTTCTCCTCCGGCGCGGCGCAGGCGGTCAGGCTCAACGTCACGGCGGCAAGGGCGAAAATCCATGTGGTACGCACGAGAGCTCCAGTTTCGACGAAAGAGGCGGGGGGTCAGACCAGGACCTTGGACAGGAAGGCCCGGGTGCGTTCGTGTTGCGGGTCGTCCAGCACCTCGGCGGGCGTGCCCTGCTCGACGATGCGGCCGTCGTCCATGAAGACGACCGTGTCGGCGGCCTCCCGGGCGAAGCCGATCTCATGCGTCACCACGATCATCGTGGTCCCGCTGGCGGCCAGGTCACGCAGCACGTCGAGGACCTCGCCGACCAGCTCCGGGTCGAGCGCCGAGGTCGGCTCGTCGAAGAGGATCAGCTTCGGCTCCAGCGCCAGCGCCCGGGCGATCGCCACGCGCTGCTGCTGGCCACCGGAGAGCTGGCGGGGGTAGGCGTCGGCCCGGTCGCCGAGTCCCACCCTGGTCAGCAGCTCGCGCGCTCGTTCGTACACCTGCGCCCGGGGTTTGCCCTGCGCCGAGATCGGCGCCTCGGTGATGTTCTCCAGGGCCGTGAGGTGCGGAAATAGGTTGAAGTTCTGGAAGACGAAACCGATCCCGGCGCGCTGCCTGAGGATCTGTCGTTCGCTGAGCTCGTGCAGTCTGTTGCCGGTCTGGCGGTAGCCGATCAGCTCGCCGTCGATCCGGACCCGGCCGGAGTCGACCTTCTCCAGGTGGTTGATGCTGCGCAGCAGAGTGGACTTGCCCGAACCGGACGGGCCGAGGATCACGGTGACCGTGCCGGCCTTCGCGCTCAGGGACACCCCGCGCAGCACGTGCGCCTTGCCGAACGACTTGTGGACCTCGGTGATCTCGATCATCGGCCGATCGCCGCCTTGAATCGCTGGAACGGGGTGGGCGGCAGGTTGCGCACGGCGCCACGGGCGAAGTGGCGCTCGGTGTAGTACTGCAGGATCGACAGCAGGGCGGTGAGGATCACGTACCAGACCGTCGCGACCATCAGCAGCGGCACCACCCGCCCGTTGCGGCCGTAGATCACCTGGACCTGGTAGAACAGCTCGCCGATCGCCAGGATGTACACGATGGACGTGCTCTTCAGTAGGTTGACCAGCAGGTTCGCCGCGTTCGGCAGGATCGCGCGCATCGCCTGGGGCAGCACGATCCGGTAGAACTGCCGCCACTTGGGGATGCCCAGGGCGGCGGCCGCCTCGTGCTGGCCGTGGTCCACCGAGAGCAGGCCGGCCCGGATGATCTCGCCGGCGAAGGCCGCCTCGTGCATGGCCAGGCCGAGCAGCGCGGCGCCGAACGAGCTGATCAGGCTCACCGTCGGGAACGAGACGCCCGGCCCGAACGGGATGCCGATCTGCAGGCTGTCGTAGAGGTAGCCGAGGTTCGCCCAGAACAACAGCTGCACCAGCAGCGGCACACTGCGGAACACCCAGATGTAGGCCCAGCTGACCGTGGACAGCACGGGGTTGGGGGACAGGCGCATGGCGGCGAGCGGGATGCCGCCGAGGAACCCGAAGACCGCGCCGCCGAGGGTGAGCAGCAGGGTCAGGCCGAGCGCCTCGACGACCGACTGCTCCAGGAAGTAGCCGAAGAACGTCTCCCAGTCCCAGCCGGGATTGGTCACGAGCCCGTGCACGAACTGCGCGAGCAGGACGAGGACCAGAGCGGTCCCGGCCCATCGCCAAGGGTGGCGGGCCGGGACGACGACGAGGTCGTCGACGGTTTCCTCCCGCCGTTGCGGGGTCAGGACGGTCATGGCCGAAACGCTAGGCAGCCACGGCCATGACCCACAATGCCTATCAGGAATATATGTTTAAAGACATCATTGCATCTGTTGCGGGTATTGCCTCTAACCCCATAGATGCGATAGGAATAGCGGGCATTCGTCGGGCACCCTGCCAGGAGATTCCGTGACCACCACCCTCGCCCCCGCGCCGCCGGCCGCGCCGTCGTCGCCCCAGGCGGCGCTCGCGCCCGGCGGCGGCCTGCGCCGGCGCCTCGCGCTGCGCCTCGTCGCGCTGGTCGCGCTCTACCTGCTGTGGGAGGTGACGGCCCGGATCATGCGCAACCCGGCCTTCATCCCCTCGCCGGGAGCGGTCTGGGACCAGCTGATCCGCACCTCCACCACCCACGAGGGGGTACGCGGATACAGCGGCCACCTGCTCGTCGAGCACCTCGGCGTCAGCCTGCGGCGCATCGTCATCGGCTCGGCCATCGGCGTCGCCGGCGGCCTGCTCATCGGCGTGCTCCTGGGCACCGTCGGCTGGCT
Source organism: Actinoplanes sp. CA-252034 (assembly GCF_050956125.1). Lineage (NCBI taxonomy): Bacteria > Bacillati > Actinomycetota > Actinomycetes > Micromonosporales > Micromonosporaceae > Actinoplanes > Actinoplanes sp. CA-252034. The sequence goes on from NZ_CP191846.1 coordinate 3,301,782, forward strand.
GCGCGTGGTCGCCGAGCCGGTCGTCACGTTCGTCCGGGCGCTGCCGCCGCTCGCCTACTTCAGCCTGTTCATCATCTGGTTCGGCATCGACGAGACCCCGAAACTTTGGCTGCTCTCGATCGCCGCCCTGCCGCCCGTCGCGGTCGCCACCGCCGCCGCCGTCCACAATGCGCCGACCGGCCTGGTCGAGGCGGCCCGGGCACTGGGAGCAAGCCGCTGGCAGAGCATCCGCGACGTGGTGCTGCCGCACGCGCTGCCGGAGATCTTCACTGGTATCCGGCTCGCCGTCGGTGTCGCGTACTCCTCGGTCGTGGCCGCCGAGACCATCAACGGCGTGCCCGGCATCGGCGGCATGATCCGCGACGCCCAGCGCTACTCCCAGACCGACGTGGTCGTGCTCGGCCTCTTCGCCATCGGCCTCTCCGGCCTGCTCATCGACGCTCTGTTGCTCACCGCCGAGAACAAGCTGATCCCGTGGCGCGGACGCGCCTGATCCCCTTTAAGGAAACCCCTGTGAAGAAGCTCCTTGCCGTCGCTGTCTCCGTCGCCCTCGCCGGGGCCCTGGCCGCATGCGGGGACGGCGCCGCCAGCGGTGGCGCCGACCCCGAAGAGAAATCGATCCGGATCGCCTACCAGGCCTTCCCATCCGGCGACCTGATCGTCAAGAACCAGGGCCTGCTCGAGAAGGCACTGCCCGACTACAAGATCACCTGGACGAAGTTCGACTCCGGCGCCAGCATCAACACCGCCTTCGTCGCGGGCAGCCTCGACATCGCGGCGATCGGCTCCAGCCCGGTGGCGCGCGGGCTGTCCGCCCCGCTCAACATCCCGTACCAGGTCGCCTTCGTCCTCGACGTGGCAGGCGACAACGAGGCGCTCGTGGCCCGCAACGACTCCGGCGTCACCGACGTGGCCTCGCTGCGCGGCAAGAAGGTGGCCACCCCGTTCGCGTCCACCGCCCACTACAGCCTCCTCGCCGCCCTGAACGCCGCCGGCGTCAAGGAGTCCGAGCTGACCATCGTGGACCTCGAGCCGCAGGACATCCTGGCCGCCTGGACCCGCGGCGACATCGACGCCGCCTACAGCTGGCTGCCGTCGCTCGACCAGCTCAAGAAGACCGGCAAGGTGCTGATCACCAGCCGGGAGCTGGCCGCCGGCGGCAAGCCCACCCTCGACCTCGGCGTCGTCTCCACCGCCTTCGCCACCGCCCACCCGGAGGCCGTCGACGCGTGGCGCAAGGTCGAGGCCCAGGCCCTGACCGTCATCGCCACCGACCCGGACGCCGCGGGCAAGGCCGTCGGCGCCGAGCTCAACCTCTCCGCCGACGACGCCAAGGCCCAGCTGTCGCAGGGTGTCTTCCTCAAGCCGGCCGACCTGTCGTCACCGGAGTGGCTCGGCACCGAGGGCGCGCCCGGCAAGCTCGCCGACAACCTGGTCAGCGCGGCCGAGTTCCTCAAGTCGCAGCAGAAGATCGACGCCGTGCCGACGCTGGCCGACGTGCAGAAGGCCATCTACGTCAAGGGGCTGCCCGGTGTCCTCGGCTGACGCGATCACGGTCGAAGCGGTCACCCACTCCTACGGTGACGTGACCGCCGTCGGGCCGATCGACCTGACCGTCCCGCCGGGTGAGTTCCTCGTCCTGGTCGGCGCGTCCGGCTGCGGCAAGAGCACGCTACTGCGCCTGATCGCCGGTTTCGAGCAGCCCACCGCCGGGACCATCCGCACGAACGGGACGGCCCCGGCGCCCGGGCGCGGAGCGGGGCTGGTCTTCCAGCAGCCGCGGCTGTTCCCCTGGAAGACCGTCGGCGGCAACATCGCCCTCGCCCTCAAATACGCCGGGCAGCAGGCCACCGCCGCACGCATCGACGAGCTGCTCGCCCGGGTCGGCCTGCACGATGTGGCCCACCGCCGGATCTGGCAGATCTCCGGCGGCCAGCAGCAGCGGGTCGCCATAGCCCGGGCCCTGGCGGTAGAGAACCCCCGTCCGACCGCCCCGCCCGCCACCCAAGAACGGAACAACCCCCGTCCGACCGCCCCGCCCGCCACCCAAGAACGGAACAACCCCCGTCCGACCGCCCCGCCCGCCACCCAAGAACGGAACAACCCCCGTCCGACCGCCCCGCCCGCCACCCAAGAACGGAACAACCCCCGTCCGACCGCCCCGCCCGCCACCCAAGAACGGAACAACCCCTTTCTTCTTCTACTGGACGAGCCGTCCGCGGCTCTGGACGCGCTCACCCGGGAGAAACTCCAGGACGACCTGCGCCAGGTCAGCGCCTCCACCGGCCGGACCAGCGTCTTCGTCACACACAGCGTCGACGAGGCCGTCTTCCTCGGCAGCCGTGTCGTGGTCCTCACCCCACGGCCCGGCACGATCGCGCTGGACCTGCCGATCGACCTGCCGCGCACCGGCATCGCCGCCGACGAGCTCCGGGGACTGCCCGAGTTCGCCGCGCTGCGCGCCGAGGTCAGCCACGCCATCCGCGACCGGGTCACCATCTGACCCGCCCTGCGATCCGGGCCGCACCGTCCGCGGCCCGGTCTCAGGACTTCTTGACCAGCACCTTCTTACCGGACGCCTTCACCGTGTACGCGACCGTCTTCTTCGTCCACGGGTTGGTGGCGTGGACCCGTACACCCGCCGTGATGTTCTTGACCTTGACCACCTGGACGTCGCCGGCATACCAGTTCGACTGCGCCGCATCCCGCCGGACCAGCTTGCGCAGCGTCGCCACCTTCACCTTGCCGCCCTTGGACGCCCTGCGGGTGGAGGCCGCGCCGTTGACCGCCGACTCGCGGACCAGCCGGGCCATGTCGAGGTAGGCGACACCCTTGGCGAGCGTCTTGTCGTCCACCGTCACGTCGGCCGCCGGCAGCGTCACCAACTGCGGGCCGTACGCGTAGTCCACCGACATCGACAGGGTCTGCTCGTCATCCTTCGACGCAGTCGACGCGGTCGTCAGCACCGACGCGGCGTCGGCGTGCAACGTCACCACGCCCAGCTGCTCGTCGGTGAACGTGAGATCGGCGGACCCGTCGTCGTGCAGCGTCCTGGTGCCCGCGCTGACCGACGTCGTCACCAGGTCGAGCGGGGCCGGCCCGTCCTTCTTCAGAGTGAGGTCGGTGTCCGGCGTGAACACGAACGTCGCCGTCGGCCGGCCGATCATCGTCAGCGCCGCCGTGATCCGGCTGTCGTCCTCGACCGACCGGTAGAAGCCCGCGCCCTCGTCGAGGAAGACGCTCGACGCCGGCTGCCCGTCCATCGCGAACGACGCCGCCAGCAGACCGTGCTCGGGGTCGGTGGCGGTCTTCTGCCACGCGGTCGCCGTCCGGCCGCGGATGGTCAGGTCGAGGTCCAGGTCGGAGGCCCAGCCCCGCACGGCGGCCGTGTCGGTGGCCGCGGCCACCGCCGCCACCGCCGCCTTCATCTGCGACGCGGACAGGTCGGTCGTGGTGTCGGCGGCATATGCGGCGGCCGGGGCGACCAGAAGGCCGGCCGCGACCGAGGCGGAGACGAGCAGGATCGCGGGACGAGACAGCACGGACATGCGATGACCTCGAAAGATAGCGGGGGAGGGGCGCCCTAGGATCGGCCGCCCACCCCGCCGGTTGAGATCTTCCGCGGGAACCGCTTACGGCTTACGGGCCACCGCGCCGAACTCGTCGACCTCGCGCAGGTCCTCGCCGGCGGCGTCCGCGGCCGGGCGCCACCTCGAGCACGGGACCAGGCCCGGCTCCAGCAGCTCGAGGCCGTCGAGGAAACGGGCGATCTGGTCGGGGTGGCGCAGGTGGTAGCTGAGCGGCGCATTCGCGTTCCACACACCGATCGCGTCCTCGAACGCCGGCCCGTCGATCACGTTGGTGCCGTCGGCGGTGAGGAGGTAGCTGCCCGACGGCAGCTCGGCGAGCAGCCCCCGGACGATCGCGATGGCCTGATCGATGTCGGGCACGTGCCCCAGGATGTTCATCAGGATCAGACCGACCGGCTGAGTCAGGTCGAGCGTCGCGCTCGCCGCCTCCAGGATCTTCGCCGGGTCGTGCAGGTCGGCGTCGACGTAGTCGGTCCTGCCCTCGGGGGTGCTGGTCAGCAGAGCCCGCGCGTGGACCAGGACCAGCGGGTCGTTGTCGACATACACGATCCGGGCGTCGGCGGCCGCGGCCTGCGCCACCTGATGGGTGTTCTCCGCGGTGGGCATGCCCGTGCCGATGTCCAGGAACTGCCGGATGCCGGCCTCCGTCACCAGGAAGGTGACCGCCCGCTTGAGGAACGCCCGCGAATGCCGGGCCACCACGGTGATGTCCGGATAGAGGTTGGCGAAGTCGTCACCGACCGCCCGGTCGACGGGGAAGTTGTCCTTGCCGCCGAGCCAGTAGTTCCACACCCGTGCCGAGTGCGGCACGCTGGTGTCGAGTTTGGCGGCAGCGTCACTGTCGGTCATGGCTACGGCTCCCCGTCGGCGGGCTTCGCGGTTGGCGCAGAGCATACGCCGCCCCTCCGACGGGTCCACACCAGACGGTCCTCCACGGCGTCCACCGAAGGTGGGTCATGGGGTCAGGTGCTTCTGCGGGGCCAGGAACCGGGCGTCGAGGTCGGCGGCCGGGACCGGGCGGGCGTAGTGGTAGCCCTGGGCGGTGTCGCAGCCCAGACCGCTGAGCGCGGCCGCGGTCCGGTCGTCCTCGACGCCCTCGGCCACGACGGTCAGGTTCAGGTTGTGGGCCAGGTCGACGGCGGACGCCACGAGCGCGTGACTGGACGAGTCGGCGACCATGTCGGCCACGAACGAGCGGTCGATCTTCAGCTCGTCCACCGGCAGGAGCTTCAGGTACGACAGCGACGAGTATCCGGTGCCGAAGTCGTCGATGGACGTCTTGACCCCCAGCCCCCGGATCCGGCGCAGCGCGTCGATCGTGGTCGTCGGGTCGGACATCACGGTGTGCTCGGTGATCTCGATGCAGAGCAGCTCCCCGGGAACACCCGCCGAGTCGAGCAGCGCCGCCAGCCGGCCCGGGAACGTGCCGTCGAGCAGGCTGCGGGTGGAGACGTTGACCGCCACCGGCACCCGGTGACCCGCGTCGAGCCAGGCACGCGCCTGCTCCAGGGCCAGGGTGAGGACCCGCTCGGTGAACGGGTGGATCAGGCTGGTGGTCTCCAGCACCGGCACGAACTGGCCGGGCGGCACCGGGCCACGCGTCGGGTGGTGCCAGCGGGCCAGCGCCTCCACCCCGGAGAGCGTGCCGTCGGCCAGCGACACCTTCGGCTGGTAGTGCAGCGTGAACTGGGACGCGTCGGTCAGACCGCGCCGCAGGTCGCCGAGCAGGGTGAGCCGGTCGGCGCTGTCCTGGCCGGTGTTGCCGCTGAACCGGCGGAAGCTGTCGTGCTGCTGCTTCGCGTCGTGCATGGCGCTGTCGGCGTGCCCGAGCAGGGTGCTGACGTCGTCGTCGGCCGCGGCGGCCGCCGCCCCGATGCTGATCTCCAGGTCCACCGTGATGTCGTCGAGGTGGAACGGCTGGTCGAAGGTCTCCCGCAGGCGGTCCGCGACCGCGTCGGCCCGGGTCGGGTCCAGGTCACGCAGCAGGATGGCGAACTCGTCGCCGCCGGTCCGCGCCACCAGGTCACCGTCGCGGACCACCGCCGACAGCCGCCAGCCCGCCTCGGCCAGCAGCCGGTCCCCGATGTGCGGGCCCAACTGGTCGTTGACGTGCCGGAACCCGTTGATGTTGACGGTCAGCACGGTGATGCCCGGCAGGGTACGGGCCGGGCGGGCCGCCGTCAGCGCCCGCTGCACGTGCGCGGTGAACGCGGCCCGGTTGGGCAGCCCGGTCAGCAGGTCGGTGGCGGCCATCGTCTCGACCTGACGCCGGTGCGCGCGGGTGTGCCAGCCGAACAGGGCCAGCACGATCAGGCTGAGCACGAACGTGACGATGCTGCCCCACAGCAGCCGGTGCGAGTCGTGCCGGGCGGTCTCCTGGTTGCGCTCGTACCGCTGCTGGTGACGATCGCGCAGTTGCAGCAGCCGGTCGTTGTTGCGCTGGTAGCTGGGCTCGATCACGGTGTTCAGGGCGCTGATCGCCTTGGCCGTCTCACCGCGGTCCAGCATCGACAGGAACCAGACGATGTCCTGGCGCAGGTTGATCTGCCGCTGCGCGATGGTGCCGGCCTCGGCCGCGTCCCCGATGTCGGGCGCGGTCGCGGCGACCGCGAGAGTGGCCCGGTGCGCCTCGTCGTCGACGGCGAGGACCCGCTGCCGCTCCGGCCCGGACGGGTTGTCGGCGGTCGCCTGGATCAGTGACATCTCGTACGCCGACAGGTACGCGGCCTGCTGGTAGGCGGTCACGCGGTCGCTGTCGCGCAGGATGTCCTCGACGATGGCGGAGTGCCGGCGGCTGTCCACCAGCGAGAACCCGGACAGCAGCGCCAGCGACCCGACGAGCGTGCCGATCACCCACCGGCGGGTACGCCGCAGGCCGCCCTCGTTCATGCCGCTCATCCCGCCACGACCCGGTTGCGCCCGGCGCGCTTGGCCTCGTACAGCGCCTCGTCGGCGAGTTTCTGCAGCTGTTCCGGATCGGCGTCGGTGAGCGGGCTGCCCGCCGTGACGCCGACGCTGACCGTGACGACGCCGCCGACCGCGAGCGCGTGCGGCTGCCCCAGCCCGGCGACCGCCCGGCAGGCCCGCTCGGCGACGACCGTGGCGTTCGCGACCGTGGCGCCGGGCATGACGATGCAGAACTCCTCACCGCCGTAGCGGGCGACCAGGTCGGTGGTGCGCACACCCGCGCGCAGCGCCTCGGCGACCAGGCGCAGGCACTCGTCGCCACCCTGGTGTCCGTAGTGGTCGTTGTACTTCTTGAAGTCGTCGATGTCGATCATCGCGATGCCGATCGGCTCGTTCGACCGCTCCGCGCGCAGCCACGCCTCCTCCAGGAACGTGGTCAGCTTGCGCCGGTTCGGCAGCCCGGTCAGCGGGTCGGTGATGCTCAGCATCTCCAGTCGGTGATTGGCCTCGGCCAGTTCCTCGGTCCGCTCCGCCACCGCCTGCTCCAGCGACGCGTACACCTGGGCGTTCTCCAGCGAGACGGTGAGCTGTCCGGCGATCAGCAGGACCGCGTCCAGCCGCCCGGCCGAGAACGCGCGCCGGCTGAGCCGGTTCTCCAGCACCAGCACCGCCCGCGGCTGCCCGTGCCCGATCACCGGCACCACCAGCAACGAGCAGTGCTCCAGCCCGGCCAGGTACGGATCGCGCCCCACCCGGTCGTCCAGGGACACGTCGTCGACCAGCATCGGCTCACGGGTGCGCTCGGCGTACCGGATCGCACTCAACGGCACCAGGCCCCGCTCGGCCGCCTCCTCGGCGGTGAGGTCGGGCCGCTCGCCGTCGCCGGGCAGCACCCAGCAGCCGGCCCGGTCGTCGTGGAGCACCACGTGCACCGCGGTGGCGCCGGTCATCGCCCCGAGCACCTGCTGCACCCGCAGCCGCAGCCGGTCCACACTGGTCTCCGAGCTCAGCGCCCGGGCCGCCTCCAGCACCGCCATCAGATCGATCACCTCCGTCGACAGGTTGACGCTGGCGCCGCCGAGCGTGGTCGACCGGCCGGGGCGGGGGAGCCGAGAGCCGAGCCGAGCGCCGGATGAGCCCGCTTCAGGGCCTGCACCTTCCCGGTGGCGCCCCACCGGGCGTACCCGGGAAGAGCCTCGGCGAGCAGCCGGTCACCCACGTGCTGCAGCCCGTTGTCCAGGTAGAACCGTGCCGCCAGCTCGGTGATCAGCGGCGTGTGCCAGGACCGGCCGGCGGTCGCGGCGTCGGACATCGCCTCGTCGTAGGCGGCGGCCGCGCCCGCGAAGTCGCCGTGCACGGCCGCCCGGGTCGCCTCGGCCAGCCGGTACAGGTGCCGGAAGTTGCCGGGCTGCCCGGCGGCCCGCGCGGCAAGGAAGTCGCGACTGCGGTCCAGCGCCACCAGTGCCTGCTCCCGGTCGGCGCCGCCGGCCCGGGCGGTCACCGCCGCGGCCAGCACGGCCAGCAGATGGACGGGCGCGTTCAGATAGCTGCCGGGCACGGCCGGCAGAGCCCGCATCGACTCGGCGCTGAACCGGACGAGCGACTCGTCGTCGCCGAGGACCGCCGCCAGCAGGGTCCGCATGGTGGTGGCGAAGGCGTACGCGGTGTCGTTGTCCTTCAGCGGCTCCAGCACGGCGTCGTCGAAGTCGCCGGTGCCTCGCAGGGTCCGCACCATCATGTCGGCGATGGCGAACACGGCCGCGTCGTGACCGGTGCCGATCCGCTCGGCGAACGCCTCGGCCGAGCGCACCTCCCGCAGGAACGGCTCCAGGTCGGCCGACAGGTCCAGCATCTGCGGCAGAGAGGCGAAGTACGAGTAGAACGCCGTGCGCAGGTCGCCGGCGCGCAGCAGGCCGTCCCGGGCCTCGTGCGCCATCCGGACCGCGTTCTCCAGCGGCTCGCACCACGGCACCGTGGCCAGCGCGTGCAGGAACTTCACCTGTGACGTCGCCGGCTCGTGCCCGTGCCCCGCACCGGCCGCCAGCACGTGCGACGTGGCCCGGTACGCGGCCTCGTGGTCGCCGGACCCGGCGATCGTGACGATACCGATGTTGCCGAGCGTGCCGGTCAGCGCCGCGCACACGCCGTGCCCGGCCCACAGCTCGGCCGCCTGCGCCACCAGCCACGCCAGGGTCATCCGGTCGGCGAAGAACGCCGCCGGGCACAGCCGGTCGATGACGTGCGCCGCGGCGAGGATCCGCGGATCGGTGATCTCCGGCAGGTCGCCGTCACCGGCGGTGGCCAGCCAGCCGTAGAACGTGGCCATGCCGGCGCCGATCCGCGGGCCCATCTCGGCCGGACCGGACGGCACGTCGATGCCGAGCCTGCTCAGCAGGCCCAGTCCCAGCTCCAGGGCCTCGTTCAGCATCCGCCGGTTGGTGAGGGCGCCCAGCTGCTCGGCCACCGGCCGGGCCAGCCGCACCGGGTCGTCGACGGTCGCGGCCAGATCGGCGAACAACCGGTCGGCGTCGGCGAACCGGCCGACGGCGCAGAGGGCCGCGTGCCAGGCGGCGCGCGTCTCGCCGTACCCCTCCTCGGTTTTGTCCAGCAGACGGACCGCGACCGCGAGATGAGCCTCGGCCGACGCATGGTTGGCCACCAGGCGTGCCGCCGCGGCGGCCGTGCGCAGCAGCGTCGCCGCCGTCCGGCGCTCGCCCGGCGCCGCCGCGCCCGGAGCCAGCAGCACGTCCGCCGCGGCCAGGTAGAGCGGCGCCGCGTCGGGCGCCGGGGCCAGCCGGCGGGCCAGTGACAGGCTCAGCCGGGCGCGCTCGTCGGCGGACAGCCGGCCGAACGCGGCCTGCTGCACCCGGTCGTGCCGGAACCGCGCCGACCCGCCGTCGATCACCACCAGCCCGTCGTCGACGGCCGCGGTCAACGGCGCGTCCAGCAGGTCCAGCGGCACCTCGCCGTGCAGACAGGCCATCAGGTCGACGGCCGCGCGGGTGTCCGCGGGCAGCGCCACGATCCGTGCGGTCAGCAGCGCCACCACGTCGCCGTGGCCGACGAAGTCGCGGACCGCGGTCGCGTCCCAGCGCCAGCCGCCGCCGTCCGGCACCAGCACACCCTCCCGGCGCAGGGCGTTCAACAGCTCGACGGTGTCGAACGGATTGCCACGGGTACGGTCGGCGAGCACCGCCGCCAGCCGCTCCGCCTCCGGCAGGTGCAGCATCCCAGCGATCAGCACCCCCAGGTCGGCGACGCTCAGATTGTCCAGCCGCACCTCGCCGGCGTCGCCGCGTTCGCGGTGCAGACGGGCCCGCACCGCGGTCAGCGGGTGCGCCTCGTCCACCTCCTCCTCGCGGTAGGCGCCCAGCACCAGCAGCCCCGGCACGTCCGGGTCGTCCAGCACGTCGTCGAGATAGCTGAACGCGGCCCCCGTCGCCCACTGCAGGTCGTCGAGGAAGAAGACCAGCGGAGCGCCGTCGCCCACGGTGCGCAGCAGGGCCATGCCGGCCCGCCGCAGCCGGGCCAGGAACACGCGCGGGTCGACGTCGAGCTGCGGCGCCACGTCCAGCAGCGCCCGGAACGACGGCATCAGCGCCGCGATCAGCCCGGCGTCCGCGCCGAGCGCCTCCCGCAACCGCGTCCGCAGCCGCGCGACGACGTCCTCGGGTTCGGCCAGCAGCTGCTCACCGAGCCGGTCGAACGCCTCCCGCACCGCGCCACCGCCGGCGTCGTGGTGGAACTGGTCGAACTTGCCGGACACGAACCGCCCGCCGGCCGCCGCGACCGCCGGGCGCAGCCGGTCCACCAGCGCCGTCTTGCCGACGCCGGGCGGGCCGGTGACCAGCGCCAGTGCGCTGCTGTCGCGGGCGTCGCCGAGCAGCGCGTGCAGGGCGGCGAGCGGCGCCTCCCGGCCGACCAGGCGCGCCGGCGGGGCCAGGCGGATCGGGAAGTCCCGCTCGCCGAGCACGGTCAGGCGGCCGGCACGCAGCTGGGCCAGGTCGTGCGCGAGGCCTTCGCCGCTCTGGTACCGCAGCTCCGGCTCCTTGCTCAGCAGCCGCAGGATGATCTGCGACAGCAACGCCGGAACCAGCGGATTGACCTCCGACGGGGCGTCCGGCACGGCGGCCAGGTGATCGTGGAGCAGGCTCAGCGGGTCCCGGTCGCGGCCGAACGGCGGGCGGCCGGTGGCCAGCTCGTACAGGGTGGCGCCCAGCGAGTAGAGGTCACTGCGGTGATCGACCGGGCAGCCGGTACGCCCGCTCTGCTCCGGCGCCAGATAGGGCAGCGTGCCAACCAGGCCCGCGCTCTTCTCGTCGCTCTTCCCGTCGCCTTTTCCACCGCCGCTCCTGCCGTGCGCGGTGTCCGCGCCCGACAGCCTCGCCAACTCGAAGTCGATCAGCATCGGCTTGTTGGTCGCGACGTCGACAAGAACGTTCGCCGGGCTCACGTCCCGATGCACCACACCGCACCGGTGGATCCCGGCGAGAATCTCGGCAAGGTCCAGCCCGAGGTCCAGCAGTGCGTCGGTCGCCCACGGCGAGTCAAGGTCCGCGAGGGTACGGGCCCCCGTGTCGACGAGTTCGAGCACACCGGTCGCGCCGTCCCCGGCCAGCGTCGGCGTGCCGCTCACGGACTCCAGGCGGCGCAGCACCGCGATCTCGTTGCGCAGCCGATCGGCCGCACCGGCCCCGAGCGGCTGCTTGCGAACGACCCGGTTCCCGTCCGCCAGCCGCACCCGGCTGACCCTGGTCCGGTCACTGTCGTACAGCAGCTCGTCGGCGCACTCAGAAGTCACGCGCTGCCTTTCGGCCCACGCATGCCTGCCATGAGCCTTGCAACCCCCCTGCCACCGACCCGCCGCCTCCACGGCCTCGTCCACGGGCGGGCCCCGGTCCGGCCATCCCCCACCGTCCGGGGGATGGCCGGATGTCCGGTTCAGCGCGCGACAGACCACCAGACGGTGGTGTCGGGCGGCAGGATGATGTTGTCGGGGTCGCCTTCGAGGGGACCGCTGGCCAGCAGGATCTCGCCGGGGCGGCCGATCTCGACCGGCTCGGCGCCCATGTTGACCGTGCAGCGGAAGCCGGGGACGCCGGGCGCCGACCGGTCGAAGGCGAGGATTCCGGCGGGCGCCGAGACCCAGGTCAGGTTGTCGGTCGGGGCGAGGGCCGGGTTGTCGCGGCGGATCGCCAGGGCCGCGCGGTACAGCTCCAGGGTCGAACCGGGCACGCCGGCCTGCGCGGCGACGCTGAGCCGCGCCCACGACTCGGGCTGTGGGAGCCAGCTGCCGCCGCCGTCGGGGCCGAAGCCGTAGGGGGCCTCGGCGCCGCTCCACGGGATCGGGACCCGGCAGCCGTCGCGGTAGCCGTCCTGGCCGGTCGCGCGGTGGAAGGCCGGGTCCTGGCGGGCCTCCGGCGGCAGGTCGATGACCTCGGGCAGGCCGAGCTCCTCGCCCTGGTAGACGTACGCCGAACCGGGCAGCGCCAGCATCAGTGCCGACGCGGCACGCCCGCGGCGCAGACCGGCCTCGTCGTCGACGGCGGTGGCCTTGCGGCCGGCGGCGTCGCCCTCGACCTTCTGCATCAGGCGGGTGGTGTGCCGGACCACGTCGTGGTTCGACAGCGTCCACGTGGTGGGAGCGCCGACCTCGCGCATCGCGGCGAGTGATTCGTCGATGATCGCGCGCTGCTCGTGGGCGTTCCAGGCGGTGCCCAGGTAGCTGAAGTTGAACGCCTGGTGCAACTCGTCGCCGCGGACGTAGTTGGCGACCCGGGCCAGCGTCGGCGCCCAGGCCTCGGCGACGGCGATGCGCTCGCCGGGGTACTCGTCGAGGATCCGGCGCCAGTCGCGGTAGATCTCGTGCACGCCGTCGCGGTCGAAGAACGGGCTCTCGCCGGCGCCCAGCAGATGCCACTCGCCGGTGTCGCCGATGTCCGGCAGGCCGGCCTCCTTGACCATGCCGTGCGCCACGTCGACGCGGAAGCCGTCGACGCCCAGGTCGAGCCAGAACCGCAGGATGGTCTTGAACTCGTCCCGTACGGCCGGGTGCTCCCAGTTGAAGTCGGGCTGCTCCGGGGCGAACAGGTGCAGATACCACTCGCCGTCCTCGACCCGGGTCCACGCCGGGCCACCGAAGATCGACGGCCAGTCGTTGGGCGGCAGTTCGCCGTCGGCGCCCTGGCCGGGGCGGAAGTGGTAGCGGTCGCGGAACGGGGAGCCGGGGCCCTCGGCGATCGCCCGTTTGAACCAGTCGTGCTGGTCCGACGAGTGGTTGGGGACGAGGTCGACGATGACCCGCAGGCCGAGGGCGTGCGCGCCGGTGATCAGCTCCTCGGCGTCGGCGACGGTGCCGAAGATCGGGTCGACGGTGCGGTAGTCGGAGACGTCGTAGCCCGCGTCGGCCTGGGGCGAGGCGTAGAACGGGGAGAGCCACACCGCGTCGACGCCCAGGTCCCGCAGGTAAGGCAGCCGCCTGCTGATGCCGGGCAGGTCACCGATGCCGTCGCCGTTGGAGTCGGCGAAGCTGCGCGGGTAGATCTGGTAGATGACCGCGTTGCGCCACCACGATGCGGGGGGCGCTTCCACGGTGGGCGGTGCGATCAGTTGATCGGTCATGGCGACGAACGCTAGCAGCTTACTAACACGTGTTACATAGCTGAGCCGCTGCTTTCTTGCAGCAAGTTCTTGCAGGGCGTCGTTATGCCGGTTTCGCGGTGGATTCCCGGACGATCAGCGAGGTGCCGAGGGTCTGGTGCGGGTGCTGTGCCTCACCCCTGATTGCCGAGATCAGGAAGTCGGCGGCCATCCGTCCCTTGGTGACGATCGGCTGTCGCACGGTGGTGAGCCGCGGCCGGAACCACGAGGACTCCTCGAGGTCGTCGAACCCGGTCACGGACACCGTTTCGGGCACCTTGATTGCAAGTTCTTGCAAGGCGTCCACGGCCCCGTACGCCAGCACGTCCGACAGCGCCAGCACCGCCGTCGGATGCTGGTCACCGGACATCAGCTCACGGGTCGCCCGATAGCCCTCACTCCGGGTCACCGGCACCTCGGCCATCCGCACGTCCGCCATCGTCAGACCGAAATCGGTCAGCGCGTCGGTGATCCCGGCCAGCCGGCGGGCCAGTGGGCCACGGTAGCCGCGCTCCGGCACTCCGGTGCCCGGATCGAGCGACAGCACGGCCAGCCGCCGGTGCCCCAACTCCAGCAGATAGCGGGTCACCTCACGGGCGCCGCCCCGGTCGTCGACCTCGACACTCGGCGCGCCCTCGAGCCGGTCGCTGTCGATCAGCACGAACGGGATGCCCCGCCGGGTCAGCTCGGCGACCTCACCACGGTCCGCCTCCAGACCGCAGACGATGAAACCGTCGACCGCGGCGTACGGAATGGCCTTGAGCACCGAGTCCTGCAGGGGCGGGGTCAGCAGCAGCGTGTACCCCTCCCGGTCGCACACCTGCCCGGCGCCCATCAGGAACCGTGCGTAATACGGGTTCTCCAGGATCCGGGCCAGCCGCTGGGGAAGCAGCACCCCGATCGAGTTGGTGGTGCCGGCCTGCAGCATCCGGCCCAGCGTGCTCGGCGCGTAGCCCAGCGACTCGGCGGCGGCCAGGATCCGCTCCCTGGTCGCCACCGAGATCCGCTGCGGATTGTTGAACGCGAACGACACCGCCGACCGGGACACGCCCGCCGCCGCCGCGACGTCACTGGACGTGGCCCTTCCCGACGGCATGGGCGGCACCCTATCCCACCGCGGTCACCGGAACCCGTACCGCGGCGTCGAAGAGGTAACCGAGCGTGTTGAACCGGGCGACGTCCGGCTGGGTGTTGCCGCGCACGTCGGTGGCCCGGGCCAGGAGCACGTGCTCACCAGCGGTGGGCGTCCAGTCGTACTCCCAGCGCTGCCACACCCCACCCGGTGTCGCCCCGTAGGGCCGGGCGCGCCGCCAGGTCGTACCCCCATCGGTGCTGATCTCGACCTCGCGGATCGGGCCGTCGGCCGACCAGGACCGGCCGGTGAGCCGGGTCCGCACGCCGGCCGGGAAGGTGGCGCCGGGCTCGAGCTCGAAGGCGCTCTTGATCGACTGCCTGTCGAACGGCTGGCCCTCGGCCGGGAAGTCCGGGCCGAACAGGCGGTAGAACTGGGTGTTCCACGGCGAGAACAGCGGTTCGGCGGAGACCTCGATCCGCCCGACCCACTTGATCGAGGAGATGCCGACCCAGTGCGGCACGACCACCCGGACCGGGAAACCGTGGTCCGGCGGGAGCGGTTCGCCGTTGAGCTCGTAGGCGAGGATGACGTCGTCGAACGCCTTGCGCACCGGGAACGGGCGACGGACCGGGCCGAGGTCGACGCCGCCGCTGACGAAGTTCGGGTCGAGGCCGATCGGCTGCACGTCCACGGCGTTCCGGGAGATGCCGGAGCGGCGCAGCAGGGTGGAGAGTCTGACACCCTTCCACCTGCCGACGCCGATCGCGCCGAGCGTCCATGCGGTGCCGGAGACGGTCTGACCCTGCTGGGTGGTGTAGAAGCTGCGTCCGTTGCCGGCGCACTCGATGGCGACCGGCGCGGTCACGGACGGCAGCTTCTTGAGGTCGTCGAGCCCGAAGGTGGCGGACCCGGTGCCACTGCCGGAGATCTCCAACTGCCACGAGTCGGCGGAGATCGTCGGCGTCACCGTGTGGTTGCGAACGAAGAACCGATCCACCGGAACGTAATATCCCTGGTCCTTCAGGGCGGAGAAGCGAGTCTCCGCGTTGGTGCCCAGGGCGCGGAACAACTCGGCAGGGAGGGGCTTGACGATCGGGGTGGCGGCGCGGGCCGGGGAGCCGGGGAGGGTGGCGGCGACACCCGCCGCCGCGGTCAGGGCCAGCAGGTCTCGCCGAGAGAATCCGCGCGTCCGCCCGGCAAGGAAGTCACGCAGTCTGTGCTCGTCGTATGCACGCTCACTCATGCCGAGGGATCCTATCGATTGAGTAGGATAACTGGATAGTCCTGGCGGCATGGATTTCCACTGGTTCCCGCGCGCCGGCGGCGAGCCCACCGGCGTCCGGAGACGGGCGATGCCGGGTGGCCTTGTCGGCCACCCGGCATCTCTGGCGGGGAGTGGAGGCTCTACCTGTTCTGGTCCCCGGCGGGCTCGGTGACCGGCGCGCGGTTGACCGCTTCCCACTCGGTCTGCGACCGCGATGCCCGCGCTGCGTCGTCGTCGAGGTCCCCCTGCGGGCGGCCCGGCCACCAGAAGCGGTCGCCGGTGAGCGTCGCCAGAGCCGGGACCAGCACGGTACGCACGAGCAGCGTGTCCAGCAGCACCCCGATCCCGACGATGACCCCGATCTGGGTGAGCGTGACCACCGGCAGCACACCGAGCACCGCGAACACGGCCGCCAGCAGGATGCCCGCGCTGGTGATGACGGCCCCGGTGACGGCCAGTGCGTGCACCATGCCGTCCTTGGTGCCGCGCGTCGCCGCCTCCTCCTTGGCCCGGGTGACCAGGAAGATGTTGTAGTCGACACCGAGCGCGACCAGGAACAGGAACGAGAACAGCGGCACCGAGTTGTCCAGGGCCGGGTAGTCGAACACGTTCCGGAACAGCCACGCCCCGGCGCCCAGCGACGCCACGAAGCTGACCACCACCGTGACCATCAGCAGGATCGGCGCGACCAGGGCCCGCAGCAGCACGACCAGGACCAGGAACACCACGGCCAGGATCACCGGGACGATCACGGTCAGGTCGTGCCGGGCGGCGTCGCGGGTGTCGAGGGCGGTCGCGACCGTACCCCCGACGAGCGCCTCGCCGTCCAGGCCGTCACGCAGCGCCCGGATGGTGTCGAAGGCCTCGGCGGTGTCCGGGGCCGCCTCCAGCACCGCGCTGATGCTGACCTGGGTCGCGCTCTGCTCGGCGACCCGCGCCTGGGCGACGCCCTCGGTGGCGGACACCGTGGCCAGGACCTGCTCGGCCTTGGCCGGATCGGTCAGGATCACCGCGGGGCCGGCGGCGCCGGCCGGGAAGTACTTGCTGAGCGTCTCCAGCCCCTGCACCGACTCGGCCT
This sequence comes from Actinoplanes sp. CA-252034, assembly GCF_050956125.1. Taxonomy (NCBI): domain Bacteria; kingdom Bacillati; phylum Actinomycetota; class Actinomycetes; order Micromonosporales; family Micromonosporaceae; genus Actinoplanes; species Actinoplanes sp. CA-252034. Next base: position 3,318,335 of record NZ_CP191846.1, read on the forward strand.
CGACGCGGAACTGCTCGGTCTGCGACAGGCCGACCTTGGTGCCGAGCCCGCCGAGGGCGAGCAGACCGAGAACGGCCATCGACGCCGCGGTGACCACCACCGGGCGGCGCACCACGCCACGGCCGACCCGGGCCCAGAAGCCCTTGCCGTCCTCCGGCCCGGACTCGCCGACCCGCGGGATGAACGGCCAGAACAGCTTGCGGCCGCAGATCACCAGAGCGGCCGGCAGCACGGCGAGAGCGAACACGGCCGCGATGGCGACGCCGGCCGCGGCCGAGATGCCGAGCGCCGTGTTGCTCTTCAGGCTGGCCAGCAACAGGGTGAGCAGGGCCAGGATGACCGTGCCGGCGCTCGCCGCGATGGCCGGCCCGGCCCCGCGCAGCGCCTTGGCCATCGCCTCGAACCGGTTCTCGTACCGGTGCAGCTCCTCCCGATAGCGGGAGATCAGCAGCAGCGCGTAGTCGGTGCCGGCGCCGAAGACCAGCACCGTGACGATGCCCGCCGTCGAGCCGTTGATGGCCAGGTCGGTGTGCTGCGACAGGAGCGCGATGACCTTGGCAGCGAGCTGGTCGGCGAATCCCACGACGAACAGCGGCACGACCCACAGGATCGGGCTGCGATAGGTCACCAGCAGCAGGATCGTGACAACGATCACCGTGACGAGCAGCAGCTTGGTGTTCGCCCCGCTGAAGCTGTTGGACAGGTCGGCGCCGAAGCCCGCACCGCCGGTGACCTGCGCGGTCACCCCGTCCGGGAGGCCGTCGCGAACCTTGGCGCGCAGGTCGGCGACGGCGTCGCTGGTGGCGTTGGCGTCACCGGTGGCCGGCAGCGGCACGGTGACGATGGCGGCCTTGCGGTCGTCGGAGAGGATCGGCCGGCCCAGGCCGGAGACCGTGACCAGGTCGGCGTCGGTGAGCGCCTGCCCGCCCTTGGCCACCACGATCAATGCCGGGTTGGTCCGCCCGGACGGCAACTGTCTCTGCAGCTCAGCGACCCGCGTCGACTCGGCCGACGCGGGCAGCGACGACGTCGGGTCGTTGTCGGTCTCGGTGGTCCCGGCAAATCCGAACACGAGCCCGCCGAGCAGCAGGGCCAGCAGGAGCGTCGCCCATGCCCTTCTCATTGCTGGTGCCCCCTAAGGAATTTCTTCAAGAATGAGAATCTTTACCATCGAGATTGTTCACCACTGTGAGCCGATCTGCAACACTTACCGCGTGGAAGGAACCGAGGCCGCGGAACGCACGCGGTTACGCCGGGAGCTGGTCGACCTGCTGAACACGTACAGTGGCGAGGCGCAGCACATCGGTCATGCCTTCGCCGGCCGGCACCGGCTGCACGCCACCGACGTGCACGCGCTACTCGCCGTCATGCAGGCGGAACGCCGCGGCGAGCCGCTCACCCCCGGCCGCCTCGGCGAGACGATCGGCCTGACCTCCGGCGCGACGACGGCCCTCATCGACCGCCTGGAGCGCGGCGGTCACCTCAGGCGCAGCCGGGAGAGCGCCGACCGCCGGGTGGTCCACCTCCGCTACGCCGACGCGGGCATGGCCCTGGCGACGGCCTTCTTCACCCCGTTGGCCCCACGCACCGACGCGGTGATGGCCCAGTTCGGCGTCGACGAGCTGCACACCATCGAGAAGTTCCTGCAGGGCATGATCGGCGCCCTCACCTCCTACCGCGACGAGCTCCGCAACCCCTGACCGTCCGCCACCCTCCGCGGCCGTCCGGTTCCCGCGCCGGCTGTCCTTCGGGTGCGGCTGTGCGGTTCGTTACGGCGCGGCGTTTCTGTTCGCGCACCGGCCGTTCGGCGGGTGCGGCTCTGTGGGTCGATCACCATCGGACCGCCGATCCTGTACGGCCACCGCTCCGACAACCGCACCCATCGGTCCCGGGCCTACCCCGCGGCGCCCCGGCCGGTCCGGGCCGCAACGCGGCCCTCCGGGGCGAATCCGCCCAAGGCGACCTAGGTGACTGGTGTTGATCGCGGGTTGGTCAAGGTCTTGATCGACCCCCGATCAACAACAGTCACCTAGGGTGCCCCGGCCTCATCGCTTCCGGTGCTCCTCGTCCGGGATCGGGGACGCGGGGATGCCTCATGTCCGGTGGGGGCTCGTCGGGCGTACCGGATGAGGGTCGTCGCCCGGAGGGAAAACCTGTGTCGCGGCGTCGCCGCACGGAGCGCGGGGTCGCGGGGTTTGCAACGGAGGTGCACCGGACGGCTGTCACAAGCGCGGCCGGTCGCTGCCGATTGAAGCGGCGTGCCAACCGAGCCCCTCCTCGCCGAAGCCGACGCGTTGCTCGCCCGCGGGCGAGCCCACAACGCCGAACGGCTGCTCGCGCCCTTCGTCGGGCGGGAGCCGGAGAACGTCGGCGCCTGGCACCGGATGACCCGGGCCCGCCTCGACCTCGACGACCTGGCCGGCGCGCTGCTCGCGGCACAGGCCGCGTGGCATCTCGACCCGTACGGCCCGGAGTCGCTGTTCTGGCTGAGCCAGGCCCGGACCCGCCTCGGTGACCACGCCGAGGCGATCGCCGCCGCCGCGGCCGCCTGCCGGGAGGACCCGGGCAACCCGCGCCTGCACAACCGCCTGGCCGAGGCGCAGCTCGCCGCCGGCCTGCCCACCGACGCCGCCGAAGGCCTGCGCTGTGTGGTCGACATGGCGCGCTACGACGCGGATCTGCACGTGACGTACGGGCTGGCCCTGTTCGCGATCGGCCGGCCCCTCAGCGCCCGGGAGGCCCTCGGCCGTGCGCTGACGATCGACCTCGGTCACGCCGGTGCCCGCGCGGCGCTGAAGAGGTTCGACCGTGCGATGAGCGCCGCGATCGACGCCGCCTCGCTGGCCCTGGCCGCCGACGAGTTCGCCGAATCGCTGCGCATCCACCCCAGCCCGCACCCGTCCCGGCGCCCCGGCCCGGGCCGCGAAGCGCTCGGTCACGTAGCCCGGGTCGCGCTCGTCTGGTTCCTCGCCGCGATCGCCGGCGTGGGCATCCTCGAGACGGCCGGACTTCTGGTGGCCCCGTCCACCCTCTACCTGACCCTGTTCTGCGCCGCCGGAGCCGCCGGCTGTGTGTCCACCCTGACCCGCCCGCCCTCTTAGTGCGTCTGGCTCGCCCGTTCCCGTAGTGCGCCTGGCCCATTGGCCTCATAGAGCGCGTAGCTCCTGTGGCCCGCCCTCGTAGTGCGCTTCGCCCGCCGGCCTCATTGAGCGCGCGGCTCCTGATCGCGGCTGCGCGGGCGTCGGCGGCGGCCTCGTTGCGCGGCCGTCGGCGATTCTCTCGCTGCGCAGTCGTCGGCCTCCCAGGGCATGCAGGGGCCGGGGGTTGCGGTGCGGTCAGCGGGAGTCGCGGAGTTGGCGCAGGATGCGGGTCAGGTCGGCGCGGTCGGCCGGGTCGAGGCCGGCGAACAGGCGCTCGCCCTCGGCCGCACGGGCCTCGTTGATGGCCTGCATCGTGGTGACCCCCTGATCGGTCAGCGTCACCAGGGTGGCGCGGCGGTCCGACGGGTCCGGCTTACGGACGGCGAGACCGCGTTTCTCCAGGTCGTCGACGACCTCGGTGGCGGAGCGCGGCGCGATGTGCAGGTGGTCGGCGAGGGCGCTGAGCCGCATCTCGCCGTGCCGGGAGAGGACTCCGAGCGCGCGGGACTGCGACGGTGACACGTGCCAGGGCTCCAGGGCGACACGGACTTGCACACGCAGGCGACGGGTCACCGCCCAGAACGTCTCCAGCAGATTCTCCTCCTCCACGGGAACAATCTAACAGTGACTACCGTTGTTCCCTCATGGTGAGGTAACCTCAGTGTTGTCTCAGCGGTTCGTGGATCGCCTCTTGCGCGGTCACGGGGCGCCTCAGCCGTACCGGAAGGGGTTGTTCTTGGCAGATGGAAAAGGCCGCGGCGCGGCACGCACACTGACCCCCGCGGAGAAGGCGCAGGCCCGCGCCGTCTCGCTGCGCCGCATCGGCGCACTGTTCATCGGCCACCGTCGGCAGCTCGCCGTCGTGGTGGCCGTCATCGTCCTCTCGTCCGTCATCGCGATGGGCTCGCCGTTCCTGCTGCGCGAGGTCATCGACGTCGCTCTTCCCGAGTCCGACGTGCGGCTGCTGTCCCTGCTGGTGGCCGGCATGATCGGGATCGCGGCGGCCACGTCCGCGCTCGGTGTCGTGCAGACGTGGATCTCCACGACCGTCGGCCAGCAGGTCATGCACAGGCTGCGCACCGAGGTGTTCGCGCACCTGCAGCGGCAGTCCGTCGGCTTCTTCACCCGCACGCGCACCGGCGAGGTGCAGTCGCGGATCACCAACGACATCGGCGGCATGCAGCAGGTCGTCACGTCGACCGCCACGTCGGTCGCGGCCAACCTGACGACGGTGATCGCCACCCTGGTCGCGATGACCGCGCTGTCCTGGCAGCTCACCCTGGTGTCCCTGGTCGCGCTGCCACCGGCGATCTACTGGACCCGCCGGGTCGCCCGGATGCGCCAGGCGATCACCGCACAGCGGCAGCGCGAGCTGGCCGACCTCAACGTCATCATCGACGAGGGCCTGTCGATCAGTGGCGTCCAGCTGGCCAAGACGATGGGCGCCGGCAGCCTGCTGACCGAGCGGTTCACCTCCTCGTCGGCTCGTCTCATCGATCTGGAGCTGCGTTCCGAGCTGGCCGGCCGCTGGCGAATGGCCACCATGAACGTCGTCTTCGCGGTCATTCCGGCGGCGATCTACCTGGCCGCGGGCCTGCCGTTCGCCGCCGGGGCGATGAGCATCGGCACGCTCGTGGCGTTCACCGGTCTGCAGGCGGGCCTGTTCCGGCCGCTGATGAGCCTGCTCGACGTCGGCGTGACACTGACCGCCTCACTGGCGCTGTTCCAGCGCATCTTCGAGTATCTCGACCTGCCGGTCGAGATCGCGGAGCCGACGGCGCCCGTGCGGCTCGATCGGGTGCGGGGCCATCTGAGGTTCGAGGACGTCACCTTCGTGTATGGGGACGGCCCCACCGCCGCCCTGGCCGGGGTGAGCCTGGACGTCCCGGCGGGCACGTCACTGGCGCTCGTCGGCGAGACCGGATCCGGCAAGAGCACGATCGCCGCCCTGATCGCCCGCCTCCACGACCCCACGTCGGGCCGTGTGACTATCGACGGCGTCGACCTGCGTGACCTGTCCCTCGACGACCTGGCCGCGACGGTCGGCGTGGTCAGCCAGGAGACGTATCTGCTGCACACCACGATCCGGGAGAATCTGCGGTATGCGAAACCCGACGCCACCGACGCCGAGATCGAGCGGGCTGCCCGGGCAGCGCAGATCCACGAGCTGATCGCGGCCCTGCCCGACGGCTACGACACGATGGTCGGCTCCCGCGGCCACCGCTTCTCCGGCGGCGAGAAACAGCGCCTCGCCATCGCCCGCACGCTGCTGCGCGACCCCCGGATCCTGGTCCTGGACGAGGCGACGAGCGCTTTGGACAACGAAACCGAGCGAGCCGTGCAGAGAGCCTTCGACGAGTTGTCCCGCGGCCGCACCACGGTGACGATCGCCCACCGCCTGTCCACGGTCCGCGACGCCGACCAGATAGCCGTCATCGACCACGGCCGCATCCTGGAGTCCGGCACTCACGAGACGCTGATCGAAGCCGAGGGCCGCTACGCAACACTGGCTCGTTGACCGCGGCGGGTCGCTGTGCAGCGCTGGCTCGTTGACCGTGGCGGGCCACTGCACAGCGCTGGCTCCTTGACCGCGGCAGCCCACTGCACAGCACTGGGCCGGTGGCCGCGGCAGCCCACTGTGCAGCGCTGGCTCGTTGACCGCGGTGGCCGCTGTACAGCGCTGGCTCGTTGACTGCGGCGAGCTGCTGTGTTGCAGAGGCCGTTGACCGCGGTGGCCCGCTGTGCAGCACTGGGTCCGCTGGCCGTAACGGGCCGCTGCGCGGACACTGGGCCGGCTGGTCGTGACGGGCCGCTGTGCAGCGCTGGCCTGCTGGTCGTGGCGGGCCGGGATCTGCTGGGGCCGACGACCCGCCTACCAAGGGTCCCGGCCGTCCCGTCCCGTCTCGTTGAATCGGTGGATGACCTGCCGGCTCGTGTCCTCGTCTGCCTGCACGACCGGGCGAGGGCCGGCACGGCGCGTCCGCCGGCGGACGCGAGCACGACCATGGCCCGCGGCGTAATCGGGATCGGTGAAGCGGTCGTCCGGCGGGTGAAGCGCAGCGGCGGTTGACGTTCCTGATCGCTGAGCCCCGTGCCCTTACTGAATCCACCACCACAACACCGTCCGGGCAGCGTGTCATCGAAGAGCGTGAGCGTTCTTGGTCGGAGCAACTGGTTGGCCGCGATTGGTCGCTGTGCGGTGCTGGTGGAGGAGCCGCAGGGTGGTGCTGGTGGAGGGGCCGTGGCGGCTTGGTGCGTCGTGCAGTCCAGCCCCGCTGATAGTGAGGGGCCGTGATGCGGGGTCGGCTCGCTGATCGTCGCGGGCCGTGTGGCCGGCCCGACCGGGTTGTCGGCGTCAGGCGGTGCGGCGTCAGGCGGTGCGGCGTCAGGCGGTGCGGCGTCAGGCGGTGCGGCGTCTCAGGTCACGAATCTCCATGGGACCGTGCGGAATCAGGCAATAGGGGCCGTGGGCGTCGACGTCTGCCCCGTCGGCGCTGATGGCGGCGTTCGGTGCGAAGAGCGACGGGTCGAGGACGCAGGAGATCCGCGTTCCGGAGCCGGCCGGTGGGCTGAACGCGGCGGGCGGGGCCGACGGGTGTGTTCCGGCGAATTCCTGGCGGAGGCCGGTCTGGTCGTGCCACACCTCCACGACGGTGCGGATGCTCATCGCCGCGGCTGCCCTGGTCTGCCAGTTCATCCGGTGGAGAAGATCGGCCGGTGCCTCGCCCTCGGAAGTGGCCAGGGCTTCCGCCCGATCGTTGGCCACCGAGAACGCGAAGTCCCCGGTGATCTCGGCGGTGACCGGTGAATGGCTCCCCTCCCACCGGGACTCCGGGTGGATCGCGTCGAAGAGGACGACGCCCAGCACCCCGTCGACCAGGCGCGGGTCATCTCGGGCCACATAGAAATACATGCCGGGCCGCCGCCGGACCGACTCGTCGAACTCGAGGACCTCAATGTGGGAGGCATCGTATTCCGGCAACTCGGCCATGCCGCAAGCCTACCGGCACGGGCCGTCGGCCCCGGCAGCGCGAATTGCCCTCCACGAAGGTCGTCGTCAGCGGCTCCACTCCGGACAGCGCCTCTGACCGGGCCCTGAAGACGCCCCTCGGTCGGGCGATGCCAGCGCAGGCGGCGGCGACGGCAAACGGCGGCAACGGTGGCGCTGGTGGCGATGGCTGTGACGGTGGCGCCGACGGCGGTGACGGCAACGGTGGCGGTGGTGGTGGGATAGAGGCGGTGATGTGGGATTCAGCCCGGCGGTCGCGTTTCGGCCCGGTGCCGCAGCCACCTTGCGGGGTAGCTGCGGGACTGGAGTGGCCGTACTGGATCAGGCGGTTTTGAACTTGTCGAAGTGGACGACCTCGTCGAGGGGGCGGCGTTTCGGCTCGGACCAGCGGCCCTTGCTCGGGTGACCGAGAGGGATCAGTGCCATCGTCAGGGCGTCCTCGGGAAGGCCCAGCAGGTTGCGGACCTCCTCCTCGTGCCCGATGTGCAGGGTGGTGAGGGTCGCGCCGAGGCCGTGGGCGCGGGCCGCGAGGATCAGGTGCTGCACCGCGCCGTAGATCGAGGAGCCGAGGCGCGGGTTGGTCGACTTCGCGGCGCCGAGGAGCACCGGGATGATCCAGACCGGCGCCTCCTCCAGGTGGTTGGCGAGGTGGTCGGCGGCGAGGAAGCTGCGCTTGCTCATCGGGCCGCCGTCGGGGGCGCCGAGGATCTGCTCGCGGCGGGAACCGTAGTGACGCTCCCAGCCCTCCCGGTACCAGCCGGCGATCTGCTTCTTGATCTCCGGGTCGCGGACCACGATCCAGGCCCAGAACTGGCCGTTCCCCGCGGAAGGCCCGCGGATCGCGGCGTCCAGGATGGCGCGGATCACGTCGTCGTCGATCGGCTCGGTGGACAGGTAACGGCGGGCCGGCGTCGAGTGCAACGCCTCGAGCAGGGGGAGGGCGCCCGGGTCGGGAGAGGTCATGGCCGAAGCCTACTGACCGGTAGCTCCGGGTGCGCGGGGGCGGGTCACGCCGGCTGGTTGCCGGCGTAGGAGCCGCTCGGGCGGAAGCGGCTCGGCCGGTCGCCATACTCCTCGAGGGCGTGCGCGAGCCAGCCGGCGGTGCGAGCCACCGCGAAGATCGCCTCGCCGGCGTCGGCCGGCATGCCATGGTGCAGGGCGAGTGCGGCCAGCGCGAGGTCGACGTTGGCCGGCGTGCCCGATCGGGTACGCATGGTCTCGTCGAGCTGCAGCGCCGCGCTCTTGACCGGGCCGTCGTCGAGCAGATCGAACAGCGCCGTGGCACGCGGATCGCCGGTCGGGTAGAGCGGATGCCCGAATCCCGGCACCGGCACCCCCGAACGCAGGCGGTCGGAGATGGTGGCGAGCGGGCCCGGGCCGTTGACCGCTTCTTCCACCAGGGGGTACGCCAAACCGCTCGCCGCCCCGTGCAGAGGCCCGTCGAGTGCGGCCAGCCCGGCGCTGACCACCGCGTAGGGGTGGGCGCGGGTGGACGCCGCGATCCGGGCGGCAAGCGTCGACGCCGCGATGTCGTGGTCGGCGAGCAGGATCAGCGCGGCGTTGAGCAGGCGCAATCCGGTCTCGGTGGGTTTCCTCGAGGTGAGCCGCAGCCACAGCGTGTGGGCGAACGGCACGGGGCGGACCGGGATGCCGCTGATGGGCGGCAGGCCCTGCGCCATGGCGGCGAGCAGCTGCCGGCCGGTCGCGACCACGGCGGCGGGTGACGTGTCGAAGCGCAGCGGGTCGGCGGCGGCTGCTGCGGCGACGGTCACGCGGAGGCGGTCGGTGAGCCGGGCCGTTTCGGGCAGGCGGCTGGTCACGTCCATGACGAGGCGGCGTAGCTCAGGATCGACCGGGAACGGGACGTCGTCGAGGTCGCCGGTCCACAGCAGGGTGGCGACCGCCTCGTAACTGCTGGTGCGAGCCAGCACGGTGGCGTCACGGCCGCGGAAGAACAGGTTGTCGTCCTTGATCAGGGTGATCCCGGTCTGGATGCCGGGGGTGGTCGTTCGTCGTCGTCCGGCCAGGAACGCATCGACGTCGGGTTTCGCGAACAGGCTGTTCTTGCCGTCGGCGTTGCGGCGGCTGGTGAGTAGACCTCGGCTGACATACGCGTAGACGGTGGCGGGTTTGACGCCCAAGAGGATAGCGACCTCTTCAGTGGTCAACAGCGTTTGCGCGGTCATGTCGTCATCCTCTCATGTTGACTGGATCAATATTGACATCAACACTTGACGAATCCAGATTGAAGTCATGTTGACAGTCAACCCAGGACTTGCCGGTGTCGTCGCGTTCGACACCGAGATCGCCGAACCCGACCGGAACGGCGGGGCACTGCGGTACCGCGGTGTCGACATCAACTCCCTCGCCGGGTCCGTGTCGTACGGCGACGTGTGGGGGTTGCTCGTCGATGGTGACTTCACCCGCGGACTTCCGGTAGCGGAGCACCTCCAGCCTGTGGACAACTCCGGAGACCTCCGGGCCGACGTGCAGGCCGCGGTCGCCCTCCTGGCCCCGCGCTGGGGACTGCGCCAGCTGATCGACATCCCGGATGAGCAGGCCCGGGAGGACTTGGCGCGTACGTCGGCGGCGGTTCTGTCGTACGTCGCCCAGGCCGCCCGGGTGACGTTCCCGCCGGCCGCCCGCGAGCCGTTCCGCTCGCCGGCCGGCGCCGCTTCGTCGCTTTCCGGACCCTCCGCGGTGCCGCGGCAACTCGTCGAGGCCGGGCGGACCGCGACCGAACGGTTCATGATCGAGTGGCAGGGCGAGCCGGACCCGCGGCACGTGGCGGCCATCGACCGGTACTGGATCTGCGCGGCCGAGCACGGCATGAACGCCTCCACGTTCACCGGCCGGGTCGTGGCCAGCACCGGCGCCGACGCCCCCGCCTGCCTGTCCGCGGCGATCGCGGCACTGTCCGGCCCGCTGCACGGTGGAGCCCCCTCCCGGGCGCTCGGCATGATCGAGGCCGTCGAGTCCGGCCTCGACGCGCGCCGCTATGTGCGGCAGGTGCTGGACTCCGGCCGTCGGCTGATGGGCTTCGGGCACGCCATCTACCGCGCCGAGGACCCGCGGGCCCGGATCCTGCGGGACGCCGCCCGCGAACTGGCCGCCCCGCGCTACGAGGTCGCCCGCGAACTGGAGCTCGCAGCCCTGGCCGAACTGCGCGAGCGCAAACCGGACCGGGTCCTGGAGACCAACGTCGAGTTCTGGGCCGCGGTGATCCTGGACTTCGCCGGCGTGCCCGCCGACATGTTCGCGGCCATGTTCACTTGTGCCCGGACGGCCGGATGGAGCGCGCACATCCTGGAACAGAAGCGCCTCGGCAAGATCATCCGCCCGTCCGCGGACTACGTGGGCCCCGGCGAGCGCGACGCCGATCTGGTGGCCGGCTGGCCCGAGGCCCGGTGACTCGTCCGGTTTCCGTCAAACGGCCGAAGCGGTGGCAGGGCAGGCGTTTCGGTGACCGGATGAGTGCTCGCGGGGTGATGGCGGGTGGTCTGCCGGGTGCGGTGCGGCGAGTTGGGAGAGGTCCGCCACAATACCGACACAGCGGACAACCGCATCCAAACCACGTGCGGTCTGGTTATCGGGTCGGAGGGCGCCGCCGAGCGCGGCGCTCCGGCCGGCGGTTCACCGGCGGCCATGCCGATCATGCGGAAGGCACTCGATGGTTGTCACCTCACGGGGAACCGAGCCTGGCGGCCCGCACGAGACCCCACCCGGCCGATCGCAGCACCCCTTGCAGACGATCACCGACCCGGCCACGCCGGCGAGGACGACCGTGGTGCTCGGCCGCGCGACGGCAGCCGTGAACCGGGGGGCCCGCCGGCGGCCGGCGTTGAGCGCGATGCTCGTGGTGGCCGGCCTCGGCGCGATCGTCGTCTCGGTCGCCGGGCCGGGGGCGGCAGCGCCGGAGTTCCGTACCCCGACGGCAGTGGTGACGGGCACGCCTTCGGTGCAGGTGTCCGCCGCCGCGGTGTACACGGGTCTCGCGCCGTACGCGCCGCCCGCGCCGGCCGAGGGCCCGCTGCCACCGAGCCCTCGCATCTCGCCGTCGGGTGTCCCGAACGGATCGCCCTCGCCGGTCCCGTCGGTCACCGACGAGAATGCCGCCGTGCTGTCCGGCGTGCGTGAACTGCCCTCGGAGAAAGCGCCCACGGGCGCGGTGACGAGGACTTTCACCGATCCCACCGGTGCGCCGTCCACCGCGGCGACGGCCTCGATCACCCTCGGCGAACCGCGCGGGGGCGAGACCGTCACCGCGGCGACGGTCGTCAGCGGGACCGCCGACATGCCCGACGACCATCAGGTCTGGCTGCTGTCGCGGCACGGCGCGGGTGCCTACCGTGTCGAGGGTCCCTGCCGGGGAGGACGGAGTTTCACCTGCGGCCCGGTGACGCTGGACAGCGGCGGTGACGACACGTTCCTGCTCACGACAGTCGTTGTCGACCCGGCGACGGCGCGGACGCTGCAGGCCGGCGAGACCCGCGACAGCCTGCCTGTCGGTCTGGCGCACAGCGAGGTCACCGTCCGCCGCTCGGCCGCCTGAGCAGGATGGCTGCGGTGAGCAGGATGGCCGCGGCGAGCAGGATGGCCGCGGCGAGCAGGATGGCCGCGGTGAGCAGAACGGCCGGCTGAGCGACTTGGCTGCCCGGGCCGGTCGGGTCGTCTGTGCCGCTCGGGCCGCCTGAGTAAGTCGGCCGCCTGAGCCATTGGGCCGCCTGAGCAGAGCGGACACCGGGGCGACCGCCCACCCGGGGGAGGGTGGCACGTGGGGTGGTGGAGCGGTCCGGGCGATGCTTCCGCCCGGACCGTGTCCTCCTCGAACGAGGGTCAGGCGGCTACGCGGGCCAGCATGGGGCGGACGAGGCCGGCGAACTCGTTCGGGCGTTCGATCTGTGGCATGTGGCCGGTGCGCGCGAACATGTGCGACTGGGCGTGCGGGAACGCGGCCCGGGCCGCCGCCAGGTGTTTGCTCGGGAGGATCAGGTCTCGGTCGCCCCAGACGAGCATGGTCGGCTTCGTGGCAGCGGACACCCGGGCCAGCAACTCGGTTCGCCAGGTGGCGGCGATACCCCCGAGACCGCCGAGGGCCTTGGCGATCTCCAGGTAGACGGGGGCGAAGTCCGGCTGCCGGGAGATCTTGATGGCCATGGCGATGCGCTCCGGGGTGACCAGGGCGCGGTCGGCGAAGATCATGCGTTCCATCCGGGGCGCGGTGATCCGGTCGATGCGGCGCAGCATCTGGCGGCCCAGACCGGGCACGGCCAACATGCGCAGCGCCGTCGTCACCTCCTTGCCGAAGCCGGCGCTGTTGACCAGAGTCAGTGTGGACACGCGGTCGGGCGTGGCGGCGAGCATGCTCATCGACACGGCACCGCCGAGCGAGTTTCCCATCAGGTGTACGGGCCGGGTCTCACCGATCGTGTCGAGCGTCGCCCACACCCCGTCGGCGAGGACGTCCAGGGTGGTGGGGGCGGGCAGGCGCTGGGACAGGCCGAACCCGGGCATGTCGATGCTGATGACACGATATTCGTTGTCGAGAAGCGGGTGCTGGAGCGCCCAGTCCTCCAGACTGCGGCCGATGCCGTGCAGTAGTACCACGGGCGGGGCGGCCGGATCGCCTGTTGCGTGGAAACGGATGCGCGTACCCCGTACGTCCTCGAATCTCATCTTTTGATCACCGCCGGGCGCGCCCCGCGGGAGGAGGCGGCGACGGTGGCCGCGCGGACGATCCGGGCATGACCGACCGGCAGGAGCCGGGCGAGGAGGTCCGGCGCTTTGGCGCTGGACGCGATGAGCAGCCGGGCCTTCCGCTTCGCGACGGCCCGCAGAATCTGTTCCGCGGCCTTCTCCGGGGGATAGCTGAGCAGCGCGGCGAAGAGCTTGCGATTGGGCTCGATCTCTTCCGGGGGTACGTGTGAGCCGACCAGAGCGGACTCGGCGATACGTGTTCTGATCCCGCCGGGGTGAACAGTGGTCACACCGACTCCGTTGTCGATGAGCTCGCCCCGCAGCGATTCACTGAGTCCGCGCAGTGCGAACTTGCTCGCGCAGTAGGCGCTCTGGCCGGGCGGCGCGATCAGCCCGAACAGGCTCGACACGTTGACCAGGTGCCCGCCGGGCGTGGCGGTGAGCGCCGGCAGCAGCGCGTGCGTGAGCAGCATCGGCGCGCGGAAGTTGACGTTCATGACCTGCTCGAACTGGTCGATCGACACCTGGTCGAAGCGGCCGCCGAGCGCGATGCCGGCGTTGTTGACGAGCAGTCCGATCGCCGGGTGCTCGGCCAGCACCCGCGCGGCGAGGGCCTCGACGGCGGCCCGGTCGGCAAGGTCGGCGACGACGGTCTGCACGCTGATCGCGGGATGCGCGGCCCGGATCCGCTCGGCGACCGGGTGCAGCCGGCTCTCGTCGACATCGGCCAGGACCAGGTCGCTGCCGCGGTGGGCCAGCCCGTAGGCGAGCTGTTCGCCGATGCCGCTGGCCGCTCCGGTGAGCACGGCGGTGCGACCGGCGAACCGGTACTCGGGGAGTCGTGTCATGAGACCACCTCTTCGGGTACGACGGGAGCGGGCAGGCGGGTGAACTCCATGTCCCGGGTGACGTCGGCGCGCGGTGTGGCGAGGACGTCGCGCAGATAGTTCTGCCGGACGATCCACGGGTCGCGGTCACCCTGGCGGGGAAAGATGTCGAGGGCTCGCTGCACGTACCCGGACGAGAGGTCGAGCAGCGGGCGGCCGGTGCCGCCCGGCGCGGTAGGGGCCGCCGCCGCGTAGCCGTGGCGTTCCATGTGGTCGAGGAGTTTCAGCAGGTATCGGTGGGACAGGTCGGCGCGCAGCGTCCAGGACGCGTTGACGTAGCCGATGCAGTAGGCGAAGTTCGGGACGCCACCGAGCATCAGGCCGCGGTACGAGGCGGACTTCCCGAGGTCGACCGGGTCGCCGTCGACGGACAGCCGGATGCCGCCGACCGGAAGCAGGGACAGTCCGGTCGCCGAGACGACGATGTCGGCATCGAGTGTCGTTCCCGACCGGAGGCGGATGCCCCCGGGGACGAACGTGTCGATGTGGTCGGTGACGACCGAGGCGCGGCCACTGGTGATGGACGTGTAGAGGTCCCCGGACGGGATCACGCAGAGCCGCTGGTCCCAGGGGTCGTAGTGCGGTTTGAAGTGCTCGTCCACGTACGCCGGATTCTTGAGGAAGTGCACGGCGACGGCCCGCAGCGCGCGGCGGACCAGCTTCGGCCGGCGTTTCGCGAGCTGGTAGAAGCCCTGCGTGACCAGGATGTTCTTGGCGCGCGCCACGCGGTTCGCCGCCTTCGGCGGGAGGACACGGCGGGCGGCGTCGGCGATCACGTCCCGATTCGGCAGTGGCGTGACGTACGACGGGGAGCGCTGCAGCATCGTCACGTGCGCCGCTTCGGCGGCCATGGCCGGCACCAGGGTGACCGCGGTGGCGCCGCTGCCGATGATGACCACGCGCTTGCCGCGGTAGTCGAGGTCCTCCGGCCAGAACTGGGGGTGCACCAGCGTGCCGGTGAAGTCGTCCAGTCCGGGGAAGTCCGGGCGGTAGCCCTCGTCGTAGTTGTAATAGCCGGCGCACCCGTAGAGGAATCTGCAGGTCAGGGTGGATCCGTCGGCGGTGTGCACGGTCCAGCGGGCGTCCGCCGAGGACCAGTCGGCACCGATCACCCGGGTCTTGAAGCGGATGTGCCGGGTGATGCCGGCCTCGTCGGCGGTGTCCTCGATGTAACGGCGGATCTTGTCGCCGGAGGCCAGCGACTCGGGCTCGCGCCACGGCCGGAACGGGTAGCTGAGCGTGTACATGTCCGAGTCGGATCGGACTCCGGGGTAGCGGAACAGGTCCCAGGTGCCGCCGATCGCGTCGCGGGCCTCGAGGATGGCGTAGGTGTCCTGCGGGCGCTGGCGGGACAGTCGCCAGGCGGCGCCGATGCCGGACAGTCCGGCGCCGATTATCAGGACGTCGAAGTGCTGGTGGTCATCCATGTGAGGCCTCCTCGCCCGCTGCCACTCGTTGCCCCGCGGTCGGTTGCCCGGCTGCCGCTTGCCCCGCAGCCGGTTGCCCGCCCGCCGGGTGCCCCGCGGTCGGTTGCCCGGCCGCCGATTGGGCTGCGGTCGGTTGCCCGGCCGCCGGTTGGGCTGCGGCTACCCGCGCTGTCGGGTCGTCTGTTGCGGGCTGATTCGCCGGTGGGAACCACGGGGGTGTTCCGGTGCCGGAGATGCGGATGCCGCCCCACGGATCCGGGTCGCTCAGCTTCACGGCGGTCTCCGGGGAGCCGGGAACGACGAGGGTTGCCTTCCGCAGGCCGGAGCCGACCCGTTCGCGCAGCACGTCGTGTGGCCCGGTGCGGCCGGCCCAGCGGAATCGACCCTCGATCGGCTCGAAGCGGGCGGACATCCGGATCTCGACGGGGACCGGGCCGTCGTCGAGGCGCAACGTGGCCGGACCTCGATACTCCTCATCACCTGCATCGACTGGATCAACATCGACTGGATCAACATCGACTGGATCAACATTGACCGAATCAACGTTGAGCGCGTCAACATTGATCGGTTCAACACTGTTCGGGCCCGTGCTCACTGATCTCTCGCCCACCCTTCGTGTGCCGCAAGTCCGCCGGGGACGTCGGCGGCCCTGCGCATGCCGGCGATACCACTCCAGAGGAACGTGGTCAGGTAGTCACCGAGGGCCTCGCGGCTGATCGGCTGTTGTTGACGCAGCCACCAGTCACCGACCGACTGGACGTAGCCGACCACGCCGTACGCCCATGGCAGCGCCGCCCCGGAGTCGAGGCCCAGGGCCCGCAGCCGGTCGCCGAAGATCCGGGCCAGGCCGCTGGCCACGGTGTCCATCACGTCGGCGACCACGTCCCGGTGGCGGGCGATGTCCGGCTGGTGCACGACGAACCGGTACAGGTTGAGGTCGGCCTCGATGTGCGCCAGGTAGACGTCGATGGCGGCGCCGACGACGGCCCGCTCCTCCCGGACGGCCGCGACCGCCGGGACCATCGCCTCGATCAGCGTCGCCCCGGCCTGCTGGCCGACGGCGAGCCACAGTTCCGACTTGTCGGCGAAGTAGCGGTAGAGGACCGGCTTGCTGACCCCGGCGTGCGCGGCGATGGCGCCCATGCCGACATCCGGCCCGTGCAGCCGGATCGCCTCGATCGCCGCGGTCGTCAACTCCGCCCGGCGCTGTTCACGATGACCGTCCCAGCGGCCGCGGCGGCCGTCCGACCTGCGGGGATTGACGGGTGGAGTGGCGGAGTTCATAGTACAAGAAGTAACTGTTACCGCCGGTAACGTCAAGATGCTCGGGAGGATCGGATGACGACCACCACTCCGCCTGATCGTGACCGCACCGCCACCCGGCTGCTCCGTTCCTCGGCCGAGCACTCCTACGACCCCGAGGTGGAGATCGACTGGGAGGCGCCGCTGGTCCCCGGGAAGTACTTCGTCCCGCCGCACCGCTCCAGCCTCTACGGCACCGCCCTCTGGGACCGGATGACCGAGGAGCAGCGCATCGAGCTCACCAAGCACGAGGTCGCGAGCATCGCGGGCCTGGGCGTCTGGTTCGAGACGATCCTGATGCAGCTGCTCATCCGCGAGTACTTCAAACAGGACCCGACCGCCCCGCACGCCCAGTACGCGCTCACCGAGATCGCCGACGAGTGCCGCCACTCGGTCATGTTCGGCCGCATGATCGCCCGCCTCGGCGCGCCGCTCTACCAGCCGACCGGCGTCAACCAGTGGCTCGGCAAATGGATCGCCCACACCGGCGTCGGCCCGCGCATGTACGCGGCCATCCTCATCGCCGAGGAGATCCTGGACACCCTGCAGCGCGAGGCGATGAACGACGAGAACGTGCAGCCCCTGGTCCGGATGGTGTCGCGGATCCACGTCGTCGAGGAGGCCCGGCACGTCCGGTACGCCCGCGAGGAGCTCGCCCGGCAGATCCGCGCCGCCGGCCGCGGGCGGCTCGCCTTCGACCGGCTGGTGATCGGGCGCGCCGCGTACCTCACCGGCACTCGCCTGATCGATCCCCGCGTCTACCGGGCCGTCGGCCTCGACCCGGAGGAGGGCCGCCGCGCCGCCCGGGCCAACCCCCACCACCGCGAGACGATGCGCTGGGCCGGGGAGCGGGTCGTCACCTTCCTCACCGACCTCGACCTGATCGGCGGCCCGGGCACCACCCTGTGGCACGCCTCCGGCCTGCTCCCGCGCGTCACCCCGGCCTGAAGCCTTCCACCGTCACACCGCCAGCAACCGGGCCGCCCGTTCCTCGTCGACACCGCCACGCCAGGAGGCGAGGGGCAGCGTGATGTCCGACCGGGGTGCACCGCGCTGCGCCCGGGACGCCGCGTGGATCTCGCCGACCGGCACGAAACGGTCCCAGGACGGTGGGGTCGCGGTCCCACGGAGCAGGCCGAGCTCGGCGAGCCCGATGAGGATGCCGTAACGCTGGTAGCGGTCCGTGGCGGGCACGATCCGGGCGCGGGCCATCTCCTTCTCCAGGGCGCCCGGAGTGGTTCCGGCGCCCTGGCGGCGGATGAGCTCCAACAGAGCCCGCAGCCGCGCCCGGTCGTCCTCGACCGGTGACGGCAGACCGTCGTGGACGGCCGCCTCCAGATCGGGCAGGTACTTCGCCGGCAGCTCGTTCCAGGCCCAGCCCAGCGAGAGCCGGACCAGCTCGTGCGTCACGTCGATGTCCGTCACCGGGCCCAGGCCGCAGTCGGGCACTCCACCGTCGGCGCGGGGCGCGTGCTCCAGGAAGCGGGCCCAGCCATAGGAGATGATCGGCTGCCGTCCCCGTGGCGCGCTGCCGAGCCCGGCGACGAAGGCCGCCAGCACCGCATTCTCGTCGAGCGTCGTGACCAGCTCGACGACCCGGTTCACGATGCGGTGATCAGTCCACCGCTCGGTCATGCACACCGGCCACCCGTCGGCGCGGGCCGCGTCCATGTCGGCCGGTGTGGCGGGCTCGGCCACGCCTTTCACCGATCCGGTCCGGGACAGCCGGTACCCGTAACAGCGCATCAAACGGGCCAGCTCGTCACCGACCGGAACCCGTCTCGGCGCGTCGGCCATCGCTCCTCCATCGATTCGCGGACGGCGCCGCACGACGGGCGCCCCGGTCGGCGAATCCTCTCAGCGTGGCGCCGGGCGCAAGATCGGCGGGTCGTCCCGGTCCGCAGGCGCGCGCGGCCGCCGTCGCCCGGAACGGCTAGATTCAAGATCATGAGTGAGCGATCGTACGGTCGGCGCGACCTGATCGAGGCGTACCTGGCCACGCGTGACGGGCACGGGTACGGCGGCTACTACCCGGAGTCGTCGGCCTACAATGCCGCGCTCCGGCCCAACACGAGGCCATGCTCGGCGGGCTGCAGCGGCTCTTCGGGCTGGTACTGAGCCGGGACGGCGTACCGGAGCGGGTGCTGTTCGTGCTCTTCGAGTCGACGGTCCGGTCGCTGCTGGCACAGACCACGCCGTGGTCCGGTTTCCTCGAGGCCGGCCTGCTGGTCAAGCGACTCGAAGCCACCGGTGGACCCGGCGCCCGGGTGATGGCGGCGAGTGACCGCATCTGGTCCCGCAAGGACGAGTCCCGCGAGGACCACCTGCTGATCCTCGACGAGTTGCTCGCCGTCTTCCTCGGCGACCGTGCCGATCACGTCTTCACCGCCGCGGACCTGGTCGCCGTCGGTGTCGACCCGACCCCGCCGACCACCGAGCAGTACCCCCTCTACGAGGACTGACCCACTACCCGCCGTAACCGTCCTGGCCTGCGGTGACGCACGTCGCGTCAGGTGCGGGAAGGTTTCGGCGGGGTTGCCGGTGTCCCACCTCCGGCTGGCTGGGCGGTACTGGCGGACGGGCGTCCGGTTCGGGACGGTCGGCCGGTGGGCGACGGCTGCACGGTGTGCGAAATTGTCGCGACGTTCCGCACTGTCGCGTGGGACGGCGTGAACGGTGAACCGCCGGGGGAGAAGACGAGATGGACGAGGCTCTGGTGGCCTACAACGCCGGGCGGGTGGACGGGGCCGCCGGATACCGGGACCCGCAGATCGCGCAAGATCCGGAGGTCGGTGCCGATTACCGGGTCGGCGTGCTGGACGGCCGGATCGCGGCGTTCCATCTCATCATGGAGGTGCGAGGGATCCTCGGGGTCGAGGGCTCACTCTTCGAGCGCCCGGACGATGTCTCCGAATCATGATCAACAGCTCACAACAGCAGCTCGCAGCCAAGTGATCGGCCGTTATTCTGGCTGAAACATTCACTTGGCGGTCCCGAAACCCGGCCTTAGGACTCTTGCACCGGACGGCGGCACAGGATGGGGACCGGATGATCGAGGGCGCACTGGCCGGCTTCACCGTGGCGGTTACCGCGGAACGGCGCCGGAACGAGATGACTGCTCTACTGGAACGACGCGGAGCACGAGTGATCAGCGCACCCGCGATCACGATCATCCCACTGATCGACGACGATGCGCTGCACGCGGCGACGGCGGCCTGCATCGGCCTTGAACCGCATCTGGTGGTCGCCACCACCGGGTTCGGGTTCCGCGGCTGGCTGGAGGCGGCCGAGGGCTGGGGGCTGGCCGAGACGCTGCGGGAGTCGCTGCGCAACGCGCGGATCATCGCCCGCGGCCCGAAACCGTGCGGCGCGATCCGCGCGGCCGGGCTCATCGAGGACTGGGCGGCCAAGACCGAAGCCTCCGAGGAGGTGCTCGAACGGCTGCTCAGCGACGGCGTGGCCGGGCTCCGGATTGTCGTGCAGGAGCACGGTGAGCCGCAGACCGAGTTCGTGAAAGCGCTGCGCACGGCCGGAGCGGCGGTCGTCGAGGTGCCGGTCTACCGCTGGGCGTTGCCACCCGACGTGGCCCCGGTGCGCCGGCTCGCCGAGCAGGTGGCAGCCGGCCAGATCGACGCGGTGACGTTCACCAGCGCGCCCGCGGTCAAGGCGTTCCTGCAGATCGCCGAGGAGGCGAAGGCGGACGTCGCGACGGCGTTCGGCTTCCGGACACTCGCGGCGTGCGTCGGGCCGGTGACGGCGGCGCCGCTGGTCGAGCGCGGCATCCCCACGGTGATGCCGGAGCGTTACCGTCTGGGCGCGCTCATCAAGACGGTCACCGACGAGCTGCCGCGGCGCGCGGTCCGGCTCCAGGTCGCCGGGACGACCCTGGAGGTACGCGGCCACGCCGTCCTGATCGACGAGGTGCCACACGCGCTCGCCCCCGCGGCGATGTCGATCCTCTCCGCGCTGGCCCGCAGGCCCGGCGCCGTCGTCTCGAAGGAGCAGCTGGCATCGGCCCTGCCCAGGGGCAACGACGGTCACGCGGTCGACGTGGCGGTGGCCCGGTTGCGTGCCGCTCTGGGCTCCGGCAAGCACATCGAGACGGTCATCAAACGGGGTTACCGTCTACGCATTGACGAGGCCGCCTGACGAGTCCGCGTCAGCTCGACCCGATCAACACGTCAACTCAATCAACCTGATCCACACGATCAATACGTCAACCGAAGCCATCTGATCAACACGTCAACATGGGCAACACGTCGACCTGAGTGAGACGTCGACCTGAGTGAGACGTCGACCTGAGTGAGACGTCGACCTGAGTGAGACGTCGACCTGAGTGAGACGTCGACCTGAGCAACACGTCGACCTGTGTAAGCGGCCAATAGGAATCGGCGCTTGGCGGTCGGCTTGAATCCGGCGACGAGGCCGGGTCTGGAAGCGCCCGATGTCCATGCCGGGCCACCAGGACAAGACGTTGAACCAGCAACGGCCGGCGCGGTCATCGGGCATCACCCCGGGGACTGTCCGGGCCGGAACGAACCGCGAGCCTGATGCGATGCCGGGCCGCTCCCCACCGCAATGCCTTGAGGAGATGCCCCATGAGCGAGTACCCCACCCTGATCGCGGTCGCCCACGGCACCCGCTCACCCGCCGGCCGTCGGCAGATCCAGCAGCTGGCCGCCTCGGTGGCCCGCCGCCGGCCCGGCCTGGACGTCCGACTCTGCTACGTCGACGTGCAGGAGCCCAAGGTCGCCGACGTGGTCGCCGGAGTGATGGACGAGCAGAAGGCGAGCCGCGGCCACTTCGAGCGGCAGGCGGTTGGGGGTTGGGGCGGCTTCGAGGGGCAGGCCGCCGTCGTGGTCCCGCTGCTGCTGTCCTGTGGGTATCACGTTCGGGTCGACATCGCTGACGCTGTCGCCGGGACCGGGTTTCCGGTCACCTCGCCGCTCGGGCCGGATGACGTCTTCCTGGACAGTCTGCGCCGTAACGTGCCGGCCCACGCCGACGCGACGGTGCTGGCGTCCGCCGGTTCGTCGGATCCGCTGTGGGTGCAGGGCATCCGGGAGGTGGCGGCCGAGCTTCCCGGCCGGGTCGAGCTGGGTTACACCTCCGGCAGTGGGCCGCGGGTCGCCGAAGTCGTGGCGCGACTGCGGGCCGACGGGGCGAAGAACGTCGCCATCGCCGCCTATCTGCTGGCCGAAGGGCTCTTCTACCGCACGCTCCACAACGCCGGCGCCGACTCGGTGACCCCTCCGCTGTGCCACGACGCGCAGGTCGCCGACCTGGTTCTGCGTCGGTTCGATAGCGCAATCCTCACAACCGTCCGTAGCGGTTTGTAGTCACAACCGTGCTGGGGCCGTTGTAGGGATTCCTGAACAACAGCGTCACCGCTAAGCGTCGTAAGGGTTAACGGCGAGCCGAGAACATCTTCGGTGTGACGGCGACCCAGACGCATTGCCCGTACTGCGCCCTGCAGTGCGGAATGACGCTGACGCCCGAGCTTCCCACACGACTGGGGATGCCGGGTGTCCGGCTCGAGCCGGCCGAGTTCCCGGTCAACCGGGGCGGCCTGTGCGCCAAGGGCTTCACCGCGGCGGACCTGCTGGACCACCCGGACCGGCTGCTGACGCCGCTGGTCCGCAAGGAGCCCGGCAACCGCGAGTCTCCCCTGCGGGAGGCGTCCTGGGACGAGGCGTACGAGCGGATCGTGACCGCGATCCGGGGCAGCCAGGACGAGTTCGGCCCGGACAGTGTCGGCGCCTTCGGTGGCGGCGGGCTGACGAACGAGAAGGCGTACGCGCTCGGCAAGTTCGTGCGGGTGGCCCTGCGGTCGTCGGCGATCGACTACAACGGGCGGTTCTGCATGTCGAGCGCGGCGACCGCGGCGAACCGGGCCCTCGGCATCGACCGCGGCCTGCCGTTCCCCCTGGCCGACGTGGCCGAGGCGCGAACGGTGCTGCTGGTCGGTGCGAACCCGGCCGACGCGATGCCGCCGTCCATGCAGTACCTGGACGCGGGACGGGCGAACGGTGCCAAGCACATCGTGGTGGATCCGCGACGCACCAACACGGCCAACGGCGCTCACCTGCACCTGCAGCCGCTGCCCGGCACCGACCTGGCGCTCGCGAACGGGATGCTGCACATCGCGATCCGCGAGGGCTGGGTCGACGAGAAGTACATCGAGGAGCGGACGGAGGGCTTCGCGGCCGTCAGATCTGCGACGAACTCGTACTGGCCGGAGCGGGTCGAGCGGATGACCGGCGTCCCGGAGGCGCAACTGCGCGAGACCGTGCGACTGCTCGCCACCGAGGGCCCGAGCATGATCCTCACCGCCCGGGGCGCCGAGCAGCACAGCAACGGCACCGACACCGCGCAGGCGTGGCTCAACCTGGCGCTCGCGCTGGGCCTGGTCGGCCGGCCCTTCGCCGGGTACGGCACGATCACCGGGCAGGGCAACGGGCAGGGCGGGCGCGAGCACGGGCAGAAGGCCGACCAGTTGCCCGGTTACCGCCGGCTCGACGACCCGGCGGCGCGAGCGCACGTCGCCGCGGTGTGGGGCATCGAACCCGATGAGCTGCCACGGCCGGGCCTCTCGGCGTACGAGATGATCTCGCGAATAAGGACGGACGGCGGCGTCCGTGTCCTGTGGGTCCTGGCCAGCAACCTCGTCGTGTCCGCCCCGCATACCAACAACGTCGTACAGAAGCTCAAGGATCTTGATTTTCTGGTCGTCTCGGACATCTTCCGGTCGGAGACCGCCGAGCTCGCCGACGTCGTCCTCCCGACCGCCCAGTGGGCGGAGGAGGAGGGCACGATGACCAACCTCGAGGGCCGGGTGATCCGGCGGAAGATGGCGCTGCCGCCTCCGCCGCTGGTCAAGAGCGACCTGACGGTGCTCAACGAGCTGGCCGGGCACCTCGGTCGCGGTGGGTTCTTCACCGACGAGCCGCGTGCGGTGTTCGAGGAGTTGCGCCGGGCCAGCGCCGGCGGGATCGCCGACTACGCCGGCATCACCTACGAGCGCATCGAGGAGGAGCAGGGCGTCTTCTGGCCGTGCCCGGACGAGACCCACCCGGGGACGCCGCGGCTGTTCGGTGAGAGCTTCCCGACGGCCTCCGGCCGCGCCAGGTTCGTCCGGGTCGATCATCGCGACGCGGCCGAGCTTCCCGATTCGACCTTCCCGTACGTGCTGACGACCGGCCGCAACATGCAGCAGTACCAGAGCGGCAACCAGACCAGACGGGTACGGGCGCTCACCGTGGCGCTGCCCGAACCGCGTGCCGAGATCCACCCCGACCTGGCCCGCCGGCACGGGATCGCCGACGGTGACCTGGTCGAGTTGCGCAGCCGCCGGGGCGCCGCGACGTTGCGGGCCCGCCTCAGTGACGGCATTCGCCCGGACACGGTGTTCGCGCCGTTCCACTGGCCCGGTGCGAACGCGCTGACCAATCCGGCACTCGACCCCCACTCGAAGATGCCCGCCTTCAAGGTGTGCGCGATCGCCCTGGCCAAAGCCGAAGACGGGAGCTTCTGACCATGTACTCCACACCTCGATTCCTGCAGGGCGTGTTCACCTTCGAGGGCAAGGGCCTCGACGGGCCGGCCCCGTTGAGCCCGGCTCTGAGCTGGACCGTTCCGGCCGGGACGACCGGCCAGGCCGTCTACTTCCGCGGCGGCAACGCCAGCGGCGAACTGATCTGCGTCGTGCTGATGCGCGACGGAGCACCCATGCGGTACTTCCCGGTCGGCGCCAAGGGTGACGTCCACGTGCCGCTGCGGGTGCTGGAGGACCTGGCCGGCGGCACCACGGTGGAGCTGTGGCTCGCCGCGCCGGCCGGATTGAACGGAACCGTGATCGTGGACCTCGGACTGGTGGAGATCTGATGACCCAGAGACTCGTAGTCATCGGCAACGGCATGGCGGGCGCCCGCACTGTCGAGGAGATCCTCGCCCGGGGCGGCGACTTCTCGATCACGATGTTCGGTGACGAGCCCTACGGCAACTACAACCGGATCATGCTGTCCAATCTGCTCGCCGGGGTGGAGGACGAGGCCGGGATCTACCTCAACGACCTCAGCTGGTACGCCGACAACGGCATCACCCTCAACGCCGGGGTACGGATCGAGCGGATCGACCGGTACGCCAAGAAGGTGTACGCCACCGACGGGACGGCCACCCCGTACGACAAGCTGATCATCGCGACCGGCTCCAGCTCGTGGACGCCGCCGATCAAGGGCATCCACAACCCGAAGCGCGGCTTCCACCAGGGCGTCTTCGCGTTCCGGACGCTCGACGACACCCGCGGCATGATCCGTTACGCCCGCGACCACGAGCGCGCGGTCGTGATCGGCGGCGGCCTGCTCGGCCTGGAGGCGGCCCGCGGCCTGCAGAACCACCTGAGCGACGTGACCCTGCTGCACGCCGCGGGTCACCTGATGGAACGGCAGCTCGACGAGAAGGCCGGCCACATGCTGCAGGCCAGCGTCGAGAACAAGCTCGGCATCAAGGTCATCACCAACGCGATGACGACCGAGATCCTCGGCAAGGACCGGGTCACCGGGGTCAAGCTGGCCGACGGCACGGTCATCCCGTGCGACGTCGTGGTGATCGCCGCCGGCATCCGGCCGAACACCGGAGTCGCCGCGGACAGCGGGCTGACCGTCGAGCGCGGCATCGTGGTCGACGACCAGATGCGGGTGCAGGACGAGGACGACATCTACTCGGTCGGCGAGTGCGCCCAGCACCGTGGCAACCTCTACGGCCTGGTCGCGCCGCTGTGGGACCAGGCGAAGGTGCTCGCCGACCACATCACCGGCCGGGACCTCGAGGCCGCGTACACCGGCTCGAAGCTCTCCACCAAGCTGAAGGTCGCGGGCATCGACGTCGCCTCGATGGGCCTCATCGCGCCGGAGGCCGACGACGACGAGGTGATCATCTACAGCGAGCCGAAGAAGGGCGTCTACAAGCAGCTCATCATCCGGGACGGGGCGCTGGCCGGCGCGATCCTGGTCGGCGACAACAGCAAGGCCGCCAGCCTGATCCAGTCGTTCGACCGCGCCCAGGCCCTGCCGGAGGAGCGGGCCGAGATGCTCTTCGACATCGGCGCCCCGACCGGCGACGTGAAACCGGAGGACATGCCGGACGACGCGCAGGTGTGCAACTGCAACGGCGTCAGCAAGGGCGCCATCTGCGGTGTGGTCGACGCGGGCTGCAAGACCGTCTCCGGTGTCATGGACAAGACCCGGGCGGGCAAGGGCTGCGGCACCTGCAAGCCGCTGGTGCAGCGGATCGTCGAGTGGGCGGCCGGCGGCGAGGCCGAGGAGGACCCGGCGGCTTCCTGGTACGTCCCGGGCGTGCCGATGCCGAAGCCGGAGCTGATGGCCGCGATCCGCACGTACGAGCTGAAGAGTGTCTCGGCGGTCTTCGACAAGCTGGTGCCCGGCGGCGAGCACGACGCCAAGAGCAAGATGGGCCTCGCCTCGCTGCTCAAGATGATGTGGGCCGACCAGTACGTCGACGAGCGCGACGCCCGCTTCATCAATGACCGGGTGCACGCCAACATCCAGAAGGACGGCACCTTCTCGGTCGTCCCACAGATGAAGGGCGGCGTCACCACCCCGGCCGAGCTGAAGCGGATCGCCGAGGTCGCCGAGAAGTACAAGGTGCCGATGGTCAAGCTCACCGGCGGCCAGCGCATCGACCTGCTCGGCATCCCGAAGGAGCAGCTACCGGCGATGTGGGCGGACCTCGACATGCCGTCGGGGTACGCCTACGGCAAGAGCTTCCGCACGGTGAAGACCTGTGTCGGCTCTGATTTCTGCCGATTCGGTGTCGGTGACTCGACCGCGCTGGGCATCGCGATCGAGGAGCGCTATCAGGGCCTGGAAGGTCCCGGCAAGATGAAGCTCGCCGTCACCGGATGCCCGCGTAACTGCGCGGAGGCGTACGTCAAGGATCTCGGTGTCGTGGCGATCGACGGCGGTAAGTGGGAGATCTACGTCGGCGGTGCCGCCGGCGCCCACATCCGCAAGGGCGATCTGCTCTGCACGGTCGACTCGGCCGAAGAGGTGATCCGCCTGACCGGCCGGTTCCTGCAGTACTACCGCGAGAACGCGAACTGGCTGGAGCGCACCTACGCGTTCGTGCCCCGGATCGGCATCGAGCGGATCCGCGAGATCGTCATCGACGACACCGACGGCATTGCCGAAGCCCTGGATGCCGCGGTCGACGAGGCCGTGCAGGCCTACAAGGACCCCTGGAAGGAGCGGGCCGTGCCGGCCACGCCCGGCCAGTTCCGTACCTCCCTTCCCCTGACCGTTCTCCCTCAGGTTCCGGTGCGCTCATGACCATCGCCCCCATCGCCGAGACCGTCCTCGGCCCCCTCGACGAGATCCCGCTCGGCGAAGGACGCACCTACGCCGTCGGGCCCGACATGGTCGCCGTCTTCCGCCTCCGCGACGGCTCCCTGCGCGCGGTGCAGGCGGTCTGCCCGCACAAGGGCGGCCCGCTCGCGGACGGTCAGATCGACAACCGGGTCGTCGTCTGCCCTCTCCACCTCTACGCATGGGACCTCGCCACCGGGTGTTCCCAGTCCGGCCAGCCTTCGATCACCGTCTACCCGGTTCGGGTCGATGACGGTCACATCATTCTGGGAGCCTGAGATGACTGCGACACTTCCCACGATCTCGCCGGAAAGGCCCGAGGCGAAGACGCTGAAGGGCCACTGGATCGACGACTGGCGGCCCGAGGACCCGGCGTTCTGGGACAACGGCGGCAAGCAGATCGCCAAGCGCAACCTGATCTTCTCGATCTTCTCCGAGCACATCGGCTTCTCGGTGTGGTCGCTGTGGTCGGTCATGGTGCTGTTCCTCGGCCCCGCCTACGGGTTCGACCCGGCACAGAAGTTCCTGCTCACGGCCGTGCCGACGCTGGTCGGGGCGGCGCTGCGGATCCCGTACACCTTCGCCGTCGCCCGTTTCGGTGGCCGTAACTGGACCATCATCAGCGCGTCGCTGCTGCTCATCCCGTCGATCGCGGCGGCGTTCCTGATCGAGCCGGGCGTCGAGTACTCGACCCTGCTCATCCTGGCGGCGCTCGCCGGTGTCGGTGGTGGCAACTTCGCCTCCTCGATGGCCAACATCAACGCGTTCTACCCGGACCGGCTCAAGGGCTGGGCGCTCGGCATCAACGCCGGCGGCGGCAACATCGGCGTCCCCGCGGTGCAGCTGGTCGGACTGTTCGTGCTGGCCACCTTCGGTGCGGGCAGCCCCGGCCTCGTGGCCGGCGTCTACATCCCGCTGATCGTGATCGCGGCGGTCGGCTCGGCGATCTACATGGACAACCTGACCCAGGCCCGCAACGAGAAGCGCGGCATGCGCGACGCCGCCAGGGAGGGTCACACCTGGGTCATGTCGGTGCTCTACATCGGCACCTTCGGGTCCTTCATCGGCTTCGGGTTCGCCTTCGGACAGGTGCTGCAGGTGCAGTTCGCGGAGACCTTCAACACCCCGGTCAAGGCCGCCTACCTGACCTTCATCGGCCCGCTGTTGGGCTCGCTGATCCGGCCCGTCGGCGGGGCGCTCGCCGACCGGTTCGGGGGCTCGAAGGTCACCTTCATCAACTTCATCGCGATGGCGGCCGGCGCGTCGATCGTGCTCTTCGCGTCGCAGCAGCGGTCCCTGCCGCTCTACCTGGTCGGGTTCATCACCCTGTTCATCCTCAGCGGACTGGGCAACGGCTCGACCTACAAGATGATCCCGGCGATCTTCAAGCAGAAGTACGCGGGAGACGAGCACCGGGCCCGGCGGATCTCCGGTGCGGTCATCGGCATCGCCGGCGCGATCGGCGCGGTCGGCGGGGTGCTGGTCAACCTGGCCTTCCGGCAGTCGTTCCTGACCTACAAGGACGCGGACGCGGCGTACATGGCGTTCATCGGGTTCTATGCGCTCTGTGTGGTGATCACCTGGGCGGTCTATCTCCGGCCGTCCGCTCGTGCCAAGATCGCGGTCTGACCTCCACTCTTCGGCCGAGCACAGTACCGGCTGAAAGTATGAACTCCCGCAGCTGAGCTGCGGGAGTTCATTCTTTCGGGGGCGCGTTTCCCCGGCTGCGGGCGCCGGTGGATTCATACGATCCAGGTTGTCCAGAAATTACCCTTTCCCTCCAGAATCGGTGATCGTATGAACAAGATGACCCGTGCGCTCGTCATGACCGGCGTCGCCGTCGCCACCGGCGTGAGCGTGGCCGCCGGTCCCGCGACCGCGACCCCGGCGACCACCACACCCGGCGCCCGGCTCGCCACGACGCATCAGCTGGACTTCCAGCGCCGTGACCGGATCCACGGCTTCTACAACAGCCCGCGGACCTGCCACCGGATCGGCAGGATCGGCCAGTGGAAGAACCGGTGGGAGCGGTACAGCTGCTTCAAGATCTATCGGGGCTTCCACAGCGGGAGTTGGGCGCTCAAGGTCCACTACGGCTGGAACTACAACCACGGCAACAAGCACTGGCAGGGTGGCCACCACGGAGGCGGCCCCTACACGCGTTGAACCCGCCGGGCCGTGCCCCTCAAGGGGTGCGGCCCCGCCGGCTCGTGCGGATGGTGAAACTACGATTGTAGTCTTGATGACTACGAAGGTAGTGTCCCCGTGTGGGGAGCCGGAGAGAAGACGTGCTGGACGCCGCGATCGACGTGGTCGGGCATTCCGGCATCCGCGGTCTGACCCACCGACGAGTCGACGCCGCCGCGGCCCTGCCGTCCGGTTCCACGTCGAATCTGTTCCGCACCCGGGCCGCGCTGCTGGAGGCGGTCGTCGACCGATTCGTCGACCGCGAGCGGCACAACTGGGAGGAGCTGGCACTCCGGTCCATGCCGACCACCCCGAGCGAGCTGGCCCTGGTCATGACCCTGTTCGCTCACGAGGCCACCGGTCGCCACCGCGCCCTCACCCTGGCCCGATACGCGATTCTCGTCGAGGCCGGCATCCAGCCCGGTCTCCGCGCCCGCCTGCTGGCCGGTGGTGCCCGCGTCAACGCCTGGTTCCTGACCTGGCTGGGAGCCGCCGGCTCGACGGATCCCAGCCGGCATGCCCCCCTGCTCATGAACCACTGGACCGGCGTCGTCCTCCACGAGCTGGCCGTTCCGGATTCCGCTTTCGACCCGTCCGCCCAGTTCCAGGCCTTGACCGCAGCCGTCCTCAACCCGCCTTCCGGATCAGTGGGAGCGATATGAATCCCTGGCCCGAGATCCACCGGCAGCGGCTTGCCACCGCCGACCTGCTCGACGGGCTTCGCGTGGACCAGTGGGACCAGCCGTCACTGTGTGACGGCTGGACCGTCCGCGACGTGGCCGGTCACCTCACGCTGCAGCAGATCGGCTGGCGAGACCTGGCCGACATGCTGCGGCACTGGCGCGGCAGCATGAACGCCAACATTCAGGCCGCGGCGCGCCGCCGGGCCGCGGCGTGGACCCCGCAGCAGTTGGTGTCGAACATTCGGGACACCGCCGCCCTACGCCGCCGCAACATCGGTGTGACCCCCATGGAGACGCTCATCGACCTGCTGGTCCATGCGCAGGACATCGCCGTCCCCCTGGGTATCGATCATGCGACCCCACCGGAGGCGGCCGCTGCCGCCACCCACCGGGTGCTCACCATGCGTTTCCCGCCACCGCTCGCGTCGGCCCGGATGATGACCGGCGTCCGGCTGACGGCCACCGATCTGACCTGGTCCCACGGTGACGGTCCCGAGGCCCGCGGCCCGATCGCCGCCCTGCTGCTGGTCACCACCGGTCGTGCCGTGGCGCTGCCACGACTCACCGGCCCCGGCGCGGAAGTCCTGCGTGGCCGCCTGTCCCCGCGTCCACCCGGCTGAGGCCCGCAGCTCACCAGTCCGGATGCCGACTCGACCGGGTGCGTGATGGCGGCCATGGGAAGGCCGTCCACTTCGCAGAGATCCCGGGGACGGGGCGCGGATCTCGACCTCGAGAGCTCCCATCGACTGACGTGGCCACCACGTGGCGGTGACCACTGCAGCCCGACGGCGATCTCCGGGTCGGCTGCGTTGGTGAGCTCCGGACCGGCGGTGTCGAGTTCCGGACCGGCTGCGGTGGCGCGCTCGGGGCAGGTTGCGGTGTCATGGGGCGGGCCGGGGCGCCGGCCCTAGAGGACGGGGCCGGTCAACAGCGGTGTTTTGGGGTGGGCCGGGGGCGCCGGCCCTAGAGGACGGGGCCGGTCAACAGCGGTGTTTTGGGGTGGGCCGGGGGCGGCGGCCCCAGAGGACGGGGCCGGTCAACAGCGGTGTTTTGGGGTGGGCCGGGGGCGGCGGCCCCAGAGGACGAGGCCGGTCAACAGAAGCGCGCCGCCGAGAGCGACCATCGCGACCGCCGTCCCGGTTCGGGCCGATCCGGTGAAGTGGGACGCCACGATCCAGCCGCCGGTGATGTCGAAGACCAGCACCATCAGGCCCTGCGGGACGACCGGTATCCAGCCGACCGTCAGCAGGACCAGGGCCCAGGCGGTGGCGCGGTTCTCGCGGTACCCGTCGGCGTCCCACTTCAGCGGGATCGCCGTCTCGGGTGGACTGGTCCGCTGACCGGCGGCCGTGAGCACTTCGGCGCTGCGGGTGGCGAGCCGGTCGTCGGCCAGCCAGGCGCCGCCGGCCCACATCGCGGCCCCGGCCGCGAGACCGATGACCGGGGCGAGCCATCGCAGCCCGCCCGGGCCCCAGACGATCAGGGCCATCGGCGCGGCCGCGGCGATCAGGCCGGCCGCGGAGGCGACCAGCACGCTGATGATGTCGGTCGGATTGTCGGCGGACGTCGGATGCCGCGGATCCGGCACCGGGCGGACCCGCAACAGCGAGACCCACACGGGTACGGTCGCGCCCGCCCCCAGCACCGCCGGCAGCACCGCGAGAGCGGGCAGCGGGTCGATCTGCGGCGCGAGCAGGACTCCGGCGGCGGTGAGCGCCAACGCGATCGGGGTGATCAGCAGCAGCCAGGCCAGCGCCCGCCCGCGAACCTCGGCCCGCTCGCCGCCGGGCGTGGTGAACGGCATCCACAGCGCGGTCCCGTCGAGCCCGACCAGCCCGGCCGACATGGCGGCGGCCCAGAGCGCCGTGAAGACGCCGGCCCACGGGACGAGCAGATCCGCGTTCGCGATCATCGGCAGCCCGGCGAGGAGCGCCCCGTAGACGACGGCGAACGCCAGGTACTGCACTCGCAGCGGATGCCGTCTCCACGTGCGCAACTCCCGCCCGGCGACCGCCCACACCGGACCGGGCCCCCACCAGCCGCCGACGAGCCGCCGGCCAACGGACGCCCCGGCGGACGCACCGGAATCGGAAAAGGCGGGGTCAGGGGGCGTCGCGGTGGGCGAGGTGGGTGCGGCGGGGTCAGGAGGCGTCGCGGTGGGCGAGGTGGGTGCGGCGGGGTCAGGGGGCGTTGCGGCGGGAGGGGTGGGTGCGGCGGGGGCGATCGAGGGCGGCGTGGGGGAGCGGCGCGGGCGCCAAGTGGTCCCGGAGACCAGGGCGCGGCGGACCAGCAGGAGGTACGCCAGCGCGAACCCCACCACGAGGGTCAGCAGGCCGGTGACGGTCCAGAAGGCACGGACGGGCGAGCCGGTCACGGCGGAGAGGGGCCAGCTCCCCGGGAACCACGGCAACCAGCGCACGATGTGCGGGGGCGTCCCGTCGAGCAGGGCGGTGATCCACGGCGCGACCGCCCACACCGAGCCCAGGGCGCCCATCACGGTGCCGGTGAACACGCCGGTGAGGACCGCACCGACCGGCCCGCCCGCGTGCCCGATCGCCTCCAGGGCGAACGCCGACCCGATCAGCCCGGCCAGCCACAGCAGCAGCGCCCCGAGCCCGGCGATCACCACGCCACGCCACCCGTGACGGGCGGCGTGCACCGGCAGGGACGCCAGCGCGACCAGCGACACCAGCGGCCCGATGCCGACAGCCGACGCCGTGAGCAGCCCGATCGCGGCGGGGAGGCTGTCGACCGGCTCTAGGCGCAGATGCGACGGGCGGACCCGGCCACGACCGCCGCCGAGCATGAGCGGCAGCACGATCCAGCCGAGCACCCAGGTGCCGGCCAGGAGGGAAAGGGTGTGCGGGTCCCCGTACACCCCATATCTGATGAGCCAACCGGCCGCGAGCAGACCGACGAGCGCGGCCACCGCCGGACCGGGATGCTCGCGCAGCGAGCGCTGGAACATGGTGGCCCGCATCCGCGCGGGAGTGAGGACGGCGCTCATCGGACGAGCCACGCCAGGCCGTCCCCGCCGCTGGTCTCGGCACCGACCAGCTCGACGAACCGCTCCTCGAGCGGAATGCCCCCGGCCACGTCGGCGACCGGGCCCGCGGCGACCACCCGGCCCTGGTGGATGACGGTGACGTCGTCGCACATCTGCTCGACCAGCAGCATCGAGTGGGTGGACAGCACGACCGTCCCGCCGCCGTCGACGAACCGGCGCAACACCCGGCGGATGCTCGCCGCCGACACCGGGTCGACCGCCTCGAACGGCTCGTCGAGCACCAGCAGCCGGGGCGCGTGCAGCAGCGCCTGGGCGAGGCCGACCTTCTTGCGGTTGCCGGTGGAGCAGTCGGCGAGCGGGGTGGCGGCGGCCTTGGTGATGCCGAGGACCTCGATGAGCTCGGCCGCGCGTTCGGCCGCGGCGGCACGCGACAGCCCGCGCAGCCCCGCGCTGTACCGCAGCAGCTCCGCGCCGGTGAGCCGTTCCGGCAGGTCGAGGCCGTCGGGCAGGACCCCGGTGACGGCGCGTGTCGACGCCCGGTCGCCGATCGCGTCGTGACCGAGGATGCTGATCTCCCCGGCGTCCGGGACGATGAGGCCGACGGCCATGCCGATGGTGGTCGACTTGCCGGCGCCGTTGGGCCCGACGATGCCGTGGAAGGTGCCCGGCGCCACGGTCAGGTCAAGGTGATCCACCGCCCGGAACGTCCCGAAGGTCTTGCAGAGTCCCCGAATGTGCAGGGCAGGCGATGACATGCGCGACAGGATAGTCAAAGACGCATCGACGGGGGTTCCCATCGGCCTGCGTTGATGGCAGCGTGTCACCACATGGGATGGAGAAGATCTTTCACCGTGGCGGCGGTCGCGGTCCTCGTCGGAGCCTCGGTGGGACCCGCCGGATCCGCCGCGGCCGCCGGGTCGTCGTACGGCTATCTGAAGCCGGGCGGCCAGCCGCGCCTCGTCGAGAAGGTGCCGGTCAACGTGGTGTTCATCGGCTACGAGCCGCAGCAGGTGGGGAAGAAGGCGTTCCTCGGCGAGCTGGCCGGCGGATACGAGCCGGTGGTCCGGTCCCGCCTGAACTACGGCGTCACCGAGAAGCTCGGCATCACCTACAAATACGACTACAAGCTCACCTACGCCGACCGCAAGTACGAGGACAAGTTCTTCGGCCAACTCGGCAAGCTCGCGAAGCCGGCCGACCTGACGACGTTCCAGCAGCAGTACAACGCCCAGGAGAACAACGTCCTGGACATCGCGAACAACAACTTCATCGACGCGCCGAGCGTGGAGAAGTGGCTGGCCTACAACGCGCCGGCCGGTGTGGACACGCGGCGTAACACGGTCTTCTTCATCAACTGGTACGGCCGTGCCGACTTCAAGCACCACGTCTACACCAAGATCGGTGAGCCCGACCCGGACACCGGCTACGACTTCGGCGCCAACCGGGCCAGCCGCAAGGTGATCGCCTGGGGCGGCACGACCGCCGACGACGAGGAGACCGGCCTGGGCAGCACCCGCCGCGTCTGGTTCCACGACCTGTCCGCCGGTCCCGAGTCGTGGACCAGCAACTACGACGTCGACAACCGTGACCTCGACGGTGACGGCGTCGAGGACTACCGGATGCCGCCGAGCTGGGAGTACACCGCGGGCGGCTACCGTGCCGCGTCGGCCCTCGCCGGCGACCTCGGCAAGATCACCCGCTACGTGGCACTGAACCTGCTGTTCACGTCGTCGCCGCTCTACCCGGTGGAGCTGCCCTCGGCCGAGCCGCCGAAGACGCTGAACATCGACGACAACACGTACGAGGGCTGGCCCGGCGTCGACGCGTCCGAGGAGTACACCACCCCGTCGCTGCTCAAGGCCGAGCTGGCCGAGCTGCGCTGGCGCAACAAGCTGTCGTACGACACGCAGGACCTGCCCTTCGACGCCAAGGCCGAGGCGTGCTACCTCGGTGCGGCCGCCACCGACGAGTCCTGCTACCCGGAGACCGGCTTCCCGGCGTTCGCCAACCTGTACCTGTACAACAAGGAGAACCTGGACCGCGCCCTCGACGACCAGGGCAAGGTCGACTACGAGATCCCGCTGTTCAACTACGCCGTCGGTGAGGGCGTTCCGACGCCCGGCCTCGGTGTCGCCGACGACGACTACGTCACCGGCACCCAGAGCTACGTGTTCTCGTTCGTCTCCCCGGACGTGGTCGCCGCCGGTTACGGCCTGACCACCACGCAGATCCACGAGGTCGGCCACCACCTCGGCATGAGCCACCCGCACGACGGCTACGACAGTGCCACGGGTGTCGACTACGGCCCGGCGAACGAGTTCTACTTCGCCAACGCCGGTGACGAGAACAACTCGATGATGAGCTACATCGACGTCAACTGGGACTTCAGCCAGTTCGACCGGGACAACAGCGACCGGTTCCTCACCGCCGCCTACTGGGAGGCCGCGAACCGTCTGGCCGCCAAGGTCCCGGCCGGCAAGGGCAAGCTCGCGCTGAAGGCCGCCGACGTCCTGCTCGGCGGCGCGTCCAAGGCGTTCGCCGCCCACGACTACCGCGTCGCGTACGCCCTCTCCGAGAAGGCCTACTACACGGTCGCCTCGGTCCCCGGCGTCGACGCGGCCGGCCTGGCCGCCACCCTCAAGGCCGAGGCCGACCAGGCCCGGCGCACCACCGATCTGCACAGCCCGCACGAGTTCATCGACACCCTGGCTCCGGACAGCCCGCGCAGCCAGCCGTAACACCCCTTGCCGGTCCCGGTTTCGGCCGGGACCGGCTCCTTTCAGGGGGGTACGGCCGTCGTGCGCCGCAGCTCGACTTCAACGTTTCGTCGTGCGCCGCAGCTCGACTTCAACCCTCGTGGGCGCCACGGCTTGACCTCAACCTTCCTTGAGGGCCGAGCCTTGATCCGTGACAGAGATGTCGTATGCCGACCCGCCCGCCGTTCCCGCCCGGACGCCGCTGGAACCCCGGGTCCGGGCGATCGGGCTGGCACTCGCCCTCGGTGGTCTGATGGTCGTGATCGACACGACCGTCACCACGGTGGCCGTGGCCGCGATCGTGTCCGGTCTCGACACCTCCCTGCCGGCCGCGCAGTGGGCGACCACCGGGTACCTTCTCGGCCTGGTCGCGGTCATTCCGCTGGCCGGCCGGCTCTCGGCCCGGTTCGGGGCCCGCCGTGTCTACCTCACGGCGCTGCTCGTGTTCACCCTGTTCTCCGCGTTGACCGGACTGGCGTGGGACGTGACGTCGCTGGCGGTCTTCCGGGTGCTCCAGGGCCTCGGTGGCGGCCTGCTCAACCCGGTCGGCCAGGCCATCGGCCTCCGGGCTGCCCCGCGGGAGGCCCGGGGCCGCCTGATGAGCCTGCTGGTCCTGCCACTGGTGATCGGCCCGGTGCTGGGTCCGCTGCTGGCAGGCTGGCTGATCGACACCGCCTCGTGGCGCTGGATCTTCCTGCTCAACGTCCCGCTGGGCCTGCTCGCCACCCTGGTCTGCGCCCGCATCCTGCCCCAAGACACTCCCGCCGGTGTCGGCTCTCCCGCTGGTGTCGGCTCTTCCGCCGGTTCGGGCGCTTCGGACCACACCGGCTCGGGTGACCGCCCGGACCCGGATAGGGGGCCGGGTCGCGGTGACCGCACGGACCGGGACGGGCGGCTGGACCGGGGTGGTCTCGTGCTGCTCTCCGGTGGCGCGGTGACCGTCGTGTTCGGTGCCACGCTGGTGGACCGGCCGGAGAGCGCCGGGTTCGCGGTCGGGCTCGCTCTGATCATGGCCGGGCTGGCGATGCTGGGCGGGTTCGTGTGGCGGGCCCGCCGGATCGCCGATCCGATCGTCGACCTGCGGCTGCTGCGGCACCGGCCGGTCCGGGCCGGCGCCGGGGTACTGATCTGCTTCGCGGCCGCCTACTTCGGGTCTATGGCGGTGCTGCCGCTCTTCGTGCAGGGCGTCAAGGGGGATCCGGCGTCGCTGGTCGGCGTGATCGGGGTGCCGTCGGCGGTCGCGGTCGGCCTGGTGGCGCAGGTCGCGACGCGGCTCGTCGACCGGTTCCCGGCGCGGCGCATCGTGCTCACCGGAACCGCGCTCGGCACCTTCGGCGGTGCGATGCTGCTGGCGACGACCGCCACCGACGCCGGCTACCCGTGGATCATGGCGGCGACC
Source organism: Actinoplanes sp. CA-252034 (assembly GCF_050956125.1). NCBI lineage: Bacteria > Bacillati > Actinomycetota > Actinomycetes > Micromonosporales > Micromonosporaceae > Actinoplanes > Actinoplanes sp. CA-252034. The sequence continues at coordinate 3,355,211 of NZ_CP191846.1, forward strand.
GTGCTGCTCAGTGCCGGTTCCGGGGCGACGCTGATGCCGACGATGACGGTGGCGCTGCGGGACCTCGACCACGCCGAGACACCCCGTGGCACCACCCTGCTCGCGCTTGTCGTGCAACTGTCGAACGCGCTCGCGGGCGCGGTCACCGCGGTCACCCTCAGCATCCTGGTCACGCATGTCATGCCGGGCGCCGACGGGGGAGTGCCGGCGATGCTCGCCCTCGACGAGCCGTCCCGGGAGGCGCTGCGCCCCGATCTGGCTGCCGCGGTGGGCGCCACCTACCTGCTGCCGGTGATCCTGCTGGCGGGGAGCTGGCTGATCGCCTACCGATCGCTGCGACCCGGCGACCGCGACACCCGCCGCACCGGCTGAGAGGCGGGCAGGGGCGGCCCGGGGCGTTGGGAGACGGGCGGGGGCGGCCCGGGGCGTTGGGAGACGGGCGGGGACGGCCCGCGGCGGCGCGCGGTGCTGGGACGGGGCTGGTGTCGGCCGGGGAGCGGGGTGGGGTGCTGAACGGATTCGGTGCCGGTGACGGGAGAGGTCGGGGCGGGCACGGGCGGCGCTGAACCGACCGGCTTCAGCCCCGGACGGCGAGCGGGACGGCGGGGGACCCTGTCGTCGGCCGGGGCGGGGCGCCCCGGGCGGGATGGCGGGGCGGGGAAGGTTGCTGTCGGGGGCGCTCACGGGCGTACCGGATGAGGGTTTTCGTCAAGGGACGCGGCCGTCGGGCGCGGAGAAGGCCGCACCCTCTGCGGAGGATGCGGCCTTCTCGGTTGAATCGGTTGAATCGGTGGTGCGGTGGTGCGGTGGTGCGGTTGAAGCGGTGGTACGGGTCAGCCCTTGACGCTGCCGGCCAGCAGGCCCCGGACGAAGTAGCGCTGGAGCAGCAGGAACACCGTGACCGGCACGATGATCGAGACGAACGCTCCGGCGGACAGCAGGTACCAGGCGGTGCCGCGGGTGCCGGTGAGGTTGGACAGCTGCACGGTCAGCGGGGAGATCGCCGGGGAGCCGGCGAACGTCAGCGAGACGAGCAGGTCATTCCACACCCACAGGAACTGGAAGATGCCGAACGCCGCCAGTGCCGGGGTGAGCAGCGGCAACAGCACCCGGAAGAAGATCGACACGTGGCCCGCGCCGTCGATCCGGGCCGCCTCGATCAGGCTGGACGGCACTTCCTTGATGAAGTTGTGCAGCAGGTAGATCGCCAGTGGCAGCGCGAACGTCGAGTGCGACAGCCAGACGGTCCAGAACGTGCCGTCGATGTCCCATGCCACGAACAGCTGGAGCAGCGGCAGGAGGGTGACCTGCAGCGGGACGATCTGCAACGCGAAGATCGCGATGAACAGGATGTTCTTGCCGGGGAAGTTCATCCACGCGAACGCGTACGCCGCGAGCGACGCCAGGCACAGCGGGATGAGCACCGACGGGATCGTCATGACCAGCGAGTTCAGGAACGAGTCCGGCAGGTTGGCGCCGGCCTGCTCCGGGTCCAGGACCGCCTTGTAGTTGTCCAGCGTGAACAGCGGGTTGGTGAAGGTCGTCCACCAGCCGCTGCGCCGGATGTCCTCGGTCGTGCGGAAGGACGTGATGAGCAGCCCGAACGTCGGTATCGTCCAGAGCACGGCCAGGACGACCGCGGCGAGCGAGGCCCACGGTGAGGTGAGTTTCGCCTTCGCCGTCGCCGCGGCGGACAGCTTCTTGGTCTCCGTCTTCGAGACCGGCGTGGTGGTGAGGGGTGCTGCGGTGGTCATCACGCCTCCGATCGGCGAAGCTGGCGGATGTTGTAGACGACGATCGGGATGACGAGGATGAACAGCACCACCGCGAGCGCGGCGCCGAGGCCCCGGTTGTCGCTGCGGAAGGTCTGGCTGTAGAACTCGTTCGCGATGACGCTGGTGTCGAACCGGCCACCGGTCATGGTCTGGACGATGTCGAAGACCTTGAGCGTGCCGATCGCGATCGTGGTGACCACGACGATGACCGCCGGGCGGATCGCCGGGAGGGTCACGAAGCGGAACATGCCCCACGGGCCGACGCCGTCGAGGCGGGCGGCCTCGATGATGTCGTCCGGGATCGCCTTGATGGCCGCCGAGAGCACGGTCATCGCGAAGCCGGCCTGGATCCACACCATGACGGCGATCAGCAGGAACGTGTTCAGTGGTGAGTCGATGAGCAGCTGCTGCGGCTCCCCGCCGAGCCAGACGATGATCTGGTTGACGAGGCCGATCTGCTTGACCGTGCCCTGGTTGGGCCGGAACTCGTACATGAACTTCCAGATCACGCCGGCCGCGACGAACGAGATCGACATCGGCAGGAAGATCAGCGCCTTGGCGAACGACTCCATCCGGGCCTTGTCGACCAGGATGGCGTAGAGCAGGCCGACGCCGGTCGCGACGAACGGGGTGACCAGCACCCAGAACGCCGTGTTCCGCAGAACCGACAGCTGCTCCGGATCGCTGAGGATCGTCGCGTAGTTGTCGAACCCGACGAAGCTCTTCAGCGACGCGTCGAGGAACGACTGGTAGATGGTGCGTAGACCGGGGTAGAGCAGCCCGACGCTGAGCATCAGCACGGTCGGGCCGAGGTAGAGCGCGGCAACCGCGCGATCACGCTTGCCGGTGAACCGGCCCGCGATGAACAGGATCAGGCCGATGACGGCGGCGAACAGAAGGATCGCCGCGCCCATCTGCAGGAGTTTCTGAGATGTCGTGGTGGCGGTGGTGAACACGCGGCCCGTTCCTCCTCAGTGCGTACGGAGGGGTGTGAGGTCTTAAGTGAAGAACAGAAGTGATCAGACTGCTAGGGCCGGTCGGGCGATATCCCGACCGGCCCCGGTGCAGCTATCTGGTCACTTGGGCCAGGCAGCTTCGATCGCGTCGAGGGTCTTCTTGGTGTCCTGACCCGTGATCCAGTTGGTGGCCTGCTTCCAGAACGCGTTGGAGCCGACCGCGGCGGGCATCATGTCCGAGCCGTCGAAGCGGAACTGCGCGTTCGGGTCCTGCAGGATCTTCGCCGACAGCTGGTCGATCGGGTTGACCAGGTTCTCGATCTTCAGGCCCTTGTTGGCGCTGACCCAGCCCGAGGAGACCTTCGCCTTGGCGTTGGCCCAGGTGTCGGTCGCGAGGAACGTCTGGAAGGCCTTGACCTCCGGACGGTCCGAGAACGCGAGGACGAACTCGCCACCACCGAGAACCGGCTTCTTGTCCGCGGTCTCACCCGGCAGGTAGAAGGCGTAGACGTCGCCGTCCTCGGCCACCTTGGTGTTCTTGTCGAAGTTGGCGGCGTAGAAGCTGGCCTGGCGGTGCAGCGAGCAGTTGCCCTCGATGATCTGCAGGCCGGCGTCCTGGAACGTGGTGCTGGCGATGCTCTTGACGTCGCCGAGGCCGCCGTTCACGTACTTGTCGTTCTTCAGGTACTCGCCCACGGCGTCGAGAGCCTTGGTGGACTCGGCGCTGTTGAACGGGGTCTCGTGCTTGACCCACTTGTCGTAGGCGTCGACGCCGTTGAGCCGGAGGTAGAAGTCCTCCATCCAGTCGGTCATCGGCCAGCCGGTCGCCTCACCCGAGGAGATGCCCGCGCACCACGGCTTCTTGCCGGTGGCGGCGATCTTGTCACTCAGGGCCTTGAGGTCGGCGAGCGTGGTGGGGACGGTGTAGCCGTTGTCGGTGAACTCCTTGGGGGAGTACCAGACCAGCGACTTCACGTTGGCGCCCAGCGGAGCGGCGTAGAACTTGCCGTCGACCGTTCCGTACGCCTTCCAGTCGGCGCCGAAGTTCTTGTCGACGAGGGCGGCCGTCTCGGCGGGGGCCTCCTTGGCCTTGCCGGTGGCGACGAGACGCTGCAGCAGGCCCGGCTGCGGCACGTAAGCGACGTCCGGCGGGTTGCCGGCCTCGGCGCGGATCAGGACCTGGGTCTCGAAGGCCTTGTCGCCCTCGTACTTGATGGTGACGCCGGTGCAGTCCTCGAAAGGCTTGTAGGACTGCTTCTGCGGGGCGTCCTCCGGGGTCACGATGCCCGTGTAGATCGTGACTTCCTTGCCCTTGATGTCACCGAACGCGGTGTAGGGCGAGCAGTCGATGGCTCCAAGGGACGTGGCGGGAACCGTGCCGGTCCCGCCGCTCTCCTTACTGTCCGCGCAGGCGCTCAAGCCGAGAACCAGGCCCGCGCTGAGGGCACCGGCGAGCGCAACCCGCGATCGCGAACTCCCACGTTGAACGAACATACCGCTCCCTATGTCATATAGCGCCTCCGGCATCTTGCGACACCGCCGTCCGAAGCGCTTCTTGACCAACAGTCAAGAGGTAACCGGCAAGTTGCGCAATGATTTCAGCGCGATCGAGTCGGTAACGATATCGCTGCGACCCACCCGCACCTTAACCGGTTAAGGAGATTGGCGGAAGAGCCTACCGTTCCAGGACCTCACCGGTGATGATTTACCCGTATTTGTCCGGACTAAACGGCACTCGCGTATGGTGTGAGCCGGTTTTGCTGGGTTCGGGCTGAGCGCCTCGTTAAACCCGCGAAAAGAAACCGCCGCGGCGGCCCATGGCCCCCGCGGCGGTTGACGTACGTCTACGTGCGTTTTATCCGGATACCGCCACGTAGCGGTAGCCCAGCCGGCGCATCCGGTCGGCGTCGAGCACGTGCCGCCCGTCCAGCAGGATCGGGGTGCGCATCAGGCCCACGAACTTCGACCAGTCCAGCTCGAGGTATTGCGCCCACTCGGTGACCAGCACGACCGCGTCGCAGTCGGCGAACACGTCGTCGATGCTGTCGCTCAGGTACGCCGCCAGCTCCGGCTGCTCGACGCGGAAACGGCTGGTGGCCACCGGGTCGTGCAGCTTGACCCGGGCCCCGCGCGCGATCAGCGAGTTGGCGATGTCCAGGGCGGGCGCGTCACGCAGGTCGTCGGTGTTCGGCTTGAACGCCAGGCCGAGCAGGCCGATCTTGCGGCCCTTCAGGATGCGCAGCTCGTCCTGCAGCCGCTCGACGGCGATCGCCCGCTGGCGGCTGTTGACCTCGCGCGCCGCCTTCACGATCGGCATGTCGAGGTTGTACTCCGAGGCGGTGGCGATCAGCGCCTTGGTGTCCTTGCCGAAGCAGGAGCCGCCCCAGCCGACGCCCGGCTGCAGGAACCGGGAGCCGATCCGCTGATCCAGGCCCATGCCGCGGGCGACCTCGGTGATGTCGGCGCCGACCTTGGCGGCGAGCTGGCCGATCTCGTTGGCGTAGCTGATCTTCAGGGCCAGGAACGCGTTAGCCGCGTACTTGATCAGCTCGGCCGACGCCAGGTCGGTGGAGACCAGCGGGACCGCGTTGGCGTCCTCCGGCCGCGGCAGGAAGCTCGGCGCGGTGAATGTCTGGTTGATGATCGGCCGGTAGAGGCGGTTGAGCACCTCGAGGCTGCGCGGGTTGTCCGAGCCGATGACGATCCGGTCCGGGTAGAGGGTGTCGGCGATCGCGTTGCCCTCACGGAGGAACTCCGGGTTCGACGCGACGGCGAACTCGACGCCCTCCGGCCGGTCCTCACGCTGCACGAACGAGTCGCGCAGGATGGCGTCGACCCAGTTGCCGCTGCCGATCGGCACGGTGGACTTGTTGACCACCACGGTGAAGTCGTGGTTCAGGCTCTGCGCGACGCTCTCGGCGGCGCGGCGCAGGTAACGGAGATCGGGGCTGCCGTCCTCGGCCGACGGGGTCTGCACCGCCACGAAGACGACGTCGGCGCCGGGGACGGCCTCCTCGTACGAGGTGGTGAAGGTGAGATTCTGCGCCGCCTCGGCGAGCAGGTCCTCCATCCCGGGCTCGTAGATCGGGCACTTGCCGCCGCGCAGCATGTCGACCTTGGCCTGGTCGAGGTCCACACAGGTGACCTCGTGGCCGAGGAAGGCCAGGCTGACGCCCGTGGTCAGGCCGACATAGCCGGTCCCGATAACGCAAACCTTCATGCAATCTCCTCCACCGCTATGCCGTACCCGCGGTTACGCCACGTATTCGGAAAGTGGCCCAACCGGCCTCTGTCCGGGCCGGCCGGCCGGCGCCTCGGATGGTGCCGACCTGCGTGTTCCGGCCGAATGATACACAGCCCTTCCAGCGGCCAAATGTCACTGAATGTCGCTTTGGTTCTGAGGAGGCGGACAGCCCGCCGAAAGTCACCGCCAAGTTTCCGGCTCTTGACATGAAGATGACATCGACCGACGCTTCTGGGAGCGCTCCCACTCATACCTTTCAATGAAAGGGTCATCCCCCATGCGAAGGTCCCCCGGCTTCGCCATCGTCGCGGCGCTCGTGACCGCCGCGACGGCGGTCGTCGTAGCCTCCGGTCCACAGGGCGCCGCCGCCGCCCCCGCAGAGCCCTACACCTGGAAGAACGTTCGCATTGACGGTGGCGGGTTCGTCCCCGGCGTGGTGTTCAACCCGGGCGAGAAGGACCTCGTCTACGCGCGCACCGACATCGGCGGCGCCTACCGCTGGACTCAGTCGACGCAGAGCTGGACGCCGCTGCTGGACTGGGTCGGGCAGGACGACTGGGGTCACAACGGTGTCCTCAGCATCGCCCCCGACCCGGTCGACACGAGCCGTGTCTACGCCGCCGTCGGCATGTACACGAACTCCTGGGACCCGAACAACGGCGCGATCCTGCGCTCCACCGACAAGGGAAACACCTGGTCACGGACGTATCTGCCGTTCAAGGTGGGCGGGAACATGCCCGGCCGGGGGATGGGGGAGCGGCTCGCCGTCGACCCGCGGAACAACCGGAACGTCTATTTCGCCGCCGAGGGCGGAAACGGGCTCTGGCGCAGCACCGACTATGGCGTCACGTGGGGAAAAGTGGCCGACTTCCCGAACGTCGGTAACTACGTCGCCGACCCCGCCGATCCGAACGGCTATCTGAATCAGAACCAAGGTCTGACATGGGTCACCTTCGACCCTGCGTCACCGGCTGTATACGTCGGAGTGGCCGACAAGGAGAACCCGCTCTATCGGTCGCTGGACTCCGGCGCCACCTGGGAGCGGGTCGCCGGGCAGCCCACCGGATATCTCGCGCACAAGGGTGTCATCCAGGGCAGATACCTCTTCATCGCGACCAGTGACACCGGCGGGCCGTACGACGGCGCGGCCGGCCAGGTCGTCCGCCTCGACACCACCACCGGCGTCTGGACCGACATCTCCCCGACCCCGGTCGCCGACCGCTACTACGGCTACTCCGGGCTGACCGTCGACGCCAAGAAGCCGGGCACCCTGATGGTCGCCACACAGATCTCCTGGTGGCCGGACGCGATCTTCTTCCGCTCCACCGACTACGGGGCCACCTGGACCCGCGCCTGGGACTGGAGCAGCTACCCGAGCCGCACCAAGCGCTACACCCTGGACATCTCGGCGAACCCGTGGCTCGACTTCAACAGCACCGCCCAGTTGCCCGAGGAGAGCCCGAAGCTCGGCTGGATGAACGAGTCCCTCGCGATCGACCCGTTCGACTCCAACCGGCTCTTCTACGGCACCGGGGCCACCGTCTACGGCACCACCGACCTCACCAACTGGGACGGCAACACCACGGTCACCATCAAGCCGTACGCCAAGGGCCTGGAGGAGACCGCGGTCCTCGACCTGGCCAGCCCGCCCACCGGCGCGCCCCTGGTCAGCGCCCTCGGCGACATCGGCGGCTTCCACCACGCCGACCTCGACACGGTGCCCGCCGGCTTCCACGACACCCCGTCACTGGGCAGCAACACCGGCCTGGACTTCGCCGAGCTCAGCCCGTCGTTCTTCGTCCGAGTCGGCAACGCCGACGCCGCGCCGCACATCGGCGTCTCCAACGACGGCGGCAAGAGCTGGTACCAGGGACAGGAGCCGTCCGGCGTGACCGGCGGCGGCACCGTCGCGGTCGGCGCCGACGCGAACGCCGTGGTCTGGTCGCCGGCCGGCGTCGGCGTGCACTACTCGACCACCCGCGGCAGCACCTGGAGCCCCGCCACCGGCATCCCGGCCGGAGCCAAGGTCGAGAGCGACCGGGTCAACCCCAAGACCTTCTACGGGTACGCCGCCGGCCGGTTCTACACGAGCACGGACGGCGGCGCGACGTTCACCGCGTCGACGGCCGCGATGCCCGCCGACGGCCGGGTCAACCTGAAGGCGGTGCCGGGCGTGGCCGGTGAGGTGTGGCTGGCCGGCAAGACCGGGTTGCTGCGCTCCACCGACTCCGGCAAGACGTTCGCCACCATCGGCGGCGGGGTCTCCGAGGGCGTCAACGTGGCGTTCGGCAAGGCCGCCCCGGGCGCCACCCGGCCCGCGGTCTTCCTGGTCGGCACGGTCGACGGCGTCGACGGCGTCTTCCGGTCGGACAACTCCGGCGCCTACTGGGTGCGGATCAACGACGACAGGCACCAGTACGGCAACGCCGGTGACGCCCTGGCCGGTGACCCCCGCGTCTACGGGCGGGTCTACCTGGGCACCAACGGCCGGGGCATCCTCTACGCCGACCGGCAGGGCGGCCCGGCCAGCCCGACCCCGTCGGTGTCGTCCTCGGCGAGCCCGTTGCCGTCGGCCTCCGTGTCGATATCGGTGCCCCCGTCGGTCACGGTCTCCCCGTCCGTCTCCGTCTCACCCGTCACCCCGGCCGGCTGTACCGCCACCTACCGGGTGACCGGCCAGTGGGGCGGCGGCTTCCAGGGCGAGGTCACCGTCAAGAACACCGGGACCACCGCCACCACCGGCTGGAAGGTCGGCTGGTCCTACACCGCCGGACAGGTCGTCACGCAGAGCTGGGGCGGCGCCGCCACCCAGACCGGGACCGCCGTGTCCGTCGCGAACGCCGGCTACAACGGCGCGCTGTCGTCCGGGGCTTCCACCACCTTCGGATTCCTCGGCAGCAACACCGGCACCACCAACCCCGTTCCGTCCCCGATCACCTGCTCCACCACCCCGTAGGCCGTCGAGCCGGCGGCTCCCGTCTCCGGACGGTCGCCGCCGGCCCGACAGGCGGAGAGGAACTCCCCGTGACCCCATCCCCCAGACCGGCCGGAAGACTCCGGCGCAAAGTGGCCGTCGCCGGCGTCGCCGTCCTCGGCGCCGGCGCGGTTCTCGCGGCCGGTGCCCCGGCCTATGCCGCGGCCGGCTGCACCGTCGTCTACAAGGTGCAGAGCCAGTGGCCCGGCGGCTTCACCGGCGACATCCAGATCAAGAACACCGGTGACCCGCTGACCAGCTGGAAGCTCGAGTTCGACTTCCCGGACGCCGCGCAGAGGGCCGGCCAGGGCTGGAGCGGCGTCTACAGCCAGAGCGGCCAGCACGTCACCGTGAACAACGCCGCCTGGAACGGGTCGCTGGGCACCAACGCGACCATCGGCACCGGCTTCAACGGCACGTTCGGCTCGGCCAACCCGGTGCCCACCGCGTTCACGCTCAACGGCGCCGCCTGCAACCAGACCGCCAACGCGCCGACCGTGGCGATCACCAGCCCGGCCGCCAACACCCGCTACACCGCGCCGGCGTCCATCCCGATCGCGGCCACCGCCACGGCGGCCGGTGGCCAGACCATCAGCAAGGTCGAGTTCTACCACGACGGGCTGCTGCTGGGCACCGACACGGCCGCGCCGTACACGTACTCCTGGGACGGGGTTCCGGCGCAGACCGCCGCCTACCGCGTGCAGGCCATCGCGTACGACAACGCCGGCACCAAGAGCAGCACCGCCGACGTGCCGGTCTTCGTGGACGCGGCCACCACCCCGGCGATCGTCGCCGACGCCACCTCGCTGGCGATCAACCCGGGCGCCAGCGGCGCGTTCAAGCTCGCGCTGAGCAAGGCGCCGACCGCGAACGTGACCGTGGCGGTGGCCCGCAGCGCCGGGTCGACCGCGGTCACGGTGACCCCGGCGACGCTCACCTTCACCCCGTCGAACTGGAGCACCGGCCAGTCGGTCACGGTCGCGGCCGCCTCGACCGCGACGGCCGGGGCCACGGCGACCATCTCGGCCACCTCGACCGGCTACACCGCGGCCCAGCTCGGCGTCACGGTCACCGAGCCGGGCTCGGTGGACACCCGGTTCACGCAGCTCTACAACGACCTGAAGAGCCCGGCCAACGGCTACTTCAGCCCGGAGGGCGTGCCCTACCACTCGATCGAGACGCTGATCGACGAGGCGCCGGACCACGGTCACGAGACCACCAGCGAGGCGTTCTCCTACTGGCTGTGGCTGGAGGCCGCCAACTCGCGGATCACCGGCGACTGGGCGCCGTTCAACAGCGCCTGGACCACGATGGAGAAGTACATCATCCCGTCGCACGCCGACCAGCCGACGAACGCGGCCTACAACGCGTCCAAGCCGGCCACGTACGCCGCGGAGTACCCGCTGCCCTCGCAGTACCCGTCGCAGCTCGACACCGGTGTCTCGGTGGGCACCGACCCGCTGGCCGCCGAGCTGAAGAGCGCGTACGGCACCGACGACATCTACGGCATGCACTGGCTGCTGGACGTCGACAACACGTACGGGTTCGGGCGCTGCGGTGACGGCACCACCCGGGTCGCGTACATCAACACGTTCCAGCGCGGTGCGCAGGAGTCGACCTTCGAGACCGTGCCGCAGCCGTCCTGCGACACGTTCAAGCACGGCGGCCCGAACGGCTACCTGGACCTGTTCACCAAGGACGCGTCCTACGCCAAGCAGTGGAAGTACACCAACGCGCCGGACGCCGACGCCCGCGCGGTGCAGGTCGCCTACTGGGCGCTGCAGTGGGCCACCGAGCAGGGCAAGCAGTCGCAGATCTCGACGACCGTCGCGAACGCCGCCAAGATGGGCGACTACCTGCGCTACTCGCTCTACGACAAGTACTTCAAGCAGCCCGGCTGCGCGTCCACGTCGTGTGCCGCCGGCACCGGCAAGAACGCCTCCAACAACCTGATGTCGTGGTACTACGCCTGGGGCGGGGCCTACGACACCAACGCCGCCTGGGCGTGGCGCATCGGCTCCAGCACCAGCCACTTCGGCTACCAGAACCCGATGGCCGCCTACATCCTGTCCAACGTCAGCGCCTTCAACCCGAAGTCGCCGACCGCCAAGGCCGACTGGCAGGCCAGCCTGAGCCGGCAGCTGGAGTTCTACCAGTGGCTGCAGTCGTCCGAGGGCGCGATCGCCGGCGGCGCGACGAACAGCTGGAACGGCAACTACTCGGCGCGGCCGGCCGGCACGCCGACCTTCTACGGCCTGGCCTACGTGGAGGCCCCGGTCTACGCCGACCCGCCGTCCAACCAGTGGTTCGGCATGCAGACCTGGTCGCTGGAGCGGCTGGCCGAGTACTACTACACGACCGGTGACGCCAAGGCGAAGTCGATCCTCGACAAGTGGGTCACCTGGGCGCTGGCCAACTCGACCATCACCTCCACCGGCTTCGAGATCCCGTCCGACCTGACCTGGTCCGGCGCGCCGGCCACGTGGAACCCGTCGAGCCCGGCGGCCAACACCGGCCTGCACGTCACGGTCAAGAGCAAGGGCACCGACCTCGGTGTGGCCGGCTCGTTCGCGAAGCTGCTGACCTTCTACGCCGCCAAGTCCGGCAACACCGCGGCGAAGACGGCGGCGAAGAACCTGCTCGACGCGATCTGGACGCACAAGGACGGCAAGGGCGTCTCGGTGACCGAGACCCGCGCCGACTACAACCGGATGGACGACGTCTACAACGCCTCCACCGGTCAGGGCATCTACATCCCGCCGGGCTGGACCGGGAAGATGCCGAACGGCGACGTGATCCAGCCGGGTGTCTCGTTCCTGGACATCCGCAGCTTCTACCGCAGCGACCCGGACTTCCCGAAGGTCGACGCCTACCTGAAGGGCGGCCCCGCGCCGACCTTCAACTACCACCGGTTCTGGGCGCAGGTCGACGTGGCCACCGGTTACGCCGAGTACGCCCGCCTCTTCCCCCAAGGGTGATCATGAAACGTCTACGTTTGGTCGCGGTGGCCCTGTTCGCCGCCGCGGCCGGGATCCTGGCACTGCCCAGCGGCCCGGCCCAGGCCCACGGCGCCATCCAGGTGCCCGGCAGCCGCACCTGGTTCTGTTACCAGGACGGCCGCAACCCGTCCACCGGCGCGATCGAGCCGAAGAACGCAGCCTGCGCGGCGGCGGTCGCGGCCAGTGGCGTCTCGTCGCTCTACAACTGGTTCGCCGTGCTCCGCTCCGACGGGGCCGGGCGGGTCAACGGCTTCATCCCGGACGGCCAGCTGTGCAGCGGCGGGACCGGTGGGCCGTACAACTTCAGCGGCTTCAACCTGGCCCGCAACGACTGGCCGACCACCCACCTGACGGCCGGCGCGAACGTCCAGTTCAAGTACAACAACTGGGCCAAGCACCCCGGCACGTTCTACCTCTACATCACCAAGGACGGCTACAACCCGACCAAGCCGCTGGCCTGGGGCGATCTCGAGCCGACGCCGTTCGACCAGGTGACCAACCCGCCCGCGAACGGCGGGCCGGGCACCGACGACGGGCACTACTACTGGACCGGGCGGCTGCCGGCCAACAAGACCGGCAAGCACCTGATCTACTCGGTGTGGTCGCGCTCGGACAGCACGGAGACCTTCTACGGCTGCTCCGACGTGGTGTTCGACGGCGGCAACGGCGAGGTCACCGGCATCGGCGGCGGATCGAGCCCGTCCCCGAGCACGCCGGGCAGCCCGTCGCCGAGCAACCCCGGCAGCCCGTCGCCCAGCAACCCGGGCAGCCCGTCGCCCTCCACGCCGACCAACCCGGCCGGCTGCACCGCGATGTACAGCATCGTGTCGTCGTGGACCGGCGGCTTCCAGGGCGAGGTCATGGTGCACGCCGGGACCTCGGCGGTGAACAACTGGAAGATCACCTGGACCTGGCCCGGCGGGCAGCAGCTCGCCCAGGTCTGGAGCGGCAAGGCGACCAGCAGCGGATCACTGGTGACGGTGGCGCCCGAGGGATGGAACGCGAGCGTGCCGGCCAACGGCCACGTCACGTTCGGCTTCCTGGCATCGGGCACGACCGCCCCGACTGTTCAGAACCTGGCCTGCACCACGGCGTGACACCCAGGTGACGGTTCCCCCGGCAGTGTGACGGTTGTCGCCCTGCCGGGGGCGCTGTACACCGGAGGGTGGCTTGACGGCGAACCGTAACTATACGTACTTTAACCGCATATCCACGAAAAGCCTACTTACCGGTCGATCGGGGACGGCTCTCTACCGCGCCGTGACCCGGCGTGGCCTCCTGCTGGCCGGCGCCGGAGCGACCGTCGTGATGGGCACCCCCGGCGAGGCCGGCGAGGGTGATCCCGTCTACCACCGCCCGGCCCGCGTCGGCACCTGGGCGGCCGCGCCCACCGCGGTCCCGGCGAAGAAGGCTCTCACGCTGGCCGGTAAGACCGTACGCCAGGTGGTCCACACCAGTGTCGGCGGAGACCTGCCCCGCGTCACCCTCTCCAACGAGTACGGCGCCGAGCCCGTCCGCATCGGCGCCGCCACGATCGGGGTGCGCGCCGGCACGGCCGGGTCCTGCGACACCGTTCCGGGCAGTCTCCGGCCGCTCACCTTCGACGGCGCCCCCGACGTCCTGCTGGCTCCCGGCAACACCCTGGTCAGCGACCGGTGCGACCTGATCGTCGAGCCCGGCGCCGACCTGGTGATCAGCCTCTACCTGCCGGGCGAGGTCCACGTCGGCACGGTCAGCCCGCGGGCCAAGCAGTCGAACCTGATCGTCGCCGGCGACGCCACCGCCGTCGACACCCCGCGCCGGGGCCGCCGGACCACCCGCTACCTGTGGTTGACCGCCGTCAGCGTCCGCGCGGTCCGCGACGCCGCGGCGATCGTCGCTCTCGGCGACTCGATCACCTGCGGGACCAGGACCACCGACAGCGCCAACCACCGCTGGCCCGACCTGCTGTCCACCCGGCTGCGCGCGGCGCGCCGCCCCCGCGGCGTGCTCAACGCGGGCCTCAGCGGCAACCGGCTGCTCTTCGGCTACGAGGACCGCACCGGACACGCCCACGCGAAGGCGTCGATCGGCCCGGGAGCACTGCGCCGCTTCGACCGCGACGTGCTCCACCACCCCGGCGTGCGCTACCTCGTCACCCTGATCGGCGTGAACGACCTGGGCAACGATCCGGACCTGACCACCGCCCGCCTGATCGCCGGGCACCGCGCGCTGATCGACAGAGCGAGGATCAACGGCCTGCGGGTGTACGGCGGAACGCTGCTCCCGTTCCGTGGTGCGGCCCGCAAGTTCGACAACCCCGCCAACGAGGCCAAGCGACAGGACCTGAACCACTGGATCCGGACCGCCGGCCACTACGACGCGGTGATCGACTTCGACGCCGCGGTCCGCGACCGGAGGGATCCACGCCGGATGCAGTCGCGCTTCGACTCCGGCGACGGACTGCACCCCAACGATCTCGGCACCGCGGCGCTGGCCGCCGCCGTGCCCCTGGACCTCTTCGAGAACCGGCAGGTCTGACCGGACGGCGAACCGGGGGAGGGCTCGGCCCACCCCCCGGCGATCGTCCGTCATGGACATGGCTGAGCGCCCACGACCCCCCGTGGCCCGTGGACGCCGGACCATGGTGCCGATCCCCGTTTGCAAATCGATTGCATGTCGGCAATTGTTCTAATCTCGTAGCGGGGAGCGACCGGGGGAACAACCGATCATGCACTGGCGACTGCTGGGCCCTATGCAGTTGTCGTATCAGGGTCAGGACGTCGACCTCGGCCCCGGAAAACAGCGCTGCCTGCTCGCCGCCCTGTTGCTCACTCCGCGCCAGGTGGTGCCGGCCGGCACCCTGATCGACCGGGTCTGGGGTGACTCGCCACCACGGTCGGCCACCCCGCTCGCGCCGTACGCCACCCGTCTGCGCCGCATCCTCGACCCCGTCCTCGGTGCCGGCAGCCTCCGGTTCGCCGCCGGCGGCTACCTGATCGACTGCGAGCCCGACCTCGTCGACCTGCACCGTGCCCGCCGCCAGGTCTTCGAGGCCCGCGCCGCCGAGGAGGCCGGCGACGACGAGCACGCCGGGCGGCTGCTGCTCGACGCCCTCGACGGCTGGGGCGACGAGGCTCTCGCCGGGGTGCCCGGCGACTGGGCGGCCCGGGTCCGTGACGCTCTCGCCCGCGAACGGCTCGACGTGCTCACCCGCCTCGGGCGCAGCTCCCTGCGCCTGGGCCGGGCCGAGGAGACCGCCGAACGGCTGGCCCCGCTCGCGGCCGAGCACCCCACCGTCGAGGGCCTCGTCGCGGTGCAGATGTCGGCCCTGGTCGCGGCCGGGCGGCCGGCACAGGCGCTGGAGGCGTTCGCGCGCACCAGGGATGCCATCGCCGACCGGTTGGGCAGCGAACCCGGACCCGAACTGGCCGCCCTGCACACCCGGATCCTGCGCGGCGACCCGCCGTCCGCGGCGGTGTCCGCCCGGCGAGCCGGTGAGGCGCCCGCCCGCCGCGCCGGTGAGCTGTCGCAACTGCCCGCCGACGCCATCGCGTTCACCGGCCGCCGGGCCGAGCTCGGTGAGCTCGACCGGGCGCTGGCCGCCGACCGCCGCGTCGCCGTCGTCACCGGCCCGCCCGGTGTCGGCAAGACCGCCCTCGCCGTGCACTGGGGCCACCGGGCCCGGCACCGGTTCCCGGACGGGCAGCTCTACCTCAACCTGCGCGGCTTCGACCGCAGCGACGACGTGATGAGCGCCGACGAGGCGGCCCGCAACCTGATCGCCGTCCTCGACCCCGGCCGGCCCGTCCCGCCCGGCCTCGACGCCCGCACCGGTCTGCTGCGTGGCCTGCTCGCCGGCCGGCGGCTGCTGCTCGTGCTCGACAACGTCCGCGACGCCGCCCACGTGCGCCCGCTGCTGCCCGGCGCCGGGACGGCCGTCGCCGTCGTCACCAGCCGTGACCGGCTCACCGGTCTGATCGCCTCGCACGGGGCGGTCCCGGTGCCGCTCGACGCCCTCGACCCGGGCGCAGCCGGTGAGCTGCTCGCCGGCCGGGTCGGCGCGACCCGCCTCGCCGCCGAGCCGTGCACCGTGGCCACCCTGGTCGCCGCCACCGCCGGTCTGCCGCTCGCACTGGTCACGCTGGCCGCGCGGGCCGCCATCCGGTCCGGCGAGACGCTCGGCGACCTGGCCGCCGAGCTCGCCGCCTCCCGCCTCGACGGCCTCGGCGACGACGACGAGACCGACCCGCGGACCGTGTTCTCCTGGTCCTACCGATCACTGAGCCCGGCCGCCGCCCGGCTGTTCCGGCTGCTCGGCGCCCACCCGGGCCCGGACATCTCCGCCGCAGCAGCGATCTCCCTCGCCGCCGAGGACGGGCCGGTCCCGCCGGGCGACGCGGACCGGCTGGGCGACGCGGCCGGCCGGGTCGGCGAGACGATCGGTGAGCTGGTCCGGGCCAGCCTTCTCAGCGAGCACCGGCCCGGCCGCTACGTGATGCACGACCTGCTCCGGGCGTACGCCGCCGATCTCCTCACCGAGAGCGAACGCGGCCCGGCGGTGCGCCGCCTCATGGACCACCTGCTGCACACCGCCCGTACCGCCGCGCTCAACCTGGACAGCAAACGGCGGCCGCTGACGATCCGCCCGCCCGCGCCCGGAGTCCGCCCCGAGCCGCTGACCGGCGAGGCCGAGGCCCTGCGCTGGTTCGACGCCGAGCACGCCTGCCTGATGGCGGCGCTGCGCCAGGCCGCCGACCTGGACGACTACGGCTGGCAGCTGCCGTGGGCGCTGGACGACTTCCTGGACCGGCAGGGCCACTGGGACGACTGGGCCGCCGCCGAGCGCATCGCCGTCACCGCCGCCCGCCGCCGGGGTGAGGCCCGCGCCGAAGCGAGAGCCCACCAGTCCCTCGCCCGCGGCTACGTGCAGGTCGGCCGGTACGACGAGGCCGAACCCCACTACGCCGAGGCGGTCCGTCTCTACGAACGGCTCGACGACCCGGGCGGCCTCGCCAACATCCTGTTCGGCATCGCCTGGATGCGTGACCAGCAGGGCCGCAACGCCGACTGCCAGGAGCTTGTCCGCCAGGCCCGCCCCCTCTACCGGTCGGCCGGCGACGTGGTCGGCGAGGCCCGCGCCCTCAGCGCCCTCGGCTGGTCACTGGGCCGCGACGGCCACCACGACCTGACTCTGCGCTACTGCCGGGAGGCGCTCGCCCTGCACGACGAGCTCGGCGACCGGCACGGGCAGGCCGCCACCTGGGACAGCATCGGCTGGGCGCACCACCATCTCGGCGACCACGAGAAGGCTGTGCGGGCCTACCAGCGGTCGCTCGACCTCTACCGGTCGGCCGGGGACCTCGCCAACGAGGCCGACATCCGTGACCACCTCGGCGACGCCCATGCCGCGGCCGGTGACACCGCGGCCGCCGTCGCCCAGTGGCGGCAGGCCCTCACCCTGCTGGAACGGCTCGACCATCCCGGCGCGGCCGGGCTGCGCGTCAAATTGCGTCTGAACTGAACCGGCCCGGGTCGCCGGCGCCGACGCGCAGGATCTCCGGCTCGCCGTCGGACAGGTCGATCACGGTGGTCGGCTCGGTCCCGCAGTCCCCGGAGTCGATCACCGCGTCGATCGCGTGGTCCAGGGTCTCCTTGATCTCCCAGCCCTGCGTCATCGGCTCGGCCTCGCCCGGCAGCAGCAGCGTCGAGGAGACCAGCGGCTCACCGAGCTCGGCCAGGATCGCCTGGGCGGTGGTGTGCGCGGTGATGCGGACCCCCACCGTCTTCTTCTTGGGGTGGAGCAGGCGCCGCGGCACCTCCTTGGTCGCCGGGAGGATGAACGTGTAAGGCCCCGGCGTCGAGGCCTTCACCGCCCGGAACAGCGCGTTGTTGATCGTCACGAACTGACCGAGCTGCGCGAAGTCGTGACACATCAGGGTGAAGTGGTGCCGGTCGTCGAGATGACGGATCGCCCGGATCCGGTCCAGCGCGTCCTTGCTGCCCATCCGGCACCCGAGCGCGAAACACGAGTCGGTCGGGTACGCGACCAGGCCGTCGGAGCGGATCAGCTCGACGATCTGATTGATGCTGCGCGCCTGCGGGTTGTCCGGGTGCACGTCGAAGTACTTGGCCACTCCCGACAGCTTAGGCTTCGGAGATGGGGAGTGTTCACCGCCCGGCGGTCCGGGTGATCTGTTTCGACGCCGACAGCCGCATCCTACTGATGCACTGGGAGGATCCGGTCTCCGGCGACCGCCTGTGGGAGCCGCCCGGCGGCGGCATCGACCCCGGCGAGACCCCACTGCAGGCGGCCCGGCGCGAGCTCGCCGAGGAGACCGGCCTCGACCCCGCGGCGATCGGCGAGCGCTACCGGGAGGTGCCGCGCGACACGGTCTGGAAGGGCACCCACTTCGTGGGGCCGGAGCAGTTCTTCACGGCGTCGTTCCCCACGTCACGGCCGACGGTGGTCCGGGAGGGCCTGCTTCCGTACGAGCAGAGCGAGCTGCTCACCCACGCGTGGGTCGCCCCGGCCGACCTGCCCACGCTGCCCGACCGTCTGGAGCCGCCCACCCTGCCCGAGCTGCTCGCGGAGTTTCGCTCCTGGTCCTGACCGTCGCCGGCCGCGGCCGTTGCGTCAGGCGTCCATGACGAAGTCGCAGCGGCCGGCCAGGCGGGCGATCCGGTCCTCCATCTCGCCCTCGTCGAGTCCGAGGCGTTCGCAGAGGGCCCGGTGCGCGTCGATCAGCGGCTCGCTGACCTCCTCGGGCTCGGTGCGGCGCACCTCCCAGGCGTCGATGAGGAATCCGGCGAGCTCGTCCCACACCACGATCGCCCTCTCGACCAGGTCGAGCAACTCCGGAGTGGGGGTCCCCGCGATCACGCTCTCGGTCTCGGCGACCAGGCGCAGGCCCGCGCTCTCCACGTCGGCGATCTCCCACCGGTTGCCGCCGGTCACGTTCGACGCCTCCCGGACGGCGTCCTCCAGACCGGTCAGCGACGGCTCGCCGAGCATGCCGGCCCGGCCCAGCAGCCGGGTCGCGAACAGCCGGTCCCGCATCGCCTGAACCACCACCAGCTCGGTCAGCTGCCGTGGCCCGAGGGACGCGGCCGCCCGCTGGAAGTCGGCACGTCCCGGTTCTTCGTCGCCGTCGTCGCCGTGCGGCACCCCGGAAGCGGAGAACCGGATGCCGTCCTCGAACGCGGCCAGCGCCACCGCGACCGCATGGGCGCAGAGGCCGTCGTCGCCCGGTGGGGCCGGACAGTCGCAGTCACCGGTGAACTCCCGGTCGACGACACCCACCCATGGCTCGAACCGGACCCCGTCGTCGGTCACCACGGCCCGCGCCCCGCCGCCCACCGGCTCGAGATCGCCCACGTCGCCACTGCCGAGCAGCCGCTCGGCCGCCACGGCGACCTCGGCCGGAACGGAACTGCGGAACGCCGCGACATCGATGAGAACAGCCACGGCCGACACCCTACCCACCCTGCCCCCGCCCGGTCGTCACATGACGGACCGGATCAGGGACGGCCCGGCGGGAGCAGCCAGGCGGCGGTGTCGGGCGGGAGCCGGCCGTCGGCTAGCAGGGAGCCGCTGGACAGCAGCACCTCTCCCGGTGGCAGCGGGACCGGTGTGGTTCCCATCGCGACCGTCAGGGTGAGCGCCGGGCGCTCGGCGACCAGCCGGTCGTCGTGGTCGACGGTCAGCGTGACCGGGTCGTCGGGGGAGAGGGACAGACGGCGGCGCAGGGCGATCGCCGCGCGGGTCAGCGGCAGGGCCGGCGATGCGAGGTGGCCGGCCCAGCCGGGTGGGACCGGCAGCCACGGTGGCGCCGAGCCTGGCGGGGAGAAGCCGTCCGGCCACGGCAGCGGGACCCGGCAGCCGTCGCGGGAGAGACCGGAGCGCCGCCAGGCCGGGTCCTGGCGGGCGTCGGCGGGCACGTCGGCCTCCGGCAGGGTGTACTCCTGACCCTGGTAGAGGTAGGCGGCGCCGGGCAGTCCGAGGACCGTGAGCAGGGCGGCGCGGGCGCGGGCCGGGTTGCCGTAACGGGTCGCGGTGCGTACCACGTCGTGGTTCTCGACGACCCAGGTCACCGGGCGGTGCTCGAGCAGACGGGCGGCGGTGTCGTGCCAGGCGGCGGCGCTCCACGGGGCGACCAGGAACTCGAAGGCGAACGCCTGGTGCAGCCGGTCGCCGCCGACATATCGGGCGGCCCGGTGCGGGTCGAGGTTGACCTCGCCGATCAGGGCGCGTGGGGGATCGTACCCCTCAATGATCTTGCGCCATCGACGGTAGACCTGGACCGTCTCGGGCTGGTCGCAGGCGTGTGGGTTGCCGCGGAGGCGGCCCGGCTCTCCGAGCGTGCCGGGCGGCAGCGACGGCAGGCCGGCCGCCTTGAACAGGCCGTGCGCGACGTCGATGCGCAGGCCGTCGACGCCGCGGTCCAGCCAGAACCGGATCACCTCGTCGAAGAACGGGGCGGTACGCGGGTCGCGCCAATTCCAGTCGGGCTGCTCCGGCGCGTACAGATGGAGGTACCAGGAGCCGTCGGCGACCTGTGTCCAGGCGGGGCCGCCGAACACACTCCGCCAGTTGTTGGGGACGTCGGCGAAGTGGAAGCGGGCGCGGGCTGACGGGTCGCCGGCCAGCGCCGCCCGAAACAGCGGATGCCGGTCGGAGCAGTGGTTGGGCACCAGGTCGACGATCACCCGCAGCCCGATCCGGTGGGCGCGGGTGATCAGGGCGTCGAAGGCCGCCAGGTCACCGAAGAGCGGGTCGACGTCGGTGTAGTCGCTGACGTCGTACCCGTGATCGGCCTGCGGCGAGCGCTGGAACGGTGTCAGCCAGATCGCGTCGGCGCCCAGGCCGGCGATGTGCCCGAGTCGGGCCGTCAGGCCCGCCAGATCGCCGACGCCGTCCCCGGAGGCGTCCGCGAACGATCGCGGATAGACCTGGTAGACGACGCCGTCGCGCCACCACACGCTCGGGTCAGCGGCGGGGCGACCGGTTCTGGAAGCGGGCGAACAGGTTGCGCAGCCGCTGCTGGTTCTCCGGCTTGGCGAGCTGGCGGCGGCCCTGGTCGGCGAGCTGCCGGCCGCGGGGGCTGGTGAGGAAGGCCTGGATGCGCTGCGTGATGGTAGCCATGCATCCAGTGTGCCCAGCGGGACGACCTGTCACACCCGTCCGGCCCGGATGCTCAGCCTTCCCACAGCCGTCGGTGACGGCGGATGCGTGGCAGGGTGGGTGTGGCAGAGCCGAGAACGTGAAGGAGCCGTTGTGGAGACCGACCTTTTCATCGCCGGGAAGTGGGTGCCCGCGTCGTCGGGCGGCCGGTTCGACGTGCTCGACCCGGCGACTGGTGACACGATCGCCTCGGTCGCCGACGGCGGCGAGGCCGACGCGATCGCCGCGGTCGAGGCGGCGGCCGCGGCGGGCCCGGGGTGGGCGTCGACCCCTCCGAGGGTACGGTCGGAGGTGCTCCGCAAGGCGTTCGAGCTGATGACCGCGCGCGCCGCGGACCTGGCGAGACTGATCAGCCTGGAGAACGGCAAGGCCCTCACCGACGCGAAGGGCGAGGTGACGTACGCTGCCGAGTTCTTCCGCTGGTTCGCCGAGGAGGCCGTCCGCGGCGACGGTGCGATCGCGACCGCCCCGTCCGGAGCGAACCGGATCCTGGTCGTCCGGCAGCCGGTCGGCGTGTGTGTGCTGGTGACGCCGTGGAACTTCCCGGCCGCGATGGCCACCCGCAAGATCGGCCCCGCGCTGGCCGCCGGTTGCACCGTGATCCTGAAACCGGCCAGTGACACCCCGCTGACGGCGCTGGCGATGGCCGCGATCCTGGCCGAGGCGGGCGTGCCCGAGGGTGTGGTCAACGTGGTGCCGTCGCGCAGCTCGGGCAAGGTGGTGTCGGCGATGCTGCGCGACGCCCGGGTGCGCAAGCTGTCGTTCACCGGCTCGACCGAGGTGGGCCGGATCCTACTGGCCCAGGCCGCGGAGAACGTGGTGAACACGTCGATGGAGCTCGGTGGCAACGCGCCGTTCGTGGTGTTCGCCGACGCCGACCTGGACGCCGCGGTGGACGGGGCGATGATCGCGAAGATGCGCAACGGCGGCGAGGCGTGCACGGCGGCGAACCGGTTCTTCGTCGAGGCGCCGGTGGCCGGCGAGTTCGCCCGGCGACTGGCACAGCGCATGTCGTCGCTGGTGATGGGCCCGGGCACGGACGAGAAGACGCAGGTCGGCCCGCTGGTCAACGAGGACACCGTGGCGAAGGTGGACGAGCTGGTCAAGGGCGCTCTGGACGGTGGGGCGGAGGCGGTGACCGGTGGCAGCCGGCCGGAGGGCCCGGGGTTCTACTACCCGCCGACGGTGCTGACCGGGGTGCCGGCCGACGCGCCGATCCTGCGGCAGGAGATCTTCGGCCCGGTCGCGCCGATCGTGACGTTCACCGGCGAGGCGGAGGCGGTCCGGCTGGCCAACGACACCGAGTACGGCCTGGTGGCGTACGTCTACACCGGTGACCTGGCCCGCGGCCTGCGGGTCAGCGAGGCGGTCGAGGCCGGCATGGTGGGGATCAACCGTGGTCTGGTCAGCGATCCGGCGGCCCCGTTCGGCGGGGTGAAGCAGAGCGGCATCGGCCGTGAGGGCGGCCACGACGGTCTCCTGGAGTACCTGGAGTCGAAGTACATCGCCGTCAACTGGTGATCGTCTTGCGCATCCGGACGAGCGGGACCGGCACGCCGCCCCGGTCGTCCTGCAGGCGCTCGACGACGGTGAAGCCGGCCGCGGTGTAGAGCGGCTGCCCGGACATGGTGCCCATCAGCTCACACGTCCGGAAGCCCTCGGCCGCGGCCGCCTCCTCGCAGGCGGCCAGGATCATCCGTCCGATGCCGCGCCGGGCGTGTGCCGGGTGGGTGTACATGGCCCGCACCTTCGCCGGGTCCCGTGCCGGGTCGAGCAGCGCGGCGTCGCGCCCGCCGGTGTGGTCGCCGCCGTAGAGGGTGGCCCGCCGGCTCCATCCGCCGCAGCCCCGGATCTCACCGTCCTCGACCACGGCGAAGTAGGTGCCGTCCTCGACGAGTTGGGTGTCCAGGCCCATGATCGCGGCGCTGGCGGCGATCTGCGCGTCGTCGAGGAAATCCTTCTGCAGGGCGGCGATGGAGGCGGCCATCAGTTCGCGAAGGGCGGGCAGATCGGCGTGGGTGGCGAGCCGGACCGTCAGAGTCATGGCGCCCATTCTGCGGCGGGCCCCGCGTTTTGGGCGGACAGGATCATCCTGATGGCCGATTCCGATCAGTTTCGTCGCGGCCGAACGGGCTGGTGGGCGGGCCCGTTCGGCCGGAGATCGGTGGCCGAAACGGAAAAGAAACCAGCCAATCACAGACGGTGATTGTTGGCAGTCACTGCAGGGAGATGAATAATCTTGTTCCCCGGCCCCCACCCGATGATGATCACGTTGTGCGTTGACCGATACTTGGCGGACCGTTCAGCGCCCACCGCAGCTCGGGTCACCCTGAGAGGACATCAATCGCCATGCGCAAGTCTTTGCTCGCCCTGGTCGCCGCCGGCCTGCTGACGACGGCTACCCTCACGGCCTGTGATGACGGGGGCGACACGGGCGAGACCGGTAGCGACAGCGCGACGACGTCGAACGGTGGGACTGAGATCACCGGCAACGCCGGCATCGGGGTGATCCTGCCCGACACCAAGAGCTCCGCACGCTGGAGCACCTCCGACCCGGCATACCTCCAAGCGGCGTTCAAGAAAGCCGGCATCACGGCGCAGATCGTCAACGCCGAGGGTGACAAGGAGGAGTTCAAGCGGCTCGCCGACACGCTCCTCGACAAGGGCGCCAAGGTGCTCATCATCGCGAGCCTGGACGCGGCCAGCGGCAAGGCGGTCATCGACGACGCGCACTCGCGCAACGTCCCGGTGATCGACTACGACCGGCTCACCCTCAACGGCAACGCCGACTACTACGTCAGCTTCGACAACGAGAAGGTGGGCCAGCTCCAGGCTCAGGAGCTGCAGAAGTGCATCGCGGAGAAGAACGTCGCCAACCCGGTGATCGCCACTTTGAACGGCTCGCTGTCGGACAACAACGCGACCCTGTTCAAGAACGGGTATGACGGCGTGCTGAACCAGCTGTACGACACCACCGAGTTCCGCAAGGGCCCCGACCAGTACGTTCCCGACTGGGACGACGACAAGGGCCGCGAGATGTTCTCGCTGATGATCAAGCAGTACCCGAACATCGGTGGCGTGCTCGCCGCCAACGACGGTCTGGGCAACGCCGCCATCGAGGTGCTCCGCGAGAAGGGCCTCAACGGCAAGGTCCAGGTGACCGGTCAGGACGCGACGGTCGAGGGCCTGCAGAACGTGCTCGCAGGCGACCAGTGCGTCACCATCTTCAAGGACGGCAAGCTGGAGGCCGACGCCGCCGCCGAGCTGGCCGTCAAGCTGTACGGCGGCGACAAGCCCGCGCTTCCGGACAAGCTGAAGGACCCGCAGTCCGGCCTCTACATCCAGTTCAAGAAGCTGGAGCCGCAGGCCATCACGAAGGCGAACGTCAAGGCGGTCGTCGAGGCGGGCTACGTGGACGCCGCCAAGCTGTGCACCGCCAAGTTCAAGAAGGCGTGCAAGACCGCCGGCGTCACCGAATAACGCGACCCACCGGGGCCGGCAGGCCCGCCCTCAGTCCGCGATCCTGATCCGGACCCGGCGGTTCTGCCGGCCCTTGCTCTCCACCTTCACCACCTCGACCCGGCCTACCTGCGCGGTCGACGCCACGTGGGTGCCGCCGTCGGCCTGCACGTCCAGGCCCACGATGTCGATCACCCGGATCTCCGGGTGGTCCAGCGGCGGCAGGGCGTCCTGCGTCCGGACCAGCGTCGGGATCTCCAGCGCCTCGGCCCGCGGCAGCACCCGCGCCACGATCTTGCGATCGGCGCCGATCTCCGCGTTCACCGCGTCCTCCAGCGCGTGCTTGAAGCCGGGCGGCACCTCCGGCAGGTTGAAGTCCATCCGCGCCTCGCCCGGCTGCATGTTCCCGCCGGTCACCAGGGCGCCGAAGTCACGGAACACCGTGCCGCAGAGGATGTGCAACCCCGAGTGGGTACGCATCAGACTGGTCCGCCGCTCGTCGTCGATCGCGCCCCGCACCGTCGTCCCGGCCGCCGGCACCGGATCACCCGGCGCCGGGATCAGGTACTGCTCGTCGCCCTTGCGGGTGTCGACGATGCGGGTCCGCACCCCCTCCCAGAGCAGCACTCCGTGGTCCGGCGGCTGCCCGCCCCCGCCCGGGTAGAAGGCGGACCGGTCGAGCACGATGCCCGCCTCCGGATCAGCCGGATCGGACCACACCACGGTGCAGTCCCATTCACGTACGGTCGGGTCGCTCCAGTCCAGACGCTCGGTCACGTCTCCGGACTCTAATCGGTCAGAACCGCCAGCCGGCGCGTTGTGCGGGTCATCGCCACGTAGCGGTCGACCGCGCCTTCGACGCCCTCGCCGAACGACTCGGGGTCGATCAGGACGACCAGGTCGAACTCCAGTCCCTTGGCCAGTTCCGGGGTCAGCGCGCGGACCCGGTCCCGGCGCCGGAACGGCCGGTGACCGATCACGCAAGCGGTGCCCTCGGCGTGCTCGGCCAGCCAGGAGTCCAGGAGCGCGTCGAGCTCGGCGACGGCGCCGTGGTGCACCGGAAGGCCACTGGACCGGATCGACGTCGGCACGTTGGCGTCCGGCAGCACCGCCCGGATCACCGGCTCCGCCTCCGCCATCACCTCCGCCGGGGTGCGGTAGTTGATCGTCAGCGAGGCCATCGAGATCCGGTCGAGCCCGGCCCGCTCCAGGCGCTCGGCCCACGACCCGGCGAACCCGTGCCGGGCCTGAGCACGGTCCCCGACCACGGTGAAGCTGCGGGACGGGCAGCGTGCCAGCAGCATCCGCCACTCGGCGTCGGTCAGCTCCTGAGCCTCGTCCACGACCACGTGCGCGAACGGCCCGGCCAGCGGATCGTGGCCGTCCGCCGGCGGCGCGCCGCCCTCGGCCAGCACCTCCCGCAGGTCCTGCTGGCGCAGCATGGTCATCAGGCCTTCGCCGTCGTCGTACTCGTTCGACGCGATCAGGTCCTCGACGACCCGGTCCATCCCGGCCCGCCCGGCGGCGATCGCGGCGGCCCGGCGGCGCTCCTCACCGGCCGCCCGCGGGTCGCCGAGCAGACGGCGTGCCGCGTCCAGCAGGGGCAGGTCCTCCACCGTCCAGGCCCGCGGGTACGGCCGCTGCAGCGTGCGGATCTCGGCGGCGCTCAGCCAGGGCGCGCACCTGTGCAGGAAAGCCGGCACCGACCACAGGTCGGCCACCAGGTCGGCGGGCTGCAGCACCGGCCACGCCCGGCCGAAAGCGGCCCGCAGATCCCGGTCGCGGGCCAGCTCCGCCTCGCCGGCCTCGGACCGGTCGGCCAGGATGGCCAGCAGCTCGGCCCACACCTGATCGCGTGCCTCGTGGTGCGGGGTGCCCGGGTCCGGCACGGCGAACGCCTCCGCCCAGTCCGCCGCGGTCACCGTGACGTCCTCCACCGTCAGCGTCGTGGTGGGCGGCTCCTCGTAGAACCGCACGGCGGCCTCCATCGCCGCGACCAGCCGGGCCGACGACTTCAGCCGGGTCACCTCAGGATCGGTCTCCGGCGCCGCCGCCGCGCCCTCCGGCACCAGGTCCCGCAGCGTGCAGGTCTGCACGTCCTCCTCGCCGAGGTTGGGCAGCACGTCGGCCACGTACGCCAGATAGGGCTCGTGCGGCCCCACGAACAGCACCCCGCCCCGGCCCTTGGCCAGCCGCGGGTCGGAATAGCGCAGGTACGCCGTCCGGTGCAGCGCCACGACCGTCTTGCCGGTGCCCGGCCCGCCGTCGACGACCAGCACCCCCGCCGCCCCGGCCCGGATGATCGCGTCCTGGTCGGCCTGGATGGTGCCGAGCACGTCCCGCATCCGCGGCGACCGGCTGCCGCCCAGGCTCGCGATGAACGCCGACTGGTCGTCGAGCGCCGCCGCGTGCCCGGCCAGCTCGTCGTCGGTGAACGCCTCGTCCCAGTAGTCGCCGACCCGGCCGTCTGCCCACCGGTACCGGCGGCGCGACACCAGGCCCATCGGGTTGGCGTGGGTGGCGCCGAAGAACGGCTCGGCCGCCGGTGACCGCCAGTCCACCAGCAGGCGGCGGCCCTCGCCGTCGGTCAGGCCGAACCGCCCCACGTAGACGGTGTCGCCGTTCGCGTACACCATGCGGCCCAGACACAGGTCGAGGCTGAAGCGCCGCAGCGCCCGCAGCCGGGAGCTGAGCCGGTGGACCGCGTCGTCGCGGTCCACCGCCTGCCGTCCCCGGCCGGCCGGCGCCCTGCGCTCGGCGTCCAGCTGCTCGGACAGCTCGGCGATCGACCGGGCCAGGCTCGTGGCCATACCGGCGAAGTGCTCCTCGTCCGCGGCGATCAGCGCCGGCGCGGCCTTGGCGGCGAGCCGCTCGGACAGGGCGAAAGCGCTGGTGGTGGAGAGAGTCACGGTGTCCCCGTTCGCGCAGAGTTTGTGCTTGAGCAGCGATTCTGCGCCGGGTACGGGGTCTTGCGGCAAGACCCCCCACGTGCTATAGCTTAGAAGTGGCGGAGGGAGGCAAAGTCCTCATCCGCCCCTTTTTATTGCCCGCCCTCGATCAGTGAATCACCGAGGGCCGTGCGGCGGTAGAGGACCGACCGGCCCGGCCGTGACCCAGCCGGGCGCTGGTCAGGCGAGCAGTTCGCGGACCCGGGGGACGACCTGGGTGGCGTACAGCTCGATGCACGTGGTCAGGTGCTCGGCCGGGAGGGGGCCGTGGGAGTACTTCAGGTCGAAACGGTCGATCTCCAGGGCGCGTGCCGTCGCCGCGATCTTCTGGGCCACCGTCTCCGGGGAGCCGACGTGCCACGCGCCGTCGGTGACGTCGGCCTCGAAACGGTCGCGGGTCGCCGGCGGCCAGCCCCGCTCCCGGCCGATCCGGTCGAGGTTGCGGCGGGCGTGCGGCCACAGGACGTCGACGGCCTCCTGGTCGGTGGCGGCGACGAAACCCGGGCAGTGCACGGCGATCGGCTGCGGCTCCTGGTCCAGCTCCTTGAGGGCCCGCCGGTACAGGTCGGCGTAGGGGGCGAACCGGGCCGGCGCCCCGCCGATGATCGCCAGGACCAGGGGCAGACCGTACTGGGCGGCGCGGACCACCGACTCGGGGCTGCCGCCGACACCGATCCACGTGCGGATGCGGCCGGACTCGGTCTTCGGGTAGACCTGCTGGCCGCGCAACGGCGGCCGGATCGAGCCCTCCCACGTGACCGGGCCCTCGTCGAGCAGCGACGACATCAGGTCGAGCTTCTCGGCGAACAACCGCTCGTAGTCGGTCAGGTCGTACCCGAACAGCGGGAACGACTCGGTGAACGACCCCCGGCCGAGCATGATCTCCGCCCGGCCGGCCGACACCGCGTCGAGTGTGGCGAAGCGCTCGAAAACGCGTACCGGATCATCGGAACTGAGAACCGTGACCGCCGTGCCCAGCCGGATCCGCTCGGTCCTCGCGGCGATCGCCGCCAGGACGATCTCCGGTGAGGAGATCGCATAGTCGTCGCGGTGATGCTCGCCGACGCCGAAGAAGTCGAGGCCGAGCCGGTCGGCGAGCACACCCTGCTCGACGACGTCCCGGATGACCTGCGCGTAGGGCTTGCCGTTGACGTCACCGAAGGTGTCGAGACCGAATTCCACCAATGGATCTTAGCGGCGGCCCTTCAGGCGCCGGCCCATCTCCTTGGCGATCTCCTTCTTGGCGTCCCGCTCGGCCAGCACCTGCCTTTTGTCGTACGACTTGAGGCCGCGCGCCAGACCCAGCTCGATCTTGGCCCAGCCGTCCTTGAAGTAGAGCGACAGTGGCACGAGGGTGAGCCCCGACCCGTCCTTCAACTGGTTGAGGATCTTGATGATCTCGACCTTGTGCAGGAGCAGTTTGCGGGTGCGCCGCGGCGCGTGGTTCGTCCACGAGCCGAACCCGTACTCCGCGATGTGCAGCCCGTAGAGCATCAGCTCGCCCTCGTGCTCCTGCGCGAACGTGTCGACCAGCGACGCCCGGCCCAGGCGCAGCGACTTGACCTCGGTGCCGGCCAGCACCAGCCCCGCCTCGAACGTCTTGAGGATGGCGTAGTCGTGACGCGCCTTCTTGTTCGACGCGATCAGCTTGACGCCGGTCTCCCTAGGCATCCGGGTCGGCGCCGTCGAGGTCGTCCGGGATCGGCCGGCGCATCGAGTACGTGACGCTGCTCAGCCGGTGTGGCTCGTCCTTGACGTGGATGACCGCCCGGTCGTACGCCTGCCAGCCGGCCTGCCCCGCCCGGTTCAGATGCCGCAGGTCGTCGAAGCGCTCGTCGGTGCCCCAGCGCAGCACCCCACCCGGATGGTGGAACGTAGCGGTCCAGTCCATGAAACGGTCGGCGCCGAGCGTGCCCGCCGCGCGGTACTCCAGGCGCGCGAATTCCCAGTTCTCCACGCCGATGATTATGCCGCCCGATTCGACCTATTGCTGTTCGGTGGTGAGCGTCTGACCGTCCAGATGCCGGAAACCCTTCGCCACCAGCGATTTAAGGACTTCGGGGTCGACGTCGGCGAGTCGTTTGAGATAGAGGCACGACTTGCCGGTGCTGTGCGGGCCGAGCCGGTCCAGCAGATCCTGGTAGCCGTCGAACCCGGCCGACACGTACAGGGTGAGTGCCTGCTTGCGCGGGGACAGCCCGACCGCCGGCCAGTCGCCCTGCCGGCCGGACGCGTACCGGTAGTGGTAGGCGCCGAACCCGATGATCGCCGTGCCCCACATGACCGGTGCGGCGCCGGTGGCCTCGGCCATCAGCGCGCACGCCGTCTCGGCGTCGGCCCGGCGCCTAGGGTCGGCCACCCCGGCCAGGAATGCGGCCACGTCTGCGTCGTTGCGTGTGGTCTTCGGCTCCGCCATCACGCCAGAGTAGGCTGCCCGTCCATGGCTGAGGGCGACGGCGTGCTGCGGCACCGGCACGTGCATGACGGTTTCGTGGCGGCGCAAGGGCAGCGGCATGAGCTCGCCGAGGCTGTCGACCGGCACATCGAGCAGTATTTCGGGCCGGTCGACTGCACGCCCGGCGGGACCTGCCGCCGTACCCGACCGCCACCCCGCGGATCATCAGCCAGACGATCGACCAGTCCGGCTGGTCCGAGCTCGGCGAGACGACCGTTGACCGCTGACCCCGACGGCACGCCCTCCGGACCGGCCGGAGCCGGCGGGCCCTCCGGACCGGCCCGATTCGGTGGGCGCGGCGACGTGACACTCGTGGTCGTGCTCGACTGCGCCGACCTCGACCGGTCCGCGGCGTTCTGGGCCGCTGTGCTCGGCTACCGGGCCGGCCCGGTGGGCTCCGGACCGTACCGTCAGCTGCTGCCCGCCGACGGCAACGGCATCGAGCTGCTGCTCCAGCGCGTGCCCGAACCGAAGACCACCAAGAACCGGCTGCACCTCGACCTGCGCGTCCCCGACCTCGATGCCGAGCTCGCCCGGCTGGAGGCACTCGGCGTGCGGCGCGTGACCGCGGAGCCGATCCACGAAGCCGGCTGGACCTGGCACATCCTGGCCGACCCGGACGGCAACGAGTTCTGCGTACTCCAGCCGCCACGACATGACTGACCCGTTCCGCAGCCGCCGCACGACGGTGGGTGGGGTGCGCACCCACGACAGGCACGCCGACCGGGCCGGCGCACTGCCGGTGGTGCTCCTGCACGGGCTGGCCGTGTCGCATCGCTACCTGATGCCGGTCGCCCGCGTTCTGGCCGTTCACCATCCGGTCCTGGTGCCGGACCTGCCCGGTTTCGGAAAGAGCGGCAAACCCCGGCACGCGTACGGGGTACGCGAACACGCCGACCACGTCGCCGCCTGGCTGGATCTGCTCGGCCTGTCCCGGGTCGCCGTGGTGGGCCACTCGTTCGGGGCCGAGGTGGCCGCCCGCCTCGCCGTCGTCCGCCCCGACCTGGTGGCCGCCCTGGTGCTGGCGAGCCCGAGCAGCGATCCGGCGGCCCGCTCCCGGTCCGGCCTGGTCCGCCGCTGCCTGCTGGACCTGTCCGTGGAGGCGCCATGGCAGGCCGCGGTGCTGGCCCGCGACGTCGCCGACGCCAAACCGTGGCGGGTGTTCGCGACCGTCGGCCACTCGGTCCGCAACGCGATCGAGCACGACCTGCGCCACCTGCCGGTCCCACCGTTGATCCTCGGCGGCGCCCTCGACCCGGTGGCGCCGCTGCGCTGGCGTGCCCGGGCGGCGTCGATCGCCGGCGGTGTGTCGGTGACCGTCCCGTCCGCGGCCCACAACGTCCTCACCACGTCACCGCGCCGCTCGGCGGCCGCCATCGCGGCTCACCTGCGTTCCGTATCGCCGTGACCACGGCAGCGACCGGCTGTGCGGCGCCGTCGGATCGGTGATCTCGCCGCACGCCGGAGCGCGGTGCGCACCCGGGCGACCGGGCGAGTGCCGGGGCGGGCGAGTCCAGGGGCGGGGAGCGCGGGGGCGGGGAGTGCCGGGCTGCGCCGTCGGCCGACGCCCGCGTCCGCTGTCGCTGGGATGGGGCCGCCGTCGTCGGGCTGGGGCCGCCCGTCCCGGTGGTGGATCCGGGGCGGGCGGCCGGCTCGTCAGGAGATGGCGGCCCGGACGGCGGGGAGCCAGCGGGCGGCGATCTTCACGTTTCCAGCATCGTTGGGGTGGACTCCGTCGTACGTGTCGGTGGTGGTGTTGAAGCCGGTCCACTGGTCGACCACGGTGATCGGGGACGCGGCGGTGCTCAGCGACGCGGCCCAGGCCGGGATGGCGGCGTTGAGGGTCACGACGCGCTGGCCGCAGTCGGTGCAGGTGGACGGGTTCAGCGGGATGATCTGCGCGACGATGATCTTCATCCTGGGGTTGGACGCGCGCATCTGGCCGACCAGCGTGGTGTAGGCGTTGAGGATCGTGGCGGCGGGGATGTTGCTCCACGCGTCGTTGGTGCCGAAGTGCATCAGCACCACATCGGGGCGGCTCGCGGAGAGCCAGGCGGGGAGCTGGCTCTGGCTCGCCACGTTGGTGACCAGGAAACCACCGTGGCCCTCGTGCTCGCCGTCGTAGGGGAAGCCGCAGCCGTCGCCGGGCAGGGTCCCGACGAAGTCGACCCGGGTGGCGGGGAGTTGCTGCCAGAGCATGGCGCGCCAGCATCCCGGTGAGCCGGTGATCGAGTCGCCCAGGGCCATGATCCGGGTCGCGGCGCCGGCGCTGGAGGACGGGCTGGGCAGGCCGCTGCCGTCGCTGGGCACGACCACGACACCTCCTGTGCAGGTCACGCCGTTGAGGGTGAAGGTCGTGGGGACCGGGTTGCTGCCGGTCCACGAGCCGTTGAAGCCGAACGACGCCTTGCCGTTGGTGGCGAGCGAGCCGTTCCAGCCGGCGTTGCGAACCGTGACCGTGGACCCGGACTGGGTGACCGAGCCGTTCCAGAGCTGGGTGATGGTCTGCCCGGGCGAGAACGTGAACACCAGCGACCAGCCGGCGATCGGGTCGCCGAGGTTGGTGACGTCGACGGCGGCGCCGAAGCCGCCCGGCCACTGGCTGCTGACGGTGTACTTGACGGCGCAGCCGGCGGCCGCGCTCGCGCTGGTGGCGACGGCGAAACCGCCGAGGGTCAGCAGGGCGGTGACCAGACTGAGGACGGTCCATTTTCGTCTTTGCACGGATGCCTCCGGGGATGTGCTTGACGGGCGTGCGGGGACGGAGCACGCTGGGAGCGCTCCCAATTAACGCACATCTATGGGCACCGGGAGAACGGCAATCCGTCGATTCGTCGTCGCGCACCGGAGAGGCAGTGAAAGCGCAGGAGAGGCGCTGGTGCTGGGCGAGACGTGCGGCGCGAATGGGATGGGTGCCGCATGGGTGAGCGGCCGTGGTGGAGTGCGGCCGGAGGCGCGGGGGCGCCCCGGCCGCACGGCGGTCGCCCGCCGGGAGAGCGCGGGGAGGCCGGGCGGCTACGGGCCCGACTCCCCGCGCGTTCCCGATCCTCCGGCGTAGCTCTCGCGGCCCCAGTACGCCGGAGACGGCGCGGCGCCTGACAGGGGTCGCTGTCTCGGCAGGTCTGAGACAGCGGTGGCGGCCACGCGGGGTTCAGACGGTGCGGGACAGGAGGGCCTCCGGGCCCAGGTTGCGGATCGAGGCGTCCAGGACGTGGGCGGTGTGGGCCAGGCTGATCGTCGCGTCCCGGCGGCGGACCGCGGCGGCCACCTGCATGAGGCAGCCCGGATTGGCGGTGACCAGGAGCTCCGCGCCGGTGGCGAGCACCGCGCGGGCCTTGCGGTCACCGAGCTCGGCGGCCGGCTCCGGGTTGAGGACGTTCCAGACGCCGGCCGAGCCGCAGCAGATCTCTGCCTCGGCGATCGGGCGGACCTCCAGCTCGGGGATGCCGGCCAGCAGCGCCCGCGGCTGGGCGCGCACCCCCTGGGCGTGCCCCAGATGGCAGGCGTCGTGGTAGGCGACCGACATCGGCAGCGGGTGGCGGCGGGCGACCGGGCCGAGCTCGACCAGGATCTCGGACAGGTCCCGGACCTTCGCGGTGAACGCGGCGGCCTTCGCGGCCCAGGCGGGGTCGTCGGCGAGCAGGTCGCCGTACTCCTTCAGCGACGAGCCGCAACCGGCCGCGTTGACCACGAAATAGTCCATGCCGGTGCGCTCGAACGTGTCGATCAGCTTCCGGGCGAACCGCTGCGCCTCCTCCCGGCGGCCGTTGTGCACGCTCAGCGCGCCGCAACAGCCCTGACCCGGCGGGATCAGCACCTCGCAGCCCTCGGCGGCCAGGATCCGGACCGTCGCGGCATTGACGTCCGGGAAGAACGCCGACTGAACACAACCGGTCAGCATGCCGACGACCGCGCGCCGCTCGCCACGGGCCCGGACGCGGGCCGGCGGGCGCGGCACGCCGCGCAGCCGCGGCGCGAGGGCGTCCAGGGTGGCCAGGGTGGGCGCGAGACGTTTCAGGAGCCCGGTGCGTTCCATGAGCCTTTGCAGACCGATCGTCTGGTACGCCCGGAGCGGTCCCCGGAGCAGCCGGAGGCGGCGTGGGTACGGGAACAGCGCGAAGATCGCCGCCCGCAGTGCCCGGTCCCGTGCCCCGCGCTGGTGGCGGCGCTCGACCTGGGCGCGGGTGTCCTCGATCAGCCGGTCGTAGCGAACCCCGGACGGGCACGCGGTCACGCACGCCATGCAGCCGAGGCAGTTGTCGAAGTGACCGACCATCGAGTCGCTCAGCGGCTCACCGGAGAGCCCCTGCCCGATCAGGTGGATCCGGCCGCGCGGCGAGTCCATCTCCTCGCCCCACAGCACATAGGTCGGGCACGTCGTCAGGCAGAAGCCACAGTGAACACAATCGGACACGATGTCGGCGCTCGGCGGATGATGGCCGTCGAAGGCCGTGCCGTTCTCCGCGGCCCGCAACACGTCGGTCGTGGCCGGCGTCGTGGGGGTGGCGCCATGGGATGCGTCGACCGGATGCGAACCGGTGGCCTCGGACATCAGATTCCTCCCACGAAGCGGCCGGGGGCGAAGCGGTGATCGGGGTCGAACCGTTCCTTCACCCGGCGCATCAGGTCGAGCCCCGGCACCGGGCCCCACATGTCGACGGCGTCACGAGCGGCCTCCGGGGCGCTCAGGACCACCGCATGCCCACCGGCCGCTGTGGCCGCCGCCCGCATCAGAGCCACGACCTCGGGAACCTCGGCGACGGGGACGGGTGCGCCGGCGTGGAGGACTCCGGTCCCGGCGGATCCGCGGATCGTCAGGCCCGCACCGACGGCGGCGCCGACCACGGCAGGGACTCCGGAGAGGGTGCTGGTCAGCTTCAGGGCCAGGGCCGCGTCGCCGGCGGGCCACGGCGGGGTGTCCCACCAGGGCGGCGGTGTGTCGGTGACTTCGCCGTCGAGCAGCCGGGCCAGCCCTGCCGCACGGTCGCGGACCCCGGCCTCGGTGCCCTCCAGGAGGACGGCGATCTCCGGTGCGGCGCCGGGGGCGGCGTTGATCTCCAGAGCGCTTGCTGCGGACTGGCCGGCCAGGACGTTCGCCGCGTGGGTGGGCGCCGCGTTCGATCGTACGAAAGCGGTGAAGAGCGGGACCGGATGCAACCGGAAGACGCACTCGGTGATCAGCCCGAGCGTGCCTTGCGATCCGGTGTAGAGCTTGCCTAGGTCGTATCCGGCGACGTTCTTGACCACCTTGCCACCGGATCTCGTGATCCGGCCGTCCGGCCGGACGACGGTGATGCCGATCAGCAGATCGCGGGCCGTGCCGTAACGCAGCCGTCGCGGGCCGGAGGCGTTCGCCGCGACCGTGCCCCCGGCCGTCGCCGCCGGCGGCGCGTCCAGTGCGAGTTGCTGGCCGGGCAGGCCGTGCAACTCGGCCATCGGGGTGCCGGCCCGGACCACGGTGATCAGGTCCCCGGCCGCGTGCTCGACGACCCCGGCCAGCCGCCGGGTGTCGATGATCAGGTCCAGCCCACGCGGCGGTGGCCCGTACTGGATCTTCGTGCCGCCGCCGCGGATCACCACCGTGAGATGGCGGCTCGCGGCGATCAGCGCGGCCGCCTCCTCGGCGGTCGCCGGGGCCGCCACCAGCCGGGCCGGAACCCCGGCCACCACGTCGTCGTCACCGGCCCCGACCGCGAGGTCGTCAAGAGCGCTCACCGTCGACCTCCGAGGGCCGGGAGGCGCCGGTCTCCGAGGGCCGGGAGTCGGCGGTCTCCGAGGGCGGGGAGGCGCCGGTCTCCGGGAGGGGGGAGGCGCCGGTCTCCGAGGGGCGGCATCAGAAGACCTCCGCCACGCCGGCCTCCTGCAACGGGTGGGCCCCGCGGTGGCGGCCCGGCCGTTCGCCGCACAACCGTGGGGTGGGGAAGACCTTGCCCGGGTTGGCGATGCCGTCCGGGTCGAACGCGCACCGGACCAGCTGCATCGTGTCCAGATCGTCGTCGGTGAACATCCGCGGCATGTAGCGGGCCTTGTCGACGCCGACGCCGTGCTCGCCGGTGATCGAGCCGCCGTGCTCGATGCAGAGGTCGAGGATGGCGCCGGAGACCGTCTCGGCGCGGCCGGCCTCGCCGGGCACCCCGTCGTCGAAGAGGACCAGCGGATGCAGGTTTCCGTCGCCGGCGTGGAAGACGTTGGCGACCCGGACGCCGTGTTCGGCGGCGACCTCGTTGATGCGGCGCAGCACCTCGGGCAGCGCGGTCCGCGGGATCACCCCGTCCTGGACGATGTAGTCCGGGCTGATCCGGCCGACCGCCGCGAACGCCGACTTGCGGCCCCGCCAGATCAGCGCACGCTCGGTGTCGTCGGCGGCGACCCGGGTCTCGAAGGCACCGTTGTCCACGACCAGCCGGCTGACCTCGTCGAACTGGGCGGCGACCTCGGCGGCAGGGCCGTCCAGCTCGACGATGAGGACCGCGCCCGCGCCGGCCGGATAACCGCAGTGGACTGCGGACTCGGCGGCCTCGATCGAGAGCGCGTCCATCATCTCGATCGCGGCCGGCACCACCCCGGCCGCGATGATCGCCGAGGTGGCGGCCCCCGCCTGGTCGGTGCTCGCGAACGCCGCCAGCAGTGTGCGGACCGTCTCCGGCAGCCGGGTCAGCTTGACCGTGACCTCGGTGGCGACGCCCAGGGTGCCCTCCGAGCCGACGAAGGCGCCGAGCAGGTCGTACCCCGGAGTGTCCGGCGCCGCCCCGCCCAGCCGGACCAGATCACCGTCCGGAGTGACCACCTGCAGGCCGGTGACGTGGTTGGTGGTGAACCCGTACTTGAGGCAGTGCGCGCCACCGGAGTTCTCCGCCACGTTGCCGCCGATCGAGCAGATCTGCTGGCTGGACGGGTCGGGCGCGTAGTAGTAGCCGTGCTCTCTCGACGCGGCGCTCACGTCGAGGTTGATGACGCCGGGCTGGACCACGGCCCGCTCGTCCTCCGGCCGCACCTCGAGGATCGACCGCAGCTGGGAGGTGACGATCAGGACGCCGTCGGCGTGTGGGAGCGCCCCGCCGGACAGGCCGGTGCCGGAGCCGCGGGCCACGAACGGCACCCGTTCCTCGGCACAGGCGCGGACCACGGCGGCGACCTGCGCGGCGGTCCGGGGAAGGACGACCACGGCCGGGACGACCTTGTAGTGGGCGAGACCGTCGCACTCGTACGTCCGCAGTCGTTGCCGGTCGGTGATCAGCTGCTCCGGGGCCAGCTCGGAGCGCAGCCGCGACAAAAGGGTCATCGGATCCTCCTCGGCGACACTGCCTGGAGGCCACGCTAACCCTGATCGGCGGTGAGGAGCCAGTGGCGGCCGGTCGACCAGCCCGTGAACGGGGTGACCGTGCCGCCGGCCACGACCTGTCGCAGCCCGTGCACCGCCGGCGCGAGCGGCCCGTCGTCCGGCAGGCTCGCGACGAACCGTTCCGGCGCGCTGTCCATGGCGAGGTGGAAGATCATCTCGCGCCACGCGTAGGCGACGTTCTTGACCATCCGGCGTCCCGACCCTCGTGCCGCGAGCGTGGAGGCGACCTGGAAGCAGCGGGCCGCGGCCTCCGGGGGAAGGTCCGTGCCGGTCTCCCACAGGACGGCCAGGTTGTGCGTGGTCAGGATCTGCGCCTGCTCGATGATCATGCCGTTCTCCGCGGGCGACCGCCACCGGCTCTGGGTGACCCCGGAGCGCCGCACGCAGAGCGCACCGAAGTCCGGCTCGGCGGCCAGGTCCCCGTAGCCGATCCGGTAGTAGCGGTCGTAGAGGCTCCCGGCCAGCAGCCCGCCCGCGAGATCGGCGGCGGCCCGGAACTTCGGCGCGAACCGGCCCTCGAAGATGTCCGCGGCCAACTCCTCCGTCCACGGCAGATCGAGCCCGGCCTCCCGGCTCAGCATGCTCAGCTCGCGGACCATCGGGTTGGGCAGCAGCGTGCCGGGGAACGTGTGCCACGCCAGCCCGGCGAGCCTCCGCAGACCCGCGGCGGCGCCCGTCTCGAGCGAGACGCGGTGAGCGGCGGCCGCTCGGACCCACGGCATCTCGTCCGGGCGTACCTGACTCTGCAGATTGAGCAGCAGCAGCGAGCGCCGCCGGCGGAACGCCAGGTAGGCGCCGGCCATCAGCTCACCCAGGCCCGGGTCGGGGCAGGTGGCGGCCACCGCCTGCGCGACGATCCGCGGCGACAACTCGGCGAGCACCTCGCCGGACGGGACGAGGCCGGCCGCGACCAGCGTCTCGGCCGGCGCGGCCAGGGACCGGCGGACGATCGCGGCGATCGCCGGCGGCGTCCCCTCGGCGAGGCTCTCGACATCGGTGGCGCCGGTGTCCTGCGGCAGCGCCGCCATCCGGTCGGCGACGGCGTGGGCGATCAGGTGGTGTGGCGGCCGGGCAGCGTCGGCGGCCTGCCGTTCGCGCAGCTCACGGTGCTGAGGGCTGCCGGGCTCGCCACGTCGCGCGACCATCGCCTCGGTCACCGTCCGGACCAGCCCGCGCCGCCACGGCCGCCCGGCGAGCACGTCGGCGAGAGCGGTCCGCAGCACGGTCAGGTTGGCCTTCGGCCCGGCGTGCCGGCGGCTCGGTGGATGCTCCGCGGCGAGGGAGTCGTACTCCGCCAGCAGGGCGCGCGCCTCGTCCCTCCACCCGGAGCCGAAATCGTCCGCGGTACGCAGCCACAGCTCCAGCACCCGGTCGGCGTAGAGGTTCCACACGGCGAGGGTGTCGTTC
This sequence comes from Actinoplanes sp. CA-252034, assembly GCF_050956125.1. Classification (NCBI taxonomy): domain Bacteria; kingdom Bacillati; phylum Actinomycetota; class Actinomycetes; order Micromonosporales; family Micromonosporaceae; genus Actinoplanes; species Actinoplanes sp. CA-252034. Next base: position 3,393,933 of record NZ_CP191846.1, read on the forward strand.
ATGACCGCCACCCGTGGCTGTGCCCGCCGCTGCCGCAGCCGGTCCCGGGTCTCGGCGACCGTCGACCGCCACACGACGTCGAGGGGCAGCCCCGACGCGGGTGCGGGCTCGGGAAGGAAGCAGAGCCGGTCCCGGAACGGGGCGATCTCGGCCAGCAGCGCGGCGGCCGCCTCCTGGTCGCCGGCGCCGACCAGCCAGGCCAGGATCGGCAGGGCCGCCTGCTCGGGCTGCTCGGCCCGGTGTCCGCTGACCAGCTCGGTGAGCCGGTCCTCCCGGACGGCGTGCTCGAAGATCGCGGCGCGCCCGCCGGGTAGGCCGTGCCGCTGCGCGTAGTCGAGCTCCCACCGCCGCAGCGTCCCGCCGGCCGCGGCCGTGCCGGTCGCGAAACCACCGTGCGTCACGGTCGGCGTCACCCACGCCGGCAGGCCCCGGACCGGGGTGCGACTGCCGATCGCCAGGTCGCCGTGCAACATCCCGCGCACCACCGCGATCCACCGGGCCGCACGCTCCCGGGCCCGTTCGCGGGTCGCCGGGTCCGGGTGCGTGGCCGCGGTGTGCTGTGCCTTGCCCAGCTGGGCGCCGGGGTAGCCGTACTTCTCCATGCCGGCGTGGCAGGTCCCGCCCCTGCGCCCTCCCGGTCCAGAGCCAGGTGCTCTACTAGCTGAGCTACACGCCGTGTGGCGGTGACATTAGCGCAGGGTCCCGATGCCCGCCGCCGGATTATTTCGCCGCCGCCGTCTGGCAGGATGGCCGGATGTTCCTGACCGCCAGACCCGTCCGTGCCGCCCTGGGCGCCGCCTGTGCCCTGGTCATGGCGGCCGGGTGCAGCTCCTCCGACGAGCCCGATCCGGACGCCGGGCTGATCACCGTGACCACCATGCGGGGCGCGTTCCTGCAGCCCGCCGAGATCGGTCCGGCGTGGGCCGCCCCGGCGGAGAGCGCCGCCCCGCAGACGCTCGTCAGCTTCTGCGGTGGGGGCAGTGCGCCGCCGCAGCCGCCGCCCGGCGGGGAGCTGGTCTACTCCAACGCGGCCGACGAGGGGGAGAAGGGCGCGCAGACGCTCCAGCAGTCCGCCCTGGTCTACGCCGACGCGGACAGTGCCGGCGCGGGCCTGTCGCTGCTGCGTACGGTGGCCGACCAGTGCGCGAAGACGTCCGAGGTGCCGGCGGCCGTCACCGCCGACCGCAACGAGCCCGCCTACACCGAGACGGTGGAGGTCCGTGATCTCAACGAGGGCGCCTGGAGCGGGTTCGTGATCGTGCGCCACAAGCTGTACGAAGCGGCCCACCCCGGCACCGCCGACGTCGCCGTGGCCGTGCTGCGCACCCGCAACGTGGTGCTCGTCGACAGCTACGCCATCTACCAACTGAACAACGCGAGTGCCGCGCCGAACTTCGAGACCGACTGGAAGCGGCTCGTCGGGTCGGTCGTTCAGCGCGTGGGATAGACACGGCGACGATCGTCGTCTAATGTTCGCGGTGCGCCGTTGCGAGTTCTTCCCCCGTGGAATTCGCAGCGGCGCTCTTATTTTTCGCCGTGAACCGTGCCGGCACGCCCTCCTCGCCACGCGATCAGCAGCCGAGGCCTAGTCGTCTGCCAACCTTCGTGCTCGTTACTGCGCGGAGAAAGCGCATACCGCTCAGTGATGGCCGTACCCGTGTGGAAAAAGCCACGCGGCTGTTAACTATTCACTACCGTCGTGCTTAGCCTTACGAATCCCAGGGCAGGTCTGGGTATCCGCCGCGGATTCTTAGCCGGGAGGTAGAGGCATGAAGTTCGTCTACGACTTCGCCGAGGGCAACAAGGACCTCAAGGATCTGCTGGGTGGCAAGGGCGCCAATCTCGCGGAGATGACCAATCTGGGCCTGCCCGTGCCTCCCGGCTTCACCATCACCACCGAGGCGTGCCAGCAGTATCTGCACCACGGCACCCACGTCGACGGGCTGGCCGCCCAGATCGACGAGCACCTCGCCGCGCTCGAGGAGAAGATGGGCCGGCGCCTCGGCGACCCGGCCGATCCGCTGCTCGTGTCGGTGCGGTCCGGGGCCAAGTTCTCCATGCCCGGCATGATGGAGACCGTCCTCAACGTGGGCCTCAACGACGCCTCCGTGGACGGGCTGTCCCGGCAGGCCGGCGGCAACGACCGGTTCGCGTGGGACTCGTACCGGCGGCTCATCCAGATGTTCGGCAAGACCGTCTGCGACGTGCCCGGCCACGAGTTCGAGCAGGCCCTCGACGACGCGAAGACCGCCAAGGGCGTCCACGACGACGTGCAGCTCGACGCCGACGATCTGCGGGCGCTGGTCGCGGCGTACAAGAAGGTGTTCGTCAAGCACACCGGCCACGAGTTCCCGCAGGACCCGCGCGAGCAGCTCGACCTCGCCACCGAGGCGGTGTTCCGCTCGTGGAACGCCGACCGCGCCGTCCTCTACCGCCGCCAGGAGCGCATCCCCACCGACCTGGGCACGGCCGTCAACGTGGTCGCCATGGTCTTCGGCAACCTGGGCGCCGACTCCGGCACCGGCGTCGCCTTCACCCGCGACCCGGCCACCGGCGAGCAGGGCGTCTACGGCGACTACCTGTCCAACGCGCAGGGCGAGGACGTGGTCGCCGGCATCCGCAACACGCTGCCCCTGGCCGACCTGGAAGGGCTCGACAAGAAGTCCTACGACGAGCTGATGCAGATCATGGCCACCCTGGAGGGCCACTACCGGGATCTGTGCGACATCGAGTTCACCATCGAGCGCGGCAAACTGTGGATGCTGCAGACCCGCGTCGGCAAGCGCACCGCGGCCGCCGCGTTCACCATCGCCGCCCAGCTCGTCGACGAGGGCGTCATCGACCTCGACGAGGCGCTGCACCGGGTCAGCGGCGCCCAGCTCGGTCAGCTGATGTTCCCCCGCTTCGACCTGGCCGGCTCGCCCTCGTCCCTGACGCGGGGTGTCGGCGCCTCACCGGGAGCGGCCTACGGCCACGTCGTCTTCACCTCACAGCGGGCCGTCGAGGTGGCGGCCGAGGGGAAGCCGGTCATCCTGGTACGGCGCGAGACCAACCCCGACGACCTGCCCGGCATGATCGCCGCCAACGGCATCCTGACCAGCCGCGGCGGCAAGACGTCACACGCCGCCGTCGTCGCCCGCGGCATGGGCAAGACCTGCGTCTGCGGCGCCGACGAGATGGTGGTCGGCCGCGACTCGTTCACCATCGGCGCGGAAACCGTCCGCGAGGGCGACACGATCTCCATCGACGGCACCACCGGCCGGGTCTACCTCGGCGAGGTCCCGGTCCGCCCGAGCGAGGTAGTGCAGTACTTCGAGGGCGACCTGGACCCCGCCAACGCCAACGACCCCCTGGTCGCGGCGGTGCACCGGATCATCACGCACGCCGACTCGAAACGCCGCCTCACGGTGCGCACCAACGCCGACACCGGACTCGACGCCGCCCGCGCCCGGCGCTTCGGAGCACAGGGCATCGGCCTGTGCCGGACCGAGCACATGTTCCTCGGCGACCGCCGCGAGCTGGTCGAACGCCTGATCCTCGCGCGCAACGAGACGGACCGCAACGAGGCCCTGGCCGCCCTCCAGCCACTGCAGCGGGCCGACTTCCTGGAGATCTTCCGGGAGATGAACGGGCTGCCCGTCACCATCCGGCTCATCGACCCGCCGCTGCACGAGTTCCTGCCGTCCCTCGAGGAGCTCGCGGTCAAGGTCGCCGTCGCGCACGAACAGGGCCAGCGCGTCGAGCACGACGAGCAGATGCTCGCCGCCGTCCGGCGCATGCACGAGCAGAACCCGATGCTGGGCCTGCGGGGCGTACGCCTGGGCCTGGTCATTCCCGGCCTGTTCGCCATGCAGGTCCGCGCCATCGCCGAAGCCGCCGTCGCCCTGGCCGCCGAGGGCGGCAGGCCACGACCGGAGATCATGGTCCCGCTGGTCGGCGCCGTCCAGGAGCTGGAGACGGTCCGCACCGAAGCCGAGAAGATCATCACCTCGATCGTCGGCGACTCCGGCGTCGACATCCTGATCGGCACCATGATCGAGGTGCCGCGGGCGGCCCTCACCGCCGGACAGATCGCCGAGGCCGCCGAGTTCTTCTCCTTCGGCACCAACGACCTCACCCAGATGGCCTGGGGCTTCTCCCGCGACGACGTCGAAGGCGCCTTCTTCTGGCGCTACCTCGAACTCGGCATCTTCGGCATCTCCCCCTTCGAGTCCATCGACGCCGACGGCGTGGGCCGCCTCGTCCGCATCGCCGCCGAAGAGGGCCGCGCCGCCCGCCCCGGCCTCAAACTCGGCGTCTGCGGCGAACACGGCGGCGACCCCGACTCGGTCCACTTCTTCCACGAGGTCGGCCTCGACTACGTCTCCTGCTCACCCTTCCGCGTACCGATCGCCCGCCTCGAAGCGGGCCGCGCCGCGGTCACATCCGAAGGTTCCGACCACCGCTGACGAGCCGCCCACGGCCGGGTGGTGGTGAGTGCGCGGCGATCCGCCGCGCACTCACCGTGTCGGCCGGGCTGCCCGTGTCGGCCGGGCTGCCCGTGTCCGCCGCGCTGCCCGGTTCGGCAGCGCGGGTCCCGTTTTCGGTGGTGGCCGGTATGGTGGCGCCCGATCCCGCGCTCAGCGGTGCTCGGTTCGGTGGTGCCGGGTCTGGCGGGCGTAGCCCCGGCGTCGGGGTTGGCGGTGAGGGGGCCGGGGTGGGTGGTGCCGGGTCGTCGTTGTCGGTCCGGGTGAGCGGTGTCCCGGGTCGGTGGTCAGGGGCATGTTGCTGACGACCTGTGGGCTCCGTCGACGACCGGCGGCGGTGCGGATCCGGGCGGGCCGGCGCAGTCCGCTGCCCTCACCACGGCGTCGTGCAGGTCGCGGGCGATCCGTGGCCCGGTGACGGCGAGCAACTCGGCGGCCCCGTGTTCCAGCATGGCGGCCGCCACCGTCCAGTCGGTGCGGGCGGCGGCGGAGACCTGACGAACGGCCTCAGCCGACCGGTGCCGGAACATCAGGACCGACATCTCCGCGGACGGCACCTCGTCGCCGGTGGCGGGCCGTCGTCCCGCCGCTTCCCCGCGGCCGGGCACACCGGCTCTTCGGCGCCGGACCGGGCCGGGCTCGTCCAGGAGCGGGCCGTGGTCGGCATAACCGGCATCGGCCAGGATCAACAGCGTCTCCCGGTCGTCGTGGGCGGTCGCCTCGGCACGGACCCGGGCGGCCAGGGCGGCGACGATCGGGGTGTCCGCGTTCTGCCGGACGATCTCGGCGTACGCCGGCAGCCGCCGCCCGTCGAAGCCGTCCGGGACCGGCTCCGGAGCCAGATCGTCGGCGCCGAGCCGATGGGCCCGCGTGGTCCGGGCCGTGATCCGGGCGTGCAACCGATACACCGGATCGGCGACGGGAATGGCGGCGGCTCCCAGCACCTGCTCGTTCGCCGACACCACGGCGGCGACGATCGGCCCGGCCGCCTCCGGGCTACGCCGGACCTCCTCGTGCACGGCGGCGGCCTCGGGATCCGGGCGACGGCCGCAGAGCCGCTGCTCGGTATACACAGCCGAACCGTGACAGGCATACGCCCCCGATACGCCTCTGCGAGTGCCGGAAGCTCGGTGAGCAGCGAATGCCCCAGCCCGGTGGCGAACGGCAGCACCCCGATCGCGGTGTCGAACCGGGCCCGGTGGTCGGGCCGCAGATAGGCCAGGACGTCGCGGTCATGCCGGTCCCGCCCGCCCGGCCGCGACCACGACGGCATCCGGGTCAGCAGATGACGCTGCCGGGACCAGGCGCTCGCCTCCTGATCGAGATCGTGCGCGGCCACCGCGGCCCCGACCAGCGCACACTGGGCGACCGCGGCCTCACCGGGATCCTCGATCAGCGCGGCCAGCGAAGCGGCCGCGGCACAGTCGGCCGGAGCGAGATGATCGACGAACACCCGCAGCAGCCGGGCCAGCGAATGAGGGCTGCCGGCGAGTGGTGCCCGCGGGAGCATCGCCCGCAGCCATCCCGCCGGGGTGAGATAGAGATGGCGGCGGGTGTGCGCGGCCCACCGCGCACGGATCTCCCGCAGAAGGGCCTCTCGCCCGTCCCCGGGAGCACCATGCGCCTGCTCCGGCGGGAACGGCGGCTGCTGCCACAACGGGCCGTCGCGACTCCCGCCGCTGTCCAGCCCGGGAATGCCGCGCTCCCGGCTCCCCAGCCCGGGAATGCCGCGCTCCCGGCTCCCCAGTCCGGGAATGTCGCGCTCCGAGCTCCCCGGCCCGGGGACGCTGCGCTCCTGGCTGTCCAGCCCGGGAATGTCGCGCTCCCGGCCGCTCAGCGTGGCTTCCAGCAGGCTCAGGTAGAGGACTTCGGGCAGGTCGCGGCCGGTGACCAGGGAATCTGCCAGCGCCTGGCCGACGAGATCCAGGAACCGCGCGTCCGAGCCGGTCCTCTCCAGCAACGACAGCCTGAGCCGTCGGTCGAGCACGGTGACGCCGGGTTCGTCGATCGCCGCCATCGCGCCTCCCCATCGATTCAGTTCACTGTGGCGGATGCTACCGGCGGGGTACGACATCGAACGTGCCGTCGAACCTCGGGTGGGTGCCGGGGCACGATCCCACGGAAAATGTCGTAGGCCGGGTCTAACGTCCGAGGGGACGTGTCAACGACGACGACGGAGCGAACCAATGACGTCCACGCTCAACCCGTACCTGACATTCGACGGCAAGGCGCGAGAAGCCGTCGAGTTCTACCACTCGGTCTTCGGCGGCGAGCTGAAGGTCAACACGTTCGGCGAGTTCGGCAGCCCTGATCCGGCGTCGGCCGACCTGATCATGCATGCGCAGCTGGAGACGCCGCAGGGCTACACGCTGATGGCGTCCGACTGCCCGCCCGGTGTGGAGTACAAGCCGGGCGAGAGCATCACGGTCAGCCTGAGCGGCCCCGACGGCGAAACGCTGCGCAACGCCTGGGAGAAGCTGTCGGCCGGCGGCCAGGTCCGGGTGCCTCTGGAGAAGCAGATGTGGGGCGACGAGTTCGGCCAGCTGGTCGACCGTTTCGGTGTCCCCTGGATGGTCAACATCACCCAGTGACGTCCGCGCCCGGGGTGTGCGCGCTAGTGGTGCACACCCCGGCCGACAGTGAGTCCGCGGCGGCGCACATTCCGGCGGTGGTGTGCACCCCGGGCGGCGGTCAGACCGCGGATTCCAGCGCCTCGCGGATGGGACTCAAGGCGGCGAGCGCTTTCGGGAGGCCGTCTTCCCAGAGTTCGCTCCACTCCGAGTCGTCACCGGCCACGCGGTCCAGGGCGCGCAGCGCCAGCGCGGGCAGGTCGTCCGGCAGGTCGAGGGTCTCCCCGGCGGTCAGGAAGCCGGGGGCGTAGGCGGTCCTCAGTGGCGTGCCGGTGGGTAGCTGTGAGGCGATCACCGCGGCCGCCGCGATGGCCCGGTTGGCGGCGTCTCCCTCCAGGTACCCGTCCTCCAGTAGCACCTCGTCGAGGGCCTCGCGGATCACGGCGGCGCGCCGTCCCGGATCGGCCTCCTGAAGGTCGCCGCTCCAGTCAGCGGCATCGTCGTTGTCGAAGGGGCCGAAGTCCCATGTGCCCATAGCGTCTCTCCGGTGGTTCCTCGGTGAACTGGTGTCGACCGGTCCGTTGTGCGGGGTACTCGATTGTTCCTGATCTTCTGATCTCCTGGCTCACCGGACGCCGGACGCCGGACGCCGGACGCCGGACGCCGGACGCCGGACGCGGGGGCGCCGGACGCGGGGGCGCCGGACGCGGGGGCGCCGGACGCCGGGCGCGGGACGCCGGGCGCGGGACGCCGGGCGCGGGACGCGGGACGCCGGGCGCGGGACGCGGGACGCCGAACGAACCGTCGAGGTGAGGCCTGCGATGAGGTGAGGCAGGGCGCGACGAGGTGAGGCAACCAGCGCCGCGGGGAGGTGGCTCCTTGGTCAGAGGCATCCCTTTCCGGCGGTTCAGCGTGCCCCTCCAGATCGCGAACCGGTCATCAAGCCGGGCTCAACGGCCCTCGGGCCTCGTCAGGGCAGTCCCTGCGCCGGTCGAGTCGGTGGCGGCGGGACGGATCGCGCTCGATCGGGCGACGCTCGATTGGCTGATGTTCCGGTGTGAGATAGCGGCTTACGCTGCGTGCCGACGGGAGGTGGTGTTCACGCTCCGTGTCGTTCTTCCGACACGCTCCGCCGACCGGGCAGAATCGTCCCGAATTGGTGCCCGGATTGCTTTTTGCTGCAGTGATGCACGCGCTGTTTGTAGTGGAACGGTCGATCTGAGGCATGTGGATCAACTGTGGCAGCCACCACGTAACGCAATCGGGGGGTTAACTGTCTGAATTCCGTGGTGCATAGAATCCTCGCGAATTCAGCATCGGGCGAGCCGGGGGGCTCGTGCGCCGCCGGGCGGCAGCGATGCTTTCGAGGGGGAGAGCTACGTGACGGTCGAACGGCCGGTCCGCGACTGGAACGGCCTGGTCATTCCGGATCCGGGGGTCTACACCCTGGATGAGGCGCACAAACGAATCGGTTTTGTGGCACAGCACATGATGGTCAGTCCGATTCGGGGGGAATTCGCACAGGGCGCGGCGACCATCGTCGTGGCGACAGATCCGTTGCGCTCATCGGTGAGCGCTTCCATTCGTACCGGCAGCATCAACACACACAACCCTGAACGGGACGCGCATCTGTCCAGTCCGGACTTCCTCGACGTCGTGCGATACCCGACGATGGAGTACCGCAGCACCGGCATCGCCTGGGAGGCGGACAGCGACCCGATCTTCAACTGGGTGCGGTTGCGCAACAACCCGTTGGGCCGCCGCGGCACCGTCGCCGACCTGCCCGCCGCGGCCACCCGCGCCTCCGGCCGTTTCGTGATCCAGGGTTACCTGACGGTCAAGGCGGTGACCAGGCCGATCGACATGCACCTGGAGTTCGGCGGGGCGCGGCGCGATCCGTACGGCCGGGAGATCTTCGGTTTCAGCGCTACCGCCGAACTGGACCGGGAGGACTACGGCCTCCTGTGGAATGTGGCCCTGGAGTCCGGCGGTGTCCTGGTGGGCAAGAAGATCCGCATCGAGTTGGCCGGCGAAGCCATCCGCAACGCATAGCCCCTCGGGAGCCGGGTCTTGTCGCCTGCTTCCCGCCGAAGCCAACGGCCGGCATCCCGTAGGCCACATCTCCTCTCGAGCCGAGCACCGGACGCCAGAATGTGCAGGTCCCGGCAAGCGGGCCGGTTCTCGCCGGCCGTCGCTCAGCCACCGATTCGAGCCCGCATGACCGTGCTTGAGCGACGGCCAGCAGGCTCGGCCGTCGCTCAAGCACGGTTCGCGTTGTGCCAGCCGGGCGGTCCGCCTTCAGCCGGCCGGCTGGTTGGCCTTTAGCCGGCCGGGCGGTTCGCATCGTGCCGGGTGGGTGGTTGGCCAGCCAGCCAGCCAGCCAGCCAGCCAGCCAGCCAGTCGAGCGGGCAGATGGGTTCGCCTTTAGCTGGTCGGGCGGTCCGCCTCCAGCTGGTCCGGCGGTCTGCGTTGTGTTGGCCGGACGGGCCGCCTTGTGCCGGGCCGACGGTTCACCTTCGGCCGGCCGGCCGGACGGTTCACCTTCGGCCGGCCGGCCGGACGGTTCGCCTTTAGCCGGGCGGGCGGACGGGCCGCCTTGTGCCGGGCGGGCAGGCGGTCAGCCCTCGTAGTAGGGGTCGTAGTCCTCGTCCGGCTCCGGCGGGAGGGGCGGCAGGTCTTGATCGTCGAAAGCCGTGACCGCTGCGCCTCCGGAGGACCCCGCCCACGACGGCCGGGACGCGCTTCGACCGAATGAGCGAGTGGCTGGTGCGGAAGACCGGGGTGAGGAAGTGGCCGGTGCTGAAGACCCGGGTGAGGAAGTGGCTGGTGCGGAAGACCCGGGTGAGAGAGGGGAGGCGGCCGCCGTAAGACCGGCGGACGTGGAACCGGCCGCCGGGGAATCCGCAGACCGAGACGCGGACGGCGCGGCTGCCGCCGCGGGAAGGGTTACGGCTGGGGAAGCGGGCCCCGCATCCGTCGCCGTCGGGAACAGGGAATCCGGCGCCTCCGCCGAGAACCCCGCCGGGGGCGGTGCGGCCGGAGAACTGCCCGCGGACGAGGACGGGGCGGCCGGGGCGGGCTCGCCGGTCTCGTCGCCGCGAACCGTGGCCAGGACGGCGTCGCCGAATTTCGTCAGCTTGCTCTGGCCGACGCCGCTTACCGTGCCGAGCTGGGCCAGCGTCACCGGCGCGAGGGCCGCGATGGCACGCAACGTCGCGTCATGGAAGATCACGTAGGCGGGGACGCTCTGCTCCTTGGCGGTGGCACCGCGCCACGCACGGAGCCTCTCGAAGAGTGCCGCAGACTCCCCGGAGAGCTCGGCCGGAGCGGCCTTCCCGGCAGACCCGGAGACGCCGGGCGACCCGGACGACCGCGACCCGCTGCGGGGGCTGCGCGGCGCCTCCCGGCGCATCAGCAGCTTGCGCTCGCCGCGGAGGACCTCGCCGCTCCGGGCGGTCAGTGCCAGCGTCTGATGGTTGGGCTCGATGGCGAGGAAGTCACCGGCGAGCAACTGACGGACCACATTGCGCCACTCGACCTCGCTGAGGTCGCTGCCGATGCCGAAGACGGACAGCTCGTCGTGCCGGAAGCGGCTCACCTTGTCGGTGCGTTTGCCGAGCAGGATGTCGATGGAGTGCTGCGCCCCGAACCTCTGGTTGCGCTCCTTGTGCAGGCGGAACACCGTGGACAGCAGTTTCTGTGCGGGGACCGTGCCGTCCCACGACTCCGGCGGGGTCAGGCACGTGTCGCAGTTGCCGCACGACGCGGGCGCCTCCTGACCGAAATACTGCAGGATCTGTGCGCGCCGGCAGGTGACGCTCTCGCACAGGGCGAGCATGGCGTCGAGGTGGCGCGCGGCGTTGCGCCGGTACGCCAGATCGCCCTCGGACCCCTCGATCATGCGCCGTTGCTGCATGACGTCCTGCAACCCGTACGCGAGCCAGGCGGTCGACGGCAGCCCGTCACGCCCGGCGCGCCCGGTCTCCTGGTAGTAGCCCTCGAGGGATTTCGGCAGGTCGAGGTGGGCCACGAACCGGACGTCAGGTTTGTCGATGCCCATGCCGAAGGCGATGGTCGCGACCATGACCAGCCCGTCCTCCCGCAGGAACCGGGACTGGTTCTGGAAGCGTGTCCGCGCGTCGAGCCCCGCGTGGTACGGCAGAGCCGGAATCCCGTTGGACGAGAGGAACTCCGCGTGTTTCTCCACCGAGGCGCGGGACAGGCAGTACACGATCCCGGAGTCTCCGGCGTGCTCGGTGCGCAGCAGGTCGAGCAGCTGCCGGGCCGGATTGCTCTTGCCGACGATCCGGTACTGGATGTTGGGCCGGTCGAAGCTGGCGGTGAAGTGCCGTGCCTCGGTCAGCTGCAGGCGGGTGGCGATCTCGTCGCGGGTGGCGGGGGTGGCGGTGGCGGTCAGCGCGATCCGTGGCACGTCCGGCCAGCGCTCGTGCAGCATCGACAGCGCGAGGTAGTCGGGCCGGAAGTCGTGGCCCCACTGCGACACGCAGTGCGCCTCGTCGATGGCGAACAGCGAGATCTTGCCCCGGTCGAGCAGCCGCTGGACGGCGGCGGTGCCGAGGCCCTCGGGAGCGACGTAGAGCAGGTCGAGCTCACCGGCCACGAACTCGGCCTCGACCAGGCGGCGCGCGTCGAGATCCTGCGAGGAGTTGATGAAGTCGGCCCGCACGCCGAGCGTGCGCAGCGCGTCGACCTGGTCCTGCATGAGCGCGATCAGCGGCGAGATCACCACGCCGGTGCCGGGGCGGACCAGGGCCGGGATCTGGTAGCACAGCGACTTGCCGCCACCGGTGGGCATCAGCACCAGCGCGTCGCCGCCGTCGATCACGTGCTCGACGATGGCGGCCTGCTCCCCACGGAACGATGGGTAGCCGAACACACGGTTGAGAGCGTCGGTGGCGCTGGACACGGAGATCGAAGGGGCCTCAGTCACCCCGCGAAGTCTAGAGAGCCGAACGGACGACCGGAGTACGCCCTGTGGATGAACTAGAGCCCTGTGGACGACGCCAGCCCGACCAGGTCGAGGATGCGCTGCGCCGGACTGCCCGGTGAGGTGACGATCGTCAGTGGCGCCTTCTCGGCCAGGTGCTGCGCGCTGATCTCGTGCAGCGCCGACACCCCGGCGCTGGCCAGCAGACTCACGCCGGACAGGTCGACGGTCATCGGCACGGTGCCGCCGCGGCTGCGGCGCAACAGCTCCGTGCGTACCTCGAAGGCGCTCGCGGCGTCCAGCGGACCGTCGATCCGGACCCGCGCCTCGTCCCCACCGGGAAGCTCGGTGATCGTCAGTTCCGCGCCGCGCGAGGCCGGGACCGGCGAGGAGAGCGACGAGGAGAGCAGCCGTGCCGGGCGCAGCAGCGGATGCCGCACGGTGGCGATCGTCCCGGTCCCGCCGGGCTCCACCCGCAGGCTCTGCACCAGCTGCGCGGTGAGCGCGAGGCCGCGCCCGCGGGTCGGCCGGCGCTCCGGCGCGCGCCACCCGCCGTGGTCGGTGACGGTCGCCTCGACCAGCCCGGACGCCAGCAGCCGGGCGCGGATCTCGACGACGTCGTCGCCGCCGCCGTGCTCGATCGCGTTGGTGACCAGCTCACCGAGCGCGTGCTGGAGCACGAAGACGTCCTCTCCGGCGGCGCCGACGGCGGCCAGCCAGGCGCCGATGTCCCGCCGTGACCTGCCGAGGACCTCCGGCTTCGCCGCCAGATCAAGGGCCAGCTGGGGTACGACGGCAACGCGCTGAGCCGCCAGCAGGGTGATGTCGTCCGCGTGCCCACCGGAGCGGACCAGCAGTTCGAGCGTCTGCGTGCAGACCCGTTCCGCCACGGTGGCCGACGGATCGTGCAGGGCCCGCCCGGCCGCCGCGTCACCTGCCACGTGGGCGAGCTCGGCGTCGGGGTCGGTCGCGGCGCCCGGCCGTTCGAGGATCCCGTCGGTGTAGAGCAGCAGCGTCTCCCCGGGTCCGAGCCGGTCGTGCCGGATCGGGAAGGCCCCGCCGGTGCCGAGCGGGGCGCCCCGCGTGCCGTCGAGGTAGCGGGCCGGACCGTCCACCGGGATGACCAGCGGCGAGGGGTGCCCGGCCGTGCAGTACGACAGCTCCCCGCTCCCCGGATCGAGGACGACCAGGCTGACCGTGGCCGCGTGCGCCGCACGGACCCGCCCGGCCAGCCGGTCCGCCGCGACGAGCGCCTCGGTGATGCTCGCGCCGGCGTCGAGCCGTTCCTGCAGCACCGCCCGCAGCTGTCCCATCACCCCGGACGCGGTCACCCCGTGCCCGACGACGTCCCCGGCGACCAGCGCTATGCGCCCGTCCGGGGTGGTGACCGCGTCGTACCAGTCGCCGCCGGCCCGGGTGTCGGCGTCGGCGAGCAGATACGCCGCCGCCACCTGCAGCCCGGGCAGCACCGGCAGGCCGGCCGGCAGCAGCTCCCGCTGGAGCGCGTCGATCACGTCGCGGGTCTGCTCGTACCGGCGGCGCTGGCGTTCCGCCTCGGCCTCGGCGGCCTGCCGTTCCCGGGCCAGTTCGGTGACGTCGAACGCGGCGCCGATCACCCCGCGCATCGAGCCGTCCGCGTGCCGCCACGGGACCAGCGCGAACGTCGCGAACATCTCACCGACGGAGCCGTCCGGCTGGTCCAGATGGACCCGCCACTGCCTGCCGCTGATCGTCTCCCCGGTCCGGTAGACCTCGTGGAACGCGTCCACGAACTGCTGCCCGGACAGGTCGCTGAGCACGTCACGGATGGTCCGGCCGACGAGCTCACGGCCGGGCAGGACCGCCCGGGTCGCCGCGTTGCCGCCGACGACCACCAGGTCCGGCCCCTCGGACACGATGACGATGAACGGCAGCTGGTCGACCGCGGCGATCATCGCGGCCCGGTCGCCGGCGTCCGGCGTGTCCCATCCCGTCACCCTGCCCATCGTGCCGGACCCGCGGACCGATGGCTTGCAACGTCACTCGGCCAGGGGCAGATCGATGGTGTGAGCGGTGTGCGAGGCCTTCACCGACAGGTAGCGGACGTTGGCCGCCGACACGTGCACGCCCGTCGGGATCCGCTGAGTCACGTCGATGCCCAGGTCGGCGAGCTGGCCGGCCTTGTCCGGGTTGTTGGAGAGCAGCCGGATCCGGGTCGCCCCGAGTCCGAGCAGCATCTGCGCGGCCGCCGTGTAGTCACGCTCGTCCTCGCCCCGGCCCAGCGCCACGTTCGCCTCGTAGGTGTCGAGGCCGTCGTCCTGCAGGGCGTACGCGTCGAGTTTTGCGTACAGGCCGATGCCCCGGCCCTCCTGGCGCAGGTAGAGCAGGAACCCGCCCTGCTCGGCGATCCGCTCCACCGCCTCGCGCAGCTGCGGCCCGCAGTCGCAGCGCTGGCTGCCGAACACGTCGCCGGTCAGGCACTCGCTGTGCGGCCGGACCAGCGGGGCCCGCCCGCCGGCCGCGGACTTGGTCAGGGCCCGTTGCCAGTCACCGAGCCCGAGCGCGAGATGCTCCTTGCCGTCGGCCAGGCCGTCGAAGGTCATCACCCGGGCGGTGGTGGCGTAGCCGTCGGGGAACCGCAGCGGCACAGTCACCTGCCGCCGGATGCCGGCCTTGGTAACGGTCGTGGCTTCGAACATCGGTCCTCCTCGTGTGGTTCCCACCGAACTCGGCACACCGGTGATCCTCTGCCCAGAGTTCGGTCTCCGCACACGGGGATTATGGTGAGGGCCGATACCTGGAGGCGTCATCGGTGGCTGAGCGTCCTTACATCTTGCTGAGTTGTGGCATGTCCATCGACGGCTATCTCGACGATGCCACGGAGGGGCGGCTGCTCCTCTCCAACGACGCCGATTTCGACCGGGTCGACGCGGTGCGTGCCGAGTGCGACGCGATCCTGGTCGGCGCCGGGACGATCCGTCAGGACAACCCGCGATTGCTGGTGCGCTCCGCCGACCGCCGCGCCGAGCGGGTCGCGCGAGGGGAAGCCCCCGACCCGGTGAAGGTCACCGTGACCGGCAGCTGCCACCTCGACCCGGAGGCGTCGTTCTTCACCACGGGCGCGGCCGACAAGCTCGTCTATTGTGCGACGTCCACGGTGGACGACGCACGCAAGCTGCTCGGCGAGCATGCCACGGTCATCGCCGGGGGAGACCCGGTGGACGTGCGGGTGGTCGCCGCCGACCTGGGCGAGCGCGGGGTGCGCAGGCTCATGGTGGAGGGCGGCGGGCACATGCACACCCAGTTCCTGACCGCCGGTCTCGCCGACGAGTTGCAGCTGGTGGTGGCGCCGTTCTTCGTCGGTGACTCGCGGGCGCCGCGGTTCGTCCACGACGGCGCCTTCCCGTGGGGGCCCGACAACCGGGCCCGGCTCGTCGAGGTCCGCCAGATCGGCGACGTGGTGCTGCTGCGTTACGCGCTGTCCGAGCGGTTCGGGCACGATTGAGCCGAGGGCCGGCCCTTCCAGGAAGGCCGGCCCGGTTGTTCCCCACCCTTCGGTCAAGCCGCGACACCACCGGAGTAGGCGGGCTGCCGTGCGCCCACTCGTACCAGCGCGGGAATCGTCCGGGTGACCGGAAGTGGCACGACCACCGGGACCGCCGCCATCGCCGGCGCCGGCCTCTGGACCGCCGGCCGGTGAGTCGCCGTCGAGGGCACCGGCAGCGCGGGCGTCGGCTGCGAGGGCGTCGGCCCCTGCTGGGGGGCGGCCTGCTCGACACGGCGCGCCAGCAGCCGTGCCACCAGCACCGCGGCGCCCGGAGCGGCCGCCACGAAGGCCAGGATGCCGTACGCCACCGCGATCGTCAGGCCCTGCGCCGCGCTCAGGCCGGCGGCGCCGAACGCCCAGGCCATCACCCCTTCGCGGGGACCCCAGCCGCCGATGTTCACCGGCAGGCCCATGGCGATCAGCGCGAGCAGCAGCAGCGGCGCCAGCTCCACCAGCGTCGCGGCGCTCCCCGCGGCCCGGGCCGCCACCATGAACGTCGCCAGATGCCCGGCCAGCACCGCCGCCGACGCCACCAGCACGCCCGGCCCGTTGCGCCGCGACAGCAGGCCCGCGCGAATCTCGCTCATCCCGGTCCGGGCCGCGCCGGCCGCCTTGGAACGCCCGGCTCGCAGCCTGCGGAGACCGAGAACGATCAGGACGCCGGCCACCGCGATCCCACCGGCGACGGCGGCCGTCTGCGGCCCGTGCGCGGACAGGAGGTCAAAGACCGGCGAGGGTACGGAGACGAGCACCGCCACACCCACCAGGAGCAGCACGATCTGTCCGGCCGTACGCTCCAGCACCACGGCCCGGACCCCGCGGCCCAGGTCGCCCTCGCCCTTGCCGTGCCGCACCGCCCGACCGACGTCGCCGAGGATCCCGCCCGGCAGCGCGGCGTTCAGGAACAGCGCCTGGTAGTAGTCGGCGGTCGCGTCCTTCAGCGTCAGCCGCATCCCGAGGCCGCGGGCCACCAGGCACCACCGCCACGCGCTGAGCAGTGTGGTGGCGGCGCCGATCCCCAGTGCCGCCAGCAGCGCGCCCGCGTCGAGAACCCGCAGCCCGTCCAGGAACGCGCCGGTCCCGAGCCGCCACATCACCAGAGCCAGAATGCCGGCGCCACCCATCAGGCGCAGCCAGGCCCAGATCGATCGGTTCACGTCCATCGTCCCCTCGTAGCTTCCGAGGACTAGTACGCCCGGCCGACGCCCCAGGGTTCACTCGAAGATCGCCAAAACATCCTTGTGACCCACCGAAGCGTGCGGAAGTGCTGCCAGACGGCGGTCCAGATAGTCGCCGACGGGCAGGTCAGGGCGCTCCTCGACGGCCGCGCCGACCCAGCCGCGCAGCCATTCGGCGGTCAGTGCGGGCATCGCCGGGCTCAGGCGCCAGGGGCTCGGGCGGACCGTGACGGTCGCTCCCACCCTCGTGAAGGCGTCCACGGCGGCCTGCGCGGCGTCCGGGCCGAGCAGCCGCCGACCGTCGACCACCCGGCGCTGGTGGGCGTTGAACGCCGCCTCGATCTCGGTGTCGAGCGGATCCTGCGGCGCCAACTGCACCTCACCGGTCACCGACAGGGTGAACAGGACCGGCACCCGCGCCTCGGCGCACACTCCGGCCAGCCGTTCCACCTCCTCGGTGGTGAGCAGGTCCAGCAGGGCCGAACAGGTCACCAGGTCGGTGCCCGCCAGCTCCGCCGGGGTGAGCTCGGCGACATCCAGCTGCTGTGTGCTGACCGTCACACCCTTAGGCATGCCCGCGGCGGCCCGTACGAGCAGTGCCGGATCCCGGTCCGTCATGATCCAGTGCTGGCCGGGGCCGAGCCGGGGCGACAGCCAGCGCCCCAGCGAACCGGTCCCGCAGCCCAGGTCGCGGACCGTGCGGACCGTTCCGGGCAACAGGTCCAGCAGGTCCAGCGCCCGCGCGGCGGCGTCGGCCGGTTCGCGCAGCGACAGCCACGCGGCGCTGAACTCGCCCTCGTCGCTGATGGTGGCCCCCTCGGCGCCGCCCGCCTCCCGGTGACCGTCCGGCCCGGTCTCGCTGAACGGGCCGGTCCGGGGGCCGGCGCCGGGCAGCGGACCGCCCAGCCGTCCCTCACCGGTCACCAGCGGCGTCCCCGATTCGATCTTGCCGTGCACCTCGGTCATGTGTGCCTCCTCGGCATCGTCGTTCTCATGGGCCTCGTGGTTCTCATGGGCCTCGTCGTTCCCGTCGGCATCTTCTTATCGCCGGTCAGAGGCCGGTCAGCACCCGGGCCAGGCGGCGGGCGGCCTCGTCCCAGCCGGTCAGCGTGTCACGGCGTGCCCGTGCGTGCGCGCGCCACCGTCGGCGCAGCTCACCGTCGGTGAGCCAGTCGCGCAGGGCGGCGGCCAGGGCGTCGCGGTCGTTCGGCGGGATCAGCCGTCCGGGGATTCCGCCGCCGGGTGCGGCGCCCAGCGCCTCGGGGACCCCGCCGACGTCCGCGGCGACCACTGGCAGGCCACGGGCCAGGGCCTCGGTCACCACCATGCCGTACGTCTCGGCCCGCGACGGCAACACGAACAGATCGGCATTCGCGTACGCATCGTCGAGGTCCGTCCCGTTCAGCGCGCCGACGAACCGCACGGCGTGCTCGTCCGGCCCCGTTACCGGGCGGGGCGTCCACGTCGGTGCCAAGAATCCGGTCGTGTTGAGCGTCAAGGCCTTCGGAGGCGGCACGTCCAGGGCGGGAATCCGGCCGGCGCCCGCGACCGTGCACGTCCACGACAGGTCGGGCAGCTGCTGCAGGGCGGTGATCAACAGGTCCTGGCCCTTGCGCGGGGTCAGCGACGCCACGTTGAGCAGGCGGTGACCGGTGGGGGAGGGCTCGGCGAGCGGGGCCGGATCGACCCCGGGAGCGACCGCGTGCACGCCGGTCATGCCGTGCAACTCCTCGACGCGGCGGGCGGCCGGCTCGCTCGTGGCGACGACCGTGGCGGCCAGGCGCAGGGCGTGGGACTCGAGGGCGCGCAGCTCGGCGGCGTCGTGGTCGGCGAGGCCGGTCTCGTCGCTGAGCGGCAGGTGGACCAGGACGGCGAGTCTCAGGCGGGTGGAGTGGGGTTCGAGCAGGTCGGGGACACCGCAGGCGATCAGGCCGTCGAGCAGGACCAGGTCTCCGTCGGGGATAGCGCTGAGCAGTGTGGCCAGGGCCTGCCGGTCAGGTTCGGCGGGGCGGGGCCAGGTGCCGCCGAAAAGATGCTCGCGCACGTCGAACACGGCCGCGTCACCGAGGCGGTGGTCGCGCCCGTCGTAGGCGGCGCCTTCGGTCGTCGTGGGCGCACGCTCCGGCCTCTTGCGCGCGGCGGGGAGGAGTGGCCGTACCTCCGCATGGTCTTCGGAAGAGGGACCACCGGAGACCTCGGGCGAGCGGGTCTCCGCGGGTTCTTGCAGCCGCCGGAGGATCTCGCGGTCGTAGCGGTTCCCGCCGCTCGGTGCCGCCGGGTCGTCGATCGACGCCGGCAGCACCGCGTGCAGCGGGAAGGTCACAGGTCTCGCTCGTAGGTCGCCCAGGCGATGTGTGACTCGTGGAGGGTGACGGACAGGCCGGACAGGCCGGTGGCGCCGGGGCCGAGCTCGCCGGCCTGCGCGCGGACGGCGAGACGGTCGGCGATGACCTTGGCGAGGAACTCGGTGGACGTGTTGACGCCGGTGAACTCCGGGTCGTCGTCGAGGTTGCGGTAGGAGAGCCCGGAGCAGATGTTGTGCAGCTGCTCGCTCGCCCGGCCGATGTCGACCACGATGTTGTCGTCGTCCAGCTCGGGGCGGCGGAACGTCGCATCCACCACGAAGGTGGCGCCGTGCAGGCGCTGCGCCGGTCCGAAGACCTCGCCGCTGAAGCTGTGCGCGATCATGATGTGATCGCGGACGGTGACGCTGAACAAGGGCTACTCCTCAGGTGTGTTCCGGTGCGGTACTACGGGTACCCGATGCGGAAAGATCAAATCGGGTGGTGGATGACGTGACAGAGCGCCTGGAGCGTGCCGTCGGCGAGTCGCGGCAGCACCCCCGGTAGGTCGTCGAAGTCGCTGTGGCCGGTGATCAGCGCATCGAATCGCGCGTCTTCGAGGAGCTCCAGGGCGACCTGGAAGCGATCGGCGTAGGTCCGGTGGCGGGTGGGGGAGATGCCGCCGACCTGGCTGCTGCGGATCGTCAGGCGGCGGCTGTGGAAATTCTCACCCAGGGGTACGGTGATCTGCCGGTCGCCGAACCAGCTCAGCTCGACCAGGGTGCCCTCGGCGCGGAGCAGTTCCAGGCCGCGGTGCAGGCCCGCTTCGGTGGCGCTGGCGTGGATGACCAGGTCACGGTCGCCGCGCGCGTCCTCCGGCACCGCGAATCGGATGCCGAGTGACGCGGCCAGGTCGCCCCGGGTGGGATCGATGTCGACCAGCTCGACGTCCGTGGCGGGCAGGCCGGCCAGGACCGCCGCGACCGAGGCGCCGACCATGCCGCCGCCGATCACCGTGATCCGGTCGCCGATCTGCGGCGCCGCGTCCCAGACCGCGTTCACCGCCGTCTCCACCGTGCCGGCCAGCACCGCACGCGCCGCGGGCACCCCGTCCGGGATCACCGTGACCGCGTCCGCCGGCACCACGTAGCGGGTCTGATGCGGGTACAGGCAGAAGACCGTCCTGCCGATCAGCTCCGGAACGCCCGCCTCGACGACGCCCACGTTCAGGTAGCCGTACTTCACCGGGCCCGGGAAGTCGCCGGCTTGGAACGGGGCGCGCATCGCCGCCCACTGGCTCTCCGGGACACGGCCCTGGAACACCAGCGTCTCCGTGCCGCGGCTCACACCGGTGTGCAGAGTGCGCACCATCACCTCACCCGGACCGGGATCGGGCACCTCCTCGGTGCGTATCTCCCCGGTTCCCGGGCAAGTCATCCAGAAGGCACGCGCCGTCAAAGTGTTCCCTTCCCTCGGTGAACCGAAAGTCCCCGGCGAGCGTGTTGATCGGGGACAGCGGCTTAAACCCTATGCCCAGGAGGACCGGTGACCTTCAGTACCGCCACGACCACGACGAGTCCGTCCCGGGCTCCGCTGGCCGGGTTCGCCGCCCAGCTGCTGCTGCTCGCCGCGCTCGCCGGTTCGGTCGGGTTGAGTGTCTGGGGCTGGCTGGCCGGTGTGGCGTACGGGGCGGTCCTGTGCGGTCTGCTCGGCTACGCGCTACCGCGCGCCGGGATGACACGGCTGGGGTGGGCGAACACCGTCACGTTCGGCCGGGCCATCCTCACCGGCGGGGTCACCGCGATGGTCTTCACCCCGGGCGCCCCGGCGGCGCTGCTGGTCACCATCGCCGCTGTCGCCCTCGCGATGGACGGCGTCGACGGCCAGGTGGCCCGGCGCACCGGCACCAGCACGGCGCTCGGCGCACGTTTCGACATGGAGATCGACGCCTTCCTGATCCTGGTGCTCAGCATCTACGCCGGCGCCCAGTACGGCTGGTGGGCGGTCGCGATCGGCGCCTTCCGCTACGTCTTCGTCGCCGCGTCGTGGGCGCTGCCCTGGCTGAACGCCGCTCTGCCGCCCCGCTTCGGCCGCAAGGTCGTCGCCGCCCAGCAGGGCGTGATGCTCGCCGTCGTCGCGAGCGGCCTGCTCCCGGAGTGGCTGTCCGTGCTCGCCCTGGCCGTCGCGCTGGCCTCGCTGACCTGGTCGTTCGGCCGGGACATCGCCTGGCTGCACCACGCGTCCCGGATCCGCTCGGCGGCCCGTAGCCGCTGGTCCGCCCCGCACCGCGAGCACGCCCTGGTCGGCTAGGGAACGCCGCCGGGAGCCACCCCGGCTCTCAGCCGGCGGGGAAGCGGCGGGACAGCACGGTGAGGGCCAGGCGGCCCCACGTCAGGTTCTCGCGCTCGAAGATGATGCCCCGCTGCAACGTCAGGTACGGGCCGATCCGGTTGCCGGTGGCCAGGAACTCGTCCTCGGTGCGGCCGTTCAGGATCTCGGCGAGGCGCTGCTCGTACGACTCCAGGCGGCGGGTGCTCGACTCCAGGCGTGACTCGATCGACGACCGTACGCTCGCCACGTCGGCATGGGCCAGCGCCTCGATCTGCACGAGCAACTCGTCGCGTACCGTCGTCGGTCTCGGATCCTGCCTGGTGAAGGCCGTCAAGGCCGCCCGGCCCGCGTCGGTGAGGGAGAAGAGCCGTTTGTCGGGCCGTTTCTCCTGGGCCACCACCCGCGCGACGAGCAGCCCGTCCGTCTCCATCCTGTCCAGCTCGCGGTAGAGCTGCTGCGACGTGGCGGTCCAGAAGTTGGCGACCGACACGTGGAACTGCTTGGCCAGCTCGTATCCGGAGGCCTCCCGGTTGATCAGGGCGGCCAGCACGGCGTTGCGTAGGGACACGGTTCTGAAGGTTACGACCCGCGCGGCCGGAACTCGGGCGCCGTCCTGGTCGTCGCCGCCCGCTGCAGGATCTTCGTGTTGCGCCGCAGGAGCAGCAGCCGCAGCTGTTCGCGCCGCTCCCGGGCGAACGTGCGGCGAGCGCTCGACGTGACCGCGCCGTCGAACAGCGTCTTCGCGGCGGCCAGCGCGTCCGGGGAGCGGGTCGCCAGCCGCCGGGCGAAAGCGGTCGCCGCCTCGATCGGGTCGTCGTGCACCTCGGTGACCAGACCGAGCCGGGCCGCCTCGCCGCCGTCGATCTGCTCGGCGGTCATGGTGAGCCGCTTCGCCACGTCCAGGCCGACCACCTCGATCAGGCTGCGCACGCCGGTCATGTCGGGGATGATGCCCCACTTGCCCTCCAGCACCGACCACTTCGAGTCAGCGGTGGCGAAGCGGAAGTCGGCGGCCAGCGCGATCTGCAGACCACCGCCGTAGCAGTGCCCGTGCACGGCCGCGATCACCGGGACCGGCACCCGCCGCCACGCCCAGCACGCCTCCTGGAACAGGTTCGTGCCACGCCACGGCGCCGGCACGAAGGCCCGGGCGATCCGGCGCGGCTGTTTCATCGTGCCGGCGATGTCCAGGCCGGAGCAGAAGGAGGGGCCGTCGCCGGCGATCACCACGGCCCGCACGTTCCGGTCGCGGCGCAGCGTACGGGCCGCACCGACCAGCTCGGTGAGGGTGTCGAGGGTGAGCGCGTTCAGCTTGTCGGGCCGGGACAGGCGCACGTGCGCGATGCCGTCGTCGATCCGTGTGGTCACCAGGGTCATCTGTGTCCTCAGATCCGGGCGGCGAGCTCGGTCGCCTGTTTGATCGCTCGTTTCGCGTCGAGCTCGGCGGCCACGTCGGCGCCGCCGATCACGTGCACGTCCACACCCCGCGCCGTCAGTGGCACGACCAGGTCGTTCACCGACTCCTGGCCGGCGCAGACGACCACGGTGTCGACCGCCAGGGTGCGGGACTCCCGCGCCGACTTCGGGTCCTTCGGGTTCACCGGGAGGGTGATGTGCAGGCCCGCGTCGTCGACCCGGACATATTCCACCCCGCCCAGCATGGTCACGCCGGAGTCCTGCAGCGTCGCCCGGTGCACCCAGCCGGTCGTCTTGCCCAGGCCCTTGCCGAGTGTGCCCGCCTTGCGTTGCAGCAGATGCACCTCGCGGCGCGGTGGGGCCTCGACCTTCGTCGACAGGCCGCCGCGCTGCTTGTCCGGATCGGTCACGCCCCAGCGCTGCATCCAGTGCTCGGCGCTCTCGCCCGGCTCGTGCAGCAGGAACGCGGCCACGTCGAAGCCGATCCCACCCGCGCCGATCACCGCGACTCTGTCGCCCACCTCTGCGGAGGAACCGATCAGCTGCTGGTAGCTGAGCACCTTCGGATGGTCGATGCCCGGGATCGGCGGGATCCGCGGGGTCACCCCGGTCGCCACGATCACGTGGTCAAAATCGGTCAGGTCGTCGGCGGTGACCCTGGTGTTCAGGTGCAGCGCGACCCCGCGTGTCTCGATCATGTGCCGGTAGTAGGCCAGCGTGTGCGCGAAGTCCTCCTTGCCGGGGATCCGTGCCGCCAGCGTGAACTGCCCGCCGATCCGGTCGGCGGCCTCGAACAACTCCACCCCGTGACCGCGGCCGGCGAGCTCCACGGCCGCCGCGAGGCCGGCCGGGCCCGCCCCGACGACGGCGATCCTCTTGCGGGTACGGGTGGGGAGAAGGACCAGTTCGGTCTCGTACGCGGCCCGCGGGTTCAGCATGCACGTGGCGCGCTTGTTGCTGAACGTGTGGTCCAGGCAGGCCTGGTTGCACGCGATGCACGTGATGATCTCGCGCTCCCGGCCGCTCGCCGCCTTGTTGACGAACTCGGCGTCGGCCAGCAGCGGGCGCGCCATCGACACCAGGTCGGCGTCCCCGGCGGCCAGGATCTCCTCGGCGATCTCCGGGCGGTTGATCCGGTTCGACGCGATCACCGGCACGTCCACCTCGCGCCGCAGCTTGCCGGTCACCCACGCGAAGGCGGCCGGCGGCACCGACGTCACGATCGTCGGCACCCGGGCCTCGTGCCAGCCGATGCCGGTGTTCAGGATCGACACGCCACGATCCTGCAGGCCACGCGCCAGGTCGACGGTCTCCTCCCAGGACTGGGCGTCGTCGACGAGGTCCAGCAGGCTGATCCGGTACTGCACGATGAAGTCGTCGCCGACCAGGTCCCGGGTCCGCTTCACGATCTCCAGCGGAAACCGCATCCGCTTCGCGGCACTGCCACCCCACGCATCGGTACGGGTGTTCGTGCGCGCCGCCAGGAACTGGTTGATCAGGTAGCCCTCGGAGCCCATGATCTCGACGCCGTCGTAGCCGGCCCGTTTCGCCAGCGCCGCCGCCCGCGCGAACGCCGTCGCCGTCCGGTCCACCTCACGGGTGCTCATGGCCCGCGGCTTGAACGGCGTGATCGGCGACTTCCGCCCCGACGCGCCCCTGCTGAACGGGTGGTAGGCATATCGCCCCGCATGCAGCACCTGCAACAGGATCCGGCCGTCGTGCTCGTGCACCGCGCCGGTGACCACCCGGTGCGCCCGGGCCTGCGCGGCCGTGGTCATCTGGCTGCCGAACGGGAGCAGCCAGCCCCGCCACGTCGGCGCGTAACCGCCGGTGACGATCAGCGCCGTACCGCCCCGGGCCCGCTCCGCGAAGAAGGCGGCGAGCTTCGGCAGGTCCCTTTTCCGGTCCTCGAGCTTGGTGTGCATCGACCCCATCACGACCCGGTTGCGCAGCGTCGTGTGCCCGAGATCGAGCGGGCTGAGCAACGTCGGGAAAGCGCCGGTCATTCTGCCTCCTCGCAGCCACCAGTAGGCCGCAGCATAGACAACAAATCACCTATGCAACAAGTTGCCTATTGGCGGCGGTCCGGCCTGATCAGTCCGGCGCGCTCAGCACGGCCGCGACGCTGTCCACATACCACCTCTCGAACCGGTCGACCGGCCATCCCCGCTCGCGCACCAGCCAGTCGTAGTTGCGGATGTCCTGGGCGAGCCACAGCATGTCGGCGGCCCGCTCCCGGCTCGCCAGGACCTCGCCGGTGGCGGCCAGATCGGCGGCGAACATCTCCATGCCACGGCGCCGGTCCTCCAGGTTCTTGCGCCAGATCGCCGCGGCGTCGGCGTCGGCGGTCGCCGCCCCGGCCAGCGCGAGCATCACGTGCACCTGGCGAGCATGCGTCTCGGCGAGATGCCGGGCATACCGGGTGAGCTTCGCCCGCAAGCCGGTCAGCGCGCGGATGTCGGCGACGAACGACCGCTGCGCCATCGCCACCTGCTCGTCGTCGCCGACCAGGGTGACGTCGACGAGATCGGAGAGCAGCTGGCGCTTGTTGCCGAAAACCGCATACACCGTCTGCACGGCGACACCCGCCTCGGTGGCCACGGCGGTCAGCGGCGTCGCTGCGTAACCCGGGTCGACGAACAGTCTGGCGGCCGCGTCGAGGATCGCCCGCCGGGTCTGGCGGGCCTGTTCCTGGCGGCGGGGCGAGACGTAACGCCGGTTGACAGCCACGCCTGCATCGTAGTCCACTACTATTCGATAGAGCTTGACTCTAACGATCTTCTACTCGATCGACTCGACAGCAGGGAGCGGTCATGCCGTATGGCGTCGTTCAGGACATGCCCGGAGTCAGCGAACAGGAATACCGGCAGGTGGAGCAGCACCTCGGTCCGGACCGGCCGCCGGGCCTGCTGGCCCACGTGGCCGGGCCGTCCGACGACGGCTGGCGCATCATCAACATCTGGGTCGACGAGGCCGCGTTCCGCACGTTCCAGTCCGAACGGCTGGTCCGGGCCGCCGGGCTGGCCGCCCAGGAGGCCGGCTTCGACCCGACGAAAGCCGCCGCCTTCCGGTCGGTGAGCGTCGACGGCGCCGAGATGCCGTTCTGATGGCCGACACCGCCGCGCTGCGCGCCCGCAGCGCCGACTTCTGGGCTCGGACAGCGCCGGGGTGGATCCATCAGGCCGACCGGCACGACGAGATCGGCCGCCCGCTGGGCGCGGTGGCGATCGAGTGGCTGCAGCCTCGGCCGGGCGAGCGGGTGCTGGACATCGGCTGCGGGTGTGGCGGTACGACCGCGGAGCTCGCCCGGGCCGTCACCCCATCGGGCAGCGCGATCGGCCTCGACCTGTCCGAGGCCATGGTGGCGTCGGCGCGGAGGCGGTTCACCGAGCCGGACGGAGCGGGGCCGCGGTTCGTCGCCGGCGATGTCGAGACGCTCGACGTCGTGCCGGGAGCACCTTTCGACGCCGCCTACTCCCGGATGACGTTGATGCTGCTCGCCGACCCGGTCGCCGGTCTGACGACGATCCGGCGGTCCCTGCGTGTCGGCGCCCGGCTGGCCGCGACGGTGTTCCGCGACGGCCCGGCGAACCCCTGGCTGCCCGCGGCGCTGCTCGGCGCGGCAGCCCACCTGGGCCCGTTGCCACCGCTGCCCGTCGGCGACGAGGCGGGGCCCTTCGCGTTCGCCGACCCGGCCCGGGTGCGCCGGCTGCTGGATGCCGCGGGCTTCACCGACGTCGTCGTCCATCCGCACGACGTCACCCTCGAGACGCCGGACGACCCGGAGACGGTCGCCGAATGGCTCATCGAGATAGGCCCCGCCGGCGCGGCCTACCGGGCCGCCGGGCCCGCCGCCCAGGGGTCTGCCCGGGCCGGGGCGGCTCGCCTGCTCGCCCGGTTCCACACCCCCGGCACCGGTTACCGGCTGCCGGCCGGACTGTGGTCGATCACCGCTCGCACACCCGGGACGGGTGCGTCATGACGGCTCCTCGGCGTCTCGCGGCATTGCTCACACTGATCGTCGGGGTCGCTGTACTGTCGGGCTGCGGCCGGCCCGACGCCGACTCACCCGCACCGGCCGGCCCACCGGCGCCGGCGGGCTCACCCGCACCGGGCGGCGACCCGGCCGCGGCGGCGAATGGCTCCTATGCGGCGAAGGACGTCTGCGACTACCTGGAAAGCGAGATCCCGGCGCTGAAGGAGATCGGTAGCCCGGTCGGACGGCACGCCAACCTGGCCGGCAAACTGGCCACGTTCTTCGAGTCCCACGGCAAGCCCGAGAACGGCGCCGTCCTCGACGAGGCCACCCGGGCCGAATGCCCGGACGTGCGTTCCGAGGTGCTCGACCTGATCGGCGTGGAGAGCTTCAGCGCGTTCTAGGCGAACGGCAGCGCAACAGGCGGTCGAACCGGCCTCGCGCCGCGGATCACCATCGACGCGTGAGTCGGGGAGGTTGACAGCCGGGGTCCCGGTGTTGCATCGCGGTGAACTTCTTCTATGCCTGCGTGCACCCGGGGCCGGCGGCGACGCCGTTGACGATGCGGTACCTCGCGATGTCGCCGCGCACGTAGTCCTTCAGCTGGCGGACGGACGTCGGGGCGGTTCCGTTGTTCATCAGGTAACCGACGATCGCGGTGTCGACCGTGCGGCAGGTGGTCTGGTCGGCAACGGTCTGGGCCCGGGACTTGAGCTGCGTCGGGTTCAACGCAACGTAAGAAACACCGCCAATACTCATAGTGATTGCACTGGCCATGGCTATCTCGATCAAACGCACTGGGGCAGGTTAGTCATGATCACTCATGGTGGTCATCTAGCCGAACGGCCGAGATCATCAGCCTCAAGTGCAACTGTGCGTAATAAACCCGACCGGGCGAATGAATCGACATGACTCATCATCGAAGTGCTACCTTGACTACTCCGAGCAACGATCTGATCACGCTGGAGGATCCCATGCGTCGCGCCGCCGTCGTTCTCGCCCTCGTCCTCGCCGGTCTCTGGATCGCCTCGCCGACCAGCGCCTTCGCCCACAACGCGGTCCACGACCCGGCCATGCACGCGCTGCTGGATGGGCTCACCCTGCTGGTCGTCTCCGCGCCGGTGTGGACGGCGATGCTGTGGCGCGGTGGCCGCCGGTGGCAGCTCGCCGCCCTGATCGGGCTCGTCCAGATCCCGGTCGCGATCATCGGGTTCGTGCCGATCGCCGACCCCTACCTGCATCTCGCCCTGTTCGGGATCGCGCTCGGCCTGACCGCGGTGTCCCTGCGGGTGGTGCGCGGCCAGGCCCGGGCCGCCGCCGTCGCGGCGTCACCGACCCGGTAGGCGTCCATCGGATGACCGGGTCCTCTCAGCGGCCCGGTCATCCGATGTGATGTCGGCGTAACCTCGCTGTCAGTGAGCCTGGCCACAATGAGCACGTGGTGCACGAGACGATGATGCCGGTCAACGGCATCCACATGTGCGTGGAGACCTTCGGCGAGCCCGTCGACCCGCCGCTGCTGCTTCTGGCCGCGGACGCCAGCTCGATGGACTGGTGGGACGACGAGTTCTGCCGGCGCCTGGCGGCCGGCCGCCGGTTCGTCATCCGCTACGACCACCGGGACACCGGCCGGTCGACCTCCTACCCGGCGGGCGCCCGCGCCTACTCCGGCGCCGACCTGATGTATGACGCGCTCGGCGTGCTCGACGCGCTGCGCGTCCCCACGGCCCACCTGGTCGGCTTCTCGCTCGGCGGCGCCCTCGCCCAGCGCATCGCCGTCCACCACCCGTCGCGGGTGCTCACCCTCACCCTCATGTCGACGAGCGTCGACGGCGAGGCCCCGGCGAGGCGCCGGTCGTTCTCGGCGGTCCGGTCGCCGTCTCCGCGGGCACGGTCACGGCCGGTGTGCGTACGGTCGAAGCGCCCACCGCCACCGACGAGGTCGACTGGTCGAACCGCCGGGCCGCGGTGACCCGCATGATCGACGAGGTTCGCGCCCGCGGTGGCCCGTTCACACCCGAGGAGCCGCACCTGCGCCTCCTCGCCGAACGTGTCTTCGACCGGTCGGCCGACCTGGCCGCCGGCCGCCTCAACCACCGCCTCGCCGGCTACGGCCCGCCGGTCCGTGACCTGCTGGGCGAGATCGAGGCCCCGACCGTCGTCCTGCACGGCACCCTGGACCGTCACATCGCCGCGGGCCACCCCGAGGAGCTGGTCCGTTGCATCCCCGGGGCCCGCCTGGTCTGGCTCGACGGGGTCGGCCACGAGTTCCCACCCCGTGCCGTCTGGTCCCAGGTCCTGACCGAGATCCTCGACCTGGCCGCCTGACCGCCGTCTGGTCTCGGGTCCTGACCGGAATCCTCGACCTGGCCGCCTGGCCGCCTGGCCGCCTGGCCGCCTGGGTGCCTGGGTGCCTGGGTGCCGGAGCGCGCCGGGTGGGTTCAGGGCCCGGTCAGCACCGCCGTGCAGAAGCCGGAGACGATGATGCCGGTGGAGGCCACGCCGATCATCAGGCCGATGCCGAAGCGGCGGGTCGACGGCGAGATCAGCAGGGCGCCGCCGATCACCAGCAGCACCGGCACCCACGCCCAGGCCAGCGCGAGGCCCCCCGCGCCCTCGAAGTAGGCGGTGCCGCGGATCGCGGCGAGGATGGACACGCACGAGGTGGCCGGGCCCAGCACCGTGCCGACGACGATGCCGGTCACCAGGCTGCGATCGCTCTTCCGGAGCACCGGAGGCGACGCCACGATCAGGTCGATCCGGTCGCCGGACGTGAGGGTCAGCTCGTAGCCGGACGGGTCGTGGCCGGTCAGGACGCGTCCGTGCGGGGTCTGGTCGTCCCTGACCTGGCACAGGCCCTGCCGCCAGAGGTCCGCGGTGACGGCGAAGACATCGACGTCGGGAGGCGGCGTGCGAATCGTGACGCCGCGGCGGACCCGCTGGTAGCCGGGCGCGTCGGGCGGACCCGTGAACCGGTCCATGGGCAGCAGGTCGACGCCGTCCGGTCCGACGCCGAGAGCCCGAAGAGTCGCCTCGATCCGCTCGTCGGCGGCCCGGCGCAGATCCTCGGGATGCGGCTCTGAAGGGCGGCTCACCGGGCCGCCTCCCGCCGGACCGAGGACCGGCCCGCTCCCGGGGGCGGCGAGCGGCGTGCCTTCGGTGAGAACAACGAGCGCACGTCGATCATGCTATAGCTTCAAAGGGTGCAAATCGGTCTACTCCCGGCGGAGGCGCACGACGTTTTCGTCGGCGCGGGGCTCGTCGTGGCCGGAGCACTCTTCGCGTACGAGGTACGCCGCCGACGGCGCTCCGACCCGCGACTGTGGTATCTGGTCGCCGGCGCGCTCGTCGGTGGGCTGCTGGTGAGCCGGCTCGCCGGTTGGGCCCGGCACCTCGACCCCGGCCGCAACGCCGGACTCGCGCAGCAGTGGCTCTACGGCGGGCGCAGCATCCTGTCCGGCCTGGTCGGCGCCTACCTCGGTGTGCTCCTCGCCAAACGGTTGTGCCGCTACCCGTGGCGCACCGGCGACCTGTTCGCGCCGGCGGTCGCCGCCGGACTCGCGATCGGCCGGATCGGCTGCCTGCTGACCGAGCGTCCGGGCACACCGACCGGCGCGCCCTGGGGCGTCACGCTGAGTCGTTCCGACGCCGCCCGGTTCCCGGGGACGCCTTTTGCGGTGCCACTGCACCCGTCGTTCGCGTACGAGATCGTGTTTCAGGTCTTCGCTCTCGCCCTGTTGATCGCCTACCGGGACCGGCCCACCCGCCCGGACGTGCTGTTCACCGCTTATCTCACCGCTTATGCGGTGTTCCGGTTCGCCGTCGAGTTCGTGCGCGGCAACGAGGTCGCCGTCGCCGGGCTGACCCGGCCGCAGATCTTCCTGCTCTGCTGCCTGCCGCTGCTGGGTCTGCGACTGCGCGCGCTGCGCGCCGCCGGCCGGGAGGAGACCGTATGGGCCTGACCGCCGGGATGCCGCTGCGCGGGGACCGCATCCATCGGTACGTCAACGCGTTCTGCCCGCACTGCCACCTCGACGACCCCGGCCGTGACCTGGCCGACGTCGCGCGGCTGTCGGGCCGGCTGATGATTCGCGACGAGCGGGTCTGGCTGGAACGCGGCTGCTCACGCCACGGCCTGGTCCGCACCCTCTACGACGAGGACCCGGCGATCCTCACCTACCTCGAGCAGTGGACGGCGCCCACCAGACAGCACGTGCCCGACGTCGCCGGCAACTTCGCCCCGGTGCCCGCCGCCTACCTCGACGGGCTGCCGGAGATGCAGACCCAGCACACGTGCATCCTGCTCACCGACGTCACCGACGGCTGCAACCTGCGCTGCCCCACCTGCTTCGCCTCGTCGGCACCGGCCGCCGGCGAACCGGTGCCGATCGCGGACGTGCTCGCGAACATCGACGCACGGCTGGCCCGGGAGAACGGCCGCCTCGACGTGCTCATGCTCTCCGGCGGCGAACCCACCCTCCACCCCGACCTGCCCAAACTGCTCGACGAGGTGGCCGCGCGGCCGATCGTTCGGGTGCTGGTCAACACCAACGGCCTCACCCTCGCCCGCGACGACGCCCTGCTCGGCCTGCTCGCGCGGCACCGCGACCGGGTCGAGGTCTATCTGCAGTACGACGGGACGTCCGCCCACGCGCACCGGCACCACCGCGGCGCCGACCTGGGCCGGCACAAGGAGGAGGCGATCGACCGGCTCTCGGCGGCCGGGATCTTCACGACACTGACCATGACGGCGGCCATCGACGTCAACGACGGCGAGATCGGCGCGGTGATCGACCGGGCGCTGGCCACGCCGTACGTCGGGGGCGTCACCGTGCAGCCCCAGTTCGGGTCCGGCCGCTCCGGCCCGATCGACTGGAACCGCCGCCTCACCCACACCGGTGTGCTCGCCCGCCTCGGCCCGCAGACCGGCGACCGGGTCACCTGGCGTGACCTGACCGCCCTGCCCTGCTCGCACCCGCACTGCTGCTCGGTCGGCTACCTGCTGCGCGACGACGCCGGCCGGTGGCGGTCGCTCACCTCGCTGATCGGCCACGACCGGCTCCTGGCGCTGCTCGCCGAAGCGCCGGACCTGGTCGCCAACCGGATCGCCGACACCGGATTGCCCGCCGAGCTGCGCCAGGCCGTCCGCGAGTCGGTGCTCGGGCTGCTCTCCGAACAGTCGTCGCTGTCACATCCCCGGATCGGCGACCTGTGGCACGACATCTGTGCCGGCTGCGATCTCGGCATCGGCACCCTGGCCACTCTGGCGCTGCCCGGCCGCCGGGAGCGGCTGCGCGGTCTGCTCGCCGAACGCGTCAAACGGATCACCGTGAAACCGTTCATGGACATCGCCACGATGATCGAGGAACGGCTCCTGCAGTGCTGCGTGCACGTCGGCACCCGCCGCGACGACCGTGACCAGTGCGCGCCGTTCTGCGCGGTGCAGGCCTGGCCGGCGCTCTCCGCCCAGCGGCTGTCCAGGGTCGCCGGGTCGTGACCGTTCCGCCCGACCCACTGCGCCTCTGCGTGTACGCCACCGTCGCCGCACTGACCTGGCTGTGCGGGCCGGTGGCGGTGGTGTTCTTCGCGGGGCTCGGCCTCGCGGGATACCTGCGGGCGCGGCGGCAGGGCCTGCGACGGTCGGCGTGCCTGCTGCGCGACGTCCGGGTGGTCATCGCGTACCTGGCCATGCTGCTGGTGGCGGCCCTGATCGCGACGGCCGGCGCATGGTGGCCGAGGTGATCCGATCGGCTGTGGTCGGTGCCGGCCGGGGCCGTATCGGTCGCCTGGGGTCGCGGCGGGCGGGGGATTTGACCGGCTGTGGGAGCATCGCCGCGTGCGGATGCCCCAGCCGGTGCGGAGACCCGGCGCCTCGGACCGGTTCGGCCGGTTCGTGCTGGCGCCGGTGGCGGTCGTCGTCGCGCTGTTGCTGGTGTTTCCCGGTGGCAGTCTGCTGCCCACGCTCCGGCCGTGGCTCGGCCTGATCGTTCCGGTGCTGCTCCTGCTCGGTCTGCTGCGCCGCTCCCGGCCCGCGCTGATCGCGACGGCGCTGCCACTCGTGGCCTGGCCGGCGATCTTCGGCGGCCATCTCCTGCCGGACGGTGACGCGCCGTCCGACCTGGTCGTGGTCCAGCACAACGTCAGCGACGAGAACCCGGATCCGGCGGGCACCGTCAGCACGCTCGTCGCGGCCGCACCCGACCTGGTCGCGCTCGAGGAGATCACCCCCGAAGCGGTGCCCCTGTACGCGGCCGCGTTCCCCACCGCCTACGCCCACCACACGGTCCACGGCACCGTCGCGCTCTGGTCCCGGCATCCGCTCACCGAGGCCGCGCCGCTGGACATCCGTCCCGCGGGTCTCGGCGCCGACTGGAACCGTGGGCTTCGCGCGGTCACGCACACCCCACACGGCGACGTCGCCGTCTACGTCGCCCACCTGTCATCGGTGCGACCCGGTCTGACCGGCCTCGACACGGCCCGCCGCGACGACAGCGCCGCGAAACTGGGCGTGGCGCTCACCCGCGAACCGCTCGAGCGCGTGATCCTGCTCGGCGACCTGAACGCCACCGTCGCCGACCGCGGTCTGGCGCCCGTCACCGCCCACCTGTCGACCGACGGCTCCGACTTCGCCTTCACCTTCCCGGCGGCCCTGCCGATCGCCCGGATCGACCACGTCCTGGCCCGTTCGCTGTCTGTCACCTCGGTCCGGACCCTGCCCCGCACCGGCAGCGACCACCTGCCGATCATCGCCACCCTGCACCTCTGACGTCCAGGTGCGCCGCCGTCGGTGGCACTCGGCGTCATCGTTGGGTGTCATTGCGGGGTGTCATCGCGGGGCGTCGTACCTCGGTGTCGGCCGTTTCCCGCCCGCTGTGGGCGTCAGGCGGCCTGCCGCCGGCTGCGCTCGTGCCATTGCTCGATGTCCTCGCCGAGATACTGGTCGGCGAGGTCCCGGCCGAGCTCGGCCCGCAACGTGTGCAGCAGCTCCGCCCAGAACACCGGCGTCCGGCCGCCCCGCTCCCACAGCGCGGCCAGCATCAGATGCGCCTCGATGCCGATCCGGATGCCCTCGGCCGGCGCCACCCGCAGCGTGGCCAGGCCCACCCGGCCGAGCGCCTCGGCGCGTTCGGCCACCCGATCGGGGGCGCACCGCGTCGACGGGGTCGTCGCCGAGGGGCCGGGGTGACCGGTGACCAGGTCGAGGACGCCGTCCACACCCTCGACGGACAGCTCGGCGGCCCTCCGCAGCGACGAGCCCAGCGTGACGCCGAACTGGCCGGCCTCACCCTCGACGTCGTCGACCTGGGCCACCTGCGTCGCCGTCGCGGTGGCGTCGATGGCCCACGCCTGCCGCAGCCGGGCTGCTCCGGTCGCGGGCTGACCGTCGGCCAGCAGGTGTGTGCCCTGCCGCGCGACAGCGGCGGCCTGCAGAGCCCGGTGACCGTCGCCGCCGTACTCCACCAGCACGTCGGCCAGCCGCACACCGACCGCGTCGGCGGCCAGCGCCGACGACATCCGGCCGTGGACGGCGTGGATGCGGCCGGCCAGGGCGCACGACGAGGTGAGCATCTGGAAGTACGCCGCGGCCTGCGGCAACCGGTCGAAGAGCTCCAGGTTGTCGGTGAACGTGGCGATCGCCTCGTCCGCGGCGGCACAGGCCAGATCCGGATCCCCGCAATACGCCAGGACCTGCGCGTTCACCCCGAGCACCCGCACCAGGTCGGGCAGCCGCACGGCGCGCTCCGGCCCGGCGGCGAGCTCCCGGTAGGCGTCCATGGCGAGATCGGCGCGCACCACGGCGGTGGTGGCCCGGCCCAGGTGCGCGAGGGACGTCGCCTGGCGGGCCCGCACGTCGGCGATCAGCGGCGCAACGTCCTCAGCGCCGGTGGCCGCCACCCGCTGGTACGCCACCAGGCTCTCCTCCAGCGCGTCGACGGCCTCGTCCGCGCGGCCGACCCGGTTCAGGATGCCGGCCAGCCCGTACAGCCGCCCGGCCAGCTCCTGCAGGTGAACCGGCTCCGGATAGACCCGGCTCAGTTCCCGCCCCAGCTCCACCGCCTCCTGCGAGCCGCTCAGTGCCTGGTCGATGTGCCCGAGTCGCTGCAGCTCCAGGGCGTTCTCGGTCAGCTCGGCCACCCGCGTCACGCGCGGATCGTCGCGCCAGTCCCCGATCGGAGGCCGGTCGTCGTCGTTCTTCCGCTTCCACCACGCCATGCCGCCCCCTAGATCCCGCTCCACTGTGTATCAGAGGCGTTCTCCTGTGCGACGCGGGCGTGGCCCTTCAGGGACATCCGGGACGGGTGCCCCGGTCGACCGGGAACGTTCGACGCCATCGCCAGGTGCGGTAAGCACGTGTATCCGCCGACGGCGGTCTACACCGGCCGCCGGGCGTTCTCGCGCGGCGTTCTACACCGCCCGCGGGGGCCGTTCTACACCGCCCGCCGGGTGCTGTGGTCTACACCGCCCGGCGCGGGCGGACGGAGACGTTCGTCGGCCGGCCCCCGATCCACTGATCCACCGGCCGAAGGACGCCATCCGTCCGCCCGCGCCGCCGTGGGCGGGATGTACCGGACAGCCGCCGCGGCGAGGCTCGACGGTGAGTTGGAGCCCGGCCGGGTCAGCGGGGCCACGGGGTGCGGCCGGTCATGGGCGGCCGGCGCCGTACAGGGTCAGGCCGGCGGCGATCGAGCCCGTGCAGGCCGCCGCGTACACCACCAGGAAGCCCAGGCCGGAGAGGATCGAGACGCCGGCCAGCATCAACATGAACAGCGCGCCGGCGACCGGGCCGGCCGCCAGGAGCCAGGCCGCGGCCTTCTGCACCGGCGTCCAGCGCGGCGAGACCGTCGCGACCATCAGCCCGGCCGCCTGGCCGATCAGCGGCAGGGCGACCGCGCCACCGGTGAGCAGCCCGACCGCCACCCGCTCGGAGCCGCCCGCCGCAGGCGCCGGGGCGGGGCCGAGGGGGCCGGGAGGCGCAGATGGGTGGGCGCGCCGCTGCGGCGGACCGCGGCGACCAGCTGGTCGGGTGGCCCTAACCGGTCGATCACCCGGGACGGGTCGTCGGCCAGGTCACGCCGCATCGCGATGTAACCGGCGACCGTGTTCATCAGCTCGTCACGGGTCTCCGGTGGCAGGTCGCCGGCGGCCGCCCAGAGCGAGGCCAGGTAGTCGAGAACGAGAACGTCGTCGTGGGCGGGCGGTGCCGTCGTCGTCATGAGAGTCCTTCCCGTGGCCCCGGTGGCCGTCGATCCGGTGCCGACCAGCATTCCCTGCCGCGGGACGCCGCCGCATCGGTCCAAGGTGGTAACTGCGCGGCTCGGCATCATCCTCCGGTCGTAGTCCGGGAGTATGGGGACATGCGCCTGGTCTCCCTGCTGCCGTCCGCGACCGAGATCGTCTACGCCCTCGGGCTCGGTGAGGACCTGGTCGGGGTGACGTTCGAGTGCGACGAGCCGGCGTCCGCGCGCTCGGAGAAGACGGTCGTGGTCGGTGGGCGC
Organism: Actinoplanes sp. CA-252034; assembly: GCF_050956125.1. Lineage (NCBI taxonomy): Bacteria > Bacillati > Actinomycetota > Actinomycetes > Micromonosporales > Micromonosporaceae > Actinoplanes > Actinoplanes sp. CA-252034. The sequence continues at coordinate 3,430,123 of NZ_CP191846.1, forward strand.
GACACCAGCCGGATGACGCCGGCCGAGATCGACGGCTATGTGCGCACGCAGATGTCGGCCGGCGGTGACCTCTACACGCTGCACGCCGGCGCGCTCGCCGGCCTCGACCCGGAGCTCATCCTCACCCAGGACCTGTGCCGGGTGTGCGCGCTGCCGTCGGGGCACGTCGATCAGGCTCTGCAGCACCTCGGTTGCCGTAGTGAGGTGCTGTCGCTCGACCCGCACACCCTCGAGGACGTCCTGGACACCTTTTGCGTGGTGGCGAACGCGGCGGGCGTACCGGAAAGGGGCCTTGACCTTGTGGCCGGTCTGCGGGGGAGGCTGGCGGCGGTGAGCGACGCGGTGGCCGGGAGGCCTCGCCCGCGCGTGGCGGTGGTGGAGTGGGTGGATCCGCCGTTCACGGCCGGGCACTGGGTGCCGGACCTGATCACCGCGGCCGGCGGCGAACCGGTCGCCGCGCTGCCCGGCCGGCGTTCGGTGCAGGTGTCGTGGGCCGAGCTGGCCGCTCCGCGGCCGGAGATCGTGCTGGTCACCCCGTGCGGTTACCACCTGGAAGGCGCGTTCCGGCAGGCGGAGGCGGTGGTCCCGCACTTCCCGGGCGCGGCGGTGTGGGCGATCGACGGCGACGGTCTGGTGGTACGCCCGGGGCCGCGCCTCGTGGACGGAGTGGAGGCGATCGCCGCGATCCTGCATCCGGGCGCGGTCCCGCCGGCGCCGTCCGGAGCGGTACGTCACGTCGCCTGACGGGCGGTACTGCGGGCGTCCTACGATCGGGGTGTACCACCGGACATGACGGAAACGGGTGACGATGGAGACGTTGGAGTTCCAGGCCGAGGCGCGCCAGCTGCTGCAGCTGATGGTCCATTCGATCTACTCGAACAAGGACATCTTCCTGCGCGAGCTGATCTCGAACGCGTCGGACGCGCTGGACAAGCTGCGCCTGGCGAAGCTGCAGGACGGGCTCGAGGCGGACACCTCCGACCTGCACATCGAGATCGAGGTCGACGCCGAGGCACGCACGCTCGCCGTTCGTGACAACGGCATCGGCATGACCCGCGAGGAGGTCGTGGCGCTGATCGGCACGATCGCCAAATCCGGCACCGCGGAGCTGCTTACCAAGCTCAAGGAGGCCAAGGAGAGTCCCGAGCTGATCGGCCAGTTCGGCGTCGGTTTCTACTCGACGTTCATGGTCGCCGACAAGGTCGAGCTGGTGACCCGCAAGGCGGGCACCGAGGGCCACGGCACCCGCTGGGAGTCGGCGGGCGAGGGCACCTTCACCATCGACGAGGCGCCGGACGCGCCGGTCGGCACCACGGTGACGCTACATCTGCGCCCCAAGGACGAGGACGACGCGCTCTACGACTACACCGACGAGTGGAAGATCAAGGAGATCGTCAAGCGGTACTCGGACTTCATCTCGTTCCCGATCCGCAAGACCACCGGGGACGAGGTGGTGACCCTCAACTCGCAGAAGGCCCTGTGGGCGCGTCCGCGCAGCGAGGTCACCGACGAGGAGTACCACGAGTTCTACAAGCACATCAGCCATGACTGGACCGACCCGCTAGAGATCATCAACATGAAGGCGGAGGGCACCTTCGAGTACGAGGCGCTCCTCTTCATCCCGTCCCGGGCGCCGCACGACCTGTTCCAGCGTGACGCCCGCCGGGGCCTGCAGCTCTTCGTCAAGCGCGTCTTCATCATGGACGACAGCAAGGAGCTGATCCCCGACTATCTGCGCTTCGTCAAGGGCGTGGTGGACGCGGCCGACCTCTCGCTGAACATCTCCCGCGAGATCCTGCAGCAGGACCGGCACATCCAGATGATCCGGCGCCGCCTGGTCAAGAAGGTGCTGTCCACGATCAAGGACCTGCAGACGAGCAACCCGGAGAAGTACGCGACGTTCTGGCGCGAGTTCGGCCGGGCTGTCAAGGAGGGCCTGCTCGCCGAGCCCGACAACCACAAGCCGATCCTGGAGATCGCGTCGTTCGCCACCACCGAGGGCACCGAGCCGACCACCCTCGCCGCCTACGTGGAGCGGATGAAGGAGGGGCAGGAGGAGATCTACTACCTGACCGGCGAGAGCCGCTCCCAGGTGGAGAACTCGCCGCACATGGAGGCGTTCCGCGCGCAGGGCTACGAGGTGCTGATCCTCACCGACCCGGTCGACGAGATCTGGACCGACGTGGTCCCCGAGTTCGACGGCAAGAAACTGCGCTCGATCGCCCGCGGCTCGGTCGACCTGCCCAAGGACGAGGAGAAGCCGGAGCCGGAGGGCGACTTCGGCCCGCTGCTCGGCTTCCTCGGCGAGAAGCTGACCGACCAGGTCAAGGAGGTGCGGCTCTCACACCGGCTGACCACCTCGGCGGCCTGCCTGGTCAGCGACGCCGACGACATCACGCCGGCGCTGGAGAAGATGTACCGGGCGATGGGCCAGGAGGGCCCGCGGGTCAAGCGGATCCTCGAGCTCAACCCGGAGCACCCGCTGGTCACCGGTCTGCGCGCGGCACACGAGCGCAGCGCCGAGGACGCGTCGCTGCGTGACACCGCCGAGCTGCTGTACGGTACGGCGCTGCTCGCCGAAGGCGGCGACCTGGACGACCCGGCCCGGTTCGCCAAGCTGCTCGCCGACCGTCTCGCCCAGACGGTCTGACATCCTGATCGGTCCGCCGGCTTCCGGGTCGGCGGACCGATCAGGGCAGGTGCGCCAGCCAGGCCCGCGGGCCCGCGTGCCGGACGCGAACGGCGGCGATCCGGCAGGCGTAGGCGACCGCGTCCGGCAGAATCAGGTCGCCGCGGGCCAGGGCGACCGCCAGCGCGCCGTGGAAGGCGTCACCCGCGCCCGCGGTGTCCACGGCGGCGACCCGCGGCACGGGCGACTCGCCCGCGGCGACCCGTGGCACCGAGGTCTCGCCTGCGGCGTCTCGTGGTGCCGGTGTCTCGCCCGCGGCGGCCCGGCTGAACCATCGGACCGGCTCGGGGCCGTGGGTGATCACCACGGTCGGCGCGCCGATCGCCGCGGCGGTTGCGGCGTCGGTCCGGTCGGTGGCGTCCGGGTGCCGGAAGTCGCCGGAACACGCCACCACCTCGGCGTGCGGAAAGACCTCGGCGAAGACCGGACGCCAGCTCCCGGCGTCGACCAGCAGACGGCGGGCGGAGCGAGCCGCGGCCACCGCGAGCGCCGGATGATGCCCGTCGACCAGCGTCAGGTCCGCCTCGGGAAGGCTCACCGGCGCGACCTGCCGATTCCCGGCGTTGCGGCTGACGATGGTGCGCTCACCGGTCGAGGCGAGGACCGTCACGGCGGAGACCGGTGGAGGCTCCGGGGAGTCCGGGGTGGCGTCGATCAGCGTGACCCCGTGCGCGGCCAGATCTGCCCGGACCAGATCGCCCAGCGGATGCGACCCCACCGCGCTGACCAGGGTGACCGTCGCCCCGAGCGCGGCCGCGGTCACCGCCGCGTTGGCCGCCGGGCCGCCCGCGGCCACATCCACCGACTCGGACTGGACCTTCTCGTCGGCGCCGGGGAACCGCTGAACCCGCTGTACCAGGTCGACCGTCACCAGGCCGGCGAAGAGCAGCCGCACGTCAGCTGCCGTTGGCCAGCTCGACGAAGAACGTGCCGATGTTGCTGAAGATCTCACCGACGCCGTCACCGATGCTGCGCGCGACCTCGGCGGCCGGGCCCGGGTTGGTGCCGATCCAGAAGACGAGCAGGAACAGCAGCACCCAGCCCAGCACCTTCTTCATCGGAAACCGATCCTCCACACGCTGCTGACCGCTGGAAACGCCATCCAAGATCGTGACACAGGCTCGCAAGGCACCGCAGGAGGCACGCCGACCCCGATCAACCTGGCAGCCACAAGACTTCGAGCTTCCCAGACGATCCTCGCCCTGGTGGGCTGTCCCGCGACTGGTCCTGTCCCGCGGCGCGGGCTGGGCGGTCGCGGTGCCGGAGTTGCGGGCCCGCATACGGCGAGGGCTTCCGCTGGGTCGGCTTACGAGTCTTCAGGTGCCGGGGAGTCTTTCGGCGCCTGGGAGTCTTTCGGTGCAGCCAGGCTCTCCCGCGCGGCGGCGAGGATGCGATCGGAGAGTGGGGTCCCCGAGGTGGCGCGCGCCAGGATGAGGGCGCCGACCATGGTGCAGAGGGTGGCCAGGTCCAGCTCCCGCTCCTGTTCCTGGCCGTCGGTCCGGTCCGGCTCTTGCCCGTCGGCCGGGTCCGGCTTCTGTGGGCCGGGCGGGGCGGGCTTCTGCCCGCCGGCCAGGTAGCGCGCGAATCCTTCCACGCCTGCGGCGTAGGCCAGACGGGTGCCGTCACCGCCGCCGGCGTGGGCAACGTCGCCGCCGAAGCCCGCGGTGGGGCATCCGCTACCGGGGTCGTCGCGGTGAGCCGGTGACAGGTAGGTGTCGATCAGCGCCCGAACCCGCGGGTCGGCCGCGGTGCGGAGACTTTCCGCCTGCTCGGCGAAGGCCCGCGCCACCGCCTCGGCGACCAGAGCGTCCTTGGAGGTGAAGTGCTTGTAGAAGCCACCGTGGGTCAGCCCCGACTCGGCCGTCACGTCCGCGACGCTCACGCCGGAGATCCCCCGCTCACGGAAGAGCCGCGCGGCCGTGGCGACGATGCGTTCACGATTCTCGGCGGCCTGCGCCTGCGACACCCGTCCCATGGCCGCAACTATAGATGATGTGTGTCATCTATTACCCTGGCGACTCTGGCGCTTTTTAGATGATGCCCATAATCTAAATCGCATGGAACTCACCAGTGCAGTCGCCGTCGTCACCGGAGCCAACCGCGGGTTCGGCCGTCACCTCGCCGCCCAACTGCTCGAACGCGGTGCCAAGGTCTACGCCGCCGCCCGCAACCCCGAATCCGTCGATCTGCCCGGGGCGATCCCGCTCCAGCTCGACGTCACCGATCCCGAGTCGGTTGCCAAGGCGGCCGTGACCGCGGCCGACGCCACCCTCCTGATCAACAACGCCGGTGTCGGCGCCGGCGGGCCGATCCTCGACGGCGATCTGGACGGCATTCGACTCGACATGGAGACGAACTACTTCGGCACGCTGTTCGCCACCAGGGCGTTCGTGCCGGTCATCGAAGGCAACGGCGGGGGAGCGGTGCTCAACGTGCTGTCCGTCCTGTCCTGGCTGCACCCGGGTGCCTTCGGTTCCTACTCGGCGGCGAAGGCGGCGGCCTGGGCCCTCACCAATGCCAGCCGTGACGTGCTCGCGCCGCGCGGCATCACGGTCACCGGGCTGCATGTCGCCTACATGGACACCGACATGGCCGCCGCCGTCCCGGCCGACCAGAAGAGCGACCCGGCGCTGATCGCGGCACTCGCGCTGGACGCGGTCGCCCGAGGCGACGCCGAGATCCTGGGCGACGACGTGACCCGCGGCGTCAAGGCCCAGCTGTCCGGCCGCTGACCCCCGGGCCGGCGGCTCGCGCGTCTGACCGTCGGCCTGCCGTGCCGGCGGCCCGCGCCTCTGTCCGTCGGCCCGCCGCGCCGGCAGCCCGCGCCCGCTGTCGACAGGCGGCCGATGCGCGGGAATCGGCGGGGCCGGCGCGCTGATCATTGCGGGATTGAGGACTGTCATCGTGGGGTAAACGCGGCCCATGACGGAGACCATCACCGATGCCGGCACCGCTCAGCTCGTGCTCGCGGCGGTGCTCGGCATCGCTGTGGTAGTCCTGCTCATCGCGTGGGCCAAATGGCATCCGTTCCTGGCGCTGATCTCCGGCGCCGCCGTGCTCGGGCTGGCCGCGGGCGCCGCTCCGGCCGACACCATCGAGTCGTTCACCAAGGGCCTCGGCACCACGGCCGGTGGCGTCGGCGTCCTCATCGCGCTCGGCTCGATGGTCGGCGCGCTCCTCGCCGAGTCCGGCGGCGCCGACGGAATCGTGAACCGCATCGTCAACGGCGTCTCCGGGGCGGCCCTGCCCTGGGCGATGGCCGGGGTTGCGGCGCTCATCGGGTTGCCGTTGTTCTTCGAGGTCGGCGTCGTGCTGCTGGTGCCGATCGTGTTGCTTGTCGTACGGCGTACCGACGTGGGATTGCTCCGCCTCGGCATCCCGGCGCTCGCCGGACTGTCGGTGCTGCACGGTCTCGTGCCGCCGCACCCCGGGCCACTCGTCGCGATCGACAGCCTCCAGGCCGACCTCGGCCTGACCCTGATGTTCGGCCTGATCTGCGCCATCCCGACGGTGATCATCGCGGGCCCGGTCTTCGGCAACTTCATCGCCAAGCGGGTCCCGCTGCCGGTCCCCGCCCTGCTGGGTGCGGGCGCGTCTTCAGCGGGCGCGTCTTCAGCAAGCGCGACTTCAGCAGGCTTGGCCGATGCCGACCGGCCGTCCACCGGACCCGTGGGCGGTCAGGACTTCGTCGACCGTGACGACCTCGCCGACCCGGTCGGCCCTGGCAAGAAGGTCGACGAACAGCTCGGCCCGCGCCGCAACCCCGGTTTCTGGGCGGCCGTGCTCACCGTGCTCCTGCCGGTCGCGTTGATGCTGGCCCGCGGCGCCGCCGAGCTCCTCCTCCCCGAGGGCGACGCCGTCCGCGACGTCCTGGAAGTCGTCGGCGAGCCTGTGGTGGCCCTGCTCGCCGGGGTCTTCGTCGCCATGTGGGCGCTGGGCAAACGAGCCGGTTTCGACCGCCGGGAAACCAACGCGGTCCTCGGCGGCGCACTGCCGCCGATCGCCGGAATCCTGCTGATCGTCGCGGCGGGCGGCGGTTTCAAGCAGGTGCTGGTGGACGCCGGAGTGGGCAACGTGATCGCCGACGCCGCCCGCGACGCCAACATCAACGCCCTGCTCCTGGGCTTCCTGGTAGCCGTGGGCATCCGGGTGGCCACCGGCTCCGCCACCGTCGCCACGATCACCGCCGCCGGCATCGTGGCCCCGTTGGCCACCACCCTGGACCGCCCCGAGGTCTCCCTGTTGGCTCTGGCGATCGGCGCCGGCTCCCTGTTCTTCTCGCACGTCAACGACGCCGGTTTCTGGATGGTCAAGGAATACTTCGGCATGACGGTCGGTCAGACCATCAAAACCTGGTCGATCATGGAGACGATCATCTCGGTGGTCGGTTTCGCTTGCGTCATGCTTCTCTCCCTCATCGTTTGATCCGTACGCCCACGAGAAGTCCCCCGGCTGTCCCCGCGAGGTGGCTGCCGGGCCGGGCCGCAACGCGGCCGCCGGGCTGAAGCCGCTGGTCACCGTTCAGGCCCTTGTCAGCGGCTGAACGGGTGGACAGCCCAGTGATCCTGATGGATGGTGCGGTCTATGGATGCGACGACCCGTGCCAATCGGGACGCCTGGGAGGCGGCCTCCGAGAAGCACGTCCGCGAATATCAGGAGCTGCTCGCCGAAGCGGCCGCCGGAACCTCCCTCATCCCGCTCGAACGCGACCTGCTGCGCGAAGTCCTGGGCACCTCGCCGGACGTCGTCCACTGGCAGAGCGGTCACGGAGCCGACGACATCGCCCTCCTGCAGGCCGGTGCCCGGTCCGTGATCGGTGTCGACTACAGCGAGGTCGCCGCCGGAGCCGCCCAGAGACGGGCCACCGAGCTCGGCGTCAACTGTCGCTACGTGGTGGCGGCCCTGCCCGGAGCCCCACTGGCCGACGGCTGCGCGGATCTCGTCTACACCGGCAAGGGCGCTCTCATCTGGATGCCCGACCTGCATGCGTGGGCCGCCGACATCGTCCGGCTGCTGCGCCCGTCCGGTCACCTGTTCATCTACGAGGAGCATCCCGCCGCGCCGCTGTGGAGCTGGGACACCGACGAGCCCCGCATCCGCCCCGACCGCAGCTACTTCGCCCCGAGCCACATCAACGACTCCTTCCCGGCGAGCGGCGCAGTCCAATGGCAGCGAACGCTGGCCGAAATAGTCACCACCGTGACCGAGGCGGGCCTGCAACTGCTCCACCTGGCCGAACACCCAGCCCCGTTCTGGCGAATGGGCGGAGTGGAAGCCGCCGCCTGGACCGGCCGCCTCCCCAACGCTTTCACCCTCCTGGCCCGCCACCCCTGACCCTCCACACCCGCCCGGCCCGCGTCCGTGCGGTCTGCGTTCGTGCGGTCTGTACTCGCCCGGCCCGGTCGCCGGCCACCCGCAGCTGATGGGCCGTGGCCCCGACCCGGTCCGTCCGCGCCCGGTCCGTCCGCGTCACTCGTGGGCGGTCAGTACCAGAGGTCCGTGCCATCCGGGACTGCCGTCACCGGGTGCACGAGCCGCCCCGGCCCCGGCCAAGAGCTCCGAGCCAACCGGAACCGCCGCCGACCGGTTATGGCTCAGGCCGCCGGCGCCGGGTTTGGGCGCTTTTGCGGCCCCTGCCGGCGGTGATCGGACCCAGATTCGCCACCCGTCCCGTTCCTGGTCCCGGTCCTGGTCCTGGTCCCGGCCCTGGTCCTGGTCCTGGTCCCGGTCCTGGTCCTGGTCCTGGTCCTGGTCCCGGCCCTGGTCCTGGTCCCGGCCCTGGTCCTGGTCCCGGCCCTGGTCCTGGTCCTGGTCCCGGCCCTGGTCCTGGTCCTGGTCCCGGCCCTGGTCCCGGTCCCGGCCTCGGCCTCGGCCCCGGCCCCGGCCCGGCCCCGGCCCCGGCCCCGGCCCCGGCCCAGAGCGTCGAGCCAATCGGGACCGCCACCGATTACGGCGGAGTTAGCAGCCGCACCCGGTGCCGGGTTTGGGCTGTTTGCCGCTCGGAGCCTGGAGCTGGAGCCCGGAGCCCACAGCAGCGACGAAGTCCGCGAGGTGCAGACCTACGGGAGCGGCACTGCGGATGGGCTGGTGAGGGCCGGCGCGGCGGGGTCAGAGGAGGGACTTCAGGTAGTCGGCGGCGGGCTGGGGGCGGGAGAGCCGGGCGGCCTGGCCCGACCACAGGTTGACGTAGGTGGCGTCGTCACGGGCGGCGCCGGCTGCACGCAACGGGCGCATCAGGGTGTTCTGGACCGGGTAGGCGGGGACGGTGTCCTCGGCAGCGGCCAACTCGCGGATCAGCGGGTTGACGATGGCTCGGGCGTGGCGACCGGAGAACAGCCTGGTCAGGACGGTGATGTGGGCGTCGGGGCCGGCCAGGGCGGCCCGGTGGACGGCGCTTGCGGCGGACTCGGCGGTGGCCAGGAACCCGGTGCCGATCTGCACGCCGTCGGCGCCCAGGGCCAGCGCCGCGGTCACGCCGCGCCGGTCGGCGATGCCGCCGGCGGCCAGGACGGGGACGCGAACCGCATCGGCCACCTGCGGGACCAGGGAGAACGTGCCCACCAGCGACTCGGCCAGAGGGCGCAGGAACGCTCCACGATGACCGCCCGCGTCGCTGCCGGAGGCGATCACCGCGTCGACGCCGCCCTGCTCCAGGGCCACCGCCTCGTCGACCGTGGTGGCGGTGCCGAGCGTGACGATGCCGCGACGGCGGGCCTCCTCGACGACCGGGGCCGGTGGGATGCCCATCACGAAGCTGATCACCGGGGGCCGGGCGGTCAGCAGCGCGTCGATCTGGTCGTCGAAGAGCGGCGGGGGAGCATAGCCCTCCGGAACCGGCAGCCCGAGACGCTCGTAGAGAGGCCGCAACCGCTCGTAGTCGGCGGCGGACGGCCTCGCCTCCTGCTCACCGGGATGCGGCACCCACAGGTTGACGTTGAACGGCAGTCCTGCCGGCACGGCCGATCTCAACTCCCCGACCAGGGTGGTGATGCCGTCCGGCGTCAGATGGTTTGCCCCGAACGATCCGAGGCCGCCGGCGGCACTCACCGCCGCGGTGAGCCGCACCGCGGACATGCCCCCACCGAACGGCCCCTGCACGATCGGATGCTCGATGCCGAGCAGACTGGTCAGCCGGTCACTCATCGGAGCCCCTCCTCGGAAAGCGTGCGCCCTCGAACGCTAGTCGACCACCCGGCGGCCTCAGGCCGGGCACTCCGGTCGGGGGAGTGTGGCGTGAATCAACGGCGGTGGGTCGTCGAGCCCAGCGATGGTGGGATCTCCGCCACCCGCCGGTCGAACCAGGCGTTGGACGGCGGCGTGAACATCAGTGCCGTGGCGGACAGGACCGCGACGATGTGGAGCGCGCGGACCGCGCCGAAGAGCAGGTCACCCGGCGTGCTGTCGGCGAGCAGAGCGGTGACCGAGTTGCCCTGCGCCAGAAAGAGGAACGGATCGGCGAGCAGCGAGGAGAGCCCGACGACCCCGAGCCCGACGGCCAGGGTGAGCCGCGCCCACCGGCGGCCGGCCAGCATGTGCCACGTCACCACGACCGCGGTCACGAACACGACCGCCCGAACCGCAAGGCCGGTGACCAGGCCGGACTGCACCTCGTCACCGGTCACCACGAGCACCGTCTCCAGCACGCCCGCGCCCACGGCGGCGAGCCAGCTGACGAATGCCACCCGCACCGTGGCGGGTGCTTCCCGGAAATCTCCCATGCCCTGATGCTCGTCCGGCACCCGGCCTGGCGACATCCCGCCAGCATTGCTCTTCATGGTGGTGCCAGGTCTACCTCCCCCGGGGTCTATGACCGCGGGATGTGCCGGGCCTCCGGATCGGGGCCGTTCACGGCACGCCCGCCGTCGACCGGCAGGATCGCGCCGTTGACGAACCCGGCCGCGGGGGCGAGCAGGAACGCGACCACGTCGGCCACCTCCCCGGTCGTGCCCGGGCGCCCCAGCGGATGCAGCGCGGCCATCTGGGCGTCCATCTCCGGGTGCGCCGCCCGGTACTCCTCGGACCGGGCAGTCGTGATCGACCCGAGGGCGACCGCGTTCGTGCGGATCCCGTCCGGCCCGTGATCGACGGCGACGGCCCTGGTCAGCCCTTCGATCGCGGCTTTGGCGGTGGCGTAGGGCAGCGCGCCGCGGACCGGCCGCTGTGCCTGATGCGAGGAGACGTTGACGATGGCCCCGGACCGCCGGTGCCGCCGGAAGTGGTTGACGGCGGTGTGACATCCGGTCACCGCGAGCGCGAGGTTCGTGGTGATCAGCTCCAGGATCCGCTCCGGCGGGACACCGATCAGGTCGGCGTCGTCGAAGACCGCGGCGTTGTTGACCCATCCGCTCAACGGCCCGGCGGCCTCGGCGGTCCGTGCGGCGAGGCGGGCCACTTCCGGATCCGAGGCGTCACCGGAGACGAGCACGATCCGGCCGTACGGCGATTCGAGTCGCTCCGTGACGTCGACGACGACGACGGTCCCGCGCGCGGCAAGGCGTTCAGCGATCGCGCGGCCCACCCCACCGCCCCCACCGGTGACGACGAACGATGCCATGACCTGCTCCTACCCGCATTCACGGTCGTCCAAGCCGTCCGTGGCCGGTGGGAGGCGCCGTAGCGGTGACCGGCGGCCTTCAGCCCGGCGGTCGCGCTGCGGCCGTGCGCCGTGCGGGCGCCGCGGGGACAGGCTCGGGAGGCGTGGGGCGGCGAAGGGCGGCGCGCGGCGTACCGCAGCAGGGGGTTGATGTGTAAGTGACTGACATCGGACTTCAGTTGCGGGGGAGGAAGCCTGACAGGAGCTGCCGGAACTCGTGCGGGTGCTCGAGCGCCGGCACGTGACCGCAGCGGCCGAGGACGTGCAGGCGGACGTCGGGCAGGTGGTCGAGAAGGGGCAGGGCTGCCGTCGCGAGCGGGGTCACCCGGTCCTCGGCGCCGTGGACGAGCAGTACGGGAGCGCGGATCGCGGCCAGTGCCCGCGCCGGGAGTGTCAGGTCGTCGGCCCACCGTGCCCGGGGCGGGGGGAACAACGACACGTATGCGGCTGCCCCCTCCCGCATCGCCGCCGCACGCGCGTCGACGGCCGAGTCGGTCACCAGCGCCTGGTCGAGGAACAGGCGGCTCAGCATGTCCCGGGCCCCGTGCCGGTCGGCGGGGGCGGCCCAGATCGCGTCGAGGTCGGCGGACAGCGGCGCGCCGGGGGTGCCCATCGTCGAGACGGCGACGACCCGGGTGACCTGCCGGGGGCGCGCGGCTGCCAGCGCCAGTGCCACCGCGCCGCCCATCGAGTGCCCCACCACGGCGTACTGCTCGACGCCCAGAGCATCCATCAGGCCCGCGGCCCGTTCGGTCCACAGATCGAGGCCGCCCCGGGAGCCCGGCGGCACCGGGGTGCTGCCGAATCCCGCTTGGTCGGGCACGACCCAGCGCCAGGACGGGCCCAGCGCCTCCGCCGTCGCGGCCCAGGCTCCGGCCCCGGTCGTGCCGGGTCCGGAGCCGTGCAGCATCAGCACCGCGGGGCCGCTGGCACCTTCCAGGACGTGGATGGGCGAGCCGTCGACGGTGACGGTCCGAGACTCCGTCACCTCACGCCGATGCGGAGTTGACGGACTTCGAGAACACGTCCATCATCGCCCGGCCGAACTGCGGCATGTCGGGCCAGCCCCGGCACGAGACGAGGTTGCCGTCCACGACGTCGGGAGCGTCGATGACCGTCGCGCCGGCGTTTTCCATGTCGCCGGTGATGGGCGGGAAGCACGCGGTCTTGCGGCCCTTCAGCAGCCCGTAGACCGCCGGCACCTGGGCGCCGTGGCACACCAGCGCGATGGGCAGGTTGCGCGCGAAGAAGTGCTCGGTGATACGCCGGACGTCGGCGTCGACGCGGATCCACTCGGGGGCACGGCCTCCGGGAATGATCAAGGCGTGGTAGCGCTCGACGTCGACCTCGGCCCACGGCACGTCGACCGGCAGTTTCCGGCCGTTCTTCTCCACGTAGGCGTCGGAGTCGGGATCGAACTCGTGGATGACCAGTTGCACGTCACGCAACGTCCGCGACGAGACGTCGACGTCCCAGCCGCCCTCCTGCACGCGATAGTAGGGATACATGGTGTCGAGCTCTTCGGCGGCGTCGCCGGTCAGGAGCAGTGCTCTGGGCACCTGCTTCTCCTCGCATCCGGGGGCGGCTGAGAGGATCCGATCGGATCCGATTTCTTTCGGTCAGCATTCCCCGGGGCGATCCGCCCGTCAACCCTCTGCCGTCATGGCGCTCACGTCCTCGACCTCGTCGAAGATCCGCCGGAAACGCTCGCCGGAGCGCAGGATGTGCCGGCGCATCGCGTAGGCGGCGGCGTCGGGGTCCCGCGCCGCGATCGCGGCCACGATCTGCTCGTGCTCCGCCATGGCCAGGTGGGTCACCCGGGCATCGCGGTGCAGACGGAAGAGGTGCACGTGGCTGTGCAGGCGAGCGAGCGCCTCCCGGATGACGTCGTTCTCCGCGCTCAGGGCGACGAGATCGTGGAAGGCGGCGTCGCGCAGACCGAATGCGCCGTAGGCCGTCGGCCCGGTGCCCCCCGTCAGTGCCTCCATCTCGGCCAGCATCCGCCGCAGGCCGCTCACCTGCTCAAGCGTCGCCCGCTCGGCTGACCGGCGCGCTGCGGCGGGCTCGAGAAGCAGGCGAACCTCGAGCATGTCCTCGAAGCGGTGCCGGGTGATCTGCGGGGGGATGCGGTAGCCGGCGTGCGGCACCCGCACGACCAGGCCCTCGGCCTCCATGCGGTTGAGAGCATCCCGGATCGGCGTCTGCGAGACCCCCAGCTCACGCGCCAGGACGTCGATCGTGACGCGGGAGCCGGGCTCGATCCGTAGCGACATCAGCTGGCCGAGCAGGGTGTCGTAGACCTCGTCAGCCAGCCGGCCACGAGACCGGCCCGGCGGCATGGCGCCGCCCGTGCCGTTTCGGTCCAGCGAGGTCATCGCTTCGTCGTCCATCGCGACATGAGGTCCTTCCTGCATCTTCGACCCCGTTGACATCAGTAACAACGCTGCGGCATTCTGACGCCCTCGGCCGGATCGTATAGGAAAAGTAGCGGATGATCGTCATCCCGCCACCCAGTACATCGAGGCGCACTCGTGTCACCGGCCCCGGGGTGACACCGGTGAAGCCGGGCACCGCTCCTCCCTGACCCGGCACCCGCGAAACGCAACGAAGCACCTGGCGAGGTTATAGAAGTCACCACCTCAGAAAGCAGGCAACAGATGCGATCCTTACGGCGAATAGGACGACCTGCTCAAAAGGTACAGTTGGTAGCGGCGGCCATGCTACTGGTCGGCGCCGCGATGACGGCTTGCGGCGGCAGTCAGGACGGCGCCACGCAGGTGAGCGCGCCCAAGGCGCCCGCGACCATCCCCGAGCTCACCCGGGACCCGCTGACCCTCAGTTTCGTCTGGTTCGAGTGGCCGCCTGCCCAGGCGCTGGAGAAGTTCGCGAACGAGGAGTACAGGAAGGTACGCCCGAACGCGACCATCAAGGTCAACACCGTCCCGAACGCGAACTGGCACGACGCCATGTTCACCCAGTTCGCCGCACGGAAGACCGACTTCGACATCGCGATCCTGGACTCGCAGCACATCGGCGAGGCGGTGACCAACGGCAACATCCTCGACCTCACCGACTTCGTCAAGAACAACATCGACGTCAACGCCTACGACCCGTACCTGCTGGCCGCCTATGGCCAGTTCCCCCAGGCCGAGACCGGTAAGCGCGACGAGAACGCCAGCCTGTACGGGCTGCCGCTGCTCGGCGACACCTGGACGATGATCTACCGCAAGGACCTGATCGGCGACCAGGCGCCGCAGACCTGGGACGAGATGCTCGCAGCGGCCCAGAAGTGCCAGACGGACAACCCGGGCGTCAGCGGGCTGGCCTTCCACCAGGCCAACGGCTCCGACGCCGCGGCCGTCACCTACAACACGGTCAACGGCGTCTACGGCGGCAACCTGTGGGACGCCAAGACGAAGAAGATCGAGGGCGTCCTCAACGACGCGGCCGGCCAGGAGGCGATGGACGTTCTGGTCAACAAGATGAAGCCGCTGACCGCCAAGGGCTCCGGCAACTGGTTCATCGACGAGGTGAACGCGGCGGTCGCCCAGGGCAAGGCCTGCATCGCGTTCAACTGGATCGCCGCGAGCGGCGGCCTGCTCGACCCGAAGCAGTCGACGCTCGGCAAGTCGAAGGAGGAGATCCTCGGCAAGCTCGGCTTCGCCACCCTGCCGAAGCAGAAGACGGACCTGGTGCCTCTCGGCGGCATGGGAATGCACGTGTCGGCCTACTCGCCGGCGGCGAACCAGGCCGAGGCCCTGAACTTCATGAAGTGGTTCGAGCAGGCCGACGTCCAGAAGAAGTGGGCCGCGGCGGGCGGCGTGCCCTCGCGGACGGACGCCATCCAGTCACCCGAGTTCCTCAACGCCGGCCCGTTCAACAAGGTGTACGCCGACTCGGTTCCGCGCATGCGGGACATGTGGAACGTGCCCCAGTACGCACGGCTCGTCGACATCGAGAACACGGGAGTGAACGCGGCTCTCAACGGCGCGAAGAAGCCGAGCGACGCGCTCAACGACATCGCCAAGGAGCAGCAGGCCGTGCTCGACTCCAGCGGCAAGAAGGGCGGCGGCGGACTGTGAGTGACGCCGTTCCTCTGACGACCGACCGCCCCGGGCAGGTGGCGTCCGTGACGCCGCCCGCCCGGGGCCGGTCCCGCCGGTCGAGCGACCGCAAGCTCGCCGTGGCCTTCATCGCCCCGGCGTTGCTGCTGTTGCTCGCCATGTCGGTGTTCCCGCTGCTGTGGGCGTTGTACCTGTCCTTCACCGACTACTCCGCCACTCGCGGGGGGTCCGGCACCTTCGTCTGGTTCGAGAACTACACCGCGGTCCTGACCTCGGCGCAGGTCCACCTCAGGGCCGTGACGACGTTGATCTACGTGGTCGGTGCGGTCGCCCTGCAGACCGTGCTCGGTTTCACCATCGCCTACCTGATCTCCCGGCGAACGCACGGGCGAGGCCTGCTGACCACGCTGTTCCTGGTACCGATGATGCTGTCGCCGGTGGTGGTCGGCCTGTTCTGGCGATTCATGCTCGACGCGCAGTTCGGCGTGGTCAACAGCATGCTCGGCTCGCTCGGCCTGGGACAGGTGGAGTGGCTCACCCGGCAGCGCACGGCGCTGTTCTCGCTGATCGTGGTCGACACCTGGCAATGGACACCGTTCATCATGCTCATCGCCCTGGCCGGCCTGACCGCGGTGCCCAAGTACCTGTACGAGGCCGCCTCGATCGACCGGGCGTCCGAGTGGTTCCGGTTCCGCACCATCACGCTGCCGCTGGTGTGGCCGCTGCTGCTCATCGCCGTGCTGTTCCGGTCCATCGAGGCATTCCGGCTGTTCGACCTCGTCTACATCCTGACCAGCGGAGGCCCGGGGGTCTCCACCGAGACGCTGTCGTTCCACGTGTACAAGGTCGCGTTCCTCGGCTTCAACACCGGGACCGCGTCGGCGTACGGAATCCTCATGGTCCTCGTCGTCATCGTCCTCACGCAGCTCTACCTGCGCTACCTGAACAAGCTCAAGGAGGACTGATGGCCGTCTCCGTGAACGAGGCCGTGCCCACGAGTCCTGCCCGGGACCGCACGCCACCCGCGCGTCGCATCGGAGGCGGACGGGGCCGCTCGGCGCTCGAGATCGCGCTGCTGAGCGTGCTGGCCGTCGTGATGCTCTTCCCGGTGCTGTGGATGATCGAGACGTCCATCAAGGAGAACCGCGACGTCTACGCCGTACCGGCCAAGTTCCTCGACTTCCAGGTCACCCTGGCCCATTACCAGGACGTCTTCGTCGCCCCCGGCGGCGGCCGGTCGGCGCTGTCCGTCGCGTTTTTCAACTCGGTCCTGGTCGCCGGCGTCTCCACCGTGCTGGCCACGCTGCTGGGCGTCCCGGCGGCCTGGGCCTACTCACGCTTCGCGCTGAAGGCCAAGAAGGACCAGCTGTTCTTCATCCTGTCCACCCGCTTCATGCCGCCCGTGGTGGTCGTGATCCCGATCTTCCTCATGTACCGCCAGGCCGGGCTCATCGACACCCCGCTCGGCCTGATCCTCATCTACACCGCCTTCAACCTGCCGTTCACCATCTGGATGATCAAGGGGTTCGTCGACGAGGTGCCCGCGGAGTACGAGGACGCCGCCATGCTCGACGGCTACACCCGCCTGCAGGCGTTCCGGAAGTTCACCCTGCCGCTGCTCGTGCCCGGCATCGCCGCGACGGCGGTGTTCGCCCTCATCTTCTCCTGGAACGAGTTCGTGTTCGCCATCTTCCTCACCTCCAGCGACGACGTCCGGACGGCCCCACCGGCCATCGCCGGCCTGATCGGCGGCACCACCGTGGACTGGGGCCTGGTGGCCGCCTCCTCCGTGGTGTTCGCTCTGCCGGTGCTCGTCTTCGCCTACCTGGTGCGCAGGCATCTCGTCGCCGGTGTGACGCTCGGGGCGGTGCGACGCTGATGGCCGGCATCGAGGTGACCGCGCTGCACAAGCGCTACCCGGACGGGACGATCGCGGTGGAGCACGTGGACCTGTCCATCGGCGACGGCGAGCTGTTCGTGATGCTCGGCCCGTCGGGCTGCGGCAAGACGACCACGCTGCGGGCCATAGCCGGCCTGGAGCGGCAGACCACCGGCGACATACGCATCGGCACCACGCTGGTCAACGACCTGCCGCCGGCCGAGCGCGACATCGCCATGGTGTTCCAGTTCTACGCCCTCTACCCCCATCTGCGCACCCGCGACAACCTGGCGTTCCCCCTGCGGGCCGAAGGGCTTCCCAAGGCCGAGGTACGCGCACGGGTCGACGAGGCGGCCCGGCTGATGCGACTCGGTCCGCTGCTGGATCGGCGACCGCGCCGGCTGTCCGGCGGCGAGCAGCAGCGCGTCGCGCTCGCTCGCGCCCTGGTACGGCGACCGCGCGCCTTCCTCATGGACGAGCCGCTCACCAACCTGGACGCGGAGCTGAGGGCGGACATGCGTACGGAGATCAAGCACCTGCAGGGCGAACTGGGGACGACGATGGTCTACGTCACCCACGACCAGGTCGAGGCGATGTCGCTCGGTCACCGGATCGCCATCCTCAACAGGGGCCGCGTCGAGCAGATCGGCACGCCGCTGGAGGTCTACGACCGTCCGGCGAGTCTCTTCTGCGCCGCCTTCATCGGCTCCCCGCCGATGAACCTCATGGACGTGGAGGTGGCCGACGGGAAGCTGCGCAGCCAGGGCGGGCTCGACCTCACGCCCCCGCCGGGCCTGCCGCGCGACCGGGGCCTGGTCGCCGGGGTCCGGCCGGAGGCGCTGGAGGTCACGGCGCCCGGGGCGGACCGCTCGATCCCGGCCCGCGTGGTCTCGGCGGAGTGGCTGGGCGACGAGATCATCTACGTGGTCGACCACGGCGGTCAGCGCGACGTCCGGGTCCGGATGGCTCCCACGGTCCGGTTCGCCACCGATACCCGGGTCGGTCTGCGGCACACCGGCGCCACCCCCGCGGTCTACGACGTGCGTACGGAAAGCCTGGTGGCCTGATGGGAACCGTGACGGCGGAGGGGCTGAGCAAGTCCTTCGGCAAGGTCCAGGCTCTGGACGGGGTGACGCTGGACGTGCCTGACGGCTCGTTCTTCGTCGTGCTCGGGCCGTCCGGGGCGGGCAAGACGACCACCCTGCGAGCGATCGCGGGCCTTACGAAGCTGGACGCCGGATCGGTGCGTCTGGACGGCCGGGACGCGACCGGCGACGCCCCGGCCGACCGCGACCTGGCCATGGTCTTCCAGAACTACGCTCTCTATCCGCGGCACACGGCGTACGAGAACATCGCTTCGCCGTTGCGAGCACGCAGGCGCCCCTCGAGCGAGATCGCAGCGGCCGTCGAACGGATCTCGGGCCTGCTGCACATCGAGCGCCTGCTGCAGCGCCGTCCCGCGCAGTTGTCGGGCGGTGAGATGCAACGGGTCGCTCTGGCCCGGGCGCTGGTCCGCAGCCCGCGCGCGTTTCTCATGGACGAGCCGCTGACCAACCTCGACCTCAAACTGCGCGTCGAGATGCGCACCGAGCTCACCCGCATCCATCGCAGTCTCGGAGCCACCTTCGTCTACGTGACCAACGACCAGGTCGAGGCGCTGTCCATGGCCGACCAGGTCGCGGTCCTCAAGGCAGGGCGGGTGCAGCAGGTCGGGACACCGGCGGAGGTGTACGAGCGGCCGGCCAACCAGTGGGTCGCCGGATTCGTCGGGAGCCCGCCGATCAGCCTGCTCGCCTGCCGAGCCGAAGGAGACCGCCTGATCGGTGCGGCGGGCTGGTCGCTGCCGCGGCCTGGTTGGACCACGGCCGAGGACGGGCGCCCGCTGCTGCTGGGGCTGCGCTCGGAGGACCTGTCCGTCGAGCGGCGGGGCGACGCCTCGCTGCCCGGGGAGCTCTACGGGCTCGAGCCGCTCGGTGACCGAACGGTGGTCGACGTCCGGGTGGGGACGGACCTCCTCAAGGTGAAGGCACGACCCACGATCAGCGGCACCCCGGGCGAGCGGTTGCTCGTCACGGTCGACCTGGATCGTGCGCACCTGTTCGATGCGAGCACCGGGCAGTCGCTGTCCGCGGCCACCCGGTGAGGACCCACGCGTTAACGGCATCCCCACAGATGAATCCGGGGGATTTTCCAGCTCAGACTGCATCAGTTTCACCGTCCTGGAGGGAGGCGATCTGATGTCTTACGTCGTCGGCACTGGCACGGTTGCGTTCGGCCGTGACGAGGATCGTCCTCGCGGCGTTGAGGTCTCGGCCTGCCGTGAAGCCGCAGGCCGGGCACTCGAAGACTCGTACACCCAGTCCGAGGCGGCGATTGGCTCTCTCGTCACACGCGGAACAGGTCATCGTGGTGTATGCGGGCGGCACCAGCACCACCCTCCGGCCCGCCCGCTTGCCACGCTCGATCAGTTCGGCCTTGCATGCGCCGATAGACGCGTCGGCGGACTTGCGGGCCATGTTGCGGCTCTTGGCCAGAAACGCGGGTTTGAAGTCCTCCACGGCGATCAGGCGGTGGTGGTCGACCACCTTCTTGGCCCAGACGCGGGCGTCGTGGGTGTTCTGCCGGGCGGCTTTCTTGGCGGTGCGTGCGGCCTGCCGTTTCGCGGCCAGGTAGCCGTTGGACACCGGCTGGCCTTTCGGCCGGCGGCGGGCCATCCTGCGCTGGGCCTTGGCCAGTTCGGCGGCGCAGCGGCGGCGGTGTCCGAGGTGCGGCAGGTCGAACGCCGGGTTCGTTGTGGTGGCAGTGGTCGTCACGCCCCAGTCCACGCCGATACCGGGCAGGTCCGGATCCGGTGCGGCGGCGGTGTCGCGGGTGACGACGAACGACGCGTACCAGTGACCGAGATTGTCCTGGTAGACCCGCACGGACGTGGGATCCGACGGCAGCTCACGGGACCAGACGACCGGGATGGTGAAGCCCTTAGGCAGCCGCAGGCGGCCGCCCTCGACGGCAAAGCCGTTGGTGGTGAACTCCAGGGTCGGCAGCGCGGTCTTCCGGCGTTTGATCCGGGGGCGGCCCCGGTTCTTGATGGTGAACGAGGCGTTCAGCGCGGTGCCGTAGGTGCGCAGGGTCTGCTGCTGCGCGTTCTGCGAACCCTGCCGCAGCCACGCGAGCCGGGCACGGGCCTCGGTCAGCATCTTCGACAGCCTGCCGAACGTCGGCTTCTTCCCCGATTTCTGCTGGTGGACGGCTTCGTTCCACAGCCAGCGGCAGCGGTTCCACTCGGCGAGAAGCGCGGCCTGCGCGATGCGGCCGGGCCGCAGGCGGTAGGTGTAACGCACCGTCTCGACCACACCGACCACTTTACAGACGACATCTTGGCTCTTGCAAACCAGGCGAGTGAGTCAACGGCCACTCGTCACGGGTCCTGCAGCAGAAGCCACCGAAAGCCAGATCCCAGACTTGGAGAACCTCACGAGGTACGTCGGGAACCCGCGCAACGTCTGACCAGACGCCCCTCCGCGTTGACGGCGGATGGGCTATCCCTGACCTGCTCCGCAGGAAATCCAATCCCTCCCCACGGCTGAGGCCGGGGGCTTCCACGGGAGTTTCCATGAGTAACCCGATGAACGTCCTGGCCCCCGAGCACCGGCTGCTCCGGATCGGCGACGCCTGGCGCGGTGCCGCGAGCGGAGCGACCTTCGCCGTCGAGGACCCGGCCACCGGCAAGGTCATCGCCGAGGTGGCGGACGCCGGCGTGGCCGACGGGCTCGCCGCCCTGGACGCGGCGAGCAGGGCGAGGGCGGACTGGGCGGCGACCCCGCCGCGGAAACGGTCGGAGTTGCTGACCGCGACCTACCGGGCTCTGATCGAGCGGTCCGAGGAGGTCGCCCGCCTGATCACGCTCGAGATGGGCAAGCCGCTCGCCGAGGCGAGGACCGAGGTGGCGTACGGCGCCGAGTTCTTCCGTTGGTTCGCCGAGGAGGCGGTCCGCGTCGAAGGGCGTTACGGCACCGCTCCCGGAGGCGGCTATCGCGTCCTCACCGTGCCGAAGCCGGTGGGACCGTGCGTGTTCGTGACGCCCTGGAACTTTCCGCTGGCCATGGGCGCCCGCAAGATCGCTCCCGCGCTGGCCGCGGGCTGCACCACGATCACCAAACCGGCCGCGCTGACGCCTCTCACCATGCTGTTGCTGGCGCGCATCATGCAGGAGGCCGGTGTTCCCCCGGGTGTGGTCAACGTGGTGACCACCAAGCGGGCCGGCGAGGTGGTCTCGGCCCTGCTCCGCGACGGCCGGACCCGCAAGCTCTCGTTCACCGGGTCGACCGAGGTCGGGCGCGGGCTGCTCCGGCTGGCCGCCGACAACGTGTTGCGCACCTCGATGGAACTGGGCGGGAACGCTGCCCTGATCGTGTGTGCCGACGCTGACCTGGACGTCGCGGTCGACGGAGCCATGGTGGCCAAGATGCGCAACATCGGGGAGTCCTGCATCGCGGCCAACCGGATCTACGTCGAGGAGCCGGTGCGCGCGGAGTTCACGGCACGCTTCGCCGAGCGGATGGCGGCGCTTTCGGTGGGTCACGGACTCGACGACGGCGTAGACGTCGGGGCGTTGATCGACGAGCCCTCGGTCGCCAGGATCGACGAGCTCGTCGCCGATGCGGTCGATCGCGGCGCCCGGATCGTGGTGGGCGGCCGGCGTCCGGACGGGCCGGGCTACTTCTACCCGCCCACGGTCATCGTCGACGTGCCCGAGGACGCGCGGATGATGACGGAGGAGATTTTCGGCCCGGTGGCACCGATCGTCTCGTTCACCTCCGACGACGAGGTGATGGCCAAGGCCAACGCCACCGAGTACGGCCTGGCGGGCTACGTCTTCACCCGGGACCTGCAGCGGGCGCTCCGGTTCGCCGAGGGGCTGGAAACGGGAATGCTCGGTGTGAACCGTGGCCTGATATCGGATCCGTCCGCTCCGTTCGGCGGCGTGAAACAGTCCGGGATCGGCAAGGAGGGCTCACACGAGGGCATTCTCGAATACCTCGACCTCACCTACGCGGCGATCGACCTACCGTGACCGGCCCGCTGGTCCTCCACGACCGCCGACGCTCCAGAGAGGCATCGACATGCTTGAGACCGTCCGCGGGCCACGCCAGCTGATAGTGGGCGAAGGCGTCGCGCAGAACATCCCGCGTCTGGTGGCCGAGAGCGGATCGCGGGTCCTCATCGTGACCGACCGGACCCTTCTGGGGCAGCCGGCCGTGGCCGAGATCGTAGCCGCCGTCCGGGACAGGGTGCGGGCCGTCGAGGTCTTCCCCGACGCGACTCCCGACGTGCCGCTCAGCGACGTCGCCTTGGCCGTCTCGGCGGCCACCGCAGTGGGCGCCGACGTGATCCTGGCCATCGGCGGCGGCACGGTGATCGACCTCGCCAAGATCGTCGGCGTGATCCGGCGCCACGGCGGGACACCGAGCGACTATTACGGCGAGTCGAAGGTGCCCGGGCCGACGATTCCCCTCGTCGCGGTCCCGACGACGTCCGGCACCGGCTCCGAGCTCACCCCCGTCTCGGTGCTGACCGACCCCGATCGCGCGCTGAAGGTGGGGGTCTCGAGCGTCCACATCGTGCCCGACTTCGCCATCGTCGACCCGGAGCTCACCTACACCTGCCCCCCGACGGTCACCGCCCACTCCGGCATCGACGCGTTCTGCCACGCGGTGGAGAGCTACACCGCGCGGCCCCGGCCCCACGGACCGCGCGACCCGGTGGAGCAGGTCTTCCTCGGCCGCAACCAGGTCACCGACCACTACGCTCTCCTGGCCGCCGAACGGATCGCCCGCAGCCTGCGCCGAGCCGTCCGGGACGGCGGCGACAAGGACGCGCGCGCCGACATGTCCTTCGGGGCCATGCTCGCCGGGATCGCCTTCTCCCACGCCGGCAACGCGGCCCCGCACGCCCTCCAGTATCCGATCGGCGCGGCGACGCACACGCCGCACGGCCTGGGTGTCGGACTGCTGCTGCCCTACGCGCTCGACGCGGCCCGGGATGCCGTCGGCGACCGGCTGGCCACCCTGGCCCGGGTGTGCGGGCTCGACGTGTCCGGCGCGTCGGACGCCGATGCCGCGGACGCCTTCCTCACCTGGCTCGACGAGTTCCTGGCCGACATCGGCATCCCCGCCACCCTTGCCGACATCGGCGTGGCCCGCGCCGACCTCCCCCGCTTCGCGGAGATGGCCGGTGGTGTCACCCGCCTGATCCAGAACCATCCGGGCCCGACCGACACCGCCAGCCTGACCGCGATCCTCGAAGCCGCCTGGACCGGCGACCGGAGACACAAACGTCCTGACTTCGATCAGGGTCCCGTGACCGCCCCTCCTCCGGCGGGGGCATGACGCATCGCAGATTCGTGTGATGCCCGCTCGTTCGCCGAGTGGCGTGCGGACCGATGGGGCAGGAGGCAGATCCGCATCACGACCAGGCCCCCTGCCGCAATCGCTACGCGTTGAGTTTGTCGCGCCAGGCGAGGAACTCGCGGAGGTCGGTGAGGTCCGGTGTCGGGCCGCCGGTGTGGATGGTGAAGAGGCGGGCGCCCAGCTCGTACATCTTGTCGCGATCTTCGGTTTTGCCCATCACGGAGATCTCGATCTCGCTGGGGTCGCGGCCGACGTCCTTGCAGTGGTCGCGCAGGATGCCGAGTTTGCGTTCGAGGGTCTCGGTGTCGGAGAAGCTGTGCCAGATGGTCGCGTGTTTGGCCGTCAGGCGCAGGGTCTTCTTCTCGCCGCCACCACCGATCAGGACGGGGATGTCGCGGGTCGGCTTCGGGTTGAGCTTCTCCCAGCGGGATTCGATGCGGGGGAGGGCTGTGGCCAGGTCGTCGAGGCGGCCGCCGGCGGTGCCGAACTCGTAGCCGTATTCGGTGTAGTCGCGCTCGAACCAGCCGGACCCGATACCGAGGATCAGGCGGCCTTCACTGATGTGATCGACGGTGCGGGCCATGTCGGCGAGCAGTTCGGGGTTGCGGTAGCTGTTGCAGGAGACCAGGGCGCCGATCTCGACGCGTGAGGTGGACTCGGCCCAGGCGGCGAGCATGGTCCAGCACTCGAAGTGCAGACCGTCCGGCTCGCCGCTCAGCGGGTAGAAGTGGTCCCAGTTGAACAGCACGTCGAGGCCGAGGTCTTCGGCCTCGGAGGCGGTGCGGCGGATGGTGGCGTAGTCCATGTGTTGCGGCTGCAGTTGCAGCCCGATGCGAACCGGCCTAGCGATCATGCTTCCGAGCCTACGTGCCGGCGACGCCGATGGTGGCGGACCCGGCTGGCGACCGGCCAGCCGGGTGAGCGGGCCGTCGTCAGCAGGAGGCCAGGCTGAAGTTGAAGAGGGTGTCGACGTCGCCGTCGGTGGCGTTCATCGACATCGTGCTGGTGGCGGTGGAGGCGCCGGCGTCGATCCGCAGCTCGGTGTTGACGTTGAGGACGCTCTGCGAGCCGCATTCGGCGTAGGTGAGCACGGGCGCGACGTCCCACGTGGTCCAGAGACCGTTCAGGGGGCCGGTGAACGTCACGTCCTTGCGCTCGGTGGCGGAGGCGCCCTGCCAGTAGTAGCTGGTGCGCTGCAGGGCGGTGGCGCCGGAGCGGAGGACGGCCTTGCCGCGGTAGTTGGCGGAGGCGATCGCGATGGTCCAGCCGTCGGGGATGGTGACCAGGACGCCGAGCTGGCAGTTCTTGCGGCGGTCGATGATGGCGGCGCCACCGCCGGCCTCGGCGACGAAGTCCCGGTACCTGACCCGGAATCCGGTGCTGTCGTTGTTGCCGACGACCGAGGCGGTGCCGGGGGCGCAGCCCGAGCCGTTGGCGGCGATCACCTCGACGGTGATGGCCGGCGCCGCGGCGTGGGCGGGGGCGGCGGCGAGCGGAATGGCCAGGGCCGTGGTCAGCACGGCCGCCATCACGCGGTTGCTTTTCTTCATGGACTTCCTTCCGGGGAACGGGTGGGTGCCACTGTATGGAAACTCTGGAATCATTCCAGAACGGCGGTCATCGCATCCGCGACCACCGTAGTGGTGGCTCTCTTGCATTTACAAGGATGAATTACTTATTGATCTCCACGCAACCGTGCAAGTTGCATTGCTGCAGGTCCAACCGCCGGTCAAATCTACTTATTTCGCTTAAAGCGTGTTCTATTTTGCACTGTTTTGCCAGGTTGATGCCTCGCACTCCTCTTTATCGATGGGCATCAATAGGAGCCTCTGCGAGGTGTACGGCTGTTGACTTCTATTGACATGCATCAATAGCTTGAGCCCGTCCGTTCCCGACCCCGAAGGGGTGAACATGAAAAGGTTGTTAACCCGTGCCACAGTGGCGCTGGCGCTTCTCGCGTCCACGCTGCTCGGCGCCACGCCGGCGTCCGCGATCATCGTCATCGTCGACCCGCCGCCGGCCGGCGAGATGTCCATCGAGCTGGTCGCGATGGCCGGTTCGGGCTGTGCGCCGGGCACCGCCGACGTCGCCATCTCGCCCGACAACTCGGCCTTCACCGCGATCTACAGCGCCTACCTGGCGCAGGCGGGCCCGAGCGTACCGGTCACCGAGAACCGTAAGAACTGCCAGCTCAACGTGCTGGTCCACGCGCCGGCCGGCTTCACCTTCGCGATCGCCAAGGTGGACTACCGAGGATACGGATACCTGCAGCGCGGCGCGGTGGCGCAGCAGCGGGCGAACTACTACTTCCAGGGCATGACGACCGGCAGCTACGCCAACCACGCGATCGCCGCGCCGCTGGACGACAACTGGATCGCCACGGACTCGGTGCCGATCGCGTCGCAGGTCTTCCGGCCCTGTGGCGAGCAGCGCAACCTCAACATCAACACCGAGCTGCGGGTCACCAAGGGCACGTCGACCGACGTCAGCTACCTGACGATGGACTCCACCGACGGCAGCATCGAGACGATTTACCACTTCACCTGGATGCGGTGCAACGCGAAGTAACGCGGAGCGGTGGTGGCGAATCCGCAACGTTCGCCACCACCACCGGTCACGTGCAGGTGCCGTCGAGCCGCCGGCCGATCGTGGTGAACTCGCCGTTCAGGAACGCCTTCGGGTCCGTCCCCCGGGAGGCGGCGCTCAGCGTGTCGGCGATCCCGCCGGCCGCGGCGCGCTGGGCGGCGTCGGTGCTCCGGTCGCCGGCGGCCGCGATCTGGCCGGCCATGTCGGCGAAGGTGCGCTTCAGGCCCTCGGCGTCGTCGTTGACGGTGTGCTCGGCCAGCCGGACGGCACCCTCGGTGAGGACCTTGTAGACGGCGGTGCACACATATTCCGGCTGCCCGGCCGACGCCGACGGGATCGGGGCGATGCTCACCGGGGCGGGCAGGGATCCGGCCGGGATCTCGATCTCGATCCCGTCGCATCCGGCCGCGAGCGCGGCCGAGGCCACGAGCAGGGCGGTGGCGACGGCGGTGCGGCGACGATGCGGCACTGCATTCCCCTCCTTCGATGGCGTACGCCGGAGCATAGTGCCCGCCGCGACTTTTGCCGATCTCGGAAGTTAGCTACCTACGTGGCAAACATCCCCAAAACCGGTAAAAAGGTGCTGCGTCGCGTGATGATCACCGGCGTGGCGACGGTTCTCGTCGCCGCCGGTGGCACGGCCTTCGCGGAGATCGTCTCCTCGCAGCCGTCCGTCACCCCTCGTTCAACGGCCCCGTCTACGCCGTCGCCTACGCCGGCGACACCGTCTATGTCGGCGGCGACTTCACCTCCGCCTCGGCCGGTGGCACCGCCCAGCGGCGGACCAGGCTCGCCGCGTTCGACGCGCGCACCGGCGAGCTGCGTGACTGGGAGCCGGCGGCCGACGCCAACGTGCGGGCCCTCGCCGTCGACGAGGGGATCGTCTACGCGGCCGGCGACTTCGACACGGTCAACGGCGAGGCCCGGGACGCCGTCGCCGGCATCGCCGCCGCCGACGGCACGGTGACCTCGCTCAAGCACACCGTGGCCGGGCAGCCGAACGCCGTAGCCGCCGGGCACGGGCGCATCTACCTCGGCGGGCGGATCACGGCGGTGGACGGGCAGCCGCGCAGCAACCTGGCGGCGTTCTCCACCGAGAGCGGCGCGCTCGACGCGTGGGCACCGACCACCGACGACGCCGTGAACGCGCTCGCCGTCACCGACGAACGGGTCTACCTCGGGGGAAGCTTCCACAAGACCAACAACGCGCGCTCGACGCTGCGGCTCGCCGCCGTCGACCCGGCCACCGGCGTGCTCGACGAGACGTTCCTGCCGAAGCCCGTGTCGCAGGTCTTCGCGCTTGCGGCCCACGCCGACGGGGTGTACGCGGCGCTCGGTGGCAAGGGCGGGCGGGCCGTGTCGTACACCCGTGACGGGCAGACCCGCTGGACCCGTGTCTTCGACGGCGACGCGCAGGCGGTCACCCTGCTCGACGACACCGTCTACGTGGGTGGGCACTTCGACAAGGCGTGCACCACCACCAACAACGGAGCCCGCGGCCTCTGCACCGACGGCTCGGTGGTCCGGGGCAAGCTCGCCGCCGTCGACCGGGAGGGCAACCTGCTCGAATGGGCGCCCCAGGCCAACGGCGTCGCCGGCACCAGGCAGCTCGCGGCCAGCCCCCGCCTCGGGTCGATCAGCGCGGTCGGCGACTTCACCCTCGTCGGCGGGGTGAGCCGGAAACGGTACGTCGAGTTCAACGGGGTCGAGCCGCGCACCGAGTCGGCCTCCGCCGCAGGCCCCGTCGCCGGCCCCGTCGCCGCGTACAACTTCGACAGCACGATCGCCGACGGCACCTTCGACGACGGGTCCGGGCGCGGGCACCTGCTGCGCACGGTCGCCCGCCACGGCGGCGTGCCGCGGATGGTCCCGAACGGCAACGGCCAGGCCCTGGCCTTCCCGGCCAAATGCGCGGGCGGCGAGTGCCCCCGCCTGGTCCTGCAGACCGGCGACGCCGCCGACCTCAACCCCGGCAACGAGCCGATCCGGTACGGGGCGGGCGTGCTCCTTGCGCCCGAGGAGACCGGCCGGGGCGAGAACATCCTGCAGAAGGGCTACTCGAAGGCCGGCGGACAGTACAAACTGCAGGTCGACGGGCTCTCCGGCAAACCCAGCTGCGGGATGAGCGACAAGAG
Organism: Actinoplanes sp. CA-252034; assembly: GCF_050956125.1. NCBI lineage: Bacteria > Bacillati > Actinomycetota > Actinomycetes > Micromonosporales > Micromonosporaceae > Actinoplanes > Actinoplanes sp. CA-252034. The sequence continues at coordinate 3,458,479 of NZ_CP191846.1, forward strand.
CGGGACCACGGTGTACGTGGCGCGCAGCCGTACCTCCGTGGCCGACGGGGAGTGGCACTCCCTTGAGTGCCGCCGCACCGGCCCCACGCTGGCGATCCTGGTCGACGACCGCCTCGAGTCGGCGGTGGCCGTCCCGCCGACGCTCTCGGTGGAGTCGGAGGAGCCGTTCACGATCGGCGGTAAGGGCGTCGGCCAGAACAACGACCAGTTCCACGGAACCCTGGACGACGTCTGGATCCAGATCGGCTGAGTCCGCCGGACCGCGAAGGAGATAGGTCCGCGGGGAAAGCGGCGCTGTCGGAAAGATCGGGCCGCGGAAGAAGCCGCAGCGCGAAGGAGATCGGATCGTGGGGAGAAGAGCCCCGGCGGCCGTTGTGGACGGCAGACAGACCGCCGGGGCGCGAGGCGTGTGCCGGTCGGAGGGCCGGCACACGCTGCTCACTTTCACGGTCCCGTGTCGCCCGGTCGATCGGAGAGCGGGGCGTGACCCGGTCCGGCGAGGACGGCGCCGGGGGTCACGCGCTGCCGGGGCGGCGCAGAATCGAAGGTCATCGTTGCAGCCATGTTGCGTGTACGCAACAGGATGTTTCAGATCTCGCGGGGCAGCAGGGTCGCCACCGCGGCGCCGACGGCCAGGACCGCCGCGCCGGCCAGCACCGCGGGCACCACGCCGTCCACGAAGTCCTGCCCGTCGGCGAACCCGCCGTAGCTGCTGAAGATCGAGGAGAGCACGGCCACCCCGGCCGCCACCCCGAACTCGCGGATCGTGTTGTTGGCGCCCGAGGCCACCCCGCGCTGCTGCTCGGTGACGCTGGCCAGGGTGATCGTGCTGATCGGCGCGAAGGTCAGCCCCATGCCGACGCCGGCCAGCAGGAACGCGCCCACGAAGTCGCCGTAGCTCGCGTCGGTCGAGGTGGCCAGCCCGATCCACAGGATGCCGGCGGCCAGGAGCAGCTGCCCGGCGACGACCAGGTTCCGCAGTCCGAGCCGGGCCCCGAAGATCCCGGCCAGCGGCGCCACCACCATCGGCGCGGCCGTCCACGGCAGGGTCCGCAGCCCGGACTCCAATGGGGTGAGCCCCTGGACCACCTGGAAGAACTGGGCGAGCAGGAACACCGAGCCGAACGCGCCCGCCGAGAAGGTCAGCGTCACCACGTTGACCAGGCTGAACGACCGCGAGCGGAACAGGCTCAGGGGCAGCATCGGCGCGGAGTTGCGCGACTGCCAGACCAGGAACGCCACGATCAGGGCGGCGCCGGCGGCCAGCATGACCGGCACCCGGCCGGAGGTCCAGCCGCGGTCCGGGCCGTCGACGATGCCCCAGATCAGCAGCAGCATGCCGCTCGACGACAGCAGCAGGCCCAGCGGGTCGAGCCGGCGCGCGCCGCCGCGGGACTCGTCGAGCACGACCGCGGCAAGGATCAGCGCGCCGACGCCGATCGGCACGTTGACCCAGAAGATCCAGTTCCACGTGAGGCCGTCGACGACCGCGCCGCCGATCACCGGGCCGAGCGCCACACCGAGGCCGGTGATGCCGCCCCAGATGCCGACCGCGGCGTTGCGCAGCCGGTCGGGACGGCGGCGGCCAGCAGCGTCAGTGACAGGGGTGCGATGGCGGCGCCGCCGATGCCCTGCACGGCGCGGGCCGCGGTGAGCTGCCACGGCTCGGTAGCCAGGGCGGCCGCCGCCGAGGCGGCGGTGAACACGGCGATGCCGAACAGATACATCCGTCGGCGGCCGATCCGGTCGCCGAGAGCGGCCGCGGTGAGAAGGAAGGCGGCAAACGGCAGGGTGTACGCGTTGACGAACCACTGCAGGTCGGCGATCGACGCCCCGAGCTCGGTGCGGATGACCGGCAGCGCGGTGCTGACGACCAGGTTGTCCAGGGCGCCCATGAAGGCCGGGATGCCGACGGCGGCGATCACCAGCCCGAACGGGCGCGTTCTCGTGGTTGTTCCGGCAACGGTGGTCACGGTGACGCTCCCCGTAGTTGTTATCGACTGATAACTAAGAACGTAAGCATCGACTGATAACCTGTCAACATGGTCCGGACCCGTCTCACCGCTCAGGAACGCCACGCACAGCTGGTGGAGGCTGCTGTCACCGCCTTCGCGCAGGGCGGTTATGCAGGGACGACGACCGATCAGGTGGCCAGGATCGCCGGCGTTTCACAGCCCTATGTGATCCGCATCTTCGGCTCGAAGCAGGAGTTGTTCCTCGCCACCGTGCGCCACGCCGGCGAGCGGGTGCAGCAGATCTGGCGTGACGCCGCCGCCGAGGACCCGACCCTGAGCGGGCTGGGCAAGGCCTACAAGCAGCTGCTCGCCGAGCGAGACCTGCTCGTCGTGCTGCTGCACGGGTTCGCCGCCGCCTCCGACCCGGGCCTCGGCGACGCCGTCCGCCAGTGTTACGGCGAGCAGTTCACACTGGTCCGCGAGCTGACGGGCGCGTCGGCCGAGGAGACCCGCGACTTCTTCGCCAGCGGCATGCTGATCACGGTGCTCGGCGCGATGCGGGTGCTCGGCCCGGACGCGGTCCCGGTCCAGCCGTGGATGGCCGAGCTGCTCGGCACCCTCCCGCGGTAGGGCTCAGATGTTGTGCCGGGTGTAGGCGGGCTCGCGCCAGCCCAGCATCGCCTCGGTCATCCGGATCGCGTCGGAGGCCGCCCGCACGTCGTGGACCCGCATGATCCGGGCGCCGCGGGTGAGGCAGAAGACCACCGTGGCGAGGGTGCCGGCCAGCCGCTCCTGCTGCGGGCGGTCCAGGGTCTCGCCGATGAAGTCCTTGTTGCTCAGTGCCGCCAGCATCGGATAGCCGATCGCCGCGATCTCGTCGAGCCGCCGGCACAGCTCCAGCGAGTGGTGGGTGTTCTTGTTCAGGTCGTGACCCGGGTCGATGATGATCTGGTCCGGTCGCACCCCGCGCGACAGCGCCAGCTCCACCTTGTCCCGCAGGAAGGCGCCGACCTCGGCGGTCAGGTCGCCGTACCGCGGGCTCGGGTACTCGGTGCGCGGCGCGGCCAGGCTGTGACAGATCACCAGCTGCGCGTCCGTCCCGGCGACCGCGTCGGCCATCGCCGGATCACGCAGCCCGGACGTGTCGTTGACGACCCCGGCACCCGCCCTGATCACCTCGGCGGCCACCTCGGGGCGGAACGTGTCGACCGAGACGACCGCGAGGCCACGGGCCGCCTCGACGACCGGCAGCACCCGTTTCAGCTCCTCGGCCGCCGGCACCTCCGGGCCCGGCGCGAACGGCACCCCGCCGATGTCGATCCAGTCGGCCCCCTCGGCGGCGGCCTTCGTCACCGCCTCGGTCGCCTTCTCCAGAGCGAACGTGCGGCCCCTGTCGTGGAACGAGTCGGGCGTGCGGTTCACGATCGCCATCACGACGGCCTGGCGGGAGAAGTCGTAGGTCCGGCCGCCGATGACCCGCGGGCCGAGAAGTCCACTCACGGTTGGCGACCCTAACAAACACCCGCGGAGCTGCGAGGCGGTACGCCGTACCCAAGATCAACGGTTTTAAGGGTTGCGTTTTTGCGCCATTCATCACAACCGGTGACGACTCGATGGCCGAGATGCGGGTAGCTCAGAGACCGTACGCATCCCCTCGGTTCGGGAGGAACCACCATGAGTGACGTATCACCGGCCGGCCGCGCGCCGGAGCCGGCGTACCCGGCCGACGTGCCGCCGCAGCCCTACGACCTCACGCCGCAGACCGGGACGCCCTCGGCGACCTCGTCGCGGGGTGACGACCAGTCCAAGGTGAAGCAGGTGGCTCAGGACACCCGCGCCGCAGCCGGGGACGCCGCGAGCGATGTGGCCGGCACCGCCAAGGAGCAGGCGCAGCGGGTCGGCGCCGAGGCCCGCACCCAGGCCCGCAACGTGGCCGCAGAGGTCCGTGGCAAGCTCGGCGAGCAGGCCCGATCCCAGCATGGCCGCCTCGTCGGCAGCATCCGGCAGACCGCCGACCACCTCGACGAGATGCGCGCCGACCGGTCCGACTCGCCCGCCGCCGCCGTCGTCGAGCGGGTCGCCGAGGGCGGCCGTCAGTTCGCCGACTACCTCGACCGCAACGGGCCCGAAGGCGTGCTCCGCGAGGTCGAGGACTTCGCCCGCCGCCGTCCCGGCGCGTTCCTGGCCACCGCGCTGGCCGCCGGCTTCGTGGTCGGGCGCCTCGGCAAGAGCGTCGCCAAGGCCGACCCGGACGCCGGCGCCGCCAAGCCCAGCACCGACACCTACACCGAGTCCACCGGCTACCCGGCCACTTCCGCGGGCTCCACCGGCTACCCGGCCGCGTCGACCGGTTACGCGTCCGAGACCGACGAGGCCCTCGCCTAGGTGCCCGCCTCCACCGCCTCCGGTTATGTCACGCCGGCCACCACCCAGTACAGCGGCACCGGCACCGGCACGCCGGCCGTCGTCGCCCCCGGTGACCCGGAGTACCGGTCATGACCACCCCCGACCGTGTCGAGCAGACCTCGATCGGCGAGATCATCGGCAACATCAGCGACGACCTCTCCCAGCTGTTCCGGCAGGAGGTCGAGCTGGCCAAGGCCGAGATCCGGCAGGAGGCCACCAAGGCCGGCAAGGCCGCCGGGATGCTCGGCGGCGCCGGGTTCGCCGGTTACCTGGCCGTGGTTCTGCTCAGCTTCGCCGTCGTGTTCGGCCTCTCCAACGTGATGGACCCCGGGTGGGCGGCGCTGATCGTCGCGATCGTCTGGGGAGCCATCGGCGCGGTGCTGTTCGTGAACGGCCGCAAGAAGATGAAGACCGTCGACCCGGTGCCGCGCCGGACCGCCGAAACGCTGAAGGAGGACGCCCAATGGCTGAAGAACCCGACCGGCTGAAGCAGGACATCGAGAGGACCCGGGCGTCGCTGACCCGCGACGTCGACCTGCTGGCCGAGAAGACGAGTCCGCGCCAGGTCGCCCGCCGGCGCTGGAGCGCGGTGAAGGAGAAAGTCATGGGAACCACCGAGGACACCCGGTACGCCGCCCACGAGCAGGCGAACCGGATCAGCGACAAGGCGTCCGAGCAGGCGCACCGGGTCAGCGAGAAGGCGTCCGACCTGTCGGACACTGCCGGCGAGAAGGCGTCGGCGGCCGCCGACGCGGTGCGTCAGGCCCCGCAGGCCGTCGTCCGGCAGACGCAGGGCAACCCGCTCGCCGCGGGCATCATCGCCTTCGGCGTCGGCCTGCTCACCGCCTCGCTGGTGCCGGTCACCGACGCCGAACGGCGGGCCGGGCAGCAGCTCAAGGACCACAGCGGTGACCTCACCGACAAGGTCAAGGACGTCGCGAACGACCTGAAGGACGAGCTCGGCGGCACCGTGCAGGAGGCCGCCGGCCAGGTGCGCGAAACCGCCCGCGACGCGGCGCAGACGACCAAGGAGACGGCGCGGTCGGACGCCCAGGACGTACGGCAGGCGGCGACCCCCTGACCGTTCAACCATGTGACGGGACAGACGTGGCAGCTCGAACTGCCACGTTTGTCCCGTTCCTGCGAGGGAATCGGGCAGCACCATGAGACTCGGATACAAGCTCGCCGCAGAGGCGTTCGACCCGAAGGAGCTCGTCCGGCAGGCGATCCGTGCCGAGGAGGCCGGCTTCGACTTCGTCGAGATCAGCGACCACTACCACCCGTGGCTCGACGTGCAGGGGCACTCGCCGTTCGCGTGGAACGTGCTCAGCGCCATCGCCGTGCAGACCACCCGGCTCGGCCTGGCCACCGGCGTCACCTGCCCGTCGGTCCGCTACCACCCGGCCATCATCGCCCAGGCCGCGGCGACGCTCGCGATCCTGTCGGACGGCCGGTTCACCCTCGGCGTCGGCTCGGGGAGCGGCTCAACGAGCACGTCGTCGGACAGGGGTTCGGCAGCGTCCGCGAGCGGCACGAGCGGCTGCGCGAGGCGCTCGACATCATCAACCTGCTCTGGCAGGGCGGCTACCGGTCGTACGAGGGAAAGTATCTGCAGCTCGACGACGCCCGTGTCTTCGACCTGCCGGAGACCCTCCCGACGATCGCCGTCGCCGCGGGCGGCAAGGCCGCGGCGACGCTGGCCGCGACCCACGGCACCGGCCTGTTCGCCACCGAACCGCGCGCCGACCTGGTCGAGACCTTCACCCGGGAGGGCGGCGCGGGGCCGAAGTACGCGGAGATGCCGGTGGCCTGGGCGCCCACCGAGGCCGAGGCGATCACCGAGGCGCACCGGACCACCCGCTGGGCGGTGACCGGCTGGAAGGTGATGGCCGAGTTGCCCAACCCGGTCAACTTCGAGGCCGCCTCCGCCACCGTCACCGAGGACGACGTCCGCGGCTTCCTGACCGCCGGACCCGACCCCGAGCCGTATGTCGCCAAGGTCCGCGAGTACACCGGGGCCGGCTACGACCACGTCGTCCTGATGAACACCGGCCCCGACCCGGACGGCTTCCTCGACTTCTTCGCCAAGGAACTGCGCGGACGGCTGACCCGATGACCGCCTCGGCGCCCGCCGCCACCCCGGCGCCCGCCGCCACCCCGGCGCCCGTCGCCGCCGCTCCGGCGCCCGTGACTGGCGTTCCGGCGCCGGTGACCGCCGTTCCGGCGCCGGTCGGCGCCGCGGAGACCGACCGGGTCACCGTGGTGGTCGCCACCCGCGACCGGCGGGAACGGCTGATCGAGACGATCCCCGAGCACCGCGCGCCGGTGATCCTCGTCGACAACGCCTCCACCGACGGCAGTCCGGAGACGATCGCCGAGGCGTTCCCCGCGGTCGACGTGATCCGGCTCGGCGAGAACCGGGGCGCGGCCGCCCGCAACGAGGGGGTACGCCGCGCCGCCACCCCGTATGTGGCGTTCGCCGACGACGACTCGTGGTGGGCCGAGGGCTCGCTGGCCCGGGCCGCGGCCCTCTTCGACGCCCACCCGCGTCTGGGGCTGCTCACCGCACGGGTGCTGATCGGCGAGGACGCCCGCCCGGACCCGATCTCCGCGGCGCAGGCCGCCGCGCCGCTCGGCTCGCCACCGGGCGCTCCCGGCCCGCAGGTCACCGGGTTCCTCTCGTGCGCCGTCGTGGTCCGGCGGGAGGCGTTCCTGGCGGCGGGCGGTTTCGAGCCGCGCCTCTTCGTGTACGGCGAGGAGGCGCTCCTGGCCATGGACATGACCGCCGCCGGCTGGTGGCTGTGTTACACCCCGGACCTGGTGGTACGCCATTTCCCGCTCCCGGCCGGCCGCGACACCGGCGCCCGCCACCGCATCGAGTCACGCAATCGCCTGCTCACGGCCCTGCTGCGCCGTCCGCCGTCGGTGGTGGCCCGCACGGCGGTCACCACCCTGCGGGAGTCGCCATCCGCGCTGTGGGATGTGACCCGCGCCCTGCCCTGGGCGCTGCGCCATCGTCGTCTCCTGCCCCCGTCCACCGAGGCGGGCCTGCGGGTCAGCGGGTGACGATGCGGAAGACGGGGAAGCCGGGGGCGGCCGCGGTGATGTCCGCCTCGGGCGAGTCGGCCTCGAGGCCGTCGAAGAAGGCGCCCGTCTCCCACGCCCATTTGCGCAGGTAGAGGCGGATCAACTCGGTCTTGTCGGCGTCGGCCACCTCGACCGGTGTGAACGTCTCGGTGCGGCGGCCCAGGCGCAGCTCGCCCTCGCCGGCGGCCCGCAGGTTGCGGACCCACTGGGTGTGCCCGCGCGGGGAGAGCAGGTACCGCTCACCGTCCTTCTGGAACAGATTGACCACGGTGGTACGGATCTCGCCGGACTTGCGGCCGCGGATCGCGATGACCCGGCTGCCCATCAGGCTGATGCCGTGGGCGGTCAGCCACTTGGCGAAGTTGTTGAAGGCGTTCGCGCTGCGCTTCGGGGCCAGGTATCGCATGTCCACTCCTCACGACAAGAGAGCACTGCTCTCTCCTGTGACCAGTGAACCGCGGGACGGTGTTCACTGTCAAGAGCAGTGCTCTCTTAATGGAGCGGTTGATCGTCACCAGCCCGAGGGCGGCGCCTCCAGGTGGACGACCGTGGTGACGGTGAGCTCGTCGAGGAGCTCCGGGCCGTACCCGAATCCCTGGCCGCTCGCCCGCCGAGGGTGCGCCGCGCCGCCCGGTGCTCCGCCGAACACCGCGTTGACCTTGATCGTGCCGGCCGGCAGCTCCCGCCAGGCGCGCTGCGCGTTGCTCATCGACCGGGTGAGGACGGTCGCGGCCAGCCCGTACGCCGAATCGGCCGCCCGCCCCAGAGCCTCCTCGAAGGACCGCACCGTGGCCACCGGCGCGACCGGCCCGAACGTCTCCTCCCGCATCACCGTCATGTCGTCGGTGCACCCCGACAGCACGGTCGCCGGGTAGTACGCGCCGGCGCCCGACGGCACGGTCCCGCCGCAGACCAGCGTCGCCCCGTCGCGTACGGCGTCACGCACCTGTCCGTGCACCGCCTCCCGCAGCCGCCGGTCGACCAGCGGCCCGATCTGCTTGCCCCACGTCTCCGCCTCCGCGGCCAGGGCCTCGGTGAACTCCCCGGCGAGCGAGTCGTGGACGTAGATCCGCTCGACGGCGACGCAGATCTGCCCCGAGTTGGCGAACGCGCCGAGCGCCGCCTGCCCCGCCGCCCACACCGGATCCACATCGGCGTCGACGATCAGCGGGTCGCTGCCGCCGTTCTCGAGCAGCGCCTTCGCCCCGGTCCGCGCGCAGGCCGCGGCGATCGCACGTCCGGTGGCGGTCGAGCCGACGTGCGCCACGACGTCCACCGCGGAGGACGCCAGGGCGGCCCCGGCCGGGCCGTCGCCCTGGAGCACGTTGAGCACCCCTTCGGGCAGGTGCGGGGCGATCAGCTCGGCGAGGCGACGACCGGTCGCCGGGGTGCGCTCGCTGGGCTTGTACACGACCGTGTTGCCGGTGACCAGGGCCGCGCCGAGCAGCCCGCAGGAGACGGCGACCGGATCGTTCCACGGGGTGATCACCGCGACCACACCGCGCGGCCGGTACGCCATCAGGTCGATCGCCTCGTCGTCGCCGGCCAGAGCACGGCCGCGATGGGTGGGGCCGAGCTCGGCGTACTGCCGGAGTGTCCCGACGCCGGCGCCGATCGAATCGCGTGCCCCGTCGACGGGTTTGCCCATCTCGGCGGCCATGATCTCGGCCAGTTCGCCGGCGGCCGCGTCGATCGTGTTCGCGGCGGCGTGCAGGGCGGCGGCGCGGGCGGCCGGGGCGGTGCGGGCCCATCCGGGCGCGGCCCGGCGCGCGGCCTCGACCGCGGCGGCCACGTCCCGCTCGGAAGCGACCGGGACCCGGGTCACCGGGCTGTCGTCGCGGGGGTCGGTAACGGTCAGAATGCGCCCGGAGGTGCCGGTGGACCATCGTCCGTCGATGAGCTGAGTGGCCTCATACATGCGCGGCAGGCTTCCCGCACTGCATCGCATAAAACCTTGATGTACGGCAAATATCTTCGGGAAATCCGCAGCTCAGTGCCAACATCGCGAGAAAGGCTAGAAGTCGATGATCATGTGAGTAACCGAGAAAACCTGGGGTATCCGGCCCGCCATGCGTGTTCTCGGCATCAACGCGATCTTCCATGATCCATCGGCAGCCGTGATCGTCGACGGTCGTGTGGTGGCCGCCGCGGAGGAGGAGCGGTTCAGCCGCCGCAAACACGGCAAGCGACCGGTTCCGTTCTCCGCCTGGGAGCTTCCGGAGCTCGCCGCGGCCTGGTGCCTGGAGGAGGCGGGGCTGCGCCCGGGCGACCTGGACGCGGTCGCCTACTCCTTCGACCCGGCGCTCTGCCGCGACCAGGCCGACCTGGACCTCGGTGACCCGTGGGACCACCTGCGCGCCGACTACGCGCGCCGGGCCCCGCAGTTCCTGGCCACCGCGCTGCCCGGTCTCGACCCCGGCCAGGTGCGGTTCGTGCCGCACCACGTGGCGCACGCGGCGTCGGCCGGGCTCAGCGTGCCGGAGGACAGCGCGGTGCTGGTCCTCGACGGGCGCGGCGAGTCGGCCAGCCACCTCGCCGGGGCGTACCGCGGCGGGAAGCTGGAGACGTTGCGCTGCCAGGAGTTGCCGCACTCGCTCGGCCTGCTCTACGAGGACCTCACCCGGCACCTGGGATTCCTGCACTCCAGCGACGAGTACAAGGTGATGGCCCTCGCCTCCTACGGCACGCCCCGGTTCCTCGGCCCGCTGCGTGAGCTGGTCCGCGCCGACGGGCGGGGTGGGTTCACCGTCGACCGGATCGACTGGAACGCCCTGACCGGGGCCCGCGCCGCCGACGGCGAGATGACCGAGGCGCACGCCGACCTGGCGTCCAGCGTCCAGGCGCGGCTCGAGGAGGTGCTGCTCGACCTGGCCCGATGGACGTACGACGCGTCCGGCGGACTGTGCACGCTGACCATGGCCGGCGGCACCGCCCTGAACTGTGTGGCCAACGCCCGGATCGCCGCCGAGGGCCCGTTCGACCGGGTGTGGGTGCAGCCAGCCGCCGGGGACGCGGGCACCGCTCTCGGTGCGGCGCTCGCCCTCGGCGCCGAGCACGTCCCGTTCACGACCGCGGCTCTCGGGCGCGGCTGGAGCGACGACGACCTCGAAGCCGAGCTGCGCCGCGCCGCCGTCCCCTACACCCGGCCCGCGTCGATCGCCGCCGAGGCCGCCGCCGTCCTGGCCCGCAACGGGATCGTCGCCTGGTATCAGGGGCGCAGCGAATACGGGCCGCGCGCGCTCGGGCACCGGTCGCTGCTCGCGCACCCCGGCGACCGCGACACCCAGACCCGGATGAACGACGTGAAGGGCCGCGAGCAGTTCCGCCCGATCGCGCCGATGGTCCGCGCCGAACGCTTCCACGACATCTTCGACGGCGTCTACCCCAGCCCGTACATGCTGTTCGTGCACCGGGTGAAGCCCGAGTGGCGCGACCGGATCCCGGCGGTCACCCACGTCGACGGGACCGCCCGCGTGCAGACCGTCCACACCGACACCGCACCCCTCGTGGCCGCGATGCTCGCCGAGTTCGAGCGGCTCACCGGCCTGCCGGTGGTCGTGAACACGTCGCTCAACACGGCCGGGCGGCCGATGGTCGACACCCCGCGCGAGGCCCTCGAGCTCTTCGGGTCGGCGCCGGTCGACCTGCTCGCGATCGGCCCGTTCGCCGTCCACCGCAGCCAGGTCTACGGCGGCGCGCGGTGAACACCGTCAGCGTCGTCGTGCCCACCCTCGGCCGGCCGAGTCTCGCGGACCTGCTGCGGGCGCTCGGCCCCTCCCGGCCGGGATGGAGCTGATCATCGTGGACGATCGGCCGGAGGTCCGTACCCCCCTCGATCTTCCCGCCGAAAGCACCGCCCGCGTGGTCGCCGGACGCCGTGCCGGACCGGCCGCCGCCCGCAACGCCGGCTGGCGTGCCGCCCGTCACGAGTGGGTGGCGTTCCTCGACGACGACGTCCTGCCCGAGCCCGGCTGGCCGTTGCGGCTGCTCGGCGACCTCCGCGACGCCGGGCCCGAGATCGGCGGCGTGCAGGGCCGGATCCGGGTGCCGCTGCCCGAGGACCGCCGCCCGACCGACTGGGAACGGGTCACCGCGGGCCTCGCCGACGGCGAGTGGATCACCGCGGACATGGCCTACCGCCGGGCCGCCCTCACCCGCACCGGCGGCTTCGACGAGCGCCTGCCGCGGGCTTTCCGCGAGGACGCCGAACTGGCTCACCGTGTCCGGCGCGCCGGCTGGCAGCTGCGTCGAGGCCGGAGATCGACCACCCATCCGGTACGGCCGGAAGCCCGCTGGATCAGCCTGAGGTCCCAACGGGGCAACGCCGATGACGCATTGCTGCGCCGGATCTACGGGCCGTCGTGGCGTGCCACCCTGGGCATCCCCCCGGGCCGCCGTCACCGGCACGCCCTGACGACCGCCTGCCTGGCCGCGGCCGCCACCTGCACCGCCGCCCGCCTGCTGACCGGCCGTCGCCGCTGGACCGTCGCCGCCGCCCTGGCCGCCGCGGGCTGGACAGCCGGAACCGCCGAGTTCGCCGCGGCCCGCATCCTTGCCGGCCCCCGTGACCGCCGCGAGGTGACCACCATGGTCCTGACCAGCGTCGCGATCCCGCCGGTGGCGATCGTCCACTGGCTGCGCGGCTGGTTGCGCTGGCGAGGCGCCCAGCCCCTGCGGCAGGCGCACACCGGCCCGACCCGGATCACCGCTCCGACCGCCGCCGTGACACTCCCGGACGCTCCCGGCGGCGACGTGAACAGAGCCGGGGCCCGCCCGTGACCGGGACGCTCTTCGACGCGGTGCTCTTCGATCGGGACGGCACCCTCGTGGTGGACGTGCCCTACAACGGCGATCCCGCGCTGGTGCGGCCGATGCCCGGGGCGAAACCGGCCCTGGACCGCCTGCGGTCGGCCGGGCTGCGGCTCGGCGTCGTGACCAACCAGTCGGGGCTGGCCCGCGGCCGGTTCACCGGCGGCCAGATGGACGCCGTGAACCGTCGCGTCGACGAGCTGCTCGGGCCGTTCGACACGTGGCAGGTCTGCCCGCACGACGACACCGCCGGCTGCGGCTGCCGCAAACCCGCGCCCGGGATGGTGCTCGCCGCGGCGGCCGCTCTGGGGGTCGCACCCGGGCGCTGCGCCGTCGTCGGCGACATCGGCCGGGACATGGACGCCGCCCTGGCCGCCGGCGCCACCGGCATCCTGGTGCCCACCGAGGTCACGCTGCCCGCCGAGGTCGCCGCCGCCCCGCACCGCGCCGCCGACCTCACCGCTGCCACGGATCTCATTCTGCAACGCCAGGAGCTGCTGAAACCCGCATCCCGGCCGGGACGGCCCGGCGGGGTCCTGGCGGTGCGCTCCGACTCGGCGGGCGACGTCCTGGTCACCGGGCCCGCGATCCGCGCGCTCGCCGCGGGCGCCGGCCGGGTGGTGCTGCTCTGCGGCCCGCGTGGACGCGCCGCGGCCGAGCTGCTGCCCGGCGTCGACGAGATCATCGAATGGCGGCTGCCGTGGATCGACCCCGAACCCGGGCCGGTCGACGCCGCCGACATGCGCGCGCTCACCGAACGCCTCGGCCGGGCCGGTGTGGACGAGGCGGTGATCTTCACGTCGTTCCACCAGTCGGCGCTGCCGCTCGCGCTGCTGCTGCGCCTGGCCGGGATCGCGCGGATCACCGCGATCAGCGACGACTACCCCGGCTCGCTGCTGGACGTGCGTCATCGCGTACCCGATGGGCTGCCGGAAGCGGAACGTGCGCGCAGCGTCGCGGCAGCCGCCGGGTTCGGTCTTCCGGATGCCGACGACGGACGGTTGCGGGTGACCGTGCCGCCCCGGACCACCGGCGACTACCTGGTCGTTCATCCCGGCGCCAGCTGCGAGGCACGAGCCTGCCCGCCGGAGGGCCTGCGCCGGATCGTGGCCGCGCTGGCCGACGCCGGGCACCGCGTCGTGGTGACCGGCGGTCCGGGGGAGCGGCACCTGGCCGCCTTCGTCGCCGGGGACGCGGCACAGGACGCCGGACCGATGCCGTTCGCCGAGCTCGGCGCGCTGATCGCCGGCGCGCGCTGCCTGATCGTCGCCAACACCGGCCCGGCCCACCTGGCCGCGGCCGTCGGCACGCCGGTGATCAGCCTGTACGCCCCGACCGTCCCGTACGGACGCTGGGGCCCCTACCTCGTTCCGGCCGTGCGCCTCGGCGACGCGGCCGCGGCCTGCCATGACACCCGGGCCACCCGATGCCCGGTCCCCGGTCACCCCTGCCTGTCCGGCATCACGCCCGACGACGTCCTCACCGCGGTACGCCGGCTAGGCGTCACCGCCCCGCAACCGAACCATGACGAGGTGGCCGCGTGAACATCCTGCTCTGGCACGTGCACGGCTCCTGGACGACCTCGTTCGTCCAGGGCAAACACCGCTATCTGGTGCCGGTCAACCCGTCCCGTGACGAGTGGGGCCGCGGCCGGGCCCGTACCTTCGACTGGCCCGCCTCGGCCGAGGAACTGCCGCTCGACCAGATCCGCGACATCGACGTGGCGATCGCCCAGCGGCCCGAGGAGCTCGACCTGATCCCGCCGCACGTGCCGGTGATCTACGTGGAGCACAACACCCCGAAGGGCGACGTGCCCGCCACCCGGCATCCGCTCGCCGACCGCGACGACCTGCTGATCGCCCACGTCACCCACTTCAACGAGCTGTTCTGGGACTGCGGCGGCACCCGGACGACGGTGATCGAGCACGGCATCGTCGAGCCCGCCGCCCGCTGGACCGGCTCGCTGGACCGGCTGGCGGTGGTCACCAACGAGCCGGTACGCCGTGGCCGCGTGACCGGAACCGATCTGTTCGGCCGCTTCCCGTCGGTGGACGTCTTCGGAATGGGCGTCGCCGGCCTCGAGGGCTGCGGGGTCTACGAGGACCTGCCGCAGCGCGAGATGCACGAGGCCGTCGCCCAGCGCCGCGCCTATCTGCACCTGTGCCGCTGGACGTCGCTCGGGTTGAGCCTGATCGAGGCCATGCAGATGGGCATGCCGGTGATCGCCCTGGCCACCACCGAGGCGGTCGCCGCCGTTCCACCCGACGCGGGAGTCCTGTCCACCCGCGTCGACGACCTGGTCGAGGCCGCCCACTGGCTCCTCGACGAACCCGACGAGGCCGCCCGGCTCGGCGCCCGCGCCCGGCAGGTGGCGCTCGCCCGGTACGGACTCGACCGGTTCCTCGCCGACTGGGACCGACTGCTGGAGGAGGAGACATGCGCATCGCGATGATCTCGGAGCACGCCAGCCCGCTCGCGGCGCTCGGCGGTGTCGACGCGGGCGGGCAGAACGCGCACGTCGCCGAACTCGCGGCCGCGCTCGCCGGGCACGGCCACCAGGTGCGCGTCTACACCCGGCGGGACAGCGCCGGCCTGCCCGAGGTGGCGCCGATGGCCGACGGCGTCGACGTGGTGCACGTGCCCGCCGGGCCGGCGACCGCGCTGCCCAAGGACGAGCTGCTGCCGTACATGGGGGCGTTCGCCGAGTGGACGGCCGCCGACTGGCGTGAGCAGTGGAAGCCCGACGTCGTGCACGCCCACTTCTGGATGAGCGGACTGGCCGCCCTCGACGCCGGGCACGCCTGCCACGTACCGGTCGTCCAGACGTTCCACGCGCTCGGCTCGGTCAAGCGCCGTCACCAGGGGACGTCCGACACCAGCCCGGCCCGGCGGATCGGGCTCGAACGCCACATCGGGCGCAACGCCGACCGGATCGTCGTCCAGTGCCGCGACGAGATCGGCGAACTGCTGCGCCTCGGCGTGCCCCGCTCCCGGATGTCGCTCGTCCCGTCCGGCGTCAACACCGAACGGTTCAGCGACCGCGGCCCCGCCGTTCCCCGCCGGCCCGGGCTCGCCCGGATCCTCACCGTGGCCCGGCTCGTCGAGCGCAAAGGCATCGAGGACACCATCCGGGCCATGCGCGGGGTCCACGGCGCTGAGCTCGTCGTCGTCGGCGGGCCACCCGCGGCCGAGCTGCGCGACGACCCGTACGCCGGCCGCCTCCAGGCTCTCGCCCGGCACTGCGGCGTCGCCGACCGGGTCACGCTCGTGGGCGCCGTTCCCGCCCACGAGATGCCCGCCTGGTACCGGTCGGCCGACGTGCTCGCGGCGACACCCTGGTACGAGCCGTTCGGCCTCACCCCGCTCGAAGCCATGGCCTGCGGGGTGCCGGTCGTCGCCACCGAGGTCGGCGGCCTCATCGACACCGTCGTCGACGGGGTCACCGGCGATCTCGTCCCACCCCGCGATCCGCGAGCCCTGGCCACCGCCCTGCGGCGGCTCCTCACCGACGACGTGCGCCGGTACGGCTACGCCGCCGCGGCCGCCGACCGGGCCGCCGCCTCGTACTCGTGGCCCCGCATCGCCGAACGGCTCGCCGCCGTCTACGCCACCGTCGCCGATCTCGAGGTCGCGGCATGATCGCTCTCTTCGCGGGTCCTGGAGGCACTGCATGAGCACCAATCCCCTCGACGCCCATCTCACCGGCTTGATCCAGTCCCTGCTTCCGTACCGGTCGCAGGCCGGCCGCCTGGCCCGCTGGGGCGCCCACCTGGCCCGGCACCTGGGCGGCGGCGGGCGGCTGCTCGTCGCCGGCAACGGCGGCAGCGCCGCCGAGGCCCAGCACCTGGCGGCCGAGCTGGTCGGCAAGCTCCGCGAGGACCGGATGCCGCTGTCGGCGATCGCGCTCACCCCGGACTCGTCGGCGGTCACCGCGATCGGCAACGACTACGGCTTCGACGAGGTGTTCGCCCGGCAGGTCCGCGCCCACGGCCGCCGCGACGACGTCCTCATCGTGATGTCCACCAGCGGCCGGAGCCCGAATCTGATCACCGCTGTCCGGGCCGCCAAGGAGGTGGGCATGCGGACGTGGGCTCTCGTCGGGGAGCGCCCCAACCCGCTGGCCGACATGTGCCACGAGGCGCTGTGCTGCCCGTCGCCGGACAGTCAGGTGGTCCAGGAGCTGCACCTGGTCTCGGTGCACCTGATGTGCGAGTACGTCGACCGCTACCTGCCCATGTTCACCGGAGACCGCGAGCTACCGGCCGAGGCGGTGGACCGTTCCCCGGCGGCCGACGGCTCCCGGGTCGCGGAGGGCTCCCGGGTCGCGGACGGCCGGGTCGGGGACGGCTCCCGGGTCGCGAGCCGCTCCCCGTCGGCCGAGCGTGATCTCCCTTTCGGTCTGGATCGCGACGAGTTCGAGGAGATGGTCAACGTATGAGACTCGTCATCGTCGGCGACACCCTGCTCGACCGGGACGTGCTCGGCACCGTCACCCGGATCGCGCCGGACGCGCCGGCCCCCGTGCTCGACGAGGAGACGGCCCACGAGCGCCCCGGCGGTGCGGGCCTGGCCGCCCTGCTCGCCGCCGCCCACGGTCACGAGGTGGCCCTGGTCACCGCGCTGGCCCCGGACGCTGCCGGGGCCCGGCTGAGTGAGCTGCTCACCGCGGCCGGCATCGTGGTCTACGCCCTGCCGCTGCCCGGCGCCACCCCGGAGAAGATCCGCATGCGTGCCGGCGGCCAGGTCCTGCTCCGTCTGGACCGCGGCGGCCCGCCCCAGCCGCCCGGCGACGCCCCGGACGCCGTGCTGGACCTGCTCCGCGACGCCACCGCGATCCTGGTCAGCGACTACGGCCGCGGGGTGGCCCGGCATCCGGCCCTGCGCGCGGCGATCCAGGAGTCGAAGGCCCCGGTCGTCTGGGACCCGCACCCCAACGGCCCGCCCCCGGTGCCCGACGTCCGCCTCGTCACCCCGAACGAGTCCGAGGCCCGGCGGCTCTCCGGCGACGCCGGTCACGGGTCGGGGCTCTCCACCGCCCAGCGCGCGGGCCACACGTTGCGGCAGCGTTGGCAGGCCGGCGCGGTGGTCGTCACCCGGGGTGCCGAGGGCGCCGTGCTCTGCCAGGGTGGCCCGACGCCGCTGGTCGTCCCGGTCCCGGAGGCGTCCGGCGGGGACACGTGCGGCGCCGGTGACGCGTTCGCCACCGCCGCGGCGGTCGCGCTGGCGGACGGCGCGCTCGTCTCCGAAGCGGTAGGGGCGGCCGTCGACGCGGCCAGCCGCTACGTCTCCGGCCGGTACGGCGTCGCCGCGATGCCGGCCGCCGATCCGGCCCACGGCACCGGAGCGCACGGCGCGGGCGGTACCCGACGCGGTGCCCGCGGTGTGAACGGTGCCAGCGGTGTCGCCGGTGCAAACGGTGCCGGCGGTGCCAGCGGTGCGAGAGGTGTCGGCGGAGCAAGCGGCGCGGGTGGCGCCGGCGATTCCGGCGGTTCCGGCGGTTCCGGTGGCGCGGGTGGCGGCTTCGGTGACATCGAGCGGATCGGCGCCGACGAGGCAGGCCGTCTCGCCGCCGAGGTCCACGCCCGAGGCGGCACGGTCGTCGCCACCGGCGGCTGTTTCGACCTGCTGCACACCGGCCACCTGGCCACCTTGCGTGCCGCCCGCGCCCTGGGTGACTGCCTGATCGTCTGCCTCAACAGTGACGACTCGGTCCGCCGTCTCAAGGGTGAGGGCCGCCCGCTGACCCGCCAGGACGACCGTGGCCGTCTGCTCGCGGCTCTCGACTGCGTCGACGCGGTGGTCGTGTTCGACGAGCCGACTCCCGAGCCGGTCCTCACCTGGCTGCGGCCGGACGTCTGGGTGAAGGGCGGCGACTACGACACGCTCCCGGAGACCGAGGTCGTGCAGCGCTGGGGCGGCCAGACCGTGATCGTCCCGTATCTGGACGGCCGCTCCACCACGAAAACCATCGCCGAAGCACGCAGGAGGTAACTCGCATGGATGCCGTCATCGTCACCGGAGGGTCCAGTGGCCTGGGCGCCGCCGTAGTCGACGCCGTGATCAAGGCGGGCGGTCGCCCGTACGTCATCGATCGTCAACCGCCGCGGGAGGGCGTCGACTGGATCGAGTGCGACCTCGCCGACACCCGGGCCGCCGAGAAGGCGACCCGTGATCTGATCGCCCGCGCGGGCGGCGGCGTCGACGGCGTGGTCACCGCCGCGGGCATGGACGTCCCCGGCACGCTCGAGGACATCCCGGGGGAGCTCTGGGACCGGATCGTCGCGGTCGACCTGCTCGCCACGGCAGCGGTGATCCGGGCCGCGGTGCCCGCTCTCAAACAGTCGCACGGCGGCGTCGTCACCATCTCGTCGACGCTCGGGATCAAGGCGGTCTCCGACGCGACCGCCTACTGCGCCGCCAAGTTCGGGGTGGTCGGGTTCACCCGGGCGCTCGCCGCCGAGCTGGCCGGTCAGGTCAACGTCACCCTGCTGATCCCCGGCGGCATGCGCACGAAGTTCTTCGACGACCGCGACGCGAAGTACAAGCCGGGCCCGGACGCGATCCTCAACGACCCGGCGAACGTGGCCGCGGCGGTCGTCTTCGCGCTCAGCCAGCCGGCCGGCTGCGCGGTCCGCGAGCTGGTCGTGGCGGCGGAGACGGAGAGCTCGTACCCGTGATCCTCGTCCTGCGCGCGCTCGGCGTGGGTGACCTGGCGACCGCGGTGCCCGCCTTGCGCGGGCTCCGCGCCGCCTACCCCGACGAGACGTTGAGCCTGGCCGCCCCCGCCTGGCTCACGCCGCTGATCCTCGCGATCGGGGCCGTCGACCGGATCGTGCCCGCCGCCGAGCTCGAACCCCTGGACGCGGCCCCTCCCGCACCGGGCCTCGCCGTGAACCTGCACGGTTCCGGTCCCGAATCGCACCGTCGTCTGCAGGCGCTGCGCCCGGGCGCGCTGTGGGCCTTCGCGAGCCGCCCGGCCGGTCATCACGACGGTCCCGGCTGGCTCGACGACGAGCACGAGGTCCGCCGCTGGTGCCGGATGGTCCGCTACTACGGCGTGGCCTGCGACGAGTCCGACCTGGACCTGCTCGTTCCGGACGCGGCCGTGCCGGCGGGCGTCACGATCGTCCATCCGGGCGCGAAATCCCCGGCGCGGCGCTGGCCCGCGGACCGCTTCGCGTCCGTCGCACGGCGTCTGGTCACCGCGGGCCACCGGGTCCTGATCACCGGTTCACCGCAAGAGCACGACCTGTGCGTACGGGTGGCCGAGCTCGCCGGGCTGACGCGAGAGGCGGTTCCGCGTACCGGATTGAGCGAACTGGCGGCCCTGGTCGCCGCCGCCCGTCTGGTGATCAGCGGCGACACGGGCATCGCGCACCTGGCCACCGCCTACCGGACCCCGTCGGTCACCCTGTTCGGCCCGGTCTCCCCGTCCCGCTGGGGCCCGCCCGCGGACCGTCCCTTCCACCGCCCGCTGTGGCACGGCACCCGCAGCGAGCGCGGCGACCTCCCGGGCCCGGTCCATCCGGCCCTGCTGGCGATCACTCCCGACGAGGTGCTGTCCGCCGCGACCGACGCGCTGGCGCTGGTGTCCCCCGGTGACCACCCTCCCGATCCGCGGCCGGGACGGCAGAGAGAAAGGAGTCCCATGCGACTGCGGCGCAGTGACCTGCGCAAACCCGGCCTGTCCCGGCGCCGGGCGGGTAAGGGGTTCACCTACCTCGACACCGGCGGCGGCCCGCTGCGCGACTCCGGGGCCGTGGAACGGATCAAGGCCCTGGTCATCCCCCGGCGTGGCAGGACGTCTGGATCTCCCCGGATCCGCGCGGCCACATCCAGGCCGTCGGCGTCGACGCGGCCGGGCGCAGGCAGTACCTCTACCACCCGCAGTGGCGGACGAAGCAGGACCGGGCCAAGTTCGATCGCGCGCTGGAGGTCGCCGAGCGGCTGCCCGAGGTCCGTGACCGGTTGACCGCCGACCTGACCGGCCGGGGGCTCACCCGTGACCGTGTCCTGGCCGCAATCGTGAGCCTGCTCGACATGGGCATGTTCCGGGTCGGCGGCGAGGAGTCGGCGGCCCGCGAGGAGGATCCCACCTTCGGCCTGTCCACCCTGCGACCGGACCACCTGCGGGGCAGTGGCGGCTGCGTGCTCCTGGAGTTCCGTGGGAAGTCCGGCATCGATCACGCCGCGACGGTGGGCGACGGCGAGGTCTGCGCCGTGCTCCGCGATCTGAAACGCCGCCGCCGTGGCGAGGACCGCCTGTTCGCCTACTGGGATCCGGCCCGCCGCCGCTGGCAGGAGATCCGCGCCGACACCATCAACGACTACCTGCGCGACATCACCGGCGAGAAGATGACCGCCAAGGACTTCCGTACCTGGCACGGCACCGTCCGCGCGGCCACCGCCCTGGCCGAGGCCGGTCCCCAGCCGACCGCCACCAAACGCAAGAAGGCCGTCGCCCGGGCCATGCGCGAGGTGGCCGATCTGCTGGGCAACACCCCGACCGTGGCCCGCAACTCCTACGTCGACCCCAGAGTGGTGGAGGCGTACACCGAGGGCGAGGTCATCGGAGCGACCCCCGACGACCCGCCGGCCGAAGCCGAACAGCAGGTCCGCGACCTGCTGAGCGAAGCCTGACCGGGCGGCAGGGACCGGGCCGGGCCGTAGCCTGCTGTCGGCCTTGATCGCGGCGGCTCTCGACAGGCATCGTGGACCGGCGATGTCCGCGCGGTCCGGGGCGGGGATGCGGACCAGCCGGTCGACGGGATCACAAGGTGGCCTGGGCAGGCCATACTGGCGCGCATGTCCGAGAATGCTGTGCTGCGCTACGCCGACGCCGGTGAATGGGAGCGGGCCGTGGCCGAGGCTCAGCGGGCCGTGGCGACCGGGGAGCCGCTCGATGCCGGGGACGCCTGGCCGGCGGTGATGGCGCTGTACCTCCGAGGGGATCTGGCGGGTGCTTCGGCCGTACCCCTGAAGGTGTCTCCCGGTGGGGCTCCGACCGATCGCGCGCTGCTTGCGGCCTGGTCGGCGAGTGTCGCGTGGGCTCGCGGTGAGGTGGCCGCCTGCCGTGAGCTGGCGGACGAGGCGCTCGCCGGGGCGACCGGGGAGCCGCGGGCGCTCGCCGCCGCGCACACCGCGCTGGCGCTGCTCGCGGCGGCCGAGGGGGATCGGCGGGGCAACGAGCGGCATTACGCGCTCGGGCTGGCCGCGGCGGAGCGGTGCGAAGACCGCACGCAGCAGCTACGGATCCGGACGAACCGGGCGTCGCAACGAATGGAGGAGGGTGACCTCACCGGAGCGCTGGCCGAATTGGATCACGTGCTGTGGCGGTTCGGGATCGGGCCGGACGCGCATCCCAACGGGCTCGGGCTGGTGCACAACAACCGGGCCGAGATCCTGGTGCGGGCCGGGCGGCTGGCCGAGGCGCGCGACGGGTTCCGGGCGGCGCTGACCGTATTGCAGCGGGCCGGCGCCGCCGGGGTGGCGTATGCGCTGGCCGGGCTGGGGGAGACCCACGAGGCCCGCGGCGATCTGGTGCAGGCGCGGGCCGCGTTCGAGGAGGCGGTGACGGTCGCCGCGGAGCGGGGGTTCAGCCAGGCGCTCGTGCCGGCGCTGTGCGGGCTCGCCCGGGTGCTCGCCGCGGAGGGGGACGTCGCGGCGGCCCGGATCGCCGGACGGCGTGCGGTCGCCGAGGCCACCAGCCTCACCGCCCCTTCGGCGTACGCCGCCGCGGGCTGGGCCGCGCTGCCGGAGGACCCGTCGGCCGCCCGCCGCCACGCCGAGTCGGCGATCGACCTGGCCCGCGCCGGCCGCCGTCCCGCCGCGCTGGCCGAAGGCCTGGAGTTGGCCGCCGCCGCGGTCCTCGCCCCGGCGCCCGCGGCGGCCCCGGAGACCGGGCGGCAGGAGGCCGGGCGCTTCCTCAGCGAGGCGGCAAGGATCTGGGCCGACGTCGGTGACCAGGTCGCCGCCGCCCGGGTGGACCTCGCGCTGGCCCGCATCGGCGCCGGCCGGGCCCCGATCGCCGCACGCGTGGTCGTCGAGCACCGCCTGCGGGCCCTGGGCGCCGACCCGTCCTCCGGAACCCGCTCGCTGGCCCGTCCGCCGGCCCGGCCCCCGACAACGGTGCGGATGCTCGGCTCGTTCGCGGTGCTGCACGGCGACGACCCGGTCCCGGTGGCCGCCTGGCAGAGCCGCAAAGCCCGGGACCTGCTCAAACTGCTGATCGCCCGGCGGGGCCGCCCGATCACCCGGGACGCGCTCGGCGAAGCGCTGTGGCCGGGCGAGCCCAACGTGGCGAACCGTCTGTCGATCACCCTGTCGGTGCTGCGCGGCGTTCTGGACCCGGACCGGAGGCTCCCCGCCGACCACTACGTGACCGCGGGCACCGGTGGGCTCGCCTACGACGGACACACCCTGGCCGTCGACGTGGACGCGTTCCTGCAGTTGGCGTACGCGGGAACGGCCGCCGCCCGGGAGGGACGCCCCGAGGAGGCGCGGGTGCTGCTGTCGGCGGCGGACACCGCGTACACCGGGGAGGTGCTGGCCGACGAGCCGGACTTCGAGGACGCCGGCCCGCTGCGGGCGGAGGCACGGCTCGCGCACCTGGCGGTGATGCGGGCACTCGGCGGCGTGCACGTGGCCGCCGGTGACCTGGACAGCGCGGCGTGGGCCTGGTCACGGCTGCTGGCCGACGACCCGTACGACGGTGAGGTCGCGTTGCGACTGGTCACCGAGCTGTCCGCGGCCGGACGGCACGGTGAGGCGGCCCGCCAGCGGCATCGCTACGAGGTGCGGATGCGGGAACTGGGGATCCCCACCCACAGCGAACCCAAAGGCCGCTCCCGATGATCGGCACCGTGACTTCCGGAACCGCATGGACGAGCACCGACGCCTGGTTGCTGATGGCGCTGGGCGGCACGAGCGAGGACGACCCGAGCCCGCTCAGCGAGATCATCAACCGGGCCGACGCGATCGAGCACGCCGTGATGGAGGAGGCGGAGTTCACCACCTCGGCCGGGCGCCTGACCGCCGCCGGCCTGATCGCGGGCGGTGGCGGCGACTGGTGGCTGACCGCGGCCGGGCAGGAGCTGTACGCCGACCGGACCCGGCGCAGCGGCTGGCGCGACAACCTGCTCCGTGGCCTGCGCAAACTGGGGGCACCGCAGGACGCGCCGCTGACCCTGGAACCGGGCGAGTTCGCGAAGGCGGTCGGCCGGTGAACGACGACGACAACCCGGTCGAGGCGCTGATCCGCCACAACATCGAGGTGCACGACTCGCCGCAGGTCCGGTTCCTGCAGAACCTGATGGCGGTGCTGATCACCGCGAGCGGCGTCGCCATGATCGGCGCCGGGCTGTGGTTCCTGTTCTCCGGCATGCTGATGATGAGCGGCGTGATGATGCTCTTCGCCGGCGCGTTCCTGACGTTCTGGGGCCCGTACTCGCGCCGCAAGATCCGCGAGGACACCGCCCGCAAGACCGCCGCCGCCCGCTACCAGCTCGAGCAGGCCAAGTCCTGGCGGCGCCACAACGGCTTCTGAGCTACCAGTCCATCCACCCGTCCAGGGAGGGTTTGCGCAGGTAGGGCGGCTCGTCGAAGTCGATGGCGGTGAGCCAAGGCTCCTCGGCGGCCGCCCGGTGCCCGAGCCGGTGAGTCAGCTCGCGAACCACCAGCGGCATGTGCGCGGCCCCGAACACGACGGCCACCTCGATGTCTTCCCCGGCGAACGCCGCGTCGATCTCGCGGATCACCCCGATCAGCAGCCCGTCGCGTTCGGTCAGCCCGTTCGGGCCGATCCGTTCGCCCGGCAACGGCGCGAACTCGGTGGTGTCGTCGATGTCGAAGGTGTCGTTGGCGATCCAGTCGTCGCGGCCGGAGAGCGCCATCCGCAGCGCCAGCCCCGGCGTCTGCACGATCACGTCGGCCCAGCCGGCGTCCGGCATCCGGCGATCCTCCTCCGGCGGCGGGGCGGTGTGCGCGTCCGGGAAGATGATCGGCACCCCGAGCGCGCCGTAGTCGATGTCCTGGTGCACCAGGTCGCGACCGGCCCGCTGCCGGGTGAGGCGCATCGCCGTCACGTAGGCGTAGCCCGTCGAGCTGGGTCCGTCGTACTGCTCGGCGACGACGGCCTGGCAGGACCGCAGCCGCTGCCAGATCGCCCAGTAGTAGTCGGGATGGCCGAGATGGATCGTCGGGATCACCACCCACCGCAGGCCGCCGCCCGGACGCTGGAAGACCCGCACCGACGTCCGGAAGCCGGTGGCGCCCCACTCGGTCAGCCGCATGCCGGCCAGCCTAGGAACCGGGCGCTACCGCAACTCCGAGCCGTCGGCGGCATCTCAGCCCAGGCGGGGACGCCCGGTCCGGTCAGGTCGGCTGGCGCCGCCCAGTGATCGCCATGCCCAGCCGGTTGGCGGTGGTCAGGCGGTAGACATCCGTGGTCATGATCGAACCTCGGCGCGCGCGTCACGGCTCAGGGCGCCCAGCACCTTCAGTGCGGTGGCGATCTCCTCGGGCGTGGCAGTCGGCGGCCATCCGGTCCAGGCGGGACAGCTCGTCCGCGCGGATCCGGGTGGACAATGACGTCATATTCAGTCGAGGCGATACCACCAGGTCGTCAACTCGTCGTCCAGGCCGTCCAGGGACTCGTCGTCGGGGCGGAGGTCGTACCGGAGATCGGTCCGGTGGGCGCCGGTCCGCCGTACGATCGCCCGAAGCTCGTGAACTCCCGGGGTCCCGGTGAGTTCCTCGGTCGACAGCGGGTAACCGCCGACCAGCTCCTGATGGCCGAGCGCCCACCAGACGGCGATCAGCTCCACGTCGCCCTCGCTCTCGGCGGCCTCCGCCACCGCCACCACCACGTCGAGCAGCCTGACCGCACGCGGTTCGACAGCACCGGGCCCGGCCATCCGCCGCCACAGCTCGGTGCCCGCCTCGCAGTACAGCCACGGCGGATCGACATAGCCGTCCTCCAGTTCCCCGGCGAACTCCTCTTCGTCCCCGCCGAACTCACGCAGCGTGGTGAACTCCGTGATCCCGTCGAAGAACTCCCGCCGCCGCGCGTAGTCCGGATGCTCACTCACGGGAAACCGCAGCGTGTGGCCACGCCGGAGCAGGATGTCCAGCACCCGATGCTGCGTCAGCGAGCAGTCGTAGCCGTCCTGGAACGCGTAGAGCGCCACGAGCCAGTCGCGTACCCGCTCGTCATCGGCCGGGAGGTGCCGGTCGAGGACCTCCACCGCCCCCTGCACCATGTCCTCGATCACATGCATCGACATGGCCGTCACGGTACGTCGCCTCGATCAGGGTCCGCGTCGAGTGCGCCACGAACACACCGTGCTCACGGAGGTGTGCGTCCATCCGTCGCAGCGGCTCCCGATGACGGTCCACATCGAAATCCGGGACCCACCACACGCACTTGCGCAGGATCCACACGACCGCGCCGACGTCGAAGAACTCCATCCGGCAGCGGGCCGTCCGCAGATCCACCACGTCCAGGCCTGCCGCCCGCGCCGCGGCCGCCTCCCGTGCCGGATCACGGGCCAAACGCTCGCGCGGCAGCGGTCCGAGGAACCACTCGATCAGCTCGAACGCCGACGCGGGACCGACGTGCTGCCCGAGATAGGTGCCACCGGGCGCCAGCACGCGGGCGATCTCGGCGAAGTCGGGCCGCACCGGGTGCCGACTGCTGACCAGGTCGAACGTCGAGTCGTCGAACGGCAGCGGCGCACCCGGCGCGACCTCGGCGACGTCCACGCCGCGGGGCCCGAGCCGGTGCCTCGCCTGTTCGGCGTTCGGCGCCCAGCCCTCGGTCACCGCCATCCGCGGCGGCAGCGACGGCATCTCCGCGATGATCTCCCCACCGCCGGTGTCCAGATCCAGCGCGGAACGGGCCCGCCCCAGACGCTCCGCGAGCAGGCCCGCGTAGCCCCACGGCGGCCGCTCCTCGGTGGCCCGGCCGTCCAGCCACCCGAAACCCCACCCGCCGACGTCCGCTTCAACCCCTTCGATCAAGAGCTCGTCAAAGGTACGCACACCGGCTCCCGTCCCTCTTGGCAGGCCACCCGACGTGACGTCGACGGGGCCCGCTCGCGCCACCGCATCCTTCACGCCGCTCGGCTGGACGCGCCACACGATTTCCCGGACGCTTGACGGAGTGAGTACTCACTCCGTAGCTTGGGTGGCATGACAGAGCCATCGACCCGGCGGAGAGCGCCGGGAATGAGCCCCGAGGCGCGACGGGAGATGATCGTGGCTGCGGCGCTGCCGTTGCTGGTCGAGCACGGAGCCGCCGTCGGCACCCTGCAGATCGCCAAGGCCGCCGGCATCGGCGAGGCCACGATCTTCCGCGTCTTCGCCGACAAGGACGAGCTGCTCGACGCCTGTGTGGCGGCCGCCCTGCGCAATGATCACGTGCTCGCCGAGCTCGATGCCGTGCCGCTGGACCAGCCGCTGGCGGACCGCCTCACCGAGGCCGCCGCCACCCTGCACGCCTACCTGCACCGGATGGGCGCGGTGATCGGCGCGGTCCACGCCGCCGGCCGCCGTGGCGGCGGAGCACCCCGCCGTGGTGCGCCCGTCGACCGGGAGGAGGCCTCGGAGCGAACCCTTCAGGCGGTGGTGCGCCTCCTGGAGCCCGATCGGGCCGCGCTCCGGTTGCCGGTCGAGCAGCTCGCCGCGGTCTTCCTCAGCACGCTGTTCAGCCGTCGCGGCGCACCCGCCGCCGACACACCGATCGAGACGCTCGTCGACATCTTCCTGCACGGCGTCGTCACCACAGAGGCCACCTCATGACGATCACCTTGAACCACACCATCGTCCCCGCCGTCGACAACGAGACGGCCGCCCGATTCTTCGCCGACGTCATGGGTCTCGCCTACCGGGGCGCCGAGCGGCACTTCGCCCCGGTCCGCGTCAACGACGACCTGACTCTCGACTTCATGACCGTCGACCGGCCTTCCGCCGTGCACCTGGCGTTCGACGTGGACCCACCGACCTTCGACGGCATCCTGTCCCGCCTGCGGACCGGCGGCATCCCCTACGGCAGCGAGCCCCACGAGCCCGACAACGGCCGCATCGATCATTCGCTCTGCCCTCGGGGCCTGTACTTCCGGGACGAGGCGGGCAACCTCTACGAGGTGATGTCCCCGGCCTGACCGGCACTCCGTGCAGCGCTCCCTCCCGGCCTCGCCTCGTGGGTCGCCCTGCTCGGGTGGTCTCGCCTCGTGGGTCATCTGGCCCGACGGGCTCGACTGTGGCGGGCACCCCCGCCTCCGCGAATTGAGCGGCGAGCAGCCGTAACTCCATCTCGGTGCCGGTCAGGCCGGGTCCTCGGAGCAGTTCGACGAACGCCGGAATCTCGGAGAGCGGCGTGCCCCGCTGTTCCCGGGCGACCCTCATGATGACGACCCGGCTGGCGGCGCCGATCCGCAAACGGTAGGCGCCGCACTGTTCGAGCAGCGCCGCGCGCCACTCGGCCGGCGCCTCGTGGCGACCACACGCTTCCACGCTCGCGGTCGGGCAGGCATGCGACAGCGACCAGTGCAGCCGCCCGTCGACGATCATCTCGCCGTACGTCGCGCCGCCCGCACAGCTGTCACAGTCGAAGGGCAGTTCAGCCACGGATGCCATCCGCCGACCGTAGCGCCCCGACATCACCGGGACTGCTCACGGTGCTCCGGCCGGCCGTACCAACTCGGTTATCCAATCGACCGCGACCGGCGCCTCCGCCGGTGTCCCGGAATGCAGGCCGTTGACGACGAGCCAGATGCGATCGGCCAGCAGTTCGTCGCCGCCCGCGCCGAGGACGAGGCGGTCCATCTGGGCACGGCTGTCGGCGAGATACGCCCGGGCGATCCGGGCCGGCTCGTCGGTCTCGCCGGGGAACTCGGTCAGGTAGTTGCGGAAGGCGCAGCCCCGGTATCCCGGCCGGCGAACAGTGTCGGCGATCTCGGTGACCAGGGTCAGCAGGCGGTCGGTCGGATCGGTGGACCAGCGCAGGGCCTCGGTGACGGTGCGTTCACGTTCGTGGCGGGCGAGCATGAGATACGCCGCCGCGAGGTCGGCTTTGCTGGGAAAATGCTTGTACAGCAGGTTCTTCCCGCAACCGGCGGCCTCGACGACCTGGGCCATGCCGACGGCGCGGACGCCGAACTCGTAGAACAGTCCGGCGGCCGCGGTCAGGATGGTGTCCCGTGTGCCGGGTGCCGCCGTCCGCGCCATGAAGCCCACTTTAAAGGACTGATCGGTCCAATCCGACATTCTTCTCTTCGAGGCCGTTGGTGGTGAGCTCCAGGATCCGGTCGACCAGGTCGAGGCCATCGGTGCGGTGAGCGAGGACCAGCACGGTCCGCCCCGACGCCGCATCCAGCAGATCCGCCATCAACTCCCGCGCCCCCGCCTCGTCGATCCCCTCCGTCGGCTCGTCCAGGATCAACAATGCCGGATCCGCGAGCAGGGCCCGCGCGGTCGCCAGCCGCCGTCGCTGCCCACCGGAGATCGTGCCGCCCGCGGCCCCCAGCCAGGAATCCAGCTCCATCCACCCGAGACCGACCCGGGCCAGCACGGCCCGCATCCGCGGATCGGTCGCCGCGGGCGAGGCAAGACGCAGATTCTCTCGTACGGTCGACGCGAACACATGTCCGGTCTCGTCCCCCACGAGCACCGCAGTCCCGCTGACCTCGACGTTTCCGGCCCGTGGTGACAGCAGCCCGGCGAGCACGGCTGCCAGCGTCGACTTACCGCATCCCGATCGCCCCATGATCGCCGTACGTGATCCAGCGGGCAACGACAGCCCGAGCCCGTCAAGAATCGGCGGCTCCGTCGGCCGCCACCCCGCGACGAGCCCGTCCACCCGAACCGCCCCGCGACCCCGTCCAGCCTGCTCACATGTCGACGTCTCGGCGTCGTCACGGGCTGTCTCGCCAGTCCTGCCGGCCCGCCCGCCTGTCCACGCGTCCACACCGTCAACGGCGTCGGCTGGTTGATTGACGGACTCGTCAATATTGATCGATGCATTGACTGCACCATTCGTGTTGACATGTGGATCGTCAACATGGACGTACATATCGCCTGTCAGTTCGGCGACCCGGCGCTCAGCGGCGGCTGCACGTCGCCGAGCGATGGCGGCCTCCGGTAGGAGGACGATCGCCTCACCGAGCACGATGACGCCGAGCAGCACCACGGCGCTCCACTCGGCGGTCAGCCCCCCACGCGCGAGGACGACGGCCACACCCACGGCCGCCGCCCCCCATCCGATGTGGGCGACCGCTGCGGCGAGTCCCGACTCCCGTGCCGTCCGCGCCTCCAGATGAGCCAGCGTTCGGCTCCGGTCGCGGGGCACGTCGGGACGGCCCCCACCGGCCGCCAGATCCTCGACTCCGTCGACGGTCTCGACCACGGCGTCCCGCAGTGCGGCCCGGGCGGTGCCGGTGGCCGCCTCCTGCCGGTCCAGTAGCCGGGCCGCGATCGCCGGAGCGACGACTCCGGCGACCAGCAGACCGACCGCGACGGGTATCGCGGCCGGTGCCGCCACACCGGCGACCACTACGACGCCGAGCCCGCCGGTGACCGCCGCGGCGATCATCGGTAGCCGCCCGCGCAGCAGCCCGTCGGTGGTCGCGTCCACGTCGTCTACGAGCCGGGTGAGCAGATCCCCGCGCCGCTGCATCCGCGGCCCGGGAACGTGGGGGATCAGATCCGCATACACCGCTGCCCGCCGCCTGCCCAGCCGCGCGAACGCGACCTCGTGGGACACGAGCCGTTCCAGGTAGCGCAGCAGAGGCCGGGCGACGGCACTGCCCCGGACCAGCACCACCCCCGTGGACAGACTGAGCACCGGCGGAAGCGACGACGCCCGGACCAGCAACCACGCGGCCGCTCCGGTCAGCACGATCCCGGCGAGCGAGGACCCGGCACCCAGGAGGGCCGCCACCCACAGCCGTCCCCACCGGCGGCCGCCCGCCTCCCGAGCCCGCTCGGGGTCTTCGAGCCCCTCCCGAGAGCTCTGCGGCCGGCCTTCGGCCGCCGCCCGGGTGCCGTCGGCGTGCCGGTCAAGCGGACCACCGTGGGGAGTCGTGGTGGCGTCGTCGGGATCGGGTGTGGACCGGGGTGAGTGCTCGCGTTGTTCGGGAGTGCCCGGCAACCCGGTCTCGGTCGCCGCGTCGGCGCCACCGGGCGGGTCGGCGTGGGGAGACGTGGTGATGTCGTCCGGAGCGAGGGCGGCCCAGGAGGGTGATTCCAGGGGGCCGGCGACCGAGGCGGTCACGGTGCCGGGGGTGAGGGCGGCGCCCGCCGGTGGGTGGACGTCGACGATGTGGTCGGCGGCGGCGAGCAGGGCCGGGCGGTGGGCCACCACCAGGACGGCGCAACCCTGGGCGGCGAACTCGTGCAGGCGGGCGATGACCAGGTGTTCGGCGGTGCTGTCCAGATGGGCGGTCGGCTCGTCGAGCAGCAGCGTCACGACCGCCGGCGCGTCGCGGTAGCGGTGGCCGGCGACGGCACGGGCGGCGCGGTGCAGCAGTACGGCGAGCGCGAGGCGCTGGCGCTGGCCGGCGGAGATGCCCGCGGCCTGTTCGCCCAGGGGTGTCCGGTCGGCGACCTCGTCGTTCAGGCCGGCCACGTGGAGCGCGCGGCGGATCTCGGCCGTCGTGGCGTCGGGCGGGAACGCTTCGGCCACCGTGCGGGCGTGCGGCAGGGACGGCCGTTGCGGCAGATAGAACGTGTTCCCGACGGCGATCGCCCCCGACTCCGCGGGGTGCAGTCCGGCCAGTACACGTAGCGCCGTGGTCTTACCGGCTCCCGATACGCCCCGCAGCGCCACGATCTCGCCGGCCCGGACGGTCAGCTCCGGCAGATCCAGCGCGTCGTCCGATGCTCCCGGGTACCGGGCTCGGAGTCCGGACACCCGCACACCCCACCGGCCGGAGGCGGCGCGTCCGAAAACGGGCAGCACAGCCGTGATCCGCCGGGGCGAGTCACCGAAGGCGGCCGGTGGACGGCTGCTCTCCCGCAACGGCTCCACCCGGCGGAGTCCGTGCACGCCGGAGCCGGCGGCGACCGGCCCATCCGGACCGGGTGAACCCGCCGGCAGGACCGGGGACCGCGCGGCGACCGGCCCATCCGGACCGCGTGAACCCGACGGCGGGACTGGGAGCTGCGCGGTGACCGGCCCGTCCGGACCGGGCGTGCCCGGTGGCAGGACCGAGGGCCGTTCAGCGACGTGTGACGGGAACGGGCCGACGGTGGGGGAGTCGGCGGACAGGATCTCGTCGACGTCGGCTATCACGGCTTCCGCGTCGGTGGAGGCGTGGTAGCGGGCGGCCATCTCGCGGAGCGGGCGGTAGGCCTCGGGGGCGAGGAGGATGACCAGCAGGGCGGGGCCGAGCTCCATCGAGCCGGCCGCCACCCGGAGGCCGGTCTGGACGGCGATCAGGCCGACCGCCAGGGTGCCGACCAGGTCGAGCGCGGTCGACGACAGGAACGCGACCCGCAGCACCCGCATGGTGGCCGCGCGATGCCGGTCGGTCAGGTCGGCTATCACGTCGATCTGGCGGTCGGCTCGGCCGTACATCTTGAGGGTGGGAAGGCCTCGCACGACGTCGAGGAAGTGGCCCGCCAACCGCGAGTCCGCCGCCCAGCGCTGTTCGGCGCGGGCCTTCGTCGCCCAGCCGATCAGTGCGCCGAGCAGCGGGAGGAGCGGGATCGTGAGCAGGGCGACGACCGCGGAGGCCGGGTCGACGACCGCCATGATGACGACGACCAGTGGGGGGAGCACGACGCCGAGGAGGAGCGCCGGCAGATATCCGGAGAACCACGGGCGCAACGCGTCCAGGCCGGTGCCGAGGACCGCGGTCAGCCGCCCGGAGCCGTGCGCGGCCACCCACGCGGGGCCGCGGCGCACCACCCGGTCCAGGAGGGACCGCCGTAGCTCGTCGGTGACGCGCGCGGCGGTTCGCTGGGCGACCACCTGTTCGGCCCAGGCGAGCGCGCCGCGCACGGTGAACGCGATCGCCAGGAGCACGATCGCCCATCCGGTGGTTGCGGGGAGCAGGTCGTCCAGGGCCTGCGCCGGGGTCCCCGCCAGCACGCCCGCCGAGCCGGTGGTGAGCGCGGTGACGATGCCGCAGAGCGCCACCGCGATGGCGATCGTGGCCAGCGCCTGACCGACTCCGATCACCGCGAGCAGGATGATCCCGCTCCGGCTGGCGCGGGCGTGCCGCAGCAGCCGCGGATCGACCGGCCCCCGCGAAGCCCGCCGGCCAGCCACTCCCGCCGGACCGCCGACCGCCGTGCCGCCGACCGCCGCGGGTACGGCCGACGGGTGCGCCGACGGGTTGACGGGCGGCGCGGAGACTGCCGGGCGCGGCGGTGGGCCGGCGGTCACGAGGCGACCCGTTCGCTGGCCACGCGACGGCGGAAGACCCAGTACGACCAGGCCTGATAGATGAGCACCCCGGCAGGATGAGCACTCCCGCGACGGTGATCAGGCGCAGCGCCTCGGGTCCGGCGGCGGCGCCTTCCCTGGTCAGCGACCATGCCGGATCGAGGGTGCTGCGCAGGACCACGTCACCGTGGGCGGTGAAGACGGCGACGACCGTGGCGGCGACCGCGGCCGCGACGGCGGCGAACGACAGTCCTTCGCGGGTACGCCGTGCGAGCAGCCCGGCAGCGAACACGACTGCCGCGGCGGCCAGGGGGAGGCGGTTGCCCGTACCGATGCCGATGAGGAGAAGCGTGACCGCCCCGGCCGTTCCGGTGTGGCGGGCGACGTCGCGGGCCCGCCGCCGGACCGGCCCGGTGGTGCGCAGCGCGAGGAACGTGGCGCCGAGCAGGATCGCGGCGAGGAGTGCGGCCAGCGCGCCGAGACCGGCGGCGGGGGTGAGCAGCGGGCTCAGGCTGCGGCCGAGCCCGGCCCCGGTGACCTCGCCGTCGGCGCCGAGGGCGAGGCCGTCGACGAGGATGCCGAGGACCGCGCCCCAGAGCAGCACGATGCCGCCGGACGAGGCGGCCAGGAGCAGGTCGGCCCGGCGCCGCCAGGACGGCGAGTCGTGTTTGCCGCGGAACTCCAGGGCCACCCCGCGGACGGCGAGGAGCAGCAGGATCGCGACCATCGGCAGGTAGAGGGCGGACATCAGGGCGGCGTACCAGTCGGGGAAGGCGGCGAACGTGACGCCGACGGCGGCGACCAGCCACACCTCGTTGCCGTCCCAGAACGGGCCGATGGTGCGCAGGGCGGCGCCGCGTTCGTGCTCGTCGCGGCCGAGGAACGTGAGGATCCCGACGCCGAAGTCGAAGCCTTCGAGGACGAAGTAGAGGACCCAGGCGAGGACGAGCACCGCGAACCAGAACGTGATCATGAAAGTGCGCTCCTAGTAGGCGGGGGCCGGTTCCGGAGCGTCCGCGGGGGCGCCTCGACGACGAGCGGCTTGCGGGACAGATGCACGACCAGGCGGCACCAGGCGACCGCGAGCAGGCCGTAGACCAGCGTGAACCCGGCCAGGGACGCGATCACCTCGACGGCGGTGAGGCCGGGGGAGATGCCGTCGGCGACCTTGGAGATGCCGAATGCCAGCCACGGCTGCCGGGCGGTCTCGGTGAACACCCAGCCGAACGTGTTGGCGGCGGCCGGCAGCAGCGGCGCGAGCAGCACGAAGCGGCGCAGCCAGCCGGGCGTTCCCCGCCCGGGCTGCAGAGACTCCGGCAGGAACGGCACGCGGCGGGTCCTGCCCCGGAAAACCCAGGAGGACCAGAGGTGGTACGCCCCCAGCGCCATCCCGAGCACGCCGGCCCCGATCATGAACCGGAACGTCCAGAACGCGACCGGGATCATCGGCACGTAGCTGCCCGGTCCGTACTGGGCGGTGTAGAGAGCCTGCAGATCGTCGATGCCCTGCACGGTCCCGTCGAACGACCCGGTGCCGAGGAAGGACAGCAGTCCCGGGATCTCGATGCTGAAGAACGGCCGGTCGTGTCCCAGCTCGCCGATCGCGAAGACCGAGAACGGCGCCGACGTGGTCGTCTCGTAGAGCGCCTCGGCGGCCGCCATCTTCATCGGCTGCACGGCCGTCATCACCTTGCCGAGGTGGTCGCCGCTGATCGCGGTCACCGCCCCGCCGATCAGCAGCATCCAGGCCCCGGCCCGCGACAGCGTCCGGAACGCGGCGTGGGAGGAGACCCGCCAGATCCCGATCGCCATCAGGAGCCCGCCACCGGCCATCGCCGCCCCACCCATCGTGTGCGGGAAGGCGGCCAGCACCACCTCGTTGGTCAGCAGCTCGGTGAAGCTCGTCAGGTGCGCCCGTCCGGTGACCGGGTCGAGTGCGTAGGCGACCGGGTTCTGCATGAACGAGTTGGCGGCCAGGATGATGTACGCCGACAGCAGCGTCCCCACCGCGACCACGACGATCGTGGCGGTGTGCAGCATGCGGGGCAGCCGGTCCCACCCGAAATACCACAGCGCCAGGAACGTGGCCTCGAGGAAGAACGCGAGCATCCCCTCGATGGCGAGCGTCGGCCCGAACACGTCGCCGTAGAACCGGGCGAACGCGCTCCACCCGAGCCCGAACTGGAACTCCTGGACCAGCCCGGTGACGACGCCGACCGCGAACGTGACGATCAGCAGCTTGCCGGTGAACTTCGTGAGGTGCAGGTACTTCTCCTTCGACGTCCGGATCCAGGCGATCTGGAATCCGGCGGCAGCCGAGGCGAGCGAGATCGACACCGGCACGAAGAGGTAGTGGTAGATCGTCACGACCGCGAACTGCAGCCGGGTCAGGTCGAGCACGTCCATGGGAGCCCCTCTACGACGATTCGTAGTAGATACTACGACGCGTAGTACGACACGGTGAAGTAGAGTGGGTCACATGGCGAGGAACGACCTCGAGCGCGAGGTCATGACGAAGTTGTGGGACGCGGGCGAGCCGCTCACCGTCCGGCAGATGCACGAGCGGCTGAGCGCGGAGCGCGATCTGGCGTATACGACGGTTATGACCGTTCTCGATCGGCTCGCCAAGAAGGGCCTCGTCACCCAGCAGCGCGCCGACCGCGCGTACAAGTACGCGCCGGCGCAGACCCGCGAGGAGATGACCGCCGGGGTGATGCTCGACGCGCTCAGCGCCACCCCCGACATGGACGCCGCGCTGGCCTACTTCGTCGGGCAGCTGCCGCCCGAAGCACTGAGGGCGGCGATCGAGAAGGCCCGTAACATCGAGCGGTGACCGCCCTCCTGCTCGGCGCCCTCGGGCTGACGCTCTCCCTGCTGGCGCCGCGGCTGCTGGCGAGCGCCCGGTGGACCGACCGCGCCCCGGTCGCGGGTGTCCTGCTCTGGCAGTCACAGACGCTCACCGCCGTACTCTGCGCGCTCGGTGTGGTCCTCGCCGCGCCCGAGGAGGTCGCCCGGGCCGCCGGGGCCCGCCATCCCGAGACCGTCGCCGCGCTGCTCTTCTC
Organism: Actinoplanes sp. CA-252034; assembly: GCF_050956125.1. Lineage (NCBI taxonomy): Bacteria > Bacillati > Actinomycetota > Actinomycetes > Micromonosporales > Micromonosporaceae > Actinoplanes > Actinoplanes sp. CA-252034. Next base: position 3,494,187 of record NZ_CP191846.1, read on the forward strand.
CCTGGCCGTGGCCGCGACCATCGTGATCCGGCTGATCGTGTCGCTGATCCGGGTGAGCTCCCGGGCCCGGGCCCGCCGCGCCCGGCACCGGATGCTCGTCGACCTGCTCGACCGGGTCGAGCGCCACGAGGACCTGGGTGGCGACGAGGTCCGAGTGCTCGACGGGCCGCTGCCGTTGGCCTACTGCGTGCCCGGTCGCGAGCCACGGGTCGTGCTCAGTGACGGTGTGCTGCGGACGCTCGACCGCGAGCAGGTCGACGCGGTGCTCGCCCACGAGCGTGCCCACCTGCGGCACAGGCACGAGCTGGTGATGGAGTCGTTCACCGCGTTCTACCGGGCGGTGCCGGGCCCGCTCCGGTCGAAGGCGCCGCTGGACGCCGTACATCTGCTGCTGGAGATGGTGGCCGACGACGCCGCCCGCCGCCGGACCGGCTCGGCCCCTCTGCGTGCCGCGCTCGCCCGGCTGATCGACGCCGTCCCTCTCGCGGAGGAGGTGACCGCCGACCCGGAGGGTGAATCCCGGCGCCGCCGCCTGACCCGTCTGGACGGTCCCGAACGGAGCTCCGCGGTCCTCACCGCGGTCGGGGTGACCGCCGCCGCCGGCCTTCTGGTGCTACCCACCGTGATCGTGGTCGTCCCCTGGTTGGCGCGGGCTCTGCGCAGCTGGCCGTTTTAGACACTGTGCGTATCGGTGACGGTGCGTACAGTTCGGCTGGCTGTGCGACCTTCATTTGCCGTCTTGATCCGAGTACGGTGGTCCCCGGTCCAGCCAGCCCCCCATCGGCCACCCGGCCGATCTGACGGACCACCGCCTAATCGTGTCCGGCCGAACAGCCGGGGGCGAGCCGGGGAACCGAGCACCTGGGGTGAAGCCGCGGCGACGCGGCCGGGCAGACTTCCCGCCCGAACCCGTCAGCTAACCCGGTCGGCGGCTGAACGGGAAGAAAGGACAACGCACCAGCGTGAAACGGATTGGCGCGCGTCGCGCCGGCCTCATGCGCACCCTGCTGTGCGCGGTGGCCGCGACCGGAATCCTGGTCACGGGTCCGACCGTCGCTCATGCCGAGCCCACCCCCGCGCAGATCGAGAAACAGATCGACGAGGAGTGGAACCAGCTCGAGCCGGTCATCGAGGACTACAACGGCACCCACACCAAGCTGGTCAAGCTGCGTAAGCAGCAGACGGAGCTGGCGAAGACGCTGGCCCCGCTGCAGAAGCAGGTGGACGCCGCGATGGTGGAGGTGCGGGGTCTCGCCGTCGACGCGTACATGCAGGGCTCACCGAGCCTGGTGAACGCGATGGTCCTGACCGGTTCGCCGACGGGCATGGTGGACAAGCTCACGCTTCTCGACCAGCTCGCCGTCAACCGGAAGGCGTCGATCGTGGAGGTCGCCAGACTCCGCGACAAGTACGCCGCCGACAAGGCCAAGGTCGACCAGCTCGAGGCGGAGATCGCGGTCCGCGACACCGATCTCGGGACGAAGAAGGTCGCCATCGAGAAGGAGATCACGAAGCTCCAGAAGCTCCGGATCACGGCCTACGGCAAGGCGAACGCCGACGACGGTGAGCTGCGCACCGGCCCGTGCCCGGTCGACTACACGAACGACAAGGGCGGCCGTGCCGCTCAGCGGGCGTGTGACCTGATCGGCAAGCCCTACGTCTTCGGCTCGGACGGCCCGAACAGCTACGACTGCTCGGGTCTGACGCAGGCGGCGTGGGCGTCGGTCGGCGTGCATCTCGAGCACTACACGAAGGATCAGTGGGGCTCCACCAAGGCGGTGAGCCGGAGCGATCTGAAGCCGGGTGACCTGGTCTTCTATTACTCCGACGTGCACCATGTCTCCATCTACATCGGTGGCGGCAAGGTGGTCCACGCGCCGAGCACCGGCGACCACGTGCGAATGGCGACCATCGACCGAGGTCCCATCGCCGGCTATCGCCGCCCGGCTTAGCGAACCCCCGCGGAAGGGTCGCCGTCTCCTCGACGGCGGCCCTTTCTCACTTCGTACGGTCGACGTGACCGCCCCTCCTCCGGCGCTGATCAGGCCGGTGGCAGGGCGGGCGTGCCACCCTCCAGGTCCTGCAGCTGACGGACGACGTGCTCGCCCAGCGCGGACCGGTAGTCCTGGGCCAGTTCGTCGAGCCGCTCGATCTCGGCGACCATCGCGGCCCGGTCACGGGCCACCTCGTCGAGAGCCTCGGCATGCTGCCGGCGCGCGTCGGCCTCGATCGAGTCGGCCGTCCGGACCGCGTCCCCGGTCAGCTGATCGGCCTGGGCCCGTGCGCTGACCAGCAGGTCGTCCGACTCGCGCTGGGCGTCGCGGACGTGCTCGTCGGCCGTCCGGTGAGCCATCCGCAGCACCCGGTCGTCGATCACGGCGCCCGGCCGGGGCTGGACCGCGGAACGGACCTCGTCGTGCGCCCGCTCCAACTGGACCTGCATCTCCCGGGCGTCGTGCTCGGCCCGGGCCAGCCCCTCGCGCATGAACTGCAGGTGAGCGGCCAGCTCGGCCACCTCGGCGGTCATCGTCTCCTCGGCCGCGCCGTTGGAGACCTCACGCAATCGGGCGGTCAACGCCCCGTTCTCGTCGAGCAGGCGCAGCATCTCCTGGCCGGCTTCCTCCAGGAGGGCATTGACCTCCTCCTCGTCGTAGCCGCGCTTGCCGATCGGCGGCTTCTTGAAATCCACGTTATGAATATCTGCGGGAGTGATCGGCATCCTTACCTCGCTTCCCGGCGTCCCTGACGACAGCTCAACGCCCGGGGAACCGGTTTCGGCACGGCGGCACGGAGGTCCGGCGTGGACGGGCGCTGGCGAATCGTATCCGCCGACCGCCACTTCGGCAGGCGGAAGGCGACCCCGGTCACCCTCCCGCGCGCACATAAGACCAGGTGGGGAGCGACTGTGTGGAATTCTCGGTCGATGGCCCCGGCCGGGTGGCGACGCGCGCCGGGCATAATCGCTTGTCATGAGCGATGCCTTGATCAACAGCCTGGTGGCCGCCGTCGAGGCGCGGCCCGACGACCTGACGCTGCGGCTGCACCTGGCCGAGCTGCTCGTCGCGGCCGGCCGTGGCCCGGAGGCGATCGGGCACGCCGCTCAGATCCTGGCCCGCGAGCCGGGCAACGCGGCGGCCCAGCAGCTCATGGCCCGTGCCCTGGGCGGCCCGGCCACCACCGGCGGGGCGACGGGCGCGGACGGGCACGGCGACGGGGCGGCTGCGGGTGGGGGCAGTGCTCCGGGCGTACCGCCGCAGGGATCTCCGGGGGAGACGCCGGCCGATCCTGCGGCAGCCACGCCGGCCGCCGGAGACGCCGTGGGCCGGAGCGGGATCGACTGGGCGGCCATGGAGGAGCAGTTCGGCGATGTGGTGCCGCCGCGATTCGCCCGTGCCGACGGCGAGCCGGACCCGGTGCGGGGCCACGCCGACCGGGCGTTCGACGTCGAGCGCTCCACCGTGACGCTCGCCGACGTCGGTGGCATGACCGACGTCAAGAAGCGGCTCGAGGTGTCGTTCCTCGGTCCGCTGCGCAACCCGAAGCTGCGCACCCTGTTCGGAAAGAGCCTGCGCGGGGGCCTGCTGCTCTACGGTCCGCCCGGCTGCGGCAAGACGTTCCTGGCGCGTGCGGTCGCCGGGGAGATGGGCGCCGCGTTCATCAGCCTCAGCATCACCGACGTGCTGAACATGTGGATCGGCAGCTCCGAGCGCAACCTGCACGACCTGTTCGAGTCGGCCCGCGGGCACGCGCCGTGCGTGCTGTTCCTGGACGAGATCGACGCGCTCGGCCACAAGCGCAGCCAACTGCAGTCGTCCATGCGGACCGTGGTGAACCAGCTGCTGACCGAGCTCGACGGTGTCGACGGCGGTAACGACGGGGTGTTCGTGCTGGCCGCCACGAACGCCCCCTGGGACGTCGACGCGGCGCTGCGCCGGCCCGGGCGCCTGGACCGGACCGTGCTGGTGCTGCCGCCGGACACCCCGGCCCGTGCCGCGATCCTCGAATACCACCTCCGGGACCGTCCGGTAGCCGGCATCGATCTGGACGCCGTCGCCGCCGCCACCGATCACTACTCCGGCGCGGACCTGGCGCATCTGTGCGAGACCGCCGCCGAGTACGCGATGCGTGACTCCATCGACACCGGCGAGATCCGCATGATCAACCAGGCGGACATGCTGGCCGCCGCCCGTGAGGTCCGCCCGTCCACCGACGCCTGGTTCGCCACCGCCCGCAACGTCGCGATGTTCGCCAACGAGAGCGGCGCCTACGACGACCTGGCCGCCTACCTCAAGAAGCGCAAGATCCGATGAGCCCCGCCGCCGCCCGCGCGCGGGCGCTGGCCGGCGTCGGCCGCCTGGAGATGGCCGAGACCGCGGTCCGCGAGGGCCTCGCCGAGACACCCGCCGACGCGGAGCTGCTCGGCCTGCTCGCCGGTCTGCGCCGGCTCCAGGGCCACCACACCGACGCCCTGGAGTTCGCCGAGGCCGCGGTGGCCGCCGCACCCGGTCAGGCCGTGGTCCACATCGAGCGTGCCGAGTGCCTGCTGCTGCTGAACCGCTCCGAGGACGCGCGGGCCGCGGCCACCGAGGCGGTGCGCCTGGCCCCGAACCGCCCGGAGCCGCACCGCGCCCTGGCCCGCTGCCTGGTCCTGCGCCGCGATTTCGGCGGTGCCCGGTCCGCGGCCATCCGGGCGGTGACGCTCGCCCCGCACTCGGTGCCCGACCTGATGACCCTGGCCGAGGTGGAACGCAACGCCGGCGACCGCGACGCCGCCCGCGCGGCCGCGGCCCGGGCGCTGGCCGAGGATCCGGAGGACGCCGAGGGCCGCTGGATGATCGCCCTGCTGGACGCCGAGAAGCTGCGGGTCCGGGAGGCGATGCTCGGGCTGCGGCAGCTGGCCGCCGACCACCCGGACCGGTATGGTGCCCCCGCTCTGACCTGGCCCATCCGGGGCCTGCTGGCCGGACTGCGCCGCGGGCTGCTCGCCGGCGTCCCGCTGGTGGTCGTGCTCACGCTGGGCGGTCGCTGGTGGGCGCCGTCACTGCTGCTGGCCCGCGGTGCCGCCGTCGTGATGGCCCTGGTCACGGTGGGCCTGGCGATTCGGGTACTGACCCCGGCCGGCCGCCTGCCGTGGCTCTGCCTGGGGCTGCTGCCGCAGCGCACCCGCCGGGCGATCGGGACCGGGCTGGTCGCCGCGAGCGGTGCGGTCCATCTCCTTCTCTGGTACGCCATGAGCCCGCACTGGTTGACGTTGACGCTGGTGGCCGCCTCCGTGGCCGTGCTGTTGACCGCCGGAGCCGTCGAGCGGGCCCGGCCGGCGGACTGACCGCCCCCGCTGTGGCCATCCCGCGGCCCCGCGCGGGGACCGCGCCCGGTAGGGTCGCTGATCGATGATGAGTGCGGTGATCTTCGACCTGGACGACACCCTCGTCGACCAGGTGACCGCCTCCGGCGCGGCGGTCGTCGCCTGGGCCGCGACTGTCGGTGTGACCGATCCGGGGGTGCCGGCGCGCTGGGCCGCGGTGTCCGAGCGGCATTACGCGCGTTACCAGAGACGCGAGGTCACCTTCTCCGGCCAGCGGCGCGAGCGGGTCCGTGACTTCCTGGCCGCCGACCTGACCGACGCCGAGGCGGACGAGCTGTTCGCCGGCTATCTGGAACGCTACGAGGCCGGCTGGACGATCTTCGACGACGCGATCCCGGCACTGCGCCGGGTGCGGGCGGCCGGGCTGACCGCGGCCGTGCTGACCAACGGCGACGAGGGCCAGCAGCGCCGCAAGATGGACCGGCTGGGCCTCACCTCCGAGGTGGACCTGATGGTGGCGTCGTCGGCGCTGCCGGCCGGCAAACCGGATCCCCGGGCCTACCGGCACGTCCTGGATCTGCTGGGGCTGGCGCCCGAGGCGGCGCTGATGGTCGGTGACTCGCTGGACAGGGATGTGCGCGGCGCTCTGGCGGTCGGCTTGCCCGCGGTCCTGCTCGACCGGTTCGGCGCCCACCCGGGCACCGACGTGCGCCGGATCAGCACCCTGGACGAGCTGACCTTCTCCGAGCGCCGCCGGGTTGGCTCGGGACCGTAAGACTCGACCGGCTCACCGGCTCACCGGCTGACAGCGAACTGCCGCGCCGGGGCAGCCTGCGCGGCAGTTCGAGCAGGGGTCGGTCCTTACTTGGCGGCGGCCGCCTTGTAGAGGGCCTCCGGGGTGACGGCACCGGCGAGAACCCGGCCGTCGTCGGTCAGCAGGACGGTGAACAGCGAGCCCGACAGCAGCTTGCCGCTGCCCCAGGCGCCGCTGACCGGCTGCAGCGTGCCGAGGACGCCCTCGGCCAGCTGTGACGCCTCGGCGCCCTCGGTGCCCTGCTTGCCGGCCTCCTCGGTGAGCTTGGTCAGCTCGTCGAGGTTCGGGCCCTTGGCCACGGCGATGGACGTCCAGCCCTCGCCGACGACCTTGAAGTCGCCCTTGTCGGCGCCGGCCTCACGGGCGGCCTTCTCGGCTTCCCGAGCCTTGTGCGCCTCCTCGGCGCCGCCCTTCACCGCGTCCTCCGGAACGGACTGCTCGGTGACCTTGGCGCCCGGCGGCGGGTTGAACGCGAACTGCTGGTCGTCCGGAACCGTGAAGTTGATCTGCTCGAACGCCACCCGGATCGCCGGCTTCGTGGTGTTCTTCGCGTAGACGTCGACGCGCAGCGGGATGTGCTCCTTCGCGTCGATCGCCAGCCGCACCTGACCGACCAGCGAATCGGTGTCACGCGGGCTGATCACCAGCTCGTACGCGTCTCGTCCGGCCACCTCGGCCGCGCCGGTCGTCTCCACCTTGGTGGTGTCGTCGATCGCCGCGAGCGCCGCGTCGGCCGCCTGCTGCGGGCTGAGGGCCGCAGCGCTCGCCTCCGGCGCCGCCTCGGGGGCGGTCATGCCCGCCGGCACCTTCAGGTGCGTGCCGGTGTTCTCCTTGCTCTCCCAGATCCACAGGTCGGAGCCGTTGCGGATCACGTCGGTCTCACTGTTGGTGCCGAGTAGCGAGAACCGCATCTTCTCCTCACCCGCATACCACAGGCGAGCGGTGTTGTTGCCGGCGATCAGGCTGGTCAGGTTGCCGCTGCCGCCCGCCGCGTTGCCGAGCAGCCCCGCGATGCCCGGCAGCCCCAGATCGGCGCTCTGCACCACGGTGCCGGAGAAGCCCGACGGCTCGGCGCTCTGCAGGTCGACGAGCAACTGTGCGGCGCTGCGCTCCGGCAGTGCCGGATCCGCGTTCGCCACGATCGTTCCGGCCGCCGCGCCACCCCGATGACCAGTACCGCCGCCGCCGACGGGACCAACCAGCGCAGCGCAGGCCTGGACTTCAATGCAGACACGATGTCCACCTCCCGAATCTCTGCGACCAACTGTGCCGTGGAGCCGCTGTGATCCGGCTGAGAAGGTCCCCTAGGGGATGTCCTCCGGATAACTTTATGGGCGAATGAGGGGGACTTGTATGGATACCTACCAGGGCCGTCCGCTGGCCCGGCCCGGCGAGGAGATCTTCGACCAGGGCCTGGCCTTCGACCTGGCCACCATGCGGCGGCGCCAGGCGCTGCGGGTGCTCGGCCTCGGCGCGCTCGCCCTCGGCCTGGGCGGATGCGCGACGGAGGAGCAGGCGGAGACCGAGTCGGCCGCGCTCGCTGAGATCCCGGACGAGACGGCCGGGCCCTACCCCGGCGACGGGTCGAACGGTCCGAACGTGCTCACTCGGAGCGGTGTGGTCCGCCGCGACATCACCGCCAGCTTCGGCGCCGCCACCGGCCGGGCGCCCGGCGTGCCGATGACCCTCACGCTCAGCCTCAAGGACCTGGCCAACGCGGGTGCCGCCTACGCCGGCGTGGCCGTCTACGTGTGGCACTGCGACCGGGCCGGCGCCTACTCGCTCTACTCCGCCGGCGTCACCGGGGAGAACTACCTCCGTGGCGTGCAGATCGCCGACGACGCCGGCGAGGTGACGTTCACCAGCATCTTCCCGGCCTCCTACACCGGGCGGTGGCCGCACGTGCACTTCGAGGTCTACCCCGACCAGGCGAGCATCACCGACGCGACGAAGGCGATCGCCACCTCCCAGGTGGCGCTGCCCGAGCCGATCTGCGACGAGGTCTACCAGCAGACGGGGTACGAGGCGTCGGTCACCAACCTCGCCCGGGTCACCCTGGACGACGACAACGTGTTCGGCGAGGACTCCGGCGCGCTGCAGCTCGCCACCGTCACCGGCACCCCGGCGAGCGGGCTGGCGGTGACCCTGGAGGTGGGCGTCGACACCGCGACGACCCCGGCCGGCGGGCAGCTCAGCGGCGACGGGGCGCCGTCCGGGGCGCCCGGTGCGCCCCCGTCGGGTGGGCCGGGTGGTCCGCCTCGGTCAGGGGGACCCGGTGGGCCGGGTGGGCCGCCGCCGAGCCGCTGAGAGATCGCTGAGAGCTGTTGCTGGTGACGGGCGCCCGCATGGCAGGGTGTTGATGTGCGGGTTCTGGTGGTGGAGGACGAGGCGCGGCTCGCCGCTGCGCTGCGACGGGGCCTGCAGGCCGAGGGCTTCGCGGTGGACATCGCCGCCGACGGTCAGGACGGCCTGGAGATGGCCCGCCACGGCGGGTATGACGCGATGATCCTCGACGTCATGCTGCCCCGCCTGTCCGGGTACCGGGTGGTCCGGCAGCTGCGCGCCGAGCGCCACTGGCTGCCGGTGCTGATGCTCAGCGCCAAGGACGGTGAGTACGACCAGGCCGACGGCCTCGACTGTGGCGCCGACGACTACCTGACGAAGCCCTTCTCGTACGTCGTGCTCCTCGCCCGACTCCGTGCCCTGCTGCGCCGCGGCGCCCAGGCCCGCCCGGTGGTGCTCGCGTTCGGTGACGTGGAGCTCGATCCGGCGGAGCGCCGGGTCCTGGTCGGCGGCGCCGAGGTCACCCTGACCACCCGCGAGTTCGCGCTGCTGGAGTATCTGATGCGCCGCCCCGGCCAGGTCGTCTCCAAGACCGAGCTGCTCGACCACGTGTGGGACGCCGCCCTCGACACCGCACCGAACGCCGTCGAGGTCTACGTCGGCTACCTGCGCCGCAAGATCGGCCGCGATCGCCTGGAGACGGTCCGGGGAGCCGGCTACCGCCTGGCCGTCGTCGAGCCGGGCACCCCGGTGGGCTGATGCCACGCCGCCTCAAGGAGCTCAGCCTGAGGGCCCGCCTGCTGCTCGTCTCGGCGGCCGGCCTCACCCTCGGCCTCGCCGCCGGCGGTGTGCTGCTCATCGTCGTCCTCGGCTACGCCCAGCTCCGCTCCGTGCACAGCGAGGCGATGACCACCGCCCGCGGCGTCGCCGACCTGGTCGAGCAGAACTCGCTGCCCGACCCGATCGTGGTCGCCCCCGGCGTGCAGGTGCAGGTCGTCGACGAAGCCGGCAAGATCATCGCCTCCTCGGCGACCGCCGACCGGATGACGCCGCTGCTCTACACCCGGGAGCTCGACGGCCTCCAGGACGGCCAGAGCCGGACCATCGACGGCGAGCGCATCGGCTACCGCGGCGAGGCTCGAGTCGTGCAGCTCACCGCCGGCCCGCCGACCGCCCCGCTGCGCATCCTGGTGGCCCGCTCCACCGTGCAGATCACCCAGAGCGTCCACATCCTGCGGATCACCCTGCTCATCCTGTACCCGCTGCTGGTGGCCCTGCTCGCGGCCGGGCTGTGGCGGGCGCTCGGGGCGACCCTGCGGCCGGTCGACGCGCTACGGTCGGGCGCCGAGGAGATCACCGGGGGACCAGGGCCGGGCGGTTGCCCGTACCCGACTCGAAGGACGAGATCCACCGCCTCGCGGTGACCCTCAACGACATGCTGCACCGGCTGGACGCCGCCCGTGCGCGTCAGCGCGCCTTCGTCGCCGACGCCGCCCACGAGTTGCGCAGCCCCCTGACCAACATGCGCACCGAGCTGGAGGTGGCGCAGCACCTGCCGGACGACACCGACTGGCCGGAGCTCGCCGACGACCTGCTGGCCGACGTGCAGCGGCTGTCACGCCTGGTCGACGACCTGCTGCTGCTGGCCCGCTCGGACGACGGCGTGCCCACGGCCAGGCTGGAGGAGATCGACCTCGCCCAGTTCGTCGGCGAGGCCGCGCAGCGCTACCCGGAGGTCGACTTCGACGACCCCGGCAAGTCGTTGCCGCTGCTCGCCGAGCCGGACGCACTGGCCCGGGTGGTGACGAACCTGCTCGACAACGCGGTCCGGCACAAGCGGTCCCGGGTGACGGTGTCGACGTTCGCCGACGGCCGGCACCTGGTCATCGTGGTCACCGACGACGGCCCCGGCATCTCCGAGCCGGACCGGGAACGGGTCTTCCAGCGGTTCACCCGCCTCGACGACGCCCGGGCCCGCGATGCGGGCGGCTCAGGCCTCGGCCTGGCCATCGTCAGCGAGCTGGTGCGCCGGCATCGCGGTTCGGTCACCCTCGGCGACAATCACCCGGGCCTCAAAGTGGAGGTACGGCTACCCGACTCGTGACACGGCAGAGGCGTCGTCGCCGCTGGACCTCATCACGCGGGCCGACCCTGGCCGGTCGGTCTCTCCGGCAGACCCTGGCCGGTTGGTCTCTCCGGTCGGCCCTGGCCGGTTGGTCTCTCCGGTCGACTCCGGCCGGCTGGCCCTTGGAGGCGGGTCCTTATCACCCGTCACCTTTTGATCGCCCGCCAGCGGGGAGTTCTCGCCGGTCTGCGGCAGGTCGTCGTCTCCGCCGGCCCTGATACCGTTCCGCCTCGTGAAGATCGACAGAGCCGCCGCGTCCCGGATATGGCACGGCGTCCTCGCCCTGATCGTGTCGGCGTCGCTGATCACCCAGATCACGCTGACCGCCACCCGCGACGGCGAGCCCGCCTTCACCCGCTTCGAGCGCCTGTTCAGCTACTTCACCATCCAGAGCAACCTGCTGCTGCTCGCCGCGGTGACCGCCCTGGCCCTGAACCCGCACCGCGATGGACGGCTGTGGCGGATCATCCGCGTCGACGCCCTCCTCGGCATCGTGATCACCGGCATCGTCTACGCCACCATCCTGGCCGGCCAGAGCGACCCGCACGGCGCGGCGTGGTGGGCCGACCTGGGCTTCCACTACGTGGCCCCGTGGACGGCCCTGGCCGGCTGGCTCCTGTTCGGACCCCACCCGCGGATCGACGCCCGCACCCTGGCGTGGTCCGCCATATGGCCCCTGCTGTGGATCACGTGGACCCTGGCACACGGCGCCGCCACCGACTGGTACCCGTACCCCTTCACCGACGTCGCCCGCTGGGGCTACCCGGCGGTGCTGATCAACCTGGGCGTCGTCGTTCTCATCGCGGTCCTGATCGGCACCGCGCTGCGCCTGCTCGACACCCGTCTGCCCGGCGGATCATCGGCCCCCGAGGCGACAGCTGCCGTTGTCCCCGGGCCGGGTTCCGGTGCGGAGTCCGTACCTCGCAACGACACGTGACAGCTACGGCGATGGGCTTTCCGTGTGCTTTCACGATCCGGGTCTTGCGGTAGTCGCGAGGTCCAACGACGACGATTCTCCCGGCTTGATGGTCCTTACCGGCGTGGCTTGGGCATGGTTGTGGGCGGCCGTTGTCCACCGTGATCTCGGTGGCTACGGGAATCGTCTATGAGTAGGGGTTGCGTCCAGGTCCGCGTGCCGCCGCAGCCGCGGCCTCGGCAATCTCGGAGGCGATCCCGGCCAGTACGTAGACGCGGCCGGTCGCATGACCCTGTGCTGCCAGCAGGCCCGCCAGCCGTGCAAGGTCATTCCATAGGCGTACGGTCCACTCGTACCGTCGTTGCACGCGCTGTGCCTGGCGATGGTGCGCGGCGAAGGCGAACTTGAGCCAGGGGCGGGTATCGCGTTCGGGCTGGAAGCTGCCGCCCTGCACAGCGCGGACGGCTGCGTAGTAGTGGAGGGTGTTGGTCTGTTCGCCGAGCCATTCCTCGATGAAAGCTCCACTCAATACCCCGTTCGGCACGCCATCGACGATGATCCGTCGACCACTAGTGGTGGCGTTTTCGAGGACGAAGTGGACGCCGGGATCTCTCGGATCCCGTGGCAGGGAACCTGCGTGGCAGGGACGAAGCGGCTTGCGGCATGCTGAGGTTCTGCCGCCTTCGTGAGGATGGGGTTCATGGCCGTAGGGCGTCCAGACCCGGTCGATGTGCCACCGGATCCGAGAAGGGAGCTCCTGGACCTGTTGATGCGGCTGGCCGTCACCAAGGGTATGAGCAAAGCCTCCCTGGCCAGATCCGCGGGACGATCCCGTAGCTATGTCACCGAGATCTTCAAAGGGAAGAAGGTGCCGGCTCCCGACACCGCGGTGTTGCTGGCCGAGACACTGGGCGCCAGCAAGGAGGACCTGGCCTCGGTGCGGGAGTGGGCCGAGCAGGTTCAGGAGCAGCGCCACGATCGGGACAAGACGGCGGCCAGACCCTCGACCACGGCAGCGTCCTCGCCGGACAGGTGGGCGATCTGCATGGCGTACCTCGAAGCGCTCGACGGTGCGCACAACAGGCTTCGCGCCGTGGCCCTGACCGAACGGCCGGGTGACCTGCTGGCGATGGCGAACACGGCGATGGAGGGCGCCGGTGTCTATACGCAACGCGATCGGCTGCTTGCCTCGGGCGCTCCCGACGTGGTTGCGGCGGGTGAGGCCGCATTTTTCGACCTGGTGAATGTGCGTAACGTGATTCGGACAGGTGCGGCGCTCGCCTCGCCCGCGTACCACGCCGTCTACCATCCGTTCGCCGAGAAACTGTGGCACTATCGGCTCGCCGTCCGGGCCGAGTTCGGCGGGCAGCCGTTCACACCGCGCGACGTGCACCGCGAGGACTGGTCGGATCGCGATCGGTGCGCCGAATGTGGCCTGTCAGCGTCCGAGACCGACGGCGCATAGTCCGGCCCAGTCGAAAAGGCCCAGTTCGGGATGCTCGTCACGCAGGTTGCGCTGCGCGATCCGGAGTGCTGCCGTTGGCCGTAGACCATTGCCGCACAGCCGTATGATTGCTGCACCGATGTGGGCGGACGCCTCACTTCCCACCCGACCCACACCCGCGATCACGGTGTCGGCGCCGCCGATGAGGGCACCTACCGCCAGGCTGAGTGGGTCCCGTCCGTAGCGGCTCACGGCCGTACCGCTCCAACATCCGTTGAGTAGCACGAGCCGGGGGAGTTCGGCCGAGGCGAGGCTGTCGAGTGAGATGCCCCGCCGTCCGAACCGCGGTGTGGCACCGGCCGCCGCGCCGTGACCGGAGACGTAGATCGCTGCGGCGTCCCGGCGGGATGCGGCAAGCCCGGACAGTAAGTCGTGTCCCCCCGGCCATCCGTCCAGTGCGGCTCTCTCGACGGCGTGGCCGGGCAGCGTCGCGTCGAGATCACTCAGGACCGGCCGGCCGGGCAGCGGCACGGACGTCACCGGCCGGCGCAGCAACAGCTCCAGGGTCCGCAAGCTGGGCGCGAGCGTCACCTCTGCCACGTCGATCAGGCGCACACCGTCGCGGAGAAGAGCGGCATGGGGAAGATGCCACAGGCGGGGGTCCGGCACGATGATCATCGACCGGGGGTGTCGGCGCTGCCCGCCCAGATCCCCGGCTCCGGCAGGAGGAACCGGCCGAGCCGTTCTACGAGATCGTGCGTGACGCCGCGGGGCGGTAGCAGCCGGCCCCCGGCCAGGCGGTCGACGAGGGGGGTCAGCTCGGGTTCGGCGTGGTTCACCACGGCCTGCCAGTCGCCGTGGCGTTCTCGGGTGACGGTGGCCGACCACCAGCCTTCCCGGCTCTCACCGATCGTGATCATCACGATGAGGTCGGCCATTGTGTCCAGCTCGTGTGTCGACGGCAGGCTTCCGGGAAGCGGCAGCTCCGGGAAGACCTCCGGACGTCGCCCCGACCTGATCGCCTCGGCGGCCAGCCGGCCCACCTCGACGATGCGATGGACCAGTTCAGGGTCTTGACCCGCCGGCTCCAACCGCCCGGACTCGATGGTGACTTCCTTCTTGCCCGACGACGTGCCGAGAAGGTGATTGAGCACGTCCGCCCGGCCGGTCTCGGCGATCTGCGCCGTCGAGGCGGCCTCGGCCAGCTCCGTGCTGATCAGCACTGACGTGGCGTAGACCGGCTCGCTCTCCCCGTGCAACGACCAGCGGCTGGCCGGATCGTCGAGCGAGTCCCGCTGGATGTCCGCGGCGAGCAGCGCGGCACGCCAGACGTCTCGCCACATTCCGTGCGGGAGCGCGTCGGTCGTCCGTAGCCGCAGGAGGTCGTGAAGGGCCAGCCGGGTCCTGGTGAGATCGGCTCGGTCCGGTCGCGTGGCGATCTCGAGGGCGGCCGCGAGATGACCGGCGGCCGCCGTTGGGTCGCCTTCACGATGGATCAGGTTCCGGGCGACGTGCCGATGCCAGCGCACCGACTCGAGTGTTGTCGATGACGCGTAGTACGCCTCGACCTCGGCGAGCGCGACTGCCACGCCGTCATGGTCGCCGAGTTCTTCGAGCACCTCAGCGCGCTCCAGCATCACCTGACCACGGTGGTAGGCGGAGCCGCTGGCGCCACGGAACCGTGTCGCCAATTCGTCGGTGATCGCGAGTGCCTCATGCCGTCGGCCGAGCGCCCGCAGACAGAAGACCTCACGCAACCGGACCGTGGCGACGTTCGCCTCGCTCAGGCCCTCGAAGGCGTCAGCGGCACGGTGGAACGCGTCGAGCGCTACGTCGGGCCGGCCGAGAACGACCTCCAGGCCGCCTTCGCGCAACGCGACCAAGCCTTGCGTGAAGGAATGCACCTCGTCGTGGTCGGCCAGTTCACGGGCATGGTCCAGCGTGCCGCGTGCCGCGGCGAGGTCCCCCTGCTGGCGTTCGAGCACCGCCCGTTGCAGCAGCGCCTTGATGTGCGGGTCGCGGATTGCGGCAGCGTGTTGATATCGCACGCAGACAGCTATCGCCCGGTCGCAGGTGATCCTTCCCTCGGCGTACCGGCCGGCTACCTCGTGCAAGGCGGCCATCTCGCGCCACATCCGGGCGTGGAGGGGTGCGGTCGACTCGTCCAGCGACTCGCGGAGCACTTCGAGGTACCAGTGCTCGGCCGCGACGAATCCCGCGCAGAGCCGGTGCCGGCTGGCGAGAAAGGCGACAGCCTCGCGGTAGCGATTGCGGTCCGGCAGGCGCAGTGCGGTACGGCTCTCCGCGAGCAGCAGCCGGAGCGCCTGGTCGCGCTGCCGGCCTTTCCAGGCCGCCTCGCCGGCGCGCTTGTAGACCGAGGCGAGCGTGTCCCACTCACAGGCGGTGTGGGCGAGCCGAGCATCCGGAGCGAGCGGGTCCGGGGGATGGAGGGCGAAGGCGACGGCCGGATCGACGAGGAGATCGAGAATCGCTGCGGAACGGTTCGGCCCCACGACACACCTCACGCCTCGAGATCATCCGTTGCTGCCATCATCGATACCATGGTGAACCCTGCACCAGCGCGGACCATTGTCAACTTCGACGTGGCAGTCGACGCCGCAGCCCGCGTCAAACTGCTGTCGGCCCTGCACGACCGCAGTCTTGCGCCGAGGGCCGGCTTCGACATGGGCGAGCGCGGGCCACTCTCTGGCCTCCCGCTGCGAGCCGTGATCACCGTTCTGGGTGACGTCGCCACCGCCGCGACGGCGGCCAGAGAGTGGCTTCTGGACCACTTTGACGACGGCTACGTCGAGATCGTGGCGGAGAAGAACGGGGCCACGGCCCGGGTTCGCGGCCGTGACCCGGAGTTGGCGACCAGAACAGTCGAGGCGGTGTTGTCCCGCCTGTCGGCCGGGTCGCCGATCGAGTGGCGGAGCGGCGGGTGGGCGCAGGCCGATGAGGACGAATCAGCGGAGAGATCACGGGCCGGCGACGCGCGCAAGCCGCGGCTGCTACTGCTGGACACTCACTGGTTCTCCGCGAAGGGTGGCATCAGCACCTTCAATCGGGCGCTGGCGACCGCCCTGGTCCGCATCGGCGCGGATGTCGTCTGCGCGGTGCACAGCCCGACCACCGACGAGCTCAGGCATGCCACTGAGGCTCAGGTGACGCTGGTCGGCACGCCCGAGGTGCGGCACGGTACGCGGATGCTCCGGCCGCCGTCGCTGCCGGAGGGGTGGGAGCCGGACATCGTGGTCGGGCACGGCCACGTCACCGGCCCGGCCGCAGCGGCCCTCTGCGCCGACTACTACCGCGGGGCAGCACGCGCGCACATCGTCCATACCTGGTCCGACCACATCGAGCAGTTTCGGCCGGACAACCCGGACGCGGTGGCGATCGCGGAGCAGCGGTGGACGCTGGACATCGACCTCGCGCGGACGGCCGATTTCTGTTTCGCGGTCGGTCCCCTGCTGCATAATGCGCTCCGCAAGTCGCTGAGCCGTCCCGGCGATCCCGTTCCGGTGCGTCTGGACCCCGGGTTCGACGGCGATGACAGCGACCCACGCATGATACCCGGGCCTGGCGAGCGAACGATCATGGTGATGGGTCGCCTGGACGACTGGAAGGTCAAGGGTCTGGACCTCGCGGCGAAGATCGTCGGTACGGCGGCCCAACGGGTTCAGCCCTGGGCCGAGCTGGAGTTGCTGCTGCGCGGTGTGCCGGCCGGTGAGTACGGGGAGATCCGCACACGGGTGTCGGAGTGGTCCGGAGATGCGGAGTTGCAGGTGACCCCCGGGGTTTCACGGCGTCCACCACGGAACTCCACGACGACCTCCTCCGATCGAGCCTGGTGCTGGCGCCCGCCCGGGCGGAGGCGTTCGGGCTGGTGGGACGCGAGACGATCGTCGCCGGCACACCGCTGCTAGTCGCGGCGAAGAGTGGCCTCGCCCAGCTTCTGAAGGAACATGTTCCGGAATATGTGGACAAGTTCGTCCTGCCGGTCGGCGACCAGCACGTTGAGACGTGGGTCAACTTCACCGTCGGCGTCCTCCGCGACGAGCGCGGCGCGTTCGCCATTGCGGAGGAGGTACGCCGCCTGATGGCCGAGAAGGTGACGAACGCGGCGGTCGCCCGCGCACTGCTCACCGAGTGTGGCTTCTGACCAGAGAACTGTCCCCTGGTGTTCGCTGGCGAACACCGCACCGGGCGGATGAACGCCCAGTTCAGCGCATTGCCGCCAGCTCCGGCCAACGGTAGTTCGCCAGCGAACCAACTCACGTCCGGTTTCGTCTTGAATGGGTCTTCCGGCGCAGTCACCGCCCGAAATCCTGTTCCGAGGAGACCGCATGTCCCTACTGACGTCGTCCCTGCTCGACCCGTTCTTTGTATCCGTGGATGCCGCCTCGTTGACGTCGTGGCGGATCGGCAGCCTGCTCTCCGGCCGCACGGCGGTGCTGCGAATCCCTCACATGATCGACTCGGAAAGCTGCGACAAGCTCGTCGAGCGGCTGGACGACCTCACGCTGGACCTCTACGACGAGCAAAGGGTCTACCCGCCGATCGCCCGGTTCGGTCCGGCGATCAACGACTTCCGCCGGGACGGACGCCTCGACGACGGCTACTGGGAGCACGCGTCAAGGGCCGCGCGGGCCTGGTCGGAAGTGGACTTCGAGGGCGACCCTGTAGCCCTCTCGATCCAGGCGTTCCGGCAGGCTTGGCCGGGCTCGGTCGAGGTCGCCACCGTCCAGGGGCGTCCCCTGTTCGCCGGAATGATCCGTGAGATCAATGGTGGCGCGCACGCCCACTTCGACGACGTGGTACGTGAGTTCCCTGCCGGCATATTCGACACCGAGGTCGTGGCCCAGCTCGCGTTCAACCTCTACCTGTCCATGCCGGAGACCGGCGGGGAGACGTCGGTCTGGCGTCGCCGGTGGCAGCCCGCCGACGAGCGATACCGGCACAGGTACGGGTACGACCGCGAACTCATGGCGAACTGTCAGAGCATCGTGGCCAAACCCGGAGCCGGTGACGTTCTCGTCTTCGACCCGCGGAACTACCACGCCGTCGAGCCGGGCGACGGTCGCCGCCGTATAGCGGTTGCGTTCTTCATCGCCCTCAGTGCCCGGGGCGACTTGCTTATCTGGTCGTGACGGATTCCGGGGACGAGGTCAACCGTATGTACCGGTCGGCGAAGGAGCTGATCGACGAGATCAACAAGCTGCATGAGGAAATGTTGTCGCTCTTCGCATCGGTGACGCTGGCTGACCGCGTCCCGGACGATGGCGGGGACAGCGAAACCGTCTGCGCACCTGACGACGCGCAACATGCCCGGGCCGTAGCCCTGCTGGACCGGTACCTGTCCTGGTCACGGGTCGTCGTCGCGTTCTTGCGCCGCGCCGACCCGGTGGCGGCCACCGCGTTCACTGCCGTCACGAAGGATCTCGGCACCTACTTCCTGCTGCGGCGCACGGGTACCGGCATCGGTCACGACATGTGGCGCCGCCTCTTCGCCTACGAGTCGCGCCGACTGCTCCAGGACCAGACCGACATGATCGAACGGCACGCCGACGAGCTGACCTTCACCGCCGTCAATGCTGTGAAAAGCGTCGATCTCGACGTCACCATCGGCGGTGGCCGAGATCGGTACACGATCGACTTGCGGTCGATACTCGGCTCGGCCACTGGGGAGTTCATTCTGCCCTACGGGCCGCGCGACATCGAGAACTTCGTGCTGCGTCATTGCCGGCCGCGTTCGGGCACACGTCATGTGGTGCCGAGCGCCGTGTCGCCGTTCGCGATATTCGGCAAGGGCCTGTTCGACGCGCTGATGGCCGGCGAGGCCCGCGACATGTTTCAGGCGCTGCGGGCTCACGCACGCCACAACGATGTCGGTGTACGACTACGCCTGCGCCAGTCGGCGGTTCCGGAACTCAACCGGGTGCCGTGGGAGTTCCTGTTCGACGGCAGTGACTTCCTCTGCCTTGAACCGAGGTTTTCGATCGTCAGGCACTCGGACCGGACCCTCGCCCCGCCGCCGTTGCGGGTCCGGTACCCGCTTCGCGTACTCACCACGATCTGCTCTCCTGGAGACCTCCAGCCGCTCGACGTCGAGGAGGAGAAGAAGCGGCTGACGACCGCGCTCGCCCCCTACATCGAGATGGGCTGTGTGAATCTCACCTACACCCGCGACGGTCAACTTCCGACCCTGCAGCGCACGCTTGCGCAGGCCGAGCGCGCCGGGCGGCCCTTCCACGTCTGGCACTTCATCGGGCACGGCGCCTTCGACGAGCGGGAGCAGATTGGTCACCTGTACTTCGACACCGAGTTCGGCAGCCGGCGGGTGACCGGGTTCGAGCTGGCCACGCTGTTCCGCGACCACGATCCTCTGCGGCTGATCGTCATCAACGCCTGCGAGTCGGCGACGACCGACGACAGCGACGCGATGTCCGGGATCGCGGGATCGCTGGTGGAACGGGGCATCCCCACCGTCGTCGCGATGCAATTCCCGATCTCGGACCGGGCCGCGCTGGTGTTCGCCGGCGAGTTCTACGCGTTGATCGCAGCGGGAGTCCCCGTCGACAGCGCGATCACCGAGGTCCGTCGCTCTCTCTTCCTCCAGGCACATTACGGCGAATGGGCGACACCGGTCGTCTTCACCCGTGCCCACGACGGCACCCTCTTCACCGTCGTCGCCGAGCCCGGCGGCGATCCGCATGACAAGCAATAAGGAGCGCACGTGTCCACCACACTCATCTACCTGGACGAGCCGGACCTGAACCAGGCCGACGCCACCGTCATGCGTGCCGACGCCGGACCCGCCGGCGATCTGACCATCGTCCTGGACCAGACGATTTTCTATCCGCAGGGCGGTGGCCAGCCCACCGACCGTGGGCGCATCGAGACGGCTGGCGGCACGGCCGAGATCGTGCGGGTCAGCTTCGCCGACGGCGAGGTGCTGCACCACGGCTACCACAGCCGGGGGAGGGTCGCCGTCGGCGAGAGGGCAGGTCTCCACATCGACCCAGGGCTGCGCCGGGAACACAGCCGCCTGCACACCGGCGGCCACCTCGTCATGACTGCGGTGGACCGGTTGATCGGCCTGCCCGCCACCAAGGGCTACCACTTCCCGGACGGCCCGTACGTCGAGTTCGCCGGCGTCGTCCCGCCGGAACGGCGCGAATCGGTCGCCGAGCAGATCCAGGCCGAGCTCGATCGCCTCGTCGCCGAGAACTCCGAGGTGACCTGGCGCTTCGACTCGGTGGAGAAGCTGCGCGCCGCCGGGGTGCACATCCCCGCCGAGATCCCAGACGGCAAACCCACGCGGGTGGTGATCACCGCCGGATACCACTCGCCTTGCGGCGGCACCCACGTACCCCGCCTCGGAGAGCTGAAGGGACTACGGGCCAAGAGCGTGCGCTTCAAGTCAGGACGCACCCGCGTCTCGTACGACCTGGGCTGACGGGAACTGCAACCGATTTGGGCTGGCCCGGCCACCATGCCTGGGTGCGGGTCGGCGATGCCGGCGCAGGTGCGTGAGTAGGGCCGCCATCTCGGCGGCCGTCCGCCGTACGAATACCCGTTGGTGGATGCGAGCCGCACCCGACAGAGGTTCACGCGAACTGGGGCCGGCGTCAGCATGGCCCGGAACCCTGGATCCGCTGACGGCCCCGCATGTGCGGTGGATCTTCGTCCGACGGCGAGCACCGCGGGGATCGCGCATGTTTTGAACGAGCGGCGGAGGCCGTCGCCGGCTGCGTATGGCCGGGCGCGGAACCAGCATCGAGCAGGTAGGTGTGGACGTTGCGGACGGTTGCGGTGATTCTGGCGAACCCCGCGGTACGCCGGCCGGGAGGTGTGGAACCGGCAGTTCACCGATCATCGAGAGGTGGTGCCCGAGGACCGGCGGACCAGTCTAGGTCCGGTGCGGGTGTGGAATCCGTGGGAGGAGTGGGCAATCTCCCCGCAGCGGATGCACCCGGCGGATGTCGGGGCATCGGCTGCGGCGGGCGGCGTATCGGTGCCGACATGGGCACACCACTGCGTACCTGCCGACCAACCGGACCCGGGCGGGATGGATGTTCACCCTGGCCGTCTGCGGTAGTCCCGAGGTCTGGCGACGCTGGTGGTTTCGTCGGCCGGTGCCTCCGGCTTTGCCCTGGGTCAGGCCACGGGATTCTGGACGGCGGTTGGACTGGGGACCTCGCCCCTGGTCGAGGTCCAGGGCCGGCCCACTGGATATTCGAGTGCAGCACTCCGTAGAGCGTCTCGCCGCTGACGGACGAGGGATCATGACCACCGCCGGTCCGCTGAGGCCGTAGGTCCAGCCGAGTCATGGTGGTGTGTCGGGGCGGAGATCGACCCAGAATTGCCAGGCGGTGACCACAGGCCGCGCCAACCGGTCCAGCGGTTGTCGAACAGGGCATTGAGGGGGCCGAGAACCAGGTTGTCGGCCCGGCCGTAGAAGGGTCGGTCGTAGGCGGTGAGGCGCTGCACCATGTGCAGGTCGCTCCCGAGGAGCAGCAGCAGAACCGGACGGCGGGACAGCCGCCGGTCCTACACGACCTGAAGTCGTCCGTCGAAGGTGTCGTCCTGCTCGTGCCGGAGGCGGGGCAGTCGAGCCGGGCTGATGTCGTTAGGGTGCTGCGATGAGCGCCGGCCCCTCGGACTCGGGATCCGGCCGCCTCGGAGTGACATTCACCCGATTGAAGGGGACCGGCATGGGCAGCCCACGCGAAACCTTCCTCCGACTGATAAACGGCGTTTGCAGTGGTCCGTACGAGGAATTGAGCGAACTCTACGCCGAGCGGACTCATGTCACACATCCGTTCCATCCGCTCGACCCGTCGCCGCTGCGTAGCCGGGCCGACCTGCACGAGCACTTCGTCGCACCGCCGCCGGTTCCTCGAACGTTGAACCGTAGACCGGTCGATGTGAGGATCCACGAAACCGCCGACCCGGAGGTGATCGTCGCCGAGTTCGCCTATCAGGGGCAGGTGGTCGAAACCGGCGAAGAGTTCACCGTGCCGTGTGTCTTCGTCATGCGAATTCGCGACGGGCTCATCGTGGAGTCGCGAGACTACATCCACCACATCGCGAGCGCGCGGGCCTGGGGCCAGCTCGAAAGCCTCTTGACCGCACTCCGTCCGCAAGAAGGCGCCCCCATCGGGGACGCACCCTGATCCCGCCGGCGGAACCCGACAGGGCGGCGAGCATCCGCTCGGTCAGGGCAGAAGCGACTCGAATCCCTGTGCGGTGCGGGACGGAATGAATTCGGTCACCGCGTAGTCGGCGAGGCCGTGCCGCCGGAACGGATCGAGGTCGAGGCGTTCCTCCAACTCTGCGGGCGTAACGTCCTTGGCGAGGATGACACCACCGACTCGGGGGATCCTCCGGCCCGAAGCGAGGAACACGCCGTCGGCGTACTGCTGATCCAGCCAGGCGACATGGTCCTGAAGCACCGCGTCGATCTTCTCCAGTCCAACACGGTAGGTCAGGATGATCACGAACATTCGATGAGCGTATGGCATGTTGCGCCACTCACCTCAGCTCGGGGGTTTGGTAGGCCGTGCGCTCGCTGCTTCTCCTGCCCGTCACACTGGATCGGTGAACGACCGTGAGCTCGTCTCCTACCTGCGCCGATGCAATATGGAGGACAACCACGCATACGCCGAGGTTGCGCATCGTTTCGCAGGAATCGTAGGCGGGTCACTCTTCGGCGGCCGGACCGGGAGTTCGGTCCTGAGGCCGAACCCATCGGCGATGGAGCGGCTTCGTCTCGGTGGGCTCCGTCTCGACGAGGCCCATCGCGAACGGGAAGAAACGGATCTCGTACCGGCGGCCCTCGTGTTGCTCCGTGACTGCAAGGACCTCGATGACCTCGAGGAGACGGCTGCGCTGCTCGTCGGGTAGCTCGGCGAGGAGGTAGGCGGTTCCCTCCTGGAGATTTCCCGCCACCCATTCGTCGACATCCTCGTCCGAGCAGGTGTCGAGCCACCAATTGACGTCCACTAGTAGACCGATGGCACGCTTGAGCGTCTCGTCGCCAGAGCCCTTGGTCAGCCGTGGCGCGCGTCGGCCGTCGGGACGCTGGCCGGTGGCCCGGCCGATGTCTCGCTCTATCGATGCCACCGCGCTCCGGTCGACTTGCTCCTCGGGGTAGTCGCTCAACCACATGAAGAGATCGGTGACGTGGCGGTGAAGCAGAAGGGCGAGCTCGGCATCACCACGATCGGTCATGGGTTGGCAGTGGCCTGGATGTACGACAAGACCCGTGGTAGGACGTAACGGAATTCGCTCCCGCCCCATGAGTCCACGAGGCCACCGGCTCGTTCCATCGCATCCCAGAACGGCTCGGTCGACCGGATGATGTCTTCCGCGGTGGCGGTATCGACATCGATGGCCGCAGCCACGGCCGCCGCCAGTTCCGTCCGGGCCCGTGCGGGGATGTCATCCAACGGATCACGATGCATCGGTAGAAGCTACCTTCGGCAGATCAGTCGTCCTTCACCAGCCGCCGTCCGCGCTCCGATCGGCCGGCGCCGTCACGACCGGTGGTCGGCGGTGACGGACTCACGTCTTGTCGTGCCCCGCTCGATCTCAATGAAGCCATCCACCGATTCCGGCTCGGGGTCGTCAATCAAGACCGAGATAGGGCCTGACCAGGCGCTGCCATCCGGGTCGACGAACGCGTCGACGTTGGCCACCGAGTCCACGGTGTCCGTGTAGGGATGGAGAAGGAACCGGGCCACGAATGTCGACTCGGTGATGATCGTGTATGGGTCATCGGCGCCCATGGCGTCAATCATGAGGGGCAGCATGCATCGCCCGGATTCGCCGCCGTCCGCCCGCCCGGCGACGGGGCCGCCGAGGTGCGTGAGGTTGTGCGGCGGCGGCCCGTTCCAGCGGTGGCGTCGTAGATTCGCTACGTCGCGCGGAGAACGCCGGAACGGGCTGCCGGTCAGGGCGAGCCGGCCGTGGGTCAGCGGCTCTCGGCGAAGTACTCGTAGTTGTCGGCGTTGTCGACGGCGTTGCTCGGGCTCGACACGGCGAGTTGCTTGGCCGCTGTCTGGCCGTATGCGTGGTCGTCGGTGCCGCCGTTGACGGTGAAGTGACTCGACTCGTGGATCAGTGTTCCGGCCTTCGAGTCGGTACCCGTGGCCGGCGCTGTCCAGAACGCGTTGCAGAGGTAGATGACGTAGGGCTGGTTCGGGTAGACGTAGGCGTAGTAGTCCTCGTTGCTGGTGCAGTCGAGCGTCAGGGCCTTGCTGGTCAGCTCGCTGGTGATCTTGCTGTATGCCGACGTCACACGCGTGAACCGCGACGAGCTGTAGGTGCCGAACCAGGTGGTGTAGGCGCCTCCGCCGGACGGGTTCGCCGCGAGCCAGGCTTGGGACTTCTGCGAGTACGTTGCGGCGTTGGTGACGGCCGTCTTCAGTGCGGTCTGCTCACTCGTCGTACAGCCGCGGTAGGTGATGCTGACCGCAGCGGCGGCGAGTTTTACCTGCTCAGTGGTTGTCGGTGCGGCGCTGGACACCCTGCCGGCGCTTCGGATGCCGACGCTGGTACGGACGGTGGCGCGACCGGCGTCGACCCGGAGAGTGTCCTGGACGGCTGCGGTCGCCCCCTTCAGGGCCCGTACCCGGGTCGATGCCAGAGCGACGGTGAAGGTTCCCGGCTGTGACAGGTCGTAGTCGTCCGCCAGGTCCACGGTCGCGGTGTAGGCACCACCTGCGGGAATGTGCGTGTAGTCGGCGGCTGTCGGCGCCGCGAGCTTTGCCAGCCTGCCTCGATAGGGCACCGGTACGCCGTCCCTGGTCACGGCCAGGACCGCCGTGGACTGGCGTGCCTGCGGCAGGTCCCGGGAGAGAACGTCGACCGCCGACGATGACGTGTTCCGCACCGTGACACGCACGGTGAGGGCGCTGCCGGTCACCTGGCCGATCTGGACGGTCGTGGTGAGGCCGGTGGTGGCGGCGGCCACCGCGCTCGCCCCGGCGGCGGCGCCTGTCGGGATCGCTATCCCGACAGCGAGGCACGCTGCCCAGAGCGGACGTCGAGAGATGCGCACGTGGTTTCCCTTCTCGGCCATCGACTCCCATGGGGGACACTCCAGAGGGCAGGAGCGAGGGAGCCGAAGCCAAAACATCGACAATTCTCTATTTGTACGATCATCTCCTCGCGCCGGTGAACTTCTCTCATCCCTGGTGGGTCATATCGCGACGCTCTGTGATCTCTGACCCACCCGTTCCGGCGGTGCCGAACCGCTCCGCCGGTGCAGGGCAGGACCGCCTCCGCTCGCCGGACCGAACCGTCGACATGCGACTGACGACGGAGAATTCCCGGGACCGTGACGATTGTCGCGTTCCCGACGCTGTCCGTTCCGGAAACGAGAACGATTCGCCAGTACGCCTAAGATCTCCGAACGAACCGGCCCGCAG
Organism: Actinoplanes sp. CA-252034; assembly: GCF_050956125.1. NCBI lineage: Bacteria > Bacillati > Actinomycetota > Actinomycetes > Micromonosporales > Micromonosporaceae > Actinoplanes > Actinoplanes sp. CA-252034. The sequence goes on from NZ_CP191846.1 coordinate 3,519,511, forward strand.
TGACTCTGCGTCAGGTTCCGCTCGGCGTCTGCCCGACCGACGGTCACCCGCCGGACCGGTCGGCGAGGTGCGATCGTCGCGGATACGGAGGATGGGGCGGATGCGAACCGAGGTACGTGTGCTCGGCCCGCTGGAGGTGCTGGTGGACGGGCGTCCCGTCGCGCTCGGCGGCCGCCGGCAGCAGGCGGTGCTCGCCATCCTGGTGGCGGCGCGCGGCCGGACGGTCCCGGCGGAGCGGCTCATCGCCCAGGTGTGGGCCGACGACCCGCCACCCCGGCCGTTCGCTTCCCTCCAGGTGTACGTCTCCCGGCTCCGCAGCGTGCTGGAACCCGATCGCAGCCCCCGCGCTGCCGCCCGGGTCCTGATCAGCGACGGCGGCGGTTACGCCCTGCGGCTACCCGTGGACGCCGTGGACGCCTGGCGTTTCGTCGCCGAGGCAGGTGGCGCTCCGGACGCCCCCGATTCGGCGGCGCACGCGCACACCGTCCTCCGCGACACGCTGGCCCGCTGGCGTGGCATGCCCTTCGCGCCGTTCGCTGACGAGCCGTGGGCACGCCCGGAGATCACCCGCCTGGCCCAGGCGCACCTGCTCGCCCGGGAACGCGACATCCTGGCGCTGATCCGGCTCACCCACACCGGCGACGCGGTGCTGTTCGCCCAGGATCTGGCCGAGTCGGAGCCGCTCCGGGCCTCAGCATGGCGGCTGTACGCGCTGTCGCTGTGGACGGCGCACCGGTCCGCCGACGCCCTCGACGTGCTCCGCCGGCATCGCCGCCTGCTCAACGACCTGGGCCTCACTCCGGACGAGTCGATCGCCGAGATGGAACGGGCGATCCTGGAGCAGCGGCAGTCGTACCTGGACGAGGTGGTCGGGACCGGTGCCGGCGAGACGAGTGTGCTCCCGGCCCGGTTGCCGCGGGCGCAGCCGGGGTTCGTGGCCCGTGACGCCGAACTGGCGGAGATGGACCGGCACACCGACGGTCTCGTGGTGATCACCGGCACCGGCGGCGTCGGCAAGACCCGCCTGGCGATCCACTGGGCGCACCGGGCCGCCGGCCGCTTTCCCGGCGGCTGTCTCTACGCCGACCTGCGCGGTTTCGGCCCGCAGGACACGCCGGCCGCCCCCGCCGAGGTGCTGGCCGCCTTCCTCACCGCACTCGAGGTGCCGGACCAGCGCATCCCGCCCGGCGAGGCGGCACGGACCGCGTTGCTCCGCAGCCTGCTCGCCGGCCGCCGGGTGCTGATCGTGCTGGACAACGCGTACGACGCGGAACAGATCCGCCCCCTGCTGCCCGGAGAGGGCTCCAGCCTGGTCGTCGTGACCAGCCGCAACCGGATGACCGGCCTGGCCGTCTCGGACGGCGCGCACATCGTGCCGCTGGCCGTCCTCGACGCCGAGGAGTCCCGCGACTACCTGTACGCGATGATCGGCGAGGACGCCGTCGACGGCGAACCCGACGCCCGGGACACGATCGTCGCCCGGTGCGGGGGCCTGCCCCTGGCCCTGACCCTGGTCTGTGCCGGGGACCGCGGCACCCCCCTCGTCACCATCGCCGAGAAGATGGAACACGGCCCACTGACCGACCTGTGGCCGGTCTTCTCCTGGTCGCTGCGGCGGCTACCGGCCGCCGACGCCGAATTGTTCCGGCACCTGGCCCTGCACCCGGGCCGTCACGTGACCCCGGCAGCCGCCATGAACCTCTCCGGCCGACCCCGGGCGGTGACCAGGGCGGCACTGAGCCGGCTCGCCGACGTGCACCTACTCGACGAGCGCCGGCCCGGCCGATTCGCCTGCCACGAGTTGCTCCGGACCTTCGCGGCACAGGCCGCACACCGCACGGACCCGCCGGAGATCCGCGACGACGCCCTCCGCCGGCTGATCGAGTATTACCTGTACTCGGCGACCGAGGCGGCCGCACGGTTCGCGGCCCCCGTGCCTCCGGCGGTGCCCGGTCCGGCACCGGACGACATCACCCCCGAGCAGTTCAGCGACGCCGAGAGCGCGCTCACCTGGATGGCCGACGCCTACGACGACATCCTGGCCCTGGCCGCCACCGCCCCGGAGCGGTATCGGGGACCGCTGGCAGCCGCCCTCCACCCGTACCGCCGGAATCTCCGTTTCCACGCGGGTGACTGCATCGCCCTCTTCCACGAATGGGACGTCGCGGCGTGATCGAGATACGGGTCCTCGGCCCCGTGGAAGTCCTCGTGGACGGCGAAGCGGTGCCACTCGGCGGGCCACAGCAGCGGGCGGTGCTGGCCATGCTCGTCGCGGCGCGCGGCCAGACCGTCCCGGCCGAGTCGATCGTCGAACAACTCTGGCGCGGGACGCCACCTCCGCGACCGGCGGCATCGCTTTAGGCGTACATCTCCCGGCTCCGTAAGCTTCTCGAACCGGGACGCGAGCCGCGCGGCGCAACCGGCGTCCTGGTCGGCGGCCCTCCGGGGTACGCCCTGAACCTACCCGTCGAAGCAGTCGACGCCTGGTCGTTCGAGGCCGAGGTGCACAGCGTCCAGGAACGCGCCTTCGAGCTGACCACCACGATGGCACTGCAGATCCTGCGCCGGGGCCTGGCCCGCTGGCGTGGCTCCCCCTACCAGCAGTTCGCCGACGACGCGTGGGCCCGCGGCGAGATCGCCCGGCTGGAGGAGGCACGACTCGTCGGTCTCCAGCGCCTGGTCGCCTGCCTGCTCAAACTGGGACAGACAGACGAGGGCATCGAGACCGTACGGGAACTGGCCGTCGCGCATCCACTGCGAGGCGTCTCGTGGTGGCTCTACGCGCTCGGGTTGTGGTCGGCGCACCGGCCCGACGACGCCCTGGCGGTACTCGACCGGCATCGCCGCGTCCTCGCCGACGAGCTGGGTCTCGACCCCGAACCCGCCCTCGTCGAGCTGGAGCAGGCGATCCGCGACGGACGGCAGGAGACGCTGGCCAAGCACCTCCAGTTCGGTGAGGAGGCGGAGCCGTTCGATGTGCGGCCGGCCCAACTGCCCCGTACCCCGGCGACGTTCTTCGCCCGGGAAGCCGAGCTGGCGCAACTCACCGCGCAGATCGGTGGCGTCGTCGTCATCACCGGCCCCGGAGGCGTCGGCAAGACCGCACTCGCCGTCCGCTGGGCCCACCAGATCGCCGACCGCTATCCGGACGGCCGGCTCTACGCCGACCTGCGCGGATTCGGCCCCGACGAGAACCCGGCCGCCCCCGCCGAGATCCTGCTCGGCTTTCTCGTCGCGCTGGGCGTGCCGGAACGCCGGGTGCCGCCCGGCGAGCCCGACCGCCGGGCCCTGTTCCAGAGCGTCACCGCCGGGCTGCGAATGCTGGTGGTCCTCGACAACGCCCACGATGCCGCCCAGGTGTGGCCGCTGCTGCCCGCCGAACCCGGCTGCGCCGTCGTGGTGACCAGCCGCAACCGTCTCGACGACCTGGTCCGAGCCGGCGGAGCCCGCCCGGTGCCGCTGCGCGGATTCGACGACGACGAGGCCCTCGCCTACCTGCGCCGCCGGCTGGGCGCGGAAGCCGTCGACGCGAGTCCCGAGGCCGCTGCCGCAATCGTGGAGCGGTGCGGCGGCCTGCCGCTCGCGCTGGCCGTGCTCTGCGCGCGGGTCGGCCGTTTCCCACTCGCCATGGTCGCCACCGAACTGGCCGAGGAGGAGGGGCTCGGCGCGTTCGCGCTGGCCGGACACGACCTGCGGACCGTCTTCTCCTGGTCGTACCGGCGGCTGCCGGACGACGCCGCCGAGCTGTTCCGCCAGTTGGCGCTGCACCCCGGCCCGGACATCCCGTTGAACGCGGCGGTCAGCGCCGGCGGCCGATCCAGGTCGGCCACCCGGGTACTCCTGCGGCTGCTCCACGACGCCCACCTGATCGACGAGTACCGGCCGGGCCGCTACGCGTTTCACGACCTGCTGCGCGGCTACGCCCGGGAACTGGGGCATCCGCCCACGGAGGTGCTGCACCGGCTGATCCAGTATTTCCTGCGCTCAGCCGTTAACGCCGCAAACGTCTTCTACTTCGTCGAGCCGCCACCGCAGCTGCACGGCCGGCCCGGGGTCCGCCCGGAGGAGCTCACCGATCACCGGGCGGCCGTCGGCTGGCTCGACACCGAATACGCCAACCTGACCGCGTTGATCGACCTGTGCCGGCAGCCGCTGTGGCGGGACACGCCGGAGCTCTATCTGGCCCGGTTCGCCCACACGCTGGCCTGCTACCAGCAGGACCTGCGGTCGGTTCAGTACGAGTCGATCGCGCTGGCCCGCGACGCACTGGCCGGCACCGGCATCGAGGACAGCGCCTGGTGGACCGGCAATCTCCTCTTCGCGGTCGGGCGTGGACTGCTCGTGCTCAACCAGATGCGGGAGGCCCGCGAGCCGCTGGCGCGGATGGTCGAGGTGATCCGGCCGACCGGCGACCGGCACCTGCTCGCCATCGGTCTGACCGGCCTGTCCATCGCGGTGATCGGCGGACTGTGGGACACCCTCACACGCGAACAGGTCGAGGCGGCCTACCCGTACGCCCGGGAGGCCATGGAGAGTTTCCGTGCGGCCGGCGGGGAGGGCGGCGAACGTGGTCAGGCCAGTGTGCTCCCGACGATTGCCTGGCACCGGTTCTACCACCCCGAGGAGGGGCTTCCCGCGCTCGCCTGCTTCGAGGAGGCGCTGAGGATCGTACGCAAGTGGAACGACACCTTCCACGAGGGCAACACGCTGAATTCGACGGCGGCATTGCACCTGGCCATGCAGGACGTCGCCGCCGCCGAGGCGTGTTACGAAGCCGCGCTGGAGTGCTATCGCGAGATACCCCAGATGCACATCGAACCGCTGATCGGTCTGTACCGGTGTCACCGGAGCGCCGGTGACGGCACGGCGGCTGAACGAGTGCGGGCCAGAGCCCTCGAACTGGCCGAGACCGCCCGCCACCCGGACCTCGCCAGGCTGGCGAAGGTCTTCGGCGTTCTCCGCGGCTGACGGGTCGATCGGTGCACCGCTTCCGCCGAGCGCCGACACCGGGCGGCACAGTCTCGGGTGTTGCGCCGGCAGCCGCCTCATCGCTAGCCGGGCGCCCGGTAAGCTGCGGCTTCTGCGCGTCGTGGGCTCGTTCAGGCCGGCCCTCGTGGGGCTACGGCGTGCTTCCGTGGAGTGCGACCGGAGAGGCAGCCTCGATGCTTCAGGTTACCGAGGGTGAGCGGCCGGACAGCAAGGAATGGCTTGCCCGGGCTGCCAGCGAACGCGAGCAAATCCTTGACCATTTTCCGCTCAGTCGCTGGCCGGAGTTGGGACTCGCCGAGTATGCGCTGGGTACCGGTGCCAAAGATCCCTACTGCAAGGTGCTCGAGTTTTGGAGCCCTCATCTGGGTAGCATCCGCGGCGGCAGTGCGAAGAAGCACATCATCTTCTTTCGACGACATGACGACGAGTGGTGGCTCTCCGGGACTCTGGCTGATACCTCTGCCGAGGAGGCCTGGGAGCGCCTACGTGGTCAATTCGTCGAGGCCTTCGCCGCAGCGGGCGCCGGAGATTTCGACCGGCTTGACGAACTGGAACTTCTGGCACACGGTCCCGCACTGGTCACCAAGTCGCTCTCCGTCTACTTCCCGGACGAGTTCTTGCCGATCTATTCGGCCGCCCACCTCCGCAAATACATCGCCCTGTTAGGTGCCGACCCCGAGACTGGTTCCGCCTGGCGACTCAACCGCCAACTGTTGGCGCTTGTACGCGCCCATCCCGTGCTGCAGGCATGGCATCCGCTCGAGGTGATGCTCTGGCTGTACGACCGTCACGTGCCCGCCGGCGCCGACCCGGTGTGGAAGATCGCACCGGGGGAGCGGGGCAAGCTGTGGGAACAGTGCCTTGCCGAAGGGTCCATCAGGGTGGGCTGGCCGAAGGTCGGTGACTTGGCCCAGTACGCGACCACCGAAGACCTGGAAGTGATTTTGCATCAGGTGTATCCGGAGAGTGGGCAGGCCAACCGGCGTGCCGCACGTGACCTGCTGCGTTTCCGGGACCTGCAGCCGGGCACCCGGATCCTCGCCAACCGCGGCCAATCCGAGGTCCTTGCAGTCGGGGAGGTGACCAGCGAAGGCTACCGGTTCGACGAGGACAGCGAATATTGCCAGGTTCTTGGAGTGGAATGGGACCTTTCGTACGCTCAGCAGCTGGACGGGCGACAGGGCGGCTGGGTGTCCACGTTCGCCCCGGTGAGCGCTCAGCTCTGGAACCGGATCCAGAAGCGCCGAGACAGCCTCCTGGATGCCGGCACGCCCGAGGCTGTCGTCTTCGTTGAGCCGCCGCCACAAGTACTGCGTATTCGGGACCTGCTCGACCGCAAGGGCCAGGTCATCCTTTACGGCGCGCCCGGCACCGGCAAGACTCGCCTGGCCCTCGACGTGGCACTCGCCCTTACCGATCAATCCGATGCCATCACCGCGCCGGCCGCCGTCCGCCGCGATCGCATCACGGAAATGCTGCAAAGCGCAGCGGTGGATGCCCGTAATACCTGGGTCTTCGTGACCGATCCCAAACAGTGGAGTTGGACGGAGCTGCGGAAACAGCAGACGGTCGAGTTCCGCCGTGGCCGCCTCGAAGCCAACTTCGACAGGATGCGGATCGGTGACCTCGTTGTCGGCTACGAGGCCAGCCCGGTGAAAAAGGCGATCGTTCTGAGCCGAATCGTTGACATCGACCGTGGAAAGGAGCGGCCGGTGACCTTGCAGTGGGTCACCGACATCGACGGGCCGTCCTACGAGGAGTGGCGCTCCGATCCGGTTCTCGGAGCCAGCGAAGCGGCCCGGAATGGGATGCGTGGCACGGCATTCCACCTGACGCCGGAACAGGCCGAGATTCTCCTCGGTGACGAGGCGCCCGCGGTCGAGGCCGATATGCCGCAGGTGAGCATGCTGACTTTTCACCCGTCGTACGGCTACGAAGACTTCGTCGAGGCGTACAAACCAACACCCGTTGCCGTCGGTGGGTTGGCGCTCACCTTGACGGACGGCTTCTTCTTGCGGCTTTGTGCCGCCGCGCGGGCCCGCCCCGGCCGCATCTATCTGCTGATCATCGACGAGATCAACCGGGCCGACGTACCGCGGGTGTTCGGCGAGCTGATCACACTCCTGGAAGCCGACAAACGGGGCCTGAACGCGGTCCTGCCTGTCAGCGGCCGCCTGTTCCACGTCCCGTCCAATATCAAGATCATCGGTACGATGAACACGGCCGACCGTAGCCTCGCCCACCTCGACAGCGCTCTGCGCCGCCGGTTCAGCTTTGTTCCGGTCGTCCCGGACCCCGACGTGCTGTCCGGGCTGGTCGGCCCGGTCGACCTCGGTCTCCTGCTGACCACTCTGAACGCAAGGATCACGGAACACCTCGACCCGGATCACATGCTGGGCCACTCCTTCTTCCTTCGCGACGACTTGCCGATCACCGCGGAGAACGAGTTGCACTCAGCGTTCTACGACGACGTGGTGCCCCTGCTCGAGGACTTCTGTCTCAACGATCACGCTCTGCTCACCGCGCTGCTCGGAGGCCACATCGTGGACGCGCGGACTGGCGGCGTGACGACGCTGGACCCGGAAGAACTGCTGGTCGTCCTGGCCCGCGAATACCAGCTGGGTGCGCCGGATGACGCTGTCGAGGCGTGACGACGTTCAGATCCGGGAGCACCGTTCCACACTGTTGGAGGGCTCGAGGCTGACCCCAGCGGACCACTTGAAGCTGGCACAGTTGGAGAAGCTGAGTGTCGTGGCGGTGCGAGAGGCCGGTGCCGGCCGGTACGAGCTCTGCGTCAACTCTTACGTCGGCGTGGTCGCCCTCGACCACGTGCGCCTCACCCTGTATCCCAAATTCGGTCTTACCGGTGAGCAGCTCATGGGATGGCTACGCCATGCCGACGGACAGCGGCCCAGGCAGGCACCGATGCGCCGTGGCTGGCAGGCCGGCCAGGCGGGCGTCACCGACCTGATGGCCGCCGCGATGGTGGATGCGGCCAAGCAGATGATCCGGCAAGGGCTGCGCCGCGACTACCGCCCGCATGACAAGCTGGAGACAGTCCTACGCGGACGTCTCGACGTCCGTCAGCAGGCCACCCGCCGGTACGGGATGGTGGACCGCCTACACGTACGTACCTTCGACCGGCACCTCGACATCTGGGAGAACCAGGTTTGCCATGAAGGTCTGCGCGCCTGCCGGCGGCTGGCCTCGGACCCGGCCCTGGCCCGCGAAGCCGCCCAACTCGCCGAGCACTTCCCACCGCATCCACACGGCGCCCGAGGTGCCGTCACCGCGCTGCGCCACGCCACCTACCACCGGATGAATCAGACCTACCAAGAGGCACACACCTGGGCAAGGCACATCCTGGGCGGCAATCAGCTCAACGACCTGCTTCGCGACGAGGGCGTTACGGCCGGAAGCCTACTCATCGACATGGACACGGTATGGGAGCGTCTGATCCAGCGGGTCGCTGCTGAGGCCGCCGCCCTCATGGGCGGAGGGGTGCAGCCCGTTCGAGGCGAGTACGAGCTGCGGGTTTCGGGCGATGGAGTGCCCAGCCGCGCGCTGACACCCGATGTACTCATCCGATATGGCAGTCCGGAGCGTCTGCTCCCGGTCGACGCCAAATACAAGATCCCGAGCATCAAGGCGATCAGCCGTGACGACCTCTATCAACTTCTCACCTATGCGGCGGCCTATGCGGACCGCGATCGGCCGCAGGCTGTGGCTGTTCAGCCCACGATGACCGGCTGGAATCGGCGTTCCGTGCGGGTCACCGGCCCGCGCGGTCTTCTCGGCGAGGTAAGCGTGGTCGGTGTCGACATCAGCCGGCCGCCGGAGGAATGGTCGGCACCACTGCGGGACCTGCTCGTGAACCTCTTGGAGCTCGATACCTGTCTCCCCAGCGGATCGCCGACCGGGTCCGGAACGACTTCCATCGTGGCGCGCTCACGTCCTGGCGAGAAGCCCTTGCCACGCCACGACAGGTGATGTCCTCCGTCGCGCTCAGTCGTGCGCAACCGGAGCGGCGGCCACGGTGGGCGCGGGGATTACCGGTCCGGGCCGGCGAGGCGCCGGCGCGGGTTGGGGGAGGCCCGCTGCGCGGTCTTGTGGCGATACATGTCGGCGTCCGCGGCCGACATCAGCTCGTCCGCACTCGTGTCCGCGCCACTGCCGTACGCGACCCCGACGGTCACCCCGAATGACAGCTCATGGCCCTGCCATACGGCCGGTGCCGATGTCGCGTCCTCGATCCGGCGTCTCAGCACCTCCGCGTCGCCGGCCGTGGTGCCGGTGCCCAGGATCAGGAACTCGTCGCCGCCGATCCGGGCCGCGATGTCCTCGCCCCGCAGAGTGCTGCGCAGCCGGTCGGCGAACACGCGCAGCACCTCGTCGCCCGCTTCGTGGCCGTACTCGTCGTTGATGGCTTTGAATCTGTCGAGATCGCAGTAGAGAACCGCCGCCCCGGTGCCGGACCTGACCGCCTCCTCCAGCAGAGCGAAGAACCGGCGGCGGTTGACCAACCCGGTCAACTCGTCATGGTGCGCCTGGTAGCGCAGCGCCTCCTGGCCGGCGGTCCGTTCGGCCATCAGCAGCCCGATCCGCGAGACGACCAGCGGGATCACCAGCAACGTGCCGAACGTCAGCAGCAGGTTGTCGGTGGTGCCGCCGAACAGTTCGGGAACGCTGCCGACGATCGGCACCATCGCCAGCACCAGCCCGAGATGCGACAGCCGCACCGGCCGCAGACGGCTGCGGCGCCACCCGGCCGGCTGGGTGAACTCGGTGGAGCTCGGGTGCAGCGCCGCGGCGGTCAGCCCCAGGTAGCCGATCATCGCGAAGAGATCCACGAGCGGCGAGTAGTAGTCACTTCCCGGTCGGGTCGACAACAGCGACGACACCACGCTGACGACGGTCGCGCCCATGCTGATGAAGAAGTAGATCAACGAGGTGCGGGCGGTGCCGGCGGTTCGCGAGATCCGCATCAGCGCGCCGAGAGTGCCCATCAGCAGCAGCATCTTCAGCAGATAGATCCCCTGGCTGAGACCCGACACATCCAGGTCGAGCAGGTGCGGGCGCAGCACGAACTCCCACACCGGGGTGATCAGGCCGACGCCGAGCAGGGTCGCGTCGATGATGCCGCCACGGTCGCCCTCGCCGTGTTTGCGGATCACCTGCAACGCCGACAGCATGATGCTGCCGTAGGCGAGGACCTGGAGCACCAGGTTCGCCGGCCCGTCGGCTCCGACGTCCCGGCCGAGACCGAGCTCCACGAACCACAGGTAGTTGAAGGCCGTGAACAGCGTCGACGCCGCGAGCAGCAGATACCAGGCGGTGCGGTTCACGATCCGGTTGATCCGCATCCCGACGGCGATCCCGGCCACCGGGAGCGCCCCGATCACCGTCACCACACCGAGTCGTACGGCCAGGCCGCCGAACGCCCACGCGGCCACCGCGACGACAACCAGCACGACGAACCCGGCATGCACCAGGTCGCGGTGCACCCTCGCACCGCGGTGCCGCCCGATTCTCATGATCTGCACCATCGGCCGGCACCGCCCCGACTTGAGAAGCCGTTCACACGACAACCGTGGCGACGCGGTCGCCGGCGGTCAGGGGAGCGTCAGAGCTCAGCCCGGTGGGATTCCGATCACCTGCCACCCGCCGCCCGTTCAGCGCTGCAGGGCTAGGCGCGTGACCATGCCTGGTTGGATCCGCCGTTGCAGTCCCACAGTTGTATGCGGGTGCCGTTGGCGGTGCCGTTCCGGGTCACATCGAGGCAGCGCCCGGAGGCCACCCCGGTGATGCTGCCATTGCTGTTGATGGTCCACTGCTGGTTGGCGCCGCCGTTGCAGTCGTAGATGACGACCGCCGTGCCGTTGGCGGTGCCCCTGGCTCGGGCGTCGAGGCACTTGTTGCCGTAGACCCGCAGCTCCCGGGTGGAGGTGCCGGTCCACTGCTGGTTCGTGCCGGTGCCGCAATCGTGGATGGCGACCTGGGTGTTGTTGACGGTGCTGATCCCGGGAACGTCGAGGCAACGGCCCGAGCCGGTGTTGCGCAACCGGTTGCCGGGTACCGGGTCGGGGCTCGGGTCGGTGCCGGTACGGCCCCAGGCGTACCGCAACCGTCCGGCGCCGGAGGCGTTGGGGGTGGTCAGCGTCAGGTTGGTGCCGCTGCCCTGCAGCTTCTGCATGGCGTACCAGTCGTCGCTCTGCCCGGCGGTGAGCTTCCCGCCGATACCGGGCCAGTAGACCGAGCCCATGCCGAGCTCGCGGAGCACCTGGGTGGTGGCGCGGAGATAGCGCACGAAGTTGTCGGTGCTGTCGGCGTCGTCGTAATCGAGGCCGGTGTCCATGGGCGCGCCGAACTCGTCGATGACGGTACGGCCGGCGCAGTCGCCGATGGCGTCTCTCAGGTAGGTCACCCACGCGTCGTACGTCTTCGCACCGCTGAAGAAGGTGTAGTGGTGTAGAGACAGGTAGGTTCCGTCGAAGCGGCTGTCCGCGCACACGGTCCTGACGTCCTGGTTGAACCCGGATCCGCTGATGAAGATGCGGTTGCGGGGCACCGACGGCCGCGCGGCGAGCCACCCGGCGGCCACGTTCTTCCAGTCGGTGGCGCTGTAGCCGTGCGGCTCGTTCATCGGCTCGAAGTGGACGAGGGAGTTGGAGCCGTACCTGTCCACGACGGTGTTCCACATGGTGTTGAAGGCTGCGGTGTCGGTGAGTCGGCCACCGGTGGAGGCCCGGCCGTCGTCCCAGTAGGACAGGATGACCTTCAGGCCACGTGCGGTGGCCGAGTCGATGACGCCGGTGTAGGAACTCCACCAGGATGTCCCGACGGAGTAGGTGTTGATCGGCAGCCGGACGGTGTTCGCCCCGAGGTTGCCCTCGAAGCCGGCGAAGACGGCGTCGGCCTTGGCCCGGACGGTGGCGTAGCTGTCGGTGCCGCTCAATCCGTAGAGGACCAGCGGCCCCGCATGGAAGTTGTCGCCCGCGCGGGCCCAGTTGACGCCCTGGAACTGGTTCGTCGCCGCTGACGCGCTCGGTGCGGCGGCCATCAGGGCCAGGGGGATCGCCGTGAGGGCCGCCACGGCGCCGGCCAGTGCCGAGAAGACCCGGCCGGCCGTGCGCGAACCGGGACCACGCCGTCGGATCACGGTGCTTCTCGTCGCGGGCCGCAGAGCCCGGCTTCGACGATTTCCATCGATGGAAAGCATATTCGGTTCGCCAATACGATCAGGCCGTTCTGGCCTTCGCGGCCGGAGCGGGGTGGTTGATGGGGTGACGTTGTGCGCATTCAGATATGCGACTGGCCGCGACGCTTCTGCGTAACACTTTTACGACCGTTGTTTTCTGCGCATTCGTCGCGGGGGCGGGTATTCGTGCGGCTCGGGGCCGACGAGGTGGCCCCACCCTCTCGGGTGAGGGCCACCTCTTGCGTGATGTGGTTGTCGGCTATGCCCGTGCCCACCGCTGGTTGGCGGCGGTGTGGCAGCCCCAGACGACCACGGCGGTGCCGTTGGCGGTGCCGGCGCCGCTGACGTCCAGGCACAGCCCGTTCTGGGCGTTGCTGATCGTGCCGTTGCTGTTCAGGTTCCATCGCTGGCCGGTGCTCGCGGTGCAGTCGGAGATCTGCACCCGGGTGCCGGCGGTGTTACCGGGCACGTCCAGGCACTTGCCCAGCACCCGCAACTCCTGCCCGTTCTGGCTGAACTGCTGGTTGGCGTTGCTGTGACAGTCCCAGACGATCATCTGGGATCCGTTGGCCGAACTGGCGCCGTTGACGTCCAGGCATCGTCCGGCGGACTCGCTGCGCAGCCGGAACCCGGTCGGCCCGGGGCCGGGGCCGGGATCGGTGGTCTGGAACTGGGCGAAGAAGTTCCACACCACCGGCCGGGTCCAGGACCGCTCGCCGGGCTCGAAGTCGCCGGCCGAGCCGTCCACGGGGCCGGGCGTGTGACCGGCGTCGTAGGCGGCCCACACCACCGGATATCCGGAGCGGCACCCGGAGTACGTGGTGACGGTGTGGGTGAGGCTGCCCTGTGCGGGTTCCGGCGGGTTCTGTGGTGTGCAGCCGTTGTTGCGGACGAACCGGTCCCGCAGCGACCGGCCCTGGGAGATGTTGAGCACCGGGTCACGAAGTCCGTGCAGCCCGATGTACGCGATCGGCTCGGTGCCGCCGGTGCACCCGCTGAGCTGCCCGCCGGCGTAGACCGCGACCGCCCGGAACACCGTCGGGCGGGCACACGCCAGGGCGTAGCTCATGCCGCCGCCATAGCTGAACCCGCCGGCGAAACGCTGGGTGGTGTCGACGCACAGCCCGGCCTCGATCTCCCTGAGCATGTCGTCGACGAAGACCAGGTCCGCGCCGCCGCTGTTGGCCCACCCGTTGTTCAGGCCCTGCGGCGCGACGAAGATCGCGCTGTTGCCGGACAGTGCCCGCAGCCCGTAGTACGACCACGGGTAGCCGCTGGTGCCGCCCGAGTCGACATCACCGGCGGTGCCGCCGTTCCAGTGGAAACCGAAGACCAGGCGGTACTGGCGGTTGCTGTCGTAGCCGTCGGGGACCCGCAGGATGTAGTTGCGGCTCCGGCCGCCGCTCTGGATCGTGCGGGCTCCGCTGGTCAGCGTGGGCGCCTTGCCGCAGCCGGCGCTCGCCGCCAGGGTCACCGGGTCCGGGTCCGCGGCCGCCGCCGCGGACACCGACGGGATGCCGGTGACACCGGCAGCGGTACAGAGGACTGTCGTGGCGACCGCGAGGAGTGTGCGCCATCGTCGGGAACGGGGTTGTATTCGCATGGGGGCTTGCTTCCTTCCTGATGGTGGTGCGCAGTGGCGGCGGGGATCCCGCGACCGGTCAGGCCGCGGTGAACCGCCACTGCTGGTTGGTTCCGGTGTGACAGCCCCATTGCAGGAGCCGGGCGCCGTCGGTGGTGGCGGCACCGTTGACGTCGACGCAGAGCCCGCTCGGGACGCTCTTGATCGTGTAGACCCCGGTGGTGGCGGCCGGCGCCACGAGGAACTTCTGCTGGTTGCTGTTGTTGCAGGTGAGCTGTTGCAGGAACGCGCCCTGCGCGGTGGAGCCGCCGATCACGTCGAGGCACTTGTTGCTGTGCAGCGCTTTCAGATAGACGGCGCCACCACCCGCGTCGACCGCCTGCCACTTCTGGTTGGAGCCGCCGGTGGCCGCCCACTGGACGATCTGTGCCCCGTCGGCGGTCGACGCGCCGCTGACGTCGACGAGCTTGCCGCTGTGCTGGGCCGTGACGGTCCAGGTACGGCCGGCCACACCGCCCGGATCGGGTGCGCCGGTGCCCACGCCGGCGCCGGCGAAGGTGAACGAGTCGACGTCGAACGCGCTGGCGGAGGAGCCCCTGAACACCATGTAGAGGGTGTGGGTCCCGGCCAGGGCGGTGGTGTTGACCGCCGGTGTGGACTGGTAGGTGTCCCAGCCGCCGGTGCTCGACACCGGTGTGGTGGCCAGCAGCGTGCCGGTCGGTGAGTCGGCGCGCAGTTCGATCGAGCCGCCACTGTTGGGTGACGACACCCGGTAGCTGACGCTGGTGATGCCGGACAGGCTCATCGGGTTGAACGCCAGCCAGTCCCCGGCGGAGATGTCACCGATCCGTTTGCCGCTCTCGGCCGCGGCCTGCTCGACGACCCGTACGCCGGACTGGCTGGTGAAATACTCCGCCTGCTTGTGTTTGGGTTGCAGGATCGCCTGGGCGTAACCGGTGAGCGGGGAGGCGCCGCCGGCACCGCCGTCGTCGGTGTAGCGGGCCCGGAGGACGTAGTACAGGTTGGCCCCGTCGGGGTGCCCGCCGAGCAGATCCGTGGAGATGGTGCCCGAGCAGCCCGGGTAGTCGGTCGTCTCGTGCTGGTGGTCGTCGTGGCCGAGGGCCGGGTTGACCAGGACCTTGGTGCAGTCGATGGCGGCGCCGCCCGGGTCGGAGACGGTGACCGTGTAGGGGACCCGGTCGCCGAAGTTCAGCATCCCGCCGTTGGGCGGCCCGGTGATGGTGACCACCGGTGCGGTGTTGCCGACGGTGATCTGCACGTTGGCGAACGACGTCCTGCCGGTGTTGTCGGTGACCTTGAGCTGCGCGGTGTAGTTGCCGTTGGCGGTGTAGACGTGCGACGGGCCGGCCGCCGTGGAGGTGGTGCCGTCACCGAAGGTCCACAGGTAGCTCAGGGTGTTGCCGGTGTCGGGATCGGTCGTCCCGGCACTGCTGAACTGCACGGTCAGTGGTGCGGTCCCGCTGGTGGGTGTCCCGGTGGCCCTGGCTATCGGGGACCGTCCGCCCTGGATGTAGTCGACGCGGTACAGGCCGGAGTCGTTGTTGCCGCCGCCGAAGTTCGAGCCCCATTCCAGGAGGTACAGCGAGCCGTCCGGGCCGAACTCCATGTCCATCGGCTTGACGAAGTTGCCCGCGGGCAGGAACGGGTTGGTACGGGTGACCGCGGATGCCGCGTCGAGGTGCACCTCCTTGATGTAGTTGCGGGTCCACTCGTAGAAGAAGTGCACGCCGTCGTAGTACTGCGGGAACTTCGTGGCCGACGGGTTGGCGGCGTTGTAGCGGTAGACCGGTCCGCCCATCGGGCCCGACCCGCCGGCGCCCAGCTCCGGGAACGTCGGCGAGGTGCCGTAGCCGTACCACATGTTCGGGGCGACGACCGGCTTGAGGCTGGTCAGGCCGGTGTTGTTGGGCGAGTTGTTGACCGGCGCGGAGCAGTTGAACTTGGCGCCGACGACACCGGTGTCCGGGTTGAACGGCGCGTAGGGCAGGTTGTTGCCGTGGCAGAACGGCCAGCCGTAGTTGCCCGGCGTCTTGATGACGTTGAGCTCGACGAGTCCCTCGGGGCCACGGTTGGTGGTGGCGCCGCTGCGGTCGGGGCCGTAGTCGGCGAGGTAGACCCAGCCGTTGGCCGGGTCGATGGAGAAGCGGAACGGGTTACGGAAGCCCATCGCGTAGATCTCGGGCCGGGTCTGCGCCGTACCCTGCGGATAGAGGTTTCCGGTCGGGACGGTGTAGCCGCCGCCGGCCGAGGGCCGGATCCGCAGCAGCTTGCCGCGCAGGTCGTTGGTGTTGCCGGCGGAGCGGGCGGCGTCGAGGTTGGCCTTGCCGGACCGCCAGTCCAGCGGTGCCCAGCCCTGCCAGTTCGGGTCGAGGTTGGGCGGGGTGTCGTCCCCGGTGCCGATGTAGAGGTTCCCGTCCGGCCCGAACTCGATGTAGCCGCCGGTGTGCCCCGGTTCCGGGAAGGTGCGGTCCCGGTAGGCCGGGATGTCGATGATCGTCACCTGACTGGACATGTTGAGGGTGTCGCCGGTGAGGGTGAAGCGGGAGACCCGGTTGACGTCGGTCGTGCTGCCGGCCGGCGAGTGGTACAGGTAGACGTAACCGTTGGTGGCGAAGCCGGGGTCCAGGGCCAGTCCGGTGAGCCCGTCCTCACCCCCGGTGTAGACGCTCAGCGTGCCGGCGGTGACGGTGTTGTTGGCGGCCGGGCGGAAGATCTTCACCTGGCCGCCGCGCTGGACGTAGAGCACCCGCCCGTCGGGAGTGACCGCGAGCGCCATCGGGTCGGCGGTGTTGTCGTCGAGCGTGCGCTTCTCGAAGTTGCTCCAGACGGTGCCGCCGCACTCTCCGGGTTCGTTGCCGGCGGCCCATTTGACACCGCCCAGCACGTGGTTGCGGAAGCCGGACTCGCTGTAGGACGCGATGGAGTGACCCATGCCGGTCGCCCAGACCCGCCCGCCGGCGGTGTTGCGGCACCAGGAGATCGGGTGGTCCGGTCCCATCGCCCGCGAGCCCGGGTTGTAGGTGCGTTCGTCCGCGGTGACCAGGACGTGGACGTCACCGCGCGGGTTGCGGTCGAAGTTGTACCACTCCTCGCTGCGGTTCCAGCGGTCCGGCAGGCCGGCCGTGGACGGGTGGGACCTGTCGGCGACGACGGCGGTGCCCGCCAGCACACCGGGGGAGTGCTCCGGCATGTGGGCGCCCGCGTTGACGGTCTGGTCCCACCACGGGTACTCGTTCTCGATACCCATGTCCACGGCGTTGTGCACGGCGACGACGCCCTTGCCCGCGGCGACGAAGCCCTCCACCGCCTGGCGCTGGGCGGTCGTGGTCCACACCATGCCCGAGGTCTGGAACATGATGAGCACGTCGAAGGTCGCCAGGTTGGCGGGGGTGAAGACGGTGGAGTCCTCGGTGTGCACGAGCTCGAAGTTGTTGGCGGCGGCCTGCTCCTGGAACATGGCCACGCCGGCGGGGATCGAGTCGTGACGGTAACCGGTGGTCTTGGTGAACAGCAGGGCGCGGAACGCTGGGGCCGCGGACGCCGGTTGAGCGACGACCGCGAACGACAACAGCAGACCCGCGATCGCCCCGATGATCAATGCACTGCGACGCATGCCATCTCCTGTACTGCCGGGGGAAGGGGCTGAGGACCACGGGCACGCGGGGGGATGCACCTGGGTACGAGCCGGGCAGTGCCGGGCGTACCGAAGGCGTGCGTGTGCCGATCAGATCGTCATGCCGTCCGCCGTGACGGGCAGTCAGGTCCCTCGGGAGATGGCGCAGCGTCGTGCCGAGCGCCGTTCGTTCCCGTGGTCTGCCCGGCCAGCATGCGTTCGGGAATCGCTGTAAGTCAATACGACTATCGCCGGACAGTTTTCGTTACACATTTTCGAGGGTCTGATTTTCGTCGATGTTCTCGGTATTTCTGGCGTTGTCAGCGGTTCTCGCGACATCTACGCTGTCGTCCATCGTGAGCCTGATCGCCACGGGTCGACATTCCAAGGGAATTCGGTGGAGGCACGCCGGCGCGTGCAGTCCTGCGCGCATGGAATCGATTCGCTCATCAACGATCCAATTCTGCTGACCACGCATCGTAGGGGCCGCTGATGTCTGTCGCGCTGCCGTCGCCACTGCTCACACTCCGGGGCATCGGCAAGTCGTTTCTCGGTGTCCGTGTACTCGGCGAGGTGCACCTCGACGTCCTTGCCGGCGAGGTGCACGCCGTCGTCGGCGAGAACGGCGCCGGCAAGTCCACGCTCATGAAGATCGTGTCCGGTGGGTACGCGCCCGACGAGGGCACGATCGCGCTCGACGGCGTGCCGCGGCGGTTCAGCGCCCCGCGCGACGCCCAGCGGGCCGGGATCGGCATCGTGCACCAGGAGTTCAACCTGCTGCCGGAGCGCAGCGTCGCGGAGAACGTTTTCCTGGGCCACGAACCGGTGCGCCGAGGGCTCGTCGACCGCAAGGCCATGCTCGGCCGCACCGCCGACCTGCTTGCCTCCCTCGGCGAGAGCTCACTGCCGCCCGGAGCCCCGGTGAGCCGTCTCGGCGTGGCACAGCAGCAGATCGTCGAGATCGTCAAGGCGCTCGCCCTCGACGCACGGCTGCTCATCATGGACGAGCCCACCGCGGCGCTCGCCGACACCGAGGTCGAGCGGCTCTACGCGCTCGTCCGGCGGTTGCAGCAGCGGGGGATCGGCGTGCTGTACGTCTCGCACCGCCTCCAGGAGGTCTTCGACCTGGCGGACCGGATCACCGTGCTCAAGGACGGCCGGCCGGTGACCACCCTGAACACCGCGGACACCGATCCGGACCGGCTGGTACGGCACATGGTCGGCCGCGACCTGTCCCACTACTACCCGCAGCGTGCCGGGCCGGACGAGCCCCGCCCGGTCCGGCTGACCGTCCGCAACGGCGGCAACCGGACACTGCGCGGCGTCGACCTGCGGTTGCGTGCCGGTGAGGTGCTCGGCGTCGGTGGCCTGCAGGGTTCGGGGCGGTCGGCGCTGGCGCGTGCCCTGTTCGGCGCCGCGCCCTTCACCACGGGCGATGTCACCCTCGACGGCGCGCCGATCCGGCTGCGCTCGCCGCGCGCCGCGATGCGCGCCGGTATCGCCTACCTCACCGAGGACCGCAAGGGCGAGGGCATCGTCGCCGGGGGGTCGGTGCTGGACAACGCGCTGCTGGCCGGTCGTGCCCTGCGTCCCGTCTGGCGTGGCCGCGCCGCCCGTACCGCGCGGGTCCGCGACCTGCTCACCGCTGTCGACGTGCGTGCCGCCGCGGAGGACCAGGAGATCCGCTTCCTGTCCGGCGGCAACCAGCAGAAGGTCGTACTGGCCCGGTGGCTGGCCCTGGACCCCGGGATCCTGCTGTTCGACGAGCCGACCCGGGGCATCGATGTCGGCGCGAAGTCGGCGATCCACGACCTGGTGCGCCGCCTGGCCCGCGACGGCGCGGTGGTGCTGATGATCTCGTCGGATCTGCCGGAGCTGCTCGGGATGAGTGACCGGATCGTCGTGATGCGTGACGGCCGGATCGCCGGGGAGCTGTCCGCCGGCGCCACCGAGGAGGACGTGCTCGCCCTCGCCCTCGGCACCGTACCGGCGGCGGCCTGATGACCGCCGCGCTCACCCTGCCGACCAGACGGAGCACGCCGGGCGTGTTCGTCGCCCTGGCCGTCACCCTGGCGGTCGGCTGGCTGGTCGTCACCGTCGACGGCGGCCGGCTGTTCAACCAGTCGACGACGGTGAGTCTGCTGCACGTCGCCGCCGGGCTCGGACTCGTCGCGGTCGGGCAGACCGTGGTCGTCATCGGCGGCTCCCTCGACCTGTCGGTGGCGTACGTGGTCAGCCTCAGCACCCTGGTCGCGGCGGAGGCCATGCAGGGCAGCGACGCGGCACTGCTACCGGGTGCCGGGCTGGCGCTGCTGGCGAGCGCCGCGATCGGGTTGCTCAACGGCCTGCTGGTCACCAGGGCCGGCATCAACGCCTTCATCGCGACCGTGGGTGTCGGGCTGCTGCTGAAGGGCTATCTCGACAACGGTTACGACGGCCCGGCGGGCCGGACCGCACCGGCCCTCGTGCAGAGCCTCGGCTATCAGCGTGTCGGCCCGGTGCCCGTGTCGTTCCTGCTGCTGCTCGCTGTCGCCGCGGCCGTCGGGATCGTGCTGACCCGGACGCGGTTCGGTCACCACCTGATCGCCGTCGGCGGTGACCCGCAGGTCGCCCGGCTCTCCGGCGTACGCAACGACCGGGTGCTCGTCATCGCCCATGTGCTGTGCTCGCTCTGCGCCGGTCTCGCCGGTGTCTACCTCGCCGCCCGGCTCGGCTCGGGTGCGCCGAGGGTGGGCACCGAGGGCCTGTACGACCTGGAGTCGATCGCGGCCGTGGTCCTCGGCGGCACCGCCCTGGCCGGTGGACGCGGCGGTGTGGCCGGCACCGTCGGTGGTGTGCTGCTGCTCGCCAGCATCGACGCCATCCTCAACCAGCTCGAGGCCGACGCCTTCGTCAAGCAGGTGATCCGCGGCGTGATCATCATCGCGGCGGTCGCCGTGCACGCCCGGCGCACTGTCCGCAAGGCGAGGTCGTAGCCATGCCGATCACTGAACGCCGTTTGATCACGGCACGACTGCACCGGCCGGGCACCGGTGGTCTCGTGCCGATCCTGGTGGTCCTCGCGATGCTGCTGGTGCTGCTGACCGTGCGCCAGCCCGACTTCCTCGCGCCGTCGTCGCTGATGTCGTTCCTCGGCCGGTCCGCGCCGATCATCGTGCTCGCCGCCGGTCAGTACTTCGTGATCGTCGCGGGGGAGTTCGACCTGTCCGTCGGCTCGCTGGTCACCGCGCAGGTCGTGGTCGCCGCCCGGCTCATCGACAGCGAGCCCGCCCGCACCTGGCCGGTCGTCGTGCTGCTGCTCGCGTCCGGGGCGGCTGTCGGGCTGGTCAACGGCCTCGTCACCACCCGGCTGCGGGTGTCCTCGTTCATCACCACCCTGGGCATGTACCTGATCCTCGTCGGTGCGGTCTACCTGTGGTCGGACGGCGCCCCGAAAGGCGGGCTGTCCGAGCAGTTCCGCCGGTTCGGACGGCGGGCGTTCGAGGACCTGCTCCTGGTGGGCCGCCTGCCGTACGCGGTGCTGGTCCTGCTGGTCGTGGCCGTGCTGGCCGTGCTGCTGACCCGTTCGGACTTCGGCCGGACCCTCGTGGCCGTCGGCGGCAACCCCCGGACCGCCGAGCTGAGCGGGGTGCGGGTCCACCACGTGAAGACCATGGCGTTCGTGCTCAGCGGCCTGGCCGCGGCCGTGGCCGCGATCCTCATCGGCGGGTACAGCGGTGTCTCCTTCCAGGCCGGAGCCGGTCTGGAGTTCGGCGCCATCACCGCGGTGGTCCTCGGCGGGGTAGCCCTGGGCGGCGGCCGCGGTTCGGTCGCCGGCGCCATGCTCGGCGCCCTGACCCTCGAGACGCTCTTCACGCTGATGAATTTCTACGGCGTACCGGGCGCCCTCAGAACAGCGGTTCAGGGCGCGATCATCCTGCTCGCCGTGGCCGTCCCGGCCCGGCGTGCCCTTCGCAGATAAGGGGATCTCGTGAGACCTTTCCCAGCAGCCCTGGCGATCGGTGCCCTGCTCGCGCCGGCCGGGTGCGCCACCGACACACCCACCGTCCTGCCGTCGGCCGGCGCGTCCCCGCAGACCGGGGCGGGAACCGGTGAACAGTCGAAGTTCTTCGTGCAGGCGCAGTACGACAGGGAGCTCGCCCTGCTCGGCGCCACCCCGGCCGGGCCCGCCGGCAAGCCGTGGGAGCAGGTGCTCGATCCCCGGATGGTGGAGACCACGAATTTCAAGAAGCCGGGACCCTACAAGATCTGCTTCTCCAACGCGGGTCTGAACAACCCGTGGCGTCAGGTGGGCTTCAAGACCATGCAGGCCGAGGTGGAGACCCACGGGAGCCAGATCAAGGAGTTCGTCCACGTCGACGCCGAGGGCAAGGACCAGAAGCAGATCGCGGACATCGACGATCTGCTCGGCAAGGGATGCGACGCGCTGATCGTGTCGCCGAACACCACCGCCACCCTCACCCCGGCCGTCGAGGCCGCCTGCCGGCAGGGGCTTCCGGTCGTCGTCTTCGATCGCGGCGTCGACTCGACCTGCCCGGTGACCTTCATCAACCCCATCGGCGGGTACGGCTTCGGGCACGTCGCCGCGGAGTTCATCACCGCCCGGATGAAGCCGGGCGGCAAGGTGCTGGCCCTGCGGATCCTGCCCGGCGTCGACGTGCTGGAGACCCGCTGGTCGGCGGCGAAGGTCGCCTTCGACAAGGCCGGCGCGGACCTGGTCGGTGTCGAGTTCACCGACGGCGACCCGGCCAAGACGAAGAAGATCGTCAACGACTACATCCAGCGGTACGGCACGATCGACGGTGTCTGGATGGACGCGGGTGCCGTCGCGGTCGCCGCCGTCGAGGCGTTCGTCGACGCGGGCCGGCCGGTGCCGCCGATCAACGGCGAGGACCAGCTCGACTTCCTGAGGCAGTGGAAGGAACGCAACCTCACCGCCGTCGCGCCGACCTACCCCACCTATCAGTGGCGTACGCCGGTCCTCGCCGCGCTGCGCATCCTGAACGGCGAGCCGGTGTCGAGCCCGTGGAAGCTGCCGCAGCCGACCATCACCCGGGACGACCTCGACGAGTACATCGACGCGGACATGCCGCCGCTGCACTATGCCGTGTGTGGCTGCAGGGACCTGCCCGGCTACCCCGAGCGCTGGCGGTAGCCGGTGTACGCCATCGGGGTCAATCCCTGGGTGTGGGCCTCGCCCGTCGACGACGCGGCCCTGGCCGAGCTCGTTCCCCGGATCGCCGCGTTCGGGTTCGACGCGGTCGAGTTGCCGCTCGAGCAACCGGGTCACTGGGATCCGGTCCGCACCCGGGATCTGCTGGCGTCGCATCGGCTGGCCGCAGCCGGCGTCTGTGCGGTGACCCCGTCCGGGCGTGAGCTCGTGGCGGCGCCGGCCGGGGTGGTCGCGGCCACCGCGGCGTATCTGCGGACCTGTGTGGACAACGCGGCGGTCCTCGGGGCGCCCTGTGTCGGCGGCCCGGTCTACGCCTCGGTGGGCCGGACCTGGCGGATGTCGGCGGCGGACCGTGCCGCCTGTTACGCGGAGTTCCGTGAACGGCTGGCGCCGGTTGCCGACTACGCCGGTGAGCGCGGTGTGAGCATCGGTGTGGAGGCGCTCAACCGCTACGAGACCAGCGTGGTGAACACCGTGACGCAGGCGCTCGACCTGATCGACGGCCTGCCGGCGAACGTCGGTCTGATGATCGACACCTATCACATGAACATCGAGGAGTCCGATCCCTACGCGGTCCTCGCCGTTGCCGGTCCCCACATCAAGCACGTCCAGGTCAGCGGTACGGACCGCGGTGCGCCGGGCCGGGACCACTTCGACTGGCCGCGATTCTTCGACGCCCTGCTCGCGACCGGATACGCCGGCGCGGTGTGTCTGGAGTCCTTCACGGCGCTGAACGACACGATCGCCACCGCCGCCTCGATCTGGCGCCCGCTGGCCCGCTCGCAGGACCTGCTGGCACTGGACGGGCTGGCCCACCTGCGAGCGGTCACCCGCCCGCTGTATAGACGGTCGTCGCTTGACGTGGGCGAAACATCAAATTAACGTCATGGGTAATACATCATACGTCTTATGATCTCGCGCAGCGATCGCCGGGCGGTCACGCCGACCCGGCCGGTGATCGCTGCGCTCCAGCCGGCGCCGCGGGACTCAGGCCCGCTGCGTCCCCACCGCACTGCGCCGTCAGTGCCGACCGTCCACGTGAGGAGCTGCCCGTGTTGGTGTCCTCGTTGTCCACACCGCGCCGGCGTAGCCCGGCCGATGCCGCCCACCAGAGCCGGACCCGCACCGCGGGTGGGCAGCCGACGATGCCGGGCAGCGGCACCCCTCGGCAGCCGGCTCCGTGGTGACCGGCCGCCGGGTGTCAGCGCCGCAGCCGGACCGGCTCGTCCGGCCCGCTGCGGCGCACCACCCACGCCTCGGTGATGTGGATGAACATCGCGTCGGCCGCGCCCTCGGGGTCACCGGCCGCGATCCGCTCGTAGATGCGCCGGTGGCCGCGGTTGGAAGCCACGCACAGCGCCCGCTCGGTGCGTCCGACGTAGCGGGCGGTGTTGACGACCTGGCTCTCCAGCGACCGGACCACGGCACGGGCGATGCGGTTCCCGGAGCACTGCATGACCGTGTCGTGAAAGGCGCGATCGCACTCGTGGTAGGTGACGGGGTCGTCGACGAGCTCGTCCATCCGGTCGACCAGCGTGCGGAGCCGTTCGACGGCCGCGTCGTCGGCCAGCCGGGCGGCGACATCGGCCATGTCCGACTCGAGCAGGCGGCGGGTCACCACGAGGTCGTCGAGGACGGCCAGGGTGTCGTCGTCGGCGATGGCGGCACCGAGGACGAGCTCGTCGAGCATGTTCCACATCGCGGGGGCGGTGACCATGGTGCCGGCGCCCTGGCGGACCTGCACCAGTCCCTTCTCCTGGAGGACCTTGACCGCCTCGCGCACCACGGTGCGGCTGACCGAGAAGGTCGCGCAGAGCACCGGCTCGGGCGGCAGTGTGGAGCCGGAGGGGTGGACCCCGCGGACGATGCGCTGCACCAGCTCCGCGGTGACGGCCGTGGCGAGGTTGGCCGGTCGCCGGGCCCGGGCGGGCGGCCCGTCGACGCCGAACACCGACTGCGCGCCTGCCGTCACATCACCCTCCGTGGCTAGCGGGGACCGCGGGAATCCCCGCACTATACGTCAGTCCTTTCGTCGTACGTCATATGAATTCGCCTGGGGAGCGTGAGGGCCGACCGCCCGGAGAGGCGGGCGACCCGCGCGTGATCGTCGCCGCGCAGGCCGGGGACCGGCGGGCGCTCGACGAGCTCGTCGCGGCATGTCTGCCGCTGGTGTACGCCACCGTCCGCAGGACCCTGGGTGGACATCCGGATGCCGATGACGTCGTGCAGAACACCCTGCTGCGCGCGTTGCGTAACCTGCGCACGCTGCGTACCCCGGAGAGCTTCCGTTCCTGGCTGACGACGATCGCGGCCCGCCAGGCCGGCACCCACCTGCACCGGCGGCAGGCGGAGCTGCGGCGCACGATGTCGCTGGACGAGGCGGTCGATCTGCCCGACGCCGCCGTGGAGGAGCTGACCCTGACGCAGGTCGAGTTGTCCGGCTACCGGCGACAGGTGGTACGCGCCGGCCGCTGGCTCGACCCGGCCGACCGGGCGCTGCTGGCCCTGTGGTGGCTGCAGGCATCCGGCCGGCTGACCAGGAACGAGCTGGCGGAGGCGCTGGGAACGACGGTCGCTCACGCCGGTGTGCGGGTCCAGCGGATGCGCCACCGGCTGGAGCTGAGCCGGTCGGTCGTCGCCGCGCTGCAGGTCCACCCGCGGTGCGCGCAGCTGGCCTCGGTGCTGTCGGACTGGGACGGGGTGCCATGCCCACTGTGGCGCAAGCGCGTCGCGCGGCACACCCGGTCGTGCCCGGTCTGCTCCCGCGCCGCCGGCGACCCGGTGCCGCCGGCGGGTACGCGCTGCCGATGGGCCGATGACCGGGGGGAGGCCGGCCGTGTTCGTCTGTGGTAGTCCCGAGGCCGGGCGACGTATCGGATGCGCCGGTCGACGTCCGGACCGGCCGGTCATGGGTCTCCGGCTCCGAGGTCGATCGCGTGAAGGCCGCCGGGGCCGGCGGCCAGCAGTGTTCCGGAGGCGCCGACGGCCAGGTCGTGGACGGAGCCGCCGAGATCGAGCGATCCGGCTTCGGCGCCGGTGAGCGGGTCCCAGACGCGCAGCATGCCGTCCTTGTCGCCGGAGGTGAGGCGGGCGGGACGGCCGGGCAGCGTCACCAGCGTGTGGATCTTGCCGCGGTGGCCGTTCACGTCGATCGGCTCGCCGAAGCTCTGCCCGGTGGCCTCGTCCCATCGGCGGACGGTCTGGTCACCCTCTCCGTAGGTCGCCACGAGGGCGGGCGCCCCGTCGGCCGAAACCCACGACGGCGCGCCTGCCGGGAGCGCCGTCCCCGATTCAACACACGACCGTCAACCGTGGACCACCGGCCCCGCCGTCTCCGGTGTCGCCGGCCGGCAGGCGCACGGGCTGCCCGGCCCGGTCCTGCTGAGGTGGCACTCGGCCTGACCCGGGCCGCGGACCCGGGTCAGGCCTCGTCTCACGGCTTCGGCGGGAATCGCAGGATGCGGTCGTCGGTCGCCGCCGGGGTGCCGCGGCCGTCACGGTTGCTGGTGGTCACCCACAGGGCGCCGTCGGGGGCGCGTTCCACCGTGCGCAGCCGTCCGTACCGACCCTGGAGCAGCGCGACCGGGGTGCCCGCCCCGCCGGCGCCGTCCAGCGGCACCGACCACAGACGCTGGCCGCGCAGAGCGGCGACGTAGAGCGTCCGGCCGTCGACGGTGGCGCCGCTCGGTGACGCCTGAGCGGTGCTCCACACCACGATCGGGTTGCGGAAGCGGGTGTCGCTGCTGTTGCCCTCGACCGTCGGCCAGCCGTAGTTCCCGCCGGCGACGATCAGATTGACCTCGTCCCAGGTGTTCTGGCCGAACTCGGCGGCATACAGCCGGCCCTGCTCGTCCCAGGCGAGACCCTGGGGGTTGCGGTGGCCCAGGCTGTAGACCAGCGAGCCCGGGAACGGATTGCCGGTCGCCGGGACGCCACCGTCCGGGCGCATCCGCAGGATCTTGCCGTTGCGACTCTGCTGGTTCTGCGAGCTCGACGTGACGCCCGCGTCACCGACACCGGCATACAGCATGCCGTCCGGCCCGAACGCGATCCGGCCGCCGTCGTGGATGCTCGCCTTGGCCAGGCCGCTGAGGACCACCTCCTGGGTGCCCGGCGTGTCCAGGCGGAACCGGGTGATCCGGTTGTCGGTGGCCGAGGTGAAGTAGACGTACACCAGATCGTCCTGCTCGAACGTCGGCGAGACGGCGAGGCCGAGCAGGCCGGCCTCGCCGGTGGGGGAGACGCCGGCGATGGTGGTGACGGTGACCGGTGCACTTCCGGGGCGCACCCGCAGCACGCGGGCGCTGTTGCGCTCGGCTACGAGCGCACTGCCGTCGGGCAGGAAGCCCAGCCCCCATGGGACGGTGAGCCCGCTCGCCACCACCTCGGGAGCGTCCAGGTCGGGTTCCAGCGCGGTGGCGGCATGAGGGCCGGCCAGCAGGGCGGCGCCCAGAGTGATCGCGGTGAGCGTGCCGCCGATGATCGTGCGGTACATGTACACCTCCTATCAATAGGCAAATATCAATCTACTTCGCCTATGGCCGACTCGCGACTCGGCCGCGGGTCGCCGGTGCGGGGCGGCCCCGGCTCCGGGTGGGCCGATCGCTGCGTCGCCTATCGGACAAGGCCGGTCGGACCGCGGCACCGGGCGCGCGGGTTTGCGCTGGTGAGGGCTCTCCAGTCGGTCTGGCGGGAAGACCTCGTCGTGTCGGCCGCCGGAACCGCCGAGTCGAAGTGATTCAGATCAACAGCGCTGCGCGGCCGCCCGCAGTAGCGTGGCGGCGTGTCCTTGAAAGCAGATCTGACCAGCGCCGACCTCAACGAGATCCGGCAGTCCGCTCTCGGCGCCGCCGACCCGCTCGGTGTGGCCGCCGACCTGGCCGAAGCCGCCCGCGACGGGCGGCTCGCCGACCCACAGGATGCCGGCCTCGCGCTGACACTCGCCGCGGAGATCGCCGAGAGCCGGTCCAAGCTCGACGCCGCGCTGCGATACGTCGACGCCGCCCTCGACGCCTACGGCAAACGCGACGACAGCCCAGCCGCCGGAGCCCGGGCACTGCGAGCGCGGATCCTGTTCCGAGCGGGCCGTGGTGACGAGGCGTTCGCCGAGGTGGAGCCGCTGCGCCCGCTGCTCACTCAATACCCGGACGCGCCCGCCTACATCACGGCTGCCCTGGCGGTCGGCGGTCGCGGCCGCGAGGCGGAGACGTGGCTGACCGAGGCGGTGCAGGAGGCGCTGGCCGAGCGGGGCACGCCGGAGCCGGCCGACGTCGACGACGCCGGGGTGCTGTTCTTCCTGCTGCAGCAGCGGCACCGTCTGCGCCACGCGCTGGGCCGTCAGCACGACACCCACGACAACCTGGCCGAGCGTCTGGAGACCAGGCTCGCGAACGCCGCCACCCGCCCGGCCACCGCCGCGGCGGCGGATCTGGTGTTCTGGCCGCAGCCCGAGTTCGACCGCCTGGTGAAGCAGACCGACGTGTATGGCACGACCTGGGCCGAGCACCGTTCCCGCCTGGAGCACGAGCTGGTCCGTCTGGCCGCGACCGGCCGTGCCGACCTGGCGGTGCTCCCCGGCTCGGTCGACGCGCTGACCAAGCAAGCCGGCGTCGGCGGCGATCCGGTGACCGCGGAGAACCGATCCGCCTACGCGACCACGCTCTCCACCGGCACCGCCCGGATCCCGTGGCCGCCGGAGCGCAACGGCGCCTGCTGGTGCGGCTCCGGCCTCAAGTACAAGAAGTGCTGCCTGCCGCGTTCGCGCGGCTGACCTCTCCTCGAAGCGACGGCCCGGCCCACCCCCCCCCCCCCCCGGGCCGTCTGCTCGTCACCGGCGTGTCAGGCCCGGCTGCCGGCGGGGACCGGGGTGCGTGTGGCGAGCGTCGGCCCGCCCACGGATCGCAGTACCCGAGCGGCACGCGTACCCGGATGGGCGGTCAGCGCCCGCAGCAGCGAAGCCGTGTCGTGCGGCCGGCCCGGACCGCCTCTGAGCAGGCTCTTGAGCGGCACCTCGTCGTCGCCGGTCTCGGCGGCGGCCGCGGCGGCCAGCTCGGCCCGGTCCACGTCGGCGAGCAGGGCGCGGGTGCCGTCGTAGAGGTCGGCGGCGCCGCCGGCCAGATACGGGTACGCCTCGGCGACCTCGAAAGTCGTCACCAACGCGAGCAGGACGTCATCGGTGCGGGCCGGACGGCCGTGCCGCTTCGCCGCGTCGTCGGCCTCCAGTGACGCCCAGAGGACCGGCTCGGCCGCGTAGTTGACGCTCTGCCTGGCGAACAGTGAGACCAGGAAGTCCCGGGGGCCACGCCCGCGGTACTGCCGGCGGCCGATCAACCTGTCACGCACCGGCCACAGCGCCCCGGGAAGCCGCTCCGAGCGGGCCGGCGGCCGGCCGGTCCGCAGCGCGCGCCGCACCGCTTCCACGTCGGCGCCGCAGAACCGCAGCAGGGTCACCGCCCCGGTCCCCGGATCGTCGAGAATGGTGGCCAGCAGCTGCTTCGAGGTGCGGTTGCCCGAGTGGTAGGCGGCACACCGCACCAGCGCGGCCCGCAGCCCTGCGGTCAGCGCCAGCGACTCGTGACCGCGGATGACGGCCGCCACCGGCGGTGCCGGGCCGTCACCGATCACCCGGTCCCGCAGCACCGCGCGGAGCACGGCGGGCGTGATGTCGAAGACGCCGAGCAGCGCCGTGATGTCGGGTGCGGCGCCGGCCATACCCACCAGCAGATGCACCGTGCCGAGCTCGTCGCGGGCCGCGGCCCGGGCGGTGGCGAGAACTGCGGGGAACCGGTCATCCCCGGTGAACGTGACAGCCATGCCGAGAAGGCTATGGATCCCGGACGGCCGGCACTTCTGTCTGCGAGCCGAACTCGCCTCTACCAAAGGGCATAGTCGCCGGATCACTTCAGGAACTGCTGAGCCACCCCGGCGGTCGCGACGGCCGCGGTCACTCCCGCGAAGACTCCCTCACTCCAATACCCGATTCCGCCCACGGTCGCGACCGCGAGCACGACGAGGAGCCACTGCCACGAGGTCGATCCGTCATGGTTCTCACGTTCTTCACGCTTACCACGGAGTCTGGTCACTGCGCACCTTCCTCGCATGAGCCGGGTCAAGGCGCCACGGACGGGCCTATGTCCAACATGCACGGTGATTCGCCGGCGCGACATGGTTTCCAGATGGAATGCGGAAGGGAAGAGCGGTCAGCCGCGGCAGCGGTATGCCACCTGGGTGCCGACCTGCAGCGGGGACGGTTCGAGAAGGTTGACCGTCGCGGTCTCGGTGGCCGTGCCGGTTCCGCTGAACGTCCACTTCAGGGTGAGCTCGGCGGTGCGCTGGCCGCTTCCCACCTGCTCGGTGAGGACCGCGCCCGGCGGGGCGTCCGACCGGAACCACTGGTAGCGGATCACACCGCCGCGGCCGTTGGTGCGTACGGTCGCGACCACGTTCACGGTGACATCGCAGCGGTCGCCGGCGGGCTGGGGCACGGTGACGGTGACCCCCTCCACCTCGAGCGGGCTGAGCCGCTGCCAGATGTAGAAACCGACCACCCCGACCAGCACGAGGGTGAGCAGGCTGGAGACCAGAGAGACCAGCCGGCGCCAGAGCGGGCGCCGGCGGCGCGTCGTCGTGGTCGCCCCCGGCCAGGCGGGGGCACCCGCCGGAGCCGCCGGCACGCCGGGCCCGAACCGCAACTCGTTCTGGGCACGGACGGTGGGCGCCGATCCGTCCGCGCCGCCCGCCGAGCCGAGGCCGACGGTCGCGCCCGGATCGAGATGACCGGAATGTGCCGTGGAACCCCCGAGTAGACCGTGGGCTGACCGAGGTTGACCGTGGGCTGGCCGAGGTGCGCGGTCGGCTGGCCGAGGTTGACGGTGGGCTGGCCGAGGTACGTGGTGGGCCCGCCGAGGTGGACCGTCGGGCCGGGCTGGTCGGCCGCCGCCCACGGATGGCCCGCCACGGGCACCGTGCGGTCGTCGAAGGGCTCTTCCGGACGGGTCACGCCGCCCCTCCCCAGGTCGTCACCAGCGCGCTCCTAGCCGGGGGTGCAGTAGTTGTTGAGAGTCACGTACGCCGTCGACGCCGACCGGCCGGTGTTCTTGGCCGCGTCGACCGCCACGACGGTGATCGGGATCCGGGTGGTCGTCCGCGGGCCCGGCAGTGGGCCCAGGGTCCCCTGGAAGCGTCCCCGCCCGATCGACGTCATCACGCCGGATGAGGTGGAGCCGTTGAGGGTGTAGCGGAAGGTGACGGAGAGATCGCCCGCCGGGCTCACGTCGTCGGTGACGGTGACCGTCACGGTGCTGGCCCGGGAACCGTACGGGCAGCTCTCCCCCTCGATCGACGTGGGGCTGGCGCTGACCGTGCCGACCGTGGGTGCCGTGGTGTCCGAGGGAGTGGGGGAGGTGCTCACCGACGGGCTGGGCGACGACGACGGTGCGGACGACGTCGACTTGCTGGGCCTCACCGACGGTGACTTGCCGGGTGTGCCCCCGGTGTCGGCCGGCCGCGTGGAGGTGGGCGTGTCCGAGGGAGTGGCCGTGACGGAGGCGCTCGGGCCGGCCGGCGCGACCGGGGGCGTCACCCCGGACGGGCCGCCGGTCACCGGAGTCGCCGCGGCGGTGACCGGGACGGTCGGGCCGCCCGAGACGACCGTGTCCTCCTCGGCGGCGGACGCGTACCGGTAGCCCACCCCGCCGATCAGCAACGCCACGACCACGGCGCCCCCGGCCACCGCGGTCCAGGTGCGGCTGCCACGGGCGCCGGCGCCGGATGTGGCGCCGCCGGATGTGGCGCCGAGCGTCGTCGTGGCGACGGCGGTGGCACCCGCGTTGCCGTCCGGGAACGGCCACAGCGCGGCGAGCAGCGCGGCCCGCCGGGCGAGCTCCTGCACGCCACGCTCTTCCCAGTCCTCGCCGTACGCCGCACCGGCGACCTGTTCCAGGAGGGCGAGGAACGCGAGCGCGTGCGGGGGCCGGTCGGCGGGTTGCTTGGCCAGCCCGTACCGGAGCAGGTCGTGCACCGGCTCCGGGGCCGGGTCGGTCGGGATGGGCGCGTTGGTGTGCTGGTCGTGCAGGGCGAACAGGTTCGCCCCGTCGTACGGCGGCCTGCCGGTGAGGCACTCGAAGAACGTGGCGGTGGCGGCGTAGATGTCGCACGCGGGTGTCGCCGGGGCCCCGGTCCACTGCTCGGGGGCCATGTAGCGGGGTGTGCCGGTGACGACGGTCCCGGTGCCGTGGCCGACCGGCGTGGCGATGCCGAAGTCGGCGAGTTTGCTCAGCCCTTCACCGGTGACCAGCACGTTCTCCGGCTTGTAGTCGCGGTGCACGACACCGTGCGCGTGGGCCGCCGCCAGCCCGGAGAGCGAGCCCTTCAGCACGGCCAGCGCCGACTCGGGGGTGGTCGGACCGTGCTCGCGCAGCATGTGCCGCAGCGACACCCCGTTGACCAGCTCCATGACGATCGCCGCGCCGTCGGCGGACTCGACGTACTCGTAGAGCCGGGACACGTACGGATCGTCGATCTCGCCGAGGAGCTGGGCCTCGCGCCGGAACGCGGCCCGGAACGAGGCCTCGTCCCCGAGGGTCTGGGTCAGGTACTTGATCGCGACCGGGGTGCCGGTCTCGTCGTGGGTGGCGAGCACGACACTGCCCGACGCCCCGGCGCCGAGCCCACGAACAGTCGTGTAGCCGGTCAGCTCCCAGCCGCTCATCAGACGAAACCCCACCCTCGATGGCGGATGCCTACCTCCGCCGCGCCGATCATTCTGGTCGTGACCAGGCTAGTAGGCATCCGCACATCGGGTGTTTTCGATAGGCCGGTCAGGCGACGTCGATGGCGTCGATCTCGGCGTAGAGCGCGCCCTTGCCGTACGAGACGAGGTTGTCTCCCGCCTTCAGAGTCACGGACCGTTCGCTGACCTGCCAGTTGTCCCACCCGGTCACCGGATAGTCGACCGCGCCGGAGGCGACGCCGTTGACGGTCAGGGTGTGGCTCGCCGCGCCCCCGTCGGACCCGTTGGCGAAGCGGGTGAAGAGCCGGTACTCGCCGGCCCGTGGTACCCGGACGGTGAAGGTCACCCGGCTGTCGGCGAAGTCGATACCGCCGACCACCACGCCGTTGCTGGCGCCGCCGGCGGCGTACCGGGCGTTGGCGCGGGCGAAGTCGGCGTCCTCGGCCTCATAACGGATCTTGGCGCCCTCGACGACGGGCCGCCCGTCCAGCCAGTCGAGCCGCCGCGTGTACATCGCCCGGTAGTCGAACCCGGCGTTCCAGCCGTGGAAGACGATCCGGTCGCGACCGTCGGGGCCGACCACGACGTCCTGCCCGCCCGGCCCGCGCACGGCCCCGCGAACGCATCGGTGGTCATCAGGGGAGCGGAGGCCTTGGTGTACGGGCCACGTAGCCGCGACGCGGTGGCATAGCTGCTCACGTAGCTGCCGTTGCCGAAGAAGTTGGCCGAGTAGAACAGCACGTACGCCCCACCGCGCTTGACCAGTGTCGGCGCCTCGACGAGCGTCCCCTCGAACGGCTTGTTCTGCTTGATCAGCGGAGTCTCGGCGCCGACGCGGCGCAGCCCGTCCGCGCTGACCTGCTGCAGGCGCAGCCACGTGTCCTGTGCGCAGCAGTTGCCGTCGTTCTTCCACAGGATGTAACGCCGCCCGCTCTCGGCGTACGAGGACGCGTCGATGGCGCCCCCGATCTCCGGGGTGCAGACCAGCGCGGTGTCCTCGGGAACGAACGGGCCGCCCGGCGAGGTGGCGGTGGCCGCCCCGATGCACTGCTTGCCGGACGCACGGTCGTGCGCCGTATACCACATGACGAAGCTGCGCGGCCCGGTCGCGAACACCTCGGGCGCCCAGACGCCGCGGTCCCCGGAGCCGCCGGGTGGGAACGTCCAGTCGGGATCCACCCAGGCGCCCAGAGTGGGCAGGGCGTCGCTCTCCCGCACCGTCCAGCCGACCAGGTCGGTGGAGGTGGCCCACCGGATGTTACGGCCGTCACTGTTGGTGGCGTAGGCGTAGTAGGTGCGGCCGACCTTCATCACGTCGGGGTCGGCGAAGTTCTGATCGATGACGGGCCCGGCTCCGGCGGGCGCGGCCGGGACGGCGAGCGGGGCGGCGGCCATGACCAGTGCGGCGAGGACGGCGGGTAGTTGCAGCACGTAACCCTCCAGCAGGTATCGGTGGTGATGAGATCGTCGTACCCTCGTCGGGGTGAGCATCGACAAGGGCGACCTCGCGCCCGATTTTGAACTTCCTGACCAGAACGGCACAACACGGCGGCTCAGCGATCTGGTCGCCGACGGGCCCGTGGTCCTCTTCTTCTATCCGGCCGCGATGACCCGCGGGTGCACCGCGGAGGCCTGTCACTTCCGCGATCTGGCCGCCGAGTATCGGGCGGCCGGGGTCCAGCGGGTCGGCATCAGCCGCGACCCGGTCGAGAAGCAGAAGCAGTTCGCCGAGGCGCACACCTTCGACTACCCGCTTCTCTCCGACGTCGATTCGGCGACCATCGAGGCGTACGGGGTGAAGCGCCGACTCAACCTCGGCGCGCTGAGCACCAAGCGGATGACCTTCGTGATCGGGACCGACCGCAGGATCCTCGACGTGATCCACAGCGAGCTCGACATGAACCAGCACGCCGCCGACGCGCTGCGCGTGGCGAGCGCCGCCACGGCCTGAGTCACCTCTCGAAACGGTGGAAGGCTGAACAGAGCCCGGCCAGGGCGAGCGCGAAGACCGGAGTCCAGAGCAACCGGTGCACGGGCCAGGCCCCGGCCGGGTCGTCCAGCAGTCCGGGCAGCGGCCCGGCGAGCAGCCCGGCGAAGCTGACCAGCAGCAGGGCGCTCTGGTGCCAGCAGTACACGGTCATCGCCGCCAGGTTGAGCCCGGCGACCGGCGCCCACACGGCCGGCCGCCGCAGCCATCCGCCGAGCCGGTCGCGGACCAGCAGGAACACGCCGAGCTGCGCGGCGGCCAGGGCGAGGGCGAACAGCGACGGCGGGTCGAGGTTGGACCAGCCGTCGCCGGGCACCCCGACCGCACTGGCCGGATAGCCGGCCAGCAGCACCAGGCCGGCGCCGGCGGCGACACCGCCGGGCAGCAGCACGAGACCGGCCCGGCGCGGCAGGACATCGCGGGCCAGGGCGATGCCGAGCAGGTACGGCGCGGCCCACCCACCCACCGTGGCGATCGGATGCAGCCACTGCGCCGTGTCGAGGTGCCGGGTCACGTCGCAGAGCACGACGAGCGCCAGCGACGGCAGCAGCGACCACAGCCGGTAGCGGGCGACGGCGGCGCGCAGCAGCGGGGCGAGCACGGTCAGAGCGATGAAGACCAGGAGAAACCACATCGGGTGTACGAGCAGCGACCGCACCACGTGCAGGGTGCTGTCCGGCGCTCCGGTGACACTCAGCAGCAGCCAGGCGGGTAGCCACACCGCGGCGAGCACCGCGACCGGCCGGGCCAGGCGGGCGAGTCGGGCGCCCAGCCACCGCGGCATTCCGCCCGTCCGGCCGTCGCGCGCCGCCGCGTTGCCACCGATTCCGCCGCTGCTCCGGGCGGCGGCGTAGCCACCGGCGAAGAAGAACAGCCCGAGAGTCTGCAGCAGCCATGTCGCCGGGATCAGCGCCGGCCGGTCCTGCAGCGGGCTCGCGCCGTGCCATGCCGAGGGCCGCGCCGGGTCGCTGACGATCGCGGAGACGAGCCAGTGCCCGAGGACCACGCCGACGATCGCGACGGCCCGCAGCGCGTCGATGGTCCGGTCCCGGTGTGCCGGGGTGGCGGCCTCGATCCGTGCGGCCAGGCTCATGACGGTCCTCCGGCGATCCGGGTCAGCGCCGCCAGCGAGTCGGTGCCGGGCGACAGGTAGTGGTCGTGGTCGTGGACGTCGGCGGTGGGAAACGGGCGGGCGCCGAACTCCGGGTCGGACGGTGCGATGCCGTGTCCCAGACCGAGCATGCGGCCCCCGGGCAACCAGCTGATCCAGTCCTGTTCGCTCTGCCCCGCCCACACCCGGGCGCCGGTCCGCAGGGCGGTGACGTCGTCCACGCCGAGGCCGGGGCTGCCGAACACGGCGATGTCGGTGACCCGCGCGTCGAGCCGGGGCGCGGCGTGCCCGATCACCGTCGACCCGTAACTGTGCCCGAGCAGCGCGATCGTGGCCTGTGGGCGGACCGCGACGAGCCCGTCCACGAACGTGACGAGCGCGTCGGCGCCGGTGTCTGCCAGGTTCGCGCGGGCGGCCTCGTCGACTCCCTGCGGCGTGTCGTAGCCGAGCCACGCGATCACCGCGAAGTCGTCGGAGCCCCCGGCCCGGTGCAGGTCGGCGGCCCAGACGGCCGGTGAGCGGTAGGCCTGCCCGCCCACCCCGCGCCAGAAGTTCTGCAGCCGGTTGCGCATGCCCGGTACCAGCACCGCGATCCGCCGCGCTGTCGTCGGATCTCCGAAGACCTGGGCGACCCGGCCCCGCCCGCGCGGGTCGAACAGCAGGAAGTCGCCGTCCGGCCGGTCGATCCCGGCCGCGAGCATGGCACGGCGGTTCGCCTCGTACCGCAGGGCCACCGGGGCGCCGTCCAGGTTGCCGACCACACCCGGATGCCGGGCCGCCAGCCTCTGCCGCTCCCAGTCGGACAGCGTCGCGAACCAGGCACGGGCCGCCGCCGGATCCCGCGGGTGGGGGTGCTCGGCCCGCCAGGCGTCCCACCCGGCCGGGGCAGGGCCGACGCCGTCGCGGGCGGGGCCAGCACCGAGCCCGCGGCCGGCGCGACGATGACCGCGATCACCGCCAGGATCGTCCGCAGCCGCTTGATCAGATTCATGGCGATCACCGTGCCGGGACGGCGGCGCGGTCACATCGGCCCGTGGATCACAGCGGGGGTGGCCCGTGGGCGTAATCCCACGAGCCGATGCCCGCATGATCTCCGCGTCGTTACAGTCGGCCGCATGTCCACCGTACGAAGCCGGATCGGCGCCGTGCTCGCCTGGATCGGCGCGCTGCTGTTCCCGTTCGCCCTGCTCACCGCGATCAACTCGCCGGGGGACGGTTCGCTGCTGCAGGGGCTCGCCATCGTGGTGGCGGTGCTCCTGCCGATCCCCCTGGCCCGCCGCTCGCCGACGGCGGCCCTGTCCGTGCTGCTGACCGGCGGTGGGGTGGTCGCCGTGCTCGCCATCTCCGGCAACGTCCCGGAACGGGCGGTGCTGTTCGTCTTCGCGGTCTTCGCCGACATCATGGCCGGCAACGTGGCGGCTACCAGGACGAGGCCGGTGTCGATCGCGGCCGCGGTGATCACCGGAACCGTACAGGTGGCGCTGGTCCTGCTCTTCGAGAATGCCGGCGACCTGACGACGATCCCCACCATCCTGATCCTCGCGGTCGTCACCGCCTGGCTGATCGGCGACTCGGTCCGGCAGCGCCGCCGGCACGCCGAGGCGCAGCGGGAGCAGGCCGAGGCCCGCGCGGTGGAGGCGGAGCGGCTGCGGATCGCCCGGGAGCTGCACGACATGGTGGCGCACAGCATCGCCGTCATCGCCGTCCAGGCCGGGATGGGCCGCCGGGTGATCGACACCCAGCCTGCCGAGGCGCGGACCGCGCTGGCCAACATCGAGGAGACGAGCCGGGACACCGCGGCGGCGTTGCGCCGGATGCTGGGCTCGTTGCGGCGTACCGATGCGGGATCCGGTGCGGCGCCCCGGGATCCGGCGCCGGGCCTGGCCGATCTCGACGGTCTGGTGGCGCGTAGCGCGCAGGCCGGTGTGGAGGTCGGCCTGCGGCGCGACGGCGACGCCGGGCCGCTGCCGCCGGACATCGACCTGTCCGCCTACCGGATCGTGCAGGAGGCGGTGACCAACGTGATCCGGCACGCCGGTGTCGGCCGGTGCGACGTCGCGGTCCGGCAGGAGTCCGGCACGCTGACCATCGAGATCGAGGACGACGGGCACGGCGCGGGCGGCGACACCGACGGCAGCCGGAACGGGATCACCGGCATGCGGGAGCGGGTCGGCCTGCTCGGCGGTGAGTTCGACGCCGGTCCGCGGCCCGAGGGCGGGTTCCGGGTCAGCGCCCGCATCCCGTTGCCGGAGTCGACGCGATGACGGTCCCGGAGAGCACTGTCATCCGGGTGGTGCTCGCCGACGACCAGCCGCTGATCCGCAGCGCCCTGCGGGTCCTGATCAACGACGCCGAGGACATCGAGGTCGCCGGGGAGGCCGCCAACGGCGCGGAGGCGGTCCGGTTGTTCCGGGAGTTGCGACCGGACGTGATCGTCATGGACATCCGGATGCCCGTGATGGACGGCATCGAGGCCACCGGCCACGTGACGGCCGATCCCGACCCGGCCAAGGTGCTCGTCCTCACCACCTTCGACGACGACGAGTACGTGTACGCCGCCCTGCGTGCCGGGGCCAGCGGCTTCCTGGTCAAGGACATGGCGCTGGACGACATCCTCGGCGCCGTCCGGGTGGTCGCGGGCGGGGACGCGCTGATCGCTCCGAGCGTCACCCGCCGCCTGATCCGGCACTTCACCGCCGGGGCCGCCCCCGGGCAGTCGCCGCCGGCCCGGCGCCGCGCGGACGACACGATCACCGAGCGGGAACGGGAGGTGCTGACGCTGGTGGGCCGCGGCCGGTCCAACGCCGAGATCGCCACCGATCTGCACATCAGCCCGGCGACGGCCAAGGCTCACGTGGCCCGGCTGTTCACCAAGCTGGACGCCCGTGACCGGGTGCATCTGGTGATCATCGCGTACGAGATGGGCCTGGTCACCCCACCGGAGTGACCAGGCGCCGACGTCTCAGGAGGTCCGGCAGGTCAGCGTGGGCCAGGCCCAGTTGCCGCCGTGCTGGACGGTGAACCCGAACGTGTTGCCGCCGCCGTTCGGGCGGCCGGTCATCACGTTGCCGCTGGAGTCCCAGGTGGCGCTGACGTTCCAGGTGGCGGTGATGCGCTGCGGGGAGCCGACCGTCACGGTGACGATCCAGTTGCTGCTCCCGGTCACGGTGACCTGGCCGTTGAAGCGGTCGTTCCACTTCTGGCCCTCGCTGTAGGTGGCCGTGCAGCCGCCGCCACCGGGGTCGGTCGTCGGGCTGGTGGACGGGCCGGGCGACGACGGGCTGGGGTTGGTGGGCTGCCCGGTGTTCAGCTGGGCGAGCACCGCGTCGTACGCCGCCTTCTTCTGCCCGTTGCCGTTGAACAGCAGCGGCGTGCCGGAGGCGCGCCACGAGTCGCTGTCGCGCACGCCCCACACGGTGATGCCGGTGCACCGGGCCACCGCCTGGCAGGCCTGGACGATGCCGCGGTACTGGTCGGCCTGGCTCGACCCGGAGCCCTCGATGTCGAGCTCGGTGATCTGCACGTCCACGCCGAGGTCGGCGAAGCTCTGCAGGGTGGTGTGATAGTTGCTGGGCACCGGGTTGCCGGAGTTGAAGTGCGCCTGGAAGCCGACGCAGTCGATCGGCACGCCGCGGGACTTGAAGTCCTGGACCATCCGGTAGACGCCCTGCGTCTTCGCGTGTGACCAGTTGTCGGTGTTGTAGTCGTTGTAGCAGAGCTTGGCGTTCGGGTCGGCGGAGCGGGCGGCCCGGAAGGCGGCCTCGATCCAGTCGTTGCCGGTGCGCTGCAGGTTGGAGTCGCGGCGGGCGCCGGAGGAGCCGTCGGCGAAGGCCTCGTTCACCACGTCCCAGGCGTAGATCTTGCCGCGGTAGTAGGTGGCGACCCGGGTGACGTGGTTGAGCATCGCCTGCCGCAGTGAGGATCCCTCCATCCGCTGCATCCAGCTCGGCTGCTGCGAGTGCCAGGCGAGGGTGTGGCCGCGGACCCGCTTGCCGTTGGCGACCGCCCAGTTCACGATCTGGTCGCCGGAGCCGAAGCTGAACTGGCCCTGGTTGGGCTCGGTCGCGTCGAGCTTCATCTCGTTCTCGGCCGTGATCATGTTGAACTCACGGTTGGCGATGCTCGTGTACTGCGAGTCGCTCAGCCGGCCGCCGGCGATCGCGGTGCCGAAGTAGCGGCCCCGCTCGGCGGCGGAGACACCCAGGGTGGTGCCGGCGCTGGAGGTGCCCTGCCACAGGACCGCGGTGGCCGCCGTCATGACGACGACCATGCCGGTGATGGTGGCGGCGCGCCATCTTCTCTGTCTGTTCATCGGGGGATGAGCCTCCTCGGCCACGGGGAACGGTCTACCGAAACTTACGGAAAACTATCGGTAATTCGATGGCATCCTACGTGGTCTTTTCCGCAACAGATAGACATGATTCATTGCCAGCGAGGCGGAAAAATGGCGAAACTATCGATGGGAAATCCGTTATATGGACGGGCGGATCAGGGTCGGTGGTGGCGGGATCCGCGCGAACGTGTCCGAAGCTGTTTTCTTCTGTTGACTTCATGCATGTAAATAGTTCAGTGTGTTTGCAATGTGCCGCTGATCGAAGGGAAACAATCGATGCCGCGATTGCCCTGGAGGCCACTGCTCCTCGCCGTCCTCCTGGTCCTGTCCGCCCTCACCGTCCCCGCCGGCCCCGCCTCGGCCGCCGAGGGAGTCCACGGCCTCAAGGGTGAGTACTTCCGGATGTCCGCCCCGGGCGCCCGTGACTTCGCCGAGCTCGGCGGGATCGTGCTCGACCCGAACATCGACCTGCCCGGCCTGGCCGGCGCGTTCGAGTCGCTGACCGGGCGCACCGAGCACACAACCGCCCGCTGGACCGGGAAGATCACCGCCCCGGCCACCGGCGACTACACGTTCCACATGATCGGCGACAACGGGTTCCGCCTCCTGATCGACGAGCAGCCGGTGATCGACCACTGGGTCGGTGACTGGGACCGCGAGCAGGTCAGCGCGCCGGTGTCGCTGGTGGCGGGGGAGGCGCACGCCGTACGCATCGAGATGTTCCAGGACGTCGGCGGCGCGAACCTGTTCCTGCGCTGGTCGGGCGCCGGGATCGACAGGCAGATCGTCCCGGAGAGCGCTTTCACGCCGCCGGACGGCTTCCAGATCTTCCCGGTCGCCTTCGCCGTCCAGTCGGACGGGAAGACGCTGATCGCCGACTTCGACGCGACTGTGGACGCCGTCGGCGCTCTCGCCCAGCACCTGAAGGTCGAGGTCGACACGACGCCGTTCCCGATCGCGGGCGTCCGCAAGCACCGCGACAAGGTCGTGGTCACGCTCGCCGAGAAGGTGCAGAAGAACCAGAAGGTCCGCGTCGCCTACGACGGCACGGGTGGCCTGGTCGTCGGTGGCGAGACGGTTCCGCAGGTGATCCGCTCGGCGGCGAACGCGTCCACACACCGGCTCACCACCCCCTGGGGCGATCGGGTCGACAAGCGTCACCCGCTGCCCGAGTACCCGCGCCCGCAGTTGATCCGCAAGGACTGGCTCAACCTCAACGGGCAGTGGGAGTTCGCCGGCGCCGAGGCCGGTGCGCCGCCGGTCTTCGGGCAGAGGCTGGCCGAGAAGATCACCGTGCCGTTCCCGGTCGAGTCCCAGCTGTCCGGTATCGAGCGGCGCGAGGACCACATGTTCTACCGCAAGCTCGTCACCGTCCCGGGCGGCTGGAAGGGCAAGCGGATCAAGCTCAACTTCGGCGCGGTCGACTACCAGGCCAAGGTCTGGGTCAACGGCACCCTCGTGACCGAGCACACCGGCGGATACACGGCGTTCACGGCCGACATCACCGATGCGCTCAGGAAGCACGGCCCGCAGGAGATCATCGTCGGCGTCACCGACGTGACCGGGCCGAACCAGCCCAAGGGCAAGCAGTCGCTCAACCCGGGCGGCATCGTCTACGAGCCCACGTCGGGCATCTGGCAGACGGTCTGGCTGGAGCCGGTCGTCGCGGCCGGGATCGACGGCCTCGTCCTCACCCCGGACGTCGCGACCGGATCGGTCAAGGTGAAGATCAACTCGACCTCCGCCAAGGCGGCGACGGTCACCGTGACCGACAAGAAGGGCAAATCGGTGGGTACGGCGAGAGGTCCCGCCAACGCCGACCTCACCGTCAAGATCGCCAAGCCGCGACTCTGGAGCACCGACGACCCGTACCTCTACGACGTCGACGTGAAGCTCGGCGGCGACACCGTCCGCGGGTACTTCGGCCTGCGTGAGGTAGCCGTACAGAATGTCGGTGGTTTCCCGAAGTTGACCTTGAATGGCAAGCCGATCTTCTCGCTGGCCACCCTGGACCAGGGGTTCTGGCCGGACGGCCTCTACACCCAGCCCAGCGACGCCGCCCTGAGGTTCGACCTGGTCGAGACGAAGAAGCTCGGCTTCAACGCGGTCCGCAAGCACATCAAGGTCGAGTCGGCCCGCTGGTACCGGCACGCCGACGAGCTGGGCCTGCTGGTCTGGCAGGACTTCGTGTCGGCCGACATCAACAGCACCGCCGGCCAGGAGGCGTTCCTCAGCCAGGGCCGGGAGATGATGCGCCAGCTGCACAACTTCCCGTCGATCATCGGCTGGATCGTCTTCAACGAGGGCTGGGGTGAATGGGACCGCACCGCCACCGGCCAGATCGCCACCCAGATCAAGGCCGAGGACCCGTCGCGCATCCTCAACGCGCACAGCGGTGTCAACTGCTGCAACTCCAAGGGCGACTCCGGCAAGGGTGACGTGATCGACCACCACGACTACGTCAACAACGACCCGCCCTACCCGGACGCCACCCGCATCGCGATGGACGGCGAGCACGGCGGCTTCACGCTGCGCACCCCGGGGCACATGTGGCCCGGCCCGCCGGCCGTCATCTACAGCGGCGTCGCCGACAAGGCGGCCCTGACCGCCAGATACGTCGACAACACCGAGCGGTACTACCTGGAGGCCGCAGCCAACGAGCTGTCCGGCTCGGTCTACACCCAGATCACCGACCTGGAGACCGAGCTCAACGGCCTCTGGACCTACGACCGTCGGGAGATCAAGGTCGACCCCGCGGCGGTACGGGCGGTCAACGCCAAGGTGATCGCGGCCGGAGCGGCTTCCGGGCAGGCCCGGACGTACCCGGGTCACGGCGACTGGAACCTGGACGAGAACAGCGGCACGACCGCCCGCGACAGCGGCGGCGACAGCCACCTGACCCTGACCGGCAACGCCGCGTGGACGCCGGGCGTCACCGGGTCGGCGCTCAAGCTCGACGGTGACGGTGACTACGCCGACACCGCCGCGCCGGTTCTCGACACGACGAAGGACTACACGGTCTCGGCCTGGGTCACGCTCGACCGGCTGCCCGGCAACTACGTGACCGCGGTCAGCCAGGACGGCCGCCGCACCGAGAACCCCTTCTACCTGCAGTACGGCCAGGGCGCCTTCGCCTTCAGCACGCCCGGCGGCAACCGGGCCCGGCTGGTGACGACGCCCGAGCTGAACCGCTGGTACCACCTGGCCGGCGTCCGCGACCACGCCACCGGCGAGATCCGCCTCTACGTCGACGGCGTCCGGGCCGCGACCGTACCGGCAGGTCCCGACGTGGTCGGCACCGGCCCGCTGTCGGTGGGCCGCGCCAAGTACGCCGGCAACCGGGTCGACTTCTGGTCCGGCGCGGTCGACGGTGTGCACGCCGTCGACCGGGCACTGACCGACACGGAGGTGACCGCCCTCTACCAGGCCCGCTGACCGCGGCACAGCGCCCTGCCCGCCGAACCCGGTTGGAACCCGGGCCCGGCGGGTAGGGCGGAGCCGTGTCAGAGGAACCCACCACCCCCGCCGAGGACCGCGAGCGCCTCGACCGTGAGGATCGCGAGGAACGCGAGCTGGTTCGCGAGCCGGACGTGAACCAGGAGTCCAACCGCTCGGCCACCCGGCTCGAGCTCTTCTTCGACCTCGCATTCGTGCTGTTCGTGGCCGGCTGCGCGGACCTGCTGGCCAAGGACGAGACGCTCACCGGCGGACTGCGGTTCGCGGCCCTCGTCGCGATCGGCTGGTGGGCGTGGGCCAGCGCCACCCTGTACGCCAACCGGTTCGACACCGACGACGCGATCTTCCGGCTGCTCACGCTGATCGGCATGGGTGGCGTGATCATGATGGCCGCGGCGGCCGACCAGGTCACCGGCCCGGCCTGGACCTGGTTCGTCGCCGGCTACGTCATCCTGCGCGCCGTGCTCGTCCTCGGCTACCTACGGGTGTGGCGGACGCTTCCGGAGACCCGGGCCGGTATCCGGCCGTACCTGCTCGGCCACGCCGCCGGCGGCGCCCTCTGGCTGGTTTCGCTCGCCGTGCCCGCGCCCGGCCGCTACGTCCTGTGGGCGGCCGGCGTGTTCGTCGACCTGCTCGGCCCGGCGCTGAGCGCCCGCAAGCCGGACTCTCCGCCACTGCACATGGAGCACCTGCCCGAGCGGTTCGGCCTCTTCGTCATCCTGCTGCTCGGCGAGTCGGTCGCCGCCACCGTGCACGGCCTGCACGACGGCAAGTGGA
Organism: Actinoplanes sp. CA-252034; assembly: GCF_050956125.1. Taxonomy (NCBI): domain Bacteria; kingdom Bacillati; phylum Actinomycetota; class Actinomycetes; order Micromonosporales; family Micromonosporaceae; genus Actinoplanes; species Actinoplanes sp. CA-252034. Next base: position 3,563,481 of record NZ_CP191846.1, read on the forward strand.
CCTCGGGCGTGACGACCACCGCCGCGGCCGCGTTCCTGCTGACCGCCGCCCTGTGGTGGTCCTACTTCGACCTGTCCGGCGGCGCCGCGAAACGCCGCCTGGTCCAGGAGGGCGGCGAGCGGACGCGCGAGGGCGTGCACGACTTCTACGTGTACGCCCACCTGCCGGTCGCGGTGAGCCTGGCCGCCGTGGCGGTCGGCCTGGAACACGCCATCGCGCACGGCTCCGACGACCACCTCGGCGCCGGCGCCCGTGGCGTGCTCGGTGTCGGCCTGGCCGGTTACCTGCTCAGCGCCGCCGTCATCCAGGGTGTGCTGTCCCGCCGCCCGAAGCCCGCCCTGATCTGGCCGGGCCTCGGCATCCCGGCGATCGTGGTGATCACCGCGCTCGACCTGCGCCCGCCCGTGCTGGTCGGGCTCTGCGCGGCCGTCCTGGTCGCCGGCGTCGCCACCGGCATCCACCAGCACCGGCAGGGCGAGATCAAGGTCGCCAAGGTGTGAGCGGTCAGCGCCCGGCCAGGGTCAGGGCCGCGTCCACGATGGACGCCGTGTCGATGCCGTGCAGCCGGTAGGCGTCGGCCAGGCTCGACGACTGGCCGAACTCGGTCACGCCCAGGCACCGGATCCGGTCGCCACGGACCGCCGCGAGGAACGCCAGCGTGTGCGGATGCCCGTCCAGCACCGTCACCAGCGGCGCGCGGCGGCCGTCCGGGAACAGCTCGGCCAGGATGTCGCCGCCCGTCCCGGCGTCCCGGCTGCCGCGCTGCTGAAACGACCGGAACACCAGATCCGGGCTGGTCAGGCACACCACACCGGCGTTCACACCGGCGACGGCCAGAGCCTCGGCCGCCGCGATCACCTCCGGCATGATCGCGCCCACGCCGACCAGGGTGACGTCCTCGGCGCCCGCGGCGCCCCGGGCGGACAGCCGGTAGCCGCCCGCCACCGCCTGCCGGCGACGGCGCTCCCGCAGCGCCGGGTCCTCCGGGACGGCCGCCAGCTGCGGGTCGATCGGCCGGGTGGAGAGCCGGAAGTACGCCGAGGTGCCACCCGGCACGCCGACCCGGCCCATCGCGTGCAGGAGGCACCACTCCAGGTCCTGCGCGAACGCCGGCTCCCAGGCCACACAACCCGGCTGCTCCAGCCCGATCGACGGCGTCGTGATCGACTGGTGGGCGCCACCCTCCGGCGCCAGGGTCACCCCGGACGGCGTGCCGACCAGGATCGACTGGCCGCCCGCGTAGATCCCGTACGACCACGGCTCCAGAGCGCGCGAGACGAACGGGTCGTACAGCGTCGCGATCGGGATGAGCCGCTCACCCCACCGTGACCAGGTGGCGCCCAGCTCACCGAGCAGCGACACCAGGTTGACCTCGGCGATGCCCAGCTCGATGTGCTGGCCGTTGCGGTTCTCCTGCCAGCGCAGCACCCGCTCGGCGTCGTCGGCGAACCAGTCGTGCCGGTCCTGCACCGACCAGACCCCGGTCTTGTTGATCCAGCCGCCCAGGTTGGTGGAGGACGCCACGTCGGGGGAGCAGGTGACCACCCGGCTCGCCGCCCCCGGCGCGTCCCGTGGCAGGTCGGCCAGCAGCCGGCCGAGCGCCGCCTGCGTGCTGATCGGCTTGCGGTAGGGGTGACCGAGCTGGGCCGGCACGCTGACCGGCGCCGGGGCCGCCACCGGCTCCCGACGCAGCGCCCGCCCCCGGTCGGCGCAGAGCCGCCCGGCCGCGCTGTCCGGATCGAACCGCTGCCACGGCGCGGCCCGGTCCATCCCCGAGGACTCCGCCAGCACCGCCATCTGCGCGCCGGTCAGCAGCGCCGAATGATTGTTCGGATGGCCCTCGGTCGGCAGGCCGCGGCCCTTGACGGTGTAGGCGAACACCACGGTCGGGCGGTCCGCGTCCGCGTCGACGGACCGGAACGTGTCGACCAGCAGGCCGATGTCGTGGCCGCCCAGGTCACGGACGGCGGCGGCCAGCTCGTCCGGGGCGATCTCGTCGAGCAGCGCCTTCAGCTCGGAGGCGCCCGGCAGCGAGTCGCCGGCGGCCAGGATGCGCTCGGCCGTCTGCTCCGGTGCCCGCAGCATCCGCTGGTACTCCTCGTTGGGCATCGTCTCGAGCCGGGCCTGCAGCGCCGGCCCGCCCGGCCGCTCGAACAGCTCGGAGATGATCCGGCCCCACTTGAGCACGACCACCTGCCAGCCGGCCGCCGCGAACATGCCCTGCAGCTTGGCGATCTGGATGTCCGGCACGACCCGGTCCAGCGACTGCCGGTTCAGGTCGACGACCCACAGCAGCTCACCCATCCGGGCCACCGCCGGGTCCATCACCGCCTCCCAGATCGCGCCCTCGTCGAGCTCGGCGTCACCGAGCAGGCTGACGAACCGGCCCCCGCCGGGGTCCCGGAGAACTGCGAGGTGAGGTAGCGGTGGGCCATCGCCGCCCACAGCGCGGCCGTCGCGCCGATCCCGACCGACCCGGTGGAGAAGTCGACGGTGTCCGGATCCTTCAACCGCGAGGGGTACGACTGGAGGCCGCCCTTCTCGCGCAGCCTCGGCAGATACGACTCGTCGAGATCGCCGAGCAGATAGTTGACGGCGTGCAGCACCGGCGACGCGTGCGGCTTGACCGACACCCGGTCCTGCGCGGTCAGCTCGGCGAACCACAGGGCCACCATGATGTCGACCATCGAGGCGCTGGACGCCTGATGGCCGCCCACCTTGACCCCCGAGTCGTTGGGCCGCCCCGCGTTGGCGGCGTCGACGATCGACGCCGACAGCCACAGCACCCGCCGGGCGATCTCGCGCAGGACCTCGACGTCGGGCGCGGGAGAAGTCATCAGGGCCTCCGGTGGGCGGTGAGAGCTCGGTCGAGGTCGGCGATCAGATCGTCGGCGTGCTCCAGGCCGACCGAGAGCCGCACCAGGTCGGCCGCCGGGCGGGCGTGCGGCGCCACCGGCCGGTGGGTGAGCGCGGCCGGATGCTGGATCAGCGAGTCCACCCCGCCGAGCGAGACGGCGTGGGTGAACAGCCGGGTGCCGGTGGTCAGACGGCAGGCGGCCTCGAACCCGCCGCGCAGCGCCACCGAGATCATGGCGCCCGGGCCGCGCGACTGGCGGCACAGCAGCCCGCGAGGGTCGCCGTCGAGGCCGGGATAGTGCACCCGGGCGACGGCCGGGTGCCGGGCCAGCCATGCGGCGATCCGGCCGGCGGTGTCCTGCTGGGCGCGCATCCGGACCGGCAGCGTGGTCAGGCCGCGGTGCAGCAAGTAGGCGCCCCACGGGTGCAGCAGCCCACCGGTGACCGCCCGGACCTGCCGCAGCCGGCCGGCGGTCTCCTCGGCACACGCGATCACCCCGGCGACGACGTCGCCGTGACCACCGAGATATTTGGTCGCGCTGTGCAGGGCCATGGTGGCCCCGAGCGTAATCGGATTCTGCAGCACCGGAGTGGCGAAGGTGTTGTCCACCAACACCGGGACGTCACCCGCACGCTCGGCGACGGCCGCGATGTCGACCATGTCCAGCGTCGGGTTGGCCGGGGTCTCCAGGATCACCAGGCCGGTGTCGGGGCGCAGACTGCCGCTGACCTCGGTCTCGGAGCAGAACGTCACCTCGGCGCCGAGCAGCCCGGTGGCCAGCAGATGGTCGGTTCCGCCGTAGAGCGGGCGCACCGCCACCACGTGCCGCCGCCCGGTCATCGTGGTGTGCGCCAGGATCGCCGCGGTCATCGCCGCCATGCCCGACCCGAACGCCACCGCCGTCTCGGCCTGCTCCAGCCGCGCCAGCGCCGTCTCGAACCGGGCCACCGTCGGGTTCCACAGCCGGGCGTAGACGGCGCCGCCGTCGGCCAGCGGGTGGCCGCCGGTCGCCATCGCCTCGTACGACTCCCCGCCCCGGTCCAGATCCGGCAGGGGATAGGTCGACGACAGGTCCAGGGGGAGGGCGTGCACGCCGAGCGCGGTGAGATCCTCCCGGCCGGCGTGCACGGCCACCGAGTCGCTGTGCAGGGGGCTCGTCATGCTCGTAGCGTTCCGGAATTCGCAAGATGAACATAGAGTCGCCGTCGAATCGGTAACCGGTCGGCAATGATTCGACTTTTTCAGCAGCCCAGCGGCGGTAGGGAGCGTTCACTTTGCGGAACCCGCAACGGCCGGTCACCGTCGACCACGTCGATCGGCAGCTGCTGAAGGCGCTCGCCGAGGACGCCGGTGTCACCAACAAGGCGCTGGCCGGCCGTCTGGGCCTCGCCGAGTCGACCTGCGCCTACCGGATCAGGGCGCTGCGCGAGGCCGGGGTCGTCACCGGCACCCGGGCCCAGCTCGACATGGCGCTGCTCGGCTACCCCCTACAGGCGATGATCAAGGTACGGCTGGGCAGTCACACGATGGCCAACGTGAGCCAGCTGTACGACGCCCTGGCCGCCACCCCGGGTGTGCTGCAGGCCTTCCACGTCGCCGGGGCCGACGACTTCTACCTGCACGTCGCGGTCGAGAACGCCGAGGCCCTGCGCGACTTCGTGCTGCGTCACGTCACCAGCCACCGGGTGGTCCGCCAGACCGAGACGCACCTGGTGTTCGAGGTCCGCGCGGGCGCCGGCGTACTGCACGACTAGACACCCTCCGGAATCAGCGCGTCCACGTCTCCCTCCTTCGGTCCCGTGGACGTCCGGTGGTGACCGGACGCCCGCATCCGGAGTCAGAGGGCACCCCTCGTCCGCCCGTGCCCGCGCCCACACCCGCCGCCACTCACGCCATGCTGTCGCCGCGGCAGACCGAAGGTCCCTAGCAGCCCAGGCGGCTTGTGGAGAGGGCGACGTCGTCGATCCAGAGGTCGAACGTGCCCGGGGTGGTGCCGCCCTGGTAGAGCTGCCAGCCGATCTTGACGGTGGACACCGCCGGCAGGACGAACGGCACGGCATTGCCGCCGTGGTCGGTGGTGGAGGCGGTCAGCTCCGGGTTGGCGACCCCGTCGATCCACACGGCGACGCGGTTGCCGGAGCGGTCGAGCACCCACTCGAAGCACTGCCAGGTGTCCTCGCGGACCGGGGCGGACTCGCGCCAGTTCGTCCAGTCGCCGGTCGGTCCGCCGTCGGCGCCGACGCCCCAGAAGACGCCGGGGACCGTCGGCGCGTACTGGCCGCCGACCGGCCGCACGACCTCGGTGCTGCCGGTGCCGGTGGCCTCCACGAGCGTGAAGTGGGCCCAGTCGGGGGCGGTCGGGAAGGCGTCGACGCGCAGCCGCATCCGCCCGTACAACCGGTCGCCCGGAACCTTCAGGTCGTCGACCCGCAGGAAGGCGCGCCCGTTGTCGACCGTGTGCACGTGCAGCGCCCGGCCGTGGCGGGCGCGCTCGACGGTGAGGGTGCCGTTGCGGGTGTCGACGCCCCAGTCGACCGTGGCCGGCCCGCCGAGCGGCCGCCGGTCGAAGTCCTCACAGAAGAGCAGGCCACGACCGCAGGACCCGCGGTGGGCGTCCGCCGCCCCGGCTGGGACACTGCCTGTCGCGGCGCCGAGCATCGCGGCCGTGACGACCGCGGCGATGAGGTTGCGCACCTTTGCCTCCTCGATTTGGGAGCGCTCCCGGAATCGTAAAGCATCAATGCGTTATCGCGCGCTCGTGGGGGCGGAAACGCGCGGAGCGGACGCCGGCGTTGTGGAGCCCGGCCGGGGTGGAGGCGGGCGGAGGGGACCCGCGAGGGGCCGGCGGAGTGGAGACAAGCGGTGGAGAGATGCGGGAGTGGCGTGAGGTCAGTCGGTGAGGGGCAGGTAGTAGGCGGCGAAGGTGTCCGGCTCGAAGCCCTCGGAGCGGTAGAGGGCCTGCGCGGTGTGGTTGTCCGGCGCGGTCTGCAACTGGACACCGACGGCGCCGGCGGCCCGGGCCTCGGCGGCGCAGGCGCGGACCAGAGCGCGGCCGGCGCCGGTGCGGCGGGCCGTCACGGCGACGAACAGGTCGTTGAGCGTCCACACCGGAGCCATCGAGAGTGACGAGAACGTCGGGTAGATGTTGACGAAGCCGGCCGGCGTGCCCTCGGCGGTGCGGGCCAGCAGCAGCACCGACTCGCCGCGTTCGTGGCGCTCGCGCAGGAACGCCAGGACCTGCTCCTCCGGCGCGGGCCGCTGATAGAAGTCGAGGTATCCGTGGAACAGGGCGGCCGCCTCGGGCAGGTCCGCGGCGCCGGCCCGGCTGACCGTGATCATGTCGCTGTTCCTCTCGTCGTGTACAGGCTCGTGGTCCGTGCGGGCTCATCCTGCACGCGCCCACTCGGGGTCGTCGGTCGTGGGCCCGGCCGTACCGGCCGGCGGGACGACCCGTGATAGTCACCTATTGTGATAGTAATAAAAAGTGACTATCTTGGCCGCATGACGACAGTTGAGTTGACCCGTTTCCGTGTCGAGCCGGACCGTGTCGGCGACCTCCTGCGGGCCCGCCCGGCGATGCTGGCCGACTTCCTCGCCGATCGGGAGGGGTTCCTGGACGCCCGCCTCGTGCGGCTCCCCGATGATCAGTGGCTGGACATCGTGACCTGGAGCACTCCCGAGGACTTCGCGGCCTCCCGGGCGAAAGGTGCCGATATCCCCGGTATCGCTGCTTTCTTCGCGGCCATCGCCGAGCTCGTGAGTGCTGAGGAGGGGGTGGCGCCGCCCATTCCGGGCAGCTGAGGCACGGATCCGGGATATCGCGCGGGATCCAGATCTGTCACGATGATGGCCCTCGAAATTTTGATCGACTTCGCAGGCAACGTTTCGAGTCGTAGCCCCGTCATCCATGGCGTACAGCCATGGATGACGACACCCGGGACCCCTCGATTGTGAGAGCCATGATTCAGCGACGTAAGGTCATCATCGGCACACTGGGCGTGGCGGCTGTCGCCACCGCCGCCGGATGCACCACCTCCGGCAGCAAGAGTGGCGACGGCACCACGGCCTGGGTCGAGCCGGTGGCCAACACCGAGCAGCCGGCCGCGCCGGTCCGGCTCGCCATGACGCCGGCCAGTGGCGCCAAGGACGTGTCACCGGCGAAGCCGATCGTGGTTAAGGCCGAGGAGGGCACCCTCAAGTCGGTCACCGTCACGGCCGGCAAGACGAAGGTCAAAGGGGCGATCCAGTCCGACGGGACCTGGCAGTCCGACGACGAGTTGGCGTACGGCAAGAGCTACACGGTGGTCGCGACGGCCGCCGACAGCAAGGGTGTGGACAGCGAGCACAGCTCCACCTTCACCACGGTCAAGCCGGCCAACGTCGCGAAGGTGACATTCCAGGCCAACGCGATGACCAGCCTCAAGGCCGGCAAGTCGTACGGTGTGGGCCAGCCGGTGATCGTGGCGTTCAGCCGGGCCGTCAACAAGGCCGCGGCCGAGAAGGCGATCGAGATCGAGACGTCGCCGGCCGTGGAGGGCAAGTTCCACTGGCGCGACGACAAGACCGTGCACTGGCGGCCGAAGAAGTACTGGGCGGCCGGCACGACGATCAAGGTCGCGGTGAAGGCGTTCGGCGTCAAGCTGGGCAAGACGGTCTACGGGGCGAAGAACACGTCGACCAGCTTCAAGATCGGGCGTGAGCTGATCGCGATCAGCGACAACCGGACCCACATGACGAAGGTCTACATCGACGGCAAGCTGGTCCGCACCATGAAGAGCAGCCTGGGCAAGGGCGGCTGGACCACCGGGGCGAACGGTCAGAAGATCAACTACTGGACCGCGGGCGGCCCGCACGTCGTGCTGACCAAGGAGCGGATGCACTCCATGAGCTCGGCGAGCTATGGCGTCACCGACGAGAACGACCCGAACTTCTACGCCCCAAGGACATCGAGTACTGCGCCCGGATCAGTTACGGGGGCGAGTTCCTGCACGCCGCCCCGTGGAACGGCTCGCTGGGCCGGGCCAACCTGTCGCACGGCTGCATCAACCTCAGCACCGCCGACGCCAAGTGGGTGTATGAGAACTTCATGCTCGGCGACATCGTCGACGTCAAGAACAGCCCCCGCGACCTCGAGGTCTGGAACGGCATCGGCGACTGGACGATCCCCTTCGACAGGTACGGTGACTGACCCGGCGGTGCACTGAGCGGTGGACGTCCTCTTCGACGCGGTCGACCGTGCGCTGGAGAGCGCCCGCCGCCGGTGGCCCGCGACCCTGTTCGTGATCGGCGCCGTGTCGTGGGCGCTGGCGACCGCGGCCGTGGTCGGTGTGGCACTGCTCGACGACAGTCCGAGGGCCGGTGCCGTGCTGGCCGTTCCACCGGCCGCGCTGCTGGCGATCGTCGTGGCGCGGGGTGTGACCCGGCTGCGGTGGCCGGTCTGGCCGGTGGGTGTGGCACTGCCGGTGGTGCTCGCCGGACTGGTCGCCCCGCAGGCCGCACGGTTCCCGGGTGAGTTCTCCTGGGTGGTTCCGGTCGTCGCCTTCGTCTACGCGCAGATCTTCGTGGGCACCGTCGCCGCGGGTGACGAGCTGTTCCGGCGCCGGGCTGCCCGGACCGGCAAGGGGCGCGACCGGATGAGCGCGGTCGGCCGGCGGCGGATCCTGCAGGTCAAGGTGCTGGTGGCGACGCTCGTGGTGCTCGTGTCGTCGCAGATCGCGGTGGGCGTCGGCAGTGGTGACCACAGGTCCGCCGACCAGGTCGGTTGGTCGACGTTCGAGTTCCTGTTCTCGTGCGTGTCGATCCCACTGTTCGTCGGGGTGTGGTGGCGCAAGCCCGCGCTGGCCTGGTTCGCGGCGGCCGTACTCCCGGTGATCTTCGCTCTGAGTCTGTTGCCGCGTTCGCCGGAGGCGCGCGGGGAGGCCGTGCTCGCGCAGGGCTGGATCGTGGTGGCGGCGTCGTGGCAGTGGTCGCGGGCTGCGGTCAAACCTTTCTGGAGGTATCAAAAGCCTCAGCGAATATAAATATGGTGAAATACGTCGCTCGTTTGCTGCGGATCTATCAGGATATTGCCTGCGCTGACGCTTTCCACTGACCGAAGGAGTTCAGCGTGATCCGCAAGAGAGTGCCGACCGTCGTCGCCATGACCCTCGCCGCCGGAGCGGGCGTGGTCGGGCTGACCGCGTCCCCCGCGGCCGCCCAGGCCGTGCCGTGCGTCCAGAAGGTGGCCGTGGTCAACAACGGCGGCTTCGTGATCAACTTCCAGATCACCACCCGGGACGGCCAGCTCTCCGCGCCCACCGACGACTACCCGATCAACCAGTGGCGGGTCGTCGACCTGGCGTCCACGCCGTTCGCCGAGGGCATCGACGTGCGGCCGCTGGTGCACGCCCAGGCCGGTGACGACGTCGCCGGCAACGTCTTCGTCTCCTACTGCGCGAACGGGCAGACCGCAACCTACACCGCGAGCGGCACCACGCTCGACTACTCGGTGACGCTGCTGACCTGATCTAGGCGTTGAGGCGGGAGCGGAACTCGGCGAGTGTGAGAACCGCCGCGTTCCGCTCCTCCACCGGGAAGATCGCGATGTCGGCGTCGTCCTCCTCGAGCTGCGGCAGCCACTCGGCGAGGAAGACCTTCAGCGGGATCCGGATGGCGTGCTCGCCGTCGACGTCGCCCTCGTTCTCCAGGCGGGCGACCGTGGCGTAGGGCCAGATCGGCAGCAGATTACGGCGACGGCCGTCCTCGGTGAACAGGATGTCGCCCTCGTCGCCCCAGACCCACAGGGCGCCCCGATCGGCGATGGCCTCGAGAGTGCGCGCCACCCGGGCCTCCGGGTCCAGCCCGAGCAGTTGCTCCGCGTCACGGCGTGAGATGTCATCCGATGCCATGGCGACGATGGTATCGGCCGCCGGACGGCCCGCGTCGAGCCGCCCGGCTTCACCGTTGTCAGGCCCGTGTGCAGGCGGTTCCGTTCAGGGCGAACGTGCCAGGGCTGGCGAACGAGCCGCTGTAGGTGCCCTGGAACCCGAACGACGTGTTCCCTCCGGCCGGGATGCTCCCGTTGTGGGCGCTGTTACGCGCCGTGATCGCGCCGGACGTGCCGCTCAGTGCCGCGTTCCACGAGCCGGTGATCGACTGGCCGGACGGCAGAGTGAAGTTGAGCGCCCAGCCGTTGATCACGCTGTTGCCGGTGTTGGCCACCGTCACGGTCGCGGTGTAGCCGTTGTTCCAGACGTTCGTGGCGTACGTGACCCGGCAGGCCGCGTTCCCCGAGGGCGTCGACGGGGACGGGGACGAGGGTCCACCGCCTCCGTTCACCGCTGCGGAGAAGCTCGTCACGGCCAGGCCCGCGCCGCCGATCCACGGCTCGAAACCGGCCTGCACGCTCGTCAGATACCAGGAGTTGTTCACCGACGTACGCGTCTTGGTGTCGTTGATGAAGTCCAGGATGCTGAAGCTCCAGCTGGAAATCGCCGAGGGCGCGACGTAGGAGACCACGGCGTTGGACCCGTTGCTGCCCTGCCACACCTGCCAGGTCCGCCCGCCGATGGTGGCGTTGCCGACCACCGAGCCGATCGGCTGGATCGAGCCCTGCCGGTTGAACCAGATCATGATCTCCTGCGCGTTGACGCCGTCGGTCCGGGGCGACGGGTCGAGCCAGATGTCGTACGCCGCGTCGTAGGTGGCGCCGGAGACGTACTGGAACCCGACGCTGCTCGTGGCGCTGCTGATCGAGCCGACCTGGATCGGCAGGTTGGTGCCGGGGGAGCACCGGGTGTAGTGGCATCCGAAGTAGACGGCCGGGTACGACACCGGAGCGCCGCTGGTGTTGCCGGTGCCCTGCTGGCTGGTGATCGAGAAGCCGGTGCTCGTGACGTTGATGCACTGCTGGGCCGAGGTGCCCCAGCGGTTGTTCATCACGACGTAGCGGCCGCCGATCGTGGTGGAGCCGTACTGCTCGCAGATCTGGGTGTCGGCCTGCGCCGGGCCGGCCAGGGCGAGTGCGGTGATGCCCGAGACGGCCAGCAGGCCGACCGCGAGTAGGGAACGGAGGGGACGGATCACGAGAAGCTCCTATCGGGGGGATATGTGGGAGCGCTCCCAGAAGCGTACGTCCATCCCCGTTTCGTGCCAACGGGTGTCTATTTCACAGGAAACCCATAGCTGTCCGATTTGGATGGTTCGGCCGTGGCCGGAGCACCGCCGGCCGCCAGACCGAAAGGACCTCATGACTGAACCGATGAACCGTCGTGGTCGATCCCGCCTGCTGACCGCGGGCGCCGTGACGGGCGCGCTGGCGCTCACCGCGGCCGGGGTGGGAGTGGCGCAGGCCGCGGCCACCCCGCCGGCGCTCTCCTTCGTGGCCGCCACCTCGGCGGTCACCGCGGAGCGCTACGAGTCCGACGGCGAAGTGTGGCTCTCGTTCGACCTCGGCCTGCACGTGATCGCCGGCAAGGACCCGTTCGAGATCTGGGCCAGGCGCACCGGCTACGACAAGCCCATCGTGGCCGAGCAGGTGGTGGTCCAGAACGGCAAGAAGAAGAAGGTCGCCCTGCCGGCCGGCACCGTGTCCGACTTCAACGGCCTCAAGGACTTCACGAAGATCACCATCGTGGACGAGGCCGGCAAGCCGGTCACCGAGTACACGACGGCGTTCTGCGGCAACACCTGGGGCTCGGCACGCACCCGGCCGGACGCCCCGGCGACCAGCCCGTACCCGACCAACTGCGGTGGCTACAACCCGTTCACCCTCGGCGCGGTCTGGGGCGTGCAGGCCGGCTGGAACGCGGCGGTGCCGGACCGGCCGTTCAGCGACCGCCGCGGTGACGACGACTTCGACCTGCCGGTGGGCAGGTACACCGCCACGGCCACGGTCGACCCGGCGTACCAGAAGCTGTTCGGCATCCCGGCGAAATCCGCGACGGTCAGCGTCGGCGTCACCGTCGTCGACGCGTCCGACGAGGGCAAGGGTGGCCTGGCCCGGGCGAAGAAGGCGGACGTCGCCGCGGACCCGGGCCTGGCCGCGCCCGCCGACGAGCACTCCCTGCACACCGGTCAGGGCGACGCGACCCGCCAGGTGTCGTCGTACCTGCCCGAGTTCCGGGCGCCCGCCAAGCGACCCGCCACACTGAAGGCCGCGCCCGGCAGCGGCCCGAAGCCGGACCTCAAGTCGCTGCCGGCCTGGGGGATCGAGCTGTCCGAAGAGGACGGCAAGTCGTACGTCAACTTCGGCGCCACCGTCTGGAACGCCGGCACCTCGCCCCTGCTCGTCGACGGCTTCCGTCGTTCCGGCACCGAGCTGATGGACGCCTACCAGTACTTCTTCGACGCCAAGGGCAACCAGGTCGGCTCGAAGGAGGCGGGCACCATGGAGTGGGACCCGCGGGAGGGCCACAAGCACTGGCACTTCACCGACTTCGCCCAGTACAACCTGCTCTCCTCCGACCAGAAGCTGGCCGTGCGCAGTGGCAAGGAGGCGTTCTGCCTGGCCAACACCGACGCGGTCGACTACACGATCACGGGTGCGAAGTGGCGGCCGGAGAACACCTCGCTGGAGACCTCGTGCGGCGCCGACACGGTCGTCGCGGTGCGTGAGGTCCTCGACATCGGCAACGGCGACACCTACAGCCAGAGCCGTCCCGGCCAGTCGTTCGAGATCACCGATCTGCCGAACGGCACCTACCACATCCAGGTGCTGGCCAACCCGGACAACAAGCTCGCCGAATTGAGCACCACCAACAACTCGGCGCTGCGCGAGATCATCCTCGGCGGTACGCCCGGGGCGCGCACGCTGACCGTACCCCCGGTGCACGGCATCGAGGGCTGACAGTCATGGGTGGCCGCCCCCGTGCACCCCGGGGGCGGCCCCTCAGCGGACGAACTCCTCGTAGGCCTTCAGGACCAGGCCGTGGAAGTGGTGCACACCGTGCTCGGACAGCCCGGCGCGCTCCGGGTCGTACACGATCCGACCCTGATCAAAAGCGGGCGTGGCCATGCCCCGCTGGACACTCTCCACGATCGCGATGTCCTGCTGCTGCAGCACCTCGTCGATGTAGCGCACCGCCTCCACCTCGGCGTCCTCCAACTCCGCCGTCTCGAAGAAGAAGTCCCAGGTCTCGAGCGTGCGGTCCGGCCCGTCCGGGATCACCTGGAAGACCATGAAGTTGCCGCGGCCGGGATAGCGCAGCAGGCACGTGTTCGGCCAGAGCCACCACACCGCGTGCTGCGTGACTGAGGCGCCGGAGACGTCGTACGCCGGGTTCTCGCTCGTGCCCACCTCGGCGAAATGGCTGGACCAGATGCCGTGTGTGCGCACCTCGTAGGTGTCCATGTCGACGAGCGCCACGAACTCCCGGTGCGCGATGTGGCAGTGGTAGCACTCCAGGAAGTTGTCGATGACGTTCTTCCAGTTCGACTTCACGTCGTAGGTCAGCCGCTTGGCGAACGTCAACCGGCCGACGTCCGGCGCCCACCGCTCGATCTCGGCGAGCAGGTCCGGCGCCTGCTGCGCCAGCGGGGCGGCCGACCCGTCGAGGTTGACGTAGACGAAACCGCCGAACTCCTCCACCGCGATCCGGTCGAGGCAGATCTCGGCGCGATCAAAACCGGGCATGCGGTCGGTCTGGCGGGCCCGGCGCAGCGAGCCGTCCAGGTCATAGACCCAGGCATGGTACGGACACACGATGGTGCCCGTGGTGCCCGAGCCGGACAGCAGCTCGTGCGCCCGGTGCTTGCAGACGTTGTAGAAGGCCCGCAGCTCGCCCGACCGGTCACGCACGACCATGATCGGTGACCCCGCGACCGTCGCCGTCACATAGCCGCCGGGAGCCCGGAGTCTCTCCATGTGACAGATCCACTGCCACGTGCGGGCGAGGATGGCCCGCTGATCCACGTCGACCCACTGCGGGTCGGTGTACGCCGCCGCCCGCAACGACATCGACCGGGCCGGGTCCGGATCGTACCCCGAACCGATGTCCTTGACGTCCTGCCTATCGACCGCCATGACTCGGTATTGTGGCGGCCGGCGGCAGCAGCCGCTCCAGCGCCGCGCCGGTCGCCTCGGCCAGAGTGGACAGCCGGGCGAGCTCCTCGTCGGTGGCCCGCCGCGCGGTCGACCAGTAGACCCCGACCGCGCCGAGCGGATCGGCGGCCCGCACCGGGATCATCGCCAGCGAGCGGACGAACGTGGGACGGTAGGCGTCCTGCGGAATGCGCTCGTCGACGCGGACGTCCGGAACCACGGCGGGCAGGCGGGACAGTATCGCCCAGCCGCTGATGCACTCGGTGATGGGGAAGCGCTGGCCCTTCCACAGCGGGCTGATCGCGTCCTCGTCGGCGTAGAAGCAGCGGTCACCCTCACGCAGGACGACGGTGGCGCCGTGCGCGTCGGCCAGGACCCGCGCGCTGGTACGCACCAGCTGCTGGACGGCCGTCAGTCCCGGCGCCCGGCCGAGCGCGGCCACCACGTCCCGCAGCATGTCGTCCTTGGAGAGCACAGCAACCACAGTAGAGGCGCATGCCGGATTGCCGCAGCGGCGCCACTCCGGAGAGTGACGGCGCGTCCGTTATTCCCGGTGCGTGCCCGGATGCGCCGGGGCTGGCCCGACGATCGAGCCCGATTCGGTCCGTAGGGCGGAGGGCGACGGCCGAACGGAGTCGGTGAAACGATCTTAAGTCGGGCTTCGGGGGCAGTTGTTCCCCGGAGCAACTTTCCTGTGCCAGGGTTGCCCCCTCGTGTGGCTCTCACCGATGTCTCGCGGGCGTTGAGACGCGGTGAGAGCGACACACCGCCGATCGGGAAATGTGGAGGATTCGTGGCGAACATCGAGACCGCTCTGAAAGAGGCCATGACTCTCGAGGGCGCCGTGGGCGTCGCGCTCGTCGATTACACCAGCGGGCTCACTCTCGGCTACCTGGGTGGCGACGGCGTCATGGACATGACCGTCGCCGCGGCCGCCAACACCGACGTGGTCCGCGCGAAGATGCGGGCCCTGGAGTTGCTCGGCCTGCAGGACGGCATCGAGGACATCCTGATCACCCTTGACTCGCAGTACCACCTGATCCGGCTGCTCCGCTCCCGGCACGGCGGTGACGCGCTCTTCCTCTACCTGGCCCTGCACAAGAGCCGGGCCAACCTGGGCCTGGCCCGGCATCAACTGCGCAAGATCGAGTCGGAACTCGACGTATGACTGGCCCTCATGGCGGTCTGCCGAGCCGGCTCGCCCCGCGCAACGCCGCCCCCCAGCAGGGCGGGCGGTCCGCCCGGTTCGATCCGCTGACCGACCCGCGGCGGCCGCTGCGGCTGGAGTTGGCCGGGCTGCGGCACCAGGTCGTCGGGGTCACCGACTGCCTCATCGCCGGTGTCGACGGCCTGCTGATCCTGCACGACAGCCGGTCGCCGGGCGATCCGCCGCACGACGTCGCCGCGATGGCCGCGGCCGCTCACGGCATCAGCCGCACCTGCGGGAGCGCCCTGGGTCAGGGGCAGTTCCAGGAGGTGACGATCCGCAACCGGGAGGGCTGCCTCGCGGTCTACGGGATCGGTGACCTGGCGCTGCTGGCCGTGGTCGGCGACGGCATGATCAACATCGCCCGGCTGCACCTGGAGGCCCGGCCGGTGCTGGGCCGCCTGGCGCAGATGCTCGACCTGACTCAGCTGTAGACCGTACTCAGTTGTAGGAAATGATCTTGTTGATCAGCCCGCCGCCGGGGAAGTCGAGCATCAGCACCCCGGTACGCGTGAACGTCCCGGAGTTGAGCCGGCCCAGCAGGTAGGGGTTGACGCCCTGCTGGAACACCGCCCCGCCGGCCACCCAGTAGGGCGGGGCGAGCGCTCCCGACCCGCTGGTGAAGTTGATGTAGATCTTGCTCGGGTCGCCGGTGCTCGTGGTGGTGAGGAAGTTGTTCACGGCCGTGCGCTTGTCGGCGATCTGAGCGAACGTCGGCACACTGTACTGGTCCTGGACGTAGGTGGACGAACCGTCGGCCCACCCGGAGAACTGGGCGAGCCCGTAGTCGGCGAACCGGCCGCCGCGCGGGCCGTTCAGCACCGCCAGCACCACCCTGCCGCGGACCGCCCCGAGGGTGGGCACCGCGGCGGCGGACGAGCGGGTCACCGACGGCGCCCAGAACAGGCCGGGGCGCGCGGCCACGTACGAGTCGAAGATGTCGGTGAAGCTCTTCTGCCCGGTCGCGTCGGCGCAGGAGCCGGTCTCGCCGGTGCACTCGTGCTTGAAGCGGAGCAGGACCGTCTCGCCCGGATGGGCGCCGAGGAACGCCGACAGCCTGTTCAGCACGTCGTCGAAGTTCGCCACCTGGTAGACGGCCCCGTGGTGGATGGTGAAGGTGTTGCCGTCGTTGATCCGCGCCCGCACGTCGATCGCCCGGATGCCGGCGTCGAGCTGCGCGGTGAGCGTGCCCCCGCTGTCGCCGAAGCCCTCCTGCGTCTGCGTGTAGTCGCCGCCGTGGATCGACATGGTCTCGTGGGTGCCCGGGATCGACAGTGCGGCCAGGCTGCGGCCGTCCGGGATCCGGGCCATCCAGTCCGGGTTGCGCGCGCTGCTCAGCGTCCGGTACGAGGTGTCGGCCGCCTGGGCCGGCTGGGGCACGAGGAGCAGCGCGGCGGCGACGGCCGCGACGGCGAGAAGGCGCTTCATGCGACGAGAAGATATCGACTGATCCTTATAAAGGCTAGTCGCAGCCCTGATCCGTGCCTCCGTGCAGGGCGCCGACGAGCTGGGTGGCCGCGTCGGTGTGCTTCTGGTAGGCCTCTGGGAAGGCCGAGATCTGCACGGCCTGGGCGGCCTCGGTGAGCCGCATCTCCTGCCAGCCGTCGACGGTGAGCAGCTTGTCGTAGAACTTCCCGGTCTGGTACGCCGGGTCGCCGAGCTGTTTCGGCGTGCCCCACCCCTGGCTGGGACGCTGCTGGAACAGCCCGATCGAGTCCCGGTCGCCGCCGCGCAGGTTGCGCAGCCGCGACTCCTGCAGAGCGGTGGCCACCGCGATCACCAGTCCCTTCTCCGGCACCCGCCGCTCGGCGCCGATGGTGACGATGAGGCGCGCGTTGGCCATCTGCTCGTCGCTCCACCGTCCCGCCGGGGACTTCGCGGGAGCGGGCACGCCGGCGCACCCGGCGTCGGCGCGGACCAGCGGACTGATCAGGAAGGCTGCGAGAACGGCGACGGCGGTCACGAACAACGCGCGCACAGAGGGAGGCACCTTTCCGGGGGGGGGGGGGGGGGGGGGGGGGGGAGGGGGACCAGCGGAGGCTATCGATCAATCTTCGTCGTGTGAATCCTCACGGCATCGGCCGTTCGGCCGATTAAGTTCCTGTGGAGAGCACCGAGACGGTGGTGCCGAGGTGGAGGCCCACCCGCACACTCACCGCGTCGATCGGCGTGGCCGCGCTCGCGTGGGTCTGGTTCGCGATCGGCCTGTTCCGGCACACTCCGCCCGCTGCCGGGTGGGGACTGCTCCTGCTCGCGGTCCCGATCGCGATCCACGCCGGCTGGCGAGCCGGCGCGGAGGGCCGCACCTTCTGGCGGTACGTGTCGGCCGGCATGGTCGGCATGGGGCTCGCCTCCATCGCCGCCGCCCGTGACTTTTTCAGCGGGGAGCAGACCGGCCAGCACATCGGCACCGCCACCGCGACGCTCTACGTCACCGGCCTGATGATGATGCTGTTCGGGCTGCTGCGCATCCCCGGGGCGAAGCGCTCCCGGATCGAGTGGACCCGCTTCGGCCTGGACGTCGCCACCATGGTCGTCACCGTGACCACCTTCAGCTGGCACCTGGTGCTGCCACGCTGGGAGAGCTGGACCGCGGGCGGCGGCGCCGCCGGCACCGCCTCGGTCGTGGTCATCGCGACCGCGGCGATCATCGGCATGCTGGCCTTCGTCAAGGTGTCGTTCACCGGCACCGGCCCGATCGACCGCCGCGCCCTGTACATCCTGGCGATGACCGGCGCGGTCGGGGCCGGAGGCGGGGCGATGGCACCGCTGCTGGCCGATCGGCCCTACCTGAACACCGGCCACGTCCTGCTGCCCACCACGTCACTGCTGGTCTGCCTGGCCGCGGACCGTCAGCTGCGGGCCTCCCGGGCCGGCTTCCCCACGCCCCGGCCGCTGTCCCGGCGGCCCAGCATCATGCCGTACACCGCGGTCCTGGCCACCGGCGCGCTGCTGCTGACCAGCGCCGCGGCCGGCGTGCGGGACCTGCTCGCGGTCGCGGCCGGCTCGTTCGTGGTCACGCTGCTCGTCGCGACCCGGCAGGTGATCGCGCTGCGCGACAACGCCCGGCTGCTCGACGATCTCGACGCCCGGCAGCGGCAGCTCGCCCACCAGGCCGGGCACGACGGCCTCACCGGCCTGGCCAACCGCACCGTGCTGGTCCGGGAGATCACCTCGGCCCTGGCCGGCGGCTGCCCGGACGTGACCGTCGCGCTGCTCGACCTCGACGACTTCAAGGAGATCAACGACGACCTCGGGCATCCGGTCGGCGACGCACTGCTCGCCGCCGTCGGCGCCCGCGTGACCGCCCGGCTCCCGGCCGGCTGCCTGGTGGCCCGGCTCGGCGGCGACGAGTACGCGCTGCTGCTGCGCGGCGACCACGCTGCCATCGTCGCCGCGATCGCCGACGACCTACGGCAGCCGGTCCGCGCCGGCGGGCACGAGCTGATCGTCGAGGCCAGCATCGGGCTCGCCCCCGCCCAGCCCGGCGACACCGCCGACGAGCTGCTGCGCCGCGCCGACGTCGCGATGTACCAGGCGAAGGGCCAGGGCAAGGGCCGGCACATAGTCTTCGACGACCGGATGGACCACCGGACGGCCGAGCAGTCCCGGGTCGCCGCCGACCTGCGCGGCGCGCTCGACACCGACCAGCTGCACCTGCTCTACCAGCCGATCGTGGCGCTGCCCGGCGGCGAGCTCTTCGGCGTGGAGGCGCTGGTCCGCTGGATCCACCCGGAGCGCGGCCTGATCGGGCCCGGCCTGTTCATCCCGGCAGCCGAGCGGACCGGGCTGATCGTGCCGCTCGGCGCCTGGATCCTCGAGGAGGCGTGCCGGCAGGCGGTGCGCTGGCGCGACGAGATGGGCGACACCGCGCCCCGGACGGTCACCGTCAACGTGTCGGCCCGGCAGCTGCGCGAGGCGGGGTTCGCCGGCGAGGTGGACGCGGTGCTGCGGCGTACCGGGCTGGCGCCGCACGTGCTGACCGTCGAGGTCACCGAGACGGCGGTGTTCGACGGGGGCACGGCGCTCGACGAGCTCAAAGCCATCGCGGCGCTCGGCGTGAAGATCGCCCTCGACGACTTCGGCACCGGTCACTCGTCACTCGGGCTGCTGCGTACCTGCCCGGCCGACATCCTCAAGGTCGACAAGTCGTTCGTCGACGACGTCACCGAGGGCGGGGAGCCGGCCGTCATCGTGGCGGCGCTACTCACCATCTGCGACGGGATGCGGCTGCGCGCGGTCGCCGAGGGCGTGGAGACCGCCGAGCAGGCCGCTGAGCTGCACCGTCTCGGATACCGCTATGCGCAGGGCTACCACTATGCCCGCCCGATGGCGGCCGATGCGATCACCGCCTACCGGCCGGCTCACCGCGACAGCCGGGTCGCGGCCTGAAACACCCGACCCTTGACCTCGTACATCCTCGTGTCGGCGGCGGCCACCAGATCGTCGGCGTCGGTGCCCGTCCCGCCGAAGGCGACACCGATGCTCGCGCCGATGCGCACCCGGTGCCCCGGCAGGTCGAACGGCAGGTCCATGTCCGCCATCAGCCGCCCGGCCCGGTCCCGGACGTCCGCCGGGTCGGTGATGCCGGTGAGCACGGCCGCGAACTCGTCGCCGCCGAGCCGGCCCAGCAGGTCCTCGGCGCGCAGCCCGGCCCGCAGCCGTTGCGCCGCGGCGACCAGCAGCGCGTCCCCGGCGGCGTGGCCGTAGCCGTCGTTGACCGCCTTGAAGCCGTCCAGGTCGATGAAGAACAGCGCCACCGACTCCGCACCGTCCGCGCCGGCGAGCGCCGCCTCCAGCACCCGGAGCACCTCGGCCCGGTTCGGCAGGCCGGTCAGCGGATCGTGGGCCGCGGCGTGGGCGAGCCGGTCCTGCTGGGCCCGCCGGTCGCTGATGTCACGCTGGTTGGAGACGATCCCGCCGACGGCCGGATGGTCCAGCGCGTTGCGCAGGGTGACCTCGTGCCAGTGCCAGGTGCCGTCGCGGTGGGCGACCCGCAGCTCCAGCCGGGCCTGCGTGTCGGCGCCGCCGCCGGTCACCTCGGTCAGCGCCGTGCCCAGCTCCGCCTGGTCGTCCGGGTGGAACAGGCCGAGGTAGGCGGTGTCGCGCAGGTCGGCCGGATCCCATCCGCTCACATGGCACACCGCGTCGCTGACGTGGGTCATCCGTCCATCGGCGCCGATGACGGCCACCACGTCCGAGGAGTCCTGCACCAACGCCCGGAAGCGCTCCTCGGCGCGCTGCAGGGTGAGGGTGGCCTCCTCGGCGCGGGCGGCGGCGAGGCCCAGGTTGCTCAGCCCGAATCCGGCCAGCAGCAGGTTGATCACGGCGGCGAGGTGCGAGTGGGCGGGCGCCACCACCGACGGAGCGCCGAACTGCACGGCCACCTCCATGGCGATCGTCGCCGCCGCGGTCACCGCCGTCGCCGGTTTCCACGTCTGCGACCCGGACCATCCGATGTGCAGGACGCCGATGAGGACGACCGCGGCGGGCACAAGGAAACTCCAGCCCGCCGCGAGCAGTACGAGGCCGATCAGCACGGTGGCGTGCACGAGCCGCAGCACCACCCGGTTGTGCAGGTGCCCGCCGCCGAGCAGACGCTGGTACCACTCGCTGCCGCTGGCGGCGAACAGCACGACGACCGTCGCCAGCAGCACCGGCGAGCCGAGGACGGCGCCGTGCCGGCGGCCCCACACCGCGAGCCCGAAGATCGCGAGGAACAGGACGGGCACACCGATCACGGGTGGCACGGCGTCGGTCGCGGGTCGTGCGCCGAGGAAAGGCCGGGCGGGCGGCACCTGCGTCACGTCGCTCCTTCGCCCCTGGAACCGGTCCTCGGTGTCATCGGGCGGCCGGGGCCGGTCATGAGGAATTCGGCGTGGCGTTCTCCTCGGGATGCGCCGGGGTCACCGGGAGCCGACGGCGGACCGGGCGGCGAGCACCTCGGCGGCCAGGGCCCGGGTCCGCGGGTCGGTGCCGTTCTCCTGCTCGCTACGGGCCAGCATGACCGCCTGCTCGACGGTCTCCTCGATCTTCGCGGTGGCGGCCGCGTCGAAATCCGGACCGGTCAGCGCGGTCAGCGTCGTCAGGTCGGTGCCGGTCACCATGCCGGGCATCGGCATGCCGAGGTGCGGGTTCTCCGGGGGCAGCCCGGCCAGCGTGTGCAGGGCGCGCAACTGCGGCAGCTCGGCCTCGGTGAACACGCGGACGCGTGCGGCGAGGTCCCGTGTCGCCGCCGCGCCCGCGCGTGCCGGCACCGCGTCGAGCAGGGGAACGACCTGCTCGTGCATGGCCAGCGTGATCTCGATCCAGGCCCGGTCGGTGCCCCCGAAGGTGCTGGCCGGGCCCGGTGCCGGCTGCGGCGCCGGAGCAGGCGCGCCGCAGCCGGCCAGCAGCAGGGTTACCAGCGCGATGTTCCATCGCCGGTGATCCCGCCGCATCGCCGTCTCCCTCACTTCAGCTCAGCCTCAGCCTCAGCCTCAGCCGAACGACGGTGTCGTGCCGCACTTGGCGTCCGCGTTGATGCAGACCTTGACCAGCGCGGCCAGCTTCGCCGGGTCCCACGCGTTCATGAAGTCGCCGTGGATCGACGACGCCATCCCCGACGACAGGGCCAGGCCGTCGCCGCCCAGCGAGTCGTAGCCGAGCATCATCGAGATGTTCGGGATCGCCACCGGGTACTTTCCGGTGCAGACGCCGTTGACCGACGGGCCCATGTGCGACTTGTGATCCGGCGAGTCGATGTGCTTGCCGTCCCAGCAGTCCTGATAGGTGAGCTGGTAGATCAGGTTGCCGCCGGCCGCGCACTTCGGCCAGTTACCGTCGGCGCTGCGGCCGATCTCGGCGCTGCCCGCGCACCAGAACTGCCCGCTCGCGCCCTTCGGCGTGGCCACCTGACGCTTGGCGTCGCCCTGCACCATGACCAGGCCGGGCGGGAACGGCACGACCGTGGCCGGGTCCTTGATCTTCGCGCCGTAGTAGGCCCGGAAGTTCTTCATCTTCACCGGCTTGCCGCCCTGCAGCAGCGTCGGCGCCCAGTACGCGCTGTTGTCGCCCGCGGCGTCACACGTCGTGGACTGCCCGCGCAGCTGCTCCGGGGTGCTGCTCGCGGTCACCTTCGGCCCGAAGAACGTGTGCAGGTGCGACGCGCCCGGCAGGTTCGGCAGGACGATCGGGTCGTCCGGCGCCTCGTTGGCGACGGTGCAGTTGGTGTGGAACTCCGGCACCCGGACGATCCCGGCCGGCACCGCCTTCGGCTGGACCGCCTTGTGCAGCGCCAGGGTCTGCTTCCAGGCCGTCTCGTCGACGGGCACCCAGCCACCCGGGCTCGCGGACGGGTTGGTGGGCGCGGCGCTGGAGGGGGTGGGCACGGACGAAGCGGCACCGGACGGGGCGGCGCTGGACGGAACCGGGGTCGCCGGGGTCGCCGGGGTCGCCGACACCGGGGCGGCACCCACGTTGAAGTGGTTGATGTTGACGAAGTCCGAACGGGACCCGCTTTTCATGACCAGCACCAGCGTCTGCCTGCCGGCGGGCACCTTGGCGGCCTTCGCGGTGACCGTCTTCCACTTCTGCCAGCCGCCGGTCGACGCCACCGGGAAGGTCGCCAGCAGAGTGCCGTCGCGGCTGCCCAGGCGCGCCTCGATCGAGCCGCCCTCGCTGTTGTTCGAGGCGATCCGGGCGCTGAGCGCGGTGCTGCCGATGGCGACGTCGCGGTACTCGAGCCAGTCGCCGTTCGCCAGCCAGCCGACGTTCTTGCCGCCGCCGGTGTCCGAGGTGCCCTCGGTCTTCGCGCCGGACTGCGCCGCGAACGCCTCGGCCTGCAGCGTGCCCGGGGTGGTCACCTCGCCGGCGCCGGCGGTGGTGATGTAGATGCCGCTCGCGCCGAGGGCCGCGACGACGGCCACACCCAGGACGACCCGGGTGGTGCGGCGGCGGCGCTTCGGGTCCGGTGGGGCTACGTGCTGGGATTCCTTACCCATATCGATCCTCAACAAAATGGCAGGGAAAGGGTGCGGCACGAATTATGCAGACCTCTCACACGCGGTTCAATACGTCAAGAAAGAATTCATTTCCCCTGGTCAGGGCGGTGCTGGTGGCCGTCGTAACGCCTTTCAATAACAGTTTTTCGGTGTCGCTTCCTTAAGTCTCCATTAATTCGTTCCGGGTCGATGTCCGGTGCATCGTGGGAGTGATCGGGTCGCGGTCCGCGGCTACGGTGGGAGACCGGTAGAGGCCGTCGAGCATTCGGGAGCGCCGATCGTGCAGACCAGTGACCGCGAGTTCACCGTCGACATCGCCCGCGCCATCGTGGCGCCCGTGGATCCGGAGATGCTGCCCTATCTGGAGGCCGACGCCGAGGCCTACTTCGCCGATCCGCGGGGTGCCCTCGCGGATCGACGGCAGGCGCCTGAGCTGGGCAGCGGCGTCGAGGTGGCCGTCGGGCTCGCGGCCGTCGCGCTGTACGTGGCGCAGGCGGCGCTCGACGTGGTCCTCGAAGAGTCGATCAAGAAGGGCGTCGACGGGGTCCGCGGCTTCCTGAACCGCCGCCGCAAGGCCGGGGACGAGCTCACCGGCCGGACCGACGTCCCCACCTTCACCGACGAGCAGATCGAGCTGGTCACCGCGGCCGTCACCGGAGTGGCCAAGGGCCGAGGGCTCGACGCCGCGGCCGCCGCCGCCCTGGCCACCGCGGTACGCGACCGCCTGCCCCGCGCCGGAGACTGAGTCGGCTCCCGACCGGTCGTCCCGCGCGGGCGACCGGGGCGGTTCACCGCCGCCGCCCGGGCGGAATGGCGACCGCCGGGCGGCGTGGTGATGGCTGGGCGGAATGGCGACCGCCGGGCGGCGTGGTGAACCGCCGGGCGGCGTGGTGAGGTTGGGCAGCGTGGTGAGGGTCGGGCGGCGTGATGGCTTGGTGGCGTGGTGAGGGTCGGGCGGCGTGGTGAGGGGCGGCGTGCGGGACGGGTCGGTCACTCGAGGTTGAGCCAGCTCGCCGCGGCCAGCACGGCGACCGCCGCGGCGGCGCCGGAGGAGATGAGGATCGTCGCCGCCCGTCGCACCGGTGGCCGCTCGGCTGTCGGTGGCCGCCGCCCGGCGGTGGCCACCAGGCCCGCCACGAGCATCCCTGCCACGATCGCCTTCACCGGCTGGGCCGTGCCCGCCATGCCGAACAGGATCAGATAGCCGTTGAGTGGATCGTCGCTCAGGCAGCCCGGCCCGGCCGGTAGGCCGCACGCGGCCACGCCGATCAGTGCCGGCGACGCCATGGCGCCCACGAGGGCCACGACCAGCGCCGACACCAGCCCCGCCACGACGCTGCGGGCCCGGTGCGCCGCGGTCGTCACGGCGGCGGCGAGCGCGCCCGTCACGGTGGTCAGCACAGTCGCCGTCGCCAGCAGGTAGTGCAGGAGATCGGTCAGGGCCCCGCGGTTCTGCCGATGGACCCCGGACACCGTCTCGTGCGCCGCCAGGGCCAGCGCCGTCCCCACGACCAGCAGCACCACGGCCCCGCCCGCACCGATCAGCACGGCCCGGCCCAGCGGCGGCCGATGATCCGGCGGCCGTGTCACCGTCCCGGTGCCGTCGCCGCGGAGCCAGTCGGGGGCCCGTGGGGCGCGCGAGCGCAGCAGGCCGGCCGTCGTCACCAGAATCGGCAGCACGGTCAGCGCGGCGACGCCGGGCGCCCAGCCGAGCATGTCCCACGGGATGTAGGTGATCTGCAGCCATTCCGCGCCCGGCAGCGGCAGGAACCCGTAGCTGAGCGCCTCGGCGAACCCCGGCGTCCAGAGGTAGAGACGGCCGTGCAGCGGCGTGTCGTGCATCGCCCACCAGGTCGCGTACCAGGGCAGGATCGCCACCGTGCCGATCACCGCGCTGCGCCGCGACGCCCGGCGCAGCGATCCGCGGACCGTCGGCAGCCAGGCGCCCGCGTTGTCCCATGACCATCGTGCCAGGGCCGCCACGATGCCGATCAGCGCCAGTGCGGACACCACGGCGGGTCCGGCCGTCCCGTCGCCGACGCCGTCGAAGACGCCCCAGCGGCTGGCGTTCGCCGCGGACACCGCGGCGGGCTCGCCGGCCAGCATTCCCGCTCCCAGGCCGAGGCTCAGCGTCGCCACCGGTGGGCGGGCCGACGTGAGGCGCCGCTGCCAGGCCGTCGCGTCGACCAGCCAGGCCAGGGCGCCGATCGGGGCGGCGGTGGCCAGCGCCACCACCATGAGCAGCAGGAACGTCATCCGCGGGCCGGGTACCGGGTCGACGCCGGCCGCTATCAGCGCCTGCCAGGCCAGGGTTCCGGCGTCCTGGCACAGCACCGCCAGGCCGACCCCGGCGCCGAACAGCTGCGCCGCCGACAGTGGCGGCAGCGTCCACGGCTCGGCGGCCACCCGCAGTCGCAGCGTGATCGGCGGGTGGGTGCTCAACACGACGGGCCGGCCGGCCCGCGGACGGTGGTGGGGCAGCGCCGTCAGGTAGGAGGTGGTGGCCTCGCCCCGGGGGTGCCGGCCCGCGGTCGCGTCGGCGGTCAGCTCCCGGTCGCGCAACACCGCGAGGCGGGTCAGCGTCACCAGGGCCAGCAGGGCGGCGATCGCCAGCACGGTGTGCAGATCGTCGTGCCGGAAGCGGACCGCCCGGGGCGCCAGGCCGGTCACGTCGGCGGCGAGCAGGGCCAGGTACGGCGTCACGGCCAGTGCCAGGAACGATCGCCAGGCGGTGCTGAGCAGCAACGTCGGGCCGGTGTCCCGGTTCTTCAGGTGCGCCAGCTCGTGCAGGACGACGCCGGTGAACCGCAGCGGGTCCCGGCGCCGTGTCCGGACCGTCTCACCGGCCAGGCACAGGTACGGTCGCCGGCCGGTGCCGAAGACGAACGAGTCACGGCCGGCCGGCGCGACCACGAGGACCGGTCGACGGCGCAGGTCGTACCCCGCGATCAGCCCGGTCACCTCGGCGGCGGCCGCCGGATCGTATCGGTCGAGCGGCTGGAGGCGCCCCTTGCGCCGTCGCAGCCGCCGTGGGGTGGCCAGGGCGTAGCCGGCGAGGGCACCGGCCACCAGTGCCACCGGCCCGGCCAGCGACGACCACACGATCAGCCCCATGTCGGGCGCCACGCAGGCGATGACCGGAACCGTGTCACCGATCAGGCCCGGCGGGCCGCCCGGCTGATACGCCGGAAGGTCGGCCAGTCCGGTCCCGGCGAGACAGTCGGCGACCCTCGTCTCGCCGGGGCGGCCGATCCGCACCCCGAGATAGCCCCAGATCGACGCCGTCGTGGCCAGGATCAGCACGAACAGGATCAGGAACCGGGCCGACAGCGTCGCCGGCAGCACCGACGGGTCACCGGCCGCCCGGCGCAGGTCGGCCGGGGGCGCGGTCACCACACCGAGGTGGTCTTCGTGAAGGCTTTGACGGCGGCCCGGACGGTGAGGTCGTCGTCGATGCCGGAAAGGCTCGTGTGGGTCAGGATGATCAGGGTGCCGCCGCGGCGTACCAGAACCAGGTTCTCGACCGCCACCACCGAGGCGATCTTGGGCCGCATGGTGATGCGCAGCGCGGTCGCCTCGTCGCCGATCCGTCCCACGCCCAGCCGGTCGACGGTCACCGTGACCGCGCCGAGCTGGTCCACGGTGGTGGTGTACCGCCCGCAGCTGCCGGGCGCGCCCTGGACCCGGTCGATCGCGGCGCGGGCACGGGACTCGCCGAGATGACGCACCCGCTCACGGATGTAGGACGAGTCGTCGGCCGCCGACTGGAACAGCAGCACCTCCGCCCTGGCGCTCGCGCCGCTGGAGAAGTCGGTGTCCAGCGCCGCGCAGCCGCCCCCGCCCGCATCGTCCCCGGCCCCGCCGTCCACCTGGAATCCGGACAGGTCGCCCGGCCCGAGCAGAGCCTTCCGCAGCTCGGCGCCGGTCGGCTCGTGCGGTCCGGAGGCGGTGCCTCTGCTCTGCGGAGGATTCCCCTTCGGCGGCCCGTTCGTGACCCCCGTCGGTCCCGGCCGGGTCCCGGTGCCCGTCCCCGGTGCGGTTGCGGGCTCGGCGCCCGGCCCGGTCGCCATTCCCGGCCGGGCCGGTGGGGTCGGAGTCGACTCCGCCGGCGAGACGGGACCGGACGGTACGGCCGGCAGACTGTCCGCCAACGACGGCAGAGCCGCCGGGCTCGCCGACGTCTCCGCCGGGGTCCGGGTCACGCATCCGGAGACCGCGCCGGCCAGGACGGCTCCCACGGCGACGAGCCGGACGACACCCGGCCTCACGCCGTGAACCGGACTCGGTCGCGCCGCCACCGGAGTGTGACGAGCAGCAGCAGTCCGGCCGCGACCGCAGCGAGTCCGAGCAGGGCGAACGTGCCCGCCCGCCCACCGGTGATCGGCAGTGTGGCGGTGGCGGTCGGGGAGTTGCCCGGCGAGGCCGTGGCGCTGGGCGAGGAGGCCGCGGAGCGGGACACCGACGGCGAGACCGACGGCGAGACTGATGGCGAGATCGACGGCGAGATCGACGGCGAGGCCGACCGTGAGGCCGACGGCGACGGTGACGCGGAGGGCGGCAGACAGACCGCGGTCAGCGAGAAGACCGTCGCGGCCCCGGCGGCGCCGCCGGTGACCAGCAGCGCCCCGGAGGCGAGCCGCCAGCCCCGCGGGGTGGCCAGCCGCAGCCCGCCGCCGGTCAGGCCACCGGTCACGCCCGCGCGCGGCGACAGGAGGTCCTCCTGGCTGAACTGTCCCGCCATGGTCCGCTCGTTGACGTCGACCTCGTACAGCCGGCCGGCGATCACCCCGATCAGCGCGGGCTTCGGCGCCCCGTTCACCGTCTCGATGAAACCCATCACGTACGCCAGCGGTGTCCCGCCCTCGACGGGCTGGTCGAACTCCCAGCCGTCGCTTCCGGCTTTCCCTCCTTCGGGGAATCCGGCGCAGCCGCGAATGGATGCCGGCTGGTCCGTGGCCGCTTTTCCGGTTGCGGCCGTGAACCGCTTGTCGAGGCTCAGCGGCGCCGGGTCGTCATCGGCCGCGAAAGCTGCTGCGGGCAGGGAGAATGCGGCAAGACACGAGACCGTGAGCAGTCCGGTGAAACGAGCGATTGTTGCGATCATCGGCGTTCCTTCGTCGGCGACGGTCATGATTCGCGATGCCGCCGAAGCCTTCCAGGAATGCACAGGCAACGCCGTCCACCGATGGGATGACGGCTCGCGACGATCATCCACCGCCGATGTCCGCAATGGACGGCGAGATCAGTCGATCATCCGGTTCGGGAGGCGAGACCAGGATCCGCGGATGCTCTGGTGGAGGACGCTGTTCACCGCCGTACACCTGCCGCGTCCGGCCCGCCGCCGCGGCGCTCTGCGCCCCCGCGCGGCGCTCCCGCTCCCGGACTTTCGTGATCCACCGAGAGGGGTTATGGTCACTCTCCTTTGATCCAGACCAGGGAGGACTGGGCAGTGGTGGCGATCCGGAGCCGTGTCGTGTATGCCCGGCAGACCATGAGGGCGCTCCCCGCCCGGATGGTCTACGGCAACGACGCGTGGGGCAGCAACAACCGCGGTCAGCAGCGCACCCTGCGAGACCTGCGCAGCCGGCAGCCGGAGGCGGTCGACGCCGGGGCACAGCGGCTGGCCGACCAGATCGACTCCCTGGGCTACGCGCTCCTGGGCACCCCGGCCGCCCCCGACGTCCTCGCCGCCGTCCGGGCCGGTTACGCCGAGGTGATCGACGACCCGGCCGCCACCGTCGACATGGGCCGCCGGATCCGGCACGTGGTGCGCTACGTCAAGGACCCGTTGTCGCACGTCCCGGCGATCAGCGGTCTGCTGACCCCGGCCGCGCTGGACGTCCTGGACGCCTTCTACGCCGGCTCGTGGCAGATCCAGCACGTGCGGATGTGGCGGATCGCGCACATCCCGGAGGCCGAGCAGCGTTACCACCACTACGGCAACCAGTGGCACTGCGACCAGCACCCGATCACGACGCTGAAACTGTTCGTGCAGATCAGCGACGGTGTCACCCCGGAGACCGGCGCGTTCCGCTTCCACGACGTGCCGAACACCCGCCGCATCATGCGCACCGGCTTCATCGACAACGGCCACGCCGTCGGCCCGGCCAGGCGGCTGATGGACGATCCGAGCAGCGCCCACTACTTCGACGTGCCGGCCGGCCACAGCGCGTTCTGCAACACGACGCGATGCCTGCACCGGGCCGGCATCCCTCCGGAGGGCACCACCCGCGGCATGGTGCAGTTCACCTTCGTGCCCAGCACGTCCGGCCCGCGCGGCGCCGACCCGTTCGACGGCCTGCCGCCGGACCCGAACGTGGCCGAGGGAAAGTTCGCCTGAGTGGGGGATCCGGCGTGAGCCGGTGGCGCCGGGACGGTATGCAGGTCACGTGACTGAGGGATCATCGATCGGGCGGGCCGGCCGGCGGATGGCGGTGGCCACGCTCGCGTCGCGGGTCGCCGGGTTCCTGCGGATCCTGGTGCTCGCCGCCGCACTCGGGCTCGGCACCCGGCTGCTCGACACCTACAACGTGGCGAACACGCTGCCGAACGCCGTCTACGAGCTGGTCGTCGGCGGCACCATGGCCAGCATCGTGGTGCCGCTGCTGACCCGGGCGTCGCTGACCGAGCCGGACGGCGGGGTGCTCTACGCGCAGCGGCTGCTGTCGCTGATCGTGTACGTGCTGAGCACCGTCACGGTCGTCGCGATCGCCGCCGCGCCGTGGCTGATCGACCTGTACGCGCCCGGCTTCACCACCGAGCAGCGTGAGCTGGCGATCGTTTTCAGCCGGTTCTTCCTGCCCCAGATCCTGTTCTACGGGCTCAGCGCCACCACCGGGGCCATCCTCAACATCCGGGGACGGTTCGCGGCCGGGGCGTGGGCGCCGCTCTGCAACAGCGTGATCGTGATCGCGGTGGGCGTGACCTACCTGTCGGTCGCCGGAAGCGCCGTCGCCGGGACCGGACTGAGCACCGGGCATCTGCTGCTGCTCGGGATCGGCACGACCGCCGGGGTGGTCGCCCAGACGATCCTGGTGCTGTGGGCGCTGGCGCGCAGCGGGTTCCCGGTGCGGCTGCGGCTCGACCCGCGGGGGATCGGCATCCGGCGGATCGGGAAGCTCGGCGTGTGGGTGCTGCTCGCCGTGCTCGCCTCGCAGGCGCTCACCGCGGCGGCGACCCGGGCCGCGTCGTGGGCGGGGCCGGGCGGGGTCACCGCCTACCAGAACGCGAGCGCCGTCTACCTCGTACCGTATGCGGTGATCGCCGTGTCGGTGATGACCGCGATCCTGCCGCGCCTGAGTCAGTACGCCGCCCGCGGTGAACGTCAGCGGGTGACGACCGGGCTGTCCCGGGCGGTCCGCACCGCCCTGGTCGTGATGGCCCCGATCGCGGCCGCGTTCCTGCTGCTCGGCCCGCACATCGCGACCGTGCTGTTCGCGCACGGCAACAGCAGCCCGGCGACCGTCCGGGTGCTCGGCCTGGTGCTCGCCGGGTTCGGGCTGACGCTGGTGCCGTTCACCAGCTACATGATCCTGCAGCGGGGGTTGTACGCGCTGCAGGACACCAGGACGTCCGCGCTGATCACGGCCCTGGTCGCGGTGGTCGGGGTGGCCGGTTGCGCCGCCGCGGGACTGCTGCTGCCGGGGGAGGACATCGTGATCGGCATCCCGGTGGCGTACGCGCTGGCCTACACCGTGGGGCTGAACGTGACCGCCCTGGTGCTGCGCCGGCGACTCGGCCACCTGGACGGGCGGCGCCTGGTGCGTACCCATGTGCGGGTTCTGACGGCGACGGTGGCCGGCGCGGGATGCGCCGGCCTCGTCGTCTGGGCCGTCGACCCCGCCACCTGGACCGGCGCGCTGCTCACGGTGGCCGGCGCGGTGCTCGCGGGCGGCGCCGGATATCTCGCGGCGGGCCGGCTGATGCGCCTGGCCGAGCTGCGGCACCTGCTGAACCTGGCGCTGCCCGGCATCCGCACCTGGTGAAGCCTATTTCGCCGCCGACGGGGTGGCCTTGGCGGGCTCGCGGACGGTGAACGCCGGGCAGTGGGCGGGCCCGTCCGTCGGCGTGGTCATCCTCAGCTTGCCGAGCGTCTTCACGGACGCCTTCGTGATCGCCCGCACGCTGGGCGCCTGGGTGAAGCCCTGTAGGTTGCTGCTGTACTTGCCGTCCCCGGTCGGGTAGAGCACGAGCTGCACCCCGTCGATGTAGGCGCAGGCCTTCTCGTTCTCGCCCCAGCCCATGATGTGGTGCCCGCGGTAGGTCTCGAAGAACCCGGGTTTGGCGACGGCCGGCTCGACCGCCCGCACCGGTGCTGACGCCGAGGGCAGCGGAACCGGGTCCACGTCCGGCTCGGCCGCCGCGTAGACCGTGCCGGCGGTGGTGGCCGTCGCGACCGCCGCGGCAAGCAGCGTGACTCCCCACACAGCGTATCCCCGGCGGTTCGCCGATCGTTTGCCGTGGTGCATGGATTCCATTGTCTGACCACTTTCATAGACGTTTGCGGAAAATGATTGCGCTACTCGTGACCGTACTCCGGGAGAACGATTGTCGCCCGTTAGGAAACGCCGGACGGCAGGCCTTTTAGTCCTTTCGGTGACAACGGCGAAACGAATTGAGGCCCACCTCGGTTGAATAGGTCTACCGACCTGTTTTCCATTTCGAGGACGAGGTTTTCTGTATGGCGAAGACGAACCGTCGTGATGTCCTGCGCTACGGCGCCGCCGGAGCGGTGACCGCAGCCACGGCCGTGGTGGCCGGTCAGGAGCTGGCGAGCGCCGACCCGCCGCCCGGGCTGGACCCACTCAAGAACGTGGTGGGTGGGATCAAGAACCCGCTGGACCCGCGGGACTTCGACGAGCTGTTCAAGGGCAAGAAGATCCGTGGTCTGCACAATCTCCGGGGCCGCAACGAGCTGATGATCAACAACAAGCGGCTCGCGCTCACCGAGATCGAGACGCTGTTCGTGCCGGCCGACGGATCGCCGCCGTACGTGGGGAAGGGCTGGATCAGCGCCCTGAACCACTACGACCCGGTGGAGATCGACACCAGCCGGAACCGTGAGGGACTGCGCAAGCTCGCCCGCAAGGTCGTCGACATCCTCGGCGACAGCGATCTGGCCGACTCGGCCGCGCAAGAGCACGGTCACTGACGGACTCGAGGAAAGGCGACTCACCATGGCCGTACGCAAGAACATCACCGCGATGACCGGCGCGGAGAAGACCGCATTCATCAATGCGCTGCGCCAGCTGAAGACGACCGCGGTGAACGGGCGGAACTACAACTGGTACATCGATCAGCACGTCACCTACTTCAACTACACGCAGGACAACATCAGTCATGCGCACCAGTCGCCGTCGTTCTTCCCGTGGCACCGCGAATACCTGCGCCTGCTGGAGATCGACCTGCAGACGGTGAGCGGCAACGCGAACATCTTCATCCCGTACTGGGACTGGACCGGGCAGGCCGGCCCGTTCACCGCCGACTTCCTCGGCGCGATCACCAACGGCAGCGTGTCCAGCGGCAACTTCAGCCCGTCCTGGGGCTGGTCGCTCTACCGCAGCAGCATCCAGACTCCTTTCCTGCAGCGGCGGGTCGGCCAGAGCGCGAGCCGGCCCACCAGCGGGATGGTCAGCACCGTTCAGGGCATCCAGGTGTACGACCAGTCGCCCTGGAACGCGACGGTGTGGAACAGCTACCGCAACCGCAACGAGATCGAGCTGCACAACCGGGTGCACAACTACGTCGGTGGCCACAT
The DNA here is from genome assembly GCF_050956125.1 of Actinoplanes sp. CA-252034. Taxonomy (NCBI): domain Bacteria; kingdom Bacillati; phylum Actinomycetota; class Actinomycetes; order Micromonosporales; family Micromonosporaceae; genus Actinoplanes; species Actinoplanes sp. CA-252034. Next base: position 3,596,304 of record NZ_CP191846.1, read on the forward strand.
GGCCACCCGCGAGGCGCCCAACGACCCCGCCTTCTGGCTGCACCACTGCATGATCGACCGGCTGTGGTGGCTGTGGCAGACCAATCGTGGCATCGACACCTACCGGCCGACCGCGGTCACCTCGGGCGTCATCGACAACACCGAGATGATGCGGCCGTTCGGCGCCGGACGGACACCGTTCGCGGTCCGTGACATCAACTCTCTGGGCTACAGCTACTCCTGACGCTCAGGCCACTGCCCGGCGGCGGCGCGCGAAGCCGCCCCCGGCAGCGGCCTCGACCGCGGGCGTGCGGTTGACGGTGCGGCGCTGCAGGCCCGGATGCCGGGTCTCCCACGCCGCGCGGACACGGGCCGGCAGGTGCAGGTCACGCCACACCCGGCGCAGCATGGCCGGGTTGATCAGATCCTCCACCTCGCCACAGTTCGCGGCCTCGCACAGGACCTGCTCGTAGGCGTGCCGCACCTGGATCGGGTCCTCTAGCTCGAACCGGCGGCGGCTGGCATGCCCGCAGGCCATGTGATGCGGCACCTCGAGCACACCGACACTGTGCCCGTGCAGGTCGTCGATCCGGTCGGGGATGGCGGGAGCCCGGGTTGCGGCGCTGCGGTTCTTGCGGCCGTCACGGGCGGCGACGTACGACATGCCCATCAGGCTAGGCCCGCCGGGCGGCCGGAGGGGGCGGATACGAAATCGGTGGCGGCGACCGGATCGCCGTGCCAGGGTGGTGCCCAGCAGAGCCCACGAGACGAGGAGAGACCGATGCGAGCAGCTTCCACGCTCCGGACCCCTGACCGTCCTACCGTGGAGTTCTGCTTTGGCATTGTTGAACCTCGGGATCGTCGCCCATGTTGACGCCGGCAAGACCAGCCTGACCGAGCGCCTCCTGTTCGAGGCCGGGGCCGTGTCCCGCCCCGGGAGCGTCGACGACGGCACCACCCGCACCGACTCGATGGAGCTGGAGCGGCGGCGCGGCATCACCATCCGCGCGGCCGTCACCTCGATCAGCCTCGGTGACCTCACCGTCAACCTGCTCGACACCCCCGGCCACCCCGACTTCATCGCCGAGGTCGAGCGGTCCCTGGCCGTGCTCGACGCCGCCGTTCTCGTGGTGTCCGCCGTGGAGGGTGTCCAACCGCAGACCGTCGCCATCTGGCGGGCGCTGCGGCGCATCGGCGTGCCCACGCTCTTCTTCGTCAACAAGGTGGACCGGCGCGGCGCCGACGTCGACAAGGTGACCGATCAGATCCGCCGCCGGCTGGCCACCTCCCCGGTGTCCCTCACGAAGGTCGACGGGCAGGGCGACCCCGATGCGGTGGTACGCGCGACGCGTCTCGACGCCGAGCCGGTGGTGGCCGCGGTGGCCGAGGCTGACGACGCCATCGCGGAGAAGTGGCTGGCCGGCGCACCGATACGGGCGCGTGACGTGCGCCGGGCGGTCCGGCGGGCGGTGCGCGACGCCCGGCTCAGCCCGGTGGTGTGCGGCTCGGCCATCACCGGCGCCGGCGTGCCCCAGCTGCGCCACATCCTGTCCGACCTGCTGCCGCGCAGTGACGAACGAGACGGTCCCCTCGCGGGAACGGTCTTCGCCGTCGACCGGGACGGTCACGGGCGCCGGGCCTGGCTGCGGCTGTGGTCGGGGCGCCTGAGCGTGCGGGACCGGGTGGACCTCGGCGGGGCCCGTCCGCAGACCGTCACCCAGATCGCGGTCAGCGAGCCGGACGGCGTCCTGGTGCGCCGGTCGGCGGCGGCCGGACAGATCGCCGCCGTCCGCGGGCTGTCCGCCCGGATCGGCCAGCACGTCGGCGACCCGCCGGGACGCCGGCTCTACCGGTTCCCGCCACCGACCCGGCAGGCGCTCGTCGAGCCGGTCGACCCGGCCCGGCGGCTGGCCCTGTTCGCCGGGCTGACCGAGCTGGCCGACGAGGATCCGCTGGTCGACCTCCGACTCGACGAGCAGCAGGAACAGGCGGTGATCCGGCTGCACGGCGAGGTGCAGAAGGAGGTGATCGCGGCGCTGCTGGAGGACCGGTACGGCGTGGCGGTGCGGTTCTCCGGCACGCTGACCGCCTGCATCGAGCGGGTGGCCGGCTCCGGAGCGGCCGAGGAGCGGATCCGGGAGCGCGGGAACCCGTACCTCGCCGGGATCGGTCTGCGGATCGACGCCGCACCGGCGGGGCACGGCATCGAGTTCCGGCCCGGCATCGAGCCCGGGCGGCTGCCCCCGGCGTTCATCGCCGCCACCGAGGAGGGGGTGCGCGCCGCGCTGCGGCAGGGCCGGCACGGCTGGCCGGTGACCGACTGCACGGTGACCATGACGTCGTCGCAGTACTGCCCGCGGCAGAGCCGGCCGCACCAGAAGTTCGACAAGTCGATCTCCAGCGTGGCCGGCGACTTCCGTCATCTCGCGCCGGTCGTGGTGGCGGCGGCGCTGCGGACCGCCCGGACCAGGGTGTGCCATCCGGTCGAGCGGTTCGACGTGAACCTGCCGCACCAGGTGGCCGACGTGGTGACGGCGCTGCTCGGCCGGGCCGGGGCGGTCGTCTCCGACACCGCGACGGCCGGCGGCTACCTCGAGATGAGCGGGGTCATCGCGTCGTCGCGGGTGCCGCAGGTGGTGTCCGCGCTGCCCGACCTGACCGGGGGCGAGGCGGTGCTGACCGCCCGTTTCGACCACTACGCGCCGGTCACCGGCGAGGACACGCCGGTGATGCGGCGGCGCGGACCCGACCCGTCCGACCGCGACGGGTGGTTCCGCGCCGTACCGCGTTAGGAGGCGGGGATGCCCACCATCGGGTCAGGCGGCGGAGGGGCCGTGGTTGGCGTACTCCCAGAGACGGTTGCGGTTGACGTCGGAAAGGTCGCGCCCGACCTCGATCGGGGCGGAGAACGGGCGGGCCGTGGTGGCGGCCGGCGCCCACGGGGCGGCGGTGTCGAAGCCGGCGCCGAGGTGGCTGTCGCGGATCACGAGCTGCCCGTTGGGGGTGATGCCGGGCAGATATCCGGTGGCGCTCGCGCCCTGGTCCCAGGCCCGCCCGAGCCGTCCGGTGGGTGCCGCGGCATAGGCGTCGTCGGCGACGATCCGGGAGCGGGTGACCAGGAACCCGTACGGGTGTCCGGGATGCGTGTTGGGAGCGAAGACGACACCGCCGGACGGCTTGCGGCTGGAGACGAGACGGAACGTGCAATCGGTGAAGACGGCCGCGGCCCGCCCGAAGACGAAGTCGGTGTCACCCTCGACGTAGGTGTCGCGCACCGACACCCGCGCGATCCGGTCGACGTCGTCGGCGTTGGCGAGCAGGGTGTCCTGGCGGCTGATCAGCCGCAGGCCCTCCAACTGGGTACGGTCGGCGTCGGTCCGCAGGGCGAGCGCCTGATGGGTGCCCCGGTCCACGGTGTCCAGCAGCGTGTTGGTGATGGTCAGGTTCTTCAGCTGCAGGTCGGTGCTCTGTGCCCAGACGACGGTGGCGCAGAGCCCGGCGGTGGCGCTCGTCTTCGTCGCGCACGAGCGGTACATCGGCCAGGCCGGGTCGCCCTCGGCGTAGCGGCCGTCCGCGTTGACCTGCGCCGCCCACTGGGCCGGGGTGACCGTGGCGTCGATGGTGAACTCGAGCCGGACGTCCCGCGCCCGGCCCGCGCCGTAGACGGTCAGTGGGGGAGAGCCGGCCGGGATGAAGACCGTGCCGGTGTAGGTGCCGGGCTTCACGGCGATCCACCGGCGGGCGGTGCCACCGGCCCGGTAGGCGGCGTCGACCGCCTCCTGGACGGTCGCGTAGCCGTGCGGGCCGACCACCAGGTCGGGCCGGTGCGGGATGCGGACCGGCCGGGGCTGCCACGGGTCGGCGACGGGAGCGGCGTACGTGCCGGAGAGACCCAGATAGTTCTCCGGCACGTACGGCCCGGCCTCCTCGGCCGACAGGATCGGACGTGCCGTCGTGCCCGGCGGGCCCTGTGGGGACCCGGGGACGCCGGCCGTCGGGAGTGCGAGTGTCGCAGCGATCAACGCTGACACGATGTGCATCATCCACCTCCAGGAATGCGCTTTCCTGGAGGAGCTTACCGAGATGTGTGTCGATGAAGGGGGGTCAGGCGTTGGTGATCGTGAACGTCATCTCGGTCTCGTAGACGCCGTTGTCCGAGATCGAGCAGGACAGGCCCTCCGGCACGAAGCAGTCGGAGGTGTTCGGCTCCTCGTACGGGTTCGACCAGTAGATGACGAGCTGTCCGCCGCCGGACGCCGTGTATTTGACGCTGCCCGAGGTGCCGCCCTGGTCCACATTGGCCGTGGACTTGAACCAGTCCGATGATTTGCCCGGGATGGTTTCGTTGGGACTCGTGACGTTCTCGCCCTCGGTGACGTCGTAGGAAAGGAGCTCGAAGGATTCCCGGGTCTGATTGTCGATCGTGATCTTGGCGGTGAATACGCGCGGATCGGCCTGGGCCGGAGCGGCGAGACCGGCCGTCACCACGGCCGTGGCCAGTGCGGTTGCCGCAGCGGCGCGCAGCGGCAGGAAACGGGTACGCGAAATAGCCATGACGATTCTCCTTGGTTTAGTGCGATTGGTTCGACAATTTCAGGAAGGTCCCTGAATGCGTGAGCCAATCATCACGGCCCGGAAAATCCGGCGTTCACGAAATGCGCGGCAGTCGTCCGAACGGACGATGCCGCCGATCGTTTCGGCCCCCTTGTCAGGAAGCGTAACGGCGTTCGGCGCGGGCCCGGGCCTTCGCCGCCTCGACCTCGCGGTCACGGGGCGCGGCGGTGGTCACCAGGGCGGCGAGCAGTTCCTCGGTGGCCGCCTGGACCGCGGCGACGGCCTGATCGAAGGCGGCCTGGTTGGCCTGCGACGGCCGGGTGGTCCCGGCGATCTTCCGCACATACTGCAGAGCGGCCGCGTGGACCTCGTCCGGAGTGGCCGGCGGCTCGAAGTTGTGCAGCTGGTGGATGCTCCGGCACACGGTCGGATCCTCTCGGTGACGGGCTTGCGGGACGCCGTCCAGCGTAGGCCGCCACCCGCCCTGCGCGCAGACCGGCGCCGCCGCGCGTCCCCTCCCGCGGGGTGTCAGTTCTCGGCGATGTCGAGCGGCTTGGCGGTGAGCACGTCGGAGCTGACGTAGGCCAGGTCCAGGGTGACGTCGGTGAACCAGAGCACCGGCAGGGTCAGCGGAGGCGGCTGCTCCGGGGTGAACGTGACCGGGATCAGCCCGAACAGCTTGCCCTTGAAGGTGGGGCTGTAGAACTCGACGTTGCCGTCCAGGATCAGCTCGCCGCTCTCGATCACGGTGACCGCGTCACCCGGCTCGTCGATGGTGAGGCTGAACGGCTTGTTCACCACCTTGTCCATGGTGAACTTCAGGGACCTGACCGGTCCGTTGCCGGTGGGCACCTCGGCCACGCCGTCGTAGGACGAGTTGTACATGGTGATCGAGGCGGCCCTGACCACGCCCGGCTTCGCCCCGGCCAGCGGAAGGCCCGCGTCGTCGGCCAGCACGTTCATCTGCCGGGCGCCCAGGCAGGGGATCTCCTCCGGCTTGCGGGTGGCGCTCGCGCTCGCGCTGGGCGAGGTCGACGGAGACGGGGCCGACGGCGCGGGCGCCGCGGTCGTCTTCGAGGGCGTGACGCTCGGTGCGGTGCCCGGTGTGCCGCTCGGGGAGGGCGCGGGCTCCTCCTCTTCCTCGCCGCCGATGCCGAAGAAGTCGCCGACGCCCTCCCAGAAGTCGTTGATGCCGTCGAGCACCGGGTTCTCGCTGCCGGTCCCGGTCGGCGACGCTGAGGCGGACTTGCTCGGCGGCGTCGTGGCGGACGTGCCCGGCGCCGCGCTCGTGGTCTTCGTCGCCGTCGGCTTCGGCTTCGGCTTGACCCTCGCGGCCGGCGTGGTGCTCGCGCTCGCGCTCGGCGAGGCCTTGCGCGAGGGCAGGCCCTCGGGGCAGTCGGCGGCCTGTGCGGGCCGGTTGCCGGCGACCATCACGCTGGTGGCCAGCAGCAGCGGCGCGATGATGAGCAGCGCCGTGCGGTGCGCCCCCGCGGGGCCGGGCGGCTGCTCACCGATCTCCTCGGCCGGCTGGTCCACGGCGGGCTTCGCCACTGCCCGGGGCGGCCCCCATGCGATCACCAGCGCGCCGCCGACGATGCCGAGCAGCATCCCGGCGATCCAGCCGCCCAGGTTGAGGCCGATGAACGAGTACAGCGCCGTGATGATCCCGATCACGCCGTAGAACACGCGCTGCGCCGGGGAGAACCAGGCCAGGATCCCGGCGGCGATCATCATGACCGGCAGGAGGTACGAGTAGAAGCCCTGTGGCCCGATGTGGATCTGGATGTTGTCGAGCTCCATGTTCGCGCTGCCGAACATCTCGATCCCGGACAGCACCAGGAAGAGCCCACCCCAGTACGGCCGGCCGCGCCGCCACCGCCGGAACCTGTCCCGGATGTTCTCCGTAGCCACGCCGAGCCTCCCAGTCACCTCAGAGCGACGGGCTCGCGGAACAGTGCCCCGCGAGCCCGGTGGATCGATGTCAGTCCTCGTCGTAGAAGCACTCGTGCGAGCCGCCGATGTGCAGCTTGAGGCTCATGCCGTTGAGGGTGAACGTGGAGGCCGAGGTGTAGTACGCCTCCTGGCGCAGGCCGTTGATGGTCACCTTCTTGGCCTGCTGGCCGAAGGAGAGGGGCGCGCCGTGGCTGTCGGCCTCGTCCCGGTTGAGGGTCGACCCGTCCAGGCCGATCTGCATCTGCTCGAAGGTGGCGTCGCCCCCGAGGGTGGACATGCCGATCAGCAGGTCGTCGGCGTGCACCGGACGTTCGGGATCGTCGCCTGCCTCGATACGCAGGGTCACCGGCCCGACCGCGACCGACTGGCAGAGGCCCCACAGGTCGGCGCTGCGGATGCCGGACATCGCCGCCGGGATCTTGCCGTTCGGGAAGCTCTCCTTGTCGTCGGTCGGCAGTTCGCCGCTGTACTGGGTGAAGCCGTTGCCCACCAGCTTGTCCGCGGACAGTTTGAACTGCTTGCCGGCCACGGTGAAGTTCGCAGCCAGGGCACCCTCGGCCAGGGCCAGGACCAGCCCGGCCGCGACCACAGTCGGCACGCCCACCGCGACCGCGAACCGGCGCCAGTTGGTGCGCCCGTACGCCGGAGCGTTTTGCGCATCCTCCACGGAACCTCCTCATGGATGGTCGACCGGCGACTTGCGCAGCGAGGCACATCGATGGTCGCGGTCGTAATGTGCCGGAAATGTTGCCGCTCCCGGGCCTCGACTACAAGGGCTTGATTTACCGGTCAGTAACCCAAGTCACTAGATCAACATGACGCACCGTGATGTCCGCCACTCACCTGTCCGAAATTTCCGACATTAGGATCGAAGCTGGCCAGTTACCCGTTACCCCCGGTACGCAAGGCTTGGTTTATTGCGGATGAGTAACGAAGTGAATTGGTAGGGAGGAGACTTAGGTCACGGCACCGACCTGCCGAACGGAGAGGCATGACCGCCCGCGAGGACCGCCGCCGATGAGCGTGCAGCGCCGCCTCAACGTCGGCTTCTGCGGGCTGCTCATCCTGTTCATGGTGCTGCTGGCGCTGCAGTTCGGCGTCGGCGGCCGGCTGCATGCCCGGCACGAGCAGGAGGCCGACCGGGCCGGCCGCGCCGAGATCGCCAACGACCAGATCCTGCAGCGGATGACCGACGCCGAGACCGGGGTACGCGGCTTCCAGCTCACCGGCGAGCGCGCCTTCCTCGAGCCGTACGAGAACGGTTGGACCGCGGCCCTGGTGTCCCTCGACGACCTCGCCCGGCACGTCGACGGGGATGGGGCCGAACGCCTGCTCGCCCGGGAACGCGAGGCCGTGCACGCCTGGCTCGACGGCTACGCGGCCCCCATCGTCGCCGCCGGAGTGCCCGACGGCGACACCAACCGCGCCGTGCGCGGCAAGGGGCTGTTCGACGAGTTCCGGCTGGCCAACGGGGCCGTCGCGGACGCCGTCGAACGGGAACGACTGCGCGTGCGGGAGGCTCGCGCCTCGACCCGTACCGCCCTCGAGCTGGCGGCCGCCGTCCTCGTCGCCGCCATCATGATCATCGGTGTGTCGGTGGCCCGCACGGGACGACGCGAACTGCTCGTCCCGCTCGCACGGCTCGGCATGACCATCCGCCGGCTCGCCGAGGGCGACCGCTCGGCACGGGCCGAACCGGCCGGGGCGGAGGAGCTGCGTACCGTCGTGGAAGCCCTCAACGACCTCGCCGCGCAGACCGAGACCCTCCTCGCCGCCGAGAAGGCCCGCGCCGCCCGGGCCGGGCTCCGGCAGGCCGTCGCCGCCGAGATGCAGGAGACCTCCGACCCCGCAGCCACCGGCCGCCGCGTCGCCGAGCTCGTCGCCGTCGCGGTCGGCGCGGTCGCCGTGCACAGCGAGCTGGAGCTCCCCGGCGCCGGCAGGCTGCACGCCCGCTGGCCGTCCGACGCGCCGGACGCACCCGGCGACCAGATCGCCGAGACGCTCGCCGGCCACCCCGGGCACCTGCGTGTCCGCCCCGACGGCAGCGTCTGGCTCACGGTCGGCGGGGAGGACGGCGGCCGGCCCGGATACCTGCGCGCCCACCGCCCCGGCGCGCCGGTGTGGACCGAGGACGAGCAGCGCCTGCTGGCCGGCGTGGTCCGCGAGATCGAACGGGCCCTGCACCGGCTCGGCGTCCAGGACAAGCAGGCGCGCCTGATCACCGAGCTGCGGATCCTCGACCAGCGCAAGGACGTCTTCATCCAGACCGTCACCCACGAGTTGCGCACGCCGCTGACCAGCATCCTCGGCTACACCGAGATGATCACCGACGAGGACGGCGGCAGCCTCACCACGCTGCAGCAGCGCGCGCTCAACGCGATCCTGCGCAACGCCCACCGCCTGCACGAGACCATCGGCGACCTGATCCTGCTCGACCGGCCGGACCAGGACACGACCGTACGCACCGAGGCCCTCGACCTGTCCTCCCTCACCCGCCTGGTGCGCGACGAGCTGGCCAACGCGGCCCGGGCGAAGGACCTCACCGTCACGTTCGAGGCCGACGAGGGCTGGGTGCGTGGCGACCGGACCCAGCTGCAGCGTGCCCTGCGCAAGCTGATGGAGAACGCGATCAAGTTCACGCCCGCCGGTGGCAGCGTCGACTGCCGGCTCACCGCCGACACCCGTTTGATCTCCGTCTCGGTCACCGACACCGGAATCGGCATCCCCGCCGAGGACGTGCCGGGCCTGTTCACCCCGTTCCACCGGGCCGGCAACGCCATGGACCAGGCCGTCCAGGGGCCGGGCCTGGGACTGGCCATCGTCCGGGACATCATCCGCGACCACGGTGGGACCGTCGCCGTGCAGTCGGTGGTCGGTCGCGGCACGACCTTCACCTTCACCCTGCCGGCCTGCCCGGCCCCGGCGGAGCCGCGCTCACCCGCCCACGTCTGACCCGCTCGTCCGGCACGGCGGCGCTCTGACCCACCCGGTGGCGGGCTCCGTGTCCTTCGGGGGACGAACCGTTTACCGAGGGACGATTCGGGAACCCGTGACGCACCTCGCCTGCGGTGATGGGCGCCGCAGGCGGGGCCGGCGGGCTCGAGGCGGTCGGGAGCATCCGGCTGGGAAGATCGCTGAGAACGGAAACATGAGACGCGTAGCGTGACTTCGTGGATCTGCACACCGTCACCGAAGTGATCAGCCCCGCCCGGCCCGGTCAGTGGCGGCCCGGCGACGCCTGGCTGGCCGGGGGGACCGCCCTTCTCGGCGAGCCCCGCCCGCACATCACCCGGCTCCTCGACCTGACCGCCGCCGGCTGGCCGCCGGTCACCATCCGTGACGAGGGCGTCGAGATCGCGGCCACCTGCACCATCGCCGAGCTCGCCGACCAGCTGGGGCGGTACCCGATCGTGCTGCAGTGCTGCGACGCGTTCCTGGCCTCGTTCAAGATCTGGAACGTGGCCACGGTCGGCGGCAACCTCTGCGCCGCGCTCCCGGCCGGCCCGATGATCTCGCTGAGCGTCGCCCTCGACGGGACATGTGTGCTGGTCGGGCCGGACGGTGGCGAGCGGCGGGTGCCGGCCGCCGACTTCGTGACAGGCGAGGAGACGACCGTGCTGCGCGACGGGGAGCTCCTGCGGGCGATCCACCTTCCCTCCGGTCCGCTGGGGGCACGCACGGCGTACCGCAGAGGATCCCTGCATCGTCATGGCCGCTCGGCCGCCCTGCTGATCGGCCGGGCCGATCCCGACGGCGCCGTGTCACTGACGGTGACCGCCTCGACGAGCCGCCCGCACGTCTTCCGTTTCGCCTCGCCGCCGTCGGCGGCCGAGATCGAGGCGGCGATCGAGACGATTCCGGCTTCCGGCTACGTCGACGACGTGCACGGTCGACCGGCCTGGCGACGGCATCTCACCCACCACCACGCGCAACAGATCCGCGCCGAGCTCGCGCTCTGACAGGTGCTTCCGGCTGCACCCGGCGGCCGGCAGGAAGGCAACGCACATGACCATCGAGATCAACGGAACACCGCACGACCGCACCCCGCTGCCCGGCCAGTGCCTGCGCACCTACCTGCGCGAGGAGGGCTGCTTCGGGGTCAAGAAGGGCTGCGACGCCGGCGACTGCGGAGCGTGCACCGTGCACGTCGACGGTGAGCCGGTCCACTCCTGCGTCTACCCGGCCTTCCGCGCGCAGGGACGCAGCGTGACGACGATCGAGGGCCTCGCCGGTCCGTCGGGGCTGCATCCGGTGCAGCAGGGCTTCCTCGACGCGCAGGGCTTCCAGTGCGGCTTCTGCACTGCCGGCATGATCATGACGACCGCGTCCCTCACCGACGATCAGCGTGCCGACCTGCCGCGATCCCTCAAGGGCAACCTCTGCAGATGTACGGGCTATCGCGCCATCACCGATGCCGTCAACGGCAGGCCGTCGGCCGTATGCCCGGCAGCGGGCGCCGCCGTCGGATCGAGCCTCGCCGCCCCCGCCGGACCACAGGTGGTCACCGGAACCGCCCGCTACACCTTCGACGTCGACGTCCCCGGCCTGCTGCACCTCACCGTGCTGCGCTCACCGCACGCCCACGCCCGGATCCTGTCGATCGACACGTCCGACGCTCTCGCCGTGCCCGGGGTGGAGGCGGTGCTCACCCACAAGGACGCGCCCGACCGGCTGTTCTCCACGGCCCAGCACGAGAACGAGTCCGAGGATCCGTACGACACGCGGGTCCTCGACGAGATCGTGCGCTTCGTCGGCCAGCGGGTCGCCGCCGTGATCGCCACGTCCGAGGCCGCCGCCGAGGAGGGCGTGCGCCGGCTGCGGGTGGAGTACGAGGTGCTGCCCGCGGTGATCGACCCGGAGCGGGCGATGCTGCCGGGCGCGCCGCTGGTGCACGCGGACAAGGGGATCGCCGAGGGCATCGTGCGCGCCGACGCCAACGTGGTGGGGGAGTTGCACGCCGGGATCGGTGACGTCGGGGCCGGGTTCGCCGCCGCCGACGCCGTGTACGAGGCGACGTTCCGGACGCCGCGGGTGCAGCACGCCGCCCTGGAGACGCACGGCGCGGTCGGCTGGCTCGACGAGGACGACCGCCTGGTGATCAGGTCCAGCACGCAGACGCCGTTCCTGACCAGGCGGGCCCTGTCGCGCCTGTTCGGGCTGTCACGCGACCGGGTCCGGGTCGTCGCGGGACGGGTCGGCGGCGGGTTCGGCGGCAAGCAGGAGATGCTCGTCGAGGACCTGGTGGCGATGGCCGTGCTGCGTACCGGCCGGCCGGTCAAGTGGGAGTACACCCGAGCCGAGCAGTTCACGGCGGCCACCACGCGGCATCCGTTCGTCATCACGGTCAAGGCGGGCGCCCGTGCCGACGGGACGATCACCGCCCTGCAGTTGACCGTGCTGGTCGATACCGGCGCCTACGGCAATCACGGTCCCTCCGTCATGCACCACGGCTGTCACGAGACCGTCGCCGTCTACCGGTGCGCGAACATCCGGACCGACGCGCACACCGTCTACACCAACACCGTTCCGGCCGGAGCGTTCCGTGGCTACGGCCTGGGCCAGGTCACCTTCGCCGTCGAGCAGGTCCTGGACGAGCTCGCCCGCATGATCGACATGGATCCGGTCACGTTCCGGGAGATCAACGTGGTCCGGCCCGGCGACGACCTGACCGCCCCCGGCGCGCACGTGCCCGACCTCGGGATCGCCAGCTACGGCCTCGACCAGTGCCTCGACCGGATGCGCGCGGCGTCGGCTACCACGGACACGGCTCCCGACGGCTGGCTCGTCGGCGAGGGGATGGCCATCGCCATGATCGCGGCCGGCCCACCCGGCGGCCACTTCGCCGACGCCCGCGTCACCCTGCTGCCCGACGGGCGCTACGAGCTGGCCGTCGGCACCGCCGAGTTCGGCAACGGCAGCACCACCGTGCACACCCAGATCGTCGCCGACGCGCTCCGCACCACCCCCGACCGGGTGATCGTCCGCCAGTCCGACACCGACGTGGTCGGCCACGACACCGGCGCGTTCGCCTCCACCGGTGTCGTCGTCGCCGGTGAGGCCGTCCTGCGTGCCTGCCGTGCGCTGCGTGCGCGCATCCTCGCCGCAGCCGAGCGCACCCCCTCCGAGATCGGCTGCCTCACCGCCGACAGTGTCGCCGGGATCAGCCTGACCGCGATCGCCCCGCTCTCCGGGAGCGGCCACTTCGACGGCACGCCCCGGTCGGTCGCGTTCAACGCCCAGTGGTTCCGCGTGGCCGTCGACCCGGACACCGGTGAGCTGCGGATCCTGCGTTCCGTGCACAGCGCCGACGCCGGGACCGTGATGAACCCGCTCCAGCTCCGTGGCCAGATCGAGGGTGGCGTGGCCCAGGCGATCGGCGCCACCCTCGCCGAGCACGTCGACGTCGACGCGGCCGGGCGGGTCACCACGGCCGCGTTCCGGCAGTACCACCTGCCCACGTTCGCCGACATCCCGGAGACGGAGGTGCACTTCGCCCGGACCACGGACGCGATCGGGCCGCTCGGCGCCAAGTCGATGAGCGAGTCGCCGTACAACCCGGTCTCTCCGGCCTTGGGAAACGCCCTCCGTGACGCCATCGGCATCCGTCTCACCGAGCTGCCCTACACCGCCGACCGTATCTGGCAGGCCATGCAGGACCACCCGGCCTGATCGCTCCGACCGCTGTCTCGAGCGCCGTGAGACAGCGGTCGGAGCCGTCCGGGCCCGGGGCCGGCGGGATCAGCCTCTCGCTGACATGTCGCCGGTGGTCGGGGTGCCCTCGGCCAGGGCGTAGCGCAGGAGCACCGAGCCCTTCGGTGTGGTGAACGGCGGCGCGACCAGCGTCAGGTTCGCCGGCACCACGCCGCCGTCGAACACCTTCTTGCCGGTGCCCAGCAGGACCGGGTGCAGCCACAGGTCGAACCGGTCGAACAGCCGCTCCCGCAGCAGGCTCTGCACCAGGTCGAGGCTGCCGATCACGTGGATCTTCTCGTGCCGGTCGCGGATCTCGTGGACCGCCTGCGCCAGGTCCGGGCCGAGCAGCGTGGAGCCCTCCCACCCCAGGTCCGGCTTGCCACGTGACGCGACGTACTTCGGCACGCTGTTGAACAGGGTGGCGATCCCGCCGTCGACGCCGTCCTCCTGCCGCGGCCAGTATGCGGCGAAGATGTCGTAGGTCTTGCGGCCCAGCAGCAGAGCGTCCAGCCCTCGCATCCCGGCGCCGACCTGCTCCCCACCCGCCTCGTCGAACAGCGGCGCCTGCCAGCCCCCGAACGGGAAGCCACCCTCCGGATCCTCGTCCGGCCCGCCCGGTGCCTGTCCCACCAGGTCGAGCGTCGCGAACAGGTCGATGTGAATCGTGCCCATGGTGTCCTCCAGGCGGTTCCGTCGTCGTTGCCTCACCAGTGCAGACCGGGCCGGCCTCACCGACTCATCGGTCGCCGGAGAATCGGGTGTGTTGCGGTTCGTCGGGAGAGGGCTACATTGCGGTTATGTGATCGATGAACCTGGATGGCTGCCATGTTTGATCAGTTCACGATCGTGACCGATCCGGTGGGTGGGTCCGTCGCGCTGTCCGCGATCTTCGCCTCGCTGTCGCTGATCACGCTGTTTCTGCTGCTCGGCGTGCTGCGGATGCGGGCCTGGCTGGCCGGGCTGATCTCGCTGGGTGTGGCGCTGGCCGTGGCGGTGGCCGTCTACTCGATGCCGATCGGGCAGGCGCTGCTGTCGGCCGGTGAAGGGGCGGCGTTCGGGTTCTTCCCGATCCTGTGGATCGTCGTCAACGCGATCTGGGTGTACAACCTGACCGTCGTCAGTGGGCACTTCGATGTGCTGCGTCGGTCGATGGAGCGGGTCAGCCCGGACATGCGTATCCAGGCGATCATCGTGGCGTTCTGCTTCGGGGCGCTGCTGGAGGCGCTGGCCGGTTTCGGGACTCCGGTCGCGGTCACCGTGGTGATGCTGATGGCGCTCGGGTTCCGGCCGTTGCAGGCCGCGGCGGTGGCGTTGATCGCCAACACGGCGCCGGTCGCCTTCGGTGCGCTGGCCACGCCGATCGTCACGCTCGGCACGGTCACGTCGGGCGCGGTCGCCGATCCACGGCTCACCACCGAGACCCTCGGCGCGATGGTCGGCCGCCAGACTCCGATCCTGGCCGTGGTCGTACCCCTGGTGCTCGTGGCCGTGGTGGACGGTCGCCGTGGCGTCCGGCAGACCTGGCCGGTCGCTCTCGTCGCGGGACTGACCTTCGGGGTCGGGCAGTTCGTCGCGTCGAACTTCGTGTCGGTGCCGCTCACCGACATCATCGCCGCGCTGGTGTCGGCGGCCGCGGTGGTCCTGCTGCTGCGGGTGTGGCGTCCGGTGGAATCGCCCGATCTGCACGCCGTCGAAACCGAGGGGGAGGACGCGGCGCGACAGACCGCCCTCCCGGACCGGGGTGGCGCGCGGGAGCGGGACGGCGCCCGGGAACCGACCGCGGTGGGCACGGTGCGGCGGGACCCGCCCGTCGAGGTGCTGCGCGCCTATGCGCCGTACCTGATCATCATCGCGATCTTCTCGGTGGCGAACCTCGCGCCGGTGAAGAGGGCGCTGGCCGGCGAGCCGTGGACGGTGGTCTTCGCGTGGCCGGGGCTGGACGTGCTGGGGGCGAACGGCAAGCCGCTGTCGTCGACGAACTTCACGTTCGGCTGGCTGCCGGCGGCGGGGACGCTGATGATCCTGGCGGGGATCCTGACGGCGGTGGTGTTGCGGGTCCGGCCGGGTGCGGCGGTACGGGCGTACGGGCGCACCTACGTGGAGTTGCGGCACGCGATCGTGACGGTGATGGCCGTGCTGGCGCTGGCGTACGTGCTGAATCAGTCGGGTCAGACGGCGACGCTGGGCGAGTTGTTCGCGACGGCCGGCGGTGTGTTCGTGTTCCTGTCGTCGATCCTCGGCTGGATCGGGGTGGCGGTGACCGGGTCGGACACGTCGGCGAACGCGCTGTTCGGGGCGTTGCAGGTGCAGACGGCGGTGAACACGGGGCTGGATCCGCTGCTGCTGGCGGCGGCCAACTCGTCCGGTGGGGTGCTGGGCAAGATGATCAGTCCGCAGAACCTCGCGATCGCGGCGTCGGCGGTGGGGATGCCCGGCCGTGAGGGTGACATCTTCCGGCGGGTGGTGGGCTGGAGCCTGGTGTTGTTGCTGTTCATGTGCGTGCTGGTCACGTTGCAGGCGACGCCGGTGCTGGACTGGATGGTGCCTCGGTAGTGGCGTAGCGGCCGGGGCTGATGCCGAGGATCCGCTTGAAGTGCCGGTTGAGGTGCGGCTGGTCGTGGAAGCCGCTGTCGGTGGCCACGGCGCGTAACGGCCGGCCGGTGTGGATGAGCCGGCGGGCGGTGTCGACGCGGCGCGAGATCAGGTACTGGTGCGGGGTCATGCCGAACTCGCGGTGGAACGAGCGGACCAGGTGGGCGGCGTCGAAGTGCAGGGTGGCGGCTGCGGCGGACAGCGGCAGGCCCTCGACGATGTGCTCTTCGAGCAGGTCGCGCAGTGCGTGTGCGGCGACGCGGCCGTCCGGCCGCGGCTCGGCGGGTTCGCCGAGGTGGGTGCGCAGCCGGGCGAGGGCGAGGGCGAGCAGGCCTTCGGCGGCGGGGAGATCCTCGGGGGTACGGGCGAGCCGGTGCACCCGGGAGATGGCGTGGTGCAGGTCGCGGTCGGTGATGGCGGTGGTGTCGACGGTGGCGCCGATGAGGTGCGCCGGGAGTTGGTCGTGGTCGAGGTAGAGGACGCGTTTGCGGAAGCCGCCGGGGCGTGCGGAGGTGCCGTTGTGGGGAACGTGCGGGGGTAGAACGGTGACGAGCTCGCCGTAGGCACCGCGCTCGTGGCGGTCGAGGTCGTAGCGGACGGCGCCGTCGTCGACGAGGAGCACTGCCCAGGTGTCGTGGGCGTGCATGGGGTAGGCGTGGTCGTCGAAGCGGGCGTGCAGCATCTCGGCCACACCGGGAAGTGGTGGCCGCCAGGCTTCGAGCCGGTGCACGTCAAAATCGTACAAGACCTGGTGGCGGGCTTGTGGCGACGATGTGTCGCATGAGGTTCGATACCAAGATCGCGGTGATTCTGCGGGATGACCTGCTGACGTGGCAGCGGCTGAACGTGACGGCTTTTCTCGTGTCGGGGCTGGGCTCGGCGGTGCCGGAGGTGGTGGGGGAGCCGTACCGGGACGGCGGGGACGTGGAGTATCTGCCGATGTTCCGGCAGCCGGTGATGGTGTTCGAGGGCGGCAAGGAGCTGTTGTCGGCGGCGCACGGCCGGGCGCTGGGACGGGTGCGGATGGCGGTGTTCACGTCGGATCTGTTCGCGACGGGTCACGACGCGGCCAACCGTGAGGCGGTGCGTGCGGTGGCGACGGCAGACCTGGATCTGGTCGGTGTGGTGGTGTACGGGCCGCGCAACGTCGTGGACAAGATCGTCAAGGGCGCCGTGATGCACCCGTGAGGTAGGTGATGGTCCCCGCCTCCGGCCGCCGTGGTGTGGCCGGGGGCGGTTCGTCGTTCCGGGGCGTCCGCAGCGGTCGGTATCAGTGTTGTTGCGATAGGTGAAGTTGAGCCCTGGGGGGTTTCGTATTCGTGATCAACAAATACGATGATCGGCGCTCGGTTACGGACTGTGGAGTCTGAACGCCTATTCAGGGCTCTTGAGGGCCTCCACGGTCACGGGGAGTGTTACGCAGCCGTTACGAACCCCCGCGTGAAACTCCCTCGTAAGAGTCGTATGTTGTCCGCAGCAACAAATCGAAGCTTCGGAGGCCCGGCAGCGGGCCCTATAGAAAGGAGACGCTGAGGTGTCCAAGAACTTCCGGGTCCTCGCGTCCGTCGCCCTGGCCGCTTCGCTGGCCGCGACCTCCGCCTGCAGCAGCACCCGTGACGAGTCCTCCTCGTCCACCGGCGGGTCCACCTCGAACCTGATCGGCATCGCGATGCCGACCCGGAGCCTCGAGCGCTGGAACAACGACGGTGCGCACCTGGACGGGCTGCTGAAGAAGGCCGGTTACACGACCTCGCTGCAGTACGCCGACAACAAGGTCGACCAGCAGATCACCCAGCTCGAGAACATGATCAACCAGAACCCGAAGGTTCTGGTCGTGGCCTCGATCGACGGTACCGCGCTCGGCCCGGTGCTGGACAAGGCCGCCAAGGCGAACGTCAAGGTCATCGCCTACGACCGCCTGATCAACGGCAGCCCGAACGTGGACTACTACGCCACCTTCGACAACTACCTGGTCGGCAAGCTCCAGGGCCAGTTCATCGAGGAGAAGCTGGGCCTCAAGGACGGCAAGGGCCCGTTCAACCTCGAGCCCTTCGCCGGCTCGTCGGACGACAACAACGCCAAGTTCTTCTTCAACGGCGCGTGGGACGTCCTCAAGCCGTACGTCGAGAGCGGCAAGCTGGTCATCCCGTCCGGCAAGAAGATCGCCGGCGAGGAGGACTGGAAGACGGTCTCCATCACCGGCTGGAAGTCCGAGACGGCGCAGGCCGAGATGGACAACCGGATCAACTCGTTCTACACCGGTGGCAAGAAGGTCAACGTCGTTCTCTCCCCGAACGACTCGCTGGCCCTGGGTATCGCGCAGTCGCTGGAGTCCAAGGGCTACAAGCCGGGCGCTGACTACCCGATCATCACCGGTCAGGACGCCGACCTGGCGAACGTCAAGAACATCATCGCCGACAAGCAGGCGATGACGGTCTGGAAGGACACCCGTACCCTGGGTGACCAGGTTGCCAAGATGGTCGACGCGATCGTCAAGGGCGGCACCGTCGAGACCAACGACACCAAGACCTACAACAACGGTGTCAAGGTCGTCCCGGCCTACCTGCTCCCGCCGGTCGTCGTCGTCAAGGACGAGATCAAGGCCAAGCTGGTCGACTCCGGCTTCTACACCGCCGACAAGCTCGGCCTGTAAGTCGCACTCCGGCCGGGCCCACCTTCTGCGGGCCCGGCCGGTCCCGGTCGGACCTAGAGCAAGCGAGTTGTGCGATGGCCAACGACACGACCCCGATCCTGGAGATGCGGGGGATCACCAAGACCTTCCCGGGCGTCAAGGCGCTCTCGGACGTCACGTTGAGCGTGACCCGCGGGGAGGTTCACGCCATTTGCGGCGAGAACGGCGCGGGCAAGTCCACCCTGATGAAGGTGCTCAGCGGTGTCTACCCGCACGGCACGTACGAGGGCGACATCGTCTTCGAGGGCGAGACCTGCCGGTTCAAGACGACGCGTGACTCCGAGGAGCGCGGCATCGTCATCATCCACCAGGAGCTCGCGCTCAGCCCGTACCTGTCCATCGCGGAGAACATCTTCCTGGGCAACGAGCGGGCCAAGGGCGGCGTCATCAACTGGGCGCAGACCAACCGGCAGGCTGCCGACCTGCTGAAGAGGATCGGCCTGGACGAGCAGCCGGACACCAAGGTCCAGGACCTCGGCGTCGGCAAGCAGCAGCTGGTCGAGATCGCCAAGGCCCTGTCCAAGAAGGTCAAGCTGCTCATCCTCGACGAGCCGACCGCGGCCCTGAACGACGAGGACAGCGCTCACCTGCTGGACCTGCTGCGCAGCCTCAAGGCCGAGGGCATCACGTCCATCATCATCTCGCACAAGCTCAACGAGATCGCCGCGATCGCCGACAGCACGACGATCATCCGTGACGGGCTGAGCATCGAGACCCTCGAGATGCACGGCGCCGAGCCGGTGTCCGAGGACCGGATCATCAGCTCGATGGTCGGCCGGGACCTGGAGCACCGCTACCCCGACCACGTGTCCACGGTGGGCGAGGAGATCCTGCGCATCGAGAACTGGACCGTGCGTCACCCCAACGACCCGAGCCGGCTCGTGGTCGACGACGCCTCGCTGAACGTGCGCGCCGGTGAGATCGTCGGCATCGCCGGGCTGATGGGCGCCGGGCGCACCGAGCTGGCGATGAGCGTGTTCGGGCACAGCTACGGCACCGGCATCACCGGTAAGCTGTTCCTGCACGGCAAGCCGGTCTCGATCACCAACGTGGCGGCGGCCATCGAGCACGGCATCGCGTATGCGACCGAGGACCGCAAGCACTACGGCCTCAACCTGATCGAGGACATCAAGCGCAACACCACCGCGGCGCGGCTGAAGAAGATCGCCCGCATCGGTGTCGTGAACTCCGCCAAGGAGATCACCATCGCCGATCAGTACCGCAAGGACATGCGCACCAAGACGCCCAGCGTCGACGTGCAGGTCGGCAAGCTGTCCGGTGGCAACCAGCAGAAGGTCGTGCTGAGTCGCTGGCTGTTCGCCGAGCCCGAGGTGCTGATCCTCGACGAGCCGACGCGCGGCATCGACGTCGGCGCCAAGTACGAGATCTACGAGATCATCAACAAGCTTGCCGACTCCGGCAAGGCCGTCATCGTGATCTCTTCCGAGCTGCCGGAGCTGCTCGGCATCTGCGACCGGATCTACGCGATGAGCCAGGGGCGCATCACCGGTCAGCTGCCCCGTGCGGAGGCCTCACAGGAGAGCCTCATGCGTTACATGACCATGGAGAAGAGCGGAGCTGTACGGTGAGCGCGTCCACCACTCTTCCGGCGCCGGCGTCCTCGCCCGGTTCCGGGAAGAAGACGTCCGAGGGCGGCTCGCTCGCCGCCTACCTCGGCGGCAACCTGAAGCAGTACGTGATGGTCGCGGCCCTGATCGTGATCACCCTGTACTTCCAGTTCGCGACTGACGGCCTGATGCTGCTGCCGAACAACGTCGTGTCGCTGATCCAGCAGAACGCGTACGTGTTCGTCCTGACCATCGGCATGGTCATGATCATCGTGGCCGGTCACATCGACCTGTCGGTCGGCTCGGTGGTCGCGTTCGTCGGCGGCATCTGCGCGCTGATGGTCATGCAGTGGGACATCGCGTGGCCGCTCGCGGTCGTGCTGTCGGTGATCCTCGGCGGCATCGTCGGCGCCTGGCAGGGCTTCTGGGTCGCCTACGTCGGCATCCCGGCGTTCATCGTCACCCTCGGCGGCATGCTGCTGTTCCGCGGTCTGGCGATCTACTACGTCGGCACCACCGTCGGTGGCCTGCCCACCGACTTCAACGCGCTGGCCAACGGTGCGCTGCCCAACTCGCTCGGGTTCATCGGCAACCTCGACTCGGTGACCGTGCTGATCGGCGCGGTGGCCGCGGCCGGTCTGGTGATCAGCCAGGTCCGCACCCGCCGTGAGCTGGTCCGCAACGACCTGCGCACCGAGCCGTTCGCGGCGTTCCTCGGCAAGCTGGTCGTCTCGGTCGTCGCGGTCGGCTACCTCACCTGGCTGATCGGCAACAGCGCCAGCGGCATGCCGATCGTGCTGATCATCGTGGCGTTCCTGGTGCTGCTCTACTCGTTCGTCATGAACAACACGATCTTCGGCCGGCACATCTACGCGATGGGTGGCAACCTGCCCGCCGCCATGCTGTCCGGTGTGAAGACCAAGCGGGTCAACTTCCTGCTGTTCGTCAACATGGGCCTGCTCGCCGGTGTCGCCGCGGTCATCACCACGGCCCGCGCCGGCTCGGCGGTCGCCTCCGCCGGCCAGAACTACGAGCTCGACGCCATCGCGGCCGCCTTCATCGGTGGCACCGCGGTCACCGGCGGCGTCGGCAAGGTCACCGGCGCGATCATCGGCGCCCTGATCATGGGCGTGCTCAACATGGGCCTGTCCATCATGAACGTCAAGCCTGAGTGGCAGATGGTCATCAAGGGCCTGGTCCTGATCGCCGCCGTCGCGTTCGACATCCTGAACAAGCGGCGCGGCAAGTAGTCCTTCCGGGGGGAAGGAACAGCGCCGCCCGGCCGTGTGCCGGGCGGCGCTGTTTACATTTCCGAGGCAGGATTGACCGGCCATCAACGACGGAGGAGAACCGATGACGAGCATCCCGGACGAGCTGATCGACCTGCTGGAGCGGCCGCTGTTCGCCGACCTGGCGACGATCCGGGAGGACGGCACCCCGCAGGTCAACCCGATGTGGTATGCGTGGGATGGCGAGTTCCTGAAGTTCACCCACACCAACTTCCGCAAGAAGTTCAAGAACATCAAGGCCAACCCTGCCGTCGCCATCTCGATCATCGACCAGGCCAACCCGTACCGGTATGTCGAGATTCGCGGCGTCGTCGACCACATCGACCCCGACCCGACCGGGGAGTTCTACGTCGAGCTGGCCAAACGCTACGACGCGCCGTTCGGCACCGCCGCCCCCAAGGACGCCGCCGACCGCGTGATCATCTACGTGCGGCCCACCTTCGCCGGCGGTCACTGACCACACACCGGGTCGCGGCGGCGGGCACTGCGGTGGCAGGCTGCGGGAGTGGGATTCTTCGACAGCGTGCCACTTCCGCCGCCGCCCGAGCCCGAGCCGCCCGCCCCGCCGCCGGTGTGGGTGCGGCCGGACACCGTGATCGGCGGATCCGTCGGCGCCGACCTGCTGCTGGCGCGCTCCGATGACGCCGCGGTCGTCCTGACCGGGCTGATCGGCTACCCCAACGGGTTCGCCTTCACCATCGCCGCGGTGCTACGCGAAGAGGACCGCAGCGGTCGCATCCACCATCACGGCTACCGCCGGGACAGCGCCGGCGAACCACCGCCACCGGAGTTCCTGCGCATCGGCGTCAGGTTCGCCGACGGGCGGGTCGCGACCAACCTGGCGGGGTATCCGGGATATGGCGAGACCCCCGAACAGCCGCTGATGCTGCCCGACAGCGGCGGCGGAGGCGGCCGGCGTTACGACATGAGCCATTGGGTGTGGCCGCTGCCACCAGCGGGACCGCTCACGTTCGTCGTCGCCTGGCCCGGATATCGCATCGACGAGACCAGCGCCGAGATCGACGCGACGCTACTCCGGGACGCGGCCGCCCGCGCACTCGTTCTCGGCTGACTCGTGCATGCGGCCGGGTGCGGGCCAGGGCCTCGGCCGACGCCTCAGCCCGGCGGCCGCGGTGCGGCCTTGCGCCGGGATCGCCTCGCGGGGACCTCACGGCAGGGCGTGGGTTGCGGTTGTGGACGGCTCCGGGCGTACGACCACACGGTGTTGATCTTAGAATGACGCGATGTCGTCGCCCGCAATCGTGCTGGACCAGCAACTCCTGACCGCCGCCGTCGAGGCGGCCGGTTTCATGCCCGCCGACGAGGGCCGCGCTCTCGCCGAGGCCGCACTCGCCGCGCCGGCCGGGCCGATCCTGGAGGTCGGCAGCTACCTGGGCAAATCGACGCTCTACCTGGCCGCCGCGGCCCGCGCCCGGGGCGGCAAGGTGGTGACCGTCGACCACCACCGCGGCTCCGAGGAGCACCAGGTGGGATGGGAATACCACGATCCGGGCCTCGTCGACCCGCACGTCGGGCAGATCGATACGCTGCCCGGATTCCGGCGGGCCATCGCCTCCGCCGGCGCCGAGGATGTCGTCGTGGCCGTCGTCGCCCGCGCCGAGGATTTCGCCGCGCTGTGGTCGACCCCGCTGGCGCTGCTCTTCCTCGACGGCAGCCACACCGACGAATCCGCCCAGCGCGACCTGGCGAGCTGGGCGCCGCACCTGGCCGTCGGCGGGGTCCTCGCCATCCACGACGTGTTCCCCGACCCGGCCGACGGCGGGCAGGCGCCCTACCGCATCTACCGCAGCGCCCTCGACAGCGGCGACTACACCGAGCTCACCGGCTGCGGTTCGCTGCGACTTCTTCGGCGATCCCCGGCGTCCTGAAGATCTCCGACCGCGGGTGCGCCGCATGCAGCGCGTCGACGGCCAGCACCACCGCCGCCGCCGTCCACGTGGTCCGCTCCACCGGCCAGCGCACCCCGTCGGTCAGCACCAGACCGGTCCAGTAGGAGCCGTCCGGCTCCCGCAGATGCTGCATCGCCGCGATCAGCTCGGCCGCCGCGTCCCGGTCACCGACCGTGTCCAGGGCCAGGGCCAGCTCGCACGTCTCCGCACCGGTCACCCACGGCCGGTCGGAGACGCAGCGGGCGCCCCGGCCCGGCACCACGAACTCGTCCCACCTGCCCCGCAGCCGCTCCTTCGCCGGTTCGCCACGCAGCGCACCCCCGAGCACCGGGTAATACCAGTCCATCGAGAACCGGTCCTTGTCGGCGAACGCCCCCGGACGCTCCCGGAGCGCCCGCGCCAGCAGATCGGCGGCCAACTCCCAGTCCGGCTGCGGCTCGCCCACCCGGTCGGCGATCGCCACCCCACAGCGCAGCGCCTGATGAATGCTCGACGAACCGGTCAGCAGCGCCACCTCGTCACCGGCCGCCCACCAGATCTCCCCACCCGGAGCCTGGTTGGCGGTCACGAAATCGAGAGCGGATCTCACGGTGGCCCACATCCGCACCAGAAAACCGTCGTCGCCGGTGCACAGGAAGTGATGCCAGCAGCCGACCGCCAGGTAGGCGGCATGATTGGTCTCCGCCGTCGCGTCGGCCACCACCCCCTTCTCGTAGCGTGACGCCCAGCTGCCGTCGTCGCGCTGCGTACGGCGCAGCCAGTCGTAGGCGGCCTCCGCCCTGGCGGGTTCGCCGCCCACGTCGAGGGCCATCGCCGCCTCGACGTGATCCCACGGGTCCAGCTGACCGTCGGCGTACCAGGGGATCGCCCCGGACTCCTCCTGCTCGGCGGCGATGCTGGCGACCGTGGCCCGGATGTCGTCGGCGCTCAGCACGCCCGGCAGATCAGGCACCGACACCCACGGTCACCTCCTCCTTTTTCAGGTAGATCGCCACACTCTTGCCGATCAACGGATTCAGCGCCTGCTCCAGCACCCGCGTCAGCGCCGGCTTCTCGGTGATGTCCCAGACCAACATCTTGTGGTACGCCTTCGTCAGCCCCGCATCACCGATGGCGCACTTCAGCCACCAGTACGGGCTGTGCAGCGCATGAGCGAACCCGTTGCCGGTCACCGTCAGCCCCGCGTCACGCAGCCGGCCGGACAGCTCGTCCTCCTTGTAGATGCGCACGTGACCGCCCTCGTTGGCGTGGTACTCGTCCGACAGCACCCAGCACACCCGCTCCGGCAGCCAGCGCGGCACCGTCACCGCCGCCATGCCGCCCGGCTTCAGCACCCGCGTCATCTCCCGGATCGCCGTCACGTCGTCCGGAATGTGCTCCAGCACCTCCGACGCGATGATCCGGTCGAAACTCGCGTCCGGAAACGGCAGCGACAGCAGATCACCCTGGATCGTCGTGGCGCTCGCCGTCGCCGGAACCTCCCCGGCCAGCTCCATCGCCACACACCAGGACGCGGTCGTCGCCAGATCCTTGACACTCAGATCCAGGGCGACGACATCCGCGCCCCGCCGGTACGCCTCGAACGTGTGCCGGCCCTCGCCGCAACCCAGATCGAGAACCCGCATCCCCGGCCGCACGTCCAGCCGGTCGTAGTCGACGGTCAACAATGTGTCCCTACCTGCCCTTTCCTCTGTTGTGGAGCCTGTTCTCCGTTGTGGGGTCTTGTCTCGCATTTGCCCGCGAGCCGGTCTCGTCCGGCTTTCCTCCGGGACTTCCCCGTCGCTCCCCTTGTCAGGGGGGGCGGTCCTGGTTTCGGTGGGCGTTCGCTGGGGCTGGCCCTGGTTTGTTGGTCGGCCTTCGCTCGGGCTGGTCCTGGTCTCTGTCGGCCTTCGCTGGGGTCCGCCTTGTCTCGGTCGGCCGTTGATCAGGTTTGGCCTCTGTCGGGTTCCGCTTCGGTCAGGTGCGGGCGCGGCGGTGTGCGGCGATGGCGTCGGCATACCACTCGGCGGTGCGGATCGCGGTCCGCCGCCACGTGAAGTGCTCGACCGCCCGCCGGCGGCCCTCCGCCCCGAGCCGGCGGCGCAGAGCCTCGTCGTCGAGCAGCCGGCCGATCGCCGCCGCCAGCGCCCCCGGATCACCCGGCGGCACGTGCAGCGACGCCAGCCCGTCCGGCCCGGCCACCTCCGGCAACGCCCCCGCCGTCGTCACCACCAGCGGAACCCCGCACGCCATCGCCTCCACCGCGGGCAGCGAGAACCCCTCATACCGCGACGGCACCGCCGCCACCGTCGCCGACCGGAACAGATCAGCCAACTCCCCATCGGAGATCCCCGACACGAACCGCACCGCATCCTCCAGGCCCAGCCGGGTGATCGCTTTCGCCGCCGCCCCGTCCGGCCGAGCCGAACCCACCACCACCAACTCGACGTCATGGTCGGCGCGCAGCTTCGCCACCGCTTCGATCAGCTCCGGCAAACCCTTCAGCGGTACGTCCGCACTGGCCACCGCCACGACCCGGCCCCCGCCGCCGGCGCCGTCAGCCACACCGCGTCACCTTTGCCGCCACCCGTCGTGGCCTGCTCCGGTCCCGGGCTGGGCGCTGCCTGCTCCAGTTCCGGTCTCTGCGCCGCCTCCGGTTCCTGTGCCGCTTCCGGTTTCTGCGCCGGTTCCGGTTCCTGGTCGGGCTCCTGTGCCGCCTCCGATTCCTGCTCCGGGTTGGGCGTCGGCTTCGGACTGAATGTGTCGATGTCGACGCCGACGCCGATGACCCGCAACCGCTCGGCCGGAACCCGGAACGCCTCGACGATCTCGTCGCGCGCGGCCTGTGACACCGTCGTCATCCACGGCAGACGTCGCGCGACCCGCCCCTGCATACGCGTGAACGCATACCACCGGCGCAACGACAGCCGACGCTTCCAGTTCGGGGCCGCCGCCAGCTCGAGATCCCGGTCCACGGTGATCGGATGGTGGATCGTGGCCACCAGCGGCGTATCGGTCCTGCTCAGAGGCAGCAGCCCGTACCCGAGGCACTGATTGTCATGAACCACGTCGAACTCGGCGAGCCGCTCCCGCAGATGCCGCCAAGCCCGCAGCGAGAACGTCAACGGCTCCGGAAACGCCCCCGTGCACATCGCCGTCCACTCGAGAACATCGATCGCACCGCCGAACTCCGACATCTTCGGCGTGCGAAACGGGTCCGGCTCGCGATAGAGGTCGAGACTCGGCAGAACCGTCAACTCCACCCCGTCATCCAGCTCCGGCAGCGGCGGCCCCGAGAACACCTCGACCCGATGCCCGAGCCGAACCAACTCCCGCGACAGGTGCCGGACATAGATCCCCTGCCCCCACTGTGCGGTTTGCTCCGATATGACAGGAGGGCGATACGAAGAGGCGCGGAGATCACCAGATGACCCTAAGAGTCAGGAACCAGATGATCACTACTGTTCGGGCCTGAGGATTCGATCACTTTACCAAAATCAGAAACATTCTCACCCTGTACGGCCCAGCAAGCTCCCCAAAGTGCCGACCCAAACACACCCCGTAACCTGCCACGATCTGAGCTCCCGTATCGTCCGGGCGATGGCGGCCTCCATCGCCCCGCTGAGAAGGTGGCCGCCGATCCGGCTCGTGACGTCAGCGGAACGACCAGCGCTGGTTGCTGCCTCCGGTGCACGTCGCCACGATGACTGCGTTGCCGGGGCGGGCGCCCCAGAAGGGGTCGGTCAGGCAGCGGCCGTTCGACGGGTTCGTGAGGACACCGTCGCTCTTCAGTTGCCATTGGGCAGTAGTGCGCCCGTCACAGCGGGTCAGCTCGACCGTGCCGTCACCCACGAGGTAGGCACACATGCCGAGTACCTCAAGGGTCTGATTGGAATTGAGTTTCCAGCGCTGCGGGCTGGTGCCATTGCAATCGTCGATGTGCACGTCAGCACCCTCGGAGGCCTGACCGCCACGTAGGTCCAGGCACAGGCCGTTGCCGGTGGCCAGAAGTCCGCTCCCGGTAGCTATCGGACTCGGTGCGAGGTCGATCGGCGCGACCGGCGCCACCGGAACCGAACTGCTCGAACTCCCACCCGACGACCCGGCCGACGGGCTCACCGAGCCCCCAGCCGACGACGCGGATGCCGAGGCCGCCCGGGTCGGTCGTGTCGGCTCGGTCCCCTCGTCGGAATCGTCCTGCCCGCCACCGTCTGTTCCACCGTCATGCGGAACCGAGCTGTGGATCGCATCCGCCGATCTGGCCGGTCCGATCGCGGCCGGAAGGGACTGCCCCGGCAGCGACATCCAGGCTTCGTCCTGGCCAGTGGGGCGCAGCAGCGCATAACCGGCCACGGATGCCACCGCGACCGCCCCGGCCCCGATCAACAGCAGGGTGCGGCGATGCCGGGGCGTCTTCGGCGCATCCTGCTCCGGCGCCCCGCTCAGAACCCCGGGGATCGTCGGCAGTAACTGGGTCGGCGTCTCCCCAGCCCGCTGCTCAACCGGCCAGGTCGACACAGACGACGGTGGCTCCTCCTGCCGCGCACCGTCCGACAGAACGAACGGACGCACCAGCAACGGATCACGCTCGTCGCCCAGATCCTCGCCCACTTGGCGTCGCCACCCCCCGGTCCATCACCGGTGCCCCAACTTACCGTCATTCAGCCACGGGTGTGGGGCCCGTCGGTCGATGTTCGTCGTTGTCTGACTGCCAAAAGCCGGCCTCACCACCTCCACGCAGCCCGCACGCTCCGTCCACGGTCGCCACATCAGCCGAGCATCCAGTCCGCCACCCGGACACCGCCGCACCTCGTGGTCGGCCGGGTCGCGGCGGCGACGGCCTGCGCGTGGCCGGCCATGGATTCAGCCCGTCATGACCGGCTGGACGGGATCGACACGTGAGCAGCGCCGGCAACCGTGTCGGCCTTGCACGGCCCCCGGCGCTGCTGGACATCAGGACTTCCAGAAGGAGCGCTTCGTGGTGGTCTTTCCGGTAGCGAACTCCTCCAAGACCCGAACGGCAGCCTCCCACCTGTCTTCGAGCGGGCCGTCGCCTCGGAGCAGGGCGAGGAGCTCTCGGACCGGGTCGAGCGCGGGGTCGGCCACCGGTTCGAGCAGGACGGTGAGGCGGCTGACCAGGTCGTCCAGCAGATCACGGCGGTCCAGTGACGGCTGGCCGGCGGCCTCGTGCAGTCGAGCGACCTCGACGGCGGCCAGTTCCCGCAACTCGTCGACGGTCAGACCGTCCGACGACCCGGGACCGCGTACCTTTCCCAAAGTCGGGGCGCCGGCCGCGCGGGTACGCCGCATCACGCTCGAGAAGCCGCGTGACACCGGCGCGGGAGCCGCGCCATCGGCGGCCTGGCCTGACCACCCCGGCGCCTGCGACCCGCCGCCACCGTGCGAAGACGGTGCGGACATGTCGGCGGCTGGGCCGGCGAACGAGGCCGACTCGGCTGAAGACCAGGCGGCACTGTCAGCTTCTGCGGCCGGCGCCGGGGCCGAGGAGGGGGCGGGAGCGGACGCGGAGGTCGGTTCGGTGCCCGGATCGGTGAACGCGTCGAGGGCGGCCGCACGCTTTGCACGGGGCGGCACGAACCCAGGCCGGCTCGGCTTCGGAGCGGCCGGGACCGGTGCACCCGGTGGCAGCGGCGGCAGACCGGTAGGCGCCGCCGCGCCGACGGCACCGGGGAACGGCGACGACGCGGCCAGGAAGTAGGGCGCCGGAGTCGGGGGCGCAGGCGCCTCCCATCCGGACGGCATGTCGACCGGCTGGGTGACCTTGCGGGTGTCGCCGCCCTCGTTGACCACCCGAGCGTCGACCGCCACGAAAGCGGTGAACCGGCACAGCACACCGAACCGCAACGACGTACCGACGATCTCGGTCTCCAGCGAGTGATCACCGGACGCATAGGCGTCCTCCAGATCGCGGAGCCTGGCCCGCGCCCACAGTGAGGTGACCGCCGGCTCGGTGCGGCGCTGGACCGAGACCGCGGTCCGGAACTCCCGGTCGTCGCGAGTGCGCCCGGTGACGGTGAGCGTGCCGCCGGGCGTGCCGGCGTAGCGGCCGGTGATCACCAGGGGCACCCCCGGATAGAGGCCGGGCAGCCGGACGGGGCTGCGCATGCCGTCGAGCAGCGTGAACCCGTCACCGGTGACGTCGAGGGCGGTGACGACCGGCGCCCCGATCCGACGGTGGATCCGCTCCATCGCCTCGTCGAGGCGGTCCTCGCTCTCCACCAATTCGGCACGGCCGGCACCGATCGCGGCGAGCCGGCCGAGGAACCCGGCGTTGACGGCGCGGTCGATGCCGACGGTGTGCACCCGGATCGTGCCGATGAGCGGTGCCACCTGCTTGACGATCTGGTCCTCGTTGCCGACCTGGCCGTCGGTGACCAGGACCAGCACACGGTCACGACCGGGACTGTCGGCCAGCAGCGCCAGACCGGCGGTCAACGGGCTGAGCATCTCGGTGCCGCCGCGTGCGTCGGCGCGGGCAAGGTGCTCGACGGCCCGGTAACGATGCCGGTCGGTGGCCTCGGACAGGCCGGAGCCGAGACCGGCGGGCCGGTCGATCTCGTGGTCGAAGGTGAGCACGGCGAACCGGTCGTCCGCGGTCAGAGTGTCGATGACGCGGGCCGCTGCTCGGCGGGCCGCCACCATCTTCCAGCCGCCCATGCTGCCGGAACGGTCGAGCAGGAGCACCACGTCTTTCGGGCGCGGGGCGGCGTCGGGCTCCGGTGGCAGCACCACTAGCTGGTAGGTGCCCTGATCGCCGTCCTCGTCGGGCACCGCCACTGCGGACTCGCCGCCGGCGGCATAGGCCAGGCGCAGCACGAAGTCACGGTCGGCGCGCTCGCCCGGCGCGATCCGCAGGGTGCCGCCCTGCTCGGTGACGGTGTGCAGACTGGAGCGGACCTCGCCGAGCTCGAGGCCGGCCGGGTCGACATCCACACCGATGGACAGGCGCAGCGGATTGGGGAATCCGGGCAGCAGGACCGGCGGCGAGATGCGCGAGGCATCCGGAACGGCGTCGGTGTCCTGCTGCTGGCCGTCTCCGGCGGACGGGCCGGGCAGTGGGACGCCGGGCACGTAGCGCGGCGCGACGACCAGCGGGAACCGGAAGGTGGCCGCACCATCCTCATACGCCAGTGGGCCGACCAGGCGAAGCTGCACCGTCACCCGCTCGCCGGGCAGGACGTTGCCGACCCGCATGGTGAAGACGTCCGGTCGCTCCTCCTCGGCGATGGAGGCCCGCTGGCCGGCGGCGATCGCCTGGTCGTAGCGCTCGCGGGCGGCGCCGCGCTCGTGCAGCTCGGCGGTGACGACCCGGTCGGCGGCGGTCATCGTCATGCCGGTGACCGCGGCCCGGTCGGGCAGGGGGAAGACGTACGTGGCTTCGAGCGCGGTGTCGTGGGCGTTGACGAACTCGGTGGTCAGCTCGGTGCGGACCAGTAGGCCGCTGATGGAGGCGCGCACGTCGAGACGGTCCAGCGGCAGGTTGCCGCGGTCGGTGAGCAGTGTGCCGAGGCCCGCACCGGGCGCCTGACGGTGACGCTCCAGCTCGGCCGGCCCCATCGGGTTCACGGAAATGATCATGCGGTTCTCCCATCGGTGAGCCCGCGGGACGCGAGCAGGTCGAGCAGAGGACGGGCTGCCGCGGCTATGTCGTCGCGGTCCAGGTCGGTGGTGTGGCGAGGCAGCAGCAGGATCACGCCGCCGCCGAGGGGGATGCCGGTGATCAGAGGCAGCACCGGGTACGGCTGGGGGCCGAGCGCATCAAGGGCGGCGGCCAGCTCCCGGCGTGTGGTGCCGCCGGTCGGCTCGGCTGAGCCGGCCCTTCCGGCGGCGGAGGACCCGTCGCCGGAGGCACCGCCGGGGGTGCTGTCTCTGGAGGCGCCGCCGGGGGTGCCGTCCCTGGAAGCGTCGCCGGGGGTGCTGTCGCCGGAGGCACCGCCGGGGGTGCCGTCCCTGGAAGCGTCGCCGGGGGTGCTGTCTCTGGAAGCACCGCCGGAGGTGCCGTCGCCGGAAGTGCCACAGGTGGTGGAGGAGTCGGCGGGCGTATCGATGGGGGCTGTGCCTGCGGAGGCGGCATCCGTGGCTGGCCTGGCGGCCTGGGCGGTGTCAGCGGAGGAGGTGCCGGTGGGGGAGGCCTCGGCGGCAGACGCGAAGGCGTCGGCGGTGAACGAGAGCGGATCCGGGGCCGGTGGGCTTGCCTTCCAGAACGGGCCGCGGGCCGGCGCCGGGGAGGGTGGCGGCTCGTCGAGGACGAGCACCCGCTCGGGCACCCGAGCGACGGCCGCGAGAGTCTCCTCGGAAGCTCCGGCCAACTCCTCCTGGATCTCGGCCAGGGTGCGCCCGGCCGCCTGCCGTCGTTTGATCGCGACGAGCTGCAGGAGATGACGCGGCCCGTAGAGAACCGTGCGCCCACGCGTGCCGAGTGGCCGGTCGACCAGGCCGATCGTCGTATACCACCGGATCGACCTGCGGTCGGGAACCTCTCGGACGCGGCCGTTAGGTGCGCCCGGATACTCCGCGGCGAGGGCCGCGCTCACCCGCTCCACCAACTGCTCCATCGTCCACATGATTAGACAATGACACTGTCACTGTGACACTGTCAATCCCGGAACGTGGATCCGCCCGCCACCAGTGGCGCGGTGGCGGGCGGATCGGTGAGGCACAGGTCTATGCGGCGGGTTGATAGGGCTTGCCGTCGACCGTGAGGGTGTAGGGGGCGTATTGCGTGACCGTCTCGGTGGGTTCGTCATACGCGACGATCGCCACCACTTTCGGATAGTGGCGCAGCCGGGCCGAGCGGGACAGCGGGACCACCTTGGCCTTGCCGGGGGCCAGCCCGACCAGGGTCACCTGCCAGTGGTGCACCGGGATCGGGCGGATCTCGGTGGGCGACTTCCAGCCGTCGAGGGTGTTCCCGCCGACGGCGGTGGCGCCCACCTTGACGTCCTTGAGGTGCCAGCCGCCGACGTTCACGGCGCTGTCGCTGACGTAGCGGAAACCCAGGAAGACCGACTTCCCGGCGTACGCCCCGAGGTCGTAGGAGAGCTCGACGTCGGCGGCCTCACCCGTGATCGCCTCGCCGAGCGGCCCCTGGACCGTGCGGTCGCCCTTGAGCATCTGGTATGTCTCGCCGCCGTCCGCCGACACTGTCACGTATCCGTAGTCGAACTTGTCCTCGAGCCCGTAGGTGGTGGTGAACCGCAGGACAGGGTCGGTGGCCGGCACGTCGACCTGCCGGACCGCGGTGGAGTCGGTGGCCGGGGTGTTGCCCGAGAAGAGCATGCCGGAGTCCAGGGTCCAGGCGAGCGGCACGGCGGGCAGTGACGTCGCGCCCTCGAAACCGACCGTCTGCCATCCGTTCGGCAGGCGTACGTAGTCGGCGCCGTTGGGCGGCGCGCCGGGCCGGCCGTGAGCCGACGGATTGTCCAGGTTCACCGTGGAGCGCAGGCTGTCCGCCGTCACCCGTTTGCGTGCCACCCCCTTGACCACACCGTCCGGGGCGCCGGCCACCTTGTCGATCAAGGTCATCACCTGGAAATCGTGGAGGACGTCGTGCAGTCTCTCGCCCTTCGGCAGAGCGGCCGCGACCGCGGCGAGCCCGTGGTTCTCCTTGTCCAGGTGGAGCTTGGTGAGCGACTGCGCGCCGAACCGGTCATGGAGGTAGAGCATCAGCGCATAGGTGATGCCGTAATCGGAGAGGATCTCGTCTGGCTCGCCCTCGGACCACAGGTTCGGCGAGTTGGCCGGTCCGCCGCACTCGCGCGGGTTCGGGTTGTAGGCGGTCTTGACGTTGCCGAAACCCTGGAAGCACATCAGGTGGTTGTCGAAGCCGCGATGGTGTACCCCGACGTCGGTCTGGCTGTAACCGGTGAGCTTCTGGGCGTAGTCGGCCATGCCCTCACTGATCCACACCTCCTCGTCCGGGTCGGTGTAGTAGGTGAGCAGGTGCTGCCACTCGTGGGCGAAGGTCGACTCGTACATGCGGGGGCGAGCGGGCCGGCTCACGCACGGGTCGTCGGCAGGCTCGTGTTGCGGGTCTGTTCCGGTGCGATGCGCCCAGTCGTAGGCGTCGATGGTGATCACGTTGCGGTCGAACAGCTCGTTGAACTGCTCGGAGAAGAAGCCGGCGATGTAGGTCAGCCGCTTCGGGAAGTCGAAGAAGTTCTCGTCACGGATGTTGTCGACCAGTGTGACGGTGCGGTTGCCGGCCCCGGTGAAGTCGCCCGGCAGGCCGGGGTTGGCGCCGTTTCGATCCGGCGGAGTGCTGAACGCCTTGGTCTCACGAGGAAAGATGACCTCGTCGAACTCGCGGACCAGCCCGGTCACCTGGTCGTCGGTGACAGCGGTGGCGTTCTTGCGGCAGTCCTTCTCCGGGAAAGCCAGATCGTTGGCGACCCACACCTCGATGTGCTCGCCGACGCCGCGAAGGGTGTAGTCCTTGCGGTAGACGTCGCCGTCGATCGAGTTGAGCCCGGCCCAGCTGCGCACGGTGCCGACCTCGGGGGTCTGCGCGGCTCTGCGGGCGCTGGGCCGGGGCTCGTAGGTGGTGACCGGGAGCGGCTCGCCCTCGAAGGTGAGCCGGTCCAGGTCCGGTTCGAGGGTCTCCACGTCGAACGGCGACACCGGGGTGCTCGGCGCCGGCGGCGGATCAGTCGGTGGCGCGGCCGACGCCGGCCCAGCAAATAACGGAATGCAAACGGTAATTGCCGCGAAGCTGGCAAATAGGGTACGCGTCACGTCTCGGGACGCTACCTCCGATCGTTGGATCATGACGCCAACACCGGCCGTTGTGGATCAGGAAACCTCCCGGCGGAGCACACGCACCGCCCCTAGGACCAGCGGGAGGACCACCCAGACCCCGACCGAGGCACCGAGCCGCGCCCATTCGCCGGAAGTCATGTCCGCCTCCGTCATCGCCTGCGAGGTCACATTGAGGTCCAGCCACTTCGACGCGTCGGCCAGCGCCCGGATGCTGCCGCCCAGGATCGACCACACCGTCGGCAGGGCGAAGAAGATGACGATCGCCAGCGGAGTGTTCAGCAACAGGGCGCCGAACGCGATGCCCATCAACACGAAGATCACCTGAAGCAGCAGGCTCTGCCAGATCAGCGAGGAGTCCAGGATCCACGAGCCGTCACCGCCCACGGCCGGCGCGATCAGGTTGGCCGCCGCGGCCAGGACCGCCGTGGCAGCCGTCGCGGCGACCGCGATCAGGGCGCCCGCGGCCACCTTTGCCAGCAGCACCCGGGCCCGTGCCGGCACCAGAGTGAAAGTCCCCAGTGCCGTCCGCTGCGACCACTCGCTGGTCACCGACAGGATCCCCAGCACCGGCAGCAGAACGGCCGACGGCATCAACCCGAACGTGTACAGCGCGGTGAACGTGATCTCGTTGTCGTCAGCCCAGCCCAGCAGGATCGCCGACGTCGCCACGGTGGCCAGGCCGATCACGATCAGCAGCCACATCCCGGCTCGGGTGTCGGCCAGTTTCCGCAGCTCGACCAAGGTCAGCCGGGCCATCGGCACGGGCGCGGCGGCAGTCGCCGGCACAGTGGTCGCCATGACGTCAGTGGTGGCGGTCATCGGTTCGCCCCTTCCGGCTCGGCGCCCGCGGTCAGGCGCAGGAACATCTCCTCGAGACCCCCGGCACCGGCCGGGCGCAGCTCCAGCAGCACCACCCCGGCCGCGGCGGCGGCCTGGCCGACGGTCTGCGGATCCGACGGCACGAGGACACTGCCGTCAGCCGAGCGGGTGCCGGTCAGCCCCATGCGCTGCAGCAGGGCATCCAGCGCCGCGGGATCGGTGGTGCGCACCATCGTCCCCGCTGCGCCGAGCAACTCCTCCTTGTCGCCCTGGGTGAGGATCCGGCCGTTGCCGATCACGACCAGCCGGTCGGCGACCACCTCCACCTCACGCAGCAGATGCGAGGAGAGAAGGACGGTGCCACCCCGGTCGGCGAAGCCGCGCAGCAACCCGCGCATCCAATGAATGCCCTCCGGGTCCAGACCGTTCGCGGGCTCGTCCAGCACCAGCACCGCCGGATCGCCGATCATCGCGTACGCCAGACCCAGCCGCTGCCGCATGCCCAGCGAATACGCCCGCACCCGCCGTTTCGCCGCCCTGTCGTCCAGCCCGACCCGGGCCAGCACATCCGGCACCCGTGCCGTGTCCAGCCCCATCGTGATCGCCGCCAGCGCCAGAACCTCACGCCCGGTACGGCCGGCGTGCTGAGCGGACGCATCGAGCAGCACACCGATGTGCCGTCCCGGGTTGCCGAGCCGCCGATACGGCACACCGGACACCGTCGCCCGGCCGGACGTCGGCGGGGTCAGACCGCAGATCATCCGCAGCGTGGTGGACTTCCCGGCGCCGTTCGGGCCGAGGAAGCCCGTCACCGTCCCCGGCGCGCAGGCGAACGACACGTCGTCCACGGCGCGCTGTGGCCCGTACATCTTGGTCAAGCTCTCCACCGCAATCATGCGACCCAGCGTGAGCGAGAAGCGGCGCTCGCCGCGTCGGCCGGAAGTCGACGGCGGGAAACCTTGGTATATGCGAAGCATCGACTTTGGTCGGTACCGGGCGGTGGCCGCCCGCCCGTAGAGTCGACGGCGTGGGAATGCCGTCGCCGGAGTATCGCTGGTTGTGGCCGTCCGCGCTGGCCGCGGACCCGGCCGGGCCGCTCGCCGCGCGCCGGTCCACCCGTGACTGGGTCGTCGACAGCCTCTGTTTCCTGCTCGGTGCCGGCTGCACCGTCTGGATCACCGTCGAGCTGCTCGACCTCGGCTCCTCGACGATACAGACGTGGGGGGCCGCACCCACGTGGCTCGTCCTCACCGACGCCGTGGTCGGCGCGATCGCCGCCGTCGGCCTGTGGTGGCGGCGCCGGTTCCTGGCCGTGCTGGCCGTCTGTCTGGTGCTGCTGACGACGTTCTCGCTGACCAGCGCCGTGACCGGGCTGATCGTCGTGTTCACCGTCGGCGTGCATCGGCGGTTCGCGGTCCTGGCCGGTTATGCCGCAGCCGTCCTCGCTGCCAACGCCGTCTTCCCCCTGCTGCGCCCGGACTCCGCGGTCGGCTATGCGGAAGCGTTCGGCTGGGGCGCGACCACGACCGTCATCGCGGCCCTGTGGGGCATGCTCGTTCGCGGTCGCCGGCAACTCATCGTCACCTGGCGTGACCGGGCTGAGCGAGCCGAGGCTGAGCAGCGGTTGCGGGTCGCCCAGGCGCGGGTGCTCGAGCGGACCAGGATCGCCCGGGAGATGCACGACGTCCTCGCCCACCGGATATCCCTGCTCAGCCTGCACGCCGGCGCCCTCGAGTTCCGCCCTGGCGCGCCACCGGAGGAGATCGCCGGAGCCGCTGCCGTGGTGCGATCCAGCGCCCATCAGGCTCTGCAGGACCTACGGGCAGTGATCGGCGTGCTGCGCACCGGTCAGCCGGAGGACGAGCAGACCCCGGAACGACCACAACCCACCCTCAGCGCGCTGCCGGCGCTCGCCGACGAGTCGCGGTCCGCCGGCATCCGGGTCCGGTTGGAGATCGCCCCCGCGCCGGAGACGGTCCCCGCGGCGACCGGCCGTGCGGCGTACCGGATCGTGCAGGAGGGCCTCACCAACGCCCGCAAGCACGCGCCGGGAGTCGCCGTGCGCGTCGCCGTCGGTGGCGTGGCCGGTGATGGTCTGACCATCGAGGTCCGCAATCCGATACCGGTCACCGTTCCGGCCCGGCCCATCCCCGGCACCGGCATGGGCTTGATCGGCCTCACCGAGCGGGCTCACCTCGCCGGCGGACGCCTCGATCACGGCCGTGTCGACGACGACTTCGTGCTCACCGCCTGGCTGCCATGGCCGGCTTGATCGCCGCGGCGGGAAGGACCTCGGCGGTTGGCCCGCCGCGTGGCTGTCCCGGCCTGCGGCGGAAAGGCTGCGGCGATGCGGCGACGGGATGGGCTGCGACGATGCGGCGGCACGGGCTGGGGCGACGCGGCGACGGAATGGACCGGAAGGACACGGCGGCGCGGTGAGCTGGGGGGACGCGGCGGCGGAATGGACCGGAAGGACACGGCGGCGTAGTGGGCTAGGGCGACAAGGCGGCGGGATGGGCTGGGGCGACGCGGCAGCGGCACGGGCCTGGGAAACGGTGGCGGAAAGGACTGGGACGACATGGTGGTGGAGGGCAGCGGGATGACGTGGCGACGCGAAGGATCGGGATGACCACGGTTCGGGTGTTGATCGTGGACGACGACCCGCTGGTGCGGGCCGGACTGTCGATGATCCTGTCCGGTGACGGGGACGTCAGCGTGGTCGGCCACGCAGCCGACGGAGCCGAGGTGCCCGAGGCGGTCGCCAGGCATCAGCCCGACGTCGTGCTCATGGACATCCGCATGCCCGGAGTCGACGGCCTGGTCGCCACCGAGGTGCTACGCCGCCGGCCAGGTGCCCCCGAGGTGCTGGTGCTCACCACGTTCGACGCTGACGAGTTCGTGCTGCGGGCGTTGCGGGCCGGGGCTGCCGGGTTCCTGCTCAAGGACACGCCGCCCGGCCAGATCCGTGACGCGGTGCTGCGCGTCGCCCAGGGCGAGGCCGCTCTGTCACCGAGCATCACCCGGCAGTTGATCGCCCACGTCGCCGCCGGCTCGTCACCCGCCCCCGGCCCGGACCGCGGCCACGCCCAGGCGCTGCTGGCCCCGCTGAGCGCCCGGGAACGTGAGGTCGCCCTCGCCGTCGCGCAGGGCCGCTCCAACGCGGAGATCTCCACCGAGCTGCACATGTCGGTGGCGACGGTGAAGGCCCACGTCTCCCGAGTGCTCACCAAGCTGGATCTGAACAACCGGGTGCAGGTGGCGCTGCTCGTCCACGACGCGGGCCTAGCGTGACGCTCAGTCCGGAGCCTGACGCTCAGTCCGGAGCCTGACGCTGAGTCCAGAGCCTGACGCTCAGTCCAGAGTCTGGGTGATCTCGGCGCGATCGGCGGTCAGCAGGAGCCGGCCGCGGGCGCCGTTGACCAGGGGGAGGTAGGGCGCGACATGCCCGCATTCGACGTCGGCGACGATCGGCACGCCCAGGCCGCCGAGCGCGTCGAGGACTGCCTCGGTCTGGGTCAGGGCGCTGGTCGGCGGCGCGGCGGTCCGGCCCACAATCACCGCGTTGGCGTTGTCGAAGAAGCCGTTCAGTCGCATCCCGTGCAGGTTCCGGCAGATCGTCGCCGCGTCGTCACCGGCGGCTTCGACGTAGACGAGCGACCCCTCCGGGGCGAAACCGGACGTGTCGGCGTAGCGGGTGCCGGCCAGGTTGCACAGTGTCTCGATGCACCCGCCGATCAGCCGGCCCTGGACGTCGACGTCGCCGGGCCCGTCCAGCCTGGTCCAGCCGCCCGCGGCGTCCAGGTCGAACTCGTCGACCTCGGGGTTCGTCCGGTAGTCGACCCAGCCCTTCTCCCGGTAACGGCCGGGTGGGGTCTGGGTGAACGTGTCCCCGGGCGCCATCGCCACGATGTCCAGCCAGGACAGCAGACCGGCGGGCGGACGGTACGGGGTGTCCATGAGGTTGTTGCCGTGCACCGTGGCGACCCCGGTGAGCAGCGTCAACGGCGTGATGACGGTGGCCATGTCGGAGTATCCGACGAGCCACGTCGGCTCGGCCGCGCCGATGGCGTCCCAGTCGAGCAGCGGCATGAGATCGATCGCGGTCTCGCCACCCCACGGTGGCACGACGGCCTTGATCGCCGGGTCCGTCAGCATCCGGGTCAGCTCGGCGGCGCGCTGCGGGGCCGGGGCGCTCACGTGCCGGGCCCCGTCCATGCAGTCCCCGACGACGACCTGGTAACCGTGGCTCTGCACGGTCTCGACCGCGACCTGCAGACGTCGCTGCATGCTCTCGTCGACGCCGCTGGACGGCGAGGTCACGCCGACGAGATCGCCGGGGCGCAGCGGAGAGGGATACCTGATCGTCATTTCAGGGATCATGGCACAGGCGGCCGCGCGCTCACTCGAAGAGGGAGTGCTTGCGGCCGGCTTCATCCCGTGCCCGGGCGCGGCGGCGCAACTGGATCACGACGATGTCGGCGGCGGCGGCCACCGACCATGCGGCAAGCAGCCATCCGGGGACGGTCCAGCCGGCCCGGAACAGCAGCGCCGCCAGGATCGCGCACACGACCATGCCGAACAGCGCAAGGGCCAGCCGCAGGTTGAGGGGGCTGTAGGGCTCCTCGACCGTGCCGCGGCGACCGCGAGGTTGCGCTCCGAGTGGCATCCCGGGAACGTACCCCACCAGTCGGCGCCGAAACGAACGAAGGCCCGTCTGCCGAACCGAGCGAAGGCCCGGCGGGAATCGAGCGAGGGCCCGGCCGGCGGAACCAGCGAAGGCCTGGCGGCGAACCGAGCGAGGGCCCGACCGGCGAACCGAGCGAAGGCCCGCCGCCGAAACGAACGATGGCCCGGCGGCGCGGCGGCACAGACGAAGGGCAGCGGCGAGTGGCGCAGTCGAGGGACGGCACCGAAGGGTGCGGGCGAGGTGACGGACCGACACCCGTGCGGGGACATCGGAAACGTCCGACGGCGCCGGAACGAGCGCCACCGGAAGATCCAATTCACCCGAACCATTCATGATCGACATTTTTCTATATCGTTTTACCCGTCGTGAGGGCCATGATGGAGGCCGGTCATCGATTCAGAGTCGATTCGACACGGGAGGCGCCATGTCCCAACCGGAAAGGAAGCTCGGCACCTGGCCGATCTTCGTGATCGCGGTCTCCGCGATGACTCCGCTCACCGTTGTCGCCGGGGCGCTGCCGCTCGGCTACGGCGAGGTGGGGGAGAAGGGTATTCCGGTGGCGTACATGCTGGTCGCCGCCGTGCTGGGAGTCTTCGCGGTGGGGCTCGCCGCGATGGCCAGGCACGTCCCCAACAGCGGCGCCTTCTACGCGTATGCATCGATCGGCATCTCCCGTCCGGTCGGTGTGGGCACCGCGTTCGTGGCGCTGGTCGCCTACAACGCGATGCAGATCGGTCTGTACGGCGCTTTCGGCGTGGCCACCCACAACGCATTGTCGATCTTCGGCATCGAGATCTCGTGGATCATCTGCGCGTTGATCGGCTGGGCCTTGATCGCGTTTCTCGGCCGTCTCGACATCGATCTCAACGCCCGCATCCTCACCGTCCTGGTCTGCGCCGAGGTCCTCATTGTTCTGATCTTCGATGCCGTGATGATCGGAAATCCGTACGGGGGGACGATCACTTTCGACACCCTCAACCCGGGACTGATCGCGACGGCGGGCGGCGTTTCGCTGTTGGTCGCCGCGATCGCCGGCATGGTCGGGTTCGAGGCGCCCCTGGTCTATGCGGCCGAGGCCCGTGATCCGCGCCGCACGATCGCCCGTGCCATCGGTTTCACGCTGCTGGTGGCGGCGTTCCTCTACGGTGGCACGGCATGGGCGATGTCGGTCGTCGCCGGCCCCGACAACATCGTCGCGATCGCCGGGCAGCACCTCGACGACCTGTTCTTCTTCCTGCCCGACCCGTATCTTCCGGCGGTCCTCGTCGACCTCGGCCGCATCTTCTTCGCGACGAGCCTGTTCGCCGCGATGCTCGCCTTCCACCACACCGTCGCCCGCTACGCGCTGACCGTGGCCCGCGAGGGTGTGCTGCCATCCGCCCTGGCCCGCACCCGTGACGGCGTGCCGGTCGCCGCCTCGACCGCCCAGTCCGCGCTGGCCGTCGTCGTGCTGATCGTCTTCGCGATCGCGACGTGGGACCCGACGACCGACCTCTTCTTCTTCGGCACCGTCTCCGGCGGCCTCGGCGTCCTCGTGCTGATGACCATCGCCGCCGTCGCGGTGGTCCGTTTCTTCCGCCGCGGCGAGCATGGAGAGACACGCTGGCGCCGCGCGATCGCCCCGTGGATCTCGGTGGTCTTCCTCTCCGTGGTGCTGCTGCTCACGGTGGCGTTCTTCAGCGTCCTGCTGGGCACCGACAACATCGCCAAGATCTGGTCGCCGATCCTGTCGTTCCTGGCCGCGCTGATCGCCGGCATCGTCTGGGGCCGCAAGCTCCGACGGGAGCGCCCCGACGTCTACGCCGTGATCGGTACCGGTCACCCACCCCTGGCCCCGGGCGAGTCCGCGCCCCCGGTGATCACCGACGAGCCCACGACCGCGACGACGGGCGAGCCCACGACCGCGACGACGGGCGAGCCCACCACCGCCGAGACCGCCGACAGCAGCGCCTCCACGATCGTCAGGGAGAAGCCCGCCCCGACGAAAGCCGACGACGCCCCGGTCGCAGAAGCCACGCGCCCCGAAAGCACCGCCGACGCCCCAGTTGTTGAAGCCACGCGCCCCGAAAGCGCCGTCGACACCGCGGTTGTAGAAGCCACAAACCCCGAAAGCGCCGCCGACGCCCCGGTCGCTGAAGCGACGCCTCCCGGAAGAGCTGCCGTCGATCCCGCCGGCGTGACGGCCGAAAGTGATCGCAACACGGCGGACACGGACACGCCCGGCGCGCCGACGGCCGCCGTCGACGAGAGCGACGTGACGACTCCGGGCGAGACGACGAGCGGCGAGCAGCGCTTGTCCGATTCCACAGACGGCAACGGGGGTACGCCCGAGGCGCCCCGCCCAGCGCCGGCACCCCGCAAACGTGCCCCCGCCAGGCCGAGCACTCGCCGCGGAGCCACCCCCGGCGACCAGAGCCCGTCATCGAACGGCGCCGCCGACACCCCGGACCCCGCACCACCCGCCGCCGGCACTCCAGAACCCGTGCCACCCGCCGCCGAGACCTCGGCTCCGCGTCCTCGCACCGCCCGGCGCCCGGCCCCGCGCCCGCGCCGCCCGCAGGCGTCCGACTCCGCGGTTCCTGCCGAGTCGGAGGCTCCCGAAGAGCGCTGACTCCGCCGCCCGGCCCGGACCGCTGCCCACGGTCCGTGCCGGCGTGGGTGAGCGATCACTGTCAGCCGATGGCGGCCGCGGGCCGTCGTCCTGGCGGAGATCGCAGCACACAGCACCCCCTGGGGGCCGTGCCCGAATCGGTCAGCGGCCGTAGGAGTGTGGACCGCCGAGCCAACGGCTCAGATACTCGGACTGGATGGCGCCGGTCAGCAGCCCGGCCAGCGCGTCAGCGAATCCGGTCTCGTACCGCTCCCACAGCGGCCCCCGCTCCTTGAACACCACGGTCCAGTCGTCGGCGGCCGTACCGGGCTTGACGTGCCAGAAGAGGAAATCGCCGTTCCCGGTGTGCCCCCAGGAGATCAGGTCGTCGCCGGGCTCGAACCATGTGGGGATGTCGTCGCGGTCGCTGGTCCAGTGCGACACGTCGCCCAGATGCAGGCCGCGGCGCCAGTTGCCCGGCCCGAAGAACTCCGCGCCGACGCACTCGTGCGCGTAGGAGTGGTGCTCGATCAGGTCGGCCCACTTCTCGGCCGCGCCGGGGGCGCACACGTGGAGGTGCTCGTCGACCGATCCGGGGCCGTAGGCGTCGATGAAGGCCCGGTAGTCGCCGGGCAGTGTGACGCCTAGCTCGGTCTCGGCGATCGGCCAGTCCCTGTCGTTCCCGGCGTGATCGGCCGTGGGGGCCAGGCCCAGGATGTCGGCCAGGTGCGCGGCGGCCTCGGCCGGTGCCCGGCGTGTCTCGGTGCGGTCCGCGACGGTGCGCTCGCCGGAGACGATGTCGTCATCCCGGAGCAGTTCACCGCCGGCGCCGCGGACGATGGCGTACGACTCGGTGAGTTCCACGACGACCAGGTCCACGTCGCGTCGCCGCCGGCCGGACTCTTTGCAGGCGAGGCTGAATCGTTCACCCTGCTGTGGCCAGTGCCGCGGGTGATAGTCCGGCTCGCCCTCCAGTCGCCACCCGCCCGGGACGGCCTCGACGGATTCGACGGAGAAGGCGAAACGCTCGATACGCACGCCCGTATCGTGCACGCGCTGCGGGACGCGGCTTGTACCCGCCCAACAGTGACCGCGGGTGCCCGGGCGTCCGGGCACCCGCGGTCGGTTGCGGGGGAGCGGCCGGCGGATCTACGGCGAGGAGGATGCGGCCGGCCGGCGGTGGGTGTCGGCGTTGGCGGGGATGAGTGGCGGTTGGGGAGTCATCGCAGCATCCCTGCT
The DNA here is from genome assembly GCF_050956125.1 of Actinoplanes sp. CA-252034. Classification (NCBI taxonomy): domain Bacteria; kingdom Bacillati; phylum Actinomycetota; class Actinomycetes; order Micromonosporales; family Micromonosporaceae; genus Actinoplanes; species Actinoplanes sp. CA-252034. The sequence continues at coordinate 3,639,627 of NZ_CP191846.1, forward strand.
CGGAACGCCTGTGCGACCGCATGCGCGCGGTCGTTGGCGTCGAGTTTGCGGAACACCTTCTTCAGGTGGCTGTGAATGGTCGCCGGGCTCAGGTAGAGGACGGCGCCGATCTGCTTGTTGGTTTTGCCGTGCGACACCAGGGTGAGGACTTGGACTTCACGATCGGTGAGTTCGCTCGACGGGCGGGACCGGCGCGGCGCGGTCCGGAATGCATCATTCATGAAGATCGTTTTCCCGCTGCCTGCGTCAGCGCGCAACCGATCATCGGTAACGGTTGTGGTTGGCACACTCGCCCAACGCTCGGCTGCGGTTGCAGGATGTGACGAGCGGTTGTCGGGTTGTCCGGATGATCACGGACGGTGCCGGAGGGTGTCCTGGTGGTAGCGGGGCGTGTGGCCGTACCCGGGAAAGAGAAGTGAGGGCGCGGGGGCCGCCTGCGGCGACCCCCGCGTGGTGGTCAGTTGTCGGCGTGCTGCTGGTCGGTGGGCTTGGCGCGGAGGCTGCCGGGGTGGGCCTTCAGCGACGGGTCGCGGCTGGATTTGATCAGGCTGGCAACCGTCGTGATGATCAGGATGCCGATGATGACCGCGAGTGAGACCGGCGTGGCCACCTCGGGGACCGACGCGCTGATGTCCTTGTGCGCCCAGTGCAGCACCAGCTTGACGCCGATGAAGGCGAGGATCAGCGACAGGCCCGTGGAGAGGTAGACGAGCCGGTCCAGCAGGCCCTTGACCAGGAAGAACAGGGCACGCAGGCCGAGCAGGGCGAAGGCGTTGGCGACGAAGACGATGTACGCCGACTCGGTCACGCCGAACACCGCGGGGATCGAGTCGAGGGCGAACAGCAGGTCGGTGCCGCCGATCGCGAGGAGCACCAGGAACAACGGCGTGAACATGCGCTTGCCGTCGACCCGGGTGACCATCTTGCCCTCGACGTAGTCGTCGGTCACCGGCAGGAAGCGGCGGCCGGCTTTGACCAGCGCGTTCTCGCCGACATCGGGATCCTCGTCACGGTGCCGGAACAGTTGCACCGCGGTGAAGAGCAGGATCGCGCCGAAGACCAGGAACATGAACGAGAACGCGCTGAGCAGCGCGGCGCCGAGCGCGATGAAGATCACCCGCAGGATCAGCGCGATGATGATGCCGAAGGTGAGCACCTCTTGCTGGTATTTCTCGGGCACCGCGAACGTGGTCATGATGATGACGAAGACGAAGAGATTGTCGACCGACAGGCTCTTCTCGACGATGTAGCCGGCGAAATACTCGGTGCCGAAGCCCCAGCCGTAGACATTCCCGAAGACGATGCCGAAGACGATGGCGACGGCGATGTAGAAGATCGACCAGCCGGCGGCCTCGCGAAAGCCGACGACGTGTGGACGGAGCACCCCGAGAGTCAAATCGAGGGCGAGCAGGGCGACGATGACACCGATGGTGACGATCCACCCGAGCGCGGAGACCTCAAGCATGCTTCACAGGATCTCCAAAGTTTCTGCAAACATCCTGAGAAGCGGCCTTATCCGACCAGGAAGGAACGTTTCGCGAGACCCATCCAGAAGCCCTCGATCGGCTGAGTGGGCGTCTGGGCCGGGTCCTCGGATGCACCGAGAGTGAGGAACATCGGCGCGAAGTGCTCGATGGTCGGGTGCGCGTAGGGCATGCCGGGGGCGCGGTCGCGGAAGTCGGCGAGCTCGTCGACGGCGCCGCGGGCCAGGGTCTCGGCGGCCCATGCGTCGAACTCGCGGGACCAGCCGGGCGCGGCCGCGTCGGGGCGCCAGTCGCGCAGGAACGGCAGGCCGTGGGTGGTGAAGCCGGATCCGATGATCAGGACGCCCTCGTCGCGCAGCGGGGCGAGCCGGCGGCCCAGGTCGAGCAGCGCGTCGGGCTCGAGGGTGGGCAGTGACATCTGCAGGACGGGGATGTCGGCGTCGGGGTACATGACGGTCAGTGGCACATACGCGCCGTGGTCGAGCCCGCGGTCGGTCTGGGCGACGGTCCGGTGATCGGGCATGAGCTTGCGCACCGACTCGGCCAGGTCCGGTGCCCCGGGCGCCCGATACTGCACCTCGTAGTAGCGCTGGGCGAAGCCGCCGAAGTCGTAGACGAGCGGGACGGTGGAGGTGGCGCCGAGCATCAGTGGAGCGGACTCCCAGTGGGCCGAGGCGACGAGGATCGCTTTCGGTCGCGGAAGGCCGGCGGCGAGCTCCTGCAGCTGCGCGACCCAGGTGGGGTCGTCGACCAGCGGCGGGGCGCCGTGGCTGAGGAACAGGGCGGGCATCCGCATGGCAACCTCCGTTGAAGCTTCAACTATTTCTGAGGCAAGCGTACGCCGTATTAGTTGACTGTGCAACTAAACCCGGTATTGACGCGGACGTGGCCACGTAATTACATCGAAACCAGGCCCGAACCCAGCGTCGCCGGTCCATCACTGCTGGGTGCCCCAGGCGAAGGGACCGCGCATGACCCCTCGAGGCGGCGATGCGCTCCGTCAGCGTTGCCGGAGCGATCGCCGCCTCGCGGCAGATGCCCGCCGATGACGGCCCGGGTCAACCCGCTCGTCCCGCGTGGCAGCTCGGCCGAACGGCCCTTCGACGTCGTGGTCACCCCGGAGAACGCCGGCTGGCACTACAGCGGCCTGCGCGTGGTGCACCTGCCGGTCGGCGGCCGCGTCCGTTTCCCCACCGGCTGCGACGAGATGCTGGTCCTGCCCCTGTCCGGCGGCTGCGACGTGGCCTGCGACGACGAGCGCCTCACCCTGACCGGCCGCCGGTCGGTCTTCTCCCGCGTCACCGACTTCGCCTACCTGCCCCGCCGGACACAGGTGACGCTGCGCGCCCCGAACGGGGGACGGTTCGCGCTGCCGGCCGCCCGCGCCGACCGGACCCTGCCGTTCCGCTACGGTCCGGCCGAGGACGTCCCGGTGCGGCTGCGCGGCGCGGGGCAGGCCAGCCGTCAGGTGAACGACTTCTGCGCCCCGGACTCGTTCGAGACCGACCGGCTGATCGCCCGCGAGGTGCTCACCCCGGGCGGGAACTGGTCGTCCTACCCGCCGCACAAGCACGACGAGCAGGGCGACGGCGAGAGCTGCCTGGAGGAGATCTACTACTTCGAGGTGGCCGCCTCCCCGGCGGGTGGTCACGGCTGCGGATACCACCGGGTGTACGGCCACCCGGATCGCCCCATCGACGTGTGCGCCGAGGTGCGCAGCGGCGACGTCGTGCTCGTCCCGTACGGCTGGCACGGCCCGTCGATGGCCGCGCCCGGCTACGACCTGTACCACCTGAACGTGATGGCCGGCCCCGGAGAGCGGCGCCGGCTGGTCCGTGACGACCCGGCCCACGGCTGGGTCCGCGGGCGCTGGGCCGCCGAGCGGGTCGATTCCCGGCTGCCACTCACCTCGATCCGCGAAAAGAGGCGACCGTGAAACAGCGGCTCACTGTCGGACAGGCGGTGGTGCGTTTCCTGGCGAGCCAATGGACCGAACGCGACGGCGTCGAGCAGCGCGCGGTGGCCGGCTTCCTCGGCATCCTCGGGCACGGCAACGTGGCCGGAATCGGTCAGGCGCTGTTACAGGCACAGCGCACCGGCGCGCCCGACATGCCGTTCCGGCTGGCCCGCAACGAGCAGGCCATGGTGCACACGGCCGTCGGATACACCCGGATGCGCAACCGGCTGTCGACGATGGCGTGCACCGCCTCGGTCGGTCCCGGCTCGACGAACATGCTCACCGGCGCGGCACTGGCGACGGTGAATCGCCTGCCCGTGCTGCTGCTCCCGTCGGACGTCTTCGCCTCCCGCGCGAGCAGCCCGGTCCTGCAGGAGTTGGAGGACCCGCGGGCCGGCGACGTCTCGGTCAACGACGCCTTCCGGCCGCTGTCACGGTTCTTCGACCGCCTCCAACGGCCCGAGCAACTCCCGTCCGCGCTGCTCAGCGCCATGCGGGTCCTCACCGATCCGGTGGAGACCGGGGCGGTCACCCTCTGCCTACCCCAGGATCTTCAGACGGAGGCGTACGACTTCCCGGACGAGCTGTTCGTGAAAAGGGTGTGGCACGTGCCCCGCCAGGCGCCGGATCCGCTGTCCGTGGAGCGGGCTGCGGCCGTGATCCGGGGCGCGCAACGGCCGCTGATCATCGCGGGTGGGGGAGTGATCTACTCCGAGGCGTCGGCCGCCCTCGACCGGTTCGCCCGTGAGACCGGCATCCCGGTGGCCGACACCCAGGCCGGCAAGGGCGCGCTCGACTGGGACCACCCGAACGCGGTCGGCGGGGTCGGCGCGACCGGCAACCCGGTGGCCAACCGGCTGGCCCGCCACGCCGACGTGGTGATCGGCGTCGGCACCCGCTACAGCGACTTCACCACGGCGTCGCGGACCGCGTTCCAGCGGCCGGACGTACGGTTCGTCAATCTCAACGTGACCGGTTTCGACGCCGGGAAACTGTCCGCGCTGCCGCTGGTCGGCGATGCCCGCGCCGGACTGAGCGCGCTGCTGCCCGCCCTGCACGGCCGCCGTTTCACCGGTGACTTCCACGACGACGTGGCAGCCTGGCGGGCGGCGGTCGACCATGCGTGCCGGGGCCGTGGCACACCGGGGGAGCTGCCCACCCAGGCCGAGGTGATCGGCGTGGTCAACGAGGCGTGCGGCGCCCGGGACGTGGTCGTGCAGGCGGCCGGCAGCCTGCCCGGGGACCTGCAGCGGCTGTGGCGGGCCCGCGACCCGAAGCAGTACCACGTCGAGTACGGCTACTCCTGCATGGGATTCGAGATCGCCGGCGCGCTCGGCATCAAACTGGCCGAACCCGGCCGCGAGGTGTTCGCCCTGGTCGGCGACGGGTCGTACCTGATGATGGCGCAGGAGATCGTCACCGCCGTCGCCGAGGGCGTCAAACTCATCGTGATCATCGTGGAGAACCACGGATTCGCGTCCATCGGCGGGCTCTCCGAGCAGGTCGGGTCGCAGCGGTTCGGGACCGAGTACCGGTACCGCAACCAGCGCAGCGGCGACTACGACGGCCCGCGCCTGCCGGTCGATCTGGCCGCCAACGCCGAGAGCCTGGGCGCGTCGGTGATCCGCTGCCGGGGGATCACCGACCTGGTCGAGGGCATCAAGCAGGCGCGCGAGGCGGAACGGCTGACCGTGCTGCACATCGAGACCGACCCGGGCCCCTCCGCACCCGCGTCCGAGTCGTGGTGGGAGGTGCCCGTCGCCGAGGTGGCCACGCTGCACAGCACCCGGGACGCGCGGGCGGAATACCTGGCGGGGAAACGGGACCAGCGGCACCATCTGCGGCCGGGGGGAGCCTGACCGCGGCCAGCCGCCGGGCCGCCGCCGGGTGATGACTCCCCGGATCGGCGGCCCGCGCCTGCTGCCCGCTGCTCTGATCAGCGGGCCTCTCTAGTGAGGCAGGACCAGGATCTGGCCCGGGAAGATGCGGTCCGGGTCGGAGATGACGTCGCGGTTGAGGGTGAAGATGTCACGCCAGCGGTTCTCGGCGCCGAGTTGCTCGCGGGCGATCCTGGACAGTGAGTCGCCGGCCTTGACCGTGTACAGCCTCGGGACCGGGCCGGTCGGCTGGGCCGGCGGCAGGAACAGCACCTGGCCGGGGAAGATCCGGCTCGGGTTCTGGATGGTGGCCCGGTTGAGCACGAAGATCTCCGGCCAGCGGGCCTCGTTGCCCAGCTGCTCCCGGGAGATCTTGGCGAGACTGTCGCCACGCTGCACCGTGTACGTGCGCGGCGACTGACCGCCCGGCAACACCCCGGCCAGGCGCAACAGGTCGGCCAGCTCGAACGTGCCCGGTTTCTCCGACGGCAGGGTCGGCCGCCAGCCCGGCTGCTTGAGGATCGAGTCCTCGCTGCGGCGGACCAGGCCGACCAGCACCTCGGCCACGATCGTGCTGCCGACCGGGCCCAGGTGGGCGCCGTCGTGCAGGGCCTTCGCCTCGGCCAGCACGTAATACCAGAGCGGCGTACGGGTCAGGAACTCGCTCTCGTCCAGGGCGGCGCGCTGGGCGTCGTTGCCCGCCGCCCGGCGGATCTGGTCCTTGCTGAGCACCGGCACGCCGAGCAGGTCGGCGACCGCCTGACCGGTGGGCAGCCGCAGCCGGTAGCCGCGCAGCAGGTTGCGCACCGCCAGCCGGCCCGCGTCGGCCGGCGCCTCCGGCTCGCCCGTCGTCTTCTTCAGCCGGAACAGCGCCCCGCCGTTGAGCGACGCCAGCCTCGTGTCGATCTTGCGGGTCTTCATCACGCCGTCGCCCGAGCCGACGATGTTCTGCCATTCGATGATCCAGTTCTCCGGCAGGCTGTCGGCCGGCTCCAGGTCGATGTCCTCACCCAGTTGGCCGCTCAGCGCGGTGAACACGAACAGCAGGTCCAGGCTGCCGGGCGGGCGGGTGTCGGCCCGGAAATTGGAGTTGAAGTTGTAGAGGCTACGGACCATCGAATGCCCGAAACGGTACGCCGCGACGGCGAACTCGATAGGCATGAAGAACGGCTCGGCGTGCGGGTTGAACCATTTGTTCCCGTGCACCACGACGTCGTCGACGATCTTCTTGTCGGCGATCTTCTTGAGGAAGTCCTGCACCACGATGTGCTGATAGTGCTGGCGCAGCACCCGGCGGGCGTCACGGAACGGCAGACCCTGGTCGATCAGTTTGTTGTGCGCTTTCAGGAATGCCACGTGCAGCTGCGAGATGATCGTGTTCTCGTCGTTGCGGGGGTCGCCGATCAGTGCCGCCCGGTCGAACTTCGGATCGGCGTCGCGCGGCTCGCGGGGCAGGTCGTTGTCGTCGCCCTTGCCCTTCGGCCGGGCCAGGGGCGGCCGATTCGGGTTGGGCGGATCCTGCAGCGTGATCTCGTGGACCTTGCCGATCAGCATCCGGTCGTGGTTGTCCGGGTCGCGCGGGGCGGGCGGGCCGTAGAGGCTGTCCAGGTCCAGTTGGGCGGTCCGCTGGTTGCGCAGCACCCGGCGGATCTGGTCCGGCGACAGCGGCGTCATCCCCGGGTCGAGCAGCACCGCCATGTCACCGGACCCGAGGCCCGCCCTCTTGTCGTCGACCTCGAGAGTGATGTCGTGGTCGATGAACTGGCCGAGGTAGGTGTAGGCGGCCGGGATCGGGCTGTCGTCCTGCCCCTCTTCGTCGGTCATCGCCTGACCGAGCCGCTTCAGCTTGGCGGGCGTGTCCGGTAACCGTGGCAGCAGGTTCGCCTCGTCCTCCTGCAAGGTCGGGAAGAGCAGGTCGAACGGATGGGTGGCCACCGGCGGCGCCAGAGCGAACGCCAGTGGGGAGCGGGCGGCGAACTCGGCGAGCTCCCGTTTCGCCTTGTCGATGTCTTCGTCGGAGATCGATCGGCCGTGTCCGAGACGAGGCATGTTGATTACCTACGCTTTCGTTAGCCTGGATTCGGCGCATTCTGCGCATGGTGGATCGCGAGATGGCTGAATCGTTCGGTGTCTCTCAGCGGCCACCCTAGGCAGCGGGCGCGGACGGCGAAGACAACTGCCCGACACATGGCGGCGCTGTTGTTGGCAGATAGCGCTGTTGTTGGCAAATGGTCCGGCATCAGCCCGTGTCAGGCGATCCCCCGCGCGGGGGTCAGTGCGTGCGTAAACCGTCGAACGCGAGATCGGAAACTGTGTCGGCAATCGAATCGGGGACACCGCGATCCGGTTTGTACCATTCGATCAGCGAATTCACCATGCCGAAGATCAGGCGGGCCGCGGTGGCGGCATCCACGTCGGCGCGCACGCCACCCTCGGCCTGCGCCTGTTTCATCAGGTCGGTGACGATCCGGTCGAAGGCTCGGCGGCGGTCCACGGCGTGCTGCTCGGCCACCGTGTTGCCGTGCACCCGCAACATCAGGGTGACGAACTCCAGGCGCTCGGCGAGCACCAGGACGCTGCGCCGGATCAGGCGCCTCAGGCGTACGGTCGCGGGGTCCGGGCTGTCCAGCGCCTCCCGCGCGGCCTCCTCCAGCGCGCCGAGCGCCTGGTCCACGGCCATCGTCAGCAACTGCTCCTTGCTGCTGACATGGTGATAGAGCGTCGACTTGGTGATCCCGAGCGACTCGGCGATGTCGAACATGCTGGTCGCGTCGTAACCATGGGTGTTGAACAGCCGGACGGCGGCGGTCAGCACCGCGCCCTGATCATGGCCCGGACGGCCCCGGCGACGGCTGTTCTCCACAGGCAGAATCTAGCCCCTTGATTTACCGACCGATCGGGCGGTTAATGGAGGGCATGACGACGAGTCCCGCTGAGCTGTACCAGACCCATCGCGAGCTGCTCGACCGCGCGATCTCGGCGGCAGCCGCACGTGACTACTGGTCGGCCTTCCCCGAGTCGCCGAGCAAGAAGGTCTACGGCGAGGAGGCGGCGCCGGCCGGCGACCGCGCCTTCACCGCCCTGCTCGGCCAGCCGTTCCCGGTCGACGTGCCCGGCGCCGTCGGCACGGTCGCCACCGAGCGCTCGCCCTACGGCATCGAGCTGGGCGTCAGCTATCCCAAAGCCGACCCGCTCGCGCTCGTCGCGGCCGCCCGCGCCGCCGTCCCCGACTGGCGCGACGCCGGGCCCACCGGCCGGGCCGCCGTCGCCGCCGAGATCCTCACCCGCCTGCACGCCCGCGTCTTCGAGCTGGCCCACGCCGTGCAGCACACCACCGGCCAGGCGTTCGTGATGGCCTTCCAGGCCGGCGGCACCCACGCCCTCGACCGCGGTCTCGAGGCCGTCGCCGTCGCGCTGTCGGCCACCACCCGGCTGCCGGCGCAGACCTCCTGGACCAAGGGCGACCTGGCCATGGAGAAGACGGCGACCGTCGTCGGCCGCGGCATCGGACTGGTCATCGGCTGCACCACCTTCCCCACGTGGAACGGATTCCCCGGCCTGTTCGCCAGCCTCGTCACCGGCAACCCGGTCATCGTCAAGCCGCACCCCGGCGCGGTCCTCCCGCTCGCCATCACCGTGCAGGTCTGCCGTGAGGTCCTTGCCGAGGCCGGGCTCAACCCCGACGTGGTGACCCTGGCCGCCGAGGAGCCGGGCGACGGCATCGCGGCCACTCTCGCCACCCACCCCGACGTGCGGATCGTCGACTTCACCGGGTCCAGCGAGTTCGGCGACTGGCTGGAGGCCAACGCCCGCCAGGCCGTCGTCTACACCGAGAAATCGGGGCTCAACACGGTCGTCGTCGACTCCACCGACGACTACCAGGGCCTGCTGCGCAACCTGGCCTTCTCCCTCTCGCTGTATAGCGGGCAGATGTGCACCACCCCACAGAACATCCTGGTCCCGCGCGACGGCATCGAGACCGACGCCGGCCATCGTGACGCCGAGACCTTCGGAGCCGACCTGTCGGCCGCGATCGACAAGCTGCTGGGCGACCCGCGGCGCGCCGCCGGGACGCTCGGGGCGATCGTCAACGACGGCGTGCTCGGGCGACTCGAGGAGGCCGCATCCGGGCCGGGCGTCCTGCACCCGTCGGCCGCGGTCAGTGACGAGCAGTTCCCCGGCGCCACCATCCGCACCCCGGTCGTGGTGCGACTCGACGCGGCCGACGAGAAGACGTATACGCGGGAGTGCTTCGGCCCGGTCTCGTATCTGATCACCACCGACTCCACGGCGCACAGCCTCGCCGTCTTCACCTCGTCGGTGCGGGCGCACGGCGCCCTGTCCGCGCTGGTCCACTCGACTTCGCCCGCGGTCGTCGAGGCCGCCCGCAACGCCGCGCTGGATGCCGGGGTGCACCTCTCCGAAAACCTGACCGGTGGGGTGTTCGTCAACCAGACGGCGGCCTTCAGCGACCTGCACGGCACCGGCGCCAACCCGGCAGCCACCGCCTCGCTGACCGACGACTGGTTCGTGGCCGGGCGTTTCTTCACCCTCCAGTCCCGTCGTCACGTGGTGCCCTCATGACCGCCGCCTCGCCGGTGCCCTCGTCCTCGCCGGTGCCCTCGTCCTCTTCGGCGCCTCTCTCGCCTGCGGCCACGTCCTCGCCGTCCCCCGCCACCGCCCCGTCTTCAGCGCCGCCTTCTCCGCCGTCCCTCTCCTCTGCCTCCTCCTCGGCCTCTTCTTCCTCCTCCGCTTCTGTCTCCGCCGCCTCTTCCTCCTCCGTCGCTGTCTCCGCCGCCTCTTCCTCCTCCGCGTCGGCTTTTGACGAGGCGATTTCGCGGGATCAGCGGATCGAGCCGGCCGACGACATGCCGGAGGGGTATCGCAAGACGATGATCCGGCAGATCGCGCAGCATGCGCACTCGGAGATCATCGGCATGCAGCCGGAGGGGGAGTGGATCACCCGGGCGCCGACGCTGCGCCGCAAGGCGATCCTGCTCGCCAAGGTGCAGGACGAGGCCGGCCACGGGCTGTACCTGTACTCGGCGGCCGAGACCCTCGGAGCCGACCGGGGCGACCTCACGCAGCGGCTCATCGAGGGCCGGCAGAAGTACTCGTCGATCTTCAACTATCCGACCATGTCGTTCGCCGACGTCGGTGTGATCGGCTGGCTCGTCGACGGCGCCGCCATCTGCAACCAGGTCCCGCTCTGCCGCAGCTCCTACGGCCCCTACGCGCGGGCGATGATCCGGATCTGCAAGGAGGAGTCGTTCCACCAGCGGCAGGGCTACGAGCTGCTGATGACCATGATGCGCGGCACGACCGACCAGCAGGCCATGGTGCAGGACGCCGTCGACCGCTGGTGGTGGCCGTCGCTGATGATGTTCGGTCCGCCCGACACCGAGTCGCCGAACACGGCGCAGTCGATGGCCTGGAAGATCAAGCGCCACACCAACGACGAGCTGCGGCAACGCTTCGTCGACATGTCGGTGCCGCAGGCCGCATCGCTCGGCGTCACCCTGCCCGACCCGGAGCTGCGGTGGAACCCCGAGCGTGGCCACCACGACTTCGGGCAGCCCGACTGGGCCGAGCTGAAACGGGTGATCACCGGCGGCGGGCCGATGAACGAGCAGCGCATCCGCCGGCGCCGCGAGGCCGACTCCGACGGGGCATGGGTGCGCGAGGCGGCCGTGGCCCACGCGGCGAAAGGGATGGCATGACCAGTCACGAGTGGCCGTTGTTCGAGGTGTTCGTGCGGGCCAAGCGCGGCCTCAACCATGTGCACGTCGGTTCGCTGCGAGCCGCCGATCCCGAGATGGCGCTGCACCACGCGCGTGACCTCTACACCCGGCGCAACGAGGGTGTCAGCATCTGGGTCGTCCGGTCCGACGCCGTCGTGGCCAGCGACCCGGCCGCCAAGGAGTCGCTGTTCGAGCCCAGCGCCGACAAGGTCTACAGGCATCCCACGCACTACGCGATCCCCGACTCCGTACCGCACATCTGAGGGGGCGAAGCATGGCATTCGACGACGCCTACGACGCGCTAACCGATCATGAGGACGATGCCCGCTGGGCGTACGGGACGGGGTTCAGTGATCCGTTGGCCGGAGTGGCCGACGATCTGCCCGACGGCGTGGACCGGGGCGACCTCGCCACGTATTGCCTGATGCTCGGCGACGACGCCCTCGTCCTGTCACACCGCCTGCAGCAGTGGATCACCCGGGCGCCGGAGCTGGAGGACGAGCTGGCGCTCGCCAACATCGGCCTCGACCTGCTCGGCCAGGCCCGCCTGCTGCTCACCCGGGCGGGTGTCGCCGAGGGCCGCGGTCGTGACGAGGACGAGCTGGCCATGCGCCGTGCGGTGGCCGAGTTCCGCAACGTGCGGCTCACCGAGCGGGCCGACGCCGACTTCGCGCACCTCGTGGCCCGGCTCTGCGCCTTCTCGGTGTGGCGGCTCGAGCTGCTGCAACGGCTCACCGGCTCACGCGACCCGATGCTGGCGGCGATCGCGGCCAAGGGAGTGAAGGAGGTGACCTACCACCGGGACTATGCGGCCCAGTGGGTGGTCCGCCTCGGCGACGGTACCAAGCTCTCCCGGCAGCGGATGGCCACGGCCGTCGAGGAGCTGACGCCGCTGCTCGGCGAGTTGTTCCAGCCGCATCCGGTGGAGACCCGGCTGGTCGCGGCAGGAGTCGCCGTGGACCCGGCGGAGGTGCGGCCGGCCTTCGACGAGATCTGGGCGTACGTGCTGACCACCGCGACGCTCGACCCGTCCGCGCCCGCGTCGCCACGTCCCCCTTCCGCTCCTCCTCCCGGCTCCGCTTCGTTCGCGGAGCCGCCCGGCTCCGCCGACTCCGTTACGTTCTCAGAGCCGCCCGGCTCGGTTGGCTCGTCTACTTCCGCGGAGCCTCCCGGCTCGGTTGGCTCGTCTACTTCCGCGGGGCCGTCCGGCTCGGTTGACTCCGCGGGCGGGCGGGACGGGGAGCACGGGCCCGAGCTGGCGGCGATCCTGGACGAGATGCAGGAGCTGGCCCGATCGGTTCCCGGGGGCTCCTGGTGACGGCGACGGCGACGGCTGCTGACGTGGTCGGGACGGTCGTCGACCCGGAGCTGCCCATGCTCACCCTTGCTGAGCTGGGGATCGTCCGGGACGTGCGGCAGGATGACGACGGTGTCGTGGTGACCATCACGCCGACCTACTCGGGGTGTCCGGCCATGGAGACGATCCGCAGCGACATCCACGTCGCGTTGCGTCGAGCCGGGTTCGGGCGGGCCGAAGTGCGTACCGTGCTGGCCCCCGCCTGGACCACCGACTGGATCAGCGAGACCGGCAGACGCAAACTCGCCGAGGCCGGGATCGCCCCACCGGGTGCGGCCCCCGCGCGTGCGGCGGCTCCGATCCCGCTCACCCTCGGCGTGCGCACCGCGGTCGCCTGTCCCCGATGTGGGCAGTCGTCCACCGAGGTGCTCTCGGCGTTCGGCGCCACCGCCTGCCGTGAGCTGCGTCGATGCCCCGCGTGCCGGGAGCCGTTCGAACACGTGCGGGAGATCTGAGATGCCATTCCATCCGCTGCGGGTCGCGGCGATCGACCGGCTGTGCGCGGACGCGGTCGCCGTCACGTTCGACGTTCCACCCGAGTTGTCGACGGCATTCCGGTTCGGTCCGGGGCAGTCACTGACCGTGCACCGCGACGGCGAACGGCGCACCTACTCGATCTGTGCACCGGCCGGGGCCGCGCCGCGGATCGGTGTGCGGGAGGTGCCCGGCGGCCGGATCTCGCGGTGGATCGTGCACGACCTCCGGCCCGGTGACCTGGTCGAGGTGGCGCCGCCGTCGGGCACGTTCACACCGGATCTCGCCGCCGGTGGCCGGCACGTGCTGATCGCCGCCGGATCGGGTATCACCCCGGTCCTGTCCATCGCAGCCTCCCTGCTGGACAGTGCGGTGGTTCCGGCCTCGTCGTCGGCGGGGTGGCTCGATCGTGCCGCCCGGCCCGGACCGTCCCGGGGGCCGAGGTGACGCTCTTCTACGGCAACCGGCGCGCGGACACGGTCATGTTCGCCGAGGAGTTGGCCGACCTGAAGGACCGGCACCCGGACCGGCTCGAGCTGGTGCACGTGCTGTCGCGGGAGGCGCGGGAGTCCGAGCTGTTCAGTGGCCGGCTCGACGCGCAACGACTGCGGGAGCTTCTGCCGCTGATGGTTGACGTGCCGGCGGTCGATCACTGGTGGCTCTGCGGGCCGTTCGGGATGGTCACCGACGCGACCACGGTTCTCGGCGAGCTCGGGGTACCGGCCGGGCGGGTGCACCGGGAGCTCTTCTGGGTGGACGAGGCGCCACCTCCGCCGGTCCGCCCGGAAGCGCTGATGGCCGGGCCGACCAGCGAGGTCACCGTGGTGCTCGACGGGCGCAAGACGACCGTACCCGTGCCGGAGGGTGTGACCCTGCTCGACGGAGCCCAGAAGTCGCGGCCGGACCTGCCGTTCGCCTGCAAGGGCGGGGTCTGTGGGACGTGCCGGGCCCGTGTCACCGAGGGCGAGGTCACGATGCGGCGCAACTTCGCGCTGGAGGCGGCCGAGGTGGACGCCGGGTTCGTCCTCACCTGCCAGTCCCTGCCCACCACCCCAAGGTGGTGATCGATTTCGACCAGTGAGGCGGTGGTGCGCCGCGGAAAATCGCGTTACGGCCGCGGCCGGCCGGAGCAGAATCGGCCGGATGTGGATCAGGGAAGCGCGGCTCGACGAGTTACCGGCACTGCGGGAGATCGAGCGGGCCGCGGGTTCGCTGTTCCGGGAGATCGGCATGCCGGAGATCGCCGACGACGAGCCGCTGTCCGTCGAGGTCCTGGCCGGGTATGTGACCGCTGGCCGCGCCTGGGCCGCCGTGGATCCGGAGTCGCTGACCGCTCGCGCGGAGGGGATCCGGGTGATCGGCTACCTGATCGCCGATCTCGTCGACGGGAACGTTCACGTCGAGCAGGTGTCGGTTGACCCGCGGTTCTCGCGGCGGGGGATCGGGCGGCTGCTGCTCGATCGTGCGGCGGCCTACGCGCTGAGAGTCGGGGCGACGGCGCTCACCCTCACCACCTTCGCAGAGGTGGCTTGGAACGCGCCCTACTACCGGCGGTGCGGATTCGAGACGATGTCGGATGCGGCGATCACGCCGGAGCTTCGAGCGGTGCGTGCGCACGAGACCGCGATAGGGCTCGACCGGTGGCCCCGGGTCTGTATGCGACGAATGCTGAGCCAGACCTCCTTCGGATGAAATGTCCCGAACTGACGGCGGTTTGCTGATCGGTGAGCATGGCCTGTCGCCAGGATGGTGCCGGAAAAGTAGCCGACACCCGGAGAAGGCGATGAAGAAGTCCCTGGCCTTTCGCGTCATCAGCGGCGTCATCGTCGCGTCGACACTGCTCGTCCTTCCCGCCACCGCGACCGCCGCGGTCCAGGAACTGACGAGCCCCACCGATCGTTCCGCCCCACCCGCCCCGAGTGAACGGGCCGCCGGAAGCGTCCCCGGTGGTCAGGGGGCGGCGCCGTCGCTCGCGAGGCCGGGTGTCGTGAGTCTGCCGTTCCGGCTGGTCGTTCCCGGCGCGGTCGCCTCCGGCGCCTACACCACGGCCAAGGGCGCCTCGCAGATCACCGTCAGTCTCAAGGTCACCGGCCGAGCGCCGTGCGGCGTGCTCCAGACGACCCGCAACGGTCCCGCCGACGGCATCGAGTGGCACACCGTCGGCGCCCTGTGCAGCCCGGGAACCGCGACCTTCCGCACCGAGGTCAACCGCCTCTGGGGCAGCCGGTCACTTCCGTCGGTCCGCCTCTGCAACGGTGACAGCCTGGGCCTGGCCGAGGGCGTCGACTGCGACGACTACGTCCCGCGCCGGGGCGCCTGAGACGGGCTCGCCGACCGGGGGTCATAGGAGCCGGGTGAGGCCTGCGGCCGTGCTGCGGGTGTCGGGACGGGCTCGCCGATCGGGGGTCATAGGAGCCGGGTGGTGCCTTCGGCGGTGATGCGGGTGTCGAGACGGGACTGGTCCAGATTGGCGCAGAGCACGATCGACGCCCCCGCGGTCAGCGGTGCCATCAGCCACGACACGGGTCCTCGCAGGCTGCCGTGTCGACCAGGATCCGGGCGCCGGGTTCGATCCCACGGGCTTGCGCCACAGCGGCCGCCGTCACGCCGTACTCCCCGAGGGTCATGCCGTCGACGGTGGCCGCCGCACCCGCCGCGACCCGGTCCGATGGTGGCGGCGTTCCGGGGCGGGCCCGCGCCGCGGGCGCGAAATCCCGATAACCGAGAGGTACGTCCGGAGCCGGCCCACCGTAGGGTGTCAGCCCCAGAACGAACCGGTGCGCGGCCGCCGGCACGTCTTCGAGCCAGCTGTCACGCGTCGCCGTTCGACGAATGTCACGTCCAGCTCGGGCCCGGTGTCCGGCGACAGCCCGGCCGCGCCCCAGCCGCGGAACGACACCTCGATCCCGGCCGCCCACGCCCCGAGCAGCACCGCCGCCGTCTGCCAGTGCGGCGGCAGCAGCACCCCGGCCCGGCTGCCGCGCCGCAGCCCGCATCCGGGAGGTGAGCAGATCGGCCGTCGCGGCAACCCAGTCACCCAGCCCGGCCGCGGTGAGTCCGGTGTGTTCGCCGGTGGCGTCGTCGTAGAAGGTGACCAGTTGATCGCTCATCGCGACCGGCCTGACGAGGTCCGATCGTGGAGCCCGCCGCCCGGGACGCCCGGGTCATCAGCATGTAGAAACGGTCATCCGGCCTCGGGCAGCAGCGACCATCGCCGTCCTCGCCCCGAGGACGTGACCAAGGTCCGAACCGGTCAGGACCCGGTGCCGACCCGCTCGACCTCAGTGATGACCTTCCACAGGATCGGCGGGACGTCGGGGGTGCCCTGGACCGTCGAGACCGTCTTGCGGTAGCCGCTGCGGTAGGTGACGCTCAGCCGGTACTCGAAGCGGTCGCAGCAGGGGTCCTTCGGCTGGTACGAGGCGCGTAGCCGCAGGAAGTCACGGCTGCCGGCCATGCGCAGCGCCAGCGGCCCGCCGGGTGTTCCGCGGTCGACCTGGAAGGTCTCCTGCTGTCCCGCGAAGCCACCGGACCGGTCCAGTGTGATCGACGTGGCGATGAAGGGTGCGGCGTTCGCAGGTGCCGCCGGGGCGAGCGCGACGGCGGCGCACGCGGTGACCAGGGCGGCGAGGCTCTTGCGGCGGTCCATGGCGTCCTCCGGTTGTCCGGCGTCGCCGGTCGACGCCCTCACTGCTGACAACCTCCGACAAAACCTCTGAGAAACGGACAATCATCCGAAGGGATCAGGCCGCCCGGATGCGGTTTATCTCGCGGGCCTCGGCCGCGTACCGGGCCAGCAGATGAACCGTGCGCGGCCCGGCGTCGCCGTCAGCCGGCAGCCCGGTCCGCGTCTGGAAATAGCGGACCGCCTCGACGAGTTCCGCGTCGTCCGCTCCGACCCGCACCCCGAGATCGGCGAACAGCGCCCGCAACACCTCGGGATCCGCCGGCGGAACCGGCTCCGACCAGCCGATCAGACCGCCGACGGCGTTCCCGACCAGGCTGAGCATTCCTCGTGCCGACATCGTGACCTCCCGTGTCTTGGGTGATCCCAGCATCTCGGCAGTACCTGTGCCGAACATCTGCCCACCGTCTCCAAACCCTGTGCGCGACTGCGACTTTCGGCCGATCCCGAAGTCTTCATCGCGGATAACGCGGGTCTTTGAACGAGGGCACTGTGGCCGATATCAATCCCACTTCCGGCGTCGGCCTTCCAGGCACTCCGGAAAACCTGAACGGTCGAAAGCACACGAATGGTCCGTGTCGGTGGTCAGCCTCCGCTGCTACTTTCGTCCGTGTTGCCGCTTTCGTCCACGCTCCCGTTCGGGTCCGCGCTGTCGCTCGGGTCCACGTCGCCGCCGGCGGCCTCGCCTGCGCTTTCACCTGCGGCTTCGGCTTCGCTTTCGCACAGGGTGCGCCGGGCCAGGCCGACCAGTTGCCGGGCTTCGGCGGCTGGAAGCCCGTATTCGGTGACCTCCGCCGCGACCGCCTTACGCGGATGCCCGGCAGCGAGCGACGCGCACGCCTGCCCGCCGATCACGGAGATCTCCTCGTTCCGCAGATCCACCGCGGCCTCGGCCAACTGCCCGCGCACCGCGGCGAGAAACCGCTCATCCGCCGGCGTCGCGCTCGCCACCGGCGCGGCCACCGCGTCACTCATCGCAGGCGCGGCGGCTGACGGCTCAGGATCCTTCCATTGGGGTACGGGCGGAGAGCTCGCACATCCGGCGATGACCACGACGGCCGTCCCCGCAGCGGCGACAAGCCTGAGCCTCCTGACCGCACCTCCCGCAGAACCGCCGGCCGTCCCCGGCGCCGCAATGAACTCCGGCCTCTTCACCGGGCCTCCCGGAGAGCCGCCGGCCGTCCCCGCCGTAGCGCCGCCGCCGGTTCGCTGATCGTCGGCCCGAACGGTCGCCGCTCCACGGCCGGCCGCACCCGCCCGACCACGCGAACCCCCTCACCCGGCGGCATCACCCGCCCGGCACGCACAGCGAAGGGCTCCTTCTCAGGGCCCGCATGACCGCCGGCCCGCCGCTCGTACACAGGCGGTGGCGGTGGTGCTCCGGGCGTCGCGCGGACGGCGACGGAAGCGGTGTGATCAGGGCTGTAAGCGGAATCCCGGTCACCCGGGAACGAATCGGGGAGAAACACCCGGCCGACCCTAGACGCCGGACCGGGGGTTCGGCGTTGCCGCGCCGGAGCCACCCGGTCGGGGGACCGGCGGCACAGCGAAGTCACAGACGGCTCACCGCTGCGGAACAAATTCGGGGCGCAGTCTCGACCTCATGACGGACCTGATGACGCGCCCCACCCGGAATGACGACCAGGGCCACGGCGGCCACGAGACGCGCGCCCCTTACGGGCGGCATCGGGTGACGTACGACCTGCCGCCGACAAACATCCCGCCGATGCTGGTCCACAGCCGGCGCGACCCCCGGTGGACACGGCGGATGGCCGGCGGCGCAGCGGTCCTCGTCCTGATCGCGGGCGGCGGAGCCACCGGGGCGTTCCTGACCGAGGACTACCTGAGCTCCCGCCCCGCCCAGGCCGCGACCGCCGCGACGACGATCACCGAGACCTCCGACCTGGCGCCGATCGTGGCGAAGGTCCAGCCGAGCATCGTGACCGTCCTGGTCGACGGCGCCCGGTCGTCCTCGCTGGGCTCCGGCGTGATCCTCGCCGAGGACGGCCTGATCCTCACCAACAACCACGTCATCGAAGCGGACGGCACGGTGAGCGTGCGCCTCTCCGACGGCCGGACCGCGCCGGCCAAGGTGGTCGCCACCGACACCACCCATGACCTGGCGCTGGTGCAGGCCACCGGGCTGACCGGCCTGACCCCGGTCACGTTCGCCGCGGACGACAGCGTGGCGGTCGGCGACACGGTCCTGGCGTTCGGCGCGCCACTCGGCCTGGAGGGCACCGTCACCTCGGGCATCGTCTCGGCCCTCGACCGCAGCGTCGACACCGGAGACGAGAAGCTGACCGGCCTGCTCCAGACCGACGCCGCCATCAACCAGGGCAACTCCGGCGGAGCCCTGGTGGACACCTCCGGCCGGGTGGTGGGCATCAACGTGGCCATCGCCACGGCCGGCGACAGCACCGGCAGCGTGGGCCTGGGTTTCGCCATCCCCGCCGGCACTGCCACCGCAGCCGTGAACCAGCTGCGTTCCGCGCTCTGACCGAGCCGCGGGCGGGTGACGGTCGGCTCGGTCAGCTCTGTTCCGGGCTCTGATGGGGCTGCGCGCGGGTGACGGCCCGTGGGGGCGCCGAGATGCTGGCCGGATGCGGGAGGGGTGGATTCACATCGGGCGTCTGTGGACCAACGGAGAGCAGTTCCTGGCCGTCGACAGTGCCGGGCGTGGCCATTGGCGCGGGCACAGTGACGACGAGTTCGATCGGACCCTCGACCTGAGGCAGGACCAGACCGGGCTCCTGGTCGGGCCACGGATGGCGGCTCTCGTCGGTGGTGACGGTGTCGTACGCGACGACAGCTGGATCGAGGTCTTCCGGGGCGAGTCCGGGGCACTGGCGTTCGTGCAGGCCGGCGGACCCGACTACCCGGTGACGCTGGCAGCGGCACTGAACCATCCCGATGACGAGGATTCCGACGGCCCGGTGGTGGAGGTGGACAGCGGCGAACTGGCCGTCTTCACCGCAGCCGCCGACGGGGACGGGGAGCTCGCGAGCCCGTTCGAGCAGGCGCGGCCCGGTCCCGTCCCGGCGGAGCACGGGCCGCCGTCGCGGGGTGTCGATCCGGGCCTGCTCATCGAGACGAACGGTGTGACCGCGTACCGCCTGAAGGTCCGCTGGTTCACCGAGCTCGACGAGGTAGGCCGTTTCGCGCGCTGGCTTCTCATACCGGTAGAGCCGAGCCACGAACCGGCCATCGCGTGACGACAAGCTGAGGCGCTGCTCCCGACCAAGCTGTGGGCGCAGGCCTCGACCGCGGGTGGTCTTCAGAAGTCGCGCCAAGCATCGAACCACTCGCCGGCGATGGTGGAGGGCACCCCGGCGCGCGACGCCAATGCCATGAAGGCGTCACCCGCTTCTTCGCGGCGGACAGTGTCGATGATGCAGAACTTCGCGTCCAGAGCGTTGAGCCTCTCGACCAGCCCCGCAGAACCGCCTCGGCAGAAGTGATCACCGAGCCGGAGCGCGATTCCGGCTCGTCGGCGACGGAGAGGGGGCCGGGAGCGGGCAGCGACATGGGGAGCGGATGGGGGAAGGGCTTCAGCGCGGTCGGCTTGTCTAGGGCCTTCAAGGCTGTGGCGTAGGCCTTGCACGCGGCAGCGCCGGCAGTGGGATTGTCGTCGGCCCAGTCGCGGAACGGGTTGTCCAGGTTGGCGGCCAGCCAGCGGTCGGACTTGGCGCCCGTCAACGACAGGGTCACCGGGGATTTGCGGAAGCGGGCGCGTAACCCGCGGGCCGTAGAACCGCGCAAGCCGGAGATGAGCAGGTCGTCCAGGGGCAGGTCGGGGAGGGTATCCGCGTCCATCGCGTAGGCGTCGAACATCTGCAGCAACCGTAGGTGAGTCAGAGCCGTCAAGGCGGTCGGGTTGTCCAGGCGGCCCGGTGGTGACGTCCAGCGGAGGGACACGGTGTGCGCCTCGAGGAAGGCGGCGATGGTGTCGGCCGAAAGCGCGCCGGCACCCGACAGGGACACCGACCGGACTCCCGACAAACCGGCGGGCGCCACGGTTGCGGGCGTCGCCGCGAAGATGTCGAGGTGCAGCCAGCGACCGTCATCGAGCGCACGAACCGTGCGAACCGACGCGGCCCCGTTGGTGGGCTGGGTAGATACAGCGTCACTGGTTGGTTGGGCGGATACAGCGTCGCCGGTGGGAGGCGGGGACGTGGCGCCGGTAGCCGACGGAAGGGTTGCGTCGCTCACGGGCGAGGCATGGCCGGTGGTGGGGGCCGCCGCGCCGTTGTCGGCTGGTGGGCTGGAAGCGGCGTTGGCGGCTGGTGGGGGAGCAACGCCGTCGCTGACCGTGGGAGTGGGTGGGCCGTCGATGGTGAGGGTGCGGGCCCGGGGTGCCAGGTGGAGCTGACGTAAGGAGTCGCCGGTGATCCGGAGACTCGTTATCCGGGTCCGGGTGAGGTCGACCGTCTCGGGAGCGTCGGACCACGTCAAGGAGCTGACCATCGGATGCCGCCCCAAGGCCGCCACCAGGCCCCGGTCGGGCCCGGACCAGTGGATGCCGGTGCAGCGTGGCAGACGGTCCAGCACGGACCAGTCCATGGGGCGGCCTGGCGGATACGCCGACAGGTCCAGGTGCTCCAGGGCCACGGTCTCGGTCTGTGGGCCGTCGCCGCGGTCGATGGTGACCGGGTCGGCGCCCCGGGAGCGACGGCGGGCGGCGCGGGCCTCCTCGGGCAGGTCGGCCCACTCGCGCTGAAGGACGGTAGCGATCAGTGGCCAGTCCCAACCGGAGATGCTGTCGACCTCGCCGGGCACGCCGGGTGGCACCGGCAGAGTGCCGATCCAGGTGAGATCCGGGGGCAGCGGATGGTATCGCGGTGCGACGGAGGTCTGGGCGATCTCCGCCCGGAACCGATGCCGGCTGAGGACGGCCGGTCCGACCCCGCGCAGGTCGTCGAGCCCGGGTGGCTCCGGCGAGGACCAGTCGAGGGCGTGGATGACGACGGACTCGCCGTCGAAGCCGGACACCTGGCAGGCGCCGAACCCACCGCCGGGCAGCGGCGCGACCGCCACGTCACCGACCTGAAGCCGCTTCCTCATGCGCCAGAGGCTAGACCCACCCCCGACAAATCACTGCGAGTGATCAGAGCGTGGCGCGGAACTCCGGCCAGTGGCCCCAGAAACGCTCGACCTCCTCGATGACCGACTGCAGTCCGGCAGCGACCTCGCGGGGCACCGGAGTGCCGTCGTCGAACGTCGGAGTGGACGGCAGATAGTAGAGACCACCCCGTACACCAGGCTCGACGCCGAGGGTCAGCACGTGTCCGTCCATCTCGAACTGCGTCGCGAACCGTCGGCTGCGCACGATCGCGCCGGTGTGGTGCCGTGCTTCCCGGGGCTGCAGCGCCTGGACCGTCATGACGTCCTCCTCACGAACCAGGACCGAACCTGGTAACAGTGAGTACGCATGGGGTCGGTGAGGCGTTCAGCCCACGGAGTCCGATTTTTTATTCGGTACGGACCGGCCCGCCCTCGACCGCACCACGGTCGCCCCGTCGGCTACGAGGCGACGTCCGGGGTGGTTCCGGCCGAAGGGCGCTTCCGGGCTGGGGGCGGTGGCCGCCGGGACCGCGGCGCAACGAGCCCGGTTGCGTTCGGGGGCCGGCTGGCGCGTACCCCTCAGAGGTTGAGATGGGTGTTGGCCGCCCGCGCCGCCGCAGCGTGCTCGGAAAGCTCGATCACCTCGATGCCGGCGGCGATGAGCAGTGCCACGCCCTCGCAGGTGACGAAGAGGTCGGGCTCGCGCCAGGCGATGACCACCCGTGGGATGCCGGCCGCGATGATCAGGCCGGCGCAGGTGGCGTGGGGGCGGCTGGCGCGTTTGGAGCAGGGTTCGAGGGTGCTGTACATGGTGGCGGTCCGCAGGCCGGTGCGGCCGGCGACGCGCAGCAGGGCCGACTCCTCGGCGTGGACCTGCGGGTCGGAGTCGCGGGACCAGCCGCTGGCCAGCTCGTTGCCGGTGGCGTCGACGATGACCGCGCCGACCGAGAACGCCGACGTGGAGGACGGGCAGCGGCCGGCCAGATCGATCGCCCGGCGCATCCACCGATGGTCGTCCATGCTGCTCCCCGTCGTGCGACCCTGGGTCCGAACCGCACACTACTACCGGCCGGACGTTGTGCCCGCCTCCCAGAATGGACGCCGTGACCGATCTCGACGCGTTGACCCGCCAGGCCGTCCAGCAGCTGGAACCGAACCGGCACGGGGTGGTCGTCGCCGCCCTGACCGACGGGCACACCGAGGTTCAGGCGACCGGTGGCCTGACCGTGGACTCGCGCCTGGAGATCGGGTCGGTGACCAAGGTGTTCACCAGCCTGGTGCTGGCCCGGCTGATCGAGTCCGGCACGGTGCGGCTGGACCAGCCGTTGAGCGATTTCCTGCCGGCGCCCACGGGCATCACGCTGCGGCATCTGGCCACGCACACGTCGGGTCTGCCACGGCTGCCGAAGGGGATGCTGCTCAAGGCGTTGCTGCGGCCGAACACACCCGATCCGTACGCGCACTGCACCGCCGACCAACTGATCGAGAACCTGTCCCGGATCCGCCCGGCCACCCCCGGCACGCGTTTCCGGTACTCGAATCTGGGCGCCGGCCTGCTCGGACTGGCGCTGTCCCGGCACACCGGCCTCTCCTACGGCGATCTGGTGGCGCGCGAGGTCGGCACACCGCTCGGCCTGGTCAGCACCGGCGCCGGTGGCCCGGTGGCGCCGGAGCACAACGCGAAACGCCGCCCGACCGAGCCGTGGAATCTGGCCGATCTGGTCGGGGCGGGTGGTCTGCGCTCCACGACGGCCGACCTGATCCGGTTCGTCCGGGCGCACGTCGAGGAGTCGCCGGTGACGGCCGCGGTGGGGCTGGCGCTGGACGTCGAGCACCGGGTCAACCCGTTCCTGACCGTGCGCCTGGGCTGGATGGCGCAGCGGATGCACGCCAAACTCGGCGGTCACCTGCAGATCTATCACAACGGGCAGACCGGTGGGGCGTACGCGTTCGCCGGTTTCGACCCGGAGAAGCGGGTCGGTGTGGTGGTGCTCAGCGACACGGCCCGTTCGGTCGACGGCCCGGCCATGGAGCTGCTGCGGGGCCTGCAGTCACGGGCATGACAGCCGCCGCATCGATCGGATGTAACGCTGGGTGGCGATCTCCTGGGCGAGGGTGGTGAGCGGCCCGCCGAGCCGTGCCAGGGTGGTCGCCGGCCGGGAGAACGCGGTGATCCGGAAGCGGATCCGCCCGGAATCGGTCAGGTGCAGGACGAACGCCTCCTCGCCGCGCTCCGGGTGCCCGTCGAGCGTGCCGTAGGCGAACCCCTGCCGGTCGGGCTGGTCGATGCGGTAGACGACACGGCACGGCGCGGTCAGTCGCAGCGGCCCGGCCCCGACCCGGATCACCACCGGCAGTCCGGGCACCGCCGGCGCGCGGGTGCCGACGGCCAGCCCGGCGCCCCGGTGCACGTGGAAGGTCAGCAGGGCTTCGGCGGCCCGGTCGAAGACGTCACGGCCGGCGCCGACCTCGACGTCGCGCAGCACGTGCCGGTAGCCGGTGGGCAGCCGGGCGTCCCGGGTCGCGCCGACCTCGGGATAGGTGAACGGACCGTCCAGCAGCACCAACTCACCGTAGACAACACTCGCCATCGATCGGCGTCTTATAGAAGAATGCAATTCGCGAGTGGAGCGCTGAACCGCATGAAGATCGACGTGGTTATGACAGTCGGTGGGGCTTAGCTGATCTATTTGGCAAGGGGTACGGGGATGGCCGCTCACGAACCACTCGGCAGGGAGTACCTGCTGCACGAGGAGATCGGTCGCGGCGCCGTGGCGATGGTCCGGCGCGCGACCAGCCGGCACGGTGGCCCGCCACTCGCGGCGAAACTGCTGCGGCCGGAGCTGGCCGGTGACCGCCGGGTCCGTGAGCTGTTCCTCCGTGAGGACGCGGCGCTGCGTGCCCTGAGCCATCCGGCGATCGTGGGCCTGCGTGACCTGATCGTCGAGGGCGGCACGCTGGCCCTGGTGATGGAGTATGTGGACGGTCCCGACCTGCGCCGCTACCTGTCGATGCGGGGCGGCCGGCTGACCCCGCCGGAGGTCGTGGTGGTGGCCGCCCAGACCGCCGCGGCCCTGGCCTACGCCCACGGGCGGGGTGTCGTCCACCTCGACCTCAAGCCGGAGAATCTGCTGGTCGTGCGCGGGTCGACCCCGCCGGAGGTGCGGATCACCGACTTCGGCGTGGCGGTCCTGCTCGGCGGCGCGCACCCCTCGGTGGCCGGTGGCACTCCCGGCTACACGGCTCCGGAGATCTTCCAGGGTGGACCGCCGACTCCGGCCGCCGACGTCTGGTCGCTGGGTGTGCTGTTGCTGGAGATGACCACGGGCCGGCCCGAGGGTGACCCGTCGGCGCTGCCCGGCCCGCTCGGCCCGGTGGCCCGCGACTGCCTGGCCGCTGATCCGCGGCGCCGGCCGCCGGCCGCCCGGGTGGCCGCCTACCTGCGGCAGTTCGCGGCGCAGGCGCAGGGCATCCCGCCGGTCGCGCCGGTGTCGGGGCATCCGATGGGTGACGGGGAGCCGGCCACTCTGGCGCTGGGCTTCCCGCCGCCGCAGCTGCCGCAGCCGACCTACCCGCCTCCCGCGCCGCCGCAGCCGCCGAGGGCCGCCTTCATCGGCCACCAGGCAGGGCCGCGGGACACGATCGGGAGCTGGGCCGGTCAACTGCCCTCCCACCAGCCGCCGCCCGCCCCGAGGAGACGCTGGCGCCGTGGCCCCCTGATCACCCTGGCCGCCGCGGTCGTGGTCGCCGCCGTGGCCACCGGGCTCAACCTGACCTCCTCGGCCGACGCGCGCACCGGCAACCTGGTCACCCAGGTCAGCATCCCGCCCGCGGTCACCCCGGTGGAGAAGGGCACTCTTCCGCCGACCGACGGCGTGGCCCTGCCGCCACTGAACACGCCGGCGGCCGAGAAGCTGCGGGTCACGATGGCCGGCAAGGTCGACGACGAGGCGGGCACGCTGGCCATCTCGATCCGGGACGGGCAGGCGATCGCGTACATCTGTGACGGCGACCGTCTGGAGGCCTGGCTGAAGGGCACCGCCAAGAACGGGCTGCTCAACCTCACGGGCAAGAACAACACCAAGATCACCGGCCTGTTCGACGCCCGTCGCGCGGCCGGGGAGGTGACCGTCGAGGGCCGGGCGCACCGGTTCGAGATCGGTGTGGTGCGCAAGCCGTCGGGGCTCTACCGGCTGAGCAGCCAGGTGGGTGGCGCGCGGGTCGACGGCTCGTGGATCGTGCTGCCGGACGGTCGTCAGGTGGGTGTGCTGCTGCGCGGTGAGGCGCCCGGCCCGGCGCCGGTGCTGGACCTGACCGGGCGCAGCACCACGATCGACGGCGCGACCGTCACCGGGGCGACCACCATCGATGTGGACACCGGGGAGGGATTCTGAGGCCGCGCGTGTGGCTGCCCGTGGTCGCCGGTGTCGGGGTCGCGGTGGGTCTCGGCGTCTACGGGCGCCTGCACGAGCCGGTCGGCACGTCGGAGGTGGACACGTTCCTGCGGATCCAGACGTTGAAGGTGTGGCTGGCCACCGGAGTCGCGGCGTTCCTCGCGGTGCAGTTGCTGACGGCGCTCGCCATCTACGGGGTGCTGCCGGGCGCGGCGTGGGTGGGGGCGGTGCACCGCTGGAGCGGCCGGATCGCGCTGCTGCTGTCGATGCCGGTGGCGGTGCACTGCCTCTACACGTTCGGTCTGCGGTTCGACACGCCCCGGGTCCTGGCGCATTCGCTGCTCGGCTGTCTGCTCTACGGCGTGTTCGTGACGAAGATGCTGCTGCTCAGCCGGCCGGGCGACGGGCGGGGCTGGGGTCTGCCGGTGGCCGGTGGGCTGGTGCTGACCGCGGTGGCCGGGTTGTGGCTGACGTCGGCGCTGTGGTTCTTCACCACCATCGGCCTGAAATGGTGACGTGACGGGTCACCAGGTGGCCAGCACCCGGGCCTGTCCGCCGGAGCCGCCCTCGTAGGGGATCAGGCCCACGAAGATCGTCGCGCCGGTGCGGGGCAGGCGGTCGAGGCCGGCCAGGTTCTCCAGGCCGTAGCGGTCGGCGCCGGTCAACGCCAGGTGCGTGTCGAAGGTCTCCGAGATCCCCGGGTCGATGCTGAGCGTGTCGACGCCGAGGCTGCGGATCCGGCGGCGGCGCAGCAGCCACTCGCAGGCGTCCGTGCCGAACCCGGGGAAGTGCAGCGTCCCGGCCGCGTCGGTGCCCCGGTACGCGTTCGCGTCGCCGACCCGGGAGCCCCAGCCGGAGTACATGAGCACCGCCGCGCCGTCCGGGATCCGCCCGTGCCGGCGCTCGAACTCCCGCAGGTCGTCGACGGTGACCTCGGTATCCGGGTCGTGGGCGGCCCGCCGGGCGATGTCGACGACGACGGCCGGCACGATCAGCTCGTCCGGCCGCAGTTCGGTGGCGAGCCGGCCACCCGCGGTGAAGTGCGCGGGCGCGTCGACGTGGGTGCCGATGTGCTCGAGGACGCGCCACTCCTGCATGTAGTAGCCGTCGTCCTCGATCGTCGTCACGGTCCGGCGGACCGCCTCCTCACCGGGGCTGAACCCCGGGAACGTCTCGGACAGCGGATAGGTGAGGTCGCGGAGGCCACGGCCGGTGCGGGCGGCGGCGGGTTCGGCGGTGACGGCGGTGGCGGCGAGCCCGGCAAATCCGGCGAGCGCGGCCCGGCGGGTGACATTGTGTCGAGTGCACATGCACACATCGTGCCGGTGGCGAGGCGTGCGTCCAATAGGAATCACACTGTGTCGATCCCGTGACCGTCGGTCCCGCCGGTGTCCACTATGACCACGACACGGGTGGCCGTACATCCAAAAGGTTCTGATCCGGGATCTCACCGTGACCAGCCGCTGACAGTGTGTCGAATGTGAACGCTGCTCGGGGGAAGGCGCTCGCCTGGCTCTGTCATCCGGTGACGGTGACAGCGCTGGCGCTACTCATCATCAATGACCATCTGCTGAAGTCCGCCTGGCCGGGATGGGTGACCGGCAAGCTCAGCGACGCGGCCGGGATGGTCCTGGCGCCGCCGCTGCTCGCGGCCCTGACGGGCCTCATCGTGCCGCGCCTGCCGTTCCGGAGGGTGGCGGTTGCGGCGATCGTCACGGTGGGTGCGGGGTTCGCCTTCGTCAAGCTCTGGGGGTACGGGGCGCAACTCGCGTCCGAGGCCTGGAGCCTGATCACGCCCTCGCTGGTCCGGGCCGACCCGTCCGACCTGCTGGCCTGCCCGTTCCTGGCAGTGGCCTGGTGGGCAGCGCACCGGCCGCTCGGGGCAGTGCCCGCCCGGCGCTGGATGCGCGCACTGCGGCTGGCCGTGGTGCTGCCCGCGGCGCTGTTCGGTGTGGCGGCGACCAGCGCGACGCCGACGCCGGAGGCGACCGGGGTGCTGGTCGAGGGCGACGTCGTCTATCTCGTCGCCCACGACGCCGGCTATGGGTCTGCCTGGTCGGTGAGCCGCGATGGCGGGCGCACGTTCGTGGACACCGAACCCCTGCCCCTCCCGTCGGCCTCCGTCCCTGCCCCCGCCTCCGCAGCCCCTTCCGCCTCGGCCTCCGCCGCCGCCGGGACGTCGGACTGCGCCCGATCGGTGCCGGTGGTCTGCTACCGAGTGACGGACGCATACCGGATCGCGGTGGATAGTCGCACCGGCGACGGCCCGTGGCGGGAGTACTGGAGCCTCAGCCAGGCGCAGTGGTCGGCACTCAAGGAGGGCTATCCGCACGAGGACTCGACGCACCTCAGGTCGGTCGCGCTGGCGGTGCTGGACGTGCCCGGCGGTCACGTTCTGGTGGTCGCGAACGGCCGGGACGGGTTCGCGGTCCGGGATGAGGCCGGCTCGTGGCGGCGCATCGGCATCCCGGCCCTGCCGGACGACGAGTCACCGCTCGACCTCCCGGAGGCCGACGCACCGGTGATGACCGACGACACGCCGGGCATCGCGGCGTTGTCGCTCGGCATGTTCCTGGCCGGCCTCGTGCTGACCTGCGCCGGCGTGCATCGGGCGGTACGGGCCGGGCGGAGCCGGGCCTGGTGGCTGCTGCCGGTCCCGTTCGTGGGGGTCTTCCTCTGCACGTTGCCGGCATCCGTACTGGCCTGGGACGGCATGCCGGAGCTGGCCGGTTTCCTGACGATCGTGACCGCGGCGGCGAGCCTGGCGCTCGCGGTCATCGCTCTCGTGGTCGGCCGGGCGCCTCTCGAGGAGTTGGGCCGGGCGCTCGTGCTGATCCTGGGGATGCTGGGCCTGGCGTATCTGATCTGGCTCCTGGTCGGCCGTCGTGACCCTCTGCTCCTGCTGTTGTGCCTGCCCGTCGGCGCGATCGTGGCCGCTCCGGGCGTGTTCTGGATCCTGAGGCCCCCTCGTGTGACCCCCGCCGCAGCCAGATTTGTTTGAATCTGAAATAGTTGCGCAGTCAAACGCGTTGTGCGGGGCAGTCCGGGAAGTCAGATTCCCGGCCGATCAGTCCAGGAGCCGGTCATGCAGTTCGGAATCTTCAGCGTCAGCGACATCACGACGGACCCGACCACCGGCCGGACCCCCAGCGAGGCCGAGCGGATCAAGGACATCGTCGCCATCGCCAAGCACGCGGAGGAGGTCGGCCTCGACGTCTTCGCGCTCGGTGAGCACCACAACGAGCCGTTCTTCTCCTCGTCGCCGACCACCACGCTTGCCTACATCGCCGCGCAGACCTCGACGTTGCAGCTGTCCACCGCCACCACGCTGATCACCACCAACGACCCGGTGAAGATCGCCGAGGACTTCGCGATGCTGCAGCACCTCGCCGACGGCCGCGTCGACCTGATGCTCGGCCGCGGCAACACCGGGCCGGTCTACCCGTGGTTCGGCAAGGACATCCGGGCCGGCATCCCGCTCGCCATCGAGAACTACTCGCTGCTGCACCAGCTGTGGCGTGAGCACGTCGTCGACTGGCAGGGCAAGTTCCGCACCCCGCTGCAGGGCTTCACCTCCACGCCGCGCCCGCTCGACGAGATCCCGCCGTTCGTCTGGCACGGCTCGATCCGCAGCCCGGAGATCGCCGAGCAGGCCGCCTACTACGGCGACGGCTTCTTCGCCAACCACATCTTCTGGCCGGCGTCGCACACCCAGCGGATGGTCCAGCTCTACCGGCAGCGGTTCGAGCACTACGGCCACGGCTCCGCCGACCAGGCCATCGTCGGTCTCGGCGGGCAGGTGTTCATGCGTAAGAACAGCCAGGACGCGGTGAAGGAGTTCCGCCCCTACTTCGACAACGCCCCCGTCTACGGCCACGGCCCGTCGCTGGAGGACTTCACCCGCGAGACGCCGCTGACCGTCGGCAGCCCGCAGCAGGTCATCGACAAGACCCTCGGCTTCCGGGAGTACGTCGGCGACTACCAGCGGCAGCTGTTCCTGCTGGACCACGCCGGCCTGCCGCTCAAGACCGTCCTCGAGCAGCTCGACCTGCTCGGCGAGGAGGTCGTCCCGGTGCTGCGCAAGGAGTTCGCCGCTCTCAAGCCCGCGCACGTGCCGG
The DNA here is from genome assembly GCF_050956125.1 of Actinoplanes sp. CA-252034. NCBI lineage: Bacteria > Bacillati > Actinomycetota > Actinomycetes > Micromonosporales > Micromonosporaceae > Actinoplanes > Actinoplanes sp. CA-252034. The sequence goes on from NZ_CP191846.1 coordinate 3,669,778, forward strand.
ACGCGCCCACCCACGCGTCCCTGCTCGCCGCCAAGAACGCCACGGCCGCCAAGGAAGAAGTGAAGGCATGAAGCAGCGCAAGCTCGTCGTCATCAGCGCGGGCCTGAGCCAGCCGTCGTCGACCCGCCTGCTCGCCGACCAGTTGGCGGCGGCGGCGGGCGGAGCGGCCGCCCGGCTCGGGGTCACCCTCGACGTGCAGTTCATCGAGCTGCGCGACCTGGCCCACGAGATCACCGACAACATGCTCACCGGCTTCCCCGGGACCACGCTCAAACAGGCCCAGGAGGCGGTCACCGCGGCCGACGCCCTGATCACCGTGACCCCCGTGTTCTCGGCCGGCTACAGCGGACTGTTCAAGTCGTTCTTCGACGTCCTCGACAAGGACGCCCTGGTCGACAAGCCGGTGCTGCTCGCCGCCACCGCCGGCACCGCCCGGCACTCGCTGGTCCTGGAGCACGCGATGCGCCCGCTCTTCTCCTACCTGCGGGCGGCGATCCTGCCGACCTCGGTCTTCGCGGCCAGCGACGACTGGGGCGCCAACTCGGTCGAGGGCCCGCTGCGCGCCCGCGTCGACCGCGCGGCCGCCGAGCTCGCCCGCGAGGTCGAGCGCCGCGAGCCGGCAGTGGTCACCGACCCGTTCGCGCTCACCGCCAACTTCGAGGACATGCTGAAGAACCTCTGAGCCGGATGGCCCGGGTCTCCCCGGGCCACCGCTCCTGTCACCCTCTTCTCAAGCCTCGTGTCACCCGGGGCGGGAGCCTCGTGTCACCCGAGGCGGAAGCTCTGTGCGGCGCTTCCGTTGCACGCGTACTGGACGAGCTGGACGCTGTCGGCCGCGCTGGCGGCGGGGACGTCCAGGCACTTGCCGCTGTTGCGGTTGACGAAGTGGTAGTTACCGCCCCCCTCGGCGATCGCCTGCCACTGCTGGTTGTTGCCACCGCCGTACGCCCACGTCTGGATCTTGGCATTGTCGGCCGTGGAAACGTCGGTCACGTCGAGGACCTGGGCGCTGTTGCCGCGGTTGTCGATGCGGACGTAGCCACCGCCGGCCGAGGCGAACCGGTACTGCTGCGCGTTCGAGCCGTTGCAGGCGTACTGCTGGATCGCGGTGCCGTTGACTGTTCCGGCCGCTCGCGCGTCGACGCACTTGCCACTGCTCTTGTTGATCACCTGGTACCAGACGGCCGGGTCGATCGGGCTGTCGCCCGGCGGCGGGGTGGTCGGGCCCTGGCCGCCCAGCCACTGCAGGCCCTGGATCAGCCACTGGTTCTGCTGGGCGCTGGCGAACGTCGACGACGTACGCGTGTTGGTCTCGTAGTTCATGGCGTTGTGGCCGAAGTTGGCGTACAGCATCCGGTAGTTCTTGTTGGTCCACAGGATCGGGTAGTAGCCACTGCGCCACTGCTGGTTCGGGTCGGTGCCGACCGGGAACGTGGACGCGTCGAGCGAGGCCAGGACGTCGATGTTCGGGTTCTGGCGCAGGTCGTTGCTCCACGAGTACCACTCGCTGACCGACGACTGGATGGTGGCGGGCAGCCCGGCCGTGGACGGGTGGTTACGGTTGTCGATCCGCAGGGTCTCCGCGGTCGGGCCCCACGTGTTGGTGGCGAAGTTCCCCGAGCCCAGGAACGTGTTGTGGTACCAGCTCCACGAGCTCGCGCTGGTGGTGAACGCGCTCACGTGGAAACCGAGGAACCCGCCGCCGTTCTGCATGTAGGCCTGGAACGCGGCCCGTCGCTCGGCCGGCGGCCCGTCGTCCAGGAACATGACCACCTGCACGCCGGCCAGGCCGGAGGCGCTCAGGCGGCTCCAGTCGGTGGTGGCCTCCCAGGTGAAGCCGTGCTGGGCGGCGGCCTTCGGGAACCAGTCCCGGGCTTCGGAGTCGAAGTCGATGTGCGCGGCGTCCCAGGTGCCGTTGTAGAAGGCGAGCACCTTGAACGGGGCGGCGGCGGCCACCGGGGCGGTGTGCGCGAACAGGCCGGTGGCGATCGCGGTGAGCAGGGTAAACGATGCCACAAGGGCGCGTCTGAGCAGGGTTCTGGCCAACGGGGACACCTCGGGGACGCAGGGGCGGGGGAGGGCGGCGCCGCTTGGCGTACATCCTCAGACATCGATGCCCGGCCTCGCAAGGTTAACAGTCCTAATAGTTAAAACATTTTCCTAACGTGTCCGTCACCCTGGCGGACACAGCTCCTGCGGGGCCGCCCCCGGGAAGTCCCGACTCCAGTCGACCTCGACCGGCTGCGCGCAGGTGTGGCGGATGACAGCGTCGAGGTCACTCTCGATGCGCCACAGCGCCGACTTGCCGTCCAGCAGATACAACCGGTCGCCGTCGAGCCGGGGGAGCTCAGGCGCAGGCCCTGAGTGTGCAGGGACAGTATCCGTCTGCCGCTCCGGGCGTCCCAGACCCGGGCCTCGGCCCCGTCGACGACGGCGACAGTCCGCCCGGCACTGTCGAAGGCGGGAGTGTTCGTCTCGTCCAGGCCGTCGGCTCGGGCCACGACCCGCGGCGCCTCCGCGTCGGTGACATCCATGATCGTGACGGTGGCGTTGCCGAGGTAGGAGGTGACGGCGATCAGCCCGCCCGCCCCGGCCTGCACGACCGCGGGATGCGGAACATGCAGCAGGGTCGCGATCAGCCGACCGTCGGGCGTCCAGCTCTCGATGGCGTCCTGGTTGCCCTGACGGCGACTGAGGATGATGCCGGAACCGTCGGCGAGCACGGCGGTCCCGACGACGTCGCCGGGAGGCAGCCGTCGGAAGGAGGAGTCACCCGGGCGCCACACCCGGGCTGTCCCGTCCAACCCCACGGCACTCAGCAGGGAGCCTGAGCGGTCCATCCCGTCCAGCATCCCGAGGCCGTCCGGCGCCGCGATCCGGTAGGGGTGGTCCAGGTCCGCCAGATCCCAGAGGTCCGAGCGGGTACGCCCGGTCCAGTAGATCGCCCGGCGGTCGTCGACGCCGGCCGAGTGCCGGTGACCGTCCGCCACGGACATCCGGCCCGCCGGTAGCCAGGCCCCACCGTCGCGCCGCCAGAGCTGCTGGTCACCCGTGTCGTCGCCGTAGGTGAGCGCGTACCGCCCGGGCGGATCGAGGTATCCGCGACCGAGAGTGGTGGCGCCACCGGCGGCATGCGCCAGCAGCAGCGCATCGCGTGCCTTGGTGGTGGGTGCGAGCCGATAGGCGGCCAGTGCGAGCATGGCCGCCTCACGCGGCCGCCCGGCGATCATGTCCCTGGCGGTTTCGGAAGCCCGCAGGGAGAGCGCCTCGTTGCGCTGCCGGGCGGCCCGGTGCTGCGCGGCCGCCGCGGCCAGCGTGGTGCCGGCCAGGAGGATCGCCAGCGCGGCCATCCCCGCGGCGACCCGGCGCGACCGTCGTGCGGCGCGCCGGCCGGCCTCGGCACGCCCGCGATCCGCGTCCAGACCGGCGTCGAGGAACTCGCGTTCACGGTCGTTGAACCTGTCCCGCAGCGGCGCCGCCTGATCGAGGGAAGCACCCCGGTAGAGAATGTCGGGGTCGCGATCGTGAGCCTCCCAGTCCGCGGCGGCCCCGGCGAGCCGATGCTGGATGCGCAGGACGTCCCGGTCCTGGGCGAGCCAGCCTGCCAGCCGTGGCCAGGCTCGCAGCAGGGCCTCGTGGGTCAGCTCGACGGTGTCGCGGTCGATGGTGATCAGCCGGGCTGCGGCGAGCAGGTCCAGGAGGGCGTCCGGCACGGGCAGATCGGCGCGGCGGGCCCGCCGCTTGGTGTCCTCGACACCGTCGCCCGGCACCACCAGACGCGTGAACAACAGGCGGGCCGCCCTGCGATCGTCCTCGGTGAGATGTTCGTAGGTGCGTTCGGCGGTACGGGCGAGAGCATGCTCGATACCGCCGACGTCCTCGTAGCCGCCCAGCGTCAGCACCACTCCACGGCGGCGCTGCCAGGTCTCGGCGAGCGCGTGCGACACCAGCGGGAGCGCGTTCGGCTGCCCGGCGACATCCGAGATGAGCCGGGCGACGAGCGCCGTCTCGATCGTCGCTCCCGCACGGACGGCCGGTTCCGTGATCGCCGACCGCAGTTCCTCGACGGACATCGGCCCGACCAGCACCTGCGCGCGGTGCAGTGCGGTGACCAACTCGGGGTGCCGTGCGCAGTGACCGTAGAAATCGGCGCGCACGCCGACCACGATGTGAGCCCGTGGCCCGGCGGCGGCGGTCAAGGCCCGGATCAGCCAGAGCCGTTCGGCGTCGCCGCAGAGGGTGAACACCTCCTCGAACTGGTCGACCACCAGCAGCACATCGCCGCCGGCCTTCGCCAGCCAGCCGCGCAGCGACTCCGGGCCGGCGGCCAGGTCGCTGCGGACGCGGTGCGCGGGCTCGTCGGCGAGGTGCGCTATGGCCGCGGCCAACTCGGTGACCGGGTCGGCTCCCGGCGTGACCAGGATCGTGGTGCGGTCGGTGCGGGCCATCAACCCGGCCTGCAGCAGCGACGACTTTCCCGCGCCGGAGGGGCCGAAGACACCGACGAAGGGACGCTCGTCGACGAGGGTCACGAGGGTCCCGGTCACCGCCTCGCGGCCGAAGAACCGGTCGGCGTCACCCACCCCGTAGGCGGCCAGGCCGGCGTACGGGGTGGGCGCGTCGGGGTCCGTACCCCGTTGCGCCGCAGCGACGCGCCGCCACCGCTCGGTCCACTCGTCGACGTCACCGCCGCAGGCCCCGACGACGGCGAGGGTGATGGCGAGGCTGGGCAGGCGACGGCCGGACAGCGCATCGGACAGCGCCGCCGCGGAGTAGTTGGTCAGCCTCCCCAACTCGCGGTACGGCAGCCCCCGGTTCCGTGGCGAAGTCGTCGCAGGTCGCCGACGAGCCGCAGGAGCGGGGTGTCCTCGGAATCCAGCGGACGTTCCCGTCGGGGCACGTGACCTCCCTCGCTCGTCCGTGCTGCCGGCCCGTGTCCGGTGTTTGTTGTTCAGTTCTCAGCACGATCCCGAACATCCCGTCGACGCCTACGGTCGGGTTCATCCTCCGGCGAGCCGATCTCTCCACAGTAGATGTGGCGAAACAGCAAGGAGCTGCGCATGCGAAAGTCCCGTGTCGTCCTGGCGGCCGCGGCCGCCCTGCTGGCCCTCTCCCCGGGCGCCTGCGGCTCCAGCGAGAAGACCGTCGACAAAGACGCATCCTCCGGCGCCGCGGACAACGCCGGCGCCCTCATCGGGGTCACCATGCCCACGCGCGCGTCGCAGCGGTGGAACGGGGACGGCGAGAACGTCAAGAAGGAGCTCGAGGCGCTCGGGTACAAGGTCGACCTCCAGTACGCCGAGGACGACATCCCGACCCAGGTGAACCAGATCGACAGCCAGATCACCAAGGGCGTCCGGGTGCTGATCATCGCCTCCATCGACGGCGCCGCGATCACCTCGCAGCTGCAGACGGCCGCGGACGCCAAGATCCCGGTCATCGCCTACGACCGATTGATCCTCAAGTCGCCGAACGTCGACTACTACGCGACGTTCGACAACTTCAAGGTCGGTGTGCAGCAGGCGAACTCGCTGCTCATCGGCCTCAAGCTGGTCAACGCCGACGGTACGCCCGGCACCGCGAAAGGCCCGTTCAACGTCGAGCTGTTCGCCGGCTCGCCGGACGACAACAACGCCACGTTCTTCTTCAACGGCGCGATGTCCGTCCTCCAGCCATACCTGGACAAGGGCGCGCTGAAGGTGCCGAGCGGACAGACCGATTTCAAGTCGATCGCCATCCTGCGCTGGCAGGCCCGGGAGGCCCAGAACCGGATGGAGAACCTGCTGACCTCCACCTATCGTTCCGGGGTGAAGGTCGACGGCGTGCTGTCGCCCTACGACGGCCTGTCGATCGGCATCGTCTCGGCACTCAAGAGCAGTGGGTACGGCACCGCCGGCCTGCCGTACCCGGTGATCACCGGACAGGACGCCGAGGTGACCTCGGTGAAGTCGATCATCGCCGGTGAGCAGTACTCCACGATCTTCAAGGACTATCGCGATCTGGCGAAGACCAGCGCCCAGATGGCCGACGCCATCCTCAAGGGGAGGAAGCCGGTCACGAACAACGAGAAGGACTACGACAACGGCGTGAAGGTGGTGCCGTCGATGTTGCTCGACACCACGATCGTGAACAAGGACAACTACGAGAAGGCACTGATCGACAGCGGCTTCTACACGCAGGCCCAATTGCGGTGACGCTCCGCCGGGGCACGCGGACCGCCGGCGGCTGCTGCCGGCGGTCCGGCGACCACGCCATCCACCGAGGACGACGCCTCAGGCGAGGATCGCGTCCGTGACCATGACCTGCTCCTTGAGAACGCCGCTGATCAGCCGCTGGGTCTGGTTGATCTCCTCGACCGCGTGGTGGATCTGGGCCAGCGAGGCCGTGACCGCGTCGACCTTCACCTGGATCGCGCTGACCTTGGCGCTCACCTCGTCGGTGGCCCGCTCGGTCTCGGTGGACAGTTCCTTCACCTCGCCCGCGACGACGGCGAACCCCTTGCCGGACTCACCGGCCCGGGCCGCCTCGATCGTCGCGTTCAGGGCGAGCAGCTTGGTCTGCGCCGCGATCGTCTGGATCGCCCGCACCACGTTGTTGATCTCCGAACTGGCCTGGCCCAGGGCCGCCACCTGCTCGTTCGCTTCGGCTGCCAGGCTCTCGCTGTTCTCCGCGACGGCCGACGCCGAACTGACGTTGCGCTCCACCTCGGCGATCGAGTCGAGCAGTTCCCGGCCCGCCTGGTGCAACTGCTCGGTCGACGCGAACCGCTCGAGCGCCTGACCGACCAGGAACGCCGTGTTACGCAGGGCGCTCTCCCGGCCCGGGTACATGAGCAGCGTCCGGGTGGCGAAGAAGTCCATCGTCCCGACGATCCGCCCACCGACCCGGATCGGCAGGCACACGCCCGACTTCACCCCGACCGCCTGGGCCGCCGGCCGACGCACACAGTCGGTCAGCTCGCCCAGGTCCTCGACGAAGACGAGATCCCCACGGTCCCACGCGCGCCCGGACAGGCCGACACCCTTCGCGAACGACGCGGTCATCGTCACCTGCCGGAACTCCGCGCCCGCGTCACCGGACTCCAGGGCGAAACGCAGCACCTGCGCGTCGTCGTCGAGCGCCCAGAACGAGCCGTACTGCCAGTCGAAGTCCCGGCGGATCGTCTCCAGTGCCGACCGCAGCGCCTCGTCCCGGCTGGCGGCCTGGGTCATCTGCCGGATCACCGTGGAGACCGCCTCCACGTCCTGCGCGGTCTTCTCCTGCTGCACCAGTTCGTGCAGGCGTACCAGGGTGCCCGACGCCAGGACGCCGATCGCCCGGAGCGCGGCCAGCCGGCCCTCCGACGGGTCGAGCTCCTCGGTGGTGAAGAAGTCCATCGTGCCGATCACCCTGCCGGCCTCGATGATCGGGAAACAGATGCCGCTGCGCACCCCGGCACGCAGGGCCTCGGGTGCGCGCACGCAGTCCCGCACCTCAGCGAGGTTGCGGACGAAGACCAGGTCCCGGGTACGCCAGGCGCGCCCCGACAGGCCCACGCCCTCGGCGAACGACGCCTGCAGGGTCACCTTCCGGAACTCGTCGTTGACGGTTCCGCTGTCCTGCGAGAACCGCAGCACGTTCGCCGCGTTGTCCAGCTGCCAGTAGGAGGCGTACGCCCACCCGAACCGCTCCCGCACGAGCCCGAGGATGGCGCCGATCGCCTCGTCCGGGGTGGTCACCTTCTCCATCGCCTGCACGATCTCGGTCACCGCCTCGACGTCGGCCGCCGCCTCGGCGAGCTCCGACTGGAGACGGTTGATGGTCTGGCTGTTGCGCGGTCCGAACATGCGATGGTCCCTCCGTGGGAGCGACTCCGTGCCGCTCGAGACTCCCTTTCGGGTCGGACCCGTCCGGCATGAGCCTCGTGAGGGAACACCGGAAAGGTCAGGGCAACGCGGCTGCAACGTACGCGTCCGTCCGCGGCTGACGCCGTCGGCTCTCAGGCCGGTTGACCGGCTCTCACACCGGTGGCCGGCTCTCAGACCTGTGGGCCGGCTCTCAGATCGGCGGGCCGGCGATGATCAGGGCCGACACGGCGAGCCAGCCGATGTGCCAGGCCTGGTCCAGCTCGAACAGGCCGGTGCCGGGACCGCTGGTCGCCGCGCCGGACGGCCGGACCACACCGACGTGGTCGAGGTAGCCGCCGCGGCCCAGCAGCCGGCCCAGACGGATCAGCGGGGTACGCAGGTCGGCGACGAAATGGGTGACGGCGTTGAGCGCGATGCCCGCCACGAGCCACGGCGGCTCCAGCGGCAGGCGCAGCCACCAGCCGGCGGCGAGCAGGAAGATCGTGGTCGTCGCGGTCCACGACATGACGTGCTTCGCGCAGTGCCACAGCGCCACCGACCGTACGCATCCCGCGTTGTCGAGGCCCTTGCCGTACGCCTGCCCGCTGGTCTGCACCCAGTGGTCACCGATGTAGTGCCCGGCGAGCATGACCGCGAACGCCACCGCCGCGATGACCGCCCTGACCAGATCCTCGTGCTGCATGCCACGATCCGCCTTCGCCGAGAGTGCCGTCCCCTGCCCCACTCCAGCACTACGACGCGGCTGGAACCCGAAAACGTGTCCGCGCACACTGGGTCACGTCCGTCACCCCAAACCATAAATCAGGTCAGATCCCACCCCTGTACGCGGTGGACGCGGGCGGTCTTGGGGTAGGCGCCGTCCGCGGACCGGCCGCCGATCTCGAAGATGTCGATCATCAGGATCAGCGGGTAGCCCGGAGCCTGCCCGAATCTCCCGAGCACCCGGCCCTCGCAGCCGATCACCGTGCCGCCCGCACCCCAGATCGCGGTCCACGTGTGCGGGCGGGCCGCGTCGACCGGCACGAGGACCTCGGTCATGTCGGTGCGCAACCGGTCGTCGTGGTGCGCCTTGACCCCGATCCTCGCGGTCGTCGTGGAGCCCACCGCGTCGGCGTCGATCTCGAACACGCAGATCTCGCCGCTGTCACGGGGGCCGAGATGCTCGCTGCCGACCAGCCAGACGGCGAGCATGGCGCCCGGGTCGACGGAGGCGCTCACCGTCACCTCGACCCGGCCGGCCGACGGCGTCCAGAGCAGGCGGGTCCCGGCCGGGGTGCGCACGGTCAGTCCGTCCGGGCGATGCCGGTGGGTGCCACGCTCCTCGCCGGGCGCGCCGGAGAAATCACCGGTCTGCAGGTTGGACACCCGCAGCGGGGCGTCCTCGGGCCGCCAGTCCGGCTGGTCGGCGTCGATCCGCAGCCGCAGCCCGTCACCCTCCAGGTCGTAGCGGGCCGGGACCGCTCCGGAGTGCTCCAGTGCGGCAGATAGTGATCGATCCAGAGGTCCTCGCGCAGCGCCGGGCCGGTGAAGTCGTCGGCGAGATCAGGCGCGCGGGGCGGCGGCGCGGGCAGCGCTTCAAAGGTCACACCCCATCGTTTCCGATGACGTAACGTCATCGCCGCGCGGGTCGCTATGACAGTGCGTGACTCCCACGATGCGGACGACTGCGTCACACCCGTACGGGCCCGCGCCCGGCCCGGCACTGCCGGAAGGTAGCCTCCGGCCCATGCGAGCAATGACCACCGTGGCCGTCGTCACCAGCACCCTTCTGGCGATCTCCGGCTGCGCCACCAGCGGACAGTCCGTCGAGCCGGCCGCCACCGCGGCCCCGGCGGTGAGCATCAGCGGCCTCGACGAAGCCACCGCGGCCGTGTGTGGCATCGCCCACCAGGCCACTCTGGGTGAGGGCGGACACGACTTCGACGTCACCACCGCCAACCAGATCGTGACGCTCGGTAAGAACTCCAAGAGCACGATCATCACCGCGGCCGCGAACGTCCTCTCGGTCTCGACCCGGCAGGCCCAGAGTGCCGCGGGCCAACCGGAGGAGGCCAGCCATCTCGCCGAGCTGCGGACCGCGATGCTGAAGTTCCAGACCATCTGCCAGGACGTGGACGCCCTCGTCGTCAGCATCGAGGAGAGCGAGCACGCCGTCGACGACGACTCGGTCAAGTCGACCCGCTGATCGCCCTGCAGAGAGCCCCCGGCCCGCGTACGGCCCGGGGGTTCCGTGTATCCGGGGACGACATCGGTCACGACGTGCTGATACGGTTCCGGGCGCTCACCCGGAAGGAGTCGTTTGTTCGATGAGGATGATCGGCTGTCCGGCCCATGTGAGCGGAACCGGTGGGGGCGGTAGGGTCACCGTCCACACGTCACCTGGCCTTGGGGGAGTGCCTTGCAGGTGAACGATCCGGCCCGCGACGCGTTACAACAGGTGGAGAGCGCCGCACACCTGTACGCGACGGCCGAGAACGAGATAGCGGAGTTCCGGGAGATCCTGGCCCGGCAGCACCCGAACGACCGCGGCACCTACGCGTGCGCCGCCCTGGACCGGGTGATCACCGACATCGCCTTCGATCACCGGACCGAATGTGACGGCGGCGCGGACTGCCGGACCTGCGCGGGCATGCGGGACGCGCTCACCATCGCGGTGGCGAGCGTTCGTTCGATGATCGCGGACGAGATGACCTGGCGGAACCGCCGGAACCGGCGCTGGTTCTGGAATCGCTGACCGGCCGGTGACGGACCGGACTCGCCGAATCCGGGGGATCGGCGTTTGCCGGGTGCAAACATGGGGAAAAGGGGACGGGCGGCAAGGGAGGCGTCATGTCCGACACCCTGCTGACGCGGGCCGGCGCCCGCCTCGACCAGGCACCGCCCACCGGGCCACTGGCCTGGCAGCGGACCGGGACGATCGGGACCGAGCTGGTGCTCCCGCACGCCGGTGAGCGGCCCGGCGGGACGGCCGTGGTCACCGGGTGCACGCCACACGCGATCGACTGGCAGGCCGGGATCGACGCCGGCGCCGCGGTCCGGTGCGGGTGCCGTCGGCCCGGATCCTCACGTCGTCGCTGACCGTGGTCTCCGGCACGGCGACCTACCACCTGATCAGCCCGCATCGCCTGCGGATCACCGGCGACGGGCCCGCGGTCACCTACGAGATGAACCCGGCCGGGCTGGTCGCCCATCACCCGGGGACCCTGCGCCTGGTCCGCTGACCGTTCACCGCAGCCCGGCCGGCCTCACTGAATGCGGGAAGCGGCTGGGCGGCGGCGTCACTGCATGTGGAAGTCGGCGAAGTCGAAGCCCGGCGCGACCACACAACTGACCAGGACCGGCTCGGTGCCGGCCGGCTCGGCCGCCTGCCAGACGCCGGCCGGGATCAGCACCTGAGGCTCCTGGCCGGCCGCGACGTCCGGGCCGAGCAGCACCTCGTCACCGCCGGACGGCCGGTCGCCGTCACCACCACGCCGGAGCAGCAGCGGGCCACCCGAGTGCCAGAACCACAGCTCGGCCGAGCGCACCACGTGCCAGGCGGACTGCTCGCCCGGATGCAGCAGGAAGTAGATGGCGGTCGCGGCATGCCGGGGGCCGTCGTAGCCGTCCGGCTCGAACGTGACGGGAGAGCGCCACGTCTCCCGATACCAGCCGCCCTCGGGATGCGGCTCCAGTCCGAGGCGTTCGACGAGATCAGAAGCCATGGAACGGATCATAGGGCGTACGGGACCCGGAACAGTCCACTCGGGTCGGTAGCGGCCTGGAGACGGCGTAGCCGCTCGAGGTGGGGGCCGTGATAGCGGAGCGGATCGGTGGGCCCGGGCTCCAGATAGTTCACGTAGCGCCCCGACGACCACGGCGCCATCGCACGATGTCCCGACTCGATCCACCCGTACCCGTCGGCCACCGCGGCCGGCTCGGCCTCCCGCAGGTCCACCAGCCACTGCAGCATGCTGCTTGCACCGTGCCACGGAAACGCGGTGGCGTCCGCCGCGACCCGGGCCGGCGCGCCGGTCATCCGCTTGAGCTTGGCCAGGCCCGGACGGCGGCTCGCGGCCCGCGCCCGCACCACGGCGAGCAGCGCGTCCACGCCGGCCGGCGGAACCGTCGCGGGAAGGATCTCGCTACCGATCACGTGGGTGCCCCGGGCCGCGCCGGCCGCTCGTTCCCGTAGCAGCTGGACGTGCGGTTTGCTCTCGAACGACGTGGTGGCGGGCTCCCGGCCGATCGCCCGGGTCAGCGCGGCCACCTCGGCCGGGGCGTCGCCGCCGAGGACGTAGCCGCCGATCCGCACCGACAGCGTGCCCGCCGCGTCCGAGACGAACTGGCACGCCGACCAGCTGTCGTCCGGCGCCGTCATGATCCGCGCCTGCCAGCCGGCGGCGACCGCGGCCGCGTCCGCCCACGGATAGGTGAGCTGGTACGCCCCGGTGGTCCCGGCCGGGTGGGTCCGCATCCGCCACGACGTGACCACCCCGAACCTGCCGCCGCCACCGCCCCGCAGCCCCCAGAACAGCTCCGGCTCCCGTTCCTCGTCGACCGTCCGGTGGCTGCCGTCCGCCGTCACGACGTCCGCGGCCACGACGTTGTCGCAGGTCAAGCCGTAGGCCGAAGCGGCCGACCCGATCCCGCCGCCGCAGGTGAGGCCGCTGATGCCGACGCTGCCGCAGGTGCCGGCCGGAACCGACACGGCATGCGCGCCGAGGCCGGTGTAGACGTCGAGCAGCGACGTGCCCCCGCCGATCGTCGCGGTCCCGGTCGCCGCGTCGTACGCCACCGTCCGCATCGGCCGCACGTCCAGCACGATCCCGGTGGCGGTGGTCGACGCGCCGACATAGGAGTGGCCACCGCCGCGCGGCACGACCGGCAACCCGGTCCGCACGGCGAATCGCACCGCCTCCACGACGTCCGCCGGGCCGGCACACCGCACGACCGCCGTGGGACGAATGCTGTCGAACCGGGGCGAGAAGAGCTGTCGTGCCTGATCGTAGGAGGTGCTCCCCGGTTGTTCGAGCCCGCCTTCGAGGCCGGCGGCCAGCGCCTGCCAGTCCGCCGCGGTCGGTCCGGGCGGGGGTGTCCGCACCGGGCTCGGCGTGATTCCGTTCCGGCCCGCCGGCCGGGACCCGATCATCCCGGCAAGGCCGGCGCCGAACAGGGCGCGACGGGAGAGCGGCATAAAAACATCCTGACATATGCCGTTCTGTCCGTTTGGCGGTTCGCCGATCTGAGCCCGTTACAGTTCCGGCGAGGGCGAGGGCGAGGGCGAGGGCGAGGGCGAGGGCGAGGGCGAGGGCGAGGGCGAGGGCGAGGGCGAGGGCGAGGGCGAGGGCGAGGGCGAGGGCGAGGGCGAGGGCGAGGGCGAGGGCGAGGGCGAGGGCGAGGGCAAGGGCAAGGGCAAGGGCAAGGGCAAGGGCAAGGGCAAGGGCAAGGGCAAGGGCAAGGGCAAGGGCAAGGGCAAGGGCGATTCGCTCACCCTTCTTTCTTCGTACGGTCCACCCTCAGAACCGTGGCTGTCCCCGCGAGCGATGCGCCCCTCCCGGCCGCAGCGCGACCGCCGGGCTGAATGCGGTGGTCACCGGCACGTCCGGGCGGCCACGATCACGTCGGTGGCGCGTGGGTGGTGTCCCGGCTGCCGCCGACCGGGACATGAGGTGCCGCCGACCGGGACGTGAGCTGCCACCGGCCGGGACGTGATCGGTGTCAGCGGACGGCGGGTTGGACGGTGAGGGTGCCGGTGTCGGCGTCGAGGTGCGCCGGAACGCCCAGCGGGACCGCCAACCCGGTGGGACCGTGACCGATCGGAAGGCCGGCGAGGACGGGGATACCCAGGTCGTTGAAGTGTTCGGCCAGGACCCGGTCGGCGTCGGGGCAGGCGGTGAACGAGCCCACGGCCACGCCGGCGAGCCCGTCGAGCAAGCCGCAGCGTCGCAACTGGACGATCATGCGGTCCACTCGGTAGGCGGCCTCGTTCACCTCCTCGACCAGCAGGATCGCGCCGGTCAGGTCGGGCTGGTGCGGGGTGCCGGCGGTGGCGGCGAGCAGGGTCAGGTTGCCGCCGAGCAGTGTGCCCTCGATCTTCCCGCAGTGGTGAACCGGCGAGGGTGAGGCTCTGATCGTCAGCGGGGTGGTGGTCATCAGGGCCTGGCGGGCCGAGGCCGTGGTCGGTGCGTCGTTCAGCAGGGTGCTGCCGGTGGGGCCGTGGACGGTGGCCAGGCCGATCTCGTGCCACAGGGCCAGGTGGAGGGCGGTTATGTCGGAGAAGCCGATCACCAGCTTGGGGTCGGCGCGCAGGGCGGCGTAGTCGAGGTGGTCGACGATGCGCTGGGTGCCGTAGCCGCCCCGTAGGCACAGGACTCCGCGGACCTCCGGGTCGCGGAACGATGCCTCGAGATCGAGGCGGCGCTCGTCGTCCGTACCGGAAAGGAAGAATCGCCTGCCGAGAGCGTGCCTGCCCGGCCGAGTCCGCAGACCCCAGGTCTTCAAGATCCGGGCCGCGTCGGCGGCCTGCGCGTCGGTGACCGGGCCGGCCGGCGCCACCAGGGCCACGAGGTCGCCGGGTTGCAGGCGCTTCGGTCGGATCATCACCGCAGCGTAGGCCGACGGCACGGACCGTCCGTGCGGGGTGGGCGGCGTAGGTGCGGGATCAGCGCCGGGGCCAGGGGCGGCCCGCGCAGAGCCGGCACGGGCCCACACGGGTCACCCGGAAGGGATCGCCCGCGGGTATGTCCGTCAGCGGCGGTCGGCGGCGGCGTAGGAGACGGCCGCGGTGACGGCGGAGACGGCGATGACCGACGGCCAGGAGCCGATGCGCTTGGCCAGGGGATGCGAGACGGCGAACGCTCCAAGGTACGTCGCGACCAGGGCGCCGGTGGTGACCGGGCCGGTGCGGCGTGCCCACTCGCGGCCCGCGATCAGGCCACCGGCGGCGAGGACTGCGCCACCGAGGGGGCGGATGCCGGTGCGGCGGGCGATCTGCCATCCGCTGATCAGGGAGCCGGCGGTGATCACCGCGGTCGGTACGCGCATGACCCGACCGTACACGGCTGCCCGGCCACCCCGATCGGGACTCGGCGGCGCGCGGCTATCGTGACGCGGTGACCCCTGCGAACGACGCCGTGACCCGCGTGATGGTCGTCGATGATCATCCGATGTGGCGGGACGGGGTGGCCCGTGATCTGAGCGAGGCCGGCTATCTGGTCACCGCGGCGGTCGGGGAGGGCGCACAGGCGCTCCGGGTCGCGCCGGCCGCGGCCCCCGACGTGGTCGTCCTCGATCTGCAACTGCCCGACCTGTCCGGTGTCGACGTGATCCGCGGGCTGCTGGCAGCGCTTCCGGGCGTGCGCATCCTGATGCTCTCGGCCAGCGGCGAGCAGCAGGACGTGCTGGACGCGGTGAAGGCCGGTGCGAACGGCTACCTGATCAAGTCGGCGGGGCGGGACGAGTTCCTCGACGCGGTCCGGCGCACCGCCGAGGGGGACGCCGTGTTCACCCCGGGGCTGGCGGGCCTGGTGCTGGGGGAGTACCGCCGTCTGGCCGCCACCCCGGCCGCCGACGACCGGCCGCAGCTCACCGACCGGGAGACCGAGGTGTTGCGGCTGGTGGCGAAGGGTCTCACCTACCGGCAGGTCGCCGGCCGACTGGTGGTCTCCCACCGCACGGTGCAGAACCACGTGCAGAACACGCTGGGCAAACTGCAGCTGCACAACCGGGTCGAGCTGGTCCGTTACGCCATCGAGAACGGCCTGGACGTCTAGCGTCTACTGTCGAGCCGTGATCCGTGTCGATCGTTCCCGGATGCCCGCCCCGCCGCAGTTGACAAGTCACTGGGCTGCGGAGCGCGCGGTGGCCTCGCAGTTCTACTCGGTTCCGGTGTACGAGCGCCGTCAATCGCAGTTCGCCTTCGATTCCCCCGGGCTCGGCATGTCCGGCAGGCCCTGAACTTGTTGTTCCACGGGAAATGCGCGTTCTGCGAAAGCCTCGGGCGGTTCGACGTCATGCAGTTCCGTCCCGAGGCCGGCGTGGTCCGCCCGGACGGCACGCTGTTGCCCGACCACTACTGGTGGATCGCCGGTGAGTGGAGCAATCTGTATCTCGTCTGCTCCGCCTGCAACCGGCATCTGGCGGGCGGCCGCGGGAGCAGGTTCCCGCTGGAGGACGAGACCTTCCGCGCGCCCCTCCTGGCGTCGCCGGAGGCGCTCGCCGCGGAGATGCCCCTGCTCCTGGACCCCTGCGAGGATGAACCGGAGGACCATCTCGTCTTCCTGGCCGATGGCACCGTCATCAGTCACACCGAGCGGGGTGAGACCACGGTCGAGTTGCTCGGCCTCAATCGTGCCGATCTCGTCGAGGCGCGCGCGGAGCATGCCGAGACGATCCAGGACATGATCGGGTACCTCAGGCCGGGCAACGCCGACGACATGGTGCCCGTGGCGCAGCATCTGGGCGAGATGATGGGTCCTGATCACCCCTGGACCGGGCTCACACGTCAACTCGTCGGCAATCTCAAGTCCTTGCTCCCGCTCAACCTGCGTCGGTATCTCGACGCCGGTGTCACCCAGCCGGAATCACGACGGCACACGGCGTCGGATCGCCATCGTGACTTCGCCCGGCGGCAGGAGAGCTTCAGTCTCGCCCGTCCCGGCGACGCCGAGATCTATCGCAGCTTCAGCCGCTACATCGAGCGTGTGACGATCAGGAACGTCAAGGCGATCGGGGAGATGGATCTCGACCTGACCCGTTCGGCGGCCCTCACGACCCCCTGGACGGTCCTCCTGGGCGAGAACGCCGCCGGTAAGAGCACCGTCCTCCAGGCCATCACCCTGGCTCTGATCGGCCGGGTCGGCGTGGAGCGTCTGGGCCTCGACGCCCGCGCCTTCATCCGCCGGTCGCCGGGCGTGAACAACGGCTGGGTGCGCGTACGGCTCAGCGGCTCGCACGGGGATCGGATCCTGCGGTTCACCCAGAAGGGTTTCCGGTACGACAACGCCGAGGAGCCGCAGACGCTGGTGCTGGCGTACGGCGAGACCAGGTTGCTCCCGGCGCCCGGGCTGCCCGGCGCGTCGGGCCATCGCTGGGGCCGGGTCGAGGGACTCTTCCGGCCGGCCCGCGCGCTCGTCGACGCCCGGCAGTGGCTGCTCGACGCCTCACCCGAGACCTTCGATTACGTGGCCGCCGCAATCCGGGACCTCCTCGGGTTGCCGGAAAGCCGGTGGCTGTACCGGGACGGTCAGTCGGTCTGGGTCGTGGAGCGGAATCGCCGGATCTCGCTCGGCGAGCTGAGCACGGGATGGCAGTCGGTGCTGGCCACGGTGATCGACATCCTTGAGCTGGTGACCCGGTTCTGGCCCACGCCGGGCTCCGCCGAGGGGGTCGTGCTGATCGACGAGCTCGGCGCCCACCTGCATCCCCGCTGGCGGATCCGCGTGGTGAGCGGCCTGCGCCGAATGCTGCCGCGGATGCAGTTCATCGTCTCCACGCACGAGCCGCTCTGCCTGCGCGGCGTCGAGGAGCACGAGACCGTGCTGATGCAGCGCGACGAGCAGGGTCTGGCCCACGCCACCACCGATCTGCCGTCGCCGCGGGACCTGCGCGTCGACCAGCTGCTCACCTCTCGTCACTTCGGTCTGGGCACCACCCTGGATCCCGAGATCGACGCACGGTTCGACGAGTACTACCAGCTGCTCGCCGTGCCGGAGAGCGCCCTCACCGGCGACCAGCAGAGCCGTCGCGAGCGGCTGGCCGTCGAGTTGCAGGGTCACGGCGTCCTCGGCTATACCCGCCGTGACCAGCTCGTATACGAGGCCATCGATGCCTTTCTGGCGGCCGAACGGCATACCCGCAACCCGGACCCCGGGCTCAAGGAGACGACTCTGCGGCGGGTTCGCGATCTGTGGAACATCACTCGGATCGCCGAGTCGGGGGACGAGCGGACGTGATCCGGGTCGACCGGGGGCGGGTGCCGGCGCCGACCGTGCTCACCGACGTCCGAAGCAAGGGGCTACGGGAGGCCGTGCGGGCCCGGAAGTCTCTGGAGAAGTGGATCGCCGACGGCAACACGCCCGAGAAGTGGACGTTCTCCTTCACGGCTTATCGCGAGCAGGAGATCAAGGCAGCCCTGACGAGGCTGTTCCACGGCAAGTGCGCCTATTGCGAGACCAGGTATGCCGCCACCCAGCCCATGGACGTCGAGCATTGGCGGCCGAAAGCACAGGTCGAGGACACCGCAGGCCCGATCCGGCCCGCATACCACTGGCTGGCGGCGTCCTGGACCAATCTGCTGCCGAGCTGCATCGATTGCAACCGGCGACGCATGCAGGACGACGTGCTGGCCGGCCGAACGCACGCGATCGGCAAGCAGGACCAGTTCCCGTTGGATGTGGGCTCGCGGCGCGCCACATCGGCCGCCGAGATCGGCTCCGAGGTTCCGCTTCTGCTCGACCCGTGCGTAGACGATCCGACGACGTTCCTGGACTGCACCGATGACGGCCTGATCACGTCCCTGGCCGCGGGCGGTCTGCCGCACCGCCGGGCTCGCGCGTCGATCGAGGTGTACGCGCTCAACCGCAACGGCCTCGTCTTCGAGCGCAAGGAGCTGCTGCGGCGGATCCGGTTGCGGATCGCCCGGGTCGCGCAGATCCTGCGGCTGCTCGACGGTCTCGTTGCCACGGATCCGGTCGCTCTCGTGCTGGACGAAGTCCTCGCCGACGATCTGCGGGAGCTGGCCCGGATGCGCCGGGACGATCAGCCGTACGCGTTGTTCGCCCGTTGCCTCATCGACCGATGGATGGATGAGATGACCACCCGTGGCGCGGCGCCGGGTGCTCTCGATCCGCGCGCCGCACCCGGCCGGGCACAGTAGGTACTCAGCCCGGATTGAGTAGGCGTACCCATGTTCCGGGATCCATGTTCGGCGATCTTCTTCTCATGTCTGAAGAACGTCGCCGGGATCCGGTCTATCGTGCTGTCACCCGGGTCGCCGCCTATCTGCTGTCGCCGGTCGCCTGCCTGGTCGCTCCGGGGCGGGCCCGGGTCACCGCCTGCCGCTGGGCGCTGACGCTGCGCTTTCCGGCCGAGGACCTGACCGGGCTGCGGCCGGAGGCTCGTGCGGCGTTCGAGGCGGCGCGGACGCGGGCGCTGTGGCGGCACGGCGAGCCGATCGGGCTGACCTCCGGTCATCGGACGGCCGCGCGGCAGGCGGCGCTCTACGCCGAGGAGGTGCGGCGCAGCGGGTCGGTCGCGGCGGCGCGGCGGTGGGTGCTGCCGCCGGGCGAGTCGCGGCACGTGGCGGGGACGGCCATGGACGTACGGCCGACCGAAGGTGCCCGCTGGCTGGAGGAGCATGGTGGCCGGCACGGGCTCTACCGGATGTACGACAACGAGTGGTGGCATTTCGAGCACTGCCCGGACGGCCCGCCGGCCCGGTTGCCCCACCCGGGGGTGAGCGGCACGGTCGACGCCGACCGGCCGTGACCGCGTCACCCCAGTTTCAGGACCACGAACTCGTCGGAGCCCTCCCGGATCACCTCGAGCTCGTCGAACCCGCATCGTTTCAGCGCGCGGATGGACGCCACATTGTGGACGGCCGCTTCGGCGTACAGCGGGCGGGTCTCCTCCTGGCCGGGCCCGACGAACGCCGCGAGCGCCCGCGTGCCGAGGCCGCGCCCCCAGAACTCGCGGCCGAGCCAGAACCCGACGAGCCGCCGCCCGTCCTGCCACCAGGCCACGATGTTGCCGGCCACGTCACCGTCGACGACGATGGTCCGGGCGCGGCCGGTCGGGTTGCCGAGCACCCGCTGCTCCCAGTGCTTGACGAACGCGTCGCGCTCGCGACCGGGGAAGTCGGCGCGCCGCTGGGCCTCGGGGTCGCTCTGCTGCACGAAGAAGACCTCGATGTCACCGGCCTCGACCGGGCGAAGCCGCAGCGGTTCACTGTCGTCCACCCATCGACTCTACGCGCGGCCGAGAGCGGGATCACGATCGTGTCGCGTCGACGACGCGCACGGGTGTCCGAGCTGATCCTTCCTAAAGGAAAGCACTTGCCTACCAGGAAAGTGAGGGTGTACTTTCCTGGTAGGCAAGTGCTTTCCGGAGGAGGAAGTAATGGACATTCCCCCGATCGACGCCGAGCTCGCCCTGGCCGAGGTGCGGGCCCGCCGCGAGCAGGTCGTCGACACCAATCTGGTGCCCACCTGGTTCTGGCCCTCCGTCGGCGCCCTGATGCTGCTGTTCGTCGGAGCCATGGAGACCGACATCCCCTGGGTGATGGCGGTCGGCACGATCGTCTACACCCTGGGCCTGGGTGCCGTGATCCTCGCCGTGGTCCGCAAGGCGCGTGTCCAGGTCCGGTTCGAGCTGCTCGGCGCTCGCGGTCTCGGCGCGATCCTCGGGTTCGCCGCCGGCCTGACCGCGATCGGTGTCAGCCTGGGCTTCGTGCTGGAGGCGCTGTCGGTTCCGTTCCCGGCGTTCCTGGCCGCGGTGCCGGTGGCCGTCGGCCTGACCGTGGGCGGTCCGGCGCTGATGTCCTACCTGCGCCGGCTCATGCTGTCGCGCCCGCCGGCGGGTTCCCGGTGACGCCCCGGTTCGACGAGCTGATCCACGCGCCGACCCGGTTGTCGCTGGTCAGCCTGCTGGCGGCGACCGACTGGGCCGACTTCAAGTTCCTCCGCGACAGCCTGGAGATGTCCGACTCGGCCCTGTCCAAGCAGCTGACCACGCTGGAGGCCGCCGGTTACGTGGAGATCCGCAAGTCGTTCATCGCCAAACGCCCCCGCACGTCGGTGCGGCTGACCGTTCCCGGTCACGCCGCGTTCGCCGGGCACGTGGCCGCCCTGCAGGAGATCGTCGCCCGGGCCGGTCTGGCGGTCCTGCCCGACCAGGTGAGCTGAGCGCCCGGTCCAGAAAGCCGGCCGGCTCGCCCCGAAGCGCCGGCTCACTCGACCGGCAGCTCGACGCGGCGCCCGAGGCCCCACTCCAGGGCCTCGTCGTCGGTGACCATCGCGAACGCCCCGCCCGGCACGTCGTCGAGCGAGACCGCCCGCGACGCGGCGGCGAGCAGCTCCGTCTCGCCGGCTCCGGCGATCGGGAAGACGTAGACGTCGCCGAACTCCTCCCCGTCGTCGATCAGCGCGACCGTCCCGTCCTCGTCGAGCTCGGCGAGGAACTCCTCGATCCGGTCGATCCACTGGTGCGGGCCGGCCACCGGGATCATCGGGACGTGGATCTCGACGACGACTTCAGCCATGCCCCCATGCTCGGCCACCCCGCCGCCGCCCGCACCCGGTATGGCTCTCACCGGTGTCCCGGCGACGCCGGGACACCGGTGACGACCACACGGCGGCTGTCAGTCGGTGACGGCGGGCAGCGACTGGGCGGCCTTGAGGGCGGCCGCCGCGGCCTGGTACGGGTTGTGGGTGTAGCCGCGTGACAGCGTGCCGGTGACGGTGAAGTAGGAGGCGGCGAGCTTGGCCGGGTCGGTGGCGATCTCCCCGCGTCCGGGAACGTCGTTGCCGTCGTCCCAGCCCCACGGCGCGTTGGCCGAGTTGGTGCCGCAGGAGAAGGTGCCGGTGCCGCAGCCGCCCGAGGTGTCCCCGGCGAAGGTGCCGAGCGACGCGAAGAGGCTGGAGTTGTTGCGCTGCGCCCACAGCCCGCCGTCGGCGAAGACGTCGATCAGCCGGTAGCGGACGTCGCGGTCGTTGGCGTCGCCCGGTGCCTCGGAGACGCTCAGTGACGGGTAGTAGACGATCCCGTCCCCGTCGATGTCGTACTGCGGCCACGCCTTGAGCCCGTGCCCACCCCGCTCCTGGGCGGTGACCGGGTGCTGGAAGGAGTCGTGCGGCGACGACTGCAGCTGCAGGGTCCCGTCGATGGTCTCGGCCCCGTTGGCCCAGCCGCTGCCGGCCGGCTTGTAGGAGTAGAAGTCGCTGTGCGCCACCGTGACCGCGCCCTTGAGGCTGCCGTACTCCGAGCCGTCCTTCTCGACGATCTCCAGCACGCCTTCGCCGTCGTTCTCGTGCTCGGTCTCGAAGAACGGGTGGTCGATCCAGTCGCGCGGGTGGAAGAACAGGTACGTCAGGTACCAGTGGGTGCCGGTCTCGACGACCGAGTAGTAGACCGCGGCGTCAGTGTTCGTCCCGGCGTTGTCCCAGTTGTCCCTGCCGTTCAGGTTCCCGTCGAAGTCGTATCGGGTGATGTAGTCGCTCTTGCCGCCCAGGGCGTGCGAGCCGGTGGTGTCGACGTCCTGGTAGTGGATCGGCGCCCAGCGCAGCGCGATCTCGGCCCGGCTGGGCGCCGCCTGTGCGGGGGTGGCCAGAGCGGTCGCGATCAGGGCGCCGGCCGCCAGTGAGCGCATGATTCGCACACGTCCTCCTTGTATCGGTGGACGTGAATATAAAAGATTCTTCACTTTTTGCGGTAGCCGCCGGGCGAACCGACGACGAACTACTCTGGGCCGGTGACTGACGCCCGGTTGCGCGAGCTCGTGTTGATGCGCCGTGTCCGCGACCGGATCGACCGTGACTACGCTCAGCCGCTCGACGTCGAGGCACTGGCGCGGTATGTGCACGTGTCCGCCGGGCACCTGAGCCGGCAGTTCAAGGCGGCGTTCGGCGAGTCGCCGTACAGCTACCTGATGACCCGCCGGATCGAGCGGGCGATGACCCTGCTGCGCCGGGGCGATCTGTCCGTCACCGACGTGTGCTTCGCGGTCGGCTGCTCGTCGCTGGGCACGTTCACCACCCGGTTCACCGAGCTGGTCGGCATCTCCCCGGGCGCCTATCGCAAGCTGGGCGCCGACGGGCTGCGCGGCCTGCCCGGATGTGTCACCAAACAGGTGACCCGGCCGGTCAGGAATCGAGAAGTCACCGGCGACCGCACGTCTCTAGCATCGAGGGCATGAGCAGCCTGGTCATCCACTCCGCGTTCCTGCCCGCCGACGACCCGGAGAAGTCCCTCGAGTTCTATCGTGACGGCCTCGGCTTCGAGGTGCGCAACGACGTCGGTTACGGCGACATGCGCTGGATCACGGTCGGCCCGCCCGATCAACCGCAGACCTCGATCGTCCTGCACCCGCCGGTCTCCGACCCCGGCATCACCGACGACGAGCGCCGGGTCATCGCCGAGCTGATGGCCAAGGGCAGCTACGCCGCCATCATCCTGGGCGCCACCGACCTGGAGCAGACTTTCGACAAGCTTCAGGCCACCGGGGCCGACGTGGTCCAGGAGCCGGCCGATCAGCCGTACGGTGTCCGGGACTGCGCGTTCCGCGACCCCGCGGGCAACCTGGTGCGTATCAACCAGCTCGTCTGAGAGGACCTCGATGACCGCCCACCGCTCGATCCGCGTCCACGGAGCCCGGGTCAACAACCTCAAGGACGTCAGCGTCGAGATCCCGAAACACCAGCTCACGGTCTTCACCGGGGTGTCCGGTTCGGGGAAGAGCTCGCTGGTGTTCGGCACGATCGCGGCCGAGTCGCAGCGGCTGATCAACGAGACCTACAGCGCGTTCGTGCAGGGCTTCATGCCGAGCCTGGCCCGCCCGGACGTGGACGTGCTGGAGGGCCTGACCACGGCGATCATCGTCGATCAGGAGCGGATGGGCTCCGACCCGCGTTCCACGGTCGGCACCGCCACCGACGCCAACGCGATGCTGCGGATCCTGTTCAGCCGGCTCGGTGACCCGCACATCGGCTCCCCGCAGGCGTACTCGTTCAATGTCGCCTCGATCTCCGGGGCCGGCGCGGTGACCGTGGAGAAGCACGGGGCCACGGTCAAGGAGCGGCGCAGTTTCAGCATCACCGGCGGCATGTGCCCGCGGTGCGAGGGCCGGGGCAACGTCAACGACTTCGACCTGACCCAGCTGTACGACGACACGAAGTCGATCAACGAGGGAGCCATCTCGATCCCGGGCTACAGCATGGAGGGCTGGTTCGGCCGGATCTTCCGGGGCTGTGGCTTCTTCGACGTGGACAAGCCGATCGGCAAGTACACCAAGCGCGAGATGCACGACCTGCTCTACAAGGAGCCCACCAAGATCAAGGTGGACGGGATCAACCTGACCTACACCGGCCTGATCCCCAACATCCAGAAGTCGTTCCTGTCCAAGGACGTCGACGCGATGCAACCGCACATCCGCGCCTTCGTCGAGCGGGTCATCACCTTCACGGTCTGCCCCGAGTGCGACGGCACCCGCCTGGCCGAGCACGCCCGCAACTCGAAGATCAAGGGGATCAGCATCGCCGACGCGTGCGCGATGCAGATCAGCGACCTGGCCGCCTGGGTGCGCGCCCTGGACGAGCCGTCGGTCGCCCCGCTGCTGGAGAAGCTGCAGCACACCCTCGACTCGTTCGTCGAGATCGGCCTCGGCTACCTCTCCCTGAACCGGCCGGCCGGCACGCTCTCCGGCGGCGAGGCGCAGCGCACCAAGATGATCCGGCACCTCGGGTCGGCGCTGACCGACGTGACGTACGTCTTCGACGAGCCGACCATCGGCCTGCACCCACACGACATCCAGCGGATGAACGAGCTGCTCCTGCGCCTGCGCGACAAGGGCAACACGGTGCTCGTGGTGGAGCACAAACCCGAGGCCATCGCCATCGCGGACCGGGTGGTCGACCTCGGCCCGGGCGCCGGCACGGCCGGCGGAGAGATCTGCTTCGAGGGTACGGTCGACGGCCTCCGCGCCAGCGGTACCGTCACCGGCCGTCACCTGGACGACCGCTCCCGGCTCAAGTCGTCGGTCCGGACCTCGTCGAGCGCCCTGGAGATCCGCGGCGCCGCCACCCACAACCTGAAGGACGTCGACGTCGACATCCCGCTCGGCGTGCTGGTCGTGGTGACCGGGGTGGCCGGCTCGGGCAAGAGCTCCCTGATCCACGGCGCGGTCGCCAAGCGTGACGGGGTGGTGGCGATCGACCAGACGGCGATCCGGGGGTCCCGGCGGAGCAACCCGGCCACGTACACCGGCCTGCTCGAACCGATCCGCAAAGCCTTCGCCAAGGTCAACGGGGTGAAGCCGGCCCTGTTCAGCGCCAACTCCGAGGGTGCCTGCCCGACCTGCAAGGGCGCCGGCGTCATCTACACCGACCTGGGCATGATGGCCGGCGTGGCCAGCCCGTGCGAGGAGTGCGAGGGCAAGCGGTTCGAGGCCTCGGTGCTCGACTACAAGCTCGGCGGCAAGGACATCAGCGAGGTCCTGGCCATGCCGGTGACCGAGGCCGAGCGGTTCTTCGCCGAGGGCGAGGCCCGGATCCCGGCCGCGCACGCCATCCTCGAGCGCCTGGTCGACGTGGGTCTCGGCTACCTGACTCTGGGCCAGCCGCTGACCACCCTGTCCGGTGGTGAGCGGCAGCGGATCAAGCTGGCCACCCGGATGGGCGACAAGGGCGGCGTCTACGTCCTGGACGAGCCGACCACCGGCCTGCACCTGGCCGACGTCGAGCAACTGCTGGGCCTCCTGGACCGGCTGGTCGAGGCCGGCAAGTCGGTGATCGTCATCGAGCATCACCAGGCCGTCATGGCGCACGCCGACTGGATCATCGACCTGGGCCCGGGCGCCGGCCACGACGGCGGCCGGATCGTCTTCGAGGGCACCCCGGCCGACCTGGTGAAGGAGCGCTCCACCCTGACCGGCGAGCACCTGGCGGACTACGTCGGCGCCTGAGATGGATTAGCCTGCCTCGATGGGGCAGGAGAGGTTCGCGCGGCAGACGGCCCGGATCAGCCGGGAGATCCACGACAGCGGCCTGCGTGTCTTCGCGCTGGCCGCTGTCGTGGAGCCGGTCGCGGCCGTGTTCGGCAATCTCGTGGAGACCGGCGGCGAGATCACCGCGGTCCAGGTGGAGTATCCGGCGCCGGACGGCCGGTGGGTCCAGGTCGAGTCGGCCCGCGGTCCTCTCGCGCCGTTGCGGCTGCTCCTGGAGCAGCGGGCGGGGCGCGACGCCGGCCTCAACTGGTCGCAGGAGGCGGGGACGCTTCTGGTCGACGGCCGGCCGGTGCCGGCCGAGACCGTCCGTGCGGGCGACCGGTGGCGGGCCTGGCGCTGCGACGTCGAGGGGATCCGCATCACCGTGCTCGGTCGCGACTGGGCGGCCGATCCGGTGCCCGTGGTGACGCTCGCCGACCCGGCGCCGATGCTCGACCGGCTGGCCACCGCTTCCCCGGTGCAGCCCTGGCAGCATCTGCGGTCCAATGCTCCGCGGGAACCGCACCGTGTTCTGATCGAGACCATTCTGAGTCGTGATATTGAGCACTCGAAATGGTCTGTAGAAATCGGCGCGATGCCCGATTCGTCAGTTGTCCCGGGCGAGTTGTGGGAGGCCGCGGTGCTGCGACAGAGGGAGCTCGGTGATGATCCGGACGCGGAGCGCTCGATCCGCGACATGGTGCACCTCGTCTCCAGTCTCCAGCACGAGGCCGACTGGTTCCGGAATGACGCTGACCTGCGCAGACGTGCGCTGGCCGAGATC
This sequence comes from Actinoplanes sp. CA-252034, assembly GCF_050956125.1. Classification (NCBI taxonomy): domain Bacteria; kingdom Bacillati; phylum Actinomycetota; class Actinomycetes; order Micromonosporales; family Micromonosporaceae; genus Actinoplanes; species Actinoplanes sp. CA-252034. Next base: position 3,696,086 of record NZ_CP191846.1, read on the forward strand.
CTTCTCAAGGTCACCGGCCTCTCTCCGGACGTGCCGAGCTCGGCTGCCCAGGAGGCCTGGCGCCACCGTGCGGACGGCCGGGACTGGCGGGCCACCTGGCGCGACTGGGCGGCCGGACGACCCTGACCGGGGGAATTGACGCGCATCGTCTTGGCGGTTGCTCGTACACTGCCAAATCGCGGCACCGGGGGAGTGCCGTTCTACCTCTCGAATGGAGATCTCTGCGCATGAAGCGCTTTGTGACCGGCGCGGTCGCCGGCGTCGCCGCCGCGGCCCTCATGGTCGGGTGTGCGGACCAGATTCAGCAGCTCGAGCCGAAGCTCGAGTTGAAGAAGGCCGCGGAGGACCTCGGCGCGGCGGACAAGCTGGGCTTCACCATCAAGGCCGGCGGCAACGTCGACGACCTGATCGCCCTGGCGAAGAAGGAGTCCGGCGAGGAGGGCTTCACCGACGAGGACGCGGACATCCTCCGCAAGATCTACAACTCGTCGTTCACCGTCGCCTGGGACAAGGCTGCCGAGGGCGTCAACGACGACAAGGCGCTGATCAACGCGACGATCGACGGCCTCACCGGCGCGGAGATCCGGGTCGTGGACCAGATCGCCTACATCAAGGTGCCGGTCAAGGAGATCGCCGCCAAGTTCGGTGCTCCGGCCGCCGAGATCGATGAGCTCTCCGCCGAGATCGGTGGTGAGATCCCCGGCGTCGACAAGCTGATCGACGGCGGGTGGGTCTCGATCGCCGCGTCCGACGTGGAGAAGTTCACCAAGGAGCTGGGCGGCGCCGCCGCCACCACGCCGACGACTCAGGAGGAGAGCGAGAAGCTCGCCGCCGAGTTCAAGACCAGTGCCGAAAACCTGCTCACCGGCGCCGACGTCGTCCGTGACGCGAACGACGAGACCCACCTCACCGTGACCTCGTCGACCGTCAAGGCCCACGCCGAGGCGAAGCGGCTGGTCGAGGCGATCGAGAAGCTCGCCACCAAGGACCAGGGCGAGATCCTGAAGGGGGCTGTCGGCGACAGCTTCGACACGCCTCCGGCCGACAAGCCGATCGTGATCGACCTGTGGATCGACAACGGCAAGTTCAAGGCGTTCGAGGTCAACTTCCTGCAGTTCGTCGAGGGCAACACCGGCCGTGCCTCGGTGCGCGTGGAGATCTCCACCAGCACCGAGATCACCGCACCGGAGGGCGCCACCAAGCTCGACGTCGCCCCGATCTTCGAGGCGATCAGCCAGGCCGGCGCCGGCCTCGTCGGTGCGGGCGGCCTCGGCTCGGAGGGCACCGGCACCGGCACGGGCGGCGACGCCAAGGTGTGGGCGGAACTGGTCGGCCAGCAGGCCGTCCTCTCCGCGCTCGCCGAGGGCGGCAAGCCCGCCAAGTACCTCAAGGAGGCCGCGGAGGAGACCGCGTTCGGCGACATCAAGATCAAGGTCGTGCGCAACGGCGTCGCCCAGGTCAACTCCGGCGGCAGTGTCGCCTGCGTGACCGTCCCGGCGTCCACCAGCGGCAAGCCGAAGGTCGTCGCGGCCGCCTGCTGACGTCCCGGAACTCCGCCGAGCCCGGCCCGCTTTCACAGCGGGCCGGGCTCCGGCATTTCCACCCCCGCCCGCTCTGACCCGCTCTGACCCGCCCGGCGCGGCGCGGCGATCGTGCGGCACGGGCTCATCGGGTCGGTGGACGGATCATCCGGCCTGGGCGCGGCGCAGCAGTTCGGGGTCGTGGGCGTTGACGATGGTCAGGTCGGGCGAGGCGGCGGCCCACAACTCGGCCAGGCGGGCGTGGTTGGCACGGACCAGGGAGCGGTCGTGGGCGATCATCCGTTCCGAGGCGACGAGCATCCGCGGGCCGGGGTGGTGCCGTCGATCTGTCCGCGGTGGTAGAAGGCGTCACCGGCGTGCAGGACCCAGCGGTCGCCGGCGTCCACGGCGACCGCCGCGTGGCCGCGGGTGTGACCGGGCAGGGCGATCAGCACGACGCCCGGCCGGATCTCGGTGGCCGAGGCGAATCCGCGCCACCCGTCTCCGGCCGCCGGGTGATGCTCGACCAGGTGGGGGTTGTGGTCGCGCTGGGCCGGTGGGTACCGGTAGCGCTCGTTGCGGGTGCGCGGGCGCTGGGCGGCGTCCGACTCGGCGGCGGTCAGGTGCACCCGCGCCTGCGGGAAGTCGGCCAGGCCGCCCGTGTGGTCGGCGTCGAAATGCGTGAGCACGACGTCGCGTACCGCCGCGGGGTCGTGACCGAGACGCTGCACCTGCCGTGACGCCGTCTCGGAAGGGTCGAGGACCGGCTTGATCAGGTGTCGCGCGGCGCCGATGCGGCGTGCCGGATCGGCGGCGTCGCGCAGACCGAAGCCCGAGTCGACCAGCAGCAGGCCATCGCCGCTCTCCACGAGCAGCACGTGGCAGACCAGTCCGCCGGGGGTCAGTGCGGGCCGCATGGTGCCGCAGTTGAGGTGGTGGACCCGCATCGGCCGGCCTCCGTTTCCCATTCGTGAGACGAGGTGCCGAAATCCTATGCGGCGAGATCTGAAAGTGATGTCACCGTCTGTGGCGGATGGATATTGCAGCGCTGAAGATCGTTTTCCCTCGCGTGACCCGGCGCTGCCCACGGAATCCTGATCGTCATGGCAATTGTCGGGCCTGAATTCTCATGCGTTCCGACGTATGTGCTAGTCGGCTGCGGGCCCGCGCTGGAAGGCGGTCACCGAAGGTGATTGTGGGGCGCGCAGCACATTGAACGTCACTGATAGCCATACCCGTTGTTCACCGCGTAAGGTTCTTCCGGCTCAGTTGATCAACTGTGGGCACGACCCTCGCGAAGGAGGCCGATCGGGACCAACTACTCTTCTGGCTTCGTCCACATCGGACAACTCTCCTGCTGACTCCTTCCCCCCTCAAGGAGATAGATAATCATGGCTACAGTAGCCGCGGCGATGGCCCGCCGTACGGTCACAGCGGGCGCAGCCTGGGCTCTGGGCGCCACCACGTCCGCCCCGATGGTCGTTCTCGTCGGCGGTATCGTCGCCACCTACGCCGGTTCCGAGGTGACGGCGCTTCCTCTCCTCTTCGCACTGGTCGGCGGCGTGGTCACGCTGCTGCTCGTCGGATACGCCGCGATGGTCCGGGCGGTCCCGCACTCGGCCCCCTACTACGCCGTCACCGCCCGCGGGCTGGGCGCGACGAGCGGTGTCGCGGCCGGCTTCGTCGCGCTGCTCGCCTACAACGCCCTGCAGATCAGCCTCTACGGACTGTTCGGATCGATCATGTCCGGGATCACCGGCATCGGCGCGTGGTGGCTGTTCGCGGCCGCGGCGATCGGTGTCGTGACGGTCCTCGGGACCCGCCGCATCGTCCTGTCGACCCAGATCGTGATGGGCGTACTCGTACTCTCGCTCGTGGTCGTGGGTCTGTTCGTCGTCTTCGGGTTCGTCGACGCGCAGCACGGCATTCCGACCGCCGCCTTCGACCCGGCCGGCCTGAGCGTCCCCGGCCTCGGCCTCGCGGTGGCCCTGACCCTGGCCGCCTACACCGGTCCCGAGGGCATGGCCGCGTTCATCGAGGAGGAGGACAGCGGCGAGGGCAAGCGCGGTAAGGCGATCAGCCGGGGCATGATGATCTGCGCGCTGAGCCTGATCGGCGTCTACACCGCCGCGGCGTGGGCCATGCAGGCCGCGACCGGTACCGCCGAGGTGGCCGGCGCCGCCAAGGCGGACCCCAATCTGCCGGTGACGCTGCTGTCCGAGCGCGTGCACCCGGCCTTCGGCATCCTCGGCGTCGTCGTCCTGGTCCTGGCCATCCTGACCTCGCTGATCAGCTTCCACAACATCATCAACCGGTACGCGTTCGCGATGAGCCGCGAGCAGGTCCTGCACCAGTTCCTGTACCGCACCGGCGCCGGCACCGCGGCCGACGCCCCGGTCGGCGCGAGCCGTGCCCAGAACGCGCTCGCCGCCGTCGTGGTGCTGGTGTGGGCTATCTCCGGCGCCGACCCGGCCACCACCCTGTTCAGCTGGGCCAGCACCGTCGGCGCGATGGGCCTGCTCGCGCTGCTGATCGTCTCGGCGGCGGCCGCGTTGCGCTACTTCGCCCGCAACGCCGACTCGGGCGAGAGCGGCTGGGCCACCACCGTCGCGCCGCTGTTCGGCCTGGCCTTCGGCATCGCCATCCTGGTCACCATGCTCCTTCAGCTCGACGCCCTGGTCGGCGCCGAGCCCGGCTCACTGGCTCCGTACGCCCTGCCCGCCCTGCTCGTCGTCGCCGCGATCGCCGGTGTCTGGCGGGCTGTCAGCCTGCGCCGGTCCCGGCCACAGGTCTACGAGGGCATCAGCCACGGCGTGCCCAGCGTGTACGCGGTTCCCGACCGCATCGACCTCTGAGCCCCGCGAAGGGAAATCGAGATCCCATGTCGTACAACGTCCCCGGCCGACATGCTCAGCCCTCCTGGGACGACGGCTCCCCGACCCCACCCTGGGGGCCGCCCGTCTCACCGCAGCAGCCGCAGCAGTACCCGCCGCAGCAGTATCCGCAGCAGCCCGCGTACCAGCAGCAGCCGTCCTGGCACCAGCACGCCGCACCGCCGCCGCCCCCGCCGCAGTGGCAGCAGCCGGGCGGGCCGACCCAGGAGGACCGGCGCTGGGCGTATCTGCGGCACAGCGCCGGCACCAGCCTGCGCGGGATCAACGCCATCCACGTCACCCGGGCGCTGGAGCGGCTGCACTCCCGGGACCAGCCGCTGGCCCCGCACGGCGTGACCCTCTTCTTCGTCACCGAGGCGCCCGCGCAGCACCTGGGATACCAGGTCCTCAGCGCCTCCCGATGGGGTTACGCCGGCCCCGAGTACGACAACCTGATCGCGTTCCTGACCGGTCTGAACGCCACCGCCGAGACCTTCATCGCCCAGCACGAGAAGGCCGGCCGTGTGTGGGATCCGCGCGACCCCGACTACCTGATGGTCAACGTCGGTGACATAGAGCGCCCGTCGACGCCGACCCGCTACGTCGGGATCGGCATGGAGACGCTCAACACCGACAGCCGGCAGTGGTACGAGGTGGTGCCGGTCCTGCTCAGCTCGGGCATCAGCAGCCTCCAGGCGATGAGCTACGTCCCCGGTGAGGGGGCGGCGCAGCTCGTCGACGGCTCGGAGATAAGGGTGGTCCGCGACGACAACAAGCGCGGCCGGGGCAACGACCTGATCTGCAACAACCCGCTCGACGCGACGCAGGTCTACTCCACCACCCAGAACGTCCCGGAGCGGCTCGGCACGCAGCTGCGCCAGGCCTGGCCGGCGTTCGAGGAGCTGGCCAGGACACTGGCCGGGCACCTGAATCCACACGGTCAGGTCTGGTGAATCCGGTGGACGCGCCTGCGATATGGCCGGGGGACTGGTCCGAGGCGCTGAGACTGGACCGGGCCCCCGGGCTGATCGACGTCGACGCGGTGCTGACCATGATGGTCGCCCGCGCCGAGCAGGCACAGCGCCGGACCATCGGGTTCCCGGCGGCCACCGACATCGACTGGAGCCGGACCCAGGGGTTGTTCACCCGGCTGTTCAACAACGTCGGTGATCCCGGCACGGCGCCGGCCGGGGCCGCGCACACCAACGTGCTGGAGGTCGAGGTCATCCGGTGGTTCGCCGACGTCGTCGGGCTGCCGCAGAACGACCGCTGGGGGTATGTCACCTCCGGCGGCACCGAGAGCAACATCGCCGCGCTCCGGGTGGCCCGTGACCGCTATCCGGACGCGGTGCTCTACCTGACCCACGCCGGCCACTACTCGATCCGCAAGACCGCCGGCCTGCTCGGCATCCACCCGCACGACGTCGCCATGGTCCGCGACAGCTGGTACGGGGAGATGGACTACGGCCACTTCGAGCAGCTGGTCGCCCGGCACAGCGGCCGTCCCGCGATCGTGGTCGCCACCGCCGGCACCACCCTGTGGGAGGCCGTCGACCAGTGGGACCGGATCGAGGCGATCCTCGACGACTACCACGTGACCCGCCGGCACATCCACGTCGACGCCGCCTTGTCGGGCATCCCGCTGGCTCTGGACGGGATGCTCGGCCTGGGCGCCGGCAGCCCGATCGACAGCATCGCCATCTCCGGGCACAAGTTCCTCGGCACGCCGATCCCGTGTGGTGTGGTGGTGATGCGCGACAGTGTCCGGGTCGAGCGGGGCGAGCACATCAGCTACACCGCGACCGTGGACAGCACGGTGCTCGGCTCCCGCTGTGGGCAGGCCGCGGCCCTGCTGTGGACGGCCATCGCCATGTACGGCCGCAACGGCCATCAGGCGCGGGCGCTGCGGGCCCGGCGGATCGCGGCGTACGCGGTGGAGCGGATCAGCGCGCTCGGCTGGCCGGTCTACCGTCACCCGGACGCGTTCACCGTCGTGCTGCAGACGCCGCCGGCCGCGCTGACCGCCGAGTTCGGCTGGGTGCTGTCGGTCGACGGCGACTTCTGCCACATCATCTGCATGCCCGGCGTGACGACCGAGGTCGTGGACGAGTTCGTCGCCGACCTGGGCCGTGTCGTCGCGCGGTGGGCGGTGATGGCCGAGTGCCGCAGCCGGCCGGTATGGCGGGCCGTCGATGCCGGGGAGGACCGCATCCTGTCCGCGTGATCACTGCCTCAGGAGGCATGCGGGTGACAGCATTCAGTCTGTGGCGCAGCGGCTGATTCTGATCAACGGGCTTCCCGGCTCCGGCAAGACGACTCTCGCCCGCCGGCTCGCGTCCGCACTGCGGGTGCCCCTGATCGGCAAGGACGCCCTGAAGGAGGCGATGGCGGCTGCCGCGCCCGGGGTTCCGCCGGGCGCTCTCGGGCGGGTCGCGTCGCGGGTGATGTGGGAGCTGGCGGCCGCCACGCCGGGTGTCGTCATCCTGGAGAGCTGGTGGTTCCGCCCCCGTGACCTGGGGTTCGTCGTCGAGGGCGTGGCCCGTTCGGGAGCCGTCAGCACGGTCGAGGTGTGGTGTTCGGTGCCGCCCGAGGTGGCCGCCGAACGCTACCGGAACCGGGGCCGGCACGCCGTCCACGACGACGCCCGGCGACTCGCCGAGGACTGGCCGCGCTGGGCGGCCGAAGGCGAGCCACTCGACATCGGCCCCACCGTCGTGGTCGAGACCGACCGGCCGGTCATCGCCACCCACCTCATCCAGGCGATCACCCAGGCCATCGGGGGCGTGTAGCAGTTGGTAAGGCGTACGACCCCGCGCGGTTGTCCGCGCCGACGACAATGGCATGGGTCAGCGGGGCTCACGGAGAGGGCGGACGTGTACGAACTGGTCAAGAGGGCTGTCCGATTGCGGGTCGAAGGGGCCGAGCACGTGCCGGCCGAGGGGCCGGTGCTGCTGGCGTCGAACCACCTCTCCATCACGGACTCGACGTTCCTGCCGATGGCGGTGGCACGGCACGTCACCTTCATGGCGAAAGCCGAGTACTTCACCGGGCGCGGGCCGTTCGGGCGGTTCGTGTCCTGGTTCATGTCGCGTGACGGGCAGGTCGCCGTGGACCGTGACGACAAGCGGGCCGCGGTCGCGTCGCTGGACACGTGTCTCGACGTGCTGCGCAAGGGCAACGCGTTCGCGATCTATCCGGAGGGCACCCGCTCACCGGACGGGCGGCTCTACCGGGGGCGTACCGGGGTGGCGTGGCTGGCGCTGAAGTCGGGGGCGCCAGTGGTGCCGGTGGCGATGTTCGGCACCGACCGGGTGCTGCCGCCCGGCTCGGTGATCCCGCGGCCGGCGCGGGTGCGGGTCGTCTTCGGCAAGCCGGTGCAGCTCGCGGCGATCGCCAGTGATCCGGAGAGCGCCCGGGAGCGGCGCGCGGCCACCGAGGCGATCATGGCGGCGATCGGCAAGATCTCCGGCCAGGAGTACGTGCCGAAGTACGCCCGGCCCTAGCACGGCGTGAAGGGCGTCCCGGCGGACGGGGCGCCCTTCGGCGTACATCCCTGTGCCCATCTTTGTGTAGTTGCCATGAGTTTGCAATAGAACCGTCGGACTGATCACCGCTTATTGCCATGAATGTGCAACAGCACAAGGATGGCGGCATGCTTCGTCTCCTAGGGACCGCCGCCGTCACCGTGCTGGCCCTCACCGCCTGCTCGGCGCCGGATGCCACCGGGTCCACATCGGCCGGCAGCACCTTCGTCGTCGCCACCTCCGGCGAGCCGGACACCCTCAACCCGATCCTGGGGTACGGCACGGACGGCGCCGCACTGATCTTCGACGGCCTTGTCGCACGGGACGCGAGCAACACCCTGGTCCCGGCCCTCGCCGCCGAGCTGCCCACGGTCGCGGCGGACGGGCGTACCGTCACCGCGAAGCTCCGCCCCGGGATCACCTTCCACGACGGCAGCCCGCTCACCGCCGACGACGTCGTCTTCACCTACACCGCCGTGCTGGACCCGGCCGTCGACTCGACGCTCCGCTCCGACCTGGACATGCTCACCGGGGTCACCGCTCCCGACCCGTCCACCGTCGTCTTCACGCTGAGGTACGCCTACGCCCCGTTCCTGCAGCGGCTCACCCTCGGCATCGTCCCGGCGAAGGCCCTGCGCGGCCAGGACGTCAACAAGTCCACCTTCAACCAGAAGCCGGTCGGGACCGGGCCGTACCGGATCACCTCCTGGACACCCGGCGACCGGCTCGCCCTCGCCGCCAACGACACGTGGTGGGGCGGAAAGCCCGCCAACAGCGGTGTGATCGTCGCGTTCGTCGCCGACGACAACGTCCGCGCCCAGCGGGCCCGCGCCGGCGAGTTCGACGCCGTCGAGCTGGCCCCCAAGCTGGCCACCGCGTTCCCCGGCCACACCGTGCACAGGACGCCGACCGCCGACTACCGCGGCGTCATGCTGCCGATGAGCGACCCGGTCACCGGCGACATCGCGATCCGCAGGGCGCTCAACGCGGCCGTCGACCGGACGGCCATGGTCACCGGTGTGCTCGCCGGAGCCGGCGATGCCGCGTACGGCCCGGTGCCGCCCACCTCGCCGTTCCACGTCGCGACCGAGCCCGTCCCGGTGAGCCTCGACGAGGCCGGATGGGTCGCCGGCGCCGACGGCATCCGGGCCAAGAACGGGCAGCGGGCCGAGTTCACGCTGATGTACCCGGCCACCGACAGCCTCCGCAAGGAACTCGCGCTCGCCGTCACCGCCGACGCGAAGAAGGCCGGCATCGAGGTCCGGCCGGAGGGCCTCACCTGGGACGCGATCGAGCCGCGGATGACGAGCGACGCGCTGATCATGGGATGGGGCACGCCGTACGACCCGGACTTCGTCTCCTACAAGCTGTTCGGCTCGCAGTTCGCCGGGCAGGGCTTCTTCAACCCCGGTGGCTACCGTTCGCCGATCGTCGACCGTGCGCTGCAGGACGGCCGCGACAACGCCGACCCGGCGAAGCGCCAGGCCGCCTACGCCACCTTCCAGCAGCAGCTCGCCGCCGACGCCCCGTGGGTGTTCCTGACCTACCTGCGGCACACCTATGTGGTCCGTGACGACGTCGCCGGGGTCACCCCGCGCGTCGAGGCCCACGAGCACGACGTCGCCAACAGCCTTTGGTGGAACATCCACACCTGGACCCGCCGATGATCAGAGTGATCCGGCGGCGGCTGGCCTTCGCGTTGCCGGTGCTCCTGGCCACCAGCATCGGCATGTTCCTGCTCGGCGCGGCGTCCCCGATCGACCCGGCCAAGCAGTACGCCGGGGCCGCCGCCTTCACCATGAGCGAGGAGAGCCTGCGGCAGATCCGGGAGAACTGGGGCGTCGACGATCCGCTGCCCGTGCAGTACCTCCGCTGGCTCGGCAACCTCCTCCAGGGCGACCTGGGCTGGTCCACGTCCCGTCACGAGGCGGTCGGATCGGTCATCGCCGCCCGGGCCGGATGGACGCTGCTGCTGATCGGCATCACCCTCGCCGTGGTGCTGATCGGCAGCCTGGCCCTCGGCACCGTCGCCGCCTACCGACACGGCGGGCTGCTCGACCGGGGGGTGCGGGCCGCCGCGTACGCCGTCGAGTCGATGCCGGTCTTCTGGATCGCTCTCGCCGCCATCGCCGTGTTCGCGCTGGGCCTCGGCTGGTTCCCGGCCGGCGGCCTGACCGACGTCCGCGCCACCGGTGTCGAGTTCACCGACGTCGCCCACCATCTGGTGCTGCCGGTGACCGTCCTGGCGATCTCCCAGGCCCCATGGTTCGTGCTGTTCGTCCGCGACGCGGTCGCCGAGAGCCTGCGCGAGGACCACGTGCTGGCCGCCCGGGCCCGCGGCCTGGCCGGCCGGACCGTCCTGTTCGGGCACGCCCTGCGCACCGCGCTCCTGCCGTTCCTCACCCTGGTCGGCACCCACCTGCCCGAGCTCGTCGGCGGCTCGGTCCTGGTCGAGACGGTGTTCTCGCTGCCCGGCCTCGGCGCGGTCAGCGTGCAGGCGGCGCTCGGCAGCGACTTCCCGCTGCTGGCCGCGATCACCCTGATCACCACGGCGGTGGTGCTGACCGCCAACCTCCTCACCGACCTGGCCTACACGGCCGCCGACCCCCGGGTGCGCATCGATGGCTGACCTGCTGACCGCGCGGCGGGCACGGGTCTCCGTGCCGCTCGTCGTGCTGCTCGTCGCGGCCGGTGCCGTCCTCCTCGTGCCGCTGATCGCCCCACTCGACCAGAGCGCCGTCGCCCTCGACCGGGTCGCGCTGCCGCCGTCGGCCGCCCACCCGGGCGGCACCGACGACCTCGGCCGTGACGTGCTGCACCGCAGCATCTACGGACTGCGGGTGTCGCTGCTGGTCGGCGTGGTCGCCGCCCTCGCCGCCACGGTGATCGGCGGCGTCGTCGGCGGGCTGGCCGGCCTGCTCGGCGGCTGGGTCGACCGGGTGCTGATGCGCGTCGTCGACACCGTCGCCGCGCTGCCACACCTGCTGCTCGGCATCTTCATCGTGGCGATGCTGCGGCCCAGCCTGGGCGCGGTGATCCTGTCGATCGGCCTCACCCACTGGCTGTCCACCGCCCGGATCGTCCGCTCCGAGCTGCTGTCGCTGCGCACCCGCCCGTTCATCGACGCCGCCATCGCCGGAGGAGCGAGCCGCGCCCGGATCCTCACCCGGCACCTGCTCCCGCACGTGCTCCCGAAGATCGCCCTGGCCACCACCCTGATGATCCCGCACGCGGTCTGGCACGAGACCTCGCTGAGCTTCCTCGGCCTCGGCCTGCCACCGCATCTGGCATCACTGGGCAACATGATCAATGACGGTCAGCGCTCGTTGCTGACCGGCGCCTGGTGGGCGAGCATCGTCCCCGGCGCGGTCATCGTCGTCGTCACCCTCGCCATCGCGGCGCTGGCCGCCCGATGGCGCGACCGTCTCGACCCCCGAGTCCGTGCGGAGCTCAACCTGTGAACCCACTGCTGGCCATCGAGGGCCTCACCGTCCGCTTCCACCTCCGCGACGCGGTCGTCGAGGCTGTGACCGACCTCGATCTGACGGTACGCCCCGGCGAGCTCCTGGCCGTGGTCGGCGAATCCGGGTGCGGCAAGTCGGTGCTGGCCCACGCCCTACTGGGCCTGCTGCCCGCCAACACCACGGTCACCGGCCGAGCCCTGCTCGGTGCGGTCGATGTCCCCGGCGCGGCGGATCCGTCCGGGGCGGTGGATCCCTCTGAGGCGGTGGATCCCTCTGAGGTGGTGGGTCCGCCCGGGGTAGGGGGTCCGTCCGGGGTGGTGGGTCCGTCCCGGGCGGTGGATCTGCTCGGGTGCGGGGAGAGGACGCTGGCCCGGCAGATCCGGGGCCGGCGGGTCGGACTCATCCCGCAGAGTCCCGCCACCGCGCTCACCGCGGTGCGGAAGGGCCGGCGGCTCCTCGCCGAGACGCTCAAGGCACACGGACGCGACCCCGGGCTGGCCGACCGGGTCGCGCTGGAGGCCGGGCTCGACCCGGCGGCCCTGGAACGGTACCCGTTCGAGCTGTCGGGCGGCATGGCGCAGCGACTGGCCACGGCGCTGGCACTGGCCACCGAACCGCCACTGCTGATCGCCGACGAGCCGACCAGTGGACTGGACCGGCCGCTCGTCGACCACACCCTCGACCTGCTCCGGCGCCGCTGCGACGACGGCGCCGCGGTCCTGCTGATCACCCATGACCTCGCCGCGGCCGAACGCGTCGCCGACACCGTCGCCGTCATGTACGCCGGCCGGATCGTCGAGCACCGGCCGGCGGATGATCTGTTTCGGGCGCCGGGTCACCCGTACACTCGAGGGCTCCGGAATGCCCTCCCGAACCGTGAGTTCCGGGCCATCGCCGGCCATCCGCCGATGCTGACCGCGCTCCCGGAGGGATGCGCGTTCGCGCCGCGCTGCGACCGGGTGAGCGAGGCGTGCGCGACCCAGCCGGCCGGGCCGGTCGCCTGCCACCACCCGCTCACCACCGCGGAGGTGCTCGCATGAGCCTCGTCGCCGACGGCGTCAGCGCCGGATACGACGGCCGGCACGTCCTCGACGGCGCCTCCCTGACCATCGAGGCGGGCGAGACGGTCGGCCTTCGCGGTCCGTCCGGCAGTGGCAAGTCCACGCTGGTACGGGTCCTCGCGCTCCTGCACCAGCCGGACGCCGGGCACGTCACCCTCGACGGCGAACGGGTCACCGGAGTCCGCCATCGGGTGCCGGCCGTCGTCCGCACCCGGATCGGTCTGCTGTTCCAGAGCCCGCGCGCCGCGAGCGACCCACGCCTGACCCTCGCCGACCTGATCGCCGAGCCGCTGCACGCCGTCCGGCACCCGCGGGACGCGATCGCCGGCCGTGTCGCCGAGCTCGCCGACCGGACCGGGCTGACCGCCGACCTGCTGGCCCGGCGCCCGCACGCGGTCAGCGACGGCCAACTGCAACGCGCCTGCCTGGCCCGCGCCCTGGCGAACCGTCCTCGCTACCTGTTGTGCGACGAGGCGACCACCATGCTCGACGCCTCCACCCAGGCGCTGGTGGCGGCCGTGATCACCGCCGAGCAGGAGACCACCGGCCTGGGCGTCCTCGTCGTCTCCCACGATCCGGCCCTGCTGTCCCGCTGGCCGGACCGGGTGGTGGACCTGGAGCCCCGCGGTGACTGATGCCCGGGCGGCCGCGCCGGGTGGCTTACTGAAGCTCGCTGAACTTCTTACCGGCGCGCATGTCGCTGATCATCGTGAGGACGCCGGCCGCTCCACCGTGCTCGTCCACCCAGTGGGTCACCACGCACGCCGCCAGCAGGTATTTGCGGTCGGACCCGGCGTCCCCGAACGTCGCCCAGTCCGCGTCGACGATCGGCGCCGCCTCCTCGTAGGGGACGCGGCACCGGTTGCCGCCGTTCGCCGGATCCAGGTAACGGGCGTCGTCGGAGATCAGCACGGCAAGGCCCTCGTCGAACCAGTCCGGCACCGACTCATACACCGAACCGAGCCGTTTGTGCAGCTCGATGTGCGCCAGCTCATGCGTCGCGATCGTCTCGTTCGCCCCGTCCGGTGACAGCCGCAGCGCCCACCGGCCGAACGCCTGCCCCTTCTCCCCGCCGCCACCGATGCTCTGGTAGCACTCCTCGGTGGCACAGATCAGCACCCGGGCATCGGAGGTCCGCTCGCCGTAGAAGCCGCTGATCCGCTGCTCCGCCGTGGTCACGATCCGCTGATAGGCGTCGTCGTCGCGCTCGGCGTAGACGCCCTCGCCCAGGCTGGACAACCCGTAGCATTGCGGGCAGGCGATCGCGGCGATCGACGGGGCCGCGACCGCGGTCGCGCCGATCGCAAGGCCGAGAAGACCGGCCACCAGCCCGGTGATGATCCAGCGACGCTTGGGCATGCGGCCGACAATAGCCCCTCCACCTGTCGAGGCGGACCGGCCGGATGATTCGCCGAACGCGACCCGGGTGGCCCATCGACAGGCGAACCGCGAGCCTCCACTATGGCCTGGAGATCGGCTAGGGGAGATAGATGACGACATACGATGTGATCGTGGTGGGGGCGCGCGTCGCCGGGTCCCCGTTGGCGGCGCTGCTGGCCAAACGCGGATACCGGACTCTGCTGGTGGATCGCGACACGTTCCCCAGTGACACGGTGTCGACCCACGTCCTGCACCCGCCGGGCGTGGCCGCGCTCCGCCGCTGGGGCGTACTGGACCAGGTCATCGCTACCGGTGTGCCGCCGGTCAGGCGGTACACCACGGACTTCGGGCCGGTCACCGTCGGCGGTGCGCCCGGCACACCCGACAACCCTCATGCGTACGCACCCCGCCGCATCCTGCTCGACAAGATCCTCCTGGACGCGGCCGTCGCCGCCGGTGCCGAGTTCCGCGAGGGCTACACGGTCGAGGAGGTGCTGGTCGACGACGACGGCCGGGTCACCGGCATCCGGGGCCTCGACGGAACGGTCGAGCACGCCCGCATCGTGGTCGGCGCCGACGGTCGCAACTCGGTGGTCGCCAAGGCGGTGAACGCGCCCGCCTACGAGGACCATCCGCCGCTCACCGTCGGTTACTACGCCTACTTCAGCAATCTGCCGATGGACGGGACGTTCGAGGCGTACAGCCGGCCCGGCCGCGGCTGGGCGGTCTGCCCCACCAACGACGACCTGACCATGGTCATCGGCGGCTGGCCGCACTCCGAGCTCGCCGAGCACCGCAACGACATCGACGGCACCTTCGCGACGATGTTCGAGACGGCCCCCGCCTGGGCCGACCGCTACCGCGACGCCAAGCAGGAGACCCGCTGGGTCGGCGCGTCGGTGCACAACTACTTCCGCGTGCCACACGGCCCGGGGTGGGCGCTCGTCGGCGACGCCGGCTACTCCCGCGACTACATCACCGCGCAGGGCATCACCGACGCGTTCCTCGACGCCGAGCTGCTCGCCGACGCCATCGCCGACGACGACCTGCCCGGTTACCAGGCCCGCCGCGACGCCCGGGCGATGCCGTTCTACCAGATGACCCTGGGCATCGCGTCCCTCCAGCCGCCGGACGAGCAGACGATCCAGCTGGTCGGCGCGATCGCCGGAGACCAGGAGAAGATGGACGCCTTCACCCGCCTCAACTCCGGCGTCACCTCACCGGCCGAGTTCTTCGCTCCGGAGAACATGGCCCGCCTCTTCGCCTGACCTCGCCCGCCGCCTTGCTCGGCCTAGCCCTGCCTCGCCCTGCCCTGCCTGGCCTCGCCCTGCCTGGCCTCGCCCTGCCTGGCCTCGCCCTGCCTGGCCTCGCCCTGCCCTGCCTGGCCTCGCCCTGCCCTGCCTGGCCTCGCCCTGCCCTGCCTGGCCTCGCCTGGCCTTGCTCGGCGTCGTCTTTTCTTGGCTGGCCTTGGCCGGCCTGGCCGCGCTTGGCCTTGCCTCGCCTATCCGAACGCCCGGCCGCATCCCGCGGTCGGGCGTCCCGGTGGCCGCCTCTAGTCGAGCTTCCGAGGTTGGAGTCTGTGTCCACGTCACCCGCCGGGCGGCAGGTGTGCCCACCTTCACCGCCCCTGTAACGGGCGCCCGAACCCACTCCCGGCACCGGGCGCACTCGGCCGTCCTCGGCCGGAGGGCGCCATTGGCACCCGAACCGCCGACCGGGTACACCTACCGGCACGACAGTCACCGCAACAGCGACCAGCCGCCTTCGGGACCGCCTCCCCGGCGCCGCCTTTCCTCGCCTCTCGATCCGCGCCCCGGTTGCTCGGTTGACGGTCGGCCGCCCGGATGTGGCAGAGACGACTGCGCCGGCGTGCGATGCCGTGCAGGATCACCGCACGGTGAGCATCAGCCGGGAGTCGCCCGAGGAGACGGGGCAGCGTCTGCGCGCGGTCGTCGCGGCCGCGCGGCTACACATCCTCGACGGCGAATGGTCCTTCTTCGAGGCCCCGCTGAGCGAGCCGCCGGCCCTGACGGCCGACCTGCTCGCGGTGGTCCGGGACGACGACCGATGGTCCTGGCTGGCGCCCGCCGGTGCGACCGGGGGCGAGCGCTTCGCCGTCTTCTCCTTCCACTTCCCGCCGGAGATGGACAACAGCGGCTTCGTGGGATGGCTGGCCACCGAGCTCAAACGCCGATTGGGTACGGGCGTGTTCGTCATCTGCGGTCAGAACAGCGACCGTGGTGGCATCTACGACTACTGGGGCTGTCCGGCACAGCTGCGCGCCGAGGCCACCGAAGTGCTCGGGGACCTGCGGGCCGGATAGCGCCGCGGGACCGGGCGGCGGTCAGGCGGGGGAGAGTTGGGCGGCGACGATGCGCCACCCGGTCGTCTCGTCGAACGCCCACGTGCGGGCGTAGCGGAGGCGGGCCGCGAACGGCTCACCGTTGAACGTGCCGGTCACGGCGCACAGGGCGAACGTGGCACCGGTAGAGCCGGCGACCAGGACCTCCAGGTCCTCCTCGACGAGGGTGTCGATCTTCGAGCTGCCGGACCGGTACGCGTCCAGATCGTCATCCTTGCGGAAGCGGGTGCCGTCCGGGCCGATCGCGATCAGGCGGTCGTCGAGCAGCGCGTCCAGCACACCCACGTCGCCGTCGCGCTGGGCCTGCTGCAGGCGGTGCTCGGCGTCGAGCAGCGCGGCCTCGGTAGCGCTCACCATAGCCTCCGTTAAGAGTGTTTCCGCTGGTCCGATGATTGCACCCTACCGCGCGGAACCGACCGAAGATGATCAAGTAGGCTGCCCGCCCGGAAGGTCCACTGTAGACGTCGTATGGAGGAAACGTGGCTATCACCGCCGACCTGTCGAAGGTGCTGGACAAGGCGTACCAGGACAAGAGCCTGGAAGAGATCCTGGACGCCCCGGTCGAGGCCCTGGCCGGCGTGAGCGTGTCCGGGGGCAAGCTGATCCGCGACGCCCTCGGCGTCAAGACCATCGGTGAGCTGGGCCGCAACAAGTACTTCCGCGCCGCCCAGTCCCTCGCCGCCCTGGCCGACGCCCGCTGATCCAACCGGGGGCAGGGCCGTCATCAGGCGGCCCTGCCACCGGCCGGCGAGGTCGTCGGCATCCGATGGCGGGATCGGGGCGGGTCCGACCGACACGCGGATCCCGGGGGCGGAAGCGGCCACCCACCTGACGACTCCGTCCCTGTCCGGGCACATTCCCCGCCCCCGCCCGTCCGCTGGCCCTGCCCGTCCTGCCGGCCCTGCTCGTCCGTCGGGTAGGTGCGCCCGGTGTCCTTGCCCGTCGCCGGCCCTGCTCGTCCGTCGGGTAGGTGCGTCCGGTGTCCTTGCCCCTCCGCCGGCCCTGCCCGTCTGCCGGCCAGGTGCGTCCCGGCGGCCCCGCCCGCCTGTCGGGCAGGTGCGTTCGCCGGCTCTGTTCACCTCGCCGGCCGGGTATGGGTGTGCCGCACGGCTTACCTGAGTGGCTCACGGAGGGATGCGCCCGGCGATCCCGGAACGGGGAGGTCCCGCAGCGGCGTGGGCGGTGTCGGCACGGTGGCCTCCCCTGACGCGGTGACTGAGCCGGAACGAGGAGGTCCCGCAGCGGCGTGGGCGGTGTCGGCACGGTGGCCTCCCCTGACGCGGTGACTGAGCCGGGACGAGGAGGTCCCGCACCGGCGTGGGCGGTGTCGACGCGGTGAGCTCCCCTGACGCGGTGACTGATTCCGAGGCGTGTTTGAAGGTGCTCGGAGAGGCGGCTCGTCGCCGATGGATGCGGTGACCCAGGAGCGCATCGGGGCATCTCGGTGCTGGTGGTTCAGGCCGCAGGGGAAAGCGGATGCATGTCTTAGTGGTGGCGACACGGGCAGGCCGGGGTGGTCGGGGAACGGAAGCGAAGGGAGGACACCGAGGCGTTGGTGAGCCTGGCCGGGGACCGAAGATGACAGTCGTGGGGCCGTAGTCCGCGGTGCTCGCGCTTCCGTTCGGGTGGCGGATCGGGCCGAGCAATCGGCGGTGCCGGTGACCGGGGGCGCCTACCCGCTCAACCTCGGTGGGTTGGCGCCGGTGACTCAGCCGGCCGTGGTCGACGTCTC
The DNA here is from genome assembly GCF_050956125.1 of Actinoplanes sp. CA-252034. Classification (NCBI taxonomy): domain Bacteria; kingdom Bacillati; phylum Actinomycetota; class Actinomycetes; order Micromonosporales; family Micromonosporaceae; genus Actinoplanes; species Actinoplanes sp. CA-252034. Next base: position 3,714,002 of record NZ_CP191846.1, read on the forward strand.
TGCAGGCCGGGACGTTCCGGAGACGTGACCGTGGGGGATAGGCGTTCAACGGGATGATCCGGCGGGAATACGCTCTCGGCGGCCGGCCGCCGCACGTGGCTTGACGTTGGCGGGCCACCAGTTGGCGTGGCCGGCCAGGCGCATCAGGGCCGGGACCAGGACGGCGCGGATCACGGTGGCGTCGACCAGGATGGCCACGGCGATTCCGACGCCGACCATCTGGAGGTACATGACCTCGCCGGTGGCGTAGAGGGCGAAGGACACGGCCAGGATCGTGGCGGCGGCGGTCACCAGTGGGGCGCTGCGCTGCAGGCCTTCGAGGACCGCTCGGGTGTTGTCGCCGGTGGCGTCGTAGCGCTCTTTGATGCGGGCGAGCAGGAAGACCTCGTAGTCCATGGACAGGCCGTAGGCGACGCAGAACATCAGGATCGGGAATGCCGGGTCCAGGGTGCCGATCGGGGTGAAGCCCAGGGCGTCGGCGAGGAACCCGTTCTGGAAGACCGTCACCAGGACGCCGAACATGACGGCCAGGCTCAGCAGATTGAGGATCGTCGCCTTCACGGGGATGAGCAGGCTGCGGGACATCGCGGACAGGATGACGAACGAGATGGCCAGCAGCACCGCCGCCACCAGTGGAATCCGGTCGGTCAACATGGCCCGGAAGTCGGTGAGCTCAGCCGGGTAGCCGCCGACCAGGACTCCGCCCGGTGGGGCTGGGACCGCGCGGACGGCGGCGACCAGGGCCGGAGTGTCCGTGCCGGCGAGGGCCTCCCGGCTGGGGACGGCTTCGAGCCGGGCGGCGGATGTGGGGACGGTGGAGCCCGGAGCGGCGGAGGTGACCAGGTCGGCGGGGCCGTCACCGGTGCGGACACCGGCGACGAACACTCCGGCAGTGGAATTGACCTGCGCGATCCCTGCCACACCGGACACCGCGGCGGCGTAGGCGGCGACGTCGGCTGAGGTCAGGCTGCCACTCGACGTGTCACCGGGTGGGATGGTGCCGCCTGAAGTGCCACCGGATGAGGTGGTGCCGCCTGAAGTGCCATTGGGTGGGGTGGTGCCGCCTGGAGCGCCATCGGGTGGGGCGGTGCCGCCTGGAGCGCCATTGGGTGGGGTGGTGCCGCCTGGAGCGCCACCGGGTGGGGTGGTGGCGAATGAAGTGTCGGCAGGTGCGACGTTGGGGGCCCTGGTGTCGGAGGAGGGGCCGGCAGGCAGGGTGACTGGCCGCCTGAGGACGATGTGCAGGGCGTCCTGCGGCTCCGTGGGCAGGACCTGGCGCATGACGTCGTAGGTTTGGCGGGTGGTTGCGGTCGTGGGCAGGACCCGGTCGTCGGGCAGACCCAGGCGCAGGCCGAGTGCGGGGCCGCGAGGACGCCGACGACCAGGAGGCCCAGCGCGGTGAACAGCACGGGTCGGCGCATGACGCGGCTGCCGATGCGGAACCAGAATCCAGTCTCGCGCGGGGACGGGCGAGTGCGGCGCTGGGCACGGGGGCCGAGGACGGCGAGGGCGGCGGGCAGGATCGTCAAGGCGCCGACGACAGCCAGGACGACGACCAGGATGCCGGCGTAGGCGAACGATCTGAGGAACGCGAACGGGAACAACAGCAGCGCCGACAGGGAGGCGGCCACGGTCAGGCCGCTGAAGACGACCGTGCGGCCTGCGGTGCGGATCGTGGTGCCGACCGCGGCGGGGACGGGTGCTCCCGCTGCCAGCTCCTCGCGGAAGCGGGCGATCACGAAGAGGCTGTAGTCGATGCCGAGACCGATGCCCATGACGAGGGTGATGTTGGCGGCGAACGTGGCGACTTCGGTGAAGCCGGCCAGGACACGGAGGCCGGCCAGCGTGCCGACGACCGCGAACAGGCCGACGCCCAGGGTGAGCAGGGCCAGCCGGAAGCGCCGGTAGAGAATGAACAGCAGCACGACCATGACCGGCAGGATGAGCACCTCGGCGCGCACGAAGTCGCGGGTGGCCTGCTGGCTGACCTGGCCGGCGACTGCCTCGGCACCGCCCACGGCGACCCGGATCAGGCCGGTGTCCCGTGTGTACGCCGGAAGGATGCGCTCCCGGATGTGCAGGCGAGCGCTGGTGGCGTCGCCGGTGACGTGCGCGAGGATCAGAGCGTGCCGGCCGTCGGCGCTGCGCATCGTCGGGTCGCCGCGGCGCGACCAGTACGACCAGACGTCGGCCACCGCCTCCTCACCGCGCAGTCCGGTGGCCACGTCATCGGCCGCGGCGGCGACGGCCGGATCGTCGATCACGCCGCTGACCAGCAGCACGAGATTGGCGTTGCCGGTGTGGTGGTCGCGCTCGAGCAGCTCCTGCACCTGGACGGACTCGCTGCCGGGCGCCTCCCACCGGCTGAGCACGAGCGTGGTCATCGCCCCCGCGGCGACAACAGCCAGCGCGAGGGTGAGCAGGGCGGCGACCAGCAGGATCAGACGTCGATGACGGAAGAGCACAGGACTCACCCCTGGTAAGCTCCCGGTGAATACGAGCGATCGCTCGTGAAGTGAGAATACGAGCGACCACTCGTATTCGTCAAGCGACGCCCGGGACGGTGCTCATTGGTCAAACGGCAGGCGCGCGGCCGGCAGCGCATCAGCGAGATCCTCGACGCGGCTCTCGCCCTCTTCGCCGAGTCCGGATATGACAGGACGTCGACGAACGCGATCGCCGCCCGGGCCGGCATGTCGCCCGGCTCGCTGTACCAGTACTTTCCGAACAAGGAGGCGATCGCCGACGCGCTGTCCCAGCGGCTGCTCGACGAGCTGCGGGAGGCGCACGCGGCCGCTTTCGACGACACCGCGGTGACCGAGCTGCCGCTGCCCGACGTGGTCTCCCGGGTCGTCGATCCGCTGGTCTTCTTCCACGTGGCCAACCCGGGCGCCAAGGTGCTGATCGGGGAGCGGGGCCAGCCACTGCACGCGGGTGTCACCGACCGGGTGGCGGGGCTGCTGCGAGCCAGATCGCCGCAACTGCCCGACGAGGACGTGCGCCGCAGCTCGACGGTCGCGGTGCAGATCGTCGCCGCGCTGATGGGCGGCATCGTCGCTGCTCCGGAGCCGGAGCGGGCGGCCCTGGTCCGGGAGCTGAAAAAGGCGCTCGCCGGATACCTCGCCGCGTCGGACGGCCTCTAAGCTGTCGCGGTGCTTCAGGCCGGTGCGCGACTCGGGACCCGTTACCTCCTCCAGCAGCGCCTCGGCGCGGGCGGTATGGGTGAGGTGTGGCTGGCCGTCGACGAGGTGCTACGGCGTACCGTCGCGGTCAAGGTCATGCTGCCGGCGGTCGCTGACGACCCGGACTTCGCCAAGCGGTTCGAGGCGGAGGCCACGTCGATGGCGCGGATCAATCATCCGGCTGTCGCGTCGATCCACGACTTCGGCCGTGACCAGGGCGTTCACTACCTGGTGATGGAGTTCGTGGACGGCGAGTCACTGGCGCAGCGGCTGGCCCGGGAGGGGCGGATCGCCCCGGAGGAGACGATGCGGCTGATCGAGCAGGCCGCGATCGGGTTGCAGGCGGTTCACGACGAGGGCCTGGTGCACCGCGACATCAAACCGGCGAACCTGCTGGTCCGCCGTAACGGCTCGGTGGTCATCACCGATTTCGGCATCGCCCGGCACGAGGCGGCCAGCCGCCTGACGGTCTCCGGAGCCATTCTGGGTACGCCGACCTACCTCTCGCCCGAGCAGGTGCGGGGCGAGCCCGCCGGCGCCCTCAGCGACGTGTACTCGCTCGGCCTCGTCGCCTACGAGTGCCTGGCCGGCGAGAGGCCGTTCGTCGGCGACAGCCCGTACGCGGTGGCGTTGCAGCGGCTTCAGGAGGGCCCGCGCACGATGAAGGTCACCCTGCCGGTACGCGTGCAGGCGGCCGTCGAGCGGGCCCTGGCGATCGAGTCGAGGGACCGCTGGCCGTCGGCGGCCGCGTTCGGCGCCGCCGCCCGTGAGTCGGTGACCGGGCCCGCGCCCGCCGCCACGCCGACGCCCGCACCCCGGCCCGCCGCGGTTTCGTCGTCGCCGAAGCGCCTGCCGGTGCTGCTCGCCGCCCTGTCCGTGGTGCTGCTCGCGCTCGTCGGCGTGCTCGGCTGGGGCCTGCTCGCGAAGGACGGCGAGGGCGAGGCCGTCATGCAGGTGCCCTCGACGTCGTCGGCGGCGGTCGCCGGTGGGCAGGGTCAGGACTGGGAGCCGCAGGGCTTCGTGACCTGCGGTGACGCCTTCTGTCCGGTGGAGCCGATGTGCTGGGGTGGGCTGACCGCCAACAGTGGCCTCGCGGTGCCGCCACGGCCGGTGGACTGTGCCGAGCCGCACTACTGGGAGACGTTCCGGGCGGTGCCGATGCCGGCCGGCGGGGTGCGCATCGACGACGCGGATCCGCTGATCGAGCGGACCGGGCTCGCCGAGGCCTGTTCCGCCCAGGCGATGACGTCGCGCAGCAGCGAGCCGGCCAAGACCCGCAAGTGGCGGCGGGACGTCTGGCCGATCCCGGTCGGCGCCGACACCACGCTGCACTGCGTGGCGAGCGCGCCGGGTGGCGAGTCGACCGGGGGCTACTTCCGGCAGCCGTGACCGGTGGCCGGTGACCGTCGCATCAGCCCGGCGGTCGCCACCATCACCCGACCGGGGGAGGTGCGTCACTCGCCGAAGTCGATACGTTGACCATCCTCATTCCACTCCGGAGGGTTGAGATGGTTCATCCCGATCCGCAACAGCCGCTGTTGAGTACCCCCGCCTATCGGGCGCCCGAGACGATGAGCGCGACGACCAGGCATCTCTCCGCCGCGCCCTATCTCGATGTCGACTTCGCCAACCGGGTGATCCGCGAGATCCTCGAGTCCGAGCGCAAAGCGGTGCCACCGTCCTTCGGGTTCGACCTCGATCCGGTGGTCCGGCACAGCCTGCGGGCACGGCGTCTGCTTCTTCTGCGGTACGCGCTGGTCACACTCGTGCTGGTGGTGGGCTTCTGCCTCAGTCCGATCGCGACGATCACCTGGCTGCTGCTCTGCGGCGCCGTCGTGGCCTTCCGGTCACGGGTGCTCGGCGGGCTGCCTCCACAGGTGCGGACGGGCATCGTGACGGCGGGCGCTTTCGCCCTGGTCTGCCTGGGCGGCTACTGGCTGCTGCAGACCATGTCCGGTGATCTCGGTGACCTGCTGTTCAGCTCGCAGGACGGCTACTACGACTACGGCGGCCGTGACTTCCCCGGCACCGGCCTCGGATTCACGTTCCTCGACTTCCTGTACCCGGTGCTGCTGACCGTGGCGATGGCCGCGGTGCTGTTCCTGTCGCGGCGGCACGCGCTCGGCGTCATCACCACCGAGCTCGCGCCGGGCGCGCCGGCCGCCGCGCCGCGCACCGCGAACCCGCGTGTGGAGCGCCGGCTCGCCATCGTCGCCGGCATGCAGCGGGGCAACCTGTCGGTGCACGACCGGGAGCCGTTCCTCGGCGCAGGGCGGATCTGGCACGGCTGGGACTTCGCCATCACGCTCAAGCCGGTCGAGGGCACCGAGCGGATCCGGCTCGACGGCGCCGCCCTCAACCGGCGGGTGGCCGACGCGATCGTGGCGCTGCGCTCACCGGCTCTGGGCGACGGCGAGAAGGTGCCGAACGTCTTCGTCGTGCCCTATGTGGTGGCCAACGGCTGGCGGCGGACCGATGATCCGCTCATCGATCCGAACACGAAGGCGCCGTACACGATGGCCTCGCCGGAGACGCTCGCCGCGATCGAGGGCAGCCCCCAGGGCGGCATGCGCTACTACCTGCGGGCCGTCGTTCCGGCGCACGGCAAGGAGATCAGCACGCCGGGGCAGCGGCCGGTGCTGCCCGGGCAGGACAGTGGAGTCGCCGTCACGGCGTTCGTGCACCTCGCGGTCGAGGGTGGCATGCTCTACGCCGAGTTCGTCGCCACGGTGATGCCCGAGGTCCTGCGCTATTACCAGCTCGGTGACATCCTCCGGCCGGAGCGCGTGCCCGGGTACGCCGCCATGGACACGCTGCGATCGTTCTTCCGGGAGAACCTCTTCGCGCCGCTGTGGCTCCTCCAGATCGGCTGGGACGCGATCCGGCTCACCGGGCGGATGGCCAAGTCGTCCCAGGAGGCCGAGGAGTTGCGCTACCACGATTACGGCGCCGATCTGAGCGTACGGGAGGAGGGCGCCGAGTATCCGGTCTACAAGTTCCTCAGTCAGCTCGACGCGGCGAAGTACATTTCACTGCTGGACAAGGCGGTGGTCGAGGAGGTGCTCGACGTCCTGGACGAGGCCGGTGTGGACACCGGTGAGTTCCGGGCGAAGGCGGCGAACGTGTCGATCGACTTCAGCACCAAGACGTTCACCGGCGGTCAGCAGATCTTCGGCAACAACAACCGGATCAACCAGACCAACTTCCCGAAGGCTCCCCGGAGCGGAGGCAGCGGTGGCTGAGCAGCGGTTCGAGAACTTCACCTTCCACGGTGGCCAGCAGGTCTTCGGCGACGGCAACACGGTCAGCCAGACCAACAACCACTACTACGGCGACCAGCGCGACGAGATCCTCGGCCACCTGGCGACGATCCGGTCGACCGCTCCCGAGCCGGCCGCCGTCGAGCCCGAGATCGTGATCATCGAGCGGGCGCTGGAGCACCCGACCGTGGACGGCCGTGGCCGGGTCGAGGAGGCGCTCGGCCGGCTGCGGCACCGGCTGGCCGGCGTGCAGACGGCCGGCGAGGCGGTCGCGGCCATCGGGGCCATCGCGGCCGTGGTCGCGCAGAACTGGCCGTTCTGACCTCAGATGTCGTCGGCGGAGCGGGTGCGCAGCCCGTTGGCCCGGGCCAACGGGTTCCAGCGGGCCAGGAACGCCCGCTTCGCCGTGCCGGCGCTCGTCGACGCGGCACGGCCACGGGTGTAACCCGCGTCGTCGGCGGCCCCGCAACCGCCGGTCAGGGTCGGCTCGGCCCAGGCCAGGAAGCCCTGATCGGCGTCGTAGGCATACTGCAGCGCCGCCACCAGGGCGGATCGTAGGTCCTCGCCGGTGGGCACCGCGCTCAGGTCGGCGCCGCGCACCGTATCCATCTGCGACCGGCGCTCGTCGCCGACCGCACGGATGTCGGCGACCGCCCCGCGCAGGTCGTCACACCCGCCCACCTGCTCGATCGCCTGGTTGAGCTTGCGGCGGCTGGCCACACTGCCGGACAGCACGGCGTCGATCGCCGTCAGTTGGGCCCGTGGGTCGGCCGCCTTCGACGTCGGCGGTGTCGTGGGCGTCGTGGTGGGCTGCGTCGTGGGATCCGTCGTCGGCGGTGTGGTCGGGGCCGGCTGCGCCTCGGTGGGTTGCGGGGCCGCCTCCTGCCCGGTCGCGGCCGGTCGCATGTAGATCCCGGCGGCCACCGCCAGCGCCACCAGCAGCACGGACACCCCCGCGATCAGGGGAAGTCGGTTCGGCCGCGCACGGGTGGGTGGGGGCGGCGGCGCGTAGTGGGTGGTGACCGGGGCGGGGGCCAGCGCCGAGTTGCACCGTGCGCACACGGCCGCGGCCGGGTCGTTGTCGAGTCCGCACGTGGGGCACACCATGTCACCCATCGTATCGAGGAACGTTCCTCTCGGTGGGTGGTGCTTGTTTGGATTGTTCGCATAGAATGCGAACATGTTGATGCGCATCGACCCGGCTTCCGGGGTGCCGCTCGCCGATCAGATCGCCGCCCAGGTGCGCGGTGCGGTCGCCGCCGGCACGCTCGCAGCAGGCGACCGGCTCCCCGCCGCCCGGGATCTGGCCGAGTCGTTGCAGGTCAACATGCACACCATCCTTCGGGCCTATGCGCGGCTGCGCGACGAGGGCCTGATCGAGCTACGGCGCGGCCGCGGCGCCACGGTCCGGCGCGGCGACGCCGCCGACCGGGCCCACCTGGTCGACGCCGTGCGAAACCTGCTGGCCGCCGGCCGGCGCCTCGGCATGGACGTCGAGGAACTGGTCGACGAGGTGCGAAAGCTGGCATGACGATTCACGGGAGGACGACGATGACCGAACGAACCGGACGACGTGTCCGCCGGCTGCTGCCGGTGACGCTGGCCGCGCTGCCGATCGCGGTGGTTCCCCTCACCGCCCGCTGGTGGACCGGCCGCCTGCCCGACCCGCTGCCCAGCCACTGGGACTTCGCCGGTCGTGTCGACGGCACCACGGGTGTCGGCGCCATGGTGACCGCACTGCTCGTCGTGGCGGCGGCGCCGGTGCTCGCGGCGCTCGTCGCCGTGCTGGTGCCCGCGGTGCGGTGGCGGGTGCGCCGGGCGCTGGCCGTCACGGCCGGTGCCGTCGCCGCCGGGGCCGCCGCCATCTGGCTTGTCACCGCGGCCCTGTCCCTCGACGTGACCGCCGCCGCCGAGGTGCCCAGCCCGTCCTGGCACATCATGGTGCTGTTCCTCGGATCCGCCGCCTGGGGCGCGCTCGTGGCCCTGGCCTGCGGGCGGGTCCCCGAGGAGCCGGCGGTCGCCGACGCGCCGCCCGCCGATCTGGATCGGCTCGACCTGGGGCCGGGTCAGCGGGCCGCGTGGAGCGAGACGCCATCCCTGCCGCCCGTGCTGTACCTCGCCCTGCTGCCCCTGGTGGTGGCCGCGGTGGCCCTCGCCGTCGGCGTCGACGTGTGGGCGGCCGCGCCCCTGCTGATCGTGGCCGTGGCCGTGCTGCTGCTGGTGCGGACCCGGTTCACCGTCGACGCCCGTGGGCTGACCGTCGGCTTCGGGCCCTGGGGACGGCCGCGGGTCCGGGTGCCGATGCGGGAGATCGTGTCGGCGGCGCCCACCACGGTGCACATCGCCGCGTGGGGCGGCTGGGGTTACCGCTACAGCCTCGACGGCCGCGGGCGCGGGCTGATCCTGCGCAGCGGGCCGGGTGTCCGGGTCGAGCTCTCCTCCGGGCGCTACTTCGTCGCCACCGTCCGCGACCCGCGGACCGTGTCCGCCCTGGTGAACAGCCTTCTCGACAGCGCGCGGGCCGGCTGAGGCCCGGATGGGCGGCCACGGAGGTCCAGGGCGGCGCACCCGGCCGAGGCCGCCATCATGGCCAGACAGATCGTCAGGGCCGGGGTGACACCCCGCGAGGTGACCTCAGACCGGTGACCACCGCCGTCGCCAGCGTCGCCGAGATCCGCTGGGAGACCTGCAGGAACGCGCCGGCCAGTCCGGCCGCGCCGGCCGGCGCGTGAGCGAGGGTCAGCGCCTGGTTCGGTGACATCATCAGGCCACTGGAGAAGCCCGACACGAGTTGGGTGCACGACAGCGCCAGACCGAGTGCCGACGCGGGGACGGTGTGCAGGACCACGATGGTCGCGGCGATGGCGAGCACCGAGCCGATCAGAGCCGCGACCACACCGGCACGGCCGAAACGGGCCAGCAGGCGCCAGCTCTGCGAGGACGCCAGCGCGAAGCCGACGGCTCCCGGGACGGTCGTCGACGCGGCGGCCAGCGGTGACCAGCCCAGGGTGTCCTGCAGGTGGAGCACCAGCACCAGGACGGTCGACAGCGACGCTCCGAACTGGAACATGGCGGTCAGCGTGCCGAGGCTGAAACCGCGGGAGCCGAGCAGCTCCGGCATCATCACCGGGGTGCGGCCGGATCGGGCGTAGCGCCGCTCCCACCAGGCCAGCGACACCAGCGCGGCGACGGCGGTCAACGGCCACACCACCGTCGGCGGACCCTGACCGGCCGGCAGCACGAACGGGAGCAGAAGACAGAGCGTCACGGCGGCGAGAAGGGCCAGTCCGGGGAGGTCCAATGTGGTCCGGCGCGACGTCTCCGGCCGCCCGGCGGGCAGAAACCTCATGGCCAGGGGTACGGTGACGAGCCCGAACGGGACGGTCAGCAGGAGCACCACCCGCCAGCCGTCCATATCGCCGGCCGCTCCGAGCACCGCTCCACCGACGAGTGGCCCGAGGATCGCCGCGATCCCGCCGACGGTGGCGTAGGCGCCGAGCGCGCGGGCCCGGTCACGCCCGGTGAACAGGTCCTGGATGATCCCGTAGACCTGCGGGTTGACGATCCCGGCGCCGGCGCCCTGGACGAGCCGGGCCACCGCCACCACCCACGCCTCGGAGGCGGTGCCGGCCACCACGGCGGCAACCGTGAACAGCGCGATGCCGCCGGCGAACAGCCACCTGCGGCCGTGCGCGTCGCCGAGCCGTCCGGCCGGGATCATGGCCAGGCCGAACGTCAGCGAATAGCCGGCGAGGATCCACTGCAGGGTGGCCGGGCCGGCGCCGAGCGAGCTGCGGAGCGCCGGGATCGCGGTGTTCAGACTGGCCTGGTCGATCAGGGTGGTGAAGGCGGCGGCGAGGCAGACGAGGAGGACGACGGTGTTCCGGCGGGGCACCTACTAATCCTATCGAATATGTGACCTATGGCTGTCCGGTGCGGTACGGGCCATCCGCCGGACCACCGCATACGCCCGGCGGTCGCGCTGTCGGGCGGGACCGGCCGCCCGCGTCGCGGTGTAGGCGGGGACTCTGCGTGGCCGTACCGGATCATGGTTTCTCGGATCTTCTCGCCCGGAAGGCCGTCATGTTGACGCGGTTGCCGCAGCGGACCGAGCAGAAGCGCTTGGAGCCGTTGCGGGAGAGATCGATGAACAGGCCGTCGCAGTCGTCGGCGTCGCAGACACGCAGGCGGCCGGTCTCGTCCATGCGGATGACGTCGATCAGGGCCATGGCTGCCTCGACGCGGATCCGCTCGGCCAGGGGCGCGTCCTGGCCGGTGGCGTGGATGTGCCAGTCCGAGCCGTCGTGACGGGTGAGGTAGGGGACGGCGTGCGCCTCGCGCAGCATCCGGTTCACCGCCTCCACGGCGTCGTCGCGATCCAGCGACCAGACCTCGCGCAGCTGGTCGCGGGTCTCCCGGACGGCCTGGAGCTCGGCCTGGTCGCGGTCCTTGCGGCCGGAGTAGGTGACGAGCAGCGCATCGAGGTCCTCGAGTGTGGTGAGTTCGTCGTCGCCGGAGCGAGAGGCGCCGGCCGTGGTGTTGGCGAGCTCCACGACGAATTGCAGCGCCTCCTCCGTGTCAGGGGCGAAAAGCAAGTTGACTCCTTATCCGGGGCGGCCTAGCGTGAGGGGCGTAAGTAATTTAGCCCATCACTGGGGGTCGTCGTGAAATCGCCGCAGCTCGTCGGGCTGGCCGCCGCGGTCACCTCGGCCGCCACCTTCGCCACCTCTGGCGCATTCATCAAGCCGCTGCTCGAAACGGGCTGGTCACCGGCCGCCGCCGTCACCGCCCGCGCCATCGTCGCGGGGCTGTTGCTGCTGCCGCTCGTGTTGTTCTCGTTGCGCGGCCGGTGGGACGCGCTGTGGCGGGGCCGCCGGCGGATCCTCGGCATGGGCGTCATCGCGGTCGCGTTCACCCAGCTCACCTACTTCGCGGCGATCCGGCTCATCCCGGTGTCCACCGCCCTGCTCGTCGAATACCTGGCGCCGCTGCTGCTGGTCATCTGGGTCGCCGTCACCACCCGGCGCGTGCCCCGGCCGATGGTGCTGGTCGGCTCGGTGCTTGCCATCGGCGGTCTGGTGCTGGTCATCGGACCCGGTGCACTCGGCGCCGTCGACCCGGTCGGGGTGGCCCTCGCGTTCGCCGCGGCCGTCGGGTGCGCGGTCTACTTCATGGTCGCCGCCCGGCCCGCCGACGGCCTCCCGCCGGTCGCGCTCGCCGGCACCGGGCTGCTGCTCGGCGGCCTCACTCTCGGGGTGGCCGGGCTCGTCGGGATCGTGCCGATGGAGATGCGGTTCGGCGAGGTTCCACTGCTCGGGGCGGTCGTGCCGTGGTGGGTGCCGCTCATGGTGGTGGCATTCTTCGGGACGGCGGTGGCGTACGCGACAGGCATATTCGGCTCGGGTCGGCTCGGGTCCCGGCTGGCATCGTTCGTCGGATTGCTGGAGGTCGTGTTCGCGTCGATCCTCGCCTGGATCGTCGTGGGGGAGCGGTTGACGCCGCTGCAGATGGCCGGTGGGGTGCTGATCCTCGCGGGCATCGCGGCGATCCCGGCCGAGCCGGCCGCCCCCTCGGAGGTCTCGGCTGAGCCGGCCGCCCCCTCAGGGGTCTCGGCTGAGCCGGCCGTCCCCTCGGGGTCTCGGCGTTGGAGGCGACACCTCACTGATCGGCTGACGCGTGCGGCGCCGGTGTGACCTCAGGATTCGGTCGTGTGACCCGCCGAAGGTAGTGCCAGCACTACCCTCAACCCTAGGGCCCGCTGTATCCACAACCGACCCCGCTTTGCATAGCGTCGACAGCATGACGACGACGCAGCTCGAACCGGTCCTCATCCCCGCCCCGGTCGCCCGTGTCCTGCCCAGGCTGGCTGCCGACACCCGCTATGTCCTGTCCGGCCTGCCGCTGGCGCTGGCCGCGGTCCTCGTCTGCGTCACCGCGCTCTCGGTGGGGCTGGGCCTGGCGGTGCTGTGGGTGGGTGTGCCGTTGAGCTTCTTCGCCCTGATGCAGGCCCGCGGCTTCGCCGCCACGGAGCGCGAGAGGATCGCGCCGGTCCTGGAGCGGGAGATCCACCACCCCTCTTACCGTACGGCGGAGTCCGCCACCCTCCTCCCGAGGCTGTTCGCCGTGCTGGCCGATGCCCAGACCTGGCGCGACATGGCTCACGCCGGCCTGCGCTGGATCCCCAGCACGATCGCCTTCACCGCGGTCGCGACCTGGTGGGCCGCGGTCCTCGGCGGCCTCACCTGGGTCCTCTGGGGCTGGTCGCTGCCGAGCGACGCCAAAGAGCTACCGGAGCTGCTGGGATTCGGCGACGCCTACATGACCAAGGTCGCGTTCTACGGCCTCCTGGCGGTGGCTTTCGTGATCACCCTCCCGGCCGTGGCACGGTCGGCGGCCCGGTTCGAGGCCCGGTTCGCTGAGAGGCTGCTAGCCGGTCGGTGAGCAGCCGCCGCTCCGCCTCGGTGGGCGCCAGCTCGAGCGCACGACGCCAGCTGCCGGCCGCCTCGTCGTCGCGGCCGGCCCGCCGCAGCAGGTCGGCGCGGGTGGCGTGCAGCAGGTGATAGCCGTCCAGCCCGTCGATGGCGTCGACCAGGCCGAGCCCTGCCTCCGGCCCGTCGGCCATGGCGACGGCGACCGCCCGGTTGAGGTCCACGACAGGGCTCGGGGCGACCCGCCGCAAATGGTCGTAGAGTCCGGCGATCTGCGGCCAGTCCGTCTCGTCGACACCGACCGCCGTCGCATGACAGACCGCGATCGCCGCCTGCAGCTGAAACGCCCCGGCTCGCCCTCGGCGCAGCGCCCGTTCACAGAGTGCGGCGCCCTCTTCGATGCGGTCCCGGTCCCACCGGCTGCGGTCCTGGTCGTCCAGCGTGAGCAGCGTCCCGTCGGCCCCGATCCGCCCGGCGCGGCGGGCGTCCTGCACCAGCATCAACGCGAGCAGTCCCAGCGCCTCAGGCTCGTCGGGCATGAGCCCGGCCAGCGTCCGCCCGATCCGGATCGCCTCCCGGCACAGGTCCCCGTTCCCTCCCGGCCCGGTCTCGGCGCCGCCGTCGCGGCGTGGTCTCCCGGCCCCCTCACGATGCGGTGTGCCGGCTTTCGACAGATGCGGTGTGCCGGACTCCGACAGATGTGGTGTGCTGTCGGGCTCCGACAGATGTGGTGTGCCGGCGCCCTCACGGCGCGACGGGCCGGAATAGCCCTCGTTGAACAGCAGGTAGAGCACGTGCAACACCGCCGACAGCCGCTCCGGCAGCAGGTGGCCCGGCGGGACCCGGAACGGGATGCCCGCCTGCCTGATCCGCTGCTTGGCCCGGAACAGCCGCTGTCCCATCGTCTTCTCCGGCACCAGGAAGGCCCGCGCGATCTCCGCCGTGCTCATCCCGGCGACCCCGCGCAACGTCAGCGCGACCTGCGCCTCCACGTTGAGCGCCGGATGGCAACAGGTGAACATGAGTTCCAGGCGGTCGTCGGGGATCTCCGAGTCGACCGTCCACGGAGCGGGTTCCATGGCGACCTCCCGCAGTTTCGCCCGTTCGACCGAGGCTCGGCGGACCCGGTCGATCGCGGTCCGGCGGGCCACCGTGGTCAGCCAGGCGAGCGGCTGGTCGGGTGTCCCGGTCTCCGGCCACACCCGCAGCGCGGTCGCGAAGGCCTCCTGTGTGCACTCTTCCGCGAGACTCCAATCGCCGGTGAGCCGGATCATCGTGGCGACGATCCGGCTCCACCCGTCGGCGTAGACCGCGGCGATGTCGTTACTCATCACCCCAGGGCCACACCGGCCGCAGCTCGATCGCCCCGGCCCACGCCATGGGGTGTTTCGACGCGACCTCGATGGCCTGGTCCAGGTCGTCGCACTCGAGGACGTCGAACCCGGCGATCACGTCTTTCGTCTCGATGAACGGCCCGTCGGTGACCAGCACCTCGCGGCCGCGCACGCGAACCGTGGTGGCGGCGCTCGCCGGCCGGGTGCGGTCGCCCATGAGGCGGATCCCTTTGCCGTCCATCTCGCCGGCCCAGTCGTCGACGTCCGGTCTGCCGTCGTCGGCTCCCGGCGTGAAGTCCGGATCCACACACACCAGCATCAGATATCTCATCGTGCCACCCCCGTCATCGCCGTGATCGTCGTCATCATGTTGCTGCACAGGGCGGTCAGCCGCCCGCCCATCTCGCCGCCCGCACGCGCGCCGGTCGTGCCGGGCCCGTGCCGGAACGACTGCCGCACGACCGTACTGCCCGGCGTGCTGCCGTCGGTGAGGTCGTACCGCCACGACGACCCGGTGGCCCCGGCGTCGTCGAGGACGTCCCAGGCGAACGTCTCTCGCTCGCGAGCCTCGCTGACGATGCAGGTCACCGTGCTCTCGGAGCCGTTCGGGTAGCGGTTCGTCGCGATGAACCGGGCGCCCGCGGCCGGGCCCGGGCTCTCGTCGCACCAGCGGCCGCCGGTCGCCTCGGGACTCCACTCGCCGACCCGTTCGACCGCGGTCACCAGCTCCCACACCCGTTCGCGGGGCAGCGGCACCACTATCGCGACGGCCACGCCCGTACCCGTGATCAGGTCCATGTCTCGTGCTCCTCTCACCTCGGACACCGGCATGACGAACGGGCCCCCACGATTTCTACCGGCTTCCCTAAACTTTTTCGGATGACCGACGTGAGGGTGCGGCCGATGACCGCGACCGAGTACGACCGCTGGCAGCACGACCTCGCCACCGACTACGCCGCGGACCAGGTCGCGGCGGGAAACTGGCCGGCCGCGGGTGCCTACGAGCGGGCCCTCGAGGAGGACGCGGCGCGTCTGCCACAGGGCGCGGCCACCGAGGGCATGCTGATCCTGACGGGCACGGTCGACGGCGAGCCGATCGGCCGGCTGTGGATCGGCCTCGCCCATCCGCGCGGCGTCCCCGACTGCGCGTTCCTCTACGACATCGAGGTGGCGGCTGAGCATCGTGGGCGCGGCCTGGGCCGGGCGCTGCTGGCGGCGGGTGAGGCGGCGGCCCGCGAGCAGGGGGCGCACGCGCTGGAGCTCAACGTCTTCGGCGCGAACCCGACGGCCGCCGACCTCTACCGCACCTCCGGCTACCAGGTCACCACCCAGCAGATGCGCAAGGACCTGCGGCGTGCCACTCCACGGTTCGCGCCGTCGCACGCGTACGAGCGAGCCGCGTTCGCCGGAGATCCGGGCGAGCTGGCCGGCGCCGACCGGCGGCTGGCCGTGCAGGAGGCGGAGACGTGCCTGAGCCGGGCGAAGCTGGCGCACGCCCGCTTCCTCACCGGGACCGGCGACCACGACGAGGAGTTGCCGCTGCTGGACCGGTCGGTGACCCTCTTCCGCCGGGCCCGGGACGTCACCGGCGAGGCCGAGGCGCTGGCCTGGACCGGGATCTTTCACCAGGTGGTGCGCCAGGACGATGCCGCGGCGGTGCCGTACCTCCGCCGGGCCGCGGACCACGGCGACCCGCTGACCAGGTCTTTCGCGCTGCGGCATCTGGGTGTCGCCGAGCATCGCGCCGGCAATCTGACGGCCGCCCGCGAGCTGCTGGAGGAGTCGACGGCGCTGCGCCGCGAGCACGGTTTCCCGGCCGGCGTAGCGGCGAACCTGGTCGGTCTGATCTACATCGCGGCAGCCGAGGGCCGTGACACCACCGACATGGTCACCGAGGCCCGCACACTGGCGACCGAGACCGGCGCGACGACCATCCTGGCCGAGGTGAACGAGGCGGCCCTGGCCGCAAACCCTTGAAGATCGATCCCCTTCGGTACGGCCATCGAGCGGCCCGATCCGGAAGGCCTCCACGTCGCGCCCCGGTGTCGCGACCCTCGTCCCGGCGGCCCGGAGGTAGCGGGCGCGCGGATTTCGCGAGGGCCTCCGCACGCATCCGATTCATGTCCGTCACTCGTATCGGTACTTCAGCGCGTCCGCCTCGTTCTGCTCGATGTCGGCGATGGTCAGGTCCGGCATCCGCAGCTGGGCCAGGGTCACCTCGGCCGAGGTCGGCTGGGCGTCGGCGGGGAGCCACTGGTCCGGTTTCCAGGCGTTGCCGCGCAGCAGCGACTTGGGGCAGTGCGGGTAGACCTCGTCGATCCCGACCACCAGCGCGCTGGCCGGGGGCTTGCCCACGGCGGTCAGCTGGGACAGCAGGTCGGGGCGGGTGGAGATGCAGGCCCGGCCGTTGAGCCGGAGCGTCGTGGTGCGCCCGGGGATGATGAACAGCAGCCCGGCCCGCCCGGTCGCGATGACGTTCTGCCAGGTGTCGAGCCGCTTGTTGCCGGTCGCGTCGGGGATCGCCACGGTCCGCGAGTCCAGGACCGAGACGAAACCGGCGGGCCCGCCGCGCGGGGAGACGTCACAGTTGCCCGCGGCGTCGACGCTGGCGACCAGGACCAGCGACGAGCAGGCGATCAACTGGCGGGTCTGCTCGGTGAGCTCGGTCATCTGCTTGCGCACGGCGGCTTCGCTGGGAAGGTCGTAGACCCGGCGCAGCGCCTCCTGGTCGGGCACGGCGTCGAGGCGCAGCGAATCGAAGACACCGGTGTCGAGGACTGACGTCATGCCCCGACCCTAATCGACCGGCGCCGGTCCGGGCTCCCCGCCGGAGGGAGCCCGGAAAACGGTCAGTCCAGCCAGATGTTGTCGTGCTTGAGATAGAACTCGGTGCGTTCCTGCTCGGTCATCTCGTCGAGGTGCGCGATGCCCTCGAAATAGCTTTCCCGCGGTGCTCCGGGGGAGAAGTGCAGCAGCATCGACACGGGCGCGCCGGACCGGTTCTTGAATGCGTGGATCCCGCCGATCGGCACGTGCACCCAGTCGTTCGGCTCCGCTTCGATCCACTTCTCGCCGTTGTAGATGCTCATGACACCGGAGAGGATGTAGAACGACTCGCTGATCGTACGGTGGAAGTGGGGCTCGGGGCCGGTGACGCCGGGCCCGCACTCCCACCGGTAGAGGCCGAAGAGCCCGCCCGTGGAAGCCCCGGTCGACAGGTGGTGGACCCGGGTCCCGTTGTTCGGGTAAACGAAGTCGGGCGGCGTGCCGGCGGGCCGGTGAAGGGCGCTCTTCTCTCCGGTGATCCCGTGATACCGCGGTGGTGGGTATGTCATGGATCAATGTCTACCCGAAAGTCGGGATCGGTTTGACGACCTTTCCGGAGGCCGCGTCCCGGGCGGCGGCCGGGTCGACGGCGACCACCTCGCAGCCCGAACAGGCGGCGGCCATCGGATCTTCGGCGGGGTTGCTCTCGAGGCGGTGGCCACCACGGGCGCTGCGGCGTGAATCCGACACCGCGGAGAAGTGACAAGGTCAACACACCATGTTGGGTTAGGAGATTGGGAAGCCGCCCATATATGGTGTCTCCCGCAGCTGGTTCGGACAGGTCGGCATTCGGCCTGCCCGAGGCAACAGGGAACCCGGTGGGAAACCGGGACTGCCCCGCAGCGGTGAGTGGGAACGACCGCCGTCACAGAAGCACTGGGCTCGCACGAGCCTGGGAAGCGACGGCCAGTAGGTGGCGTCACGCCGTGCCCACGAGTCCGAAGACCTGCCAGCGCGCCGCACGCCACCGTGGTGTGCGGCGGTCGAAGGCCGCGTGGGACGGCCGACGCCGCAGGGCCCCGCCTGGCCGGGGACCGATGGTGTCTGCCCCCGCGCGCCCAGCTCGCGAGGAGAGGGCATGACGATCACGCCGCAGCAGACGGCCGTGCCGGAACAACGCCGGCACGCGATGCAGGTGCGCAAGAGAAACGGCGATCTGGAGCCGGTCGACGTCAACAAGATCGTTCGTGCGGTGGAGTTGTGGGTCGCCGACCTCGACGAGGTCGACCCCCTGCGGGTGGCGACCAAGACCATCAGCGGGCTGTACGACGGAGCGACCACCGCCGAGCTGGACAAACTCTCCATCCAGACGGCTGCCGAGCTGATCGGTGAGGAGCCGCAGTACTCGAAGCTCGCGGCGCGACTGCTGGTGGCGTATGTCGACAAGGAGGTCCGGGGGCAGGGTGTCGCGAGTTTCAGCCAGTCGATCCGCTACGCGCACGGCCTCGGACTGATCGGCGACGAGACCGCGGCCTTCGTGGCCGGTAACGCCCGCAAGCTCGACGACGCCGTGGATCTCTCCGGTGACCTGCGGTTCGAGTACTTCGGTCTGCGGACGGTCGCCGACCGCTACCTGCTGCGCCATCCGCAGGAACGCCTGGTCGTGGAGACCCCGCAGTACTGGCTGCTGCGCGTCGCGTGCGGGCTCTCCCAGGACGCGCGTGAGGCGATCGGCTTCTACCGACTGATGTCGTCGCTGGCGTATCTGCCCAGCTCACCGACGCTGTTCAACTCCGGAACCCGGCACACGCAGATGTCGTCGTGTTTCCTGGTCGACTCGCCGATGGACGAGCTCGACTCCATCTACGAGCGTTATCACCAGGTCGCGAAACTGTCGAAGTTCTCCGGCGGCATCGGGATCGCGTGGTCGCGGATCCGTGGCCGGGGCGCGCTGATTCGCGGCACGAACGGGAAGTCGAACGGCATCGTGCCGTTCCTGAAGACGCTCGACGCGGGTGTGGCGGCGGTCAATCAGGGCGGGCGGCGCAAGGGCGCGGCCTGTGTCTACCTGGAGCCGTGGCATCCGGATGTCGAGGAGTTCCTGGAGTTGCGCGACAACACCGGTGAGGAGTCACGGCGTACCCACAATCTGAACCTCGCCAACTGGATTCCGGACGAGTTCATGCGCCGGGTCGAAGCCGACGAGGAATGGTCGCTGATCGACCCGTCGGAGGCTCCGGAGCTGCCCGATCTGTTCGGTGACGCGTTCACCGAGGCGTACCGGGCGGCGGAGAAGAAGGCGGTCAAGACCGTCAAGGCCCGGGATCTGTACGGGCGGATGATGCGCACACTCGCACAGACCGGCAACGGGTGGATGACGTTCAAGGACCGCTCGAACGCTCTGTCGAATCAGACCGGTGAGCCGGGCAACGTCATTCACCTGTCGAACCTGTGCACCGAGATCCTCGAAGTCAACAACGACGCCGAGACGGCTGTGTGCAATCTCGGCTCGATCAACCTCGCTGCGCACGTCGATGGGGACGATGTCGACTGGAACAAGCTGAGGGAGACCGTCCGGACCGCGGTCGTCCATCTGGACCGGGTCATCGACATCAACTACTACCCGTCGCAGCAGGCCGCGGCGTCGAATCCACGCTGGCGGCCGGTCGGGCTCGGGCTGATGGGCTTGCAGGACGCGTTCTTCACCCTGCGGCTGCCGTTCGACTCGGCGGAGGCCAGGGAACTGTCGACCCGGGTGCAGGAGGAGATCTTCCTGACCGCACTGGAGACGTCGGTCGCCCTTGCCGAGCAGTTCGGCCCGCATCCGGCGTACCCCGAGACCCGTGCCGCCAAGGGTGAGTTGCACCCGGACCTGTGGGGCGCGTCGCTGTCGCAGATCGCGCGGTGGGACGCCCTGCGTGCCGCCATCGCCGAGCACGGCCTGCGCAATTCGCTGCTGGTCGCGATCGCGCCGACGGCGACGATCGCCTCCATCGCCGGCGCCTACGAATGCATCGAGCCACAGGTCTCCAACCTCTTCAAACGGGAGACGATGTCCGGCGAGTTCCTGCAGATCAACACCTATCTGGTACGGGAGCTCAAGTCCCGTGGCCTGTGGACGCCGGAGATCCGGGAGCAGATCAAGCGGGCCGAGGGCTCCGTGCAGGGCATCGCCGAGATCCCGGACTCGGTGAAAGAGCTGTTCCGCACCGCCTGGGAACTGCCGCAGCGCGCCCTGATCGACCTGGCCGCGGCCCGTGCCCCGTTCATCGACCAGTCGCAGTCGCTGAACCTGTTCATGGCCGCGCCGACCATCAACAAACTGTCGTCGATGTACCTCTACGCCTGGAAGGCCGGTCTCAAGACCAGCTACTACCTGCGCTCGCGGCCGGCGACGCGTATTCAGCAGGCGACCGTGTCGGTGGCTCCGGCGGCGGTGATCCCGGTGCAGGCCGCGCCGGTCTCGCTGATTCCGGCGCTGACCGAGGCCGAGCTCTGTTCCCTGGAAAACCCCGAATCGTGTGAGGCGTGCCAGTAATGCTGTTGGACCCCGGAATGGACCTGACCCTGCGGCCGATGAAGTATCCGCACTTCTTCGACCGGTTCAAGGACGCCATCAAGAACACCTGGACCGTGGAGGAGGTCGACCTGCACGGCGACCTCGCCGACCTGGCCAAGCTGACGCCCGCCGAACAGCACCTGGTGTCGCGGCTGGTCGCGTTCTTCGCCACCGGCGACACGATCGTGGCCAACAATCTGGTCCTCAACCTGTATCAGCACGTGAACTCGCCGGAGGGCAGGCTCTATCTGTCGCGGCAGTTGTTCGAGGAGGCCGTGCACGTCCAGTTCTATCTGAACCTGCTGGACACCTATGTGCCCGACGAGCAGGAGCGTTTCGAGGCGTTCGCCGCCGTCGAGAACATCCCGTCGATCGCGCGCAAGGCCGAGTTCTGCTTCAAGTGGATCGACTCGGTCTTCGAGCTGCGTGCTCTTCGCTCTCGTGACGATCGCCGAGCGTTCCTGCTCAACGTCATCTGTTTCGCCGCGTGCATCGAGGGGCTGTTCTTCTACGGCGCTTTCGCCTACGTCTACTTCCTGCGGTCACGGGGTGTGCTGCAAGGGCTCGCGTCCGGCACCAACTGGGTGTTCCGCGACGAGAGCATGCACATGGCGTTCGCTTTCGAGGTCGTCGACCAGGTGCGGGCCGAGGAGCCGGATCTGTTCGACGCCGGAATGGAGCAGCAGGTCCGCGACATGCTCGCCGAAGCGGTGGAATGCGAGGTCCAGTTCGCCGAGGACCTGCTCGAACAGGGCGTCAGCGGACTGTCCCTGGCCGACATGCGCGAATACCTGCAACACGTCGCGGACCGGCGGCTCGCCGCGCTCGGCATCGACCCGATGTACGGCAGCCGGAACCCGTTCGCGTTCATGGAGCTGCAGGACGTCCAGGAGTTGTCCAACTTCTTCGAGCGGCGCGTTTCCGCGTACCAGGTAGGGGTCTCCGGAAGCGTCTCCTTCGACGACGACTTCTGAGGACATCGAGCGGCCGCCTCCGTTTCCTCGGAGGCGGCCGCTCGCTGGTGCGCCGGTCAGACCGTCGCGGTCTCCCGCGCGGCCGGCTCGGCGGCGGCCGGCGCCGTCCGGCGGCGGGATCGCACGGCGCTCGCCAGGCAGAGCAGGGCGCCGAGGGCGAGCCAGCAGGACAGGACGACGACCGGGTGAGTCGCGCCGGCGCCGTCGAAGAAGGCGGTCGAGCGCAGCAGCGACCCACCGGCGCCGGGCGGCAGCAGCTGGCCGAGCTCGCCGGACCAGCCGGGCAGCATCTGCGGGGCGGAGGAGACCCCGGACAGCGGGTTGCCGACCAGCATCATCGTCGCCGCGCCCAGGCCCAGGCCGGCCACACCGAGCAGCGACTCCAGTCCGAGCAGGGTGAGAGCGGTGGCGCCGACACTCAACGCGATCCCGCCCGCGTTGGCGAGATAGTCGCCGCTCAGCGAGCCCAGCCAGAACTGCAGGATCGCGGCCATCGCCAGGCCTCCGGCGATCGCGAAGGCCAGCGCGCCGGTCACCCGCTGTGCGGCGCCGCGCAGGCGGGCGGTGAGCAGGGCGGCGGCCATGATGCCGCCGATGACCAGGGGCAGGGCCCCGGCGGCCAGGCCGGCGCCGCGCGGGTCGTCGGACGGCAGCGGGACCAGGTCGCGGGCCGCCACGGCGGGCGTCTCGCCCTGGGCCAGACCTGCGGCCAGGGCGGACAGGGTCTGCGCCACCGGGGCGCTGGCCGCGGAGGCGGTGACGACCTGCGGCTTTCCGCTGCTCAGGTCGATGGCACCGTACGCCTCCCGGTCGCGGATCAGCTGTTCGGCGGCGGCCGTGCTGTCGACCGCGGTGATCTCGAAGGCGCCGGGCAGGCGCTGCTCGAGGGCGGCGGTGACCTGTTGCACGGCGGGGGCGGGCCCGACCACGGCGATCGGGATGTCGTGAACCGTGGACCGGACGGCCGGCCATGCGAAGGCGGTGAGCAGCACGCTGATGATGACCGTGAGCAGCCCGACCGTCGCGGCGACCTGCGGCCAGGACGACGGTTTGTCGCTGGTCATGTCGACTCCTTTAAGAGAACGGTTGTTCGTTTTTCAGAGTCCACCGATGGCTGCCGTTTGTCAAGAATGACCGTTCGTTTTAGCTTTGGCGCATGCCACGGGTCACCGAGTCACACCGCGCCGGACGCCGGGCCGAGATCCTCGCGGCCGCCGCCCGGCTCTTCGCCGCCAACGGGTTCCACGCCACCTCGATGGCCGGGATCATCGCCGAGTCGGGGCTGTCCGCCGGCGCCGTCTACAGCTATTTCCGCAGCAAGCACGAGCTGATCGAGGCTGTCGCCGAGTTCGTCATGTCGACCGCTGACGACGTGTTCGGCGAGTTGCTGGCCGGGGACGCCGTCCCATCACCGGCCGACGTGACCAGCGCCATGGTCGAGGGCATCGCGGGGCAGCTGATCCACCATCCCGTCATCGGGGCCGACATGACGCGTCTGGCCGTACAGACATGGTCCGAGGCTCTTCGTAATCCGGACGTGCTCGCCCGCGTCTCCCACGTCGTGGTCCGGCTTCGGGGCCACTGCGCGGAGGCGGCCCGGCGCTGGCAGGACGCCGGAAACCTGCCCGCCGAGGTGACACCGGACCAGGTCGGCGCGGCCATGCTCAGCCTCGTGCAGGGCTACATCCTGCAGCGGCTGCTCCTGCCGCAGACCGACGCCCCCTACTATGTTGCCGGGATCCGCGCGCTGCTCTCGGGGAAGACGTGAAACCGGTCTGGCTGCTCGACGTCGACGGTGTGATCAACGCGTTCCGTGCCGGCTGGTGGCATTCCCGGCCGCACCTCGTGCAGGTCTGGTCCCGCGCCGACGCCTACGACTATCGGATCCGCTACGAGCCACGCCTCGTCTCTGCCGTTCGCGCCGTCCACGACGAAGGGCTCGCCGAGGTCGTCTGGTGCACCACCTGGTGCAGTGACGCGGACGCGATCGAGGAGGCGTTCGGCCTTCCGGTGCTTCCCCGGGCGTTCACCGAGCCCGTCAAGGGGATGGAGGCCTGCGCTGCCAAGATCGATGCGGCACGGCGGGTCGTCGAGGCCGGGCGGCCGCTCGTCTGGACCGACGACGTCGAGGTGGGGCACCACGCGGACGAATGCGCGGCCTGGGCGGCGGACGGGAGAGCGCTGACCATCGCGCCGGACGAGAGCCGAGGGCTGCGGCCCGGTCACGTGCGGCGGATCCGGGCCTACCTCACCGGAGCACCGGTGCCGCCGATCCGATCGAGTGATTAGCCTGCCCGGCATGCCGGTCGACGTGGACGCGCAGCTCCGGACGCCCGGTGACGCTCGCGGCGGACACTGGCCGGTGGCCGGTTCCTCGACGAGCGGCTCCAGCGGTGCCCCCGGGTGGTGTCACGGATCCGAAGCGGCGAATTTTTGTCGGACCCTGGCCGTACCCTTCGGGCATGGTAAATCGTTCACCGGAAACCGACGGGTTGTCGTCTTCTGAGGTGGCCTTCGGCTCCTCCGGCTCAGCCCCTCCCTTCGAGGATCGCGGCGCGTTCGACGAGGCCGTCGAGTCGGCTCGTGGGGCGGCTCGGGTCTATTACGACACCGGCGACGCGGTGATGACCGACGGGGAATACGACGAGCTCGCCGACCGGATCGCGGCATCGGTGGCCGAGCATCCGGAGTGGGACGACCGGGGCGTCACCACCGCAGTGGCCGCGGGGGCCTCTGCGGGCGGCGACGTGCGGCACCCGACGGCGATGCTCTCCCTAGACAAGATCAAGACGCCGGAGGAGGTCGAGGCGTTCGTCGCCACCCTGGGCGGCGACGCCTGCCTGGTCGAGGTGAAGCTCGACGGGCTCGCGATCCGGGCGGAGTATGTCGACGGCAGGCTCGTTCTCGCGGCACTGCGCGGCGACGGCACCACCGGCGAGGACGTGACCGCCCAGGTGCGGCGCGGCATCACCGGCCTGCCGGCCGAGCTGACCGCACCCTGGACGGGTGAGGTGCGCGGCGAGGTCTACATGACCGTCGACGACTTCGAGGCGGCCGGCGCCAACCGGGTCGCCGCGGGTGGCAAGCCGTTCGTCAACTCGCGGGGCGCGGTCGCCGGGGCGATCCGCAGCATCGACCGGGCCTACGAGGCGCCCATGACGTTCGCGACCTACGAGATCACCGGCGACGGCGTCGACCCGGCCGGCACCCACCTGGGGCGGATGGACCGGGCCGAGGAGCTCGGCTTCCCGGCCGCCTGCCGGCTGATCCCCGAGGTCGCCGGCGAGTGCTTCACGGCCGAGCAGGTCAACACGGCGATCGAGGTGATCGGCAGCCGGCGGGCCACCCTGGTGTTCCCGATCGACGGCGCGGTCATCAAGGCCGATGCCGAGTCCACCCGACGCCGGTTGGGGCTGGCCAGCCGCACCCCCTATTGGGCGGTCGCCTTCAAGTACCCACCGGACACCGCCTCCACCTACCTGCGCGACATCGAGGTGCGGGTCGGCCGGACCGGCCGGATCAGCCTGCGCGCCATCATCGACCCGGTCGTCGTCGGCGGCACCACGGTCACCAAGGCCACCCTCCACAACCCACAGTGGGTCGCCGAGCAGGGGCTCGCCATCGGGCAGAAAGTCGCGGTGTGGCGAGCCGGTGACGTCATCCCCCGGGTGACCTCGCCCATCGGCGACCAGCCACACGGCCTGACCCCCTGGGTGGCGCCCGAGGTGTGCCCCCAGTGCGGTGAGGCGTGGGACAGGTCGAGCCTGCTCTGGCGTTGCCACACCGCTTCGTGCGCCGCGGCGAACGCGCTGGCCTACTGGTGCAGCCGGGAGGCCCTCGACGTCGACGGGGCCGGCGACTCCTTCTGTGACGCGGTGATCGAGGCGGGCCTGGCCCGCAACGTCGCCGACCTGTATGCCTTGACCGTCGACGCCATCGCCGATCTGCCGGTGGGAAAGACAGTCGCCGGGGGCACGGTGATGCTGGGCCGGTCCAACGCCGAGCGGATCATCGCCGGGCTGGAGGCGAGCAAGCAGCAGCCGTTCAATCGGGTCGTCACCGGCCTCGGCATCCGGATGACCGGCCGCAGCGTCGGTCGCTGGCTCGCCGCCCGGTTCAAGTCGATGGCGGCGCTGCGTGCGGCCACCGTCGAGGAGATCGCCGAGATCGACAAGATGGGCCTGATCAAAGCGCAGCACGTCGTCGACGGCCTGGCCGCGATGGGTGACGTGATCGATCGTCTCACCGGTTTCGGCCTGACCATGGAGGTCGTCGACGACGGCGGCGCGAAACCGCTGGCCGGGCAGACCTATGTGGTGTCCGGCTCGGTGCCCGGCTACACACGCACCACGGTGAGCGAGCGGATCGAGGCTCTGGGCGGATCGGCCAGCAGCAGCGTGTCGGCCAAGACGACCGCCCTCGTGACGGCGGAGACCACGACCAGCAAGGCGAAGAAGGCGGCCCAACTCGGCATCCCCGTCATCGACCCGGAGGAGTTCGCCCGCATGCTCGCGTGAGCGCCGGTTCGGCTGTGCCGTCTCGGCTTCCGTGGTGGAGCGATGGTCCGCTCAGGTATGGCCACCGCCCGTCCTGGGTAGACAGGAGGCGTCAAAGAAAGTCGCCGGGAGGAGCCCGAGATGTCGCACACCACCAGCCGCCAGACCGTTAGCGCCGCCCGTATCTGCACGATCATCGCCTTCGTGTTCGCGGGCTTGGCCGTCCTGTTCTGGCCGTTCATGTTCGGCCTGGTCGCCATCATCCTCGGCCTGGTCGGCGGCTTCCTCGGTGACCGCCCGCTCGGCTTCTACGCCGCTGCCGCCGGTGCGGCCGGCGCTGTGCTCGGCATCGTGCTCGCCGCGGCCATTCTCGGCTGACCTGGGCCGTTGCGCTCTCCGGGTGATGCCGGTCGCCTTGTCCGTCGGCGGGTTTCGTCTGCGGGTCTGCGCCGGCCGGCATCTGTCGATCGGCTTTCTCGATCGCCCCGTACTCGTCCATCCGATCGGCCCGCATTCGTCGATCGGTAACTGTCGGTCGGTGTCTGTGGGCCGGTGTCTGTCGGTCGGTGTCTGTGGGCCGCTGTCTGTGTGGGCCGGGTTACGTCGGCTGGGTTACGTCGGCCCCTATTCGCCGATCGGATCCGGCCGGTATTCGTCGATCGGGATCCGTCGGCCGGAATTCGTCGGCCGGTCCCGGGAGTCGTGCCGGCAACCGGCGTAGTGCTCGTCTGCCGGCGCCGAGTCATTCGACAGTGGGCCGATACCACTCTTTCCTGACGGCATGACGCGCCGCTCTCGCCCTGTTCGTGGCGCCGGGGAGCGGCGTGTTTCGGTGACTTTCTGCGGAGGCGGCCAGCCGGCGCGGCCTCACCGAACCGCACGTGACCGGTCGCATGTGCGCTGAGCATGTCGGTGACGTGTGATCTGCTCTCTACAGTGGCGGTGGTGAGTGTCGATCGGCGGCCGTTGCTGAGCGAGGCGCCTGATGCGGTTCGGGACTGGGTGGCCGGGCTGCTCGGGGAGCCGGTCGTGGTGGAGCGGGCCGCGGAGGCCGGGTTCACACCGTCGATCGCCTCGGTGGTGAACGGGCGGTCCGGAGCTCGGTTGTTCGTCAAGGCCGCGCCGATCGGGAACGGCCTCGGTGAGGCTGTGGAAGCCGGGACTGCTCTGGCCGAAACGGTCGGTGATCTCGGGCCGCGGCTCGCGGGAGCGGGGTCGTGCGGCGAATGGCGGGTAGCCGCCTACGAGGTGGTCGACGGGACGGCCGTGGAGGAATGGACCACCGCCGACGTCGACGAGTTGCTGCGGGTCACCGCCCGGATGCGCGAGCGGCTCGCATCAGGTCCGATCGAGGGCGTCCGGCCGTACGCCGATGATTTCGTGCCCTTGCTCGGCGATTGGGCGACGCTCGGAGTGAGCCGGCCCCCGCCGATCTCCGTGCCGGTGGCGCGGCTCGCCGAGCTGGAGGCCCGCTGGACCGCCGTGCTCGCACCGGGCGTCGCGCTGCATCACGGAGATCTGCGGCGCGACAACGTGATCCGGGAGCCCGAGGGGCGGCTACGAATCGTCGACTGGACTCATCTGTGGACGGCGCCGGGCTGGACGGACCTGATCCGGTTGCTGCCCGACCTGGCGTTGTGCGGACACGATCCGGAAGCCGTGCTGAGACGGTCCTGTTGGCGTGACACGCCCGACGAGCATGTGAACGTGGCGCTCGCCGGGCTCGCCGGCAGGGCCTGGCGCGACTGCGCGCTACCCGGTGGGTCACGGCTGCGAAGCATGCAGCGTGAACAGGCCGAGCAGCTCCTGTCGTGGCTGGACTCCCTGCTCCGGCGGGAGTGAGGCGATCACTCTCGTGGGGAGCGCGGTTCAGGCGGGTGTCAGACCGGCGGCGACCGCTTTCAGGACGTCGGCGGGCACGCGTGTGTTCGCCTCGATCGTGATCACGGTGCGGTCGGCGCCGGCGATCACAATGCCGTACCCGGCGCTCGCCGACGCGGATGGCCTGGTCAGATGGGCCTTGCCGGTGGGAACGTCGAATTTCTCGACCAGGACGGATCCGGTCAGCTGACGGTTCAGAAGGGCGTTGAAAGTGGTCGCCGGCAGCGTCTCGGAGGGCGGCACCGACGGGCGCAACACGGTGATCCACAGATACGAGCCGCCGTTGGCCTGCTCGAAACGGCGCATCGACTCCACCACGTTCAGGTCCCGCGGGCTGGAGGACGGACCCGCTTCGGTGCCGTCCGTCCTGATCATCAGCGTCCTGCTGCCGTGCTTCTCGTCGAGCCGGATGCCGTCCGGGAGGTAGCCGATCAGGAACCGGTCCACGTCGGGAACCGTGGGGGAGGCCGCCGTGACCGGACTGGGCGCCGGTCTCAGCTGCGTGACGGTGACGACACCGGTGACAGCCAGAACGGCGAGTCCCGCGGCAGCCACCCGGAACGCTCGCCGACGGCGCACGCCGCGCTGGACCCGATGCAGGAACTCCTCCGTCACCGGGAGATCGAAATCGGTCGTCTTCAAAATCTCCGGCATGTCAGTTCAGCCTTCCGCCGTCATGCGTTCACGAAGTGTCGCCAGGCCCCGTGAGAGATACGACCGAACCGTGCCCGCGCTGCACCCGAGCGCTGTGGCGATCTGGTCGTCCGGTTGGTCGGCCAGGTAGCGCAGCGCAATCGCGGCCCGCTGCTGTGGTGGCAGGCCGGCCAGGAGCTGACGGACGGCCGCGGCCTCGTCGATCGACGCCAGCGCGGTGTCCTCGGCGGCGCGATCAGGCACTTCAGCGACCGGAATCGGACGGCGGCGACGGCGCTCGTTCAGGAACAGGTTGACCATGGTGCGCTGGGCATACCCGACCGGATTGCCGTCCCGGCGAACCCGGGACCATGCCAAGCCGACCCGGATCAAGGTCTCCTGAGCGAGATCCTCGGCGGCGGCCCGATCAAGGGTCAGTGCGTTCCCCAGACGCAGCAGAGCCGGGGAGCTCTGCCGTAGGAACGCCTCGAACCCGTTACCTCTCATATCCTTAACTACACAGCCGAGTCCGCGATCTGTTGCGTTCCCGGAGAACTTCTCCCCGAAAATCCGTCGCAGCGCTCTCACCACTGAGGCCGTGGTGACCGCCTCGATCGGCCGCAAGGCCGGGTCGACGGGCCAACCCGTCAAAGGCGCGAGCAGAGGGTACGTGGCCGCCAGGCAGCGCAGCCAATCCGGTGGCGTCCGCAGCCAGTGATCCAGTCCGCGTCGACCTGCGGTGACTCGCGGGCGACCTGCACGGCTGCGGCGACATCGGCCGCCGCCGCCGGATAGGCGGTCGAATGATGCAGCCGGTGATCGACCGTCACCCCCGACGACGCCGCGTGCCGCCGCGAGCGACCCGTATCCCCGATACACCGGCCAGTCCCGTGGAGCCGGGCGCAACTCGGGCGGCACCGGCCCGCCATGCACGAAGACGATCGCCGGCCGAGGCACGGTGGCCCCGACGGATACACGTCAATGGTCCCCCGGCGATCCGGCGTCACCGTCTCCACCGGCACGACGAACGGGCATCCATGCAGACCACCGCTGCCGGATCCGTCCGGTGGGGGACGCTCACAGCCCTCCTCCCGCGGCCGCCGACCGCCTACCGTCGACGTGGTGAGCAGCGAGAACGATGTCAGAGGCCGCGTGGTCGTGCTGGTGCTGCCGGACGTGAACCTGCTGGACCTGGGCGGTCCGGTGCAGGCTTTCGACGCGGCGGCACAGCTGGGTGCCGGATATCGCCTCGAGTTCGTGGCTGCGGGCCCCGGAGAGGTGCGGTCGGCGCAGGGACTGCGGTTCGCCGGGCTCGAGCCGTTACCCGCCGTCGAACCCGGCGATCTCGTGCTGATCCCCGGGCCGCGGCTGCGGGCGCCGGGCCCCGACGTCCCGGAAGCAGCGGTGACGTGGGTACGGGAGGCGGTCCGGGCCGGGGCACGGGTGGCGTCCGTGTGCACCGGAGCGGCCGTGCTCGCCGAGGCCGGGCTGCTCGACGGCCGACGGTGCACCACGCACTGGTCGCTCGTCGACCTGATGCGGGCACGGTATCCCCGGGCCCACGTGCGAGACGCCGTGCTCTACGTCCACGACGGGCCGGTCAGCACCAGTGCCGGCATCGCCGCCGGCATCGACCTCGCGTTGTCCCTGATCGAACGCGACCACGGCCCCGCCCTCACCGCCGCCGTGGCGCGGGACCTCGTCGTCCACCTCCGCCGGAACGGCAGCCAACGGCAGATCAGCCCCTTCCTCGAACACCGCGGCCACCTGCATCCCGGCGTCCACCGCGTCCAGGACCACCTCGCCCAGCACCTCGACCTCCCGCACACCCTCGATGAGCTGGCCAGATTGGCGAACCTGTCGCCACGCGGCCTGACCAGAGCCTTCACCGCGGCGACGGGCTGCACTCCACTCGAATACCAGCAGCGCCTGCGTCTTGACCTGGCGGCGAACCTGCTCGCCGAGACGACGCTGACGGTGGAAGCGGTCGCGGCCCGATGCGGTTTCCGTGACCCCCGCCACTTCCGGCGGCTGTACGGCGTCCACTACGGCAGACCGCCCTCGGCGGGCCGGAACACACGGCCGGCCGCGCGGACTGTCCACCCCGACCACTGAGAGGTCGTCATGCTTCGGTTCCTCCTCGGATTGATGGCGGCACTCACGGTTCTCGGTGGGGTGGTGCTCGGCGGGGTGACGGTCACCATGAGCGACAGCTATCCCGGTGCGGGCCCGGCCCGGGGCGACTGGCCCGCACCGCGCAGCTGGCCGGACGCTCCGACCGTGGTCGCCGTGCTCCTCGGCGCGGAGGGAACGGTCGTCAGTGACGCGCTGCTGCCCTACGAGGCCTTCGCGCGGACCTCCGGGTTCCTCGTCTACACCGTGTCCGCGCAACGCCGGCCGGTCTCGCTCTCCGGTGGGCTTCGCGTGGTGCCCGACCACACCTTCGGCAGCGCACCCGCACCCGACGTGGTCGTCGTGCCCGCGGTGGTCCAGCAGGAACCGGAGCTGCAGGATTGGCTCGCCGGGCAGGCCTCGCGTGGAGCGTACGTCCTCGGCGTCTGTGCGGGCGCCGAGGTGCTCGCCGACGCCGGCCTGCTCACCGGGCGCCGGGCGACCTCGTTCTGGCAACGCCTGGACGGCCTGCGTGACCGTCACCCGGACACCACGTGGGTGGCGGGCGAACGGTTCGTGGAGGACGGGCGGATCGTCACCACCGCCGGCGTCACCTCGGGGCTGGCCGGCTCCCTGCGCCTCATCGAGCTGCTCGCCGGCCCGGCCGAGGCCACCCGGGTCGGACGTGAGGTGTCCTACCATGACTGGGCGCCCGGGAGGGCCACCCGCATTGCGGAGCAGCACCTGGCGGTCGGAGACCTGCCCTATGCGTTGAACGCCGCGTTCCCCTGGCTGCGGCCCACCATCGGCATCGGCCTCACCGACGGCGTCGGCGAGATCGACGTCGCAGCGGCCTTCGAGGTGTACGCCGGGACGTCCTTCGCCTCCACGACGGTGCCGGTGGCCGTGCATCCGACAGTGACGACCCGCCACGGCATGCTGCTGACGGCCGGACTCGCCTCGGTGGACCGGCTGATCGTCCCCGGCGTCGACCGGCCCACACCGGACATGGCCGACTGGGCAGCCGACCAGGGCCTCGAAGTCACCCTCCCGCACAGCGAACGCCGGCTCGACGAGTTCTCTCTGGATCCGCTGCTGCGCGATCTCGCCGAGCGCACCGACCGTGCGACCGCCCGCACCACGGCGAAGTTCACCGAGTATTCGGCTGATCATCTGCACCTCACCGGCGCTCTCTGGCCTTGGCGGTCCACCGCGCTCGGACTGCTGGCGATCATTGCCGCGGTCGTCGCGGGCGCTTTCCCGTCCGTCGCCGCCCGTTGTCGTCGGGCATTGGCGGCTGTGGCCCACCGTTGTCGTCGGGCACTCGCGGCGGCGGCCCACCGTCGTCGTCGGGCACTCGCGGCGGCTTCCGACCGTGAGCCGGCGATGCCATCGGAGTGCTCGGCCGAATCCGCCGAGCGGCGGCCGTCATCCGCGTCGCGGTAGGTGGTGGGTGCCCTGACCCCGATAAACGCTGTCGATGTCTTCGCGCGCATGGCTAGGCTCCCTCGAATGGAGATCCGGATGCTGACGAGGTTCGACGGAACCGAGGCCGGCGCCTGGTACGAGGCCTGGCATGAGGGCTCGGCAGCGGAGCGGCATTCGGCGCTGGTCACCGCCAAGAACACCGAGCTGCGGTCGCTCGCCGACAACGGCACCAACCCGAACCGGCATCGCGAGGCCTGGGGCGCCTGGGACGGCGGCCTCTGCATCGGGGGAATGCTCGTCGAATGGGCGCGTCAGGAGAACCTGCACCGTGCTGAGATCGGCATCGCCGTCCCGGTCGCCCACCGCGGCCGCGGCATCGGGGCCGCGCTGTGGGATTCCGGGTCCCAGCTTGTCACCTCGGCCGGCCGGACCACCGTCAGCGTCGAGGTGCACGTCCCGCGTGGACGGTCCCTCGGTGACTGGCCGGGTGGCCGTTTTGCGGCAGCACGCGGTTTCACCTCCGGTCTTGCCGAGGACCGGCTGGTCCTCGACCTGCCCGCGCCGGCCCAGGTCCTGGACGCCCACGAGCGTCCGGCGGCCGGCTACCAGACCCACTCGTGGCATGGGCCGATGCCCGCCGACTGGCTGCCGGTGCTCGCCCGACTCACCGGTGAGATGGCGGCCGACGTGCCGACCGGCGACCTCGACGTCGAAGCAGCCGCCTGGAACGCCGAACGGGTCGGCACCAATCAGGAGCGACTCAGCCGCATCGGATACGCCCTGGTCACTACCGTGATCACCACCGCTGCAGGTGAGCCGGCGGGTTACACACAGCTTCTCGTCGAGAGCGACGGCGTCCACGTCCACCAGGACGACACCTACGTGCGCCGTGTCCACCGCGGCCATCGGCTCGGTGGCCTGGCGAAGGCCCGCAACCTGCGTGAACTCGTAGCCCATCATCCGGGAGCCAGGCACGTGCACACCTGGACCGCCGAATCGAACGCCGCGATGCAGGCGATCAACGAACGCTTCGGCTTCCGCCCGGTCGAGACCAGCCACTCGATGGAGACGTCCTTGCGCTGATCGCCGGCCCCGCATCCGTCCTCGCCTGGCGAACCGTTCGCCCGGCAGAGGCTGTCGTCGGCGCTACCAGTCGAGGGAGAGGCTGAGGTCGGCGAACGGCGAACGGCGAACGGCGAACGGCGAACGGCGCACGGCGCACGGCGCACGGCGCACGGCGCACGGCGCACGGCGCACGGCGCACGGCGCACGGCGTTTCGGTCGAGGGCGGCTGAGGTAGGCGCACGGCGTTTCGGTCGAGGGCGGCTGAGGTTGGCGCATCGGCGTCACCGGTCGGGAGTGGCTGAGGTCGGCGAGCGGCGCTACCGATGGGGAGAGGTCTGCCCGGCTTGTCGACTTTGAGCGTGTGGGCTGATCGGCACACTGGAGTGGACGGTCCCCTCGGGTGAGGCCCTCTGTTGCGGCCAGTGCTCGTGGCTGACGTGAGTGGTTGCGTCGCTGCCGGAGGTCGGCTCCTCGCGAGCGTCTCTGCCTCGCGGTGCCGGAGCAGCCTCCGGGATTCTTGGTCGAAGCGCCGGGGTACGTGGTCGGCCCCAGCGGGCGAGCAGCGCGAAAGCGTCCATGATCATCGCGGATCCTCGATCGTGCGGCCGATGCTTATCGCCTGCTGGATGGCGCTCGTGCCGCCGGAGGTGGGCCCGGTGACGACGGCCGCCATCGCGGGCAGGGCGGAGGCGGCTGCATCGAAGTAGCCGTCGTGGCCGTCGACGTCGTCGCATGGCAGCGGATGAGCCCCGAAGTCCGGCTCGGACGGCAACCTGCCGTGCCCGAGATTGAGCAGACGCACGCCTGGGACACGGCGGATCCAGTCGCCCGGCGCGGCGCACGCCCAGACTCGGGCGGAGGTGTGCAGGTCGGAGCGGCTGCCAACGCCCATGCCGGGACCGCCGACCGAGACCAGATCGGAGACCTGCTCGCTGAGCCGGGGTGCGGCCAGGCCGACGACGGTGGAACCATAACTGTGGCCGATGACGGTGATCGAACGATCCGGGTGGCCGAGCACGAGGCCGTCCACGAAACGGCGGAGGGACTCGGCGCCGGCGGCGGCCCTGTCCTCCCGGACGGCGTTGATGTCGAGACCTTCCGGCGAGTCGTAACCGAGCCAGGCGATGACCGCGACCTGTGCGCCCGGGTCGGTCGCATGGATCTCGTCGAACAGCTGGCGGGCCTGCCACGCGATGGCGCGACGCTGCACCCCGCCGTGCCCGGTGTCGAACTCGGGCGACTCGGTGTCCGAACCCGGGACAAGGACGACGACCCGGGTGGCAGTCTCCAGATCACCCAGCACCTCGGCGATGCGGCCGTCACCGCGATCGTCGTAGACCAGTGTCTGCCGGCCGGCCGAGGCCGGACGCTGCGTCTGGTTTGCGGTATAGCGCAGGTGCACGGGAGCGCCGTCGAGATTGCCGACGATCTCGGGATAGCGGCTGGTCAGACCGGCGGCCTCGGCGGGCGTCAGATGAGCGAAGAACCCGGCTATCCGTGCCGGGGTGGCCGTGCCCGGGTCGGGTGGCTTGGTGGGCTCGGCCAGCCAGGCGGGGAGCGAGGGCGGGGGAACCGGCGGCTCCGGGCGAGCCGGGCCGACCAGCGAGCCGCTGATCAGGCCCAGGCCGGCGAGGGCGGTGGCCGCTAGAGCCTTCCGTGACGTCAAGGCGATGCTAGGCATGCATTGAGGCTGGTCGCGAAACGCGTCGAGCGCAGTCGAGCAGGCACGCGGTCGATGGTTCGGTTATCCGAACCATCGATCCGGGTGCTGGCACCATCGCGCTCGCAGACGGGGAGGGGGCATGCTGTCCGCGATGAAGCTATTGACCGCGATCTTCGACCGTCGCTCGCGCACCGGACTGGCTTATCTTCTGCTGGTCGTGCCGATCGACCTGCTCAGCTTTGTCCTTCTGATCGTGGGCAGCCTGGCCGGCACCGTGCTGCTGCTGACGCCGCTCGGCACGTGGCTGTTAGCCGTCGTTCTGCGTGGGGCTTCCGGTCTCGGTGGCCGCCGGAGAGCGCTGGCAGCTCGGATGCTCGGTGATCGTGTCCCCGCGCCGGCTCGGCCGGTCACCTCCGGAGGCGGGCTGTTCGGGTGGAGGCGCGCGGTCCTCCGTGATCCGGTCAGCTGGCGCGTCCTCGCGTACGCGCTGATCAAGCCGCCGGTCGCGGTGCTCTCGCTGGCGCTGGCCGGTGGCTTCTATACGTACGGGCTGATCAGTCTCATCTATCTGCCCTTCTACGAGGGCGTGCTGGGATACGAAGCGCTCGCCATCCTGGTGACCAGCGTGATCCTCCTGCTGCTAGGGCCGTGGATGCTGCGGTCTGTGCTGGGCGTCGAGCGACTGATGATCCGTGGGCTCCTCGGGCCCACCCGGGCCAACCAGAGGATCAGCGACCTCCAGGACTCTAGGGATCGAGCGGTCAAGGACGCCGACATCACTCTGCGGCGTATCGAGCGCGACCTGCACGACGGAGCCCAGGCCCGGTTGATCGGAGTCGGCATGCACCTGGCGATCGTTCGGGAGCTGATCGGAGCCCAGGCGCCGACCCAGCAGGTCGTGGCGGCGGTCGACACGGCTCAGGCCACCCTCGCCACCGCGGTCGCCGAACTGCGCGATCTGGTCCGCGGGATTCACCCCCCGGTGCTGGACGCGGGCCTGGAGGCGGCGCTGGCCACCGTCGCAGCCGGTAGCGCTGTGCCCGTGACCGTCCAGATCGACCTCCCGAGTCGACCACCGCCGGCATTGGAGAGCATCGCCTACTTCACGGTGTGCGAGCTGCTGACCAACGCCGGGCGTCACAGTGAGGCGCGAAACGCCACGATCCGGGTCCTTCTGCGGAGTGGGATCCTCGTGCTTCAGGTCCATGACGACGGACAGGGCGGTGCATACCAGCGGGCCGGCGGCGGACTGGCCGGTCTGGCGGAGCGGGTGCGTGTGGTCGACGGTCACCTGACGATCGACAGCCCGGCCGGCGGTCCGACCACTGTCACCGTCGAGATCCCGTGCCCAGCGGAGGACGAGCCAGTTCCGCAGGGTCGA
This sequence comes from Actinoplanes sp. CA-252034, assembly GCF_050956125.1. Classification (NCBI taxonomy): domain Bacteria; kingdom Bacillati; phylum Actinomycetota; class Actinomycetes; order Micromonosporales; family Micromonosporaceae; genus Actinoplanes; species Actinoplanes sp. CA-252034. Next base: position 3,750,164 of record NZ_CP191846.1, read on the forward strand.
CCGGATCCGGAGCGAAGATCGGTTGGCTCAGGTCTGCCGGTTCCAGGGTGATGGTCCGCCCTGGGGAGGCGTCGGCGACGGGAACGGCTTCGGTGGCGAGACGAATCGTCGTCGGCGGCGAGCATGCCGCCCGCATCGGAGGAGAACGTTTGCGTCGGCAGGAGGAGGTAGGGCCGGCGGTCGGGTTCGGTGGTTGGGTTCGGTGGGTGGGTTCGGTCGTCGGGACAGGTTGTAGATCGGCTTTGCGAGAGGTCGCAGTCGGGGGAAGGGCCGTAACAGAGACATGCGCGTCGTCATCGCTGAGGACTCCGCGATCCTGCGGGAAGGTCTTGCCCAGCTGTTAGCCATGCGAGGGCACGAGGTGTTGGCCGCCGTCGTTGATGTGCCGTCGTTGTTCGAGGCGGTTGCCGTGCGGGCGCCGGATGTGGCGATCGTGGACATCCGGCTGCCACCCAGTCATACCGATGAGGGGTTGCGGGCGGCGATTCGGCTGCGGCGGGAATGCCCGGGGGTCGGCGTGTTGATCTTCTCGCAGTATGTGGAGACCGCCTTCGTCGCCGAACTGCTCGCGGGTGGATCGGAGGGTGTCGGCTACCTGCTGAAGGAGCGGGTTGTTCAGTTGGATGACTTCGTTGATGCTCTGCATCGTGTTGCGGCGGGCGGCACGGCGCTCGACCCGCAGGTGGTGACGCAGATGTTCGGCCGGAGCCGGCATCGTGAGTTGCTGGCCGAGTTCACACCACGGGAACGAGAGGTGCTCGCCCTCATGGCGCAGGGGCGGTCCAACACCGCGATAGCGACGTCGATCCGGGTCACCGAACGGGCCGTGGAAAAGCATGTGAGCAACATTTTCGGCAAGTTCGACCTACCGCCGTCCGATGCGGACCACCGGCGGGTTCTCGCGGTCATTCGCTACCTGCAGAACTGAGCCGAAACCAACGAGCGAGCAGCCTCCGGCCAGGCGAGGCGACCAGCAAGCCGCAGCGACGTGGGCGCGGCAGCGAGGGGTGGCCGCGGCCGGGGCGTACCGGAAAAGAAACGGGGCCGGGGCGTACCGAGAAGGAGCGCGGCTGGGGGCGTACCCGAGAAGGAACGCGGCGGGGGTGTATCGAAACAGATGCGCGGCCGGGGCGTATCGGAAAAGGAACGCGGCGGCCCGGAAAGGACCGCCGCGTTCAGACAGGCAGGGGGTCAGCGCTTGAGACCGTGTTCGATGGCCTCGATGATGCGGGGACGCAGTTCGGCGGTGCTGACGATGGCGTCGACCGAGCCGACCTCGACCGCGCGCTGGATGCTGTGGACGCGGTCGAACTCCGCGGCCACCTCGCCCAGCTTCTCGGCTCGGACCGAGCTCTGCACCTCGGCGAGACGGGCGTTGAGGGCGGCCCGTTCGGCGGCTGACGCGGCCTGGGCCTGCAGTTCGGTGACCCGAGGGTCGTTGGCGGTGCGGTTGTTGACTTCGCCGGAGAAGACGACGGCTGCTGCGGGGGCGCCGCCGAGTACGGAGGCGAACGACCCTTCCAGGGCCAGGACGGTCATGTTGGGGTTGAGGGCCTTGGAGAACACGACGAAGGCACCGCCGTGGTAGCGCGAGATCACGGTGAACACGATCGGGCCGTCGAAGTTGACGATGGCCCGGCCGATCTCGGCGCCGTACTCCAACTGCAGGTTCCGCATCGACTCGGGGGAGCCGTCGAAGCCGGACAGGTTGGCCAGCACGACCAGGGGGCGGTTGCCGGAGGCGGCGTTGATCGCCCGGGCAGCCTTCTTCGACGACCGGGGGAACAACGTGCCCGCGGTGTAGGTGTCGGGGCCGTCGGTGGGCGGGAACCCGCGGCGGGGCACCGACCGGGACTCGATGCCGAGCAGGCAGACGGGCCGGCCACCGATGTGGGCGTCCTGGACGACGGCGGTGTCGGCGTCGGCCATGCCCGCCCAGCGTTCCAGCACGGGGTGGTCCTGGTCGGACACCGCGCGCATGACGGTGCGGATGTCGAAGGCCTTCTTGCGGTCGGGGTTGTGGCTGGTGGAGAAGATCTGCCCGACCGTGGCGAAGTCACTGCCCTCGACGGTGTGCGGGTAGTCGGAGACGTCCCGGTCGGCCGGGTCGGTGGTCGACGCCGGCCGCGGCCCGGTCTCCCCGGGGGCGACGTAGGTGTGGTCGTAGTGGGACATCAGCACGTCACGGGCGGCGGGGAGCGACGGCGCCCAGTACTGTGCCTGGCCGTTGGGCCCCATGACCCGGTCGTAGCCGCCGATGCCGAAGTTGTCCTCGGCCGAGACGCCGCCGGAGAAGTCCAGCGACTGCTTGCCGGTGAGGACCATCGCCGAGTCCGGGGTCATGACCAGGATGCCCTTGGTGTGCATGAGCATGGTGGCTTCGGCGTTCCAGTAGGGCTGCGCACCGACGTTGATGCCGGCGACGACGATGTTGATCTCGCCGCCGTCCTGGGTGAACGTGACGATGCGCTTCAGGGCTGCGGCGACCCAGTCCATGTTCTCGGTGCCGGAGGTCATCGAGATCCGGGCGCCGGCCGACAGCGCGAACCACTCCAGCGGGACGCGGAGAGAGGCCGCCAGGTCGAGGGCGGCGATCACCCGTGCGCACTCCGGCTCGGAGAGAGCGCCCAGCGACTTGGTCGGGTCGCCGAGCAGCACCACGCGGGTGATGCCTTCGGGATACCGGTCGGTCGGCGTGGTGACGACACCCGCCACGATCGCCGCCGAGTTCTTGCCCTTGGGGCGGTCGACCGGTTCGAGCACCCCGGACGGCGCCAGATCGTACTCGGTGAAGCTACCCAGCAGGCTGGTCAGCTCGTACGGGTAGACCGTCCCGCGGCGGGCCGCGCGCAGCACCTTCTGCCGGTAGTCGTCCAGTGGCTGCACCGGATCGGTCGACGGCTCGCCCACGTGCAGGTGCGCGCCGTTGCCCGGCTCCAGGGTGATCGTCACCGCGACCTCGGTGAGCTCCCCGCTGGAGCGGCGCTGCCGGGCGATGAACTGGACCTCTTCGAGACCGGCGCCGGACGCGGTGGGCAGGATGCGCTGGACCAGGGCGTTGAGCTCGTCGATGGACAGTTCGGTGACCGGCCACACGTACATCATGATCCGGTTGGTGTCGAATCTCTTGTTCTGCGGGCGCTGCGCCTGGATGTTGCGGATCGCGTCGAGGGTGAGGGTGATGCCCTCCTCCAGAGCGGGCAGGGCGACGAGCCGGCCGTCGGTCTCGCGCAGGGCGGTCAGGTCGCGGACCTGGTACATCGCGATCAGCCGCTCGTCGGACGGGTTGCTCTTGGCGACCGCCCGGAAGAGGTACATCTCCTCGTCGGTGGAGGGCAGGCGGGTGAGGTCGAACTCGCGCTGCCGCTCCAGTTGGAGTCGCAGCGCGATCTGCGGGTGCAGGCCGCGGATGAGCCGGTCCTCGGTGAAGTCGCCCCGCTCGTCGGCGCGGAAGGTGAAGTGGTGGTGCATGACCGCGCCGCTGGTCCCGGCCACGGTGACGGTGATCCGCCGGGTGCCGGGAAGCTGCAGCCGGTCGAAGAGCCTGCCGAGCTCGGCCGCCATCTCGTCGGCGCCGGGCTGCCCGTCCCAGGCGACATAGAGGTCGGCGACGTCCGACGACACCGATGCCAGTGTCTCCGGCAGCTCCGCGATGTCGACGGCGGCGGCCGAGACGCGGGTGACGCGGGAGGCGCCGGTGTGCGTTGTCGTCATGAAACGGCCGTCGATCGCGAAGTCGGACAGGTCGCGGTTCTCGTAGTAGCGCCGGGTCAGCACTTCGAGCAGCGGCATGTGATCGCGCCCGGGGCGCCCGATCCGCTGGCCCACGAGCCGGACCAGCGGCTCCGAGCACGCCACCATCCGCTGGATCCGCTCGGCGCGGTCCGGCGAGTCCGGGTGATGGTCGAGATGGCGCAGGTCGGCCCGAACGGCCGCGTAGACCTCGGCGCGGGTCCGCCGCAGCAGGGGCTGCGCGTACCACCGGAAGACGATGCCCCGAGCGAGGTCGGAGACCGACGGGAACCGGACCTGTGTCGCCTCGATGAGGTGTTCGAGCGCGATGCCGGCCCGCTCGGCCAGCGGCTCCTGCGGGGGCGACCCGGCGATCCACTGCCGCAGCAGAGCCGAGACGATGTTGATGTTCGCGGCCGACTTCTGCAGGGCCAGGAAGATCCGGAAGACCGCGTCCTCCAGCTCCGGGGTCCGATCAAGACCGGTCACGCCGTAGTGCGCGAGCACCCGGGTGAGCCGGTCCTGGAACGCCGCCGTGACTCCGGCCCGCTCCACGTCGAGGCTCTGCAGATAGGTGTGGAAGTTCTCCCGGGGGCTGTGCACGGCGTTGCCGGGCTCGACCTTCCAGCCGTCACCGGGCTTGTTGCGGCTGAGTTCCAGCAGGTCAGCGCTGATGGTGAGCAGGTCGATCTCTTCGGCGCCGGGCCGGTGTCCGTGGGCGGCGGGCAGCACCGCCTCGACGTCGTAGCCGAGCAGCAGGGCCCGCAGATCGTCCAGCCCGTGATCGGCCGGGGCTCCGGTCGGGAGATCGATCTCGACCGCGGCGGTGGGGGCGGCGACCTCTTCGGAGTCCGAGGCGGCGAGCGGCTCCAGGCGCATCAGCGGTGCGCCGGTCTCGACCTGGCTGCCTACGGCGACGGGGCATTCGCGGACGCGGGCGCGGAAGGGTGCGCGGAGGACGTTCTCCATCTTCATGCTCTCCAGCACGAGGATGGGTGCGCCGGCTTCGACCTCGTCGCCGACGGCCAGCGGTGTGGCCACGACCAGGGCGGGGGCGGGGGAGCGGACGACGCCGCCCTCGTCGCGGCTGACGCGGTGGGTGACGCCGTCGACTTCGATGGTGTGGATCGGGCCGTGGGTGGCGGTGGTGAGCCGGAACCGGTGGCCGTTGACCCACATCTGGCCGCTGTGCTCGTCGAAGCGTTCGCTGATCACGTCGGCGTGCCCGTGCGACGCGCCGGAGAAGATCGCGACCCGGAACCGTTTCAGCCCGAGCCGCGACACCTGTACGCGGTAGCCGACGCCACGCAGTTTCAGATCGAGCGGGCGGCCGGTGTCGTGCTGGACCTGGGGACGGCCGCCGTGGGCGGTGGTGAGCAGCCGCTGCCGGCTGATCTCCTCCTCGTCCAGATAGGCCTCGATCCCGGCCGCGGCCAGCGCGATCGCCGAGTGCCGGTGACTGACGAGGCGGCCCTCGGCCCGGACGCGGTCGATCCAGCCGGTGTCCGCGCTGCCGTCGACGACCTCGGGCTGGCCGAGCAGGTCGAGGACGAAGCTCTTGTTGGTGGAGCCGCCCTCGATGATGACGGTGGTCTCGGCCATGGCGCGGCGCAGCCGGCCGAGGGCTTCGTCGCGGTCCCGGCCGTAAGCGATGATCTTGGCGATCATCGAGTCGAACGCCGCGGGGATGCTGTCGCCCTCACTGACCCCGGTGTCCACCCGGATGCCGGGCCCGGCGGGCAGGGCGAGCCGGGTGATCCGGCCCGGCGACGGGGCGAAGTCGCGGTCGGGGTCCTCGGCGTTGAGCCGTGCCTCCACCGCATGGCCCTGCTCGGGGGGCGGCGGACCGTCGAGGGTGCCGCCGGCGGCGACGTGGAGCTGGAGTTTGACCAGGTCGGTGCCGGTGGTGATCTCGGTGATCGGGTGCTCGACCTGCAGTCGGGTGTTGACCTCGAGGAACGCGAACAGCTTCTCACCCGGGTGGTACAGGAACTCCACGGTGCCCGCGCCCCGGTAGCCGACGGCCAGAGCGAGGCGCACGGCGGCGGCCTTCAGTTCGGCGGCCTGCTCGGCGGCCATCACGACCGACGACGACTCCTCGATGATCTTCTGGTTGCGCCGCTGCACCGAGCAGTCACGCACACCCAGCGCCCAGGCGCCGCCCTGCCCGTCGGCGATCATCTGGACCTCGACGTGCCGCGCCCCGGTGACCAGACGCTCCAGGAACACCACACCCGAACCGAAGGCGCGCAGCGCTTCCTGACTGGTGCGCTCGTAAGCGTCGGTCAGATCCTCGGCAGAATCCACCCGCCGGATGCCGCGCCCACCACCACCGGCGGTCGCTTTCAGCATCAACGGGTACCCGATCTGCTCACCGGCCCGCAACGCATCCTCGAGGGTGGCGACCTCGCCGCGGCTCCACGGCGCCACCGGCACACCCACCTGCTCGGCGATCAGCTTCGAGCCGATCTTGTCACCGAGCTGGCGCATCGCCTCCGCGCTCGGCCCGACGAAGGTGACCCCGATCCGGTCGCACAACTCGGCGAAGACCGGGTCCTCGGCCACGAATCCCCAGCCCACCCAGGCGGCGTCCGCCTGCACGGCCAGCATCGCCTGCTCCAGCAGCGCGTGGTTGAGGTAGGGCCGCGCGGCCGCCGGGCCCAGCGGATACGACAGATCGGCTTCACGCACGAAAGTCGAGGTCCGGTCCTCGTCGGTGTAGAGCGCAACCGTCTCGATCCGGGCACCGGTCTCCGCGGACAGATCCCGCACGGCGTGGATCAGCCGCATCGCGGCCTCTCCACGGTTGATGATCGCGACACGCCTGAACACTTGCCGAGCCTCCCTGACACCATCAGCAATCTGCACCCCAACCCTCCCGGCTACTGACCGGTCGAGCCATGGGCCGGATCATGCATGTCGCGCAGCGTTAGTTGTAGGAATCCCACAAACCCCGTTGTCTCCGGCGACAGATCAAACCCATGCGGAGGTACGGTCCACCGCCAGTCAACCGCACGAGCACGAACCGGACCTACCCCGCGGCGTGCTCCCGGCGCCCGGCCGCAACGCGACCGCCGGGCTGATGCGCCCCTCAAGGCGCCACTCGCGGCCCCGGTGCGGTACGTCCCGTCGTGGTGCAGTGCAGTGCTGTGCGGGGCGGGTGGTGGGACCGGTTCAGTGCTGTGCGAGCCGGAACACCTTCGAGTCTCGGATCTCGAAACCGAGCCGCTCGTAGAGCCGGTTGGCTGCCACCCGTGTCGGCCTGGAGGTGAGGTCCACGGTTCGTGCGCCGGCCTCCCGGGCGATCCGGACCGCCTCCCCGGTAAGCGCCGCACCGACCCCGTGCCCACGGGCCTCCTCGTCGACGACCACGTCCTCGATCCAGGCCCGCAGCCCGGTCGGGATCGGAAAGGTGACGAGCGTCAACGTGCCGACGATCCGGCCGTCGAGACGCGCCACCAGCACCCGGTTGCCGGGCCACTCGATCAGCTCCCGCAGCGCCGCCGCGTCGAGAACCGGCGCCGACCGGGACAGCTGCGGCAGCAACCGGCCGAACGACTCCACCAGGTCCTCGGTGACCGAGCGCACGACCTCGATGACCACACTCACACCGCCGACCCTAACAATCGGTTTTCCGCATCCCCTACTGTCGGCGCGTGCAACTCGTCGAGATACGTCGCTACCCGGTGAAATCCCTGCTCGGAGAGGTGACCGAGACTACCGCGGTCGACTCCCGCGGCCTGGCCGGTGACCGTCTGTGGGCGGTCCGCGACGCGGACGGCAAGTTCGGCAGTGGCAAGAGCACCCGCCGTTTCCGCCGCATGCCCGGGCTCTTCGATCTGCGCGCCCACACCGGCACCGCGGGCGCCCCGGTGGTGGAGCTGCCCGACGGCCGCCGTTTCGCCGCCGACGATCCGGCCGGCCATCAGGCGATCAGCGACCACCTGGGCCGGCCGGTGACACTTGCCGCGGAAGACGGGGTCCCGCATCACGACGAGGGCCCGGTCAGCCTGATCACCACAGCGGCGTTACGCGCGGTGAGCGCCATGGCCGGTCCCGAGGCGAACGGCGCCTCGGTCGACCCGCTGCGATTCCGCGCCAACCTGCTGCTCGACCTGCCCGGCACCGGGTTCCCCGAGGACGACTGGTCGGGCCGCCGTCTCCGAATCGGCCCCGGTGTGGTGCTGCGCGTGGTCCGCCCGCTGACCCGCTGCGTGATGATCGACATGGCTCAGGAGCGGGCCCCCGAGCGCAACGACCTGCTGAAGTCCCTGGCCGAGCAGAACGACATGACGTTCGGTGTCTTCGCCACCGTCGAGCGCCCGGGTCACCTGACCACGGGCGACACCGCCACCTGGCTCTGACCGCCGGGGCGGACCGGTCAGGCCTTGTTGTACGGGATCGTGTTCGTCAGGACGGCGAAGCCGAGGCGCTCCAGGATCGGGCGGCTCTGGCTGGAGGCGTCCACCTGCAGGTATTCGTAGCCGAGGTCGGCGGCGATCCGGGCCCGCTCGGCGACCAGCGCCCGGTAGATGCCCCGGCCCCGCCAGGCGCTGACCGTGCCGCCGCCCCACAGCCCGGCGAAGGCGGTTCCTCGGTTGACGTCCATCCGGCAGCCTGACACCGGCTCGTCACCGGCCATCGCCACGAACATGTAGGCGTTCTCCGGGTCGTTGGCCAACTGATCCAGCAGGCGGTGCCGCAGCCAGTCGGCGTCCTCGCCGAACGCCAGTTCGCTCACGCTCGCCATCATCTCGACGCCGGCCGCGTCGGTGACCCGGTCGATGCGCACGCCGTCGGGCAGTCTCACGTCGAGATCGAGGTCACCGATCGCGGCGATCATCAACGTCTCCTCGTCGTCCGGGACGAAGCCGGCCGCGGTCAGCCGGTCGCCCAGATCGGCGGGTTTGTCGTAGCCGTAGAGCTTCCACTCGAACGGATGGCCGATCTCGGCGAAGCGCCGCACCTCACCGGCGATCGCGGCGTCCGCGGTGGTCTCGTCCAGATCCGACCAGACGACGGCGTTCCAGGCTTTCGGGTCGGCGCCGATGTGCCGGACCACCGACCCGTCCCTCTCGATCCGGGACCCGTCGCCCTCGGACCGCATGTCGCGTCGCATCTGCCGGTCGAACAGGGCCAGCACCTCTTCATGATTCACGCGCTCACCCCAGCATCCGAGCCCCGCTCCGGCAACGCATTTTCCGGTCCACCGCGAGCTACGGCCCCCGGCAGGTGGTCAGGAGGCGGCTATCGCGAAGCCCAGGATCACGGCGGCGGAGACGACCACCTGGCCGGGCGCCAGGTCCTCGGCAGAGGTGTCGTCGCTGGAGCCGTGACCCCGGTAGCGCTCGTTGCCGCGGCGTTCCGGGTCCACGTCCTCGATGTGCAGGACCCGGCCCAGACGCACGCCCGCCGCCTCGGCGTCGCGACGGGCCGCGGCGCGCAGGTCGGGACGGCCCGGACCGTGCGGGCACTCCCCAGGGGCTCTCGATCAGCTGCACGGCGGAGATCCTGGTGTCCGGATCGGTTCGTCAAGGGGCTGCGACCGTCGGACCACCGCATCAGCCCGGCGGTCGCGCCGCGGCCCGGAGAAGAACGGACGTCGCGCGGCGCGGGCGGGGCGGGGTGGTTCGGCGGGAGGTGTGGACCGTACCTCAGCGTCTCGGTCCGTGAATCTCGCGGTGTAACCGTTCCATCCGGACGTCGAGACGCGCGGCATCCTCGGCCGCGGCGGTGAGCTCGTCGCGCAGGCGCGGTGGAACGACGTCCGGGTCGTGCTTGTAGTAGATCTTGTGTTCGAGGCTGGCCCAGAAGTCCATGGCCACCGTGCGCAGCTGCACCTCGACCGGCACGGCGACCACCCGGTCGGACATGAAGACCGGGATCTCGACGATCAGGTGCAGGCTGCGGTAGCCGTTGGGTTTCGGCTTGGCGATGTAGTCCTTGGTGACGACCAGGTTGACGTCGGGCTGGCGGGTCAGCATGTTCGCGACCGTGTAGACGTCGGAGACGAAACTGCACACGATCCGGATGCCGGCGATGTCCCTTATCCGGGAGCGCAGGTCGTCGAAGTGCAGCGGGCAGTTCAGGCGGCTGGCCTTCGCGGTGATGCTGGCCGGTGACTTGAGGCGTGGGCTGACGTGCTCGATCGGGTTGCCGGAACCGCGGTGGGTGAGCTCCTCGGCCAGGATCGTGATCTTCGTGTTGATCTCGGCCAGTCCGAACTTGTAGACCATCAGGAAGTGGTTCAGGTCGGTCCATTGGTCGTGCCAAGCCTCGGGGTAGCTCCGGCGGGCCAACTGGCCGGGCTGGTCGGTCGTCACGTCGCGTTTCTCCACGGAATCCGTCATCGTCGGCGGCCGGCCGACTTCGCCCGGTACATGGCGGCGTCGGCCTCCCGCAGCAGCAGGTCGGGGTCGGACGACCCGTCGCCGGAGACCGCCGACCCGATGCTCAGCCCCACCTCGACGACGTGCCCGTCGATCGTGTACGGCTCGGTCACCGCTGCCTCGATCCCAGCGCGGACCGCACTGTCCCCGCCCGGCCCGGAGACGTCGTCGATCAGCACGACGAACTCGTCCCCGCCCAGCCGGGCTACCGTATCGGTGCGCCGCAACAGCCCGGTCAGCCGCCTCGCCACCTGGATGAGCAGCTGGTCGCCGGCCGCGTGCCCCAGACCGTCGTTGATCGCCTTGAACCCGTCGAGATCCATCAGCAGCACGGCGAACCGGTAGCCGGGCTCGCGCGCCGCCCGCATCCCCGCGTGGGCGAGCCGGTCCTCCAGGAGCAGACGGTTCGGCAGGCCGGTCAGATGGTCGCGCATCGCGGCCGTACGCAGCCGTTCCTCCACCACGCGGTAGTCCAGGGCCTTGGCCAGCAGCGAACCCGAGTGGTTCATCATCTCCCGGCCCGGCGGGGTCGTCGACTGGATCCGGCCGACCGCGGCGAGCATTCCCCAGTCCCGCGTCCGGCTGCGCACCGGCACGGCGAACACGATGTCCCCCCGCGGGCCGTCGGCCGCGGCGAACAGCTCGGCCGGCGGAAATTCATCCACCGGGAGGACTTTCCCGGCGGCCTCCGGGCACTGGAACGCCCCGACCGTCTCCAGCGTCTCCGGCTGGTCCGGATGCCACAGTCCGAGACAGCCGGCCAGCGCCGGCGTCTGGTCCAGCCAGTTCAGGCCGGCGGGATCGGACGCCTGGTCGCCTAGCAGCGCGATCCCCAGCTCGTACTGCACGTTCAGCGTGTCCTGCAGGTAACTGACCTGCCCGAACAACTCCCGGGTCTGCGCCTCGGACAGCGGCAGGCCATCCGAGACGCAGCCGCACGACTCCCGCGGCTCGAACACCGTCGGCACCTGCAACTTCTGCGGCGGCTTCGACATCAGGCCGTAGACGGCCACGCCGATCGCGTCCAACGGCTGCCGGACGCTCGACAGCGCCGGGCGCAGGTAGGCGGCGTCGGCGATGTCGTCGAAACCGACGACCGCCAGATCCCGCGGCAGCTCGTAGCCGGCCGCCTGCAGCCGCCCGATCAGCCCGATCGCGTTACGGTCCGTGCCGAGCACGATCGCCGTCACCGGCATGCCCGCCCGGATCAGCGCGTCCGCCACCGACTCGCCACCGGACTCGTGGTTGTCGCCGCTGTCGAACACCATCGGGCTCAGATCGTGCTCGGCCAGCCCGGCGCAATACCCGGCCAGCCGCTCGCGCAGGTCGAAATGAGCCATGTAACCGGCGAACGCGATGCGCTCATGACCGTGTTCGATCAGGTGGGCGACGGCATCGCGGACACCGCTGCGGTTGTCGGCGGCCACCACCGACATGCCCTCCCCGGACTTCTCCGCAGCCACCAGCACCACCGGCAGCCCGGCCTGACGCGCGGCCTCCGCATACTCCGGGCCCACCGCCCCCGGCAGCACGGCCAGCCCGGACAGGTGCCGCCACGCCACCGGCCGATGGAACTCCGGCAGGCCGCTGCGGTCCGCGCTGTGCGCGCCGGGATCCAGGGTCTGCAGGGCCATCACCCGGTCACCACCCGCGACGGCTGCCGCGTTGATCCCCTCGATGATCGCCCCGTAGTAGTCCCCTCCGACGAACGGCGACAATATCCCGAACGTGCGCCCACTCACGTACGTCATGATTCCGCAAATCAGCGGCGCTCATGCGCGTACTCGCTGTCCGAATGCGTTCGGAGGGGCCCCATCACGGCAAACCTCCTTCACGGTACGGTCCCGGCAGCCCACGCCGACCGGGGCCGTACCGTCGGCTACCCCGCGAGGGGGCTGCCCGGTCACGGCCGCAACGCGACCGCCGGGCCGAGGCCGCCAGTCACCGTCTTTGGCCGTTGCGCCCGCGGGTCAGCGCTCGCAGACCACCCCGTCGCCGTCCCGGTCCTGGTACCAGGAGTACTCGGGGTCCAGGCCCCTGCGGTAGGGGCCGAGTCCCGCGTCGTTCGCCGCGGCGCACGTCCTGTACCGGGGATCGGTGCCTCCGGTGGGCTCCTCGTCCTCGATCGGCTCGTCGTCGTCACCGCCCGATTCGCAGGCGACACCGTCCCCGTCGCGGTCCAGGGCCTTGCGGTATCCGGGATCGGTGCGGGTCAACTCTCCCGGGGCGGCGTCGCAGTCGGCGTAGTAGACCGGTTTGGCGGATTTGGTCGCTTTCCGGGTAGGGCTGGGCTTCGTGGTCGCGGTCCTGGTCGGCTTGGCTTTCGCCGTCGTGGTCGCTTCCGTCTTCGGCGTGTCGGTGGCGGCCTGCTGGAGCGCGGCCACGGCGGGACTCTCGGCCGGTCCCGGTGACTTGTCCGTGTCCGAGTCCGGATCGAAGAGCGCCGCCCCGCACAGGACCAGGGTCAGCACGCCGACGACGCCCAGGACCTTCTTGTGCCACGGTCGCCACTTCGAGACCGTTGCCGGCGGCGCCGAGAACATGCTGGTGGGCGGCACACCGAACGCCGCCGAGCCCGGAGCGCCGGCGGGCGGACCGTAACCGGGCGGGCCGGCGGGCGGACCGAAAGCGGGCGGGCCGTAGGCCGGGCCACCGTAGACCGGCTGGTTGTAGCCCGGAACGGTGTCGCCGGTCCGGCCCGGGACGGTCGGTGGTCGGTTGCCGGGAGGCGTGCCGGGGTGCGCGCCTGGTGGTCCGGGGGGAGTGTGCGGACCGTGACCGGGGCGGGGTGTCGAAGACTGGCCGGGCTGGCCGGCCCACGGATCCTGAGGCGGCGGCAGATTCACAGAGTGAGCCTGCTGTCGGGTCGTCACCTACGGTACCGGCCGTCCGGTTCGCATCCGGAGCCGTATGTCGTCACCCGGATGGGCGAATCCGCCATCCCGCGGTTCATGTCCGGAGCCGGGGCGTCGGTCCGACGGTAGCGGATCCGTCGCCTCAGCCCGGCGGGCGCGTTGCGGCCGGGAGTGGGCAGCCACCTCGCGGGGTAGCGCCGTGACGGGTGGGTTGCGGTCGGGGAGGTGTGGCCCGTACCGCATGGGGGGTCATCCGAGGGAGGAGAGCAGTGACCGGATCGCGGTGCCGGTGGGGCGGATGATCTCGTCGCGGAGCCAGCGGCCGGTTGGTGCGAGGACGTGGCGCCAGACGGCGCCGATCGTGTAATGCCACGTCACCGCGATGGCCATGCCGATCGGGCGAAGGAGGAAGCGGTAGATCTGGCGGAACAGCCAGCTCGTGCCCTGCCAGCCGAGACGCAGGAACCAGACGACGGCGCGCAAGAACCAGACCACCGCGCGGCCGACCGGGACCAGGATCCACGTCCACAGGAAGGCGGCGACCGGGCGCAGGACCCAGCGGTACAGCAGGTGGGCGCCGGGGACGAGGGCGTGCTCCCAGAGCCACATCAGCGGCACGCCGACCAGGATCACCGGGATGGCGAGGAACCAGCCGAGCACGGTGACCAGCGCTTTTCCGAGCCAATGGAGCGGTGGACGCAGCACGTTGACCCACAGCCAGGTGGCGGGGACGACGATCAGCCAGTGCCAGGCCCAGGTCGCGGGGATGACGATCAGCCAGTGCCAGGCCCAGGTCGCGGGGATGACGATCAGGTGGCGCCAGAGCCAGGTCGCCGGGATGACGATCACGTGCTGGAAGAACCAGCCCAGCGGCACGATCAGATAGCGGTACAGAAACCGGCCGATCGCCTCCAGGGCCATGCCGAGCAGGCGGAACGGCAGCACCACGACGACCGCGATCGCCCGGATCGGCCACAGCAGCCAGGCGGGTGCGGCATCGGGGGACTCGTCGGCTCGCGGCATCGGCCCAAGGTAGCGGACACCACAAACGGTGATCCATAAGATCATCGATCATGACGAGCGTCGCGAAGATCGAGGAGCACGCGGTCGTCGCGTGGCCGTCCACCCACGCTGAGCAGGGTGGCGGCTGGCTGCTGCGGCACACCCCCGGTGTCGGCAAGCGGCGCAACAACTCGGCGCTGCCGTACGGGCCGTCGGTGTCCGTGGACGTCGCCGAGGCGTTCTATCGTGAACGCGACATTCCGGTGACCGTCCAGATCAGCCCGGCCGAGGAACACGCCGAGTTGGACGCGGTCCTGGCAGCGCGCGGCTACCGCCACGACGCGCCGACCCTGGTCCTGACCGCGCCGGTCGCCGGCGTGGCGGCCCCGGAGCCGACGGTGACGATCGAGCCGGAGCTGACGCCGGCGTGGCGGGCCGCCTACGGCAACGATCCGGTCAGTGAGCACGTCCTCGCGCGCATCGGCGTCGCCACGGGGTTCGCGTCGGTCACCGTGGACTCCGGAATCGCCGCGCTCGGGCTGTTCGTCGTGGCCGACGGGCTGAGCGGTGTGTTCTGCATGGCCACCTCACCGGAGCACCGGCGCCGGGGTCATGCGGCGGCGATCCTGCGGGCCGGGGCGGCCTGGTCCGCCGGGCACGGCGCCGACGTGCTCTATCTTCAGGTCGAGGACGATAATGAGGGTGCCCGGGCGCTGTACGGGAAAGTCGGCTTCATCCATTCCCACAGTTACCATTACCGGGTCCGCTGAATTAGGAGTCGTCATGATCGAGGCAGGGATGCTCGGGCGGCTCCGGCCCGGCGACCATGCGTGTGTCGTGGTCGACGATGACGACGTGCGGCGCCGCAGCCTCGCCACCTACGTGAGCGCGGGCCTCCGTGACGACGAGCGCATCCTCTATTTCGGAGCTGATCCGCAGCGTCTGGCCGACGAGCTCGGCCTCCACGACGCCGTCGCGCGCGGCCAGATCGAGATGGCGACCCCGGAGGACTCCTATCTGGCGGGCGGCCGCTTCGACCCCGAGGCGACCATGGAGGGCTGGCGGTCGGAGGCGGCCCGGGCCCGTGCCGACGGCTACCGCGGTCTGCGCGCGATCGGTGACATGTCGTGGGCGGCCGCTCCGGTGCCCGGCGCCGAGCGGCTCGCCTGGTATGAGGCGAATGTGAACCGGGTCTTCGCCGAGCGGCAGGCGATGGCGATCTGCCTGTACGATCGGCGGCTGTTCTCCGCGGCGGACCTGCAGCGCGTCACCTGGGCGCACCCGGCCGCCGTGGACGACACCACCAGCCAGGACGCCGAGCCGGCCCTCCGGTTCGCGCGGACCGTCGACCCGCCCGGTGTCCGCCTGCAGGGCGAGGCCGGCCTGTCCAACCGGCAGGCGCTGCGGGCAGTCCTCGATCGCCTCGTCGACGATGCTCCCGGCGACCGTTCACCGGTCACCGTGGACGTGTCCGAGCTACGGTTCGCCGACGCCGCGACGGTGCGGATCCTGCTGGAGGCCGCGGTCGCCGGCGCGCCGCGGCTGCGGGTTGCCGGCTGCTCGCCCGGGCTGCGGCGGCTGCTCCTGTTCAACGGCGCCGAGGCGGTCTGCGAGTCGTGAGCTTCGATCATCCGGCTCTGCTCCACCGGGACGCCGGCGACTATCTGCGGATCACGACCGGCTTCGTGCGGGAGGCGGTGGCCGCCGGGGACGCCGTGCTCGTCGCCGTCCCCGGGCATCGCCTGGGACCGCTGCGTGACGCGCTGCCGGATGTCGCCGCAGCGGTGTCGTTCACCGACATGACCGAGGCGGGACGCAACCCCGGCCGGATCATCCCGGGGGTGCTGCTGGCGTTCGCGTCCACCCACACCGGGCGGCGGATCTCGGTCGTGGCGGAGTCGATCCGGCCGGTCCGGTCCGCCGTCGAGTATCCGGCGTGCGTGCAGCACGAGGCGCTGCTCAATGCGGTGTTCGCCGGGCGGGATGCGTCGATCCTGTGCCCGTTCGATGTGGGCTGTCTCGATCCGGCCGCCGTCGACGACGTCCGGCGCACCCACCCCGTGTTGATCGTCGACGGGCGGCGTCACGACAGCCCCGACTTCGCCGACCCGTTCGCCGTCGCCGAGGAGCTCAACCGGCCGCTGCCCACCGCGCCCGGCGACGCGGCCTGGGTGGCGTATGCGGCGCCCACCGATCTGAGCCGGGTCCGGCGGTTCACCGGGACGCACGCCACCAAGGCCGGCCTACCCGATCCGCGGGTCGAGGACCTGGTCACCGCCGTCAACGAACTGGCCGAGAACACGTTGGTCCACACCTCGGGCGGCGGCGCCGTCACCGTCTGGATGGACGACGGCCGACTCGTCTGCGAGGTCAGCGACGAGGGGTTCATCGCCGATCCGCTGGCCGGGCGGATCCCGGCGGACCCTCGCGTCCCCGGCGGCCGGGGACTGCTGCTCGCCCACTACCTGTGCGACCTGGTGCGCGTGCACACCCGGCCGGGAGCCACCACCATCCGTCTGTACATGGCGCTCTGACCCGCATGCCGCTGCTGGTGGTCGATCTCGACAACACACTGATCGACCGGGACGCGGCCTTCCGAGCGGCGGTCGTCGCCTTCCTCGACGACCACGGTCTGCCGGCCGCCGACGTCGACTGGGTGATGGCGGTCGACGCGAGCGGCTACACGCCCCGCGATCGGGTCGCGGCGGCGATGGCCGGCCGGTTCGGGGCGCGCGATCTCCGTACCCTGCTGGACGGCGGCGCCGCCGACCGGGCCGTTCTCGCCGCGCCGGTCGCCGACGCCCTCCGCCGTGTCCGCGCCGCCGGTTGGACATGCGTGATCGTCACCAACGGCCGCACCGTCCAGCAGGAGGCCAAGATCCGCAACACCGGGCTGGACCGGCTGGTCGACGGCTGGGTGATCTCCGAGGCGGCCGGCTGCCGGAAACCGGATCCGGCGATCTTCCGCGCCGCCGCCCCGGACCTGACCGGCGCCTGGATGATCGGCGACTCCCCGCACGCCGACATCGCCGGAGCGGTCGCGCTGGGGCTGACCAGCGTCTGGGTGTCCGGCGGGCGCCCGTGGACCGAGACCGCCTACCGCCCGGCCCACACGGCTGCCGACATCGTCACCGCCCTCGGCCTGCTGTCACAACCAGAGGAGGGCGGCGCTCGCGGCCGGTAGCGATCACCCTCACCTCACCGCGCGTGACGTGCACGATGATCCGGCCGACCTGAGCGAGGCCGAGCCCGACCGCCGCGGCCGGGGCCAGCCACGGCGCGATCCCGGTGAGCGGCGGCAGGATCAGCCCGGCCGCGCCCGCGAGCTCCGGGCCGCCGATCGCCCGGACGAGCGGCATCGGCGTGCGATCGACCCAGCGGCCGGACGCTCCGGGCGATCCTCGATCGGATCTGCAACAAGTGGACACTGCTGGTGGTCGCGACCCTCGACCAGGGCACGCTCCGCTTCACCGACCTGCACCGCCAGGTTCCCGGCATCTCCCAGCGCATGCTGACCCTCACCTTGTGCAACCCGGAACGCGACGGCCTGATCACCCGAACCGTTCACGCCGAGGTGCCGCCGCGCGTCGAGTACACCCTCACCGCCACGGGCAAGAGCCTCGTCCCACCCGCATTGGCCCTGGCCGGGTGGGCGATCAAGCATGCGCCGGGCCGCGAGGCCTGCGTCCGTCGCTGACGCTGCGCGACGGCCGCCGCGTCACTCACTGTTCGCGTGGGGGCATTCACCATCAGGAGTACGGCCACACCTCCCACAACCGCATCCACCACCCCTCCGCCTTCGGCGGCTACCGCCCGCCGTCGGGCCGCCCCGCACGCAACCTCGAGCCGCCACAGCGGATAGTGCTGCCGCTGCCGCTGCCGCTGCCGCTGCCGCCGTCACGGCCACCGTCGCTGCCGTCACGGCCACCGTCGCTGCTCGCGTGCCGTCGTCGCTGCTCGCGTGCCGTCGCTGAGGTTGCTGTCCGCGTTGCCATCGAACCGTGGTACTCGTTTCAGGCGGGATGCGACCCCTGAGAACGCTCGCGTGGTCCCGTGACTCCAGAGACTTCGGTTCGGCGCTCTTGGCGGGGCGGCGGGTGAGCCCGATGGCGGGACTGGAGCGGGCGGGGGGGGTCAGGAGGTGTACAGGCAGAAGGGGTGACCGGCGGGGTCGAGGAGCACCCGCACGCTCGTCTGCGGCTGGTGGGCGGGCAACTCCGCGCCGAGACCGACCGCGTGTTCCACCGCGGCCTCCAGATCGGTGACCTCGAAATCAAGGTGGAGCATCATCTGCTGCCGCCCGCTCTCAGCGGGCCACACCGGCCGCACGTAGTCGGGATTGTGCTGAACCGTCAGGTAGGCGACGCCCTCACCGACGTCCAGCACGATGTTGCCGGGCTCACGCCGCCAGATCGACCAGCCGCGCAGCTCCGCGTAGAACGTGGCCAGCACATCGACGTCGGGCGCGTCGAGCACCACGCCCCACCAGTCAGAACGCGCCCAGCGATCGGTCTCCGGCATGTGCCCACCGTACGCGTGAGGGCCCGCCTCAGCCGTGGGGTCCCGCACGCCGAGGGGCGTTGGTGTGGCCAAGCTGGCCCGTGGTCCGACGCTGGTTCCGTGCAGCCGTCCGCCGGCGTCGGCGGTCTGGGAAGAACCTGTTCGCGGCTGCTCGCTGCCGGTGGTCTTGTGCGGCCATCGGGCCGGCCCGGCCTAACTCGGTGAGCGGAGAACGGGTGAGCGGAGAAAGGGTGAGCGGAGAAAGGGTGAGCGGAGAAGCCCAGTGTGTCGGCGCCTGAGTCGGGCGACGATCTCTTGCGGAGATGTCAGTGGGCCCGCGCCTCACTCGGTGAGGATCTGCTCGCGGAGGATGTCGGCATGCCCGCAATGCTGGGCGATCTCCCGCAGGAAATGCAGGTAGATCCAGCGCAACGGCACCGGCCCGCGACGGTTGCCGGTCACCACGTCGTCGAGGTCGAGCGGGGCCGCCGCGGCCCGGGACGCCTCGCAGGCCTGCCGGTACGCCGTGCGCACACTGTCGATGGTGTCCGTCTCGTCGAGCACGAAAGACTCGTCCGGTGTGGCCGGAATGCCGATCTCGGCGCGTGGTCGCCCGGTGATCGCCTCGTCGAACCACACCTTCTCCACGAAGGTGACGTGCTTGACGAGCCCGAGCAGTGTCGTCCGCGAGGGCACGAGCTGTCGGCGGGCCTGCTCCTCGGTCAGCCCGTCGAGGCTTGCGTGGAGCGCCGCCCGATGGTCGTCGAGAAACGACTCCCACTGGACCCGCAGCGGCTGATCGATGACGTCGTCCATGGGCACGCCGCTCAGCCTGCCATGTTCGCCGGGCGGGCGCCGTGACCCCCCCGGTCATAGGCCGGACCCCGCCCAGCGGAGCAGCCGGCCGAGGTGCGGGTCGGTGTCGCCGGTGGTCGTCTCGGCGGGGCCGGCCACCACGTCGCCGCCGGTGCCGTCGATGGTGAACAGGCTTCCCTCGGTGAAGGTGCCGCCGGTCGTGTGGACTCGGCCGGTCTCGGGGTCGACGGTGAGGGCGGCCACGCCGACGACGGCGGGTTTGCCCATCGACCGGGCCACCACCGCGGCGTGGCTGGTGGGCCCGCCGACGGTGGTGACGATGCCCGCGGCGGCGGCCAGGCCGTGCATGTCGAGCGGCGACGTGTGCGGGCGGACCAGGACGACGGGACCGTCCGTGGCCATCCGGACGGCGCGGTCGGCGGTGACCGCGATCCGGCCGGACGCCACGCCGGGACTCGCGCCGACACCCCGGGCGAGGACCGGTGTGCCGGCCCGGATCCTCGGGGTACGGGCCGCGCGGATCTGCCGGGCCGAGACCCGCCGCACCGCCGTCGCCCGGTCGATGATCCCCTCGTCGGCCAGGTCGACGGCAGCCCGCACCGCCGCACGTCCAGCCAGCCCACCCGGCCTCACCTGCAGAAACCACAGGCGGCCGGACTCGTACGTGAACTCGACGTGGCACACGTCCCGGTAGTGGCGCTCGACCCGGTCGAGCCCGTCGAGCAGAGCGGCCCACACCGCGGGGTCACGGCCGGCCAGCTCACCGAGCGGACGGGTGGCCACCCACCCGGAGACGACGTCGTCGCCCCGATGCCCGAACAGCACGTCCCCGTAGGCGGCTTTGGCTCCCGTGCCGGGATCACGGCTGAAGGCGACCCCGCTCCCGCTGTGCCCGTCGCGGTCGCCGTGCACCATCGCCTGCACGACGACCGCGGTCCCCTGGTCGTGCGGAATGTCGTGCAGCTCCCGATAGGACACCGCCCGCGGGCTGTGCCACGACGCGAACACCTCTTCGACGGCCTCTCGCAGGCGCCCGGACGCGATCGCCGGTGTGGGCCCGCCGACGTCGAGGAGTGTGCTCATCATGCCGGGCATCGACACGGCCGCTCCGGATCGCACCGACACCAGCAGCGGCCGGCCCGGTCCGCCGAACCGGCGCTCGGTCACCGCTTCGAGGTCTCGCATGGCGTCGGTCAGCGACGTCGGGAGCCCGGGCGGCAGCCGTCGGCCCCGCAGGAACTCCCGGCACGCCGCCGGTGAGATGACGAAACCGTGCGGCACCGGCAGGCCGAGCCGCATCAACGTGACCAGCCCGGCTCCCTTGCCGCCGAGCGTCTCGGCGTCGTCGGGCGTCGCCGGGGACAGCACACGGAGGTACGTCATCGCGGGATACCGAGGGTCACCAGCAGGTCTTCGTGCAGCTGGAACCACACGTTGTGGTACGAGGTGGTGGTGTCGGCGAGGTGTTCGAGCCGGCCCGCCCGCGCGTGGTCGAGCGCCGCGGTGAGCCGCCTCCGGTACCGCCCGAACCGTGGGAGTGCCGCGCTCAGCGCCGAGCAGACGACCGTCGCCCGCTGATCGAGGTCGACGAACCGCGCGAGGACCCGGGCGTCATAGGCGGAGTCGGTGTGATCGTTGACCTCGGTCACCCCGTCGACCGACCGCATGTGCCAGGCCGTGCAGAGATCGAGCAGTTCCGGATTGAGGATCAGGAACGCCTCGTACGCCGCCGTGACGGCCGCCCGGCTCCCGGCCGCGTCCAGCTCCGCGGCGACCAGGCGCGCGTCCTCGGCCTTGCCCGCCTCGGTGAGGCCCCAACCCCGAAAGCGCCGGGGGTACGGGTGACAAGCCCGTCAACCGCAAGGTCGATGAGCCGTGACTCGGCGTCGGACGACGTCAGGCCGCCCGCGTCGGCCACCCGCTCCAGGTCGGTGAACCCGAGGCACCGCAACGTGTGCAGCACCGGAAGGTCGGTCACGGCTGCCCCGTCCCGCCATCGTGGAGGGCGACCGCCACGGCATGGCCGGCCCCGCGCCCGGAGGCCCGTGCCACGATCCGCCCGTCCTGGATCCGCACCGCGATCTCGGTCTCGTCCCCGACGGGAAAGCCGTCCAGGAAGCCGTCCGCTGCCGGGTGGGTGGCCGTGGAGTCGGTGAAGGCGGCCTCGACCGCGGTGGCCAGGGCCGGACCGTCGTCGAGCTCGATGTGGAGCGGGCGGGCGACGCCCGGTGGAAACGACTGCCGAAGGCAGGCGGTGAGGCCGGTGAGGCGCAGGCGGGCCAGCGCCCCTGTCTCGGCCGGGTCGCCGGTGACCACGGCCATGGTGACCTGATCGTCCGGGCCGGCGGCGCGGACCACCTCCTCGGCGGCGCCGAGCCGGGCCGTGCCGAGGATCACGAGCAGGCCGTCGTCGCCGACGCCGTCGGGCGGGCTCCACGGGGCGTCGCATCGCTGCGCGGGCGGGATGAACGGCAGGTGCGGCGGATCCCACTCGTCGGTCAGGGGGACCTCGGCCAGGTGCCGGCAGGCGCGGATGACGTCGAACAGGTCGCCGAACCCGGGGGCCGTGTCGGCCAGATGGTCGGCGCCGTGCAGGAGGGTGAGGAGCAGCTCGGCCAGGCGGACCCGGCGCCGGGCGACCGGTGGGCACCCCTCCAGCGCGAGGGCCAGCAGCAGCGCCTCCAGCCGGGTGATCTGGGCCAGCGCGGCGCGGCCTGGCTCGTCGTCGAAGACCCCGGCGACCGATCGTGATCGTAGGCGCCCGCCGGCCGCGGTGTCGCCGGCCAGCGGCAGATGCTCCAGCCAGGCCCGGGCGAAACCCTCGACGGCGGTCTCCATCGGCATGCTCTCGGGCAGATCGACGGCCGCCGGGGTGTGCCGGGGCGCGAAGTCGAGCAGAACCGCCAGGTAGAGCGATCGTTTGCCGGCGAAGTTGGAATACACCGCTCCACGGGTGAGGTCGGCGCGCGCGGCGATCCGGTCGATCTTGGCGTCGGCGTAACCGTGTTCCGCGAACTCCTCGACCGCCGCGTCGAGGACAGCCGTTCTCGTGCGGGCCTGTTGCAGCGCCCTCGTCAACCGAACCATGACGAGCAAGATACCTCCATCATCGGGATGATGAGAACATCCAAAAATAGGGTCGCAGGCTCGTACGGGCGTCGGCTAGCGTCTCCGGCATGCACAAGGGAATCGCGTTCATGAGGATCCGCAGCGTCCGCTGACGGCGGCGCTACCTGCACTGATCTGCATCATGCCCGCCGTCTCGGCGTTCTGCCGGGCGGCCGCTTCCGGCTACCCGGCTCACTCTCGAGCTGCGGAGCACACCCATGTCCCTTGCGCATCTTCGTGCCGACGGCATCACCGTCCGTCTCGGCGCCCGTCTCGTCCTCGATCGCGTGTCCGTCACCGTCTCGGCCGGCTCCCGGCTGGCCGTGGTCGGCGAGAACGGCCGTGGCAAGACCACCCTGCTGCACGTCCTGGCCGGCCTGATCGTCCCCGACGGCGGCACGGTGCAGCGCGCCGGAACGATCGGGCTGGCCGCCCAGGCCCTGCACGTCCGTCCCGGTGACACCGTCGGAAGCCTCACGTCGGCGGCGTTGCTGGAGTCCCGTACCGCGCTGAATGACCTTGAAAAGGCGGCGGGTGACCTGGCCGCGGGCCGGGCCGGCGCGGACGACCGTTATGCGGCCGCGCTGGAGGCCGCCGGCCGGCTGGACGCGTGGGACGCCGAACGCCGCGTCGACATCGCCCTGGAAGCACTCGACGCGTGCACCGACCGGGCCCGGGAGCTGGGCACCCTTTCGGTCGGCCAGCGTTACCGGGTGCGGCTGGCGTGCCTACTCGGCGCGCACCACGACCTGCTGCTGCTCGACGAGCCCACCAACCATCTGGACGCTGCGGGGCTGGCGTTCCTGACCGCCCGGCTGCGCGCCCACCCCGGCGGCATCGTGCTGGTCAGCCACGACCGGCAGCTGCTGCGCGACGTGGCCCGCGAGCTCACCGATCTCGACCCGAGCCGGGACGGCCTGGCGCACACCTACGCCGGCGGCTACGACGAGTGGCAGCGTGGCCGGCGCCGTGACCGGGAACGATGGGTGCAGGAGTATGACGAGCAGCGGGCCGAGCACCGTCGGCTGGCCGAGGCCGTCGATCGTGCCCGGTCCCGGCTGAGCACCGGCTGGCGCCCCGACAAGGGCGTCAACAAGCACAAACGACAGTCGCACACGCCGGGGGTGGTGCAGGCGCTCAACCGTGAGCGGGAGGCTCTCGAAGCGCACCGGATCACCGTTCCGGCGCCACCCGCGGTGCTGCGCTGGCCGGAACTGACCACGCGCAAGGGTGTGCCGCTGCTGCGTGCCGAGGGGGTTCGCGCGCCCGGCCGCCTGGACCGGCCGGTCACTCTCGGCCTCGACGGCGGCGACCGGCTGCTGATCACCGGCGCCAACGGGACCGGCAAGTCGACGCTGCTCGCGCTGCTGGCCGGCCGGTTGCGGGCGCCGGCCGGCACGGTGCACCGCTCACCGGACGCCCGGATCGCGCTGGTCGCCCAAGAGGTCCCGGACCGGCCGGACGACGTCACGGCGCACCGGCTGCCGGCCGGGCGGAGCACGATGGGCCTGCTCGACGCGGAGGCGCTGCGCACCCCGGTACGGCTGCTCTCCCAGGGGCAGCAGCGCCGCCTCGACCTGGCCGTTGCGCTGGCCGGGTCACCGGATCTGCTGCTCTTCGACGAGCCCACCAATCACCTGTCGTCCACGTTGGTCGACGAGCTCACCGAGGCGCTGCTGACCACACCGGCGGCGGTCGTGATCGCCACCCACGACCGGCGGCTGCTGGCCGATCTGGCCACCTGGCCCCGCCTGCACCTGACCGCGGGCGATCAGACGGGGACCGGGTGACCGGCGGGCCTGGGGACGTTCCGGGCGGTGCTGTCCGCCCGGTCGTACCCTGGGGCCGGCCGGGAGCGGGTGGCGGCGACGGTGTGCGCGATGCCGACGGACTCGGGCGGCCGGTTCGCCGAGCATCTGCCACCCATGGCGATCCGCATCCCGCGCAAGCCTCAGACCCGGTAGTTGCTGACGGCGCTGCCGAGCCGCTGGGCCATGCCGGCGAGTTCGGCGGCGGTGACACGGGCCTCGTCGGCGCTCCGTGTGGTCTCGTTGGCGGTGGCCGCCACGGTGGTGATGTCGGCGGCGATGTTCCCGGAGCCGGACGCGGCCTCGGCGACGTTGCGGCCCATCTCACCGGTGGTGGCGGTCTGCTCCTCGACGGCCGCGGCGATGGTGGTGGCGTAGTCGTTGATCCGTGCGATGACGTCGCCGATGTCGCCGATCGCCTCGACGGCCGCGTCGGTGTCGGACTGGATGGCGGCGATCCGCTTGCTGATGTCCTCGGTGGCCCGCGCCGTCTCCTGTGCCAGGTCCTTGACCTCGGACGCGACGACCGCGAAGCCCTTGCCGGACTCGCCGGCACGTGCGGCCTCGATGGTGGCGTTCAGGGCCAGCAGGTTGGTCTGCTCGGCGATGCTGGTGATCGCGTTGATCACCTCGGTGATCTCGGCGCTGGCCTGACCGAGTTTGGCCATGGTGTCGCTGGTGCGCTGGGCGGCCGTGGTGGCGTTCCCGGCGACCTGGGCGGCGTCGCCGGCGCTGGTGGCGATCTCCCGGATCGAGGCGCTCATCTCCTCGGTGCCGGCGGCGACGGTCTGCACGTTGGAGGAGATCACCTCGGCCGCCGCCGAGACCGATCCGGCCTGCTCGGCGGTGGTCTGCGCCGACCGGGTGAGCTCCTCGGCGATGACCGACAGCCGGCCGGAGGTGCTGGCCAGGGCCTCGGCGTCGTCGCGGACCTGCCGCACGGTGGTGGCCACCTCGGACGCGGTGTGGTTGAGGGCGGTGGCCAGCTCGCCGATCTCGTCGCCGCCGCCGAGGTCGGTACGGGCCGTCAGGTCCCCGCCGTCGATCCGGCGCAGCACCTCGACGCAGTGGGCGAGCGGCCGGGTGATGCCGCGGGCGAACAGCACCGCGATGACCGAGCCGACCAGCAGCATGAGCACGATCGCGACGATGATGATCGTCCGCCCGTTGCCGTACGCCCCGTCGGCGTCCTGGTGGGAGGCGCCGGCCTGGGCGATCGCGTAGTCGGAGAGGTTGGTGAGGTCCTCGCGCATGGTGCCGACGAGGTCCAGGACCTCCCCGTCCCGGAGGTCCCGCACCTGATCGAGGCGGCCCTGCTCGGCGAGGGGGAACAGTCGGTCCGTCACCACGGTCACGTACTTCTTCCAGGCGCCCGCGAACGAGTCGAGACTGTCCCGCTCGCCGTCGGTGCCGGCCATGGCCCGGTAGGCGGCGGACAGGTCGGCGACGTCGGTGACCTCGGTGTCGAACTGCTTGCGCTCGGTGGTCCGGGTGGCGGCGTCCCCGGCCAGCAGGAACTCCAGGGCGTTGATCCGGGTCCGGTTGAACGCCGAGCGGACGTCGGCGATGGCCTGTGCCTTGAGGGTCTGCGCGTACTCGCCCTCGCTGGCGTCGGCGAGCGTGGACATCTGCCGCAGCGCGAACAGCCCGACGGCCCCACCGAGGGCGGCGACCAGGAGCACGACCAGGAGGATCTTGGTGCCGAGCCGGACGTTCTCGGCCAGGCGGGTCGTGGATGGTACGGGCTCGCTCATGTCGTCGTCCCCCTCGTCGCCGTATCTGCCCCGAAAGAATCATTGGCCATCGGTCCCGGCTCAACGGCCCGATTGCCGGGAAAAGGGGCCCCGATTGTGCCGGAGGGACACGTCGGGGCCGTTCGGCATGTCGGTTTCACACATGGATCGGTGTCGTGTGGGGCTCATAGGGTGTGCGGCATGACGACGCGGGTGGTCACGCTGGATCTGAACGGCCGGACGGCGCTGGTGACCGGGGCCGGCAGCGGCATCGGCCGGGCCTGCGCGGCCCGGCTCGCCGCTGCGGGGGCGGCCGTGCTGGTGGCGGACGTGGACGAGACGTCGGCGAAGGAGGCCGCGGCGGAGGTTGGCGGGCGCCCGCTCGTGGTCGACCTGGCCGACCCGGGTGCTGCCGACCGGGTGGCCGCCGACGTGGACGTGCTGGTCAACAACGCGGGCCTACAGCATGTGGCGGCGCTGCCGGACTTCCCGCCGGAGCGGTTCGCGCACCTGCAGAAGGTGATGGTGGACGCCCCGTTCCGGCTCGCGCGCCGGGTGCTGCCGCACATGTACGACCGGGGCTGGGGCCGGATCGTGAACGTCTCCTCGGTGCACGGGGTGATTGCGTCCCCGTTCAAGTCGGGCTATGTCGCGGCCAAGCACGGCCTGGAGGGGCTGTCGAAGGTGATCGCCCTGGAGGGGGCGCCGCACGGGGTGACGTCCAACTGTGTGGAGCCGGCGTTCGTGCGTACGCCTCTGGTCGACCGTCAGATCGCCGACCAGGCCCGCCTGCACGGCATCGGCGAGGACCGGGTGGTCGAGGAGATCATGCTGGACCGGGCGGCCATCAAGCGGCTGATCACCCCGGAGGAGGTGGCCGAGCTGGTCGCCTACCTGTGCACCCCGGCGGCCGATCTGATCACCGGCGCGTCGATCCCGATCGACGGCGGCTGGACCGCGCACTGACATGCCGGACGGACGCGACTATCTGGAGCTGCTGGCCCGTGAGGCGGCGCTGGTCGAGTTCGAGCGGCCGGTCGTGGCGGCCCGCACGGCGGGCGCGTCCGGAGCCGAGCTCGACGACCTCGAACAGGCGAAGATCCTGGCCCTGAAGGTACGGGCACTGCTGGAACGCCGCCGCCGACGGGAGGAGGAGCTGTCCGCCCTCTACGACACGGCCGGTGACCTGGCCGGGCTGCGGGACGTGGACGCGGTGCTGCGGGCCATCGTCCACCGGGTCCGGACACTGCTCAACGTGGACGTGTCGTACATGACGCTCGACGACGCGGAGCGCGGGGACACGTACATGCGGATCACCGACGGGTCGGTGGCGGCGAGTTTCCAGGCGCTGCGGCTGCCGCCGGGGGCCGGGCTGGGTGGTCTCGTGGCGTTGACCGGGGCGCCGTACGCGACGGCCAGCTACCCGACCGATCCCCGGTTCCGGCACACCGGCGAGATCGATCAGGGCGTGGCCGACGAGGGGCTGGTCGCGATCCTTGGTGTGCCGATGCGGCTGGGGTCGGCGGTGATCGGGGTGCTGTTCGCGGCCAACCGGGCCGAGCGCCCGTTCGCCCGGGAGGAGGTCGCGCTGCTGTCGTCGCTGGCCGCGCACGCCGCCGTCGCCCTGGACACGGCCCGCCTGCTCAGCGAGACACAGACCGCGCTGGCCGAGCTGTCGGCGGCGAACACGGTGATCCAGGCGCACAGCGCGTCGGTGGAGCGGGCCGCGGCCGCCCACGACCGGATGACCGCCGTGGTGCTGCGCGGCGGCGGGGTCGAGGACGTGGCCGCCGACCTGGTCGACGTGCTGGCCGGTGCGCTGCTGGTGATCGACGCCGACGGCCGGGCGCTGACCACGGCCCGCAGCCCGGGGCTGTCGACGCCGGTGCCCGAGCCGCCCGGCGCAACCGCGGGGGAGGCGGTGGCGGCGTCGCGTGGGGAGGGCCGTGGTGTGCGCCGCGGTGACCTGGTGATCGCCGCGGTGGTGGCCGGCGCCGACAACCTCGGCGCTCTGGTCTTCCGGCCGGAGCGGCCACTGGCCGATGTGGATCTGCGGATCCTGGAGCGGGCCGCGCAGGTCACCGCGTTGCTGCTGCTGTTCCGGCGAACCGTCGCCGACGCCGAGGCGCAGGTCCGGGGCGATCTGCTCGACGACCTGATCAGCCGCCCGGTCCGCGATCCGGAGGCGGTGCGGTCGCGGGCCGCCCGCCTGGGCCTGGACGTCGACGCCCCGTGGGTGGTGATCGCGGCCGGTGACGACACCGGCGACGGGCTGGGGCAGCGGGCCGCGTCGTGGGCGCGGACCTTCGCGGCGACCCGTCGGGGCCTGGCCATGCCCGGGACGGGCGGCTGGCGCTGCTGCTGCCCGGCGACGACCCGGCCGGGACGGCCCGCCTGGTGGCCCGCGAGCTGAGCCGCACGATGGGCCGGCCGGTCACCGCCGGTGGGGCCGGGCCGGGGCGCGGCGCCGAGGGGGTGGCCGGCGCCTACCGGGAGGCCGACCAGTGCCTGAGCGCCCTGGTCACGCTCGGCCGATCCGGTGGCGGCGGGTCGGCAGCGGATCTGGGGTACGTGGGACTGCTGCTCGGCGACCGGCGGGACGTCTCCGGTTTCGTGGCCGGAACGCTCGGTCCGGTGATCGACTACGACCTGCGCCGGGGGACCGCGCTGGTGCGGACCCTGGAGGCGTATTTCGAGGCCGGTGGCGGGCTGGCCCGGGCCGCCGAGGCGCTGCACGTGCACGTCAACACGGTCAATCAACGCCTGGAGCGGGTCGCCCAGCTGCTCGGCGACGACTGGCAGCGGCCGGGCCGCGCACTCGACCTGCAACTGGCGCTGCGGCTGCACCGGCTGCGCGGCCCCTGGGTGACACCAACACCTGAACGGCCGTCAATGTGTGGGCCGCATCCATGGGCTCCCGGGTGGTCCCGGACGTAGCGTCCCCCTACCACCGAATCCTGTGAACCTCCGAGAGGAACGCCCATGGCCACGACCGCCACCCAACGGGCCCCCATCGTCAAGGTCGTCTTCGCGTCCCTGGTCGGCACCGCCGTGGAGTGGTACGACTTCTTCCTCTACGGCTCCGCGGCCGCCCTGGTCTTCGGCGCCCTGTTCTTCCCGTCGTCCGATCCGGTCACCGGCACGCTGCTGGCGTTCGGCACGTACGCGCTGGGCTTCGTCGCCCGTCCGCTCGGCGGCATCGTGTTCGGCCACTTCGGTGACCGGGTCGGCCGGAAACGGATGCTCGTGCTGTCGCTGATGCTGATGGGTGGCGCGACCGTCGCGATCGGACTGCTGCCGACCTACGCCACGATCGGCGTGGCCGCGCCGGTGTTGCTGCTGATCTGCCGGCTTGCGCAGGGTTTCGCGGTCGGCGGCGAATGGGGCGGGGCGGTGCTGATGGCCGCCGAGCACGGCGACGACGCGCGGCGCGGGTTCTGGTCGTCGTGGCCGCAGGCCGGGGTGGCGCTGGGCAACCTGCTCGCGACCGGGGTGCTGTGGCTGCTGGCCCTGGTCCAGTCGGACGAGGCGTTCAAGGCGTGGGGTTGGCGGATCCCGTTCCTGCTCAGCGCGGTGCTGGTGCTGGTCGGCCTGTGGGTGCGGCTGAGCATCGAGGAGTCGGCGGTGTTCAAGGAGGCTCAGGCGTCGGTCCGGAAGGACCATCAGCCGTTGCGCGAGGTGATCCGCCGCTACCCACGGGAGATCCTGGTCGCGATGGGGATGCGGTTGGCCGAGAACATCGGCTACTACCTGATCACCGTCATCTCGATCACCTATCTGACGACGTACGCCGGAACGACCGCCGACAAGAGCATGATCCTCACCGCGCTGCTGATCGGGTCGGCCGTGCAGTTCGTGGTCATCCCGCTGATCGGGGCGGTGTCCGACCGGGTCGGCCGGCGCCCGCTCTACCTGGCCGGCGCGGTCGGGCTGGCGATCTGGTCGTTCGTCTTCTTCGGCCTGCTGGAGAGCCGCTCCGAGCCGAAGATCATCCTCGCCGTGGTGGTCGGGTTGTTCCTGCACGCGCTGATGTACGCCCCGCAGGCCGCGTTCTTCTCCGAGCTGTTCGGCACGTCGGTCCGCTACACCGGAGCCTCGGTCGGCTATCAGCTGGCGTCGATCCTGGCCGGGGCTCTGGCACCGATCATCGCGCTGAAGCTGCTCGGTGACGTGACCGACCCGAACCCGACGGCGGTGGCGATCTACATGACCGTCGCGTCGGTGCTCACCGTGGTCGCGGTGCTGGCCGCCAAGGAGACCGCCCGGACCTCGCTGCGCCACGACCGTACGCTCGAGGAAGTCACCGACCGGACCTGAGCCGATGGGACCACGCCGGGGGTGATGCTCTGTCATCATCTCCGGCGTGATTCGCCTCTATTCGTTGTTCGCGCTGATCGACCTCATATTGATCATCACTGCACTGATCTCCTGCCTGTCCGCGGAGGAGCTCGAGATCCGGGCCCTTCCGCGGGTCGTCTGGGTGATCCTGATCCTGCTGTTCTCGCCGATCGGCCCGATCGCCTGGTTCGTGGCCGGCCGCCCGGCCCGCCCGATCCAGCTGAGCAACGGCACCGTTTGGAAGCCCGGCGGTGGCTTCCCGGAGCACCAGCGGCCCCGCCCGGTCGCGCCCGACGACGACCCCCAGTTCCTCAAGGGGGTCGCCGAGCGCACCCGCAAGGACGACGAGGACCTGATGAGGAAATGGGAGGCCGACCTGCGCCGGCGTGAGGAGGAGCTGCGCAAGCGGGAGGGTGACGCGTGACCCCGTAATTGCACACCGGTGAGCAAGTAAGTAACCTGCACTCGACTGTGCAGGTTCTGCTCACCGGAGGTCGGCTCTGTCCACGATCCTCTATCGCGTCGCCACCGCCGTGGTCCGGCACCGCGCCCGGACCATCGCGCTCTGGCTCCTCGCGATACTCACCCTGGCCGGCGCCGGCAACCTGATCTCGGCCGGCGCCGACGACGAGTTCACCATCCCCGGCTCGTCGTCACAGGCCGCCCTCGACACCCTCTCCCGCATCTTCCCGCAGGTCAGTGGCGCCTCGGCCAAGATCGTGCTGACGCTGCCGGGCGGCCGCGACGTGCGGGACCGCCCGGTCCGCGAGGCCGTCGCCCACGCCGCCGACCGGGCCGCCGGCGTCGAGCACGTCGTCGCGGTCGTCTCGCCCTACGACGAGCGGATCAAGGGCGCGGTCTCCGCCGACGGGACGGCCGCGATCATCACGGTCCAGCTCGACGTCTCGGGCACCGAGGTCCAGCCGGCCACCCGCGAGCGGCTCACCGTCGTCGCCGACGAGTTGCGACAACGTGCCGGACCGGGCGCGCGGGTGCTCGCCGGCGGCGACGCCTTCGCCGACCGGATCCCCAGACTCAGCCCCACCGAAGGGCTCGGACTGCTCGTCGCGCTCATGGTCCTGCTGATCACCTTCGGATCGATGCTCGCCGCCGGGATCCCCCTGCTCACCGCGGTCCTCGGCGTCGGCCTGTCCGCGTCGCTGCTCTACGGGCTTACGGCCTTCACCGGCGTGCCGTCCACCGCGATCATGCTCGCCGTGATGCTCGGCCTCGCCGTCGGCATCGACTACGCGCTGTTCATCCTCTCCCGGCACCGCGACCAGCTCCGGGACGGCCTCGACGTCGACGAGTCGATCGCCCGGGCGACCGCCACAGCCGGCTCCGCCGTCGTCTTCGCCGGGCTCACCGTGGTCATCGCCCTGGTCGGGCTGATGGTCGCCGGCATACCGTTCCTCACCACGATGGGCCTGGCCGCGGCCCTCGCCGTGGTCGTCGCCGTGCTGATCGCGGTCACCCTCATCCCGGCGCTGCTGGCCGTGGCCGGCGAGCGCCTGCGTCCCCGCCGCCGGTCCCGCTTTCGGCTTCCGTTCCGGGTTCCCCGGATCAATGTCTTCGATCACTGGGTACGCCTGGCGACCCGCCGCCCGATCATCACGATCCTCGTGATCGTTCTCGGACTGGGAGTGGCCACCCTGCCCGCGGGGGAGCTCCGCCTCGCCCTGCCCGACAACGGCAGCGAAGCCCTCGGCAGCCCGGCCCGGCTCACCTACGACACGATCACCGAGCACTTCGGACCCGGCTACAACGGCCCACTGCTCGTCACCACGAGCGTCATCTCCAGCCGCGACCCGGTCGGTGACATGAACCGGCTCGGCGCCGAGATCGGCAAACTGCCCGGCGTCGCCCTGATCGCCCTGGCCACCCCCGACCCGAAGGGGCAGGTCGGCATCGTCCAGGTCGTCCCGGACAGCGCCCCCGACTCACAGGCCACCACCGACCTGGTCCACCGGCTGCGCGAGAAGTACGGCACACGCGTCGCCGTCACCGGCATCACCGCCGTGGGCATCGACGTCTCGGCCCGGCTCGGCGGCGCGCTGCTCCCGTTCGGGCTGCTCGTCGTCGGGCTCTCCCTCGTCCTGCTGACCATGGTGTTCCGGTCGATCGCCGTCCCGGTCAAAGCCACCGCCGGCTACCTGCTCTCGGTCGGCGCCGCCTTCGGGGCCACCGCGCTCGTCTTCCAGCGCGGCTGGCTCGCCGGCGCGCTGCACGTCTCCCACACCGGCAGCGTGATCAGCTTCCTGCCGATCATCCTGATGGGCGTCCTGTTCGGCCTGGCCATGGACTACGAGCTGTTCCTCGTCTCCCGGATCCGCGAGGAATACGTGCACACCGGCGACGCCCGGCAGGCGATCGGCACCGGATTCCGGGCGTCCGCCCCGGTCGTGGTGGCCGCCGCGCTGATCATGTTCGCGGTCTTCGCGGCGTTCGTGCCCGACGGCAGCGCCACGATCAAACCCATCTCGTTCGCCCTGGCCGTCGGCGTGTTCGTGGACGCGTTCCTGGTCCGCATGACACTGGTCCCGGCGGTGCTGCGACTGCTCGGCGACCGCGCCTGGTGGCTGCCCGCCCGCCTCGACCGGGCGCTGCCGTCCCTCGACGTCGAAGGGGAGGGGCTCGCCCGGGAGCTGACCCTCGCCGACTGGCCCGAACCGGGCGCCGGCGACGTGGTGGCGATCGCCGGGTTCACCCCGGACGTGCTGCGGGCCGGGCCGGGCGACATCGTCGAGATCGTGGGCGAGCCGGCCGCCACCCGGGACCTCCTCTACGCGATCGGCGGACGGGTCGCCGACCTTCCCGCACCGGCGAAGACGCTCGGGTTCGTGTTGCCACAGCGCGCTTCGGCCGTACGCCTCCGGGCTGTCCTGATCCGGTGTCCCGCGCTCGCCGAGCCGGGCCGGCAGACCGTGACCGCCGCCCGCCTCGCGCCGCCGTTGCTCCTTGTCGAAGGCCTCGACGAGATCGCCGGACAGGCCGACCGGGATGCGGCCCAGCGTGCCCTGCGGGCCGCCGCCCACGACGGATCCACCGTGATCGTCACCGTCCGTGACCACGATCCGCGCCTCGGCGCGACCCGCACGATCAACCTCAACCCCTCCGAGGTGTACGCATGAACAGGCTCCGCCGCGCCGGAATCCTCCTCGTGCCGGTGGTCGTCGCCGGCGCTCTGATCGGCGCCTTCGACCGCCCCGCCGAACATCTCGGCACCGTGACCGCCGCCGTGGTCAACCTCGACGAGCCGGTGCAGCGCGACGGGCAGACCATTCCACTCGGCCGGGAGCTCGCCGGGCGCCTCGTCGAGCACACCGGCGACGACTACACGTGGGTGCTCACCGACGCCGCCGACGCCGCCGACGGCCTACGGACCGGCGGCTACGCGGTCGCCGTCACCATCCCGCCCGACTTCTCCGCCGCGGCCGTCTCCTCCGCCGCATCGTCAGCCGCTCCGTCGTCCCCCGCTTCCGCCAACCCGCCCGCCGCCAACCCGCCCGCCGCCGGGCCTCCCTCCGCCTCCCCGTCCTCCGCCTCCCCGTCCTCCGCTTCCGCCGCCCCTTCGGCGGTTGCGTCTTCGGCCGCCGCCCCTTCGGCCGCCGCCCCTTCGGCCGCCGCCCCTTCGGCCGCGGCGTCTTCGGTCGGCGCGCGGTCCTCCGACGCGTCTGCTGCGGGCTCGGCCGCCGGGAATTCCGCGGCTTCCTCCAGCAGGGTGTCCGGGGCGGCTTCGAGCGGGAAGTCTGCTGCTTCCAGCGGGGATTCCACTCCTTCCAGCGGTGATTCCGCATCTTCCAGCGGTGATTCCACTCCTTCCAGCGGTGATTCCACGGCCTCTTCCGGTGGGAAGGATGCGGCCGCCTCCGGCGGCGGCGTGGCCTCGGCCCGGCAGGCACGTATCGATGTGACCGCCTCCCGGACCGTCGCGGGTGTCGATCCGGTCATCACCCGGACCCTCACCGACGCGGCCGTCACGACCCTCAACCGGACCGTCGTCGAGACCTATCTGGACAACGTGTACCTCGGCTTCAACCGCATGCACGACCAGCTCGGCCAGGCCGCCGACGGTGCCGGTGACCTCTCCGACGGCGCCGGCCGCCTCGCCGACGGCAACGGACGACTCGTCGTCGGCCTGCGCCGGCTCGCCGAAGGCAGCGACGAACTGGCCGCCGGCCTCGGCCGCCTCGACGACGGCAGCCGTGACCTCGCCGACGGCCTGCAACAACTCGACGCCGGCGCCGGTGACCTGGCCGGCGGCGCCCGCAAGCTCGGCGGCGGCGCGACCGCTCTGACCCGCGGGACCGGCGCCCTCGCCACCGGAACCCGGCAGCTCTCCACCGGCGCGGGACAACTCTCCACCGGCCTCGGCACCCTCGCCGACAGCACCGCCGCCCTCCCCGCGCAGACCCGCGCCCTGGCCGACGGCGCCCGCAAGGTCGCCGACGGCAACCGCGAGCTGGCCGACACGGTAGTCCCGCTCGCCGACCGCGCCCTCGACGGCATCGACACGCTGCCCGACCTGACCGCCGAAGCCGCCCGGATCCGGCAGCTCGCCGACCGGTGCGAGACACCCGCCGACCTGTGCGACCAGCTCCAGGCCCTCGCCGACCGGATCGTCGCCCGTGCCGGTGATGCCGAGAGCGCCAAGGACGGCGTACGCGGGCAGGTCGCCGGTGTCCGCAACGGCATCACCGCCCTGGCCGACGGCTCCGAACAGGTCGCCGACGGCGCCGAAACCCTGGCCGGAAAGACACCGCAGCTGGTCAGCGCGATCGGCAAAGCCGACACCGCCGCCGCAAAGCTCTCCACCGGCGCTCGTCAGGCCGCCGACGGTGCCGCCTCCGTCGACCGCGGCGCCCGTCGTCTGTCCACCGGCGCCGGCACGCTCGCCGAGGGCGCCGGACGCCTGGCCGACGGCACCGGCGACGCTGCCACCGGCGCGGAACAGCTGGCAGACGGGGCAGCCGACGCCGCGACCGGGGCGGGACGGCTCAACGACGGCGCCCGGGAGGCCGGCGACGCCGGACAGAAGCTGTCCGACGGATCCACGAAACTCGCCGACGGCGCGGGCAGCCTCGCCGGAGCACTGGGAGACGGCCGCGATCAGGTGCCCCACTACAGCGACACCGACCGCGAACACCTCAAGACCGTCGCCGCCACCCCGGTCGCCGGCGTGACCGGCGACGACATCGGCGTCGGTGACCTGATCGCCGGGGCGGTCATCGCGATCGCCCTCTGGATCGGCGCCATGGTGATCTTCCAGGTCACCCCGGCCGCGGCCCGCGACCCACTCGCCTGGGCCGGCAGCACCTGGCGACTCGCCCTCGTCAACGCCCGCGTTCCGCTGCTGCTGGTAGCCGGTCAGGCGGTCCTCGTCACCGCGGTCGCCGGGGCACTGTTGCGGCCCGGCCCCGTCGAACTCGCCGCCCTGCTGCTCGTCGACGTCCTGGTGGCTGTCACGTTCCTGCTGATCAACCAGGCGATCGCCGTCGCCTTCGGCAGCGGAGGCCGCATCCTGGCCCTCCTGGTCCCGGTCGTCGTCCTGGCGGCGGCCGTCGTCTCCGGGGTGCCCTCCTGGGTGACCACCCTCGACGGCCTGCTGCCCGGCCACGGGCCGGTCCTGGCGATCCGCGCGATCACCGCCGACGCCGGACTCGGCCCGGCCGGCATCGGCCACACCCTGGCCTGGCTGGCCGCCGGAGCGATCGGCTACCTGCTGGCCACCGCCCACCGCCGGACGATCCGTTCCGCCATCCGCGAGCACCCCTGAGCCGACATGGGAAAGCGCGAGCATCCCCGGCGGGGGACGAGAGAGCGCCCGGACCCCGGCAGTGGGCGCGTTGATCGTCGGCGTGACGCGAGGCCGGCGGGCTGGGGAGCTTCCGAGGTCAGGGTCTGTGCCGGGTCACCGCCGCCTGTGTCAGGTCACCGCCGCCCCGGCCGGCCTACCTGCCGGGTTCGGGTGTTCTCGCCGCCGTCTACGGTCGGTGACCGAGCCCGGGTTCCCCTACCGGGTGCACCGGACGCCCCGGTGGTGGGCCTTGTGCCCACCCGAACCGTTGCTCGGGTGCGACTGCGGCGCGACACCGGCGTCGACGACCCGGCCCTCCGATCCACGGCGGGTCCCGCCAGGCCTCCGATTGCGGCCGCTCTCCAGGAACTTTCTGGAGTCAGGGCTTCTGCTGCGCGTAGAAGGCCTGCTGTGGGGGTGACCAGTGTGCGGGACGCCGTCCCACGCATGCCCGTAGTCCGTGTAGTCGATCTTCTCTGTGGTCGCTGGCGGTGATGGGCGCACACGTAGCGGTTGCGTGTGCGCTGGTCGTCGCCCTGGCGTTGGTGGGAGCCCACGATCGGGGTTTCGTGTGAGCTGGTGGTCGTGGGGGCGTGGCTGGGGTCGCACGATCGGCGTACGTGTGCGCCTGTCCTCGTGCTCGTCCTCGGCGAAGGCCTCGGCGAAGGCAGGGAGCGTCCTGGTGACGAGTCCCCCGGTCAAGGGCAGCGGACGTCGCGGTGGCCAGTCCCGCGGGTCGAGGGCGGCGGGCGTCTTGGTGACCAGGTCGGTGGCGGTGCGTCTTGGTGGCCAGTCCCGGGGGTCGAGGGCGGCGGGCGTCTTGGTGACCAGGTCGGTGGCGGTGCGTCGATCCAGGTGGCGACGCGGTCGATGCTCTCGTGGTAGAGGGGCGGTCGGGGCGCAGCCGGTCAGCCAGTAGAGGGTGACCTGGTCCAGGATCTGGTCCGGGTTCAGGCCGTCGCCCCAGGTCAGGAGATCTCGCCCATCCACGCCAGCATGCCGGCGGGGGAGTCGAGCAGGGCGTATCCGAGGGTCTGCGGGGCTGTCCGATGGACCTCGGAGTAGGCGGACGAGTGCTTTGCGCGTACCCCCAGAAGGGTTGAGGCCGACCCCTCGGCATCGGTGAGATGATCGCCGGGTTGCGGGCCCGCCAGGGGCGGGATCAGGTGGATGCCGGCGACGGGGGTGGGATCGAGGGCCCCGAGGAGACCTGCTGACGCTGGTGCCCCGGTCGCTGCCGGCCGCGCCGTATCGGGTGTAGCCGGGGCCGGCCATCAGGGTGGCCCAGGCCGCGGCGATCCGTTCGATGCCCCGGCTGGCCAGCCGTGCGTGAGGATCAGCGGCAATGCGCCCGGGACCTAGCGGCCGGTGAGCTCCCGCATCGTCGACTGGTCGAGGCCGGGTGTCTCGTGGCGCGGCCAGCGGGTCCGCACGAAGCGCTCGTGCAGATCGTCCAGATCGGATTGCGGCACCGCCACCCGGAACGGATCGCATCGATGGCCATTGATCATCCTCCGGCGTAGGTTGACAACGGAACCTTACTGAAGGAGGCCGCGCCAATGACGCTCCGTGATACCCCTCCGTTCCGGGCCGACCACGTGGGAAGCCTGCTGCGGCCGCCGCGCCTGCTCCGGGCCCGCGAGCAGCATGCGCTCGGCGAGATCACCGCGCAGCAGTTGCGGTTCGTCGAGGACGATGCGATCCGTGAGGTGGTCCGGATGCAGCGGGACGTGGGGCTGCGGTCGGCCACCGACGGGGAGTTCCGGCGTACCTCCTGGCACATGGATTTCATCTACCGGCTGGGTGGGATCCGGCCGACCGACGAGAAGATCCAGGTGCACTTCCGCAACGAGGGCGGCGAGCTGGACTTCGAGTCGGCGGCGCTGGCCGTCGACGGGCCGATCACGATCAACGAGACGATCTTCGGCGACGACTTCGCGTTCCTCCGTGCCGAGACCGGTGACGGGGTCACCGCGAAACTGACCATCCCGTCACCGAGCATGGTCCACTACCGGGGTGGGCGGGCCGCGATCGATCCCGCGGTCTACCCCGACGAGGAGCGCTTCTGGGCCGACCTGAGCGCCGCCTACGCCGAGCAGGTGCGCCGGGTCGCCGCCCTCGGCTGCCGGTATCTGCAGCTCGACGACACGAGCCTGGCCTACCTCAACGATCCGGCGCAGCGCCGGCTGCTCACCGACCGGGGTGACGACGCCGAGCATCAGCATCTGCGCTACATCCGGCAGACCAACGCGGCGATCGCCGACCGGCCGGCCGGGCTGAACGTGACCACCCACATGTGCCGCGGCAACTTCCGGTCGTCGTGGGCGGCCGAGGGCGGCTACGACTTCGTGGCCGAGGCGCTCTTCAGCGAGCTGGCCGTCGACGGATTCTTCCTGGAGTACGACGACGACCGCTCCGGCGGTTTCGCCCCGCTCCGCTTCGTCCCGCCCGGCAAGGTGGTCGTGCTCGGCCTGGTCACCACGAAACGGGGCGCCCTGGAGTCCAAGGACGACCTGAAGCGCCGCATCGACGAGGCCGCCCGCTATGTGCCGCTGGAGCAGCTGTGCCTGTCGCCGCAGTGCGGGTTCTCGTCGACGGTCGAGGGCAACGTGCTCACCTACGACGAGCAGGTCGCCAAACTACGCCTGATCGCCGAGACCGCCGACGAGGTGTGGGGCTAGCGCCTCACCGACGCCGGCGAGCAGCTCGACGGCGGTGAAGGGCTTCTGGACGATGCGGGTGGACGCGGGGATGTCGTAGCGGCGGCGCAGCTCGGCGTCGTTGTAACCGGACATGAACAGCACCCGCAGGCCGGGGCAGCGGCCGGTCAGCTGGGCGGCGATGGCCGGACCGGAGCGGCCGGGCAGCACCACGTCGGTGATCAGCAGGGCGACGTCGGCCAGGTCGGCCCCGGCCACGGTGTCCTCGCTGATCGCCGTGGTGCGGTAGCCGTTCTCCTGCAGGATGCGGACCACCAGGTCGCGTACGAAATCCTCGTCCTCGATCACCAGCACCCGCTGCCCGTCGCCGCTCGGCCGGGCCTGGACCGGCTGCGGTCCGTCGTCGCCGGCCCGTGCGGCGGCGTGCGGCAGCAGGATCCGGAAGGTGGTGCCGACGCCGGGCGCCGAGTCGACGCTGATGTGCCCGCCCGCGTCGCCGACGATCCCGTAGACCGTGGACAGGCCCAGCCCGGTGCCGCGGTCCGCCGGTTTCGTGGTGAAGAACGGCTCGAAGAGCCGATCACGGACCTCCGCGGTCATCCCGGTTCCGGTGTCGCTCACGGTCAGCCGGGCATAACGACCTTCCGGCAGCTGTACGCCCGACCCGCGCCGAATCCTGATGAGGTCGGTCTCCACCACCACGACACCACCGTCCGGCATCGCGTCCCGGGCGTTGATCACCAGGTTCAGCAGGATCTGATCGAGCCGTCCCCGGTTGGCCCGCACCGGAACCGCGGTGCCGCACGGTCGGCACACGAGCTGGACGTCGGCGCCGATGGTCCTGGCCAGCAGCTCCCCGGAGCCGTTCACGACCTCGTTGAGGTCCACCACCTCGACCTGGGTGGGCTCCCGTTTCGCGAACAGCAGCAGCTGCCCGGTCAGCGCGCGGGCCCGGTCGGCGGCGTCGCGGATCCGGGCCAGGTCGGCCGCTCCGTCGCCGGTCACCTCGTCGGCCAGGAAGTCCGCGTAGTTCAGGATGATGGCGAGCAGGTTGTTGAAGTCGTGGGCGACCCCGCCGGCCAGCTGCCCGAGGCTCTCCAGGCGGGCGGCACGGACCGACCGCTCCATGGTCCGCTTCTCCTCGGCCTCGAACCGCTTCTTCTCGGTGATGTCACGTTCGGTGGCGGCCGCGGCGACGACGACGCCCTGCTCGTTGCGGATCGGCGAGACGGTGACCGACACGAGCATCGTGCTGCCGTCCCGGCGGACCCGGCGGGTCTCCTCCAGGTGGATGTGCCCGCCCATTGCCAGCACGGCGAGGGCCCGGTCCAGGGCGGGTCCGGCGCCCAGTGGCAGGATGCCGCGGAACGGGGTGCCGAGCACCTCCTCGGCGGACCAGCCGTACATGCTCTCGGCGCCGTTGTTCCAGACGGTCAGCGTGCCGTCCAGGGTGCAGGCGATGATCGCGTCGGCCGACTGGTCGGCCACGGCCGCCAGCATCTCCCGCTCCTGCGTGTAGGTGCGGACGGGCCGGTGCAGGTAGCGGCCGGTGAGCCAGCCGAGCAGCCCGGCGCCGGCCGCGGTGACCACGGCGATGGCGCTGCTTCTCGGGAGCATGACCGCGGACCGCCTTCCGTCGCACCGGTTAACGGGAACGGTAGTCCGCTCAGACCGACATTTCGTGATTTCTCATGGCGAATTGGCATGATGGCCGATGCGGGCCCGCCCCGCCGGAGCCCTTCCGGTCGATGAACTGAGTCGGTGAACTGATCGGGCCGGTCCTCCCGGCGTGGTGGGAGGACCGGCCCGCGAAGACCTCAGTGCGCGATCGGGCAGCCGCCGGTGAGCTTGCCGAGGAAGGCGTTCGGGTCGTAGTAGTGCTCGACCTCGAGAAGCTTCAGATCGTCGTCGACCTTGGCGATGCTCATGCCGAACATCTCGATGGTCTTCCCGCTCGGCTGGTAGCCGTGGTACTCGCCCTCGAAGGCGCCCCAGTGCCGCCACTTGAAGGCGACCACCGGCGGCGGGCTGAGGACTTCGAGGACCTCCCAGTAGAAGCCGTTCGGGAACGCGCCGTGGAAGATGTCGTGCTGGCTGTCGAACGACTCCTTGCCGACCCGGTAGAACGGGCTGTCGCCGATGAGCACGTTGTAGCTGCCCTGGTCGGCGATGTTCTGCGCGGACGCCCAGCCGCCGCCGTTGACGTTGGTGCGGAACTTCTCGGAGACCATCGAGACCCAGGTCGCCGGGTCGTGCTTGTGCGAGACCTCCATCTCGAAGACCTGCACGATCGACTCGACGATCGCCTCCAGCGAACCGGGTGCGTGGTCGGTGGTGCGCTGCTCGGGCATGACCGTGTGCGACAGGTGGTAGTCGGGCGTGCCGTGCCGGAATTCCGACGGGTCAGCGGCTTCGATGACGGCCGACCGGCCCTGCAGCCACAACGGAGTCTCAGACAAGACGAAAGGTCCTTCCGGAATGAGGGAAGGGGGTATCAGTTTGTTGCGCTTCGGTTACCCCCCGTAGTGCCAAAGGCGCTGATCACCATATCCACGATGGACGGTCCGGGGAAGGCTGGAACTGTTAACAACTGAATTCGCGCCGAATAGCCTATAAAGCCGACGGGTTATATGGTTTGCTGAACGCGGGAGCGATCAGCGGGAGGATCCGATGCACTGTTGCTGTACCAGGCGGCTGGCGACCGAGGCGGCAATGCAATGACCAGCAGCGTTGTGCGCAATACGGTCACGGCCGCAACAACCGGGCGCAGCCGAAACACCGTCGCGATCATCGGTGGCGGGTGTAGCGGCGCTCTCGCGGCAGCCGCAATAACGCGAAATCCCGCATGGCGGACAGTTGTGATTTCCCCCGAGGACCGGCCCGGCCGGGGTGTCGCCTACGGTGCCGCCGAGCCCTGGCACCTCCTCAACTCCCGCGTCTCCACGATGTCGGCCGACCCCACCGACCCCCAGCACCTGCTGCGCTGGTGCCGGGCCCGGGGCCTCCCGGCCGACGCGGCGACCTTCCTGCCGCGCGCCTGGTACGGCGATTACCTGTCCGACCACCTGGCTGCCGCGGCGTCCGCGGCCGGCTCCCGGCTCGTTCATCACAGGGCGAAAGCGGTGGAGGTACGAGCGGAGCAGTCCGGCTACACCATCACCGACGCCAACGGGTGCCGGATCCACGCTGACCAGGTGATCCTCGCCCTGGGTAATCCGCCGTCCCGCCCACCGGCCGCCGTCTCCGCCGCCGCGCTGCGCAGCCCCGCCTTCGTGGCCGACCCGTGGACCCCCGGCGCCCTGACGCGGGCTCTGTCCGCCGCCCGGACCGCCCCCGCCGTGACCGCGTCTCCCCCTTCCCCGGCACCGGCCGTGACCGCCGCCTCCGCGGGGCGTGGGCTCAACGACGGGGATCGGGACGGCGAGGCCGCCGTGCTGCTGCTCGGTAGCGGGCTCACAGCGATCGACGTGGCGCTGACCCTCAACGAGCAGGCGCGGGGCGTACGGATGGAGGCTCTCTCGCGTCGCGGCCTGCTGCCCCAGACTCACCCGCAGAGATCCGCACCCGCCGTTGATCTCGCGCTTGCCGAGTCGGCCCAGCTCGCCCCACTGCTGCGCCGTGTCCGTGCCGCCGTCGCCGAGGGCGCCGACTGGACCGCCGTGGTCGAATACGTCCGGCACAACGCCGACCGCCTGTGGAACGGCCTGGATCCGGCCGCGCAGGAGCGATTCCTGCGGCATGTCCAGCGCTACTGGGAGGTGCACCGGCACCGGATGGCCCCGGCGATCGCCGCCCGCATCAACCGCCTCCGCGACCAGGGCACGCTGCGCGTCCGCTCCGGCCACCTGCTCTCGATCGAGCCCGACCCGCGCGGCGGCCTGCTGGTCCACATCGAGGGCGAGGCCCCCCGCCGGTACACCGCCGTCATCTCCTGCACCGGCCCCGGCCCGCTCCCGTCCTCGGCCGGTTCCGTGCTCACCGGCCTGCTAACCGACGGCCTGGTGGAGACCGGCCCGCACGGCCTCGGGCTGGAAGCCGACACCGACGGCCGGATCCGCCCCGGCCTGTGGCTGGTCGGCCCGCTGCGCCGGGGCCGCTCCTGGGAGTCCACCGCGGTCCCGGAGATCCGCGCCCAGGTCGAACGCCTGGTCGCCGCCCTTCCGCAGCCGGTCCCCGCCCCTGACGTGCCGGGTCGGTTGGGCCACCGCCCCACAGCGAGGGTGACGACAGCTCGCCAGCCGCATCTGCGGGTCTCAATCGGCACTTTGGGTTGCAGATGCGGAGGCGATAGGGTTCCGGCGTGACGGAGTTTCGGATCGGTGAGGCGGCCGAGCTTCTCGGCGTCAGCGCTGACACCGTGCGCCGGTGGATCGATGCCGGGCGGCTGCCCGCCGGGCGTGACGAGGCCGGGCACCGCACGATCGACGGGGTGGAGCTGGCCGCGTTCGTGCGGGCCAAGGGCAACGATCCGGACGATCGCGCTGACGAGTCGTCGGCGCGCAACCGGCTCCGGGGGATCGTCACCGCCGTGGTCAAGGACACCGTCATGGCGCAGGTGGACATTCAGGCGGGGCCGTTCCGGGTGGTGTCGCTGATGAGCCGGGAAGCCGTCGACGAGCTGGACCTTCAGGTCGGCTCGATCGCCGTGGCAGTGATCAAATCGACCACGGTCGTCGTGGAGCGTGCCGTGGCACACCGGGGGAGGCCCAGTTGAGGATCCTGGCCATCGGGCTCGCCGCCCTCATCGCTCTCGCCGGGTGCGGCGCCGGCGCGGACGAGCCCGGAGCGGCGGGTTCCGGCGGCGAGAGCAACGTGACGGGCTCGATCACCGTCTTCGCTGCCGCGTCGCTGACCGAGTCGTTCACCGCGATCGGTGAGCAGTTCGAGGCCGCCCACCCCGGGGTCAGGGTGACGTTCAACTTCGCCGGCAGCTCGGCGCTGGCCACCCAGATCAACGAGGGCGCCCCGGCCGACGTGTTCGCCTCCGCCTCCCCGAAGAGCGTGGCCGCCGTGGTCGACGCCGGCAACAGCGAGGGCACGCCCACCACGTTCGTGAGGAACCAGCTGGTCATCGCGGTCGCCGAGGGCAACCCGAAAGGCCTAGCCGGGCTGGCCGACCTGACAAGACCGGAACTCAAGGTGGCGCTCTGCGCCGAAGCGGTGCCGTGCGGCGCCGCCGCGAAGACCGCGATCGAGGCCGCCGGCGTCAAGGTCACCCCGGTGACGCTGGAGCAGGACGTGAAGGCGGCGCTGTCCAAGGTGAAACTGGGCGAGGTGGACGCCGCGCTCGTCTACCGGACCGACGCGAAGGCGGCCGCCGGCGATGTCGACGCCGTCGAGTTCCCGGAGTCGGCGACGGCGATCAACGACTACCCGATCGTCGCGCTCAAGGACGCGAAGAACGGTGCCGGGGCGCAGGCGTTCATCGCTTACGTGCTGTCGGCGGACGGGTCGAAGGTGCTCACCGGGGCCGGATTCCAGGCGCCGTGACCGTGACCCGGCGAGGCGGAGGCACCGGGCGGAACCACTCTGGCGCCGGGATCAGGAGGAACACTCGGGGGATCATGAGAACGGCGCGTGTACCCGTACCCCTGCTGGTCCCTGCGGTCTTGGGTCTGATCTTCTTGATCCTGCCGCTGGTGGGGCTGCTGGCGCGCACGCCGTGGTCGACGCTGCCGGCCCGGCTCGCCGAGCCGCAGGTGGTCGAGGCGCTCCGGCTGTCGCTGCTCACGTCCACGATGGCGACGGTGCTGTGCCTGGCGCTGGGGGTGCCGCTGGCGTGGATGCTGGCCCGGGTGAGTTTTCCCGGCCGGCGTCTGGTCCGCGCGCTGATCACCGTGCCGCTGGTGCTGCCGCCGGTGGTCGGGGGCATCGCGCTGCTGCTGGCGCTCGGCCGGCGCGGCCTGGTCGGGCAGTGGCTGGACACGACGTTCGGGATCACGCTGCCGTTCACGACCGCCGGAGTGGTGATCGCCGAGTCG
The DNA here is from genome assembly GCF_050956125.1 of Actinoplanes sp. CA-252034. Taxonomy (NCBI): domain Bacteria; kingdom Bacillati; phylum Actinomycetota; class Actinomycetes; order Micromonosporales; family Micromonosporaceae; genus Actinoplanes; species Actinoplanes sp. CA-252034. Next base: position 3,794,883 of record NZ_CP191846.1, read on the forward strand.
TTCGTGGCGCTGCCGTTCCTGGTGATCGCGGTCGAGGGCGCGCTGCGCGGCGCCGACAGCCGATACGAGGAAGCCGCCGCCACACTCGGCTCGACGCGCTGGACGACGTTCACCCATGTGACGTTGCCGCTGGTGGCGCCGGGGATCGCGGCGGGGGCGGTGTTGTGCTGGGCGCGGGCACTGGGCGAGTTCGGGGCGACGATCACGTTCGCGGGAAACTATCCGGGCATCACACAGACGATGCCGCTCGCCGTCTACCAGACGATGGAGAGCGGCGACCTGGAGGGAGCTGTCGTGCTCAGCCTGATCCTGCTGGTCGTCTCGGTCGCGATCCTGGCCGGTCTCCGCGACCGCTGGCTGACCGCGCCGTGATCATCGTCTTCCGCGGCGGGCGGGCGCGTGTCGCTCTGGGCGGTGGCGGGTGCGAGGAGACCGTGGCGTGACGCTTCTGGATGCGCGCCTGGTCGTGCGACGCGGGACGTTCCTGCTGGACATCGCGTTGCGGATCGCGCCAGGGGAGACGGTTGCGCTGCTCGGGCCGAACGGCGCCGGGAAGACGACCGCGCTGCGGGCACTCGCCGGGCTGGCCCCGCTCGACGACGGGCACCTGCGCCTCGACGGCCGTGACATCGGCGGCGATCCGCCGGAGCGGCGCCCGATCGGTGTCGTCTTCCAGGACTATCTGCTGTTCCCGCATCTCAGCGCCCGTGACAACGTGGCCTTCGGCCCGCGCCGGCACGGCATGGACCGGCGGGAGGCGCACGCCGTCGCCGACCGCTGGCTGGAGCGGGTCGGGCTGGCCGAGCACAGCCGCCGCAAACCACGTCACCTGTCCGGCGGGCAGGCGCAGCGGGTGGCCCTGGCCCGGGCGCTCGCCGTCGACCCGGTGCTGCTGCTTCTCGACGAGCCGTTGGCGGCGCTGGACGCCCGTACCCGGCTGGAGACCCGTGGCGAGCTGCGCCGGCACCTGTCCGCGCACCCGGGCGCGACGCTGCTGGTCACCCACGATCCGCTCGACGCGCTGGTGCTCGCCGACCGCCTGGTCATCGTCGAGCAGGGCCGGGTCGTGCAGGAGGGCGACGCCGCAACGATCACCGCCCGGCCGCGCACCGACTACGTGGCCCGGCTCGTCGGCCTCAACCTGTACCGGGGGCGCGGCGACGGCCACACCGTGACGATCGCCGACGGCTTCACGCTGACCAGCACCGATACCGTGACCGGAGACGCGTTCGTGGCGTTCCCGCCGGCCGCCGTCGCCCTGCACCCGAGCCGGCCCGACGGCAGCCCGCGCAACACGTGGCCGGCCGTCCTCGCCGACGTCCAGCACCACGGCGACAACCTGCGGGTCCGGCTGGACGGGCCGATCAGCGTGGCCGCCGACATCACCCCGGCCGCCGCCGCCCACCTGCACCTCGAACCGGGCCGGGAACTGTGGGTGGCGGTCAAGGCGGCGGAGACCCGCGCCTATCCGGGGGACGGCTGAGGGCCGGTGACGCGGGAGCGCCACCGACCCCGGTCACCGGGTCAGACCCGGCACTGCCAGGTGGACGAGTCGTAGAAGTCGACGAAACGGTTCAGCTTGGCGTAGCCGTGCGTCAGGTCGGTGCAGGCGGCGGCGACGTCGATGTCGTAGTACGTCGGCCCGGCCCGGCTGTACTGGACACAGTGCCAGTCGTAGACGGTCGTGCCCAGCAGGGCGGCGTCGCTGTAGCCCTTGCCGGTGCAGTAGTCGCCGAAGTCCGGGGTGACCACGTCCGGCTGCACCAGCCAGCAGCGCACCGACGTCGGGTCGTAGAAGTCGCCGATCCGGTCGACGGCGTGGGCGGAGGAGTACGTCCACCGGCAGGCCGCGTCGAAGGCGAGGTCACCCCGCTGCCCGCTGCCGCTGACACAGTGCCAGTCGTACGCCGTCGGCCCGGTCAGAGCGGCGTCGGAGTATCCGATCGACCGGCAGTAGGCGCCGATGTCGAGCCCGCCGAGGTTGGTGGGCGGCGGCGGGGATGCCGAGGCCGGCCCGGCGATCGCCAGAACCCCGGCGAGCCCGACGAGCAGGCTGAGCAAGAACTTGCTGACAGAGCGCATAGCTCTCCTGAAATGATGATGGTCCGGCTGAGCAGCATCAACCAGCCGAAGCCTCCTCAGTGGAGCAGGCGAATCCAGCTTAGTGAATGCCGTCGCCTTTGCAAGTTCTTGCAATTATTGCTTCTTCATTTCTTACGAAACAGTTCGCGAACGTGTCACCGACGCCGACCAGACCCGGGCTTCGTGGGCGGGCCGGCTGGGGAATCGAGACCGCCACCTCGAACTCGAATCCAGCATCCTGGGCGAGCGTGTCCTGCGGGCTCGCACCCCCGGCAGCGTCGAGCAAGAGACCTACGCCCTCCATCGGCGCCCAAGTCCTGGCCCACCTGTTGCCGGACCGCCGGATCCGCACCAAAACCCGCATGATCAAACGCTCACACCGCGGATACCAGGCCCGCGGCCCGACATCGACCGACGAGGTACGCGCGCGGTCGGTCTAGGGAGCTTCCGAGGTCAGGGTCTGTGCCAGGTCGCCGCCGCCCCCGGCCGGCCTACCTGCCGGGTTCGGGTGTTGTCGCCGCCGTCTACGGTCGGTGGCCGAGCCCGGGTTCCCCTACCGGGTGCACCGGACGGCTCCGGTGGTGGGCCTTGTGCCCACCCGATCCGCTGCTCGGGTGCGACTGCGGCGCGACACCAGCGTCGGCGACCCGGCCCCCGCGTGTCGGTAGTCCGTACCAGCGTCGGCGACCCGGCCCCCGCGTGTCGGTAGTCCGTACCAGCGTCGGCGACCCGGCCCCCGCGTGTCGGTAGTCCGTACCAGCGTCGGCGACCCGGCCCACGCGTGTCGGTAGTTCGTGTAGTCGATCTTCTCTGTGGTCGCCGGCGGTGATGGGCGCACACGTAGCGGTTGCGTGTGCGCTGGTCGTCGCCCTGGCGTTGGTGAGAGCCCACGATCGGGGTTTCGTGTGCGCTGGTGGTCGTGGGGGCGTGGCTGGGGTCGCACGATCGGCGTACGTGTGCGCCTGTCCTCGTGCTCGTCCTCGGCGAAGGTCTCGGCGAAGGCCTCGGCGAAGGCAGGGAACGTCCTGGTGACGAGTTCCCCGGGGCAAGGGCAGCGGACGTCTCGGCGACCAGTCCCTCGGGGCAATGGGCCGGAGACGTCTTGGTGGCCAGTCGCGCGGGCCGAGGGCAGCGGACGTCTCGGTGACCAGGTCGGTGGCGGTGCGTCTTGGTGGTCAGTCCCGCTGGCCGAGGGCGGCGGACGTCTCGGTGACCAGTCCGTGAACCGCGGCGTGAACGGGCTTCCGGCGACGTCATGATCTGGCTGAGCTATGGCCAGCCGGCGCCGGCGCAGACCCTGATTCCGAAAGCTCTCTAGGCGCCGCGGAAGATCGGGGGGCGGCGTTCGAGACTGGCTGCGATGCCCTCGGCGCTGTCGGCCGTCGCCCAGTGGATCTTCTGTTCGGCCAGCTCGTGGTCGAGGGCCTCGCGGACCCGGGACGCCAGGCCCGCCCGCAGCGTCGCCCGGATGGAGCGGACCGCCAGCGGCGCCGACGCGGCGATCTCGGCAGCCAGCGCGAAGGCGGCCTCCCGCACCTCGCCGGGCGCGGCGAGGCGGTCGGCGAGGCCGAGGCGCAGCGCCTCCTCGCCGCCGATCCGGCGGCCGGTCAGCAGCATGTCGGCCGCGGCCTGCCGGCCGACGATCTCCGGCAGTGTGACGCTGGTGCCGAAGCCCTGGTGGAAGCCGAGCCGCGCGAAGTTCGCCACGAACCGGGTGGACGGCTCGGCGACCCGGAAGTCGGCGGCGCAGGCCAGCCCGAGACCGCCACCGACGGCGGTGCCCTGCACGGCCGCGATCATCGGCGTACGCACGTCGAACAGCTCCGCGGCCCGCCGGTAGAGACGCTCCGCCGCCGCCACGTGATCGCGCGCGAAGTCGCCGCCGCCGAAGTCCGCGCCGGCGCAGAAGTGCCGGCCCTCGGACGCCAGCACGATCACCCGGCAGCCCGGGTCGTCGTCGAGGCCCCTCGCCGCGTCGACGACCTGCCCGATCAGCGTCTCGTCGAAGTGGTTGGCGGGCGGGCGCCGCATCTCGAGCAGCGCCACACCATCGGAAATCGAGACCGAGAGATCCACACCCTCATCGTCGCACGCGCCCGGAACTGCATGATCAGCAGGAAGAGGCCTCCCGCGAAGTGCGAATCCGGATTTACATTGTGGGCACTGCTCCCACGAAGTAAGCCGAAGCAGGAGGACCGAGTGTTCACTTCGGATCAGATCAACGTGCTGCGACTGCTCTGCGACACCGTGGTTCCCTCGATCGACCGTCCCGACGACCACGACGGGTTCTGGGCTCGCACCGCCACCGACACCGGCGCCGACCAGGGAGTCCTCGCCCTGATCTCGGGTCTGCCGGCCGAACACCGGCAGGGGCTCGGCGGGCTCTTCGACGCGCTCGCCGCCAACGGCTTCACCACGGCGCCGCAGGCCGCCCGCGAGCAGATGCTCGCGGCGATCCCCGAGACCGGGCCGCTGATCAGCCTGATCCTGCTGATGACCTACGGACTGACCGGCCCGGACGGGCGCAACCCCAACTGGGACCGGCTCGGCTATCCGGGTCCCGCGCCCGTCACGGCGCCGGGTGGCCGTACCGCATCGGCTTTGAGAATCGACGGGGACCGTGAGCTGGACGCCGACGCCGTGGTGATCGGATCCGGCGCCGGTGGCGGGTTGATCGCCGGGCGGCTCGCCGCCGCCGGCCTGCGCGTCGTCGTCCTGGAGGCCGGGCGGTTGCGCACCGAGACCGACTTCCACCAGCTGGAGCTCGCCGCCTACCAGGCGTCCTACTGGCGCGGCGGGCCGGCGCCGACCGGCGACGGCAACATCACCCTGGTCGCGGGCGCCGGCGTCGGCGGCGGCACGGTGATCAACTGGACCAACTGCCTGAAGACCAGGGAGGCGGTACGCCGTCAGTGGGCCACCGAGCACGGGCTCACCGACGTGGCGACCGGTGCTTTCGACAGGCACCTGGACGCCGTGTGGCGGGAGTTGTCGGTGACCGACCGGTGCTCGGAGCTCAACCGGATCCACGAGGCGATGTCGCGCGGCGCGGAGAAGCTGGGCTGGTCGTTCGCCACGATCTTCCGCAACTGGGACGAGAAGCGGCACGATCCCACGGTTGCCGGGCACCTCGGGTTCGGGGATCCGTCCGGGGCGAAACAGTCGACGCTCAAGGTCTACCTGGAACCGGCCGTCCTCGACCACGGCGCGCGGCTGATCGACGGCTGCCGTGCCGAGCGGATCCTCGTCTCCGGCGGTCGGGCCGCCGGTGTCGTCGGGCACTGGACCAGCGAGGACGGCACCGCGAGCGCGACCGTCACGGTCCGTGCGCCGATCGTCGTCGTCGCGGCCGGGGCGCTCGAGTCACCCGGTGTGCTGCTGCGGTCCGGGATCGGCGGTCCGGCCACCGGGCGGTACCTGCGCCTGCACCCGTGCACGGTCACCATGGGTGACTACGGCGAGGACATGCGCGGCTGGTGGGGGCCGCCGCAGGCCGGGCTGGTCAACGAGTTCGCCGAGGCCGATGACGGTTACGGGTTCCTGATGGAGAGCGTGCAGTACGCCACCGGCCTGGGCGCGTCGTCGGTGCCGTTCACCACGCCCGCCGAGCACAAGGAGGCGATGGCCGGTTACCGCGACAACGGTTCGTTCATCGGGCTGATCCGTGACCGCGGGCACGGCCGGATCACCCTCGACCCGGCCGGCAACACCGTGGCCTGGTATGACCTCACCGACGAACGCGACGTCCGCACCACGCACCGTGCCCTGGAGGCGCAGATCCACCTGCACCGGGCCGCCGGGGCGCGGCGCATCCAGGCGTTCGGCCGCGGGCTCGGGCCGTGGACCGAGGGCGACGACCTGGACGCGTACATCGAACGGGTGAAACGGGTGCCGCTGCAAGCCGGCGGCATGACCCTGTTCTCGGCACACCAGATGGGCAGCTGCCGGATGGGCGCCGATCCGGCCACCAGCGTCGCCGATCCGCGTGGGGAACTGCACGACACCCCGGGCGTGTGGATCGGCGACGCGTCCGCGTTCCCGACGCCGTCCGGCACCAACCCGATGATCACCATCATGGCGCTGGCGTCCCGGACGGCCGAGAACATCGTCTCCGTCAGGTGAGGGCCAGCTCGACGCGACGGTTGGCGGCCCGGTGCCCGGCGGTGTCGTTCGGCGCCGCCGGGCGCGCCTCGCCGTAGCCGATCGCGGTCATCCGGTCGGCGGCCACCCCGAGCTCTCGCAGCGTGTCCCGGACCGCCTCCGCGCGCTCGCGGCTGAGCTGCAGGTTCGTGGTTTTCGAGCCCTGCGCGTCGGTGTGGCCCTCGATCCGGATCCGGGCGTCCGGATGATCCGCGAGCAGGGCCGCGGCCTTGCGGAGGGCGGCGCGGGAATCGGCGGTCGGTTCGGCGCCGCCGAATCCGAACAGCAGCGGGGGTACGACGGCAAGCTGTTCCCGGAGCAGCATGAGGTCGACGGTGGCCCTGACATCCTCGGCCAGGGTCACCACCTCTCGTGGCGTGGCGGCCGTGGCCGTTGACGGGGCTGCGGCGGGGATCGCGTGGGTGGTCACGGCGCGTACTCCCGTCACGCCCTCGACGATGCTCCGTGCCCGGACGGCGTCGGCCTCGGACGTGACGATCAGGCCGTCCCGCCCGGTGAACGAGACCCGTGCTCCGGTCTGGCCCGCGGCGGCCAGGGCGGCGGTGGCTCGCCGGGTCAGGTCGTTCTCGATGCGGTCGCGGTTGGGGCCGAGCTGGGCGGTGAGGATCGCCGCCAGTCCGAGCAGCGCGATCGGGGCCGCGATCCACCGGCCGGCGGCGCGGCTCATCGGGTGCCCTTCGTGCCGGTCTCGTCAGCGGGCGCTGCGGTGTCAGCCTTCTCGGGGGCTTTCCCCGCGTCGGCGGTGTGGTCGGCCGGACGGGGCCGGGGCCGGGGCCGCGGTCGTGGCTTGTCGGTCCACGGCGCGGCGGGTTGCGGGGTCGTGGCGATCGGCGGGGTCGTGCCGGATGCCGGCAGGCTCGTGGCGGTTACGGGGAGGCTGCCGGTCGCCCGGCGGACAATGGTGGTCGGCCCGATCTCCTCCGTGCGCTCCGATTCGTCGTTGATAAACGCCTTTTTCGGGGGGCGCACGGAAAGGCGTCCGGCAATGACGCCGAGAACGAATGCGAGCAGGATGAAGACGAGTGACTGGCCGATGAACCAAGCCACGACGACCTCCGGAAACACGTGGGAAACCGCACCTGAACGCCCGCATGCCAAGGCGGCGCGGCAACGGTTTTCCCGGGTCCGGGAGCCGCGACGACGCGATCATGCTATCGGCCAAGATCGCCACTTTCAAAATTGACGGACGACGTCTTTGAGTGATTACCTCGCTACGATTCAGGAGCCGATGAGCATCAGTTTGGCGGCGGCGTCGCGCGCCAGGAGGAAGCCGACGATCCCGACGATCCAGGCGATCGTCTCGCTGCTGGACATCCAGGCGCTGACCCGGTTGAGCACCGGATCCAGGCGTTTCCCGGCGACCAGCCGCCCGGCCAGCAACGCCAGCGCCGGCGTGATCATGACGAGGCAGTATCCGGCGAGCGTCACGGTCACCGTGGCCACCGGCAGCGCGGCCGTGGTGATCAGTCCGATCGCGGCGATGTACGGCAGCATCGACCCCACCTCCACCGCGGCCGCCGTCAGCGCCAGCCCGGCCAGCGGCAGAGCCCCACCCTCGTCGTCGAGAGCCCGCTCCCGCCAGCGGTGCATGCGCCCCTGCTCGGCCGGCTTCCCACCCCGGCCCATCACGAAGCTCCAGAAGAACAGCGCCACCCCGAGGACCAACTGCGTCCACTGCACCGGGCGGGTGGCCAGCAGCGCCGTGATCTGGGGAAGCAGGGCACCGGCACTGAGCGTGACGATCAGGCCCAGTGCGAAGTAGAAGACGGCGACCGTACCCAGGAAGACCAGAACGCGACCGGAACGCGCCCGACCCGGATGCAGGAGCAACCAGATCGGGATGAGCAGGGTCCCGAAGCTGGTCGAGTCGATCAGCGCCAGGACGGCCAGCGAGGCGGCGAGGGTGGCATCCATGACCGTCACGATGCCCGAGTCGACGGCCCTGCGCGTCCGCCGAAGGATGCGCTGCGGCGTACGACTTTGGAGGGACGCCGTCACGATCACCGGCATGATGGGATGGCGGCGTGGACGTGCGCGAGCTGTGGCGGAAGGTCTACGTGCCCGCCGTCGGCACGTTCGCCGCCGGTGTGCTGCTCGACGTGGTGGGCCTGACCGACGTCTGGTCGATCCCGCACGTCGACGCGCCGGAGAGCTGGCACCTGGCCCCGCTCGCCGCCGGGTGTCTCGCCATGCTGGGCAGCCGCCGTCACCCGATGCTCGCGCTCGCCGCGGGGAGCGCCGCGTTCGCCGTCGACCTGGTGCTCGGCGGCAGCATCGCGTTCATCCTGGTCATGTTCGACCTGCTGTTCTCGGTCGGCCGGTTCGCGTCGCCGCGGGCGCGGGCCGCCGTCACCACCGCGGTGTTCGTGCTCGTCGGCACGGCCAGCGTCGTCGGCGGGCTGGCCGAGGGCAAGGTGCGCATCGGCGTCTTCATCTGCCTGCAGCTGACGTCGGTGCTGTTCGTGCCGCTGTGGTGGGCCGCCAACATCCGCCAGCAGCGGCAGATCGGCGCCCTCGACGCGGAGCGCATCGCCCGTGAAGCCGTCGTCGCCGAGCGTGCCGCGATGGCCCGTGACCTGCACGACGTGATCGCCGCACACCTGGCCACGACGGCCATGCACTCCGGCGCCGCCCTGGCGATGCCACCGGAGACCGGCCGCGACCGCGCCGCCCTGCGGGCGGTGCGGACCAGCAGCCTCGCCGCCCTGGAGGAGATGCGCTCGATGATCCTGCTGCTGCGGGCCGACTCCGCCTCCGCCGACCCGGACCCGGTGCTGCCCGGCGGGCTGGACCGGCTGCCCGACCTGGTGGCCGCCGCGACCGCCGGTGGCCTGCACGTCGAGGTGCGCACCGGGGACGTGCCGGCCATCCCGGTGGTGGTCGCGCACACCGTCTACGGCATCGTCCGCGAGGCCCTCACCAACGCCGGCAAACATGCCCCGGGCTCCACCGTCGACCTCGACGTCAGGTGTGCCGGCAACCGCTTGACGGTCACCGTCACGAACACTCTGACCAGGTCGAACCTCGACCATCAGGCGCTGAGCGCGGGCACCGGCCTGTGGTCCATCCGCGAGCGGGCCGCCCTGCTCGGCGGCGAGCTGACCGCCACCCACGACGGCGACCGCTGGCGGGTGCACGCCTCGCTGCCCCTGGCCGCCGCATGATCCGCCGCATTCCTGGAGGTGCCCCGTGATCCGGGTGCTGGTTGCCGACGACCATGCCGCGATCCGGGCCGGGATGCGGTTGATGCTCGAACAGGCCGACGACATCGAGGTGGTCGGGGAGGCCGCCGACGGCGCGGTCGCCGTCCGTCAGACGAACGCGCTACGCCCCGACGTGGTGCTGATGGACATCCGGATGCCGGGCACCGACGGCATCCAGGCCACCCGCGAGATCACCACGGCCGGGCTGGCCGACGTGCTGATCCTGACCACCTTCGACCTCGACGACTACCTGTTCGGCGCGTTGCGGGCGGGAGCGGCCGGTTTCCTGCTCAAGTCGGTGGAGCCGGCCACCCTGGTCGAGGCGGTCCGCCGGGTGGCCGCCGGTGACGGCTTCCTGGCACCCGAGGTGACCCGCCGCCTGCTGACCGCCTTCGTCAGCGCCGCACCACGCCCGACGGCCGCACCCCCGTGGCTGAGTGACCTGACCAGCCGGGAGCGCGACGTCCTGGCCGGCCTGGGCCGTGGCCTGTCCAACGCCGACCTGGCCGCCGACCTGGCCATCACCGAGGCCACCGCGAAGACCCACGTCTCCCGCGTCCTGGCCAAGCTCGGCTGCACCTCCCGGGTCCAGGCCGCCATCCTGGCCCGAGAGGCCGGCCTGGCCTGAGCCCCGGTTCGTTGCTCGGATGCTCCATGTCCCGGGTGGACACGACCGGGTGGTCACCCATCAGCTCCCGGTAGCGGCGCCAGCGGGGTACGGGGCGGCGTCGGTCATGCGGGTCAGCTCTTGACGACGATGCCGAGGGCGCCGGCCAGCACGTACGACAGGCCGATCAGGTCGTCGGGGTGGACGAGGGCGCCGGCCCAGCTGGTGATGCCGCCGATGCCGGCCAGCTCGCAGCGCTCGAACCGGGCGCCCTGCATGGTGGCCCCGCTGAACTGGGCGCCGGTCAGGTCGCAGTCGGTGAACCGGGCACCGCGCAGATCGGCGTTGGTGAAGTCGGCGCCGGTCAGGTTGCAGCCGGTGAGGGCGACGGCGTCGAACCGGGCCATCCGCCAGTTGGTCAGGTCGACCTTGGCGTCGGTGACGGTCACGTCCCGTAGCAGCCCGCCGTTCCAGGCCAGCCCGGTCATCCGGCAGCCGTTGATCGCGACGCGTTCCATCGTCGCGTTCTCGGCGCGCAGGTTGGACCAGTCGCAGCGCTCGACCACGCAGTCGGTGAGCCGCACCTTCGGCAGGGTGGCGCCGGCCAGTCGCGCTGATCGGAAACGGACCTGACCGAACTCGACCGACTGCGCGAACACCCCGGACAGATCGGCGTCGGCGAACATCACCTTCTCGTGCAGATCCTCCGACTCGAGGTCGAAGAGAACCTCCGGAAGCGCGTCGGGCACGATGGGCGCCCGAGGCGAGGCGGTGGAAGCCCCGAACCGTGACATCAGACCACTCTATGAGGACACGTATGGACGACATGATCTGGGATGCCGCCCGCCGGTGGCAGCGCTTCCTCGACGAGCAGAACGGCAACGACCCCCTCGAGATCGCCTGCCGCATCATGAAGGTCACCGAGGAGGCGGGCGAGGCCACCCAGGCCTGGATCGGTGTCCTCGGCCAGAACCCCCGCAAGGGCGTCACCCACACCACCGACGACGTGGTGGGCGAGCTCGCCGACGTCGCCTTCACGGCCCTGGTCGCCATCGCGAGCCTCGGCGCCGACCCCCGCAAGGCGATCCAAGACGTGGTCGTCAAGACAAGCGCCTACCTCCCTTCCGAAAACCCCTGAGCCGGTACGGTCCGGCCCGCCCCACGCCGCACATTCGCCGCCCCGGGCCACCCCGCGACGCAGGCGACACTCCCGACCGCATCGCGCCCGCCGGGCTGAGGCCGCCGGTCACCGCCCCACCACGCCCGCCGCCGGATCGCCGGCCGTCGCTGACGATGTTCCCGGTGTGCGCGTGACCGGCCGGTGATCCGGACGCTCGCATACGCCCGGCGGTCGCGCTGTCGGGCCGGACGGGCAGCCTGCGTCGCGTCGTAGTCCGGCGCGGGATCGTCCGGCGTGGGGCGGCGCGGACCGTACCCCCGCCCGGGGTCGATCTCGGGGTGATCATCGCCTCGGCGGTCACCTGTGGCCGGGCGGAGGGGTTAGGTTTCTAGACTCGGTGGCCCGTGTAGTCGTTTCGGAAGGACGCCCCGTGACCCTGACCCAGCACGCCCCCGCCTCGTCCGGGGCGCAGCCTCGCCCCGGTGACCAGGCCGTGCTCATCGTGCACGGCCGAGACCGGACCGGGATCGTGGCGGCCCTCAGCACGGTGCTCGGTCGGCACGGGGCCAACATCGTGTCGCTCGATCAGTATTCGGACAATCCGCAGGGCGGCGCGTTCTTCCAGCGGACCGTTTTCGGACGTCCGGACCTGAAGGCGGCGCTGCCGGCGATCGAGGAGGACCTGCGGCGGGAGCTGGCCGACGGGTTCGACCTGGAGTACACGGTGCGTGATCTGTCGGTGCCGAAGCGGGTGGCGATCTTCGCGTCCAAGGCCGACCACTGCCTGCTCGACCTGCTGTGGCGCAACCGGCGCGGCGAGCTGCCGATCAACATCAGCATGGTCATCTCGAACCACGCGCACACCGCCGACGAGGTGCGCTCGTTCGGGATCCCGTTCTTCCACGTGCCGTCGCAGGGCCCGGACAAGTCGGCCGCCGAAGCGCAGCATCTGCAGCTGCTCACCGGCAACGTCGACTTCATCGTGCTGGCCCGCTACATGCAGATCCTCTCCGCCGACTTCATCGAGAAGGTCGGCGTGCCGATCATCAACATCCACCACAGCTTCCTGCCGGCCTTCATCGGCGCCGACCCGTATGCCAAGGCGCAGCAGCGGGGAGTGAAGCTGGTCGGGGCGACCGCACACTACGTGACCGAGGATCTGGACGAGGGCCCGATCATCGAGCAGGACGTGGTCCGGGTGAACCACGCCCACACCGTCGCCGAGTTGCGCCGCCGGGGCGCCGACGTGGAGCGGGCCGTGCTGTCGCGGGCGGTGCTGTGGCACGCCGAGGACCGGGTCATCCGGCACGGCAACCACACGATCGTCTTCCAGTAGGCCTGCGCGGCCGGGTTTCCAGCGGCTCGCGGATTGGGTGGCGCGTCGGTCAGCGGCTCGCGGGTGGGGCGTCCGGCTGTCAGCGGCTTGCGGATGGGGCGTCTGGCTGTCAGCGGCGCCACCACTGACGCCGGGGCGGTGGCTGGGTGCGGGTCAGGCCGCGCAGCAGTGCGTGCGGATCGCGGACGGTGATCGACGGGGCCGGCCCGGCCTCGGACAGCGCCGCGCTGACCTGGGAGTCCTCGCCGACCTGGACCACCGTGGCGACCCGGTCGACGCCGGCGTCGGCGAGCAGCAGTTTGACCGTGTCCGGTAGGCGGTCCAGGTGGACCGCCTTCGCCGCGGCCAGGTCGTCGCGGGTCAGGACGACGGCCTGATGCGGCTCGGGCAGCAGCATCGCGGCCCGCTGCTGCAGGCCCAGGGTGGCGCGGGCGCGCTCGATCTCGCGGGTCAGCCGCCAGTCGTCGGGGTCGGCCTCGGCGCCGCCGCGGGTCGCGGCCACCCGCAGCAGGGCCTCGTCGATCGCTGGCGCCCCGGGCGCCCGGACCGCGGAGGCGGCCAGCTGGCGGTGCCCGTCGACGAGGGTGAGCTCCGGCCACGCCGCGCCGGCCACACACACCAGCACGATCCCGGGACCGGCCTGGGCGGCGGCCGCGGCGGCGGTCGAGACGACGCGGGGGCGGGGGAGCCCGGCGGTGGCCGCGGCCTGTTCGAGCCGCTCGCGGGCCGGGCGGTCCCACTCCTGGGCGGTGACGACGGCCAGCGCGGCGGGCCGGCCGGTGCGTTCGACGACGTGGGACAGGACCGCGGCGACGGCGGCCGGTGGACCGCCGTGCCGCAGCAGGGTCATCGGGTCTGGTCGATACGATTCCGGGTTCGCCAGGCCGGCGACGAGGGCCGGGGTGCCGGCGGTGTAGACCCCGGGCCCCTGGAAGACCCCGCTGGGTGCGCGGGCTCGCCCGTCGAAGAGAACGGGCCGGTCGAAGCCCTCGGACTCGAACACCGCGGTGACCCACCATGCGGCGATGTCGACGACCACAAGATCCGTCGCTGGCATGTCCGGCAGTGTCTCAAATGGACGAATCTTCCGGCACTCCTTGTCCGGAATTTTCCACGCATAGTGATAGATCGTCAACACTAGGTTAGTCTGGCCGGATCGCTCGCAGACGGCGCAGAATCTCCTCCAGCACGCTCAGTGACGTGGCGAAGTTGAGCCGTGCGTAACCGTCTCCGCCCGGGCCGAAACGGGGACCCGGGCTCAGCATCACATCGTCCGGCGGATCGATGCGCAGCCACGCCAGATAGGTCCCCTCCGGGGAGCGGTTGCCGGGGAAGGCCTCGGCCACCATCCGGCGATTGCGCTCCAGCAGCGACCGCACCTCGGCCAGCCACGGATCGCCGTGCCGCCAGGCGGCCAGTGTCCCGAACACCCCGAGATTGCCGGCCTGGCCCAGCAACAGCGGCGGCAGCGTGTCCAGCGCCTTGCGGACCGACGGGACCGCCACATCGGCGATCGCGCAGCGCAGGCCCGCCAGGTTGAACGCCTTGCTCGCCGAGTTCAGCGTGACCGTACGGCCCGGCGCGATCGAGGCGAACGGGATGTGCCGGTGCGGCTCGTAGATCAGCTCGGCGTGCACCTCGTCGGCGATCACCAGCACGTCGTGGCGCTCGGCGAGCCCGGCGATCCCGGTCAGCTCGGCCCGGGTCAGGACCCGGCCGGTCGGGTTGTGCGGGTTGACCAGGATCAGCACCTTGCAGCCGGCCAGCGGCGCCGGGTCGAACGTCCAGCCGTCACCGTCGTCGACCATCGGGATCGGGACGAGCCGGCGGCCCATCGTCTCGATCGTCTCCAGGAACGGCGGATAGGCGGGCGTGTGCAGCGCCACCGCGTCACCGGGCGCCGTCGCGACGTGCAGGATGGCCTGCAGCGCCTGGATGATCTCGGTGAAGACGCGGATGCCGCCGGGATCGGGACGGTGGCCGTGCAGGCGGGCGGTGCGCTCCACGTACGCGTCGATCAGCGGATTGGCCCGGGGCTCCTCCTGCCAGGCGGGATAGCCGAGATCGGTGGCGGCGGACTCCCGTATCGCGTCGAGGACCGGCTCGGCGACCGGGAAGTCCATGTCGGCCACCCAGGCCGGGATGGCGCCGACGGCGGTGGCCCGGGACCATTTGAGCCCGGGGCGTGCGGACAGGGTCGAGATATCGATGTCGTCCAGCATGTGTCCCACCCTATGGGCAGGCGGACTCGTAGCGCAGGGTCGAGACGTGACCCGGCCATTCGGCCGCGGTGAGGCCGCCCTGGCGCAGGCAGGCCTCGGCACGCGGATCGCGCAACGTCATCTGCAGCGCGCTGACGTCCCAGATCGTCGTCCCGCCCGGGTCGCCGACCGCTAGCAGAGGACCCCGCGGGCTGAACGCCGCCGACGTCGGATCACCCGGCAGCACCGCCACCAGCAGCGGGTCGGCGCCGGGCGGCAGGCTCCACAGCTCGGTGCCGGACCGGCCGGTGATCGCGAGCAGCGTGCCGTCGGCGGACAGCGTGACCGCGCCCACCCCGGCGACCCGGTTGCCCGGCCGCGGCGCGGACCGAACCGTCCCGGCGGTCCAGGCCACCACGTTGCGGTCCACCGTGACGACCGTGCCGCCGCGGGCCTCGAGCGCCTGCACCCCGCCCTGAGCGGCCTGGACCGCCGCCCGTCGCGGAGTGCCCGGGACGGTCAGGTCCCAGACGGTCAGCGCCGACTCGGCGCCACCGTTGTCATCGGCGACCACCAGATCGCCGGTGACCTGGTCGAACACGATCGACGCCACGTAGGCGGCGGGGATCTCGGCGAGCGCCACCGGCTCGGTGCCGGCCGCGACCCGGTAGACCAGGACCCGCTCGCCGTCGCGCAGCACCGCCGCCAGGCCACGGTCCGGATCGGCGTCGACCACGCCCTCCAGCAGGCGGCGTGGCTCGGCTCCGGACAGGTCGTGGACGGCGCCGTTCGCGTACAGCAGGGTCGTGCCCATGCGGATCCGGGACGCCCCGGACGACCGGAACGCCGGCCGTGCCCGCGCCGGCCGGCCCGGGTCGCGCAGGTCCCAGAGCTCGACCTGCTCACCGCCGAGTGCCGTCACCACGAGCACGTCGGCGGGGGAGAGGCCGACCAGGCGGATCGGGTCGGGGGCGGCGTCGAGACGGGACCGCCGCACCGGGGCGAACGGTGCCACCCGCCACAGCGCCGCCGACCGGGCCGCGCCCTGCCAGCCCGCGGTGAGCAGCCGGTTGCCGTCCGGCGTGAAGTCGATCGAGGAGATCCAGCCGCCGTCGCGGCGCAGTGTCCGCACCGGCTGAGGGCGGGCCGGGTCGGCGACGCTCCACAGGCCGACGGTCCGCTGTTCGCTGCCGACGGCCAGCAGCGTCCCGGCACGGTCGAACGCCACCGTCGTCGCGGTCCCGCCGTCGGCTGCGAACGTCGACATCAGCCGGGGCCGGGCCGGATCGGCGAGGTCGTAGAGGCGTACCCCGTCGCTGACCGTCGCCGCCGCGAGCCGACGTCCGTCCGGGCTGAACGCCAGGTTGATCACCGCGTCGGCGTCGGTGATCACCGAGAGCCGCTGGGGAGTGCCGTCGGCCGCCCACACCGTGAGCAGCTCACCCTCGGCCACCCCGGCCAGCAGCCGCCCGTCCGCACTGAGGCGGGCGCCGCCCCGGGTCGCCGTCCCGGCCGGAGCGCTCCACACCGATCGGGGGCGGGAACGGTCGCGCACGTCCCACAGCTCCAGCCGGTCCGAGACCGTGAGCAGCCGATCGCTCGATCCGCTGAACTGCACCCCGTCCCACGCCTGCCCGGTCAGCTCGGCCAGCGGATGGGCCGCGGCCGTGTCCCACAGTTGCAGCCGCGCCCCCGCCGTCGCAATCGTGCGCCCGTCCGGGCTGAACGACAGATCCGTCGTCTCCTGCCCGGCCGTGGCCAGCGCCCCCACCCGGGTGAAGCGACCGCCCTCGACCGTCCACAGACCGACGTCCCCGGCCCCGGCGGCGGCCACCATCCGCCCGTCCGGCCGGAACTCGGTGGTGTAGACCGCCTCGTCCGGGCTCAGCTCACCCTCGTACCCGGTGGCCAGGGCCGCGTCGATCGCGGCCCGGCCCCGGTCCGACGGGCTGATCGAGTCCGCGCTGACCGCCAGCCGTAACGCCAGGCCCGGATCGGTCTCCAGCACCCTCGCCGACCGGTCCAGCAGGTCACGCTGCACCAGCGCCCGGTCCTGGCGCTCCACCCGATCCGACGAACGGGCCAGCGCCACCCCGGACGCCACCAGCAGACCGGCGGCCAGCAGGGCCGCGGCCCTGCCCAGCCAGCGGCCGGTGCGGCGGTTGCCGGCCTGCGCGGCCAGCGCCACCTCGCGCAGCTCCGGGGTCATCTCCGGCCGGCCCGCCGACAACAGGGAGTCCAGCAGCGCGCTCGCCGACGGGCGCCGGGCCGGGTCCTTCTCCAGGGCGGTCGCGGCCAGCCGCCGCAACGGCTCCGGGACACCCTCCAGATCGGGCGGCTGGGTGAGGATCCGCCCGATCGTCGCCAGCGGGGAATCACCACCGAACGGGGTACGGCCGGTGGCGGCGAACCCGACCAGCACACCCCAGGCGAACACGTCCGCGGGCGGGCCCACCCGGCCGCGGGCCCCGGTGTCCAGGCACTCCGGCGCCAGATAGCCGATCGTGCCGATCACCTGGTCCGGGCCGGTCAGCTCGGCGCTCAGGTCGACACCGCGGGCGATCCCGAAGTCGATCACCTTGGGCAGGCCCACGGCGAGCAGCACGTTCGCCGGTTTCAGATCGCGGTGCACGACGCCCGCCCCGTGGATGGCGACCAGGGCCGTGGCCACGCCGACCGCCACGGCGTACGCCTCCGAGGACGGCAGCGGCCCGTTCTCCCGGATCACCTCGGCCAGGCTCGGGCCGTCCACGAACTCGACGACGAGGTACGGCGGATCGTGCTCCAGATCGTCGTGGAGGACGGCCGCGGTGCAGAACGGCGGAACCTGTCGCGCCCGTTTCACCTCACTGCGGAACCGGGCCAGGAACTTCGGGTCGGCGGCCCGCTCCGGGCGGACCACCTTGATCGCGACCCGCTGATCGCCGGGGACCGTGCCAGATAGACGGTGCCCATCCCACCCGACCCGAGACGGCCGACGATCACGTGCTCCCCGAGGCGCTCCGGGTCGCCGGGCGACAGCGGGGTCACGGGCACGGCCGGCTCACCACCCCGGCGCCGCGCGACCCGCATCCCATGGTGAAGAGTCTCGATAGGACGAACGGGTCCCGTCAACGCCGCCCGGATGTCACCCGGGCGAGTGTGCGCGCCGCGCGATCGGCTCGTGCGTCGACTTCTGGCCGCCGGCGGCGGCCCCGGCCGCGCCCGCTACGGCGAGCAGGGCGACGCGAAGGACACGGCGGGGCGGCCGGCGCGGCGTCGTCATGGCCGAGTGCATCGGCGGGCCGGCGCCGCATCCGAGGATTCCGGTGGACGATCAGGTGGGCCGGCGGCGGACCATCTCGGTGATCCAGATCGGGGCGTACGGGGAGGTGCAGTTCGGTGGGGTCGGGTAGTCCTTCAGGACCTCCAGGCGCTCGCCGATCTCCAGCGCCCGGGCCCGCCGGTCCGGGTGGGAGATGCCGATCTGGGCGAGGCAGTGGTTCATCGCCCACTGCAGCCGGTCGGGGGCGTCCTTCATCCGCGCGTCGATCACGTCGAGCAGCCCGTCCAGGTCGAGGCCGTCGGGCTTCTTCGCGACCCGTTCGACGGTCAGGGCCCAGCCGGCGCTCGCCACGACCGGATCCGGGTCGGCGGTCCAGGCGACCCGCAGCGACTCGGCGTGCGGGCTCTTCTTGACCACGTAGTTCACCAGCCAGTCGTGCACCTTCGGGGTCCGCGACTCGCGCAGCATGGCGTCGAGCTCGTCCCGCTCGAACGCCCGCGGCCGGCAGATCAGCAGCGCCAGCAGGCGGGCCGCGCCGTCGCCGGTCGCCCACAGCTCACGGGCCAGGTGCTGCTGGGTCTTGAGTCGTTTCGCGATGGCCCGCAGCGCGCCGAGGTTGACCCCGTGGTCGTCGCCGTGCCGCTCGTTGATCGCGCGCGCCTTCGGGTCGTCCAGAGCGGCCAGCTCCGCCAGCAGCTCGGTCACCGTCGTCTCTGCCACGCCCGCCTCCGGTCGGTCAGGGGAGATCCCGCAGAACAGTATCCCGGCGACCGCGCTCCGACCCGGGACGGCGGGCTCTCGCCGCTGCCCGACGGCTTCGCGGCGGCGGCTCGCGGAGACCGGGCCGCTTCCGGAGGTCGGGCCGCTCGCGGGGATCGGGACGGCCGGGGATCGGCGAGGATGGCGGGCAGGTGGGCGACGAGGAGGTGGGTATGGCTGAGGACGTCAGATTTCCGGGAGCCCTCCTGGAAGCGCTGATCGCATCCGGTCGTGGGCGCCGTGTCACGGCGCGATGCCAGACGTGCGACAGGTATACCGGGCAGCTGACGGTGCCCGATCTGCCGCCCGGCAGCCCCATGGTGGGGCTGCCGATGATGGAGATGTTCACCCGTGGGCATGCGTCGGTGTGCCTGGGCTGCCGGACGCTCAACCGTCAGTCCGAGCCGTTCGACGACTGACGGGACAGCACGGCCACCCCGGCCAGCATGATCAGCAGGATGGCGGCGAACCAGGTCATCACCGTGATCACCGGGGCGGCCAGCACGGCGACGCCGATGGCCAGGGCGGATACTGCCAGCGCCACGTAGGCGATCAGGAAGATCCCGGCGAGCGCCGCTCCCCGCTCCGTGCCGGTGGCGAGGGCGGCGACCGTACCGATGCCGGCTTTGAAGAGAACGCCGGCTCCCGCGGCCGCGAGCATTCCGCCGAGCAGGAAGACCGTCAGGCTGGCCTGATGCATTCCGGTCACCAGGATGATCGTTCCAAGGGCCTGCGCGGTCAGGCCGAGGGTGGTGCGGCGCCGAGCGCCGAGGCCGGTGGTGAGGGTCTGCGCGGCCGCGGAGCCGCCGAAGACGGCGAAGACGATCAGTCCGGCGAGCGCACGCGACGGGTGGTTCAGGGTGCCGGCGACGAAACCGGGCGCGACCGAGGTGAAGAATCCGAACACGGAGAAGGCAGCGAACGCGCCGGTGGCGGCAGCGAGGTAGGCGGGGCCGCGGCCGGTGGCCACCCGCTGCGGCCGGTACCGGTAGGCGGGGTTCGGGCGCACGGTCTCCGGCGCCATCGCGACTGCCGCGATGGCAACGGAAAGCAGAAAGACGAAGAGGAGGTACGGCGTACGCAACGGCGAATCCACGTAAGAGGCGAGCACCCCGGCGACGAGCGTGCCGACGCCGAGGCCCCCGATGTTCGCCGCCGTCGACACGATCTCGAATCGTGCGGGCGAGGCGCCGTTGAGCTCGAGCAGGTGCGCGGTGGCCGTGGCGGTGATCATCCCGACGCCGAGCCCGGTGATGAGCCGAGCCGCCAACAGCACGGGCAGTGACGTCCCGGAGAGGAACAGCAGCGCCGCCACCAGTTCGAGCGCGAGCGCCGGTATCAGGATCCGCCGCCGTCCGACCTGGTCGGAGACGTGCCCGGCGAGCAGCAGGCTGGCCACGACGCCGACCGCGTAGGCCGCGAAGATCACGGTGACGGTGAACGTGGAGTAGCCGTAGAGCGGGTAGAGCGGCGCCGGGACCGTCGAGAACGCCATCGCCACGGTGAACGCGAACGCGACCGGCCAGAAACCTGTGCTCCGGGTGGCGACCCGTGCCTCCAGAAGTGCCATGCGCCGACTGTGCGCCGTCGCGATCATCACCGCCAACGAAAGTTGCAGCTCGTACCGATCGCGATCGTTGATACTTCGATGCGTGGAACTCCGCCAACTCGAATACTTCGTGGCCGTCGCCGAGGAGCAGCACTTCACCCGTGCGGCCGCCCGCCTGCACGTGGTCCAGTCCGCCGTCTCGGCCGCGGTGAAGACGCTGGAACGCGACCTCGGCACCCCGCTGCTCGAGCGCAACGCGAAACGGGTCCGGCTCACCGACGCCGGTCTCGCCCTGCTGCCACGTGCCCGGATCGCACTCGACGCGGCCCGGGACGCCCGGGACGCGGTGGCCGAGGTGCGTGGCGGCCTGCGCGGCACGCTGCGAATCGGCACGCTGACCTCGATCCGGGTCATCGACCTGCCGGCCCTGCTCGGCGAGTACCACCGACGCCATCCCGGCGTGCTCCTGCAGACCGCGGTGTCGCCGATGGGCTCCCGCGGCCTGGTCGCCATGCTGGCCGAGCACCGGCTCGACCTGGCGTTCGTGTCGGTGCCCGGCCCGCGGCCGGCCGGTGTGCACCTGGTCGAGCTGACCAGCGCGGTCATGGACCTGGCCGTGCCTCCGGGCCATCCGCTCGCCGGCCGGGGGTCGGTGCCGATCGAGGAGCTGGCCGGGCTGGGCTTCATCGACCTGCCGGCCGGCTACGGCAACCGGGACGTCACCGATCGGGCGTTTGCGGCGGCGAGCGTCCGGCGGCACGTGAGCATCGAGATAACCGACATCGGCACGAGCGCGGATTACGTACGCCATGGTCTCGGTGTCGCCCTTCTTCCCCGGTTTCTGCTGGGCGCGGGATCGGGACTCGCGGTGGTCCAGGTCACCGGCGCCGACCTTCGATGGCCGTTGTCCCTCGCCGTTGCGGCGGACCGTCCACCGGGCGCCGCGGCGCGTGCCCTCATCTCGCTGACCGCGGACTTCCTGCCGGACGGGGGCCGCCGGCTCGATTAAAGTGACCCGTCATGAGGTCGAAACGGGTGTGGATCATCGCGGCGGCAGCGGTGGTCGCCCTCGGCGGAGGGGGCCTGGTGGTGGCCGATCCGACCCCTGACGAGCCGGTACGAGCGGCCCCCGTTCCGGTCGCCGCCGTGATCCTCCCGGACCGGCCGCTGAAACCGCCCGTCGCCGTCTCGCCCGCGCCGCCGATCGCCTCGGCCGCCGCAGCACCGAATCGCGCCACACGGGTGAAGAACCTCAACGCCGCGCTGAAAGCGGTCAAGGGCGATTTCGCGGTCGCGGTCCTCGATCGCAAGACCGATCAGCGGTACGTGTATCGCGGCTCGGTCCGGTACGACACCGCCAGCATCGTGAAGGTGCAGATCCTGACCTGCATGCTGCTCAAGGCCCAGGACGCCGGCCGCGCCCCGACCGCTGCCGAGATGAAGCTGGCCCGGCCGATGATCCGGCTCAGCGACAACAACGCGACCACGTCCCTCTACCGCAAGATCGGTGGCAAGAGCGCGGTCACCGGATGCAACAAACGGCTCGGCCTGACGCAAACCGTCGTCAACACCCGCTGGGGACTGACCCGCACCACCGCCGCCGACCAGGTCGTCCTGCTGTCCGAGTTGGTCGACACGACGGGACCGCTGTCGGCAGGCTCCCGCAAGACGGCGTTCACCCTGATGAACACGGTCGACAAAGCGCAGGACTGGGGCGTCCCGGCGCTGGCGAGGAAGGGCGAGATCTTCACGGTCAAGAACGGGTGGGACACGCGTACGGCCGACGGCGGCCTGTGGGCGGTCAACACGATCGGCCGGATCACCGCGAAGAACGGCTCGGTCGACGTCTCGGTGGCCGTCCTGACCCGCCGCAACAGGACCATGGGCGCCGGCGTGACCCTGGTCGAGAAGGTGGCCCAGCTGACCCGCAGGCACCTCGCCTACTGAGTGACAGCGGCCCACCGGCTGCGGCCGGGGGGTTGCCCGCGGTCACCGTCCTGGGTAAGGCTGACCGGGTGGGAGAACCGGGTGCCCGAGCCGCGCTCGGGTTCGTTCGTGCCGTTGCCGTGCTCGCGTCCGACGCCGAGGTCCAGGTGGCGTGGCTCAGCCGGGTGTTCGCCTCCGGCAGCGCCGCCGTCGACGAGCTGGCGCTGGAGTTCGACGAGGGATACGGGCAGTTGCCGGCCTTCGTGCGGGAGAACTGGATCGATGCCGCGGCGGCGCCCGCGCTGGCCGATCTCGACCGGCAGCTCGACCAGATGAGCGGCGATCACCAGCGGGCACTGTGGACCGCCGAGGCGCTGGCCACCCGCCCGGAGTGGGACCGGGTTCGGTTCCTGGCCCGGGCCGCACTGATCCTGCTGCCGTGACCTCGCGTTCCCTCGTGCCGGCCGGCCGCCCCGGGCTCGATCGTGGTGACGATCGTGGCTATCGTTTGCGGCGCCCACCGGTTCGATCATGGGGAATGCCGATGTCGTTGCGCCGCTGGACCCGGCTGCTGGGCCGCTGGGCGCTCACCGTCCTGGCCGGCCTGACCTGGCTCGGCGGCCTGTGCGGGCTGGCTCTGATCCTCGCCACCGGGACCGGGGCGCTCAGCGACACGACCCCGGGCCGGATGTGGGCGGTGTGGCTGCTGCTGGTCGCCGCCTGCTTCCTGAGCCTGCTCGCCGACCGGGCCCGCCCGGACGCCGTCCTGGCCCGGCACGCGACGGCCGCCGGATGGGAGCGGGCCGATCCGGGGAGCCGGACGTGGCCCTGGCCGGACCCGGAGCCGGACGGCACGATCCGGGTGCGGCGGGCCTGGTCGACGACCGCCGGCGGCTTCCCGGTCACGGTGGGCGAGGTCCGCTGGACCGGCCGGGGCTTCGGCGCCGCCACGGACGACGCCGAGGGCCGCGGTGTGGTCGTGGTGATCCGGCTCGCGTCCCCGGTTCCGGCGATGGCCTACCACGTCCCGTTCGAGCGGGTCGGTGACTCGCCGGTGCTCGACGACGCCGAGCTGCGCAAGGCGTTCCTGACCCGGCGGATCCCACCGTGGACGGTCCGTGACCGGGAGCTGTTCACCGTCGAGCCGGCGAACGAGGGTGTCACCCCCGCCGTGATCGACGCGGCCGTCCAGCGTGCTCTGCGGGTGGCCGCGCTGCTCGGCCTGACCGCCGGCGCGACGGGCTGAGCCGAGGCGGGTGCGCCCCCGCGATGCCGTGACCGGGGTCGGCCTGATGAATAAGGCCGTGCTCCCGGTGAGGGCCGGACACGCCCGTGAGGGGCCTTGCCGCCGGGGGTGCGGAGGCCTCGTGCCGGTGATCACGGGCGTTGTGGGTGCGGTTGCCGGCGGCGGGCGGCGTACCCCCTGGTTAAGGCGGTTGACCTGGGGTTTGGTGATTTGTGACACGGGAGGCTGGCTCCGGTTGTAAGGGGCTGGGCGTGCTACGGTCCGGTTGGGAGGACGCCACGATGCAGACGCGTACGGATCTCATCGAAGATCTGATGGGACGGTTCCCACACATCCCGCGCGAGGCGGTGATCAAGGAAGACCTGCTGCGAGGCGGGCTGGCGTTCGACGATGCGGCGCTCACCGACAATGAGAACGGTGATGTGAAGCCGAAGTCGTATTTCATCTTCTCGTTCGATCACCGCACGCTGCCGGAGCTGGGTGAGGCGGCGCTGCGGCGGCCGCCGGAGGAGATCGTGCTCACCGGCGGGCCGTATGGGCTGCGCCGCACGGTGGTCTCGGTGCGGGTCAATCCGACTTCGCCGTACCGTGTGAAGCCGTCCGACGACGGCCGTTTGATGCTCTTCCTCGACGACAAGCCGATCGCCGATGTCGGGCTGCCGCCGATGCCGGATTACTACCGGCACACGCTCGAGGGCGGCAAGCAGATCATGGAGGTGGCGCCCACCATTCAGTGGGGCTATCTCATCTACCTGACGGTCTTCCGGGTGTGCCAGTATTTCGGCGCCAAGGAGGAGTGCCAGTATTGCGACATCAACCACAACTGGCGTCAGCACAAGGCGGCCGGGCGGCCCTACACCGGTGTGAAACCGGTCGACGAGGTGCTCGAAGCGCTCGCGATCATCGACAAATACGACACCGCGAAGACGTCGCAGGCCTACACGCTGACCGGTGGCAGCATCACCAGCAAGGTCGACGGGCTGGCCGAGGCCGACTTCTACGGTCGCTACGCGCAGGCCATCGAGGAGCGGTTCCCCGGTCGGTGGATCGGCAAGGTCGTCGCCCAGGCGCTCCCGAAAGAGGATGTGCAGCGGTTCTACGACTACGGCATCCGCATCTACCACCCCAACTTCGAGGTGTGGGACAAGCGGCTGTTCGAGCTTCACTGCCCGGGCAAGGAGCGCTATGTCGGCCGGGCGGAGTGGCACCGGCGCATTCTCGAGTCCGCCGAGGTGTTCGGGCCGCGTAACGTGATCCCGAATTTCGTGGCCGGTATCGAAATGGCCGAGCCGTTCGGTTTCCGCACCGTCGACGAGGCGATCGAGTCGACCACCGAGGGCCTGCAATATTTCATGTCGCGGGGCATTCTGCCGCGCTTCACCACCTGGTGCCCGGAGCCGACGACGCCGCTCGGCAAGACCAATCCGGAGGGCGCCCCCCTGGAGTACCACATTCGCCTCCTGGAGGCGTATAGGGCGACCATGGAGGCGAACGGACTGAGCAGTCCGCCCGGCTACGGCGAGCCCGGCGCCGGTAAAGCCGTCTTCTCGGTGAGCTCTTTCATGGATACTCTGCCGGCCGCTGAATGATCGAGGCGTTCCGCGCTCTGCTGCGGATCCCGACGGTCTCGACCCGTGATCCGCAGCAGTGGGATCATGCCGCCTTCGACGCCTTCCTGGAGGCGTTGGAGGGGCATTTCCCGCTGCTCCACAAGCTTCCGCTGGTCCGCGTCGGAAGCCATGGGCTGCTGTTCCACTGGGCCGGGGAGTCGGCTGACAGACCGGTCGTGCTGATGGCCCACATCGACGTGGTGCCGGTCGAGGGCGAGTGGCGGCACCCGCCGTTCGACGCGGTCGTCGAGGACGGGGTGATCTGGGGCCGCGGCACCCTCGACTGCAAGGGCAGTCTCACCGCGATCTGCCAGGCCGTCGAGGATCTGATCGCCGCCGGCCACACCCCCGCGCAGGACGTGTGGCTGTCGTTCGGCTGCGACGAGGAGGTCGCCGGTGAGGCGGCGCTGCTCGCCGTCGAGGAGCTGCGCCGGCGCGGGGTCACCCCGTGGTTCGTGCTGGACGAGGGCGGCGCCGTGGCGTATGACGCGTTCCCCGGCGTCGAGAAGCCGATCGCCGTCATCGGCGTCACCGAGAAGGGCGTCGTCTCCATCGAGCTGCGCGTCGAGGGCCGCGGCGGGCATGCGTCCACCCCGGCCCCACTCGGCCCGACCGCGCGTCTCGCGCGGGCGATCACCCGCCTCGACCGCTCTCCGATGCGGGCTTCAGCGCCCGATGCCACCGTCGAGCTCTTCCGGCGGGCGGCACCCCACGCCAAAGCCCCTGTTCGGTACGTGTTGGGCACCGCCGTCCGCAGCCGTGCCCTGCTGACCCGGCTGCTGCTGGCGTCGGGTCCCGAGACGGCGGCGATGGCCCGCACCACGTTCGCGGTGACGACGCTCAGCGGCTCTCCGGCGATGAACGTGGTGGCCGCGTCCGCCACCGCGGGGGTGAACATCCGCATTCTGGTCGGCGACACCATGGAGGGCGTCATCCGGCACGTCCGCCGCGTCATCAAGGACCCGCAAGTGCGGATCACCGTGATCGACGAGGGCGAGCCGTGCCCGTCGTCCCCGCTCGACGACGCGTTCGACCTGCTGGCGGCGGTCACCGAGACGCACTTCCCGGAGGCGGTGACCTCACCCTATGTGATGATGGCCGCGACCGACGCCCGCCATTTCACGAGGATCAGCGAGCGGGTCTACCGGTTCACCCCGTTCGAGATGACGAAGAGGCAGCGGGAGTCGATCCACACCACCGACGAGCACATCACGGTCGACGCCTACCGCAAGGGCGTCGCCTGGTATGGCGGTCTCATCGAGCGTCTTCCCGCCGGTCCTCCCGCTGGTTAGTGGAGCGGGCGCGGACGTGGATGCGCTCGCCCTGCCGGCCCAGGATGCTGATGATCTCGACGGCGTGCTCGCCGGTGCTGCCGAACCAGTGCGGCAGCCTGGTGTCGAACTCGGCCGCCTCGCCCGCGCTGATCTCGAAGTCGTGGTCGCCGAGCAGCAGCCGTAGCCGCCCGGACAACACGTAGAGCCATTCGTAGCCCTCGTGGGTCCGCGGCTCCGGCTCGGTCTGATCGGCCGGGATGATCACCTTCCAGGCCTGCAGCGACCCGGCGTGCGGGGTCAACGGCAGCACGATCCGTCCGTTGACCCGTCGTGGCGCGGGCCGGACCCGGGGGTCGGCGATCTGCGGCGCCCCGATCAGCTCGTCGATCGGCACCCGATGCGCCTGGGCGATCGGCAGCAGCAGCTCGAGGCTGGGTCTGCGTTGCCCGCTCTCCAGCCGGGACAGGGTGCTCTTGGAGATCCCGGTCGTCTCGGCGAGGGCGGTCAGGGTGATGTTGCGCTGAGTGCGCAGCCGCCGGAGCCGGGGCCCCACCTCGGCGAGCGCGGCGCTGATCGCGTGATCCACCCGTCCATGACACCCACCTTTCCCGGAAACGGCAACATTGATTGCCGGTTTCAAGGGTGGGGCCGACGCTGGGCCCATGAACGAATACGACGTCGTAGTGGTGGGCGGTGGCGCTGCCGGACTGAGCGCCGCCCTGGTCCTGACCCGGGCCCGGCGCCGGGTCGCGGTGGTCGACGCGGGCCGGCCCCGCAACGCGCCGGCCGCGCACATGCAGGGATTCCTGTCGCGTGACGGCATGCCCCCGGCCGAGCTCCTCGCCGCGGGACGGGCCGAGGTCACCGGGTACGGCGGCCACCTGATCCCCGGCACGGTCCACGCGATCACCCCGGCCGGTCCCCACGGTCTCCACGTCCGTACCGAGGACGGCCGCCTTCTCGTCGCGCGCCGGGTCCTCGTCTCCACCGGGCTGCGCGATGAGATCCCCGACATTCCCGGGCTGGCCGGGCGCTGGGGCCGCGACGTGCTGCACTGTCCGTACTGCCACGGCTGGGAGGTCCGTGACCGGCCGCTGGGGGTGCTCGGCGGCGGCCCGGAGACGGTCGCGCACGCCCTGCTGATCCGTCAGTGGTCGGACGACGTGACCTTCTTCTCCCACGGATATGAATCGACCCCCGTCGAACGGCAGCGCCTGCGCGCCCGTGGCATCCGCATCGTCGACGGTGTCGTGACCAGGATCGTCGCCGTCCGCGACCGGCTGGCCGGCATCGAGCTCGACTGGGCGAGCATGGTCGCCCCGCACGCCCTCTTCGTCCGGCCGCGGCTCGTCCCCGCCGACGGCCTGCTCACCTCACTCGATGCCGTCGTCGTCGACGATCGCACCGGCCGCACCAGCACCCCCGGAGTGTGGGCCGCCGGGAACGCCGTCGACCCGCGCGCCCAGGTGATCACCGCGGCCGGGGCCGGCTCGGCCGCCGCCATCGACCTGCACGCGGATCTCGTCGACGAGGACGTCCGCGACGCTCTCCCCTTCTCGGCCGCCCAGGAGCGTCGGGTGGCCGCCATCCTCGCCAACCAGGAGTAATCGCCATGTCGCATCAATCGAACCGGCACCAGATGGCCGTCATGATCTGGCTCGCCGTCGCCCCGACGCTGATCGTCCTGCAACTGCTGCTCGGCGACCTGCTGCGGGATCTGCCGATGGTGCTGCGCACCTTGATCACGGCGTCCCTCGCGGTGCCGATCGTGGTCTACGGCCTGTTGCCGTTCCTGCAACGCCTTCGGGCTCGCCTGACCTGGCCCCGGTCCGGGTAATCTTCCGGCGTGAGGAGTCATAGGTTCGCGCTGGTCCGGGCGGATCTGGAGGCCGCGGTCTGCCCGCTGCCCGACGATCTGGCCGCCACGGTCGCCGACCGGGAGACGGTCACCGTCGTCCTGGAGCACCGCGCGCTGGGCATGACCCCGGTGCGGGAGTCGTTCGAGTCGGCGACCGCACACGACCCGGGACCCCGGCTGACCGGGATCACCTGGCCCGGCGACGTGCGCCCGGGTGTGCTCGTCACCGTGGCCTGGCGTCCCTCGGAGGAGTGTGTGGTGGTCCGGACCACCTCCCTGGACGAGCCGCTGCGGGTCGACGGCGTCGACTACTTCCACGACTACGACCCGACGGTGATCACCCGCGAGTTCGATCCGGGTGTCTCCAACCGGGGCCGGGTGCTCAAGGCGGTGCGGCGGCTGGGCCGGGTCTTCGACGACGGCTCGGCCGTCTTCCCGGAGGCGGAGCTGCCCGCCCACTGCGGTCTGGGCCGGGGCAAGAAGGGCATGTTCCTGCTCCGCAACGCCGTCGACCAGCTGCTGCGCGAGGGCTACGTCACCCGGGTCACCGGCAGCACCAGCCCGGACGGCGAGCTCAACTATCCGGCCGCCGACGGCGAGGACACAATCGACCTGCTGTTCTACGCCCCGCTCGTGGAGGAGGCCGCACTACCGGGCGAGGGCGGCGGCGACGGGCACGGCGATGCCGGTGAGCGCCGTGACCACTGGGTCAACGGGTTCGTCCGCCGCCTGCCGCCGGGCGCCCACGCGTCGAAGAGACAGCAGACCCTGCACCAGAAGGCTCTGGAGAAGGAGCAGATCGACGGGTTCACCCTGGAGCCGGGTTACACGTTCGTCAAACGGCATCACCGGGGATAGTCGATCTCCTCGATGTCGCCGGCCAGATAGTCGACGGTCACGGCCGGGTTCAGCCGCCGTACCAGCGGATCGGAGAGCGGCCGCAACGCGAACACCTCGGTGACCGCCGCCAGGTCGACGTCCTCCTCGTAGTAGTCCTCGGCGAACTCCTGGTACGCCTCCGGCGTGCCCTCCACGAGCAGCTCGAACAGCCACGCCACGTCGTCGGGCCCGCGCCCGTGCCACCGCTGGTCACCGGTCTCGCGCCAGAGACAGACGTTCGCCCCCTGACTGAACGCCGTCTCCCCGACCTGAGCCGCGAACACCTCCGGAACGTCGTCGAAGAGCCCCGGCGCCTGGGGGGCCTCGTGGTCGAGCCCACGGATGTACACGCCCGCGGGGGAGAACACGATCGAGTACTCGTCACCGGACCCGTTGCGCATCGACGCCAGGTGCTCGCCCCGTTCGGGGTTCCACCGGGAGTCGTACGAGTAGTAGCGGCTCTCCCAGTCGGGGCTGATGATCGCCTCGCACATGGCGAGCGCCCGCGACCGCCGCCGCAGCTCCTCGATGCCGGGCAGAGCCTGGACCACGTCAAGAACACTCACAGGAAGATCCTGCACCCTTGGCGGATGAGAGCCCTCGCCGCCCTCGGTGCCGCCGCCGTGCTCACCTCGCTCGGGCTGTACGCGTCGCTGCACGTGCTGCCGCCCTCGGCCGAGCTGGACTGGACCAGGCGCACCATCAGCCAGTATGCGCTGATGCCCGACGGCTGGGTCTTCGACCTCGCGACCCTGCTGCTGGCGGCCGGTTCCGCGGCGATCCTGGTCGCCCTGCACCGGACCGGCCGGCTCAGCCGCGGCGCGCTGGCGACGCTCGCCCTGTGGGTGGTCGGCCTCGTCGGCGTGGTCTGGTTCGAGAAGCACAACTGGCAGGCCGGCGGCTCGATGAGCGGTGACGTGCACCGGGTGTTCAGCGTGGTCGCGTTCCTCAGCCTGCCGATCGGGGCGCTGCTCGCCGCCGGCCGGGCTCCTGGAGCGGCCCGCTGGGTGGCCGCCGGTGGGGTGGTGTCGCTGCTCTGCTTCACGCCGATCCTGTGGGCGGTGCTGGCCGAGCCGTGGACGGGCGTGCGCTGGTGGCGGGCCATCCCGCTGGGCACAGTGGAGCGGCTGCTGGGCCTGGCCGAGGTGGTCACGGTGCTGCTGCTGGCGTGGTGGGCGGTCGCCACCGAGAAGGTGCGCCGAAAGGTGCCGGTAATGTCCGACTGATACCAGGTGGCAACCGTTCAGCACGGGTCCTGCACTCGGGCATCCGTACTTTTCGACTCGTGCGGTATCGAACCCTGATTGTCGCCGTGGCGCTCACCGCGGCCTCCCTGACCAGCGCGAACCCCGCCGGCGCGACCACCGGCGAAACCGTGGCCATCGGTCTGCGGCCCGGCGTGTCCGCGGCCGCCACGGTCGCGGCACTCGACGCCGACCCGGCGGTCCGTGTCCTCGCCAGTGACACCAACGACCAGCTCGGCGCCGTCACGGTCACCGTCACCGGCGATGCCTTCCGGGCACTGGCCGGTGACCCGGGAGTGGACTACGTGGAGCCGGTGCCGGTCGCGCGCGTGGACCGTACCCCGAATGATCCCCTGCAGTCGCAGCAGTGGGGCAATCGGGTGATCGGCAGCCCCGCCGCCTGGGATGTCACGACCGGGTCGGCCGACGTGACCGTGGCGGTCGTCGACACCGGCGTCACCGCGGTCAGCGAACTGGCCGGCCGCGTGCTGCCCGGCTACGACTTCGTCAACGACGACGCCGACCCGACGGACGACCACGGGCACGGCACGATGTCCGCCTCGCTGATCGCCGCGGCCGGCGACGACGGCGCGGGCCTGGCCGGTCTCTGCTGGACCTGCCGGATCCTGCCGGTGAAGGTGCTCGACGCGGGCGGCTCGGGCGGGCACGACGACATCGCGCAGGGCATCGTCTACGCCGTCGACCACGGCGCCGACGTGATCAACCTGTCGCTCGGCGGCCCGGCCAGCTCCCAGATCCTGTCCGACGCGGTCACCTACGCGACCGACCGGGGCGTGCTCGTGGTGGCATCGGCCGGCAACGACGGCGTCACCACGCCGTCCTACCCGGCGGCCTACCCGACCGCGGTCGCGGTGGCCGGCTCCACCGAGACCGACACCCGTCAGGAATGGTCCAACCACGGGTCCGACTGGGTCGACGTCGCCGCGCCCGGCGTCAACGTGGCGCAGGGCCGCGACGGCGGACGATACTGGTTCACCGGCACGTCGTCGGCCGCGCCGATGGTCTCCGGCGTCGCGGCGCTCGGCCTGTCCGCCCGGCCCGGCACGACCGCCGCGCAGCTACGCTCCGCCATCGAGACGACCGCCGTGCCGGTCGGCTCCTGGGTCGCCGACGGGCGCGTGGACGCTGCCAAGACGGTGAGCACGCTGCTCGCCATCGATGCGCCGCCACCCGCCGTGGGCTGGTCGTCGCCCGCGGCCTCCACCACACCGCGTCGCGGCAAGATCAGTGTCGTGGCGGCGGCCACCGGCGCCACACGGGTCGAACTTCTGCGAGCCGGGCGTGTCGTCGGCGTCGACACGGCCGCGCCGTGGACGTTCACGTTCGACAGCGCCGGCCTCAACGGATCACACACGCTCACGCTGCGCGCCACCGGCCCAGCCGGCGACACCCGCACCGCGAACCGGACCATCGTCCTCGACAACACCGCGCCGAAGATCTCCAAGGTCCGTGTCAGCCGCTCCGGCTCGACCGTGACGATCACGCCGTCGGTCCGCGACGATTCGGGAATCCAGCAGGTCAAGGCCGTTGTCACGGCCGGCGCCAAGAAGGTCACCCTCACCGCGTCGAAGTCGCCGTGGGCTCTGAAGTGGAAACCCGGCACGCGCAAGGCCACCACCCCGGTCACCATCACCGTCACCGACCGTGCAGGCAACACCACAACCCACAAGATCAAGATCAAACCCTGACGGTGGTACGCCCCACGCGCCCCCGGTCGTCGCAAGAGGCCATCCGCAGCCCCGGTCCGGTGCGAGCCTCGGACCGGGGCTGCGGATGCGGGGGCCGTGATTGCGGGACGGTGTCGTCGAGCGCGGTCCGGCCGTAGCCGCACCCGGTCGTTGTCTCGGGTGAGTGCGGCGCCCCTGGCCGATGCACCCGGTGCCGGGTTCGGGCGCCGCCTGTTGAGGGGCGGTGAGGGCGCCCGGGTTCGGGTTCGGCCGCCGCCTGTAGAGGGCTGGTCAGGGCGTCCGGATGGTGACCGGAGCGGCGGGGGACGGCCTCGCCCGTGAGGCGCCTTGGCGGCCGTCGGGGGCCGCCTGCGTCGCGTTGTAGGTACGGGACTGTCCCGGTTCGGCGGGGCGGGGGACGGCGTACCACATCGAAGGTCTTGTTCTCCGGGGCTGCGGATGGTCAACATTGGCGGCAGACTGGCGGGGATGAGCGAATCCGGCGCGACGGCACACGAAGGACTGCTCCTGGGTGGGCGCTATCGGCTGGTGGCGCCGATCGGCGCCGGTGGGATGGCCGTCGTATGGCAGGCGCACGACGAGGTGCTCGGCCGTGCGGTGGCGGTGAAGCTGCTGGCGCCGGAGCAGACCGTGGACATCCGTTCGCGGGAGCGGATCCGGCGTGAGGCACGGGCCGCCGCGACGCTGTCGCATCCGAACATCGCCCAGGTCCACGACTACGGCGAGACCGGACTCGCCGGGCGGGTGTTCCCCTATGTGGTGATGGAGCTGGTGCCCGGCGGGACCCTGTCGGCGCGGCTGTCGGCGGGAGCGCTGGCGCCCCGCTTCGCGATGCGGACCGGGGCCGAGATCGCGGCCGCGCTGGCCGCGGCCCACGCCGAGGGGCTGGTGCACCGGGACATCAAGCCGGGCAACGTGATGCTCGCCCCGACCGGGGCCAAGGTGGTCGACTTCGGCATCGCGGCCGCCGTCGCGCCGGACGGCTCCGCGGGATCCGACGATCCGGACGAGGTGCTCGGCACACCCGCCTACCTGGCGCCGGAACGCCTCGTCGGTGACGCGGTGGTGCCGGCGTCCGACGTGTACGCGCTGGGGGTCGTGCTCTACCGGATGCTGTCCGGCCGCTCGCCGTGGAGCAGCGAGGACACCCGGCAGATGGTTCAGGCGCACCTCTACGTCCCGCCGGCGCCGCTGCCGCCCGTCGTGGACGTCCCGGAGTATGTGGTCCGCCTCTGCGACCACTGCCTGGCCAAGAATCCGGCGCATCGTCCCAGCGCCGAGGAGGCCGCCGCGGTTCTCGCGCACGGGGCCGGCATCCGGGTTGTCACCGACGAGCCACTGCCCGGCGGTGACGTCCGGGCGGAACCGACCGTGGTGGTCCGTCCCGCTCCGCCTCCCCGCCCGCTCGCCACTCCGGCCGCGCCGTGGGCCGCGCCGTGGGCCGCGCCGTCACCGGCGGCCGTTTCATCCTTTTCGGAGCTTTTGTCGCCTGCGCCCGCCTCTCCGGCGCATCCGTTGCCCGCCTCCTCAGCCGCTTCGCCCGCGCATTCGTCGGCTTCACCCGCTTCGGCGGTGCCTTCTTCGGCCGCTTCGCCCGTGGCGTCTTCGCCTGCTTCGGCGGTGCCTTCTTCGGCCGTGTCTTCTTCGGCCGTTTCGCCGGTGCCGTCGCCTGCTTCGTCCCGGCGTTGGAAACCGGTCGTCGGCTGGGCTGCCGGGGTGATCCTCGTCGTCGTTCTCGCCGGGATCGCCGTGTGGGCTCTCGCCGGTCGTCCGGCGGACCGGTCCGGGGCGGCGAGCGGACGGACCGTGGCCGGCGCCTCCGCACCGGTGCCGCCGGTCGCGCCGGGCGCCGACCCGGAGGCGACACCCGGCGCCGGGCCGGCGGCGACGACCGCACCCGGCACGAAGCCGGACCGTTCCCGTCCGGCGTCCGCCAATTCCCGGCAGCAGTTCCCGTCACCCGGCGCGGTGGCGCCCACCGTGACCTCCGCGCGCCCCTCGCCGTCCCCGACGCCGACGGCCGAGCCGGTGGAGCGCGCCCTCTCGTCGGAGGGCGGCACCGTGGTCGCGACCTGCCCGGAGGCGGCGACCGCGCAGCTGCTGTCCTGGAAGCCGACGCGACCGTACAAGGTGCAGACAGCCGATCCGGGTCCGGCGTCCGCCACGGCCGTCACCTTCAAGCACGGAACCGATGTGATCACCATGACGGTGACGTGCGCGGGCGGGATTCCGGCCGCGGATATTGCCCGGGCCTGACCCCGGCCGTAATACTTGCACGAACCGTGCAGAAATCACGGCTGTCTATCGGGAGGGTCGATGGGGATTACTCGCCGAAGCTTGATGACGGCGTCGGCCGGCGTCGCGCTCGTCACCGGAACGGGCGTGCCGGCGCTGGCGGGCCGCAGCCGGCCACCACGGCCGCTCGTGTTCATCCACGGCAGCGCCGGATCCGCCATGCAGTTCCGGGTGCAGGCGAAGCGCCTGGCGAGCAACGGATATCCGGCCGGGTTCGTCGAGGCCCACGAGTACGACTCACCGAACATCGCCGCGATCGTTCAGCAGGTCTGGGCGACCCTCGACGAGCGGATCACCAGGCTGCTGGCGCTGTCCGGAGCGGATCAGGTCGACCTGGCCGCGCACTCGCTCGGCACGTTCGTGACCCAGGGCTATCTCAACAGCTCACCCGAGCGGGCGGCCCGGGTCGCCCACTATGTCAACCTGGACGGGCGGCCGGCCACGGCGCTGCCCGGTGGCGTGCCGACGCTGGCGATCTGGGGCGAGGGCGACCCGGCCCGGACCGTGATCGGCGCGTCCAACGTGTACCTGCCGGACCAGTCGCACACCCAGACCGTGTCGTCGGCCGAGTCGTTCCGGGAGATCCACCGATTCCTGCGGGGGCGCGAGCCCCGTACCACCGAGGTCGTGCGGGAAAGGATCGCGCACGTCTCCGGCCGCGCCGTGCTGTTCCCCAGCAACGCCGGCGTGACCGGTGCGTCGCTGGAGGTCCATTGCGTCGGTGAGCGGACCGGCCGCCGCCGGGGCCGGCCGATCAGGGCGGTGGTCGGCGCGGACGGCCGGTTCGGCCCGATCCCGCTGTCACCCCGGGAGAGGTACGAGTTCGCGCTCCTGCGCCCCGGCCAGTCCACCCACCACTTCTACTTCGAGCCGTTCCGCCGCTCGGACTCGTTCGTCCGGCTGCTCACCAGCCGTCCCGGTGAGGGCCTGGGCGGGCTCGTCGACACCAGCGACCGGCACACGGCGCTGACGTTCCAGCGCCAGAAGGAGTGGTGGGGCGGCGAGGGCGACCACCTGTGGATCGACGGGCGGGACATCCTGAACCCGGCGACCGCCCCGCACAACCGGCGGGTGATCGGCGTGTTCGCGTTCGACGACGGCAGCGACGGGGTGAGTGACCTGACCGCGCCGCTGCCCGAGTTCATCGCGCAGACGTTCATCTCCGGGGTCGACCTGTTCATCCCGGCGCGCGGCACCGTGTCGATCGTGGCGCGCGAGCGGGGCGGTGGTGTGACCCGGTTGCCGGTGCCGGCCTGGCGGTCCAGCGGCCACCGGGTCAGCGTCGAGTTCGGCTGAGCCGCTCGACCACGGTCACCACCTCGGGGAACACGGCGACTGACGCGGTCACGTACCGGCTGTCGAAGTCCTCGAGGCGGCGCACGCCGCTCTGCAGGCAGGCGATGAACGCGATGCCCGCCCCGCCGGCCGCGACCGCGTCACCGGGCGAGTCGCCGACGTAGACACACTGCGCCGGCGACAGCCCGGTGTGCGCGAGCAACTCGTCGAAGGCCCGCGGGTCGGGTTTGCCGTGCCGGGTGTTGCCGCGGTGCCAGACGCCGCTGATCCGATCCGCCAGCACATGGTCCGGCTCGAGCATGTGCGTGACCTCGTGGCCCTCCCGCGAGGTCAACAGCATCACGCCGCGACCGGAGAGGATCAGCTCGTCGAGGGCCGCCAGGTTCTCCGGCGGGATCACGTCGAGCCGGCCCTGCTCCAGATAACGGTCCATGGTCGTCTTGAACAGCGGCGCGAACGCGGCCATGTCGATCCCCGGCGACCGCCGTGGCATCGCCTCCAGCAGCGGCTCGCCCCACGACGCCAGATGCCTGCTCCGCGGCATCGGTGGCCGGCCCATGGCGGCCAGCACCTCGTTCTCCAACTCGAACGAGACCGCCTCGGTCATGCACAGGGTGTCGTCCACATCGATCACGACCGCCTTGATCATCGTCAGAGGATGAAGGCGGAGATCATCTGGCCCAGGGCGCGGATGTCGGAGCTGGCCTTGAACTCCAGGCGCACCTTGCCGAGGCCGCTGAAATACAGCTCCAGCTCGGCGTCCCGGTCGAAGTTGCCGGCCGTCTCGATCGAGAAGGCCTGGATCTTGTTGTACGGCAGGGAGGTGAAGTCGACCTTCTTGCCGGTCATCCCCTGCACGTTCGCAGCGATCAGCCGCTTGTTCGTGAACGCCACGAAGTCACGGGTCGTCTTGAACGCGTAGATCAGCTGCTCGCCCTGGATCAGCAATGGCGACACCTGCGAATACACCGAACCGGGGTCGACGGGGGTGAGCTTGAAAACCGACGGGCTGGAGAAATCGATCACGCGACCACGGTAGCCCGCCATCGCCACCCGCCGGGGTTGATCTCAAGCGCGGTAGAGGTCCTAGCGTGCGGTGCATGAGGATCGAACAGCTCTCCGACGACGAACTGGCAGGGCAGCCGGCCGCCTACTGGACCGGGGTCGCATACCAGGCGCTGATCGCGTTCACCCGGGCGCGGCAGGCCGAGGCGGGCTTCTCCCAGCCGCAGTTCTGGCTGCTGCGCAACCTGTCCGCGAACGATCTGTCCCCGGACGGTGCGGGGCGTACCGTGCCCGAGCTCGAGGAGGCGATGAGCGATTATCTGCGCCCCGAGGACGACCTGGCCGCCTCCGCGGCCGAGCTGGAACAGCGTGGACGGCTCGCGCGGGAGGGCGACCGCTGGTCGATCACCGAGGAGGGCGAGGCGGCCCGCCTGGAGATGAAGCGGGCCGCCCCGGCCATCCGGGCCCGGATCCACGACGGCATCCCGGACGCCGACTACGTGACGGCCCTCCGGGTGCTGGGCCGCATGATCGCCAATGTGGGCGAGCAGGGACCGCCGGGTCCGGTTTGAAAAGGCAGTCCAGAGGCTGCATAATGCAGGTCATGGACATGGTCTTCCGGGCTCTCGCCGATCCGACCCGCCGCCGGCTGCTCGACAGCCTGCGCGAGGAGACCGGTCAGACCCTCGGCCGGTTGTGCGGGAGCCTGGCCATGACCCGGCAGTCGGTCACGCAGCATCTGGCCGTGCTGGAGGAGGCCAACCTGATCAGCACGGTCCGGCGCGGCCGGGAGAAGCTGCACTACCTCAATCCGGTCCCGATCCACGAGTTGCAGATGCGCTGGCTGGCGCCGTTCGAGGAGCCGCGACTGCGGATCCTCTACGACGTCCGGCGCCATGCGGAGGAGCACAGGGTGAAACCCGATTTCGTGTATGTGACGTATGTCCACGCCACCCCGAGCGGGTGTGGGAGGCGCTGACCTCAGCCGACCTGACCGGCGAGTTCTGGGGCACAGCAACGTGTCCGACTGGCAGCCGGGCTCGCCGTGGGAGCACCGGCGGACCGACGGGTCCGGCATCGCCGACGGCGGCGGTGTGGTCCTCGAGGCCGACCCGCCCACCCGGCTCGTCATGACGTTCGGGGAGGCGGGCTCCGGCGCCGGGCCTGACGCGTCGACGGTCACCTTCCTGATCGAGCCGCACCAGGAGATCGTCCGGCTGACCGTCACCCACGTGAAGCTGGCGACTGACGACGACCTCGAGGCCGTCTCGCACGGCTGGCCGGCGGTCATGGCCAATCTCAAGTCCCTGCTGGAGACCGGCCACGTCCTGCCACAGGCGCCCTGGGAGATGCACGCCGCACTCCGCCCAGGCCGCTGATCCGCCCAGACCGCCTCTACGTGCGGGCCGTTGCGCCTGTGGTCAGGGCGGCTGTGACCGCGTCGCGGATCTCCGCCTCGGTCGGCATGCGCAGCCCCTGCTCGTGGGCGAGTTGCCGCAGCGAGGTCATCGCCACGTCGTCGAGGCTGCACGCCACGAAACGGTCGAAGATCGAGAGGTCGGGGTCGATGTTGAGGGCGAAACCATGAGTCGTCACCCCGCCGCGGATGCGCATGCCGATCGAGACGAGCTTGCGGCCGTCCGGCGTCCACACGCCGACCAGGCTGGGCGAGCCCGGGGGAGTGTCCCGGCGCTCGGTGGCGAATCCCAGCCCGGCCAGCGCGTCGATCAGCCCGTTCTCCAGCCAGCGGACCACGTCGACCGGTCCCCACTCGCGCAGGTCCATCACCAGGTATCCGACGAGTTGGCCCGGCCCGTGATAGGTGGCGTTGCCGCCCCGGTCGACCTCGACGACCGGGATCGCCGAAAGGTCGTGCGGCAGGTCGCCCGGCGGGGTCCGGCGGCCGTAGGTGATGACCGGTGGATGGCTGAGCAGGAAGAGACGATCCGGTGCGGCACCCGCCCGGCGCTCCTCGGCCCACTCCGCCATCCACCCCACGGCCGTGCCGTAGTCCACCTCGTTCAGATCAACACGCTGGAGTCGCATGGACTCCATGAAACACCGTCAGGCGGGTTCGACCGGCAGCCACAGCTCGGTGGTGGCGGTGCTGAAGTCGGCGGCCCGCTCGAGGAAGGTGACGATCGACGGCCCCGGCCGCAGACGCCACGGGTTGGACGGGAACCATTCGGTCGCCGTCGCCGCCCACGTCGCCTGCAGCGTGTCCGGGAAGGGGCCGCTGGCGTTGAAGACCGCCCACTTCCCGGCCGGCACCTCGATGGCGTCGAGGTCACCGGGCACCGGAGTCTGCCCGGTCACGGCGACCCCGTGCAGATAGGTGAGCTCGCTGCCCTCCGGCGCGTCGGGCTCGACACCGTCGGTGATCTGCAGGAGCCCGGCCGGCTCGGTGTCGCTGAGATCCTTCAGCCGCTGGTGCACCTCGGGTGGCAGCGCGGCGATGTGCTGCTGGATGTGCGGGTTGACGCCTTCGTGGATCAGCGGAACCCTCGCGGCGTGGCCGACGAGCCGGAAGGCGGGCCGGTCGGCGATGCGGGTGTCCATGGGGGTGCTCCCTTCGACGGTCAGGCGGAACCTGAGTTGTGGTTGAGTCCGAAGGGGACCTCCGTCGCGGCGTACCTCACCGGGCCCGGCGCCGTGGACCGCCCGGAACGCCCGGCCGAACGCCTCGGTCGAGCCGTACCCGTAACGCACCGCGATGTCGAGCAGGTCGCCCGCACCGCGGACCACGTCCCCGGCGGCCACCGTCATCCGGCGCCGCCGGACGTACTCCGACAGCGGCATGCCGGCCAGCGACGAGAACATCCGCCGCAGGTGGTATTCGGTGGTGCCGAGGCTCTTCGCCGTCGACCCGAGGTCCAGCTCGGCGCCGAGGTCCTCCTCGACCAGGTCGACGAGCCGGTTGAGTGCCGAGATCATGAGGTCTCCCTTCGGCTTCCACTCTCATCCGCGGGGCCGGGTCGGCGCCCGATCGTTCTGGCCCGATCCGATCATGTTTGGCAGAGTAGGCCGGTGGAACTGCTCGATGATCGCGCCCTGCACGCCTCGTCGGTCGTCGCCAACAACGCGATGAACCGGGAACGCCAACTGCACGGGGTCAACAGCTACGCCAAAGTGCTCGGGTTCGACCCGCTGACCAGGGCCGGGGCGGCGTGGCTCGACCTGTGCTGCGGCAGCGGGCGGGCCCTGATCCAGGCCGCCGGGCAGACCGGCGGCGCCACACTCATCGGGGTGGACCTGGTCGACGCGTTCCGGCCCGCCCC
Source organism: Actinoplanes sp. CA-252034 (assembly GCF_050956125.1). Classification (NCBI taxonomy): domain Bacteria; kingdom Bacillati; phylum Actinomycetota; class Actinomycetes; order Micromonosporales; family Micromonosporaceae; genus Actinoplanes; species Actinoplanes sp. CA-252034. The sequence continues at coordinate 3,834,786 of NZ_CP191846.1, forward strand.
GCCCGGGGTGACCCTGATCGCGGCGCCGCTCGAGACGTGGGTGCCGAGCCTGGCGTTCGACCTGATCACGTGCGTGCACGGGCTGCACTACGTGGGGGACAAACTGGGCGTGCTCGCGAGGGTCCTGACGTGGCTGACGCCGACCGGGACGTTCGTCGCCGATCTCGACCTCGCCTCGATCCGGGCCGGCGACCGGTCACCGGCCGAGCCGGGCAGTCGATCACCGGCCGAGTCGGGTGACCGGCGGCCGGCCAAGTCGGGCACGGCCGAGTCTGGTGGCCGGCGGCTGGCCGCCCTGTTGCGTGCCGCCGGTGTCGAGTACGACAGCCGCCGCAAACGCCTCAGCTGCACCGGCCCCCGGGTTCTCGACCTGCCCTACCGATACCTGGGCGCCGACGACCGGGCCGGGCCCAACTACACCGGTCAGCCGGCCGTGACGTCCTACTACGAGAAAACCGTTTGACGGCACCGATAATCTGATCCTCCGTGCTCGCGATGGGTGCCGAGGGGGGCTTTCGCCCACCTCGACTCACCGGAGCCGACGTTGAGATTCCTGCTCGTCACCGTCTTCCTCGACATGCTCGGGCTCGGCCTGATCGTGCCGATCCTGCCCACCCTGATGACCGTGGTCACCGCCGATCCGGCCACCGCGGTCCTCTGGTCCGGGGTGCTCGGTTCCACCTACGGCGTGCTGCAGTTCGTGGTGTCGCCGCTGCTCGGCCGGATCTCCGACCGGTACGGCCGCCGGCCCGTCCTGCTGGTGTCACTGACCTGCCTCGGCGTCGACTGGCTGGCCCACGCGTCGGTGTCCGGCCCGTGGACGCTGCTGGTCTTCCACGCTCTCGCCGGAGCGTGCGCGGGCACGAACACCGTGATCAACGCGTATGTCGCGGACGTCACCGAACCCTCGGGGCGGGCCTGGGCGTACGGCCGGATCGGCGCCGCGTTCAGCCTCGGTTTCGTCGCCGGGCCCGTCCTGGGCGGGTTGCTGGGAACGGTGGACGTACGCCTGCCGTTCCTGGCTGCGGCCCTGCTCTGCTTCGCCAACGTCGCCTACGGCTGGTTCGTGCTGCCCGAGTCGCGCCCTGGTGACGGTGTGACCCCGCTGACTCTGCGCGCCGCGAACCCGATCGGCGCCGTCACGGCCGTCCTGCGCCGCCCGGTCCTGGGCCGCCTCACCGGCGCCCGCCTGTGCGCCGACATCGCCCGCATGATCCACCAGTCGGTGTGGACGTTCTTCCTGACCGTCCAGTTCGCCTGGAGCACCACCCACATCGGCGTCGTCATGGCCACGGCCGCCCTGGCCGGAGCGGCCTTCCAGACGCGGGCGACAGGTGGGATCGTCCGCCTCCTCGGTGACCGCCGTGCCGCGATCGTCGGCAGCCTGATCGGCGTCGCGTCACTGACCGGCATCGTCTTCGCGACTGCGCCGTGGATGCTGTACACCTCGCAGGCGGTCGGGGTGGCCGGCTCGTTCGGCGGCGCCGCGGCCCAGTCGTGGTTCGCCCGCAATATCGGCGCCGGTGAGCAGGGCACGGTTCAGGGCGCCCTCACGGGCGTGAGCGCGATCGCCGAGGCCTGCGTCCCGGTCACCGCAGGCGTGATCTTCGGCTTCCTCATCGGGTACGGCCACCCGCCCCTGATCTTCGCCGCCGCCGCAGCCTTCGCCGCCGTCTCGACGTCGCTGCTCGCCACCACCCGCGACCTCGCGCCGGCACCGTAGCCGGGAGGTGGCGGGCCCGGCCGGCGGCCCGCGTTCGTGGGGCGGGCGAGCCTGCCGTGGCGGTGCGGTGGATAACAGCGCCGCCGGCCGGGCCCGGGGCGGCGGTCTCAGGGCTGCCGCGCCGACATCTCCAGCCAGGTGGCGAGTGGTGGCAGCACCGCGCGCAGGTCGTCGCCGTCGGCCGACACGTGTGCCGCCGCCCGTGCCGCCGGTGTCGCGTTGAAGGCGACCCGCGACGGTTCGTGACCGCGCCATCCACGGGCGTCGAGAACGGACACCTCCTGGTTGGTGAGGGTGCCCGCCGCGTAGGCCGCCTCCGCCTCCCGGACCACCGGCGCGTGCCCCAGCAGCCCGGCCAGAAACTGCCCGCTGCTCGTGCCGGGCACGAGCGTCCCGTCCACGTCGAAGAACACCACCCCACGAACCACGCCCGCACGCTACCCGGCGCCGGGCCGGCTCTCGTGCAGCACCGGGCGCCGCCGGTCCGGGAGTGGGGCGAGCCCGTCCCGGACCGGCGGCGCCGCTGCTCAGGCGGCCGGGATCGGCAGCACGTGCAGCTGGGCCGGCGTCGTGTGCAGGTAGCCGTCGTTGCTCACCGCGTAGAGGCGGCGGCCGTTCGGCGACCAGGCCAGAGCACCGGGCGCCAGGGTGTGGTCGGTCCCGCCCAACTCGAACCGGGTGACCAGGGTGCCGTCCGGGTCGAACACGTAGACGTCCGGGTCGTACCAGGCGAAGACACCGCCTGCGATCCGGGTGCCGTCCCGGGTGACGTCGACGGCGCTCGGGTACGCCCCGGTGTCGTACAGCGTCTCGGTCCGGCTCATGTCGGCGACCGGGAAGGACCGCACCTGGTACGGCGCGCCGTTGGCTGAGAACGCGGTGGTCCCGGCCGGGTCGAGCGCCAGGTCCTGCCCGTTGCCTCCGGAGTTCTCCCAGGTGGTGGCGCTGATCCGGGTCAGTGTGCCGCCGGTGCCGATCGCGTACGCGATGTGGGCCGACGGGCTCTGGCCCTCGTCGCCGGCGAGCAGCACCTTGGTGTTGCGCACCGCCGACGCGAGCAGCGGCGGGGTGTAGAAGGAGGTGTCGGCGAGGCCCTTGGTCACCACGGCGGGCTGGCGGCCGAGGTCGATGCGGCCGATGTTGCCCTCCCAGCCGCCGCATCCGTATCCGAACCAGACGTACCGGCCGGTGTAGGCGAGCGACGACGGGCACGTGCCCTCGCCGATGTCGTAGGTGGCCGACCGCAGCAGTGAGCCGGTGTCGAACGCGGCGATCTCACCGCCCGCCCGCAAGGTCACGTAGAGGGTCTTGCGGTCGTTGCTGAGCTGCAGCTTGGTCGGCCCGTCCAGCCCGTCGATGGTGCCGGTGATGGTGCCGACCGCGTTGGTGACGGCGATCCGGGTGGACTCGCGTCCGCCGCTGACGAAGACGCGGTCTCCTGTGCTGACGACGTCGAACGGGTCGCTGAACGGAAGGACGGTGACGGTCGGCGCTGCCGCTGCCGCTGCCACGCCGGGCGTGATCGCGGCGCCGGTGAGACCGGCTAGAAGTGCGGTGAACAGGGCGAACTTCTTCGAGTGGCGCACTGGCTCTCCCCCATGGATTGTCTGGCGCTCACCACGCGGGGACCGATCCCCGGGCGGCGATCGAATCGTATCTATGGGACTGGCGGGGCGCGACCCGAGAGAGGTCGGCGGGCAAGGCGCGGCAACGGCAGCCGGGCGGCCTGTTTGAATCCATCCCATGCGACACGCTCTCGTCATCGGCGGCACCGGCATGATCGGCGGCGCCGTCGCCCGTCACCTGATCGGGGCGGGCTGGCAGGTCACCGTGACCGGCCGCCGCCCGCGCCCGGTCCCGGACGGGGCCGCCCTGCTCCTGGCCGACCGCTCCGCCCTGCCCACCGGCGCGTACGACCTGGTCGTCGACTGTGCCTGCTACACCGCCGAGCACGCCCGGCAGGTGCTCCCGCTGATGCGTGACGCCGGCTCCGCGGTGATGATCTCCAGCAAGGCCGTCTACGTCGACGCCGCCGGCAACCACGTGAACTCGCCGGAGCCGCCCCGTTTCGACGGCCCGGTCACCGAGGACCAGCCGACCCTGCCGCCCGGTGACATGGACTACGACTCGGCCGAGGGCTACGGACCCAACAAGGTGGCCGCCGAGCGGCTGCTGCTGGACAGCGGGGCGCCGGTGACCGTGCTGCGCCCGTCGAAGGTGCACGGCCCCGGCTCGAACCCGCCCCGCACCTGGTGGTTCCTCAAACGCGCCCTGGACCGCCGGCCGTACGTGCTGCTCGCCGACGGTGGCCGGGGCGCCGACCACACGTCGGCCGCCGCGAACATCGCCGCCCTGGTCGAGTGTGTCGCCGACCACCCGGGGCGGCGGATCCTGAACGCCGCCGACCCGGACGCCCCGGACGGTCTCACCGTCTCCCGCGTGATCGCCGGCCTGGCCGGGCACACCTGGGAGGAGATCGACGACGAGACCGGACGGCATCCGTGGCACCGGGTCCCGCCGATCGTGCTCGACATGACCGCGGCCACGGCACTCGGTTACCGGCCGATCGGCGACTTCGCGGCCACGGTCGTGCAGGAGGTCGACTGGCTGCTGCGCAACCGCCCGGAGGATCCCGAGGGCTGGTTCGACTATCCGGCCGAGGACGCACGGGTCCGATCGGGCTCGGGATCGGCCCGGTGACGGGATTCGGGGGACGGCTGCGCTCGTTGCGGCGCGGGGCCGGGCTGACGATGGAGCAGCTGGCCGAGGCTTCCGGGGTGAGCGTCCGGGCGATCAGCGACATGGAGCGCGGGCACAGACTTCCGCGCCGACCTGGCCGCCTTCGACGTGCCGACGCTGGTGATCCACGGCGACGACGACCAGGTGGTGCCGTTCGAGGTCGGCGGCAAGGCGTCGGCGGAGCTGGTCAAGGGCGCGCGGCTGATCGTCTACCCGGGCGCGCCGCACGGCATCACCGACACCCACAGCAGCAGCTCAGCAACGATCTGTTGACGTTCCTGCAGGAGTACGGCGCCTGACCGCGCCGCCGGCCGCCCCCGTCTCCGCCTCGTCGGGGGCGGGGGTCGCGGCGCTCGCCGGGTGCCGTGGCATCCGGCTGACGTCCGGCTGAGCACGGAACGCCTCGGCCAGCTTGTCCCCGTGGAACTTCTTGGGCGCTTCCGGTACGTGTGTCTCTCCCATACGTCCATGGTCGGCCCGCCCGGCCGCTCACGTGACCGCTTTCGGTCACCCGGGCTCGTGCCGCGCTTCTTTCGGTCACCCAGGCTCGTGCCGGGCTTCTTCGGTCAGCCGGACTTGTGGCGGGCTTCTTCGGTCAGCCGGGCTCGTGCCGGACCCCCGCCGCCACGAACCCGCCCCGCAATGCCTGCTCCGCGCCACTGACCGTACCGCTGCCGCTCCGAACGCCCTACGCTGCGAGGAGTGAGCGACTTCGATCTGGCCGGCCGCCTCCGCACGGTCGCCGAGGAAATGTCCGCCCTGAGCGACGACCTGCGGGCCGCGACCACGGCCGCGCACGCCCGCGAGTTCCACGCCGCCGACCACGACGGATACGTTGAGGTGACCGTCGACGGCCGCCCCCGCGTCATCTCGATCCGGTTGCACCGCGACGCCTTCCAACTGCACCCCGACGACCTCGACGAGATGCTGACCCCGCTGCTCAACGACGTTCTGGGTCAGGCGCGCACCGCCGTCCGAGACGCGATCTTCGAGGCGCTGCCGCCGCACTTGCGCACCGACATCGAACGGGCGGCCGACCGATGACCGACCCGATGGACGCCCTGCACCGGGCCATCACCGACTACCCCCGCCTACTGGCCGCCGCCTCCGAGAGGGCGGCCACCGCCGCGGCGGCGACGATCACCGCCCGAGACGAGAGCGGCGCGGTCACGGTCACCGCGTCAGGCGCGGGAGACATTCTTGCGGTACGGGTGACCGCCCGATCCCTGCAGGACTGGGACGCCCACCAGTTGGCCGCAGCCGTGACCACCGCCGTGAACGAGGCCCTGTCCCGAGCCGAGGCCTCCCTGGCGCAGGCGACGACCGTGACCACCGCCGACACCGAGCGTCGGGTCGAGGGCCAGTTGCAGGCCTTCGAGCAGAAGATGGACGCCACCCTGGACCGCCTCGACCAGCTGACCCGCGACCTGGACCGCCTACTCGACGACTGACCCGGTCACCGCCGCTCCTCCTCGGCGATGTCGTCGGCTCTTTCGGCGGCGCGGCCGGCGTCGTAGTAGTTCTTGGCGGCGTCCTCGGCCGCGCTCACCAGGGTCGGCGGCGTCACCACACCGAACGTCGCGATACCCACGGCCTGCGCTGTCGCCGCGTTTGCCGAGTGGAATGCGGCCGTCTTGCGCAGTCCTTCGACGCCCTTCGTGGCCTTGGCCGTCGTCTTCATCTTCGTGAGCGTCTCGTGGAAGCTGTTCATCGCCTTGTGGAGCTTTCGCAGAATGGCCGTCAGTCTTTCGAGTAGCCCGGCGACCTTCTTGAGCAGCCGGCTCAGCCTGGTGATGACCCGGGTGACGTCGGATAGCGTCTTTGCCGCCTTGGCGAGGGCGGCCGTGGCGAAGGCGGCCATGGAGGTGCCGGCCGTGACCGTCAGAAGGGCGAGATTGGTGATCCAGATGCCGACCACGAACATCACCAGGCTGGTGACGAGGCTGATGATGACGTTGGCTGCTTCGACACACGCTGCCGCTGACTGCTCCAGCAGCTCAGGGACCTGCTGCAGCGAATCGCCCAGATGGCGCAGCTGACGATCGATCAGGCCGATGTCGGCGGCGATCGCCAAGTAGGCGCCGCCTTCCCAGTCAGCGGCGAGCTGGTCGCATTCGCGCAGCTGCGCGTCGGCCATCGCGGTGACGGCGGTCGCCATCGCGGCGTACTGCGGGGCCGCGGCCATCAGCGCCTGTGGATCACCGCTGACCGCCTTGAGGTTCTCGTTGATACTGGTGAATGGCTCGTGCAGTACCGATTGGATGATATCGGGCAGACCTGCGAACCAGCTCTCGAGCTGATTGGCCGCTGTCTGGCTCATTGGACCCCCGGGTGCAGGGTCTCGTCGAGGTCGTCCGCGCTGAACTGGTCAGTCTGGGCTATCAGGTCGACTGCCTTGTGGATGCGCCGACCGAGCGCCAGCTCGATCTCGCTCGCCATCTCCGTCGCCTCGGCACACTGCGCCACGAACTCCTCGTAGGCGTCGTGGACCTTCCCACCGATACCCGGCACGTAGCCGAACGCGTCGCGTGGCAGCCTCGTCGAGTTCAGCTGACTCCGAATCTGATCGAGGTGGTCCCGGCGCACGATGGTGCGGTCGGCGAAGGCCTCGATCGCCGGTAGATCGGCTCTCACGTCGGACATGTGACCCCCGTTGTGGCTCCTCAGTGCTGATCGGACAGAGCGCGCATGAAAAGGCGGGGAGCGCCCAGGTCGAAGGCGGTGAGGGTGAGCATCACCGTCGAGCCGTCGACGAAGGTCAGCTCGCACCGGCCCCACTGGATGAAGAGCTTGCCGCGTCGCCGGACGCTGCGGATCGTGGAGCGGGGAAGCTCGTCGAGAAGTCTGAATCGGACCTCGTCGTCGCCTTCCCTGTTCAGGAACAGCAGCCGTTTGTCGGTTACCGCCCAGTCCGGATTGATGTTCTCGGAATCGGCATTGCGGATCATCTGCCAGACGCGGTGGCCCCAGGTGCCCGGCGGTCCGTTTCCGGCTGAGCCGAACAGCCACCGAAAGAAATAGACCTTGTTGACGTGGATGCCCATCCAGGAAACGCCCTCGATGAAACGGCGTGACTCGGGCGGATCCATGCCGCTGCTGTCATTAGGCATGTGCGTGTGGATGTAGCCCATGGCGAGGAGGCGCTCGCCCGGGTCGAGGATCTTGGCTACGTCGGCGCCGTACACCTTTAGCAGGTTGAACAGGGGCACGCTGGTCACGGTATCGGCGACGACGCCTTTTGCGCGACCCCGGTGCGCCTTACGCGTACCCCTGCAAAAGGGTTCAACCGGAAGTGATCGGCTTTGTCAGGTAGACGCAGGTCAATGCGGCTTGGGCCGGCCTGCCGGTGATCATTTCGCGGATGTCGGGGTCGTCGGTTTTCGGCATCTTGCAGGATTTGCGGGCCTGGTCGATCAGGCGCAGCGCCTGGGCGATCTCGGCCTCGCGCTGCGGGCAGCGGTATTCGACGTCCACGTGCACGTCGGCGAGGGTGCCGTCGTCGGTGTTGACGGCCACCCAGCCGGCGAACTCCTCGCGGTCCCAGCCGCAGACCTGTTGGGCGACCTCTTCGATCTCGGCGAAGCCGGTGTCGGACAGCCGGTGCCCGATCTGGCCCTCGAGGGCCTTGCGGTAGCCGTCGGCGTCGTAGAGGGCCTCGGCGACCGGCTCGTTGACGACCGGGCCGGCGGGCGCCGTGTATCCGGCCGGCGCGGTCACCGGGGCCGCGGGCTGGTCGAGGACACCGGCCTGGAGGGCTCCGGCGCCGACCGCGCCGGCCAGGGCCAGGGCGGCGACGGCAAAGCGGGTACGGCGGGTCGTCCGGCGTCGGTGCAGCGCGCGGCGGGTGTGTACGCCCCGGTACCGCTCCTCCATCCGATGATCCCCTCCGTGTCCGCCGGTCAGCCGTTCCACCAGTCCTTTCGGCCGTTCCGGCGTGGTCCCAAGGGGTTCGGGGCAGATCTCACACGGTCAGTCGCCCTTGACGTTGACGATCTGGCGCAGGGTGTGCCGGATCTCGACCAGATCCTCGGCGTCCTTCATGACGACGTCGATCGGCTTGTACGCCTGCGGGATCTCGTCGAGGAACGCGTCGGTGTCGCGGAACTCGATGCCCTTCATGGCGGTGCGCAACTGCTCACGGGTGAAGGTCTTGCGGGCCTGGGTTCGCGAGTAGGCGCGGCCCGCCCCGTGCGGCGACGAGCTCAGGGCGGCCGGGTGGCCCTTGCCGACCACCACGTACGACGCGTCGCCCATCGAACCGGGGATGAGGCCGGGCACGCCCTTCGCCGCGTTGATGGCGCCCTTGCGGGACAGCCACACGGTCTCGCCGTAGTGGGTCTCCCGTTCGGTGTAGTTGTGGTGGCACTGGACGCGGTCGCGCTGCGCGACCGGGCCGCCGACGAACGCGGCGAAGCAGGCGATCACCCGGTCCATCATCTCGTCCCGGTTGACCAGGGCGAAGTTCTGCGCCCACCGCAGCTCCCGCAGGTAGGCGTCGAACTGCTCGGTGCCCTCCTCCAGGTAGGCGAGGTCACGGTCGGGCAGGGTGACGCCCCGCTCGGCGATCAGGGTCTGCGCGACCCGGATGTGGTGGCTCGCGATCTTGTTGCCGACGCCCCGGGAGCCGGAGTGCAGGAACAGCCAGACCGCGCCCTTCTCGTCGTGGCAGACCTCGATGAAGTGGTTGCCGCTGCCGAGGGTGCCGAGCTGCAGGGCCCAGTTCTTCGCATACCCGGCGGGGTCGAATCCGGCGGTCTCGGCCTCGGCGGTCAGCCGCTCCACCCGCTGCCGGGCCGAGTCGGTGAGGCTCGTGTTGTAGGCGCCCGCCGACAGGGGCACCGCCCGCTCGATCGAGGTGCGCAGCCCGGTCAGGTTCCCGCGCAGGTCGTCGCGGTGATACTGGGTGCGCACGGCCGCCATCCCGCACCCGATGTCGACGCCGACCGCGGCCGGGATGATCGCCCCGAGCGTCGGGATGACCGAGCCGACCGTGGCGCCCTTGCCCAGGTGGGCGTCGGGCATGAGCGCGATGTGCGGGTGGATGAACGGCAGCTGCGACGCCTTCTCGGCCTGGCGCTGCGTCTCCGCCTCGAGGATGCTGGCCCAGCTGATCAGCCGATCATTGATCTTGCGCATGCGTCCACCGTACGGTCAGGGGGCCCCGAGATCGCGGACGTGCCGGATGCCGCCGCGCTCCGACGGGCCGACGGCGACGAAACCGGTGGCCCGCAACACCGCGAGCGAGGCCGTGTTGTCCCGGCCGGCGCCCGCGGTCAGCCGGGTCAGGCCGTAGTCGTGGCGGGCCAGGTCGATCACCCTGCGGACACCGAGTTTGGCGAGCCCGCGCCCGGTCGCGTGCTCGGCGACCCGGTAGCCGAGCTCGGCGCTGCCCTCCGCGACGTCGAACAGGTTGAACCGGCCCAGGACGGCCCCGTCCTCGTCGACCAGCACGTGGAATTGGCAGGTCCCGGTCGACTGCTCGGCTAGCAGTGCCGTGTGCCGTCGGCTGAAGTCGGTGAAGTAGTCGTCGCCGCGGTCCGGAATGGTCCGGGCGAAGAACTCGCGGTTCGTCACCTCGAACGCCAGGAGGGCTTCCGCATGGTCGTCCCGTAGGCGCTGTATCTCGGCCATTCCGCCATCGTAGGTTCTCGATCGAGCCGCCGGCCGCCGGTGTCGTCCACACGGTGACCGACGGCCCACGGCGTACCCTAGGAAACCGTCCTCGACCATTGCTGATTGGTGCCGGAACCGCAGGTGTACTGCTGGATGTCGGCGCCGTCGGCGGTGTTGGCCGAGACGACGTCGAGGCATTTCCCGCTGTGCCGGGCCTTGATCTGGAAATAGCTTCCGGTCGCCGCCCACTGCCACTGCTGGTTGGTGCCGTTGCCGCAGGTGTACTGGATGACGTTCGCCCCGTCGGCGGTCGAGCCGGACGCCACGTCGAGGCATTTTCCGCTGTGCTGGGCGACGATCTGGAAATAGCCGCCGCCGGCGTCACGGAACTCGAACTTCTGGTTTCCGCCGCTGTTCCAGGTGTACTGCTTGATCTCGGCGTTGTCGGCCTGCGACGCGCTCACCACGTCCATCACCTTGCCGCTGTTGCGGTTGGTGACACGGTGGTAGGTCGCCGCGTTCCCGGTGACCGTGCCCGCGGCCGCGTCCACCGTGATCGTCGGATACCAGGTCAGCGACATCGACGTGGAGCTGGGGAAGCTGATCGGCAGCCACACGTAGCGGGAGTCGTTGACCGGCCCGGACCACGCGCCGGCCCAGCGGTCGCCCATGTAGAGGTAGCCGGTGCCGGCCGTGCCGGTGATCGGCAGGACGTACGCGGACTGCGAACCGTAGGTGGTCGAGTCGCCGACGTTGGTCCAGCCGGACCATGGCCCGCTGATGCTGGTCGCGGTGGCGTACTTGGACTGGTTGGGGTTCCACCCGGAGGTGCCCGACGTGATCAGGAAGTAGACGCCGTTGCGTTTGAACATGGCCGGCGCCTCCCGGGTCGCGTTGTCCCAGAAGTTGCCGACGACCGTGGAGACCTGCAGGTAGTCGGCGGTCAGGCGGTAGATCATCAGGTCCCGGTTCTCGTCGGCGGCCGAGATCATGTACGCCGTCCCGCCGTCCTCGTAGAGGGTGATGTCCCGCGACATGTAGGTGCCGAACGGCCGGAAGCTGCCGTGGTACGTGTAGGCGCCGTCGATCGTGGCCGACGACGCCACCGCGGCCCGCGCCTCGCCGTAGTCCGTCGCGTTCTCCTTGTGCATCCACATGACGTAGCGCCCGGTCGACGCGTTGTAGACGACCTTCGGCCGTTCGATCTTGGAACTGCCCAGCTCGGACGCCGACGACGACGTGAGCACGTTGTTGCGGAACTCCCACGTGCGCAGGTCGGTCGACCGGTAGACGGAGACGGCCTTGAACGTGTCGTCGGCGTTGCGATTCTCGCCGAACCAGTACCAGTAGGAGCCGACCTTGAGCACCCCGCCACCGTGGGCGTGCACCCCGGCTCCCGACGTGTCGGTGAACTGCACCCCGTTGGTGATCGTGACCGGTGCGGCCTGCGCCGGCGCGGGCAGCACCAGGATCAGCAGGAAGGCCGCGACAGCGGCGAGAAGTCTCATCCGAAAGCCCCGATCGATGCGTAAGAATGTGCGTAACGTCTTCGTAAACGGTCGGAAACGGTGATGCCATGGTGCGATCCCGCTCGGTCGCAAACGCAACCAATCGAACAGCCCTGTTCCAGGTGCAGAGGCACGAGCGGCTGCTCACCGAGTTGCGGCGCTGCGGCGCGGTCCGGGTCAGCGACCTGGCCCGCGATCTGGGCGTCAGCGAGTTGACCATCCGGCGGGACATCGCCGCCCTGGCCGCCCGCAACCTGTGCCATCGGGTGCACGGCGGTGCGACCCTGCCCGCCCCGACACGGCCTTCCCCGATACGCAAGACCGCGTTCACCATCGGCATGGTCGTGCCGTCGCTCGACTTCTACTGGCCACCGATCGTGGCCGGCGCCCGGGCTGCCGGCGCCGCACTCGGCGTCAACGTCCAGCTGCGCGGCTCCAGCTACGACCCGGAGGAGGACCGCCGCCAGATCAGCCGGCTCGTCGACGCCGGCCAGGTGCAGGGTCTGCTGCTCGCCCCCAGCCTGGACGGCGACGACGCGGCCGAGACCCTCCACTGGATCGGCCGCCTGCCGGTCCCGACGATCCTGGTCGAACGTCAGCCGCACCGCTGGACGAGCGCACCCCGGCGGATCGAGTGGGTGCGCAGCGATCACGCCCTGGGCCTGGAGATCGCCGTCCACCATCTGTACGAGCAGGGCCACCGCCGCATCGGCCTGCTGCTCTCCGGCGGCAGCCCCACCTCGACGTACCTGCTGCAGGGCTGGCGCCGGGCCTGCGCCGACCTGGGCCTCGCCGACGACGCCGTGAACGTGCCGATCAGGGGCCTGTCAGCGGTGATCGTGCACAGTGACCCGCAGGCCATCGTGCTCGCCCAGAACGCCGCCGACCAGGGCATCCGGGTCCCCGACGACCTGGCGATCGTCTCCTACGACGACGAGGTGGCTCACCTGGCCGAGCCGGCGCTGACCGCGATCCGCCCGCCGAAGAACCACGTCGGCCGCCTGGCCGTCGAGCTCATGGTGTCCAGGCTGCTCGACGGCGACAAACGACCGGTCCAGGGGGTGCTGGTCGCGCCGGAGCTGGTGGTCCGTCAATCCTCACTGTCACGCAGGACGAGGGTGTGACGGCGATGCCCGGCCCGTGTCACGGGCGGCGCGGGGCGGCCGCCGAGTCGCGGATGCGCAGCGAAGGGCTTATCACGATGCGGTGGGTGGGGCGCTGCGGATCGGCGAGACGGTCGACGGCGAGACGGACGGCGGCGTGGCCGATCGAGCCGCGCGGCGGCCGGACCGCGGTCAGCGCCGGGCTGAACAACCCCGCCACCTCGTCGTCGTAGGCGATCACCGACAGGTCGCCGGGGATCGACAGCTGGCGCTCCTCACAGCGCTGGACCAGGGCGATCGCCTCGGCGTCGGCATGGACCAGCAGTGCCGTGGTGCCGGTTTCGAGGGCCCGGTCGAGGGCCTTGTCGAGGGCCGCCTTGCTGTCCGGCGTACGCGCGTCGGGCACGCGCTCCTCGACGGTGCCGGTCGCGTCCAGGCCCAGCTCGGTGACCGCCTCGTGCCAGCCGCGGTGGATGTGCGGGCTGGTGGGGCTGAGCGCGGCCAGGACCACGCCGACCTTGCGGTGCCCGAGACCGGCCAGGTGGCGGACGGCCATGCCGGCGCCCTGCGCGTGGTCGGAGACGACCGATTCGAGGTGGGCGTGGTGCGGGCCGGCGGTGGCGGTGCGTTCGAGCAGGACGACCGGCATGTCGAGCCCGGCCAGCCACTCGATGGTCTGCTGGGCGGTCGGCGCGTCCAGTCGCGGTGCCACGATCAGCGCGTCGACGCCCTGGTCGACGAGCCGGTCGAGCTGGGGCCGGTCGTCCTCGGTCTGGTAGGACGAGCCGCGCAGCACGATCCGCAGGTCGAGCTCGCGGGCGGTCTCCTCGGCGCCGCGTGCCACGTGCGGGTAGTAGTAGTCGAGCGACGGCACGAGCATGCCGATGCTGCCGCTGTACACGTCCTCGCTGTCGCGCTGCTCGTCGCCGGTGGGCAGGGCGACGCCGCCGTGCACGCGCCGGACCAGGCCCTCGGAGGCGAGCTGGGCGATGTCGCGGCGGATCGTGACCGTGGAGGCGCCGAGAGCGTCGGTGAGGTCGGAGACCCGCAGCACACCGTCACGCTGCAACTGTTCGAGCAGCCGCGCCCGGCGGGCCACCTGCAGCGGCCCCCGCTTGTCCGTATTGCTCACCGTCTCTCCTTCACGATCAGTTCGAGGGAGCCGACGGGCCCCAGGGTGGTGACGTCGATGTCGAGGCGGGTCAGCCGGCCGCCCCACACCTCGGTGAGCAGCGGGTCGTCGAGCTGCCGGGTGGTGACCGTGCAGGGCAGGGCGCCCCAGGTCACGCCGACCCCGTCGATGTCGGCGCCGTCGTCGGTGAGCGTGACCTCGCCGGCCGCGATCAGATGGAGCACGATCGGCCCGCTGCCCGGGAGCAGCTCCCACGAGTCGCGGACGGTGATCGTCGCGGTGTCGCGGTCCAGCCGGGCGGCGCGAACCCAGTGGCGCACGTCGTCACGGGGGTAGGCGCCGGCGAGATCGAGGGTGAGCGACGTGGACTCCCCGATGTCGGCGACCACGTCACGGGCCGCGAACGACCGGCCGGCGCTCTGCTCGGCGCCCCGGATCGACGGAGTGTTGTGCCAGGTGGAGCGCATGGTCCAGATCTCGTACCGCCGGGGCCCGAAGGTCTGCGCGGTGTAGGTGGGCCGCCCCGGGTCGATCAGCACGGGCACCCCGTCGCGGGCCACGATGAAGCTGCCGACGTCGTTGTGGTTGTGGTTCTCCCCGTTGTGCCCGCCCTTGACGGCCAGGGTCAGCCCGGCGGAGCTGCCCGCGGTCGGCCGGGCCAGCAGCACCTGTGTGGACGGGAACCATACGTCGCGGGGCAGCGGCGACGCGACCGGTGTGGCGGTGATCCAGTCCTGGTCGACGACCGCCTGCAGCAGGTAGCCGAGGCCGTGGCTCTCGTGCGCGACGGGCTCGCCGGGCCGTCGATGGGTGGCGGCATGAAGGAGGGCGTCGCGGGCGCCGATCGACCGGGCGAGCCGGTGCAGGACGTGCCACGGCTGGTCGGGCGACGGGCGCGCGGGCCCGTCGGCGTGGTTGAGATACCAGGGTCCGCCCAGGTGGACGCGATGCGGGAAGTCGATCAGCCCGGGATCGAGGTCACGCCCGAGGCGTTCCAGGGTCTCCAGGTAGCGCAGCGCGCCGTACCACCAGTAGTGATAGCCCTCGTCGATGGCGCCGTCGGCGGGAACTGCGGCGCCATACCACCCGAGGCCCTCGACGACGAGGTCGGTCAGCTCGTCGTCCTGGAGGCCCAGGAGTGAGGCGGCGACGAGGACGTTGCTGTGGATCCACGGGTTCCAGTTGTGCACGTGACCGTCGAGACCGAGCCAGTGCCAGTCGCGCCGCTCGGCGAACGGCCGCAGCACGCGCAGCGAGACCTCGTGCCGGATGCGGGCGCGCAGCCCCGGATAGCGCTCGTCGAGCTGGGCACCGAGCACGTGATCGGTCCAGGCCAGCTCGGCGGCGACCTCACCGGCGCCCAGGTCGAGGTAGGGGTCGGTGACGGTCGGCACCACCGAGCCGTGCTTGGTGAACGTGTCGTCGTGGGCCGGCCAGCACCAGGTGCTCTGCTCGCAGAACAGGGTGACGCCGTCGGCGACCTCGTCGAGCCAGACCGGGTCCTCGGTGGCGGCGGCCAGCACGACGGCCCGGGACAGCCGCTGGTGCCGGCCCCAGATCGCCTGCTCGTAGGTGTCACGGTCGCCGTCGCGGTGGTAGCGGGCGAAGTCGCGGGCCAGGGGAGTGGGCCAGGGCGTGCCGAGGGTGGCGCGTGCGCGCGCGGACAGCGCCCGCAGGGTCGGCTCGTCGGCCGCGCTCCACACCGGACGGTCGGTTGCCGGTGGCACGAACATGGACACCTCCCCGTGATCGATCGCGATCGTATCAGATCGCTTTAACCGTCCTGTGACGATCGGGCCGCGCTGAGGGGCCCGATCGGCTAGCTGTTAGTCCTCCTAAACGGCCAGCTCACGGCGTTATGCGATCACTTTTGGCGTGGTCTGAGCGAAGAACTCATTGACATGGTCGATTGTGAGCGTTTTACTTCCCGGAAACCGATCACAGGTACCCGCCCGACCGACTCCGGAGCGTGAAGTGCCACCTGCCTTGGACACCCGTGCCGACTGGACCGGGTTCGCCGACCGCCTGCTCGCCGCCGCGTCCCGGCACGCCTCGCCGTCACACGCGCTGATCACGTTGCCCGGCGCCGAGGGCGGCTACGGGCGTGCGGTCGACGGCCTGGAGGGCTTCGCCCGCACCTTCCTGCTGGCCGGCTTCCGCCTCGCCGGCGAGCGCGGCCGGGGCCTCGATCACCTGGTGGAGCGCTATTCCGCCGGCCTCGCGGCGGGCACCGATCCGGCAAACCCCGACCGGTGGGTACGGATGACCGAACACGCCCAGGCCAAGGTGGAGGCGGCGTCGATCGCCCTGATCCTCGACATGACCCGCGACTGGATCTGGGACCGTCTGGACCCGGGTGTCCAGGAGCGGATCGTCGACTACCTGGCCCCGGCCGTCGGCGACGACACCTACCCGCGGATCAACTGGGTGTGGTTCCGCCTGGTCGTGCAGACGTTCCTGCGCTCGGTCGGCGGCCCCTACTCCGAGGCCGAGATGGCGGCGGACCTGGCCACCCACGACACGTTCCGGCGTGCCGACGGCTGGCTGTCCGACGGCTCGTCACGTGCCTATGACCACTACACCGGCTGGGCCCTGCACCTCTACCCGGTGCTGTGGTCACGGATGAGCGGCGCCCCCGGCCTGCGCCCGGTCGACCGTGACCTGCTCGACCGGTTCCTCACCGACGCGCTCGCCCTGACCGGCGGCGACGGCTCCCCGCTGCTGCAGGGCCGCAGCCTGATCTACCGGTTCGCCGCGGCCGCCCCGTTCTGGGCCGGGATACTCGCCGACGTCCCGTCGCACGCGCCCGGGCAGCTGCGGCACGCCGCCGGCAAGATCGTCGGCCACTTCGCCGGGGACGGCGATCTCCTCACTCTCGGCTGGCACGGACCGTGGCCACGGCTCGCCCAGTCCTACTCCGGTCCCGGCTCGCCCTACTGGGCGAGCAAGGGACTGCTCGGCGTGGCACTCCCGGAGGATCATCCGGTGTGGGCCGCGCCGGCCGAGCCGCTGCCGGTGGAGACCGGCGACGTGCTCCGCGCCGTCCGCGCCCCGGGCTGGCTGATCGCCGGCACCCGCGCCGACGGCATCGTCCGCGTCATCAACCACGGCACCGATCACGGCGACGAGGGCGTGCCGGGCGGCGACTCACCGCTCTACGCCCGGATCGGCTACTCGACGGCGACCGCGCCGGTCCTCGACGAGCGCGGTTGGACCGACCCCGAGGACCAGTCGGTGGCCCTCGTGGACCGGGCCGGGCGGCACTCGCACCGCACCGGCATGCGCACTCTGGCCGTACGCCTCGATGGGTCTCTCGGTTTTGCCGGATCCGTGACCGAGGCGCATTGGCTCGAACCGGACCCGCCAGGCCGGGACCACGGCTCAGGCCGCACCGGAAAGCTCCGCCCAGCCGGGCGGATCACCACGTTCTCGCTGGTCCGCGGCCCCTGGGAGGTCCGGCTCGTCCGGGTCGCGCAGGTCTCGCCGGACGCCTTCCGCCTGCGGATCGGCGGCTGGCCCGCGACCAGGGGGCTCGTCTCGCGTCTCACGCCGATCATCGGCGCGGGCGTGACGGGCGAGACCGAACACGACGACGCGTCCCCACTCGGCAACCCGGTCCGGGTGCCGTGGATCGAGTTTCCCCTCGCGGAGAGCTGGATCGCCGTGCTCGTCGAGCTGTCCACCGACCCGGCGGAGACGACGTGCCGCGTCGAGATCAACCGCGAACACGTCCGGGTCGTCTGGCCCGACGCAGTTCTGACCCACACCAGAATAGACATAGAGGAGTAGAGATGAAGCGCTCCCTCGCCGCTGTCACGGCGCTCCTGCTCGGTCTCACCGGCTGCAGCAGTGGCGGCGACGCCGAGGAATCCGGCCCGGTCACGCTCACCCTGGCCGGGTGGAGCCTCGCGACCACGCCGGAGTTCAAGACCCTCGCCGACGGCTTCAAGAGCTCGCACCCCGACATCACGGTCGAGCTCAAGGAGTACGACGCCGCCAACTACGACACGCAGATGATCGCCGACCTGGCCGCCGGCAAGGCCCCGGACATCTACGTGCAGAAGAACCTGAAGAACTTCTACACCTACCAGAACGGCAAGCAGCTCGTCGACGTGTCGGACGTGGCCGCCAAGCTCGGCCCCAAGGTCGGCGGGGTGAGCGGCTACCAGGTCGAGGGCAAGACCTGGGCCATCCCGTACCGGGCCGACTCCTGGGTGCTGTATTACAACAAGGCGCTCTTCGACAAGGCCGGCGTCAAGCACCCGGACGGCAGCTGGACCTGGGCCGAGTACTCTGCCACCGCCAAGGAGCTGACCACCAAGCTGAAGGCGTCCGGGGACAAGGCGCTCGGCGCGTACCAGCACACCTGGCAGTCCACCGATCAGGGCTTCGCGCTGGCCCAGACCGCGGGCGCCAGTCTGGAGACCGGCGACTACGGGTTCCTCAAGCCGTACTACGAGACCAGCCTCGACCTGCAGAACGCCGGCGCGCAGGTCAGCCTCGGCGACGCGACCACCAACAGCCTCACCTACCAGGCCCAGTTCGGTAAGCAGTCGGCGGCGATGATGGTGATGGGCACCTGGTACATCGCGACCCTGCTCAACCAGCAGGCCAAGGGCGACGCCGACACCTTCGAGTGGGGCATCGCACCGGCGCCGCAGCTGACCAAGGCCACCACCGGCACGTCGGCCACCCCGGTGACGTTCGCCGACCCGACCGGTCTCGGCATCAACCCGAAGAGCAGCGAGAAGAAGATCGCCGCGGCCAAGGAGTTCCTGGCCTACGCGGCCGGCGCGGACGCCGCCAAGGCGCTCGCCGGCATCGGAGTCACCCCGGCCGACAACAGCACGGTGGCCGACACGATCTTCTCTCTCAAGGGCGCGCCCGGCGACGACCTGTCGAAGTTCACCTTCGCCAACCACGACACCAAGCCGGAGAACCCGGTCTCCAAGTACACGGCGCCGTTGCAGAACATCCTCAAGGACCTGCACACCGAGATCCTGTCCGGGACCACGCCGATCGACGCGGCCATCACCAAGGCACAGGACCGGGCCAAGAACGAGGTCCTGAGCAAGTGAGTCTCCGCGGGCCCGGCACTCCGACCGGGCCCGCGGCACCTCTAGGAGATCTGATGACGACGATGCCCGTACGACGCCGGCGGTGGCGCAACACCGCGATCGGGCTGAGCTTCCTGCTGCCGAACTTCCTCGGCTTCCTGATCCTCACCCTCATCCCGGTCGGGCTGCTCTTCTACTACGCGTTCACCGAATGGAACGTGTTCGGCGGCGCCACCTGGACCGGGCTGGACAACTTCCGGCAGATGGCCTCCGACACCACGTTCTGGACGGCGCTGCGCAACACCCTCTACTACGCGGCCTTCCACATCCCGCTCACGCTCTGCGTGTCGCTCGGGCTGGCCCTGCTGCTCAACCGCAGACTGCGCGGGGTGGCGTTCTTCCGTACGGTCGCGTTCTTCCCGTACATCACCTCGATCGTCGCCATCGCGCAGATCTGGAACATGCTGTTCAGCCCGGGATACGGACCGGTCAACGAGCTGCTGCGATGGATCGGCGTGGACAACCCGCCCGGCTGGACCACCTCGGCCGACTGGTCCATGCCGGCCGTCATCATCGTCGGCACGTGGCGCGACATGGGCTACTACATGCTGCTCTTCCTGGCCGGCCTGCAGACGATCCCGGGCCAGCTCTACGAGGCGGCCAAGGTCGACGGGGCGTCGGCGTGGCAGCGGTTCCGCGCGGTCACCCTGCCCGGGCTGCGGCCCACCACCTTCTTCATCACGGTGCTGCTCACCATCGGCAGCTTCAAGGTCTTCGACCTGATCCTGGTGATGACCAACGGCGGGCCGGGACAGTCCACGCTGGTGCTGGCGCAGTACATCTTCCGGAAGGGCTTCGAGGAGAACCAGTTCGGGTACGCGTCGGCGGTCTCCATCGTGCTGTTCGCGATCTGCCTCGTGGTGACGGTCATCCAGTTCGTCGTCAACAAGCGCAGGAGCTCGTGATGACCACCCTGTTGGTTCCCACCACCCCCACAACGGCGGAAGCCCCCTCCCTCACCCGCCGTCCGTCGAGGGTCTGGCGCCTTCTCGGGTACGCCGCACTGGCCGCCGCCGGACTCGTGGTCCTGATGCCGTTCTACTGGATGGTGCTGTCGTCGCTGAAGTCCAACAACGACGTCTTCACCATCCCGGTCCAGTGGATCACCACCGATCCGGTCTGGAGCAACTACGCCGACATCTGGTCGAAGTCGAGCATGACGACCTGGCTGGGCAACACCGTCTTCCTGTCGGCGGTCGTCACACTGCTGCAGGTCCTCACCGGCAGCTTCGCGGCGTACGGCTTCGCCAAGGTCCACTTCCCGGGGCGTGACGTGCTGTTCCTCGCCTACATCGGCACCCTGGCCGTGCCGTGGCAGTCGTACATGGTCCCGCAGTTCGTGATGATGTCGAAGCTGCAGCTCACCGACTCGCTCTGGTCGATCGTCGCGTTGCAGGCGTTCGGCGCGCTGGGCGTGTTCATGATGAAGCAGTTCTACGAGACCATCCCCGACGAGCTGCTCGACGCGGCCCGCATCGACGGGATGAGCGAGTACGGCATCTACCGCCGGATCATGCTGCCGCTGTCCGTCCCGGCCCTGGCCAGCCTCACCCTGATCACCGCGGTCACCACCTGGAACGACTACATGGGGCCGCTGATCTACCTGCGCAGCCCCGACCTGTGGACGATCCAGATCGGTCTCAAGTCGTTCATCAGCCAGTACAACGCCGAGTACGCGCTGATCATGACCGGATCGGTGCTGTCGGTGCTGCCGATCGTGGTGGTCTTCCTGCTCGGCCAGCGGTACTTCGTCGAGGGCATCGCGACCACGGGGCTCAAGGGATGAACGCCGGCCGGATCTTCGAGGCGGTGTACGTCGCGCTGCTGACGAATCTGCTGCTCGCCCTCGCCTGTGCGCCACTGGTGCTGGTCGTGCTCACCACCGACCCGGGACGGACCTGGCCACTGCTCGTGCTGTTCGCCCCGCTCGGCGGGCCGGCGCTCGTCGCGGCCTTCGCGGTGCTCCGGGCGGTTTCCGACGGCGAGGTCTGGCGGGTCTTCTGGACCGCCTGGCGCACCTCGGCACGACCCGCACTGACCGCCGGGAGCCTCGCCACCGTCGCGCTGCTCGTCCTCGGCGTCGACGCGGCCTGGCTCGCCGGTCGCCCCGCCGGCGCCGTGCTGCTGCCGGTGATCGCCGTCGTCATGACACTGATCGTGATCACCACCGTGCTGACGCTCGTGGCCCTGGCCGAACGGCCGGACGCCCGGCTGCGCGACCTCGCCCGCGCCGGCGCCTACCTGGGCCTGCGCCGCTGGTACCTGAGCCTGTTCTCGCTGGTCGTGCTGGTGCTGTTCGAGGTGCTGCTCGCGGCGCGGCCGGCGATCGCGATCGGTGTGGCGGCCAGCCCGCTGCTCTACATCGTGTGGGCGAACAGCCGGTTCACCCTGACCACCAACGGAAGGACGACATGACGGCGATCGCCGACCAGACCGGAACCGCGGTGACCGCCGCCCTGCGCACCATCGACGCCAACATCGCCGAGTTCGGTGACCGCTACCCCGACGACACGACCGTCGACGACCGCTATCGACCACGGCCGGCCAACACCGGCTGGACCACCAGCTTCTGGCCCGGGATGCTGTGGCTCGCCCACGACCTGACCGGCGACGAGACCTACCGCAAAGCGGCGTCCGCGCACGTCCGGTCGTTCGTCGAGCGGGTCGACCAGGAGATCGACCTGGACACCCACGACCTCGGGTTCCTCTACACGCTGTCGTGTGTGACCGCATGGCGGCGAACCCGGGACCCCGAGGCCAAGCGGGCCGCGCTGTCCGCCGCCGATCACCTGATGCGGCGGGTGCTGCCGTCGGCCGGGATCATCCAGGCCTGGGGTGATCTCGCCGACCCGCGGCAGCAGGGCCGCACCATCGTGGACAGCCTGATGAACACGCCACTGCTCTTCTGGGCCAGCCGGACCAGCGGGGACCCCCGTTACGCGGCGGCGGCCCGGCGGCACACCGCCCAGCTGCGCGACCACATCCTGCGGCCGGACGACACCACCTACCACACGTTCTACTGGGATCCGGCGACCGGCGAGCCGCTGCGCGGGGAGACCGAGCAGGGCAGCGCCGACGAGTCGTGCTGGGCGCGCGGGCAGGCGTGGGGGATCTACGGCTTCACGCTCAACCACCAGTACACCGGCGATCCGACGCTGCTGCGTGCGGCGATCCGATGCGCCGACTACTTCCTGGCCCATCTGCCGCCGGACGGGGTGGCGTACTGGGACCTGATCTTCACGTCCGCCGGCTCCGGCGAGGAACGCGACAGCTCGGCGGCGGCCATCGCCGTCAACGGGCTGCTCGAACTGGCGGCCCTCGTGCCGTCGTCACTGGCTGACCACTATCGGGCGTCGGCCGGCCGGATGCTGCGGTCACTGATCGACGGCTACGCGACCCTCGACCGGCCGGACTCCAACGCGCTGCTGCTGCACGGCGTCTACGACAAACCCAAAGCCGTCGGCGTCGACGAGGGCAACCTGTGGGGAGACTACTTCTACCTGGAAGCCCTCGCCCGCGTCACCCGGCCCGGCTGGACCCACCCCTGGTAAGGAGCACCACCGATGGACTACAAGTACCACTGCTACATCCCGGCCGCGCCCGGACTGAACGAGCTGCCGTTCAACCCGTGCTCGCTGCTCGACCTCCAGCTGCTCACCCTGTCGCCCGGAGAGACCTGGACGGGCTCCTCCGGCGACCGCGAGATCCTGGCCGTGATCCTCGGCGGCACCGCGAACTTCACCGTCGGAGGGTCGAAGTTCGCGTCGGTCGGCGGCCGGGCGGACGTGTTCAGCGGCAAGCCGCACTCGGTCTACATCCCGGCGGGCTCCGACATCTCCGTCGAAGCCGTGTCGCACGTCGAGATCGCCCTGCCCAGCGCACCCAGCGATCTCGTCACCGAGCCGTACGTCATCGAACCCGCCGAGGTGGCCTCCGGGCGCTGGGGCGGCGCCAACTTCGGTCGCGACTACCACCAGATCCTGACCGAGATCGCCCAGCCGACGCTGCCCGCCCGGCGGCTCATCGTGGGGGAGACGTACACACCGTCGGGAAACTGGAGCACCTACCCGCCGCACCGGCACAAGACCGACAACCTGCCCGCCGAGGCCGCGCACGAGGAGATGTACTACTTCCGCGTCGCGCCGGAGGGTGGCTTCGGGATCTGCCGCCTCTACACCGACGAGGGCTACGAGGAGAACTTCACCGTCCGCGACCACGGTGTCCACATGATGCCGGAGGGCTATCACACCGTGGTCAGCGCGCCCGGGTACACCACGTACTACCTGTGGTTCCTCGCCGGCACCCAGCGCACCCAGGGCGCCCACGAGGACACCACGCTCAGCTGGGTCGGCAAGACCGTACCCACCCTGCGCGACCTGGGCCTCTGACCGTGATCCTCTCGCCTCTCCCGGGCCCCGCCCGCTCCGGTCCCGTCCCCCTCGCCCGTGGTTCCGCCGTCATCGGTCCAGCGAGTCGTTCGGGTGTCGCTGGTCTCGCGGACCGTTCCGGTGTCGCTGGTCTTGCGGGCCGTTCGGGTGTTGCTCGTCTTGCGGGTCGTTTGGGTGTTGCTCGTCTTGCGGGTCGTTCGGGTGTCGCTCGGCTCGCGGGCGGTTCCGGTCTCGCCGGGCTCGCGCTTTCCGGGGGGTTCCGGTGATCCTGGACAGCTTCCGCCTCGACGGGCGGGTGGCCCTGGTCACCGGCGGCAACCGTGGCCTCGGCCGGGCGTGCGCTGACGCCCTGGCCGAGGCCGGCGCCTCGGTGATCGCCGTCGGCAGCAAGGAACTCGACCTCGCCACCGCCGACCTCCACGCCTACGTGTCCGAACTCGATCGAATCGACATCCTGGTCAACAACGCCGGGATCATCCGCCGCGCCCCCGCCACCGAGGTCACCGCCGGCGACTGGGACGACGTCCTCACCGTCAACCTCGACGCCGCCTTCCATCTCAGCCAGGCCGCCGGCCGCCGGATGATCGCCCAGGGCCACGGCAAGATCATCAACGTCGCGTCGATGCTCTCCTTCCAGGGCGGCGTCCGGGTGCCCGCCTACACCGCCAGCAAGCACGCCATCCTGGGGCTGACCAGGGCGCTCGCCAACGAGTGGGCCGGTTTCGGGGTCAACGTCAACGCGATCGCCCCCGGCTACATGGAGACCGACAACACCGCCGAGCTCCGCGCCGACCCGACTCGTGCCCCCGGCATCACCGACCGCATCCCGGCCGGGCGCTGGGGCACCCCGGACGACCTCAAGGGCGCGGTCGTCTTCCTGGCCTCCGACGCCGCCCGCTACGTCCACGGCGCGGTCCTCCCGGTCGACGGGGGCTGGCTCGCCCGCTGACCGCTCCGCCGGTGGCGCGTCTCCAGCAGGCGTCCCACCGGCGGCCTTCCCCAGCCTGGCGGGTCACCGGAACTGGTCGATCACCGGACTGGTTGCTCAACGGGCTGGTCTCCGGACTGGTTGGTCTCTGGGCTGGTTGGTCTCCGGGCTGGTTGGTCTCCGGGCTGGTTGGTCTCCGGGCTGGTCGGTCACCGGGCTGGTCGGTCACCGACCTCGTCGACGAGCGCCTGCTCGGTGGTGTCGAGGTCGCTGCCGAGGAACTCGTGCGTCCTCGGGTTGAAGACCCACATGGTGCTGCCCTTGCCGAACCGCCAGGTCACGCCGGTGCCGGTGCGGCCCGCGGCGTCCACCGCGTCGTCGACGACCGAGATCCCCGGAATGCGGGCCGCCGCCTGGAACAGAGCGGCCCGCTGGGCCGGCCGCAGATAGCGCGACGAACCGAGTGTCCCCATGTCCTTGGCGATGCCGTTCGTCTTGTTCTCCGCCGGATCGTCGTCGAGGTGAGAGTTCGACAGGTTGAGGTATCGCGCCATGGCCTCGGCGTCCTCCGGGAGATCGGGCAGGTAGGCCGGGTCCGCCTCGCACGACCCACCCTGATCCGGGCCGGAGACGTAGCGGCCGTCGCGGCAGCCGGGAAACGCGAACCGATCCACGACCCCGCCCTGCATGTTGAAGCCGAGACCGTCGCGGGTGCCGTCGATCGAATACCACCGCTCGGCGAGGACCCGGCCGTCACGCCCCACGGTCCGGGTGTAGAGGAACCGGCCCGGCTCGGGCACCACGTCGGGAGCCTTCGCGGCGGTGTCGGCGGCCAACTCCAGAACCTGGGCCACCGGTCGCATCGACAGGCGTGTGCCAGGACCGTAGCCGGGCGTCGCCGACAGCGTCCCCGGGGCCCGGACCGGATCGGTGGGTGGGGAGGCGACCTGTGGGAACGGCACCGGCTCGCTGGCGAGCGGCCACACCGCGAACGCCGTGGCCGTGACGGCGACGACGCTCGCCGCCAGCGCCCAGGCGCCCGTGCGCAGACGCTGTGAACGGGCCGCCCGCCGGGTGCTCGTCACCAGGTCGGCCGGACGTGGCGCCGCGTCGGCCTCGGCGTTGAAGAGGTCACGCAACTGCTGCTCGATCAGGTCGCTCATGGTCCCTCCAGGACAGTCTCGGGTGTGGGTCGGCGTGTCGTCGGCATGGCCGTCGGGGGCGCCTGGCTGCGGAGGGTGGCCAGGGCGCGGGAGGCGGTGGCGCGCACCGAGCTCTCGGTGATCCCCATCGTCTCGGCGATGGTGGCGTCACTGAGGTCCGCGTAGTAGCGCAGCACCAGCACCGTGCGGGCTCGTGGCGCCAGGCCGGACAGCATCGTCCGCAGCTGGTCGCGCTCGGCGAACGCGTCGCCCGGATCGGGCAGCGCACCGGCCGCGGCGTCACTGATCTCGCTCGGCCGCTCAGTGGTCCACCGTCGGCGCCGCCAGCTCAGATGGGCGTTGACCAGCACCTTGCGCACGTAGGAGTCGGGTCTTCGGGCGGCCGTCACCTTCGCCCAGTTGCGATATGCGTCGACCAGCGCGCTCTGTGCCAGATCCTCGGCGTGCTGCCGGTCGCCGGTGAGCACGAACGCCAGCCGGACCAGCGACTGGCCGTGCTCGGCCACGAAACTCTCGAACGTCATACCTGCCCCATCGGTTGCCATCACCTCGAAGACGCACCGGCGGACTGCGCCCGCTGCAGCCGCGGAGAAAATGTCGGAGGGTGCTGCCATCATCTCGGGCATGGAGATCCTGCCGGGTGAGGGTGTGGCGTCGGTCAAGGTCGGCGAGAGCCGCGACGTGGTCGAGAGTCGGGTCGGCCCACCCGTGCATCCGGGGCGGCACAGCCGGGCGGTCTACGACACCGACCCGATGTTGGTGATCACCTATCGGGAGGACGAGACCGTCGAGCTGGTGGAGATCGGCTACGGCGGTCCGGAGGTGTTCTTCGAGGGTGTTCAGCTGACCTACCGATTCATGGACGATGTGGTCGCCGAGCTGGCCGCGCTCGGCCACCGGGCCGAGCCGTTCGACGTCGGGTTCGCCTTCGAGCCCGGTTTCGCGATCTTCTCGATGTCGTCGCTGTCGGCGTCGGAGCTCGACCCGGCGGCGTCCGTCGACGACCCGCGCCGAGTGGTCGAGGGCGTGTCGGTGGCGCCGTTCGACTACTTCCGGGAGCCGACCGAGGAGGAGATCGAGGCGTACATCCGCGCCCGGGAGGAGTCGCCGTGAGGCTGCGCTCCGCTTCCGGCGAGGCGGAATGAACCGGTCGCCCTCAGGGTTGGATGACGTGTCAACTACTTCGGGAGGGTTCGCCATGACGACCATCGGCATTCTCGGTGCGGGCAAGCTCGGCACCGTGCTGGCACGGCTGGCCGTCGCGGCCGGATACCGGGTGCTGATCGCCGGCTCCGGTGATCCGGCGAAGATCGAGCTCATCGTCACCGTGCTCGCCCCCGGCGCGACGGCCGTCACCGCTGCCGAGGCTGCTGAGCGGGCCGACGTGGTCGTGCTGGCGCTGCCGCTCGGCAAGCACCGGACCGTTCCGGCGGAGGCGCTGCGTGGCAAGCTCGTCATCGACGCCATGAACTACTGGTGGGAGGTCGACGGGATCCGTGACGACCTGCGGTCGGACACCAGCTCGCTGGTTCGTGACTCGCTGCCCGGGGCGCGTGTCGTCAAGGCCTTCAACCACATGGGCTATCACGTGCTCGAGGAGGAGGCTCGACCAGCTGGTACGCCGGGACGCAAGGCCAACGCCATCGCCGGAGACGACCCCGCTGACCTGGCCGAGGTCGCCGCGATCGTCGACCGGCTCGGCTTCGACCCGGTCGTGGCCGGTGCGCTGGCCGAGGGGGTCCGGATGGAGCCGGGCACCGACCTGTTCGGCTCCAACAGCGACGCCGCCGAGGTGCGCGCCATGCTCGGCCGGTTCGGGCAGCGTGTGTGATCGGCCTGCGCCCGCTCGGCCGGTTCGGGCAGCGCGTGTGATCGGCCTGCGCCCGCTCGGCAGGTTCGGGCAGCGCGTGTGATCGGCCTGCGCCGTGCTCGGCGGTTTTCGGGAGCGCGTGTGACCGGTCCGCGCCGTGCTCGGCGGGTTTCGGCAGCGCGTGTGATCGGTCAGCGCGACCGGCGCCACCATGGTCGCTTGGGCGGTTCCGGGACCAAATCGGAGGGGAAGGGGCCGGGCCGCTCCGCCTTGTTCCACACGATCGGGGTGGGGCCGGCCGACTCCAGGGGGAAACGCGGGAGGCTGGACTGGATCAGGCAGAGAAGCTGCTCACCCTGGAGTTGGGCGTTGCGCGAGTGAGTGGCGAAGATGTCGAGCAGGGCGCGTGCCACATCGGGCGACGCGCTGGCGAAATGGTCGAATCCGGTCATGGCCAGGACGAGCCCGGTCGCGTCCGCCGGAAAGCCGTAGGCGTGGGCGGCCACTTCACCCAGGCAGTCGTTCAAGGCGTCGAGGTTGTTGCCGTAGTGCGCCGGGAAATCCAGGGCGACAGCCAGGGCGGCGTGCATCTGTTGGGCCGTTCGCCATGTGCTCGCCTCCAGCGACACGACGTGGTAACCGTCCATCCGCAGAGCCGTCAGCGTCTGCACCAGCCCGGTCATGCGGTGAAAGAGGATCAGCGAGGAATCGGACAGCAGTTTGGCGCCCTCGACACGACGAGGATCCCGATCACCGGTCGACATAGGTGACGATGGTAGTCGGCCCGGCCGGTGGTGAGCCGTGGCCTGATCGCGTCGGGGCAGTGCTGACCGGTGGTGAGCCGCGCGGCTTGATCGTGTCGAGGTAGCGGTGAACCGGTGGTGAGCCGTGGCCTGATCGCGTCGGGGTAGCGGTGACCGAACGCCTCCGCCAGAGAGGCGCGCTGTTGGGCCGGAGTGGGCAATCCGTCGCGCGGTAGCCACGAGCAGATTTGTGGCCGTACCGCATAGGGGTTGGTGTCCGCCCTGCCGCCGAAGACCGGTGACCGGCGATCGGATCGGAAGGTCGGCGGACGGAAAGCGGCCCGGCCGCCGCGAACGCTACGCGGCGGCCGGGCCGAGGACCGGCCCGGCCGCCGGGGGGGGGGGGGGGGGGTAGCTGCCGGACCGGAGGGAATTGGTCCAGCCGCCGGGGGTAGCAGCGGGACCGGGGGATCAGGCCGGCCGCCGGGGTGGCAGCCGGATCGGAGGGATCAGGCCGGGGGTGGCAGCCGGCTTGGAGGGATCAGGCCGGCCGCCGGGGGTGGCAGCCGGATCGGAGGGATCAAGCCGGCTGCCGGACCGGAGGGATCAGCGGAGAACGGGCTCGGCCGGCTCCGCGTGGGACGGGTGGTGGACGACGTGGTGGGCGCGTTCGAGTGCGGCGCCCTCGACGTCGACGTTGGGCAGGATGCGGTCCAGCCAGCGGGGGATCCACCAGGCCGAGCGGCCCAGCAGGTGCATGACCGCCGGGATGAGCAGCATCCGGACCAGGAAGGCGTCGACCAGGACGCCGAAGGCCAGGCCGAAGCCGAGCGAGCGGATCATCGCGGTGTTGGAGAAGATGAAGCCGCCGAACACCGAGATCATGATGATCGCCGCCGCGGTGACGACCGTGCGGCCGGCGTGGACGCCCTGCTGGACGGCCAGGCGGGCGGGAGCGCCGTGGGCGAAGGCCTCGCGCATGCCGGACACCAGGAACAGCTGGTAGTCCATGGCCAGGCCGAACAGGATGCCGATCAGGATCGTCGGCAGGAAGCTCAGCACCGGGCCCGGGTCGTGGATGCCGAAGACGGCGCTCAGCCAGCCCCACTGGAAGATCGCGGTGATGCCACCGAACGTCGCGAACAGGCTGAGGATGAAGCCGAGCGTCGCCGTCACCGGCACCAGGATCGACCGGAACACGAAGATCATGATGATCAGCGAGATGCCGATGACCAGCCCCAGGTAGAGGGGCAGCACGTTGTCCAGCTTCTCCGAGATGTCGATGTTGCCGCTGGCGGAGCCGGCCACGCCGAGGGTGACGTCGCCGTTCAGCGGGTCGAGGCCGCGCAGGTCGTGGACGAGCTGCTCGGTCTCGGCGCTGGTCGGGCCGGTCACCGGGATGATCTGGAAGCCGAGGGTGCGGCCGTCGGAGGAGGCGCCGATCGGGGCGACCGCGGCGACGTTGTTCTGGGAGAGCAGCACGTTGCCGATGCGGAGCTGCTCCGCCTGCTGGGCGTCGCCAGTGACCGGGGCGGGCAGGTCGGCGACGACGACCAGGGAGCCGTTGACGCCGGGGCCGAAGCGGTCGGCGATCAGCTTGTACGCCTGGTACTGGGTGGACGCCGTGTCCTCGGACGAGCCGTCCGGCAGGCCCAGCCGCATCGACATCGCCGGGATGGCGACCGCGACCAGGGCGATCAGCAGGGCCAGGACGGTGACGACGGCCCGGGGGTGCCCATCGGCTTGACCGAGGCGTTCGACACGGCGTGGGCCTTGCGGTTGAGGACCCGCTTGCCGATCAGCGCGAGCAGCGCGGGGGTCAGGGTGACCGCCAGGAGTACGGCCACCGCGACACAGATCGCCGCAACGGTGCCCATCAGCCCCAGGAACGGGATCCCGGTCACGTTGAGGGCCAGCAGGGCGACCAGCACCGTGGACCCGGCGAACACCACCGCGTTGCCGGAGGTGCCGTTGGCCAGCCCGATCGACTCGTGGAAGTCGATGCCGTCGAGCAGCTGCCGTCGGTGCCGGTTGAGGATGAACAGGCTGTAGTCGATGCCGACGGCCAGGCCCAGCATGACGCCGAGGACCGGGGTGATCGACAGCATCTCCACCACGCCGGAGAGCGCCAGCGACGCGGTCACGCCGATGCCGACGCCGGCCAGGGCGCTGAGGATGGGCAGGGCGGCGCCGACCAGCGTACGCAGCATGACCAGCAGCGTGATCGCGGCGATGATGAGGCCGACCACCTCGCCGACGCCGACGATCTCGGGCAGTCCCTGGGTGATCTCGTTGGAGTACTCCGCCTCGACGCCACCGGGCAGGCCCGCGTTGACGTGCTCGACGACGCGCTCCTTGGTCTCCGGGGTGACGTCGAGCTGCGGCACGGTGAACCGGACCTGCGCGACCGCGGTGGAGCCGTCCACCGAGACCTGCCGGATCGGCGACGACATGGCGAGCAGCCGCTGGCCGACGGCCAGCTTCTCGGCCTGCGTCTCCAACTCCTTGCGCTTCTCGATGATCAGCGCCTGCTGCTCGTCGATCTTCGCCTGGGTGGCGGCGTCGGCTCCGTCGCCGAGCAGCGCCTTGGCCCCGTTGATCTGCTGCTGGCCCTCGTTGAGCTGGTCGCGGCCGTCCTCGATCTGCTTCAGGCCGTCGGCGACCTGGGCGCGCCGGTCGCTGATCTGCTGGGAGATCGCGAACGGGTCGGTGGTGGAGGCGACGCCCTCGAGCTTCCCGGTCGAGGCGAGCAGCGCGGAGATCGCGGTCTTCTGCGAGTCGGTCAGGGGTGTGTCGTCGGGGGTGTGGAAGACGATCTTCCCGTTGCCGCCGGCCGCGACCGGGAGCCGTTCGCCGAGGCGCTCGCTCACCTTCGCGGTCTCGGTGCCGGGAATGTCGACGACCGGGGACAGCTCGCCGCGGGCGACGAAGTAGCCGGTGACGGCGACACCCAGGACCACCAGCCAGGAGGCCAGGACGACGCCGGCACGCCGGGCGCAGAAGCGGCCCAGGCGGTAGAGGAGCTCGGCCAATGTGGTTCGTTCCTTCTAATAGCCTGTGCGGACAGTTTCGATCATGCGTTCGAGCAGGTGGTGCCACAGCTCACGGGACTGCTCGTCGGTTTGCGCGGCGGTCACCGCGATCCAGTGGGTGGCGACCGCCACCGTGCCGTTCATCAGTGAGCTGACCAGGATCGCGGCGTCCAGGGGGTCGGCTTCGGGATATTTGCGGGCCAGTTCGAGCGCCATCTCCTCGCACGTGCGCGCGACGGTGGCGTGGAAGATCTGCGCGGCCTGCGGGTTGCCCGGAGCGAATCCGCCCAGGGCCCGCCAGAGGTAGGCGATGATGCCGGGCACGTCGGTGACCCGCAGCGCCCCGGCGACGTCGGTGAACATCGACTCCCGCTCGCCGGACGTGACGGTGGTGCGGAAACCGTCGATCACCACGTGGAGCATCTCGGTGCAGACCGTGGTGACGACGTCGTCGATCGACGCGAAATGGTTGAAGATCGTGCGCCGGGAGATGTCGGCGCGCTCGGCGAGCTGGTCGACGCTGAACCGGCCGCCCTCGGAGATCAGGGCGTTGGCCGCGTCGAGGATGGCGCGCCGATGACGGGCCTTGAGAGCCGACCGCCGATCGATGGTCACGCTTCTACACTAAGTGCATCGTTGCACTAGGTGCAAAGCGGCCCCCCATCGCTGGTCCGATGGGGGGCCGCTTTTTCCGAGGAGGATCAGAGTCTCTGGGTCTCGGTCGTGGCGGAGTGCAGCTCGGCAGTGGTCTCGGTGACGAACTTGCCGGTGCTCGCGCTGCGGTTGACCTCGCGGTCACCGCGCTCCTTCTCGCCGCCGACCTTCTCGGTGGTCGTCGTGCTCGGGTTGCGCTCCGCGGTGCTCTCCTTGACGAACCGCCCGCTGCGAGCGCTGCGGTTGACCTCGTGCTCGTTGCCGGCCATCGGGGGGCCTCCTCGTCCGGTGTGACTGTCGTTGCGCCCCTATCTGTGCCCGTTTCCCCGGACCGGAAACTACTGTGGCCGATGTGATCACCGTGGTCGACGCGTGTGTCCGGGACGGCAGGGGCGGCAGCCCCACCCTCGTCGCCGACGACGAGGGTGGCGATCGCTGCGCGATCGTCCGATCCAGCGGCGCGTCGCACGGCGCCTTCCTCGACCTCCCGATCGTTCGCTTCTTCACGGGTACGAGCGAGTTGCGCAACTGTGGACACGGGACGATCGCCGCGCACGCGGTCCTGCTGTCCCGCAGCGGCTCGACGCGGCAGCGGCTCACCCAGCACACCGGCGGCCGGGTCTACGAGGTGACCGCGACGCGACTGGCCGACGGCGGGATCGAGGTGTGGTTCGACCAGGGGCCGGTCACCGTCGAGGCGCCGCCCGCCGACCTCGGGGAGATCCTCGGCGCGCTCGCGCTCGACGACCACGGCGGCATCGTGGTCGCGTCGCCCGGCATCCCGCGCCTGCTCATTCCGGTCGCCGATCCGTCGGCTCTGGCTCCCGACTTCCCCCGGCTGGCCCAGGCCTGCCGTGACCTGGAGATGCTGGGCTGCCTCGTCTACCGCCTCGACGGCCCGGTGGCCGTGGCCCGGTTGTTCGCCCCGGCCATCGGGGTCGACGAGGACGTGGCGAACGCGAACAGCTCCGGGTGCCTCGCCGCCCACCTCGGCCGGCCGGTCGAGGTGTGGCAGGGCGACGCGCTGGGACGGCCGTCGGCGATCCGGGCGGACACCGACGGCCGCACGACCCGGGTGGGCGGGATCGTCAGACTGCGCTGAGCGCCCGTTTCAGGCCGGTCTCCGGTGGGGCCGGTCTCCCGGTGGGGCCGGTTCTCTAGGCTGCGCCGAGTGCCTGGTCCAGGTCGGCGATCAGGTCGTCGGGGTGCTCGATGCCCACCGCGATACGGATGGTGCCGGGGCCGATCGACGCGGCCCTCAGCGCGTCGTCGTCCAGTTGGCGGTGCGAGCTCGACGCCGGATGCAGGATCAGGGTCTGCGTGCCGCCCAGCGACGGCGCGAGCTTGATCACCCGTACCCCCTTCTGGAAACGCAGACCCGCCTCGTAGCCGCCGGCCAGATCGAAGCAGAACGGCGCGGCGAAGCCGCCGACGAACGCCGAGGCGATCGCATGGCTCGGATGGTCGGGAGCGCCGGTCCACAGCACCCGCTCGACCGCCGGGTGCCCGGTCAGGAAACCGGCGACCCGTGCCACGTTGTCGGTGTGCCGGGCGATGCGCAGCGGCAGTGTCTGCAGGCCGCGCAGGGTCAGCCAGGCCGCGAACGGGTCCGGGACGGCGCCGAACTCGACCGCCTCCGACCACACCTCCCGGTAGAGGGTGTCGTCGGCGAAGACCGCGATGCCGCCGGTCACGTCGCTGTGCCCACCCAGGAACTTCGTCACCGAGTGCAGCACCACGTCGGCGCCGTGCTCGATCGGGCGGCACAGCAGCGGCGTCGCGAACGTGTTGTCGACGACCGTCACGATGCCGGCCTCGCGGGCGATCGGCGCGAGCGCGGGCAGATCGCTGACGTGGCCGGTCGGGTTGGCCACGGTCTCCAGGTACAGCAGCCTGGTACGCGGGGTGATCGCCGCGCGTACCTCCTCGGGATCGTGCCCGGACACGAAGGTCACCGTGAGGTTGTTGCGGTCGGCGAGTTTGCGCAGCGCGGCATGCGTGCCGCCGTAGAGGGTGTGCTGCGCGATCACATGGTCTCCCGCCCGCAGCAGGCTGTGCAGCAGCAGCGAGACGGCGCCCATCCCGGAGCCGGTGGCGATCGCGGCCACGCCGCCCTCCAACTCGGCGACGATCTCCTCGAGGGCCCGTACGGTCGGGTTGGCGAAACGGGAGTAGACGAACGAGCCGTCCGGCCGGTTGAGGCCGTCGGCCAGCGGATCCGGGTCGTCGAAGGCGAACGACGACGTCTGATAGAGCGGCACGCTCAACGGCGTGCTGTCCGGAACCGGGGCGCGGAGGTGAACGACGCGGGTATCGGCATGCATACTCCGATCCTGTCCCCGGAGGCGGTGCGGGGACAGGGCCAATGCCGCTGGAATGGCTCGCTGACGAGTTTCATCGGGGTCGCTGAGCCTGTGCGGGTCGCCGCGGGATCGGCTGCCGTTCGTGGCCGCTCTGCTCTGTCGACTGCAACCTCAGCACACGCTCCTCGACCACGATCGACCCCGTCCCCTCGAACGTCAGGAAACCCCGATGAACGCCGAAGCTCTCGACCCGCGCTGGGTCGGCACCTGGGCCGCAGAGATCACCGCGTACCTGCAGTCTGTCCTGTCCGCGTTCGACACCTACTACCCGTTCCCGCCCGGCGAGAACGAAGTCGTCCTGGCAGGCCCCGACCAGAGCCCGCTCGACGCCACTCTGGTAAACCGAGCTGCTTCACCCGACCTGACCGCCTTCTACGAGGTGATCAAAGAGGTCACCATGTCGGACATCGGAAACGGGTTCTTCATCCACCCACCTGACGTCGTCGTCGCCCGACTCGCTGACGGCCCCGTCCTCTTGCGCGACGGCGACACCGGAACGGTCTTCGCCGGCAACGGCGGCGGAATCCTCTACGCCATCAGCCCCGACAACACGGTGCACCGGTCAAACGACGCCTCCACCGACAGCGGCTTCGAGCCCGTCGCCACCGACTTGCGTGACTTCCTCGGACAGGTCCTCAACGCCGTCGCACACTTCACGGCCACCAGAACCCCCGGCGACCTCTGACCCTGCCCTCGATCAGCGGCAGGCATCCGGACGGTTCCCATCGAGACGCTGACTCTCGAAAGCCAGGCTGTGGCGGCGGGCCCGAGGTCGCGGCGCCGGCCGCCATCGCGGTCTGAGAAAGATGTCAGGGGGTCAGGGCATGATGCGGGACATGTTCAGCTTTCCCGGCTCACCGGCCGTCTCCGGTGACGAGTTCTCCCTGTCGGCTGCGTCCACCACCGTGGAGCGGCTCCGGCTCGTTCAAGCCGTCGCGGCCCTCCCCCCGGCGTCCGCGGGTGTCGTGCCATGGCTGGCCCGGGTGTCGGCGGACGAGGCGGCCGAGCCTGAGGTGCGGCTGGCCGCGCTCGTCCACCTGGTGCGCCGCAGCGCCGATCAGCGGCTGGTCACGTCGCGCTGAGGAGGCAGGCTCCTCTTTGCACTCGGGACTCGTCATATGTAGTTGGACTACGTATAGTCGAGTGCATGCGGGAGACGACCTACTTCATCCTCGCGGCTCTCCAAGACGGGCCGCTACACGGCTACGCGATCATCCAAAGGGCCTCGGCCCTGTCCAGCGGGCGTATCAAGTTGGCAACCGGCACCCTCTACACCGCGCTCGAGCGCCTGACCACCGCCGGGCACATCCGGGTCGTCGACGAGCAGATCGTCAACGGCCGGGCCCGCCGGTCTTACGAGCTCACCCCCGAGGGTGGCGCCGCCCTCCAGCAGCACGCCGAGCAGTTGGCCGCCGCCGCCCGCGTCGTCACCGAGCGCCGCGTGAGCCGGACGGTGGTGCGCCCCGCATGACCACCGCAGGAGGGACCACCGTGGAGCAGCGCTATGCCCGGCTCGTCAAGCTCTACCCGTCGCGCTACCCGCGTGACGAGATCCTCGACACCGTCCTGCAGAGCAACGCCCGGTTCACCGCGCGTGAGGCGTTCGCCCTGGTCGTCGGCGCGCTACGGGCCCGGACGGGCGCCGACGTGCACCGCGGTCCGGCGGCGTTCCTGCAGTCCGCGACCCGGCTCGCCGCGCTGGCGCTGCTGGTCCACGCGGCCGCCGTCGACCTCCTGCGGGCGCTGCCCCTGGACGTCCCGGCCATCTTCCAGAGTGCCGGCGGCATCGTGCAGTATGCGACGGCCGGCCTGGTCGCGCTGGCCCTGCACCTGGCCGCGATCGTCACCCTGGCGCGCGGCGCCTACCTGCTGTCCGCGGCCGCAGCCGTCATCGGCCTGGTCGCGGGAGTCGTCGCCGGCTCCCGCTTCGGCGGCCCATGGGTGCACGAGGGCTTCTGGGCCGCCCCACTCGCGGCCGTGCTCGTCGGTGGCCTGACGTGCACCCGTCACCGTGAGCGATCCTCGCCACTGTGGTGGCTCCTCGCCGTCGTGCCCGCCGTCGTTCTGCTCCCGACCGGCTCCGGCGTGATGCTCAGCCCGGCACTGTTCATCGAGACCCAGGCCTTCCTGGTGATGGCCGCCATCGCGGTCGGCTGGTCCCTCCTCGACGCGCGGGTGCCCGTCGCGGTGGCCGCCCTGGGCCTCGGCAACCTGCTTACGATCGTGCAGGTCGTCCTGGTCAACGGCATCGTCGGCGACGCACCGGTCGCCGGTCAGGTCGCGTTCGCCGCGGCGCCGACCCTGGTCCTGCTGGTCGCCGCGACGATCAGCCGGCGTCGCTCACCGATCTGAACCACAAGGGGGTACGGGGTAGGCCGCGCCACAAGCACAGGACCGCGGTCCCGTGCCCACGGCGCGGCGCAGGCTTCCCCGTGCGGCCCCAAGGCGCCTCACGGGCGTGTCCCCGCCTGGCGTTCAGGACCTGGTCAGGGAAGCGGTCGCCACGTTGAGCGGTTCGCCGAGGTCGTGCCAGGACATCTGCATCCGCCCGTCGGCGTCGATGCGCAGGGTGATGTCGGCCGCGTCGACGCAGGTTCCGCGGGGGTTCCAGCCGGTTTCCTGCCTCAAATGGATCTCGCGTTCGGTGGGCCACGGCGTGACGACCGTCAAGGTTCCGTTGCAGCCCAGCGACGTGTCGAAGCCGCCGGTCGACGACGTCGCGGTGAACGTGATCGTCACCTCCCACGACGACACCGTGCCGATCGGCTGCTTCGCGGTCCCGGACCACTCGCCGACGAAGGCCGCCGGGATCGCTCCAGGCGGCTTGGACGGTGACGGGCTGCTCGACGGCGTCGCCGAGCCGGTGCCGACGATCGGCGTCGATGACCGACCCCCTTCGAGCCATGCCGTCCGGACGACCGCCCCCGCGGCGATGAGGGTGCTGACGACCAGCACCATCGTCCAGAGGACATGCCACGGGAACGGCCGGCTCGCGTCGATCCCCGCATCCCGATGGGGCCACGGCGCGGGATTCCCAGCATCCGCCGGACGACGCGGCCCGGCCGGGAGCCGCCCGGCATCCGGATCGGCCCCGATGGCTGGCCCAGTGTCGCCGGGGGCCCCGGTGGCGCCGGCGCCGGCGGCCCCGGTCTCCCGTGTCGGCTGCTGACCGCTTCCAGCCGGTGCCTCGCTGACCTGGGGCACCGTAACGGTCGTGCGGTCCTCCGGCGGCGTGGTGAGGGCGGGATCGGTGAGCGGACGTTCGTCGTCTCGAAGGGTGGCGGCCTGCGGTCCTTCGCCGTCTCGAACGGTGGCCGTCTGCGGGCGTTCGTCGTTGTGAGCGGTGGCGGTCTGCGGGCGCTCGTCGTCCCGAATGGTGGCGGTCTGCGGACGTTCGCCGTCTCGAACGGTGGCGGGTAGCGGGCTTTCGTCGGCTCGAAGGGTGGCCGTCTGCGGGTGCTCGCCGTCTCGAGCGGAGGCGGCCTTCGGTCGTTCGCCGTGGTCTCGGACGATGGCGGTCAGCATGGTTTGCGCCTGGTCTGCGGTGAGACGCCGGGCCGGGTCCTTGGCGAGCAGGCCCTCGATGACCGGCCACAGTGAGCCGGCCCGGGCGGGTGGCTCGGGGCTGCGGTGCAGGATGGCGGCGAGAGTGCCGGGAAGGTCGTCGCCCGGGAACGGGGATCGGCCGGTCACCGCGATGTAGAGGGTGACGCCGAGGGCCCACAGGTCGGTCGCGGCGCTCGCCGGCTGCCCGTCGTACCGTTCCGGGGCCAGGAACGCGGGTGAGCCGATCATCTGCCCGGTCGAGGTGATCGAGGTGGCGTCGTCGATGGCCGCGATCCCGAAGTCGGTGAGGACCACCCGGTCGGCGTCGAGCAGGATGTTGGCGGGTTTGACGTCCCGGTGCAGCACACCCTGGCGGTGGGCGGCGTGGAGCGCGTCGACGACCTGCAGGCCGATGTCGGCGGCCCGGCGTTCCGGCAGAGTGCCCTCGGCGCGGACGGCCGCCGCGAGCGAGGGCCCGTCGATCAGCTCCATGACGATCCACGGCCGTCCGTCCTCGGTGACGACGTCGTGGACCGTGACGATGCCCCGATGCCGTAGCCGGGCGGCGGCCCGCGCCTCCCGGAAGGCGCGTCGGATCATCGGATCGTCCGGTCCGGCGCCGTCGTCCGGCGAGTAGATCTCCTTGAGCGCCACGTCCCGCCCGAGCAGGGTGTCGTGGGCTTCCCAGACCGCGCCCATTCCGCCGCGGCCCAGCCATCCCGACAGCCGGTATCGGCCACCGACCACGCGTGTCGCACCCCCGGACATGCCGCGAAACTTACCCGCCACCGATCAACCGTGGTGAGCGCCGGGACCGGTGGATCGATCCGGCCCGCCCCGAGAGCTGTATCGCGGCAGCTCTCACGGCCGGCCGGAGACGAACCGGCAGCCCGGCCGGAGCTGAACCGGCAGCCCGGCCGGAGCTGAACCGGCAGCCCGGCCGGAGGTGAACCCGCAGCCCGGCCGGGTGTCGGGGCATTCGGCCGGCCGCAGATGAACCGGCCGGGTGCCGGGGCAATGAGGTCAGGGTGGTCGACGGCAGCGCCCGTACCCGCTGCCACGGGCGTTGCCGGATCACGACTGGGCGGCGGGCGCGTGGCTGCGGCAGCGCGAGGAGGGCCACGTGTTCGTGGGTGAGCTTCCAATGGTCCCTGTGCCGGACGCGGACCGGTTGATCGAGCGCGTCGAGGAGCTGGAACGCTTCGCCCGCGGCTTCGACTGGCGGGTCCATGACCTGGTGGTGGCTCCGGCGATCGCGATCGAGACTCCGGATCAGGGTGCCATCCGCGGCTCGGACCGGCTGGAGATCCACTCGAGCAGTGGTTTGCGCTGAGTGTTCTGGAAGGCGGTGAACAGCCAGCCTTCGGTACGGCGTACCGCCACCAGGGTTTGGATCTTGTCGGTCCTGGGTTTGCTGTTCCGGCGTTTGAGGACCGCGCCGCGGCTGACCACGATCGCGACGTCCGGTGTGGGGAAGCGGACCGAGTCGATCTCGCCGTGCAGGCGGGTGCCGCGCAGGAACCGGGTCCACAGCGCGTCGTGGGTGTCGATGATCTTCGCGCGGCCGCGGTAGTGCGTGCCGGTGTAGATGACGTAGTCGGCGTCCTCGGTGAAGACCGATCCGAACGTCTCGGCGTCGGCGCGGGCCCAGGCGTCGTTCATGATCTCGAAGAGCCGGCGCAGGGCGGCCAGGTCGTCGGTGCTCATCGGGTCTCCTCGTAGAATCGTTCCGCAGGAGGGAAGTCTCGATAGATCGAGATTTCCTGCCAATCGAAGTTTCTGCCGAGGGGCCCGCCATGTCAACCCGTCCGGACCTGACCGCCGCGGTCGGCGCGCAACTGCGTACACAGTCGAGCCTGGCCGTCGTGCTGCACCAGGCGATCGCCGAGCGGTTCGGACTCGGCCCCAGCGACCTGAAATGCCTGGATCTGGCGGCCCGCGAGCCCGACCTCACCGCCGGCCGGATCGCCGAGGTCGCCGGCATGAGCACGTCGGCGGTGACCGCCCTGCTGGATCGCCTGGAGAGCCGCGGACTGGTCGAGCGCCGCCGTGACCCCGGCGACCGGCGGCGGGTCTTCGTGCAGCTCACCGGCCGGCACCACGAGCAACTCGCCGAGGCGTTCGCGCCGCTCACCGAGCTGACCACGGAGACGCTCGGCGGCTACACCGACGCGGAGCTGGAGCTCATCCACGGCTTCCTGGACAAACTGATCCGGGGCAGCCGCGACTTCCTGGAGCGGCTGCCCCGCACGGGCTGAACCCCCGTCACTCGCTACAGCCCGCCAGATTCCGTACGTCCCGCGGCATGTCACGCCCCTTCTCGCCGGTCGCCGCCCAGAGCATCCTGGACCAGTCCCCGCGCTTCGACGCGTGCATGTCCTTCAGAACCGGCCAGTTCCGGCTGCCGCGCAGCGCCGCGGCCGCGGTCTCGGCGGCCATGTCGTCGCCGGCCTCGTCGGCGCGCACCCACTCGCCGGCCCAGCCGCAGGCGACCAGCTTCACCACCCGGGCCTGGAACTGGTACGGCGTGTACGCGCCGTCCAGTCCCAGGTTCCCGGCGTCGAATCCGGGCGGGCGCGGCACCCCGGTGAGGGCCTTCTCCGCCTCGGTCGTCGCCTCACCGGGAGTGACGACCTCCGGCGGCAGCGCGGCCAGGAAGACATCCGGCTCGACCCGTTCGATCCGCTCGAGCAGACCGTCGAAGTAGGACCGGCTCACCCCGCCGCCCTGGACGCGGATCTCGACGAAGGTGCCGTCGCGCGGGTCGAGCATGACCGCGAAGTCGCTGCGGCTGTAGGTGAACACCTT
Source organism: Actinoplanes sp. CA-252034 (assembly GCF_050956125.1). Lineage (NCBI taxonomy): Bacteria > Bacillati > Actinomycetota > Actinomycetes > Micromonosporales > Micromonosporaceae > Actinoplanes > Actinoplanes sp. CA-252034. The sequence continues at coordinate 3,875,156 of NZ_CP191846.1, forward strand.
CGCGTCGGTCCCGGCCACCCGGGTCGCCCTCGGTCTGCTGACGTGCAGCCGGTCCTCCAGATAGCCCTGGTAGTGCTCGGCCCGGTACCAGGTCATGGTGACGCCGCGGTCGCCCTTGTGGAAGACGGCGGAACCGGTCCCGCCGGCGAAGCCGTAGATCACCCGCAGCTTCCAGCCGGGCTCGTCGATGAGCAGCCGCGGATGGCTCGCGGCGTACTTCAGATCCAGCTCGTGACCGCCGCCCGCACCGCCGGTCGACGGGCTGGGCGACGCCTCAGGCGTGACGCTCGGCAGAGCGAGCGGGACGGGCCGGGAACGATCAGGCAGCAGGGTGGAGGCGCTCAGGATCCCGGCCACCACGGCAGCGGCGGCCACCGCCCCGGCGAGACGGCGGCGCAGTGGGAAGGACGGCGCGTGCGGCACGGACATGATCTCCTCCAGGAGGTCCGCCCCGTCGAGGCGGCCGGCGAAGGAACGGTGGGGATCCGCGTCGAGGAGCTGGTCGTCGTTCATCGGCCCTCCTCCGGGACGGTCGCGGTCAGGACGTCGAGTACATGTCCGGGTGTCGGCGGATCGTCACCGACCAGTTCCCGTAACCGGGCCCGCGCCCGCGACAGCCGGGTCCGTACCGCGCCCGCGCTCATGCCGACGACCTCGGCGACCTCCCGCGGCTGCAGCCCCTCCCAGACGGTGAGCATCAGGACCTCCCGATCCGTCTCGGGCAGCCGGGCCAGCGCTGCCCGCACGGCGAGTCGCTGCGGCACCTCGTGTCCGGGATCGGCGGCGACCAGCTCGGTGATGCGCTGGCGCAGCCGCTCGCCGAGCCGGTCCCGGCGCACACCGCCACGGTGGTGGTTGGCGACGACGCGACGGGCCACCCCGTACAGCCACAGGGTGACCTCGTCGTCGGGCGGCAGCTCACGGCCGCGCCGCCACGCCACCAGGAACGTCTCGGCGACGACGTCCGACGCGTCCTCGGCCTGCTCGACCCGGCGCATCGCGTACGCCAGCATCGCCTCGAAGTTGGCCGCGTAGACCCGCCGGAAGCGCTCCTCAGGAGAGATCACGTCACGTCCATGTCCGGTCCGGCCCCGAACGTTACCGCCGTGCGTACCGAATCGTTCCGGTCCCGGGACTCGCTGGAACACCTCACCGGCCGCCGGGCAAGTCGCGGCGAAGAGGGAGGGCGCGGGCGGAAATCGCCGGCAGGTGCCGGACGGCACCTGCCGGAACGACGGTCCCGATGATCAGCTTCAGCGCAGCAGGGCCAGGTTCTGGATGGCGGCCAGGCCGTAGAGGGCGGTGGTGTTGGTGTCGACCCAGGAGGCGTCGTCGACCGGGTTGAGGACTTCCGGGCCGGTCAGCGCGACGGTCCGCCACGGGGAGGCGTCGGTGTAGCCGTCGGTGGTGTTGAACTCGCGCCAGGCCCTGGTGGCCAGGGCCGCGTCGCCGAGGCGGGACGCGGCGTAGGCGGTCAGGCGGGAGTGGCCCTGCTTGAGGATCAGGTTGCCGAAGTGGGCGCCGGTCTCGGCGGTCTGCTCGTCGCGGGTCGCGTTGAACAGGCGGCAGTACTGCAGCCAGGCGGCCTCGAAAGCGGGCATGTCGACCAGGGCGATCAGCTCGGCGCAGATCTCCACCTGACCGAACATGGCGCTCAGGTGCGACACGCTCACGGTCTTCTGCGCGGGAGCGAACTCGCCGGTGTCCAGGTCGTAGAGGCCGCTGCCGGTGACGAACCCGTTGGGCATCCGGCCGATGGTGCGCATGGTGGCGAGCAGCTTCTTCTCGGCGATCGCGGCCTTCGGGCCGCGGCGCTCCCACTCGGTCAGCCAGGCCGCGGCCAGGCCGCTCCAGTCGGTGCCGAGACCGATCGACAGGGCGTGCGGGTCCGGCGTGTACGGCTCGGTGCGGATCTTGCGCAGCGGGTCGAGGGCCAGGAACGTCCGGTCGGAGTCGACCAGTTCGTGCATGAGGTCGCCGACCCGCTCGTCGGCGGTCAGGAAGTAGAAGATGCGCCGGTAGACGGCGGTGCTGATGCGCTGCTGTTTGGCGCTGTCGGCCCAGTGCTGGACGCCGTGGCGCGTACCCAGTCCGGCCCATTTGCCCAGGTGGTAGACGTCGACCTCGCCGGTGTGCCGGGTCATCGCCTCGGCGAAGCGGAAGATGTCGGCGCGCCCGGAGCGCAGGTAGGCGAACCACAGCCACAGGTCCGGCGACAGTTCGGAGTTGTCCCACGCGTAGCCGCCGATGTCGTAGCGCCACACGTGCCGGTCCACGTCCGGTGTGTGCATCACGTCGCCGTAGTTCCAGAACCCGTACCAGTGCCGGGCTTCGACCTGGTCACGGTAGTAGTCGAAGAGGAAGTCGAGCCGGTCCTCGATCTTCGCCCGGTCGGGCGTGGACCGGTCGACGGGGGCGAACAACCCCCCGAACGCTCCGGCGGCGGCCAGGTGGGCGGGCGGAGCGACGATCTGCGGTGGATTCTTGATCGTACGGGCGAGAGCAGCCGTCTCCACGGAAGAGGGAGTGGCGGCGAGCGCGAAGAAGCTGAGCTCCGTGGTTCGCGCGATGCCGTACGGCGTACCGAATCCGGGCTCGTAGTCCTCGTAGGTGATGTTGAGCCCTTCGAGCTGCTCAGGATAGGTGTCCTGGCCGAGCCCGTCGTGGTAGAACCGGGTGTCCATCGGCCCCGCCTCCGGCGACCACATCCACAGTGTCGCCTGCGCCTCGGCGGTGTCGGCGCCCCGGATGTCGAGCTGCGCCGGGTATTTCTGCCAGAAGTCGCGCATCCCGAACCCGAGCCCGCCGCTGACCCCGCCGACGTAGCCGAACCCGCCGGCCCGCTGTCCCGAGTCCACGTCGATCCACCCGTGCCCGGCCCTGGTGCGTTTGCGGATCGTGTACCCCTGCGAGCTGAGCTGTGCGAGCGTGTAGTCGCCCCAGGTCGGGATGAGCGGCAGCCGGGTGGTGACGCGCTGGTCCCAGGTCGCCGGATCGGGCAGTCTCTGGCCGGCGAGCTGCGCGTTCCGTACCACTGCTCCGGGGTCTCGGCGCAAGCCGGTGATGCCCTTGACCGCCTCGCGCAGGAGCCCGTCGCCGTCGCCGGAGATGCGGATGTGCCGGTCGTAGGCCTCGTCGCGCATCGGCACCCCGACGCGCACCCCGAGCCCCGCGACGAACTCCTTCTGCCCCTCGGAGTCGAACAGGAACGTGTGCACGACCCGCACGTGCTCGGCTCCCGCGTAGAGGTAGAGCCGCACGATGAACGGCAGCCACGACCGCCCGCGCCGCCGATGGTCGCCTTCGATCCGGACGACCGCCCGCACGGGTCCGCGCTGTTCGACGGTCACGCGCCGGATGTCGCTGGTCAGGCGCTCCCGGGAGGTGCGGCGCTCGTCCCCGTCGCCGGCGGTGGTCTGGCGCAGGCTGACGAGCTCCAACGCGCGAGCGATCTCCACTCCGCCGCGCGTGATCGACCTGATCAGCGACGAGCCGCGACGGCGGATCACCACATCGATCACACCGGTTCCGACGGTGATCGTGTCGTGTCTCTCGGCGACTGTCACGGCGGTGGTGACCGGAGCGCCGGCGGTCCGGCTCAGCGTGTACGACGAGGAGAGCGGCGCGTCGGCGGGCAGCGCGTGTGCGCTCCACTTGAGCGACCCGTCCGGCCAGTATCCGATCGGCCAGCTCTGCACCGGCACGGCCGTGCCCTCGGCGCTGGTCAACGCGAACGGTGAGTCGGCCGGGACGGCGCCCTGTGGCCACGGCACACCCCAGGTGCTGCCGACGTTGGTGCCGGGCCGGTCTTCGAGCCACTTCAGTGCCACGGTGTCGGGTGCCTGCACGGGAGCCGGCGGCACTCGCAGCGGGAGGGGCTCGGCCGCGGCGGGCGAGCCGGGGACAGCGGCGAGCAGGGGAGTGGCGGCGACGCCGCGTACGAAGGTGCGGCGGGAGAGTTCCTGCATGGGGATCAGCCTTCGAGTCCGGAGGTGGCGAGACCGCTGCCGCACACGGTGGTGGTGAGCTCGGCGCCCGTAGGGGAGTCCTCCCCGTGTAACGTTTCATCTGCGTGCGTGAAAGAGGCCTGGGCAGCGGAGATTGAGGTCAAATCATCGAATTGCTTCGATTGGATGACGGCAGCTTTGCATGCAGGTCAATGGCACGTCAACGCCCGCCAGGCATTGATAGGAAGCTTTATGATGACGCGTGAGGGCGGGCCGCCCGGGACTTAGCGGAAACCTTGACAGGTTCCAAGTGATCGCTAACATCCGAGCGGCCCGCCCGACTCTCACCGGGCCGCGACGGTCACCTCGGGGTAACGGGCCGACACCCCGTCGAGCAGAGGCTGCGGCCGGTGCCGCAGGTGCTCGTCGAACATCGCCCGTACGTAGCGGCGGGTGATCCCGGTGGCCCGTGCGCCCGGCGTCGTCGCACCGATGTCGATGCCGAGCTGATCGGCGAAGATCCCGAGATCGGTGAACGACGCGTGGTCGGTCCCGGCCACCGCCAGCCACCGCTTCCATCCGGTGAGGTTGGCGAAGTCCGCGGTCAGCCACCGGTCGTGGCCGCCCGGCAGATGATCGTCGCTGGTCAGCACGAGCGCCGGCCGGGACAGGCCGGTCACCGGGATCACCGGCTCGCCGCCACTGTTCGTCGTGCCGTCCACGTCGATCCCGGCGTCGATGCGACGGTCCGTGGCCAGGGCGGCCAGAGCGGACGCCCCACCCGCCGAGTGCCCGGCCGCGCCGATCCGCCGGGTGTCGATCAGCCGGCTGCCCCGCCACGCCGGATCCCGGCCGGTCAGCTCGTCGAGGACGAACGACATGTCGGCCGCGCGGCTGCGGTACAACCTGCCGAAGAACGCCCGGTCGTCGTCGAGCGCGCACGCCGCGCACCCGGTGATCCGCCCGTCCGGGAAGGTGATCGCGTAGGTCTCGTAGGTGTGGTCGATGCCGGCCACCACATAGCCGTGACTGGCCAGATCCTCGGCCAGCCCGGTCAGCGTGGCGATCGGCTGGGTCCAGCCCGGTGACAGTACGACCAGCGGCAGGCTGTGCGGGCTGCCGGCCGGTCTCGCGTCCACGATCGCGTGCGTGCCGACCGTGCTGAAGATGTCCAGCGGGACGCCCTCCAGGTGCTTGCCCTCGATCAGCAGGCGGGACTCCTCGGCGGACAGGTACTCGGTGCGGGTGCCCTGCCGGGTACTCGTCGGATACCAGAGGGTGACCATCAGCTCCCGGGCGGTCTGCTCGGGCACCCACGGGTCGGGGCGGGCGGTGTCCCTCAGGTACAGCTCGGTGGCGCCGACCGCGTACCGGCCGGTCGGCGCCGACAGTTGCAGAGGCTCGGCCGCCTGCGCCGCGGTCCCGGTCACCACCGGGACGAGCAGGCCGGCGGTGAGTGCGCACACCGCGAGGAGGGCTCTCATGGGCTGTTCCCTTCGATCGGAGTCAACCGATGCTAGGAACGGCGGCGACCTCGAATCGTCCGCCCGCGGACCGACATCGGGCGGCGCCCGTCAGACCGTGGTGATACATCGCGTGAGGGATCAGCGGGTCAGCGAGCTGTCCACACCGGCCCGGAAGTAGTCCTGGAACTCCGGCAGCGGCCGTGCGCCGGGATCGGCCCGGGCCAGCGCCGACGCGGCCTGCCGGATCTCCCGGCTCGTCACCGCACTGTGCACCCACGTCTCGACGAACGCGGTGTCGTCGGTCATCAGGAAGCCCCGGGCGCCGGTGAGGAAGGCCGGATCCAGATCGGGCACCGTCTCGGTCAGCGCGATCACCGCCTGGGCCAGGGCGACCGTCTGCGCGGGGGTGGCCACATCGAAGCCGAGCACCTGGATCGCGGACGCGGCCAGGCCGGGGTCGTCGGCCGCCAGCTCGGCGGCGGCCTCGCGCAGCAGCACCGGCCGGGTCTGCAAACCGTGCCGCTGGTCGTCGGTCAGGGTCAGCTCGGGAACGTCCAGACCGCGCCGGCGCCGCAACCGCAGCCCGGTGATCGAGGCCTGCAGCACGAGCATCTCGTTAACACTGTGCCGGGATACGTCGGCGGCCTCGTCGGCCAGCCCCGCCGCGGCGTCCAGCCGGCCGCGGCCCTCCTCGATCACGGTCATCTTCAGCAGCAGGTCCAGAGCCATGTCGACGGCGCCGGCCCGGATCGCCGCCTCGACCCCCGTGCGGGCCACCCGCAACGCCTCGTCCGGCAGGCTGAGGAACCGCAGCGCCTCGGCCTCCAGGGCGTAGAGCGGGCTCCGCGGAGACCGGTCGGCGCGCTCGCGCAGCGTGGTCACGGCGTCCTGCGCCCGCCCGGCCTGCAGGTACCGGCCGGCGATGCGGCCCGCCTGGTCCTCCCACTCGACCAGGCTCGCCGCCCGGCGGACCGCGTCGTCGAGGGTGATCCCGAGATGCCGGGCAAGCCACAGCCGCTGCGCGGGCGGCACCTCCTCGACGGCGCTGCGGAGATGATCGGCGGCGGCCGGCAGCCAGCGGACGTCCAGCACGTCCGCGGGTTGCCGCAGCCGCAGCCGGTGATAGATCTCCTCGGCCCGGCTGACCGGATCGTCGCGCGTCGCGTAGTACGCCACGGCGCCCTGATCGATCTCGGTGACCACCTCCTCGCGCACCTGGTCGGTGAGGTCCTGCAGCATCGACCGGCGCACGTCGGCGCGGTGCCGGAGACTGCCGTCGGCGTCCTGTCCGACCAGCGCGACCTCGGCGCCCAGCTCCCGGACGACCTGCTCGGCGGTCGTCTCGCGCAGGTCGAGGCCGCACGGTCCGGCGAGCACGTCGCGGACGACGCCGGGGGTGATGCGGCGTACCACCAGGCCGGGGAAGGCGACCGCCCGGGCGGTGTCCGAGTGCAGGTGGCGCAGGATCCGGCCGTACAGCAGCGCCTGGATCTTCTCGGCCCGCAGGTGGGTCAGAAAGTCGCTGCGTGACTCGCGCAGGCGCTCCACGCCCTCGTCGCGCAGCAGCCGGACGGCGAGCTTGAGGCACATCGGGTTGCGGCTGACCACCGCGATGACGTCGTCGAGGTCCGCCACGGAGAGCCCCGGCAGCTCCGGCCGCCGCAGCAGGTCCCGCGCCGACTCCTGGTCGAGGACGCCCAGGTCGACCTCGCCCCGCCGCCCCGGGAAGACCTGGCTCAGCTCGCGGGGGAGGGCCCGCCCCGCGACGACGATCCGGAGACCGCCCAGGATGTCGAGGAGTTCGCGAAGGAAGTCCAGGAGCAGCCACACCACGTCGCCGCCGAGGTATTGAGCCTCCTCGAACGTGTCGACGACGACGAGCATGTGACGGTCACCGAGCCGGTATTCGAGCAGTTTGCGCACGGCGTCGTGGACCGGCTGCAGGTTCGACTCGAAAGCATGCGTGTCGTCCTGTCGTCTCAGCAGGTGGGCGAGCTCCTTCAGGAGGGCGTCGCGCGCGCCGGGTGGGATGTCGAGTTGGGCCGCGAGCTGCTCGAACATGGCCAGCACCAGAGTCGTGGGCCGGTCGGGGCGCACCGTCGGGCGATCGATGTCGACATAGGCGACGGGCAGGCGCATCCCGGCCACCGTCAGCAGCAGCTGCGCCAGCAGGGTCGACTTGCCGACCCCACCGGGGCCGTGAACGAACACGAGAGGCGCCGGGAAGGGCGAGTCGTCGAGGACGTACCGGCGCAGCTCGAGGAGCTCCTCGGACCGTCCGACGAAGCCCTCCGCCACCAGGCGGCGCATCGGGGCGGTCACGTCGTCGCGGGCGAGCGCCCGCAGGACGTCCCGCGCCGGCGGAAGGACGTCGAGGATGCCGTCGAGCCAGTCGTGCAGGGTGACCAGGGCGGCCAGCTCGGGACGCGACAGCTCCGCCGGACTGATCGGCCGGTCGTCCAGGACCAGCTCGAACATGCGCTGCACCGGCAGATCGGGATGGTCCGGATTGGCCCGCAGCGCGTCGCGCATCCCGGTCCGGGTGCCGAGCGTGGCCAGACGTGCCCGGCGGTCGGCGAGGGTCAGCGTCCACAGTCCCCGGCCCGCGCCCTCGGACACCGGCTCGCAGCGCGGCAGCAGGCTGTCGATCACCGAGAGCCCGTCCGCGTCCTCCACCGGACCGGCCGGGCGCAGGGTGAGCGGGTCGAAGGCCTCCAGCACGGCGGCCGCGTCCAGATAGGGGCCGAGGTCGTCGGCGCCCGCGTCCAGCCCGAGGATGCTCTCCAGCTCGGCGAGGGTGAACACGCTGTCGTCAGCTTCGCTCAATGGGCTCACCCCGTCGCAGCTTCTCGCCCATTTCGTTGATCACCAGGCAGAGCCGGCTCATCACCGCCTTGGACAGGACGGGGTGCCCGGACATCAGGCTCTGCGCGTACGTCAGCGCCTGCTTCTCGGTCAGGGGGTTCCCGCTGTGCTCGGCGATCGACCGGAAGTGCTCGGCGAGGTGCGCCTCGCTCGGGAACCGGGCGTCCTCCTGCGCGACGTACAGCAGCTCCGGATCGGTGACCTCGGCGTTGTAGCCGAGCAGCGCCACCCACAGGTTCCGTGGCCGCGACTCCTCCACGGCGAAGGCCAGCGCGTACGCGGCCTCCCGAACCTCCCGGGTGACCGCCGGATCGTTGAGGTCGTCGATGACCAGCCAGTACGCGCTCGGCAGATGGGTCACCTGGCCGGTGAAGGCGGCCACCAGCGAGTCGATGCGGGCCGCCTGTGGATCGTCGGTGAGCTCCGGCAACCGGGTCAGGTCCAGGCCGAGCAGCCGGAAGACCTGCTCGAAGAACATGCGGGGGCTGTACGCCGTGTTGCTGAGCCGCAGACGTGTCGAGACAGCGCCGACCGTGGACGCCGCGAGGTGACGCAGGAAGGTGTAGGTGTACGACTTCCCGCCGGGCTCCACGCCCCGGACGATCAGCACATGCGTCGTGTTGTGGGAGGGATCGACGAACTCGCTCAGCGCCCGCCGCAGGTCGCCCCGATTCACGAACGCCGCCCGGCCCACCATGATCGCGCCCAGCGGCGTGCCGTTGAGGGAGACGAAGTCGGGCCGCAGCAACTCGGTGGCCGCCTCCCGGATCGCCGGGTTCGGCCCCGCCGTGGACAGCGCCGTCAGCAGGTCGTGGTCGCGGGGCGGGAAGACCTTCGAGTTCAGCTCGTTGATCAGGGTGTACGCGCGGTCCCGTAGGCTGCCGTCAGCCTTCAGGTTGACCAGGTTCACGTTCAGGCGGTCGCTGGCGAACTGGTCGAGTCCGTTGTGGTCCCACCAGTCGCCGATCGTCTTCGCGAGGCGCGACACCTGGGCGCCGGTGAGGGGCACGGCTCAGTCCTCCCACCCGGCGGCGACGCCGTGCTTGCGCCACACGTCGCGGACCATGCCGATCGGGACCGCCTGGTTCCAGGCGGGCGGGAAACCCGGGTCGTGGGCGTGGTGCAGGGCGACCAGGCGCAGGTCGGCGTCGAAGCACGGCGCCCCGGAGGAGCCGTTCTTGCTGTTGGCGTCGTAGCGGACGCGGGTTCCGGCGTTGTTGAAGGCGGTGACCGTGCCGATGGTCAGCTGCAGCGGCTCGCCCTCCGGATGCTGGAGCAGGAACACCTGCTTGCCGACGGCGAGCGGGGTGCCGGCCTCGTAGCGGATCCAGCCGCGGACCGGGTCGGCCGGATCCGAGGAGCTGCCGACCGGCATGTCGCCGACCGGGTCGGCGAGGCGGATCAGTGCACTGTCGGTCTCCTCCGGTCCGGCGTCGCCGAGCGCGGGCGTCCAGTCGAACGTGCTGGGCGGGCGGCTGTCGACCAGCCAGTCACCGGCCAGGGCCACCTCGGTGATCTTCTTCTGCGGCAGCCCGGCGTTGCCGAGGGACATCCGATGGTCGAACCAGCAGCGCACCTGGGAGGCGCCGACCCGCCCGTCGAGGATCGGCCGGATCACGTGCTCGTTGGTGAGCAGCAGGTCGGGGCCGACGAGGAAGCCGGTGCCGCCGCCGCCCGGGATCGCGATCCAGCAGATCCGTCCCTCCAGGACGGGTAGTCGCTGCGCGAACAGCGCCGGGGTGATGAACTGGGCGTTCGCCTGAATGAGCAGCTGCAGCGGCTGCCCGGTCGGGTTGTCGAGCCGGGCGCCGCCGGCGGTGAGGCCCAGGTCGTCGGCGATCGCGGCGAGCACGGGGTTCTTCGGGCGGCGTTCGTGGGCGGCGGCCACCAGGTCGAGCAGCCAGTCCTCCATGCGGGCCTGGTTGATCAGCAACTGGAGCCGGTACTCGAAGGGGCCGGCCGCCGGCGACGCGATGGTGGAGAACGTGGTCGGCGCGAAGTGGTCGAAGGTGAGCAGCTCCATCGTCTGGTCGTTGAAGGCCTGCGCGAGCGCCTGCCGGAACCGCATCATCCACGGGCCGGACGGCTGCCAGGGGTCCGTCATCGCTCACCTCCGATCATGATCACGATCTCGTCCTGTGCCGGCGCGCCCTCGACGGCGGTGTCCCCGGCACCGGCTGGGCCGTGGGCGCGCAGGGTGAAGACCCCCGGCGGCAGCCGGAGACCGAAACGGCCGTCGGCGTCGGCCAGCAGGGCGATCTCCGGCATCGGCACACTGCCGGAGACGATCACGACGGTGGCGTACGGGACGGGACGGCCGTTCTCGTCGAGGACCCGGCCGGCCCGTTCCGTGCGGGAGCTCAGGGGCTCGGCCATCCGCCGTCCTGCGTGACCCACTCGGTGACCAGCGCCAGCACCTCCGGCGTGATCCGCGGCGCGGAGTTCGCGGTGATGCCCAGCGTCGACGGGGTGCCGCCGGTGCCGTACGCGTGCACGCCCACCGCCAGCGGCTTGGTGGTGTCGTCGTTCTCGTAGATCCACACCGGCGCGCCGCTCTGCCCGCCGAACGTGTCCACCTCGTAGAACAGCCGGCGCTCACTGACCTGCACGATGCGGTTGTTGCCGTGGAACTGCGCGGTCCCGTTGCCCCGGTCGCCCGGGTAGCCGGAGACGTTGACCTGGAAGCCCTCCAGCTGTTCGGCGGTGCGCACCCCGACGGAGAACCAGCCGACGGTCTCGCCGATCGGCTCGTCCAGGTGGATGCAGCCGATGTCGAAGTCTGGGTCCTCGCTGCTCTGCCACCGGTCCACCGAGGAGAAGCTGGTGCTGGTGACCCGGCCGAACGGCTCCGACTCGGCGGCCGGCCCGGACCCGTTGCGGCCCGGGATGACGTCGATGGTGGCCGCCCAGCCGCCGAAGAAGGACGTGCTGAAGACACAGTGCCCGGCGGTCAGCACCGTCCGCGGACCGACCAGCCAGCCGGTGCCGATCGCGCCCGACCCGTTCGGTCCCCGCATCTGCAGCGAGCAGACCATCCGCCACGGGGACAGGTCGGTGTCGACGATCCGGACCCGCTCGTCGCGGCCGATGATCGACTCGAACGGGGGCAGCAGCGGTCCGCTGCGCCCTCTCACGGTCAGGAACCGCACCGATCGCGACGGCTCGCCCGAGGCGGTCCCGGCCGAACCGGACGTGGACGTGGGGCGCACCGGCGCTGTGTCGGCGCTCTCGAACGGCGACCGTGGGTTGGTCACTGATTTGATTTCTTGCATCTCTGGTGAGTCTCCTGACCGGTTCACTGCTGGAAGATCTGAAGAATCGGCTGACGGACCGCCACCGTGGCCAGGTACTCACCGATGCCGTGATGATTCCAGCTGTCATTGACGACGGAAAGATCCGTACACCGGCTCGCCGGAGTGAATTCCGGCCGGATGGTGTGATCGAGTGCGACGAGATCGCGGAAATCGGAGACGTTGCGCCATTGTGCGACCGGCGCCGGGACCTGCAACGGGCGCGCCACGAGATCCTGGACCTCGGTGACGCCCAGTGGGGAGCCGGCCGTGACGAACAGCGGCACGGTCAGCCCGGCGAAGGCCGGTTCGCGCAGCACGTCGTAGGCGATGATCGAGCCGAGGCTGTGCCCGAGCACGACGACCGGGCCGTCCAGCCCGGACAGGCTGTCGCGGACGATCTGGCGCATGGCGTCGCCCCGGCCGCCGAAGAAGTAGGCGTACACGTCCTTGAAGGTCCGCTTCACCAGCTCCCGGAAGGCCGCCTGACGCAGCGGTCTCGGCAGTGGCAGGGCCTCGAAAGGTGAGGTCACCGGGGGTGCGGTGTTCTCTCCGTCGACGATGGCGTCGCCGGTGTAGACCAGGTCGCGCAGCCACGGCTCCAGCTTCCCGGCATCGTCGCCGGTCTCGCGCAGCACCGCGGCGGTGAAGTCGTCAGGGGGTGGCGACTCGGGGACGAACGACTCCAGCGGCGACGCCGGCAGTTGCTGTGCCTCATCGGCCTCGCCGGCGCCCAGTGGGCTCGCGTGCAGCACCGGCGCCCAGTACGCCATCCGGGACCGTTCGCCCATGTCGCGTCCGAACAGCGCGCGGTCCCACTGGCCGCGTAGCGCGGCGGATGCAATCTTGTTACCGTTTCCGTGGACATAGACGATTGTTGTCATCGGGGATCTCCCGCCCTATTCCGAATGTGATCTCGGGCGCGTGTGGCGCGCTCGGGGGCGAAATGAGTATCCACGACCGGTGGCACCGTGGGGCCATCGTTTTGTGCTTCTTCTGCGTGTTGTCGGTTTGCCGACAAAAAGAAAGGCCGGGCGCTGGGCCCGGCCTTTCCTGATTCATTTCTTGGATCTTTTCCGGCTCGATCCGACGTCCTCGGTGTAGGTCGCGCCGCCGTCGGACTCCGGGGTGAGTGGCCGGGCCCCGCCCTCCGGTGGGCCGGCCAGCGACTGCTCGCCGGCGGCCAGGTGCGGGAACTTCACGTCGAAGGCCGGGCGCTCGGAGCGGATCCGCGGCATCCGGTCGAAGTTGCGCAGAGGAGGCGGGGTGGTGGTGGCCCATTCCAGGGAGTTGCCGTGGCCCCATGGATCGTCAGTGGTGACGACCGGACCCATCTTGTAGGACTTCCACACGTTGTAGAGGAACGGCAGGGTGGCGAGGCCGAGGATGAACGAGCCGATCGTGGAGAACGTGTTGAGGAAGGTGTAGCCGTCGGCCGGCAGGTAGTCGACGTACCGGCGGGGCATGCCCTTGGTGCCGAGCCAGTGCTGCACCAGGAACGTGCCGTGGAAGCCGATCATGGTGAGCCAGAAGTGGATCTTCGCCAGCTTCTCGTCGAGCCTGCGGCCGAACATCTTGGGGAACCAGAAGTAGATGCCGGCGAACACCGCGAACACGATCGTGCCGAAGAGCACGTAGTGGAAGTGGGCGATCACGAAGTACGAGTCGGAGACGTGGAAGTCGATCGGCGGCGAGGCCAGCAGCACGCCGGACAGCCCACCGAACAGGAACGTCACGAGGAAGCCGACGGCCCACAGCATCGGCGACTCGAAGCTGATCTGGCCGCGCCACATGGTGCCGATCCAGACGAAGAACTTCATGCCGGTCGGGACCGCGATCAGGAAGCTCAGGAAGCTGAAGAACGGCAGCAGCACCTGGCCGGTGGCGAACATGTGGTGCGCCCACACCGACATCGACAGCGCGCCGATCAGCAGCGTCGCCGCGACCAGGCCCTTGTAGCCGAAGACCGGCTTACGGCTGAACACCGGGATGACCTCGGTGATGATGCCGAAGAACGGCAACGCGATGATGTAGACCTCGGGGTGACCGAAGAACCAGAACAGGTGCTGCCACAGCATCGGCCCGCCGGTCGCCACATCGAAGACGTGCGCACCGAGCACCCGGTCGGCGGCGAGCGCGAACAACGCGGCCGCCAGGAACGGGAAGACCATGACCGCCAGCAGCGCGGTGACCAGCATGTTCCACGTCATGATCGGCATCCGGAACATGGTCATGCCCGGGGCCCGCAGGGTCAGGATCGTGGTGATCAGGTTGACCGAGCCGAGGATCGTGCCGAGCCCGGACAGCGCCAGCCCGACCACCCACATGTTCCCGCCGATACCCGGCGAGTGCAGGCTGTTGCTCAGCGGCGTGTAGGCGAACCAGCCGAAGTCGGCGGCACCACCCGGCGTGCCGAATCCGCCGATGGTGATCAGACCACCGAACAGGTAGAGCCAGTAGGCGAACGCGTTGAGCCGGGGGAACGACACGTCCGGCGCGCCGATCTGGATCGGCACCACGTAGTTGCCGAACGCGAACACGATCGGCGTCGCGAAGAACAGCAGCATGATCGTGCCGTGCATGGTGAACAACTGGTTGTACTGCTCGGGTGAGAGCAGCTGCATGCCCGGCCGGGCCAGCTCGGCGCGCATCAGGAGGGCCATCAGGCCACCCAGCAGGAAGAACACGAAGGCCGTGATCATGTACATGATCCCGATCTGCTTCGCGTCCGTCGTGCGCAGGATCCGAGCGAGCGCCGAACCCTTCACCTGCCGGCGTACCGGATGTGGCCGGACGGGCACCGGTCTCGGCGCGACGGTCGTCATGCAAGGCTCCTCGACTGCGGTGCGGATACTTCTGGCCTATACCCGTTATAGGGGTCTAGCGCAGCAATCCGCTCCGAATCGACGTAAGAGCCGCATTCGGGGCATCACTTCCTGTATAGGGGCCGTCAGGCCGCGATGCCGACTCCCGGATCGAGCAGCTCGTCGATGGCCTCGGCGGACATCGGCCGGGCGAAGAGGAAGCCCTGCGCCCGCCGGTAGCCCAGCTCGAACAGGCGCCGGGCCTGCTCCGGCCGCTCCACGCCCTCGGCGACCGTGCTCAGCTCCATCTTCTCGGCGATGTCGGCGATGGCGCCCGCGATCGCCTCCTGGTGCGGTGTCCCGTTGAGCCCGTCGACGAACGACTTGTCGACCTTGATCACGTCCACCGGGCACGTGCGCAGCAGGCCCAGCGACGAGTGCCCGGTGCCGAGGTCGTCCAGGGCGATCTGCACGCCCAGTTCGGACAGCGCCTGCACGGACGCCAACGCACGGCCGCCGCCGAACACCGCGGTCTCGGTGATCTCGACGGTGAGCTGCTCCGCGGGGAGACCGTGGCGGGCCAGCGCAGCCGCGACCATGTCCGGCAGGCCGGGGTCGAGCAGCTGGCGCGCCGACACGTTGACGCCCACCGAGCCCAGCGCCTCGGCCCCGTACCGCCGGCGCCAGTCGGCAGCCTGCGCGCAGACCTCGTCGACGATCCACTCGCCGAGCTCGACGATCAGCCCGGTCTCCTCGGCCACCGGCACGAAATCGGCGGGCGAGATCGTCCGGCCGTCGGCGCGGGTCCACCGGATCAGCGACTCGACGCCGGTGATCAGGCCGTGCGGCAGGGCCACGATCGGCTGGTAGACCATGTGGAACTCGCCGGTGCTCATCCCCCGGCGCAGGTCGGCGGCGATCGTCGCGCGCTGGTTGAGCTGCCGCTCCAGCGAGGCGTCGTAGCGGACCACCCGGGCGTCGGCGTGGCCGGCGGCGTCCCGCAGTGCGATCTCGGCCCGCCGGTACAGGTCGGTGTCGTCGGCGATCCCGATGGACACCTCGACCACCACCTCGTGTCCGGCGGCACTCAGCGGCTCGTCACCGGCGGCGACCAGGCGTGCGACCGTGTCCGCGGTGGCGTCCGGTGTGCCGGGCAGCAGCAGGCCGAACTCGTCCCCGCCGAGGCGGGCCACGACGGCCTGTTCGCCGGTGATCGCGGTGAGCCGCCGGGCGTACCCGGTCAGCAGCGCGTCGCCGGCGCCCGGGCCCAGGCTGTCGTTGATCGACCGGAAGTCCTTGAGGTCGATCAGCACGACGGTGTGCGGGCCCTCGGCGGCGGCCACGGCCGCGGTGAACGACCGGCGGCCGTACAACCCGGTCAGCTCGTCGTGCATGGCCTGATGGGCGACGGTCTCCAGCAGTGTGGCGTTCTCGGCCAGCGCGAACGCCTGCCGGGTCACCACCAGGAGCAGCAGCAGCGTGGTGCCGGCCACCTGGACCGTGCTGAGGTGTCCGGTACTCAAGTAGACCGTCCCCACGAGCAGGCTGGTCATCCCGGTGGCGAAGAGCGGGACGGCCGCGCCGCGGCGGTAGACGGCCGGATGCGCGACCCGTGCCGAGGGGGCGCGGCGCCCGGCCCGGGCCCGCTGCTGGGCGTGCGCGGCCAGTGTCCCGAAGAGCCCGACGAACGGCAGCACCACCGCGCTGCCGTTGAGGTGCGGCCAGGGCAGCAAGGCGGTCATCAGGATCATCGACAGCGGGCCGGCGATCCCGATCGGGGACAGCCACCACAGGGCGGTTCGCGCGGCCGGGCTCCGGCTGGCTGACATGATCTTGACGACGACGGTCACGCCGGCCACACCGATCGCGACCATGGCCAGGTTGAGCCACCACGCCGGGGCCTGTCCGCCGAACCGGTCGACGGCCCAGCCCAGATACTCCGAGGCCGCCACGCCGGCGGTCACCGCGACCACGGCGAGGTCGAGCACGGCGGTGGTGAGCTGGCGCCAGCTGCGGCCGCCGCTGGGCAGGCGCAGCAGCGCGATGATGGCGAGCAGCGTGCCGACGACGTAGCAGAGCAGGGTGCGCGCGCCGAGCGGCGGCATCCCGTCGAACGGGATCACGGCGACGTCGACGGTGTGGCTGACCGACCCGACGAGCACCGCGCCCATCGCCACCGCGACGCGCCGCCAGAACACGGCGAGCGGCCCGTCGGTGTCGCGGGAGGTGACGGTGAACGCGACCACCGCCGTGGCGACGCCGCAGACCGCGGGCACCCACACCACGAGCCGGTGGAAGCCGTACCGGGTGCCGAGAACGATCAGCAGCACGTCGGCCACCGCCATCAGCACGGCGAACGGCACGTACCAGGAACGCCAGCGGGAAGGAGACGTTGCCACTGCCACGTCGCCTCCCCCGTGATGCTCGATTTCCGCCGCAAGTCGAGGATCGGCACGGCTGATTTTGATCTGAGGATTCCGGCACGGCACGGGGGCGGGACGTACGGCACAGCTCGTTTCCGATACAAGTTAGTGCGTGGACAACAACGAGCGGCCGGGCCGGCGACGGGAACCCGGGCCCCAGATCCGGGACGTGGCGGCGGCGGCCGGGGTCTCCTACCAGACCGTGTCGCGGGTGCTGAACAACTCGCCCCGGGTGCGGCCGGAGACCCGGCAGGTGGTGGTGGACGCCATGGAGCGGCTGAAGTACCGGCCGAACCGGGCGGCGCAGACGCTCGGCTCGGGGCGGGCCAACGCGGTCACCGTGGTCACCGCCAACACCACGCTGTACGGCTATGCCGGTGTCCTGCAGGGCGTAGAGGAGGCGGGCCGGCTGCTCGGGCTCGCGGTCGGGGTGCGGGTGGTGGAGTCGGAGGCGGCCGCTGACGTGCGTCAGGCCGCCGACTACGTGAGCGACCCGAGCGCCGGCAGTGTGGTGGTGGTGGCGTTCGACCCGGCGGGCGCGGCCGTGGTGCGCGCGCTGCCGGAGGAGGTGCCGGTGGTGGCCGCGACCGAGGCGGGTGGACTGTCCGGCGCGACCCGCCCGATGCTGTTCCTGGACGAGCGGCAGGCGGCGGCCGAGGCGACCCGGCATCTGCTGGAGCTGGGGCATCGCACCGTGCATCACGTGGCGATCCCGTCCGAGGCGCGGGCCAGCGCGCGGCAGAGCGGGTGGCGTGACGCGCTGCGCGGGGCCGGCCGGGAGGTGCCGGAGGTGGTGGCCGCGGGCTGGGACGTGGTGTCGGCGCATCGGGCGGGGCGGGAGCTGGCGGCCGATCCGGCGGTGACCGCGATCCTGTGCGGCAACGACGACACGGCTCTGGCCGTGCGCCGGGCGCTGTACGAGGCGGGCCGTGACGTGCCGGGCGACGTGAGCATCATCGGTTTCGACGACGTGCCGGGCGCCGCCTTCTGGACGCCGGCGCTGACCACGGTGCGGATGGATTTCCAGGGGCTGGGCCGGGCGTGCGTGTCGCAGCTGGCGGGTGAGCCGATCGTGCAGCCGCAGGTGCCGCACCTCGTGGTCCGGGAGTCGACCGCCACACCTAGGTAACAAAACCGTAACACGCTCTTCCGGTCGCGACGTGTGACCGGTCACACTGTCCTCGTCCTCACGCGTGTGACCGGTCACATGGATAACTGTCAACCCCGGACAGAGGAGCGCCATGAGACGAAAGATGGCAGCCGCGGTCGTCGCCACCACGACCGCGAGCCTGCTCACCGCCCTGCCCGCCCAAGCCGCCCCGTCCACCATCACCTTCGACCTCGCCACGAGCACCGGCGCGCTGCGCTACGGCGCGACCGGGTTCCTCTACGGCCTCGGTGACGAGGGCATCCCCAACGAGACCATGCTCGCCGCGCTCAAGCCCCAGGTCACCGCGCAGAAGGCGCCGGACGGCCTGCAGCACCCCAACGGCGACGCTCTGCGGATCGCGCCGATGTTCAAGCGCGCCGGCGGACGCGAGATCCAGATCTACATGCAGGACGTCTACGCCCAGTGGCCGTACGAGAAGCTCGGCATCAACGACTATCTGGCCAAGGTCGAGACCCAGGTCCGCAAGGTGATCGCCGACCCGTACCGCAGCTCGTACGTCTACGTGCCGTTCAACGAGCCCGACCAGATCTGGTACGGCGGCAACCTCAGCGGCCTGCTCGCCGACTGGAAGACCGTCTACCAGCGGATCCGCTCGATCGACCCGTCCGCGCGGATCGCCGGTCCCGGTTTCGCCGCCTACCGCTCGGCGGATCTGCGGACCTTCCTCACCTTCGCCCGCGACAACAACGTGCTGCCCGACGTGATGGCCTGGCACGAGCTCGGCGACGACTTCTACTCCAGTTGGCACCTGCACTACGCCGACTACCGGGCGATCGAGACGAGCCTCGGGATCAGCGCGCGGCCGATCACCATCAACGAGTACGCACGGATCAACGGCGACCTCGGAGTGCCGGGCAACCTGGTGCAGTACGTGGCCAAGTTCGAGAACAGCAAGGTCGACGGGTGCCTCGCCTACTGGACCACCGCCGGCGGCCTCAACGACCTGGTCACCCGTAACAACCAGGCCACCGGCGGCTGGTGGCTCTACAAGTGGTACGGCGATCTGACCGGCAACACGGTGGCGGTCAGCCCGCCGTCGGCCGGTGGCGCGCTGCAGGGGCTCGGTGCCGTCGACTCGGCCAAGAAGCAGGCCCGGATCATCCTCGGCGGCAACAACCCGGCCTCCGGCACCTACGACACCAACGTCGTGGTCCGGGGTGTGCCCGGTTACCTCGGGTCGACCGTGCACGCGACGGTCTGGGGTGTCGACAACACCGGCACCAACCCGTCCGGCAGCCCCTACGTCGTGTCGGAGGGGGACTTCAGCGCGACGAACGGGCAGGCGACGATACCTCTCACCGGATTGAAGGGGCAGTCGGCGTACCAGATCATCTTGACGCCCAACCAGGACCTGACCGCCGCGGTGACCAACCGCTATGAGGCCGAATATGCCGCCCTCGGCGGCTCGGCGCGGATCGCCTACGGCACCAACACCGGATATTCCGGGACCTACTTCACCGAGGGGTACGGCGCCAGCAGCACCGCCTCGACGAAGTTCGTCGTGACCGCCCCGTCCGACGGCTACTACAACCTGAGCCTGCGCTACAGCGCCGGCCCCTACACCGGCGCGCCCGCCAACCGGTCGATCCGCCTGCGGGTCAACGGCTCGGACCTGACCGACGTGGCCCTGCCCGGCACCGCGAACTGGAACACCTGGAACACCGTCACCACCAAGGTGTACCTGCCCGCCGGGATCAGCCGCGTCGAGTACAACGCCTCCGCCTCCGACGACCGGGACGCGGTCAACCTCGACTACCTGGGCCTCGCCGCCACGAGTGGCACGGTCACCGCCTACGAGGCGGAGAGCAGCGCCAACACGCGCGGCGGGACCGCGGTCGTGACCGCCGACAGCGCGGCCTCCGGCGGCAACCACGTCGGCTGGGTCGGCGCGGGCAGCGCCAACACACTGCGGTTCAACGGGGTGACCGCCCCGGCCGCGGGCCGCTACCGGCTGGTCGTGACCTACGCGAACGCCGAGGTGGTCGGCGACCACGCCTACAACAACAACATCGTCGACCGGTACGCCGAGATCAGCGTCAACGGCGGCACGGCGAGGAAGCACTACTTCCGCAACACGCTGGCCTGGAACACCTACCGCACCACGGTCGTCGACGTGGACCTGGCCGCCGGAGCCAACACGATCACGTTCGGCAACGCCTCCTCCGGCTACGCCCCGAACATCGACCGCATCCAGATCGCCGCCGTACTCGGCTGAACGCCACACCGGACCACATCTTGAGGAGTAGCCAGTGAGCTTGGCCTGGGGTCCGCTCGTCATCGACACCCCCGCCGACGGGCCGGTCACCGCACGTCTCGCGAACGCCACCGGCGCCGCGAGCCAGCCGATCGTCGAGGTGCTCACCGCCGGCAGCGGCCGCGGGCACGTCTCGGCCCGGTTCTCGCAGACCGTGATCGGCCGGCGGTTCCGGCTCGCCCACGGTTTCCCCGGTACGCGGGAACTGCGTCTCCGGCTGCACGACGCGGAGAGCGGGCTGACCGCGGAGGTGGTGCTCAGCGCGGATCCGCGTGGCACGACCACCCCGACCGGTCTCCGGGCCAGGACCACGATCATCAACGACGGCCCGGCGCCGGTTCTGCTGCTCGGCGTGACGACGTTCGCCCTCGGGCTCGGCCCGGTCGACGACCTGGACCTGGTCGCGGGGGACGGCGAATGGCTGGGCGAGGGCCGCTGGACCCGGAGGCCGCTGCGCGATCCGGTGCCCGACCTCAATCTGCGGATGCACGGCCAGGACGGCCGCGGCCGGTACGCGGTGACCAGCACCGGAACCTGGTCGACCGGCGCGCACCAGCCGACCGGGGTGCTCGCCGACCGGGTCACCGGCGCCGCCGTGGCGTGGCAGGTCGAGCACAACGGGCCGTGGCGCTGGGAGACCGGCGAGCAACTCGGCGGGGCCTACCTCGCGCTGACCGGCCCGAACGACATCGACCACCAGTGGCAGCAGCCGCTGGCGCCGGGGGAGTCGTTCACCACGGTGCCGGCCTCGATCGCGGTCGGTGACGGCGTGCACGGTGCGGTCGCGGCCCTCACCAACCAGCGGCGCGCCCTGCGGCAGCCCGATCCGGCGCTGCCGGTGATCTTCAACGACTACATGAACACGCTGATGGGCGACCCGACCACGGTCAAGCTGCTGCCGCTGATCGACGCGGCGGCGGCGGCCGGGGCGGAGGTCTTCTGCATCGACGCCGGCTGGTACGACAACGACACCACCTGGTGGGACAGCGTGGGGGAGTGGCAGCCCTCGACCACCCGCTTCCCCGGCGGCCTCGAGGAGGTCCTCGACCGGATCCGCGCGCACGGCATGATCCCCGGCCTGTGGCTGGAGCCCGAGGTGATCGGCGTGCGCAGCCCGATGGCCGACAAGTTGCCCGCCGAGGCCTTCCTGCAGCGAGGTGGCATCCGGCTGGTCGAGCACGGCCGTTACCACCTCGACCTGCGGCACCCGGCGGCGGTCGCACACCTCGACGAGGTCGTCGACCGGCTCGTCGAGCAGTTCGGTGCCGGTTACTTCAAACTCGACTACAACATCGACCCGGGTACGGGCACCGACCTCGGCACCCACAGCGCCGGGGCCGGCCTGCTCGACCACAACCGGGCCCACCTGGCCTGGCTGGACGGGGTGCTCGCCCGCCACCCCCGCCTGATCCTGGAGAACTGCGCGTCCGGCGGGATGCGCGCCGACTACGCGCTGCTCAGCCGGATGCACCTGCAGTCCACCAGCGACCAGCAGGACTTCCGCCGGTACCCGCCGATCGCCGTGTCGGCCCCGCTGTCGATCCTGCCCGAGCAGGCCGCCAGCTGGGCCTACCCGCAGCCGGACATGACCGGCGCGGAGATCGCCTTCACCATGTGCACCGGGCTGCTCGGGAGGCTCTACCTGTCCGGCCGGCTCGACGCCATGAGCCCGGATCAGCAGCGGCTGGTCCGGGACGGGGTGGACACGTTCCGGGCGATCCGGGCCGACCTGGCCACCGCGGTGCCGGTGTGGCCGCTCGGGCTGCCGGGCTGGGACGACACCTGGCTCGCCCTGGGGCTGCACACCGGCGACACGACCTACCTGGGTCTCTGGCGGCGTCCCGGAGCCGTTGCCGAGATGACCTTCGACCTCGATCATCTGCGGGGGCGACCGGTCGACGTCGACGTGCTCTACCCGGACCGGGCGCCCGCCTGGTCACACCGCTGGACGAGCGAGACCGGCTCGCTCACGGTCGCCGCCGGCCCGGACGAGCCGTATGCCGCCCGGATCCTGCGAATTCGCGTCCCCGCCTCCTGACCCCGTGTCTCCTCTCCCCGCTCCTCGCCCTCTGTCACCACCCTCCCTCTCTCACTGAAGGATCATGATGAAACGCTGGATAGCCCTCGGCGCGGCCCTCACTCTGGGGCTGGCCGCCTGCTCCGACCCGTCCGCCGCGCCCGAGACCGGCGGTGGGGCCGTCACCTGGGCCGACCCGTCCGCCAAGCTGGACGGGGTGAAGCTCGTCATCTGGGCGGCGCAGAACAGCAACACCGTGCCCAAGGCCGTCGTCGACGGGTTCCAGAAGGCCACCGGCGCCACGGTCGAGGTCGTCACGGTGCCCGACCCGTACGAGCAGAGCGTGCAGACCAAGGTCGCCACCGGCGACAAGCCGGACCTGGCGTTCTGGCAGCCCACCGCGTCGATGCTGACCGCGATCAACGCCCGGACCAA
Organism: Actinoplanes sp. CA-252034; assembly: GCF_050956125.1. Lineage (NCBI taxonomy): Bacteria > Bacillati > Actinomycetota > Actinomycetes > Micromonosporales > Micromonosporaceae > Actinoplanes > Actinoplanes sp. CA-252034. Next base: position 3,897,828 of record NZ_CP191846.1, read on the forward strand.
CCTGCAGCCGCTGACCGGCGCGCCCTGGCTCCCGAAGCTGGATCCGGCGCTGAAGGACATCACCGGCCTGCTCGACGACACCCGGTACGCGGCGCTGGTGACCAGCCCGGCGGTCGAGGGCGTCTACTACAACAAGGAGGTCTTCGCGGCCAACGGCATCACCTCGACCCCGAAGAGCTTCGACGAGATGATCACCGTGGCCAAGACGCTCAAGGGCAAAGGTGTCACGCCGTTCTACGAGATGGGCGCCGACCGGTGGGCCACCCAGTGGTGGGTGCAGGTGCAACTCGCCGACGCCGCCAAATCCGGACTGTGGGAGCGCGTCAACACGGGTCAGGAGAAGTTCAGCGACAAGACGATCCTTGACGCGATCAACACGTATCAACAATTGATTCAGGATGGACTGTTCAATGTTGATATCAAGACGGCCAAGTTCGAGGACCAGGGCACCGCACTGCTCGACGGCAAGGCGGCCATGGTGGTGCAGGTGAACTCGTTCTTCGGACAGCTCCAGGCCAAGGCCGACACCGCCACCCTCGACTCCAGGATCGGCTTCTTCCCGATCTCGCCGTCCGGCAACGTCGGCACGTTCATCCCGGACCAGTCCAACGCCCTGGTCGCGTTCAAGACCGGTGACGCCAAGCGCGAGGCCGCCGCCCGCCAGCTGCTCGCCTACTGGATGGGTCCCGGCTACCAGGCCTTCGTCACCGACCGCAACACCGTGTCGCTGGAGCCCGCCGTGCCCAGCCCGGCCGGTGTGCCGAAGGCGCTGCTCGACGTGCACGCGTCACTGCCCACCGCGGTCGGCTCCATGCAGGCCCTGGCCGTGGCCAACCCCGACCTCTACATCAACCTGGCCGACATGATCGCCGGGACGATGACCCCGCAGCAGGTCGCCACCGCGACCCAGGACCAGTTCGTTCAGCTCGCGAAGGCTGCTGGTTACTTGAAGTGACGACGTTCTCCACGGGCGCGCCGGGTTCCATCACCCGGCGCACCCACCCCCTCTGGTTCCTCGTCCCGGCGTACGTGCTGCTGCTCGTCTTCTTCTTCCTGCCGACGGTCTTCAACTTCGTCTACGCGTTCACCGACTGGTCCGGTTTCAAAGCCGCGATCAACCCGGTCGGGTTCGACAACTTCGTACAGCTCACCTCGGACGGCACGCTGTTCCGGTCGCTGCGGATCACCATCGTCTACGCGGTGCTGGTCGCGGTCTTCCAGAACCTGTTCGGCTTCGGCCTGGCCGTCCTGCTGGAGCGCGACACCCTGGTCAACCGGGTCGCCCGGGTGTTCTTCCTGATCCCGGTGCTGATGTCGGCGCTGGCCGTGGGCTACATCTTCCAGGCGCTGCTCAAAGGCACCGGGCTGCTCGCCGACACCACGTGGACGATCCTGGTCGTCGCGCTGATCCACGCGTGGAAGTGGATGGGCCTGTCCATGCTGATCTACCTGGCCGGGCTCAAGACCATCCCGCTCGACGTGACCGAGGCCGCGCACATCGACGGCGCCTCGCAGTGGCGGACCTTCTGGTCGGTGCGGGTCCCGTTCCTGGCGCCGGCGGTCACGTTCAACGTGGCCACGGCACTGCTCGGGTCGATGAACGGCTTCGACATCGTGCAGGCCACCACCGGCGGCGGCCCCGCCCGTACCACCGAGATCCTCAACATCTTCATCTACCGGACCTTCGGGCAGGGCCTGTTCGCCCAGGCCACCACGATGAGCCTGGTGCTGTTCCTGCTGGTCGCGCTGATGGCGTTCCCGGTCATCCACGTGCTCCGCAAACGGGAGGAGATCCTGTGACCCGCCGCCTGCAACCGGTCGTCGCGCTGCTGCTGGTCGCCGTGGTGATCGGGGTGCCGCTCTGGCTGGTCGTCGCGACCGCCGGCAAGTCGCAGGGCGAGGCCGTCGACCCGGACCTCACCCCGCCGACGTCGTGGCACCTGTGGGCGAACCTGCGCCAGGTGTGGGTGGACGCCGACATCCCGGCCGCGTTCCTCGGCAGCATGATCATCGTGGTGCCGACCGTGGCCATCGTGCTGGTCATCGGCTCGATGGCGGCGTGGGTGCTGGCCCGGCGCTCGACCCGGCTCACCGCGATCCTCTACGCGCTCGGCATCAGCGGGATCATCCTGCCGCCGGCCGTCGTCACGGTCGTCCTGCTGCTGCGCCAGCTCGGCCTGGCCGGCACCGTGACCGGGATGATCGGGGTGTACGTCGGCATCTACCTGTCCACGGTCATCTTCTTCGTGACGGGCTTCGTGCGTACCATCCCCGAAGCTCTCGAAGAGGCCGCGCGCATCGACGGCGCCGGACCGGTCGCGGTCTTCCGGCAGGTGGTGCTGCCCCTGCTGCGCCCGGTGCTGGCCACCGCGACCATCCTGATCTGCCTCTACGTCTGGAACGACGTGTTCTACGCGTTCTTCGTGATCGGCGGGCGCGTCGACACCCTGCCGCTCAACCTGTTCCAGGTGGCCAGTGCCGGCCTCTACCTGAACAACTGGCACCTGATCTTCGCGTACGTGATCCTGATGAGCCTGCCGCTGGTCGTCACCTTCGCCGTGGCCCAACGGAAGATCATCGCCGGCATCACGAGCGGGGCGGTGAAGTAGCGATCTCATCGCTATAAATCTCTCTGTGCTCTCTCACGTGTTGGCAGCTCTGTTGATGCTGCCCGCGGCGCCGATCGCCGCGGAACCGATTCCCGACCCCTACGTCTTCACCGCCGACGACGTTGGCTTCGCCGACGGCGGTGACGCCGACACCGCCGTCGGCCGCATCGCGGACATGGACGAGTACCTCGGCCCGAAGACGCCGATCCTGCGCCTCGACCTGTTCTGGGAGCTCATCCAGCAGCAGCGTGGCGGCGAGATCCAGTGGAACGCCGGACGACTCGACGACCGGGTCAACGCCGCCTACGAGCAGGGCGTACGCGTGCTGCTCATCCTCGACTACGCGCCCGACTGGGCCGGTGGCCACCAAGACGCGCACAACTGGTTCCCGACGAGCGACGACGACTGGCGGGCGATCGTCACCGCGACCGTCGAGCACTTCGGGCCCAAGGTGCAGGCGTACGAGGTGTGGAACGAGCCCAACATCACGACGTTCGGCAACTACGGCGACAACAGCCTCGCCCAGCGGGCCGGTCGCTACTGGCGGCTCGTCGAGATCGCGCACCAGGTGATCGACGCGAAGTGCCCCGACTGTGTGGTTCTGGCCGGCGGGTCCGCGGGGGGCGACGCCGACACCACCGTCAGCCCGATCCGCAACGACAACGAGGCCGCCGACTGGCTCGAACACGCCTACCTCCTCGGCAAGGGCGGCACGTTCGACGCGGTCACCTACCACCCGTATCCCGACATGGGCGGCGGCCACCTGCCCACCTTCTCCCGCACCACCTGCACCGGGACGATCTGGTACCGGTTCTGGTCCGGGTTCGGCCCCGACGGCGACCCGCAGTGCGGTGGCGCGGCCGCCCTGCACGACGTGCTGAAACGGCACGGCCAGGGGAACAAGAAGATCTGGGCCACCGAGTTCGGTTTCTCCACACTCGGGCCGCGTGAGCCGCTGGCACTGCGCTACGTCCGGGACGCCCTGGAGGAGGGGGTCCGCAACTGGCGCACCCGGTCGTACGCCGGCCCGCTGTTCATCTACGCCTTCCAGAGCCCGGACCCGGCCCGGCAGATCTGCACGGACATCCCCGGTGAGTGCGCGTTCGGCCTGCGCGACGCTGGTGGGGTTCCCCGCGAGCCGATGTACACCGACGTCGGCGTGGCCCTGCGCGGCGACCCGTGGCCGTCCACCCTGGCGCCCGGTCGCTCCCTGTTCCGCGGCTCGGCGCTGCGCTCGGACAACGGGAGGTACCACCTGTGGATGCAGGGCGACGGCAATCTGGTCCTCTACGAGGGCAACCGGGTGCTGTGGGCCCGGGGCGGCCAGAAGGCGTACCGGCTGACCAGCCAGGACGACGGCAACCTGGTCCTCTACGACCACACCCGCGACCACACGGTCAAGGCCGGCGACGCCTACGCCAACCCGGCGATCTGGGCCTCCGCAACGGCCGGGAAGGGCCCGGCCACCCTGCGGCTGCAGGACGACGGCAACCTGGTCCTGCGCCGCGACGGCACCCCGCTGTGGGACACCGCCACCTACACGGTCACGCTGACCAGCGCGCTCGGCAAATGCCTGGACGTGCCCGAGTCGAACTTCACGCGTACCGTGCGGCCGCAGACGTTCACCTGCAACAACACCGTCGCCCAGCAGTGGATCCACTCCGGCGAGCGCATCCTCACCCGTAACGACCTGTGCCTCGACGTCCTCGGCGGCGCCACCGCCAACGGGGCGGTGATCCAGCTCGAGACCTGCAACGGAGGCCCCGCGCAGCGCTGGCAGCACACCGCGAACGGCAGCCTGCTCAACCCGCAGTCCGGCCGCTGCCTGGACATCCCCGGCAGCAGCCCGAACAGCAACGTCCGCCCGCAGCTCTACACCTGCAACAACACCAGCGCCCAGCGCTGGATCAAGACGCAGATCTGACATCCTGTGCCGATGTCCGTGCTCCGGAAGGCTCTCGCTGTGCTCCTGACGGCCCTCGCGGTGGTCGGAGCGGTCCGGCTCGTCGCTCCGGCGACGTCGCCGGATCAAGAGCCTTCGGGGGTACGGCTACAACTCGCGTTCCTACGAGAAAGGCTGGAGGGCGGCGCCGACAGTGAAGCGCAGGAGCTCTTCCCCGAGGGCTATCTCTTCCTCAACGCCCTCTACGGCCTGACCTGGGTCGACCTGGGCAAACGCGGCGTCGAGCCGGAGCGGGCCGCGGACGAGGCGGCGTGGGCGCTGTCCCGGATGGAGTCGCCGGCCGGCCGTGCCCCGTTCGACGCGTCGGCGATCCCGCCGTACGGCGTCTTCTACGCGGGCTGGACCAACTGGCTGCGCGGCGGCCTGCTGACGCTGCGCGACGACCCCGCCCAGCGGACCCGTTTCGACGCCGACTCGCAGATCCTGGCCGCCGCCTTCGACGCGTCGCCGTCCCCGTTCCTCACCGCCTACCCGGGCCAGGCCTGGCCGTGCGACTCGACCGTGGCGGTCGCCTCGCTGCGCCTGGCCGGCGCCCGGTTCGCGCCGACCGTGGACCGCTGGGTGACCCGGGCCCGTGGGCTCCTCGACCCGGCGACCGAGCTGCTCCCGCACTATGTGGACCCGGCCACCGGCGCTCTGCTGGACGGGTCCCGCGGCACCTCGCAGGCGATCATCCAGCGGTTCCTGGTGGACGTCGATCCGGTGTTCGCCCGCGAGCAGTACCTGCTGTTCCGGGACGAGTTCCTGGACCGGCCGCTGTGGCTGGGCCCGGCGATCCGCGAGTACCCGCACGGCGTCGACGGCACCGGGGACGTCGACTCGGGCCCGCTGATCCGGGGCATCAGCCTGTCCACGACGGTGGTCGCCCTCGGCGCGGCCCAGGCGCAGGGCGACCACGCGCTGGCCGGGGCGCTCGCCAACTTCGGGGAGCTCGCCGGGCTGCCGGTGACGACGTTGCGCACCAAGCGGTACGCCCTGGGGCTGGTGCCGATCGGTGACGCGTTCCTGGCCTGGTCGAAGACGGCCCGCCCGTGGACCACCACACCACCCGCGGCGCCCGTCGCGGTGATCGGCGCCGGGTGGCGCGTACCCCTGTTGCTGATCCTGCTGGTGATCGGTCTTCTGCCGTGGCTGCCGCTGATCCGCCGCCGGTGGTCCGCCCGGGCCGGGGCGACGTCGTGACGTTTCGGCTGGCCGCCTACGGCGTGTGCATCGAGGACGACCGGGTGCTGCTGGCCCGCTGGGTGTCCCCGCACGACGGCGCCACCCATTGGACCCTGCCGGGCGGCGGCGTCGACCTGTACGAAGACCCGTTCGACGCGGTGATCCGTGAGGTCGCCGAGGAGACCGGGCTGGAGGCCGTGGTCGAGCGCCTGCTGGGTGTCGACTCCCGGGTCATCCCGGCCGCCGAGCGTGTCGAGCGCACCGCCGACCACCAGAACGTCGGTGTCTTCTACCGGCTCCGGATCGTCGGCGGCACGCTGCGCCCGGAGCCCAACGGCGACACCGCCGAGCCGCAGTGGACGCCGCTGTCGGAGGTGCGGTCCCGCCCGCGTTCCGCTCTGGTCGACATCGGCATCACTCTGGCCCTGACGCTCCCGCCGACCGGCCACGTCCCCCCGATCCCGGTGACCGGCCTGCTGCGCCACTGACAGCGGGTTCACGAGCGCAGCGCGGTCAGGACCGCGGTGATCTCCGGGCGCGGGGTGGGCGGGCGGCGGACGGCGGCGATGATGCGCCTGGTCACCGGTGGATTCAGGGGCCGCGTGACGACGTGGTAGCGGGGATCGACGGCCAGGCTCGGCAGGAGTGTGATCGAGCGGCCCTTCTCCACGTGGCCCAGCGCCAGCATGTAGTTGTTGAAACGGCAGATCACCAACGGCTCGAAGCCGGCCTCCCGGCACAGGCGGGTGGCCAGTTCGGACATGTAGGCGCCGGGGCCTCGAAGGTCCAGCGCTGGTCGGCGCACGCGTGCACGGGCACCGCCTCGTATGCGGTGAGCGGATGATCCGGTGGCAGGACCAGGACGATCTCGTCGGCGGCGATCGGGACCAGGTCGATCGCCGGGTCGAGCTCGGCGCCGGCGAAGTCGGTCGTGGTGATGATGACGTCCACGTCGCCGCGGCGCAGGGCGGGCATGCTGTGGTGCGGTTCCAGCTCGTGCAGCACCACCGTGACGTCCGGGTGCAGCGCGGCCAGCCTGGTGATCGCCGGCTCGGCGAGGGTGTGCACGGCGCTCTGGAAGGCGGCCAGCGTGACCGTGCCGGCCGGTTCGTCGGCCAGACCGCGCAACTCGGCCTCGGCCGCGTCCATCAGGGCCAGGATCTCCCGGGCCCGGCCGGCGAGCAGCACCCCGGCGGCGGTGAGCCGGACGCGTCGGCCGGTGCGCTCCAGCAGCGTGGTCCGGGTCTCCCGCTCGAGGGTGGCGAGCTGCTGGGAGACCGCGGACGGGCTCAGGTTGCCGTGCTGGGCGACGGCCCGGACCGTGCCGTAGGTGGCCAGGTCGACGAGCAGCCGCAGACGCCACGGATTGAGGGTCACGAACCGGACTGTACGGCTGCGCTTAACAGCAGCGGCGCAAATGTGAGATGGACGTGACGCTCGGCGGGTTCTTAGCGTCGGAGCATGTCTGATTCCTTCTGGTCCGACGCCGAGCGTCACCTGGTCCGCTACATCGGTGCGAGCAGCTTCGTGCCGGAGATCATCGAGCGCGCCGAGGGCAGTTTCGTGTGGACCGCCGACGGCCGTAAGCTCCTGGACTTCACGTCCGGGCAGATGAGCGCCATCCTCGGGCATTCGCATCCGGCCGTGGTCGACACGATCCAGCGGCAGGCGGCCACCCTCGACCATCTGTTCAGCGGCATGCTCAGCCGGCCGGTCGTCGACCTGGCCCGCCGCCTGGCCGAGTCGCTGCCCGAGCCGCTGAGCAAGGTGTTGCTGCTGACGACCGGCGCCGAGTCCAACGAGGCGGCGATCCGGATGGCCAAGCTGGTCACCGGCAACCACGAGATCGTCTCGTTCGCGCGGTCGTGGCACGGCATGACGCAGGCGGCGGCGAGCGCCACCTACAGTTCCGGGCGCAAGGGGTACGGTCCTGCCGCCCCCGGCAACTTCGCGATCCCGACGCCGAACGCGTTCCGCCCCGACTTCACCACCGCCGACGGGGAGCTCGACTGGCGGCGGCAGCTGGACTTCTCGTTCGAGCTGTTCGACGCGCAGTCGGTGGGCAGCCTCGCGGCGTGCATCGTCGAGCCGATCCTCAGCTCCGGCGGGGTGATCGACCTGCCGCCGGGCTATCTCGCGGCGCTGCGGGAGAGGGTCCACGCGCGTGGTGGGCTGTTGATCCTGGACGAGGCACAGACCGGGTTGTGCCGGACCGGGGACTGGTACGCCTTCCAGCGTGACGGGGTGGTCCCGGACATCCTGACCCTGTCCAAGACGCTCGGGGCCGGTCTGCCGCTGGCCGCCGTCGTGACCAGCCCCGAGATCGAGCAGGCCGCCCACGACCGGGGTTTCCTGTTCTTCACCACGCACGTGTCGGATCCGCTGGTGGCGGCGGTCGGCAACACGGTGCTCGACGTGCTGACGGCCGAGCGGCTCGACGTGCGGGCGGGAGAGCTGGGGTCGTACCTCCGCAAGGGCCTTCTCGAATCGGCCACCCGGCACCGGGTGATCGGTGACGTGCGTGGCCGCGGTCTGCTGATCGGGCTCGAGCTGGTCGCGGACGGGGGCCGTCAGGCGGACGAGATCGGCGCCGCCGTCACCCGTCGCTGTCTGGAGCTGGGCCTGCACATGAACGTGGTGCAGCTGCCGGGGATGGGCGGGGTGTTCCGGATCGCGCCGGCGCTCACCTCGACGACGGGTGAGCTGGATCTGGGCCTGGAGATCCTGGATCAGGCGATCGGCGAGGTGACCGGCTCCTAGGCCACGGGCGGGGCGGGGCGGCCCGAGGACGATGAGCACGACCGTTACCACGACCACCTCCGTCGATGCGACGGCTTCGCCGGAGGTGGCCGTGGGCGGCAGGGCCGAAGGTCCGTCAGGCGTTGGCGCGATGCAGGACGTGGATCTCGTCCGGCTCGTCCGGCACGTCGGTGACGCCGGCGGTGACCGCCTGCTCGTGCCGCTTGCGCGCGCCCGGCAGGAGCAGCGCCGCGACGATCGCGAGGACGGCGACGCCGGCGCAGACCCAGAACCCGTCGGTGAACGCCGCATCGGTGGGCAGGCCCTGCGGCGTGGTGTTCGAGGTGATCACCGCGGCGACCACGGCCGTGCCGATGCTGCTGCCGATGGTCCGGGCGATCGCGTTGACGCTCGTCGCCTCACCGGTCTGGGACGGCGGGACGCTCTCGATGATCGCGTTCGACATGGCGGCGAACGCGAAGCCGATGCCGGCGCCGGTCAGCAGCCCGGACGCGAGCACCTGCCAGATCTCGCCGTGCCCGAGGGCGGGGATGGCGAACGCGGCCACCACCAGGATCGAGCCGAGGAGCATCGGGACCTTCGGGCCGTACTTGCGGTTGAGCAGGCCGGCGATCGGGCCGAACACCACCATCATGACGACCGTGGGCAGCAGGAACAGGCCGGCCTGGGAGACCGACTTGCCGAACCCGTAGCCGGTGGCGGCCGGCAGTTGCAGCAGCGTCGGGACGAGCAGGAACGTGCCGAACATGGCGAACCCGAGAATCAGCGCGACCAGGTCGGTCGCCCAGACGCCGCGGATGCGCATCAGCCTCATGTCGATCAGCGGCTCCTTGACCCGTAGCTCGACCAGCACGAACACGACCAGGCCGACGACTCCGGCGGCGAGCAGGCCGATCGTCTCGGGTGCGCCCCAGCCCCAGGCCTGGCCCTTGCTGATCGCCAGCAGCAGGCCGACCAGCGACACGCTCAGGATCGTCGCACCGAGGACGTCCAGCCTGCCGGGGGTGCGGACCGGGGACTCCTTCATCCCGAAGACCGCGCCGATCAGGGCGATCACGACCAGGATCAGCGGCAGCCAGAACAACCAGTGCCAGGACAGGTGCTCGACGATCGGGCCGGCCGCCACGATGCCGATGCCGGCGCCGACCCCGAAGATCGCCGAGATCATGCCGACCGTGGTAGCTACCCGCTCGCGGGGCAGCTCGTCGCGGACCATGCCGATGGAGAGCGGCATCATCGCGCCGCCGGCACCCTGCAGGATCCGGCCCAGGATCAGCACGGTTAGGTTGGTCGCCAGCGCCGCGACGATCGACCCGACGGCCAGGATCGTCAGCACCACGATCAGCATCCTGCGCTTGCCGACCATGTCGCCGAGGCGCCCGAGGATCGGCGTGAGGACCGACGCCGACAGCAGGTACGCCGTGACGATCCAGCTGACATCGCTGGTCGACACCTTCAGCTCGTGGCCGATGGTGGACAGCGCGGGGGAGACGAGGGACTGCAGACAGGCGAAGGCCAGGCCGCCCAGCGCCAGGTAGAGCACCAGCAGACCGCCGCCCGTGCCGCGCTTCTCGATGGTTGGGGTCATGGTGTCCTCGACGCTAGTAGTAAACAGCTGCTGACTTATTATCGACAGCGTCGAGGCGAAGTAAACGGTTGCTTACATCACATTCCGTTTCACTCTGCCGGGGGATCGGCGAGCGGCCAGCCACCCGCCGCGAGATGAGCCGAGACCCGGACCACGTCCTCCGGACTCGCGTCCTGCAGAACCGTGTTGCTGATCATCTCCTCGATGTCACTCGGCGTGATCGGGTCGTGCTGTCCGGCCACGCTCGCCGCGATGCCACGGATCTCGTCCTCGGTCAGCTTGCGGCGCAGCACGCCCAGCAGCGCCACGTAGTCCTGACGCGGCACGCCCTCCGGATAGCCGGCCCGCAGCCACCCGACGGCGCGTCTCACGAAACTCGACCGCTCCTCGCTCATCGCGGTCACCCCTTGTCGGTGATCGTCGGAAGCACGCCGTCGAAGGAGAGCTGCTTGCCGAGACCGGACGCCACGATGAACGTGATTCCCAACAGCACCCCGAGCAGGACCAGGGCGAAGCAGACGTACCCCGCGATCGTGCCGGCCGGCCTGCGGGTGGGGCCGTCGGCGCCGTACGCCAGCGATCGGATGCCGACGGCGAAGAGGGCCGGCAGTCCCGCACCGAGGATCAGGCCGACGAGCAGCACCTTCCAGGCGCCCTCCAAGGCCAGGGTCAGATTGTGCATGCGCTCTCTCCTCAGCTCGCCGCGCCGGCCGGCTCACGGCCGGAGACGGGCGCGTCCCACTCGTCGTTGACGTTGTTGTGGTCGATCGGGGCCCGGCGCGAGCGCAGCCACATGAACGCCGACAGTGCCAGCAGCACCACGAAGATCGTCACCGCGCCGGCCGTGCCGCCGATCAGGTCGGCCACCGTCCACATCAGCGCGCCGACGACCGCGGCCGCGGGCAGTGTGATCAGCCAGGCGGTCACCATCCGCCCGGCGACCGCCCAACGGACCCTCGCGCCCGGCCGGCCGACGCCGCTCCCCAGAATCGATCCGGTGGCGACGTGCGTGGTGGACAGCGCGAAGCCCAGGTGACTGGAGGAGAGGATCACGGCGGCGGCGGCTGACTCGGCCGCCAGGCCCTGCGGCGGGGCGATCTCGACAAGACCCTTCCCGAGGGTACGGATGATCCGCCAGCCACCCAGATAGGTGCCGAGCGCGATCGCCAGCGCACAGGAGACCTTCACCCACAGTGGGATCTCGCCGGCCCGGGTCCACTCGCCGGCCGCGATCAGCGCCAGCGTGATCACGCCCATCGTCTTCTGCGCGTCGTTGGTGCCGTGCGCCAGCGAGACCAGCGAGGCGCTGCCGATCTGTCCCCAGCGGAACCCGTTGTCGGTGAACCGGGTCGCCACGCCCACGGTGATCCGGTAGATCAGCCAGGTCCCGGCCGCGGCCACCGCCCCGGCGATCACCGGTGACATGATCGCCGGCAGGACCACCTTGCCGACCACGCCGTCGAGCTTGGAGCCGTCGCCGGTCCAGTTGACGCCGGCCCATCCGAGACCGGCGATCGCCGCGCCCACCAGACCGCCGAAGAGCGCGTGCGACGAACTCGACGGCAGGCCGAGCAGCCAGGTGAGCAGATTCCACAGGATGCCGCCGATCACGCCGGCCAGCACGATCAGCAGCAGCGCACTGCCACCGTCCGCGACCAGGTCGGGTTTCGGCGTGCCGTCGGAGCTCTGGATGCGGATGACCGCGTTCGTCACGGTCAGCGCCACCTCCACGGAGAGGAACGCGCCCACCAGGTTGAGGACGGCGGACAGCAGGACGGCCACCTTGGGCCGTAGGGCGCCGGTCGCGATCGACGTGGCCATGGCGTTCGCGGTGTCGTGGAAGCCGTTGGTGAAGTCGAACCCGAGTGCGGTGATCACCACCAGCAGCAGAATGACGGTCGTCTCGGTCACACGGTCATCGTCACGCCGTGGCCGACCGCCCGGAACGGTCGCGCGGAAGAGTTCGGCAGCAATTGGAGCTCATGGATTCATCAATTCATGAAGCCCTCACCGGGGATCAGGTTTCGATCCGGTCCCAGCCGCCCGGCAGCTCACGGGGCAGGGCCGGCCACGCCGGGTCGGGGCGGAAGTCGCGCCACGTGCCGTCGAAGGGGAACCCGCCCGACTCGGCCAGCGCGATCACCTCCCGGCCGGCGCGGCGCACCCGCTCCTCGTCGTCCACCCAGTACGCCCCGGGCATGGTCAGGCGGGACGCGAACAACTCCTCGTCCTTCCAGCGCCACGTGCGGTCCGGCTCGATCACCACGTCCAGATCCCAGTCGGTCGTGTCCAGGCCGGTCAGGTCGCCGTGACGCCACAGTGCGGGTGGCGCCTCCAGATTCGCGTACCACCGGAAGAACGTGCCGTCCGGCCGGAAGAACCAGCGGATCGAGTAGTCGCGCCCGCGCGGATGCCAGCTGAGCACCCCGTGGTCGATGGTGTGCGGCACCGGGACCCGGTCGGAGGCCGACCACTCCGGCAGCGGCACCCGGCCCATGCCGCGGCCGTCGGGCAGAGTGAAATGCCAGGCCGCGGCGTCCGGCGGCGCCCACAGCAGGACCGCGTCGCCCAGGTCGGCCACCGCACGGAACGGCACGACGAGGCCGAGCCGGCGGCGCTGGAGATGACGGAGCCAGACGGTCTCACCGGGCACGATCATGTGCCGAGGCTATCGGAGCCGAAGGCGCGCGCCGGTGAGCGTGAGATACCACTGCGAGTCGGTGAAACCGGGCCCGGTCTCCTCGCCGATGTAGGCGTCCAGGTGCTTGGGGCCGCCGAGTCCCGGGGTGAACTCGTCGGTGATCGTCCAGTCGGCGTCGCGCAGGGCCGAGCACACGGCGGCCGGCGCGGTGGAGCCGTCCTCCTGGCTGCCGCAGCCGGCGATGGTGAAGCGGGTGCCCCGAGGCAGCACACCCGGGTCGGCCGCGGCCGACACGAACGGGACCAGGGAACCGCCGCTGCTGGTGCGCGGCGCCGAATCCAGCCAGTAACCGGTGTCGTACGACCAGTTGAGATATCTTCCCGAGCGGGTGCGCCCGGTGCCCTCGTCGCGGACCGCCTCGACGAAGTCGGCCGGGTAGGTGCCCAGGGCGTCGTCACCATCCGAGCAGTCCATCGTGCGGCAGCCGGTGACCTGCTCCGGCGCTCCGTCATGGAACTCCTCGACCGCCGTGTAGTAGACGGTGATCTCCCAGTCCGAGCTGGTCCGCGTCGCGGCCGACGGGGACCGTGAAGGTGCCACGGACGCCGCGAGTGATCTCGAGGGAGAGCGGGAGGGGGAGGGGGAGGGATCGAGCGAGGGGGACGGACTCGGAGATGCGGAGGCGGACGCGGATGCGGATGTCGGGAGGGTGGGCGCCGCGACCGTCGGGTCGGCCGGCGCCGTGCCGCAACCGGCCACGGTGAGGACCAGTCCGGCGGCCCACACGTGCCGTGCGGCCATCGGTTACGCGGCCGCGGTCAGTTCGGGTAGGCCGGTGGCGGCGGGTTCCGGCACCTCGTCCACACCCCGCACCCACACATGCCGGGGCGGCAGGATCACGGCGACGCGACGGTCCAGAACGCTGGCTTCCGGAAACGCGATCATCTTGAACTTCGGCATGGTGCCTGGCATCGGCACGACCGCCGTCGGCCTTGAGCCTTTCTTGACCTTTCAGCCGTTCGGTCGACCCGGCCCCGCGGTCGTCCCGTGTCGCACCGCTGTCTCGGGCTGCTCGTCCCGGTCGCCGCGTCCCCGGCCGGGCGCCGGACAGCCCGGCGGCTCAGGGCGGGCCCGTCGGCCCACCTGACTGAGCCGCGGCTCAGGCGGGGTCCAGCGGGTTGTCCGCGGTCGCCGGGACCGCGGACGACCCGGGCCACCGGGACCGGGCCGCCGCAGACAGGTGACCGGCCAGTTCGGCGATCCGCGGCCGGTGGGTGGCGAGGCCGGCGACCACGCCGAGGCGGTGCAGCAGCCGTTCCCGGGCGGTGGCAGTGCCCCACTCCCAGTCGCGGCGGGTCAGGCGGTCGAAGTGGTCCGGGCCGTGCCGCTCGGCCCGCTGGACCAGCGCGTCACCCTGGACCAGCCAGGCGATGCAGGCGTCGGCCAGATCCTCGGCCGTGACCGGCCGGAGCGCGCGATAGGCCTCCTCGGCCTCGGCCACATGGCGCGGTGGCAGGGCGCGGACACACCAGCAGGTCGGAAAACCGGTCCGGAGGTACGCCACCTCGAGCGCGCCCGGTCCACGACGGGCGCCCTCCAGGTCGACGAACCGCACACCGGTGCCGGTGACCACGGCGTTGTCGGGGCACGGGTCGCCGTGCAACAGCGCGTCACCGGCCAGCCCGTCGAGTAACGCCTGCACCTCGGCCTCGACGGACCGGGGGACCGGCACGCCGAAACGGGCGGCCAGCCGCAGAAACGCGCCGGCACCGGTCGGCGGGCGGTAGGTGGGGACGTCGTCGCCGGGTGGCACGCCGTGCAACCGGGCCAGGGCGGTCGCGTACTCCACCGACCACGGGCGTGCGGTCGTGCCGCCGCCGAGATACTCCAGGACCAGGAGCCGTTCGGCCTCGTCGGCGGCGAGCAGCGCGGCCACCGGGGCGGGCGTCATCCGTCCGGCCGAGCGCAGCGCCGCCACCTCGATGCGGAAGCGGTCATCGGCGTCGGCGCCGCCGGTGACCCGTTTGACGACGGCGGGCTGGCCGGCGAACTCGACCACGCTCACGTCCGAGCGGGGGCTGCTCTGGATCCGGCGGACCAGCACCGGGTCGCCCAGCTCGGCGCGGATGCTCTCCGGGACGATCACCAGCGGGTGTCCGGCTGGACCACGGTCGGGCCGCCCGGGTGCGGGGTCGCCACGTGGCCGTCGGCGGGCGTGGGCAGCGCGTCGACGCAGGCCTGCGAGCACGCGTTCACCAGCAGCGGCCACACGTCGGTGCCCACGCGCAGGGAGATCCACACCTGCCGCATCTCGTCGCCGACGGGCTGGTCACAGACGCTGCACGTGCGTACCCCCTCGGTGCCGTGCCGGTAGGGGTCGAGGTCGGTGAGGTCGCCGCGGGTGACCGGGCGCAGCGCGGGGAACGGGGGCCGGTGCTTGTAGTTGCCGTAGATCGCCCGGGTGCTGACCGTGCTGTCGGCCAGCGCCGTGCACCGGGTCAACTCGTAGGGGAACCAGTGCAGGCGATACGAGGTGTACGGCTCGAACTGCTCCAGGCTGCGCATGAGCCCGATCTCCGGCGGGATCCGCACGAGATTGCTGCCGTACAGCACCAGGTGTCTGACCCTCGTCAGCCGGCCGATCTCGCGCGGCAGCGTGATCAGCTCCCGGCGCTGGTCGGCGGTCATCTCGACGAGCGGCCGGAACATCTCCCGCCCGTCCGCGGCGGCCTCGTCGATCAGCTCCAGCATCCGCAGCCACCCGGAGGACGCGGTGTCCTGGCGCTCCCCGTGGAAGGCCACCGCCACCGGCCGGGTCCGTTTCGAGTAGCCCACGCACCGGCACATCTGCCGGCTCTGGCGCTGCGGCCCCGGCCCCACCGCACCGGCGAAGCGGTTCACGAACACCCGTGGCTGTGCCTCGTCCGACGTCATGGCGGCAATATATCGACGACAGCCCGGTGAGCACCGTCCCTGGTTTCCTTCAGGTCGGCGTCCGGTTGCCGATGCGGTGGCCCGTGATCGAACCCGCCAGAGCCCCCCTGCCCCGATGGTTGCCGTTGGCCGCCGCGACCGCCGTGGGTGTCGCCGGCCTGGTCGCGGCCGCCGTCGTGGTGTGCCGCCGTGAGCCCGCCGTCGCCGAGGACGTCCCCGCGCCACCACCGCCGGCGGCCCCCGAGGAGACGGCCCGGCCGCGGCGGTCCCGGGCGGTCCCGCTGATGATCGTGGCCGCAGTCGCCGCGGTGTGGGCCCTGGCGGTCATCTACAACGACGCGGCCGAGGAGGAGTGCGCGGAGGCCCGGCGCACCGCCTACAGTGTGGGGTCCAGCCGGACGTTCATCGATATGAGTCGCATTTCGGACGCGTGCGACGACGTCCTCTGGTGAACGACGGGCCACCCGGGGCGGTTTCCTTCAGGTCGGCGTTCGGTTGCCGATGCGGTGGCCCGTGACCGAACCACCTGAACCAGGCCTGCCACGATGGCTGCCGCTGGCCGCCGCGACCGCCGTCGGTGTCGCCGGCCTCGCGGCGGCGGCCGTAGTCGTCACCTGCCGCCGCAGAGCCGACGAGAAATCCGCGCTGTCGCCGTCCCCGCCCGCGGACACGGATCCTCCGCGTGCTCTCGAGAGCTTCGTGAGGGTGGTGTCCGCCGAGCGGCGTGCTCCATCGGCGCAGCCGCCGCGCCGGGTGACGGCGCCGCTGCCGCCGGTGGACCCGAAGTCCCGGCGGAACAACGTGATCCTCCTGTTGATCGCCGCCGTCGTCGTCTGGGCATGGGTGGTCGGGTACATGCTCTGTGCCACGGCAGGTGACACGTACGGCTCCCCTCCCGCGTCGCCCACCGATTTCGATCCCGCCTACCTGGGCGATCTCGGGAGTGTCCGTTCGGACCGGTACTGAGGTGCCGGCCCGAGCCGTCGGCGGGCCGCCGGGGCCTGTCGGCGCCCGCCCGGGACATGGTCCGATGGTTTCCTTCAGGTTGGC
This sequence comes from Actinoplanes sp. CA-252034, assembly GCF_050956125.1. NCBI lineage: Bacteria > Bacillati > Actinomycetota > Actinomycetes > Micromonosporales > Micromonosporaceae > Actinoplanes > Actinoplanes sp. CA-252034. The sequence goes on from NZ_CP191846.1 coordinate 3,914,537, forward strand.
GTTCGGTTGCCGATGCGGTGGCCCGTGATCGAACCACCCAAGCTCTCCCTGCCCCGATGGCGCACCCGACCGGCGTCTCGCCGGCTGTCTCTCGCCGCGGTGACCGTCGTGGGCCTCGGCGGCATCGCCGCGGCCGCCGTCGCCTGCCACCGCCGGTCCGCGGCGCCGCCGGAGCCCGAACCGCTTCCGGAGCCGGTGCCGCCCGTCGAGAGGCCGGATCCTCCCCGGTTCCACGCGATCCTCCTGGCGATAGCGGCGGCCGTCGTCGGAGTCTGGTCGATAGCGGTCATCCACAACGAGAAGGCCGTCTCGGAGTGCCCCTCGGCCTACGAATCGCTGAACCGCCCGGAAAGCCGGGGCGTCTGGCCCGACGACTACCGGTACAGCAGCGGGAACACCATAACGAGCACGATCTACGCCGAGGCGGCTGACGAGGGCTGCCGCTGAGCGGCGGGGCCTATCCGGCATGGACGAGGGTGCGGGGTGACGGCGCGGCACGGCGCCGGCGGCGTCGGATCAGCCACTCGGCGACCAGCATGTTGATCATCCAGGCGGCGGCCATCGTGGCGGTGCGGCTGGCCGGGGTGAACGCGCCGACCGCGGCCAGCCATGCCCCCTGGGTGAAGAACTGGGTGCCCGCGCCCATGCCGACGGCGTAGCCACGGATCATCCACGCACGGTGGGCGGTGAAGTCCCGGCGCAGCGCCGTGACGAAGCCCAGGACCAGCGCGATCACCATCCAGGCGACGACGGCGACGCGGATGGCGGCCAGGACGGCGCTGTCCACAGCGGCGGCCGGCAGGAACAGGGTCAGCCACAGGCCGCTGACCGCGGCGATCAGCCCGGCCGGGACGACGATCCGCCCGGAGATGCGGTGCCAGCGACGGAAACGGCGGCGTACGCCGGGCGCGAACTGGAACGCGCCGAGGATCCCGAAGAGGGTGACGCTGACGATGTGCGCGACCAGGGCGACCGGGGACTGGATGACCCGGTCGCCGTCGGGCAGCACCGGGGCGCCACCGGCCATCTCGGACAGCCGCAGCGCGCCGGCGGCCACCGGCACGAAGGTGAGTACGAGCAGTCCGGCCGGGATCAGCCAGTTCGAGGGAGACTTCATGAACTAGATGCTGGCCGTGGGCGGGGCCGTGTTCATCGGAGTGCGGGCCGGGATCGCCCCGGCCGAAAGTGGGGGACGGCGACCGTACTTCAGGCCAATCCGGTGAGCGTGCTCCGTGCGTACCATCGGCTCGTGCTTGAACCGCTCCGGGCGCTGCTCGCCGAGCCCCGCCCGCCGGATCCGCCGGCCCGCAGCCGCCGTGATCTGGCGCTGGTCGCCGTGCTGTTGGTCGTGGTGCCGGTCGAGGGACTGTTGCGGACGGACGTCTCCGACCGTGTCGCCACCGTGATCATGACCGCGGCGCTGGTGCCGGCGCTGCTGTGGCGCCGGGAGCGGCCGCTGCCCACGGTGGCGGTCGTGTTCGCTGGCAGCTGGATTTTCGCGGTGCTCGTCGGGCATCAGCCGGAGCTGGTGTCGGGCGCGTTCGTCTTGCTGCTCGCCCATGCGGTGGTGCGGTGGGGCTCGGGCCGGGAGATGGTGGCGGGGGTGGGCCTGATCCTGGTGAAGGTCGCCGCGACCGAGCGCGGGACCGATCTGGTGGCCGGGTTCCTGGTGATGACCGCGGTGTTCGCGTTGGCCGCGGCCATGCGGTACCGGTCACGGCTGCGGGCTCGTGAGCTGGACCAGGCGAAACTGCTGGAACGGGAGCGGCTGGCCAGGGACCTGCACGACACCGTGGCGCATCATGTGTCGGCGATGGCGATCCGGGCGCAGGCGGGGATCGCGGTGTCGAGAACGACGCCGGAGGCGGCGGTGGACGCGTTGCGGGTGATCGAGGCGGAGGCGGTGCGGGCGCTCGGCGAGATGCGCACGATGGTGCGTGCGTTGCGTGACCGTGAGCCGGCCGAGTTGGCGCCGAGCCCGGCGATCGCGGATCTGGCGGCGCTGGCCGGGCCGTCGCCGGAGGGGCCGGAGGTGACCGTGGAGATCGACGAGGGCCTGGGCGAGCTGTCACCGGCGGTGGGCACGGCGGTCTTCCGGCTGGCCCAGGAGTCGGTGACCAACGCCCGCCGGCATGCCCGGCATGCGACCCGGATCGCCGTGCGGGTGTCGGCGGAGGCGGCCAGGGTGCGGCTGTCGGTGAGCGACGACGGTGACGGCGGCGGCGTCCGGGGCGGCGGGTTCGGGCTGGCCGGGATGCGGGAGCGGGCGGAGTTGCTGGGTGGGATCTGTGAGGCCGGCCCGGCGGCCGGGCGGGGTTGGACCGTGACTGCCGTGTTGCCGCGGGGGCTGGCGTGACGGTGCGGGTGGTGGTCGCCGACGACCAGGAGATCGTCCGGACCGGGCTCACCATGATCCTCAATGCGGAGCCGGACATCGAGGTGGTGGGGCAGGCGGCCGACGGGCTGCGGGCGGTGGAGCTGGCCCGGCGGCTGCGGCCGGACGTGTGCCTGTTCGACATCCGGATGCCCGGCGTCGACGGTATCGAGGCGACCCGGCGACTGGCCGGGCCGGCGGTCGCCGATCCGCTCGCGGTGGTGGTCATCACGACCTTCGACCTCGATGAGTACGTGTATGCGGCGTTGCGTGCCGGTGCGCGGGGATTCCTGCTCAAGGACGCCGGGTCGGCGTTGCTGGCACAGGCCGTGCACGCGGCGGCGGCCGGGGACGCCCTGATCGCGCCGAGTGTGACGACCCGGCTGTTGAAGGCGTTCGCCGGTGCGGGACCGGCGGGGCCGGCGCGGCAGCCGGTCGACGCGTTGACCGAGCGGGAGGAGGAGGTGCTCGGGGCGGTGGCCCGCGGGCGTACCAACACCGAGATCGCCACCGAGTTGCACATCAGTCTGAGCACCGTGAAGACGCACGTGGCGAGCCTGATGGCGAAAATCGGGGCACGGAACAGGGTGGAGATCGCGATGTGGGCGTACGAGACCGACCGGGCCCGTTTCCGGTAGGGACGGCTCAGCTCTGTGCGTTGGCCCGCACGAACCCGTAGACCACGGCCGCGCCGATCATGACGAGCAGCGCGACGAACCGGACCAGTGCGAAGAGGGCGGCGCGTGACTTCTTGCGTGCGCCGGGCAGTCCGGTGTTCGCCGTCTTGTAGTCGCCTCGTGCGCCCTTGCGGGCGTCGAGCAGGCGGGCCAGCCGCATCCCGACGAAGACCGCGACCGCCACGCCCAGGATGAACCCGCCCACCCTGCCTCCTCGCGAAAGTCGAGCCCCAGCCTCGCGGTGGCACAGGCGCATGTCAATGCGCTGATGGGTCGTTCCCCGTCGCCCGGCGGGGTGACCCCCGCCGACCGGCTGGACTCTCTACCGGATTCGTGCCCGGCAGGCTCTGTTTCACAGGGCTTTCACAGGGTGTCGCGTGGGATCGCTTCGGACGGCCGGAGCGGGTCCGGCCACATCGAGGGGAAACGGAATGACTGACGCGCAGAACCGCCGTCGTCGATCGCGCTGGCCGGTGGTCGGCGTCGCGGCGGGCGCGCTCGTACTCGCCGGGGGTGGGGTCGGTGTGGCCGAGGCGGCCGCGACGCCGCCCGCGCTCAGCTTCGTCGCCGCGACCGGCACGGTGACGGCGGAGCGCTACGCCGCGGAGGGGGAGGTGTACGTCTCCCTGGACCTGGGTCTGCACGTGATCGCGGGCAAGGACCCGTTCGAGATCCGGGCCAAGCGGGCCGGCTACGACAAGCCGATCGTGGCCTACCGGACGGTCCGTAAGAAGGGCAAGAACACCCAGGTCAAGCTGCCGGCGGGGACGGCGAGGGACTTCACCGGCCTGGCGGACTTCACCACTATCACCATCAAGGACCGGTCGGGGAAGGTCGTCACCAGCTACAAGACGGCGTTCTGCGGCAACTCGTACAGCTCGGCGCGGACCCGGCGCGACGCTCCGGCGACCAACCCGTACCCGACCCGGTGCGGTGGGGAGAACCCGTTCACGCTCGGCTCGGTCTGGGGTGTGCAGGCCGGCTGGAACGCCCAGGTGGCCGACCAGCCCGCCACGGCGGCGCCGCTGGCGAAGCTGGTCGCCGGGAAGTACACCGCCGAGGCCACGATCAACCCGAAGTACCGCAAGGCGTTCGGGATCCCGGCGAAGAACGCCACCGCCAAGGTCACCGTCAACGTCGTCGACGTCAAGACCGACGCCGAGGGCGTGGCCGCGGCCCGGTCGGTCGACGCGCGGGAGGAGCCGGCGCTGGCCATGGCGATCACCGCCGGCGGCCACGACCGGCACACGGCCGAGGGTGACGAGAGCCGTCAGGTGTCGTCGTTCCGGTCCGAGTTCCGGGCGGCCGCGAGCCGTCCGGCCACGCTGAAGGCGGCCCCGAAGGCCGGCCCGAAGCCGGATCTGCGGTCGCTGCCGGCGTGGGGCATCTCGCTGTCGCGGGAGAACCGGCGGTGGTACGTCAACTTCGGCGCCACGGTCTGGAACGCGGGCACGTCGCCCCTGGTGGTGGACGGGTTCCGCCGGACCGGCACCGAGCTGATGGACGCCTACCAGTACTACTTCGACGCGCACGGCAAGCAGGTCGGCTCGCGGCCCGCCGGCACCATGCAGTGGGACGACCGGGACGGCCACAAGCACTGGCACTTCACCGACTTCGCGCAGTACAACCTGCTGAAGTCGGACAAGAGGTTCGCGGTTCGCAGCGGCAAGGAGGCGTTCTGCCTCGCCAACACCGACGCGGTGGACTACACGATCAAGGGCGCGAAGTGGCGGCCGGACAACACCGACCTGTCCACCTCGTGCGGCGCCAACACCGTCGTCGCGGTCCGTGAGGTTCTCGACATCGGCAACGGCGACACGTACAGCCAGGATCGTCCGGGTCAGTCGTTCGACATCACGAACCTGCCGAACGGCACCTACTACATCCAGGTCGTCGCCAACCCGGCGAAGCGCCTGGGCGAGCTGAGCACCGCCAACAACACGGCGCTGCGCAAGATCGTTCTGGGTGGTACGCCCGGGAAGCGCACCCTCTCGGTGCCGAAGGTGCACGGGATCACCGGCTGATCCAGCCCAGTGGCGGGGACGTTCCCGCCGGTCGGCGGAGTGGCCGGCCGGCGGGAACGCTCTAGGGTGCTACCGGCATTCTCAACGGGGCAGAGCGGCGGTGTACGTGATCCGGGTGGTCGTGGTCGACGACGAGGCGCTGGTGAGATCGGGTTTCCGCCTGATCCTGAACGCGGCGCCGGACATCGAGGTCGTGGCGGCCACGAGCGGGGCGGGCGCGTTCGACGCGGTCCGCGAGCATCGTCCGGCGGTGGTGCTGGTCGACATCCGGATGCCGGACGTCGACGGTCTCACCGTCCTCAGCCGGGTCCGTGAGCTGCCCGAGCCGCCGGTGGTGGCGATGCTGACCACGTTCGACGCCGACGAGTACGTGCTCCAGGCCCTGCACCAGGGTGCGGCCGGGTTCCTGCTCAAGGACACCGAGCCCGAGCACCTGGCCCAGTTGGTGCGCACCCTGGCGATGGGCGGGGTGGTGATGTCGCCGAAGGCGTCGCGGACCCTGCTGCGCAGCCTGCCCCGCACCGACGAGGCCGCCGCCGACCGGGCCGACAGCCGTGTCGAGCGGCTCACCGACCGGGAACGCGACGTGCTCGTGCTGCTGGCCGAAGGGTTGTCCAACGCGGAGATAGGGGTCCGCCTGCACCTGGGCACGGGCACCGTCAAGGACCACGTCAGCGCGCTGCTGACCAAGCTGCGGGTGTCCGGCCGGGTCCAGGCGGCGTTGCTCGCCCAGCGGGCCGGCCTGCTGGACACCGGGCGATGAAGGCACGCCTGATCGAGCTCGCCCTGATCGTCGTGGCCGCCGCGGACATCTGGGTCGACCTGTGGAGCGACCATCCGGTCAGCATCGGGTCGGCGGTCGTGGCGTGCGCCGCTCTCGCGGTCCGGCGGCGGTTCCCGCTGGCCGTCGTGCTGCTCACCCTGCCGGCCGCGCTGCTCGAGGCGGCCCTGGTGGCGCCCTGTGTCGCGCTCTACACGCTGGCCGAGCGCTCCCGTAACCGGGTGCTGCTGTCGGTCTGCGTGGTGCTGGCCGCGGTCGCCTCAGCCGCGCCGTCACCGTTGGAGCCGGACGGCGACCCGATCGGCGACAGCGTCGTCTACTTCGCCTACGCCCTGGCCACCGTGGTCCTGCCGGTGCTGCTCGGGCAGTTGGTGCAGACCCGCCACGACCTGTCGCACCGCCTCGAGGAGATCGAGGAGGTCAAGGAGCACGAGCGGGTGCTGCACGCCCAGGCGATCCTGGCCCAGGAGCGCGCGCAGCTGGCCCGGGAGATGCACGACGTCGTGTCGCACCAGGTGAGCCTGATCGCGGTGCAGGCCGGGGCGCTGCAGGTGTCGGCCGGTGACGAGGACACCCGGGACGCGGCCCGCACCATCCGGTCGTTGAGTGTCGGCACGCTCGACGAGCTGCGCACCATGGTGACCCTGCTGCGCGCGTCCGGTGACGACATCACCCAGCTCACCCCGCAGCCGACCCTCGCCGACCTGTGCACGCTGATCGCCAACAGCGGCATCGACGTGGATCTCACCGGTGACCTGGGCCTCGCGGTCGGCACGCCACGGCAGAGGGCCATCTACCGTACGGTCCAGGAGGCCCTCACCAACGTGCGCAAACACGCGCCGGGCGCCGCCGCGACCGTCGACCTGTGGCATGACGGCAAGTTCGTCGGCGTGACGGTCACGAACGGGCCGCCGTCGCGTCCGTCGCTGCCGCTGCCCGGCGCGCACCAGGGGCTGATCGGCCTCCAGGAGCGTGCCGACCTGCTGTGCGGCACGCTGGAGTCCGGTCCGACGCCGGAGGGCGGTTACCGGGTCCGGATGCGGTTGCCGATCCACACCGACTGATCGGAAGGCGTCTATCGCAGGCGGGGCAGCGCGTCGCGGGCCGAGTGGCTGAGCAGCCGCAGGTCCTCGGCGAAGCGGTTCAGGTGCTCGGGCGGCAGCGGCGTGACGAAGTAGCGACGGATGTTCTCCACGTGCACCTGCGCCGCTCGTACCACCGTCTGCTCGCCCTCCGGCGTCAGCCGGACGAGCGTGCCGCGCCGGTCGGCCGGGTCGGGAGCCCGCTCGACCAGGCTCGCCGCCTCCATCCGGTCCACCAGGCGGGTCGCGCCGCCGGTGGTCAGCACCTGCTCCTGGGCGATCGACCGCATCGGCAGCCCGGCGTCACCGGCACGCCCGAGGATGAGCAGCACCTCGAACATCAGGTGGCTGATGCCGCACTCCTCCTCCAGCGCCCGGCCGAGGATGTACTCCAGCCGGTTCGCCGCTCCCTGCAGACGCCCGAACGCGAGGACCAGCTCGTGGTTCGCCGCGTCACCGGCTGTCGTGATCTCCGCCCCTTCACCCATCGGATCATCATGCCCGAGCCGGGAGACGTCCGGGTGGTCGCAAGTCCTTGCAGCACTATCTGCACGCCATCGAGAAATTTTCATTCATTTCACAATCACAGCTCAGGGTACGGAAAAACCTGGTGAACGCGCTCCCATGAGGCGGAGCTGTGGGCTTAGCCATTGACCGGGCCACGATGCCGGGCCACTCTCCTCCGGGAATGTCACTGATGATTCTTGCAACTCGTGCAAGATCTTGCTGACTGATGGAGGATCGAGATGGAATCGCGTCGGCGCACCTACGCGCTGCTCGTGGCGGCGATGTGCGGACTCGTGCCGCTGGGGGTGACGGGCCCGGCGTCCGCCGCCCCCGTCATCGCCGCCGACGGCCTGCGGGAGGGGCAGACGTACGGCTCTTTCATCGTCACGCCGCAGCCGGGAAGGGCCGCCGCCGTGGCCGGTATGCGCACGCTCGCCACCGGCGCCAAGGTGGTCCGCCCGGTCAAGCCCCTGGACGCGGCCGGGGCCCGGGCGTACATGGCACGACTGGCCGCCGCGCCGGGCGTCGCCGCGGTCGAGCCGGACCTGCCGGTCACCCGCACGTCCACGCCCGGCGACCCCCGCTACGGCGAGCAGTGGCCGCTCTGGCAGGTGTACCCGCAGACCGACAGCGCCGTCCGCGTCGACGAGGCCTGGGACACCGGGGCCGACGGCGGCGGCGTCACCGTGGCCGTCCTGGACACCGGCGTCCGCCCGCACGCCGATCTGGCGCCCGCCCTGGTGGCCGGTTACGACTTCATCGCCGACCCGGCCAACACCGTCGACGGCGACGGACGCGACGGCGACGCCCGCGACCCCGGCGACTGGAACGACGAGGGCGACTGCGGGGCCACCGCCTTCTCGCCCAGCAGCTGGCACGGCACCCACATCGCCGGCATCGTCGCCGCCGCCCGCGACAACGGCATCGGGGTCACCGGGATCGCGCCCGCCGCCCGGGTGCAGCCGATCCGGGTCCTCGGCACGTGCGGCGGCCTGGACTCCGACATCGCCGACGCCATCGTGTGGGCGTCCGGCGCGCCGGTCCCGGGAGCACCGGTCAACACCACCCCGGCCCGGGTCATCAACATGAGCCTCGGCGGGTACGGACCGTGCGGCCCCACCGTGCAGGCCGCCGTCGACACGGCCGTCTCCCGTGGGGCGAGCGTGGTCGTGTCGGCCGGCAACTCGGCCGCCGACGCCGCCGACTACCACCCGGCCAACTGCCACGGGGTCATCACCGTCGGCGCCACCGGGGACGACGGGTACCTGGCGTCGTACTCCAACCACGGCGACACCGTCGAGGTGGCCGCGCCCGGCGGATGGGGCTACTGGCGCGACAACGATCCCGCCCACGGAGTGCTGTCGACCGTCGACGCGGGCGCCCGTGCGCCGGCCGGTGACTCGTACGCCGCCATGCGCGGCACCAGCCAGGCCGCCGCCCACGTCTCCGGGGCCGTCGCTCTGCTGCTGTCCCGGCGCCCCGGCCTGACGCCCGCACAGGTCAGCGCCTACCTGACCGGCAACGCCCGCCGGCTGCCGCTGGGTGGTGGCTGGTACAACAGCTCGTATCCGATCGGCGGTGGCCTGATCGACGTGGCCCGTACCATCCACGACGCGACCGGCACCCCGGGCGGCGAGTGCGCGGTCTGCACCGGATCCGCGGTGATCGTCGACGTGACCGTCCCCGCCGGCACACCCGCCCGGGTCCACCTGGCCGGCACCCTGGCGAGGCTGGGGACCGGCCGCCCCGACTGGGATCCGGCCGGGGTCCCGGCGATGCGCTACCAGCGGAGGTCCTGGGACGGCACCAGCACCACCGCCTGGAAGGTCCAGTTGGCCGGCGTGACCCCGGGCGCCACCGTCGACTACAAGCTCACCCTGGGCGGCTGGCCCACCGTGGAGAAGGCCCGCGACTGCGCCGAGATCCCCGACCGCACCGTGACCCTCCCGGAGGACGGCACCCTGTGGGCGTACGCCACCGCCGAGGCCTGGAACGGCATCGCACCCTGCGGGTGAGCAGGCCGGCGTGACGCTCCGTGCTCCGGCGTCGCGGACGCGCCGGAGTGATCGACGCCCTACTCAGCGGAGCAGGCCGGGTGCCGATAGGGAGTTGGTGAGCTCCATCGGCACCACCGACCGGGTCGCCCTCGACATCCTGCTGCGTGACGGCGGCCTGCACTGCATCTATCAGCCGTTCGTCGACCTGGACAGCGGGGCGGTGCCCGCCTTCGAGGCGCTGCTGCGGCCGCCCGCGGACTCCGGCTGGCAGTCGCCGGTGCAGCTGCTGGACGCGGCCCGCGAGACCGGGCGGCTCGCCGATCTGGAGCGGGCGTCGCTGCGGGCCTCGCTCGCCGACGCGGCCCGGCTGTCGCACGGGCAGCCGGTGACGCTCTTCGTCAACCTGGAGCCGGACACGCTCACCCGCCGGCGCGACGTCGTCCTCGAGGCGCTCGCGACCCGGGCCGCGCACGTCCAGGTGGTCGTGGAGATCACCGAACGGGCGCTGGCCGAGGACCTGGCGGGCGTGCTCACCGGGGCCGAGCAGCTGCGGGCGGCGGGCTGCGCGATCGCCCTGGACGACGTGGGCGTGCACCCGGAGTCGCTGGCCTTCATCCCGCTGCTGCGGCCGGAGGTGGTCAAACTCGACCTGAAGCTGCTGCGCACGGTCAAGGACCCGGCGACCGTGACGGTGGCCGGGGCGGTCCGTGCCTACGCCGAGCAGGCCGGCGCCGAGGTCGTCGCCGAGGGCATCGAGACTCCGGACGACCTGATGCGGGCGCAGGTGCTGGGCGCCAGCCTCGGGCAGGGCTGGCTGTGGGGCCGGGGGAGAGGGCGTTCGTGCCCTCGGTGTCCGCGCCGGAGCGGTTCGCGGCCCGGCCCATCGGCTCGGCGCTGGCGGGTAGCCCGTACCAGCTGATCGGCGCCGACCGGCAGATCCGGCACGCGCCGAAACATCTGCTCGTGCCGGTCTCCAAGACGCTGGAGCTGATGGCGTTGGAGGAGAGGGTGCCGCCGCTGGTGCTGGCCGCGTTCGAGGACGTGCGGTTCTTCCGGCCGTCCACGGTACGGCGGTTCACCGAGCTGGCCGTGCGGTTGCCGTTCGTGGCGGCGCTCGGGGTCGGCATGCCGTCATCGCCCGCGCCCGGGGTCCGTGGCGCCGCGCTCTCGCCACAGGACCCGCTGGCGAGAGAGTGGACCGTGGTGGTGCTGGGCGCACACATGTCGGCCGCGCTGATAGCCCTCGACCTGGGCGACGACGGCGCCGACCCGGACCGGCAGTTCGCGTTCGTGGTCACCTACGACCGGAGGCTCGTCACCGCGGCGGCGCAGTCGATGGTGGGGCGGGTCACCACCGGATAGGCCGGTGCAACCGTCCCGCACTTCGACCGGGCCGTAATCGCACCTCAAGCTGCGCACAGTCGGAAGTCACTGCCGACTGAGCTTCAGGAGCGTACACCCGGTGAAGAAGCGCAACCGTGGAATCCGTCTCGTCGCCGCCGCGGCCCTGACCCTCACCGGCGTCGCGCCCGTGGCCGGTGCCCCGGCAGCGGCCCAGGCCGCGGTGCCCGGTGTCGCGAAGTCCTACGCGAGCCTGATGTACCGCAGCCTCACCGCCGACGCCACGATGGCGAAGCTGCGTGCCACGCTGGTCACGCAGCAGGCCGACCTGAAGAAGCGCAACACCGACGCGGCCAAGGCGCAGAAGGCGAGTGTCGCCGCGCAGAAGACGCTCGCCACGGTGACCGCGGGGCACACCGCGGTCCACGAGAAGCTCAAGTCGGCCGAGCGGGCGCTCTCCGACGCGAAGAACGCGCTGGCCCGCCAGTCGAAGCAGAAGCCCCGCAGCAACGCCGCCATCGCCCGGGCCAAGCGTGCGGTGACCGCGGCGACGACTGTCCGCGACGCCCGCCGGACCCGCCTGCACCAGGCGGCCGCCGAGCTGCGCGCCGCGAAGAAGGTCGCCGGCGCCACCACCTCAGCCGTGGTCGACTCGCTCGCGGCGGTCGGCAGGGGCTCCGCGGCTGTCGAGCAGACCCAGAACCGGATCGCCACGGCGGGCACCGCGGCCGGTTACGCCACCCAGGCGGCCGCGATCAGCCGCAGTGTCGTCGACGAGGTGCGGCCGGTCTTCGCCGTCACCGACACCACCAACGTGTACGGCACGACGGTGCACAAGAACGTCGCGTTCGCCTTCAAGCGCATGATCGACGACGCGAGGGCCGACGGCGTCGTGATGTCCGGCGGTGGTTTCCGCACCAAGGAACGGCAGATCGAGCTGCGGACCATCAACGGCTGCCCGGACGTCTGGACCGCCCCCGCATCGTCGTGCCGGGTGCCGACGGCCATCCCCGGCCGGTCGTTGCACGAGCTCGGCCTGGCCGTGGACGTGACCTCCGGCGGTAGGACGCTGACCCGTAAGAGCAAGGCCTTCGCCTGGATGTCGGCGCACGCCGCCGACTACGGCTTCGTGAACCTGCCGTCCGAGGCGTGGCACTGGAGCATCACCGGCGGCTGAACGGCTGTCCACTCAGGACTCCTTGCTGTGCTTAGCTGAGCGGGTGGATCTGCTGAGTGGTACGGGCGCGCTCGTGGTGATCACGGTGGTGATCGTCGGCGTTCTGTTCGGCGTGATCCTCGGGGACCGCATCGGTCTGCTCCTGCGACCGATCGGGCTGATCGTCGCCCCGATGGTGGTGATCCTGTATGCCGGGGCCGCCCTGCTCATGTCGGCCCCGGCCGATCTGCTCATCGAGGCTTCGCCCAGCACGTCCGCGATCGGGTTGACGTTGCTGGTCGCCGGCGGGGTGGCTCTGCTGACGGCCCGGCGCCTGCGCCCGCGCCGGGCCGAGCCGGCGTCCGCCCTGTGGCTGCGGGCACTGCTCCTGCTGTCCTGCTGTTCGGGCACGAGATACCTGGCCCACGTGGCCGGCTATCCGGTCGACGGGTTCTGGCCGGCGGCCGCGGTCTCGCTCGCCGCGCTGACGCTGACCGCGGCTGTGTTCGCGTTCCTGCGCCTGCCGGGAGTCCTGCCCCTGGTCGTGCGGGCGTTCGCGGCGCTGGTGACGGCCGGGCTGGTCGCAGCCTGGGCGCGGGCCAACGGCGTCCCCGTGTTCGCGGATCCGGCGACTGCCTCGTCGCGGACGCTGTGGGTGATGCTGCTCGTCGAGCCGCTCGGCCTGCTGGCCGCGATCCTGCTGGCGGTCGCGCTGGTGCGGCACTTCGCGCCGGATGTGCTGCCGGTCCGGGAGCGGGTCCCCCGGGCGGGGGAGATCTGGAACGCGTTCGTCACGTTCGAGAACGACGACAGCCTCGGTAAGGACCGGCCGGTGCTGGTCGTCAGCGCCGGCGAGACGGTGAGCGTCCTCAAGATCACCAGTCAGGACAAGGGGCACCTGCCGGGGTACCTCCCGCTGCCCCGTAACCGGGTTCGCGGGGTGCTCGTGAAGGACAGCTGGCTGGAGTTGAAGCCGGTCACGGTCCCGCCGGCCGACTTCCGGTCCTACCGGGGCTCCTGCCCGTCCTGGTTACGAGACGATCTTCGCGGCCGCGAGTTGATGGCCGCCGTCGATGCCCCGGGCCGGCTGCGGGGCTGGCTCGCCGCGATCCGTTCCCGCTGATTCATAGCCGTTTCTCAGGTGCCGTACAGGTTTGCGCGACGTTGTTCCGGGATACCGCGTGTGACGGATTTCCCTAACCCTGAACGTTGCCGTTCCTGCTCGTTAGCCTGAGTGGAGTGAATACCGGAATGCCAGTTCCTGAACGTCGTGTCCTGCGCAGCGTGGCAGTCCTGGCCACCTGCGGCCTGATAGCCGGTCTCGTGGTCGCCGCGGCGTCCTTCCCGGCCGTCGCGATGTCCGGGCTGGCGGCCAAGGCCGGTGCCGAGGAGTTGGGCGAGCTGCCCCCGTCACTCGTCGAGCAGACGTCGCCGCAGGTCTCCCGGGTCTACGCGTCGGACGGCAAGACGCAGATCGCGCTGATGTATGACGAGTTCCGCAGCGACGTGCCCCTGGCGCAGATGTCCAGGAGCATGCAGGACGCGATCGTCGCCGCCGAGGACCACAAGTTCTACGAGCACAACGGTGTCGACCTGAAAGGTGTCGCCCGTGCATTCGTGAACAACAACCAGGGCGGCGGCAAGCAGGGCGCGTCCACTCTGACCATGCAATACGTGCGGATGGCGCTCGCCTATTCGACGACTGATCCGCAGGAGGTGGTGGATGCCACCAAGGACACCGCCCAGCGGAAACTGAACGAGATGAAGTATGCGATCCAGGTCGAGAAAGAGCTGTCCAAGCAGCAGATTCTGGAGCGCTATCTGAACATGGCCCCGTTCGGCAACGGCGCCTACGGGGTGAACGCGGCAAGCCAGGTCTACTACGGCAAGAAGCCGGCCGAGCTGACGATCGGCGAGGCCGCGCTGCTGGCCGGCATGGTGAAGGCGCCGACCGCGTTCGACCCGACCACCGAGACCGGCTATCCGCAGGCGGTGGCCCGGCGCGACTACATCATCGACAACATGGTCGACCTCGGCCAGATCACCGCGGCCCAGGGCGCCGAGGCCAAGAAGGAGAAGGTGGCGCGCACCGCGAAGCGGCCCAGCCGGGGATGCGTGTCGGTCGCCAAGAACCACTGGGGCTTCTTCTGCGACTACTTCTACCGGTGGTGGCTGGACCAGGCGGCCTTCGGCGAGACGACGTACGACCGGGAGCGCCTGCTCAAGAGCGGCGGCTACCGGATCGTCACCACCCTCGACCTGGACGCCCAGTCCGCGGCCCGTAAGCGGGTCACCGAGCACATCGCCGACACCAGCCAGAACGCGTTGATGCTGGCCGCCGTCGAGCCCGGCACCGGCGCGGTCCGGGCGCTCGCCACGAACCGCAAGTTCAAGATCGACGACGCGGACAACCCGCAGAACAGGCTGTCGTCGAACCCGGAGCAGGCCCGGGAGGGGATCCGCGGCACCTACCCGAACACCACGAACCCGATCATCACCGGCAGCACCGGCGTTCCCGGCTACCAGGCCGGCTCGGTGTTCAAGGTGTTCACCATGATCGCCGCCCTGGAGAAGGGGATGGGCCTGGACACCACCATCTACTCGCCGCCGCGCTACAAGTCCCGCTACCTGGACTCGGCGGCCCCGCCCGAGTGCGACGGCCACTACTGCCCGAGCAACGCGTCCGCCTCCGAGCAGGGCAACTTCAACATGTGGACCGGCTTCGGCAGGTCGGTGAACACCTACTTCATCCCGCTGCAGGAACGGGCCGGAGCGGAGAACGTGGTGGCCGTGGCCAAGCGGTTCGGTGTGCAGTTCCGGTCGGCCGACGACGCGACCCGGGCCGATGACCCGGCCCAGGCCCACGAGTGGGGCGCCTTCAGCCTGGGTGTGTCGGCGTCCACCCCGCTGGACATCGCCAACGCGTACGCGACGCTGGCCGCCGACGGCATGTACTGCGCGCCCACCCCGATCCAGCAGATCACCACGGCCGACGGCACCGAGGTCGACACCGGTAAGTCGGCCTGCTCCCGCGCCACCACCGCGGACGTCGCCCGCAAGGCCCTCGACGCGGCCCGCTGCCCGGTCGGCGACCGCGCCCAGCTCGGCGACTGCGCCGGCTCCACCGCCCCGCAGGTCCGCAGCGTGGTCGGGCACCCGGTCTTCGGCAAGACCGGCACCACCGACAGCGACAAGACCGCCGCCCTGGTCGTCGGCACCCGCGACCTGGTCGTCGCCGGCTACCTGGCCAACCCCGACTGGGCGGCGCACACGGACCGCATGTCGCACGGCATCGTCAACCCGGCCGTCTACGAGACGCTCGCCGACTACATGCAGGACCGGCCCGAGAAGGAGTTCCCCACCCGTAGTGGCCCTCCTCGATCGTCAGCGGCGGGTGGCCTCGCGGACGTTGACGAGCAGCACCAGCAGGGCGGCCGCCGAGAAGACGAAGGTGACCACGTAACGGCCCTCGAGCCACAGCACCGCCAAGGCCAGCACCAGCACGAACGCCAGCAGGACCCGCAGCACCACGGCCAGGAACTTCCCGCGGACCAACCCTTCCACGCCGAGCATCACCAGCAGCAGGACCAGTGCGGTCTGCTGGCCGGAGACCGGCGGCGGCGCCACCACGGCGCCGATGGCGAGCAGGATCAGCGGGGTGCTCAGCACCGCCCACCACGATCGGGCCCGCCCCAGGAAGCCGGTGACCTGCTCGATCGGCAGGCGACGGTGCATCAGGTGGGCGTGCGGGTGCTGGGCGACCGGCTCGGTCGTCGTGGCCCGGCGCAGCTCGTCGGCGAGGCGGGTGCGTTCCATCCGCAGGCCGAGCAGCTTCTGCTCCCGGGGCGCCAGCGCCCGGACCTCCGGCGCCGCGGCGGGCAGGCCCGCGGCGGCCACCGTCAGCTCGTGCCGCAGGGTGTCTATCTCGTCGTCGAGCTCGGCGAGACGATCAAGATCACGCTGGGTACGGATGGACACGAGCCGCCGCTCCTCGGACGGATCCGGGACCACCTTGGCCAGCCCGGCCCACCCGACCGGGTCCGACCACGCGGGCCGCACCGTGCCGTCGCGCGCGTAACGTGGCCCGGCCGGTCCACGCTCTCCGCCGAGCCGGTCGCGGGTGTCACGTCCCCACAGTCCGCGGAAGTCACGCACCCAGCCCGTCTCGTCGCCGATCACCACCGGGTTCCACGACTCGGCCCGGCCGGGTCCGACCGCGCGTCCGTCGCCGCGCGCGTAGTCCACGTACGGAATCCCGACGTTGCTCTGATCCTCCGGCGACCAGGGCGCGAGAAGCCGCGCCGACCACCGCAACACCCCGACCAGCCCGCGCAGCCGGGGCGGCTTGACCGTGATGAGGTAGTCGCCGGGCAGGTAGGCCCCGAGTGCGAGCCCGCGCCGACGAACACCACCGGATGCCGCCCGCCGACCGTCGTCAGATCCGGGTCGTCCCAGCGGCGCCGCAGATCGTCGCCGACCTCGTCGTGCGCCGAGAACACCACCCACGACGGCGCCGGCAGGCCGTCCGGCCCGTCCGGGGCGGCCGCGTCGACGAAGACGGTCACCTGCTCCCAGTCGGCCTCGTGCTCGTTGACCCCGCCGAACGCCGACCGCCAGTTGTTGAAGTTGTAGAAGAACCAGTACTGGCAGACGATCCACGACCCGTCCCGGACCACCCGCCCGTAGTAGGTGGGCTCCGCCGTCTCGAGATGATCGCGCTGCAACAGGAACGAACGAGCCGCCGAACCACCGGGCACGCTGCCCGGAAGAGCAGCGAGAACCGGTTGAGCGTGTCGACCATCCGCCCGGTGAGACCGACCGCCCCGAGCCGGCTGGACCGGGACAGGTGCGGTGGCCGGTCGCGCAGCGGGATGTGCGTGAGGTGCTTGTCGCCGGTGCCGATGCCGGACAGCGCGTAGCCGAGGCCCTGCTCGGCGCCGCCGGCCGCGGCCAGCCCGTCGAGGCTCAGGTCACCGGGTGCGACGATCTGCACCGGCCCCTGCCCGGGTTCGTGACGCCACAGGCTGGCGTGACTGACATACCGCTCGACCGAGACGGGGAAGAAGTACTCACCCTCGGTGAACCTGGCCACCGGCTCATAGGCGCGCAACAGCCGCAGGTCGTCCCCGTTCCCCAAGACCTCGTTGCTCCTCTCCGCACGCTTCCCGCGTGCCGAGGTTAGCGCCCGGTCACCGCCCCGCCTGATCACCACCCGCTTCCGGCGGGTCCAGGAGGTGGTCGAGACCGATCACCCGCAACACCCGGTCGACGATGCCCTGGGCTCCGGCCAGCCGAAACGTGACCCCGGCCCGTTCCGCGGCGAGGTAACCCTCGATCAGTGCGTTGATCGCCTCGGAGTCGATGAAGGTCACCCGCTGGAGGTCGACCGTGATCCGCGGACCGGGGTCGTCACCGACCAGGTCGAGCAGGGCCTTGCGCAGGTCCTCGCGGGTGCCGATGTCGAACGCGCCCCCGAGCAGGACACGCGACGTCGCGCTCCCGCCGGCCGGCTCGAGCGCGATGGTGAAGTAGTCGTCCGCCACGAATAGTTGTCTACCAGCAAATAACAACGGTCTTGTCACAGCAGGGCCAATGGACGCTGTCAAACGAACGTTTTACGCTGGCAGGGTGGGGTACGAATGGCTGACCGAGGCCTTGGCGCGTCTGCGTGACATCGAATCGCAGGAGGTCACCCAGGTTCTCTCGGCCCAGCGGCGTCTGCCGCTGGCCGCGGAGAGCGCCGGGGTGCACTTTCTCACGATCAGCGGGCGCACCACGACCGGCCGGCCGCTCGTGGTCGCCGTGCGGCTGCTCGGCGGGTACCGGCAGCAGATCATCGGCGCCCGCGAGATGACCCCCGACGAGTTGGTGCGGTTCAAGGCATGGGAGGCGGACGCGTCATGAGCCAGCAATACAGCGACGACCAGATCTCGGCGGCCGCGGCGGCGTTCGCCGCCGGAGACGTCACCTACCACGAGGGCACGCGGGTGAGCCTGCCCCCGGTCCCCGAAGCCGAGCCGATGGTGCCGCTCGGCATCCGGGTGCCGCCCGCGCTGGCGCAGCGGGTCCGAGCGGCCGCCGACCAGGCCGGCATCCCCTACTCCCAGCTGATCCGCGAGTGGATCGAGCTCGGCCTCACCGACATGGCCGGCGATCTCACGGTGTCGGTCGCGGTGCTGCGCCGGGCGATAGCCCACGCCGCCCAGTCCGGCCACGCCGCCTGATCCCCGCCCCACCTCCGACGGCCCGGCCGGGCCGGTCGGCAAGAACGACAATCCATTCTTTGGTACGGCCACGCCTCACCCGGTCCTGCGGTGTCCGCCAGGCCGCACCCGGTGCTGTGCCGGGATCGAATCCGGGCCCGTCACCGACGCGTGATCGGGTGCGAGTCAGATGGCGTTGATCGCGGCCGGTGCGCGTTCGGCGCGGGCCAGAGCACGGATCAGGGCGGTGTGGCCGTGCCGGGCCGCCGACCACCGGCACAGCAGGGTGAGAACGGTGTCGGCCGCGGACCGGGGCAGCTCCGGGGTCGGGATCCCGAGGCTGACGGCCAGATCGTCGCAGTGCACGGCGATCTCCAGCATCCGGGTCGCCAGGAAGTCGTCCAGGGTGAGAGCCCACGGCCCGAACGGCAGCGCGATCACCCGGCCGCCGGGTTGAGCGGGAAGTCGTTCGCGCAGGTCGGCCAGGACCGCGGCGGTCCGCTCGTGCAGGACCGTGTGCCCGTCGGCGGCGGTCTGCTCCCCGGCCTCACGGATGCCGGTGTTGAGATCGCTGTAGATGGCGCCGTCGGACCACGTCGACCGGGCGTAGTGGTCGACCAGCGAGATCGGCGGCGTGTCCGGGGGTGGCGCGTCCAGCACGGCGGCGACGACGGTGACCTGCCCGGCGAGGTGACCGGCGAGCCCGCGGATCCGGAACTCCCGCAGCGCGCTCGACTGTGCCCACGCCCGGCCCACCGCCGGCGCGGCCAGCAACGTGGTGGCGACCGCGGCCGTCTCCAGGAAGTCCTGCCTGATCATCGGCATCCCCCTCCTCACCGCAGTGTGGCACGGCCCGGTGCTCAGTGGGTGAGGCCGAGGCGGGTGGCGTAGCGCGCGGCCTCGGTGCGGTTGCGGGCGCCGATCTTGGCGAAGGCGCCCACGAGGGCGTTGGAGACCGTCAGCCGGACGCCTGCCGGGAGATAGGCCAGTGTCATGGTCACCGGCTCGCCGGGCGCGTGCCGCGCCGCGTTGGTGAGGGCCTCGCGGGCGGTGCGCAGCAGCGCCACCTCCGTGCCGGGTGACAGGTGTGACGGGCGCCTTCGGTGCGCAGGGTGACGGCGGTCAGGAACGCCCAGCCCATCAGGCTCGGCCGAGGATCTCCCCGGCGATGCGGGTGCCGAGGCTGCCCTGCCGGTCGCCGGTGAGCAGGTGGTCAACGGTCTTCTTTCGGTTGTCGTCCATGGCCGCGACGTTACGGAGAGTGCCGGGTGGAGCGGCACCATCGAGGGGTGGAGATCCGGGTGGAGACGAGCTGGCATGATGAGCGCCGTCGATGCGCACTGTGGACCTGGGGAGGTTGCTCGTGGCGGAACCGACGGCGACGAATCTGGACACCGGCACGCCGCATTCCGCGCGGCTGTGGAACTACTGGCTCGGCGGCAAGGACAACTTCCAGTCCGACCGTGAGGCGGGGGACGCCATCGCCGGGATGCTGCCGTCGATCGTCGCGCTCGCCCGGGAGGACCGGAGGTTCCTGCGGCGCTCGGTGGAGCACCTGGTGCGCGACGGCGGGATCCGGCAGATCCTCGACATCGGCACCGGGCTGCCGACCGCCGACAACACCCACCAGGTGGCGCAGGCGGTGGCGCCGGAGACCCGGGTCGTCTACGTCGACAACGATCCGCTGGTCCTGGTGCATGCGCGGGCGCTGCTCTCCGGCACGGCCGAGGGCGTCACCAACTATGTCGAGGCCGACCTCAACGATCCCGAGTCGATTCTGCGCGCGGCCCGGGAGACGCTCGACTTCTCCCAGCCGATCGCGCTGACCCTGCTGGGGATCGTGCATTTCATCCGGGATGACGAGACGGCTCTCGCGGTGGTCCGGCGGCTCGTCGACGAGTTGGCGCCGGGCAGCTATCTGGTGATCGCGCACGGGTGTCACGACATCAACACCGACGAGGCGCACCGGATCGTCGACTTCTGGAACGAACGCGGGACTCCGAAGATCAAGTATCGGAGCTCGGCGCAGATCGCCGCGTTCTTCGACGGTCTGCGCCTGCTGGAGCCGGGTGTCGTTCCGTGCAACCGGTGGCGGCCGGACGGCGACCCGGGCGCCGACGTGAACCAGTACTGCGGCGTGGGGGTCAAGGAGTAGGAGCGAGCGGGAGTCCAGTAGCTCGAGGGATGGACGCGGTGGCATGGCTTTGCCATCCTCGCGGGCATGATTGTCGATCGGCGGGCGCTCGCCCTCGTAGCGGTGCTGATGCTGGCGGGGTGTGCGGAGGCCACGCCGAGAACCGAGACTCCGGTGTCGGTGCGGTCGCCGATCGTGGAGGCCGTCTCGGTTCCTCCGCGGTCGGCAGCGGTGACTCCGGGAGTAGTGACTTCGGGAGCGGTGACGCCGGGGGCTGTGGAGGCGGGGCGGCAGCCGGCCGTCGTGCAGCACGGGCCGCGTCACGTCAAGCGGGTGGCGCTCACGTTCGACGCGGACATGACCGATGCGATGGCGGCGCGGCTGCGGCGGGGCGAGGTGAGGTCGTACGCGAATCTGCGCCTGCTCGGCATCCTGGAGAAGCGTCGGATCCCGGCCACGTTCTTCGTCACGGGGCAGTGGGCCGAGGAGTATCCCGAGGTCACCCGCCGGATCGTGGGCAACCCGCTGTTCGAGGTGGCGAACCACAGCTATGAGCATGCGGCGTTCACCGGCGACTGTTACGACCTGCCGCGGGTGAGGTCGGCGGACATGACCGAGGACGTGGCGAAGACGTTCCGCGTGCTGGAGCCGTTCGGTGGGCGGCAGACCCGGTACTTCCGGTTCCCGGGTCTGTGCCATGACGGGGCGGCGTTGCGGGCGCTGGCGCCGCTCGGGGTCACCGTGGTCGACGGTGACGTGGTGAGCGGCGACCCGTTCGCGCGTGGTCCGGACCCGGTGGTGAACGCGGTGTTGTCGCAGGTGAAGCCGGGCTCGGTGGTGATCATGCACGTGACCGAGGCGAACGCGCAGTACACCGATGACGCGTTGCCGGCCATCCTCGGTGGGCTCCGCCGTCGTGGCCTGGAGCCCGTCACGCTGTCGGAGTTGCTGGCGGGCTGACGCGCCGCGGATCATCCCGCTTCCGGATGCTCCGTGACGTTCTGCAGGTAGAGCGCCTCACCCAGCTTCTCGATGAGGCCGAGCTGGGTTTCCAGGTAGTCGACGTGGTGCTCCTCGTCGGACAGGATGTCCTCGAAGATCCGCGCGGACGTGACGTCGCCGACGGAGCGCATGTGCTCCAGGCCGCGGCGCAGCCGGTCGACGGCCTCCACCTCGATCTTCATGTCGCACTCGAACTGCTCCTTGACCGTCTCGCCGATCCGCAGCACGGACAGCTTCTGGTAGTTGGGCAGTCCCTCGAGGAAGAGGATGCGGTCGGTGAGGACCTCGGCGTGCCGCATCTCGTCGATGGATTCGTGTTTCGTGTGCTTCGCCAGCACGGTGTAACCCCAGTTCTCCTGCATCTTCGCGTGCAGGAAGTACTGGTTGATCGCGGTCAGTTCCGCGGTGAGTTGCTCGTTGAGGAACTCGATGACACGGGCGTCACCTTGCATGCCAAATACCCCCAGTCATGGCCTGACTGGAGTTGATCGTAACGGGTTTGTGACGCTATGCGACTTTTGATAGGCGCGTGTCGGTGCTCTCCTCCTGGATCAGGTCGCAGATCCGGTCGAGGCAGCTGCCGCACCCCGTCCCCGCGCCGCAGGCGTCGCCCACGGTCTCCTCGGTGCGCGCGCCGGCACGGATGACGGCACGGACCTCACGTTCGCGGACGTGGTGGCATATACAGACGTACATCGAGCGCGGATCCCTTGTTTTGCTTAGGCTTACCTTCGTTAGGCTGCCCTAAAACCCCTGGTCACGCAAGTCCTGCCGGGGAGAGGCGCAGATCACCGCAGTCCCGTGAATTCCACTGTGCGAGCACTGTGCATCGACTAGGAATGACGTAAGGGAGTGGCGGGATTCGTTGACGGTTTCCGCCCGGCTTTTCTACGGTCGTTCCCGACGTGATTCCGGCTCGTTCTCGGAGAGTTCCCATGTCGCTCGCCGTCCGCCAGGACATCCAATTACTCGGTCTTCGCCTGCCGGTACCGCAATGGTTCGCCGAGGAGGCCCCTGAGCTGCGGGAAGACTTCGAGTACGAGTACGACGACTTCGATGAGGATGATGTGGAGGACAATTCGCCGCGTCTATAGGCTCACGGCTGGAACGATTCCGAGGCTCCGGGGCTCGGATCGGTTCCGGCGGCGGCGTCACGGCTGCGGGCCAGCGCGAGTCCGGCTGCCGTCGCCAGGGTCACCATGACCAGCAGGATCGCGAGGAACCAGCGATGGCCCTTGCCCGATGGTGGGTCGTTGCTGTCCGTCACCGTTTCCTCCCGCGTTGGCCTCACTCGCGGCACTCTAGGGCCACGGCCGAGTCGGCAAGATCGACTGCGTGCCGGGGTGGCACGAAGCCGGTAGCGCCCGCGGCGAATCACCAGGGTTACTGACCAGAAATCAGCCGAAAGGTGGAGGCGGCATCGTCCGAACGTCGGGCGACCGTGATGTGCGTCACCTGCAAACATTGCGGCCGGTGGACGCATGATCACCCTCCGGAGGCTGCCATGGTGGACAGGCGATACGGATCAGGATCTTCCGACCGGCACCACGCCCTGCTGAGCCCATCGCAGGCCTGGCCCGCACAGCCCCGGCACGCCGCCCCACCCCGCCAGTTCCGCACCCTGCGCGGCTTCTTCCGCCGGCCCGACGCGCACCGGCGCAACTGGCTGCTGCTGATCCCGATCGTCATCCCTCTGACGCCGATGCTCTACAACCGGGTCGAGCCGACGTTCCTCGGGCTGCCCTTCTTCTACTGGAGCCAACTCGGCTTCGCCTTCCTGGCCAGCATGGTCATCGCCGTCGTGCACTCCAGGAGCCGATGACCATGGGCGATCAGAGGGTTCAACTGATCGTCTTCACACTGATCTTCGGGGTCGTCGCGATCATGGGGTTCGCGGCGTCCCGATGGCGGCGCCCCAACGACATCCACAGCCTCGAGGAGTGGGGGCTGGGCGGCCGGGCGTTCGGCAACTGGGTGACATTCTTCCTGCTCAGTGGGGACGTCTATACGGCGTACACCTTCGTCGCCGTGCCCACCCTCGTCTTCGGCGTCGGCGCCGCCGGGTTCTTCCCGGTGCCGTTCCTGGTGATCGTCTATCCGATGCTGTTCGTGGTGCTGGCCCGCTTCTGGTCGGTCTGTCACGTGCACGGGTTCGTCACGCCGGCCGAGTTCGTGCGGGCGCGGTTCGGCTCGAAAGGGCTGGGCACCGGGATCGCCGTGCTCGGCATCGTGGCCACCATGCCGTACATCGCGCTGCAGTTGATCGGCATCGAGGCGGTCTTCGAGGTGATGGGCCTGCCCAAGGGCTGGCCGCTGACCATCGCGTTCCTGGTGCTGGCGCTCTACACCTTCAACTCGGGGCTACGCGGGCCGGCGCTCGTCTCGATCGTCAAGGACACGCTGGTCCTGTGGTCGGTGCTGTCGGTCATCATGATCGTGTCGATGATGCCGGGCGGCTGGGATCCGGTGTTCCGGCTGGCCGAGGCGAAGTACGCGGGCACAGCACGACTCGACGACGGGCTGCTGCTCGCGCCGGAGAGCCAGCTCAACTACGTCACCCTGGCGCTCGGGTCGGCGCTGGCGCTCTTCCTCTACCCCCACACGCTCACCGGAGTGCTGGCCTCGCGCAACCGGGGCACGCTGCGGCGCAACCTGGCCGTGCTGCCGCTCTACACGCTCACCCTGGGCGTGCTGATGCTCGTCGGCTTCGCGGCGATCTACAGCGGCACCACGGCCGTGGGCGGGAACGCGAACACCGTCGTACCCCAGTGGTTCAACGAGAACGCGCCCTCCTGGACCGCCGGCATGGTCTTCGCCGCCATCGGCGTCGGCGCCATGGTGCCGGCGGCGATCATGTCGATCGCCGCGGCGAACCTGTTCACCCGCGACATCTACCGCGTCTATCTGCGGCCGGACGCCACCGCCAAGGAGGAGACGTACGTCAGCAAGATCGTCTCGCTGACCGTCAAGTTCGGCGCGCTGCTCGTGATCCTGCTGCTCAACACCCAGTTCGCGATCGACCTGCAGCTCATCGGCGGCGTGGTGATCATGCAGACGCTGCCGGCCGTGGCGCTCGGTCTCTACACCAACTGGTTCCATCGGTGGGCGCTCGCGAGCGGGATCGGCGCGGGCCTGCTCGTCGGAATAGTCATGCTCTATCAGATTCCGAAAACCAACGGCAGCACGGTGGTACGGGAGCACTTCGGCGGGTCGGCGTGGCCACTGGACACCATCGGCATCGACAGCGACGCCAGCATCTACGTCGGGATCGTGGCGCTCGCGGTCAACCTGATCGTCACGTTCGCGCTCACACCGGTCTTCCGCAACGCCCGTGTGCCGGACGGCCCCGACGAGACCCGCGACCACGACTACGTGGCCGACGAGGGGGACCCGACGATCCGCCGGATGACCGAGATCATCGACGGGGAGAAGGCTCCGCAGCCGGTGTCGGTGCCGACGCTCGGCGCCCGGTTCACCCCGCTGGGGCGGCCGTCTCGACGTCCGCGATCGTGAGCTCGTAGTCGTAGCCGCAGGCCAGCGGGAAGTCCCAGCTGGAGAACCAGGTGAACCGGTTGGTCCTCAGGTCGAGCACCTCGATCCCGAGGACCGCAGGGCCGGCGGCGTCCGGGCCGCCCGCGTCGGGGGCGCTGATCGACGAGCCGTGGCTGTCGGCGCCGTCGAACGTGCTGGACGAGAAGATCAGCGGGCCCCGGGAGAACGCGGCGTGGTCGGGATAGTCGGCCTTCCCACCGGACACCAGCAGGGCGGTCATGCCGTGCACGCCGGTGTAGGTCGCCTTGACGGTGGCGCGGCCCTCCCGGCAGAGGTCCTCCGCGTCGGCGCTGCGGCGCTGGGTGGCCGTCCAGGTCACCTCACCCGGGTCGGCCGCGCGGGTGGCCGCCGGAGCCGGCAGCACGGCGAGCGCCAGGCCCGCCAGCGCGGTGACGGTGCTCATCATCGTTCCAGGTCACCACGTGGTCGCGAGTACGGGGCCGGATCAGCCGAAACCTGTCTGTTCGGCTGATCCGGCCCCGTGTTCAGGTCGGTGCTCAGATCCGCGGGATCAGGGTCTTCGCGACCGCCGTGGCGTCGGCAAGGTTCCCGGCGTTCGAGGCGCCGCGCGAGTAGACGTCGATCTGCACCGTGCCCTGCAGGACGTACAGGTGACCGGAGTGGGTGTAGGCGTCCTGGCCGACCCCGTCGACCCACTCGGCCTCGTCGATCGTGATCTGGAAGTCCTCGGCGGTGGTACGGCTCAGGAAGACGGCGAGCTGGCCGCCGGACTGCTGCCACTGGCAGTAGCGGGTCGGGTCGCCGGCGTCGCCGCCGTCCTCGTCGATCTGGGTGATCTCACGGCCGGTCAGGTCGACCACCTCGGCCTCGGAGAGCAGCGTGCACGGGTCCGGGATGTCGCCGGTGCCCTTCTTCTTCGCAGAGGGGGTCGGCTCGGCGCTCCTGGTCGCCGGCTGGTTCTCGCTGGTCGAGTTCTTCTCGCTCGCCGAACTGTTCTTGCTCGCCGGGCTGGTGGAAGTGATGTCGGACGCGCCGGCGGCGGCGTTGCCGAGCACGCCGCATCCGCCGGTGAACGCGACGGCTACGACGGCGGTCAGGGCGACGAGGCGGTGCTTCATGGGTTTCTCCTGTGGAAGAAGTGAGGCGGTTGCCGTTGCCCAGAACCATCCGCCCGGCCGCCAAAGAA
Source organism: Actinoplanes sp. CA-252034 (assembly GCF_050956125.1). Taxonomy (NCBI): domain Bacteria; kingdom Bacillati; phylum Actinomycetota; class Actinomycetes; order Micromonosporales; family Micromonosporaceae; genus Actinoplanes; species Actinoplanes sp. CA-252034. The sequence goes on from NZ_CP191846.1 coordinate 3,940,514, forward strand.
ACCCCAAAGACTCACCGGAGCAGCGCGTTCACTACCTCCGAAAGGGTCAGGGCGTCTGCCTCGCGGTAGATGGCGGCGCGTTCGGCCGTACCCAAGGATGATCTTGCGGTGGCTTCGGCCGACTCCTTGTCGGCGATCTCGTCGGGGGTGAAGCTGGGGGCGCCGAGGGCGGCGCGCTCGCGTTCGGCCAGGGCCAGCAGGCGCAGGCCGCCGGCCGCGTCCCCCTCGGCGATGTCCAACTGTGCGAGACCCTCGACGGCGTCGAGCTGACCCTCCGTGATGCCCAACTCGGTGTAGATCGCCAGCGCCGACCGCATCGCCGCACGGGCCGGGGCGTGCCGGCCGCGCCGCCGGTCGGTGGTCGACAGGTTCGACAGCGCGGCCGCCTCACCCCGCCGGTCGCCGAGCGCGCGGAAGCCAGCGAGCGCCCGGGCGAACAGCGGCTCGGCCTCGTCCAGCCGGTTCATGCAGCGCAGGGTGCCGCCCGTGTTGTTGGAAGCGGCGGCGATCATCCGCTGGTCACCGGCCTGCTCGGCGGCCCGGATCGCCTCCTGCCCGAACTCCAGCGACGCCGGATAGTCCTCCTGCGCCTGTGCGGTGATCAGCAGGTTGTTGAGGGCGGCGAGCACGCCTGTCCGGTCGCTGATCTCACGGAAAGTCACCAGACACTGCTCACCGAGAGTGCGCGCCTGCTCCAGGTCGCCGGAGTTGCGGGCCAGCGCGGCCGCCGCCCGCAGCGCCCGGCCACGCAGTGCCGGGGCGGCCGACGGCGCGGCGTCGAGAGCACGCCCGAGCCACTCCCGGCCCTCGATCATCCGGCCGGCGATCCACCAGTACCACCACATTCCGGAGGCGACGGTCAGGCCCTTCTGCGGATCGCCGGCCCGCAGCGACCAGTCGATCGCCGCCACGATCGTGTCGTGATCAGCGGCGATGCCGCTCAGCCAGGCGGTGTGCTGCGGCCCGTCCGACGGCGGCGGCGCCGCGAGGCGTTCCACCCACAGATCGACCAGCCGCTGGTACGCGCGAACGCGCTCCGGTCCGTCCTGGTCGAGACGCTCCCGCGCGTACGCCCGGATCGTCTCGATGAGCCGGTAACGCCCGTCGCGCCACTCGACCATCGACCGGTCGACGAGCTGCGTCAGCGGATCCAGGGGGTCGGCGGCGTAGACGGCCTCCGCGGCGGCCAGGTCGAAGCCGCCCGCGAAAACCCCGAGCAGGCGCAACAGGTCCTGCTGGGGCAGGTCGAGCAGGTCGTACCCCCAGTCGATCGCGGCCCGCATCGTCTGGTGCCGGGCCACCGGCGACGTGCCGGTCAGCAGGTCGAGCCGCCGGTCCAGCCGCGACATGATCTCGGCGAGCGGCAGCGCCCGCAGCCGCGCTGCGGCCAGCTCGATCGCCAGCGGCAGCCCGTCCAGCCGTCGCACCAGCTCGGCCGCGACGACCTGCTCGGCCGGCGCGAGACCGGCCCCGCCACGCGCCGCCGCGACCCGGTCGGCGAGCAGCCGCACGGCGTCCGCCTGCGCATCGGTCACTCCGGGTGACGGTGTGGTGAGGCCCTCCAGCGTGAAGATCACCTCGCCGGGTAAGCCGAGCTGCTCCCGGCTGGTCGCCACCAGCCGCAGGCCGGGACACGCCGCGAGCAGGACGTGCGCCAGCTCCGCGGCTTCCGCCCGGACATGCTCGCAATTGTCGAGGATCATCAGCGCCCGCTCCTGGCGCGGCTCGGTCGCAGGCCCCCGCATACGGCCGCTGAGCTGCGCTATCACCGTGTCCAGGACGGGGATGCCGGGCTCCTCACGGATGCCGGCGGCCGCGGCGACCCGCACCGTGATCGGCCCGTCACGGTGCTCGGCCAGCTCGACGACGTGCACCGCCTCGTACTCGCCGGCGACCTCCCGGGCCACCTCCAGACTGATCCGGGTCTTCCCGGCGCCACCCGGACCGACCACGGTGAGCAACCGCGCCTCACCGAGCAGGCCGAGCAGCCGATCGAGCTCGGCCCGGCGCCCGATGAACCGGTTGCGCTGCGCCGGCAGACCCGGCACAGGCCGGTCCAGCGTCGGATCCTGCCGCCGCACGGCCGCCGCGAGCGCCTCCAGCTCACCGCCCGGCCGGGCGCCGAGATCCTCGAGGCCCTTCGCCGTACGGGCGAACGCGCTCAACGCCTCGCCGGCGCGTCCCGACCGGTACAGGGCCAGCATGAGCAGCCGGGCCAGGCCCTCGTCGGTGGGCTGCCCGGCCGCCCACCCCGCCAGCTCGGTCGCCGCCGCGACGTGCCGCCCCTGGTCGAGTGCCTGCCGTGCCCACCGCAGCCGGGCCGCCAGCCGCCTCTCGCCCAGCCCGGCCGCGTCCGCCGCGACCGACGGCCCAGCGGCCACGCCCTCGTAGGCGTCTCCGCGCCACAGCCCCAGGTCACCGCCGTCCTCGAACTCGGCCGCGTCGAACTCCGCGCCGGCCAGGTCGAGCCGGTAACTGCCCGGCGCCGTCCGGACCCGGTCACCGACCACCTTGCGCAGCGCCGACACGTGCATCTGAAGGGTCGCGCTCGCCGTCGACGGCGCCCCGTCCGGCCACAACTCGCCGAGCAGCCGCTCCACGGTGACCGGGCGTCCACGCGCGGCCAGAAGGACAGCCAGGAGCGCGCGCGGTTTCGGTGGCAGTGTCAGCTCACCGGAGGCGGCACACACCCGCACCGGGCCCAGCACCTCGAACCGCAGCATCCGCCGATATTACGGCCCACGGCCGTCCACACAGCTCAGGCGCGATCGAGGGTCACCGGGAAGAGCTCGGTGCGGGCGATCGCGGCGTCCCGCTCGGCGGACAGCGCGGCGCGGCGCGGATCGGCGAGGAAACCGTCGTAACCGGCCTGCCCGGCGAACTCGATCAGCTGCGTCTCGTCGGGGGCGCCGTCCGGAGCGTCCGGACGGGTGCGGGCCCGCTGCACCAGGCGGCCGTCGTGGTCGGGGAGCAGCGCGAGAACGGTGTCCTCATAGGCGGCCATCGCGTCAGAGCGGCCCGGCCGTGCCCACAGCAGCACGCAGAGTTGGATCGTCACACCGCCAGACCCTAATGCCTCCCATTTGTACGCTCTCCGAGCCGCCCTGATCCTCATGAGGGCCGACCTCACTCAATGGGATGCCGGACCCCGACGGGGAGTGTCGTACCCCGGCGGTACGGTTCGCCGACCGCCGGGGAGGACGGTGGTCGATCGAGAGCGGAGCGGCATGGGTGATTCAGGGTATGAGAGCGTCTTCGAGCTGCCCCGTGCGTGGCTGCGGCACCGGCGGCCACGGCGCGGCAGTACCGGCGTGCCCGCGTTCACACCCGACCCGAGAGCGCGCGAGCTGATCGCCCGACTGCTCGCCGACCAGCCGGCCACGGTGCCCTGGGTGCTCGACCGGCCGGCCACCGAGGCGCCGCTGCGGGCCGCCGGGCAGGCGTGGCAGGCCGGTGACGCCGGCGCGCCACCGGCCGGGGCGGGCGCGGTCGCCGCCATCACCGAGTTCTACCGCCGCGGCAACGACGACGACATCGGCCTCTTCGCCGACCTGTGGATCAGCGAGCGCGGGCTGCCGTTCGCCGCCCCGGCCGCGGTCGAGTTGGCGTCGATGCTGGTCGTCGACGACACGTTGCCGGCCAACCAGCGCCACCTTCCGAGCCGTGACGTCGGCGTCCGCTACCTGCGTCCCGGCGAGACCCGTCCCGGCTACTTCGCCGACCTGCCGCTGCTGGTGCTCCTGCGGGTGCGTGACGCGCTCGTGGCCGCCCCGGAGACAGAGTTCCAGCAGGTCGTGGCATCACTGGAGGCGTATCGGACACGCTCGGCGTACGCCCGGGTCGCCTGTTCGGTGCTCGTCCCCCGGGCGGACCGGGTCGAGGAGGAGGTCGCCGCCGTGGTGGCCGACGCCGACGGGCCCCGCGCCGCGATGCTGTTCTACGCGGCGTGCACGGGCGAGCAGGCCGCGACCCTGGCCAAGGTCGCCGACGCCTGGATGCTGCTGCGCCGCCCGTCGGCGCTGGTGGCGGTGGCCGAGGCGCTCGGCGGTGAGGCCGGTCCGGCCCTGTTCCACTGGGCCGACCAGGACGCCTCCGCCGTCCTCGGGGTCGAGGGCCGGCGCTGGGTGCTGGAGGTGCTGTCCACGCTGCCGTCCGACCCGGTGATGCGCGGCCTGGTCGCCCGGATCACCGACCGTGACGTCAGACCCGCCCTGATCGAGGCGGCCGGGCGGTTCCCGGAACGGGCCCTGCGGATCCTCGCCGCCGCGACGTCGACCCCGGCCGTGGCCGAGATGCTGCGGGTCCACGTCCTGACCAACCGTGACCTGGTCGACCGGGTGCTTCCCGGGCTGGCAGCCGAGGCCGCCGACCGGATCCGGGCCGTGCTCGCCGAGGCCGACTCGGTGGTGACCGCCCCGCTGTCGCGAGTCCCACCGGTGCTCGCCGACCCGCCGTGGTCGCGCCGCCGCGCCAAACCCGCCAAGCCACCCGTCGTGACCGGCCTGAGCTGCCCGGACGCGGCGTCCGTGGCCTGGCTGCCGGGAGAGCGCGAGCAGTGGGCGGTGACCCCGGTGCGGTTCCACCAGGACGTGCCGGCCGACTGGACACAGGTCGCCGCCAAGGTCACCGCCGGGTCGGCCTGCTGGTGGGAGCAGGCCCAGCTGTTCACCCTCGCGCCGGAGGAGATCGCCCGGCCACTGCTGGAGCACTGGCGACCGTGGCAGTTGTGGGACTTCGACACCTGGATACGTCTCACCGCCGCCAAGTACGAGACCGGCGCCCTGCCCGCGCTGCTTACCGTCGCCGAGGGCAAGCCGGCCGACTACGGGCCGCTGCTGCTTCCGTTCGCGTCGCCGCGGGTCGCCGAGCTGGTCGCCGACTGGCTGGCCCGGCTCAAGTCGATGCGCCGCCTCGCACAGACCTGGCTCGCGCGGCACCCCGCCGCCGCGGCCCGTGCCCTGATCCCGGCCGCGGTCGGCCCGGCGGGACCGGCTCGCCGGCACGCCGAGCGGGCGCTGCGGCATCTGCCTGCCGACGAGGTCCGGACAGCCGCCGCCGGATACGGCCCCCACGCCGCGGCCGCTGTCGAGACGCTGCTGACCGCCGACCCGCTGCTGGCGACGCCGGCCCGGATGCCGTCGTCGCCGTCCTGGGCCGCGCCCGTGCTGCTGCCCCCGGTGCGACTACGCGACGGATCCGGGGCGCTGCCGACCGAGGCCGCGGCGCACCTGGTCGGCATTCTGATGATCTCGCGGCCCGAGGATCCCTATGCGGGCCTGGAGATGGTCCGGGAGGCGGTCGAGCCCGCCGACCTCGCCGTGTTCGGGTGGGCGCTGTTCGAGTTGTGGCAGTCGGCCGGAGCACCCGCCAAGGAGAGCTGGGTGCTCCACGCGCTCGGCCTGACCGGTGACGACGAGACGGTGCGCCGGCTGTCGCCGATGATCCTCGCCTGGCCGGGCGACGGCGGGCACGCCAAGGCCGTCTCCGGGCTGACCGTGCTGGCCACGATCGGCAGTGGCGTGGCCCTCATGCACCTGCACCGGATCTCGCAGCGGGCACGGTTCAAAGGGCTCAAGACCGCCGCCGTCGCCCGGATCGAGGAGGTCGCCGCCGGGCTCGGGCTCACCGCGGAGCAGCTGGCCGACCGGCTGGTTCCCGACTTCGGGCTGGACGCCGACGGCAGTCTGCGGCTCGACTACGGGCCGCGGCGGTTCGTGGTCGGGTTCGACGAGCAGTTGCGGCCGTTCGTCACCGATGACACCGGCAGGAGACTGAAGTCCCTGCCCAAACCCGGAGCCGAGGGTGACGGGGCCTACCGGCGGTTCTCGGCGTTGAAGAAGGACGTGCGCACGGTCGCGACCGATCTGGTGCGCCGTCTCGAGCAGGCCATGGTGACCGGGCGCCGCTGGAGCGGCGCGGAGTTCCGGGAGTACCTCCTCGGTCATCCTCTGCTGTGGCACATCGTGCGCCGCCTGGTGTGGGCCCGTTTCGACGAGGCCGGGGCGGTGACCGGCACGCTGCGGGTCGCCGAGGACCGCAGCCTCGCCGGAGTCGACGACGAGGTCACCGGCCTCGCCGACGACGACGTCATCGGCGTGGCGCACCCGCTTCACCTCGGCGACGCCACGGCCGCATGGAGCGAGGTGTTCGCCGACTATCAGATCCTGCAACCGTTTCCGCAGCTCGGGCGGCCGGTCTTCGCCCTGACGGAGCAGGAGGCCGACGCCAGCCATCTGACCCGGTTCCAGGGGATCACCGTGCCCACCACCCGGCTGCTCGGACTGGAGCGGCGCGGGTGGCGGCGGAGCAGCCCGCAGGAGGGCGGGATGCAGGTGTATGTCGAGCGGACGGTGGCGCCCGGGCGGGTCGTCTCGATCGAGCTGGATCCGGGAATCGTGGTCGGCGAGGTCGGCATCTTCGCTGATCAGAGACTGACCACAGTGTCCCTGAGCGGCATCGGCGGTAGCGGCATCGGCGGTAGCGGCGGCAGCGGCAGCGGCAGCGGCGGCAGCGGCGGTAGCGGCAGCGGCGGCAGCGGCAGCGGCAGCAGCGGATGGGACAGGCCGGGCCGGGGCCGGCTGCGGTTGGGCGATCTCGACCCGATCACCGTCTCGGAGATCCTGCTCGATCTGACCGAGGTCGCCGGCTGACGGACAGCGCTACGCCGGCGCCCTGCCCTTTCCCTCCCTCCGCCGCTGGTCGTGGGCATGATCGGCCCGGCGGTCGGCGGGGATCCGGTTTTGTCGTACCCGGGAGATAGGTTGCGCGGCATGGAAGACACGGGGGTCTCGTTCATCGCTCCGGAGCACGTGCATCCGCGTCGTGGCGGGGCCACGACCCGGCCGTTCGTGGCCGATCCGGGGGCGGGCGTGCGGACCGCTGAGATCGTCCCCGATCGGCGGGGCGGTGTGGGTGGAGCGCTCGCGGCTCCCTCCACACCGGAGACGGTCCGGGCCGCGGTGACGCAGTGGCTGGCCGGCAACCCCGCACCGGTCGGCGCGGCCGCCGTCGCGGCGATCAAGGCCGGCGGCCGCACGAGCGATGACGTCCGCCTCTTCGCCGACCTGTGGATCGGTGAGCACGGCCTACGGTTCGCGGCGACCGCGGCCGTCGAGATGGCGTCGATGCTGCTCATCGACGACCACGCCGCGTCCGGCACCCAGCACTACCCGTCGTCCGACCGCGGTGTCCGGCATCTGCGGCCGGGCGAGACACAGCTGACCCGGTGGCCGGCGACGGCGGTGCTGCTACGGGTCCGCGCGGCGCTCGCAGTGGCGCCGGATGACGAGTTCGAGCAGGTCGTCACCGCCCTGATGCCGTTTAGGGAGGGGCTGCCGACCGCGCGGGCCGCATGCTCGACGCTGGTGCCCCGGCCGGACTGGGTGGATGCCGACGTGGCCGACACCGTCGCCTCCCGCGATTCGTGGCGGGCGCGGTTGCTGCTGCACGCCACCGCTGACGCCGGGCAGGCACGGCTGCTCGCCGAGATCCCCGAGCCGTGGCATCTGGACATCGACCGTGGACTGGTGTTCACCCTGCTCGACGGCGTCGGCCCGTCCGCCGTGTCCACGCTCTTCCACTGGCTCGACCAGAAAATCGCCCAGTTCTCCGGCGCGGGCACCGAGCGGTGGCTGTTCTCCCTGGTGGCCACCATCCCGGGCGACGACGTGATGACCGGCCTGCTGTCCCGTTCCGGCTCCCGTGCCGCCAAGGCGGCGCTGCTGGAGGCGGCCCGCCGGTTCCCCGCCCGGGCCATGCGGATCCTCGCCGAGCATGACGTCGCCGACCTGTTGCGTGGCCACGTCGTCGAGCACCTCGACCTGGTCAACGAGGTGACGCCCCTGTTGAGCCTGCCGGCGGCCGGGCGGGTTCAGGCCATCGTGCGAGCCTGGCACGAGGTGGTGACCGCGCCCCTGTCGGCGGTCCCTCCGGTGCTGGCCGATCCACCGTGGTCGCGCCGTCAGCGGGTCGCCAGACCACCGGTCGTCACCGGCCTGGCCTGCACCGATGTGCCCGCCGTCACCTGGTTGCCGGGGGAGCGGGAGGAGTGGGCGGAGCGCCGGAGGTTCCGGGAGGACCCCGCCGTCGACTGGCCGGCCATGGCGGAGAAGGTGATCAACGGAACGGGCCGATGGGACGACGAGCCGGGTCTGCTCTTCGCCCGTGCGCCGGAGGAGATCGCCCGCGCGACCCTCGTCCGGTGGGAGCCGCGGTCCAGCTGGGATGCGCCCTATTGGATGCCGGTCGCAGCGGCGCGTCTCGGGACCGACATGTTGCCGGCCCTGCTGACGCTCGCCCGGGCCACGCCCGCCGACTACGCCGCGCTGCTGCTCCCGTTCACGTCGACCGAGGTCGCGGTGCTGGTGGCCGACTGGTCGGCACGGCTCAAGACCGTGCGGGGCCCGGCCCGGCAGTGGCTGCTGCGCCATCCGGGCGCGGCCGCCCGTGCGCTGATCCCTCCCGCACTCGGCAAGCCCGGCACGGCCCGGCGACAGGCCGAGCGCGTGTTGCTCCTGCTGCACGGCCACGGCCACACCGAAGAGATCCGGCAGGCCGCCGCGGGGTATGGGCCGGAGGCCGCCGCCGGTGTGGAGGCGCTCTTCGTCGCCGATCCGCTGGCGGCCCTCCCGGCCCGGATGCCGACACCGCCGGTCTGGGCCGCCCCGGGGTGCTCCCGCCGGTGCGGCTGAGCGACGGCGCCGGAGCGCTGCCCGCCGAGGCGATCACCCACCTGGTCCAGGTCCTGATGATCTCGCGGCCCGACGAGCCGTATGCAGGCTTGGAGCTCGTTCGGGTCGCTGTCGATCCCGACGACCTGGCCGAGCTCGGCTGGGCGCTGTTCCAGCGGTGGCAGGCCGCCGGTGGTGCCGCCAAGGACGGCTGGGTGCTCGACACCGTCGCGATGACCGGCACCGACGAGACCGCCCGCCGGATCACCCCGCTGATCCTCTCCTGGCCCAGTGAGGGCTGGCATGCCAAGGCCGTCTCGGGCCTGTCCGTGCTGGTCGGCATCGGCACCGACGAGGCGTTGATGCACCTGCACCGGATCTCGCAGCGGGCCAAGTCCACGCCGCTGCGCAAGGCCGCCGCCGCACGCATCGGCGAGATCGCGGACCGGCTGGGGCTCACCGCCGACGAGCTGGCCGACCGGCTGGTTCCCGACTTCGGGCTGGACGCCGACGGGAGTCTGCGGCTCGACTACGGGCCGAGGCAGTTCGTGGTCGGTTTCGACGAGCAGCTGCGGCCGTTCGTCGTCGGCGGAGACGGTAAACGGCTCAAGGAACTGCCCAAACCCGGGGTCCGTGACGATGCCGAGCTGAGCGAGGCGGCCTATCAGCGGTTCGCCCTGCTGAAGAAGGCGGTCCGCAAGATCGCGGCCGAGCAGGTGCGCCGCCTGGAGCAGGCCATGGTCGCCGGGCGGCGATGGACCGGGGCGGACTTCCGGCGGCTGTTCGTCGACCATCCGCTGATGTGGCACATCGGGCGCCGCCTGGTCTGGGCGCGCTTCGAAGGGTCCGGGTCCGGGTCCGGGTCCGGGTCCGGGTCCGGGTCCGGGTCCGGGTCCGGGTCCGGGTCCGGGTCCGGGTCCGGGTCCGGGTCTGGGTCTGGGTCTGGGGCCTTGGCAGGGGCCGGACCCGGGTCAGCGGCTGGGTCTGGGTCAGCGGCTTTGGCAGGGGCCGGACCCGGGTCCGGGTCCAAGTCAGCGGCTGTGGCAAGGGCTGGGGCCTTGGTCGGCTCGCTAAGGATCGCCGAGGACCGCAGTTTCGCCGGCGTCGACGATGAGCCGGTCGTGCTCGCTGACGACGACGTGGTCGGAGTGGCGCATCCGGTGCAGTTGGGCGCTTCGGCTGCCGGGTGGGCGGAGTTGTTCGCCGACTACGAGATCCTTCAGCCGTTCCCGCAGCTGGGTCGGCCGGTGTATGCGTTCACCCCGGCCGAGGAGACGGTGGGGCGGCTGGCCCGCTTCGAGGGCGTCACCGTGCCCACCACCAAGGTTCTCACCCTCGACCGGCGCGGGTGGCAACGCCACGAACCGGTCAATGCCGGAATCCAGGCGGGCTTCGATCGGGAGGTGAGACCGGGGCAGGTCGTGACCGTCCATCTCGATCCGGGGATCGTGGGGAAAGTGGGGTTCCACGCCAAGCAGAGCCTGGTCGCCGTCTATCTGCACGACGGCAGCATCGGCCCATGGGACATCGCCGAGGCGAGGATGCTGCCATGGGGTGAACTCGACCCGGTCGCCGCTTCGGAGATCCTGCGCGACCTGACCGACGTGACCAGCTGAGGGTTTCGCCGTCCGGCGGGTGTCGCTGCCGGCGGGCCTCGTTGCCGGCGGGTGTCGTTGCCGGTGGGTGTCTGTTGCGGCGTGTGGCGGTTGCGGGCGTGGTGCTGGTCCGGTTTCGGGTGGATCGCAGTTTCGGGTGGTGCTCTCAGGTTCCGGGCGGTGGTGCTGGTCGCGCTTCGGGCGGTGTCGGTCGCGCTTCCGGCGGTGGCGTTGGCGGGTTTCGGGCGGCGATGCTGGTCGGGTTTCGGACGTGGTGCTGGTCGGGTTTCGGGCGTGGTGCTGGTCGCGCTTCGGGTGGTGGTGCTGGTCGTGCTTGGGGCGGGTGGCGGGTTCAGACGGCTCGGGCGGGCGGGACGGCTGTTTCGGTGATCACGCGGGCTCGGCCCGCGTGTTTGCCGGCGTAGAGCAGGCGGTCCGCGTGTTCGAGCAGTTCCTGGGCGGTCTGGTGGCCGTCCCAGCGGGCCACCCCGGCCGAGAACGTCTGGCCGTGCGGAGTCAGGGCCAGCAGGCGTTCGACCACGGCGGCTGCCTCGGTGGTCCGGCCGGTCAGCAGCACGCAGAACTCCTCGCCGCCGTAACGGGTCAGCAGATCCGCGTCGCGCAGACCGGGTGGACCAGGCGGTGGCGGCGCTGGTCAGGAGTTCGTCGCCGGCCTGGGGGCCGTGGGTGTCGTTGTAGCGCTTGACATGGTCCAGATCCAGCAGGGCCACCACCAGCGGCTCGCCGGTTCGTGTCGAGCGGTCCAGGGCGTCGGTCAGATGCCGGTCCCAGCGGCGGCGGTTCGCCACACCGGTGAGCGCGTCCTGATCGACCAGCACCGACAGGCGTCCGGCCTGATGCTCTACGCGCAGCACGAGGCGGCCATCCGGGCGCTCACCAGCAGGAACAGAACGATCGACGCGAGTCCCGCGGCGAGCCAGTTCTGCGCGATACGGCCGGTGGCACCCTGGTAGAGGCTGATGGCCGGGGCGAGCAGGATCGCCATGGACAGAATCGCCATGGACAGAAGGGTGAGGCGTGGGCGTACAAAAGCGAGAGGGACCGTGAGTTGCCGCATCGAAAGATGCATCGTGGCGGCCGCCACGAGCGAGTTCGCCAGGATCAGCGCCACGTCGGCGGCGCCACCCGGCTCGAAGGGCAACGTCCCGCTCGGCACCGTCCTGCTGGAGGAGGTGGCCTTCCGCGGCGTCCTGATGGGCCTGATCAACCGCCACCGCGGTGCCGTCGGTTGAGGGAGGGGTGCTCAGGGGGCTGGAGACGGGGCGAAGCAGGCGTCGATCACGGCGGGGGAGACCTCGGCCAGGGTGGCGGGCCGCCAGCGTGGGCGGCGGTCCTTGTCGATGATCTGGGCGCGGATCCCCTCCGCGAGGTCGGGCAGGCGCAGAAGGGCCGCCGACAGCCGGTACTCCTGGTCGAGTGCCTCTCGCAGGCCCGGCATGGTGGCCGCCGACCGCACCGACCGCAGGGCCACGACCAGGGACGTCGGCGATTTGGTGGCGATCTCCTTGGCGGCCGCCTGCGCGCCCGGGGCGGAGGACGCGGCGAGCCGGTCGACGATCGCGGTCACGTCGTCGCCGGTGTAGCACTCGTCGATCCATGTGCGGGCGCCGGCCAGGTCGCCGGGTGGGGCCGGCGCGGCGAACGACTCCACCACCGAGGCGGCGTCCCCGGTCTGCAGGGCCTCGGCCAGGTCGTCGAGGCGGGCGCTGGGTACGAACACGTCGGCGAGGCCGGCCAGGATGGCGTCGGCGGCGCCGATCGTGCCGCCGGTCAGCGCCAGATGGACGCCGATCCGGCCCGGCGCGTGGGCGAGCAGCCACGATCCGCCCACGTCGGGGTGGAAGCCGATGCCCACCTCCGGCATGGCGAGCCGGGACCGTTCGGTGACGACCCGCAGCGACGCGTGCGCGGAGACTCCGATGCCGCCGCCCATGACGAGCCCGTCCATGAACGCGACGACCGGTTTCGGATAGTCGGCCAGTTCGGCGTTGAGGCGGTACTCGTCGGCCCAGAAGTCCAGGGTCGCGGTGCCTCCGGAGACGGCGTCGGCGTGCATGGCCCGCAGGTCGCCTCCGGCGCACAGGCCTCGCGGTCCGGCGCCGCTGATCAGCACGGCCCGGACCCGGTCCGTTTCCGACCAGTCAGCGAGCCTACGCCGAAGCGCGCCGACCATCTCCGCGGTGAGGGCGTTGATCGCGGCCGGCCGGTTGAGGGTGAGCCGGCCGAGCCCGCCGGTGACCTCGGAGAGTACGGGCGGCGCGCTCGGTTCGGGCATGCTTGCGATCTTCCACGGGCCGGGTCGTCGCGTCGCTACCGGGGTGACGACGCCACGGCGAAGGCGTCGGTGAGTGGCCCGCCGGTGCGGCGCAGTGTGGTGAGCGCCCGGCTGGCCCGGCTCTTCACCGTTCCGCTGGAGCACCCGAGCTGGGTGGCGATCTCCTGCTCGGACAGGCCGGCCCAGTAGCGCAGCACCAGCACGATCCGCTGTCCGGGTGGCAGTTGGCGTAGTGCGGCGAGCACCACCGCGGCGGTGTCGCGAACGTCGAAGGCGTCACCGTCGGCGGCCCGGTCGGGTGGCACCGCCGCGGGCAGCTCACGTCGCCACAACCGGCGTCCGGCGCGCCAGGCGGCCCGTACCATCACCTGCCTGGTGTAGCCCTCCGGATCGCCGTCGGGGTGCAGTCGCCGCCAGGCGCGGTGTGTTTTGACCAGCGCCTCCTGGGCGAGGTCTTCGCCGTGGCCGTGGTCGCCGGTGAGCAGGGCGCCGTAGCGGACGAGCGCCGGGTAGCGGGCGCCGACGAACGTGGCGAATCCGTCGTCGGTCACCGGGCGCCGATCCTGAAGATCGTTTTCAGCTCGGTGACGGCCGTGTCGGTGAGCCGTACCCGTCCGCCGTGTGAGGAGACCGCCTCCTGGCAGGTGCCGAGCGCGATCACCACCCGGAACGCTGCCGGGTCCGACGGCTCGGGGGGCTGCGCGGTGCCGCCGGGCAGGAGCGTGATCTGCAGGGTCTCCTGGGACACGTTCGCGCAGGCGTCGGCGTTCTCCACCACATCGGTCGCGGCGTGCAGGGCCTGCATGAGCCGGGCGATCGCGGTGCTGTCGGCGAGTTCGGCCTGTACGTCGGGACCGGAGAGGTAGGCGTGGGCGGCGGTCTCGGGCAGCGTGAGGACGCCGGCCCGGATCGGGGCGGTACGCGAGGGCCGGAGCAGCTGCCCGTTGCCCGGGTTGTCGGCGAACAGCTCGTAGGTGACGAGCGACCACGGCATCACCATCACGGTCCGGTATTGGAGCTGTCTCGTCCGCGGGTTCCTGCTGCGGGACGGCTCGCCGAGCCAGGCGGGTTCGCCGCCGGGCAGGGTGATCATCGCGGGCGGAGGGTCGGGCATCCGGGGAACACGGCCGGAGACCTCGATGCCGAGGCGGCACCCGTCGACGCCGGTGTGGACGACCACGACGGTGTCCCTTCCCGGGGCCGGGTCGCACCGTTCCCTCTCGCCGTCGTCGAGGGCCTTCCATTCCCCGGGGATCCGCATCTCCAGTGTTCCGGCGGTGACCGTGCCGTCGAGGGTCCGGGGGACGGGCGGGGCGTCGGCGATCGGGCCGGCGGTCTGCGGGGGCTCGGGCGGCCCGGTCTCCGGACGGTTGATAGCCAGTCCGCCGGCGGTGATCGCGCCGACGGTCAGCGCCGCCACCCCGAGCCCCGCGGTCAAGGTTCGCCGCTTCGCGGTCCGTTCGCGTCGCAGGACGGAGCCGACCGGGTCCATGTCCCGTGGCTCGAGCTGGTCGACAGCGTCGTCGAGCAGCCGCCTGATCCGTTCCGTCATGCCTTCGCTCCGTTCGGGGTCCTTCGTCACCCTCCCGAAAGACATCGATCGGCCGAATGGTTCCACGAGTTCGGCCGGCAGTGCCGGTTCGCGTACTTCGACGATCAGTGACCGGTATGGTGACGGCGGCGGAAAGCGATCGCCGCTCGCGGCGGACTGTGAGGACAGGGTGCCCGACCGCGACCCGATGAGCACCGGTCACGAGGTGGCCATCGAGCGTGCCTACCTGCTCATCGAGGCTGCGCAGGGGCACAACGACCCGGCTGCGGTGGAGCGGGCCGAGGTCGAGGCGCGGGCATGCGGCTGGGAGGACGTGCGGCTGCTGCTGCACATGGCGCGGTCGCTGGCCTGCCTGGAGGACGGTGTCGACGACACCGAGCACGTCAACGCGATGCTCGACACGGCCCTGCTGCTCGGCGATCCGGATCTGCTCGCGCTGTCGATCGCGCTCAAGGCGCTGCGCTGCGCCGGTCAGCGCCGGCTCGCGACGACCGGGGAGTCGGCGGCGGCGCTGCTGGTGGAGTCGGTGGTGCTGCTCGACGAGGCGGACGGCAACGGCCTGGTGGTGCACCGGGCCAACGCACTGATCGAGGTCGCGTGTGTCGCGCACGAGCTGGGCTTCTGGGAGCTGGCGCAGGAGTATTACGAGATCACCGAGCGGACCCTGGCGGCCCGCACCGATGTCCGCTGGGCCGAGACGGTCCGCCGGCAGATCCGGGTGGTGTCGATCAACTCGTTCGATCTGGCGCTGGACTGGGCGAGTTGCCTGGCCGCGATCGGCCAGTGGGACGAGGCGGCCGCCCGGGCGCGGACGGCCCTGGCGATCGGTGACCCGACCGATGGCGGCTGGCCGCCGGGCTGGGTGGGGGAGGTGTATGGCATGCAGCACCTGCTGGCCGCGATCGCCGGTGATCCGCCGACCCCGGCCGAGGGCCGCGTCGCCCTGCTGGGCGGGGCGATCGCCGCGGCCCGCGACGGGGACGCCGAGACCGCCGCGCGACTGGCCATGGAGGCCGGCGACGACCTGGGGATCCCGGTGCCGACCGGCACGAAGCTGCTGCGCCTGGGCGTCGCCGCGAGGAGACCGGGCACCAACCCCGAGGCCATCCGGTACGGCGACGAGCTGGCCGTGCTGCGCTGGAACGACCGCCTGGACCGGATGTCCGGCATGCGCGACGCGATCGCCGTGGAGCGCCGCCGCCGTGACCACGAGCAGTTGCGCCGCGATCTGGTGGTGGACGAGCTGACCGGCCTGGCGAACCGGCGTGGCTATCAGGCCTACCTGTCCGGGCTGGGCGAGAGGACCGACGAGCAGGCCTACGCGGTCATGATGATCGACGTGGACCATTTCAAGGCGGTCAACGACACCTTCGGGCACGACGTGGGTGACCTGGTACTGGCCCGGCTCGGGCAGATCCTGGCGCTGCATGTGCGCCCGACCGACCTGGCGGCCCGGCTGGGCGGCGACGAGTTCGTGGTGATCCTGGCCGAGGTCCACACCGAGATCCCGACGGCCCGCGCGCAGCAGATCCTGGAGGCGGTCCGGTCGCATCCGTGGGACGACCTGGCGCTGGGCCTGAAGGTGTCGGTGAGCATCGGCGTGCACCACGGAAGCCGCCGTGAACTGCCCGCCCTGCTGACCGACGCGGACCGCAGCCTCTATCACGCCAAGCATGACGGTCGCGGCCGTGTCTGGGCAAATTGACCAGGGATCAGGACCTTCGACCTGTCGTTCTGGGCAATCTGCCCGGCGAAAAATGTGCTTGTTGTGCAGTGACCGGCGTCTCGTAAGGCTGGGGGCATCGCAAGGCCGCTGAAGGGAGCGCCGATGTCCGTCAACGACACGCTGACCAGCGAGGAACGTCTCGCGGAGCTTGATCTCGACACCCTCAAGCAGCTTGTGGGGCTCGTCGAGTACGACTCCGCCGGCGACCCGTTCCCGGTCACCGGGTGGGACGCGATCGTGTGGGCGGTCGGCAACGCCACCCAGACCGCGCACTTCTTCCAGTCCGCCTTCGGGATGGAGCTGATCGCCTACTCCGGCCCGGAGAACGGCAACCGCGACCACATGTCGTACGTGCTGAAGAGCGGCGCCATCCGGTTCGTGATCAACGGCGGGGTCGACCCGGACAGCCCGATCATCGCCCACCACTCGGTGCACGGCGACGGCATCACCGACATCGCGCTGACCGTCCCGGACGTCGACAAGTGCATCGAACACGCCCGCGCACAGGGCGCCACCATCCTCGAGGAGCCGCACGACGTCTCCGACGAGTACGGCACGGTCCGGATCGCGGCCATCGCCGCCTACGGCGACACCCGGCACACCCTGGTCAACCGGGCGCACTACTCCGGCCCGTACCTCCCGGGTTATGTCGCCCGGACCACGACGCACCGCAAGCGTCCCGGGGCGCCGAAGCGGATCTTCCAGGCTCTGGACCACATCGTCGGCAACGTCGAGCTCGGCGCCATGGACCAGTGGGTCGACTTCTACAACCGGGTCATGGGCTTCACCAACATGGCCGAGTTCATCGGCGACGACATCGCCACCGACTACTCGGCGTTGATGAGCAAGGTCGTGGCGTCCGGTAACCACCGGGTCAAGTTCCCGCTGAACGAGCCGGCGATCGGCAAGAAGAAGTCGCAGATCGACGAGTACCTGGAGTTCTACCGCGGGCCGGGCGCGCAGCATCTGGCGCTGGCCACCAACGACATCCTCGGCGCGGTCGACGCCCTGGTCGAGGAGGGTGTGGAGTTCCTCGCGACGCCGGACTCGTACTACTCCGACCCGGAGCTGCGGGCGCGGATCGGCGAGGTGCGGGCGCCGATCGAGGAGCTGCAGAAGCGCGGCATCCTGGTCGACCGTGACGAGGACGGCTATCTGCTGCAGATCTTCACCAAGCCGATCGGTGACCGGCCTACCGTGTTCTTCGAGCTGATCGAGCGGCACGGGTCGCTCGGGTTCGGCAAGGGAAACTTCAAGGCCCTGTTCGAGGCCATCGAGCGGGAGCAGGCCAAGCGCGGCAACTTCTGACCGGGGACGACGACGATGGCTCATTACCAGAAAGCCGGCAACATCCCGGCGAAACGGCACACCCAGCATCGCGACCCGGACGGGAAGCTCTACTACGAGGAGCTGATGGGGAGGAGGGCTTCTCCTCCGACTCGTCGCTGCTCTACCACCGGCATGTGCCGTCGGCGGTGGCCGCCGCCCGGATCTGGCAGCTGCCCGACCAGGCGACGGAGGCCAACCAGCCGCTGCTGCCCCGGCATTTGCGTCTGCACGAGCTCTTCGACGGTGAGGAGTGGAAGTCGTGCGACGCGGTTCGTGACCGGCGGCTGGTCCTCGGCAACGCCGACGTCCGGATCGGGTACGTGGTGGCCGGCACCGCCTCGCCGCTCTACCGCAACGCCACCGGTGACGAGTGCGTCTACGTCGAGGCCGGGGCGGGCACGGTCGAGACCGTCTTCGGTGACCTCGACGTCGGCAGCGGCGACTACGTGATCATTCCCCGAGCCACCACCCACCGGTGGGTGCCGTCCGGGGACGGGCCGCTGCGGCTCTACACGATCGAGGCGAACAGCCACATCGCCCCGCCGAAGCGTTACCTGTCCCGGTACGGGCAGTTCCTCGAGCACTCGCCGTACTGTGAGCGCGATCTGCGTACCCCCGGCGCTCCTCATGTCGTGGAGGGGGAGAACGTCGAGGTCTACATCAAGCACCGGGGCGACGGGCCGGCCGGGCTCGCCGGGACCGTGCACGTGCTGCCGCATCACCCGTTCGACGTGGTCGGCTGGGACGGGTGCCTGTATCCGTACGCGTTCAACATCGCCGATTTCGAGCCGATCACCGGCCGGGTCCACCAGCCGCCGCCGGTGCATCAGGTCTTCGAGGGCAACAACTTCGTGATCTGCAACTTCGTGCCGCGCAAGGTCGACTACCACCCGCTCGCGGTGCCGGTGCCGTATTACCACTCGAACGTCGACAGCGACGAGGTGATGTTCTACGTGGGCGGCGACTACGAGGCGCGCAAGGGCTCCGGGATCAACGTCGGCTCGGTGTCGCTGCACCCCGGCGGGCACTCGCACGGGCCGCAGCCACGCGCTATCGAGGGCAGCCTCGGCGCGGAACGGTTCGACGAGCTGGCGGTCATGGTCGACACGTTCCGGCCGCTGGGGCTCGGCGAGGCGGGGCGGGTCTGCGACGACGGCGTCTACGCCTGGACCTGGGCACGGAACTCGTGAACGCCCTGTTCGCCGGGCTGTTCGACGACGCGGCGATCTTCCCGCCCGGGAACGTGCCGATGCCCGAGGCCGTTTCGGCCCATCGGGCCCGGCAGGGTTCGCCGCTCGTCGGCCCCTTCGTGTGCTCGCTCGCGCGTTTCGGTGAGCTTGCCGCGTCGGCGGCCGGCACCGGCATCAAGGTGTCGCTGGTGCTGCCCGGGCCGGTCGACGAGCTGCCCACGGCCGGCGGGATCGACGTCGTCGCGGTGGAAGGGCCCCGTCTGAGCACGGACGGGACGCTGACGACGTACGTCGAGATCCCCTGCACGGAGGTGACCGCCACGCGCGTCGCGGCCCTGCGTGACGCCGGTCTGCGACTGAAGATCAGGACCGGTGGGGTACGCGCGGACGCCTTCCCGACCGAGGCCGAGCTGGCCGGCGCGATCTGGGCGGCGGTGCGCGGCGGCCTGGCGTTCAAGTTGACCGCCGGCCTGCACGACCCGATCCGCCACCGCGACCCGGCGACCGGTTTTGAACACCACGGCTTCCTCAACGTCCTGCTGGCCACGGCACGCGCTCTGCAGGGTTACGAGATCGGGCGGGCGCTCGCCGACCAGGACGGCGACCGGGTCGCGGCCGCGGTCGCGGGCATCGACGAGGTGCTGGCCAAGGCGGTCCGCCACCATTTCGTCAGCTTCGGCACGTGCAGTGTCAGCGAGCCGGCCGCCGGCCTGCGACGCTACGGACTCATCTCGGAGGCAGCGCTGTGACCTGGCTCGACATCCCGGCCGGCCACCCGTTCGGCGTCGCGGCCCTGCCCTACGGGGTGTTCAGCACGCCCACCGACCCGCACCCGCGCACCGGCGTCGCGATCGGTGACCTGGTCATCGACCTGCCCGCGACCGTCCGCCGGCTGGCCCCGTCACTGGCCGGAGCGGTGGCCGGGCCGTCGCTCGACGCGCTGCTCGCCGCCGGGCCGGGCACGTGGGCCGAGTTGCGTGAACTGCTGACGACGTGGGTCACCGACGAGGTGCACCGCGCGTACCTGGTGCTCCACGCCGACGCGATCATGCACCTGCCGTTCACGGTCGCCGACTACGTCGACTTCTACGCCTCCGAGGAGCACGCCACCAACCTCGGCCGGATGTTCCGCCCCGACCAGGCGCCGCTCACCCCGAACTGGAAGCACCTCCCGATCGGCTACCACGGTCGCGCCGGCACGGTCGTGGTCTCCGGCACCGAGATCACCCGCCCCAGCGGCCAGCGCCGTACCCCGGACGGTGAGATCACCTTCGGCCCGTCGCAGCGCCTCGACATCGAGGCCGAGCTCGGCTACGTCGTCGGCGCCGGCTCGCGTCTGGGCGAGCCGGTCGAGCTGGGGGCCTTCGACCGGCACGTGTTCGGGGTGTGCCTGGTCAACGACTGGTCCGCCCGGGACATCCAGGCGTGGGAGTACGTTCCGCTCGGCCCGTTCCTCGGCAAGAGCTTCGCCACGTCGATCTCCCCGTGGATCCTGCCGCTGGCGGCGCTCGACCACGCCCGGGTCGGCCCGCCGGAGCGGACCGTGCCGCTGCTGCCCTACCTCGACGACGAGAAGGCGCAGCCGTGGGGCTTCGACATCCACCTGGAGGTCCGGCTCAACGGGCACGTCGTGTCGCAGCCGTCGTTCGCCGGCATGTACTGGACCGGCGCGCAGATGCTCGCCCACATGACCGCCAACGGCGCGTCGCTGCGTACCGGGGACCTGTTCGCCTCGGGCACGATCAGCGGCGGCTCGCCCGGCTGTCTCATCGAGCTGAGCTGGAACGGAACCAACCCGATCCACCTGCCGGACGGCTCGCGGCGGACGTTCCTGGACGACGGTGACGAGGTGGTGATCACGGCGACCGCGCCGGGCCCGGGCGGCTCGATCGTGGGTCTCGGTGAGGTGCGCGGCCGGGTCCGGTCGCCCCTCGGCGGGTGAACGTCTCGTCCCCAAACGGTAAACAAATCGACAGTTCTTAGTTGATCTCGAACTGTCCGGGCCCGGGTTCCGTGTCATGTCGCGACGGTGGGTCGCTTCCACCCACCGCCGCCATGACATGGACGGTCGGCAGCTCCGCCACCGTCGACGACGGTGGGCCGCTTCCGCCCACCCGAGCAGGCAGGGGAAAGTCATGCTCACCACCCGTTCCCGGATCAGTGCTGTCGCGATCGCGGCGGCGATCGGCGCGACCACCGTCGCCGGCCCGGCACTGGCCGGGGTGCACAACGACAGCCCGGAGACCAGCGCCCGCACGGTCGGCGTGCCGCTGATCAAGAAGGAGATCCAGCCGCCCGCCGGGTCCAAGCTGGTCGGCGCGTACGTCGTCGTCAGCGGCACCCAGACCTACACGTGTGCGGTGCCGGCCGGCGCGACGACCGGCGTGTTCACCGGCACCCCGTCGGTGCCGGAGGCGCAGCTCATCGGCACCGGCGGGCGCATCCACCACTTCGGCGGCCCGAGCTGGCAGTCGCTGAAGGACGGTTCGCTGGTCACCGCGTCGCGTGCGGCGGGCGTGAACGTCGACGGCGCCATCCCGGAGCTGCTGCTCAAGGTCGAGACCCACTCCGGCAAGGGCGTTCTCAGCCGGGCCGACTTCATCAACCGGCTGCGCACGTCCGGCGGCGTCGCCCCGGCCGGCAGCTGCACGGCCGGGCAGAAGGCGTCGGTGCCGTACGGCTCGATCTATGTCTTCTGGGACGCTCCGGCGGTCTGAGCAACGTCGCGGGACGGGCCGGAGGCGTTCTCGCCTCCGGGCCGTCTTCCATCACTGCCAGGCGTAAACCTGCGGCGGTACGGCCACCGCGCTCGCGAACCTGCTGTTCACGGTGCGCGCCTCGGTGGCGTTCGGGTTCGCGTTGGTGCAGCTCACCGGCGCGCTGCTGCCGGACATCAGGTCGGCGCACAGGCCCGTGCGGCGGTCCGGGAGGCCGAGGATGTGGCCGAACTCGTGCGCCGAGATCCGGGGCGGGTTGTAGCCCTGGTTGACGGCCTGGCGGCCCATGTACCAGTAGCCGTTGCCGAGCGAGCTGGAGTAGGTGCGCGGCCAGCCGTTGTCGGCGTAGATCCGGATGTTCGGGGTGCGGCCGGCGGTCACCGGGAGCAGGCGCACGTTGGTGACGCTGTTGTTCCAGATCTGGGCGCCCTGGTCGACGACGGCCTTGAACTCCTGGGCCTGGCTGGCGTCGTAATACAGGATGCGGGGCGCCGCGGTGGCGGGAGCGGCGGTGACCGCCTGAACGCCACCGAGGGCGAGAACGGCGAAGACGGCCGCCGCGATCTTGCGGATCAGCATGGCTTCCTCCGGGGACGGGGGTAGGGACACCACCTTTCTATCGAGAAGCGTCGATTGATGCGGCATATCGGATCGGCCCTCTGCGCCGCATGATGCCGGGGTTTGGTAGGAAGAGACCGTGGCAGAACGCAAGGTCGACGTGCTCACGGTGCGGTGGTATGAGCGGGCCGCCCGGTCGCCCGACATCGTCACCCGCTGGCTCGGCGCCGCCCGCGAGCACCTGCCGGAGGCGATGCCCCGCCGGTTCGGTGACGTCGAGCCGCTGCGCGGGCGCCTCGACCGCGACGGCGAGGACGGGTTCCGCCGTGGTCACGAGCAGGCCGACACCCTGTTCTTCCTCGCCGGGACCGCGCCCGTCTACTCCGGCTCGCTGTCCGCCCGCAAGGCCCGATACTTCGGGCCGACCGTCGCGCACAGCCTGCACGCGGTGCTGGAGCCCGGCGACGATCGGGTGCGGCGGTTCGCGCTGGCGCTCACCCATCCGGCCACCGTGTACGTGTCGGCGTCGGTCAACGAGCAGACCCTCGATCGTGGCGAACTGTGGGGCGGTCCGGACGAGCAGCCGTTCCTCGCGCCGCTCGGCGAATGGCTGGGACTGCCACCGACGCCTCCAGCCTGGTGCTGGTTCGGTCCGGCGTACACCCGGATGGTCCGTCGCCGCGTCAGCGGCTCCGAAGTCGCCGGGGGACTGCTGTGGACCGGCGGGACATGGGTGGACGAGCGTCTGACGGCGCGGATGTCCGAGGTGGATCCGGTCCGCCGGCATGCCGCCCGGATGCCCGGTGGTCTGCGCCGCAACACGCTGCAGGTGCTCCTCGGCGCGTTCCGGTAGGCGTGGGTCCGCGGGCCGGCCCGGCTATCGAAACGGTCCCGGCGTCTGGTCGGCCCGTTCCGCGGTGTGGTCCGGCTATCGGACCGGATCCGGCGTCTGGTCGGTCCGTTCCGCGGTGTGGTCCGGGGTCTCGGTGGACGGCCAGAAACGGAACGCCCGGAACGCGTAGCCGTCCTGGCCCGCGGCCTCGAACTCCAGCCCGACCTGCTGGCCGGCGGTGAACGTCGCGTAGCCACGGACGGCCGCGTTGCTGCGGTGCGCCCAGCACCCGCCCGGCGTCTCCGTCGAGTCGAGGACGCCCCAGCCCTCGTCGTCGTTCCACTCGCGGACGAACGCGGTGATCGCCATCAAGTGCTCCTCAGGGGTCTCGTCGCGGTGCGGGGGCCTCAGGTCCGGAACGGCTCGACATGGCTCCACTCCCAGGATGCTCGCCCGCTGTCCACATGGTCACGGATGATCGGCTCGAGCGGGTCGAGCTCGACGCCCGGTGGCACGTCGACCACCACGTGCCGGTCGCCGCTCCACTCGCAGCCCAGACCCATCCGCTCCAGGGTCTCCTCGATCCCGGCGCGCAGGGTGGCGGCCTCCTCTTCGGAGCAGCGGGAGAAGTGCAGGCGGAAGGCCTGGTGCCCGGAGGAGCGCAGCAGCCGTCGCACCCGCCGGCGGTGGTTGTCCAGTCCGACGACGTCGTTGAGCGCCAGGCCGTAGGCGCGGAACGGAACGCACGCCATCGCCGCCGTGGTGCCCGACGGCGGGGTGATCCAGACCTGTTCCATCTCGCCGGGCAGCCCGAACGGCTCCAGGTCGATCATGGCGGTGATATTGGACGGGGCCCGGCGCAGCGGCGCCTCGTGAACGATGTATCGCATGTCAGAATCCAAACCCGCAGTGGCTACCAAAAATGAGCATATAGGACAAATCGCTCCATCGAGGTGCACTTAGCTACACCCTGCCCGGTAGCCTGCCGGCATGTGCTGGTGGGCGGCGCGGCGAAGACTCGGCTCATGACCCGTCACGCGCTCGGCGCGCTGCGGTGTGCCTGCCTCCTCCTGGTCACGGCCGCCGGATTCGCGTACTCCCTCCTGATGTTGATCTCCGTGACTCTCGTCGTGCCGTTCCCCGCGGCAGTCGCCGGGCAACAACGGCTCGCCGCGCTCGGACGGCGGCTCGCCCGCCGCTGGGCCGGCGCCGACCTCCCGGACGTCCCGCGCACGCCGCCGCCGCTCCCGCAGCGGCGCGCCGACGGCTGGTATGCGCACGGCTCCACCCTCTACCGCTCCCCGCGGACCGCCCGCTGGATGTCCGCATTCGATCACTACGGCAATGATCCGCTCGCCGTCGTCGAATGGCGCTGGCTCGCGCTTGCGCCGTTCACCGCCGCGGTCCCGGCGCTGCTCCCGCCCGCGCTGATCGCGGCGGGCCTCCTGGCGCTGCGCGCCGGACCCTGGGGATGGCTTGCGTCAGGCGTGGCGGTCGCCGCCGCGTTGCTGGTCGCGCCCACTTCCCTGCGGTGGTACGGCCGGAGCGCGCGATTCCTCCTGCAGGAGCGATCCCGCCCGCCCCGCACCGGCCGTACCAGCCGCTCCTGGACCGCCGCCTGGCGACTCGGCGGCCTCGCCGGACTCCACCTGGCCTCCCTCGGCGCCACCCTGCTGACCCTCGTCGCCACTGTCCTGTCGTGGGGTGGCCTGCTCCTGAGTGCCACCATGCTCACCCGCCCGTTGACCGAGACCTATCGTCGCCAGGCGCATCGCTGGACCGGTGTGCGCCTGCCCAGCCCGTACCGCCCGCTGCCCTCGCCGCCGACACCCGACGAGGACGGCCGCTACCGGTACGGCCGCACCCTCTACATCGAACCCGACTTCGCGATCAGCCTGCAGCGCCACCGCTGGGTCAGCCACGACCCGGCCACATGGCGCGACCAGCTGTGGGCGTGGGGCGCTCTGCTGTTCGGGCCGTCGACCCTGCTCCCGGCGATCCTGATCTGCGCCGGGTTCTTCGGCCTGGTCTGGCAGCCGCTCACCTGGGCGCCGTGGGCGGTCCCGATCGGCCTGTTCACCGGTTACTGGATCACCCCGTTCTGGCTGTGGCACGCCCTGGAACTGGGTGGCGCCGTCCCTGCCGGAGTCCCCGGCTGGACCAGCCTCCTGACCGGCCTGGCCCTGACCGCGCTGGGCCTGGCCCTGGCCGCACCGCTGACCCGGGCCCGTACCTGGTGGGACACCCTCCTGCTCCGCCCCACCGCCGCCACGGTCCTCGCCGGCCGGGTCTCCGAGCTGGACGCCAGCCGCTCCCGGCTCGCCGGCCGGGTCGAGGAGCTGAACAGCAGCCGTGACGTCCTCGCCGGCCGGGTGGAGCGGCTCAACAGCAGCCGGGCCGACACGGTGGACGCGGCCGCCGCCGAGCTCCGGCGGATCGAACGCGACCTGCACGACGGCGCGCAGGCCCGGCTCGTGGCCGTCGGTCTGGGGCTCGGCGCCGTCGCCCGGCTCATGGAGACCGACCCGGCGCGGGCCCGGGAGCTGCTCGCCCAGGCACAGGAGACGTCCGCGGCCGCCTTGGCCGACTTGCGGGACCTGGTCCGCGGCATTCACCCACCGGTCCTCGCCGAGCGCGGCCTCACCGACGCCGTCCGCGCGATCGCCCTGGACACGCCGCTTCCGGTGACCGTCGACACCGAACTGCCCGGCCGCCTCGACCCGGCCGTCGAGTCGGCCGTCTACTTCGCCGTCTGCGAGACCCTCGCCAACGCCGCCCGCGTCGCCTCCGCCGTCACCCTCAGCCTGCACCATCGGGACGGCGTGCTGCGTATGGTGGTCACCGACGACGGCCCCGGCGGCGCCGACCCGTCCACCGGTACCGGCCTGCACGGCATCGTACGGCGACTCGGCGCCTTCGACGGCACGGTGACCCTGCACAGCCCCGCCGGCGGCCCCACCGTAGTGATCATGGAGGTGCCGTGCGCGTTGTCCTCGCCGAAGACCTCCACCTCCTGAGAGACGGCCTGGCCCTGCTGCTGGAGAGCCACGGCTTCACGATCAGCGCCGCGGTCGCCGACGGCCCGTCCCTGCGCGACGCCCTCACCCGTCACCGCCCCGACGTGGCCGTCGTCGACGTACGCCTGCCGCCCACCTTCACCGACGAGGGCCTGCAGATCGCCCTGGAAGCCCGCCGCACCACGCCCGGCCTGCCGATTCTGGTGCTGTCCGCCCACGTCGAACAGCTCTACGCCCGCGAACTCCTCGCCGACGGCGCCGGGGCGGTCGGCTACCTGCTCAAGGACCGTGTCCTCAACGGCGACCAGTTCGCCGACGCGGTCCGCCGGGTCGCCACCGGCGGCACCGCCATGGACCCCCAGGTCATCGCCAAGCTTCTGAACGCCGGTGGCGCCGCGACGCCGGTGTCCCGCCTGACCCCACGCGAGCGCGAAGTCCTCGAACTGATGGCTCAGGGCCGCTCCAACACGGCCATCGCCCAGCGCCTGTTCCTCAGCGACAGCGCGATCAGCAAACACATCGCCGCCATCTTCGCCAAGCTTGGCCTGCCGGTCTCCGACGACGACAACCGCCGCGTCATGGCCGTGCTGACCCTCCTCAACGCCTCCTGAACCGCATTCACCGCCCCGCGCTACCGCGTTCGGGCGAAGACGTCGAGAAGTCCGTTGCCGTCGTTCGGCACCAGATTCGCGGCGTACGACACGAACGCCACGCGGCTGCCGTCGCCGCTCAAGGCGGCTGAGTTGCTGACACCGTCGCCCTGGACGCCGGAGCCGGCGACACTGACTCGCCGGGTCGAGCCGGTCCACCGGTCCTGCACGAAGACGTCCTCGACGCCGTTGGTGTCGCCGGGCACCAGGTTGGTGGCGTACGACACGAACGCCACGAACCGGCCGTCCCCACTGATCACCGGAACGGAGCTGTCGTCGTCACCCTGCACGCCCGTGCTGGACAGGCCGGCACGACTGGTGGAGGCGGTACGGAGGTCGCGTACGAAGATGTCCTGAACGGTGTTGGTGTCGCCCGCAACGACGTCCGGCGCATCGGTGTGGAAGGCCACGAACCGACCGTCCCCGCTGATCGCGCCGGCTGACCCGAGGTTGCCTCCGGCCGGCGAGCCGGTGCTGGTGACGCTGGCCAGCTCGGTCCGGTTGCGCCGCAGGTCGCGGACGAAGACTCCACTCGCGCCGCTCGGCACGAGGTTGGACGCGAAGGAGCCGAAGGCGATGTATCGGCCGTCCGCGGTGATGGTCGGGCCGATGCTGCGCCCGTCGGCCTCGGCGCCCGCGGTGGAGACGCTGACCCGCTGGGTGACATGGGCCCGCCGATCATGGACGAAGACGTCCTCGGTGGCGTTCGTGTCATCGGGCACCAGGTTGGTGGCGTGCGACACGAACGCCACGAACCGGCCGTCAGCGCTGATGGCCGGGCTGTGGCTGGTGTTGTCGGCCTCGACGCCCGCGCTGGTGACGCTCACCCGCGTCGTGGTGGCTGCCGTCCGGTCCCGGACGAAGATGTCGCCGCGGTCGTTGGTGTCGCCGGGCGCCAGGTCGGTGGCATGGGAGGAGAAGGCGACATACCGTCCGGATCCACTGATCGACGGTTCGGACGCCTCCTGATCGGCCTGTGCGCCGCCGGTGGCCACGCTGACGCGGCTGGTCGTCCGGGCCAGCAGATCCCGGACGAACACGTCGGCGGTGGTATTGGTGTCGCCGGCCACCAGCGACGAGGCCGTCGACCAGAAGGCCACATATCGGCCGTTGCCGCTGACCGAGGGGGCGAAGCTCTCGGCGTCGGACTCGGCGCCGGTGCTGGACACACTGACCCGGCTCGTGGGACTGCCGCGGGCGTGCGCTGGGGTGGCCGTCCCCATGACCAGTAGACCGGAAACCGCTATCAATGTCGTGGTCGTGCCCCGGAAGAGTTTCATCGGGTTCCCATCATTGCCACGGCGGCCGGGGTCCCGGGCCGTGGGACGACCCCAGCCTCCACCGCCCGCCGGACGGTCACAAGGCGGGCGGCATGCCAACCCGCGGCACGGTCGAGCAGCTGCCACCGCCCTCGGCGGTGAGGGCGGGCGGCCGGAATCAGAGGTCAGATGCGCGGGAGGCGGAGGACACTGCCGTCGGCGGAGGCGCCCAGCAGGACGGCGCCGTCGGGGGTGGTGGTCAGGGCGGCGAACTGGCGGGGCACGCCGGGCAGGCCCTCGATCAGCAGGGCCGGCTGGGTGGTGCGGGGCACCGCGATCGGCAGGTCGTCGGCCACGACGCGCAGCTGCGGGGCGGCCTCGACCACGCGGCGGCGACCGGCCTCGACGACCAGGATGCGGCCGTCGGCGGTGACCGTCAGGCCCTGCGGGGCGTGCAGGCCGTCGGCGACGGCGGTGGGCTTGCCGTCGTCGAGGCGGTAGACGGCTCCGTGGGCCTCGTCGGAGACGTGGCAGCGACCGTCGGCGTCGACCGCGACGTCGACCGGGCGGCCCAGGCCCTCGGCGACGACCGTGACCTCGTCGTCGGGCGCGATGGCCAGCACGCGGCCCGCGCCCGCCTCCGCGACGATCAGGGTGCCGTCCGGCCGTACCGTGATGCCCTGGGGTTGATCGAGGTTCTCGGCGCGGGTGCGGGTCTCGGCGCCCGACCGGGTCAGGACCTGGCCGTATTGGGAGGCGAAGTGCAGGTCGTCGCCGGAGGCGGCGATCGCGTGGGCGAACGGCAGGAACGCGCCGTCGATCCGGTAGTGGTCGGCGACGTGCAGCTCGCCGTCGTCGCCGACGGCGATGCCGTAGGGTCCGGCCAGCCCGCGTGGCACCACCTCGCGCAGGCTGCCGTCCGGGCGGACCTCGGTGATGCCGCCGCTGCTGAAGCTGGAGACGAACATCCGGTTGCCGGCGTCGAAGGCGGCGTTGTCGAGCCCGGCGATGCCGGTGACGATCTCGGTACGCCGTCCGCCGTCGATCCGGGTGATGGTGCCGGCCTCGTCGATCGACAGCACGTGGAGCACGCCGTCGCGGTCGAAGCGGACCGCGACCGTCTGCGCGACCTCGGCGACCAGCTCGGGTGCGCCGCCGTCGGGGCTGATCCGGTAGACCTCGCCGGGGAACATGTGCGGGTAGTAGAGGTTCCCGTCCGGCCCGGCCTGCATGGCGTTGCCCAGCATCAGGCCTTCGGTGAGAACGCGTGGTGTCGTGGCCAGTTCGAGGAGCCGCCCGCCGGGGATCATCTCGTTGACGAAGATCCGGTTGCCGATCGCGGCGATGCCGTTGGGGTTGCGGATGCCGTCGGCGGCGACGGTGAGCTCGCCGGACGGGGTGCGCCGCCACACCCGGCCGGGCGCGACGTCGGTGATCCAGAGGTTGCCGTCGGCGTCGAAGACGAGGTCGTCGGGGGACTGCAGCGGCCCGTCCGGCGCCACGATCACCTCGACGTCGCCGGTGGTGACGTCGACGGCGCTGATCCGGCCGGGCAAGTACTCGGCGACCCAGATCCGGCCGTCGGGGCCGACGGTGATTCCGTTCGAGCCGCGTAGCGGGGTGGCGGCGATCAGTCTGTCCACAGCACCTGCTCCATGCTTCCGTCGGTGCGCCATGTGCGCAGGAGGTCGTGGAAGGCGATCGGGCCCGGTCCGAAGGAGAAGCTCATCGGCAGCGGATCGCCCTCGTTGTTGTAGTAGCCGGGTGTGCACTCGCTCTGGAACGCGAGACTGCTGTGGGCGGTCGCGGCGATGGTGGCGGCCCACGCGTCCTCGGCCTCGAGGGTCGGCTCGATCCGGCGGGCGCCGCGTTCCTCCGCCGCGCCGACCATCGCGCCGATGTGCCCGGCCTGCTCGTGAAGGATGTGCACGAAGTTCACGGCGTTGGCGTTGTGCACCGGGCCGAGCTGGAACAGGTTCGGAAAACCATGAGAGGCAAAGCCGTGGAGGGTACGGAACCCGCCCGCCCAATGCTCGAAGATGTGTTTCCCGCCGCGCCCGTGCACCTGCAGGGTCCCGGACAGGATGCCGGAGATGCCGACCTCGAACCCGGTGGCGAAGATGACACAGTCGACCTCGTAGGCGGTGTCCCCGACGACGACACCGGTGGCCGTCATCCGGGTGATGCCGCCGTGCCCCGAGGTGTCGACGAGCGTCACGTTCGGCCGGTTGAACGTCTGCAGGTACTCGTCGCTGAACGTGGGCCGCTTGCACATGTAGCGGTACCAGGGTTTGAGCAGCTCGGCGACGGCCGGGTCGGTGACCACCTCGTCCACCCGGGCGCGGATGCCGTTCATCGTGGCGAAGTCGGCGAGCTCCAGCTGTTCCTCGGTCAGTTCGGCGCGGGTGCCGGCCAGGAACGTGCGCTGCAGCCTGGCGGTGGCGGTCCACCGGTCGTCGATCAGGTCGACGTCGGCGTGCCCGCCGGTCACGACGGTGAGGAAGTTGTCCATCCGCTCCCGCTGCCAGCCGGGCCGCACACTGTCGAGCACCGACTGGTCGGTGGGCCGGTTGTCACGGACGTCGACCGTCGACGGGGTGCGCTGGAAGACGTAGAGGTGCTCGGCGTCGCGGCCCAGATGCGGGACCACCTGGATGGCGGTGGCTCCGGTGCCGACGATCGCGACCCGCTTGCCGGCGAGCCCGGTGAGGCCTCCGGTCTGGTCGCCGCCGGTGTAGGCGTAGTCCCACCGGCTGGTGTGGAAGGTGTGCCCGCCGAACTCCTCGATCCCCGGGATGCCCGGCAGCTTCGGCTGGGTGAGCAGCCCCGACGACAGCACCACGTAGCGGGAGCGGAACACGTCGCCCCGGTCGGTGGTCACGGTCCACTCGCACGTGTCGTCGTCCCAGCGCAGATCGGTGACCCTGGTGTGGAACAGGGCGTGCTGGTACAGGTCGAAGCGCTTCGCGATGGCCACGGCGTGCCGGCGGATCTCGTCGCCCGGGGCGTAGCGCCACTTCGGCACGTAGCCGACCTCTTCCAGCAGCGGCATGTACACCGTCGCCTCGATGTCGCAGTGGATGCCGGGGTAGCGGTTCCAATACCAGGTGCCGCCGAAGTCGCCGGCCTCGTCGACCATCCGCAGGTCCTGGAGGCCGGCCTGGCGCAGGCGCGCCCCGGTGAGCAGGCCACCGAAGCCGCCGCCGACCACTGTCGCGTCGACCCGGTCGGTCACCGGCGCACGGTCCACCCGCTCGGTGTACGGGTCCTTGGCGTAGTAGCCGAACTCACCGGTGGCCGGCCGGTACTGCCCTCCGCCGTCCGGCCGTATCCGCCGGTCGCGTTCGGCCCGATACTTCGCGCGCAGGGTCTCGATCTCGTGCGGGGTGAGGGTCGGCACGCCAACAGTGAAGTCATAGTGACGTACGTGAATCAAGTTTTTTCTCGTGATCGGGTGTGGCAGATATCCGCCGGCCGGACAGGTAGGGGGCATGGACCAACGAGAGCGGTTCCGGGCGCTGCACCGGGACACCTACGCTGACCTGCTGCGATTCGTCGAGAGACGGATCCCTCCGGATGAGGCGGAGGACGTGGTGTCGACCGTTTTCCTCACCGCCTGGCGGCGGCTCGCCGACGTCCCTCCGGACGCCCGGCCATGGCTGTTCGCGGTGGCCCGCAAGACGATGGCCAACCAGACCCGCGGCTGGTTGCGGCGTCAGGCCTTGGACGTACGGCTGACCGCTGCCGGAAGCCACGTGCCGGACGGCTCGGCCGCCACCGCCGAGCGCATCGATCTGGAACGGGCCTGGCGGACCCTGCGCCCCGCCGACCGTGAGGTCTTGGCCCTGATCGCCTTCGACGGGCTCACCTCCGAGCAGGCCGCCACCGTCCTGGGCTGCCGTCGCTCCACCTTCGCGATGCGGCTCACCCGGGCCCGCAAGCGCCTGCAGGACGCCCTCGACCCCACCGCACCCGCCGTCGCCGTCATCAAGGAGCAGCAGTCATGGACGACCGCATGACCGACCTGGAACGTCTCGCCGTCCTCGACCCGGCCCGTGACCGGCAGCCCACGCCGATGGAGTGGGCCCGCACCGAGGCGTTCGTGGAGCGGGTGCTCGACGGCAGTGCCGAGAGTGCCGCCCGTCCGCCGATGCGGCGCTGGCTGGTCGCCGGCGTGGCCGCCACGGCGCTGGGCGCGGTCGCCGCCGTCGCGGTGCCGACCCTTGTCCCGGGGGCGGCCGAGCGGGCCGTCGCGTCGTGGACCGCGGAGCCCGCCGGCCGTACCGGGGAGCAGGTGCTGCCGCAGGCGCGGGCCTGTGCGGCGAACGGTGTCGCGGGGGAGACCGTGGCGAAGGCGTCCGACGTGCTGCTGGCCGAGCAGCGTGGTGAGGCGACCCTGCTGGTCCAGCGCAAGGGCGGCACGATCGTCGAGTGCCTGATGGTCGGCGACGGTGACCGGGCGGCCTCGATGACCCTGATCGACGAGGCCGCGATCGTCGCCCCGCCGGCGGGGACGGTCAGCCTGGAGACGATGAGCTCCTACGGTGACGACGACAGCATGTGGTCGAACATCGTCGGGCTGGCCGCGCCGGACGTGACCGCCGTCGAGGTGCGCCTGGACAGCGGCGCGCTGCTGCAGGCCAGTGTGAAGGCGGGCTGGTGGGCGGCCTGGTGGCCGGGCGCCGAGGGCGGCGAGGTCGACACCCTGACGGTGATCGTGCACTCCGGGTCCGGCACGACCACGCACCGGCCGTCCGACCTGTCCTGACGGGTCAGGCCCGCAGGCCGGCGATGAGGAATCCGACCATCCGGCGGGCGTCGTAACGGCTGTCGTCGCCGTCGCCGATGCACAGGTTGCCGACGCCGCGCATCAGCTCCAGAGCGCCCACGTCGGCGCGGATCTGGCCGGCGTCGGCGGCCGCGGCGAGCAGGTCGGCGCAGACCGGTAGCAGCCGGTCCAGGAAGTACGAGTGCAGTTTCTGGAACGCGGCGTCGTCGGAGTGGAAGGCTCCGGCGAGGCCGTGTTTCGTCACCAGGAAGTCGACGAACAGGCCGATCCACTCGGCCAGCGCGGTGTACGCGGTGTCGCTGCTCGCCAGCAGTGCAGGACCGGCCGCGGCGCACGCCTCGATCTGGTGGTGGTAGACGGCGACGATCAGGTCGGCCCGGGTCGGGAAGTGCCGGTAGATCGTGCCGACGCCCACGCCGGCCCGCCCCGCGATGTCGCGCACCGGCACGTTGACGCCGGACTCCACGAAGGCCGCGGCCGCCACCTCCAGCAGCGTCGCCTGATTGCGGCGCGCGTCGGCCCGTTTCTCCACCACTGAACTGTTACCCCCATCACGCCTCTTGGTAAACGGAACCCTGTTCCGTATGTTGGTGTCAGGCCCGGAACATGGTTCCGCTTAGGCCAGCATGCCAGACAACCAGGAGGAACGACCATGCAGTACCGCAGTCTGGGCCGTACCGGCGTCCGGGTCAGCACCCTGGCGCTCGGCGCGATGAACTTCGGCGCCATGGCTCGCACCGGGCAGGACGAGGCCACCGCGATCATCGACGCCGCTCTCGAGGCCGGCATCAACCTGATCGACACCGCCGACATGTACGGCCAGGGCGAGTCCGAGCGGCTCGTCGGCAAGGCCATCGCCGGGCGGCGCGACGACATCGTGCTGGCCACCAAGGCCGCCCTGCCGATGGGCGAGGACCGTAACCGGCAGGGCGGCTCACGTCGCTGGCTGGTCACCGCCCTCGACGAGAGCCTGCGCCGCCTCGGCGTCGACCACGTCGACCTCTACCAGATCCACCGCTGGGACCCGGCGACCAGCGACGAGGAGACCCTGTCCGCGCTCACCGACCTGCAGCGCGCCGGGAAGATCCGCTACTTCGGCTCCTCCACGTTCCCCGCCTACCGCATCGTGCAGGCCCAGTGGGCCGCCCGCGACCACCACCTGAGCCGGTACGTCACCGAGCAGCCCAGCTACTCGGCGCTGCAACGGGGCATCGAGACCCACGTGCTGCCGGTGACCCGGGAGTACGGCATGGGTGTGCTCGTCTGGAGCCCGCTGGCCTCCGGCTGGCTGTCCGGCGCGATCCGTGCCGGACAGGAGATCAGCACCCACCGTTCCGGCCTGATGCGGCAGCGCTTCGACCTCACCGTCCCGGCCAACCGCGCCCGCCTCGACGCCGTCGAACAGCTCGTCGAGGTCGCCGACGGCGCCGGGCTGACCCTGATCCAGCTGGCGCTCGGGTTCGTCACCGCCCACCCCGGCGTGACCAGCGCGATCATCGGCCCGCGCACCCTGGACCACCTGCACTCGCAGGTCGCCGCGGCCGACACGGTCCTCTCCGCCGACGTCCTCGACGCCATCGACGCCATCGTGCCGCCCGGCCTCGACCTCGCCCCGGACGAGAAGATCGACACCCCGCCGTCGCTGCTCGACGCCTCACAGCGGAGGCGCTGACATGACCCGCTTCGGCATCATGACCGCCCCGATGCAGACCGGCTACCAGGACGTCCAGCAGGTGTGGCGGGACGCCGACGGCATCGCCGAGATCGAGCACGCGTGGCTGTTCGACCATCTGCTGCCGATCGGCGGCGACCCGGACGGCCCGATCCTGGAGGGCTGGACCCTGCTGTCGGCGCTGGCCGCACAGACCCGGAGGCTGCGCCTGGGCCTGCTCGTCACCAGCAACCGGTTCCGGCCACCGGCGATGCTCGCCAAGATCGCCACCACCGTGGACATCGTCTCCGGCGGCCGTCTCGACTTCGGCATCGGCGCCGGATCACGGCCCAGCCATCCCGCCGCCCGGCGCGAGTACGACGCGCACGGCCTGCCCTACCACGACTTCGCGCACTCGGTGGCCGCTCTCGGCGAGGCCTGCACGCTGATCCGCAGACTGTGGACCGAGCGGGAGCCGTTCGACTTCCACGGCGAGCACGTGCGGGTCACCGGGGCCGTCGGCAGCCCCAAGCCGGTCCAGCGACCCCATCCGCCGATCATGATCGGGGGGCGCTCGTCGGCGCTGCTACGGGTGGTCGCCGAACACGCCGATCTGTGGAACATCCCCGGCGGCGGCGACATCGCCGACCTCGCCGGGCGCAGCGCCCTGCTGGACCGTTACTGCGCGGAGATCGGCCGCGACCCGGCGGCCATCACCCGCTCCATCCATCTACCGGTCTCCCACGACCGGCCGGCCGTCACCCGCGACGCGATCCGCGAGGCGGTCGACGCCGGGTTCGGGCACATCGTGCTCGGGCTGACCGCGCCCTACCCGGCCGGCGTAGCCGAGTGGGTCGCCGACGAGCTGATCGGGCCGACCGCGGGCTGAGTCCACGTCAGGCGACCAGGGCCCATTGGCGGCGGCGCGGCGGGTAGAGGCGGGTCACCGTCTCCAGCGCCCACCGCATCCGCGGCACGGCCAGCTCGGGATGGTCCCCGAACTCGGCGGCCATGTCCGCGGCGCAGGCACGGGTCCCGCCGTGGGTGCGGACCGCCGTGCGGATGGCCTCGTCGACGACGTCGAAGGCCGGGCTGCTGCCGGTGGCCAGACCGGTCGTGAACAGGGCCTCGGCGCGGGCGGCGGTGAGGTTGGTGGTCATCGTGGCTCTCCCTCCGGGTGACGTGCTCTACAGATATGGAGACCGGCCGGAGCCCGGTGATTCATCGCCGGCCTGTCAAAAATCTGAACACCACCACCCGGGGGTACGGTTCACGCCGGCTCGTGCCGAACCGGGAAGCTCACCGAACGGGCGATGTAGCAGAGCTCGTGGGCGCGCTCGTGCAGACCCGGCAGCCGAACGGCCTGGGCGGGATCCGCCAGCGTCACCCGGGGACGCAGCACCACCTCCTCGAAGGCGCCACCACCGTCGGCGGCCTCCACCATCACGCCCGTGGGCGCGTCGGCGTAGCCGGTGACCACCACGCCGTCGGCCGCGCACAGGTGCAGGAACCACAGCATGTGGCACTGCGCCAGCGACGCCACCAGCAGCTCCTCCGGGTTCCAGCGGGCCGGGTCACCGCGGAACGCCGGATCCGAGCTGCCCGCGATCGGCGCCTTGCCGGCGGCGGTCACCTCGTGGGCCCGCTCGTACGACCGGTACGAGCGGGTCTCCCCGGTCCAGCTGACCATCACCTCGTAGTGGTGCGAGCGCGCCATCACATCCTCCTCAGACGTACGGGCGTACGTCGATCGTGCCCTTCCACTCCCGGCTGGATCGTACGGCTGACCGTTGATCGTCCAGAGACCACCGCCGAACCGGAAGAAGACGCTGACCCCGCCCATCGAGGGATGGGCGGGGTCAGTGGCTGTGGTGGGTCAGCGGAAGCGGTCGAGGGGCAGCTTGTCGAGGATCTGCTGCCACCGGCTGCGGCGGCGCGACTGGGCGTACCGGCGACCGCCGATCACTCCGGCCGCGGCGACGGCCGCGACGGCGAGCACGGTGGCCGAGGACGCGACCGGACGCTTACGAACGGGCTCCACCGCCTGCTTGATCTTCTCCTGGGCGGCGCTCGCGTTCACCGCCGCCTTGTCGCCGATGTTCGGCCGGGCGCCAACGGTGCTGTCATAGGTCGTCATCGTTTTTGCCTCCTGGCGTTGCCTGTCCTTTCACCCATCGACATGCCCACCGATGGCGATTCCTAACCCGCGCCCCTACTCCGCCACGCGCAGCAGGGCCTTGATCGCGGTCCGCTCGTCCATGGCACGGTAGGCGTCGGCGGCCCGCTCCAGGGGCAGGGCCAGGTCGAAGACGGCGCCCGGGTCGATCGTCCGGGTGGTGATCAGGTCGATCAGGTCGGGCAGGAACCGGCGGACCGGGGCGGGCCCGCCGTGCAGGTGGACGCCGGAGAAGAACAGCTCCATACCGGGCAGCTCGACGCCGTGGGCGACGCCGACATAGCCGACGTGACCGCCCGGACGGGTGGAGCGGATGGCCTGCATCATCGACTCCTGGGTGCCCACCGCCTCGATCGTGCTGTGGGCGCCGTACCCCCGGGTCAGGTCTTTGATCTCGGCGACGCCGTCGTCGCCGCGTTCGGTGACGACGTCCGTGGCGCCGAAGTCCAGGGCGAGCTTCTGCCGGGACTCGTGCCGGCTCATCACGATGATCCGCTCGGCGCCGAGCTGCTTCGCGGCCAGCACGCCGAGCAGGCCGACCGCGCCGTCACCGACGACCGCCACGGTCTTGCCGGGCCCCACCTCGGCGGCGACCGCGGCGAACCAGCCGGTGCCGAGCACGTCCGAAGCGGCCAGCAGCGACGGGATCAGATCCTCGTCGGGGTACGCGCTGGTGGCGACGAGGGTGCCGTCGGCCAGCGGGATCCGTGCGTACCCGGCCTGGGTGCCACTCGCGCCGACCGGTTCGGCGTGCGCGCAGCGAGACTGGTATCCGGCCAGGCAGATCTCGCACGTGTTGTCGGAGGCGAAGAACGAGCCGACCACGAACTGGCCGGGCCGGATCGTGCGGACCTCGCTGCCGACCTCCTCGACCACGCCGACGTACTCGTGACCCATCGGGGTGGGCCCGTCGATCTCCTGAATGCCGCGGTACGGCCACAGGTCGGAGCCACAGACACAGGCCGCGGTCACCCGGATGATCGCGTCGGTGGGCGCGACGATCCGTGGGTCCTCGCGGTCCTCCACCCGGATGTCACCGGGGGCGTGCAGGACGACA
The DNA here is from genome assembly GCF_050956125.1 of Actinoplanes sp. CA-252034. Classification (NCBI taxonomy): domain Bacteria; kingdom Bacillati; phylum Actinomycetota; class Actinomycetes; order Micromonosporales; family Micromonosporaceae; genus Actinoplanes; species Actinoplanes sp. CA-252034. The sequence continues at coordinate 3,977,577 of NZ_CP191846.1, forward strand.
CCACGCATGATTGCTTCTCCTCGAGTCGTGTGGTTACGCCTTCCAGCACACTCCCGCGACCGTGGACGGAGAAGTCCCTGACGATGGGTGTACCAGCAGTGCATCCCTGTTTCCCGAGCGCGGTCGTACCGTCGAGGGCGTGGACAATCGAGCAGAGGTGCGGGACTTCCTCACCACCCGCCGCGCGAAGATCAGCCCGGAGCAGGCCGGCCTGCCGGCCTTCGGGCAGCGCCGGGTCAAGGGGCTGCGCCGCAGCGAGGTGGCGGCGCTCGCCGGGATGAGCGTGGAGTACTACGCGAAACTCGAACGCGGCACCCTCGCCGGAGTGTCCTCCGGGGTGCTCGACGCGATCGCCCGTGCGCTGCAGCTCGACGAGGCCGAACGGGCCCACCTCGTCAGCCTCGCCCATGAGGCCAACGGCAGCAACGCCATCCTGCGGCCGGCCCGCCGCACCCGGCAGTGGACGCTGCGGCCGAGTCTGCGCTGGTCACTCGATGCGATCACGAGCCCGGCGATCCTGGTCAACAACCGGCAGGACATGCTCGCGGCCAACCATCTGGGCCGGGCGATGTACAGCGACGCCTACACCGATCCGTCCGGGACGCCGAACTTCGCGCGGTTCACCTTCCTGGACAGCGCCGCGCACCGGTTCTACCCGGACTGGGGTGTCGCCGCGGACATGACGGTGGCGAACCTGCGCACCGCGGCCGGCAAGAACCCACACGACAAGGGGCTGCACGACCTGGTCGGTGAGCTGTCGACCCGCAGCGACGACTTCCGCCGCCGCTGGGGGTCGCACAACGTCCGCACCCACGCCACCGGGACCAAGCACTTCCGCCACCACGTGGTCGGTGATCTCACGCTGGCCTGGGAGAGCCTCGACCTGCGGGCCGAACCAGATCTCACCCTGACCGTCTACACCGCAGAGCCGGGCTCGCCGACCGCCGAGGCGCTCGGGTTGCTCGCCTCGTGGGCGCTGCAGGGCGCGGATCAGGCCGTGCGGTAACGCATCACCTGAACCCCGTCGGCCAGGGGAGTGGTGGACTCCAGCCTGAACCGGTGCGGGTGGAAACCAGCCGCGGCCAGCGGGATGCCGCCGCCGGCGATCACCGGCTTGAGCTTGAGCACCAGCTCGTCGACGGCCGGGAGCAGCTGCCCGGCCAGGTTGCCGCCCCGGCCAGCCAGATGTCGCGGCCGGGCTGCTGCTTCAGCTTCTCAGCGAAGGCGAGCGGATCCTCCGCGACGATCCGCGGGCCGGGCGATGCGGAGCCGTCACGGTCGGCCGCCAGCGTGCGGGAGAAGACGATCTGGTCGAGGTGGGCGTAGGGGCTGGTGATCCCCGCCCGCAATGCCGGCTCGTAGGTGTGGCGGCCCATCAGCACCGTGTCGAAGACCCGGTTGGGCACGTCGACGCCGAGGGCCGCCCGCACGTGCGTGGGCAGCGTCTCCGGGAAGTGCTCGACCATGAACGCGATCGACGCGTCCGGGGCGCCGAAGAACTCCCACGTGCCGTCGGGTGCGGCGATGTATCCGTCGATGGTGGTGGCGACGAAGTAGGTGAGCTTTCGCATGGGTGTCCCCTAACCACTATGCCTGTAGTGGTTTAAGGTACAGCATCATGCCGCGAAATCCGGACCGCCGCCGACTGCTCGCCGACGCGGGCCTGAGGGTCCTCGCCGAGAGCGGCGCCCGCGGGCTCACCCACCGGGCCGTCGACACCGAGGCGGGCGTCCCGGCCGGCACCGCCTCCAACTACTTCCGCTCCCGTGACGCGCTGCTCGGCGCCCTCGGGGAGCGGATCATGGAACGGTTCGCCCCGGACGCGGCGGTGGTCGCCGGCCTGGCCACCCGCCCGCCGGGCCGGGAGTTGTTCGTCGACTACCTGCGCTACATCGTCGAGCGCACCACCCGCGAGCCGGATCTGACCCGCGCCCTGATCGAGCTGCGCCTCGAAGCGGCCCGCCGGCCGGGGCTCGGTGACATCCTCGGCGGCACCCTCCGGCAGGGCTACCAGGACGACGTCGCCTTCCACGCCACCACCGGACTGCCCGGCGGGGCATTCGAGATCGCGCTGCTGCACTACGCCCTCGACGGGCTGCTGCTCGACATGCTGGGCGCCTCGATCGGCGCCGACACCGACCCCGACCGGGTGGTCACCGCGTTCGTGGACCGCCTGATCCCCTGGACCACGGCATGAGCCCGGCCGGCTGATCCCCTGGACCACCGCGTGAGCCCGGCCGCCTGATCCTCTGGACCACCGGGTGAGCCCGGCCGCCTGATCCTCTGGGCCGCCGCGTGAGCCCGGCCGGCTGATTTTCTGGACCACCGGAACGGCCCGGCGGTCGCGGTGGGGCCGTGAGCGGGCAGGTCGTCGCGGTGTAGGCCCGGGAGCAGTGGTTCGGCGCGGGGCCGGATGGCCCGTACCCCTCAAAGGATCTTCTCGAGGGTTTCGGTGAGGGCCGTGGTGCAGGGGTGCCGCCGGTCGTCGCGCGGCTCGAGCAGGCCGCGCTCGCCCGCGTCGTAGAGCTCGGCCAACTCGGTGGCGAGCAGCGGCGAGACGCCCGCCTCGATCAGCGTGGCCGCCCACGCCTCCCGCGGGACCAGCGCCACCTCGCGTTTCAGCTGGTCGGCGACCTGCCGCTCGGTGTACTCGGGCGTCTCCAGATCGACGACCTCGCTGTGCGCGGGCGGGCGCGTGAGCGCGTGGGCGACGGCCGCGCCGACGTCCCGGGTCGCGACCATCGGGAGCGGCACGTCGGCGGACGCCCCGAACACCGGATGGACCGGCGCGCCGAGCACGTCCTCGACCTTCTCCTGATGGTGCGGGGAGCGGATCGCCGTCACGACGGCGCCGGTGTTGCGCAGCAGGTTCTCCAGGTGGTGCAGCCAGCGGATCGGTCCGGTGCCCGCGGGCAGGTCGGCGCCGAACGACGACAGCAACACCACATGCGGCACGCCGCTGTCGGTGACCGCCCCGGCGATCGTGGTGGCCACCGTCCGGTGCGCGGCGTCGTCACCGGCCGGGATGGTCGGCAGCAGCACGAACGCGCCGCGGCATCCGGTGAGCGCCGCCGCCAGAGCCGCCCGATCCGTGAGGTCGGCGACGGCTCGCGTGATCGCACGGACCGGTTGGCCCGCGTCCCGCAACGCGCGGACGGTGGCGCAGGCACGGGTTGTGATCACATCAATTGCTGTCTATCCTCGCCAGGAAAGCGCTTTCCCCCCGCTTGAAGGCGCTGCCCAATCCCCACATGAAGGTGAGAGACGCAATGAGACGACCAGTCGCCCTACGGTGGTTGGCGGTCGGCGTGACGGTGACCGCGAGCGCCGCGATCACCCTGTCACTGCCCCTGACCAACGCGATGGCCGCCGACAACCTGAGCCTCAACGGCGGCGCCGACGGCTCCAGCAAGGCCAGCGGCACCAGCTACGGCAACGTCAAGGACGGCAACACCGGCACCTACTGGGCGCCGAACGCCACCACCGGCTACGTCTCGGTGAAGTGGAGCAGCGCCACGTCGGTCTCCTCGGCCGTCATCAAGCAGGCGTCCGGCGGCGGGTCGATCAGCGCCTGGCGGGTGCTCAACGGCGACTCCGGCTCGCAGTTGGCCGCCGGTAGCGGCAGCCCGAGCACCATCAACTTCTCGTCGACCTCGCTGAAGAAGCTCACCTTCGAGATCACCAGCGCGTCCGGCGCGCCGCGGATCGCCGAGTTCGAGACGTACTCCAGCGGCGGCTCGACGCCGACCAGCAGCCCGACCTCCGGCCCGACCAGCCCGACCCCGGGCCCGACCGGCGGCACCGGCACCCCGACCGGCGCGTGGCCGTCCTCGACCGGCAACGTGTCGATCTCCGGCACGGTCAACGTGTCCGGCACCTTCGACGGCGGCATGAAGACCTACTGCTGCATCGGTGACGGCTCGCAGAGCGAGTCCCAGGACCCGATGTTCAAGATCGCGAACGGCGGCACCCTGCAGAACGTCATCCTCGGCTCCCCGGCCGGCGACGGCGTGCACTGCGAGGGCACCTGCACCATCCGCAACGTGTGGTGGAACGACATCGGCGAGGACGCCGCGACCTTCAAGGGCACCGGCGGCGGTACGAGCTACGTCATCGGTGGCGGCGCACGCAACGGTAGCGACAAGACGTTCCAGCACAACGGCAACGGCACGGTCAGCATCTCCGGCTTCTACCTGAGCGGCTCGGGCAAGCTCTACCGGGGCTGCGGCAACTGCACCAACTCGTACCAGCGGCACGTGAAGATCGACAACGTGCTGCTGAACAACATCGACATGGTCGCGGGCATCAACAGCAACTGGGGCGACACCGCCACCATCACCCGGGTCACCCTCACCAGCAGCTCCGGCGCCACGGTCTGCGGCAAGTACCAGGGTGTGGCCAAGGGCAGCGAGCCGAAGTACCTCGGCGAGGGCTGGAACGACAGCAACTGCAAGGTCAGCCAGAGCGACATCACGTACAGGTAAGGATCGGTGAGGGGCGCCCACCGTGCGGTGGGCGCCCCTCAACTCGCCCGCCTGTGCCGCGGCATCATGGGTTCGAGCTCGACATGCGGGACGTCTGTGTGATGGCGGTGCCGCTTTCGCATCGATTCGGCTCTCTCGATCTTCAACAGCGCTTTCTACACTGACACCCATGACCGGCTCGCCGTACACACTGGAAAGCGCGCGAGAAGTGCTCCTCGGTGAGCGACCTAAAGTGATCAAGGTTCTTGATGCTCTGCTGGGTGTCGGCATCCTGGCCGCGGGCCCGGCCGCGCTCCTCACGGGTCAGCCGTGGTTGCTCCTGCTATGGGGATGGGTGGACCAGAAGAACGAACTGGTCACAAGGCTGGACGAACTCGTCGCGGCAGGGCGGGACAAGCTGCGTACGGCCGAGGGAAAGCAGCGCCATGAAGTGTTGGCCGCTACCCATACCGCACTGGTTGCCGAGTCGTACTTCATTGCCCTGCGAAGGACGTTCGGCCCGATTCTGACCGAAATGGGAGTGACGCACGCGGAATTGAAGCGCCTGGCCGGCCAGGGAAGTGCGACCGATGCCGGCGTTGCTCGTGATGCGGTATCTCAACTGCTGGAGGAGGAGATACCGCTGCCTTGGGCGGGCCTCGGCTTCGCCGCGAATCTCAAGAGCGGCATCGAGCCTTATTACAACCTGCTTGCTCAACGGAGCCTGCAGTTCTTTGCCGGGTTCGAGGCATGGCAACGCAAGGTCGGGCATGACGAGGCCAGACTCCGAGCTCTGCAGAGACAGATCGTCGATGAGGCCAGTGGCTGCTACCAGGCCGGTTACAAGAAGCTGATAGCGGATGTCCCGGAGTTCCGGATCTGGTCGATCTTCGGAGAGCACCGTGCGGAGCAGGATGCCCTGGGCCGCCTGGAGGCGCTGACCTCCATGATTGTTTCGCGAGTCGCCGGCCCTGCGGAGCAGGGCATCATCAACGGCATCAACCGCGCGATTCTTTTAAGCCCGATCGTGGACCTCAGTGAGACCGCCGAGGTTACCGCGGTCAGTGTGCCCACCGTTGAGCGTGGATATGTGGAGCCGGGCTTCCGGTGGGCCGAGATGCAGTCGAAGTCGCGTCCGGCGGATGAGGACTGGTGGCGTGAGCAGCCGCGAGGTGCCAACCTGGCCGCTTTCCTCGCCGCGTATTTCGCATCGCCCCAAGCGGCTTCCCGCCCCATTCTGGTGTTGGGTCATCCCGGAAGCGGAAAGAGCCTGCTGACCAAGATCTGTGCGGCTCGGCTCTCGGCTAGTAGTGCTTTCGTCACAGTACGGGTGCCACTTCGAGACGTTTCCGATCCTTCAGTCAGCGTCTACCGGCAGATCGAGGAGACACTGCGGGAATCGACGCACGGGCGGGTCGAGTGGAACCGCCTCTGTGCGAGCACCCATGAGCGAACTCGCGTGGTTCTGATCGACGGCCTGGACGAGTTGATGCAGGCCACCGGGGCGACCGAGTCGCGTTACCTGCGGAATGTGATGGACTTCCAGCGAACCGAGTCGATCACGGGCGGTCCTGTCGCTGTCATGGTCACATCTCGTACGGTGGTGGCCGATCTTGCGGCGGTTCCTGAGGGCTGCCTACTGGTGAGGCTCGAGGATTTCGACGACGACCAGATCGATGCCTGGGCGCAACGTTGGGCCAGAGCCAACGCGGCCGGAATGGAAAGCGGCGCTGTGCGTCCGATCACCGGCCAGGCACTGCGCCGCTATGGCGAGCTGGCCCGCCAGCCGCTGCTGCTACTTCTACTCGCGATAGTGGCGGCCGAACGCGACCTTCCTGCTGGAGACAACTCGGCCTCGTTGTACCGCATCCTCCTGGACGATTTCATCCGGCGAGAACTGGCGCGGCCGGATCGGCAGGCGGCAACGCTGACCGACGAGCAACGGCGAACAGCCGAGTTGTGGAAACTCGGAGTGGTCGCATTCGGGATGTTGAATCGTGGCCGTCAGCACCTCCATGAGCATGATCTCGCCGCAGACCTACTGGCGCTACCGGGACCGGTGGCCGTCCGTCTCAGCGAGGATCGAGACGTAGGACGGATCCTGGATCCAGCACGACGACTTGTCGGGCGTTTCTTCTTTGTCAACACATCGGAGGCGGAATCTGGTCGAGGTGGGCGCAGTTACGAGTTTCTTCATGCGACTTTCGGTGATTTCCTGGTGGCTCACCATACCGTGGAGTTGCTGCGGGCCGCCGCCATCGGTCTTGATCGGCCCAATGTCTTCCAGCCGTGGGACGATGATCTTCTTTTCGCTTTGCTATCCCACACCTTGCTGATTGGATTCGGCTCCCGCACCATCGCTTTTCTCCGCGAGCTGGCAACCGACGATAATTCACTGGCCAGGGTGTTGGAGCATCTCATCGGTGAGAGCGACAAACGTTGGGGTCCGGGCCGGCACGGAGACTACCGGCCCTCTGGGCGTGCCGTGACCCACCGGCTCGCCGCCTACACGGCCAACCTCGTCGCCATCCGACTTGCCGTGACCAGTGGCTCCGTTCCTCTGGCCCGGCTCTGCCCACCGTCGCAGAGTTGGCGAGCTCAAGTCAGGTTCTGGGACAGCATGCTGGGCGGTTCGTCGCTGTGGGAGAACTTCATGAGCATCATCGAAATCGATGACGACTGCGCGCGACTCAATCCGTCATCCCTACTCATCTCCGGCTACCCGGAAGACACACTCGCGCTGCTTGAAGGCGACGTGAACCGGGCCACTCAACTCACCCTCGGCCGTATGCTGATGTGGGGACCAGACTTCGGCGGCGTGATCGACCAGGTGGAACTGCTTCAAGCGCAACAGATCATGCGCATGCTTCTGAGTAGATTCGTGCCGGCATCCGAATTGACGTGGGCGGAGCGGCTCGACGAGATCCCGGTGCGCCTCGTCCCCCTCGCCGCGCTGGCTGCGGCCGCACACGCCTCGGATCTCAGCGCCGACGGAGCGCGCTTAGTGGCGGCCGAGCTCCAACGTCTCTGGACACCGGTGGCGAATGACGCGTTGGTGCGGCTCAGGGCACAGCGCCCCGAGCTCGAAGTGGCTTCGCGGAATGGGCAACTCGCTGACGTCCATAAACTGATGGGCCAATTGAGCGACTTCATCCGGCAGCGCGACGGCTCCCGGTTCGACGATCATCTCATCCGGTTTCTCCTCGACATGCCGCAGTCCCTGGCCTATCGGATCCTCCCGGAAGTGGCGTCATTCCTGATGGCTGAGGGCTCGGGGCTCGGTGAGATCCCACCGGTTTGATGTCTGTGTCGGTCGGGGTCGGCGCTGTCGTCATTCGGGGATCTACAGACACCCGACTGTCTGAGGGCAACGACCTGGACGTGCGCTGAGGAGCCAGGCGCGTGGCGCTCGGGCGGCACCGCTCAGGAAGTTCGCAGTTTCTTCGGGGGGTGGCGCGGTAACCGAAGGAGGTCATGAACAGCACTGGCCGTACCGCATGATCGACGAAGAGATCTGTCCCGCTGATCCTTGGCAGGTTCGCGAGACGCGCCTGGAGACCTCCGTGCTGGGGCCGATGGAGTCGGTTTTCGCGCTGGCCAACGGCTATCTGGGGCTGCGGGGGAACCTGGACGAGGGCGAGCCGTACGAGATCTCCGGGACCTACCTGAACTCGTTCTACGAGGAGCGGCCGCTGCCGTACCCCGAGGGTGGCTACGGGTATCCGGAGCAGGGGCAGACCGTCGTCAACGTGACCGACGGCAAGCTGATGCGGCTGATGGTCGACGACGAGCAGTTCCACGTCGGCCGGGGGACGCTGCACCGGCACGAGCGGGTTCTGGATCTGCGGGCCGGGCTGCTGCGGCGCGAGGTCGAATGGGAGTCGCCGGCGGGCAGACGGGTCACCGTGCGCAGTCAGCGGCTGGTGTCGTTCACGCAGCGTGCGGTCGCGGCGATCGCCTACGAGGTGGAGGCCGGCGACCGGGAGGTGCGGGTCACCGTGCAGTCCTGTCTGGCCGCCGACGAGGAGCAGGTCAAGGTCTCCGACGATCCGCGGGTGGCGGCGGCGCTGCGCGACCCGCTGCAGGCCGTCGAGCAGGACACCGAGCAGCACGGCGCGGTGCTGCTGCACCGTACCCGTCGCAGTGGTCTGCTCCTGGCGGCCGGAATGGATCATCTTGTCGAGACCGGCGGCGACCACGAGGAGGAGACCGACGTCCGCGAGGACTGGGCGCGCACCACCGTGGTCACCGTGCTGCCGCCGGGCGGGCGGCTGCGGATCGTCAAGTTCCTGGGGTACGGCTGGAGCACCTCCCGGTCCACCGAGGCGCTGCGTGACCAGGTCGCCGCAGCGCTGAACGGCGCCCGCTACACCGGGTGGGACGGTCTGGTGGCCGAGCAGCGCGCCTACCTCGACGACTTCTGGGACGCCGCCGACGTGGAGGTCGACGGTGACGCGAACCTGCAGCAGGCGGTCCGGTTCGGACTGTTCCACGTGCTGCAGGCGGGCGCCCGCACCGAGCGCCGGGCGATCCCGGGTAAGGGGCTGACCGGGCCGGGCTACGACGGGCACGCGTTCTGGGACACCGAGGGCTTCGTGTTGCCGCTGCTGATGTACACCACTCCGCGGGCGGCGGCCGACGCGATCCGCTGGCGGCACTCGATCCTGCCGGAGGCCCGGGACCGGGCGCGCACGCTGGGCCTGCGGGGGGCGGCGTTCCCGTGGCGGACGATCGGCGGGCAGGAGTGCTCGGCGTACTGGCCGGCCGGGACGGCGGCGCTGCACCTCAACGCGGTCGTCGCCCGGGCCGTCGAGCGGTACCGGCTGGTCACCGGCGACGAGACGCTGGAACGCGAGTGCGGCCTGGAGATCCTCGTGGAGACGGCCCGGCTGTGGGCGTCGCACGGCCATCACGACGCGGCCGGGGTGTGGCACATCGACGGGGTGACCGGCCCGGACGAGTACAGCGCCGTCGCTGACGACAACGTGTTCACCAACCTGATGGCGGCCCGGAACCTGCGGGCCGCCGCCGACGCGTGCCACCGCCATCCGGATCTGGCCGCGCGGCTCGGGGTGCGGCCGGAGGAACCGGACGTGTGGCGGGCCTGCGCGCACGCCGTGCACATCCCCTACGACGAGCGGCTGGGCGTGCACCCGCAGTCGGAGGGCTTCACCCGTTACGCGCCGTGGGACTTCCCGGAGAAGAGGTCCGACGAGCCGCTGATGATGCACGCCACCTACTTCCAGCTCTACCGGCGGCAGGTGTGCAAGCAGGCCGACCTGGTGCTGGCCATGCACTGGTGCCCGGACGCGTTCACCGCCGAGCAGAAGGCCCGCAACGTCGACTACTACGAGCGGATCACCGTGCGCGACTCGTCGCTGTCGGCGTGCACGCAGGCGGTCATGTGTGCCGAGGTCGGTCATCTGGAGGCGGCGCACGACTACGCGTGGGAGGCCGCCATGGTCGACCTGCGCGACCTGCACGGCAACACCCGCGACGGGCTGCACATCGCGTCGCTGGCCGGTGCCTGGTCGGCGATCGTCGAGGGGTTCGGCGGGCTGCGGGAACGCGATCACGGGCCGGTGCTGTCGCTGGACCCGCGACTGCCCTCCGGGATCAGCCGGTTGCGGTTCAACCTGCGGCACAGCGGGGTGCGGCTGGAGGTCGAGGCCGACCGCGAGGCGGTCCGGCTGCGGCTTCGCGAGGGCGAGATGACCCTCATGCTGTACGGCGAACGCGTGCACGTCTCCGCGCAAGAGGCGGTGACGCGTCCCGTCGTACCCCTGGAGCCGGTCCTGCCTCCACCCTGCCAGCCTCCGGGTTACGCGCCCCGCAAACCGTGAGCGACGCCGTGCCGCTACCGTGCTGTTGTGTCGATGTCCGCCCGGCTGCGCCTGCACGCCGCCCACCTGGACGAGCTACGGATTCGCCTGGGCCGGGTTCGTCTCGTGGTCCAGCGGTTCGAGAAGGACCAGGCCGCGTTCGGGGCGCTCTGCGGGTGGATCCTCACCGGACTGGGTGAGCGGCACCTCCGTCATGACGAGCTGATCGCCTATGTGGAGGAGACGCTCGTCCTCACCGTGAACGGGCTGCGTGATGTGGCCGACGGCCGGCAGAGCCTGGCCCGGTTCGTCGGCGACCCGGACGACGGCCCCCGCTCGGCCACCGAGATCATCGACGGGGTGCTGGCCACCGTGGCCGGCCGCGAGTGGGTGGAGCCGCTGCTGGCCGAGGCGGCCCCGGTCGCCGAGTTCGCGGTCCCGCTCGGCGACGGCGAGTCGGTGCTGCGCTCCCATGGCCTGGACGTGGCGATGGCCCGGATCCCGCCGCTGCGCCGGATGGTCGACGACCTGGCCGGCATGCCGGACGTGGTGGCCGAGCAGGCCCGGCTGTGGGCGGACATGGCCGGTGATCTGCGGGTCATCGGCGCCGACCTGCAGCGTTGCCTGGACGGCGACTTCGCCGGCGAGACCGGCGCGGACGTGCGCGCCTACCACACGCTGATGGCCAACAACGTCGAAGCGCTACGAGGGCTGGTCGCCACGTGCACCGCGATGACGGTGATCACCAAGGCAGCCGGTGATCTGATCCTGCTGGCCCGCGACATCGTCCGCGGCCTGATCGGCGACCTGGTGGCCCGGGTCGGCGGCTGGGTCGCCGACCCGGCCGTGGTGCCGCTGCCGGTGCTGGTGGCCCGGCTGGGCACGGTGGTGGCGACGGCGTGGCGCATCGACGCCTACCTGACGGCGCTGGTGACCAGCCTCGCGAACCTGTCGCGCACCATCGACGGATAGGGTCGGATCATGAGCGACGACTGGGTCGGGCACGTCATCTGGTGGCAGGTGTATCCCTTGGGGTTCGTCGGCGCGGAGCCCGAGGCCGGGCCGTCGACGCCGGTCACGCACCGGCTCGGCCATCTGGAGCGCTGGCTCGACCACCTGATCGGCCTGGGCTGCAACGGCCTCGCGCTGGGCCCGGTGTTCGCGTCCGGCACGCACGGCTACGACACCGTCGACTACCTGCGCATCGATCCGCGTCTCGGTGACGAGGGTGACTTCGACGCGCTGGTGGCGGCCTGCCGGGAGCGCGGCATCCGGATCCTGCTCGACGGGGTGTTCAACCACGCGGGCCGCGACTTCCCGCCGGTGCGGGCGGCCCTGGACGGCAGCGGCCCGCGCGAGTGGGTGAAGTGGAGCGGGGAGCATCCGTATCTGTTCGAGGGCCACGACCGGCTGATCACCCTGGACCACTCGTCGCCGGTCGTTCGTGACTTCGTGGCCGACGTGATGTGCCACTGGCTGGAGCGCGGCGCCGACGGCTGGCGCCTGGACGCTGCCTACGCCGTCGAGCCGGAGTTCTGGGCCGCCGTCCTGCCCCGGGTGCGCGAGCGGTTCCCGCAGGCGTGGTTCGTCGGCGAGATGATCCACGGCGACTACGGCGACTACGTCAAACGCTCCGGGCTGGACGCCGTCACCCAGTACGAGCTGTGGAAGGCCGTCTGGTCGTCGCTGAACGACCGGAACCTGTTCGAGCTGGCCTGGGCCCTGGACCGGCACCGGGAGTGGACCGCCGGCTTCCGGCCGCTGACGTTCCTCGGCAACCACGACGTCACCCGGATCGCCAGCCGGGTCACCGACGGCCGCCACCTGGGTCACGCCGAGGCGCTGCTGTTCTTCCTGCCGGGCGTGCCGAGTGTCTACTACGGCGACGAGCTCGGCTACCGCGGGATCAAGGAGGACCGGCCCGGCGGTGACGACGCGATCCGCCCGGCCATGCCTGACACCCCCGGCCCGGGCGGCGAGGGCTACCAGCGGTTGATCGGCATCCGCCGCCGCAATCCGTGGCTCAACGACGCCCGCATCAGCACCGGGGCCCTGACGAACGAGACCCTGGCCGTCGTCGCCGAGGGCGCGGCCGGTCAGCGTCTGTCGCTGCTGCTCAACCTGGCGGACGAGCCGTTCCGGCACGATCGTCACGAGCCGGTCCCGCCGCACTCGTGGGCGATCGTGGAGGGCTGACAGCCGCCGGCAGCCGGATCTCGAAGGTGGCACCGGCCCCCTCGACGCTGTGCGCCGACACGTCGCCGTCGTGGTCGCGGACGATCTGCCGCACGATCGCCAGGCCCAGACCGCTGCCCCGGTCACGGTAGGGGCGGGCCCGCCACAGCCGGTCGAAGACGTGCGGCAGATGCTCGGCCGCGATGCCGGCGCCGGTGTCGGCGACCCGCAGCACCACCCCGTCCCCGTCGGTGCCCGCCGACAGGGTGATCGACCCGCCGGCCGGGGTGGCGCGCAGCGCATTGCCGACCAGGTTGCCGACGACCTGCCGGATCCGGTCCGGGTCCACGTCGGCGATCACCGGCCCGTCGGCGGCCACCGTGAGCGTGACCCCGGCGGCGTCGGCGGCGGTCCGGTGCGCGACCCGGGCTCTCTCGATCAGCTCGGCCAGGTCGGTCGGGGACCGGTGGTAGACCAGCGCCCCCGCCTCGGCGAGCGCCAACTCCTGCAGGTCGCCGACGATCCGCTGGTTGAGGAGCACCTCCTCGTGCAGGGACGCGAACAGGTCCGGCGTCGGATCGACCACGCCGTCCTGCAGCGCCTCCAGGTAGCCGCGCACGTTGGACAGCGGATTGCGCAGCTCGTGCGCCACGTCGGCGATGAGGCGGCGCTGGTCGTCCTGGGCGGCCCGCACCGAGTCGGCCATCTGGTTGAACGCGCGGGCCAGCTCACTCAGCTCGTCGCGGCCGGACTCCGGCACCCGGCCGTCCCGGTCGCCGTCACGCAGGCGCCGGGCGGCGGCGGTCAGCGTGCCGATCGGGCGCAGCACCCGGCGGCTGACCAGCAGGGCCCGCCGGTGGACAGGGCCGCGACCACGAGGGTGATCAACAGGACCGGGCCGGCGTCGAGGGTGCGTACCGGCTCATTGCCCGCACCGATGGTGAGCAGTAGCGGCGCGGGGGCGACCTTGCCCGTGGCGATCTGCCGCCGGAAGGCGGCCCGCAGACAGTCGGCCTGCAGCGGACCGCACTGCCGCACCCGCGCCAGGTCGTCGGCGCGCTGCCAGGGCGCCGGCCCCGCCGGACGGCACCTCTCGATCGCGCCGGCCCCGCCGGCCACGCCGTGGCGGGGCACACCGTCCAGGCCGGGCGTGACGACCAGCTCGTAGCCGTGGCGGTACAGGCAGGCGGCGCGCAGTGTCTCGGTCCGGTAGATGTCGATGGCGGCGATCGTCGCCGCCCGCCCGTCGCCGTGGTCCGGGACGATCAGCTCGGGCAGCGGGTCGACGAACACCGCGACCGATCCGGGTGGCCGGGCCGTCCGGCGGTCCAGATGGTCGGTGTCGGCGATCACCTGGCCGTACGGGTCGACGAGCCGCAGCCGCTGCCCGGTCATCTCGCGCAGCCGCCGCAGCGACGTGTCGACACCTTCCCAGGTGCCGTTGCGTACCGCCTGCTCCCGCAGCTCCCGCTGGATCAGCTCGGTGGTCTCCCGGGACGCCGACGCGGCCTCGCTGACCTGGTCGCGGGCCTGCCACCAGGTGAGCGCGACGGTGGCGCCGGTCGCGCCCAGCGCCACCAGCGCCATCAGGGCGAACACGCGGATCCGGAAGCTCACGCGGTCCGCACCTCAGCGGTCGGGATCTTGGTCGGCACAGGGCGATCCAAACATCGGCCCGCAAGCCATGGCGTCACCGGCGTTCCCAAGGGGCACGATATATGGATATGAGGAGAGACCCGATCATCGCTCTGGTGGCCTCGGCCGGTGGGGTCAGCGCCTTGACCGCGGTGCTGCGCGACCTGCCGGACGGACTGCCGGTGCCGGTGACGGTGCAGCAGCATCTGAGCGCTCAGGGCAGCACGCTGGTCAAGATCCTGCGGGAGCGCAGCCGCCGCGACGTGGCGTGGGCGGAGAGCGGCGCGGGGCTGCCCGAGGGCCGGGTGCTGGTGTGCCCGCCGCGTCATCGGCTGGAGGTGCTGCCGGACGGCACGCTCGAGCTGATCGACAACGAGCCGGGCGCACGCAGCTACCCGCACGACGGATTCCTGCGGTCGCTGGCCGACGCCTACGGCGCCCGGGCCGTCGCCGTGGTCCTGACCGGCATGGGCCGCGACGGCGCGGCCGGCGCCGCCGCGGTGCGCGAGGCCGGTGGCCTGGTGATCGTGCAGGACCAGGACAGCTCGGAGTTCACCTCCATGCCGAGGGCCGCCACGGCCAGCGCCCACCTGGTGCTGCCGTTGGGCCACATCGGCGGGGTGCTCGCCGATCTGGCCAGGGGCCGTCCGCTGCCCCGGCCCCGCACGGAGATCGAGGCGGCGGCGTCGCTGTTCCGTGGTCCGGGCGAGGTGGAGCGGCTGCTGCGGGCCAAGGACTGGTCGGCGACACCGCTGGGGCCGGTCACCCGGTGGCCGGAGGTGCTGCGCGCGGTCGTGCGGATCACGCTGGACTCCGGGTTCCCGGCGGCGGTCTGGTGGGGGCCCGAGCTGATCCAGATCTACAACGAGTCGTGGCGGCAGTTCCTCGGCTCGACCAAACACCCGCAGGCGCTCGCCGGCCGGGCCGACCAGACGTGGCCGGAGCTGTGGTCGGTGGTCGGCCCGATGATCGCGAACGCCCAGTCGAGCGGGGTGGCGTCCGGCGCCGAGAACATGCCGATGCTGATGGACCGTAACGGGTCGCTGGAGGAGGTCTACGTGACCTTCACCTATTCGCCGATCACCGGCGACCAAGGCTCCGTGCTGGGTGTGCAGAACTCGATCCTGGACACCACCGCCACGATGGTCGCCGAACGGCGGATGACCCTGTTGCGTACGGTCGCGGCCGAGACCGCCGGGGCCCGCCAGCCCGAACACGCCTGCGAGATGGCCGCCGCCGCCCTCGCCAGGTCTCCCGCTGACGTGCCGTTCGCGCTGCTCTACGTGATCGACCACGCTCGACGGGAAGCCCGGCTGGCCGGTGCCGCGGGCTTGGAGCCCGGATCGTTCGCCGCCCCACGCATCCTCGATCTTGTCCACGGCGCCCCGGTGTGGCCGCTGCCGAGTCTGCTCGGCAGGCCGTCCGTGCACCGTGGCGGCCTGCTGGTGACCGGGCTCGACGAACGGCTCGGCGGTCTGCTGGCACCGCCCGTGAGCCCGGCCGGCGCGCTACCGCCGGATGCCGCGCTGCTGCTGCCGATGGTGGCCGGGCCGGACGACACCGTCACCGGGGTGCTGGTGGCCGGCCTCAACCGGCACCAGCCGTTCGACGACGCGTACCGCGGCTTCCTGGATCTGCTGACCGGGCAGATCGGCGCCGCCCTCGCGCTGGCGCACACCCGGCACCGGGAGCGGCAGAGCCTGGACAAGCTGGCCGAGCTGGACCGGCTCAAGACCGAGTTCTTCTCCAACGTGAGCCACGAGTTCCGTACCCCGCTGACGTTGATGCTCGGACCGCTGGAGCAGATGCTGCACCGCTCCGGCGACGCGACCGACCCGGACCACGCCGAGATCGCCCTGATGTACCGCAACGCGCAGCGGCTGCTCCGGCTGGTCGGCACCCTGCTCGACTTCTCCCAGGCCGAGGCCGGCCGGCTGCGGGCCGCATTCGTGCCGACTGATCTGGCGGCGCTCACCACCGACATCGCCTCGATGTTCACCAGCGCCGCCGAGGCCGCCGGCCTGAAGCTGACCATCGACACACCGCCACTGCCCGGGCCTGTCTGGGTCGACGCGGAGATGTGGGAGAAGATCGTCTCCAACCTGCTGTCCAACGCGCTCAAATTCACCTGGCAGGGCGCCATCGAGGTGATCCTGCGGCCGGTCGAGCGGCACGCGGAGCTGATCGTGCGTGACAGCGGGGTCGGTATTCCCAGCGGTGACCTGCCCTACGTGTTCAAGCGGTTCCATCGGGTCCGCGACGCGCGCGGCCGTACCCACGAGGGCGCCGGCATCGGCCTGGCCCTGGTCGACGAGCTGGTGCGCCGCCACCACGGCCGCATCCGGGTGACCAGCCGTCCCGAGGCCGGCACCGCGTTCACCGTGTGGATCCCGATGGCCCGCCGCCCCGCCACCGCCGCCGGTGAGCCGGCGCCGGCGAGAGTCGGCGGCCTGGCCGAGTCGATGGCGCGGGAGGCCGCCCACTGGAACGTGGCGCCGGGCCACGACGACGAGACGGACGGCCTGGACGATCCGGCCGCGCTGCGCGACCTGCCGGTGCGGCCCGCCTCGGACGTACGGGTGCTGGTCGCCGACGACAACCCCGACATGCGTGACTATCTGGCACGGCTGCTCGGGGCCTCGTGGAGCGTCGCCGTCGCCGCCGACGGCGAACAGGCCCTCGACGTGGCCCGGCGGGAGAGGCCGGATCTGATCCTGGCCGACGTGATGATGCCCCGGATGGACGGGTTCGCGCTGTTGCGGGAGATCCGGGCCGACGTGTCGCTCGCCGCGACGCCGGTCGTGCTGCTCACCGCCCGCGTCGGCGAGGAGACCGCGATCGAGGGGCTGCTGGCCGGCGCCGACGACTATGTGGTCAAACCCTTCACGGCGCGTGAGCTGGTGGCGCGGATCGACGCGCAGTTGCAGATGGCCCGGCTGCGGCGGGTCAGCGAACGCCGGTTCCGGACGCTGCGGGACGCCAGCTTCGATGCCGTCTACCGGATGAGCGCCGACTGGAGCAGCCTGGACACCCTCGACGGGCACGGCTTCCTCGCCGACACCACCGAGCCCATCGCGAGCTGGCTGGAAACCTACATCGACCCGGCCGATCAGCCCGAGGTCCTCGCCGCGATCGACGCCGCCATCGCGGCCAAGGGAGTCTTTCAGCTCGAACACCGGGTCCGCCGGCCGGACGGCACCCTCGGGCGGACCCTGTCACGGGCGGTGCCGCTGCTCGACGACGACGGCGAGATCATCGAGTGGATCGGCACCGCCACCGACCTGACCACGGTCAGATCGGTGGCGGACGCCGACAAGAGCTGATCAGGCGAGGTCGAAACGGTCCAGCTCGGTGAC
Source organism: Actinoplanes sp. CA-252034 (assembly GCF_050956125.1). NCBI lineage: Bacteria > Bacillati > Actinomycetota > Actinomycetes > Micromonosporales > Micromonosporaceae > Actinoplanes > Actinoplanes sp. CA-252034. Next base: position 3,995,028 of record NZ_CP191846.1, read on the forward strand.
CTTCGTCCACGCCTTCACGAAGTCGTGGACGAACTTCTCCCGGGCGTCGGCGCTGGCGTAGACCTCGGAGAGGGCGCGCAGCTGCGAGTTCGAGCCGAAGATCAGGTCGACCGCGGTGGCGGTGAACTTGACCTGGTCGGTGGCGAGGTCGCGGATCTCGTACACGTGCTCGCGGTCCTTCGACGCCGCCCACCGGGTGCCGGGGGAGAGCAGGTTGACGAAGAAGTCGGTGCTGAGCACACCCGGCTTGTCGGTCAGCACGCCGTGGTCGCCACCGGCGATCACGCGCAGACCGCCGACCAGCACGGTCATCTCCGGGGCGGTCAGGTTCAGCATGTACGCCCGGTCGACGAGCAGCACCTCCGGCTGGGTCTTCTCGCCCGGACGCAGGTAGTTGCGGAACCCGTCGGCCCGCGGCTCCAGGACGGCGAACGACTCGACGTCGGTCTGCTCCTGGGTCGCGTCGGTACGCCCCGGGTGGAACGGCACGGTCACCGGCACACCGGCGTCCGCAGCGGCCTTCTCCACGGCGGCGTTACCGGCCAGCACGATCAGGTCGGCCAGCGAGATCTTCGCGCCACTGGACGCGTTGAACTCCTGCTGGATCTTCTCCAGGGTGTCGATCACCGGGATGACCGGCTGGTTGACCTCCCACGAGCGCTGCGGCTCCAGGCGGATCCGGGCGCCGTTGGCCCCGCCGCGCTTGTCGGTCGAGCGGAAGGTCGCCGCCGACGCCCACGTGGCCTGCACCAGCTGCGTGACGCTCAGACCGGAGTCGAGCACCTTCGCCTTCAGCGCCGCGATCTCGGCGTCACCGACCAGCGGGTGGTCGACGGCCGGGACCGGGTCCTGCCAGAGCTGCGCCTGCGGCACCCACGGGCCGAGGAAACGCTCGACCGGGCCCATGTCACGGTGCAGCAGCTTGTACCAGGCCTTGGCGAAAGCCAGCGCGAACGCGTCCGGGTCGGCCAGGAAACGGCGGGAGATCTTCTCGTACGCCGGGTCGACGCGCAGCGACAGGTCAGTCGTGAGCATCGTCGGCTTGTGCTTCTTCGACGGGTCGTGCGCGTCCGGGATGATCGCCTCGGCGTCCTTGGCCACCCACTGCTTGGCGCCGCCCGGGCTGGTGGTGAGCTCCCACTCGTACCCGAAGAGGATCTCGAAGAAGCGGTTGCTCCACTGGGTCGGCTTGTCGGTCCAGGTGACCTCCAGACCGGACGTGATCGTGTCCGGGCCCTTGCCGGTGCCGTGCGTGCTCAGCCAGCCGAGACCCTGGTTCTCCAGCGGCGCGCCCTCCGGCTCCGGTCCGACGTGGTTGTCGGCGACACCCGCGCCGTGCGTCTTGCCGAACGTGTGACCGCCGGCGATCAGCGCCACGGTCTCCTCGTCGTTCATCGCCATCCGGGCGAACGTCTCCCGGATGAAGTGCGCCGCCGCGAGCGGGTCGGCGTTACCGCGCGGGCCCTCCGGGTTGACGTAGATGAGACCCATCTCGGTCGCGCCGACGCCCTCGGACATCGTCTTCTCCGACGCGTACCGCGCGTCGCCGAGCCAGGTGTCCTCGGGACCCCAGAAGATCTCCTCCGGCTCCCACACGTCGACGCGGCCGAAACCGAAGCCGAACGTCTTGAAGCCCATCGACTCCAGCGCCACGTTGCCGGCCAGCACCAGCAGGTCGGCCCACGAGACCTTCTGCCCGTACTTCGCCTTCACCGGCCACAGCAGGCGGCGCGCCTTGTCCAGGTTCGCGTTGTCGGGCCAGCTGTTCAGCGGCGCGAACCGCTGCCCGCCGTCACCGGCGCCACCGCGGCCGTCCTGGATCCGGTACGTGCCGGCGGCGTGCCAGCTGAGCCGGATCATCAGGCCGCCGTAGTGCCCGAAGTCGGCCGGCCACCAGTCCTGCGAGGTGGTCAGGACCGTGACGATGTCGGCCTTGAGCGCCTCGACGTCGAGTTTCGCGAACTCGCTGGCGTAGTCGAAGTCCGGCGAGAGCGGGTTGCCCTTCGACGAGTGGGCGTGCAGCACGTTCAGGTCGAGCTGGTTGGGCCACCAGTCCCGGTTGGTGTGCGGGCGCCCGCCCGTCTTCGGCGTCGGCGAGTCGATCGCCGGGTTCTCGCTCTCACTGCCCTGGGCGGTCGCCGAATCGTGGGCGACCGGGCATTTCTCGGCGATGGTGTTGTGGTCCTGAGCGTCGCTCATTGATTTCCTTCCGAACGGGTGCTCACGCAAGCGGGGCAGATGCCCCAATAGACGACCTCCGCCTCGTCGATCACGAACCCGTGATCGTCGGAGGCGGTCAGACAAGGGGCGTTTCCGGCGGCGCAGTCGACATCGGCGATCGCGCCACACGAACGGCACACGGCATGGTGATGGTTGTCCCGCACCCGCATCTCGTAGCGGGCCGTCGCACCGGCAGGCTGGATACGCCGCACCAGACCGGTGTCGGTGAGCGCACGCAGCACATCGTAGACCGCCTGGTGGGAGACCGTCGGAAGTTCCGATCGCACCAGCGCGATCACGCTGTCGGTGTCGACATGGGGGTGGTCGCTGAGCGCGGCCATCACCGCGAGCCGGGGCCGGGTCACGCGCAACGAGACCGCCCGGAGCCGAGCCTCGAAGTCGGACGTCATGCCACCGACCTTAGCCCTTTTATCTGGAATCATTCCACTTTTGGGGCCGCTGATCACACACACGTGGCACGTCGGGGCCATCCGGCGAGGGGTGCGAGAATCCGACGATGGCGACCTGCAACCTGTGCCCGCCGGAGGACCGCGACGTCCCCGACGAACGGATGGCCGACCACCTGCGCACCGCCCACCCCGAGGTCGCCGCCGACGGCACGGACGAGCATGACGGCAGCTCGATCGTGCAGGACGTGGCCCTCGAGCCGACGACCACCGACGCGTCACCCTCCAGCGAGTGGCACGACTGACCGCCGTGCGCCCGCGTCGCCGGTCATCGCGTCTCCAGGCGCGGGGTCGCGTCGGTGCCCTCCAGTTGGTGGTCGACGTGCCGGCTCAGGGCCTGCCGGTAGTGCATCGCCAGGCCGGTGAGTTGCTCCACCTCGTCGACCAGCTCGGCCCGCCGGCCGGCTATCCCGGCCATCGCCTCGGCGTGCCGCTGCCGGGCGTCGGACTCGATGTCGGCGGCCTTGGCACGGGCCTCGGCGGCCAGCTGCAACGCCTTGTCGCGGGCGACCGAGATGACCTCCTCCGCCTCCCGCCGGGCGTCGTCGAGGTGCTCGTCGGCCGTTCTCTGAGCCATCGCCAGCACCCGCAGATGGCGGCTGTCGTCGACCGGCGCCATCTCCGCCCGCCGGGCCTGCTCGACCTGCGCGGCGAGCTCACGGGCGTGCTGTTCGGCCCGATCGCGGGCCTGCTCCAGCATGCGTAGCCGGGCGGCCAGCTCCCGTATCTCGTCGTAGTCGACATCGACGTCGTAGTCCTCCTCCACGGCGGCCCCGCCGCGGACCCGGCCCTTGAGCGCCGAGTTCTCCGCCATGAGACGGGCCAGTTCGCGTTCCACCTCGTCCAGGAACGCGTCGACCTCCTCCTCGACGTAACCACCACGGCCTGGCTTGGTGAAGGAGACGTTGTGTACGTCAGCAGGGGTGAGCGGCATGCTGCTCCCTAGAAACGCCGTCGCGAGTGGGCACACGTTACGCCGATCCGCGTCCGTCCTCTACGGCTGCATGGCGTGTCTTCACCATTACCCAAAGACAGATCAAGGTCAGGTCAGGAACAGCGCCGCGACGATCATGGCGACGGCGGACGCCAGGGTCGACAGCATGACGACGTCGCGGGCCAGCGAGGATGACTCCCGGTAGCGGAGGGCGAACACGAACACGTTCTGTGCGGCCGGCAACGCGGACGTCACCACCGCCGCGAACAGCTCGTGCCCGTCGAGGCCGATCAGTCGCCCGATCAGGTATGCCAGCAGCGGCTGCACCACGACCTTCAGGGTCACCGCGAGGTAGCGGTCCGGCGCGTCCGGGCCGGAGCGCAGCGGGCGCGCGCCGGGCAGCGACATCCCGAAGGCGAGCAGGGCGGCCGGCACCGCGGCTGCCCCCACCAACGACAACGGTTCGAGCAGCAGTGCCGGTGGGGTCCAGCCGGACGCGGCCAGGGCGACCCCGGCGGCGGAGGCGATCATCAGCGGGTTGCGGACCGGCAGCAGCGCCAGCCGGCGCAGCGACGGACGGCCCTGCCCGGACGCGAGGTCCAGGACGGTCAGCGCGAACGGCCCGGCGAGCAGGACCTGGAAGATCAGCACGGGTACGACCAGCGAGACGTCGCCGAGCACGTAGGCGGCGACCGCGAGCCCCATGTTGCCGGCATTGACGTACGACGCCCCGAGCGCCCCGATCGTGGTGGCTCCGGTGCCGCGTCCCCAGATCAGGCGTGCGACCAGCACATACGCCACGGCCACGAGAACCGTGGACGCGACGAACGCGAACAGTGCCCCGGTGAGGATCCGGTCCAGGCTGGTGTGGCTCAGCGTCACGAACAGCAGGGCGGGCGCCGCCACCGAGAACACCAGGCGCGCGAGGACCTGGGGCGCGTGCTCGCCGAGAACCCGGCCACGCGCGAGAAGGTAGCCGAGAGCGGCGATGGCCCAGACCGTCGTGAACCCGCTGAGCACCCCTGCCATGCCGCCGATCCTCCCCGTCGTCGCGCCGGCTCGCGAAACGACTGTGACCGGTTCGTCAGAATCGGTTCCGCTGCGGGACCCCTTCCCCGGTGAAGGCTCGGCGGGCGGGCGGCGGCGGGTCGCGATCTGGACGATGTCTGGATTTAAGGTCGTCTTAGGAAAGAGTTGGCTACGGTCCTGCCGTCAGTTGTCCGACGAGCCGATCGGAGTGGCTCATGGTGCCGGTAATGGTGGCCGAGAACGGTGCCGGAAGGCGTCCGCGTAAGGGGCGGTCGCTCGATCTCCTGGTCGGGCGGCGACTGGAGTACGTGTGGCTGGGGCATGCCGTCGTGCTCGGGTTCGCGGGTGGGTGCCAGGTGCTCATCGAGGCGGTCGCGCATCTGGACGGGCCCGCTGGCACGGCCGATGTGGAGCCGGGCGACGATCCGTCGGACGTGGTGGCGACGCTGCTCAGTGATGTGGTCCGGTCGGCTCGGGCCCGGGAGACGGGGGAGCTGGAGATCGGGTTCGTCAGCGGCGCGAGCCTGCTGGTCGACGCCGACGCGGACGCCGAGTCCTGGGCGGTGACCGGGCCGGACGGCTATCTGATCGTCTGTCTGGCGCACGGCGAGCTGGCGGTGTGGGGAGACGCCGCGGCCTGAAAAGCCGCCTGAGATGCCGCGGCCTGAAAAGCCGCCTGACACGCCGTGCTCCGGTGCGGTGCCGTTCGCAGGAGGGGGCCGGCCGGACGCGTCGTGACGCGCCCGGCCGGCGGTTTCTCAAGCGGGCTCGTATCCATTCAGGTGCAGGGAGAACGCCCGGATGGAGCCGGTGTCGGCGCCCACCCGGTCGGCGACGTGCAGGGTCCACGTGCCGTCGGCCGGTGACAGGCGCAGGGAGCTCAGCGGGTCGTTGGGCTTCCAGGTGCCGGTGAACGGCGCGTTGGTGGACAGGGCGGACGCGAACGGTGTCGCGGCGGCGTCGTCGAAGACGACCTGGCACAGGTTGTTGCCGCCGCCGCCGGTACGGGAGAACAGCGTCGCCGTCCGGCCGTCCGGCGCTTTGAGTGTGCCGACCAGGTCGCCGACGAACGTGTGGTCGACGCCGACCGTCGTCGCGCCGACCGTGGTGTTGCACTCGGTGCCGTCGATGGAGAAGGTCAGTGACGACGCGTATCCGACGCCGGTGACGTCGACGGTGGCGTTGACGCCGGTGGGGTCGTTGTCCGGGATCGGCAGGACCGCGCCGGCGTAGGCGAAGCTCTGCACGGTCGCCGACGGCTGCCCGGTCGCCACCGGCACGGTGCCGGTGGTGGGTGACAGGGTGCCGGCGAAGGTGACCCGCACGTTGAGGCCGACCGGCCGTCCGAGCGGGTAACCGGCGGCCAGCTTCAGGGTGTAGTCCCTGGTCTTGCTCGCGCCGGCGGCGATGTTGCCGTACGAGCGGGACCGTGGCGTGATGGTCGCGAGCGGGCTGTCGGAGTCCACGACGACACTCACGCCGGTAGCCGTACCGTCGCCGATGTTCTCTGCCGGAAGGGTGACGGTGGCCTGCTCGCCCGGCTCCAGGAAGGGATCGCCGTCCCCGGTCGTCGGGGTGACGACCGGTGTGCCGGCCCGGACCAGCGGTTGCGGTGTCGCGCCGGTGTTGCGCAGCACCAGGTCGGCGCGGATGACGCCGCTGCCGGTGCGGTTGTCGGCGCCGGCCGGGGCGAGGTCGAGGGCGGTGCCGGTGAGGGCGGCCCGGATCTCGTCGCCGGTGAGGCCGGGGTTGCCGGAGAGGGTGAGCGCGGCGATCGCGGCGGCGTGCGGCGCGGCCGCCGAGGTGCCGTAGAAGGGCTGGAACCCGGCGACCGTGGTGCCGACGCCGTCGGCCGCGGTGATCTGCGGTTTGGCCCGGACGAAGCCGCCGGTCGAGGAGAAGTTCCCGGGGTGACGGGCGTGCCGTCGGCGTTGAAGAACACGCGCCGCGGGCCGTCCGAGGTGAACCGTTCCGGCAGGCTCTGCCTGGTGAAGACGTTCGGGTACGGGCCGGCCGGGTTGGCCGGGTCGCCGGTCTCCAGGGCGAACGGCAGCGGGTCCTTGGCCGGGGCGGCGGCCACCGAGAAGGCGTTCACCGCGGAGTTGTGCCCGCGGGTGACGCCGGGGGTGGAGAAGCCCTTGAGGGTGCCGTCGGCGGAGTCGACGAACCGGCCGCGCAGGGCGGAGACCTGCAGATAGCGGTCGGCGCCGGCGAACTTGACGACGGCGAGCCGCTGCCCGGTGGCGTTGGCGGCCTGCAGGATCTCCCACGGGTCGTCGTCGCCGTCCTGCACGTCCTGGGAGAACGAGGTGACGTTGCCCAGCGAGTTGATCAGGTACAGGTCGTAGTCGTTGGCCGAGGAGAGCAGGGCGTCGGCCCACCACAGGGTGACGATGCGGCCGGCGCTGCCCGGCGACAGCGGGTTGAACTCCTGCACGCCCGGGCCGGGGTCGAAGTCGTGGGCGTCGCCGGCGAACTTGCCGATGCCGCGGCCGGAGTCGACGAAGTCACCCTCCCAGTTGCCGGAGGTGCCGTCGAGGGTGTTGCCCTCGTTGCCGGCCGAGCTGAAGTAGTACGCGCCGTCGGCGGTCACGGCGTTGACCGACTGGGCGATGGCGCCGTCCTGGAAGGGGCTTTCGTGGAAGTACAGGATGTCGTCGACGATGATGTCGCAGCCGGCGTTGAACCGCAGCGCACGGACGTTCTCGGCGAAACTCGCCTCGCTGGTGAACGCGGTCGCGAAGCCGAGCTTCGCGTTCGGCACCAGGTCGTGGATGATCTCCAGCATGGCGGTGCCCTCGTCGCCGTCGCCCTCCTGGCCGGGCAGCACGTCGACGTCGGCCGGCAGGTCGCCGCTGGCCTGGGAGTCGGCGAGCGAGTCCACGCCGTCGGAGAGGGCGCAGACCTTCACGCCGGTTCCGGTGACCTTGAATCTGGTTCGGGCGGTGTCGGCGGCGTGCGTGCGGTCGCCCTCGGAGACGACCGATCCCTGGCTGACGGTGACGGCCCTGGTCTTCGGCGCCGCCGCGGTGGCCGCGCGCAGCGCCGTCTCGATCCGGGCGGTCTTCTCGGTTTTGGACTCGCTCTTCGGCGGGGCCTTCGGGTCGGTCTGGCGGGCGGTGATCGCGCCGTGTTTCAGGCTGACGCCGGTGACGTCCTTCCATGCGGCGATCGTCGGCAGTGCGGTGAGCGGCGCCTCGACGACGACGGTGCCGGTCGACGGTGACGGGAAGCGGATGCCGGCGCCGACGGCGCGCAGGCGGCCGAGCAGGTCGTCGCCGACCTTGTCGGCCTGGATCTCCACCTCGGTGGTGCCGGATTTGCTGACCGGTACGCCGGTGGTCAGTGCCGGAAGCGCGTCGGTGGTGGCCTGTCCGGTGCGTTTGCGCAGCTCGATGGCGAGGCGGCTGTCGAGTTTGCGTTCGGCCGGGGTGAGTGACTTCTTGATGTCCTGGAGTGCGGCGATCTGCTGGTAGGCCCGCTCGGCCGGGCCGTCCTGGGCTTTCGCTGCCGCCCCCGGGGCGGTGAGCCCGATGACTGTCGCTCCGACTGCGAGGACCGTCACCGAGCGGCGGAGGTTACCTTGACTGAAGATGTTCAATTCCAGCCCCCATAGAGATCAGTAAATCTCAATGTCAGGGACTCTATCGGTCTCCGTCGATGGTGGACAGATCCTCGACGCGGGTCAGGTTCCGGACGGCGGGGATCAGCAGCAGGGCCACAGCCGAGCACCCCGACCACCACCGCCGCGCCCAGCACCCGTTCCGCGCCGAGCATCAGCGGGCGGGCCCCGAAGCGGTCCGAGAACACCCCGCCGAACAGGATGAACCGGAGGAACCTATGGGTCAGTGGCGTGCGCTCAGCAGGTGGCTCACCTCGGGCGGGCCGTCGGCCAGGGCCAGTGCCCGCTCCTCGACGGCACGGTCGGCGCCGGTCAGACGGCCGGTGTGCTGGCGCAGGTGCTCGTCCCAGCTCGGTACCTCGTACACCTCGACCATCCGCCCGGCACGCTCGCCGTCGTGGAACAGTCCCCACCGGACCGCACCGGTGCGCAGCCGGCTACGGCGTACCCCCTGCATGGCCTCGGCGAACGCCTCCTCCCGGTCGGCGCCCACCGGATAGCTCGCGACGACCACCACCGGCCCGTCGTGATCGTCGGGATCGTGCTCCAGGTGCGGTTCGGGCCAGAAGACGGCCGGGTCACGGTTGAGGTCGCTGGTGTCGCGCAACGGCCACCAGCGCAACGTGACCGCGCCGGCCAGCATCAACGCGACCGCCACCAGGTGTGCGGTGGCCAGGCCGGACACGTCGGACAGCACACCCCACACGAGCGCGCCCGCGGCCTGCGCCCCGGCGAACACGATCTGGTAGACGGCCAGGCCGCGAGCCCGCACCCAGTTGGGCAGGAACAGCTGCATGGCCGCGTTCACACTGGACAGCACCATCACCCAGGCCACTCCGGCCGGCACCAGCGCCACCACCACGGCCACCGGCGATCGGCTCAGCGCCAGCACCGTCAGGATCCCGGCGAACAGGACGCTCGCGATCAGCAGCAGCCGGTTCAGCGACCACCGGGCCCGCAACCTCGGCAGCAGCAGCGCCCCGGCCACCGCACCGGCCCCGACCGCGCCGAGCAGCACACCGTAACCGCCCGGACCGAGACCGAGACCACGGCTGGCGACCAGCGGCAGCAGCGCCCACAACGCGCTGCCCGGCACCAGGAACAGCCCGGCCCGCAACAGGATGCGCCGCACCACCGGCGAGTGCCGCACATACCGGCCGCCGGAGCGGACCGCCGCCGCGAATCGCTCCGGCGCACCCGACGTGATCGCGCCGGCCGGCCGCCACCGCCACAGGACCAGCGCGAACACCGCGAACGACAGGGTGTTCAAGCCGAACACGACACCGGCTCCGGCGCGGGCGATCAGCACCCCGGCGATCGCCGGGCCGACCGCGCGGGCCAGGTTCATGCTGATCGCGCCGAGCGCCGACGCCGACGCCAGCTGGGCGCGCGGCACCAGCTCCGGGATCAGCGACTGCCAGGCCGGGGCGGTCACCGCCTGACCGGCGCCGAGTGCGAACGTCAGCGTCAGCAGCAGCGTCGGTGGCATGTTCCCGGTCAGCGTCAACGCGGTGAGCAGGGCGCCGATCCCGGTCAGGAACGCCTGCACGGCGATCAGCAGGCGCCGCCGGTCGAAGATGTCGGCCAGCGCGCCGGCCGGCAGCGCCAGCAGCACGATCGGCAGGGTGCTGGCGGTCTGCACGACCGCGACCAGCGTGTCGGTTCCGGACTCCTCGACGAGCAGCCACTGCGCGCCGACGGTCTGCATCCACGTTCCGATGTTGCTGGCCAGCAGAGCCAGCCACAGGCTGCGGAAGGCCGCGACACGCAACGGCGCCCACGCCGACGATTCGACACTCACCCGCCGAGGGCTACCCCGGGCGGGCGTCTCCCTACCCTCGGATCCCTTTGATCGTACGATCACCGCGGCGTGCCCGGCCACGTGCGGAGGCGCCCCCACCGGGGAGGATGGGCCGGTGATCGGTGATCGGTGATCGGTGATCGGTGATCGGTGATCGGTGATCGGTGATCGGTGATCGGTTACCGGGATCCGCTGCCCGCGGCGCGGCGGCCGGTGGCTCCTCGGCCGGGCGGCTGTTCCCGAGGGCTCTGGGAGCAGCGCAACCGGGAGTGGGCGGTGGCGATCGCGGCCGACCGGGCGAAGGACGGCCACCCGGAGGATTCCGGGGCGGTCCGGCGGGTATGCCAGCGGTTCGACCGGAAGGGGAACACCGTGGACACAGAACCGGGCACCGGCGCGGGCAGCAGCACCGACCAGCACGTCACCGGGGCCGACGAGACCGAGGACATGCCGGTGGACGCCGAGCCGACCGCGGCGACGCCGTCGCACGGCAGCAGCAACGCCGAGTTCAACGCCGCCCGCTCCGACGCCCCCAGCGAGCCGGATGAGCGGGACTGACCGGGGACGCCTGATCACCGCCGACGGTCTGGGGGCGTGGCTGATCAAGGGCAACGCCGACCATGTCGACCTGTGCGGTCGTTTCGCCCGTGAGCCGCACGTGGACCGGTGGTGTGTGCAGCCCGGCTACCGGCTGGAGCTGACGGCGGCCGGTCAGCCGGTGCTGTTCTGGGGCAGCGGGAGCCGGCGCCGGGACGTCACCTACGGCATCTGGGGCCGCGGGCGGCTGCTCGGGCCGGCCCGCCGGCAGGAGGACGGGCGCGGCTGGGAACTGCCGCTGGACCTGACCATCGCCGAGCCGTCGACGTGGATCGGCCGGGACGAGCTGCGCGCCCACGACGAACTGGCGGGGCTCGAAGTGCTCCGGCAACCGCAGGCGGCCAACCCGTCGTTTCTGACGAAACGGCAGTCGGCGGCGTTGCGGGACGCGTTCGGATGGTGAGTGGGCAACCGGCCCGGCGGCCGCGTCGCGGCCTTGCGCGGGCTGCTGCTCGCGGGGTGCGGGCGGGGCGGGAATGATGCGGTCGAGGGCTTCTCCGGTCGTACGATGAACGGGTTGGCTACTGCATTTGCGGTACATTCCTGCGCTCGTCGCAGCGTTAAAGTGCGCCTATGCGGATGGCGAACTGGCTGATCGCGGCCGGCGTGACCGGCGCGCTGCTGACCACCGCGCTCGCCGGGCACCGCCCGGTGACCGTCCTCGACGTGCTCGGCTGCGTGCTGGTGGCCGCGAGCGGCCTGGTCCTGGCCGTGATGCGACGGGCGCCGGTGCTGGTGCTGGCCGTCACCGGCGTGTGTGTCGTCGGCTATACCGCGCTCGGTCTCGCGGTGCCGGCGCTCGCCTTCCTGGTCGCGGTCTACGGCGGTTTCCGGGCCGGGCGTCGGCGGGTGACGTTCGCGGCGGCCGCCGTGATGCTCGCCGCGCTGCCGCTCGCGGTCCTGGCGTCGCCGGCCGAGCAGGCGGTCAAGGAGGCGTTCGCGCAGGCCCGTGGGGTGCTGGAGCTGGCCTGGCTGGTCGCCGCCGGGTTCGCGGGGGAGGCGCTGCGGCAGGCCGAGCGTCGCGCCGACGAGGCGGAGCGCACGCGGGAGGAGACGGCCCGGCTGCGGGCCACCCAGGAGCGGCTGCACATCGCGCGTGAGTTGCACGACTCGCTGACCCACCAGATCTCGATCATCAAGGTGCAGGCCGAGGTGGCCGTGCATCTGGCACGCAAGCGCGGCGAGCAGCCGCCGGAGGCGCTGGTGGCGATTCAGACGGCGGGCCGGGCCGCGACCCGGGAGCTGCGGGCCACCCTGGAGACGTTGCGGCGTGACGACGACGCGCCGCCGCGCGGGCTGGACCATCTGGACGAGTTGCTCGCGGGGGTGGAGGGCATCGGGTTGCGGACCGAGTTGACGATCGCGGGGGAGCGGGCCGACGTGCCGGACGCGGTGGGGCGCACCGCGTACCGGATCGTGCAGGAGTCGCTGACGAACACGGCCCGCCACGGCGCCGCGTCGACCGCGAGTGTCCACATCGACTACCGGCCGGACACGCTGGCCATCCGGGTCGACGACGACGGTGGCGCGACGCCGGGCGCGGCGCCGGTGCCGGGGGTCGGGCTGCAGGGCATGCGGGAGCGGGTGACCGCGCTCGGCGGCCGGTTGCGGGCCGAGCCGCGCAGCGAGGGCGGCTTCACCGTGCAGGCGGAGCTGCCGTTGGAGCGGACCGGATGATCCGGGTCCTGCTGGTCGACGACCAGCCGCTGTTGCGCAGCGGCTTCCGGGCGCTGCTGGAGGCCGAGGACGACATCACGGTGGTCGCCGAGGCCGCCGACGGCAAGCAGGGCGTCGACCTGGCCCGCATGTGTCGGCCGGACCTGGCGCTCGTCGACATCCGGATGCCGGTGATGGACGGCATCGAGACGACACGGCGGATCGCCGCGGACCCGGATCTCGCCGCTGTCCGCGTGGTGATCCTCACCAACTACGGCGACGACGAGCACGTCTTTCAGGCGCTGCGGGCCGGCGCGGCGGGCTTTCTGGTCAAGGACATCACCCCCGACGACTTCCTTCATGCGGTACGTGTGGCCGCCCGCGGTGACGCGCTGCTGGCCCCCTCGGTGACCAGGATGCTGATCAGCCGTTACGTCAGCGAGCCGCCCGGTGGCGGGGTGAACCGGTTCGTGGCCGAGTTGACCAACCGGGAACGCGAGGCCGTGGTGCTGGCGGCGCGCGGCCTGTCCAACGACGAGATCGCCGCGAGCATGGTGATCAGCCCGTCGACGGCGAAGACCCACGTGAACCGGGCGATGACCAAACTACGGGCCCGTGACCGGGCGCAGCTGGTGGTGTTCGCCTACGAGTCGGGGCTGCTCAGCCCGCGCACCGGGGCTCGCTGAGCCGGCCCTCCGGGATGGCGTCGGCACGCCTAGGACCAGACGGAACGCACCGCGTCGGCGAGTGCCGCCCCCTGCCGGAGCCCGGCCAGCACCGATGCCGGCCGCCGGGAGACGTCCATGAAGTTGGGGCCGAACGCGGTCAGCGACTCCTGGTCCGGTTCGATCAGCAGCGTCTTGCCGGCGCCGGTGGACGCGATCTCCTCGACGATGCGGTCCCGGCCCAGCGCCGCCAGCGGGGCGATCACCACCAGGCGCTCGGCGCCCACGGCCAGGTCGGCCCCGGCACCCAGCCGCACCCCGCCGTCGATGTAACGGCGGTCGCCGATGGTCACCGGGGGCATCAGGCCGGGTACGGCACAGCTGGCCGCCACCGCCTGCAGCAGCGGCACCCCGGACGCCGAGTCGAGCACGACGTCACGCCCGTCGGCTGCGTCGACGACCACGATCCGCAGGTCGCGCTCCGGCCACTCGGGGACCGGCACGAGCTCGGCCATCCGGGTCAGATAGCGGGTCTCGTCCAGACCGGCGGCCAGCGCCATCGCCCCGACCCGCGCGCGGGCCTCCTGTGCCGGGATCGCCGGGTCGAGCAGCACCGTCATCGCGGCCAGCCATGCGGCGCCGCGGCCGGGGCCGCTCCGGGCCGGCCCGGTGGACGACTCGGTGGGCGGCTCCTGCTGCCGGGCGACGGCGGCCTCGACGTCGACGCCGGCGGCGAGCCCGGTGCCGACGACGGATCCGGCGGACGTGCCGATGATCGTGTCGGCGTCGGCCAGGGGGACTCCGGCGCGCTGCAGGCCACAGATCAGCCCGAGATGCCAGGCGATGCCGGTCACGCCGCCGCCGCCGAGAACGAGAATCCTGCTCACGAACCGGAACCGTAGCGAGCCGGGCCGCGATCGGCAACGTGCAGGAGGCAGAACTCGTTGCCCTCGGGGTCGGCCAGTACGGTGAACGGCTCGTCGCCGGTCTGGCCCACGTCGGCCCGGGTCGCGCCGAGCGCCATCAGCCGGGCCACCTCGGCGTGCACGTCCCCGTCGGCGACGACCAGGTCGGGATGGTTGCGGTTCTTGCCGGACTTCGGCGCACCGGCCGGTTGCAGCCACACGCTGAGCCCGCCGTCCAGCGGCCACAGGTGGGCGTCACCGTCGTCGCCGAACTCGACCGTGTAGCCGAGCGCCGCCGACCAGAACTCGGCCTGACGGGCGAGGTCGTGCACATCCAGGGTCCACTGGGTGAATCGGCTGGTCACAGATCCTCCTCGGTCGGCAGGGCACGGTTGGCTGGGCCTGGTCCACTCCGGTTCGGCGCCGGTGATCCGGGCGGCGAGCAGTTGGCCGGCCATCACGCCGGTGCTCATGCCCCAGCCGCCGAACCCGGTGGCCACGTACACGTTGCGGGCCCCGGGGTGCAGCCGCCCGACGTACGGCCGGGAACGGCAGCCCGGTCGCGGTCACGAACGACGCGGGCAGCCCGGCCTGTGCCGCGGCGTCGGCTTCGGCCCGGATCCGGTCGATCTGGTCGGTTGACTCGGTCCAGGTGAACGCCGGTACCCGTTCCAGGTCGGCGTCGATGCCCAGCCGGGCGGTGACGGCGGCGACTCGGTCGATGGCCTGCCGCTGCGAGCGTGCATACAGTGCTGCGGTCGCTGGTCCATGGCTGTCGCGGAGGTCGCTGTAGATGAGGGTGTGCAGGGCGGACAGCTTGGCGGTGGTGTACCCGGTGACGCCGGCGGCGATCGTCGATGTGGAGTCCATCCACCAGGACTCCTCGGTGACCCGGGGTTGCTCTGTCATGGCCGTCGGCTACCCCGATGTGCGGCGACTATTCGAGCGCCCACAGCTGATTGACAGCGGTATCTAGGTTGTGCCCGTGAAGATCAGGTATCTGTTGCACAACGCGTACGGGGTCGGTGGCACGATCCGTACGGTCTTCAATCAGGCCAACGCGCTGTGTGCCACCCATGACGTCGAGATCGCCAGCGTGTACCGGACCGCGGAGACCCCGGCCTTCCCTCTGGATCCGCGTGTACGGCTGGTCTCGGTGACCGACCTGCGCCACGACGGTTCACGATGGACCGGCAAGCCCGATCGTCGCCGCCGGCTGCTGCGCCGCACCCGGATGCTGCCCAACCCCCTGCCACACGGCCGGGACTTCCGGTACAACCGGTGGGACCCCATGGTCGACCTGAAGATCGTTCGTTACATGCGATCGCAGCATGACGGGATCCTGATCAGCACACGGCCCGCGCTGAACCTGCTCTCCGCCTGGTTCGGCCCCAAGCGGCTGACCAGAATCGGTCAGGACCACATGAACTTCAGCAGCTACAAGCCGAAGCTGAAGGCGCAGATCGTCCGCGCCTACCCCCGGCTCGACGCGGTCACCGTGCTGACCCACGCCGACCTGGAGTCCTATCGCGACGCGGTGGGCGACACGGTCGACCTCACCCGCATCCCGAACGGCATCCCGCCCCACGAGGCGGCGCCCGAGGGCGAGCGGGCGAAGGTCGTCGTGGCGGCCGGCCGGCTGTTCCGGCAGAAGGGCTTCGACCTGCTGATCGACGCGTGGGTGCAGGTCCACGAGCGACACCCGGACTGGCAGCTGCACATCTTCGGCGAGGGCAAGCTGCGCAACAGGCTGACCGAGCAGATCGCCGAGCACGGCCTCGGTGACGTGGTCAAGCTCCGGGGCCTGTCGCGCACCCTGGACGCCGAGTTCGCCAAGGCGTCGGTGTTCGTGCTCTCCTCCCGCAAGGAGGGCCTGCCGATGGTGCTGCTCGAGGCCATGGGCGCCGGGCTGCCGGTGGTCGCGTTCGACTGCCCGACCGGTCCGGCCGATGTGGTCGAGGACCAGGTCAACGGGCTGCTCATCCCGGCCGAGGACGTGCCCGGTCTGGCCGCCGGACTGTCCCGGGTGATCGAGAGCCCCGAGGAGCGGGCGACCTACGGCGCGGCGGCCCGGGTGACCGCCGCCGGCTACGAGATGCCGGTCATCGCCGCCCAGTGGGACGAGCTGTTCCAGCGAGTCTCGAGGGAACTCGCCGCCAGCTGACCCCATCCCTCCACTGATCAGCGCCGAGTCCGTACGGGCCCGGCGCTGATCATTTTTGTGCCTTGGAACTTCTGCCAGATGGCGAAAGTTTCAGTGACCGCTTCCGGGGCGTTAACTCATTTACGCACTTGAATTCAGCGATACATCTTTCGTAACGTCACGGCCAGCGCTCTCGCCGTCCCCAGGAAGGAGCTTCCCCGTGACACAGCTCCGCTCGAGAGCCATCGTGATCGCGGCATCGGTCCTCGCCGCCGCGGCCGTGTTCGCCGTCCCCACCACCGCCCGCGCGGCCGCCGTCGAGGACGACGGCGCCGACTGCCCCGTCGCCGCCTCACCCACCGTCGGCACCGCCCAACTGCCCGACCCGTTCACCCGCATCGACGGCAGCCGGATCACCACCACCGGCGACTGGCGATGCCGCCGCGCCG
Source organism: Actinoplanes sp. CA-252034 (assembly GCF_050956125.1). NCBI lineage: Bacteria > Bacillati > Actinomycetota > Actinomycetes > Micromonosporales > Micromonosporaceae > Actinoplanes > Actinoplanes sp. CA-252034. The sequence continues at coordinate 4,011,516 of NZ_CP191846.1, forward strand.
AGATCCGCGAGATGGCCGAACGCCACGTCTACGGCCAGAGACCCGCCCGCCCGGCCGCCGTCTCCGGCACCGTCAGCACCTCGTCCATCACGGTCGACGTCACCGATCAGGGACGTACCACGCGCTTCTCGGCGAGCGTCCAGTTGCCCACGACCGGCTCCGCGCCGTACCCCGCGGTCGTGGTCCTCGGGGGTTTCGGCGCCGACACCACCACCATCCGCAACGCCGGCGCCGCGGTGATCAGTTTCGACCCGCTTGCCGTCGGCAAGGAGGGCACCGGCCGGTCCGGCAAGCAGGGCGCCTTCTACACGCTCTACGGCTCGACCAGCACCACCGGCATCCTGATGGCCTGGGCGTGGGGCGTCAGCCGGCTCATCGACGTCGTCGAACAGGCCGGCGGCTCGGTCCTGCGTGCCGACGCCATGGGTGTCACCGGCTGCTCCCGCTACGGAAAAGGCGCCTTCACGGCAGGAGCGTTCGACCAGCGCCTCGCCCTCACCATGCCGATCGAGTCCGGCACCGCCGGCGTCCCCCTCCTGCGCGGGGTGCCCCGAGAGTCCGGCGCCCAGCCACTGAGCAGCGCCTACGGCGAGCAACCGTGGCTCGGCGACGCGTTCGGCTCCTACACCGGCAACCCCGACAGCCTGCCCGTCGACACCCACGAGCTCGTCGGCCTCGTCGCGCCACGCGGACTGTTCATCATGGAGAACCCGCACGTCGACTGGCTCGCCGCCCGGTCCGGCAGTGTGGCCGCGCTCGGCGGAGCCGAGATCTACAAGGCCCTCGGCGCCGGCGGCAACATCAGCTACTGGTCCGACGTCAGCGACGGCACCCACTGCGCCTCGCGCACCGAATGGCGCGGCCCACTCCAACAGAGCATCCAGAAGTTCCTTCACAAAACCGGGAGCAGCACGGGTACGTTCCGAATCTCCAGCCGCAAACAGGGCGACCTGGCGCAGTGGCGCTCGTGGCCGACCCCGATCCTGACCGGTGCCACCTCCACGCCGCCGTCCTCCACGCCGCCGTCCTCGCCGCCGCCGTCCTCGCCTCCCGTGCCGCCGCCGTCCTCCGGGAACTGCTCGGCCATGATCACGCCGGGGACCGTCTGGGGTGACCGCTACAACACCACCGTCACGGTCTCCGGCGCCTCCAACTGGACGGCGACCGTCGCCGTCACCGCGCCGCAGCAGGTCACCACCACCTGGAGCGGCACCTTCACGTCGAACGGGACCACGCTGACCGTCCGTCCCAACGGCAGCGGCAACACGTTCGGCTTCACGACGATGATGAACGGGAGCAGCTCCGCCCGCCCGCGCATCGTCTCCTGCATTACCGGGTAGAGGGGGCCGGTGCGGCCGGGCGATCCCCGGCCGCACCGGCGTAAACAGCCTCCGCCTCGGCTTCTGCGTTCGTGTCGGCTTCCGCGTTCGTTTCCATTTCCCGCGTTTGCGTTGGCTTCCCGCGTTTGCGTTGGCTTCCCGCGTTTGCGTTGGCTTTCGCTTTCGCTTTCGCTTTCGCTTTCGCTTCCGCTTCCGCTTTGGCTTCTGCTTCGGCTTTTCGGCGTCAGCCGAGGGTGATCTCGCCCTGGTTCAACACGCGCGGATGGAAGTACGCCGACTGGATCTCCGCGTTGGTGTTGCTGCCGCGCAACTGCTCCGACCAGATCATGAAGTACGCCCACCGCGTCTGCGACGTGAGCAGAGCCGCGTTGGGCACCTTCCCCATCTCGGCGATCGCGATCGGCTTGCCCGCCGCGATCGTCTGGATCTGCTGATAGTCAGCGGTCGACGGGTGACCCTTGTACCAGACGTCCAGCGAGACGACGTCGGCGTAGTTCGCGCCCGGGTAGTAGCCCGACCATCCACCGGCCGGGTTGTCCTGCACGTTCCACACCCAGATCAGGTTGGTCAGGCCCTGGCTGTCGAAATAGTCCTTCATCTGCTGGTAGATCTTCGCGCCGCCGTTGGCGCCGGGCCGGCCGCCCCACCAGTTCCACGTCTCGTTCATCTCGTGAAACGGCCGCCACAGCACCGGCACCCCGGCGTCACGAAGCTGCCGCAGATAGGGGACGACCTCGGCCATCCGGCTGCGCCACGTCTGATTGAGCGCCGTGCCGCCGGTGACGATCTGCTGGAACTGGGCGTTCGAGATCTGCGTCTTCACGCCACCGTCGAACTCGCACGTCCGCCCCACGGTGGGGGAGCAGGCGTGCCAGGTCAGCGCCACCAGCGAGCCGTTGGCCCACTCCTGCTTGGCCTGGTCGACGATACGCTGCCGGTTGTTGACGTCGTCGGCGCGGAACATCATGTCGCCGCCCCACAGCCCCGGCCACTGCCCGGTCACGTCGAAGACCTGACGGGTGTACTGACCGGGCGAGGTCGCCGGTTCCTTGTTGTGCTGCCCGGACACGATCTTGTTGCCGGTGATCGACCGCAGATAGTTGAGAACGGTCGCCTTGCCGGTCGCCGGGAAGGCGGTAGCGGGGACGGGGAGGAGGGCGGAGCCGACAAGCAGCGCCGCACCGATCGCCAGGGGGACTCGCACGGGTGTTACCTCCTTGCGTCATTCGTGCCGCAGGGCCGACCAGAGGTCGGTCAGAACCCACGGCGATTTGATCGAGCCCGGGTCGAGCTCGACGGGGGCCCGCACGGCGAAGACGGTGGACTCGCCGGGCAGCAGGGTGGTGAAGCCGCGATCGACGACGGCTTCGGGGTGAATGCGATCGGGTTGCAGCAGCAGGTCCCGGGCCAGACCGGTCGCGTGCACCCGCACGTCCAGTCCACCCGGAACGACCTCAGCCGTCACGGTCAGCCCCGGATCACCGCCCGACACCATCCCGGCAGCGCCCGGCCCGCCGCCATCGGCGCCGGATCGGACCTCATCGATCAGGTTGTCGTCGGCGCGGTGGGTTTGGGTGCGGTCGGCGTTGGTCCGGACTTGGTCGTTCCGGTTGTCGTCGGCGCGGTGGGTCTGGGTGCGGTCGGCGTCGGTCCGGACCTCATCGTTCCGGTCGCCTTCGGCGCGGGTCTGGTTCCGGTCGGCGTCGGTCCGGACCCGGTCGTTCCGGTCGCCTTCGGCGCGGGTCTGGTTCCGGTCGGCGCCGGTCCGGACCTCGTCGGCGAACCAGAATGCACGGCGACCGTCCATCTCGGCGACGATCACCTCTGCGCCGGGCGGCTGGGCTGTAGCGGCGGGTACGGGAACGAGCGCGACCGAGCGGGGCGATGCGGTGACCTCGATGCTCGCGTCGTCGACCTGCAGAATGCCGGTCCACGGGTCGGGGGAGTCGTTGAGCACCGCCACGACGAGGCCGCCGTCGCGGGGCTGGATGGTGAGGGCGCGGTCGGCGTACATCTCGCGCAACGCGAAATACAGCGGCTTGTGCCGTCCGGCACCGTCGATCGCCGCCCACGACGTGACCGGCCACAGGTCGTTGAGCTGCCACAGGATCGTGCCGGCGGTGTGCGGCCAGTGCGACCGCCAGTGCTCGATCCCGGTCCGCACCGCACGCACCTGGTTGAGCTGCGTCAGATAGTGCCAGGCTTCCATTGTGGACGGCACCGGGAAGTGCGGGGCGAGGCCGCGCGCGAGTTTGCCGCTGCCGTCCTCGGCCTTCTGGTGGTGCAGCACACCCGGTGAGTCGGGCCGCAGCGGCTCGTCGGTGACCGCGTCGCGCAGCGTGCGCCAGGCCGGCGGCCCCTGCCATCCGAACTCGGCGACGAAGCGTGGCGTGCTGTCCCGGTAGTGCGGATAGTCCTGCCGGTTCCACACCTCCCACGAATGGAACGTCTGGTGTGCCGGATCGTTCGGCTCGTGCTCCCACGACCCTGACCACGGGCTGCCCGCCTGGTAGGGGCGCGACGGATCCAGCTCGGACACGATCCGCGGCAACACGTCGAGGTAGTACGCCTCACCCCAGCTCTGATCGCCGCCCGGATCGTCGGCCCACCCGTGGGCATCGCGCAGCCACAGGTTCTCGTTGTTGCCGTTCCAGGTGATCAGGCTCGGGTGCGGCGACAGGCGGGTCACGTTCTCCCGGGCTTCGGCGATCACCTCCGACCGGATCGGCTCCTCCTCCGGATAGCAGGCACACGCGAACAGGAAGTCCTGCCACACCATCAACCCGAGCCGGTCGCACAGTTCGTAGAAGTCGCGATCCTCGTAGATGCCACCACCCCACACGCGGACCAGGTTGACGCCGGCCGCAGCGGCTTGACGAAGGCGCAGTTCATACCGTTCACGCGTCATCCGGGACGGGAAGATGTCGTCCGGGATCCAGTTGACGCCCTTGACCAGGACGGGCTCACCGTTGACGTGAACGACGAACCGCGTCCCCGCGTCATCTTGACTGCGATCAATGTTGACGCTTCGGAAGCCGGTCAACTGTTGATAGCGGTCAAGTTCAGTGTCGGCGTCAACATCAATCAATACGACCGTCAACATGTACAGTGCCGCTTCGCCATAGCCGATCGGATTCCACGGAGTCACGCCGGGCACGTCGAGCTCGGCGTGCAGCATGGTCTGTCCAGCGGTGACGTCCAGGACCGCGACCTCGTGATCGTCGATCAGGATCCGCGCCCGCAGCGCACGATCCCGGGTCCGCTCGATGTCGGCGGTCAGGTCGAGCTTCCCGGCGCCGTCGCTGTACGTGGCGAGCGGACGAACCGCGGCGAGCCGCGCGGTGCTCCATCCTTCAAGACGCACGGGTCGCCAGATGCCGGCGGTGACCAACGTCGGCCCCCAGTCCCAACCGAAGCTGCAAGCCATCTTGCGGATGTACTGGAACGGCTCCGGGTACGCATTCGGTCGCGGCCCCACCAGCTCACGAATCCGATCCGCCTCGGCATAGGCCGACGCAAAGTGGACGCTGAGTTCCCGCTCGCCTCTCGTCCGCGCGCCGCTTTCCCGCATCGCACCGGCGTGTTGCTGTGTGGTGGCGGGATCGGCGGCCTGTGGCTGTGTGGTTGCGGGATCGGCATCGTGTGCCTGTGTGGTGGCGGCGTTTGGCTGTGTGATGGCGGGGACGGCGGCGAAAGGCTGTGTGGTGGCGGGAATGGCGGCAGGTGGTTGTGCGGTGGCGGAGGGCGTGCGGATCAGCGCCTCTGTCACGTCGAAGCGGTAAGAGCGGTGCATGTTGCGGGTCTCGCCGACCAACTGGCCGTCGATCTCGATGCGAGCAACCGTGTCGAGGCCGTCGAAGACCAGGTCGATGCGGTCGTGGGCGGGCCCGTCCCAGCTGATCGGGCGGGTGTAGGTCCAAGCGGTACGGCCCACCCAGGCGACCTTCAGCTCGTTGTCGTCGAGGAATGGATCCGGGATGAGTCCGGCGTCGAGCAGGTCGGTGTGTACGCATCCGGGAACAGTCGCCGCAATGCCCGCGTCAGCGCCCGAAAGGCCGGCGTGGTCGGCGGCGAGAATGCCGGAGCGCCCAGGGTCTGAGGCGGAGGGCCCGGAGCGCGCAGGGTCTGAGGCGGAGGGCCCGGTGCGCGCAGAGCCTAAGGCGGAGGGCCCGGAGTGCGCAGGGTTTGAGGCCGAGGGGTTGGAGTGGGCACCGTCTGAAGCGGAGGGCCCGGGGTGCGCACGGTCTGAGGCGGAGGAGCCGGAGTGCGCACGGTCGGGGGTTGACGGGCCGGGGCGGGCAGGGCCCGAGGTGAACGGGCCCGGGCGGGCAGGGTCGGCGGTGGGGAGGCTGGAGTGGGCGTCGCCGGGGCGGTAGATGAGGGGAACGGGTGGGTGGCGCGCAGGGTCCACGTACCGCCGAGGTCTTTGATCATTTTGTTGCTCCCGCGGTGATGCCGTTGTAGATGAGCCGCTGCAGCAACAGGAAGATCACGACCGTCGGGAGGATGACGATCATGGTGCAGGCGGCGATGGTCTCCCACTGGGCTCCGTAAGGGCCCTTGAACCGGAACAGGGCCGTCGAGATCACCCCGAGGTCGGGGGATCGCAGATACAGGAACGGGATGTAGAACTCGTTGTAGATCGCGATTCCCTTGATGATCGCGACCGTGGCGATGGCCGGCTTCATCAGTGGCAGCACGATCCGCCGGTAGACGGTGAACCTCGACGCGCCGTCGATCATCGCGGCCTGGTCGAGGCTCGGTGGTATCGACTGCATGAACTGGATGAAGATGTAGATCGAGATGATGTCGGTGCCGAGGAACAACACGATCGCCGAACCGGACGTGTTGACCAGGCCCATCGATTTGACGATCTGGTATGTCGCGACCTGTGTGGTCACTCCGGGAACGAGGGCGGCGACCAGGAACGACCCGAGAACGAGACGCTTGAACGGGAACTCGAACCGGTTGATGGCGTAGGCGGCCAGGGTGCCGACCAGGATCGTGCCGGTCAGCGAGATCGCCAGGATGACCGTGGTGTTCCAGAATCCGAGCAGCATCCGCCCTTCCGACCAGGCGGTCACGAAATTGTCGAAGTTGAGCCAGTTCCGCGGCGGTGTGAGTGGACCGGACGTGCTGTATTCGGCGCGGGTCTTGAACGCCGCGAAGAACACCACGGTCAGGGGCAGCAGCACCACGATCGACGCCGCGACCAGCGACAGGTATTTGGCGACCGCTTTCATGTCAGCTGCACCTCCTCGTCGGGGACGAGCCGGCGCTGTACCCAGGTCACGATGAGCACGACGATCAGCAGCACCACGGCCATCGCCGACGCGAGGCCGATCTGCCGGAACTGGAATGCTGTCTCGTAAGCCTGGACGACGAACGTGCGGGTGCCGTTCGCGCCGCCGGTCATGATGAACGGGATCTCGAAGACCGACAGGCTCCCGGAGATCGCGAGAATGAACGAGAGACTGATGATCCGCCGGATCCCCGGCGCGATGATGTGCCGGAACTGATGCCACCGTCCGGCGCCGTCGATCTCGGCCGCCTCGTAGATCTCGCCGGGAATCGACTGGATCGCCCCGAGGAAAAGCACGAAACTCAGGCCGGTGAACCGCCACACCGACGTGCCGGCGAGCGAGATGTTCGCGACGTCCGGATCGCCCAGCCAGAACCGGGTGTGCTCGCCGAGACCGACCCAGCCGAGAACGGTGTCGAGTGTTCCGCCCGGCTGGAAGAGGTAGAGGAAGACGAAACCGACGGCGACACCGTTGAGGAGGTACGGAAAGAACAGGATCCCTTTGAACAGGTTCCGGAATCGGGTCTCGAACGACAGGACGACCGCGAAGTACAGGGCGATCGCGATCTGCGCGAACGAGGCGGCGAAGTAGTAGCCGCTGACCAGGAAGACCCGCCAGTACCGTTCGTCGGTGAACACTCGCACGTAGTTGTCGAGCCCGGCCGGCTCCATGGTGACGTCGAGGCCGTCCCACGAGGTGAAGCTGTAGACGAGCATGTTGCCGACCGGCACGTACGTGAAGGTGATGAGCAGCCCGAGCGCCGGAAGCAGATAGAGCCAGGGCATCCACCGACGTTGCGCGAGCGTCACTTCATGACCTGTGACTGTGCCTCGCTCCACCGCTTGTTCAATTCGGCGAAGTAGGACTCCTTGTCACCGGGCGCGGCGCCGCGGGCGATGTCGACGAGTCTCTGCCGGTAGATGTTGCCGGTCAGGTCGATCTCGGCGGTCTTGATGATCTGGTCCTCTTTACCGCTGTTCGTGATCGCGGCCGGGAGCTCCATCAGTTCGACGCCGGTGGCCTGGAAGTCCTTGAGGGCGGCCGGCAGTTCTTGACCGACGGCCGGGGGAATGGACTGCTGGTCGGCGGCGAACCCGGATTCGGTGACGAACCATTCCAGCCACGCTTTCGCGGTCGCCTTGTTCTTGCTGGTCTTGCTGACGGCCGCTTTGTAGTCGCCCTCGATGCGGGCGTGGAACTTCCCGCCGGTCTGATAGGGGAAGGGCCAGAACACGATGTCCTCCGGGTTGGCGCCCGCGCCTTTCGCCGCTTCTCTCATCTGGGGTACGGCCCACGACCCGAGGAGCATCGAGGCCACCTTGCCGGTCCCGAGCATCGGCTTGGAGCCCTCCCAGTTGGTGGTGAGCGGGTCGGGCTCGCTGAGCTTGCCGTGCACGATGTCGAACAGCAGCCCGTCGGTGATGTGCTGGATCTTCCCGGGCTGCCACGGGTTCGGATCGGCCGGGAACGTCTCGTTGGCGTCGGCTTCTCCGAGAATCGCTCGCTGACTGTTCCAGAAACTGAGCGGCCAGCCGTCCTTGTAGTTGGTGTAGAACGGAATCGCGTCGGTCTTCTCGTCGACGGCCTTCAACCCGGCGAGGAACTCCTCGGGCGTCTTCGGTGGTGTGGTCACACCGGCCTGCGCCCAGATCCGTCTGTTGACGACGAACCCGTTGGCGACGCCGCCGAGAGACAGGCCGAAGACCTTCCCGTCGTACGCCTTCTCGTCGGCGAACCGGTACTTCGCGCGGATCTCGTCGACCGTGCCGAGCGGCTCGAAGAACTGGCCGAGCTGGTCGACGGCGACCGTGTTGGGGATGAGCAGCACGTCGCCGTACTCGCCGGAGCCGAGCTGGGTGGTGACGTCGCCCTCGTAGTTGGTGACCGGCTCGAACGTCACCTTGGTTCCGGGGTATCTGGCCTGGAACCTCTTCGCGTACTCGGGCAGGGCGGTGGTGGCCAGGTCGGTGCGGTTGGTCAGCACCGTGATGTCGCCGGTGATCTGGCCGGAGAAGCCGGCCGGCTCCTGCTCGGCCGCGCCGCCCGTGCAGCCGGTCGCCAGGGCCAGCACGGCCGCCGCACCGAACCCGAGGAATCGCCTTCTATGGGTCATGTCGCTCATCCGTTCGTCATCTGATCGATCCGAGCGGAGGTGACGGCCGCCCGTTGAGGGCACAGCTTGGTGCCCCTGTTGCGGCCACGTCAAGGTTAAATTAATAATTTATGTAGTCAGCGCTCCACGTGCCGGGTGGGAGGAGAGGTCGATGGGGAAAGCGTGCAGAGAGCGTCGAGCAGCGTCAGGCAAGACCAGGTCAGGAGGCGGGAGATCGGGTGCTCGACCGCACCACGATGTGCGCCGGCGACGCCTGGTAGACCTCGGCCGGAGCGCCGGCCATCGCCGCCAGCACCGCCCGCGCGGCCAGCTCACCGATCCGCTCGACGTCGTGGCTCATCGCCGACAGCGCCGGCACCGCGAGTTGGCACTGCGGGGAGTCGTCCCACGCGACCACGGACAGGTCGGCCGGCACCTTCAGCCCGCATGCGGCAGCGGCTTCGAGCCCGGCGAGCGCCATCACGTCGTTGTCGAAAACGATTGCCGTCGGCCGTACGGGACCCGAGGTCAGCAACCGCAGAGCGGCGGCGCGCCCTCCGTCGTACGAATAATCGCCCTCGGCGACCAGCAACGTCATGCCGCGCTCGCTCGCCTCGGCCTGCAGCCCGCCGCGCCGCAGTTGGGTGTGCGCGAAAGCCGGCGGCCCGGTGACGTGCCCGGCCACCCGGTGCCCGAGCCCCGCGAGGAACCCGACCGCCTCCCGGGCGAACGCGACGTCATCGGTCCACACCGTCGGGAGCCCGTGCGCCGTCGACGGATCGCCGAGCACCACCGCCGGCAACCCGAGCCGCGCGACCAGCTCGACCCGCTCGTCGTCGGGCCCCAGATCGACCAGCACGACGCCGTCCACCCGCGCCTGCGCCGCCCACCGCTCGTAGGTCGCCGTCTCCGCCGCCCGGTCGGTCACCACCTGCACCAGAACCGACACCCCGGCCGGCGTCAACACCCGCTCCAGACCCTCCAGGAACTCGTGGTAGTAGGGCTCCTCGCCGAGCACCTGCGCCGCGCGCTCCAGCACCAGCCCGACCCGCCGGGGCGCCCGAGTCACCTGTTGCTCCGGGTCTGCTCCACCGATTCCTCCAGGTAGGGTGTCGCTGTCGGCACGAGACTCGGAGACACTACCTCGATGGCACGTCGCGAAACGCCCGCCGCCGGACCGGGCAGCCGGGCCCTCGTCGTCGACGTCATCCGCTCCGCGGCCTCGATCAGCCGGGTCGAGCTGGCCGATCTGACCGGCCTCACCCAGCCGTCGATCTCCAACATCGTCCGCGACCTGATCGCCGACGGGATCATCCACGAGGTCGGCTCGGCCGACTCGATCCGTGGCAAGCCGCGCAAGCTGATCTCGATCAAGCAGGCCTTCCGGTTCGGGATCGGTTTCCACCTCGGGCCGGACACGGTCACGTGTGTGGCCGTCGACCTCACCGGCGGAGTCGTCGGGCGTGAGGTGGTGCCGCGGCAGAGCACCGACCGGCTCGCCGAGCAGTTCGAGGCTTTCACGGCCGGGCTCGATCTGCCCCGCGACCGGGTCGAGGGGCTCGCCATCGTGGCGCCCACGCCGTTGCCCGGCGGTCCGGAGACCCCCGACCTGCACACGTTGCGCGCCGATCTCGCCGACCGGCTCGGGCTGCCGGTCATGGTGGAGAACGACGCGGCGGCGGCCGCCCTCGGCGAGTTCTGGAGCCGGCGCGTGTCACGCGAGCAGGCGTTCGGGTGCATCTACCTCGCCGGCGGCATCGGGGCGGGGCTCGTCTTCGGCGGCGCCCTGTTCCGTGGCGCGAGCTTCGACGCGGGCGAGCTCGGCCACATGTCCATCGACTACGACGGTCTGCCCTGCCCGTGCGGCAACCGCGGCTGCGTCGAGCGCTACGCGTCGATGACCGCGGTGGTCGACGCGGCACGGCGCGACGGCCGTCTCGCCCTCGACCCGGCGGCGACCATCACCAGCGCGTACGACACGGTGGCGCGCGCCGCCGTGCACGGTGACGCCGTCGCGCTGGACCTGCTCGACCGGGCCGCCGGGCACCTCGCGGTCGCCGTCACGTCGATGGTCAACCTGCTCGACCTGGGCCGGGTCGTGCTCACCGGCCCCGGCGTGGCGCTGGCCGGCGCCATCCACGCCCGGCGGCTGCGCGCCCACCTGGAACGCACCGCCCACGCCCGCCAGCGCCACCCGGTGCTGGTCGAGCTGTCCGCCCAGCCCCGTGACGCGGCGAGCATCGGCGCGGCCGCCCTCGTGGTGCAGGCGTCGGTCGCGCCCGGCCACACCAACACCCTGCCCGTCTGACCGCGCCCGAACGAGATCGACAGGCGCAGCGCGGGGAACTACCGTGCGTGCGTGCACAACCAGGTTCCTCCGGACCCCACGCAGCCGCCACCGTACGGCCCGCTCCCGCCCTACACCCCCAGTGATCTCCCACCGCAGGCGTACCCCGGCCCGCAGTCTTTCGTGCCGCCGCCATCGTTCGAGAACCCGCCGCCGTTCGGAAACCCGCCGCCGCCGTTCGAGAGCCCGCAGTCGTTCGGGAACCCGCCGCAGTCGTTCGGGAACCCGCCGCATTTCGGCCCGTTCCCCGGCTATCCGCCGCCTCCGCCGCCCCCGGGACCCAGCGGTCTCGCGGTCGGCGCGCTGGTGGCGAGCATCTGCGGTGGCCCGTTCCTCGGCACCGTCCTCGGTTTCGTGCTCGGGATCGCCGCGCTTGTCCAGTTGAGACGCCGCCCGCAGCCGGGGTTCGGGCTCGCCGTAGCCGCGCTGGTGATCTCCGGCATCACCCTGATCATCTCGATCGGCATCGTGACCGGGGTGGTCCTCAGCGAGGTGCGTGACCGGGTCGCCGGGATCGAGGACGTCGAGGCCACCGATCTGAAGACGGGCGACTGCATCAGCGACCTCGACGACGCCGAACGCGTCTTCGACATGCCGGTGGTGTCCTGCATCCAGCCGCACAGGGCGGAGGTCTACCACGTCTACCAGTTCCCGGCGGGTGACTTCCCCGGCCTGGCGGCCGTCGAGGAGCAGAGCGAGGAGCGCTGCGGTACGGCCTTCGAGCCCTACGACACCGAGGAGAACGCCGACCTGGAGGTCTACTTCCTGTTCCCGGAGAGCGCGCTGAGCTGGCGCCAGGACCGCAGCGTGCTGTGCCTCGTGGAGTTCCCGACGGCCCGGACGACCCCGCTGGTCAAATGACGGTCGACGTGGTGGTGCGTAGGTGCGGGAGGCGGGAGTCGAACCCGCTCAGCAAAAGCAACCGGTTTACAGCCGGTCCCGACTCTCCAACGTCGGCGCTCCCGCGCAGGGTGATCGACGGGACTCGAACCCGTGCCCCCGGATCCACAGTCCGGTGCTCTGCCTACTGAGCCACGACCACCACGCTCCCCGCTGCGACGAACGGGGTGGCTCTCTCGCCAGGACTCGAACCTGGATCTCCCGGTCCAGAGCCGGGCGTCACTGCCGATTGGACTACGAGAGAATGAAGAGCAGGGGTGACAGGACTCGAACCTGCAACCTTCGGATTTGGAAGCCGCTGCGCTACCGAATTGCGCCACACCCCTATGCGGAAATGAAAGAAGCCGCCTTCCCGAAACGGGAGGCGGCGTCGAAGCCGTGCGCGCTAGCTGCGCCTCCCGATGGGAACGGTGTGCTGATACTGCCAGCGGTACATCGGAACCCCCTTCATCGGTGCGGCTTGTGAGACAGACACTAACGGCCGCGTTTCGGCGGCGGCAATCCATTTTCCGACCTGCGGTTCTGGACTTGCCGGTCCATTTCTCGCGAGCCACAGTCGGGCCATGAACGATTACTACCTTCTCGGGCGGTCGGGGTTGCGGGTCAGCCGGCTGGCGCTCGGGACCATGAATTTCGGGGTTGCCGGCTTCCACGCCGCCTACGGCAAGACCGAGGACGAGGCCGAGGCGATCTTCCGGCGGTACGTGGAGGCCGGCGGCAACCTCATCGACACCGCCGACTTCTACACCGCCGGGGAGAGCGAGCGGATCCTCGGCCGGCTGATCGCCCGTGGTGGCGGGCGCGACCGGCTGGTGCTGACCAGCAAGTTCACCAACAGCGTCGATCCGGGTGACCCCAACGCAACGGGCGCAAGCACATGATCCGCGCGCTGGACGACTCGCTGCGGCGGCTCGGCACTGATCACCTCGACCTGTATCTGCTGCACACCTGGGACCGGATCACGCCGGTCGAGGAGGTGGTGCGGACCTTCGACGACCTCGTCCGGGCCGGGAAGATCCGGTACGCGGGACTGTCCGACGTCCCGGCCTGGTACGCCGCCCGTGCCCAGAGCGTCGCCGAGGCGCACGGGCTCACCCCGATGGTCACCGTGCAACTGCCGTACTCGCTGATGGACCGGGCGATCGAGCCGGAGTTCGTGCCGATGGCGCAGGTCCTCGGGATGGGGCTGACCGTGTGGAGCCCGCTCGGCGGCGGCCTGTTGACCGGCAAGTACCGGCGCACGGCCGGCGGGCTCGGCGGGGAAGGGCGGCTCGCCGGGGCCGCCTCGGTCAGCGACCGGGACTGGCAGGTCGTGGCCGCGCTGGAGAAGGTCGCCGACGGGCTGGGCCGGAGCATGGCGCAGGTTGCCGTCAACTGGGCGGCGACCCAGCCGGCCGTCGCGTCGGCGGTGGTCGGCGCCGGCAGTGTCGCCCAGTTGGACGCCTCCCTGACCGCCCTGGACTTCACCATTCCGGCGGACGCGCGGGCACTGCTCGACGAGGCCGCCGCGTGGCCGCTGCCGAAGCCGTACTCGATGTTCACGCCGGAGTACCAGTCGTGGATCGTCAGCCCCGGACTCACCATCGGTGACAAGCCGGCCGGTTACGCTGCACCCGTGGTGAACGGCGCAGCGGAGCCCGTGGCAGACGGCCCGGCGAAGCCCCTGGCAGAAAGCCCGGCGAAGCCTGCGGCGGAAAGCCCCGCGGAGCCCGTGGTGAACGGTGCTCACGCGTAAGGGCGAGCAGATGCGGTCGCGGATCGTCGCGGGCGCGGCCGACGAGATCCGGGAGCGCGGCGTCGACGAGGTACGCCTCGAGGATGTCATGGCCCGGACCGGGACGAGCAAGGGCCAGCTGTTCCACTACTTCCCGGACGGCAAGGAGCAGCTGCTGCTCGCGGTGGCCCAGCATGAGGCCGACCGGGTCCTCGACGACCAGCAGCCGATGCTCGGTGACCTGACCTCGTGGGAGGCGTGGGAGCGGTGGCGGCTGCGGGTCGTCGAGCGCTACCGGGAGCAGGGCCAGGACTGCCCGATGAGCATCGTGATCGGGCACACCGGACGCCGGTCGGCGGGCGCGCAGTCGGTGGTCGAGGGGCTGATGACCCGCTGGCAGGCGGCGCTGGCCGACGGGATCCGGCACATGCAGGCCTCCGGCGAGATGTCGGGCGCGATGGACGCCGACCGGGCGGCCGCCGGGCTACTCGCCGGCGTGCAGGGCGGAGTGCTCCTGTTGCTGTCGTCCGGCCGTACCGAGCATCTGGAATCTGCTCTTGATCTTGCCTTTATCGGATTGCGGGGTTCCGCGACAGATCCGCGGTGATGGACTGGACGGCCTCCAGGGTGAGGTTGGCGGCGGTGCGCAAGGCGGTGACCGCCACCACGGCGGTGTCCAGGTCGCCGGCGCGGGCGGCCTGCTCGACCCGGTCGGCGACGTCGGCCAGGTCCTGGGCGCCCAGGTTGCCGGCCGCGCCTTTGAGCTGGTGGGCGGCGTTGCGCACAGCGGTGGCGTCGTCCATCGCCAGGGCGTGGAAGGCGTCGTCGACCAGGGTCGGGACCTGGGCGATCAGGCGTTGCAGCAGGCCGGTGAGCGCGGTGTCGTCGAGGTTGGGAGCGGCGGCGCGCAGCATGTCGAGGCGCTGTTCGATCTGCCGGCGGGCTGCGGGCTCGGGCGTCGGCGGCCGGTCGGCGCCGCAGCGTTGCAGGGCGTCGGCGATGTCCTGCGGCATGACCGGCTTGGCGACGTGGTCGTTCATGCCGGCGTCCAGGCAGCGCGCCCGGTCCTCGGGCATGGCGCCGGCGGTCATCGCGATGATCGGGATGTGCCGTCCGGGCGGCTCACGACGGCGGATCTCGGCGGTGGCGGTGTAGCCGTCCATCTCGGGCATCAGGCAGTCCATGAAGATGGCGAGATAGTCGTGGGCGGCCGCCATGGAGACGGCCACCCGGCCGTCGGGGGCGACGTCGGCGCTGTAGCCGAGGCGGGCCAGGATGCCGAGGGCGACGGTCTGGTTGATCGCGTTGTCCTCGACGAGCAGCACGTGCCCCTGTTTCTCCAGACTGGCGGGCATGTCGTCGAGGGCGTGCTCGGTGGCCGGGGCGACGACGTCGACGAGCAGGTCGTAGAGCTGCGACTGGCGTACCGGTTTGGCCAGCGCCGGACCGCTGCCCTCGGGTGGCGCGCTGCCCGGCGCGGTGAGCATGACGATCTTCGGTGGTGGGGCGACACCGGTGCCGGCGATCACGGCGGCCATGCCGTTGTCACAGAGGGCCAGGTCGAAGGGGCGCCCGGCGGCCGCGGCACGGATCAGCAGGCGGGTGGCGGCGGTACCGTCCTCGGCGGTGACGGCGGCCATCTTCCAGGCGCCGAGCTTGTCGAGCAGCCCACGGCGTTCGTCGTCGTCGGCGGTGACCACCAGGACCCGCAATCCTTCCAGGACCGGGTGGTGTTGGGGAGCGCTGTCCGCGGGCGGGCCGAGCGGGATGGTGAAGGCGAAGGTGCTGCCCTGGCCGGGCCGGCTGTCGACGGTGATCACGCCGCCCATGACGGCGACCAGTTCCTGGCAGATGGCCAGGCCCAGGCCGGTGCCGCCGAAGCGCCGGGTGGTGCTGGCGTCGGCCTGGGTGAACGGCTCGAACAGGCGGCGCTGCTTGTCCGGTTCGATGCCGATACCGGTGTCGGTGACGGCGAACCGCACCGGGATCTCCGGGCCGGCCGTGTCGGCGACCGGGGTGGCGGTCACCTCGATACTGCCCTGCTCGGTGAACTTGATCGCGTTGCCGAGCAGGTTGAGCAGCACCTGGCGCAGCTTCCCGACATCGCCGCCGACCGGCTGGGAGAGCCGGGAGTCGCAGCGGGCCACCACCGTGAGGTCGCGGCTGCCGGTGGTGTCGGCGACCAGGGCGACCACCTCGTCGAGCAGCCGCCACACCTCGAAGTCGATGCGCTCGGGCAGGACTTTGCCGGCTTCGAGCTTCGAGAAGTCGAGAATGTCGTTGATCACCGAGAGCAGGCCGAGCCCGGCGTTGCGGATGCCCTCGGCATAGCGGTGCTGGGTGTCGTCGAGGGTGGTGTCGAGCAGCAGGCCGCTGAGCCCGATCACGCCGTTCATCGGGGTCCGGATCTCGTGGCTCATCGACGCGAGGAACTGCGACTTCAGCCGGGCCATCTCGATCGCCTGGTCACGGGCCTGTTCGAGCGCGACCTCGATCTGCCTGCGGGCGGTGATGTCGCGGCCGAACGCATGGAAGGTGGTCCGCCCGTCGCGCCGGGTCCGCCAGAGGGTGAGCTCGATGGGAACCTCGACGCCGTCGCAGCGCAACGCGAAGATCTCGGTAGGGCGGTCGAGCAGCCAGCCCCAGCGACCGTCGAGCACCCGGTCGAGACCGGCGGCGTAGCGGACCGGCAGGATCATGTCGAGCACGGGCCGGCCGATCACCTCGTCACGCTGCCAGCCGGAGAGCCGTTCGGCCTGGCCGTTGAACTCGGTGATGCGTCCCTGGGCGTCCATGCTGACGAACGGGTCGCTGGCCGCCGCCATGATGATCTGGAACTGCTCGCGTTCCTGGCGCAGCCGTTGCTCGGCCTCGACCGCGGCGGTGATGTCGTGGGAGATGGTGGAGGCGCCGATGATGACGCCGTTCGGGTCGCGCAGGGGGCCCATGCTCAGCGAGACGTAGATGGTCTGACCGTCGTGGCGGACCCGTTGGGTCTCGTGGTGCCGGATCAGCTCGCCGCGGCGGACCCGGGCCAGCATGCTCTGCTCCTCGGTGGGCCGGTCGGGTGGTAGCAGGACGGTGACGTCACGGCCGATCATCTCGGCGGCGGTGTAGCCGTAGAGGCGTTCCGCGCCGGGGTTCCAGGTGAGGATGACACCGTCCAGGTCCTTGCTGACGATGGCGTCGTTGGAGGCCTCGACGATCGCCGCGAGCTGCGCGTCGGTCCGGGCCTGGGCGAGCCGGTCGGTGATGTCCTGGACGGCGGCGAACACCACCGTCCCGTTGTCGCCGTCGACGGTGGCGAGGCTGACTTCGACCGGGAACTCGGTGCCGTCGCGGCGTACGGCGGTCAGACGCATGCCCCGGCCGGCCCGGTGCGGGGACGGGCTCGCCATGTACTCGCGCCGGTGGGCGAAGTGCCGGGTGCGCAGCCCGCCGGGGACGAGGGTGTCCACCGGGATGCCGAGGAGCTCGTGACGCTCGTACTGGAAGACCTCCAGGGCGCGGCCGTTGGCGAGCACGACGCGGCCCTCGGCGTTGACGCAGAGCATGGCCTCCGGCGACGCGTCGAGCAGGCCCTTGAACTTGCTCTCGGCGATGCGGACCTCGGTGATCTCGGTGATGGCGTGGCAGATCGCGAACGTGGTCCCGTTCTCGTCACGCATCGGGAAGATCGAGGTGACGAACGTACGGGACCCGATCTCGTCCTCGTAGGTCATGGCCTCGCCGCGCTCGAGGACGGCCCGGTCCCGGCGGACCATCTCGGCCAGTTTCTCCGGAGGGTGCAGGTCGTGGTCGGCGAGTCCGAGGACCTGGCCCTCACCCAGGTCGTGCAGCTTCTCGAAAGCGGTGGAGGCGAGCAGGTAACGCCCGTCGAGCCCTTTCACGGAGAAGGCGGTCGGCGTGTGGTGCAGGATGTGGCCCATCTCCTGGCGCTGGCGCAACTCCCGCCGGGCGGCGTCGGCGGCCTCCATCCGGGCGCCGGTGAACAGGCCGATGGCGGTCACCAGGGTGACGTTGGCGGCGACCATGAACGCGAACCGGGTATGCATGCTGTACCACCCGGCGTCCTGGCCCGCGATCAGCAGCAGCCCGATCAGCGGCAGGGCGATCAGTGCGGCGCCCACCAGCCGGCGGGTCAGCACCGAGCTGATCGACCGGTCGAAGAACAGGCGGGCGACCGCGGTGTCGGGACTGGCGGAGAGCGTGGCGAGGGCGAGAAGGAACGCCGTGACGGCCGAGGCGAGCGGTCTGGTCGCGGGCTCGCCGAAGAGTACGGCGTAGCAGTCGACGACACTCAAGCCGCAGGCGGCGAGGGCGAACCACTGGCTGACGACCCGGATCCAGCGCCGGTGCCCGGCGGCGAGCAGCAGCGCCTGCGCCACGGCGAGCGGGAGGAGGGCGGTGGCCCACGCCGGGTCGACGCTCACGGCGGCCACGGTGAGCAACGGGAACAGCAGGGCGGTGCGGCGTTGCCACGGCCGGCTCAGCCGGGCGATGGCGATCATCGCCGCCCCCGCCGAGATCAGGCCCCACGGGGCTACTCCGGAGGCCCCGAGAAGCAGGCCCAGCGCTCCGGCCGCGACCTGGTACATCGCAGGTGTACGCCGTGCAGCTGACGGAGGCATTTCTCTGAGTTACCACTTTCGGGGTGCTTTGAGAGGAAGATTCTGAATAGCGTTACCTATGAGGAGGCCGGCATGGCAACCGTCCTGGTCGTCGACGACGTAGCCGAGAATCGTGACCTGGTGACCATGCTGCTCAGCTGCCGTGGCCACGAGGTGCTCGAAGCCAGCGACGGCGTCGACGCGCTGGACGTGGTGCGGTCACAGCACCCCGACATCGTGGTCTCGGACGTGCTGATGCCCGGCATCGACGGCCTGGAACTGGTGCACCGGCTGCGGTCCGACGACGACCCGGTGACCGCCAGCTCGCCGGTCATCTTCTACACCGCCAACTACCTGGAGCCGGAGACCCGGCCGATCGCCGACGCGTGCGGGGTGTCGCGTGTGGTGCTGCGTGGCGCCGACCCACGGGAGCTGCTCGACGCGGTCGACGAGGTGCTCGCCGCCGGCCCGGTCGACGTCAGCGTCGGCTCGGCCGCCGACTTCGCCCGGGTGCACAGCCAGGCGGTCAACGCCAAACTCGTCGAGAAGGACCGGGCGCTGCGGCACCGGGAACGACAGTTCGAGGCGATGGCGACCGCGTCACCGGTCGGGATCGCCCTGCTCGGCGCGGACGGCGAAGCGACCTACGTCAACCCTCGGCTGGCCGAGATCACCGGGCAGGCCGCCAGACGGCTCGCCGGGAACGGCTGGCTGATCTGCCTGGACCCGGCCGTACGGAGGGAGGTGGTCGACGCCGTCCGCCACACCACGACGACGGCGGTCGAGCACCGTTACCGGACACATCTGATCCGCGAGGACCTGTCCGACCGCTGGCTGCGCGTGCACCTGCGGCCGTTCCCGGACACCGGCAGCGACATGGCCGGCGCGGTCGTCATGGTCGACGACATCTCCGACGTGGTGGCGGCCGAGCAACGGGTCGCCGACGAGGCCCGGCAGAGGCTGCAGGAGGCCGCCGGCCACGACGCGGAGCGCCTGGACAGTCTGCGGCGGATGGCCGGAGGCATCGCCCACGACTTCAACAACCTGCTCGGCTCCATGCTCGGGTTCTCGCAGCTGGTCAGCGACGCGATCAGCGACGAGAAGGAGACGGGGGGAATCGCCGACGCGGTCGCGACCGGCATGCTCGACGATCTGGAGCAGGTGACGCAGGGCGGCCGCCGGGCCACCAAACTGACCGAGCAGCTGCTGGCGTTCGGCCGCCGGGAGATCAACGAGCCGGTGATCGTCCAGCTGAAGGGGTTCATCGCCGCGTTCGCCCGGGAGCTGACCGCCGAGCACGTGAGCGTCACGGTGTGGCTGGCCGACGACACTCCGGCGGCCCGCATCGACCGGCGCGGACTGGACCGGCTGCTGCACATCCTGCTGCGCAACGCCGGCGAGGCGATGTCCGACGGCGGTGTGGTCACGATCAGCGCGTCCCACGACCCGAGGGCCGGGATGGCGGTGATCGAGGTGACCGACACCGGCTGCGGGATGACGTCCGAGGTGCAGCGGCGCGCGTTCGAGCCGTTCTTCTCCACGAAACAGGACGTGCGCTCGGCCGGTCTCGGCCTGTCCACGGCGCACGGCATCGTCACTCAGGCGGGCGGCACGATCGAGCTGTCATCGGAGCCGGGATCCGGCACGACCGTCCGGGTGTGTCTGCCGGCCGTGGCACCGGCCGGGCCGGGCGAGCAGCCCGGCGGCCCCTCGGCCGGGGCGGGCGCCCGGGCCGGGGACGTCACGGTGCTGCTCGTCGACGACGACGAGCCGTTGCGCAAGGCCGCCGAGCGGTTCATCGCCAAGGGTGGGTACCGGGTGCTCTCCGCACCCGACGGGCTGGCCGCGCTGGCGCTGGCCGAAGGACATCCCGGGCCGATCCACTGCCTGGTCACCGATGTGGTGATGCCCGGCATGGACGGCCGTCAGCTGGCGCACCACCTGCTCGGCATCCGGCCGGAGACGAGGGTCGTGTTCATCTCCGGCTTCGCCGAGGCGCTGATCGCCGAGGACGGCACGACCCTGGAACCGGGTCGCACCATCATCGCCAAACCGTTCACCGGCGCCGAACTGCGCGAGGCGATCGGCGCGGTGCTGGCATCCGGCTCGTCCGAGGCGGGTGCCACCCGCTGACCAACCCGGGCAGCCGGCCCGAGCCGAGCCGCCGAACCCGGCCCGAGCCGCCGAACCCGGCCCGAGCCGAGCCGCGGGACCCGTCCCGACCCGCCGGAACCGGCCCGGCCAGGTCCGAGCCGCGGCCGGGCGCCAACCGGGCCGCCGGGGCGCGGGTGCTGCCGGGCCCCGGCCCAAAATCAAGCGGTGATGAGCATCAGGTCCCGGATCACCTCCGAGGCGGCGACCTGGCCCAGCGCGGTGAACGGCTGCCGGCCCGGGGTGCCGTGGACGTGGACGTCCTCCAGTCTCTGATCGCCGAGGAGATCGGGTTCGCCGACGGGGATGCCCGGATCGAGCTCGACCACCACGGTGAGGCCGCCGACGATCCGCTCGATCCGGCCCTGCACCCCGGCGTCCCGCGGCGCCTCCCGACGCCAGCCGCGCCGCTCCAGCCCGAGCACCTTCGTGGAGGGCACCTCGACGCCGATCACCCGGCTGATGTCGCCGGCGGTGTAGGTCTCCCGGCCGAGCTGCGCGAACGGCTGGACGATCTCGTAGTCGGCGAAGATCGCGGCCCACTGTGCCGCGGCGGTCTCGTCCAGGTCGAGCGGGTGCGCCACACCGACCGTGACGTCCGCGGGCGGGGTGTACGGCTCGTCGGCGCCGTCGGCGTAGGTGGAGTCCTCACAGACCCGGAACGAGTCACCGTTCGACACGGCCCAGACCAGCCGCCGCACGATGTGCCGTAGCAGCGGATGCCCGGCGAAATACTGTGCGAACTCCTCCGGTGTCCACCGCCGGCCGCCGGCCATGGCCTGCTCCAGCCGCCGCACCTGATCGACGGCGACCGTCCGCACCTCCTTCTTCAGGGCGGCGAACTGTTTGTACGTCTCCTCGGCGAGTGGCGTCGACGGTTTCGGCAGGGCCGCCAGGCGCTTGCCGGCCGCATCGCTGACATACGGTTTGAGCTGCTCGTCGAAGCCGACGGTGAACTGCCGCGACCCGTAGTCGAGGGTCATGCTCCCGTCGGGGGAGAGCCCGAAGTCGGGCACGAGCCGGTCGGCCAGCTGCTCGGCGGTGAGCCCGAGAGAGTCGGCCACCTCGCTGACCTTCTCCTGGGCGGCGGTCTTGAGCGCCTTGAACCTGGCGCGCTGGGAGATCCCGTAGAGCCGCATCAGCGCCGCGCCGGTGCCGATCGTGGCCAGTACCCGGACCCCGGCGACCGCTTTGGTGTGCCCGCCCTCACCCGGCCACGCGAGGATCAACGGCGTCAGCCGCTGCACGGTCGTGTCGTCGCCGAGCAGCGCCAGCGCGTCGAGCACCCAGCTCTGCTTGGGGTCGGCGCCGGCGAGCTGCCAGGCGTCGAGCAGTCCCCACACGAACGCGGCCAGGTCGCCCGGCTCGCACGCCTCGGCGGCGAGGGCGACGCCCGCATACGGCTCGTCCATGCGGGAGATCGCCAGCATGGTGATCAGCGTGTCGACGGCGGCCGGTGGGAGCGCCCCCGAGCCGCCGCGCAGCCGAATCGGCGGCAGCATCGCGGGCACGGCCCACGCCGGATTCGCCGGGAGTCTGGCGGGCAGCAGCGTCAGCGGGTCACGGGCCAGCAGCGCGTCGACGGCCGCGGCCGCCGCCGGCCCATGCCCGGACGCCGCCGCGCGGACCGTGTCGGCGGGCAGTGCCAGCAGCGCCGTCTCGGCCTGCCGCCGCGCCGGTCCGGCTTTGCCGAGCGCGGCCGGGATCAGCGCCCGCGCCGCGGAACCGGCGTGCCGCAGCAGCCAGGCGAGCGCCGCCGGGCGGGCGCTCTTGACCCGGGCGTAGCGGTCGGCCATGAGCGTGGCGATCGCCGGTGAGGTGTAGGGCAGCAGCACGTCGGCCAGAGTGGGCACGCGCTCCGCCGCGGCCTGCAGCAGTGGCAGGGCGTCGAGCCCGAACCGTGCGGCGGCGACCTTCACCCACTGGTCGTAGACCGCCGCCCTGCCGGGCCGCCACGTCGACAGCAGCGGCTGGACCAGCTCCTCGGGGCCGCCGGTGAACAGCGTCGCCGCCCACCAGTCGTGTTCGCCCCTGGGCAGGCGCTCGGCGAGCTCCTCCCAGGTGGCCCAGGGCCGTCCCCAGTCGCCCGGGGTGTTGAGCCATCGGTCGCACTCGCCGTCGCGCCACTCCATGGTCGCCGGATCGTCGCAGCTCAGGCCGGCGATGACGACCGGCTTCGGGGCTTTGGCCCGGCCCAGCCACGGCGGGCTCGCCAGGACCGGGGGGACGGCGCTGATCGGGGCGTACTCGATGGCGGCAGCGGCGGCGGCCAGCTCGCGCACCCGCTCGGCGGCCTCGGCGCTCAGCGACGGCACGACCTCGTCGACCAGGTCGGGATGGGCCAGCACGTGGGCGCGTAGCAGCGGGGACCCGGCCTCGGCGAACAGCCGCATCGCCCGGGCGGGGAAGCGGGCGGCCGCGTCGAGCACGGCGCCGGGCACATACTTGCGGTCGAGCCGGGCCAGCAGCTCGGTGATGACCTCGTCGCCGTCGAGCTCGACGAGGACCGCCAGGATCCGCTGCTGGACGTCGGCGGTCTGGTTGGGGATGTCGAACCAGGTCAGCAGCGCTCCGGCGGCGGCCGGGCCGACCCCGTCGGCGACGGTGGCGATGAAGGGCAGCGTGGCGCGCCACCACCAGGCGCCGATGTGCGGGGCGAGCCGGTCCGCCTGCTGCTTCGTGCCCGCCGCGAGGAGCAGGTCCTCGGCCGACGCCGATCCGGCGTGGCCGGCGATGTCCTGCTCGACCCAGTCGTGCTCGCCGGGCAGCAGGACGGAGGTGGCGACGCGAGCCGTCCAGCCCAGGTCGCGGTAGGGCCGGATCACCTCGACCACCCGCGCATAGTCGCTGTCGGAGGCGACGGCCACCGCGGCACGCACCCGCAGCAGGATCTGCTGCACCGGGCCGGTGTAGCCGCTCACGCCACGGTTGCTGGTCAGATACAGGGCACCGCGGTGGAACCCGCCCTGGGGGCGTTCGCGCTCGTTGCAGATCATCAGGGCGTGCTCGACAGCGGCCCGTGCGGCGAAGACCAGGCCGCGCCGGGCGATCCAGGCGTCGGCGATCGGCGTGAGGATATCCTCCGCCGACTCCGGGTGGTCGATGTGGATGCCCAGCGCCGGGATGATCGCCGCCGCCCCGATCGGCGCCGCGTCGGGATCGCCGTCGAGCCAGGCGCGGGCCGCTGTGGCGATCTGCCCGGACGTCCCGGGCTCGTCGAGGATCGGCTGCAGAAGCGAGAGGCCGTCAGCGATCCGCTTCTCGGCGGCCGCCCCGCCGCTCGTGTCGATCACGAACGGCGGAGCGTCCACACTGCCCCTTCGTACATACCGGTTCCGTTTGACGATCGCCGGAGCTACGCCCACCTGATCCACCTCTCCCCGTGAGAACAGCCCGAAGAGTAGTGGCGGGGTACGACAAAGAATCAGGCGCCGGCGCAGACCGTTCCGTTGAGCGTGAACACGGTCGGCAGCACGTTGGGCCCGCTGTAGCTCCCGACGAACCCGACGTTGGCGGTCGCGCCCGCGGCCAGTGCGCCGTCGCTGGCCACCCGGACGGTACGCCCGTCCTGGCTCCAGTTGGCACTCCACCCGCTGCTCACGTTCTGCCAGCCGGTGGGCCAGGTGAACGCCAGGGTCCACCCGTTGATCGGGGCGGTCGAGTTGTTGGTGATGTCGATCGTGCCGACGTACCCGTTGCCCCAGTCGTTGGTGTCGAGGAACTTGACCGTGCAGGACGAGGTCGCCGGCGCCCCGGTGGTGAAGGTGACCGGCGGTGACGCCTGCGAGCGCCGCCCGGATCCGTCACGCGCGAGCACGTTGACCGTGTACCGGCGGCCGGGCTCCAGGTTCCCGACGGTCAGTGACGTCGCGGTGGTCTCGCCGAGCTGCTCGCTGATCCCGCCGTTCTGCCGGTACACCTCGTATTTCAGCCCGGCCGCGCCGGCCGGCCAGGAGATGGTCGCGGTCCGGTCGGTCACGGTGGCCGTCGGCTGCCCGGGCGCCTTCGGCGATCCCGACTCGGTACGCCCGGACCGCACCGTGACCAGCGAGATGGAGTAGGGCTCCAGCGTCTGCGCGGTGGCGCTGCCCACGGCCCCGGTGCTGACCCCGTCGTCGCCGTTGCCGAAGGACGCCACCGCGGGCGCCCCCGATGCCGGCTCGAACCCCTGGTAGTTGAGCGCGACAGTGTGCGCGCTGTCCGGGTCCTTGTTGACCAGCAGCACCGCGAGGTCCCCGTTGGCCCGCCGCACCGCGTGGGCGCTGACCAGCCCGTTGTCGCTGCCGGTTCCGACGAACCGGTCTCCGGGCCGGGCGAGGTCCCCGACCAGCGACAGCGCGTGATAGGGCGCGAACGGCGTGTTCAGCGGCGGCTGGCAGACCGTGTTGTCGGCGTTGCAGTTGCCGCTGGACAGCAGCCCGTAGTCGCCGTAGTCGGTCTCGCCGGCCACCTCGGAGACGGTGCCGAGGCCGTTGTGGACGTTCCACCACTGGACGGTGAACACGCCCTGGGCGAGCAGCCCGCCGTAGACGTCGGCGAGGAAGAGCGCGCCGGGCTGGGTGTTGCGGCCGACCTCGACATTGGTCTCGGTCATGCTGATCCCGATCCGGCTCGCTCCGGCTCCCGCGTACTGGTCGATCTGCCGGCGCAGCAGGTGGACGGCGTCCGGGATGTGCGCGGTCCGGGTGAGGGTCTCGGCGGGGGTGCCGCCGCCCGGATACCAGTGAACGTCGACGAAGTCGATGGCCGACCCGGCGCGGGTCAGCACCTCCTGGTTCCAGGTGCCGGTGTCGCCCGTGCCGACGATGCCGTCCGGCCAGTTCCCCGGCATGGTGAGCACGGCGCCGACCTTGATCGTCGGGTCGACGGCCTTCATCGCCCGCGAGTAGGCGACGACCTCGGCGGCATACTGCTTGGGGCTCTTGTCGGCGTGGTCGTCGGCCTCCCAGGCCGAGCCGTAGTGACCGTTGCCGTAGTTCTCGTTGCCGATGGTCCAGTAGGTGGCGTCGTAGCCCTTGGTGACGTTGGCGTACCGCACCCAGTCGGCGGCCTCCTGGGCGGTGCCGGTGCCGTAGTTCGCGATGATCATCGGCTCCGCGCCGGTGCGCTGCGCCCCGGCCATGAAGGTGTCGAAGTCGGTGTTCGGGGCGACGTAGCCGCCGGGCGCGGTGTGGTCGCGCCAGTGGTAGATGTCGGCGTAGGAGCCGCCCGGATAGCGCAGCATCGTCACGCCGGCGTCGCCCAGCAGGTCGGCGACGGCCGGGGTGCCGAGCTGGGAATCCCAGATGGCGTGGTTGACGCCGACGGCGGTGGCGCCGACGGTGGCGAGCCCGGCACGTACATCGATGTCGACGCGGGTGTCGGCGGCCGCGGCGGCCCGGGCGCCGCTGGGCGGGGGGAGGACGGCGGTGACGGCGGCGAGCAGGAGCGCGCCCGCAAGAGAGGGGATCTTCTTCACAGTGTCTCCACGAACGAGGGGGATGTTGGGAGCGCTCCCATCTTTGACGTAACAAAAGAAAGATGTCAATGAAACAAAACGGCTGCGGCATGCTGGACCGGTGAGGAATCAGCATGTGCTCGTGATCGTCCCGGAGGAGCCGCTGCGGGTGTCGCTCACCGACCGGCTCATCGCGGCCGGTTACCTGGTCACCCCGGTCACGACCGGGACCGAGGCCATGGCCCACGTCGACCGCGCCGACCTGATCGTCGTCGACGTCGACATCCCCGACCTGTACGACCTGGCCCGCGCGCGCCCGTTCCTCACCGACCGGCCGCCGATCATCTGCATGACCACCTGCGACGCCCTCGACCTGCTGCTGCCCGAGATCGGCACCGAGGTCGAGGACTGGGTGACCAAACCGTGCCGCATCCCCGAGCTGCTCGCCCGGGTCCGCGTGCAGTTGCGCCAGACCGTGCTGCGCCACGGCGACCTGACCCTCGACGAGGTCGTCTATCAGGCCTGGCGCGGCGACCGTCCACTCGACGTCACCCCCGCCGAGTACCGGCTGCTACGCCACCTGCTGCTCAACGCCGGGCGTGTGCTGTCCAAGGAGCAGCTGGCGCAGGGCGTGTGGGGTGAGTCCCGCGACCTCAACACCATCGAGCGCCTCGTCTCCCGGCTCCGGCAGAAGGTCGGCCCCGCGCTCATCCACACGAAGAGGGGCTTCGGCTACCGCTTGGAGTGACCTGGGTCACGTCCGGGTTCTGTCAGGTTCGTGTCCGGCTCCTGTCAGGCGACCTTGGTTGCCTGACGGGCATGTCTGACACGCCCTACTATCCGATGACACGCGAGGCCGGCTGCCCGTTCGCGCCGGCCGCCGCCATCCGCGAGGCCGAGCCGGTCAGCCGGGTCCGGATCTGGGACGGCAGCACCCCGTGGTTCATCACCCGGCACGCCGACCAGCGCGATCTGCTCAACGACCCCCGGCTGAGCATCGACGAGAAGAAGCCCGGCTACCCGCACATGACCCGCTCCCGGGCCGCGCTCGCCCCGCACATCCCCGAGCTGATCACCAACACCGACCCGCCCGAGCACACGCGGCTACGGCGTACCGTCAACGGGCCCTTCATGGTCAAACGGGTCGAGGCGCTGCGCCCGCGGATCCAGGAGACCATCGACCGCCTCGTCGACGACCTGCTCGCCGGCCCCAACCCGGCCGATCTGGTGCAGAGCATCGCCCTGCCGGTGCCGACCCTGGTGATCACGCAGATCCTCGGCGTCCCCTACGAGGACCACGAGTTCTTCCAGGCCGCCAGCCGCCGCGCGATCAGCCACGACACCGACCCCGAAGACGGCGCCCAGGCCGGTCAGGGCCTCGGTGAATACCTCGGCGCCCTGCTCACCCGCAAGATCGCCGAACCCGCCGACGACGTGCTGTCCGAGATGGGCGCCCGGGTCACCGCCGGGGAGATGACCTTCGCCGAGGCCGTCACCATGGGCAGCGCCATCCTCATCGCCGGGCACGAGACCAGCGCCAGCATGATCTCCCTCGGCACGCTCGCCCTGCTGCACGACCCCGACCAACTGGCCCTGCTGCGCGAGCACGGCGACGACCCGAAGTTCGTCGCCAACGCCGCCGAGGAACTGCTGCGCTACCTGACGATCGTGCACACCGGCATCCGCCGCATCGCGATCGAGGACATCGAGCTGCACGGCACCACCATCCGGGCCGGCGACGGCGTCATCTTCGACCTGGCCGGCGCCAACTACGACCCGGCCGCCTACCCCGAGCCCGACCGGCTCGACCTGGCCCGCCCGGCGCGCACCCACCACGCGTTCGGCTACGGCGCCCACCAGTGCCTCGGCCAGTCGCTCGCCCGCGTCGAACTGCAGGTCGTCTACGGCACTCTCTACCGCCGCATCCCGACACTCGCGCTCGCGGTGCCGTTCGAGGAGGTCGAGTTCGCCATGGAAGGCGTCGCCTACGGCCTCAAGTCACTCCCGGTCACCTGGTGAGAGGAACCGTCATGCGGATCGAGTTCGACGAGCCCAAGTGCGTCGCCGCCGGGCAGTGCGCCATGGTCGCGCCCGGCGTCTTCGACCAGCGCGAGGACGACGGCGTCGCGATCGTCCTGGACGAGACACCCGGCGACGACCAGCACGAAGCGGTCCGGGAAGCAGCGGCGGTCTGCCCGGCGGCGGCGATCCGGCTGGTCGAGGAGTGAACCGGATCGTCGTCGTCGGCGCTTCGGCGGCCGGGCTGGCCACGGTGGAGACGCTGCGCCGGGAAGGGTTCGGCGGCACGATCACCGTGGTCGGCGAGGAGACCGAGGCGTTCTACGACCGGCCGCCGCTGTCCAAACAGATCCTCGCGGGGGAGTGGGAGGCCGACCGCATCCGGCTGCGCACGCCGGAGCAGATCAGCGCGCTCGGGCTCGACGAACGACGCGGCGTGCGGGCGACCGGACTCGACACCGCCCGGCGGCTGGTCACCCTGAGCGACGGCACTGACGTGCCCTACGACGGGCTCGTCGTGGCCACCGGGGTGCGACCACGACCGCTTTCCGAGGATTCGCAACCTTTCATCCGTACGATCGAACAGGCTCTCGAATGGCGCAAGAGGCTGCGTCCCGGCACCGCCCTGGCCATCGTCGGCGCCGGGTTTCTCGGCGCGGAATGCGCCGCCGTGGCCACCCGCCTCGGATGCGCCGTCACCCTGCTGGAGCCCGCGCCCGTGCCGCTGGCCCACGCCGTCGGCGAACCGGTCGGCCGGATGCTCGCCGGCGTGCACCGGGAGAAGGGCGTCGACGTGCGCACCGGTGTCACCGTGGAATCGCTGGTCGACGGGGGAGTGCGGCTCGACGACGGCACGACGGTCGCCGCCGGCGAGGTGCTGGTCGCCGTCGGCTCGATCCCGAACACCGACTGGCTGGCCGGCTCCGGACTGACCCTCGACGACGGCCTGGTCTGTGATCGGTACTGCGCGGCGGCCCCCGGCATCTACGCGGCCGGTGACGTCGCCCGCTGGCACAACCCGCTGTTCGGCGTCTCGATGCGCCTCGAACACCGCACCAACGCCGCCGAACAGGGCATGGCCGCCGCCCGCAACCTGCTCGGCGCGAACCGCCCGTTCGCCCCGGTCCCGTATTTCTGGTCCGACCAGTACAACCTCAAGATCCACGCGTATGGCCACCTGCGTGGCCACGACGAGTTCACCGTCGTCGAAGGCGCCCTGGCCGACCGCCGTCTCCTCGCCACCTACCGCAGCAACGGCCGTCTCGTCGGCGTCCTGGCCGTCGACATGCCACCCAAGGCCGTCCGCCCCTGGCGTCAGGCCATCGCTTCCGGGGGTCGACCATGAACACACCCGATGTCGTCGTCGTGACCGGTGTCGGGGGCATGGGCGCCGCCGTCGCCCGCCGCCTCGGCAGCGGCCGCACCCTGCTGATCGCCGACACCGTCCCGGACCACCTCGACCGCACCCTCACCGCCCTGCGCGCCGAAGGCTACGACGCCCGCGGCCGGATCACCGACATCGCCGACCAGCCGGCGGTTGCCGAGCTCGCCGCCTCCGCCGCCGAGCTCGGCCGTCTCGCCGCCGTCGTCCACACCGCCGGCGTCTCGGCCGCCGGCTCCACCGTGGACACGATCATGCGGGTGGACCTGGCCGGAACTGCCTATCTGATCGACGCGTTCGAGCCACTCGCGGGCCACGGCACCGCGATCGTCTGCGTGGCCAGCATGGCCGGGCACTACGCCCGGC
Organism: Actinoplanes sp. CA-252034; assembly: GCF_050956125.1. NCBI lineage: Bacteria > Bacillati > Actinomycetota > Actinomycetes > Micromonosporales > Micromonosporaceae > Actinoplanes > Actinoplanes sp. CA-252034. Next base: position 4,041,176 of record NZ_CP191846.1, read on the forward strand.
TCGGCGCCGACGACGAACACACCCTGGCCACCACCCCCACGGCCGGGCTGCTCGACCTCGACCTGATCACCGGCTTCACCGGCGACCCGGTCGGCGCCTACATCCTCGCGAAACGCGCCAACCAGGTGCGCGTCCAGGCCGCGGCCCTGGCCTACAGCCGTCGTGGCGCCCGCATCAACACGATCAGCCCCGGCGTCGTCTCGACGGCGATGGCGCGGGCCGAACAGCAGTCGTCGTCGGGTGAGCACATGATGGCCATGCTGCAGGCGTGCGGGGCCGGCCGTACCGGAACACCCGCCGAGATCGCCGACGCGGCCGCCTTCCTGACCGGCCCGCACTCCCTCTACATCACCGGAACCGACCTGCTCGTCGACGGCGGCCAGGCCGCCTGGTTGCGCCACCACCGGCCGAGCTGAGCCGCGCCGTATCCACCGGGCCGACCGGCCGGTCGCGCTATATCACTTTCGGTCCCGCTGAGCCGCGCGGTATCCCGCCGGGCGGTCCGGCTGTTCTTCTCAGATCGGTGCGGCGGTCGCCGTTGTAGGGGCCGTGACGAGGTCTCTGCGTGCGCGCTTGTCGGCAGTGATCGTCGTCGCGGCCGTGTTCCAGCTGATCGTGCCGTTCGTCTCGCCGCCGGCCGGACGCAGCCTCTCGGACGCGATCATCGTGTTCCTGGCCGGCGCCGCCGCCGTCGGGTTCGGCCGCCGGATCCGGGCCGAACAGGGCCGTGGCCGGGCCGCGATGACGGTGGCCACGGCTTCCACCGCCATGTGGGCGACGGCGAACGCGCTGTTCCTGGCCGGCGAGACCCATCCGCTGCCGGTCGCCGGCGTCGCAGGGGCCGTGCTCTCGGTCGCCGCGGCGCTGCTGTTGCCGGTGGGCATGCACCTGAGCAGTCCGCCGCTGGGAGCCGCCGAAGGCTTTCGGGGCCTGTTCGACGTGGCCGCGGTCTCCGGCGCTGTCCTGGCCCTGACCTGGCTGTACGTCCTCGATCCGGCGCGCGGTGCGGTCGCCGGCATCACCGACAGCGGCTACACCGCCGCCCTGATCGCGCCCGAGGTCGTCGCCGCCACGGTCGCCCTGGTGATGATGTCCCGCAATCTGCCCGAGGCGTCCGGCGACGGCCCCCGGCTGCTCGGTTCCGCCGCTGTCGTGCTGGCGATCGCCGCGCTTCTGGGCCTGCGCAACCAGGTGGTCGGCCAGCCCTGGCACACCGGTGGGGCCGGAGCCGGGTTCGTCCTGGCCGCCGGCCTCGTCATGATCGCGAGCCGGGTCCGCGTGCCCGAGTCCGCCCCGACCGGCACCGACCGTCACTTCGCCGGCCGCTGGGTGATCCTCCCGTACGTCCCGATCCTGCTGGCCGTGGTGACGACCGCCGCCGAGCTGCTGCGCGACGACATGCTGCCCGCCCCGGTCGTCTGGATCCTGCTGGTCACGTTCACGCTGATCCTGGGCCGCCAGTTCATGACGGTCGCCATCGTCGGCCGGCTGGCGGTCACCCTCGAACAGCAGCAGGCCGCCCTCGCCTACCAGGCGCACCACGACGCGCTGACCGGCCTGCACAACCGCGCCGCGTTCAACGACCTGGGCCGCCGCATGGTCGAGACCGCGGGTGCCGGAGCGGTCCTGCTGCTCGACCTGGACGGCTTCAAGCCGGTCAACGACCGCCTGGGCCACGCCGCCGGCGACGACGTCCTGGTGACCGTGGCCGCCCGCCTGACCGAGACGGCCCGTCCCGGTGACCTGGTCGTACGCCTGGGCGGTGACGAGTTCGCGCTGGTTCTGACCACACCGGCCACCGACGGAACGGCCCGCGAGTTGGGCGACCGCATCCTCACGGCGGTGGCCGCCCCGATCGGCACCCAGGGCGAGCGGGTGACGGTCGGCGGCAGCATCGGCCTGGCCGCCGGCGCCCACCCCCTGAGTGAGCTGTTGCGCAGAGCCGACATAGCGATGTACGAGGCGAAGGCCGCGGGCAAGGGCACGATCCGCCCCTACCGCGACGACGCCGCCGACCCGATCGCTCTCGCCCGAGCCGGCTGAGCCGATGCGGGATCGTGCTACGGCCGGCGCCACCGGAACAGCTCCGCCACAGCCTTGATGATGCCCGGCCGGTCCTTGGGCTCGGAACCACGCAGGGCGACCGCCGTGATGATGATCTTCCCGACCATGGGTATGCCGATGACCAGCGCGATGGCCCAGGGGCCGTGTTCAACGACCGGGGCCAGATCAGGGAGTCCCACGTTCCGCCTCTCGACCTCTGGGGCCGAGCCGATCACGGATCGCTGGTCGAGGGCGATCCGACATCAACCCGACCAGCTTCACGAACTGGTCTCGCGTTGACACGAATCGCACTCGTTTGCCGCCGAGAGCGATTGCTTCGGTGTGACACCCGGCCGCCGCGTCACCGGAGGCGGGAAACTACCGGGAGTCTATGCCACGACTGCGCTGAGTCGCCACCCTCGGCGATGCTCGGCCCAGTCGTCGCGCCGTCTGGGCATCCACCATGGCCGGTCCGGCCCCGCTCACCGGGGCGGCAGGCCACCGGGGACCGGGGTGCGGACTTCGCCGACGATGTCGCCAAGTCCGGCCAGGACACCACGCCGTGGAGGGAACTCGATTTCTCATCGGGTCCCCTAGAGTGACCTCCGTGCTCGACGTCCCTGATCCGCCGCTGGAGGAACCGAGACGGCGACCGCCGCTCCGGGTCCGGTTCTGAGGAGCGACCATCATGGCGTTCCGGGTCGAGATCGAGCGACGGTTCCCAGCCGTTCAGGGGCTGCCGTCACCGGTGCGCGCCGCCCGTGGGCGATCGCTGATCCCCGCCGGTGACAGCATCCCGGTCGTGCTCGTGGTCGCTGTCGACTTCGGGGAGGAGCAGCTCACCGAGCGGGGCTGGTTCTTCGACACCGACGCGACCGGGGAGATCGTCGACCGGTGCTGCGCCGAGCTGAGCGCGGCACCGTGGACGGCGCTGTTCGATTTCCGGCCGACCTTCGAGCTGGTGGCCCGGCATCTGTTCCGGCGGTTGGCAGACCGGATCCCGCAACTGGCCTACGTGGAGTTGAGGGACGAGACGTTCGGTGTGACCACCCGCTACTCACCGGCGGCCGGGCCGGGGCGGTGACCGGCCGCCGGTGGCGCTCAGTGGCGGACCGGCACGTCGAGCCCGGCCGCGCCCAGCACCTCGTCGGCCTCCACCTCGGCCACGGTGAGTCTCGGCCGGCGGGCTCGTGGCAGCAGCAGGCCCACGGCGGTGGCGGCGGCCGCGGCCAGGACGGCGCTGACCACGAAGACGGTCACCAGCTGTGACTCGTGCGGCAGCGGCAGCGGGCCGGGGATCGGGTTGCGGGTCGTCATGGTCACCACGAACGCGGTGCCCAGGGACATGCCGACGGAGCGGGCGATCGAGTTGACGCTGTTGGCGATGCCGGTCTCGGCGGGCTCGACGTGGGCGATGAGCAGGGCGGGCAGGGCGGCGTACCCGAAGGTGACCGCGGTGTTGACCGCCAGCGCCCCGGCGATGACCTGCCAGGTGGCCGCGTGCAGCACCGCGAGCCAGGCGAAGCCGGCGCCGGCCAGCACGGCGGCGATCACCAGCGTGGCCTTGGCGCCGAACCGGGCGACCAGCCGGCCGCCGAGTGGTGCCGTGATCACGCCGCTGGCGGTGCCGGGGAGCAGGTAGATCAGGCTGGTGGCGAGCACCGAGGCACCGAAGCCGTACCCGGCCACCGCGGGTGGGGTCTGCACCAGAGTGGAGACCGCCAGGAACACGGCGAACATCGAGAAGCCCAGGTACAGCCCGGCGGCGTTGGCCACCACGATCGGGCGATGGCTGAGCATCCGGGTGCTGACCAGTGGATGCGTGACGCGCCGTTCGAGGAGGACGAACAGGGTCAGGACGACGGCGGAGCCGGCCAGCAGGCCGAGCACGCGCGCCGAGCCCCAGCCCCAGCTGTTGCCCTCGGCCAGGGGGAGCAGGAGCAGCACGAGGCCGAGGCCGAGCAGGGCGGCGCCGGCCCAGTCGATGGTGCCGGTGGCGGCTCCGGGGCGGGCGGTCAGCAGCCAGGCCCCGGCCAGGCCGATCAGGGTCAGCAGGGTGGCCAGCCAGAACAGCCGGTGGTAGTCACCGCCGGGGCGCATCAGCAGGCCGGTGATGACCAGGCCGAGCCCGGCGCCGACCGACAGCATGCCGCTGACCATGGCCATCGCGCCGGTCAGGCGATGCGGTGGCAGCTCTTCGCGCAGCACGCCGATGGCCAGCGGGAAGAGCCCGAAGCTGGCGGCCTGGGCGACTCGGCCGAGGAGGAGCAGCGGAAGGCTGGAGGTGGTGGCGGCGAGGATCGAGCCGAGCAGGACGACGGTGAGGACGCCGAGCATCACGGTGCGGCGGCCGTACAGGTCGCCGAGACGGCCGAGCATCGGCGTGAGCACCGCGGCGGCCAGCAGGTTGGCGGTCACCACCCAACTGGCGGCGGTGGTGGAGATCCCCAGGTCGGCTTGGATGTCGGCGACGACCGGGACGACGAGGGTCTGCAAGGCGGAGACGAGCAGGACGACGTACGAGGCGACGGGCAGCGCCAACCGCGTTCTGAAGGGCATGCGCCGAACGTAGACCCGCCGCCAAGGATTTTCAACACCGCGTCAAAAACCAAAGATGCGGCGTCAATTACATTTGATGGCCTGTAGAGTCGGCGCCGTGCCAGCCATCAGAAGCCGCCGTGCCCCCACGAAAGGCGACCAGAGGGAGCAGACCCTGGTCGACGCCGCGCGGGCCGTCTTCCGCGACAAGCCGATCAGCCAGGTCACGATCGACGAGCTGGCCACCGCTGCCGGAATCACCCGCTCCGGCTTCTACTTCTACTTCGAGTCCAAGCAGGCGCTGCTCGCCGCGATCGTCGATCAGGGGATCGCCGAGGCCGACCTGGAGATGGCCGAGTGGATGGCCGCCGACGGCCTCGACCGTGAGGCCCTGCGCCGCAGCCTCGCGGCGGGTCTCGCCCGGTGGCGGGTCGACGGCCGGTGGCTGCGCGAGGCGTTCATCGCCCCCGATCCCGGCCCCGACGTGATGCAGGTCCGCGACCGGCTGCTGGACCGGGGCTGCTCACTGTTCAGCGAGCGCATCAGGCGCGACGCCCGAGCCGGGCTTACCGTCGGCGGCCCACCCGACCTGCTCGCTCGCATGGCCGTCAACCTGCGCGCCACCGTGTTCGCCGACGTCTACGCCGACCCGGACGGCTACGACGACGACGAGGTCCTCGACACCCTCACCGACGCGATCCTGCGCCTGGTCTACGGCGCGTCCGCCCGCTGAACCGGTGGTGCGGGCATGTACCGGAACCGTCCGCCGGGCAGGTTACGGTCCCGGGCATGACACCACGACCGAGCGGTGACCCCGACATCGGGGAACGCATCCGGGCACGCCGTCAGCTGCGCGGATGGAGCGTGCGGTTCGCGGCCAGCCGGGCCGGGATCTCCCATGCCACGTGGAGCCGGATCGAGCGGGGCCGGCAGGCCGCCGACAACCGGTTCACGCTTGCCGACATCGCGGCCGCACTGGACTGCGCGCCCGCCGAGCTGACCGGGGTGGCGGTCCCGGCCGCGGATCGGGACGTCGTCGCCGCGCACGCGTACGTGCACGCCATCCGGCAGGCGCTGGTCGACGTCGACCTGACCGAGCCGGCCGTCCCGTCGTCGACGCCGGTGACCGAGCTGGCCCGTACGATCACGCTGGTCGACACGCTCCGCCAGGCGTGCGACTACGCCGGTGCCGCCCGGCTGATCCCCGCCCTGCTGCGTGACCTGCACGCGGCCGCCGCCGGCCCGCAGCGGCAGACCGCTGTCCGGCTGCTGTGCGACGTCACCTTCATCGCCTCGTCGGTGCTGCGCAACCTGGGCCGTCCCGCCGACGCGTGGCTCGGGGCCGAGCGCTGCCGTGATGCCGCCGCGGCCTCCGGCGACCCGGCACTGTTGGGGTACGCCGCCTACGCCCGTGCCTGCGCAGCCACCGGCTGCGGCTCCTACCAGCGCGGACTCACCCTGGCCGAACGCGCGGTCGACGAGCTGCGCGCCCATCCCGGCCGGGCCGGCGTCACCGAGGTGCTGGGCTCGTTGCTGCTGATCTGCGCGCTGGCCTGCCGCGGGTCCGGGCGTCCCGACGACAGCCGAGCCTGGTCGGCCGAGGCCGCCGAACTGGCCGCCCACACCGGCGAGACGTCGACGATGGGCCTCTACTTCGGTCCCACCAACGTGTCCATCTGGCGGATCGGCATCGAAGCCGACGGTGGCGATCCCGACCTGGCCGCCGCGATCGCCGGTGGCACCGACCCGGCGGCGCTGCCGGTCGGCTTCCGGCAGGTCTTCTACTACGCCGACACGGCGCGGGCACTGGCCCGGCTGCGCGGCCGTGACCGGGAGGCGATCCGCTTCCTGCTCACCGCCGAACGGCTGGCGCCCCAGCACGTGCACACGTCCGCCCTGACCCGCGAGACCACCCGGACCCTGCTGGACCGCTCGAACCGCAGCGCCGGCGGCACCGAGCTGCGCGGCCTCGCCGAGCGCCTGCAGGTCACGGCATGAGCTCGTCGATGCGCCGCTGCTCGGCGTCGCGCAACCGGCGGTAGTGGCCCGACCGTTCCCGGTCGCCGACGCGGACGGCCGCTTCGGTGGCGGCCTGCAGCGCGACCAGTGACAGGTCCGGCACCACGGCCGCCTGCCGGTGGGCCTCGGCGAACACCACCCCGGCCAGGTCGTTCCCGGCCGCGCCCGCCAGCAGGAACAGCTCGTGGACGAACATCCGGCCCAGCCCCACCTCGGCCCAGTCGGACACGTCCTCCAGCGCCCGGCCGCACTCGCGCAACGCCTCCCAGGCCGCCGCGTGGTCGCCGGCCCGGCGTTCGAGCTCGGCGAGACTCACCCACGCAGACGCGCGGTCCCACGCGCTGACGGCGAACGCCAGCAGCTCCCGCTTGGCCGCGGCCGCCGCGGCGAAGTCGCCGAGATCGGCGAGCTGGTAGCGCAGCTGCGTCAACATGTCCTCGTCCCGCGGACGATCGGCGGCCCAGCGGTCCAGCCACTGCCGCGCCAGGTCGTCGTCGCCGGCCAGTTTGGCGCGTTCGATCCAGGTGAGCGGATCCTCGCCGGCCGGGTCACCCGGGAAGTCATGTCGCCGGCTCTGCGCCCACTCCGCCACGTCCTCTTCGGAGGACTCCGGCCGCCCGTCGTCGCCGAGGAGACGATCAAGGACCTCTCGGCGGTACGGGTGACCGCTGTCGCGTACGAAAGCAAGGGTCGTCTCGACGCCCGCGGCGAGCACGTGCTCGATGTCGTAGCCGCACCACGTGTCGAAGTTCGCCCGTTTCAGGTCCCACTGCGTCCAGACGTCCTCGACCTGCCGATACTCGGCGAGCAGGAACCCGGCCAACTCGGTCTCCCGGGTCAGCCCCTGGAACGGCGCCTCCCGCCGGCACTGCGCCTCCGCACCGGCCACCCACCGCACGAGCGCGAGATCGCCGGGCCGCCGGTCGTACTGCAGAGCCCACAGCACCTGCGCCCGCCGTACGGCGTTCACGTCGAAGTCGTAGCCGTCCGCCCCGGTACCTCTCTCGTACCGCAGCTCCCGCCACGCCTCCGGCGTCTCCCGCATCCGCTGCAGCTCCCGGCGCGCCTTGTCGATCATCGTCACAGGCTGCCCGACTCGGGCCGGAACGACCAGTGGGTATTCGCGCCCGGCAGGCGGGTAGCGGCTCAGTCGGCGTAGACGGGGCGGCCGTCGATGCTGACGCCGTTCTTCACCCGGCGGTACTCGGCCAGGTCGGCTTCGGAGCGTCGCTCGTGGGCGCGGACGAGCAGGTCACGGTCGCCCTCGTAGGACATCAGCGGGACCGCGTAACCACAGGAGTCGCTGACCCGCTCCACGGCGACGTCGATCACCGAGCGGACGCCGTGCGTGTCCGGCGGCGACGGGAACAGCGCCAGCATCTCGGCGAACTCCGGTGACGTCACCGGCACCGTACGGCCGTGGCCGTGCAGGCGCACGATGTTCGGCGGGCCCTGGAAGGCGCAGAACATCAGCGTGATCCGCCCGTTCTCGTCGAGGTGGGCGGTCGTCTCGGCGCCGCTGCCGTGATAGTCGAGGTAGGCGACCCGGTGCCCACCGAGCACCACGAACGTGCCCGACATGCCCTTGGGGGAGACGTTGACGTGCCCGCCCGGCCCGGTCGGCGCGGTCGCCACGAAGAACATCGGCTGCGCCTCGATGAACGCCCGGAGCCGTCCACTGATCTCGTCATGCACCTTCATGCCCCGATCGTGCCCGGCCACCGCAAGACGCCGGGACGGGATTCCCACCCACCGGTCGTCACGCGGACGGGCGAACCGGGGGACCGGCCGGGCCGTGCCACGGTGCTGCGGGCCCGCGGCAGCCGATGATGAGCCGATGCCGTCTTCTCTCGCTCTGCGCCTGACCTGCCTGGTCGCCACCGCCGCCCTGATCACCACACTGACCACGCCCGCCCGGAGCGAGCCGGGCCCGGCGAAAGGGCCGGGTGCGATTCAGGGCGGGCCCAGCGCGACGGGAGGTGTGCCGGGCGCGGCGGGAGACGGGCCGGGCCCGGTAGGGAGCGCGCCCAGCGGTGATCCGGGCTACACATCGCACACCGCGCTGAAGCTGACGCCGACGGCGGTCGGGTCGGTCAAGGTCGGCGGGTCCGCCAAGGCCGCGGAACGGATGCTGCGCCGAACCCTCGGCGCACCGGACCGGGCGGTCGACGGCAAGGGCTGCGAGCTGGATGCTTCGGCGAGCCCCCGTCGTACCCTTACCTGGGGTGCGCTGACGGTGAGTCTCGTCCCGGCCGGACCGGACCGCCTGGTCGGATGGACCATCGGCGCCGGCCGGATCCCGGCGCGGGTCACGCTGCCGCACGGCATCACGACGGCCACGACCGTCGACGAGGCGAAACGCCTGATCCCGGGGGCGACGACCCGCTGGGACGAGGTGTTCCAGATGTACTGGATCACCACGGCGGCCCAGCCCACGATGGTGTGGGCCGGCGATCACGAGGACGGCTCCGGCAGGATCGCCTACATCACCAACGCGTTCGAGCCCTGCGAATAGCGACCAGGACCCGGAGGACTGTCAGGGCGGGCTGCCCGGCCGGACCAGGCCGGACTCGTAGGCGAAGACCACCGCCTGCACCCGGTCGCGCAGCCCCAGCTTGTTGAGGATCCGGCCGATGTGGGTCTTCACGGTCGCCTCGGCCACCTGCAGGCGGCCGCTGATCTCCAGGTTCGACAGGCCCTGCGCCACCAGCAACAGCACCTCCCGCTCCCGGTCGGTGAGCCCGTGCGATCCCGGGTCGCTGTAATCGTTCGCGGCCAGCCGCCCGGCGAACCGGTCCAGCAGCCGGCGGGTCACCCGGGGTGCCACCACGGACTCTCCACCGGCCACCACCCGGATCGCCTTGAGCAGGTCGTCCGGCGGCACGCTCTTGAGCAGGAACCCGCTCGCCCCGGCCTGCAGCGCCGCGAACGCCTCCTCGTCGGTGTCGAACGTGGTCAGCACCAGCACCCGGGGCAGAGGCCCGCCGGCACAGATCCGCCGGGTCGCGGTCACCCCGTCCATCACCGGCATCCGCAGGTCCATCACGACGACGTCGGCGGGGGTGTTCCGCAGCAGCCGTAGCGCCTCCTCGCCGTCGCCGGCCTCGCCGACCACGGCCATGTCGTCCTGGTAGTCGAGGACCATCCGGAACCCGGCCCGGACCAGGTGCTGGTCGTCGACGAGCACGACCCGGATCATCCGGTCACCGCCCGTGCGCCGGTCAGCGGCAGGCCGGCGTGGACGCGCCAGCCGCCGTCCGGTCGTGGCCCGGCCTCGAAGGTCCCGCCGTAGAGCGCCACCCGCTCGCGCATGCCGACCAGGCCGAGCCCGCCGCCCGACGTCGGTTGCACGCCGGTGCCGGAGTCGGTCACCTCGATCTCGATGCGGTCCGGCCGGTAGTCGATCATCACGGCGGCGACCGGGCGCGGGCCGGCGTGTCTGCGGATGTTGGTCAGTGACTCCTGCACGATCCGGCAGACCGCGAGGGCCACCCCGCCGGGCACGTCCGGAGGCGTGCCCCGCACGGTGAGGGCGGCGGCCAGGCCCGCGTCCCGGGCCCGCTGCACCACCGCCTCGATCTGATCAAGAGCAGCGGGGGTACGGTCGACCGCCCCATCGTCACTGCGGAGCAACTCGACGAGCTGGCGGATCTCGTCGAGGGCGTCCGCCCCGGTGGCGCCGATGATCCGTAACGCCTCGCGGGCCCGCCCCTGATCGCGGTCGAAGGCGTAGGTCGCCCCGTTGGCCTGCAGGACGATCACCGACAGCGAGTGGGCGACGATGTCGTGCAGTTCCCGGGCGATCCGGGCGCGTTCCTCGGCGATCGCGATCCGGGTGTTGTCCCGGCGCTCGCGTTCGGCGCTGATCCGGCGCTCGGCCGCGTTCGCCCGGAACTGCCCGAGATAGCGCACGCTGAGCCCCACCGCCCAGATGACGCCGCCGTAGCCCACGACGAGCCCGGCTGCGCTCCCGATGTCCCACAGCCTGATCTCGGCGAGTCCGGCCGCGACGTTGTTCTGCAGGGGCAGCACGAGTGCGGCGGCCAGCGAGGCGATCAGTCCGCCGGCCACGGCGCGCCGCAGTGTCACGGCGTGCACGATGACCGCATACATCGCGCACGCCAGCGTCACCAGCAGCATGCCCTCGTGCAACTGGCTCTCGTTGACCTTGATCGTGGCCGTCGCCGTGGTCAGCGCGACCACGGCGGCAAGCACGGCCATCGGATACCGGCGGCGCCACAGCAGCACCGTCCCGGCGAGCAGCCCGAAGGCGACCCCACCCGCGCGGAACTGATGCCACCACCATGTCGACAGGCCGGCCACCGAGATCGAGACGAGCAGGTCGACCGGGGAGATCCCGCCGACGGTCGGTACGCGTACCCGCATGCCGGTCAGCCTAGGACGTTCACTCACTGCGCAGCTCCCGGACCTGTGACAGCCGGAACAGCAGCGGCAGTCCGGCCCCGGTCACCGCCATGATCATCACGGCGACCGCGGCGGCCATCAGCGTGATCGCCGGCCAGTCGACCACGACCGGCGCGCGGGTGGCCGCGAGCAGCACCGCCGACAGGCCGCTGCCGACCGCCACCGCCAGCAGCAGGCCGACCGACGCCGGAATCGCGATCTGGTAGAGCACCGACGCCGACAGGGTCCGGCGCCGGGTGCCGAACGCGGCGAGCACCGCCAGCAGCCGGCGCCGTTCCCGCAGCTGCTCGGTAACGTTGACGAGCATGCTCGCGCCGATGAACAGCAGCAGCAGGACCGCACACCCCTGCGCCACCTGCCGGGCCCCTGCGAACTGGTCGCCGATCCGGTCGTCGCCGAACAGCTGCACCGGCGCGGCCGGGGCGAGCCGCGTCATGGTGTTGCGGACCCGCTCGACGGCATCCGGATCGGCCGGATCGAGGCGGATCAGGTAGCCGTCCACGTTCAGTCCGCGCAGGTCGGGCCGGATCTTCAGAGCGGCCGGCGTCGCCAGGTACGACATGGGCCCGGCCTCGCTCGGGTAGAGCGTCACCTCGGGCAGCCCGGCCGGGACCGTCCACCTGGAGAGCGGGACCCTGTCGTCGGTGCCGTAGAAGGCGTCCCCGGTGACCTCCTCCGTGTTCTCCCAGCCCGTCATCACGGTCGCGAAGCTGTCGCCGTCGGCGCACGAGGGCAGCGGGGCGTACTGGCGCAGGACCTCGCAGTCGCCCACCCGTACCGAAGCGCCGCCTTGATCCTCCGAACCGCCCCGCAGATAGCCGTAGCCGGACGTCTCCACCGCCTTCACCCCCGGCGTGCCCGTCAGGGCCTCCGCCCAGCCGGTGCCGTCGGCGCCGTTGGTGTAGACGACGATCTGGAACCGGTCGTCCGGAGGCTGCGCCCCGCTCGTGGCCGCGATCGACGCGCCGAGCAGCCCCTGAACGGCGATGATCCCGGCGACCGAGACGGCGATGCCCGACACCGACCGGACCGCGGTGTCGCTGTCCAGCTGCAGCCGCCGCACACCCAGTTGCCACCCGACGCTCCCGGCGCCGAGCCGCCGCACCAGCGCCTGAACCAGCCAGGGCAGCAGCACCACCACTCCCACCAGCAGCAGGATCGCCCCCGCCGCCAGCTGGGCACGAGTCCCGTCACCGACCTCCTCCGGCAGTCCGCCGAGCAGCGGATACAGCAGCGCGGCACCGGCCGCCGGAGGGACCAGCCGCCACCAGAGCCGCCGACGGCGGGCGGTGCTCTGCCGGACGACGCCGAGCGGCTCGATGACGACCCGGCGCAACGCCGCGAACGTCACCAGGACCGCGCCGGCCGGCACGATCAGCAGGATCAGCGCGAGAAGCAGCGGCGCCGGGCGCAGATCGGAGGGGTACGGGCTGAAGTCCGCCGGAACGACAGTGCCCACGACGTGGCGCAGCCCGAGGAAGACCGCCCCGCCGACGGCCAGGCCCAGCATCGCCCCGACCAGCGCGTCCCCGGCCGCGATCCGTCGCGTCATCGCGCTGTCGGCGCCGACCAGCCGGATCGCGGCGAGCTGCCGTTCCCGGCTCTCACTGCCGAACCGCACCGCGGTCGTCACGAACACCAGCACCGGCATCAGCATGACGGCCGCCCCGATCACGGCGAGCACCACGATCATCGCGTCGGTCGTCGGCTGCCGGTCCGCGCCGAACGACGCGATCCGGGTGGCTCCGCCCTCCACGGTCAGGGTCGCCGAACCGGCGTAGAACCACATCTCGTCCGGGCCCGACAGCCCGTCCGGCGCGATCGTCCCGGCCACCCGTGCCGACCAGCGCTCGGCCAGCACCGCGCCACCCGGCCCGTCGATCAGCTCGGCCAGCGCGGGCGAGACGAACAGCTCACCCGCCGCCGGCAGCCGTGTCAGTCCCGGCGGCGCCGGCGCGCGGTCACCGTCCGGGCGCAGTATCCGGCCGCGGACGGCCTCCTCCCGGAACCGGGTCTCCACGGTCAGGGCCAGCAGCGTCCCCGGACCCGGCTGCTCGACGGCCGCGCCCGCCTCCCGGTCGTTGCGCCGCTCCTCCCGTGCGGCGACGGCCGTCGGGGCCGCCGCCAGCACCAGCAGCATTCCCACGCCGAGACCCACACCGGCCGCGATCAGGGCGAGCCGCAGCCAGCCGCCGCGGCCACCGGCCACGCTGAGCCGCACCCCGAGCAGCAGCTCTCTCATCAGGCGGCCGCCGGGTTCGGTCGCTTTCGGGTGCGGCTCTCGCATCGGGTGGCCGCCGGGTTCGGTCGCTTTCGGGCGCGGCTCTCTCATCGGAGGGCCGCCGTGGTCACGTTCGCGCCGTCGTGGAAGGCGACCACCCGGTCCGCGCAAGCGGCGATCCGTTCCTCGTGCGTGACCAGCACGACCGCGCTGCCACGCTCCCGCGCCGCCGCGACCAGCAGCCGGATCACCTGGTCACCGTTGCGCGAGTCGAGCGCGCCGGTCGGCTCGTCGGCGAAGATCACCCGCGGCGTGGTGATCAGCGCCCGGGCCACGGCGACCCGCTGGCCCTGGCCGCCGGACGCCTGACCGGGACGCTTTCCGGCCACGTCGCTCACCTCCAGCCGGGCCAGCAGCTCACCGGCCGCCTGCTCGGCCGGACGACGGCGTACCCCGGCGAGCCGCAGCGGCAGCGCCACGTTCTCCAGGCAGGTCAGCTCCGGCACCAACTGCCCGAACTGGAACACGAACCCGAACGCGCCCCGCCGCAGCGCGCTCCGCTCCCGGTCACCCATCGCGACCAGATCACGGCCGTCATAGGTGATCCGACCCGCGTCGGGCGCGAGGATCCCCGACAGGCAGTGCAGCAGAGTGGACTTGCCCGACCCGGACGGCCCGGTCAGCGCGAGGACCTCACCCGGATGGACCTGCAACGACGCGCCGGCCAGGGCTCGCGTGGCGCCGAACGACTTGCTCACCTCATCGGCGACGAGAAGGGGTGACGATGACACGGACGGCTCCCGAAGGTGGACGATCAAGGACATCCACGACGCTATGGAGGTACGGTCCCGGCGGCGTCCACCCCGATGATGAACCCGGGCGTACGACTTGAGGCGTACTCGTAGCCTTCGCGCATGACCGACTCCGCCCCTGTCGTGTGGCCACCCGACCCGATCCGGACCGCCCGGTTGGTGCTCCGCGAGTCACAGGCCGGAGACCGGCCGGCCTTCGTCGAACTGCTCGGCTCTCCGTCGGTGAACTCCTACCTGGGCGGCCCGAAGTCCCCGGAGACCCCGAGGCCTGCGAGGCGGCCCTGTCCTGGTTCGCCACCACGCATCCGGGCGAGCCGGTGGTCCTGGTGACCCGGTCCGCCAACGTCGCGTCGATGCGCCTTGCCGCGAAGCTGGGCTTCACCGAGGTCGAAAGGTTCCACAGGTTCGGCGCCGACCAGTGGTTCGGCGTGTGGACACCCGGGGAGCGGCTTTCTACCGTCGAGTCATGACCGGATCCGGCGGCTGTGCGAAATGATCGTCCAATGGGGTATCAAGGGTCTGTCGCTCCCCGACGATGGCAGGGCGAAGGCGATCATCGATGCTCGTGAGGGCATCCAGTCGAAGTGGTGGCTGCATAAGGGAACCATCACTCCTGCGGAGGTCTCCGAGGTGCTGACCGCTGCGAATCTGGATCTGCATGTCAACCACTTCGACGCGATCGAGCCGTCCTCGGGTGAGAAGGTCTCCCAGGTGACACCGTTCATCTCGATCGCATGCGGAACGATCCAGCGGGACACCGTGGCGCGCACCAACTACGTGCACACTGCCTTGGAGACCGCGCTCATGTACGCCACACGGTTCGGGGCGTCATCGGTCGGATACCTCTACCACTGCTGGGTGCTGGTGGGGTCACGGCCCGCGGTCGGTATCGAGGGAGTCGCCGAGGAGGTGCGTGATCTCAACGCCTATCGGCGATACTCCGCTTATCAGACCGACGGTGAGGTGACCGCCAAGATCGCGATCCCGGTCAGTCAGATACGGCGATGCGAGAAGTGGGTGTGGAATCGTCCGGCGAAGGTGTTCTCCATCGAATGGACGCACGACAATCCCCTTTTTCTCGACCCGACGACTCTGAGCAACGTTCGGGAGGTGATCTGAGTGGCCGTCGACCCGCTGGCGGAGCTGTCTCTCGAGGAGGAACAGGTCGCGCGGTTGGTGGACTTCTATGAGTCCTACGCGTCCTTGGCCCTCGGCTGGGCGGACGTCGCCGCCGACTCGGGCCGCCACAGGATGGAAGCCGCGTCCGCACTGCGGAGTGCCGGGCAATGGGCCATGCTGGTCGACCCGTCGCACGCCCTCGACCTGCTGACTGAGTCCGGGGTCATCTGGCATGACCTGGGCCACGGGTTCGGCACTTTTCTCCTGACAGCATTCGGACGACGGCCTCTGGACGACGACGAGCTCGCACAGCAACGCGAGGTCTTGGTCATGGCGTTGACGAACAGCCCTTCCGATGATGTCCCACCTCCTCTTCGCCACCCCCAGCAGCAGGCATACCTCTTTCTCGCGCTGGCGCAGATGCGGAGACGGTTCACCCCGTCCGCAGCCGGTCAGTTGGAGGAGGTCGCCGAGGGGTCCGCGCATCGGCAGGGCGTCATGCCGGTCGGATCGCTCGGCAGTCCTTTGCACACCTATTGGGACATCGGTCTGCGGCTCCTCCGGAACGGCGATGACTATGCGCCCGTGGTCGGCCACGTGGCGTCCATGTCGGGCCGATACGCGGAGTCGGTCGTGTCGGCCAAGGCCAATGAGCACCTCTGGACAGCCGGCGCAGCGCCGGTGGACGTGAGCGACTCCGATCTCGCCGCGATCACCATGGCGGGCAGGCGTCGCTGGGGACTTCGGTTCACGGAGAGCGTGGATTCGGTGACCCAGAGGGTGTCCGGCCTGGCCCGCGTCCCTGTGACTCTATCCCGGGTCATGGATGGCGAGGTCCGCGCGGGGGAGCACGATCGGGCAGCTCGAACAGACGACCGCTGGCCCAGGTCGAGTGATGAGTCCAAGCCGAGGCGCCGTATCAGTCCGAAGGAAGACTTACCTCGTCGCCTTGACGACCCCCGTGCGACGCCAGGGGACGATGACCATCCCCGTGCGACGCGAGGGGACGATGACGACCCCCGTGCGACGCGAGGGGACGATGACCATCCCCGTGCGACGCGAGGGGACGATGACGACCCCCGTGCGACGCGATGGGACGATGACCATCCCCGAGGGGGACGGTGAGTCGGCGGGCGTCGGCGCTTAGCGTGCGCAGGCCTCCACGATGAGCTCGTCGAACTGGTCTTCGATGTCCAATCCGAAAGCGGCAGCGACAAGAGCCATGCTCTCCGCCGCCTCCAGCCGTAGCCGGCGAACTGCGAAGGCTGTCCTAGGATCGAGCCGCTGTGTCCCGTCGACGGCTAGGAGACCCTGCCGGTAGGCGTCGGTGGGCGCCGCATCGAGCAGACCCAGGCATGCCTTCCTGATGCAGCGAGCCGGGCCGGCGAGGGCATCCGGTGTGATCTGGTCGCCGATGACCTCGGTCAGATAGGTGCGTATCTCAAGAATCGACTTGACCACGTCGCCGGTGATATCGCGGTCTGGATTCTGGTACAGCACCCGGCGGCCTTCCAGAAAGCTGATGAAATGCCGGGCCTTTGCCCGTTCCTCAGCCTCCGGACGAAACGTGCGCCGGTATATCGGTACGTCGTCCCTCCTGAGGACCTCGACAATCGTGTCGAATCTCATTCCCGATCCTCCTCAGCCGGCCAGCAGAGCCACGAGTGACAAAACGATGGCGACCGCACCGCAGCCGGCCGCGACGAGAAGCAGCCACCACGCCGACTCGCGACCATCGTGCACTTGAACGATGCGCTCCGGGATCCGCCGGTCGCGGCGCTGCCAGACCAGACCGGCGGCGTCGGTGAAGGTGACCTCGATGGAGAGACCGTCGAGGTTCAGGTGTCCGGGCATCCCACCCTGCTCCGGCAGGACGATCTCCTGCTCGGCGTGCTGGGTGACGACCGACAGGGCGAGGTCACTGTCGACATGCCTCTCACCGGCACGGATCCGGGCCCGGACGTCGAAGATCGGTGCCGTGCCGTGGTTGTTCACCGTCCACGTGATCGCTGTGGGCCGACCGCGCGACATCGATATCGTGGTCACGTCCGGGAGGACCAACCGCGCGGCGGTGGCCTCCGCATCACGCCGGAGTCGGATCTCTGAGCGCAGCGTCCGCACGGTCAAGAGCACGGCGATCGCCGCGATGGGAGCGGCGAGGATGGTTCCGATGCCCTGAAGCCAATCGGTGATGGTCGGTGACTCCTGCGCAAGCACACCGACAGCGTAGACACCATGACATCAGCCGGGTTCGATGGCGCGCCGTGGGAGACCTACCGCCGGTAGGCCTCCCACGGCGCGCGCACGGCGTACCGGAAAAGGGGTCTCAGGCAGTGCCACCGACTTCGGCGAGGTAGGCGGCGGCCTTCTCCGGGTCCACGAACCAGTTGAGGAAATCGTTGGGGTCGACGAATCCGGCCGCGAAGCGGCGGGCGATCCGCTCGTTCTGGGAGGCGGCGCCGAGCAGTTGCTGCACGTGCGGCGGCAGCGGCTGCAGCATCGCGTTGGTCCAGCCGGTGACGGCCTGGCCGTGCGCCGTCCAGAAGCCCTCGAACGTGTCGGTCATCCACTGCTCGTCGAACGGCTGGTCGCCGCGGGCCAGGATGGCCTTCAGGTAGTGGTCGGCGGCCTTGGCAGCGGTGTTGCTGCCCTGCCCGGTGATCGGGTCGTTGGCGATCACCACGTCGGCGAGACCGAGGACCTTGCCGCCGCCGGGCAGGTGGGCGACCGGCCGGCGTACGGTCGGGGTGTACCGACCGTGCAGGGTGGCCTTGGCGTCGGTGAGCTGCACGTTCGCGGCGCGCTCGTGGACCCAGGGGAGGTTTTCGCGGATCAGGCCGAGCGTGAGGGCCAGGTGCCGGCCGGGCTCCATCCGGCCGCTGTTGCCGGCCCACCGGTCCAGTGGTCCGCCGGGGACGGCCTCCCAGAACAGGATGTCGCACGGGCCGCTGTGGGTGAGGCCGGGGATGACGAACAGCTCGCCCAGGCCGGGGACGGCGTGGAAGCCGACGTGCGGGACCGGCCACTGCGGGTCGGGTTCGAGGCCGTGGACGTAGGCGACGGCGAGTCCCCGCTGCGGTTCGGTGTAGGGCGACCGGCCCGGATCGCGGTCGAACATCGCCACCAGGTCGCCCTTGCCGGCCGCGACCACGGTCAGGTCGTAGCGGCCCAGCTGGGTGATCGCGTCGAGGTCCTGGGTGGTGACCGCGTTGTAGATGACGTCGACGCCACGCTCCTGGGCGTCCTCCAGCCAGCGGGCCATCTTGACCCGCTGGTCGGTGGACTGGGCCGGCTTCTCCAACGGCGCGGTGATCGACAGGGCCAGCTCGCCGGGCGGTGCGGACAGGGCGACACGCAGGCCGTGGATCGGCGGGGTCTCGTCCTCCCAGTGGTTGAGGCCGTAGGCGCGTTCGGTCCCCAGCGCCATGTCGAACATCGCCTGGGTCGACATGACCCAGCCGCTGCGGATCTCGTCGGGGGTACGCGCCGACATCAGGGTGACCTCGTAGCCCTCGGCACGCAGGCTGAGGGCGAGCTGGAGGCCGGCCTGACCGGCCCCACGATGAGAATGTTGCGCAAGACACTGCCTCCTGTTGAGCTGCTCGTTCTATCCGATGGCCTGTTTCGCCGCGTGGTCGACGACCGCGAGCAGCGCCCGGGCTACCTTGCGGGCGTCGCGGATGTCGGCGGCGATCAACGGCACATGTGCGGGCAGAGCGAGCGCGTCCCGCACCTCGGACAGTTCGTGGGTGGCTACTCCGTGGAACAGATTGACGCAGACAACCCACGGTACGTCCGCGTCGTTCTCGAAGTAATTCACCGCGGCGAACGAGTTCGCCAGGTTGTTGGTGTCGACCAGGACCAGCGCGCCGACCGCGCCCCGGACCAGGTCGTCCCACATCGGCCAGAAACGGGGCTGACCGGGCGTGCCGAACAGGTAGAGCACCAGGGCCTCGTCGATGGTGACCCGGCCGAAGTCCATGGCGACCGTGGTGGTCACCTTGTCGATGCCGGGATCGAGGCGGTCGATCTGGGCGGCGGCCGCGGTCATCCAGGACTCGGTGCGGATCGCCGGGATCTCCGAGATGGCGCCGACCGCGGTGGTCTTGCCCACCCCGAAACCGCCCGCGACGACGATCTTGGCCGAGGTCATCTGGCTCATCCGCATGCCGTCGGGCGAAGCCGGGGTCATCTGGCTCATCCGCATGCCGTCAGGTGAGTCGGGCGAGGCCGGCACGGAGTCTCTCCAGAAGCGCTAGATCTTGTGAGGAGCGGGGGTCGTGAACCTCCAGCTGACCGATCTTGAGCAGATCGCTGATCAGCAGGCGGGTCAGGCCGAGTGGCAGTCCGCAGTTGGCCGACAACTCGGCCACCGAGCACATCCGGCGGGCCTGCTCGTAGAGTGTCCGCGAGGTGGGGGCCAGGCTGGCGGCGAGCACCGGGTCGTAGCGGTTGCCGGTGGAGACCAAGGTGTGGATCAGCAGCGGGCTGCGGCTGCCGGTCCGCCCGCGGGCGGTCATGTACGGGCGCACCTTCCAGTGCAGCCCCGGCCTTCGAACCATGCCGGGCCTCCTAGCGGCGTGCCGGTGCGGGCAGTGTGTTCTGGTGCAGCGCGTGGCGGGTCTCCGGGGTCAGGGCGTGACCGACGGACTGGCTGAACGTGGTCATCGCGTACCCCAGGTGGCCGATCTGGGTCTGTGGTTGTGCCGCGACCAGCAGCGCCGCGACGAAATCGCCGGACGGGTCGTCGATGCGCAGGAACGCCAGGTGGCCGTGCGGGTAGCGGATGCTGAGGTTCTCCGGGGCGCCGAGCTGGAGCAGGCCGCCGAGCTGGCCGGTGATGCCGAGGAACCCGGCGGCCAGGGCGGCGACGCTCTCGGCATGGTCGCGGCTCAGGTGTCCGGAGGAGGCGAGTTGCAGGCCGTCGGCGGAGACCAGCACGACAGCGGTGATCGTCGGCACCTCGCGGACGAGCTGGTCGATCAGCCAGGTGACGTCCGGCTGGTCGCCGTCGACGGGGGAGCGGTAGTCGGTCATCGGGGTCCTTCGACTTTCTGGGGGCGCTCGGTGCTGTGCGGGGCCTTGGCGCGGGCGGCGTCGACACCGGCGTTGAAGTCGGCGGCGTCGTCGTGCCAGGCGGTCTGGTGGACTCGGGTGGTGACCGGGGGCGGCGGCGGTTCGATGCCGCGCACGCTGGCCGGCACCCGGCGCGGCATCGCCTTCTGCACCGGGAGCACCATGGTCACCTCGTCGCCGGCGATGGCCCGGCGGCGCTGCTCGGGCACGGCGTCGAGGGCCGCCATCGGCTCCGGCTCCGCCGGGCGCGGCGTCTCACAGAGCAGGTCGGCGCCGATCAGCAGCATGGCGACGGTGCCGCGCGGCCGGCGGGGGACCAGGCGTACGCGCAGCGACCGGTGCCGGTGGGTGAGAACGGCCGCCACGGACAGTCCCAGGTGGGCCGGCTTGAGCTCGCCGGCGGCCGGCCCGTCCGGGCTGTCCAGCAGCCGCTCGATCCACGGGACGTGTGCCGGGTTGAGGCCGATCCCGTTGTCCTCGACCCTGATCACCACGTCGCCGTCGCCGGTCAGGTGCGCGGAGATGGAGACCGGCTCGGTCGGCGCGGAATAGCGGTCGGCGTTGTCGATCAGCTCGGTCAGGATGCGGATGACGTCGTCGGCGGCGACGGCGGCGACCGCGAGATCGGCGATCGGGCCGAAGTGCAGGCGCTCGTAGTTCTCCACGGCGGCGCCGGCCGCGTGGGTGATGTCCTGAAGGGACGTGACCTGCTGGTCCGGGTCGTCGAGTGGCTCGCCGGTGAGGACGCGCAGGTTCTCGGCGAGGCGGCGGACCCGGGTGACCGAGTGGTCGATGCGGAACAGGACCTTGCGGCGCTCGGCGTCCTGCTCGCGGAACTCGGCCTCCCCGATGTGGTGAACCGCCTCCCACGTGAGGGTGAGCAGCCGGAGGGCGAACTCGCCGGCGACCGGCCGCCATGGGTCGGGTGTCTCGGGTGCCGGTTCCGGGTCCGGGCTGGGCTCCGGCGGGGCCACGACCTCGACGGGTTCGGCTTGCTCCTGCTGCCGCCTGCGCCACCAGTTCGTCCAGCGGCCTGCCGCAGGCATCGATTGCTCCCCAATCAGCCTTGTGTCGTATCGGAACGGAGGAAGATCACCGAGTACGAAGTCTGTACCGTACCTGCCGGATTGCCCGACTGGCTATCGGCTCGATTCCGTGACCTTCTCCAGGGCTGCGGGGTCCTGAACGAATCCACAGTGGAACGCTCCACCGCGGGGGAGAGCCTAGCGACTTGCGTGATCTTGACGAGTGTCCAGTCGCCCGCTCGCCGAGCATGGCGCTGCGCTGCTAGCCGGTGACGGACTGTGCGTACGTTGCCAGGGTCATCGACGAACCGGAACCCGGCTCGGCGGTGAACGTCACGAGCGACTGATCCGGCTCCTGCGGCACGCGCAGCGTCTGCTGGATCACCTCCAGACGGCCCGCGACCGGGTGATCCAGCTCGTAGACGTCACGCCCGCACGGTTCGACGACGTGCTCGGCCCACATGGTGGCGAACTCGGGACTCTCGATCGCCAGCTCGCCGATCAGAGCCGTCAGACCCACGTCGCCCGGGTTGCGAGCCGTCATGATCCGCAGATTGCCCACCACGGCCCGGGCCTTCGCGGCCCAGTCCCGGTAGAGCGCGCGGGTGGGCGCGTCGAGGAACACCATCCGCGGCATGCTCGGCCGGTTCTCCGGATCGTCCGGCGCGGCGACGTCGACGTGCCCGGCCAGCAGCGCGTGCCCGGCGCGGTTCCAGGCCAGGACGTCGTTGCGCCGGCCCAGCACGAGCGCCGGCACCGTCGTCATCGCCGCCAGCAGCGCGCGCAGGTCGTCGGACGCGTGCTCGGCCGGCGACGGCGTGACCCGGGCCCGATGGCCGGCGCCCGCCGACAGCACGTGCAGGTGCTCCCGCTCGGCAGTGGTCAGCCGCATGGCCCGGGCGATCGCGTCCAGGACCTCGGGGGAGGCGTTCAACGACTGCCCCTGCTCCAGCCTGGTGTAGTAGCCGGCGCTGACCCCGGCGAGCATGGCCAGCTCCTCCCGGCGCAGGCCCGGGACACGGCGCCGGTCGCCGTAGTGCGGCAGGCCGACCGCCTCGGGGGTCAACTGCGCCCTCTTGGCCTGCAGGAACTCGCCGAGCGTCGACCGTACGTCCATGTCGTGAAGTATGGGTCGGCCCGCCCCGGCATGCCTGCACCTGTCAGGGGTAGCCACGAGCGGGCCTGGATAGCCGGCCGCCGGTTTCCCAGGATCATCGGCATGACTCACCACAAGGCCCTCGGCCTCGCCGCCGCCGCGGCACTCGCCGCCGCCGCGCTCCTGCCCGGCCTGACCGGCGCCGCGGGCGCGGCCACCCATCCGATCCGGGCCTCGTCCGTCCTGGTCCACCTCGACCTGGCCGCCGGCCAGATGCCGGAGAACATCGTGGCCGGCCGCCACGGCGGCATCGACGTCACCTTCGCCGGGGCGCGCCAGGTGGCCCGCATCGGCGCCGACGGCAGCACCCGCGTCCTGGCCACCCTGCCCGCGCCGGCCGACCCGGCCGCGGTCACGCCGCTGCTCGGCTTCCCGCTGGTCACCGGCCTGGCCCGGGTCGACCGGACCTTCTACGTCCTGTACGCCACCGGCTCGGCTCGCGAGACCGGCGTCTGGACCTTCACCGAGGGCGGCGCGCCCCGCAAGCTCGCCGACCTGCCCGCCGGCGGGCTGCCCAACGGCCTGGCCCGCGACCTGCGGACCGGCACGCTCTACGTCACCGACTCGGCGCTCGGCGCCGTCTACGCGGTCACGGCCAAGGGGCGGGTCAGCGTCTTCAGCGACAGCGCGGAACTGGCCTCCACCGGGTTCTTCGGGGTCAACGGAGCAAAGATCAAAAACGGTCGGTTGTACGTGTCCAACCTCGACAAGGGCACCATCCTGCGCACGCCGCTGACCGGTCCTGGGGCCGGCACGTTCACGACCGTCGCCACCGGGCTGACCGGGATCGACGACTTCGACTTCACTGGGCGGGGCGAGCAGATCCTGGCCGGTCTGGTCACCGAGAACCGGGTGGTGCTGGTCGACGGCGGCGCCGGCAGGACGGTGCTCACCGCGAGCGACGGCCTGTCCAACCCGACGTCGGTCCTGGTCCGCGACGGCAAGGTGTACGTGTCGAGTGCCGCCTACGTCACCCGGAAGGACCCGAACGTGGTAGTCGCTCAGCGCTCGAAGATCTCGTAGACCAACTCGTCCATGGTCATCGGCCGGGCGGCGAGCACGGCGGTCTCGAGGAGCTTCTCGTCGACCTCCGTGCTCGCCGCGGCCTTCACCACAGTGGCGCCGACCGTGCGGACGTACTCGTGTGCGCCCGGCCCGCGCCGGTAGTACAGGAACTCGCCACGCGGTTCGCAGCTGATCTCTTCCGGTCGCGGATCTGCTCGCGCACCTGGCTCATGACCCGGTCCCGGTCCTCCGAGAGCTGCTTTGCGGTGCGTCTGCCGCACCGCGTAGCCGCCATAGGCGCCGCCGGCCGCGAGCGCGAGGAGAGCGACGATCGCGACGAGGCGGATCCGGAGGCCGGTGAAGAGCGCGGCGACCAGGAGGTACGGCACCCCGGCGGTCGGCGCCCAGGGGACCATGGCGCCGTACGACACACCGAGATCGCGGGCGATCCACACCGCGACGATCACGCCCGCGGTTCCCCCGAGTGTCACCGACGCGGCCCACCGCCAGCGCTGCCGTCTCGTGGCCGGGGGAAACCCGGTCGCTGCTCCCACCACGGAGAACAGGCCGGTCGACGCGGCGAGCAGCGCGAGCAGACCGAACCCCGCCGTGGTGGTCCCGAAGGACTCCAGGATCACGAACAGGCCGACGCCGACGGGCAGCGTCAGGAGGCTGATCAGGTAGACCGCGGCCAGGTGGGCCATGGCCGGGCCGCTCTTGACGGGCACGCGGATCCTTTCGCGACGGTGGCATTCGAGTCTGCCGTACATCGACAAGGCCTGTCGTCCCGTCCACGACCGCGACCGCGGGTCCTGACCGCGAGCGCCCGGAGTCCTCGCTACATTGGCAGGCATGGTGGTCAGCAGCCGGGACGTCGAGGTGTTCGAGCAGGCCCGCCCTCGCCTCGAAGCGATCGCCTACCGGATGCTGGGCTCGGCCGGTGACGCCGAGGACGCCGTGCAGGACACGTTCCTGCGCTGGCAGGCCGCCGACCGTGAGCTCGTCGAGATCCCCGAGGCGTGGCTGACCCGGGTGCTGACCAACCTTTGCCTCAACCAGCTCACCTCGGCGCGGGCCCGCCGGGAGGCCTATGTCGGGCAGTGGCTGCCCGAGCCGCTGCTCGACGGCGACCGGATGCTCGGCCCGGCCGAGACCGCCGAGCAGCGCGACTCGGTGTCGATCGCCGTGCTCACCCTGATGGAGCGGCTCACCCCGAACGAACGGGCCGTCTACGTGCTGCGGGAGGCGTTCGGCTATCCGCACGCCGAGATCGCCGGCTTCCTCGACCTGACCGAGCCGAACTGTCAGCAGATCCACCGGCGGGCCCGGCAGCACATGGCCGACGGGCGTGCCCGTACCGAAACGGATGTCGCCTCCGCCCGCCGGATCGCCGAGCAGTTCCTCGCGGCGGCCCTCAGCGGTGAGGTGGAGCCGCTGGTGCGGATGCTGACCGGTGACGCGGTCGGCGTCGCCGACGGCGGCGGCGAGGTCCCGGCCCGCACCACCCCGATCGTCGGCGGGCTCCAGCTCGCCCGGCTGCTGCGCGGCATCCTCCGGCCGGGCGCCATCGACCGGTTCCTCCCGTCGAGCGACCTCTCCCTGCATGCCGCGGTCGTCAACGGCGGCCCGGCGCTCGTGGCGGTCGCCGGTGACCAGGTCGTCGGCGTCATCTGCATCGAGGTGACCGCCGACGGCATCGCCGCCCTGAACATCCAGGGCAGCCCGTCGAAGCTCCACCGGATCACCCGTGAGTGGGCCACCGCCCAATCGCGGTGACCCAGCTCACTGTCAGGGATCGTGAGCCTGTCCGGTTCAGGGTGTGATCGCAGCCCCACCGGACAGGAGCCCGCCATGAAGCACCGCATCGTCGTCCTCGGCGCCGGATACGCCGGCATCCACGCCGCCGGCCGCCTCGCCCGCCGCCTGCACCCCACCGACACCGAGATCACCCTGGTCAACGCCGAAGCGCACTTCGTCCAGCGGATCCGCATGCACCAACTCGCCACCGGCCAGCAGGTCGCCCGCCGCCCGCTGCGCGACGTCCTGGCCGGCACCGGCGTCACCCTGCGACAGGCCCGCGTCGTCGCCGTCGACGCCGACCACAACACCGTCACCTGCGAGGACGGCCCTCAGATCAACTTCGACACCCTGGTGTACGCGCTGGGCAGCACCGCCGCCACCGACGGCCTCAACATCGCCGGCGAACAGGGTGCGCTGGCCGTCCGGGACCGCCTGCACGCGCTGCCGGACGGCGCATCGGTCCTGATCGTCGGCGGCGGACTCACCGGCATCGAGGCGGTCACCGAGATCGCCGAGTCCCGCCCCGGCCTGGATGTGCGGATCGCCGTCCGGGGAGGTTTCGGCGACTGGCTCGGCGAGCGCGCCCGCACCCACCTGCACGGGGTGGCCGACCGCCTCGGCATCACCGTCCTCGAGCACACCGACGGTTCTTCCCGACACGCGGATCTCACCGTGTGGGCGACCGGGTTCAGCGCTCACCCGATCGCCGCGGCCAGCGGTGTCACCGTCGCCGACGGCCGGATCGTCGTCGACGAGACCATGCGCTCGGTGTCTCACCCGCACATCTACGCGGTGGGTGACGCCGCGCTCGCCACCGGCCCCGGCGGCCGGCCGCTGCGGATGTCGTGCGCCTCCGGCACCCCGATGGCGTGGCAGGCCGCCGACGCGATCGCCGCCCGTCTCACCGGAGGCCCGCTCCCGAAGAACCACATCCGCTATGTGGCGCAGTGCGTCAGCCTCGGCCGCCGGGACGGGATCATCCAGCTCGTCACCGCCGACGACCAGGCCAAACCGACGGCGATCACCGGCCGCGCGGCCGCCCGCATCAAGGAGATGATCTGCGCGGGCGCAGCCTGGAACATCGCCCACCCGCCGCTGCTGCTCCCCACCCGCCGCCGCCACGTCACCCCGGCGAACGATCTGGCCGCCGCGCTGAGGGTCGCGGAGTAGCGGCGATCGCATCGTCCGGTTCTCACCGCCGGGTCCCGGGCGCCCGAGACGACAGTGAGAGCCGGACGGATCAGGCCAGACACCTCTCGAAGCCAGGGTCTGCCGCCGCACAGCCGGGTCGGGGACGGCGGCGTCCCAGGGCGCCTACGCCGGTGTCTCGGTGATGCGGTCGAGCCACTCGATCAGCAGGCGGCGCTCGGGGTCGCTGAGGGCCGTCAGTTGCGGCGCGACAGCACGCAGGGCCACGGCCGTCGCTCGGGGGCCGGCCGGGGCCGTGGGTGGGGCGTCGCTCAGGATGCGGCCCAGAACGGCCTCCAGCATCGAGTCGCCCAGTGCCTGGTCCCGGCGCTCCGGTGGTGTCGCGAGCAGCAGCTGGACGGTGCCGACGCCGGCGGCCTGGATCACGTCGACCGCATGAGGCTCGGGGACCCGCAGCCGCCCCGCGGCCGCCAGCCGGTGGACACGTGTCTGCAGGACTTCCCGCCCGATGCGGGCGGCCGCCGAGTCCAGCACCCGGTCGGGATCGCTGAGCAGGCGGAACACGGCCGGGTTGGCGAGGCCGAAGTCGATCTGGCGTCGCCAGCTCTCCCGTAGGTCGTCGAGCGGGTCGACGTGGGCCGCCGTGGCCGCCGCCATGCCGGCGACCTTGCCCGCGACGAAGGTGGCCATCACGTGCTCGGCCACTGCTTCGAGCAGGCCGTCCTTGTCGCCGAACAGGCGGTAGATCGCCGGGGCCTGCACGCCGGCCCGCTCGGCGACACCGCGGGTCGTCACGGCGCCGGGGCCACCCTCGCGCAACAGCGCCGCGGCGGCCTCGACGATCGCGGTCCGGTTGTCCGTCCGGCTCTTGACGACCTCAGTCATGAATCAAAGATAACACTAACTTGCTATCGCTGGTCACGCGCGCTACGGTCGAGATGTTTCCACTGATAGCGTGAAAGGCGTATCAATGATTATCGTGACTGGAGCGACCGGAGCCCTCAACGGCGCGACCGTCGACCATCTGCTGGAGCGTCTGCCCGCCTCGGAGATCGCGGTGGCCGTGCGTGACACCGCCAGGGCCGACCGGTTCGCGCAGCACGGCATCGAGGTTCGTCGTGCCGACTACGCCGACGCCGAATCCCTCTCGGCCGCCTTCGCCGGGGCGGATCAGCTGCTGCTCGTGTCCTCCAACGATCCCGGCGCGGACGCGGTCGGACTGCACCGCACCGCCGTCGACGCCGCGGTCGCCGCCGGCGTGAAGCGGATCCTCTACACCAGCCATCAGGCCGCCTCCGCCGACAACCCGTTCGCCCCCGGGCGGACCCACTTCGCGACCGAGCAGCTGTTGGCCGCCTCCGGAGTCGCCTGGACCTCCCTGCGCAACGGGTTCTACGCGCACAGCCTCCAGTGGCTCGCCGGCCCGTGGCGCGAGACCGGCGTGATCGCCGTGCCCGGCGACGGCCCGGTGTCGTGGACGGCCCGCGAGGACGCCGCCGAGGCCGCCGCCCTGATCCTGACGTCGCCGGGCGCCCACGACGGCCCGGTCACCCTCACCGCGGACGCGGCGCCGACCTTCGCCGAGCTCGCCGCCGTCGCCTCCGAGTCGGCCGGGCGCACCATCCGGTACCAGCCGATGGACGAGGTGGACTGGATCGCCGCACAGTCGGCCGCCGGGCAGCCCGAGCACATGACCCGATTCCTGCTCGGCTTCTATCAGGCCGCGCGGCAGGGCTTCTTCGCCGGCGTCGACCCGCTACTAGGCAACCTGCTCGGCCGTCGCCCGCGTACCGCCCGGGAAGCGCTGTAGCCGTCGGGCGCGCTGACTGCCTCAGCCGACGGTGACGGCGGCGGGCAGGGCGGCGGCGTTGCGGAAGTCAGCCGACGGTGGCGGCGGCGAGCAGGGCGGCGGTGGGTAGTGCGAGCAGGCCGTCGGCGTCACGGAAGGCGGCGGTGTGCCGGTCGTACTCGGTGCGGATGCGGTCGACGGTGGCGGGGGCCTGTCGTCGTAGGAGTGCGCCGGCGGAGCCGATGCCGGCGG
This sequence comes from Actinoplanes sp. CA-252034, assembly GCF_050956125.1. NCBI lineage: Bacteria > Bacillati > Actinomycetota > Actinomycetes > Micromonosporales > Micromonosporaceae > Actinoplanes > Actinoplanes sp. CA-252034. Next base: position 4,069,605 of record NZ_CP191846.1, read on the forward strand.
CCGGGCCGCTCCACCAGGTCTCCGGATCGACGCGGTGGGTCCAGGTGACGGTCTCGCAGACGGCGTCGAGCAGGCCGGCCCGGTGAAGGAGGCCGGTCAGACCGTCGGCGGTGCGGGGGAAGTCCTTGTCCGGGGCGACGCGGGGCAGGTCGGTGAGCCGTTGCACGCCGGCGGCGTCGAAGATCGTGGTCCAGAGCTGCTGGGCGGGCGGCTGAGGGTACGGCCAGATGGTGATCGCGACCCGTCCGCCGGGCCGGGTCACCCGCCGCAGCTCGCGGACCGCGGCCACCGGGTCACCGACGTGGTTGATCACGAAGTTGGCCACCACCGCGTCGAAGGCTCCGTCGGCGAACGGCAGCCCGGGCAGGATCGCCTCGTGCACCTCCGCCGCGGGCACCCGGTGGCGGGCCGCCTGCACCATGCTGGGCTCGGCGTCGACGGCGGTGACCCGCGCGCCACGGGCGCAGGCCAGGGCGGCGACGGTGCCGATGCCGGTGCCGACGTCGAGGAGCCGGTCACCGGTTCCGGCCCGCGCCGCGTCCAGCAGGGCGCCGGCGGGATGGGCGCAGAGAGAGGCGAAGCTGCCCTGGTACGCCGCGGCCCGTCCCGCCCACTGCTCCCGCTCGTATTCGTCGAACGCCGTCACCCGTGATCCCCTCGTCGCCGACCTTGATCGACAACGTAGCGCCACCGGTCGAGGGGGAGTGGTCGCGGGCGGTCCGAGAGTCGGGCTGTCGGCGTCACCGGTCGAGGGGGAGTGGTCGCGGGCGGTCCGAGAGGCGGGGTGTCGGCGTCACAGGTCGAGGACGAGGCGAGGGCCGGCGGCTCGGGAGACGCAGAGGAAGATGGTGTCGTTGGCGGCTCGCTCGTCGGGGGTCAGCAGGGCGTCGCGGTGGTCGACGACTCCGGACAGGACCGTCGTCTCGCAGGTGCCGCACGTGCCCTCCCGGCAGGAGGACAGGATGGCGACGCCGGCCGCCTCGACGACCTCCAGAATCGAGCGGTCGGCGGGGACGGTCAGGGTTCGGCCGCTGGCGGCCAGCTCCACCTCGAAGGGGGCTTGCGGTCCGGCCGCGGCGGCGGGGGTGAAGCGCTCGACGTGCAGGGGACGGCCCGGCCATCGGGCGCAGCACTCCTCGACGGCACGCAGCATGCCCTCCGGGCCGCAGCAGTAGACGTGCGTGCCAGGGGCGGAGCGGCTGAGCAGGGCGTCCAGGTCGATGCGGCCGCGTTCGTCCTCCGGATACAGCGTCACCCGGCCGTCGGCCTCGAGCCGGTCGCGGAACGGCATGGAGGCGGCGTCGCGGCCCGCGTAGTGCAGCTCCCACGGTGCCTCGGCGGCGGCCAGCATCGGCAGGATCGGGGTGATGCCGATGCCGCCGGCCAGGAACAGGTAGCCGGGAGCGGGTTCGAGCGGGAAGTGGTTGCGGGGCTCGCTCACCTCGATCACGTCCTGGGCGGACAGGCCGTCGTGGACGTGCCGGGAGCCGCCTCGTCCGGACTCCTCGCGGCGCACGGCGATCCGCCACGCCGACCGGTCGGCCGGGTCTCCGCACAGCGAGTACTGCCGGGTCAGGCCGGGGGCGAGCAGGACGTCGACGTGGGCGCCGGGTGTCCAGGCGGGTAGGCACGGGCCGTCCGCGCTTCGCAACTCCAGCGCGACGACGCCTCTTGCGACCTCGGTGAGCTCGTTGATCCGTACCCTCATGTCGATCTCACCAGGTGCGCCGGAGGCCGTGAGGCCGGGGGATCGGGGGTGACCGGACCGCCGGCCGGGTGTTCGGGGTGGGCGAGCAGCCACTCCCACATGGCGACCGGCTCGTCGGCCTCGGCCTGCGCGCCGCAGTGGCATCGGCCGCGCAGGCGGTCGTCGCCGGGCAGCCAGGTGATCCGCAGCGTCGCCGGGCTCATCCGCGCATCCGGTCGATCAGGCGGCGCGCGGCCAGGCCGCCGGTGTCGATGTTGATGGAGAGCTCCTGGTAGCCGTCGGGTTCGCCGGAGATGACCCGTTCCAGGACGTCGAGCGCGGCCACGTCCTGCAGCACGACGGTCCGGTTGCTGGCGGCGAGGTAGTCGCTGACGTCCTGGTCGTCGAGGGCGAAGTCGCGGGCCACCGCCCAGAAGTCGTGGGTGGTGCTCTCGGTCTCCGGCGTGATCGCGTAGACGACCTCGACGTGGAAGGCGTCCGGGTCGGTGCCGTCGTCGTTCGGCAGGACGCCGGCCGGCGCGATCCGGCTGTGCAGCAGGTAGAGGCAGGGTGGGGTGAACTCGATGTCCTGCCAGCGGGTGATGCGCCCGGTGATGCCGGTCGAGTTGGCGTAGAACGGCGGGCAGGCGGCGTCGGCCATCCGCCGTGACACGTAGACGATGCCGGCCTCCTCGTCGACCGTGGTCTCGATCGGCGTCTCGGCGACCTCCGGCGTGCCGATGTAGCCGCCGTGCAGGTAGGTCTCGTGTGACAGGTCAAGCAGGTTGTCGACGAGCAGGCTCGCCCGGGCGGCCAGCGGTTCCATGCCGGAGACGGCGGTCCAGCCGGGCAGGTCCAGCCACGGCGCCCGGGGGATGCGGGTGGTCGCGGCGCGCTCGGGGTCGCCGATGAAGACCCAGACGAAGGAGTCCTGTTCGACGACGGGGTAAGCGCGCAGCCGGGCGGTGCGCGGGACCCGAGTCTGGCCGGGGACGGCCACGCATACGCCGTCGGCGCCGTAGGTGAAACCGTGATACCCGCAGACGACGGTGTCGCCCACCAGGTGGCTGGGCTTCTCGGCCAGCGGGAAACGGCGATGCACGCACCGGTCCGACATCGCGGTCACGGCGCCGTCGCCGGTGCGCCAGAACAAGATCGATTCACCACATACGGTACGGGTGAACAGCTCCCTGTTGATTTCGCGGGTGTAGGCCGCCACGTACCACTGGTTCCGAACGAATGCCGTCGTCATGCCCGCCAGTTTGTGACCTGGGTCGCAGCGGGTCATCCTGGCTTTCCGACATACGGAAGGAGCCGGCGATGACGCGGCGCGTGGCGACCGGCCCGGTGCTCGGCCGGGCCCTGCGGATCCTGGAGGCGTTCGGGCCGCGGCACACCGTGCTCACCCTCACCGACGTGGCCCGGCGTGCGGGCCTGCCGCTGTCGACGGTGCACCGGCTGGCCGGCGAGCTGGTGGCGTGGGGCGCCCTGGAGCGTGACACCGCCGGGCGGTACAGCGTGGGACTGCGCCTGTGGGAGGTCGGCTCGCTGGCGCCGCGCGGCCTCGGCCTGCGGGAGCGGGCGCTGCCGTTCCTGGAGGACCTGTCCCAGGTCACCCACGAGAACGTGCAGTTGGCGGTACGGGAGGGCGCCGAGGTGGTGTTCGTCGAGCGGATCGCGGGCCGCCGGGCCGTGCCGGTGCACACCCGGGTCGGCGGGCGGTTCGCGCTGTCGGCCACCGGCGTCGGCCTGGTCCTGCTCGCCCACGCGCCCGCGGAGCTGCAGGAGGAGGTGATCGGCTCGGCGATCGAGCGGTTCACCCCGTACACCGTCACCGATGCACGGGCGCTGCGCCGTCTGCTGGCCGATGTGCGCTCCAACGGCTTCTCGGTCAGCGATCGCCAGGTCACCGAGGACGCCCTGTCGGTGGGGGCGCCGATCCGGGACTCGCACGGCACGGTGGTGGCGGCGTTATCGCTGGTCGTGCGCTACGGCACGGTCTCGCCGCATGCGCTGGCGCCGCTCGTGCTGTCCAGTGCGCGGGCGATCTCGCGCACGCTGACCTAGGGCCCCTCCGGGCCGACGGCGCCGGCCGGGGAACCTGCCGGGCTCGGGCCCGCCCGGCCGTTTGTGCCCGAGCCCATTTGCTGACACACATCGGGTGTGTGGCGCCTCGTGACCGGGAAGTGAGGGGAGTGAGTCACGTGGCGTAACGAGGAGAGTCATGAGCTGGGCGCAGGTGGTCCGCGAGCGGGCCCGTACCACTTTGGCATCGGCGGCCAGCCGGAACGTGCCGCCACCGTTCGTGGTCGGGCCGGAGCTGCAGGATCCGGGTGCGCCGGTCGTGGTGGTGAACAACCAGCCGGACAGCGACGACGTGCTGCCGCAGGGAGTACGGACGGCGGGCGCCTGGGCCTGGCGGTTCATCCTGTTCGTCGTTGCCACGTACCTCTTCCTGCGCCTGGTCTCGCTGCTCAGCGTCGTGATCATCCCGGTGGTCGTGGCGATCCTGCTGGCGGCCCTCTTCCAGCCGGCCAGCGCGGCGCTGGTGCGGTGGGGCGTCAAACGGTCCCTGGCGGCGGGGCTCGTGCTGGTCGGCGGCCTGATCGTGGTCTTCGGCGGGCTCAGCCTGATCGTGCGCACCTTCATCTCCCAGCTCGACGACCTGTCGGCTCGGGTCACCGAGGGCATCGACGAGATCCAGACCTGGCTGTCGCGGGGCCCGCTGCACCTGACCGACGCGCAACTGAGTCAGTACGTCGAGCAGGCCCGCACCGCGTTCACCGCCAACCAGGGCGCCGTCACCAGCGGGGCGATCAGCACCGCGGCCACGCTGGGCGAGGTGGTGACCGGGTTCTTCCTGGTGCTGTTCACCCTCTTCTTCTTCCTGCGTGACGGCGCCCAGATCTGGTCGTTCCTGTGCCGTCTGCTGCCGCGGGAGGCGCAGGTCTCCACCGCGCGCGCCGGACACTACTCGTGGCACACGCTGGTGTCCTACGTGCACGCCACCGTGCTCGTCGCCTTCGTCGACGCGGTGGGGATCGGGATCGGCCTGGCCGTGCTGCGGGTGCCGCTGGCGCTGCCGCTGGCCGCCCTGGTGTTCCTCGGCGCCTTCATCCCGGTGATCGGCGCGGCCCTGACCGGCACCGTGGCGGTGCTGGTCGCTCTGGTCGCGAACGGCCCGGTGACCGCCGTGACCGTGCTGATCATCGTGATCGCCGTGCAGCAGCTGGAAGGCCACGTGCTGCAGCCGCTGATCATGGGCCGGGCGGTGGCGCTGCACCCACTCGCGATCATCCTGGCGATCGCCGGCGGCATCGTGGTGGCCGGCATCGTCGGCGGTCTGATCGCGGTGCCCCTGCTCGCCGTGCTGAACACCGCCATCCGATACCTGGTCCGGTACCCGTCGGGCGAGCCGACCCCGGACCGGGAGCCGCCGGGCACCGAGCCGACCGACGACGAGCAGGCCGAGCGGGAGAACCGGGTCGAGGAGGCGCAGCTCGCCGCCGACCCGGCGACCCCGCCGCCGGCCCACACCTCGGTGTCCTGACGCGGCCTTGTCAGGATGGGGCGACGACCCCGCCGATGCCGGTGCGGCCGGCCGGGGTCGCCACCAACTCGACCGTGACGCCGTCGCGGACGCGCTCGCCGAAGACGTCGGCGAGCGCGTCGGTGACCACGGTGACGAGCCGGGCCACGATCTCGTCGGCGTCGGGACGGCTGAACGCGGCCTCCTTGATGCCGAACGTGACGAACGGCGGCGGCTGCTCGGCCGGCTTGCCGCCGATGCCCCATCGGTGTGGCGGCAGGCCGATCAGCCTGATGTCGACCAGGCCGCGGGCCCACTCGCCGTAGACGGTGACGACCGCGTCGGTCAATGCGCTGATCAGGGCGGTCTCGCGGCCGGACAGGTCGCTCTCCAGCACGTGGACGCTGAGGTGTGGCATACGATCCCCCGTGGCTTTGACGACAAAATAGCTTTGACCTCAAAGGTATTTGGAGGGTGCGGCGATGTCAACGGACGATGCTGTCCGGGAACTGCTGCTGGTGATGCCACGGATGGTCGGCCGGATCAAGCGCCTGCCCCTGCCCGAGCGGTTGCAGTCGCTCGACCTCGCGCCCCGGCACCTGTCGATGCTGTCCCTGCTGCTGCTCGACGGCCCGCAGACCGTCTCCCGGCTGGCCGAGGTGCTGGGCGTCGCCCCGACCACGGTCAGCCTGATCGTCAGCGATCTCAGCCGCCGGGGCGTTCTGGTCCGCCGCGAGGACGACGACGACCGCCGGCGCCGGATCGTCGACATCAGCCCGGACAGCCGCGACGCGATCGCCCAGTGGCTGTCACCGGGCGCGCAGGCGTGGCGGCAGGCGCTGGCCCCGCTGTCCCCTGCCGAGCAGCGCTCCTTCGTCGACACGCTGCTGCGCTACGAGCAGGCGGTCACAGCAGCCCGCGAGCGGTGAGGAAGCGTCGTAGCTCGTCGTCCTCGGCATCGGTCATCGCGCCGCGGGGCAGGTCGAGCACGATGCCGCCCTCCTGGCGCATCAGGTAGGCGTCGGGGCTCGCCGCGACGGCGACGACCGCCGTCCACCGCCAGGTGCGGGCCGAGCCGGGGCCGGTGACCCGGATCCCGTCGTCGGTGATCGTCCAGTGCCGGGTGACGGGTTGCGTCTCGTTCAGGCTCGTGTCGAGCCGCCGCCACGTCCGAACGCCGATCACGGCCGGCAGGAGAAGCAGCGCGACACCGGCGACGGCGAGCGCCAGGCTGCCCGACGCGGCGGCGACGGCCCCGGTCACGGCCGCCGGGGCCGCGGCGGCGATGAGTCGCCACCAGGGCATTCGGGCCATGATCTGGTTGCGGCGGTCGGATGCGGGCACGTACAACGGTGGGCTACCGGCGTCCACTTCGATCAGCATCGGTCACCGCGTGTTCCGCGCGCCCAGCAGGCCGCGTGCCGAGAGGAAGGCGTCGAGCTGCGCGTCCTGCTCCGGACTGAGCGGCCGGCGTGGGATGTCGACCATCACGTGCCCCTCTTGGAACAGCAGGAAGGCCTGTTTCGTCGCCTCGCCCGAGCGGAACGTCGACCACGCGAACTCCGCGGACGTCACCTCCGAGCTGGACTCGACGCCGTCGTCGGTGAGCAGCCACCGGCGCGGCGACTGCCAGGCCAGCGGGACGGTCATCATCGCGGCGAGACGCACCTGCCAGACGATCAGCACCGCGACCCCGGCGACCACGACGAGCGCACCGAGGAGGATCCGATCCAGCAACGCCATGACGGCGAATCCCGCTGCGACGGCGATCAGCCCGAGCAACAGCAGCGGGAACGTGGCGCGGCGCGCCCCGCGGGCGAGTTGCCCCCGGAAGTATTCGGCGTCCCGGCCGAAGGTGAATTCGATTCGCACCGATGGATCCTATGGCCCGCCGGTGCCTCGGCACCTCAGTCTGTCGGCCCACTGTGGGCGTGGGTGACCGGCGGGGACGGTGGGTGCACCCGGCGCCGGGTCCGGTTTCGTTCACCGCTTGAAGCGGGGCCGAGCGCGTCCGGACCCGGCCCGGGGCACGCGTGCCGCCTCAACCGGGCAGGGCCAGGCGCAGCAGGGCCTCGGTGGCCGGGCCGGCCGGGGTCGCGGCGGGTAGCGCGACCGCCACCCGCCAGTCCGGGACCGGGCCGGTGACCAGGGCCGCGTGCAGGCCCTTGGCGTGTGGCTTGCGGGTCACCGGGGCCGGGACCAGGGCCACCCCGAGGTCCTGGTGGACGAAGTCGAGCAGGGTGTGCACGTCGTTGACCTCGACGGCCACCCGGCGCTCGGCGCCGGCGCGGGTGAAGGCCAGGTCGTTGACCCGGCGGGCGCCCCAGTCGGCGCTGAAGTCGATGAACTCGCTGCCGGCCAGGTCGGCGACGGCGACGGTCTCGCTGTCGGCCAGCGCGTGCGACGGGTGGCAGAGCAGCATCATCTTCTCGGCGGCGACCGGCAGCAGGCGTACGCCGTCCGGCGCCGGCCCCGGCAACGCCACGAACCCGGCCTGTAGCAGCCCGGCCCGCACCAGCTCGACCAGATGTCCCGAGCCCGCGTAGCGCAACTGGACCTCGACGCCGGGATGCGCGCGCCGGAACGAGGCGACCAGCGGCGCCATGTCGATCACGCCGAGGCACTGCTCGGCGCCGATGGCGAGGTTGCCGCGCAGCAGCCCACGGACGGCGGCGACGGCGTCCCGGGCGGCGGTCGCGCTCGCCAGCGTCCGGTGCGCCTCGGTGAGCAGCGCGCGGCCGGCGTCGGTCAGCTCGACCCGGCGGGTGTGCCGGATGAACAGGTCGGCGTCGAGCTCGCGTTCGAGGGCGCGGATCGAGGCGGACAGGCCGGACTGGGCGACCCGCATCCGCTGGGCGGCCCGGGTGAAGTGCCGCTCCTCGGCGACCGCCACGAAGTATTCGAGATGCCGCAGTTCCACGACCGATCACCTTAGCTGCTTAATTCGAGCGGTTTCTTCTGTTGGACGGCGCGGAGGAGGGCATACCAGGGTGGAGACCGTACACATCTTCGGGAGGAAACCATGCAGAGCCGTCGCATCGGTGACGTGCAGGTCAGCGCGATCGGACTCGGTGGCATGCCGATGTCGATCGAGGGCCGGCCGGACGAGGAACGCTCGATCCGCACCGTCCACGCCGCGCTGGACGCCGGTATCACCCTGATCGACACCGCCGACGCCTACCACATCGGCGCCGACGAGGTCGGGCACAACGAGTCGCTGATCGCCCGGGCGCTCGCCTCCTACGGCGGTGACACCTCCGATGTGCTGGTCGCCACCAAGGGCGGTCACCTGCGGCCGGGTGACGGCAGCTGGACCCTGAACAGCTCGCCCGACTACCTCAAGCAGGCCTGCGAGGAGTCCCTCAAGCGGCTCGGCGTCGACGCCATCGGCCTGTACCAGCATCACCGGCCGGATCCGCGGGTGCCGTACGCGGACTCGATCGGCGCGATCCGGGACCTGCTGGACGCCGGGAAGATCCGGATGGCCGGCATCTCCAACGCGAACCCGGAGCAGATCCGCGAGGCGCGGGAGATCCTGGGCGGCCGGCTGGTGTCGGTGCAGAACCAGTTCTCGCCCGCGTTCCGCTCCTCCGAGCCGGAGCTGGAGCTCTGCACCGAGCTGGGCATCGCCTTCCTGCCCTGGTCGCCGCTGGGCGGCATCCAGGCGGCGGGCTCGCTGGGCGGTGCGTTCGCCCAGGTCGCCGAGAAGTACGGGGTGAGCCCGCAGCGTGTCTGCCTGGCCTGGCACCTGGCCAAGTCGCCGGTGTCGATCCCGATCCCCGGTGCGAGCCGTCCCGAGACGATCACCGACTCGTCGGCCGCCGACACCCTCGAACTGACCGCCGACGACCTCGCCGTCCTCCCGTAAGGAACCCCATGGAATATCGACGCAGCGGCCGTAGTGGCCTGAAACTGCCCGAGATCTCGCTCGGCCTGTGGCACAACTTCGGTGACGACAAGCCGCTCCAGACCCAGCGTGACATCCTGCGCCGGGCGTTCGAGCTGGGCATCACCCACTTCGACCTGGCCAACAACTACGGCCCGCCGTACGGGTCGGCGGAGGAGAACTTCGGCCGGATCCTGGCCACCGACTTCCGGCAGCACCGCGACGAGATGGTCATCTCGACGAAGGCCGGCTACGACATGTGGCCCGGCCCGTACGGCAACTGGGGCTCCCGCAAGTATCTGACCGCTTCGCTGGACCAGTCGCTGAAGCGGATGGGTGTGGACTACGTCGACATCTTCTACTCGCACCGCCTCGACCCGGAGACGCCGCTCGAGGAGACGATGGGCGCCCTGGACGCGGCCGTGCGTGCCGGCAAGGCCCTCTACGTCGGGATCTCGTCGTATTCGCCGGCGCGCACGGCCGAGGCCGCGGCGATCCTGCGTGACCTGGGCACGCCGCTGCTCATCCATCAGCCGTCGTACTCGATGTTGAACCGCTGGATCGAGGACGGCCTGCTCGACACCCTGGAGCAGGTGGGCGCCGGGTGCATCGCGTTCTCCCCGTTGGCGCAGGGCATGCTCACCGACCGCTACCTCAAGGGTGTGCCGGAGGACTCGCGGGCCGGGGCGGACAAGTCGCTGAGCACCGACCTGCTCAGCGCGGAGAACCTGGACAAGATCCGGGCGCTCGACGCGATCGCCGGTCGCCGCGGTCAGAGCCTGGCGCAGATGGCGATCGCCTGGGTGCTGCGCGATCCGCGGATGACCTCCACGGTCCTGGGCGCCAGCAGCGTGGCCCAGCTGGAGACCAACGTCGCCGCACTGGACAACCTGTCGTTCACCTCCGACGAACTGGCCGAGATCGACAAGTACGCCACCGAGTCAGGCATCAACCTGTGGGCGGGCTCCAGCAGCCAGTGACAGCGGCGGCAGCGTGAAGGTGAAGCAGGAGCCGCCTCCGGGGTCGTCGACGGCGGTGATGGTGCCGCCGTGCCGTTCCACGATGCGTTTGCAGATGGTCAGGCCGAGCCCGGTGCCCCGGTAGCCGCCGTCGGCGTGGGCCCGGTGGAAGTTGCCGAAGATCGCCTCGTGCTGGCCCTCGGGGATGCCGATGCCGTTGTCGACGATCCGCACGGCGACCATCCCGTGGTCGTCCTCGGTGGTGATGCGCAGCTGCGGGGGCACTCCGGGGGCGGTGTACTTGACGGCGTTGCCGATCAGGTTGTCCAGCAGTTGCCGGATCAGGACCGGGTCGGCCTGGACCGGCCGCAGCGGGCCGATCGTGAAGCGGGGCATCGGGTTCCCGGCGGCCGCCGCGGCGTCCGCGCGGGCGAGGGCGATCTCGGCGACCACCTCGGCCAGGTCGACCGGCGCCGGGGTGACCATCGCCTGCCGCGCGGTCGCGTAGGAGAGCAGACCGTCGACCAGGCCCCGCATCCGGGCCGACGACCGGGCGACACGGGTGAGGTCGGCGTGCGCCTCACCCACACTCGGATGGTCCGGCGCCTCCTCCAGCGCCTCCATCGCGGCCGTCGTCCACCCGTCCACGCTGGCCAGCGGGTTGAGCAGGTCGTGGGCGACCACCCCGGCGAAGCCGGTCAGCTCGTCGCGGTGCCGGCGTTCGGCGGTCACGTCGTGGAAGAGCACCACGACGCTGTGGGTGCCGTCGGGGTGCGGCAGCGCGGTGGCGGTCACCTGGATCACCCGTCTCTCCGTCTCGTCGGGGTGGTTCACGACGATGTCGCTGCTGGAGACGCCCTGGTCGACGAGGGCGCGCAGACGGGCCAGATCGTCGTCGACCATGCCGGTGACGGCCGGGTTCCGCAGTGTCACCCGGTTGTCCGGGCCGATCACCGCCAGCCCGTCGGGCATCGAGTCGATGATCGCGGCGAGCAGGTCGGCCTGGTGTTTGACCTGCTCCTTCTCCTGGGCCAGGGCGGCCAGCAGCGCGTGCCGCTCCTCGCGGCCCAGTGCCAGGGCCAGCCCGACGAGGGCGACCAGGGTGACGAAGAGCTGCACCACGACCGCGCGGAGCGGCACGTCACCGACCTGGGCGAACGGCCCGTACCCGGCCAGCGTGTACCGCAACGCGACGAAGCTGACCACCAGGTTGTGCAGCAGCACCCACGGGGTGCTGAGCCTGACCCCGACCAGCACGGTGATGCCGAGCAGGGCGAACGACACCGGGAACTGGTGCTCGTAGGCGAAGACGGCCGTGTGCCCGGCGATGCTGAGCGCCCCGATCCCGGCGGTCTCGGCGATCCGCCGGGGTGCGACGGGGGAGAGGGCGACGCCACGGCGGCTCAGGGCCGCGCCGGCGCAGATCCCGGCCGATCCGAGGATCAGGATGCTGGCGGTGTGCCGGGCCACCGACATGGCCGTGACGGTCAGCGGCAGGGCGCCGGTGACCAGCCAGCGGCCCACCAGGCTGACGGCGCTGGCCGCTATCGTCGCCCCGAACCCGGCTTTGAGCAGCGCCCACAGATCCCGTGGGGACCGCAGCGGCGCGTCACCGCCGGCGCCCCAGAGATGCGGGCCCCAGTGGCGCAGCAGTCGCAGGAAGACCTCGATCTGCACCAGCCCGACCAGCCCGGCCACGACACCGACCGCCGGTGGTGAGCCGGTAAGCCAGTTGATCACGCCCAGGATCAGGGTGAGCAGCAGCTTGTCGAGGTGGCGGGTGGGCGCCCGCCGGTGGGCGCAGAACCAGATGACGGCCACCCCGGCGGCCGGCCAGGCCAGATTGTGGTTGCCCACCACGACGAGGCTCCGTCCCGCGTAGCACGCGGCGGCGTAGGCGAGGGCGAAGCACACGGTCCGGGCCAGGGAGATCCGGTAGGCAGCTTTCACCGCTTCCTCCCGCGAGACGGTCGACCTCCCTCCATCGGCCGGTCTCGGGCGGAACTGAGGAATCAGGCGACGGTCAGTGCCGTCCAGGAGACCGGGGGCAGCGTGATCGTCACGACGTTGCCGCTGATCGCGACGGTCTCGTTGGCGCGTGGGCGGACCCGGTCCGGTTCGTCGCGGGTGTTGGCCGCGTACGGGTCGTCGTCCCAGATGCCGGTCGCGGTCGCCGACGAGTGGGCGGGGAAGCCGTTCAGGTCGACGGTCACCGTGGCCGGTGCGGTGACGTCCCGGTTCTGCAGGAACAGCCGGATCGTGCCGTGGTCGTCGACGGTGGCGGCCGCGGCCACCGCCGGGACCTCGCCGTACCGGCTGGTCGTGACGGTGTCGGCGTCGAGGTGGACGGCGAGTGACGTACCCCCGGCTGATGCGGAGGTGAGGGAGAACGGGAAGAAGGTGGTCTGGCGCCAGGCGGGGCCGCCGGGCTCGGTCATGATCGGCGCGATGACGTTGACGAGTTGCGCGAGCGACGCCGAGGTGACCCGGTCGGCGTGGTTGAGCAGGGTGATGAGCAACCCGCCGACGGTGACCGCGTCGGCGACCGTGTAGACGTCTTCGAGCAGGCGCGGCGCGACCGGCCACTCGTCGATCGCGAAGGTGCCCTCCTGCGCGTTCCAGCGGGTGAAATACCAGACGTTCCACTCGTCGAACGAGATGTCGATGCGTTTGGCCGACCGTTTGACGGCCCGCACGTGGTCGGCGGTCGCCACGACGGCCCGGATGAAGGCGTCCATGTCGGCCCCGGAGGCGAGGAAGCTGGCCAGGTCGCCGTCGTGCTCCTGGTAGTAGGCGTGGCAGGAGATGTAGTCGACGTCGTCGTAGGTGTGCTCCAGCACCGTGCGCTCCCAGGTGCCGAAGGTCGGCATGTCCCGGTTCGACGAGCCGCACACGACCAGCTTCACCCCGGTGTCGACGAGCCGCATCGCCTTCGCGACCTGGGCGGCGAGCTTGCCGTAGTCGTCGGCGGTGCGGTGCCCGACCTGCCATGGGCCGTCCATCTCGTTGCCCAGGCACCACATGGTCACGCCGAACGGCTCCTCGCGTCCGTTGGCCCGGCGCTGGTCGGAGCGGGTGGTCCCGGACGGGACGTTGGCGTACTCGATGAGGTCGACGGCCTCCTGCAAGCCGCGGGTGCCGAGGTTGACGGCCAGCATCAGCTCGCTGCCGACCAGGTCGAGCCAGTCCTGGAACTCGTGCAGCCCCACCCGGTTGGTCTCGGTCGAGTGCCACGCCAGGTCGAGCCGGCGGGGCCGCTGGTCGACCGGGCCGACGCCGTCCTCCCACCGGTGGTTGGAGACGAAATTGCCGCCCGGGTAGCGGATCGTGGTGACGCCCAGCTCCTTGACCAGCTCGATCACGTCGCGGCGGAACCCGCCCGGCCCGGCCGTCGGATGCCCCGGCTCGTGGATCCCGTCGTAGATGTGCCGGCCCAGATGCTCGACGAAGCCACCGAACAGCCGCCGGTCGACCGGGCCGACCGCGAACGACGGGTGCAGTGTGAGATCGGCACGGGTCACGCGGGAACTCCTTCACGTCGGGCCTTGATCAAGAAAGACTATGTACCCGTGACATCGTTTCGCACCGAACTGGCCTCCCCCCAGCCGGGCCGTGGCGGTCTGCCCGCCCGCGCCCACCTGCGTTCCGACGCGCCCCGCCAGGTGCTCGACGGCACCTGGCAGGTGCGCCCGCACGACGGCGGCGACTGGTCGCCGATCCGCGTGCCCGGGCATCTGCCCTTGCAGGGCCACGGCTCGCCGATCTACGCCAACGTGCAGTTCCCGTTCCCGGTCGACCCGCCGTTCCCACCGGACGACAACCCGCAATACGACCACCGGCTGGAGTTCGAGGCCGACCCCGCGGTGCTCGCCCACCCGTCGGTGCTGCGGTTCGAGGGCGTCGACGGCGCCGCGACCGTGTGGCTCAACGACGTCGAGCTCGGCACCCTGCGCGGCAGCCGCCTGACCACCGAGTTCGACACCACCGGCGTGCTCCGGTCGGGCGGCAACGTGCTCGCGGTGCGCCTCGCGCAGTGGTCGGCGCACAGCTACCTCGAGGACCAGGACATGTGGTGGATGCCCGGCATCTTCCGCAGCGTCACCCTGCTCGCGCGGCCCGAGGGCGGTATCCGCGACGTCTTCGTGCACGCCTCCTACGATCACCGCGACGGCTCCGGGACCCTTCGGGTCGACGTCGACAGCGATGCGGTTTTCACCGTCGACGTGCCGGGTCTCGGCCGCGAGGACCTGGGCGCGGGCGAGTCCCATCACTTCCGGTCCGTGGACCCCTGGACCGCCGAGACCCCTTTCCTGTACGCCGTACGCGTCCACACTCCCGCTGAGGTCGTCACCCTGCGCGTGGGTTTCCGCACGGTGCACGTCGAGGACGCGACCCTGATGCTCAACGGCCGTCCGCTGCTGCTGCGCGGCGTCAACCGGCACGAACACGACCCGCTGCACGGCCGGACCGTCGACCTGGACACCGCCCGCGCCGAGCTGCTCCTGATGAAACGACACAACATCAACGCGGTACGGACGTCGCACTACCCGCCGCAGGTGGACTTCCTGGATCTCACCGACGAGCTGGGCCTGTACGTGATGGTCGAGAACGACCTGGAGACCCACGGCTTCGAGCTGAACGGCTGGCGCGGCAACCCCAGCGACGACCCACAGTGGCGCGACGCCTACCTCGACCGGATGCGGCGCACCGTGGAACGCGACAAGAACCACGCCAGCGTCCTGTTCTGGTCGCTGGGCAACGAGGCCGGCACCGGCGCCAACCTCGACGCGATCGCCCGGTGGGCCAAGCAGCGTGACCCCGCACGGTTGGTGCACTACGAGGGTGACCGGCGTTCGCTGCACGTCGACGTGTACTCGCGGATGTACGCCACCGCCGCCGAGGTGGAGCGGATCGGCGCCGGGACCGAGCCGGAGGACGAGCACCGCCGTGAGCTGCCGTTCCTGCTGTGCGAGTACGCGCACGCCATGGGCAACGGGCCGGGTGGACTGTCCGAGTACCAGGAGCTGTTCCACCGCTATCCGCGTCTGGCCGGCGGGTTCATCTGGGAGTGGGTGGAGCACGCGCTGCACGCCGGGACCACCGACGACGGCCGGACGATCCAGTGGTACGGCGGCGACTTCGGCGAACGGGTGCACGACGGCAGTTTCGTCATCGACGGGCTGGTCCACGCCGACAAGACGCCGGGGCCCGGGCTCGCCGACGTGGCCCGGGTGTTCGCGCCGGTCGAGCTGACCATCGACCCGGCCCGGTCCACGGTGACGATCGTCAACCGCTATCACAGCCTGGACCTGTCGCACCTGGACGCGGACTTCCCGCTGCCTCATGTCCCGGCGGGGACCAGTTCGACCGTACCCCTGGAATTGTCTTCGCCTTTGACCCTGTCCGTTCGGGATCGTGAGCAGGGGCATGAGGTGGCCTGGGCGCAGTACGTCGCGCCGCGTCCCGCACCCGCGGTGGAGGCCACCGCCATGCCCTCGCCCGACCTGCGGCTTGGCCCGGCGGTGTTCGATGCACGGACCGGGATGCCGGTGCGGCTCGGTGACCTCGACCTGCACGATGTGGCGGTGAGCCTGTGGCGGGCGCCGACCGAGAACGATCGGGGCCGGGGCTGGGAGGAACACGACCTGCCGTCGATGGCCGAGCGCTGGGCGACGGCCCGGCTCGGCGATCTGCGGAGCCGCCTCGTCGACATCGTGGCCGACGGCCCGGCGCTGGTCGTGCGGACCCGCAGCGGCCCGCCGGTGATCGACGCCGGGGTGGACGTGACGTGGCGCTGGACCAGCGACGGTGACGCGCTGGCGCTCGATCTGACGATCGAGCCCTACGGCGAATGGCCGTGCGAGTGGGCCCGTGCCGGGATCGACCTACGCGTCGACCGGCCGACCTCGCGGGTCACGTGGACCGGTTGGGGTCCCGGCCCGCAGTATCCGGACACCGGCCAGGGCGCCCGCTACGGCACGTTCACCGCCGACCGCGACACCTACGCGGAACGCACCGTCCGTCCGCAGGAGCACGGGGCCCGCCGCGTCGACGACGCCACCGTGGACCTCGGCGGTCCGGCGTTGCGGGTGCGTGGCGTCGGCGTGCCGCTGACCGTGCGACCGTGGTCGAGGGAGACCGTCGCGGCGACCGCCCACGACCACGAGCTGCCGGCCGCCACGTCCACGTGGATCTCGGTGGACGCGGCGGCCTCCGGCGTCGGCACGGCGTCGTGCGGGCAGGGGGTGCTGCCGGCCTACCGGCTCACACCCTCCACCCAGCGGCTGCGGGTCGTGCTTCAGCAGCCGATCCGGGAGGTGCCGGCCGCCACGTCGTCATACCAGAGCGTGTCGGAGCCCTCGCCGTAGCTCTCCCAGCCCAGCTTCAGGTCGGTGAGCCGCGGCCGGTACGTGCGGTTGAGCCACTGACCGTCGACGTCGTGCGTGGCCACCCCGTCCTGCAGCAGGCCCGGCACCGACACGCCGTCGAGCCAGGTCTCCATCGTCCCGTCCGCGCCGTTGACCTTGAACTCGACACAGTTCCAGGTGTTCACCGGCAGCGGGCGGGACAGTGCGACCCCGGCCGGGCTCTGCTCGGGCAGGGTCGCGTCGTCCGAGGCCCGGTTCCACTGCAGAGCGCCGTTCTGCCCGCCGAACCGCAGATCCCGGTCGCCGTCGTTGGCGTCACGGAGGGCGACCATGGTGATGTGCGAGGCGGGCAGGGCGGTGGTGTGCTTCACCCAGTAGCGCACGTAGGTGGCGTTGCCCAGGATCGCGGCGTTGCGGACGAAGACGTGGTTGCAGTAGCCGGTCGCCCCGTTGACCCGCAGCGAGGTGCCGCCGGTGTGCGCGGCCGTCTTGTCGATCGTGGCCGTGCCGGCGCCCTGGCAGTCCGGGTAGGTGACCGCCCAGTCCCCGCCCGGCGTCCCGGCGGCCTGGCCCTCGAAGCCGTCACAGCGGATCCCGGTCCCACACGTCGGCGCCGGCCCGGTGGACGTGGACGGGCTCGGGGAAGCGCTCGACGACGGGCCCGGGCTGGACGGGCCCGGGCTCGACGGCGGCAGGCCGCCGGCGCAGGAGACGCCGTTGAGCGCGAAGTCGGTCGGTTTGGCGTTGGTCCCGGAGTAGGTCGCCTGGAACCCGAACGAGGCGGTCGCCCCGGTGTTGAGCGAGCCGTTCCAGCTCAGGTTGGATGCGGTGACCTTACTGCCGGACTGGCTGATCTGAGCGTTCCAGCCGTTGGACACGGTCTGGTTGCCGCCGAAGTTCCAGGTCAGCGACCAGGAGCTGACGGCCGGCCCGGTGTTGGTGAGCTTGACGTCCGCGGTGAACCCGGTGGCCCACTGGTTGACCGCGAAGTCGACGGAACAGACGGTGGCCGCCTGAGCCGCGGGAACGTGCAGCCCGGCGACGATCCCGCCGGAGGCGACGGCAACCGCCGCCACGGCGAGCAGAGGACGGAGACGCATGGGGGAGGCTCCTTCGTGAACGGGAATGGGAGCGCTCCCAAATATAGATGATGACGAGTGTCTCGGGGGTTTCGTCCCTAGACCGACTGGGCGATGGACCTGGCGATGGCCGCCCACCTCGACCGGCGACCCTTACCCGGCCGGTTGCGCAGCGCGTCGCGGGCCGTCGTGGCGTCGTAGAGCGGCGTCCGGTCGTCGAGGTGGGCGACGGGTTCCAGCCCGACGCGCCGCACCGCAGTGCGAGCCGACGCCGGGTCGAGGCCGAACTCCTCGCCGAGCTGACGGGTGGTGAGCGCCGCCCGGCCGTCCACAGTGATCACTATCTCGGTCATGAATGACACGCTAGGGAGCTTCCGAGGTCAGGGTCTGTGCCAGGTCACCGCCGCCCCCGGCCGGCCAACCTGCCGGGTTCGGGTGTTCTCGCCGCCGTCTACGGTCGGTGACCGAGCCCGGGTTCCCCTACCGGGTGCACCGGACGGCTCCGGCGATGGGCCTTGTGCCCACCCGAACCGCTGCTCGGGTGCGACTGCGGCGCGACACCAGCGTCGGCGACCCGGCCCCCGCGTGTCGGTAGTCCATACCAGCGTCGGCGACCCGGCCCCCGCGTGTCGGTAGTCCGTGTAGTCGATCTTCTCTGTGGTCGCCGGCGGTGATGGGCGCACACGTAGCGGTTGCGTGTGCGCTGGTCGTCGCCCTGGCGTTGGTGAGAGCCCACGATCGGGGTTGCGTGTGCGCTGGTGGTCGTGGGGGCGTGGCTGGGGTCGCACGATCGGTGTTCGTGTGCGCCTGTCCTCGTCCTCGTCCTCGTCCTCGGCGAAGGCAGGGAACGTCCTGGTGACGTAGTCCCCCGGGGCAAGGGCAGCGGACGTCTCGGCGACCAGCCCTTCGGGGCAATGGGCCGGAGACGTCCTGGTGGCCAGTCCCGAGGGCCGAGGGCAGCGGACGTCTCGGTGACCAGTCCGTGAACCGCGGCGTGAACGGGCTTGCGGCGACGTCATGACTTGGCTGAGCTATGGCCGGCCGACGCCGGCGCAGACCCTGATCCCGAAAGCTCTCTAGTCTAGATTCGGCGTGACGTGAGCGGGGTCGACGTGGAACACGGAGAGCGATGTCCTGGGCCCGCGCCAGATGGACCACTCATCCCGGGCCCCTTGTGGGTTCTGCGCTTCGACGGCCGTTTCATGAACCTCGCACGTTCCGGAAGTCGTTCCACAGCCGGCCGACAGCCGAACCGGCGAAATTACCCCGAAACCACTCGCAAGATCACGAGCGCTGAAGTGGCGTCGCCGTGACACGCCCCGCCAGACTGGTAGGCCACCCGTCCATCCCCACCGATTCGTTGGGAGGCGACATGTCCGATCCGGCCCCAATGACCGCTGCTGCCGAGCAGGCCGGGCTCGGCCCGCACGTCGCGAGTGCCTTCGTCCGTGAGCGGCCCACCGGGCGAGAATGGCTCGCGCTGGTGATCGGTCGCGGGCCGGCCCGACGGTGGTTCGGTCATTACGACGGCGGGCTGGTCCGCTATGTCGACGGCAACAACAGAGCCCGCGCATGGAAATGGGCCGAGCTCGAGTTCGTCTCGATCGACCCGCGGACCGAGTGGGTCCGGAGCAAGCCCCGGCAGGTACATCGGCTCGTGGTGCGGGTCGCTGGGCGGGTGTACACGAATGAGAGTCGAGCCAGGAAGTTCCGGTTGTTCGCGGTGCGCGTGGCTGTCGCATTCGCCGACGACCGCGCGGCGAGGGAGATCTCCAGGATCAAGGGCGATGAGATTCGGCGGTACGGCCCATACGCCGTTGACCTTCATGGCATCGAGGCACACGGGGAGCGCCTGCCCTGGAGCTCGGTGAACGAGATCTACCTTCGTGCTGGGACGATCGCGGTATACCGCCGAGGCGACGAGGCACGCCCGTGGTCGGAGGAGAACTGGTGGGGCGAGGTGGACGTGATGACCTTCATGTCCGTCGTCGCTGAGTTCGTGGAGGATCGCTCCTAGAGGGCGCCTGATTGCCGTTACGGCATCCGACGCGTCCGCGTACGGACTGCGGCGGTCGTGGTCAGATCGTTCTCGGTGAACCCCGGCGAGCGCCGGGCGAACCGCGCCACGTCGGCCGGCAACAGCGCAGGTACCAGCGCACCGCCATCCCGATCGCCTCGGGCGGTAACCGGAACCCCACGAACGCCTATGACGGAGCAGCTCAGTTCGTGCACGCGTATCGTCGACAAGCAGCCGGTGGCTATCTCCGTCGTGCAGTTCTCCCGGTTCGGGTCGTCGCGC
Organism: Actinoplanes sp. CA-252034; assembly: GCF_050956125.1. Classification (NCBI taxonomy): domain Bacteria; kingdom Bacillati; phylum Actinomycetota; class Actinomycetes; order Micromonosporales; family Micromonosporaceae; genus Actinoplanes; species Actinoplanes sp. CA-252034. Next base: position 4,089,412 of record NZ_CP191846.1, read on the forward strand.
CAGAGGCAGACCTGGATCGTCACCGGCTGGCCGCCGATCGTGGTCGAGACGGCCGGGGAGTGGACGTAGCCTCGTTCCGCCAGCGGCAGCGGCGACGCGCAGCTGTGCCACGGCCCGTCCGCGATCCTCCATCGGCCAGGCGAACGCCACGCCAAGCCACCTGCCACTGCGGCCAGTGCACCCACCATCGCGACGCCGCGGACCGGCACCCGGCGGCGCCGCTGCGACGGCCGGGGAACGGGTCTGGCGTCCACGATCAGGCCGGCCGACGCGCGCGGGACGGGCAGCAGGGCCGGGGCACGGACGTCGGCCTCCCTCGCCTGGGCGATCAGAATGGTGAGATGCTCGACCGCGGCGGTGAGACGCCGGGTACGGATCACCTCGGCGAGGTGTCGCAACGATGGCGGACGGCGCCGGCGGCGAGGATCCGGCCGGCCGGGCGGTGGTGTGTAGACGCCGTCCTTGCCGGCCTTCGCGGCGGCCGCGTTCACCGTCGAGACGAGAAGCTGCGCCGCCTCGTCGACCCGTTGCCACCACGGATCCGTTCCGTCCACCCCGCTCGCCCCCAGCCCATCGACCGGGGTCACTTTACTGAGCGTCGGAGTCGCGGTCACTCCCGCGTCCACAGCAACCGATCCACCGGGCCACCGCACGCGACGAGCACGCTTTCGGATTCCTCGCCACCAGCGGACCGGCACCGCCCTGATCCTGACCCCGAAAGATCAGTAGCGCGTCAATTCAAGCCGGGCTGCTCACAAGGCGTCGTATGCCTCCTCGGTGCCGGGTAGGCACCGCCGGCTGAGGTCGACGAAGACCGGACCGTACGGCGTCTCCACGCGCCAGTGCGCGAACTGATCCAACTCGAGGTCGGCGAAGCGCTTGAGCAACGTGACGAACTGCCGGATCTCCGCGTCGCTCATGCTCCCGGCCTCGCCGGACGTCCCGGTGTCGACGTAGGGGCGTTCGACACCCCGCTCCGCCAGCGTGTGCTCGTAGAACTCGAGCAGTAGGGTCATCTCACCGATGGCGTAGTCGAGGTCGTCCAGGGCCTCCGCGTCACCCGGCGCCTGTCGCAGCCGCCCGGCGGCGCCGGCCAGCGCTGCCCGCAGACCGGCGAACGTGTCCCCTTGAACGTGCACCCCCGGAAAGGCCCGCCCATCGAGATGCGTCACGGCCACGTTGCCGCCGACCGCCAGAACCCGAGCCTCGTTCTCCATCATCCGGCGATGCTCTCATTCCGGCGGCGGGTTATCGCAACCCCGAGCGCTGTCAGGGGTCGACGAATGGTTGATCAGGCGCCGAACACATACTCCAAGGTGTACGCGCCGGCGTCCAACACCATCTCGTTGACCTCGACGCACCGCTGGGTGCTGGTGTATGCGTACCTGGTCACCGCGACGACCGGCGTGCCGCGCGGCAGGCTCAGCACCTCGGCCTCGGCGGAGGTGGGCATCCGGCAGACGACCGTCTCCCGGAACGTCTCCGGTCCCAGGCCGGCCTCCGCCATGCGGGCGTACATGCCGCCCGGCCCCGGGCCCGTGTAACCCACAGCCGGGGCTGCGGCCACCACGTCCAGCGGAATGTGGCTGGTCGCCGTCTGGACGATGCGATCCTCGATGGCGAATCGGCGTGCCCGGGTGAGCACGGCCGCTCCCGGAGACATGCTGAGCGCCTCGGCCACCTCCTCCGAGGCGGGAGCCTCCTGCACGACGACGTGGACGACACGGAGCCGTCCGTTGGTGTGGTGGTCCTGGATCGACTTCCCCCGGCCCACCATGCCCGCGAGAGCCGGTCGGGCGACGACCGGACGACGCGTGCGAACGAGCGGACGTAGAGACCCCGGCCGTGGCGGGAAACGATCACTCCGTCGGCGCGGAGGATGTCGATGGCTTTGGCCACGGTCCCGGTCGGCACCCCGAAGCGCTCCGCAAGCTCCCGCACGGTCGGCAGCCGGGGGAGAACTCGGCCGTCAGGCCGCCCGTCCCTCAGGGTGCCGTCAGGTTCGGGGTCATTGCTTGAGCAGGGGTACGGCGATCTCGAGGATGCGGTCGACCGGGGCGCTGTGGGGCTGGCCGCAATCGTGGACGGTCACGGTCCATCCCGGGGCCGCCACCTCGTACTCGTAGCCGTCGTTGCAGGTCGGCAGCTCCGGCTTGCCGGCCTGGCCGGTGAACTCCGTCGAGGTGACCAATCGGCTCAGCTCCGCCACGGTGGCGGCCGGCAGGGACGTCTTCGCCGGCGGGCGGTCTCGGCTCGTCACGACCACCGAGCCGTTCGCCGCGATCTCGGCGCGGTCCTCCACGCCCGCGAAACCGCCCCGGCGGCTGATCGCCAACGGGAAGGCCGAGGCGGCCGGAGGCGCGGCCGGTGACGCCACCGTGGTGGAGACCGTCGGTGCCGGGGACGCCGTCGTCGACGACGGAGCAGGGGACACGGGCGGTGGTGTGGCGGACGACGACGGCGTGGACTCCGGGGTGGCGGACGTGCATCCAGCCAGGCCGGCTAGCAGCAGCGCGGCCAGGACTGTCGATGTGTATGACTTCTGCACCGGGATTCCTCTGCTGTCGACGACATCGGCAATGGTAAGTAATCACCCGCAGACCGCCAGCATCCACCCATGGCAACCACAGGTTCAGCACAGAGACAGTGCCGACTCTTCTCCGAAGGAGGTTCGGCGTCCGGCCGGCCCCGCCAGTCGGAGGAGAGTCACGTGAAGAAGGTCGGTTTGCTCGCCGCGGGTGCCGTCGTCGCCGGTGGTCTGGCCCTGGGCGGGGCGACCATGGCCGCCGCCGCCCCGGCGACACCCACCCCGAGCACGTCCGCCGGCGGCCCGGGCGGTGAGGCCGGCGGTCCGGGCGGTAAGGCCGGCGGCCCTCGGGGTGAGGCCGGCGGTCCTGGCGGGCGGCCGGGTGGGCACGGTCCCGGCCGCGGGACGGTGGTGACCGGTGACGAGGCGGCGAAGGTGACCGCGGCGGTGACGGCCGAGGACGCGGCGGTCACGGTCTCCCGCGTGGTCAAGGGTGCCGCCGGCGCGTACCACGTGTTCGGGACCAAGGACGGCGAGCGAGCGCATTTCACCGTGAGCGCGGACCTCACGACCGTGACGGAGGGCAAGGCGGGCCCGGGGCGGGGCCACGGCAGACCCGGCGGCGGTACGGTGGTGACCGGTGCCGAGGCGGCGAAGGTGACCGCGGCCGTGACGGCCGAGGACGCGGCGGTCACGGTCTCCCGCGTGGTCAAGGGTGCCGACGGCGCGTACCACGTGTTCGGGACCAAGAGCGGTGAGCGGGTGCACTTCGAGGTGAGCGCCGACCTCAAGACCGTCACCGAGGGTAAGGCCGGCCACCGGCCCGAGCGCGGCGACCGTCGTCCCGCACCGTCGCCGAGCAAGACCAGCTGACCCCACCCGGTAGGCTGACCGGCCGCGCACGCGAAGGAGCCGGTGAACCGATGTCGACAGCCCGCCTGCCGTACCCGGAGGAGTTGAGCTGGGCGGACGTCGACCCGGGCGGCCGGAGCTTCGACCGGGCGTCGGTGCCGGGGGTGGTGTCCGCGCTGGCCGTCGACACCACCGCGCCGTACCCGCTGCTGCAGGGGGTGTCGGCCGGGCTCGCCGAGCGGTACGGGGTGTGGACGGTCGGGTGGCGGTGGTCGTCGGGTGAGGACTCCGGTGGCCCGGTCACCGCCTGGTGCTGCCAGTCGCATTCGGTGACGAAGCCGGAGGCGACGGCCGCCGGGATCACCGCCGCGCTGCTGGAGTGGCACGACTGGCTGCTCGACACCTGTCGAGGAGGTCCGCGACGCCGCCGCAGACCTGGCGATCCGGGTCTCCCTTGACCGCGACTGATCACCTGGCGATCTGGCAGCGGGTCCGCGACCAGGTGCCGTGGCACGACGTGGTCCCGCATCCGGTCACGCCGGTGTGGGCGGTCCACGACGGATATGTGGACTTCGCCCGGCGCAGACCCGGCCTGCCGGACGCCTACGACGACGTCCGCGCCCGGGCCGGCGCCGGTGCGACCCTGACACCGGATCTGCTGGCCCGCTGGAACGGACTCACCCGCGGCATTCCGGCGCCGGGTTTCCGGCGCGGCACGGCCTACGCCAAGAACGGCCGGGAGCGGTACGCCCTGCGCGCCGACACCGAGCACGGGTTCGCCGCCTGTGTGGCGCAGGCGGCCGACCGGCGGATCCCGGTGACCGCCCGCGCCGCCCGCGTCTACCTCGACGTGGCGTTCTTCCACCCGTTCGACGACGGCAACGCCCGTCTCGCCGGCCTCGCCCTCCAGTTCGTCCTGCAGCGCGAGCAGGTGTACCTCGACGAACCGGTCCCGATCCTCACCGCGGTCCGCCGTGCCGACGACGCGGACGGGGCGGCCGGACTGGCCCGCCTCGTCCACGGCATCGCCGGCGCCACCCACCGCCGATGGATGCGGCAAAGGCCGTAGTCAGCCGCTGCCGATGGATGCGGCAAAGGCCGTAGTCAGTCACCGCCGGTGGATGCGGCGAGCGCCGTAGGCACCCGCCGCCGTCCGGACGTGGTCTATGCCCTGGTGCAGGGCGTGCCATTGAGGGTGAACGCGGCCGGCGCCGGGTTGCTGCCGGTGTGGGTGGCGTTGAATCCGAAGCTCACCGTGCCGCCCGCCGGCAGGTTGCCGTTCCAGGACGTGTTCGTGGCGGTCACCTGGGTTCCGGACTGGGTGACCGTGGCCGACCAGCCCTGCAGGACCTTCTGACCGGCGGTGTACGGGAAGGTCAGCGTCCACCCGTTGACCGCGGCCGGCCCGTTGGTGATCGTCACGGTGGCGGTGAAGCCGGAACTCCAGTCGTTGGTCGTGTAGCCGACGCGGCACCCGGCGGCCGGTGACTGCGAGGGGGACACCGACGGTGACACCGACACGGAGGGAGACGGTGACGGGGAGACGGAGATCGACGTCGAGGGCGACGGCGAAGGGGACGACCCGCCGGGCTCCGAGCCCCACACGAGTGTCGTTCCGTCGTACAGCGCAATCCTGGTGTTGGGGCCGGAGGCCGTCTGATAGGACGGATCATTGGCCGGGTTCCACACGCCACCCTCGGCGACACCGATCTTGAGTTGCACCTCCATCCGGTGTGCCGACTGGCCGGCGGGCGCGATGCGGTAGCCGGTGCAGTCGACCTCGACATACCAGATGTCGCCGGAATGCTGCTTGGCCGCGGTCGGACCGGGGCAGCCCTGGGTGTAGGGCGAGCTGACCTGCAGCGCCGTGTTGTCGTCCCGGGTGAAGTAGTACCGGAGCTTACCGGCGGTGAGCGCCCGCGCCGGGAACGCCGACTTGTTGTAGACGATCACCTTCACGCCGGTCGACCGGGTCTCGTTCTGCATGATCGTCGACTCGACCGACAGTTCCGGGATGTCCGGCGTCTCGGCGACCGGGAAGCCGGTCAGCGCCGCCCCGCCGAACTCGCCGTAGAGCCGGGCCAGCGCGGACGTGAACCCGGCGTTGTAGTCGGTGGCGACCTCGTTCATCACGTAGTCGCCACGGCTGTCGGTGTACTTGTCGTCGGGTGAGGACGGCCCGCCGACCAGGGCGCCGTAGAGCACGTGCCGGGTCTCGACCGGGACCTGCTGGCTGTCCCACCAGGAGCCGTGGGCCGTACGGTGATGGGGATTCCTGGGAGAGTTGTCGCCGAACCCGATCACATAGCTGGAGCTGCGCGGGTTGTCGCCGAGCGCGTAGTTGATCTGCCGGACCGCGAAGTCGTGATAGCGCTGCTTGCGCGTGGCGTCACCGAGGTGGTCGCTGTGCACGAGCGCGACGAACGCGGTGTTGGCGGCGTAGCGCAGCGCGCCCCACGAGTCGACGACGACCATGCCGCCCGGTGAGGTGCGCACCTTCTCGCCGTTGACACCGACGGTGAACCAGTCGAGCCACCGGTTCGCGTCGTCGAGGTACTTCTGCTTGCCGGTCAGCCGGGCGAGCAGCACGTAGTTGCCGTACTGCTTGTTGTCCCAGGAGATCGTCCACTTGTACATCTTCGTGGTGGTCTGGTTCTCGTTGCCCTGCGCGTCGTAACCGGCCTCGGCCTTCGCCAGGTAGGTGGCGTCGCCGGTGGCCCGGTGCAGCCAGATCGCGCCCCAGACCAGCTCGTCGGCGTAGCCGCTCCACGACTTGTAGAACGCGGTCGCGTCGGTGATGCACTCGTGGTAGCTCTTGCGGACCCGGTCGGCGAACGAATACAGCTGCTTGGCGTGGCTGAGCAGGGTGTCGGCGTACTGCGGGTCGGTGGGTTTGAAAACCATCGAGCTGGCTGCCATCGCGGCCGCCGTCTCCGCCGCCAGCTCGCTGCCGCCACAGGTCGCATCGATCTTGTACGCCGGGCGCGCCATCGGGAGCACCTCGGCCGGTCCCCACCACTTGTGGTCGTCGTCGCCCTTGCCGACCTGCCCGTAGAGCACGTCGGCCGAGGGGTGCGCCTTGATGAAGTAGTCGTTGGGCACCCGCAGGTTGTTCAGCAGATGGGTCAACTGCCCGGAGCTCGCGTACGCCTCCCGGTTCTCCACGGCGCCCCAGGCGAGCATCGTGGTGGTGAACGCCATCGGCAGGCCGAACTTGACGTGGTCGCCCGCGTCGTACCACCCGCCGGTCAGGTCGAGGCCCGCGTCGGCGCCGTCGGTCATCGCCGAGTCGCCGCGCCAGGACACCCGGTTCCACGACGGCTTCTTGCCGGACACCTGTGCTTCGTAGAAGAGCAGCGACTTCTGCAGCGCCTCGCCGTAGCGGTAGGGCGCGGCGGCGGCATCGGAGGGTACGGCGGTCCAGAGCAGTCCGGCGCTGAGTGCGACGGCTGTCAGGACGGTGGCGAGCTTCTTCAACTTTCACCTCTTAAGACAGTGACCAGTATCGTTACATGGGAGCGCTCCCACTTCAATGGTGTGTCGAGCCTGTTACGGAGCAGATTTCCCCCGACGGTTCCCGAGCCCGTTCGGATGGCAGCTCAGCGGCGATTGAGAGGCAGATCTCCGCCGGTCTCCCGAGAACGTGCCACCCACGGCGACATGGCCATACTTCGATCGCTTCGCAGGTCAGCCTTCTCCCCGCCGCGACGATCATGAGAGTGAGGGGCACACATGGATGTCTCCGTACCACGGCTGTCGGTGGTGGTTCCGGTCTTCAACGAGGAGGACGTGCTGCCGCTCTTCGCGCAGCGGATGCGGCCTGTCCTCGACGGGCTCGGCGTGACCTACGAAGTGCTGACCGTCGACGACGGCAGCCGCGACGCCACCCCGGCAGTGCTGCAGCAGATGCGCCGGACCTGGCCGCAACTGCGCGTCGTCCGGCTGCGCCGCAACAGCGGCCACCAGAACGCGCTCACCGCCGGCCTGCACCGCGCCCGCGGCGAGTACGTGGCGAGCATCGACGTCGACCTGCAGGACCCGCCCGAGGTCATCGCCGAGATGCTGGCGCTGGCCGAGAGCGCGAAACTGGACGTGGTCCACGGCGTCCGCACCGACCGCAGCACCGACAGCGCCTTCAAACGCGGCACCGCCGGGCTCTACTATCGCCTCGTGCGCCGGGTCGTCGGCGCGAACGTCCCGCACAACGCCGGCGACTTCCGGCTGCTGTCACGCACCGCCGTCGACGCGCTCACCGAACTGCCCGAGCACCAGCCGGTCTACCGCCTGCTCGTGCCGTGGCTCGGCCTGCCCAGCGGCGAGGTCACCTACACCCGGGAACGCCGGGCCGCGGGACACTCCAAATACCCGCTGGCCAAGATGATCCGGCTCGCCCTGGACAGCGTCACCGGCTTCTCCGCCGCGCCGCTGCGGGTCGCCACCTGGCTCGGCTGCGCGGGCATCGCCCTGTGCGTGGCGATCGGTGGGGCGGCCCTCGCGGCGTACCTCTGGGGCACCGTCGTCCCCGGCTGGACCTCGATGTTCGTGGCGCTGATGTTCGTCGGCGCCCTGCAACTGCTCTGCCTGGGACTCCTCGGCGAATACGTGGCCCGGATCTTCACCACCATGCAGGGCCGACCGCGCTACGTGGTCGCCTACGACTCGGCGGCGACCGGCCGCCCGCTGGTGGAGAGCGGCACCGGGAGCACGCCGTGGAGACTCTGACCCTCGCACCACCCCGCCCGGTGACCGCGCCGGTGGTCCGTCAGCCGTGGCGGACGGCGACCCGGACCGGCTTCGCGGTCTGGGCCACCCTCACCGTCCTGCACCTGGCGGTGAGCGCGCTCGCCGCACTGTCCCGCGGCGAGAACGACGCCCCCGGCCTGTGGTCGATCGGCCTCGCCTGGAACGGCTGGGACGCCGGCCACTACGTGCGGATCGCCGAGGAGGGCTACCACATCGGCCCCGGGTTCCCGGCGTTCTTCCCGCTGTACCCGCTGCTGATCCGCTCCTTCGACGTCATCCTGCCCGGCGGGCCGCTGATCAGCGCGCTGGTGGTCGCGAACCTCGCCGCGTGGGGCGCCCTGGTCATGCTGCACCGGCTGGCCGACCACGAGTTCGGGCCGAAGGTCGCCCAGCGCGCCACCTGGTACCTGGCCGCCTTCCCGATGGGCTTCTACCTGTTCATCGGCTACAACGAGTCACTGTTCCTGCTGCTGGCGATCGGCGCGCTGTACGCCGGCCGCCGCGGCCACTGGTGGCTGGCCGGCGTCCTCGGCGGGCTGTCCTCGGCGACCCGCCTCTTCGGGGTGCTGCTCGTGCTGCCACTGGCGATCGAGTACCTACGCCAGGTCGGATGGCGTCCGCGTCTGCTGCGAGCCGACGTGCTCGGGATCGCGGTGGTGCCGCTCGGAGCCGTCGCCTACAGCGTCTACTGCGCGATCGAACTGGGCAGCCCGCTCGCCTTCAGCATCGCCCAGGATCAGTGGGGACGGCAGTACACGGTTCCCGGTGGAGCCTGGGTGACCGCGATCCAGCAGGCCGGCGGGCATCGCGTCCTGCATCCGGCCACCATCGGCGCGGTCCTCGACGCCGGGACCGTCCTGATCGGGGCGGTGCTGCTGATCCTGTGCGTGGTGGGGCGCTTCAAGTTCCGCCGGGACCAGGTCTATCTGGTGGCACAGGGCGCCGTCACGCTCGTCATGCTGCTGTCGACCGAGGTCGGTGGCCGGTCGATGCAGTCCGCCGCCCGGTACACGATGGAGGCCGTCGCGATCTTCCTCGTCCTGGCGCGCATCGGCTCGCGACCGACGGTCGATCGGGCCGTCGTCGTCATCGGCGTCGGGTTGCAGGCCGTCCTCCTGGTCGTGTTCATGTCAGGCGCCTTCCTCGTCGCCTGACCGCCGGCGGCCCGGCACTCGGCATCGGGGGTGGCGAGTGCGCGGGTCACGGTCGCGGCACCTCGACCGTGGTGGTGATGCGGACCAGCGCCGGTGACCGCGGGGCCGAGCCGAAACCGAACCGCACCGGCGGGTCGACCGGGGCGAGATCACCCAGGTCGGCGCCGTCGAGGACCGCGCCGGCGGCGGTGACGTGGTGCAGGTCGCGGACGGCATACCACTCGCGGCGGCCGTTGCCGGCGGAGCCGAACGTGCGGACACCGCGCAACAGCCGGGCGGGCAGGTCGATCAGCCGGACCCACAGAAGGTTCTGCGCCAGCGGCACCGGCACGGCGTGCAGCAGGTTCCCCAGCATGCCACGGCCCCCGGTGGTGAACCGCAGTTGCAGCGGCCCGGCGGACACCGTCCAGTCCCGCGGTGACCGGTCGACTGTGATCGGCACCACCCGTACCTCATCGAAGGAGTAGGTCTCGGCGACGAACCCGGCCAGCTCGGCGGTCTCGGCCAGCAGCAGACGATGCCCGTCGGGTCTCTCGACCATGACGTCGGTGACCGGCCCGAACGGCGAGCCCGGCCAGTGCCCGACCACCAACCGGGTCCCCCCGGTCGTACCCATCCCGGCGATCCATCCGTCGAAACGCCACCGCACATGATCCATGCTTCTGTCATACCCGGCGGTTAGCGTTTACTCATGAGCCGATTCACCGTCAGCCGCGATGTGCGCGCCACCGCCACCGACACGTGGAAGATCCTGGTGGACTGGCCACGGCACGGCGACTGGGTGCCCTTGACCGTCCTCCGCGTCGAGAGCGAGCGGCCCGATGGGGTCGGCGCCCGGTTCGTCGCCCGGACCGGGGTGGGGCCGCTGGCCTTCGACGATCCGATGACCGTGGAGGCCTGGGAGCCACCCGGCGGCGACGCGCCGGACGACCGGCCCGGCCACTGCGCGATCCTCAAACACGGCCGGGTCGTGCACGGCAGTGCGTCGTTTTCGGTGACGCCCCTTCCCGGCGGCCAGTGCCGGGTCGAGTGGACCGAGGACGTCACCGTGTCCCCACGCCGCCTCACCCGCTACGCCGACCCGCTGGTGACGCTGATCGGCCGCGCCGGCTTCGCCGCCACTCTCCGCGGCCTGGCCCGCGACGTGGAGAAGCGCTGAGCCGATCGGCCGGCTCAGCCCGCGATCGTGAGAAGCCGCCGGTCGGCGGGGTATCGGAGCGCAAGGCGGGGCTTTGAGTCGGTTCAACCCGCGATCGTGAGAAGCCGTCAGCCCGCCGGGCAGCCCGGCGGTAGGCGGGGGCCGTGAGTCGGTTCAGCCCGCGATCATGGGAAACCGTCAGTCGGCGGGCAGCTCAGCGCAAATCGGAGGGGCCGTGAGTCAGTACTTCAAGGTGGCCGGCAGGTCAGTGTGGAATCCGGCGACCACGGCGGCGCAGCTCTTCTACCGGACCGCCGAGGCGATGACGGTTGTCGCCGGCCGGCCATCCGGCATTCTCGACCTGGAGTTCGACGAGTATGACATCGGCCTACCGGCCTACCGGGCCTTCGTGGAGGAGCTGACGCGGCGATATCTGACCAGTACGCATCCGGTGATCGTCGAGCTGGTCGGCGGGTTTCTGCCGCACGCGGTCGCCCTGCTCCGCGCCGCCGGTGGTGACCTGCCACTGCTCGATCAGGTCGCCGCCGGGCAGAGCCTGCCCCGCGGCGTCTCCGCCGCCGAGAAGGCGCGGCGGGTGCTCGCCTCGGCCGCGGACCTGGCCCCGTCGATGGCGGCATGACCCGCTGATCATCCCGCCATTGCCGAAAACAGGGGGTCGCCGCCGGCGGGATGATCCGCTGGCCGCCATCTTGCCGCCACCGGTCAGCGCCGCCGGTTTCGGCGCGATCCGCCGGTCAGTGCCGTCGGTTTCGGCGTGGCCCGCCGGTCAGCGCCGTCGGTTCAGCGTGGCCTGCCGGCTAATGCCGTTGGTTTCGGTGTGGCCTGCCGGTCAGTGCCGTCGGTTTCGGCGGGATCCGCCGGTCAGGCCTCGCCGGCGATGTCGATCCGCAGGGCCACCGGAAGGCCGTCGGCGTCAACGTCGAGGTGGACGGGGAAGAAGCCGTCACCGACCGAGGTCATCGCCATCAGGATGTCGGCTCCGGCGACCCGGATCACGCCGGCGTCGTGCTCGGACTGCCGCACCTGGGCCATCGCCTGCCAGTGATGCGAGTGCGGCCGGAAGTCGGCTGTGAACTTCGGCGCGCCCGGTTCGTCGCGGCGTGCCTCCAGGGACATCGCCCGCTGGTAGGCCTCCTCGACCGGCAGGTCCAGCCACCCGTGGAGGCTGTCGTCGAGGCGCGGCGCGCCGAACTCGGCGGCGACCTGCTCCTCGTCGCGGCCCCAGAGGACCAGGTCGGCCAGGCCGTCCAGCGGGAGGACGTGCTCCCACGAGTTGAGCGCGTCGGCGTCGGCGAAGACGAAGCGCGCGTGGTCGATCCCCAGCTCGCAGAATATCCAGGAGTCGGCCACCGGCTCGTCGCTGAACGCGATCCGCATGGAATGCCAGCCGTGCTCGCCGGGGATCGCGGTGACCGGCAGCGGCCGGTCGGCCGGCACCTCCATCGGCAGCACCGGCACACCCATGACGATGAACTCGTGCTCCCGGGCCTCGACCGCGTGCCGGACCCGTTCCCGGTGTGGGACCTGCTGCTCGAAGGCGCGCAGACTCGCGTTGTGCCCGTGCTCGCGGCAGTGCTCGCCGAACGTGGCGAGGACATCGTCGACGGCGTGGTCGGGAATGTCGTACAGCCGGGTGCCGGTCTGCCGGTCGAACGTCTCCGCGGCCTCCTCGGCGTCGGGGCCGATGATCTCGAAGTCGGTGGCCGGATGCTCCTCGTCGTCCGGCACCCGGTCGCCGGACCACATCTCCAGGTAACCACCATCCGTGATCACCAGGTGCCCGGATGGGCACGTCACCTCGCCGAGCACCACTTCGGTCGTCACGATCAAGCAGTGTACGACCGGAACGGCTTCTCGAAGACGGCGGCGAACAATCGGGCCGTGACCAGGCACAACGGCACCACCAGAGTGACGATGACCGCGAAGGCGGCCGGTCGGGAGCCGATGAGCGGCGTGACGACCAGGGTGCTGACCAGGGCGACGACCGGCATGTGGATCAGGTAGAGGCTGTAGGAGAAGTCGCCGAGGGACTGCAACGGCCCGCTGCGGAGCAGCCGCACCAGTGGGGCCGGGCGCCCGGTGGCCACCGCCGCCAGGAACAGGGCGATCGCCGGTCCCACCGCCAGGTCCACCCAGTAGTAGTTCGTGACCGTCCACACCGATCCCTTGACGGCGATCACGGCGAGCACCGGCGCGGCGGCGAGCGCGGCCAGGCCCGGCCACGGCAGCCGCCGGACCCGCTCGCCGGCCGCGACGACCCCGGCCGCCAGCACGCCCACGGTGAACAGCGGCGCCAACTCCAGGGTGTAGCCGACCGCCCGTGATCCGGTGGACAGGGCCGGGAAGAGCAGGCCCGCCACGACGACCGGCACGGTGACCACGGCCAGGGTCACCACCGCCCCGGCGCGCCGGCGTAGCAGCAGGACCAGCGGAAACGCCAGGTAAAGGCCGGCTTCGGCGGCGATCGACCAGAATGCGCCGTTCGGTGCGGGCGCCGCGACGGCGTCCTGCAGCAGCAGAGCGTAGACGGCGAACGAGCCGAACGTCGGTGGTTCGCTGTGCGGGAGGTACGGCACGAGGGTCGCGATCAGAGCGCTGGCGATGAGGGCCGCCCAGTAGGCGGGCAGGATTCGCCGGGCCCGCCGCAGGGTGTAGCGCCGGGCGCCGCCCAGCTGCCACCCGTGGCGGGCCGGCGCGATGGCCAGCGAGAACCCGGACAGCACGATGAACACGATCACCGCGAGCCGGCCGTGGACGAGCCAGCCGAGCCAGGCGGGGCCGGTGTTGGCCGGGTAGCCGGGGAACGACAGCAGCCAGCAGTGGTGCACCACCACGTAGAGGGCGGTCAGGCCGCGGATGCCGTCGAGTCCGGCCACCCGCCGGTCGTCGCGTGGTGGCTCGCCGATGGTGGCCATGCGGTCCACGGTCGATACGCTCAAGATCCGGGCCTGCCTTTCGGGCGCACGCCGGTCACCGGGCACGGCCTACGGCCGGTCCGTTACGCGGTGTGAAGGTGGGGGTTAGGGGAGGCGGACCTGCTGCCAGGTCCTTCCGTCCTTGGAGAGGTACGCGTCGGACCCCGACGACGGCATCAGGTATGGCTGGTCGGCCTGTCCCGTGGTGATCTGCACCGTCCGCATCGCGGCTTCGGGGATTCCGGACAGGGTGACCGGGGCGTACTCGCCGTCGCGGCCGGCGGTGGCCCCGGTGTCGGTCGGGATGATGTGGGAGCCGTCGGCCGCGACGTAGCCGGGCAGGAAGCCGATGCGCTCGACGGTGTCACCGGACCGCCAGGTCGTCCCGCCGTCGGTGCTGTAGTGGGTGTCGAACGCGCCGTCGTCCCGGTAGGTCAGGGCGTACGCCGTCGTCCCGGTGCCGACGGCGATCTTCGGCACGTGTGAGGTGACCAGCCATTCCTTGCCGGCGGGGGCCGCCTCGCCGTCGGTGAAGACATGGGTGCGCCAGGTGCGGCCGGCGTCGGAGCTGGTCGCCACCGCCGGCTTTCTCGTGGCCGGATCCAGCCCCGGGACCCAGAGGCGCCCGTCGATCGGCGCGCTGACCTGACTCGTCCAGCCGGGATCGACGGTGATCCCGGTGGGCTGGGCGGCCAGTGGAGCGAACCGGCCGGTGTCCGGGTCGAGCACACCGACCTTGCAGGCCGGCATCTCCACGAGGTCGCAGTCGGCCGGTCGCGCGCCTTGCGGGACGGCGGCGGCCGGTCCGGTGCCGGCCGCAGCCCGCACCCAGGTGCCGCCGCCGTTGCGGGACACCCACGTCTGCAGGATCGAGACCTGCGCTGTCGGGTCGGCCGTCGGGCCTCCCGTGCTGTGCGTCTGAACCACATCGGGGACGAACGTGCGCTGCTCACGCCAGGTGAGAAGCCCCGGGCCCTGAGCGGCCAGCGACGCCTCGCGGGAGTTGGAGGCGCCGGCCGGCGCGGGTGGCACGGTGCGCTGCTGCCAGGAGCCGCCGCCGTCCGACGACGCGTACAGCTCGGAGGCGCAGTCCTCGCAGCGCCGGACGAGGCCGTAGAGCTCCGACCCGGTGCTCGCGGACGCCGTCATCCATGGCCAGCCGCAGTCGGTGGAGCAGGTGACCTCGGGGACGGGATCGAGCGATCCGTAGTCGGGTGGGGCGTTCTGCACGGTGTATCCGAAGCTGGCCGCTGCCAGGGCGGTCACCACGAACACCGCGCTCGACGTGGCGATCCGGCGGCGGCGTATCCCGCCGGCGCGCTGCCGGACGGTGCTGAACTCGGGTTGCCGTACCGCGTCGGCGACGTCGGACCGCAGCCGGTCGAACTGTGGTTCACGCATGGCGTACCCCCTCGGGCATGGCGGCCGGCGCGTCGTCGGACAGGAAGGTCGCCAGCGCGGCCCGGCCCCGGGCGAGTCTCGCCTTGACCGTGCCCACCGGAACGCCGAGCGTGGCCGCGACCTCGGTCACCGAGAGGTCGGCCAGGTGATGCAGCACCACCGCCTCCCGTGTGGGCGGGGCCAGCCGCCGTAACGCGGCGACCAGCGCCACCCGGTCACCGGAGACGCCGGGGGCCGAGGCCGGGGTGGCCTCCACCCGGCCTGAACGGACGAGCCGGTCGAAGAGCCAGCGCCGCCGGTAGCGGGTGCGGGCGACGTTGAGCGCGGCGACCCGCAGCCATCGCTCGGCGTCGTCGGCGCGGAGGAAGGACCGGGGCGAGGCGACCACCCGGGCGAACGCCTCGTGGACCGCGTCCTCAGCTTCGGCGAGGTCACCGACCAGCCCGAAGACCTGCGTCACGAGCCGCCGGTAATAGGCCTCGTACGCTTGCCGGACCGCGTCCTCGGCCTCCACGCACCCTCCCCGTCGTCGGCGCTCGTCCCAGGAAGGACCAACACCTCAACGGTACGGTTGCATCGGGCTTGAAGATTTTCTCGGCGGCGGTGGTCAGTGCCGCGATGACGGCCCCATCTCAGGCCTGCGGCGTGGTCCCGTGGATGCGGACGAGGCCGTCGACGCCGCGCAGGAAGGTGTCGCAGATCTGGTCGGGGTCGAAGAGGCAGCCGGCGGCCATCGCGCCGTCGCGGAGCATGACGAAGTGCTGGGCGGCGGGCTCGGCCTTGGTCGCCTGTAGCTCGGCCATCAGGGTGTTGACGGTGTCGAGGAACCACTGGCGGTGGGCGAGGACGGCCTGGTGCACGGGGTGGGCGGGGTCGGGGTATTCGGCGACGGCGTTGAGGAAAGCGCATCCGCGGAAGCCGGGTGACCGGATGCCGTCGGCGATGGCGGCCGCGATCGCGCGGATGGTGTCGCCGGCCGGGGCACCGGGGGTGACGGCTGTCTCGATCTGGCTGCGGATGGCTTGGTCGGCGCTCTGCAGGTAGGCCAGGACCAGGTCTTCCTTGCCGGGGAAGTGCCGGTAGAAGGTCGCCCGGGTCACCTTGGCCTCGGCGATGATCCGGTCGACGCCGACGGAGTGGATGCCCTCGGCGTAGAAGATCCGGCTCGCGGTGGACAGCAGCCGCGTTCGTGCCTCGGAAGTCGCCATGAGCCGATCATAGCCACGCTGAGAGATAGAACGTTCGGTCTTGACAGCGAAGGCAGCGGCTTGCCATCTTTAGCGAGACAGAACGTTCGTTCTACCAATGAGGGACCGCCATGACCACCGTTACCGCTCCCGGCATCTCGACGACCGCCGCCGCGCTGCGCCGGCTGTACTTCGTCCGGTTCGCGTTCGCCATCGTCTGGGCCGGTGTCACGACCGCGGTCGCCGGCGAGCTCAACCCGCTCGTCGCCGTGCTCTTCGTCATCTACCCGCTGTTCGACGTGGTCGCCGCGGTCGTCGACGCCCGTGCCTCGCGCAGCACCGGCTCGCCCACCCTGCTCTACCTGAACATCGCGGTCAGCTCGCTCACCGCGATCGGCCTGGGTGTCGCGAGCCTCTCCGGCGTCCCGGCGATGCTGCGCGTGTGGGGCGCCTGGGCGATCGTGGCCGGCGTGGTTCAGCTGCTCGTCGGCGTGAGCCGTCGCAAGATGGGTGGCCAGTGGCCGATGATCTTCAGTGGCGGCCTGTCGGTGCTGGCCGGTGGTTCCTTCGTCGCCTCGGCCTCGGCCGCCGCGCCGTCGCTGGCCAACGCGGCCGGCTACGCCATCCCCGGCGCGATCTTCTTCCTCATCGCGGCCATCCGCCTGGGCCGCGCGGCGAAAGGCTACTGAAAATGACCAATCTGACGTACGACGTCATCGTGCTCGGCGCCGGACCGGTGGGGGAGAACGTCGCCGACCGGATCGTGCAGGGTGGCTTGACCGCCGCCATCGTCGAGCGGGAGCTGGTCGGCGGCGAGTGCTCCTACTGGGCGTGCATGCCCACCAAGGCTCTCCTGCGCAGCGCCGCCGCTCTGCGGGCGGCCCGGAGCCTGCCCGGCGCGCGGGAGGCGGTGACCGGTGACCTCGACGCGGCCGCCGTGCTCGCCCGCCGGGACGCCTTCGCCTCGCATTGGAAGGACGACGGGCAGGTCGCCTGGCTCGAGTCGGCCGGCATCGCCCTGCATCGCGGCCACGGCCGGATCAGTGGCGAGCGGGTCGTCGAGGTGACCGGTGACGACGGCGTGGTCACGGTTCTCGCCGCCCGGCACGCGGTCGTCGTCGCCACCGGCAGCGGCGCGCTGGTCCCGGACATCGCCGGCCTGCGTGCGGTGTCGCCGTGGACCAGCCGGGAGGCGGCCGCCGCGACCACGGTCCCGGCCCGGCTCGCGATCATCGGTGGGGGCGTGGTGGCCACCGAGATGGCCACGGCGTATGCGAGTCTCGGCTCCGCGGTGACGGTGCTGGCCCGCGACGGTGTGCTGCCGCAGGCCGAGCCGTTCGCGGGGGAGCTGGTCACGGCGGCTCTGCGGGAGTCGGGCGTCGCCGTCCGGATCGGCGCCGAGGTGGCGTCGGCCCACCGCGACCGCGACGGTACGGTCCACCTGACGCCCGTCGACGGCGACCGGATCGAGGTGGACGAGGTCCTGGTGGCGATCGGGCGGACCCCGAACACCCGGGACATCGGTCTCGACACGGTCGGTCTGGAGCCCGGGTCCTGGCTCACGGTCGACGACACGTTGCGGGTCGTCGACGGCGGCGGCTGGCTGTATGCGGCGGGCGACGTGAACCGGCGGGTGCTCCTCACCCACCAGGGCAAATACCAGGCACGTGCCGTCGGCGACGTCATCGTGGCGCGCGCCGGAGGCGGCATCGTGGAGGACGGCCGGTGGGGCCGGCACGCCGCGACCGCCGACGAGCGGGCCGTACCGCAGGTGGTCTTCACCGATCCGGAGATCGCGTCGGTGGGGCTGACCGCGGCCGCCGCCGAGGCCGCCGGCCTGCGGATCCGGGTCGTCGACCACGACCTGGCCGCGGTCGCCGGGTCGGCGCTGCACGCCGAGGGCTACCGCGGACGTGCGCGGATGGTCGTCGACGAGGACCGCCGGGTGATCGTCGGGTTCACCCTGGCCGGCCCGGACGTGGCGGAGCTGCTGCACGCCGCGACGATCGCGGTCGTCGGCGAGGTGCCGCTGGACCGGCTGTGGCATGCCGTCCCGGCGTTCCCCACGGTCAGTGAGGTGTGGTTGCGGCTGCTGGAGGCGTACGGCCGCTGACCGGCTCAGATGCTGACGGCGTCACCGGCCAGCTTCGCCTCGACGAGCGGGCCGGTGGCCAACGGGAACTCAAGTCGGGTGGCTCCGGCCTGGATGGTGAGCACGTGCACGCCCTCGTAGCGGCGGTGCGGCTCGACCCGGATGTCGGTGATCCGCGCCCGTGGCAGGACGGTCCGGGCCAGGGAGAGCTTGTCGCCGTTGCCGGTGAACCAGTCCCGGCGGTGGATGATCTGGATCTCGCGCTGGTCGGCCACGGTGATCGAGGCGTGCAGGGTGGTCGGCCACGGGTTGCTCCACAGCCGGTCGGTTCGGTTCAGCTGGGTGACCACCTGGCGGTCGGCGATGTTGACCAGGCGCATGCTCGGCTCCTCGGCGATGAGCCGGTGGTAGTCGGTGAGCAGGCCGGTGTCCACCGGGTCCATGGTCGGGTCGGTGCCCCGGTGCGGCTCGGCGTCCGCCGTGGAGGTCTCCGGCAGGTAGTAGCGGCGCAACAGCAGCAGCAGGTCGCGGACCGGGGCGCTCGCGGAGGCGTTGTAGACGACGGTCACCACCGGGCCGTCGACGGTGTGCACGGTCAGGCGCCCGTTGAGCAGCCGCACGCTGTCGACGATCGCCGCGATCCGGTCGAGGGGGACGTGCACCGTGTAGAAGGCCTCGTCGCGGCGGGCGAGGACGGTGAACGTCTCCTCGTTGACGGCGAGCAGGTAGTCGTACAGATGCATGGTGGGGTGGGTGTTGCGCCCCTCGATGTCCCGGGGGACCTTGAGGACCTTGCGGTACGCCGCCGGGTCGATCCCCGCCTCGCGGTAGAGCCGCGGCAGCTGGTCGACGGTCCGGACCTCGTCGATCCACGGTCCGAAGCGGTCGTACTCCGGAGTGCTATCGGTGCTGGTCACAAGGCGTGAGCCTAACAACTGAAACCGGTTTAAATCCGCGTATTCGGTGCGGGGGCCTCGCCGGCGGCGAGGTCGTCGAGGAAGCGGCTCATCGTCGTGACGTAGTCGGTGATGAACCGCTCGGCGTGGGCCAGCGCCTCGGGGGAGTGGCCGGCCATCATGGCCTCGATCCGGGCGACCAGCGGCGCGAAGAAGCAGTCGACCATCGTGTCGACGCCGTCGGCCGCGCGCAGGGTGACCACGCGTCGGTCGGCGCTGTCCCGGATCCGGATCACATGGCCGGCTTTCTCCAGGCGGTTGAGCAGCGAGGACGTCGCGCCGGCGGTGAGGCCGACCCGGTGGCTGAGGGCGGCCTGAGTCAGCGGCTCGCCACGGTCCTGTGCCGAGAGGATCTCCACGAGCGCGGCGGCGTCGGTGGTGTGCAGGCCGGTGCGGGCCCCGAAGAGCCGGCCGAGCTCGGTGAAGGCGGTCCCGTGTGCCCGTAGCGCCTGCAGCAGCCGGTCACGTTGCCCGTCGGCGTCCTCAGGTGTGCTGATCACGCGACGACCGTACCATCATCAAAAGGTTTGACGATGTAACTGTTTGACGGTAGAACTATCGCATGACGTCTCCACGCGCCCTCGTCTCCGGCGCCGGCATCGCCGGCCTGACCACCGCCTTCTGGCTCGCCCGCGCGGGCTGGGAGATCACCGTCATCGAGCGTTTCGGCGCGTTCCGCGACGGCGGGCAGAACATCGACATCCGCGGCGCGGCCCGCGACGTGCTCACCCGGATGGGGCTCGAGGACGCGGTGCGGGCCCTCGGCACCACTGAGGAGGGCACCGCCGTCCTCGACGGCGGCGGCCGCGTCATCGCGCGATTCCCCGTCGAGGACCCCGACGGGCCCACCGCCGAGCTGGAGATCCTTCGCGGAGACCTGGCCCGGGTCATTCTCGGCGCGCTTCCCGCCGGCGTCACCCTGCGTTACGACGATCAGATCGAGGGGGTACGCGATGACGGCTCCGACGTCGAGGTGACGCTGTCGTCGGGTGCCACCGAGCGCTACGACCTGCTGATCGTCGCCGAGGGAGTCCGGTCGCGCACCCGCGATCTCGTCTTCGGGCCCGCCGCCGGCCGCCGTGAGCTCGGTGTCACCATGGCCTACGGGACCATCCCCCGTGCCGGCGACGACGACCGCTGGTGGCGGTGGTATTCGGCCGAGGGCGGCAGGCAGATCACCCTGCGTCCCGACCGCACCGGCACCACGCGCGCGACCCTGGCCTTCACCACCGATCGTGACCTGACCGATCTGCCCCTGGAGCAGGCCCGCGCCGAGCTGCGCCGGACCTTCCACGACGCCGGGTGGCAGGCGCGGCGTGTCCTCGACGGTTTCGCCGGCTCCGGCGACGTCTATCTGGATCGCCTCACGCAGATCGACATGCCGTCCTGGTCGTCCGGCCGGGTCTGCGTGACCGGTGACGCGGCCTGGTGCGTGACTCCGCTGGGTGGCGGAGGCACCTCGCTGGCCATGGTCGGCGGTTACGTCCTGGCCGCGTGTCTGGGTCGGGCCGAGGTCGGCGACGCACTGCGTGGTTACGAGCAGTGGATGCGCCCGCTGATCGAGGACGCCCAGAAGCTGCCGCCCGGCACTCCCGGCCTCTTCTACCCGCGCTCGGCCCTCGGGTGCGGGCCCTGCGCCTGGCGGCTCGTGTCGGCAGCCTCGGAGTCCTGCGCAAGCTGACCTCCCGCATCGGCCACGTGGCCCGGACCGCCCGCCCGCTGCCGGAGGCGGCCGGTTAGCGCGGTGGGCCCGCGGCCGCAGCCGTGGGCCCACCGCTGAGAGGTCAGAGGTTCAGCGACCAGCTGTTGATGTAACCGGTGTCCAGGTTGGCGGCGTCCTGGACCCGCAGCTTCCAGGCGCCGTCGGCCACCTCGCCGCCGAGGTTGACCGTGTAGGTGGCGTCGATGTTGTCGGCGCTGCCGCCGCTGCGGGCGCGCAGGGAGTAGACGGAGCCGTCCGGGGCGACCAGCGACACTGCCAGGTCACCGACGTACGTGTGGACGATGTGCACCTCGACCGTGCTGCTCGACGACGCGTTGCCGGCGCAGCCGTTGATCACGATGGTCGACTCGACCGTGGTGTTGTCCGGGATCGCGACGTCGGAGGCGTTACTGCCGGAGCAGCCGGGCAGGCCGTTCACCGTGAGGGCGACGTTCGCCCGCCGGACCGTGGCCGGCGACGTGCCGGTGACCACCACGGTGTACTGGCCACTGTCGGCGTCCTCGCCGGCCGTGAGTGTCAAGGTCGAGGTCTCGCCGGCGGTCACCGACGGCGAGCTGAAGGTGGCGGTCACGCCGGCCGGCACCCCGGTCGCCGTCAGGTCGATGGTCTGGGCCTCGCCGTCGACGCTCGCCGTGGTGACCGTGACGGTGGCCGAAGCGCCCGGGTCCAGGGTCAGAGCCGTGGGGTCGACCGCGACGGAGAAGTCGTTGGCGACCGGGCACTCGAGGTCGTTGCCGGCGACGTTGACCGCGGTCCACGCTGCCTGGACCGCCTTGTACTCGGTCGAGCACAGGCCGTACAGGTCGGTGGCGGCGGACAGCGTGTAGGCGCGGGAGGTGTTCGCCGGGGTGGTGGCGTTGACGTAGCGGGTGTTGGAGGTGAAGTACACGTCCAGTGCCCGGAACCAGATCTTCTCGGCCTTCTCCCGGCCGATGCCGGTCACTCCGGCGGCGGTGCCGCAGACCGGGGAGGTGCCGTACGCGGTGGCGCCGGTGCCCTCGGCGAGGTTGAAGAAGAAGTGGTTGCCCGGGCCGGACGAGTAGTGCACGTCGACGCTGTTGGTGCTGGTCGACCAGCAGCCGTGCGACGAGCCGTCGAGCGTCGGGTTGTACATGTACCGCAGCGGCGCCCCGGTGCCCCGGATGTCGATCTTCTCGCCGATGTCGTAGTCGCCCGGGTCGCTCGTGGTGCCGGCGTGGAACTCGACCGCAGTGCCGAAGATGTCGCTGGTGGCCTCGTTCAGGCCACCGGACTCGCCGGAGTAGGTGAGACCGCCGGACACCACGTTCTCGGTGACGCCGTGGGACATCTCGTGGCCCGCCACGTCGAGGGAGACCAGCGGCTTGGCGTTGCCGGAGCCGTCACCGTAGGTCATCTGGGCGCCGTCCCAGAACGCGTTGACGTACGCGTTGCCGTAGTGCACCCGGGACGGGACCCCGCGCCCGTCGCCGAAGATGCCGTTGCGGCCGTGCACGTTCTTGAAGTAGTCGTAGGTGACGGCGGCGCCGAAGTGCGCGTCCACGGCAGCCGACTGACGGTTGGTGTTGGCGCCGGTGCCCCACACGTTGTCGTCGTCGCTGAAGGTGGTGCAGGTGCCGGTTCCGTTGTTCATGTCGCAGGTGCGCCCGTTGCCCCGGGTCGGGTCGATCAGGCTGTAGGTGGAGCCGGACAGCGTGGTCTCGACGGCGACCGGGCCGGAGTAGACGCTGGCGCCGGTGCCCGCGATCGACTCGATCTCGTCGTACTCGCCGATGTGTGCCCCGGTGATCGCGTCGGTGATGACATGCAGGTGGGAGGGGGTCTGCTTGTCGGGGGCCCAGCCGTGGACCACGGTCTCCCAGGCGAGCCGGCCGTGGCCGGTGCTGGCGTCGACGAAGAGCTCCGGTTGGTCGTTCGCGGTCCGGGTGCCCTCGAATCGGGCCTTGGCCGCCGTCAGGGCCTTGGCGCTGGAGACCTTCGGGGTGGTCGCCAGTGTCAGGGGTGCGGCGAGGCCGACCGAGGTGCCGGTGAGTGCCCCGGCGGCGTCGGTGTGCACGGCGAAGTCGCCGCCGTACACGCGCAGGCCGTGGTAGGTGCGGGTGTAGCGGACGTGGGCGTCGCCGTCGGCGTCGACCTTGGTGCGGTAGGCGGTGTAGGACTCGCCGTCGGCCGCGGCGATCGCGGCCGGGCGGGCGTCGATCAGGCTGTCGGACCGGCTGACGGCCTGGGCCTCGGTGGGGGGCTTGGGTTGCGGCGGGGCTGCCGAGGTGCTCGCGGCGGTGGCCACGAGGGCGCTGCCGACCAGCGCGGTGACGCCGGCAAGCGCGAGGGTCTTCTTCACGCGGTTCCTCCCGAACCAGACATGTACACATGGCAATGTGTAAATGAATTATGGCCCGAATATAGTGATGATCTTATATATCTTTCGGGTCATACCAGAAGGCCCCGCCACCCACGGAAATGGGATGGCGGGGCATCGGCGGTGCGATCCACTGCGACCGGCGCCGCACAACGAGGGCGTCCGGCCGTCGGCGGTCAGGTCGTGAACACGGTGAACGCCACCTCGCGGATCGCGCCGTCCGCCCGGAACTGCAGGAACATCCGCTTGTCGCCGCGCTCGGCGAACGCCGCGTGGAACGACAGGACGCCGTCGGCGGGGGCGCCGCCGGTCGCGTCGGCCGGCAGCGGATGCAGATGCTTGAGGCCCTGGGTGCGCACCTCGAAGTTGGACAGGTGGGCGTACGCGCCGAGGTACGGCTCCAACGTCGCCGGGCGGCCGTCGCGCAGCACCTGGAACTGCAGCGCCGTCTGCGTGCCGGAGGTCAGATCGGCGATCCCGTCGAGGCGGCGCACAGTGTACGGGCCGGAGCGGTCCTCGGCCTGCGGGGCGGGCACCGGCACCATCGTGGTGTCACCGGCGATCACGAACGGCACGCCCAGCACCGTGGGCTCCGGGCCGTCCGGGCCGGCGGGCCGGCCGTGTGGCACGAACTCCAGGTACACCCGGTAGGCGCCGCCGTCCGTGATGGTCACCGGTGCCGTCCACGTTCCGTCGGCCACGTCGGGGTGCAGGTGCTGATAGCCGGACAGGTCGTCGCGGAGGACGTACATGTGCACGGGTTTGGTGTGGATCCTCTGGAAGTCGGTGGCCGGGCCGCCGGGGCCGGTGACGCGCAGGGAGACCGTCGTCGTGCCGCGGTCCGTGGGCAGCGACAGCGGCTCCACGCGGAAGCCGTCGTAGGCGTCGGAGAGCCCGTCACTGTGATAGACGGCCGCTGAGGGGGCCGGTGACGGTGGTGCGGCCGGTGCGCGGCTGTCGAGGAACAGGTAGGCGGCCCCGATGAAACCGGCCAGCGTCACCGCCGCGGTGAGGCGGCGGTGACGCGTATCGTGGCCGGTCAGCTCACTGCCGCCGCGCCGGTGGGCCGGACCAGGAACAGCCCGACGCCGATGCTCTGCACGGCGACCACCCCGTTCTTCAGATACGGCAGGGCCATCCAGCTGCCGCTGTAGCCGCTGGCGTTCGAGCTCGGGTCGACGTCGAAGTAGCCGACCTCGGGCAGGCTGGCCAAGGCCGCGTTCGTGGTGTCGAGGATCCGCAGGCCACCGCGGTACGACGCCTGGAAATGCCGGTTGCCGACCGTGTAACCGTTGTGGTTGACGAACGTGCCGCGCGTGCCGACGTCCTTGCCCACGAACCGGGCGGCGTCCAGCTTCTCGATGTTGTAGACGAAGTCCGGGCTGCCACCGGCGGTGCTGATCGTCTCGTCGTTGACGATCATGTGCTTGTAGTCGCTGGTCGCGAAGCCCTGGTGGATGAAGCTCGCACCCGGGTGCGTGACGCTGGACAGCACCACGATGTTCGACTTGTTCGTCACGTCGAGGATCTGGAACCGCTTGCCCTGGCCGGTGTAGTTGAAGGCGATCTCCCGGCCGGTGTAGCGGGTGTCCGGACCGGCGTAGTTCACCACGATCGACTCGTGCGAGTACACCTCACGGCTGTAGCAGGCCGCCTGCTTGAGGGTGAGCGGCGTCTTGATGTCGTAGATCGTCAGGCCCTTGCTGCAGGTGTTCGCGCCGGAGACGTACAGGAAGCCGGTCGCCTGGTTGATCTGCAGCGTGTGACTGTTGGTCAGGCCGGTGAACCGCGCGTCGGCGGTGAACGTCTGCGTGGTCGTCACGCCCTGCAGCTTGTTGAGGTTGAAGACCTGGATGCCGTGCGACACCGAGTCCTTGCCGATGTAGGCGTAGTTCTTGTACGTCCGCACGTCGCACCAGGACGAGCTGACCCCGTTCGACGACGGCAGGTTGCCCAGGTAACGCGGGTTCGACGGGTCGGTCACGTTGACGAACGAGACACCGTTGGACCGGCAGTACAGGATGTACTCGTTGCTGTCACGGGTGTCGGTCCAATACCACATGCTCGACGACCCGCCACCGCCCAGCGACGACTGCGGCAGGAAGCTCAGCAGGTCGACGTTCTTGCACGGGTACGTCCCGGCCTTACCGTTCACACAGGTCACCGGCGCGGCGGCGACCAGCGGCGTGCCACTGCGCCAGGCGGGTTCGTAGATCCGCAACATCTCGGCCTGTTCGGCCTTGCCCTCCGCGGTGTCCGGGTCGTGCGCGGTGGCCGGCGGACCCGCCAGAGCGAGCAGGAGGACCGCGGTGGCGGCGAGTGTGATGCGACGTACTCCTCGGAGCATGGGTGGGCCCTTTCGCGCGGAGTATGCAGCGCGCGCGGGGGTCGGCACGCGCCTCGGTGCGTGCCGCAACGCTAGACACAGCTTCGATGGGCGTCAATGTGTTCGGGCATTCATCCGGCATACCGAACAGCGGATGCCAGCGATGCTATGTGCCCTTGCGGTAACGTGCGTATGTGCTTCCGGTCCTGACGCGATACCTGTCCGCCGCGATCGGGGCCCGCCTCGCCGACGAGGGCGCCCGCGTGTCGATCGTGCTGCTCGCCATCGAGAAGACCGGCCACGCCGCCACCGGCGGACTACTCGTCGCCGCCCTGATGGTTCCGCATGTGGCCGCCGCCCCACTGGCCGGCGCCCTCGCCGACCGCGCACGCCGCCGCAAGCCGCTCTACCTGACGGCCTTCGTCGTCTACGCGTTCAGCCTCGGCGGCGCGGCCCTGCTCGTCGGCCCCGCCACCTGGGCCGCCGCCGTCCTGCTCCTCACCGGCGGCTGCCTCGCGCCGCTGCTCTTCGGCGGCCTCAGCAGCCTGCTGCGCGAGCTCGCCCCCGCCAACCTGGGCCGAGCCTTCGGCTACGACGCCACCACCTACTCGGTGGCGGGCATCGCCGGGCCCACCCTCGCCGCCGTGGTCGCTGGATACGCCGGCGCCGCCTGGTCCCTCATCACCCTCGGCGGATTCGCGCTACTCGGCGCGGCAGCCTTCCTCACCCTCCCCTTGGCGACGAGACCCCCGGCGGTACGGACGACACGCGCCGTGCAGCCGCTGGCCGCCTTCACCGTCATGGTGCGCCGGCCGCGACTGGGCGCCGTGACCGCCGCCACCGGGATCAGCCAGTTCGGGTTCGGGGCACTGCCCCTGGCCGCCGCCGCCATCGCCACCACCCGGCACGACCCACCCCTCACCGGCGTCATCATGGCGGTGTGCGCGACCGGCAGCCTGATCGGCTCCCTGCTCACCACCCGCATCCCCCTCGTGCACCGCCACCCGGAACGCACCCTGCTCCTCTGCATCGCCCTGATGTCCGTGGCCTTCCTGCCCGCCGCGCTCCTGCCGGACGCGTGGCCGCTTCTCGCGGTGGCCGGCCTGCTGATGGGGCCGATCACGGTAGCCCTCTTCTCCGTCCGCGACCGTGAGTCCCCACCCGACGTGCGCACCCAGGTCTTCACCCTCGGCGCCGGCATCAAGGTCACCTCAGCTGCGGCCGGCGCGGCCGTCGGCGGCCTGATGTCCAGCGCCGGCCCGGCCCCGCTGCTGACTGTCATCGCCGCCGGCCAGTTGCTGGCCGCCACGACCGGCGCCCTCATCCTGCGCCGCGCCGGTCGGCCCGCCGACGTCCGTCCCCCGGTGCTGACACCCGAATAGGCCGCCTCCGCCGTGCAACGCCGGCCCCGCGGTGGCCCCATCCGACCGGGCCGCCTCGGTTGGGGTTACGTCGGCCCCGCGGTGGTTCGCGTGAGTGGGCGGTTTCGGCTGGGGTTACGTCGGTCTCGTGGTGGTTTCGCGTGAGTGGGCGGTCGTCGGTTGGGGTTACGTCGGTCTCGTGGTGGTTTCGCGTGAGTGGGCGGTCGTCGGTTGGGGCTACGTCGGTCTCGTGGTGGTTTCGCGTGGGTGGCCGGTCTCGGCTGGAGTTACGTCGGTCGCGCGGTGGTCTTGCCTGCATGGGCGGTCTCGGCTGGGCGGCGCCGGCCTCGCGGTGGTTTTGCCTGCATGGGTCGTCTCGGCTGGGCAACGTCGGCCCCGCGGTGGCTTCACCCGGATAGGTCTCCTTGGTTGGGCTGCGTCGGGTTTCGGTCGCGTGATCTCTCCACGCGGGTGGGTCTTTGGTTGGGCTACGCCGGACTCCGGCTGTGTGACCTCTCCCGCGGTCATGGAGTCGACGCCTGTCCTCCGTATCTCCTTCCGGTCTCCGCGCACTGCATCAGCCGTGACCGACCGAAGCCGAGGCGGGTCACTGTGCGACCAGCCGCAACGGCGCCAACCCGCGTAGCGCCTCAGCGGTGGACTCGTCGGCCGGAAGCTGCACGATCAGGCGCAACCCGTTGTCGCCGGGCAGCGTCATCATCTCGTAGCTCAGCCGCAGCGGCCCGGCCAGCGGATGCTGAAGCCGCAGCAGCCCGTGTGGTCGGGGCAGCCCTGGCACGCGGTCGGCCCGCTCGGCGAACTCGTGCCCGGCCACCGTGGTCAGCCAGTCCGCGAAATCGGGCCGGGGTGGGCCGTCCTTCAACGCCGCGACCTGCTCGTCGGCCACGTGCGCCCAATCCGGGTAGACGTCACGGGCCCGCGGATCGGTGAACACGAACCGGTTCAGATTGGGCGGATCGCCGTCGAGCAGGCCGATCGGCCCGGCCAGCCGACGGAGGCCCGAGGTGAACGCCAGCACGTCACCGACCTGGTTGACCAGCATCGCGGCGGCGGGCTCCAACTGGTCGAGCAACGCCTGCAGACCCGGCCGCACGGTGCGCAGCGGGTCGGTGACCAGCGCGCTGCAGGGCCCGGCGGACGCCCGGGTCAGCCGATACAGATGGGCGCGCTCGGCAGCGGTCAGTCGCAATGGGCCGGCCAGCGCCGCCAGCACCTCTGGCGACGGATGACGGTAGCGGCCCTGCTCGAGACGAGTCAGATACTCCACGCTGACCCCGGCCAGCATCGCCACCTCGGAACGGCGCAGGCCGGGCGTGCGGCGGCGCACCCCGATCGGCAGCCCCACCTCGGCCGGTGTCACCTCACCGCGGCGCACCCGCAGGAAAACGCCCAACTCGTTGTCGCCCACCGCTCGACTGTATCCACGCCCGAAGCGCCGAAGGTGGCCGTGTCACTACCACCCTTGCGGCTACCACCCCCACCGCTACCAGCCCCATCACGGCCTCCCTCACGGCCGCGCGCCGCAGCAGAGTCGAAGCCAGCCGAGGAAAGGTGAGTCCCGAAAATGGCTGCGAAGGTAATTGTTGTGGGCGGTGGCTACGGCGGCATCGTGGCCGCCCGGACCCTGGACGACGTCGCGGACGTGACGCTGGTCGACCCGCGTGAGACGTTCCTGCACCACGTCGCTCACCTGCGGGCGGCGGCCGACCCGGCCTGGGCCGAGCGGATCATGATTCCGTATGACGGCCTGCTGTCCCGCGGCCGGGTGGTGCGTGACACCGCGACCGTGGTCCGGCCCGACGCCGTGGAGCTGGCTTCGGGGGAGCGGCTGGAGGCCGACTACATCGTGCTGGCCACCGGTTCGACCGGCCCCTTCCCGAACAGGATCGCCGGCACCAGCCGGTCCGAGGTGACGCGTCACCTGCACGAGCTGCACTCCGCGCTCGACCAGGCCTCCGGTGTGTTGCTGCTCGGTGCCGGGCCGATCGGCCTGGAGTTCGCCGGTGAGATCGCGGCAGCCTGGCCGGGCCGTCCGGTGACCGTCGTCGACCCGGTGCCCGAGCTGCTCGTCGGCCGGTTCCCTGACCGTCTGCGCAGCGACCTGGCCCGGCAACTCGACGATCTCGGTGTGCGGATGTTGCTCGGCACGAAACTCGACACCCCGCCGGACACTCCAGCAGGCACGGTCCGCCCGTTCACGGTGACCACCGGCGACGGCACGACGATCGCCGCCGATCTGTGGTTCGCCTGCTACGGCGGGACGACACCGAGCGCCTACCTCGGCCCCGAGCTGGCCGCGGCCCGACAGCCCTCCGGACGGCTCGCGGTCACCGAACATCTACGGGTGGCCGGGCAGGAGCGGGTGTTCGCCGTCGGCGATCTCAACGACACCCCTGAGCTGAAGACCGGCCGTGCCGCCGCCCGTCAGGCCGAGGTGGCAGCGGCCAACATTCGCGCGCTGATCGAGAGCGGGCCCCTCACCACCTACGAGCCGTTCCTAGACGCCATGATCTTCTCGCTCGGCCCGTCCGGCGGCGCCGGTTACGCGCCCGAGTTCGGCTTCCTCGACGCCGAGGCGACCGCCCAGTTCAAGGGTGACTTCCTACTGGGCCACTTCCGGGCGCAGCTCGGCGCCGACTCCTGACCACCGCGGCGGCGCCCGCCGTCGAGTGCACCGTCGCACGATCGTCGACCGAACTGGTGGTGCTGGTTGGTTGGTGGTGCTGGTTGGTTGGTGGTGCTGGTTGGCTGGTGGTGCTGGTCGGCTGGTGGTGCCGGTCGGCAGTGTGCGTCGCCTGACGACCGGACCGAACGGCGGGTGGCATGGGCTGGCGGCCACGTTGCCGCATGACTGTCGCCTGGATCGCGGCGCTCCGGGGCGGACAGCCTGCAGCGTCCATCCGCTTGACGTCGGCGGTCAGCTTGGCATGCCGTTCCTTGGACGTCTTGAGCGCAACACGGCCGCCGGCCCGGAAGCCTTCGCCTCGGCGGTGAGTCGGAAGTCAGCCGCCGGTCAGTGCGTCGAGCACCTCGCGCGGGGCGGGTTTGCCGAGCATGCGGCAGGTGGCCACGGTGTCCGCGGCCGAGACGACCCGCCGGAAACGGGTGGCGCCCTCGGTCGGTGTGGTGTCGCCGATGTTGGCGGTGGCGTCGGTGACCGCGCTGCGGCGTCCGTCGGCTGTCGTCACGGCGTTGCTGTGATGTCCCAGGGTGTCGCCACCGTGGCCCCACACGGTCCCGCAGGGCGAGTCGGTCCGCATCAGGCCCAGGCCGTAACCGCCTTTGCCCCAGTCCTCGGGCAGAGCAACGGTGGTCTTCATCTGCCGCAACTGCCGTGCCGAGATCAACTTCCCGCTCAACAGGGAGGAGAAGAAGTGGGACAGGTCTTCCGAAGTGGAGATGATCGCCCCTGCCGCGCCGGCGAACCCGCCGAGCGGCCAGGTGGACACGTCGGTGTAGACGGGTTCGGGCCCGGCGAACGTGATCGAGTATCCGTGGGCGTATCCCCGGCCCGTGTTGGTCGCCCGTGGATCGGCGACGTAGGTGCGGTGCAGACCGAGCGGCGCCGCGATGCGCTGCCGTACCAGCTCCGCGAGGCTCTTGCCGGTGATCTCCCGGAGCAGCACCCCGATCACCGTGTAGTTCGTGTTGGAGTAGGACCAGTCTGTTCCGGGGGCGAAGAGCGGTTCGTGCCGGAAGGCCACGTCCAGCAGTTCCTGCTCGGTGTGGAGGCGTTGCGGGTCCCGCAGTACGGAGGTGACGAAGTCCGGATCCGCGGTGTAGTTGAACAGGCCACTGGTGTGGTTGAGCAGCATCCGCACCGTGATGTCGCGCCCGTTCGGGACGACGCCCGGCAGGTATTGCTCAATCGGAGCGTCGAGCTCCAGCTGTCCACGATCGACCAGTTGAAGCGCCAGGACCGCGGTGAAGGTCTTGGTGTTACTGCCGATCTCGAACTGGTCCCGCCCGGCCAGTGGCCGCCCGGTCCGGCGGTCGGCCACTCCGGCGGCCGTCACCGTGGTCCGCCGGCCGTCGTCGATTCGCGCCACGTATCCGGGAGCCCCGGCACCGAGCACATGCCGGGCCACCTCCCGCATCTCCGGGTCGCTCTGCGCACCGCCGGGCGCCGTGACGGGCCGGTCGGCTGCCGCGGCGGCACCGGCACCCGAGCCGGCCAGGGCGACGGTCGCCGCCAACAGGAGCGCCGGGCCTCGCAGAACGCGCATGGTCTTCGGAGCATTGACGATGTCCGTTGTCATGCATCGATCGTTGCGAGATTCCGGGGCCAGGTCATTCCGGCAGGCGCCCCTAAATCAGGTGGTGCCAGCTCTACCAGACGAGCGGCCGCGGGCCGTGTGCGGCGACCCGGTCGAGGTCAGCCCGGCCGTGGGCTCGTTTGCGGCGGCCCGGTCGAGGTCAACCCGGCCGCGGGCTCGTGTGGGACGGCCCGGCTGAGGTCAGCGCTCCCGCCGCTCGAGGTACTCGCGGATCTGGTCGGCCAGGTCGCGGGCCTTCTTGCCGCTCTCGTCCCGGGCGACACCGTCGAGTATCTCGAGCAGCGCGGGGCCGACCTCGACCGGCTCGGTGCCGGGGGACGGCCATTCGAGACGGGACTGATATCCGGTGTCCTGGGCCGACAGCTGGATGCGGACTGTGTCGCCCGCCTTCGACAGCTCGAATTGAGGCTTGGCGACGGTCGGGAAGGCGTCGATGAAGCTGTCCGGCCCGACCTGTGTCTCCTCCAGTGGCTGATCGAGGAACACGAAACGCGAGCTGATCTTCTGGTCGGTCAACGTGACCTCCTTCGTCCGGGTGCCGGCACATACGGCGGGCCCATTGGCGGCGAAGGTCGTCTTACCCCCGAGCCGGCGCGACAACCGTCGTCCGGCGGCGTAGTCGCGGGCGTGAGACGTACATCGGCGTTGGGCGCGTCGAGCACGTGGGCCGGCGACCGCGGTTGGAGAGCCGGCGGTCCCGCGACCGCGGTGGACCGATCGTGCCGGGACGGCGGTGGACCGATGGCGCCGGGACGGCGGTGGACCGATTGTGCCGCGACGGCGGTGGACCGAGGGTGCCGCTACCGCGGAGGACCGAGGGTGCCCCTGCCAGGAGCTGACCACAACAGCTCCTGGCAGGCGCGAAGAGAGCGGCACCTGCGGCGGTTCCCGCGTGACGGGCGCGGTCGCGGGCGCGGGCCTTCAGTATCCGGCGGGCGCGGAGGCGATCGGTGCCTCCGGCGGTTCCGGATGATCGTGCGGGTGGTCAGCTTCCGCGGGTGCGGGGGAATCCGGTGCGGGTGGTCAGCTTCCGGCGGGTGCGGGGAGACCGGTACCTCCGGTGGGGTTCTGCTTCCGCGGACCGCGCCGACGACCAGGTCGATGACGAGGAAGGCGAGCAGCGGAATGCCGAACAGCGGCAGCGCCCAGCCGAGCGCGAACACCACCGGCACGCCGACGACGATGCCCCACGACGGCAGCTGCTGCCAGGCACGGCGTGCCGGGGGAGCACCGGCGAGAGCCTGCCTGCCGGCGCGGGTGGGACGGCGCTGCCACCACATGCGGTAACCCCAGATGATCACGGTGATCAGCCCGATCGCCAGCGCGGCGAGGATGACCTGATTGAACAGCCCGAACAGGAGGCCCATGTGCGCCTGGACACCCCAGGAGGTGAGCTTGGCCAGGAACGGCCAGTCGGCGAAGTCGACCCGGTCGGTGACCTTGCCCGTGTTGTCGACCGCGACGCTGTCGAAACGTACCGGCCAGACGTTGTCGGTCTGGGTGACCGTCCAGGCGCCGGCTCCGTCGGTGGGCGGGCTGACCTGCACCGGACCGTCGATTCCCGTGGCGCGGGCGCCGGCCAGGACGGCGTCGACGGTGGCCGGGTCGACGGCGGGGACGGCTGCTGCGGCGCCCTCGCTGTGATGGCCACCGGACGCGTCAGCCGGTGCGGCGGTCAGTTCGGTGGCGACGTAGGGCCGGTTGCCCTTGAGCGAGTCGAGGGCGGCGCCGAAGTTGGCGCCCGCATACCCGGACCAGGTCAGGCCCGTGGCGGACAGGGTCAGCAGGCCGATGGTGATCCACAGGCCGGTGGCGGCGTGCCAGCTGCGGGTGCGGCGGACGCCCTTCTTCGCGGCCAGCTCCGGGGTGAGCATGCGGCGGGCCGTACGGTTGCCGCGCTGGCGGCGCCACCACAGCACCACGCCGCCGAGGGCGAGCACCCACAGCCAGCTGGCGGCGAGCTCCGAGTACAACTCGCCGGTCGTGCCGAGGTGCAGGTCGCGGTGGAACTGGTCGAGCCACGTGTTCAGCGGGGTCGCCGTCCACCACGTCTCGAGCTGCCCGGTGACCTTGCCGGTGTACGGGTCGACGTACACGGTGTGCAGGTGCTCCTCCGGCAGCCCCGGCGAGCTGAAGTCGACCTGGGTCGTGCTCTCGCCCTCGCCCGGGCGGACTCCGATGAAGTCCCCGTCGGGGTGGGTGGCCCGCGCGGCCGTGATCTGCTGCGACACCGGCAGGGTGGTGTCGCCGGGGTCGGCGACGACCAGCTCGGCGCTGTACACGACCTTGTCGAGGGTCGGCACCATGGTGAACAGCAGGCCGGTCGTCGCCGCGATCAGGATGAACGGCGCGACCAGGACACCGGCGTAGAAGTGCAGGCGCAGGAGCAGGGGTCCGAACGTGCGGGCGCTCGGGGCACGCCGGGCCGAGACGGTCTGCGGGACCGGTTTCTCGGTGAGCTCGGGTGTGGTGGCCATCGGCTGTCCTCGTCGAGGTGTCGGCGGCGCGCGGTAGGCACGCCGGCATCCGGGGGTTGCAGTCGACGTGCCGGTTCACCCGGTGGTACGCCGAATGGCCCCGCCCGTGTGAGCGGGGTCATCACACCAGTCGTCGGCCGATCACGAAAAGTTCCCAGGTTCTTCTCAGTCGCTGACGCCGGCAGTCCGCCGGTGACGGAGCGCGCCCACGGCGATGTCGACAGCCGGGAACGCCAGCAGCGGGACGCCGAACAGCGGCAGGAACCAGCCGACCGCGACCACGACCGGAACTCCGGCGGCGATCAGCCATGCCGGAAGCCGCAGCCACATCCCTCGCGCCGGGGTCTTCAGCGGCACCCGGGTCGGGCGGCGCTGCCACCACATGCGGTAGCCGAGCACGAGAATCGCCGCGAGGAGGGCGGGCACGATCTGGTTGACCGGGCCGAACAGGGTGCCCATGTGGAAGTCGACAACCCGGTGCGCGGTGGCTATATCCGGGCGTCAGGCCCCGGCCGGCGAGGCGGGAGAACGCGAGGGCTTCAGGCTGGCGGTCCGGCGTCGGGGAGGCGGGAGAACACGATGGTGTCAGGCTGGCGGTCCGGCGTCGGGGAGGCGGGAGAACACGAGGGCGTCGGCCCGTCGGGACGGGAGGGACAGGAAGGAGCGAAGGCGGCCCTCGTAGGCGTAGCCGCAGCGTTCCAGCACGCGGGACGAGGCGACGTTGCCGGGCTCCACCCAGGCCTCGACGCGGGCCAGAGCCGCTCCGTCGGCGGCCAGGCCCCAGGCGGTGAGCATCGTGACTGCTCGGGAAGCGTGTCCGGCGCCGCGGGCTGCCGGGGCGAGCCAGTAGCCGATGCCGGCGACCCCGCCCTGGGGGCGCCGCAGGAGCACGGCGCAGCCGAGTGCCTCGCCGGTCTCGGCGGAGCTGATGGCCAGCGACCAGCCCTGGCCGTCGGCCGTCCGGCTCCACTGGCGTTCGATGTACTGGCGGCCGGCTTCGTCGGTCCAGGTCGCCGGCACCGTCGTGCCCTCCGGGATTCTGCCTTCGCGGCTTGCCTCTCGCACGCAGGCGAGATCGTCGTGGGTCCATCGGCGCAGCCGTGTCACGCCGTCGGTCAGATCAGGAGCG
This sequence comes from Actinoplanes sp. CA-252034, assembly GCF_050956125.1. Taxonomy (NCBI): domain Bacteria; kingdom Bacillati; phylum Actinomycetota; class Actinomycetes; order Micromonosporales; family Micromonosporaceae; genus Actinoplanes; species Actinoplanes sp. CA-252034. Next base: position 4,124,050 of record NZ_CP191846.1, read on the forward strand.
GTCACGACCGTCCATTCTGGTCGGGCAATCGGATCGTGCGGGAGACGGGTCAGGGTGGCGTTGCGGCGGCCAGCCGAGCTCACGATCGGTTCGCGCGGGGGAGCGGTCAGGGTGGCGATGCGGCGGGCGGCCGGGGTTCCATCGTCGGTGGGGCGGGTCTGCCGGACTTCATCGAGCGGCTCGCACCGAACGGGCGGCTGGTGCTCGTCGGTGTGGTGGGCGGGATGCCGCCGGCCGACTTCGGGATGCGCCTGATGGCGGGGTTCCAGCCGTCGCGGTCGGTGGCCACGTTCAGCCTCGACACGGTCCCGGTCGTGGCGCGGGACGCGGTCCGGGCGGATCTGCTCGCCGCCGCGGTCCGGGGTGAGTTGCACGACGTGCTGCCCCTGGAACGGGCCGCCGAAGCCAATCGCGCATGGACGACGGCGAGGTGTTCTGGCGCTTCGTCCTCGTACCCTGAGCTGCCGGTCGTCGTCCGGTCGAGGACGGTGCGGGTGGCCGTACATCCGCGGGGGTGTTCTCTCGATGAGGGGCCTGGGCGCCGGACGGCGGAGAGGTCAGTCGGCGTCCTTGGGCTTCGTCTTCTTGGGCTTCTTCTCGGCCGCCGGCGGCGCGGGTGGGTCCTTGGGCTCCGGGACGGCGGCCGGCGCGGACTGTGCCGCCGCCGGGGCGGCCTGTGCCACCGCCAGCGCGACGCGGCATGTCGTGCCGTCGAGGTGGAAGTCCCGCGGCGGGGCGGAAGTGCCCCGCGAGGTGCCGCGGACGGTGGCGGTGTGGTCGTGGCCGGGCGCGAGGTCGGTGATGCGGGAGGTCACGGTCCGGCCCTTCTGCCGCCAGACGCCGGGTGCGCCGGCGGCCAGCCGCTGCTCGGCCGGCAGGGTGAAGGTGAGCGAGGCCGCCGGAATAGGCACGTCGCCGGTGTTGGCCACGTTCACCTTGGTGGTGAATCGCCCGTCCGCGGTGGCGACGACGAACCCGACGGTGCATTCCGGCTTCTTCACGACGACCGAGAGAGAGAGGGAGGGAGCGGGCGCGGCGGCCGGTACGGCAGCCTGCGCCACGTGTGTGGGGGAGTGCGGGAGCAGCGTCACCGCGGCGGCCGATCCTGCCGCCAGGACCGCGACCCCGGAGAGGACCAGGAGTCGCCGGTGCGGGGCGGTGGAGATCGCGACCGTCGCGGCCGGCCGGGCCGGGCGGTCCGGGACCCTGGCCGGAGCTTTACCGGGAAGTGCGAGGATCGCCGGGTCCAGGGAGACCGCGGCCGCCAGCGTCGCCGCCGCGGAGGCCGCGTCGGGTCGCTGATCGGGATCCTTGGACAGGCAGCGGCGGCACAGTCGGGCCACCTCGGCGGGCAGCCCGGCGACCGGTGGCAGACCGTGCGGCTCCTGGTAGCGGTGGGCGCGGACCATCTCGGTGGCCGTCGACGCCGCCCACGGCTGCCGCCCGGCGAGCGCCCGGTAGAGCAGCAGCCCCAGCGCGTACACGTCGGTCGCCGGGCGGACCACACCGTGTTCGAGACGTTCCGGCGCCAGGTAGGCCGGCGTGCCCAGCAGGTGTCCGGCGAAATGGTCGTCGTCGCCGGACACCGCCGAGATGCCGAAGTCGAGCAGCTTGACCCTGGCGCCGGAGACGACCACGTTGGCGGGTTTGACGTCGCGGTGCACCACGCTGCGCTCGTGGGCGGCGGCCAGCGCGGCGGCCACCTGGGCGGTGATGACGACGGCGGTCTCCCAGGGCAGGGGCCCGCCGGTCAGCAGTTGTGCCAGGGTGCGGCCTTCGGCGACTTCCATCACGAGGTACGGCAGCCCGCCCGCCTCGCCGTAGTCGTATACCTCGACGATGTTCGGGTGCCGTAGCCGGGCGACCGCCCGTGCCTCGTCGCGGATGTGCGCCAGTCGTGCCGTGTCCCGGGCCAGCGCCGGGGAGAGGACCTTGACGGCCACGTCGCGCCCGAGCACCTGGTCGTGGGCGCGCCACACCACCGACATGCCGCCGGCGCCGAGCCGATCCCGCAGCCGGAACCGCCCGTCGATCAGGTCTCCGCTGTTCATCGGGATCTTCGATGCCCCGATATCGAGGGTCGGAAACCCCGCGGTCAGGCCGCCGGACCGGGCCGCGGTCGGTGCCGGTCGATTGTCGGGCCGGAGAAATTCGGCTGTCACCTCAGTCGCAGGCCGGGTGCTGCCGAATAGTCAGACGGGACTCGGGGAGGGCCGGGGTTGGACGGGAAACGGCGTATAGGGCAGGCGGACCGGCTGGCGGCCGTGGTGTCGACCGGCCTGCTGGAGCTTCCGGCGGCGCCGGGACTGGACCGGCTGACCAGGCTGGCGTCTCGGCTGCTCGGCGTGCCGACGTCGCTGGTGTCGCTGGTCACCGACGAGCAGCAGGTGTTTGCCAGTCAGCTGGGCCTGCCGCAACCGTGGGCCGACGCCGCCCGGACGCCGCTGTCGCACTCGTTCTGCCAGTATGTCGTCGACGACGACGCGCCACTGGTGGTCACCGACGCCCGCGACGACGAGCGGCTGCACGACAACCGGGCCATCGACGAGATCGGTGTGATCGCGTACGCGGGGATGCCGATCCGGATGGACGGTCACACACTCGGCGCGTTCTGTGCCATCGACGGGCAGCCGCGGAAGTGGACCGCCGCCGAGCTGGAGACCCTGGAGGATCTGGCGGCCGCGGTCGAGTCGGAGATCGCCCTGATCAAGGCGGCCGACGATGCCCAGCGGGCCGCGGCGACGATGCGCGCGGTCCTGGAGGCCTCGCACGACGCGTACGTGTCCAGCGACGCCGACGGTCGGGTGCGGGACTGGAACCATTCCGCCGAGGTGCTGTTCGGCTGGACGCGGGCCGAGGCGATCGGCGCGCCCGCCACCGAGCTGATCATCCCGGAGGAGTATCGGGCCGACTACAACGCCGACATCGCCCGGGTGCGTGCCGGCGGCCGGTCCGAGCTGGCCGGGCGCCGGATGGAGATGCCGGTGCGCCACCGGGACGGCCACTGTCTCCCGGTCGAGTACACCGTGCAGGTCACCGACGTCGGCAGTCCCGTCTACCACGCCTTCCTGCACGACATCAGCGCCCGCCGGTCGGCTCAGCGGCAGTTGCAGCGGCAGGCCGAGCTGATCGACGCCGCACCCGCGGCGATCATCGTGCGCGGTGACGACGGCACGATCCGGTTCTGGAACAACGGCGCCGAGCAGATGTACGGGTGGCCCGCCGCCGCCGTCGCTGGACAGGACATCCACCGGCTGCTGGGCACCGAGTTCCCGGAGAGCCTCGCCCGGGTGGAGGAGGCGCTGGAGACCACCGGGACGTGGGAGGGCGAGCTGACGCACCGGCACGCGGACGGCCACACCATCACCGTCCTCAGCCGGCACGCCCGCCGGCCCGCGCCGGACGGTGGCACCGAGATCATCGAGACCAACGCCGACATCACCGGACGGTTGCAGGCGCAACGCGAGCTGCAGCAGCGCAACCGTCAGCTGGAACAGGCCAACCTGCTGAAACTCGACCTGATGGGGATGCTGTCGCACGACATCGGCACGCCGCTGGCCGCGATCGCCGGTTACAGCGAGCTGCTGAGCGAGGAGCCGTTGCCGGAGTTCGTGCTGGGTCTCATCGGCCGGATCCGCAAGTCCACGCACCGGATCGACGAGCTGCGGCACAACGTGCTGGCGATGTGCAGTCTCGACTCGGGCACGCTCACCGCCGCACGTCAGCCGGTGCTGCTCGGCCCGGCCCTGCGCGAGGCAGTCGACGCGGTGGAGACCGAGGTGCCGATCGACTGCCCCGACCACGTACGGGTGCTGGTCAACCCGGCCCACCTGACGCAGATCGTCGTCAACTTCATCACCAACGCCGCGAAGTACGGTGGTGGCGCCACCGCGATCACCGTGCGTAACGGCGACGGGGCGGCGACGGTGGCCGTGCACGACGAGGGCCCGGGCGTGCCGGCCGCGCTTCGCCCACGGCTGTTCGACCGCTACACGCGGGCCCACGAGACCGGCGGCGCCAAAGGTCACGGCCTGGGCCTGCACATCGTCGCGAGCCTGGCCCAGGCCAATCACGGCGCCGTCTCGCACCGCGACAACCACCCCCGGGGCAGTGTCTTCGAGTTGACGTTGGAGACGACACGACGCGGCCGCTCAGAAATCGACGGTGGCGAGCGTTGACAACCGCCGGTATTTAAACCGTTCGGCGCCATTTGGAACCTGTGCTACGGTTGCCGAGTTGCAGTTTTGATTTCCGTGGACGTTCCGACGCCTGGTGGGGTTACCTGAGCCCGCCGGGCTTTTTATTTTTCTGTGCCGGGGATCGGTGTGGATCATAAACATGCTGGTCAAGGGCCACATGGGCGCCCCGAGCAGCGCAGCAAGGAGTTAATGAATGGCTACCGAAACCCTGCAGTGGTTCAATGATCACCAGGATTTGCAAACAATCGGTCAGGATGGCGGCGCCGACGTGTCCGCTCATTTCTCCGCGATGGTGACGAGTGGAGTCGCCGATGATCAGCCCGTGAATTCGGCGGTGATCTCGTCCCCACCCGTGATCAGCATGGTTCGTTTCCTCGCTCCGCCGGCCGTGGAAGGCGAGCGGGCCACGCGCCACGAGCACGACAGCGGCCCGGTGTCCATGCACCGGCTGATTCATCCGTTCCGGGTTCCCGCGGCCCGCGGCGAGCCGGATCGTGCCGACGACACCCGCCGGACGTCCGGCGTCCGATGACGCCACGGCGTCTTCGCCCACGTCGTCAGAACGCTCCCACCAGTCGTCAGGACACCAGTCGTCAGGACGCTCCCACCAGTCGTCAGAACGCTCCCGCCAGGAAGGCATCGCTGTGATAGCACCCATCGAATACCCCGCCGACGTCCGTCACCCGCGCCGCGACCGCCGTCCGGCGGCACCGAGAGCCGTCGCGGTGGACCTCGGCAGCAGCACGACCGGGGTCTGGGCCAGCCATCACGGCATCGTGAACGGCCCCAACGACGACACCGTCGGCGGCCGCACCCTGATGCGTCGTGGCCGGGTCACCGATGTCGAGGGCTGCGTCACCCGGCTGGAGGAGCTCATCCGGCAGTATCCGCAGCCGATGCACGCTCCCGACCTGGTGGTGGCCTGCCGGCCGGTGCTGTCCACCGACGCTGATCTGGCCCTGCTGCGGCAGGTTCTCGACACCGCATTCGCGCCGCGCCGGACGCTGTTCATCGACACCGTCCGTGCCGCCGCGATCGGTGCGGGCGCGACGGCCGGCAGTCTCCTGATCGCCGATGTCGGCGCCGAGCTCACCGAGGTCGCCCTGCTCGAGGACGGGCACGTGACCGAAGCCCGCCGCACCGACGTGGGCACCCGTGACCTGGACGGTGGAACCACCACGAGCGCGCTCGCCGACATCGTCGCCGGGCACCTCGGGGAGTTGCGGGCGAGCTGCCCGGGCACCGTGTTCCAGCAGGCCACGGCCCGCGGCCTGCTGCTCGTCGGTGACGGAGCCGCCCATCCCCGCCTGTCGACCGAGCTGGCCACCGGCCTGGGGATGCGGGTGCACCTCGCCGTCGGCCCGCGCGCCACCGCCCTCAACGGCGCCGGTCTGGCCGCCGCGTCGGCCCTGCGCCACCCCGGCCTGAACTGATCCCTCGGACCCGGCGCCGCGAGTGTGACCGGCCGTCGGTGGACTCACTCGCCGTCAGGACCGAGCGCGACCGGCCGGCGGCTCACGGTGCGGGCAACAGGCCCGGCGCCGGGTTGCTGACCTGCTGGAAGATCACGGAGGTACGGAAGCCGGTCACCTCGCGACGTTTGCTGAGCCGGTCGAGCAGGAACGCGTGCAGCGCGTCGAGGTCGGGAACGCCGATGTGCAGCAGGAAGTCGTCACCGCCGGCGAGCACGAACACGTGCAGGACCTCCGGCATCTTCGCGGCCGACGCCTTGAACGTGTCGATGACGGCCCGGCTCAACGGTCGCACCTGCACGGACACCATCGCCTGGACGCCGCGGTTGAGCGCGACCGGGTCGATGTCGGCGTGGTAGCCACGGATCACCCCCTGCCGGGTGAGCGCCCGGACCCGTTCGAGGCAGGTCGACGGGGCGATGCCGAGCCGCCGGGCGAGCTCACGGTTCGACAGCCGTGCATCTGACTGAATCAGGCCGATGATTCGCGCGTCTAGTTCGTCCATCCACCCATTGTCGCGCTCGATTCCGGTCAAACGTTCGGCGGCAAGCTGACCACACCGAACAGATGCCTAGCTTCGTACGCATGACAAGGCATCGTTTAGGGGTGTGGCAGGGCACGGCGACCGTTCTCGGCGGCGTGCTCGGGCCGGGCATGCTGGTGCTGCCGCACCTGGCGGCGGAGACGGCCGGACCGGCGTCGGTGCTGGCGTGGGCGGCGCTGCTGGTCGTCAGCGTCCCGGTGGCGTTCACGTTCGCCCTGCTCGGGCTGCGTCATCCGGACGGCGGCGGGGTGGCGCACTTCGCCGGGGCGGCGCTGGGACGGTGGGCGTATGCGGCGGTCGGCTGGTGGTTCTTCGTCGCTGTTCCGGTCGGCACGCTCGCGGGCGGCCTGGCCGGCGGGGTGTACGCGGCGGACGCGTTCGGCTGGGACGGCCGGGCCGCCGTGCTGATCGCGTTCGGTCTGCTGACGGCGGCCCTGCTCACCAACGCGGCCGGATTGCGGGCCAGTGGCCGTACCCAGGTGGTGATGGTCGCTCTTCTGATCGCGGTGTTGACCGCGGCAATCGTGTCGAGCCTGCCGGCGGTGCGGGCCGAGCGATTCGAGCCGTTCCTCCCGCACGGCATCGCCGGGGTGGGCAGCGCGATCGGTGTGCTGATCTTCGCGTTCGTCGGGTGGGAGGCGGCGAGCCACCTGTCGGCGGAGTTCGAGGGACGGCGGCTGCTGACGGCCACCACGCTGACCCTGGTCACCGTGACCGTCATCTACGTGAGCGTGGCGATCACGGTCGTCGGCTCCGGCGCGGGGGCGTCGCCGGTGCCGCTGACCACCATGATGGCCACGAGCATCGGTACGGCCGCCGAGCCGGTGACCGGGATCGCGGCCCTCGTGCTGACGTTCGGGGCGGTCAACACCTACATCGCCGGGGCGTCGCGGCTCGGGGTGGCGCTGGCCGGGCAACGTCTGCTGCCGCACCGGATCGCGGCGCCCCACCGCAGTCTGATCGTGCTGGGCCTGGCGATCGCGGTGCTCGGTGCGGCGACGATCGCGCTGCCGATCGGGCTGGACCCGCTGCTGCGCGCCACGTCGGCGTGCCTGGCCGCGGTCATGTTCGTCGGCACCCTCGCCGCCGTCCGACTGCTGCCCGGCGGATGGATACGTGCGGTCGCGGTCACCGGCAGCGTCCTGACCTCGGCGACGCTGGTGCTCAGCGGGATCTATCTGATCGTTCCGGCCGGCATCGCGCTCGCCGGGTTCGCCGCGCGGGCGGTTCGTGCGGCGCGGGCGGTTCGTGCGGCGCGGGCGGTTCGTGCGGCGCGGGCGGTTCGTGCGACGCGGGCGGTTCGTGCGACGCGGGCGGTTCGTGCGACGCGGGCGGTTTATGCCGCGCGGGCCACCGGAGGTCATGCCGCGCGGCTCATCCGAGCGGCGCGGCTCATCCGAGCGGCGCGGGCCATCCGAGCTGCGGGGGCTACCCGAGCGGCGTCGGCCTCCCATGCCGCCGGAACCGCCCATGCCGCAGCTGCCGCGGAGGCCGCTCGGGGCGCTGGGCCAGGCGATGTCGTGGGGGCCGTGTCCGCCGGTCATGCGGGTGGTGTGTCGTCGGTGGTGGCCGTCCCGCCTGATCCGCCGGCCGAGGCGCCCTCCGTCGGCACTCAAGCATCGGTCTGAACCATGCGTACCCCCGCTCCGGACCGAGCGTGGGTACGCATGGTTGTTGATACAACTTTCGGACCGGAGTCGGCGTGCTTCGGTCAGTGACCGTACGCATGGTTGTTGATACAACTTTCGGACCGGAGTCGGCGCGCTTCGGTCAGTGACCGTACGCATGGTTGTTGATACAACTTTCGGACCGGAGCCAGCGTGCTTCGGTCAGTGACCGCCTGGTCCGCCGATGCGGCCGGACCGGTAACCGCTCTCTCACCAGGGCCTCGGCTTCCTCAGGCACACACGACGGCGGTAATCGTTATCCGACACCACCGGAAAAGCAGCGCCGCCATTTCGTTGACACTCTCGAACAGACGGTTAACTTATCGACACCGCCTTCTCAACATCCACATCGGGCGATATGCTTGCTGCGGCATCGCTCCCGTGGGCGTGCGGTGCCACTTTGTTCCTGGGGGGAATGATGTTGGCACGGGATGAAGTGCCGCCCATGTACCAATTGCCAGGCTACTGCTGTGCTGTGGGCCGGCCGTGTCACTGACGTCGTTCCAGACGTCGGTGGACGGCATTGAGACCGGCACGCTTTCGCAGGGGTAGGACCGACGCCGGTGTTCGCCGGGCGCCTCGGCCTGCCATGCCTATGACCAGCGCCGCATGCGTCCGTCAGATCGTTTCATTCCCGTCGGGAATGTGACGTGATGATTGCCGTATTGCATTCATGTGTACGCCGGCCCGGAGGGTTGTCGGGTGCTGGTATACACGGCTCTGGCATTGCGGGTCGACTGTCGTAGATCCGTACTCGGATATCGGTCATGGTGTGGTAGGTAAAGGCGCGAGTGACGACGAATAGACGACAAACGATTACTGAAGAGGGTATTTGTCCATTTTCACCACTCCGGAGCTGTGTTCTCTTTCATAGTGAGCGCCGTTGCTCATACCGAACCGCTCTGATAGATATTGTGCCGTCCAGTTCGGAGAGTCGAGTCCGAGTCGATTCCGCCGTTTAACTGGACGCATTCCATTTTGGCGAAGATCCGTTGTTCCCCATGTGCGTGATCACTGCGGCGCCCGGTGTATCAGGGCGCGTAGCCGCGTGATCTGTGAGGCGACGTCAGGGGAACAACGGCTGCTTCCCAGGGGCGGATCAGGTCGCCCGGGTGGTTCGAGCCGCCCGAGCAATGGTGACCGGAATCCACTCGACAACTCAATAGATCGCCGCATGCTGCTGGGCCGAACGGCCTATGCAGCGCAGGTCGGATCGATCGTTCGGGGGGAAATTGATGCGATTCCGTATGTTGGGGCCGTTGGAAGTCCGGGATGGGGACCGGGTCGTTCCGCTGGGCGGCACCAAGCAGCGCGCGGCGCTCGGCCTGCTCCTGCTCTGCGCCAACAAGGTGGTGGCCACGAGCAAGCTGCTCGATGCCCTGTGGCCCAACGATGATGCGCCGGCGTCGGCGCGCAAGATCCTCCAGAACGCGGTCTGCGGTCTGCGCAACGCGCTCGCGCGCAGCGACCGGACCGCGGGGGAGACGGCGCTGATCACCCAGCCGCCCGGCTACCAGCTCATGGTCGACCCGGAGGAGATCGATCTGTTCGTCTTCTACCGGCTGGTCACCGAAGGTCGCGCCGATCTGGGCCAGGGCCGTCCGGATCGCGCGGCGGCGGCGCTGCGTCAGGCGCTGGACATGTGGCGCGGGCCGGTGCTCGGCGACCTGGTGGAGATCGGGATCTCCTGGCCCGAGCTGACCACCGTGGAGAACGCCCGGCTGGACGTCATGGAGGACTATTTCGAGGCCGCCATGGCGTGTGGCCGTCAGGACGAGATCCTGCGTGAGCTCGAGACCATGGTGGAGTGCCATCCGCTGCGGGAACGGGCATGCCGGCAGCTGATGCTCGCGCTGTACCGCAACGGCCGGCACGTCGAGGCGCTCGAGGTGTACGCCCGGATGCGTACCGCCCTGGTGGATGAGCTCGGTCTGGACCCGGGCCGCGACGTCCGGCTGCTGCAGCAGGCGATCCTCAATCACGACCCGGAGCTGGCCGGCGCGCCGGTCGCCGCCGGGGAGCCACCCCCGCCTCGACCTCCGGTCCAGCCGGGCCCGGTGCGCAACACGGTGAGCGTGCTGCTGGTGCGCGGGCAGACGGATGCCGGATCTCCGTCCGAGCAGGCCGACGCGCTCCTGGACGAGACCAGTGGGCTGATCCACAAGACGGTGCGCTCCTTCGACGGGGTGCCGACGATCTCGTTCGGGTCGATGTCGATGGCGGTCTTCGAGGTGGGCGAGGCCGGCGACGGGCCGACCCGTGCGGTTCGGGCCGGGCTGGAGATCCAGCGGCAGCTCGACGCGGGGAAGCGGATGACCCAGATCGCGGTGGCGACGGGGAAGGCCTCGGTGCGTAGCGACCCGGCGACCAACGGCTGGCTGACGGTCCGCGGCTCGGCGGTGGACAAGTGCCAGGACCTGCTGACCGCGGCGGCCGGGGGTGAGCTGCTCGTCTGTCCCGACACCCGCCGGGAGTCGGAGTCGAGGTTCACCTTCCGCCGGCTCTCCGACGAGTCGGCCGGCTGGCTGGTCAACGGCATGACCGAGGACCTGCTGTCCAGCCATGCGGTGCCGCTGGTGGACCGGGAGAGTGAACTGGCGGTGCTGAACGGCCTGCTGGACCGGACGGGCTATCGGCGCCGGCCGCATCTGGTCACCGTCCTCGGGGAGCCGCGGATCGGGAAGTCGCGGTTCCTGATGGAGTTCGAGCGCCGGATCGCGAGCCAGCCCCAGATCGTGGAGTACCTGGTGAGCCGTGATCCGGCCGGCGGGCTCGTGGTGCAGGGCCCGTCGGGGTCCGCGTCGCGGCGGGAGGAGGTGTCGGCCCGGCTGCGGGAGCTGTTCGACGAGCCGGGACCGGAGCCGGACGAGGCCGGGCGGATGCAGCGGCTGTGGAAGGAGTTCCTCGCCGACACCCCGCTCGAGCGGCCGCTGATCATGGTCGTCGACGACCTGCACCGGCTGCCGGATCCCCTTCTCGACTTCGTCGAGGCGCTGGCCGGCTTCTCCGGCAACGTCCCGCTGCTCGTGATCGGAGCGGCCCGCCCCGAGCTTCTGCAACGGCGGCCGGACTGGAGCGGCGGCAGCCCGCACTCCACCACGATGACGCTGGACCCGCTGTCGGACGCCGCACTGGGTCAGCTGCTGGAGTTGCTTCAGGGCAAATTACCCGGCAATGACCCGGCGCTTGCCCGCCGCAGTTTCCGGGCGATGACCGGCTGATTCTACGGCTGTCGTTACGTTCGTCTGGCAGAACCGCGGCATCCGGCCGAAGCGTCGCGGAATCTGCGACGAGCAGAAACTGCGCGCTGAGGAGAGAAAATGAGCAGCGGTAAACCAACAAGCGCTGTCGTGCTTGGCGGAGGAATTGCGGGATTGTTCGCGACCCGCGTACTGGCCGATCAATTCGACAAGGTCACCCTCGTCGACCGCGATCACCTGACCGGTCCGAATCTGCTGCGGCGCGGTCTGCCGCAGGGACACCACCTGCACGGTCTGCTCTCCCGGGCCAGCAGATCACCGAGGAGCACTTCCCCGGCATCACCGATCAGATGGTCGCGGACGGCTCCGCGGTCGGTGACGCGTCCAATGACGTGCGATGGATCATCAACGGGAAGCGGCTGGTGCAGACCGAGTCCGGGCTGGTCTGCCTGACCGCGTCGCGGCCGTTCTTCGAGTCGCACATCCGTGACCGTGTCCTGGCGCTGCCCAACGTCGAGCTGTCCGAGCTGACCGACATCAGCCGGCTGGAGGTCAGCGAGGACGGCAAGCACGTCGGTGGCGTCTGGGTGTTCCCGGAGGGCCGGCACGAGACGCTGCTGCCGGCCGACCTGGTCGTCGACGCCTCGGGCCGCGGGTCGCGTGCTCCGGTGTGGCTCGAGGACCTCGGCTACGGGCGGGTGCAGGAGGAGAAGCACAAGATCGGCATGGGGTACGCCACCCGCTACTACCGGATCCCGGAGGAGGCGTTCGAGGGCAACATCTCGGTCAACACCGTCGCCTCCCCGGCCGTGCCGCGTGGTTGCATCTGCCAGAAGATCGACGGTGGACGGGCCATCGTGACGGCTTACGGCATCCTCGGCGACCACCCGCCCACCGACCCGGCCGGTTACCTGGACTTCATCAAGTCGCTGGCGGCCCCGGACATCTACGAGATCCTGCAGACCGCCGAGCCGCTCAACGACCCGGTGGCCTACAAGTTCCCCACCAACCAGCGCCGGCATTACGAGCTGATGACCGACTTCCCCACCGGGTTCCTGGTCATCGGTGACGCGGTGGCGAGCTTCAACCCCAGCTACGCCCAGGGTATGACGGTGTCCGCGCTGGACTCGATCGTGCTGCGCAAGCACGTCGCCGGCGGTGGCCCGGTCGACCCGATCGCCTACTTCAAGGACCTGTCGACGGACGCGATCGACGGGTGCTGGGACATGGCGGTCAGCTCGGACCTCAACTTCCCCGGCGTGGAGGGGGAGCGGACCCCGGAGATCGTCGAGACGCACGAGTTCATCTCGAAGGTCCAGGACGCCGCCGCCCGCGACGCCGAGGTCTCCCGTGCCTTCCAGCGGGTGATCGGTCTGGCCGACCACTACACGGTGCTGCACGAGCCGCACCTCGAAGCGAAGATCTTCCAGGGCTGAGGCGGCGATGACTCTTCAGCGAATCCCGCTCGGCGGCCTCACGTTCGACGTGGACGTCGACGGCCCGGCGGACGGCGCGCCCGTCCTGCTCCTGCACGGTTTCCCGCACAGCCGCCAGTCGTGGTCGGACGTCGCGCCGGTCCTGAACGACGCCGGACTGCGCACGATCGCCCCCGACCAGCGTGGATACTCCGACGGCGCGCGGCCGGCGAACGTGGCCGACTATGCGCTGCCGCTGCTCGCCGCCGACGCCCTCGGCATCCTCGACGAGCTCGGCATCGAGTCCGCGCACGTGGTCGGGCACGACTGGGGTGCCGCCGTCGCGTGGTATCTGGCCGCCCGGCACAAGGACCGGGTGCGCAGCCTGGTCGCGCTGGCGATCCCGCACCTGGACGCCTACCAGCATGCCTTCCAGGTCGACGAGGAGCAGAAGCACGGCTCGCAGTACGTCGAGATGCTGATGGCCGACGGCTCGGCCGACGTGTTCCTGGCCGACGACGCGGCGCAGCTGTGGGCCTGGTTCGCGCAGGCCGGCGAGGGCGTGCTCACCCGTGAGCAGGTCGAGCGGTACGTCCACAAGCACTCGCAGCCGGGCGTGCTGAACGCGGCGCTGCACTGGTACCGGGCGAACAACCTGCTCGGTGAGCCGTTCGAGTTCGGCACGGTGTCGGTGCCGACCACATTCGTCTGGAGCCCGTCGGACACCGCGGTCAGCAAGCTCTCGGTGGAGAAGACCGCGGAGTACGTGACCGGGCCGTACCGCCTGATCACGCTGACCGAGACGTCGCACTGGCAGCCCCAGCAGGCGCCGCGTGAGGTCGCCGGGGAGATCGTGCGGCTCGCCGCGGAGCAGGGAGATGCGCTATGACCGCGGTCGTCACCGAGGAACTGGCCGAGCCGTACCTGCTCGGCGTGCTGGCCACGGCCGGTCTCGACGTCGAGTACGTCCGGGGTGAGGGCGACACGCTCTACTACCGACGGGGCGACGAGGAGGTCCCGGTGCTGGACTTCGTCGGGGGCTACGGGTCGACGATGCTCGGGCACAGCAACCCGGAGATCATCGGGTACGCGCGGGAGCTGCTCGCCGGCGCGACGCCGATCCACGCGCAGTTCTCCCGTCACCCGTACGCCAACGAGGTCGCGGCCCGGCTGAACCGGATCATCAAGCGGGAGACCGGCTCGGACGAGTCGTACTTCGCGATCTTCGCCAACAGCGGCGCCGAGGCGATCGAGGCCGCGATGAAGCACGCGGAGTTCGAGCGCTTCGTGCGGATCGCGGGGCTGCGGGCCGAGATCGACGCGCACATCGAGGCGGTCCGGGCGGCGGTGGCCGACGGCACGGTCGCCGCGCCCGAGGCGAACGCGCTGATCGCGGACGTGACCGCGCACAACGAGGCGCTGGCCGGCCGTACGCCGTTGTTCCTGGCGCCGGTCGGGTCGTTCCACGGCAAGCTCGCCGGCAGCACGCAGCTCACCTACAACCCGATCTACCGGGCGGTGTTCTCGGCGCTCGCCGCGCAGGCCCGGTTCGTGCCGGTCGACGAGCCCGGCGCGGTCGACGCCGTGGTGGAGGCCGAGCGCGGCTGGCTGCACGACCTGGTGATCGAGGGCGGGCGGGTCACGGTCGTGCAGCGGCCGTTCCCGGTGTTCTGCGCCGTGGTGCTGGAGCCGATCCAGGGCGAGGGCGGTATCCACGAGATCCCCGAGGCGTTCGTCCGCGATGTTCAGCGGGTGGCGGCCGAGCTGGAGATCCCGGTCGTCGTCGACGAGATCCAGAGCGGGATGGGCCGGACCGGCTCGTTCCTGGCCAGCACTCGTCTCGGGCTGCGGGGCGACTACTACGCCCTGGCCAAGAGCCTGGGTGGCGGCGTCGCGAAGGCGGCGGTGATGCTGGTACGCGCTTCGCGTTACCTGCGTGACTTCGAGATGATGCACAGCTCGACGTTCGCCAAGGACAGCTTCTCGTGCCTGATCGCGGCCCGGGTGCTGGACCTGATGGAGGCGGGCGACGGCGAGGTCTACCGCACCGCCGAGTCGCGCGGGACGGAGCTGAGCAACGTCCTGCAGGACCTGATGAAGGAGTTCCCGGAGGTCGTCAAGGACGTGCGTGGGCGCGGCCTGATGATCGGGCTGGAGTTCCACGAGCAGGGCGAGGCGGGCTTCGCCATCCTGCGGGAGCTGCACGGCTCCGGGTTCTTCGGCTACTACATGTCCGGCTTCCTGCTCCGCGAGCACGGCATCCGTACGTTCCCGACGTCGAGCGCGGTCTACACGCTGCGTTTCGAGCCGTCGGTGAACATCGGCAGCGCCGACATCGCGAAGCTCGCCGGGGCGCTGCGCGATCTGTGCGAGCAGATCCGCGACACCGACGGGCAGCGGCTGGCGCCGGTCGCCTGAAGCCCACGAGCGGCACGTTCGACACCACCATCACAGGCGAGGATTGCATGCACAGTTCCCACGTCACGGTCGTCAAGCCCGGCGACGAACGCTACGCAGCACTGACCGCGAGTTTCAACGGCAGATGGGTCGGCACGCCTGATTACATCCTGCTGCCGGTCACCGCGGACGAGGCCGTCGACGCGGTCCAGCACGTGATCGACAACGGGGATCGGTTCGCGATCCACAGCAGCGGCGCGGGCTACGAGGATCTGCTCACCAACCGGAGGATCCGGGCGGTCATCAGCACGTCGCAGCTCACGTCGGTCGAGTTCGACCCGCAACGGTCCGCGTTCGCGGTCGGATCGGGTGTGTCGACCGTGGAGCTGTACCAGAAGCTGTACGACGGCTGGCAGGTGACGGTGCCCGCCGGCGCCGGCCCGCCGGTGGCGCTGGCCGGTCAGATGACCAGCGCCGGTTACGGGCCGCTGGCCCGGCAGCTCGGCCAGCTCGTCGACTATCTGGAGGCGGTCGAGGTGGTCGTCGTCGACGGCGACGGCCGCGCCCGCAAGGTCGTCGCCGGCCGGGACGCCGACGACGAGAACCACGACCTCTGGTGGGCACACACCGGTGGTGGCGGCGGAACGTTCGGGCTGGTGACGAAGTTCTGGCTGCGGTCGCCGAACGCCCGGGGCGACGACCCGGCCGCGCAGTTGCCCGCCGCGCCGCGGGAACTGATCGTCTCCGAGGTCGCCTGGTCGTGGGACGAGCTGACCGAGGAGGGATTCACCCGGCTGCTGAAGAACTTCAGCACCTGGCACGCGGTCAACAGCACCCCCGCGTCGCCGTCGGTCAACATCTTCGCCGCGCTCAAGCCACGGCACGTGTCGGCGGGGGAGTTCCTGATGTCGACGGAGCTCGACGCGGCGACGCCGGGCGCCCAGCGGCGGCTCGACGAGTTCCTGGCCGCGGTCAACGAGGGCACCGGCGTGAAGTACCGGGAGGAGCGCTCGACGGTCGGCTGGATCGAGCACGTGACCGCCTGGCGCGGTCTCGGCGGCGACGGCTGGGAGGGCAAGGGCCGGTTCAAGGCGAAGTCGGCGTACCAGCGCACGGCCTTCACCGACGAGCAGTTGCGGGCGATCCACCAGCACCTGTCCGACCCGGACTTCGACAACCCGGCGACCATGGTCGAGATCGGCGGGTACGGCGGCGCGGTCAACGTGGTCGACGCGACGGCGACGGCCACCCCGCAGCGTGACTCGATCATGCGGCTGCTCTATCTGACGATGTGGGCCGACGAGGCCGGTGACGACGCGCACCTGGCGTGGCTGCGTCGCTGGTACGCCGACGTCTACGCCGTGACCGGGGGAGTGCCGGACCTGCGGGGCTCCTCCGACGGCGCGGTCATCAACTACATCGACGCCGACCTGGTCGACGAGACGCTGAACACGTCGGGCACCGCCTGGCACGACCTGTACTTCGGCAGCGCGTATCCGCGGCTGCAGCAGATCAAGGCGAAGTGGGACCCGCGTGACGCGTTCACGCACGCGCTCGCCGTACGGCCATCCCATTCCTGAAGGAGCGACATGTCGACCGTAGAGCACATCGACTACCTCGGCGACACCTACAGCAAGGTGCGCGCCCAGCTCGGCGGGTCCCTGCCGGCTGATCTCGACGGATTCCTGACCCGCTGGTTCGCGGCGGTCAACGCGCAGGACATCGATGCGCAGCTCGAGTTCGTCACCGACGACATCTACGTCGAGGACCCGGCCATGCAGGGCCGCTTCACCCGTGGCAAGGACGAGTTCCGCCGGTTCGCCGAGATCACCTACAAGGCGTTCCCGGACATGCGGTTCACCGAGATCGGCGCGCCGTACATCGCGCTGGACGGTGACAGCCTGGCGCTGCGCTGGCGTGGCACCGCCACGCTCACCGGTGACATCTCGGGCTGGCCGCCGGAGAACCCGGGCCCGGTGGTCAAGGCCACCGGTAAGGGATTCGACCTCGAGGGGTTCGACATCTACCGGTTCACCGGCGGCAGGATCTCCACGTGGCTGATCCGCTACGACAACCTGGAGATGGGCACGCAGCTGGGCCTGGCCGGCGGGTAGCAGCCGGCGTGGCGTGATGACCGGGCTGGATCCGCGGCCCGGTCATCGGCGTGTCAGCCCTGCAACGCCTTCTGTAGCAGTGCGGTGAGTTGCTCGCGCTCGGCGTCGGTGAGGTTGGCCGCGGCCGCCCTGGGGAACTCGAAGGACTCCTCGAACTCGCCGTAGAGGTCGTCGCCGCTCGGGGTGCGCACGATCTGCCGAGAGCGCCGGTCGTCCGGGTTGGGCTCGCGGTGGACCAGCTCGCGGGCCTCCAGGCGGGCGACGATCTGGGTGATGTTGGAGGCGTCGCAGCGCAGCTCCTCGGCCAGCTCGCCCATGCTGCGGCGGGTCTCGACCCGGCCCAGCACGCAGGCGTGCGCGGTGCTGAGGCCGTGCTCGGCCGCAGCGGCCTCCCAGGCCTGGTTGTAGCGGTCGACGAAGGTGAACATCGCCTGCTCGAGGGCGGTCGCCGCGCTCGCGGGCACAGAGGGCACTGCCATGGTCAGAGTGTAGGTCAATCACTTGATTCGATGAAGAATCGAAAGGTGCTTGATTCGCTCAAGCAACCGTGCCAGGATATCCGTGATTCAATCAAGTAACTCTTGTTGAGGCACATGTTCGCCGTCAGTGAGGAGAAATTCGTGAGCACCCTGTTCAACCCGGTAACGGTGGGCAAGCTCGAGCTGCCGTCCCGCCTGGTGATGGCACCCATGACGCGGAACAGGGCGACCCCCGACGGCGTCGTCACCCCGCTGACCGCCGAGTACTATGCCCAGCGCGCCAGCGCGGGCCTGATCATCTCCGAGAGCATCCAGCCGAGCGTCCAGGGCCAGGGCTACATCCTGACCCCCGGCCTGCACAGCGCCGAGCAGATCGCCGCCTGGCGCGTCGTCACCGACGCGGTGCACGCCAAGGGTGGCCGCATCTTCGCGCAGATCACCCACTGTGGCCGCATCGGCCACCCCTCGCTCTACCCGAACGGCGAGCTGCCGGTCGCGCCGTCCGCGGTCGCCTCCGGGGAGCAGATGATCAGCTTCCAGGGCCCGCTGGACCACCCGACGCCGCGTGAGGCGACCACCGCCGAGATCGCCGGCATCGTCGAGGAGCACGTGCAGGCCGCCCGCAACGCCATCGAGGCCGGCTTCGACGGCGTCGAGATCCACGGCGGCAACGGCTTCCTGGTGCACCAGTTCCTCGCCGACAACACCAACCTGCGCACCGACCAGTACGGCGGCTCCGTCGCCAACCGCATCCGCTTCGCCGTCGACGTGGTCCGCTCGGTCGCCGACGCGATCGGCGCCGACCGCGTCGGCATCCGGGTGTCGCCGGGCAGCCCGTACAACAGCATCGTCGAGGCGGACCCGGTTCCGGTCTACACGGCGCTGGTCAACGAGCTCGCCCCGCTCAACATCGCCTACCTGCACGTGATCGAGATGGGCACCCGCGCCATCACCAAGGCGCTGCGTGACGCCTGGTCCGGCACGCTCATCCTCAACCCGCACGAGACCATGGCGATCTTCCCGGCCACCGCCGACGTGGCGCAGGAGACGGTCGACTCCGGCATCGCCGACGCGGTCGCCCTGGCGGTGCTCTGGCTGGCCAACCCCGACCTCGACGCGCGCATCAAGGCCGGCGGCCCGTACAACACCCCCGACCAGGCGACGTTCTACGGCGGCGACCACACGGGCTACACCGACTACCCGACGCTGGAGGAAGCCGGCAAGTAACCGACAGACATCGGGGCCCGGCCCGGGCCGGAAGTCTCAACCGTCCCGGACGGGCCCCGACCCCCACCCGCATCACCACCCCCCAGGCGGAGGTGATCAGGTTGCCACCCCCCAGACCTGCGCCTCCTTTA
This sequence comes from Actinoplanes sp. CA-252034, assembly GCF_050956125.1. NCBI lineage: Bacteria > Bacillati > Actinomycetota > Actinomycetes > Micromonosporales > Micromonosporaceae > Actinoplanes > Actinoplanes sp. CA-252034. The sequence goes on from NZ_CP191846.1 coordinate 4,142,895, forward strand.
CTTGTCAGCCATCGAGCAGGAGACCTTGACGACGTGATGGGTGAAGCGACAGTCCGCAAGGACGACGCCCGCTATCCGGGACTGATCAGCGGTGCGAACACCCGCTGGGTCGGGGCTCCGGAGTACGTACGACTGGTCTCGTCCGCGGACGAGGTCGTCGCAGCCGTGCAGGAGGCCGTCGATCAGGGCCTGAAGATCACGGTGCGCAGCGGCGGGCACTGTGACGAGAACTTCACGACCTCCGGGGACGTCCAGGTCGTGATCAACCTGGCCGGTCTCGACGCGGTCTACTACGACCAGGGGCGGCGGGCCTTCGTGGTCGAGCCCGGCGCGATGCTGGGCCACGTCTACGAGACGCTGTACCGGGGATGGGGTGTCACCCTTCCCGGCGGGACGTGCCCGACGGTCGGCGCCGGTGGACACATCGTCGGCGGTGGTTACGGCGCACTGTCGCGCCTGCACGGGCTCACCGTGGACCACCTCTACGCCGTCGAGATCGTCGTCGTCGACGAGGACGGGCGATGCCGCACGGTGGTCGCCACCCGCGAAGCCGACGATCCGCATCGTGAGCTGTGGTGGGCGCACACCGGCGCAGGCGGCGGCAACTTCGGCGTCATCACCAAGTACTGGCTGCGCTCTCCGGACGCCGGCGCGTCGGCGGGCCCGGGCGGCCAGCTGCCGCCCGCTCCGGCAGAGGTCCTGGTCTCCGACATCGCGTGGTCCTGGTCGGACCTGACCGAGCAGAGCTTCACCCGCCTGGTGCGCAACTTCAGCGAGTGGCACGAGGCCAACTCCGCGCCGGACTCGCCCTGGACCGGCCTCTACAGCCAGCTCAAGACCCAGCACAAGGCCGCCGGCATGTTCCGGATGAGCACGCAGATCGACGCGAGCGTGCCCGACGCGCAGAGCCGGCTCGACGAGTTCCTCGCGGCGGTCAACGAGGGCACCGGAGTCGACTACTCGGTCAACGACCGCAGTGTCCTGCCGTGGTTCTACGTCGTGCGGGAATGGTTCGGATTCGTCGAGCCCTCGCTGCCCCGCTGGAAGGCGAAATCGGCGTATCTGCGCAAGGCGATGCCGGCCGACCAGGTCGCCGCCGTCTACCGGCAGCTGACCCGCGACGACTACGACAACCCGTTCTCGATGGTCGCGCTGGTGTCCTACGGCGGGCGGATCAACGCGGTCGGCACGGACGCGACGGCGGCCGCCCAGCGTGACTCGGTGCTGAAGCTGCTCTACGTGACGTTGTGGACCGACAAGACCGAGGACGAGCGTCACGACCGGTGGATCCGGGAGTGCTACGCCGACGTCTACGCCGCGACCGGCGGTGTGCCGCGGCCCAACGACGTCACGGACGGCTGTTTCATCAACTACGCCGACGCCGATGTCGCCGATCCGGCGCTCAACGACTCCGGGGTGCCGTGGCACGAGCTGTATTTCAAGGACAACTACCGCCGCCTGCAGGCGGTCAAGAAGCAGTGGGACCCGCGGGGCGAATTCAGCCACGCGCTGTCCATCCGCCCGCCGCTCGACTGAACCGAGAAGGGCCGAACCGATGAGCCGTACCGTCTTCGTCACTGGAGCCCGCGGAAAGACCGGCCGCGAAGTGGTGGCGCAACTCGCCGAACGCGGCGACACCGAGGTCCGTGGTGGGTCCTCGCGCAGCCCGCAGAAGCCGACGACCGTCGCGTTCGACTGGCGCGACCGGTCGACCTGGCCGAAGGCGGTGGACGGGGCGCACGCCATCTACCTCGGGCGCCCGGACGTCGAGGACTCCCCGGAGCTGGTCGCGGCGCTGATCGCCGCCGCGCCCGGCGCGCACATCGTCCTGGTCTCCGAGCAGGGCGCGGAGAAGGTCGGCGCCGACGGCTGGGTGCAGCGCGTCGAGGCGGCCGTCATCGACAACGCGAGCCGCTGGACGATCCTGCGGCCCTCGTGGTTCCAGCAGGTGCTGACCGACCCGCGCTACTTCCTCGACACGATCCGCCGGGACCGGACGATCACGCTGCCCACCGGCGGCGCGCCGATCGCCTGGGTGGACACCCGCGACATCGCGGCCGTCGCCGTGCAGGCAATCGTCGACCCGGCCACCCATCACGGGCAGTTCTACACCGTGACCGGCCCGGAGGCGGTCACCACGGCCGACATCGCGGCCGAGATCTCCGCGACGATCGGCACCAAGGTCAACGCCGTGGTGCCGCCGCTGGAGGGCTCCTTCGCCGGCGCTCCGGCGTGGCTCGCCGATGTCGTCGGCGGCATGTTCGGCCGGGTTCACGACGGGACGTTCGCGCGGGTCAGCGACTCCGTGGAGAAGGTCGCGGGTAAGCCCGCGCGCACCGTCAGCGACTTCATCGCCGAGCACGCCGACCTGTGGCGCGCCTGAGCGGTCCCCGACGCAACCGGCACACACGCAGATCGGATTGACGATGGAAGCACTGGTTCACCACCGGACCGGACAGCACATGCTGCGCCTGGGCACCGCACCGGACCCGCAGCCCGGCCCCTCGGAGGCGCTGATCCGGGTGGTCGCGTTCTCCTTCAACTTCGGGGAGGTCGCGTTCCGTACGCCGGATCTGCCGGACGGCACGATCCCCGGATGGGACGCGGCGGGTGTCGTGGTCACCGCGGCCGCTGACGGCTCCGGCCCGGCGGCCGGAACGCGCGTGGTCAGCTTCGGCTGGGCGGGGGCGTGGGCCCAGCTGCGCGCGGTCGACACCAAGGAGCTCGCGGTCGTCCCGGACGGGGTGGACCTCGGCGCCGCGGCGGCGCTGCCGGTCGCCGGCGTGACCGCGCTGCAGGCCGTCCAGCGACTCGGCTCCCTGCTCGGCAAGCGGGTGCTGGTCACCGGCGCGTCGGGTGGCGTCGGCCGGTTCGCGGTGCAGCTGGCCAACCTGGCCGGGGCCGAGGTCGTCGCGTCCGTCGGCTCGCCCGAGCGTGGCAAGGGCCTGCTCGAGATCGGCGCGGCGGAGGTCGTCGTCGGCCCGCAGGCGATGACCGGCCGCGTCGACGGCGTGGTCGACAACGTCGGTGGACAGCAGCTGGCCGAGGCGTACCAGCGTCTCAACTCCGGCGGTGTCATCTCCGCGGTGGGCATGGCGTCCAAGGAGCCGACCACGATCGACTTCGAGCAGGCGCGGATCAATCACGATCGCGGGCGGATCGAGACGTTCAACATCTCCGTACCCCTCGGTGGTGATCTTCAATATCTCGTCCGTCTCGCCGACCAGGGCCGGCTGGAGATCCCGATCGGGTGGCGCGGCGACTGGCGCTCCTACGAGGACGCCGTCGGCCGGTTGCTGAGCCGGCAGGTCGCCGGAAAGGCCGTCCTCGACGTTCAGGCCGCCTGACCCTCGAACGCGCAGCCGGGCCCGGGATCCCTCGATCCCGGGCCCGGCTGTCGCCTTTCCGCTGGGCTTGACCGGCGGTTACGTCGTGTTACCGAACGATGGGCGGATGGTGGCCCGGCCCTGGCTAGCCTTCGGGCGACCTTTCGACGGTCGACGCATCGGCCTCGTGCCGTGCGGCATGACGTGACCAATGAGGAGCTGGTTGTCGTGTCCCACCCTGTCGGAGAACCGCCCGAAGTGCTCGGCGAGAGCCGGTCCTACCTTTCCCAGCCACAGATCGTCGGCCTGGCCGCCGCGAGCATGATCCCGGCCGTGGGCCTCGCGGCCGTGCCCGCGCTGCTGCTCGGCTCCGCCGGCACCGGCAGCTGGCTCGCCGCGCTGATCTCGGCGCTGGTCACCGTCGCCGTCGGGTTCTCGGTCATCGCCTTCGCCCGGCGGCACGTGGTGACCGGTGCCCTCTACTCCTACGTCTCCACCGTGTTCGGCCCGTGGGCGCGGATGGTGACCGCCGCGTCGCTGCTGCTCGGCTACGCGTGCATGGTCGCCGGCCTGACCATGGTGATCGGCGTGTACGTCGGCAGCTTCCTGCTGTCCATCGGTGTCGCGGGCGGCCTCGGCGTCGGGGTGCAGATCGCCGTCTACATCGCCGCCATCGCGATCGCCGTCTTCTGCGCCCGCCGTGGCATCGACCTGTCGGCCCGTACCGCCGTGATCCTGATGGTCGTCTCCATCCCGGTCGTGGTCGTCGTCGTGGTCGCCAGCGCCCTGCACACCGGGTTGCACCTGGGTGACCAGCTGACGTTCGCCGGTGGCTTCTCCGCTGCCGGGATCTTCTCCGGGGTGGCCGCCGGCACCACGTTCCTGGTCGGGTTCGAGAGCTGCGCGGCGCTGGCGCTGGAGACCCGGGATCCGCGCCGCAGCGTGCCCGTCGCGGTCCTGGGCATCCCGCTCGTGCTGGGCGTGGTCTACCTGGCCGCCACCGTGCTGCAGGTGCCCGGTCTGATCGCGGCCGCCGACGACCTCGCGACCGGCGCCTCACCGGCGGCCGCGCTGGCCCGCAGCGCCGGGCTCGGCCAGACGTTCGCCACCGCCACCGACCTGGTGCTGGCGGTCGCCACGTTCGCCGGGCTGATCGGCTTCGTCAACTTCGGGGCCCGTTTCGTGGCGACCATCGCCTCGGAGGGCCTGCTGCCGCGGGCGCTGGGCCGGATGCACCCCCGGTTCAACGGCCCGTCGACCGCGGTCGGTGTCCTCGGCGGGGTCGGGCTGGTCACGCTGATCGCCCTGGTGACGCTCTTCCCCGGCTCGCTGCTGGAGATCTACTCGGCCGTCGCGACGCTGATCGTGTACCTGTGGGTCGCCCCGTACGTGCTGATCTGCGCCGCCCACGTGGTCCTGATGGTCCGTGAGCGCGCGGTGCGCCCGCTGCCGATCCTGGCGGCGGTGCTCGGCGGCGCGGCGATGCTCTGGCTGTACGTCAACGGGCTGGTCAACCGTCCACCGGCGCCGGTCGACGCGATGTCGTACGTGTCCCTGGCCCTGGTCGCGGTCGTGGTGATCGGGCTGCTGCTGGTCCGCCGGGCGAGCCGGTCGCCGGAGCCGGCCGTCACATCGCAGGACACCGCCGACCGCCTCTGAACGGCCCGGCGGTTACCGCCGATTACCGGACGACCATCGGCCGGTAAGCATCGGAACCGCCGGCCCGGTCCCTGCTCGTGTGGCCGGCGGAAGACCGTCGCGTTACCCGCGGTGACCACAGTGATGCCGCCGGACGGATAGAACCGAAGGCGGCCGAACCCCACTCGAACTCGCTGGAGTGCCGATGTCCATGCCCCCGTTCTCCGACGACGTGGTCCTGCGCCTCGGCGCGGGCCCGCTGAGCGCCGAGGAGATCGCAGCGGTGACGGTGGCCGTGCTGGCCACGACCGGCCGGTCCGGCTCCGCGCCCGAGGTTCGGCCGGCGGCCCGCTGTTCGTGGCGGGGCCCGGCGACGGGTGGCCGGTTCCGGTGCCGGTGCGGCCGCGGTTGGCACTGACATCAGGGCCGGCCGGCTCCGGCATCGGTAGCGGCCGGTACTGACATCGGGCCGGCCGGCTCCGGCATCGAAAGCCGGGTGGCACGGCCGTCGGAAGCCGGGCCGTGCGGCGGCCGGCACTGACATCACAGGCCGGACCGGTGCGGTCCGGGTGGGCTCCGACCGAGGAGGAACGACGAAGTGCGCAAGGTGCTGATCGCCAACCGGGGCGAGATCGCGGTACGGGTGGCCCGGGCCTGCCGGGACGCGGGCCTGGAGTCGGTGGCGGTGTACGCCGACCCGGACCGGGACGCGCCGCACGTGCGGCTGGCCGACGAGGCGTACGCGCTGGGCGGCACGACCCCGGCGACGAGCTATCTCGACGCCGACCGGATCCTGCGGGCCGCCGCGGCGACCGGGGCGGACGCCGTGCATCCGGGCTACGGGTTCCTGGCCGAGAACGCCGACTTCGCCGAGCGGGTCGCGGCGGCCGGTCTGACGTGGATCGGCCCGCCGCCGCAGGCCATCCGGGACCTCGGTGACAAGGTCGCGGCCCGTGCCATCGCCCGGCGTGCCGGTGCGCCGCTGGTGCCGGGCACACCCGGACCGGTCGCCGGCGCCGAGGAGGTGACCGCCTTCGCCGTCGAGCACGGCCTGCCGGTGGCGATCAAGGCGGCGTTCGGCGGCGGCGGGCGCGGGCTGAAGGTGGCCCGGACGCTGGAGGAGATCGGCGAGTCCTTCGAGTCGGCGGTCCGTGAGTCGCAGGCGGCGTTCGGGCGGGGCGAGTGTTTCGTCGAGCGCTACCTGGACCGGCCGCGCCACGTCGAGACGCAGTGCCTGGCCGACCGCCACGGCAACGTGGTGGTCGTCTCGACGCGGGACTGCTCGCTGCAGCGGCGGCACCAGAAGCTGGTCGAGGAGGCGCCCGCGCCGTTTCTCACCGAGGCGCAGCGGGCCGAGCTGGTCCGGGCGTCCAAGGCGATCCTGCGCGAGGCCGGGTATGTGGGTGCGGGCACCTGCGAGTTCCTGGTCGGGGCGGACGGCACCATCTCGTTCCTGGAGGTCAACACGCGGCTTCAGGTGGAGCACCCGGTCACCGAGGAGATCACCGGGATCGACCTGGTCCTGGAGATGTTCCGGATCGCCGACGGGGAGGAGCTCGGCTACGACGACCCGGCACCGCGCGGTCACTCCATCGAGTTCCGGATCAACGGCGAGGACCCGGGCCGTAACTTCCTGCCGGCGCCCGGTGTGGTGACCCGCTTCCGGCCCGCGGCGGGTCCGGGGGTACGCGTCGACGCGGGTGTGGAGTCGGGCACGGTCATCGGCGCGGCCTGGGACTCGCTGCTGGCCAAGCTGATCGTGACCGGGCGCGACCGTACCGAGGCGTTGCGGCGGGCCGCTCGGGCGCTGGCCGAGTTCGAGGTGGAAGGCCTGCCGACGGTGCTGCCCTTCCACCGGGCGGTGGTGGCCGATCCGGCGTTCGCGCCGGCCGACCCGGCCACGCCGTTCAGCGTGCACACGCGGTGGATCGAGACCGAGTTCGCCGGTGGTCTGGCACCGCAGGAGCCGCCCGTCACCGATGCCGAGGCGGCGCCCGGGCGTCGCGACGTGGTGGTGGAGGTGAACGGCCGGCGGGTGACCGTGTCGTTGCCCGACGACCTGGGCGGCGGGCAGGCGGCTCCGGCCGCACGCCGCCGGCCGGAGCCCCGGCGGGCCCGGCGTGACGGCGGGCGGGCCGCGGCGGCCGGCGGCGCGGCGGTCGTCTCGCCGATGCAGGGCACCGTGATCAAGGTGGCGGTCGGTGACGGTGACCGGGTGGCGCAGGGTGATCTCATCGCGGTGCTGGAGGCGATGAAGATGGAACAGCCGATCACCGCGCACCGCGACGGTGTGGTGGGACGCCTCGATCTGGCCGTGGGCGCGTCGATCGCTCCCGGCGCGGTGCTCTGCGAGATCTCCGAATCCGCGTGAATCAGCCTCCCCGGCGGCCGGTAACCCCCTCACCGGCCGCCGGGGTCTCCCCGTGCCGGGGTCATGGACGGGTCATCGGGTGTCCGCCGTGGAATGTGGCCGGCTGATTACCCGGCGGCCGTAGCGTTTCGGCCGGGCCGGCCCGCGCCGGGCAGTGACCCACCGGGGCTCTTTCGAGAGAGAAGAGGGTTGCACAGTGAGCGAGCGCATCGACCGTACGATCGCCGTCGCGGAGCCGCCGACCATGGCGGACCTGCGCGAGCGGCGACACGAACTGCGCGCCGGGATCGTCGGTGACGCGGGTGCCGCACGGCAGCGGGCACTCGGTAAGCGCACCGCCCGGGAACGCCTCGACCTGCTGCTCGACGAGGACTCGTTCCTCGAGGTGGACATGTACCGCCGTCGGCCGGGTGGTCCGTACACCGACGGTGTCGTGGCCGGGTCGGGCACCATCGACGGCCGTCAGGTGTACGTGTACGCCCAGGACTTCACCATCTCCGGCGGCTCGCTCGGTGAAGCGCACGCCTCCAAGATCCACAAGGTGATGGATCTGGCGATGAGCACCGGCTCGCCGATCATCGGCCTCAACGACAGCGGCGGCGCCCGGATCCAGGAGGGTGTGATGGCCCTCAACGGCTACGGCGGCATCTTCCGCCGGCAGGTCGAGTCGTCCGGAGTGATCCCGCAGATCAGCGTGGTGCTGGGGCCGTGCGCCGGCGGGGCGGCATACTCACCGGCGCTCGCCGACTTCACCTTCATGGTCCGTGACGTGGCCAAGATGTACCTGACCGGGCCGGACGTCGTCGCGTCGGTGACCGGCGAGCAGGTCAGCCACGACGAGCTGGGCGGCGCCGACGTGCACGGCCAGCGGTCCGGGGTGGCCACCTTCATCCACGACGACGAGGAGAGCTGCCTCGCCGACGTGCGCTACCTGGTGTCGCTGCTGCCCCGTAACAATCTGCAGCCGCCGCCCTCGCTGGGGCCGTGCGGCGCCACCACCGACGACCGGCCGCTGCTGGCCGACATCGTGCCGGCCGAGTCGAACAAGCCGTACGACATGCGTGACGTGATCGCCGAGGTCGTCGACGACGGCGAGTTCCTGGAGCTGCACGCGGCCTGGGCGGCGAACGTCATCTGCGCGCTGGCCCGCATCGACGGCGAGGTGGTGGGGGTCGTCGGCAACCAGCCGATCGCGTTCGCCGGGGTGCTGGACTCCACGGCCTCGCAGAAGGCGGCCCGGTTCGTGCGGCTGTGCGACGCGTTCGGCATCCCGCTGGTCACGCTGGTCGACGTGCCGGGCTTCCTGCCCGGCACCGATCAGGAGCACGGTGGCGCCATCCGGCACGGGGCGAAGCTGCTGTACGCCTACTGCGAGGCGACGGTTCCGCGGGTCCAGGTGATTCTGCGCAAGGCGTACGGTGGCGCGTACATCGTGATGGACTCCCGGTCGATCGGCGCCGATCTGTCGTTCGCGTGGCCGACGAATGAAATCGCGGTGATGGGCGCCGAGGGTGCCGTCAACATCATTCACCGCAAACGTGTGGCGGCGGCCGACGATCCGCTGGCGCTGCGGGCGGAACTCGTCGCCGAGTACCGAGACGAATTGATGCATCCGTATTACGCCGCGGAGCGTGGACTGGTCGACGAGGTGATCGATCCGGCGCAGACCAGGGCGGTTCTGGCCCGGGCGCTGCTGTCGCTGCGGGACAAGCGCAGGGTCCTTCCGCAGCGTAAACACGGCAACGTGCCCCTGTGAGCCGCTGACGTCACCCGCCGACAAAGGGGCCCTGTCCATTAGTGGACAGGGCCCCTTTCTTCCCGCGGTAATCGTCGGGGTAATCGAACGCCCATCGGTTGCCATGATTCGCTGGATACCTTTCACTGACCGCCTCGCTGATAGAAAAGTCTGCGGAGTTTCCGTGAGTGAGAGCACGAAGAGAGGCAGTCCAACGCGATGACGAGTGAGCACGCGATCGCGGTTGTCGGGATGTCCTGCCGGCTGCCGGCGGCCCACGACCTCGACGCCTTCTGGGAGCTGCTGCGCACCGGCGCCAGTGCCGTCACCGAGGCCCCGCCGCAGCGGCAGGGGCACGTGCCCACCGAGCCCGGCACAGCCCTCGGCACCCGGTCCGGGGCGTTCCTCGACGCCGTCGGAGAGTTCGACGCCGCGTTCTTCGGCATCTCGCCTCGCGAGGCGGTCATGATGGACCCCCAGCAACGGCTCGTGCTCGAGCTGACCTGGGAGGCGCTGGAGAACGCCGGGATCGAGGCCGGCACGCTGCGGGGCACGTCGACGGCGGTGTTCGTCGGCACGCTGCGCGACGACTACGCGAGCCTGCTCCACCAGCAGGGCCCGGCGGTGCTCACCCAGCATTCGGCGGTCGGCGTGCACCGCGGCATCATCGCCAACCGGGTGTCGTACGTGCTCGGCCTGCACGGCGCCAGCCTCACCGTCGACACCGCACAGTCATCGTCGCTGGTCGCCGTGCACCTGGCGGCGGAGGCGCTGCGCTCGGGCGAGGCCACCGCGGCGATCGTCGCCGGGGTGAACCTGAACCTGCTCGCCGAGGGCGCGGTCAGCGCGGAACGCTTCGGTGGGCTCTCCCCGACCGGGCGCTGCCACACCTTCGACGCCCGCGCCGACGGCTACGTGCGCGGCGAGGGCGGCGCGGTCGTCGTGCTCAAACCGCTGGAGCGGGCGCTCGCCGACGGCGACCGCGTCCACGGGGTGATCCGGGGCAGCGCCGTCAACAACGACGGCGCGACCGCCGGACTGACCGTGCCCAGCCAGGACGCGCAGGAGCGGGTGCTGCGGGAGGCGTACCGGCGCAGCGGCGTCGAGCCGGGCGACGTGCGCTACGTCGAGCTGCACGGCACCGGCACCCCGGTCGGCGACCCGATCGAGGCCGCGGCCCTCGGCGCCGTCCTCGGCTCGGCCCGCCGCCCCGGCGACCCGCTGCCGGTCGGCTCGGTCAAGACCAACATCGGGCACCTGGAGGGCGCCGCCGGACTGGCCGGCCTGGTCAAGACGCTGCTGTGCATGTCGCACCGGCAGTTGCCGGCCAGCCTCAACTTCGTGTCGCCGAACCCGCGGATCCCGCTCGACGCGCTCAACCTGCGCGTCCAGCAGGAGCTCACCGGCTGGCCCGGCGACGACGGCCCCCTCGTGGCCGGGGTCAGCTCCTTCGGGATGGGCGGCACCAACTGTCACGTCGTGCTCGCCGAGACTCCGGTGGCCGGGCATCGGCGACATGCTCCGGACGGGGCGGGTGGCCGTACCCCCGTGTCGCCTTTGATCGTGACCGCGCGCAGCGCGACGGCCCTGCGCGGGCAGGCCCGCAAGCTGCTCGCCCACGTCTCCGCCGACGGTGGACCGTCCGTCATCGACGCCGGATGGTCGCTGCTGGACCGGACGCTCTTCGAGCACCGCGCGGTGATCACCACGACCGCCGGAATGGAGGCGCTGGCCGACGGCCGCGCCGCCACCGGCCTGGTCACCGGAACGGCGACGCCCGACAGCGCCCGGGTGGCGTTCCTGTTCACCGGCCAGGGCGCCCAGCGCCCGCAGGCCGGATATCAGTTGTATCAGCGGTTCCCCCGGTTCGCGGCGGCTGTCGACGAGATCTGCGAGCTGGCCGATCCGCTGCTGGACCGGCCGTTGCGCCCGATCCTGTTCGCCGAGCCCGGCTCGGCCGACGCCGCCCTGCTGGACCACACCGCCTACACCCAGATCGCGACGTTCACCGTCGAGGTGGCGCTGGTCCGGCTGCTCGCCTCCTGGGGTGTCCGCCCGGACGTGGTGGCCGGGCACTCGATCGGGGAGATCGCGGCCGCCCACGTCGCCGGCGTGCTGTCGACGGCCGACGCGGTGCGTCTCGTCGTGGCCCGCGGCGCGCTGATGGGCGCGCTGCCGGCCGGCGGCGCGATGGCGTCGATCCAGGCGTCCGAGCACGAGGTGACGCCGCTGCTCGACGCCGCGGACGGCCCGGTCGCGCTGGCCGCGGTCAACGGGCCGGCGCAGGTGGTCGTCTCCGGCGCCGAGCCCGCGGTGGCCGCCGTGATCGCCGCCGCCGAGACGCGCGGCTGGAAGGTCCGCCGCCTGACCGTCTCGCACGCCTTCCACTCGCCGCTGATGGACCCGATGCTCGACGAGTTCCACGAGGTGGTCGCGGACCTGACGCTGGGCGAGGCCGGGGTGCCGGCGGTGTCGTCGGTGACCGGCGCGGAGATCAGCGTCGAGTGGTCCGACCCGCGCTACTGGGTGGAGCAGGTCCGTGAGCCGGTCCGGTTCGACGACGCCGTCGCCGTCCTCGCCGGCCGGGGGATCACCACGTTCCTCGAGGTGGGACCGGGTGCGGTGCTGGCCGGGCTGGTCGCCGACGGCGTGCCCGAGCCGGAGCGGGTCGCCGCGGTCGCCGCGCTGCGGTCGGGCCGCCCCGAGGCCGAGACGATCCTGGGCGCCGTCGCCGCCGTCTTCGTGCGCGGGGCCGACGTCGACTGGCGGGCCCTCTACACCGGTAGCGGCGCCCGCCTGGTCGACCTGCCGACCTACGCCTTCCAGCGGGAGCACTACTGGTTCGACAGCACCGTCCGCCCGCCCCGTCCCGCCCCGGCGGTCGCACCCGTGCCGGACAGCGTCGTGACCGAGACGCCCGGCTGGCTCACCGGTGTGCCCGCCGAGGGCCGCCGCCGTGCCGTCACCACGTTCGTCGCCGAGCATGTGGCCGCCGTGCTGGAATATCCGGCGCACCGCCCGGTCGAGCTCGGCGTCCCCTTCCGTGACCTCGGCTTCGACTCGCTCATGGCGGTGGAGCTGCGCAACCGGCTCGCCGCCGCGACCGGTCTGCGCCTGGCGAGCGGCCTGCTCTTCGACCACCCGACGCCCACGGCGCTCGCCGCCCACCTGCACTCGCTCGTCGACGGCGCACCGGACCGGCCCGAGGAGACGGGCGTCGCGCCGGCCGCCGACGGTGAGCCCATCGCCATCGTCGGCATGGCGTGCCGCTATCCCGGCGACGTGGTCTCGCCCGACGACCTGTGGCGGCTGGTCGCCGGCGGCGTCGACGCCATCACCCCGTTCCCGGCCGACCGCGGCTGGGAAGAGGCGCTGCGCGACGGCAAGAGCTACGTGACGCACGGCGGGTTCCTGCACGACGCGGGCGAGTTCGACCCGGGGCTCTTCGGCATCTCGCCGCGGGAGGCCCTGGCCATGGACCCGCAGCAGCGGGTGCTGCTCGAAGTCGCCTGGGAGGCGGTGGAACGCGCGGGCCTGCGACCGGACAACCTGGCCGGGACGCGCACCGGCGTCTTCGTGGGCGCGACCCATCTGGAGTACGGCCCCCGCATGCACGACGCCCCGGAGAACGTCGAGGGGCATCTGCTGACGGGCAGCACGTCCAGTGTCATCTCCGGGCGTATCGCGTACCAGCTCGGCCTGGTCGGCCCGGCCGTGACCGTCGACACCGCCTGCTCGTCGTCGCTGGTGGCCCTGCATCTGGCGGCGCAGTCGCTGCGTCAGGGCGAGAGCACCCTGGCGATCGCCGGCGGTGTCACCGTGATGGCCACACCCGGCATGTTCGTCGAGTTCTCCCGCCAGCGCGGCCTCGCCCCGGACGGGCGGTGCAAGCCGTTCTCGGCCGACGCCGACGGCACCGGCTGGTCCGAGGGCGCCGGCCTGCTCGTGCTGGAGCGGCTCTCCGACGCGCGCCGCAACGGCCACCGGGTGCTGGCCGTCATCCGCGGCTCGGCGGTCAACTCCGACGGCGCCTCCAACGGGCTGACCGCTCCGAACGGCCCGTCACAGCAGCGGGTGATCCGGCAGGCGCTGGCCGGCGCCCGGCTCGTCCCGGCCGACGTCGACGTGGTCGAGGCGCACGGCACCGGCACCACCCTCGGCGACCCGATCGAGGCGGAGGCCGTGCTGGCCACCTACGGCCAGGACCGTGACGACCCGGTGCTGCTCGGCTCGCTCAAGTCGAACATCGGGCACGCCCAGGCCGCCGCCGGTGTGGCCGGGGTGATCAAGATGGTGCAGGCGATGCGGCACGGTCTGGTGCCCGCCACCCTGCACACCGGCGAGCCGACGCCGCACGTCGACTGGTCCGGCGGCGCGGCGACCCTGGTCACCGAGAACCGGCCGTGGCCGCAGCGGGACCGTCCGCGCCGGGCCGCGGTGTCGTCGTTCGGCATCAGCGGCACCAACGCCCACATGATCATCGAGCAGGGCCCGCTCGCCGACGTGGACGAGCCGGCACCGGACGTGGCGGAGACCGGCGGCCCACTGCCGTGGCTGCTCTCGGCCCACGACGACGCCGCGCTGCGTGAGCAGGCCACCCGGCTGCACGAGTGGGTGAGCGCGCGGCCGTCGCTGCGGCCCGCCGACGTGGGCCGGTCCCTGGTGACCACCCGCGCGCTGCTGGACCGCCGGGCCGCGGTCGTCGGCCGGGACACCGGTGAGCTGCTGGACGGGCTGGCCGCGCTGGCGGCCGGCACGGTGACCGGCGAGACCGCACGGGCCGGGCGGACCGCGTTCCTGTTCACCGGGCAGGGCGCTCAGCGGGCCGGGATGGGCCGGGAGCTGTACGAGACGTTCCCGGTCTTCGCCGCGGCCCTCGACGAGGTCGTCGCCGCCCTGGACGAGCACCTCGACCGGCCGCTGACCTCGATCGACGGGGCGGACACGCATCGCACCGAGTACGCCCAGCCCGCCCTGTTCGCCATCGAGGTGGCACTGTTCCGGCTGCTCGGGCACTACGGCCTGACGCCGGACCTGGTGGCCGGGCACTCGATCGGGGAGCTGGCGGCCGCGTACGCCGCCGGGGTCCTGTCCCTGCCCGACGCCGCGAAGCTGGTCGCCGCGCGAGGCCGTCTCATGCAGGCCGCCCCGGCCGGTGGCGCGATGGTCGCGGTGCAGGCCACCGAGGCCGAGATGACCGCCGCCCTCACCGGCCTGACCGGCCGGGTGTCGATCGCCGCCGTCAACGGCCCGGCGTCGGTGGTGATCTCCGGAGACGAGCAGACCGTCGACGAGCTGGCCCGGCGCTGGCGCGACGAGGGCCGGCGCACCCACCGGCTGCAGGTCAGCCACGCGTTCCACTCGCACCACATGGATCCGGCGCTGGAGGGGTTCCGGGCCGTCGCCGCGTCGATCCGGATGCGGCCGCCGACCGTGCCGATCGTGTCCACCCTCACCGGGCGGGTGATCGACGACGCGGAGATCACCTCCGCCGACTACTGGGTACGCCAGTTGCGCGGCACCGTCCGGTTCCACGACGCGGTCCTGGCGCTGCGCGACGCCGGCACGACCGTGGCGGTCGAGCTCGGACCGGACAGTGTGCTCACCCCGCTGGCCCGTGACACCCTCGACGGGCAGCCGGTGACCGTGGCCGGGCTGCTGCGGGCCGGCCGCCCGGAGGCCGACACCCTGATCACCGGGCTGGTCCAGGCCCACGCCGGCGGCGCGACGCTCGACCTGACCGCGTTCTTCCCGGCCGCCGCCACCGTGGATCTGCCCACCTATCCCTTCCAGCGGCAGCACTTCTGGCTGCTCCCGCAGGCGCGTACCGACGCGGGCAGCCTCGGCCTCGACCCGGCCCGGCATCCGCTGCTCGGCACCGCCGTCACCCTCGCCGACCGGGACGAGACCGTTCTCACCGGACGACTGTCGGCGCGCAGCCACCCGTGGCTCGCCGACCACACCATCGACGGCCGGGTGCTGCTGCCCGCGACCGCCCTGCTGGAGCTGGCGCTGACCGCCGGTGACCGGGCCGGCCGGCCGCGGGTCGAGGAGCTGACCCTGGAGGCGCCACTGACCCTGCCGCCGGACACCGCCGTCCGTGTGCAGGTGACGGTGGCCGCGCCCGACGGCGCCGGCGTCCGCCCGTTCACCGTGCACTCCCGGCCCGACGTGCCGGACTCCGGCTGGACCCGCCACGCGGCCGGCACCCTGACCACCACGACCGGCCACCCGCCGGTCACCGGCACCCCACAGCCCTGGCCCCCGGCCGGCGCCGATCCGGTCCCGCTCACCGGCGTCTACGACCGGCTCCGCGATCTGGGCTACGGATACGGGGACGCCTTCCGCGGGCTCACCGCGGCGTGGCGGCACGACGGGGACCTGCTGGTCGAGGTCGAGTTGCCCGCCGGGACCCGGGACTCCGCCGGGCAGTACGGCGTGCACCCGGCCCTGTTCGACGCGGTCCTGCACGGGGTCGTTCTGGACGCCGCCGACCGCAGCGGCGCCGACGAGATCCGGCTGCCGTTCGCGTGGAGCGGGATCGAGCTGTACGCCGTCGGCGCGGCCGCCCTGCGGGCCCGGATCACCCCGTCCGGCGCCGACACCGTCACCGTGGCCCTGTTCGACCGTGCCGGTGACCCCGTCGCCGCCGTCGAGGAACTGGCCCTGCGGCCGGTCACCAGGCAGCAGCTCGCCGCCCCGGCCCACCACGACGGCCTGTACGCCCTGGACTGGACCCCGGTGCCGGCCGCTGAGCCGGACCCCGCCGCGGACGTGCTGATCATCCGTACCCCGGCCGTCACCGGTGACGTCCCGGCCGCCGCCCACGAACACGCCCGGCGCACCCTGCACCGGGTCCAGGATTGGCTGGCCGACGAGACCGGCGCCCGCCTGCTCGTCACCACCACCCGGGCCGTCGACACCGGCGACGGCAGCCCGGTCAGCGGTCTCGCCCAGGCGCCGGTCTGGGGCCTGCTGCGGTCCGTCCAGTCGGAGCACCCCGGCCGGGTCGTGCTCGTCGACACCGACGATGACCGGGTCGCGACGGACGTGCTGCACGCGGCGCTCGCCACCGGCGAACCGCAGCTCGCGATCCGCGACGGGCGCCTCCTCGCGCCGCGCCTGACCCGGCAGCGGGCCGCCATGACCGACGGCACGGTCCTCGACCCGGACGGCACCGTCCTGGTCACCGGCGGCACCGGTGGCCTCGGCGCCCTCCTGGCCCGGCACCTGGTCGTCCACCACGGGGTGCGCAACCTGCTGCTCAGCAGCCGTCGCGGGCCGGACACCCCCGGCGTGGACGAGCTGATCACCGAACTGACCGGCCTCGGCGCCCGGGTCACCGTGGCGGCGGCCGACGCCGCCGACCGCCAGGCGCTGGCCGACCTGCTGTGGCGGGTCCCGGCCGGGCATCCGCTGACGGCTGTCGTGCACACCGCCGGTGTGCTCGACGACGCCACCGTGGGCGCGCTGACCGGCGACCAGCTCGACCGGGTGCTCACGCCCAAGGTGGACGCGGCCTGGCATCTGCACGAGCTGACCCGTGACCTGCCGCTGCGGGCGTTCGTGCTGTTCTCCTCGGTGTCCGGCATCCTCGGCACGGCCGGGCAGGCCAACTACGCCGCCGCCAACACCTTCCTCGACTCGCTGGCCGCGGCCCGTGCCGCGGACGGGCTGCCGGCGACCTCGGTGGCGTGGGGACTGTGGGACTCCACCCACGGCATGGGCGCCACCCTGTCGGCCGGCGACGTGGCCCGCTGGGCGCGGGCCGGGGTGACACCACTGCGGCCGGACCAGGGTCTCGCCCTGTTCGACGCGGCGATCGCCGGGGACCGGCCGCTCGTGGTCCCGGTCCTGCTCGACCCGGCCCGCATCGACGGCACGGACGAGCCGCCGGCGCCGCTGCGTGCGCTGGTCCGCGCCCGCCCGCGACGCGTCGCCGACGTCACGGCGCCCGCGTCGGACTGGGCGGCCGGGATCGGCGCGCTGCCGGCCGACGACCGGTTTGCGGCCGTGCTCGACCTCGTCCGTACCATCGCCGCGGTCGTGCTCGGCCATGCCACCGCCGCCGGTGTCGACGCCGACCGGGCGTTCCGCGACGCCGGCTTCGACTCGCTGTCCGCCGTCGAGCTGCGCAACCGGCTCGCCACGGCCACCGGGCTGCGCCTGTCCGCCACCGTCGTCTTCGACCATCCGTCCCCGGCCGCCCTGGCCCGCCATCTCACCGAGCGTGTCTCCGGCGAACAGCGGACGGTCACGGCGCGACGTGTCACCGGGCCCGTCGACGAGCCGATCGCGATCGTGGGCATGGCCTGCCGCTATCCGGGTGGGGTGTCGTCGCCGGACGAGCTGTGGGATCTCGTGGCGTCGGGCACCGATGCGGTGAGTGGGTTCCCGGTGAACCGTGGCTGGGATCTGGAGCGGCTGTACGACCCGGATCCGGAGCACGTCGGCACGTCGTACAGCCGGGAGGGTGGTTTCCTGCACGACGCCGACCTGTTCGACCGGGAGTTCTTCGGCATGTCGCCGCGGGAGGCCACCGCCACCGACCCGCAGCAGCGGCTCCTGCTGGAGACCGCGTGGGAGACGTTCGAGAGCGCGTCGATCGACCCGGCCACCGTGCGGGGCAGCAACACGGGCGTGTTCGTCGGCGTCATGTACGACGACTACGCCTCCCGGCTCGACCGGGTGCCCGACGAGTACGAGGGCTTCCTGCTCGCCGGTAACACCTCCAGCGTCATCTCCGGGCGGCTCGCCTACACGTACGGCCTGGAGGGCCCGGCGGTCACCGTCGACACGGCCTGCTCGTCGTCGCTGGTCGCGCTGCACCTGGCGGCGAACGCGCTGCGCGCCGGAGAGTGCGACCTGGTCCTGGCCGGCGGCGTGACGGTCATGTCCAGCCCCAACACGTTCGTCGAGTTCTCCCGGCAGCGCGGGCTGTCGGCGGACGGGCGCTGCAAGTCGTTCGCGGCGGCAGCGGACGGCACCGGCTGGTCCGAGGGTGTCGGTCTGCTGCTGGTGGAGCGGCTCTCCGATGCGCAGCGCAACAATCACCAGATCCTTGCGGTGGTACGGGGCACAGCGGTCAACCAGGACGGCGCGTCGAACGGGCTGACCGCCCCGAACGGGCCCTCCCAGGAGCGGGTGATCAGGCAGGCGCTCGCCGGCGCCGGGCTCACCACCGACGACGTGGACGCGGTCGAGGCGCACGGCACCGGCACGCGGCTGGGTGACCCGATCGAGGCGCAGGCGCTGCTGGCCACCTACGGTCAGCGTCCGGCGGACAAGCCGCTGTTCCTCGGCTCGCTCAAATCCAACATCGGTCACGCCCAGGCGGCCGCCGGTGTCGGTGGCGTGATCAAGATGATTCAGGCGATGCGTCACGGTGTCCTGCCGCAGACGTTGCACGTGGACGAGCCGTCCCCGCACGTCGACTGGGAGGCCGGCGCGGTGCAGTTGCTCACCGAGCAGCAGCCCTGGCCGGAGACCGGTGACCCGCGCCGCGCGGCGGTGTCGTCGTTCGGCATCAGCGGCACCAACGCCCACGTCATCCTGGAGCAGCCCCCGGCCCAGCCGCAGAGCGAGCCGGTGCAACCGTCGACCGTCGTGCCGTGGGTGCTTTCGGCGCGCAGCGAGGCAGCGGTCCGCGAACAGGCACCACTGCTGCAGACTGCGGCGGCCGACCTGAACCCGCTGGATGTGGGTTGGTCGCTGGTCAACGGCCGCGCGTTGCTGGACCACCGCGCGGTGCTGCTGGGCGACGAGGTCATCGTGGGCGCCCGGTCGGCGGGTAAGACGGCGTTCCTGTTCACCGGTCAGGGTGCCCAGTCGGTGGGCATGGGCCGTGAGTTGTATGAGCAGTTCCCGGTGTATGCAGCCGCGTTCGATGCGGTGTGTGAGCAGTTGGATCCGGTTCTGGATCGTCCGTTGTCGTCGGTGGTGTTCGCCCCGGAAGGTTCGGCGGACGCGGCGCTGATCGACCAGACCGTCTTCACGCAGGCCGCTCTGTTTGCGGTCGAGGTGGCGCTGTTCCGTCTGGCGGAGTCCTTCGGTGTGGTGCCGGATGCCGTGCTGGGGCACTCGATCGGTGAGGTTTCTGCTGCTCACGTGGCCGGTGTGCTGGACCTCGCGGATGCGTGTCGTCTGGTGGCGGCGCGTGGCCGGTTGATGCAGGCCGCTCGTGAGGGCGGTGTGATGGTGGCGGTCGAGGCGTCGGAGCAGGAGATCACTCTGGCTCCTGGTGTGTCGGTGGCGGGGGTGAACGGTCCGCGTTCGGTGGTGCTGTCCGGTGATGCCGATGCGGTCGACCGGGTGGTCGCGGGTTGGCGTGGCCTGGGTCGCCGGGTTCGGCCGTTGGCTGTCAGTCATGCGTTCCATTCGGCGCACATGGATGAGGTGATCCCGGAGTTCGTGTCGATCGTGGCCGGGCTGCGGTTGTCGCCGCCGCGGATCCCGCTGGTGTCGAACGTGTCCGGACAACTCGCCGGCGACGAGATTCTGACCGCTCAGTACTGGGGCGATCAGATCCGGCAGGCCGTTCGTTTCCACGACGGCGTGAACACCTTGCACGAGCAGGGCGTGACCCGGTTCGTCGAACTCGGGCCCGACGCCGTGCTGTCGGCGCTGGTTCAGCAGACCCTGGAGACCACCACCGTCGTCGCGCCGACGATGCGCAAGGGGCGCGCGGCCTTCCTGACCGCTCTCGCGTATCTGCACGTGACCGGCCGGGATGTCGACTGGACACCGCTGCTGGCCGGTGGACGCCGGGTCGATCTGCCGACCTACCCGTTCCAGCGGCAGCGTTACTGGCTGGAGGCGCCGTACACGCCCGGTGACGCCGCCGGCCTCGGGCTGGCCGCGACCGACCACCCGCTGCTGGGTGCGGCGGTGCGCCTGGCCGACCGGGACGGCCACCTCTTCTCCGGCCGCCTGTCCCGGCACACCCACCCGTGGCTGACCGACCACGCGGTCGCCGGAACCGTGCTGGTCCCCGGTGCCGCACTGCTGGAGCTGGCCCACTGCGCCGGCGACGCACTCGGCCTGGACGTGGTCGAGGAACTGACCCTGTCGGCCCCGCTGGTGCTGCCCGAGCGCGGCGGTGTCGCGGTGCAGTTGGTGACCGGCCCGGCGGAGGACGACGGACGGCGTACCTTCGAGATCTTCTCCCGAACCGATGAGGGGGAGTGGGTACGGCACGGCACCGGAGCGCTCGTCGCCGGTGAGATCGCGCCGGCCGAGGTGGGGGCGTGGCCGCCGGCCGGCGTGACCGAGATCGATCTGACCGGCCTCTACGACCGGCTGTCCGACGCCGGGTACGGCTACGGGCCGGTGTTCCAGGGCCTGGGCCGGTTGTGGCGGCGCGACGGCGAGATGTTCGCCGAGGTCGGGCCGGTGGATCAGTCGCGGTCGTTCGGGTTGCATCCGGCGCTGTTGGATGCCGCGTTGCATTCGCTGCTGGTGGACGGACGTTCGTGGCTGCCGTTCTCGTTCGCCGGTGTGCGAATCCATGCCGCCGGCGCCGCGAGCCTGCGGGTGCGTCTGTCGGTGGTCGCCGATGAGGGTGACTCGCTGGTGGTGTCGTTGACGGCTGTCGACGGTGCGGGCCTGCCGGTGGTGTCGGTGGAGCGGCTGGTGCTGCGGCCGTTGTCGGCGGAGGCGCTGCGGGCCGGACGCCGGACCGGTGACGGCCTGACCGAGGTGACGTGGGTGCCGGTGGACTCGCCGGTGGCGGTCGGTGACGGCGATGTGGTGGTGCCGTTGGTCGCTGATGGCGATGTGTCGCCGGTGGAGCGTGCGCATGCGCTCACGGCCCAGGCTTTGGAGTTGATGCAGCAGGCAGGGCAGTCGCGGTTGGTGTTCGTGACGCGGCGGGCGGTGGCGGTGGGTGATGAGGATGTGCTGGATGTGGCCGGGGCTGCGGTGTGGGGTCTGGTGCGTTCGGCGCAGTCGGAGAACCCGGACCGGTTCGTGCTGGTCGACGTCGACGAGTGGCCGACCAGCCTCGAAGTAGGCGAGCCGCAGGTGGCGATCCGGGGCGGGAAGGTTCTCGCGCCGCGCCTGACCCGGGTCGAGGCAGCCGGTGAGACCCCGGACTGGTCGCACGGCACGGTGTTGATCACGGGTGGCACGGGTGGTCTGGGTGCGGTCGCGGCGAGGCATCTGGTGGCGGCGCATGGCGCGTCGCATCTGGTGCTGCTGAGTCGTCGTGGTGCGGATGCGCCAGGTGCTGCAGAGCTCTCCGACGAATTGCGTGGCCTGGGCGCGACTGTCGATGTGGTCGCGTGTGATGTGACTGATCGTGAGTCGTTGGCGGCGGTGATCAGCGATCATCGGCCGTCGGCGGTGGTGCATACGGCTGGTGTGCTGGATGACGGTGTGGTGTCGGGGTTGACGCCGGAGCGGCTGGCGAGAGTGTTGCGGCCGAAGGTGGATGCGGCCTGGTTGTTGCACGAGCTGACTGCTGAGCTGCCGTTGCAGGCGTTCGTGGTGTATTCGTCGATCGCGGGTCTGCTGGGTACGGCGGGGCAGGGTAACTATGCGGCGGGTAACACGTTCCTGGATGCGTTGATGCAGCACCGGCGTGCAAGTGGTCTGCCGGGTACGTCGCTGGCGTGGGGTCTGTGGGAGCAGGCCAGTGAGATCACCGGTCACCTGAGTGACGTGGATCGTAAGCGGATGGCCCGCTACGGTCTGCTGCCGCTGGCCACCGAGGACGCGATGGCCCTGTTCGATGCGGCGACCGCTTCGGGCGTACCCCTGCTGGGGGTGACCCGGTGGGACACCGCGGCCTTGCGCGGCCTCGGCGAGCAGGTGCCGGCAGTGCTTCGCGGTCTTGTTCCGGCGGCCCGCCGCGCGCCGCAGGCCGCGCCGGCGGGTGGCGACCTGGCGCAGCGACTGGCCGGAGTGCCCGAGGCCGACCGTGACGGCATGCTGCTCGACCTGGTCCGTGGGCAGGTGGCGGCGGTGCTCGGCCACGCCGACGGCAGTGCCATCGCGGCCGATCGGTCCTTCCAGGAGCTGGGCTTCGACTCGCTGACCGCGGTCGAGCTGCGCAACCAGCTCAACACCGCGACCGGGCTGCGGCTGCCGACCACGCTCATCTTCGACCACCCGAGCCCGGCGGCGATCGCGGCACTGCTGCGCGACGAGCTGACCGTGGCGGAACCGGCCGCCGCCGACCTGATGACCGGCCTGGACCGGCTGGAGGAACTGGTCCGTTCCGCGCCGGAGGACGAGGCGACCCGATCCCGGGTCGAGTCGCGCCTGCGCCGGCTCCTCGACCTGCATCAGGGCGCGTCGCGGCAGGCCACCGAGCAGGAACTGGAAGCGGCCAGCGACGAGGAGCTGTTCGCGCTCGTCGACGGCCTCGACTGACCCTCACCCGAACGGTGGCCGGGCCTTGCCGGGCTCGGCCACCCATTGACCGACCGACGAACGACTGCTGGGGAGCTGAACGAACGTGGCTGACGGGGACAAGCTTCGCGAATATCTGAAGCGCGCCATCGCCGACGCCCAGGACGCGCGCAAGCGCCTGCGCGAGGTCGAGGACCGCGAGCAGGAGCCGATCGCGATTGTGGGCATGGCCTGCCGTTTCCCGGGCGGTGTGTCGTCGCCCGAGCAGTTGTGGGACCTGGTGGCGTCCGGCACCGACGCGGTGAGCGGTTTTCCGGTGAACCGGGGCTGGGACACCGACGCCCTGTTCGACCCGGATCCGGAGCAGGTGGGCCGGACGTACTGCCGGGAGGGCGGTTTCCTGCACGACGCCGACCGGTTCGACCCGGAGTTCTTCGGCATGTCGCCGCGGGAGGCTCTGGCCACCGACCCGCAGCAGCGGCTGCTGTTGCAGACCGCGTGGGAGGCGCTGGAGCACGCCGGGGTGGATCCCGATGCGGTGCGCGGCAGCCGGACGGGCGTGTTCACCGGCGTCATGTACAACGACTACGGCTCACGTCCGAAGCTGCCGGCCGAGGAGTTCGAGGGCTACCTGTTCAGCGGCAGCGCCGGCAGCGTCGCGTCCGGCCGGGTGGCGTACGCCCTCGGTCTGGAGGGCCCGGCCGTCACCGTCGACACGGCCTGCTCGTCGTCGCTGGTGGCGCTGCACCTGGCCGCGACGGCGCTGCGCCGCGGCGAGTGCGACCTGGCCCTGGCCGGCGGCGCGACCGTGATGTCCACGCCGGTCGCCTTCCTGGAGTTCTCCCGGCAGCGCGGCCTGGCGGTCGACGGCCGGTGCAAGTCGTTCGCGGCTGCCGCTGACGGAACGGGCTGGGCCGAGGGTGTGGGCCTGCTGTTGGTGGAGCGGCTCTCCGACGCGCAGCGCAACAACCATCGGATCCTTGCGGTGGTACGGGGTTCGGCGATCAACCAGGATGGCGCGTCGAATGGTCTGACCGCCCCGAACGGTCCTTCGCAGCAGCGGGTGATCCGTCAGGCGCTGTCGGCCGCGGGTCTGGACGTGTCGGACGTGGACGCGGTCGAGGCGCACGGCACCGGCACGCGGCTGGGTGACCCGATCGAGGCGCAGGCGCTGATGGCCACCTACGGCCAGCGTCCGGCGGACAAGCCGCTGTTCCTGGGCTCGCTCAAATCCAACATCGGTCACGCCCAGGCGGCCGCCGGTGTCGGTGGCGTGATCAAGATGGTCCAGGCGATCCAGCACGGCATCCTGCCCCAGACCCTGCACGTCGACGAGCCGTCCCCGCACGTCGACTGGGAGGCCGGCGCGGTCAGGCTGCTCACCGAGCAGCAGCAGTGGCCGCGGAGCGAGGCTCCCCGGCGGGCGGCCGTGTCCGCCTTCGGCATCAGCGGCACCAACGCCCACGTCATCCTCGAACAGGCGCCGGCCGCCGACCGCCGGCCGGCAGCGGAGCCCGGCGCCGTGCTGTGGCCGCTGTCCGCCCGCGACGAGACGAGCCTGCGCGAATCAGCCGGTCGGCTGCACCGGTTCGTCGCCGACCGCCCGGACATCGACCCGGCCGACGTCGGGTTCACCCTCGCCACCGGGCGGGCCCGTCACGCCGCGCGCGCCGCGATCACCGGCGGCACCCGTGACGAGTTGCTGGCCGGGCTCGCCGCCCTCGCCGACGACGGGACCGTTCGCACGACCGAATCGGCGCGCATCGCGGTGCTGTTCACCGGTCAGGGCGCGCAGCGTCTCGGCATGGGCCGGGAGCTGTACGAGGCGTACCCGGTGTTCGCCGAGGCGCTCGACGAGGTCGCCGGCCACCTCGACGCCGGCCTCGCCCGCCCGCTGCGCGAGGTGCTCTTCGCCGCACCGGGCAGCACGGAGGCGGCGCTGCTGGACCGTACCGACTTCACCCAGGCCGCCCTGTTCGCCGTCGAGGTCGCCCTGCTGCGGCTGCTCGGCTCCTGGGGGATCCGGCCCGACCTGCTCGCCGGGCACTCGATCGGGGAGGTCGTCGCCGCGTACGCCGCCGGAGTCCTCTCTCTCGCCGACGCCGCGACCCTGGTGACCGCCCGTGGGCGGCTGATGCGGGATCTGCCGGCCGGCGGCGCGATGATCGCCGTCGAGGCGGGCGAGGACGAGGTGACCGCTCTGCTCGCCGAGCACGCCGACGTGGCCGGTATCGCCGCCGTCAACGGCCCCACGGCCGTGGTGATCTCCGGCGCGGACCAGGCCGTGACCGCGGTCGCGGACGCGCTCGCCGGGCAGGGCCGCCGGACCCGGCGACTCACCGTCAGCCACGCGTTCCACTCGCCTCTGATGGAGCCGATGCTCGCCGAGTTCCGCCGGATCGTGAGCGGTCTGTCCTTCGCCCCCGCGCGCCTGCCGATCGTCTCGACCGTCACCGGCGAACTCGCCGACGCCGCGTCCTGGTCGTCCCCGGACTACTGGGTGGAGCAGGTGCGCCGGCCCGTCCGGTTCGCCGACGCCGTGCGGACCCTGGCCGGCCGGGGCGTCACCGTCTTCCTCGAGGCGGGGCCCGACCCGGTCCTCACCGGGCTGGTGGGTGCGGTCCTCGGCGACGGCGGGCACACGGCGGTCGCCGCTCTGCGGTCCGGGCGTCCCGAGGCGCGGACGGCGCTCACCGCCGCCGGCGCCGCCTTCACCGCCGGTGTCACGGTGGACCTGGCCGCGCTCGCCCCGGCCGGCAACCGGATCCCGCTGCCCACCTATCCGTTCCGGGCCGAGCGCTACTGGCTCGTGCCGTCGCAGCAGCAGGCCGACGTCGCCTCGGCGGGGCTGCTGGAGACCGGGCACCCGCTGCTCGGCGCCGGTGTCGAGGTGGCCGCGGACGGTTCGATGATCTTCACGGGCCGGCTGTCGCGGAGCGCTCACGACTGGATCACCGAGCACGTCGTCGCGGGGACCGTGCTGGTCCCGGGCACCGCCCTACTGGAGCTCACCGCCCGCGTCGGTGACGTGCTCGGCCTGGACGTGGTCGAGGAGTTGACCCTGTCGGCGCCGCTGGTGCTGCCGGAGCGTCGCGGGGTCGCGCTGCAGGTGGCGGTCGGCCCGGCCGAGGACGACGGGCGGCGGACCTTCGAGATCTACTCCCGCGCGGACGAGGGGGAGTGGGTCCGGAACGGCTCCGGCTCGCTGATCGCCGCGGATGTCACGCCGCCGGAGGTCGGTGTGTGGCCGCCGCGGGAGGCGACCGAGGTCGATCTGACCGGCGTCTACGAGCGGCTGTCCGAGCAGGGTTACGGCTACGGGCCGGTCTTCCAGGGCCTGCGCCGGATGTGGCGTGCCGGCGGTGAGTTGTATGCCGAGGTGACGTCGGCGGACCAGTCGCGGTCGTTCGGAGTGCACCCGGCGCTGCTGGACGCGGCGCTGCATCCGCTGCTGGTCGACGGCAGCTCGTCGTTGCCGTTCTCGTTCGCCGGTGCGCGCCTTCACGCTGCCGGGGCCGCGAACCTGCGGGTGCGTTTGTCGGTGGTCGCTGACGAGGGCGACTCGCTGGTGGTGTCGTTGACCGCGGTCGACGGTGCGGGTCTGCCGGTGGTGTCGGTGGAGCGGCTGGTGTTGCGGCCGTTGTCGGTGGAGTCGTTGCGGACCGGTGACGGGTTGTCCGGGTTTTCGTGGGTGCCGGTGGCTGATCCCGTGGCGGTCGGGGCTGATGACGTGGTGGTGCCGTTGATCGGTGACGGTGATGTGTCGCCGGTGGAGCGTGCGCATGCGTTGACCGCGCAGGTGCTGGAGTTGATGCAGCGGTCGGGGCAGTCGCGGCTGGTGTTCGTGACGCGGCGTGCGGTGGCTGTGGGTGACGAGGATGTGCTGGATGTCGCCGGTGCGGCGGTGTGGGGTCTGGTGCGCTCGGCGCAGTCGGAGAACCCGGACCGGTTCCTGCTGGTGGATGTCGACGAGTGGCCGGCCGAGATCAAGGTAGGCGAACCGCAGGTCGCGATCCGCGATGGGAAAGCCCTGGCTCCGCGCCTGACTCGGGTCGAGGTGTCCGGCCAGGCTCCGGATTGGTCGCGGGGCACGGTGTTGATCACCGGTGGTACGGGTGGTCTGGGTGCGGTGGCGGCTAGGCATCTGGTGGTGGAGCACGACACTTCGCATCTGGTGTTGCTGAGTCGTCGTGGGATCGATGCTCCCGGTGCCGTGGAGTTGCGCGACGAGCTGCGTGGTCTGGGCGCCACGGTGGATGTGGTCGCGTGTGATGTGACTGATCGTGGGTCGTTGGCGGCGGTGATCAGCGAGTACGAGCCGTCGGCGGTGGTGCATACGGCGGGTGTGCTGGATGACGGTGTGGTGTCGGGGTTGACGCCGGAGCGGCTCTCCCGGGTGTTGCGGCCGAAGGTGGATGCGGCGTGGTTGTTGCATGAGTTGACGCGTGATCTGTCGTTGCAGGCGTTCGTGGTGTATTCGTCGATTGCGGGTCTGCTGGGTACGGCGGGGCAGGGTAACTATGCGGCGGGTAACACGTTCCTGGACGCGTTGATGCAGCATCGGCGGGCGAATGGTCTGCCGGGTACGTCGCTGGCGTGGGGTCTGTGGGAGCAGGCCAGTGAGATCACCGGTCACCTGAGTGACGTGGATCGTAAGCGGATGGCCCGCTACGGGCTGCTGCCGCTGGCCACCGACGAGGCGATGGCCCTGTTCGACACGGCCACGGCCACGGATGTGCCCGTGCTCGCTGTCACCCGCTGGACCAGCCCCGCGCCGGCACTCGGCCGGAGACTCGTGCCGGACGGCCGGCGGACGGCCACGGTGGGCAGCCCCCTGGCGCAGCGGCTCGCCGGGCTGGCGCCGGCCGACCGCTCACTTGCCGTGCGTGACCTCGTCACCGGCCAGTTGGCCGCCGTGCTCGGCCACACCGACGCGAGCCGGATCGCGGTCGACCGGTCCTTCCAGGAGCTCGGCTTCGACTCGCTGACCGCGGTCGAGCTGCGCAACCAGCTCAACACCGTCACCGGGTTGCGGCTGCCGACCACGCTGATCTTCGACCACCCCAGCCCCGCCGACCTGATCCGCCACCTGACCGCTGAGCTGGGCACGACCACGGCGGCCCCCGCGGTCGCCGCGGCGGCACGCGCGCCGAAGGTGACCGACGATCCGATCGTGGTCGTGGGCATGGCCTGCCGCTATCCGGGTGGGGTGTCGTCGCCGGACGAGCTGTGGGATCTCGTGGTGTCCGGGACCGATGCGGTGAGTGGGTTCCCGGTGAACCGTGGCTGGGATCTGGAGCGGCTGTACGACCCGGATCCGGAGCACGTCGGCACGTCGTACAGCCGGGAGGGTGGTTTCCTGCACGACGCCGACCTGTTCGACCCCGAGTTCTTCGGCATGTCACCCCGCGAGGCGCTGGCCACCGACCCGCAGCAGCGACTGCTGCTGGAGACCGCGTGGGAGACGTTCGAGAACGCGTCGATCGACCCGGCCACCGTGCGGGGCAGCAACACGGGCGTGTTCACCGGCGTCATGTACCACGACTACGGCACCAACCTGGACCGCATCCCCGCCGAGCTGGAGGGCTATCTGGCCAGCGGCACCGCGGGCAGCGTGGCCTCGGGCCGGGTGTCCTACGCGCTCGGCCTGGAGGGCCCGGCGGTCACCGTCGACACCGCCTGCTCGTCGTCGCTGGTCGCGCTGCACCTGGCGGCGAACGCGCTGCGCGCCGGAGAGTGCGACCTCGCGCTGGTCGGCGGCGCCACGGTCATGGCGTCCCCGCAGTCGTTCGTCGAGTTCTCCCGGCAGCGGGGCCTGGCGGTCGACGGCCGCTGCAAGTCGTTCGCGGCGGCAGCGGACGGCACGGGCTGGTCCGAGGGCGTCGGTCTGCTGCTGGTGGAGCGGCTCTCCGACGCCCAACGCAACAACCACCACATTCTTGCGGTGGTACGGGGTTCGGCGATCAACCAGGACGGGGCGTCGAACGGTCTCACCGCCCCGAACGGGCCCTCACAGCAGCGCGTGATCCGTCAGGCGCTGTCGGTCGCGGGCCTGGACGTGTCGGATGTGGACGCGGTCGAGGCGCACGGTACGGGTACGCGGCTGGGTGACCCGATCGAGGCGCAGGCGTTGCTGGCCACCTACGGTCAGCGACCCGCCGACAAGCCGCTGCTGCTGGGCTCGCTCAAGTCGAACATCGGCCACGCGCAGGCGGCGGCGGGTGTCGGCGGGGTCATCAAGATGATCCAGGCGATGCGTCACGGCATCCTGCCTCAGACGCTGCACGTGGACGAGCCGTCGCCGCACGTCGACTGGGAGGCCGGCGCGGTGCAACTCCTGACGGAGCAGCAGCCGTGGCCGCAGACGGGTGGCCCGCGCCGCGCGGCGGTGTCGTCGTTCGGCATCAGTGGCACCAACGCCCACGTCATTCTGGAGCAGCCCCCCACCCAGGCCCGGCCCGAACCGGCCGAAGCACCGGAGATGGTGCCGTGGCTGCTCTCGGCTCGCAGCGAATCGGCCGTACGCGACCAGGTGCAGCGCCTGCTCGACGGCGCAGCCGACCTGAACCCGGTGGACGTCGGCTGGTCGCTGGTCCACGGCCGGACGCTGCTGGACCACCGCGCGGTCCTGCTCGGCGACGACGTCATCGTCGGCGCCCGGTCGGCCGGGAGGACGGCGTTCCTGTTCACCGGTCAGGGCGCGCAGTCGGTCGGCATGGGCCGCGAGCTCTACGAGCAGTTCCCGGTCTACGCCGCGGCGTTCGACGCGGTCTGCGAGCAGCTTGACCCGGTTCTGGACCGGCCCCTCGCCTCGGTGGTGTTCGCCCCGCAAGGGTCAGCGGATGCCGCGCTGATCGATCAGACGGTGTTCACGCAGGCGGCGCTGTTCGCGGTCGAGGTGGCGCTGTTCCGTCTCGCCGAGTCCTTCGGCGTGGTCCCGGATGCGGTGCTGGGTCATTCGATCGGTGAGGTCACGGCTGCTCACGTGGCCGGGGTGCTCGACCTGCCCGACGCGTGTCGTCTGGTGGCGGCGCGTGGCCGGTTGATGCAGGCCGCTCGTGAGGGCGGTGTGATGGTCGCGGTCGAGGCGTCGGAGCAGGAGATCGTGCCGACGCCCGGGGTGTCGGTGGCGGGGGTGAATGGTCCGCGTTCGGTGGTGCTGTCCGGTGACGCCGATGCGGTGGACCGGGTGGTCGCGGGCTGGCGTGGTCAGGGTCGCCGGGTTCGGCCGTTGGCGGTGAGTCACGCGTTCCACTCGGCGCACATGGATGAGGTGATCCCGGAGTTCGTCGAGATCGTGGCCGGTTTGCGGTTGTCGCCGCCCAGGATTCCGCTGGTGTCCAACGTGTCCGGGCAACTTGCCGGTGACGAGATCCTGACCGCCGAGTACTGGGGCCGGCAGATCCGGCAGGCGGTGCGGTTCCACGACGGTGTGGTCACTTTGCAGGAGCAGGGCGTGACCCGGTTCGTCGAGCTGGGTCCGGACGCGGTGCTGTCGGCGCTGGTCCAGCAGGGCTTGGAGACCACCACCGTGGTCGCGCCGGCCATGCGCAAGGGCCGCCCTACGTTCCTGACGGCTCTCGCGCATCTGCACGTGACCGGACGCGACGTCGACTGGTCTCCACTGCTGGCCGGCGGGCGCCGGGTCGACCTGCCGACCTACCCCTTCCAGCGCAAGCGCTACTGGATCGAAGCGTCCACCACCGCGGCGGGCGGCGCTGACACGGGCCATCCGCTGCTCGGTGTCGAGATGCCGGTGGCCGGCGCCGACGAGACGTTCTTCGCCGGACGTCTGGCACCGTCAGCCTGGCTGGGCGCCCACCGGATCGCCGGGCACACGGTCGTCCCGGCGTCGGCCGTCGTCGACCTGCTGATCCGTGCCGGTGACCAGGTCGGCGCCTCGACGCTGGCCGAGCTGACCATCGTCGCCCCGCTGCTGCTGCCGGAGGGCTCCGCACTGGCCACCCAGGTCCGGGTCGGTGCACCCGGCTCCGGCGGCCGGCGGCCGGTGACGCTGCACGCCCGCCCTGACGGCAGCGCGAACGCGTGGACCCTCCACGCCGAGGGCAGCCTGCAGGTCGAGACGGACGACTCACCGGAGCCGTTCGGAGACGACGGCGTCGAGGTGACCCTGCCGGAGGACCACCGCGCCGAGGCCGCCGCCTTCGGCGTGCACCCGCTGCTGCTCGACGCGGCAGTGGCCGGCGCGGTCGACCCGGCCGACGGCGACGCGGTCCGGGTGCCGGTCACCTGGCGTGGGGTGCGGCTGCACGCCACCGGCGCCACCGCGGTACGCGTCCGGGCCCGGGCCACCGATGACGCGACGATCAGCCTGCACCTGGCCGACGAGAGTGGCCGGCCGGTGCTGACCGTCGCTTCGCTGGAGTTCCGGGACGTCCCGTTGGAGGCGTTCACCGAGGTGGGGGCGGCGCAGGTCGTCACCTCCGCACCGGCGCGGGTACGGCCCGCGGCGCGTACCGAGAAGTCGGAACCGCTCGCCGGACTCGAGCCCGCACAGCGGCGCGAAGCGGTGGCCCGGATGATCCGTGCCGAGGCCGCCGCGGTCCTGAGCCACCCCGATCCGGACGCCCTCGACGCGGACCGCTCCTTCCAGGAGCTCGGCTTCGACTCGATGACCGCCGTCGAGCTGCGGCAGCGGCTCAACGCGGTGACCGGCACGCGGCTGTCGGCCACCGCGGTCTTCGACCACCCGACCCCGCAGGCGCTGACCGAGCACGTCCTCGCCCAGCTCACACCGGCCCGCCCGGTGCTGGCCGAGCTCGACCGGCTGGAGGCCCTGCTCACCGGGGTCGCCGACGGCGGGGAACGGGACGCGGTCACCGCACGACTGGAGGCGATGGTGTCCCGGCTGACCGGGCCCGCCCCCGCCGAGGACACCCCCGACCTGCAGAACCGCATCGCCTCGGCCTCGGCCAGCGAGATCTTCGACCTGATCGACAACGAGCTCGGGCGCCTGTCGAACTGACGCCGTCCCGACCTCGACACCCGCTCGCGCTCCCGGAAAGACAGTGACCAGTGGCTGACAACGAAGCGAAACTCGTCGAATACCTGAAGTGGGTCACCGCCGACCTGCAGAAGACCCGCGAACGTGTGCGGGAACTGGAGTCGGCCGGGCAGGAGCCGATCGCGATCATCGGGATGGCCTGCCGCTTCCCGGGCGGGGCCGGATCGCCGGAGGAGCTGTGGCAGCTGGTCCTGGAGGGCCGCGACGGGATCACCCCGTGGCCGGCCGACCGTGGCTGGGATGTGGAGCGCCTCTACGACCCGGACCCGAACGGCACCGGCACGTCGTACACCCGGGAAGGGGGTTTCCTCGACGGCGCGACCACCTTCGACGCCGGCTTCTTCGGCATCTCGCCGCGGGAGGCGCTGTCCATGGACCCGCAGCAGCGGGTGCTGCTGGAGACGGCGTGGGAGACGTTCGAGAACGCTGGCATCGACCCGGCGACGCTGAAGGGCAGCCGGACCGGGGTCTTCGCGGGCGTCGCCGGGCAGACCTACCTCGACCTGGACGGTCCTGAGGAGCTGGAGGGATACCTGACCACCGGGCGGCTCAACAGTGTCGCGTCCGGCCGGATCTCGTACTTCTTCGACTTCGACGGCCCGGCCGTCACCCTGGACACGGCCTGCTCGTCGTCGCTGGTGGCCCTGCATCTGGCGGTGGAGTCGCTGCGTCGCGGCGAGTCGACGCTCGCCCTCGCCGGTGGCGCCACGGTCAACGGGCATCCGGGCGGGTTCGTCGACTTCTCCCGGCAGCGCGGGCTGTCGGCGGACGGGCGCTGCAAGTCGTTCGCGAAGGCCGCCGACGGCACCGGCTGGTCCGAGGGTGTCGGTCTGCTGCTGGTGGAGCGGCTCTCCGACGCGCAGCGCAACAACCACAAGATCCTTGCGGTGGTACGGGGTACAGCAGTCAACCAGGACGGGGCGTCGAACGGGTTGACCGCCCCGAACGGGCCCTCGCAGGAGCGGGTGATCCGTCAGGCCCTGGCGTCGGCCGGGCTGAACGTGTCCGAAGTGGACGCCGTCGAGGCGCACGGCACCGGCACGCGGCTGGGTGACCCGATCGAGGCGCAGGCACTGCTGGCCACCTACGGTCAGCGACCCGCCGACAAGCCGCTGTGGCTCGGCTCGCTGAAGTCCAACATCGGGCACTCCGTCGCCGCCGCCGGTGTCGGCGGGGTCATCAAGATGGTCCAGGCGATCCGGCACGGCGTCCTGCCCCGGACCCTGCACGTCGACGAGCCGAACCCGATCGTCGACTGGGACTCCGGGGCGGTCCGGCTGCTGACCGAGCAGCAGCCGTGGCCGGAGTCCGGGGCGCCCCGGCGGGCCGGTGTGTCCGCCTTCGGCGTGAGCGGCACCAACGCTCACGTCATCCTGGAACAGGCCCCGGCCCAGCCGCAGCCCGAACCCGCCGACGCGCCCGAGGTGGTGCCGTGGGTGCTCTCGGCGCGGAGCGAGGCGGCGCTGAGCGAGCAGGCCCAGCGGCTGCGTGACGCCGCGGCCGGCCTGAATCCGCTGGATGTCGGCTGGTCGCTGGTGAACGGGCGGGCGCTGTTGGATCACCGGGCGGTGCTGTTGGGTGACGAGGTCGTCGTGGGTGCCCGGTCGGCCGGGAGGACGGCGTTCCTGTTCACCGGTCAGGGCGCGCAGTCGGTGGGTATGGGCCGTGAGTTTTACGAGCGGTTCCCGGTCTATGCTGCGGCGTTCGATGCGGTGTGTGAGCAGTTGGACCCGGTTCTGGATCGGCCGCTGGCCTCGGTGGTGTTCGCGCCTGAAGGGTCGGCGGATGCCGCGTTGATCGGTCAGACGGTGTTCACGCAGGCGGCGTTGTTCGCGGTCGAGGTGGCGCTGTTCCGTCTCGCCGAGTCCTTCGGCGTGGTCCCGGATGCGGTGCTGGGTCATTCGATCGGTGAGGTTGCCGCTGCTCACGTGGCCGGTGTGCTCGACCTGCCCGACGCGTGTCGTCTGGTGGCGGCGCGTGGCCGTTTGATGCAGGCCGCTCGTGAGGGCGGTGTGATGGTGGCGGTCGAGGCTTCCGAGGACGAGATCGCCCTGGTCGCTGGTGTGTCGGTGGCGGGGGTGAATGGTCCGCGTTCGGTGGTGCTGTCCGGTGACGCCGATGCGGTCGAGCGGGTGGTCGCGGGTTGGCGTGCTGAGGGTCGCCGGGTTCGGCAGCTTGCGGTGAGCCACGCGTTCCACTCGGCGCACATGGACGAGGTGATCCCGGAGTTCGTCTCGGTGGTGGCCGGGTTGCGGTTGTCGCCGCCCCGGATTCCGCTGGTGTCGAACGTGTCCGGACAGCTCGCCGGTGACGAGATCCTCAGTCCTGAGTATTGGGGCCGGCAGGTCCGGCAGGCGGTGCGGTTCCACGATGGTGTGGTCACTCTGCAGGAGCAGGGCGTGACCCGGTTCGTCGAGCTGGGTCCGGACGCGGTGCTGTCGGCGCTGGTCCAGCAGAGCCTGGAGACCACCACCGTGGTCGCGCCGGCCATGCGCAAGGGCCGCCCGACGTTCCTGACCGCTCTCGCGCATCTGCACGTGACCGGACGCGACGTCGACTGGTCTCCGCTGCTGGCCGGTGGCCGCCGGGTCGACCTGCCGACCTACCCCTTCCAGCGCAAGCGCTACTGGATCGAGGCGTCGCAGGGTTCGGCCACACCGGCCGGTGGAGCCGACACGGGCCATCCGCTGCTCGGTGTCGAGATGCCGGTCGCCGGTGGTGACGAGACGCTGTTCGCCGGCCGGTCGTCGGCGGACGTGAGCGCCGCGGCCGTCATCGACCTGCTGATCCGTGCCGGTGACGAGGTCGGCGCGGGCGTTCTGGAGAACCTGACGATCACCGTCCCGCTGGTCCGGCCCGCCGCGGCCACGCTCGCCACCCAGGTCCGGGTCGGCGCGCCCGCCTCCGACGGCCGCCGTCCCGTCGCGCTGTACGCGCGTCCCGACGGCAGCCACAACCCGTGGACCCTGCACGCCCACGGGCACCTGCACACCGGCGGCCCGGCGGGCTCCTTCGACCTCACCGAGTGGCCGCCCTCCGGGACCCGGCCGGGGGAGACGCACGCCGAGGTGGCCCTTCCGGAGGACACCGACCCCGGCGCGTACGGGCTGCACCCGGCCCTGCTGGACGCGGCTCTGCGGACCGTCGGCGAGATCCGGGACGTGGTCCGGGCCGAGCTGTACGCCACGGGAGCCACCGCGCTGCGGGTTCAGGTGCTACCGGCCGGAGCCGGCACTGTCACGGTGCGGCTCGCCGACCGTACCGGCTGTCCGGTCGCCCTCATCGAAGGTGTCACCGTGCGCCCCGCCGACGCCGGGGAGCTGGCCGACGCCACCCACCGGCCCGGCGACAGCATGTTCGCGCTCGCCTGGACACCGGCGGCCGCCCGTGCCGGGGGCCCGTCCCGCTGGGGTGCGGTGCGGGACGGCGCCGGACACCACGTGGCCACCGGCGCCGAAGCCGTCCACGCCTATCTCGAACCGCCGTCCGGTCCGCTGCCGGCGTCGGCGCACGAGGCGGCCGGGCGGGCGCTGGCACTCGTCCAGGACTGGCTCGCCGACTCCCGGCTCGCCGCGGTGCCGCTGGTGGCCGTCACTCGTGGCGCGGTCGCCGCCGTCGACGGGGAGATCGTCGACCCCGCGGCCGCGGCGGTGTGGGGTCTACTGCGATCCGCGCAGTCCGAGGCGCCCGGCCGGATCGTCCTGCTCGACACCGACCGGTGGCCGCTGCCCACCGAGACGCTGACGGCCGCGGTCGCCACCGGCGAACACCAGCTCGCGGTCCGCGGCGAGACGCTGCTGAAGCCGGAACTGACCCGGACCGCGCCCGGCGCCCCGGCCGTGGCCTGGCCGTCCGACGGGACCGTGCTGATCACCGGTGGCACCGGAGCGCTCGGAGCCGTGGTCGCCCGGCATCTGGTGACGCGTCACCGCGTACCCCGGCTGCTGCTCACCAGCCGTCGCGGCCCGGACGCCGCCGGAGCCGATCAGCTCCGCCAGGAGCTGCGCGACCTCGGCGCCCACGTCGACATCGTGGCGTGCGACGTCGCCGACCGGGACTCGCTGGCGGCGGCCCTCGCGACGATCCCGGCCGGCCATCCGCTCACCGCCGTCGTGCACACCGCCGGTGTGGTCGACGACGCCCTGATCGGCTCGCTCACCC
Organism: Actinoplanes sp. CA-252034; assembly: GCF_050956125.1. Classification (NCBI taxonomy): domain Bacteria; kingdom Bacillati; phylum Actinomycetota; class Actinomycetes; order Micromonosporales; family Micromonosporaceae; genus Actinoplanes; species Actinoplanes sp. CA-252034. The sequence continues at coordinate 4,178,504 of NZ_CP191846.1, forward strand.
CCGGGCGGCTGAGTGCCGTTCTGGGCCCCAAGGCGGACGCCGCCTGGCACCTGCACGAGCTGACCCGGGACCGGCCGCTGACCGCGTTCGTGCTGTTCTCCTCGATCGCCGGTGTGATCGGCGGCGCGGGGCAGGGCAACTACGCCGCCGCGAACGCGTTCCTCGACGGCCTCGCCGTCCACCGGCGTGCCCGTGGGCTGCCCGCCACCTCGATCGCGTGGGGCCTGTGGGAGCAGGACACCGGTATCACCGGGCACCTCACCGAGGCCGACCGCCGCCGCATCGTCCGCGCCGGCTTCCCACCGATCGCCGTGCCGCACGGCACCACCCTCCTGGACGCCGCGCTCCGCGCCCCGCAGCCCGCGCTCGTGGCCACCCCGCTCGACGTGGCCGCGCTGCGGGAACGCCGCGACCAAGCCACCCCGCTGCTGCGCGCGCTGATCGGCGGCATCGGCCGGCCGGCCGCCCGCAACACCGACGGCGACTCCCGCGCCCTGGCCGATCGGCTGGCCGGGCTGACCGACACCGATCGGGAGGCGCTGGTCCGTGAGGTGGTCGTCGGCGCGGTGGCCGGGGTGCTCGGGCACCGCGACACCGGCACCGTCGACGCCGGGCGATCCTTCAGCGACCAGGGCTTCGACTCGCTGACCGCGGTCGAGCTGCGCAACCGGCTCACCGCCGAGACCGGACTGGCGCTGCCGCCGACCGTCGTGTTCGACCACCCCACCCCGGCCGGGCTCGCCGGCTTCCTGCTGGGAGAGCTGAACCGGACCCCCGGGCAGGCGGACGCGGCGGGCTCCCGGATCGACTTCGCCGCGGAGGTGACCCTCGCCGACGACATCCGCCCCGCGGCGACCGTCGTGACGGTCGCCGACGACCCTCGCGAGATCCTGCTCACCGGTGCCACCGGGTTCCTCGGCGCGTTCCTGCTGCGGGACCTGATGCGCGACACCGGCGCGCGGATCCACTGCCTGGTCCGTGGGCGCGACGAAGCCGATGCGCTGGCCCGCATCCGCGAGAACATGCGCTGGTACCGGGTGTGGGACGAGGTCGACGAGGCGCGGCTCTCCGTCGTGGTCGGCGATCTGGCCGCGCCGGGCCTCGGCATCGATGCGGAGACCTTCGACCACCTGGCCCGTACGGTCGACGTCGTCTACCACGCCGGTGCGACCGTCAACTGGCTGCGGCCGTACGCCGAACTGAAGGTCGCCAATGTCGGCGGCACCCAGGAGATCCTGCGGCTGGCCGCCCGGCACCGCACCGTGCCGGTGCACCACGTGTCGACGGTCGGCGTCTTCGCCGGCCCGGTCACCGCCGGGGCGCCGCTGGCCGTCGACGACCCGACCGGCCCGCCCGAGGCGCTGCCCAGCGGCTACCTGCGCACCAAGTGGGTCGCCGAGCAGATCATCGGCCTCGCCCGCGACCGGGGACTGCCGGTGTCGGTGTACCGGGTCGACGTGATCTCCGGCGACCAGCGCAACGGCGCCTGCCAGACCCGCGACTTCGTGTGGCTCACCGTCAAGGGCATGGTCCAGGCCGGCGCGGTGCCCGACCAGCTGGCCGGCGCGTACCACCTGGTGCCGGTCGACCACGTCAGCGCCGGCATCGTCGCGCTGTCCCGCAAGGCCGACGCCGCGGGGGAGACGTTCCACTTCTACAACCGCAGCTCGCTGCCGCTGACCCGGATCGTCGAGCTGCTGCGCTCCTACGGCTACCCGCTGGCCGAGACGGAACCGGCGGCCTGGAAGGCGGCCGTGCAGGCCGACCGGGACAACGCACTGCTGCCGCTGCTCGACGCCTTCGAGATGATGATCGCCGACAGTGGCTCGTTCTATCCGCCGATCGACGTCAGCGGCACCGAGCAGGCCCTCGACGGCACCGGCGTCACCTGCCCGGAGCTCACCGCCGACCTGTTCGAGCGATACCTCGACTTCTTCGTGAGCGCCGGATACCTGCCGTCGCCGCACGCCCTCACCGCATCCGAGAGGACCACGCCGTGACCACGCCGGTCGAACCCGGCCGCTGGCTGCGCCGCCTGCACAGTGGCGCACCCACCGCCGTCCGGCTCGTCTGCCTGCCCCACGCGGGGGGCTCCGCGAGCTTCTTCTTCCCACTGTCCAAGGCACTCGCCCCCGACGTGCAGGTCCTCGCCGTGCAGTATCCCGGCCGGCAGGACCGCCACCGTGAACCCGCCGTCGACGACCTGCACACTCTGGCCGACCTGATCACCGAAGCCCTGGTCGACGACGGTCCGGGGCCGGTCGCCCTGTTCGGGCACAGCATGGGTGCCGTCCTGGCGTACGAGATCGGCCTGCGCCTGGCCGAAGCCGGGCGCCCCGCCCCACTGCGGATCTTCGCGTCCGGCCGGCGCGCGCCGTCCCGCTACCGCGAGGAACGCATCCACCTGCGCGACGACGACGGCATCATCGAGGAGATCCGGCGGCTCAGCGGCACGAAAGCCGACCTGCTCGCCGACCCGGACCTGTTGCGGATGTTCCTGCCCGCCCTGCGCGCCGACTACCGGGCCATCGAGACGTACCGGCACCGGCCCGGCGCCCGCCTCGACTGCCCGCTCACGGTCCTGATCGGCATGGACGACCCGGTGGTCAGCGGCCCCGAGGCGACCACCTGGCGTGAGCACACCACCGGCCCCGTCGAGGTGCGCACCTTCAGCGGCGGCCACTTCTTCCTCATCGACCACGCCGCCGAGATCACCGCCCTGCTCGCCGCCCTGCCGAAGTCACCCGCCGTTTCCGACCCGGTCTCGCACCCGATCTCGCACTCGGTCTCGCACCCGGTCTCGGAGCTGGCTTTCGACCCGATTTCACACCCGGTTTCCGACCCGGTTTCCGACCCGGTTTCCGACCCGGTTTCCGAACCGGTTTCCGACCCGGTTTCCGAACCGGTTTCCGACCCGGTTTCCGACCCGGTTTCCGACCCGGCCTCCGACCCGGCCTCCGACCTGATGGAGCAGCACTGATGTCCCACCTCGCCCTGCCCGCACCCCGGCTCGTCCTGGCCGACCTGCTGACCACCCGGCGTTCGGCGGTCCGTGACGTGCTGCTCGTCGCCGGGGCCGCCGCGCTCATCGGTGTCAGCGCCCAGATCAGCGTGCCCGTGCCGGGCAGCCCGGTCCCGGTGACCGGGCAGACGTTCGCCGTGCTGCTCGCCGCCGCGGCCCTCGGCCCGTGGCGTGGCCCGGCAGCGAGCCTGACCTACGTCCTCGCCGGCCTGGCCGGTGTGCCCTGGTTCGCGGGCGGCACCTCCGGCCTGCCCGGCGCCACGTTCGGCTACCTCGCCGGCATGGTGCTGGCCTCCGCCGTCGTCGGGGCGCTGGCGAGTCACGGCGCGGACCGCACCCCGTGGCGGGTGGCGCCCACGATGCTGCTCGGCAACCTGGTCGTCTACGCCGTCGGCGTGACCTGGCTGGCGGTCACCCTGCAGCTGAGCCCGCAGCAGGCGATCACCGTCGGCCTGGTCCCGTTCCTGCTCGGCGACGCCCTCAAGATCCTGCTGGCGGCCGGCCTGCTGCCCGGGGCATGGCGTCTGGCCACCCGACCCGGCCGCCACTGACGGGGGTCCACGGCCGGGGTCTCACGGCCGGGGCGTACGGTCCGGCGGGGTTTCGCGGGGTGGAGGCGCCGCCTCAGGCCGGACCCGGGAGACGATCCGTCTCGTGCTCGGCCGCACGACAGGCGGGCGCCGGGACGCCGTGCCCGGCTCCCGCCTATGACGACGGCCAGGACCGCAGCGTCATCTCGGCGATCGGGTGGAGCTGCTCGCGAGGGGTGCCGCCGGCCGCCTGGACGGCGATGCCGTTCGCGACCGTCATGAGGTATCGGGCGAGCAGGGCGGGGTCGGCGCCGGACGGGAGGTCACCTTCGTCGACGGCCCGACGGAACCGGTCGCGCAGGTGCGTCACTCCTTCCTCGCGCCAGGCGGCGAGCAGGTCACGCGCGAGGCGGCCGGAGTCGCCGGCCGCCAGGGAGCCCTGCACGCCGAGGCATCCGGTGGGGCGGTCCGGCAGGGTGGTGCAGCGGACGGCGCCGTCGAGATAGGCGGTGGCCACCTCCCGGGCGGTCGGCTGCGCCAGGGCGCGGGCGAAGTAGGACGCCGGTCCTTCGGTGTACCAGTGCAGCGCTTTGCGGAACAGCTCCTCCTTGTTGCCGAAAGCGCGGTACATGCTCATGCGGGTGATGCCCATGGCAGCGGTGAGGTCGTCGAGGCTTGCGCCCTCGTAGCCCTGCGCCCAGAAGACCCGCGCCGCCCGCTCCAGAGCCTCGTCGGCGTCGAACCCGCGCGGCCTGCCGATCGGTGCTGTGCGCTTGCTCTCCATGGTCCCAGCATACGACTTCGGTAACGATCGGTTCGGAAGTGCTACGGTTGCTTCGGTACCGATCGGTATCAAAGTTGCTGGAGGCAAGCATGGATAAAGTCGTCCTCATCACCGGGGGAACCTCGGGTATCGGCCTGAGCCTGGCGGAGGCGTTCCTCGCTGACGGTGCCGCCGTGGCGGTCTGCGGCCGGTCACCGGAAGCGCTGGCCCGCTTCACCCGGGCCCACCCGAAGGCGCTCGCGGTCCAGGCCGACGTCACCCTCCCATCGGCGCGCGACGCTCTACTGAACGCGGTCACGGAGCGCTTCGGGCGACTCGACGTTCTGGTCAACAACGCCGGTACGTTCGTGGAACGCGACTTCACCAGCGGCGACACCACCGAGACCCTGGATCAGGAGGTCGCCCTGAACCTGACGGCTCCCATCCACCTGACCGGCGACGTGCTGCGGCGGTGGCCCGCCCTCGACGCGGTCGTGTTCGTGACCTCCGGGTTCGCGCTGGTCTCTCCGACCCGCGCGCCGACGTACGGCGCCGTCAAGGCCGGACTGCACGGATTCGCCGAGGCGCTGCGCCGCCAACTCGGCTCGCGTGGCACCCATGTGCTCGAGGTTCTCCCACCGACCACCGACACCCCCATGAACGCGGCCACCACCGGGCCGAAACTGCCGCCCGCCGTGGTGGCCGCGGCGACCATCGACGCGCTGCGCCGTCGACGGCCGATGGCGCTCCCGGGTCAGACGAGGCTCATGCCGGCGATGCTGCGCCTCGCGCCGCGCTCTCTCGAGCGCATGGTCGCCAAACTCTGACCGTGCGAATGGTGCCGCTCGGGAGGCCCGCAGCCGGGCTGCGGACCTCCGTTGCGAGCTCGAACGGCGGACGGCGTCAGAGGTTGTTCAGGTCGAACTTCTCCCACGAGCCGCCGACGGTGTCCCGGTTGGCGATCAGCGGGTCGGCCCCGGCGTTGTCGGCCGTGACGAACTTGCCGTTCACCACTGCCTTGAAGCTGACGCTGCCGTCGGCGTTGCGGACGAGCAGGAACTTCTCCCACGTTCCGCCGACGTGGTCGCGGTTGGCGATCAGCGGGTTGGCCCCGGCGTTCTCGGCCGTGACGTACTTGCCGTTGACGTGCGCCCGCAGGGCGATGACGCCGTCACCGAGCTCGAACGCGTCGAACTTCTCCCACGAGCCGCCCACGGTGTCCCGGTTGGCGATCAGTGGGTTGGCACCGGCGTTGTCCGCGGTGACGTACTTCCCGTTGACCCGGGCGCGCAGGCTGACCGACTTCGCCGGCGTGACCGACAGGACCCGGAACCCCGTGCCCTGGGCACAACTGCTGGCCCCCGAGACGGTGTAGCCCGCGATGCTCAGCTTCGCGCCCACCATGACGACGGCCGGATCGCCACCGATCGGACGGTACGTCACGCCACCGGAGGACAGCAGGACGCAACCCTCGGCGCCCCGCGTCACCGTTCCGATCACGGTCTCCACGGCGTACGCCTGGGTGATCTGGATCCGGACGCCCTGGGTGCAGGAGCCGGCCGGGTTCGGTGCCCGGTAGCCGTAGACGTGGACGGTCTGGCCCGCCTTGACGACCGCGGCGTCGCCCCCGGCAAGCTGATAGGTGGTGGTGCCGTCGTTGACGACCAGGCAGCCGGTCCCGCCGGCGGCCTCCACGCGGCCGGTCAGCTCGAACTCCTTGAACTGGCCGACCCAGTCGGCGAGGCCGTCGACCCGGGTCGCCGTGGCGTCACGTCGCGTGCTGGTCTCGCCGAGACATCCGCCCTGCCAGGAGGTGCTGAGCACGGCGACCAGCTCGGCCGTGCCGTCGCTGTTCTCGCGGATCACGGGGCCACCGGCGTCGCCCTTGCAGATCGTGCCGTCACCGAGCGGCGTGACCCCCAGACCCGTCGCCGAGGCGTCCTGCACCGAGACCTGACCGGTGTGGGGCAGGGCCGGAACCCATTCGGTCGAGGTACGGCCGAAGCCGAGGACCCGTAGCGTGTCGCCGGCGACCGGGGCGGAGGCCGACACCGGAGCACTGCCCCGCACGCCGTTCACACTCTTGGCCAGATGCGCCACGACCAGGTTCCGGTCGTCGCGTACGTGCAGATAGTCGACCGCCACGGTCTGCGCGGCCGCGGGCTGGTCCGAGCGGGTCGTCACGGTGCTGCCGGACGGCGGCGGCCCGGTGACCGGCGCGGCCGATCCGACGGTGAAGCACTCCTTCGACGTGGCCACCAGGTGCGGATTCACCAGCACCCCGGTACAGCTGCGTTCCGTTCCGACGCCCACCTTGACCACGTACCCGTAGGCCGCGTCGGCCGTCGGTCCGGCCATCGCGACCGCCTGGTCGGCCGCGGCCAGACCGGCCAGCCCGACGGCCGAGGCCGCCAGCACCGCCATCACCCGGCCGCGGAGCAGCCTTCGTCCACTTGCAACCATCACTTTCCCCCGTTGTGTGTCGAGTAAATCCGCACAGGACAGTAATGGCACTCGTCGATATCCGGAAGAACGACCGGGATAGTTGGCATCCCATTACGGAGCCCGCCATTCCCGTCCGGAGTCGCATCCGTGGGCGACCGCCACGCTGCTCCCGATCGCAACCTCGTCTCCAGCGCCGTGCGTCGATACCTCATCCGAGGTCGGCCGAGCTCATCGGGGCGAGGGGGAAATATCTCTAGAATGCTCGTTATGACCTTCTGGCTCGATCCGTACACACGGTTCAAGTCGCTGACAGGGGTCGACCCCGTGCTGTACGAGCGCATGAGCTCCGTCTCCACGGAGGTGGCTGAGCGCGTCACCCGCTGCTTCGCCGGTCAGGCGTGGCTCAGACGCCGGTTCCCCGCCCACAGCCATGTGAACATGCGCCTGCTGCCGCAGAGCGACACCGCGGCCGGCGTCGAGCTCGTGAAGACCAGACGCGGCGCAGGACCGAAGACGATCCGCTGCGACCTGCGCATCCCCATTTCCTGGCTGGCCGAACCCGGCGACGGGCTGCTCAGCCTGCGCCTTTTCCAAGCGATGCTGCACGCCCTGCACGTGATCGGCGAACGATACGACATCGGCGCCCCCGCGGCCGTCGGCCCAGGTGGCCACCGCGGCGACCCCGGGGTACGCGATCCGTTCGGCCCACCGCCGCCACCGCCTTCCTACGCCGACATCAACGCCCACCTGACCCGTCTGGCCACATCGCTGGGCCCCGATCAGCTCGTGCTCGCCGTCAAGGAGCCCACCTCGGCAACCGTCGCCCGGCAATGCCGCAACGTCCGCCAGGCGCTCGGCACCGTCGTCGACCAGCACACCCTCATCGCCCCCCACGCGAAGGCGACGGCATGGACCATCCAGACCCCATCGTGACCCTGAAGGCGGACCCCGCCGGCCTCACCGCCGCGAAGGCACGGAAGCTGCAGACCGCCGTCACCACCGTCGAGCACTGCCTGGGCCTGTGGCAGCCGTTCGTCGCCGCCGCAACGACTCACGCGCTGCACATCACCGTCGGCGCCGCGGACGACCCTGAAGAGGCCACCACACCGACCGTGAGCGCCCACCTCGACGCAGACGGGGGACACCTGCGCCTGCGGGTGCCGCGCAGCCTCGTCGATGACCCACCGAGCAGGCTCGCCGCCCGGATCCTCGACATCGCCGTCCCGGCGCTCGTGACCCACGCGGAGACCCACCCGCACGAGCGACCGCCCGCCTTCTGGGTGAACACGGACATGGAGCGGCCACCCCCTGACGATCCAGAACCCGGCATCGTGCTCGACGACCTACTCGACGGCGACGTCCTGCTGATCGCCCGCCACGACGGCACACCCGCCGGCGCGGACCTCCGCCGACGCACCCTCGACGACTTCCTCTGCGATCGACTCGAGGCCCCCGGCATCGCCGGACGGGATGGCGCCGTCACCACCGACTCCGCTGTCTGCTTCACCCTGGAGCTGCTCCACAGCGATTAGCACTCAGCGCGGCGGGTGGCGAAGTCGGTCGGATCCCGGCTGGACCCGACCGGGGCCATCCGTTCTCTCGGCGGGGAATGTCGCCTGTGTGATGGTGGCGGTTCCCGTCGGAGGAGCCTGTTCGTGCATGGTGATCCGGTCGCCGGGCCGCAGGTGCCGCCATCCCTCGGGGCTGAGCGGAGCGAGGCGGACCGGTCCGTGTGCGCCTGGTTCGAGTTCGGGTGCCCGTTCGACCCAGATGCGGGCGACGCGCAGGTCGGGGTGCCCCTCCGGCATGACGATCCCGATGTTCCACAGGGGGCGCAGTATGCCGTCGCCCGGTATCGCCGTCCGGCGCCCACCTGGCTGAGCAGGACTGAGTAGTTGGAGGTCCGCGCGGATGATGCCGTGCACGGTCTCTGCCGCTCTCCAACGGCACCAGGCCTTGGCGCGGTGCAGGTTCATCTCGGCCGCCGCGTCTGCCAGCAGGTTCCAGAACGAGGTCTCGGCGGCGTAGGCATCGCCCAACTCGGTGAGGATGTCGAGCGCGATCTCGTACTCGTTGTGGTCGAGGTGGTCGACAGCGTCCGCCGCGGTGGTCCCGGCCTCGCCGGCGGCCGATCGAGGGACCATGACGGCCGCCTGGCGCAGTGGGTCGGGGAATTCCATGCGCATGATTCTTCAGTACGGCTCGATCGCGCTCTTCCGACGCTGCTGTCAGCGGGCCGGACCAGTGCGCACGGCTTCTGAGATGGACCCGTGCCGCAGCCGCTCGGCGGGGTGTGGGGCGAGTCCTCGCCCCGGCACCCCGCTCGTGGATCAGCTGCGGCCGAGCATCTCGGCGGTCAGGACATTGCCGCCCAGCCCCCAGCCGCCTTCGGCGACCTCGTCGACCAGGACGAGGGTGGTGGCTCGGGCGCGTTCGCCGTACACGTCGGCGTAGGCGTCGGTGACGGCGTCGATGAGCTTCTTCTTCGACTCCGGGGTCAGGGTGTCGGCGGGGACTTTCAGATTGGCGAACGGCATGACGGGTGTTCCTCTCGGATGGGGTGGTGCTGTCTCGTCGGCGACCGACTGTGCGTCGGCATCCGGAGGGATCAGGTCGGCAAGGCGCTGGTTGATGTCGGTGCGCAACCGGCCGTAGTGGTGGTCGTAGGCGGCCTCTCGTTCCCGGTCGTCGGGGCGACCGGCGTGGAGGAAGTGGTTGGTGCCGGAGGTGAAGGCGCCCGGATCGCTGTTCTCGCAATACCGGCAGGGCGGTACGGTTGACCCGCTGGGCACCGACGGATTCCGGCGACGACCGTGTGGCCGCCGCGGGCCGGCGCGTGCGCGGTCAACCGGCCGAAGCCGCTGGATGCGCCGGTGAGCAGGATGACGGCCATCAGATGATCCCGCCGTTGGCCCGCACGACCTGGCCGTTGACCCAGCGCCCGCCCGGCCCGGTCAGGAACGCGACGACCTCGGCGATGTCGGCCGGGGTGCCGAGCCGTTCCAGCGGGGGCTGCTTGGCCAGGTGCTCGATGGTGGCCTGGTCCTTGCCGTCGAGGAACAGGTCGGTGGCGGTGGGGCCGGGAGCAACCGCGTTGACGGTGACGTCGCGACCGCGCATCTCGCGCGCCAGGATGAGGGTCATGGCCTCGACGGCGCCCTTGCTGGCAGCGTAGGCACCGTAGCCGGGGAACTGCAGGCCGACGATCGAGGTGGACAGCATCACGATCGCGCCGCCCGGACGGATCCGGCGTGCTGCCTCGCGGGCCATGACGAACGTGCCGCGGATGTTGGTGCGGTGCAGCGCGTCGAGGTCGGCGAGGGCCAGGTCGGCGATCGGGGACAGCGACAGGCGGCCGGCGGAGTTGACGACGACGTCGACCCCGCCGAAGGACCGCTGGGCGGTGTCGAACATCCCGGCGACCGCATCCTCGTCGGCGATGTCGGCTTGAACGGCCACGGCCTGCCCGCCGGCGGCGGTGATCTCCTCCACGACCTGCTCCGCCGCGGCGTGGTCGCCGGCGTAGCCGACGACGACGGCCTGCCCGGAGGCCGCCAGGGTGGTGGCGATGGCGCGACCGATGCCTCGTGAAGCGCCGGTGACGATGGCGACTCGTTGGTTGGACAAGAGTCTCGCCTCCAAGATCATTAGTGGCGATAGCCATCTGGCTTATCGCTGATACGGCAACCGTAACAGACATCCCCGATCACCGCTAGCGCCGTGCCGTAGCATTGATTCATGAGCGATGCCTCCCACCGTCAGCGCGGCTCCAGCGGCCCTGCCAATGACGCCACCGTCCGGGCGGCGCTGATCGCGGCCGCCGAGCGGCAGCTGGCCGCGTCGGCGGACGGTGACATCGCCACCCGGGCGGTCGCCGACGAGGCGGGAGTGACCCAGCCGGTGCTCTATCGGCTCTTCGGTGACAAGCGGGGCCTGCTGGACGCCGTCGCCGACACCGGTCTCGAGCGCTACGCACTGCGAAAGACCGAGCTCGAGGTCACCGACGATCCCGTCGCCGACCTGTACGCCGGCTGGGACGACCACATGGCATTCGCCGCCGACAACCCGGCGCTCTACCAGCTGATGTTCACGCCCCGCCCACAGTCGGCCGCGACGACCTACCAGCGCATCCTGCAACTTCTCGAAGCCACACTTCTGCGCTGCGCCGCCGTCGGCGCTCTGACGACGACGCCGCGACTCGCCGCCCAGTTGATCCTGCCCGCCAACATCGGCGTCGCCCTCGGCCGCATCGCCCAGCCCCGGCTGTTCGACGACCCCACGCTGTCGCACCGGGCCCGCGACTCCGTCTTCTCCGCCGTCCTCACCCACCCGGCAGCGCCGAGCGGTCCGGACCCCGTCCGTGCCGCCGCCCGCCGGCTGCGCGCCCAGCTCTCCCTCACCGGCACCGACCGGTTGGAACCGGTCGAGGCCGCGCTGCTGGACCGCTGGCTCGACCGCCTCGACCAGCCGGACCCGGCGGTGACCACAGCCGTGGACCCGACCACTCCCCGGGCCGTCGACGCGCTGTCCCCGCTGCCGGACCGGGGCTGACCGTGCCGACCGGGGTGGCCGAGGGCGCGGGCGCCGATCCGGTCAGCCGATGATCTCCAGGTTGCGCAGCGCGACCCGGTAGGGCGCGGGGCCGCCGGCCGGGTCGCCGTGACCGCCGATCCACACCGTCCCGCCGCCCGGGGGCACGCCCTTCTCCAGGTCGACGACGGCGATCTCGTCGGCGTCCCGGTAGAACGCGGCGGTACGCCCGCGGACATCGACGGTGACTCGGTGTGTCTCGTGCAGCCGGATCCGCTCGGGCAGCAGGTAGATGCCGAGCTGCTCGACGCTGTCGCCCTCGTACCAGTTGACGATGTAGGCGTGGGCGCACACGTTCACGCCGTACGAGCCCGGCTCGGCGCTGAGGAACTTGATCGACGCGCAGCCCCCGGCGGTACGCAGCTCCGCGTCCACGGAGATCCGGTGGTCGCCGGTGTGGTCGCGCCCGGTGGACCCGCACTCGTAGACGCCGTCCCGGTCGACCGTGACCGTCAGCTCGCCGTCGTACCGGCATGAGCTGCTGCCGTCGCTGTTGGCCCGGATCACCTCGGGCCCGGTCAGCGGGTCGGCGACGTCGGCGTCCGGCGCGAAGCGGAACGAGGCCCGCGGCGACGGCGACGTGGACGGCGACGAGGACGACGACGGCGACGAGGACGACGACGGCGACGAGGGCGGCAGGGATGCCGGGGTGTCGTGGCGGGGCCGCAGCGCCAGCCCGAGCGCGGCCATCGCGACCACCGCGGTGAGTCCGGCGGCGAGTGCCCACCGGCGGCGTCGCGGGCGCGCAGGCCGGCGCCCGGTGAACGTGGTCTGTGCCTCCTGGGCCGCCTCGCGCAGCGCCGGCTGGGCCACCATGGCCGACTCGGCGCCGACTCCGGCGCTCAGCAGCAGGTCGAGCAGCTGCCGTGCGTCGGGCCGGTCGGCGGCGCGTTTCTGCAGCGCCGCCTCCACCAGATCACGCAACGGCCCGTCCAGGCCGGTGAGGTCGGGTGGCTCGGTCATGATCCGGGTCGCCGTCTCCAGGGGCGTCGCGCCGCCGAACGGGCTGCGGCCGGTGCCGGCGTAGGCGACGACGGCACCCCAGGCGAAGATGTCCGCGGCCACCGTCAGCGGCTCGCCGGGGACGCTCTGGAAGCGTTCCGGCGCCATGTACGCCACGGTGCCGACCATCTGATCGGCGAGGGTGTGCTGGGTGGAGGCGTCCATCGCCCGGGCGATGCCGAAGTCGATGACCTTGGGGGTGCCGGGCGGCAGCAGCACGTTCGCCGGTTTGAGGTCGCGGTGGATCACCCCGGCGGCGTGGATGGCGGTCAGCGCGGTGGCCACGCCGATGGCGACGCCGTGCAGGTTGGCGTGGGTGAGTGGTCCGCGGTCACGGACCACGTCGGCCAGGCTGGGGCCGTCCACGTACTCGATGACCAGGTAGGGCGGCTGGTGGTCGGGGTCGGCGTCGAGGACCTCGGCGGTGCAGAACGGCGGCACCTGCCGGGCCCGTTGCACCTCGGTGCGGAACCGGCGGCGGAACGCCTCGTCGGACGCCAGAGCCGGGCGCACCACCTTGACCGCGACCAGCCGGCCGTGGACGTCCTCGGCGAGGTAGACCGTGCCCATGCCGCCGGCGCCCAGCCTCCGCAGCACGCGGTAGTCGCCGATTCGATGCGGGTCCGGGTTGATGGTCACCGCATGGAGCTAACCCGTTCGGGCGGGCGTTGACAAAACGAGAGGTCCGGGGGCGCCGGCAGCCACCGGGCGGTGACTGCCGGCGGGTGTCACCGGGTGGCGTCGTGCTGGTCCAGCCATTTCAGGATCGCCCGGGTGGTCTCCTCCGGCAGCTCCTGCTGGATCCAGTGGCCGCAGTCCAGGTCGATCACTTCCACGCCGGGCACGAACTCCGCCAGGCGTGCCGATTTCTGGACCGCGTCCCGGTCGCCGTGGATCATGAGCGCGGGCTTGCGGATGATCGGGTCCGCGTCGGCCAGCAGGTGCCAGTTGCGGTCGAGGTTGCGATACCAGTTGATGCTGCCGGTGAATCCCGTCTGCTCGAAGGCGGAGACGAGCACGGCCAGTTCGCTGTCGCTCATCACGGGCTCGCCGAGAGGTGTGTCCGCCCGGGCGAGATCGATGAGCGCCATGCCGGGCCGGGGCTCCGCGGGTGGCTCGTTCTTCCGGTAGAGGTTGCGGAGGAACGGGAGGGTGTTCTCGTCGAACACGGCGTCCGCGACGCCCGGCTGCCGGTTGAAGTGGACGAAGTAGTAGTCACCGCCGAGCACCTGCTCCATGACCTCGATCCAGGGCGTCTCGCCGCGCTCGATGTAGGGCAGGCTCAGGTTGATCACCCCGTTCACCCGGTCGGGGTGCAGCAGCGCGAGCCCCCAGACGACCATCGCGCCCCAGTCGTGTCCGACGAAGGTGGCGTCCTCGTATCCGTAGTGGTCGAGCAGCGCGACGAGGTCACCCGTCAGGTGCTCGATGTCGTACTCCGTCACCTCGGCCGGGCGGGACGAGTTTCCGTAACCCCGCTGGTTCGGGACGATGACGTGGTAACCGGCTGCGGCGAGGGCGGGCATCTGATGGCGCCACGAGAAGGCGTGCTCCGGCCAGCCGTGACACAGCACGATGGGCTTTCCCCCGTTCGGCCGGCCGGCCTCGAAGACTTCGAGTTGCACACCGTTGACCGGGATGAGGGTGGGCTCGGGGAAATCGGCTGGATCGAACATCGTTCCTCTTCATCTCTTCGGTGGATCGCTCGGCGTTGTGCCGTGCGGCCATCCTGCCGACCGAAACCGGTCATCCCGTGACCTGTTTTCCGGGAAGAGTTGCCGGAGTGCGAGCCGACCGCCTGATGGCCATCCTCCTGTTGCTGCAGAAGCGTGAGCGGGTGACGGCAGCCGAGGTCGCGCGGGAACTGGAGATCTCCGAGCGCACCGCCCGCCGCGACCTCGACGCGCTCGCCATGGCGGGTGTGCCCGTCTACTCCCTGCAGGGCCGGGGCGGTGGCTGGCGTCTGATCGGCGGCGCCCGTACCGACCTGTCCGGCCTGACCGCCCCGGAGGCCCGCGCCCTGTTCCTGGTGGCCGGACCGGCCTCGGCGGCGACGCCGGCCGTGAAGGCGGCCCTGCGCAAGCTCGTCCAGGCCCTGCCGGAGCCCTTCCGGGCGCAGGCCGAGGCGGCCGCGTCGTCGCTGGTCACGGACCCGCGAGGATGGGGAGCGAGCCGGGTCGAGCAACGCCCGCCCCGCTTCCTCGACGCACTCCAGGACGCGGTGATCCGTGGCGTGCAGGTGCGGCTCGGCTATGTCGACAGCCGTGGCGCCGAGACCGAGAGGACGGTCCACCCGCTGGGCATCGTCGCCAAAGGCCTGGCGTGGTATCTCGTCTCCGGCACCGAGGCCGGCCGGCGTACCTTCCGGATCGACCGCGTGTCGTCCGCCGACCCGACCGGCGATCCCGTCCACCGGCCGGCCGACTTCGACCTCGCCCGGAGCTGGCGGGAGATCGCCGACGAGGTCGACCGCAGACGAACACCCCTCGAGGTTCAGGCGGTGTGTGCGCCCGACTGGATCGGCAACCTCCGGATGGCGTTCGGCGGCCGCCTCGAGGTGGGCGGCCCCACGGCCGACGGCCGTATCGAGGTCGTCATCCGCGGCCGGGACGAGTACATCGTCGCCGGTGAGATCGCCGGCCTGATCGCATGGCTGGAGGTGACCGGCCCGCCGGGCGTGCGTGACCACCTGGCCGCGATCGGCGGCGCGCTCGTCCAGCGGTACGCATCGGTGTTCGAGTGCGATCGGAATTGAACAGTGCCGATCGACCGGTGGACGTGCCGGGCCGGGCTGCCGATATTGCGGTGATGGACCTGCGGAGCAAACGGACTGTGCGAAGAATCCTCATGGCGGCGATCGGTGTCGTCGCGTTCGTCCTCGGTGGCCTGGCCGTTCCCCGGCCGGCGGCGGCCGCCACGACGCTGATCTACGCCACCTTCAAGGGCGACGGCGCCGCCGATCAGGAGCTGTGGATCTATCAGTCGACCAACGGCGGCACCAGCTACAGCGTCCTGTACGACACCAACTTCCGGGGCCCGACCGGGGTGCTGCGCGATCCGAGCATCATCAAACGGGGGAGCACCTACTTCATCGCCTACACCTGGCAGTCCTGGACGACGAACTCGACGTACTTCGCCGTCGCCCGCAGCGCCGACCTGCTGAACTGGACGAACATCGCGACCGTCCCGTCCGGGATCAGCAGCACGAAGTTCACCTGGGCGCCGGAGTTCTACATCGAGGGCTCCACCGTCAACATCATCGCCAACGTCGCACAGACCACCTGCTCCAACTGCTTCCGGCCGTACGTCTACACCGCCCAGAACAGCGACCTCACCTCGTGGAGCGCGCCGCAGCAGATGTGGGGCCTGGGCTTCAACCACATCGACGCCTACGTGGTGAAGTCGGGCGGCACGTGGCACTCGTTCGTCAAGAACGAGACCACCAAGTACATCGAGCACTGGACCAGCACCGATCGGCTCACCGGCGGCTGGATCAACCGGGGCAACCTGTGGAGCTCCGGTTACGAGGGCCCGTCGCTGGTGCGCCTGGACAACGGCCAGTACCGCATCTACGTCGACAAGTACACCAACGGCGGCCTCTGGACCGCGACCAGCTCGGACCTCAACACCTGGACCGGTCTGAGCGCGGTCGGCTGCTCCGGTTGCCGCCACGGCACGGCTATCGCGCGATGAGAAGGCCATTCATGCGGGGGTACGGCAGACCCGGCGCCCACGTCGACCAGGCGCCGGTGTCGATCAGTTCCCGGGTGGCGCGATCGACCAGCCCGTACGCCGCCTGAGCGATCGCCGTGCCGACGCTGACCCGCCGCACGCCCGCCTCGGCCAGCTCCCGGACGCTCGGGCCGCCGGGCCCGGTCATCGCGTTGACCGGCACGCTGATCGAGGCGGCGAGTGTGGCCAGGGCCCGGAGGTCGAGCAGCCCGGGCACGAACAGGCCGTCCGCGCCCGCCTCGATGTAGGCGCGGGCGCGTTCCGCGACGTCGACAGCGCTCTTCCCGGCGTCGAGCAGGAACACGTCGGTGCGGGCGTTGAGGACGAACGCGGGCACCCCGGCCTGCTCGGCGGCGGCCCGGCCGGCGCGGATCCGGGCGGCCTGGTGCTCGGGGGACAGCAGGCCGCGGCCGGGCCGGGAGTCCTCCAGGTTGATGCCGACCGCGCCGGCGTCGATGGCTGCCCGGACGGTTGCCGCCACGTCGGCCGGATCCGGCCCGTAGCCGCCTTCCATGTCGGCGGTGACCGGCACGTCGACCGCCTCCACGATCCGGCGCACGGCGTCCGCCATCTGCTCGCGGGTGAGTCCTTCACCGTCGCTGCGGCCCTGTGACCAGGAGATTCCGCCGCTCGTGGTGGCGATGGCGGGCGCACCGGCATGGGCCATGACGGCGGCGCCGGCCGCATCCCACGCGTTCGGCAGGACCAGTGGCCGGTCGTGGCCGAGTGCGCGGAACCGGAGCGCCTCGGTGTTGAGAGCGGTGTTCGACATGCCGGGTTCTCCTCTGTTCGGCCGGATGCCGGACGAGTGTCGCGTGGTGACGGGCGCCGGGTCTGGCGTGAATCGGACGTGACCACTCCCCGTCGGCCGTGGGAGTCGGCCTCTCGCATCGGGGCGCGGAAGACCCGAGGTGCCGTTGACCTACCTTCATTGACATCGAAGTTTCTCAATGCATAGGCTCGTAGTGTCCTTGTGTCATGAAACGATTCATCCCCCTCGTCTCATGACCTGCCGACCACACCGCATCCCCTGACCACCGCGGCCCGCCGGCAGACGTGCATCCCCACACGGAGGAACCATGCGCATGCTCCGGAGACTCATCGTCACCGCTCTGGCCGTACCCCTGATCCTGACCGCGCCCACCGCCGCACCCGGACTGCCCGGATGCGCCGAGCGACCCGCCGCCGCCGCGGCAGCCGCCGCGACCACCACCGTCTGGCTGGCCGGCGACTCCACCATGGCCAACCCCTCGGCCACCTGCCCGGTCGGCTGGGGCTCCCAGTTCGACGCGCTGTTCAACAGCGACGTCGTCGTCAACAACCTGGCCCTCGGCGGCCGCAGCATCCAGACCTGGCTCTACGAGGGCAACGTCACCTCCACCATCGGCTCCAACGGCGAATGCGTCCTCAACGCGACCACCGCCTCGGCACGCTGGCAGCGGGTGCTCGACGGGATGAAGGCCGGTGACTACCTGTTCATCCAGTTCGGCATCAACGACGGCTCGGCCACCTGCCCCCGGCACGTCGGCACCGCCCGCTACCAGCAGCTGATGACCATGATGGCGCAGACCGCGAAAGCCCGCGGCGCCCATCCGGTGCTGCTCACCGCGGTCGCGGCGATCACCTGCTCGGGCGGCACCGCCGTCAAGAACCGCGGCTACGTCACCCAGACCACCGCGGCCGGCGCCGCCACCGGATCACCGGTCATCGACCTGCAGACACTCAGCGTCAATCACTACAACGCGGTCAGGCTGTGCCCCAACAACGGCGACTACACGTCCGGGCTCGTCGGGCAATACTTCTGCAACGACCACACCCACTTCGAGACGTACGGCGCCCAGCGCATCGCCGGTCTCGTGGCCGGCGCCCTGCGCACCCAGAACATCCCCCTCGCCGGATACCTGCTGTGACGGCGCGCCGCCCGGCCGCGCTGAAACCACAGGTGATCACCGGCACCGGCGCCCGGACGCTGCTCGGCGACGTCAGCGAGGATCCGAACCCCACGTCGTAGTGTTCGGTGGCGGTGCCTCGTCCCGTACCCGGCAAGAATGGCGCTCACCGCACTTCATGGTCGGTGGGCGCCTTTCGCTTGTCGTGGGCGCGGTGGCTAAAGGTCACCGGCCGCCCCATTTCCGGATGTCAGCATGCCTATGGCTATCGCAGGCCGATTCTGCACATGAAATCAGATCTTCTAGTCAGAAGAATCTATCGGCGCAGGTAGAAAGCTGCCAGATATCTGCCAGACCCCCGTGTGACCGTGTCCGGCAAATAAGCCGACGATCGGGGGAAATCATGAAAATCAAAAGAACGGCCGCCGTTCTTGCAGCGACCGCCATGGCGGGATTCGGATCGATCTTCGTCGCGTCTGGTCCTGCCTACGCGGCCCCGACCTGTTCCACCACCAAGCTGTCCGAGACCTGGCTGGGAACCGGCGGCGGCTGGAGCTTCAGCTGCTACAACAGCACCAGCGGCGGCGTGTGGGTCTCCATCGCCTGTGCGAGCAGCGTGAGCACCAGCAACCGCACGTCCCGGCGTGAACACCGGCCGGTCGGCTACCCGTGGTCGTGGGGCACCTCGATTCGTTGCAGCAACCTGGAGTACGCCGCGAGTCCTCGCTGGGGAGCCCTCTGATCGACCGTCGGCCGGACGTGTCCGGATGGCGCCGTCCCCGATTCGAGGAGGATCCGCGCGGATCACGGTGACCGGCTGCGCCGGCCGGGCCCGGCACCCGATGGGCAATCACACGGCGGCGACCGCGTCGATCTCCACCAGGAAGTCGGGCCCAGGCCTGCGGCGATGTGGACCATGATGGCGGGCGGCGGATCGGCGGGGTCCCACACCTGCCGGAACGCCGCCACGCCCTCGTCGACCTGGGTGCCCTGTTCCGGTTCGATGCGGGCGCACCCTGCCTCGACTTCGTCGACTTCGGCGGTGCGGGCCGCTACGCCGTCTTCGCGACCCTCCACCAACCGGCCGACCTAACCGCCTGGTTCGCCGAGCCACCGATCGCCATCACCCTGACCGAGCCTGCGACCGCCTGCGACCTGACCGCGGCCCGGGCGCTGGCCAGGCCGTCTGGGAGATCGCACACGCCGGCGCGGACCTTCGGCCGCTCCCGGCCGCGGCGATCACGACCATCAACCGGACGGCCGTGAGCGAACTGTCGACCGGCCCACTCACCACCCGGATCCGCCAGTGCTCGGGCGACGACTGCCCGCCGGTCTTCATCGACGCGTCCCGCCCGGGCGCACGCCGCTGATGCGCAATGGAGCGCTATGGAGCGCTGCGGCAACCGCCATAAGCCGCGCACCCCAACGCCCTCACCGCACCGCGCACCCCAACGCCCTCACCGCACCGCGTCGCGCCTGCCGCGCCCGCCGCCCTCACCCCGCCGCAGTCACCGCAGTCACCGCGCCCGCCGGGTGGCGTCCGGGCTTCAGCCCTTCGCCTCGGCGAGGGTGTGCGCGACGAGCGCGTTGGCGTGCCCGTGGCCCAGTCCGTGCTCGGCCTTGAGCCACGAGACCAGTTCCCCGTGGCGGGTCAGCGGTGACGAGCGGATGAGCTGCTTCCAGTGGGCGATCGACTGCCCGTACTTCTTCTCGATCGAGGGAAAATAGCTGGCGGGGCCCTTCACCGGTTCTGTCATGCAGGGTGGACCGGCGCCGTGGCCGAAACTCATCGGTGCCCGGAGGATCAGTTGGTGGCGTGTGATCCGTGGTCGCTGACCTGGGCGTCGAACCAATGGTGCAGAGCCTCCCGCAGCGCGGTGTCGCCGGTCGTGTAGGTGACCCGGCCGCCGTCGGTGGTCGGCGCGTAGTCGATCGTGATGCGCCCGTCGTGGTCGCGGAGCTGCTGCAGGCCGGGCATCCGGGAGCCGTGGATGGCGGCCGGGTCGGTGAAGTCGCCGCGGCGGAAACGCTCGGCCTCGGCGGCCAGGTGAGCGCGGATGAGGGTGACCTGGGTGGCGTCGTGCGGGTCGTCGGCGACCACGGTCTGCACGCCGCCGGTGTCGTTCCTGGTGAACCGGTGGGTGGTGCGCTCGAGATCGAAGGGCATGACCGAGGCGCCTCGCGCGGCGATCTCGGCCTGCCGGCTCGCGGTGGCGGCCGGGGCGACCGGGGCGACGTCCTCGGCGCAGCCGACGAGCAGCAGACCGGCGGTGGCGGCGAGCGCCAGGATCCGGCGGATGTCAGGGCGGGTCAACGGCGGCCTCCGCGAGAATCTGCAGCGCGGCCACGACGGTGTCGCGCTGGGTGGCGGGAATGCGGTCGAGGACGGCGGCCAGTCGGGCCCGGCGGGCGTTGGCCTGCCGGGCCGCGGCGGTGGCGCCGTCCTCGGTGAGCAGCAGCAGGACACCGCGACCGTCCTCGCCGGCGGTCTCGCGCCGGATCCAGCCGCGAGCGGCCAGGTTGGTGACCAGCCGGCTGACGGTGCTCTTCTCCAGCCGCAGCCGGCGGGCCAGGTCGACCTGTCGGAGGCTGCCGTCACGGGCGATCTCCACCATGGCGTGCGCCTCGGAGACCGGCAGCGGCTGTCCGCACGGGGTGCGGTCGGGCTGATGGAGGCCGAACTCGCGGACGAACCGCATCAGTGCTTCCTGAGCGGCGTCCACCTCATCGGGCTGCATGGTTCGACCGTACAACCAAATGGTTCGACGATGCAACCAACCGCCGTCAGCTCGCCGTCAGCGGAGGATCCGGCTGCGGACCATCAGCGGGCTCGATTCGAGGACCTCCAGCCGTACCGGATCACCGCCCGGATTGTCGAAGAGCCTCACCCCGTCACCCAGCAGCACCGGGGTGAGGTAGACGAGGATCTCGTCCAGCGCGCCGATGGCGATGCACTGGCGGGCGACGTCCGCGCCGAGCACACTGACCAGCCTGTCCCCGGCCGCCTCCCGCGCCAGCGCGATCGCCTTGCCGAGATCGTCGACGAACGTCACGCCCGGCGGGGCGGTCGGCGGCACATGGTGGGTGAGCACGATGGTCGGCCCGGTGTACTGCCCGTCGTAGCCGCCCTCCTGTTCGGTCCCGGCGTTCGGGTCGTCGCCGCGATACGTCCGGGCGCCGCTGAGCACTGCGCCGACCTGCGCCACCAGCGGATTGGTCTCGTCGAGTGCGGTTCCGGTGTCCAGCCACGACATGTCACCGCCGCGGCCGGCGATGAACCCGTCGAGCGACATGGCGCACTGATACTGCAACGTCGTCATGCCTGCGACCCTACGGCCGGCAGCAGGCGCAGGCGGTCGTGGCTGTCGGTGCCGGGCGTGGCGGTGTAGACGCCGGCCGTATGAGCCATGCCTCCCGTCACAGGGCCGGCGGCCACGGTGTCAGCCGGTGAAGAGGGCGGCGAGCGCGTGCGGGGCGCCGGCGCCGAAGATCAGTTCGATGGTCTCGGCGGCGGCACGGGCCTCGGCCTCGCTGCGGGCGAACATCGTCTGCTCGTACGCCGCGAGGGCTTTTTCGGGGTTGCCGGGGTTTGTGGCGAGGGCCTGGCCGAGTTCCGCGCCGTCGAGCATCGCGATGTTCGCGCCCTCGCCGCCGGGCAGCGTCACGTGGGCGGCGTCGCCGAGCAGGGTCACGCCGGGAGTGCGGTTCCATCGGTGGTCGTCGGGCAGCCGGTGGATGCTGCGCAGGACCGGGTCGGTGTCGCTGTCGGCGATCAGGGAGACGAGCTCGGGGGCCCAGCCGTCGAACTCGGCGGCGATCCGTTTCCTCGTGGTGACGGCGTCGGTGAAGTCGATGCCGGTGAACCAGGGGAGTGGCCGGTCGAGGACGACGTAGGTGTGGATGACGCCGCCCGGCTCCCGGTGGGCGAGGAAGCCCTGGCCGGGGACGAGTGCGTACATGGCACCCCGGCCGACGGCCCGCGCGGCGTCCGGGTGTCGGGTGTCGACGTCGTGCAGGTGGGTGTCGATGTAGCTCATGCCCGCGTACGTCGGGGTGTGGTCCGACAGCAGCGGCCGGACTCGTGACCAGGCTCCGTCGGCGCCGACCAGCAGGTCGGAGACGACCGTCGAGCCGTCGTCGAAGCCGAGCCGGTGACGGCCCCCGCCGAGTGGGGTGGCGGAGAGCAGCCGGCGGCCCCACTGGACGGCGCCGTCGGGCAGCGAGTCGAGCAGGATGCGCCGGATGTCGCCGCGCAGGGCTTCCGGGCGGGTCAGGGAGCCGTCGTCGGGTAGCTCGGCGAGGACCGTGGCGTGCCGGTCGAGGACGCGTTGGGCACCGCCGCCCCGATGGATGATCCGGCGGTACTCGCTGGTGAGTCCGGCGATCTCCAGGGCGAGCTGGCCGTTGTGCTCGTGCAGGTCGAGTTGGCCGCCCTGCGTGCGGGCGGTGGCGGAGGAGTCGGCTTCGTAGACGGTGACCGGTGTGCCGTACCGATGAAGGACCCGCGCGAGGGTCAGGCCGCCGAGGCCTGCGCCGATGACGGTGACGGGTGTGGTCATGGGTCGATCCTTCGTCAGAAGTTTGGACCGCTGGTCCATTGCCCTCAACATTGGACCACCGGTCCAACTGTGTCAAGATGACGGCATGACCTCTCCGGCGCAGCGAAGCCCCCGGCGCACCGACGCGCTCTCCCGGGAGCGGATCGTCGAGGCGACCGTGCACCTCCTCGACACCGCGGGGGAGGACGGGCTGACCGTCCGGGCCGTCACCGCCCACCTCGCGACCGGGCGCGGTGCGATCTACCACCACGTCGCAGGCAAGGACGAGCTGCTCGCCGCCGCCGCCGACGACGTGATCGGCCGGGTGACCGCCCACACCGGCCACGACGATCCGCGGCAGGCGATCCGGGCGCTGGCGCTGGGCATCTTCGACGCGATCGACGCGCACCCGTGGGTGGGGGCCCAGCTGTCGCGCGAGCCGTTCCAGCCCGCGGTCCTGGGCATCTGGACGAGTCTCGGGACGCAGCTGAGCCGGCTCGGCGTCACCGGCGCGGCACTGTCCTCCGCCGGCTCAGCGCTGGTCAACTACGTGCTCGGCGCGGCAGCACAGCATGCGGCCGGCGCACGCCGGGCCCCCGACGAGACGGCTCGCCGCGACTATCTCGAAGCCCTCGCGAAGCGGTGGGCGCAGCACGACCCCGATCAGGCCGTCCGGGAGTCGGCGGCGCTGCTGCCCGACCACGACGACCGCGAGCAGTTCCTCGCCGGAGTGGACATCTTCCTCATCGGCGTCACCCACCAGCGGGCCGGCGGATGATCAACTCCGTGTGCTGCCCGGCGTGCCGGGTGGCGCGACCCTCTCGTCCATGCCGACGGTCTGTCCGGACAGAGCACGCAGGCTGTCGATCAGCGGCGGCAGGCGCTCCCGCTGGTCGATCGAGGTGAACCAGGTCCACAGTTCGAGGGCGTGGAACATCCGGTACAGGTCGATGCGCTCGGCACCGTACGCCGGCAGCGGGCCGTAGCCGTCGAGCAGCGCGGCCCGCTTCTCCGGCGCGTCGTCGAACTGCAGCGTCTTGGCCAGGTCGGTCATCGGGTCGGCGGCCTCGGCGTTCTCCACGTCGATGAAGCCGGTGACGGCTCCCGCCTCGTCGACCAGGACGTTGCCCTCGTGCAGGTCGTTGTGGCACAGCACCGGACCGGTGCAGGCGGCGAAGCAGTGATCGGCCGCGGCCACCCGCTTCGCGACGGCGTCGTGGAGGTCGACGGGGCCACCCGCGTCCAGGAACGCGGCCGACCGGCGGGCGAACTTACGGCGCACATACGTCGTGTTGTCGGCCACCGGATCGACGATCTCGGTGGTGAGGGAGCCGTAGGCCGGCAGGCGGATACGGTGCAGGGCGGCCTGGAACTCACCGATACGACGGTAGGCGGCCCGCACGGCGGCGGGATCGGGGGCGCGTTCCCACATCGGCTTTCCCGGCAGCAGCGTGAGGACCGTCGTCCGGGTCTCGCGGTCGACGTGCACGATGCGGGGCACCTGCGCCACACCGGCCATCAGCCCGTAGACGTACACCTCCTTGGCCTGCGCTGACCGGTCGTCGGAGGCGTACCGCTTGACGATCAACCGCTCGCCGTCGGCGAGCCGGATCTCGTGCACCGTGTGCAGCGATCCGCCGGTGCGCTCGACGACGTCGACGACCTCGAAACCGTCGGGGATCACCGGGCGGCCCGTGCGGTGACCGGCCCGCGGGCATCGCCGCCGCGCAGGCTGCGGGGAGACACCCCACGGACCCGCTTGAACGCGGCGCTGAGCGCGAACGGGCTGGCGTAACCGACGTCGCGGGCGATCGCCTCCAGTGTCGCGTCACTACGGACCAGCATGTCGGCGGCACACGACAGGCGCCACTCGGTCAGGTAGGTCATCGGCGGGACCCCCACCAGCTCGGTGAATCGACGCGCCAGCGCCGCGCGCGAGCAGCGTGCCTCGGCGGCGAGGGACGCCACCGTCCAGGCCCGGTCGGGCCGGGCGTGGATGCAGGTGAGGGCGGCGCTGACGAGCGGATCGTCCTGGGCGGTGTACCAGCGCGGCGGACGGGCGTCGGGCCGCGCCAGCCACGTACGCACGGCGGTGATCAGGATCAGGTCGAGGAGCCGGTCCAGCACGACGTCCTGGCCGGGGGCGTCGCGGTCCACCTCGTGCATGACGTGCCGGATCAGCACCGAGTCCCACTCGCCGGGCCGCAGCACGACCAGCTCGGGCAGCGCCGACAGCAGCGACCGGCTGATCTCGGCGGGGGAGTGGTAGGTGCCGGTGAGCAGCATCGTGGCGCCGTCGGCGTCATTGCCCCACGAGCGCAGCCCGAGCGGTCCCATCGGGCGGGCGCCGACCACACCGGCGAGCGGCCGGCAGACCTGGTCCGGACCGATCGCCACCTGCGGCGCCGTCGTGGCGGAGTCGGCCACCGTGTACGGGTCCGAGCCGCTCACCACGGCCACATCGCCCGGCACGATCTCGGCCGTCGCCGCACCCGACGTGAGGTATGCCGACCCCCGCACGACCGCCACCAGCGTCAGTGGAGCCTCGTCCTCGATGCGGATCGACCACGGCGCCGACAGCAGCGAGCGGAGGATGAACGCTCCCCGCGCCCGCGGATCGAGCAGGCCACCGACCGGATCCATCCTGGCAGCGTAGACGCTCGCGTATGGAATCGGGTGCCTGCCGCATGGATAAGCTCATCGACCTGCGGTGACATGGAGTCATGACTCGCCCCTGGGAAATCCTCACCGCAGCGACCGTCGCCGGGAGCGGGCTGCTCGCCGGCGTGTTCTTCGCGTTCTCCGCATTCGTCATGAGTGGCCTGCGACGGTTGCCGGAACAGGACGGCTCGGCCGCGATGCGCTCGCTCAACGTCACCGCGCAGCGTCCGCCGCTCATGATCGCCCTGTTCGGCGTCTCGGTGCTGTGCGTAGTGGTGATCGTGCGGGCGATCGCCGGGTGGCCGCGACCCGGTGCCGTGTGGTTGCTGGCCGGCGCGATCGTGACCCTCGTCGGAGCGGTCGGCGTCACCGCCGCGATCAACGTGCCCCTGAACAACCGCCTGGACGCCGGCACGGTCCTGTGGTCGCAGTTCCTGGCCGCCTGGGAACCCGCCAACCACGCCCGGACGATCCTCTGCCTGCTCGGATGCGCCCTCCTGTCGGTCGGCACGATCCGCTGGCACTGACCTCGCCGCACCCGGTGGACCATCCGTGGCCTCGAACGCCGACCCGTCTCCATCGCCGTTCGATGCGGGACCGGCGGCTGCCGTACTACAGGGTCGCTTTCAGGCAGGCGATACCCGCGGTGGCCGAGTCGACAGAGGTGGAGATCAAGCCTGCGGTGCAGGCGGCGATCCGGGCATAGCGGCCTGGGAAGGGCAACGATGCCGCTGTGCAGAAGCCCGACCGCACGCCCGTGACCTCATAGCCCAGCCTTCTCAGTTCCTCGGTGCAGGCTCCGCGGCTCAGGACCGTGATGGAATCCGCTCTCGGGGTCGCGGGTGATTCGCTGCCCGCCGCCCAGGCTGACTCGGCGGGTAGCAGCAGCGTCCCCGCGGCGACCACAGCGGTGACGATGCGGCGCGGAGCGGTGCCGCGACGCGGCGGACGCGGCCGGCGACCCGGTGCTTCAGGGGCATGCTGGGATCGCTGCATCTGGTCGCCGCGCTGGCAAGCCGGTTCCGGAAGCGGCTCTTCAGCGATCGGACCTGCGTGACGGCAGACGAGTCCTGCCGAGGGGTCACCGCTGGTTTCCCGCGCGCAGCCAGGTGATGTAGTCGGCGGCGGCCGCGGCGGTGTCGTACCGGGGCTCGAACCCGGTGTCCTCGCGCAGTCGTGTGATGTCGAGCCAGCTCACCGGGCGGTCTCCGGCCGAGGGGAGCTCGCACCGGAAGTCGGGCTCGACCGAGTTGATCGCGGCGATGACGTCGGCGTTGCTCGTGGCGCGGCCAGAGGCGATGTTGTACGTGGAGTGGTTCAGCTTTCCGGCGAGCTGCAGCAGCGCGAGTGCGCGACCGGTGTCCTTGACGTAGAGCAGGTCGAGGGCGTCGTCGGCGTGCGGCGGTGCGACGAGTCCGGACAGGTCGGGCTCGCTGCGCCGGGCTGCGGCATGAGCCAGGGACGGGGCGGCGAAGAACGGGTCGGGCAGGTGGCCGCCGGGACCCCAGGTGCCGGAGATGCGCGCGTTGACGATGTCCACGTCGGTCACGTCCGAGAGGTGGCCGGCGAGAAGCTCGGTGATCTTCTTGAACGTCGGGATGGCGTGGAAGTGTTCTAGAGGGATCGGCGCGTCCTCGGTGAGCGCGCCTTCGGAGGCGAAGCCGTACACGCCGATGGTGCTCGCGGTCACGACACGGCGCACACCCCAGATCTGCGCGGCGCGGACGATGTTGAGGAACGCCTCCAGTGCGCCCCTCGTGGCGTCGATGGGGTCGGTGTCGGTCACCGGCCACGGCAGGGCGACGGCGAGGTGCACGATGCCGGTGATCGGGTACCGCCGGCCCACGGCGAGCAGGGCGTCGAGATCGGCGACATCGGCCTGTACGGCGTGAACGGGCAGGTCGGCCAGGTGCGGCGGGACCTGTGGGGTGCGGCGCTGAAGCAGAACGCACTCCTCGCCGGCGTCGGTGAGGGCCCGGACGGTGTGGGAGCCGATGAAGCCGAGCCCCCCGGTTACGAGGATCATGGCCGTACCTTTCGCAGTTTCTCTGATCATCAGTAGTACTGACGATCAGGCTACGCCTAAGATGAGGGCCGTGTCCACCGAGCCGAGCACCACCGCTGACCCGCACGAGGTCCTGGGGTACCTCCTCAAGCACGCGACCCTGAAGCTCACCGCGCTGACGGACGCGGCGCTCGCACCACTGGGGATCGACAGCAAGGACCTCGGGGCACTCCGGGTCCTGGCCCACCGGGAACCGACGTCGCAGCTGCAGGTGGCGCAGACACTCGGCATCGACCGCACCACGATGGTGGCCCTACTGGACGTGCTCGAGCGCAAGGGCATCGTCACCCGGCGACCCGACCCCACAGACCGGCGTAGGAATGTCGTCGAGCTCACCGAACAGGGGTTGCAGACGTACGACGCGGCGCAGGTGGCGCACGGGAAGGCCGAGAGCGTGTTCCTGGCCGCGATCAGTTCGAGTGCGACCGATCAGCTCCGCCGGACCCTGCGAACCCTCGTGGAGGACCGGCCCCGGTAAGGCACCTTCCGCCGACACGACGATGGAAGGCGCGCCGAGGGCATCGCCTCGGATGGCGGCCGTCATATGACCGCCATCCCCGGCAAGGTGTGCCCATGACTCTTGACCGTTCGGGATCCAGAATCGACCACCTCAACATCGCGGTGCCCGACCTCGCCGCCGCTGTAGCGTTCTACGAGCCCGTGCTGGCCGCCATCGGGATCACGAAGATGCTGGAGATCCCACCGAATGCGACGCCGAACCAGCCGACCGCTATGACCGGCTTCGGTCTGGCGGACGTCAAGCCGTATTTCTGGCTCATCGACGGGGGCACCGTGGGCACGAACATGCATCTGGCATTCACCGTCGACACCCGCGACGACGTGGCCACCTTCTACCGCGCGGCGCTGGAGGCCGGCGCTGTCTCGCTGCTGGAGCCGGCGATTCATCCCGAGTACCACAGCGACTACTACGGTGCTTTCGTGCAGGACCCTCACGGCATCAACCTCGAGGCAGTCTGTCATCGCACCGGAGCATGACTAGTTTCGGATGATCGGTGAACCTCATGGATGCAGATCCATTAGTCGCAACCGGCGAACGTGGGGCAGACGGTGTTCAATTCCTGGGACTGAGCGCGCCTACCAGATGATGACGCCTCCCTGTATCGGCCTGGCGCGCTCCACCGCGTACAGCATGGTGGTCAGGTATCGAAGGATGCGTTCCGCATCGAGACCGGTCCCGGTGGACAGCTGCTCGATGTTCGCGGCCAGCAGCAGGCACTCCTGCTCGAAGGCATCGAGTCGGTCGGGGGGAATCTGAAGGTTCCCGCGGTTCTCCTCCGTGACGTCGGCGAGCTGCGGCAGGAATGTCGCACCGAGACGTCGAGCGGTCGCGGAACCCCACAGCTCGTAGCGGAAGCTCTCGGCTCCCACGCCGGTGCTCGTGCCCGGCGGGGCCGTGACGACGTCCCGCCCGGCATAGGCTTGGTCGTTCGGGATCCAGACCGCGATGTCCAGGCTCATTGCCGCGCCCCCGCACCTCTCGCATGACGGCCCCCGCAGCGGCGATCATAGGCGCTGACGCATCACGACGTGGCACACGATCCGTAGCGGCCGACGAGCGCGCTCAGCCCTGGTCGATGGTGGCCGGCCAGACCGGTTGCAGCACGTGCCAGTCGTGTGGATGCCGGCGGACCGCGTCCGTGAAGACGTCGGCCAGCTCCTGCGTCATCGCCGCCGTCCGGGTTCGGATGGTGCCGTCACGGTCCGGGACGATCTCCGGGTGGATGCGGACCCGTAGCCGCGCACCGTCGTACCAGAGTGACACGGGCATCAGCGCGGCGCCGGTGCGCAGTGCCAGCCGGGCGGGCCCGGCCGGGAATGTCGTCGGCGCGTCGCAGAACCGTACGCCGATGCCGGCCGCCGATGTGTCGCGGTCGGCGACCAGGCACACCACCTTGCCGGCCTGCAGCCGTCGGGTGAGCGTGGTGACCGCCCGGCGGGTCTCGTCGGCGGGCAGCACCTCGATGCCGAGGGCCGTGCGGTGGTTCACGAACCGCTGGTAGAGCCCTTCCGGGCGCAGGCGTTGCGCGACGGTGGTGAACTCGTGCCCGCTGAGCACCAGCGCGGCTCCGGCCAGGTCCCAGTTGCCGCAGTGCGGCAGCGCCAGCAGCACCCCGCGGCCGGTGTCACGGGCGGTGGTCACCCGGTCCAGCGACTCGAAGACCACGGTGTCGCGGATCCGGTCCCGGCTCCATCCGGTGAGCCCGAAGAACTCCCGCCAGTAGCGCAGGTAGGAGTGCACGCCCCGGGCGGCGGTGGTGGTCACGGCGGGACTGTCCGCGGGCCGGCCGAGCACCTGGGCCAGGTTGGCCCGCAGCTGGCGCATCCCACCCGCGCCGGTCCACCGCATTCCGATGGCGATGGAGTCGAAGACGAGCGCGGCAATCGGGTCCGGTAGCCGCGGCGTGACCCGCCAGGCGAGACTGTAGAGCCGGCTGGTCAGGTCCTCTTCCACGCCGGGATGGTAACGGTCGCCGCTGAGCGGACGATTGGCCGACCGGGGCGTGCGCCGAGAGGCCTGTCGCCCACTGACACGCTTCAGCGACGGTTACCGGGTAGCGGAGCTCAGGCCGCGGCGTCGGCTTCGCTCTGCCGCCCGGAGATCGCCCCACGACGCCGGCGGCGGTGGGGTGTGCGGCCGAGTCGACGGGCCGGAGGCTGGCGGTGGGGCCGGATCATGGGGGTGTGGATGACCAGGAGGATGTCAATCGGCTCTGCCGGAGGGTGTATTTCGGGGCGCAGGACGTCGCGGTGGACCGGGCGGACGCGTTCGATCTGGCCGGCTTGGTGCTCGCGTCGTGGCCGGGCGACCAGGATGCCACCGAGCTCGCCTCGATGAGCATCGACTACACGCGGGCCGACTGGTCGCGGATGGCGGAACTCGCCCTCGCTCTGCTGGCGGCGATCCGCTTCGAGCCGGCCTTTCCGCAGGAGCCGGGGTGGCTGCTGGGTCTCGAGGACGCCATGCGGCTGGTGAATCACGACCTGGCCGCGAGTGGCCTGTCCCAGGGTTGCCGGCTTCGGTTCCGGGAATGGGGCGACGGGCTCGGCGGCACCGTCTACGCGCAGAGCTGGGCCGGTGACGCGGGTACCGGATCGGGTATTCCGGCTGACGCCGGCGCCGACCCGGTCTCCGCGGTGGTGGCGGTGGCCGACGACGCGCAGGATGCGGTGGTGCACACGATCTGGTCGGCGTGGCCGCTGTGTCCCGTGCACCGGTTCGGTGTCCACGTCCGCGAGCACGACGGCGCGGGCGTCTGGTGGTGCACCGGCGACGGCGGCCATGTCGCGGCCGCTGTCGGGCGGTGGGCAGGGCCTTGAGCGACGGCCGGCCGACCCGGTCTCGGCCTGCCGGGCCCGGATCCGACCACCCGTCGACACGGATGGGTGAACCTGTCTGACGCGATCCTCGTCAGTGCGCCCGGTGACCCTCGCCTAGGGCAGGCGGTGTGCGGCTTCCGGGTGGACCCGCCGAACGCCAGCCCTTACTCGGGCCCGGCGGGGCGCACCCACGGTCGGTCCGGCGCGCCGCCGTGTGGCGGGCCCGGATCGAGTTCGCGGGGGGAGGTCCACCCCGCTGGCTTGATCTTGATTCCGTGTCTGGTTGTCGTGCCGCTATAGTCACCGGTGTGGCCGAGCCGATTCGCCTGATGGGCGCACACGAGATCCGTATCCGCCTCGGTGGCGTCAGCCGCCAGCGTGCCTACCAGATCACCAGCCGCGCCGACTTCCCCACTCCCGCTGCCGACCTGTCTCAGGGCAAGGTGTGGTTCACCGAGGACGTCGAGGCGTGGATCAAGGAGCGCCGACCGCATCAGGACGACGTAGACGAGTAGTCGATCCGTTCCCATCGCGAGCGTCTCCCGCGCCGGGCCGAACGTGCACGCCACGCCCGGCTGCAGGGGGACGATCCGCTGTGCGCGAGGCCGGGCGCAGGGGGACGATCCGCTGTGCGCGAGGCGGGGCGGCTCACGGCGTACCGGGAGAGGGTGGGGGAGGGGCCGCCGTGCTGGCGCGGATCACCAGGCAGGTCGGCAACAGGACGTGTCGGGGTGTCGTGTCGCCGGTCGTGCGTGACTGCGCGATGGCGGCGGTGAGTGCGGCGGCGGCCGCGCGGCCCTTGGCTTCGACGTCCTGGCGCACGGTGGTGAGCGCGGGCTGGACCTGGGCGGCGATCGGGTTGTCGTCGAAACCGACCACCGAGAGGTCGTCGGGGACCCGCAGCCCCAACTCGGCGGCGATCTGAAGGACGCCGTGGGCGACCACGTCGGAGAAGCAGAGGACCGCGGTGGGACGGTCGGAGCGGTCCAGTAGCAGGCGGGCGCCGCGGCGTGCCGGGTTGAGGCCGGTGCCGTCCTGACGGACCGCGATCGGGGTGATGCCGGCCGGGTGCAGCGCGTCCTGCCAGCCCAGCAGGCGCTGGCGGGAGGCGTGGCCGTCGAGCAGGCTCACGTCGGCGTCGACGACGCCGTGCGGGCCGTGCAGGCCCGACAGCAGCAGGCCGATGTGGCGGTGACCGAGATCGATCAGGTGTTGGGCGGCGGCCCGGGCGCCGGTGCGGTCGTCGACGTTGACGCTGGAGATCTCCGCGACCGGGTCCTGGTCGACGTAGACCAGGGGGAGCCGGCGGCGGGTCAGCACGTCGACGACCGAGGACGTCGGGTCGCAGGAGTAGACGAGGGCGCCGTCCATGGCGAGGTCGCGGGCGGGGACGATGGCGCCGCTGTCGGCTGAGGTGAGCAGGGTGATGGCCAGGCCGGTGGGGGCGAGCTGCTCGGCGATCGCGCCGAGGAAGCTGGTGGCGATCTGGTCGGTGAAGGCGTAGCGCAGCGCCGACGTCAGGACGATGCCGATGGTGCCGGTGGTGCCCTTGGCCAGGGCGCGGGCTGTCGGGTCGGGACCGACGTAGCCGAGCTCGTCGGCGGCGGCCAGGATGCGTGACCGCAGCGCCGCGGAGAGCTGGTCGGGTTTGGAGAAGGCGTTGGACACGGTCATGCGGCTGACGCCGATGCGGTCGGCGATGGTCTGCAATGTCACGCGTGCCGCCACGTCACCGCCGGTTTCCTGTGTCCCCTCGCCGTTGCTGGCCACGATAGCGCTGTGGTGGCCGCCCGGCTGCGGGGAGGTCAGGCCGGGGAGATGACGTGGGCGGCGCGGATCAGGCTGCGGGCCACGCCGGCGCGGATCGTGCGGGTGCGGCGGGGGCGTTCGGTGTGCGCGACGACCGGGGCGTCCGGGCGGGCGCTGCCGATGTTGTCACGGGTGGCGGCGACGGCGGTGACCAGGGCGACGGGGAAGTTCATGGCTGACTCCTTGGATCGGCTTCTATACCGGTACAGTAACGCTGCCTTCTTTACCGGTCAAGAGCCCTCGGCGGACCGGGCTGCGCCGCCCGGTCCGGCATTCCCGGCGCCGGCTTCCAAGAAGATCGCGGGGGTACGGTCGACGCGCTCCCGCATGTCGCAAGAGGCCGCCACGGCTTCAGGAGATGGTCGGCGCGCCGTCGATCACGGGGCGGACCCGGGTCAGCATCAGGTCGAGAAATCGCCCCGGCTCACGGAACGACGCGAAGTGGCTCGCCCCGCTGATCAGGGCGAAGTCCTTGACCGGTGCCGTGACGTCGTCGAAGAGCCGCCGGGCCGGGCCGGCCGGGGTGATCACGTCGTGCTCGCCCTGGAAGACGAAGAACGGGATCGTGAACGTGGTGCCCTCGGCCCACTCGTCGATCGTCGCCGACTCCAGCGTGAGCGGCTCGGAGAATCCCATCGCCCTGGTGTAGGCGCCCACGTCACGCAGCGTGTGCAGCGGTGAGGTCAGCAGCGAGCCGAGCACCACGGTCCGCAGGGTGTGCGAGGTCAGCGGGTCGGAGCCGCCCAGCAGCCGGTGGTAGCGCGACCACTGCTCGGCGCTCCACGCCGCCCGGTCCGGCCCGAACGCGGTGACCTCGGCCAGTTGCCTGCGTCTGCCGGCGGTGGTGAGCCGCTGCATCAGCGCGTCGTAGGCGGTGTGGTCGCGGCCGCCGGCGTTGATGTTCTGGTCGGTGCCGACGTAGGCCGAATACCGCTCGGGATGGCTGCGGGCCAGGCGCAACCCGAGGAACGTCCCGAACGAGTTGGCCACCAGCACGACCCGGTCGACGCCGAGCCGGGCGCGGACGTGGTCGGTCACCTCCAGGGCGTCGCGGGTGAGCCGGTCCAGGCTGAGCTCGCCCTGACCGCCGTGCGCGAAGGTCCGGCCGGCGCCGCGCATGTCCCAGCGCACCACGGTGAAGTGCCGCTCCCAGTCGCGGGTGCGCGGGATGAACGGCAGGTTGGAGGCGCCCGGCCCGCCGTGGATCTCCAGCATCACCGGGTTGCGCCGGTCGTCGCCGCGCACCGAGATCCACTGGTCGAGGCCACCGATGCGGACGAATCCGAACTCGTCGATGCCGTGCGGGCCGGTGACGCGTAGCCGGCGGGCGTTGGCGTGACGCCGGAGCGCACGGTGACCGAGAAGTCCGGCGGCGGGCGCGGCAAGGAGGGACGCGGCGAGGACCGTACCCAACATGGTTTTGCTCCTAAACTGTTTATGACTTAAGCGATTTCGCTTACGGTATAAACAGTTAGTGGTGGCCGTCAACCCGGCCGTGTGCCGACCCGAGGAGAGCAGCCGTGGCCAAGACCGAGAAGGCGCGTGATGCCGGCGCGGCCCTCGCGTTGCTGTGGGATGAGACCGAGCAGCCCACCCGCGGTCCGAAGCCCAGCCTGAGCCCGCGCCGTCTCGCCGAGGCGGCCGTGACCATCGCCGACGCCGAGGGCCTCGACGCGGTCTCGATGGCCCGGGTCGCCGCTGTCTTCGGCGTCTCCGGGATGGCGCTGTACCGCTACGTGCCGGGCAAGGCCGAGCTCGTCGAGCTGATGGTCGAGGCGATCCTCGCCGACCGCCCCGATCTGTCGGCCGCCGGTGACGACTGGCGCGCCCGGATCGTCGAGTGGGCCCGCCGGTCCCGGGCCGTCTACCAGGCGCACCCCTGGCTGCTTCCGGCGACCGGGATGCGCCGGCAGGCGATGGGCCCGAACCAGCTCGGCTGGATGGACGCCGCCCTGGCCGCGCTCGAGCCGACCGGGCTGGGTGCCGGCGACCGGCATCAGACGTTCCTGCTGGTCGCCGGGCTGGTACGCACCATGGCCCAGCAGTCGGCCGACTACGACGCGGAGCAGGATCGCGAGTGGAACCGCCTCAACGGCGAGCTGCTGGAGCGGCACGCCCACCGCTTCCCCGCCCTGACCAGGGCCATCGTCGGCGGCGCCTTCGATCCGATCGACGACCCGCTGGGCTTCGGCCTGGACCGTCTGCTCGACGGGGTGCAGGCCCTCATCGATCGCGCGCGTTGATCGTGCCGGGTGCGATTGGGGGAAGCGCGGGAGGCGTCAGGCGCGGTCGTGCAGGGTGATCCGGTAGCCGTCGGGGTCGGCGAAGGTGAACGTCCGCCCGAACGGCCCGTCGATCGGCGCCGCGACGATGGTGTGCCCGTCGGCGGCGAGGGCGTCGTGGATGTCCTGGACGTCGGTGGCGTGCAGCCAGATCGCGACGCCGATGCCGGGCTGCGCGGCGGCGGCCAGGTCGGTGCCGGGGACGATGTCGCGCAGGGCGAACGCGATCGGTTTCGTCTCGAAGACGACGGCGTGCGGCGGTCCGGCCGGCGAGCGGACCAGGCCGAGGTAGTGCTCGTAGAACGCGCGGGAGGCGTCGAGGTCGCGGGCCTGCAGCGAGATGAAGTCGGGGCCGGTGACGGGCATGGCGATCTCCTTAAAGGCATGTCAGTTTTCTGACACGAGGAAATGTATGTCAGAATGCTGACATGAGTCAAGACGGTGCGGGCATCGACCTCGAAACGTCCCTGGGCTACCTGCTGAAGGAGGCGTCGAGCGCCCTGCGGGTCGCCATGGAGGAGGCGCTGCGGCCGTTCGGGATGAACGTGACCCGCTACTCCTGCCTGGAATTGCTCGCCCAGCGGCCGGGGCTGTCGAACTCCGAGCTCGCGCGGGGCGCGTTCGTCACCCGGCAGTCGATGAACGTGCTGTTGCAGGCCCTCGAGCGGGAGGGCTACGTCACCAGGCCCGCCGAGGCGCCCGTCGGCAAGGTCCTTCCCACCCGGCTCACACCTCGCGGTCGGCGCAGTCTCGAGCAGGCCACCGTCGCGGTCCGATCGGTCGAGGTCAGGATGCTGGCCGGCCTGACCGGGGCGGAGCAGTCGGAGGCGTTCCGGATCCTGCAGAGCATGATCCGTTCCCTGCGCGACGGTGACCGCGCGGAGGACGGCACGCCGGGGTCGGGTGACGCTGTGATGCCGAACGGGTGACTCTCCGTGGACTCGCGGGCTCGGCGGGTAGCCGAGGGTGCACAGCCCCCGCAACGAAGGAGCCACAGTGATCACTCGGGAGAAGATCGATTCCCTGCACGGGTACGACGTGTACGACTGCACCGGAGACAAGGTCGGCAGCATCGGCGCGGTGTGGACCGACGGCGCCGGAGAGCCGGCCTGGGCGAGCGTACGGACCGGATGGTTCGGGCTGGGGGAGTCGCTCGTGCCATTGCGTGACGCCGACCTGCAAGGCGATCGGGTCGTGGTGCCGTTCGAGAAGGCCTACATCAAGGACGCGCCAGACGTCGACGCCGACGCCGACGAGCCGCTGACCAGCGACGAGGTGGTCCGGCTGTACCAGTACTACGCGATGAGCTGGGACGGCAGCGCCCGCACCGGCCACACCGGCCGCTCGGCGCCACGGCACAGCCGGGGTGCCGACGCCGACGACGCGATGACCCGCTCGGAGGAGCGGCTGGCCGTCGGGACCGAGCGGGAGCCGGTCGGGCGGGCACGGCTGCGCAAGTACGTGGTGACCGAGCAGCAGCAGGTCCGGATCCCGGTCGTGCGCGAGGAGGCCCGGATCGAGCGCGAGCCGGTCACCGACGCCAACCGGGCCCGGGCCGTCGACGGCCCGGACATCACCGAGTCGGAGCACGAGACCACCCTCTACGCCGAGCGCCCGGTCGTGGACACCGAGGTGGTGCCGGTGGAGCGGGTGCGCCTGGGCACGGAGAAGGTCACCGAGCAGCGCAACGTGCAGGGCCGGGTCCGTAAGGAGCAGATCGAGGCCGACCTGCCCGGCGACGGCCCACGCCGGATCAGCTGACCGACAGCCCGTCCGGCGTCACCACACCCGGTGGCGCCGGCCCGGCCGTTCTCAGAAGCCGGGGAAGACGGCGCGCAACTCGTCCAGGCTGATGTTGCCGGTCACGTCGGTGCCGGCCGGGGTGTGCGCCGGGGCCAGGCGGCCGTAGAGCAGCCGCAGGACCGACTCCAGCGAGCCGGTGAAGGTCGCCGTCGCGGGCAGGGCGTCGGTGGTGAACCGGACCGACTCGTCGATCACGAGGCGGTACGGCGTACCGCTGATCTCGACGACCGCGGGCTCCGGCGCCTCCTTCGGCTTGCCGATGAACCCGAGCAGGAAGCCCAGCCCGCCGGCCAGGTGCTCGGCGAGGATCTCGGCCGACTCCCCGGCGAGTGTGGCGGCCGGGTCGACGCCGACCCGGACATCCCAGGTGTGCTGGGCGACCTCGCTGAGCCGCACCGCCGCGAACAGGGCCAATGGCACCGGCTCGGGCAGGAACGTCTTGACTCGCAGCTGCTCGTGGCGCTCCTCGGGCACCGACTCCAGACCCGTGACCAGCTCCTCGTTGGCGGTGATCGAGCCGCTCGCCTGCTCCTGGGGGGCCAGCGCGTTCCACCGGTCCCAGACGCTCTGGTTGAAGTCGGGGCCGGGCTCGGCCGCCTCGCCCACGGCGGCCCGGAACCCGGCCCGGGTGATCTCGGCACCGCTGCCCAGGTGCGACAGGACGTCGGCGATCGTCCATGCGGAGGCGCCGGACGGGCCGGTCAACTGCTCGCCGGTGAGCGACGGGACGAGGCCCGCAAGGCCGTCTTGCTCGCTGCGCAGGGCCGCGATGGTGCGGCCGGCAAGGGTCGTCATGGCCTCGAGCCTAACTCGACTCCCGTCCGGTGCGGCGTTGCGTCGGGCCCTGGCCGGGGAGGGTCTCGGGGCACCCGGCGGATCATGTCCGGCCGGAACAGAAAGCGAGGGCCCACGGGGGACCCTC
Source organism: Actinoplanes sp. CA-252034 (assembly GCF_050956125.1). Lineage (NCBI taxonomy): Bacteria > Bacillati > Actinomycetota > Actinomycetes > Micromonosporales > Micromonosporaceae > Actinoplanes > Actinoplanes sp. CA-252034. The sequence goes on from NZ_CP191846.1 coordinate 4,215,896, forward strand.
ACTTCCTTTGACTATCCATCAACCGGGACTCGAACCCTATCCTCCTGCAACATCGGTGAGCCGAAGCACCCCGTCGCGACATTTGGATCAAGCACCAATGCTTTACTGGCTGTACACCCGATCCTACTCGTCGCGCTGATTAGTTCAAGGCTTGTTTCCGACCACATCGACGTGGGTGGCCGAGCCCTTTTTCAAACTGGTGTCCACGCAGGTCTTGGCCTTGACGGCGATGTTGTCGGAAACGCGCCACAAAGACGACGAGCCGGCCTCGATATTGTTCAGCGCCGCGGCTCGGACACCGGAGTCGAAGAAAATGAGATGGTTGCGGGAGATGAGCGCCGATCGGCCGTAGAAGCCGTAGACGCGGATGCCCTCCACCGCCAGCCGGGACGCGGTCCGAATGCGTTCGACGCCCACCATGTTGCCGTCGATCGACAGGCTGGCGTGGTTGCCGACGAAGATGCCGTGCCGGCCGCCGGTCACCGATTCCGGCGCCAGCAGGATGTTGACGATGTTGTCGGTGACCACCACTCGGCCCGCGGAGTTGCGGGGCGTCCCCTCGAGACCGGCCGGTTTGCGGACACCCTGGGTGCTGATCCCGACGCTGATGCCCCGTACCACATCGCCCACCGTGTTACCGCTGATCCGGACGTCGCGGGCGACCGCCCCGCCGACCACGATGCCGCGTGCTCCCGGCATCCGGATCCCGGTGCTCGTCGTGGCCGCACTGAGCAGTTGCTGCTGGATGAAGGTCCGGAACTCCGGCGACGTGTGCACACCGACGGTGCCGATGCCGCGCAGCAGGCTCTCGGCCAGGTTGTCGAGGAAGTCGCCGATCGCCAGGTAGTCACGGCGGCGGGGCGGCAGCTTGCGCCACTTGGCCACCGTCTGCCAGGCGTCGTTCGTCAGATCGGAGCGCAGCCAGACGCGTACGTCGCCGATTCGGATCTCCTTGAAACCCGGCTTCTCGGTGAGGCTGTGGCCGTAGAGCAGCGCGGTGCGCATCTGCCTGAGGAAACGGATGTCCTTCAGCCATTCGACCGGGAACTTCGCGTTGGCGGGATCGGCCCGCACCGTGTTGCCGGTGATGACGCTGCGCCCGTAGTTGACGACCTGCAGGCCGATCTGGTTGGCGCCGACGGTGATGTCGCAGTCGGTGATCCGTGCGGTGGTCCGCAGCGCCGACGACTGATCGACGGATCGGGTGTGCAGCGAGACGGCGGCCGAACAGGTGACCGGATCGGGAGCGCAGCCCGCGACGACGCGGGAGACGGCGACCCGGGTGCAGTCCAGGGCGGTGATCGCGCCGTCGACTGCGACCTCGGATCCGGGCCGCGGCCCGGTGACGTCGCCGCGCACGGTGAGGTCGGAGACGTCCACCGACTCGCAGCCGACGAATCGGAACACCGCCTTCAACTGGCGGCCGAAGATGCGGCTGCCGGCGCCGTCACCGTGCAGCCGTACGGTCCGGTTACGGAACTCGATCGTCCGGTCGGTGGTGTAGTCGCCGGGCTGGAAGCAGACGCAGACGTCGGCCATGCCGGCCAGCGAGTCCAGGGTGTGCTGCCAGTTCGTCGACGGTGACACGGTGACGCAGCATCCACGGCTCCGGGTCAGCGGCTCCACCGTGGGCCGGCAGTCGAAGACGGTGTGTGTGCCGCCGGGCCGCCAGTGCACGATTCCCAGCGGCGCATAGAAACGGCGGGGGCCCTCGGCGGGCATGCCGGACTCCAAGCGCCACGGCACCACTCGGGCGGGGCTCTCCGGCCGGGCCGCGATGATCCAGAAGTCGCCGGGCCGGAGCGGACCGCCGGTCAGGGTGACGGTCAGACCCGTACCGGCCAGCGGCAGCGGGGTGCCCGGGGTGAAGGCGATCTCGCCGGACGACGCGGTGTCCGTGCCACGGTTCCACACCCGCAGGTAGAAGTAGCTGTCGGCGACGGTGCTGAGGTCCGCCGCGTCGGACCGGCTCTGCCAGGTCGCACCGAAGGTGGACGGAACGGCAGGGGTGACGGCGACGGACTGGTCGGCAGGGTCGTACGAGGCGGTCACCCTGGCCAGGTGCCCGCCGTGCGTCCCGGCCACCTTCTGACCGTTCGGCAGCACCGCCGACCAGGGCAGCAGCTCGACGGTCTGCTGGGCGAGCGGCCAGTGCGCCTCATCCTTCGGCGGCTGCAGGAACCGTATCCTCTGTACACCGGCGACGTTGTTCACGCGTACCCGGTAGAGCGGTGACGCGTTGTCGTAGCTCCACAGCAGCCTGTCGCCGTTGCCGCCGATCTCCACCCGGATCGCCTGGTTCTCCGCGCCCAGGTAGCCGTCCTGGGCGGAGGGGCTGCACAGGTTGCCACCGGAACCGGCGTTCGGCTCGAACCCGACGGTGAGCAGACCCGTACTGAGCAGCTCGTGATCGTCGCTCAGGGTGCCGAGCGCGGCCCGGACCGCGGTCCAGGCGGTGGCGCAGTTCTCGGTGCCGACGCCGGGCAGCACCCGGACGCGGCGCATGAGGCGCATCCGCACCGAGGTGTCCGGGCCGCCGAGCGCGATCTCGGTCAGCTCGGCGTCCTCCACCGCGGTCACCGGTTGCTCCCACACCTCCAGGTAGACCGCGTCGATCCGCTCGGCGGCGAGGTCGGGCCGTTCCGCGGCGGGCTGCTGGAGCCAGTCCCGTTGCAGCGCGAACGACTCGGGCCGCTCCAGCGTGACGCGGTGGCCGCCGACGTACATGGTTCCGGGTTGAAGATCGAAGTCGATTCTGCCGTTGGGTGCCCGTGGCGCGGTCACCCGGAAGCCGGCGTCCGGCGAACCGGCCGGCCCGATGACCTGGGCCCGGGTACGCCGGATGTCGTCGCTCCCGATCGCCTCGGCCTCGTTCCAGTCGTCGTCGGACAGCAGCCGCCCCTGCTGCGCCCGCACCCCGGTCCAGTGTTTGGGTGCGTGCGGGTCGAACGCCGAACGGGTCACATCGTGGGCCATGGCTATGTCTCCGTGGTGAAGAGAGGGATGAGGCCGAACGGCATGAACTCGGCGACCTTCGCCTGCAGGCTGTCCAGCTTGATCGGGCTCAGCAGACGGTGGAAGGCGCCGATCTCGGTGCCGTTCTCACCGCCTCGGGTCACGGCCGGGGGAGCGACGTCGGAGAGCTGGCCGTAGCCGGAGTCGCCGAAACGCTGCGAGGTGAACAGCGACCGCGGGTCGGTGATCTCCACCGACTCGTACGGCTGCGGCACCCGGCCACCCGGACCGACGGCGCTGAATCGCAGGCAGCCGGTCTGCACGTCCTCGATCGTGACCGGTCCGGTGCAGAGCAGCTCGGAGGCCTCGATCCGGTGTGCCCTGAGCTCGCCGAGCACGGTGACGCCCCGGATGTGCAGCACACCGTCGGCATGCCGGAGAGCGACCGGCGTGGCGGCCGGATCGGTGGTCTGCACGATCGAATCGGTGATCGTGAGGGAGCCGGCGAACCCGGCCGGCGTGACCGTCACCGGGCCGGTCACGCACGCCTCGATCCGCAGGTCGTCGACCTGCGAGTCGACGGAGAGCGTGATCGGGCCCAGGGCCCCGCCGTCCACGTCGGCGCCGCCCGGATCGAGGGTGCAGTGCGTGATCCGCACCGAGGCCCAGCTCCCGTTCGCCACCGCGGCCAGCCGTATGGTGCGGGGCCCGCGCGCGCCGAGCCACCATCCGTCGAGCACCAGTTCGCTGTCCGGGGCTTGCGCCGTGAGGACCAGGTCGGCGCCGAGCTCCACGTAGGGACGCTGCTCGCCGCTCGCCTGCAGCACCAGCCGCGGGTTCGCGGCCATGTCCTCCACCGGCCCATAGGTGGCGGAGTCGGCGAGCTCCACCGCGGCGTCCGGTCCGGCCGGTGGCGCCGCGACGGGCCCGCCGCCACGGCGTTCGGCGGCCACCGGCAGGTCCACCGGCCCGGCCGCCCGATAACCGCCGGCACCGATCGGACCGCAGAGCCCATAGGCGTAACTGACCGCGACCCGGGCCGGCTGGGCGCCGGCCGCGAACACGCCGAGCCCGTTCTCCGCGTCGATCACCAGCCGCATCCCCGGCGGGCTGACGCTGCCGCCCGCGAGGTTCCCGGCGGCGGTCACCTCCTGCGGCGCCACCGACAGCGGGCCCGCGGCCGGTCCGGACTCGACCCGGATCGACCAGCGGTCGGTGCCGGCCGTCCCGGTCCCGGTCCCGGTCCCGGGCAACAGTGCCGCCTTCCCGCACGCTGGCACGATCGTGTCGGCCAGGATCCGGTTGGTGGCGGCCGTGCCCGGAACCGGCACTCCCGCGGCGGCGAAGAGATCCGCGACCCGGATGCGCAACGCGGCCTCCGAGATCAGCGGCACACCACGCAGCCTCCGCAGCACCGCGGCCTGCGCGGCGGTCACCGTGGCGTCGGCCAGCCAGACCAGAACGGCGGCCTCGGTGACCAGGTACTCCGCGTGGGCGAGCACCTCGCACCGGATCGGCGCGGGCAGCTCCCACTCCCGCGCCGGGCGCCACCCGTCGGTGAAGTCCGGCCGGCTGTGCGTGGCGAACAGCGTCACGGCACGCCCGGACGGGTCGAACGTGAAACGCCGACGGCCGCCGGCGTCCACGGCCAGCACCCGCGGCGTGGCCCGCAGCACCGGGAAGGCACGCAGCCGGTACAGGTGGAAGACCAGTTTCGTGATGCCGTGCCGGCCGTCCACGCCGCCCCGGTGACGGCGGACGTCGGGCAGGTGGGCGAACTCGTCCCACGGTCCGCCGGCGGGCGTTGCCCCGCGGGCGCGGCGCAGATCGGGCAGGCCATGGGCGGGGGTCCCGGTGTGCCGCCCTCTCGCGGCCGGCGTCGCATCCAGGCCATGAGGGGTACGGGCGAGTCGCCGGAACTGTTCGACCACGGTGCCCTCCCAGCCGGTGACGTCCGCGGTCAGCCCTTCCAGCACCGCCACCGTGCCGGCCCGACGCCGGTAGTAGATGGTGTTCGCCACGTCGACCCGCCGTGCCCGGGTGTCGAGCGCCGACACCATCCGGGTGCCGACGAGATCACCGAGGTAGGGCACCGCCCAGTCGTCGCACAGGTCGATGAAGACGTCCTCCCACAGCCGGTCGGTGCTGCGGCGCAGAACGGCGGCCTGCCCGGCGAGGGTCTCGACCAGTGCGCGCAGCACACCATCGCGGTCCTCGTCGCGATAGAGCGGCGGGATCAGCTCCCACAGCTTCTCCGCGTAGTACCGCGGCAGCCGGTCGTCGATCTCAGGCACCGGTCTCCTCCGTTCCGCTCACGGTCAGCGCCACCTGGAACCATCGGCCGGGGCCGGGCTGGTAGCCGTACTCGCTGAAGCCGCCGCCCTGCCAGGTCAGCCCGGCGACCCCGGCGACGCCCGGGACGGCCGTCAGCGCTGCCAGCAGGACGCTGCGGAACAGCGGCGTTCCCACCCCGATCCGTTCGGGGCAGAGCATTCCGGTGACCGGGCCGGTCAGGGCGTCGAGCACGTCGGCGAGTACTACGGCCCGCTGGTGGCCGGCGCGGATCCGCAGGTCGGCGTGCAGGTCGGTGGGCATCGCCTGCGCCGGCGTCACGGTGATCGGGGTGGCCGGCGCGGTGGCCGCACGCAGCGCCGCCGTGATCGGCGCGGCCAGGGTCGGCGGCCCGATGTACCAGATCCGGACGGCGGGCAGCTGACGTTCCGCGTCCCACGCCCACTGCGCCTGCACGCTCGGTACGCCGGGCTGCCCGGCTGCCAGCGCCTCCATGTCCTGGATGGACACGGCCCGGCCGAACAGCAGCGCGGACCGCGGCGCGTACGTGCGGATCCGGTCGGGTGACTCCGGGTCGGCGCCGCCGGCCGCGGGCACCGGGTTGCGGACCGCGGTGATCCCCTTGACCGGCCGGGCGAGCTGGGTGATCCCGCCCGCTGGGGGAGAGGCCGCGCCGGCGCCGAAGCGGTAGGCGGCGACGACCGGGGCCCCGGACGGCAGGCGGGCGCCGCGGGTCCCGTCGCCGAAGGTCACCGAGGTGTCGCCGGCGTCGTCCTGGCGCAGCACGTACACCCGGGCGTCCGGTGCGACACCGAAGAAGCTCGGCACCTCGGTCCAGCGGATGTCCTGCACCCAGACGGTGAGGGTGCTGCGCACGCCGCCCGGGTCGGCGCCGGTGAGCACGGACAGGTAGGTGAGCGGCTTCTTGCGCAGGGTGAACGACTGCTGGGCGACCGCGGCGTCGCCGATGCCGAGGAGCTCGGCGGGCACCGTCTCGCCCCGGGACACGTCGACCAGGTTGGCGTGCACGGTCGCCGGCGGGTTCAGGGCGACGGGCAGAGCCTGACCCTGATCCGGCAGCAGCGTGCCGGTGGTGAAGTCGACCGTGCCGGACAATTCGGCCGCGGCGCCGTCGGCGTCCTCGAGCAGGAACGCTGTGGGGCGGGAGCCGTCCGGGGGCGCCTCCACCGGTGGACGCAGCCGTAGCACGGCGCCGGGGACGATACGGCTGTCCAGTGGCAGCGTGAGGGTGCCGGCGTCGCTCAGTGCGTACCCGATGATGATCTTTCCCGGGTCGGTGCCGAGGGTCGCCGCCGGCCAGGACGGGCTGATGGTCAGGACGGTGACCGGCGTGCGCAGGTCGGGGGTGGTCACGTCGCCGACCTTGCTGCCCGCGGCCAGTCTGCGGGTCGCCTGGGCGACCGCCATGACGGTCAGTGCGGCGGTCGCGGCCGGGCCCGCGGCGATCACCCGGGCGCCGGGCCGGATCGCCGGGACCGTGCCGGTCAAGGCCACCGTGGTGGTCGTGGCGGTCAGCGTCTGCGGTTCCAGCGGTCCGTTCCACAGCGTCGTCGTCTGACCGGGCCGGGACAGCCGAGCGCCGGCCAGCGGCACCGCGACCGGCACCGTCCGGTCGAGAGTGACCAGTTGCCCGTCGCCGGTGCGGTCGACCCGGGCCGCGGTGAACACACCCACGGCCAGCCCGGCCGACTCCAGGAGCAGGTTGTCACCGGTCCGGACCCGCGACGACCGGCGTTCCACGAGCAGGCTCCGCGACCCCGGCGTGATCGTCGCGGGCCGGGTCGGTTCGAGGGCCCAGCCGTTGAGCAGCGGATGCACGGTGTGGTCGGCGCCGGCCTCGAACACCTGCGGGGCCTCGGCGCCGAACGCGGCCGAACGGAACGCGGCGCCGGCGGGCAACACCAGCGGGATCCGGCCGCCGGCCCGGACCGCGAGCCGGGCCCGGGCCGCGACCGCGGGGCGCGGGCGGTAACCGAGCAGCCCGACGAGGCGGCGCACCGACGGGGTGAGCCGGGCGGTACGCAGGTAGCACTCGTGGGCGATGGTCTCGTCGTAGAACGACACGATCTCGCAGGCGTACGCCCACATCTCCAGCAGCATGACGCCGAGGTCCTGGTCGCCGCGGGCGCGCCAGGCGGCCAACGGCGCGCTGGCCGGCAGGGCGGCGAGCATCTCCCGGCGGAAGTCCGCGAACCCGGCGATCTGCCGGGGGATCCGGGTCAGCCCGGCGTCGACGGCCAGGGCCCGCGGGTGGCCGCCGGGGTCGCACCCGCAGTGCTGCCTTCTCATGCGCCACCGTCCGTGACGAGCCGGTACGACCCGCGGCCGGGGTGCAGGGGATCGTTCTCCACGCGGATCACCTCGTCGAGACCCGGCCGGTACGCGGCTGGAAGCTCGCGCCACGCGAACAGCCCCCGCCGCCGGAAGGAGATGGACCGCACCGCGCGGACACCGGCGACGCCCTGGACGGTGGCCTCCAGGCGGGACCGGTCCAGGGCGGTGTCGAAGGTGAACCGGTCCGGGTCGAAGAAGGCGTCCAGCACGCGAGCCACCTGGACTCTCACCTCCGCGGCGTACGCGTCGGCCGCCACACAGACACCGATGATCAGGTCGAGGTCGGCGTATCTCGGGTCCAGCGCCGACGTCTCCCGCCCGGCCTGCCGGAACCGGTCGAGCTGCTCGGTCAGCTCGGCGCGTTCGGCCGCGGTCACCTCCACCCGCGACCGCGGGTCCGGGGTGACGAACGCGGTCAGCCACGACCCGGTCCAGCGGAACGAGCATCCGGCCCGCTGCACCCAGTCGAGCCGGCCGGCGGCTTCGGCGTAGTCCTCCGGCCGTACCGCCCGCAACGTGGTGGCCCGGAACGCCTCCGGCGCCAGCTGCCGGATCTCCGCGGGCGTCTCCGGGTCCACGCCGTTGTCGACCGGGAACGGGTTCTCGACGGCCGTGATCAGGGCCCCGGCGCCGTCGGCGTACCGGATCGCGCCGGCCGGAAGGTTACCGGGCCGGCCGTTGCCGACCAGATAGCTCGCCCGGAACCGGGTGCCGCGCGCCGGGATCAGCCCGAACTCGCCGTCACCGAACCGGATCGTCACGCCCGCGCCGGTGGCGTGGTCGACGTGCACGAACTCATGGTCCACCCGCTGATATCCGACGATCCGCCGCCAGAAGCCGTCGTCGAGCACGTAGTCGCGGCTCTGCGGCCCGGAGGCGGGCGCGTCCAGCAGCGAATGCCGGGCGGTCCACGGCCTGCCGTCGACGAAACCACCGGCGCCGTCGGGAATCCGTTCGGTCAGCCGCAGCTCCGGTTCGGCCAGCCGCGGGTCGTCCGGCGCCGCGGCGGACCGTCGCCGGACCAGGCCGTCGGTGTCGGTCCGGTAGAGGCTGAACAGCAGCGCGCGGCTGCCCCGCGGGCCGGTGCGTTCGACAGCCCAGGCCGGCTCCGGAGGCTCCGGCGGATCGGCCGGGTCGTCACCGGCCGCCGCCGGCAGTTCCGCGGCCCGCAGCGCGGCGGGCGCCGGCACCGAGCCGTCACCCGGGCCGATGACGAAGGTACGGGCCACGTGCTCACCGGCGACCGCGGGCAGCACGTTGCCGTACACCCGCAGGGAGGCCAGGTCGAGCGCCTCGGTGAGCGCCTGGTCCGCTGCCCATCGCACGTGTGTCGTGTCGCGCCCGAGCAGCGGATCCCGGACCACCTCGGCGGAGGTGATCCGGACCAGCCGGGCCCGCACGGGTGCCGCCGGATCGGCGGGTTCGGTGCGCAGCAGCAGCCAGCGCCCGGGCAGGTCACCGGCCGGTTCGTCGTCGAAGGGGTGCAGCGCGTCCACCACCGCCTGGCCGCCGTCCAGCGACAACGAGGTGGCACCGACCGGCAGGCACACGTCCTGCTCGTCCCACTGGTAGGGGATCAGCCGGTCGGCGTTGCGTGCCGGATCGACCGGGTAGGCGCTGCCGGCCAGGATGTCGTCCAGGTCGCGGCCGACCGAGAACCCGATCCGCTGCCCGTCGCGGAACGCGTGCAACCCGGTTCCGGCCGGCACCGGCCCGGGAGCCTTCGCGGTGACCACGATCCGGGTGTCCGCACCCAGCCCGTCGTGGATCCGGTAGTCGACCAGGCGGGCGTGCCGCCGCAGCGACCGCCGCTGGGTGGCGGTCTCCAGGTGCGCCTCCCGCCCGATCCGGTCCTGCTGGTAGGCGAGCTCGTCGGCGAGTGCGGCCATCGCCTCGGTGAGCATCACCGCGGCGTCGGCCTCGAGGCGGTCGGCCCACCTCGGGTAGCGCTGCGCCGCGAAGTCCAGCAGCGTGGTGCGCATGCTCCAGAAGTCGCGGGCCTGGTAGTCGACGGCGAGGTCCGGCGCCGGCGTGTCGTCGCATCGGTGTGCGGTGTGCTCGCAGTCGACCCCGGTCGGGCAGCCCGCCTTGAACGAGAAGTCGACGCCCGCCAGGTACGGGTCGAACAGGGGGCCGCCCGGCGGATCGGTGAGGGTCATCGTGTAGCGGGTGAAGCCGCCCGGCAGTGCCGTGGTGACCCGGAGCACGACCTCGCCGTCCACCGTGGGAAAGCCGATGCCCTGGACCGGCACCGGCGCGGCGTCGCCGGCGGTGGCGGTGATCGCGACCTGCGCGGCGGTCAGCCGGGCCTGCTGCTGCGCGGAGGGTTCGGCGAGGAAGTGCACGTCGAGCGTGGTCTGGGTGGCCGGGTCGACCGTCAGGTGATCGATGCCGAGCACCGTGTTGCCGGCGTGCAGCCGGCCGCGCCGGTCGATGCCGCCGATCACGGCGTCACCACCAGGTTGAGGATGCGGCGTGCGGCGCGTGCGTTGATCAGGTACGCGACGGTGACGTCGAGTCGCGCGCCGGTGGCCGTGACCCGGACATGGTCGACGGTGATCACCCCGGGCAGCCATCGTTGCAGCGACTCCAGCACCATCACCTGCAGCAGCGCGGCGGTGGCCGTGGAGTTCGGGGCGAAGACCATCCCGCGCAGGCCGCAGCCGAAGTCCGGCCGGTTGATCCGCTCCCCGGGCCCGGTCAGCAGCACCTGCCGGATCAGCTGGTCGACGTGCGCGGCGTAGTCCGGCTCCTGCGCCAGCCGCCCGGCCTCGGGGTCGATCGCGAACGGGAAGCGCACGCTGTCGCTGACCGGTCTCATCGGGTGCTCACCCGGCTCTGCGTGGCGACCACCGAGACCGGTCCCTGCGGCACGTTCAAGGCGTTCATGCAGAGCCCGGACGAGGACGCCGAGAGGGTCGGCGAGCCCGCCGACACCCGCAGGTCGCTGACCAGCCAGGTCACCGACAGGCACGGGCTGGGCCCGGCCGTGGTGCTGAACGCGCACCCGGCGACGGTGAAGGTGTCGCCTGTGGTCAGCAGGTAGGCGTCGCTCCCGGCCCGGGTGTTGGCCGGGGTGGCCCGCACCTGACCGCCGTGCGGGCACTGCATGGTGGTGTTCACGGTCAGTGTGTCGCCGGACATCACATCACCTCCAGGGCGCCGTCGTCGATCGAGACGCTGGACTGGGTGACGGCGACGCTCTGGCCGCCCATCTCGCTGCGTACGCCGTCGGTGGAGACGGTGTGCGTGGCATCGTCGCGCCGGGTCACGACCTCGTCGCCGACGATCAGCTCGCCGGCGTCGTCGACGGTCAGGCGTAGCTCGGACATGTCGTCGTCGAGCACCAGCGTCGACGCGAGGGTCCGCAGCACCTTCGCCGGTGCGCCGGTCGCGTCGTCGGGGAGCTCGTCGTCGGCCCAGAAGAAGCCCGACCAGATGGGGTACGACGGGTCGCCGGCCTCGAACTCGACCCAGACGCCGGTGCCCGTCTCCGGCATCAGGAACAGGCCCACCTTCACCCCGGCGTACGGGACACACGGCATCGCCCAGCTCTCCAGCTCGCCGAGCACCGCGGGCACCCGGACCTTCAGCCGTCCACGGCTGGTCGAGTCGACGTTGTCGGTCACCGTGCCCCGGAACTTGCCGAAGTGCCGGTGCCGTACCCAGTCGACGAGCTGCTCCAGCGGATCGACGTCCATGTCACACCCCCCACGCGTTGCGAAGCAGTTCCAGCTCCATCCGATGGCTACCGGCCTCGATCGTGTGCCGCACCCCGGCAACCAGGTAGGCGCCGCTGTGCCGCGAACCCGCGCCGGCCAGCTCCACGACCGTGTGCGCGCGGACCGGGTCACCGACGGCCTCGCGGGTGGTGACCGCGGTGGCGCGGACGAAGAACGACGACTCGGTCAGCGCGCCGGCCGACCGGGCCCCCAGGTCACCGGCGTCGTCGACCGGCGCGGACAGGAACATCGATCGCGTGTCACCGGTGATCGCGGCCAGGTCGTCGGCGCCGAGCGGATCCGGTGGCGCGCCGGTCGCCGTACCGGCCAGGTCGGTCTTGGTGTTGAGGTCGAGCTGGGCGCCCTCGACGCTCGTCGGCCGTTCGACGTCCCAGGTCAGGTCGAGCGATCGCAGGTGTGGTGGCTCCTTGTTGATGGCCAGGGTCACGGTGGGGCGATCGCCGGTCGGCGGCCTGCGGAAGTGCGCGGTGTGCAGACCGGCGGTGTCGGTGGTGATCCAGAACGCGTATCCGTTGCGCCGGGCCAGCCGCCGTACGAACGACAGGTCGCTCTCGCGTTGCACCAGGGTGTGCTTGTCCTCGAAGTGGCCGGCGTCGGTGGACTCCACGTCACCGGTCATGCCGTAGGAGGCGATCACACTCGCCGCCGCGTCGCTGTCGGTGAGATCCGCCCAGATCGCCGAGCGTGCCTGCCGGTCCATCACGACCGAGGTGTCCGTGCCGCGTACCTCGACGTAGCTGCCCGAGCCGCCGTGCTCGAAGTGGATCCGCTGGGCGCCGACCGGCCCCGCCACCAGGCACTGGGTGCCGGCGGCACCGGGCACCAGCACCGACAGCTCGGCGCCCGGGCCGAACCGGTCGTCGACGAGCACCCCGAAGTCGCCGTCGGCCGCCTCGAACTCGAACCGCAACCGATACACCGCCGGACGGCCGAGGCGCTCGTGGACCTCGACCCAGGTGGCGGACGCCAGCGACTCGTCGACGGTTCCGCCGACCGCGATGGCCACCCCGAGCGGCATCAGGGCCTCCGCACCGGAACGATGATCTCCCGGCGTTCGGTGAGCCACTCCGCCTGCATCGCGTCGTTCGCTTCGGCCAGCCGCCAGAAGCCGGCCGGGTCGCCGAGGTACCGCGCGGCCAGATGGTCCGGCCGCTCGCCGTCACGCAGCAGGTGGACGCCGGCCTCCGGCTGTCGCGGCGCGGGCGGCACGGCGACCACGCTGACCGGCCGGCCCTGACGATCCGGGACGGTGTAGGCGGGGGAGTCACGGTAGCGGCTGCGGTCGTCGTACTCGGACAAGGCTCTTCTCTCCTGACCTGTCAGAACGGCAGCGTGGCGAGCACGCTCTCCACCGTGGAGGCGACACCGACGGCGGCGAGGACCTTCTTCTGCTCGACGGCGGCGCGGTAGGCGGTCGCGGCGATCGACTCGGCGGCGGTGAGTCTCGCGCCCTTCTCGGTGAGCTTCGAGGTGAAGTAGTCGGCGGTCAGCACCCGGATCCCGACGGTCACCTTGGCCCTGATCGGATAGAGCGCCGAGTTGAACGCCTGCTCCTCGACGGAGAAGGTGGTGATCTTCACCGGTACGATCCGGCCCGGCCCCCACACGAACAGGACGATCGGGACCTCGGTCGTCGTGGGTACGGGATCGGCGCCGCCGCCGATCCCGAGCGCCCCCGCCAGCGCGCCCACCGCGGAGGTCAGCAGCGACGGGGTGGCCGGCGGGTACATGAGCATCTCCAGTGCGGAGATCCGGTCGGCGACCCCGCTGATCACGGTCTGCGGATGCCGGTCCGGTTCCGCCAGGTCGTCCATGGCGTCGAAGGCGATGGCGACGTCCATCTCCTCCTCGGGGTCGTAGGGGGCGGCGCGGGCGGCCGGATCCTGCGGGGTGCCCTGTTTGTCGGCCGGCTGCTCGTAGGGTTTGAGCTTGCGGGTGAGCGTCTCCGGGTTGTACTGGAAGGCGATCACCTGCGGCACGACCCCGATCCCGATCTCGTCGAGCCGCACGAACGCTCCACGTACCACCTTCGGTGCCAGCGGCGAACCACTACTCACCGTCACCCGCCTCCTCCGTGTCGAGATCGGGAACGACCGCGAGCGGCAGGTCGTCGGGATACCAGCCGAGGAATCCGAGGGGCGCATCCGGCGGGTCACCGACGAGCCGGCCCGCGGCCCTGGCGAAGCGCTCGCTGACCACCAGGCCGGTCGGTCCCAGCTCGCGGGTGTGGCAGACGTCGGCGGCGGTCCCGGGCCGGCGGTACATCGGGAAGTAGGTGGGGCCCTGCAGCGGCGCGTCGCACTCCGGGCAGCGGCGCCGGTACTGCGGCCCGGCGGGCAGGCCGAGGTCGACGTGCGAGGTGAGCAGGACGTAACGGTCGTCGCGGGTGGGGATCGTGACGGCGCCGGTCATCAGGGCCTGGGCCGTCAACGTCGCTGTGGCCGTGGTCCGGGCGAAGGTGAGCAGCCCCGATTCGGTCGTGAAGATGTCGGGCAGTCCCGAGGGGATGGTGACGTCGATCAGCGCCGCCGGAACGAGCCGGTAGTACATCGTGCGGCACCCGGGGCAGGGCTTGCGCTCGACGATGCCGCGCTCGTTGATCGCCGGCCCGATCGGTGGTGCGAACACACAGAGCCGACCCTGTCCGAAGTCGTCGCGGGTCCAGGTCGTCTCGCCGGTGACCAGCGGTGTCAGGCCGCTGTCGATCATCGAGCGGTATTGCGTACGCGCGGCGTCGATGTCCTCGGCCGGGAAACGTGAGCCGGCCGAGGCGTCGGTGGTGAGGACCAGTCGCCGCTTCATGTCGCACCGGCTTCCAGCTGTTTGAACTCCTGCTCGATGGTCTTCCTGACCTCGTCCAGCAGCCCCGGCGTCCGGGCACCCTCCCACTCGGCGTAGGCGACACGGAGGGCCGCCTTCAGCCGCTTCTGGTTCCCCGGGTCGGCGGCGAGCCAGCGTCGTACGCTTGCCTCGCCGTTGATCCGGGGTTTGGTGGCATCGGATCGGTCGTCCTTCTCGGCGAAACCCAGCCGGTCGCGCAGGACACCGTTGAGGACCTGGTGGAAACCGGGGTCGGTGGGTCCCTCGCCGAAGTTGTGCAGGATGCGCGGCACCCACAGCTCGACGTCCGGCGACTCCCGGCCGGTCAGCCATTCCGGCACGACATGGTGCATCTCCAGCTGGACGATCAGGTTCTTCCAGTTGTTCAGTGAGTCGATCAGGTCCTTGCCCGGCACGCTGCCCAGCGGTGGTTTGCCGTCGATCGCGTCCTGGATGATCTTCACCAGGTCGTCCTTCTGTGACAGCACCAGGGTCAATCTGGCCGGGCTGGAACCCAGGTCGGAGTGCAGCGTCGGCGGTATCGCCTTGAGCGTGGCGACCAGGGCCTGACGCACCTCGGGCGGCAACGGCTCGGGCCGGATGTCCGGCATCCTGATCAGCCCGTAGGTCTCGTTGTGCTCGTAGACGATGCCGGGGATGGCCTTGACGTTGCGGGGCGAGGTGGCCTGGCCGGTGGCGAAGTCGCGGGCTCTGGCGGCCGCCGCGTTGCCGGCGGCCTCCTGGAAGGCCTTCTTGAACGGACCCCCGCGGTCCTCGAGGAGTTCCTTGAACTCGGTCCGCGTGTGCGCCCGGATCTCGTGTGCGGCGTATGCGGCGGTCAGGAAGTCCCTGCCGGCCTTGGTGGCGTCGGTGATCAGGTCGAATTCCTTGCGGTCGTGCCAGAAGTACACCTTGTGCTTGTCGATCACCTCGCCGGCGGTGTTGTCCTTCACATCCGCGGTCCACTCCGTCGTCAGAATGCGAAGCCGTTCGTCGCCCAGCTTCTCCACCACCGTCCACGGCACCATCGGCAGCAGACCGAAGGCGACGTCGGCGGTCGCCTCGTCGATGCCGCCGCGGACGGTGAACTCGTGCTCCGACTTGGTCAGCCGGACGGCGGCCAGTCCGCTGCCGTCCACGATTAGCCGTCCCAATGCGGTGCCCGAGCGAGCGCCGGCGAGTTCGCCCGCTGACGCCAGGACCAGACGCAGCATGCCGCTGTCCTGGTCGAAGGTGGCGCCGGATCCGTCGCGAGCGAGCAGCCTCGCCACGTAGCCGGTGCCGGTCGCCCGGTCGATCAGCAGCTTCGGCCCGCGGTAGCCGAGGATCTCGGCGCCGAGCTCGACCGTCAGCGCGGTGATGTCGACGGGTGTCCCGGCCACGCTCAGGGCCCGGACCAGCAGCGGCTTCTCGCCGAAGAGGTCGCCGAGCTCGTCCAGGGTGTCGCGCAGTGCCTTCTCCCGCTCGGCTGCCGTCTGTGCCAGAGCCGGGTCGGGCGTTGCGGCTGCCTGCCCGGCCGCACCGGCCGTGGCGGCGGCCGAGGCGGCCTTGTCCGCGGAGCTGTCCGTCGCCGCCGCCTGGCCGCGGGCCCGCGTCAGCAGGGCGCCGGCACCCTGGGGCACCTCGGAGTCACCGGAGCCGGTCACCTTCTTCTGCAGATGGTCGAGCCAGCCGGTGACCGTCATCGGGGTGCTGGCCACCATCACGGTCGCGCCACTGCCGGCGACGTCGATGTAGAGGTGGTGGGTGTTGTCGCCTTCGGTGAAGGCGAGCCTCTCGCCGATCCCGCCGCCGGCCGGCTTCTTGTCGTCGTCGCCCTTGATGCCGAGTTTGGCGAGCAGTTTGCGGCCCATGTCGACGAGCCACTTGATGACGCTGCGCAGGACGCCCTCGACCCAGCCCTGCAGGCCCTTGATCGCGTCGGCCACCTTGCCCGGCAGCCCACCCAGGCCCATGTAGTCGGCGAGGAAGTCGATCACCGGCGAGACCAGCAGGGCGAGCGCCTTCTCGACGGTCTTGGCGACGCCGGCCACGTTGCCGGAGATGACGTCGGCCAGGCCGTTCACCACCGCCTCGACGAAGTGGAAGATCCGGGACGCGTTGGTGAAGACCCATTTCAGTACGCGGTAGATCGCCTCCAGCGCGGCCAGGATCGCGCCCGCCGGGTTGAGCAGCATGATGATCTTCTGGGCGACCTTCACGATCAGCGTCTCGCTGATGAACCGGATCGCCGCGTCCACGATCGCGTCGACGATGGTCTTGGGGTCGAGCATCTTCTGGATGTCCTCGAAGATGCCGTCCAGGCCCTTGGTGGCCACCGCGTAGATGACGCCCGCGGTCTTCTCGATGATCGCGACCGGTTTCTCGCCGAGTTGCTCGACGAGCAGTTTCCGGATCCGTGCCCACGAGACGCCCAGCAGTTGGAGGCAGAACACCACCACGCTGCGCAGCGAGATCTCCTTCGGGATCTCGATCGTGATGCCCTCCTGCTTGAGCCCGGAGAGCAACCATTCGAGCAGCCCGGTGATCAGGTGTTTGCCGACGTTGTCGAAGAACAGCTGGAAGCCCTGGCCGATGCCGTCCATCAGGTTGTTGGCGAAGGCCAGCGGCGCGTCGACGATGTCGGCCGCGACCTGCTTGACCTTCTCCAGTACGGCCCAGAACGCCGGCGGTGAGATGCCGAGGACCTCCAGCAGGCCGTCGATGACGAACTTGACCGGATCGTCGAGGAACCGGCCGACCGCGTCCAGGAAGCGGCCCCACAGTCCCTGCGCCTCCTTGCGCAGCTGCTGGATCTTCTCGCGGGCCGCCTGCACGGCGGTGCCCGCGTTCTCGATCAGCTCCTTGGTGAACGCGGTCTTCGCGGCCGTGGCCCGGTCGTGCAGCGCGTCGAGTCTCCGGCTGAACCCGGCCAGCTGTTGCGCGGCCCAGTCCCGCTGGTCGGCCGGCAGCTCGTCGGTGAAGATCGCGGTGATCCGGGCGCGGGCGCCGGCGATGATGTCGTCCGCGATCTTGATGATCCCGTTGACGTAGCTGGAGATGTCCAGGATCAGCTTGCACACGCCGTCGCCGAAATTCGACTCCGCCTGGTCGTACGCCCTGGTCACCCACTCGGGCAGCCCGGTGACCGCGTCCCAGCCGGCCACGAACCAGCCGGTGACCCCCTCGTGCCGCTCGCCGACCTGGTCCTTGACCACCTTGAGGTCGGCGTTGAACTGCTCGGTCAGCGGCGGCAGGCCGGTGTTCCACCTGCCCATCGCGGTCTCGGGCACCTTGTCGAGCAGTTCCTCGACCCGGCTCTGCGCGTCGGCGTACGTCGTGTCGGCCTCCGCGGACAGCCGGGCCCGCAACTGCTCGCCCGTCTCCTTCTGCCTGTCGTGCTGATCGCGCACGCCGCCGGTGTGCGCCGTGCGCGCCTCGGCCAGTGACGCCACCGCCCGGGCCTGCAGCGCGGCGAGGTCCTCGTCGGACTTGGCCAGCGCGGCCCGCTGCTGCTCGAGTGCCTGCGCCGGGCCGTCGGCGGCCAGCGTGGTCAACTCGTCCTGGGCCGCTCGCGCCTCGGCCACCGGGCCGCTGGTCACCAGCCTGGCCGCGTCGGTGTCGAGGCCGGCTTCACCGGCCCTCGTCCTCATCGTCGCGGTGTCCTCGTCCAGGCTCACCTGTTCGGCGGGCACCGGATCGGGGGTCGCGGTGGTGGCCGAGATCGGCGCGCCGGGTACGGCCGCCGGGATCGGTTCGACACCCGGGGCGGTGGCCGGCGCCGGTCCCTGCGGGTGCCCGCCGATCGGCCCGTAGGCGGCTTTGGTGGCGTCCACGTTCTGCTGCACGCCGGTCTGCACGCCCGCGCCGGCCTGCTTGGCGACCTCTGCCGGGCGGGTGTCGATGACGGCTTCCTCGTCGGCGGGACGTTTGCCGGCGATCAGTTCGCGGATCCGGGCGCATAGCTCGACGACCTCGATGCTCGGCTTCTCGGCGGTGGCGAGTGTGGTGACGACCTGTTCGGCGGCGCGGGCGTCGCTCTCCGCCTGGGGCACCTGCACGGCCTGCTCGCCGGCGGTCGCGTTCGCCCCGGCGTCCGGCACCGCCGTGGCGCCGGACGCGGTTGTCGCGACCCGTTCGCGTACGCCGGTGAGGCGGGACTGCTCGGCGCCGGAGAGCTCGACCGCCGGTTCCGGCATGATCGGGACGTCGGCCGGTGGCGCGGCGGGCTCCTGCTGCCCGACGGCCGGGATCACCGCCGCTGCGGCGACCACCGCTGCGGCGAGGGCCGCGGGCCCGGCGTCGGTGTCGGTGTCGGTGTCGGCATCCTCGGCGGTGGTCTCGTCGAGGAGCGAACCCTCCTCGTCATCGGCCGCGGTGTCGGCGGCCTCGGCTTCGGCGGGAGCGGCGGCGGTCATCAGGTCGGCGGTCCGGTCGGCGGCCAGCTCCAGCGGTGTGGCCTCCGTCGGTGCCACGGCCAGGAACGCCGGCCGGTCCAGCAGCCCGCGGTGGGCCTGGGCGACGTGCGCCACCTCGTGCGCGATGATCCAGTCGCCGGCGGGGGTGCCCGGCCGGTACCGGCCCGCCGCTAAGTAGATGTCGGCGCCGACCGTCACCGCGTGGGCGTCGCAGCCCGCCGCATACGCCTCGGCTGCCGCGTCGGTGTGCACCCGGGCCGCCTCGGCGACCCTGTCCCCGACCAGTGGCGCGACCCTACGCCGTACCGCTGCGGGTAGTGGACGTCCGACCGACGCGGCCGGAACCGGACCGGCATGCCGGTGATTGCCGCCCGCCGGGTCTTTGGCGGCGCCCGCCGCGGTGTGCCGGACGCCGGCGGGCCGGGGAGCTGCCGGGGTGCGCTGGACGCCGGCGGGCCGGGGAGCTGCCGGGGTGCGCTGGACGCCGGCGGGCCGGGGCGCTGCCGGGGTGCGCTGGACGCCGGCGGGCCGGGGCGCTGCCGGGTTGACGGCTGCGGCGGCAGTTCGCGCGGCACGAACGCTGGTCATCCGGCCACCTCCGCTTCGCCCCGGCGCCGCCATGAGGTGCGGACATCGCCGGATGGCCCGCTCGCCGGCGCGCTCATGGGATCACCGCCCGGAGCACCGCGGTCGCGACCGACTCGATCAGCTCTTCGCGGCTCGCGCCCGGGCGTGCCTCGATGACGATGTCGACGGCACCCAGCGACCTGGCCGGCAGCGCCGTGCTCAGGCCGTGGCCGATGCGCGCGGCGACCGCCAGCGACACCTCGCGTGCGACCTCCGCGCTGATCGCCGGCAGCCGCAGGAACAACTCCTCGATGATCACCCGGTCATGGGCCATCGGACACCAGCCGGTCCAGGATCCGCTCGCCGAGTGGGCGGCCGTCCTTGATCAGTTCGGTCTGTACGCCGTACAGCAGGTGCGGCATTGCCATCTCGGTCTGCTCCCGCCGGGCCGCGAAGGTCGCGCTGAGCACGGCGAACTTGATCTGCGCGCCGCTCATCGGCACCGCAGTGGCGAGCGAGGCGATCCGGCCGGCAAGCTTCTCCGCCCGCTTCGCCCCGGCGAGCGTGCTGACGATCGTGGTCCACAGCCGCAGCCGTTCGGCCGGGTCCGGCAGGGAGTAGTCCAGTACGTAGCGGATCCGGCGCAGGAAGGCCGGGTCGATGTCGCCGCGCCGGTTCGTCGACATCAGGGCGATGCCCTCGTAGCTCTCGATGGCCTGCAGCAGGTAGCCGGTGTCGGTGTTGGCGAAGCGGTCGTTGGCCTCCTTGATCTCGGTACGCCGTCCGAACAGCGCGTCGGCCTCGTCGAACAGCAGGATCACGTCCTGGGTGGCGGCCCGGCGCAGGAGTCGGTCGACGTTGCGGCTGGTCTCGCCCACCCATTTGCTGACGACGGTGGCCAGGTCGATGCGGAACAGGTCCTGGCCGAGTTCGGCCGCGATCACCTGCGCCGACATGGTCTTGCCGGTTCCGGGCGGCCCGCAGAGCAGCGCGAGCAGCCCGCGGCCCTGCGGGAACAGCCGCCGGGCGGCCGGCGACTCCCAGAGCGCGGCCCGGTCGCGGGCCTCGAAGAGCAGGTCGTCCAAGGCTTTGTCGACCGGCTCGGTGACGACCAGGTCGGCCCGCTCGAACGGGCAGTCCAGCCGGCGGGCCAGGTCACCGAGGACGTTGCGGCTGCCGTCCCGCAGGATCGCCCCGGCGTCCGCGGCGGTGCCGGGCCCGCGCCGCTGCAGCAGCGCCAGGTCGGCGGGCCGGGTACGGTGCTGGGTCACCAACTGTTCCAGCTCGGCGACGGGCCAGTCCCGGCTCCACGGCGCGTACGAGCGCCACAGCCGTCGCCGGGTCGTCAGCGACGGCACCGGCAGCTCGACCAGGTGGTCGACGGCGCGCCCGGGTGGCGGTGTCCACACCGGGTACTCGGCGATCACGAACTGCAGCGGGTAGTGGCTGCTCAGAGTGCTGTTCTGCCGTACACCCGTCGCCGGGTCACCGAGGAAGGCGAGCGCGCACCGGCCCAGGAACGCGCGACGTTGGGCGTGCCGGTAGACGGCCGCCTGGCGATCCGGGGACACCTCGGTGAGGTCGACGGTGAGCAGCGGCAGCCCCATCCGGTCGGCGAGCACGGCGGCGAACGAGCGGCGGCCGCTGCCCGGCAGCCCGCCGACCCGTACCCGAACCGGGGTCGGTGGCGTGTTCTCCAGCCAGCCGCGTACGGCGGTCTCGGCCTGCTCCAGCGGCCAGTCGGCGAGCGGTTTCAGCACCGGCTGGAGACGGGCGATGCCTGCCAGTTCGGGGTCGAGGGCGTCACTGCCGAGCAGCCAGTCGCGGATCGCCGGGTCGAGGGCGCGTTCGGGTGGCCGGCCGGCGTCGGTGGCTGTGCCCGGCAGCACGTCCCAGGACGTCAGCGCCGAGGCGGGGTCGATGAGCAGCGGGGCGCGGTGGTCGTACAGGCGGGCGACGAGGTGGTCGGTGACGTAGCCGCGGTGGGCGTCGTCCTGCAGGTAGGCGTACACCCGGGAGAGGTCCGGGTCGATCGCCGCGGCCAGGCAGGTATGGACCAGGTCGCGGGCCGCGGCGTCGAGGTCGAAGACCCGGCACAGCAGCGCCAGCCGCGAGGTGTCGTCGGCGGCCAGATCGGCTTCGACGGCGGCCAGCAGGGCCAGCACCTCCGGGTCGGTGTGCCGTTTGATCCACCGGGCCGCGGCCGCCGGATCGTCCTTGCCGCCGAGATACCGGTCCACTTCGGCGTGGCTGATCGCCCAGCCGGGTATGCCGCCGGGATCGTCCCGCCACAGCGAGCGCAGCCATGCGGCGCGCAGAGTCGCACGCAGCCGGACCCGGCTGACCACGGCACGCAGGATCGGGTCACCTCTCATGGGATGAACCACCAGGTCGGGGACTCGGCGCCCAGCACCGCCACCCGCAATGACACCGCGGCGCGGGGGACGAGCCCGGCGGGCAGCAGGAACCTGAGGGTGTCGGCGGCGTCGGCACGGAACTGTCCCGGCAGCAGCGGATCGCCGGATCGGCGTTGTTCGCGCAGCACGATGCCGCCGATGCTGAGCTGGATCGAGTCCGGCGGGAACAGGCCGCCGCCGACGGCGCGGAACGGTCCGCCCGTGACCGTGCCGGCGTCGGCGACCAGCGCCGGTGCGGTGACGCGTGCGGCGACCGAGAACGGGGTGCTGTTGGACAGCACCGGGATCTCCCGTACCGACCCGTCGGGCAGCGTCCGGCGGTGGATCACCCGGATCCGTGCCGTGTACGTTCCCGGCAGTACGGTCTCGGCTCCCGCCGTCTGTTGAACGGTGGCCGACAGGTGATCGCCGGTGCCCAGGACGGACCAGGTCTCGTCCACGGTGACCGGCCCGGCCCACGACGCGTGCTGGAGCACCAGCCGGCTGTCCAGGTCACCGGCCAGCCCTGTGCCGTGGAAGGTGATCCGGCCGCCGATCGGCACCTCGGCCGGCCTGGTCACGACGTCCTGCGGCGGCAGCCCGGGCACGTTGATGTGGACCGTGTTCTCCGCGCTGTCCAGCCGTGGCGCCGACCCGGCGAAGGTCTGCACGCCGTAACGCAGCACCCGCCCGGTGGCCGCGGTGGGCTTCTCGGGCTCCAGCAACACCGCCGTCACCTGGTAGTAGAGCGCGAGCCGGGTCGACAGCGGGCCCGAGTTCCAATACGCCGACGCCTCGGCCGGGATGATCGGCTGCAGGCTGATCCGCAGGCGGTTGCCGGCCCCGTCCAGGCCGGCCTGCTGGAGGACCTCCAGGGGCTGGTGCGGCGGCTTCTGGGGCAGGACGGTGTCGTCGTCGATCACCGGATGGTCGTGCAGCGCCCGCGCCGCGCAGCCGATCAGCCGTTGTTCCAGCAGGGTCGCCTGTTCGACCTGGCCTTCGCCGAGCGCGGTCACCAGATAGTGCAGCGAGACGGCCATCGGGATCAGCCGCACGGGGACGGTGCCGGGGCCGGGCGGAGGCGCGTTCTTCAGGTAGCCGTCCTCACTGAGGTGGTACAGGTAGATGCCGAGCGACCCGGCCGCGAGCTGATCCGGGGGCAGCGCACTGACCACCGGCGGCTGCGGCAGGATCCACGCGGGTGACATGCTGATGTGTGCCCTGACCAGCGACGTCAGGGCGGTGGTCACCATCGACAGATCGAGTAGCGCCATCGTTCACAACTGCCCGAGGCCGAAGTGGCGGGGCCGGTCGGCGGGCGCCGGCGCCGGGTGAGCCGGGGCCCTTGGGGCGGGCGGCGCGGCGCGGCCCGGAGCCGGTGCGGGATGTGGCGGCTGGACGACGACCGTCACGCGGCCGATCACGATCTCGGCGGGTCCGGGCGCCGGTGCCGGCGTCGGCGGCGCGGGTGCGGGCGACCGGGCCGGGCGGGGTCGCAGGACCGTCGTGGACGGGGCGGGCCGGACGGCGGGTGCGGGCGGATCCACCGGGTACGGCCGGAGCACCGTGATCGCTGCCGGCTCCCGCGCGGGCGTCGTCCGTACCGTCTGAAGGGTCGTCCGAAGGTGCTCGGTGTGCAGGTGGCTGAGGACTTCGGTGTGGGACACGGACGTGGGGGCCGGCCGTCCCGGCTCCGGCCGGGCCGGAAGCGGGGGCATCGGCGCGGGGTGGGACTCGGGCGCTGTCGGCGGCGGCGGGGCCGGCCGAGTCGTGCCGGGCCGGGTCGGGGTGGGAAGAGCCGGTGGCCGTGCCGGGGGTGGCGGGCCGGGCCTGTCGGACGGTTCGGCGGGTGCCCGGACCGCTGCCGGCGGGGTTTCCGGAGGCGACGGTGTGTGAGGTGCGCCGGGTGCGTCCGGTGTGGCGGGCCCGGTGAGGTCCGCCGGCTGTTCCGCGGTCGCGGACGCCTCGAACGGGTCGGCGATCGGGGACGGCGGCCGGGCCGCGGCCGGGCGCAGGGTCCCGATCGGAGTCCCGGACGACCGCTGGACGACCCGGCGCAGGTAGCCGGTCACGAGCGTTCCGCGGTGCGGGGGATCGGCTCGCCGTCGAGGAGCGCGACGAACGCGCGGCGGCTGCCGCGCGGCAGGGACAGGATCTCCGTCAGGCTCCAGCCGTACGCGACGGCGATGCGGTGCACGTCGTGGATGAGCGTGGCCCAGTCGCACCGGATCGTGGCGAGCAGGTAGTCCTGGATCTGGAAGCGGATGTCCGCGCCGTGGCCGCATTCGGGACAGGTCGCCGCCAGGTCCAGGTCGATGCCGGCGCCGGCCATCGCCTGCTCCACCCGCGGTCCGTGTGTCTCCGGTGCGCCGCTGATCAGGCAGCGGGCCAGCAGCGCCCGTTCCGCCTCGTCCGGGGGCAGACCGAGCACGGCCGCCTCGTCCTGGGCGGTGGGCAGCCGGAAGGTCACGCCGTCATCGAGGGTGACGACACCGGCGGGGGCCTCCGCGCGGACCCGGTCGGCCAGGTCGGCGAGACGGAAGTCGAGGTCGAACGGCGCGGCGCACGCGGCACAGGTGACCACCCCGGAGATCCGCGGACCCCACCCGAGGCGGTACGCCGCGGCAAGTAGCAGGTCCCGTTCCACCACGGTCAGTGTCGCGGCGTCGCCGGGCCGGACCGCGGACGCCGGGTCGTCGGTCAGCAACCGGTCCAGCAGCCGTACGGCGTCCGCGGTGGTGGTCCCGCCGACGCTCTGCTCGTCGGCTCCGGCCGGTTCACGCAGCATCGCCCGGCGCCGCCCGGACGGGTCCAGAGGCACCAGGTGCACGGTGTCCGGTCCGGCCGCCGATGTCATCACGGCTCCGCTTGCTCGGCCACGGCGAGGTCCCGTACCCAGCCCTCGTTCTGCAGCACGATCTTCTCAATGGCCACCACATGCGCGTTCGAGTCGAGCTCGGGCAGCGCGCTGTACTCCGAGACCCAGCAGCGGAACACGTTGTAGGCCTTCGCCACCTGGCCGGCCTCGTTCAGCAGCTCGATGGTGATCTCGCGACGGAACTGGGCCAGCGCCATGCCGGCGTCCCCGGTCATCGTGTTCACCTGGTTGGCCCAGGCCTCGAAGTCGACGTCCTGTGTCACGCCGCGCTCGATCGTGATCGGGTCGTACTTCCAGGTGCTCGGCGACAGGTACTGGACGCTGTTGTCGCCGCCGCTGCGGAACGCGACCGGCTCGGTGGCCTTCTTCAACGTGCTGATCTTGGAGACGCCGGCGATGTAGCGGCCGTCCCACTTCAGCCGGAACTTGAAGTTCTTGTACGGGTCGAACCGGGTGGCGTTGACCGTGAACGCGGGCACGGGTCCTCCTCTCAGACGGCGATCTCGCCGGCCATCTGCTGTAGGTGAAGCACGACGAACTCGGCGGGCTTGAGCGGCGCGAACCCGACCCAGACGTTGACGATTCCCTTGTTGCGGTCGTCCTGGGTGGTGGTCTCACCGTCACAGCGCACGAAGTACGCGTCGGTCGACTTCTGCCCCTGGAACGCGCCCTGGGTGAACAGCCCGTGCAGGAAAGCGCCGACGTTGAGGCGGATCTGTCCCCACAGCGGCTCGTCGTTGGGCTCGAAGACGACCCACTTCAGGCCCCGGTAGAGGCTCTCCTCCAGGAACAGTGCCAGCCGCCGGATCGCCACGTACCTGTATTCCGAGCCGGTCGAGTCGTCGCCGTCCATGGTGCGCGCGCCCCACGACACCACGCCGGTCGGGAAGATCCGGACGGTGTTGACCGCGACCGGGTTGAGCATGCCGTTCTCGCCGTCGGAGAATCGACGTTCGAGCCCGGTGATGCCACGGATGTCGGCCTCGGTCCCCGCCGGTGACTTCCACACCCCACGGGCGGTGTCGATGCGGGCCATCAGCCCGGCGATCGAACCGGAGGCGCCGATCTGCTGTGGCAGTCCGGTGAGGTTGACCGTGAGCCGCGGGTAGTAGAGGGCGGCGTGATCCTTCACCAGGCCGATCCGCAGCGCGGCGATGCCGCTCGCGGCCTCGGACGCCGACCCCCAGACCGGCGCGTCCATCACCAGGAACGCGCGTCGTTGCAGGCAGAAGACGCTTGCCGCACCCCACAGCAGCGTACGGTCGACGCCGTCCGCGTCGGGCAGCACCATCAGGTTGAACAGGTCGATCTCGCGATCGGCCACCAGGTAGGCCGCCGCGTAGTCACCGACCGCGGGCGCCACCCCGTCGTCGCCGGCCACCCCCGCGCCCTGGTAGTCGCCGGTGCCGCCGGTGCCCAGCCGGTAGCGGCGGGGTGCCAGGTCGACCCGGCTGTCGGGCGGTGTCCAGTCGACGAAGCTCGGTTTCGTCCCGGTGGCGTTGTCGTCGCCGGTACGGCGGATGAAGTTCAGCCGATGACCCCAGACGCGGGCCAGCCACGGATAGGCCGGGTCGGAGGCGGCCGCGTCGTTGACGTAGCCGGCGATCAGGTTCAGCTTCTCCCGCAGCCCGGCGTTGTTGCCGTTGCGGCTGGCCGGATCCGCGTCCCGGTACATCGCGGTCTTCCCCGGACCGGTCTGCAGGGTGCCGGCCGCCCCGCCGGTCGCGAAGTCCACCTTGGTCCCGTCGGTCAGGGTCACCGATTTGACGCGGGCGGGGTCGAGGGCCGCGAGGGTCGTTCCACTGGTGCCCTTGATCGCGTCGGGCGTTATGGAGATGCCGGTCGGTGCCGGCCGGGCGTCGGCGAAGGCGCCCTTCTCCAGCCCGCCCTGGGCGGTGCCCAGCATCATCGGGACGGCCAGGTCGTTGCTCAGCGCCGGCCGGATGAAGACGTCCGCCGCGCTGTGTTCCACCTGCAGCCACTTCGCGCCCGGCCCGCCGTCGGTGGTGGCGGGCGGGGCGGCGACCGTGGTGACCTTGATCCCGTTCCCGATCGCACCGAGCGGCGCCAGCGCCGCCTTGACCGCCGTGGTCAGCGCTGCGGTCATGGTGGTCTCGTCGGTGATGCCGTTGGTCGGCACCGTCACCGTCACGTAGCGGCCGCCACCCACGCTGATGTCGAACTGGTTGCTGGCCGGTGTGACGATCGCACCCCACGCCGCGGCGAAGTTGGCGTCGGTCATGTCGAACGGACGGCCGGCCTGGGAGAACCCGGTCGCGGCGGCGGGCGCCACCGCGACGGTGGCCGAGACGAGCCGCGAGTTGCGGCGCAGGAACTCCGGCGCGTAGGCCGGTGAGGCCGGGTTCATCGACAGGTTGCGCCATGTCTCGCCCAGCACCTGCGCCGGGGTCCCGGCCTGGTCGACGTCCTCGCGGAACAACTCGACGGTGAAGGTCGCCTCCGGCTGATCGGTGTCATACGTGACGAGCACCTTGATCCGGTCGCCGGGCACACCGGGGTTGACGGCGGTCAGGGTGAGCGCGGGCGCCTTGTTCTCGCGCATCAGGGTGACCGCGGCGGCCGTCGTGCCACCGGCGATCCGCATCACGTACGCGGTGCTGCCCCCGTTGAGGAAGAACTGCCGGACCTGCAGCGGCAACTCGCTGAGCGTGCCGTCCTCACTGAACGACGCGGTGAAGTCGGTGTAGCTGACGCAGCGCACCGGCAGGTTCAGCGGACCGTCGGCGCATCTGCCGACGATCAGCGCCGTCGACGTGCTGACCCCGGTGATCGTGCGGACCCCGCTGGGGACTTCCTGGACGTACACACCTGGATACGTGGGAGTGATCGGCATCGCCGGCAGTCCTTCCTGGACGTCACCGCTCGGGGCAGTGCCTCGAGTCTTCGTGGCCCTGCGGTGCCGGTGAATGGACCGCCGGGGTCGACGCTCGATTCATGCGGGCCCGGGCCCGGTGGATCCACCGGCACCCGATGGCATGGATCGCGCCGGCTGCCTCGGTCCTGTGCCCGACAGACTGATAGGCGGTGTTCGGGCCGGTCGTTACGTTGAGTTCGGCGCCGGCGGTGGAAGGGGACGGAATGGAGCCACACCAGAGCCCCGTCACGTCCGTCTACATCGCCGCCGCGATGCAGCTCTATCGGGAGGGCCTGGCACTGGGCCTGCGGGATGCGCCGGGCCTGCGGGTCCTGGAGTCGGCTCCCGGGCCGTTCGACTTCGTCGCCGAGCCCACCGGCCGGTGTGCCGTGCTGCTGCTCGACGTGGCCGTGGCGACCGGACCGGAGACCCTCGACGGTGTGCTGCGGGCATATCCGGGCATACGGGTGGTGATGCTCGGCCTGTCCGAGGTCACCACCGAGATCCTCGGCTGGATCGAGGCCGGCGCCTCCGGGTTCGTGACCCTGCACCACTCGATCGCCGATCTGGTGGAGGTCATCGGCGACGTGGCGCGCGACGAGTTCAGCTGCTCACCGCAGTTGGCCGCCGCGCTGATGCACCGGGTCACCGCCCTGGCCGCGACCCGCCGCCAGGAGTGGGCCG
Source organism: Actinoplanes sp. CA-252034 (assembly GCF_050956125.1). NCBI lineage: Bacteria > Bacillati > Actinomycetota > Actinomycetes > Micromonosporales > Micromonosporaceae > Actinoplanes > Actinoplanes sp. CA-252034. The sequence goes on from NZ_CP191846.1 coordinate 4,243,858, forward strand.
GTGACCTGCTCAGCCCTCGGGAGCTGGAGGTCGTCGCCCTCATCGAACGGGGCCTGTCGAACAAGCAGATCGCCACGCAGCTGTTCATCACGCTCGCCACGGTGAAGAACCACGTGCACAACATCCTCGACAAACTGGACGTGCGTGCCCGTGGTGACGCCGCCGCCTACCTGCGGCAGCGTCGCCACGATCCGGCCCCGCATCAGCGCCCCCGGATCGCGGCGCGCAGTGTCACGGGGGAGAGCACACCCGAGGGCGCGCAGAGGTAGGCGGAGCGCCCGTCCGGCGCGATGACGACCACACGTGGGGGTCGCGGGCCGGTCAGCAGGGAGGCGAGCACCTCGGCGGCCGTGCACACGACCACGTCGGCGTTCGTGGGGGCGGCCACGACGCGTACGCCGGCATCGTCGTCGAGCAGGGCCCGCACGATGTCGTCGAGCAGAGCGGGCAGGCCGACAAGCGCCACGTGTACCGGGTCCACGACGCCTCCTCGAACGCCGAGTCTGCGCCACGGCACCACCCGGGGGAAGAGGACCCGGGATCCACTTCGGGTCGTCCTGGATCCAGGAGGATCAGGTGCCCGGCGCGACGGGTGGACGGGCCGGCCCGGACTCGGCGGTGGCTCTCCGGTCGCCGGCGTCGAGCAGGAGACTGCGTGGCCACTGCTCCCAGCGGGTGCCGAGGACGTCGCGGTGCGGCCGTCCGGTCCGGACGAACGTGGCGATGCCGTCCATCATCACCCCCGACAGCTGCAGCCGGCCGGGGCGTTGCGGCGGCTGAAGGCGAACGTGAATATTCCGCGGTCGAAGGTGCCGAACACGAACGGCAGGTCCATGGCGTGGCTGGCGCCGTAGACGACGTCGAACGGCGCCGGCTCCTGGTTCCAGCCGAACCGGTAGTGGTACAGGTTCCTGTTCCCGGCGGCCTGCATCGCGTTCATCGAGTCGTGGGCGATGCCGGTGAAGATGGCGTCGGTCAGCGCTTGTGCCGTCTGGTTCCATCCGCCGGGCGCGTCGACCGGCAGGTACCGGTCGTTCAGGAAGTCGCTCACCTCGTACCGCGAAGGTCTGTCGGGGTCGAAGAGGTATTGGCGGGTGAAGCGCTCGTAGTCACTCGGGCGGTAGGCGCCGACCAGGGCCCCGAACAGCTTGCCCTCCTCGAGGGTGTTGCCGGCCAGGACGGGGATCCCGGCGAACCGTCCGGTTCGGATGGCGGCGTGGTAGTCGGTGGGCAGGACCGTGCCGTCGGCGATCACCGCGGGCGGGTCGCCGACGGCGGCGCCGCGGGTGACCTGGGCGCGGATGACGTCGGCGGCGGGCAGTCGCCGCAGCCGGCGCACGTCCTCGTCGCGGTTGCCAGAGCTGCCGACGGCCGCGGTCACGAGGGCGTCGGCGTAGGTGCGGGCGCGCTCTCCGGTGGAGAAGAGCAGGCCGCCGCTGAGCGGGATCACCTTGTCGATCAGGCCCTCGGCCAGCGGCGACACCATCAGCGCCCAGACGTCGACGGCGCCCGCGGACTCACCCATGGCCGTCACGTTCGACGCGTCGCCGCCGAAGACCGCGGCGTTGCGGTGCACGAACCGCAGCGCCTCGATCTGGTCGAGTGTGCCGAAGTTGCCCGAGTCGTTGACCGGATCGCCGGTCTTGAGCTGGGGCAGGTCGAGCCACCCGAACGAGCCGAGCCGGTAGTTGACGGTGACGACCACGGCGTTGGCGCGGCGGGCCAGGGTGTCGCCGTCGTACATCGGGTCGGCGGAGTAGCCGACCACGTTGCTGCCGCCGTGGATGAACACGATGATCGGCAGCTTCTTCTGCGCGGTGGCGGGACGGTAGACGTTGAGGGTCAGACAGTCCTCGGCACCGACGGGTTTGCCCAGGCCGTCGCGGATGTCGAGGCCGTAGTGCGGGCCACTGGGCGCCGGGCTGAACAGGCGGCCCTGCTGGATGCAGCCGTCGCCGTACGCGGTGGTGTCGCGCACGCCCTTCCACCGCCGGTGGGGGACCGGCGCGTGCCAGCGCAGGGCGCCGACGGGCGGCTGCGCGTAGGGGATGCCCAGCCACGAGAACGTTGCGGCGGAGCGGGTGCCGGTGATCGTGCCGAGGTCGGTGTGCCGGACCACCGTGCTACCGGCATCTGCCGGCGCGATCGGCACGACCGCGAGTGCCAGGCCGAGCAGCGCGGACAGGACACGCCGGGCCGTCATCGGACATCCTCCAGAATCGGGCCGGCCGTGAGCTTGCGGTCCTCGGTGCGGACCGCGTAGGCCAGCAGTGGAAGCAGCAGCATGCCGAGCACGGCCGCGCCCAGCAGGACGGCGTGACCGCCCGCTTCGCTGCCCCGGCCTTCGGCGTAGCCGTACAGATAGGGCCCGGTGAAGCCTCCGAGGAGGCCGACCGTGTTGATGAACGCGAGGCCGGCGGCGGCCATCAGGCCGGTCATCCGGGCCATGGCCACCGACCAGTAGAGCGGCAGGACGCCGATGAGCAGCATCATCGCGACGTCGATCAGCAGGATGCGGGCCACAGCGCCGTCGGTGACGGTGTAGATCGCGGCCACGACGGCGGTGGCGACCGTGACGCCGGTGAGGACGGTGAGCTCTCCGGTGGCCCGGCGGTGCAGCCACGGGATCACCAGCACGCCGATGAGAGCGCCGATGCCGATGCTGCCGCTGACCACGCCGATGTTGAACGATCCCTCGATGCCGAGGCTCTGGACGATCGACGGGAAGTTGTACTGGATCGCCACGCTGTTGATCTGGTTGGCGAAGTAGATGACCGCGAGCGCGAGGATGAAGGGCCTTCCGAACGCCACCTTCAGGTTGCCCTTCAGGGAGGCGTGCGACGGCGCGTTCCCGGCCGCGGCTCGTTCGTTCAGGACCTCGGCTTCCCGCTCCGACAGCCACGGCGCGTCCGAGGGCCGGTCGGGCACCATGCGCCAGAAGACGGCGGCGACCACGAGCGTGATCAGGCCCTCGATGAGGAACATCCACTGCCAGCCGTACATCCCGCCGGCGCCGTTCAGTTCCATGATGGCGCCGCCCAGCGGGGCGCCGAGCCCGAGGCCGGCGCAGACGGCCAGGTACAGGACGCCGACGACGCTGACCCGCTGTTTCTGGGAGAACCAGAGGGTGACCACGTACATCAGGGCGGGATACAGGCCGGCTTCGGCGGCTCCGAGGAGGAATCGCAGGATGTAGAAGGAGACCTCGCCCTGGACGAACATCATGCAGGCGCAGATCGTGCCCCAGGTCAGCGCGATGCGGGTGATCCAGCGACGCGGCCCGACCCGGTACATGATCAGGTTGCTGGGCACCTCCAGCAGCGCGTAGCTCAGGAAGAAGATGCCGGCGCCGGCTCCGAAGGCGGCGGCGCTGATGCCGACGTCGGCGCCGAGCGCGGTCTTGGCGAGGCCGACGTTGGTACGGTCGACGAACGCCATGAAGTAGACCAGGCACAGGATCGGCAGGAGTCGCAACGCCGCTTTCCGGCTGGCACGCGCATGTATCTGGTCGGGGTCGTCCCTCACGTCTACTCCTCTGTCAAGCGGTTCTCCCCTATGTGGTCGCCATCACTTTAGGGAGCGGCTCATGCGCTTCAGAGGTGAGTTTCATCCGCTCTTGACGGCAGTCCGGTGGAGGGAACGACCACCAGGCGTCGCAGGCTTTCCAGCCGGACCGCCAGCCGCAGGGCGAGGTCGTCGGCCGCTCGCCAGTCATGGCCCAGCACGCCGGCGACCCGGTCGAGCCGTTTCAGCAGCGTGTTGAGGTGCACCCGGAGGGCGCCGGCGGTCCGGCGCAGGTTGCCGTCATTGCCGAAGTACGCGTCCAGCGTGGCCACCAGGTCGGTCGACCGCCGGGCGTCGTAGTCCAGCAGCGGGCCGATCGTGTCGGCGAGGAAACGGTCCAGTTCGTCGCGGCGGTCGGCGTCGAAGGCCAGCGCGTACAGCGCGAACCGGTCGGTCGTGGTGCCCAGATCCCGTGCGCCCAGATGCCGGGCCACCGCCGTGCAGCCGGTGGCCCGCGAGACCGCCCGGGCCCAGTCGTGCCCGGCGACGCGTTCGCCGACGACGGTGACCGGCAGGCCGGTGGCCGCGCGCAGCCGCTGGTGGACGGTCCGGGCGAACGCGCCGGCGTCCGCGGCCGGGGCGATCAGCACCGCCCGGCCGAGGTGCTCGCCCGCGAGGCCCGCCTCCTGCCGGGCGATGGGATGCAGATGCCGGGCCAGGCCCGCCGCGGAGACGCCGTCGGCACTGGCGACGACCACCACATCAAGGGCATCAAGATCAACACCACGGGACCGGGCGCGGGTACGCTGCGTCGCGCTCACCTGAGGACCGGCGACGATGAGCTCGGTCAGCAGCTCACCGCTGAACCGTTCGGCCGCGTCGGCCACGGCGTTGTCCTTGAGGATCAGCAGGCCCACCACGTGGGAGGCGAGCTCCAGGCTCCGGACGTCCACGGCCGACGGCTCCTGGTCCTGGCTCCACACCACCGTGCCCAGCAGGCTGTCCCCGGCCCGGATCGTCGCCGCGCTGTGCCGGCGGCCGTCCGGCCCCGGCGCGGTGACCGCACGCCCGGTGCGGCGGGCCTGCTCGACGACACCGGCGATCACCGTGTCGTCGCCCGGATCCTCGCCGGTGCCGCCGCGGGCCAGCACGGCACCCCCGCTGTCCAGGATCTCGACCCGGCCGCCCAGCTGCCCGGCGAGTTCGCCGGCCACCACGGCCGGGCCGCCGCCGGCCAGCACGACACCGGTCAGGGCCTCGTGCACGGCCTGGGCCCGCTGCATGACGGCCATCTGCTCCTCGATGGTCCGGTACGCGTCCCGCAGCTCGGCCAGCGCGCCGCGGCTCTGCTCGTACAGCCGGGCATTGTCCAGGGCGATCGCGGCATGGTCGGCGAACGCGCTGAGCAGGGCTATCTCGTCGGTGCGGAACCGGCGCCGGCTGCGATGGGCGGCGAACAGGGCACCGATCACCCGGTCGCGCACGAGCAGCGGCACGCCGAGCAGCGCGACCAGACCCTCGCTGTCGACCACCGCGTCGAACTCGGGATCGTGGCGCAGGTGCCCGCCCTCGAAGTAGTGCTCGACCCAGTGCGCGGCCCGCGAGTCGACCACCTTGCCGCCGAGCCCGGTGTGCGGCGGGATGCGCGCGGACCGGAACGCCGCCGAGATGGTGCCCTCGCTGGCCGTGATGCTCAGCGTGCCGTCGTCGCCGAGCAGGGACAGGTAGGTGAAGTCCGTCCCGATCAGGTCATGGGCGTGCCGCACGACGGACCCCAGCACGTCCTCGACGTCGCCCAGCGCGGTCAGGGCCCGGGCCGTGGCATACAGCGAGGCCAGTTCGCGTTCCCGTCCGGGCCGGGATCCAGGTTCCGTCACGGTAGATGTTTCCTCCACCTTCGACACCGCAGATGGGGGTGGAGCGTACCTCCCTGCGCGCCTTTGCGGGCTTCTACGGTTGGCCGACCAGTGATGGCCGACGAAGGGGCTGGACATGGACGGACTCATGCAGCCGCGGCCGTTGACGATCGCGCACCTGTTCGAGCGGGCCGAGACGCTGCACGCGGACAAGCACGTCATCGACGCCGACGGGACACCGACCCCGTACCGCGCGTGGGCGCACCGGGTCCGCCTCCTGGCCACCGCACTGACCGCGCTGCACGTCGCGCCCGGCGCCCGGGTGGCCACCCTGGCGGCCAACCACCGGCGGCACCTGGAGGTGTACGCCGCGGTCCCGATCAGCAAACGTGTCCTGCACACCCTCAACGTCCGGCTGCCGGCCGAGCATCTCGTCCACATCGTCGAGCACGCCGGCGACGACGTCGTCTTCCTCGACCGGCGGCACCTGCCCCTGATCGAGACGTGCCTGGACCGGCTGCCCGGCGTACGGCACTGGGTGGTCTTCCCCGACGGCACCGGCCATGCCCTGCCGGACGCACGGTTCCACCACTACGAGGACCTGATCGCCGCGGCCGAGCCGTTCGAGGGCTCGTTCGAGGAGACCTTCAGTGGCCCGGAGGAGAACCTGGCGGCGGGGCTCTGCTACACCTCGGGCACGACCGGGCGTCCCAAAGGCGTGCTGTACAGCCACCGGTCGACGGTCCTGCACTGCCTGGGGACGATGGCGGCCGGGCTGATCGGCATCAGCGAACGCGACGTGGTCCTGCCGGTGGTGCCGATGTTCCACGCGAACGCGTGGGGGCTGCCCTACGGCGCCCTCATGGCGGGTGCCGACCTGGTGCTGCCCGGCCCGTCGGCCGGCCCCCGTCACCTGGCGGACCTGATCGCGCGGCACCGGGTCACCGTCGCGGCCGCCGTGCCCACCGTCTGGACCGACCTGCTGCCCGCGCTGGAGAACCGGGACTGCTCCTCGCTGCGCCTCCTGCTCGGCGGCGGGTCGGTGGTCACGCCACAGCTGTCGGCGGCCTACCAGGCCGCCGTCGGGATTCCCCTCACCCACTCGTGGGGGATGACGGAGGTCAGCCCGGTCGGTGCGATCGGCGGTCTGCGCAGCCTTCACGACCATGCAGACGAGGAGGTACGGCGCAACGCCGCGGCCGCGCAGGGTCGGCCCGCACCGCTGGTGAACCTGCGCATCGTCGACGTCGACACCGGAGAACGGCTGCCGCACGACGGGCAGTCGGTCGGTGAGCTGCAGGTCGCCGGACCGTGGGTGGCCGGCGGCTACTTCGCGGGCGAGGGAGCCGACAGTCTCACCTCCGACGGCTGGCTGCGCACCGGTGACCTGGCCACCATCGACGAACACGGCTACCTGCGGCTGGTCGACCGGATCAAGGACCTGATCAAGTCCGGAGGCGAATGGATCTCCTCGGTCGAGCTGGAGGCGGCCATCGCCACCCACCCCGACGTCGAACAGGTCGCCGTCGTCGCACGCGACCACCCCCGCTGGGTGGAACGGCCGGTCGCCTTCGTCGTCCTGCGCGCCGACGCGGACACGGCGGTGGACCAGTTGCGCGAACACCTGTCCGGCCGGATCGCCTCCTGGTGGATGCCGGACGACTTCATCGTGCTCGACAGCATTCCCCTGACGGGCACCGGCAAGCTGTCCAAACAGGCCCTCCGCGAGTCGCTGCGCACCGCTTGACCGCCGCGTCGATCCGCGGTTCGTACTGGCCATCGACCGGCGCTGCGCGTGATACTCCAGTAGCGGCTCGTGTTCGTCGATGGGAGGCTGCGCTTGGCACAGGTGCACTGGGTGCTGACGACCACGCGCAAGAACGGCGAGCCGATTCCCGACTACGTCCGCCGGACCTGGGATTGGTACGCCCGGCGGGCCCGCGCCTCGCGCTGGGCCCACCACGGCCTGGAGCTGGTCAATCTACTGATGGCCTCGGCGATCCCGGCCACTCTGGCGCTGGGCCTGCCGCCGGCGATCGCGGCCGTGCTCGGAGCGGGTGTCGTGCTGTGCGGCGGGCTGCGGCAGATCTTCGACTGGCACCAGAACTGGATCCGCTTCGCTCAGGTCAGGAGCGAGATCGAGCAGCAGGTGGCGCGGTTCGGCGCCGGGCTGGTGCCGTACGCCCGTGCGGAGGCGGCCGACCGCGCACTGGTGGCGTCCGTCAACGACATCGTGCAGGCCGATCTCGCTGGGTGGGCGGTTCGCACGCGCACCCGGCCGCTGCCACCGGAGGCGGAGCAGCCGGGCGCGTGACACCGGTCAGCCGAGACGGCTGCGGAACCTGTCGCGCAGGTCGCGGGTGATCCCGGCCGGATCCGACCGCCGTCCACGGACGACCTCGAGCACCGAGCCCATCGTGTGAATGTCCACGATCACCCGCGCGCCACCGTGTCCCGGCCTGTTCAGCGACCGGATCAGGCCGCGCGGGGAGAATCGGGCGCACCGGAAGAGGACGACGAGCGCGGAACCGTCGGCCTCGCCGAGGATGCGGGCCGCGCCGTCGTACCACGGGGCCGTCAGGGCGTTGCCGATGCCGCCGGTGGGAAAGACGACGACCGCCCGACCGGTGCTGATCAGCCGGCTCGCCCGCGTCACGGTGTGCCGGTTGAGTGCGGTGAGCTCGTCGGTGGTGGGCAGGGCGTCCCGGTGCCGCAGGCGTGCGAGCAGGTCCCGGGTCCGGATACCGGCCCGGTCACGGGCCAGCGTGCGGGGGATGACCGGCAGAACCGTCTCCGGATCGTGGCGCCCGACCATGCTGAGGATGCGTGCCGCTCGTGAGTACGGCTTCGCGATCAGTGTCGCGCTCGGTCGCCCGGTGCGGGCGAGCAAGGCGCACAGGGTGATGAACTCGTGTCGGCAGCGGTGATCGCCGACCAGGAGAAGCCCGGCGGCCGGGTCGCGCCAGCGATCGTCGCCGGTCGCCCGGACCGCGATGCCGGCCTCGTCGAACGTGGCGGCGAAGGCTGCCGTCACGCTGCCGGTGCGGGCGGCTGCCTGACGGGCCCGCCGGGCGTAGGGCGGCAGGTGGAACTGATCGGGGGCCCAGGTGGACGGTGGTGTCCTCGGGTGGGAGGCGAGCATCGGGATCACGTCCTCAGTGGTGCGGTCCGTCCCGGCGGGGCCCTCGCCCGGACGGCGGGCCGGTCGCCCGCGGGGTGGACACTGCCGCCGCACGGGGCGTCTCGGCAGACGATCCGCTAGCCTGCGAGACGTCCTCGGCGTCGCCGCTCCTGGTGCCCGCGCGCCGCGGCCGGTCTCACGAGACGGGCGAGAGGTGCGAGATGAAACCGCGCTATCCGGCGCTCAGCACCGCGATCCAGCATTTCCTGACAGCTCACTGGTCCGGGTCGGATCATCAGTTCGCCGAGGCGCTGCACGCGGCGATCGAGAAGCACAACCGGATGGCGCCGATCCCCGAGCGGATCACGACCGGGACATCCGCGCAGACCCTCAACCACTGGAAGAAGGGACGGTACCGACCGCAGGACCCGCGGATCCTGACCCTGATCGGCAGGCACTGGAGATGCGCGTGCCCGGACCGGTCCGGGAAGCCGCTACTGGAGGCCGCCCGCGCCGAGAGCACCGTGGCCCAGCAGGCACCCGACGATGAACCGGCCGACCAGAAGGTGGAAGCGTGGCTGCGGGTGCAGCGGCTCACCGACATGACCGTCAGCACGTGCGACCGCGTCGGATCCCTGACCTCCCGCCGTTCCATCAATCTCCGGGACGTCTATGTGACCCGGCAGGTGGAGAAGGAACTACTGGACCGGCTGACCGAGCCGTCCCTGACCGCGATTGTCGGTGAGGCGGGTTACGGCAAGACCGCGCTGATGTGGAACCTGCACCGATCAGCGCAGACGGTGGGTGTCACACCTTTCCTGGTACCCGCGACAGCGCTGCTGTGGGGACTGAACGACCGGGGCGGTGAGGACAGCGTCAGCATCGGCGATCTGGAGGCCGCGCTGAGCGCCGCCCGGCGCCGGCGTCGGCGGCCCGCCCTGCTCGTCGACACTCTCGACCTGCTCACCCACAGCCCGGCGGCGCGAGGCGCCGTGGATCAGGTTCTCGGTTTCGCCGGCCGCCTGGGGGTGCCGGTGGTGGTGGCATGCCGGCCGGCAGAGGCGCTCTGGCTGGGGCTGCGCGACGACGAGAGCGACGAGACGGGCGACGACGGACCGGCGGCGCTGTCGTTCGGGCTGCCACTGCGCACGATGACCTTGACACCGTTCCAGAGCAGCGGGGACCACGACGAAGTCAGCGACGCGATCGAGCGGTACACCCGCCACTGCTATCCCCGGGAGATGCGCGAGACGGTGGCGGAGACCGTGAAGAACGCGACCATCCAGGGGCGGGCGCTACGGGAGGTGGTCAGGAACCCGTTGAGCCTACGGGTCCTGTTCGAGCTCCACGCTCCCGACGATGTTCCGGCACAGGACGTCGACAGCCTCGCCCTGAACGACCGGCTCTGGCAGTGGCGAGTGGTGACCGACCGCCGGGACCACGCGACGCCGGTTACCGGGGCGGACCTGAGCCGACTGGTCGAGCGGACCGCGCTCGCCATGCTCGAGCAGGGCCGGATCAGTATCAGCTACAACGACCTGCGGGCCTGGCTGGGTGCCGCGATGGTCGAGGACGACGACGCCGTCGACTCCTTACGCAGGCGGAGCCTGTTGGTCGTACGGGCGGAAGCAGATCTGTTGTGGTTCTTTCACCAGACCCATTTCGAGCACGCCGGCGCCAGGGCGGTGGCCGCGTGTGGCCCCGACGCCGCCGAAGACCTGGCCGCCTTCGTCGCCGAGGACCCCCACGACCTGCTCTACGGCGAGGTGGCCAGCCAGGTGATCCTGCTCGCCGGCCGGCACGCCGGGAGCGGCATCCCGGTCGAGGAGGCCGAACGGCTGCTCGCCGGCTGGCTCACCGACGAGCAGCACGGCATGCAGGTCCTGGCACTGCGCACCTATGCGCGGTTCCGGGCGCCGTCACCGTGGCTGAGATCCGTCGCCCGCGAAGCCCTCGTCACCTGTGACGAACGGGTGGGACGCGACTTCCTGCGCCTGCTGCCGTCCGTCACCCATCCACGGGCCCGGCGCTGGCGCGACGATCTCGCGGTGGCCTGGCAACGTCCCGGGCTGCGTGTCGAGGCCGTCCGGACGCTGATGCGGCTGGCGAGCCAGCATCCGGGCGACGCGATCGAGTTCGCGGACGAGCAGGAGGTCATCACCTGGCTCGTCGAACAGCCGGCGTCACAGCTGCGCGCCCACGACAGCCTCTACCTGCAGCTGCTGAACGCGCTGGTCCCCGCCGACGGGGACTGGTGCCGGGAAGAGGCGATGCGGTTCTGGGCGCGGTTCGGCGAGCTCGGTGTCACCGCCGGCCTGACCGGCATCCTGCGGTTCCTCTGCGGGCACGGGCTGCGTGACCCCGTGGATCGTCCGGCCATCGAGGCGACGCTGCGCGACCTGGTCACCGACGACCTCACCGGTGACCTGCAGCGGGCGTACGTGGAATACACCGGTGTCCGGCCGGACGACGCCGAGCGGCTCACCGCGGCGATCGCCGGGCTGCTCGGTGAACGCGACGGCACGGAGTTGTGGAGGCGCATTCGGATGCGGCAGATCGGCGCCGCCCTTCTGCGGCTGCCCCCGGCGGACGCGGACCGGGTGCTCGACGCCGTCCAGGCCACGCCGTGGGAACCCGGCGCCTTCGAGATGGCCACCACGCTCGGCACCGAACTGCTGGCCGGGGCGGCGGAGTCACCTGACCTGCCGTACGCGGCACGGGTGACGCAACGATGCCACGGGGATCTCGCCTCGACCGGGACCACACGCCGTTTCTGGGTGCTCGCCCTGCGTAACGTCGAGCTGGGCGATGCCGGCCTCCGGCGTCTCACCGACGGCGTCGAGGAGGATCTGCGGGTTTGGCTGTCCCCCGACGGGCTCGGGCCGGTCGTCGCCGCAGCAGCGGCCGCGGGGGTCGAGCGCGCCTGGCAGGCTCTCGAATGGTGCTTCACCGCCGACGGCAACGCGGCGGTTCAGGCTGTGGACCAGGGTGAGAAGGCGCTGGCCCACCTGCGCACGACGATTCAGTTCCGGGTCGTGCTCAGCCCGCGGATGCTCCGGTTGCTGAGCGCCGACGCGCTGGTGACCCGCAACGCCGGTGACCTGTGCGGCGCCGTCGAGAAGGTCTCCGCGGCCGAGCTGCACGAGTTGCCCGAGGTTCGGTCGGGGCTCGTCGAGGTGCGCCGCGCCATGATCGCTGAACGGGATCCGCGGCTGCGGCGACAGGGTTACAAACTCTGGCGGCTGCTGGTGAGATACCGCGCCGACGCCCCGCCGTACCCGGACGAGCTGGCCGCCGTGCTGCGCGACACACACGACGCCGAGCTGATCAACGCGTTGCTCGCGTTCGCCGCACTACTGGTCGAGCACCTGGAATGGCAGGATCTCGAGGCCCCTGAGCTGCGCCGGGTCCTGAGGGGATATGTGGCCGACGGCGTCGCGGCGCAGCGTGACAGGGATCTTCCGCGCCAGACCGCACAGCGGCTGACCAACCGCGAGGACCTGTCCCGGCAGATCCTTGTCGGACTGCTGGCCCGCGTCGTCCCGCTCTCCGAGGACCGCCGGCAGCGTGACGAACTACGGGCGGAGATGGAGGCGCTCGTCTTCGACGCCGGATACGACGTGCGGCAGCCCGAACAGCTGCAGGCGTTCACCCCGGCCATGACCGCCCTCGGGTGGCTTCCGGAGCGGCTGCTGGCGATCGACCGGCAGGAGGCGCTCGACTCGGTCGTGTCGTTCGCCCGCCGGGTCCACGCCTGCCACCCGGGCGCCGTGAAATGGAAGGTCACCGCGGCGACGAAGTGGCGGCTCATGGTGAGCAACCTGGTGGTCGCGGCCACGTCACGCCAGCGCCGGTCCTTCGTCGAGGCGCTGCTGCCGCTGGACAGCAACCTCGCCGGTCATGCCCTGGTCGCGCTCATCACGCGCACGCCGCACCGCCCGGCCTGGTTGTACGCGGCAGTGGAACGTCTCACCGGCACGGCGCATGGATCGGTGCGATCCACCCTGTTCGAGCGTGATCGGGAGTGGAGCCGGCGTCACTGGCCGGCCGCGCACGGCTACGCGGCGCGGCTCGCCCGGCAACCGTGACCGGGTGGCCGGACCCACCCGCAGCGCCGGGACGGTCCAGGCCGAACGCCGCACCGGTCGGTGTCGTCGTGGCGGTCCCGGCCGTGATCCACTGCCGGCCGGCGAAGGACCAGGTCCCTGCCGGTACGGTGCTGCTGTGAAACGCAGTGATACGACTCGGTGGACCACGCAGGCCTGGTTCGCCTGGGTGCTCGTCGGCATGGCGGTGCTGGTCGTCGCCGGGGTGGGCCTGGGCACCCAGGTGCTGGCCGACACGACGGCCGTGTCGAACCGGCTCAGCGACCGGATCTCGCCGGCCCGCGCCGCCGTCGGGGAGCTGGACGCGGCCCTCGACGCGCAGATCACCGGCATGCGGTCCTACGTCCTGAGCGGAATCCCGGAGCTGCTCGACCCGTACCGTGACGGCATCGCCGCGGAACAGACGGCCGACGCCCGGCTACGCACTCTGCTGGACGGCGAGCCGGCCCTGCTCGCCGAGCTCGACACGCTGCGCCGCAGTGCCGCACAGTGGCGCAGCGAGACAGCCGACCCGCTGGTCGCGAACCGTCGGGCGGGCGACGTCACGACGGTTCCGGCGGGGGAGGCGGCCGCGGGCGTCGCGGCCTTCGAGGACGTACGCGCCCAGCTCGACCGGTTCGGCGCCGCGCTCACCAGCGAACGCGACCGCGGCCGTCGGGCCCTCGACGACTCCCGGCAGGTCCGTAACGCCGCCTTCATCGGCATCGCCATCCTGCTGCTCGCCGCGGTCGTCGCCATCGCGATCCTGGTGCGCCTGGTCGTGATGCGCCCGCTGGCCCGGCTGGGCGCCGCCGTGCGCATCGTCGCCGCCGGAGACTTCGACCACCGGTTGTCCCCGCACGGGCCCGCCGACATCGCCGCGCTCGGTCACGATGTGGAGGCCATGCGCGGCCGCCTCGTGCAGGCGCTGACCGCGGCCGGGGAGACCCGTGACGCCCTGGCCCGCTCGAACGCCGACCTGGAGCAGTTCGCCTACGTCGCCTCCCACGACCTGCAGGAGCCGCTGCGCAAGGTCGCGTCGTTCTGCCAGATGTTGCAGCGCCGCTACGCCGACTCCCTCGACGACCGGGCCCAGCAGTACATCACCTTCGCCGTCGACGGCGCGACCCGCATGCAGCGACTGATCAACGACCTGCTGTCGTTCTCCCGGATCGGCCGGGTCTACGACAGCAGCAAACCGGTCGACCTCGACGCGGTCCTGGATCAGGTCGAGCTGACCCTCGCCGGCACCATCGAGGAGACCGGCGCCCGCATCGAGCGGCCGCCGCTGCCACAGGTGCACGGCGACACGACTCTGCTCACGATGCTGTGGCAGAACCTGATCGCCAACGCCCTGAAGTTCCGGCACGCCGACCGGCCACCGCACGTGAGCATCACCGCCGCCGACGACGACGGGATGTGGACCTTCACCGTCCGGGACAACGGCATCGGCATCGACGCCGAGTTCGCCGACAAGATCTTCGTGATCTTCCAGCGCCTGCATCCGCGGGAGAAGTACTCCGGCACCGGGATCGGTCTGGCCATCTGCAAACGCGTCGTCGAGCACCACGGCGGCACCATCCGGCTCGGGGCCGCCCCGGAGCAGGGCGCGGTCTTCGTCTTCACCCTTCCGCATGCGCCCGCCGGTCACCCGGCACGCTGATGGCCATGACGGCGGCGTCGTCGTCGAGGCCGTCACCGAAGGCGTCGAGCAGGTCGGTGAAGGCGCCGATGACGGTGGTGGCGTCCGCGGGGGCGATCGTCCCGGCCAGGCGGGCCACGGCATCGATCCCGAAACGGTGGTCGGCGCTCTGAGCGTCCCCGGTGCGGGCCTCGGTGATGCCGTCGGTGTAGAGCAGCAGGGTGTCGCCGCCACGCAGGGTCAGGACGGTGTTGGTGTAGGCGGAGTCGGGGAAGACACCGACGAGACGGCCCCTGGTCCGATGATGGTGCGCCGTCCCGTCGGCACGCAGCACCAGGGGCTCCGGGTGCCCGCCGCTGGCGATGACGGCGGTGAACCCGTCGGGCTGCGGGGTGAGGATGCCGAAGACGACCGTGCAGTACCGGGCGTCCGCGCGATACTCCTGGTAGAGGACCTCGTTGAGGTTGAACAGCACGGCGGCGGGGTCGGGATCGTAGACGGTGGCCGCCCGCAGGGTGTAACGGGCGAGGGCCGTCACGGCGGCGGCCCCGACACCCTTGCCGCTGACGTCGCCGAGGAAGAAGCCCCAGCGGCCGTCGCGGAGGGGGAACAGGTCGTAGAAGTCGCCGCCGACCTGATCGATGGAGGCCATCCGATAGTGGGCGGCGGTCTGCAGGCCGGGTGGTGTCGGCAGCACCGACGGCAGCAGACTCAGCTGCAGTTCGGAGACCAGATGCCGCAGGCGCACACTCTCCCGTTCGGCGGTCCGGCGAGCGGTCTCGGCCGCCTGACGGGCGTGCAGCAGCTCCTGCTCGTAGGCGCGGCGCTCGCGGCCGTCGAAGACGATGGTGCGGACCAGCCGGGGCCGCCCGTCGCCGCCGTTCTCGACGATCGAGCTCATCAGGCCGGGGAAGGTGCTCCCGTCCGCGGTGCGCAGGTTGACGGCGACACCGCTGATCTCACCCCGCATCACCAGCAGTGGAGCGAGATGGGTCTCGTAGTGGATCCGCGCCCCGACGGTGAGCAGATCGCGGAACCGGCGTCCGGCGAGCTCGTCACGCGCGTAGCCGAGCCAGCCGAGCAGAGTGGCGTTGACCCTGGTGATCGTGCCGTCCGGCGACAGGGTGAGGTTGCCGCACGGCGCGTTCTCGTACAGGTCGTCGAGGCTGTCATCGAGCAATGCGGGCAAACCCCTGCTTCAGCGTGGCCGGGCCCTGCAATTTCACCAGAAAAACGTCCTTCAAACGCTCCGGGTGAAGCAGGCAGATCAAGAGCATCCTTGCGTACGCTCTGACGGCCGCTGGAGCCTGTCTTGAGGCGGCCCGCCCATCGTTGCCGACATGAACGCAACCCGCCTGGACGCGCAGCCGTCGACCGACTCGCTCACCCACCCGACCCTGGGGCGGTCGGTCGTCGACAGTGTGCTCGCCTCCGGGCGCAGCGCCCTGGTCGCGCTGACCGGGTTCGGGTTGATCATCGGCGTGGCGGTGGTCATCGCGTTCGCCCTCACGACGGCGATCGACATCCCCGGCTACGACGCGTCCGCCGACTACTGACGCCTGCTCCGGCGCCGTACGAGCACCGCCGCCAGCACGACGGCCAGCGCGACCGCCCCCAGCGCCGCCAGCAGCGGGGTGCGGTTCGGGCCGGCGTCCATCTCGCCGGTGATCCACGCGGTCAGGACGTCCGTGCGCGCGCCGAGGTCGGCTCCGGTGTGCGGGCATTCCGGCCCGGTGCTGACCAGCGCGACCAGCTCGGGTGTGCCGTCGGGACGCTCCCGGAAGTACGGGCCGCCGGAGTCGTGCGGGCAGGCGCTGGTGTCACGCCGCGGGGCACTGCCCGAGACCTCCAGCAGTGAGTCGCCGATGTGATCGACGACGAACCGGCCCGTCTGCAGCCGCGATGACGTCCCGTCGCCGCTGCTCTCCGTCCGGCCGTACCCGGTGAGCCTGATCGTCTCCCCGGCAACGGGTGGCCGGGTGGCGATCGGCAGCGGCGCGACGTCGGTGACGGCCGTCGCCAGCTCGGCGAGCGCCACGTCGCCGGTCCCGGCCTGCCGGACCCCGATGACGTCGATCTCGTGCCCGCCCCGGCTGTGCAGGTCGGTACGCCCGACGGTGGCCGTGGTGGAGCGGGCGACGGTTCGGCTGACGTGCCGCCCGTCGCCGTCGCGGAAGCAGTGACCGGCCGTGATCACCCAGCGGGGCGCGACGAGTGCTCCGGAGCACGAGCTGTCCCGGGTGCCGCCGTCGCCGTCGGGTAGCCCGGTCATGGTGAGCCGTACCGAGAAGGGGTAGTCGCCCTCGGGCACGTCGTCGCCGTAGGCGATCGCCGCCGCCGGACGAGCGCCGCCCACCACGGCGACGATGACCACCACCAGCACGTTCAACAACTTCGACACCGCGTTTCGCACCCGGCCATCGTGTCGGCCGCCCGGTCGGCGCAGCGTCAGCAGTGTCCTTATGGGATCTTTATCCCGCGGTGTGCGGCCGGGGCAGGCGCAGGCCGGACATACCGCCGTCGACCGCGAGCGACATGCCGGTGGTGGCGCCCGCCTCCGGTGACGCGAGATACGCCGCCGCGGCCGCCACCTCCTGCGCGGTGACCAGGCGGCCGGTGGGCTGCCGGGCCGCCAGCCGGGCCCGTTCTGCGTCCGGGTCGTCGGTGCGCGCGAGCAGCCGCTGGACCCAGGGCGTGTCGACGGTGCCCGGCGCCAGGCAGTTCACCCGGATGCCCTCACCGACCAGGTCGGCGGCCATCGCGAGGGTGAGCGAGTGCACGGCGCCCTTGGACGCGGAGTAGAGGGCCCGCTGCACCAGGCCGGCGTTCGCCGCGATGGAGGAGAGGTTGACGATGGCGCCGTGCCGGCTGCGGCGCAGGTACGGCAGCGCCGCCGTGGTGGCTCGGGCGATGCCGACCACGTTGACGTCGAGGACCCGGTGCCATTCGTCGTCGTCGTTGCCCTCGACCGGGCCGACCGCGCCGATCCCGGCGCTGTTGACCAGGATGTCGATGCCGCCGAACGCCGCGGCCACCTCGGCTGTCGCCGCCTCCAGGGAGCCGCGGTCGGTCACGTCGGCGGTCACCGGCAGCAGTCCGTCGGCGGGTGTGCCCGGGTTCAGGTCGAGCACGCCGACCCTCGCGCCGCGGGCCCGGAGCTCGGCGGCGACCGCGGCGCCGATGCCGGATCCGCCGCCGGTGACGACCGCGACCAGGGAGCCGAAAGAAGACATGATCAACCTTTCTCGACGGGGAATCGGTCCCGGCTCACCGGGATCGGGCCCATTCAGGGCCGTCCGGGTAGGCGAACCGGTGCAGCGTCTCGGGTCGCATCCGGGCCGAGAACCCCGGTGCGGTCGGCAGCCGGTACGCGCCGTCGCGGATCACCACCGGGTCGGTGAAGTGCTCGTGCAGGTGGTCGACGTATTCGATGACCCGGTCCTGCAGGCTGCCGGAGACGGCCACGAAGTCGAACATCGACAGGTGCTGCACGAGCTCGCACAGGCCGACCCCGCCGGCGTGCGGGCAGACCGGCCGTCCGAACTTCGCGGCGAGCAGCAGGATGGCCACGTTCTCGTTGACCCCGGCGACCCGGCACGCGTCGATCTGCACGATGTCGACCGCGTCGGCCTGCAGCAGCTGTTTGAAGACGATCCGGTTCTGCACGTGCTCGCCGGTCGCGACCCGGATGCCGGCCGGGCGCAGGGCGGTACGGACGGCGGCGTGGCCGAGGATGTCGTCGGGGCTGGTCGGCTCCTCGATCCACCACGGGTCGTACGGGGCCAGCGCCGTCATCCACCGCACCGCCTCGCCGACGTCCCAGCGCTGGTTGGCGTCGACAGCGATCCTGATGTCGCCGCCGACTGCCTGCCGGGCCAGTCGCATCCGCCGCAGGTCGTCGTCGAGGTCGTGGCCGACCTTGAGCTTGATCTGCCGGTAGCCGTCGGCGACCGCCTCGCCGGCCAGGCGCACCAGCTTGTCGTCGGGGTAGCCGAGCCAGCCCGGTGACGTCGTGTAGGCCGGGTAACCGTCGCGGCGCAGCAGCTCGATCCGCTCGTCGCGGCCGGGCCGGGCCGCTTCCAGCAGGTCGAGCGCCTCGGCCGGGTCGAGGGCGTCGCTGAGGTAGCGCCAGTCGACCAGGTCGACGATCTGCCGCGGGGCCAGGTCGGCGAGGAACCGCCACACCGGTTTGCCGGCGGCGGTGGCGGCCAGGTCCCAGGCGGCGTTGATCAGGGCGGCCGCGGCCAGGTGCATCACCCCCTTCTCCGGGCCGAGCCAGCGGATCTGCGAGTCGTGGGTCAGGCGCCGGGCGAACTCGCCGAGGTCGTCGACCGGCTGCCCGACGACCAGGGGCGCAAGCGCTTCGATGGCGGCGCGGCAGACCTCGTTGCCCCGGCCGATGGTGAACGTGAAGCCGTACCCCCGCGGTCCGGTGTCGGTGGAGAGCACGACGTACGCCGCCGAGTAGTCGGGGTCGGGGTTCATCGCGTCGGAGCCGTCGAGCTCGCGTGAGGTGGGGAAGCGTATGTCGTACGTCTCGATCGCCGTGATCCTCATCAGGCCAGCCGCAGGACGTTGCGCTGGGCGCCGAGCCCGTCGATCTCGACCTCGACGACGTCGCCGTCGGTGAGGTACGGGAAGCGGCCGGACAGTCCGACACCCTCCGGGGTACCCGTGTTGATCAGGTCGCCCGGCTCGAGGACGGTGTACTGCGACAGATGCCAGACCAGGTACGCGACGTCGAAGATCATGTCGGTGGTGGTGGAGTCCTGCCGCGGCTCGCCGTTGACCCGGCTGCGCAGGCGCAGACCGCCCGGGTCGCCCACCTCGTCCGGGGTGACCAGCCACGGGCCCAGCGGGTTGAACGTCTCGCACGACTTGCCCTTGGACCACTGACCGCCGGAGTGGTCGAGCTGGAACTCCCGCTCGGAGACGTCGTCGGACAGCACGTACCCGGCGATGTGGGCGGCCGCGTCGGCGGGGGAGTCCAGGTAGCGGGCGGTGCGCCCGATCACCACACCCAGCTCGACCTCCCAGTCGACGCGGGTGGCGCCGCGCGGGATCAGCACGTCGTCGTACGGGCCGATCACCGTGTTCGGTGCCTTGTAGAAGATGATCGGCGTGGTCGGCGGGGTGGCGCCCGACTCGGCGGCGTGCGCCGCGTAGTTCTGCCCGATGCACAGCACCACGCCCGGCCGGGTGATCGGCGCACCCAGGCGCTGACCGGTGATGTCGATCCCGGGCAGTCCGGCCGTGGTCGTCACCCCTCCGGCTGCCAGGAATGCGCCGGTGATGTCGCCGGTCACCGCCGACAGGTCGTAGTGACGCCCGTCGGACTCGGCGACCGGCCGTTCCGCGCCGGCCGGTCCGACTCGCAGGTATCTCACGTGAGCTCCAGGTGGTAGGTGCTGATGGCGGTGCCGGCGAACACATCGGCCGGGGCGCCCCCGAGCAGCCCGGTCATCGCCTCCTTGACCTCGAGGTAGGTGGCGGCCACCTCGAGGACCGGCCAGTCCGATCCGAACATGAGCCGGCCGGTGCCGAACAGGTCGACGGCGATGTCGACGTACGGCTCCAGATCCTGTGGGGTCCAGGCCGCCCAGTCGGCCTCGGTGACCAGGCCGGACAGTTTGGCGATCACGTTGGGCCGGGCGGCGACCGGCGCTATCAGCTCGCGCCAGCGCCGCAGGTCACCGGCGGCGATCCCCGGCTTGCCGAGGTGGTCGAGCACGAACACGGAGTCCGGCAGGGCGGCGGCCGCGCGGGCCACCGACGGCAGCTGCGGGGTACGGACGACGAGCTCGTTGACCAGCCCGGACGCGGCCACGGCGGCCAGCCCGGCGCGGACCGGCCCGCGGTCGAGGAAGTCGTCGGCCCGCCCCTGGACCTGGTCGCGGATCCCGGCGAGCAGGTGACCGCCCGGCCCGGCCCGGAGGTCGTCGATCGTCGCGGCCAGCCCCGGATCGAGCAGGCTCGCCCAGCCGACCACGCCGGCGATCTCCGGGGTGTCCCGGGCGATCCGCAGGAACAGGCGGGTCTCGGCGGTGTCGCAGCGGCCGCCCTCCACCAGCACGGTGCGGTCGACACCGGCCGGGCCGATCACCGCGCGCAGGTCGTCGACGGTGTAGTCGCGCCGGATCCGGGTCAGCGCCGCGTCCCGCAGCCACGGGTAGTCGGCGGTCCACAGGTGGTGGTGCGCGTCGACGATCATCGGAGGAGTCCTTCCGAGCGCAGGTCCGGCCAGAGCGCGGCCGGCACGTCGACGGCCGCCATCCGGACGGCGTCCTCGACCTCGGCCGGGTTGCGGGCGCCGACCAGCACGCAGGTGACCGCCGGGTGGGTGAGCGGGAACTGGATCGCGGCGGCGCGCAGCGGCACACCGTGACGCCGGCACACCTGGTGGATCGCGAGCGCCCGGTCGACCAGGTGCGCGTCGGCGGGCGCGTAGTCGTAGCGGGCGCCCGGCCGCGGGTCGGCGAGCAGGCCGGAGTTGAACACGCCCGCGGCGATCACGGCGACCCCACGGTCGGCGCAGAGCGGCAGCAGTTCGTCGGCGCCGGACTGGTCGAGCAGGGTGAACCGGCCGGCGAGCAGCACGGCGTCCAGGTGACCGGTGCGAACCAGGTCGGTGAGCATCGCGGCCTGGTTCATCCCGGCCGACACGGCCCCGATCCGGCCCCGCTCGCGCAGCTCCACCAGCGCCGGGAGGGCCTCGCGGACGGTCTGGTCGTAGTGCTCGTCGGGGTCGTGCAGATGCAGGATGTCGGCCCGGTCAAGACCGAGACGATCAAGGCTTTCGGCGTACGAGGTGAGCACTCCCGTGGCACTGAAATCGAAGACCGGTGTCACGCCGCTGGGCTCGGCCCAGATGTGCTGGCCACTGTCACCGCCCGGCCGCAGCAGCCGGCCGACCTTGGTGGACAGCGCGAACGCGTCGCGTGGCTTGCCGGCGAGCACCGGCCCGGCCCGGCGCTCGGACAGCCCGTTGCCGTAGAGCGGGGCGGTGTCGAACAGCCGGATGCCCAGCTGCCAGGCGTGCTCGACGGTGCCGCGGGCGGTGTCGGCGCCGACCGGGGTGAACAGCCCGCCGAGCGGGGCGAGGCCCAGCCCGAGGCGGGTGACGTGCACGCCGGTGCGGCCGAGCCGGACCCGTTCGACGGGGTTCAGCACGACCTGCCGGCTGCGTGCCGCTTCATGCGGTCCCCTCCGGTTCGTGGATCCTATAGGATCCCATCGATGTCTACCCGCTCGCGGCGGAGCACGTCAAGAGGTGCGGGGAACCGGGCGAACCAGGAGGGTGACGATGACGAAGCCCCTGCCGGTGGCTCGCCTGCACCGGCCCACCCTCGGCGACGACGTGTACGAGACACTGCGGTCCGCCGTGCTGGAGCACATCCTCGAGCCCGGCGACCGCGTCAACATCGACGCCCTCGCGCGCGAGCTGGAGGTCTCACCGACCCCGGTGCGCGAAGCCCTCGCCCGGCTGGAGTCCGAGGGCCTGGTCCGCAAGCGCCCACGGGCCGGCTACACGGTCAGCCCGCTGCTCACCGTCGCCGAGTTCAACGACATGTTCGACATGCGGCTGCTGCTGGAGTGCGCGGCCGCCCGCTGGGCCGCCGAACGCGCCACCGCCGCCCAGTGCGAGGAGCTGACCACCGAGGCCACCCGCACCGTCGAGGGCGGCGACGACCGTGTCTGGCACGCCGCGTTCACCGCGCTCGACGCCCGCCTGCACGACCTGGTGGCGCACCTGTCGGCCAGTCCGCTGCTCCGTGAGTCGATCAACCGGTTGCACTCGCACCTGCACCTGCATCGCCGCCACTTCCCGTACGACCAGACCGCCGTCGCCAACGACGAGCACCGCCTCCTGGCCGCCGCCATCCAGGCCCGCGACCCGGACCGTGCCGAGGCGGCGATGCGCCTGCACCTGACCCGGGCCCGCGCCCGCCACCTGGTCGCCTTCGAGACGTGAGGCGCGGATCGCCGCCTCCGAACCTCTCCGGGAGTCTGCCGACCACGGCGACCGCGAGCGGTCGGTCGCGACGGTTACGA
Organism: Actinoplanes sp. CA-252034; assembly: GCF_050956125.1. NCBI lineage: Bacteria > Bacillati > Actinomycetota > Actinomycetes > Micromonosporales > Micromonosporaceae > Actinoplanes > Actinoplanes sp. CA-252034. Next base: position 4,266,118 of record NZ_CP191846.1, read on the forward strand.
GGGTGCCGAAACGCGGCTGAGCGAGGGCTTGCGCTCTCTCCCGGCAGCGCGCGCGTCGGGGGTGGCGGCTGTCTGGCGGGCGGCTGCGGAAGCCGCCCCGGGCGTGGCGGCGGGAGCGGAGGCTGTCCCGTGTGTGGTGGCGGCCGGCCGGTGGGCGCCTGCGGAAGCCGCCCCGGGCGTGGTGGCGGCGGAGGCTGTCCGGTGGGTGCCGGCGGTAGCGGTCTGGGGTGGGCGCGGCGGTGGGATCGTGGTGCGCAATGCCCGGGCCCGGTGGGGTTCGGAGTGGGCGAGCAGGCGGTGCCGGTGGCCGGCGCCGATGGCGGCGAGGAGGGTGGCCGCCTCGTTGAGCGGCAGGGCGGCCAGGACGGCGGTGGCCGTGGCGGTGGGCAGGGCGGTGAGCAGGGCCGCCGCGTCGCGGGGGTCGGCCTCGGTGAGGATGCGGCCGGCCCGCTCGGCCGGTATCCGGGTCAGCAGCTCGCAGGCGTGGCCGGAAGACAGGCCGCTGAGCAGCCCGGCGGCCGCATCGGGCGGGAGCGAGGCGATGATCTTGCCGGCGCGGGCCGTCCCGATGGTGTCGAGCACGCTGGTGGCCCAGGTGTAGTTGGCGCTGAACAGCACCTCGATGGCCAGTGCGGTGGGCAGCGCCGGGTCGGCCATCAGCGTGGTCTTCCAGCCGGTCGGCATGCCGGCGACCAGGGTGAGCGCGTTCTGGCGGGGCATCTCGTACAGCAGGCGCGCGGCGACGGCGCAGGGCAGTGCCGCGAGCACGGCCTGACCGGCGGACGGTGGCATCGACTGCAGGTGGTCCGCGGCGACGACCAGGTTGTCGGCCTGCAGCAGCCGTGCGGCGGTGGCCGGGGCCATGGCGGTGAGGCAGTCGAGAACGACGTGGGCCGGCATGGCGCGCAGGCAGTCGGCGGCGGCGTCGCCGGGCATCGCGGTCAGATACCGGCTGGCCTGGTCGGGCGGCAGCGTGGTGAGGTAACTCGCGGCCACGGGCGTCGGCATGGCGGTGAGGATGGCGGCCGTGCCGGCGGCGGGCGCCGGGAGCGCGGCCGTGGCGGGGGCGGCCGATGCCCGGCGGCGGGACCGCCGGCTGTCCGCGGCGCGCTGGCGGGCCTCGGTCCACGCCGTGACGTCGTCGTCGGGCAGTCCGCAGGCGCGGGCGAACAGGTACACGACCCGGGTGCCGGGCAGGATGCGGCCGGAGAGGGCGTTGGAGAGCGTGGCCAGCGGCACGCCGGTACGGTCGGCGAGTGCCCGCAGGGTGGGCGGGTCGTCGGCGGCTGACGGGCGGGCCCATCGGCGGAGCTGTCCCAGCGCGGCGGCGAGCTCCGCGACGGTGTTCACCGACAGCGCCGACGGCGGGGCGGACACGGAGGCGGGCGGGTTCGGCACGTATCCATCCTGTTCCACGTTCTTCGATATTGTTCCAAGATTCAATCGATCGGGTGACATCGGCGGCGCTGGTGACCGCAGCCGTTGCGACCTCCTGCCGGACCGCACAGAATGTGCGACCGTCCCGGTGGGGATCTCTGAGACGATTTCGATGAATTTCACTCCGGCTGTCATGTGGCCGGTTCTATCCGGATGCGAGAGGCAGGGCTCCGATGCCCCCGACGGGCGGTGTGCCGGGCACGACCGAGCCGGATGACAGGATCGAGCGGCCGACGCTGCTGGCCGAGGCGGTCACGCTGTGGGAGCTGCACGACGAGCTGACCCTGCACGTGCTCGGCCTGGACAGCGAGGACGAGTTCCCGGCGACGGTGCACGACTTCGTGCAGGCGGTCGCCGAGCGGCTCACCGGCTCGGCCGCGGCGCCGGGCGCGGATCCGGCCCCGGCGCGGCCGGTGTGCGAGGAGGTGCCGGACGGCCGCCGGGTCGCGTTCTGGCGCCGGCGGCGCGGGCTGACGCGACAGGAGCTGGCGCGGCGGGTGGGCCGGTCCGACGCCTGGGTCGCCGCCGTCGAGGAGGGCCTGGACCGGGTTCCCAGCGCCGCCTGCGCCCGGGAGCTCGCCGCGGCCCTGCAGATCGACGTGCCGCTGCTGATGGGCCGGGACCCGCACCCGCAGCCGCTGCCCACGGGTGATCCGGTCGGCGACAACCTGGAGCGGATCCGCGAGTTCCTGGAACGCTGTGATGCGCTGGGTCCCGCCCCCGACACGGTCGCCCCGTCCCTGGCCGCGATCGCCGTCGGGTTGCGGGACGCGTGGCGGTGCTACCGCCAGGCCGAGTACGGAAGCCTGACCGGAGCCCTGCCGCGGCTGCTGCAGGACGCGGTGGTGTCCGACGGGGCCCGCGCGGGCGGCCCCGACGGCCCCGAGGCGGCCCGGCTGCTCAGTCAGGCCTACCAGGTCACCGCCGCGGTGCTGCGCAAACTCGGCGAGTATCAGCTGTCGTGGCTGACGGCCGACCGGGCGATCGAGGCCGCCGGCCGGGGCCGCGATCCGCTGCTCACCGCGGCGGCGTCCCGGTTCGCCGCGGCGACGATGCTGGCGATGGGCCGTACGACCCCGGCGCTGAACCTGAGCATGACGGCCACCACGAGCCTTCCCACCCAGCAGCGCCCCCACCACACCCAGCTGGTCGTCGAGGGAACGCTGCTGCTGCAGGGCGCGGCGGCGGCGGCGCGGATGGCCGACACCGTCACCATCGGGACCCTACTGGCCTCGGCCGACAGTGTGGCCGCCCGCCTGGAGCAGGACACCGGCCGTTACTGGACCCGGTTCGGCCGCACGGTCACCGAGCTGTCGCGGGCGAGCATCGCCGTCGAGCTGGGTGACGGTGCCGAGGCCATCACCATCCATCGCCGTCTGCAGCAGGCGCTGCCCAGCCTGCCGCGGGAGCAGCACGCCGGTCACTATCTGACACTGGCACGGGCCTATCTGCAGACCGGGGCCACCGAGGAGGCGGCCGAGGCGCTCGCCACCAGCACCCGTCTCGCACCGGCGGAACGGCGCAATCCTCTGCATCAGGCGCTGCGGCACCAGATCCAGGCGGCCTGAGCCGGGTAGATCAATCGAAGTACTTGCCTTCACAAATGCGCCGTCCGCCCGCAGCATGGGGTAGGGACTGGTGAGGCGGAGGCCCGACGATGGCAGGTGACGAGTCCGCGGGAAGGTTGCCGCCGGTCGAGTGGCGGGGACGGGTGACCGACTACCCGGCGACGTCATCGATCGTGGATCTGTTCGTGCGGCGGGCGGTGTCGTGGTCCAGCGCGACGGCGGTGGTCGACGGTGATCGCCGGGTCACCTACGCCGAGCTCGATCGGTGGTCCGACGCGCTGGCGGCACGGCTGGCCGAGGCCGGTGTCCGGGCCGGTGACCGGGTGGGACTGCTGGGCGGCCGGTGTCTGGAGGCGCCGGCCGGGATGCTCGCGATCATGAAGGCGGGCGCCGCCTACGTGCCGCTGGACCCCGACGACCCGCCCGGGCGGCTGGCGACCCTGATCGAGCAGATCGGCATCCGGCACGTGGTCGCGCTGCCGGGTGCGCCGGGCCTCGCGGACGGTCCGACCACGATCGACGCGGCGGACCGTCGTGACGGCCCGGCGTTACGGGAACGACCGGTGACCGGCGGCGACGATCCGGCGTACGTCCTGTTCACCTCCGGATCGACCGGAGTGCCGAAGGCTGTCGCCGTACCCCATCGTGCCGTTGTCCGTCTCGTGGTCGGCGCGGATCAGTATCGGATCACCGCGACCGACCGGCTGTCGCACACCGGGCATCCCGCCTTCGACGCGTCGGTGTTCGAGATCTGGGGCGCGCTGCTCAACGGCGCCCGGCTGGTGATCGTCGACGGGCCCACCCTGCTGGACCCGGCCGCTCTGCAGCGGTTGTTCCAGCGCGAGGCCGTCACCGTGGCGTGGCTGACCGCGGGGGTGTTCCACCAGTGCGCGCGGACGCTGCCGGCGATGTTCGCCGGCCTGCGCTGCCTGATCGCCGGTGGCGACGTGCTCGACCCGGACCTGGTGCGCCGGGTGCTGGCCGGCGGCGCGCCGCAGATGCTGCTCAACGGCTACGGGCCGACCGAGAACACCACCTTCTCCACCGTCCACCACATCACCGCGGTGCCGGTGGAGGCCGACCGGATCCCGATCGGGCGCCCGGTCGCCAACTCCACCTGTCACATCCTCGACGACGAGGGCGAGCCGGTGCCGGTCGGCGCCGAGGGCGAGCTGTGGGTCGGCGGCGACGGCGTCGCGCTGGGATACGTCAACGATCCCGCTCTGACGGCCGACCGGTTCCGGGCCGATCCGTTCGCCCGCCGGCCCGGGGCGCGCCGGTTCCGTACCGGCGACCGGGCCCGATGGCTGCCGGACGGCAGCATCGACTTCCTCGGTCGCCGGGACCGGATGGTGAAGATCCGTGGCTTCCGGGTCGAGCTCGACGAGATCGAGACGGTCATCGCCGGTTGCGACGGGGTCGCCGCGGCGGCGGTCGTGGTCACCGGCGACGACCCGGACACCCGGTCGATCGTCGCCTACTACCAGCCGGCGCGCGACGGCTCGGCCGCGCCGGTGGCGCGGGTCCGCGCGCTGCTGGCCGAGCGGCTGCCCGCGTTCATGCGGCCGGCCCGCATCGTCGAGCTGGAGCGGCTGCCACTGGCCGCGACGGGCAAGGTCGACCGGGCGTCGCTGGCCGCGACCGGGCCGGACACCGCCGGCGGCACGCCACCGGCAACACCGATCGAGGTGGGGGTCGCCCGGCTGTGGGCCGACGTACTGGACGTGGACGCCGACGAGATCAGCCGCGAGACCGGCTTCTTCGATCTGGGCGGCAACTCGCTGCTGGCGGCCCGGCTGTTCGTGCGGTTGCAGACGATGTTCGGCGTCGATGCGGCACAGGGCCGGTTCCTGACGTCGCGGCTGCTGGCCGATCCGAGCCTCGCCGCCAGCGCCGCCGCGGTGCAGCAGGCGCGTACCGGTCTGCTCGACGGGGATCTCGCCGCGCTGGACGCCGACTTCCGGCGCGAGAGCGGGCTCGACACCGGCGCGGTGCCCGCGCTGGTGGTCCGGCCACGGTCACCGGCCGACGACGACGCGCCCACCGAGGCGCTGCGGCTTCGCGGCGCGGCGGTCCTGCTGACCGGCGGCACCGGTTTCCTCGGCGGCTACCTGCTGCGCCGGCTGCTGACCGAGACGGAGGCGACGATCCATTGCCTGGTCCGGGCGCGCGACGAGGATGCGGCCGGGTGGCGGCTGGCGCAGGGTCAGCGGCGGTACGGGCTGGGCGAACTGCCCGCCGACCGGGTACGGCCGGTGCCCGGCGACCTGGGACGACCGCATCTCGGACTGTCCGCGGCGGCGTTCGACGATCTCGGCCGGCGGGTGGACCTGATCGTGCACGCCGGCGCGTACGTGAACTTCACCTACCCCTACTCGCAACTGGCGCCGGTGACCGTCGGCGGCACCCGGGAGGTCGTACGGCTCGCGATGCCGCGACGGGTGCCCGTGCACTACGTGTCGACGCTGGCGGTGCTGGCCGGGTTCGGCGCCGCCGGGGTTCGCGAGGTCTCGGAGAACACGCCCCTGGCCTATCCCGAGCACCTGTTCATGGGATACACGGAGGCGAAGTGGATGGCCGAGTCGGTGCTGGCCCACGCGTCCCGTGACGGGCTGCCGGTCGCGATCCACCGGCCGTACGAGGTGTCCGGCGACGTGGTCCACGGCGCCTGGAACCTGGAGAACGCCACCTGCGCGCTGCTGCGGCTGATGGTCGACACCGGCACCGCGCCGGACGTCGACCAGTCGCTGGATCTCGTGCCGGTCGACGTGCTGGCGGCGCAGATCGTGCACATCGCGCTCACCCGGACCCGTCACGGCGGCACCTACCATCTGACCAATCCGCGGCCCGGCACGCTGCGTGACATGGTCGAGGTGCTGCGGGGGCACGGCTATCCGGTCCGGCTGCTGCCGTTCGACGAGTGGGTGACGGGGGCGGTGGCGTATGTGGCCGAGCATCCTCAGCACCCGTTCGCGCCGTTCGTGCCGCTGTGGGTGGACCGGTGCCCGCGCAGCGGCCTGGTCGTCAAGCAGATGTACTTCGCCGACCGTTTCCCCCACTTCGGGCGGGGCGCCGCCGAACGGGCGCTGGCCGGTTCGGAGGTGGCCATGCCACCGGTCGACGGCGCCCTGTTGGACCGGTACGTACGGTTCTTCCAGCGCTCCGGCTACTTCCCGGCCCCGACGGCCGCCCGCTCATGACGGCGGCGCTGCCCCGGCTGGCCGTCGTGTTCGACTTCGGCTCGGCCAGCCCGATGACGATTCTGGCGTCCGCCCGCAACCTCGCCGACGTCGTCTTCCTCTGCGACCGGGACCTGCCGCACGTGCGGCCGCTGATCGACGAGATCCGTGCCCTGGCGCGGGTCGCCGACATCACCGGCCTGACCGACGACGAGATCCTCGCGCACCCGGACTGCGCCGCGCTGGCCGGGATCGTCACGTTCAGTGAGAGTCAGATCAACCGGGCGGCCGCCCTGGCCGCCCGTCTCGGTCTGGCCTTCCTCGATGTGGACACGGCGGCCGCGGTGACCGACAAGTACACGCAGCGGCGAATGCTGGCCGAGGCGGGCGTGCAGGACACCACGTGCCGGATCGTCCGTGATCCGGCGGGCCTCGGTCCGGCCCTGGACGCCGTCGGCCTGCCCGCGATCCTGAAACCCCGGTCGGGTGCGGCGAGCGCCCGTACCTGCACGGTGCACAGCCTCGCGGAGGCGGCCGAGCGGTGGCGCAGTTTTACCGAGCCGGACGCCGGCCCGGGCGCGGTTCCGCCGAGCCGGACGCCGGTGCGGGCGCCGGCGCCGAGTTCGTCGTCGAGCAGCTGCTGCCCGGCGATGCGTCGGTGGCCGGGCCGGACTGGGCCGACTACGTCTCGGTCGAGTCGATGACCTCCCACGGCGAGGTCCGGCACGTCGAGGTGACCGGGAAGTTCCCGCTGGCGCCACCACTGCGCGAGACCGGGTACGTGGTCCCGAGCACGCTCGGCGACGACTGCCGTGACGAGGTGCTGGCGCTGACCGGGGCGGCGCTGGCCGCGCTCGGCGTGCGGCACGGGATCACCCACACCGAGGTCAAACTCACCCCGGACGGTCCGCGGATCATCGAGGTCAACGGCCGGCTCGGCGGTTACGTGGGTGATCTGGTGCGGCGGGCCCGCGGATTCGACCTGGTCCGGGCGGCGCTGACGATCGCACTGGGCCGCCCGTGCCCGCCACCGGCTGCCGGCCACCGGCGGCACGCGTTCCAGTATTTCCTCACCCCGCCGATGGAGGCGGTCGAACTGCGGCGGCTCGACGGTGTCGACGACCTCGGCCGGGTCGACGGCATCCGGCTGGTCGAGGTCTTCGCGCAGCCGGGCGCGGCGCTGGACTGGCGGCGCGGCACCCTGGCCTACGTCGGCATCGTGCACGGGTCGGCGCGCTCGCACCACGAGGTGCGCACCCTGGTCGGCATCATCGATCAGACCCTTCACCAGGAGTACGGGTACGCGCCCGACCGTACCGAAACCCGAATGCCCTGATCACTGCCAGTGGTAGCGTCGGTGCTCACCGTAGTTCGTCGCATCGGGGGCAGCCGTGTCAACGACTTCTACGGTCAGCGCGCCGCCACGGCCGTTACGAGATCTCGGCCTCCGCGGGCTCCTGCTCGTCCGTGACGCGGTCGCGGCGCGCCGGCTCCTGGCCGCCTCGGTGGCGGTCGCCGCCGTACCCGGCTGCCTACTGGCGCTACGCCGGGCCGACCGGCCGGCGGCGGTGGTGGCCGGCCTGCAGGCCGCACTGCTCGCCGGCCTCGCGATCCACGTGCGCAACGTCCTCGCCCGCGCCGAACAGGCCCGCGAGGAAGCCCGCGACGAGGCCGCCGCCAGCCACAACCAGCTCCAGAAGCTCATCGACAACACCGAGTCGAACATCTACATGAAGCGGGTCGACAACGGCCAGTACCTGCTCGTCAACAAGGAGTGGGAACGACTGTTCGGCGTCACCCGCGATCAGGTGATCAACATGACCGACCACGGCGTGTTCCCCGCCGCCCTCGCCGACCAGCTGCGCGCCAACGATCTGCGGGTCGCGGCGGCCGGGCGGACGGTGCAGTACGAGGAGACCGCCGACGGCGTGGACGGCGTCCGCACGTACATCTCGGTGAAGTTCCCCGTCCTCGGCACCGACGGCGAGCCCTACGCCGTGTGCGGCATCTCCACCGACATCACCGAACGTAAACGGGCCGAGGACGAGATCCGCCGGCTCAACACCGGCCTGGAGACCCGGGTCCGGCAGCGCACCGCCGAGCTCGAGGCCTCGAACAAGGAGCTCGACGCGTTCGCCTACTCGGTCTCGCACGACCTGCGCGCGCCGCTGCGCTCCCTGCACGGGTTCAGCGACGCGCTGCTGGAGGACTACGCCGACGTCCTCGACGACGTCGGCAAGGACTACCTCAACCGCCTGCAACGCAACGTCGGGCGCATGGGCCGGATGATCGACGACCTGCTCAACCTGTCCCGCGCCACCCGCGCCGACCTGGAACGCCGCGAGGTCGACCTCACCGCGATGAGCCAGGACATCCTCACCGAGTTGCGGGCCGCCGACCCGTCCCGCGACGTCACCCTCGTCGTCCCGGACGACCTCACCGCCGAAGGCGACCCGCACCTGCTGCGGCTCGCCCTGCAGAACCTGCTCGCCAACTCGTGGAAGTTCACCGTCCGCCGGCCCGCCGCCACCATCGAGGTGGGACGCACCGTCCGCGACGGGGAGGACTTCCTCTTCGTCCGCGACGACGGCGTCGGCTTCGACATGACCTACGCCGGCAAGCTCTTCGACGCCTTCCAGCGGCTGCACACCACCTCCGACTTCGAGGGCAGCGGCATCGGGCTCGCCATCGTGGCCCGGGTGGTGCGCCGGCACGGCGGCCGCATCGTCGCCGAGGGCGAGATCGACCACGGCGCCACGTTCTACTTCAACCTTCTCAGCACAGCAAAGGCAACGCCATGACCGTCGGTGACCGGATCCTGCTCGTCGACGACAGCCCCGACGACGTCGCGCTCACCCTGCGCGCGCTGAAGAAAAACAAGATCACCAACGCCGTGGACATCGCCACCGACGGCGAGGAGGCGCTGCGATACCTCTTCCCGCCGGACGAGCCACCCGACGGACGCGGCGACAACCTGCCCGCCCTGATCCTGCTGGACCTCAACATGCCCAAGGTCAGCGGCCTGGAGGTGCTGCGCAGCATCCGGTCGCACGACCGTACCCGCTATCTGCCGGTCGTCGTGCTCACCACCTCGACCGAGGAACGCGACATCGTCAACACCTACGACCTCGGCGCCAACAGCTTCATCCGCAAGCCGGTCGCGTTCGACGAGTTCCTCGACGCGGTCCGCCTACTGGGCATGTACTGGCTGCTGGTGAACCGCCCGGCGGGCCGGCTCCATGACTGACGAGCCGGACCGGATCCGGCTGCTGCTGATCGAGGACAGCGACGACGACGCCGTGCTCGTGGTCGACCGGCTGCGCCGCTCCGGCCTGCAGGTCACCTACGACCGTGTGCAGACCGCCGAGGCGATGTCGGCGGCCCTGCACGACCAGCAACCCGACATCGTGATCTCCGACAACGGGATGCCCACCTTCGACGCGGCGGCGGCGCTACGGCTGCTGCGCGAGACCGGCCGCGACATCCCCTTCATCGTCGTCTCCGGTCAGATCGGCGAGGAGTCCGCCACCGCGCTGATGCGCGCCGGCGCCCACGACTTCGTCCTGAAGGACAAACTGACCCGCCTGGGACCGGCGGTGCAACGCGAGCTGCGCGAGGCCCGCGACCGCCAGGAACGGCGCCGGGCCCAGTCGGCGCTACGCGACAGCGAGGAACGGTTCCGGGTCGAGCAGGTCGAGGCCGCCGAACAGCGCCGCGACCTGGAACGCAAACTGCACCAGGCGGAACGGCTCGACTCCCTCGGCCAGCTGGCCGGCGGCGTCGCCCACGACTTCAACAACATCCTCGGGGTGATCGGCGGCTACACCGGCTTCGTACTCGACGAGCTCGGCCCCGACCACCCGTGCCGCCCCGACCTGGAGAACATCGCCCACGCCGCCCGCCGGGCCACCGCCCTGACCCGCCAGCTGCTCATCTTCAGCCGCCTGCAGCCGTCCCATCCCGAGGTGGTCGACCTCAACGCCGTCGTCGGCGAGATCGAACGGCTGCTGCGCCGCACCATCGGCGAGGACATCGAGTTCCGCATCGACCTGACCCCTGGGCCGGCGTTCGTCACCATCGACCCCAGCCGGCTGGAGCAGATCATCATGAACCTGGTGGTCAACGCCCGTGCCGCGATGCCCGAAGGCGGACACCTGGCCATCTGCACCGCCGCGGACACCACGGTGCCCGACAGCGCCATCGGCGCCCCGCCCGAGCCGGGACGCTACGTGCACCTGACCGTCTCCGACAATGGCTGCGGCATGGACGAGGAGGTCCAGCGCCGCGCGTTCGAGCCGTTCTTCACCACCCGCAGCACCGGGCAGGGCAGCGGCCTCGGCCTGGCGACCGTCTACGGCGCCGTCCAGGAGGCCTCCGGCGCCATCGCGGTCGACTCGGCCCCCGGCGTGGGCACCCGGATCAGCGTCTACCTGCCCGCCGCGACCGCCCCGGCCCACGCCGGCACATCACCGGAACCGGACGGCGAGGCGCGGGCCGGCCTGGGCGAACGGATCCTCGTCGTCGAGGATGACGACGACATCCGCGCCATCACCCGGCGGATCCTGACCCGCGCCGGATACCAGGTGACCGACGCCGCCACCCGCGAGGAGGCGCTCGTGCTGGTCAACGACGACACCCTGACGTTCGACCTGCTGCTGTCCGACGTCATCATGCCGGGCATGCCGGTCCTCAAGTTCATCCAGACGGTGCTCGCCGCCCGGCCCACGATCCGCATCGTCTTCATGTCCGGCTACACCGCCGACAGCGACCGGCAGCTTCCCGAAGGCGTGCCCATCGTCGACAAGCCGTTCAACGGCGCCACCCTCCTGCGCCAGATCCGGGCGACCCTGACCGCCTGACCGCCTGACCGCCTCGTCCGGACCGCCGGGCCGCCGGGCACTGCGGACGGCCCCGGACGCGCCGAGGACCTTGAACGCGAGCAGGCGTGAGCCGGTTCAGAGCGCGGCGGCGACGGCGTTCGCGACGGCGACACGGACCGGGTCCGGGTCGGCCCAGCTCCAGTTCGGGTGGGCGCGGTTGGTGAGCAGCACGAGCACCAGCTTGCGGCGCGGCTCGACCAGCAGCGACGTGCCGGTGAACCCGGTGTGCCCGAACGTCGCCGGCCCGGCCAGCCTCCCCATGAACCACGGCTGGTTCAGGGTGACGCCGAGACCGTGGTCCGAGGGGCGGCGGGGGCGCTCCGCGTCGTACGCCTTCTTGCCCTTGTTGGCGTTGGTCAGCATCCGCGTCACCATCGCCGTGGAGAGGATCCGTCGGCCGTTGTAGGTGCCACCGTCGAGCAGCATCTGCCCGATGGCGGCGACGTCCCTGGCGGTGGCGAACACTCCGGCGTGGCCCGCGACACCACCGAGGACGTTGCAGACGTCGTCGTGGACGATCCCGCGCAGCAGGCCACGGGAGCTGCGGGCATCCGTGGCGACGAGCCGCTTCGCCTTCGCCGGGGCGCTCAGCCACTTCAGCGGCAGGAAGCCGGTGTCCGTCAGGCCGAGCGGGGTGGTCACGTTGTCGGCCAGCGCCCTGTCGAGTGACGTGCCGGTCAGCTTCTCCACCAGCTGACCCAGGACCATCAGCCCGGTGCTCGAGTAGCGGAACGCGTCGCCGGGCCTGGCGCCGGACAGCAGCGGGGTGGTGAGAACCGCCTTGCGCCGGGCGGCGTTGCTCGGCAGCCCGGTCACCTTCGCGCCGACCGGGAGCGCGCCGGTGTGCGCGAGCAGCATCGCCACCGTGACCCGGTTCTTCCCGGCGCCGGTGAACCCGGGCAGGTAGGTCTGGACCGGAGCGTCCAGGTCGAGCCTGCCGCGGTCGGCCAGTTGCAGGACGAGGATCGCGGTGTAGACCTTGGTGAGGGAGGCGGTGTCGAAGACCGAGTCGGGTCGCATGGCGACCCGTCTGCCCGCGGGCAGCTCCCTCGGGCCGGCCGCGTAGCGCAGGGCGTGCCCGACGGCGGTGTGCATGGTGACCTTGCCGTCGACCATGGCCAGCGCCACGGCCCCGGCGTACCCCGGATGCTTCGGATTCTGCGGGGTGGGCTTGAGATTCCTGGTCAGGATGCCGGTGACGGCCGTGGTGTACTGCGGTCCGGCGGCGGGCGCCGCCGCCGGGCCGGGGACGGTCCTGAGGGCATCGGGCCTGACCACCTGGGGCCTGGCGGCACAGCCGGCCAGCGCGGCGGTGGCGGCGAACCCGGCTCCGAGAAACGCACGACGGTCGACGGTCATCCCGGAGATGATCCCAGACGTTCTTCCTGCGGGGAGTTTGCCCGGGGCTGGAGGTCCGCTTGAGGTGACGGGCGGATCGTCATCGTCATGAGCGCATCGAGTGTCGACCTCCCACCGTTCCGGCCCACCCCGATCGTCTACCCGAGCCTGGGGCGCGCGATCCTGGACAGCTCGATGACCGTCGGACGTACGATCCTGGTCACCGGGGCGGGTCTCGGGTTGCTGATCGGCTTCGCGCTGGTCATCGCGTTCGGGCTGACGACGGGGGCGGGCCTGCTGGGGTTCGAGGCCGCGTCCCGTCACTGACCCGAGCCGACCGCGGTTCCCGCCGCCGTGCGGGAGGACGACGGCCGCCACTCGCGCCTGAGCAGCCCGAACACCCACGAGTCCGAGACCTCGCCATTCACGACGCAGTCTTCCCGCAGCGTCCCCTCGCGAACGAACCCGAGCTTCTCCAGCACACGGGCGGATGCCACGTTGCGTGTGTCGGTCTCCGCCTGAACCCGATTCAGATCCAGGTTGTCGAACGCCCACCGCAGCACGCCACCCGCGGTCTCCGTCGCATAGCCGTGACCCCATGCCGCTTCGCGGTAGCAGTAGCCCAGCGCCGCGCTGCGATAGTCCGGATTCCACCGGGTCAGGCCGCACCAACCGATGAACGCCCCATCGGAGAGACGATCCACGGCCAGCCGCGCCCCGGTGCCCTCCGCTGCCATCTGCCGGCACGCTGCGATGAACCGCTGCGCGCGCGCCGGGTCGGTCCAGGGCGGCGCGTCCCAGTAGCGCAGCACGGAGACGCTGCTGTGCACCGCGAAGAGGGCGTCCGCATCGGCGTCGTCGAAGGGACGTAGCCGGAGCCGAGCGGTGTGCAACGTCGGGGTGACCAGTGCCATACGCCTCATGCTCCTCCGTGACCGATGGCCGAGCCACCGGATATCCGGCGCCGGCGACGTGGCGGCCGCCGTCGATGCCGTGCGCCAGGCCTGCCCGGGTGTGCCGTCGGCGTGACCACCTGCCTGTGGATCAGCGACCGCGACCCCGCCCGGCGGCTGGCGGCCGTGTCGGGCTGGACCGCCCTGCCGACGGCGGCCCGGCCCGACGACGGGATCCTCGCCGCCCTCGACGAGGCCCGGCGAGCCGGTCACCGGCAACGCCGACCTGGTCGGCACGCCCTTCGCCGGAGGTCCCGCTCGTGGTCCGCCGGCTGATCACGATGGCCCCGGCGATGGCGGTTCTGCTGGCCGGCGCCGACCCCACCCAGGCGCTGGTCTGGTCACAGGTGGTGCTGTCGTTCGGGGTGCCGTTCGCGCTGGTCCCGTTGATCTGGCTGACCCGCCGCCGCGATGTGCTCGGCGATCAGGTGAACCGCCCGGTCACCACCGCGGTGGCGTCGATCGTAGCGGCACTGATCATCGCCTTGAACGCGTTCCTGCTGGTCAGAATGGTTGGTTGAGCCGCGTGGACAGGGGAAACCGGGCTCCCATGCCGACTCACAACAAACCGGCCCGTCCGGCCAGCGCCGCGGCCTCGGCCCGGCTGGACACGTGCAGCTTGCGCAGCAGCGCGGCGGTCAACCGTTTGACGGTACGTTCGGACACGTGCCGCTGGGCCGCGATCTCGATCGTCGACGCCCCGGCCGCGATCGAGCGCAGCAGTCCCAGCTCGTCGGCGCTCAACCCGGCCGGCACCGGTGCCGGCGCACGGTGCCGGCCGGAGTCCAGCAGTGCGGTGAGCAGGCTGTCGGGCAGCACCACCCAGCCGTTGATCGCGGCGAGCAGCGGCTGCAGGAGATCGGCGGCGTCGCTGCTCTTGGGCAGGAAGCCGTTGGCCCCGCGCCGCAGCGCCGTGACCGCCACAGCCGGGTCGTCGTCGCCGGACATGGCCAGGATCCGTGCCCGGGGCGCGGCACGGCGCACCGACTCGATGGCGTGCAGCCCGCCCGGCGGTGGCATGTGCAGATCCACCAGCACCACGTCGGGCACGCTGTGGCGGACCACGCTCGCCGCGTACGCCTCATCGCCGCTGCTGGTCACCACGGTCGCGCGGCCGTCGCTCACTTCGGGCAGCAGCAGCTCGAGTCCTCGTACGAAAAGGTCGTGGTCATCGATGACCGCGACTCTGATCCCGGTGCGCATGGCGTCGGTTTGCCCTGACCGGGCCGAGTTGACCCGGCTGGCGGCCGAGCACGTGGCCTATGCCGAGGCGATCCTGGGCCAGGCCGCCGGCACCGTGTCCGGTCTGCCGGACCGTCCGGTCGCGGCCGTCGCGCTCGGTGATCTTCTGCCGGCGGTCGCGGTGACCGCCCCGGCCGACGCGCTCACCGTCTCGGCCAGCCGCGCCGCGCTGCGCTGGCCGGTGCATCCGCGCAACACCCAGCAGATCCTGATAAACCTGGTGAGCAACGCGGTACGCCACGCGCCCGGCCCGGCCCGGCTGGTCGCCCGGGTGCGGGCCCGCCACGTCCGCATCGCCGTCACCGACCGGGGCGATCTCACCGACGGGCTGCCCACCGCCCTGCGACGGCGGACCGCACCGCCCGACGATCGTGGACTCGGCCTGTGGGTGGTCCGGCAGTTGGTCGCCGAACTCGGCGGGACCATCCGTGCCCGGCCGCTGGCCCCCACCGGCCTGGCGATGGAGGCGACGTTGCCGCGATACCGCACCTGACCCGTACAGGCCGCCGCTCGGCTCGATCGGGTCACCTCGAAGGGAAGGAGAACCCCATGAGACCGGAACTCACCGTTCGCACTCTGATCCTCGCGATGTGGCTGACCGCCCTGATCCTCGCCGGGGCCGGCGCGCTGACCGTTCCACTGGCGCTGGCGATCATTCTGACCTGGGCCGCGCCGATGGTCCGCGACCGCCGCCGACCCGTACCGGTCGTGGCCACATGACACCGGACGCCGACGTCACGTTCATCGGCAACGCCACCGTCCTGCTGCGCCTCGGCACGTTCACGGTCCTCACCGACCCGGCGTTCGGGCCGGCGGGCAGCCGCGTCCACCTCGGCTACGGCGCGTGGACCCGACGCCGCAAAGACCCGGCGATGGCGTACGCCGACCTGCCGTCCCTCGACATGGTCCTGCTGTCGCACCTGCACGGCGACCACTTCGACCGCGCCGCGCGCCGGGCGCTGCCGTCGACCCTGCCGATCGTCACCACCCCACAGGCGCAGCGCCGCCTGCGCCGCCGCGACTTCACCGCCACCGGGCTGCCCACCTGGGACGCCCGGGAGTGGCGCCGCGACGGGCAACTGCTGCGGGTCACCGCCCTGCCCGGCCGGCACGGCCCCGGATTCGTCGACCGGCTGCTGCCCGACGTGATGGGCTCGCTGCTCGAGTGGGAGGTCGACGGCGAGCAGCGGCTGCGGCTCTACATCACCGGCGACACGCTGTACCGGCCACATCTCGGCGAGATCCGGGAGCGGTGCGGCGAGATCGACGCGATGCTCATCCACCTCGGCGGCACCCGGCTGCTCGGCCTGCTGCTGACCATGGACGCCCGCCAGGGTGCCGACCTGACCGGCCTGATCCGCCCGCGGCTGACCCTGCCGATCCACTACGACGACTACTCGGTGATGAAGTCCCCGCTCAGCGATTTCCTCACCGAATGCGACAACCGGTCGCTCACCAGCATCCAGGTCCTCGAACGCGGCCGGGTGGCGAGCCTGTCCCCGGTCGCCTGACCGGCCGTGCCGCCCATCGCCGCCGACATCGGTCGGGGTGCGGCCCGATGGGATCGACATACGAGGCGGTGCTAGACATACGAGGCGGTGCTAGGAGCCGCGGACCTCGACGCGACCGTGACAGCGCTGCGCGACGCCGGGTCACCGCGACCGTGGTGCCGCGGGCGCTGACCAGCGCGTATCGCCACTGCGCCCCGGCCTCCCGGCCACCGTGGTCCCGCGGTGGCCCGGACGTCTCACCGACGTCTGAGCGAGGCGTGGAAGAACCGCCAGCCCACCGTGGCGATGTCGGTGTCCCAGCCGAGAGCGCCGAGGCTTGCCCGCAACTCGTCGGGGGAGTGCAGGACCTTGACGGCACGGAAGGCCTGACCGGTGGTGAGCTCGCGGCGGACGGCGGGTGCCGGCTGTCCCGGCGCGGGATGCTCCACGGTGGCCACCGCCGGCAGCTCGTCGATCACGAACACCCGGCCGTCCGGGGTCAGGCAGTCGGCGACGAGCGCCCAGAAGTCGTCGAAGCGCTGCGGCGGGACGTGCGACAGCCAGGCCGAGAAGAACACGAAGTCGTAGCGCTCCCGCGGCCGCCACGTGAACAGGTCGGCCTCGACGAGGTGCACCGCGGCGCCCTCGACGCGCCGGCGGCAGATGGCCAGCGCCTCGGGGGCGGCGTCGACGGCGGTCACCGTCGTGGCGTGGCGGGCGAGCTCGGCGGTCCACTGCCCGGTGCCGCACGCCAGCTCCAGCACCCTGCCGTAGGGCGCATGCCGCTCCATCGCGGCCAGCAGCTGAGCACGGGAGCCGGCGTCGGCGTGGGTGTCGAGGGGATAGGTGGCGTCGTACTCACCGGCGCGGGTGCGGTAGTAGGCGATCTGCTCGGCCAGGAGACCGTCCAATTCGCTGTCTGCCATCGGCCCAGCATGCCAGGCCGAGCGGCCCCCGGGATGCCGTGCGCCTCCCGCTTTCCCGATCCCGCCCGGCACATGCCGTGCGCCTTCCGCTTTCCTGATCCCGCGATCAGGCGGCGCGGGCGCTGTCGACCTCCGGGAGGACGGGCTGGTGAGGGGGTGTGCGAAGGCCGAGGCGGCCGCCGGTCACGACGAGCAGGAGCGCCGCGGCGGCGCCCGCGCCGATCAGGTTGACCAGGTTGGCGTCGCCGCCGTCCAGGGTGGTGAAGACCTCCGCCCAGACCAGGGTGTACGTGGTGTTGATCGCGGCGTGGAAGAACATGACGATCGGCAGGCTCTGCCCGGTGCGGTTGAAGATCCAGGTCATCACGATGCTGAGCGGGATGCAGCAGAGGACGAAGAGCACCGGGTGCGTCCACGACTTGTTCGTCCCGCCCCACTCGGTGAGGAACAGCGGCAGATGCCAGCAGCCCCACAGGAAGCCGAGGATGACCGTGCCGGGCAGTGGCCCGTACCGCTCCTGCAGCCGGGGCAGGGCGAAGTCACGCCAGCCGGGCTCCTCGGCCGCCGCCGTGGTGATCAGCTGGACGCCGAGCATCGGCAGGAACGCGACCAGGATCTGCCAGCCGGGCACGGACAGACCCGCCAGCGCGCCGGGAACGGGCAGTGTCGCGAGCATGATCGTGGCCGGGACCAGTAGCAGGATCGCGACGTACCAGCGCCAGCCGACCCGCCAGCGGACCAGGCGCTGGGCCCACTGCCGGAGACCGGCGCGGCCCTCGACGAGCGAGGTGACGATGAACGCGGCGCCGAGCGGCCCGAGGTAGGCGCCGGGCAGCATGCCGACCACTTGGCCCGCAGCCCCGGTGGGGAGCTGGAACTCCGGTTCCCAGTCGAGGCCGGTGTTGCCCAGCACGTACGGCGTCCACGCGGCCCAGCTCAGCCCGAAGGCGAGGGCGAAGAACGTCAGTACCGGGTATCGGCGGACGAGTGCGCGAACCGTCTCCACGGCTTCTCCGATCGGGACGTCAGAAGTTGCTCTGCCGAGTTGTCTCGGCGGTTCCGAGTCCATCAGCCGGAGACGGTTCGATCACTCCCGGAGACACCCGAATCGGGGTACAGCAGGCTGTACCGGTTCTCGGTGCCGCACCGATCAGTCGCTGTCCGTGATGTTCATTTCGTAGGTGTAGCCGCACGAGAACGACCATTCGTTGACCGACGACGTCAGTCGCTCGTTGCTGCCGGAGTCGTAGGAGGCGACTCCGTAGGCGGTGCTGCCGCTGGCGTCGAAGGTGCCCGACGCATACGTGCGGCTCGCGCTCAGGTACCCGGAATTGAAGCCGTCGGTCACCGATTTGAGGTCGTCATAAACGGAGTAGGAGGTGTAAGTGCTGTTGTTCATCCGAACGATGACCTTGTAATCGCCGCTGTAATTGATGACGATGCCGGCCTTGTCGTTGTTGCACTGCGAGGCGGAGTCGCTGCTCTTGTACGACGTCCAGGCCCAGTTCACGGACCCGTCGCCGGCCGAGACACCGACCGGGGAGGCCGGGCGGGCCGTGGTCGCCGCGGCGGGAGCCGCCGCCACCAGCATCACCCCGCCGAGAATCCCTGAAACTGCCGCCGTACGGCGCCATCCGCGCTTGTTGATGATTTTCGTGGTTGACATGGTCGATCCTTCTGGTCTGATTGACGAGACGTGATGCGCGCGATATCGACATCGGAATACGCAACGCCAATCCGACCACGTGGGCGCGAATTCGATGGCACTTCCCGGGATCGCCAGCCGTTCAACCGATGACGGCGATAGGCCGTTCGGGTGATGCGAGCACCGGTGGGCTGTCCGCGCTGCGCCGGGTGGCGGATCGCCGCGACGACGGTCTCAGTGGCCTCCGCTGATCACGGCGGCGGGGACGGCGAAGCGATCGCATCCGGCAAGGTGTCGCTCAGATCAGCCGGCGTCGCCGGGCAGGACCACGATGCCGTCGTCGTCGCTGACGATGTGGGCGCCGGGGGTGAAGCGGCAGCCGCCGATCTCCAGTTCCACGTCGCGCTCGCCGGCGCCGGTCTTGCCGCTCTTGCGGGGGTTGGAACCGAGGGCCTTGATGCCGATCGGCAGCTCGCGCAGGGCGCCGACGTCGCGGACGGCGCCGTTGATGATGACGCCGGCCCAGCGGTTGCCGACGGCGAGGCCGCCGATGATGTCGCCCATCAGGGCGGTGTGCAGCGAGCCGCCGCCGTCGACGACGAGCACGCGGCCGTCGCCCGGTTCGGTGAGCACCGATTTGAGCAGGGCGTTGTCCTCGAAGCAGGAGACGGTGACGGCGGGGCCGTGGAAGACGGTGGCACCGCCGTACTGGCGGAACTGGGTGTCGCAGGAGCCGAGGCTCTCGCCGTGCTCGTCGTACAGGTCGGCGGTGCTGTTCATGGGTTTCCCTTCGGTGGGGCCGTGGGCGCCGCGCGACCCGGCGGTGGGCGAGGGGCGCAGGAACAGGATGGCACCGAGCCGCAGCCCGGTCTGTCTCAGGGCGTGCCCTCGATCGTGCCGGCGCGGGCCCCGGGCTCGCCGTGCTTCAGCAAGCCTCATCGAGTAATAGAGGTCTCCATTAGTTCGCGCGCGCCACCAAGGGGGGAGTAGTGGATCCCGAAACGGACGGTGGGATCGACTCCTGCCGACGGGAGGCCGCTCCGTTTCGGCGACGTTTCGGCGACATTGATAGGACCTACCGCCCTCGCCGGCGGGCAGTGTGACCTCACCCACTGGCCAACATTTCATGGTGAAATCAAAGAGACCGGAAGGTCATCAGAAATTAACGCGCCCAGAGGGTTAGCGGCAGCTCAAGGGCGATGCAAAACAATATAGGAAGATCATAAACCCGCGCGGGAGGCGGCAATTTTATGAATTTGTAACCCGTGCTGAATATAAACGTTCAGGGCGATGGGTCGCATGTCGGCAGATCTTCCTGTTCCCTGGTCTACGGCACCGAATCCACGGTGCTGGATATCGATGGCTTTCGGGAGCATCCATGACGGCACCGCCAGTTCCGCCGGCCCGGGCAGCCCGCCTGGCATGGCGGCCGCTGCAGCGCTCGACGCGCGTAGCCATCATTGCGGCGCTCGCCGCCACGCTGTTCTACCAGCTGTTCCTGCTCAACCCGGCGTACCGCGGGCCCGGCTGGCTCTGGTTCGCCATGCTGGCTGCCGAAGGCCTGACCGCCCTGCACCTGATCGGCACGTGGTGGACCATCCTGGCCCACGACGACCGGCCCGAGACGGTGGACGCCACGGTCTGGCGCAACCGGCTGCGGGCCGGGTCGGACGTCCCGTCCATCGACGTCTTCATCACCGCGTACGGCGAGGAGCCGGCGCTGGTCCAGCGCACCATGGTCGCGGCCCGCGACATGGATCTGCCACACCGGACGTTCCTGCTAGACGACGGCGACAGCGACGAGCTGCGCGAGATCGCGGACCAGGTGGGCATCGGCTATCTGCGCCGCCCGGGCGGCGCGCACGCGAAAGCCGGCAACGTCAACGCCGGGCTGGCCCGCACCAACGGGGAGTTCGTGGTCATCTTCGACGCCGACCACGTGCCCGACGCGAACTTCCTGCTCAGCATCCTGCCGCACTTCCACGACGCGGACGTGGCCTTCGTCCAGTCCCCGCAGTTCTATACGAACAACGTGAATCTGGTCGCCACCGGCTCCGGCGAGGCTCAGCGCATCTTCTACGAGCTCGTCTGCCCGGGCAAGAACCACTTCAACGCCGCCTTCTGCGTCGGTACGAACGTGATGTTCCGGCGGGCCGCGCTGGACAGCATCGGCGGCATCTGGACGGGCAGCAACTCCGAGGACATCTGGACGTCGATCGAGCTGCACAAGCGCGGCTGGAGGTCCATCTACGTCCCGCAGGTGCTGGCTCGCGGGCTGGCCCCACAGGACGTCCCGTCGTATCTGAAGCAGCAGTTGCGCTGGGCGAGCGGTGGTTTCGAGGTGCTGCTACGCGGTCGGCTGTTCAAGCGCGGCATCGGCCTGACCATCGACCAGCGACTGCAGTACCTGTTCTGCGGCACGCATTACCTGCTGTCCGTGGCGATGCTGACCTTCATGCTCTTCCCGGCGCTCTACCTCCTCTTCGCGCTGAGCCCGATTCGCGCCGACGGCCTCGCCTGGGCGACCCACTACCTGCCGTTCCAGGCTGCCGTGCTGCTGGTCACCTGGCTGCAGTCGGGCGGGTTCAAGCTGTCGGCGATCGTGGCCAGCATCGGCGCGACGCCGGTGCATCTGCGAGCGCTCGGCGGCGTGCTGCTCGGCCGCCCGGCGAAGTGGAAGGCCACCAACGCCGGCGGCGACGGCACCCGGTCGCTGTGGGCCGTCATGCCGTTGTTCGCGCTGTTGGTGCTGAACGTCACCGCCATCGTGGTCGGTGTGCTCGTCATGGCCGATCCGGGACCGACCTGGCTGTCCGTCGGCTGGGCCTCCATGATCGTCCTGATTCTCGGCCGGATGATCCTCGAATCGGTCACCGGCGGCCGGCTCCGGCAGGGCGCGAAGCCACCGGCCGGATCGTCGCAGGCCCCGCGCCCGCCCGTCGGCGGACAGACCACGACCCGGCCGCAACAGGTCACGGCGACCGCCTGACCTCTCCGTCCACCCCATCCGCCGCCTGATCCGGTCCACACCGCCGAGAGGGTACGACCATGAGCGCCACGATCGACAATGTCAGAACCTACGACAACGACTCGACCAGGGTCATTCAGCTTGCCGCCCCGGCGGACCCGCCGCCGAAGCGCCGAGGACGCAGTGCGCTGCGAGTCGTGCGTACCAGCCTGGTCGTACTGATCCTGCTGGCGGCGGCCGGTGCGGGCGGCACCCACATCGTGCGGCAGCGCCTCGCCGAACAGAACATGGTGGATGCCGGTACGGCCGTTCTCATCGCGCAGCCGATAACCGTCGGCTCGGCCGACGCCGCCGTCGTCACCGACATGCTGACCACCGAGCGGACCAGCGTCACCGCCGGCGCGGTCCTGGCCACCATCACCCTGACCGCGGACGGCGACGGCAACGCGCGACGAGTGCAGAAACTGCAGGCGCCCGCCGCGGGCATCATCACCAAGATCAACGTTGCTCCGGGGCAGATCGCCCGAGCCGGTGAGCCGATCGTCACCCTGTACGACCCGGCCAAGGTCGCCTTCGCGGTCGACGTGCCGCTCGAGAAGCTGCGCAAGTTCCGGCTCGGGATGACCGCTTACGTGACAGGTCCCGGCCTGTCCAGCCGGATAACCGCCACGCTGGAGAAGGTCGAGCCGAAAGTCGATGCCGACCGCCCGGCGAGCGCTGTGGACGAGTTGACCATCGTGCTGCGGCCGGACCCGGCGGCCCGTGCCACCGTGCGGACGCTGGTGCCGGGACTGCAGTTCGCGGTGGTCGTCGACACCACCACGGCCGTCGGCAGCACCCCCGCCGTGAACAGCGCATGAACCGCCGCATCCTGGCGATGACCGCGATCGCGGCGCTCATCGCACCGACGGCGTGCACCTCCACTCCGGACGCCGCGCCGCCGGACCCGGCTCCGGCCGCGCCGGCACCGAACGCCGGAACGGTCATGGAGGACGCCGCCGCGTCGCCGCTCACGCTTCCCGTGGTAGCAGGCAGCGGAAGCATCGCCAAGGAACTGCCGGCCGGCTCCGCACCGGGCAAGGCCCCCGCACAGGCCGGCGACCTCACCGGCCAGGCGGTGCCGACCAACCAGTGGTGGAGCTCCGCGCTGACCGGGCCCCGCACCCAGCCGATCTGGACCCACCCGCTGGCCGTGCAGGCCGCCGCCGGCGGTCTGCAGATCAGTGGCGCGTCGCTCACCGCCTCCGCCAACGCCGTCATCACCCCGTTTCTGCCCGCCCTCACCGTCGGCGCGGCCACCGGCGCCGTGAGCGTCGTCAGCTACGGCGCCTTCCACGTCGTCCTGCGGGTCGGCCTCGCCGGCGGCGGCCGGGTCGATGTCACCCTCGCGCAGGGCAGCCCGGTGGTGTGGCTGCGCTTCGACGGGGCGGCGCCCACCCTGACCGGCACCTTCCGCGACGTCGGTAGCTCAGCCACCCGGGCCCGGTTCGACATCGCGGGCGGGCGCTGGGACGTCCTGGGCACCGACCTGGCGCAGTCCGGGACCACCGTCACCGGGTCGGGCGAGCAGATCGCCGTCGCCAGGGTCCCGATCGGCGCCGAGCAGGCGAGCTGGGAGAAGGCCAGCACCGGCGATCCGATCGTGCAGACCACGGCCACCACGGCGTACGACGCCACGGCCGGGACGGTCACTCAGACGCTCACCGCACGCCGGGCCGCCGGTGGGTCCGGAGCGTGGGCCCTGCTGCCGCACCACCAGGTGGGCCTGGTCGCCGGGCCGGTGCCACTGGCGGGCACCTTTCCGGACGCGCGGGGGACGATGTCTGTGGTCGCGGCCGGCGCGGTGCAGGTCAGGACCTCGATGCCCGGCCTGCTCACCGCCATGCCGAAGGTCTCGCTGAGCAAGGCGGCGACCAGGGCCGTGCTGGCCGACCTGGACCGTGACCTGGCCGATCCGCCCGGCGCGGGCGGCAGCTACTTCGGACTCAAGGAACTCGGCCGGCTGTCCACCGTCGCCGAGATCGCGGCCGCCTCCGGGGCGGACGGACAGCGCACGGCGGCGCTCGACCTCTTGCGGCCGCAACTCGTCGACTGGCTCACCTACACGGGGCCGTCCGACGGGCGGTACTTCGGCTACGACCCGACCTGGGGCGGGCTGATAGCCGTCCCCGCCGAGTTCGGCGCACAGGACTACAACGACCATCACTTCCAGTACGGCTACCTGGTCCGCGCCGCAGCCGTGCTGGCGACGGCCGATCCCGCATTCGCCCGGGACTACGGCGACGTGGTCGACCTGATCATCCGCGACTACGCCGGCTCGCTGGCGATCGGCCCCGCGAGCGGACTGCCGCCGTTCCGGGCCTTCAACGCCTACCTGGGAAGCTCGGCCGCCTCGGGCTTCGCCCCCTTCGCCGACGGCAACAACCAGGAGTCGTCCAGCGAAGCGGTGGCGGCCTGGGAGGCGGTGGTCCGCTGGGGAGTCGTCCGCGACAACACGCAGATGACCGGGTACGGCATCGCCCACTACGCTCTGGAGGCGGCGACGGCCCGGATGTACTGGCTTGGCGAGGGCTTGACCCGCGAGGCCGGATACGCGCACACCACCGCGGGCATCGTCTGGGACGCCAAGATCGACTATGCGACCTGGTTCGACCCCAAGCCCGAGTCCGTCCTCGGCATCCAGTTGCTGCCGTTGACCGCCGGTGCGTTCTACCGCGGTCCGTCGGCCGCCCGCCAGAAGGAGCTGGGCGACAAGCCCACGGTCTGGGGCGACCTCTTCGCCGCCGACCTCGCCCTCTCCGACCCGGAGGCCGCCCGCCGCCGACTCGACGCCGGAGTCTCCCGAGAGGAGAGCACCAGCCGGGCGATGGTCCGCTACTGGGTCGAGGCCCTGGCCGTGCTGGGACCCCCACAGCCGAAAGCCGCCGCGCCGGTGGGGTCGCTGGTGTTCGGGCCCGCGGACGCCCCCGGATCCTGCGGGCGCCCGGACGTTGACCGTCGACACCTTTCGCGGTCAGGGGCCGGCGTGGCGCTCTCGGCCAGGGATCGCACCCAGGGCCCGCCCTGGGTGCGAGCCCCGTCTTCAGCGGGGCGGCAGGAGTCCCCGGACCGACTAGGACCAGGCGTACGGATTGCGGCGGGCCGACCGGGACGTCAGGGGGTCTTGCGGCGGCG
This sequence comes from Actinoplanes sp. CA-252034, assembly GCF_050956125.1. NCBI lineage: Bacteria > Bacillati > Actinomycetota > Actinomycetes > Micromonosporales > Micromonosporaceae > Actinoplanes > Actinoplanes sp. CA-252034. The sequence continues at coordinate 4,290,918 of NZ_CP191846.1, forward strand.
GCCGACCAGCAGGGCGAGCGCACCCACACCCACGACGACCAGCAGGCCGCCGACGACGAACGGCAGCACTCCACTGCCCTCGTCGCTGACCTTCTCGAGGTTGGGGGCCGCCTCTCCGATGATGGTCTTCTCCGGCTCCGGCTCGTCCACCGCCGCGAGGGGGCTCGCCTTCGCTGCGGGTGAGGACGATGTCCTGGTGGGCGCGGCCAGCGCGGTCAGAGTCACCTGCACGCTCGCGGTGTCACCGGCCGCGCCCTGGACGGTGGCACGGGCGGTGCGGTAGCCGTCCTTGGCCGCGGCGACCTTGATCGACCCCACGCTGATCGGCTTGGCGGCGGTCGACTTGATCGTGAACCGGCCGTTGGGCTCGCTGGTCGTACGGTATTCGTGTCCTTCGCTGTCGCGGACCGCCAGGGCCACGCCGCCGACAGCCTTCCCGCCCGCGTCGCGGACCCGGCCGGTGACCCGGTCGACCGGCTTCTCCGTCTCGGGAGCCCCGGCGCCCGAGCCGTGGACGTAGACCATCTTGAAGTCGAAGCTGTTCTGCCCGCCGAGACGCACGGCGACGGAGATGTTGAGCCCGCTCGTCTCACCCGCGGCCGCGGCGGGCGCGACGACGGTCGCCTCGAAGTCGCGGCTCTTGCCGGCGCCGAGGTTCGGCTCCGCCCGGCATCCGGTGGTGCATTTCAGGCCCGCGCCGACGACCACGATGGCCGTCTCGGCCGCGGACCCGGTGTTCGTGACGCGGAATCGCACCCGGACCTTATCGCCGGGCTCCACGTTCTCCGCCGACACGCTCAGGATCTTGATGGGGGCCGGTGCGCCGGCCGCGGGAGTAGCGGCCACCGCGAGCGTCCCGCCGGTCAGCGCGAGCAATGCGGCGGCTCGGGCCCATCGGGCACGTAGGCGCGTCGTCACGTCACATCCACCTTGAGCGCGTCGTCACGTCACAACCACCTGAAGCGCGTCGTCACGTCACAACCACCTTGAGTAAGGACAAAGCGACACCGGCCGATGACGCCGCGGGCCACTATGCCCTGTCGGGGTGGGTTCGCGCGACCCGAAGGGGCAACCGGGTCGCGCGCCACCGGCCGACAGCGGCTGTCACGCCTGGTGGGGCGCGGGCTGAGCCGCTGCGGGTTCGGATCCGCCGCATCACGGCCCCGCACAGGGCAGGAACTGTCCGCGATGGTCGTTCAGCGGCGGCGGATCGCAGGCCGCGGGGACGGGCTTGCCCACAGCCGTACCCGGGCGGGTCGATGTCTCACCGCAACCGGAGGCTGTCCAGGAGGTTGACGGTGTCGAGGGTGACGTGCGGGGCGATCGCGTGGTACGCCCACACGTGAACCCAGGCGTTGCCGGTGCGCTGGGTCAGCACCGCCTTGATGATGCCCGGCCCCAGATACTGCAGGAACAGAAGGATCACCGAGAGCAGCGCGGCGTCCGCGGTGTCGTAGACCGCCCACGACTCGAAGACGTGGATGACCGCGTAGGCGACACCGCCGAGGATCGCGGTGGTGGCCGGGGAGCCGGTCAACCGTGCGAATCGGGGCAGCAGGATCGCGTAGATGAAGATCATGATGGGCAGCACGGTCCCGAGGAAGTTGACCGTGAACGCCAGCGGGATGCCGATCATCAGCTCCCGGGGGCTGAGGTCGAAGATCGCGCTGCTCAGCCCGCCCAGTTCGGCGAGCGACTCGATCGCCAGGATGACGGCGATCAGGATCGCGTCGCCACGCCGGTCGGAGGACCGCAGGCTGAGCTGTGTGGACGTGTAGCCACGGCGGCGGAACACCAGATACGGGACGACCGCAAAACCGACCAGGTTGTACGCCACCCAGCCGATCACCCAGCCCGCGTGCAGGGTCTGGCCGTGCAGTCCGTAGATGGTGCCCGGCAGGTGCAGGCTGTACGCGTGCTCGCCGGCGAGCTTCCCGACCGCCAGGCCGCCCAGGCTGACCAGTACGCCGTACGCGATGAGGGTGAAGGTCTCGCGGCGGGCGACCGCCGGCTCGGGTGAGCGTTGCGCGAGGTCGATGCGGGGGCGCCGCCGGGTGATGGCGAAGGTGACGGCTACCAGGATCAGCGGCACCACCAGATTGATCTGCCCGCTGATCACCGCGCCGGAGGCGGTCTCCGGGTGGTGGCCGCGCTGGAACGGCAGTCCGTCGGGTGCCAGCAGGAAGACCGCGGCGCTGGCGAGCACCCAGAGGACGGCGGTGATCTGCACACTGCGCTGCCGGAGGAGTCCGCGGGCCGCTCGGGTTTCGGTTGTCATGACACTCCGTCTAGTGGCTGTAGAGTTGTCTACAACCTATAGAAAAGTGGAGTGCTGTCAAGATGGCTGGATGGGTGCCACAGGATCGCCGCGAGCCAGATACCGCGAGCAGCTCCGCGAAGAGATCAAGCAGGCGGCCAAGGGGCAGCTCGACAACGCCGGCGGGGCGGCCGGGTTGTCACTGAACGGGATCGCCCGAGAGCTCGGCATGCGTGGGCCGTCGCTCTACCACTACTTCGCGTCCCGGGACGCGCTGCTGGACGAACTGCTGCTCGACACCTACCGCGAGGTGCTCGACGGGATGCGCGAGACAGTCGCCGCCGCGCGGGCCGACGGGCTGCCGGCCCTGCAGATCCTGCGGCGGGTGGCGCTGGACTACCGCGGCTGGGCGATACGGCAGCCGGCACTCTTCGATCTGCTGTACGGGCGACCGCTGCCCGGATACCAGGCGCCGCCGGAGACAGGGCCGCTCGCCCGCGAGAATCTGATGATCATGATCGGGCTGATCCATGAGGCCCGTGGCTCCGGCGGCGACGAGTTGCGCGAGATCGCCGTGCGGTTCCTGGCCCGGCTGCACGGCCTGATGACACTGGAGGTCAACGGTCATCTGGCGCTGATGGTCCCCGACCCCGAAGGCGTCTACACCCGCGAGGTCGACGCGGTCCTGGCCTGGACGGTGTCACCCGACGCTCCGTGACGCGTCCGCGCCACGCCCTCCGACCGACATCGGCGCAGCGTGACCGGCTGCCCATGCGATCATCTCGCCTGTGGCGGTCGAGTACCACCGACGGTCTCCGACCGACAACCCGAGGACGGCGTCGCCCATGTGACCCCGTCACTGCGCGAGTGGCTCTGGACCTGGGCCGAACGCGGGAACGTGTGGGACCCGGTCCTCGAGAGCCAGGAGCTATGAGCCTTGAGCCCGCTGCGCGGCGTGCCGGCGGGAAATAGGCTGAGCCGGTGACCGGCGAGTCTCCGATCGATCGACAACGTCAGGATCCCATCGAGATCGTTCCGTACGACAGCGGCTGGCCGGCGGCATTCGACCGGCAACGGGCAAGGGTGGAAGCGGTGCTGAAGCCCTGGATCGCCGGTCCGGTCGAGCACATCGGAAGCACCTCGATCCCGGGAATGTCGGCAAAGCCGATCATCGACATGGCCGCCCGGACTCCCGACTACCAGCACACCGTCGGCCTCGCCGAAGCCATGGCGGGCATCGGCTGGGTCCACGCGCCCGAGCCCGGTGACGAACAGGCCCGGAAATGGTCATTCTGCTTCCCCGACATCGCTCGGCGCACCCATCACCTGCACATATTCGAGGTCGATGCCGACAGCTGGCAGTCGCTACTCACCTTCCGCGACCACATGCGAACCCACCCCGGCGACGCCGCCGAGTACGGACGGCTCAAGACGCTCCTCGCGGCCGCAGACGCCCACGACCGTCCTCGCTACCGCGCTGCCAAGGCGCCGTTCATCAGAGACCTCCTGAAGCGCATCGAGTCGTCAGACCCATGACCACCGGCTTCGCGTACGCCGGCCGGCGTCACCGCGATCGCCGCGGCCACACTGCCGCGCGTACGGAGCCCGGCGCTCGGTGTCCTCATGGCGCTCCGTGGGAGACCTGGCAAAATGGCCGGCGTGACGTACCAGGTGCGGCCGCTCGGGCCGGGGGATCAGCAGCTCGCGTGGGCCCTCGGAAGCCTCGCGTTCGGATACCACGAACGACCCATGCCGGAGGGTTGGGCCTCGGATTCCCCCGGCCGGCGGACGCTCGGCGTCTTCGACGCGGCCGGACGGCTGGTCGCCAAGGCGGTGGACCGCGAGCAGGGCCAGTGGTTCGGCGGCCGGGTCGTGCCGACCTGCGGCGTCGCCGGCGTGGCGACCGCGGCCGAGCTGCGCGGGCGTGGCCTGGGCAGGCTCGTGCTGACCCGCCTGCTGCAGGACGCCCGGGAGCGCGGCGCGGTGATCAGCACGCTGTTCGACACCACTCCGGGGCCGTACCGGGCTCTGGGCTGGGAGGAGGTCGGTGCGCTGGTCTACTACACGGTGCCGACCCGGGTGCTGGCCGAGATCCGCTCCGATGAGCAGACGACCCTGCGACCGGCGACCGAGGCCGATCTGCCCGCCGTCGACGACGTCTATCGTGAGGTGGCCCGGACGGGCACCGCCATGATGGAACGCTCCGGGCCCGCCTTCGCCACGACCCCCGCGCAGCAGCTGACCGATTACCACGGGTTCACCGTCGCCGTCGACGGGTCCGGCGCCGTGGTCGGGTATGCCAGGTGGGATCGCGGCCCGGGCTACGACGCGAGCGGCAAGCTCACCGTGGACGACCTGATCGGACTGACACCCGGGGCGACGCGCGCGTTGCTGGCGATGCTCGGCGGGTGGGCCAGCGTCGCGCCGACGGTGGTGATCCGGCTGGCCACCCCCGACCCGGTCTGGTCGCTGCTGGCGCGGGGCGACGCGAAGCCGGAGTCCACGCAGCCGTGGATGCTGCGCGTCGTCGACGGGTCCGGCGCGATCGCTGCCCGTGGCTGGCCGCGGCACCTGACCGGCGAGGTCGACTTGGAGTTGATCGACGACGTCTGCCCGTGGAATCAGGGCCGCCACAGGCTGGTGCTCTCCGGCGGCGACGGGCGGCTGGAGCCGGGCGGCGCGGGCACTGTCCGGCTGACACCACGCGGCCTGGCCGCCTGGTATGCGGGCGCCGCCACGCCGCAGCAGCTACGGCGCAGCGGTCTGCTGACCGGCGGGGACGCGGACACCGACGAACTACTGCGCACCGCCACCGCCGGCCCCGCGCCGACACTGCACGACTACTTCTGAGGACCGGCCTCCGGTGGGCGCCGGCCCACCGCACGGCCGAACATCGGCAGCCGGCGCTCAGGGGAGACCGGTCACATCGCTCTCGGCGACACGAAAGACGTTGCGACCGCTCTGGTCCTCGAGGTGGAAGTGCAACCGGGAGGCTCGGCGTCAACCCACCGCACGAACCGGACCTTGACGTGGTTCACGCGGCCCATGGTGAGCCCGTGCCGCGTCGCGCCGCAACAGGGACGGCTCGTGTCGGGGTGGCGGCGGCCAGGACACCGAGCAGGGCCAGCCCGGCGACGGGGCCGAGGACGGCGAGTGGAGCGCGTTCGAGGTAGGTGACGCTTGCGGCGAGTTGGACGCCCCATTCCGGGGAGTCGTGGCCGGCGCCGAGGCCGAGGAAACCGAGACCGGCGATGGTGAGCGCGGTGGCCGGCACCCGTGCCAGCGCATGCCGGGCCACCGGGCCGGACACGGCGGGCAGCAGGTGCCGGCGCAGCAGGTGGCCGGGGCCGGCGCCGCAGAGCTCGGCGGCGCGGTGGTAGCCGCTCGCGCGTACCTCTTCGGCGAGGCTGCGGGTGTGGACGGCCAGCGGGACCCATGCCACGAGACTGGCGGCGAACGCGGCCGCCGCCAGGCCGGCCCCGAGGACCGCCGCCACGACCAGGCCGACGAAGACCGGCGGCAGGGCGTTGAGGATGTCGGCGGCGCCGGTCCGGGCAGCACCGCCGCGCAGCCCGATCGCCAGGCCGGCCAGCAGGGACACGACGGTGACCGCTACGGCGGTGCCGACGGTGGGCACAGCGCCGTGACCGAGCTGGGCCAGCACGTCGCGGCCGACCGGGTCGGTGCCGAGCGGGTGGGCCCACGACGGCCCGGCCAGGCGCGCGTCGAGCCGCACCCGGTCGGCGTCGCGCAGCAGCCCGGCGACCACCCCACCGAGCAGCATCAGCGCCGCAGCCGCCGGGAGAGCCGGCCGTCCGTGATGCCGCGATGCGGGAACGGCCGGGATCAGGCCGGCGGCCGGTCCGGCGGGACCGAGGAGCAGCCGGTGTACGCCGATGCCCAGCCCACCCGCGGCCACACCCACCAGGGTCAGCAGCAGCACACAGCCCTGCACCACGGGAAGGTCCTGAGCCAGTCCGGCGTGCAGGGCGATCCGGCCCAGCCCGGGAATGGCGAACAGCTGCTCGACGGCGACCGCACCGCCGAGCAGGCCGGTGAACAGCACCGCCACCTGCGGGACGACCACGGTCACCGCCCGGCGCAGCAGGGCCCGGGCGAGCTCGGCGCGGCTGCTGCCGGCGGCGCGCCAGGTGTGCACCCACGGTTCGGCGGCGGTGGCCTCGACCGCGGTGATCAGCAGCCGGGCCAGCAGCCCACCGGTGGGTACGCCCAGGGCGAGCGCCGGGAGCACCAGATGCGACGGACCGAACCAGCCGGCGGTAGGCGCCAGCCGCCAGTTCACCGCCACGACTGTGATCAGCACGGCGGCCAGCACGAACTCCGGCAGCGCCGTCAAGGTCGCCGCGACGAGACCGGCACGAGGCCGCCGTCCGGTCGTGGCGGTCCAGGCGGCGGGTGCGGCCAGCAGCAGGCCCACGACCGCGGCGACCAGCGCCGCGACGCCGCCGAGCAGCGCCGACACCCCGGCGGCGGCGGTCACCGTCTCGGCCACCGGCGAACCGTCCACCCACGAGCGGCCCAGGTCACCGGTCACCGCGCCGGACAACCACTGGACCGCGCCGTGCACCGGTCCGGCGGGCAGGTCGAGCTCGGAACGGACGGCGGCCAGCGCTTCCGGGTCGGGTTCGCGTTCGCCGAGGCGGGCGCGCAGCACGGAGCGGGCCGGGTCGTCGCCGCGCAGCCAGGGCAGCGCGGCGACGAGCACCGCCAGCCCGCCGACGGTGGCGGTGAAGGCCACCCACCGGCGGGCGGCGGTCAACGCGGCCCACCGGCGGGTGGCGGTGAATGTGGAGGTCATCGCAGGGTGGTGGCCGCGGTGACGAGGGTGCGCTCGTACGGGTCCCCGGCGAGCCCGCCGACGCCGGCAGCCGCACCGATGCGGGCTCGTTCGTGGCCGATCGGGATGGTGATCGCGCGCCCGGTCAGGTCGGCCTCGATCTGCAGCGCGGCGCTCTGCCGGGCGGCGATGTCGGTCAGCGCGTCGGCGGCGTCGAGCCGGGAGTCGACGGCCGGGTCACAGAGGCGGGCCAGGTTGTAGCCGCCCTCGCAGGAGAAGTCGGAGCGCAGGTAGCCGATCGGGTCGGCGGCGTCGAGCAGGTAGGAACGGGTGCCGAGGACCGCGTCGAACCTCCCGGCGAGCAGGTCCGGTTCGAGCACCGTGTATTCGCGGACCACGGTCTCGACCTCGAAGCCGCGGGTCCTCCAGGCGGCGGCCACGGCGGAGGCCACCTCGGGCAGTTCCGGTCGGTCGGTGTAGGTGGCCAGGGTGACCTTGCGGCCGGCCGGTTCGGCGGCGGCGGACGAGGGCGCGGCGGACCGGGCGGTCCCGGCCCAGGCCGACGCGGGACCGAACAGTCCGCCGGGTGCGTCGGCGTGGTTCTCGTAGATGGAGGCGGTGATGGCAGCCGGGTCGATGGCGGCCTTCGCGGCGGCACGCAGACCGGCGTCGGCGAACGTCTTACCGCTCGTGGCGACCAGGTGCAGGCCGATCGTACGCGGCAGAGGGATCTCGATGATCTTCTGCTGGGTGATGTCGGGCAGTTGCGCCACGGGCACCGCGGTGACGACGTCGACCTCCCCGGCCCGCAGCGCACCGGCGCGGGCGGCTCCGTCGGTCAGGAACCGCACGTCCAGGCCGGCCAGCTGCGGGCGGCCACCCCAGTAGGCGTCGAAACGGTCGAGGGTCGCCGCGCTCGCCCCTTGGACCCGGACGATCCGGTACGGGCCGGTGCCGTGCCCGATCGGGTCCGGACGGCCCGGGTCGGCGGTGTACGCGGCGGGGGCCAGGATCACCAACTGTGGGCTGGCGAGCCGGTTGAGCAGCACAGGATCGGGCTGCTCCGTCCGTACCTCAATGGTCCTGGCATCCAATGCGGTAGCGGTGAGTCTCGCCTTCGCGATGGCCCGCGGAACGGGTGCCGCCCTGGTCGCGTGGGTGAGCGTGGCAGCGGCGGCCTTGGCCGTCAGCGTCGTCCCGTCGTGGAAGGTGACGCCGTCGCGCAGGGTCAGCCGCACGGTCCGGGCGTCCGGCTGCGTCCAGCTCGCGGCGAGGGCCGGCTCCACCGTGCCGTCGGCGGTGAGCCGCACCAGGGGTTCGGCCGCGCCGAGCTGGGTGACCAGCGTCGCGTCGTCGGTGTAGGGCGACAGCCGCCCGTCCGGCGCGAACGCCGAACCGATCCGCAGCCGCTTCTCGCCCGCGGGCGCGGGCGTGCCCGCCTGCTCGGCGAAGCAGCCGGCGCTGGTCATGCAGGTGGCGGCGGCCACGGCCGCCAGCAGGATCCGTCGTTTCACAGGATGCCTTTCGATGCCGACGGCACGAGCTCACGCCGGGCCGTCGTGGGGGTGATCAGCCAGAGCGCGGCGGCGCCCAGCAGGGGTACGGCGGACAGGACCGCCCAGGGCAGCGGCGACGACGGTGGCGCCGTGTCCATCAGAAAGCCGGTGAGGGTGCTGCCGGCCAGGACGGCCAGGCCACCGGTGGCCGCCAGCACGCCGTAGTGGGCGCCGAGCCGGTGCTCCCCGGCGAGCCGTCCGGCGACGTCGGCGGCGACCGGGGCGGCGAACATCTGGCCCACGGTGAGCAGCACGACCAGCACGACGGCCGGCAGCAGGGAGGAGGTGCGCGGGACGAGGACGGCGACCACGGCGAACGCCGCCGCGATGGTCACGAATCCGACGGTCAGGGCCGATCGCGGGCCCAGCACGGTACGGGCCAGGGAGGCGATCGGCATCTGCCCGGCGACCACCATGATCGCGGCGAGGGCGAACAACCAGCCGAGCGCGCCGTCCGCGCCGACCCGGCCGAGTTCCAGCGGCAGCGCGAGATACAGCTGGTTGTAGGCGAACAGGTGGGTGCTGTTGGCGGCGGCGAAGGCCAGGAACCGGCCGTTGCCGAAGACGGCCCGCAGCCCGGCGCCGACCGGCTCGCCGACGTGGGCGCCCGGCCCGGCCGGCAGTCGCCGCCAGTGCAGGGCCAGGATCGCCGTGAACACCACGGCGGCGGCCACACAGGTGGCCGGGAACCCGACGGTGAGCAGAAGGACACCGAGCAGTGGGCCGGTCACGGCGCCGACCTCCCCGGCGACGGCGAACATCGCGAACAACTCGGTACGGGTCAGTCGCCCGGCCCTTTCCAGAAGGATCCCCTCACGGGCGAGCGCCGACTCGACGGCGGGGGAGAACAGGGCTGCGGCGACGCCCGTGAGCATCGCGCCGGTCAGCACCGAGGGCAGGCTGTCCGCGACCGCCAGCACCACGAAACCGGCCACCCGCACCGCGCATCCGGCCAGCACGACCGGTCGTACCCCTAAATGGTCGGCGAGGAACCCGCCCAGCAGGAACAGCCCCTGCTGGCTGAAGGTCCGCAGCCCCAGGACGAGGCCGACGGTGGCGGCCGCCAGGCCGAGATCGTCGGCGAGATGCCCGGCCAGGAACGGCAGCACCAGATAGAAGCCGATGTTGAAGGCCAGTTGGGTCAGAACCAGCAGGCGGGGTACGGCGGGCAGGCGCACGATCTCGGCGAGTACCAGCCAGCGGCGTGGAAGTCGTGTCACGACGGTGTGGCCGGTAGGCGTGGCACGGGTTCCGTCCCGGTGATCCGGCCACCGTCGAGCACCGCCACGCGGGTGCAGATCCGGCGGACCGCGGCGACGTCGTGGGAGACCATGACCAGGGCGGCGCCGGTGTGTTCGCAGACGTGGCGCAGCAGGTCCAGGACGGTGACGCGGACGCTTGCGTCGAGGGCGCTGACCGGTTCGTCGGCGATGAGCACCTCGGGGCCCGGGGCCAGGGCGCGGGCGATGGCGACGCGCTGGCGCTGGCCGCCGGACAGCTCGGCGGGCCGGCGGTGGGCGAGGGCCGGGTCCAGGTCGACGGCGGCGAGCAGGTCGTCGACGCGGGCCCGGTGGTCGCCGGGGATCGCCAGGCACTCCAGCGGTTCGGCGATGATCCGGGCGACGGTCATCCGGGGGCTCAGCGATCCGTACGGGTCCTGGGGCACCAGTTGCACGGCGCGGCGGAACCAGGTCAGCGTGCCGGGACGGCCGGGCCGGACCGGTCGGTCCCGGAGCAGGATGTCGCCGTGGTCGGGGGCTTCGACGGCGAGCAGCAGGCGCAGCAGGGTGGACTTGCCGGCGCCGGAGTGACCGAGGATCCCGAGCCGGTCACCGGCGGCGATGTGCAGGTCGACGCCGTCGAGGACACGGCGGGGGCCGTACGACTTGGTGGCCCCGGTGGCCACGAGCAAGGCGGTCATGCGGCCAGGGCCCGTGCCGAGGCGACCAGTGCCCGGGTGTACGCGTGCCGGGGCGACGCGATGATCTCGGCCGTCTCGCCCTGCTCGACCAGGCGGCCGGCGTGCATCACGGCGAGGCGGGTGCAGACCCGGCTGACGACGGCGAGGTCGTGGCTGATCAGCAGCAGCGCGGGCCGGGTGCCGCCGTCGGCTGCCGGGAGGTCGCGCAGCAGGTCGAGGATGCCCGCCCGGGTGCGGGGGTCGAGGGCGCTGGTCGGCTCGTCGGCGATCAGCAGGCCGGGCCGGCCGGCGACGGCCAGGGCGATCGCGACGCGCTGGCGCTGGCCGCCGGAGAGCTGCGCCGGGTACGCCCTGGCGGTGTCGGCCGGTAAGCCGACGCGGGCCAGCAGTCGCGTGGCGGCGTGGTCGGCGTCCTTCCGGGACAGTCGGCGGCGCAGCGGGATGCGCAGGTGGCGGCCCACAGTGGCCAGCGGGTTGAGGGCGGCGAGGGCGTCCTGGCCGACGAAGCCGATGCGCGAGCCCCGGACGCCCCGCAGCCGCCGGTCGACGGCGCCGCAGATCTCGGCGCCGTCGACGGTGATGCTGCCGGCGGCGGTCGCCGTGTCGGGCAGCAGGCCGAGCACGGCCAGGGCGGTCAGTGTCTTGCCGGAGCCGGAGCCGCCGATGAGGCCGACGGACTCACCCGGCCCGACGGCGAGACTCACCTCGTCGACGGCCACGAGGCTGGGGAAGCGCACGGTCAGGCGCGACAGTCTCAACACGCCGAAGATGATAACCGTTTTCATTATCAGGTCAGCAGGCGACTCCGCCCTCGTCGCGAATTCCCGTCAGCACGCCCCGAGGTGGTCAGAGTCGACTGGTCAGGTTGAGCATGTTGCCGTCCGGGTCGAGCACGTGCGCGACCCGTTGACCCCACGGCATGTCGTTGGCCGGCCCCTGCACGGTGCCGCCGGCCGACTCGACCGTCGGCAGCAGCGCGTCGACGTCCTCGACATCGGCGCTGAGGATGACCCGTACCGGTGCCCCGATCTCGGTGCTCTCGTTCTGGGCGAGCCCGAGCGCGGTCTCGCCGATCCGCAGCTCGACGTAGAACTCGGGGCCCTCCGCAGGGACCCGCAGCGTCTGCGTCGCGCCGAGCACCTCCTCGTAGAAGGCGCGCAGCCGCGGCAGGTCGGGCGTGCTGGCGATGGGCTGGATCGAGGTCATGGTCTCTCCCTGGCAGTCGGTTTCCCAGGGTGGACCGCGCAGCTCCGGAAGACTCATCGGTGCCGGGAGAGCAGGCGTCCGCTTGGCATGGGAGGACGCCGCCGGACTCCGCCGTCCCGGTGCGGCCGGCCGGGCAGCCGGTTGGCCGGCTGTCGATCCGCCGTTCGCTCCGGGCGCGGTGACGTCTAAGTGGCGGCGATCGCGCTGGGAGAGGTCAGCAGGTGGGCCGCTCTGCGCCGGATGACGGTGCGCTGGATGTGGTCGAGCTCCGGGAAGAGCCGGATGGCGGCGTGCAGGGCGCGGTGCCGGGCCGGTTCGGTGCGGCAGAGCCCGGCGAGGTCGACCAGCGCGCAGCCGCGGTGATATTCATCGGTCATCGTCTCGGCGATCGTCATCGCCGTTGCCGTCAGCCTGGCGTGCAGTGTGGCGCCGGCCGCCGAGACGGCCAGCGCGGTGGTCATGTCGAGCAGGTTGCCCGGGTCCACTCCGGCGAGGGCGGGCAGCGTCGCGGCGACCTCGATCTGATCGTCGTCGAGGAACGGCGCCAGTGCCCGGATCAGCGTCGCCCGATCGTCGAGCGGATGCAGGCGGTCGACGATACGGAGCGCCGCATCGCGTTGAGCGCGATCGAGCCTGTGCGCCAGGGTGATCAGACCCACGGCGTCGCCCATGGGCAGCGTGAACGCGAACGGAGTCAACGCCTGATACTGCTCCTCCCGAAGCAGTTCCGCGGTGGGGAGCAGGTCTCTCCGTTCGCTGATGCCGTCGTACTGGTGGTCGTGGAGCGGTCCGATGAACTTCGGCAACGGCCGGATCGACGCGAGCCTCCTCATCTGCTCGACGACCCGGTCCTGAACCGCGGTCCGCAGCGGTGCGGACAGGTGCGGCAGGCACAGCGCCGCGGCGTCGAGCCAGTCGTGCGGGTAGGGGCCGCTCTCGCAGAGCTGCAGGACCCACGCGAGCCGGCTTTCGTCGAGCAGCGGCAGCAGCGGTCGGAGCGTCTCGGTCGGAATCCGCGGGGTCAGAGGGAAGCTCAGTCTCCGCAGTTCGGGCAGATCCTCCGCAGGTGGAGAGGCCAGCACCGTCAGCAGCTCGCTGCGATCGGCCGGCGACAGCGCCTGGGCGACCGCCGGAATCATGCGGCCCGTTCCGCGACCGTGCCGCAGGGCGTCCAAGGCGGCGGGGGCGGCTTCCGGCAGAACGGCGGTCAGCGCCGGCAACAGCTCGGCGCGCGCGTTACGGTCGAGGCCCGCCGCCAGCGGCAGCAGTTGCCGGGCCTCGTCCGGACTGAGATGGGCGATCCACTCGTCTGCCAGCGTGCGAGCCAGTGCCCAGTCGCTGGAGCAGGCCGCCCGCACCAGCGGCAGAGCGGCCCGGCGAGTCTCGGCGGGCAGCAGCGGAATCCACGGCCGGAGTGCCTGCAGCGCTCGTTGCGGGTCCTCGTCGGCGAGCAGCAGGCGCCCGATCCGGCTCACCTGGTCGGTGGAGAGCAGCGGTCGAAGCGCGACGAAGCAGGCGACATCCCGGTGGCCGGCCTCGGCCTCGGCGAGCAGCCCCTCGATCAGTTCCTGCTGCTGCTGTTGCTTGAGCCTCGGTATGAGCACGAGCTGCAGGCCGGTTCGGGTGGCGGCCGCCTCGGTGACCGCGGCGAGTCGTCGTCCATCCAGGTGGGGTAGCAGTCCCTCGATCAGGAGCTCGCGGGAACGCTCGTCCGGCATCTCCATGGCCAGGTCGAAGACCCGGTCCCGTTGCCCGGCGTCGAGATGGGGCAGCAGGTCGGCGATCGCGTGTGCGCGGTCCCGCAACCGCTCCTCGGCCGCGGCTGAGGCCAGCAGCGAATCCACGGTGATCGAAGTGGCGGGCGGGTGCACGGAGATGATCATGCCATTGCGGGCCACCGACCGTGATCCCGTCCGGCCCGAGGGTGACTCCATGGATCGAAGGTCTTGACGATCAACGCGAGACCATTGAGGATCTTGTCGACCATATGATCAGCATCGGTCGAAGTTCGAGGGCGGCCCCGCCGCTCTCACCAACGGGGAGATCTACCTATGCACCTACGTACGCTCATCGCGTCCGCAGCCACTGTCACCGCCCTCGCCACCGGCCTCGTCGCCGGCCCCGCGCAGGCGGCGGAAGACATCGCCGGCTGCCCGGACGGCGGCCTCTGTGCCTACACCGAACAGTGGTTCAACGGCACCCGTGGCGTCGTCTACGCCAACAACACCAACCTGCTGCAGTACTACGCCTTCAACAACGCCCAGTCGGTGTTCAACGACGGCCAGGACTGCAATGTGCGGATCTACTCCGGCAGGAGCTACACCGGTTCCGGCGTGACGATCCCGCGTCAGCACTACTTCCAGGCCTTCGCCCCCAGCTCGCCCTACTACAACAACATCGCTTCGAACAAGTGGTGCGTGTGACCTCATGCGTCACCTCAGCTCGCTGATCGTGGCGATGCTGGCATGGAGTGTGGCCGGGTGCTCGTCGGCGCCCGGCCCCGCCCTGCCCTGTCTCCGGTCCCAGGACCCCGGCCGTTCGGCGGCATCAGCTATCCCGACCCCGCCGAGCAGCGCCTCGTCCACACCGCGACCGAGATCATGGTCCGCGACTGCATGCGTGCCACCGGCCACGACTACCAACCGGTCCCGGCCGCCGACCTGACCCGGGTCTCCGCCGCGAACCCGTACGCGTTGCTCGACACCGCGCACGCGCACGCCGACGGGTACGGCATCGTCGGAGAGGCGCTGAGCGGATCGTCCGGATCGCCGCCCAACCCGAACAAGGCCGCCCTCGCACAGCTCAGCAAGCCGGACCGGGAGAAGTGGGAAGTCGCACTGACCGGCACACCGCGACACCGGCGCACCGTCGAGCTGTCCGACGGCGGGAAGATCATGTTCAACACGGACGGTTGCCTCCACACCGCCCGGCGCTCCCTGCTGGGTGACGACTGGGACCGGCTGTCGGCGCAGGCCGAGTCGAACACCAACCAGGTCATCGCGCGGGTCACCGAAGCCGCCACGGTGAAGAGCGCCGTTACCGACTGGTCGTCGTGCATGAAGAAGGCCGGATACGAGTACGCCGACCTGCAGGGCCCGCGTGGCGACATCGCCGACCGCTGGCAGGCCGCGACGACATCCGAGACGCGCAAGAGCGTCGCGCAGTTCGAGCTGGCAGTCGCGAAGGCCGACAGCCGCTGCGAAGAGTCCGTGAGACTGGCGGACGTCGTACGGTCCGCGCAGGAGCAGGCCGAGGCGGAACTGACCACGCCCGGCGTCACCGCGGACCATGACGCGCTCCGAAAGGCCTGGACGTCGGCCAAGGCGCACGCCGCCACCATCGCCGGCGCCTGACCGGCAGTCACGCACCCGGGCGTCTCGACGCGATCCGCCGCCACCCGGATCCTCCCGGTCAGTGAAGGATCGATCTCAGGGGTGGCGGCGGACCGGCATCGGCTCGAACGTCAGGGTCACCGTGAAGGTCGCGCCGGCGCCGGGGGTGCTGTCGACGGTGATGTCGCCGCCGTGCGCCTCGGCGATCTTGCGGGCGATCGGCAGGCCCAGTCCACTGCCGCCGGTCGAGCGGGTACGCGACTCGTCCGCCCGCCAGAACCGGTCGAACACCCGCTGCACATCCCCGGCCGCGATGCCGGGCCCGGTGTCGGCCACGGCGATCGTCATCCGCCCGGCCCCGGCTGACGCGTTCACGGACACGGTGCCGCCCGGATGGCTGTGCCGGATCGCGTTCGACAGCAGGTTGCCGACGAGCTGACGCAACCGCACCGGATCGGCGACCACCACCGGGTCGCCGCTGAACGAGGTGGTCAACGACACCCCGGCCGCCGTGGCGCTGGGGGTGTGCGCCTCGACGACCTGCTCGATCGCGTCGTCGAGGTGCAGCGGCTCGGGGTGCATGCGCAGGTTGCCGGCGTCGGCGGCGGCCAGGTCACGCAGGTCGTCGACGATGTGCTGCAGCTGCACGGTCTCGTCGTGCAGCAGTGTCAGGACCGGACCGTCGATCGTGGCCAGCCCGTCCTGCGCCGCTTCGAGCCAGTTGCGGATGTTGGTCAGCGGATTGCGCAGCTCGTGCGCCACGTCGTCGACCATCGCCTGACGCAGCTCCTCGGACCGTTCCCGGTGCTCGGCGAGCTCGTTGAGCGCGGCGGCCAGATAGCCGATCTCGTCCCGGCCGGTGACGGGCACCCGCTGATGATCCGCGGGCCGTCTCGCGGCCTCGGCCAGCGCCCGCAGCGGCCGCACGAGCCGGCCACCCACCACGACGGTGACCAGCACCGCGAGGACCAGCACGACGGCCGTGGTCGCACCGGTGCGAACGATGTTGGTGCGGGAGAACGGGGACGCCGGCGCCGCGGTCGGATCCGCCGGGTCGGTCACGAACAGCAGCACCGGGGGAGCGACGTACGGCTTGAGCTGGGCGTACCGTGCGTTGTCGAGGCAGGCGGCGGCCCGCTCGGTCCGGTCCGGGATCGGCGCGCCCTTGACCGGGTCGAGGACCGTGACGGTGAGATCGGGCGTCACCGTCACGTCCGGGTCGTTCGCGCAGCTGGCGATGAGTGTGCGCAGCGCCTCGATCGGGGCCCGTTCGCTGCGGGCCACGTCGGGGCTCAGCGGGCAGGCGTACGGCACGACGCCGGCCCTGGTGACGGCCAGCCTGGGACGGGCGTGCGGGCCGGCCGTCACGATCGCCTCGCTGCCGTACCCGCGGACGCACTCCAGCGACTCGTCGAGCTGCCGGCGCATCGTCTGCTGCTCCTTCGGCGTCAGCTGATAGGGGCCGACGATCCGGGGGTCGATGCGTTCGGTGCGCCCGGTCAGCACCAGGTCCACCTGGAGCGGGTCCACGGTCGCCGACGGCCGGGCCAGCTCCAGCGAGGGGCCGCTCGTCGAGTCCACGATCAGCCGCCGGTTCTCGGTCATCAGCGTGATCCGCCGGCCCAGCGCGCTCGCCCGGTCGGCGATCAGCGGCTGCACCCCCGACCAGTCCCGGTGCGTGGCGGCGTAGGTGAGCAGCTCGTCGTACACACTCTTGTCGTCGCTGAGTGTCTGCCCGATCTCCTGCCGGATGGCCCGTGAGGTGGACTGCGCGGCCAGCCAGGACGTCGCCACGACCGCGATGATCGCGATCGTCACCGACGTCATCAACAGGCGGAAGATCAGACTGCGGTGCAGCGGTACGTGGGTCACGCCGCGCCCGCGGTCAGCCGGTACCCGATCCCGTACACCGTGAGCAGCCGCGCCGGCCGTTTCGGGTTCGGCTCGATCTTGCGCCGCAGGTTGAGCACGTGCACGTCGATGCTGCGCTCCACCGACTCGCGTTCCACGCCGTTGGTGTGCTCCAGCAGCTGCGCCCGGGTGAACACCCGCTCCGGCTGGGCCGCCATCGCGGCCAGGATCGCGAACTCGCCGGGCGTGCACTCCACCGGTTCGCCGTCCACCCGCACCTGGTGCCGGCCGACGTCGACGACGAGCGCCCCGACCAGCAGGACCGTCTCACCCCGGCTCCCGCGGCTGCGCCGCAGTAGGGCCCGGGCCCGGGCCGTCAGCTCCCGGGCGCTGTACGGCTTGGTCAGGTAGTCGTCGGCGCCGCCGTCCAGCCCGGCCAGCAGATCGTCCTCGGCGGCTCGCGCGGTCAGCATCAGGATCGGCACCTCCGACTCCGCCCGCAGCACCCGGGCCACGGTCAGACCGTCCAGCCCCGGCATCATGACGTCCAGCACGAGCAGATCCGGCCGGCGCCGCCGCACCTGCTCCAGCGCGGCCAGCCCGTCGTGCACCACGACGGTGTCGTGGCCGTCGGCGGTCAGATACCGTCGCAGGACCTCGGCCTGGCCCCGGTCATCCTCGGCGACCAGCAGATATGCGCACACGGCGACGACCATAGCCGCGCCTTCGGGGCCGTGCGGTAAACCTAATGAGTTCCTCACACGGCCCCGCGTCGACGGTCAGCTCTCGAACGCCGTACGCCGGCACTCCTGCATCTTCTCCGACCCGAAGTCCCCGTTCGGGCCGACCTCGGTGATGCCGAACTGGCCGGTCTCCGGGTCCGGGGCGGTCAGCTTGTACCCGGCGGCCTGCGCGCACCGGTACCACTCACGCTGGTTGTCCTTGAACTCGGTCGGGTCGGTGCGCAACTGGTTCTGCTCGAACGACTCCGGCTGCTGGGGCAGGCAGGCCTTCCACGCGGCTTCCTGCCTGCCCAGGTCGGCCGTCTGCAGGTCCTTGGAGGTGCCGCCCTTGAGGACGAGAGCCAGGGCCTCGTCCGGTTTCTGCACGCCTTCGGTGGCCAGGCAGTCCGTCCACGGCTTGGCGATGGCCTTGATCTCGTCCTCGGTGGCGTCCATCCGGTAGACCGGCCGCTGCGGGCCGGCGGAAGCGCCGGCGGCCGGCGCGCCGCTCTGCAGGGTGGCCACCGACGGTGTCTCCTGCTTCTCACCCGCTCCGGAACATCCGGACAGCGCGAGGGCGAGGCTGACGGTCACAACGGCGAGACGGGTTCTGTACGACATGGCACGTACCTTGACAAACCAATGTTCAGATCTTGCTAGTGTTCCGGGATTCTCAGAGCGCCAGCGCGGTGGTCGGTGGGAGTGCGGCCGCCCGCATCGACGGGTACAGGCCGGCCACCACACCGACCAGTAGCGCGCCACCCAGCCCGGCCAGGGTCGACGACAGCGGTATCACCGGGGGCCACTGGTGGTATGCCGCGTAGCCGAGCGTGGCCAGCGCGCCGAGCAGTGTGCCGGCCAGCCCGCCCAGCGCCGACAACGTCACCGCCTCGGTCAGGAACTGGCCGCGGATCTGGCCCCTGGTCGCGCCCAGCGCACGCCGCAGGCCGATCTCACCGCGTCGCTCCAGCACCGAGATGACCATGGTGTTGGCCACGCCGATGCCACCGACCAGCAACGCCACCGCGGCCAGGCCCAGGAACAGGGCCGAGAACGCGTTCTCGGTGGCCCGTTTGGCGGCGAGCGCGTCCGAGGGCCGGGTGACCGCCACGTCGGCCGGCCGGGCCGGGTGCACGGTCTCCGGCAGCACGGCACGGACCTGTTCGATGGACGGTTCCGCGGACTGCACGTACAGGACCGTGGGGTGGCCGTCGAAGCCCAGCAGATCCCGCGCCACCGGCCAGCCCACCAGGACCGCCCGGTCGATCTCCGGCAGCAGCGGCGTCGTGGCCAGGATGCCGACGGCGGTGAACCATCGGTCGCCGATCATCAGCTGCTGGCCGCTGCCGGTGACGCCGAGCCGGGCCGCCGACACCGCGCCGAGGACCACGGCCGGGAAACGCGAGGTCGCCTCGTTGAGCCACTGTCCGTGCGCCACCCGGGCGTTGATGGCCGGCAGCAGGTCGAGGCGGGTGGCCAGCACGGTCAGCCCGGAGCCGTCCTGTGCGTCCGTGCGGTCGGAACGGCGTACGAAAGTGTGGGTGTTGGCGACCGCGCTGGCCCGTGTCACCGGCCCGATCCGCTGGACCATGCCGACGGACTCCTCCGGCAGCCGCACCGGCGGCTGCTGATCGGGCAGCGCGCGTACCTCCAGCATGTTGGTCCCCAACGCGGACAGCTCGCGCATCAGCTGAGCCTGACTGGACGCCGGGATGCCGGTGACAACGATCATGGTGGCCATGCCGATGGCGATGCCCAGCGCCGACAGCGCCGCCCGCATCTTGCGGGTCCGCAGGCCCAGCAAGCCCAGCGCGAGCAGATCGGACACGGCGAGCCGGACCGGCCGGACCGACCCGGCAGCGATGCGCACCGGCCCGGTCACGAGGCCGTCACCACCCGCACGCCCTCGGCGATGCCCGCGCCGGTCACCTCGACCAGTCCCTTGGCGAACATGCCGGTCTCGACCGCCACCAGACCACCGCCGGGCACCTGCACCGCGTAGCCGCCCTCACTGAGCGCCACCAGCGCACCGACCGGAACCGCCAGCACCCCCTCACGGGTCTCCCCGGCCAGCTCGATCCGCACCTGCGCGGAATCGATCCCGTGCAGCTCCTTCGTGCTGTCCAGGGTGACCGTGACGGTCCGCTTCGGCTCCGCGCCGCCGTCCTCGCCCGGCTGCACCTCGGTCCCGACGGCCGACACCTCACCCGGAACCGACGCGTCGCCGGGCAGCAGCACCGTCACCCGGTCCCCGGCACGGATCGTTCCCGCGACCTCGACCGCGACCGGCGCCGTGACCACCTTGGCGGTCGACGTCACCGTCATCAGCGGCGTGGCGGCGCTGTCACCCTTCAACGCGGTGACCGACTCGACCCGCACCGCGCCGGGCAGCACCACCACGTCACCCGGCCCGATCGTTCCGGTCACCGGCAGGTTCCGGTCCTGCTGCCACCGCTTGAGCGCCGCGATGAGACCCGAGGTCAAAACCCCTTCCCCCTGGCGTACGGTCGACCGCTCGATCGTCGTGCCGGGCGCGGCCGACGGCGCCGTGGCGGGGACGGCAACCGTGCGGGTGACCGTCTCCCCGACGCCCGGCTGCCGCCCGACCGGATAGCCGAGCGCTTTGAGATTGGCGGCGACGATCCGCACGTCACGGCCCACCATGTTGGGCGTCGCCAGGTCCCGGTAGAGCGGCATGGCGCCGTAGAACAGGGGCACCGGCCGGTCGTCGGCCCGGAACAACTGCTCGCCCCGGTCGATCCGCGCGCCCGACCGGGGCAGCCAGGTGACGATGCCGTCCGGGCCGCCCTTCACCGGTTGCGCCCCGCCGTATCCGAGGGAACCGGTCAGCGACTCGGTGACCGACAGATCGGTCCGCACGACGGGCGCGGTCTGCACCGCCACGGCGTCGTCGGCGACCGGAGTGGCCGTGTCGCGCCGCTCGAACCAGAGGTAACCGGCTGCGGCCAGGACGGCCGTCACTGTCAAAGCCGCGATGATGATCCAGCGGCGTTTCCGGCCCGGAGCCGGTGATGGTTGAGGCTGCTGCACGCCGAGGGATTGTGACCGTCGAATGTCAGCATCTGATTAGTCCGGCACGGTCCGACGATGCTCACGGCTTCCTGACGACCCGGTGGCATCATGCCGGACCCATGACCGTCCTTTCCGTACGCGATGCCTCGGTGATCTATCCCGGCGGTGTCGCCGCGCTGGCCGGCGTGTCGCTGGACATCGCCGAGGGGGAGATGCTGGCGATCGTCGGGCCCTCCGGTTCCGGCAAGTCGACGCTGCTCAACATCATGGGGACCCTGGACCGCCCGACGTCCGGCGGCATCGAGATCGGCGGGCTGGACGTCACCGGCCTCTCCGACCGGCGGCTGTCCGCGCTGCGCGGCCGGTGGCTCGGCTTCGTGTTCCAGCAGTTCCACCT
Source organism: Actinoplanes sp. CA-252034 (assembly GCF_050956125.1). NCBI lineage: Bacteria > Bacillati > Actinomycetota > Actinomycetes > Micromonosporales > Micromonosporaceae > Actinoplanes > Actinoplanes sp. CA-252034. The sequence goes on from NZ_CP191846.1 coordinate 4,311,991, forward strand.
GAGCGCCGGGCTGAGCGCCGCGGAGAACGTCGCCACCGGCCTGCTGTACGCCGGGGTGCCCCGTCACCGGCGGCGGCCACTGGCGATCGAGGCACTCGACCGGGTCGGCCTGGCCCACCGGGTGTCGCATCGCCCGCACGAGCTGTCCGGCGGCGAACGACAGCGGGTGGCCATCGCCCGTGCCCTGGTCAACCGGCCCGCCCTGCTACTCGCCGACGAACCCACGGGAGCGCTCGACACCCGTACCGGGCAGACGGTGTTGCAGTTGCTGTTCCGACTTCACGAGGAGGGCACGACGATCGCGGTCATCACCCACGACCGTGACATCGCCGCCGGGATGCCGCGCCGTGTCGAGCTACGTGACGGCCGGCTGGTCGCCGACTCCGCGCCCGGACGCCGTCCCGGAGTGGCGTGACGTCGTCACCGGAAGCGGGTCGTTCCCGCCCGGACGGCCGGGCGCCTCGACCCGGTGCTGACCGGGCTCGTCTCACCGCACGTGGCAGTCGACCTCCACACCGTCGAGTCGGGTGTCCGAGACGAGGACGGGTGCCTCCGCCCGGCAGGAGGGCCGCCCGGCCTCCGCCGGGATGCCCGTGACCACGTACTGGCCGGGCGGCACCGCGATGCTGAAACTCCCACCGGCGCCGAGAGCAGCGGTGATGGTGGTGCCCGCGGCGTCCTCGAATCGGACCGAGCCGCTCATGCCGACCGGCGGGGTGCCCATCGGTCCGCCGACCCGCTGGACCGTCCCCGTGACCTCCACGGCCACCATCGGCTTCCGGGGCCCCGCCGGGTCCTCCGGTGTCGGCCCCCGCATCACCGTGCCCGCTCCCACCGCCAGGATGACGACCGCGACCGATCCGGTGATCCTCCGGTGCCGCCGGCGGCGCTTCGCCCGCGCCCGCACGAGCTGCCGGAATTCGGGCTGCCGGGCGGGCTCCAGCCGGATCGCTGCCGGGCCCAGCAACTCGCTGATGTCAGGCATGGGTGGCCTCCTCGGAAAGGTGCAGGGCAAGAACGGCCCGGCCCCGGCTGAGACGGGACTTCACCGTTCCGGGGGCGACCCGCAGGGCACGGGCGATCTCCTCGACGCTGAGGCCGAGCAGGTGGTGCATGACCACGGCCTGCCGCTGTCCCAGCGACAGGTGACGCAAGGCATGAGCCACATCCACGCGGTCGGCGCTGGGCTCCGGCGCAGGGTCGACGGTTCCCTGTGACGACCCGGAAAGTTCGGCCGGATCACGACAGGTCCGAGCGGGCCGAAGACGAATCTACGGATCCGGGGTTGCGGGGACGCCGCATTCGGCACGTCGTCTTGACTCATCCCGGGTTCCCTCTTCGAGGGCCGGATGGGGAGTCCCATGACGACGAGACCCTTGCCGCGGGACTGCCGCGCCTTTCGGCGCTTCTGCCTCTCGAGCAGCCGTCGTGGGCCTTCCCGGATGCTCGAGGAGAATCGCCTGGGACGTCGTGACCATTCTTGTTCCTCTATGATCCGGGCGTTCGGCTCGTCGAGGGGATTCGTTCGATGTCACGCGCGTTCGGGCCGATCCGTATCGGTCTCGTCCTGATGCCCCTCCTCGCGGTAGCCGCTGTGGCCGGACCGGCGGCGGCGTCATCATGGGGCTACGCCTCGGCGGGCGCCACCAACGTCACCTTCGAGGCCGACCATGGGGTCGTCAACAAGGTCGTGATCACCCTGTCGGGGCGCACCGTCGTCATCGACGACCGGGTCAGGATCAAGCCGGGCAAGGGCTGCAAGCAGGCGGCGGGCGACAAGACCAAGGTCCGGTGTACGACCAGGAAGGCCTCGACCACCGTTGTCGTCCATGTCGGGGACCGCAACGACTCGGTGATCAACAAGAGTGACCTGAGACTGGTGGCTGACGGCGGGGCAGGCGCGGACACGCTGGTCGGCGGGCCGAAGGCCGACAGGCTCTACGGCGACCGGTGGAGCAAGACCGGCAACGACAGGATCTACGGCCGGGACGGCGACGACTACATCGATGCCGGCGACGGTGCCGACTTCGTCTCCGGCGGCAACGGCGACGACACCATCGACGGTGACACGGACATCGTCACCGAACGAGGCCGTCCCGGTGACGACGTCGTCTACGGCGGCAACGGCGACGACACCATGTGGGGCTTCGGCGGCGACGACCGGCTGTTCGGTGGCAACGGCAGCGACGGCCTTCGCGGTGGAGACGGCCGTGACGCACTCGAAGGCGGCGCGGGTGACGATGTGCTGATCGGTGACCCCGGCCCGGCCAGACTCGCAGCCGATGTGATGCGTGGCGGCGCCGGAGTGGACGAGGTGAGGTACTCCCACTACACCAAGGCCGTCACGGTCGACCTGGACGGTGCCTCTCGTGATGACGGAGCCGCCGGGGAGCACGACTCCGTCGGCGCCGACGTCGAGGTCCTCACGGGCACGAGCGGCGATGACACCCTGATCGGCAACGCCGCACCCAATGAGATCGACGGCTATGGCGGTGACGACGCGATCACCGGTGGCCCCGGCGACGACCACCTGCTCGGGTCGGACGGCGACGATCGCTTGTGGGGTTCGGAGGGCAACGACACGATAGAGACCCGCGGTGGCGTCAACCGTGCTGATGGAGGCCCCGGCAGCGACGTGTGCGTGTCCCGGGTCGTCGAGGACACTCTCGTCTCCTGTGAGGTCCATCGGCCCTGGTGACGCCGGCCCTGAAACAGCGTGCCGCGTGCCCGTCGCGGTGGTGGTGGGTCGTTCTGATCCGGAGCCGCCTGCTGCCGTCCGCCAGTCAGGCCTGGGCCGGGGAAACCGGGTGGGGGTGATGGGCCCTGTTCGCCGGTGGATCGTCCTCCTCGCCGGCGTACCTTGAGCGGGATGGGAGGCATCGAACGGTTGCGGCGGGCCGTCACCGTGTATCCGACGGCCGCGGATTCCGTGCTGGCTGCGGTGTTGTTCGCAGCGAGTCTGTTGCCGATGCATCCGCCCGGTGGGCCGCCCGTGGAGCCTCCGGCGATCGGCGCCGTGCTGTTGTCCGTGGCCGGGTGCGCGGCACTGGTCCTGCGACGCCGGCACCCACTGCCGGTTCTCGCAGTGGTGTGTGCTGCCGCTGCCGCGGTGTTGCTGACTCAGCAGTCGCGTGGGTTCTTCGTGCTCACGGTGGGGGTCGCCGCGTACACGGTGGCGACCCGGACCGATCGGCGGACCGCGGCCGCGGTGGGAGCGGCCAGTGCTGTCGCCCTCGGCATGTGTGCCGTGGTCGCGCTCGGTATCGGCTGGCTGGATCCGGCTGTCGTGGTGCTGCTGTTGTGGTTCGGCCTGGCAGTGGCGGCGGGCAGCGCGGTGCGTACCCGGCGTGCCTACATCGCGGTGCTGGAGGAGCGGGCAGTGCGGGCGGAGCAGACCCGCGAGCAGGAGGCACGCCGTCGGGTCGCGGAGGAGCGTCTACGGATCGCCCGGGAGTTGCACGACGTGGTGGCGCACCATATAGCGGTGATCAATGTGCAGGCCGGGGTAGCCGGCCATCTGGTGCGTCGACAGCCGGACGCCGCTGAGGACGCCCTCGGCCACGTTCGTGTCGCCGCCAGGACCGCGCTGGAGGAACTGGCGACGCTGCTGGGTGTGCTGCGCCGCGACGACGAACCGGATACGCCCACTGAACCGGCGCCCAGCCTCACCCGGCTCGATGGTCTCATCGACAGCTTCGCCGCGAGCCAGCCGATCCGGTGGACGACCGCCGGACGCCCGCGGGCGCTGCCGAGCGCCGTGGATGTGGCGGCGTATCGCATCCTGCAGGAGTCGTTGACCAATGTCTGCCGGCACGCGAGCGGCGCGACGGTGACGGTCCGGATCGCCTACGAGACGGCCGGTGTCACCGTTGAGGTGTGCGACGACGGCGGTACCGGACCGGCCGACCCTGGTTCGTCGGGTAGCGGCTTGGGCCTGATCGGCATGCGGGAGCGCGCGGAGTCGGTGGGTGGCACCTTCTCGGCCGGCCGGCGGGCGGAGGGCGGGTTCCGGGTGCGGGCCGTACTGCCCGCACCCCTCGTGGACGAGGTGGCGACATGACGGTGCGTGTCCTGCTCGCTGATGATCAGACTCTCATCCGGGCCGGGTTCCGTGTGCTGATCGACTCGGCGGCGGATCTGACCGTGGTGGGCGAGGCGGCCACCGGCGGTCAGGCCGTTGCTCTGGCGCGCGACACCGGTGCCGACGTCGTGCTGATGGACATCCGGATGCCGGAGATGGACGGGCTGAGCGCCACCCGATTGATCACCGCCGATCCGCAGCTCGGCGGAACCCGGGTGCTGATCCTGACCACTTTCGAGGTCGACGAGTACGTCTTCCAGGCGTTACGGGCCGGGGCCAGTGGTTTCCTCGGCAAAGGTGTGGAACCGGCCGAGCTGCTCGATGCCATCCGGACCGTGGCCGCCGGGGACGCGCTGCTGTCACCGAAAGCCGTCCAAGGGCTGATCAGCCGGTTTCTTGCCGAACCCGAACCGCAGCCCCGCGCCACGCCCGAGGTGCTGCGGGCGCTCACCGAACGGGAGCTCGAGATCATGACCCTGGTCGCCGCAGGTTTGAGCAACGAGCAGATCGCGGCGCGGCTGGTGATGTCGCCGCTGACCGCCAAGACCCACGTGAACAGGGCCATGGCCAAGCTCGGCGCCCGTGATCGCGCGCAGCTCGTGGTGATCGCCTACCAGACCGGACTGGTCCGCACCGACCCGCCGGTGCGGTAGAAACCGCGTCGGAGTACCGCGGCCGCGGTACGCCCAGGAGCCCGCAGCCGCTGGATGCGGCGGGCGCGCTACGCGGGCGACCGTGGTATCCATGATCGAAGTAGTCGAGCTGAGCAAACGCTACGGCGACAAGACGGCCGTCGACGGATTGACGTTTCAGGTCAGGCCCGGCGTCGTGACCGGCTTCCTCGGCCCCAACGGCGCCGGGAAGTCCACCACCATGCGGATGATCCTCGGGCTGGACGCACCCACGGGCGGACGTGCCACGGTCAACGGCCGCCGCTACGCCGAGCACGTCGATCCGATCCGCCAGATCGGCGCGCTGCTGGAGGCGAAGGCGGTGCACACCGGCCGCTCCGCCCGCAACCATCTGCTGGCGCTGGCCGCCACTCACGGCATCGGTGCGCGCCGGGTCGACGAGGTGATCGACATGGTCGGTCTGCGCGAGGTGGCCGCCCAGCGTGCGGGCGGCTTCTCCCTGGGCATGGGACAGCGGCTCGGCATCGCCGCCGCCCTGTTAGGCGACCCGGCGGTGGTGATGCTCGACGAACCGGTCAACGGCCTGGACCCCGACGGCATCCGCTGGATCCGCGACCTGCTCAAAGGCCTGGCCGCCGAAGGCCGGACCGTGTTCGTCTCCTCCCATCTGATGAGCGAGATGGCACAGACCGCCGAGCATCTGATCTTGGTCGGCCGGGGGCGCCTGCTCGCCGACGTCTCGCTGACCGAGTTCACCCGCCAGGCGGCGCAGGCCACCGTCCGCGTGCGCTCACCGCAAGCCGTCGCCCTGCGTGACCTGCTCGTCGGCGCCGGCGTGACGGTCACCAGCGGTGAACCCGGCCTGCTGGAGGTGACCGGCCTGAGCCTCGAGCAGATCGGCGACCGGGCCGCCGACGCCCACCTGACCCTGCACGAGCTCAGCAGCACGGAGACATCCCTGGAGGAGGCCTTCATGTCCATGACCCGCGACACCGTCGAGTACAGCGGCACCGCACCGGTGGTCGCGCGATGACGCCGCGAACCGCCGCCGAGGGGATCCCTGCTTCTGCCCGGGTCACCCTCGCCCGGGTGATCCGCTTCGAGTGGATCAAATTCCGGTCACTACGGTCGTCACTGATCATGCTTGCCGCGTCGGTGGCCGTTTTCGCCGGCCTCGGGCTCGGGTTCTCCGCCTTCCTGGCCGGCACCACGATCGAACCCGGTACCCCGGCCCCACCAGGCGGCCCTTCCTCGCTGGACCCGCTCGGCGCCAGTTTGGGCGGCGTCAACCTGGCGCAACTGCTCATCGGGACCCTCGGTGTGCTGCTGGTCGCCGGCGAGTATTCCACCGGGATGATCCGCTCCTCGCTCACTGCCGTGCCTCGCCGATGGCCGGTTCTCGTCGGCAAGGTCGCCGTGCTCGCCGGAGTCTCGGTGACGGCCCTGACACCGACGGCATTGCTGACCTTCCTCGGCGCACAAGCCGTGCTCGGTGACAAGGGCATCTCACTCACCGACGACGGGGTGCTGCGGGCGGTCGTCGGCACGGTCGGCTACCTGGCCGGCGTCGGTGTGCTCGGCATGGCCCTCGGCTTCCTGCTGCGCAACATCGCCGCAGCGCTCACCACCGTGGTCGCCGTTCTGCTGATCGTGCCCGGTGTCGCGTCGCTGCTGCCCGAAAGCTGGTCCGATACGGTCACGCCGTATCTGCCCTCCAATGCCGGGCAGGCCTTCATGAGCCTCGGCGCCGATCCCGACCTGCTTTCACCGGCAGTCGGCGCGGTGGTCTTCTCCTGCTGGCTCCTCATCCTGCTGAGCCTCGCGACCATCCAGCTCCGGCGCCGGGACGCCTGAGCAACCCTGAAGGTACGCCGGCTCGCGAAGCAGTGCGGAGCTTCGGCGTCGGGTCGCCGGCGGCACGGCGGCGCCATCGTCACCAGGGACGGCACCGGTTTCAGGGACGCCGCACGGGAAGGTCGCGGGTCAGTGTGTGGGCCACGTCGCGCCCGGCGGTACGCCGTAGTCGCTCGCCGATCGCCCGCGCTGCAGGGGCGTGCGCGAGGGCCTGCTCGATACCGGCGGCGATGTCGTCCGCCGTCGCCGTGTTCGGGTCCAGTGCCACGCCGACTCCGGCGGTCTCGATCGCCGCTGCGCCCGCGAACTGATCGGTGGAGAAGGGGAGTGCGAGCATCGGCACCCCCGCGTTGAGGGCCTCCGTGACGCTGTTGTTGCCGGCATGGGTGACGGCGAGCGAGGACCTGGCCAGCAGGGCGGTCTGCGGGAGGTAGGGGCGGACGAGCCAGGTGTCCGGCATGGGAGGCAGGCCTTCGGCCGACCCGGTGGCCAGCGCCACTCGCCGGCCCGAGCGTTGCAGAGCTGCGATGACGGTACTCAGTACGTCCGCCCGGGCGGACAGGAAGCTGCCGAAGCTGACATAGACGAACGACCGGTCCCCGGCATCCAGCCAGGACTGGACGTCGGCCGGGACAGACTCCTCGCGCACGGCCGAGCCGAGAAACGCGTGCGGCACCGGCAGCGCCGTACGGGCCGGATCGTGCAGCGCTGCGGGGTAGTTGTAGAGCACCAGGTCGCCGTGTTCGGTGAAGGCGTCCGTCGCGGGAACGGCGTTCGGCGCGAGCACGTGCAGCGCGGCGTTCCATTCGGCGGTGAACTCGTCTCGTACGGTGCGGCAGATCCGGTGCAATCCGGCGAGCTCGGCCTCGGACGGATGGAATGCGGCCGGCCATGCTGTCGGGTAGCCGTAGACCTCGTCACCGACGGGCAGGGCCGACGGGTGACCGAGCACGACATCGACGTGCGGGACGGCACCCGCGGTCAGGGCGAGCCGGGCGCTGAAGGCGAGATGGTCGACGAGGATCCGGTCCGGCTGAACCTGCTCGACCAGCTTGAGCACCGCCCGTGCCCGGTCGATCGGCTCCCAGAGCAGGTCGTTGCGCCGGGCCTCGGCCTGGAAGCGCAGCGTCTCGACCATCCCGCGGTACGTCGCGGCGAAGAAGCCCCGCAACGCGTCGTCCTCGCCGGCCGGCTGCTGCTCGGCCCGGATGACGCCCGGGTTGGAGCCGCGCCCGAGCGAGAGCTCGCTCCGCTCGAAACCGAACGAGTCGACCAGCGCGGCGGTCGCCGGGCCGGTCGCCACCACGACCCGGTCGCCCGCCAGGTGCCACGCGGTGGCGAGGGTGGCCAGCGGCAGCAGGTGGGAGGCGTAGTCGGGGGTGATCACCAGCAGGGTCATCGGGGAAGCCTCTCCGCCGTCACGGACGCGTAGATGCCCGTCAGAGTAGTCGCCATGGAATCCACGGTCAGGCCGTCGCTGATGCGGCCGCGGGCCCGCTCGACCCGCGACGGCGCGGGCCGGCCGGCCAGCTCGAGGGCGGCCCGGAAGGCGGCGGCCAGCTCGTCCGGATCACCGGCCCCGGCGAGCAGGCCGGTGACCCCGTGCTCGATGTAGGTGGCCGGACCGCCGGTATCCGGCCCGACCACGACCAGGCCGGCGGCGAGGGCCTCCACCAGAGCGAGGCCGAACTCCTCCTTGAGGCTGGCGCACACATACACGCCGCCGGCGGCGATCCGTGGCGCGTGGCCCACGTGTGCCGCGGCGAGCCACCGGGCCACCACGTCGTTGGGCCGGTGGCCGGGCATGAGAAGTCCCGCCGCGGCTTCGGGGTGCTCGCGCAGCACCCCGGCGATGAGCTCGAGCTGCTCCCGCTCGTCCGGCGAGGGATCGGCCAGGTCGCCGCCCACGATCAGCAGGTTGCACCGCTCGCGCAGGGCCGGATCGCGGGCCCACGCCTGCACCAGGGTGGCCATGCCTTTGACCCGGTGCAGGCGGCCGACACTCATCGCCAGTGGCAGTCCCTGACGGTGCGGCGGCAATGCCGCGACGAGCACGTTCAGTTCGGCCAGGGCGGGCGGGACCGCCGACCGCCGCAGCTCGGCAGCAGCCGCCCGGCTGATCTTCACATCGATGCCTTCCGCGACGACGCTGTAGCGTCCGGCGTCGCCGTCGATGTCGATGCCGGTGAGCGATGCGAGGTCGCGCGCCAGATGCGGGCGGGGGAAGAGAACGACGTGGTCGGCCTGTGCCGCGAGTCGTTGCACCAGCCGCGCCCGGAACCAGTAGTGCTCCCGTTCGTCGATCAGGCCGAAGTTGTCGCGGCGCAGACCGCCTGCGCGTTCCAGGGCCTCGATGGTCGCGTGCGGGTCGGGGGCGAGCGTGAAGACCACCGGGATCTTCATCTCCGCCGCCACCTCGGCCGCGGCCAGGCTGCCGACCTCGGCCATCCGCAGGTGGAGCACGTCCACCCGATGGGCACGCAGCAGGCGCCGGATGCCACGGCGTACAGCGACCCGGGCGGGCCACGCGTCGGCCGCGCTCACCGCCGGACCCGGCAGGGGTACGGGCGCCAGCACGTGCTCGTCGCCGCGGGCCAGGGCTGCCACCGCGTTCTGCGGAGCACCCCGGGAGATGGTCAGCACCCGGCCCACGCCGGGCTGGGCGGCGAGGGCGTCGCCGAGCCTGAGGAGGAGAGTGGCGATGCCGCCGTTGTCCCCCGCGCCGGCCCGGCTGAGCTCCCGGTCGATGTCCGCGTGCAGGAAGAGCTGGGCGATCCGCAGGCCCGGCCGGGCGGGTGCCGGTGGATCAGCGGCGACCAGGCCGAGGTCGGCGGCGGCCAGCCGGACCATCGCCCCCAGTTCCCCGTCCTCGGCGTAGAGCGACTCGATCGCCTGAACAGCCGATCGGCTGCCATGCCGGTCGCCCAGAGCGGCCACGGCACGGGACCGGGTGGCCCGGCTCTCGCCAGGATCGAGGGCGATCAGGCGTACGGCCCGGTCGGCCGACTCGGTGGAGAGCAGGCCGAGGGTCTCGACGAGGCGGGCCCGGGCCTGCGGGTCGTTCGTCCCCGCCAGAGCCCTCAGCAGAGCGGCGGTGATGTGGTCGCCGGCGGGAGCACCCCAGCTCTCCAGGGTCCGTTGCGCGAGCATGCCGGAGAACCCGCCGGTGCCGACGACCCGGATGAGGCGGTCGATGGCGTCGAGCCGCGGCAGACGCGACTGAAGCACCCAGGCCGCATTCTCGCGTAGGAAGGACCGCGGATGTGACAGCAGCCGGGAGAGTACGGCGTCGGCCTCGTCGTCGACGACCGCTCCGATGGCGTGCACGGCGGCCAGAGCGGCCAGCTCGTCGGGTCCCTCCACGGCCGCGGTCAACTGCCGCATCGCCGCCGGCGCCTGGGCCCGGGCTGCCTCATCGGCGAGACCGTGATCGTCACGGAGGACATCGAGCAGGGAGGCGCTGTGGCGTACCTCGTGCAGGACGGCGTCGACGGTTGGCGTCATAATCCTGCATTCGCTCGCGCGGCGGTCGTTGGATGCAGAGCGCGGTCGCGAAAAGGAGTGCGCTATCCCACACCGAGGCGGCGGGTGTCGCGGCATGGGTGCGGCGCGCTCGGGCCGGTGACGTGTCCGGGTGGACAGGGTGGGCCTCACCGTCGATGTGACCGCCCCGGAGGAAACGGTTGCGGGACGTCGGAGCAGCATGGGGGCATGGACGTGGAGGAGATCACCACTGAGACGGTCCGCCCGGTGGCCCGAGCGGTGCTTGGGCAGCGCTGGACCGATCTCGCGTTCCTGCACTGGGCGGTGGACCCGGCACGGGTGGCGCCGCTGCTACCGGCCGGCACGGTGCCGGACGTGCTGGACGGAGTCACCTATGCCGGCCTGATCGGGTTCCGGATGGAGCGGATCGGCTTTCTCGGTGGCGTCGCCGTGCCCTACCTCGGGACGTTCTACGAGACGAACGTGCGGCTCTACAGCGTGGACGCGCAGGGACGGCGGGCTGTGGTGTTCCGCTCGCTGGAGGCGGAGCGACTGATTCCCGTACTGGTGGCGCGGGTGGCTCTGGGGTTGCCCTACATGTGGGCGCGGATGCGCCTGACCCGCCACGGTGACGAGCTCGCCTACGTCTCCCGCCGTCGGTGGCCGGGGCCGCGGCCCGCGGCCAGCCGCATGCGGATCAGGGTCGGCGAGCCGATCGCGTCGCCCACCGCGCTGGAGCATTTCCTGACCGCCCGATGGGGCCTGCACACCCGGGCCTGGGGAGCCACCCGGCATCTGGCCAACGATCACCCGCGCTGGCCGCTGCACCGTGCCGAGCTGCTCGACCTGGAGGATTCCCTGCTGACGGCGGCCGGCCTCCCGGGTCTCGACACACCGCCCGACAGCGTCCTGTACTCCCCGGGCGTACCGGTGGTCTTCGGCCCGTACCGGCGGAGCCCCGCACCGGCGGCCTGACACTGCGGCGAGCCGGGGTCGAACAGCCGCCGCGACGCCTCATTCAGTCGCCGGTTCCTGTCGGGCGTCCTGACAGTCACCGGCCGCTAGGCTGCGGGCGTGCCGCATCGCCGAAGCCCGAAGCTCATGACCAAGCGAACCCTGGTGGGTGTCTCGCACGCCCTGGAAAGGGCCGCCGAAGCATCGGCCGAGGACGGGCCGATGCTGGTCGTCGCCCTGTTCCAGCGACTGCCCTATTTCGAGCGTGAGCGCCGAGCCTACGAGCGTATCGCTGAACTGGCCGCGGTCACGGTCGTCGGGCTGGCCGCCGACCGTCCGCCGGAGCCGCCGGCCGGCCCGCATGTCGTCCTGCTCGGTGAGGACGAGCCGCTCGCGCGGGAATGGACGCTGGTCGTACTCACGCCACGCTTCGGTGCCGTGCTGGTGGCCCACGACCGCGAGCAGGTCAGCGCGGCGGAGGACACGCTGGAAGCCGGCCGGCTGTTCGACGGGTGGTGGAGCCTGCGGCGCGACGACGCACTGCATGAGGCGTTGCGCCTGCGTGACGCCATGGCCGACCGGTTGGCGCCGCAGGCACTGGACCGGATCGCCGACGTCGTGGCCCATGTCCGCGACGTGCCGTCGGCGGCCGGGGAGAGCCGGGCCGACGCCGTCGTCGCGCTCCTTGTCGAACAGGCGGAGCGGGCCTCCGGCCGCCTGGCCGAGGCGCGTAGTCGGATAGCCGCGGCACAGGACCGGCCCGCGGTGACCGGCGACGAGGAGATCCGGCGGTGGTCCGGAGCGGCCGGGGTGACCGCGTCCGGCACCCTGCCGATGGCTTTGCTGGCCGTGCGCGTACCGCAGGCGCAGCAGTTGCCGCAGCACACCGGACGCCGCAGCGGCGCGCTACGCAACGAGGGCCTCATCGGTGTGCTGACGGCAGCGCTCACCGAGACCGGTCGGCTGTCGCGGCTCGGCGACGACGACTTCCTGCTCCTGCTGCCGGCGCTGACCTACGCAGACGCGGTGAAACTGGCGCACCGGATACACGGCGACCTTGCGGACGCCAGTCGGCACAACCCGTTCCTGTCGGCCGGTGCGCACGTGGTGGTGACGGTGAGTCGGCAACGTCCGCTGCCCCTGCAACAACTGCGGGAGGCGCTGCTGTGGGCCGAGCGGTCCGGCGTACCGGTCGCGCAACTGGACGGCGCCTGACGCCTCCGCTCCCGACCGTGAACCGCACGGGCGTCAAGGCCCCGCCTGTACGCTAGGGAGCTTCCGAGGTCAGGGTCTGTGCCAGGTCGCCGCCGCCCCGGCCGGTCTACCTGGCGGGTTCGGATGTTGTCGCCGCCGTCTGCGGTCGGTGGCCGAGCCCGGGTTCCCCTACCGGGTGCACCGGACGGCTCCGGCGATGGGCCTTGTGCCCACCCGAACCGCTGCTCGGGTGCGACTGCGGCGCGACACCAGCGTCGACGACCCGGCCACCGCGTGCCAGCAGTCCGTACCAGCGTCGACGACCCGGCCCACGCGTGTCGGTAGTCCGTGTAGTCGATCTTCTCCGTGGTCGCCGGCGGTGATGGGCGCACACGTAACGGTTGCGTGTGCGCTGGTCGTCGCCCTGGCGTTGGTGAAAGCCCACGATCGGGGTTGCGTGTGCGCTGGTGGTCGTGGGGGCGTGGCTGGGGTCGCACGATCGGTGTTCGTGTGCGCCTGTCCTCGTGCTCGTCCTCGGCGAAGGTCTCGGCGAAGGCAGGGAGCGTCCTGGTGACGAGTCCCCCGGGCAAGGGCAGCGGACGTCTCGGTGACCAGTTCGTGAACCGCGGCGTGAACGGGCTTCCGGCGACGTCATGACCTGGCTGAGCCATGGCCGGCCGACGCCGGCGCAGACCCTGATTCCGAAAGCTCTCTAGAGGGTGCCCAGGCGGCGGCGGACCCCGGTCGCCGCGGGTGGCGCCGGCGATCAGGAGCAGCAGGCACGGTGACCGCCGGGCGGATCCGTGCGCGCAGGCGGCCCAGGCCGGCCACCGCCACCACGGTGAAGCGGTCGGTGTGGACCGGAAGGCTCATGCTGGCAGTCGTGTACATCTTCAAGATCGACGACCGCGGCGCCGTCGGGCACACCGTCGACGACCTCGACCGGCTCCTCGCCGAGGACGCCGGCTTCGTTTGGGTCGACATCCCGCACTGCGATGACGACGCCGTCAGGGTGCTGTCCGAGACGTTCGGGTTCCACCGGCTGGCCGTCAAGGACATCCGGGAACGTAACCGCGTGCCCAAGATGCACGTCTACGCCGACCACGTCTTCGTGGTCCTGCACGCTCCGGAGCGTGGCGAGCGCGGGCATGTGCACTACCTGGAACTCGACCAGTTCATCGGCGGCAACTACCTGGTGACCGTGCACGGCCCGAACAATCCGGCGGTGTCAGAGGCGGCGGCCGAACGTGAGACCCGCGCGGTGCGCGAGCGTCTCGCCAACGGCCGGCTGCGCCCGGCGAGCCCGGCCGCGTTGTCGCATGCCGTCGTGGCAGCGCTGATCCGCAACCAGGAGGAGTACGTCGAACTCGTCACTGCCGACGTATGGGCGCTGGAACAGCAGGTGACCGGCGGGCAGGTCGCCGAGCCCGAGGCGTTTCTGACCGATTTGTTCCGGGCCCGGCACGGCCTGCTGTCGGTGCGGACCATGGCCGCGCTCAGTGGCGCCCTCTATTCCCACCTGGCTCAGGTGGCGGATCTTCCCGGAGGCCATCGAGGATCCGTCGACGACATCGCCGACCGGTTCACCAGGGTGCGCCGCATCACCGACGGGCAACGCGAGTACCTGCAGGGCGTGATCGACTTCTACCAGAGCCTGCTCACCCTGCGGTCCACCGTGGTCGGCCAGACCCAGAACGATCGGGTCCAGGAGCTCACGGTGGCCAGCTATGCCCAGAACGAGGAGGTCAAGAAGATCTCGGCGTGGGCGGCTATCTTCTTCGCGCCGTCGTTGGTCGCCGCGGTCTACGGGATGAACTTCATCCACATGCCGGAACTGGAGTGGATGTTCGGTTACCCCTTCGCCGTGGTGCTGATGGTCCTGGCGGGCATGGCGCTGCACTGGGCCTTCAAGAGGCGTGGCTGGCTGTGACGCCGGCGGCACTCGCCGTCAGATCGACGTTTGAAGGATAGATCTCGCCTCGAAGGCGGATGGGTGGCGGGCGTAGGCTGCTGCCATGACCGCTGACGGCCATGGCCGGTTTGACGAGCGCGGCGACGAGGCTCACCGGCGGGCAGAAGGAGCCGGCGCTCGGGTGGAGGAGCTTGCCGCGCGACGTGCCGAGTTGGAAGAGCAGGTTCGTCGTGGCCGGGGCTCCGATCGTGAGCAGGCGGATGTGGCGGGGGACAGGCTCGAGCGGGCCCGGCGCGCGGCAGAGCTGGCTGCTGAGCTGGCCGCGACGGCGGCGGACTTCTCGGCGCGTGCTCACGACGAGGCTGCCGTGATGCATGACCAGCTCGCCGATGCCGATACGGGCGATGTCGCCGTGCATCGGCTTCGGGCGCAGGAGCACCGCCGGGCCGCGGACGCCGATCGGGCAGTGGCCGAGGAGCGAGGGCGGCGCGGCTGACGGTCGTCGGAAAGGCGGCAGCGATGGTCGCCCTCGGGCAGGCATGACCGATCAGTTCCTGGGTAGCCGGCCGCACGGCAGGCGATCGTCGGCCTGCACGAGCGGAGGCCCGCCGGGGCGGATGGGGGATCACCAGTGACGACGAGTGTGCGGGGTTTCCTGGCCGATCATCGGGATGCCGTGGTCGCCGGGTTCGCGGAGTTGGTTCGGATACCGTCCGTCGCCGGGGTCCCGGAGCATCTGGTGGATCTGCGGCGGTCGGCGAACTGGCTGGCGGCGGCGTTGCGCGAGACGGGCTTTCCGTCGGTGGAGGTCTGGAACACCGAGGACAGCCCGGCGGTGTACGCGGAATGGTGTGCCGAACCGGGCGCGCCCACGGTCCTGATCTACAGCCATCATGACGTACGTGCCGCGAAGGACGAGGAGTGGGACGAGACCGCGCCGTTCGACCCGAAGGTCCGTGACGGGTATCTGTACGGGCGTGGTGCGTCGGATGCCAAAGGACAGGCTCTCGCGCACGTGTGGGGTGTCCGGGCTCATCTGGCCGCCACCGGCCGCGCCAATCCCGCAGTGAATCTGAAGCTGCTGGTGGAGGGTGAGGAGGAGACCGGGTCGGCGCACCTGCGGCAGCTGCTGCAGGACAACCGCGACCGGGTCGGCGCCGATCTGATCGTCTTCTCCGACACACTGATGTGGCGGGCGGACCATCCGGCGGTGTGCGTGAGCATGCGCGGCACGATGCTGGCGAAGCTGGAGATCCTGGGGCCGTTGCAGGACGTGCACAGCGGGGCGGTGTCCGGGCCGGCACCCAACCCGGTTCTGGAGATGAGCCGGCTGCTCGGGCAGTTGTACGACGACAAGGGCCGCATCACCGTGCCCGGCTTCTACGACAGTGTGGTGGAGCCGTCGCAGCGGTTCCGCGACGAGTTGGCCGCGCTGCCCTACAGCGACGCCGACTGGCTGGAGCGATCCCGGACCCGCAGCGTGGGTGGCGAGGCCGGGTACACGGTGCTGGAACGTCTGTGGACGCGGCCCGCGATCGAGGTGACCAGCATGATCAGCGGTGATCCGATCGGGCCGTCGCGGGCCGCGGTGCCGTCGCTCGCCACGGCTGATCTGAGCATCCGGTACGTCTGCGATCAGACCGGTGCCGAGATCGCGGAGCAACTGCGACGGTGGGTCGCCGACACCGTGAGCGAGCGTTTCGACCACCGGCTCACCGTGACACCCGAGACGGCGCAGGACCCCTATCGGACACCGGAGGACCTTCCCGCGGTCGTCGCTCTTGCGGAGGCCATGCAGGAGGGTTTCGGGCGACCGGCAGGCCGGATGGGCAACGCCGGCGGTGGCCCCGCGGTTTGGCTGACGGAGGGCGTCGGCGCGCCGGTGGTGTACTTCGGCACCGGGCTGCCGGAGGACCACTGGCACGACAGCAACGAGCGGGTCTCGATCGACGTCTTGCTCGCCGGCGCGGCCACCCTGGCCGCTTTCTGGGACCGGCTTCCCTCGGTTTGACCCTGTCCCGGCGGGGGAGGGCAGCCGCTTGCCACGTTCATCGCATGGTGGCGGCCTGCAGGCTGGGCTGCGTCTGAGCGGTGACGGCTGCAGTCGGCACGCCGTCGGCTGCGATGGGCCGTCGACCGAAATCGGGCTCGGCGACGGGACGGCTGAAGTGGTAGCCCTGCAGCAGCGTGTAGCCGAGCCGGTGGAGCGCGTCCGCCTGCTCGGCGGTCTCGACACCTTCGGCGACCGCGGTCATGCCGAGCTCGGTGCTGATCCGGATGAGCGCCTCGGCGATCACGCTGTGCCGGCCGGCCTCCGTGACGTTGTCGACGAACGACTTGTCGACTTTGAGGATGTCGACCGGCACCGTCTGTAGCAGGCCGAGTGACGAGTGTCCGGTGCCGAAGTCGTCCAGCGCGATCCGTACGCCGAGCTTCCGCAGTTCGTGCAGCGTCGTCACCGCCTGGCCGCCCTCGAAGACGGCGGTCTCGGTGACCTCGACGGCGAGGTGGTGCGGTGAGAGGCCGGTCTCGGCCAAGATGTCGGCGACGGTCATGGCGAAGTCGGGCCGGACCAGTTGCCGGGCGGAGACGTTGACGCTGATCTTGTCGGGGGCGCTGCCGGCGAGTTCGGCCCGCCATTGTGCCATTTGCCGGCAGGCCGTCCGCATGATCCACGCACCGAGTTCGACGATGAGCCCGTTCTGCTCGGCCACCGGCACGAACTGCCCCGGGCTGACCGTGCCCCGATGCGGGTGTTCCCAGCGCACCAGCGCCTCGACAGCGGCGACCCGGCCCTCCGGGAAGGCCACGATCGGCTGGTAGACCACCCGGAACTGACCGGTGTCCAGAGCGATCCGCATCTCGGCGCCGAGCCTGGCGTGCCCCGTCGACTGCTCGTCCATGGCCGGCTCCCAACGTCGGTACGCCTGCCCGGCCCGCTTGGCGGCGTACATCGCCGCTTCGGCCCGGCGCAACACCTCCATCGGGTCGCCGCGCTCGCCGCCGGCGAGACCTATACCGACGCCCACGAGCAGATCGTGGCCGCACGCGTGAACGGGTTCACGCAGCTGGGCGGCGAGCCGGGTGGCCATGGCCCCGGCTTCCGCGGCGTTCCTGCCGGGGAGCAGGACAGCGAACTCGTCGCCGCCGATGCGGGCGAGCAGAGCGTCGTCCGGCACCGTCCGCGCCAGTCGACGGGCGAGCGACGAGAGGGCACGGTCGCCGACCGAGCGCCCGAGCTCGTCGTTGACGTTCTTGAAGCCGTTCAACCCGAGCAACGCCACCTGTGCCGATCCGTCGGCCATCGCGGCGCGCAGTGCGCTCTCGAATCGTCGCCGGTTGGCCAGCCCCGTCATCTCGTCCTGCATGGCGAGCTCTTCCATGCCGTGCGACTGCGTTTTCAGTTGCGTCAGGATCAGGGCCATCCGGACGACGGTGAGCACGATGAGGACGATGGTGCCGTAGGCGATGACCGTGCTGTTGAGGGTGTTCTTCCCGGCGTAGGGGGTAAGAAGCAGCGCCGGTCCGAGTAGCGAGCATGCGGCCGGCGCGCACAAGCGGGCCACACTGTGTTCGGTGCTCGGGAGTCGTACGCCGCCGGTGTCCGTCGCCATCGTCGGGTGTAGGGCGGCCGCTGCCCAGAGCAGCGAGGAGGCGATGAACATCGCGTCCAGGGCGAACGGGTCGGCATCGAAGTAGACGATCATCACCGAGTAGCTGGTGTCCGCGGCCAGCAGTGTCGCCGCTGCGGCGTTGAGCAGCCTGCTGCTGGGGGTGCGGCCGCGCCGATCGGTGAAAAGCCATGCCAGCATCACCAACAACAACAGGTCCGCTACGGGATACACGGTGCTGATCACGCGGGCCAGGGCCGGGGCCGAGCCGTCGGCGACGGTCGGATGCAGGACGAACGTCCATAGCACCAGACCGAGCCCGATGGCGGCGATGGCCGCGTCGATGAGGCGACCGATCTCGCCGCCCGGCTGCCGGTGGCGCGACAGCAGGAAGAGACCTATGAATCGCAAGGGGTAGGAGGCGAGGTAGAAGACATCGGCGATCGAGGCGTACGGCACGCTGCCCATGCCGTACAGGTAATAGTCGTACGTGATGTCGCCGAGCACCGCCAGAACCTGTCCGGCCGCGAACCAGTACCACAGGCCGGGGCGCCGCGGCCGGTACAGCCGCACGCCGATGAGGAGGGCCCCCGCGGCCGCCAAGCCGATGACGTTGTAGCAGATCCTCGCCGCGAATGAGGAGGCCGGCAGCAGGAAATACACAGTCGTCGCCAGCACACCGGCCGCGAGCCACCAGCTCCATATCCGCGTAGAACCCACGACAAGCAATCGGCCCCATTACGACGGAATCTGAGCCCGAATACGAGGTCATTCGCAATATGTAGAGCAGCTCACTACGGTAATCGGATCGCGGCCTTCGGAATCCGGATAGCCGAATGATCCCCGAACCAGGGATGGCCTCCGGCAGCTCAGAGAATGTGGCGTCACGATTGCTCACATAGAAGAGGAACGCGATCCGGCTACCGATATAATAATGTCGAGGTGATGCAGTATGTCCGGGTACGATGTCGACGGGGCCTGCCCTGTCACGTTGCACAGCTCTGACCTGGACGAGACCCGGGTGGTGCTCGCCGAGCACTTCTACTCCAATTTCGTCGACATGCTGGAGCCCTCCGAGGATCTCGACACACAGCTCAGGGTCACCAATCTCGGCCCGGTTACGATCGGAGACGTGCGTTTCGGCACGGACCTCAAGCTGAGGCTGCACGAGCTCGGCGCCTACCACGTCGACGTGATCCTGTCCGGCCGGCTCGAATGGCAGCAGGGCAGGGATGAGCCGCGGGTCGCCACCGAAACCAGCGGGGCGGTGTTCCAGCCGGTCGGCGACACAGTCCTGCACCGGTGGACCGGCGACTGCCGGCTCCTGGCAGTGAAGATCGACCGCGCTGCCCTCGAAATGCAGTTGTCCCGCATGCTCGACACGCCTGTCGGTTCACCGATTCTACTCGGCCGCCGGCTGGATCAGTCTCACGGGCCGGGCCGTACCTGGACCAACATGGTCCGTACGCTCGCCTCGGACGCGCTCGGCGAGAACCGCGGCCTGACACAGAACCCGTTGCTCGCCGAACCCCTACAGGAGGTACTCCTGCGAGGTCTGCTGCTCGCCAGCGACCACCCGTACCGGGACCGGCTGGCCACACCCGGCAGACCCTATCCAGCGGCCCGCGCGATCCGCCAGGCGATCGACCTTCTGCACAGCCATCCCGAGCAGCCGATCACCATCGCCAAACTCGCCGACAGCACCGGCGTGAGCGAACGGGCGCTGCAGGCCGGCTTCCAGCGATACGTCGGCCTCTCGCCCACCACGTACCTGCGGCAGGTCCGGCTCGACCGCGCCCACGACGAGCTTCGGCAGGCGGAGCCCGGCCGGACGACGGTGGCCGACGTCGCGCACCGCTGGGGCTTCGCGCATCTGGGACGTTTCGCGGGCTCCTACCGTGATCGGTTCGGCGTGACACCGTCCCAGACACTCAACGCCTCCGCGTGACACGATCTGCCGCTGCCCGTGCCAGAGCAGCTGCAGATCGTGTCAGGCCTCCGCCGCTGCGGTGGCCGGATACCACGGCGGTCAGGGTTTGAGGACGACCTTCTCGCAGTCGTCCTGCTTGTTCTTGAACATCTCGAAGCCGCGTGCCGCGTCGTCGAGCGGCAGGGTGTGGGTGATGATCCGGGTCGGGTCGAGTTCGCCGCGTTCGATGCGCTGTAGCAGCGGCTTCATGTAGCGCTGGACGTGACATTGGCCGGTGCGCAGGGTCAGCGACCGGTTCATCCACGCCCCGGCGGGGAATTTGTCGAGGAAGCCGCCGTAGACGCCGATGACCGAGACCACGCCGCCGCTACGGCACGACATGATCGCCTGGCGCAGCGCGTGCGGGCGGTCGGTCTCCGACCGTACGGCCTGCTTGATCCGGTCGTAGGCGGAGATGTGGGCGCTGCCGTGGGTGGCTTCCATGCCGACGGCGTCGATGCACTTGTCCGGTCCTCGTCCGCCGGTCAGTTCCAGCAGCCGCGATCGTACGTCGACCTCGTCGAAGTTGACCGGTATGTGGCCGGCCTGTTCGGCCATCTGCAGCCGGTAGGGCTCCTTGTCGATGGCGATGACCTTCGCGGCGCCGAGGAGGCGGGCGCTGTCCATGGCGAACTGGCCGACCGGGCCGGCGCCCCAGACCGCCACCACGTCGCTGGGCTGGATGTCGCACATCTCGGCGCCCATGTAGCCGGTGGGCAGGATGTCGGACAGGAACAGCACCTGCTCGTCGCTCAGGTCGGACTCGATCTTGAGTGGGCCGACGTCGGCGAACGGAACCCGCGCGTACTGTGCCTGACCGCCGGCGAAGCCACCGGTCAGATGCGAGTATCCGAAGATCCCGGCGACCGGGTGGCCGAACATCTTCTCCGCGATGCCGGCGTTGGGGTTGGTGTTCTCGCAGCAGGAGTAGAGCTCGGCTGCGCAGGCGGCGCAGGCACCGCAGGCGATGGGGAACGGCACGACGACCCGGTCGCCGACGCGCAGTCTGTCCGCGCGGACGCCGGAGCCGACCTCGATCACCTCGCCCATGAACTCGTGGCCCAGGACGTCGCCGTCCTGCATCGTGGGCACGTAGCCGTCGACCAGGTGCAGGTCCGAGCCGCAGATCGCGGTGGAGGTGATCCGTACGACGGCGTCGCGTTTGTTGAGGATCCTCGGGTCCGGCACGTCGCGGACCTCGACGGAGTTGCGGCCCGTCCAGGTGTTCGCCCTCATGCGTCCGCTCCCTTCGCGAAGTCGGCGTCCGACAGCGGCTGCGCCGGGCGCTGCGGAAACTCCTTGCGGGCCCGTTTGCCCCACGGGGCGCCGTCGGAGCGGACCACCTCGCCGGTCTCCAGGACCTGCTTGAGCCGGCGTAGATCGTCGTCGAGTTGCTGGTGCGGTTCCTCGCCGAAGTACTTGGCGACCGCCTTGCCGATCGTGCCGCCCGGGATGTCGTAGATCAGCACGACCTGGACCTCGGTGCTGACGCCGTCCGGGGCGGGGACGAACCGGACCGTACCTGCGTTGGGCACGTCGGCGTTCCCGGTCGACCGCCACGCGATCTTCTCGCCGGGCACCTCGTCGATGATCTCCGCGTCCCACTCGACGTTCTTGCCGAACGGAGCGTCGGCTATCCAATGACTCGTCCGGTCACCGGTGGTGCGGACCTGCTCGAGATGCGCCATGAACGTCGGCAGGTTCTCCAGATCGCGCCAGTAGGTGTACACCTCGGATGCGGGCTTACGGATGGTGGTTGTCGCCGTCAACTCCATGGGTCCTCCTTCGCGTACGCCCCGCACCGTCGGCGCGACACCGGTTTCGTCGGCCTGGGTTCACACCCAGACGCTCTTGCGCCGACCTCCGTAGTCGACCGGACCCTGCCCACGTGACCGGGAGTGCGGCTGGTCCAGACCCGGCTTCCCGCGAAGAAAATGCCTAAACCGCCCTGGTCGGCGTTGGCCCTCGCGTTCCTCGCGGTCCACTCACGCCACGCGGCGATCGACGGCGCCGGCAACTCCGGCGGCA
Organism: Actinoplanes sp. CA-252034; assembly: GCF_050956125.1. Classification (NCBI taxonomy): domain Bacteria; kingdom Bacillati; phylum Actinomycetota; class Actinomycetes; order Micromonosporales; family Micromonosporaceae; genus Actinoplanes; species Actinoplanes sp. CA-252034. The sequence continues at coordinate 4,333,709 of NZ_CP191846.1, forward strand.
TCGGCGGTACACCGGGGTATGTATGCGTGGCGATGGGGAAAGCGCCGGCACTGGAACACGTCCCCAAGCCGGCGAGGAGCTGCAATGACCCGTAGCGATCACCACCACGACCGTCCGGAGATCGTCGTCGGGCTGGTCGCCACCCCACCCGACCACCCCGCGCGGGTCACGGGGCGCCTCGCCGCCGAGCTCGCCACCCTGCTCGCCGAGCAGGTGGGCGCCGAAGTGCGATGGAAGGTCCGGCAAGGCTGGGGTGAGGTGACGCCGCCTCGCGACGGCGGCGCGGAGTCACTGCTCGACGATCTGGCCCGACGGCGTACCGAGGACCAGTGGGACGTCGCGGTCTGCCTGACCGATCTGCCGTTGCAAACCGACCGGACACCACTGATCGCTCAAGTCTCCACCCGGCGCCGAGCCGCGATGGTGTCCCTGCCCGCGCTGGGCCTGAGCCAGTTACGAACCGTCCGCGCGGTTGTCCCGGACATCGTGGGCGCCCTGCTCGCCGACACACCCGTCCATCCGCGACCGCTGGGCCGATGGGCACCGGAGAACCTGACGAGCCGGGTCGCTGTCATCAAGCGGGTGATCGGCGAGGACGACGCCGGAGAAGTGCGGTACGTCGCCTCACGGGGAGCCGGGCGGGCGCGGTTGCTGACCGGAATGGTCAGAGCCAACCGGCCGGGCCGCGCGCTGCTCGGCCTGTCCAAGCTATTGGTGGGCGCGTTCGGCACGGCCGCGTTCGCGCTCACCACCAGCACCATCTGGCAGATGGGCGATGCGCTCGGCGGTTGGCGCCTCGCCGTCATCATGCTGTTGGGGCTGTCCGGACTGGTGGCCTGGCTGATCATCGCCCACGACCTGTGGGAGAAGCCCGACGGTGACACACCGGCCGAGATGGCACGGATGTTCAACCTCGGCACGATCCTCACCCTCGCGCTGGCCACAGCAGTGTCCTATGTCGTGCTGTTCATCGGGACACTGCTCGCCGCGGCGTTGTTGATCGACACCTCAGTACTGGAACAGACCCTGCAACGGCCGGCCCACGCCTCCGACTATCTGACACTCACCTGGATCATCAGCTCGCTGGCCACCGTCGGCGGAGCGATCGGGTCCGGGCTGGAGGACGAGGCGACGGTCCGGACCGCCGCCTACGGACACCATCCCGAACCCTCCGAGCGGGCCGACGACGACCGGTGACCCGGCGTCCCGCCGACCCGGATCGGGGCCGGGTGCCTTCTCACCGGCCACCAGGTCATACCCGGCCCGCGGCGCCGGCGGGCTGCGGGGCTTTGGCGAACTCCTGCACGATGCGTTCGCAGAAGGCCGGCAGGTCGTCGGGTGACCGGCTCGTGGTGATGTTGCCGTCGGTGACGACCGGCTCGTCGACCACCTCGGCACCGGCGTTGCGCAGGTCGGTGCGCACGCTGGGCCAGGAGGTCAGCCGGCGCCCGCGTGCGACGTCGGCCTCGACGAAGTTCCACGGGCCGTGGCAGATCGAAGCGACCGGTTTACCCGACTGGACGAAGTCCCGGACGAACCGCACCGCGGCGGGCTCCATGCGCAGCTTGTCCGGGTTCACCGTCCCACCCGGCAGCAGCAACGCCTCGTAGTCGTCGACCGAGACCTCGCCGACCAGCCGGTCGACCGGGAACGTGCCGGCGTCCTCCAGGTCGTGATCGCGGGCCTGGATCTCGCCACCGTTGATGGAGACCAGGACGGTACGGGCGCCGGCGTCGTCCAGCGCCTGCCGCGGCTGCTCCAGTTCGACCCGTTCCACCCCGTCGGTGGCGAGGAGGGCGATCCGGCGTCCGTCCAGCTTCGTGGCCATGTCAGGCACCTGTCCCTGTCGTCGCCGGGTGCAGGACGACCTTCGTCCAGCCGTCGTCGCGCTTGTCGAAGTGCTCGTAGGCCTCCGGCGCCCGGTCGAGGGGCAGCTGGTGGCTGACGATGAACGACGGTTCGGCCTTGCCGCCGGCGATCAGGTCGCGCAGCTGCCGGTTGTACTTCTTCACCGGGGCCTGGCCGCTGCCGATGTGCTGGCCCTTGAACCAGAACATGCCGTAGTCGAAGGCGAGTTTGCCCTGCTTGGCCAACTCGTCACTGGCCCCGGGGTCCTGGGGCACGAAGACGCCGACGTTGCCGATCCTCCCGGTGAAGCGCACCGAGGCGACAAGCCGGTTCATCGTCAGTTCGGGCTGCTCCTGACCGTCGGGCTCGTGCGCCTGGTATCCGACGCACTCGCAGCCGTTGTCCGCCCCGAGTCCCATCGTCTGCTCGAGAACGGCCTCCACCGGATCGACCTTGGAGTCGTCGATGGCGATCGCGCCGATAGACTCGGCCAGTCGCAGCCGGTCGGGGTGCCGGTCGACGACCATCACCTTGCTCGCTCCCCGGATGGTCGCCGAGAGCGCGGCCATCAGCCCGACCGGGCCGGCGCCGTAGACGACGGTCTGGTCGCCCGGTTTCACCCCGGCCATCTCGGTGGCGTGATAGCCGGTCGGGAAGATGTCGGCGAGCATCACATAGTCTGTCTGGCGCTGCTCGGCGTCCTCTCCGAGCCGCAGGCAGTTGAAATCACCCCACGGCACGCGCAACAGTTCGGCCTGCCCGCCGCCGTACGGGCCCATGTCGGCGAAGCCGTACGCCGCACCGGCCATCTTCGGCTCAGGCTGCGCGGTCAGACAATAGTTCGTCAGCTGACGCTCGCAGTTCTTGCAATGCCCGCACGAGATGTTGAACGGCAGGACCACCCAGTCGTCCACCCGGACCTTGTCGACGCCGCTGCCGACCTCGACCACCTGACCCAGATTCTCGTGTCCGAACCACCGACCGGGCTCGAAATCGGTTCGCCCCTCGTACATGTGCAGATCGGAGCCGCAGATGTTCGCCGACGTGATCCGCACCAGCACATCGGTCGGCCGCTCGATCCGCGCATCGGGAACATCCTTGACGCTCACCTGCCGCGGACCCTCATAAACCACTGCCTTCATCACTACCTCCTCGTCGCGGACACCTCTCTTCGCCCAGAATCGGGCCAGGCTCTCCACTGAATACACTCGACGGAATGCCCGAAGTCGACATGAGCTTTCGCGTCGACTCGGCCCCCGCGTGCCGGATCCAACACCGGCACCGATACACAGACCACGCCCTTGTCGACACCGAGTACAGGAAATAGGTCGAGCGGCAACTCGGTTGCGGCGTTGCCGGTGACCGTGGCACGGTGCGGATCCTGACCTTTTCCGTTCCGAGGCTCTGGTGACGATCTACTTCTACGGTGCCGACGAGGTTCCGTACGGCTGCTTCTCGAACTTCTCCGCGCACGGCTTCGATCTGGACGGCCACTGGTGGCCGACGTCGGAGCACTACTTCCAGGCGCAGAAGTTCGCCGATGCCCGCCATCGCGACCTGATCCGCCGCGCGGCCACGCCGCTACGCGCCGCGCAGTCGGGTCGCGACCGGTCCCGGCCGCTGCGCCGTGACTGGGACCGGGTCAAGGACGACGTGATGCGTCGGGCGGTCGCGGCCAAGTTCGCCGCCCATGCCGACATCCGCGCGGTCCTGCTGGGCACCGGTGACGAGGAGATCGTCGAGGACACCGACACCGACCACTACTGGGGACGTGGCCGGTCCGGGGTCGGCAGGAACATGCTCGGCCGGATCCTGATGCGCACCCGTACCCGGCTTTGCGCCGACCAGGCGAACATCGGCGACAAGGGTCATCGCGGCGTCCGCTGATCGGCATGACAATGGCCCAGAGAACGGGGGAGCTCACCGGAGCCGAGAGTGCCTCAGACGTCGCGCCGTTCGACCAACGACGACGTCGCAGACTTTCTCATCGACCTCTAGGAGAGTTCGCCGGAAGCGCGTATGGAAATGGTCGGCGGCGTCCTGGAATGGGTGGCCAAAGCGCCGGAGGACGCCCCGCTTTCTTCCGACGCCTGACGAGCCGTCGCCGATGCGGCATTGATCGCCGCGCAATATCCCGGCGGTGCCGGAGTCCCGTCGACCTAGGGTTCAGCTGGCGGGCGATCGGCAGGCCGAGGCCGGTGCCGATGTCGAGGAACTGCCGGATCCGGCGCCGGCGGCCAGATGGTGAACCCGCGGACGAGGCATCGATTGGCATGGCTGGAGTCAGAGCCTCCCGGCGGGGTTGCCGGGGAGGCTCTGACCATTGGGGGGCCGGATCAGAGTCGCGGGTCCTCCTGGACCTTCAGGGCGTTGAGGATCGGGTCGCCCTCACCCTTCTCACGGTTGAACACGATCGTCAGATCGCCGCCGGTGTGCTCGACGGTGACCATGTTCGTGTCCGCGGTCAGCGCACCGACCTTCGCCTGCACGTCGTGGTCGTAGAGCAGGACCTTGCCGCCGGCGAGCACGTCGAAGGCACGCTTACCGGGCTTGACCTTCTCGAGCTCCGCGAAGTCGAGGTCGATCCGGTACGTCCCGGCCGGGGCGCTCTTGAACACGTAACGGAACGTCCTGCCGGTCCGCTGGGTGCGGAACAACGCGTCGTCCCTGGTGCCGGCGATGTCGGCTCGGGTGGTGTTCGCCTTGCCGCCGACGTGGCCCCAGGATCGTGAACCGAGCGCCTGGTCAGCTGACCAGAAGCCGCCGGAGCCGACGTATCCCGGCCCGCCGGCGTCGACGGCCCTCCCGTAGGCCGACGTCGCCAGGCGCACCGGCTCGAGGCGGCTCTCGCCCTTGCCTGCGTTCGACGCCACGAGCAGGTCCCCGACGAGCACGCCGGGTTTGACGCCGGTGTTGTCCGCCGTCACGGTGACCGTGGTGGCGGTGCCGGCCGCGAGCGTGACCGTGCCGGTCGTGGCCGATCCGGTGAGGGTGAGCCACGGCAGGTCGGCGGCCTCGCTGATGCGTACGTCGAGCGGTGCGGACCCGCTGTTGGTGACGGTCACGGCGGCCGTCGCCTTCCGGCCCTCGTCGAGCAGCCAGTCGAGGCTGCCCGCGGTGACGGTGGCGATGCCCGTGGTCAACGCCGTGTCCCGTACCTCGGCCTGGTCCTTCCTGGTGATGGCCACCGGGTGGGCGGCGGTGACGTAGTTCGGTGCCTCGACCTGCACGGTGTTGTCGCCGACCAGCGCCTGGGCCTTCCACCGGCCCTTCGTGTCGGTCGAGATGACGCGCTCGCCCGCGGGCCCTCGGAGCGTGACGATCGCGCCGTCGATCGGCTTGCCGTCGTTGACGTCGGTGACCGTGCCCTCGATCGTGCCCGCGGCCGGGAGGCGGTACTCCAGCCCCAGGCCGTTCTTCAGGACAGGCTGGTCGACGGAGTACTGACCCGCGGGGTTGCGGTTCAGGCTCTGTACACCGACCGTCGCCGACGACCCCCGGGTGAGCGGGTTGTCGCCGCCGACGCCGTCGCCGTAGCCGATCTGGATCCGGCCGTCGGCGATCAGGGTGACCGAGAAGCTGACGCGAGCCGTCCGGTCACTGTAGAAGGCGACGTTGCGCCATTCGACGACCTGCCCGGCGACCCCGTCCACCTCGGTCTTGCCGAAGTAGACGCCCGCCTCGTCGTCGACGACCAGGTCGTCCCAGAACGGGTGGATCGCGTCGATCGGGGCCGGGGACGGCAGCGCCGTGTTGCTGCCCGACGTGTCGGCGCGGTCGAAGGCGAGCGTGCCGTTCGTCGTCACGCACACGCCGTCCCAGGCGCTGTCGTAGAACGGCTGGAGGTAGTCGGCGTCGAACCACAGCACCCCGCAGAGGTCGTCGCCGTGCCAGCCGGACTCCTGCGTGCCCTGCCGGTAGAGGCCCTCGGTCACCGTCATCGTGTACGAGCGACCGGCCGGCGCCACCGGTACGGGACCCGGGTCCGGCTGCTCCGGCTGAGGCTCCGGCTCCGCCTGGTCGGCGCGCGGGTCGAGGGTGACCCGCAGCGCGGCGATGCTCGGGGGCTGCAGTCCCTTCGAGCCGCGCAACTCCACGGTCAGCGGGCCGCCCTCGTGCTGCACGACAGCCTTGCGCCAGTCGGCGGTGCTCGGCCCCACGGCCGCGGTCGGGTCGTAGGCGTAGTCGGTCAGCTTTCCGTCCACGAGCACGTCGAACACCCGCTTGCCCCGGGCCGTCCTGTCGATCTCGGCGAACCCGAAGTCGATCGCGTAGGTGCCCCGGGGCGCGTCCGGGAAGCGGTAGAACAGCTGCTTGTCCGTCGTGGTGCGCTGCGACTGGAACAGCGCGTCGTCGGTCGTGCCGGCGATCGGGGCCTTCGTCACGGCGACCTTCGTCCGGCCCTCGTAGCCCCACGACTTCGTGCCGGCGGCCTGGTCGGCGGACCAGGTCCAGCCGGAGCCGTCGGTGAGCTTCGCGCCGCCCGCGTTCACGCCGACCTGGTACTTCGTGGTCGTGAGAGTCACCGGGACGTAGCTCTTGGACTGACGCCCGGAGTCGGAGCGGACCACGATGTTCGCGCCCTGGACTCCGGGTGCGGCGTTCTTCGCCGAGATCGAGACCTTGACGGTCGCCGACTGGCCGGGGGCCAGCGTGCCACCGGTCGAGGACAGCGACAGCCACGGCAGGTCGGTGAGCAGGTCGTCCTCGACGTCGACGAGCACGACGTCGTCGGCGATCTGGTCCGCCGCCCACAGCGCCCCGGTGGCGTCGGTCTCCAGGCCGCCGCCCTGGCCGGCCTTGCGGCCCGGGAACCACCACGCGTTGACCAGCGAGCAGTCGACGGGGTCGACCTGCAGCAGGCGGGTGGGCCGGTTCGCGGTGAGGTCGGTGTACCAGATCGTGTCCGAGGCATGGTTGTAGGCCAGGCCCATCACCTCGGGCAGCGGGGGAGCGCAGAACGACAGCAGCGCGCCCGGGTTGTCGTGCGACGTACCGGCGACGGTCCCGATCATGCCGTTGCGGCGCCCGCCGACGTAGAAGACGTCCCGGGCCGGGTTGTACGCGAGACCGGTCAACTGCAGCGTGGACCAGTCACCCTTGACCTGCCTCGTCTCCTTGCCGGTCGTCCGGTCGAAGCAGTGGATGTAGCTGGCCGGGCTGTCCTCCATCTGGCACATGTCACCGGTCCTGGTGTCCAGGGCCATGTCGAACGCCCGGTACGCGGGGTTCCACGACGCGTCGAAGGCCTTCCCGGTCCGCTTGCCCGTCACCGTGTAGGCGGTGTTGGTCCGCGCGTTGTAGTCGTGGACCCAGACGTCGCCGTCGTAGCCGATGCCGGAGGGCTCCTTCTCCGCGATCGTGCCGGGGATGGGGATCCGGGTGACGACGTCACCGCCGGAGGTCGCGCCGACCTTGGCAGCCGCCCGCGTCTCCGCGGCGCTCGACGTGGCGGGCGTGCCGTCGACGGTCGACGGTCTCATGCCGCTCGCGCCGGCCTTCCACGCGGCGAGGTCGACCGTGCCGGCCGCACCGATGCCGGTGCGTGCGGTGGCCCCGGCGGCGTCGAGCTCGGGATGCCGCGCGGCTTCGCCCAGGTGGTACGTCAGCGGCGCGGAACCGTTGTTGGTCAGCGTGAGCGAGCCCACGCCGTTCTGGCCGGTCCCCAGCAGCGCGTCGAGGCCGTCGGCCTTCAGTCCGGCCGTACCCGTGGTCAGACGCGCGTCGATCGTGGCCTTCGCGTAGAGCTGCTTCAGCGCGAAGGGGTACGCCGTGGTCGTGTAGCGCGGCGCCTCGACCGTCATGGTGTAGTCGCCGACCGGCAGCTGCCGGTGCACGATGCCCGTCCCATTGGTGGTGACGGTCTCGACGAGCCCGTTCCCGGTGCTGAAGGAGACCTTCGCACCGGCGATCGGCAGCCCGTCGTTGCGGTCGACGACGGTGGCGTCGAGGTACCCGAAGTCCGGCATGTCGTAGGTCACGATCATGCCGTCGTGCAGCACCGGAGCGTGATCGGAGAACCGGATGCCGTCGACACCGGCCCAGCCCTGGATGCCCGTGACGGCGTGCGTGCCGGCGGTCACCGGGTCGTCGGTGCCGACGCCGTCGCCGTACCCGAGGATGATGGTGCCCGAGCGGGTGAGCGTGGCCGAGAAGCTGACCGGCTCGGTGTACTCCGACCGGCTCGGATAGGCCCACAGCCTGGCGTTGCGGTACTCGACGACGAACGCGTCCTCACCGTTGACCGTGGTGGCCGCCGTGAAGACGCCACCACCGGGAGCGAACTCGACGGGGGTCTCCACGTAGAACGGGAAGATGCCCGCCCCGCCGTAGCCGGGCCCGGTGCTGCCGTCCGGGGCGATGACGCCGCGCAGGCCGACACCGAGGGTGTCGTGGCTGCCGTTGTAGAGCGCGATCGGGAACGGCAGCTTCACCGTGGACCACACACCGCCGGTGAAGGTGACCGGGTCGGTGCCGCGCAGGTGCTCACCCTCGGAGACGGCGCAGCTGTAGCCGCCCTCGTCGACGACGAGCCCGACCGGGATCTCGGACGGCTGGTTCTGCGCGCCGACGGTCAGCGGGATCGTCGTGGGTGAGAAGCAGGCATCGGGTTCGACGGTCAGCCCGTACGCGCCCTCGGGGACGGCGGTGATCGTGAACGCGCCGGCGGCGTCCGTGCGTACCGGCTTCAATGGCGTGTCCTTGACGGAGACGTCGGCGTTGGCGACGGGCCGCCTCCTGTCGTCGACGACGCGGCCGCTGATGTCGTGCCTCGCGGCGGCGGTGAGCGGCAGTGTGACGGAGGTGTCCCGGCCGAGGGTGATCGTGACGTCGGCGGTCGCGGTCAGGTAGCCGAAGACCCGGGTGCGCAGTCGGTAGTCGCCGGCCGGGAGGCTGGTGGTGAACCGGCCGTCCTCGTCGGTTCCGATCGACCGGCTGAACGGCCCGCTGATCGTCACGTCCGCGGCCGGGACCGGCTTGCCGCCGGCGGTGACGACACCGGTGAGGGTGCCGCCCTTGCGGGGTGCGAGCTGCAGCAGGCGTACGAGGTCGAGCCGGCCCTCGCCGTACTTGTTGTTGACCTCGGCGGTGCCGCCGCACTCGGTGTCGTCGACGTCGACGGCCGACTCGCCGAGCAGGCGGCGGGTCTCGTCGACCTGCCCGATCAGGGTCGGGTCGTAGCTCCAGAGCGCCGCGACGGCACCGGCGACGTGCGGCGCCGCCATCGACGTACCGGACATCTCGATATAGCCGTCGTTCGGATAGGACGATCGCACGCCGTCACCCGGGGCGGAGATCTCGGGCTTGATCCGGCCGCCGTCGCCCTCGCCCTTGCGGGAGAACGAGGCGAGCGTGCCGTCGGACGAGGTGGCGCCGACCGAGTAGGCGCTCGTGGCGGCGCCGGGCGAGGAGACGGTGTCACAGGCGGCGTACGGCGAGGTGTTACCCGACGACCAGACGCTGAAGATGCCCGCCGCGCTCCAGGCCTCGTCGATGGCCTGGAAGAAGCCGTCGAAGTCGTGTTCGACGTTCTGACCCCACGAGTTGTTGACGACGTGGGGGCGCCGGGACGGATCGGGGTTGTCGCCCTTCACATCGGTCGGTGCGAGCAGCCACCAGCCGGACCGCAGCAGCGACTCGACACCGGTGGCGGCGCAGCAGCCGTCCGTGGCGATCCACTGTGCGTCCGGTGCGACGCCGACGTGGTCGGTGCCGTCGTCGCCGACCATGGTGCCCATGGTGTGCGTGCCGTGCCCGTTGTCGTCGCACGGCGCGTCCCCGCACGACCCGCGCGTGGCCATCCAGTTGTAGTTGTGATCGACGGTGCCGTCGGGCTTCGTGCCGCGGTACTGGCGCCGCAGGGCGGGGTGGTCGAACTGCACGCCCGAGTCGAGGTTGGACACGGTGATGCCGGCGCCGGTGGCTCCCATGGCCCATGCCTGCGGGGCGCGGATGGCCTCCAGGCCCCAGGTGACGGTGCCGGCCTCACCCGCGGCCTTCGGGGCGGCGGGCCGGGCCGGCCGGTCGGCGGGGACCTTCTCGTCCACCGGCTCGACGAGGGCGACCTGCGGCGTCGCGTGGATCTCGGCGACCTGCACCCGTGCCGCCACGTCGAGGGCGAGCTTCTCGGTGCCGCCCTTGACGAGCACGGCGTTGGCGATCGGGAAGGAGGTGTACTCGACGCCGGCCCGGTCGAGCTCGGTGGAGACCGATGCCGTGGAGCTCTTCGCCGCGGCGGTCAGCGCGTCGTAGACGAACCGGCCACGAGCGGTCCAGTCAGTGATCCTCTTCGCCGGCCCGAGGTCGGCTCCGGTCTCGAAGGTGATCCAGAAGTCGGCGGACGGCTGCGTGCGGAAGCGGTCCTTCAGGTCCGGCGCGATCTTGCCGGCGGGCGTGCCGGGATCCGGCTCCACCGCGGACACCGGTAGTGGCTGGAGCATGCTCAGGCCGACCACCGCGGCGAGCGTTGCCGCGAAAGCTTTGAGTCTCATGGGGGTCCCTTCCGCCTACAGAGGTTGGTAGGGGTCGTGGCTGTGGTGATCGGCGGCACCGGCGGCGTCGTGGGCGTCGGAGTCGTCGCGGGCGCTGTCGTGCGGATCCCGCGACAGCTCGACGGGAGGCGGATGCTCTACGGCGGAGTCGTCACGCACGACGGGTCGCTCAGGCATGCATCGCCGATGGGCTATGGATCATGCAGCCATGCTCGGGCGAACCGAGGGACCCTAGCTATCCGGCGGATACGTCAATCTTCACGAGGCGCCGTCGAGAGGGTCCTCTTCGGCGAACACACCCGCCTCCACCGCCTTGACCGCGAGCGCGGTCCGGGAGCTCACCTTCAGCTTGCGCATCGCCGCGCGCAGCTGCTGATCCACCGTGGCCGCGGACTTGGCCAGGATCCGGCTGATCTGCCGGTTCGTCTTGCCGGCGACGACCAGCTGAACCACGTCGAGCTCACGAGGTGACAGCTGGTCGCCGTACCCCCGCCGGCCGCCACGCCACAGTCGCGGGACCTCGGCGCCGTGCTCGCGAAGCCGCTGGGCGACACGGTCCGCGTCGCCGCGGGCCCCCAGCCGGAACAACTGCTCGTACTGCGCCGACAGCAGCTCACGGCCCTGATCGAGCAGCCCCGGCTCGGTCCGGCCCTGCGCCAGCAGCGCCTCGGCCTGCCGCTCGCGGGCGCGCATGGCGTCGTAGGGGCGCGGCAACGCACTCCAGGCGCGCGCCGCCCGGTCGTACGCCGTCGCCGCCCGGGAGTGGTCTCCGGCCGCGGCGAGCAGCAGGGCACGGCACACGGCGAGAGCGGCACGAGGCGCGGGCGCCGTACGGCCACGCAGTCCCCGGGCGAACCGGCCGACCAGGCGTGTCGCGCCCGTCAGGTCGCCGGCGGCGAGCAGCGCCTCGACCCGGGCGGGAACGAGGTCCGTCGCCCAGACCCAGATGCCCTTGCGTCGTACGGTGTCCATCGGCTCGTCGGTGACCCGCAGCGCCCGTCGGCTGTTGCCGTCCGTCAACCACAGCCGGGCCAGTGCGGCGGCGGCCTCCATCGTGTCGTCGACCGCGCCGAGACGGGCGGACTCCTCCAGGACCAGCCGGAACTGCTCCTCCGCGGCGCGCCGCCGGCCGGCCGTGGCAGCCAGCCGGGCAGCGAGGCGAATGCTGCCGAGGTAATGTGCCGGCCGGTCCCGGTCGGCATCGGCGAGTACGGTGCTCGTCTCGGCGAGACCGTCCCACCGTCCGGTGTTCCACGCCAGGTTGGCCTGTTCGAGTCGCACGTTGTGCTGCAACCGCGACGCCTGCTCGGCCTCGGCCAGGCGCAGGGCCACGTCGAGGTGCTGCTCGGCATCGGCGTACCGGCCCCAGATCAGCGCCCCGGTACCGATGTTGACGTGGATGCGGGCCACGTCGAGGCGCTCGGCCGTCGTCGTGCCGTCGACGGGCAGGCCGGCGACGACGTCCCAGGCCTCCTCCTCACCGAGCATGAGCAGCGCCGCGGCCCGGTTTCCGGCCAGGTTCAGCCGCTGTGCGGGGGAGTCGATCTGCGCGGTCAGCTCGGCGGCGCGATCCAGCCAGCGCCGATGAGTCGAGGCCGGCCACGGTCCCGCGTACGCCCAGCCGAGATAGGTCATCGCCCGCGCCGCCTCGACCGGATCGTGGTCGAGGTTGGCCACCGCCTGCTCCAGCTCGCTGAGCGCGGCCTGCGCCTCGCCCCCCGTGATCAGCAGCCGGCCCAGGGGGTTACGGATCTCGGCCAGCTGCCGGGCGGAGAGGCCGGGGGTTGCCAGGACCGAGCGCAGGGTACGGATCACGCGGTGGTAGACCTCGTCGACCGGTTCCCGGCGGCCCAGCGCGGCGACTCCGGCGATGCGCGCCACACGCGCCCGGTCGGCCGGCGGCAGTACGGTCCACGACAGCAGATCGACCAGCAGGTCCACCGCCTTGGTGTGGTCACCCGAGGCCATGGCCAGTTCGGCGCCCTGCTCGGCGTACCGCGCCCAGGACCGGGTCTCGCGGGCCTCGCGGAAGTGGTGGGCCAGGCGCGCCACGGGCGGCGGACGGAGGTGCTCCAAGGCGCGGCCGGCCAGCAGGTGCAGGTGCCGGCGGTCGGTCAACGGGATCGCCTCGTAGACGGCGGTGGCGGCCAGCACGTGCCGGAACCGCCACCGGTCGCGGTCGTCGCCGTCCAGGACACCGGCACCGGCCGCCTCCGCGACGGCGCCCCGGCACACGGCCGGCGACAGGTCGGCGGTCATCGCGATCGTCGCCACCGAGGAGCGCTCGGCCAACGTGGCCGCCGCCCGCAACACCTGCTGCGCCGCCGGCGACAGGCGGCTCACCCGCTCCCGGGTGGAGTCGCGGACCGTCGGCGGAACCCGGAGCTCGCGCAGCTTCAGCCGGACCCACTGACCGTCGCGGAAGACGAGGTCGGCACGGTCGCACATCAGGCGGACCGACTCCTCCACGGCCAGCGGGACACCGCCGGTCCGCTCGTGCAGGAACGTCGTGAACTCCCGCGAGATCGGGTTGCCGTCCAGCATCGAGGACACCAGCGCCGCCGTGTCGTCGGGTCGCAACGGCGCCAGGGCGATCCTCAGCTGGGTCACGCCGGCGGGCAGCCGGGACGTCAGCCGCAGCAGCAGGGATCCGTCGTCCACCTCCTCCGGCCGGTAGGAGATCACCAGGCTGGGTCCGTCCGACTGCTGCCGGGAGAGGACGAACAGCAGGAACTCCAGGGTCACCTCGTCGGCCCACTGCGCGTCCTCGAGCACGAGAACGTCGACACGCAGAGCCCGCAGCAACTCGTCGAGGGCACGGAACAGCCGATGCCGGGCCGCCTTCGCATCATCCAACGGCGGCAGTACGGGCGGCAGGTCCGAGGACCATTCCGGGAACAGGGGCCGCAACGCGCCCGCGAGCTCGGTCAGCGGCAAGCGTGGCACCGGCCGTTCGATCCCGTGGAACGCGTCGACGATCGGCCCCAACGTCAGCGACTCACGAAGAGGCGGACACACCGACACCAGGGCGGTGCGCTGATCCGGCGCGGCCGACCACTCGCGCAGCAGCCGGCTCTTGCCGATCCCCGCCTCGCCCTCCACCAGCACGATCGCCGGAGGCCTGGCCAGGGCGCCCCGCAGTGCCGTCAGCTCCCGATCACGACCGACGAAACGCGGCGTGGAAATGGCCGGTGAGGTCCCGTCGTCCTCCGGCGAGGGGTCCAGCATGCGTGGTGATCTCGCTTTCCGCGACTCGGGCATTCCGATGATCATCTAATCATCACCATGATTGTTTCCGATACGTACGGTCGTCGAGGCCGGGCTGGACGAGCGTGGGCACAATCGGGGCGTGGCGAAACCCGAAGTGCTCCTGCGCGTGGAGGCCGACCTCGCACGCGGCCACGTCCGCTCGGCGATCCAGCGGCTGGGCAGCCTGCTCGCGGACCATCCACAGGATCTCGAGGTGCGCGCCCGCCTCGCCGACGTCTGCCGCCGGGCCGGTGACGTACCCGAAGCGGGCCGTTGGGGTTTTCTCACCGAGGACGCCGAGCCGCACGAGATCGCAGCCTTCGCCAGGAAGAACCGGTCCGCCACCGACCGGCTGAGCCTGCTGCGCCTGCACGGCGAGGATCCCCGCGGACTCGGGCCACTCGCCGGGCCCCGCTACGCCGACCTGGCCGCCCGCGCCGCCGCCGAGACCCGTCTGCCCGCCGTCAGAGCGCCGGCGCACGACGCCCGACCGCCGGTCCACCGCACCGAACGGGCACCGGTGGCCCCCGCCCCGTCGCCGGGCTGGTCACTCGGCGACCTTCTCACGGCGCTCGCGGTCTTCGGCCCGGTGACCGTGGTCGTCTGCGTCGTCATCTACAAACTCGTCGCTCTCGTGTTCGCGTCCCCGTACCCGTGACGACGCCGGCCACGACTGACCCTGTGCCGGCCGACGGCCGTCACCGCGGGATGCTCTTCCCCGGGGCGCGACTGTCCTGAGCGTACGGTTGCCGCGTGTCGAGGATTGCCGCCGTGCGTGTCGCCCTGCCTGAATACGTCTACCGACAGGAGCAGGTGACCGAGGCGCTGGCCGAGGTCGTCCTCGGTGACGAGCCGCCGGGATCCGCCCGGCGCGAGTTGATGCGGCGGTTGCACACTGCGGCCGGTGTCCGGACCCGGCATCTCGCTCTTCCGCTGGAGTCCTACCGTGACCTCGGTGGTTTCGGAGCCGCCAACGACGTCTGGATCGACGTCGGCGTCCGCCTCGGTGAGCAGGCCCTGGCCGCGGCCGTCGGGGCCGCCGGTCTGGCTCCGGCCGACGTCGACCTCATCATGACCACCTCGGTGACCGGCCTGGCCGTGCCGAGTCTCGACGCGAGGATCGCGTACCGCCTCGGACTGCGCGACGACGTCAAGCGCATGCCCCTCTTCGGCCTCGGCTGCCTCGCCGGTGCCGCCGGCGTGGCCCGGGTCCACGACTACCTCCAGGGCCACCCGGACGAGGTGGCCGTGCTCCTGTCGGTCGAGCTCTGCTCGCTCACGTTGCAGCCCGGCGATGACTCGACGGCGAATCTCGTGGGCTCGGGCCTGTTCGGCGACGGTGCCGCGGCTGTCGTCCTGATGGGGGAGCGGCGCGCGGCCGCCGCCGGGTTCGATCGCGCTCCCCGTGTGGTCGCGACCCGCAGCCGCCTCTACCCCGACTCCGAGCAGATCATGGGCTGGGACATCGGTGCGTCCGGATTCCGGCTGGTGCTCTCGCCCGAGGTCCCGGACGTCGTGGATGAGTACCTGCGCGACGACGTCGACAGGTTCCTCACCGCTCACGGCTCGGCGTTGACGGACGTCACCACCTGGATCTGCCATCCGGGCGGCCCCAAAGTCATCGAGGCGATCGTCCGCGCACTCGACCTGAAGCCCGAGGCCCTGGACGTGACGCGCGACAGTCTGGCGGCCATCGGCAATCTGTCGTCGTCCTCGGTCCTGCATGTCCTTCAGGAGACCTTGGCGGTCCGCGACTCGAGCGCCCCGAGCCGCCCCGCGGTGATGCTGGCCATGGGGCCCGGCTTCTCATCGGAACTGCTGCTCCTGGACTGGTGAGAGTATCCGTCTCCCGGCCGCGGGGTTGCCGAGTTCGTCGAGGTCGGAGACCCTGGCCTCGTCGTGTGTCGGAGGTGGTCGGATGCCGGGGGGATCGGGGAGGTTGCGGCGTGCCGGTGAGCCGGGCCTTATCCTCTGTGCGGCACCGACCACGTGAAGTCGGGCGTGACGGTGCCGACGGCCGTGCGATTCCTCGGGGGAGGGGATTATCGGTGCAACCTGACAACCTAGAGGTCGATGCCGAGGTGCTGCGCGGTGTCGGGCGCACCGTCACCGACGTCGCCGCGACATTGCGGGAGGCGGTGAAGGGAGCCGGCCCCGGCCTGGCGCCCGCCGCGCGAGCGGACTCCGCCGCGGGTGCCGCCGCGCAGGAGGCGCAGCAGGTGTGGCTTGCCGCGTTGCAGGGGCTCTCCGGCCGGATCGAGGAGTACGGCACCGGTCTGACCACCGCGGCCCAGGACTATCGGAGCACCGACGAGGCGAATGCCGACGGGCTGCGGCGCAGTGGGGCGGGGACCGGACGGTGAGCGGCCTGACATTGCAGGACCTGATCGAGTTCGACGCCGGGCCGTGGCATGCCGCCGCCGAGGTCTGGGCTCGGCTGGCCCGGGGCATCGACGACACGTCGGAGGACCTGATCCGGTGCAGCCGCGACGTGGACGCGGCATGGCCACAGGGCCGCGGTTCGAGCACCGCGCTGGAGAAGGGTGTCAAGCTGCGGGCCGAGGTGGACGACACCTATCTGCCGGCCAAGCGCCTCGCCGACGCGTTCGATCAGCACGCGTACGCGATGAGGGGCTATCGCACGCAGGCGGAGCAGATCGTCGCGTCGGCGCGGCAGGCCGGCTACACCGTGGACACGGCGACCGTGTCGATCACCGCGCCCGCGTCGGCGTACATGGGCGGCGACCTGGACCGTACCGGCCGCGAGACCGGCGCGCTGCTCAACGACCTGCGGCTGGTCGTGGATTACGCGCGAGCGCAGGACGACGCGACGGCCGCCACCATCAAGGGCAACGTGCCGTCGGCCCAGAACGGCTTCGGGACCACCCCACCCAGCAAGATCACGAGGGCCCAGGAGCTGGCGAACAAGATCAAGGATCCGGCGTACGAGCCGACGGCCGCCGAGCTCGACGAGTTGCGGACGCTCGTCCAGGTGTACGGCAAGGATCCGGCGTTCGCGCACGACGTGCTCGACAGCCTCGGGCCGAAGGGCCTGCTGGAGCTGTCCGGCACACTGGCGACCTATCAGCTCGACCATCCCGGCAAGGACGGTGCGGACGGGCTGTTCGACCCGGGCACCGCCGACCTGGTGGGAGACCTGCAGAACGGGCTCGGGCTGATGCTGAGCACCGCGACCACGGAGACCGGCAGCACGACGGGCCTGCGCGGCGAGACCTACGTTCCAGGCCGGTACGAGCTGTCCAGCCAATGGGTCGGCGACCTGATGACCGCCGGGCGGAGCAAGATCGACATCGGCGACCCGTCCAGCCCGGCACGGTACGTCGAGGACGTCTACGGCTACCAGCTGCTCGGCCCGCTGCTGCGCAACAACAGCTTCGACTCCGGGTTCCTGTCCACGGTCGGCGGCGACATCGTCGACTTCGAGATGGAACAGGGTAGGGACGGCGCCCTGTGGACCGGGGCGCGCGGCGAGAACATCCGCTTGGACTGGACAGTGGATCACGACGACAACAAGGCGCCGGCCGGCTACGACCCGGTCAACTCGCTGATGAGTGCGCTGTCGCGTAATGGCGAGGCCACCCGGGACCTGCTCACCGGCGTCACGCACTTCACCGGCGACGGCCCCGAGGGCGGTCGGCTGCCCCGGCTGGACTACCTGCTCACCGACCGGGACTGGAACGCGACCCCCGACGTCCCCGGCGGGCCCGGCTGGACCGCCGAGCTGATGGCCCACGGCGAGGACTACAAGAACGGCTCCCTGGACAGGTTCGGTATCGCTCTCGAACGCGCCACGACCGACACCCCGGGCCGGAGGCGCGCCGCCTCGTCGAGTCGATCATCTACGAGACCAGCGCCGACGAGCAGGCCAGGGGATATCCCAACCGCACCGATCCGGCCGCGGGCGGCGACACCGTCGAGTTCAAGAAGAACGATCTGATCCACCCGGAGCTGCGCGACTCGATGGGCAACATCATGTCCGCGTACATCGCGGACGTGAACCACAACCTCGCCGACAGCCGCACGGTGACCGACCAGACCCTCGACGTGAACCGCACCGACCTCACCCGGTTCCTGGCCGACATCGGCAAGGACCAGGGTGCCCACCAGACGATCGCCAACGCCGAGGCCGTGTACGCGGCGGCCAGGTACGACGAGATCCTCTCCGGCCGGCAGAACCCGAACGACGACATCAACGGCAACCTGCGCTCGATGGAGGTCGTCTCCCGCAACTACGGCAGCGTGCTCGGCGCCATCGACTTCGGGGCCAACGAGGCGCAGCACGCGACCAGCGCCGACCTCGACGACAAGCACAACCAGAGCGTCGAGGACCGGTACAAGGTCGTCGGCCCGCTGGTCGAGGGCGTGGTGGGCGCGGCGACGTCGAAGGTTCCCGGCCTCAGCGACCTGGCCAACGGGTTCGTCGGCAACGTGATGGAGGACCTCGAAAAGGGCGCGAAGGTCGACAACACCGGCCGGGTGGCCTACGACATCGGCACCGCGCTCGGCGCCGGCCGTACCACCGCCGTCGATCTCACCGAGGTGGGGCTCTACAACAGCGGCAGACTCGAGGGACTGCCGGCCGGCCTGATCCAGGACGGCCAGCCGAAACCGGTGAGCCAGTGGACCGACGAGGACTACCGGGACTGGCAGACCTACAAGGGTGGGCTCGGTCAGAGCACGCTGGGCAGCGCCGCCGTCCACGCCGGAGACTCCTATCAGAGCGGGTACGAGTGGACCAAGGGCACACTGGCCGAGTGGAAGAACGAGGTGTCCAAGTGAAGCTGCGCGCTACGGCGGTCCTCGCCGTGACGGTGGCCCTGGCGACCGCGGGATGCACCGACTCCGACGAGCCCCCCGCCCCGGGCCCGTCCGCATCGAGCGCGCCGAGCAGCCCGGCCCCGTCCTCGATGACCATCGAGGAGGCGTACCGGAAACTGCCGATCGACGGGCCCACGAACGCCCCGATCACCTGGGAGAGGTCCCAGGAGCCGGAATCGGAGGAGGTTCTCGCCGCCCGGCGGAGCCTGGCGTTCTGGTACTGGCAGGGAAGCTCGACCGACTGGACCCCGATCGTCCCGGTCGGCCGGTTCCTGTTCACCGACCGGTTCTACGAGCAGTCCCTCGCCCCGTTCGCCGACGTGACGGACAACGAGGAACCGTCGAGCGGGCCGCTGTGGGTGAAGACCATGGGCGTGGAGAAGACCGGCCAGGACGAGGCCAGGGTGACCTTCTGCACCGACCGCGGCCACTGGCGCGACGCCGGCGTGACCGGCGTTCCGCAGGACCGGGCGAACCTCGAGTCCTACGTGCTCAAGCACGAGCAGACCGGCGACGGCGAACGCCGCTGGCTCACCGACCGCCTGATCGACAACGCCGTCGACCGCGAGGCCCGGTACGGCGCCGACTGCACGAAGTGGGCGCGGCACCAGCCGTGAACCACCCGCCCGTGAACGGCGGGCGTCGTGCTGTCCTCACCGGAGGCGCACGTCTGCCTGTCGCGTGATGGGCCTCGCCAGCCGGGCCGAGAGCCAATCCAGGGCCGGCGCCTCCATCTGGCGCCAGGTGGCGTGGCTGTGACCGCCGTGCGGGACCACCGCGGTCTGCACTGTCAGCGGCGGCCTGACCGCCTTGACGACCTGCTGGGAGCCGATGCGGGCGTTCTTCTCGTCGGCGGCCCAGCCGATCCACAGTGAGACCTGCGGCTGCGGCAGATGACGCAGCCGCCACGGGATGTTGTTGGTGGTGTCCTCGCTCTTGTCGCCGACCTTGATACCGGGCCCGGCCAGCCCGGACAGCGCGGCGGCCGCCACGTAACGGTCCGGGTGCTTGAGGACGAGGTTCATCGCGCAGTACGCACCGGCGGAGTAGCCGATCAGACCCCACGCCGCGCGGTCGTCGCGTACCCGCAGATTGGCCAGCGCCCAGGCGGGTACGTCCTGGGTGATGTAGGTCTCGGCCTTCGGCCCGCCGGTGAGGTCGAGGCATTCGGTGTCGAGCAGCCGGTCCGGTGTCTGGCGGGGGAGCAGCACCACGGTCGGCGCCATCCGGCCCGCGGCGATCTCCCGATCCAGGTGCCCGGCTATGTCGAGGCGGCGGACCCAGGTCTCCGGGGTGCCCGGATAGCCGTGCAGCGCCTCGATGACCGGGAATTCGACGGTCTGCTGCGCGGGATCGAAGTAGGCCGCCGGAAGGTACACCAGCATCGGCATGTCCAGGCCGCTGGCCGGGCCCGCCACCTGATAGGTCATCAGGCGTCCCCGGTCCGGAGCGGTGTCCGGCAACGCTGCCTCGTCGGGGTCCGGTGGGCGAGGAGTGGCGTCCACGAGCGCGTCCCAGCTGGGGTACGCCTCGGTGAGCTGGTTGAGTCGCAGCGCCGCCGTGCCGGTGAGGCTCACCACGACGGCGAGCGACGACAGGGCACGTCCGAGGATCCGCAGCCGGTCCCACCACCAGGCCAGCCCGACGGTGAGAAGCAGCACCAGCAGCACCGCCAGAGTGAGCGTCCACGCGGAGTCGATGCTCATGACGGCAGTCTCATGGGAGCGGCCAGCGGCGGTGGCGACATGCGTACCGCCTCGTCGAAGGTGGCGAAGGAGGCGTGCTGTGGCCACGCGGCGGTCAGCCGGCGCCACGCGGGGTCGGCCACGACCGCGATGCCGTCGGCGGTGCGGGCGTCCGCGGACAGGACGGCGGGCAGGCCGGACAGGGCGGCGACGGTGGTCTGCCGGGTCGGCACCAGGACGACGGTCAGAACTCCGGTGGCCCGGGCCGCGGCGTCCTTGACGGCCGCCGCCGCGTGCTCGGTGGTCAGCACCATCACGACGGGGAAGCGCCGGTCCGGGTGCTGCGCATAGTCGCGGGTGGCGATCAGCGCCGGTGGTACGGCCAGATGCCAGCCGGTGGCCTCGGCCGGTGACCAGGCGACCGTGCCGGCGTCCAGTGACACGTCGAGCCGGCCCGCACCGGTCGGCTCGGTCACCGCGGCGGCCGTCTCGCTGCCCACGAGCGACTGCCAGGACGGGTAGAAGCCCTCGACCCGGTTGACGATCAGAGCGATCCCGAGTACGGCCAGCACCTCGATCAGCACCAGGCCGCCGAGACGGGCCGGCAGGCGACGCCACAGCCGTACGGTGACGACCACCGCGACGGCCAGCAGAGCCCAGGCGGCCAGGATCAGTGGTAGGCCGGTCAGCCTCATGCGACACCGGAGGGCAGACGCGGCCCACGGGCGGGCAGGAACGACTCGGCGGTCAGCGCGGCGATCGCGATCCGGGGCAGGTCACGTGCGGACGGGAAACACAGGAAACGCGGCTGCCAGTCCGGCTGGTACTTGGCGTTGGCCCGGTACAGAGACTCGATCTGCCACAGCCGCGACGCCGCCTTCAGGATCCGCGACCACAGCCGGATCACCGGCCCGGCACCAAGCTCCTCGGCACGCGCGAAGACCGACCGCAGCACCGCGAAGTTCAGCGAGATCCGCTCCACCCCGAAGCCGGCGGCGGCCTCGACCGCGGAGACGACCATCAGCTCGGTCAGGCCGTTGGGCGCGGTCCGGTCACCGCGCATCAGATCCAGCGACAGTCCACGACGGCCCCACGGCACCAGCTGCAGCAGACCGCGCAGAGTGCCGGCCTCGTCGCGGCACAGCACGAGCAGGCATTCGCCGTCGGCGGGATCGCCCAGACGTGACAGCGCCATCGAGAAACCCCGCTCCACCTTCCCTTCGCGCAGTGCGGTGGCGCAGGCCACCGCCTCGGCGAGGGTTTCCGCGGGCAGGTCGCGCTGGCGTACCACCGTGCAGGTGTAACCGGCCCGCCGCATCCGCGCCACCGCCTGCCGCACGCCCCGCATCGGCCGGCCCTCCAGTGAGAAGCCGGCGACGTCGACGATCGCCTCGTCGCCCAACTCGATCACGTCGAGGCCGGCCTTCTGGTAGCCGCGGCCACCCGCGGTGCCGCACGCCAGCACGGCGGGAGTCCAGCCGTGTGCGGCGCAGTCGGCCAGCCACGCGGCGATCGCCCGGGGCCACTCCGACAGCAGGCCGATAGGGTCGCCCGAGGCGAGACTCACGCCGTTGACCACGCGGTACGCCACGGCGGCCTTCCCCGACGGCGCCCAGATCAGCTGTTTGTCCATGCGGAGCGCGAAGTAGCCGAGGGAGTCGCCGTCGCCGTACCGGTCGAGCATCTCCCGCAGCCGGGGATGCTGGACCGCCGGTGCACAACCGGTCCCGCTGCTGGGGCGGAGCAGCAGCAACGCCCCGGACGCGAACGCCAACAGCCCGAACGTGCCGGTGGTGATCGACACGGTGAGATCACCCAGCGGGTGGGCGAACCGGACCGGCCCGGTCACCCCGATCAGGCCCAGTGCCGCGTGCTCGGCCCAGCTCCACAGGGTGAACTGACCGTCGAGGCGGTTGCCGCGTACCCCGATCTCCGCGAATCCCAGCAGGAAACCGGCACCGAGGAACGTGGCGCACGCCCGTGCCGCCCGCCACCGGTTACGCGGGTCGCCCGGTGCGGTGAACTCGTCGCGTTGCCACATCAGCACCGCGACGATCGAACCGGCGATCAGCACCGGGACCAGACCGCCCTTGACCAGGTGCAGAACGACACTGACCGACGACAGCAGGAGAGCCAACTGCCAGGCGCGACGTTTGCCGCGCCGTAGACCGGCACCGAGGTAGACCAGCAGCACGCCGATCACGGCGGACGCGACCCGCGCGGTGATCAGCCCGGCGGTCGGCACCACGTCGGCGAGCAACGTGACCCGGTGATGGTGGCGTACCGGCAGCACGGACATCATCGCGCCGACCGCGCCGACGAACTGGACCAGCCGGGCGACCATTCGCCGTGGTGACGGAGGCCGCGACCATCGACCGGCCGGTGCCTCCTCGCCCACTTCCACCACCGTGACCGCTTGCCGAGTCGTTGACATTCGCTTCTCCCGTTTCCGTGCACCGTGCAGCATGCCGCCCCGGAGCAAGGGGGTGGAGGTGCGGAGCCCGCTGAGGAGACGAAGAAATGCCTGGTCGCTTTCGCGGCGCCGGCCGGCCGTCGGCCGAAAGGCATAGAGACATCCCCGCCGATCGGCGGGGGTGTTCCCGCCGATCGGCGGGGTGGTCGAAAGGAGCGAAAGCGGTGCTGAGCCGGCGCAAGACGACCGGAAACGGCGGAGACTGCGCCTGCTCACTTCGCCAGGAACGAGTCGGTGGTGTTCGGACCGGTCCACGCCGAGACCGGTGTGAAACCCTGCACCTCGCCGGTCTCGTCCACCCAGGCGACGCCGACGATGTGCAACGAAGCGGGCGTGACGTCCTGATCATCGCCCGGGTCGGCGGTCGGCGGAGTCAGCTCGTAGCTGACGCCGTTACCGTCGGGGCTGTCCGCGGTGAAAGTGGCGCCCGGATCGACCTGCTCACCCTTCCAGGCGACGTCCTGCTTCTCACCGCCGTAGGTGAAGGTCAACAGGTCCTGGAAGGGAACCCCGTACAACTCCTGACCCGCGTTCAGGCCGGGAAGTTCCACCACCGTGACGAGGGCGGACGGCACCTCGGGCTCAGCGTTCGTCACCAGCAGCAGTCGCCCGGTCGCGTCGCTCAGGACGAGTCCGGCGTCGCCGCGGTTGGTCAGTGAGATCCGCAGCTGCGCCCAGGAGGCGGGCTCCTCGTCGTCCCCCTTCTCCGGCCAGTACACCCACGAGTTGTAGTGGTCGACGCGCATCTTGACCGGCCCCGCCGCCCATTGCGCCATCGCCTCCTTCCGGCCGAGCGACACCGGCGACGGAGACGGAGACGGCGACGGCGGCGACGGCGGAGCGGGGCTGATCATGTCCGACGACGCCGAGGTCGGCGTGGTGTCCCGGTGGGTCTGGCCGACGATCAACGGCACGGCCATCGCGGCGGCCACCAGCACTCCCGCAGCCGTGACGGCGAAGACCCGTCTGCGGGAACCGTCCGCTTCCGGGGGCGCAGCGGCGACCGTGGCCGGCGGCGGCCGACGTTGCGCCGCGACGGCCGCCAGCCACCGCGCCGCGGACGGCCGGGGACGCACCAGGCCCAGACCCGCGCCCAGCAGCTCCTCCAGTTCCGGCAGGTGCGGTGCGTCGTCCGGCAGCAGGATCCGGCCCTGGTCCTGATCGACCGAGGCGGTGACGCCGTAGAAGACGCGGTAGAAGAAGACCGCCAGTGCGAACCGGTCACTGTCGATGTCCGGCCGATCGTCCGGGCCGAGCAGCGGATCACGCCAGCCCTCGTTGCGAGCCATCACCGAGCCGGCGTGCGGGCTGTCGGCCGGGCGGGCGTTGTCACAGTCGATCAGGTACACCCGGGGCGTGCCCCGGACCGTCCACAGCACGTTCTTCTCGCTGATGTCGCCGTACACCATGTGGTGGGTGTCGAAGAGCGCGAACAGGGCGGCCAGGTCACGCACCAGCCGCAACCGTTCAGAGCGGTCCGGAACGTCCAGCCCAAGACGCTTGGCGGCGGCGGTGTGGATCAGATGCTGCAGTTCGACGGTGTGCCGCTCGCCGAGCATGTCCGCCCAGAAGACGTCGGGTGCCGGCGTCATCAGGAAACCCGTGGTCCGGCCGTCCCGGTGAACCCGGCGCAGAGGCCAGGCGCAGTGCTCGTCGAGGAAGTCCCGCTCGGACTGCGGCAGCGACCGCCGCCAGCCGATCAACTCGTCGAGAGGGGACGCGTCGTCGACCGGCTCCAGATACTCCTTGAAATAGCAGGACGCGTCGACGACGTACACGACGCCTTTGGCGCCCGGGTCTCCCACCGACTCGCCGGACACCGGCAGCAGGTCACGGTCGAGCGGCTCGGCCGGCCCGGTCCAATCGGTCATCGGTCGCCGTCCTCGGTCCGGAACCACACACAGACCGCGGTACGGTCGTCGGCCTCACCCCTGCGGTCGAACGAGATGTCGTGCAGGAACTCCACGACGGTCGGCGCGTCGCGCCAGCGGTGCGTGAAGTGGTCGGCCACCTCCGGGGACCGCATCGGCACCGACAGCCCGTCGGTCACCACCACCAGTGCGGACCCGGGTTGCAGCCGGCCGGAGAACTCCTCGGCGACCGACCAGGAGCCGGGAAGCGCCGCCGTCTCGGTGAAGTCGCCGCTCCCGCCCGGCCCGGCCGGCTGCAGCCCCGCCGCGGTGAGGGTGAACAGTTCGCCGTCCCCGACCCGGAAGCCGCCGAAGGCCCCACCGGTCGAGACCCACGCCACCGTGAGCGTGGTGGACAGCGACCGATGATCGAACTCCTCGGGCACGAACCGGCCGGCGCCGTCCATCATCGCCGTGCCGATCTGCCGGCACAGGTCGTCCGCGACGATCCGCCACCGATTGTCCAGCGCCGCCGACACCAGCCGGCACGCCTCCACCACGGCCAGCTGGGCGCCGACCGCCGAGAAACGGGCGTCGGCGCTGCCCACACCGTCGGCCACCGCCACCACCACGCCGCCCGCCGCGGGAGTGATCGCGTACGCGTCCTCGCGGCTCGTGCCGACGCGGGCGTGCCGGCGCCCGACCGCGGAGGCCGCCCGCACGGTGAGCGGACCCAGCGAACCGCCGTCGGCGCAGACCCGCGGCTGTGTCGTCCACGAGGTGACGCCCAGGGCGTCCGCCTCCGGTGAGGGCAGGATGGGCTCGCCCACGGTGAACGCCCGGCCCACCTGACGGTCGTCGCGGCCGTCGATCGAGGTCTGCGGGCCGGTTCCCGGCACGCCCAGCAGGTCCAGCATGCGGCGGACCACGCCGGGACCCGGAGGCGGGGCGGTCACCGTTGGATCTTGATGGCGCGCCAGCCGGTCGGCGCGGCCGGCGGGACGACGAAGACGTCGTCCCGGTCGTGCCTGCCCCCGGACATCGAGTTGGTCAGCGAGCTGAGCAG
This sequence comes from Actinoplanes sp. CA-252034, assembly GCF_050956125.1. Classification (NCBI taxonomy): domain Bacteria; kingdom Bacillati; phylum Actinomycetota; class Actinomycetes; order Micromonosporales; family Micromonosporaceae; genus Actinoplanes; species Actinoplanes sp. CA-252034. The sequence continues at coordinate 4,359,211 of NZ_CP191846.1, forward strand.
GAAGGTCATGAAGGTGTCCAGCTTCGCCGAGGGCGCGCCCTCCTCCGGCATGTAGGCCGCCTTACGGCCGACCACCTGGATGGTCTCGGCGGTCGCCTCGCCGAACCCGAACGCCACCACGTTCGGCGCGCCGTAGAAGGCGGAGCGGTCGGTCAGCCGGTCCAGCGGAGCGAGCCAGTCGTCCGCCCGGTTGTGCTGGCCGTCGCTGAGGAAGAACACCACCGGGCGGTACGGGCGCCGGCCGGTGCGATACAGCTCGTAGAGGTCCGCCGCGATCGTGGTGCGCAGCAGCTCGAAGACGTACGCGTAGTTGGTGCCCCTGCCCTCCGCGGTCAACCCGGGCAGCTGCATGTCGGCGATGTCGGTCAGCGGTGCGTGCACGGCCGCCGTCTCGTCGAACGTCACCACCGACAGCTGGCAGACCTCGGCCAGTTCGGGTTCGCGCAGCATCTTCGCGCGCAGCCGCGGCAGCTCGTGATTGACCTGGCCGATCGGCTCACCGCGCATCGAGGCCGAGGTGTCCACCGCCAGATAGCAGGGAAGCACCCGGTAGGCCGACGGCACGACTGTCGCGTCCGCCGCCGACCGCTGGCGGCCGAATCTGCCCAGCAGTCCGGATCGTGCGGCGGTCCGGACCTCGACGAGAAGGCGATCGTCGGTCCGCGCCCCCGAAGACGCGAAAGGGGCTCGCTGATCGACCGGGGAGCCATCGTACTTTCGGATTGTCAGATCGCTACCGTCCGGCAGGCCCAATGACCGGGTGATTGTTTTCCGTTGTGCCGAAAGGGAAATATCATCGGCGAGCGCGACGCGCGCGAAAACGCCTTCCGGGCCGAGGAGCAGAATGTGAACCTGGGACATACGACCTTCTCATGTTCTCGTCTCGGATAGACGAACTATGGCGGTTGGAACGACCGAACGGAAGTCTTCAGTATTCTGTTTCAGAATGCTAACGTCCGGACTCGGCAACTTAAATCGCGTACGCCGTCGAAGGGTTATTCATGTCTGACTACGCCGTTTCCCCCGAAGCGATCCGGGGCGTCGCCGCGCAGGTCTCCGCCGGTGCCTCGGAAATCGACGCGCAGCGGGCCAACCTGCTCGCGCAGATCCAGGGACTCGGCGACAGCTGGCAGGGATCCGCCTCCGCGGCGCTGCAGTCGCTCTACGCGCAGTGGGACGCCGACGTGCGCTCCCTGCACGACACGCTCACCCAGATCGGGCAGACCATGCAGTCCGCCGCCGGCAACTACGAGAGCACCGAGTCGGCCGTCCGCGGCACCTTCTCGTGAGCGTCTTCTCCGTCGACCCGGCAGCCGTGCAGGGCATGTCCGCCATGGTGCTGTCGGCGAGCTCCGACGTCGCCCACCTCTGGGGCATGCTCGACCGCGGAGCCAGGCAGCCGGAGTCGAAGGACGTCAGCGGCAGCAGCGAGGCGGCCGGCGACTACCGCGAGGTGCTCAGCTCCGGCGTCGACACCCTCAAGCAGCTCGAGGCGGCCCTCGAAGGTCTCTCCCAGCGCCTGTCCGCCGCGAGCCGTCTCTACGCCGAGACGGAGACCGCGAACACGGTCCGGCAGGAACCGTAGGGCCCATGACTGACGCACCGGCCGGCACCGTCGACGACGATCCGCCGCAGGACATGGAGGTCCCGCACTTCCCCCGGTTCGACGCCGACGCCCTGCGCGCCACCGCCCAGCTGTGGCGCACCGTCGCCGGCGGGCTGCGCGCCACCACGGACACCACACAGTTCCAGGTCAACACGGCGGCCGCGGTGTGGACGGGCGAGGCCCACGACGCCTTCGCCCAGGAGTGGGCGACGCTGGCCGGCACCGTTCAGGAGCTCAGCGTAGAGCTCGACGCCGTCGCCCGGCATCTGGACCAGCTCGTCGAGGAGCTCGAACACCAGCGGCGCGAGTTCGAGCTGCTGCTGGCCGAGATCGGGCTCACCCTGCTCATCGGCGCCGGCCTGTCGGTCTTCACCTTCGGCGGTGCGGCCGCGGTCTCCGGCGTCAAGGCGGCCTTCACGATCAGGCGGCTGTGGGCCATCATCGAGCTGGTCGGCCAGGCGGCGGCCCGGTTCGCCCTGCGCGCCGCGGGCGGCAGCCTGCGCGCCATGTCCACCCGCTTCGTCGTCAACGCCGGTATCTACGGCGGTACGCAGGTGGCCGGCAACGTCATCACCGACCCGGGCGGCAACCCGTTCCGCGACATCAGCCCGGCCGATCTCAGCCTGGCCGCCGTCATCGGCGTCTTCCTGCCCTTCCACGGCGCGGGCCACGCCGTCTTCCGCGGCGCCGCCAACAACGTGACGACCGAGGCGCTGATCGAGCTCTACAAGAACCACAGACTCGACCCCGGCAGCCTGGCCCTCGCCGGCGTCGTGGGCGGCGTCGGCGGCAAGCTGCCGGCCGTCGTCGGCCGGGTCCGGCCCAATAGGGGAACGGCCCCCGGCGAATCGGCGGACGTTCTCCGGTCCGAACTCGCCAAGAATGGAGTGAAACACACGCCGGAAGGCATCGTCGACATCCGCCGAACGTCCAGCGGAAAGATCGTTTTCATGGAAAATGGAAACTCCGTCGCCGGGCTTACTCACATTTTGGAGCGGCACGGACCCGAGTTCCGGGCCGCAGGTATTCCCGATGAGAAGGTTCCGGACCTGGTGATGAGTGCGATCACTGACGGAAAACACGTCGGTGATCAGGTGACCGGCCGGGGTTCCCGGCCGATCTACGAAGTGCTCTTCGAGGGTCAGACCTACAATGTCGCCGTCACGGTTTCCGACAACGGATTCGTGGTCGGCGCGAACCTCAAGGGCGGGACACTGAAGTGACCATCAAAGTCATGTCCGATTACGACTGCTACCCGCTATGGTCCTCGACCTCCGAGGGGACCTTCAACACGGACCCTGCAACGCTGCCGCTTCCGGAGGACCTGGTACGTGACCTGATCGACTGGTCGGTCCGTTACGACGAGACCCTGAACTCCGACGATCCACTTTCCTCAGGTTTTGCGACCGCTCAGGCCGAGGAGCAGTTCGCCATTGACGGGCTGGCTCTCGCGCAGCGCCTCGCGCAGGCTCTCCCGGATGACGAGATCAGGTACTTCGACAGTCGTGTGCGAGCGGACTACGCGGTTCCCCTTGGCAGCGGAAGTTAGCGAGCGGCCACCCCACGATGGCGACTGACGAGCTGGAGCCGGTTCATCGGCGGGGGCGGTGGCTGGGGGCTCTGCCGGCGGTCACGACGTTCGAGCTGCCGGCGCCGCCCACCGTGGAGCAGCCGCAGCCGCCGCAGGCGGCGATGGTGTTCCTGCCGGTGCTCACCACCGGGACGATCCTGGTCTTCGGGATCGTGAGCGGCCACACCCAGATGATCGTGCTCGGGGTGCTCGTCACGGTGGCGGCGATGGCCACGCCGCTGATCATGTACCGCGGCAACCGTAAGGCCGCCGACAAGCGCAACGGCAAACGCGCCGAACGCTACACCGCCATGGTCGACGACGCGGCGGGTCAGGTGGCGACCGCGCAGGGGCAGATCCGCTCGGCCCTGGAGCTGGCCCACCCGGCGCCCACCCAGCTCAACGACTGGATCAACGGCGGCCGGCTGTGGGAGCGGCGCCTCACCGACGCCGACTTCCTGCACCTGGCGGCGGGTGTCGCGGACGTGCCGTCGGGGCTGACCGTCGACATCGGCAAGATCGCCGCCCTCGAGGCGGACGTCATGACGGACCTGCAGGACCGGGCAGAGCAGATCAAAGACGCCGCCGCCACCGTACGCGACGCGCCGTTCGCCGTATCGCTGACCGAGCACGCGGTCATCGGGGTGGAAGGGCCGCGCGCCGCGGCGTCCGCGCTGGCCCGATCGATGCTGCTGGAGGCGCTCGTCTGCTGCGGGCCGGACGAGCTGTCGTTGCTGGTGGCGGCCCCTCCGGTGCTGGCGGGGGAGTGGGCCTGGACGGCCGGCATCCCGCACATGGTGCATCGGGCCGACGCGGCGGCGGGACTACCGGGCATCGCCACCGACGCCACGTCGCTGGCGACCGCGCTCGCCCGGGTCGTCGAGCCGCGCGCGCAGCTGCTCGACGAGACCGGCTGGTCGACCGCCAAGGCCGGACTGACGCATTTGATCATCGTGCTGGACGCCTATCACCCGCTGTCGGAGCTGCAGGAGATCCCGCTGCTGCAGAACGCGCTGTCCCGTGCCGGGGAGCTCGGTATCACGGTGCTCACGATCGCGGAGAGCACGCGTGACAGCCCCGCGGAGGCGTCGGCGGTGCTGGTGGTGGACGGTCGGGGTCACGGCACGCTGCAGCCGGTGCGCAGTTCCGTACCGCCGATGCGGTTCGCCGCGGTCGGCGCGCCGGTCGCCGAGGCGCAGCGGGTGGCCGATGTGATCGGGCGGCGGCAGCTGGTCAGCGACCTGTCGTTCGTCGGTGACTCCGCCGGTGACCTGCTGTTGGACCTGCTCGGCCAGCGTCCGGTCGAGCCGCGCTGGGACCGCCGGGATCCGGCCGGTCTCCTCACCGCCACCTTCGGTGTGCAGGCCGACGGCCGCCCGTTCGTCCTCGATCTGAAGGAGGGCGCCGCCAATGGGGACGGGCCGCACGGTCTGCTGGTCGGCGCGACCGGATCGGGCAAGAGCGAACTGCTCCGCTCCATGATCACCTCCCTGGCGCTGGCCCACGGCCCGGACGTGCTGCAGATGTCGTTCGTGGACTTCAAGGGTGGCGCCGCGTTCGAGCTGCTCGCCGAGCTGCCGCACTGCACCGGCCTGATCACCAACATCCTCGACGATCCGACCCTGATCGAGCGGATGCGCAGCTCGCTCACCGGTGAGCTGCTCGCCCGGCAGCGGCTGCTCGCCGCCGCCGGCCAGGACCTTCAGGGCATCCGCGACTATCGGGCGCTGCGCGAGCAGAGCCCGGACCTGCCGAACCTGCCGTACCTGCTGCTGGTCATCGACGAGTTCGCCGAGCTGCTGGAGGCGGACCCGAAGTTCCTCGACCTGCTGCTGTCGATCGGGCGGCAGGGCCGCAGCCTCGGGATCCACCTGTTGCTCGCGAGTCAGCGCCTGGAGGCGGGCCGGATCCGCGGCCTGGAGACGTACCTCAGCTACCGGATCGCGCTGCGCACCTTCACCGCAGAGGAGAGCAGTGCGGCGATCGGCTCCAAGGCGGCCGCCGAACTGCCCCCGTTGCCCGGTCACGGCTTCTTCCGGGCGGCCGCCACCCTCCGGCGGTTCCGGGGCTCGCAGATCTCGGTCACCACCGAGGGCAGCGGCGCCGGGACGGATCTGGCTCTCGTCGTGGACCGGCTCCGCGGTGTGCCGCAGGCTCCGCCGCTGTGGTTGAAGCCGCTGCCGAGCTCGGCGCGGATGGAGTTCCTCACGCTGGACGACCCGCGGCTCGACCTGCCGGCCACCGCGATCGAGGACGGCCTGCCGGTCGTGGTCGGCCTGCTCGACGATCCGCTGCGACGCCGTCAGGACCCGGTCGTCGTGGACGTCGCCCGTCTCGGCGGTCACCTGGCGATCGTCGGGGCGCCCCAGACGGGCAAGAGCTCGGCGATGACGACCGGGCTCGTACAGGCGGCGCGACGCTTCCCTCCGTACCTGCTGATGTTTCATGTCCTGGACTTCGGTGGTGGTCTGCTCGCGGCGGCGAGCCGTCTGCCGAATGTCGGCGCCTATGCCACCGCGCAGGAGCCGCATCGGGTGGCGCGGATCCTGACCGAGATGGTGACGCTGCTCGACGAGCGGGCGGTCCAGTTCCGCCGCACCGGCGTGAGCAGCATGTCCGGGCAGCGCGGGCTGGCCGCCCGGTCGGCGGACGGCGTCACGCAGGCGCACACCGTTCTGGTGATCGACAACTATGCGGCATTCAAGGAGCGGTACGCCGAGTACGAGCCGGTCGTCGAGCGGCTGCTGATCGAGGGCGCGAACTTCGGGCTGCACCTGCACCTGACGACCGCGCGGTGGACCGACGTCAACGCGCGCAAGCTGGAGCAGATCGCCACCCGGTTCGAGTTGCGCCTCAACGAGCCGGCCGACTCCCAGCACGGCCGTGTCAAGGGCGCGACGCTGGCCGGCGCCGGTCCAGGGCGTGCCCTCGGCGCCGGTGGCATGCAGATGCAGCTCGCGGCACCTCAGATGGGCGCCGGTTCGTCGGCACCGGGTGGTGTCGACGACGTGGTCACCGCGGTCGCCGCGGCTTCGTCGGCGCCGCCGGCCGGGCGTCTGCTGCTTCTCGACGACCTGTCGGCGGGGGAGTTCCGCCGTGCCGAGGCGCAACGCCAGGGTGACGAGGGGATCCTGCTCGGCCTCAGCGAGTCGGGGTTCCGGCCGGCGTCGTTCGTGCCCGGCCGCGACGGTCACCTGCTGGTCTTCGGGGATGCGGAGACCGGCCGCACGTCGACGCTGGCGCGGATGGTGGGGGAGGCGGCCCGGGCCGGCACGCAGACGTTCGTCGTCGACTTCCGCGGCCGGCTGCTGGAACTCCTCGGCCCGGGTGCACCGATCAGTGGTTCCGCCACCTCGATCGGGGAGTTGGAGAGCATGGTCGCCGCTCTCAAGCAGGTTCTCGAGGAGCGGATGACGATCGCCGCCCGCGCCGGGGACCGGCCGCTGCTGGTCGTCGTCGACGATTTCGAGCTGGTGCAGGCGTTGAGTCCGTTGGGCCGGCCCGGCCTGCTGCCGGATCTGTCGGCGTACGCCCTGGTCGCCGAGCGGGTGCGGCTGAGCATCGTGGTGGGCCAGGTCGCTGCCAACGCCGCGATCCGGGCCAGTGACCTGCTGGTCAAGCGGACGCTGGAGTCGTCGGCATGGCGGATGCACTTCTCGGTGGCGGCCCGTAACGAGATGCTTCCCGGCAACATGCGCGGTCGCCCGCTGGCCCCGGTGTGGCCCAGTTGCTGCGTCCGGGGCGGCCGGACACGCTGATCCAGACCCTGTGCCCGCGGTGATCGACCGCCCGGCCCTGCCGGGTTGCCACGTCAACGCCGCCGTCGGTTGCGGTACACAGCCGTGATGATGAGAAACAGTGTGCCGGCCAGGACGATGGTGATCGCCGCGTTGACGATCACCGGCCAGTCCTGGATGAGGTACTGCTTGGCGTAGTTCGCGCCGACGATGATCACGACGTAGACCCACCAGGGCGCCCATCGCCCGTTCGGCTGCTTCCTCGTTGTCATGGTGTCTCCGCCTCCGATGTGGGCCCTTTGCCGGTTTCCCGGCCTGCCCCCATCGTTTCCGGGACCGCCGCTCCTGCCATCCCTCAAGGGATGGACGACCACATCATCATTCAGCCGTACGCCGCCAGGTGTGCCGCCGATCGTCGAGCCGACGCGATCTCGGACCGACGGGCACATCGAGGAGTCCGTGTCCGCATAGGATTCGCGACACATCGATCCTTCCCGGACGGAGTTCCTCGTGCCCTCACCGGATCCCGCGCTGCACCTTGCCGGGCTCGTCAAGCGTTTCGGTCCCAAGACGGCGGTGCACGACGTGACGTTGTCCGTTCCGGCCGGGTCGTTCTACGGTCTCGTCGGACCCAATGGAGCCGGTAAGACCACGTCGCTGTCGATGGCGGTCGGCCTGCTGCGGCCCGACGCCGGGCACGCGCGGATCTTCGGCGTCGACGTGTGGGCCGACCCTCTGCGGGCGCGGGCGCTGGCCGGTGTGCTGCCCGACGGGCTGGCGCTGCCGGAACGGCTGACCGGCCGGGAGATGCTGGTCTACCTGGCCCGGTTGCGTGGCCTGGACCCGGTCACCGCGGCCGCCCGCGCCGAGGAGCTGCTCGACGTGCTCGATCTGCTCGACGCCGAACGCACGCTGGTCAACGACTACTCCACCGGCATGCGTAAGAAGATCGGCCTGGCCACCGCGCTGTTGCACGGCCCGCGCCTGCTGGTGCTCGACGAGCCGTTCGAGGCCGTCGATCCGGTCTCCGCCCTGACCATCCGCGGCATCCTGCAGACGTTCGTCGCCGGTGGCGGGTCGGTGGTGTTGTCCAGTCACGTGATGGCGCTGGTCGAGCAGCTCTGCGACCACGTCGCCGTGATCGACACCGGCCGCGTCGTGGCCGCCGGCACGTTGGCCGAGGTGCAGGACGGCGGCAGCCTGGAGGACCGGTTCGTCGAACTGGTCGGCGCCGCGGACGCGATCCGGAAGGCGCCGTCGTGGCTCGGATCCTGATCGCGATGCGGCTGCGGGTGCTCGCTCACTCGCTCAGCGGAGCCCGCGCCGTCAACATGATCACCGGTGGGATCGCCGGGCTGCTGCTCGCCGCCGGCACCGTGGTGCTGGCGGGCAGCGACCTCGTGCCCGGGGTCGTCCGGGGTGATCTGCTCGCGGTGGTGCTGGCCTGCTGGATGTTCGGCTGGGTCCTCGGGCCGGTCTACACCGGCGGCGACGACAGCCTGCGGCCCGAGCACTTCGCTCTGCTGCCGTTACGGCCGGTGCGTCTGGCGTTCGGTCTGCTCGTCGCCGGGTCGGTGGGGATCGCGCCGCTGGTCAGCCTGATCGCCTTCACGTCGCTGACCGCCTACGCCACCGGGCTCGGGGCGGCCGCTGTCGTGGTGTCGGCGCCCGCGGCCGTACTCGGGCTGGTCTTCGTTCTCGTTCTGTCCCGGCTTGTCGTGGGCCTGCTGGCGGTGGCCGTCCGGTCCCGGCTCGGCGCGATCCTGGCTGCGCTGGTCAACGCCGGCATGGCGGTGCTGCTCAACCAGTCGTGGGTGCTGATCTGGGCAGCGGCCCAATCGGAGCTGTTCACCTACGGCTTCCCGCCAGGTTTCGCCTCCGTGCTGTACTGGCTGCCGTCGTCATGGGGCCTGCTCGCGGTCGAGGCGGCCGGGCGCGGTGACTGGGCGCTGGTCGCGGCGGCGCTCGGTGGCCTGGTCGTGGTGATCGCCGGTGTACTCGTGCTGTGGGCGCGATTGCTGGTCCAGCGCATGACCACCCGTCCGTCCCAGTGGGCGCCGAAGGGCAGCGGCGCGACCGGGACGGTTCTGGACCGCCTCGCCGCCCGGGGCATGGTCGGCGCGGTCGCGGCGAAGGAACTGCGTACCTGGTCGCGAGACTTGATGCGCACGCATCTGTTCTTCTACGCGCTGTTCTTCGGCACGCTCTACACACTCGTCCCGGTGATCGCCGGTTGGTGGGCGATGCTGCCCTGGGCCGGCCTCATCGTCGTGTCGATGGCCGCCGCCACCTCGGCGAACCTGATCGGCCTCGACGGGACCGCGCTGTGGTTGAGCCTGGTCAACCCCGGCGGGGAACGGGCCGAGATCCGCGGCCGCCAGCTCGCCTGGCTGCTGCAGGTCGCTCCGGTCGGTGTCGTGCTCACGGTGGCCGGCACCATCGCCGGTGGGGATGCGCAGACCTGGCCATGGGTGCTGGCATTGCTGCTCGCGATGCTCGGCGGCGGTGCCGGCCTGATCGTCCTGGTATCGGTCTATGCCCTGGTCCCGGTGCTGGAGCCGAAACGCCGCACCGGGAATCCTCTCGAGGCCGGCCAGATCTTCGGCCAGCTCATCGTCACCCTGCTGCTGACCGTTCTCACGGCCGTCCCGGCCGCCGCGGTGGCCTGGGCCGGGACCCACTTCGACCGACCACTCGTCAGCTGGTCGGCTGTCCTCGTCGGCCTGCTGACCGGCGTTCTGCTCACCCTCTGGGGCGGACGCCAGGCCGGTACGCGCCTGCGCGCCACCGGGCCGGAACTGCTCGCCGCCATGCGCGGCGGCGGCACGGTCACCCTGACCGTCGCCAAGCGTGGGGCGGCGGCGTCGAAACTGCCGAAGGGCAAGTCGGCACTGGTCACCGCGATGTGGACGCTGTGCTGGATCCCGCTGATCCCGCAAGGCCTCATTCCGCTGTTCATGATCTTCAACGGCAGCGAGGACCGCGTGTGGTTCGCCGCTCTCTACCTGCCCGACGCGTGGCGCATCCCGGCCGCGGTGGCGTTCATCCTGCTCGGCGTCGCCATGCTCACCGTCGGCGTGACCGTCCCGATCCGCCATGAGCGGGCGCGGAACAGGGTGCCTGCCGAGCAGCCGGAACGCGTACTCGAGAAGGTTTGACAGCCACATCGGGCCGGCACCGCTGCGCTGAGGCAGCACAGCAGTGCCGTTCGATGTGGCCTGCGAGGACTCAACGGCTCCGGATGTCAGGCGACCGGCACGAGGCCGATGTCGACGACGGCCTCACCGGCGTCGGTCACCTCCACCACGGCGCTCCAGCCCCGGTTGTAGTAGTCACCGGTGCTGCCGATGACATCCGAATCGGTGGTGTCGTCACCCGCGTCCGGCACCGTGAACACGTACGGCGTCCCGGCCGCCAGATAGACGTCAACCACGTAGCGGCCCGGCTTCAGCCGCATGGAGTAGGCGCCTCGTTCGTCGAGGTGGCCGCGGGGGACGTCCCAGTCCGGCTCGGTGCCCTCCAGCACGAACTCGATCTTGCCGACCTTTCCGTACGCGCTCGGCTCGTCCGCGTCCCGCCGGCCGTCCCGGTCGTCGTCGAGCCAGGCCCGACCGCTCATCACCCCTTCGGCGTGGTAGACCGTGCCGCCACCGGCGGTGTTGTTCTCGGTGCTCTCCTCCGGGCTCGTCGTGGCGGCGGTGGCGGTGAAGACCAGCGGCCCGTCCGGCGTGCCCGGTCCGGCGACCAGCCGCAGCCGCAGCCAGTTGTACGGCTGGGTCACGTCGTACGCGCTGTCGCGGGCACACTCGACAGCCTGCCCGGCATCCCCACCGACCAGGGCGCAACTCCACCCGGGGTACTCGGGGTCGAGGGATGCCGCCCGGACGGCCGTGGGCAGCGGAACCCGCACCGTGACGTCGTGAGCCGGGCTCCCCCCGACGTTGTCCACCTCGACGAGCACGTCGAACTGCTCGTGCGCCTTCACCCGCTGGGCGGGAACGACGGAGACACTGTTGACCGCGATGTCGGCGGGACGCGGCACGACGTACCGGAACGTCGTCTCGCCGCTGTTGTTGCGCAGCGAGCGCTCGAGTGTGGTGGTGGACACCGATCCCCTCATGGTCACCGTGTCGCCCACGGTCCCGGCGGGGAGCAGGACCGTCAGGTTCAGGCCCTCCAGTTCACCGGCGCCGAGCGTACGCCCGTTGGTGCAGGCCCACGTCGGGGTCGAGGTGTCGCAGGTCCAGCCGAACTGCTCGTTCTCGGCGGGATCCATCGTGCTGCCCGGCGGCGGGGTGAAGTGGAACGTCACCCGGGATGCGGGTCTTGTCCCGACGTTGGTGGCGACCGCCTGCACGAGCGCGCGTGCACCCATGCCGCCCAGGTAGGACACGTCGGTGGAGTCCGGACGCCAGGCGAACTCCAGGTCCGCCCGGGCGGGAGCCGCCCCGGCCACCCCGCCGACGGGCGCGGCGCTGGCCGCTGCGGGAGCCGCGAGGACCTGCGCCGCCGACAGCGCCACCGCCAGAGCCGGCAATGACGCCAGGATCGCTCGTACGGATACCGGTTTTCTGATCATGATTCCCCCGTGGAAGCCGGTCTGTCGATGCACACCGCGCCCGACGCCCACCATCTACATAGGTCATCGGGAACAAGCGCATCGTAAGCCCTCGATCCGTCGGGCACCGGCTCGCCGAGAACTCGTTCCATGATCGCCTTGACGCGCAGAGGCCGGGCATAACCGACACCGGCTGCGCCGCCCTCAACGCCGGCCTCGATCGCTGCGACCACGCCCTCGCCGTCTTCCACGACCGGCTCACGCCACAGCAATGGCACACCTTGCAGCAACTGTTGACCCGGCTCGCCGGCGGCCCCGAACCCGACGAGAAGTCGCCGACGGCGTGAAAGCGGCCGGCACATACCGTGCCGGCCGCCGAGTCGATCAATCAGACGCCGGGTCGCTCGACGTCCCCACGCCACGCACCGGTAGCGGTGCCACGGCTCTCGATGAACTCCTTGAACCGCTTGGCGTCAGCCTTCACCTGGTGGCTGTCGACACCCACGGCACTGCCGACCTTCTCCGCAAGGCCCTCGGGCTTCCAGTCGAGCTGGATCGTCACCCGCGTCTCGGCGTCGGAGAGGCGGTGGAACGTGACCACACCGGCGTGCGTGGTGTCGCCGCCCACGCTCTTCCACGCCACCCGCTCGTCGGGGTGCTGCTCAGTGATCTCCGCGTCGAACTCACGGGTCTGACCGGCGATCTTGGTCACCCAGTGCGTACGTCGGTCGCCGATCTGGGCGATCGACTCGACACCGTCCATGAACTTCGGGAAGTCCTCGAACTGGGTCCACTGGTTGTAGGCGGTGCGGATCGGCACGCTCACGTCCACGGACTCGGTAACGGTACTCACGATTCTTCTCCTCCACTCAGGGTGTTCAAGCACTACCCGGGGCAGGAGCAGCGAAACGAGTGGCGTCGGCCACTCGACGGGCACGCCGGCCGGCTCATCGACGGAGCCGGATCTCGGAGGCGCGATCGGGGGTGACCGGCTCGCCCGTGGCGCTGGGATCGTCATCGGCGGCGATGCGCTGCCGGGCGGCGGCGGTCCGGGCGGCGAGGTCCGCGGCACGCGCGGCGGCCTCGTGGGCCCGGGCGATGCGTTCCTGCCGGGTGGCATCCGCCATGCGCGCGTAGTTGCGCCTCCCACGCCATCACCCGGGAGCCGTCGGGCGCCACGGCGAGCACATCGGCGCGCCAGGGGCTGGGATGGACAGCGACGAACACCAGCAGGCTCCCTCGTCTCGCTGTGCCCCGAGTACGGTCTACTTTCGCGCATCGATGGAATGATCGAGGCCGGGACCGGATCGCGGTGTCGCAGAGAACCGACATGAAGTGGCAGACGGATGGATGTTCCCGAGTGGGCCCGGAAGGCCGTCGAGGCGTCCGCCGGGCCGCCGCTGCGGGATTTCGGTGGCTGGGTGGCCTGCCTGGTTGCGCCGGCGATGTTGAGGTGGTGGGTCGACCGCGGTGAGCCGCCGGAGCGGCGCACCAGCATGAACGACTTTCGGAGGGACGTCAGGCGAGGCCCGGCCGGCGCGGCCGACGTTGCGTCGGCGAACGGAGATCGCGCGTACGCCTGGATGTTCGTCGCCGCTGGTCCATTCCTGCTCTTTGTGGCGGTGACGTTCGTCCCGCGGGGCGTGCCGTCGCTCGCCGGTCCCGCCGGCGTGGTGGCGACGGTTCTCATCGGTGTCACCATGTTCGCGGTCGGTGCCGCCCTGGCGAGTTGTCTGCGCTGGACGCTCACCATTGTTCTGGGTGGCCGACTGGATGACGCATTCGCCCGGGTGTCGCCGGGGAAGCGCCCCGGCGGCCTGGCCGTGTGGTCGTGCATGCCGTCGAACGTCGATCTCTTCCTCGCCCTGACGTGGGCCGCATGCTTCACGCCTGCGCTAATCGACCCGGCCGGCTAGGGGACGCACGGCATCCCGCTCCGAACGGTGTGTCCGCCGTCGATGCGGTAGTCGACGCCCATGCTCCAGGCGTACCGGCGTCCGAAACCGACTTCCTGCGAGGACCCGCAGCGCCGATGTCCATCTCGGTGGGTTCAGCTCACTACGGCAACCGCGTCGACCTCGACGAGCTGTCCCCTGTAGCCGAGCACTGTGACGCCGAGCAAGGTGCTCGGCGCGTCGTGGTCGCCGAAGCGGGCGCGCACGACGTTCCAGGCTGTGACGAGGTCCGCCTGGTCGGTGCTGGCGACGTAGACGGTCGTGCGCACGACGTCTGTCAGTGCGGCCCCTGCCGCCTGCAGCGCCACCTCAAGGTTGTCCATGACCTGTTCGGCCTGCCCGGAGATGTCTCCAAGCGCTACGACCTGGTCGTGGACGTCGATCGGACACGCTCCGGCGGTGTGCACGAGCCGGGCACCGGCGGGTACCACCGAAGCGTAGGCGTACGGGACGGCATCGGTCAGGCGGCTCGCGCGAATCAGTTCGACAGACACGGGGCCGACGATGGCACATCCCCGCCCGCCACACCACCGGATTCACGGCCGCCCCGGCGGAGGCGCACGCCGCGGACCGACCGGCCCGGCTCTCCTGGCCTCGGCGGTGGTCACTGTCCTGCCGGTCCGCCGCGTGCGTTTCATCGCCCCCAAGGACGGCCCGGCCAAGGGCGTCATACGGTACGGCTTCTTCGGCACCGACAGGATCGGCTTCGGGCGTGGGCCGAGGTCGGGCACCCTGATGTCGTCAGGCCGTGGGCCGGTCTTTCCGATAGACGAAATGCCGGCGGTCGTCGATCGGGTTGTCCGGATCGATCTCGCCCTGGGCGACACGAGCCAAGCCCGCCTTCTCCAGCGCCCGCCACGAACGGCGGTTGTCGGCGTGCACCGGCACGATCACGCACTCGGCGTCCTGGTGGTCGCGCCACAGGTGCTCCAGCGCCGAGCGGATCATCCGGGTGCCGATGCCGTGACCCACGTTCGCCGCGTCGCCGATCAGATAGTCGATCGACATAGCGCGCGGCGGCACCGCGGTGAGCGGCGTCAAGTCGTCGACGTATTCGGGGTAGTCGTGCAGGAACGAGCGTTGCAGCAGCCCGATCGGTGTGCCGTCGAGGATCGCCAGGAGGTCCTCGTTCGGTTCCTCGCGGCGCGCGGTGGGCCCGAAGTCGCGCTCCACGGCCGCCGCCGACGTCTCGTGATGCCACCAGCGGGCCACGTGCGGCTGCGCCAGCCAGTGCGCCAGCAGCGGGAAGTCATCAGGAGTGACGTGCCGCCAGGTCATCATGCGGCTGACGGTAGCAGTCCGTCCGTACCGTCAGCATAGAATTATCGGGTGGGTGATGTGGAGCTGCCGATCCTGGGCACCGAACCGCTGGTCGTGGAGTTCGCCAACACGCTGTATGGCGACGACGACTTCCTCGGCACGACCGCTCTGGCCACGCTGTGGTTCACGGAGGCAGGCGCCCAGCCGGCGCGGGACACGTCGGCGGCCAGGGCGCTGCGGGACAGCATCCACACCCTGTTCGCGGCGACGGTCACCGGCACCACGCCACCGGCGGCCGCGATCGTGCACGTCAACGCGGTCGCCGCCGAGGCGCCGACGTCCCCGCAGATGATCCGGCGATCCAGTGGAGCGCTCGTCGCGGACAGCCGCCGAGGCGCCGCGACCGGGGATGCCGCGCTTCTCGGCGGCCTGGCCACCGCCTGCATCGAGTTGCTCACCGGAGGCCGGACCCGGTTGTTGCGCCGCTGCGAGGGCCCGGACTGCTGCCTGTTCTTCGTGCAGCACCATCCGCGCCGGCGTTACTGCCATGAGTCGTGCGCCCACCGCGATCGCCAAGCGAGGTATTACCGCCGACGCGCCACGACCGCGGCGCCGGCCGGCGAGTCGTCGCCGAAGTAGCCCCCGGCAGCCGACACGCGGTCGGGAGAGTGCCCGTGCGCCCCGTCTGGTGACCGAAGAGCTCCAGGGCGGGAAGCTGTGCTCGCCGAGATGCCGCGGCGACCCGACACCGCGAGGACCGGAACGCGCGCCGGCCTGAGCTTTCGGCGCGGCCGCTGAACGGGGCTCCGCGGCCACCGGCTCACCCGACCGTGTCAGACGCGCCCGGCCGCCGCCCACGCCGCGGCGGTGACATCGAACGGCCCCGGCCCGAAGTCTGCCGCGCACCGCTCGCGCAACGCCTCCCGGCGCACCGGGTCGAGGCCGCGCACGTGGTCACCGGCCGGGCCGACGCCGAACGTGTACGGCTCCCACCACTCGTCGAAGCCGGCGAACCGGGTGGTGACCGTCAGCACGGCGCAGCTCACGTCGCGCAGGCCCGCGGCGGTCAGCAGATCGCCCAGCTCCCCCTCCCGGGTGCCGGCGAGCCGTGACTCGTCGCGGGCTCCCGGGTCGAGGTCGTGGACCGCCCGCCAGAACGGTGACAGCGGTCCGCGGCCACCGGCGTGGTCCCACACGCAGGCTGCCACCGTCCCGCCGGGGCGGGTGACCCTGGCCATCTCGCGCAGTCCCGCCACCGGGTCGGCCATGAAGTGCACCACCAGCTGCGCCAGCGCACAGTCGAAGGCGTCGTCGCCGAACGGCAGGTCCTCCGCCGGGCCGAGCCTGATGTCGACACCGGGAAACCGTGCCCGGGCCGCGGCGACGAACGCCTGCGACGGATCGATCCCGGCGACGGCCCCGCCACCGTCCCCGCCGTGCCCGCTGCCGAGGCGCCGGATCAGTTCCGCCGTCAGCGCTCCCGGTCCACACCCGACGTCGAGCGCCCGGCGCGCCGGGCCGATGCCGGCGAAATCGGAGAACGTCGCGGCCAGCGGTTCGGAGAAACGGCCCATGAACTTCCCGTACGCCTCAGCGGCGACCTCGAAACCCATGCTCGCGAGCCTAGCCGCGCTCGGCCCCCTCATGAGTGACACGTTCGGTCGACGACGGAGAGAACACCGCCACGGCGCGAGCCACGTATCCACGGTCGGGGTATTGATGTTCCTGATTCGGTAGGACACTCTTAATAAACCTTACTGATTCGCGCTGCGAGGGAGCTCGTCCATGCGGAAGTCTTTGATCGCGGCCGCCACGGTGCTGGCCGTCTCCCTCGGAGCGTCGCCGGCCCCGGCCGCCGCCGCCCACGGGGAGTGCGCCACCCCATCGATCAACCGCTACCAGCAGTGGCTGGCCAGCGGAGAGGGCACCACCGTGCCGGCGACCGGCAGCCTTCTGGTCCCGGCGCGCGGTCACTCGAAGTACGCCGCACGGATCTCGTTCCTCGGTACCGAGTGGCACGTGGCGGTCCTGTGGCTGGCCAACCGGTTCGAGGCGCAGGCCGACCTGTCCCGCTCGGCCGGCTTCCTGCTGACCTACAGTGCCACCGACGACCTGTACCTCCAGCTGAGGCCGGCCTCGCACTGGAGCGGCGGGGCCCAGTGGGCCACCCGGATCCCGTCCACCCACGGCCGGACGGTGACCCGGTTCTTCAGCCTCCGGCCGCACGCCTGGACCTCGGTGCCGGAGCTCGGCACGCCGGCGCACCCGTTCGCGGTCGCCCGAGCCGAGGCGCGAGGGTTCGTCTTCGTCGGAAAGACGGCCAACGACATCGAGTTCCGCGGTCTGCGGATCGACCGTTACACGCCATCCTGCCTCTGACCCAAATGCCCCGTCCCACCCCGAGGCTTCGCGACCGGCCATGGCGGCCGACGAGGGGGACAGCCTTCGGCCGGCCGGCAAGGGGTCACCGGCCGGCCGAAGAGACGGTCAGGCGTACGGGCTCCGAGTGAGCAGGTGCGCCTTGTACCCCTCGCCGATGCCGGGTTCGGGTGTGCCGTTGTAGTCCTTGATCAGTACGGCGCCGGTGGTGCAGCCCCACGGGCTCCAGGTCCAGGGCAGGTAGCCGATGGCGTGGGCGTCGGCCCAGTCCACCAGCCGTTTCATGTAGTCGAAGCCGCAGTCGTCCTGCCCGAACTCGCCGATCACGACCGGCACCTGTTGCGCGAGCGGGGCGATCTGGATGTCCCAGCACGACTCGGTGGCGCAGGCGTTGAAGCTGTACGCGTGCCAGGACGCGGCCAGGTTGTTCAGCGGATCGGCCGGCCGGTACGTCAGCCATTCGCGCATGTCGTTGGCCCACTCCAGGCCGCCGATCATCAGAACGTTGGTGGCGCCGGTGGCCCGCACCGCGTCGACCAGGTCCTGCATGCCGGCCACCTCGTAGGCGATGCCGGGGCAGGTGCCGCCGTCGCGCAGGCACTGCCAGCCCGCCGTCTTGTTCCAGTCGACGGCGATCTCCGGGTACGGCTCGTTGAACAGGTCGAAGACCACCGCGTCGTTGCCCTTGAACGTGTTGGCCACCCCGGTCCAGAACTGCGGGGTGTACCGGGCGTCGGGCATCGGCTTCTGGCAGGTCGCCTGTTCGTCCTTGCAGTGCCAGTCCGGCCCGGTGGTGTAGGCGCCCCACGTCCAGTGCAGGTCGAGGATCACGTTGATGCCGTTGGCGACCAGCAGGTCCACGTACTCCTTGACGCCCTGTTGGTAGGCGGGCCCGCTGGGCGAGCCGTTGACGCCCAGCCAGCATTCCTCGTTCAGCGGGATGCGTACGGCATGGATGTTCCAGGTCTTCATCGCGTCGACGGAGGCTTGGTCGACCGGTCCGGAGTCCCACAGGCCCTTGCCCTGTACGCAGGCGAACTCACTGCCGGAGCGGTCGACGCCGAGCAGCCGGTACGGTCGGCCCTGCGGGGTGACGATCTTGTTGCCGGCGACCTTGAGCTCGGGAGCGGGTCCCGCGGGCGGCGGGGTGCTCGGCCCCGGGGAGCTCGGGCTCGCGGACGGCGAGGTCACCGCGCCGGTGCAGGCGGTGCCGTTGAGCGCGAAGGAGGCGGGCGACGGGTTCGTGCCGTTCCACTGGCCGAGGAAACCGAGCGAGGTGGTCGCGCCGGTTCTCAGGGAGCTGTTCCAGGTCATGCTCGAGGCGGAGACCCGAGCGCCGGTCTGTGTCCAGGTCGCGCTCCAGCCTTGGCTCACCCTCTGACCGCTGTCGGGGAAGTCGAACGTGAGTGTCCAGTCGGTGATGGCCGAGCCGAGGTTGGTGACGGCCACGTCGGCGGTGAAGCCGGCCGGCCATTGGCTCTGCACCCGGTAGGTGACCGAGCAGCCGGTGGCGGCTGCCGCGGCGGGAAGGGTGGCGGCTGCTGCGCCGGCCAGGGCGAGGGCGCCCGTGGCCGCCGTGGCCAGCAGGGCGTGCCGATGTCTCATGCGAGGTCCTCGTTGCCGTAGGGGATCGATGGGGGATCGACGGAAGACGATATCGATTGACTTTATTCGGCAGGTTACGAAAGTCAAATCAGCTGGTACGGACATGGATGGTGATCGAGGCACGCGTGGGTCGGATTCGCGCCGGCCGGCAAGTAGGGTGGCGTGACACGGAGGCGGACGAGGGAGGGCATGTGGGCACCAGCCCGATCTGGGGCAGCCGGCCGAAGACGCGTGGCCTTGTTCTCGACGTCATCCGCGCGGTGCGGGCGAGCAGCCGGGTCGAGTTGGCGGCGGCGACCGGGCTCACCGGGGCGACGATCTCCGAGGTGGTGCGCGAGCTGATGGCCGACGGCCTGGTGATCGAGGCCGGCCGTGGCGGGCCGACCGGGGGCAAGCCGCGCACGCTGGTTCAGCTCAACCCGCAGGCCCGGTACAGCGTAGGGGTCCAGTTCGAGCGCAACACCTGCGTGATCGTGGTCGTCGACCTGGCCGGGCGGCAGGTGGCCCGGACGTCGTTCCGGGGCCTGGTGAAACCGCCGGAGCAGGCATTGGCGCTGGTGGCGTCGCAAGTGGAGGCGCTGCTGGCCACGGCGGGAGTCGACCGCGACAAGGTGCTGGGCGTCGGCCTGGTCGGCTACGGCCCGCAGGATCGGCGTACCGGAAGCCTGCTGACCCCGCAGCCCACCGACGAGTGGCTGGGCTACCCGGTAGCGCCGCGGCTCGCTGAAGACCTGCGGCTGCCCGTGCTGCTCGACAATGACGCCGCCGCCGCCGCGATAGGCGAGTACTGGCTGGGGGCGGTCGATGCGCGCAGCACCTACGCCTGCATCTACATGGCCACGGGGATCGGCGGTGGGGTCGTGGTCGCCGGTCAGGTGTATCGCGGCAGTTCCTCCAACAGCGTGGAGATCGGTCACATCTCGGTCGACATCGACGGTGACGAGTGCTCGTGCGGCAATGCCGGCTGTCTGGAGAACTACGCCGGTCCGTCGGCCGTGGTCCGTCAGGCCCTGGCGATGCCCGGGCTGGCGCAGCGGCTGGCGCTCGATCCGGCCGGCGATGACTTCCTCATGGAGTTCGCGCGGATCGCGGCCGCCGCGAACGCCGGTGACGGCGAGGCGCGGGGCCTCGTCGAGCGGTCGGCCCGCTATCTGGGGTGTGCGGCCGTCACCCTGGCCGGCCTCTTCGACGTGGACACGATCGTGCTGGCCGGGCCGAGCTTCGCCGTGGCCGGGTCGATCTACCAGGCGGTGATCCAGCGCGAGGTGGACCGCCGTACCTTCGCGCGCCGGGCGCATCCGGTGCGGGTGGTCCCGTCGGTCAACGGGGCCGACGCGGCGGCGATCGGCGGGGCGGCCCTCGTCCTGCAGAGCGAGCTCGTCCTCGGCCCCCCTGAGGAGAGCCTCCGGCCGGCGCTTTCGTGAGGTGACGCTTCCGCGCCCTCGCACCGGCGCGCGTATCCGGCGACCTACTCACGTTCTCCACCATGCTCGCGATGGTGGAGGCCCGTCCGGTAGGTGCCGGGTGACTCGGTGTTCCACTGCGCCGAGGTGGTCCCGGTCACGACGAAACATCAGGCCACCCCGGCGGTCGCCTCCTGGGCCATCGCCCTGTCCGGCATCCTGTCCACCACCGCCCTCGCCGTCGTCACCGCCGTGAGCGCGCTGGCCTCCGACGGCGACGTCCACTGGTACGGCCTCACCGGCCTCGCCGCGGTCATCCTGGTGCTCGTCGTCGGCGTACAGCGCGTCAGCAACGATCCGACGATCGTGGACCCGGTCGCCAGAGCCATCCTCGCCCTGGTCAACCGGCTCCGCCGCCGCCCCGCCGACCACGGTCTCGACCAGGTCCGCGCCTTCGTCGGCCAGCTCGGTGGCGCCCGCCTCACGCCCGGCCGCGGAATCGCCGCCGCCGTCTTCGCCGTCCTCAACTGGGGCCTCGACGCCGTCTGCCTGTGGATGTGCGTGCGGGCCGTGAGCGGCGAGCCGATCAACCCGGCCCAGCTGCTGCTCGCGTTCTGTGCCGGGATGGCCGCCGGCACGGTCACCATCGTCCCCGGCGGGCTCGGCATCATCGACAGCGCCCTGATCCTCGGACTGATGGCCGGCGGCATCACCGCGTCCACCGCGATCGCCGCGGTGGTCCTCTACCGGATCATCAGCTTCGGCTTCATCATCGGCGTCGGCTGGATCTCCTGGCTCATCATGCGCCGCCGCCACCGCCTCCATACGGCCGGGAACTGACCGCTATCCGGGCGATGCCAGAGCTCCACTGCAACACCCGGAGGTGAGGATGCGCATTCCCGGCGGCAAGTCGACCGTGACCCCGTACGGCGGGCGAGGTCGTCGCACGAGGGCTGGACGCCGGCGCCACCCTGGTCACCGAGGTCCGGACCTCCCGGATCGTTCGACATCGAGATGCGTGGCGCTCAGGGGTCCGCTGTCACGCCGGGATGGTGACGAACGCCGGACTCAGAGGGTGTAGACCTGCCCGGTCTGTGCCCCTTCGACCGACCGGACATACGCCTCGGCCACGTCGGCGACATCGACCGAGCCCATGCCCGGGAACAGATTGCCGTAGCTCGCCAGGCTCTCGGTGAACACGGTGGGGCTGACCGCGTTGATCCGCTGCGGGGCGATCTCGATCGCGGCGGCCCGCACGAACGCCTCCACCGCGGCGTTGGCCATCGAGGCGGCGGTGCCGGTGACGATCGGCTCACGCGCCAGGATCCCGGTGATCAGCGTGAACGACCCACGTTCGGCGACGTGGGGGAGACCCTGGCGGACCAGCTCGATCTGGCTGAGCACCTTGCCGTGGAACGCCGACAGATAGTCCTCCGGGCTCATCGCGGTGACCGGTTTGAACGGCACGTGACCGGCGGCGCTGACCACGGCGTCCAGCGGGCCGGCGGCCCGGTACAGGGCGGCGACCGCGGCCGGGTCGGTGATGTCGTACCGCAGCTCCCCACCGCTGCGGGCGACGGGCAGAACGTCATGGCCGCGGGCCGACAGGGCCTTGTGCAGGAACGAGCCGAGAGTGCCGGTGGCCCCGGCGAGCAGAATCCTCATGCCCACGACGCTAGGTCGCCGGCCGGCGGCCACGGAAATGCCGTTCACACAGGCAGTTATGCTCGACGGTTATGAATGTGGAGTTGCGGCACCTGCGGGCGCTGGCGGCCATCGGCGACGAGGGCACCATCAGCGCCGCCGCGGCTGTGCTCCGGATCAGCCAGCCCGCCCTCTCCCGCACCCTCGACCAGCTGGAACGGCGCATCGGCACGACACTCGTGGAACGCACGACCCGCAGGCTCGCCCTCACCGACGCCGGCCGGCGACTGCACGAACGCGCCCACCTGATCCTCAACCAGCTCGACGACGCGCTCGCCGAAGCCGCCGCCGGGCCACAGCCACTGCACGTCGGGTTCGCCTGGGCGGCCCTCGGCGACCACACGGTCAGCCTGCTGCGGACCTGGCGCGACGAGCACCCGGCGGCCCCGGTCCGGGTGCACCGCCGCGACGATCCGGAGACCGCGCTGCGCCGCGGAGAACTGAACGCGGCGATCGTACGCCTGATGCCGTCCCCGCCCGGCGATCTGCTGTCGGCGGAGCTCTACCGTGAGCCCCGACTGGCTGCCGTCCCGGATGGTCATCCCCTCGCCGGCCGGCCGTCGGTGCGGCTGGCGGACCTCAGCGACCAGCGGGTGGTGCTCTGCTCCACCTCGGCCACCACCGGGCAGCTGTGGCCCCGCGACCAGCGCCCGCACACCTTCGACGTGGCGAACGTCGACGAGTGGCTGACCACCATCGCCACCGGCGAGGCCGTCGGTGTCACCGCCCAGGGCACCGAGCGCAGCCATCCGTACCCCGGCATCCGCTATCTGCCCATCACCGACGGCGGCACCGTGACGGTGTGGCTGCTCTGGCCCCGTGTGCCGACCCATCCCGCGACCGGCGCCTTCATCGACCATGCCCGCCGCGCGGTCGCCGCCGTACCGCCGCCGGGTTCTTAGGATGGCCTCGTGGCCGAGATCGAGAGTCGGCATCAGGCCGATGTCGCCCAGGGCGACCGGGAGGGATTCGTTCTGGTACGCCCGGACGGCTCCCTGACCGACGAGGTCGTGCACATGCATTCGTGTATCCGCCGGATGACGGGGTAGCCGCCGCGGGACAGCAATCCGACGTGGAGGACCTCTTGGCGGGCGGTCGGCGAGCCGATCAGCAGCCGTTCAGCCGGCGCTGGTCCAGCCCGCCAGGGATTCCAGCACCACGCGGATGTCGCCGGTCGCACTATGCAGCCGGCGCTGGCGGGACGCTCCGTCCCCGGCGTACCGAAGCCGGGCCAGCCCGTCCATCACCAGGCTCAGATCGCCGCTGGCCAGAAGCGCCGGGCTGACCGTGGCGAAGAACTCGTCAACCAGGTCCCACGCCGGCCGGGCCTGACCGAGCCGCAGATCGATGAGCTGGCCGCTGAGTCCGTCCCGGGCGGCACGCCAGTGCGCGGCGTCGACGACACAGTCCCGCAGGGCCGGCGTGGGACGCCCGTCCGTGACATCAGCGGCGGCGGTGGCGACGGCGGCCCGCACCAGCGCGGCGACGAGGACGGCGTCGTCGACGTCGGTGCACACGTCACCGACGCGGATCTCCACAGTCGGGTAGGTGGGGGAGAGACGGGCGTACCAGTAGACCGATGCCTCGTCGAGGAGAACGCCGGCAGTGACGAGCTCCGTGACGGTGGCGTCGTACTCGGCAGCCGTGTCGAAATGCGGCGTCGGCTCCACTCCGGGCCAGCGCCGAAGTTGCACTGACCGCCAACTGGCGTAGCCGGTGTCGGTTCCCTCAAAGAACGGCGAGTTGCTGGTGAGCGCCTGGATGACCGGCAACCACACGCGCAGATGATTGCAGACGCCCACCGCGAGATCCCGCTCCGGGATACCGACGTGCACATGCATGCCGCAGACCGCCGGATCGAGGGCCACCGGTCCGAACCGGTCGACGATGTCACGGTAACGCGGTTCGGCCGGCACCTCCCGGTCGGGCTCGCCGACCGGGGTGGCGCCGATGGCGACGAGGCGCGCCCCGACCTGATCCGCCACATCGGCTGCGACCTGACGTGAATCGACCAGCTGGTCGCGAAGGTCACGAAGATCGGTGCACACCCCGGTGACCAACTCCATCATGCTGCGGCGCATCTCCTGCCGGCTCCGATCGCGGATCCGCTGCGGCAATCCTGCGCGCACCCTTTCGGCGAGCGGAACGTTGTCGCCGGCCGCCGGGTCGAGCAGCAGGAACTCCTCCTCCACCCCGACAGTCAGCACCGCCATGTCCTGATAACGCGCCGACGCCGAAGCATTGGTGATCATGGAGGTCATCGAGATCGTCCTTTCGCACCGCGCCGGTTTCGGCGCGGGCCACGGCTACCCCCGTCGGATCCCGGCAAACGAGGACGATCGGTGTGCGTGCCGGTGTGCGGCCTCTGTCTTGTCCAGCTGTGCCGGCAGAAGGCATCACCCGTAGCCGGCTTTGCTGGCTCTACGTGGGTCGGCGCCGGCGGCGGTGCTTCGGGTGTCGCCGTGACCGGCGTGCCAGTCGATGACCAGCAGGCAGGCGTCGTCGGGCAGGACGGGTCCGGCGACTTCGAGGACGAGGTCGCCGAGGACTCGGACCACCTCCCGGGGGTGCAGCGCGTTCAGGTGTGACAGCCGCGTGGGCAGGTCCATGCCGGCGGCGCCGCGTTCAAGCATGCCGTCGGTGAGCACCACCAGCCGGTCGCCGGCCCGCAACGCGATCTCACCAGCGCGGTAGGGCTGGGCCGGCCGCACCCCGAGAGGCTGGTTGATGGGCAGGTTCACGGGTTGTACGGCTCCGTCGCGGACCAGCAGCGGTGCGGGGTGCCCAGCGTTGACGGCGGCGAGGATCCCGGTGGACAGGTCGAGCCGGCCGAGAAACCCGGTGACGAAAGAGGACCCGGCCGCGGCGTTGGCAGCGACTGCCTCGTGCGCGGCGTGAGCCTGTTCGAGCAGGGTGGCGCCGCGGCGCCGGGCGTTGCGCAGCCCGCCGACGCACAACGTCGCGGTGAGAGCGCTGTTCACTCCGTGGCCCACCGCGTCGGTGACGCTGAAATGCAGCAGGTCCCGGGCCAGGCTGTAGTCGAAGGTGTCGCCGCCGATGCTGGCCGCCGGCTCGAGCCATCCCGCGAGGGTGAACGAGTCGGCCTCACAGGTGAACGACGCGGGCAGCAGCCGCCGCTGGATCTCCCCGGCAAGGGTGAACGGCATGGTCCGCTGACCCCACTCGAACAGGTCGGTGTGTCGTCGGTTGGCGATCACCACGAACGCCAGCGTGTGCGCCGCGTGCGACACCCGCTGCAGGACCGCATCGGTCGGCGCCACCGGCAGGACCATTTCCAACAGCCCTATCGCCTCACCGCGCTGGGTGACCGGCGCCCGCACCACGTGCCGGCCGCCGATGTCCTCGACCAGGACCTGCTGTGTGCGCAAAGCCTGTTCCTGCGGGCCACCGTCGAACGGCAGCACCACCGCCACGTCCTCGTCCTGCCGGCGGCTGTCAGGCACCTCGCCGATCGGGACGTGGACCAGGCGCACCAGGGCGCGGCCGCTCATGTCGGCCACCAGGAACGACACCCACGACGCGTGCAGGTTCGCCGCCGCGCTGCGAGTCACCGCCTCCACGGCGTCGACCGGGGCGGCTTTCTCCGCCGCGAGCAATACCTCGGTCAGATTCATGCCGCTTCTCTCGATGTCGCTCACTCGGGGCAGCATAAACGGGGGACCGTGTGCCGGCACGGACGACGGCATCCGATCAGCCGGGCCCACGGTCGGGCTTCGGCTGGGCGACAACCGTTCGGCCCTACGTTTCGAGAATGGCCTTGAGAGGTCGTCTGACCTTGACGGTGCTAAATCGGCGCCCGCCTCGGCCAAACTGAGCGGTGAGCATTCTTGACGTCGAGCCTTCGAGTTCGCATCACCGCGGCGCGGGCCGCATGGAGGAATCCCGATGATCACCCTCACTGATGCGGCCGCGCCGCGCATCGCGCAACGCCGTGGCTTCGCCGACCTCAGCGTGAAGATCAAGGTACTCGCGGCTGTGAGCGTCGGGGTGCTAGCCGCCATGGTCGTGGGTGTGGTCGGGCTGAAAGCGTTGAGTAGCACCAGCGCGTCGGCGCAGTTGATCTACACCAGTAATGTGGCCAGCATCAAGGCGATCTCCCGGGTGGACGCGGTGATCCGGCAGGCGCGCCTCGACGCCGTCAACCAGGCGCTCGCGCAGGACGCGGCCTCCACCGCCAAGTTCACCGAAGCCTTCAACGCGGCGGCGGATTCGTTCGACGACGCGATCACGGCGTACCGCAACAGCATGCCGGCCGGCGATCCCACGGTGATCGACACGTTGCAGAAGAACTGGGACGCCTACATAGAGCTCGCTCGGACCAAGCTGCTCGTATCCGGCAAGGCCAAGAACATCGCCGAGTGGCAGAAGGTCCGCGACACCGAGGGCGCACCGCTGCTGGCAGCGATGAGGGAAGCGACCGACACCCTGACGGCGACGGAGACGGCGGACGCCGCGAAGAACGCCGCTTCAGCGATCTCCGTTCACGACAGCGGCCAACTCATGTCGGTCATCGCGATGGCGGTGGGCAGCCTGCTCGCCCTCGCGCTGGGATATCGGGTCGCCACGATGATCGTTCGGTCGCTGGGCCGGGTGAAAGACGTGTGCGCGGCGCTCGCCACGGGCGACCTGACCCGGACGACGGGTCTGCGGACACGTGACGAGCCGGGCCAGATGGGCCAAGCCCTGGACGAGGCCATGGTGCAGCTCCGGCAGACGGTCACCACCATCAACGACTCGGCGGCGTCGCTCGCGGCAGCGTCGGAGCAACTGTCGGGCACCACTCACCAGATCGCCGCTTCGGCTGAGGAGACCTCCGTGCAGGCGCAGGCCGTGGCGCACGCGACCGAGGAGATCTCCCGCAGCGTCGACAGCGTCTCGGCAGGCAGCGAGGAGATGGGCGCCGCGATCCGGGAGATCTCCATGAACGCCAGCGAAGCCGCCCAGGTCGCCGGGCAGGCCGTCACCGTGACCGCCGCGACCTCGCAGACCATGGCCAAGCTGGGCCAGTCGTCGATGGAGATCGGGAACGTCGTCAAGACGATCACGGCGATCGCCGAGCAGACGAACCTACTCGCGCTCAACGCCACCATCGAGGCTGCGCGCGCCGGTGAGCTCGGCAAGGGCTTCGCCGTGGTGGCTTCCGAGGTCAAGGATCTGGCGCAGGAGACCGCCCGGGCGACCGAGGACATCTCCCGGCGAGTCGAGATCATCCAGGCCGACACCAGCGGCGCGGTCGCCGCGATCGAGGAGATCAGCCACGTGATCGGCAAGATCAGCGACTTCCAGACGACCATCGCGTCGGCGGTCGAGGAGCAGACCGCGACCACCGGCGAGATGAACCGCAGCGTCGCCGAAGCGGCCAGCGGAACCGGCGAGATCGCCCACAACATCACCGGAGTCGCCGAAGCCGCCCGGCTCACCAGCCAGGGCGTCACCCAGGCGCAGGAGGCCACCAACGACCTCGCCCGCATGTCCACCGAGCTCAGCGCGCTGGTCACGCACTTCCGCTACTGACGCTGCCGCGCCCGAAAGGGCCCCCGGCCGTACGATCCGCGGACTCGTCACCGCTGTTCGGCGAGGCCGCCGTTTCCGGACCGCGTTGCGCGCGGGGCAGGCAGAGTACGAAGCGGCTGCCATGCGGGACGACATCCTCGTACCAGAGACGGCCCTGATTCACATCGGCGAGGAGCTTGGACAGGTACAGGCCGAAACCGGCGCCCTTCCTCAACGCGCCGGCCTGCTCGTCCTGGGTGAAGCGATCGAAGAGGTGCGCGACGAAGGCCGGTGGTACGCCGTTGCCCTCGTCGCTGACAGCGAACAGGACCTTGCCTCCGGTGTCGTCGAGGGCCGCGGAGATGTGGATGCTCCCGGGGCTGTACTTGACCGCGTTGGTGACGAAATTGGTCAGTACCTGATGGGTGTGTACCGGGTCCGCCCACACCGCTGCGCCCGGTGGGCCGTAACTGGTGACGACCCGCCCGCGGGCCTGGCTGGTCAGGTTCTCGGTGACCCGCGACAGTGCCTGCTCGACGGGCAGGACGACGGGTTGCGTATGGATTTGACCTCGCTCGGCGCGACAGAGGGAAAGCAGATGCGCGGCCATGTCGAGCAATTCGTTGACCCGTCTGCCCAGTGCCTCGACGGAGGCGCGCCGTTCGTCGTCGGTGGCGGTGTCCCAGTCGTGTTTCAACTCCTCGGAGCAGGCCGAGATCACGGCCAGGGGCTGGTTGATCTCGTGGGAGAGGGCGGCGAGGACGTCGCTTTTCCAGGCGCCCGCGGCCTCCAACTCGACATTGGCGGCGGCGAGGTGCTCGGCTCGCTGACTCAGGTCGCGGTGCGCCTGATCGAGGTTCTGATGGGCTGCCGAGAGCCGGCGGTACAGACTCGCGGTCTCGGCGAGCAGCGCCGTCAGAACCACTCCGGAGGAGACCAGGAGGGTGACGCGTGCGGTATAGAAGCCGAGCGTGTAGCGGTGCGGAGCCGCCACGAACAGGATCGCGGTGGCCAGGGACGCGCTGATCGCCACCACCACCCACCGTTCTACCGGTGGCCGGTGGCGCAGGCTCCTGACCACGGCCAGGAGGCTGACCGTCGTGGTCAGCAACAGCACGGACACCATCATCCGGCCGAACGCTGTCGGCGAACCGCTCTGATAGAACGGGGGTAGCCTGTCCGCGGCTCCGACGATGGTGGCGGTCACCGTCACTGCCAGCGTGAGCACCGCGGCGACCGCGGTCGCCACGGCGGCCCTCCGGCGGGTCTGAGCCAGTCGGCTCAACCGGGCCGGTAGCGCCGCCAGAACCCACCGATGCGTCGCCGCCAGCACCGGGAACCCGCCGATGACTGCCAGGGCCATCCACGGTGCGCAGACCTCGGAGAAGGTCGAGTCGGCTCTCGAGCGCTGCATGAGGGTGAAGACGATGGCGTACGGCACCATCACCATGCTGGAGAAGAGATAGGCCATCGACAGGCCGAGCGCCGACAGCCGCCCGGTGGCCAGAAACTGCTGCACCAGCAGGTGCCCGGTCAGCAGCTCAGCCGTCGGCATGAGGACGAGGAAGGCGACGATCAGGTCCGGGTGAGCGGCCAAGCGGAGATCGGCGATCGGCACGACGGCCAGGGAAGCCGCGATCACCGCCGTCGCGTACAGCCACAGGCCTCGGCCTACGGGGTCTTCTTCCGGCGGCACTGCTGCATTTCCTGGGCTCACGACTACCGCCCCCAAAACCGCATGAAATACCCATTTTGAAGCCTAGCGTGGCTGCTGCCGGACGGGTCGGAATTCCGGAACAGGCGGGCTCGCCGGGGCAGTACAGGCCGCAATGCACTGAACCCGCCGCCGGTCGCATGCAACCTTCCAGCCGTCTGCGGAGTAGATGGTGTGGTCGATGAGAGGAGGCTTGGTGGTCCAAGCCGGCTGGGAGGACCAGTTCGTCGAGTACTTCGGCGCGCGTGCGCAGCCGCTGCGCCGACTCGCCTACGCGTTGTGCGGTGACTGGCACACCGCCGAGGACCTGGTGCAGCTCACGTTCGTCCGGCTGTACCGGCGCTGGTCGGGCATCCGCGAGGAGTCGATCGATGCCTATGCCAGGCAGGTGCTGGTCAACGCGTTCCTGACGCATCGGCGTGCCCGGCGGCGAGAGTCGCTGATGGCCGATCCGCCGGAGCGGGCGGCAGGTGCCTCCGACCCCACCGACGGGCTGGCGGTGCGCCGTCTGCTGGCCGACCTCGCGCCGCGGCAACGGGCAGCGGTGGTGTTGCGATACCTGGAAGACCTGCCGGTGGCCGAAGTGGCCGCCCTGCTGGACATCAGCGAGGGCACGGTGAAGAGCCAGACCGCGCGAGGCCTCCGATCCATGCGCGGGACATTCGACGGCGCCGCGCTCACCAAGGAGTAGACGATGAACGAGACGAGGATGCGGGACGCTCTGCAGGCGTTCGTACACGACGGTGAGCCGGTCATGGGTTTGACCGCCTCTGAAGTCCTGGCAGCGGGACGGCGGTCGCGCCGGACCCGGCGGCTCGCCGGTCTCGCGGGGGCGGGCCTGGCGGTCGCCGTGGCCGGGGCAGGCATCCTCATGGTGTCGGCCGGCGGTTCCACCGGAACGGACTACGCGGCGGCAGCCTCGTGCCCCGTCCCGCCGGGGTCGCGTCCGCCGGGGGTGATCGCGGCCGACCGTCCGCTGTCACCGCAGCAGGTGGAGTGGGCGGCAACGAGCCTGACCTGCCACCTCAACCGGCAGGTGCCCCGGTTGCTGCCGACCGCACGTTTCGCGCAGGTGCCGGGTGCACCGGCTGGTCCCCTGGTGGGGTTCAGTCACGGTGGCGAACCGCCGTGGGGCAATCGGGTCGACGCACTGGCGCTGATCCGTGACGCCGAAGGAACCGGCGACCTCACGATCAGTATCGGCGTGGTGGAGCAGTCGGCGGCAGCGCGGGCCGAGGGCGAATGCCGTCGCAGCACCGTGGGCCGATGCTCCGTCCAACGTGGGCCGGACGGGGAGACCGTGCTGCTGAGCACCGAGGCCGACAGCGGCCCTCCGTTGTCGCAGCGCGATGTCATCGTCCGGGTCTACCGGGGACACAACGAGATCAACCTGCAGGCGTCGAACACGGACCGGCAATCGGTGAACGGTCTTCCCCCGGCCGCGACCCGCCCCGACCCGGTGCTCTCCGCGGAGCAGGCTGTCCAGCTGGCACTCTCGCCAGAGCTGTACCTTTTTCCCTAGGGCCGAGCTGAGATAAGGCCGAACTGAGATAGGGCCGAGCTGAGATCGATGATGCCGTGAGCGGACTGCGGTCCGCGAGGTCCTGCCGCCGTTCAGTGCAGCACTGCAGCGGGCGGGTGCGTGACAGGATGCTCAGGTGGTCGACATCTATGATCTGCTGCCCCGCGAGCGCACGCCTGTCGACTACCGCAACCTCGTCAGCGATCCGCGCATTGATCAAGAAGGCTTGCGTCAGCTGGGGCGGAACCCGTTTCCGTTCGTCCGTAGCGCTGTAGCTCGGTCTCCACTCGCCGACGCGACCACGCTGGCCGCTGTCTCCCTCGACGGGCTCGATCGGTGGACCCGGAACAGCATCTTGATCGCGATAGCACGACACCACAACGCAGATCGGTCCACGCTGTCGGGAGTGTTGCGTGAGACCCGTGCGCTGCTCAACCAGCCGAACGAACGCCCCTTCGCTGCGGCATTGGCGTTGGCCCGACGTACGGAGCTCAGCGAGGTCGAGGTGCTCGACCTCATCGACCAGCCCAACGCCTCCCGGAGGATGGCTCGCGGCGTCCGTCGCGCGCTGGCCGAGCGTAAACCGGGTTAGCGGCAGCGGTCCGGCTTGACGTCTGTTCTCTCACGGAACATGGGCAGGTTGAGGGAAGGCGGCATCCGGAGTGGCTTCGGGTACGCCGTCATGGACCAGCCCTCTTGCCCGGACCCGGGGGTGCGGCTCAGGCCACGGCCTCGCTCGCGTCGTCCGCCGTCGGCGCGGAGTCCGACGGCTCCGGCCGGCGAGGTCGCCACAGCACGCTGACCACGGCCGCCAGGGACACCAGGGTGAGGAAGGGGTGGATCAGGATGAGGTCGACCCTGATGTTGTAGCCCTTGCCCTTCAGGTCGGCCTCCCACAGCGCATACAGCGCCCACAGGGCGGCCACCACGAAGCAGGGCCAGGATCTGGACACGATCGGCGGTCGCCGTCGCCGGCCGGCGAGCGCCAGGACTCCCGCCGCCGCGAAGCCGCCGGCGACCATGAGAACGAGGTCCGGCCGCTCCACCAGGAAGGGGTGGATCATCGGGAAACCGGTGAAATCCCCACGGTTACCGCTCCTTCAGGCGAAAGAACCATGACGGTACGGCACACCCGCCCGACTTCATAGGATCCGGCGGGCGTGATCGCGGGTGGGGCGGGGGCGCACCAGGGTCGGCGGAGATTCGCCGGTGCGCGGCACGGTGGTCCGGTCAGCCGCCCTTCGGCATGGGCTTGGCGCTGCGGAGGCGCTCGTCGGAGATCGGGGCGCCGGGGCTCACCCGGTGTTGGGCCGGGTCGGCGGGGGAGGGGGTGCCGGGATCCGGGTCGGTCGCGGGGCGTGCGGCGAGGACGACGGCGACCGTGACGGCGGCAACGGCCGCGGCGGCGGCCAGCCACCTGAGGCGACTCATCGACGAATCCTCCGGAGTAGGGCGGGCGGGGCACAGTCCAGTGTGCCCCGCCGTGGGGTGGGTCAGGTGGTGTAGTTGGCGACCAGGTTGTAGAGGTTCTGGACGTCGGTGTCGAAGTACGGGCTGTAGCTGGTCTCCGGAGGCCCGTTGCTGACCACACCGTTGACGTACCCGAGAAGGCTCGTGTTGTTGTATTCGTAGAGGAACGGGCCTCCGCTGGCGCCGCCGGTCAGCAGGCAGTCGAAGCCGACCTGGTCACTGAACCAGCGGGGGTAGATGTTGCCCTGGCAGTAGTACTGCCATTCGCCGTCGAACGGGTCCTCGGCCGGATATCCGATGACGGTGACGTAGACGTCGTCGGGGTAGTTGAAGGCGAGGCCGTTGCCGCCGACCCGGTCGACGAGGCGGGTGTTGGAGGTGCGCCACACGTTGACGAACGCGACGTCCCAGTCGTAGTCGCCGTCGTCGAACCAGCCGTTGAAGGTGGTGAGCTGGGCCGCGTACCAGGTGCCGTACGGCCGGGCGCCGTGGTCGTAGTAGGGCACGAACACCCAGTTGTCCATCCAGTTGTCGTTGTCCGGGTCGTAGACGCAGTGACCGGCGGTGGAGACGACGTTCTTGGACGTGCTGTTGACGGCCGATCCCGAGCAGACGTAGTCGCTACCGTCGCCGGGGTTGTGGAAGAAGACCTTGCCGACCGTCGGGGACGCGTTGATGGCCGCGGCACTGGCGTCCGGTCGGGCGTTGCGGCCGGCGGTGACCGTCGGCTTCTTGCCGGGTTCGGCCGGAGCGACGCTGCTCACGGGGCCGGTCGGGGCGGGTGCCGGCTTCTCGGATTTGACGGGCACGTCGGGTGCGTCGGCCGGGATGGCCCGGGCCATCCGCTCGGCGGTCCAGTAGGCGCCGACGGTCTTCTGGATGGTCGCGGCGTCGGTGCCGCTGGTTCCGGCGGCCCGCGCCACCGAGGACGCCGGGGTGGCCGGGTCGGTTCCGGCCAGGGCGGGCGCCGGGGCGGTGAGGACGGTGACGGCGGTCAGGGCCGCGGTGATCCCGGCGAGGAACGTTCTGGTTCGCACACGTTCTCCTTCGGACAGAGCACACGAAGGAGAGCGGTCCTCCCCCGTGTGGGGTGAGGTCACGCCTCACCCAGGACTCAGCCGACCGACCATATCGATAGACATAGATCGATTGCCGCGCGCCGGAATACTTTTCGCCATACGGAAAGGTCGAGGTGCGCCTCGTCATGGTCGGGAGGGGGAGGTCGGTGCTGCGCGGCGCAGCCGACGATCCGGCGGCGATGGACTCCGGCGAGTCAGCGCGCGCGGCGGTAGTGCATGGCCACCGCCCCGTTGCGCAGCGGCTCCGCCGAGATCAGGTCGAGCCGGCGCGTGCCGGGCAGCCCGCCCTGGTGCAGCGTCGGGCCGTGGCCGGCGATCCGGGGATGCACGAGCAGCCTGTACTCGTCGATCAGGTCCAACCGGTCGAGCTCGGTCGCGAGCGTGCCGCTGCCGAGGAGGACGCCGGCCGGGGTGGCGTCCTTGAGCTTCTGCACGCCCTCGCGCAGATCGCCGGCGATGTGGTGGCTGTCGTTCCACGGGAATTCGGTGCGCGTCGACGACACCACGTACTTGGGTTTGGCCTCCAGCTTGACCGCCCATTCGCGGAGCGCCGGCGGCGCCTCCTCGTCGCCGCGGGCGACGGCCGGCCAGAAGTCCTCCATCATCTCGTAGGTGACGCGACCCCACAGCATCGCTCCGCTCTCGTCCATGAGGCGCGTGAACAAGGCGTGCGTCTCGTCGTCGGCGATTCCCTCCCGGTGGTCGACGCAGCCGTCCAGGGTGATGTTGAGGCTGAAGGTGAGAAGGCCCATGGCCAGCGACTCTAACGCCCCGACGGCGTCGCGGCCCGAGTCGGCGCAGACCCGCACCCGGCGGGACGACACCCGCAGTCTGGACAAGACTGTAAAGCTACTTAATAATTAGGCCTCCGTCGATCCCTGCGGAGGTTCCCCCTTGCGTACCCGTTCCCTTCTGCTGTCCATGGCCGTGGCGATCGTCGCCGCCGGCCTGGCCCTCTCCGCGGTGAACCCGGCCTCCGCGGCCGCCACCACCGCCACCTTCGCCAAGACGTCCGACTGGGGTTCGGGCTGGCAGGGCGAGTACACGATCACCAACGGCGCCTCGTCCGCGATCACCTCCTGGAAGGTCGAGTTCGACCTGCCGGCCGGCACCGGAGTCGGCTCCTACTGGGACGCGCTGCTCACCACCTCCGGGCAGCACTCCACCTTCACCAACCGCTCCTGGAACGGCACCATCGCACCCGGCGCGACAGTCAGATTCGGCTTCCTCGGTACGGGGTCCGGCGCGCCCACGGGATGCAAGCTGAACGGCGTGTCCTGCACCGGAACAAGCGGCCCGTCGCCGTCACCCTCGTCCCCGACCCCGTCCTCGTCGGTCACCACACCGGTGCCCGGCGCGACTCCGCTGGCCCGCAACGGTCAGCTGCGCGTCTGTGGCCGGCAGCTGTGCAACCAGATCGGCAAGCCCATCCAGCTGCGCGGCATGAGCACCCACGGCCTGCAGTGGTATGCGAACTGCGTCAACGACAGCTCCCTCAACGTGCTCGCCAGGGAGTGGGGCGCCGACGTCCTGCGGATCTCGATGTACATCCAGGAGGGTGGCTACGAGACCGACCCGGCCGGCTTCACCGCCAAGGTCAACGACTACATCCAGAAGGCTTACGACCGCGGAATGTACGCCATCGTCGACTGGCACATGCTCAGCCCCGGCGACCCCAATGTCAACCTGGCCCGCGCCAAGACGTTCTTCCAGCAGGTCGCCGCGAAGAACAAGGACAAGACCAACATCCTGTACGAGATCGCGAACGAGCCGAGTGACGTGCACTGGTCGGCCATCAAGTCGTATGCCGACCAGATCATCCCGGTGATCCGCGCTCAGGACTCCGACGGTGTCGTGCTGGTCGGCACCGAGGACTGGTCGTCGCTGGGCGCTTCCGGCGACGGTCAGGGCGTGGCGCGCATCCTGGCGAACCCGGTGAACGCCACGAACATCATGTACACGTTCCACTTCTACGCCGCCTCGCACGACGACTACTACCTCTCCACGTTCCGTGACGCGATCAGCAAGCTGCCGATGTTCGTCACCGAGTTCGGCACCCAGGAGGCCACCGGCGACGGCGGCGACAACTTCAGCCGAGCCCAGCAATACCTCGACCTGATGGCCCAGAACAAGGTCAGCTGGGTGAACTGGAACTACTCCGACGACATGCGCTCCGGCGCCGTCTTCACCGAGGGCACCTGCGCGGCCGGCGCGTACTCCGGCACGGCCCGTCTCAAGCCGGCAGGCGCCTGGATCCGCGACCGTATCCGTACCCCAGACGACTTCTGACCGCCGGCGCGCACCCCGGCATCAGGGGCGCGGCCGGGTCGGCAGAGGAGGCGTGGCACGAGCCCACGCCTCCTCGCCGGCGAATCAGTGCGGGCAGCGGTTTGCCACGCACAGCGGTATGACGACGCGAGGCCCCGAGCCGTTGTCGCCCGGGGGCAGCGGGCTCGGGTCGTCCGGCATCGGCGGGGGATTGCCGGGTGCGGGACCGTCGACGGCCTGGTTGTTGAACCAGGCGCGGACATCGCCCTGGTCGTCGAGGACCAGGTAGTCGGCGCGCCGGTCGCCGTTGATCTCGGCCAGTTCGACCTGGCGACCGGGGTGCCCGACCCCGGAGGCGATCTGGCCCCGCGACAGCCACGCCGAACCGTCACCACCACGGTTGTTGAGCCAGGCCCGGATCTGGCCGTGCTCGCCCATGACCAGGTAGTCGTCGCGACGGTCGCCGTTGATGTCGGCGAAGAACACGGTGCCGCCGGCTGCGCCCACCCCCGTGGCGATCTCGCCCTGGGATGTCCAGGTCACCTGGTTGCCGGTGCCGGAGTTGAGCCACGCCTTCACCTGGCCCTGGTCGCCGATGACGAGGTAGTCGTCGCGGCCGTCGCCGTTGAGGTCGGCGAATCGCAACTGGTCACGGCCGCCCGCGCCGGTGGCGACATCGCCTATCGAGGTCCAGGCCACGCCGGTGCCGGTGCCCGCGTTGAGCCACGCCTTGACCTGGCCCTGGTCGCCGATGACGAGGTAGTCGTCGCGGCCGTCGCCGTTGAGGTCGGCGAAGCGCACCTGGTCGCGAGGTGCCGAGCCGGACGCGACCTCGCCGCGCCAGTCCCAGGTGACGTCGTCGCCGGCGCGGACGTTGAACCACGCCTGGACCTGCCCCTGACTGCCGACCACCAGGTAGTCGTCGCGGCCGTCGCCGTCGAGGTCGGCCAGTCGCACCTGATCACGGGGGCGCCGGCGGTAGCGATCCGGCCCTGCCAGTCCCACGGATCCGGGCGGCCGTAGCGGTCGTTGAGCCATGCCCGGACCTGTCCGTCGGAGCCGATCACCAGGTAGTCGTCGCGGCCGTCGCCGTTGACGTCGGCCAGGACGAGCTCGGTGCTGGTGGCGCCGACGCCACCGGCCACGCCGCCTTGATAGCTCCACGACCGCCCGCTGCTGCCGCCGATGTTGTTGAGCCAGCCCCGGATGCCTGCCTGATCGTCGACCGTCAGGTAGTCGTCGCGGCCGTCGGCGTCGAGGTCGGCGAAGCGCACCCGATCCTGGGCCGAGCCGACGCCGGATGCGATCTCACCCTGATACCTCCAGGCTGCACCACCGGCACCGTACGCGTTCAGCCAGGCCCGTACCTGGCCCTGGTCACCGACCACCAGATAGTCGTCGCGGCCGTCCACGTCGATGTCGGCGAAGCGCACCTGACCGCGGGTCGCACCCACACCCGTGGCGACCACACCCTTGGCCGTCCACCCCACCGCGTCGCCGCTGCCGGTGTTGAGCCACGCCTCTACCTGGCCCTGGTCGCCGACGAGCAGGTAGTCGTCGCGGCCGTCGCCGTCGAGGTCGGCGAACCTCACCTGCTCGCGCGGCACGGAGCCGGAGGCGACCTCGCCGCGGGATTGCCACCCGATGCCTTCGCCGCTGCCGCGGTTCAACCACAACCGCACCTGGCCCTGGTCGCCGACGAGCAGGTAGTCGTCGCGGCCGTCGCCGTCGAGATCGGCGAACCTCACCTGCTCGCGCGGGCCGGCACCCGAGGCGATCTGCCCGGCGTAGTTCCACCCCGCCGGCCGAGGGGTGCTCGCCGGCGGATTGGCGGGCGCCGGGCCGCACGGCCCGGGGTCACCGGCCACCGCGGGCCGGATCAGGCCGGCGGCGCGTGCCTCGGAAACCGCCTGGGTGAAGGCATCGGCCATCTTGCGATAGCCGCTGTTGCCCGGATGCAGCGAGTCGTTCATGTCGGCCGCCGTAACCGCGCTCATACTGACCAGCCGTACCGGCCGGCCACCGGCACGGAGGTCGTTCACCAGGCGGGTGACGCGGGTGTTGTACTGCTGGATCCGGTTGTTGGTCGCCGGCGTCAGCGACGGGACGAGGGTGGCCACCAGCACGGTCGTCTCCGGCGCGCGGCTGACCAGGTGCTCGATCAACGCCCGCAACCGGTCCGGCGCCGACGCAGCCAGCTCGGCGTCGCCGGTCATGTCATTGGTGCCGATGTGCAACGTGATCACGTTGGGCCGGTAGCGGTGCATCGTGCAGTCACTGATCAAGCTGGTGATCCGGTTGATCCGCCAACTCGGGTGCCCCTCGTGATCGGTGTCGGGCAGCTGCCCGGAGTCCATCGAGCCGACGAAGTCCAGCGAGCCCGGCAGGCCCGACAACTGGTCCCACAGACGAGCCCGGTAGCCGGTCCCGCCCGGGCTTCCGCCGACACCATGGGTGATGGAGTCACCCAGCGGCAGCACTCGAAGGGCACCCAGCTGGGCGTTCGGTCGGGCACTTCGCGCGACCCGGCTGACAGCAGGAGCCAGGTTGTCCATCACCGTGGCGAACTGCCCTACCGGGTCTCGCAGCCAGGCGAACCAGCCGCCCAGCCTCCGTCCCGCATCGGCGACACTCCGGGCGGCGCTCTGAATCAGCCCCGGGAGCGTGCTCTCGGCCCACACGTTGATCCCGGCCTCCCAGGCGGCCGCACCCGCGGCCACCAGGAGGCCGTCGACGATCATCTGGGGCCAGGTCGTCGGCTGGGAGTTGTCTCCGTCGATCGCTTTGACGATCCCGCCTCGGGTGATGTATCCGAGGAACGCGCCGAGGGCGGCGCACACCGGCTTCGCCACGGCGAGCGCCAAGGGCGCCGACGGACCGGTGATCGCCAGGATGCCACCCATGCACAAGGCCCGCGCCACGATGCCGACCAGGACCCCGATCCCGGTGGACACGATCTCCGCGGTCCAGCTGGCATCGTTGTGGACCTCCGGTGTGGTCACCGTGAGGGACAGGGCGGTCTCGGTCACCGCCAGCGTTCCGTCGAAGTCTGGCGAAGGACGCGGCAGGTCGGGGCTGATCGCATGCGACCGCGCCTGGGTCTGCAGCGCCTCGCCGAGCGTGTCGCCGTCGGCGCGGAACTCCCGCACCGCCTCGCGCACACGTTCGGCGTCGAAATCCGTACCGAGTTCGAGGGTGATCACCACCTCGTCGTCCTCGACCGCGACCCGGGTCAGGGCGGGCGCTGAAGCTTCTGCGGCTGCCGGGGGCACGGCCGTGCCGCCGACCAGCGTGATCACCAGGAGCATCGCCGTGACGGCTACCGATCTGGCTGTTGTCGTGAGTTGTGCGGACACCTGATCTCCTCCTCGGGCGGCCGGCAGGCCGCCAGAGCTCAGCAAACGAGACCGGCGTGAACGGCGATCCACGACCCCCTGTATTCAAGGCGATCACTGTCCGATGGGTGCATTCCGAGAGGCGGTGGCGAAAGTCTCCACCGCGCTCCTGTCCGGTTTGCTGGATATTCGCCCCGCCCGAGCGCTGAGCGGTGCTGCATCCGGCCGTGCCGGGCGCCGCCGTGACCGTTGGTCCCTCAGGTTGCCGATCCGCGCGCCGATCCGCATAGGGCCGTGTCCCCGCCCGCTGGAAGACAGATGCCGAACTCTCCCGATTCGTCAGCCCGGCCCACCCTGGCCGACCTGGCCGTCACGATGCCGGTGTGGCCGCCCCACACCGACATCCGCACCGTCGAAGAAGCCCTGCGCGCCGACCCCGCTTCGCCGGGAGTGATCACCGTGCTCAACGACGTGATCTATCTCGTCGACCGGCAACGCTTCGAGTCGGCCCTGACCGGACGGCTCGGCTTCGGACGGGCACTGCTGCACCACCGGCCACTGGCCGACATCGTGTCCGAACCCGCTCTGCTGCTGCCGGAGACGATGACCTGGGACGACGCCGCCCGGGCGGCTCTGGCCCGGCCCACCGGCCGCAAGGCGATCCCGCTGGTCGTCGCCTTCGGCGGTGGCGAACTGGGGATCGCCCCCATCGGTCCGCTGGTCGACTACCTGAGCAGTCGCTACGCGGCGATGGCCCTGCGTGACGACCTGACCGGTCTGGGCAACCGGCGGATGCTCACCGAGCAGGCCACCCGCTTCGGGCCGGCGGGCACGACGGCTGCATTGATGCTGATCGACCTGAACCGGTTCAAGGACATCAACGACACCCTCGGCCACGTTCGCGGCGACGAGCTCCTGCGGCACGTCGCGGCGGCCCTGCAACTGGTGTGCCCGCCCGACACCGCGTACCGGCTCGGCGGCGACGAGTTCGTCATCCTCCTGAACACGACCGATGGCATACCGCCCGCTCACAGCCCGCTGGCCGAACGCCTCGAACGCCTCGGCGGCTACCTGCTGAACGCCATCAGCGGCCCATTCGAGATCGCCGGCGTGCCGATCAGCGTGGAAGCCTCGATCGGCATCGCCCACACCGGGCTGCCCGGCATGGACGGCATCGACGCTCTGATGGTCGCCGCCGACACGGCCATGTACGCCGCCAAACGCGACCGGACCCAGGTCGAGGTCTGGAGCCCTGATCTGGCCTCCACGTCCGCCCCCGACCTGGGCCTGCAGACCGAACTGCGCAGAGCCATCACCGCCGGCGAGCTCGTCCTGCACTATCAGCCGTTGGTCGACGCGCGCACTCACGAGATCATCTCGATGGAAGCCCTCGTCCGGTGGACACATCCCCGGCGTGGGCTGCTCGCGCCGGGTCTGTTCGTGCCGCAGGCCGAGGCATCCGACATCATCCACCTGCTGACCGACCAGGTCCTGTCCGACGCCATCGAGCAGGCCGCACGCTGGCATCACGCGGGCTGGACGGTGCCGGTCGCCGTCAACCTCGCCGCACCCGTGTTGGCCAAGGACCGGATCGTGACCGAGATCGAGCAGCTGCTCGCCCGGACCGGCCTTCCGCCGCACACGCTGATCGTCGAGATCACCGAGAGCGCGGTGATGACCCGGCCGCGGGAGAGCGCACAACGGCTGCAAGCCATCCGAGACCTGGGCGTACGCATCGCGATGGACGACTTCGGCACCGGTTACACCTCACTCGCCCTGCTCAGCCAACTGCCTTTGGACGAGCTGAAACTCGACCGCAGCTTCGTGATGCGAGTGCACCAG
Source organism: Actinoplanes sp. CA-252034 (assembly GCF_050956125.1). Classification (NCBI taxonomy): domain Bacteria; kingdom Bacillati; phylum Actinomycetota; class Actinomycetes; order Micromonosporales; family Micromonosporaceae; genus Actinoplanes; species Actinoplanes sp. CA-252034. The sequence goes on from NZ_CP191846.1 coordinate 4,399,732, forward strand.
CACCACGGTCGTGCCATCGTGGAAGCCGTCGCCCGGATGGCCGGTCAACTCGGCCTCATCTCCGTCGCCGAAGGCGTCGAGGACGAGCAGACCGCCCGTACTCTCGCCGAGATCGGCGTCGATTTGTTGCAGGGCTACCACTTCAGCAGACCTCAGCCCGCCGGGTACTTCGCCCATCCCGCGCTGAGCATCGCCACCGGCGTCTCGACGACATAGCGGATCCTCTGTCGTGTCCATGGTGTGCTCGACCCGGGTGCCGGGTGCCGGGTGCCGGGGGCCACGACCACGTTCCGGTCGGCGGCGGCCGGGTCCCCTGACCGGTCAACGGCGGCGACTCCGGTGGCCCAGCGCCTCAAGAGCCTCGCAGAACCCTGAGCCCGGGCCGGACCTGGAAATGGAATACAAATGGCGAGCATGAATGTCATGTGAACGGCCGGAGTAGCGTGCGTCGTCGACCGGCGATCGGGTAACGGCGGCACATGACCAATACGCCGGGCGGCCCGTCCAACGCCGTTGCCCGCCCTCTGCGGATCCGAAGACGATGACCGAGTCTGCCGGTCACACCCACGACTCTGCGACGACGTGGTGATCTCGCCAAGCGGCCGGCCGTGCCCCTGTCGGTGGCGTGGTTCGCCCGCGCTGAGCACGGCGGCAGTTGATCGCCACACGGATGGGAACCACCACCAGGCGGCGTCAGACGTCGCCGATCCGCTCGACTGTGACCCGGACCGGAAGGTCGGACCGACATGATGCTGTCCTTGGTGATGCTGGCCTTGCTCGGTGGCACCACATGGCTGGCAATGAATCAATCAATCGCCCGCAACGCGGTCCTCAACCATCGCCTCACAGCGATAGGACTGACCCTGTGCGTCACGTCCGGACTCGTCGTGCTGGTCGCATCTGTAGCGGCATCCCGATGACGCCCACAGGCCCGAACCTCCGCTCCGACGAGATGACGAGCGGCTGTCCGCGGGGCATGCGCGACAGCTGAACGAGTCAGGCGCCGACATGCTGACAGCGGCCGGTGCGGAGGAACATCGGCCGCTGTCAGCATGTCGGCGAGAACTGCCGATGAGTGATCGAGGAACACTCCGCTTCGAGGACACCGCGCGGGTGGATGACCAGAAGTGCCGTCGGAGCCGATGGTGACGTCGACCGTGGTGGCCGTCATCTCGTCACCTCTCGTTACCCGATGTTCGACAGTCCTGTCCGTGCGCATCACGACCAGCAAAGCCCTGATGCAGCCTCTGCCGACAGTGGATGCTGAACGGCTCCAATGTGTGACCACCCGTTCATCCAGTCCATCCTCGCGGGTCAGATCCGGAGAGAAAGATGGATGGATTGGCGATCGGGTTCACCCGGGGCGACGGCCGACATCGTGGTCGGCGGGGCTCTACCTGGGGCGAGGGGAGTGGTGGCGGTGACTTCCGTCCTGGTGGACTGGCTCAGCGCCCAACAGGGTGTCGGCAGTCTCATTGCCGCGCTCGTGCTGGCGCTCGGGCTCACCGCGTTCAACCAGTTCCAGGCCCGCCGCAGACGGGTGCTGTCGTTTCGGGTGCGGTTCAACTCGCCGCTGGGGTTCAGTCCCGTTTACGCCAAGCTCGTCGCGCGCGTCATGGACCAGGAGAACACCCACATCGCGGACCCGGCGCTGGTGGTGGCGCGAGTCAAGAACGTCGGCCGCACGGCGATCTCCCGGCGCGACTACAAGTCACTCGAGCTCGACTTCTCCGGGCGCCGCACCATCGCGGCCGGCCTCACCGAGGAGAAGCCGGAAGCACTGATCAAGGAATTCAAGGACTTCCAGTGGCAGCTCGGCCACTCGACTCTCGAGTTGCCGCGTGTGGACCTCAACCCCAACGAGGAGTACAAGGTCGTCGTTCTGCTCTCCAACGAGGGCGCCGGCACCAACCCGCCGGCGAAGGCGATCGGCCGGCTGTCCGAGGGCGGCCTGGTCACTGCGGCCGACACGCCACGAACCCGGCGCACCACCATCGCCGGCGCCGCGGTGAGTACCCTCCTGGCAGGTGCCCTGGTGGCCACCCTGCTGTTCGCCAGCTCGGAGCAGAAGGCGGGCACCTCGGCCAGCGCGCCGGTGTGCGCGTCGGGTGAGCTGACCGTAGAGGGATCCAGCGCCTTCGCCGGAATCGCCGCCCATCTCGCCGGGCAGTACATGACCTACTGCGACGACGCGAAGATCACCGTGGTCGCGGCGGGTAGTTTCGAGGGTCTCGACCATCTGCAGAACGCCGCCCCCGAGCAGCGGCCCCGCCGGCTCGCGCTGGCCGACGGCAAGTTCATCGGGTTCGCTGATCTGGTACCCAGCCGGGGCATTGCCGTCGTGCCGTACAGCGTGGTGGTGAACAACGGTGTCGCCGTCACCGACGTCTCCCTCGCCACCCTGCGCCGGATCCTCCGGGGCGAGGTGGCGGACTGGCAGGAGGTCGACGCCACGGCGGACTCGGCCCCTATCCGTGTGGTGGCCCGCGACGACCGGTCGGGTAGCCGCCGGGCGCTGGAGACATATGTCCTGCAAGGCCGGCAGGCCGGAGCCACCAGCGATTCCTGCGACGTCCTGCGGGAGGGGGTGGTCAGATCACAGCCGGTGATCTGCGAACAGACCACGACCAGCGACGTGCTGGTGAAGGTACGGTCCCGGGCCGGTGCGGTGGGATACGTGGACACTCCCAATGCGTTGCTGACCCCCGGGGTGAAACAGGTCAGACTCGGCGGGCGGGCCGCCACCATCGACGACATCCGGGCCGGCTACCCGTTCTGGACCGTCGAGTATCTGTACAGCTGGGGTGACCTGGACAAGACCGACCCTCTCACCCGGTCGTTCGCCAACTATCTCGTCGGTGCCGAAGCCCGATCGATGATCGCGGCGCAGCAGTACGCGCCGTGCGTACGCGCCGACGGCACACCAGAGCCGCTGTGCACCACACCGCGGGAGTGACGAACCGGCCGATGAACGGCTTGTTTGACCAGCTCGCGGCCGATGGTCGGCAGTTGACGCCCGGTCGCGAACATCGGCCGCTCCTCGATCCGCACGCCGGTGTCGTCATCGCCGGCGGTGCCGCCGTGGACGTACCGGCACGTCGGCGGGTGTGGCCGATTGTTCATCGCCGACTCATGTCGGCGCCGGGTACGCCGCCTACCGTGATGGCCATATCGATGCCCTGCGATGGAGGCTGCGATGATCAAGGTACGCGACCTGGTGACCGTTCTGGTGGTTCTGGCCGTCACGGCCATGCCGGGCGTGGCCTACGCCGGTGATGCCCGGCCGTGGAAGGCGCCCTTCGACCTTCAGGCCCATCGCGGCGGCATCGGCATGACGACCGAGGGGTCACTGGAGGCGTTCGGTAAGGCGATGCGCCTCGGCGTCAGCACACTTGAGCTGGACACCCAAGTGACGCGGGACCTGAAGGTGGTCGTCACCCACGACCGCCAGGTCAGCGCCCAGAAATGCCGGGACACCGGGCCGGTGACGCCGGGTGACCCGATGTATCCGTACGTGGGCAGGTACATCAAGGATCTCACGCTCGCGCAGATCAGGACCATGGACTGCGGCTACCGGCAGTTGCCCGGCTTCCCCGACCAGGAGCAGATCGCGGGCTTCCGGATGGTCGAGCTCCGGGACGTCTTCGATCTGGTCAAGCGCTACCGCGCCGACCGGGTGATGCTCAACATCGAGACCAAGGTCGAGGCGGGCGCGCCGGAGCAGACCGCGCCACGGGAGTTGTTCGTCCGCCGGGTCTTCGAGGAGATCCGCGCTTCCGGCCTGCAGCGGCAGGTCACCGTCCAGTCCTTCGACTGGGGTGCGCTGGCCGTCATGCACCGTCTGGCGCCGCATCTCCCGTTGGTGGCGCTGACCAACTACGACTTCCTGCAGGTCGGCATGCCCGGCGCGTCACCGTGGCTGGGCGGCATCGACGTGGACGACTTCGGCGGCGACGTCGTCCGCGCTGCCGCCGCCGTCCGCGGCGTACGGACGTTGTCGCCGGTCTACGGCTTCCCGCAGAACGGCAAGGTCGGCGACGAGGGCTTCCGGTTCTACCCGGACAGGGCCATGATCGCCGGGGCGCACGCGCGCGGCCTGCGCGTCGTCCCCTGGACCTGCGACGACCCGGCCACCGTCGCGGCGCTCATGGATCTGGGCATCGACGGCATCATCACCAACTACCCCAATCGGGTCCGCGACATCATGTCCGCACGCGGTATGCGACTCCCCAGGTCGTACCAGCCACGGTGATCCACCAGTGGCGCCGAGAGCCCGATCCGGCCAGACGGCCGCACGGCAACCCCGGCTACACGTGGAGAGCGCTGAGGCGGTCCCGATCAGCCGGGCGGAGCGCCCGGGATCGCGCTGACGGCACACCGGCACGGTTTGCGCGGAGGTGAACATATCACCAGATGCCTCAGTTGCGGCCGTGCCTGTGCCGAACAGGCAGTTGCGGACAGGAGGTCAATGGTGACTGCAGGTCGTGGTTTGGGTCAGTGGTGCCGGGACCGGAAGGTCTCCACCAAGGTGCTCGCGGTGGCCGGAGTGGCGATCGCCGGGACGATCGTGACCGGTGTGTTGAGCGTGGCGGGCATCAACGACATGGCGAGCACCCGCAACGCCGAGGTCGGCCAGATGATGCCCTACATCACCAACTTGAACGACGCCGCGCTGTCGCTCAAAGCAGCCGCCAACGACGAGCGCGGCTATCTACTCGAAGGCGACGAGAAATTCGCCGCAGAGGCGCTCGGCCGGCAGGAGAAGGTCGGCGCGTCGTTCGCTGCGGCTCGTGAGGCCGCCGGTGGCCAGAGCGCCACGGTCGACGGGATCGAGGCGGCCAGCGACACCTGGTTCGATGCCGTGAAGTCCGAGTTCGACCTCTTCAAGAGCAAACCCGCCGCCGCGATAGATCTGGCACTGGGAACCAACCGTGACCTGCGCAAGGCGTACGAAGCGCTGCTCTCCGAGGAGATCACGTCGGCCAACCAGGCGATGCTGGCCGGTAAAGGCTTCGACGAGGCGGTGACGCGTACCCGCACTCTGGTGATCGTCGCGCTCGCCGCGGCCCTGCTCCTCGGTGTGGCCAGCGCGCTCTACGTCGCGCGGCTGATCATCGTGCCGTTGCGCAAGGTCAGCCGGGTTCTGGACCAGGTCGCCGAGGGTGATCTCTCCGGTGACCCGGACGTACGACAGCGCGACGAGCTCGGCCACATGGCCGACTCGCTCCGGGCCGCGACCACCTCGCTGCGGCAGACCGTCGCCGACCTCACCGCCCACTCCGACTCGTTGGGGCGGGAGGCCAGCGCGCTCGCCGAGACCAGCCGGCACAGTTCCGGTAACGCCGAGCGGGGCGCCCAGCAGGCCGCGACCGTGGCCGAATCGGCGGCGACGATGTCGCTGAACATCCAGACCGTTGCGGCCGGCTCCGAGGAGATGGGCGCCTCGATCCGCGAGATCAGCGAGAGCGCCACCCAGGCCGTGCACGTCGCCAACCGGGCGGTCGAGGTCACTCAGAACACCAGCGAGGTGATGGCCAAACTGGGCGCGTCGTCGGCGGAGATCGGTGAGGTGATCAAGACGATCACCGCCATCGCCGAGCAGACGAACCTGCTCGCGCTCAACGCCACCATCGAGGCGGCACGTGCCGGTGAGATGGGCAAGGGCTTCGCGGTGGTGGCCAGCGAGGTCAAGGAGCTGTCGCAGGAGACCGCACGGGCCACCGAGGACATCGGTGCCCGGGTCGCGGCGATCCAGTCGGACACCGCGGGCGCGATCACCGCCATCGAGGAGATCAGCGAGATCATCAGCCGGATCAACGAGTTCCAGACCACCATCGCCTCCGCGGTGGAGGAGCAGACCGTGACCACCAACGAGATGAGCCGCAACGTCAGCGAAGCCGCTCAGGCGGGCACCCGGGTCGCCGACACGATCTCCGGTGTGGCCACCTCGGTGCAGCTCACCACGGTCGGCGTCGCCGAGGCCGACAAGGCGGCCACCCAGCTCGCCGGGATGTCGACCGACCTGCGCCACATCGTCGACCGATTCCGGGTCTGAAGCGGCGGGCGGAGGCCGGTACGATCGCAGCCGGCCGTTCTTCGGTGGCCCGGAGGGCTGCTCGGGATCAGAGCAGTGCGTTCTCGTAGGCGTAGATGACGGCCTGGACCCGGTCGCGCAGCCCCAGTTTCGTCAGCAGGTGCGACACGTGCGTCTTGGCCGTCTGCTCCCCGACGTACAGTCGTTTCGCGATCTCGGCGTTGGAGTGGCCGCGGGCCACATCGAGCAGGATCTCGCGTTCCAGGGTGGTCAGCCGGTCGAGCGCGGGAGGCTTGTCCACCGTCACCGGGGCGAGGCCGTTGGCGAACCGGGTCACCAGGCGACGCGTCACCGACGGGTCGATGAGCGCGTCTCCGCGCGCCACCACCCGGATGGCACCGAACAACTCCCTCGACGGGCATGCTCTTGAGACAGAACCCGCTCGTCCCGGCACACAGGCCCCGGTAGACGTATCTGTCGTCGTCATAGGTGGTGAGCAGCAGGATACGGGTCGTCGTGCCGCGCGACAGGACGGTCTCGGCCATCGTCAGGAGGTTCCTCCGCGATCGATGTGGCGCGCTGTGCTTGACGAGATCCATGCTCGGCGTCCGCGGCGGCCACGTCGTCCATCGACGGCGGGAGACCTTCTCCCTCTCGCGGGGGAGATGCACACCCTCCCCGGCGTGACGTTCCACGATCTCCCACTCGACAGCTGGACGGCGCTCGGGTCCTCCCGGTTCGGTTCTCGGGGGCGATGTTCGGGTAGTCGCTGGCGGCAGAGGCCGGCATCCGGTGCCCCTGGCGTGTACAAGTGGAATAAGAATTCAACTTGGAATATTTATTCCACTTGGCTAGGCTGCTGACGTGAGCGATGCAGACCCGCCGTTGCGCAGCGATGCCGCACGCAACCGCCGGCTGGTGTTGCGTACGGCGTATGAGCTGATGGCTGCCCACGGACTGGACGTGCCGTACGAGGACATAGCGCGTGCCGCCGGCACCGGGATGGGCACCGTGTACCGCCGCTTCCCGAAGCGGGAGGACCTGCTCGACGCGTTGTTCAGCGAGCACATCGACACGGTGATCGACCTCGCCGAGCAATCCGCCCTCGACGACGACGCCTGGCGCGGCCTCACCCGGTTCCTCGAGCGCCAACTCGAGATCGAGGCGCAGAGCCGGGGGCTGGGCCAACTGCTGCGCAGCCGCAACCATGCCACCGCCCTGGTGCAGCGGGCCCACGAGCGGATGACTCCACTGATCGCCCGGCTCATCGCGCGGGCCGTGCGTGCCGGGCAGTTGCCGGCCGGGGTCACCCCGGCCGACTTCGTCGCGGTGCACGTGATGGTGGGCAGCGTGCTGGACGCCTCACGTGACTTCGCTCCCCAGCTGTGGCGTCGCGCCCTGACGATCGCCCTGGCCGGCCTGCGTCATGCCGACCTCCCCGGCGACCCACCCGACGAGACAGTCATCAACCGGCTCTACGACAACCCGAAGAAATGAAGGCTCATCTCCTCATGACACTCCCCGCTGACCTGCTCGACGTGCTCCACGCCAAAGCGATCTGCTTCGTCACCACCCTCATGCCCGACGGCTCGCCGCAGATCTCGCAGACCTGGGCCGGCACCGACGGCGAGCATGTCCTCATCAACACCGTCGACACCCACCAGAAGACCCACAACATCAAGCGCGACCCCCGCATCGCGCTCGGCATTGCCGATCCGGCCGCCCCCGCGCGGTACTGGGCATTGCGGGGCCGGGTTGTGGGCGTCACGACAGACGGGGCTCGCGAGAACATCGACGAGCTGTCGCAGAAGTACCTCGGCCGTCCGTATCCCGGCTTCGGCGGCGGCCACCAGCAGCGTGTCCTGCTCACCATCGAAGTCGACAAGCTGCACACACCCTGATGCGGCGAGGTCCGTCCTCCTCGTGTGTCGCAACCCGTTGCGGTCGCGGCGGCCTGCTCCGCATCGTCTAGGTGATCGTCGCCTGGGCCGGCTGGTTCGCGGGAAGGAAGATGGCCAGGCTCCGGCCCCGCACATCGGTGACCACCCACGGGTGACTGACGTAGGTGGGCTGCTGGCGTGTGTCCCCGCTGGCGAGGACGTCGTAGCGTTCCCGCGTCCCGTGGTAGTCGAGCCAATGGATGACGACGGGCTCGTCCCGGTTGTTGACGAAACCGATCTCGGTCCACTGCTCGGCCTTCAGTGAGCGCAGATACCGCTCCCGAAGCGGCGAGAGGGCGGTCACGCCGGCCGGAGCGCCGGTTGTCGTCGGCCCGCCGGCCGCCGTCGGCGACGGACCCGTCCGGTGTGATGGCGCCGACGACGCCCGCGACGGCGGGCGTGAACCAGCCGCGCCGCTGCTCGACCGGGCTGCGGGCGAGAGGGTGTCCGGAGCCGGCTGGCCGGGGACGGGGGCTCCGGCGTCGATCGAGTCGCCGTGCCATTCGCCGGGCTCAGTGGCGGACCGCAGCAGGGTCATGGCGGATCCGGCGAACACGAGACCGGCCAATCCTGCGACCAGGGCCCGGCGCTTGATGGGCGACGGACGTCCGGCCCGCCGCGGCGGGCCGGACGGCGCTGGAGGCGGTGGCGACGCGGGGCCTACCGGCTCGCGGCGGGCGGGCGAGCGGCGACCGGCATGAAGGTGGGCGTCGCCGAGTTGCGCATCCTCGGTCATGGCGGGTAGCCACCGGCCGATGCGCAGACCCGAATTCGGCGGCGCATCGTCGTCGGGCGTCATCGGGCGTACTCGAACAAGGTCGGCCTCACGAAGGTGTCAGGGCGGGAATCGAGCTTGATCTTGCAGTTGGCGGAATGTGTTGTCAACTTCGATTTATCGAAGAGCTTGACCGACTCCGGTGCCTGGAACGCGTCCGACCGTGGTTATGGGTGTGCATTTGTTCAATGGTGCGCGACTGCACGCGGATTGTCCCCACCGTGCTGGGAGGGCTCCCATTCTGCGAGGGGTGACGGCGGCATATCTGTAAACATTCCGTTGAACTAGATCACTTGATCCACAACTCTCTCCGCTGCGTATTGCCGATCAGCAGATCGGTTGATGTCCGCCGTTGAGAGGAGTGGTTTTGTTCTCCGTTGGTCGAATGCCCCGGCGTCGTCGACAATGGACAGCAGCAACGCTGGCCGCCCTGGCTCTGATCCTCCTTGGCCCGCAGAGCGTTCGCGCCGAACCCGGCGTTCCGGAACCCCCGAGTGGGCTGTTGTCCGACCGTGGCAAGGGCGAGGTCTCGGAAGCGGACCGAGACTTTCTCGTCAAGGTACGCCTCGCCGGACTATGGGAGATGCCGGCCGGGGACATGGCGCAGGTGCAGTCGAAGAGCCGGCGGATCCAGTCCATCGGACGTGACATCGCCCTACAGCACGCGACGCTGGACAAACTCGTCGTCGAGGCGGCCGGCAAGCTCGCCGTGACCCTGCCCGACAGCCCGAACAGCGACCAGCAGGGCTGGCTCGAGGAAATGCGACAGGCGCGGGGGAGCGTCTTCGATGGCATCTACATCGACCGGCTCCGCGCGGCGCACGGAAAGATCTTCCCGGCTATCGCAACAATCCGGGCGAGCACCCGCAACGACACCGTTCGGAAACTCGCTCAGCGCGCCAATCAATTCGTCATGACCCACATGACTCTGTTGGAGAGCAGCGGCATCGTCGACTTTGCTGCGCTGCCCACCGCGCCGGCACCGGCGGCGGCTGTGAGCGCGTCGCCCGCGACCGCGCAGGCCTTGCAGGGAGACGATCGCAGCGATGGGTCGACCGCTATCGGAGGGCCCGCACTCGTCACCATCCTCGCCATCGTCGTCGGGGTGGGGTTACTCGTCACCATGAGATTCCTCTCGCCGCGCAGCCGAGTGGGCTCTCGGTATCGCGGCAGATATCGCCATACGCCGCCGCCGGTGGTGACGACTCGTCGAGCGCTGCGGTCTCTCGGCAATCAGGAATTCGCCGGCAGGTCGATCCGGGCCGCCGCGGATTTGTTGAAATCATGGCGTCAGGCGGGTCGCCGGAAATGATTTCTCTGCAGATTCAGAGGCGTGCATCAGTGACCGCCTGCGCATCCGCGAACCTCACCGGTGGACCGTCACGATCTGTTTCCCGAAGGTCTGACAGCGACGACCGCGGCCGGGCGATCGCACCGCACATGCCGAGGCGCAAGATCGGCCTCCGGGTGGCCACCTCCGCTCCGGAGTCTTCGTTGTGACGGGACGTGCGAGCTCCCGCGAGAGAACCGAGGGCACATCGGGTCACGCCGACATCGACCACACGGCCTTCCGCGCGTCCTCGGTACGCACACGAAGCTACGACCGGGACCAGGTCGACGCCTTCGTCGAGGAGGCATCCCGGGAGATCGCCCGCATCCGTGCGGAGAATCGAGAGCTTCGCGCGGCACTGCGGCACAGCGGCCCCTCGAAACGCGAGCTCACCGCCGAACTGGAGCATCTGCAGAAGGCCCTGGCCGGCGCGCAACAGCGCGCCCGGGACGTCCAGGCCGACCTCGATCGCACCCGGGCGATGGCGCGTGCCGAGGCGCCGCCGTCGGGCGAGGCGCCCGGCGATTTCGTCGCCATGGCCCAGCGATTCGCCGACCAGCACGTGCGTGAGGCCGAATGGGATGCGCAGGCGCTGCTCAGCGCTGCCCGCGCCAAAGCCGGCAAAATGCTCGGCGAGGCGGAGTTGCTGGCCTCCACGATCGACAGCGACGCCAGGGCGCGTCACACCGAGGCGGTCGGCCGGCTGGTAACCGACCGAGCCGTCGTCCGCGAGGAGGTCGACCGGCTCACCGCGGAGTTGGCCGATCTGCGTACCTCCCTGCGCGTGCAGATGTCGCGGGAAGTGCCCGCACTGCTCCCGTCGGAGCGGATGTGACAGCTTCTCCCGCCGTGCTCACCGGGACCCCGCCGGCGTTTCGGTACGGCGGCCGTCTCGCCGTCGTACCGGAGAAATCGGCCGCGGCTCACGGCTGGTGAACGTTAACAGTTCTTATTCGGCTCGACGGGCGTAGAGGGGTGGTGCCGCTCCATGTCGTGGGGAAACGCTGATCCTATTGCGCTGGGAGCGCACCCAAAGTGAAATTCTAACTACAGAAAGCGATGTACGCTTCTGCGGCGCTTGAGTTAGCGCTAACATTCCTATCGTCGGATGCCTTCGTGTTGATGGCGAGGCTCAGGACTGCCCAAGACTTCGGGCGGCTCGCCGCTTGCCTGAAAAGCGTCGCATCACCCATGTCCCCGACCCGCCGAGGTGACCTGATGAATTTCTCGATTCGTGCTCTATCTGCCCGTGCCGGCGTCATTGTCGCCGCTGTCGGCGTATCGCTCGGCGTGCTCGCGGCGCCGGCCGCGGCCGCCGACGAGCCGACCTGCCTCCGGGGGCCGAATCCCCGCGTCTATTACAAGATCACCAATGTGGCGACCGGTAAGTCCCTCAACGTCGCCCGTAAGTCCCGGGTGAGCGGCGCACCGATCATCCAGTGGGCGTACGCCGGTGGCACGAACGAGCAATGGCGCGCCGTCTGCGCCGCGAATTGGCAGTACAAGCTCGTCGCCCGGCACAGCGGAATGGTGCTCGAACTGGCCGCCGGCGCCGCCGTGCAGAAGACCTACACCGAGGTCCTGAGCCAGAAGTGGGGCATCTCGCGAGTCGGCCAGGAGGGCGCTCTCGCGACCTTCCACCTGCACAACCAGGGAGCGAACACGGTCATCCAGGCGGCAGCCGACGGCGTCGCCGTGGAGCCGACCGATCCCGAAGACGGCAACCGGCGGCAGCTGTGGACGTTCGAGGAGACCGGAGCGGTGTGAGTCACACCCGCCCGCGGGAGCCACGTGCGACATCGGGTGGGGCGGCGACTCTCGCGGCAACGGTGCCCTCGACGGTGAGCGGACGCGGTAACCGACCCGGCTCGGCCTGCCCCACACGTCCTCGAGTGGCACGGTCAATGGCGACATGGCGGCGAACTCCCACGACGGCGCGCTGTCGGTCAAGGTGGCCCGCACGAGATGGCCGCCGAACTCCAGGGACACCGCGACACCGCCGATGACGGTCGCCGTGTCCGGCGCGACTGCCGGAGGGGCGGAGCGTGAGCCGCCGGGCAGGACGGCCACCGGCGTCACGGCCGCCGCCGTCACGGCCGCCGGCCCATGCGGCCGACGGGTGCGGGGCGCCGCGGATCCGGAACCGTCCGTGACACCGCGTCCCGCATCGCGGTGCTGTCAGGCCCGCACGGCGGCAGTGGACGGATCCCTCGTCGGCCGGGCCAGCACCAGCAGGCCCACCATGGACAGCACCGTGCAGCCGATCATGAGGAGCGCCATCGGTACGGCGGTGTCCTGCCCGCCGAGCCCCGCGATCGGTGCGATGACGCCCGCTGCCACCCAGGTGACGAATCCGAGCATCGCCGATCCGGTGCCGGGGTGCTCGGGCACCTCCGCCGATGCCAGGGCGCCGCCGTTGGGGCCGATCAGGCCTTGCGCGGTCATCAACACGAAGAAACAGACGATCACCAGAAGCAGCGGGGTGCCGAACCACAGCGCACCCACCAGCATCGCCACACCGGCGGCGAGCGCGGCCACCTGTCCGGTCAGGATGATCCTCCGCGTGGCGATCCGGCCGGCGAGGCGGGCCGCGACCAGCGCGGCGATGGTCATGCCGGCGGCGTTGGCGGCGAAATCGATCGAGTACGCCACCGGTGACAGGCCGTTCATCGACTGCAGTACGAACGCCGACGTCGCCACGTACGCGAAGATCGCACCCATTCCCGAGCCGCTCACCAGCACGTATCCCATATATCGGCGCCGGGCGAGGACCTGCCGGCCGGCGACCGCGACCGTACGCAGACCGCCGCCGCGCCGGGACTGCGGCGGCAGCGACTCGGGCACCGCGACCACCACCGCCACCACCATCGCCACGCCCAGCACGACGACGGCCCAGAACGACATCCGCCAGCCGGAGAGCTGCAGAACAGCGGCGCCGAGTAGCGGCCCGGCGATCGGCGCGATGCCACCCACCCCGGCGATCACGTTGAGAACCCGGATCAGCTGGGCGCCGCTCGCCAGGTCGACGATCACCGCCCGGCCGATCACCATGGCCCAGCCGCCGGCGAAGCCCTGCACGAACCGGGCGGCCATCATGACGCCGATCGACGGCGTCAGCGCGCACACCGCGGATGCGAGGGTCATCACCACTACCGCGGCCAGCAGCAGCCGGCGTCGGCCGTACTGGTCGGAGACCGGCCCGCCGATCAGCTGACCCAGCGCCATGCCGACGAAGAACGTGGTCAGGGTGAGCTGCACCTGCGTCGCCGTCGCCGACAGGTGATCGGCGACAGTGGGGAACGCCGGCACGTACATGTCGGTGGCCAGCGGCGCGATCGCGGTCAGGAAGATGACGGTGGCGATCAGCGCCGTGGTGAGCCGTGCTTGACGTCGAACCCGGTCCGGGGCCGACTGCTCGGCGATCGCTGCACTCATCCGCCAACAACACACGCGCCGAGCGGGCCGAGGAAGTCATCAAGAATGGGTGTACCAGCAGTACGTCCCTGTCACCGGACGACGGCGTCGGAGTTGCATCCGGTACCCGGGTACAGGCTTACCGTCGTTGCATGACCACCACCGAAGGCCAGGTGCGGGTGCCCGACGCGTGCACTCTGCCCACCGCCGAGCAGCCCTTGCGGCTGGCCGAGCTCGATGATCTGTTCGTCACCGTGCTGCGCGGGCAGCAGCGCCTGTCGTCCACAACACTGCGTTGGGAGCTCGATCCGGCCGCCGAGGCGACCGTCCGCGAGTTGGCGGCCCGGGAGAGCGACTGCTGCTCGTTCTTCGTCTTCACCGTCCATCCGGGCGATGACGTGCTGCGACTGGAGATCGCGGTTCCGGGCGCACAGGCCGACGTTCTGGATGCGTTGCAGCGGCGGGCCGCCGACCGGATGCGGTCATGAGCGAACTGCGTAGCAGCCAGGTCGCCGACGCGGCCGGGGTCAATCTGCAGACCCTGCGCTACTACGAACGGCGGGGCCTGCTCGCCGAACCGGAGCGCAGCCTCGGTGGCCACCGGCTCTATCCGGCTGAGGCGGTCACCGTGCTGAAGGTGATCAAGGCGGCGCAGCGACTCGGGTTCACCCTCGCCGAGGTCGCCGACCTGCTCGACACCGCCGGCCACCGGCACGGCCGCCCGGACGCCGGCCTTCAGGCGCGAGCGAGGACGAAACTCGCCGAGGTCGAGGCGAAGATCGACGACCTGCACGTGATCGCCGCGACGCTGCGGGCGGCCGTCGACGCGGGCTGCGACGACCTGGTGGCCTGCGCCGGCCAACCGTGCTGCCCGATCCCGTTCGCCACCATCGCGGTGGGAGTGCCCGATGCCGACCCTCGCTGACCGTGCCCGCCGCCTGTTGCCGTCCGGGCTGGCCGGTCTGGCCGGGCTTGCTTGCGCCGCCTGCTGCGTCATCCCGGTGCTGCTCGCCGCGGGCCTGCTGTCCGGTGCCGGGTGGGCTGCTGCCGGTGCCTGGATGCCGGGCATCGCCGTCGCCCTCGCCACGAGCGCCGGTGGCGCCTGGTGGTGGACGGCACGACGCCGCCCCGGTGCCGGATGCGCCGGAGACGGGTGTGCCTGCGCCGGCCGAGGTCAGGCTCGGGCCCACCCGTCACCACCGACGCGTCGATGGGTGTGAGGGGCTGTCGCCCCGACGGCGAAGGTGAGAAAGCCTGGCTTGTTGCAAGTAATTGGCAACTGCCACATCATGGTGGAAGGAATGGGTGTTGCTTGGCCGTGACCCTGTCGTTCCTGAGCTGAAGGGCACGCCGGCCCGCGATGATCCAGCAGCCGGTGTGCCCTTTCGCCGTCTCATCCGCCGCGCGGTAGCCGGCCGCCGGGATGCTGCGGAGCCACTGGATGCGGTACGCGCCGGTGCTGACCCGGGCCGATCCGGTCGACCGGCGACGGACCGGTGCCAGGTCCCATGGCGGTCACCTTCTGGTGACCCAGTCACAAAAAAGTGCGTTCTTCCGCTGCTCCGCCTAGATCTCTTATGGTTTCTCGGTAACCAAAAGAGAGTGCGAGGTACGCGTCATGGCCGTAACGCTGGTGAACCCGAGTGGGCTGCCGGAGATCCCGATCTACCGGCAGGTCTCGGTGGCGACCGGATCGAAGCTGATCCACGTCGCGGGCCAGGTCGCCTGGGACGAGACGGGCAGGACGGTCGGTGAGGGCGACCTCGCCGCCCAGGTCGAGCAGGCCTACCTCAACGTCGGCGCCGCCTTGGCCGGCGTGGGCGCGAGCTTCGCCGACGTGGTGAAACTGACCGTGCACGTCGTGAGCTGGCAGCCCGAGCAGATGCCGCTGCTGCTGGACGGGATCGCCCGCGCCGCGGCCAGGCTGGGTGTCACCCCGGCCGCGCCGGCATCGCTGTTCGGCATCGTGGCGCTGGATGTGCCGGAGCACCTGGTCGAGGTGGAGGCCGTCGCCGTCCTCGACTGATCAGCCGGCTGGTGCGCGGAAACTGCTGCGGGACGCCTCGATGTGGCCCAGGTAGCGCTGGGTCCAGCCGCACATGCCGTCGACAACCGCACGTAGACCAACGCCGGCCTCGGTGAGTGTGTACTCGACGCGCGGCGGGATGGTGGGGTGGACAGTGCGCTCCACCAGCCCGTTGCGCTCCAGCATCCGCAGGTTCTGGGTGAGCATCTTGTGGCTGATGCCGCCGACCTCGTTGCGAAGCTCGCTGAAGCGCATGGTGCGCTGCCCCAGGAACTCGATGATCAGGAAAGCCCACTTGTTGGCGACCTCCGAGAAGATCTCGCGCGCCAGCGAGTCCGCTCGTGCCAGGTCGGCTTCCGGAGGGAGAGCGCTGATCTCCTGTCGCGTTCCCATCGGGCACTCTCCTTTGGTTTCTGACTAACCGGTGGAGAGTAACGCAACGTGGGCCCATGCCGGCACTTCGAGCCTGTGGGGGAGGAGGTCGCCGCTGCACTCGTTCGGCTGAGCCTTTCTGCCGCGGGGATGTCCGCGACGACGAAGCTCTGGTGCAAGACCCTCCCCGTCGACCGGGCGATTACCAGAACGGCATCGGGTGGGGTGGTGCCGTCACGCCGGCGGGCGTCGGACTCGTCCACCCCTCGAGCGCCCGGAAGCTCCGCTGAGAAATCTATGCCGACGGGACTAGACATTCTTGGGAGCATTGGTTAGTGTTTCTCTCGTTGACAACAGAGATCGTTGAAGACGCAGACGATTCAGGCCGAGCGTCAAGCAGGGCCCGGATGGTTTCGTGGCTCGCTCGGGCCGGCGGTGGCACAGCTTCACCGCGAGCAGTTCAGTAAGGCAGGTGCACGACAAGACCTTGACGAAATTCCAGGTCAGGGCAGACGCAGGTGGGGCCGATGCGACTTCGGGGCTCAACCTGATGCAGCAAGATCAGCCGTACGTGTGCGGGGCCGTGAAGTTTGCGTGGGGCTCCGACACCGGCAGGTGGTACGACAGCACCACAGGAATGGCAAGCAGAGGAAAGGGAGGGCCGAGCACCGTTGGATCGCCCGCCGTCAGAGCAGTTCTCGGGCTCTGGGGTGGACACCGCAGTCTCCATCGAACGTGAGGTGGTCTCCGGTCACGCTTATGCGATCCTCGCACCGCAAACCGCGACGAGCGGCAGGTGCGGAAAAGGCAAGCCGACGATCCTGTCGGTAGATGGTGTTGTGAACCCGTAAACCCTGGGCCCCGGCGCTTCCTGCGCCGGGGCCCTCGTCATAGGGAGAGGTGCGTGAATGGCCCAACCTGACGACATGCTCGACGACGAGCACTACCCCGCCTACACGATGGGTCGCGCCGCGGAGATGACCGGCGTCTCGCAGGACTTTCTGCGCCGCCTCGAGAAGGCGAGACTGTTCAGCCCGTTCCGGTCGGCTGGCGGGCATCGGCGCTACTCGCGCCACCAACTGCGGCTCGCCGCACGGGCACGCGTGATAGTCGGTCAAGGCATCGCCCTGGAGGCCGCCTGCCGCATCATGTTTCTCGAAGACCAACTTCAGGAAGCCCTCCAGCGCAACCACCGGCACCAGCGGCCGGCACAGGCAGCCTGATCCGGATCTCCCTTCACGGTCCTTCTCTGTCGAAGAGGAGGACCGTTTCGCAGGGTCAGGCGGCGGGGGAGAGCGCGAGGGAGATGCCGATGCAGTGGGCGGCGAAGGCGGCGATCGTCAGCGCGTGGAAGAGCTCGTGGAAGCCGAACCAGCGCGGACTCGGGTTCGGCCGTTTCAATCCGTAGACCACGGCGCCGAGGGTGTAGAGCGCGCCGCCGAGGAAGATGAACGTGACGACCAGCGCGCCGCCGGACCGCCAGAACGCGGGTATGTAGATCACGGCGACCCATCCCAGGGCGATGTAGACCGGCACGTACAGCCAGCGGGGGGCATTGACCCACAGGACCCGGAATGCGATGCCGGTCAGCGCCCCGGACCACACGATCCACAGCAGGGTGCGGGCCTGCTCGGGCGGTAGGACGAGCACGCAGAACGGTGTATAGGTGCCGGCGATGATCAGGAAGATGTTGGCGTGGTCCCATCGCCGCAACATCCGCTGAGTTCGCTCGGACCAGCGCCCGCGGTGGTAGACGGCGCTGACGCCGAACAGTAGCCCCGCCGACAGCGTGTACAACACCAGCGCCCATCGGGAGCGGGCGTCCGGCGACAGCGCGATCAGGAGCACCCCGACAACGACGGCGAGGGGCAGGGTTCCGGCGTGTAGCCACCCTCGCAGCCGAGGCTTGATCACGGCGGTCACATGGTCCAAGCCCTGACCGACCTGTGCCTCGAGGCGATGGAGCGCCTCGCCCAGGTCGGTGTCAGGACGGTCGCCGGCTTGCTGCTGCCAGGAACGGTCCGTACTCATGCGACGAGATTACTGAGCCGCGGGGTCCGTCGCAGCCGAGTGCTGTCCGCCGGGTGTGGAGCCCGCTGCGGCTGCCGTCCTTGGTGAGAGACCGGCGGAGCATGCGATGCCAGACGAGCTTTACAGTCGTTGCCTTACATGCGTATAGTTACAGCCGTAAGGTAAAACACTGCGAAGGGACAATCCGATGTACGCCATCACCACTGCCGGGCGCTTCGTTCTCGCCACCGCCGTCGCCACCTCGATCGCGGCGGTCCCGGCCATCACCGTGAGCACCGCGGCGCAGGCCACCCCGGCCGCCCAGGTCGCCACCGCCCACTCAGCGATCGCCCACTCCGCGATCGTCACCGCATGGGAGCAGGCGTGGAGCGGCACCGATCCGGCCCGGCTCGGCCGGCTGTTCACGGCCGACGGCGTCTACACCGACCACGCCATCGGCGTCACCATGAACGGCCGCGACCAGATCTCCGGGTGGAAACAGCGCACCGACCAGATGATCAGCGACGTCCAGGTTCGAGTGCTCCGGTCGTTCCGCAGCGGCAACCACATCACCATCGAGTCGATCTACTCCGGTCACATCAAGGGCGCACCGACCCCGTTCGCCGTTCCCATCTGCACGGTCCTCGACCTACGCCATGGCAAGATCGCCAAGAATCAGGACTACTACAGCCTGGCCTCCGTGCTGGCCCAGTCCGGCCTGCCCGCCGACTGGACCCCGGGCCGGCAGTGAGGACAGCCCATGACAGGCCGTACCCGTAACCGCCGCGGCGACGGCGGACGGCTCCGCACCGACATCATCGCCGCCGCCATCGACCTGCTCGACGAGACCGGCGACGAGCACGCCGTGACCCTGCGTGCGGTGGCCCGGCGGGTCGGTATCACCGCACCCTCGATCTATCCGCACTTCACCGACCGGCCCACCCTCATGCTCGCCGTCGTCCAAACCGCCTTCGCCGAGCTCACCGACTGGCTCGAAACCGCCCACCGCAACGCCGGCGACGACCCACGCCGGCAACTCCATGCCCTCAGCGCCGCCTACCTGGACTTCGCGCAAGCCCGCCCCCAGCGGTACCGCACGATGTTCGGCGGCCAGTTCGATCCGACCCCCGGCCTGACCGGCAACACCCTCACCTTCGAGGACGTGGCCGCACTCGGCATGCAAGCCCTCCAACTCTTCACCGACGCGTTGGCCGGCTGCGTCGCCGCGCGCCAGTCGACGAGCACCGACCCCGGCGCCGATGCCGTCGCACTCTGGCTGGGACTGCACGGCCTGGCCCATCAACGTGCCGTCACCCACGCCTTCCCCTGGCCGGCCGACATCGCGGAGCGTCTCATCACGTCCCTTGCCCACCTCGGGCCGATCCGTTGATGATCGGAGTGCCTCGTCGTCCACGCTGCCCGGCGGTCCGGCGAGCGGCGGCCCGGATCGCCCGTCGAGGGGACGTGACGGTGGGCATGCGGTTCCAGCGTCGTCGTCCGGGCACTCACGGCGACGAGCGGTCACCCGTACGCCTGGGTGAGGTTTGATCGATGACCGCATCGCATTGCCGGCAGCCTTCGGAGACGTCCTGCCTGGGGTGGTTCGGTGTGCGGTTCCTGAGGGGCGCCGCCGCCGGCTGGGGGTAGCGTGTGAGGAGTGTTGATCTCTGAACGGCGGCCGATGGGCGCCGCCGCTGCCCGTTGACGCCGCTTGCGGGGTGCTGTTCACGTCGTCATCGCAGAGCGAAAGTCATCGCAGAGCGAAAGTCATCGCATAGCGGGGATCATCGGCAGGGCGGGAGTCATCGGCAGGGCGGGAGTCATTGATGTCCGAGTTCACGCGTGACGACCGGGCGCGCCCCGCACACGAACCCGGCGCGTGGCCCTGGCGTGAGGCGATCGTCGACCTGCTCGCCCGGACGCGGATCGCGCACCCGGACGAGCTCGCGGCGGCGGTCAATGCCGCCGTGGCCGCTCTGGGCATCGTCGCCACCGTCTATCTGATCGATCACGAGCAGTGCCTGCTGCATCCGGTTCCCGAGGCGGGCAGGGAGGTCGGTGGCCCGCTACGGGTCGATGCCACGGTGGCGGGGCGGGCGTTCATGGACAGCGCCGCCCGTACCGACCCGGCCGGTGAGGGTGGTTCGCCGCTGTGGACACCGCTGGTGGACGGTGTCGAGCGCCTCGGCGTCATCAAGATCGAAGCGAGGGACCCCACTCTGGTCGGGAGCGCCGAGTTCCAGCAGCAGTGCGACATGCTCGCCGCTCTGCTCGGGCATCTGGTCTCGATCAAAGCGCGGTACGGGCCACATCTGGCCCGGACCCGGCGGACCCGGCGGATGTCGGTGGGATCGGAACTGCTGTGGCGGCTGCTGCCCCCGCTGACGTTCGCCGACGCCCGGTTCACCGTGTCGGCGATCCTGGAGCCGTGTTACACCGCCGGTGGTGACGGCTACGACTACGCCGTGGACGGCAGCACGGCGTTCATGGCGATCTGCGACACCACCGGGCACGGTCTGCGCGCGGGGATCGGGACGGCGGTGGCGTTGTCGGCGATGCGTACGGCCCGTGTCGACGGCGGTGACCTGTACGCGACGGCCCGGGCGGTGGACGCCGCGTTCGCCGAGCAGTTCACCGATGCCAGGTTCGCCACCGCCGTACTCATGGAACTCGATCTTCGGTTCGGCCGTTTACGGTACGTCAACGCCGGGCACCACCCGCCGGTGATCCTGCGAGACGGCAAACCGGTCGGTCGGCTCGACGGCGGCCGGCGCCTGCCGCTGGGCCTGGACGATCCGCAACCGGCCGTCGGCGAGACCGTGCTCCAGCCGGGGGACCGGATCCTCGCCTACACCGACGGGGTCACCGAGGCCCGCGACACCCACGGCGAGCTCTTCGGCGAACCGAGGCTGCTGGACCTTGCCGCCCGGCACACCCTTGCCGGTAAGTCGGCGCCGGAGACGTTGCGCCGGCTCTCGCACGCGGTGCTGGACCACCTCGACGGTCCACCCGCCGACGACGCCACCCTGCTGCTGGCCGAATGGTCCGTCGACACCGCTGCGGAGCTGCTGCCATGACCTACCCTCTGGCCTTCGACATCCACGAGGACAACGGTGTCGCCCTGGTCCGGGTCGGCGACAGCGTCTTCTCCGACAACCGCGACGAGCTCATGGCCGTACTACTGCGGTTGGCCGACACCCCCGGCACGCGCATCGTGATCGACCTGTCGAAGGTGGCGATGTTCGACTCGGCGGCTCTGAGCATGCTCGTGCTGGTCCATCAACGCACCACCGCCGGGGGCGGGTGGCTGCGTCTGTCCCATGCGCAGCCGCTGGTCCGCAAGCTCCTGCACGTGACCAACCTGGACCGGCTCATCCCCACCGCACCCGACGACGAGGAGGATCCGGGCGTCGACGCCGGCTGACGGTGGGCCGGGTGCGGCTCGGTGCGTCGGGGCGGGGCGGGGTCAGGCGCTGATACTCCGGTCGTGCGGGGATCGGTGCGTGGACACTCCGCTGGGTGCGGTGGTGGCGACGATCAGGGCGATGTCGTCCTCGCGGGGCCGGGCGTCGGCATGGGCGACGAGCAGGTCGGCCAGGGTGTCCGCGGTCATCTGCAGGCGGCCGCCGAGGAGCCGGTGCAGACTGTCGAATCCGTCGTCGATGACGGCGTCGCGGGTTTCGACGAGTCCGTCGGTGTGCAGGAGCAGGCTGGCGCCGGGCGGAAGCCGGTCGCGGCGGGTGGTTCGGGATCGGCGGTGGCGGGCGCCGAGCAGCGGGTCGGTTCCGGCCAGCGTGGTGACGTGTCCGTCGGCGGTCAGGACGCTCGGCGGTGGGTGCCCGGCATTGGACCAGGTCAGCGTGTGGCTGCCGTCGGGTTGCCGGTCGAGGTAGGCCAGGAGCACGGTGGCGATGGTGTGGGCGCCGAGGGCTTGGTTGGCGTGGTCGAGGCGTTCCAGGACGGCCGCGGGAGCCTCGGCGCGGTCGATGAGGATGCCACGCAACATGCTGCGTAGCTCGCTCATCGCGGCGGCGGCGGTGAGGCTGTGGCCGGAGACGTCGCCGATGACCAGAGCGAGCCGGCCGTCGGGAAGGGCGATCGCGTCGTACCAGTCGCCGCCGACGAGGTCACCGTGGTGAGCGGGCAGGTAGCGGGCGGCGAGCCCCACGGTCGCGGCTGCGGGGAGCCGGGTCAGCAGTGCCTGTTGCAGGGTGTGGGCGGCGGTGTTCTGGTTTTGCAGGTGGGTGACGCGTTGCAGGGCCTGGCCGACATAGCCGGCCATGGTGACCATGACGCTGCGCTGGTCGGCGTCGAGCTCGTGGGGATGCTCCCAGGAGAAGGTGAGCGCGCCGAGGCGGCCCTGCACGCCGGGCACGGGCGCGCAGGCGATCGCCTGCCAGCCGAGGGCGGCCACCTCGTCGGCGAGTTGCGGGTAGCCGTCGCGGATCGCCGCGGGGTCCGGCAGAGCCAGTAGCTGCCCGGTGCGGAACACCTCGGCGGCCGGCAGCGGCGCCGAGGCCGGGAAGCTGGGCCAGCGGGCGGTGACGTCGGTCGGTAGCGGTTCGGTGCCGTGGACCTGCAGCCGTTGTTCGTTGTCGAGCAGGACCATCCCGATGTGGGACGGGCTGAACGCCGGCGAGGTGAGCTCGGTTAGCGTGGTGACGATCTGCCCGACGGTCCGGGCCCGGGCCAACAGCTCGCTGGCCTTGAGGAGCAGCTCACTGCGCAGTGAAGCTGCCTGCGCCCGGCGGCCGGCCGCTGCGGCGGCGGCTCGGCCGGTCTCGGCACGGCGGGTGGTGATCCGTAGACGCAGACTGTCGGAGCAGGCCAGCGCCATGTCGGCCAACAGCGACAACTCCGTCGGCGTCCATTGGCGTGGTTCGTGGTCGATGGCGCACAACGCGCCCAGCGCGGTGCCGTCGGCGTCGGTCAGGGGCATCCCCGCATAGCCGACGATGTCCAGTTCGGTGATCGCCGGGTTGCCGCTGCATCGGGGATCGTCGCGGGCGTCAGCGGACACCAGCGGCCCCTGTGCCACCACGACGTGGTGGCAGATGGCGTGGCTCAAGGGAGTCTGCCGGGTGGTGGCCCACGGCTCGGCCAGCCCGGCCTGGCCGGGGAAGAACTGCCGCCGCTCGTCGAGCAGCGATATCAGGGCCACCGGCACGTCGAGCAGGGTGCGCACCAGACCGGCGATGCGGTCGAAAACCGGTTCGCCGGCTGCGTCGAGGCCCGTGTCGGTCACGGCCCGCACCCGGGCGTCGCTCTCGTGGCCTTCGCACCCCGGGGCCGCGACGCCATCGTGACGCTGATCGTTCACACGGCGATCCGGGCAGCGCGGGTGACACCGGAGCACGTGCGGTCGGGATGGATCATGCTGACCGGGACACCGAGTCCGAGCGGAGCCCGCTGGTCGGCGTCCAGGCGTGCTTGCCGGCAAGGTGACGGGCGAATCCGATCTTGGTGCCCATGCCCTCGAGCCTACCGGACGACCATCGCATCACCGGACAGCCGTTGAGCTACAGGTTGATGTCGGCAGGAGTGGCCCTCTATGCCGGGGAGCTTGCGGTCCACGACGCGACCGCCTGCGCGGACGATTCCCCGGATCGTGTCAGCTGCCGGGCCGTCGTGAGCCGGGCCGCCCGGTACGTCGGGGCGCCGATCGGCGCTGCTGTGCCGACTGCTCGTTCGGTGCGTCGACAGCCCCGGGGTTGGAGAACACCATCGGCGGCGCCGCGGGCCGGCCGGCCGCCAGCGGAGCCCAATCCGGCGCCACGATCGCCGCCGCGGTGATCGGGACCGGCGGCGAGATGTGGTCCAGCAGCTGCTGTGCCTGGCCGGCATCGATACCTCGTGCCGGGTCGATACGCACGCCCGTGGTGTCGGCCAGGTCCTCGATGTCGTCGCTGGACACCGCTGTCGGGCTGACCTCGGTGAGCCTGCGGGCGAACTCCTGCACGCTGATCATCAGATTCCTTCCGTGGATACTTCGGCCTTCAGGCCGGGGGGTGGCGAGGAGGTCGCCTTCTTGACATCTCCCCGCGCTGAAGGTGTGGGGTTTCCACTGGGTCGCCCCAGAGTATTTCCTGCCTCATCGCCGGCTGCCCGCCCGGGAGGGGTTCCCCGTTGAGGTCTCGCGTCAGCTCCGCAGGCCGTCACCGCCAGCCCGGCGACCTGAATGTTACGGGCCGCGTTCACCTCCCGATCATGCGAGGTGTCGCACCACCCATCACGACGCGCCTGTAGTGAGTGGTGTGCCCCGCCGATCCGCCGTCCAGTGAATCGGACATCCCCAGGATATTCTGACTCCCCGCCGGTTTGAAGTCCGCAGCGAGGGCCGGCCTTAAGCCCGCAGCGACCGGCCTGTCGGCGGCGTCGTGTGCATCCGGTCAGCGCAGCAGCCGTTCGAGAACCTCGGCCAGTGCGCCGGCCGTGGCGTCCGGTGAGCCGGTGGGCAGCATGATGTGGCTGACGGTCAGGCGGACGATCGATTCGCCGGCGAGCGCGACCTTCGCCGTGTCGGTGCCGGGCAGGCACGTGGCCGCCCATTCCTCGATCACGGCGCCCGCGGTGCTCAGCAGCAGATCGGAGCGGGTGGTGAGATAGGGGAGCAGTTCCCCGGAGCCGCCGGGTGTGCTCGTCAGGATGGATCTGATCAACGGGTTGCGGTCGGCTTCGTGCAGGGTGTGGGAGATCGCCGCGTGTCCGGCGGCCCGGATGTCGTCGCCGTTGTCGAGCAGCAGGACGCGGACGGCGGCGGTGAACCGCTCGATCTCGCGCCTCGCGAGCGCGTCGGCGAGGCCGGCCCGCCCGTCGAACTCGTTGTAGACCGTCTGCCGGCTGACACCGGCGGCCTTCGCCACGTCGGCCATCCGGACCTTGTCCCAGCCGTGGTCCACCGCGAGTTCCCGGGCCGCGCCGATCAGGGCATCACGCAGGCGTGCGCGGCCGGCGTCGCGGTACGAGAGCGTGGATCCCATGGCGGGACCAGCTTAGATCAGCGCGGTGGGCCACCGGTCGCGCGCTGTCCGACGGTGAACGGCCGGTACCCGGCGACGGTGTTGGCGCGGCTGACGTCGCCGCCGTAGTGGGCCAGCACCCGCGGATCCATGACGCGTCGCCAGAGCGGCGGGATCAGGGCGGTCAGCAGCATGGTGGCGTACCCGGCCGGGAGCTGTGGTGAGACGTCGAAGCTGCGCAGCGTCTGGTAACGGCGCAGCGGGTTGGCGTGATGGTCGCTGTGTCGTTGCAGCTGGAAGAGGAACACGTTGGTGGTGAGCCGGTCGCTGTTCCAGCTGTGCCGGGGATCGACCCTCTCGTACCGGCCGGCGGTGTTGCGCTGTCGCAGCAGTCCGTAGTGTTCCAGGTAGTTGACCGCTTCCAGGACCGAGAAACCGACCACCGCCTGAAGGATCAGGAACGGCACCACCGCGATCCCGAAGCCCATGGTCAGCGCGGCGAACAGCACGACGGTCATGGCCCACGCGTTGAGAACGTCGTTGTCGGCGCGCCACGGGCTGCGTCCCCGCAGCCGGTGCCGGGAGGTCTCCAGGCGCCAGGCGGACCGCAGGCTGCCCAGGACGGTACGGGGCCAGAAGCGCCAGAAACTCTCACCGAGCCGTGAGCTCGCGGGATCCTCGGGCGTGGCGACGCGCACATGGTGACCGCGATTGTGCTCGACGAAGAAGTGCCCGTAACCCGTCGGCGCGAGGGCGATCCTGGACAGCCAGCGCTCGACCGTCTCCCGCTTGTGCCCCAGTTCGTGGGCGGTGTTGATGGCGATGCCGTTGACCAGTCCCGCGGTCAGCACCAGCCCGGCGGCACCGGCGACACCCGGGCTGCGCGTCCAGGCGGCGCAGGTCACCACCAGGGCGCCGTATTGGGCGGGCAGGAACAGGTAGGTGATCCACCGGTAGTAGGGCGACGCCTGCAGGGCCGGGACCGCCTCCTCCGGTGGGTTGTCCCGGTCGTCGCCGACGAGCAGGTCGATGACCGGGATGAGGCCGAGGATGACGGCCGGGGTCAGCCACCACGCCCACGACGGTCCGGTGACCGTGCTGAGCCCCAGTGCGGTGAAGGGGAGTGCGGGGACGACGAGGGCGAGGGGCCACAACGGTCGTCTGGTGTCGCGCCAGAGCACATCGGCGTCCATGAACCCATGGTTTACATCTATGCGTCTTGTGTCAAGTGATAGATGTCCAACCTGCGAAAACTGTGGCACTCAGTGGCTGAACTGCTCCGAGACCAGGCGCAGCTGATGCGACAGTTGGGCGAGCTCGACCGCTGCCGCCTCGGTCTGGCGCGCCGCCTCATGGGTCAGCGTCGTGGTCCCGGCCACCCGGCTTATCGAGTCGGCCACACCCTCCGCCGACCGCACGGCCGTCGCCACGCTGGCGACGATCTGGCCGGTGGACGACATCTGGCGCTCCAGCGCCGCGGAGATCGAGCGCTGCAACTCGTCGATACGCCCGATGACCTCGCTGATCCGGCTGATCGCCTCGAACGCCCCGGCGGTGTCACGCTGCATCGCCGCCACCTTGTCGGTGATGTCGCCGGTCGCCGACGCCGTCTCCTGCGACAGGTCCTTCACCTCACCGGCCACGACGGCGAAACCCTTGCCCTGTTCGCCGGCCCGGGCGGCCTCGATCGTCGCGTTGAGCGCGAGAAGGTTCGTCTGCTGGGCGATTCCGGTGATGATGCTGACCACCGCGGAGACCTCCTCGCTGGAGGCGCGCAGCCGCTCGATCGTGTCGTTGGTGGTCAGGGCGAGACCCACGGCCTCCTTGGTCACCGTGTCGGCCTCGGCGACCGCGGTGGTGATCTCGTCGATGGACGACTCCAGCCCGCGTGCCGCCGCCGTCGTGTCCTCGACACTGCTCGTCACCTGACCGATGTCCTCGCTGGCGCGGGTCGCCTCCGCCGATGCCGTACCGGCGCCCTCGGACAACTGGCGGCTCGTCGCGGTCAGCTCCTCCGAAGCCGCGGCGACCGCGTTGGCGTTGCCGGCGATGTCGTTCATCGCGGTGCGCAGCGACTCGACGATCGCGTTCAGGCTCTTGCCGAGCTGGGACAACTCGTCACTGCCGGGCAGCGACGCGTCGACGGTCAGGTCGTAGGCGGCGATCGAGCCGGCAGCGACCAGGCTACGGTCCATCCGTGCCGCGATCCGGCGGGCGAGCACGAGCGCGGCCCCGCCCAGCACCAGCGCGGCCAGGATGCCGACGATCAGCGTGAGACGTTTCGCCTGCGTCGCGGTGGAGGAGGCGCGATCGTACGACTGCTGGACCTGCGCGGTGATCGCGGCGTTCAGATCGCCCAGAGCCTCGGCGGCCTTCGCGTCGACCGCGTCGTATGCCGGCCGCGCCGCCAGGGCCGCCTTGCGCGTCGGATCGGAGGCGACCCGGCTGGCGAGCGTCACCATCCGCTGCCCGGAGGCGATCAGCTCGTTCATCACGGCCAGAACCGCATCCGCCTTCGGCCGCATCTGCGGCATGTACCGGATCACGTCGTCGATGCCGACCCGGGCCTGCCCGACATTGGCGCCCAGCTGATCCAGTGCCGCTTGGCGCTCGGTCGCGTTGTTGGTGACCAGCGTCGCCAGCACATTGCCCCGAAACAGCGCCCGGGCGACGTCGGCCGACTGCACGGCCTGCCGCGCGGCGGCCGCATCCCGGGCGGCGACCTGCTGATCGGCGATGGCCGAGATCCCCTGATAGCCGATGGCGCCGGCCACGATGACCAGGACGAAGCCGGCTACAGCCAGGGCCGCGATCTGGCGCCGGATGGTGAATCCCACGGTGCCTCCCTCATTCGCACGCTAACGTCCTTCGGGGGCCGTCCGGGGGCGATTCGCCGCTAAGGACCGGACGAGGACGGCCGATGGGAGGTCGGCGGGCTTTCGCGCGGGAGGCGTCATGCGAGTGCGTTCACTGTTGCTGGCCACGGTGCTGACCTTGACGTCGGCCACCGCGTGCGCCGACTCGGACGAGGCTTCCGGCCGGCCGATCGACCGATTGGCCGAAGCGCGGGCCGCGCTCCCGGAGGAGATCCGCAAAGCCGGGGCGCTGGTCGCCGGGACCGACCCGACCTTCGAGCCGATGACGTTCAAGAACGGAACGGACTACGACGGCCTCGACATCGACATCGCGGAGGCGATCGCCGCGAAACTCGGCCTGACGATCCAATGGAAGACCACGTCGTTCGGCGAGCTGCTCGATCAGGTCGAGAAACACGACATCGACATGTCGATCTCGTCGATGTTCGACCGGGCCGTGCGCCAGGAGAAGGCGGACTTCGTCAACTACCTCAACGCCGGTACGTCGATCGTGGTGCCGAAAGGTGTCGGCGACATCGGCGGCATGCCGGGACTCTGCGGCCGCCGCGTCGCCGCCCAGCCGGAGACCGTCTTCATCGAGATGGCCACCGCCCAGAGAAGCGACTGCGGCCGTAAAGGGCTGACGGTGGTGCCGTCGAACAAGCCGTCCGCGGACGTCAGCGAGGGAAGGGCCGACGCGGCGCTCAACGACTTCCCGATCGCCGCGCTGGACGTCGAGAAGATGCAGAACCTGGAACTGTCCGGCCCGCAGATCGAGGCGATCCCGTACGGCATCGGCATCGCCAAGGACCGCAAGGAGCTCACCTCCGCCGTGCAGACCGCCCTGTACTCGCTGATCGACGACGGCGGCTACGACGCCCTGCTCGCCAAGTGGAAGGTCAAGGAAGGCGCCCTGCGCACCGGCGCGATCAACGGCGGCGCCTGACGGGACGATGCCGTGTCGGCGTGCGGAACCTTTCACCGGCGGCCTCCCCTGCCGATGGTCAGGAGGTCCAGTCCCGCCCGGCGCAGGAGGCAACCATGATCCCAGCCGCTCACGCCCCGACGCCCGCCCGCCGCCTCACCGTCGAGCAGGTGCTGACCGGGCGCCTGGTGCAACCCCTGTTCCAGCCGATCGTGGACCTCACCACCGGCATGGTCGTCGGCCTGGAGGCACTGGCACGCGGGCCCGCCGGCACCGTGCTGGAGTTCCCCGACCGCCTGTTCGCGGCCGCCATCGACGCCGGCTGTCTCGGCGCGCTCGACCTGCTCTGCTCCGAACGCTCCCTGGAATGCGCGATCGCCGCCACCACCCCGCCGCCGCTGCTGTTCACCAACGCCGAACCGGCGGTCCTGGACCAGCCGCTCTCGCCGCACCTCATCGAGCTCGTCGGCGGCGGTCTGCCGTTTCGTCAGGTCGTCGAGTTCACCGAACGTGCGCTGTCCGCGGTCCCCGGCAGCATGCTGCGCATCGCCGGGCAGACCCAGCGCTGGGGCAACGGACTCGCCCTCGACGACGTCGGCGTAGACCCGATGTCGCTGGCCTTCTTGCCACTCGTCGAACCCGAAGTGATCAAGCTCGACATGAGCCTCCTGCGCGACCCGGACGGCGATCACACCCGGTCGGTCTGCGCGGTCGTGCGGGCCGAGGCCGACCGTACCGGCGCGCTGGTGGTAGCCGAAGGCATCGAGACCCCCGGCGACCTGGACACCGCCCGGCTGCTCGGCGCTCAATGGGGTCAGGGCTGGCTGTTCGGCCGGCCGGCCGGGATAGAGCAGCGGCATCGGTACGACGCGAGCGCCGCCGACCTGCTGCGCCCGGCGCGGCCCGGCTTTCACGAGAGGTCGGAGCGGGCGTACGACTGCGCCGTTGACGCCGCGACACCGTCCGTGGCCACCCGTGCGGAGGTGGTCGCCGCGTTGAGCCGCCTGCGTGACGTCGTCGCTGCTCACGACACCGCGGTGGTGGTGATGTCCAGCGCCGACACCGGCCTGCCGGGTGTGGCCCTGTCGCTGGCCGAGCTGGCGAGCAGTGGCCGGCCCGTGATCGTCCTGGACCAGCCGGCCACCACGGAGTTCGTGGTCGCGGCGATAGCCCCCGGCCGGGGCTGCGCTGTCGGCCTCCGTACGTCGAACGTCCTCGAACTGGTGACCGTCGACGACCTGCCGACCGTCGCCGTCATGGCCCGGGCGCTGCTGAACCGGCACCGCTGAGCCGGTGCCGACCGGAGCGCCCGGCTGCTCGTCCGGCGCCGCGGCGGTGGCGGAAGCGGGCCCACACCACCGTGCCGCCGGCGAGACGGCGGTGCGCCCGCCCGGCGCGACGACCGTATGCTGCTGGACATGGATCCGTCGGGTGAGGCCGCGCTGGCCGCGATGCTGACGGCGGCCGAGGACGCCAGCCCGGTGCAGGCCGTCGAAGCCGTCACCCGTGAGCTGGGAGTGGCCCTGCACGCCCGGGCGGTGTCGTTTCTGATCGCCGATCTCAGCGGCCGGGCGATGGTCCGGCTGGCGCACGTCCCGTTCGGGGAGGTCACCACCGGGCGCCGCGACGGCGGCGAGGTCGCCACCGTCCTGCCCTTCGACGGCGGCCCCCGGGAAGAGGCGCTACGAACGCAGCAGGTGCAGGTGGTCGGCGGCGACGCCGGGTGGCTGGTGCTGGCCCCGGTCACCGAGCGCGGCGAAGCGATCGGCCTTCTGGAGATAAGCCTCGACATGAGGCCGGAGCCGCGGGTGCTCGCGGAGATCGCCCGGACCGCGCATGCGCTGGCGTTCGTCGTGATCGCCAACCGCCGCCACACCGACCTGTTCGAGTGGGGACAGCGCACCACCCCGTTCAGCCTGTCCGCCGAGATCCAGCGCCGGCTGCTGCCGAGCGCCTTCACCTGTGAGGGTGGCTCCTTCACCCTCTCCGGGTGGCTGGAGCCGGCGGCGAGCATCGGCGGCGACACCTTCGACTACAGCCTGGCCCGCGACACCCTGCACTTCAGCGTCACCGACGCCATGGGCCACGGCGTGACCAGCGCGCTGATCGCGACCCTCGGGATCGGGAGCCTGCGTAACTCTCGCCGGTCCGGGCACACCCTGGCGGAGCAGGCCGACCGGGCCGGCGACGCCATCGCGAGACACGCCCCGGCCCGGGGAGCCTTCATCGCCGCGGTCCTCGGCCGCCTGGACCTCGCCACCGGAACGTGCGAGCTGATCAACGCCGGTCACGTGCCACCGATCCTCCTCCGCGGTGCCGACCTGCGGGAAACGGCTCTACCCCGCAACTTCGCGCTGGGGATGTTCCCCGAGACGCCGTTCACCGCCGGCACGGTCACGTTGCAGCCCGGCGACCGTCTGGTGATCGTCACCGACGGTATGCGCGAGCGGAAGGCCGCCGCCCTGGACCTGCCCGCCAAGCTGCGGTCGCTCGCCGGTCTGCACCCCCGCGAAGCCACCCGCGCCCTGGCCGACGGGGTCCTCGCCGTGGCCGGCCCGATGCTGCAGGACGACGCCACACTGTTGATCATCGACTGGCACGGCAACCACGAGCGGCCACGCCGCACCAACGCGGGCGCGGACGTCTCGGCCGCCACCTCAGCCGACCACCGCTGAGGCGCCGACACCCTCAGCTCGGTAGTGGTGGGCCGCTCGCTTCGGCCGCCGCCACCGAGGCGTACCGGTCCACCGCCCGGTCCACCGCTGACACCTGCAGCACGTACGCGACCAGCTGTTGCACCCCGGCCAGACGCAGCCAGCCGCCCGCGGCGCTCAGCTCCTTGAGCCAGGCCACCAGCAGGCCCAGGCCACTGGAATCCAGGAACGACACGTCGGTGAGGTCCAGCACCACCCGCGCGGCACCGTCGTCGGCGACGTCACGCAGGAAGCCGTCCAGCTGCGGAACCGTATCCATGTCGAGTTGCCCGCCGACCTCCACCACGGTGCAGGACTCGCCCGCCCGTGACGCCAATCGCAGATCCACGACCACCTCCGACATCCACCCATGTTCCCGGACAACCCATGGAGTCCCGGACACTCAATAACCTAATTCGGAGGCCACCGAAACATGGCCATCGTCACCGAACGGGCGGAACGTGTCGATCACGGGTCGATGGTGAGCGCGAGGATCGCCACGTCGTCGCGGCGTGGCGCCGAACCGACACCGGCGCTCAGGATGTGGTCGATCAGAGCGTGCGGGTCTCCGGCCGGCGCGGTGCGCACCGCGGCGTACAGCTCGGCTGTGCCCTGATCGATGGTGGTCTGGCGGTCTTCGACCAGGCCGTCGGTGTAAAGGATCAGATCGCTGTGGGCCGGCAGCGGGAAAACGGTCTCGGAGAAGCGGGCCCTGCGGACCCCCAACGGAGGCCCGGCCCGCAGCGGCAGCTGGTCGACTGATCCGCCACAGCGCAGCACCGGGGCCGGATGGCCTGCCAGCACCCCGGTCGCGGTGCCGCCGGCCAGGTCCAGCTCCAGGTAGCAGCAGGTCGCCATGGCACCGGGTTCCAGCCGGACCAGCAGGTCGTTGAGGCGCCGCATCACTCCGGCCGGCCCGTGGCCGTCGACGGCGTAGGCGCGCAACGCGTTGCGCAGCCGCCCCATCGTGGCAGCGGCCGTGACGCTGTGCCCGGCGACGTCCCCGATCACCAGCGCTGCGGTGTCCGGGCCGAGCGGTATGACGTCATACCAGTCACCGCCGACGTCGGCTCCCCGCGTCCACGGGAGATACCGTGTCGCGTGCCGGGCCCCGCGCAGCGGTGGCAGCTCGGCCGGCAACAGCGTCCGCTGCAGATCCGCAGCGATCGACATCTGTGCCTGGAAAGCAGCGACCGCTGCAGTGCCTGAGCGGCGAGCCGACTGAACGCCACCAGGTTGGCCCGCTCCTCGGCGTCGAAGTCGCGGGGTTCGGCATACCCGATCACCAGCGTTCCCAGTATCTGCCCGCCGGTGCTCAACGGCAGGAACGCCCACGCCCGGCGACCGCCGCCGGAGACCGGGTCGCTGCTCTCGCGTTGCACAGCGGCGAACTCCGCCGGTGATCCGAGATAGCGTGGCTCGCCGGTGACGCTGACCCGCGTCGCCGGGTACGGGTGGGCCGGCGGCAACTCCCGCAGCTGGACCAGGACGTCCGGCTCGTAGCCGGCGTGGTAGCGCAGGACCAGCCGGCCGTCCTCGGCCAGCAGCACGATCAGGCCGTGCCCGCCGGCCGAGGGCCGCACCACGGCGCCCATCGCCGCGTACACCTGCTCGGGGGTGCTCGCCGCCACCAGCGCCGCGGTGACCGCCTGCAACGCCGCGGTGCGCACCGCGGCCGCCTCGACCGCGGCGGCGCTGCGGGCGAGCTGCTCCTGATGGTCGACGTGCTCGGTGATGTCGCGGTACGAGACGGCGACCACATCACCGTCGACCCGGGCGATCTTCAACTCCCACACCTGCGTGGAGCCGGGCGCCGACAGTCGCTCATGCCACGCCTCGCCGGTGTCGGTCGTCCGGCGCAGGCGCTCGAACAGGTCCGTCTCGGCGTCGTCGCCGGTCTCGCGGATCCGCCCACCGACGAGATCCTCCACCGTACGCCCCGCGAGTTTCGCGCCGACCTGATTGACGTACTCACGGGTGAAGTCGACGATCACGCCGTCGTCACGGACGGCACGCAACAGCGCGAACCCGTCGAACGCCGCGTCCAGCGCGTCATACAGGCGCGCGCCGCCGTCGGTCTCCAGCCCCAGAGTCAGTTTCGTCAGGTCGACGAACCGTGCCACGAACCCGTCACCGAACGGCACGACCCGGAACTCGAAGTGCCCCGACACGGACGGCCGGTCGTAGTAGACCGTACGCGTCAGAGGGACACGGTCCAGAACCACCCGCCGGTACATCGGCAGCGTGCCGTCGGTGACCGTTTCCGGCCATAGTTCCCGGTAGGTCCGCCCGATCAGGTCACCCTGAGGGCGACCCAGGAACCGCGCACCGGACTCGTTGAGGTGAACGAGGAGGAAGTCGACGATCTCACCGTCATCGTCGCGCACCGACCGGGCGAGCGCACATCCGTGCGGGTCGGCGTCCAGTAGAGCATGCAGGTCCGGGCCGTTCGTCATGCGCTGCACCCCGCCTCCATCACCGACAGCCTACGCCCACACCGTGTCTGCTCCGTCTGTCGGATCGACGGGGCTGAACCGGGCATGGGCGGGTCGTCTCCGGGTAAGACATAGACCGACCCCGTGGTTGCACGAGGGGCCGTCAGCCCGCTGGCCGGCACCTCCCGCAGCCGTCAGTCGAGGAGAGACGACATCACCCACCGCACCGGTACGATCCCCGCCGATCAACTCGACTTCCCGCCCGAGCGCCGTGACGCCCGGCAACGGATCGGCGGCCGCGCCATCGCCTACACGATCGCCGGCCACGGAGAGCCACTGCTGCTGTTGCACGGGCTCGGCGGCACCCGCCGTACCTGGGACCGCATGATCGACACCCTCGCCGCGACGCACACCGTCATCGCCCCGGACCTGCCCGGTCACGGCGACTCCGATGCACCGGCGGACTACTCCCTCGGCGCGCACGCCGCCGCTCTGCGCGACCTGCTCGTCGCCCTGCACCACCCGTCCGTCTCCGTCGTCGGGCACAGTCTCGGCGGTGGGATCGCGCTGCAGTTCGCCTACCAGTTCCCCGACCGGGTCAGCCGGCTCGCCCTGATCAGCAGCGGCGGCCTCGGCTCCGAGCTGACGCCCCTGCTGCGCGGCGCGACCTTGCCCGGCGCGGAGGCCGTCGTGGCGGCGCTGGCGCTCGTTCCTCAGCCGGTGACCCGGTGGGCGCTGCCCCGGCTGGTCCGCGTCGTGCCCCTGCTGGCCCGCCCGGACGCCGACGCGGTCGCCGAAGGCCTGCACCTGCTCGCCCACCGCGGACGGCGCCGGTCGTTCGTGCGGACCGCACGGACGGTCATCACCTGGCGTGGGCAGGCCGTCAACGCCGTCGACCACCTCCAGCAGCTCGCCGGGCTGCCGGTGCTGCTGGCCTGGGGCGCCGACGACAGGACGATCCCGCCGAGCCATCACCGTGCCGTCGCGGACCTGCTGACCGATCCGCATCTCGTCGAGATCGCGGGGGCCGGCCACTACCCGCACGAGACCGCACCGGAACGGCTACTGCCGCCACTGCAGCACTTCCTGACGACCAGCACACCCTTCCGGTACACCGAGGACCGCTGGCGGCGACTCCTGACACCGGATCCGGAGGCCGCCTGACGACGCCGCGGGCTCACCGCCGAACAGCTGCCACGGCACGTGTTTGCGGCGGGGCCGAGCCGGAAGGCGTGCCGGCGCTTCACTCTGGACGGCGATAGTCGACATAGGTAGAGTTTTCCCGTGCCCCGACGACCCGACACCCATCCGCGGACCCTTGCGGTCTTCGACCTGCTTGCCGCAGACCCCGATCACTGGTGGTACGGCTACGACATCGCCCGCCGCACCGGACTCAGCTCCGGCACGCTCTACCCCCTGCTGGCGCGGCTCGCCGACCGCTCCTACCTGGAGGCGCGGTGGGAGCCCGACCCGCCTCCCGGCCGGCCCCGCCGCCACCTCTACCGGCTCACCGCCGACGGTGTGCAGCGCGCCGCCGAGCTGGCCCAGCCGGCGCCTTCACCGAGCCCCATCCGGATCCGGCCCGTTCTCGGAGGCGCCTGATGAGACGCCGGCTGACCGAAGGAGTGTGCCGGCTCGTCGCCCGGCTGGCAGCCGGCCTTCCACCCGGCCGCCGGGAGTGGGGCGAGGCGATCGTGGCCGAGCAGGCGGCGGTGCCCGACGGGGAACGCCGGTTGCGGTGGGCGCTGGGCGGCCTGTGGTTCATGATCGCGCACCGCGGCCCGGCGGCAACCCCCGCGCTCGAGACACCGGCACGGTCGTGGACCCGACCGATCTGCGTGCTGACCGGCATCCTGACCGTCAGCCCATGGCTGGCCGTGTCGGTCCAGGGCCTGGCCGAGCGCGACGCGCCGGACGGCACCTTCCGCTCGATGGCCGTCATGCTGGCTGCGCAGATCCTCGTCGTGGTGGCGTTCCTGGCGAACTGGCGCCGGACGAGCGGCCGGGTGTCACGGATCGCCCTGCTGGCCGGCCTCGTCGGCTACGGGGCCGCGGCGGCGATGTCCTCGCTGGACAACGTGGGTGAGCCGGTGCTCGCCGTGGTCGCCTGCCTGCTCTTCGCCGGCCCGCCACTGCTGGCGGCGGTTCCGCTGCTCATCGGTTCCGCCATGGCGCCGGATCACCCGCGACCCGCCGACTGACCAGCTGATCGGTCTCGCGGGTGGCGGTGGCGCTCGACGTCACGATCGGTCCCGCCGACCGGGCGGATCCTGTCCGGTGCGATGGGGGCGGGTGGACACCCGTCCCCACTGCGCCGGCTCACGACCGTATTCGCACAGGACCGGGCGTCGGCACCTCGCTCAGCGAGGTGGTCATCAAGCTCGCCGGGGCAACCGGGTTGCGCACTGTCGCCGAGGGCGTCGAGACAGCCGAGCAGGCCAGCACGCTGCGGTTGCTCGGCTGCCATCGTGGCCAGGGATACACCTGGTCACGGCCGGTCCCGCAGCACGTCCTGACCGACGTCGCCAGGATGCTCTCCGCCATCAACGTCTGAAGCCGCTGAGCCGGGCCGTCACCTCGGCCGAACTACCCGGATCTAGTCACCTTGCGGCGAGCATCTGTCTGACCTGCGGCGGGTACGCCCATCGAGTGACGATCGAGGAGACGATGCCGGAGCTCGTCGCGCCGATGCTGGCGGCCGCGGGGACACTGCCCGTGGGTGCAGGATGGGCATTCGAGTTCACATACGACGGTTCTCCTCACCATCAGGAACCGGCCGTCCGTTCCGTGCTGAGTCTTGATCCGCGCCCCGGCGGTCAGCCGTCGATGCTGGCCATGTTCACCTCGTCGTGGCGTGCGCCCGCGGCCGGGGTGAGGTTGTTCAAGCGGTCGAGTTGCGCGGCGCTGAGTTCGACGGCGTCGGCGGCGGTGTTCTCCTCAACGCGTGAGACGCGCCGGGTTCCGGGGATGGGGGCGATGTCGTCGCCGCGGGTCAGTAGCCACGCCAATGCGGTCTGGGCCGGGGTAGCTCCGATCTCGGCGCCGATGGCCTGTACTTCGTCGACGATGGCCAGGTTGCGCTGGAAGTTCTCGCCGGTGAAGCGGGGGTTGGTCTTGCGCCAGTCGTCGTCGGTGAAGTCGTCGACGGTGCGGATCTGCCCGGTCAGCAGGCCGTGCCCGAGCGGCGAGTACGGCACGAACCCGATGCCGAGTTCGCGCAGCAGCGGGAGGATTTCGGCTTCGACGTCACGGGTCCAGAGCGAGTATTCGGTCTGCAGCGCGGCGACCGGGTGCACGGCGTGTGCCCGGCGGATCGTGTCCGGGCCGGCCTCGGACAGGCCGATGTGGCGTACCTTGCCGTCGGCGACCAGGTCGGCCAGGGCGCCGACGGTCTCCTCGATCGGTGTGCTCGGGTCGACGCGGTGCTGGTAGTAGAGGTCGATGTGGTCGGTGCCGAGCCGCCGCAGCGAGCCTTCAACAGCGGCTTTCACGTTGGCGGGGCTGCTGTCGGTGACACCGGGGCCGCCACCCGCGTGGGAGACGAGCCCGAACTTCGTGGCCACGACGACGGCGCCGCGCCGGCCTTTGATGGCCTTGCCGACGAGCTCCTCGCTGTGGAAAGGGCCGTAGATCTCGGCGGTGTCGATGTGGGTGACCCCGAGGTCCAGCGCCCGGTGGATGGTGCGGATCGACTCGGTGTCGTCAAGGCCGCCTCCGGTGGTGTAGACGCCGGCCATGGTCATGGCCCCCAGACCGATGCGGGAAACATCCAGCCCGCCCAGTGATACGTGCTTCATCAGGTACTCCTTGTCCAGCGGCCGGCTTCGCAGCCACGGCGGCAGGTCACGGCGGCCGCGGCTCTGCCGGGATGCGGGTGTGTTGTTCGGTAACAGCGGGTGTTCCGGTCAGGCTGACGACGTCGACGTCGACGTCGACGTCGACGTCGACGCCGTGGCCGTGGCCGTTGAGGGGTTGGCCGGCTGCGTCGGGTCAGGCCGCCGCGCCGTGGCGTCCGTTGCCCGGGCGGTTTCTCAGGGGCCGGAGATCCGTAGGCTGACCATGGTCGTGCCTGATCAGTGGGGCCCGGCTGCCGGTTGCAGGAGCGGGATCTCCCGGTCGGTCTTCTTCTGGTACTCGGCGTAGTCGGGGAACGCCTCGACGGCGCGGGCCCACCACACGGCTTTCTCGTCCCCGGTCACCTCGCGCGCCAGCATGTCCCGGCACTGCGGGCCGTCCTTCTGAAGCGTCGTTCCTTGCGTACCACCGGAGCTTTCGTACAGCTCCACCTGGTCACGGACGAACCGCACCGGGTTCGGCTCGTACTCGCCGTCCAGCGGCATGGTGTCTCTCCAAGCTGTCGATGTCTCAGGCCCGAACGTCTCGGCCATGTCCCCGCGTCCTCCACCATCGCTCGAAACCCCGCGTCGGACGGCCGGTCACCCGATCTCCCAGGCCCGGCCCGCGGCGGCAACACCAGAAAACCGCTTGCCGCCGATTCGGAGAAGTCGCTGCTGGACCACGTACTGACAGCCCACCCTTCGTCCCCGGATTCCGACCTAGCCTGGACCGGTGGACAACCAGGACCAGGTCAAAGCCTTCCTCAGCTCCCGCCGGGCGAAGATCACCCCCGAACAGGCGGGCCTGCACCACTACAACCGCAACCGGCGGGTACCCGGACTACGCCGCAGTGAGGTCGCCGACCTGGCCGGCGTCAGTGTCGAGTACTACGCCCAACTCGAACGCGGCAACCTCAGCGGTGTCTCCGACACCGTGCTGGACGCCCTGGCCCGAGCATTACAGCTCGACGAAGCCGAACAGGCCCACCTGGCCGAACTCGCCCGCGCCGCAGGCCCCGCCGCCCGCACCCGCCGCCGTAAGCCGACCGTCCAGCAGATCCGGCCCACGATTCAGCGCATCCTCGGCGGAATGACGGAGGTGCCAGCACTGGTCAACAACGGGCGCCTTGACGTCCTCGCCACGAACCCCCTGTCACGAGCACTGTTCGCGCCGATGTTCGCCGCACCCACAGCACCCGCCGGCCGACCCGTGAACCACGCCCGGTTCAACTTCCTCGACCCGCGGGCCCGCGACTTCTGGCTCAACTGGGAGGCAACCGCCGACGACAGCGTCGCCATCCTGCGCGCCGAAGCCGGACGGGACCCCTACGACAAGGCACTGACCGACCTGGTCGGCGAACTGTGCACCCGCAGCGAAGACTTCCGCCGCCGCTGGGCCGCCCACGATGTCCGCCTGCACCGCACCGGGCTCAAACACATCCACCACCCCGTCGTCGGAGACCTGCACCTGGCCTACGAGGTCATGGAACTACCCGCCGACCCTGGCCTCGCCCTGACCGCCTTCAGCGCCGAAGCAGGATCCCCAACGACGACGCGCTGAGACTCCTCGCCAGCTGGGCCGCCACCCACAACCCCGCCGACGCTCTGCCGACACCGAACCAGCCCTGACCCTCACCCGCCCCGGACGACGGTCACGATGCTACGAAACCACCCGGCGCCACGACCTCCGCGTCGCAGGGCGTCATCGGCATGACGATCATCCCGTTGACCGTCGCTTGACCCTGGCGGTGCTGATCGCCGGCTGTGGCTTGGCGTCATCCGGGCTGAAGGGCGTCGTCGCCAAACGACTGGACTCGCCGTACCCGCGCCGGACGCAGGTCGGCGGACTGGACGAAGATACCGCTGGTCCGTACCCAGGAGGTGTTGGTGATCGGCTGGAAACCGGGCGAAGGCCGTCGCGCGGCGCCCCCCCCCATCGCTGCTGCTCGCCGTCCATGACAACGACGGCACGATGCGGTTCGCCGGGCAGGTCGGCACCGGGTTCACCGACCTGATGCTGCGCCGGCTCCCACCGCTGGGCCGTACGACGCCACCCGTCTCGGACGTGCCGCGCGTGCATGCCCGCCACGCGCGGTGGGTCGAGCCGACCCTGGTCGGTAGGTCGCGTTCCGCAACTGGACACCCCGACGGGCGGCTGCGTCACCCGTCCTGGCGGGGACTGCGCACCGACCGCAGCGTCAGCTCCGCCCGCCGGCATCCCGACCCGGCCGTGCCACCGGCGACCGGCCGGGTGCAGGGAGCTTACGAGACACCGGACGGCCGGTGGCGCGTCGAAGCCGCCCGCCGCGGGCGATTAACTGTTGATCCGCGGGCCGTCC
The DNA here is from genome assembly GCF_050956125.1 of Actinoplanes sp. CA-252034. Classification (NCBI taxonomy): domain Bacteria; kingdom Bacillati; phylum Actinomycetota; class Actinomycetes; order Micromonosporales; family Micromonosporaceae; genus Actinoplanes; species Actinoplanes sp. CA-252034. The sequence continues at coordinate 4,439,675 of NZ_CP191846.1, forward strand.
CGCGGGGCGAAGGGCGGCCGGTTGCCGCCCTTCGCCCTGAAGCGGCATATCAGGGACATACCGGATGGTACGGCTACAACCGGCCCGAACGTGACCGCGGCGTTCGTACTAGGTACGAGGCCGTCGCGATCGTGGCACGGCTGGGCCGACGGCGATGCGGGTGCTAGGAGACGATGCAGTTCCGGCCGTTCGCGCCGGTGCCCGTCTTGGTGGGCTCGGCACCGGTGTTGTTGCCGGTGTAGAGCCAGCAGGTCGGGATGCTGCCGATGCTGTTGCTCTTCAGCGTCGCGACGTCGCCGTAGTTGGTGTTGACCCCGGCGATCACCTTGCCGCTGGTGGCGGTGACGTTCTGGATGGTCACCTTGCGGGCGGCCTGGGTGGAGCAGTTGCCGCAGGAGCGGTAGAGCTTGCCGAAGTTGGAGACCTTGAAGTTCTTGATGGTCACCGATCCGCCGGCGCCGCGGTTGTCCTGGAACACCTTGTCCGAGGCGCTCGCCGCGCTGCCGCCGTCGATCACGACGGTGGCGTTGGTGCCGCGGAAGGTCGCGGCGTCCTCGCCGACGTCCTGCCAGACGACGTTCGTCAGGTTGCAGCTGCCGGCGCAGTGCACGCCGTCGGCGGACGGGGCGCCCAGGATGACGTTCTTCAGGGTGGCGCCGGCGGCCAGGTCGAAGATCGGGTCCTGGCCCTCGTTCTGGCCGCCGCTGCCGAGGGCGCCGGAGCCGATGTAGCGTTTCCCGCCGCCGTCGAAGGTGCCGGTCACCTTGATCGACGCGGTGACCTTCACGTCCGTGGCGGCTGACGCCATGTCCACCATGGCGACGGAACCGGCCAGGGCTGTGGCCAGCACGGCGGCGCCGATGAGCAAGCGCGGTCTTCTCATGTGGGACCTTCCTTGGGGGAGGCCCACCTTCTCCACGAAGGTGGGCGGCACCGGCGGTCGTCACAGCAGCGTGTGACTTTCATGGGGATGAGGCCGGTGGGGTCTCGGAGGACCCGTCCAAGATGACATCGCCGATCGATTTGAGTCAATGAGAATCGTTTGCAGCTTTGTTGCAGGATTTGGGGCTATTGAGCGCTCCGCGCCGCGGGCAACCCGGTAGTGGCCCGAGAAAGTCGCGGACCGCCGGACTTCCGCCGGGTTCCCGCCGGATTCAGCCGGATTCAGCCGGCGGGAGCGTGTGCTCTGTCGCCACTCGAGATCAATGCCACACGTCATGCCGGATCCGCCGGTCGCGGAGCGTCGGCCGCGTGGCTGCGGTCAGCAGATCGCCGGTGGATGCGATTCCAGCCGAAAGGGCGGCCACCTGGCCGAGATGGCCGCCGCCGCGACCCGTTCGAGACCGTTGACCGACTCACCTACCGGCCCGCGGACGTGCCCGCCCGCCCTAGGGTCAGCCAAATGATCAAAATGCGGTTCCCGGCCGCCGGGACTGTCGCCGTGATGGCCCGACGCGGCGCGGCACTCGCCGCCGGTGGGATGCTCGCCCTGGCCGCCGCCGGCTGCGCGGGCCAGGTCAGCCGTACCGGAGCGGCGGACGCGCAGTCGCTCACCTCGGCCGAGCCCGCGCCGGATTCGCGGCCGTCCAGCGCACCGCAGATCCACCCACGCTGGCGCTCGTGTGCGGGCGAGCCGTCGATGCAACCTCAGGACGAGGGGTACGACGAGGCGCCGCTCGCGGGTTTCGCCGGCGCCTTCGAGCCGGTGGCAGCCGTCATGTGCAGGGAGGACACGCAGCGGCGGCCGGACGGTGGCACGGACGCGATCGCCGTCGAGGACCGCGCCGACGACGTGGTCGCCCTGCTCGCCGCGCTGCGCCTACCCGACACGCCGCCGCCGTCACCGGATCCGGACCTGATCTGCACCGCGGACGGTTACTACTCGCCGCGATTGGTGCTGCTCGACGGCCAGGGTCGATGGGTGCGACCCCGGCTTCCCCGCGACGCCTGCGAGAAGCCCCTTGCCGAGGCCACCGCGGCCATGGACGACCTGTCCTGGACGCGAGTCACCACTCGGGTGCTCGGCGAGGTCGAGTCGGCCGAGGCCGCCGCGAGCGGATGCGAGCAGGTCCACACCGACATGGTCTGGTTCACCGGCGTCTACCCGTCCAACCGGCGGGGCGACCTCGCCCCGCTGGCCGAGGACGCCGCGTCGGTACGACTGTGCATCTACCAGGTCAAGGAGAGTGGCCGGGACAGCGAGAAGCCGCGGGGCGAGTTCGTCACCGGCGGCTTGCTGCCGACCGGGCGGTGGGCCGCCGTCAAGCGAGAGGTCCAGACCTCCGGACAGGCGAAGACCTGCACCACCCCGGCGAACCGGTTCGCCCGGCTGCAAACGCCCCGGGGCGACATCTACGTGGAACTCGACGGCTGCCGGCGCCTCGTCGCCCAGGGCGCCCTCACCGGCGACGGCACCAGCTTCGACACGATCTGGCAGGCCCCCACGGACCTGCCCGCACTGCTCACCAGGCCGTGAGTCGCGCGGGGCAGCCACGGTTGCCGTACTGCGGGCGTCGTCTGTGGGCTCATCGGTACGGTCAGTCGCCGCTGGACCGTGGGGCGAGGATCTCGTAGACGCCGGTGATGTCCAGGATGCGCCGGACCGGGCGGGCCGCGTTGATCACGTGGAACTGGCGGCCGATGGTGCCCGCGTGGTTGTGGACGCCGATGAAGGCGCCGAGTGCCGCGGAGTCGAGAAACGTGACCTCTGCCAGGTCGGCGACGACACAGGCGGCGCCTGGGGTGTCGAGTTCGGCACACAGCAGGCGAAACAGCTCATCGGCCGCGGTCAGATCGAGCTCGCCGGTCAACGAAACGGTGCGGACGGTGTCGTGTGCGGTAACGGATGCCGTCCATAACGGGATGTTGGACATTGGGGTGGGTCCTCGCGTCGGTGACGATGCGCTTCGGCCTGCCGGCACCGCGACGCTTGGATGGTCAACGCTACTCCCACCGGGTGCGGAACGCCTGATGGGCCGCAAGTCAGCCCGGTGGGGTACGAACCGCGAGCATCGCCACGTCGTCCTCGTGGTCGGTGCCGGCGAACACGGTGTACAGCACGTCGAGCAGTCGGGGCAGCGACAGATCGGCGTGGGCGGCGGCCGTCTCGTACAGGCGCCGCTCGCGCTCCTCGAAGGAACGGCGGCGGTCCTCGATGAGCCCGTCGGTGTAGAACAGCACGGTCGAGCCCGGGGGCACGTGCCGGATGTGGTCGGTGCGAGCGGTCCCGCGCAGCACGCCGAGCAGCGGATCGTTGCCGGTCAGCACACTCGTGTCGCCGCCGGTGATCAGCAGCGGACTGGGGTGCCCCGCATTGGACCAGCGCAGCTGATGCCCGGCGCCGTCGGGCGCGCGGTGCAGGTGTGCCAGGACCGCGGTGGCGGTGATCCGGTCGCCCAGCGCCTGGGTGGCGAGGTCGAGGCGGTGCAGCAGCGCGGCCGGCGGTTCGTCCCGGTCGACCAGCAGCAGGCGCAGTTTGCTGCGCAGCCGTCCCATCCGGGCGGCGGCACGCATGTCGTGGCCGGTGACGTCGCCGATGACCAGAGCCAGATGATGATCGCCCAGGCGGACCGCGTCGTACCAGTCGCCGCCGACCTGCTCGCTGCGCACGGCGGGCTCGTAGCGGGTGGCCAGCTCGAACGGCGCCGTGTCGGGCAGGTCGGGCAGCAGCGCCCTCTGCAGGACCCGGGCGGCGTTCTCCCGGGAGAACAGGTGATCGGCGCGTTGCAGAGCCTGCGCGACATAGCCGGCCAGCGCGGTCAGGACGGCCTGCTCGGTGGCGTCGAGGGCGTACGGCTGCTTCCAGACGAACGTCAGCGCCCCGACCGGACCGCCCGGGCCGGGTAGCGGCACGCTGGCGCCGGACTGCCAGCCCATCTCCAGGAAGGTCTGTACCGCGTCCGGGGTGAGCGCCTGAACCGCTGGCGGGTCGGGCAGCAGCACCGGGACACCGAGGCGCGCTGCCAGCGCGGGTGGGGTCGCGGCGCTGCCGGCGGACCGGTTCCAGCTCTCGACGACCCGGGAGGGCGACGACGGGCCGGACTGCAACATCACCCGGCCGGTGCGATCCCGCAGGGACAGCCCGACATAGGCCGGGTCCAGGCTGCCGGTGACCAACTGCCGCACGACGTCGATCACGTCCTCGGCCGTGCCGGTGTCGGCCAGGGCGAGGCTGGCGCGCAGCAGAAGCTGACTACGGTCGAACGCCGCACCGGCCGTCACGCTGCGCACGTCGGCCTGTTCCTCGCGTCGCTGCAGCGCGCTGTTGGCGATCCGCAGCCGCAGCATGTCCGAGCAGGCCGCCGCGAAGTCCGCCAGCAACCGCAACTCCTCGGCGGTCCACCGGCGCGGGACGTCGTCGATGGCGCACAACGAGCCGAGAACGATGCCGGCGGCGTCGGTCAGCGGCATTCCGGCATACCCGATCACATTCAGGTCGGTGATCGCGAGGTTGCCGGCGACGCGCGGATCGGTGCGGGCGTCCTCGACGATCAGCGGAGCCGCGCTCGCCACGACATGCCGGCAGAACGAATGCGACAGCGGGGTCTGCCGGGCGCCGTTCCACGGCTCGGCCAGCCCGCACGCGCCGGGAAACACCTGACGGTGCGCGTCGACCAGGCTGACCAGAACGACCGGGACCCGCAGCACGGTACGCACCAGTGCCGCGAAACGGTCGAACGCCGGCTCCGCAACCGCCGTCAGGCCGGTCTGGCCCAACGCCGCGAGGCGATCGACCGCTTCCGGCCCGTCTCCGCTGATCACACGACTCCTGTACCCCGTGCCCCGGCGGGACGCCCATCGCCGAGCACCGGGCGCGGCAGCACATCATGACCCCCCGATGGTCACACATCGACGGGCGCGCTCCCACTAACGAACCCGTAACACGTCGACGTCGGTCACCTCCGCGGCACCCCAACTCGCTGCGGCGGGCCTCGGCATCGCGATGAGCCCGGTCAGTGCCGTCAGCGCGGGCTTCCCCGGCACGGTGCGCTCCTTCTCGCCCCGGTGGGCCCGGCAGTTGGTCGCGGTGACACCGGGGGAGCCCGACCCGCTGGCCGCCCGCTTCATCACCGACCCGCGTACCCACGGTGTTCGGGTGCCCCGGGACGTGAAGAAACAACTCAAAGGCTGAGAGGTGGTGCGCCGGGTCGATCCCCACCCGGTGCAGGCCCAGGCTTCGCGGGGCGCCGGGACGACCGGCATGACGCCGAGCCGAGCGCTTCGTACGGTGGGATCCGCCGTGCCTCGAGCCCCTGCCGTCAGTGATCGCCGAAAATGGAGCGACAGCGGGATCGTGCCCGCACTAGCCTCCGGCGGATGCGCGAAGCATTGAGCACCATCACGTGGCGGCCGCTGGCCCGCGAGGACGCCAAGGGGTCCGCTGACCTGCTCAACGCCATGGAGGCCGCCGACAGGATCGGCGAGTACTACGACGAGCAGGACACGCTCCAGGAGCTCATCGACCCCTATACGGACCTGGAACGTGGCAGCCTCGCCGCCTTCGACGGCGACGTGATGGTCGGCTTCATGAAGACCCGGTACCAGGCGACGCCGGAGGGAGTCCACCGGATCGTCATGGACGGTGGCGTGGCGCCGGACCACCGGCGCAGAGGCCTCGGCACCCGGCTGGTCAGGGCCGGGGTGGCGGCCGCGAAAGAACTGCACGCACGGCACCACCCGACGCTGAGGCTCGCCGTCGACATCCACAAACCCGAGACCATGGCCGGCCTGGCGCAGATCCTGCACTCCGAAGGGTTCCAGCAGGTCAGCTACTACCAGCACTTCGAGCACCGTCTCGGCGACGCGATCCCCGGAACGGCGATTCCCGCCGGGCTGCGGGTCGAGCCCTGGTCGGAGCAGAACGACGAGGAGTTCCGGCTGATCCGGAACGAGGCGTTCAGCGAGGACCGGCTCCGGGCTCCGATGACGGTGGAGTCCTGGACCAGCAAGATCACCAACCAGACGTTCCGGCCCACGGTCAGCTTCCTGCTCCGCGACGAGGCGAACGGCACCCCGCGGGCATGCTGGTGACGATGTCCTGGGACGCGGACACGGAGGCGACCGGCATCCGCGACGCGCGCTTCATGTTCATCGCCACGCAGGCGGACTATCGAAAGCGCGGCGTCGCCGGCGCGCTGATCGCCCACGCGCTGAGGACCGCGGCCGACGAGGGCTACGACCGGGCCCTCGTGGAGGCGGACTCGGCGAACCCCTTCGGCGCTTCCAGGGTCTATGAGAAGGCCGGATTCACGCCGAAGCTGCGATTCGTGAGCTGGGCACTCGACGTCTGACAACCCCGCAGACAGAGACTTGCCGGGGGTACGGCCCGAGCAGTCCGATGCTGGTCGGCGTCTACGAGCTCGGCGTTCGACTCGGTGGATCACGCGGCGGGTCGGCTCCCCGCGCCGGTGGCGGAGTCGGTCCGAGGGCGCGCTGAAGTACCTGATCGGGTGGCCTGCACCGGAGTGGCCTTCTCGCCTGCGAGGGTCGTCTGTACAGTTGGCCCATGACAATTAGCGTAGAGCAAGAGGCGACCGGAAAAGAGCTCGTCGGTGCCCATGAGCTTCGGATGATGTTCGGGGAGATCAGCCGGCAGCGGGTTCATCAGATCACCGCCCGCCCGGATTTCCCGCGGCCCGTTGCTGACCTGGCCCAGGGCAAGGTCTGGCTGGCCGGCGAGGCGGCGGCTTGGCGGGCCCGTCGCCGGCCCGCGACTCGGTAGGGTGGTTTCGGCGGTGGGGACGTGATCCGGGCCGTCCTCGTCGCTGGAGTGGCCACCTCGACCGCCGACGGTCCTTCACCACCCCGGACGCACCGCTCACCGTGTCCCGGCGCTCCACGGTGGCCTGGTCGGTGCTGCTGGAGGCGATCGTGCCGCATGGAGGGTGATCGGCCGCTACCGGCTCAGGCGAGCAGTTTCGCCTTGGCCGCGGTGAACTCCTCGTCGGTGAGCAGGCCGGCGGTCTTCATCTCGCCGAGCTGGACGAGCTGGGCCATCAGGTCGTTCGGGGCGGGAGCGGGAGCGGGAGCTGGGGCGGGCTCCAGCGCAGGCTTCGCCACCACGGCCGGGTCGGGGGCGGCCACCACGGTCGGCAGGACGAGGTTGGTGGAGACCGCACCGGCGCGCCGCAGCTCGACGTCGCGCTGGTAGTGGTGCTGGGACCAGTACCGGCGGACCGTGTTCGCCTGCTGGAGGATCAGATCGCGTACGTCGGAGGGGTTCTCGATCGACAGGAGTGTGAGCTCGTTCTGCCCGAACCTGCCGGCGTGGGCCCGGTCCAGGCGCAACGTGAGGTCGCCGACCCCGCGTACCCGTTGGGTGATGTGCTGGGTGATGTCGGCGTCGACGACCAGCCAGATCGGGATGATCTCTTCGCGGGTGGAGATGACCCCGGAGGAGAACCTGATCGCGTCGGCGGTGACGGTGTAGGAGGCCGTCTGCACGCGGCCACCGGTGGCGAGCGCGGTGAGATCCTGAGAGGACCCGGACCAGAGCACGTTGCCGAACGCGGGGTTCATCTCGGTCATCGGTCCTCTTCCTCCAGCGCGCCGACGAAAGGCGAGTCATTCTTGCGTACGGCACGATAGCCAGCCCGCGCCCGCCCGGTTCGGGCCAGGAGCCCTTTCGGCCCCGGCTTCGCGGATTCCGGGCCGGTCCGCGCGGGTACGGCAGGGCGGGTCCCGGACGAGCGGATGCCTCAGGTGACGGCCCCGTCGTCCGATGAGCGACAGGCCGTCGTTGCGACACCCGGGGGAGCGCCCGTTGAGACTGGGCCGTGCACTGTGCCTCGCCGTGCTCGCCTTTCTGCTGGTCGGCGCTCTCGGCACCGGTTGGTGGAACACGAAGGCCGGCGACCTGATGCAACGCGAGCGGACCGCGCTGGGGCCGGTGATCGGTGCGGTACACGTCATCCGGTTCGCCCCCACGAATTTCGTTCCGGACCTGCGGGGTCGTGGTCTGACCGACTTCGCGGCCGTCGATGAGCTGGTGGCGCAATTCGACGGAAGAGACGCGGTGTACGAGGCCCTCGACCGCCTCGACGCCGCCGACCTGACATTCGAGGAACGTGCCCTCCGGAAGCCGCTGCGGCCGATCGCCGACGACTACTTCACCGCCCATAGCAGGCTGGCCGAGCGGAACCTCCACTACACCGGCATCGACGGGATAGCCGCCGGTAATCTCCTGCTCGGCGCCCACGATCGTCACATCGCCGAGTTGGGGACGGTGGCCGGGGAGTTGGCGGCGTCGCTCGAAGCGCGTGACGCCCGACTGTGCACGGACCTCGAAGCGGCCCGTACGATCCGCAACGCGGCCTTCGCGTCAGCAGTCCTGATCGCCCTGCTGGCGGTGGGCCTGGTGACCCGCTGGAGGCTGCGTCCCCGACGCTAACCGGCCGGCGTCAGGGGCTCGGTGGAGCCCGTGTCGATGGCGTCGCGAACCTTGTCGGCGGCGCCGCGGATCATGGCGCCGTAGTCGTCGGCGGGCAGTGCGTCGAGGGCGGCGGCCGCCTCGGCGAGGTGATGGCGGGCCTGTTCCTCGTTGCCGGCGCGCCGGTGCACGTCGGACAGGTTGAGGTGCAGCGTGGGAAGGAATGCCCTGGCCCGCCAGGTGTCGTCGTATTCGCGGGCGCGCGCGTCGGTGAGGTCGGGGAACGCCTGCAACGCCCGCTCGTCCCAGCGCAGCTCGTCCTGCACGGATCCCTGCAGATCAGCGAGGTAGTGCGCGATGGCGCACCGGTGCAGCGCGTCGTCGGTGGTCTCCCACAGGCGTTCCAGCGTCGCGCGGGCCGCGGGCGGGTCGCCGGCGGCGCTCATCTCCAGCGCTCTGCTGATCTCTTCCATCACGGCGTCGGTCACCGTTCGTCCTCCGAGTCCTCGTATCTCTGGACCTTCTCGGAGTTGATCGTGAGCGCTCGACCAGGTCGAGGGTCAAGCCGGGCCGGCGGGAGCGGCGGCGGTGGAGCGGGTCGGGCCGGCGAGGCGACCCACCATCGGATGCCGCTTTCCGCCCGGGTGGGGCATGTGGGATGGCAGGTCGCCGAATCCGGTGGTGGCCGGCCCGCGGCTCACTCCCGGGTGGCAGCCGACGTCAGGATCGAGACGGCGGCGGCGCCCAGCACCATGATCACGGCGCCGGTCACGACATTGTTGATCATGATCGAGGTGGTGCTGGGGGACTGTTGGATGATCCACTGAGAGACCACCACCCACGCCCCGATCACGGCGGTCGCCCAGCTCAACCGCACCATCCGCTGAGGCATCAGGGTGAGGCCGAGCGCCGTGACGGCCACCGCGATGCCCATGACCAGATTGCTGACCCGGACGCCCGGCGCGGTCGCCTCGAAACCGACCACCCAGGGTGAGATGGCCAGCCACAGGCCGGCCAGCAGTGTGGTGCCGTCGGTGATCACCGCTGGACCGCTGGCGGCGGCCCGCTCGTACCGGACCTGCATCTCCATCAGGTCCGGGTGGGTGGCCATGGGTGCGTACCCGATCTTCTCCATCGTCGTCTCCTCCGTTGCGCAGTACTGACACCTTCCCGGTGGAAGTACCCCCTGACCAGCAGAAACAACAGAGGTCTACGCTGATGTGACGGGTGTTGAGGCGGTGGCCGGTGTGGTGACCGCCGAGCCGGGCCCGGCTCGGAGGGGGCCAGGGACGCGCGGTCAGCCCACCGCACGATCGGCGGGCACCACGTCGCGCATCGCGGCGGTCAGATCGTCGCGGGCCCGGGCGACCCGGGAACGGATGGTCCCGATCGGGCAGCCGACCACCTCGGCGGCTTCGGCGTACGACAGCCCGGCGACCTGGGTCAGCACGAACGCGTCACGGCGCTCCGGGGACAGGCCACCGATCAGGTCGGCGAGCGCCTGCTGCTCCTCGAAACGCGGCCCACCCGGCCAGGACACCGACTCGGCGGCGGCCTCCCAGTCGGGCAGTGTCGCCGCCCGCGGCCGGCGGGAGACGGCCCTCGCGTGGTCGGCGGCGACCCGGCGGGCGATCGCGAACAGCCACGTACGCACCGTGGACCGCCCGGCGAAGCCCGGTAACGAGCGCACCACGCGGATGAACGTCTCCTGCGTCAGGTCCTCGACGTCGGCCGTGGGGGCCAGCGTGGCCATGAAGCGCATGACGTCGCGCTGGGTGGCGCGGATGAGAGCCGTGACGGCCGCGGCGTCGCCCCGGACGGCGCCGTCGACCAGCGGAGCGAGGACATCGGTGCGCGCCCCTGAGTCCGGATGCTGCCGGTCGGCCGTCACACCGCGACTTCGATCTGCCGTGCCGGGAACCCTGTGAGATACACACCGTTACAGTCGTCGCGTCCCGCGGCGCAGTTCCCGTGATCGCGGCGGAGTCCCGGCGGGAGGCGCGGGTCACGCCGGGAACCACAGCGCCGTGCCGGGCGACTGATGATCACGTGCGAAGTGCGTGGAGAACCCCGACGGTGGCGCTGGCCGCCGCCGCGGCGACGGTGTCCGCCCTGATCGTGGCGTTGCGTTTCGGTGGCGCGGTCGACGACACCGTGCTGCCGGGCATCCCCGGGCCCGGGGCGTTCACCGTGTGGATGCTGCCGGTCGTGCGGATGCTGGCGAACGTGCTCGGCGTGCTGACCGCCGGTCTGAGCGTCACCGCGGCGTTCCTGCTCCCCGGTGACGGGCCCAGCGTCGCCGCGCACGGCTGGCTGCTGCTGCGCCGGGTCACGTTCCTCGCCCTGGCCTGGGCTCTCGCGTCCGCCGCCCTGATCGTGCTGACCGTCTCCGACGTGCTCGGCACGCCGGTGGACCGGCTCGGCGGCGCCAGCGTGGCGAGCTTCGCGCTCTCGATCGACCAGGGGCGGGCGCTGCTGCTGCAGGCCGGACTCGCACTGGTGGTGGCGGTCCTGAGCCGCGGTGGGGTGTCGCGTGGACCGGCCGCCGTCACGGCCGCCCTGGCGATGGCCGCGCTGCTGCCGCCCGCGTTCACCGGTCACGCATCCGGGGCGGGCAACCACCAGGTCGCGGTGACCGGGCTGGCGCTGCACATCCTGGCGGCGTCACTGTGGATCGGCGGGCTGGCCGGTCTGCTGCTGGTACGCCGACACCGCCGGTTCGCCGACACCGCCGCCCGCTACAGCCGGCTCGCGCTGGCGTGTTTCGCGGCGACCGCGATCAGCGGGACGGTCAGCGCGGCCGTACGGCTCGGCGGCCTCGACGCCTTAGGGGAGTCACGGTACGGCGTACTCGTACAACTGAAGATCTTGGCGCTTGTGACCGTCGGGGTGATCGGCGCGGCGCATCGCAGCCGGACCCTGCCGGCGTTGCGTGCCGGATCGCCGTGGGGGTTTCTGCGGTTGGCGGCCGGTGAGCTGGCCGTGCTGGCCGCGGCGCTCGGGCTGGCGGTGGCGCTGTCACGCAGTCCGACGCCGGTGCCGCAGGAGCCGGCCGGCCCCGATCCGCTGGTGGAGCTGCTCGGTTTCGGCATGCCGGCCGAGATGACCGCGGCCCGGCTGCTCGGCGGCCCGCTGCCGGACATGTTCTTCCTGACCGTCGTCGTGGTCGGGATCCTCGCCTACCTGGCGGGGGTGCGCCGGATGTACCGGGCCGGGCACGGCTGGCCGGTCGCCCGGACCGTGTCCTGGATCGCCGGGATGCTGCTGCTGGCCGCGATCACCGGCCTGGGTGTGGCCCGGTACGCCTACGTGCTGTTCAGCGTCCACATGGTGCAGCACATGGTGCTGTCGATGGCGGTCCCGATCCTGCTCGTCGGCGGCGCCCCGGTGACCCTCGCCCTCCGGGCCCTGCGCCGACCGGCCGATCCGCAGGTCCGCGGCGCCCGCGAGTGGCTGCTGATCATCCTGCACAGCCGCGCGGCACGGCTGCTCAACCACCCACTGACGGCCCTGGGTATCTATGTGACCAGCCTGTTCGGCCTCTACATGGGTGATCTGCTCGGCACGCTGATGCGCTACCACCTCGGCCACCTCGCGATGCTGGTGCATTTCGTGTTCGCCGGATACCTGCTGTTCTGGGTGCTGATCGGCGTCGACCCGGGCCGCCGCCGGGTCCACCCGGCGATGCTGACGGTCGTGCACCTGCTGGCGATGGCGGCGCACGCCTTCTTCGGGTTCGTGATGTTGCAGTCCACCACGGTCATCGCCGCCGGCTGGTACACCGCCGTCCACCCGCCGTGGGCCGCCTCGCTGCTCGCCGACCAGCGGCTGGGCGCGAGCCTGGCCTGGTCGTTCGGCGAGATCCCGGCCGTGATCATCATGTTGGTGCTGGTCCGCCAGTGGATCCGCTCCGACGAGCGCGAACAGGCCCGCCTGGACCGGGCCGCCGACCGCGGCGACGACGAGCTCGACCGGTACAACGCCTTCCTGGCCGCCGCCGCGGCGAACGACGGCACACGGCGGGAACCATGATCGCCATCGCGGCGACTACCAGGTATGAGCACGATGCAGCGGCCGGTACTACGCCTGGTCGGACCGGACGAACGGGCGCCACGGCCGCGGCCGCGGGGCGACCCGGTCCGGTGGGCGCTGGCGGTCGTCGCGACCCTGCAGATCCTTCTCGGCCTCGGCCAGGCCGGCGGGGGTCACGTCAGCAACGAGTCGATGGCGTGGAACATCGCGCTCGGAGCGGCGTTCCTGAGCGTGGCCCGGGCCGGGCGCTGCCCGCCGGGTCTACTCGCGGTCCTCGGCGCGTTCGTCGCCACCCTGCTTCTGCTGAGCGTGGGCGATCTGTTCAGCGGGCGGGTCGACGCCGGCCGGCTCGCCACCCACGCGCTCCTGATCACCGGTTCGGGCCTGGTGCTCGCCCTGACCCGCCGCCGATAGAGATTCTCGGCGCCCCCGGGAACTCGCCGGACCCGAACAGCTGACCAACGAGTAACCACCCTTCAACGAAACGGGCATCATGCGACTCACCTCCCTCACCGGCTCCCAGCGGCGCACCGTAGCGTCGGTCCTGCTCGCCGGGCTCCTGACCGCCGGCACCCTCACCGGGTGCGGCGGCAACGACGAGAACACCACCGGCGGCGGTACGACGCCGAGCCCGGCCCCGTCGGCCACGGTGGCGTCCGCGTTGACCGTCAAGGACCCGTGGGTCAAGGCCTCCGCGGCGGGCGAGATGACCGCGGCGTTCGGCACGCTGGTCAACGGCACCGGCGCCGACATCACGGTGACCGGGGTCGAGTCGCCGGCCTCGCCGATGGAGCTGCACGAGATGGCCATGAAGGACGGCAAGATGGTCATGCAGGAGAAGCAGGGCGGCTTCGTGATCAAGGCCGGCGGCACCCACGAGCTCGGTCCCGGCGGCGACCACCTGATGCTGATGAAACCGGCGCAGGAGATCAAGGCGGGCGACGAGCTGACGTTCACTCTCAAGCTCGCCGACAGCTCGACCGTGTCGTTCACCGCGCTCGCCAAGCCGTTCGCCGGCGCCGAGGAGAGCTACGCGCCCGGCCACGGCTCGCCGTCGGGCATGCCGATGGGCAGCATGGCGCCGTGACGTCCCAGCCCTTTCCGGTGAGCAGGCGCGGCCTGCTCACCGGCGGTGCGGCAGCCGGCCTCGGTGCGATCACCGTGGCCGGCGCTCCCGCCGCGGCCGCCGCCGTCGGCGACCTCGGCACCGCCGCCGTCGGATTCCACGGTCCCCGGCAGGCCGGGGTGGCCGAGGACCCACCGGCACACGCCTCGTTCGTGGCGTTCACCCTCGCCCCCGGCACCGACCGGCAAGCCCTCGGCCGGATGATGCGGCTGCTCACCGACGACGCGTCGCGCCTCACCCGCGGCACACCGGCGCTCGGCGACACCGACGCGACCCTGGCCGTGCTGCCCGCGCGGCTGACCGTCACGTTCGGATTCGGGCCGGGCCTCTACCGGGCGGCCCGGCTGAGCCCCCCGGTCGCGGACCTGCCCCGGTTCTCCATCGACCGGCTGCAGGACCGCTGGTCCGGTGGGGACCTGCTGCTGCAGATCTGCGCCGACGACCCGCTGACGGTCGCGCACACCCAGCGCATGATGATCAAGGACGCCCGGCCGTTCGCGAAGGTGCGCTGGGTGCAGCAGGGCTTCCGGCGCAGCCCCGGCGTGCAGGCCCCCGAGCACACCCAGCGCAACGTGATGGGCCAGCTCGACGGCACCGCCAACCCGCGCGGCCCCGAGATCGACCCGGCGGTGTGGAACCCGGACGGCTCCACCACCCTCGTGGTCCGCCGGGTCCGCGCCGAGATGGAGACCTGGGACAAACTGTCGGTCACCGACAAGGAGAACGCCGTCGGCCGGCGGATGGACTCCGGCGCGCCCCTGAGCGGGACTCTGGAGCACGACAAGCCCGACTTCGTGGTCCTCGACGAGTTCGGGCTGCCGAAGATGCCGGACTTCTCGCACGTCACCCGGGCCCGCGTCGAGGACCCGAGGCTGAAGATCCTGCGGCGGCCGTACAACTACGACGGGGTTCCGGACGCGGCCGGCGTGCCGGACAGCGGCCTGATCTTCGCCGCCTACCAGCGCGACATCGTCGAGCAGTTCGTGCCCATCCAGCAGCGCCTCGCCGAGAAGGACCTGCTCAACGAGTGGATCACCCCGATCGGCTCGGCCGTGTTCGCGATCCCGCCCGGCTGCCCCGAGGGAGGCTGGATCGGGCAGCAGGCACTGGGATGAGACGACTGTTCGCCGCCGCCGCGGTGCTGTCGGCGACTCTGGCACCGGGGACTCCGGCGTGGGCGCACGCCACGCTGGTCTCCGCCGACCCGGCCGAGGGCGTCACCCTCGTCACCGCGCCGTCGGCCGTCACGCTGGAGTTCAACGAACGGCTCAACCCCGACTTCACCACCATCGTCGTCAGTGACACGGCCCAGCAGCGGGTCGCGGCGTCACCGGCGACGGTCGACGGCGCCCGCGGCACGCTCACGCTGACCGCGGCGCTGAGCAACGGCGGCTACACGGTGGCGTACCGGGTCGTGTCGGTCGACGGGCACACCGTCCAGGGCTCCTACCCGTTCACCCTCGCCGATCCGAGGCTGCCCGCCGCCGTACCGGCTCAGGCGTCCGTGGCCGCCGCGCCGCCGCCGGTCGACGGGTCCGGCGGCGGTCTCACCGGTGTGCTGATCGGAGTCGGGGCCGGGGGAGTGGTCCTGGTGACGGTGGCTGCCCGGCGGTACCTCTCCGGCCGGCGGCGCACGGCCCACCGGTAGAGCCGAACCGCCCGCCGGTCAGGCCGCTGACCAGCGCCGATCGATCGCCTCCGTGGGGCCGGCGGGCGGCGGCCACGAGTGGTGTGCGCACTCCGCGTCGCACCAGCGGGTGTGGTGACCGCGCTCGACGAGCTCGGCGCGGGCGACACGCAGCCACGCCGGCGGTTCCTTCGGGCTCTCCCGCCCGGTCAGGAACGCGGGGTAGCGGGGATCGCCGAGCGGGTTGGCGCGTTTGTGGATGCACAGCTGGGCCAGGACGTCGTCGACCTGGTGGGGGCTGGCGGCGATGTGCAGCACCCACTGGTCGTCGACCGGCGGTGGCGGCTGGGACCACATCGATGATCACCTCCTGGTGTGCTGTCGGGCTGACGGATCGAAGAGACCACCCACGGTCACGGCCGACCGTCGGGCGACGATGCGACGTGACCGCGGGCGTCGAATTCCGACGCTTCGGCCAACCGTCGCCACAGTGCCTGCTCCCGCGCTGATGCGGGCGCCGGCACGACGACCTTGACCTCGGCGTACAGGTCACCGGGCGAGCCGTGCGGGTGCGGCATCCCACGGCCACGCAGCCGCAGCCGCCGGCCCGTCGACGAACCGGCCGGCACGCGCACCTGCACCGGGCCGCCGGGCGTGTCGACCGGAACGCTCGCACCGAGCGCGGCCTCCCACGGCGCGACCGGCAGGGCGACCGTGACGTCGCGGCCGTCGACCCGGTAGCGCGGGTGCGGGGCCAGACGCACCACCAGAGACAGATCGCCGTACGGGCCACCGCCGGCGCCCTGCCCCACCAGACGGATGCGCTGTCCCTCGGTCACACCGGCGGGAATGTCGATGTCGTAGCTGCGCGGGCCGGTGACGGTCTGCAGGGTGATCCGCCGCCGCCCGCCGGTGCACGCCTCCTCGACGCTCAGTTCGAGCGTCACCTCGGCGTCCGGAGCGGGCGACCATGTGCCGGAACCGGGGAGCCCGCCGCTGAAAAGGCCGCCCAGCAGGTCATCGAATCCGCCGGCGCCGAACCGCACCCGCCGTGCGCCGCCACCCGGAGCGCCGGCGGGCCCGGCCGCCGACACGGGGCTGTCGTGGTCCTGCGGGATCTGCCGCCAGCGCTCGCCGTACCGGTCGTAGCGGAGGCGGCTCTTCGGGTCCGACAGCACCGCGTACGCCTCGTTGATCTGTTTGAAGCGTTCCTCGGCGCCCGGGTCCTTGTTGAGGTCGGGATGATATCGGCGGGCCAGCCGGCGGTAGGCGCGCTGGATGTCCTGCTGCCCGGCCGACCGGTCCACTCCCAGCGCCTGGTAGTAGTCACGTGTCGTGGTCGCCACCGCCTCGTCCTCTCCCTCTGCGTCCCGACCGTTGCGCCGCTCGAAGAGCTCCTCCATTCCACCAATAAAACCTGGGCTGAGCAGTGTCAAGTCTGGTCGGGTGTCACCGGTGAGGATCCCCTTGGCGAGGTGTGCCCGGGCGTCCCGGATGATCACCGCGCGATGGCCGCCCCGGACGGGAACGTCACGCCGGTGAGCTCTTCGGAGGCGGCCCAGAGCCGCTGCTGGACGGCGATGTCGTACGACTGCGCGCTCGAGGTGACCAGCCGCGGGTGGCCCTTGACCTCGTAGCGTCCACCGGGACCGTAGTACTGGCCGCCGAGCGCCGCCGGGTCGGTGGCGGCGCGCAGGGTCGGCAGGGCGCCCATCGCCGGAGTCTGGGTGACCACCGGCGTGATCCAGCCGAGCGGGATCCGCAGGGCCGCGGGGGTGTTACGGGCGAGCTCGGTGCCGGACAGGCCGGGGTGCGCGGCCAGAGCGGCGGTGGTGCCGTAGGCGGCGAGGCGGCGCTGCAGCTCGTAGGTGAACATCAGGTTGGCCAGCTTGGACTGACCGTAGGCGCCGACCCGGCTGTACGAGCGCTCCCACTGCAGGTCGTCGAAGTGGATCGCGGCCTGGATGCGGTGGCCGGTGCTGCTGACCGTCACCACGCGGGAGCCGGGCACCGGCAGCATCAGGTCCAGCAGCAGCCCGGTGAGCGCGAAGTGGCCGAGGTGGTTGGTGCCGAACTGCATCTCGAAGCCGTCCCGGGTGGTCTGCTTCGGGGTGTACATCACGCCGGCGTTGTTGATCAGCAGATCGATCCGGTCATGTCTCGCCCTCAGTGCCGCCGCCGCGGTGCGGACGGAGTCGAGCGAGGTCAGGTCGAGCGCCTGCACGGTCACGTCGCCGGTCATGCCGGCCGCGGCCCGGGCGCCCTTCTCGACGTCGCGCACGGCGAGCACCACCGACGCACCGCGCTCGGCCAGCGCCTTGGCCGTCTCGTATCCCAACCCGGTGTTGGCCCCGGTCACCACGGCCACCCGTCCGTGCTGGCCCGCAATGCTCGCCGTCGTCCACGTCGCGCTCATGTCAGTGTCTCCCGCATCTAAAGTACCGAAGGTATCTTGCAAGGACGACATTAAAGTACCTGCGGTACGCTGTCAACGTACCGCAGGTACTTAAGTTAGGCTGGTGATCGTGAGTTTCCAGCGGGCACGAACCCAGGAGCAGCGCGAGATCCGTCGCCGGGCCATCCTCGACATGGCCTCGGCGATGCTCGACGAGATGCCCGTCGCCGCGGTCACCCTCAACGAGCTCAGCCGCCGCGTCGGCCTGGCCAAGCCCAACGTGCTGCGCTACTTCGAGTCCCGCGAGGCGGTCCTGCTCGAACTGCTGGACCACTTCCTGCAGCAGTGGCTCACCGAGCTCGCCGACGACCTGGCCGCCGGCGTCGACGACGACCTGCCCATGGCCGCCCGCGCGACCGCCGTGGCCGCGATCCTCAGCCGCTCACTCGCCGGCCGCACCGTGATGTGCGACCTCTTCGGCGCCCAGGGCAGCGTCCTGGAGCACAACGTCTCCGTCGAGGTCGTCGCCCGCTACAAACGCGCCTCGCTGCAACGCCTGGCCACCATGACCGACCTGCTCCGCGACCACCTGCCGGAGCTCGGAGAGAACGCGACCATGTTCAGCCTGCAGACCATGGTGCTGGCCGGTGCGCTGTCCGCCTACAGCACACCCCCACCCAGCCTGCAGGCCGCCTACCTCGCCGAACCCGACCTGGCCCGCTTCCACCTGGAGCTGAAGGACTCCCTCGAGCTGGCGCTGACCGCCACCCTCCTCGGCGTGCTGCCCCGCCCACTCTGAGCCCTCGCCTACGTGGACACGCCGGTAGTGTCATCGTCCCGGGCGTGGACGGCAGGCAGCGCGAGCACAATCCGGGGAACGAGGAGAGGCGCGGGAGATGACGTTGGCCGAGGGCCGGGAGACTGCAGGTTCGGGAGCGCACGCGGGGGAGTGGCTGGCCGACACCCGGACGTCGTACGACACCGTCGCCGGCAGCTACGCCGACTTCGTCCGTGATTCGCTGGCCGAGGAGCCGTACCTTCGCGCTGTCCTGACGCTGTTCGCGGACCTGGTCGACGCCGCCGGCGGCGGGCCGGTGGCCGATGTGGGCTGCGGACCGGGGCATGTGACGGCCCACCTGCGCGGACTCGGCGTGGACGCTTTCGGCGTGGATCTGTCGCCGGGCATGGTCGACATCGCCCGGCGTGACCACCCGGGTGTGCGGTTCGAGGTCGGCTCGATGACGGACCTGCGGCTCGCGGACGCGTCGGTCGCCGGCGTGCTCGCCTTCTGGTCGCTGATCCACATCCCCGACGACATGATCCCCACGGTCTTCGGCCACTTCCGGCGTGTGCTGCGCCCCGGCGGGCCGCTGCTGATCGGCTTCCACGTCGGAGACGGGTCCCGGTTGAAGTCGGAGGGCTACGGCGGCCACCCGATGAGGGTCCACGTTCATCGACGACAGCCCGACCAGATCGTCACCCGGCTACGCGACGCCGGCTTCACGGTCGACGCCCAGATGGTCTTCGGCCTCGACGAGAGCCGCCCCGGGGCGGTCGTCACAGCGCACCACGACTGAGGTGGGGCCGGCACCTGAGTGCCGGCCCCACCAACGATCACATGATCAGCGGATGACGAAGGTTCTGCTGGTGGCCGAGGACGCCTTGCCGTAGGCGTCGCCGGAGAACCTGGCGACGAGGTGGTACTGGACGTTCCTGTTCGCCGAGACGAGCCCGATGTAGTAACGGCCGGAAGCGTCGAGCGTGAAGTCCTTCGTGTGCAGCGTCCGCCACTTCTTGCCCGACCTGCCCTGCAGTACGGCGGTGAACGTGCGACCGGCGACGGGTGAGGACACGGCGACCTTGATGACGATGTTCTTCCTGTCGCGGAAGTAGGCGATCTTCTTCACCGTCTTGTACTGCCCCGACACGGTGACCGTGGTCTTCGTGACGGTCTTGTAGGTGGCCGAGGCCGACGACGGCTTGTTGCTGTCGTCGCCGTCGTAGTAGGCGGTGATCGTTCCGCCCGCCGGCGCCGGGATGTCGACTGTCGCGGCGCCCGCCGGATCCGTCGTCGCGGTCATGGTGAGCTCACCGGCCGGGCCGGAGCGGACGAACCGGACCGTCACGCCCGGGCGGCCGGCCACGGTGGCGGTGGCACGGACCTTGGCGCCGGCCTTTGCGGGCTTGACGAGCTTCAACTCGGTGCTGGTCACCGCGAGGTCGGGCAGTGTCTCGAAGCCGCCGGCGAGGTAGTAGACGTGCGGCTGCTCGGCACGGCCGGTGAAGTCGTCGAGGATCGAGTAGAGGCGCGTGTCGTCGGCGGACCAGGTCAGCGTCCCGGACAGCGGCGCCGGCCGGTTGTAGGCGGCCTTCGGGTGGGCGTTACCGGACAGGACCTGGGTGCCGGCGGCGACGTCGAACGCGACGATGTTGCCGCCCGGCCCGTAAGTGCTGTCCACCCCGCCGCCGATCATGTCGCCGCCGTGGGAGTAGGCGACGTCGGCCGGGTACGGGCCGGTCTCGAACGACCCGGCCACGGCCAGGGTGGCGGCGTCATACTGCGCCAGGTGGTACGGGGAACCGGCGGCCGTGGCCACCTTGCTGCCGTCCGGGCTGACCGAGACCCGGGCGAGGTAGCCGTCGGTGTTCCTCTGCGCCATCGGGGCGACGGTGGCCCCGTCGACGGAATAGGTGAACACCGGGCCACTGCTGATCCCGCCGACTCCCGCCACGAGAGTGCCGCCGGCGCCGGCGAGAAGCGGTGCGGCGTACATGATGGTGGTCTTCACGGTCTGCGGGTCGGTGCCGGTGGCGGCGTCGACCGAGCCGATGCTGCCGTCCCCCTGGTCGCAGCCGGCGCCGTAGAACAGGCGGGACCCGGCGAAGGCGAGGTGGACCGGGCACTCACCGGTCGGGTAGCGCCCCACCTCGGCCAGCGTGCCGGTGTCGAGGACGGCGATCGCACCGGCCTGGCTGAGCGCGACATAGACCCGGTCGCCGGACGGCGACGCCAGCACGTCACCTGCCCCGAACATCCCGGTGACGCTCTTCTGGGTCACACCGTCGGTGCCGAGGACGGCGACGGTGTTGCCATCGGAGACGAACAGCTTCCCGTTCGCGGCCGCCATGCTCTTCGGCGCGGCCAGCGTCGTGGGTCTCGTGGGAATGTCGGTCACCGCGGCCGCTTGTGCCGGCGCGGCAGCGAACAGGGTGGCGGCGACGACACCGGCGGTGGCCAGTGCGGCAGCCGCCGGGCGGGAGCTCAGGGGCATTACATCGGGTCCTTCGGTCGGTCGCGGGGCGTGGCCGTCCTGCGATCGGCGGTGGACCGTGTGTGCTTGAGAAGAACCCGGTGAGTGAGACTTCAGCCGCCCTCCCGGTTACCGGTGGCTCGCTCGTCGAACGGGCCCGCGCCGGCTGCCGGCCGCCACGTCGCCGCGACTGCGCTGGGCTTGAAGGCGCGAGCCACAAGTCTCGGGGCCAGCCGCCCTCGATCCGTGGCCGGTTGCCCCGGTCATCGACTAGTCATGCCGATGACAGCCGGCGCCGGACAGGGGTGGATGCCTTGACCGGCTGTCGCGGACGTGAGTAAGCGTTCGAGTGGCGGCAGGTCAGCCGCTTCGACGGTTGCCGTACTGGCGAGGGTTCTGCACCGTGCCGGAACGGCCGTGGACGGTGCCCGCGGCACCGCTGACGTGGCCGGCGGCCGCCTTGCCCTTGGACCGGCGTGCCGCCCGGTTCTCGAAGGGCTGCGGCTGCTCCTCGGACTCCTCTTCGGCGGTGGCGGTGGGATCGGCGTCGCCGGTAGCGTCGGTCATCGGTGTCTCCTCGTGCTGTTCGGGAACCGCCCAATCACTGCGGACCTTCAGGCGGCCGCCGCGATAACCAGACGGTAGCGCAGACCGAGCCGGGCCGTCGGACCGCCCTGACGCACAGGCCGGACGAGATCCGGACGGCCCCGACACGATGTCCACGAGAGCAGTAACACACTTCAGTCCTCGAAACCGGGCATCCGCCCGACGTATTCTCATGCCGCCGACGGTGCGGCCTTCCTGCCTTCCGGGTTCATCGCGGCGGCGCTCGGCCCAGCCGAGTTGTCGGGTTTCGAGCCGGCGCTACAGGCCGTGTTCGCCGAGTTCATCAACGAATGGGACACCCCGCGCCCGGTCCGGCGGCTGTTGGGCGAGCGGTATGGCACGGCCATCTGGCGGATCACCGGTGAGTTGCCGCCGGACCTGACACCAGGTACCTGAGGGTCGTTGCCGGGCCGCGGCGGCGAGTTCAACGGGGTCATCGGCTTCAACGTCACGGCCCGGCCTGTCGGTGGCTCAGGACCACCGCGGTTCGCGGAAGACGATTGATGGATATCGAACGGTCGCGGTCACATGTCGGCGACGGTCAGCCATTCGGCGGAGCGTGGCCGGTAGCCGTACCGTTTCGTCAGACCGTGCACGATGGCGGGCATGTGAGCGGCGCCGTAAACGACGGCGACCTCGATGCTCTCCCCGCTGCGGTCCTCATGCAGACGGCAGAGAACGGAGAGCAGCCGATCGTCGCGCTCACCACCGAAGGCGGCCTCGAGTCGTGGCGACAAGTCGGCGCGGTCCTCCTCCGCCGTCGAGGGCAGGTCGTTCTGCTCCATCGACCGCGTCCAGATCATCCGGGTGCCGCCGAACAGGCGCGTCACCACGACGAAGGGAAGCACGCACCACACCACCAGCCGGTGCGACAGCGGCACTCGGCGCCAGCCGACCGTGAACTCCTCGAGGCTGACGTCCGGGCGTAGCACCGGAACGCCCAGCGCGGCGTAGTCGATGTCCTGCGGCACCAGCTTCGCGCGCCGATTGAACCGGAGCACCGTATAGCTCAGTGTCAGCGCGCCGGCCACGACCGAGCGCTTCCGCCGGCCGCCGCCCACGCCCTCGACCACTACGACGTCCGCCCGCTTGAGCCGGGCGGTAACTGCCGTATAGAACGCGGGCTTCGCCACATGGATCATCGGATACAGCACGAATTGCAACGCCGAGTCACGACGCCGCAGCCGGATGACCGCCGACCGGACCCCGAATTCCGTCACCTCGATGATCTGCATGTCGCCCCCGCGCCGCATCTGAAGTGTGTCCGTCATAGTGGCAGCGGTCGTCCATGGCGGACCGGCGAGAGAGCCGGCAGACGCTGTGGAGGGAGCCGGCTTCGACCTCAGCTGCGCCTGTCGCCGCCCTTGTTGCCGGCGACGGGTAGCGTCCGGGTGTGGAGTTCATGGATGGGGTCAACGTCATCATGGCGGTCATGGGCCTGGGTGAGCTTCTTCTCGGCTCCTATGTCCTGACCACCGGACGGGTTCCCGGTGGTCGCGCGAGGACCCCCGATCGGACTCGGAAGCTCGGTGTGTACTTGATCCTCTTCAGCGGATTCTTCCTGTTGCAGGTGGTCGGCTATGTCGGTGTCCGGCTCGATCTCTTCTCCTCGGTCATCCGGGGTGTGCTGGTTCTGCTGGCCTTCGCCCTCGGCGTGATCGCGTTGACGAGGTACCGGCCACAGTTCGCGCTGACCAGGTTTCGCCGGCGGACGAAAGACACCCTCTGACGACCACCCTGGCGTTCGCTGGACATGCTGACGGCGAGCCGGCAACTGTGGCCGGCGGAAGTCGAGGCATTCGGTCGGGGCCGCGATTGTCACCGTGGGCCAACTGCTGAGCAAGCCGGACCGGATCGGATATGCGGATGCCGAGGTCGGGTCCTACGCCAGATCTCCAACGCGCCGGCATAGCGGTGAGCCCTGAGCCGTGGTCACGGGCTCCCGGCGAGGCGGGCCAGGGACGTTCGGGTGCTCTCGATCAGGGCCTCGCCGAGCGCCTCCAGGTCGTCGCAGGGACGCGACGGCATGTCGGCGTTGGCGCCGAGAGCGGTGCTGAGCCTCAGGTTCGAGTCGAGCACGTCCAGGGACACGGAGCAGACCGTCCCCCCGTCGACGTTCCTCGTCTGCGAGACGAGACGTGCGGCTCGTCCCAGGTTCGGGACGTCCCGCGGGCTGCCTTCGGTTTCGTCGTACCGCCACCCGACCCACGCGACGGCCGCGTTCGCGCCGTACGTGAACTCCACGGTGCCGTAGCTAGCCCAGAAGCCGTCCTCGTCTTCGACGACGTAGGCGCAGGTGTCGGGGTTCGCGGACGGCTTCGGTCGCAGCGCGGGATCACCGAGGCGGGTGGCGACGGCTGAGATGTCGAGAAGGGAACAGGCGTCGGCGGTCTCGCGGTAGCGTTCGTCGTTCCATGCGTGGGCGACCACGCCGCCCGCGGCGACGAGCACGAGGATCATCACGGCCGAGAGGGACGCGCCGATCCGGGCCGGCGTCAGGCTGGGCCGGGACGGTGGTGGGTCCCACAGCCCGGTCGAGGTATCGATCACCGCGAAACGGTATGCCATCGGGCCGTGGTGTGTGGACCGGCCTCGACCCGGAGTGGCCTGGCGAACAGGACCTCCGTGACCATCAGCGGCGACGCCCGCCCGGGTGGGCCGGTCCAGCCGGTCACCGGCTCGGGGCCTGCCAGCGGCGTTCGATCGTGACGGTGGTCCCGGTGGCTGTCGGTACGACCCGGACGTCGCCGTAGGCGCTCATCAGCAGGGCGCCGCGGCCGCGGTCGCGAGCCGTCGGCCGGGCTCGCCACCCGCCGAAGTCGCGCACCACGATGAGGACCGTGCCGTCGAGGACCCGCAACTCGACCTCGACTTCGGGCCGGCTGGGCTGCTGCGCATGCTCCACGGCGTTGTTGACCGCCTCGGTCGCGGCGACCTGTAGGTCATACAGCAGGTCGGAGTCGATGTCGTGGCCGCTGAGGGCGGCGCGCAGATCGCGGCGCAGCAGGCCGGAGGTCGACGGGTCCAGCGGGTACGACCACGTGAGGTGCAGGTCCGGCACGTCGACCACGAGTGGCGCGTCCGGAGTCCGGCGCCGGCGCAGGACGACCGCCGCGATGTCGTCGCGCTGTGGTTCGGTTTTGTCGGCCAGCAGGGCGTCGAGCAGAGCGGTGGGGGAGACGCCGGCGGCGTACAACTGCCGGCTCTGCCGCTGCAACCGGTCGAGCCCGACGTCGATGGGGGACGGGAGGTCCTCGGCCAGGCCGTCGGTGTAGAGCAGCACCTGGGCGCCGGGCGGCAGGCGGCCGTCGTTCTGCCGGTACGACGCCCGGCGCAGTCCGAGGGGCGGCCCGACGATCCCCTGCACCGGATGGGTGTCCTGCCCGGGTCCGGAGTACAGGGGAGTGAGATGCCCGGCGCTGCACCAGGTGAAGTCGCCGGTGTCCGGGTGCAGGTGCAGCACGAGCAGCGTGGCCATCGCCGGCGTGCCGAGGCGGGAGATCAGTTCGGCCACCCGGGTGACGATGGTCGCGGGCGCGGCGTCCTCGACCGCGTAGGCCCGGACCGCGGTGCGCAACTGGCCGGTCGTCACGGCGGCACGCAGCCCGTGGCCGGCCACATCACCGATGCTGATAACGACACCACCGCCGGGAAGCACCACGACGTCGTACCAGTCACCTCCGGCACGTCCGCCGGCCGGCCGGTAGGCGGCCCGCAGATCCCAGCCGTCCAGGGTGGGCAGATCCTCCGGCGGAAGGCTCTGCTGCAGGGTCGGCACGAGCCGGCGGTCGTGGTCGAGTCGCCAGCCGGTCTGCGCCAGCGAGGCGATCATGTTCGCCATCGGCTCGAGCAGGTCCCGGGCCTGATCGTCAGGCCGGCGCGCCGGGTCGACCAGCACGGTGAGCATGCCGATCTGCTCGCCGTCCCGGCCGCGGATCGCCGCACGAACGGTGCCGGCCCCCGCGGTGGGCATGCGATCCACGCCCGAGGAGAACCGCAGCGGGGGACGGTCGTCGTCGCCGGTGACCACGACCTCGGCGGCGGTGCCCTCCAGCAGGGCCCGCGCCTGTTCGGTGACGGCCTGGAACGCCTCCTCGATGGCGCGCCCGGAGGCGATCACCGCGGCGGTGTCGGCGAGCGCGGACAGCTGCCGGGTCTGTGCGGCGCGGACCCGGGCCAGGCGCAGGGTGTTGCGGACCCGCGCCACCAGTTCCGCGGCGGTGAACGGCTTGACCACGTAGTCGTCGGCGCCGGCCTCGAGGCCCTCGACGCCGGACTCGTCGCCGGCCCGGGCGGACAGCATGACCACCGGGAGCGCCCGGGTGGCCTCGTCGGCCCGGACCGCCCGAACGAGGGCGAAGCCGTCCATGCGCGGCATCATCACGTCGGTGAGCAGCAGGTCCGGCGCGGACCGCCGGATCGCCTCCAGCGCCGCGCGCCCGTCCGGCGCGAGCTCCACCGTCCATCCCTGGTCGCTGAGCAGCCGCTTCAGGTAGGCGCGCATGTCGCTGTTGTCGTCGGCGACGAGGATCCGGGCCACGTCCGCCTCCGGTGGCCGGGACGGCTCGGCCGTGACCTGCGGGACGGGGTGCGGGACGTCGAGCCAGGCGACCGCCTCCCGGGCCGCCGCCCGCGCGGCCGCCGTGTCCGGGAGTGGTTCCGCGGCCGCGCCTTCGACCAGCGGCGCGGTCACCGTGAAGGTGGTGCCGACGCCGGGGGTGCTCGTCACGGTCACCTCACCGCCGTGCAGCCGGGCCAGCTCACGGACCAGCGCCAGGCCGATTCCGCTGCCCTCGTGGCTGCGGGACTGCACACCCCGGACGCGGTGGAAGCGGTCGAACAGCTGAGGCAGATCCTGCTCGGCGATGCCGATGCCGGTGTCCGCGACGATCAGCCGTACCGTGGTGGCGTCGGCCTCCAGCCGGACCCGGATCTCGCCGACGAAGGTGAACTTGAGCGCGTTCGACAGCAGGTTGGTGACGATCTTCTCCCAGTTCAGCGGATCGACGGCCACCGTGTGCGGCAGCGGTGGGCAGTCCACCACCAGGCGCAGGCCGGCGCGTTCGACCGCCGCCCGGAAGACGCCGGCGAGCTCGGCGGTGTAGCGGGCGAGGTCGATCGGGCGAGGCTGGTGCTCCGCCCGGCCGGCCTCCAGGCTGGAGAAGGTGAGCAGATTGTTCACCAGCGAGAGCAGCCGGTCGGCGCTACGCAGGGCGATCTCCACCCGGTCCCGCTGGGCCGGCCCGAGCGGCTCGCCGCCGTCGGCGAGGGCGTCGGTCAGCGGACCCATCATCAACGTCAGCGGCGTACGGAACTCGTGGCTCACGTTGGTGAAGAAGTCGGTCTTGACGCGGTCCAGCTCGGCCAGCGCGGCGGCGCGGTCACGCTCCTGCTGGTACGCCTGAGCGTTGCGCACCGCGACGGCCACCTGCTGTGCGAGCAGCTCGAAGAACGACCGGTACGTCTCGTCCAGGCCCCGGCTCGGGCTGACGCCGGCCAGCAGCACCCCCAGCGGCTGCGACTGCTCGGCCGACGGCAACGCGACGGCCACCGCCGTGCGCACCGGGTCGTCCCAGGCGCCGCCGGTGACGGCCCATCGCTCGGTGACGTCCTCGACGTCGACGCTCCCGCCGCCGGCCGCGACATGCAGACGCCACCCGTCCTCGGCGGGGGAGACGACATCCGGCAGCACCGCGTCGACATCGTCGGCCCCGACGGCTGCGGCCCGCCGGAGCAGGGCGCCGTCGCGCAGGTAGATGGCGGCGAACGGGACGTCGATCCGGTGCTCGCCGATCACCGCGCAGAGCTGCGCGCAGACCTGCTCGACGTCGGCGGTGCGGCCACCGGCCGGCACCGCGAGATCGCGCAGCAGGCGCAGCCGGCGCTCGCCGACCACCTGCTCGGTGACCTCGCTGCACACGGTGAGGATGCCCGCGGTGGTGCCGTCGTCGTCGCGGGCGGGCGCGTGGGAGACACTGAAGTACGCCTCCTCGCGGTAGCCCGACCGATCCAGTGCCAGCTGCAGTGCCGGCACCCAGCTGGCCACGCCGGTCGCCTTGGCGTCGACGATCAACGGCTCCAGGACGTCCCAGCCCTCGGCGAGCGTCACCCGGACGTCTCCGCCCAGCGCATCCGGATGCTTGTCGCCGATCAACGCGGAGTAGGCGTCGTTGTAGAGCTGGGTGTGATTCGGTCCCCAGAGCAGGAGCATCGGATAGCGGGACGACAGCACGATCCGGACGGCCGCCCGCAGACTCTGCGACCAGGTGTGGACCGGCCCGACATCGGTGGCGGACCAGTCGAGCCGGCTCATCGACTGCCCCGTGGCGCCGCCGCCGGCGAAAAGCTCGTCCATCACAGGATCACGCTACCCACCTGTGACCGGCGAATATCCCACCGGTCTATCCGCACAGCCTCCGATCGCGTCACATCATGGCCGGCACCACCTGCCGATCACTCCGGGTTCGAGCGGTTCAGGACGCGGATGCCGGTGGCATACCGGATCAGGTCGGCGTCACTGACGGTGAGGCCGTTGCCGACGGTGATCCGCAGGGTCGCATTCCAGTCCTCGACGTCGATCGACAAGGTCACCTCATCGGCCCCACGGGTCAGCTCGGCGTCGTACCCGTTGATCTTCTCGGTGGGATCGGTGAGCTGCCGCCGCTTGAGCAACACCGTACTGAAACCGCCCGTCCCCGGCACCGCGCCGGGCAGCCGGAAGACCATCCGCGACGCGGTGACGGTCTCGGTCACCAGTCCCTTCGGGCTCAGATCGAGATCAAATGGCGGGGGTACGGCGACCGCAGCGCCCGTCATCGAGTCGGCGAGCGCGACCACCTCGTCCGGACGGTACGTGTCGTCGGTCGCGAGCTGGATCCACCGGGCCGGCGACTCCTTCCAGTACAGCGTGAGCTGCTTGGCGGGAGACACGTTCCTGGTCCGCAGGGTGCCGGCGTGTCCGCGTACCGACACGGGGGTCTCCTCGGCGGTGGCGCTGAACGCCGGCCTGGTCGCGGTGACGGTGATCGTGACATCCGCGTGCTCGCGCAGTTCGGTCGCCTCGAAGAAGGCGATCTGGGCGCCGCCGTTCATCGAGGCCGTCGGGGCGCGCATGCCGTCGCTCGCGGGCAGCGTGTACGGAAATGGCGGCGCCGTCCACCCGGAGGTCAGCTTCACCGCCGTCGACTCCGCCGATCCGTCGCCCGACGGGGTCGACGGGTCGGGACGGGCCGGCGCACTGCTCGCCGCCGGCCGCGTGGAGGGTGCCGGCCCGGGGGTCGTCGCGGTGGGTCCGGGCACGGACGCGATCGGCGGCACGACGGGATCCGGGTGGCCGGTGAGCACGGTCACCAGCGGGATGCCGGCGGCCGTCACGACGACGGCGGCCGCCGCGGCCATGGTGACCAGGCGACGCCGGCGATGGCGGCGGGACCGCTCGTGCACCGCGCTGAGCAGCCCCGCCTCCGACGGCGCGTCACCGGCGGCGTCGTGCATGGTCTCGGCGAGCATGCGGTTCAGGTCATCCATCGCCACCGGCTCCTCTCTCGCTCAGAATCGTCCGCATCCGGGCGAGCGCGCGGGCGGCCTGCGAGCGCACCGTCGATTGTCCGCAGCCCAGCAGGGCGGCGATCTCCTCGTCCGGCAGATCGCAGTAGAACCGCAGGACCAGCACGGCCCGCTGCGCCCGGGGCAGCCCGCGCAGCAGTCCCCACATCTGGTCGCGGGCCAGGACCCGATGCTCGGGCGCGTCGACGCCGGCGGGTTCGGGCACCTCGGCGAAGATCGCTTCCCGGTACGCGCGACGCCGGCGCCAGGACAGGAACTGCCGCACGATCGAGGTACGGACGTACGCCTCGGCGTTGTCCATGGCGGTGATCCGGTCCCATCGGCGGTGCAGCCGGGCCAGCACCTCCTGGACGAGGTCCTCCGCCAGGTGCGCGTCGCCGGACAGCACGTACGCGAATCGCAGCAGAGCCCGGCCGCGGCCGTGGACGAAGTCGTCGAACTCGTCCGTGCGGCCGGGGGAGTGGGCTGCCGGTTCGGTGGTCATCGTGGCCTGTTCGCCTCGACGCCGGAGACCTCCGGGCGCGACGGGGGCGCCGGAGGTCTCGGGGGCGTTGCGGATGCGGGACAGCGGTTCAGCACGCCTCATGGAGGTACGGCTTCGATCCCGGGGTGGTGACGTCGACGTCGCGCAGCACGATCGACAGGCGGCTGCCGTAGGCGTTGCACGCTGTGGCGAACCCGCTGCGCGAGTACTCGATCACGATCACATTGTCGCCGTAGGAGGTGGTGTAGGCGTCGCACTCGTCGAAGTCGGCGCACTCCTCGGCGACCGCGAAGTCGAGCCCGGCCTTCCTGACGTCGGCCCTGCTCAGCTCGGCGGTGTTCTTCTGCCCGATGGCCAGGCCCTTGGCGTGGCTGCGGGTGGCGAGCGATGTGACGTACGCGATCGCCTGGGTCCTGGTCAGAAGCCCTTGGGAGCGGGTGTACGAATCCAGGTTGTCCGGCTCGACGGCCTGGAACCCCTTGGCGGCGCACCGGTCGATCCAGCCGCCGACGATCGTGGTCAGCGCGGCGCGTTTGGCCTCGGTGGAGAAGTCGAGCATCAGCTCGTCCCAGTCCTCGTCGATGACGAGCTCACCGTCGGCGTCGCGCAGCAGCAGGTCGGGGTGGTTGGTCTTCCACCACGACTCGGCGCCCGGCTGGGCCTGGAAGGCGTTCACGTAGCAGATGTTGTAGAGGCCGGCGACGGGTGCCGCCTCACTGTCGCGGCTGACCACACTCACCCCGGCAGGTGGCTTGTAGGCGCCGCCGATCTGGTAGTCGAACGTCGCGTTCGCCGGCGGTGGCGCCCACTTCACCGTGGGCGCGCCGGCGGTGGCGGACGGCGAGACGACGGGCGACGCCGTAGCGGCCGGCGTGGTGGCCGGCTTCGTGGGGCGGCCTTCGAGGGTGTGGCCTGGGAAGGTGTGGCTTGGGACGGTGTGGTTCTGGAGGGTGTCGCCTTCGCCGGTTTGGCGCTGCGCCAGGGGCCGTGCATGCCGGCGTTCGCGGTGCCGATGCCGGCACCGAGAGCGACCATGACGACGGCTGCGACGGCTATCCCCAGCTTGAGCTTCTTGCGGTTGGCTGCCATCGGTGTGACTCCTCGGGTGCTGGGGGCGTGGTCCTCCCCTTGAACGCGATGGGCCCCCGTGGCTGCTGCCGCCGGATCCACAATTCTTCGCTCCGGCCCACTCGTGGTGGACTCGTCACGGATGGTGACCGAGGGTGACAGGCCTAGGTGTCCAGTGCCTTGCCGCCCGCGGAGCGGTCCGACGCCTCCTGAGGAGACCGGGGCGCCTGTGTCGTCCGTACGATGCGAGGCGCCTCGAAATCCTCGTTGTCGATCAGGATGTCGGCACGCTGCTGCGGCGTGCACGCGGCGAAATAGATGCGCTGGGCCTCGACGTAGCGTCGCATTCCCTGATGGCCCGGATCGGGGCTCGTGCCGTCGCGGTGGGCCATCCGTCCCGCCGTCACGCCGAACGGGACGTCCAGGAACACCGACAGGTCCCACACGTCGCCGATCTCGTCGCGGTGAAGAAACAACCCGTCGACGATCAGGACGCTCGCGGGCCTCGCGGTCCGCGGCGGCGGGTCGAGAACCGTGTCGGTGTCCACGTCATGCGCGGCCGGCCGGTACCTCCGCGTGCCACCGGGAGCGAACGGCTCCAGAACGTCACCGCGGAACCGCTGGTAGTCGTACGAGTCCTGCCAGAAGCCCTGTGGGGAGTCACGGCCCTGCCGGTAGCGCACGGCCCGGACGTGATGGAAGTCGTCGACCGACACCCGGACGACCGGACGGCCGAGCGAACGCACCGCCGCGGCGAGCTCGTCCGCGAAGACGGTCTTGCCGGCACCGTCCGGCCCGTCGACGGCGACCCGAGGGCAGGCGCCACCCGGACGCACCGGAATCCGGCGCGCGACATGGCCGATGACATCGTGTCGTCGCACAGAACCTGGCACCGGCCCAGGATGCCAGGCCACACGACACCCCCTGAGCCATGGCCGGGCCGCCTGGCCGGGCTCACTCGCCGGCGGCGTCTCCGGTTCGCGTCGGGCGGTCGCGACTCAGATACCGGACCGGCTTGCCGAGCGACTCCGCGTAGGCGATCTCCCGTCGGGTCGACTCACCCAGGTAGCCGCCGGGATCCACGATGTAGACCTCGTCAGCCATGCGGATCTTCTGGAAGTGCACGCCGCCGAGCCGTCCCTTCAGGTCCGAGCTGTCGGCTGTCCAGTCGTAGCCGGGCAGATCGGGGAGGCTGAACATGCCGAGGCTGATCACGACGCAGCCCTCCATCGTGAGCCGCTGGTTGACCTCGGCGAACTCGGCCTCGAACCTGGTCGAGCCGCAGAGCGTGACGACCTTCGCCTCGTCCTCGGGCGGCCGCGGTGCCTGGTGCTCCATGAGGTTCATGATCGGTCGCCGGGCGGGACGGGTCCATCGGGCTGTGCCGTGTCGCTCCACTCGTCGGCGAGCATGGCGTAGCCGACGCAGTCGAGCCACTCGCCGGATCGGTGCAGGGAGTCCCGGACGGTGTAGAGCTCGCGGCGCATTCCGACGCGTTCCATGAGACGCCACGACGGCTCGTTGGCGGCGAAGCAGGTGGCCGTCACACGGTGCAGGCCGAGGTCCTTGAAGCAGAGCCGCAGCAGCTCGCGGACAGCCTCGGTGGCATAGCCGTGACCGGCGTGCTCCGGGTCCAGCACCCAGCCCAGCTCGGCCTGCATGCCGCGGGCCTGCTCGGCGATCTCCGCCTGGGCCCAGGCGTCCTCGATCCTCACGAGGAGGTCGCCGATGACCGTGCCGCTGTGCTCGACCACGAGGGTCCGGGCAAGACCGTCCGGGGTCCGGAACCAGGTCCGGTGCTCGTCCAGGGTGGCGGAAGCGCGGGTGATCCAGCGGCTGACGTCCTCGCGACGGCGGAACCGCCAGGTGGCGTCGGCGTCGTCCGGGGTGGCCGGCCGCAGCGTCAGGCGGTCGGTGTGCCGGGGCCATGCCAACGAGGCGAGTCCGGTGCCCGCGGTCATGCGCTCGCCTTGCGGACGGCGTACCGGTGGAGGGTGACGCCCTCGTCGAAGCCTGCCTGCTCGATCAGGTCCAGTTCCAGCGGCCCGTCGTGGCCGTCGAACAGCGGTCGGCCGGTGCCGAGGATGACGGGGTGGGTGAACAGCAGCAACTCGTCCAGCAGGCCGGCCCGCAGCAGCGCGGTGGCCAGCGTGGCGCCCCCGACGCCGATGTCGCCTTCGCTCTGCGCGCGCAGCTCCGCGAGTGCGCCGATGGTGTCGTCGCCGCCGATCACCCGCGTGTTGTGCCCGGCGCTGGTCCGCGTGCGCGACACCAGCACCTTCGGCATCGAGGTCCAGATCTCACCGTACTCACGAAGGTAGCCGGGCAGCGAGGCGTCGTCGCGTGCCGCCGGCCAGAACCCCTCCATCGTCTCGTAGACCGTGCGGCCCTGGACCATGAGCGACAGTGCTCGCGCTCGTGCGTTGAACTCGTGGTGCAGGGACTCTCCGATGCGCATCCACGATCCGCCGCCCTGCTCGTCGACGGCGTGCTCGATCCGCAGATCGAGCGACACGTTCATCCAGTACACGAACCGGCCTGGCATCGACCCTCCACGTGACATCGATCGGCAACCGCTAGCCGTCAACCTAGGGAAAGTGATAGTAATCCGCAATCACTTCGAGGAGGACGTCGATGGTCTCCGCCCCGCGCTCGGGCTGCCCGATCAATCAGGCGGTCGAGGTCCTGGGCGACCCATGGGCGATGCTCGTGCTGCGCGACATCGTGTTCGGCAACCGGCGTCACTTCCGTGAGCTGCTCGCCGGCAGTGAGGAGGGCATCGCGCCCAACATCCTCAGCAGCCGTCTGCGGCGGCTCTCGGAAGGCGGTCTGCTCACCCGGGAGCAGGCCCGGCGCGGACAACGCGCGGCCTACTCGCTCACCGAGGCCGGCATCCAGACATTGCCGATCATGGTCGCGTACGGCACGTGGGGCCTCGCCCACCGCGCGGGCGACCGTCGTCTGCGGGTACGCGCCGAGCTGCTGCGCGACGGCGGCCCCGACCTGCTCGCTCGTCTCATGGACGACCTGCGCCACCTGCACCTCGGCGTGCCCCGCCCGGACCCCCACGCCCCACGGGCGGCCGACGAGTTGCGCGCGGCCTACGAAGCCGCATTGCACGAGTAGGGTTCCCCACCGACACCCGCCCCGACCCCGCGTCGGCGCGGTCCCACCCGCCACGCCACCCGGTCGTGCCTGCTGCCCTTCCTGGATCAGTGCCGGAACACCTGATCAGAAACGCGGAAGACGGTGTTGCACTGCGTGCACTCGGCTCGGCCGAAAAGGTACCTCAACGCGGTGGCGATAGACGTCTGGCCGGCCTGCAGGCTGGCGTGGTAGAGCCGACGACCTGCACCTTCAAGCTCCGTGTCGGTGGCCGGCTGCAAAGGTGACTTCTCGACGACGGGTCTGGTCGCGTAGTCCTCGTGAGTCGCAAAGCGGCCCGCACCGCCGAAGACCACGAAGAGCACCGTCCCGCAGGTGGGGCATTCGATCTCCATCTCCTCGTCGGCGATGCGGTGCAGCTCCGCGCCCCATAGTTCGTCGCCTTCAAGCGCCGCCATCGCCTGCAGCCGGTAGAGGAAGAGCCCGGGATCGGCCGGAGCGGCGAGCCAGTCACCGGCCAGGGAATGCAGGGCTTTCAACTCTTCGGCGAATCGGGGCCAGGACTCCTCGTCCACATCAGCCGCGATCTGGCCGGCAAGGAGTAGGACGTTGTCGCGGTCGCCTGCGGGATAACGGGAGGCGATTGCGGGCAGGCTGTCGATGAGACGCGTTCGGTCGTCCTCGCCGATGCCGACATGACAGACCTGCTCGATCAACTGGTCCCAGTGATGGGAATACGGGTCGGCCTCAGCGCCCGCGAGCATCTGTTCGATCGTCGTCACACCGGAATCGAACCACAGCGATGTGAGGGCGGGCTCCACGCGGTGACGCCCGGCGGGGAGCACGACGTCGCCATCGGCCGGGGCGTGTAACACGCTCGCGTGGCGGCGGCTCGATCGTTAGCCTCGTCTGGTGATCGCCGACCTGCCGACATTCGAGTTCGCCTTTCCGGGCCCGCTGCGCGACAAGCTGGTCACCGCCGTGCTCGACGGGACCAAGACCACGACCACCGGGTTGCTTCAGGACTACGAGATCGACGGCGAGCCGCTGCCGGTCGTCGGCACCCGGGCGGCCGTGGTCGACTCCGCGGGCCGCCGGGTCGCGGTGATCGAGTTGGTCGAGGTGCGGGTGCTCCGCCTCGGCGACGTCGACGTCGACCATGCCCGGGCCGAGGGTGAGGGCGACGACACCGTCGCCTCCTGGCGAGCCGGCCACGAGGGCTTCTGGCACGGTGCGGACTACCGGGGCTGGCTGGGTGACCCGACGTTCACCGTGGACGACGACACGCAGGCGGTGCTGGAGAGGTTTCGCCTGGTAGAGGTGGTCTGACCCGCCGCAGCGAGAAACGGGCCGGCCGCTGCGAGAAACGGGCCGGGATCACGCCGGGATCTTCGGGTGGCCGGCACGAGAACCATGGGCGCAGCCGTCACGCGGGCACCAGCACGCCTTCGGTGAGCAGGCGGCGGACCAGCACCAGACGATCCGCGTCGTCTTCGAGGGGCAGATCGCCGACCCGGTGCGATTCGCCGTCGAGGACCAGGCGCAGAGCCGGCTCGCAGAAGTCCGGGAACGTCAGCGTCCGCTGGGGCGAATGCAGCGTGACCTGGCCGTCGTTCTCCCGGTCGAGACGCCATCGCAGGCCGGGGCGGGCGGTCACCATGCCGGCCGGGGCGAGCGCGTCGGCGAAGTCGAGCTGCGCGAGGGGGCTGATCGGCGCCGGGCGGGCGGCCGGCCAGGACCGCCGGCGCAGCCGGTCGGCGATCTGCGCCGGTTCGACCGTGGTGAGCCAGGACCGCAGCGCGTCGACCGTCTCGGTCAGCTCACCGTCGACCGCCTCCGGGTCGGTGGGGTCGAAGCCGTACGGCAGACTCGCCCGCAGCCGCGGGTCGGCCATCGCGAGCGTGAGCAGCTCCTCGACCAGGGCGTAACGGGTCAGGCCGCGGATGCCGACGGTCAGGTGCAGTGACCGGCCGCCCTGCGCCCGCGCCGAGTGCAGCCAGCCGCGCGGCAGGTAGAGGGCGTCGCCGGGGGAGAGCACGACGTCGAGCGCGGGTTCGCCCTGTGCGGTGGCGGCCACCTCGTCGGCCCGGCCGCCCCAGGCCTGCTTCTCCAGCGGGTCGGGCAGGACCGGCGGGTGGATGCACCAGTGTTTGGTGCCCTCGACCTGCAGGACGAACACGTCATGGGTGTCGTAGTGGGTGCTGAATCCCTGACTCGACGGCGGGGTCAGGTAGGCGTTGATCTGCAGCGGGCGGTTCAGCTCGGTGCCGAGCCGGCCGGCGAACTCGATCAGCGGCGGCCACAGCCGGTGCAGGCCCTGCAGCACCAGGGTGGCGCCTTCCGCGTACAACCGCATGACCTGCTCGTCGAGGACCTGGTCGGAGATCTCCGCGCCGACGCCTCCGCCGCCGGTGTAGCGGCCGCCGGGCAGGACCTTGCCCTGCTGGGCCACTCGGAGGAACGGAGTCCGCAACCCCCGGCGGCTGAGTAGCTCGTCGACGGCGGCCGAGGAGAGCAGGTCGGTGAAACCGTCCGGGCCGCCGATGTCGGCGGCCCGGGACAACAGTGGTTCCCGACCCCAGTGTGTGGCGGCGAACTCGTCCGGGGCGACCGTGATCACCCGGGGCAGAGCGGTGGCCGGCCGGTTCTGGGTCGTGGTCATGCGATCGCTCAGGAGGCGCTGCCGTCGGCGCCGCCGTCGGCACCAGCGGGGTTGGCGCCGCCGTCGGCCGGTCCCTCCTCCGACGCGCCGCCGTCGGCGCCGCCGTCGTGGGTGCCCGGGTCGGCTCCACCGTCCGCGGGGCCCTCGCCGGAGGCCCCGCCGTCAGCGCCGCCGTCGTGGCCGGCAGCGTTCGCGCCGCCGTCGGCCGGTCCCTCGTCCGAGGGGTCCGACGGGCCGGAGTTGATGTCGTCGTTGCTGAGTGTCATGTGGATCCCTCGCCGTGCCGGGGCTCTCGAGGATCGAAAGCCGTCGGCCCGCTCATACCCGACCATGACGAGTTCATGCGATCCCGAGTCAAAGATCATCACAGTCGGCCGTTCGGCGCGACCTGCGGATTCGGGACTGATCCGCCCTCGTGACCGCCCGTCGCGGCTCGCCCCGGTTTCATACCCCCAGGGGGTATGGGTATAGTGGTGTCCGGGCGGCGGCACCAGCCACAGTTCCCTGTGAAGGAGAAGCGACATGACAACCCAGAGCATCTACACCGTGACCGGCATGACCTGCTCGCACTGCGTCAACTCCGTCGACACCGAGGTCCGGCGCCTGCCCGGGGTGACCGACGTCCAGGTCGACCTGCCCTCCGGTGCGGTCACGGTCACCAGTGACCAGCCCCTCGACGAGACCGCGGTCGCCGCGGCCATCGACGAGGCCGGCTACGAGCTCGTGAGGTAGAGGTGAACACCCCCACCAGACTGGCAGCCTTCGGCCTGGGGCTGGCGGTCGTCTTCACCGCGGCCCTCGGCCTCGGCCGTGCCGCCGGCCCCACGGCGGCCCCCGCCGCCCCCGCAGCACACGACCAGCACAACGAGCCCGCCACGGCCGCGGACGTCACCGCGCTGCCAGCGGGGCTGCAGGTCACCCAGGACGGCTACCGGCTCCAGCCGATCAGCACCGACCTGGCCGTCGGCGACGCCGCGCCCTTCCGGTTCCGGATCCTCGGCCCCGACAACCGGCCGGTCACCGACTACACGGTCAGCCACGACAAAGACCTGCACCTCATCGTCGTACGCCGTGACCTGTCCGGATTCCAGCACGTGCACCCCGAGCGCACCGCCGACGGCACCTGGTCGGTCCCGCTCGCCGTCACCGCACCCGGCCAGTACCGGGTGTTCGCCGACTTCCAGCCCGCCGCCCGCAGCGACGGTCTCACCCTCGGCGCCGACGTGCCCGCCCCCGGCGACTACCGGCCCCGCCCACTCCCGGCGGCCGAGCGCAGCACGACCGTCGACGGCTACACCGTCACCCTCACCGGCGACCTCGTGCCCGGCGGCTCCTCCCCACTGACACTGAGCGTCAGCAAGGACGGCGCGCCCGTCACCGACCTGCAGCCCTACCTCGGGGCGTACGGCCACCTCGTCGCCCTGCGCGAGGGCGATCTGGCCTACCTGCACGTGCACCCCGACGGCGCACCCGGCGACGGCAGGACGACGGCCGGACCCGACATCGTCTTCCACGCCGACGTGCCCTCCACCGGCGACTACCGGCTCTACCTCGACTTCCGGCACGACGGCACCGTGCGTACCGCCGAGTTCACCGCCACCGCCGGCACCGCGGCGGCCTTGCCCGAACCACCTGCCGCAACCCCTGTTCCCGCCGCCCCGTCGGCAGAGCCGAGCGCGACCGGGCACGGCGCCGACGGCCACACCCACGGCTGAGGAGAAGCACCGATGGCGAGCACGCTGCCCCTGCCGACCGCACCCCACCGGATCGAGTTGTCGATCGGTGGCATGACCTGCGCCTCCTGCGCGTCGCGGATCGAGAAGAAGCTCAACCGCATGGACGGGGTCACCGCCAGCGTCAACTACGCCACCGAGAAGGCGTTCGTCACCTACGACGACGCCGTCACCCCCGACGCGCTGATCGCCACGGTCGAGAAGACCGGCTACACGGCGGCCCTGCCACCGCCACCGGTGCCCGACGACCCGGCCGCGCCGGCCGAACCCACCGACGAGTTGCGGGCGCTGCGCACGCGGCTGTTCACCGCTATCGCGCTCAGCGTCCCGGTCATCGTCCTCGCGATGGTTCCGGCCTGGCAGTTCACCTACTGGCAGTGGGCGTCGCTGACCCTGGCCGCCCCGGTCGTCGTCTACGCCGGGCTGCCCTTCCACCGGGCCGCCCTGATCAATCTGCGTCACGGCGCCGCGAGCATGGACACCCTCGTCTCGCTCGGCACCCTGGCCGCGTTCGGCTGGTCGCTGTGGGCACTGTTCCTCGGCACCGCGGGCGTCCCGGGCATGACCCATCCGTTCACCCTGGACATCGGCCGTACCGACGGCGCCGGTGCCATCTACCTCGAAGCCGCCGCCGGGGTCACCACGTTCCTGCTGGCCGGCCGCTACTTCGAGGCCCGCTCCAAGAAACGCGCCGGCGCCGCCCTGCGCGCCCTGCTCGAGATGGGCGCCAAGGACGTCACCGTCCTGCGCAACGGGGCCGAGGTGCTGATCCCCGTCGGGCAGCTGAGCGCGGGCGACCGGTTCGTGGTCCGGCCGGGGGAGAAGATCGCCACCGACGGCGTCATCGAGGACGGGACCTCCGCCGTCGACGCGAGCATGCTCACCGGCGAGTCCGTTCCCGTCGAGGTCAGCCCGGGGGACACCGTGGTCGGCGCCACCGTCAACGCCGGCGGACGCCTGATCGTACGGGCCACGCGTGTCGGCGCCGACACCCAGCTCGCGCAGATGGCCGACCTCGTCGAACAGGCCCAGAACGGCAAAGCCGCAGCCCAGCGGCTCGCCGACCGGATCTCCGGGGTGTTCGTGCCGATCGTCATCGCCCTCGCCGTCGCCACCCTCGGCTGGTGGATCGGCACCGGCAACGGCCTCACCCCCGCGTTCACCGCCGCCGTCGCCGTGCTGATCATCGCCTGCCCGTGCGCGCTCGGCCTGGCCACCCCCACCGCGCTGCTGGTCGGCACCGGCCGCGGCGCCCAGCTCGGCATCCTCATCAAAGGCCCGGAGGTCCTGGAGTCCACCCGTCGCGTCGACACGATCGTGCTCGACAAGACCGGCACCGTCACCACCGGCCGGATGACCCTCGCCGCCACCGTGGCCGCCGACGGAGAGGACGCCGACGAGCTGCTGAGACTGACCGCCGCCGTGGAGGCCGCGTCGGAGCATCCGATCGCCCGCGCCGTCGCCCACGCCGGCGCCGACCGCGGTCCGCTGCCCCCGGTCACCCTTTTCACGAACCTGGAAGGACTGGGCGTCAGCGGCACCGTCGACGGCCACGACATGCTCGTGGGCCGGCCCCAGTTGCTCCGTGAACGCGGCTACACGATCAGCGCCGACATCGAACAGGCGCTCCGGGCCGCACAGCAGTCCGGGCAGACCGCGGTGGTCAGCGGCTGGGACGGGCGTACCCGGGGATTATCGCCGTCGCCGACGCCGTCAAACCGACCAGCCGCGAGGCGATCACCGCGCTGCGTGGCCTCGGCCTGACGCCGGTCCTGCTCACCGGCGACAACGAGACCGTCGCGCGGGCGGTCGCGGCCGAGGTCGGCATCGACGAGGTGATCGCCGACGTCCTCCCGGCCGGCAAGGTCGACGTCGTCAAACGACTGCAGGCCGAAGGCAAGGTCGTCGCCATGGCCGGCGACGGCGTCAACGACGCCGCAGCGCTGGCTCAGGCCGATCTGGGGCTGGCCATGGGCACGGGTACGGACGTCGCGATCGAAGCGTCCGACCTGACGCTGGTCCGCGGTGACCTGCGCGCCACCGCCGACGCGATCCGGCTGTCACGGCGAACCCTGCGCATCATCAAGAGCAACCTGTTCTGGGCGTTCGCCTACAACGTGGCCGCGCTGCCGCTGGCCATGGCCGGCCTGCTCAACCCGATGATCGCCGGCGCGGCGATGGCGTTCAGCTCGGTGTTCGTCGTCGGCAACAGTCTCCGGCTGCGCCGCTTCACCAGCATCATCACCCCGTGAGCGGGCCCTCCTGAAGGACCGGCAGGCCGACGGCCGGCGCGGGCACGACTCCGCGCCGCCGTCACCTGCCGGCCGGCGGCGGTCGGCCATCAAGCGTGGCGTCGCAGCGTGCCGCGCGACCGAGGGACGAGCCGGATAGGCTGCGGCATGCTGAACAGTGCCGCGCCCGAACCGATCGAGGGAGTCATCTTCGACTTCCATGCCACGCTGGTGGGAGGCGGCGACGCCGGTCATTGGATCGAGGCGGCCTTCCGTCGTCTGAGGGACGACGCAGATGCGGACCCCGGCCTGAGTACGGACCAGATCGCGGGCCTTCGTGAGCATCTCGATCAGATCTGGCAGCACGCGCACACCATCGATCCCGGAAGCGAGCGGGATCTGAGCCGGGATCGTCACCGGGAGGTCTTCACCAGGACGGTCGCCCTGTTTCCCGGCGTCAAACCCGATCTGATCGCCGCACTGTATGCAGTCATGCCGGAGCAGTGGGCACCCTTCGACGACACCCTGCCGGTCCTGCGGGAACTGAAGTCGCGCGGTGTGAGGATCGTGGTGCTGTCCAACATCGGGCTGGACATCCGTCCCCATCTCGATCGAGCGGGCGTGAGCGGCCTGCTCGACGGGGTCGTGCTCTCCTTCGAGGTGGGCCTGGTGAAGCCCGACCCGGCCATCTACGCTCACGCGCTGGAACTGCTCGGCGTTCCCGGCGACCGGACCTTGATGGTCGGTGACAGCCCCAGAGACGACGTCGGCGGCGTCCCCCTCAAGATCCGAACACTGATCCTGCCGCGTACCGACGGCCCGGTCCATGGCCTGGGCATGGTGCTGCGGATGGTCGGAAACGAAAGGGGGAGCACAGCGTTGTCGTGACATCGAGCGACATCCGGCCCGGACGCCGCTCGATCTCGACGCGGAGAGACAGGCGCTCGGTCGTCATGGATGGCCGGTGTGGCTTCGACTTATTCCGGGGGTTTGGTGGGCAGCTCGACGGTGAAGGTGGTGCCGGGGCCGTCGTGGTCGGCCAGGGTGATGCTGCCGTGGTGGCGTTCGAGGATGGTGCGGGCGACGACCAGGCCGAGGCCGGTGCCGGGGATACGCCGGTCGAGTGCCGTGGAGGCGCGGTAGAAGCGGCGGAACAGCCGGGGCCGTTCGGCGGCGGGGATGCCGATGCCGGTGTCGGCGACCGACCAGGTGATCCATTCGCCGCTGTGGTCGGGGTCGCTGCGGGTGCCGGTGGTGACGGTGATGGTGACGGTGCCGCCGGCCGGGGTGTATTTGATCGCGTTGGACAGCAGATTGTCGGAGACCTGCCCCAGCCGGCAGGCGTCGGCGTACAGCGGCAGCCGGGCCGGCATCGTCACGATGACGGTGAGGCTCTTCGCGGCGGCGGCACCGGCGAGGGCCTGCACCGACGCGTCGATGATCTCGGTGAGGTCGGTGTCGGCCAGGTGGATGGCCAGATGCCCGGACTCCAGACGGGCGAGGTCGAGCAGGTCCTCGGTCATCACGGTGAGCCGTCGGGCATGGCGGTTGATCGTGTCGAGGTAGCGGCGCAGGTCCTGCTCGGAGAGGGTGTCGGCTTCCTCGCCGACCATCTCCGCGGTCGCGGTGATGACGGTGAGCGGATTGCGCAGCTCGTGGGTGACCAGGGCCAGGAACTCGTCCTTGGTGCGGGCCAGTTCCACCGCCAGTTCCTCGGCGCGGCGGCGTTCCAGGTACTGCCCGACGTGCGCGGCGATGCCGGACAGCAGCCCGATGAGGGTGTCCTCGGGCTCTTCGGCGCGGTCGCCGTAGACGCACAACGCGCCGAGGACACGGCCACCGGCCCACACCGGCACGCCGACCGCGAGATGCAGGCCGACCGCGGCGGCGGCACGGCTGCGCAGCAACGCGGTGTCGGCGGCCAGGTCCGCCACCCACCACGGGCGGCGCCGCGCGTAGACGCGGCCGGGCAGTCCCACGCCGTAGTCCATCTCCGCCAGCGCGAAACCGCGTAGCCTCAGGCCCGGCGCCGAGTGCCGGCCGGCGCAGACCAGCAGCTGCCGCTCGGCGTCGGCCAGCCACAACTCGGTCACCGGCCAGCACATCTTCACGCCGAGTGCCTCGACCACCCGGGCCGCGGCCGCGATGCTGGACGCGGCTTCGACCAGCCCCCGCGAGACCGCGGCCTCCACGGCGGCGAACTGGCCGGCCCGGACCCGGGCGCTCACGTCGTGCGCGAAGGCGTGGAAGACCGGCCCGTGCGGGGTGGTGGTGACGGTCAGGGTCATCTCGATGGGGAACTCGTGGCCGTCGCGGTGCAGCGCGGACAGTTGCAGCCGCTGTCCCAGCAGCCGCCGGGGCCCGCCGGCGGCCACCCGTGCCAGGCCGTTGCGGTGCCGGACCCGATAGCGCTGCGGAATGATCAGGTCGGCGACGACCTTGCCGCACACCTCGGCGTGCCCATAACCGAACAGCTTTTCGGCGGCGGCGTTCCACCCGACCACCCGATCGTGCGCGTCGACGGCGACGTACGCCTCCAGTGCCGCGGCGAGAACGGCCTGCGGCTCGTGCAGCATCTGGTGATCGCAGCTGACCGGTGTCACGTCCGTCTGGTCCATGGCCGTTCCCTCCTCGCCGCCCTGTTACCAGGCGGTGCAGTCCCGCGCGGATGCCCGTCTTCGGGGGAGGTGGAACAGTCGCTTTCCCGGCAGCGTACCGCCGATGTCCCTTCGGGGACCCCGCAACGGACACCTCGCCGCGGGGCCCGTGGGGTCGACGTGTCCGGTGGTCAGGTGGCCGGGACCAGGTCGGCGAGCAGGGCCTCGATGCGGGTCTTGATCTCGTCGCGGATGGGGCGGACGGCGTCGACGCCCTGGCCGGCGGGGTCCTCGAGTTTCCAGTCCTCGTAGCGTTTGCCGGGGAAGACCGGGCAGGCGTCGCCGCAGCCCATGGTGATGATGACGTCGGATTCCCGGGCGGCGTCCCAGGTGAGTCTCGTGGGCGTCTGGTCGGTGATGTCGATGCCGACCTCCTTCATCGCCTCGACGGCGGCGGGATTGATCGTCTCGGCGGGCTCCGAGCCGGCGGAGCGGACCTCGACAGTGTCCCCGGCCAGGTGGCGCAGCCAGCCGGCGGCCATCTGGGAGCGGCCGGCGTTGTGGACGCAGACGAACAGGACGGTGGGCTTGGTGTCGTTCATGAGTTTGTCCCTCTCGAGAATCGGTACGGCTGGGGCAGGGTCAGACGGTGTGGCCCGGTTCGGCGACGACCTTGCCGGCGGTGTCGCCGACGCTGGGGTAGAGGGCGAGCAGGACGCCGACACCGAGGATCAGGCCGAGGATCTGTGCGATGACGAAACCGGGCACCGAGGCCGGGGCGATGCCGGCGAACGTGTCGGTGAAGGCGCGGCCGATCGTGACCGCGGGATTGGCGAAGCTGGTGCTGGAGGTGAACCAGTAGGCGGCGCCGATGTAGGCGCCGACCGCGGCGGGGGCGACCGGGGTACGGCCGGACCGGGCGAGGGCGAAGATCAGCAGGAGCAGGCCGGCGGTGGCGACGATCTCGCCGAGCCACAGGTTGCCGGCGGCACGGTCCTTGGCCGACAGGGTGACGGGAGCCAGGTCGAACATCAGGTTCGCCAGGATCGAGCCGCCGATCGCGCCCAGGGTCTGCGCTACGGCGTACCCCCGAGGTCCTTGATCTTCAGTCCGGTGCCGGATCGGCGGCCCAGGAACCAGTCGGCGGCCGAGACGGCCGGATTGAAGTGGGCGCCGGAGACCGGGCCGAACGTGAGGATCAGCGCGCAGAGGGCGAGCGCGGTGGCGACCGAGTTCTGGAGCAGTTGGAGGCCGACGTCGTCGGGCGACAGCTCCACCGCCATGATGCCGGAGCCGACGACGGCGGTGACCAGCATCGCGGTGCCGAGGAACTCGGCGAGAAGCCGCCGCCACAGGGTGATCTGGTGCATGGGTCGAGGAGCTCCGGTTCAGTCGACGGGAAGTGCGGGCTTGATCCGGTCGATGCGGCCGGCGAGGTCGGTGTAGACGGCCTCGAACGCCTCGTCGGTGTCGGCGCGTGCGGGGTCGGGAATCGACCAGTGCAGCCGGGGGCGGATCGGGCCGGTGAGATCTTCGTGGGCGTTGTCGCAGACGGCGATGACCAGGTCGCCGTCGTGCAGCACGTCGCCGACGTGGCGGGTGCCGGTCGGGTCCAGGGCGAGGCCGTGCTCGTGGGCGACCCGCACCGCGCGGGGGTGCACCCGCTGGGCGGGTGCGGTGCCGGCGGAGGTGACCTCGCCGCCGATGCGGTCACGCCACAGGGCGGCGGCCAGCTGGGAGCGGGCGGAGTTGTGGGTGCAGACGAACACCACCCGGTCTGCGGCGTCGAGCCGTGGCGTGGTCA
This sequence comes from Actinoplanes sp. CA-252034, assembly GCF_050956125.1. Lineage (NCBI taxonomy): Bacteria > Bacillati > Actinomycetota > Actinomycetes > Micromonosporales > Micromonosporaceae > Actinoplanes > Actinoplanes sp. CA-252034. Next base: position 4,484,330 of record NZ_CP191846.1, read on the forward strand.
GCGAGGACAGCACGCCGGGCACCAGGCGTAGGTAGGTGCGGCGGCGGTCGCCCTCGGAGCGGGTGCGGACCAGCAGGCCGGCGTCCTGCAGCACTCTCACGTGGTGGGCGATCAGGTTGGTCGCCATGCCGAGCTCGGCGGCGATCTCGCCGGGGGAGGCGTCGCCGAGGGTGAGCGCGTCGACGATAGCCAGCCGGGCTGGATCACCGAGCGCGGCGTGGAGGCGAGCCCGTGCCTGCAGCGAAGAAGAGTCAGCGTTCATTGACTCAATTCTTACTGACCTATGGGGTACGGATCAAGGGCTGGGCGTGAGCAGGGTGGCGAGCTGGCGCATCAGGGCGGGGCGGGGCGGTAATACACCCAGCTCGCGCGGCGCTCGGCGTCGACCAGGCCGGCCTCACGCAACGTCTTGAGGTGGTGGGAGATGGTCGAGCCGGAGACCTCGAAGGCGGGGGTGAGGTCGCAGACGCAGATCTCACCGTCGGGTGCCGACGCGATCATCGACATCAGCTGCAGCCGGACCGGGTCGCCGAGCGCCTTGAACGCCGCCGACAGGTTCACGGCGGCGGCCGAGTCGATGCGCTGCTGGGCCATGGGCGGGCAGCAGGGCGCCTCGGCTGGAGTGCTCGGAGCGGTGGGGGTGGGCGCGGCCGGTTTCGACATGGGTCGAGTTTGACAATTATCGAATCGGCGTGCAACTCTCGATTTCGAGAACGATCGAATCCAATGGTTGTCGAAACAGCTTCGTGTTCGACCGCCGTACCCCGGCACGAAGGAGGGCTGCGCATGGATCTCCTCGTGCGGCCGATGACCGCCGACGACGCCGCACCGGTCCTGGCGATCTATCAGGCCGGCCTGGACAGCGGCGAAGCCAGCTTCGAGCACACCGCGCCGACCTGGGAGGTCTTCGACAGCACCCGGCTACCCGACCACCGGCACGTCGCCGCCGACAGCGGCACCGTACTCGGATGGATCGCCGTGTCCCCGGTCTCCGCCCGCGCCGTCTACGCGGGCGTGGTCGAGCACTCCGTCTACGTCCACCCGCGAGCGCAGGGCCGTGGCGTCGGCCGGCTCCTGCTCCAGACGCTCATCGACTCCACGGAGGCGGCCGGCGTCTGGACCATCCAATCCGGGATCTTCCCCGAGAACACCGCCAGCCTCGCCCTGCACCACGCCTGCGGCTTCCGCACCGTCGGCATCCGGCAGCGCATCGCCCGCCACGCCGCCCACGGCGACCGGTGGCGCGACGTGGTCCTGCTCGAACGCCGCAGCCCGCTTCTCTAGGAGTCAATCATGTCCAGCCAGCTCTCCACTCTTCCCGTCGTGGTCATCGGCGCCGGCCCGGTCGGCCTCGCCGCCGCCGCCCAGCTCACCGAACGTGGCCTGCCGTTCCTCGTCCTCGAATCCGGCGACGGCCCGGCCGACGCCGTCCGCCGGTGGGGCCACGTCCGGCTGTTCTCGCCGTGGCGCTACGACATCGACCCGGCCGCCGCCCGCCTGCTGACCCACGCGGGCTGGGTACGACCCGACGACGACAAGCTGCCCACCGGCGCCGAGCTCGCCGCCGACTACCTCCAGCCGCTCGCCGACCTGCCCGCGATCAAGCCGTACCTCCGCTACCGGGCCCGCGTCGCCGCGATCACCCGCCTCGGCCTCGACCGCGTGCGCAGCCTCGGCCGCGAGCAGGCCCCGTTCCTGATCCGCCTCACCGACGGCGAAGACGTCCTCGCGAGCGCGATCATCGACGCGTCCGGCACCTGGGACACCCCGAACGTGCTCGGTGCCTCCGGCATCCCCGCCCACGGTGAGACGGCCGCCGCCCGCTTCGTCGAGTCCGCCCTGCCGGACGTGCTGGGCCGTGACCGCGACCGGTTCGCCGGCAAGCGGGTGCTCGTGGTCGGCGCCGGCCACTCCGCCGCCAACACCCTGCTCGCGCTCGCCGACCTCGCCGGCCGGGTCCCGGGTACCAGCGTGAGCTGGGCCATCCGTGCCACCAGCCCGGCACGCACCTACGGCGGGGAGGCGGCCGACGCGCTCCCGGCCCGCGGCGCGCTCGGCTCCCGGCTGCGCGAGCACATCGAGAACGCCACGATCACCCTGTACACCGGCTTCTCCGCACGGCACCTCACCACCGACGGTGACACGGTGACGGTCTCCGACGGCGAACGGTCGATCACCGTCGACCGGATCGTGTCGGCCACCGGATTCCGCCCCGACCACACCATCACCGGCGAGCTGCGCCTCGACCTCGACCCGATCCTCGGCTCGACCCGCGCGCTGGCACCGCTGATCGACCCGAACGAGCACTCCTGCGGCACCGTCCCACCGCACGGCGTCGACGAGCTCACACACCCGGAGACCGGCTACTACGCCATCGGCGTCAAGAGCTACGGCCGCGCTCCGACGTTCCTGCTGGCCACCGGCTATGAGCAGGCCCGCTCGGTGGTCGCGGCGCTCGCCGGGGACTGGGCCGCAGCCCGTGACGTGCAGCTGGACCTGCCGGAGACCGGCGTCTGCAACAGCGACCCAGTCGAAGGCGACGACACCGTCACCGGCGGAGGCGGCTGCTGCGGGACCCCCGCCTCCGCCGTGGCGGAACCGGCCGGGCGCGGGCCGGCCACCGGGATCTCCGGCGGGCTGCTCACCGCCCCGCTGAACCTGATCACCCTCGGCGCCGAGCCCGCCGAGAGCCAGGGCGGCTCCTGCTGCTGAACCCGGTGAACATCAGCGATCCGCCGGCCACCCCGGGTGGCCGGCGGCCGTTCCACGGGTGGCGGATCGTCGCCACCTTCGCCGTCACCCAGACCCTCGGGTACGGCACCCTCTACTACGCCTTCGCCGTCCTGCTGCACCCGATCGCCACCGCCCTGCACACCACACCCGCAGCCGTGACCGGGGCGTTCACCACCGCCGTCCTCGCTCAAGCCGCGGCCGCGATACCCGTCGGGCGCCTGCTCGACCGGCACGGCGGCCGCGCCCTGATGACCACCGGCACCCTCCTCGGCGCCGGCATGCTGGTCGCCTGGTCCCAGGTCGGCACCGTGTGGCAGCTGTACCCGATCTTCGCCGGGCTCGGCGTCGCGATGGCGATGGCCCTCTACGAGGCCGCCACCCCGGTCCTGGTGTCCTGGTTCGACGCGGCACGACGGCCGACGGCGATCCTCGGCATGATCGTCGTCGCCGGGTTCGCCAGCACCATCTTCATGCCACTGACCGGGTGGCTCACCGACCGGCACGGCTGGCGTACCACGCTGCTCGTCCTCGCCGGCCTGTACGCGGCCGTCGCCGCCCCGCTGCACCTGCTCGTCGTACGCCGCCCGCCGCGAACCCCCGACGCGGCGCGCCGCGGCGTCGCGCATCGCCGGACCCTGATCCGGGCCGCACTCCGCGACGCACGGTTCTGGTGGCTGGCCGTCGCGTTCGTCGCCCACGCCGCCGCGATGACCACCATGACCGTCCACCTCGTCGGCTACCTGGTCAGCCGGGGCCACCCCGCCACCTTCGCCGCCGGCGTCGCCGGTCTTCTCGGCGTCCTGTCGGTCACCGGCCGGCTGCTGCTCACGGTCACCGCCCGCCGTGCCGGGCTGCACCGTACCGTCGCCGCCGTCTTCGCCCTGCAGGCCGCCGCGGCCCTCAGCCTGCCGGCGGTCGCCGGCACCCGGACCGGGGCCGTCGCCGCCGTCGTCGCCTTCGGGCTCGGCTTCGGCATCGCCAGCCTCGCCACACCCCAACTGCTCGCTGACCGCTACCGGAATGCATGCCAGTGCTCCGGCCTTCAGGCCGGGGGTGAAGGCATGCGCGGGAGGGCCGCCAGGCCCGAGCGTGCTCTAACCCGGCGGCTGGTCGATCTGCTCGGCCATGGGTACCGGCACGATGGCTGCGATCCGGCGGCCGTTGCGGGTGACATAGGTGATCTTGCCGTGAACGGCGGTGCTGTTCAGGATCTCGGCCAGGTTCTGTCGCAGGTCGGCCACGCGGATCTCGTTCGAGTCAGTCACGGCGCCCAGCGTACATTGGTGTACGTTGTTGTACATGCAGCTCCGCTACAACTTCCGGATCACCCCGGACGCCGCCCAGCGCACCGCGCTGGCGCAGGCGTTCGGGTGTGCCCGGGTGGTTTTCAACGACGGGCTGCGTCTGCGTCAGCAGGCCCGCGAGGCGGGCGAGAAGTATGTCTCGGACGGCGATCTCTCCAAGATGGTCATCACCCGGGCCAAAGCCACCCCGGAACGGGCGTGGCTGGGCGAGGTGTCCTCGGCCGTGCTGCAACAGGCCCTCGCGGATCTGAACGTGGCCTACCGCAACTTCTTCGCCTCGGTCACCGGAAAGCGCAAGGGCCGCAAGATTGCCACACCCCGGTTCCGGTCCCGCAAGGACAACCGGCAGGCGATCCGGTTCGCCAGGAATGCCCGGTTCAAGGTCCTCGACAACGGCCGACTCAGGTTGCCGAAGATCGGCGACCTGCCCGTGCGCTGGTCGCGGACCCTGCCCTCGGATCCGTCCAGCGTGACGATCATCAAGGACGCGGCAGGGCGGTACTTCGCCTCGTTCGTCGTGCAGACCGGCGGGGACGAGGTGTTGCCGCCGGTCGACTCCGAGGTTGGCATCGACCTGGGGTTGACCCACTTCGCGGTCATGTCCGACGGTACGAAGGTCACCGCCCCGAAGTTCCTGCGCCGGGCGGCCCGCAAGCTCAAACGGTTGCAGCAGGCCCTCTCCCGCAAGCAGAAGGGCAGCAACCGCCGCAAGAAGGCCGTTGTTCAGGTCGCTCGCGCTCATGCGCGGGTGGCCGACACCCGGCGGGACTGGCAGCACAAGCTGTCCACGGCGATCATCCGCGACAACCAAGCGGTGTACGTCGAGGACCTGTGCGTCCTCGGTCTCGGCCGGACCCGGCTGGCGAAGTCCGTGCACGACGCGGGCTGGGCCGCCTTCACCGGCATGCTGGAGTACAAGGCGACGCGTTATGGGCGCACGTTCGGCCGGGTGGACCGGTTCTTCCCGTCCACCCGGATGTGTTCCGACTGCGGCCGGATCAACGACAAGATGGCGCTGAACGTCCGGGAGTGGGACTGCCTGTGTGGCAGGCACCACGACCGGGACGTCAATGCCGCCATCAATATCAAGGCCGCCGGACAGGCGGACTTCAACGACCGTGGAGCGCAGGTAAGACCAGGACTCGTCCCGGCACCGCGCAGCGAAGCGGTAACCCACCCGGACGTTGCGTGTTCCACGCGCAGCGTGGAGGGACTCTCCGTCCTTTAGGGCGGAGAGGATGTCAAGGAACCACCGCCTACGCCGGTATCGCCGGCACCCTCGCCGCCCTGGTGACCCTCGCCAAGGCCGGCGCGCCCCTGGCCGCCGCCGGTCTGCTCACCACCACCGGCGGCTACCCGGGCGTCCTGCTCGCCGTCGGCGCCGCCGGCCTGACCGCCGCCGCCGGCATCCTCACCCGCGCGGAGTCTCCACCGCCGGCTCTCACCACGAACGCCGCGGCGCGCAACGCAGGCCACGGCCGGCGGTTCAGCGCCGGAGTCCGTGCACGTACGGTCCCCGAGCCGCCGACCGATCGCTAGGCGGCGGGGGTGCGGTCCGCGTCCGCCATGACGCCGGCGTACGTCGTCGAGCCGTCCGTGCCGGACACGTACGGGGCCGATCCGAGGTGCGACGGGCAGCCGGGTCATCGCGGGCAACCATGAGCGGAGGCCGAGGCCCGCCCACCCTGTCGTACGGCCTCACCGGGCGCCACCCGCATGAGTCGGGGAAGCCGGGGTAGCCGGGCCGGGACGGAAACCGGGGAAGGGGGTTCTGATGGCCGGCATGTGGCTGCTCGGAGCAGGGGTCGGTGACTCGGGGGACCGGCCGAGGGTCGTACTGGTCGCCGTGCGGCGCGCCGACGACGACGATGCCGCGGCGCCCGGCACCGAGACGTCGCTGGCGGAGTTGCGCCGGCTGGCGGACACCGACGGACTGGCGGTGGTGGGTGAGCTGGTGCAGAACCGGGAGCACCCGGACCCGGCGACCTTCGTCGGGTCGGGCCGTGCCGGTGACCTGGCGGAGCTGGTGGCGGAGCGGGCCGCCGCACTGGTGATCGCCGACGGCGACCTGGCTCCGGGACAGGCGCGGAACCTGCGCGAGGTGGTGGGGGTCCCGGTGGTGGACCGGACCGCGCTGATCCTGGACATCTTCGCTGAGCACGCCCGGTCCAGTGAGGGCCGCCTCCAGGTCGAGCTGGCGCAGATCGCCTACCAGTTGCCGCGGCTGCGCGGCGAGGGCCGGGGACTGTCGCGGGTCGGCGGCGGCCGGATGGCCGGCGGTGCCGGCATGGGCGTCCGCGGCCCCGGTGAGATGCGCCTGGAGGTGCAGCGCCGCAGGCTGCGTCAACGGGCGTCGCGGCTGCGGGCGGAGGCCGCCGAGCTGGGCCGTCGCCGGGAGCGGGTCCGCCGTCGCCGATCGCGTAACCAGGTGCCGTCGGTGGCGATCACCGGGTACACCAATGCCGGGAAGTCGGCGCTGTTGAACCGGCTCACCGGCGCCGGGACGCTGTCCGAGGACGTGCTGTTCGCGACCCTGGACCCGACGGTGAGGCGGACCGCCGCCGACGGCCGGGACTTCACGCTGACCGACACCGTGGGTTTCGTCCGGAACCTCCCGCACCAGCTCGTCGACGCGTTCCGCTCGACCCTGGAGGAGGTGACCCGCAGCGACCTGGTCCTGCACGTGGTCGACGCCTCCGCCCCGGACGCCTTCGGGCAGATCACCACCGTGCACGGGGTGCTGCACGAGATCGGCGCCGGGCAGCTTCCCGAACTGCTGGTGCTCAACAAGATCGACGTCGCGCTACCGGAGTACGTGAGCGCGTTGCACCGGGCACACCCTGAGGCGGTCGCCGTCTCCGCACTGACCGGTGAGGGGATCCCTCCGTTGCGTACCGCGCTGAGCACCTGCCTGCGGCGGTTGGGGGCGGTCGCCCCGGCGGTGGCGCGATGAACCGAGCGGTCGGGCGCGAACGCGGGTGGGCTTCCTTCGATGGTCGTGTTTCCATCGTCGGACTCCCACCCGCGGGCGGCGGAGACTGCCGGAGGGGCCGGCCGTTCGTGTCAGGCGGTCACAGTGAGGAGTCGCCGGTGGGCAGTGTCGAGGCGCGGCCGGCACGCGGCTTGCGGCGGGGGGTGCTGGGCTCGCCGACCACGGCCAACGGGGTGGTCGGCGGCTGCTCGACCGCCGCCGCGTCGAGTTTGGCGTTCACGGCGTCGACACCGTTGCCGAGCAGTGACTTCGCCTTCTCCTGCGCCTGCACGGCGGTCGGGTGCGCGGCGACCTTACGGGCGGTCGCCGTGATCTGCTCGTACCGGTCGCGGCCCGCACGGCTGCCCAGGACGTATCCCACCGCAAGGCCGGCTGCCAGCTTAATCAATGCCATTGCTCTCTCCGAACTCTGTGGCTACTTCAGGTCTTCGACGTGCTCGAACGACGCGGGGGATCAGCGGTACCGGTCGAGCCAGGTCGCCGGCCAGGAACGGGCGTTGCGGGCGTTGCGGGCGGCCGTGGCGGCGCGACGCCGCTGGACGACGACGAGCACCGTGCCGGCCACGACCGCCACCGCGACTGCCGCGGCTGTCGGCGGCGCTGCCCGCCGTACGGTGGGATTCCGGCCGGCCTCGGCCACCCGCTGTTTCGACGTGCCGGCGACCTGCGCCGTCCGGGTCTTCGCGACGGCGAGCTGCTGACGCGTACGGTCGGCAACGTCACCGAGCGCCTGCTTCGCGCGAGCCTTGACGTCGGTCTTGGCCGCGAGGGCCTCGACGGTGTCGCCGAGCTCGGCGCGGGTCTGCTCGATCTCCTCGCGCAGCTGCTCCGGCTGGGCGGGAACCTGGGGGAAGTCATGATGTGTGTCGTCCTCGCTGTGCGGCGTTCTTGACGGTCTGCAGGTCGCTCTCCACGCCGGCGACTGCCTGCTCCGGAATGAGCGGCCCGGCCTTGGCCAGTTCCTTCTTGCCGATCAGGGCGGCCGCACCGGCGGCGGCGAACACCACGACCATCACGGTCAGGACGGCCAGCCACAACGGCCACACCAGGTCCAGGGCGACGACGGCGAGCGTGATCAGCAGGCCGATCCCGAACCAGGCCAGCACTGCGGCCGCACCGAACAGGCCACCGCCGATCCCGGCTCGCTTGCCCTTCTCCGTCAGCTCGGCCTTGGCCAGCGCCAGCTCGTCGCGCACCAGGGTGGAGATCTGAGCCGCAGCGGTGCTCACGAGATCCGCTGTGGACGCCGTTGCAGGACTTGTTGTCCGATATGAATCATCTATCGTCACGATGCGTACCTCCTCGCTGTCACGACGATGCTGATGCCCTGCCTGTCAGCAGGCGAAACCGCTCTGACGACTCGCCCACGATTACGAGAAGTGCTCGTCTCTCGGTGTGGCGCTCTCCGCCGGCACCAGCGGTCCCGCTCCAGCGATCCGCCCGCGTCGCGAACCGAGTCCCGGCCCCGGACACACCGGGCCGACCACATCGCCGGACCCGGCCGTCGCCACTCGTTCGTGGACGCCTGAAACGGCGGACCTCATCGCCGAGACGGCGGTGGGTGGTCGGTCATGAGCGCGATGGGCTCCGACCCTCACCTTTCCTAGGTTGGACAGGCCGCCGGCCACGTCCCGCGTTTCTCATCCCGCTGTGAACAGCGACCCCGGGCGCGAACGCCGCCGGGGGTGCAGGACGGCAGTCACCCAGCGGCAGGGTCCGGCCCGCGCCCGGTGGGCCACCGATCGCCGGTGGGTCACCGCCCGGTCGTGCAGCTGATCTGGAGGGATGCGGGACGTGGCGATTGCTGGTGAACGAGAACGGCCCCACGATCCCGAGCGGTCCTGGTACGCCTTCGCCGAGGCGATGACCATGCAGCTGCCCCAGATCGAGGCCCGATCGCGCCCGGACGGCCCCCGCGCGGACTGGGCCGATCTGGCCAAAGGACTGTGCATCATCCTGGTGGTGCTCTGGCACGTGATCATGAAGCACTACCTGCAGATCGACTGGCACATCCCGGTGCCGCTCCCGGGCGCCTGGGGGACGTTCGGCGAGCAGTTGCTGCCGTTGCGCATGCCGGTCTTCTTCACCATCTCCGGCATGTTCGCCGCCGCCGCCGTCCAGCGGCCGTGGCGTGTCGTCCGGCGCAGCCGGATCGCGACGTTCTACTACCTGTACGCGATCTGGTTCACCGTCCACACCGTCGTGCTGGCCATCGTGCCGCGGTTCGACACGCTCGCCGCCCACAGCATCCTCGACGTGCTGCAACAGCTCACCGTCACGCCGACGAACCTGTGGTACCTGAGCGCGCTCGCCGTCTACTTCGTGATCGCCAAGGCGACCCGCCGCCTCCCCACCACGGTGGTGCTGAGTGCCGCGTTCGTCCTCTCCGCGGCGGCGTCGGCGGGTCTGCTCGCCGGACCGGGCAACCGCGGTCAGATGTACCAGAACCTGCTGTTCTTCCTCGCCGGGCTGCGGCTCAAGCCCTGGGTGGAGAGGCTGGCCGCCGCGTCGACGCCACCGCTGGTGATCGTCGGCGGCCTCGGCTATCTCGGCTTCATGGCGCTCCTTCAGGTGCTCGGGGCCCGGCAGTGGTTCGGCGTGTGGCCGGTGGCCGGCGCACTGGCCGTGATGCTCGGGGTCGCCGGCGCCGCCCAGTTGCAGCGATGGCGGTGGCTCGCCAGGCGCCTGACCCGCCTGGGCCGCCGTACCCTGCCGATCTATGTGATCCACATGCCGCTGCTGGCGTTGCTGCACTGGGCGCTGCTGGGACCGTTCTCCCGGCTGGGCACCCCGGCCCAGCTCGTACTCGCCACGGTTCTGCCGGCGGCGCTGACCGCGGTGATCATCTGGCTGTCACTACTGCTGCATCGCGCTCTCACCCGTACCGGCGCCTCCTGGTTGTTCGCTCTTCCGGCTCCTCGCCCGGTGCAGGGTCAGCCGAGCTGGATGGACGAGCCGACGCAGGTGCTGCCCGTGCTGTGGGCGGACGAGCCGACCCGGGTCCTGCCGGTGGTGCGGGCGCGTAAGCCCGCCCGGGTGCCGGCGACGGTACCGCGATGACCAGGATCGTCCGTGCCGCCCCGGCGCTCGCCGGCGCCGCGCTGCTGCTGATCGTCCTCGCCACCACGGTCGAGGGCCACTACCTGCAGATCGAGTGGCAGGCGACCGCCGTACCCCTGGCCTGGTGGTATGCGGCGGACGTCGCCGGGACGGTGGCCGTCCCGGCGTTCCTCGGCGCCGTGGGGCTCGGCCTCGGCGGCCTCGCCGACCGGCCGCTGGCCGACGTGCTGCGCACCCGGGTCGCGCCGAACCTCACCTGGTACGCCGTGTCCGTGTCGGCGACCCTGATCGTGCTGTGGCGGCTCGGGCCGGTGTACGGCCTGCCGCCGGTCCGGGACCTGCCCGAGCTCCTCCGTCTTCTGCTGCTCCCGCCGACCGGCCTGGCTCTGACCTACGCTCTGGCCCTGTTCCCGCTGCTCGCCTGGACGGCCCGCGGTCTGCCACGGCCGCTCCTCGTCGCCGCCGCCGTCACCCTTGCGGTCGTGGCCGGTGTGGCCGCCGCCCGCAACCCCACCTGGGCCACGGCCGCCGGACTCACCCGGAATCTGCTGTTCTTCCTGGTCGGATGGCATCTCGCGGTGCCGGCCCACCCGGTGGCCGGTGCGCTCGCGGCGGTCGGCCGGGCGGCAGCGCCGATCGCCGCCCTCGCGCTGCCCGCGACCGCTGCCGTCGGCGGCGCCCTGGTGAGGCGACTGTCGGCTCTGGACGGCCCGCTCCAGATCCTCGCCGCCGTTGCCGAACCCGTTCTGGTCGTCGCCCTCGTCGTGGTGGCCGGCCTGGCCGGACACCGGTGGCGTGCACGCGTCCCCCGGCCGGTGACCCGATGACGCCGCCGCGCCTGCCGGGCCGCGCCGCGCTGATCGCGACACTCGCCCTGAGCCCCGTGGCATGCGAGGCACAACCCGCCCGCCCGGAGCCCGAGGTGGTGATCGCTTTCGGCGGCGACGTCCACTTCGAAGGCCGGGTCCAGCGCCTGCTCACCGACCCCGGCTCGGCGTTCGGACCGGCCGCGCCACTGCTGTCGGCAGCCGACCTGACATTCGTCAACCTGGAGACCCCCATCACCCGGCGCGACGAACCGGAACCCAAGCGGTACGTCTTCCGCGCCGACCCGGCGGCGGCGACGGCCCTGCAAGCTGCCGGGATCGACGCGGTCAGCCTCGCCAACAACCATGCGATGGACCACGGCCGGGGCGGTCTCACCGACACCATCACGGCCGCCCGCGCTGCCCGGGTCGGCGTCTTCGGGGCCGGCCAGGACATCGGCGAGGCATACCGGCCATGGCGTACGGAGGTCCGCGGCGTCCGCGTCGCCGTGTTCGGTTTCAGTCAGGTCGACGATCTGGCCGACAGGTGGACCGCGGGACCCGACCGGGCCGGCATGGCGATGGCCTTCGACACCGATCGGGCGGTACGGGCGGTGGCCGCGGCCCGCACGGACAACGACCTCGTGGTGGTCATGCCGCACTGGGGCGTTGAAGGAGACCAGTGCCCGTCCCGCGAGCAGCAGGACCTCGCCCGGCGGCTGGCCGACGCCGGCGCCGACATCGTGGTGGGCGCCCACGCCCACGTCCTGCAGGGCGCCGGGCGGCTCGGATCGACTTTCGTGGCGTACGGCCTGGGCAACCTGCTGTGGTACAGCTCCGGCCTGTTCCCACCGTTCAGCGCACGCTCCGGAATCCTGACCCTGACCGTACGCGGCCGCACCGTCGTCCGATCCGACTTCACCCCGGTCCTCACCTCCGACTCCGGCCGCCCCCAGCTGCTCACCGGCGCCCGGGCCGACATCGCCAGGCACAACTACGCGACGCTGACCCGATGCGCGGAACTCGCCGATCCCGCGGCGGACTCGTCCGGCCTGTTCGGCCCATGACCCCGGTCGCGGGCCGGAGGGGCAGCATCGCCGGCACCCAGATCGCGGCAAGCAGACGGCCGCCGGCCCGCCGACCCTGAACACGGCGGCGATCACCGCGTGCAGCGCCGCCGAAGCCGACTCCGGTCCGGTCTTCGACGACGGACCTCGCGGCAGCGAGATCTCCGCCGAGGTGGAGGCCTCCCTCGGCCCCAGGATCACCCTGAAGTTCGACATCACCGGCGCCGAGACCTTCAGGGGTACGACCACCGCGCTCGCCCCGTCCGGTGGCGCACACTTCCTCAAGACCTGCGCGGAGTACGCAGCCGGCACCGCCGACCGGCAGTACCTGGCGCCCGGCCTGCTCGACGGCCCGATCGGCGACCACGAGATCACCCTGGAGATGTGGATCGCCGACTACGCCGGTCCCGGCACGTACCCGAAGGACCGGCTCGTCGCACCCGGCTCGCGCCCGAGCATCGCGATCGACAGCTCGCCGTCATGACGAACGACTGGAACGGCCCGCTCGCCGTGCCGGGCCGCCCGCGCAGCGATCTCGACGACGCCCCGATCGCGGCTCCACCGCGGCGACCAGGTTGTTCACCCGGAAATCTCGCGTGCGAGTCTGGGTGGCGTGGCCACGCGGCGTGGGCACGCCGGCTGACGCAGGAGGTACCGCAATGCAGTACACACGGCTGGGACGTACCGGCTTGAAAGTGAGCCGGGTCGGGCTGGGCTGCATGAGCTACGGCCGGGCCGCGGCCGGCATGCACCGGTGGACCCTGGACGAGGACGCGGCCGCGCCGTTCTTCCGGCAGGCCGCCGAGTCGGGGGTGACGTTCTGGGACACCGCCAACGTCTACCAGGGCGGCACCTCGGAGGAGTTCGTCGGGCGGGCGATCAGCCGGTTCGCGCGGCGCGAGGAGATCGTGCTGGCCACCAAGGTCAGCGGGAAGATGCACGACGGACCGGGCGGCAGCGGCCTGTCCCGTAAGGCGATCCTCGAGCAGGCCGACGCCTCGCTGCGCCGGCTGGGCACCGACTACATCGACGTCTACTACCTCCACCGGTTCGACACGGAGACGCCGGTCGAGGAGACCATGCAGACCCTCGACGATCTGGTACGAGCCGGCAAGGTCCGCTATCTCGGCGCGTCGTCGATGTGGGCCTGGCAGTTCGCGAAGCTGCAGCACACCGCCGTGGTCAACGGCTGGACGACGTTCGCGGCGATGCAGGACCAGTACAACGTGCTCAAGCGCGAGGAAGAACGGGACATGATCCCAATGTGCCTCGACCAGGGTGTCGGCCTGACTCCGTACTCCCCGTTGGCCAAGGGCCGCGCCGCCCGCCCATGGGGTCAGCAGACGTCCCGGTCCGCGTCGGACGACGTGGCCAAGGCGTTCGACCGTGACGTCGACGAGCCCGTGGTGAACGCGATCCAGAAGGTCGCCGAGGCGCGTGGCACCGCGATGGCCCAGGTGGCCCTGGCGTGGCTGCTGTCCAAGCCCGCCGTCTCCTGCCCGATCGTCGGGGCCACCAAGCCACACCACCTGCAGGACGCGGTCGCGGCCCTCGACATCGAGCTCACCGACGGTGAGATCGCCGCACTCGAAGCCCCCTACCTGCCCCAGGACAACTACTGGTGGTGACGACCGCGGTGCGGCCGTTACTCGTAAACGGGTCGAAACCGTTGTGGATCTTCGATATCTTGCGGGTCCCGAGAACCCGGCTGTTGGAGAAGCGTATGAGCTCTGTCATCAACCACCTCACCGTCGACTGTGTCGGTGACCCCTACGACCTGGCGCAGTTCTGGAGCGCGGTCACCGGCAACCCGCTGAGCGACGACGATCAACCGGGAGATCCGGAGGCCGTGGTGATCCCGCCGGCCGGCACCGGCCCTCTGATGCTGTTCGTCCAGGTGCCCGACGCCAAGACGGTGAAGAACCGGATGCACGTGGACCTCAAGCCCACCGACCGCACCCGCGACGAGGAGGTCACCCGCCTGCTCGAGATCGGCGCCCGCCTGGTGGCCGACCACCGCCGGACCGACGGCACCGGCTGGGTCACCCTCGCCGACCCGGAGGGCAACGAATTCTGCGTCGAGCGCTCAGACCGCGAACGCGACGGCCACCGCTCCGACGGCACGCCGACCTGACCGAACACGGTCACTCCCACGTCCGGCTCACCCCTGCGGCGGGCCCCGCCTGGCCGGCCTCGGTGGGTGTCGGCCCGCCGGGCCCGTTGGCGGCCCGATGCCTTCACCTGTCACGCAAGGTGACGCGCGTGGGCGGTGAGAGGCGTGCTCAGGCGGATGGGGGAGCGGGCTTGGCCGTGGAGTCCCAGCGCCAGGCGTGTCCTCGGCTATCGGGAGTGCGCCCGGTCGCGGCCAGCAGGTCCTGCCAGGGGTCATCAGTGCGTTCGGCGTGGGCGAAGATGCGATCGAGGCACGGTGCCACGAGCTCCGCCGGAGCCCGATAGTCGATGTGGTGCGCGCCCAGGATGTCGCTGGTGTGCAGGACCAGCTCGACGATGCCCATCGCGGCCAGAGCCGAGCGGTCGGGGTTTCCGTACGGGTGCCAGCCGATGCGGTCGGCGGGCGCGCTGGCGATCACCGCGACCAGAAGACCTCCGACAGCGTCCAGGCAGTCGAGCACCGCCCGTGTCCCGCCCGCCTCCTCCGGCCAGAACATGCACGCGATTCGCCCGGGGCCCGGCGAGAACTCCATCAGCGGGGTCCAGCCCTCACGGCGGTGTATCCCGGACAGCTGCATCGCATAGGAACCCAGGTCGTCCAGAACGTGTGCGATCGTCTCCCGGCAGGTCCATTCCAGACCGGACGCCTGCAGCACCCACCCGTCGTCGGGCACCTGTCGAAGACTCGCTCGGGCATGCTCGAGCGCCGCCGAGACGAGACTGCTGTCGGGAATGCCGATCAAGGTCACCATGGGAGCAGCTTCCCAGCCCTCACGACTTCCGGCCAACGAGAATCACGTGGCGTCGTCTCCGCGAATCGAGGCCGTGGTTCCGGCCGCTTCATCGGTGACGAGAAGCTGCCGGTCGGGCTTCAGGCGGACGCTACCGCTGTCGAAGACGGCTTGAAGCCTCGCCACGCCATCTCGCCACCACGAACGGGGCGGGACACCCAGGAACTCGGCATCGGGAGTAAACCGTACTGAGATATCGAGGTCGATCCAGACCAGTTCGTCACGGACGGTCTCCGCTGTCGTCGGCGGTGTGCTGTTGCGGCTCACGACCACCGTCAGGGAGGAGCCGAGCTCGTGCCACCACATTCGCTGGCGGATCACGTCTTCCACCGGCCGCGGCTCGGCGCTCACCGGCCAGCTGTGCCATGCGCCGGTGACTGCGGCCGAGACATCACCGTCTCGATGCAGCGTCACCATCGCACGAGGCTCGGGCGTGGCCACGTATTCGAGCAGATCGACGGCCGTCAAGGCTGCGATCAGCAATGGCCATTCCCCGGCCGGATGGCTCCCGAAGAACATCGCCGGGTGACGCGCGACGGTTTCACGAAAGGTCAGCGACCCTATGCCGACAGTCGAGTACGTGCGGTCGTCATCCACGCGTCAATCATGGCACCGAGCGGCATCCGGACCCGCCGCCGACAGCTCGCACAGCCGCTCCGCTCCGGTCCGCTCCTGCGCCGGGGCGACGATGTGACACCGGCGCTCCGGCTCCCTCCACGCCGTCACCGGGCAGGCGATCTGGGGTGCTCCTCGCCTGCCCGGTCACGGCGTCGGTGGTGCCGCGGTGAGCCGCGCCGTCGGGTGCCGGTCGGCGTTGGCTCCCGGAGTCGCCGGGGCGTCAGCCCGGCTTGACGGCAGGCTGCTTCTTCTCGAAGGAGAGCTGGTTGTACGGGGAGTCGCCGTAAGAGTCGATCTCGTGGTAGCCGCTGCTGCGGTAGAGCGCTATCGCCTCACCGAGCGTGCGGTGTGTTCCGAGCCGGATGGTGTCGACGCCGTGCGTTGCGGCGTCCGTCTCCACCTGGCGCAGCAGCCGTCGGCCCAGGCCGATGCCGCGGGCCCTGCCGTCGATCCACAGGTGCCGGATCTCCGCGGTGCGGCGGCCCAGCCGGATCCAGGCGCTGCAGCCGACCGGTTCGCCGTGTTCGCGGGCCAGGAGCAGGCTGCCGTCGATGTCTTCGGGCCGGGTCAAGCTCGCGTCGTCGTAGCCCTCCGGGAAGAGTGTCGCCAGTTCGGTCGCGTACCGCTTGAGGCAACGCCACGCCTCCGGGTCGTCGGTCGCCACGGGTGTGATCGTGACGGTTGCCAGGCGCAGCAGCCGTCGCACCTGGTCCTGCGCGGTCGCCAGTCGCTCCTGTTGCCCGGGGTCGAGTCCGCCGAGCAGGGCGGCGACGTCGGCGCGTGATCGTCGCTCGAGCGTGTCACGCTCTCGCCGGCCGGCCGCGGTGAGCTCGGCGATCCTGGCGCGGCCGTCGCGCGGATGGGCCACGACACGGACGAGGTCCTGTTCTTCCAGGCTGCGCAGGAGCCTGCTCAGGTAGCCCGAGTCGAGGCCGAGGTGATCGCGTAGCTCGCGAAGATCCCGGCGGTCGCCGATCTCCCAGAGCAACCGGGACGGCCCGAGTGCACGGTCACTGCCGAGGTAGCGGTCAGTGAGCAGGCCCAGGCGTTGAGTGTAGAAGCGGTTGAAATCGCGTATCTGCTCGATCAGGTCCGGCTCCATCGGCCGAGATTACCTGACTCAGGTCAGGTAATTCCGGATCTTCTCGCGGTCGGCGTCGTGGAGGGCGCTGCCGGCCGCGTCGGAATGCGCCGGGTGCGCCTCGGGTGACGCCGCGGGGCGTGGGGCCGGCGGGGTGGTGCCGGCGGGGTGGTGCTGGCGGGGGTGGGGCTGGCACCACCATCGGCCGGGTGTCCGCACCATCGTGTCCGAGTGCGGATCGCGGAAGGCTGGACCACGTCGAACAAGACGGGGGAGGAACAGTGCGAAGCTCACAAGGTCGAAGCTCACAAGGTCACGTGATCAGCCGGCGGGCCGTTCTCGGTGGGGCGGTCGCCGCGACCGCGGGGTCGTGGCTCGCGTCGACCGGGGCGGCCTCGGCGGCCGACCGGGGGCCGTGGCGGTGGAGCGCGAGGCCGCCCGGCTGGACGGCGCGCTCGTCGCGCTGCGCCGCGACCTGCACGCCCATCCGGAGCTCTCCGGTCAGGAGCGGCGGACCGCCGGGGTGGTGGCGGCGCGTCTGCGGGCGGCGGGGCTCGACGTCACGACCGGTGTCGGCGGGCACGGTGTCGTCGGCGTCCTGACCGGGGCCCGTCCGGGGCGGACGGTGGCCTACCGGGCGGACATGGACGCGGTCGGCCCGGACGACGGGGCCGGCGGCGCCACCGGCCCGGCCCACCTGTGCGGTCACGACATCCACACCACCATCGGGGTGGGGATCGCCGAGGTGCTGACCCGGCTGAGGGAGCGGCTGTCCGGCCGGGTGGTGTTCCTGTTCCAGCCGGCCGAGGAGAGCCTGACCGGCGCCGCCGCGATGATCGCCGACGGCGTCCTCGCGGCCACCCGGCCGAGCGAGATCCACGCGCTGCACTGCGGTCCGTTCCGGGTCGGCCGGTTCGCGACGATCGCCGGCGTCGGCCTGCCCGGCCAGGACAAGGGCCAGATCCTCCTCGCCGGCGCCGATGCCCCGGCGCGGGCGGAGCGGTTGGCCGAGAGCATCAACGGCATGAGTTCGGTACGGCGCCCGACCGGTCCCGCCGACCTGGAGCAGTTGCTGGCCGACCTGCAGACCCCCGGTGGACCGCTGGCCCGGTTCGTCTTCGTGCAGGCGCGGGCCGACGGCGCGACCGTGCGGGTGTCGTCGCGGTGCTGGCCGGAGCACCGCTACGCGGACGTGCGGGCCGAGATCCGGCGCCGTGCCCGGTCGGTGGGCCCGGCCACCGTGGACTTTTCGGCAGACCCGTTCCCTGCGATGCACACGCCTCAGCGTGAGGGGCGGGCCCTGGAACGGCATCTGCGGCGCACGCTGGGCACCGAGCAGGTGGTGCCGCTGCACGCCGCGATCCCGTTCAGCGGGGAGGACTATGCCCACTTCCTGAACCGGATGCCGGGCACCTACACGTTCCTCGGTGTCCGGGCGCCGAATGCCGGCATCGAGACCGGCTATCCGCACCTCGCGACCTTCCAGCCGGACGAGAGCGCCATCGGTCACGGCGTCCGGGCCATGTCCGGCTGGCTGCTCACCCGCACCCGCTCCTGAACGGGCATCCCGGCCGGGCCCGGCCCCGCCCGGTCCCGGGCCCGCCCGTCCGGTCCCGGGCCCGCCCGTCCGGTCCCGGTCCCGGGCCCGGGACCGGGCCGGGCCCGGGTGAGGTCTATCGCGGTACGGGCCGCGGTTCGATCGCGAAGCGCAGCCGGATGATCGTCTCCTCGTCGCCGGCGATGGCCTCGACCGGGCCGCACAGCCGTTCGACGATGGCGAGGCCCCTGCCCCGCTCCGCGTCGGCGGCGGGCATCGGGGCGCCGAAGGCACGGATCGAGCCCTGGTCGATGACGTCACAGAGGACCTGACCGTCGTCGGCCCGGATCCGGACCCGGCCGCCGCCGGAGGTGTGCTGCAGCGTGTTGGTGACCAGCTCACTGACGGCGATGACCAGCGACATCACCTGGTCGGCGGTCAGGCCGAGCTCCTCGCCGTGGTGTTGCGCGAAGGCCCGTACCCGCGGAAGGTCCTCTGCCCGGCCGTAGGCCATCGTCTCCGGCATGGTCGGCTCAGCCATGCTGATCGGCCTGCCGGGACTCCGCGGCGTCCGCCGGCGGGGTGGGTGGTCGAAGCAGCTGAAGGATGCCGGTGATCTCCAGGACGGTCGCGACGGACCCGGTGGCGTTGACGACGTGCAGGGTGCCTGACCGCTCGAGCGCGGCATGGTGGGCGGTGACGAGCGCGTGCAGACCGCTGGAGTCGAGGAATCGGACCCCGACCAGATCGACGACGACCGCACCGCCGGATCGGACCGCCTCCAGCAGGGCCGCCGTCAGCTCGTCGCGGCTGCTGAGATCGCAGTCACCGGCCAGCGCGACCACGAGTGTGTCGCCGTCTCGCTTCGTGTGAGCCTGGAAGTCGGACATTCTTGGTGTGCGCGACCTTTCCGAATCGACGGTGGGGGCGGCCCGAAATGCCCCCGTCAGCATGATCGGCGACAACTTCGGGTGTCAACCGGTGCCGTGGGGGACCATGGCGGATCCGGCCGTCACGGTCGCTGCCGTGGCGGGCGCCGAGCCGGTGAACTGGACGCACAGGATGACGGTGTCGTCGCCGAGATCCCGGTCGCCGACCATGTGGGCGAGGATGTGCCGGCACAGCGCCGCCGCGTCCGGGTGGCGCAGGCTGCCGGCGGCGTCGGCGAGTCGCTGCAGGTTGACCGTGAGTTGCTCGTCCGGGCGTTCGACGAGGCCGTCGGTGAACCAGACGAGCACGGCGTCCTGCGGTACGACGAGCGTGCCCTGCCCGCGCACGCCCCGACCGACTCCGAGGGGCAGCGACCGGCCGTCCCACAGATAGGCGGCGCCGTCGCCGGTGACCAGCAACGGCGGCAGGTGCCCGGCACAGGCGTACCGCAACAGCCGGGTCGACGGATCGTAGTCGGCGTATCCGACGGTGGCCGTCCCGGAATCGGGGATCAGCGCGCTCGCCCGGTCGAGATCGTCGAGC
Source organism: Actinoplanes sp. CA-252034 (assembly GCF_050956125.1). Lineage (NCBI taxonomy): Bacteria > Bacillati > Actinomycetota > Actinomycetes > Micromonosporales > Micromonosporaceae > Actinoplanes > Actinoplanes sp. CA-252034. The sequence continues at coordinate 4,503,964 of NZ_CP191846.1, forward strand.
ACCCTGGCCGGCTCCGGCGCGGCCTGCGCCAGGATCCGCAGTGCCGACTGCAGGCGGGCCATCGCCGCGGCCGCGGCCAGCTGGTGCCCGACGACGTCGCCGACCGCGAAGCCGATCCGGCCGCCCGGCACGGCGAACACGTCGTACCAGTCGCCGCCCACCTGATGGGCCACGTCGGCGGGCCGGTAGTCGGCGCAGACCTCGATGCCCGCGAGTCCCTTGCCGAGTGCCGGAAGCAGCGCCTGCTGCAGCTGCTGTGCGGCGGCGTGTTCGCGTTCGTAGATCTGTGCGCGGCGCAGGGCCTGCCCGGTCAGGCTGGCCAGCGTCTCGGCGAAGGTCAGGACCCCGGCGTCGGCGGCGTGCTCCCGATGGAAGCTGAAGGCCAGCGAGCCGAGCGTCGCCGCGTCCTCCCCGCCGATCGGCACGCACACGCTGCTGTGCACGTCGAGCACCTGGTAGATCTCTTCGAGATGCGGATAGGCGGCGACCGCGTCGGCCCGGGTGTGATGCAGCAGCCGCCGTCCGGTACGGATCACGTCGTCGTGCGGTGTCACCGTGCCGAGCGGTATCCGCCGGTACGCGCCGGTCACGCCGTCGGGCCGGCCCGCAGAGGTCCACAGGACGGTCTCGCCGCCGGGCGCGATGATCGCGACGCTGCCGTGGTCGGCGATCAGTCCGATCCCCTCGCGCACGACGGCCTCGGCGATCTCGTCGGAGGTGACCGCCGTGGCCAGGTCCGACGTGAGGACCTGCAGAGCGTGCAGACGCAGCCGGGCGGCCCGCTCCACCGAAGTGTCCCAGCGGGCCCGGTCACGTTCGGCGACACCGACGGCCAGAGCCCAGGCGCCGAGGATCGTGGTCGCCAGGAACAGCTGCAGCGACAGGGTGATCAGCTGCTCGGACGTCTGCATCGCCGCCCACGGGCCGTGGCCGGTGCTCGTCATCAGGTTCGCCGTCACGGTGGTCGCGATGCCCGCCGCGAGCGTCACCACGAGCGGCTGGCTGAACGCCAGCGCGAACAGCACCGGGATGGGCAGATAGAACAGCGGGACGTCGTACGGCCAGAACCCGATCACGGTCGCCGCCACCGCTGATCCGACGCTCACGAGCCAGCGGAGGGGGCCCGGCCGGTCCTCCGGGGCGAACCGCCATGCGAGGACACCACCGGCCACGGTGAGCACGCCGGTCGCGTCGCCGGCCCAGAACGACGCGAACGACTGCGGCCACGGCACGGAGAGGCTCGTGGCCAGCAACGTACCACCGATCATGCCGCCGACGACCGGCCCGGCGCCGACGCAGCAACCGAGGAACGCCAGGAGGTCGCGGCGACGCCGCGGGTCGACCTCGGCCGGTACGAATCGACGTAGCAGCCAGGCCCCGACCAGCGGTTCGGCCGTGTTGGCGAACGCGAAACCCGCGGCCCCGCGCACCGACATGCCGTGCGTGACGTCGATGAGGATCTCCGTGACGGCCACCGCGGCGAGGATCCACGGCCATCTGCGGCGCGGGTTGAGCACCAGGGCCGACAGGGTGACACCGGCCGGCAGGAAGAGCACCACGATCGACGGGGCGCCGAAACTGACGAACGCGAGAGAGGCGCCGGCCGCGTACGCCGTCACCACCATGGCCAGCACCAGCCACAACGGCACCCGGCTCGTGCTCGGCAGAGCCGGCGAGCCGGTGGTATCGGCAGACCCGGTCACGGGGATCGGACACTCCACGGGCGCGACGATGTCACCCGGCGCAGATGACCGGCCCCACACTACGCGACGGCCCCCGTGTGCCGGATCCGCGCGATGGCCCGGGTGGCAGGTCGTCACGCCCGGTTGCGGGTATGCGGCCGACAGCGAGCGTTTGCCGACCACGGGACGGGGAAGACGGGCGGTCCCCAGGAGAGGCGGACGACGATGGCGCGTCGTGACGTGGTGGTGATCGGCGGGTCGGCGGGCGCGCACAAGCCATTGGCTCAGGCGCTGGCCCGTCTGCCCGCCGACCTGCAGGCCACGATCCTGGTGGTCCTGCACGTCGCGCCCGGCGCCCGCGCCGCCCTGGCCGATTCGCTGGCATCGTCGTGTGCCCTGCCGATCCGGGCCGCCGCCGACGGTGACCGCATCGAGCCGGGCCGGGTGTACGTGGCGGTTCCGGATCGTCACCTGCTCGTCGACGAGGGCGACGTGCTGCGACTCAGCGGCGGCCCACGGCAGAACCGGGTGCGCCCGGCGGTGGACGCGCTGTTCCGGTCCGCCGCCCGCTGGTGCGGCTCCCGCGTGGTGGGCGTGGTGCTGTCGGGCAGCCTGGACGACGGGTCGGCCGGCCTCGCCGCGATCACCGCCGCCGGTGGGGCCGGGCTCGTGCAGGATCCCGCCGAGGCCCGGTTCCCCGGCATGCCGCGGGCCGCGCTGCGTGTCACACCGGACGCCCTGGCGGTGCCGTCGGCCGACCTCGGCGAGGCCATCGCGAAACTCGCCGGCGTGCCGGCCGACATCGCGAACGGTCCGGCGGAACCCCTGATCTGGGAGACCGACATGCTCGCCTACGGCGCCTCGAACATCTCCGATCGTGGACAGCCCGTGGGGCTCGGCTGCCCGGAGTGCCGGGACGGGCTGTACCTGGTCCGCACCGGCCTCGCCGCGCACTACGTCTGTCACGTCGGCCACTCGTACTCGCCGCGGTCGTTGCTGGCGGTCCGCGACGACGACATCGAGGAGTCGATCTGGGCCGCGGTCAGCGCCCTCCAGGAGAAGGTCATGATCATGGAGGAGCTGGTGGATCAGTCGGAGCGGGCGGGCGACACCGCGGCCGCCGACGCCTACCGGGCACGGGCCGAACGCGCCGGCCACGCGGCGAAGGTGCTGCAGAAGCACGTGGACCTGTCGGCCGACACCCGTGACACCCGCCGGCCGGACACCGATCGAACTCGTTCCGCCTCCGCGTGACACGCGCTCTTCCCCCGGACCAGGCGTTGCGCCTGCTGATGTAACCGTGGTTACATCACCCTCGAGGCCGACGGCTCGGCCACGGTCTTGCCGGCCACCCCGTCGGCACCGGCCCAGGAGCAGCAGATCGCCACCGACATGCAGGCCGCACGGGCCGCCGAATACCTGCTGGTGATCGAGGAGGCGACGGTCGCGCGGCACGGCTCCGACGCCGATCGCGCCCGTGCCCAGCGGCGCCTGCGCGGCGAGCTGCACCGGATCACCCGCCGCGACTTCTTCCCCCCGCTGCAGCGCGAGACGGCGACGCAGGCCGTGCACGCCCTCGCCGCCGGCGCCACGCCGTTCGACATGCGCGGCGCCGACCTGAGCCATCACGGTGACGACTGCACGTTCGAGACCGCCGGGCGATGCTGCTCGACCGCCCGCCCGCCTGACCCGTCCTCCGCCGGACCCGTACCTCCGCCCGACCCGTACCTCCGCCTGATCTGTTCCTCCGCTCGAGCCGCTCCGGAGCACCGCGATGACCGCCACTGACACGCCCCGCGACGTCGTCCCCTTCCGTGACGCCGTGCGCGCCTGGTTCGCCATCAGCCTGCAGACCTTCGGCGGCCCGGCCGGGCAGATCGCCGTCATGCAGCGCCACCTGGTCGACGAGCGCCGCTGGATCGGCCAGCGCCGGTTCCTGCACGCCCTCAACTACTGCATGCTGCTGCCCGGCCCGGAGGCCCAGCAGCTCGCCATCTACGTCGGCTGGCTGCTCAACGGCCTGCGCGGCGGCCTGGTCGCGGGCACCCTGTTCGTGCTGCCCGGCATGCTGGCCCTGCTCGTGCTGTCGGCGATCTACGTCGGGTTCGGCGACACCACCGTGGTCACCGCGGTGTTCGCCGGGCTGGCCCCGGCCGTCGTGGCGATCGTCGCCCAGGCGGTGTGGCGGGTCGGCAGCCGCGCCCTGAACAACCCGGTCCTGATCGGGTTCGCGGTGGCCGCCTTCGCCGCGCTCGCGGTCTTCGCGGTGCCGTTCCCGATCGTGATCGCCCTGGCCGCGCTCGCCGCCTGGGCCCTGCACCGGATGCGACCGGACCTGGTGGTCGGCGGCGGCCACGGATCCGCCGCCGACGACGGCCCGGCGCCGCTGATCTCCGACGACGCCCTGCACCACGACCGGCCCTCGGCCCGTCGGACGGTGACGATCCTGGCTGTCGGCCTGGTCGCCTGGTTGCTGCCGGTCGCGCTGTTCGCCGTCCTCACCGGCGCCGACAGCGTCTACACCCGGCAGGGGCTGTTCTTCTCCGGCACGGCCGTGGTCACCTTCGGCGGGGCCTACGCGGTGCTCGCCTTCGTCGCGCAGCGAGCCGTCGAGCACTACGCCTGGCTCTCGGCCGGAGACATGGTCCGCGGGCTGGCCCTGGCCGAGTCCACGCCCGGCCCGCTGATCATGGTGGTGCAGTTCGTGGCGTTCCTCGGCGCCTACCACCACCCCGGCGCGCTGGACCCGTGGACGGCCGGTGTGGTCGCGTCGCTGTTGACCACGTGGGTGACGTTCGTGCCCTGCTTCCTGTTCATCCTGCTCGGCGCGCCCTATGTGGAGCGGCTGCGCGGCAATCAGTCCCTGTCGGCGGCACTGACCGGCATCACCGCCGCGGTCGTCGGGGTCATCGCCAACCTGGGGCTGTACTTCGCCGTGCACACCCTGTTCAGCCGGACCACGACGATCACCGGTGGGCCGCTGAGCATGCAGGCCCCCGAGCTCGACTCGGTTCGATGGACGCCGGTGGTGATCGCGGTGATCGCCGGGGTGCTGATCTTCGCGGTGAAGTGGTCGGTTCTGCGGGTCCTCGGTGTCTGCGCGGTTCTCGGCCTGGCCGCCGGTCTCGCCGGGCTGCCCGGCGTCTGATCCGGCGGGCGGGGCCGTTCGGCCTCGCGATCGGCACCGACCGGCAGCCGCGACGGGTGTCGGCCATCGCCTGGGCGCGCGGGAGTTATCGCGTACGCCGGTGGCGGAATACCTCGCGCGATATAGTTGGACGTCCTACTATCCTCGGAGGAGATAGTAGGACGCCCAAGTATTCGTGCCGCCCGATGGCGGCGAGGGAAGCCAGGTGGAGCATGCACGTTCCGGCCAACGCCGTCCGGTTCGTCACGGCAGCGAGTCTGTTCGACGGCCATGACGCGGCGATCAACGTGATGCGGCGACTGCTGCAGGCCCAGGGCGCCGAGGTGATCCACCTCGGCCATGACCGCAGCGTCGACGCCGTCGTGCGCGCCGCCGTCGAGGAGGACGTGCAAGGCGTCGCGATCTCCTCCTACCAGGGCGGCCACGTCGAGTACTTCACCTATCTGACCCAACGACTCGCCGAGGCCGGCGCCGGGCACGTCCGCGTGTTCGGCGGTGGCGGTGGCGTGATCGTGCCCGAGGAGATCGCGGCCCTCCGCGAGCACGGCGTCACCATCTTCTCGCCCGAGGACGGCCAGCGCCTCGGCCTGCCCGGCATGATCAACCAACTGATCCAGGCCTGCGACGTCGACCTCACCGGCACCGCCCTCGACGTCGAGGCCGTCCAGTCCGGCGACGTGGCGGCCCTGGCCCGGGCGATCACGGTCCTGGAGGCCGGCCGGTCACCGGAGACCGCGGCCCGGCTGCACCGGATCGCCGCGGACCGTACCGTTCCGGTGCTCGGCATCACCGGCACCGGCGGATCCGGCAAGTCCTCGCTGACCGACGAGTTGCTGCGCCGTTTCCGTCTGGACCAGCAGGACCGGCTGCGCATCGCCGTCCTCGCCATCGACCCCACCCGCCGCCGCGGCGGCGGCGCCCTGCTCGGCGACCGCATCCGGATGAACGCGCTGGACAGCGGCGAGGACAGCCGCACCTTCTTCCGCTCGCTCGCCACCCGCAGCGCCGGAGCGCAGCTGCCCGAGCGGCTCGACGACATCCTGGCCGCGGTCAAGGCCGCCGGATTCGACCTGGTCATCGTCGAGACCCCGGGGATCGGCCAGGGCGACGCCGGCATCGTGCCGGTCGCCGACGTCGCGCTGTATGTGATGACACCCGAGTTCGGCGCCGCCTCCCAGCTCGAGAAGATCGACATGCTCGACTTCGCCGACGTCGTGGCGATCAACAAGTACGAGCGGCGCGGCGCCGAGGACGCCCGCCGCGACGTGGCCCGCCAGCTGGTGCGCAACCGGACCGCGTTCGGCGTGGCCTGGCAGCAGATGCCCGTGTTCGGCACCAGCGCCGCACGCTTCAACGACGACGGAGTCACCGCCCTCTACCAGGAGCTGCGTGATCTGCTCGCCGCCAACGGCCTGCCCGCCGGAGCCGGGAGCGGGACACTGCCGGCCGTCGATGTGCGCGCCTCCTCCGGCCTGACCAGTGTCGTGCCCGCCGCCCGCTCGCGGTATCTCGCCGACATCGCCGGCACGGTCCGCGGCTACCACCACGCCACCGAGGAGCAGGCCGGCATCGTTCGCCGCCGCCAGGCGCTGCGCCTGAGCGCCGACCTGCTCGGCGACGACCCGGCCGCGGTCCGCGTCAAGGAGCTGGCGGGCACGGCCGACGGCGAGCTGCTCCCGGACGTGCGCGACCTGCTGGAGCAGTGGCCGGCCCGGGTCGCCGACTACTCCGGCGACGAGTACGTCTACCGCGTGCGCGACCGCGAGATCCGTACCCCGCTGACACGCACCACCCTGTCCGGCTCGACGATCCGCCGCGTCGCGCTGCCCCGCACCCGCGACGAGGCCGAACTGCTGTCGTTCCTGCGCCGGGAGAATCTGCCGGGCTTCTTCCCGTTCACCGCCGGCGTCTTCCCGTTCAAACGCGAGGGCGAGGCCCCGGCCCGGATGTTCGCCGGCGAGGGCGACGCGTTCCGTACCAACCGGCGCTTCAAACTGCTCAGCCGCGGCGGCGACGCCACCCGCCTGTCGACCGCGTTCGACTCGGTCACCCTCTACGGCCGTGACCCCGACCCACGCCCCGACATCTACGGCAAGGTCGGCACCTCGGGTGTCTCGATCGCCACCCTCGACGACATGAAGGCGCTGTACGACGGCTTCGACCTGTGCTCACCGACGACCTCGGTCTCGATGACCATCAACGGCCCGGCCCCGGCGATCCTGGCCATGTTCCTCAACACCGCCATCGACCAGCAGATCGCGGCACACCCGGACGAGCCCCGCGAGCAGGTCGTCGCCCGCACCCTGGCGACCGTGCGCGGCACCGTGCAGGCCGACATCCTCAAGGAGGATCAGGGCCAGAACACCTGCATCTTCTCCACCGAGTTCGCGCTGCGCTGCATGGGCGACATCCAGCAGTGGTTCATCGACCACCGGGTCCGCAACTTCTACTCGGTGTCGATCAGCGGCTACCACATCGCCGAAGCCGGGGCCAACCCGATCAGCCAGCTCGCGTTCACCCTCGCCAACGGCTTCACCTACGTCGAGTCGTACCTCGCCCGGGGTATGAAGATCGACGATTTCGCCCCGAACCTGTCGTTCTTCTTCTCCAACGGCATGGACGCCGAGTACTCGGTGATCGGCCGGGTCGCCCGCCGGATCTGGGCGGTCGCGATGCGCGACTGGTACGGGGCGGGGGAGCGCTCGCAGAAGCTCAAATACCACGTGCAGACGTCCGGCCGCTCCCTGCACGCCCAGGAGATGGACTTCAACGACATCCGCACCACCCTGCAGGCGCTGTGTGCCATCTACGACAACGCCAACAGCCTGCACACCAACGCCTACGACGAAGCCGTCACCACCCCCACCGAGCAGTCCGTGCGCCGCGCCCTGGCCATCCAGATGATCATCGACAAGGAATGGGGCCTGGCCGGCAACGAGAACCCGCTGCAGGGCTCGTACATCATCGACGAGCTCACCGACCTGGTCGAGGAAGCCGTCCTGACCGAGTTCGAGCGCATCGCCGAGCGCGGCGGCGTGCTCGGCGCCATGGAGACCGGCTACCAGCGCGGCCGCATCCAGGACGAGTCGATGCTCTACGAGCACCGCAAACACGACGGCACCCTGCCCCTGGTCGGCGTCAACACCTTCCTCGACCCGAACGCCGACCAGACCACCGCGCCGACCGTCGCCCTGGCCCGCGCCACCGAGGCCGAGAAACAGTCCCAGCTCGACCGGCTCGCCGACTTCCAGACCCGCCACGCCGCCGACGCGCCCGCCGCCCTCGACCGGCTCCAGCAGGTCGCCATGTCCGGCGGCAACATCTTCGGCGAGCTCATGGAGGCCGTCCGCCACTGCTCGCTCGGCCAGATCAGCGACGCGTTCTTCACCGTCGGCGGCCAATACCGCCGCAACGTGTGAACGACGACCTCGGCCACCCCGTACCCCTGGCCACGACACCCCGGCGCATCGTCTCGCTCGTCCCCTCACTGAGCGAGGCGCTCGCCGTCACCGTCCCCGAACGGCTCGTCGGCGTCACCGACTGGTGCACCCACACCGCAGATCACCACCCCGCGAGGGTACGGGGGACGAAGAACCCGGACCGGGCGGCGATCACAGCCCTGCGCCCGGACCTCGTCATCGCCAACCAGGAGGAGAACCGGCGACTCGACGTGGACCGGCTGCGCGCCGCCGGCATCCCGGTGTGGGTGACCGTCATCGAATCCGTCGACGACGCGCTGCACTCCCTGCGGCGACTCTTCACCGACGTGCTCGACGCCGGCGAACCCGAGTGGCTGCGCGCCGCCACCACGACCTGGCGGCGACCGGCCCCACGCCCACACCGGACGGTCGCCGTCCCGATCTGGCGCGACCCGTGGATGGTCGTCGGCGCGAACACCTTCACCGGGGACCTGCTGGCCCGCCTCGGCCTGGACAACGTCTTCGGTACGGGCGCCGACCGCTACCCCCGGGTCGACCCCGACCGCATCCACACCGCCGCACCCGACCTCGTCCTGCTGCCCGACGAACCGTACGCCTTCACCCCCGCCGACGGCCCCGAAGCATTTCCCGGCATGCGGACAGTCCTCGTCTCCGGCCGGTCTTTGACCTGGTACGGCCCCTCGCTCGTCACCGCCCGCGACGAGCTGCTCCAGCTCACCCAATGAGATGCCGGAACGCTCCGTTAGCATCGGCACGTGTCCGTGCCTGATCGACCACGCCTCGACCCCATCGCCGAGGCCCGCCGCCTATGGGCCGAGCAGGGATGGACGGCCGCCGCCGACGGCATGGCGGCCGTCACCTCCCTGATGCGCGCCCAGCAGATCGCCCTGGGCCGTGTCGAGGCCGTGCTGCGCGCCTACGGCGTCACCTTCGCACGGTACGAGGTGCTCATGCTGCTGTTCTTCAGCCGCCACGGCTCCCTGCCGATGGGCAAGATCGGCCAGCGACTCCAGGTACACCCGACCAGCGTCACCAACGCCGTCGACCGCCTCGAGGCAGCCGGCCTGGTACGCCGCTCGGCGCACCCCGTCGACAGGCGCGCCACCCTCGTCGAACTGCTCGATGCCGGGCGCACCCTGGCCCTGGCCGCCACCGAGGACCTCAACACCCACGTCTTCGGTGCCCCCGGCGTCTCACCGCCCGGCGTCACGGCCCTGGTCGACATCCTCACCGAGCTGCGCCGCGACGCCGGCGACTTCTGACCCCGCACTACCCCTTCGGCTCCCGGCGCTGCCTTTCGGCGCCGCCTTTCGGACGTGGCGCTGCCTTTTCGGACGTGGCGCTTTTCGGACGTGGCGCTTTTCGGACGTGGCGCTACTTCTTCGGGCCGGCCGGGTGCCGCCAGCCGACGGTGACCGTCACGCCCGCATGGTCGGACGTGTAACGCGGCGCGGCCGCCCGGAACGGCTCCGCCCCGACGACCCGGGCCGACTCCGCCCTCGCGGCCCCGCCCAGCAGCACCAGGTCGATCCGGGACGTCAACTGCGTGGCGGCACCGTTCAGGTCGGCGCTCTGACAACAGGTGTACCCCGGCCCATGCGGTGACGCCTCGCTCCAGGCGTCCCGGAACCGCCCGGTCAGCAGCCGGTACGTGTCGGTCGAGCTGCCGTCCGCGGCGGAGTTGAAGTCACCGGCCGCGATGACCGTTCCCGGACCGGCGGCCGGCCCGGCGAGGAACTCGGTGGCCTGGGCACCCTGCACGGCCGGGAACTGCGCGGTCTCCAGATGGGTGGTGACGAACCGGAACGGCACACCGTGATGCTTCGCCTCGACCGACGCCCAGCCGTGCACCAACTGGACCGGCGGCACACCGGGAGCCGGCAGCGGAACACTCAGCCGTGCCTGGTAGAGACCGTTCTTCGGCGTCGACCAGCGCAGACCCGGCGTGCGGTCGTTGGCCAGCACGACGTCGCTGTCCCGCAGCCGCAGCGTGCACGCCCCCACCGTCGGGGAGGCGCACGGCGCGGTCAGCGGGATCGGGCCGACGTCGAACCCGGGCGACGTGGACGCGACCGTGTAATGCAGGCCACGGCGTGCCAGCGCGGACCGCAGGATGGCCAGGAAGTCCTGCGACGGCCCGGCGCCCGGACCGGCCGTCGTCCACGTGGTCACCTCCTGCAACCCGATCAGGTCGGGACTCTCCCGCTCGATCTCAGCGGCCAGACCCTCGGCTCGTACGGCGAAGTCGGTCGCCCGTACCCCCGCAAAGATCTTGGAAACGGCCGTGAGCAACGCGGGCGTGTCCCGTGCCGTCAGCGCTGATGCCAGGTCGGCGCCGAGATAGACGTTGCGGGTCATCACCCGCAGATCGTGCCGGCCGACGGGCTTGACCGTCGCGGGCTCGGCCCAGGCCGTCCCCGTCAGGGCCACGACGCCGGTGACGGCAGCCGCGACGATCGGAGTCCAATGGTGACCGGCGCGACGCCGGAAGAGACCAAGACGCGTTTTCACCGGCGAAGGCTCCCAGAAACGGGCCCACGCTGCCGATGCCCCGATCGGGGACGGGCGAGCACGGCCATTCGCCGGAGACGATCGACTGATCCGGCGGCGTCATCGGGCTCGCTGCTCATACGTCACGCGGACCCGCTGTCGGCGTGTCAGACGACCGGATCGAACCCTCGCACGGTGTGCACGAGCAGACACCCCGAACCGCCCGGACAAGCGATCCGGAACGAGTGAGTCTCACTCGAGGTCGGCATAGGGTGGCACGGCGAAGACGTTGTCGGACCGCAGACAATCCCCACGGGGCGACGTCGACAACGGCCACGGCTCATTCGGCACCGCCTCAGCCCGCACACCGCCCGCCTTCAACCCGTCCGGCAGATAGCCGGCGAGCCGATCATCAACGGCCGGGCCGAAGACGCCCGCATGCTCCAGAACGACGAAGAGCGCATCCGCGGCACACGACACCGACTCCTCGGCATCGGCGGCCGTCGCGCCCGGATAGAGCTCCTGATAGAGACGGCGCGCGGTCGCCAGTAGACGCTCGGCGTCGGTGACGACGAAGTCGAACCGCAGGCGCACCGACAGGTCCATACCGTCGACCAGGGGAGCGTCACCGATGACACCGTCGGACTCAGCCATCCCGCCACGATAGCCACCGCACCGCACCGCACCGTCGGCATACAGGGCGTCGTGTTCGGCGGGCCCCTGGAGCGGCTCCGGCAGGCCGCCCGGGTCGACCTGCCGCGCCTACGCGATCGTGCGACATCGGCCTGCAAGACGACACCGCCGGGAGGGACCGTCAGTGCCTGGTGGCGGGGAAGTTGGGGGGTGTCCGCCCCGCACGGGGATCCGGGGCGGACCTGCCAAGCATCCTCCGGACCGGCCACCGCCGACGGTAGGCACACGGTGCGTTTTCGCTGGCCGAACAGCCGACAACCGTCTCCGGACAGCGGCTCGCGGCAACCCTTTCGTTTCGGGCTCCGCGGCGGCTGACACCATGAGGCACCACAGCATCGATCCCGGGAGGGAAACCGTGGCAGACGTCGTCGCTCCGGCGCGGACCGAGGTCTCGCGCGGGTGGGTAGGGACCCTGGTCGGTGTTCAGCTGTATGTGCTGACCTCGTATCTGGCCACCGCGATCGTCCCGTACCTGTGGGCGCCCCGGGAGTATCCGCCCACCTGGCTGTGGATCGTGCCCGGCTGGCTGCTCGGCGTGCCGGGTTACTTCATCACTGTGCTTGGCGCGGCGCTGGCCGTACCCCTCGCCGTGGCGGGTTTGATCGTCGCGGTGACCGTGCGGCGCCGGGTATCGGACCGCCTGTTCGCGTGGTGCGCCGGCACCGCGGTCGCGATGACGTTGTACGCGATCTTCACGTTCACCGCGCTCGGCAGGGATCTCATCCTGTTCGTCGCCGACTGACGGCTCACCGCCGGGAGGACCCTCCGGCCGCGTCCCGGGCCCACGAGGACCGGCGCGGTCCTCAGCCGGCCAGCGCCTGCCGGGTGGCGTCGACGAACGTCCAGAACGGCGGCAACGTCGAGGACCTACGGCCGGCGCGGGTGTTCACCCCGAACATCTGCGTACGCAGCGGGGTGGTCAGCTCCAGTTGGGCCCCGGCGCTGCGCAGCGTGCGGTTGACGATGTTGGCCGGGTCGTCGCCGTTGAGGGCGGGCACCCCGGCCGCGTCGATCGCCGGGATCCCGGCCGTCGCGTACGCCTGCAGCAACGCGGCCTTGAGGGCGGCGTCGCGCCCGCCGACCAGCACGGCGGCCGTGCCGGTGGGCAGTCCCGCCGCGTCGGTCGAGCAGCCGTGCAGCGACACCGCCCGGCGGCTGCCCGCGACCGTCGCCAGCGCGACCGGGTCGTCGCAGTGCGACGAGGTGACGTGCAGGTCGCCGTTCCCCGTCGAGAGCAGGCCCTCGAACATCCAGTAGTCGTGGACCGCGCCGCCGGTGGCGCCGCCGGCCGGGTGATAGCCCGCCACCGCGAGACACAGCTCGGAGGTTCCGGGCTCGATGCCGCCGCCGTGCAGGGCGAGGACCGCGGTGTCCGGGAAGCTGCCGCCCGGCGCCTCGCTGTCGTCGAGCGCGGCGTGCCGCCGGAACCGCCGGGCGTAGTGGACGCCTTCGGTGCGGGCGGGATCGGCGTAGAGCGCGGTGTTCGACGGGTAGACGTCGTCGGCGGCAGCTGCCGGACGGGCGCCGACCGCGACCAGCGGTGGAATCGTGGCCGCACCCACGGCGGCCAGCATGCTACGACGGCTGAGCTTCGTCACGGTGTTCTCCCCGTTCAAGGTATCGACATCGGATGATTCCACAATCGGTCGTCGGCGGCGGGCCCTCGCCCGGCCCCTGCAACCCAGCCTCCTAGGATGCGCTAGTGGTTGTGACGTGGCTGGGCACGGCACAGTCAACGGTCAGACGGTCGTCTTCAGCTGAGCCAGCGCCGCGTGGGCCTGGGCGAGCTGGGTCGTTGCGGTCAACATCGCGAGGTCGGCACCGGGGACGTACGGCTCCTCGGAGTGGTCGTCCTCGTTGACATTGGTCTCGTAGTCGACCAAACAGATCTGGTAAAGCCGCTCCGCCTCGGCGACGAGCTCCTCGGCACGGGCGGCATGTTCCTCGGGGGTCATGTCGATCATGATTTCATCCCCACCGAGGAGGGCTCTCGCGATCCTTGCGCGGGTCCTGAGAGCGTCCAGAGGTTGTCTTGAGGTGGCGATCCGATCTGAGCGGGCATGAACGCCACCGCAGTCGCCGCCGCCGCTCCCACCACCACCGCCACCGGTCGTGCCGGAGTCGAGCTCAGCGTCGTCGTGCCGTTCTACAACCCCGGTGCGGCACTGCGCCCGACCGTCGAGCGGCTGGTCGCCTGCCTCACCGACGCCGGGATCGCGTTCGAGGTCATCGCGGTGTCCGACGGCTCGACCGACGGCTCCGCCGCCACCATCGCCGGCATCGCCGGGGTCACCGTCCTGGACAACCCCATCAACCAGGGCAAAGGCGCCGCACTGCACCAGGGCTTCGCCGCCGCCACCGGCGCCTGGATCGGCTTCATCGACGCCGACGGCGACATCGACCCCCACCACCTGGTCGACTACCTGCTGCTCGCCCGCACCGGCGGCCACGCCGTCGTCTACGCCGACAAACGCCACACCGCCTCGGTCAGCGGCGCCACCCGCACCCGCAAACTGATCTCCATCACCTACTCCACCCTGGTCAGCACCATGTTCGGCCTCGACGTCCGCGACACCCAGACCGGCTGCAAAATCATCCGCCGCGACGTGCTCCACACCGTCCTGCCCCGCCTGCGCGAACGCCGCTTCGCCTTCGACCTCGAACTGTTCGTCGCCACCAAGGCTGCCGGCATCACCGACGTCAAGGCAGCCCCGGTCCGCCTCGAAACCCGCACCGCCGGCTCCACCGTCAGCAGCTCCACCATCATCCGCACCCTCCGCGACACCCTCGTCATCCACGGCCGCCGCCGCGCCGCCCACTACGCCGCCTACGCGCTGGCTGCTTGATCCTGGTGGGCTGCGTTCCGTTCAACCTCGTAAGGGCGCCTTTCGAGGGGTTGTGGGCGATTTCCCGGATGTGCGGCGATCATCGACGCACGCCACGCTCAGAACCAACGCGGAGCTGTTGAGATACGACTTCACGACGCATGCCCGTACCGGCGCCGATCCGATTCGCCCGGGTGGGCGCGAGCCGGTCGTCCTCGTGGTGTCGCCTCGGTGGCCGAGCGTTCACCGGCGCCTATGCCGGTGTCGCGCCCCGTCGCCCGGGTGTGCCGAGGGAGAGAAGGCCGCACCAAGGTGGCGCGATACGCCCGGCCCGCAGCGTGATGGAGCCGACGGGCGGGAAGGGTCAGGGCGGGTTCATGACGGTGAGCAGCGTGTCGGCGGGTTCGGTGGCGGAGAGCGCACCGGCCGCCACGACGAGCAGTAGCAGGCTCCCGGTGAGCGCCATGATGACGCCGACGGTCCGTCGCATGAGCCTCATCCGTGAGTCGACGGCGGCGCGCCGCCTCCACAGGGCTGCGCCCACGAGGCCGATCGCCACGATCGCCGTGGCGGCCGTCGCCACCATGGTCCAGTGGTAGCGCTGCGTCTCGCCCAGAAGCACCGACAACGCGGGTGAAGCGGCGTGCGCGCCGGCCGGCTCCGTCAGGCCTTCGCGGATCTCGTGCAGAGTGCGGCCGAGGTCGCTGCCGGGTGCTGCGCCGTCCACCAGCGGCAGCAACGCGACCAGCGGTACCGCCGTCGCCTGGATGTTCAGCATCAGCAGTCCCGTCGCGAGGACCGTGAATCCGGTCGCGCCGATGGCGGCCACCGCGTACCGGGCCGCGCCGTGCAGGTATCGGCGCCACAGAGCGACGGCGAGCAGGGCGAAGACGACGAGCATCAACGCGCTGATCACCACCTTGATCGCATGCCACCGGAACCAGTAGTCGACCAGCCTCGCCAGGAGCGCGGGAAACCGCGGTCCGCCGTCGCGCCAGTACTCGGCGAGACCGCGCCCGACCTCGCTCCGCAGCACCGCCTCGTCGTCGAGAGCCCCGTCGGCGCCATCGAGGAGCGCGGCCGGTGCGAGTACGAAGGCCGCCACGAGCGCCGAGCCGGCGGCCAGCAGCATTCCGATCATGGACCGGGAACTCAGTCGAACCGCGCTCATCGTTGCCATTGCGCCACCCCGGATGCCGTCGCGGTGGCCCGGCGCGAGGAGACGAACCCGACGCCGGCACCCGCGGTGGGAGACAACGGGGGAGGGGCATCGAGGGGAGCGCCGGCCGTGGTGGCCGTACGAGAGGATCGCATGGGTCCGAGTAGATCAGCGGCGCCGCGTCCCGAGCACTACGGCAGATACCCGTGACCCGGGTATGGCCAGCCATACCCGGCCAGGACCGGCGATGCCGCTCAGCTGCGATCGAGCTCCGGATTGGACACCGCGAGGGAACGCCGCCGGCTACCAAGACGATCGGCTCGGCCGGCCGCGAGACGCGGACGCGGACGGCCGTGAGCGACGGTGGCCGCCGCGTTCGGCTGTGCCGGCACGTCTGTGCCGGTCAGGCGGAGGTGTGAGTGGAATGGCGTGGCTGCGCCGGCTCTGGGTAAGGCAGAGACATAGCTGAAAGCAACGATGGATGAGAGGTGGACCCGCGTGGCCGCGACCAAGAACGCCAAGAACCCGACGAGCGGTAATGACACTCCCAATACGCCTGAGGTGGGTGAGACCGCGATCGCTGAGATGAAGGTCGGCGAGTTGCGGCGTGCGTTGGCCGGTCGTGGGGTGACGGGCACGGCGGAGTTGAAGAAGCCGGAGCTGGTCAAGAAGCTGATCGCGTTGGAGACTGCCGGCAGCAGGAAGCGTTCCGGTGCGAAGAAGGCGACGTCCGCATCGAAGAACCCGACGAGCGGTAATGACACTCCCAATACGCCTGAGGTGGGTGAGACCGCGATCGCTGAGATGAAGGTCGGCGAGTTGCGGCGTGCGTTGGCCGGTCACGGCGTGAAGGGCACGGCGGAGCTGAAGAAGCCCGACCTGGTCAAGAAGCTGATCGCGCTGGAGACCGCCGGCACGAAGAAGACGAGCGCCAAGCGCCGGTGATCGGCTCGCTGCCCTGTGGTCCCCGGAAGACCGCAGGGCAGCAGTGTCATCCGGTTTGCCGGGAGAGACGGCGGGTAGCCAGTCGCTTGCCCATCCCGTCGGCGTGTTCTCCGGAGGCTTCCGTGCAGGCAATGGTCTATCGAGGCCCGTACCGGGTGCGTGTCGAGGAGAAGGACCGTCCCACGATCGAACACCCCAACGATGCGATCGTACGGGTGACCCGCGCGGCCATCTGCGGCTCGGATCTGCACCTCTACCACGGCATGATGCCGGACACCCGGGTCGGCATGACGTTCGGCCACGAGTTCGTCGGTGTGGTCGACGAGGTCGGGCCGTCGGTGCAGCGGCTCGCGGTCGGCGACCGGGTGATGGTGCCGTTCAACATCTTCTGCGGCACCTGCTTCTTCTGCAGCCGCGGCATGTACGCCAACTGCCACAACGTGAACCCGAACGCGACAGCGGTCGGCGGCATCTACGGCTACTCGCACACCGCCGGTGGGTACGACGGCGGCCAGGCCGAGTACGTGCGGGTGCCGTTCGCCGACGTCGGTCCCAGCCTCATCCCCGAGTGGATGGACGAGGACGACGCCGTGCTGCTCACCGACGCGGTCGCCACCGGCTACTTCGGTGCCCAGCTCGGCGACATCAGCGAGGGTGATGTCGTGGTGGTCTTCGGCGCCGGCCCGGTGGGTCTCTACGCCGCGAAGTCCGCCTGGCTGATGGGCGCCGGCCGGGTGATCGTCATCGACCATCTGCAGTACCGGTTGGACAAGGCGGAAGAGTTCGCGCACGCCGAGACCTACAACTTCACCGAGTACGACGACATCGTCGTGCACATGAAGAGGATCACCGACCATCTGGGTGCGGACGTGGCCATCGACGCGGTCGGCGCCGAGGCGGACGGCAACCTGACCCAGCACGTCACGTCGGCGAAGCTGAAGCTGCAGGGCGGCTCGCCGGTGGCGCTGAACTGGGCGATCGACTCGGTACGCAAGGGCGGCACCGTCTCGGTGATGGGCGCCTACGGGCCGATGTTCAGCGCGGTCAAGTTCGGCGACGCCGTGAACAAGGGCTTGACGCTGCGGATGAACCAGTGCCCGGTCAAACGCCAGTGGCCTCGGCTGTTCGAGCACGTGCGTGCCGGTTACCTCAAACCCAGTGAGCTCGTGACGCACCGGATCCCGCTCGAGCACATCGCCGAGGGCTACCACATCTTCTCGGCGAAGCTCGACGAGTGCATCAAACCGATCATCGTCCCGAACGCGGCGTGAGGGAGACGGCCATGGCCTACACATCGGACAAGCCGAAGCCGGCGGAGTCCAGCGACGAGCTGCGCGCCCGCATCCCCGGCTGGGGTGTCGATCTCGACCCGAAGGACCGCCCGGCGGTGCCGCAGGAACGCGTCGACCCGGACTTCAGCGGCGCCCACTGGGAGTTTCCCGAGCGGCAGCCGGAGAAGTGGCCACGGGAACGTTCCATCGAGCACAGATTCCTCACCCCGGTCTTCGGTACGGCGTGCCCGCCCCGCGGTCTGTCGGGCCGGATTCGCCGCCACGCGTACGCCAGGTACAGCGAGGCCCGCGCCGCGCATTGGCTGCTGCTGCTCGGCGCCGACCGCGTCGACGAGCTGGAGAGCACGTTGCGCTCGTTCGTGAGCCGCCGGCCGGACAATCTGGTCGCCGAGACGGGGGTGCGGGCCGAACTGACCAGGCGCGGGCTCTCCTCGAGGTTGGGCCACAATCGGGCCGACGTGGTGCATCACCCGATCGACCCGGTCATCGTGGTCGCCCCGTGGGTGGTGGGCGCCGGACTGGCGTACACCCTGGTCCGCCGGTTGGCCCGCCGGCGTCGCGGTTGACGGCCGCACCGCACCCGGACCGCACCGGGACGCCCTCCGGCGGCGCCGATCGCCACGGGTGCCCGGCGACGGCGGGGCCGCAACGCATCGCGGGCCCGCCGTCGCCTCGGGGGTGATCAGGATCGGCGGTCGGCGTGTGGCCGGGTGAGCGGGTCGGCGCGCGCGTCGATCATCTTCGCCTGCGCCGTCACCTCGTCGCCCAGCGCGTGTAGACGCCGACGAGTCGCCGGATCCGGTGACTCGTCGGCGCTGTGGTGCAGGATGGCTTCCGCCACTTCCAGCTGCTCCGCGGTGCTGTGCAGGGCCGCGGCCGTCCGTTTCCGTGGGGAGCTCTCGTCATGGGAGGTCATGCCGTAGAGCTACCCGGCTCGTCGCCTGGTGACACAACGTAGGGGCGAGCCGGCGTCAAGCGCGGCCCGGCACACGTCAGAGGTCGGCGGTGCCCAGCTGCTTGCGCAGCTTGGTGAGGGCGCGGGCGAGCAACCGGGACACGTGCATCTGCGAGACGCCGATCTGCTCGGCGATCTGCTGCTGGGTGAGGTTGCCGTAGAAGCGCAGGCTCACGATCTTCTGCTCGCGTTCGTCGAGGCCGGCCATGGCGGGGCCGAGGGCGGCACGCAGCTCCGCGGACTCGAAGCCGGTGTCCTCGCTGCCGAGGGTCTCGCCGAGCTCGGTGCCGCCCTCACTGATCGGCGTGGACAGGCTGGTCGAGTTGTAGGCACGGGCGCCTTCCAGGCCCTCGATCACCTCGTCCTCGCTGATGCCCAGGTGGTCGGCGATGTCAGCGACGGTGGGGGAGCGCCCGAGACGGTGGCTCAGCGTGCTGTTGGCGCCGGTGATGGCCAGCCGCAGCTCCTGCAGACGGCGCGGTACGCGTACCGACCAGGTCTTGTCCCGGAAATGCCGCTTGAGCTCGCCGACGATCGTCGGGATCGCGAACCCGGCGAAGTCGATGCCCCGATCGGCGTCGAACCGGTCGATCGCCTTGATCAGGCCGATGACCGCGACCTGGTAGAGGTCGTCACGGGGCTCGCCCCGGTTGGCGTACCGGCTCGACAGGTGCCGCGCCAGCGGCAGCCAGGCCTCGATGACCCGGTCACGCAGGCCCGGCCGGGACGGATGACCGGTCGGCAGAGCCGCCATCGCGGTGATCAGCTCGCTGGCCCGGTCGGTGCTCGTCGCAGCGTCGGCGGAGGCGGGGGCGGCCATGACGGTCATCGGGAGTGCTCCTTGCGGTCGGATCCTGGCCCGGCAGGACGGGCGAGCGTCCATGGGAGCGTGACCACCCCCTGCCGTGCCCCTCTCTTCCCCCGGCGAGCACCAGGCTGAAACCAGCCGTTCGGACGGCAAATATCAACCGTAGAGCTGTTGCCTGAGTGATCGCTTCTGGACAAGGCCCCAACGTCGGTTCACATACCCGAACGGGCTCGACGCTCACTCCTCCGGCGTCACCACATCGGACCCGGCGTGCGACTCGCGCCCGGCGCGCAACTCGTCCAGACGGGCCTGCGCCCGCTCGACCGCGGCCCGGGAACGCCCCAGGAACGCGTCACTGCGATCGAGCCGTGACACCTCACGCGCGAACGACCCCTGCACCTGCCGCATCGGATCGGGGGACTCGTCGGTCCCGTCCCGGCGGCGTGTACGGCGCTCGTCGAGGTCGTTCTCTCGCGCCGTGGCGTGGGCTTCCCGGGCATCCGCGATCGTCTCGCGCTCGTCAGCGACGTGGTCGCGCTGCTCCGCGGCGAACTCACGCGCGGCGAACCGCCGCGCCCGCTCCTCCAGGGACTCCCGCACCGCGGTCAGCTCGTCGGCGAGGTGGACGAGCTGATGCTCGCGGGCGTCGAGCTGCCGCTCGCGGGCCTCGAGCTCCCGCTCGCGCTCGGTCAGGTGGCGGGCACGCTCGTCCGCGCTGTCGTCCGGAAGCACCAACCCATCGTAGAGCCCCTGCCCGGTCGTCCCGTGTGCTCTACCGCTACGGCCGCTGACCGGCGACACCGGGGGCAGCGGCGGCACCGGGGGCACCGGGGGCAGCGGCGACACCGGGGGCGGCGGGGGCGCCGGGGGCGGCGGAACCCGGCGCCGCGCCGCTGTAGCCCGGCTGCGGCGCCTGGGCGCGCGCCGGCATGTAGTCCTCCAGCAGCGCCGGGGTCAGGCCCGCCCGGTGAATGGCCTTCAACGCGCCGACGAAATCGTCACGGAACGCCTCCCGGAAATGCATCAGGATGATGTCGCCCGGCTTGACCGGCTTGCCCTCCTGATAGCGCACCTTGCCCTTGTGCACCGTCTCGGTCCACATGAAAGCCGCCGTCATCCCGCAATCCCTCGCCGCCCGCAACGTGGTGGCGTCCTTCTCACCGAACGGCGGACGAAACAGCGTCGGCCGGCGTACGAACCACTTCTGCAACTCGTCTGCCGACCCGCAGATCTCCCGCTTCTGGAATTCGTAGGACCGCCCGCGCAGCCCCGCATGGGTGATCGTGTGCGCCTCGACGACCGCGCCCGCGTCGATCATCGGCCGGAAGTAGCCGGGATCGTCACGTACGGCGTCCGTGGTCAGAAACAGCGTCACCGGCACCCCCGCCGCAGCGACCAGCTCCTGACCCTCCGGCAGTTTGAGGTAGCCGTCGTCGATGGTCAGGAACGCCACCTTCTGGTCCGTCGGGATCCGGTGCAGGTATTCCACCGAGTCACCCTCGGGCAGGGTGATCGGCTGCGGCGGCGGGGCCGCGGCGAAGTCGGGGATGCCATACCGTGCGCGCCGCGCGGCCAGCTCGACGGCGGGATCCGGCCCGGGCGGCGCAGCCGAGCCCACCGGCGCCCCGGAGGACACCGCGGGTGACGGGGCCGTCACCGGGCCGGGCGTCGCCGAGCAGGCGGCCAGCACCACGACCGCACCCACCGCCGTCATCGAATGAACAATCCTCGCGTAACGCACCGCGCGATCCTGGTGGGTCCCCCGTGAAGCGGCGGTGAAGGGGCTCCCCGCGGTGGCGTTGCTCACCTTGCACACGGCGGGTGCGCCACCGTGGTGGCACACCCGCCGCGCGAGGCCCGCGGAACCGACGTCCGTCGATCGACCCGCTTACCGGTGAATAGTGCTCAACAGCCGCCGCGGTCGCGCCACGGACCGTGCGGGTCGCCCGGCTCCTGGTTACGGGTCCACCACTTCGCCTCCCACACGCGGCCGTCGTGGTGCACGATCTCGCCGCCCGTGTAGATCCACGACGGGGTCCAGGCCGGGTGAGTGGCGTCGCCGCAGGTGACCGGAGCACCGACTTCGGCCCATGCGCCCCAGGGGGAGGAGCCGGGCTTCTGCCCCAGGGTCCACCACTGTGCCTGGTAGTCGCGCCCGTCGTAGCGGACCAGGCTGCCGGTGGGGTAGACCGTGGTCGCCGACCAGGCCGGCGCGACCACGGTGACCCGGTGCGCCGTGGTGATCTGCGGGGCCGCGACCGACGTCGCCGTGATGACCACCGAACCGTGGGCGGTCCCGGTCACGACACCGCCGGCGGAGACCGCGGCGACCGACGGATCCGATGACTGCCAGGTCACCCTCTGGTCGGCCGGGGCCGGCGAGATCACGGCCGCCAGCGTGACCTGCCGGCCGAGCGTCACCTCAGCCGGCCCGGTGACGGCGACGCTCCTGGGCAGCCAGAACGGCGTGACCGGTGCGGACGGCGCGGAGGCCGGCGAGGTGCCGGCGGCGTTGTGGGCGACGACAGTGAAGGTGTACGCCGTACCGTTGTCGAGCCCCGGCACGAGGCATCCGCTCACGTCCGTGGCCGTGCACGTGGCGTCTCCCGGTGAGGCGGTCACCGTGTACCGGGTGATCGGCGAGCCGCCGTCGGAGCCCGGCGCCGCCCACGTCACCCGCGCGCTCGCGTCCCCGGCGACGGCCGTGACCCGCACCGGAGCGTCGGGCGTGATCCGGTGGACGGCCAGCCAGCTGATCACCGGGTCCTGTGAGCCGGTCTTCGCGACCGTGTAGGTGACCACGGTCGGCGTGGTGACCGTGAACGGCACCGTCCCGGTGGCGCGCGGGGTGGTGGAGCTCAGACTGACCGGCGTCCCGGTGACCGTGGCGCCGTCGACCGTCACGGTCTGCGACATCGGCCGGGTCTGTGCCCACCACTCGGTGAACCCGGCGGTCAGCACGTACCTGCCGGGTTCGAGCGGCAGCCGGTAGCGGATCGTCTTGTTGCCGCCCGCCCAGTTGCCGGTGGAGAACTTGTCCGCCGGGTCGGTACCGCTCTTGACCGTGATCCCGTCGTTGACATGACCCCACTGGTCGGCGGCGGCCGAGACCTGATCGGCCGTCCTGTTCACCACGAGGCCGGACACCGCCTGGTACTGCGGCGACGTCTGCCCGGCGGTCAGTCCCGCGTCGATGTAGTAGACCAGCGACGGCGGCACGACCTCGTAACGGACCGTGAAAGCCTGCTTCCTGCCGTCGACGTAGGCGTCGTCGGTCCAGCCCTCGACGGTCACCGTCGTGTAGGCGGCCCGAGCCGTGGCCCGGCTCGCCGCGGTCCAGGTGACCCGGTGTGCCTGGCCGTCGATGACGACCGTGTTCGGGAGGTCTCCGCTGGTCAGGGCGGCCCCGGCGAGACCCAGGTCGCGTTTGACGTCGGTGACGTCGGCGGGCCGCAGGTCGCCGACGGCCGCGGTGAGTCGCGCCGCGATCTGCTCCACACCGATGGTGTCCAGCCCGGGCAGCCCGGGCAGGGCCGCCGTCGCCTGGGCACGGGTCGCGGCGAACACCGCCCACGTCGGCGGCGACCAGTCGCTCTCCACCGGCGTTCCGGCCGCGGCCAGCGCCTGCCGGATCGGCGCGGTGTCGACGCTGCCGTCCACGTCACCGGAGATCGCGGTGAAGGCATCGAGCACCAGCGTCCCCGACCGCAGCGTGAAGGTCGCCGTGTGCGGTCCGTCGGCGAGACCCCTCAGGGTGTACGCGGCCTGGCGCTTACCGGTGCTGCGGGTGACGGCGCCGGCGGCGAGCGGTACCCCGTCGACGTCGACGTCCAGGGTGGCGGTCCCGTTGTTGCCGCCGATCAGGTCGAGGCCGGTGCCGGTGAACCCGACCGTGAACGTCGACCCGGCGGTGGCACTCGTGGACGTCGTCCGGTGCCAGTCCATCGCGTCACCGGCCGCCGCCTTGTGACTCCACGTCCCCGTGTAGCCGACGGTGCCGTCCATGTTGTCGACGAGCGTCACGGCGTACGGCGCAAAGCCCTTGATCTTCTCGATTCTGAGATCGTCGAACCCGGTCCGGTAGAAGTCGCTCGACAGGTTGACCCGCCCGGCCGGTTCGGGGGAGGGGTCGACGTAGCTGTGGACCGCCGTGCCGTCGACGAACGCGGTGATGGTGGCGCCCTTGGCCTCGACGGCGAGACGGTAGCCGCCGGCGGCGGCACGGGTGCCGGTCGCGATCGTGGTGCCACGCTTGGCGAACGTCCAGGCTCCGGCGCGGTTGATGCGGATCTGGTAGGCGGCGCTGTCGGCGGTCATGCCGGTCTGCTGGCGCACCCCGAGCCCGGCCGATCCACCGGCGGCGTCCGGGAACGACACGTCGACACTCGCCCGGTAGTTGTGCCAGCGGAAGTCACCGACGAGCGTGTTGGGCGTCGTGCGGTTCCAGGCGGCGGTGTCCTTCATCGACTGGTCCATCAGCTGGTACAGGACGCCGTCGTCGACCTGCCACGCGCCGGTCTGGTCGACCAGGTAACGCGGCTCGCCGCCCCGCGAGGCCAGGTAGGGCAGGGTCCTGTCACCGACCCTGACGTCACCCTCCTCGGCATAGGCGAAGTCGTCGGCGTACAGAACGGTGTCGTCGGTGTCGTGGTTCCGGCCGGTCGCGTCGGTGTCCAGGACCGTCCGCGGCGACGTCTCCGGCAGCGGCTCCCCGGCGGTCGTGTCGAGCGTGGTGAACGTGACGATCGACCGTGGCCGCACCTGGTACGTGTAGTAGCCGTCGCCGTCGGGCCGCAGCGTCGCGGTCCGCTGCATGTAGTGACCGGCCCGGGTCTCCCACACATTGACGACTGGATCCGTACCCAGATTCATGTCGTCAACATTGATCCGGTACATCTTGATCAAGTCACTGTCATTGACGGCGATGGTGGAGAAGTCACGCCGCTGTGGATCGGCGAGCGTCAGGTAACTGGCCGCGCCGTTGGAGCCGTCGATGTTCTCGGTGCCGTTGACGCCGCTGTAGCTGGCCTGCGGCACGGTCCGCCAGATGCCGGCGGTGTTCGTGTCGTTCTCCCAGCCGGTCGTCGCGAACCGGGTGAAATGCTGCATCACATAGATCGCCGCGTCGTAGTGGATGCTGCC
Organism: Actinoplanes sp. CA-252034; assembly: GCF_050956125.1. Classification (NCBI taxonomy): domain Bacteria; kingdom Bacillati; phylum Actinomycetota; class Actinomycetes; order Micromonosporales; family Micromonosporaceae; genus Actinoplanes; species Actinoplanes sp. CA-252034. The sequence goes on from NZ_CP191846.1 coordinate 4,528,543, forward strand.
CGACCACGGGTCACGGGCACTGAGCAGCTCCTTGTGGCTGTACTGGGCGCCCTCGTAGAACGAGCCGATCGCCGGCTGGAAGATGTAGTGCGTCCGCTTCGACCGGTGGTAGCCCTTCACGCTGCGGTTCGCGAGATCCAGCGCGCTCTGCAGACCGCCGATGCCGGTGCTCGCGCCACCCGGGCCCTCGGTGTTGTTGACCCGGTAGTCGGTGAACCCGAACGACCCGACGCCCTCGCTGTACCAGACGTCCTTGTCACGTACGGTCGCCAGCTTCGTGTACGGCTCGTAGGTGTTGGCGCCGGGCGCGCCGTCGTACCGGTCGTCGGTGTTGTAGTGGTACCCGACCGCGTCGACCATCTCGAACAGCGACTGGTCGTCGAGCAGCGCCGGCCCGATGTTCTTGGTCTGATTCTCGTCAGAGGCGACAATCTTGATCCGGTGGTACGCGTCAGCGACGGCCGCCTGCTCCGCGGCGGGGATCCCGAACCGCGGATCGGCGAAGTCGGTGTCCGTGACCAGGGCGTTCTTGTAGTACTTGATGAACGCGAGGTCCGGACTGCTCGTCTCGTTGGTGTCCGGGTTGACGTAGTCGACCATGTACCCGTACTTCTCGTACGCGTCGAGGATCGTCTCCTTGTACCACCGGTACATCTCGTCGCGGCCGGTCCCGGCACTCCACGCCGTCTGCACCCAGTACGGCATCGTCCACCGCAGAATCGACACCTTCAGATCGGGATTGACCGTCTTGGCGTCCGCGGCCAGCTGAAAGCCGGGCGAGCGGGAGGCGTCGGCGAGCTCCGTGGCGGTACGCATGGTGGCCGCGTCCGCGCCGGTCGAGTTGTTGGTGTCCGAGCCCATCTCCATCTTGACGTGATTGATCAGCGGCCGCTCCCCGCCGAACAACACGTCGATCATCTGCCAGTAGCGGGCGGGCTGCTCGGCCTTGTAGTCCATCAGCAGGTTGCTGGTGCTGTTGGCGCTGATCAGCCCGAGCCCCTTGTAGGGCAGGCCGTGCACGTTGTCCGGCCGGACGTCGTCACCGTCCACGACCACGTCGACCGTCTCCTCGGCGGCCGTCGCGGGCGTCCCCACCAGGCCCCAGGCCAGCGCCACCGACACCGCGGCACACCCTGCCATCCACCGTTTGCTCCACCGTGCGCCCACGCAGCGACTCCCGAGGTGATCAGTGACGATCCTGTTACGGGAGTAAACCGCTCACAACAAAACACGTCAATGCCCAAACGACCAGAACCGATCGCACCCGCTCACGCAGGGGCCGTGCGACGGTCAGAGTGATCGGAAATGATCAGTTGTCAGCTCTCGTCACGGCTCAAATCGGCACGGCGGCGGCCGGCGGGTGGCAGTGGATACCGATCGGCCGCGTGCGCCCTGAGGAGCTCCTGCCGGCTCAGTCCCGGCGTTCCAGCGCTCGATCGGCGGAGCTCTTCAAGCCGTGCTCGGCCACGAACTCCAGGAAATCCGCTGCGACGAGCTCGTCGTCGGGGTCATCGTGGAAATGGAACCAGACCGCGTCGTGGCAGCGTCCGTCGGTCACGGGGAAGCCCCAGTGGTCACCGGTGCCCACCGGGGATACGACGACGAAACCACGGTCGGGGAACTCGTCATCGTTGACGGTCTCGAGGTCGTCGTATCGGCCGGGTGTGGACACGATCGGGAACAGGTCGAGGAAACCGAACATGCCCCCGCCGTGACGCATCATGAAGGCCTTGTACTTGTCCGGGAGAACGACCCCCATACTGAGCTCCACGGCGGTGATCTCCTCCGCCGTGGCGGTCCGGCCCTCGATGAGGCTGAACCCGTGCTCGGCCGCCATGGCAGCGGATCTCTCGCGCAGGGGCTCGGCGAGCGCGTCGAACTCGGTCGGATCCACCGTTGGATCTTAAGCGCGGCGGCCGTTGCCCGCGGGTGCCGACTGAGCGGGCCTCTACCCGGCAACGGTCGGGGCGACGTGGCCCGCATGATCAGCGGGGCACGCGGCCGAGCCCGGTCAGCATCTCCTCCACGGTGTGGGCCTCGATCCGCCGATGGGTCTGCTCGTCGTCGGCGGCCACGGTGCGGACGTACTGTTCGGCCGGGCGCGCCAGTCCGTCGTACACCGCGACGAACACCTCCCGGGCACGTCGGCGAGGCCAGCCCTCCGGCATGAGTCTCGTCGGCAGCATGGGATCGATCGACGGAAAACGGCGGTACGTGTCCATCACCTCGGTACGGGCGCGTACCGCGTCGGCTCCCCTGATCCTTCCCGCGGCGATGGCGGGCTTCAACTCGCTCCACCGCCGGATGAAGGTCTCGTAGTGCTCGGCGATCGCCGCGACGTCCCACGCCTCGACCGGGCTGCGATCCGCGTCGGTGTCCAGGGCGATGTGCTGGGCCCGGACCACCGTGAGCCGGCCGGAGGACGCTCCCGCCGCGTCGGCCAGATCCCGCGACCGCAGTGGCCGTGGGGAGACCCAGACCCCGTCGTACAGCGGTGCGCAGCCGTTCCAGCGCAGATGGACGCGCAGGGCGTTGCGCTGGGTGGTCTCCTCCTTGGGCATCGAGAAGGTGACGAAGGTCCAGAACCCGTCCCAGGCGTCCTCCTCGACCGCGAAGTCGGCGATCCCCAGCCCTCCGACCAGCAGCTCCTCGGCGGCCTGTCGGGTGAGCCGGTAGGAGCTGTACCGGCCGCGCCGGCGGCTCTCGAGCACCCCGCGGCGCGTGAGCCGGCTGATCGCCATCCGGGCGGCGGCGCTGGTCACCCCGAACTCGCCGAGCAGGGCGATCAGCGCGGTCGCCGGGAGCCAGGCGTCGTTGCGCAACGTGTAGTCCGCGATCAGCGTGACCGTCAAGCCCTGCGGCGAGCTGCCGGCCTGCCTGCGGGGCAGGCGTGCCGCCCCGGTCAGGACGTCGGAGAAGATCTCCCCGATCGGGAACGGGCTGGCCACGGTGCGCTCCGGCGTGATGGGAGTGGCGGTGCGACTCGACTGTAACGGTTCCTCACGGTTCCGAGGACGTGGTGTGACGGACCCGGCGTGGGGCCGCGCTCTGCCGGACGGCCGTCACTCCTTGACCGATCCGATCAGTACGCCCTTGGCGAAGTGCTTCTGCAGGAACGGGTAGACCAACAGGATCGGCAGGGTGGCGATCACGACGACCGCGAACTTCACGCCCTGCTCCGGGAACGCGGTTCCGGACAGGGTGTCCAGCACGTTCGCCGAGTCCGCGTTCGGAGCGGTGAGCTGGCGGACCAGCACCTGCAACGTCCACTTGTCGCTGTCGGCGATGTACAGCAGCGGCGACATGTAGTCGTTCCAGATGCCGACCGCGTAGAACAGCGAGAACGTGGCGATGATCGGCTTGGACAGCGGCAGCACGATGCGCAGGAAGACGTTGAGGTCGTTGGCGCCGTCGATGCGGGCCGCCTCCTCCAGCGCGTCCGGCAGGGCCTGGAAGAACGTCTTCACGATGATCAGGTAGAACGGGTTGATCGCCAGGGGCAGGATCAGCGCCCAGTACGAGTCCAGCAGCCCGAGATCGCGGACCACCAGGTAGGTCGGGATCATGCCGCCGCTGAAGACCAGCGTGAAGATCACCAGGTTGAGGACCAGCGTGCGGCCGGGCAGGCGGTTGCGCGACAGCGGGTAGGCCATCGTCAGCGTCAGCGCCACCTGGACGACCGTGCCGACCGCCGTCACCGCGATGGTGGTGAGCAGCGCGCGGACGAACGTGTCGGTGCCGAAGATGAAGTCGTACGTGTCCGTGACGACCTTCTCCGGCCACAGGAAGAACGGCCGGGACGCGATCTCGGCCTCGCCGGCGAACGACCCGGCGAGCACGTACAGCAGCGGTAGGACGGTGATCGCGCCCAGCGCCAGCAGGAACACGGCGTTCCCGATGTCGAAGAGGCGGCTTCCCGCCGAGGAGTAGTGCCGGACCGGGTTGCCCTGGCGGATCTTCTCGCCGGTTGTCTCGTCGATGGTCATTCGCGGTTGCGTCTCCTCAGTACAGTCCGCGCTCGCCCAGGCGTTTGGCCAGCCAGTTCGAGCCGAAGATCAGGATCACGCCGAGGACGCCCTTGAAGAGGCCGACGGCGGTGGAGTAGCTGAAGCTGCCCTGGGTGATGCCGACCAGGTACACGTAGGTGTCGAAGACCTCGGCGACCGACCGGTTCAGCGACGTGGTCATCAGCCAGATCTGCTCGAAGCCGGTGTCCAGCAGGTTGCCGGAGGCGAGGATGGTCATCACCACGATGGCCGGACGGATCGCCGGAAGCGTGATGTGCCAGAACTGGCGCCACCGGCCGGCACCGTCGACCTGCGCCGCCTCGTACAGCTGGGTGTCGACGTTGGCCAGCGCCGCCAGATAGATGATCGTGCCCCAGCCGGTCAGCTTCCACAGCTGCTGAATGACGATGATCGGCCGGAACCACGCCTCCTGCGCCACGTAGTCGACCTTGCGGCCGCCGACGAAGTCGTGGATGAGCTCGGCAAGCACGCCGTAGTCGACCGAGAACAGCAGGTACGTCAGTGACGCCACGATCGTCCACGACAGGAAGTACGGGATGTAGATCAGTGACTGGACCGAGCGTTTGACGACGTTGTGGCGCAACTCGTTCAGCAGCAGCGCCACCACGATCGGCGCCGGGAACACGAAGATCAGGGTGACCAGTGCCAGCAGGAACGTATTGATCATGACCCGCGCGAAGTCCGGGCCGGTGAACAGCGCCTCGAAGTGCTTGAGGCCGACCCAGGGGCTGCCCTCGTAGCCCAGGAAGGGGAGATAGTCCTGGAAGGCGATGCTCAGGCCGTACATCGGCCAGTAACGGAACAGTGCGAAATAGGCCAGGCCCGGCAGCAGCATCAGATAGAGCCACCGGTTGCGGCCGATGCGGGCCAGGCGGGTGGCCCACTTGCCGGGCGGCGGGTCTGCCGGTGGCCGGGTGGACGGTGGTGTCTCCGGCGCCACGCCCGGGACGAGATCGGTGGCCACGGCGGGCTCCTATCGAACGCGGGACGGGCCCGGCCTCGGCGACCGGGCCCGTCGAATCCGTTGAGGTCGGGGCTACTTGGCCATCTCGTTGACCTCTTGGACGATCTTGGTGCCGCCACCGTCGTACCAGCGCTTGACCTCGGCCTTGAGCTGTTCCTCGGTGATGGTGCCGGACAGGAACTTGACCCGCGCGTCCGGGACGATCGGATCGAGCGTGCCACCCTGCTGGATCTGGGTCGGGGCGAGCACCGAGGCCGCGGGGTTGTGCACCGCGGTCTTCAGGTCCTCGGTCATCAGGGTGCCGAAGCTCTCGTACAGCTTGAGCTTGGCCGGGTCCGAAGGCTTCCACGGGTACGTCTCCATGCCGATGCTCGCCCGCGTGCCGAGCTGGATGAAGGCCTTCTCCACGTCGTTCTTGATGACCTTGATCTGCGGGTCGTCCTGGTTGATCGGCACCGCGTAGTTCCCGTCGAGCTCGAAGTTGCGGCCCGCGATGCCGTTGGTGAGCAGCGTCGTGCCCTCCTTGGACTGGAGCCTGTCGAGCACCTGCAGGACCTGGTCGAGCTGCTCCTCGGTGCGGATCCGCTGCTTGGAGATGGCGATCGAGTCCCGGTAGCCGATGCCAGGGGCGGAGAACTTCTGGCCGTCGGCCCGTTTCAGGTTGCCGACCATCGCCACCTTGTCCGGGTCCTTCGGGTCCTTCTCCCGGAACAGGTCGAACAGCTGGGTGGCGCGCAGGTTGACGTCGATGATGATCCCGCCCTTGCCCTGCACGAACGGGTCCATCCAGTTGGCCGTGTCAAGCGTCGCGAAGTCCGGGTTCACCAGTCCCTCGTCGACCCACTTCTTCAGCTCGCGGTTGGCGGCGAAGAACTCGTCGGTGTCGAAGCCGGGCACCAGCCTGCCGCCCCGCTCACCCCAGGCGCTGGGCGCGCCGAACCAGGTCTCGAAGATGTCGTACGGGCTACCGCTGGCGTAGACCGGGTTCCACTTCGGGATGATCAGGCCGTACGTGTCCTTCCTGCCGTTGCCGTCCGGGTCCTGCTCGGTGAACGCCTTGGCGACGTTGTACAGGTCGGGCACCGACTCGGGCAGCGGCAGGCCGACCTTGGCCAGCCAGTCCTTGCGGACCGAGACCGCCGAGCGCAGCAGTGGGCGTACCCGGTAAATGCTGTAGGTCTTGCCGTTGACCTGGACGTTCTTGCCGGTCTGCGGGTCGGCGGGCTTGAGGTTCGGGTATTTGTCGAGCTTGCCGGTGAGATCCCAGAAAGCGCCGGCCTCGGCCGTCTTGGCGAAGGTGGGCGACTTCTCGTTGAGGATCATGACGTCCGGGATGTTGTTGGACCCGAGTGTCACGTTGACCTTGTCGCGGTAGTCGGCGTCGGGCACCCAGGAGATGTCGAGCTTCTTGCCGATCAGCGCCTCGACGCCCTTCTGGATCTCCCCGTTCGGGTCCGGTGCGGTGCCGAACAGCGGCGACATCACGGTGATCGTGTCGAGGGTGGCCGCCGACTCGTCGTCACCGCAGGCGGCGAGCGGAAGAGCGGTGGTGAGGGCCAGGGCAGCCGCCAGCAGACGACGGCGTGGGTTCATCGTTGTCATGATTTCCGTTCCACTCGTAGGCGCTCCTCGTTCTCGGCGAACAAGCGCTGACACAGCCAGGTGCTGAACTGGATCCATCCGCCGACGGCGATCGTCGGCAGCAGGAAGGGGAACGTCACGGCGGCGTACGCGATCGCCGTGAAGCTGAACAGCAGCAACACGGACGCGGCCGGACGGGTGAGGGCGAAGAGTGACGCCGTGGGCAGATAGGCGCGAGTGCGGAGGTGATAGTGCGCGGCCATCGGGAGCAGGTAGCCCGTGATCACCACCACCGCCGCCAGGGCTACCGCTGTGACCAGCCGAAAGATCATGCCGGCGGATCCCATGGACGCGAACCAGAAGTAGTTGGTCAGCAGGAAAGCGCTTGCCGCCAGCGACGGCAGAAAGAGCGCCGTGCCTCTCAGGATGTCCTGCCGGAAGGCGGCGAGAAACGCGGGAAATACTCGAAACGTTTCATTGCGAGCGTGTCGGCGAGCCAGGGAGTACGCCGCGACGGTCGCCGGGCCGATGCTCGGCACGACTCCGCCGACCACGGTGAACAGCAGCCAGAGCAGGTTCAGCCGGATCGCCCAGAACACCTCGTCAGCCGCCTCGTACAGCCGGATGACCAGCGGTTGCGCGGGTCCCGGGGAGGTCGCCGACGTGCCCGCCCGCGGCCCTCCGGTCGCCGGCGGGGCAGGCGGAGCCGAGTTCTGCCCGTGCATCACTGCCCCTCCGCAACTGTCGTCAACGGCCGTTCACGAGCCGATGGAATCGTTCCAACTGCCTGAAATAACAGCCAGTGTTGCGACGGAAAGGCTGCGTGTCAATCGACGAACCTAACTAGATTCACCGGGCCCGGACAGGGGAGGCCGTCGGCTCGCGCGGTGTTCACGCCCTCCTGGTCGAAGGCGCCGATCAGAGGGCGCAGGCAGCGGGCCGGCCCAGTGCCTCGGGCTCGCCGCCGGGCGACGACGTCTCACACCGGCGGGCGGCTCTGATCGGGTGCGACGGCTGGCGGGCCGGTCTGATCGGGTGCGACGGCCGGCGGCCCAGCCTGATCGGGTGCGACGGCTGGCGGGCCGGACTGATCAGGCGCGAGTCCGAGGGTCTCGCCGGCGCGACCCATCGCCGCCCAGAATCGGGTGTTACCCGGCCACCGCACGTGACCGAGGCGTTCGAGTTGCCGGTGCGCCTCGACGAGGCGGCCCGTTCGCAGGCGTGTGCCCAAACCGATCGCGGGCCCGCTCGGGACTCCGGGCACCGACCTCAGCGCCGCCTGCAGGTGCACCAGAGCCGCCTGCTGCCGGGCGTCGAGCGCTACATCCGCCTCGAAATAGCCGTGCGAGATCATCAGATCGACACCCAGCGCCTCCTCACCGGGCTGGATCACCTCCCACAGACTCGTGAACTGTTGCAGCCGATCGACCGCCTCCTCGTGCGTGGACCCGGCCGCGACACACACGGCCACCGCGGCGACCGCAGGCGAGGCACCGTCTCGCAACAGACCCAGGAACGCCGCACGCACATCGTCACCGTCGGCCAGTCTCCGAGCGGCAGACTCGGCCCACGGCGCATCGACCGGCTCGGCAGGCATCACACGACCCTACCGCGGCAGCCCTCTGTGCCATCCGCGGTCAGGTGGCGGGGAGCTGGACCTCGAACCGGCACCCGTGGCCGACGTTGCGGACCCCGACCCGGCCGCCGTGTGCCTCGACCAGGCCGCGCACGATCGCCAGACCCAGGCCCCCGCCGCCGCCCGGGGTGGCGGCCGCCGGGGTGCGGGCGCGTTCGCCGCGGAAGGCGACGTCGAAGACGCGGGACAGGTCGTTCTCCGGGATGCCGCCGCACGTGTCGGAGACGGTCAGCCACACGTGACCCTGATCCTGGCCGGCGGCGATCTGCACGGTGCCGTCCTCCGGCGTATACCGCACCGAGTTGATCAGCAGGTTGCTGACGATGCGGGCGAGCTCGCGCTCACCGCCGCGCACGACCGGCCAGCCGCTGTCGGCGGCGACCAGGTGGATGCGGCGGCGGGCGGCCAGCGGCGCGACACCGGCGAGCGCGTCGGACACCAGCTCGCCCAGCGGCACCGTCGTCGGCGTCAGCCGTAGCGCGCCGGCGTTGATGCGCGACAGCTCGAACAGGTCGTCGACGAGCCGGGTCATCCGGTCGGTCTCGACCCGGATCCGCCGGTGGTACTCGTCGACGGTCGCCGGGTCGCGGATGATCCCGTCCTCCAGGGCCTCGGCCATCGCCCGCAGCCCGGCCAGTGGGGTGCGCAGATCGTGCGACACCCAGGCGACCAGCTCACGGCGACCGGCCTCCAGCTGCCGTTCACGGTCGCGGGCGGCCTGCGCCCACACCGCCGACGCGGCCAGCCGGCTGCCGAACACCGCCCCGACACCCAGGCTGATCAGCGCCGACGCCGACACCGTGACCAGCACGACCCACAGGTCGTGCGGGGACAGGAACATCGCCTGCGCGACCGTGGCCACCCCGGCGACCACGGCCAGCACGGTGACGGCCAGCATCACCAGCACGTGCACCAGGATCGACCGGCCCCGCAGCAGCCTCAGCGCGCCGGCGCCGGCCAGGCCGACCACACCCCCGGCGAGCAGCGCGTAGAGGCCGATGAGCATGGTGTCCTTCACGCGGTGGCGCTCCCGTCGAGCGGGTCGAAACGGTAGCCGACACCCCAGACGGTGCGGATGCGCGCGGGGGCGGCCGGATCCTTCTCGATCTTCTCCCGCAGCCGGCGCACGTGGACGGTGACCGTCGACTGATCGCCGAACTGCCAGCCCCACACCTTCTCCAGCAGCTCCGTGCGCGACCAGGCGCGCCCGGGATGGCGCAGGAAGAACACCAGGAGCTCGAACTCGCGGACGGTCAGCGCCAGCGGCATGCCCCCGACCTCGGCGATCCGGCGGGCCGTGTCGACGACCAGCTCCGCGTCGATCAGCGTCTCCGTGGCGGCCGGCGCGGCGGTGTGGGCGGCGGTGCGGCGCAGCACCGACCGGATCCGCAGCACCAGCTCCCGCGGGGAGAACGGCTTGGTCACGTAGTCGTCGGCGCCGACCTCCAGACCCAGGACCCGATCGGCCTCCTCACCGAGGGCGGTGAGCATGATGATCGGCAGGTGCGGCAGGTGACGCCGCAACCGGCGGCACACCTCGAGGCCGTCGATGCCGGGCATCATCACGTCCAGGACCACCAGGTCCGGCTGCTGGGCGGCGACCGCGGCGAGCCCGTCGGCGCCGTCGGCGGCCAGCCGCACCTCGCAGCCGGCCTCCTCCAGATAGCGCCGCACCACGTCACTGACCGTCGGATCGTCGTCGACGACCAGCACCCGATGTCCCATCCTCGTCACGTTACCGAGCACGCGGTCCCGTACCCCTCGGCCGGGGTCTTTCGGATTCCTTACGACCGCGTCGCGTCGGTCCCGGCGCAGAACGCGGCGGCATGCGAGCATCGATCGATGACTCCCGATCAGCATGCGGTTCGTGCCGAAGCTCTGCTCGAGCAGTCCGCCCGCGACGAGCAGAACGCCGACCGACTCATCGCCCGCGCCCACGTCCACGCTCTCCTCGCGTTACGCCGCCGCGCGGCCGGCGCCTCACCAGCCCGCGCCGAGGACTCCGTGGTCATCCACTACGGCGACGGCGACCCCACCCACGACCGGATGTGACCGCCGCCCCCACCACGGCGGCCACGACGACCAGCACCAGGACCAGAGCGAGATTGCGGGGGTACGGCAGAGGCAGCGCCGACGGATTGCCGGCGGGCCGGCCGAACCCCAGGACCAGCGGGAACGCCACCAGTGTGACCGCCGCGGCGCTGATCGCGGCGGCACACGTCACCGCCCGCCACCGGACCGGGACCAACCGGGTGATCACCGCGCCCACGGCCAGGACCAGCGCCATCCACAGGACGTCGTGACCGGCCAGCACGGCCGCCATGAACAGCAGCACACCGGCCGGATCCACGTCGGGGTCGGCGCCCGCCCCGACCACGGCCCAGCCGATCAGTGCCACGCCGGCGACCACCAGCGCCGTCCGGACCCTCATGACCGCTCCCGTACGGTGATCGCGCCCACCCATTTGGTCTGCAGCACGCCGGGCCGGTTCGGGGCGATCAGCCGGGCCGGATACCCGTGGTCGGGATGCAGCGGCTCGCCACCCAGCCGCAACGCGATCAGGGTTAGCGGGTCGCGTACGTGCGGGGTGGCCACCGTCGACGTGCGGTAGCGGCCGCGGGCCTCCAGGGACTCGACCACGACGGTGGACCGCTCGGGGTCGGCGCCGACCAGTGCCACCAGGTCACGCAGGCGCACCCCGGACCACGTGCCGACGGCGCTCCAGCCCTCCACACAGGCGATCGGCAGGTCGGCGGTGTACTGGTCGAGGGCGTTCAGGGCGGTCAGATCCAGGTCGACGTGCCGATCCGGGCCGGTGATGCTCAGCCGGAACGCCGGGTCGAGCGCGGTGGACCGTACCCCCGCGTCGTCTGCGGTGTTGTTGACCGGAAGGCCCTGGGGGCCGACGTCGGGCCGGCGCGGGGCGAGCAACGCCAGGCCGGACAGCGGCCGGACCGTCTGCCCGGCCGTGACCACGGTGATCAGCCCGGCCGCCGCGGCGACGGCGCCGAGCAGCCCGCGCCGGGTCAGGCCGGCCGCGTCCGGTTGCGGTTCGGGACGGCTCAGCGCGGCCCGGACGGTCGGCAACTGCACACCGATGTGTACGAGCAGCGCGCCGACGGTCAGCCAGCCCACCCAGTAGTGGGCGGCGGTGAAGAAGAACGGCATCGGCGCATACCAGCGGGAGACGTTGAGGACACCGCCGACGACCTGGAACAGCGCCGCGGCGACGAGCACGGCGACACCGGCGCGTTCAGCGGCGTGGGCGATCGACCGGACCGGCGGCCACTGGAACAGCCGCGGATACACCGACCACAGCTTGGCGCCCAGCAGCGGCACCGACGCCAGGCCGGTGATCACGTGCAGGCCCTGGGTGAACCGGTAGAGCCCGGCCGGACGCGACGGCCACGCGAACCCGGCCGGCGGATGCTGCAGGAGGTGGCTGTACAGGCCGGTGAGGAAGCAGATGCCGAAGCTGACGCCGAGCGCGATTCCCAGCACGCTGGTCAGCCGGTGCGAGCGCAGCGGGCTCACCGGGGGAGCAGGGTGGCGAACCATCGGCCGGCCTCCGTCCACGTGTCGATCGCCCGCATGGCCGCGGCCCCGGCCACGCCGGGCAGGTCGTCGAAGGGCACGCACGCCCACCGCAGCGATCCACCGGCCGAGCCGTGCACGGTGGCCGTTCCGGACCAGGCGGCAGTGCCCGGCGGCGCCACCTCCGCATGCACCCGGCCGTCCGGAGCGAGCAGCTGCCGGCAGCGGGCCAGCAACGACCGCGGGTCGCCGCCGATGCCGATGTTGCCGTCGGCCAGCAGCAGATGCCGCCATCGTCCGCTGCCGGGGACCGGCTCGAACACGTCACGCTGCAGTGCGACCGCGCCGCGCCGCCGGGCCAGGCGCACCGCGGTGGCGCTGACGTCGATGCCGAGCGCCGGCCGACCGGTTGCGATCAGGGCGCCGGTGAGCCGGCCCGGCCCGCAACCCACGTCCAGGGTGGGGCCGGTGCAGCGCTCCAGCAGCCCGTCGTCGCCCGCGATCGTGTCGCGGCACCACACCGCCGGGTCGAAGTGCTGCACCGCGCCGCTCGGGTGCCGGGCCGTGAACCCGGCGGGCACCCCGGCCGCGGCCCGGCTGAACGCCGCGTCGAAAACGGTGGCCGTCATCGGGCGACCCCCGGCGCCACGGCCCGGCCGGAGCCGGCGTCCCCCCGCGCCACGGCTCGGCCGGAGCCGGCGTCGCCGAGAGCCGCGGGCGCCGGGGTCGCCGCCCGGCCGGCTTCGCCGGTGTCGCCGACGTCGGACGGCAGCCCGGTGTCGCCGACGTCGGGCGGCAGCCCGGTGTCGCCGACGTCGGGCGGCAGCCCGGTCGCGGCGGCGGCGAACCGGCTCTGCGGTGGGCACAGCGCGGCCACCGTACGGACGTCGTCCGCCGTGTCCACGTCGCGCAGCTCCGGCAGCAGCGCGACACGCAGCCCACGGCCCCGCAACGCGGCCAGGGTGCTCGCCCCGGTGTCGGCGGTGGACGTGACGATGCCACCCAGCACCGTCGCGTCCCCGGCATCACGCAGGCCCAGCGCCCACCACCCGCCGTCGACGGCCGGGCCCAGCACCGCCCCCGGACCGTCCGGCTCGTGCAGCAGCGCCAGCGCCGCCTCCAGGTGCCCGGCCGTGACCTGCGGGGTGTCCATGCCGATCAACACCGTCACCGCGCCGGCCGAGCGCGTGTCGGCGAACGCGTTGACCAGCCGTTCGTCCAGGGGGCCACCACGCTGGCGGAGGGTCACCCAACCCTCCGGGGCGGGGTGGTCGCCGTCGACGACCAGGGTCCGTACCGCCGCGGCGGTCGCCGTGACCGTGTCGAGGGTGTCGGCGAGCGCCGCCGCCGCGATCCCGGCCGCCTGCTGCGGGGTGCACGGCGGGCACAGCCGGGTCTTGACCCGCCCGGGCACCGGCGCCTTGGCCAGCACCACGATCTGCGAGACGCTCACCGGGCCAGCACCGCACTCATGTCACGGACCGCGCGGACCGTGCCGAGCACCGTGCCGGTCACCTTGGATTTGGTCCCGGCGGCCCGCGGGTGGTAGTCGACGTCGACCTCCACCACCCGCCACCCGGCCCGGCCCGCCGCGATCAGCAGCTCCAGCGGATAGCCGAAGCGCCGGTCACGCAGCCCCAGCGCCAGCAGATCCTCGCGGCGTGCCGCCCGCATCGCGCCGATGTCGTGCACCGGCAGGCCACTGGTACGGCGCAGCCGGTGAGCCAGCACGGCGTTGGCGGCCCGCGCGTGCAACGGCCACACCCCGCGGGCGGCGGGGCGGCGCCGGCCCGTACCCAGATGAGCCCGGCCGGACCGGACCGGTGCCGCCACCCGCGGCAGTTGCGCCGGATCGAAGGAGCCGTCGGCGTCCATCACGCACACGATCCCGTCGGCCGGGTCGGCGGCCACCACACCGGCGTGCACGGCCGCGCCGTAACCGGGCTCGGTCACGGTGATCACCTCGGCGCCGCAGGCCCGGGCCACATCGGCCGTGCCGTCGGTCGAGCCGTTGTCCACCACGATCGGCCGGTAGCCGGCCGGCATCCTGGCGAGCAGGTCCGGCAGGGCCGCGGCCTCGTCGCGGCAGGGAAGAACCACATCGGTCATGCCGTCGGACGCTAATCACGAACCGGCCCGCGAATCCTTACCCGCCGATGACGAATCCTTACGAGACGATGACGTGACCAGCCATTCCTTACGAACCGCTGACGGTCGGCCGCGATCGGCGCCGACCGGCGTGCTCCGGCCCTACGGTCGGCGCCGTGACCCATGTGCTCGTGACCGGCGGAGCCGGCTTCATCGGAACCCATGTCGTGACGGCCCTGCTGACGGCCGGCCATGACGTGACCATCGTGGACGCCGGCCACCCCGGCGCCCACCGCACCCCGCCGGACGGCGTGCCCGGGGCGGCGCTGCACCGCATCGACGTCACCGACCGGGCCGCCGTCGCCGCCGCCCTGTCCGGCGTCGACGCGGTGATCCACCAGGCGGCCATGGTCGGACTCGGCGTCGACCTCGGTGACCTGGCGGAATACGTCCGCTGCAACGACCTCGGGACGGCGGTGCTGCTCGCCGAGATGGCCGGCGCGGGCGTTCACCGGCTGGTGCTGGCCAGCTCCATGGTGGTCTACGGCGAAGGCGTCTACACCTGCCCGGTGCACGAGGCGGTACGCCCGGCCCCGCGTGACGTCGCCGACCTGGCCGCCGGCCGGTTCGAGCCCGCCTGCCCCGACTGCGGAGCGGCCCTGGCGCCGGGGCTGATCGGCGAGGACGCACCGCTCGACCCGCGCAGCGTCTATGCGGCGACCAAGGTCGCCCAGGAACACCTCACCGCGGCATGGGCGCGGCAGACCGGCGGCAGCGTGACGGCCCTCAGATATCACAACGTGTACGGGCCTGGCATGCCCCGCGACACCCCGTACAGCGGGGTCGCCGCCCTGTTCCGGTCGGCGCTGGAAGCCGGGCGGCCGCCCCGGGTCTTCGAGGACGGCGGTCAGCGCCGTGACTTCGTGCACGTACGTGACGTGGCCGCGGCCAACCTCGCCGCACTGGACGCGACCGGAGCCCGTACCGGCTGGCGCGCTTACAACGTCGCCTCCGGCCGTCCCGCCACCGTCGGGCAGCTGGCCGCCGAGCTGGCCCGGGCCGCCGACGGTCCGGCCCCGGTGGTGACCGGCGAGTTCCGGCTCGGCGACGTGCGCCACGTGGTCGCGTCCCCGCGGCGGGCCGCCGAGGAGCTCGGGTTTCGGGCCGCCGTGGGTCTCCCCGAGGGCGTTGCCGAGTTCGCGCACGCGGCCCTGCGCGGATGAGCAGCCGCTCCGGCCCCGCGCGGGTGGGCAGCGGCTCCGGCCCCGCGGGGTGGGCAGTCGCCCGGATCGGATCGCCGCCATGGCAGCGGTCGGCCTGTTCGCGCTGGCGTCGATCACCGGGGCCGTGCTGACCCTGCTGGATCGGCCGGTCTACGCCACCGCGGCCCCCCTGTTCGCCAAATGGCTCCCGCACCTCGGCCCCGGCACACCCCTGGCCCTGCTGGTGGCCGTCCTGGTCGTCAGCCGCGGCCCGGACCTCACCGCCCGCCTGCCCTGGCGACGGCTGCTCGGCCTGTCCTACCCGGCCGCCGTCGCCTGGACGCTGTCGCTGGCCCTGATCGACGGCTGGCAGCGTGGTGTCGCCGGCCGGCTGACCAGCGAACACGAATACCTGCACGAGGTCCCCGGCATCACCGACATCCCGGCCACCCTGGCCGTCTTCACCACCCGCATCCTGGACTTCCAGCCCGACTCCTGGACCACCCACGTGTCCGCGCACCCGCCGGGAGCGCTGCTGGTGTTCGTCTGGCTGGACCGGATCGGCCTCGGCGGCGGCGCGTGGGCCGGGCTGCTGTGCATCCTGGTCGCCGGGCTCGCCGCGATCGCGGTGCCGCACACGGTACGGCTGCTCGGCACCGACTCCGCGGCCCGCGCGGTGCTGCCGTTCACGGTGCTGTTCCCCGGCGCGGTGTGGGCCGGTGTGTCCGGTGACGGCCTGTTCATGGGCGTCACCGCCACCGGAGTCGCGCTGCTGGCCCACGGCGCCGTCCGCGGCCGGGCCCTGGCCGCCGTCGCCGGTGGGACGCTGCTCGGGTTCGGCTGCTACCTGTCCTACGGGCTCGTCCTGATGGCCCCGCTCGCCCTCACCGTGGTGGCGCTGTCGCGGCGGTGGAGCGCGCTCGGATGGGCGCTGGCCGGGGCGCTGCCGGTGGCGGGTGTGTTCACCGCCTACGGGTTCGACTGGTTCACCGGCTACCACCTGCTGATCGAGCGCTACTACCAGGGCATCGCCACCGACCGGGCGTACGCCTATTGGGTGTGGGCCGACCTGGCCGCCGTGGTCGCCGCCGCCGGACCGGTCGCCGCCGTCGTCCTGCGCCGCGCCGTCCTGACCGCACGCCGGCCGGGCGCCGCGCTGCTGCCGCTGGCCGCCCTGGCCGCGATCGTCGCCGCTGACCTGTCCGGATACAGCAAGGCCGAGGTGGAACGCATCTGGCTGCCGTTCAGCGTGTGGCTGCTGTCGGGCACGGCCCTGATCCCGGCGGTGGACCGGCGTTTCTGGCTCGCGGTGCAGGTCACGGTGGCCCTCGCGGTGAACCATCTGCTGCTGACCAACTGGTAGTGCGGCTATTTCTTACCAAACAATGACGTACCAGTAGAAAAGTGACCCGTCCGCTCCCCGGGGGCCGTACCCCACGGCGACACACCTTCGAGGAGGACCGATGAAACGCAACCTCAACCGGCCCGCCCGGATCGCCATGGCGGCGGCGGTGCTGGCGGCGACCGGGGCGCTCACCGTCACGTTCGTCACCAGCGGCGGCAACGGCACCGCCGACGCCGCCACCAGCCTCGACCAGTACGTGCCGATCCAGCAGGTCCAGCCGAACGTGCGGGCGCCGAAGCCCGGCCCGGGCGCCTCCACCGGCCGGTTCACCGTCGACTGCGGCACCAACGGCAACGGCAAGTTCAGCCCCGACAACCCGGTCGCGCAGCCCGGGATCAAGAACGGCGCCGAGCACGTCCACGACTTCGTCGGCAACAAGGCCATCACCGCGAGCTCGTCGAACGCCGACCTCGACGCCTCCGGCACCACCTGCCGCAACGGCGACAAGTCGTCGTACTTCTGGCCGGTGGTGCGCATCGACCGCAGCGTCCGCGGCAGCGACCAGGTGAAGCAGGCGCTCGCCCGTACCCAGCCGATGGTCGTCTGCCCCTCGGTCCGCGACCGCCTGCCGGCGGTCCCCGCACGCGCACGGGCCACCGTCGACCGGCTGCTGACCGAGTTGGACCGCCTGACCGCCGACGCGAACCAGCGGATGACCGCCAGCCGTGGCCGGATCGACACCCGCCTCAACAAGCAGATCCTCGACGGGCTGCGCGAGCGCCGCGCCGGCCTGACCATGCGGATCAGCTCACTGATCGGCGGCCGCGCCGGCCTGGTCTCCCTGGTCGACTGCGACGTCAGCTACGACGGCATGCACGCCGCGATGCACGGCGCCTCGCACAGCACCGCCACCCCGGCCGCGACCCCGCAGGTCCAGTGCCCGACCGTCCGCGACAGGCTGCCCGGCGTCCCCCAGGCGGCCGTCGCCGAGGTCGACCGCAACCTCGACGAACTCGACCGGCAGATCTCCGAGGCCAACGAGCGCCTGGTCAGCAGCCGGGCAGACGCCGGCAACGCCGTTCTCGGACCGCTGCGCGCCAAGCGGGTGGCCGTGCTCGACCGCATCGCCATCGCCATCGGTCGGCACACCGCCCGCCCGCAGGGCCTCGCCGCGCTGGCCACCTGCACCCTCAACCAGGCGCCGGCCACACCGGCGCCCAGCACGTCCGCGCTGCCCGACCCGCAGGGCCCGAACCTCGAGCTGCCCGGCAACACCGGCGGCATCGTCCGCCCGGCGCAGGTCCTCATCGAATACCGCGGCAACGCCACCGGCAAGGTCGTGCCGATGCCGAAGTTCCTGCGCGCCCTGACCGGCGACGCCAAACCGACCAGCCGTGGCCCGGCCAACGCCCGCGCCGGCTGGACCTGTTCCGGCTTCACCGACCGGCTCTCCGACAAATACACCGTCTGCCCCGCCGGCAGCCGCGTCCAGCGCGTGCACGACTTCCCCGGCTGCTGGGACGGCGCCAACATCGACAGCGACAACCACCGCAAGCACGTCGCCTTCGCCGACAGGACCACCGGTGCCTGCCCGCAAGGCTTCACGGCGATCCCCCAACTGCGGATCACCATCTCGTACGACATCCCGCGCGACGTGCAGACCCGGGGCCAGTACGCCCTCGACTCGTTCCCGGAGGAGAACCACAATCCGTTCTCCGACCACGACGACTTCATCAACGTCAACTCGGCCCGGACCATGCAGCGCATCGCCACCTGCATCAACAAGGGCAGGAACTGCTCCTGACCCACTGACGGGGCTGCCGGGAGGTCGGCTGATGATCGTGCATTCCGCTCGACATCGACACCGCCGACCCGCCCGGCAGACCGGCCCCGGCGTGGTGGGTCAGGACCACGTCCGTGCCGACCCACCCGACAGGCCGGCTCCGGCGTGGTCGGTCAGGACCACGTCCGTGAGGCCCAATAGCTGCCACTCCAGCTGCGTGCCGACCACGACCGGGCCGACCAGGACCGGGCGGACCAGCCGTCCGCGGTCCACCCCGCGGCGCTCCACGAGCGGGCGGTCCAAGAGATGCCCGACCAGCTGCGCGCCGCCCAGACGGTGCCGTTCCACGTCTTGCTCGTCCAGGAGGTGCCGGTCCAGGCCGATCCGGCCCAGACGGTGCCGTTCCAGGATCCGCCCGTCCAGGATCGGCCGGCCGCCGCTGCCGCCGTCCACGTTAAGGGCTTCCACGGCTGGTTCATGATGTCGCGCTCGCCGGTCAGTTCGACGCCCGAATCCGGGTCGGCGACGTGGGCGGAGCCGCGGGCGCCCTCGAGGGTCCCGAGGCCCAGCGCCCGGGGAAACACCTGCAGAGCGAGGGCCGGGGTCGACGCCGCGACCGCTGCCTGCACGTTCAGTTGGCCGGCGCCCTGAGCGATGGCATCGATGCCCTTCATCGGCACGGCGGTGCTCGTCAGCAGCTTCTTGACCTGGTCGGGTGTCAGGTTCGGGCGTTGCTGCAGCAGCAGCGCCGCTGCGCCGGACACCACGGCGGCGGCCTGAGAGGTGCCGCTGCCCTTGAAGTAGCGGCCGGTGCCGTCGGCGACCAGGCCCTCCGGGTAGGTGGCGTCGACGAAGGATCCGGGGTCGCGCAGGGAGGAGATCGAACGACCGGGTGCGACCAGGTCGGCGTGGCGGAGCAGGTTGCCCCGGGTGCTGAACGTGCCGATGGTGTCGTCGTCGCGGGTGTTGCTGGTCCCGGCGATGTCCGAGCCGCCGACCGCGATGACGTACGGGTTGATCGCGGGGTTGCCGACCCGGGTGGCGGTCGGTCCGTCGTTGCCGACCGAGACGACGACGACGATCCCGGCGCGCCAGGCGGCCTCCACCGCGTACGACAGCGGGTCGAGCAGCGGGTCCTGCACGGAGTCCGTGCCGAACGACAGGTTGAGCACGCGGATGTTGACGCCGGGATCGTTGCGGTGGGCCACGGCCCAGTCGATCGCGGCGATGACCTGGGACACGTCGACCGCACCGTCGGCGGCGGCCACCCGGAGGTTGACCAGATGGGCGCCGGGGGCCACGCCGACGTATCCGGTGAACTTGCCCTCCTGACCCGCTGCGACCTCCGGGTCCCGCCCGGCGATGATGCCGGCCATGTGGGTGCCGTGCCCGAAGGTGTCCTGGTTGCGCAGGTTAGGGGCCTGTGACTCGAACGAGAGGTCCGGCCCGTTGATCACCTTGCCGGGTTGGGCGAGGCCCTTGACCGGGGCGATGCCGGAGTCGATCAGCGCCACACCGATCCCCTGCCCCGTCAGCTGCCGGCCCGCGGTGTCCTTCTTCCCCCATACGGCCGGTGCCCCGATGACGGTGGTGACCTCCGGCAGTGTGGTCACCGTCGGGTCGACCAGCCATGACTTCTTCGACGTCTTGATCGTGGTCGTCGCGGCCTGTGCCGGCCCGGCGAGTGCCGGCGCGGCGATCGTGCCCGCGGACACGGCCAGTGCCGCGGACAGCACGGCCGTCGGCCACCTTCTGTCGGGGCCGAGGCGTCGTCGGGCTTCGGTGCTCATGCGTTCTCCTTCGATAGCCGCCACGGGATGCCGGTCCCGCTTTCGGTGGCCTCGTCGTCGGCAGGTGAGCGGAGGACCTGAGCCTTTTCCGCCGGACCCTTCGGGCGCCGCCGGTGACCGATTGCGGATGTCCGGGCGCCGGATCCTCAACCGGCGGTGGCGACGGCCGATGAGGCTGGCTCTGAACCGCACAGGATTCGAGGAGACATGACGCGACGTTGGTCTCGGCCGGATCGGCAGGTCGCGGCGCTGACCATGGTGTTGGCCGCGGCGGCGCTGGCCGCCGGCGGGGTGCTCCTGGCCGCCAACGACGGGCCACTGCTGACCGGGTCCGGGTCGCTGGCCTGCCTCGTGGGCCTGGCGGTGGTGTTCGGCCTCACCGAGGGCTTCGCGATCCACGTGCGGGTCCGTCGTGGCGGTCACGCCATGAGCGTCACCGAGATCCCGATGGTGATCGGCCTGACGGTGCTGAATCCGCTGCTCGTGGTCGTCGCCCGTACCGTCGGCGCCCTCGTCGGCCTTGCGGCCCTGCGGCGCCAGCGCGGGCGGAAGCTGGCGTTCAACATCGCGCAGATCAGCCTCCAGGCCACGGTGGGCGTCGCCGTGTTCGGCGCGCTGGCCGGAGCGGCCGACGGGATGGCCGGCCCGCGCGAATGGCTGGCCGCGTACGCGGCCATGGTCGCCGCCGACCTGCTCGCCATCATCATGCTCACCGCGGTGATCAGCCTGTACGACGATCCGTCGGAGTGGCGGCGCCTGCCGTCGGCCATGCGTGACCTCGGATTGGTCCTGATCGCCACCAGCATCGGCCTGATCAGCGCGATCGTCATCCAGAGCAACCCGTTCGCGGCGGCGATCCTCGCCGTCCTGTACGCGGTCGTCTACGTCGGCTACCGCGGGTACGTGCGGCAGAGCCAGGGCAACGAGCAGGTCGAGAACCTCTACGCCTTCACCAGCGCCCTGGACAACTCGCTGGAGACCGATCAGCTGATGGGCGTGATCCTCGAGCAGGTCCGCGACGAGTTGCGCGCCGGCGAGGTCGAGCTGATCCTGCCGGGCAGCGCCACGGAGGCGGGACTGCGGGTCCGGCTGTCCGGCCCGGGACGGATCGACGAGACCCTGACGTACGAAGCCGAGCCGGACTCGTGGTGGAGCCCGGCCGCCACCGGTCAGATGGTCCTGATCCCCGCCGATCCGGCGCGGCCGGGCGGGCCGGTGGACGCCATGGCGGTACCCGTCCCGGTCGGTGGCGGCGTGACCGGCGTGCTCCTGGTGACCGACAGCCTGCCCGACATCGACACCTTCACCGCGGAGCATCTGCGGCTGCTGCACGCGATGGCCAACCACGCCAGTGTCGCTCTGGCCAACGCCCGGCTGGTGGACCGGCTCCGCCACGAGGCCGTGGAGAAGGAGCACCTCGCGCTGCACGACCCACTCACCGACCTGCCGAACCGGCGGCACCTCTACCGCCTGCTCGACGCCGCACTGGCACCACAGGGCGGCGCCACCGCGCTCACCGCCGTGCTCATGATGGACCTCGACCGCTTCAAGGAGATCAACGACGGGCTCGGTCACGATGTCGGCGACGTGCTGCTGCGCGTCGTGGGGGAACGGCTGCGGAGCCGGTTGGACGGCCGCGGCACCGTCGCCCGTCTCGGCGGCGACGAGTTCGCCGTCATCATCCGGGTCGCCTCACCGGACGACGCGACCGCGATCGGACAGGATCTCGCCCGCGACCTCGAACGGCCCGTACACGTCGACCACCTCACGCTGTATCCGCGCGCCACCGTCGGTATCGCGTTGGCCCCTGAGCACGGCCTGGACAGCGGCACCCTGCTGCGCCGCGCGGACGTCGCGATGTACGCGGCCAAGCAGAGTCGCGGCGGAGTGCGCGTCTACCGGACCAGCGACGACCAGAACACCCCGCACCGGCTCGCGCTGATGGGGGAACTGCGCCAGGCCATCGACAACGACGAGACCACGGTGGTGTTCCAGCCGAAGATCGACCCGGCCACGGGTGCGGTCGTCGGAGCCGAGGCGCTGTCGCGATGGCATCACCGTGAACACGGGTTCATCACGCCGGACCTGTTCGTGCCGCTCGCCGAGCATTCCGGCCTGATCCGGCCGTTGACCGTGCACGTGCTGGGTGTGGCGCTGCGCAACTGTGCGGCATGGCGCCGTGCCGGCCACGACATGCACATCGCCGTCAACCTGTCGCCCAACACCCTGGTGGACGAGACGCTCCCGGACATGGTTCTGCGGCTGCTGGCCGAGAACGACGTTCCGCCCACGGCGCTCACCCTCGAGATCACCGAGGGCATTCTGATGGCGGACTCCGACGACAGTCTCGAGACCCTTCAGCGTCTGCGCCGCCTCGGGATCAAGATCTCCATCGACGACTTCGGCACCGGTTACTCCTCTCTCGGCCGGCTACGCGACCTTCCCATCGACGAAGTCAAGATCGACAAGTCTTTCGTACGCCACGCGGCGCACGATCAGCGTGATCAGGCCCTCGTCCGCTCCATCGTGCAGCTCGGTCACGCCCTCGGCCTGTCCGTCGTCGCCGAAGGCGTGGAGGACGAGACGACCTACGGCTACCTCGCCGACACCGGATGCGATGTCGTGCAGGGATATCACGTCTCGCGGCCACTACCGGAGGACAAGTTCGCCGTCTGGCTGCGCGACATTCCGGCGTCAGGCGTCGACCACGAAGCCGGCCGGGTCGCGGTGGCGGGGTAAGACCGCTCGGCACCGCGACTCGGCGTGCGCACCCGGCACGTCCCCGAGTAGGTTCGCGATAGCAGGCAGTCGGCTGTCCGGATCTCGCGGTGACGGCAAAGGAGCTGTGCATGTTCTTCCACCTGGGTGTTCGTGACTTCCTCGACCGCGCGGAGCTCGTCTACGGCGACCGGACCGCGGTCGTCGACGAGCCGGATCAGCCCGCACCCTCGTGGGGCGCGCTCACCTACCGCGAGATGGCCGCCCGCGCCCGTGGGCAGGCCGCCGCCCTGGACGAGCTCGGCGTGCCGGCCGGTGGGCGGGTCGCGATCGTGTCGCACAACTCGGCGCGGATGCTCACCTCGTTCTTCGGGGTGTCCGGCTGGGGGCGGATCCTGGTGCCGGTCAACTTCCGGCTGGCCGCCGCCGAGATCGGCTACATCGTGGAGCACTCCGGTGCCGACGTCCTGCTGGTCGACCCGGAGCTGCGCGGACTGCTCGACACCGTCCGTACCAAACATGTCTTCGTCCTCGGCGACGACGACCAGGCGGTCTTCGGCAACCGGGAGCAACCGCGGCCGTGGGCCGGCGACGAGGCGGCCACCGCGACCCTCAACTACACGTCCGGCACCACCGCCCGGCCCAAGGGCGTGCAGCTCACGCACCGCAATCTGTGGCTGAACGCGGCCGTGTTCGGCCTGCACACCACCGTGACCGACAACGACGTGCTGCTGCACACGCTGCCGATGTTCCACGCCAACGGGTGGGGGATGCCGTACATCGTCACCGGTCTCGGTGGCCGCCACATCGTGCTCCGCAAGATCGACGGCACGGAGATCCTGCGCCGTATCGCCGGGCACGGCGTGACACTGCTGTGCGCGGCCCCGGCGGTCGTCAACGCCGCCCTCGACGCGGCACGGACCTGGGACGGTGAGATCCCGGGCCGCGACCGGGTCCGCATCGTGGTGGCCGGGGCACCGCCGCCGACCCGCACCATCGAACGGGTCCGCGCCGAGCTGGGCTGGGAATTCATCCAGATCTACGGGCTCACCGAGACGTCGCCGCTGCTGACGGTCAACCGGATGCGTACGGAGTGGGCCGCCGCCGAGCCCCACGAGCAGGCCCGCCTGCTGGGCCGTGCGGGCACACCGGCTCTCGGGGTCCGGCTGTCGGTCGACGCCGGAGGCGAGGTGCTGGCCCGGTCGAACCACAACCTCGACGGCTACTGGGACAACCCGCGCGAGACCGCCCGCGTGCAGGAGGGCGACTGGTTCCACACCGGCGACGGGGGCACGTTCACCGACGGCTATCTGACCATCTCGGACCGGAAGAAGGACGTCATCATCAGTGGGGGCGAGAACATCTCCTCGATCGAGGTGGAGGACGCGCTCAGCTCGTACCCCGCGGTCCGTGAAGTCGCGGTGATCGGCATCCCGGACGAGAAGTGGGGCGAGCTGGTGACCGCGCTGGTCGTCACCGACGGCTCACCGGTGACCGCCGAGGAGCTGATCACCCACTGCCGCGAGCACCTGGCCGGCTACAAGTGCCCCAAACGCGTGGAGTTCCTGGACGCGCTGCCGCGTACCGCCACCGGGAAGGTCCAGAAGTTCAAGCTCCGTGAGCCCTTCTGGCAGGGCCGGGACCGGCAGGTCAATTAGGACGCACCGGCGGTGGTCCACCGATGCGCCGCGGTCGGCTACCATCCGAGCCCTGCCACCGGCGAGGGGAGAGCGATGTCGACCGCCGAGGAACCGGAGCGGGCCGAGGAAGCGTACGAGGGCGACTTCCGCATCAGGGGCGACGGAAAGGTCGAGGTCTTCGACGGTGTCGCCTGGCGCCTCTACCGGCTGCTGCCGAGCGCCGATCCGGGGCCGATCGTGCGCGAGGCGATACCGCCGGAGCATCGATGACCCTGCCCGCCGGGCCGGAGGTCCCGCGAGCCGGTAACCCGCTCGACGCCGTACCCGACATGCGCGCGACGGCGAAATGGACGGTTGCGGCCTTCGGTGCCGTCGGCGCGGCCCTCCTCGGCGCGGTTCCACCGGCGGCGTTCGGCAAGATCGACACGGTCGGTGGCGTCCTCCTCGCCGGCAGCGGGCTGCTGCTCGCGCTCGCCGGGGTCGGCTGGGCGATCTGGCACACCGCCGACGCCCTCACCCCGCCGGTCACCGTGCTGTCCACGATCGAGGAGCTACCCGAGCTCAAGGCACAGGTCGACGCCTCGCCCCGGTCGTTCTTCGGCGAGTTCGGCGGATCGGTCACGGAGCTGGGCGCCGCGCGCCGCCTGCACGCCGCCGCCGAGGCCAACTTCGAGGCGGCCCTTCCCGGCGAGTCCGACCCGGCCCGCCGGTCGGCGATCGAGCAGGCGCTGACCGCGGCGCGGGCCAACGCCAGCCAGGCGCTGGCGCTGCAGACCCGGCTGCTCGAGTTCGCGCACGCCTGGCAGGTGCGGGCGGCGCTACGGCGTGCCCAGGTCCAGGCCGCGGTCGGCGCCGGGGTGACCGTGCTCGGCGTCGTGCTGCTGCTCGGCGCGGCCGTCCATCTGCCCGCCGGCACCTCGCGGCCGGCGCCGTCGGCGAGTGTCTCGAGCCATCCGTGATCGAGTGGCCGGAACCGGCCCGGATCCCGGACGGCGTCGACGGGGCCGACGCGCTCATTCCGGCCCACATCCGTACGCCGCTGCATGCGGTGCGAGCCGCGATGGCCGACCGGAACATGGTCGCCGCCCGGCCGGCGTTGGTCGAGTTGATCGCCCGGGCCGGGGAGGATCCCGACTACCGGTGGATCTGGGCGGCCGCTCAGCAGGAGCTCGGCGAGATCTCCTCGGACGACCTGCCGGCGGCCATCGCGGCGCTCGAGGCAGCGGCGACCTACTATTCGCCCACGGTCGTCCCGGCCGAGTTCGCGAAGATCCAGAACAATCTCGGCGCCGCCTACCTCGCGCTCGGCAGCGGCGATCGGCGGGCCGACGTGGAGCGCGCGCTCGCCGCCCTGCGGGCCGCGGTCGACGTGCGCAGGCGCCTGGGCGACGGCTACGGGACGGGTCGCAGCCTCAACAACCTCGGCAACGCCTACCTCGAACACGGCGATCGGGACCGCGGCATCGAGTGCTACCGGGCCGCACTCGCCGAACACGATCTCCTCGCCCACCCGGGCGACTTCGCGATGGAGCACACCAACCTCGCTCTGGCCTACCAGGCACGGGCCGCCGCACACGCCGACAGCGCCGAGGCCGTCCGCGACCTGGATCTCGCCATCCGGTCGTTCTGCCTGGCCCTGCTGGTCCGGCGCCCGGGCCGTTCGCCGGCCCATCGAGGCCTGGTCGGCAGCCTCCGGGACACCGTGACCGCCCGGCTCGACGCCACTCCCGAGCCGGCCCGCGCCGGCGTGTGCGCGGCTCTGCACCAGGCCGTACGCGAGGCGGGCGGGTCCTTCGAGCCGGCCACCGGGGCCGATCCGCAATGGCTGCCCGACCCGGCACTGTTCGACGAGTACGCCGATGCCCTGGGCCGGATCATGGCCCTTCCCGACCTGCTGATGGAGCTGCTGCCGTCGCCCGCGGTGCAGTCCGACGCCCGGTTCCGGGCAGCCCTGCTGCGCGGCGCACTCGACAGCCCCGACGTGCTGGCTCCGGGCTTGCGCGGGCTCCTGCTGATCGAGCTGGCCGCCGCCCTGGGCGAGACCTCCGGCGCGCGTCAGGAGGTGATCGAGACGCTCACCGCCGCCGTCGAGCTGATCGACCCGGACTCCGACCGCGTCCGCTCGGCCGATGCGCGGGTGAGGCTGGCCGGCGAGTACTCGATTCGCCCGGACGGCGATCACGCGGAGAACATGGAGCACGCCCTCCGTCACGGCCTGGCCGGAGCCGCGGCCCTCCGGCGGGAGACCGAGCCGATGCTGTGGGCGGCGGCGCAGCAGCAACTGGGCCGGATCTACCGCGACCGGGTGTTCGGCGACGCCCGCGACAACGCGGGGCGCGCCCTCGATGCCCTCGTCGCGGCGCAGGAGGTGTTCACCCGGGTCGATCACCCCCGCGAGTGGGCGCTGCTCCGCAACACCGTCGGCACCCTTCTGCGTACGGGGCCGTTCCGCCGGGAGGCGCCGCCGGCCCGCGTCGTCGAAGCGTTCACCGACGCGCTCACCGTCATCACCCGCGAGGACGCCCCCGACGAATGGGCCGGCATCACCGGCAACCTCGGGCTGGCGTTACTCGACGACGGTGCGCCGGAGCCGGCCATCGAGGCGTTCACCGCGGCACTGGCGGCCCGATCCCGCCGGGACACGCCGCGCGAGTGGGCCGAGCTCCAGCACAACCTCGGCAAGGCGTACGCCCGTGCCGGCCGCGACCCCGACCGGGCCCTGTTCCACTACACGCGCGCCCTCGAGGTGCAGACGCTCGCGGAACGCCCGTTCGACCACCGGGTCACGATGGGGTCCATCGGCATGGTTCACGCCGGACGCGGGCACTGGCAGCAGGCGCACGAGGCTTTCGCCGAGGCCCGGCGGGCGAGCGATCTCCTGCTGAGCCGGGTGACCACCGGCACGCACGGCGTCGACGAGGTGGTCCGCGCCGGCCACGAGGCGAACGAGCTCGACGCGTACGCCCTCGCCATGCTCGGACGCGACGCCGAGGCGGTCATCGCGGTGGAGCAGGGGCGTTCCCACGACATGGCCGAGGCGCGCAGGCTGCGGTCGGCCGATGCCTCCACGATCGCCGATCCGGGCCTTCGGGAGCGGTTCGTGGTGACCCGGGATGCGCTGCTGGCCGCCCGCCGGGCGGTCGACGCCGTGCCGTGGCGGCAGTCCGGCAACGACCCGGAGGTGCTCGCGGCGACCCGGGCGCTGGACGCCGCCGTCCGGGCCCACGCCGCCGTCGCCGCCGAGGCCGGCGCCCCGGTCGCGCCGGACGACGAGATCCCGGACGACGTCGTCTACCTGCTGCACACCGAGTGGGGCGGCCTGGCGCTCACGGCCCGGGGCGCCCTTCCCCTGCCGGGCCTCACCGACGCGCTCGTCGACGACCTCGTGCAGCAGACGCTGCCCGACCGGCGGGTGATCGGCGGCTTCGCCGTCGCGCAGGAGGGCGTGACGCTCAACTGGGTCGCCAACCAATGGCCGGGCGCGACCCTCGCCGACCGCTTCACCGCGCTGATCGGGCACTCCCCGCACGCCCCGGTCTCGGTGGCCCTGCGCGTGGTGCTCGACGACGAGCGCCTGGCCGATGCACTGGGCACACCGCCGGCGGAGCTGGACCGCGAACGCCTGGGCGCCGTGCGCGGTGCCGTGGCCCGGGCCCACCTGCGGGTCGAGACCGATCGGTGCCTGCGGGCGCTCGGCACGACCGTGGTCACGCCGGTGGCCCGGCACGTCGAGAGACTCGGGCTCGCCGCGGTGACGGTGGTGCCGTGCGGCCTGCTGCCCGCGCTCCCGATCGCCGCCGCACCGGTCGGCGCCGGCCCCGACGACGAGCCGGAGACCTGGACGACCTTCGCCGACCGGCAGCCCGTCATGATCGCGCCGAGCGCCCGGCGGATGCCGGCGGCGTCACACCCCGGGCCGGGGTGTTCGCGCTCGGTGACCCCCGCCCGACCCATCAGCCGCTTCGCTGGGGCGAAGCCGAGGCACACACCCTGGCCGAGCTGGGCGGTGACCCCGGCCGGGCCCGGGTCGGCGATGCGGCGACGCGTGCCTGGCTCCTCGACGCCATGCGCGACGGCGAGCTGGTCGGCGCGGCGTGCCACGGCTACTTCGACGGCCGCGACATCCTGCGCTCCGGTCTGATGCTCGCCGGCGGCGAACGGTTCACCCTGGCCGACGCGTTCGCGCTGCACGACGAGGTCAGCGGCCTGCCCCTGCTCATCCTGTCGGCCTGCCAGGCGGCGGTCGTCGACCTGCGGGGTCGGCCGGCGAGGTGCGCAGCCTGCCGACCGGGTTCCTGCAGGCCGGCGTACGGTCCGTGCTCGCCCCGCTCTGGACGGTCGACGACCACGCCACCTACCTGCTGGTGACCCGCTTCGCCCACGAATACCTGCCGACCGGCCGGGCGACGCCCGCCGCCGCGCTGGCCCGCGCCCAAAAATGGCTACGCACCGTCACGAACGGCGAATTGGTCGGCGCCCGTGCCGGCGGGTCCTCCGACCGATACTCGGCCGACCTGGCGAAGCAGCTCACAGCAGCTGTCTTCGCGGCCGCCGACCCCACCGGCCGCCCCTATGCCGACCCGATCTTCTGGTCCGGCTTCCAGGCGTACGGCGTCGAGAACTGTCAGGTTTCTGACTCTCAGTGATCAACTCTGATCGGTAGCCGGCCCGGCTCCGTACCTCGGCGCGGAGGGGTCATGAGTGCTCACGGTTTGGATGATCGGTCCGAGGAGTTACGCACGG
Organism: Actinoplanes sp. CA-252034; assembly: GCF_050956125.1. Classification (NCBI taxonomy): domain Bacteria; kingdom Bacillati; phylum Actinomycetota; class Actinomycetes; order Micromonosporales; family Micromonosporaceae; genus Actinoplanes; species Actinoplanes sp. CA-252034. The sequence continues at coordinate 4,557,595 of NZ_CP191846.1, forward strand.
CGATAGCTCGCGCCGTGGACGACACCGCCGGGCTCGCCCGCTGGCTCGGTGAGGTGATAGACGACCTGGCCCGGTCGATGCGGGCGAGCGTGCCCCGCGGCCGGGCGACAGCCGCCGACGAGGGTGTCGAGGAGCTGTGGCAGCGTCTGGACGGCGCCGTCGAGGAGGTTCTGGGCCGGCTCGGCGCCGTGGTCGCGGCACAGATGTCGACCATCGACCGGTTCACCATCGCGTTCTTCGGCCGAACCAACGTCGGCAAGAGCACCACGATCGAGGCCCTCGCCGGTGGCAGCGGCCTCACCGTCTCGGACGGCAGCAACGACTTCACCCGGCACGTGTCCGAGTCGGCCTGGTCGCACTGCGTCCTGCTCGACATGCCCGGCATCAATGGCTGGGGCGGCAACGGCACCGACCGGGAGAAGCTCGAGCGCGAGGCGCGGCGAGGTGTGGAACAGGCCGACCTGGTCGTGCTCTGCTTCGAGGACGCCGGCCAGCACGAGATGGACTTCGCGAAGGTCAGCCAGTGGGTGGCCGAGTTCGGCAAGCCGTCGGTCGCGCTGCTCAACGTCAAGACCATGGCCTGGCGGATGCCCCCGCGCAAGGCGAAGCGGGCGGACCGGCAGACACTCTCGCGCGCCGTCGCCGAGCACGACGGCCGCATCCGCGACGAGCTGACCGCGATGGGGCTGCCCGGCGTCCCCATCATCGCGATCAGCGCCAATCTCGGCTTCCTGGCCCAGGCCGACCCGGCGCGGGTGCGCGTCAACGCCCGCCGGGCCCGCGATCACGCCGACCGGCTCGCCCGGAGCGACGCGGCCGACAGCGAGCTCAAGCAGGCCATCGACCGGGCCGACGCGCTGGACGAGCTGGCCGGGGCGGCCGAGATCTATCCGGCCAGATACGGGCGGCAACGGCTGCGCCGCTGGTCCAACCTCGACGCGTTCGCGCTGCTCGTCATCACCGCGCTGAACCGGCATGCGCGGAGCCTGCGGTTGCACCGGCTCTTCCGGGACGTGCACGGCGCTCTCGGCCAGGCCGACGCCGTCTTCGCCGAGGCCATCCAGTCTCCGGCCCTGGAACTGGCCACCCCGGTGCGGACGGCGTTGCAGAGCATGGCCGACCTGCTCGGCCCGGAGCTGCTGGCCGACGCCGACGTGGCGGCCGCGTTCGTGCGGCTGGCCGACCACCGGGTGCGGATCGCGCTGCCCGAGATCGGGTCCGCGCAGCGCTACGCCGACAATCTGGTGTCCTCGAGTCTGGCTCCGCTCCGCGAGGCCGCCCGGCAACGCGCCGACGAGGCGATCGCCGACGCCATGCGGGAACGCCGCGACCTCGACGGCGAGCGGTTCACCGCCGAGGTCTTCCAGCCGGACGCGCTGGTCGGCAAGCAGGAGGAGATCCTGCGGACGCTGGGCGCCTATCTGGCCGACAGCCTCGGCTCGGCCGTGGAGGACCTCGACACCGAACTCGAGGTGATCATCGAGCAGGGCAGCCGGGTCGACGGCGAGGCCGGCCGGACGCTCCAGCGCATCGGCACCGGAATGGCCATCGGCGGCATCGTCGTCGGCCTGCTCGCCCTTGCCACCCCGGTTGGCTGGGCCGGGCTCGCGGTCGGCCTGGTCGGCGTCGGCGTCCGCACGATCGCCCGCCACCTGCGCCGCAAAGGCGCGGCCGAGCGCCTGGCGGCACAGACGAACGCCTGGGCCAACGGCCGGAAGCAGGTCGACGACACCTTCGACAGCATTGCCGCCGGGATCCACGAATGGTTCGCCGAGAGGCGAGCCGAAGCGGTCAGGGAGACGGTTCGGCCGGCCGCCGAGCGGCTACTCGCCCTGTACGACGTCGCCGGTGCGGCCGCGTACGGGCGGGCGCTGATCGACCTGACCGTGGACCAGATGCGCAACGCCGAGAACGTCAACGCGCTCGCCCGGCTGTTCGCCCCGCCGCAGATCATGGCGGAGGCGACCCGGCTCGCCGAGGAACGCGCACGGATGGGTGGCCCGTCCCTGTGGCTGGGCGAGTCGTGGATCGACGATCCGGACGGACTGGAGGTGGGGGAGACCCGCGAGCGAACCCGCCCTCGTCGCCGGCGGCCGATCCGCCCCCGGGCGCGCCCGATCGCCGGCCTCGTGGACCGCCTGACCGCCAGCCCACGGCCGGGCAGCGGGGCCCGCTGGCTCCACGAGGTCGCGGAGTCGCTGCGCGACGAGCCCGAGTTCGCCGCGGACCTGCGGCGGCTGAAGGCCCTCGCGCTGGGCCCGCCACGGCTCGCGTTCTGTGGCGACTACTCCACCGGCAAGTCGTCGCTCATCCGCCGGCTGCTCGTCGACAGCGAACTGCCGATCCCGCCCGGCCTGGAGATCCGGGCCGACCCGACCACCACCCACTGGGCCGAGTATCCGTGGCTGGACGTGGTGCTGGTGGACACGCCCGGCCTGCGCAGCGGCAAGGCGGAGCACGACGAGCGAGCCCGGGAGGCCCTGACCGAGGCGGCCGGCGTGCTGTTCCTGTTCGACAACGACCTGATGACCGACGCGCCCGAGGGAGTCGCCGAGGTCGCCCGCGAACGGGCGCTGTACGTGATCAACCGGGCCGACCGGCTGGGCGACCCGGTCGACGATCCCCGCACCTTCGGCGGCCGGGTCCGGCGCAAGCGGGCCGAGCTGCGCGACGCGCTCGCCGCGCACGGCGCCGACGTGCCGATCGAGCGCATCTTCTGCGTCGCCAGCGACCCGTCCGGCCTGGCCGGCTCGCGCACCGATGTGGACGCCTCGCACTTCGACCGGTTCCGTGACTGGGACGGCCTCGCCGACGTCGCCGAGGCCCTGACCGACCTGCGCGCGACGGTGCTGGTCAACGGGGTCGACGTCACGGTGTTCTCGGCCGGGATCGAGCGCCTGCGCGGCCGGCGGGCCCGCCTCGGCGACGCCCTCCGCCTGGCGCGCCGGCAGGAGGGACAGCACCGGCGGCTGCGCGAGGACCTGGAGCGCCGGGTCAACACCGGTGAGGCCATCGCGGCCGACTGGCGCAGCCGGTTGCGGCATCAACTGACGGATTTCGCCGGCCGGCTGGTGGCCGAGGCCGTCGCAGAGACCGACGAGGAGCGACGGGCGATCCGCGCCGACCGGCTCGCCCACTTCGCCGCCGATCCGGGCACCCAGAGCATCATCGCCGACTGGTCCAGGGACGTCGCCGACGACGTCGAGCGGTGGCGCGCGGAGACACACGACATCGTGCAGGAACGGATGCGGCACCGTGCCTTCGCCGCCGCCTTCACCGACGGCGGCGGCCTCGACGTGACCGTGTTCCGCCGTTACCGGACGAGACACCACCTCACCGAGGCCGCCCGCTTCGGCTCGATCCTCGGTGAGCTGGCCATCCGCTACGGCACCCGGGAGATCGCCGACGCGACCGCGCAGCAACTGCGAAGCGCCGCCAACTGGAGCGGGTTCGGCGCCGGACTCCAGAGCGCCCTCGCGCTCGCCGACGCCGTCAACCTCTACCGGGAGCTCAGGCAGGAGGAGACCCAGGCACGGGAACGGCTGCGGCTGCGCGACGAGGCCGTCCAGCTGGCCCGGCAGCTGGCCGACCGCTGCATCGCCGCGAACGCCGGTCTCCAGGAGCTCCACCGCCTGCTGAGTCTGACCGCCGAACGGGCACGCGAGCGAGGTGTCGACGAGGAGGCCGCGCGGACGCTCGTCGGCCGGATCGAAGACCTGATCGCCGTCGGCGACGAGCACATCACGAACGCCGAGAAGAAGCTCGGTACGAAGGGACGATGATGACCGAGGACATCCGTGTCGCCGCCTGGATCGACCGGCTGACGATGGCCCTGACCGAGATGTCGGGACCCGAGGTGGCCGAGAGCGCGGCCGGGCCGTGGCGGGAGCGCTCGTCGTCGCCGGCGCTGCACGTCACCGCGTACGGGCCGTACGACGCCGGCAAGACCACCCTCATCAAGCGGCTGCTGCTGACGGACGGCGTACGGCCACCGGGCTGGCTCAAGGTCAGCGCCCGGCCGGAGACCACGACCACGCGATCGGTCGAGGCCGGGGCGGTCGCCTACGTGGACACGCCCGGCACCGCCAGCGGCAACGCGGAGGCCGACCATCTGGCCGAGACCGCCGTCCTGCTGACCGACGTGCTGCTCGTCGCCATGACGACCCGGCTGATCGCCACCGCCGGGGTCGAGGGACGCCAGGTGATCGACGCCGTCCGCGACCACCGGCACGCCGTCCGGATCGCCGTCACGCAGACCGACCGGCTTCCCCTCGACCCGGTCGAGCAGCCCGACGAGCACCGTCGGCGCCGCGGGCGCAAGGCGGACGAGCTGCGCCGTCTGCTGGCCGGGGCGGGCGTCGAGGTGGAGCCGGCGATGATCCATCCGGTCAGCCCCGACCCGGCCCGGCTGCTCTCCGGCGACGAGCCGCCGGAGCGGTACCCGGACGAGGAGTGGGACGGCATGGTGGCGCTGCACGACGACCTGGCGAGCTTCGTGCCGCGCCGGGCGGAGCTGCGTGACGTCGCCGCGCACCGCTACTGGCGCGCCGTCGGCGAGCACGCCCTCACCGCCGCCGGGCGGGCGCTCGACGAGCTCACCGCCGCCATCGCCGAGGGCGAGCAGGTCCGCGCGGCGGCGCGGCGCCGATGCGCGGAGATCGACGCGATGGACGAGGACGCCCGCCGTGACCTGCAGGTCAGCATCGTCGCGGAGCTCACCTCCACCTCCCACCGCTCGTCGGACACGACGGTCCAGGACGTTCTGCCCGAGGTCGAGCAGCGGATCCTCGCCCGGCTCGAGCGGTGGGCCGGCGTGTGGGGCGGACGCCTCCAACTCGCCGCCACCCAGGGCGGCGAGGAGCCCGGCGAACTGGACAGGCCCGTGATCAACCTGGAGGCGCACCTGAGGGACCTGCTGCGCCAGGCGGCGCCGAGACCGCGACGTGACGGCGAGCAGTGGAAGCTCGTCGCCATATGGAGCCGGCTCGAGACGGATGGCAGGAAGATGAGCGACGCCTGGTTCCGCCATCGCAGCGGCATGACGCCGGAGGCCGCCCGCACCGAGCTCAACAAGCTCAAGGACATGGCGGAGGACGCCCGTGAGGAGTACTTCAAGGCCGGCAACAAGATCGCTGATGCCGGCAAGATGAACAAGATCGAGAAGTCGGTCAGCCGTTCGGAGATCCTCAGCGAGATCGGACCCACGCTGTTCCAGCTCGGTGGATTCCTCTGGGACGACGCCCGCAACAAGGCTCGCGAGCTCCTCGAGAAGAAACGCGAGAAGGAGCTCGGTACGCAGATCGACGCAGCCGCGGAGAAGTTGGCCGCCCGCATCGTCGCCGATCCACTCGTCGGCGGCATCGGCTGGACCGCCGAGGTGGCCTCCCTCAAGGCGGCCATCATGAACAGGGCCTTCGCCGAGGACGCCCTCGCGGACATGCGTGCGGAGCGGGCAGCCCTGACCGTATCCCGGGAGAGGTTCGCGGCGGTCGTCGCCGAGGAGCCGCTGGGCTGAGGCGACGGGCCTTCCGTGGGACCGGCCATCCGCGCGTCGGTCGCCGGTCACCGCCGGAGGGCTTCGGATCGGTTCCATCCGGCCTCGAACCGCGACCATGACCACGGACGGCGGCTGCCGTACTGGTCACGTCGTCTCGGGATCTCGCGGTCGGGGAGTCCGGAGCCCGATCGTCAGAGCCAGCTCCGCTCGAAGACGATCTTGTGGCGGTCGCCGGGCAGGACGTTGACCGTGCAGCGAACGGGCCGGCCGTCGGTGGTGTAGCCGGTGTCGTAATGGACCGCGACGGGCGTGCCCGGGCCGAGGCCCAAACGGTGGATCTCGTCCGGCGTGGGCATCCGGACGAGGATCTCGTCGATCGCGCGGTCCTGCCGGTGCCCGAGGTCGGCCAGCACCTGGTCGGTGCCCCGCGGGATGTAGGCCGGCGACATGATCTCGGAGTCCTTGACCAGCTCCAGCGGGAAGTGCGAGTCGTTGATGTTGGTCGGCTCGCCGTTGATGAACCGCACCCGCCGCCGCGCCACGATCGGGACACCCGGCTCGACCCGTAGGCGTTCGGCCAGGTCGGGCCCGGCCTGCACGAGGGTCACCTCGATGCGCTGGCTCGGCACCCGGCCCTCGTCGGCGATCTGCTGGGAGAACCGGTCCACCATCTCCGGGGTCACCGGCCGGGGCCGCGACTTCTCCTGTGGCCGGTAGATCATGTGCTCGCGCCGCCGGACGAAGTAGCCGTGCGGGCGCCGCGCGACGATGAGGCCTTCGGCGACGAGCAGGCTCAACCCGGTACGGACGGTCTGGCGCGCCACGCCGAACCGGTCGGCGATCGCGTGCTCGGTGGGCAGCTGGTCCCCGGGGCTCAGCTCACCCGACGTGATCCCGGTCCGGTAGGTCGCGGCGATCCGCTGATAGGCGGGAGTGCCGGGGTTGGCGTGGGCTTCCACGGGCCGCCTCCGTCGTCGATCGCGAATGGTCTAGTCAATCTAATCATTGACCGTTGACGGGGCGGCGGGCGGCTGCCACCATCGATGTACACATTGTCTAGTCAATCGGGTGGATCGATGTTCTGGATCATCATCGGCGTGATGCTGCTGGCCGTGATCGTCATCGCCGTCGTCGGCGAGATCCTGCGCGGCTCGGGCGGCGGCGGATTCGACCACCCGTCATCCGGAGGGTCCGACGACGGCGATGACGGCGGCGACGACGGAGGTGACGGTGGTGATGCCTGATCCCGGCGTATGCGGCAGGCTGGGGGGATGGAGTCGGTCTGGGACTACCCCCGCCCGCCGCGTGTGGAGCGCGCCGCGGCCAGGGTGACCATCACGCACGCCGGTCGGATGATCGTCGACAGCGTCCGCTGCCTGCGGGTCCTGGAGACGTCGCATCCGCCGGTCTACTACGTGCCCCGCGACGACATCGCCGACGGTGTCCTGGAGGCCGGCGCCGGCCGCTCGTACTGCGAGTTCAAGGGCGTCGCCACCTACTGGGACCTCGTCGCCGGTGACGTCCGGGTGTCACAGGTCGGCTGGTCCTACGAGCACCCGACGCCGGGATACGCGGAGATCGCCGGCGCCGTGGCGTTCTACCCGAGCCGGGTCGACGAATGCCGCGTGGCCGGCGAGCTCGTCCAACCCCAAGAGGGCGATTTCTACGGCGGCTGGATCACCGCCGGCATCGTCGGCCCCTTCAAGGGCGGCCCGGGTACGACCGGCTGGTGAGCCCTTAGATCAAGCGCCGCCCAGCAGCCCGGTGAGGACCCGCGACACCGTGTCCTCGAAATGCGGCGCCGGCGCCAGGGGGCTGCCGGACAGCGCCGCCGCGAGGTGGGGATGCCGGCCCGCGGTGAGGGCATGCGCCAGATACGCGCCCTGTCTTTCGGCGGAGCCTCCGCCGCGCTCGTTCAGCGCCAGTGCCGCGGTCAGTGTGGTCATCACCCCGAACGCCTCCAGCTTGCGGCCCGGGCCGGCCGGGTGGCCGGCGAGGATCGCCAGCACGTGCTCCAGCAGGTCGGTGCCGTGCGGGCCGAGCGCCGAACGGGTCAGCACCAGCTCCGGCAGCCACGCGTGCCACCGCATCAGCTCGCGCCCCTGACGGCACACCTCCAGCAACCCCGGCAGCCATGGACCACCCGGCTCGGGCAGCCGGTAACCGGACGCCACCTCGTCGGTCATCAGATCGAGCAGGTCGTCACGGCTGTCGACATAGCGGTACAGCGACGCCGCTCCGGTGCCCAGCTCGGCGGCGACGCGACGCATGGAGACCGCGGCCAGGCCCTCACGGTCGGCCAGCGCGATCGCCGCCGCGGTCACCTCGGCCCGGGACCGTTCGGCGGGGCGGCCCACTCCCGTACGCCGCTCCCGGAGCCACACCGGCACCGCGTCCATGCCACCCCTTTCGTTGCACCGAGCCTACCGGATTGGATACGGTGTTCGCGAACACTGTTCTCGAATGATGGAGGCGGCGATGAACCGAACCCCGTACACCGCCCGCAACGGCGACGTCCGACTCGCCGTCGACGACCTCGGCGGCGCCGGCGGAGATCCGCTACTCCTTGTCATGGGCCTCGGCGTCTCCCGGTTCTGGTGGCCCGACGGCCTCGTCGCCGCGCTGATCGACGCCGGCTTCAGCGTCGCCTCCTTCGACGGGCGCGACGCCGGCGGATCCACCCACTTCGACGACATCCCCGCCGGGAACCCGCTGACCGGACTGCTGCGCGGCCGGTCGTACGCCTACACCGCCGAGGACATGGCCGATGACACCGTCGCCGTGCTCGACGCGCTCGGCTGGCAGCGCGCCCACCTCTTCGGCGTCTCCCAGGGCGGCCTGGTCGCCCAGCGGACGGCACTGCGTCATCCCGACCGGGTGCACACGCTCACCACGTACGCCGCCGTGCCCAGCGACGCCCGCGGCGCCGCCGCCCTGCGTTACGTGCGGCTGCCGTTCCTGGCCCGGCTCGCCCGCATGCGCCACCCCGGCGGGCGCGACGGGGACCTCGCCGCCGGACTCGACCTGGCACGGGCCGTCGCCTCACCCGGCTACCCCTTCGACGAGCAGGACGCCCGCCTCCGGGTGGAGCGCGAGCTCGACGCGGGGCTACCCAGCGGCGTCCGCGACAGTCGCGCCCAAGCCCGCCAGACCAGCGCCTCGTGGCACGGGCCGCGGCTGCGCTCGATGCGCGTACCCACTCTGGTCCTGCATGGTGAGCTGGACCCGCTGGCCCGCCCTGCCGCCGGCCGCCGCATCGCGTCGTCGGTGCCCGGCGCCCGATACGTCGAGCTGCCCGGCACCGGCCACGATCTGCCCCGGGAGATCTGGCCTACGGTGATCCGCGAACTACGCGGTCAGGTGGCCCGGATCGTGGAGTAGGCGGTCCGTCCCAGCCGGCCGCATGAACGCTCCATCCGCCCGGCCGAGGTGATCGGCTGTGGCATTCTGCTCAGTCTGAACCGCACGGGAATGAGGCTTCATGGGAACCGGCGCCACCCCTGCCACCGCTGATCCTTCCGCCCCGGACGAGGCCCTGGCCGCTCAGCCGATCGGCTATTGGAGCGGTGCTGCGCACAAGGCCGTCATCAAGCGGCTTCGCGACGTCATGGCCACGATCGACGTCACGCAGCCACAATGGTGGACGCTCACCCGTGTCGGCTCCGGTGAGGGCCCGACACGTGAGGAGGTCACGGCGCAACTCGCGGACGTGGCTGACAGCCCGGACGACATCCCACGGGCCGTCGATCAGCTTCTGCACCGCGGATGGATCGTCGCGGACGGATCGCGACGGCTGCACCTGACCGACGCCGGCCGGGCCGGTCAAGGGCGGACCAGGAAGCTGGTGACCGAGCTGCGAGCACAGATCCACGACGGAATCCCGGACGAGGAGTACGTGGTGGCCCTCAAGGTCCTGCGGCGCATGATCGCGAACAGTCTGGCCGGCGGCGTACCCACGTGAGAATGAAGAAGTACCTCTCGCCGGGTCTCGGGTGCCGCCCGTTTCCGGGGCCGCCGGCGGGTCGCCGTATGCTCCACGGCGCCAACTGAGTGATCTTCCGGGGGAGTGTCGTGAGCGACCTCAAGACCTACATCCAGAACGTTCTGGAAGCCAACCACGCCGACAACGAGAAGATCGACGAGCGGATCGCGCAGCTCGAGAACGACGGATACCGGATCGTGGACGGCGGTCAGATCGGCGAGACCGCGTGGGACATCGTCGACTGGCGGACCAACGAGATCCTCGCCGCCGGTGACGACGGCATCGAGGGGTTCGAGGCTGCCGGGCAGGAGCTCGACCCCGACGACAAGTGGATCCACTACGACCGGGTCCTGGAGGACGTCGAGCTCACCGAGATCGACACCGAGCTGCCCGAGGGCCTCGCCGCCGCGGTCGAGGACTGGGCGCTGTCCGGGAACATCGAGGAGATCGCCGGGTTCATCGGCTGGACGGCCGAGAAGGTGGAGCGCTACCAGGACGCGCGTTGACACCGGGGGAGGGGCTGATCCTGCTCGGCGGCGGCCTGGTGGCGGGTGCCATCAACGCCATCGCCGGCGGTGGTTCGCTGATCACCTTCCCGCTGCTGGTGTGGCTCGGACTGCCCGGTGTCGCCGCCAACGTCAGCAACGCGCTGTCGGTGGCGCCGGGCTACGCGGCCGGGGCGCTCGGCAGCCGCCCGAGCTGGCCGGTCAGGGCCGCCGTATCCGCGCCATCATTCCGACGATCATCGTGGGCGCTCTGTGCGGCAGCGCGATCCTGCTCCTCACGCCACGTTCGGTGTTCGACTTCGTCGTACCGTTCCTGCTGCTGGCCGCCGCCGGAATGCTCGCCTTCCAGGACCGCCTGCGTGCCCTGACCGGAAACCCGGCGGCCGAGGGCCAGCGGCGGGCCACGGACACCGTGAGGGTGAACTCGCCGCGCAAGACCGCCGTGCTGGTGCAGGTGGCGGTGTTCGCCTGCGGCGTCTACGGCGGCTACTTCAACGCCGCCATGGGTGTCCTGCTCGTCGCCGCGCTCGCGCTCGTCCTCGACGAGACGATGCAGCGGCTCAACGCCCTGAAGAACGTCTTCTCCGCCGTGGTCGGGGTGACCACGGTGCTGATCTACAGCGTGTTCGGGCCGGTCAACTGGGCGGTCGTCGCGGTGCTCGTCCCCGGCACCGTCGCCGGCGGCTTCCTCGGCGCCCGGTTGGCCCGCAAGCTGCCCGCACCGATCCTGCGCTGGACGATCGTGGTGTTCGCGGTCGTGGTCGCCGTGATCCTGCTATTCACCGGGACGTAGCGCGGCCGGACGGCATGTCTGTCCAGCTCGTCGAGCCCCGGTGTTCTGGGGGAGCTATCGCGGTGTCAGCCGGCCCTCGGCCGCGTCGGTGAGCCTCTTCTCGAGCTCGGCGGCGGTCATGGTGGCGCCGCCGGCCCTGATCTCGGTCACGATCGCCCGGATCTCCTCGCTGAAACGGGGATAGTACGGCGTCTGCAACCGCTGCCGGCTGTACTCGACCGCGGCGCGGATCGTCGACGCGTACGGATGAGTGGCTTTGATCTCCGCCCGGTCATAGGTGGCCGCGGTGGCCGCCGCGAAGCCCCCGACCTGCATCAGCAGCCGCTGCGACGGCTCGCTCGCCAGGAACGCGATCAGCTCGCGGGCATCGTCGCCGCGGGGCGAACCGGCCACCACCGCCAGGTTCTGGCCGCCGAGGACGGCCGGGCCGGGCAGGGGTGTCATCACGATGTCCGCGGCCGTCACGGTGGCCTGCTGGTCGGTGTCCTCGACGAGGGTCCGGAACGCGGTCGGCCAGTTGCGCATGAAGACGACACGCCGGTGCAGGAACTCCTCGGTGGTCTCACCCTCCCGGTAGGCGGTGGACGCCGGGTCGACGACGCGGGCGTTGTCGCCCGTCCCGTACAGGCGGGTCACCGCCGCCGTCCAGATCGCCGGATCCGTCGACACCTCCAACGGCAGCCGCTGGGTCGCGGCCGGTCCGCCCGTCTCCTTCAGCACCGCCCAGAGGGCCTCCAGCGCGTTGACCGTCAGGCCCTCGTAGCCGTCGAGCTGACCCGCATACGCGGCCTTCGGCGTCGCCGAACCCTCGGCCGGCGCCTGTTCGAGCACGTCGTTCCAGGTGAACGCCAGCGGCGTCGTCGACGGTTGCGGCTGCAGCAGACCGCGCCGCGCGAAGAGCACCCCCACGTCGGTGTTGAACGGCAGCGCCCACAGCCTGTCGTCGTAGTAGCAACTCTCACGGGGCTTCTCCAGCAGTTCGGCCAGCAGCGGCCCGGGCGCCCGGTCGGCCGGCCACTCGGCGATGTAGCCGAACTCCGCGAACTCGGCGATCGCCGTCACGTCGAGGTTGAGGATGTCCGCCTTCACCGGTTCCTCGCCCTTGGCATACCGGACCATGGCGCCGTGCTGCTCGTCGGCGCTGCCGGACACCGGCTCGATCCGGGCCCGCTTGTCGGGGTGCTGCTGGTTCCACAGGTCGACGAGGGTCTGCCGGGCGCTGCCCGCGCCGTCCTCGACCCCGCTGACGATCACCAGGTCGCCGGGGGTGTCGGCGGAGGGTCGCAGCAGGTGCGGAACGGTCCCGCCGAGCAACGCGCCGACGCCGAGTCCCGCGCAGAGCACCAGCCACGGTCGCCGTGCCACCCAGCCGATCACGTCACGTCCTTCTGCCAGAGTCGTTCGATCTGCTGGCCGACCTCGACGTCGACCGAGCCGGACGAGACACCGACGCAGTCACCGTGCCGGCTCGTGAGGGCGGCCAGCCGGGCGTCCGGGCACCCCGACACGCCCACGTTGACCACGACGACGTCGATGCTGTCGTCGTCGAGGCGGGGCAGCCGGTGCCGGGTGGTGTCCCTGCCGTCGGTGAGCACCACCAGGATTCGGTGCCGGTCGTCGCCGTCCGCCTCCCGCTGCTGCCTGAGCCTGCGCACACCGTGGTCCACCGCCTGGTAGAGCGGCGTGCCACCGGCGGGCGGATAGCCGCGGGCCCGCTCGGTGGTCTTCGCGCCGGCGCCGGTGAACTCGATGATCCCGCCCTCGATCGCCGAGGAGAAGATGAACAGCCCGAAGTCGTCGCGGGGACCCATCGTGGCCACCGACGCCGCTATCCCGTCGAGGGCCGCGCCGAACCGGGTCCGCCCGCCGCTGCGTGCGGTCATCGATCCCGAACCGTCGACGGCGACCAGGACCGTCGCCGGTTTCCTGGCCATCCGGTAGGCCTTCTCGGCGCGTGCCAGGTCGCCGGCCCCGGTGTCGTAGCCGTCCCTGGCATACCAGTTGGCCAGGGCCCCGTTCTGGCTGATCAGCCCGGCGTCCGGGCCGGTGTTGCGGGGGCGCAGGCCGTGGTCGGCCATCGCCTTGCCGCCGGCGGGGGAGCGGATCCACGCGGTGAAGGCGTCGGCGGTACGCCGTATCCGATCGCCCGGCGCGCGGGCCCACTGTGGCTGGACCATCGGGTAGTCCAGCCACCGGGTGTCACCCGGATACCAGCCGTTCCACGTCCCGGCCCCGCCGCATCGCCCGCCGGCCCGGTGCCGCATGTTGTGCCGGACCAGCTGCCACTCCGCGACGATGACGCCGGTGTCGCGCTGCGCGTCGCCGAACGTGCCGCACAGCAGGCCCGCGATGTCGGGTGCGCCGATGCCCTGTCCGGCCTGCGCCGCGGCGGTGTCGAGGGTCTGCTGCACCCGGGTGCGTGCCGTCGCCGCGCTCTGGCCCGGCGGATACAGTGCCACGTCGACCAGCCGGCCGATCGTCGTGGTCTCCGGGTCCGGGCGGACGACACCGGTGACCCGGAGCCGTGACTCGCGCTCCCGGCCGCCGATCAGGTCACCCCAGGACGGGGCGAGGCGGGACGCCGGAGTCCCGGCGGGTTCGCCGGGCTCGGCCAGCACCAGCGGGGACTCGGCGATCGGCCACTCGTCCGGGCCACCCGGGATCCGCACCTCGGCGCCGTCGATCGCGGCCACCTCGGCCTGCACCGCCGTCATGTCCGCGCCGATGTCGGCGATCCACACGTCCGGCGGCAGGCCCACCCTGCGCATCAGCCGCCGGTCGTCGTCGGAGGCGCCCGGCGGGGTGCGCCAGGACAGTTGGAAGGCCCTGGTCACGTCGTCGCGGGCCGCGCCGGCGATGTCGACGCGCACCCGCTGGCAGTAGCCCGCACCCCGGGTGGCGTACTCGTAGGAGTCGGCGATGTCGGTGAACATCTCGACCGTGTCCGGTGGGACCAGCATCCGGATCGCGGTGGGGGCGGCGCAGGACGCCGCCGGTGACGGACCGGCCGCGGTGGTCACGGTCGCGGTGAGTACCACGACGCCCAGGCCCGCGCCGGCCGCGCGGCGCCAGGCGGGCCGGACCGCCGGGAGGGTGACGACCCTCGTCCTCGGGACCTTCTTGAGGCCGGGTACGGCGGGGACGCCCGCAGCGTGGGCACGGTTACGGAACAGTGCCGCCTCACTGGTGAGGTTGCGGGTGTACTGCTGTGGCAGGGGCAGCCGGTCATCGCCCATGGCCTGCCGAACGGCCGTGTAAAGCGCCCGCATCGTCAGCAGGTCCCGGCCGTCGGGCAGCCCTTCGTCGATGAGCTTCAGCAGCTGACCGGTGAACGCGGTGAACTCGTAGCCGTCGCGAGCCACGGACGCCTTGTTGGCGGCGCTGGAGGTGAGCACATACAGGCCGCTGATGTCGCGTCTGGCGATGGTCCGTCTGGCCAGCCAGTCGCCGGACATGAACAGGTATTTCATCGCGCGGCCGCTGTAACAGCAGTCCAGAATCACGATCTTGCTGCGGGCGTCGCTGTCCCGGATGAGATCGGCCAGATCGCCGACTCGCAGACTCGACCAAGTCTCATCGCGGTGCGTTCTCCGCAGGCCCAATTGCAGATGCCCGTGGGGATCCAGCAGCCCGTGGCCGGCGAAATACACCAGCAGCAGGTCCTTCGCCTCCTCGGCCGCCTTCTTCACGGGCCTCAGCACGTCGCCCGGCACCTCCGGGTCGATCGCGTGGCTGCAATGGTCGGGGGAGAAGCCGGACAGCACCGGATCGGTCAGGCGAGCCCGCAGGGCGGTGACGTTGTTGGCGACCGCGGGCAGGTCGATCAGGTCGTCGCTGTCGTATCCGGCGGTGCCGATGAGCACGGCGCGCGACCGGTCGAAATCGGGGAGCCGCATGTCACGGTGCCTCGCCCAGGTCGGTGCGCAGACGGCGCGCCACGCCCTCCGGGTCCTCCAGCGCCGGCCCCTCGAACTCCACCTCGCGGTCACCGACGCGCACCCGGATCCGGGTGCGCCGGCTGGACGCCCGGGCGGCGGCCCACCCGCCCACCCCGGCGAAGAGCGCACCCAGCAGACCCGGGTCGGCGACCGTCGCGATCAGCGCCTCGACGAGCCCGCCCGACATCTCCTCCGGGCCGGGCACCGAGGTCACCGGATCCACCCGGACATCGGCGAGATCCTCATCGCCACGCAGCCATTTCCGCAACTCGATGAGAGCGCCGTCGGCGTCGCCGCCGGTAAGAATGATCTCCACTCGGATCGGGTCACCGGAGTCTGGGCTGATGAGCATTCCGACACGGTAACCGAACGAGACGATCACCAGGTGCCGGCAATGCGTGAATCGCCGTCCCGCAAGATCGAAAATGGTCGGCAGGCGGAGACCGGTGCCAATGTGAAAAGCTCCCGGGATACGGCCGAAAGGCCAGGGTCAGGCTTCGGGTGCCAGTGGATCTCCTTCGACGATGCGGTGCATGACCGCGACGGGGAGCCCGGGATTGGCGGCGGCCGCCGTCGCGGTCGAGAGGGTCGTGAGCAACTCGGGCAACCGTGACGAAGGCAGCCTCGGGTCGGCCGTGGCCCGGGCCCGCACGACCGGGTCCGGGTCGCGGCTGAGCCGGTCGACGACCTCCGGAGTAGCGCCCGGATCCCGCACGACCAGGGCGCGGGCCTTCGGATCGGGGGAGTCGGCGAGGCGGGCCAGGCCGGCCCGGGGAAAAGCGGGATGGCCGGGCAGACGGAAGTTCGTCATCGTCGTGCTCTCCAGGTAGACCCCGAGGATCGTCTCCGGCGGGACCTCCCGGTGCCGTTCGCAGAGCATGAGCCGGACCGCGAAGTCGGGATCCCCGGCCAGCAGCGTGACGAGGTCGACGGCCAGCTCGGGGTTGCCGGCGACACTGCGCCGCAGCCCGACGTGTGCGGAGGTGGCGCACCGGCGCTGCACTTGCGGGTCGGTGGTGGTGGCCGCCCACCCGGCCGGCTGGATCCGGTCGTCGCGGCCGACGTGGTAGTCGATCGCGGCCCGCTGCTCCTCGGTGAGCTCCGGGCGCATCGACACGGCCAACCGCACCAGCGGTGACAGGTCCCGGGCCAGCCGGGCCACCAGATCGTCCGGCAGTCGCGGATCGGCGGCGATGTCGGCCCGTTCGCGCTCGTCGTCGGAGTTGGCCGGCCCGGGTCCCACGGCTTCCCGACGGGTTCGGCGGTCCGGGGCCCGGACTCGCCGGAGGGCAGCAGCCAGGCGAGATCCGGGTTCCGTTCGGCCAGCCGCCGGTACGCCCAGTCGGGCATCGCCGGCGGTGGAGTCCAGGTGTGTGCCGACAGCACGAAGTAGTCCGGTCCCTCGGCGAGCGCGAGCAGAACCCGCAGGGAGGGGTCCTCGATCAGCCTGACCCGCTGCTCCGCAGTGATGTGCAGGGCCTCGGCCAGCATCGCCCGGACCTCCGCGTCGGGATGCACGGCAAGGGCGTCGAACTGCTCGTCGGTCCACACCTCACGGTCGAGGTAGGGCCACCGCAGCACGTCGCGGTGCTCGTCGACGAGCCGCCGCAACAGCGCGGCGGGGATGTTCGGGTTGCGGGTCAGGCCGTACCGCTGGGCCCGGGTCAGGTCGCCGTCGTTGCTCAGTAGATCCTCCATCCATCGGCGAAGGACCACAGTAGAAGGTGTTTCCCCAGCTCAGAATGGGTGAAACGGCCGAGTGCGCGGCGTCGCGGCCCCGACTAGACTCGAGGTGACACCCGGCCGTCAGTTGCCGACGCCGACGGACGCCATCATGGCGGGCGGGTACCGGTCGCCTCGGGCCGATCCGGCCGGGACGGCCTCCTCGATCACGGCGAGGTCCTCGGCGGTCAGCTCCACGCCCAGCGCGGGCAGGGCTTCGGACAACCGCTTTCTGGTACGCGCTCCGACCACCGCGACGATGTCGGATCCCCGGCCCGCCACCCAGGCGATGGCCAGCTGCGCCACCGTGCATCCCTTCGCCGCCGCGACCCGCCGCAACGCCTCGACCAGCGCCAGGTTGTGGCGGCCGTTGTCACCGGAGAATCGGGGCATCATCGCCCGGTGGTCGCCGGGACCGATCGCGGCCGGATCCCAGTGACCGGAGATCAGGCCCCGGCTCAGCACCCCGTACGCGGTCATCCCGATGCCCAGCTCACGCAGGACCGGCAGCACCTCGGCCTCCACGGCACGGGAGATCAGCGAGTACTCGATCTGCAGGTCGGCGATCGGATGTACGGCGTACGCCCGGCGGATCGTGTCGGCGCCGACCTCGGACAGCCCGATGTGCCGCACGTACCCGGCCTCGACCATCTCCTTGATCGCACCGATCGTGTCCTCGATCGGCACCGCCGGATCCAGCCGGGCCGGCCGGTACACGTCGATGTGGTCGACGCCGAGCCGGGTCAGCGACTGCGCCAGCCGGTTCTTCACCGCGGCCGGCCGGTTGTCCTGCCCGAGGAAGGCGCCACCCGGCCCGACCATCGCCCCGAACTTCACACTCAGCTGATACCCGTCACGCGGCCGGCCGCGCAGTGCCTCGGCCAGCAGCATCTCGTTGTGGCCGGTGCCGTAGTGGTCGCTCGTGTCGATCAGGGTGACGCCCGCGTCCAGGGCGGCGTGCACGGTGGCGATGCTCTCCGCCCGGTCGGCCGCCCCGTACGCCCCGCCGGTCATGCCCATCGCACCCAGCCCCAGCGCGGAGACGACGGGACCGGTGCTTCCAAGATCTCGTTTCTGCATGCCACCGAGGTTGCACCGATCCGGCCGGGCGGGGGAGAGGAGTGTTCATCGTGGGAGTGGCGCTCCCTGTCTCGCGGGCCGTGGGCGCGGCAGCATGGACCCATGCAGCGTGACGAGTTGGCCGACTTCCTGCGCCGTCGGCGGGCCGCGATCCGCCCCGCCGAGGCCGGCCTCACCGACGGGCCCCGCCGCCGCACCGCCGGCCTGCGACGTGAGGAGGTGGCGATGCTCGCCGGCATGTCGGTCGACTACGTCGTACGCCTGGAGCAGGGCCGCAGCAGTCAGCCCTCGACGCAGCTGCTCGCCGCGCTGTCCCGGGCCCTGCGCCTGTCCGACGACGAACGCGCCCACCTGTTCCGCCTGGCCGGGCATCAGCCGCCGCCGGAGACCGGCCCGGCCGTGCTGGCCCGGGCGGGCCTGGTCCGGATGCTCGGCCTGCTCGGCGACACCCCCGCCATGGTCATCTCCGACCTCGGCGAGGTGCTCGCCCAGAATCGGGCCTCGATGCTGCTCAGCGGCGACCACACCGGTCTCTCCGGCGACCGGCGTTACCTGATCTACCGCTGGTTCACCGAGCCGCAGTCGCGTGTCGTCGCCGCCCCCGAGGACCAGGACCGGCACTCCCGGCAGCACGTGGCCGACCTGCGTGCGGTCGCCGGCCGCCGGGCCGGCGATCCGGAGGTCACCCGCCTGGTCGAGCGGCTGCTCGCGGTGAGCCCGGAGTTCCGGCGGCGCTGGGCCGAGCACGAGGTCGCGGTGCGGCGCGCCGACCGCAAGACGTTCCTGCATCCGCGGGTCGGCCCGCTGACCATGGACTGCGAGACCCTGATCACCCCGATCAGGGGCAGAGACTGCTGGTGCTGACCCCGGCCGACGCCGATTCCCGCGAGCGCCTGGACCTGCTGCGGGTGCTCGGTGTCGAGGAGTTCCCGGTGCTCACCCCCTGACGGCGGCGATCGTGTCGTTCGCCGGCTCGGGCAGGGGCGGCCCCGCGTACGGCAAAGTGATGATCATGCGGGTGCCGCCGCCCGGGTTGTCGGCGGCCCGGATCGTTCCGTCGTGCCGTTGCAGCACCCGCTTGCAGATCGCCAGGCCCAGCCCCGTCCCGGTGTAGGCCGTGGTGTGCGCGGCGACCCGGTGGAACTGGTCGAAGACGTGCGGCTGCTCCTCGGCCGGGATGCCGATGCCCCGGTCGGCGATGGTCACGCAGATCGCCGCCGGATCACCGTTCGGGTGGTGGGCGGTGATGTCGACGCAGGCCGGCTCGCCCGCCCGCGTGTACTTCAGGGCGTTGCCGATAAGGTTGTCGAACACCTGCCGGATCATGCTGGCGTCGGCGTCCACGACCGGCAGCGGCCCGACGCGGAACCTCGGCTTCGGCGCCGAGCCGCGCGCGGCGACCCGCAGATGGGTGGTCCGCTCGGCGATGATGTCGGCCATCACCGCCTGCAGGTCGACCGGCCGCACGTTGATCCGCGCGTCCCGGGCGGTGGCGTAGGCGAGCAGGTCCTCGATGAGCTGCTGCATCCGGTGCACACCGACCCGGATGCGCGACAGGGTCGGCAGCATCGACTCCGGTTCGACGCCGTCGGCCATGTCCTGTTCGAGTAGCTCGGTGTAGCCGGCGACGACCATCAGCGGGGCTCGCAGGTCGTGCGCGGCGACACCGGCGAAAGCGGCCAGGTCGGCTTCGCGTTCACGCAGCGCGGTGATGTCGTAGGAGGATCCGACCGCGCCGATTCGTGCGCCGTTGCGGTCCAGCAGCGGCCGGGCGTTGAGCACCACGGCCCGGGTCTTGCCGGTCGCGAATCGGATCATCGCCTCCAGGCGTACGGCATCGGCGCCTCGCAGCACCCGGGGAACCGGCATGTCGTGGGCGTCGACCACCTGCCCCTCCAGGTCGGTGACCGTGAGCCCGGCGCTGATCTCGTCGATGTGCCGGCCGCTGAGGCTCGGCTGCCCGACCCGCGCGCCGCCGGTCGCGTTGGTGTGCACCAGCATCCCCGCGTTGTCGCAGGTGATCACCGTGATCTGCAGCGCGTCTAGCACCTGGGTCAGATAGTCCTTCTGGGCGGCGAGCTCGTCACGGGCCGCCTCGATCGCCGCGGTGTCGGCGCGCCGGGCCGTGACGTCGTGGAAGACGGCGACCGCGGCGGCCAGACCACCTCGCAACCGCACCGGCCGCGCCGACACGCTGATCATGAGCCCGTCCGGGTGGGTCTCGTTGCGGATCAGCATGTCGACGAGATCGCACTGCTCCCCGGCGAGCGCCCGCACCAGCGGCAGCCGATCGGTGGGGAAGGGCCCGCTGTCATCGGGCAGGAAGATGCCGTAATGCGCCTGCCAGTGCTCGGCGCCGTTGCGATCCTCGGCGATGCCGAGCATGCTCTTGGCGGCCGGATTGTGCAGCAGGAAGTCACCGTTGCCGTCGACCACGCCGACGCCGTCGCTCATCGCGTCGAGAATCGTGGTCAGCAGGAACGCCTGCTCCCGGGCGCGGGTCTCGGTCGCGGCCAGGTCGGCGGTCGCCTGCTCGACGGCCCGGCGCGCCCGGGCCCCGCCGGTGGCCAGCACGTGCACCAGGGCTGCCAGGACGAAGCCGAGCGCGAGCACGGCCACCGTGACGACCCGGGGCAGGGCGCCGGAGCCGATCAGGTCACGCCGGGACGCGTCGATGCGCAGCCGCCAGGTCCGGTCGGCGACCTCCACCGTGCCGGAGTCGCTCATGTCGGCGGCACCGCTGTCGGCCTGCGGATGCACGGCGGCCACCGGAGCCTGATCCTCGGCATCGGTGAGCAGAGTCGCCCCGCGCAGCCCGTCAGTCAGGCTCGGCAGCACGTTGCCCAGGAAGTCCTGGCTGCGCAGGCTCATCACCACCCAGCCACGGAACTCGCGTTCGCCGGACGGGCCGGGCAGCCCGTGCACCGGCGCGGCCAGGGTGAACGACAACTGCCGCAGCGGCGCTGGCACGGACTGGTCGACGACCAGCGCGTACGGCTCGGAGACCGCGGGCCGGCCGGTGTCGCGTGCCGTGCGCAGCGTGTCCAGCAGGGGCCGCGCCTGGGTGGCGTCGACGCCGGCCCGGTTGGTCACCTCGTCGAACGGGCGCACCATCACCGCGAAGACGTGCTCGCCGTCGCCGACCGGCTGCAGTCGCAGATCCGGCACGCCCCGGGAACGCCACAGCGCCTGAGCGGCGGTGATCTGATCGTCGGCGACCGGCAACAGATAGGACACGGCGGTCGCCCCGGACAGCCGCATCCCGGCCAGCGGAGCACTCAGCTGCTGGAACTTGGCATTCGTCAGGGTGTCGTGGGCGCCGGTCGCGGCGGCCGTGGTCGCGACCGCGCCGAGATACCGGTCGACCTCGGCCTGCACCGCGGCGGTGACCTGACTGGCACGCCGCTGCAGCAGCCGCCGGGCCGTGTCGTCGTCGCCGCGGGTCATCGCCGCGAACGTGGCCCCGGCGATCATCAGGGTCACCACGATGACCGCAACCGTCAGCGCGCCCGCGGAACGCAGCCGCGCCGCCACCGCGTTCGTTGCCGTCACCCAGTACCCATCGTCAGGTCGGCGGGCGCGCTGAGCGTGGACCCTTCCGTACGGTGACGGCCGGCGCCCGGAGCACGAGGCATGTGATGCCGGACCGATGCGGGGGATACTGGACCGGTGGCTGTGGTGCGATGCGACGTCGAGTCCGTGGGGACCCGTCTGCTGGTTCACGTTCGGGGCACGCTGTCGGTGGCGTCGGCTCCGACGGTGCGTGCCGCCCTGCTGAAGTGCCTGGTGGAGCAACCGGACGCGGTCGTGGTCGATCTCGCGGAGACGGTCGTCACCGATCCGATCGCGACCTCGGTCTTCCGGGCGGTGGTGCGGCACGCCTCGCTGTGGCCCGGCACGCCGCTGCTGCTCGCCGTCCCCGACCCGGAGCTGGCACGACAGCTCGCCACGAGCTATGGCAGGGGACTGGTGCATCCCTCGGTGGAGGCCGCTCTCACCGCGCCCGCCAAACAGCGGATGCCGATCATCAAGGACATGCTGCTACCGGTGAGCGGAGCCGCCCGCCGCGCCCGCGAGCTCGCCTCCGAGGGGTGTCTGCGGTGGGACCTGGCGCAGTTGGTCGGCCCGGCGAGTGTGATCGCCGGCGAGCTGGTCACCAACGCGGTCGTGCACGCCCAGACGATGATCGACCTACGGATCACTCTGGGCCGCCGGTATCTGGTCGTGGCCGTCCGCGACGGCAGCGACCTGCGGCCGGCCCTCCCCGACCCCGCTTCGATGGACCCGGCCGGTCCGCGCGGGCTGCTGCTGGTGAAAACCATGGCGTACCGATGGGGAACCGCGCCCTCGTACGGTGGCAAGGTCGTCTGGGCGACGTTGCGGCGCCGGGAGCCACCGGACTGAGGCGCCGCCCGCCGACGCATCGACGTTTGATCATGTCCGGACCGGTTACTGGCCATTCCGTCGTACGGCGATAGGAAAGCAGTCTCCAGGAGGCTCTCATGATGACGTCTTTCGCCGTGACCGCCCACGATGTCGGCGCGGGCCGGATATGGCTCGCCGTCTCCGGCGAGATCGACCAGGACACCGGCGGCGAGTTCGCCGATCTGATCGCCTCCGTGGCCGGCCAGGACGGAGTGACCGAGGTGATCGTCGACCTGGAGCATGTCATCTTCCTGGCCGCCGCCGGGATCCGTGCCCTGTTGCGGGGACGCGCCGCCGCGTCCGCCGCCGGGCGGGTGTTCTGGGTGGTCAACGCCGGCGGCATCGTCCGGCGGGTGCTCGAGATCGGTGGGGTCCTCGACGTGCTGGGCGCCGCCACGACGGCCGTCCGGCCGGCGCGGCCGCTCAGGCCCGATCCTCCGGCGCCAGCATCGGCGTGAGCCCGGCGACCGCGGCGATCCGGCGGACCAGCGGGTTGAGGCCGGCCGCCCTCACCGTGACACCGCGCACCTGCGCCGCCTCGTAGACCGCCAGCAGCACCCGGACGCCCGCGGCGTCGAGCAGCGGCACCCCGCCCAGGTGCACGACGACCCGTCGGCCGGCCGGCTGCCGGCAGACCAGCTCCAGCAACGTGGCCCGCAGTCGTCCGGCGTTGTCGCGGTCCACCTCGCCGCGGACACGGATCTCCAGACAGCCGGTCGGCAGGAGGGCCGTACCGACGCCGAAGCTCTCCTCCGCCCCCGGCCGGAAGCACCCGGCCAGCGCGGCACCCGGTCGGTCAGCAGACCCTCGCGCATCCAGGTCAGCGTGCGCGACAGGATCCGGGAGACCTGCATCTGCGAGATGCCCAGCTCGGCGGCGATGTCGGCCTGGGTGCGGGCGCCGTAGAACGACGACAGCACCACGTGGCGCTCCCGCTCGGGAAGACAGGCGATCAGATCGGCTACCGTCAGCCGGTCGGCGAGCGCCTCCACACCGCTGTCCACCTCACCGAACATGTCACCGAAGCTGGCGTCCCCGTCACCGACCGGCGTGTCGAGCGAGACCGAGCGGTAGCTGCTCGCCGTCTGCCTGGCCCGGTCCAGCGCTGCGAGGGTGATCCCGGCCCGCCGCGCCGTCTCGACGTCGGTCGGCCGCCGGCCCAGCTCCCGGGTCAGGTCCGTCTCGTGCCGGGTGACGGCCATCGCCAGTTCCTGCATCGGGCGCGGCACGTGTACGGCCCAGCTGCGGTCCCGCAGGTGACGTTTGAGCTCTCCGGCGATGGTCAGCACCGCATACGCGGTGAAGGAGCCCCGCTCGGGGGAGTAGCGATCGACCACCTTGACCAGTCCCAGCCGGGCCACCTGCTCCAGGTCGGCCAGCGGTTCCGTGCCGCCCCGGTAGCGGCGGGCCAGACGTGCGGCCATCGGCAGCGCCACCCGGATCATCTCGTCGCGTAACCGGCTCGCCCGTACCCGGTCGGCGCCCTCGCGTTCCCGTGCGTAGCGCTCCGCGATCGGGTCGAGCTCTTCCAGGTCGGGACCCGCGGTGCGGGCACCGCCGAGGATCGCGACCTGTTGCTCGAACGGCATGCCGTCCTCCTCATCCTGACCCTGCTAGCCGCCAAGTGCCCCCGGGGATCCACCCAAACGACCGACGCGGACCAGGCCTCGCGGGGCCTGGTCCGAGCAGAGCCTCGTACGGGCGTGGTCGGTCGGTCACCGCGGCGCCTCTTCTTCGGTCAGCTCGTACCAGTTTGCGTCGTTTCGTGCGTCGATTTGCGGTAGATTGCCGGAAGCGTGCGACCGTCGACAACGCAGTCCTCGACCCGAAACCAGCGGGAGGTCCCCGTGCCGCTCAACGCGTCCGATACGGCTCCGGAGGGCGCCGGCCACACAGCACACGCCCTCGTCGAGAGCCTGCCGCCACTGCCCGGCGCACCACGCCACGCCCGCGACCTCGTCACCGAGGCCTGCGTCCGCTGGGACCTCGGCCACCTCACCGGGCCGGCGACCCTGATCACCAGTGAGCTGGTGAGCAACGTCCTCGACCACGCCCACACGACCATGACGCTGCACATCGCGTTGCGCCCGGCCTGCCTCTATCTCGCCGTCGAGGACGGCAGCGCGTCACCGCCGGCGCCGGTCCGCCATCCCTCCACCGGGCCGGCCGGGCGGGGACTGCATCTGGTCGAGGCGGTCAGCACCACGTGGGGATACTCGCTCGGCGCCGGCGGCAAGACCGTCTGGGCGACCTTGAGCCTGCCCCACCCGTGACGAGCCCCGGCCGACCTCACCCGGCGTCTCGGTGCATGATCTCCCGCGGGAAGCGCAGCCGTACGCTGGTGACGCCCGGCCCGCTGTGCACATCGACCGTGTCGGCCAGTTGCCGGGCGAGCCACAGCCCACGGCCGCCGACCTTCGACGTGACCTCCGGACGCCGGTAACCGGCGAACGGCGACACCGGCCGCCCGCCCGCGTCGTCGACCTGAACGACGAGAACGCCGTCGTCGTGCCAGGCCCGCACCCGAGCGGGGCTGCCGCCGTGCACCAACGCGTTGGTGGCGATCTCGGTCACCGCCACACCGACGTCCTCCGCGGCGGCATCCCGGAAGCCGTGGCGCCCGGTCCACCCCGCGATCATGGCGCGCAGCGCGCGCAGGTCGGCGAGCTGATGAAGACCGACGTCATGGTCGACGACGACCGGCGGTTGCGGCGGCGGCAGCTGGGCGCGGCCGGCCAGGTAGTCCTCGGGTGCGCGATAGCCGGCGTACGGGACCGGCCCGCCCTCGGTCAGCTCGTGGCCGTGAACGTTGCGCGCCTCCTCGATGATCGCCGCAGAATGCCGCCGGGTGTCCCATACGCAGGTCACCGGGGATCCGTACGGCGCGTACGTCTCGTTGCACACCGACTCGTAGGGCAGGTACGCGCGGGCCCGGTCGACGGCGGTGCCCATGGCGACGTCGTCGGCGAACTCCGGTTCGGCGACGACATGAACCGGCTGGCCGGCGGCGTGCCGATCGGCCAGATACCGGCGGAAGCACTCGAAGGCGGCCCCGAGCCGCGTGTAGAAACCGGCCGGATCACCCCACACGATGCCGGGGGCGTGCGTGCCGACATCGGCGCGGACCAGGCCGGCGATCGGGTCGCTGACGACCATCAGCACCGGGACGCCCCCCTCGATCGAGCGGTGAATCTCCGGAAGAAGGCGCGCCCGTACCGTCGCCTCGGAATCGATCACCGCGATGGTGTGTGCGAAACCGACAGGCGGCTGAACCTCGAGGACACGCGTCAAGGTCGTGCGCATTCGCGGCAGGCCATTCAGGACCGTCGAGCGGTGCCGCGCTCCGCCACCCGACCGCGCTGCCGTCCAACTCGCGGCATGCTGCCTCCTCGTCTCGGCATCGTCGACGGTCAAATGCCCGCCCGTGGCGGCCCGAAACGACCTCCGCTGATCCGCACGTCGTGGAGTGTCGGCGCGAGCGGCATCGCGGGCGCCCGGAAGCCCGGCGTCCCCACCGGGTGAGGGCGTTCCGGCATCCGCCCCCGGGGCGGCGATCGCGCTCGTTGACCGCGGGCGGCACGATGGGCGCATGGTCGACACCGCCACGCTCCTGGCCGCCTATGACGAGCAGATGCGCATGCCGTCCAGCATCGTCCCGGCCGGCATGACCTACGAGCACGACGGCCCGGTGCTGCGCATCGTCGGCGGGCACGTGGGACGGATCCGGGCGCCCCGCGACACCGGTGTCACCGGCGACGAACTGGACCGTCTGATCGCCCGCCAGCGCGACTACTTCCGGGCCCGCGGCGAGGGCGTCGAGTGGAAGGTCCGAGCCCACGACCTGCCCACGGATCTTCCGCAACGCCTGGTCGCGGCCGGGTTCCTGCCGCAGAGGCCGTCGACGGTGCTGATCGGCGTCGCCGCGGAGGTGGCCGCCGACCCGGTGCTGCCCGACGGCGTGCGACTGCGGCAGGTCGACGAGCCCGCCGACCTGCGCCGCATCGCCGACCTGCAGACCGCGGTCTTCGGGACCGACTGCTCCTGGGTCGCCGACGACCTCGCCGCGCGGGTGACGGCCGACCCCGGCCACATCACCATCCTGGTCGCCGAAGCCGACGGCCGGGTCGTCTGCAGCGCCCTGGCCGTCTACGACGCCGGCACCGACTTCGCCGCCCTGCTCGGCGGCGCGACCCTGGCCGCCTGGCAAGGACGCGGCCTCTACCGCGCCATGATCGCCGCCCGCGCCGGGGAGGCCGTGGCCCGCGGCTACCGGCTGCTGCACGTCGACGCGTCCCCGGCCAGCGCCCCGGTCCTGCGCCGATGCGGATTCCACGAGATCACCACGTCCACCCACTACGAATGGCTTCCGCCGTCGTGAGGCGTCACCGTATATCCAGGGATATAGGTCGGCGACCACGAATGTCGAACCGTGAGCAGAGCCGGAGGAAAGGGTCGCGGATCTAGCATTTTCGGCATGGCCCTCGAATTCAATCCCACCATTCGCACCGCGAGCGCACTCGACCTCGCCGCCGGTCTGGGCGACGAGATCAGCACCGCGCACCTGCTGGCCGGGCTCGTCACGGCGGCCCCGTCGATCGCCCGGATCCTGGACGCCTTCGACGTCACGCCCACCGTCGCCGTCCACGTGGTCCGTGAATGCGACAAGGAATGGAACGGCCCCGACGGCGTCGCGCAACCGGATGCCGAGATCGTGCTCCCGAAGGCCCTCCGCGTCACCGACGGCGCCGCGGCCGCCCTGCTGCACGCCACCCGCGAGTCCCCGGGCCGGGAATGCCGGCCGGAGACCCTTCTCCTCGCCGTTCTCCGTGACGACCGTGCGCGGGCGACGGCGGTCCTGCGGGCCTGCGGCATCGACCCCGAGACGGTACGCGCGGCCGCGGCCGGCGGTGACATCCCGCCACGGACCGATCCGGTCAGCGCCGACCTGCGCCCGATCCGCGACCGGATGATCGGGCGCGAACGCTTCCGCGGCAACGGCCTGCGCGCCTTCCTCTTTCAGAAGATCTTCAAGAACCCCTATCCGTACGCCGCCGCACCGACCCTGTGGATCTCGTTGGAGTCCGAGCAGATCGCCCGGCAGCGGGGCGGCGCCCGGCGCACCGACGACCTCCTGATCGCCATGCTCGCCACCTACCGGGTGGCCACCGCCTACCCCCACCTGACCACCGACAACGCCGAGGGGTACGACGGCAGCCGCGAGCTCGCCGCGGCGGGCCTCGACCATCGGCGCCTGGAGGAGGCCGCCGCCACCCTCGACCTGGGCGAGGACGGGATCAGCGTCAAGTCCCTGCTTACCCGCGACGATTGGCCCCGCACCACCACCGACCTGCTGGCCCGCCTCACCGCCCACGACGACACCCGGTCGGCGCGGCTGCTGAAAGCCCTGCGCGCTTAGCCGATCGCGGCGCGCATCAGGTCGAGCGCCCGCTGGTGCCCGCCGGCCTCCGCCCACTCCAGCGCGGTGCGCCCGAGCCCGCCGTCCTCACGCTGCCGGGGATCCGCACCGGCTGACAGCAGCGCCCGCACCGCCGCGTCGTGCCCCCAGCAGGCGGCCGCACACAACGGCAGACCTTCAGCGCCGGTGCCGCTCTCCCGGCCCGGGTCGGCGCCCGCGCCGGTGAGCACCCGGACGTTCTCGGCCACACCGTGCACACTGGCCGCGTACAGCGGCGTGGTGCCCTCTGGGTTCGGCGCATCCGGGTCGGCGCCGGCCCGCAACAGCCCACCCACGTCGAGCGGGGTCCCCCAGGTGGCCGCCTCGACCAGTCGTCGCTGCAACTTCTTACGCCGGCGCTGCTTCACCGCGCCATTGTGCCGCCCGCCGTGACGGCCGGGGGCGCCGGAGCCGGGCCGTCACGGCGGGGCCGCCGGCGCCGGGCCGTGGTCAGCGGGCGAAACCGGGCAGCGGGACCAGCAGGCCGTCGGGGCGGCGCTCGGCCAGGACGGTCAGCTCGCCGGCGATCCAGTGCGGGGTGAGCCCGCGGCCCGCCTCCAGCACGTCGTCTGCCTCAGCCGGGGTGTCGCGCGCGTTCACCCGTACGATATCGGTCGTGGAAAGCACCTCGCCCACCGTGACCCGGCCGGACGACGTCGACCGACCGCGGTAATGGATCGCCCGGCCGGACCGGCCGGCGGCGTGCGCCGAACCGGCCGCGATGGCGGCCTGCATGAACGCCGTGCCCGCGACCTCGGCCGGAAGGGCGAGACCGGCCGGCAGCGCCACACTGATCGCGACGTGCGGAAACGGCAGTTCGGCCGGGTGGGTGCAGGCCTGCGCGTCGGCGGGCAGCCGCAGCGAGCGAACCCACGCCTCGGCGGAGCCCTCGGTCAGGTGCCCCAGGCTGACGCCGAAGTGCCGCAACGGGCGGTCTTTGGCGGGTTGCGCGCGTTCCAGCAGCGCAGACCCGGTGGTGACGGTCATGGCACCCACCGTCGCCGCCGCAGAAGAACTCCCGGTGAGCGCAACCTCATCGCCACATGAACGAGTGTGGCGCGGGGGATCATCGTGTCGCGGCCAGGTCGACCGTTCGCCCGACGGCGCTCGTGGCGGTCAGCGCGGCGGCGAACAGCAGCACCTGGTTGACGGCGTTGAGGAAGACCAGCAGGCCGACCGAGCCGGCGACCAGCCCGTACACCGGATTCGCCTCGACCGCCCGCACGTAGAAGCCGCCGATGGTCTTGAGCAGTTCGACCGCGACACCGGTCATCAGCGCCGGGCCGATCAGGCGGCGCCACGACATCCGCACCCGCGGCAGCCCGGCCAGCGCGCCGAACGCCAGAGCGGTGGTGACGCCACCGCCGACCACGAACCCGACCACCTCGAGCGCCACCTGCGACAGGGTGTCACCGGCGTCGGTGACCTCGGTGATGCGGCCCGCGACGATGGTCGTCGCGTAGGCCACCGACACCGACGCGACCAGCAGGACGCCCAGGCCGGCGAGCACGGCCAGGTCGGCGAGGATCCGGGCGACCAGCCGGCCCGGGTACTCGGGCAGCTCCCAGATCCGGCGGATCGACGAGCGGAACGCGTCGGTCCAGAACCATCCGGTGACCGGCAGACCCACGAAAGCGACGACCCCGACGGTGGTACGGGCGTCCCGCAACGCCGCCACGTCGACGTTCGGCAGGTCCTGGGCCAGGTAGTGTTCCACCGCGTGCAGCACTTCCGGGTCGTCCAGGACGAACCCGAAGACCGCGAAGCCCATCAGCCACGCCGCGAACGTGCCGAAGAACGCGTAGTACGTCACCGCGGCGGCCAGTCGTCCACCGTCGGCCTCGTCGTAGCGCCGCCCGGCCCGGATCACGTGCTCGACCCAGCCGGCATGCCGCAGCCGCCGCCACGCCGCCGCGGCCCACCCCCGGAAACGCCCAGCCGTCACAACGGCGTCCCTTACCCACCGGCGAGTTGCGCCGAAACGATCGAGTGCCGCAAGGTACCGCAGGAATCCGCCCACGGATGGAGCCGCATGCCCCCGAGCCTTTCGTTCTGCTGTCCGACCGTCGCATCGACGCCATCGAGGCGGGCGAGTCCGGTGAGCCCCTGGTGGACGTGGGCCGGATCCCGGACCTGCGGCTCGACCGGCGTTACGCCGACTCCGACGGCGCGTTCGGCCACCTGCGTGAGGGCGTGGTGTCGCGGCTGCTCGACGCCCAGGCGGCCCTGCCCGCCGGCCTGCGGTTCCTGATCATCGAAGGCTATCGTCCTCTGGACCGGCAGCAGGCGATCTTCGACGGCTACCTGCGTGAGCTGGGACAGCGGCACCCCGAATGGGACGCCGACCGGGTGTACGTGGAGGCCACCAAGTTCGTCTCACCGGTGCACGTCGCCCCGCACAGCACCGGCGGCGCCGTCGACCTGACCCTGTGCGCCGACGACGGCACCGAGATCGACATGGGCACCGAGGTGGACGCCACCCCGATCGCCAGCGCCGACGCGTGCTTCACCGGCGCGCTGAACATCCCGGACCGGGCACGGCAGCACCGGCGTACGCTCGTCGCCGCCCTCACCTCAGCCGGGCTGGTCAACTACCCGACCGAGTGGTGGCACTGGTCCTTCGGCGAGCGGTACTGGGCGTTCACGACCGGAGCCGGGCGCACCCGCTACGCCCCGATCCGGCTCACCGCGGCCGCGCCCCGATAGAGACATCACCGCGGCGATCTGGTCCCCCGACTCCCGTTCCGCCGCGAAGTGATCCTTGCTGCCCGGGGATGGTGCCGGTGCGGGTCAGACGGCGGGTGCCGGTGCGGGTCAGATGGCGGGTGCCGGCGCCGCCAGTTCGCGGAGCGCTCCCACGATGGCCTGCTGCAGCTCGGCCGCGGTCAGGTCGTCCCGGTCGCCGGGCAGGGCCGCCACCAGCATCGGCGCCAGTGCCCGGGCCAGCGCGACCTCGTCCACACCGTCCCTGGTGGCGAGACCGGCGACCGCGGCACGGGCGTCGAGCAGATGGCGGTACGTCCACTGCGCGTACGCCGCCAGCGACCAGTGGGTGTTGAGGCTGCCGTCCTTGCTGCGGTTGCCGGGCGGCGCCGGGATCAGGCCGTCGGTCTGCAACATGGCGCCCGCCAGCGCGGCCCGCACCTCCCGGTCCTTCAGCATCGTCAGGAACTCGGCCTTGGTCATGGTGCCCTCCTCAGGGATCAGCCCGATGTGCCGCAGCCACCGCCGGGCCAGCCGGATCATGCGGTGACCGTCGGCGTCGCGATGCTCCGACAGGTGCGTGTGCGTCAGATGGCTGTCGTCGCCGGTGGTGCGCCGGCCGAGCCGGTCCCAGCGGCGTACCGTCCGGCCGTCCGGGCTGTAGATCACCTCCCGCAGGTCACGGGTGTCCGGGTCGTCGGCCGTGCACAGCGGGATCAGCCAGGCGTTGAAGTCGTACAGGTCGAAGGCGCCGCGCGGCGTGGCGACCCTGAAGAACCCGATGTCCATGGCCGACGCGTGCTCGTCGAGCCCGTCCCGGTCCCGGCTCGACTCGTCGACCGAATACCGGTCCCGCCCGGCCCGGAGGTGGTCGCGGCCCAGGTGGTAGGAGTCGCCCCCGACCGCGTGACCGGCGTCGCCGACGATCCCGGCCTCCACCGGATCAAGATCGTCATTCACGGTACGGCCGGGATGCCGGTCGAGATGCTCCAGCAGCAGACGCCGTGCCGTGAGGTGATCGACCTTCGCGACCGTCATCGGGATGTTCCTCTCGCCGGCGGGATGACTGTGCCCTGGACAACGCACGGGCCGGCCGCCGGTGATGTCGCTTCACCCGGCCGTCGCGCGGTGAGCGATCACGGGGCGTGAAAGGACCGACGATCGGTGAGCGATCACGGGGCGTGAAAGGGCCGACGCTCGGTGAGCGATCATGGGGGCGTGGAATGGACCGATGATCTTGCCGTACGCCTGGCTCGCGGGACGACGGCGCAGGCCCTCGTCCGGTTCCTCCGAGCGGCGGACGGCGACGGTCTGAGCCGTCGTGAGGTTCTCGCCGTGCTGACCGAGCGGTTCGCCCTGTCGTTCGACGACGCCCGACTCGCCCTGGACCGCGTCCAGGGTGGCGTCGTCCGGGCCTCGTCCGGAAACCCCGCGAACGAGCCGGACCCGGTCAAGGACCCCCTGGCCTGGATGTCGTACCGGCTCGAACTCGGGCTCCCCGTCGACCAGGATCCCCCGTGGCCGTCGGCAGACCAGCGGGCGGCGGCGGAAGCCCTCCTCGAAGGAGCCGGGCGCGGCGAGCCGACCCGCGGCACCGAGGACGTCGCCGTGGCGCTCGAGGTGGCCCGTCTCGCCGTCGCCTCGCAGGAGCCGGGGAGGGTCCGTTTCCACCTGCTCCTCGAAGCGGCCACGGCCCTGTCGACCGCGGCCGAGGCGTGCGTCCGGCGCCGGGGCGAGATGCCCTGTGCCCCCGAGGGATCGCAGGAATGGGTGGACGGGGTCGCCCTCGCCACCGCTGCCCGTGCGGTCACCGCCCGGTTCGCCGCCCAGCCCGACCCGCAGCTGGAGCAGCGGGGGTACATGCTGGTGGGAAGCATCGTCACCCGGCTGCTGGGCCAGTCCTACGCCTTCGTCGGCCGCGCAATGATCGACTCGGCCCGCTGTCTTCAGCGCAACGGCGATCCGGAACGCGCCGCCCGGCACAGTGACCACGTGGTGGCCGACTTCACGGTCCTACTCGATCGTTTCGAGGCCGACGATCCCTTCGACGAGTACGTCATCGCTCTCGAAAGCCTGCTGGCCGCCATCGAGATCCTCACCGAGGTTCGTGGCCCCTCCGCGGACCTGACCGCTCTCGCCACCCGGACCAGGCAGACCCTCGCCCGCGCCGAGACCGACTGAGCCGATTCACAGCAGGCCCCGCTCCCGCGACCGCGCGAGCCGGCCCGGCGACAGGCCAGTCGGCCAGGTTCCGCCACCGCGCACAGCGGCCACCGCCACGATCGGGCACCCGGACCGGGAGTCGCTGCCGATCGGCCGCTCGCAGGAGAGTGGAAACCCCACCACCCCACCGGGGTTGACCGGATCCTGCGCCGAGTTTCGGCGGATCTTGAGGTCGGCTGCCGACTGTACGGCCATGGAGTCGTCCAGGATGTCGGTTTTCGCCCCGCCTGTCCGCCGTGCCGTCGGCGCCGGGCTGCTGTCGCTGCTGACCGTGCCGGTGCTGGCCGCACCGGCACGGTCCGGCGATGACCCGCCACCCGGCTACCCACTGGCCTATTCGCTGGCGGCGACGGTCAGCCCGGCCCCGCTGACGGCTGCCGGGTGCACGGCCGACCCGAACTGTCTCACCGCGCCCGCGCCGGTCGCCGACAGCAAGGTCAATCACACCCGGCTCACCGACCTGATCGAGGCGGCCCGGGTGCGTACCGGCCTGGCTGCGGACGGCACCGTCCGCTCGGGCGGCCCGGTCCCTGTCACCGTGTTCCTGCCCGCGGGGGAGTGGCTGCTCAGCAAGGGCCTGCGGCTGCCGCCGTACGTCAGCCTGCGCGGCGCCGGGATCACCGCCACCGTCCTGCGGATGGACCCCGGCATCCCGGCGAACTGGCAGTACAGCAGCATCGTCCGGCACAACGACGTCAAATCGGCGGGCAGCACGCAACTGGTCGCCGACCTCACCGTCAACGGCGACTGCCGCGCCGGCGCCGGCGCACCCACCCCGGCCGCGCTGCCGGCCCGGCCCGGCCAGGACTGCGACTTCCGCAGCCGGGCGGGCGCCACCACCAACACCGGCGGCGGCGTGGCGCCCGGCGACGGCTGGACGGTGCGCCAGGTCCGGATCACCAACGTCGAATACTTCAAGATCTGGGTGTACGACGCCAAGGACGTCCGCATCGTCGACAACCGGTTCGACAACTGGGGTGGCGCGGAGTCCGGCGACGAGGACAACATCGGCGGCGGCCGCAACGAGAACGTCGTCATCGAGCACAACCAGTTCGACCGGACCATCCGCGGCAACGGCATCGACTTCACCAACTCGCTGCGCCCGACGATCCGCAACAACACCGTCTTCACCGACCGGGCCGTCGCGGACGCCCGGGACGTGTCCGACTACGGCACCTTCTACATGGAGGGCGTGCCGGAGGCGGCCATCACCAGCAACCTGCTCTACGGGGCGCACATCGTGCTGCAGTCCAACAGCGGCTACGAGCCCGTGGGCAACAACAGGGACATCACCAACCCGCGCGCCTCGACGGTCACCGCCAACCGGATCGTCGACTCGTTCGACGCGGGCATCACCGTCAGCTACGGCGACTACACCGGCCAGGAGCACGTCACCCGCGCCGGCGGCGGCAACGTCATCCAGGGCAACACGATCGTCCGGTCCGCCGAGACCGGTGTCCTGATCATCGGACAGGCCGACCGGCTCAAGACCACACCCGACACGGTCACCAGCAACCTCATCGAGAACGCGGGGGCGAGCGGCTCGCACGAGTACAACACCGGCGCGGGCATCTTCGACACCAGCGGCATCGCGATCGGCATCGGCGTCGGCGACCGCGTCTACGGCAACACGATCACCGACCGGATCGACGACAGGCACCGCCGCCCGACGACCTGGTTCGGGATCCAGACCGGAGGACGCAACGCGCCCACCACGGTCCGCGCCACCGCGCTGACCAGCGCGAGCGGCACGACCAACACGGTCACCGGCGTCATCGGCCAGGCCTACCGCGGCCCGGCCGTCCCGTCCGCGCCCGGCGATCCCGTCGTCACCGCGGGCACCGTCACCTGGCAGGAGAGCGACCCGCAGGCGGGCCTGCCGATCGCCGGATACCGGGTGTTCCGGGACGGCCGGATGGTCGCCGACCTGCGCACCGGCAGCCCGGTCGTCCCCGGCAACCTGCTGCCCACCGGCGACGCCGGCTCGTACACGCCGGTCACCGCCACGACCGTCGGCAGACAGGGCGAGACGCTCGCGCTGACCGCCACGGCCGACGGAACCGTCGCCGCCGCCGGCCGCCTCGTCCCGGTCACCGCCGGCCGCGAGTACACGTCGGTGGCGTCCTACCAGGTCTCGACCGGCCGGGGACAGCGCCCGGCCCGGACCGGCATCGAGTTCTACGACAGCCGCAAGGTCCGCCTCGCCCGGTGGGCCACCGGCAACAGCGGCTCGATCGAGACCGCGGGCCGGTGGATCACCAGCTCGTACACCGGGGTCGCGCCGCCCGGCGCCGCCTGGGCCAAGGTGTACGTCTCCGTCGACGACACCACCAAGGGCGACGTGCACCTCGTGGACCGCATCGGGCTGGTGAACGGCACACGGACCGAGCAGTACACCGACCCCAATGCCACCGCCGGAGCCGCCTACCACGTCGTCGCCTACCAGCCCAACGGCGACCTCGGGGCGATCGCGGCGGGCCGGGCCGGCAGGGCATGACGTATCAAGAACGCCGCTTGACCCGCACTTGAGCTTCGGCCGTCAGATTGGTTGAAGTCACCACGAACCAAACGGGGTTGTTGAACATGAAGTTTTGGCGTCACACCGCAATGCTGGGCCTCGCCGTCGCCGGAGGGCTGCTCGCCGTGCCGCAGGCGGCGTCCGCGGCGCCCGTCTCCGTCGCCGAGGTGCCCAGCACGCCGATGGGCGTGCAGCAGGTCCGCTCGACGGTCAACGCGTCCCAGACCGACGTCTACTGGAAGCCGGCCGCGCACGCCACCCGCTACCGGGTCAAGGTCACCGACGGCAGCACCATCACCAACTACCTGGTCCAGGGGACGCAGGCGCAGGTCAACGGCCGGTACAAGCTGACCGTCGCCACCGCCGACAAGTGCGCCACCTACCGGATCACGGTCCGCGCCGAGGACAGCCTCGGCCAGGGCGCGTCGGTGTCGGTCGTCGAGAAGTCGCTCGCGCCGACCATCGTCACCAAGGCCCGCGCCTACCGGGCCGCCGACCGGACCCGGGCCACCTTCGAGATGGCCACGCCGCAGTGGAAGGGCTACCTCGGCGGACCGACCGGCGGTGCCCGGCCCGACAACCTCAAGGCCCCGACCATCGGCGTCACCCTGAACCTGCAGCTGGTCCGGATCATCGACAAGAAGGTCATCACCACCACCACGGCCACCCAGAGCGGCTGGACCAACGCCAAGTTCTCCAAGATCTTCACCGGGCTCGACCCCAAGCGGGCCTACTACCTGAAGGTGACCACCGCCAACGGCTGGGGCACCTGCACCCGCCAGGACGGCAAGATCAAGCTCAACGCCGTCCCCAACTGACGATCACCGTACGACGGCGGGCGACCAGGCGTTCTCGATGAGCACCTCGGGCGACCCGCCGCCGTCGGCGTCGGCCACCCACACGTCCGAACGCTGCTCACCGATCGCGCCGGTACGCAGTCCGTACAGCACACGCTCGTCGTCGAGCCACTCCGCCTGGTCGTCGACGCTGCGGGTCTCGGCCAGCACCGTCTCCCGCCCGGTCCGCAGGTCGAGCACCGCGAGCCGCCACTGCCCGTCGGGCAGGTCGCCGTGCCGCTTGTAGGCGACACGGGTGCCGTCCGGCGACAGCGACGGGCACTCGACATCCTGATGCAGCGCGGTCAGGGTACGCGCCGACACGCTGCCCCGGACCAGCCACGTCCGCCCGTCCGAAGCGCCGGTGGCGTAGAACGTGTCACCGTCCGTCGTGAACGTGACACCCCAGAAGTTGCGGTCGGCGCGCCGGTTCACCCGCCCGTCGACACGGAACTCGAAGTCCTCCAGCTCCACCCGCCCGTCGCCGGCCACGTCGCTGATCGTGGTCCGGGTGGAGAACCGGCCCGGCGAGTTGTACGAGTCGCCGTAGACGAACGCCGTGGTCGTCACCCGTGCCGAGTCCCGCGCCAGCCGGGTGCGGCTGGACAGGCCGGAGAAGCCGTCCAGCTCACGGTCGACGGTCCAGTCGGGGCGCAGCAGCCGCACCCGGTAGGTGCGGCTGACCGCGGTGGCATGCGCGGCCAGGCAGACGGCCCGGACCCGGGTCGCGTACACCCGGTCACAGACCGCCGGCGTGATCGCCCGCGCCCCGCCCGGCGCGTCCACCGGCACCAGGGCGACATGCCCCTCGTCCGGACCGGCCGCGGTGTTGCGGAACACCACGTGCGGCCCGGCCGCCACCGTCGCCGCGTCCGCCCCGGTGTCGGTGCCCGTGTCGCGGACGGCGCCGGCGCGGTCGGCGTACGCGTCGGCGACATACGCCACCGACCCGGTCAGGGTGACCGCGGTGAACGCCACGAAGGCCAGCAGGCGGACCCGCCCCGTACTGCTCGTCATCGTCAACCCCCGGTCGTCTGGAATCCCGACTCTCCCGTGGCGGCGGTGTGCCCCGGGTCGCCTCCGAGTTGCCGGGCAGGAGTGAGCGGCCCGCAACCGGATCGCACCCGGGCCCGCGCCCGGACGGCCACCCGGACCGCTGATCGTGGTCGCCGTGGGTTTCTCACTGAGCCGGCGCCGACGGCGCCAATCCGGTCTCGTCGCCGGTCTGCTGGTCGCCGTGCTCCTGCCGACCGCGGGCTATGCCGCCCTGGGCGGTGACGACGGCGCCAAGACCGGCCCGACCCGGACCGCCGCGCCGCAGGTCGCCGCGAACGCCGACGGGGAGCTGATCGCCGCCGTCGGCGACATCGCCTGCGCGCCCACCAACATGGTGTACCGCGGCGGCGAGGGCAGCCCGGCCGGCTGCCGGGAGAACAGCGTCGCCGACCTGCTCGCCGGTCAGCGCCTGGCCGCGTTCCTGCCGCTGGGCGACCTGCAGTACGAGAAGGGCCGGCCCGAGGAGTTCATCAACGTGTACGACCAGTTCTTCGGCCCCTACAAGGCGATCAGCCGTCCGGTGCCGGGCAACCACGAGTACCAGACGGCCGGGGCCGATGGCTACTACGGCTACTTCGGCAAGCAGGCCGAGCAGGAGAACAACTACGGGGTGCCGGGCGCGTACAGCTACGACATCGGCAGCTGGCACATGATCGCGGTCAACTCGAACCTGTGCGGCCCGGCCGCCCCCTGTGGCCCCGGCAGCAAGATGATGAACTGGCTCAAGTCCGACCTGGCCGCCCACCCCAACCGGTGCACCCTCGCCTACTGGCACCACCCGCTGTGGTCGGCCGGCCACCACGGCGACTACGCGCCGCTCACCCCGGTCTGGAACGCTCTGCTCGCCGGCGGCGTCGATGTGGTCCTGGTCAGCCACGACCACAACTACCAGCGGTTCGCGCCGCTCGGCCGCGCCGACACGGTCAACGGCACGTCGATGGCCCCACCGGTCGTCGTGCCGGAGAACGAGGGCATCCGGCAGTTCATCGTCGGCACCGGCGGCGCCAACAACTACGACGTCGCCGACGAGCACGAGCGCCCCGACCTGGCCGGGCGGATCGAGGCCAAGTACGCCGACACGTCGGTGGCGCTGTTCGGCATGCTGTTCATGCGTCTCGCCGAGGGCGCGTACACCTGGGAGTTCGTCCAGGCCGAGCCCGCCCCGATCGACTTCCACGACGCAGGGACCGGAACATGCCGCTGAACCGCGCCGCATATCGGCGGCCCACGGCGTACCTCCTCGCCCTGATCCTTCTCGGCGTCTTCGGCGTGACCGCGGAGGCGATGGCGGCCGGCTCCAGCATCGCGCCACCGAGCGGCTTCACCGCGGTCGCCGGTGACGGCACCGTCACCCTCACCTGGAAGAAGGCGTCCGGCTCAGTCGGTGTCGACGTCATCCGCAACGGGGCCGTCTTCGCCAAGCAGGTGACCGGCAGCCGGTGGACCACCGAGACCGTCCGCAACGGCGTCACCTACAAGTACGCGCTGCGCAGCATCGACGCCAAGGGACGCCGCTCGGCCAAGAGCGCCACCCGGACGGTCACCCCCCAGGCGCCGCCGCCCGCCCTCAACGGCGTCGCGGTCCGTAACCAGAACGGCCAGGCCACGCTGAGCTGGCAGAAGCCGAAGAACACCATCGCCGACACGGTCCGCGCCCGGGTCGACGGCAAGGTGGCCGCCACCGCCCGGGTCGGCGACCAGGCACTGACCGTCGGCGGGCTCACCAACGACAAGTCCTACCTGATCAGCCTCGAAGCAGTGAACAAGATCGGTGTCGCCGGGAAGTCGGTGCAGGTCACCGCTATCCCGACCGAGGAGGAGCAGCGCTCCCCGTTCGGTCTCCTCGCCACCGGCGGTGCGGCCCGGGTGGACCTGGTCTGGAACGCGGTCGCCGGGGCTCAGCGCTATCACGTCTACCGCGACGGCACGATGCTCTCCACGGTCGCCGCGCCGGGCGTGACCGCGGCCGACGTCGACCTCACCAACAACGTCACCTACCGCTACCAGGTACGCGTCGTCGTGTCGGGGCAGCTGTCCGGCCCGTCGCCGATCCGGGTCGCCACACCGCTGGCGATCCCCGCAGCGCCCGGCCCCGTCACGGCCCAGCCCCGCGACGGCGCCGTCCTGCTGAGCTGGCCCGACCCGGTCGACCCGGTGGCCTCCTACGAGGTGTACCGCAACAACACCAGGGTCGCCGAGGTGCCCGGAGACGCGCTCGGCCACACCGACTCGGGGCTGGTCAACAAGAAGACGTACCAGTACCAGGTGGTGGCCTACAACGCCAACATGGCCGCCGGGCCGCGCAGCGCCACGGTCTCCGCCGTACCCGGTCCCGCGCCCGGAGCCCCCGCGGCACCCGCCGTCGTCGCCGGCGACAGCAAGGTCACCCTCTCCTGGCCGCGCGGCGGCACCGGCCGATGGGTGCTGCTGCGCGACGGCAACGCCCTCGGCGGGGTGATCACCGGCACCGGCTTCGTCGACACGTCCGCGATCAACGACATCACCTACCGGTACGCGCTGGTGGCCGTCGGCGCCGACCAGCAGTGGTCCCCGCCGTCCCCGACCGTCGCGGCCACCGCGCGGGCGATCCCACCGAACGCGCCGACCGGCCTGCGTGCCGTCGCCGGCAACACCGAAGTGACCCTGACCTGGGACATGCCCCTCCCGTCGGCGGCACGCTACCGGGTGTACCGCAACGGGACGCGGGTCGCCGAGGTGCCCGCCTCCCCGGCCCGCGACGGTGCCCTCGACAACGACACCGCCTATGAGTACCGGGTGACCGCGCTGGACGCCCGCGGCGTCGAGTCGGCGCCGTCGGCCACCGTCACCGCCCGCCCGGCCCCACCGGCCGAGGACGCGCCCTCGGTCACCGCCACCGGGCTGCACGAGGCCGCGCAACTGACGTTCACCGCGCCCAAGGGCCGGACCGTGGCGCAGTGGCGGGTGCTGCGCGACGGTGTGGAGATCGCCCGTACCGCCCTGCCGGCCAACACCGACCGGCAGCTCACCGACGGCCGCGCCTACCGCTACCAGGTGCAGAGCGTGTACGACGACGGCACCGTCTCGCCGCTGTCGGTCGTCGCCGTGGCGGCGCCCCGCGCGCCGTGGCAGTCCGTGTCGGTCGGCACCGCGTTCACCTGCGCCGTCCACGTCGCCGGCACCGCCCGCTGCTGGGGCGCCAACGAGAACCGCCAGCTCGGCGACCTCTCCACCGTCAACTCCACCACCGGACCGGTCGTGGTGGCCGGCCCCACCCGTGTCGTCCAGGTCGCGGCGGGCGCCCGGCAGGCCTGTGCGGTCACCGACCGTGGGGTGCTCTGGTGCTGGGGAGCGGTCCTCGGCAGACCGGACCAGACCAGCCGCCCGGTCGTGGTGGCCGGCGTGTCCGGGGTCACCGCCGTGGACACCGACGGCGGCACGGCCTGCGTGGTGGCCGGCGGCGCCGTCTGGTGCCTCGGCGACGGCTCCCGCGGCCAGCTCGGCGGCCCGGCGTCCAGCGCCGTCCCGGTGCGGGTCACCCTGCCCGACGCCGCCACCGCCACCGCCGTCACGGTCGGCGGCGGCCACGCCTGCGCGCTGCTCACCGGCGGCACCGTCGCCTGCTGGGGTGCCGACGAGCACGGCCAGCGCTCCGGCACGGTGTCGTCGGCCCGTACCCCCGCCCGGGTCTCCGGGTTGACCGGCGTGTCGGCGGTCTCCGCCGGCGCCGACCACACCTGTGCCCTGACCGGCATCGCGGTGTCCTGCTTCGGCGCCAACGACGCCGGCCAGCTCGGCCGCACCGTCGCCACGACCGGCGGCCCCGCCGCGGTGACCGTGCCCGCCGCCACCGCGGTCAGCGCCGGTAACCGATACACCTGCGTGACCCTGCTCTCCGGGCAGGCCCGGTGCTTCGGCGCGGGCCGGGCCGGACAGCTCGGCGACGGCGCCGGCCTGGACTGGGCCGTCCCGATGACCGTCCTCAACCTGGACACCGCCACCTCCGTCGCCGCGGCCGGCGGAACCGGCGCCACCACGTGCGCGCTGACCCGCGACGGCTCCCTCTGGTGCTTCGGCGCCAACGGCTCCGGCCAGCTCGGGACCGGCGCCGACAGCCGCTCGTCACGGGCCAGCGGACCGATCGCCGGCCTGGGCGGCACGACCCGGATCGCCGTGGGTGACGACGCCGGCTGCGTCATCCGCGACGCCGGGGTGTGGTGCTGGGGCGACAACCGGTGGGGCGACGCCGGTGGTGTGGCCGGGGTTCCGGTCCCGCACCCGACTCGCGTGCCGCTGCCCGACGGTGTCAAGGCCCGCACGGTCGTGGTCGGCGCCGGCACCACGTGTGTGCTGTCCGAGGCCAACGAGGTCTACTGCTGGGGCGCCAACGACGCCGGCCAGGCCGGACAGCCCGCGGCCCCGACCGTCACCCCGGCCCCGGTGCCGATCAAGGGCGCGAGCGAGATCTCCGTCGGCGACAAGGTGACCTGCGTGCGGCGGGCCAACGGCACCCTGTGGTGCTTCGGCCGCGCCGACCTGCTCGGCGCCGGCCTGACCGAGAGGACCCCCAACCCCGAGCCCGTCCAGGTCGTCGACGACGCCGGCCAGCCTCTGACCGGGATCTCCCAGGTCGCGGTCGGTCCCGGGCACGTCTGCGCCACCGAGCGGTACGTCGAGACCACCCCCACCTCCGGCGGGATGTGGTGCTTCGGCGCGAACACCGACGGCCAGCTCGGCCACTCCGGTTCCGGCACGGCGATCGCCCGGCGGGTTCCCGGCCTGTACGGGGTGATCGCGCTCGGTGTGGGCCGGGCCCACACGTGTGCCGTGGCGCTGCTGCCGTCGCGGGCGCTGTGGTGCTTCGGCGCCAACGAGTCCGGCCAGTTGGGCCTCGGCGACCTCGAGGGCCGCACCTCACCCACCCTGGTCGCCGACGTGAAGGCCTCCCGCCTCGCCGTCGCCGGTGACCTGACCTGCGTCAAGAGCCCCAACCCGCAGGGGTGGTGCTTCGGGGCGAGTGCCGGCGGCCAGACCGGTAACGGGCTGCTGCGCGCCGGTGAGCCGCTGGCACAGGTGCTCTACGACCGCGACGGCATCATGCTGGTGGCCCATCTGGCCACCAACGGCACGACGACGTGCGCGGCCCGCACCGACGGCACGGTGACCTGCTGGGGCGCCCGGACCCTGACCTCCTTCGGTGAGGGCCCGGTTCTCGGTTACCCCAACGAGCACGTCGTCGACTGACGGGTGACGGGTCAGGCCAGCCAGCGTTCCAGGTCGCGGGCCCGGTCCTCGGTCTGCTCGATCACCGCCGCCATCACGGTGGCGGTGATCCGGTCGAGCTCGTCCGGGGTGTACTCGCCCAGGCGGACGATCCGCTGGATCCACCTCCGGGCGGCACGGTCGGCGGCCAGGCCGGAGCTGCTGGTGACCGCGCCGATCGCGAAGCTCGCAAGCTGCGGGTCCAGCGACGGCGCGAACCTGGCCCGGGCCCGTTCGATGGCCGAGCCGAACGCCTGGTTCGCCGCCTCGCGCGGAACGCCGAGCTGGCTCAGCAACCCCGGTGTGCTGTGCTCGGTGAGACGTTCGGCCCGGTGGACGCGGTCGAGGATCAGGTCCAGGCGGTCGGAGAACAGATCCGGCAGGGCCAGTTCCAGCCGCACCCGGTCGACCGGGACACCGTGCCGCCGGCAGATCCGCTCCACCCGCATCGACAGGTAGTAGGTGAGCGAGTCGGCCAGAGCACGCGTCGCCTCGTACATCCCGAACTTGATGTGGCTCGTGAGAGCGGCGGCCGAGCCGTGCGACTCCAGCATCTGCCCGGCGACCTTGTCCTTCAGGGTGTTCAGCGCCTGCACCGCCTCGGCCCGGACCGTCTCCCTGGTCGCCGGCGCCTCGACCAGCTCGCTCACCTCGCGCCGGAAGCGGCGCACACCGGAGCGATGCTGCCCGTTGCTCACCAGCCCTCGGGCGACCGCGAACGCCGGCTCGTCGTCGTGCTCGACGATCGAGGTGGGGAAGACCTCGCGGCACAGGCGGCCGGCGAGCGGCATGCGCGAACCGCCGCCGGTGAGCACCAGCAGATGCGGGCGGTCACCGAGCAGGTCGGCGACCTCGACGAGCACGGTACGGAAGCGGTCGCCCCAGCCACCGGGCGCCGCCACCGTCTGCGGAATCTCCAGGTCGAGCAGCCACGTCCACGCGCCGGCGACGATCGGCCGGAAGCGCTCCTCGCACGACTCGCGCAGGTCCATGATCCGGCGGGGCACACCGGAGAACTGGGCCTCCTTGGCCCACCGGCAGGCCAGCAGGAGGAAGTCCGATCCGCCGTCGCCGGCCAGCGCCTCGGCCAGTGCCGCGTCGTGACTCAGGGCGGCCCGGACCAGACCGGCGAGCTGCTCGTCGATCTGCCGGCAGCCGAGGGCGGCCCCGACCGGCAGGTTCCGTGGCGACAGATCCTCGACGACGGTGAAGTCCGTGGTGGAGGAGCCGATGTCGACGATCAGGACCCGTTCGAGCTCTCGCTGGTCACGGCCCCGGTCACGGACGTGGAGCAGGGCGGACTGCGACTCCGGCATCAGCTGCACCGGCACGCCGAGACATTCGAGGTGCCGGCCGTACGCGTCAACGACCTCGGGTGACCAGCCCGCCGGGTGCCCGACGTACACCACACCGTCGCGCAGGACCTCCGGATGCCGGCCCCCGAACTCCGCGAGCAGGGTCTGCGCGAACAGGACGGCATCGGGGATCCCGGGCGACAGCACGTCCGGAGCGGTCTTGAAGTTGACGCCGAAGCGGGCCGCCCCGCGGCTGGTCACGGCCTCGTCGCCGATGAGCCTGCCGGCGCCGAACGGCGATCGCGTCATGGCGGTCACGATGCTGCGCTCGCCGGATCGTGGCCGCGTATGGATCCGCGTGGGTTGGGAACGGTCGGCCGGCGCCCAGGCCAGGCAACTCTCGCCGTCGCCGATGTCCAGACCGATCACATGGCCGGGCTCGCCGGTCATGGCGGGTCTCCGGGCCCGCCAGTCACCGTCAGCACCTGGGTGACCACCTCGATCTGCGCCTTCGTCGGGATGGACGGGAACGAGCAGCCGCTGCGCTCGCCGGGCCTGATCGTGAGCAGCAGGTCGGACAGGGCGGGCTCGGCCGAGGCCAGCTCCACCTCGTCCTGGCGCAGCCCGGCGTTGTTCTGGGTACGGGCGGCCTCGTCCAGCCGTACCCACACCGCCGGGTTCGCCTGCACCCGCCGGAAGAAGTCGGGAAAGCGCATCCGCAAGGCCAGCAGGATCGCGGCCTGCATCAGCCGGTCCCGGCTCGGCCGGGAATGCAGGCGCAGCGTCGCCGTGGTGAGGTTGAGCGCCGAGATGAACCGCCGGATCCGCCGGGGATTGTCGCCGAACGCGCCCTCGGCGAGTTGCCACAGCGCCGGGTCGCCTCTGAGCTCGGTCACCACGGAATCCTGCAGTTGCCGGAACACCGCCTCGAACCGCACCTCCGGCAGGTGATACGGAAAATGGATCAGCTTTTCCAGATATTGACGGCCGCGGGCCTGATCGCCGTCGACCCGTTTGGCGGCCGCCGTCGAGATCACGTCGAAATCCATGGCGAGCACGAAAACGCAGGAGGCCTCGCCGAGAAAGAGTTTGAGAGCGTCGAGGACGGCGATGGCCGTGTCGCCGTGACACCGGTCCAGGTCGTCGACGAACACCACGAGCCGGCCCCGGTCGCCGAGGAAGGTCTGCACCACCTCGGCGAAGTCGGCCTCGAAGTGATTGATGTGCCGGTAGTTCTCGACGC
The DNA here is from genome assembly GCF_050956125.1 of Actinoplanes sp. CA-252034. NCBI lineage: Bacteria > Bacillati > Actinomycetota > Actinomycetes > Micromonosporales > Micromonosporaceae > Actinoplanes > Actinoplanes sp. CA-252034. Next base: position 4,602,108 of record NZ_CP191846.1, read on the forward strand.
CCCGGCTCTGCCAGGCGTCGCGGGCCGTCGTCACGTCGTCGCCGTCGACGAGACCCGCGGTCAGCGGCCCGGCGGCGTGCCGCAGCAGCAGCCAGGTCGCGGTGCTGCTCAAACGGCGGGCCTTGGCCGCCAGATCGTGACGCCTGCCCTCCGGCTCGTCGGCGACCTCGGTGAGGATCGTCTGGATCAGGGCGTGCCAGATCGCCTCCTTGTCGTCGTACTTCCACGGATTGAAGGCGATCGTGGGAATGCCACGCTGCTCCAGCATGTCGCGGCAGATGTTGAGGAAGCTCGACTTGCCCGTTCCCCACGGACCGAAGACGCCGACGGTGAGAGGCAGGTGAACGGCGGCCTGAATGGCATCGCAGAGCACACGGCCGTGCGTGCTGAAACCGAATTGGTCGTCTCCCCGGCCGGTAACCGGATTGTCGGTCAAGAGAAGCGGCGGATCAGCGATGGCATGCATGAGGCGCTCCGGAGACGTGCGGATGCCTGACGATACTGCTGACGCCTGAACCTTGTTCGTGGAATCGGTTTCTCCGTCGAACAACCGGTTCGCGAATGCACCCGAACGGACGAGCGGTCAGCTCACGGCGACGGTGAATGCCGCGACGTGGACCTTTCCGGCGACCTGGAACTCGGCGAACACGCGGTACCGGCCGGGGGCCGGCGGGGCGACCTGGAAACGGGCGGCGCCCGGCGGGGAGTCCGGTTTGGCATGGGTGTGCTGGTACGCCACGTCGCCCTCGCGGAACGACACGAGGTGGCCGCTCGCGCCCAGGTACGGTTCCAGGCTCGCCGGCGAGCCGTCGGCGCCGGTCACCGCGACCGTCCAGCCGTCCAGCCGTACCGTCAGATCATCGGTCTCGACCGGGGAGGCCGGCGCCGGAAGCGGAGTCGGCCGGTGATCTCCGGTGACCGTCAGGTCGACGCCCAGGGCCACCGGGACCGGGCCGCCGCCGACGACCGCCGTGAAGTCGGCGATCGCGCGGTAGCTGCCCGGTGCGGCGAGGGCCAGGTCGGTGCTCCAGGTGCCGTCCGGCGCCATCGTGGGGTGCAGGTGCTGGAAGCCGGTGAGATCGCGCCGGATCACGATCAGGTGCAGCAGACGCTCGTGGGCCGTCGTGTATGTGGTGACCGCCGCGCCGCCGCGCGCGACGATCCGGAAGCGGAACGGGCTGCGGCGGCCGGGCGTGAACGCGGTCGTCTCGGTGGTGAGGGTCAGCCCGGCCGCGGTGCGGGTGAGACCTGCCGTGTCCGTGGTCGCCACTCCGCCGTGCTGATGGAGCGGCGCGTCGCTCACGAAGAACGCCGAGCCGGGCGTCGGCGCGTCCTGGGCGGCGGGCTGCGACGGCGAGGGGGCGGTGACGCGGCCGCCCACGAACCCGGCCAGCAGCGCGATGCCGAGGGCGGCGCCGATCCGGAAGCCGGCCCAGCCGCCCGGGCCGTCGTCTTCGCTGTCGGGCACCGGCACGGCAACCAGACTGGGTGATGACGCCACGATCGTGTCGCTGATTCGCCGATTCCGTCCTTGACGCATTCCGTTATGGGAATATGATGGCTGCCGTGGCACGAGCAGCGACGACGTCGGACGCGTTCAACGCGATCGCCGAGCCGCAGCGCCGGGACATCCTGGTGCTGCTGCGGGCGGGGGAGTGGCCGGTGACCGACCTGGCCCGGCAGTTGGGGATGAGCCAGCCGCGGGCCTCCAAGCACCTGCGGGTGCTGCGGGAGGTCGGTCTGGTCCGGGTTCGCGAGGCCGGCAAGCAGCGGCTGTACGGGCTGGATGCCCGCGCGCTGCAGCCGGTCCACGAGTGGCTCGGTGGATTCGAGCGGTTCTGGGCCGGCGGCTTCGACCGGCTCGACGCGTATGTGCAGGAGCTCAAGCAGGCACAGGAGGAGTGATCGTATGGCAGACACCGATCGGGAGATCGTGATCTCCCGGGTCGTCGACGCGCCACGGGAGCTGGTGTTCACGGCGTTCACCGAGGTCCGGCACCTGTCACGGTGGTGGGGGCCGGAAGGGTTCAGCACCACCACACGGTCCTTCGTCTTCCGCGAGGGCGCGGTGTGGGACTTCGTGATGCACGGGCCGGACGGCACCGACTACCAGGAGTGGATCACCTGGACCGAGATCGTCGCGCCGGAGCGGATCGCCATGCTCCACGGTGAGCACAGCGACGACCCGAACGCGTTCGAGTCGATCCTGACCTTCGCCGCCGAGGGTGCGGCGACGCGGATCGAGATGCGCACCGTCTTCCCCACCAAGCAGCTGCGGGACCAGGCGGTCGAGAAATACCACGCGATCGAGGGCGGCCGGCAGACCCTCGAACACCTGGCGGCGTACGTCACCGGGACCCTGTTCACGGAGGTGGAGGCCTGATGGCCGGCAAGGTCTTCTTCAGCGTGTCGATGTCCCTGGACGGCTACGTCGCGCCGGTGCCCGCGCCGGTCGACAATCTCTTCGCCAAGGAGAGTCAAGACCATCCGGAGGTACGGCGGTGGATGGCCCAGTGGATGGCGCTGCAGCAGTGGATCTTCCCACTGCGCTTCTTCCGGGAGAACCTCGGCTTCGGTGACGGCGGCGAGGAGGGGGTCGCGAACGACATCGCACGGGCGACGTTCGAGCGCACCGGCGTGACCGTCATGGGCCGTCGGATGTTCGACCTCGGCGAGCAGTCGTGGCCGGAGGACGCGCCCTTCCACACCCCGGTCTTCGTCGTCACGCATCGCAGACGTGACCCGTGGGAGCGGCCCGGCGGGACGACCTTCCACTTCGTCACCGACGGCATCGAGTCCGCGCTCGACCAGGCCCGCGCGGCCGCCGGCGATCGCGACGTGCGCATCGGGGGCGGCGGCGAGACGATCCTGCAGTACCTGAACGCCGGTCTCGTCGACGAGTTCACGATCGCGTTGTCCCCGGTCTTCTTCGGCGCCGGCACCCGCCTGTTCGACGGCGTGGACACGTCCCGGGTCGAGCTGCGGCAGATCCGCTCCGAGCCGTCGGAGCGGGTGACGCACCTGACCTACGCGGTGCACCGGCGACAATAAACTCTGTATACTGCACGGAGTTTCTTGCCAGTCCGTGGAGGGGATCGCCTTGACCGACCAGAACCCGCTCACCACCGTCCCGTTCGAGGCCACCGCGGAGCAGACCCGTGCACTGTTGGATTGGTTCGACCGGTATGACGCGTATGCGCGCGACAACAACACCGCCGCCATGGCCGACGTGGCCCGTTTCCCGCTGACCGTGACCACGAACGACTCCCGCGGGGAGTGTGTCACCCAGCAGTGGGACCGGGAGACGTTCATCCAGAGCATGAGCATGGCCGCCACCTCGGCGACGATCGACAACCGGCGTCGTCCGGCGTTCCTCAACGCCGACCTGGCCGTGGTCGTCACGGACTCGACGGTGACCACCGACGGGCAGACCCTGCACATGCGCTACGCCGACGTGATGGCCAAGGTCGCCGGCGAGTGGCGCTTCACCGCCATGATCCAGGCCGGCTGGGGCGACATGCTGAACCAGTACGCGCCCGGCGGACAGTGATGGGTGTGGACCGACGGATCGAAAAGGCCGGTGCGGCGTACGAGCGGGCGGTCTTCGGCGGTGAGGCGAGCGAGCTGGCCGGCGCCGAGCGCGGGCTGGACGCGGTGGAGGCAGACGTCGCGCTGGCCCGGGGCAGGATCCTGCACGCGAGATATCTGGCCGCCCGCGCCGCGGGCTCGACACCGGCCGAGGACCCGGCGGAGTTGCCGCTGTTCGAGCGTGCGGCGGCGCTCTACCGGCAGGCCGGCGACGAGCGCGGCGAGGGTGCGGCACTGTTCTGGATCGGGTGCCTGCACCAGGTGATCCGGCGCGACGAGGACCTAGCGATCCCGCACCTGGAACAGGCCCGGCAGCGTGCGGCCCGGACCGGTGACAAGCCGACGCACGCGGAGACGCTGCGTCATCTCGGCATCGCCGCACACGCGGCCGGTCGGCTCGACGAGGCACGCGAGCGGTTGGAGGAGTCGTCGCGGCTGTGGCGTGAAGCGGGGACGCCGGCCGGGGTGGGGGCCAACATGGTCGGCCTGGCCTACATCGCCGCGGCGCAGGATCGCGGGGCGGACGCGTCGGCGATTCTCGACGAGGCGCACGCCATCGCGCGGTCGCAGCAGGCGCACGCCGTCGTGGAGCAGGTCGAGCAGGCGCGGGCCGCCGTCCGAGGGTGACGAGCGCGGCCCGGCCCCGGCATCCACTGTGCCGGGGCCGGGCCGCGTCAGGTCACTGCGCGTAGATGTACTTCACGCCCGAGACCGGGGTGAGCCAGCGGTACGTGGTGGTGTACGGGTTCGGGAAGTTCCACTCGGAGACGTAGATCTTGTTGCCGTCGATCTTCTCGACCCAGGCCGCGTGGCCGTACTGGTTACCGGCGCCGTTCTGTCCACCCTGGAAGATGGCGATGCTGTTGACGCGCGGGGTCGAGCCGGTGGCCCAGCCGTTGGAGGCGGCACTGTCGGCCAGGTACTTGGCGTCACCGAACGCCTTCGGGTACACGCCGGTCAGCGTCTTGAAGCGGTCCAGCACGTAGAAGACGCACGTGCCGGCGTACCCCTGGTTGTAGGTGATCGTCGCGCCCCGCGGCGCCGAGGTCACCGGCGGCGTGGTCGGCGCGGGGGTCGTCGGGGCCGGCGTGGTGGGAGCCGGGGTCGTCGGTGCGGGAGTGGTCGGTGCGGGCGCGGTCACCGGCGGGGTCGTGGTGGAGCAGGTCGCCTCACCGCGCAGGAACCAGTCGGAGCGGCGGATGTCGGTGTGGTAGCCGGCCACATATCCGTTGACCGGCGCTGTGATGTGGTGCCAGACCGTGTCGCGGTAGCCGTTGCGCACCCGGACGCCACAGTCGATGGTGAGCGCGGTGCCGTCGGCGAGCTTGGCGACCTGGGTTGCGTTGGTGTTGCGCGGGTCGCTGACGACACGGGTTCCAGAGCCTCCGGTGCCCGCCACGTGGTAGCCGGTGATGCCGGCGGCGTGCGCGGGAACGGCGAAGCTAACGGCTGCACCCGCGGCGACGGCTCCCAGGGCGAGCGACCGGGTCAGCAGACGGCGGAGGCGGGCGGGGGCGGTCTCGATCACGTCGGTGTGCAGGTTCGTCATGCGGGTCCTCCTGTCGAGAGGCCGGATCAGTGCGATCCGAGCCGGTCACCCATCAAGTCGGCGCGCGGCGGGTGAGCCTGGTTCGATCGACGGTGTAAGCGGGTTGCCACTGTGGTCGCGGGCGGGGATGTCGTACCGGGGCGGCGAAATCGGTCCATGGACCGCAACGACCTTCGGGCAACGCACGCCATGCGGGATCGCGTTTCCCGCAACGTTGAACTCTTAGGTTCAGTGTCATAAGGTGAACCATATGGTTCAGCAAGCTGTTCTGGATCGGGTGTTCGCCGCCCTGTCCGACCCCACGCGCCGCGGCGTGCTCGTCCGGCTCGGCGAGGGCCCGGCCACCGTCGGCGAGCTCGCCGAGCCCACCGGCATGACCCTGACCGGCATGAAAAAGCACGTCCAGGTCCTCGAGGACGCCGGTCTCGTCGTCACCGAGAAGGTCGGCCGCACCCGGCAGTGCCGTCTCAGCGCCACCCCGCTCGACGACGCGATGGCGTGGATCAGCTTCTACCAGCGACTCTGGGCGCGCCGGCTGGACGGCCTCGACGCCTATCTCACCTTGCGCACCGAATCGAGAGGAACTCCGGAATGACACTGGAGATGCGGACGGCGCGGCAGTTGCCGGCCACGCCGGAAGAGGTGTTCGACGCCTACACCGACGCCGAGAAGCAGAAGATCTGGTTCAGCATCCTCGACGAGACACCCGGCATCGTCGAGATCGAGGTCGACCTGCGCGTCGGCGGCGTCCAGACCGCCGTGTGGGGACCGAGCCCCGACGTGCTGTTCCGGGAGACGCAGACGTTCCTCGAGATCGACCGGCCGCACCGGCTCGTCACCGAGTCGGTCGGCGTCAGCCCGGACGGACAGACCATGACGACCCGCATCGAGGTGTCGTTCGAGGCGGCCGACGGTGGCACGCTGATGACCGTGGTGCAGAGCGGGTTCCCCGTGCCCGAGGTCCGTGACTTCTTCGCCGCCGAGGTCTGGGTGGGCGCGCTCGCCCGCATCGAGGCCTACCTGAACCACCGGGCCGCCGCCGATGTCTAGGGCTTCGGTCGTCGCCGCGGCCGCCGGTGTCGCCGCCGCCGTCAACCTGCTCGTCTATCTGGTCGGGCGTCTGGCCGGCGGCGACTTCCGGTTCACGTCACCGTCCGGCCCCGCCCGGGTGGACGCGGTGACGGTCGTCGGGTTCAGCGTGATCCCGCTGGCCGTCGGGTTGGCCGCGGTCGCGCTGCTGGCGCCTCGCGCGCCCTGGGCGGTCCGGGCCGCGCAGGTCACCGGGCCACTGCTGGCCGTCGCCACGATCGCCGGGATGACATTGCCGGCCGACTTCGACACGATCAGCAAGGTCAGCCTCGCCCTGTGCCACCTGACCCTGGTCCCGATCATCGTGGTCGCGGCAGCCGTGATCGGCCGCGCGCGGGTCACCGCGGAGGCGGTGCCGTGATCTTGCCGTAGACGTCCTTGGCGACGATGCGCCCGTCACGCGTGCGATAGACGTCCACGCCCCGCAGGACCGTGCCGTCCTCGGCCGGCGGCCACGCCCACTCACAGACGGCCCGGTCGCCGGAGGCGAACACGTCCCCGAGAACCGGACCGTCGCCGTGCTCGTCGTGCTCGGCTTCGCCGGGATCGGCCCGCCCAGGTTCGCCGTGCTCGGCCTGGTCGGCTTCGCCGGGATCGACCCGGTCGGCTTCGCCGTGCTCGACCTGTGCGGCTTCGCCGGGGTCGGCCAGCCAGGGTTCGGTGGGGCCGATCTGTTCGGCGAAGACGGCCACCACCGCGTCCCGGCCGTGCACCGCTGAGGCCGGGCCGTCCCAGGCGTTCGGGCAGTACACGACGTCCTCGTCGAGCAACGACGACAACGTGCGCAGGTCGCCGTGCTGCCAGGCCGCGTTGAAACGCTCGATCAGCCCCCGTGAATCCGTCACGGCCGCCGACGATAGACCTCCGTCGCAATCGCGGTGGCCCGCCACTGCCGTGGACTGAGGCCGTAGGCGGCCCGGAACGACTTGCTGAAGTGGGCCGCGTCGGCGAACCCCCGGCGCCGGGCCACGGCCGCGACCGGCGTGCTGCTCCGGGCAAGGTCACTGCGGGCGCCCTCCAGCCGACGGTGCCGCACCCACTCGCCGAACCTGATGTTCTCCCGCTGCAGGATGCGGTGCAGGTAGCGCACCGAGATGTGATGCCGGGCGGCGACCAGGGCCGGGGAAAGCCCCGGATCGGCGAGATGTGCGCGCATGTCGGCCACGATCCTGGCGGCGAGAGTGTTCGCCAGCGGCTCACGGCTGATCCGGTCGTCGCCGCTCTGCACGGCCAGCGCTCCCCGGATCAGCTCTATCGTCGGAACGACGACGGCCGGGCCGTACCCCCCGCTGAGGATCGCCGGGTCGTCGGCGAGACCGGCCAGATACCGCGAGGTGAGCGCGGCCAGTGGGTTGCCGGCGCCGATGCGGACCGCGCACACGTCCCGGACGGCGTCGCCGGGCAGTGCCAGCGCCGCTCGCGGTATGCGGAAGAAGGTGGTGTCGATGCCGTCCTCGAAGAGCAGGCTGTACGGCGACGCGGTGTCGTAGACCGCGAAGTCGCCCGGCGTCAGCACCGCCTCCCGCCCGTGCTGGACGACGATGCTGGAGCCGGTTCGCTGCAGACTGAGGAACACCATCGGCTCGGTGTCCTCGCGGGCCAGGCGTGGCGTACGGCGTACCGTCGCCGGGGTGGCCCGGGCGGCGCAGACCCCGATGTCGCCGCACTGGCCGAGGGCGAGCGCGACGGTCAGATCGGACGGCGTGACGTGGTGTTCGATCTCGACCCGCACCACACTGCCGCGGACCATCGAGCGGACCGCCTCCTCTCGGTCCGGCGGGGCCAGCGTGACGGTATCGAGTGTCGCAACCACGGCTCACACCGTGGCATGCGCTGCCCGTCGGGGACAACGGCGTCCCGTAACCGGTCCCGGACGGACATGAGCCGTGCGCTGACGGCCAACTTCGCCGTGCCGCCCGCCGCCTAGTCTGCTGCCGCGTGCCGGCGCTGGACCGGTGTGCCCGACGAGGAGAACCGACATGAGCCTGCGTACCGACCTGGCGCAGATCGACGCCGCCAACGCCTCCGGCAAGCCACCGGTGGTGTTCATCCACGGGCTGTGGCTGCTGCCGTCCAGCTGGCAGCGGTGGGCGCGACTGTTCGCCGACGCCGGTTACGCGCCGGTGGTGCCGGGCTGGCCGGACGACCCGGACACCGTGGAGGAGGCCCACGCGCACCCCGAGGTGTTCGCGAACAAGAGCGTCGGGCAGGTCGCCGACCACTTCGGCGACCTGATCGGACGGCTCGGCCGGCGGCCGGCGGTCGTCGGGCACTCGTTCGGTGGGCTGATCGCGCAGATCAGCGCCGGCCGGGGCCTCTCGGCGGCATCGGTGGCGATCGACCCGGCCCCGTTCCGTGGCGTGCTGCCGCTGCCGATCTCCGCGCTGCGGGTCGCCGGTGCGGTCATCGGCAATCCCGCCAACTACCACCGGGCCGTCCCGCTGACCTACGACCAGTTCCGGTACGGCTTCGCCAACGCCGTCAGCGAGCAGGAGGCCCGGGAACTGTATGCGACGTACGCGGTTCCCGCCTCGGGAGAGCCGCTGTTCCAGGCGGCCACCGCCAACCTCAACCCGTGGACCGAGGTCAAGGTGGACACTGGCAACCCCGACCGCGGCCCTCTGCTGATCATCTCCGGCGAGCAGGACCACACCGTTCCGTGGTCCATCGCCAACGCCTCCTACCGGCGGCAGAAGGAGAATCCCGGGATCACCGAGATCGTGACGATCCCGGGCCGCGGGCACTCGCTGACCATCGACGGCGGCTGGCACGAGGTCGCCGGCAAAGCCCTCGACTTCGTCCGGCGTTTCCACTGATTGACAGCGGGGAACGGGCGCCGATAGTTTGCTGCTGACCGCGACACCACCCGAGGAGGTGAGACCCATGACCGTTGTATCGATGTGGGTGCTCCCCGTCCTGTCCCGGTCGGGCGATTGACGTAGTTGTCGCCGGGAGCGCCCCACACTCCCGAGAGGCAACACCGATGGAATTCGACGTCATCATCGCCGGGTGCGGCCCGACCGGCGCGATGCTCGCCGCCGAGTTGCGGCTGCACGACGTCCGCGTGCTGGTCGTGGACCCCGATACCGAGCCCGCGTCGTTCGCCCGCATCGTCGCGCTGCACATCCGCAGTATCGAGCTGATGGCCATGCGCGGCCTGCTGGACGGACTGCTCGCCCACGGCCGCCGACGGCCGCCCGGCGCCTACTTCGCCGCCATCGACAAACCGGCGCCCGCCGGCCTGGACCCGGCGTACGCCTATCTGCTGGGCATCCCGCAGCCGGTGATCGTGCGCCTGCTCGAGGAGCATGTGATCGATCGCGGCGGCGAGGTCCGGCGGGGCGTCGGGATGGCCGGGTTCGCGCCTGACGACGACGGGGTGACCGTCGAGTTGACGGGTGGGGAGCGGCTGCGTACCCGCTATCTCGTCGGCTGTGACGGCGCCCGCAGCACCGTCCGCAAGCTGCTCGGTGTCGGTTTCCCCGGCGAACCGTCACGCAACGACACGCTGATGGGCGAGATGGCGGTGGACCGGATCCCGTCCGGCGTGGCCGGCAGGCGGTTCGACATCCGGCCGTCCGGGGCCGGGCTCTACCGCGTGATCATCCCGGTCGCCGGGTCCGTCGACCGGGATGAGCCGCCGACGCTCGACGACTTCCGGGAGCGGTTGCAGGCGATCGCCGGCTTCGATCCGGGCGTGCACTCGCCGCGCTGGCTGTCACGGTTCGGTGATGCGACCCGGCTGGCCGAGCGGTATCGGGTGGGCCGGGTGCTGCTGGCCGGCGACGCGGCCCACATTCATCCGCCCATCAGTGGCCAGGGCCTCAACCTGGGCCTGCAGGACGCGGTCAACCTCGGCTGGAAACTGGCCGCCGAGGTTCGCGGCGGGGGGCCGGACGGTCTGCTGGACACCTATCAGGCCGAGCGCCGGCCGGTCGCCGAGGGGGTGCTCGACCTCACGCGGGCCCAGACGGCGCTGCTGTCCGACGAGCCGGGCGCGCGGGCGGCGCACCGGCTGTTCACCGAGTTGATGGACGTCGACGAGGTGAACCGGCGCCTGATGGAGAGGACGTCCGGGATCGGCATCCGCTACGACCTCGGCGCGGGCCCGGACCTGGTCGGCCGCCGCCTGCCCGATCTCGACGTGAAGGTGGGCCGTCTCTACGACCTGCTGCATCGGGGCCGTGGCCTGCTGTTGGACCGTACCGAGCGCCTGACCGTGGGTGCTCGGGCGGACCGCGTCGACCTTCTCGCCGACGCGACCGCGGCGCTGGACGAACCGGCGGTCCTGGTGCGCCCCGACGGCTATGTCGCGTGGGCCGGTGACGATCAGCGAGACCTCGACACCCAGTTGAACCGCTGGTTCGGCTAGGGGGTTGAGCGGTCGCTCAAAAGGTGTAACCTGATATTTGAGCGACCGCTCAATAAGGGGGGAGGCGACCTGATGAGGTCTCCACGTATGGCGAGCGTCATCGAGCGACGCCTGCTGATGAACTACCGCACCGACCCGGAGCTCACCGCGCGGCTGCTGCCCGCCCCGCTGCGGCCACAGGTGGTCAACGGCTGGGCGGTCTCGGGTCTCTGCCTGATCCGGCTGAGCGGCGTCCGCCCCGCCGCGATTCCCGTGCCGTTCGGCCTGCGCAGCGAGAACGCCGCCCACCGGATCGCGGTCGAGTGGGACACCCCGGACGGGGTCGCGCGCGGCGTCTACATCCCGCGCCGCGACACCGGCTCCCGGCTCACCACCTGGGCCGGCGGCCGGATCTTCCCGGGCCGCCACCACCGCAGCCGCTTCGACGTCCGTGAGAGCGCGGACGAGCTTCAGATCGACATCAACGACCACACCGAGGGGGTACGGGTGAACGTCCACGTCCGCACCACCGCCACCCTCGTGGGCAGCCACCTGTTCACCGGCACCGAGGCAGCGTCGGAGTTCTTCCGCTGCGGGGCCGACGGGTTCTCGGCCACCCCCGACCCGGCGCACCTCGACGGCCTGCGGTTGCGCAGCAAGGACTGGCGGGTCAGCCCGGTCGAGCCGGTCTCGGTGCGGTCCAGCTTCTTCGACGACCCGGTCCGCTTCCCGCCCGGGTCGGCGATCCTCGACTGCGGGCTGCTGATGCGCGACATCGCCGCCGTGTGGGACGCGCTGCCGTCGATGACGGTGCGCCCGGCCGCCGCCGCGATCCGATGAAGGTCGTCATCGCCGGCGGCTCCGGCGCGCTCGGGCAGCGGATCGCCCGTGACCTGGTCGGCCGGGGCGACGAGGTGGTGGTGCTCAGCCGTTCGGCGACGCCGGTCCGCTGGGGCCGTCACGTGCGCTGGGACGGGCGTACCGTCGGATCCTGGTCTGCCGAGCTGGACGGTGCCGTGCTCGTCAACCTCTGCGGCGAGCTGGTGTTCCGGCGGGCGACGCCGGCCGGCATCGAGCTGCTGACCCGCTCACGCACCGAGCCCACCCGCGCGCTGGCCGAGGCGTGCGCGACCCTGGACCGGCCGCTGCCGATGCTGGTGCAGATGAGCACGCTCGCCATCTACGGCGACGCGGGCGAGCCGGTTCTCGACGAGTCGGCGCGACCCGCCGACGATCCTCCGCAGATGGCCGGTGTGGCCCGCGCCTGGGAGTCGGCCGCCGCGGAGATCACCGCGGCGCGCCGGGTCATCCTGCGCACCGGAATCGTCTTCGAGCCGGGCACACCCGCGTTCGACCGGCTGACCGGTTTCGTGCGGTGGGGGCTCGGCGGCCGGATGGGCGGTGGCCGCCAGTGGATCAGCTGGCTGCACATCGACGACCTGTGCGCGATCGTGCGCTACTGCATCGACGAGCCGGTGATGTCCGGCGTCGTGCACGCGACCGCGCCGTTCCCGGTGCGCAACCGCGATCTGATGACGACACTGCGACGGGCGCTGCACCGTCCGTTCGGCGTGCCGAGCCCGGCGCCGATTGTCCGGTTCGGATCAGTCTTCCTCCGCGCCGACCCGATGCTGGTGCTGACCGGCCGCCGCTGTGTCCCGCGCCGCCTGCTCGACGCCGGTTTCACGTTCACCCACGCCGATCTGGAGTCGGCCGTCACCGATCTCCTCGACCGCCGGGCGACGCCGGTCAGCGCCGCCCGGTAGAGCCTGCCGGGATCAGGCGACCTGCTGCCACCAGGCGTCGATCTCCGGCGCGTTGTCCACGTCGACACGCTCGCCGGGGCGCGGGATCGCCAGCCGGACGCCCCGGGCCTTCGCCTCACGCCAGGTCCGCTCGGCGGGCTCCGACCACTGGTGCGGCGCCAGGTCGAAGGTCGCCCAGTGCACCGGCACCATCAGGCCGCCGCGCACGTCGACGTGGGTGGCGACGCCGTCCTCCGGGACCATGTGGATGTCCGACCAGTCCTGGCCGTACGCCCCGACCTGCACCAACGTGGCGTCGAACGGACCGTACGTCTCCCCGATCTCGGCGAAGCCGGGGAAGTAGCCGGTGTCGCCGGAGTAGAAGACCTTGCGCGTCGGCCCGTTGATCACCCAGCTGGCCCAGAGGGTCTCGTCGCGGCTCAGCCCGCGGCCGGAGAAGTGCCGGGCCGGGGTGGCGACCAGCTCGAGGCCGGCGATCCGTGTCGACTCGTGCCAGTCCAGCTCGGTGATGCGCGACGCCGGCACACCCCAGCGCTCCAGGTGGGCGCCGATGCCCAGCGGCACCACGAACATGGTGGTCTGCAGGTCGGCGAGGATCTGGATGCTCGGCATGTCGAGGTGGTCGTAGTGGTCGTGCGAGATCACCACGGCGTCGATCGGCGGCAGGTCACGCAGTGCGACCGGCGGCTGGTGCAGGCGGCGCGGCCCGGCCAGCGGGGTGGGGGAGCAGCGGTCGCTCCACACCGGGTCGAGCAGGACACGACTGCCCTCGATCTCGACCAGGGCGGACGAGTGCCCGTACCACGTGATGTGAAGTCCCTGAGCATCGTCACCGGGAGTGGCGTCGGCCAGCGGAACCGGATGGTGCGGTCGCCGGGTGTCGCCGCCGGTGAAGGCGGCGACCGCGACGCGGGGTACGGCCGACAGCGAGATCCCGGTGCTGGTGGGCACGTTGTTGCGGAATCGGCCGCCGGAGTACTGAGGTGAGGCCTCCATGCGGGCGCGGCGGGCTCCGGTGGCCTTCCCGCCGATCTGCGCGGCGATGTTGAACCGGTTGTCCATGAGCGGCGACTCCTTCTGCTGGGCCTGTCGGTCAATCGGCCGCGATGGCGAGGCCTGTAGGCTGCTCCAAATGTAGGCACCGATAACAATGTAGTCAACGCCCACAATGTGTTCGTCGTCTACATCACGCTAGGATGGGGATCATGAAAGCTCGCCCTTACCATCACGGAGACCTCCGCGCCGCCCTGCTCACGCTCGCCGAGGACACCCTGCGCGCCCGCGGCCCGGCCGAGCTGTCCCTGCGCGAGCTCGCCCGTGAGGCAGGGGTCAGCCCCGCCGCGCCCAGCCGGCACTTCAAGACCAAACAGGCACTGCTCGACGCCCTCGCCATCGAAGGCTTTCAGCGCCTCACCAGCGCGATGGACACCGCCCTCGAACAGACCGGCGAGACCTTCGCGCACCGGCTGACCGCGCTCGCCCGCACCTACCTGGGCTTTGCCACCGCCAACGCCGCCCTGCTCGACCTGATGTATGGCCGCAAGCACGATCCGGACGCCAGCACCGACCTCATCACCGCCATGCACCGCCTCAAAGACCTGGCCACCGACCTGATCGCCGACGGCCAGCGCCGCGGCGAGGTCCGCGAGGGACCGGTCGACCTGCTGTCGCTGCCGCTCTTCGTCGCCCTGCAGGGCCTCACCCAACTGGCGGTGAGCGGCGGCTTCCCCGCCGACCAGATCGAAGCCGGCGTCGACGAGACGATAGCGTTCATCCTGCGGGGGTACGCCCCTTCCCGCAGCGAATAGCCCGCCCGTCATCCCCACCCGTCACCACGGTGAGTGGAGGTCTCCCCACATGGGCGATGCGCTCGTATCCGATACGACCGCGTACCCCCTGCGGGGTCTACGGTTTCGTCAGCAGGTCGAGTGGAACAGGCCCGCAACGGCAGCGCCGCGGGTGGCCAGATCGTTGTAGATCTCCACCGCCTCCGAGGTCTCCGCCACATGGACGGTGATCGCACGCTCGTTCAGCAGTTCATGGGTACGCGGATCGACCTGCAGTTGCAGGTGCATGCCGCGTGACAGCACGACGATCGTGGCGCCGTGCGCCAGAAGCTCCTCGACGTCCTCAGGCTGAACGCCCGGGCTGTGCCGAGTGCCGGTTTCGGACCAGTCCCACGGCCGGCCACCGCCGGGGTAGACCTTGAAGTCCTTGCCGACTCCCAGGTCTTCGACGTCCATACTCCCCCACGAGATCGACAGGACGCGTGGTGAGGGCGGTGTTTCGCTGGACACGTCTTCCTCGTTTCAGGCCTGCCGCGTGGGCCGTGGGCAACCGTTGCGTACCGGTCGCCAGAACCTACCCGCATGTGGCCACCGATCAAGCATCGACGCACTCACGTAGTCGGGTCGAGTGCGGTGAAGACCGACTTCGGGGTGGTGACGATCCAGGCGGCCCGCTGCGGGGTGACCAGCGCTCGCAGCACCGGATCGGTGAGCAGCGTCAACGGCGCGATGCGCAGTGGGTCGTCGCTGTGCCACCGCGGCACCGCTGCCGCCACCGCCGACCAGGCCGCATCGGAGTCACCTCGGCGCGCCAGATCCCGGGCCTGGTCCAGTGCTGCGGCGAAGTCCGGTGTTTCGGGCAAAACCGGCGCCTCGCCGAGCTCACCGAGCGCGTCCTTCACCAGCCGCCCGGCCCAGGCGCCGGACTCACGCCGCAGGAAAAGCGGTACAAGCTCGGCGTGTACCCGCCCGGCGCCGACCGCCTCGATCACGTGCGGATGCCCGAGCACATCGTTTCGTATCCGGTGGTGGACCTGGGGTTGCAGGAACGCCGCCATGACGACGGCGAGGTACTGCCCCGCTCCCGACCCTTTACGGGCCGCCGTCTCGAAACACTCGGCCGCTCGCTGCGCCTCGCCCCGCAGAGCCAGTTGCCGCCCCTGGGTTACGAGCTCGGCCGCCCCGGCCGGCTCAACCGCCCGGCCCTCGCCGGCATTGAGCTCCTCGAACGACTCCCGCTCGGCGGCGACCAGATCGGCGAACGACTCGAAACGATCGCCCAGGCCCGGGTACCACGATGCCCAGATGTACGCCGCCCATTCGCCGTCGTCGCTGACATCCGCGGGGTCGAGTAGCCAGTAGCACGCATCCGCGTCGGCGGACACCAGCAGCGCACGGGCCAGCAACTCGTCGGTCTTGTCACCCATGTCGCACAGGTCGGGCTCGATGTCGCGCAGCCATCCGACGTCGGCCGTGGTCCGCATCGTCCACACGAACGGCCCCATCTCGAGCCATCCGTCGGAGGCCTCCAGGAACGCGCGGTACCCCGGAGGGAGCGCCGCTCCGAGCCGCTCCTCGACGGCAGTGAGCGCATCCTGATCCGCGCCGGCGAACCCGAGCCAGCCGGAGCTTCGCCGTTCAGCCCCAAGCTCTTGAAGGCGATCGGCGTCGGCGACGCGGAGAAAATCCGCGCTGTACCCGGCAAGGTAGACCCGCCACTGCTCGGCCGTGTGGGGCCGACTATTCAGAGCCACGCCCCACCTTAAGATCATGCACAGACCGCGCGTGATCCGGCACTCGTACGTCGCGGGTGCTTACCGTAGGACGAGGTTGAGCAGTACGGTCAGTCCGACCGACAGCAAGATGGACACTGCGATCATGCCGAGGCAGCCGGCCGGCCCGCCGAGGAATCGAACCCGCGTGTTTCCGATGCGCATGGTTGCCCGTCTACCCGCTCAGGGCCCGAGCACACGCGAGAATCGCTGCTCCGCCTGCCGTTGCCTGGACGCTGTTGTCCGCGGGAAATGAGACCTTCTCTAATCAGAGTCGCCCAGGTGATTGCCGTTGCGAGGTGGCCCCTTAATGACAATCTGGGAACGGGCTGTGATTTGGTTGATTGCCGCCTCGAAAGCCGGGTAGTCACCTGGCGCGCCGTTGCCAGACGGCATGAACGCAACCCTCCAGGAGATAACCGTGGCTACCAGCACTCACGCCCATAATGAGAACGTCACCGTGAAGGGCGCCCGTTTCCGGGGCGAGGAGACCAAGCCCTCGTTCAAGACCACTGAACTGGTTGTCTACGTGGTCGCGGTCATCGGTGTGCTCGTTGCCTCTTACGCCGTCGGGGACGGCGCCGCCAACAACGGCGCCGACTACTTCGCCGCCGACAAGGCCTGGTGGTACGTCACCCTGCTGACCATCGGCTACATGATCAGCCGTGGTCTGGCCAAGGCCGGCAGCCGCAGCAGCGACGTCGACCCGCGCACGCACTGATCATCATTGCAGGACACGCAGGCGCGGTCGAGTCTCCGGACTCGGCCGCGCCCGCGGCGTTCGGAAAGCGTTGCCGTTTCGTCGTCCGGCCGACTCATGCCGAGAAGTCCATCCGGGGTGCATTTCGCTCCGCTGCCACAGGGGCACGGCGAGGTCAACGGCACCGCCCTCCACCTCCGGTGCGCCGACGGGTCACGGCTACCGGTGCCGATCGCGTCCGCGGTCACAACCGGCGATGCGGCGGCCATCATTCGGGGAAATGATGTCATGCGGCCGTCGGCCACCCATGACTCAGCGATCTGAATTGCCGAGTCGGGTGTGCTGGCGCTCACGTTGGCATCTGGGAAAGAGGTGGCCGAACCGGCGTCGACGTCCGAGGGGTGAAAAACGGTGGTCGTTGTTTGAATGACGAGTGGCGGATCTCCGTGAATCACTCAGCGTGAATAGTGAAACCTTGTCGACCGTCTGAGGTCGACAGGACGATCGTTGGTTTCATCCCGGCCGCGCGAAGGGGGATGGTAGCCCGCCACCGGCAGTTCCGGACGGGCCGTAGCGCGGCGGAAAGGGCCCTCGGCAGGCTGGGAGCGGGCCACGTTTTGACCGTGAACGATCGCCGGATCATCGCCGATGGTGAATGCGGTCGTGACAGGCCGGTGCCGGACGTGCGAGGCTACCCGTCGGTAACGTCGTCGGAGGAAGGTGGCGCTATGTCGGGTTCGGTAGAGGGTGCTTGGCAGGAGCCGTCCGTGCTCGATCCGGGGCTGGTGCGCCGGACGTGGCGGTCGGCCGAGGCGTTGCACGGGCTGATCTACTTCGCGCCCGAGGCGCACCAGCGCTATGCGGCGCTGGGCATCGATCCGCGATCGGGGTATTTCGCGTCGCGGGCGGCGGCCATGGGGTCGGTCGGGTCCGGGGCGGTGGCGGGCGCCTTCTTCAACTTCAACCCGGAACTGGTCTCCCGTGCGCTGCCGGCCGTGTGGGAGCGGGCGACTCCGGCGGCTGTGCTCGCCGCCCGGCTGGATGCCGCCGATGCCGCACTGAGGCGTGTGCTCGGCGACGCGGTGGACTCCGAAGAGATGCGGGAGGCCGCCGGGCTGGCCCGGACGGCCGCTGAATCCGTCGGTGAACGCCCGGAAGGGCGGGCACTCTTCGCAGCGCATGCCGCCCTGCCGTGGCCGGACCGACCACACCTGGTTCTCTGGCACGCCCAGACGGTCCTGCGC
This sequence comes from Actinoplanes sp. CA-252034, assembly GCF_050956125.1. Taxonomy (NCBI): domain Bacteria; kingdom Bacillati; phylum Actinomycetota; class Actinomycetes; order Micromonosporales; family Micromonosporaceae; genus Actinoplanes; species Actinoplanes sp. CA-252034. The sequence goes on from NZ_CP191846.1 coordinate 4,619,954, forward strand.
GAGTTCCGTGGCGACGGGCACGCGGCCGCACTGCTGGTGGCCGGGCTGACCGGGTTGGAGGCGCTGGTCCTGCACGTCGCGTCCGGTGAGGTGCCGCGCCGGTTTCTGCAGCGCAGCCGTGGATGGAGTGACGAGCAGTGGGACGAGGCAGCCGGGCGGCTTCGCGGGCGCGGGCTGATCGAGGGTGACGAGCCGGCGCTGACCGACGCGGGACGGTCACAGCGGACGTGGATCGAGGCGGCCACCGACCGGCTCGCCGCTCCTGCCTACGAGGTGCTCGGTGCTGAGAGGTGCACGCGGTTCGTCGAACTGGCACAGCCGATGAGCCGGGCCGTCGTCGAGTCCGGTTCACTGAATGTCGCAGCCGCAAGCCCGCGTGACGTGCCGAAGCCAACGTGACGCATCGAAGCCGGAAGTTCGAGGGACGAGGCGCCTCCTCCCGGCATGACGCTGGGCCGATTGCGCGGGCGTTGAGGTGCGGGGCGGGAGTGCTCGCGGCGAGACTCGGCGGCACAGGAACGCGGCGGGACTGGCGATGATGTGAATCCGTCTTCGCGTGCAGCGCCGCCTATCCCTTCGTGCCTCGATCGACCTCGCTCCTCATTCCCGGCCGTGCCGCCAATCGACGGTTCTCCTTTTCGTCGGCCCGATCGTCGTCCCCGCCGTTCTCACGCGCCGACGGTAAGGGTGCCCGGCCGTATCCTCCTGCCGCGTACGGGTGTGCCGAGTGGTAGATCGTGATCACTACTGTCGGCCGTATGCCGATGTCGTCCTACCTCGCCGGTCTTCGTGCTCGTGTCGGCCACGACCTGGTGATGCTGCCCGGAGTCAGCGCCGTCGTCCGCAACGGGCGAGGGCAGATCCTGCTCGGCCGACGCAGCGACGACGGGTCCTGGGGACTTCCGGCCGGCGCCATCGACCCTGGTGAACAGCCGGCCGATGCTGTTGTTAGGGAGATCTACGAGGAGACGGGCGTGCTCGCCGAGATCGACCGGATCGGCGGGGTCGCCTTGAACCGGGCCATATACCCGAATGGCGATGTCTGTGAGTACCTCAACGTATGGTTCCGTTGCCGTGCGGTCAGCGGGGAACCCCGGGTGAACGACGACGAATCCACCGAGGTCGCCTGGTTCGATCCCGATGCCCTGCCGGAGCTCGACCCGCTGTCGAGGCTGCGGATCGACACGACGCTTGCCGCCGATGCTCCGGCGTGGTTCGCCAGGCCCGGTGAACGCCACCCCGCACTCGACCGCCCTCAACGTGGCGGAGCACCGGCGGACGAAGGCGGACGCCGAGCGTACTGATGTGTGCGGCCCTCCACCATCGGACCGGCCGCCGCCCCGATGGGTTGAGTGCGACCACCGGTCCGGGCCCGTCAGCCGACGACCCAGTCCACGGTCTCTACCGTGGACGCCACCCGTAGCCGGGCGAGCCGGCTGCCCGGCGCCACCTCGAATACGACATACTGGTCTCCTTCGGCACTCGGCGGGAGCCAATCGGTGGACTCCCACGACTCCACCGGAAACATCCAACCGGTGTCTTGAGCAGCGCCGAGCACCCAGCTGCGCGACGTCTGGGACCGGGCGTCGCCCAGATTGCGGATGTGCAGGCGGAACGTTATCCGGGTCCCACCGGGCGACGGCAGCTCCGCGGTCTCCGACAGGGTCGCGGTGATCTCTGTCAGACGGTTGGTGAAACCTCCGACGATCGCGGTCGTACCGAGGATAAGCGTCTTGCAGGGTTGGGAGGCGATCGCGTCCAGTGTCAGGACCGAGGCGGGGCTCGGGTTGCGGTATGCCGGGATTCCGCCCTCAGGCGTCGTGCATCTCTTGTCCGCGTCGGGGACGGCGACGAATCCGTCATGGGTCGTGCCGAACGCGTTGAGAGTCGGCGACGGAGAGGGAGACGGGCTCGGGAGTAGCGCCGGAGAAGCGGCACGGGCTTTCCGGAGGGCCGCCAGGACGTCCGGGTCGAGACGCCGGGTCAACGGGTTCGGCTCCCGGGGCAACCGGTCGGCGGGGGTCCGCCCGGACGCCGACGGGCGGTTCGCCACCAGAGCGGCTGACAGGACCATGATGGCCAGGAGGGGAGCCGCGATCACCGAGGTCCAGTCACGACGAGTGCGTGACGCTGCCGGCATCAGGTGGCGAGGCGTCGATGGTTCCGGAACGGCTGGTTCGGCGACCGGACCGGCGATGCCCCGTTTGCTGCGGTGGGCGCGCACCATCATTCTCACGCCGGCGACGGCGGCGACTCCGCCGACGATGAGGGCGGCCCAGCGTCGCGACGGCATGGTCACCAACTACCGTTCGGCAGGCTGCGGCCTGATCTGAGCCGGCCCGTTCTGGGGGCGGTACGGCCGGGAGTCGCTCAGATCGGGCCGGTTCTGGTCGATCGGCTCAGTTGTGGCCACGCCATCGGGACACCGCGCCGGCCGTACGTGGGCACGGCTCGGCGCGGTTCCGGTCGTACTCATCCTGGTCTCGGCAGCCCTGATCGTCACCTGGTGGCGTCCCTGGCATCCGCGGACCGCGTCCACCGGGAGTGGCGGCACCGCGGGGGAATGTCCGGCAGCCCCGCTCGCGGAACCGGAATTCCGGCTGCCCGGCTCGCTGGCCACCGACAGTCGAGTCGCCCTCAGCCGCGCGGCCTGCCGAACAGTCGAGCTCGGCGAGACAGCACAACTCGGGCGTCACCCCGATTCGATGATGGAGGCGACCGCCCTCTGGGCCGTGCGCCCCGACGAACATCCGGCGACGCCGCCGGTGCCGCCGGGGATGCAGCGGAAATGGTTCCGGCTGCAGTTCAGGAACACCGGAACGGCAGACTTCCACCTGCCGTACGTCTGGGTGTGGGCGGCATCTCCGGAGGAGGGCTGGAACGCCGGCGTCGACCTGCCGATCGCCGCCGGTACCGTCCATCCGGGCGACGTGGGTGAGCAGCTCACGGCGTTCGACGTCACCGACGGCACCCGGCTGACCCGGCTCCGGCTGGGCCGCGACGGCACTGCCGACTGGGTCATCGCCTGATGACGCTCCGCATTGGTGGGACGGGTGAATCATCGACCGGATTAGCTTTTCGACGTGTTGGGTACAAGGCGGCCGGCGGGAAACGCCCGCCGACGAAACGGAGCACGTCATGCTGGTTCTGGGACTCATTCTCCTGCTGTTGGGCATCTTCCTGAAGGTGTCGATCCTGTACACGATCGGCATCGTTCTACTGGTGATCGGTGCGGTGCTGTGGGTTCTCGGCGCCATCGGCCGCCCGGTTGGTGGTCGAAAAGTCTGGTTCTAGCCTCCCCGGTCAGTCCACGCTGAAAAGGGCGCCCCACCTCGTGTGGGCGCCCTTTCGCGTACGTGGACGGTCTGACGTGGACCACGAGGAACGGATCACGTCGACGTGGTGGCCGCGGCGCCCGTGATCACCACGTCCAGGCACTCCCGGAACAGGTCGTCCACCGTCCGGCCGGGCTCGAAGTACTCGGTGATGGCGGCCATCACCGTCGGGTGCCGCTCGGTGAACGCGGTCATGTCGAAGGCCTCGAGCGCTGCCGTGTCCGGCCGGGGCGCCTGCTCCTCGAGCACGTGGCCGACCGTGAACCGCTCGACGGTCAGGACGATCACGCGGGCCTGTCGCAGCGGGACGCCCCGCGCCACCAGCGTGCTCATGGCCAGTTCGGAGATCGCGGCCATGGTGACCGAGAGCTGCGACGACGAGACGACCCGGGCGCCGTCCGGATGGGCGAGCAGTGCCCGGCGCAGCCGTTCGGCCAGCTCGCTCAGCCACTCCTGCCAGAGCTGATCCGGCTCCGGTGGTGACAGGTCGCTGAACTGTTGGTCGAGGATCGCGTCGGCGAGCGCCGTGACCAGAGCCGCCTTGTTGGGCAGATGCCAGTAGAGCGTCGGCGATCGCACCCCGAGCCGCGCCGCCAGCTTGCGCGTGGTCACCCCGTCGAAGCCCTCCGCGTCGAGCAGGGCCACCGCCTCGGCGACGATCCGCTTTCGGTCCAACGCCAATTCCGGCACCTCCGGCCGTACTCTATCAGTGCTAGAGTCGCCCTATCAGTGATAGATAGCGGGGTTGACGATGACAGATCAGCGCACGTTCCGCGGCCTCCTGCACCGGGCGACACATCGGATCCCCGGGGTCCCCGCCCACACCGACCACCCGGGCGGCCACCGGCACGCACCGCACCCATCGCGAGCTCACCGGCGAAACCACTCGCCCGGCCGTCCACCGCGGTTCATGCCGGCCTGGCAGCGCCGGATCGCCGCGCTCTTCAACCAGCAGCCGTGACCGGCTCGGCGGTGTCGTCACCGCCGAGCCGGCACCACGGTGAGTCGGCGACCAACTCCTCCAACGCTGCAAGACGATGCGGAGCGCGGGTCGAAATGGCACCGTAGCGTGGCCCGGTATGAGCGACTGGGATCGGGCCTTCCACGCCTACGGCCCGGCCCGCGGCGGCGAGGAACTGCTGGACGTGCTGCGCCACGGTGGCGAGGAGGCCTACGTCCGGGAGTATCCGGAGGCGGTCTGGCAGCCCTACTCGTTCCTGTGGTCGGCGCTGTACTGCGGAGGGCGGATCACCCCGGCGACGGTTCTCGCCCTGCGGTACCTCACGGACGCGGTGATCGCCGACGACTTCGGAGGCACGGATCGGACGCTGCGTGAGGCCGCCGTGTGGTGGATCCGCGACGTGGCCCGGGCCGCGGTCACCGCCATCGACCCGGACGGCGACCGCCGCACGGCGGCCCGCCGCGACGAACCCGCCGTCAGCGCATGGCTCGACGGCCATCTGAGCCGGGAACGGCCGATCTTCGATGGGGGCGACGGATCCGGCGAGGTGCTGCTCGCCGCGGCTCGCGCCGACTGCTTCGACCTGCTGCCCGCGTGCCACGCACGGCTGTCGACCTTGCCGGGGCGGGAACTGCCGGACCGGCTGAGGGCCGCCCTCGCGAGCGCCCTCGCCACCCTGGTCGCCCATCCCCGCCTGCGCCACCATCGCGACGAGGTCGTCGCCCGTCACACCGAGGAAGCCCGGCACGGCACCCCCTACCACCGGGCCTCGATGCTGATCGGCCTCGGCGAGCTCGGCGCGGCGACGATCGGGTGGCTCACCGATCAGGACGTGGTGGTACGGGTGTGTGCCGCGCTGGCTCCGGGGCTGGCCACCGACGACGCGGCAACCGAGGTGTTGCGCCGGGCCACCCTCGATCCGCCGGCACTGGACCGGGACCTCGACGGAATGCACCTGCACCAGATGCCGTTCCACCAGCGCGCTGTCGCCGAGGCCCTGTGCAGCCGGTTCGACCGGTTCGATCCGCTGGTGGACAGCGCCGTCGCCGCCGTCGGCTACGACGGGATCCAGGGGCCCGGCATTCTGGCGGAGCCCTATCTGCGTAAGGCGTTCCCGGCGGGGCTGCCGATTCGCGGTACGGCGGCGCAGCGAGCTCTGGCCCGGACGGTCGCCGACCACGACGGACTATGGCGGGACTCCGGCAGCCCGACGCGCTCGTTCGCCCGGATCGGCCTTCCGGCGGACCGGGCTGCCTGGGTACGGGCCTCGTGATCGAATATTGACAACCGGCGCTTTGATGAAGTGATCACCGGAGCGGGGGAGTGGGATGGCGGAGAAGGACACACTGACGACCGCGGTCGAGGAACTGGCCTGGCAGGTCGCCCGGCAGCGGGGCGTGGGGGAGCGGCGGATGGAGTCCGCGTCGCCGTGGGAGCCGGGTCTCGGGCAGGAGCAGCGGCGCGAGGCGTGGCTGGCGACTCTGGCCGCGCTGGAGGCCATCGAGGCCGAGGCCGCCCGGCTGGCGGAGACCGCCGCGAGCCGGGCCGCCGAGTTCGGGGCCGACCCGCGGGAGATCGGCGAGGTGACCGGCCGGAGCGGGCGACGACGCTGGTCCCGGTTGTTCGGGCGGGAGAGCGGCGCCGGGCTGGGGACGCTGTCGGCGCACGGGCGGGCGGCGATCAGCCGTCTGGACAACCTGCCGCCGGTGTAGCTCTGCCGGCACACCGAGATCGCCGCGCAACCATGGCGCCGAGAGTCTCACAACCGCGCTACCAGCAGCGGCGGCCTGTGGACCGGTGGGCGGCGAGATCGCCTAATCGACACCGAAGTGCGAGAAGACGACGCGGTGATCGTTCTCGTGGACTTCGTCATAGCACACCACCGGCCGGCCGTCGATCTGTACCGGGCGCCGGTGCCGGTCGTACACCGCGACTTTGACCGGGAAGTAGTCGTCCAACATCCCCTCCTCCTCGAACGGCGGGAGTGGTCGCGGTCGGGACGCCCTGGCGTTCGGCGGGGCGCCGGAACCAGTCGGACAGCCAGGTCCAGTCGATGCGCGGGTCATCACCGCCGCGGCGAGCGATCTGCCAGGCGCTGGAGATCTGCACCAGCGACCAAAGGTCGGCTGTGGTCTTCGTCCCCTCATCTGCGAACTCGGCGGGGTTGCGATCAGGCGCCCACGCCCTGCCGATCCGGAAGGGACGCGCCCGACGGATAGGCTGCGCCGATGGTCATCGACGTCGTGGACCGGGCCGCCGCCGCCATCGCCGCCCGTGAGCCGGTCAACGGCATACGCATCGTCGGCATCGACGGCCCGAGCGGCTCGGGGAAGAGCCACCTCGCCCGCGGACTGTCCCGAGTGCTGACGGCGCCGATCATCGAGATCGACGACTTCGTCTCCTGGGACGACTTCGCCGGATGGTGGCCACGCTTCGACGCCCAGGTGCTCACCCCGCTGCTGCGCGGCGAGGACGCCCGCTACCAGGCCAGAGACTGGACGGACTGGTACGGCGGCACGCTCGGCGAGTGGAGGATCCAGCCCTGGGCCTCCACCGTGGTCCTCGAGGGCGTCACCTGCACCCGCCGCGAGACGATCGACCGACTCGTCTACGCGATCTGGGTCGATGCGCCGGCACCGTTACGGCTGGCGCGTGGCCTCGCCCGCGACGGCGCCCTCCCCGGCGCCGAGCAGCTCTGGCAGAGATGGATGGCCGAGGAGGAGGAGTTCTTCGCCTCCGACGGCACCCGGGACCGCGCCGACCTCGTCCTCGACACGTCCCATCACCGTTGACGGCCGGTCAGGACTGCTCGTGCGGCGACGACTCCCGGTTGCGGGCCGGCTGCTCGTGCTGCACGACGGCGCGGCGCGGCCCGGTCCTCGCCCGGCTGCGACGACGCCGCGGGCGCGCGTCCGAGTGCGGGAAGACGAACCGCTTGAAGGCCCAGAGCCGGAAGCACATGGCGATCAGCGTGCCGATGATGATGCCGCTGACGAAGTCGGCGATCTCCTGCACCGGGCGGCTCACATCGGGCTCGCGCAGCAGCAGGACGTAACGGGAGACGTAGAGCGGCAACGAGTTGAGGACCACGCCGACCGCGCTGACCGAGAAGAACAGCGCGGCCTCGTGATGCCGTTCCCGGCCGCCCCGGGTGCGGAACGACCACTCCCGGTTCAGCACATAGGACAGGATCGTGGCGACGATGGTGGCCAGAGCCAGCGCGGTCACCGGCTTGTCGGTGAGGACGGTCAGCTTCAGCGCGTAGTTGATGACGGTCGTCACGAGGAAACAGACCCCACCGACCAGCAGGAACTTCACCGCTTCGTGATGTCTGCGCAGGATCTTCGGAAGCCGCATCCCGCCGAGCCTAGCCCGGCCGCGCCACCGCCGCGCTCCCGCAGACAGGGCGAGGACGACCCCGCCCTGTCTCATCGGCCACGAGAGACCGTTGTTCCTTCTCAGTTGACGAGGCGCGCAGGTTGCGGCGCCGGCAGCGCACCCTGCTGACCGTCGGCGGCCCCGGACACCTCGGCTTCCGCGGCGCGGACCTCGGCGGTGACCCTCTCGGCCTCGGCGGCCGCTGCTTCGGCCGCCTCCGTCGCCTCGCGTTCGACGGCCACCGGGTCGAGGCCGCCGTGCCGGGGCTCGTCGCCGACCATGTTCGCCAGGCCACCGAGCGCGCCGCCGAGACCCTCGAGGGCCTTGGTCAACTCGGTCGGCAGGATCCACACCTTGTTGGCGGTGCCGTTGGCGATCTGCGGCAGCGATTGAAGGTACTGATAGGCGAGCACCTTCTGGGACGGGTTGGCCTGATGGATGGCGTCGAAGACGGTACGGATCGCCTTGGCCTGGCCCTCGGCCTGCAGGATCCGGGCCTGCCGGTCACCGTCGGCACGCAACACGGCCGCCTGCTTCTCACCCTCGGCGGTCAGGATCTGCGCCTGCTTGTGACCCTCGGCGTTCAGGATCGTGGCCCGGCGCTCCCGCTCGGCGCGCATCTGCTTCTCCATCGAGTCGCGGATGCTCGGCGGCGGCTCGATCGCCTTGATCTCCACCCGGGTGACCTTGATGCCCCAGCGGCCGGTGGTCTCGTCGAGCACGCTCGACAGATGCTTGTTGATCTGGTCACGGCTGGTCAGCGCACGCTCCAGGTCGAGGGAACCGATCACGTTGCGCAGCGTGGTCACGGTGAGCTGCTCGATCGCCTGCAGGAAGTGCGAGATCTCGTAGGTGGCCCGCACCGGGTCGACGACCTTGAAGTAGAGCACCGTGTCGATCGAGACGACCAGGTTGTCCGACGTGATCACCGGCTGCGGCGGGAACGAGACGACCTGCTCACGCATGTCGACCTTGGTCCGGACCGCATCGACGAACGGCACCAGCAGGTTGAGACCGGGCGACAGGGTCCGCTTGTACTTACCGAGCCGCTCGATCACATCCGAGCGCTGCTGGGGAACTATTCGCACGGATTTCAGGAGAGTGACGACGGTCAAAAGAAAGAAAGCGGCAAGAATGATGCCGAGGACAGCGTCCATATGCGCGAACCACCTCGTTGTCCGATAGAACGAAAATCAAATACGCGGGCCGTCGACACCGGGCAGATCGTCACGCCACACCAGAACGGTGCCGTCACTGACGTCGACGATTCGGACCCGCTCGTCGAGAGCGTGGACATCGCCACCGTCGACGGCACGCGCCTGCCACAACTCGCCGTCCACCCGCACCATGCCGTGCTCGGCGTCGACCTGTTCGACCACGACGGCGGAGGCGCCCCGCATCGTCGCCGTGCCCATGCGGACCACGTCATCGCCGCCCAGGTGACGACGCAACGCCGGGCGGACGGCCACCAGCGTCAGTGCCGAGATCACCACGAAGACGCCGCCCTGCACGGGCACGGGCGCGCCCAGCCCGGCCGCCGCCGCGGCGGCCAGCGCCCCGGCGGAGAACATCAGAAGGAAAAGGGTCGTCGTGAAGATTTCCGCCGTGGCCAGCGCAACGGCGGCGATAATCCACAGCAGAACATCCATGAATCGATAGTGACACGGCCACAGGCAATCTGCCACCGATCCTCCGCCGACCGAATTCCGAAACCGTCACGAGATTGTCATCGATCCGTTGGGCGACACCTACGAAGTCGGGTGACCCGTGCAAAAAGGGGGTCATCGGTGGTCGTACAGCAGGGCGGCGATCGCCTCGTGGCCGGCCGCGTTCGGATGGTCGCCGTCCGGGCCGAGGAAGCCGGTGGGGTCGCTCGCGAACGCCGCCGACGTGTCGAGATAGGTCGCCCCACTGCGTTCGGCGGCCTCCCGGAGCGCGTCGTTGCAGTACCGGGTGGCCCGCTTCGCCTCCTCGAGCCCCTCCGCGCCGTACGTGTCCAGCCCCACCGCGCCGTCGCGGACCACGTTCCAGTAGCCCAGTACCAGGACGTCGACCGGGCCGTCGTGTTCACCGTGCACCGTGTCGACGATCGACGACACGGTGCTCCGCACGGCCCGTGCCGTCTCCGGATAGTCCTCACCGGCGTCGAACGCCTCGGCCATGTCGTTGGCGCCGGCCATCACGACCACCAGGGTCGCCGACCTGATCTCGTCGCGGACGTCGGTCGTGCCGACCTGTTCCCGCACGTCAGCCGCGGTGAAGCCGGGCTCGGCCAGATTGACCGATGCGGCGCCCGGTGACAGCAGTCCCGCGTACCGATCGGGGAACGGCACACATTCGCATCCGGTGCCGGCCGGGACGGAGTCGCCCAGGGTGACCACCACCGGCTCCCGCGGCCCCGGGGCCGGCTCCGGTGCGGTGCACGCGCCCAGCAACAGCAGGGTCGCCACCGCGACCCGCCGCAGGATCAAGACGTGGTGAGAGCGAGCGCGGCGGTCGGGTCGGTCGCGCGGCGGGCGGGCAGGAACGCCTCCGCGGTCAGCGCCGCGACGGCGATGCGCGGCAGATCCCGGGCGGTGGGGAAGCACAGATACCGAGGTTGCCACAGGGGAAGGAGCTTGGCGTTCGCCCGGTACAGCGACTCGATCTGCCACACCCGCGAGAACAGCCGCAACAAGCGGTGCCACAGGCGCAGCACCGGCCCGGCGCCCAGCTGCTCGGCGCGGGCGAAGACCGAGCTGCGTGCCGGCCGCGGCTCACCCGGCCGCACGAGCAGCACCACCGCGGCCAGCACCGCCAGCAGCCCGAACGTGCCGGTGGTGTAGCTGACCGTGTCGGCGGCCCACGGCCGGGCGAACCGCACCGGCCCGGTGATGCCGATCAGGCCGAGCGCGGCGTGTGCGACCCAGGCCCGGACACCGGGCGTGCCGATCAGATGGTCGGCCCGGACGGCGATCTCGAACAGGCCGAGAAGAAAGCCGGCGCCGGCGAATCCGGTGAGCGCGGTCACCGCGCGCCATCGGCTGCGCGGCCCGGGAAGAGCTTTGAATTCCTGGCGTACGGCCACCAGCACCGCCAACAGCATCGCCGACGCCTACGAGGTCGACGACCACCGCGTCAGCGTGCCCCTGGCCTCCGGCGACACCGCCTGGATGTCCGTGGTGCGCCGGCCCGCCCGGCACTGAGCGGACCCTGGCCGGCTCGTGTCACGGCCCGGCGGGTAGCGGCGGGGCCGGTGGACGATCCTGCCTCTGCCAGGTCACCGTGCCGGCCCACCGACGGCAGGACGTCTCCCGCGGGCGAGCACCAGAGCAGCCTGGGACACCAGCACCCCGGCGACCGCCACCACGAACGCGAGGCCGACACCGGCCGGAACGAGCAACACCGAGATCAGGAAACAGAACACCGCGAACCCGGCCAGCCCGTGCAGCACCCCCGCCATCGTCCGGATCACCGCCGGCGCGCCCTGCTGGGCGTGCACGAATCCGGCCACCACACTCGTCGCGATCGGGAAGGGTGCCAGGATGCCCGTCACCACCGGCCCCGCCGTGGCCGCGATTCCCGTCACGAACAGCACGAGCGCAGCCGTCGCCACCGCGCGCCCCGGTAGATCCCACCACGGTGACCGCACCGTACCGGCGCTGGACGGGCCCTCATCGATGACCGCGACCAGCCGCCGTCCGGCCCAGATCGTCGCCATCACCAGCAGCAGTGCCCAACCCGCCGCCAGACTCTGGCCGGCGAGCACGATGTCGGCGAGCCCGGTCGCCAGCCAGGCCACTGCCAATGCGCCCGGCCACCGCCATCGGCGGCCGGCGTAGGCGAAGACGACCGCGAAGACCGCCAGCGACACCAGGCCCAGCAGTGAAGCCGCGGCCGCCCGGGCGCCGAACGCCACACCGTGCTCCACCGAGATGATCAGCAGGATCGGACCGGCCACGATCGGGAACGCCACCAGCACACCCGTCACCCGATCGCCCCACCGGCGGCCCGCCAGCGACGACCCCACCACCAGCAGCGGAGCGAGAACGAGCTTCAACAGCAGCGTCACCGCCACACTCTAGTCAGCCGCTCCCGTCCCGGCCGCGGTGGCGTTCTCCCGCTCGGTGCCGCCGTGATCACCGCGGCGCCCGCACCCCACGAAGACGGGTGCGGACGCCGCGGCCATGTGCAACGGGGTGCCGGTGGCTCAGACCAGACGCCGGACGACGTAGCTCTTGCTCCAGATCTTCTGCTTGGAGACGGTCTTCCCGGTCCGCGGCGCCGACCACATCTTGCCGCCGCCGGCGTAGATGCCGGCGTGCGTGCCGCGCGTGCCCTTGCGGATGATGATCAGGTCACCCACGCGGGCCTTCGACTTCGCCACCGCCTTGCCGTACCGCTGCTGCAGATTGGCCTTGTGCGGCAGCTTCTTGCCGGCTGCCTTCTTGTAGACGTACATCGTGAAACCGGAGCAGTCGAACCGCTTGGGCCCGGCGGCGCCGAACTTGTACTTCTTGCCCTTGTGCCGGGCCGCCTCGCTCACGACCCGGTTGCCGGCAAGCTTCGACTTGGCGGCTGCCGAGGTGGTGGTGACGGTGGACAGGCTCACCGCCAGGGTGGTCTGCGGCAACGTCTGGACGGCGGCGACGGTCGCCACCTGCGGGGCGGCGGAGACCGACTGTGGAGTGCCGAGCCCGCCGGTGAGCAGACCGAGACCCACGGACAGGGCGAGAGTGCCGGTTCCCACGGTACGGGTGGGCCGGCTCAGGGTACTTACGCGCACGGTGAAGGAATCCCTCCGGCACGCCTGCGAGGTTAGCTGTCGGGTTCGGGCGCGAAGGATTGCCCGGCCGCACGCTGGCGGCTTCACCCCGAGGCCCTCACGTCCCGGACCGCCGCGAACGGCGTGCCGGTCGAGGACCGATGAATGGTTCCCCCGTCCCTGCCCCCGATCGCCTCATGACTCGTCATGCGGGCTCGTGCCGTCGGACCGGGGCAGGGCTCGGCGTGGTCCAGGTCGACACGACCGGCGGGCAGGTGCCCGCCGCCTCTCCTTGATAGCCCGGCCCGCGGCGGTACCGGCCCGCCTCCTCGATCACGCACCGTGACGTACGCCCGGGATCGTGTCCGTTTTGGACGCCCGTTGCGAGGTTTGTCGAAACGCCCCGCTCATGTGTGATCACACGGTGGTGGTGTGGATCTGTGAAGGGGAACACGGCGAAATGTGGCCGGTCGCTCTGCGTAGTCTCGACAGTGGTCGCCCGATCCGCCGCGCCGGAATGGCCGACCAGTCGGGCGGCACCGCCCCGTAGGGCAACCGACCCGCAACCTGCGGATGTCTCACCCCGCCGTCCCGCCGAACGATGAGGCAGACCCGATCGACCGCACCGGCCGGCGATGGAGCCGCGCCGACGCCGGACGGCAACCGTGAGGAGACACGTTGATGACCCGTCCCCGCAGCGGGCACGCAGCCGGGCCGGTCGCCGCGCTGGTGGCGCTGACCCTCGCCGGCGGCGTGAGTGCCGGCGCCACGCCCGCGGCCGCGGCCGTGAGCGGTCACACCGTCTCGGCGGCCGCCGCCGACATCCGGGCGGGACTCACAGCCGATGCCGCCACCACCGCCTTCCAGGACCGGCTGGACAGCGCCCTGCAACGCATGCTGGACACCGTGCTCGGCCCCGGCCGGTCGACGGTCGCCACCAACGTCGAGCTCGACCTCGACCAGGTCACGACATCCAGCACCACCTACACCCGTGATGCGTCCGCCGGTGCCCTGTCCGAGCGGGTCAGCGAGCGCTCCTACACCGGCGACAGCGGCGCCGCCCGGTATCGGAGCAGCAGCGCGTCGCGTGTCAACGCACTCGACGAGCTGCACGAGACCCGCCGCGAGGCACCCGGCGACATCGTCAGACTGAGCGTCGCCGTCCTCATCGACGATGCCGCCGCGGCGAACGTCGACCTGGCTCAGGTCCGGGAGCTGATCGGCGTCGCCGCCGGTATCGACGTCAGTCGCGGCGACCAGCTGACGGTCACCGCCATGCCGTTGCGATCCGGTACGGCCACCCCCGCCGACAGTGCCGTTGCGCAGTCCGGTGCCGCGTCGCACGCCGGGCCACGAACGGCGCTCGTCGTCGCCGCTCTGATCCTGCTGATCGGGGGCATGCTGGTGGCCGTCCGGCGGCGGCGCGCCCGGGCAGCGGCGGCCTCGGCGGCAGCGGACCGGCACGGGTTGCTACGAGCCGAGCTGTACCACCACCGCCCACCGGTTCCGGCCGCCACCGTGCCGATCGCCGCGGCACCCGACCGCGGCCGGGAACAGCAACGCGCGATCATGCCGGTTGATCCGGCCCGGGCCGCGCAGCATCTGCGAGGCTGGATCGGCCCGGCCTCGTAGCACTACCGGGTGCGGTCGCCGTCTCCGCCGTGGCCGGTCGGTGGTTCGGGTCGGGGCGGCGGGTGTGCCGTGATCCGTCGTAGAGCCCGGCTCGGCGTCTCGTGTCGACGGGACCGTCTCTCACCGGTCTCTCATCGACGGCGGCGCAGATCGGCGTCATCACCGGCGCCGTCGACGAGATGAGAGACCATGCCCCTGACCGGCATACCCCTCATCCTCGTGGCGGGGCTCGGGGTGATCCTCTGTGCGGCCGGCACCGTGCTGGCCTGGCGGCGGGAGTGGCGGCCACGGCAGTTGGTGCGGCCGCTCGGGATCCTGCCCACCGAGGCGCTGCTGATCACGGTCGGTCTGGTGGTCAATCGGTCCGAGCTGTTCTACACGTCGCGGTCCGGGTGGCCGCCCTGACGGCCTCCTCTGACGCCTCGACCCGCAAGCCTGAGCCCCACCACGAGATATAGGGGTTTCGATATCTTGTGGTGGGTGCCGCATCGCTGTTCTCCTACGGCCAGCCAAGAATCGGTCTCGACCCTAGGAAGCCCCCCATGAACCTCAGAACGGTGACGGCAAGACCTGCCGTAGCTGTCCTCGCCGTGGTGACGCTGGCGCTCGGCGCCCTGCCCGCCTCGGCCGGAACGCGATCGCCCGGCACGACCCGGCCGGCGCTCGCCGCCGCAACACTGGCCGCCGCGCCCACCGTGGACGTCGCCAACGTCAACGCCCACCTGCAGCAGCTGCAGACCTTCGCCACCGGCAACGGCGGCAACCGGGCCACCGGCACGGCCGGCCACACCGCGACGACGACCTATCTGCAGCAGAAGCTGCAGGCGGCCGGCTACACCGTCACCGTGCAGACCTGCACCACCTGCGCCGGCTCGGCGAAGAACATCATCGCCGACTGGCCCGGCGGCGACACCGCCAACACCTACATGTTCGGGGCACACTCCGACAGCGTGTCGGCGGGTCCGGGCATCAACGACGACGGCTCGGGTACGGCCACCCTGCTCGAAGCCGCACTCCAGCTGGCCGCGAACAGGCCGACCATGGCCAACCACCTCCGGTTCGGATGGTGGGCCGGTGAGGAGCAGGGGCTGATCGGCTCCAAGTTCTACGTCAACTCGCTGACCACGGCCCAGAAGAGCGCGATCAAGGCGTACGGCACGTTCGACATGATCGCCTCCACCAACGGCGGTTACTTCGTGACCGGCACCGACGCCGTCGCCGTGAAGCTGCGCGAGTACTTCACCTCGATCAACGTGCCCACCGAGACGTCGACCGAGTGCTGCAGCGACGACGGCTCGTTCCGCAACGCCGGCATCCCGTCGTCGATCAACTCCACCGGAGCGAGCTACACCAAGACCAGCGCCCAGGTGACCAAGTGGGGCGGCACCGCCGGGCAGGCCTACGATCCCTGCTACCACAGGGCGTGCGACTCGTACCCGTCGAACGTCAACACGACCTCGCTGGGCCGCTGGGCCAACGCCGAGTTGTACGCCGCGTGGAACCTCACCACCGGCACGCCGACGGGCAACGACTTCTCCCTGTCGCTCAGCCCGGGCACCGGCGCGGTGACTCCGGGCTCGTCGGCCACGGCCACCGTGAGCACCGCCACCACCTCCGGCAGCGCGCAGACCGTCACCCTGACCAGCTCGGGTGCACCCGCCGGGGTCTCGGTGACCTTCAGCCCGGCGTCGGTCACGTCCGGTGGGACCTCGACCATGACTCTGGCGAGCACCACGGCCACCACGCCCGGCGCCTACACGATCACGGTCACCGGAACGGGCACGGCGACACGCAGCGCGTCGTACACGTTGACTGTCGACTCGACCGGCGGATGCGCCGGCGCCGGTCAGAAGCTCGGCAACGCCGGTTTCGAGAGCGGCACGACACCGTGGACGGCCACGACCGGTGTCATCGGAGCGAACACCGGTGACGCGGCGCCGAGGACCGGCACCCGGGACGCGAAGCTCGGTGGCTACGGCTCGACCCGTACCGACACGCTGACCCAGTCGGTGACCCTTCCCGCCGGGTGCGGCTCCTACCGGCTGACCTTCTACCTGAAGATCGTCACCTCGGAGACGACCTCCACCACCCAGTACGACAAGCTGACCGTGAAAGTCGGCACCACCACGTTGCAGACGTTCTCCAACCTCAACGCCGGCGCGTACACCCTGCGCTCCTATGATCTGGCCGCCTTCGCCGGGCAGACCGTCACCGTCGGCTTCACCGGGACCGAGGACTCGTCGCTGAAGACGTCCTTCGTCATCGACGACACCGCCCTGACCGTCGCCTGACCCCGGATCCCTCATCCGGCGCGCCGGGTCCGCCGCCCGGCGAACCCGGCGCGCCGGGCGGCGACCCAGACGAAGAGCATCGCGGTGATCGCCCCGACCGCGAGGCGGGCGGTCCGCCCGGGCCCGATGTGCTGCAGGCGGCGATCGCGGTCTGCCACACCGCCGAAGACCGATGGGGTACGCATCAGCGCGCTCCACCAGGCCCTGGAGCGCCTGCTCCCGACCCCGCCGGCCGGTCCGGCCCCCGCACGGCTGGCCGAGATCTTCGCCCCGAGCTGGCCGGACGTGTCGCCGCGCACCGCCTGCGAGCGGGGTGCCCGCCGTCCGCGCCGGGTGCAGTCGTATCGGGCAGGCGCCACGTCTAGGGCGTTCCCGGTCGGGTGCAACCCCGCGAGGTGTCTCCCATACCTACCTTGAGCTGCGTCGATGCCGTTCGCCGACGATTTCGCCGAAACCTCGGGAAAGGGGTTGGGAGCCCTCTCTACGGGGATTCGTGTGGCGATTCGATCGTCGGCAGGAGGCATGGTGAGTGATTCGGTGGGCACGGCGCACGTGTCCGGCCCTTCGCGGTCGAACGGCACGTCCGCGGCCGGGCGGGGCAGGGACGCCGGGCGAGGCAGGGACGCCGTCACCCACGCGGCGGCGGAGGTCAAGGACACCGCCAGGGAACAGGCGCAGCGCGTCGGCGCCGAGGCGCAGGCACAGATACGCACGATCGTGGCCGAGGTGCGCGACAAGCTCGGCGAGCAGGCCCGTACCCAGAGCGAGACGCTGGTCGGCTCGCTCCGGCAGGCCGCCGACAACCTCGACGAGATGCGGGGCGACCGGCAGGACTCACCGGCCGCGACCGTGGTCGCCCGGGTCGCCGACGGTGGCCGCCAACTCGCCGACTATCTGGACCGGCACGGTCCCGACGGTGTCCTGCAGGAGGTCCAGGACTTCGCCCGGCGCCGCCCCGGAGCGTTCCTGGCGACCGCCCTGGCGGCCGGCTTCGTCGTCGGCCGGCTGGGCAAGAGCGTCGCCCAGGCCGAACCCGCGGCCCGGGTCGGCTCGCCCGAGCCCGCGCCCGTCGCCGAGGCCGGTACCGCGGCCCCCGCGGGATCGGGCGTTGCCGCCGCGCCGCGTCGCGGCACCACCGAGGCCTCGACGGCCCCGGATCGGGCCGAGGCCCCGCCGCCCCGGGATCGCGCCGAGGCCTCGCCGGTCCGGGATCGCGCCGACGACTCGCCGGTCCGGGATCGCGCCGACGACTCGCCGGCCCAGGACACCACGGCGGATCCGCAGGCCCTGCTCGACCAGTTCACCCGCCTGCAGCGGAGCCGGATCACGCGGCCGTGACGACCCGTACCGCGACGTCGACCGACGGTATCAAGAGGTTGATACTGTTGCGAGGTGAGAGTCGTCGTCTGTGGAGCCGGCATCGGCGGGCTGTCGCTCGCGCACGCCCTCTCCCGCCACGTGGAAGTCGTCGTGGTCGAGCGGGACGTGACCGCAGCCGACACCGGCGGGTACAGGATCAGCATCGACGACGAGGCATGCCGGGCCCTCGGGAGACTGCTCCCCGGAGCGCTCCTCGACGAGGTACGTTCGTTGTCCGACACCGGCAGCGCGTTCGAGCAGTTCACGATCGCCGACTCCCGATTGCGGCCGATCGTCGTGGCTCCCGAGCCGGCCGGCCAGGACCGGATCCTGGCACAACGCCAGTTGCTGCGGGTCCTCCTCGCCCGTGACATCACCGCCACGATCAGGTTCGGCTCGACCGTTCGAGCGGTGTCGCAGGATCAGTACGGCGCAGCCGTCACCCTGACCGACGGCTCGGTGATCGAGGGTGACCTGGTCGTCGCGGCGGACGGCGCCGACTCGGCGGTCGTCGCCTCGATACTCGGCCGCTCACCGACCCGCGACCTGGGGCTCACCGGCATCGCGGGCTGGACCCCGCTGAGCGACGCGAGTCCTCCCGGCTACCTCCGGCGCGGGCCGGCCCTCGCGTTCGGCCCCGACGGCACCGGAGTGTTCCTCTCACTCCACCACCCGCCGGCCACGCCGACGGCGGACCCCCTGATCGCGGGACTGCTCGGAGAGCCGGCTCTCATCTGGGGAACGATCACCCGGAGCTCCCGCCTCACCCCGACCCGGGACGCGGCTGCGGAAGCGCTCGTGCACCAGGCGACGACCCTGCTCGACAGGTGGTCACCGTGGCTCCGCGAGCGGGTGTCCCACTCCGACGCGTCCCGTACCGCGGCGTTCAGGTTCCGTGCGGTCGACCCGGCCGGACCGATCGCGGGCTGGACACCCGGCGTCGTGACCGCCCTCGGAGATGCGATCCACGCGATGCCGCCGACCGGCGGTCGAGGCGCCTCCACCGCCATCTGCGATGCGGCCGACCTCGCCCGCGCCGTCGACGACCACCTGCAGGGAGCACCCCTCGACCAGGTGCTCGCGAGGTACCAGCGCCGCATCGTTCCCCGCGCACGATCGGCGGTCCGCGACTCGCTCGGCCCCGTGCGCGTCATCAACGCCCTGAGGCATCGCCCGGCCCGACTCCTCGCCCGACCGGTGCTGAACGCTGCGGGCGCACTCGGCGCCTGGCGCTACCGAGACGCCCGATGACCCCACGATCCCGGTCCGGCGGCGACCCTGCTCCCACGCTCTTGCTCTGGGAGATCCAACAGACCGCCCGGGTCGCAGCACGACATTTTGAACGGGCCGTGCAGGGCGCCGGCATCAGCACGGCCGAGTTCGGTGTGCTGGCGTGCGCCAACGACGAGCCCGGGATCACGCAGGCGGAGATGGCGCGCCAGCTTCACATCCGGCCGCAGGCGCTCACCGCCCCCATCGACAAGCTGCAACGACGGGGACTGCTCGAGGGGACCGCAAGCGGGCGTGGCCGCAAGTCGCGGCTGACGATCACCGTCGCAGGCCGGGGCGCCCTCGACGCCGCCTGGCCTGCGATCATCGCGCTCAACGCACCCGGGAACCTCGACATGACCGAGCAGACCGCGCGGGCCCTCGCGACCCGGCTCGATCGGCTGCGCCGCCACCTGACCGGGGCCCCCGGGCCGGCACACCGGGACGGATCGTCCTGAGCGCCGCCATCCCCGGCGTGGACGTGCCGGACCGCTGTGTGTGGGCGGCTACGGTGGTCGGATGTCTACCAGACTGTCTCCTGCGGAATGGGTACGGCGACGTCGGGCCGATCTCGTCGACCGGCGGCTGGAGGTCGCCGGCGCGCGCGCGTTCGGCCGGCTCGACAGCCTCGGCGAGAGCTGGCACATCGTGGACTGGTCGGAGACCGGCCTGTCGCGGCGGCACGACGAGAACGACCCGCTGGGCGCCCGCGCCGGGTTTCTGGCTGTCGGCCCCGGCGGGGTGTATGCGGTCACCGTCGCTGACCAGGGACTGTTCCGGGTCCTGATCGTCGGCGACGTGGTGCAGATCAACGGCCGGCGGCTGTCGTATGTGGCCGAGGCCCGCCGCGCCGCCAGCCGTGCCGCCGAGGCGCTCTCGGCGGCGGCCGGCGTCAACGTGCCGGTCGTCCCGGTCCTCGCCTTCACCGGTGCGGGCGCCATGAGCACCAACGGCGTGCCCACCACCTGCCTGGTCACCACCGATCGCGAGCTCGACAGGGCTCTCACGTCCGGTGGTCACCGGATCAATCAGGACACGGCGTCGCGCCTCGCGAAGATCGCCCGCGACTGTGCGCCGACCGCCGACGAGTCGCCGGGACGCCCCACCCCGCGGCAGCCCGGTCGCTGACCGGCTCTGCCGCCGGCGCTGTGTAGCTCGGGCGAGCTACACGGAAAGTGTCCGCTGTACGGGGACATTTTCCGGCGTACGAATCCGTAGGTTTCCCCGCAGTCGCGGCGGGCTGTCGCGGAATCCTACGAAGGGTGCGTCATGCGGTTCGTTCTTCAGCTCGTCGCGGTGGTCGCGGTGTCGTGGGCGGCCGGCCAGGCGATCGCGCTCGCCGACGGTCACGCCTGGCTGTCGCTGGCCGTGGGCGTCGGCGCCGCGGTGATCGCCACACTCGTCTACTTCGCGGTGGTACGGGCCACCGAGAAGCGCCCGGTCACCGAGCTCGCCGCCCGTACCGCCGCCTCGGGTCTGATCCGTGGTCTGCTGTTGGGGGTCGCGGTCTTCGCGGCGGTGATCGGTCAGATCGCCGTCAACGGCGGCTATCGGATCACCGGGATCAGTGACAGCCCCGTCGATGCGGCGGGCCTGTTCGGGTTCATGGCCGGCGCGGCGACGACCGAGGAGTTGCTCTTCCGGGGTGTGCTGTTCCGGTATCTGGAGAAGGTCACCGGCACCTGGCTCGCGTTCGCGGCGTCCGCGCTGGTCTTCGGTGGCGTGCACCTGCTGAACCCGAACGCCACGTGGTGGGGCGCGCTGTGCGTTGCGATCGCCGGCGGGGGGATGCTGACGTCGGCCTACATCGCCGCCCGCACGCTGTGGCTGCCGATCGGGCTGCATTTCGGCTGGAACTACGCCCAGTCGGCGATCTTCGGCTCGGAGGTCTCCGGCAACGGTGTGCGGCACGGGATCCTGGAGTCGGAGTCGACCGGCGACGCGCTGGTCAGCGGCGGGCGGTTCGGCCCGGAGGCGAGCGTCTTCACCCTGATCGCGGGCGTCCTGGTCACCGCGGTGTTCCTGTGGCTGGCCCGCCGCCGCGGTCATCTCGTGCCGATGCGCCGCGCCGCCCGTACCGTGGAACCCGCCCCCGCGCGGCCCTCTAAAATCGCCGGGTGATCGACTTCGCCGGGCTGCGCGACCGGTGGCGCCGCTACGACGTCGCGGTCCAGGACCTTCCCCTCGCCCTCCTGCTGACGGCGTTGTCGCTGGTCCCGGAGTGGCACCGGCACGGCACCCGGATCGCCGATGCGGTGCCGTCCCGGCCGTTCGACGCCTGGGGTGTGCTGGTCATCGTCCTCGAGTGCCTGCCGCTGGCGCTGCGCCGTACCCGCCCGACCCTGACCCTCGCCCTGGTGTTCACGGGGTTCGCCGCCGATCAGCTGTGCGGGTACAACACGCTGGGCGGCATCGCCCTGTCGCTCGCCCTGGTCAGCGCCGGACTGTACGCGGCACGGCACCGCCGGACCATCGTGATCACGGCGACCGTGGCCTTCCTCGCCCTGGCCGGGGCGCTGGCGCGGGTCGGGCAGCTCGGGCCGGACGCTGTCGCGCTGTTCTACGGGATCCTCGGTTCGATGTGGGCGATCGGGGCGACCCTGCGGCGCAGCCGGCGGGCCGAGCTGGAGCACCGGCGGCATCTGGCGGAGTCGACCCGGGCCGCCGAGCGCACCCGCATCGCCCGGGACCTGCACGACGTGGTGACCCATCACGTGACGGCGATGGTGGTCCAGGCCGAGGCGGCGCGATATCTGACCGGGGCGCCGGAGCGGCTCGACGGGGCGCTGGCCGCGATCTCGGACACCGGGCGGCAGGCGATCACCGACCTGCGGCACGTGCTCGACCTGCTCGATCCCGGTCACGGCGGTGAGCTGCGGGCCTTGGTCGAACGGACCCGGCGGGCCGGGCAGCCGGTGGAGCTGATCGAGCAGGGCGATCTGCCGGACATCGCGGGCGATGCGTCGGCCACCGTCTACCGGGTGGCGCAGGAGGCGTTGACGAACGCTTTGAAGTACGACCACGGCGCCCGGACCAGCGTCACCGTCCGATACGGGGCAGGGGAGATAGACATGCGCATCAGTACGGACGGGTCAGGCGCCGGGACGGACTCGACCGGTGGCAGTGGGCGTGGCCTGACCGGGCTGCGTGAACGGGTCCGGACGCTCGGCGGCGACTTCAGCGCCGGGCCGGGAGCCGAGGGCGGCTTTCTGGTCACCGCGCGGATCCCGACCGGGGCGACGCCGTGATCCGGGTGCTGGTCTGTGACGATCAGCCGCTGATCCGGACCGGGTTCGCCACCATCATCGACGCGCAGCCGGACATGATGGTGGCCGGGGAGTGCGGCGACGGCCACACCGCCGTCGAGCTGGCGCGCGAGCTGACGCCGGACGTGGTCGTCATGGACGTGCGCATGCCCGGTCTCAACGGCATCGAGGCAACCTCTCGACTGGCGGGCGCCGGTGTGGCGTACCCCATCAAGGTCTTGGTGGTGACGACCTTCAATCTCGACGAGTACGTCTACGAGTCGCTGCGGGGCGGCGCCAGCGGATTCCTGCTCAAGGATGCTCCGCCGGCGCAGCTGCTGCACGGCATCCGGACGGTGGCGACCGGGGCGGCGCTGCTCGCGCCGGAGGTGACCCGTCAGTTGGTCGGCCGTTACGCGTCGCGGATCCTGCCGTCGCACGGTGGTCCGGGTGACACGCCGTTGAGCGCGCGGGAGCTGGAGGTGCTGCGGCTGATCGCGAACGGTCTGTCGAACACCGAGATCGCGGCGACCCTGGTGATCAGCCACGAGACCGTCAAGACGTACGTCTCGCGGATCTTGAACAAGCTGGACCTGCGTGACCGGGTCCAGGCGGTGGTCTACGCCTACCGCAACGGCCTGGTGACCTGATCACGGTCGCTCGCGCCGACAGAATCCGGATCGTGACCGCTCTCGTCACCAGGCGACGACCCTTCGTCCCGTGAGTCACCCCCCCCGGAGGGCGACGTGACGAACAGTCGTTCGGTGGGGCGCCGGCATCGCCGCCGCCCCACACGGGCGTCCTCGTCAGCGGAAGGCGAAGACCGGGGGCAGGACCAGGACGACGATCCACATCCATCCTGCGTACACCGGCAGGTACGTGGTCTGCCAGCGCTCGATCGCCGCGAAAGGCTGCCGCCGGCGCACGAAACGCAGCAGCAGCCAGGCCGTCCAGACCAGGTTGACCAGCAGCACGATGTTCGCGCCGAGCGCCGTCATGTTGTTCGGGGTGCTGCCGTACTGGGCGACACGGCCGGTCATCGTGAACAGCACGAGCGCATCCATCACCAGGGCGCTGGTCACCAGCACCAGCTGCATGATGTCGAACTTGCCGGCCGGGGCCAGCGGGTCCCGGGCCGACATCGAGTACAGCAGCAGCCCGAGGACCAGGACCAGGAGCATGTCGAACAGCACCAGGTTGTCCCGGTCGACCTCGATGCGCCGGCCGTTCCAGCCGACGGTGGCCAGGAACGCCAGTAACCCGATGGTGAACAGCGGCGTGAACAGCCGGGTCAGCACCGGCGCGATGTTCTCGATGACGCCCTGCTTGGCCTCGACGAGCCACCCGGCGACCACGACGGCGGCGACCAGACCGCACGGCAGCAGCCACTCCTCGGTGAGGACGTAGAGCTCGATGTCGATGGCGTTGAACGCTCCGACCGCGAACGCCATCAGCACACCGCCGCCGAGCGCGATGAGGACGAGGTAGATGAACCACTCCCCGCTGAAACGGATGAAGTCCATCCGTCGGCGGGCCGAGCGCAGGTTGTCGGACACGTAGGCGAGGCCGACGACGAACCACAGCGCCACCGGGAGATGGCTGGAGATGACGCCCATCGACTGGGAGTCGGTGTCGACGGGATAGAGGTTCGCCGCGGCGGCGCCGACCACGAACATCGCGAGTACGACGGCACACACCAGACGGCCGGCGCGCCGACGCCACAGGAGGAAGGCGGCCAGCCAGGGCAGCGCGAACAGGGAGTAGTTGAGGCTGTAGAAGCCGTCCTCGTCGACGTCGACGTGGTGGGCGAACAACTCGGGGATCTTGATCGACACCGCGGCGCCGATCGCGCAGACGAGCATGACGATCAGGTCGTGGTGGGTCCGGCTCCTCGGACCGGCGTCACCGGTGAGAACCAGCTGCTTCCACAGCCGTTCGGAGTGTTCCCGGGCGAATTCCCGTGACAGCTCGTCCAGGCCGCCCATACGTTTCACGGCCACGAGGAACGCCTCGTCGCTGTGCAGGCCCAGGGCGGTGAGCTGGTCGACCGAGCCGCGCAGGTGATCCTCGAGCTCGTCGGCGTCGCTCTCGTTCAGCTCGGGGCGGCGGCGTACGTACTGTCGCCACTGCGCGAACTGTGCCTCCAGCTCGTCCGGATCGTTGGTGACGGTCATGCGGTGCCTTCCCGGGGAATCATCAGCGGGCTGAAGTCGCCGACGTTGGGCCAGATCTGCTTGAGTGCCTCGACCACGGTCGCCCACTGGCGGCGTTGCTCGGCCAGTTCGGCGAGGCCCTGCTCGGTGAGCCGGTAGTACTTTCGCCGGCGTTCGCCGGTCGCGGCCCGCCAGTCGGATTCGACGTGGCCGAGTCGTTCGAGGCGGTGCAGCAGGGGATAGAGGAAGCCCTCGGTCCAGTCCAGCTCGCCGCCGGACAACTCGTTGATGCGTTGCAGGATGGCGTAGCCGTAGTTGTCGCCGTCGGCCAGAATGCCGAGCACGATCGGTGTGGCTGACGCAGCGACCAGATCTTTGGCAACCCGCATGTCGTACCCCCTCCGCCTATACCTAGAAGTGCTATGCCTAGGAGTGCAATGCATAGTAGATCTAGGTATCAGCGAAAGCAACGTCCGCTGCCTCCTCGGTCGAGGGCGGCAGCGGACGTCGTCGGAGGGCTATCCGAGCGGTTCGATCCGGATGTTGCGGTAGCGGACGTTCGCGCCGGCGTCACCGTGGTCCTGCAGGCGGATGGGGCCCGGTGTGGCGCTCTCGGCCGCACCTCCGCCGGTGGGGCCGTCGATTGCCACGTTGTTGTGGACGGTGGCGCCGTTCCACACGACGGTCACCCGGGCGTTCTCGGTCTTGGCGCCCGAGCTGTTGAAGCGGGCCGCCCGGAACGTGATGTCGTAGGTCTGCCACGTCTCCGGCGCCCTCGCGGCGTTGCTGTCGGGTGCCTTCTTCAGGTAGATGCTGCCGGCCTCGTCGTTGGCGAGCGTGGTGTCGCCGTACGAGTCCAGGACCTGGAGCTCGTAGCGGTCCTGCAGGTAGATGCCGCTGTTGCCGCGCTGCTGACCGGTCACGTTCGACGGCAGGGTGGGCTCCCACCACTCGACGTGCAGCTTGAAGTCGGTGAAGGTCTGCTTGGTCCGGATGTCACCGCCGAGGACCTCCATCGACCCGTCGGACAGCGGCCAGCCCGCCGCGGCGCCGTCGGGCTTCTGCCACGAGTTCAGGTCGTCGCCGTCGAACAGCACGACCGCCGCGGACCCGCCGCCCAGGATCCAGTGCTGGCTGGCGGCGCCCACGTACTCCCAGAGGTGTGCCTGGGTGCCGTCGGCGGAGCTGCCGTTGAGGGCGTCCAGCACCTTGCCGGACTGCGGGTTCAGGATCGAGCCGTTGGACTGCGGCTGCCAGACCTGCGCGGCGGAGTTGTTGCAGGTCCACAGTTGCACCTTGGTGCCGTTGGCGGTGCCACCGTTGTCGATGTCCAGGCACTTGCCGAGGGCGCGGAAGCTGGTGCCGACGCGGCTCCAACTCTGGGCGCTGCTGGTGTTGCACGTCCACAGCTGGATCTTGGTGCCGTCGGCGGTCCCGGCGTTGTCGACGTCCAGGCACTTGCCGGCCACGCCGATGATCGGCCCGGTGCCGCCGCTGACGGTGATGGCGTCCAGGTTGACGTGGCCGTCGTCGCCGGTGTCGTACCGGTAGGCGATGGTGTTCGCGCCGGCGTTGAGCGGGATGCTCTCGGTCTTGGTGGTCCAGTTCGCCCAGGCCCCGGTGTCGGCCAGGCTGGTCTGCCCGACCTTGACGCCGTTGGCGTACACGCTGATCTTCTTCGTGCCGGTGAACGGGTTGGGCCCGTTGGCGTAGCGCAGCGCCACGTCGTACGTGCCGGCCGCGGCGACGTTGACGGTGAACGTCGTGGTCGCGCCCACGGTGCCGTAACCGGCCACGAACCCGGAGCCGGTGTATCCGGCGTGCTCGGTGGCCACACCGGCGCCACCGGCCAGGCCGGCGTTCTCCGCCTGATAGGTGTTGCCGGTCGGCGGAGGGCCACTGGTCAGCGAGTTGAGGGTGTACCAGGCTTCGGTGCTCCAGAGCGACTCGCCGGTGTCCGCCGAGAACGGGCGCGGCGATCGTACGTACACCACGTGCCCGGCCTTGAGACCGTCGATGGCGAGGGTGACCTTCTTGCGGTCGGCCGACAGGGTGGCCGAGGTGACGTTCAGCGCCTGCTCGTCGATCTTGGGACCGCCGTAGGAGGCGGTCGGCTGATAGCGCCACTGCTTCACCACGTACCGTGCCGCCAGCGCGTTCGCTGTCTCGGTGGACAGCGGCTTGGTGTACTCGAGCTCGAAGCCGCCGTTCTTCGCGCGCATGGCCAGGATGTCGAAGGCGCTCTTTCCGTTGGGGCTCAGCTTCTGCAGGCCGTAGCTGAGCTTGCCGGTCTGCCCCCAGTTGCCGCCCGCGCCGAGGCCGCCGGCGTAGATCGCCCCGTCAGGTCCGATGCTGAGCTCCGCCACGCCCGCTTCCAGGCCCTGGGTGAGCCGGAACAGGGCGCCCTGGTACTCGCCGTTGACCTTCTCGAGGTAGGCGCGCTGGATACCGCCGTAGGTGACGTCGCCGATCAGCATCTGCCCGGCGAAGACGCCGTCCTTGACCAGCACCGGCGTGCTGGGGGAGTTGGCGATCTCGTTCTGCGGCATCCACAGCACCGGCGCGGTCACCGGCTTGGAGTCGAACGGGCCGGGCGGGGTCATGTAGTGGTTGAAGAAGCGGTCCTGCTTGATGTGCAGCAGCTTGGACGAGGGCAGCCAGCCGCCCTGGTTGTCGGTGACGAACAGGCCGTTCTCCGGGCCCCAGCCGATGCCGTGCGGGGTGCGCAGGCCCCCTGCGACGTACGAGACCGCGCCGGTGTCCTTGTTGACCTTGACGGTCGTACCACGGTTGGCGGCCGGCTGCGGGTTGGTGGTGTTGCCGCCCAGGTTGATCGACACCGACAGGTTGAGGTAGAAGTTCGGCGCCTCGTAGAGCAGTCCGAACGCGAACTCGTGGAAGTTCCCGCCGTACGGCCAGGTCGCGACGGACTGGTACTGGTCGGTCACCCCGTCGCCCGTGGTGTCGACGAGCCGGGTGAGCCGGGCCTTCTCCGACACGTAGATCACCCCGTCGACGATCTTGAGGCCCATCGGCTCCTTGAGCCCACCGGCGACCTTCTTGACCGTCACGTTGCCGGGGCTCGTGCTGCCGGTGGCGTTGCCGAGGATGTAGACCTCGCCGGCCGACGACGTGCCCGAGTCGTCCGAGCC
Source organism: Actinoplanes sp. CA-252034 (assembly GCF_050956125.1). Lineage (NCBI taxonomy): Bacteria > Bacillati > Actinomycetota > Actinomycetes > Micromonosporales > Micromonosporaceae > Actinoplanes > Actinoplanes sp. CA-252034. Next base: position 4,647,473 of record NZ_CP191846.1, read on the forward strand.
ACCCCAGGTGAGCACGGCGAGCCGGCCGTCGGGGAACCAGTCCATGCCGGTGACCTTGGGCTGGAAGGTGCCGGGCCGCAGGTTGGTCAGGGTGTAGCCGGGATGCACCGCGGTCAGCGGCAGGCCGTCACCGGGGGAGTCGCCCGCGCTCTCGCACTCCTTGCGGCCGGGCGCCGTCACCCGGACGACGCCGGCGTCGGTGCTCAGCGCCGAGTTCGGCACCAGCGTGAAGGCCGAGGCCCCCGGGGCGCGCCACTCCAGGGTGAGCGTCTGCCCGCCGCCACGCTCGAAGTAGTCGATGCGCAGCGGGTGGATGCCGGCGGCCAGGGTGATCGCGCCCTCCTTGGCCGTCGCGCCGTGCAGTCCGTCGTGGTTGATCACGAGGGTGTCGGCGACGCTCAGACGGGAGCCGTCATCGCTGGTCAGGCGGAACGTGTAGGCCCCGGCCGCCGGGACGGTCACGTTGCCGAGCACCTGCGCGACGAAGTTGTCCTCGATGCCGAAGTCGCCGCCGGTCCAGTTGATCGTCGGCATCAGCTTGTCGATGTTCGGCGTCTGCGCGGGCTTCAGCGTGCAGATCTTGTCCAGGGCGGTCTGCACGTCGAAGATCCGCAAGGTCACGCCGGGTTCCTGCGGGGGCGGTGCGGCGTGGGCCGGCACGGCGGTGAGCAGGCCCGCCGTGACGGCGAGGCCGAGAGTCAAGAGCGACGAGAGGATCTGCCGGTACGGCCGTATGAGCATCCGTTCTCCTCGGGATGGAGGCGCACGGGCGACGGAGGTGGATCCGTGAACGCCGTACGGCGTCACATGCCCGTAACAAGAAGGTGTGGTGGGCGTCACCGTAGGACTCCTTTCGCGCAGTGGTCCAGATCTTCGATGCGGCTGAACGGAACTTTCATCGGTGCATGCGAAAGTAGGTCTTCTGGAACGAATTCATGATTCACGCGCTTGACAAGGCATCGAAAAGTGTCGACTGTGAACGTTCTTTCCGGAACCGGCGGACCCACCCCGCCACCGGCTGTGTCGACCCTCTCCCGCACGCCGGGCCCCCCACGATCTCGCGATGCCGGCGGCGCCGAGGTGACGGGCGCCGATCCCCGCGGTGTCGGCAGGCAGCCGGTCGGGCATGCTGGACGGGTACGACGACGAGAGGGGTGCGCGATGGCTTCGGAGAAGGCGGTTCTGGCCGGTGGCTGTTTCTGGGGGATGCAGGACCTGATCCGTAAGCGTCCCGGTGTGCTGTCGACCCGTGTCGGCTATACCGGCGGCCACGTGGACAACGCGACCTACCGCAACCACGCCGGCCACGCGGAGGCCATCGAGATCGTCTTCGACCCGGCGGTCACGTCGTACCGGGAGGTGCTGGAGTTCTTCTTCCAGATCCACGATCCGAGCACGATGAACCGGCAGGGCAACGACATCGGCGACAGCTACCGCTCGGCGATCTTCTACGACGGCGACGAGCAGAAGCGCGTCGCCGAGGACACCATCGCCGACGTCGACGCCTCCGGGTTGTGGCCGGGCAGGGTCGTCACCGAGGTCACCGCCCTAGGCCCGTTCTGGGAGGCCGAGCCCGAGCACCAGGACTACCTGGAGCGCATCCCCAACGGCTACACCTGCCACTTCCCCCGCCCCGACTGGAAGCTTCCCCGCCGTACGCAATGAGGCGTCCGGTCCGGCGATCGCCGGACCGGTCGGAGGACCGCGAGCCACAAGGGCCGGCGCGGGTTGACCAGAGACGCTGATCAACCCGCGCCGACCGTGGTCCGTCAGGCCGGCAGCCCGCCGGTCCGGGTGCTCACCCACGCCCGGATCGCGGGCAGGTCACCGTAGATGGACGGGCCCGTCGCGCAGACCGGGCTGTTGTCGCCGGCACGGCTCGTCACACCTATCAGCGCCCACCGGCCGTCGATCAGGCGCACCTGCGGGCCGCCCGAGTCGCCGTAGCAGGCGCCGGCGACGCCGCGGGGGTTGTCGGTGCAGATCTCGTAGGCGCCGTCGATGCCGACGCAACGGTCGTCCGCGACGATCGAGGTGTCCAGCTCGTTGGCGACTCGTGGGGTCGACCCGCAGCCACGGTCGGGGCAGGTCTGGCCCCAGCCGATGAGACGGGTGGCGGTGCCGACAGCGCCGGACGCGACCGGGATCCGCGCGGGCGCATGGGTCACCGGTGTGGCGAGCTGGAGCAGCTTGACGTCGATGCGGGGGTGGTCGACGGCGCGCCGGACCGCGACGACCGTGCCGCCGCTGGTTCGGTCGACGCTGCCGACCCGGACGGTGCGTGGCGTGGCACAGTGCTTGGCGGTGACCACCCAGTTCTCCTTGATCAACGTGCCGGTGCAGCCGGACATGTAGACCATGAACGAGTAGTTCTGGCCGGCGGGTGTGCCGCCGATGACCGGCGGTGCCGCCACGGCGGCGGCGGGTGCGAGCAGGCCGCCGAGGGTGACTGCCGTGGCCAGGAGGAAACGGGCGGGAATGCGCATGGGAACGTCCTTCTCTAACGACGGGAACGGTGGATCGACAGGGCGCGCGAACCGTGGTCATCGGGGTGCGGGGTTCCGCCGGGCGGGTGCCCGACGGGATCCGAGGAAGGGGTTCGTGTTGCCGGCCGGTGACACCAGAAGACGCCGCTCAGACGGTGTTCACCGCGAGCGGGTGAACACTTTTCACGCTCGACCACGCGGGAGCAGGGAAGTGTCGCCGCAGCGGTGGGCGCGCCGGTGAGCACCCTGAACGCCGGGACGGGTGAGCTCAGCGGGCGCCGGCGCGACAAGAGCCTCGCAGCCATACGGCGGGCATTGTCATCTATTCGTCACGGAGGTGTAGGAATACCGCGGTTTGATGGTGGGAATCTCGAAGATCCGGTTCGCGGTGAACGTGATGAGGAGCCGATCATGGAGATTGTTCGCGATGTCGTCGAGGCCACCCGGATCACCGTGCACGCCATGGACGGCGCGTCGGTGATCCGGATCATCGGGGATCTGGACCTCGACGTGGCGGCCCGGCTGCGTGCCACCCTGGAGTCGACCGTCGCGCGGTGCCCGTGGGTCATCGTGGATCTGCGGCACACGGGAGGCGTCGACTCCGTCGGGCTCGGCATTCTCGCCGCCGCCGGCCAGTCGGCGCGCCGGCAGGGCGGCGACCTGCTGCTGGCCGCCGCGCCGCCGTTCTTCCTATCGGTCGTGCACGCCGCCCGCCTCGGAGCGCACTTCACCACCTTCGACACCGTGCCCCAGGCGATCACCTTCGCGCTGACGCCACGCGCCGCCGTTCCGCCGTCCGGTGACCGCCACTCGCGGTGAATGGCGGTCACCGGGTAGCGGCCATCACGTGGCGGGTGCGTCCCAGAACACGTAGATCGCCTTGTACGGCACGGCGGCAGTCTGCCCGGCTGTGCAGGCGCCGGTCGGCCGGAGCCCTCCGGAGGTCTGCAGCCGGCTGATCTGGTCGGCCTTGTCGAGCAGCCCGGAGCCGCTGTGGCCGTTGACGTCGAGCAGCAACTCGGGAATGGCGCCCTCCCGCTCCGCCTCCTTCACCTTCGTCGCGGTGACCAGTGAGCCGTCGCGTTCGTACTGCCAGCTCGGCCCCGCGAAGTGGTGGATCAGCCCACCGGCCCCGGCCAGCCGCGCCTCGGGTGTCGACTTGGCGGCGAAGGTGCCGGTGGCCGCATCACACGTGTACGTCTGGGTGCCGGTGGTCACCCGGAAGACACCGATCGCCGTCGAGCCGGCCTTCGGCGCGATCGACTCCGGTACCGGCGGAACCGGGATTCCCGGCGAAGCCGCGGTGCCGACCTCGGCGGCCGAGGCGTTCAGAGCCACGGTGGCGACCGTCGCCACGACTCCGGCCATGCCCACGGCTGCGAGGACACGGACGCTGGTACGAGATGCACGAAGCATCGACTTCTCCCTGAGGCAGTTGACGGCGGACTCCTGAACGGCCCGCTCAGAAGGAGTCCACGCGGCCACGGCCCCCGCGGATCGGCGCCGGCCGGGAACCCGTCCGAACATCCGCCCGGGCCGGGCGATCGACGTACCCCGCGGGAGTGATCAGGGCACCAGCACGAGGCGTTCGGACGTCACAGGCCGAGGCTCCCGGCGGCGCGCACTCGGGCGTCGAGTGAACTGATGGGTAACTTACGCCGTACCTCCTCCTGATCGCGCCAACGGAGACCGACCGTCGCGGAGGTGGCATGTCCATGTTGCTCACCGGTCTTGGCCTGGGCCGCCTGCTCCATCGTGCCGCGCACGCCCCCATGACCCGCCGGCGGTGGATGATCCGCGCCGGTGCCGGCGTCACCGTGCTGGTCACCGTCGGCGTCGCGGCGTACGCCCTGCCCGTCCCCTTCCTCGACAACCTGCTCGCCGGCCAGGTCGCCGAGCGGGTGAGCGCCCAGGTCGCCTGCGCGCAGGTCACCGTCGGCGGTGACCGTCTCCTGGCGCAGGTCCTCCGTGGCCACCTGTCCGAGGTGCGTCTCACCGTGCCCGACGCGACGCTCTCCGGAGTGCAGCACGCATCGTTCACGGCCACCCTGCGCGACGTGAGCCAGCCGGCAACCGACCAGACCCACGTCGGGGCCATGGACGCGTCGATCACGGTCGGCTTCGCGAACATGCCGGCGGTCGAAGGGACCACGGCGCCGACCTATCGGCGGGCGGCCGACGGGGGCCTGATGATCGAGACGGTGGTGCCGGCCGAGGCGTCGGACGACGTCACCGCAAAACTGTTCCTCAAGATGCGCATCGCCGGGGACAGCGCCGAAGCGGTGCCACAGCAGCTCGAGATCTTCGGCCGCAAGGTGCCGGCCGGCAGAGCCGCGGCGCTCACCGGCGGCGTACGAAAGCAGGACCTGCCCGAACTACCCGACGGCGTGACCTACCGGTCGATCACCCCGCGCGCCGACGGCCTGCACGTGGCGCTCAGCGGGGTCGCCACCCAGGCGCTCGACACCCTACCGACGCGGGTGGGCGACCAGACGGTCACCTACTCGGCCGCGGACGGACTGCTCGGCATCTCCACCGCCATCAAGGTCGAGCCGATCGTCGACGTGCCGCTGACCATCCGCGCCGAGCCACGGCTGGACGGCGACTCGCTCACTCTGGTACCGCGTCTGGTGCGCATCCTCGGAAAGGACCGGCCGACCGGCGACGTGCTCTCCAGGATCGTGCTCTCCCGGATCGACGAGAAGGACCTGACCCGCAAACTGCCGGCTCTGCCCCCGGGTGTGCGATACCGGGCGGTCGAGGTGGACCCGGACGGCGTGCACGTGACCGTCAGCGGCACCACGGTTCAACCGTTCTCGGTGCTCAAGCAGCCCGAGGGCGGCCAGCCGACCACCTTCGGCGCCGAGGGCGGCTTCCTGACCGCATCGACCAAGGGATCAAAGCAGGACACCCGGATCCAGCTGTACGCCCAACCGAAGATCACCGGCAATGTCCTGGACATCGCGCCGCAGGAGATCGAGATGTTCGGCACCCGTTTCCCCGCGGCCCGGGTGCTCGCCCAGGTGAAGTCGGCGCCGACCAGCCACCCCCTGCAGGAGCTGCCCGCCAACCTCACCTACCGGGGCGTCGAGGTGACCCCCACCGGACTGCTGATCCGGCTGGAAGGCAGCGACGTGACCCTGGCCGAGGGCGCTCTCGGAGGCGGCTCTTGCTAGCGCCGTCGACCCGCGGCCGGAACACCTACTCCGGGCGTCCGGTCCGGCGGCCGGAATGCCTTCTGGCCCAGACCACATAGATCGCGCAGAGCACCAGCATGAGAACGGCGGTGGCGGCCCAGACCCAACGGGCCGAGGGCTCGTCGGCCAGGAGAGCGCGAATGCCGGCCAGGACCGCGAGCGCCAGCGGCCCTAGACCGAACCATTCGGAATGCTCGGAGAAGGTCAGATCCTTCAGCGACTGACGCATGCCGACAGTCTAAAGGGCCTTCCGGTCGTGGTCTGCCCTCCAGCGACCCGGCGCTGCACGTGCGTTGTGCTCCAGCCCGGCACCAGCCACAGCCGGTGCTGTTCCTCGCCGAGCTGATCGGTCCGGGTGAGAAGCTGAAACAGCACCGCGTCCATCGATCCTTCGTACCACCTCGCCACCAGGACGGGGAGACGGCACCGTCCGGGACGACCGCTGCCGCCCGCGGTATCGGAAGGCGGAATCCGGGTCCACCGATCGCGGTACGGCCACCACCTCACACGGGACCGGGGACACCCTCCGACGTACCCCCGACGTGGTCGGAAACCGCAGGTGAAACCGGTCGAGGACGGCCCGCCGGGAGGGCTGGACCGGCCGGCGCCGGGACGGGCGCGACCGGCCATGATGCGCCGGTGTCGCGTACACGGTTGGCTATCACTGCGGCGGCGTTGTTCGTGGCGGCCCTGAGCGGCTGGGCGGTGTTCCTGTCCGGTCAGGGGCTGGAGGACGCCGATCGATGGGTGACGGTCGTCGGATTCTTCGTCACCACGGTGCTCGCGGCGGGATCCATCGCCGCGGCGTGGTGGGCGTCGCGGCCACCCATCCCGGCACGGCCGGCGGCAACGGATCGGGTGGACGGCAGTGGCGCGGCACTCGCCTGTGACGGAGGGCGGGCCAACACCGGGATCGATGGGTACGGCGACGACCGTACCGCTCAGGTGAATCGCTCGGGGAATGCGACCGCGAGGGGGCCGGGGTCGGTGGCGAACACGGGTGTCTCCCGATCGTCGCGGACGTGACCGTCGACGAGACGCCGCCACCGGCGTCCACCGTGTCCCAGTCCGGTGGTGGACGGGCCGACCAGGGTGGGGTCGCCAACACCGGCGTCATTCACGGCGGCGTGCGATCCGAATTCCACGTGCACCACGAGCACCACCACTATCCGGCGCCGGGATGGCGTCCCCGGTTTCATCGGAGCGTGTCGCGGCGGTCGCTGATCAGGGCGGCCGCCGGGTGGGGCCTCGGCGCCTCCGCCACGGCCGTCGCCTGGAGGTACGCGCCCGGGCCCGGGCACCGGAGCCTCTTGAAGCCGGACGTGACACCACGGGCGCGTCCCTCGGCGACGGCGATGTCGGAGACGGATGAGCCGTACGACACCGAGGGCCGGCTGATCGGCCCGGCGGGTGCCACGGTCTGGTCCGTGGCTCTCGGCACGCTGCGAGGTGAGCCGCTGGCCGTGGTCGGGCGCTCCGACGGTTCCCTCCAACTGTGGAACCCGGTCGCGGGGAAGGCTCGCGGCCGGCCTCTCCCCGGCCACCGCGACAAGGTGTTCGGCCTCGCGCTGCACGGCGCCATGGCCGTGTCCGGGAGTATCGGCGGCGACCTGCTGGTGTGGGACGTGACGTCGGACCCGCCGCGCAGCACGGTCCTGGCCGACGGGATCACCGACGGGGTCAACGGGGTCGCGCTCGGCACGGTCGAGGGGCGGATCGTCGCCGTGTCCGCGTCCGGTGACCGAACCGTGCGGGTGTGGGATCCCGCGAACCCCGGGCGGAGCGGCAGGGTTCTGGGGTCGGTGCTCACCGCCGCGGTCAACAGCGTCGCGGTGGGCGTCGTCGACCGGCGGACGATCGCGGTCACCGGGAGCGCCGACGGCGCCGTCACGCTCTGGGACGTGACCGGCGAGCGCATGCTGCGCAGGCTCGGCTCGCACCGGGCCAAGGTGTGGGCTCTCGCCGTCGGCGCCGTGGACGGTGTGCCGGTCGCCGTCTCGGGCAGTGAGGACGGTGTGCTGCGCAAGTGGGCTCTGGGAATGGCGCAGTCACCGGGGGAGACGCTCGTGAGACTGCCGAAGGCCGTCAAGTCCGTCGCCATCGGTGAGCTTGCCGGCCGGACCGTCGCCGTCGCCGCCTGCGACGACAGCAGTGTCAGCGTCTGGGACCTCGGCACTGGTGACACGTACGGCCGTGGTCTCACCGGCCCGACCGCGGCCGCCCAGGCCATCGCGATCAGCGACTTCACCGGCCGGCCCACCGTCGTGTCCGGCCACTACGACGGCACCATCTGGGCCTGGACCCCCTGACGGCCGGCTGCCGTCGGCGTCGCTACCGGACCATGGCACGCCGGTACGCCGCATCCGCGACCTCCGGCTGCGGGTGGGCGCGCAACCGCCGCAGCTCGTCCGGCCACGGCTCGTCCCAGCGCTTCGCCTGGCCGGCCGCGGCGACCAGTGCCAGCGCGAACAGCCCGCCGGGGAGGTCGCCGCGCTCACCGAGCCGCCGCGCCGTGGCCGGGATGTCGTCGAGCCGGGCGGCGACCGTTCGCCCGCCGGCGATCTGCTCGGCCAGCCTCGCCGCCAGGACGGGACGGTCGGCGACCAGATCGGCGACCTCGGCCAGCGCGTCCGCATCCGGCCCGGCCAGAGCGCGGAGCAGGTCGGCGCCGTCGGCCAGGAACGCCGGTTCCGCGGCGAGCGATCGGGCCGCCTCCCGGATCGGTTGCGGGTCGCCGGTCCGGTGGTTCTGAACCCACTGCACGACGTCCTCGACGATCCGGGTCAGGTACCGGCGGGCCGGGTGGTCCCGGTCGGGAGTGCCCGGCCCGGGATCCCGCCGGTCCTGCTCCACGAGCCGCTCGAAGATCTGCGCCAGGGCGGCACGGCCCTCGGCGCCCGGACGGTCCAGCAGCGCCGCGACCAGCGAACGCCGCAGCTCGGCGTGCCAGAAGACCGGCGAGTCGATGCGTTCGGCGAGTACGTCGACGATCACGGCGATCGCCTCCGGCGCCCACGGGATCCAGGACGACAGCGCGCGGTACGCCTCGACGGCGACCCTCGGGTGCGGCCGGGTGCAGGCGCTCACGACCAGCGACGCGTACCCGGGCCGGTCGGCCTCCCGCAGATCCTGCGGGCCGGCGGCGAGCAGCGCACGGACCTCGGCGGGAGCCGTCGAGCGGGCCGCGTCGGCGAGGACCGACCAGGCGTCCGGGGACGGAGTCCTGCCGCGAAGGGCGGTGACGACCGCTGCGCGTACGTCCGGATGGGTTCCCGGGGTGTGCCAGACGTCGACGAACAGGTGGGCCACGTCCGGCGGCCCGTAGCGGGCGAGGATCCGGATCGCCGCCTTGCGGCTGGACACCCGCACCGGCGACGACGACGGCGCGAGCAGCACCTCGCGCAGCACGCCCGCGAGGGCGGACGCGTTCACGAACCGGGACGCCCGGTCGGCCGCCGACAGCGCGACCAGGGCACGGTCACCGCCGGCATGGCCGAGCAGGACCGGCAGCGCCTCGTCCGGCCGGTCGGTCCAGGGCAGCGCGCCCAGCGCCGCCTCGGCGACCGGAGTCTCCGGTGCGTCGAGGAACGCCGCGAGCAACTCACGACCGGCGACCGGCACCCGGGCGAGGCTCTTCACCGCGGTGGTACGGGCTACCGGCTCCGCTTCGGTGTCGGCGGCCACCCCGGCCAGCGTCGCGGCATAGGCGCGCTGCTGCCGGGGCGTCCAGCGGCGCACGTGGGCCGGCGGGCCGATCAGCGTGGGGTCGTGCAGGACCGTGTCCAGCAGCGTGGTGCTCCAGCCGGAGATCTCCCGCCACACCGGGGCCAGCCGTGCGGCCGACGGATCCTCGCGCAGCAGTTCGGCGGCGCGCGCGGCCCGGGTCCGCGGATCGTCGAGCCACAGCTGCACGGCCCGGGCGCGCACGTCGGCCGGTGACGACGGTCCGGCGGCGCGGCGGAGCAGCTCCTGCAACTCGGGCACCTGCCGGGCGCGGGTCTCCAGCAGGTCGACGAGGTCGAACAGCACGGCGGTGTCGACGGCGAGCCGCTTGCGCAGCGCCGCGGTGACCAGCCGCTCCTGGCCCCGGCGCAGCGGAGTCTCCAGGTAGTACGGAATCGGCAGCCGGGCGATCATGCCGAGCGCCCAGTCGGCCGACTCGTCACCGGGATCGCCGGCGGGCCGCGCCGCCAGGGCCGCCCACGCGAGCTCGACCAGCTGATCACGCGTGCGCGCGGACAGGTCGCGGGCCTCGATCGCCGCGTCGGTGATCGCTGTCAGGGCGGCCGCGTCCGCACCGGTGAAGTGGGGGATCAGCGTGCGCAGCGCCTCCACCACCACCCGCCGCACGGCGTCGCGTTCGTTGCGCACCCGCCGCAGCCGCCCCAGCACCTGCGGCACGGCGGCCGGTTCCCGCCGGGCGACATCGACCATCGAGGTGTACGCCGAAGCGCGCTCGCGGGGTTCGTCGTCGTGCACCTCCTCGTCCAGGATCGGTAGCGCCTCGGCGGCCGGAAGGTACAGACGCCAGCGCCGGGTCCGGTGCGGGGCGGCGGCGACGTGCGGCAGGGCGAGCACCCGGCGCACCTCTCGGGTCCGCAACGGCTCCGGCAGCGACTCGATGTGCCTCGCCCACGGCTCGTCGGTCTGCGGAACGGCCGCGTAGACCTCGGCGCGCCGGGCCGGTGGCAGCAGGGCCAGCAGGTCGGGGTTGATCGCGGTGAGAGCGGCCAGGTCGTCGACGCCGAGCGACACCAGATGCGGCAGCACCCTCGAGTGCAGGTGCCGCAGGCGGTGGGCGGTCGGGTCCATAGTGATCACCAGCGCGGCGGTCCGGGCCGGGAACCGGGCGGCGAGCGGCGTCAGGTCGATGTCCGGCAGGGTGCCGGCGGTGTGTCGTTCCAGCAGGTCGAGCACCCGGGCCGGCTCGGTCCGCGAACACGCGCCGACCGCGGCCGTGAACGCCGGCCAGTCCGGTTCCGGGGTGGCGGCCAGTCCGGCGTGCGCCCAGTCGAGGACGGCCGCGCTGTGCCGCCGGGCAAGCACCTTCCACGAGACGAGCGACCGGGCCAGCCCGGGCAGCAGCCGGGACACCGTCGCAGTGGTGCAGGCCGGGAGCAGGACGGCGGCCTCCCGGTCGCCGTACCGTTCGCGGACCAGGTCGATCACCGCGTCACCGGACCCCGGCCGCTTCCGCAGCAAGCGAAGAATCAGGTGACGCAGCACGGGTGGGGCGTCGGCCAGCAGGTCCCCGCCGGTCGTCCAGCCCGCTCGCAGCGCCTGTCGCACGGCCTCCGCCCGTACCGCCGGATCCGGGTCCTGAAGGGCCTGGACCACGATCGGCCGGAAACCGAGGGCGGCCGCCGCCGTCACCGCGAGGAAGCGCTCGTAGGGACCGCCGGTGGCGAGCTCGGCCGTCCGGGCCTCCGGGTCCGGTCGCCGGCGCAGCAGTTCGAGAAGCGCCGGAATCCTTTGCGGGTACGGCAGAAGGTCGAGCTCGTCGGACAGCACCAGCGAATTGTGCCGTATCGGCCGCACCTGTCCGCCGGGCGGATCACGACGGGAGGATGCGTGGCTCACCCGCGCTCGGTGTTCCGTAGCCTCCCCGTGTGGAGATTCCGGGCAGGATCGCGGAGTGGCTGTCGGCAGGTCCACATCTGGCGGGCGAGCCGGGGTTGTCGGAGGCCGAGTTGCGCCGCGCCGAGCGGACCTTCGGGCTGACCTTCCCGCCGCTGCTGCGCGAGGTGCTCACCCTGGTCCACCCGGTGCGGCGGTTCGTCGCCCCGCAGCCGGGGGCCTATCAGGCGCCGTCCCAGTCTCCGGACTGGCGCCTGCGCGACGTGGAACGCACCCGGACCCTGATCGGGGTTCCGGCCGACGGCGTGCTGGACGACGTCGAGGAGAACGACTTCTGGTGGAACGCGTGGGGTCCGCGCCCGGAGACGATCGCGGAGCGGACGGCCGTCGCGGAGCGTGAGCTGGCGACGGTTCCGCGGCTGATTCCGCTCATCGGCCATCTCTACGTGGCGGCCTCCGACGACTCGCCGGTGTTCGACCTCATCCAGACGCGGGCGAGCGTGTACGCGGTCAGGCTCTCCGATCTCGGTGACGACGAGACCCGGAGGGCTGCGGTGCGATTCGCGACGTGGCCGGTCGGGGCGGTGCCGTTCTGGAGCGAGCTGTGTGCCTACGCCACCCACCGGGACACCGACAGCCCGCTGGGCCGCCTGGGAAGTGGTGGCTTCTGACGAGCGGGCGCATCCCGGTCGGCTCAGGCCGGGTGGGCCATGGTGAGGTCGGCGTAGACGACGATGTTGTCCTCGTAGTGGCCGGCGGTGCTGTCGAAGTCGCCGCCGCAGGTGATCAGGCGTAACCCGGCGTGGCTGATGGGACCGTAGACGGCGTCGGTGGGGAACCGCGCCTTGGCGTACCGCTCGACCTTGGAGACGGCGAACATGGCCATGCTGCCGTCCTCACGGGCGACGTTGACGGTGTCGCCGGGTTCGAGGTCGGCGAGGCGTTGGAACGTACCGGGCTGTTTCTTGTAGTCGACGTGACCGGCGAGCACGGCCGGGCCGAGGGAGCCGGGGGTGGGTGCCCCGGTGTACCAGCCGACGGTCCTCGCGTCGGCGGGCACCTGCATGGTGCCGTCGGCCTCCTGGTCGAGGCCGGTCAGCGGCACGTCGACGTCGAGGGCGGGGATGACGACCCGGGTCGGGTTCGACGTACCCATCAGCGGCCCGGTGGTCAGCTCGCCGCCGCCGCTGCCGGAGGGGGTGCCGCCGACAGAGGGGGCGGCCGTGACCGCGAGGGGGATCTGGCGCGGTCGGTCCTGATCACCACCCCGGACGAGGGCGGTGACGCCGATGATGCTGAGGACCAGGACGGCCGCCGAGAGCGCGTAGCGCCCCCAGCGGTTCCCGGCCGGCCGCGTGATGCCGGTGTCGGTCATGGGTCAGGCCAGACGGCGACGGGCGATGAAGGCGCCCGCGGCGCCGAGCAGGGCGAGGCCGCCGAGAGCGTAGAGCGGGGTGGAGTCGTGCCGGGTGCTGCCGTCGCCGGTGTCGACGCCGCCGACCGGGACCGAGCCGGCCGCCGCGCCGGTGACCATGCCGCACAGTGCGGGGTCGGTCGCCTCCTGCGGGATTCCGGTGAGGCCGGCCGATTTGGCGAGGGTGGATTCGCCGAGGCCGTCCATGTCGTACTTGCCGTTGCCGTTGGCGTCGATGCCGTGCTCGACGACGTGCAGGTCCCTGAGGTGCTTGATGGTGCCGGTGGGCAGGTCGGCCGCCGGGATGACGCGTTCGTAGGTCAGGTTGCCCTTGGCGTCGGCGGTCGGCATCCGGTCGACGGCCAGGCCGCTCTTGGGGGTGGTGTCGCCCTTGGTGGTCAGCGAGATGAAGATGTTGCCGTAGTCGGGCATGCCCTCCTCGGTGCTGACATAGCCGTTGCGGTCGGTGTCGGCGGACATGTCGGGGCAGTGGAAGTCCATGCCGTCGGTGGAGCCGTGCAGGTGCTGGGCGTGCGGGGAGTTCGGCACCAGGCCGGTGGACCGGATGCTCACCTTGAGGTCGCCGTCGGACATGGCGGTCAGAGTGGCGGTGCCGGAGGCGCCGGAGTGATTGAGCGGGTCGAGTTTGACGCGGACGCTCTCGTCGGCGTAGGCGGCGGCCGGGACGGCGAGCAGGATCGCGGTCGCGGCGGGTACGGCCACGAGTATGCGGGAGAGTTTCACGAGGGCTCCTTGCCAAAGCGGGTGGGGTTGTCCGTCAGCAGGGATTCGTAGCCGAGAGTCGCTCGGATTGGTCCGGTCGGCGGATCAGTTCCGCGGACCGGGGATCGTCCACGTCACTGTCGGACGCGACGAGTCGCGGAACCCGTTGGTGAGGGTCCGCTGGATCGGCAGGTCGAGGCTCCAGTCGGCGTCGCGGGTGGTCCAGCTCAGCGCATACGAGCGGTCGTTCCCGGCGGCCAGCAGCATCCGATAGGTGTGCAGGCGCGGCCCGGTGCCCGGCTGCCAGGAGTACTCCCAGTCGGCGCCGCCGCCGGTGACCAGCAGCGGTCCCATGCTGACCTTCCGATAGCCGGGCGGGGCGTTGCGTTCGGCGTCCTGCCACCTGCGCAGCGGCCGGCCGTCGACCGGGCCACCGGGTGCCACGGTGAAGGACCGGACGCCGCCGGGGTCACCGAAGCACACGTCGCCGTCGTCCGAGCCGCGATGCCAGCCGCGCGGCACCGCCAGAGCGAACCCATCGGTGTCGACATGCCACAGCCAGCCGTCGGGCAGGGAGATCGGCGCCTCTTTACCGGAGTCGCTCACCGGCCGCGACTGCGCTGTGGGGCAGGCGCCCATCGGGCTGGCGACGGCCACCGGGGCGGGTGACGGCGGCGGCACCGGACCGTCGTCGCCGGCGCCGCGGACCGCAGCGGTGGTGCCCGCGGCCACGACGGCCGTGGCGACGCCCGCGAGGAGCAGGCCCCGCCATCGTGGTGACGCCGCTTCCGTCGCGGGTTCGGCGGCCGGGGTGGGCGCCACCGGCGCGGCGGCGGAACGATAGTGGACGGCGTTGTCGGCCGGGCGGCGCGGTGCCGGCACCGCGTGGACCCCGACGGCCCTCCGTGTCAGGTCCCGCAACGCCGATCGGGTGGCGCCCGCGGTCAGCCGCTGTCGCGGGTCGGCGGTGAGCAGGCCGGCGATGACGGTGTGCAGTGGTCCGGGGCGCTGCGGAGGATCGGGCGCCTGGCTGAGCAGGGCCGCCAGAGACTCGGCGACCGTGGGCCGGGCGTACGGCGGGCGGCCCTCCACCGACATGTAGAGGGTGGCGCCCAGCGACCACAGGTCGGCTTCCCGGCTGGACACGCCGGCACGCAGCCGTTCCGGGGCCATGTAACGCGGGGAGCCCAGCAGCGGCTCGTCCTGACCGGCCGGAACGGCGACGATGGTGGCCAGCCCGAAGTCGGTGAGCACCACCCGCCCGTCCTCGGCGATCAGCACGTTGTGCGGTTTGACGTCGCGATGCAGCACACCGGCGCGGTGGGCGGCGTCCAGCGCGTCCAGCAGCGTCGACCCGATCCGGGCCGCGTGCCGGTGGGTCAGCGGCCCGTCGCGGGTGACGATGTCGTGCAGCGAGCGCGACGGCACGTACTCCATGACGATCCAGGACCGGCCGGCCGCGCGCACCACGTCGAAGATCCGGATGACGTTGGGATGGTCGAGGCGGGCCGCGGCCCTGGCCTCCCGGATCGTGTTGCGCAGGATCTCGGTGCGGTCCAGGTACGGCAGGCCGTCCGGCGCCAGGACCTCCTTGACCGCCACCTCGCGGTCCAGCAGATCGTCGTGGGCGCGCCACACCCGGCCCATGCCCCCGGCCCCGGCCAGGGCGATCAGCCGGTAGCGGTCGGCCACCACCAGATCGCGAGCCTGCTCCTCGGCGGCATTGTCGTTGTCCGGTTCCACGCCGTCACCCGTCTCCTCGCGTATCGATCACCCGATACGCAGGGATTCGGAGCCGATCGTCCGGTGGATTGGTCGTTCGGGCGCCGACCTCGATCACCGTCCGGTGAGGGTGCTCAGGCGACGGTGACACTGATCGTGTGCCAGCCGGTCGCGCCGTCCGGGAACGGGGTGGCCCGCGTCTCGGGCTGGACCGTCCCGTCGCTGTCGGTGGCGCGCACGGCCAGCGAGTGGGGTCCGCCGGTCGCCCGCCAGCTGAAACGCCATTGCGTCCAGGTGTCGGCCGAGGCGGTGGGAAGCAGCTCGGCCGCCGCCCACGGGCCGCCGTCGACACTGACCTCCACGGCGGCGATGCCGCGCCGCTGGGCCCAGGCGACACCGGCGACGGTCACCGTTCCGGCCGGCATCCGGTCGAACGGTTTCGGCTTGTCGATGCGCGAGGCGGTCTTCACGGTGCCCTGCGAACCCCAGCCCCGTTTCACCCAGTAGGCGTCGAACTGATCGAAAGTGGTCAACTCCAGCTCGGTCACCCACTTGCAGGCGCCCGCGTAGCCGTACAGGCCGGGGGTCAGCATCCGCACCGGGAAGCCGTGCTCCAGAGGAAGCGGCTCGCCGTTCATGCCGACGGCGAGCATCGTGTCGCGGCCGTCGAGGGTGGTCGCGACAGGCGTGCCGATCGTCATCCCCTCGACCGAGCGGGCCACGATCTGGTCCGCTCCGCTGCGCACGCCGGCCTCCCGCAGCAGGGCGGCCAGGGGCACCCCGAGCCACCGGGCTGTACCGATGTAGGGGCCGCCGACCTCGTTGGACACGCAGTTGAGGGTGATGTCGCGCTCGATCAGCGGCCGTCGCAGCAGATCCGCGAACGACCACTCGATCTCCCGGTCGACCATCCCGTGGATCCGTAGCCGCCACGTCGACGGATCGATGCTCGGCACGTTCAGCGCGGTGTCGACGCGGTAGAACGTACCTCCGGGTGTGATGAAATCGGAGGTGACGCCGGTCGGCAGTGGCGGAGCCGGATCGGCCGCCGCCGGCAGCCGGACCGCTTCCCGGGACCTGCCGGCCGCGTTCTGCCGCTGACCGGAAACGGCCAGTCCAGCGGCTTGCATCGCCCCGGCCCCGGCCGCCAGCAGCGACAGGCGGAGAACCAACCGTCGATCAACACCATCATCGGGTACGGCCGCCGCCGCGCCCCGTCGTCGCAGCAGCCACCACAGCGCCAGACCGGCCAGCACCGCGGCGAGCAGGGCCGGAACCGCGTCCAGCACGGTCGCGGCCGGCCGGGACAGCGCGGCGGCCACCCCGACCGTGCCGAGCACGCCCGTGCCGACCGGAATCGCGGACCGCCGCCGCGTCGCCACGACACCGGTGACCGCGGCCAGGCCGGCCACGACGACGCCGATCACGGCCAACAGCACCGGCTTGTCGCTGGTGCCCAGCTCGCGTACGGCGAGCTCCTTCACCACCGTGGGTGTCGCGTCGATGACCGCGCCGCCCACCATGACCAACGGGCCGGCCCCGGGCCGGATCGCGGCCGCGAGAAGTTCCGCGGCCGCGATCCCGGAGCCCGCCGCGACGATCCCACTGATCGCCCCGCGCAGACGGTGACCCATCAGCTCTTCGGCATCAGCACGGAGTCGATGATGTACACGGTGGCGTTCGCCGTCTGCACGTTGCCGCAGACCACCGACGCCGTACCGCCGACCTTGAAGCTCTCGCCGCTGCCGGTGACCGTCACCTCGCCGCCCTGCAGCGTCTTGTGGGTGCCGGCCAGATCCGCCGGGGTCAGCTTTCCGGGAACCACGTGGTAGGTCAGTACGCCGGCCAGGGCCTTCTTGTCGGCGAGGACCTTGTCCAGGTCGACCTTCGGGATCTTGCCGAAGGCGTCGTTGGTCGGGGCGAAGACGGTGATCCCGTCGGCGGAGTTCAGCGAGTCCACCAGGCCGGCCTTCTTCACCGCGGTGACCAGCGTGGACAGCAGCGGGTTGCCGGAGGCGGCGGTGGCCACCGGGACCTTGCCCATCGCCTCGAAGCTGCCGGCATCGGTCGGGTCGGTCGGCACCGCCGCACAGCCCGGACCGAAGTTGACCATGTCGGTCGTCATGCTCGGCGTCATGCTCGGGGCCATGCTGGTCGCCGCGGTGGTCGGCATCGGAGCCGCCGACCCGGTGTCGGCGCCGTTGTCACCGGAGTCACTCCCGCAGGCAGTGAGGGAGATCGCAAAGACCGTCGCGGCGGCCAGGGCGGTGAGCTTCGTTGCACGCATGATGCGTTCCTCTCATTTCGGTACCTTCACCCTTGATTCGGAGCGAACCGCGCGCCGGATTGGTGGGATCTCAGATTGTTTTCACGCCGGCCACCGTCACCGTCGGCGCCGGCGATCCACCGGGCGGCTCCACCGAGACACCGACCGCGGACGCCGCCGACATGCCCGCGACCACCGTCACGACCGAGGTCTGACCGACCGCGAGGACACTCTCCGACACGGGGGTTCCGGAGCGAACCGTCCACAGCTGGAACACCCGGCCGTCCGCCGGCGCCGCGTCCGCGGCCATCAGGATCACCCCGGAGTCACGCAACCGTGAGAACGCCACGGTGACCTTGCCGCCGCCGGTCAACGGCTGATCCCGCAGCACCACATCGGGCGCCGCCAGGATGTCGCGCACCTCGGCCTCACGCGCACCCGCGGCCTCGGCCACCGAACGCTGATCGCGGACCCGCTGCTCCTGAACGGTGAAGACAGCCGTGCCCGTACCGGCGGCGACGACCACCGCGGCGGCCGCGGCGACCCACCGCGACCTCGCCGGCTGCCGCGACCGACGGGACGGCTCCGCCGGCACCTGGCGCGTGGTCGCGACCGCGGCCAGGACGTCGTCGCGCAGCCGTGGCGGCGGCACCGACCAGGCGCCGTCCGCCAGGCGTGCCGTGGCCTCCCGCAACTCGGCGGCATCGCTCCGGCACGAGTCGCACTCCCGCAGGTGACGATCGACGGCGGCCCGTTCCAGGTCGTCGACGGCGTCCAGCACATACGCGCCGACCAGCGAGTGAACGTCGGCGGTCATGCCGTCACCTCCACACTCAGGCAATCGCGCAACCGGATCAGACCGTCACGCATCCGGGTCTTCACCGTGCCCAATGGCGTCTTCAACAGCTCCGCGACCTGCGGATAGGAGTGCCCCTGGTAGTACGCCATGGTGACCACCTGCCGTTGCAGGTCGGTCAGGTCGTCCAGGCAGTTCCGCACCTGCCGGCGCTCGAACCGTTCGGCCACCTCGTCGGCCACCTCGTCGTACGGGGTGTCGATGGCCGCCGCGCCCGCCCTGACCGTCCGTTGCACCGACGCCTGCTCGGCACGGACGCGGTCGACCGCCCGCCGATGGGCGATCGTGAACACCCACGACGTCGCCGATCCGCCACCCGGGTCGAACCGGGCCGCGGTGCGCCACACCTCCACCAGGACCTCCTGGGCCACCTCCTCGGCCTGCGCCGGATCCCGCAGCACCCGCCGGATCAGCCCGTACACCCGTGGCGCCACCAGGTCGTAGAGCCGGGCGAAGGCCTCCTCGTCGCCGCGACCGACCGCCTGTAACAGGTCGCTCGCATCCGCGGGTCCCGTCGGGGCCGGGTCGGGAACCCGGCTCAGATGCTCCGCCCGGCGGCTCGTGCCGTATGGGGCCATCGACAACCATCCCTCGTAGCGCTCGATACCTACGCGGTGATTCGGAGCCGAAGGATCACCGGATGGGTCCGAGCGCCGGGAAGAGGGGGGTGACGGTCTGGCCGTTGGCGAAGGTCGGTTTCGCCGCCGCGGTGACGGTTGCCGACGGTATCGACGCTCTTGAGCGTGGAGCTATTGGCACATTGCCAACAGGCTGTTAATTTCATTCACACGGCGGCCGCCACGCGGACTGCCAGGACCACTCTCACTGTCGGCAGACGATCCACCGTCGCTGCCGAGTGGTGCCCGGGGCGCCGGCCGGCCGTCGCTGCCGGTGATCACCGTGCCTAGTGCGCAGTTGTGTCCCGACGGCTGTGACCGGGAGGTCCGGCCGTACCCCTCGTGTCGATGGGGATTCTCCATGTCCAGATTCGCCGCTCTCGTCGCCGTCATCGTCATCGCTCTCGTGCCCTCCCCGGCCGTCGCCGCCCCACCGGGGCCGGCCCTGGACACCTCACCCGCCGTCCTCGCCGCGGCTCTGCACTGCCCTTCGCCTCTGTCCGGCTCGGTCGGAGCGCCGGTGCTGCTGGTGCACGGCACGAGCAGCACCCCGGACGAGTCGTGGGCCTTCGGCTACGCCCGCGTGCTGCCCGCCCTGGGGCACCCGGTGTGCACCGTGGCGCTACCCGCACGGGGCTGGAACGACATACAGACCTCGGCCGAGTATGTCGTCCACGCCATCCGGGAGATGGCGTCTCGGTCCGGACGGGCCGTCTCGGTCATCGGCCACAGCCAGGGCACCCTGCAGCCACTGTGGGCACTGCGCTTCTGGCCCGACATCGCCGGGCTCGTGGACGACTACGTCGGTCTCGCGCCGCCGCTGCAGGGAACGGTGCCCGCGATCGGGGTGTGCCGCCTTCCGGGACGCTGCCCCGAGGCGGTGTGGCAGTTCCGCACCGGCTCCGACTTCATTCGCGCGCTCAACAGTGCTCCACTGCCGACCGGCCCGTCCTACACGGCCGTCGCCACCCTGTTCGACGAGTTGGTGGTGCCGCAACCCGCCGCCAGCCGGCTGCCCGGTGTCACCACCGCCGTGGTGCAGAGCATCTGCCCCGGCCGGGTGGTCGAACACGTCGGCCTGCTCGGCGACGCGGTGGCCTACGCGCTGACGATCGACGCCCTGGGTCATCCGGGACCGGCTGATACGCGGCGAGTGCACCGTTCGGTGTGCTGGAGGGCCCTCATGCCCGGCATCGACACCGGCGCCTATCTGGCCGCCCTGCCGGTCTTCGTGGCCAACTTCGCCAGCAGTGCTCTGACCGCCACCTGGGTCGCCGCCGAACCTGAGCTGCGCCCCTACGCCGGTCTCGCCGGGCCCGCCGGACAGCGAGGCGACTGAGCGCGGTCGCCCTTGCTTAAGTCGCTGAAGATAGTCGGGGGCAGGGCGGCGGGCAAGGCCACGGGGCGATTTTGTATCCATGGGCTGCTTGGGCAAAGAATTCGGCATCGTCGATGTGAGCGCGCTTGACCACTTAGTTAAATAATTTTAGATTCCCCGGCATCCCCGTACGTGGATGACGACCCCCGCCATCCTCAGTCGACCGCACTCCCCGATGCGGTCCGGAAGGAGATCCCCCATGAGACGCCTCCCGGCGTTGCTCCTGGCCGTACTGACGGCCGTGCTGCTCGCCCCCGCCCCCGCCCGGGCCGCCGACCGCGGCTCCTACACCGTCTTCGGACTCGGCAGCCGCAAACAGGCAGTGCTCAACAACGGCGGCACCGTGCTCGACCTGGCCATCGCCATGCTCGAGACGGACCGGATGACCACCGACTACACCTACGGTGACGGCAAGACCGGAGACGCCGCGAACTTCGGCATCTTCAAACAGAACTGGCACATGATCCGCCAGTCGGTGTCGCAGTACCGCGGCTACGGCGCGAACGAGTGGAACGCCGGCGCCGCCCTCAACAGCAACCTCAGCTGGGATGTCCAGGTCCGCCGCGCGGCACAGGGCAAGTGGGGCGAGTACACCTGGTTCGCTGGTCACCGCAACGGCCAGACCGGCCTGAACAACCCGAACACCCAGGACATCGCCAACTACCGCAACGCCGTGTACTGGATCCGCGACCAGATCAACTCCAACTCCCGCTACCGCACCGACGACACCCGCTTCTGGGTGAACGTGCCGCCGATCTGACCTCGCGGCCCGGGCAGATCTCCCATCGAACGGTGTCGATGTACCCGAAATCTGTGGATACAGGAGTTGGAGGACGGATGCGAACAAGAACACGTATCACCACACTCGCCGGTGCCACTCTGGTGGTCGCCGCGGCCGGATCGGTGATCGCCACGAACGCTCAGGCGGCCGCCGGTTGCCGCGTCGCGTACACCATCACGAGCTCATGGCAGGGCGGCTTCGGCGCGGACGTGGCGATCACGAACCTCGGTGATCCCATCAACGGCTGGAACCTCACCTTCACCTTCCCGTCGGGCCAGACCGTCAGCCAGATGTGGAACGGCAGCCACACCCAGACAGGAGCAGCGGTCACGGTTCGCAATGTCGCCTACAACGCGGCCGTCGCCACGAACGCGACGACAGGCTTCGGCTTCAACGGCACCGGATCAGCGGCGACACCCACCGGCTTCGCCCTCAACGGCACCGCGTGCACCGGCACCGTGCCCAACCCGCCCACCAGTTCACCGGCCACCCCGCCCGGCGGCACCTGTACGGTCGCGCCCGTCGATCCGCAGGCCACCCCGGCGGCCCGCCGCCTGCTCTGCTACCTCTACAGCCAGTACGGCAACCACATCCTCAGCGGGCAGCAGGAGTCCACCTGGATCGGCGGCCCGGACTACGAGATCAACCACATCCAGCAGAACACCGGGAAGTACCCCGCCATCAGGGGCCTCGACATGGGAGATTCCCCCGACTTCGGCGCCCGCGCCGCTGCCTGGTGGAACGCCGGCGGCATCCCCATGGTCGGTTACCACATGGGCTCACCGGCACTCGACGCCGACGGCTACGACAGCTCGCGCCAACGAGCCGACATCTCCGCCGCGCTCACCGCGGGCACCGCCGACAACCGGCGACTCAACCAGCGCCTCGACGCCGTCGCCGCGCAACTCAACCGGGTCTCCGGCGGTGCGGTGATCTTCCGCCCGTTCCACGAGGCGGGCGGCACCTGGTTCTGGTGGAGCATGGAGGGCGGCGCCCAGTACAACAGGCTCTGGCAGTACACCTTCAACTATCTGACGAAAACCAGAGGACTGCACCACCTCGTCTGGCTGCACGGGTACAACGGGCAGCCGAACTCCGCGTTCTACCCGGGACGGCAGTGGGTCGACGTCGGAGGCGCCGACACCTACGCCGGAGACGGCAACTACGACCCTCAATTGGCCATGTACAACGCCTCGCGCGGAATCTACGGCACCAGCCTGCCGATCGCGCTGCACGAGAACGGCCCGATCCCCGACCCCGGCCGACTGCAATCGACCGGCGCTCGATGGGTGCTGTTCGCAACGTGGCACGGCAACCATCTGACCGTCAGCAATTCCCTGAGCCACCTGCGCACCGTGTACGGGCACAGCTACGTCGTCACGCGCGACGAGCTACCGAACCTCCGCGGCTGAGTGATGGAGGGGCCTGGCGGGTGCCGGAGCGTTCGACACCCGCCAGGCCCCGTTGCCACCATCGTTGTCAGGGCGGCTGCCGGCGGTCCCCGTCGGTGGGGTGCGGACGGCTACGGACGTGGGGCGCTGGTCACTCTGTCTCGGCCGTTGGCCTTCGACTCGTACAACAGCATGTCGGCCTCTCGCAGCATGTCGGCCACGGTGCCGTGGCCACGGGAGGAGTCGCTGATGCCGATGCTGGTCGTCACCGGCAGGTCACCGGTGATCGGGTGCCAATCGTGTTGTCGGATCGCCTGCCGCAGAGCGGACATCTCCGCGGCGGCGGCGACTCCGTCGACCCCGGGCATCACCAGTAGGAACTCCTCGCCACCCAGGCGAGCGCCGAAGGCTCCGTCGAGCGTCTGGGCGCGGGCCGTGATCAGATCGGCCACTGTTCGCAGCACCTTGTCGCCCGCCTCGTGGGAGCACGTGTCGTTGATGCGCTTGAAGTGGTCGAGGTCCAGGACGGCGACGGAGAGCGAGGTGCCGGTCTCGGCGGTGCGGTGCAGCAGCAGCGGTAGCTCGGTGTCGACGAACCGCCGGTTGTAGAGGCCGGTGAGCGGATCCCGTACGGCGAGCTGACGCGCCAGTTCACCGGCCTGACGTGCTTCCTCCGTCTCGTACATCACCTGCAGGACACGGGCTCGCGCATCGCGCTGGGCGGAGTGCAGCCGCATCGACGCTGCGTGGAAGGCCTTGTGGGTCGTGAAGGCCTCCTCGAACAGGCCGGCCACGCCGAGCAACTCCGCTTTCAGCTGCTGTGCTTCGAGACCTACGGAGGCGAGACCGCGCTGCTCGCACAGTGCCCGGCAGCGGTCGAGGGCTGCGTTCGCCTGAACGAGATCGCCGGCCATGCGGTACGCCTCGGCGAGCGTCACCAGGCAGCTGGCGACCGAGTTCGCTTCCTCGTACTGGTTGTCGAACTCCTCGTTCGAGGAGTGAAGCAGCGTGATGGCCTCGGCGTGGCGGCCCGTGGCCAGCCACACCTTGGCGATGGTGTCCCGGCTGCTGTCGTCGAGAGGGAACCCGTGATGGTCGATGAGCGCCAGAAGGCGGTCCGCCGCCTCGGTGGCCGCCCCGAGCTCACCGGCCTGACACTCGGTGTAGGCGAGGTTGTTCAGGATGATCAGCCTCGCGTGGACCTCGGGCAACGCGATGGCCAGTCGCTCGGCCTCCGCGTAGCGATCCCTGGCCGCGGCAAAGTCACCGGCGTCGCCGTACGCGTCGGCCAGCGCCATGGTGCACCGGGCCCGCAGCATCGGGGATGCTTCCGGAACGATCGCGTTGACGGACTCCATGGCCCGCACGGCATGCTCCAGCATGCTGGTGGCGTCACCGAGCTGACCGAAGAGGATCGCCAACTGCCAGTGGCTGAGGGTCAACAGATGCGGGTGTGAGTGGGTCGCGGCCCACGCCTGAACGTCGTGCAGGATGCGCCCGGCAGCCGCAAGATCACCCTGGCGGCCCAGCATGTCGGCCTCGATCACCCGGGTCCGCTGGTACAGATCGAGCCGGTCGACGCCCTGCGCCTGGTGTTGGAGCTCACGGATCCGGACGATTCCGTCGACGGGATCGCAGTCCTGCCGAGGCCGCCCCTCGATCGCCTCGATCTCGGCCGCCAACTGCTCTTCCGTAGCCTCAGCCCCGCCGAGCCCCGCCCGTACCACCATGTCGCTCCCATCGGCGGGCTTTCGCCGTTCATGACGATTCCGGGCGCATGCCGCCGACCTGCACGCCCGAATCGGGCCGCGCGGCCGCCGGCCGCTCATCCCGGGAGTACGCAACCAGGTTGTCAATCGCCGCGTGCTGCACTACGGTCGTCGTGTGGAGGACCTCACCGGCGCCCGGTTCGCGCGGCTCCTGCTGGGCGCGTTCGATGCGATGGCCGCCGAGGTGCGTGCCGAGCTCACCCGGGCCGGGCACCCCGGCCTGACCGTCGCCAACGAACTGGCCATGCAGGCCATCGACGCCGGTGCGGACAGCGCCTCCGACCTCGGGCGGGCGATCGGCGTCAGTCGCCAGGCCGCGGCCAAGACGATCGCCTCCCTCGAAGCGCTCGGATATGTCGCCCGTGCCGCCGACGCAGCGGACGGCCGGCGCAAACAGCTCGCCGTGACCGATCTCGGCCGCGAGGCCGTCGCGGTCGGCGCCGCTGCCTTCGACGCGATCTACGAGCGCTGGAAGGCCACGCAAGGAGCCGAACGGGTGGCGACGGTCGTCAAGGCGCTCGACGCGCTGGCGCTCGACGCGCTGGCGCTCGACGCGCTGGCGCTCGACGCGCTGGCGCGCTGATTCGGCGCCGACTCGATGGCGGCGATCTCCTCGACACCCGACCCGGGAAGGAATGATCGACATGGCGTACGGGGTGGTACTGCGGCCGGACGTGGAGACCTCACGCTCCCTGGTCGACCTCTCACACGCGATCGGCGACGGTCACGAGCCGCTGATGCTGCTGGGGGAGAACGCGCCACCGCATGTCTCCGTCCTGCACGTCGAGTGTGCCGAGGACCGGACGGCCGGAATCATCGCGGCGACGGTTCCGCACCGCGGCCGGGTCTTCCCGGCGACGATCATCGGACTGCTCTACTCGGTCGTCCCGCCCGGTGATCACTATGTCCCGACCGGCGGCTACTACTTCGGCCTGGAGGTCATCCGCAGCCCCGCGCTGGACGACCTCCACCAGCAGTTCCTACGGCTCGGGCATCAGCCCTTGGGCCTGGTCGGCGACGACTACCGTCCGCACATCACCCTCGGCATGACCGCCGCGCCACCATCGCGGCCGCCGCTGTCGAAGGTCCCCACCGGAGTCGTCAACCTGACGATGACCAGCGGTCCGGTCGGCCCCTTCGGAACATTCCCGGACCTCCGCGGGTGACGCCTGCCAGGATCTCGGGAAGCCGTCGAGGGATCACCAGTCGTGGATCGTCCCGTCGGGCAGACGGTTGACCGGCAGATAGGCGCGCCTGTACGGATGCGCCGCCGCCAGGTCCTCGTCCAGCTCCACGCCGAGGCCGGGTTCCGAACCCGGGTGCAGATGGCCGTCGGCGAACACGTACCCGTGCCGGAAGACCTCGTTCGTCAGCGCCGTGTGCCCGGAGTACTCCTGGATGCCGAAGTTGTGGATCGCCAGGTCCAGGTGGATCGCGGCGGCCATACCGACCGGCGAGATGTCCTCCGGCCCGTGGATCGCGCTCTTGATCTGCCGGGTCGCGGCGTAGTCGAAGAGCTTGCGCAGCGGCGTCACCCCGCCGAAGTGGGTGACCGCCGAGCGCACGTAGTCGATGAGCTGCTCGTCGATGAGCGTCTGATAGTCGAAGACGGTGTTGAACACCTCGCCGATCGCCAACGGGACGCTCGTGTGCTGGCGGACCATGCGCAAGGCCCGCTGGTCCTCGGCCGGAGTGCAGTCCTCGAGCCAGAACAGGTCGAAGCGCTCGATCTCCCTGCCCAGGCGGGCGGCCTGCTGTGGGGTGAGACGGTGGTGGGCGTCGTGCAGCAGCGGCAGGTCCGGGCCGAACTCGTGGCGCACCGCCTCCAGGACCTTGGGCAGGTGCCGCAGGTACGCGCCGGTGTCCCAGTCCTCGACCACCGGCAGCGCCGCCGCGTCGACGCGCTGCCCGTCGACCACCTCGGCGATCGCCGTCCCGGCGTGCACACCGTAGACGGTCCGCAGGCCGGGGACGCCACTCTGGACGCGGATGCTCTGGTATCCCTCGGCCAGCCGCGCCCGGACCGAGTCGAGCAGCTCCGGGATGTCCCGGCCGTTCGCATGCCCGTAGGTGCGGACCCGCTCCCGGGACGCGCCGCCGAGCAACTGGTAGAGGGGCAGCCCACACACCTTGGCCTTGATGTCCCAGAGCGCGACGTCGACCGCCGCGATCGCGGCCATGCTCACCGGCCCGCGCCGCCAGTAGGCGCCGCGGTACAGCGTCTGCCAGGTGTCCTCGATGCGATGCGGGTCGAGACCGATCAGCAGGGGTACGACGTGGTCCCGCAGGTAGGACACGACCGACAGCTCACGGCCGTTGAGGGTGGCGTCGCCGAGCCCGGTCACACCCTCGTCCGTGGTGATCTTCAACGTGACGAAGTTGCGTCCCGGACTGGTCACGATGACCCGGGCGTCGACGATCTTCATGTGAGGGTGGTCCCTTTCAACCTCTGGCACCGGCGAGACCGCCGTGAGTGGCACCGACGCTACTGCCCGGTGACCCCGCCGGCACCGGCGACCGTCCGTCAGTCCGTCGCGGGGTGCCACAGCTGAGCGGACGTGGTCGCGCAATCGGCGATGCCGATCACCCGGCCGTTCACCCACGAGAACGGCTTCAGCGCCAGGCACGAGTCACCCCACGGCGTGGTGTTGACCAGCACCTGGTTACCGAAGGCGTCGGCCGGCAGCCAGCGCCAGGCCTGCTGACCGTCCGTGGAGTTGCAGGGCTCCTGCGTGACGTTCGTCGTGCCCCAGACGGCGGCCAGGCACATGTTGCTGTTGAGGTTGGAGTACTGGACGTAGCCACCACCGAGATCGTTGTGGTTCCACCGTCGATGCGTGGCGGTTCCGCAGGCCCACTGCTGGATGCGTGCTCCCCGGCGGGTGGACGCGTCAGCGACCTGCACGCACAGCTTGGAGACGCTGTTGACGATCATCACGCCGCTCGCCATGAGCGACGGCGCCGCGCGCCGGGTGGCCTGGGCGGGGTTGGCGAGCGCGGTCACGGCTACGACGGCTGCAGCGAAGACCGCTGCCGTCCGGAGACAGGTTCTCATGGTCGCGGTGCCGTCCTTCGGTCGTCGGGAAACGGAGCCACCGGACCCGGCCGGTGACAGGAGTCAGCTTCGGCCCTCGGCCCGACACCGCGCCGTGGCGCTGGCCCGCCAGGACGAGAGGGAAACCCGCCAGGGCCGCCGTGGCCCTACCGGTCCATCAGCC
Organism: Actinoplanes sp. CA-252034; assembly: GCF_050956125.1. Classification (NCBI taxonomy): domain Bacteria; kingdom Bacillati; phylum Actinomycetota; class Actinomycetes; order Micromonosporales; family Micromonosporaceae; genus Actinoplanes; species Actinoplanes sp. CA-252034. Next base: position 4,674,868 of record NZ_CP191846.1, read on the forward strand.
GCAGATTGCCGTCCTCCTCGGCGACCGTCACGGACACGTGGGTGGCCGCGGCTGCTTGACGGCATTCGTGATCGCCTCGCAGGCGACGAAGCTATGTGGAGCGTGACGATCACGCGGTGCAATGGGCATTCGGGACCGTCGGGGCACACCGCATCCGACATCCACCCGAACGGCCTACGCGCCACCGCCGTGCGGGGCACCCGTGCGCCTCGGCCGGCCGCGTGGTCCGCACGGGAGGGACGGTCACCCGTCCCGCCCGGCACCTCGGCGTCCGCTCAGATCGGGATGTCGTTGTCGGGCGTGACGGTCCGGGCAACGCTGTCCGCCTTCACCCACAGCAGATGCAGGCCGGTCTCGGTGATCGCGGCGGATGCCGATTGCGTCGCGGAGCCGTCCGGAGCGACGAGGTCGACCAGGCCCCGGGCGGCCATGGCCCGCAGCTCCCGGGTCAGCGCGACGGCGGCCATGCCGGTCCGTTGCCGCAGTTCATCGAAGGGGGTACGGTCATCGCGCTCCAGGACGGCCAGGATCCGCAGCTCTCTGTCGCGGAGCACCTGGGTGAACAACTCCAGGAACAGTCTGGCGTTGTGCCGGGACCGCGCCGACAGCGAAAGATCCGAGCGATCGGCCATGGCCAGCCGGAGCCGATAGGTGAGCCCGGCCGGAAGCCGTCCACCGTCCACGTCGGTGACGTCGCCGCGGAACGGGCTGAGCAGCCGGTACACCGTACGTACGAGTCGGGCCGAGTGAATGTCGCCGAGCGGCAGCTCGTGAGAGAGCTCGTACCGGCCCCGGGTGCGGCGCCACACTGTCAGCGACACCGTCGACAGCGCCAGCGTGACCGGGCCGGGCGGGGCGAGCGCGTCGGACATCCGCCGAGCCGTGCAGGAGCACCGGCCCGTCTCGCGGCGCGGATGCAGAGACTCCACGGCGCTGACCGGGAGCACCGCGAGACAGATCTCCGCCGTGCGGCGCTCCCGCTGCAAGGCCTGTCGCACCCGTCGTAGCCGGTGACGTTCACCGACCTCGCCGATATTCAGGCGCCTTCCCGGATCAGTCGCCGGAGCAGGCGGATGGGCGACGCCGGACGCGGAGTGCGGGGTTGCACCTTCCGTAGCGGCATGTGATCCAGTGGACCCACGTCCCGATCCCTGGAGAGAGGTCCCTGCTCATGCCTTCGTCCTTTCTCCCACCCCGCCGGGTCAAGATCGGTGACGCGGCGGCCTTCGTGGGCATCACGCCACGGGCGATTCGCCATTACCACGACATCGGCCTGCTCCCGGAGCCCGAGAGGGGCGGTGACGGCCGGCGTCGCTACGGGTACGAGGACATGATCCGTCTGCTGTGGATCCGCAAGATGGCCGACGCCGGGATCGCCCTGGACGACATCCGTGACGCCTTCACCACCGGCATGGCCTTCGCCGGTGCGGACAGCGGAGACGGTGTCGCGGGGATCCTGGAGCGGTTGGAGGAGACCCTCGCCGAACAGGAGGCGGAGTTGCGGCGGCAACGGGCCGCCGTGCAGCGGATGCGCGCCGACGGCAGCCGGATGGGCCTGCTCTCCGACTTCGTCACCGAACGCCTCAAGAGCCTGCCCGACGGCTCCCTGCGCCAGGCGGACCTGGACACTCTGCTGGTCACGGAGCGGATCTTCGGCCCGCTCGGCGCGGCCGTCCAGGCCACCCGCTTCGTCGCCCTGGCCACGCACCCCTCTCTGCGGGAGGCCTCCGACCGCGTCGACGACGCCGAGGAGGCACTCGACGACAGCGTCGCCGTCGATGATCCCCGGGTGGCCCGGGTGGCCGTCGAGCGGCACGCCTTCGAGAGCGCCCTGCAGGCCTTCATCGAGGAGTCCGGCCTGGACAAGGACGACGACGCCCTCTTCGACGCCTGGGACACTCTGCACCCGCCTCCCGCCGACGACGAGGCGGGCCTCAGCTCCGGTAGACGGGAGGCCGGCTCCATGAGCGCGGTCCAGGCCATCGGCAAGATGCCCTACGACTTCTCCCCGGCCCGCCTGCGCTGCCTGGAACTGACCGGCGAGATGTACGCCCAGGACCCACCCGATTCCTTAGACGCCGACGCGCAGTCGGCCGGGCCGGGCAGCGGAGGCCGGCGCCGGGCCGGCGATCACCAGCGCGCTGGTCGGTAGTAGTGCGGCGGTCGCGAGCAGGCGGAGGGCTTGCGGATCACCATGGGTCCTTCCCGGTGGCCTGCCGGTCGGCCAGGTCGCGGGCGGCACGTCGGCGTACGGGGCTGAAGGGATCCGGCGGGCTGCCGGTGACCGTGCCGCCGAGCCGGCCGGCGGTGCGGGCTAGGACCCGGTCGTGGGGTGACGTGGTGATGCGGAACAGCCCCTCACAGGGGTCGTCCCGGTCGTCGCCACCCCAGCGGACCGTGCCGGCGCAGTCGGCCAGGATGTCGCGCACCACGGCCAGCTCGTGCGGGAACAACCCGCCGCGGGCGCCGGCCGGAAACCGGTGCGGGTGGACCACCAGCGCGGTCCCCGAGCGGGACGGTCGGACGTCGCCGAGGCCGACGGGGGCGATCTCGTAGTGGAAACGGCGCACCACGTGCAGCAGGACGGTCGCCGTCGCCCCGGGAAGCAGGGCCACCGAGGCGTCGGAGCCCTCCACCACGAACGTGGTCAGGCGCGGAGGCGGTGCCGCGACGGCGGGCAGGGGCGCCACCGTCACCGCGGCGGCGGCACCCAGACCGCCGAGGAGAATACGTCGAGAGGGGGCCATGGGGGTTCGCTCCTCGGTTCGGCGGCAGCGGTGCGGTTCGGCAGCGGTACGGGCGGGTCAGCCCTCGGCGAGCAGGCGCAGGGTCTCCGCCCAGCCCTCGAGGAACGGGTCGAGCTTGTCGGCCGGCATGTCCGCCGGCATCAGGCAGTTCCAGCCGCCGGTGCTGCGGATCGCCGCCGCGCACAGGAGGGCGAGATCCTCGTCGTCGTAGTTGCTGGTCAGCATGTTGCGGGCGACGGTGACCGTACGCCCTGGATCGCCGCCGAAACGGCCGTGGAAGCGGATGAAGCGGCCGGTCGTGCCGTTGGTGAGCCGGGAGCGGAGCACGTCGTTGATCCGGCCGCCGTAGAGACGCAGCTGGGAGCCGACGAAGTGCCCGTCGGCGTCTTCGATGAGGTCGCTGAGCGGGAACGACGATGCCACGTCGACCTTGGCCAGCCGGTCCCGGCAGAAGGCGTAGCCGGACGCGTACGAGTCGGCGTTGTTGCGCCACTCGCCGTAGAACGTCGCCAGGTCACCGCCCCAGCCGGAGAAGTCCCCTCGGGTGGGCACGTCGCTGAAGCCGCCGCCGACCAGGAACTCGCCGTTCGCGGTCGCGCCGAGGTGGTCGGCGTTGATGGTGACGCCGAACTGCGGATCCCGGAACGTCGGCAACCGGCTCGGCCCGTTGTCCTCGGCCCACGCGATCCAGGCGCGGTCGACATCGCCCATCAGCAACTGGAATCCGGTGTAGAGATCGACGTAGGTGGGATAGCGCAGGAACTCCATGACGCGCAGGTTCGGGTCGCCGACGCCGTACGCGACCGCCGTCTCATAGAGGTCGTCGATGTAGCGCAGGAAGACCTCGATGGTCGAGTAGTCGTCGCCGACGTTGCCCACGCCCGGGTCGCTGAACGGCCGGTGCACCACCCGGTCCAGCGGGAACGCGTCGCCGTTCGCGTTGAACGAGATCTCCTTGATCTGGTTGAACGACCAGTTGCCCGGCAGCGGGAAACCGAGGTTGCCGGAGAAGCCGTAGGACATGCCGGAGACGAAGGAGAAGCGGGTGTACGCCTGCGAGGTGACCCGAGTGCACACGTTGCGGGACCCGTACACGCCGGCGACGTAACGCCGGCCCATCTCGGCCAGTGCCGCCTGCACGCCGTGGAAGTACGGCAGGATGTTGCTGTCGATCTGGTCGTCGGTGGCGTCGAAGTCGACCGCGAAGTAGATCACGGTGCCCCGGTTGAAGCCGTGACCGACAGCCCGCTCGTGCGCCCGCTTCCCGTGCAGGTACCCGGTGGAGTAGGTGAAGTTGTCGATGCTGCGGCCGTCGTACTGCGAGATCGGGAACACGCGCAGGCCACCGGTGAAGATGTCGGCCAGCTCGCCGGGCTTGATCTGCTTGTCCAGCGCGTCCGGGGATGCCGAGGCGTTCTCCAGGTACCGTCCGACGACGGTGAAGTTCGCCGCCCGCAGGGCCTGCGCCCGGGCCAGGGTGATGCGCTGGCTGGTGTCACAGGCCGTGGCCGTACGGTCCGGGTCGCCGGTGGACACCAGCAGCTGCGCCCAGGTGGGGTAGTCGCCCCTGCCGTACGGCGGGTTCAGTGCCGAGAACATCTGGAAGGCGCGGACGTACTGTTCGAGGGCGCCGTCCCAGCCGGACTTGAACACCGTGCTCGTGTTGTCGACCGTGCCGTTGAAGACGCAGGCGGCGCTGAACAGCCGTACCCAGATCTGCGGTGATCCCGGCCCGACGGTGTTGCGCCGCAGGCTGTCGCGGGTCGCCGGGCCGAAACTGCCGGTGGCCTGGGCGTCGGGGATCCCGCTCTCGTACTGGATGGCCTTCATCAGGGCGGTCTGCACGTCCCGGGAGAAGTGCCCGTCACAGGGCCCGATGAAGAACGTCGACCGGTTGCGGTAGCGCTCGTTGAGCCACTGCTGGATGGTGCGGATCTCGGCGCTACCACCGGAGAGCAGCACGTACGCGTCCATGTTGAGGATCGCCTTGAACCATTTCGCCGTGATGTCGTTGAAGCCGGTGGCCCCGATGGCGTTGGTCTGCAACTCCCGGACGGCGTTCTGCGTGTAGATGCCGTACGTCCCGGTCGTCGTGTCGCCGGCGTAGTAGCCCTTGCAGAACAACCCGTGCTGGGCGATCTTGACGATGTTGGTGTTCGGGAAGCCGGGGCCGATCGGCCCGCGCTGTTCCAGCCGGGCCAGCGTGGTCGGGCCGAAGCTGTCGGACAGGGCGGTGATGCCGAGCTCGTGCTGAAGGCCACGGGTGAGCGAGTACATCGTCGCCCATCCGGTACGGCCGGTCTCGGCACAGGGGACGTAGCCGGGGACCGCCCGGTAGGTGGCGTTCACCCATTGCTGCGCTTCCAGGACCCTCGGATCAGCCATGCCGCCGAGTGTGATGGCGCCCGCTACACACTTCCTACACATCACCCGCGGGCCTGCCCTGAGCCGGCCCGGCCCGCGACGCCGGCCGACCGGCGTCGCGGGAGGGACCGTGCTCGTTATCGCATCGCTCCGCCGTGTCGGAGATAGTGCAGGTCGCACAGCAGTTCCGAGAGGATCACGGGATCCAGGGCCGCGAAGCTCTCCGCCCCGGAGAGGCGCGCGTCACGGAAGGTCTGCACAGGATCCTCGTTCGGGAACTGGACGCTGATCCCCGGGTCGAGGGGAAAGGTCAGTCCGCCCCGGCCCGGCAGGTGGCACTCCACGGTGTCCTGGATGCCCGCGTCCATCGGAGCGCTCCGCAACCACCATCCGCGCCGTTCCAGCTTCAGTAGGCGGTCGACCGCGACGTTCGCCCCGACGAACTCGGTCAGTCGCTGCTGGGCGGCCTGTTCCGCGGTGAACCGCCGTACCGGCCGTTGGAGCTGCGGGAACGGCTGGAGGATCTCGTAGTCGACGAACAACCGCGTCCAGGTGGTCAGGTCCGACTCGATGTGCAGCGGGTGCGCGACACCGATCGAGGACTCGTCGGCCAGGGTGAGCTCCTTGTCGTCGACGTCCGCCGGGCTGCCGTCCTCGGCCACCCGGAACGCGGTGCCCACCGCCCCCTCCGCGGTGAACGTCGCCCACACCAGGCGCGACACCACGTGCCGCATCAGCGGGTGCTCCACGAGCAGCCGCCGAAACTCGTCGGCGGTCCACCGCCGCTGAACCACCATCGCCGTCTCCAGCCGGTGGATCAGGCCCGCGGCCACCGTGCGGACGTCCTTCTTCAGCCCGGCCAACGTCTTGTAGGCCGCCGGGGCGAGCGTCTCGTCGTCTCGGGCCCCGGGCTTGGGCAGGTCCTTGCGCCGCATGCCGTCGTCGTCCACCACGTAGGGCCTGAGCTGCTCGTCGAAGCCCACCACGAAGCGGCGCGGTCCGTAGTCGAGGGTGAGCCGGCCCTGAGCGTCCAACCCGAAGTCGGGCACCAGCCGGTCGGCCAGCTGCTCGGCGGTGAGGCCCAACTCCCCGGCGACGACGTCGATCCTCTCCTGCGCGGCATACTTCAGCCCGGCGAACCTCACCTTCTGCGCGATGCCGTGCAGATGCATGAGCGCCACCTCGGAGCCGATCTCCCGGAGCACGTCGAGCCCGGTCACGGCCCGAGCGTGACCGCCTTCGCCGGGCCAGGCGCGGATGATCGGGGCGAGCCGGCGGACCGTGTCGTCGTCACCGGTCAGCGCCAGCGCCTCCAGAGCCCAGCTCTGCTTCGACGGGCGTCCGGCCGACTCCCAGCTCTGGAACAGCGACCAGCCGAACTCAGCCAGCGAGGCCCGGTCCAGGGTCTCCCGCACGATCGCGACGCCCGGATACGGCGTGCCGATGCGGGACAACGCCAGCATGGTGCACAGGTGCCGTACGGCAGTCGCCGGCAACGCATGGCGGCGATCAAGCAGGAGGACCGGGGCGTGGGCCGCGACGTCCTCGGCCCACGCCGGCAGGTCCGGCATCCGCTTCGGCAGGATCTCGACCGGGTCGATCGACAGCAGCGCGTCCACGGCGGTGGCGGCGGCGGGGCCGTAGGCGACCGCGGCATCGCGGACGACGGCCTCGTGACCCGCCGCGGCCGCCGTGCGCAGCGCCTGCTCAGCGGCGCGGCGTGCCGCACCGGCCGGACCGGCCGCGGCGGGCACCAGCTCGCGGGCCGCCGACTCCGGGTGCCGGCGCAGCCAGGACACCGCGATCCGCCGCACCGACTTCCCGCCGCCCAGCCATTCCGCCATCAGGGTGGCCACGTCGAGGCCTTCGGCGGGAAGCAGCAGGGGGCCGTAGAGGTCCGCCTGGTCCGTGCGGCGGGCGCAGTGCACCAGCACCGGCACGGCGTCCACGTCGAAGCGGGCGAGCAGGCGGGGCATGGTCCACCTCGGGGACCAGAAGCCCGCCGGCCGCCAGCGAGCCAGGAACTCGTCCGTCATCGAGCGCGGCGCTTCGATGAAGAACCTCTCCTCATCGGCCGGATGCTGCTTGCGTCCCTCGCGCAGGTTGGCCGCCGTACGCTCCCAGTGCTCCGGGCCGCTCAGTGGTGCGTCCTTCGCGAACTGCGCCAGTTCCGCCTCACGCTCGCCGGGAAGCCGGCACACCCGGGTCACGTCCGGCGGGGTGAGGCCGTCGACCACGATCGGCTTGTCCACCGTGCGCGCCCTGGTCCACGGCGGCGTCGCCAGCAGCGGATGCAGCAGCTCTGCCGGTGCGGACGGCAGTGTGGACAGCGACGCGAGGATCGGCTCGATCTGTCGGCGGGAGGCCTCCGGCAGCACGGGCAGCGCCGCGCGTGCGATCTCCGGGTTCGCGGTGACGCGGCGGTGCAGCAGCTCGGTGATGCGCCGGTGGCTGCCCGGGGCATCGGCCGCGAGCCCTAGCAGACGCAGGGCACGCACCGGGAACCGTTCCGCGGCCTCCAGCAGCGCGGGTTCCGTCAGGTCGTCGTCGGCGTGGCTGACCAGCGCCTCGAACGCCTCGTCGGTGGGAATCAGCGTCAGGCCGTTGAACACCGCACGCCGCTCCTCGGAGTAACCTTTCCTACCCACCAACTCGAGTAGACGCGCCCCCACCATCGGCCCGATCACATCGAGGACCGTGGCCAGCAGTCCGAGCGACGGCGCCATGTCGAAGGCGCGGACGCGGTGGCTGATCCGCTCCCACTCCTGCGGGGTGGACACCACGAACGCGGCCAGCGAGTCGTCGCGCAGCTCTGCCGGACAGTCTTCGCCGAGCCAGCCGGGCTCGGTGGGGAGCAGGAACGCCGCAAGCATGTGCTGCTTCGTGGACCGGTAGGCCTCGATCGCCTGCCGAGCCCGCGCGTATGCCGCATCGTCGGCGACGGCGAGGCGGGCCCGGACGCGCTCCGCCGCCAGCCGCCACGGGGCGCCCAGCCAGTAGGAGATGCGCTCATTGCGGCCGAGGTGGCCGCCGCGTCCGTTCTGCAGACCGCTCAACTCCAGGACCGCCTGCGCCGCGAAGTCGAGCCCGTGCGCCGCGATCCACCCGTCGGCGACCGCCGCTTTGACGTGCTGATGGGCGAAGACGTCCCAGGACGCCCACGCGGTCGCCGCCGCGCCGAGTGGGGTGATCCGGCTCCCGTCGAGGAACGCACGGGCGGCGGCCACCAGATCCGGTTCGCTGCGGCCGTCCGCCAGCACCCGTTCACGGTGACCGCGTGCCTCCGCCAGGATGTCGTCGGCCTTGGCCACCGCGCCGGCCAGCGAGGGCGGCCGGGTGCCCGGCCGTCCGCCACGCCGCGGCCGGATCCTGCGCACCCACGCGTCGGGAAGGACGAACGTGTCCTCGTCCGGAAGCTCGACCGGCTCGTCCTGCACCGGCTCGTCCTGCACCGGCTCGTCCTGTGCCGGCCCGGCCTCGCGTGCGGAACGGGCTGCCGCGGGCGGTGCGGCCGGGTCGGCGGCGGAGGTCACCTCCAGGTATCCCTTCCCGGCCTTCTCCGCGATCAGGCCGGCCACGTGCAGGCTCGCCGCCTCCTCGGTGGCGAGCTCTTTCGTCCGCGTCTGCCCGGCGGTGCCGACGCGTCCGAACCGGACCGTGACGGCGGCACCCTCCTGCGACACCTGCCAGAACTTCGCGGACCCCGCGCTCCGGTGCTCGAAACTGCGCACCCTGTCTCCCCAGCTCGATGGATGATGGGCGGCACAGTATCGATGGGTTACGACAAAACAGATCCGGCCCGCACCGCGAGAGTCGATGTGGTGTCCACGATGCTCGGACGAGCCCGCGCAGGTCACCTGCGAACGGCGGTCTGGCGTTCACGTCACGTTCGCAGGGCGTTGCCTAGCGTCGCGGTATGGGGATGCTCAGTGCCGTACGGATGAGGGTGCCGGCTCTGCTGATCGGTGTGCTGGTGGCCGGGGCGGCGGGCTGTGCCGTCGAGGAGAGACCGGTGCCGGCGCAGTGCGACGCGACGCTGGACGCGGTGTTCGCGGCGTGGGCGCGGGCCGGGTTCAGCGGCGCGGTCGCCGTGTCGACCGGCGGACGGTTCGACTGCCTGGCAGGGTACGGCGTGGCCGACGACACCACCGGCGCCCGCAACAGCGCCGACACGGTGTTCAGCCTCGGTTCGGTGAGCAAGGTGCTCACCGCCACCGCGATCCTGCAACTCGCCGAGGCCGGGAGACTGTCCCTCGACGACCGGGTCGGCGAGCTGGTGCCGGCGGTCACCGGCCCGGCGGCCGAGGCGACGGTGCGTCACCTGTTGCTGCACACCAGCGGGATCGACGGCTCGATCGGCGCCGACGACGAGCCCCTCGACCGGGCCGGCGCGATCGCCGCGATCAACAGGCTCGAGCCCGCGTTTCCGCCCGGCACCGACGACGCGTACTCCAACGCCGGCTACACGTTGCTCGCGATCATCATCGACACCGTTTCCGGGAAGTCGTACCGGGACTACACACTCCAGCACGTCCTCACCCTTCCCGGCGGCGTCGCCGGCGGCTTCTGGCACGGGCGGCCGGCTGCTGCCGGGCCCGTCGCCGCCGGGTATCTCGACGACGGCGAACCCGGCCGGTCGAACGACTTCGCCGGTCCCTATTGGACGACCGAGGGCAACGGCTCACTGGCGATGACCACCGAGGAGCTGGCCACGTGGACCTACGCGCTGTTCAAGGGCGGGCCGGCCGGGCTCGCGGGTGAGCCGGGACATGCGGTGGGGGAGGGGCGGTCGCACACGCTGGGCGGCTGGATGGCCTTCGACGCCTCGGTCTACGGCCTGCCGATCGTGGCCGCCGCCGGCGGAGGAGGCGACGTCGGCCACGACACGGCGGTCGTCTGGATCCCCGGGCGCGACCGGGTGATCGCCCTGTCGTCCAACCGGGCGGTGCTCACCGCCGAGGAGCTCCTGGCGGCGACGCTGCCGGCGCTGGTGGCCGGCGACCCGCTACCGGTACCGACCGCGTCGTCCGGCGGCGGCGACCCGGCCGCGCTCGCCGGACGATACCGCCTCGACACGGGCGGATCGTTCCAGGTCACGGTCGCCGACGGCCGGGCGCGGATCGCGGCGAACGGCGCCGACGCGGTGGGTGTGCTCTTCCCGCCGCGGGGCCGGTTCACCGCCGCGGATCTGCGACGACATGAGGAGCGGGTGCTGGGCATGCTCGCCGGAGGCACCCGGGAGGGTCGCGAGGAACGCGAGGCGGTGGCGGACCGGTTCGGGCCGGTCACGGCGGTCACCGGTGGCGGCACCGTCGTGGCCGACGGGGAGATGCGGACGTACGTCACGATGACCACTCGCGACGGTCCGCAGCTGGGCTGGTACGCGGTCGACGAGCACAGCACCATCGAGGGGGCGGAACTGCCGACCGTGCCCCCGGCTCTGACGCTGGCACCGGTCGGGGCGGACAGGTACCGGCCGGACGATCCAGCCGGGACCGGGCCACTGGTGACGCTCGACTTCGACGGTGGACGGGTGACCGTCACCGGGGCGGCGGGGACGGCGACGGCACAGCGGCCGGGGTGAGGCGGGAGTGCTCCGCCCGTACCCCCGAGGGAATTCGATCTTGAAGAGGGAGTCTGTCATGCGTGTCCTGCTGGTCGAGGACGACCCGGACCTGGCCGACATCGTCGCGCTCGGCCTGCGCAACGAGGCGTATGCCGTGGATGTGGCCGGGACCTACGCCGGCGCCGAGGAGTTGCTGGGCGTGACCGATTACGACGTGGCGTGCCTGGATCTCGGCCTGCCGGACGGGGACGGCCTGACTCTGCTGCGGCGCTGCGCCGACGACCCGGTGCTGCGCCGGCCCAGGCGCTGCCTGGTGCTGACCGCCCGGGACGCGGTGGCCGACCGCGTCGCCGGCCTCGACGCCGGCGCGGACGACTACCTGGTCAAGCCGTTCCACTTCGACGAGCTGGTGGCGCGGCTGCGGGCGCTGAGCCGTCGCGAGGACGGCGCCGGGTCGACTTTGCGGGTGGGTGAGCTGACGCTCGATCTCGCCACCCACCGGGTCTGGCGGGCGGCGACACTGCTCGACCTGACCGCCCGGGAGTTCTCGTTGCTGCGCTACTTCATGCACCATCCGGGGGAGGTCCTGCCGGCTGAGGCGCTGCTCGAGCACGTGTGGGATGCCAACGTCAACCCGTTCACCTCGTCGGTGCGGGTGATCCTGAGCCGGCTGCGGCGCAAGCTCGGTGACCCACCGCTGATCGTCACGGTCACCAACGCCGGCTACCGGCTGCAGTCGCCGTGACGTCGCTGCGCGCCCGGTTCACGATCCTGGTCTTCCTGGCCGGCTACCTGCCCGCGCTCGTGCTGTTCGTGGTGGTCGTGATCAGCGACGTCGAGGTCGAGACGACCGCCGACGGCCTCGTCACGACCAGCACCGGGCCACGGTCGCCCTGGGTGGCCTGGACGGTCTTCGTGCTCGCCCCGATGGCCGGCGTGATCGCCTGGGCCCTGGCCGGCTGGGCCGTGCGCGGCCTCGACCGGGTCCGCGCGGTCGCCGAGAACGTGGAAGCGGTCGATCTGAGCCCCCGCGTCGGGCTGGACCGTGGAGCGATCGAGGTCGTCCGGCTCGCGGCGAGCATCGACGCGATGCTCGGCCGGCTGCAGGGGGCGGCCGAGATCCAGCGCCGGCTGATCGAGGAGGCCAGCCACGAACTGCGTACGCCACTGGCGGTGCTGATGGCCAACGCCGAGGTGCTGCTGGCCCACCCCGACCCGACGATCGAGGTGTACCGGGGCGGGCTGCGCAACACCGCCGCCGCGGCCGCGCGCATGCAGGCGACCATCGACGAGCTGCTGGTGGACGCCCGTGGCCGGGCGCGCACGATCGCGCGGCACCCGGCCGACCTGATGGTGGTGGTCCGTGCGGTCGCCGACGAGGTCGCAGTGCTCTCCGCGGCGAAGGCGATCACCCTGTCGGTCACCGGGCCCGAGGTGGCGGAGTGCGCGTTCGACGAGCCCACCGTACGGCGGGCGGTGACGAATCTCGTCGACAACGCCGTGCGGTACGCACCGGCCGGCACCCCGGTCGAGATCGATGTGGACGTGACGCCGTTCGAGGTCGCCGTGGTGGTGACCGATCACGGCGCCGGTATCCCGCCGGCCGAGCAGGAGAGCGTCTTCCAGCGGTTCCGGCGCAGCCGCACCGACGTTGCCGGCACCGGACTCGGCCTGCCGATCGCCGGCCAGGTGGCGCTGGCACACGGTGGCACGCTCACCCTCGCGTCACCCGGCCCGGCCGGTGACGGCTGCGCGTTCCGCCTCACCCTGCTCCGGCAGGCGCCGACGACATAGGCGGCTATCGGTGACACGGCCTACCCGGTGGCGGCTCCGGTCTCGCGGTCCCACAGCCACTCGGTCATCCGGAGGACGGCCTTGTCCCGGTGCCGCCGGTAGGTGTTGAACGACAGGTGAGGCGGCGGATCGCGCCGGCGTCGAGGTGTTGCCGGGCGACGCACTGGTCGTCCGCGGCGGCCGGCACCTGACCGACGAATGGAGTGCCAGCGAGCCCCTGCCCGGCATGACGGTCGACGCCGTCCGCTGGATGCACGACCACGGGATCGCCGTCTACGCCGGTGACATCGGTGACGCCCATCCGCCCCTGCCGGGCGAGGTTCCGGGCGCTCTGCACCGCTTCGGGCTCGGCCGGCTCGCCATCCCGCTGATCGACGGCTGCGACCCGACCGAGCTCGCCGGAACGTGCACGCGCCTGGGCCGGTGGACCTTCCAGTTCATCGTCGCGGTGCCCCGTTTCACCGGCACGACCGGCCACCGGTCACTCGGATGGCGGGGGCTCGGGTGCCGGCCGGCGGGTGAGAAGTCGGATGATCGCGGCGAGGATCAGGGTGCCGAGGACGTACCGGGAGGTGTGCAGGGCGCGACGGTCCATCAGCTCTCCCGGGTGGACGCGAGGTAGGCGAGCCAGCCGCCGTGGGCGGTGATGTCGGGAGTGCCGTCGGTGGCGACGGGCTCGCAGAGGAAACCGGTGACCGAGGCTCCGCCGGCGAGGCGTACCTGACCGAGGGCCATCGGCGCGGGCAGCGTGGCGAGGAAGTGGCCGAGCGCCGCCGGGGGCAGTTCCCATATCTCGCCGGTGACGGTGGCGCCGCCGGTGGCCACGCGGACCAGGCCCGGTTTCGGCGGCCGGGTGGGCAGGGCGTGCAGGCGGTACTCGGGGGCGGTGCGGGCCGGACCGACCAGGCGGCCACCCGCCGAGGTGAGCTGGTGGTTGAGGGGCTGCCCGCTCAGGTGGGCGCCGACCACGAGCAGCCGCAGGCCGGGTGCGGCCGGCGGGGGAGTGGGAGTCGCGGTGAGCATCGCGGCGACACCGGCGGCGACGGCGTCGGCGTGCCCGCGGGCGATGATCTGGACGCCCAGCGGCCCGGCGGGCACGGCCACGGCGGCCAGGCCGAACAGGTTGCAGAAGTTGGTGTACGTGCCGACCCGCGCGTTCACCCCGACCGGGTCGGCGGCGACCTCGGCGATCGTCGGGTGGATCGGGGCGGTGGGCAGCAGCAGCGCGTCCGCGTCGCCCCACTCGGTCATGGCCTCGACGCGCAACCGGTCGAGGTGCTCGGTGTCGGCGACGAGCCGGTGCGCCGGGATGTCACGGGCGGCGGTGACGATGGCCGCCACGACCGGATCGGCGCCGTCCGGGTGCCCGTCGAGGAACGCGCCGACGGCGGCGTACCGTTCGGCGACGAAGCCTCCGTCGTAAAGCAGTCTCGCGGCGGCCAGGAACGGCGCGAGCCGGATCGGGCGCAGCACCGCCCCGGCCGTCTCCAGCGTCTTCGCGGCCTGCTCGAACGCGTCGAGCCACTCGTCGGACATGCCGGTGAGCTGGTCGCGGCCGGGCACGGCGACGACCGGCCGCGGTGGGGCGGCCAGTGGCGCGTCGGCCGGCCACTCCGGGTCGCTCATGATCGTCATCGCCTGGTTGGCGGCGGCGAGGTCGCGGGCGAAGACGGTGACGCAGTCGAAGCTGCGGCAGGCCGGCACCACACCGGTGGTGGGCACCCGGCCGGGGGTCGGCTTGATGCCGACGATGCCCTGGAAGGCGGCCGGCACCCGGCCGGAGCCGGCGGTGTCGGTGCCGAGCGCGAGGTCGGCGATGCCCAGGGCGACGACGACCGCGGAGCCGGAGCTGGACCCGCCGGCGACCTTGTCCGGGTCGTCGGCGTGACGGACCGCGCCGTACGGGCTACGGGTGCCGACGAGGCCGGTGGCGAACTGGTCCAGATTGGTCTTGCCGAGCACGACCGCCCCCGCGTCGATCAACCGCTGGACTGCCGGAGCGTTACGGGACGGACGGTAGGCGTACCCAGGATGTCCCGCGGTCGTCGGAAGCCCGGCCACATCGATGTTGTCCTTGACCGCCAACAACGACCCCGCCAGGGGAAGGTGGGCGGCGACCGCCGCGGCGTCGGCCAACACGTCCGCCTCGTCACGCAGCGTGATCCAGGCTTCGGGGCGCTCGCCGAGGGCCAGCCGGGCGTAGGCGGCGCGGACACGGTCCTCAGGGGTCATCGGGTGGCCTTTCCGGCGAGGACGAGCAGCGGGCTGCCGGGCGAGACCTGGCTGCCCGGGGTGACCAGGACGTCGGCGACCCACCCGTCGGTGGGCGCGGTGAGCACCGTCTCGAGTTTCATGGCCTCCAGTGCGAGCAGCGGCTGACCGGCGGTGACCCGGTCGCCGGGGCGCACGTCGACGCGCCACACGCTGGCGACGAACGGCGCCTCGACCAGGGCGCCACCCGGGGGTACGGCGACGGCACCGGCCGCCGGTGGCGCGACGGGCTCCGGGCGTGGGTCGAACTCGCCGGCGGCCGCCCAGTCGTCACGTTCCCGGCCGAAGGCGGCCGCCTGGTCGTCACGGAACGCGGTGATGGATCCGGCGTTGGCAGCGAGGAAGTCCTCGTGGTCGCCGAGACGGAAGGCGCCGTCCTCGATGCGGAGCCGGTGCCGGCCGGCGGCCACGTCGGCGCGCAGGTCGAGCAGTTCCTCGGCGCCGACCGGGTACCAGGAGATGCGGTCGAAGTGGCGCAGCAGCCACGGGTCGCCGGGTTCACGCTGCCAGCGGCTCCACACCTGCACGGTACGGCCGACGAACTGGTAGCCGCCGGGTCCCTCCATGCCGTAGATGCACAGGTAGGCGCCGCCGATGCCGACGGCGTTCTCCGGTGTCCAGGTACGGGCCGGGTTGTACTTGGTGGTGACCAGCCGGTGCCGCGGGTCCAGCGGGGTGGCGACGGGCGCGCCGAGGTAGACGTCACCGAGCCCGAGGACCAGATAGCTGGCGTCGTAGACGGTCCGGTGGACGTCGTCGACGCTGTCCAGCCCGTTGATCCGGCGGATGAACTCGATGTTCCAGGGGCACCAGGGGGCGTCGTCGCGGACCCCGGCCATGTAGCGGGCGATCGCCTCCCGGGTGGCCGGGTCGTCCCAGGACAGTGGCAGGTGCACGACCCGGCTCGGGACCTCCAGGTCGCGGGTGGCGGGCAGCTGGTCCTCGATCTCGCGGACCAGCCCGAGCAGCCGGCTCACCGGCAGCCGGTCCGGGTCGACGTGGATCTGCAGGGAACGGATGCCGGGCGTCAGGTCGACCACCCCGCCCAGGCTCTCGGCGCGCAGCCGCTGCATCAGGGCGTGCCCGCGCATCCGCAGCCCGAGGTCGAGGGTCATCGGCCCGTACTCGACGAGCAGGTTGTCGTCGCCGCTGCGGCGGTAGGTGACCGCCGGGGTGGCGCCGGTGGCTTCGCGGCGGCCCAGTACGCCGTCGTCGCCGGTGACGATCGGTGTCACCGGGGCGAGTGGCCGGGCCCGCAGGTCACGGGCGGTGTCGTCGGAGACGGGCACGAATCGGACGGTGTCGCCGGGGGCGAGCTGGCCGAGTTTCCAGCGTTCGGCGGTGACGACGGTGGCCGGGCAGACGAACCCGCCGAGGCTGGGGCCGTCCGGTCCGAGCAGGATCGGCACGTCGCCGGTGAAATCGACGGCACCGACCGAGTACGGGGTGTCGTGGATGTTCG
Organism: Actinoplanes sp. CA-252034; assembly: GCF_050956125.1. Lineage (NCBI taxonomy): Bacteria > Bacillati > Actinomycetota > Actinomycetes > Micromonosporales > Micromonosporaceae > Actinoplanes > Actinoplanes sp. CA-252034. Next base: position 4,691,072 of record NZ_CP191846.1, read on the forward strand.
ACGGGTGCAGGCCGGCCTCGCCGCCGTCGGTGCGCGCCCACCGGGGTTTGGGGCCGACCAGGCGGACCCCGGTACGGGCCGAGTTGAAGTGCACCTCCCACGACGCGGCGTAGAACTCGTCGATGTCGTCGCGGGTGAAGAACTCGGGGGCGGCGTGCGGGCCCTCGGTGACGGCGATGCGCCAGTCCCGGCCGATCACCGGTCGCCGGTCGTGCGGCACCGGCCCGCCGACCGGGCCGGTGGTGGCGCCGGAGCGCAGCACGTCGCCGAGCCGCAGCGCCCGTCCGCCGTGCCCGCCGAACCGGCCGAGGGTGAACGTGGCCGCGCTGCCCAGATAGCCGGGCACGTCGAGACCCCCGGCGACCAGCAGGTAGGCGCGCAGCCCGCCGTCGGTGGCCCGGCCGATGTCGAGCACCGCGCCGGCCGGCACCTCGATCGGCTCCCACCGGGGCGCGGGCACGCCGTCGACGGTGACCGGCACGGCGGCGCCGGTGACGCAGACGGTGGTGGCGGCGGTGAACCGCAGCGCCGGCCCGTCGACCGTGCATTCCAGCCCGGGCGCGCCGTCGGGGTTGCCCAGGGCCCGGTTGCCGAGCCGGAACGACAGGTCGTCCATCGGCCCGGACGGTGGCACGCCGACCTCCCACAGCCCGGTACGGCCGGGCCAGTCCTGGACGGTGGTGAGGGTGCCGGGCCGCTCCACGACGATGCGCGGCTCGTGGTCGTGCACGCCGGCGAGCGTCGCCGTCGAGTGCCGGGCGGCCAGGACGTCGCCGTCGACGGCGGCCGCGCGCAGCAGCCCGAGGTTGGTCTCGATCCCGTCGACCCGGGTCGCGTCGAGGGCCTCGCGCAGGGCCGCGAAGGCGGCGGGCCGGTCCGCGCCGGTGACGATCACCTTCGCCAGCATCGGGTCGTAGGAGGTGGTGACCTCGGTGCCGGCCTCCACCCAGCCGTCGACTCGCACGCCGTCGGGGAGGGTGACCGCGGTGACGAGCCCGGCGCTGGGCCGGTGTCCCTGCGAGGGGTCCTCGGCGTAGACGCGGGCCTCGACCGCCGCTCCGGCGGGCCGCGGCACGTCCAGGTCCAGGTCTCCCTGGGCCAGGCGGAGCATCCACTCGACCAGGTCGATCCCGAAGATCGCCTCGGTGACCGGGTGCTCGACCTGCAGCCGGGCGTTGACCTCGAGGAACGACGCCTGCTCCCGTTCGGCGTCGTAGACGAACTCGACGGTGCCGGCCGACCGGTAGCCGACCGACGCGCACAGCGCCACCGCCGACGCGTGCAGTCCCGCCCGGATCGCGTCCGGCAGGCCCGGCGCGGGGGCCTCCTCGATCACCTTCTGGTTGCGCCGCTGCAGGCTGCAGTCGCGGTCGCCGAGCGCCACCACCCGGCCGTGCCCGTCGCCGAACACCTGCACCTCGACGTGCCGGGCACGCTGCACGAACCGTTCCAGGAACACGCCGCCACTGCCGAAGCTGGCGATCGCCATCCGCTCGACCTGGGCGTAGGACAGCGTGAGCTCCTCCGGGGTGAAGCAGGCCCGCATGCCGATGCCGCCGCCACCGCCGGTCGCCTTGACCATCACCGGGTAGCCGATCTCCCGCGCCGCCGCGAGCGCCTCGTCGAGGCCGGACAGCAGCCCGGTGCCCTCGATTATCGGCACCCCGGCGGTGCGGGCCAGGTCACGGGCGGTGTGTTTGGCGCCGAACGCGGTCAGCTGCGCCGGGGTGGGCCCGACGAACGCGAGCCCGGCCTGCTCGACGGCGGTGGCGAACCCGGCGTCCTCGGAGAGGAACCCGTATCCGGGGTGCACGGCCCCGGCGCCGGTGGACAGCGCCGCGTCCAGGACCCGGTCCACGCGCAGGTAGCTGTCGCGGGCCGGGGCGGGGCCGAGCCGTACCGCCATGTCGGCCATCCGCACGTGGGGCGCGGCCCGGTCCGGGTCGGAGTAGACCGCGACGGTCTTCAGGCCGATCCGGGCCGCGGTGCGGATGATGCGGCAGGCGATCTCACCGCGGTTGGCGACCAGCAGGGTGTCGAACACGCTCACTCCCCGGTGACGATCATGCGGACCGGTGTCGGGTCGAACCCGTTGCACGGGTTGTTGATCTGCGGGCAGTTCGACACCAGGACCAGCACGTCGGTCTCGGCGCGCAGGGCGACGCGCAGGCCGGGCGCGGAGATGCCGTCGACGATGCCGAGGCTGCCGTCCGGGTCGACGGGCACGTTCATGTACCAGTTGATGTTGCTGACCAGGTCCCGTTTGCCGAGCCCCCACCGCGCGCCCTCGATGAGGAAGTTCTCCACGCAGGCGTGCTGGTGCTTGGTGTGGTGGCCGTACCGCAGGGTGTTCGACTCGCGGCTGCAGGCGCCGCCGACGGTGTCGTGGCGGCCGACCTCGTCGGCCACCACGGTCATCAGCGGGCGGCCCTCGCTGGAGAGCAGCACGCTGCCGGTGGTCAGGAAGATCCCGCCCTGCGCGGCCAGCGTGTCCGGCGCCGAGTAGCGCTCGGCGGTGTCGGCGGCGTTGTAGAGCAGGCAGTCGACGGCCTGGTTGCCGTGCAGGTCGACGATGGTCAGCACGTGACCCCGGCGGACGACCGCCGACCAGGGCGCGCGTGCCGCGACGGTCTCGTCGAGCACGACCGGGCCGGCGACCAGGGCCGTGCTCGTCGCGGCGGTCAATCGAGCCCCCTCGCGGTCAGGTAGTCGGCTGTGTTGAGCAGGGCACGCTCGCCTTCCGGCGAGCGCGTCCAGAGATGGTCACCGGGGGCGGCCGGCGGGGATTTCCAGGCCCGCAGCTGTACGGCCGAACTCGTGTACGCCGGACGCGGATCCAGCGGGTGCGGGACGTTGACGAGCAGCACGATCAGGGGCATCTCGGCCCGGAGTTCGACGTTCGCCCCGGCGCCGGCCGAGCCCAGCCAGCGGAACCGGCCGTCGGCGTCGACGCGTACCCCCTGGAAGAAGGAGATGCTCGGCGGCAGGTCGCGCCGGGTCAGGCCGTGTTTCGCCGCGGCCAGCGTGAACAGTTCCCGCCCGGCCGGTGTGGGGCCGTGGGGGCTGCCGTCGCCGTACCGATCGACGTTGGCCTTGAGGGTGGAGGTGCCGCAGAACGTGTCGGAGCGGTCGAGCGCCCCGGCCGTCACCGACGCGAGCGCCCGGCCCTGGTCGGACAGCAGCAGGTGACCCTCGCCGACGTAGGCCTGCCACAGCACCTTGACGGTGTCGGCGACGTTGAGGCGTTCCCACGGCTCGTCGGCGTTGAACAGCAGCACCGAGACGCAGGCGTCGCCGTAGAGGTCGGTCAGGCGCAACGCGGTGCCCCGGGCGAGCCGTCTGCTCGCGTAGCCGCCGCCGGGGATCGTCTCGGCCCAGACCAGGCCGTCGCCGAGCCGGTCGGCCGGAACCGTCGGCATGCATTCGACGACGGTGCCGCCCTGGGCGCGGGCGTGTTCGCGGGCGCCGGCCGTGGTGGCGGTGCTCATGCGGTCTCCGCCAACGGCAGGGTCAGATGCCGGCTGCGGGTACGGGCCCGGTAGCGCAGGTAGACCAGGCCACCGACCAGCACCGCGCCGCCGACGAACAGCAGCGAGAAGTAGTGCAGGTACCAGTGGGTGCCGGCCGGGTCGTACACCTCCTGGCGCGGCCAGCCGAGGTTGAGGATCATGCCGATGCCGTAGACCACGGCCAGCACGTTGACGACGATGCCGAACCGGCCGAGAGCGAACAGCCGGCCCCCGCGCTCGGTGCTCAGCCCCTCCTCGCCGTTAGGCCAGCCCTTCAGCCGGCGGGCCAGCAGCGGGATGGTGACCAGGGCGTAGGCGATGTAGAGCATGACGATGCAGACGCTGGTGATGGCCGTGAACAGCGCCGCCTGGCCGATGTTGACCAGCAGCACGGCGATCGCGCCGACGCCGACGACGACGGCCGGGACGACCGGGGTGCCGGTCCGGGCCGGCACCTTGGCCAGGACGGACGAGAACGGCAGGACACCGTCACGGGCCATCGAGAAGATCATCCGGCTGCCGGCGGTCTGGATCGCCAGGGTGCACACGGCGACCGCGATCGCCACGTCGATCAGCAGGATCCGGCCGCCGGTCTCACCGAGGCGGCTGGTCAGCACGTACGGCAGGCCCTCGGTGGCCAGACGGCCGTCGGTGAGGCTGGGCGCGGCCATCAGGGCGACCAGCAGCATCAGCCCGCCGCCGATGCCCGCCGCGGCCAGCGCCCGCAGGATGGTGCGGGGCGCGGTGTGCCGGGGGTCGCGGGTCTCCTCGCTGAGCTCGCCGGCGCTGTCGAAGCCGACCACGACGTACGCCGCCATCAGCGCCGAGACCAGGAACGGGCCGACGTAGGACAGCCCGGCGCCGGTGCCGCCGGTGTCGAACACGACGCCGGGCCCGCGCTCGGCGTGGAACAGCAGCAGCCCGATCACCGCGACCACGCCGATGATCTCCAGGGTGACGCCGGTGCTGTTGACGACGGCCATCAGGCGTACGCCGATGACGTTGATGATCGTGGTGATCGCGATCAGGATCGAGCCGAGGATGACGGCGTTGGTGGCGCCGCTGGTCGAGGTCAGCGTGGGGTCGTCGCCGACCAGCTGGAACCCGGACCAGATCTGCGGGAGCACCACCTGCAGCGCGATCGCGGCGGCGGCGACCGTGGCGATCTGCGCGATGATCATCACCCAGCCGGCGAACCAGCCGACCGTGGCGCCGGCGAGTCGCCGTGACCACTGGTAGATGCACCCCGAGAGCGGATAGCGGGCGGCGAGCTCGGCGAAGTTGAGCGCCACCATGAACTGGCCGGCGAAGACCAGCGGCCAGGTCCAGAAGAAGGCCGGGCCACCGAACGAGAAACCGAACGCGAAGAGCTGGAAGACGGTGGTGAGGATGGAGACGAAGGAGAAGCCCGCGGCGAACGACGCGTAACTGCCGATGCCGCGGCGCAGTTCGGGCTCGTACCCGAATCCGCGCAGGTCAGCCGCGTCGGCCTTCTCGGTCGAGGGCGCGGGAAGGGTGGGGGTTGTGGACAAGACCGCCTCCTCGGGGCCGGAATACCTGTCAGTTGACAGATTTACGGCCCCGGTCTCGGCGGCGGTTTCTGCTCGGTAAATCCTGGGTTGCCGCCGATGTCGGCGGTGTTACACCGCGGCCGGATCGGTGGTGACGTCACGACGTGCGACGATGCAGACGTGAGCGCCACGTCCCCGACCGCCGGCCGTCCCCGATCCGGAGCCCGGCGGATGCCGGACGCCACCGCCCGCGAGGAGATCCTCGACGCCGCGGCCGAGTTGTTCGCCCGGCGCGGTTACGCCGCCACGTCCACCCGGCTGATCGCCGAGACCGTCGGCATCCGGCAGGCGTCGCTCTACTACCACTTCCCCAACAAGGAGCAGATCCTCGCCGAGCTGCTCGAGGCCACCGTCCGGCCCTCGCTGACCTACGCCGATGAGCTGTCCGGCAAGGAGCTGCCGCCCGCCACCGCCCTGCGCGACCTGGTGGAGTACGACGTCGGCGTGCTGGTCGGCGCCCGGTGGAACATCGGCATCCTCTACGCCCTGCCGGAGATCGCGACCGAGCCGTTCGCCCGCTTCCGCCGCGAGCGCGAACAGCTGCGTCTGGCCTACCGGGCGCTGGTGGAGGCGGTCGCCCCGGACACCGCGGCCATCACCGGCGACCTCGTCTTCGGTCTGGTCGAGAGCGTCATCGGGATGCGCCGGGACCTGCCCGGCCTCCCCGACCCGTCGGAGCTGCGGAGGACGATCGGCGCCGCCGCGATGCGCCTGGTCGGCCGGTGAGCCGGGCGGGCGGTGCCGTCCCGGCCCATCCGTCGCCGCCGATGGTCGGCCGCTATCCTGCCGCGTGTGACCTATCCGATGATGCCGAACGATCCAAGGTGGCTGGGTCACTATGAGCTGATCGGTCGTGTCGGCGAGGGCGGCATGGGCACCGTCTTTCTCGGGCGCTCGCCCGAAGGCCAGCTGGTGGCCGTCAAGATGCTGAGGGCCGAGCATGCCTGGGACACCGAGTTCCGGGGGCGCTTCCGCAGCGAGGTCAACCGGGCCCGCGAGGTGCCCGGCTTCTGCACGGCGGCGGTGCTCGACGCCGACCCGGATCACCAGACGCCGTACCTGGTGGTCGAGTACGTCGACGGGCCGAGTCTCTCCGAGGTGATCCGGGAGCGGGGGCCGCTGGACGGCGGCACGCTGCACAGCGTGGCGGTCGGGGTGGCCACGGCGCTGGCGGCGATCCACGGCGTCGGCGTCATCCACCGGGACCTGAAACCGCAGAACGTGCTGTTCTCCCTGGGCACGCCCAAGGTGATCGACTTCGGGATCGCGCGGGCGCTCGAGGTGACCAGCCGGCACACCAGGACCGACCAGATGGTCGGCACGGTCGCCTACATGGCGCCGGAGCGGTTCGACAACGACTCGGACCGTACGGTGGGGCCGCCCGCGGACGTGTTCGCGTGGGGTGTGGTGGTGGCGTACGCGGCGACCGGGCGTACCCCGTTCTGGGCCGATTCGCCGGCCGCCACGGCGGCTCGCATCCTGACCCAGCCACCCGACCTGACCGGGCTCGACGGGTCGTTGCGCGACCTGGTGGGCCGCACGCTGGCGAAGGATCCGGCCGACCGGCCGACCGCCCATCAACTGCTCGACCTGCTGCTGGAGGCGGAGACCGGGGGAGCGCTCACCCACCGGCCGGAGCTGCTCCGAGCCGCCGAGGCGGCACAGCACACGGGTCGGGCACAACTCTCCGGCGTCCGCGAGCCGGCCGCACCCGTTCGTCGCCGGGCCGGGCGCCTGGTGGCCGTGGGCGCGGCGGCGACCGTCCTGTGTGCCGGTATCGGGTTCGCGTTGTCACGCCACCAAGAGGGTCAGGAGCGGGCCTCGTTCGCGGCCGGCACGTCGCCGTCGACCGCACCCCCGTCGACGTCAGCCGTCTCGGGCACGGCCCGGATCCAGGGTCCCGGGGTGTCCGACCGCCTCGACCGGCGCGGCCTGTGGAAGGCAGACCGGACTTCCGACAGCGCCGACGGGTGGTGCACCTTCCGGCAGCGGATGCTGGCGACGACCCACATGTCCACCCTCTATCGGTGCAGGGGCCCGCAGGACTCGTTCGCCGGCGACCAGACGATCGCGGTCGACGTCGGCATCGTCACCAAGGGCGCCTGCGCGTTGATCTGGTTCCGGTCGGTCGACGAACGCGGTTACGTGGCCTCGTTCTGCGAGAACGAGATCCGGCTGGGGATCGACGAGAGCTCGGGGAACGGGTTCAACGGTGAGGAGCGGGTCGCCTCGAACGCGTTCCGGGTCGGGCAGACGCACCGGGCCGGCATCACCGTGCAGGACGGCACGGCTCAGGTGACGGTCGACGGCACGCCCGCGCTGAGCATGCCGGTCACCGACCCGCAGCTGGTCGCGGGCCGGGTCGTGCTCGGGGCACTCAACGAGGCGTCCGACGGGGACGCCACGGTGGCCTTCGCGAACGTCGACCTCCGGTCACCGGTGCTGGATCAGCCGGCGCAGTTCACCGATCCGAGGACCGGCTCCAGCCGGTCGATCGTGGAGCTTCACTCCTACGATCCGGCCGGGCGCTCGGCGGTGGCTCAGCCGGTGCTCGTGATGGACAGTGCCGACTACTGCGAGCAGTTCAAGATCGACCCGAGCGACATCAGATGCAGCGACCCGTTCCAGATCGTCGAGAGCCGGACGAAGGTGACACTCCCGGTCCGCTCCGCGCCGAAGCTGACGTCGTGGAAGAACGTCGGCGGTGGGGACGGCATCGTCTCGGTGCAGGCGGGCGCCGGTCAGTCGATCTCCGCGTCCGAGCTCACCGGGTGGCTTGCCGACCAGCAGGGTGGTGGTCTGGTCGCGATCACCGTCACCGATGGCGAGGTCACCACGCTGACGAGGATCGACAACTCCTGACCTCCCCGGAGACACCCCGGCGACGATGACGACGTACTGACGCCGGGCTGACGGGTGCCGACGACGCTCTACCCACCACCGATCCGGTGGCCCCGGGACCGCGACACGTGAGCCCGGCAGAACGTCTCTGGAGGCACCATCATGAGCAAGCGAAAGACCCTGGCCACGACCGCCGCATTCCTGTTCACCTCAGTGGCGCTGGCGATGTCGGGCGCAGCGCCGGCCCACGCCGACGAGGAGCCGCACTGCCTGCCGCAGGGACCCGGGGCGGTCATCATCGGCGACCTCGCGGCCAACAACCTCATCGGCACCCCGCTCGACGACTTCATCGACGGGCGCGGCGGCGCCGACTTCATCGACGGACGCGGTGGCAACGACGTCATCCTCGGTGGTGACGGCAACGACGTCATCCTCGGCGGCGACGGCGCGGACACCATCGACGGCGAGAACCACAACGACCTCATCTTCGGCGGCCGGTGCGACGACGTCGCCGGTGGCGGCAACGACAACGACACCGTCGACGGCGACGAGGACGACGACACCCTGACCGGAGGCGCCGGCGTCGACGTGGTCGGCGGCGACGGCGGCGACGACCAGATCGCCGGAGAGGCCGGCGCCGACGTGCTCGATGGTGGGACCGGCCAGGACCGGATCCACGGCGGACCGGGCAACGACGAGCTCGCCGGCAACGAGCAGAACGACCGGCTCGACGGCGACGGCGGTGACGACGTGCTCAACGGCGGCTTCGGCAACGACGACCTGTTCGGCGGTGACGGCGACGACGTCGTGCGGGGCAACGACGGCGACGACGCGATGGACGGCGAGGCGGGCACCGACACCGGCAACGGCGGACCGGCCGGCGGCGTCGACGTCTGCAGCGCGGCGACCGAGACGCAGATCAACTGCTGACCACGGCGCCCCGTGGAGGGATCGAGGAAGGACGCGGCGCGCGTCCTTCCTCGAACATCGCGTGGTCGCGCCGTGATGACGCCACGATGACGGGGTGGTGCGATGGTGCCCGCATGTCTGACAACCTGCGCAAGGGAATGGCCTTGCTGAGCGCAACGATCCTCGCCACCGCCGGTCTCACACTCTCGACCGTGGGGCCCGCGGCCGCGATCGACCCCTGCGAATCACCCGGGTCCGGCTTCGTCATCGAGGGCACACCCGGCGACGACGTGCTCAACGGATCCCCCCGCGACGACGTCATCCGCGGCCACGGCGGCGACGACGTGATCCACGGGCTCGGCGGCAACGACGTGATCCACGGGGGCAACGACGCCGACACCCTGTACGGCGACGACGGATGCGACGACCTCTCCGGCGGCAAGGCTGGCGACCTGCTGGACGGCGGCGCCGGCAACGACTGGCTGTCCGGCGACGACGGGATCGACACCGGTTTCGGTGGCACCGGCTCCAACCTCTGCTACGTCGAATCCGCCCAGGTGTACACGCACATCGTCCAATACCTGCACTGGTGCGCGAGCGAGCCCATCCTGCTGTGACGGTCGCCGGCCGGGTCGTCAGGCCCGGCCGGCGAGGACTCTGGCGGTCGGCACCGGCGCGTCGATCGACCGCATCGCCTGGCACCAGCGGTCGAAGGCGCGCCGGGCCTCGCCGTGCCGGCCGGCCCGCACCAGGACCTCGACCAGGTTACGGTGCACCGTCTCGTCGTAGGCGTCGATGGCGAGCAGCCGCACCAGGTAGGTGACCGCCTGATCGAGGTCGCCGGCGGCCCGGCTGAGCCCCGCCAGGTCACGCAGCGCGCGCAGCCACACCGCACGCGCCTCCTCGCGCAGCCCGTCTGCCCATTGCTCGTACGGCTCGTCGCTGAACGCGTCACCGCGATACAACTCGTCGAGCTCGACCAGCACCTCCCGCGCGTGTGCCCGGTCGCCGGTCCGGATCAGCAGTGCCGCGTGTGCCGCGTCGCTCAGCAACTCCTCGACGTCGACCGCCACATGCCCCGGATCGAGCGAGATCCCCGCCAGGTCGGCCCGGACGTGGTGGTCGGTGGGCCAGCGGCGCGCCGGATCCAGCACGGTACGCACCACGGACAGCAGAACCGAGAGCCGGTGCGCTGTACGGTGCGGCTCGTCGTCGGGCCAGAGCAGCTCACGAAGCTCCAGGCGTGCGACGGGCCGGCCACGTCGCGCGACGAGGATCTTGACCAGTGACCTCGCCTGCCGGGAACGCCACGCAGGCAGCGGCACCGGCCGTCCGTCGACGAACACCTCGAACCCGCCCAGGACCCGCATCCGCACCGGCGTCGACCCGTCCTCGCTCGCCGGCAGACGGGTGCCGTCGATGGCCGGCACCCCCAGATCCATCAGCCGGCGGGCGGCGGCCTTCGCGGCGGAACGTTGCGCGCCGTCAGCGCCGGGCACCCGGCCGAGCAGCACCAGGGCCCGGTCGGCGGCGGGCAGCGCCCCCGCGGCACGCCAGATCGCCTCCGCCTCCCGCAGCGCCGCCACCGCGCCGCCCGTGTCGGTGCCCACCGCGGCTACGAGCTCGAGCGCGTTGGCGAGGCAGTCCGCGCGCCGGCTCGCCCGGGCGGCGGTGACCGCAGCGGCGGCCCGCTGCTGAGCGACCGGCAGGACCCCCTCGGCGAACGCGACCCAGCCGGCGGCCACCAGGGCGAGGGGCAGCAGGATCCGCGGCGCGGCGCGCTCCGCCTCCTCGGCCGCGCGACGAGCCGCGGCGAGGTCCGGGTCCGGCCCGTCCAGCAGCACCCGGGTGAGACCGGCCAGCGCCGGTACGAGCACCTGCGTGTCGTCGACCGCGCGCGCCGCCTCGACCGCCTCCTCGAACGCGGTCCGGCTCTGCTCCCGCCGGCCCAGCTGCCTGCGGACCTCGGCGATGCCCCACAGCCCGGAAGCCGCGCGACTCAGGCCGGCCCGGTGCGACACCGCGACGACGCGCTCGAAGTGCCGCTCCGCCTCGTCGTACCGGCCGAGCCGCAGCAGCGCGTCGCCGGCGTTGGACAGCGCCGCCACCAGCAGACCGGGTGGGCAACTGTGCTCCGCGGTGGCCACCGCCCGCGCGGCGACGCGCAGCGCCTCCGGATACCGGGCGTCGCGGATCAGCCCTTCGGCGCGGTTCACCAGGACCCGGACCACGGTGACCACGTCACCGGCACGCTGCGCGGCCTCGAGGGCAGCGGCCAGGTGCTCGTCGCGCCGGGCACCCACCGCCCCGAGCGCGGCGGCGATGTGCGCGGCGGCCTTCGCCCGATCGTCGCCGCCGCCGTCCGCGCAGCGCAGCGCATCCGCCGCCACGGCAGCCGAATCAGCGGACCGGCCCAGCATCATCAACGCGCCGGCCCGGCAGGCCAGCAGCAGCACATCGTCGACGGTCCGCCCGGCGTCGGCGGGTGGCGTGCACAGCTCCAGCGCCGTCGCGTACTCGCCGCGCATGTAGTGCACCATCGCCGCCCGCCAGCGCAGCCCGGCGTCACCGCATCGTGCCGGATCCTCCAACAGCGGAGCGAAGACGCGCAGCGCCCCGGCGGCATCGCCGGTCATCCGCAGCGCGTCGCCGTGCACCAGCCGAACCGCGAAGGACCGTTCCGCATCCGGGATGGCACGCAGCAGACGCACGACCTGCTCTCCGCCTCCGGCGGCCAGCATCCGGTCACCGTGTTCGGCGAGCACGGCCGCGCACTGTGCCGGGCGACCCGCCCGGTGCAGGAGCGCGGCGGCGGCGAGCGGGTGCCCGTTGCCCGAATACCACCCGGCAGCGAAGTCGACGAAGGCGTCGGAGCGGACTCCGGTGCCCGCACAGCCGGCCCGGCGTCGCTGACCGAGCACCGCCGACACCGCCGGCACCAGCCGCGGCGCCCCACCGGCGCCCGCCACGAGCAGCCCCGCGCGCCTCAACCAGCGCAGCGACTGCAGTGGACCGGCCGGTACGCCGGTGTCGAGCAGCCCCGCGTCCGCCAGCCCGATGCACAGCGCCTCGGGCAGCGGGCCGAGCGTGACGGCCGCATCCATCAGTACGGCGGCGTCCTCCGGCTGCTCGGCCAGCACCTGCTCGCCGATCCAGCTCGCGGCCGGGGTACCGGGTTCGGTGAGCGCCGCGAGCAGCTCCTCCGAGCCGACGCCGTGCCGGCCGAGCGCCTCACCGGCGAACTGGACCAGCGCCGGCCATCCCGCCGTGACGTCGTACACCCGTACGGCCGGCTCGGCATCGACGATGCCGTGCTCCTCCCGCAGGACCCGGGCGACCTGATCGAGGGACAGAGCGAGATCGGCGGCACCGCGCTCGACGGCCGTCCCCGGCAGCGCGGAGTAGAACCCGGGGTCGAGGGGCCGGCGGGCCGCCAGCCAGAGCTCGACCTCGGCCGGCAGCTCCGCCAGGTCCCGCGCCAGCTGCCGTTGTGCCGGGCCGGGCAACGCGCACAGATCGTCGACGACCACACGGGCCCCGGCCGTCCGCGGATCACGGTACGGCCGAGCGAGCAGGGCCTCAGCCGTCCAGTACGTCCCCGCGCCGTCCGCGCACAGCGTTTCGAGCGTCGTCGACTTGCCGTATCCGGCCGCGGCCACATAGATCAGGCAGCGTCCGGCTCGGCGCATGCGACGGGCCTGTTCCGCCATGCCGGCTCCCTGTCCGTCGTCGAACCATCGACGTCAATCGCAGCACGGATCGCCGACGGCAGCGCCGATTGTCGGCAACCCGCCAGAGGCGATGGGGCTCGGCAGCCCGGCGGCCCGGTACCTCACCGGTACTGACGCGGGACTGACGCCACGATGAGGACCCTTTCCGACACTCATCGCGGGCCCGGTCACCGGACCGGGGCCACGACGAAGTAGGGGGACAGCAATGCGCTGGCAGAGAACGGGGCTACGCGCCCTCGTGGTCGCACTGGCCGTCACGATGAGTCTGGGCATCGCCGGGGTCGCGCAGGCGACGGTCCACCGGGTCGACGAGTTCAAGATCACCGAGTCGCACTTCGACTTCGGGGACGGCCGGCTCCACGACGTGTCCGGCCGGCCGACCGACGACGGCCGGCTCGACTGGGTGATGAACACCGCCGGGGTCTGGGAGCCGACGCTGGTCGGGCGGATCTGGATCAACAACGCCCGCAACGAGTGCGTCCGGGTGCAGATGACGGTCGAGTACGACAACGGCTTCACCGAGACGTACACCGACTACGGCTCGGACTTCTGCGCGCCGACCGGGCAGACCTGGTTCGAGGACGTCAACTTCCGCCCGGTGGCCAGCCAGTACGTGCACGCGGTCACCATCAGGCTCCAGTGCGCGGAGTCGAGCGGCGATCCGTGGGTGACGGTGGGCTGGAGCGCCCGGTACCTCGAGCCCTGAGCGGCGGCGGGCACCCTCGGGTGCCCGCCGGCACAGCCCCAGCCGCGCGCGGCTGGGGTTGGACTTGCTGCTAGTAGACCAGTCGTCTAGAGTTCGGGACGTGGCCGACACGGGTCGCAGAGACGAAAGGCTCCGACATGAACGTCCTGGTCGTTCTGACCTCGCACGACGAGCTGGGTGACACCGGACTCAAGACCGGCTTCTGGCTGGAGGAGCTCGCCGCACCGTATTACCGGCTCAAGCAGGCCGGCGCCACGATCACCCTGGCATCACCGAAAGGTGGCCGTCCGCCGCTGGATCCCAAGAGCAACGAGCCCGGCTCCCAGACCGACGACACCCGCCGCTTCGAGGCGGACGCCGAGGCCTCGGCCGCGCTGGACTCCACGGTCGTGCTGAGCACGGTGGACCCGGCCGATTACGACGCGGTGTTCTACCCGGGGGGCCACGGCCCGCTGTGGGACCTGGCCGAGGACGCCGACTCGCGCAACATCATCGAGACCACGTTGCGGTCGGGTAAGCCGGTCGCGCTGGTCTGCCACGCGCCGGGCGTGCTGCGGCACGTCACCGGCGAGGACGGCTCGCCGCTGGTTCAGGGCCGTCCGGTGACCGGTTTCGCCAACACCGAGGAAGAGGGCGTCGGCCTGACCGAGGTGGTGCCGTTCCTCGTCGAGGACATGCTCAAGGCCAACGGTGGTGTCTACTCCAAGGGGGCGGACTGGGGCTCCTACGTGGTGCGCGACGGCCTCCTGATCACCGGGCAGAACCCGGCCTCGTCGGCTGAGGCCGCCGACGTGCTGCTCACCGTGCTCGCCACCGCCTGACACTCACCATCGAAGCGACAGGGAGACCCTCATGCCTCACATCACCGTCGACGGCGGCGTCGAGATCCACTACGAGGACTTCGGGACCGGCGACCCGGTCGTGCTGATCCACGGCTGGCCGCTGTCCGGCCGCAGCTGGGAGGCGCAGATCGCGCCGCTGGTCGAGGCCGGCAAACGGGTCGTCACCTATGACCGGCGCGGCTTCGGGCAGAGCGGTCAGCCGTGGGGCGGCTACGACTACGACACGTTCGCCGCCGACCTCGACGCGCTGCTCACCACCCTCGACCTGACCGGCGTCACGCTCGTCGGCTTCTCGATGGGTGGTGGCGAGGTCGCCCGCTACCTCGGCGCCTACGGCAGCGCACGCATCGCACGGGCGGTGTTCGCCGCCGCCGTCCCGCCGTACCTGTACAGGAGCGACGAGAACCCCGGCGGCGGCCTCGACGACGCCACGATCAAGGGCTTCCAGGACGGAGTGGTCGCCGACCGGATCGCGTTCGTCGACGGCTTCGCCCGCAACTTCTTCACCGCCGGGGGTACGCCGAAGGTCAGCGAGTCCCAGGTTCGGTATGCGCAGGAGCTGGCGCACGTGGCGTCGGCCAAGGGCACCCTGGACAGCATCGCGGCGTTCAGCTACACCGACTTCCGCCCGGACCTGGCCAGGATCGACGTGCCGGTGCTGGTCATCCACGGCGACAGCGACGCCATCGTGCCGTTCGAGGTCAGCGGTGCACGGACCGCCGAGACGGTTCCCGGCGCGAGGCTGGTCGTGATCAAGGACGGGCCGCACGGCATCAACGCGAGCCACCCCGTCGAGTTCAACCGGGCGCTGATCGACTTCATGACCAGCGCGGACTGAAAGCCGACCGGTCTATTTGCGGCGTAGAGTGGGAGCCATGACGACCAGGAGCCGTGACACGCGTACGGACCTGCTGCTCGCCGCCGAGCGGTCCTTCGCGCACAAGGGCTACGCCGCGGTCGGCATCAACGAGGTGCTCTCCAGCGTCGGCGTGCCGAAGGGCTCCTTCTACCACTACTTCAACTCGAAGGACGCCTTCGGCGAGGCCGTCATCGCTCGCTACTTCGAGCAGTATCTGGCCGAGATGGACGAGATCCTCAACGCCGCCGACCAGGACTGGGGCGCGAGGATCCTGGCCTACTTCGCGTCGTGGCGGGCCTCGCAGAGCTTCGGCGACTGCGAGGGCAAATGCCTGGCGGTCAAGCTCAGCGCCGAGGTCGCGGACATGTCCGAGCCCATGCGCCTGGCTCTGAGGGCCGGGACCACACAGATCGTCGATCGGCTCGAGCACGCGATCACCGGTGCCGTCGGGGACGGCTCAGCGCCGTTCACCGGCGACGCCCGGTCGACCGCCGAGGCGCTGTACCAGCTGTGGCTGGGCGCCAGCGTGATGGCGAAGGTCCACCGGAGCCTGGCTCCGGTGGACACCGCCACCGCGGTGACACGTCAGCTGCTCGGCATCTGACCGGTCACTGCGGATCGGACCGCTCGAGGATGCGCACCCCGGCGCGTACCGGCGAGCCGCCAGCGGTGTGACGGTCAGTAGTCGTCGTCGAACTGGTCCCAGATCTGCTCCGTGCCGCCGTTGCACGTCCACTGGATGGCCTGCTCACCCACCCGATGCGAGCCGGCCGGGATGGCGAGGCACTTGTTGCTGTTGCGATTGAGCAGGTAGACGCGGGTGCCGCCGGCCGACACCACGTCCCATTGCTGATCCCGGTTGTCCTCTTCGTACTCCCACTGGATGATCTTGGCGCCGTTCGCCTTGCTGCCGCCGCTGACTCCCAGCACCTTCCAGGGCGACGTGCCCGCGTTGAACAGCGTGACCCACTGGCCCTCGCGCGGCACGATGCGCCAGTCCTGGTCCGGGATCGGCTGGTCGGTGGGCTCCTGCACCTCCTCGTGGTACTGGATGATCTTCGCGCCGTTGGCGTCGCTACCGCCGTTCACCGCGAGGAACAGCAGGCTGTTGGTGTTCTGGTAGGAGAACCAGCCGTCGCCGGGGTCTGCCTGGGCGGCGCTCGGGACGGCCACCGCGATCGCCGCGACGACGGTGGTCACGACACCATGAAGAAGCTTCAACTCGCGCTCCCGATCAGATCGACCAAGCCCGATGGCCTGGGTGATCGGCACGCTACCCGACGCCGTCCACAGGGGTCATCGCTCGCGGACGCGCTCGGCGATGGCGTGGCCCAGCTCCACCGTGGTGCCGGTGCCGTGCAGGTCCGGGGTGAGCGGCGCCCCGCCCGGGCCGAGGGCGAGGACGTCCTCGATGGCGCCGAGCAGGTGTGCGGCCGCGTCGGGGTGGCCCAGGTGCTCCAGCATCATCGAGGCGCACCAGATCTGGCCGACCGGGTTGGCGATGCCCTTGCCGGCGATGTCCGGCGCCGAGCCGTGCACCGGCTCGAACAGGCTGGGCGACGAGCGGTCGGGGTTGATGTTGGCGCTGGGGGCGATGCCGAGTGTGCCGGTGCAGGCCGGGCCCAGGTCCGACAGGATGTCGCCGAACAGGTTGCTGGCCACGACCACGTCGAACCGGTCGGGGTGCAGCACGAACTGCGCGGCCAGCGCGTCGATGTGGAACCGGTCGACCCGTACGCCGGGGAAGCTCTCGCCCATCGCGGCGACCCGCTCGTCCCAGTACGGCATCGAGATGGCGATCCCGTTGCTCTTGGTGGCCGAGGTCAGGTGCCGTCGCGGCCGCCGGTCGGCCAGCTCGTAGGCGTAGCGCAGCACCCGGTCGACGCCGATGCGGGTCATCACGGTCTCCTGGAGCACGGTCTCCCGCTCGGTGCCCTCGAAGATCCGGCCGCCGACGCTGGAGTACTCACCCTCGGTGTTCTCCCGCACGACCATGAAGTCGATGTCGCCGGCCACGCGCCCGGCCAGTGGGCTGCGCACGCCGGGCATCAGCCGGCAGGGGCGCAGATTGACATACTGGTCGAAGGTGCGCCGGAACTGCAGGAGGCTGCCCCAGAGCGAGACGTGGTCGGGCACCACCGCGGGCCAGCCGACCGCGCCGAAGAAGATCGCGTCGAACCCGCGCAGCGTCGCCTCCCAGTCGTCCGGCAGCATCTTCCCGTGCCGCTGCCAGTAGGCGGCGCCGGCGAACCCGAAGTCGGTGAGCTCCAGGCGCAGCCCGAACCGCGCGGCGGTCGCCTCGAGGGCCTCGACGCCGGCCGGGACGACCTCCTGGCCGATGCCGTCGCCGGGGATGACGGCGATCCGGTACGCACTCACCTTCCCTCCCGGAGTGCGGCGAGCCCACCCTGGGCGTCGGTCAGCGCGATCTGCTCGGCGGCGGCCGAGTCGCCCGCGCGCAGGGCCCGGACCAGGGCCCGGTGGCTGGTGTAGCGCTCCAGCCCGAACGTCTCGTCCTCGTGCACCCTCTGCAGCAGCAGCTCACGGCGGCGGGGGCGGGAGAAGACCCGGCTCTGCTCCAGCATCCGGATCAGCACCGGGTTGTGCGCGCACGCGTCGACCGTGTCGTTGAACTCCTGCATGGTGTCGAGCAGGGCGGTGAGATGTCGGTCGGTCGGGCGGTCGTGGCGGCGGTGCTCCTTGAGCAGGATCAGCAGGTCGTCGGCCCGGTCGAGAATCCGGTCTAGGGCGTCGAGTTGGGCGGTGGTGGCGTGCCGGGCGGCGAACCGGGCGACCAGGCCGCGCAGGCCGACCTCGACCTCGGCCAGGTCGTCGATGGCGGCGTCGCGGATGGCGGCGACGAGCACCGTGCGCGGGCCGATCCGCTCGATCAGCCCGTCGAGCTCTAGCCGGCGCAGCGCCTCCCGCACGGGTGTCGGGCTGATCGCGAGACGCTCGGCGACGCCGCGCTCGGTCACCTTCTGTCCGGGCGGCAGCTCGCCGGAGGCGATGGCCGTGCGGACGTGGCGATAGGCCTGGTCGGCGAGCGTCTCGGTGACTGTCATGCCGGCACTCTAACGCATGCCATGGCTAACTGATTTTGCCACTGTTGACGATTTTGCTGTAGCAAATTAGCGTGACGGCGGACACACGGAGGCGACATGGCCGAAACCCGCAAGATCACTTTCTTCGTCGCTCTCACCCTGTTCGCGCAGGAGGCGACCTGGAACTTCTACGACAGCCAGGTGCCCGCCCTGCTGCGCGACCACATCGCCAGCGCGGCGCTCATCGGCGTCCTGATGGGCATGGACAACCTGCTCGGCATCGTCGTCCAGCCGTGGATCGGCAACCGGTCCGACCACACCCGGACCCGCTGGGGGCGGCGCATCCCGTACCTCGTGGTGGGCATGCCGATCGCCGCCCTGCTCTTCCTGCTGCTGCCCTGGACCCCGTCGCTGCCCGCGCTGATCCTGGTGATGGTCGGCTACGCGCTGGTCATGAACACGATGCGACCGCTCGCCGAAGCCCTCACCCCGGACTTCATCGCTCCCGAGTGGCGCGGCCGGACCAACGCCATCGTCAAGATCGCCACCTCGCTGACCATCATCGTCGCCTCCCTGATCAGTCTCTTCGTCGTCGACGACCATCCGCGGGCGGCGTTCGCCATCCCGGCCACGATCCTGCTGGCGGTCACCCTCGTGCTGGTCGCCAAGGTGCGCGACAACCGGTCCCCGGGCTACCTGACCGCCGTGGCCGAGGACGAGCCGGGGCGGGAGCGGTCACCGCTGCGGCGCGTCGTCACCGAGCTCGTCACCAGCCGTGACCGGCGCCGCGTGCTCCTGCTGCTCACCGTCTTCCTGTTCGGCGGAGCATGGTTCGCGTCCCGGTCGCTGATGACCCCGTACGGCATGGAAGCCCTCGCCCTGACCCGCGGGGAGGCCGGCGGGCTCACCCTGCCCAGCGGTATCGCCTTCCTGCTCGCCGCCTATCCGGCCGCGCTCGCCGCCGAGCGTTTCGGGCGGCTGCGGGTGATCGCCGCGGGCATGGCCGTCTTCGCCGCCGCCCTCGTCGCCGGCGCCGCCGTCCCGTCGGCCACCGGCACCGTCGTGGCGCTCTGCGTCGGCGCGGCCGGCGCCGCCTGCTTCTCGATCAACGCGGCCGTCGCCCTCTGGAACCTCGCCCCGTCCAGCCGGATGCTCGGCGCCTACACCGGCCTCTACGCCGTCACCTGGTATCTCGGCGGATTCGCCGGACCGGCCCTGATCGGCGCCGCCGTCGACCTGCTCGGCTGGCGCTGGATGCTGCTCGACACCGCCGTGCTCGCCGCCCTCGCCGTGCTGGTCGCGACCCGCCTGGCCCGACTGCAGAAAGCCCACGAGTCCACCCCGGCCGCCGCCTGACCTCTTGAGGAAGCGAGACATGCCGACCGTTCTGATCACCACCGATTACCTCCACCCCGGCGACGAGGTGGACTCCTACCTCATCGAGCGGGGCTTCGTGACCCGCCACGACCCGATGCGCGGGCCACGCCGCCCGGAAGACCTGATCGCCGCCCTGACCGGCGCCGACGGGGCGCTGATCGCCAACGAGCCGATGACCGGGCAGGTCCTGGCCGCCGTGCCCACGCTGCGGGCCGTCGTGCGCACCGGCGTCGGCTACGACTCGGTCGACGTCACGGCCGCGACCCGCCTCGGCATCAGCGTCAGCAACCTACCCGGCATCAACGCCAACGCCGTCGCCGAATACACCATCGGGCTGCTGCTGACCCAGGCCCGGCGACTGGTCCAGGTGGCCACCGGGGTCGCGGCCGGAGCATGGCCGAGACGGCAGGGGTACGAGCTGAGCGGAAAGACCGTGGGACTGATCGGCCGGGGCCCCGTCGCGCGGCGGGTGGCGCCCCTGGCCGGCGCCTTCGGGATGACCGTCCTGTGCACCGGCGACATCCCCGGCGCCCGCCGGACCACCCTGGACGAGTTGCTGCACGAGTCCGACTTCGTGTCGATCCACACCGCGCTCACCGACCGTACCCGCCATGTGATCGACGCCGCCACGCTCGCCCGCATGAAGCCGTCCGCCCACCTGATCAACACCGCCCGCGGCGGACTCGTCGACGAACCGGCCCTGGCCGAGGCGGTCCGCAGCGGCCGGATCGCCGGAGCCGCCCTGGACGTGACCGACGTCGAGCCGCTGCCGGCCGACAGCGTGCTACGCGGTGTCGACGGCATCACCGTCTGGTCGCACATGGGCGGCCAGACCGCCGAGGCCCGCCGCGCCTCCGGCCTCGACGGCGCCCGTGAGCTGGTCGCGGCCCTCGCCGGGAAGCCCGCCTCCTCGGTCAACGCCCACCTTCTGCACGGCCACGCATGACCTCCACCACCGAGAACGTGACCGTCGCCGGAGCGGAGCCCCGGCGGGCCGCCCGCCCGCACCATCGCCGCGAGTTAGGAAACCGATGAGCAACAATGCTGTACGCGTGCTGGTCCCCACCGGAATGCTGGGCGGGGGATTCCCTCCGGAGACCGTCACCCGCGGCCTGCAGCTCGGGGCGGACGTGATCGCGGTGGACGGTGGCTCCACCGACTCCGGTCCCTACTATCTCGGCGCGGGAGTCGCCAAGACGGCCCGGGCGGCCGTCGCCCGTGACATGCGGCTGCTCCTGCGGGCCGCCGCCACGGCCGGCATCCCGCTGATCGTCGGATCGTGCGGGACCAGCGGAACCGACACCGGCGTGGACTGGGTCGCCGCGATCACCCGGGAGATCCTCGCCGAGGAGGGCCTGTCGCTGCGGGTGGCCACCATCTACAGCTCGCAGAAGGCGTCCGACCTGGCCGCGTTGCCGATCCTCGCACTGCCGCCGGCCGGGCCGCTCGACCCGGCCGTGCTGGAAGGCTGCGAGAACATCGTGGGGATGATGGGCCACGAGCCGATCGTCGCCGCCCTGGAGTCCGGCGCCGACGTGGTGCTCGCCGGGCGGGCCACCGACACCGCTCTGGCCGCCGCGTACCCCCTGATGAGAGGCGCGCCGCCCGGCCCCGCCTGGCATGCCGCGAAGATCGTCGAGTGCGGGGGGCAGTGCACGACCAATCCACGGGCCGGGGGAGTGCTGGCCACGATCGACGACGACGGGTTCACCATCGAGCCCCTCGACCCGGCGGCCGCGTGCACACCGACGTCGGTGGCCGCGCACATGCTCTACGAGACCGTCGACCCGTTCACCATGCGCGAGCCGGCCGGCACCATCGAGGTCGGCGATGCCGTCTACACGGCTCTCGACGACCGGCGGGTACGCGTCACCGGCTCCCGCTTCGAGCTTGCCGACCGGCACACCATCAAGCTGGAGGGCGCCCGCCTGACCGGCTACCAGACCATGTCGTTCACCGCGATCCGCGACCCGCACATCCTGAGCCGGATCGACACCTGGACCGCACTGCTGCGCAAGATGATCACCGAATGGGTGTCCAACACGCTGCACCTCGGCCCCGCCGACTACTCGTTCGACATCCGGCTGTACGGCTACGACGCGATCCTGGAAAGACTCGACCCGTCCCCGGCGCCACCCCGCGAGGTCGGCGTGATGCTGCTCGTGCAGGCCGCCACGCAGGAGACCGCCACCGCCGTCGCCAAGGTCGCCAACCCGCTGATGCTGCACCTGCCCACCCCCGACATGGACCACCTGCCGAGCCTCGCGTTCGCCACGTCACCGGCCGAGACCGAGCGCGGGCCGGCGTACGAGTTCGTGCTCAACCACGTCGTCGAGGTCGACTCGCCGACCAGCCTGTTCCGCGTCCACCTGGAGGAGAGCCGATGAGGGTCGTCGCCGACCTGGCCCACGAGGTCCGATCGAAGAACGCCGGACCGTTCTGGGTCACCCTGGAGGTGTTCGCCCGCGACGCCGAGGGATATGCGATCGTCGCCGACCCGGGCTTCCTCGACGAGTCGGTGATCGCCCGCCTCTACGCCGTCGACGACCCGCGGACGATCCGGATGTTCCGGATCCCGCAGCTCAACGTCGTCAAGATCTCCTTCCCCCGGCCGGTCGTGCAGGGCAGCCTGCTCGACCGGGACATCCACGCCGGTCAGCACCACGTGCCGCTCGCGCTGCTGCCCCTGCCCGCCTGACCGGCCGGGACCCGCCGAGACGGGGCGGTCACCTGAGCGGGCGACCACTCACGCGACCGCCCCGGCCGACGTCGACCGCTGCGCGGCGAGCAGCTCGTGCAGCCGGCCGACCGGCGCCGGACGGGCGAAGTGGTAGCCCTGGGCCAGGTGACAGCCGAGCTCCTGCAGCCGCCGCGCCTGCGCCTCGGTCTCCACCGCCTCGGCGAGAGTGCACAGATCCAGGCTGCGCCCCAGCTCCACGATCGTCCGCACGAAGGCGATCTCCCGGGGACCGCCGTCCTCGATCTGCTGGGACGTGAACGAGCCGTCCATCTTCAGGATGTCCACCGGCAGCTCCCGCAGATAGGCCAGCGAGGAATAGCCGGTGCCGAAGTCGTCGATGGCGATCCGGACCCCGTGCTCCCGCAACTGCTCCAGCTGCCCGGTCGTGGTGGCCGCGTCGGTCACGGTGGTGACCAGGACCGTCTCGGTGATCTCGACGATCAGGGCCTCCCCGGGCAGGCCGGCGTCGCCGAGACGGTCGAGCAACCGGGCAGCGAACCCGGTGTCCCGCAGCTGATGCGCCGACACGTTGACCGTCACCGGCAGCCGGTACGTGCCCCACAGCCCCACCAGATCCGCGCACACCCGCCCGAGGACCCACTCACCGATCACCAGGATGTCCCCGCTCTGCTCGGCCAGCGGGATGAATCGGGCGGGGGAGACCGATGTGCCGTCGGGCCGCAACCACCTCAGCAGCGCTTCCGCCGCGACGATTCGGCCGTCCTCCAGCTCGACGATCGGCTGGTAATGCATGCTCAGCTCGTCCGTGCCGATGGCCTGCTGCAGTTGGGCGACCAGATCACGGTTGGCACGCCACTGCGCGTACGCGGCCGGATCGAAGACCGCCAGGCCGTCACCCTGGGTCCGCGCCTCCTCCAGCGCCAGCTCCGCGTCACGCAGCGCGGTCGTCGCCTCGTCACCGACCGAGATGATCACCGCGCCGACGGCGGCCTGAATCCGGCGGCTGGTCAGGCCGGGCACCGGATACGGCTCGGCGACCGCCTCGAGCAGACGCCCGGCCAGGCGGTGCAGCACCCCCTCGTCACCATGGGTGAGCACGGCGAACGCGTCGGCGTCGAGCCGGACCACCACGGCGTCACTCGGCGCCGCCGCCCGTAGCCGATGACCGCTCTCCACCAGCACCGCGTCACCCGCCTTGTGGCCGAACGCGGCGTTGATGTCCCGGAAGCCGTTCAGGTCCAGCACCAGCAGGACCCGGTCATGCGGTCGGTGCCGGTTCAGCTCGTTCTGCAGGACGATGCGATTGCCCAGGCCGGTCAGCGGGTCGACGTGCGCCCGCTCGTCGAGCGCCGCTCCCACCTGCGCCAGCCGGCCGATCAACAGCACCGAGGTGATGCAGCCCAGGCACAGCACCACGATCATCCGGCCCCCGTGCCCGGGCGGCGCCGCGGCCACGACCCGCACCGCGTCGAGCCCGGCGATGAGCACGATCAGCACGACGTACGCGACCAGCCGCGTCCGGGTCAGCAGGCTCGCGTTGCGGGGCATGGACCCGGTGCTGCGCGACATCGACGGGTGCAACGCCGCGGCGCCGATCATGAGGTACGCCGACAGCCAGCCGACCTGGATCCAGGCGCCCGCCTGCGCCTGCCCGCGGAACAGCGCTGCGTAGAAGACGGTGTCGGTGACCACCCACAGCGTCGCCGCGCCGACCATCAGCCGGTAAGCCACGGTGCGCACACGCGTGACGACGACGACCCGGACGGTCAACGCGAGGATCAGCAGATCGTTGGTGACGTAGAGCAGATAGCCGAGCAGGTGCGCTCCCTCGAACGCGCCGCCGAACAGCAGGGGCTCCGCCACGGCCACCCAGACGACGGCGCCGCCACCGGTCAGCGCGATCGCGGCGTCGAGCAGCCCACCGCGATACCGGCCGGGTTGTACCCACCAGAAGACGCTGGCCGTCAGCAACCCCATCGAGGCGCAATAGAACAGGTCGCCGATCGACGGGTACCGCGGCGGACCGGTCGCCGTGACCGTGACCGCCCAGCCGAAGCTCGCCACCACGGACATGCCCACGGCGGCCACCAGCAGCCACCACGGCCGTGCCCAGACGGGCCGGTGCCGGCGGATCCCGGTCGCCAGAGCGGTCAGCACCATGAGGGCGACCAGGATGTACCACCACAGGCGGAGAGCCGGAACGAGCAGGACGGCGGCCATCAGCGACACGCCGGCAACGAGGTACCAGCGCAGCACGTCGCCGCTGGTCAGCCGGTCCCGTGTCGTCACAGGGGTAAGCACAGCACACCGGGAGCGCGGCGCCGGCTGAAATCGACTGCTGGCCCGGCAGTGCCCGGCAGGCTGGTCGTCATCGTTCGGCGGCCGCCCACCCGGCGACCCGGCCGGCCCAGGCCCGGACCACCTCACGCAGCTCGGCCGGCTCCCGGATGACGAACGGCCGGCCGAGCCCGGCGAGCACCCCGGGCAGCCAGTCGAGACGCTCGGCTCGCAACCGGACGAGCACCCACCCGTCCTCATCGCCGCGCTCGACGGTGGCCAGCTCCCGCGGCAGGGCGTCGCGGACCTGCTCTGCCGGCCCCTGGACGGCGACCGCCACCGCGTAGCGCCACGGTGTCCCGGCCAGACCGGTCAGCACCGTGTCGGCGGCCCGGAACCCCTCGGGGACCGTGAAGGCGCCGTCGACGACCCGGACCCGCCGGATCCGGTCCAGCCGGAACGTCCGCACGTCACCGGAGGCGGAGTCGAGGCCGGTGACATACCACCGGCCGGCGTGGGCGACGATCCCGTACGGGTGCAGGGTGCGGTCACTGTCCCGGTCGGCCCGGTCGGTGTAGCCGATCACGGCCGGCCGCTGCTGCCGGGTCGCCTCGGCGAGCGCCAGCATCACCGCGGTCTCGGGGGACTGCTCCGGGCGTACCGCCGCGGTGAAGTCGGTCGAGGCGAACAGGGCGGCCAGCCGGGCCGCGAGCGTCTTGGGCAGCACCCGCCGCACCTTCGCGGCGGCCGCCGCCGAGGCCTCGCCCGGCACGGAACCGAGACCCAGCAGGACCGCCAGGGCCTCGTCGTCGGTGAACATCAGCGGCGGCATGCGGAAACCGGGCGCCAGACGGTACCCACCGAACCGACCGCGGACCGACTCGACCGGCACCTCCAGATCGATCAGGTGACCGGCATAGCGGCGGACCGTGCGCTCGTCGACGCCGAGGCGCGCGGCCAGGTCGCCGAGCCGGTGGGTGCCGCCGCCCTGCAGGATCTCCAGCAGGGCCAGCACCCGCGCCGTCGGATGGGTCATGGCTGTCATTGTCCTCCGATACCGGGCGGATCCTGTCCGGTATCGCCTCTACCGTTCGCGGCGTAACCCCCTCACGAAGGAGAACGCCGTGCACTTCGCCTCGGTCCGAGTGATCACCGCCGACGTCGCCCGCCTGACCGGCTTCTACGAGGCCGTCACCGGCTGTGACGCCCGCCGCCACACCCCCGACTTCGCCGAGATCGCGCTGCCCGGCGCCACCCTCGCGATCGGCGGCACGGCCACGGTCGCCCTGTTCGGCGCCGGGTCGGCCGAGCCGGCGAGCAACCGGACCGCCATCGTCGAGTTCCGCGTCGACGACGTGGACGCCGAGTTCGCCCGGCTCGCCGACGTCATCGACGACCTCGTCCAGCCGCCGACCACGATGCCGTGGGGCAACCGGTCCCTGCTGTTCCGCGACCCCGACGGCACCCTCGTCAACCTGTTCACCCCGCCGGGCCGATGATGAGCCGGTGCTGCCACATCCCGTTCAACGTGCCGGAGCACATCCGCCGGTTCACCTGAGATCGCCGCATCGATCAGCATCCCGGCGCACAGCACCGCGACCGGCCACGGCAGCAACCGGAGCCGCTGTCGTGGCCCATCCCCGTTGTTCACACCGCTGAAAGTAGACGACGAATGTGGTCGATCCGTGTGCGTGGCGTGGAGACTCAGCTCGGAGTCAGCAGACAGAACTCGTTGCCCTCCGGGTCGGCGAGGACCCGCCACGGAACGCTCTGCTCACCCAGATCGACGGCAGTGGCACCGAGCACCCGCAACCGCTCCGCCTCGGCGGCCAGGTCGTCGCCCGGATACGGCCGGACATCGAGGTGGACCCGATTCCACACCGACTTCACCCCAGGGGTACGGGCGAACTGCAGGTATGGCCCGACGCCCTCGCCCGACCGCAGCACCGCGACGTCATCGCTCACGCTGTGCACCGTCCAGTCCATCGCCTCACCCCAGAACCCCGCCATCGCCCGCGGATCCGCGCAGTCGACCACCACCGACCCGATCGGCCCGGTCTGCTCGTAGAGCGAGTCCAGCACACAGAACTCGTTGCCCTCCGGGTCGGCCATCACCGTCCACGGCACGTCCCCCTGCCCCACGTCGGCGAGGGTCGCACCCAGCTCGGTCAGCCGCGCCACGGTCTCGTCCCGATGGGCGGCCGAGGTGGACGCCAGGTCGACGTGCACCCGGTTCTTCACCGTCTTGGGCTCGGCGGAGACGACCAGGTCGACACAGACCGCGATCGGATCGGGATAGACGAAGCCCCCAGGCTCCAGGTTGGTCACGCCGGGCCCCTCACTGGACATCTCCCAGCCGAGCGCCCGAGCCCAGAACCGGCCCAGCGCCACCTCGTCGTGCGCCTTCATGGTGATCTGCACCAGCCGTGTCGCCATGCCCCCGATGCTATCGATCACCCGTCCGTCGGAAGACCGTGGTGAGCGTCGATGTGCGGGTTGACGCCGGAGCGCCTCATGCCCGGCCTGTCCTGACCCCCGCCGGCGGAAGCCGATGTGGGGCCGTCAGACGAGGGCGGCGGCCAGCAGGGCGAACGCGGCGATGATGACGGCCACGCGGACGTAGTGGTAGCGATCCCAGCGGTTGGCCTGCCGCTTCCAGTCGGCGGGCCGGTTCTCGGGGGTCCACGTCTTGGCCTGGTTGTTGATCG
Organism: Actinoplanes sp. CA-252034; assembly: GCF_050956125.1. Classification (NCBI taxonomy): domain Bacteria; kingdom Bacillati; phylum Actinomycetota; class Actinomycetes; order Micromonosporales; family Micromonosporaceae; genus Actinoplanes; species Actinoplanes sp. CA-252034. The sequence goes on from NZ_CP191846.1 coordinate 4,718,147, forward strand.
GGACGAGCAGCAGGACCGACATGATCACGCTGACGATCAGCAGCCCGCCCGCGGTGACGACGAGGCCGGTGCCCGGTTGCTGCCATCCGGCGACGGCCCAGATCGTGACGAGGACGAGCGAGCCGACATACCAGACCGGCATCACGGCGCCGAGCATCCGCCCGCCGTGGGCGCGGCCGAGCTGGCCGCTGTCGCCGGGGAGCGCGTCGAGGATCCGGTTGATGACGAAGGCGACGGCGAACTCCACTCCCACCATCACGCCGACGACCACGATGGTGATCACCTGAAGTGTGTCGAGCATGCTGACCCTCCTGAGATCTAGCGCTGACAACTGACCTAGCAACGCTAGCATTGCACCCGCTCGATTTGCTAGCGGTGCTAGGATCAGGGCATGTCGGTACGGGAACGCAAGGAACGCGAACGCGCGGATCGGGAGCGCCTGATCCTGGCCACGGCCCGTGAGCTCGCCGAGCAACATGGCTGGGACGCGGTCACCACCCGCCGGCTCGCCGAACGCATCGAGTACAGCCAGCCCGTGCTGTACAGCCACTTCCGCGGCAAGCGGGAGATCATCGGAGCCGTCGCCGTCCAGGGCGCCGCCGAGATGGCCGTGCAGTTACGCGCCGCGGCCGCGGCCGCCGACGGTCCACGCGCCCGGGTCGTCGCCCTGGCGCGCTCCTATCTCGACTTCGCCACCCGCAGCCCGGCCGTCTACGACGCGATGTTCCAGCTCGACGGCGGCCTGGCATTCGCCGCCGAGGACACTCCCGAGCCGTTGAAGGACGCCTTCGCCGCTCTGCTGGAGAGCCTCGGCGAGGTCGCCGGTGACGGCGTCGACCCGGGGCTGTTCACCGAGCTGTTCTGGGCCTCCCTGCACGGCCTGGCCACCCTGACCCGGGCGGGCCGCCTGCCCCGCGAAGAGACCGAACGCCGGACCCAGCTGCTGGTCGACCGCCTCGCCGTGCTCTGATCCCCGCGCCCGCACTCGCACCCGCACTCGCGCCCGCACCGGAACCAGAACCAGAACCAACGCCAGCACGGCACCCGCACCGGAACCAGAACGAGCACCAACGCCAGCACGGCCGCCAGCACTGGTATCGGCACCAGCGCCAGCACGGCACCGGCACCCGGCACGGGCACCGGCTGCACCGCGGCGCCGAGCCGATTGGCTGGCGGCACCGGAGGTGACAAGCCGATCAGTCGGCGGCACCCGAAGCGACGAGCCGATCGACCGCCGCCACCGGAAGCGACGAGCCGACCGGCCGCCGGGAGCGAAGCGACAAGTCGATCGACCGGCGACGTTTCATCAGGCACGTCGTGGATACCCTGGCCGTGCACTGCGGCAACGGACGGCTTCAGGAGGCACCCCCGTGACGGCCTTCACGGCGACCAAGCGCGATGACGGCGCGGGTGTGTTCCGGCTGTTGATCGCCGGCGAGCTCGATGAGGACGTCGACGACGTGCTGGCCTGCCTGATCGTCGACGCCGTCGAGCAACCGGAAGTGTCGGAGATCGTCGTCGACCTGCGCCGGGTCACCTTCCTGGCCGCCGCCGGGGTGCGCGCCCTGCTGCGGGGCTACGAGGCCGCGATCGCGCGTGACCGGGGATTCCGGGTTCTCAACGCCACCGGCGTGGTCTACCAGGTGCTGCGGATCAGCGGCGTCCACCGGATGCTGATGGTCGCCTCCGAGTCAGCCGTTACAGCTCCCTGAACCACCGCGTCACCTGCCGCCCAACCCGGGGCGGCGGGCGGCGAGCGATGCGGCGACGCGGCAGTGGGCGACGCGGCGATGGGCGGCGGGCGATACGGCGGTGGGCGATGGCCGGGATTCCGGCGGCCCGTCGTCATCGTGGTCAGCCCTGGACGGTGAGCTGGGCGAGAACGGTCAGCAGTGTTCGCGCGCCGGTGGTGCGCTGGGCGATCCGCCGTTGTCGTTCGGCGCCGGTGCCCTCGGCCCGCAGTCGTGCCAGGCCGTTCTGTACGGCCAGGTGGGCGGTGTCGACCGGCGTCACCGTCTCGGCGAATCGGTCCAGCATCTGCCATCCGGGCGTCGCCCGCCCGGTGCGCGGGTCGGTCAGCCAGCCGGTGAGTCCCTGCCGGGCCGCCTGCCACTGCGCTCGGCGTACCGTCTCCGGATCCACCGGCGTCTCGGGCTTTCCGGTACGGGCGTCGTGCACCGCGAGGGCGACGGCGGCTCGCAGCAGCCCGGTGGCCACGATGGTGTCGTCGACGCTCAGCCCGACGTCGCCGGCCCGGATCTGCACGACCGCCCCGGCTCCCGGCCGCGCGTGCGGGTAGCGCAGCGACTCGGGCAGCCGTGCCTCCGCCGCCTCGCACATCGCGGAGACGTCAGTGGCGGCCGGCAGCGATCGCGGTGTCGCCACGTATGCGCCCAGCGCCCGCTGGTGCACCCGCACGAACCGCCAGGACGCGTGACCGGTGTCCGTCCCGGACTCGAACGGTGAGTTGGAGGTCAGCGCGCCTGCCACGGGAAGCCACGCCTGCAGGGCACGGCACACCCGGACCGCGATCCGGCCGTCCGGCACCTGGACCCGGATCACCAGCCCGCCGCCGACCGGGCCGTGCGCCGGTGAGGCGCCGACGGCCAGCAGGCGTGCGCCGCCACGCGCCGCCACCGACGCGGCCACCCGTCGGCGGCCCAGGAGCTCTTCGCGCAGGGCGGTGAGATCGGTGGCCGGCGACGACACCAGCGTCATCAGGCGTGGGCCCGGCCCCGGGCCTGACGGCGGTGGCCAGGTGGCCGATACGGCGCCGTTACCGTGCTCATCGATCAGGAGCAGTTCCTCCTCGACCACGACCGGTGGTTCGGTGAGGCGGGCCGACGAGGGCAGGGGCGCCGGCACGGTTATCGTGTTCATGGAGTCCTCCAGGGGATGCGGCGACTCAAACCACGATCAGGCCCGACAGGGTGGCGTTGCGGGCGATGTGCCGTACGGCGTCGCCGACGGGTAACGGCTCCGGCCGGTGGTACTCCATCGAGGCGTAGCGGAAGAAGCGGGTCGCGTGCCCGGCGGGCGTCGGCAGCATCGGGTACCGGCTCGCGATCAGTTCGTCCACCATGCCGCCGCGTCCGGCGAACGCGGCGATCGACCGCCAGTGCACCATGGAGGCGAGCTTCTCGTGCGATGAGCCGGGCGGTTCCGGCAGCACGCTGATCCGGTCGAACGGGGCGACTCCGGCCAGCCACAGCTCCGCGGCCTCGGTGGCGGCCCGTGACGAGGACTCGCACCAGTACGGCACGATGCCGGTGTCGAGGCCCAGCCACGGATCGGTCAAGCGCCCGGTGCTCACCACGGCGTGCCACTCGCGGTGTCGCGGATGCAGCCACGACCGGTACAGGTCGGCGACGGCGCCGCTGAACGCCTGTGGATCGGTGTAGAACATGCGGTGCCCGGTGTGGCCGGTCTCCGCGGCGATCCTGCGAAGTTCCGGTTCGAGGGAGGCCTCGCCGCTGGTCTCCGCGTACTGCCGGGTCATGCCGGTCGGCGGCGATACCCAGTCGTCGGCACCGGCCCGGCGCAGCAGACGCCGGACGGCGTCGTCGTCGCCGTAGTCGGCCGGGGCCCAGCCCGCGGTCGGCGAGCCGATCTGGAAGGTGTATCCCGCCGGTCCGCTCAGCACCGGCCAGGTCCGCAGGTCACGCACCAGTACGACGGTGCCGTCGGCCGTGAGCCGGGAACGCAGGAGGCGGCGGTACGCGTCGGGCAGCGTACGCCAGCGCACCTGCAGTGACACCGTCGTGCCGCACAGTGGGCCGCGCAGCACGGGATCGTGCACCTGTCGCACGGTGACCCCGGGATTGTGGGCCATCACGCGTTCGGCCAGCCGGGTGCCCCACGCCATGGCTTGCGGCCAGTTCCCGGCGGATCCGTCCGGCCACGGCACGGTCACGGTGAACTGGGTCGGCAGCCAGGCCGCGCCGCACGCCACGGCCAGGTGCACGGCCGCACCGTGCGGCGACCCCAGGACCACTGCGGGATAGGCCGGCGACTGGTGATGGCCGACGATCCACTCGGCGACCGCCTCGGCGTCCAACTGCTCGATCTGGGCCGCCGGGAGGGCCTCCGCGACCGCGTCCGCGGCCAGGGCCGGCCGGCGTAGCTGCTCCGGGAGCTCACCACGCCGGCCCAGCACCGGAACCCTCGACAGGGCGCGGCCGCGGCGCTGCTCGGGCGGTACGGCCATGGCGAGCAGGGCACGGCCGACGCTGTCGGCGCACATCACCCGCCCGGCCTGTGGCGCCGGCGTCCGGACCGGGTTCTGGTTCGTTCTCATCGCCGGGTGATCAGGGCCGCGTCGCGGGGCGGCGCACCAGAGCGGCGGTACGCACAGGGATGGGCACTGTCGCGACGGTGCCACCGGTGTTGCCGTGGGTGGTCATGTCGGTCCTTTCGCGGAAGGGGGACGTCACGGCTTCCCCGGCCTTCCCGGCGGTAAACGGACGACCTTTGAGGACGGTCGCCAGGTCTCCACGGGGTGGCCACGGCGGGTTTACCGGTCCGGGGCCGGGGAAGTCGCGGCTGATGAGCGATGAAGAACGACGTGCCGACCGGCACCCGACCGACGAACCCGACGGCACACCGGCTCACCAGGCGTCGCTGCGCCGGCCGGGGGAGTCGGTGACCGGTGGGGCCGCCGAACCGGAGGTCACCGAGGACGCCGGGTTCGCCGACCGCGGCGGCTACGACGCGGACGCGGTGTCCGGTGACAGCGCCGCCTATCGCCCCGACTGAGCGATCACGCCATCGATCTCTCTCGAGCTGGTGGAGGAGATCGCCGCCCGGGTCCTCGGCGCGCAGCAGGTCGTCCTGGTGCACTTCGACAGTTGGGCGCATTTCACCGAGGGCCGCGACGACCTGGCGAAGGCGTTCACCGCCGCCGGCCTGGCGGATCGGGCGGGGCTCGACCGGTGACGGCGCCGGCCATGGTGGCCGGCGCCGTCGTCGATCGAGCTCTGCCTGGAGGCCGCGTGTCTCAGCCTGCCGCGCAGGTGGGTGTGACGGTGGGCCCGGCGCCGGTGCCCTGGAACCCGAACTCGGTGGAGCCACCGGCGGGGACCTGCCCGTTGTAGGAGACGTTACGGAAGGCGACCGTGCCCGTGGATCCGGTGTTGCTCGCGCTCCACGCGCTGGTCACCGCGCCTCCGGACGGCAGCGTCACTCCCACGGTCCAGCCGTTGAGCGCCGACCCGGCGGTGACCCGGACGGTGGCCACATAGCCGCCGTTCCAGGAGTTCAGTGACACCGTCGCGGTGCACCCGCCGCCGGGCTGCGGCGAGGTGCTGGTGCTGGGCCTGGGGCTGACGCTGACGCTGACGCTGGGCGACGGCGGCGTGGTGCCACCGGCGTTGAGCGCGTTGAGCACCGAGGTGTACGCGGCCTTCTTGTTGCCCGAGTTGTCGAACAGCAGCGGGTTCTCGCCGGTACGCCACGAGTCGCTGTCGCGGATGCCCCAGACCGTGATGCCGGTGCACCGCGACACCGCCAGGCAGGCCCGGGTCACGGTGGCGTAGATGTTGGCCTGGTTGCCGCCCTGGGCGACGTCCAGCTCGGTGATCTGCACGTCCACGCCCAGGTCGGCGAAGCGCTGCAGGTTGGCCTGGTAGTCGCCGGCGATGCCGGTGCCCAGGTGGGACTGGAAGCCCACGCAGTCGATCGGCACACCGCGGGCCTTGAAGTCGCGGACCATGTTGTAGATGCCGGTGGACTTCGCGTTGACGCCGTCGGTGTTGTAGTCGTTGTAGCAGAGCTTGGCGGCCGGGTCGGCGGCCCGGGCGGCGCGGAAGGCGGCTTCGATCCAGTCGTTGCCGGTGCGCTGCAGGTTGGAGTCACGCCGGGCGCCGCTGCCACCGTCGGCGAAGGCCTCGTTGACCACGTCCCAGGCGTAGATCTTGCCCCGGTAGTGGGTGGCGACCTGGGTGACGTGGTTGATCATGGCGCTGCGCAGCGCGCTGCCGGACATCGACTGGGCCCAGCCCGGCTCCTGCTGGTGCCACAGCAGGGCATGGCCGCGGACCTTGGCGCCCATGGCGATGCCCTGGTTGAGGATGCGGTCGCCGTTGGTGTAGGTGAACCGGCCCTGGGACGGCTCGGTGGCGTCCCACTTCATCTCGTTCTCGGCGGTGACCGAGTTGAACTCGCGGTTCAGGATGCCGGTGTAGGTGCCGTCGCCGAGCCGGCCGGCCGCGATCGCCGCGCCGTAGTAGCGGCCGGTCTGGGCGGCGGAGGCGCCGAGTGTGGTGGCGGCCTCGGCGGTGCCGACCGCGGCCAGGCCGGAGGCGACGACGACCCCCGCCACGGCGGAGGCCAGCAGCAGGGTTCGGCTTCTCTGTAACAGGGACATGGGGGAACCTTTCCGGCGGGGACCGAACAGGATGGGAGCGTTCCCATCGGGGATTTCCCATGTTGCCAGCGCATTTCGTGAAAATGCGAGCCCGACAATCAGCGGTTCAGCCTCATAACACTTTCGCTGAAACGACTTCTGGCGCGATGTGAACCCGAAGGAGGGTCGAGGAAAAGTCACCCTTGAATGTCTCGAAACATCCTGGCAACCTGCCAAGGCAGAGTGTTAGCGCTCTCATCCCCTCTTCGCGTCCGCCCCGACGCAAGCGTGTGAGCGATAACGAGCCTGTTCGTTCCCCCAGGAGGCTTGCCATGCCCACTCGAAGACGGCGATTCGGTTCGACCGTACTCATTGCCGCCCTTGCTCTTCTCGGTATTCTCTTCCAGCCCGTCGCCGCAGCGGCGGAATCCAACGGCGGCACCCGCGTCATGCCCCTCGGTGACTCGATCACCGAAGGCACCCAGGTGCCCGGCGGTTACCGGATCGGGCTCTGGCAGCGCCTCGCGTCCGCCGGATACCGCGTCGACTTCGTCGGCACCCAGTTCAACGGGCCGGGCAACCTCGGCGACCACGACCACCAGGGTCACCCCGGCTGGCGCATCGACCAGATCGACGCCAACATCGCCGGCTGGCTGCGCACCACCACACCACGGACCGTGCTGCTGCACATCGGCACCAACGACATCCTGCAGAACTACAACGTGTCCGGCGCGCCCGGCCGTCTCTCCACCCTGATCGACCGGATCACCAGCACCGTGCCCTCGGCGGACGTCTTCGTGGCCACGATCATCCCGCTGGCCAACTCCGGTCAGGAGGCCGCCGCCCGCACCTACAACAGCGCCCTGTCCTCGATCGTGCGCGGCAAGGGCTCGCGGGTGCACCTGGTCGACATGCACGCGGCCCTCACCACCGCCGACCTGATCGACGGCGTCCACCCGACCGCCGCCGGCTACGACAAGATGGCCGCCACCTGGTACTCCGCCCTGCGCTCGGTCCCCGGCACCATCGGTGATCCGAGCAGCGGCGGCACCGGCAACGCGCTGGTGGGCGCCGCCTCCGGCCGCTGCCTGGACGTTCCCGGCAGCAACACCGCCAACGGCACCCAGCCGATCGTCTGGGACTGCAGCGGTGCGGCCAACCAGCAGTGGGCCTACGACGGGCAGACCCTGCGCTCGCTCGGCAAGTGCCTCGACTCGCCGACCGGCGCCACCAGCGGGGCCAAGGCCCAGCTGTGGGACTGCAGCGGCGCCGCCAACCAGCGGTGGAGCCACACGTCCGGCGGCACGATCCGCAACGCCCAGTCGGGGCTGTGCGTGGAGCCCGGCGGCACCGCGAACGGCTCGACCGTCACCCTCCGGACCTGCACCGGGTCCGCCGCACAGAACTGGACGAGGCGATGAGAAGAGCACTGGCGATCCTGCTGGCCGTGGCGCTGAGCCTGGTCGGCGCCCCGGCCGCCCATGCGCTCGACAACGGCGTGGCCCGTACCCCGCCGATGGGCTGGAACAGCTGGAACACGTTCGGCTGCAACATCAGCGAGTCGCTGATCCGCGGCATGGCTGACGCGATGGTCAGCAGCGGCATGCGCGACCGCGGCTACCAGTACGTCGTCGTCGACGACTGCTGGATGAACCCGAACCGGGACTCGTCCGGCAACCTGCAGGGCGACCCGACCCGGTTCCCGAGCGGCATGAAGGCGCTCGGCGACTACCTGCACGCCCGGGGGCTGAAGTTCGGCATCTACCAGGCGCCGCTGGACAAGACCTGCGCCCAGTACTTCAACAGCTACCCGGGTGCCACCGGCAGCCAGGGCCACGAGGCCCAGGACGCCCGCCAGTTCGCGGCGTGGGGCGTCGACTTCCTCAAGTACGACTGGTGCTCCCCGTCCGGATCCATCAACGACCAGGTCACCACGTTCGCGAAGATGCGCGACGCACTGGCCGCCACCGGCCGGCCGATCGTCTACAGCATCAACTCCAACAGCATCCACTCCAAGACCGGGCCGCAGCGCAACTGGGGCGACGTCGCCAACATGTGGCGCACCACCGAGGACATCAGCGCCGCCTGGGACACCGGCCAGACCAACGGCTACCCGATGGGTGTCAAGAACATCGTCGATGTCACCGTGCCGCTCGCCGGGTACGCCCGCCCCGGATCGTTCAACGACCCGGACATGATGGAGGTGGGCCGGGCCGGTCTGAACGAGACCGAGCAGCGCAGCCACTTCGCCCTCTGGGCGATCATGGCCTCGCCGCTGATCGCCGGCAACGACCTGCGCTCGATGAGCACCACCACCCGTGACATCCTCACCAACCCCCGGCTCGTCGCGATCAACCAGGACACCCTCGGCCTGCAGGGGACCCAGGTGTCGTACGACGGTACCCGCCGCGTGCTGGCCAAGAGGCTCGCCAACGGTGACGTGGCCGTCGCCCTGTTCAACCAGGGCGGATCCACCACCACCGTCTCGACCACGGCCGCGGCGATCGGCAAGTCGGGCAGCTCCTTCACCCTGCTGGACGCCTGGACCGGGGCCACCAGCAGCAGCACCGGGACGATCAGCGCCAGCGTGCCCGCACACGGCACCGCCGTCTACCGGGTCAGCGGCGGCGGCACCGACCCGACCCCGACCGGCTCCACCCTGGTCAGCGCCGCCTCCGGCCGTTGCCTGGACGTGCCGAACAGCAACACCGCCAACGGCACCCAGCCGGTCGTCTGGGACTGCAACGGGCAGGCCAACCAGCGCTGGACCGTCAGCGGCCAGAGCATCCAGGCGCTCGGCAAGTGCCTCGACGCCCCGGCCGGTGCCGTCGCCGGAAGCAAGGTCCAGCTCTGGGACTGCAACGGACAGACCAACCAGCAGTGGACCTTCAACGGCGACGGCACCGTACGCGGGACGGCCTCCGGTCTGTGCCTGGACGTCGACCGCAACCTCACCGCCAACGGCACCCCGGTTCTGCTGTGGACCTGCAGCGCCGCCGCCAACCAGCGATGGAGCCGAGTCTGATGCCCAAGAGGATCCTCACCGGCCTGCTCTGCCTGGCCGTCACCCTGCTCGCCGCGGTGGCGCCCGCCCCGGCGCGGGCGGACAACCCGATCGTGCAGACCGTCTACACGGCCGACCCGGCGCCGCTGGTCCACAACGGCCGCGTCTACCTCTACACCGGCCACGACGAGGACGGCTCGACCTGGTTCACCATGAAGGAGTGGCGGCTCTACTCGTCGGCCGACATGGTGAACTGGACCGACCACGGCTCCCCGATGAGCCTGGCCACCTTCAGTTGGGCCAGCAAGGACGCCTGGGCCGGCCAGGTGATCCAGCGCAACGGCAAGTTCTACTGGTACGTGCCGGTCACCAACCGGGCCACCGGGCGGATGGCCATCGGTGTCGGCGTGGCCAACAGCCCCACCGGCCCGTTCACCGACGCGCTCGGCCGGCCGCTGGTGGAGAACGGCGAGATCGACCCGACCGTCATGATCGACGACGACGGGCAGGCCTACCTCTACTGGGGCAACCCGAACCTGTGGTACGTACGGCTGAACAGCGACATGATCAGCTACAGCGGCAGCGCCACGAAGATCGCGCTGACCACCGCCGGGTTCGGCACCCGCACCGGGGACGCCAACCGCCCGACGTTGTACGAGGAAGGCCCCTGGGTCTACAAACGCAACGGCCTCTACTACAACGTCTTCGCCGCCAAGTGCTGCTCGGAGTTCATCGGGTACTCCACCGCGCCGGGCCCGACCGGACCGTGGACCTACCGCGGCACCGTCATGCCCACCCAGGGCAGCAGCTTCACCAACCACGCGGGAATCGTCGACTTCAACGGCGGGTCGTACTTCTTCTACCACAACGGCGCGCTGCCCGGCGGCGGCGGTTTCACCCGCTCCGTGGCCGTGGAGAAGTTCAGCTACAACGCCGACGGCAGCATCCCGCAGATCACCATGACCACCGGGGGAGCGCCCCAGAACGGCACGCTCAACCCGTACACCCGGCAGGAGGCCGAGACGATCGCCTGGAGCTCCGGCGTCGAGACCGAGCGGGCGAGCGAGGGCGGCATGAACGTCGGCTTCCTCGAGAACGGCGACTACATCAAGGTCAAGGGCGTCGCCTTCGGATCCGGCGCGAACTCGTTCTCGGCACGGGTCGCGTCCGCCGCGGCCGGCGGTCGCATAGAGGTACGGCTGGGCGGTCCCACCGGCACGCTCGCCGGGACCTGCACCGTGGCGGGCACCGGCGGCTGGCAGAACTGGGCAACGGTCAACTGCCCGGTCAGCGGTGTATCCGGCACCCAGGACCTCTATCTGCGATTCACCGGCGGCAGCGGCTACCTGTTCAACGTCAACTGGTGGCAGTTCGCCGGCAACTCGGGAGTGAGCAACCGATGAGAAGACTCGCCGCGGTCGTCCTGACCGCGATCCTCGGTGTGGCCCTCGGCCTCACCGCCACCACCCCCGCCTCCGCCGCGACGATCGACACCAGCGCCTCCTACGTGCTGGTCAACCGCACCAGCGGCAAGGCCCTGGACCTGTACAACCTGGCCACCAACGACGGCGCCCGGATCACCCAGTGGACCCGCAACGACCAGGCCCAGCAGCAGTGGCAGTTCGTCGACTCCGGCGGCGGCTTCTACCGGCTGCGGTCCAAGCACTCGGGCAAGGTCCTCGACGTGTCCGGGGCGTCCACCGCCGACGGCGGCGCGATCGTGCAGTGGGCCGACAACAACGCCGTCAACCAGCAGTTCAGCGTCCAGGACATCGACGGCTACATCCAGCTGATCAACCGCAACAGCGGCAAGGCCCTCGAAGTGCAGGGCGCGTCCACCGCCGACAACGCCAACATCGTCCAGTACACCGACTGGAACGGCGCCAACCAGCAGTGGCAGCTCGTCAAACTCGGCACCACCACCCCCGGCACCGGCACCTTCACCAACCCGGTGGTGTGGCAGGACTTCGCCGACGGCGACATCATCCGGGTCGGTGACGCCTACTACTACTCGGCGTCGACCATGCACTACTCGCCGGGCGCGCCGATCCTGCGCTCCTACGACCTGGTCAACTGGGAGTACGCCGGACACTCGGTGCCCCGGCTCGACTTCGACTCCTCCGCCTACGACCTGTCCGGTGGCCGCGCCTACGTCAAGGGCATCTGGGCGTCGGCGTTCAACTACCGGCCGAGCAACAGCACCTACTACTGGCTGGGCTGCACCGAGTTCAACCGCACCTACGTCTACACCTCCACCGCGGTCGACGGGACCTGGTCGAAGAAGGCGCGGATCAACAACTGCTACTACGACGCCGGGCTGCTCTTCGACGGCGACACCCCGTACGTGGCCTACGGCAACGGCACGATCAGTGTCGCCCAACTGTCGTCCGACCTCACCTCGCAGGTACGGGCGCAGAGCGTCTACACGACCCCGTCGAACATCGGCACCCTCGAAGGCGCCCGCATGTACAAGCGGGGCAACTACTACTACATCTGGCTGACCCGGCCCGCGAACGGCCAGTACGTGCTGCGGTCGACGAGCCCGTTCGGCCCGTACGAGCAGCGTCAGGTCCTGCTCGACCTTCCCGGCCCGATCTCCGGCGGGGGAGTGCCGCACCAGGGCGGACTGGTCCAGACGCAGGCCGGTGACTGGTGGTACATGGCGTTCACCGACGCCTACCCCGGTGGCCGGGTGCCGACGCTGGCCCCGATCACCTGGAGCAACGACTGGCCGGTGCTGACCACGGTCAACGGCCGCTGGGGCGCCACCTACCCGAAGCCGAACATCACCACGTCGAAGACGGTGCAGCCGATGACCGGCCCCGACACGTTCACCAGCCTGGGCCACCGATGGGAGTGGAACCACAACCCCGACACCGGCAGGTACAGCGTCGGCAACGGGCTGCGGCTGTCCACCGCGACCGTCACCAACGACCTGTACAGCGCCCGCAACACGCTCACCCACCGCATCCAGGGACCGTCGTCGACCGCCACCATCGAGCTCGACTACTCGCAGATGGCCAACGGCGACCGGGCCGGGCTGGCGATGCTGCGCGACTCGTCGGCGTGGGTCGGCGTCCGTAAGGACAACGGCGTCACCCGGGTGTCGATGACCAACGGGCTGACCATGAGCTCCAGCTGGGCCACCACCGGCACCGGCAGCGAGGCGGCCGGCGCGGGCGTCTCCGGCGGGAAGATCTGGCTGCGGGTCTCCGCCGACATCCGGCCGGGCTCCGGGCGTACCGCCACCTTCTCCTACAGCACCAACGGCAGCACCTTCACCAGCCTCGGCCCGGCGTTCACGCTCAACAACGCCTGGCAGTTCTTCATGGGCTACCGGTTCGGCATCTTCAACTACGCCACCCAGTCCCTGGGCGGCGCCGTCACCGTCAACCGTTTCGACCTGACCACGCCCTAGGAGGATTCATGACCAGATCTCGATCCGTCCAAGCCGGGCTGGCGTCGGCCGCCCTGCTGATGGCCTCGGCGGGGGTCGCCATGGCCCTGCCCGCGGGCGCGGCGGCGGCCGGCTGCTCGGTCAACTACACCGTGTCGTCGCAGTGGCAGGGCGGCTTCAACGCCGACGTGTCCGTCACCAACCTGGGCGACCCGCTCTCCGGGTGGACGCTGACCTGGGCGTACAGCGCCGGGCAGAAGGTCAGCCAGGCCTGGAACGCCTCGGTGAGCCAGAGCGGCACGACGGTGACCGCGGCCAACGTGGCCTACAACGGCTCGGTGCCGACGAACGGCGCGGTGTCGTTCGGCTTCACCGGCTCGTGGACGGGCAGCAACCCCGTCCCGTCGGCCTTCAGCCTCAACGGCGTGGCCTGCACCGGAGCGCCGGTGCCGAGCTCGCCGTCCAGCCCGTCGCCGTCGCCGTCGACCTCACCGTCCACGCCTGGGGGCAACTGCACGCTGCCGTCGAGTTACCGGTGGTCGTCGAGTGGTGTGCTGGCGAACCCGAAGAACGGCTGGGTGTCGCTCAAGGACTTCACCAACGTCGTCCACAACGGCAAACACCTGGTGTACGCGTCGAACGTGAACGGCTCCTCGTACGGCTCGATGAACTTCACCCCGTTCACCAACTGGTCGGACATGGCGAGCACCGGCCAGAACGGGATGAGCCAGGGCACCGTGGCGCCCACGCTGCTCTACTTCGCCCCGAAGAACATCTGGGTGCTGGCCTACCAGTGGGGCGCGTGGCCGTTCATCTACCGCACCTCCAGCGATCCGACCAACCCCAACGGCTGGTCCGCGCCGCAGCCGCTGTTCACCGGCAGCATCTCCGACTCCGGCACCGGCCCGATCGACCAGACCCTGATCGCCGACGGGCAGAACATGTACCTGTTCTTCGCCGGTGACAACGGCAAGATCTACCGGGCCAGCATGCCGATCGGGAACTTCCCCGGCAACTTCGGATCGTCCTACACCACGATCATGAGCGACACGAGGAACAACCTGTTCGAGGCACCCGAGGTCTACAAGGTCCAGGGCCAGAACCAGTACCTGATGATCGTCGAGGCGATCGGGTCCGGCGGCCGGTACTTCCGGTCGTTCACCGCCACCAGCCTCAACGGCAACTGGACACCGCAGGCCGCCACCGAGAGCAACCCGTTCGCCGGTAAGGCCAACAGCGGCGCCACCTGGACCAACGACATCAGTCACGGCGACCTGGTCCGGGCCAACCCCGACCAGACCAAGACCATCGACCCCTGCAACCTGCAACTGCTCTACCAGGGCAAGAACCCGAGCGCCGGCGGCGCCTACGACCAGCTGCCCTGGCGGCCGGGGCTGCTCACGCTGCAGCGTTGACCCCACCGTAAGTTTTGAAGCCCGTGACAGCCTGAGAATGCCGGAAGTCCAGCGATACTCGTCGGAAGTTTCGCTGGACTTCCGGTCTCTCGGGCTCCTACGCTACGGCGATCCCCCGTACGCTCGCGACCGGAGAGTCACCGTGACGGCATCCCCGTACCAGCACCGCATCGGCGAAGCCCTGATCACCGTCGTCGACACCGACGGGCAACCGCTGGCCGACCGGGACGTCACCGTCGAACAGCGCGGCCACGCCTTCGGGTTCGGCAACATCGGCTTCGACTTCGTCCCGGTCGCCAACGACGAGCCCGCCGCCGTCACCGGCCAGGACGCGCTGTGGTTCGACCTGTTCAACACGGCGACCCTGCCGTTCTACTGGAGCCTGTTCGAGCCCGGGCGCGGCCGGCCCGACACCGACCGGCTGCACCGCGCCGCGCAGTGGTTCACCGACCGCGGCGCCCGCGTCAAGGGACACCCGCTGGTCTGGCACACCCTGGCGCCCGACTGGCTGCGCGAGCTGTCCACCGACGAGGTCGAGGCGACGGTCCGCGCCCGCATTCGGCGCGAGGTCACCGAATTCGCCGACGTCGTGCACACCTGGGACGCCATCAACGAGGTCGTGATCATGCCGGTGTTCCGCAACGAGAAGCACCCCAACGCGATCACCCGGCTCGCCATGGACCGGGGCCGGATCGCCACCGTGCGGCTCGCGTTCGAGGAGGCCCGCGCCGCCGACCCGACCGCCACGCTGCTGCTCAACGACTTCGACATGTCCGCGGCGTACGAATGCCTCATCGAAGGCGTCCTCGAAGCCGGCATCCGCATCGACGCGATCGGCCTGCAGAGCCACATGCACCAGGGCTACTGGGGCGAGGACCGGACCCTCGCCGTCCTCGACCGGTTCGCCCGTTACGGCCTGCCGCTGCACCTGACCGAGACCACCCTGGTCTCCGGCGATCTGATGCCCCCGGAGATCGACGACCTCAACGACTATCAGATCCCGTCGTGGCCGACCACGCCCGAGGGCGAGCAGCGGCAGGCAGACGAGATCGTGCGCCACTACCGCACCCTGGTCGGCCACCCGTCGGTGCAGGCGGTCACCTACTGGGGCTTCACCGACCACGACGCGTGGCTCGGCGCGCCCGCCGGAGTCGTCCGCGCCGACGGCACCCCCAAACCCGCCTATCACGCGCTGCGCGACCTGGTGAAAGGCGAGTGGTGGCTGGCGCCGACCACCCTGCGCACCGACCACGCCGGCCGGGTGGAGGTCCGCGGCTTCCTCGGCGACTACCGGCTGAACTGCGACGGCCGGGCCGCCTCTTTCGCGCTCACGGCGGCCGGTCGACCCGTACGCATGGAAGGTTTTCTCCGTTGATCCTGGAAACAGTCGTCAACCTGGACATCGACGGGCCGCGGATCAACCGGCACCTCTACGGCCACTTCGCCGAGCACCTCGGCCGCTGCGTCTACGGCGGCTTCTATGTCGGCGAGGACTCCCCGATCCCGAACGAGGGCGGCATCCGCCTCGACGTCGTCGACGCGCTGCGCGCCCTCGACATCCCGAACCTGCGCTGGCCCGGCGGCTGCTTCGCCGACGAATACCACTGGCAGGACGGCATCGGCCCGCGTGCGCAGCGCCCGGTCATGGTCAACACCCACTGGGGCGGCGTCGAGGAGAACAACCACTTCGGCACCCACGAGTTCATGGCCCTCTGCGAGCTGCTCGGCGCCGAGCCGTACATCAGCGGCAACGTCGGCTCCGGCACCGTGCGCGAGATGAGCGAATGGGTCGAGTACCTGACCCGCGACGGCGACTCGCCGATGGCGAGACTGCGCAAGGCCAACGGCCGCGACGAGCCCTGGAACGTGCGGTTCTGGGGGCTCGGCAACGAGGCGTGGGGTTGCGGCGGCAACATGACCGCGTCGCAGTACGCCGTAGAGGCGCGCCGATATGGCACGTACTGCCGTGACTACGGCGACAACAAGCTGTACAAGATCGCGGCAGGGGCCAACGGCACCGACTACGCGTGGACCGAGACCCTGATGAAGCAACTCGGGCACCTCGGCTGCCAACGGATCACCAGCAGCGTCTACCACGCCCTCTCCGTGCACCACTACACCCTCACCGGCCCGTGGGAGAGGAAGGGCTCGGCCACCGCCTTCGACACCGACGAGTACTACACGACCATGGCGGCGGCGGCCCGCATCGACGAGATCCTCGCCGGACACGCCGCGGTGATGGACTGCTACGACCCGAACCGCAGCGTCGGCCTCGTCCTCGACGAGTGGGGCACCTGGTTCGACGTGGAGCCCGGCACCAACCCCGGCTTCCTGTACCAGCAGAACACCCTCCGGGACGCCCTGGTCGCGAGCGTCCACTTCGACGTCTTCCACCGCCACGCCGACCGCCTCGTGATGGCCAACATCGCCCAGACCGTGAACGTCCTCCAGGCCATGATCCTCACCGACCCGGATACGAACGCCCTGGTCCTGACCCCCACCTACCACGTCTTCCGGATGAACCGCGCCCACCAGAACGCGACCTCGCTACGCGTCGACATGCGCACCGCGCCGCCGTCACGCCCCGTCGGCGACACCACCCTGACGACCGTTTCGATGTCGGCGAGCCACCGCGACGGCCGGCTGCTGCTCTCCCTGTCCAACCTCGACGCCACCGCCCCCGCCGACGTGACCGTCGACCTGCGCGGCGGCACCGTCACCGACCTCGAGTCCCTGATCCTGACGGCCGGCGCCCTCCAGGACCACAACACACCCCAGACCCCGGCGGCGGTGCAGCCCCGCCCCCACGACGGCGCCACCCTGGCCGACGGTCGCCTGCGGGTGCACCTGCCGCCCCACTCGTTCGTCACGGTGAGCGGCGCCCTGGGCGGTTAAGCTGCGTGCGTGTCCGCCGAGATCGAGGTCGTCTCCGTCATCAACGCGGCCGCCTCCACGGTCTTCGACCTGGAACTCGACGTGGACGTGCACGCCGCTTCCCTGGCGGAAAGCCACGAGACCGCCACGACGGCCACCGGCCGGCGCCGTCTCGGCCCGGGCGACGAGGTGACGTTCCGCGCCCGTCACTTCGGCCTGCACTGGCGGATGACCAGCCGGATCACCGCCTACGACCGGCCGGTCCACTTCGTCGACGAACAGACGCGCGGCCCGTTCCGCGCCCTGCGCCACGAACATCATTTCGAGGCCCTCGGGAACGGCCGGACCCGGATGACCGACCGCATGACGATCCGGGCCCCGTTCGGCCCGCTCGGCGCCCTGATCACCAGGTTCCTGCTCGCCCCGTACCTGCGACGCCTCCTGGTGGAGCGCGCCGCCCACATCAGGCGCATGGCCGAAGACGCCCGTCACGGCCCCTGACACGACACGGCCCGATGCCCGGTCCGCCTCTCTCGGTAAAATCCAGGTCGTCTGGTGGTCACGCACGGAGGGCCGGGTCCGAGCACATGACGGTGATCGTTTCACCCTGGCGGCAAACCCGTGACCGGATCGAGGAAGCCATCAACTCCGTCGTGGCCGACGTTCGGGTCGACCATGCGGTCTTGTGGGCGGGTACCGAGAGATGCCTGGTGGCCAGGCTCCTCGCTCCGCTGGAGACGGCGCTGCGCGAGGCGACCGGCAGAGCCGAGGACTTCCACCTCGACATGGAGTACGAACGGCACGGCACCGCACCGAAAGGCTTCGATCGCAGCGCACGGTTGCCCGCGAAGTTCGTCCCCGATCTCATCTTCCATCGCCGCCTCACCGGCGAGAACATCCTGGCCATCGAGGTCAAGCTGTCGCGCCGTGCCTCGACCTGGAAAGACGAGCAGAAACTCGCCCTGCTGACCGGCGAGATGACGTTCGCCGCATGGAGCGCTGCGGGCGACGACGTGGTACGCCTGCCCCGGAACTTCTCGCCATACCGATACGGTGCCCTGCTGCGACTGGACCCCGGCCTCGCGGACGAGCCGATCACATGGTTCGGCAACGACCCGGATTCGCCAGGCCCGTCTCCCGGAACGTGACGAGGCCGCACCCGGCGCGAGAGAGCGCCCGGACTGCCGTCACATCCGGGCCGGGCCGTGGTGGCCGCCCTCAGCCCCGATGTCACGGGTTACCGGCTGGTGCGGGAGCCGCCGGAGGAGGTGAGCAGGGCGTCGGCGACCAGGGTGGCATCGGCGTCGGCCAGGGCGGACGGGTATTGCGGGAGGAGGTCGTCCCAGACCGGGAGCCAGGAGCCGAACAGTTGGGCCTGGCCCTCGGGACGCGCGAAGAACCACAGGTGCATGTGGGAGGCGCCGTCGCCGAAGCGGTACATGTGGGCGCGCGCGACGTGCGGCACCGCCTGCATGTGGCGGACGATGCGGGTGCTCAGCAGGCCCATCTCGGCGGCCATGTCGTCGGGGAGGTCGGCCATGTCGCAGTGGTCGCGCGGGTAGAGCATCAGGATCAGCGGCACCCCGTTGCCGGAGATGCGGTCGAGCCGCCAGCGCGCGTTGAACCAGATGCCCTTGTCCCGGTCGGCGCAGATGCTGCAGGTGGCGGGATCCTCACCGTGCCGCGGCGGCTCGGGCAGCACCGGCGGGCGCAGCGGGGTGACACGCAGGCCGTCCTGCTCGAACGGGCTGATCTCCCAGCCCGTCATCCGTGACAGCGGGAGGCGTTTGTCGCTGTCGGTGGCGGCGAGCGCGTGCTGATAGAACTCTTCCGGAGTCATCGCCATGATCGCAGCCTAGTGAGCGTCAGATCTCCAGCCGCAGTCCGGCCCACCGGGCCGGCCATCCCTTGGTCTCCATGCGACGCCGGACCTTCGCCCGGCCCTCGCTGTCGTCGAAGGCAGGCGAGGGGCGTACGACCATCCCGACCAGGTCGTCCAGCCCGTGGCAGCACACCAGCTGCACGGCGCCGTCCCGGAGGGTCACCGCGACACACGTCGCGGTCTCGGGCCAGCGCGACATCGCGTCCAGGGTGGACGTGTACGGCTCGTCGCCGTTGCGCAGGTGCATCCGTGCCTGGTTGCGGATCTCCCACGGCACATCCGGCAGGATCGCCACGGCTCGGGCCTCCGCGCGTACCTCCTCGCCGGGGTCGGGGTTTGCGGGGTCGAAGTAGGCGACGTCGACGTCGCGCTCCGGGGAGGCCGGGCGGCCGCTGATCGCATCCCAGACCCGGTTGCGCACGAAGCCGGCGCCGATCCACCAGTCCGGCAGACCGAGGCCGGCCGCCGCCCGGAGGGTCCTCATCGCCGCCGGGTCCGACTCGATCACTGCCACGACGTCCTGTGCGCTCATCACCACCCCGCGAACCCTAGAGCTTTTCGGAGTCAGGGTCTGCGCCGGCGTCGGCTGGCCATGGCTCAGCCAGGTCATGACGTGGCTGGCAGCCCGTTCACGCCGCGGTTCACGGACTGGTCGCCGAGACGTCCGCTGCCGTCGGCCCGGGGGACTGGCCGCCAAGACGTCTCCGGCCCCTTGCCCCGGGGGGCTGGTCGCCGAGACGTCCGCTGCCCTTGCCCCGGGGGACTCGTCACCAGGACGTTCCCTGCCTTCGCCGAGGCCTTCGCCGAGCACGAGGACGAGGACAGGCGCACACGAACACCGATCGTGCGACCCCAGCCACGCCCCCACGACCACCAGCGCACACGAAACCCCGATCGTGGGCTCTCACCAACGCCAGGGCGACGACCAGCGCACACACAACCGCTACGTGTGCGCCCATCACCGCCGGCGACCACAGAGAAGATCGACTACACGGACCACTGACACGCGGGGGCCGGGTCGCCGACGCTGGTACGGACCACTGACACGCGTGGGCCGGGTCGCCGACGCCGGTGTCGCGCCGCGGTCGCACCCGAGCAGCGGTTCGGGTGGGCACAAGACCCATCGCCGGAGCCGTCCGGTGCACCCGGTAGGGGACCGGGCTCGGTCACCGACCGTAGACGGCGGCGAGAACACCCGAACCCGGCAGGTAGGCCGGCCGGGCGGCGGTGACCTGGCACAGGCGGCGGCGACCTGGCACAGACCCTGACCTCGGAAGCTCCCTAGACCGGCCCCTCGACCACGGATCAGCCGGTGGTGTAGACGGCCCGGTCGAAGTCGGCGTAGCCGCCCTCGGCGCCCAGGTCCTGCACCCACAGTCCGACGAACGCGCCGGTGAAGCCCCACGCCTCCGGTTCGCCGGGGACCAGCGTCACCGCGTACTCGTCGGAGAGGGTGGTGGCGTCGAAGGTGCGGCCGAGCTCCTGCCACTCGCCGGGGGTGGTCTCGTACGCGAAGGTCAGCGCCGCCTCGTCCATCCGGGCGCGCAGGCCCACCCGCCGTACGCCCAAGGGGGTCCGCAGGCCGGGTGCGGCGGTGACGCGCCCGCTGTCGCAGCAGAGCACGTCGAGCACCGGCGTGCCGTCGTCGTCGGCGGTGACGTGCAGGTAGTACCAGTTGCGGGAGTTGTAGTACGCCGTGATGCCCGCGAGCTGCCGGAAATTGCGGGGCACGAACTCGAGCGTCGCCTCGAACGTGCAGCGCGGATCGGTGACCCGGCGCGCCACCAGGCTGGGCCGGTGCCGGGCCATCGGCGACTGGCCGCCCCGGATCCGCAGATACGACGGCCGGGCGGTGAGGTCGATCCAGTCGGGGCCGGCGGGCCGGCGCAGCGTCGACCAGTCGGGTCCGAGCACCGGGGTGTCGAACTGATCGATCGCGGACACGACCTGCTGCGGCGTGGCGGTGACACCGGCCGGCGCCGGGATCTCCTCGGCCGGCACCCCGTCGCGGATCCGCGGCCATCCGTCGACCGGCCACTCCACCTTCTGCAGGGCGGTCTCGCGGCCGAGCACACACCGTCCGGAGGGCGCGTACGGACGGGCGACCAGGTGGGCCATGTACCACTCGCCGTCGGGGGTCTCCACGAGACTGCCGTGCCCGGCCTTCTGCAGGGCCAGGTCGGGGTGCCCGGCGGAGGTCAGCATCGGGCCGGACGGGTCCACCGTGTACGGCCCGAGCAGCCGCCGCGACCGGGCGACCGTGACCTGATGGGTCAGTGTGGTGCCGCCCTCTGCGGTGACCAGGTAATACCAGCCGTCGCGGCGGTAGATGACGGGCGCCTCGGTCAGCCCGGCGTCGGTGCCGTCGAAGATGACCTGCTCGGGTCCGACGAGGCGGCGCAGTCGGTGGTCGTACCGCTGGATCGAGATTCCCGCGAAGCGGTTGTTCCCGGGCCGCCAGTCGGCGCGCATCGACAGCATCCAGGTCGTGCCGTCGTCGTCGTGGAACAGCGACGCGTCGAAGCCCCGCCCGTGCAGCACCACCGGATCCGACCACGGCCCGGCCATGTTCGGCGCCGTGACCAGGTAGTTCTGCGGATCCCAGTAGCCTCCGGCGAACGTCGCCACGTCGGTGTAGAGCAGGTGGAACAGCCCGTTCGCGTACGTCAGGTTGGGCGCCCAGACGCCGCACGAGTCCGCGGTCCCGGTGAGATCGAGCAGCCGCCGCTCGGTGAGCACCCCGCCGAGGGGTCGCCAGTCGACGAGGTCGGTCGAGTGGTGCACCCGGACACCCGGGTACCACTCGAACGTCGACGTGGCGATGTAGTAGTCGGCGCCGACCCGCAGGATCGACGGATCCGGGTGGAAGCCCGGCAGCACCGGGTTGCGGATCGTGGAGACGGCGGCCTTGGCGATCGTCATCGAGAGCCTTTCAAGGGTGGTGGCGCGGCGGCCGGAGCCGCCGCGCCGTGGGTCTCAGCTCGTTCGGCAGGTGACGGTCGGCCATGTCCAGTTGCCGTTGGACATGATCGTCACGCCGAAGTTGTTTCCGCTGCCGTTCGGCCGTGCCGTCACCGATCCGCTGCTGCCGCTGACCGAGGCGTTCCAGCTGTTCTGGATGCTCTGCCCACCGTTGAGGTTGAGCGTCACCGTCCAGTTGCTGGCGTTGCTGACCGCGACATTCAGGTTGAACCGGTCACCGAACTGCTCGCCGGCCGACAGCGTGGCGGTGCAGTTGCCACCGCCACCCGGTGCCGGGCTGGTCGGCCCGGTGCCGCCACCGGTGCCCTCACGGACGGTGATGTCCGAGCTGCCCTGGCTCTGGTAGCCCTCGGTCGCCATGATCTGGTAGCTGTGGTTGGTGCCGAGGTTGAGCCCGGCCCGCGCCCACGCGTCGAAGTGGTTGGCGATCGTGATCGTGCCGGAGCTGCGCTTCGACTGCCGGACACTCCAGAACTGGTAGAACGTCTGGTTCCCGTCGATCGACGGCGCGTTGACCCGCTGGCTGCGCAGGATGTCGTAGGTGCCGCCGTCGGTGGTCACGGTGCCCATCCGGGTGGCGCCGCTGCTCGGGTTGTAGCTGCCGAAGTTCTCGACGATGTAGTACTCGATCAGCGGGCTGCGGGTCCACCCGTACAGCGCCAGGTAGGTGTTGTTGTTGCCCGGGTTGTAGGAGCCCGAGTAGGTGACCGTGCGGCGCGTGCCGGTGGCCCAGCCCTTACCGCCGACCCAGTTGTTGGTACTACGGTCCCAGCTGCTGGAATACCGGCCGTCGGCGCGCAGCGTCATGCTGGCGTTGCCGCTGTCCTTCCAGAACGAGAAGTAGTAGCCGTTGTGGGTGCCGGTGGTGTTGGAGCTGACCGTCCGGTCGGCCTCGGCGTGCGCGGCGCCGGCGACCATCACGCCGGACACGGCCATCGCCGCGGCGCAGGCGGCGCCGAGCATCAGACGGATGCGGCCTCGTCTGCTGCGTTTCGGCTGGGGGAGATCTGCGGTCATGTGAGTGCGCCTCCTGATGAAGGGCGTGCGGGGAACGGCCCCACGGGCGCGCGGGGGGAGATCTGTGCCGCACCCGTGGCGGGGAACGACGGCCATTGAGGCCCGTCATTGCGAGATGGTGGCCTGCCGACCGCGCGCTTGTCAACAACTTACGGAAACCCCACGGAAATACCGAGCATGATCTCCGCGAGCGGCGCCGGCGAGAAAGGCCAGCTTAAGGCATACAAAGCCTGCAGATGTACGCGCTACGTGCACCGCCAAGCGCAAGAGGTTGACACACAGTTCCCGAAACTTACGGAGGCTCCCGGGCGATCGCTCAGGCGGCGTCGCGCAACGCGGGCCCCCGCACCGCGTAGACAGCCGCCCCCACGACCGCGACGACGACGGCCGTGACCGCCGCCGCACGGCTGTCGGCGGGCTGCGACGGCCACGTGAGGACCCGGCCCACCACCGAATCGCCCGCGAACGGGAACACCAGCGCCGGCAACGTCCAGGCCAGCGGCAGGAACCACGACCGGGCCGCGCCGAGCACCGCCGCACCCAGAGCCGCCAGCCCGAGCAGCCCGGCCGCGTCGCGTACCACCATGGCGGCCGGACCGAACCGGGCGCCGGTCAGCAGCGTCGCCGACACCAGACCGACGATCACCGCGAACGCGGTGAGCAGGTGGGCGGCGCGCAGCGGCGGCCAACGCCGGGAACCGGTGCGTTCCAGCGCGTCGTCGGGCCCGCCGAGCGTGTGCGCCGACGACGCGGCCGGCAACAGCACCAGCAACACGACCATGGTGACGTCGGCGTCGGGGCTCTCCGAGAAGGCGGCCACCGTCGACCACATCAGCAGCGTGCCGCCGGCCGCCGCGATCAGAGCCGTCGGCACCCGCCGGGACCGCAGATAGAGCACCGGATACCTCACCGGGCGTCCCCGTCCAGCAGACCACTCGCGTCGCCGCACTCCAGGGCCGCCTCACGGACCGCGACCACCCTGGCCAGCGCCTCCGCCTCCGGCAGTTTGCGCAACCCCTCCCACAGCCGCGTCGCCTCGACGTCGTCGCTGGGCGGCGGCGTGCCGCCCGGCTCCACCACATAGCTGCCGGCATCCGGGTCACGGACCGGCCGCTGCCCGGACAGCCAGGCGCCCGCCGCCATTCCCGCCGCCACGTCGAACCCGTTCGGGCAGCCGGCGGCGCTCGCCCCGGCCGCGTCCAGCATCCGGTGCAGCAGGAGATCGGGATGCTCCACGTGGCCGTCCGCACCCACCTCGACGTCGAACGCCACAGTGTCCGCGCCGTACCGGACGATGGTGTTCTCGTCGAGGTAGGTGTTGGTGTTCTCCACGGCCGACGTCGGCGGGTCCGGCAGCCTCGCCAGCAGAGCCAGCGCCTGCCGGGCGTGTGGTGTGACCTCGTCCAGGAGCCCGGCGTGCGCCCGCGCCACACACACCCGGGGCGTGTCGGCCGTGCACACCGGCCGCTGCGCCACCGGGTCGATGGTGACCCGGCGGTGGTCGTGCGGCATCACCGCGACACCGAGCGCCAGCCCGAGCGCCACCGGCAACAGGGCCGCGGCACGCGTACGCCACCGGCCCGCCGCCAGCAGCACCACGGCCGCCGCCGCGACGCCCGCCGCCAGAATCGCCTGCGCGGCACTGACCCGGCCGGGGACGGTCTGGAACTCGATGAACTGGTTCATCCCCCACGCCGGTGACGCGAGAGTGGACTGCCAGTCCTCGTGGAACGCCATCGGCAGCGCCAGGATCGCCGCGAGACCCGCCACGGCCAGCACCGGCGCCGTCACCGGTGTGGGCGCCAACCGCCCGAGGGCCAGGCCGAGCCAGGCCGACGCGATCACCGCGAGCGCACCCACCGCGGCCGCGGCGATCGCCTCGCCGGGCAGGTAGCGGGCCGTCGGGGCGATCCACAGCCCGGTCACCACCAGCACCGCCACCTGGGCGAGGCCGACCGCGCCGCCGACCGCCGCCAGGGTCAGCAGGATCCGCTGATACCGCGGCCGGGGCGTGCCGGCGAACAACTCGGCCACCCCGGCCCGGTGCTCCCGGCGCGCCAGCCAGGCACCGACCGCGATCGCCACCGGGCACGACAGCACGAGGTACGTCCGCTGGCTCATCACCAGCGACATCCACCCCGCCGCCCACTCCCAGCGGACGATGTAGAGCAGGCCCGCACCGGCCAGCACGAGCAGCGCCGCCCCCGGCAGGCCGAACCGGCGGAACTGCAGCGACAGCATCCGGCTCATGCGACGCCCCCGCGATGACGGCGCAGCAGCGCGGAATAGCCACGCTCGGCCGGGCTGTATCCGGCGTCGCCCTGCTCCCCGTGGGCCATCAGCGCCTGCGGGGCGCCCTGGAACACCAGCTTCCCCTCATTGACCAGCACCACATCGGTGCAGGCCGCGACCACGTCCTCGACCAGATGGGTGGAGACCAGCACACAACTGTCGACGCCGATGTCGGCCAGCAGCTCCCGGAAGTCGAGACGCTGCTCCGGGTCGAGGCCCACGGTCGGCTCGTCGAGCAGCAGCACCTGCGGGTCGTTCACGATGGCCTGCGCGATCCCGGCCCGGCGCACCATGCCACCGGACAGCGTCTTCATCCTCGCGTCCGCCTTCGCCGTGAGCCCGACCCGGTCGATGGCCCGCTGCGCCGCCGCCGGGACGGCCGCCTTCGGCATCTCCTTGAGCCAGGCCATGTACTCCACGAACTCCCGCACCGTGAACCGCGGATAGAACCCGAAGTCCTGCGGCAGGTAGCCCAGTCCCCGCCGGACCCGACGCAGATCCCCACGGCCGCTGACCGGCTCGCCCAGCAGCGTCAGCTCCCCTCCGGCCGTCTTCAGCACGGTGGCCAGCGCTCGCATCAGGGTCGTCTTCCCGGCACCGTTCGGCCCGAGCAGACCGTGCACTCCCGTCTGCAGCCGCAGGTCGAGCCCGTCGACGGCCAGATGCCGCCCGGCCCGGACCTTCAACCGCTCGGCGTGCACCGCCCACGCGTAGGTGGCAGGCGCCGTCTCCGCCGCGCTCATCGTTCGCATCTCACTCCCTGTGTCGTTCCCCGAAGACCCGGCGACGAACTCGTGGTCGCTCAGACCGGTCCGGTGCCGCGGGTCAGTTGGCCCGGCTCAGCCGGTTCGTTGTCGGTGGTCGGTTGGCGCTGTGCAAGCCGGTCTGGTGCCGCTGGTCGGTTCGCGTTGGTCGGTTCGCGTTGGTCGGTTCGCGCTGGTCGGTTCGCGTTGCTCAGTTCGTGTTGCTCGGTTCGCGCTGGCCCGTCGCGTTGCTCACTTCGCGCTGGTCAGCCTGTGGAAGAGGTCGGCGCGGGCCGCGGTGAGGCCGGCCATAGCCACGGCGGCCACGGCCCAGGCTCCGGCGCCGCCGGGATGCAGAACGGCGGGCAACTGCGCGGTCGCCAGGCTGGGCACCACGACCACCGCCGCCCACGCTGCGGCCAGCCCGGCCGCCGCCCGGCGGACCCCGATCACGGAGCCGAGCCCGATCGACGCCGCGGTGAACGCCAGGCACGGCGTGAGCAGCACGGCGAGCGGCGCACCGGTACGGGCCCCGGCCAACGCGAGCAGCGGAATCACCACGGCCAGCACCACCGTCGTACGCCGCAGCAGCATGCCGAGGCCCGCGGCCGGAGTGCCGGCGACCAGCTCCCAGGCCGGGTCGGTCCGCCGGTTCCACGACACCGCCACACCCGGCAGCGGTGCCACCGGCGCGAGCAGCAGCACCAGCGACGGCAGATCCGGCATCAGGAAGTGCAGCAGGACCGCGCAGCCCAGCACTGCGGCCGTCATGCCCAGCCACGGCGCCAACGACACCGCGAACCACCGCCGGCGCACCGTCGGGCGTCGGCGCACCGGAGCCGGACCGGCCGCGATCCCCCGATCGACGGCGGCGCCGACCAGGTCGAGCAGAGCGCGCGTGTCGCCGGGCACGCTCCCGGCCAGCTGCGCCCGGCAGCCCGCACACGTCTCCAGATGCGATTCGACCGACCACACGCTCGCCTCGTCGAGACCCGGGTCGCCGTCGGCGTAGCGGGCCAGCACGGCGACATCAGGGTGCATGCTCACGACAGCGCCTCCCGCAGAGCGATCCGGGCCCGCCGAGCCCTTGACTTCACCGTGCCCTCCGGCACATTCAGCAGCACCGCGGTGTCGCGCGCGGACAGCCCGTCGAGGACCATGGCGCGCAGCACCTGCCGTACCTCCGGTGGCAGCCGCAGCAACGCCTGTTCCAGGTCCTGACCGACCCGACCGGCCATCACCTCGTCCTCGGCCGCCGGAGCGACCGTCGCGGCGGTCGGCACCGATGGCACCTGCGCCTGCCGGGCCCGCCGCCGGAACGCGTCGACCATCCGGTTGGCGGCGATCGTCCACAGCCATCCGACAGCGCTGCCGTCGGTGGCCGCCCCGGCGAAGCTCCCGGCCGCCCGCCACACCGAGAGATAGGTCTCCTGCATCACGTCCGCCACGATGTCGGCGTCCGCGCACCGGCGGCGCAGCCGAACGGCGAGCCACGGCGAGGTCCGCCGATACAGCTCGTCGAACGCCCGCCGGTCGCCCGCAGCGGTGCGGCGCACGAGTTCTTCCTCGTCAGCCGCGTCCAGACTCTCTCTCACGCCCTGATAGACGACCACCGACCCACGATCGGATCTGTCCCTGCTGTGATCCAAGCCACATTCGCACCGGCGCCGATCCGGCATGCCCTTGCCCACGACCAGCTCATTCGGGGGCTTCGTGAGTGACCGGCTCATCCCCGCTTGCGGCCGGCTCATCCGTGCGCGACTGGTCGTCCCCGGTCGGCTTATCCGTGCGCGACTGGTTCGTCCCGGCTTGCGGCCGGCTCATCTGTGCGTGACTGGTTCACGCGGCGCGTGACCGGACATGGGGCGGCGGTGCGGATCCGCTGTGCGGCCGCGGGTAGGCATGGACACTTCCGCGGTCGAGGTTCGCCGGTGGATGCGATGAAAGTCCCGGCCCGCTCCGCGCGACCACCGAGATGGGCGGCGCTGGGATGGGCGGCGCTGGGATGGGCGGCGCTGGGATGGGCGGCGCCGGAGTGGAGACGGGTGTCCATCGGGTCCGAGGGCACCGGCGGACGCCCTGACCAGCCGCCGGCTTTCGAGCCGGGAAACCGTCCGCGGCGCCTCACCGAGGTCCGTGGTCACTGTCGAACACGGCATCCTGCTCTCACCCGGCTGATTCAGCCGGGTGAGAGGTGCCGCGGGCCGGGCCGACGTCCAGGCCCCCGCCACGGGATCGCTTGTCGAAGGCCCAGTCTCAACTGGCCGCGCGGTGCAGCTCGTCGCGGAGCACGCTCAGCCGCACGCTGCCGGGCTCACCGTCGGCGATGTCCGCGATCTGGTCACCGGACGCGTAGGTGTCGTTGGACAGCGCCCCGGTGCCGTCGACGCGGAGATATCCGGCGCCCATGAGCGCTTCCGCGATTCCGGCCACGGTGTCCGGGCGGACGTCCGTGCCGGGCATCTGGACGGCGCTCACCGTGCCGGCATCGTCGCCCGCGGAGTCCACGACGACCATGCCGATCTCGGCCCGGGCGAGGAGCGGGGTCTCGGTGGGTTCCACTGTCTCGAACTGATCGATTGGCTGCATGACCCGTTGTTTCCCACCCCGAACCACACCAAAACGGAGCCCGGCGAGCCGTCTGGCCCCTCGGGCGACGAGCACGGAGGGTCCGAGAGCCGACGTGAGGCGGTGGTGGCGGCGCTGGGCGAGGCGGGCCCGGCGGAGGGCGACGTGAGGCGGTGGCGGGGCCGATGGGCGAGGCGGGCCCGGCGGAGGGCGACGTGAGGCGGTGGTGGGGCCGATGGGCAAGGCGGGCCCGGCGGAAGGCGATGTCAAGCGGCGATGGCGGCGACGAGCAAGGCGTAACCGGGAGCGCGACGTCAGCCGGCGATGAGTAAGGCAGGCCCGCGGAAGCGCGACGTCAAGCGGCGACGCGGGGCGCGTCGTCAGGCGGCCATGACAAGGGCGAACGCCGCTCGGACCCGGGTGCGCAGCCAGGCGTGCGCCGGGTCGGTGTCGAATCGCTGGTGCCAGCCGCAGACGATCGGCGGCTCCGGCAGCGTGATCGGCAACGGCACGGTGACCAGCCCGAACGCATCGGCCAGCGGACGCAGCGCGAGATCCGGCGCGGTCAGCACGGCGTCGCTTCGCGCGACGATGTGGGCGGCGGTCGCGGTGGCGCCGACCGCGGCGAGCACCCGGCGGTGCAGGCCGTGCTGTTCCAGGACGCCGTCGACCGGGTCGCTCAGCCGCCCCCGCCGCGACACCAGCACGTGCGGCAGGGCGGCGAATCCTTCGAGATCAAGCCCTTGGGCGTACGGATGACCGGCTCGCATGACCACGACGAAGCGGTCGTGGCCCACCACCTCGTGCCGGATCTCCGGCAGTGCCGGCACGGCCGAGCCGATCTCCAGGTCGACGCGCCCGTGCCGTAGCTCGTCGGTGTCGGCGGCCGCCTCGGTGGGGAAGCGGAACCGCACGCCCGGGGCCGCGTCGGCGACGTCGGCCAGCAGGATGGGGGCGAGGACGAGGGCCAGCGCGTCGTGGCATTGCAGTGTGAAGACCCGGTCGAGCTCGGCCAGGTCCAGCTCCCGGCTCGGCGTCAGCACCTGCCGGCTCTGTCGTAGCAGCTCGCCGACCTGCTCCCGAACCGCCAGCGCATACGGGGTGGGGGTCATCGTGCGCCCGGTGCGCACCAGGATGTCGTCGCCGGTCAGCCGGCGCAGACGACCCAGGCTGCGGCTGACCGCGGGGGAGGAGAGCCGCAGCCGCTGGGCCGCCCCGGCCACGCTGCCCTCCTGCAGGAGCGCGTCGAGCACCGTGAGCAGGTTCAAATCCAGTTGCATGACGGTAAATCCTAGCTTAACAACGTTGCACTGGACTCAACTGAAGTGGGGCGGCAGGGTGGAGGCATGACCACCGAACAGCAACTCCTGACCGTCGTGACCGCCGCCGTCCACACCGCCGCCGCGCTGGTCACCCGCCCCTCCACGACCCCCACGACCGGGGCTGAGCTGATGGCCGCGCTGGCCGCCAACGACGACGCCGTCAGCGGGGTGCTCCGGCCGGCCCTGACGGCGGCGCTGCCGGGCTCACAGTGGACCTCCGACGAGCACGGGTCCGGCCCGATGCCCGGCGGCGACTGGTGGGTGGTCGACCCGGTCGGCGGCAACATGAACGCCGTGCAGGGCATGCCGGACTGGAACATTGGCGTCAGCCTCGTCCGTGACGGGCGGCCGGTGCTGGCCGTGCTGTACATGCCGGTCGCCGGTGAGACGTTCACGGCCGTCGCGGGTCACGGGGCGAGCGCGAACGGCGTACCGCTGAGGGTGTCGGCCAAGACCGATCTGAGCCTGGCCCTGACCGGAACCGGTCAAGCGCGTCCCGGCCGGGAGGCCGACCGGGCCGACCGGGCCGGCGCCGCCGTCGCCGCGATGATGCGGCAGGCGCTGTATGTGCGGGTCTCCGTGCCGGTCGGCCACCTGTTGGCGCAGGTCGCGGCCGGGCGGATGGACGTGCACTGGCAGTTCGACAATCTGCGGTCCCATATCGCGCCGGTGCTGCTGGTCCGGGAGGCCGGCGGCACGGTCACCGACCTCGACGGCAAGCCCTGGGACATCACGAGCGACGGCTACCTGGCCGCGGCGCCCGGTGTCCACGCGGCCGCGCTCGAAGCGCTCCGGTGACCGGCATGGAGATCACCGTGCTGGCGGCCTCGGGCGCGACCGGCCTCGAGTTGACCCGCCAGGCCCTGGCCCGCGGCCACACCGTCATCGCCGTCTCCCGTAACCCGGGCCGCATCCCCCTGCCGGATTCGGCGCGTCTGGTCCGTACCGCCGCCGACGTCCTCGATCCGGAGGGCATCGCCGCAGCGCTCCGAGACCGTGAGGCGATCGTTTCCGGTCTCGGGGTCGCCAAGGGTGACCGGCCCGGCGTCCTGACCGCGGGCGCTCGTGCGGTGGCCGCCGCCCGTCCCGGCCGGATCGTCTGGCTCGGCGCCTTCGGCACCGGACCGTCGGCGGCGGCAGCCGGCCCGCTCACCCGGACCCTGCTCCGGATGCTTGCGGACCGGGCCGACAAGGAGACCGCCGACGCGATCATCGGGGAGGCGGGCGGAACCGTCTTCCACGCCGGACCGCTGGCGAACGGACCGGCCGGTCCGTCCCGGCGCACCGTCGCCCTGGACGCCGTGCCGCGCCGTGTGTTCCCGGCCCGGGTGAGCCGGGCGACAGTCGCCGCCGCGATGCTCGACGAGGCCGAGAACCCGGCACACGCCGGCGCTGTCGCCGTCCCGCTGCAGCAGTGAAACCCGGTGGCGGCGGGCGGGCCGTAACGGGCAGGCTCTGCGGCGGCCCGACCCGGCGGGTGATGGCAATGGCGGCGGCATCACCGGCGGCGACGGCCCCGGTGCCTGTCGGGCCTGAGGCGGGGTGGAGTCCCCGGTGATCGGGCTCAGACGAGAAGCCCGCCGGTGGCGCGGATGTTCTGACCGGTGATCCAGGCCGCATCCGGCCCGGCCAGCCAGGCCACGACCACCGCGATGTCGGCGGGCTCGCCGAGCCGTTGCAGGGCGGTCAGAGCGGCGGTCCGGGCGAGTGCTCCGGCGTCGTTGGCCGACCGGAGCATGTCGGTGTCGACCGCTCCCGGCGACACCGTGTTGACGGTGATGCCGCGCGGTCCGAGCTCGCGGGAGGCGACAGCGGTGGCCTGTTCCAGGGCGCCTTTGCTCATCGTGTAGAGCAACCGGCCGGGTGCCGGCACGACCGTGTTCAACGTCGACACGTTCACGATCCGCCCGCCCCGGCCCATGCGCTCGGCAGCAGCACGCATCGCCAGCAGCGGCACCTTCGTGTTGACGGTCAACACCCGGTCGAACTCCTCCGCGGTCACCGTGTCCAGAGGCGTACGCGGATTGACCGCCGCGTTGTTGACGAGGATGTCGAGGCGCTCACCGACGGTGTCGAACATCGACCGGACACTGCCGACGTCCTCGTGATCGGTTCGGATCGCGACGGCGCCGGTCACACCCGGATCCGTGCGGCAGGTGAAGAACACCCGGGCACCGGCGTCGGTCAACCTCTCCACGATCGCCCGCCCGATGCCGCGCGAGCCTCCGGTGACCAACGCGATCCTGCCGTCGAGTGTCATGCCGGGCACGCTACGAGAGCATCACCGGCGAGGTCTTGAACGATTGCGCAGCGTGCAGATGTCGACGCAGCTCACCGGGCGTACATCCGCTCATCGCACCGACTTCGCGGGTCAGATGCGGCTGGTCGGCGTAGCCGCATTCGGCCGCCACCCGGCCGAGTGCGGTGTGCCCGGCGAGCATGCCGACGGCACGCTGGAAGCGGGCGACACAGGCGACCGCTCCGGGCGCGACCCCGACGTACCGCTGGAATGCCTGTTCGAGCCGGCGTCGCCGAACACCGAGCAGCGCCGCCACCTCGTCGACCCCGGGTGGACCGCTGCGCTGCAATCGTCTCCACGCCGCGACCAGGCCGGGGTCGGCCCGGTGATCCGCATCGCGGGCCGTCCGTCTCATCCAGCCGTCCAGGACCGCGAACCGGTCCGCCCAGGCTTCCGCGGCGGCGACGCGTTCGACCAGGTCGGGTGCCTCGAACGGCACGATGGCCCCGGCCAGTTCCCCCATCGGCATGCCGAGCACGGTGGCGACCCCGGCCGGAGTCAACCCGGCCGTGACCCCATGACCCCACCGCTCCGCGGCGAGCACCGCCCTGGTCCGCGGCCCGGTGACGAAAGCGTCACCGCTGTCGACGTCGATGACGAGCACGGCCGCGACGGCGGGCAGCACCCGATGCCTGAGGGCAACGCCGTCCCCGGAGCGGAAACCGCCGTACCCGAGCACGTGACGTCGCAGGTCGGCACCGACCGGTGCCGCCGCGACGGTCGTGCACGGTGCGGGTTGCGGCTCGACCGGCAACGAATGCACCCGCATCCCTCGAACCCTATGGGGTCGGGCCGGGGATGCGGGGCTCGCCTCGACGATTTCCCGTTCTGCCCGGGCCGACACCGGCCCGCGTGCGTCCGAGCACCGTTCGTGATAGACCAACGTCGTTGTAAGGAAGCTGAAACGGACGCGAAACATTGGAGTCGGCATGACTGCTCCCGTCACCCGTCGTACCGTTCTCGCAGCGGGACTCGCGCTGCCCGTCGCCGCACATGCGCCCGGTCACGTCGGTGCGAAGGTGGGGTTCACGCTCGACGCCCGGGTCCTCGACGGCGGCGAGCAGGTCGTCTCGGTCACCCTGGACACCGCCCGGCTGAGGATCGACCCGGCCTCCCTGACGGCCGGCACCTTCACGGTGCACGCCAAGGCCACCAGCCCGATCCCTCTCGAGCCGGGGGAGCTGATCTTCAGCGAGTACGACCTGGACCGTACGGTGACGGCGGCGCGGCTCGACCGTCACGGGAACGTGGTCCTCGACCTTGCGCACGGTGAGGGCCAGGTGGGCGGCGGGACCCTCGGCTACATCGTGAGCCGCGGCCGCAACGTCCGGCTGAACCTCACCTACACGATCACGCAGACCGCGCCGGTGCGCACCCGTCACGGGCGCCCGGTCACCATCACGGCGTTCGTCCAGGGGCGGCTGGCCGACCCGGAGGTCGACGCGTTCAGCCACCACGTCTCCAGCTCGGGCATGAAGTACCGCCTGTTCTCGCCGGGTGAGAGGCGGCGCCCGCTCGTGGTGTGGCTGCATGGCGGGGGAGAGGGCGCCTCGCTGCGCGACGGCTACTACGACAACGAGACCACGTTGCGGGCCAACCGCGGCGCGCTCGGGTTCGCCACCCGCGAGGCGCAGCGGATCTTCGACGGCGCCTACGTGGTGGCGCCGCAGAGCACGTCGTTCTGGATGGAGGACGGCCCCCGGTTCGCGCCGCAGATTCAAGAGATCGTTCAAGAGGTGGTACGCCGGCACGCGATCGACCGACGGCGGATCTACGTCGCGGGGTGCAGCAACGGCGGATACATGAGCCTGAAGATGACCACCGCGTACCCGAACCTGTTCGCCGCCTCGGTGCCGGTCTGCGGGGTCGTCGCCTCGCTGCAGCCGGGCGGCCCCCGCCTGATCACCGACGCCGAGCTGGCCGGGATCACCACGCCCACGTGGCTGGTCACCTCCCGCGACGACACGACCGTGCCGCCTGAGCCGAACACCATCCACGCCCACGATTTGATCCCGGGCTCGTTGATGAGCCTCTACGACCAGGTGGTCTGGGACGGCTACCGGTTCAACGGCCACTGGTCGTGGATCTACCTCGCCCACAACGACCCGCGGATCGACGGGACCCGCGTCTGGCAGTGGATGGCCCGGCAGCGCGCGCTCAGATGACGGGAAGCGGTTGCGGAGCGCGGGACAGCGCGACCGAGACCGCGCCGAACGCCGTGGTGAGCAGCAGGTTGACCAGGACGGCGAGCCAGCCGACGTCGGCGATGTGCGCGACCGGCCAGATCAGCGCGCTCACCGCGAGCAGCCCCACCGCCCAGGCCGGCGCCCTACCACGCAGCACCACCGCGCCGAGCAGCAACGTCAACGGCAGACACAGACCCAACGGCTTGATGAGTACGGCCGCCCCGCTCGCGTCGACCAGGTCGGTGTCGCCCAGGGAGACGTGGATCGTGTTGAACCCGTACGCCACGTCGCCGGCCGCCCCGAACACGCCGACCACGAGCAGCACCGCCGCGAGCAGCCCCTCCCCGAGAGTGGCCAGGCGGAACATCACGACGGTGTAGCCGACCGCGCCGAGCACGTGGACCACGGCGGCGACCGGGTCGTCCCAGCCACGCGTCGCGTACAGCAGATCGGCGATCAGATAGACGGCGGGCGCGACCAGCAGCGACCCGGTGAGCACCCGTTGCAGAGGTGTGGAAGTCATGCCCCGACTGTCGTCGCGGCGCGCCGCCGGCGGATCCGGGCCGGCCCTCGAACATCGGCAGGGTTAACCCTCATCACAGGTCGGCGACGCGCTGGCACGATACAGGCGTGGAGACCGGAGCGGCGCTGCGCTGGACGACCGGCGCGGTGACCGCCGTGCTGGTCGCCGCCGGGTTCGTGCTCGGCCCGCACGTCGGCAACCTGCACAACGGGCTGATCGCGGCGTCGTTCACCACCGTCGGGCTCTACGTGGTGGCCGAACGCCCCGGCAACCGGGAGGGCCGGCTGTTCGTCGCGGTCGGCGTCGCCCACGCGGTCATGTTCGCCGGCCGGGAGTACGGCCTGCACCCCGGCCCGCTCCCGGGCGCCGCCTGGATCGGCTGGCTCGGTGTCTGGCCGCTCCCGCTGGTGCTGGTCCTGGTCGGCGTCGCGGTGATGTGCTTCCCGACCGGGCGGCTGCCGTCACGCGGGTGGGTGCCGGTCGTCGGCGTACTCCTCGCCCTGGGGTTGATCCTCTCGACGGTGTCGGCGCTGTGGCCGGTCGAGTACGCCCGCACCGGCCTGATCGCCGCCCACCCCCTCACGGTTCCCGGGCGCACGGTCGCCGAGGCCTTCTACCGGGTGGCCCGGCCGGTGTCCTACCTGCTGTTCCAACTGACCTGGGTGGTCTGTGTGGCGGTCCGGGTGCGCCGGGCCCGCGGCGACGAGGCCCGGCAGATGCGCTGGTTCCTCTACACGGTCACGGTGTCGGCCGCGGTGATGGTCGCCGGGCTGGCGGTGTGGGGCTCGCCGGTGCCGGGCACGCTGACGGCGCCGCTGCTGGCTCTCGCCGCGGGCGCCGCGATCCTGCGGTACCGGCTCTACGACATCGACCCGGTGCTGAACCGGTCGCTGGTCTTCGGGACGATGGCGGTGCTGGTCACGGCCGGGTACGCGATCGTCGTCACCGGCGCAGGCCACCTCGTCGACGGGTACGGCACGTGGCTGTCCCTGCTGGCCACCGGGCTCGTCGCGGTCGCCTTCGAGCCGGTGCGCGCCCGGGTGCAGCGGCTGGCCGACCGGCTCGTCTACGGGCGGCGGGCCACCCCGTACGAGGCGCTGGCCAGGCTGTCCGCGCATTTCACCGCCCCGGCCGGCGGGCTGCTCGACGGCATCTGCGGCACCGTGGCGGACGCGGTCGGGGCGCGGGCGGTGACGCTCTGGACCGGGACGGCCGAGGAGCTGCGGGTGGCGTCGGTCTGGCCGGCCGGCGAGCCACTGCCACCCGGCACGCGGACGCTGGCCGAGCTGACGGCCGTACCGGTGCTCCACGACGGCCGGCTCCGTGGCGCGATCACCGTGCGCAAGCCACCCGGCGAGGCGCTGTCGTCGGCCGAGTCGCGGCTGGTCGGTGACCTGGCCGCCCAGGCCGGGCTGGTCCTGGAGCTACGGGCCACCGCCCAGCGCCTGGTCGTGGCCGGTGACGCGGCCCGCCGCCGACTGGAACGCGATCTGCACGACGGCGCGCAGCAGCGTCTGGTGACCGTGGCGATGGAGTTGGGCGCCGTGGTGCGGCTGGCCGCCGGCACCGGCCCGGCGGAGATCGCCGACCGCGCCGACGACGTGCGCCGGCACCTGCTGGAGGCGATCGCCGAACTGCGCGAGACAGCCCGCGGACTGCACCCGGCCGTGCTGACCCAGGACGGTCTGGCGCCCGCGATCGGGTTCCTCGCCGACCGGTCGCCGCTGCCGGTGCGCCTGGCCGTGTCGGTGCCCCGGCGGCTGCCGCCCGAGGTCGAGTCCACCGCCTATTTCGTGGTCAGCGAAGGGCTGACGAACGCCGCGAAGCACTCCGGATCGGCGACCGTCGCGGTGCGGGTCGAGCTCGATGGGCCGGGCCTGATCGTCGAGGTGTCCGACGAGGGCCGCGGCGGCGCCGAGTTCCGGCCCGGCAGCGGCCTCGAAGGGCTCGCCGACCGGCTCGCCATCCTCGACGCGCGCCTGACCGTCGACAGCGGCCCGGCCGGCACCGGCCTGCGGACGGTGATCCCGTGCGCGTGATGCTCGCCGACGACGCCGTGCTGTTCCGCGAGGGCATGGCCCGGATCCTCACCGACACCGGCTTCACGGTGACCGGCCGGGCCGGTGACGGCACCACCCTGATCGGCCTGGTGCGCGCCGACCCGCCGGACGTCGCCGTGATCGACCTGCGCATGCCACCGGACTTCGCGGCCGAGGGCATCGACGCCGCGGCCGCCATCCGGGCGGTCGCGCCGGGCGTCGGGCTGATGCTGCTCTCCCAGTACGTCGAGGTGCACCACGCCCTGCGGTTGATGACCGACTTCGACGGGGGAGTGGGTTACCTGCTCAAGGACCGGGTCTCCGACCTGACCGCGTTCGCCGCCGACGTGCGCAAGGTGGCCCGCGGCGAGACCGTCATCGAGGCCGAGCTCGTGGCCCGGCTGGTGGCCCGGCGGCGCGAACGCGATCCGCTCGACGCGCTCACCGACCGCGAACGTGCTGTGCTCGCCCTGATGGCCCGCGGCCTGTCCAACGCGGCGGTCGCCGGCGACTTGCATCTCTCGATCAAGACCGTCGAGGCGTACGTGACGTCGATCTTCACCAAACTGGGTCTGGTCCAGCACGAGCGCGAACACCGCCGCGTGCTGGCGGTCCTCACCTTCCTGCGCGCTTAGTGGTCCGGGTGTGCTCTCACTACCCTGATCGACGTCTCAGCGTCACCAGCAGCCGGTCCGCCTCCGCGGCCCCTCCCGTGTCGCCGAGGCGGGTGAACAGATCGGCCGCCTCGGCGAGCGCCGCCTCACCCTCGTGATCGCTCAAGGCCCGTCCCAGCAACACGAGCGCCTGCGCCTGGAACCGCAACCACCCCCGCGTCCGCCACAGCCCCACCGATTCCCGCAGATGGACCGCCGCCTCGGCCGAATGCCCCGCGTTCAGCTCGATCTCCCCGAGCACGTCCAAGGACTCCGCCACGTGATGGGTCATCCGATACTCCCGCGCCGCCGCCAGCGCGGCCCGAGCGGTCGGCCCGGCCGTGTCGTCGCCACTGCCCATGGCCACCCGGGCTTTCACGATCATGGTCAGGATCAGCGTGTACGTGTCCTGGTGCTGCTGTGAGATCGCCAGCGCCTCGGCGAGGTACCGGCCACTCTCCTCGAACTGCCCGGCTCGCCCGTGCGCGATGCCGAGGAACTGCAGGGCGGTCGCCACCCAGCGTGGATTGCCGAGTTCCCGGGCGCACCGCAGAGCGTCGTGCAGATGGCCCACGGCCTCCATCAGCCGCCCCGACTCGCCGGACGCGACCGCCAGCGCGAGATGTGCCCGCGCCTGCCCGCCCAGGTGCCCGGCCCACATCGCCCGCTCGAGTGCCACTCCGGCGACCTCGAGCGCTTCGCCGTGCCGTCCGGTGGCGGTCAGCGACCACGACCGCATCACCGCCGTGTCCGCCATCCCGCCCACCTCGCCGGCCTCACGGAACAATTCCTCGACCCGCTCCGCCTCGGCGTACGACCGGGCCATCGCCTCCCCGCTGTGGTCCTCGGTCACCCAGGTCGTGAGGTCGGCCAGCCCTCGGCGCACGACCGCCTCGCCCCGCCGGTTGCCGGCGACCCGGCAGGCGTCCAGCGCCAGCCGGCTGCACGTCTCCCACTCGGTGTACATGCCGCGTACGTCGAAGTACTTCTCCATGCGCTGGGCCAGGTCGAACGCCGCCTCGTCGTCACCGGTCTCGCACGCCTGCCGGATGAGTGCCTGCATCGCGAGCTGCTCGGCGTCGAACCAGGCGAGCGGATCCTTCTCCGCCAGCGTGTTCACGACCTGCTCCACGTCGGGCCGGGGAACCCGCCCGGGAATCGAGGCGAAGCAGGTCCCCGGCATCCGGTCCGACAGCCGCTCGGCCACCGCTATCCACGCCCCGGCGCCGCGGCTGACCGCCGCCCGCAACCGCTCCGGCGGGTCCTCGGCGCGCGCCCGGTCCCGGGCGAACAGCCGCACCAGGTCGTGGAAGCGGTACCGGGCCTGCCCGACGGCGTCTATCCCCACCGGCGTCAGCAGGTGGGTGTCGACCAGGGTGTCGACCAGGGTGTCGAGATCGTCGCCGGCCGGGTCCGACAGCACGCCGGCCAGCCAGCCCGGGAAGTCCGGTACGTCGAAGGCGCCGAGCAGCCGGAACAGCAGGCGGGCCGTCGGTGGGAGACCCTGATAGCTCAGGGTGAGCGATGCGCGTACGTGCAGGTCCCCGATGTGAAGCCGGTCGAGCCGGCCCTGCTCGTCGCGCAGCAGCGCCACCAGATGCGACAGCGTCCACTGCGGCCGGGACGTCAGCCGCGCCCCGGCGATGCGCACCGCCAGTGGCAGGCCGTCGCAGAGCCGGACCAGGTCTGCCGCGGCCCGCGGGTCACCGTCGACCCGGGTGTCGGGCAGGATCCGTGCCAGCAGCCGCACACCCTCGTCGCCACCGAGCACGTCCAGCTGTGTCCAGCGGACCCCGGCGAGACCGGGCAGCCAACGGCGGCTGGTGAGCAGGACGGCACAGCCGGCACCGCCCGGCAGTAGCGCTTCGACCTGCTGCTCGGACGCGGCGTTGTCGAGCACCACGAGCACCCGACGCCCCGCCAACCTGCTGCGATACAGCTCGGCGCGTTCGCCCGCGTCCGGCGGCACGGCCGGGCCCGGCACTCCCAGCGCACGCAGGAACCGGCCGAGCACCTCGGTGGGCGTCGGCGGGAACAGGTCGGTGCCGGCCAGGTCGGCGTACAGCTGGCCGTCGGGGTAGAACGCGGCGATGCTGTGCGCGAAGTGGACGGCGAGGGTGGTCTTGCCCACGCCGGCCATGCCGGTGATGCCGACGACGGTGAGCCCGGCAGGATCGGTGCCGGGCGGTATCACCTTCGACAGTTGCCCCAACTGCTCCTCGCGGCCGGTGAAGTCGGCGACGGCGGGTGGCAGGTGAGCGGGCACGGCGCGGTCTAATCCGGTGGCCGGCTGTTCGGCCGGGTCGTCGGAGAGCAGGCGCAGGTGTGCCTCCTGCAGCTCCCCGCTGGGGGCGACGCCCAGCTCGTCCCGCAGCGTCGCCTGCAACGCGGCATACTCGGTCAGCGCTTTCGCCCGCGCCCCGCTGCCGTGCAGGGCATGGAGATACGGGATCCAGAGGGTCTCCCGTAGGGGGTGCTCGGCGACCGCCGGCGCGAGCTCGGTCGCCAGCGTGGCGTGCTCGCCCAGCGCCAGGCGGGCCCGCGCGTGGTCCTCCAGCGCCGCCAGCCTCGCCTCGGTCAGCCGGGCCGCCTCGGGCACGAACCATTCCAGGTCGCTCAGATCCTCCAGCGGAGGACCGCGCCACAACGCGAGCGCCCTGCCCAGCCGGTCGGCGGCGCGTAACGGCTGATCCTCCCGTAGGGCCTGGCGACCCTCGGCGGCCAGGGCGGCGAACAGCATCGCGTCGTACTCGTCCTCGGCGACGTCGAGCCGATAGCCCCCGACGGCCTGGGTGAGCTTCCGCCCTCCGGTCTGCCCGCCGGCGGCATCGAGGATCCGGCGCAGATTGGAGACGTACGAGTGGAGGTTGGCGCGTGCCGACACGGGCGGATCCTCGCCCCACAACGCCGCGGTCAGCTCACCGGCGCGCACCACGCGACCGGCCCTCAGCAGCAGCACGGCCAGCAGCGCCCGTTGCTTGCGCCGGCCCATCACGACGATCTCACCGTCGGAGCGCCGCACCTCGAGACCGCCCAGAACGCGGAACTGCACGGCATCCCCACAGTCCACTGTCGACGACCGATTGTTCCGACATTGTGTCGCCTCGCGGCGGTTCGTACAACGGCTACACGGCATTGTGTAGGGCCGGTATGGGCATCGATGTTTTTCTCTGTCTGTGCCTCGCCGCCGGCTGAGAAGGGATTCAAGATGAGACTGAGAATCGGCAAGGCCCTGCGGGTCCTCGTCGTGGCGTTGATCGCCGCGGCGTCGACGACCGTGGTGACGGCCACCCCGGCATCGGCCGACACGGTGCAGACCTTCCGCAACCGCGCGACCGGATTGTGCCTCGACGACAGCATCGAGTTCTCGCTCCGCCAATTCACCTGCAACAACAGCCTCTACCAGCGGTGGAACGTGCACGTCTTCGGTGACGGCACCCGCCAGCTGCGCAACGAGGAGACACGACGGTGCTTCGGCAGCCGGCGCAACGGCAGCACGGTGGAGCTGATCGTCGGCGCGTGCACCGCGACCCCGTCGAAGAGCTGGATCGTCGTCCGCCAGCCGAACGGCATCCAGTTCTACAGCGAGGTGACCGGCAATCACTGCCTGTCCGACGCGGGCGGCAGCTACTACGGCGGGAAGTACGTGTACGCGGCTCCGTGCATCGCCACCGTCACGTACAACACGACCGTCTGGTACTGAGACGCCACGTCACGGCGTTGCGCCCTACGGGGGTCAGGCGCCTGCCCGGATCTCCGGTGCAGGCGCCCGGCGGTGGGCGCCGGGCGCGAACCGGATCATCAACTGGACGGTTTCGGGGCGGCGACCGGGCTTCGGTGGCCGGTGGAGTCGACCGCCCGTACGCCGAAGAAGACGTTGTCCTTGGAGAGGTCGACCGTCACCGTGGTCACCTTGCCGACCGGCAGGGTGTGCTGCCAGTCCGAGGCGGTCGTCTCGCGCCACACCACCTCGTATCCGGCGAGGTCCGGCTCGGTGCCGGGCTGCCAGCGCAGCGTGGTCTCGTTCGTGAGCCGCGTGGTGTCGATGACCACGCCCTTCGGGGTGCCGGGGGCCTGCGCCAGCGACCACAGCGCGGACGCGTTCACCCGGGCCACCCGGGCGATGTACGACCAGTCGCAGAACTCGGGGAGGTCGCCGAACTGGACGCCGTTCTCCACCCGTACATCCTGGTGCTCGTGGTTGAAGTTCTCCCGCGGCTCGGTGAAGCGGGCCGCCGGATAGCCGCGCAGCAGGAACGAGATGTGGTCGCTGCCGCGCAGATAGCGGTCGCGGCGCCAGATGACCCGCACGTCGGCGCCGTCCGGCTCGAC
This sequence comes from Actinoplanes sp. CA-252034, assembly GCF_050956125.1. Classification (NCBI taxonomy): domain Bacteria; kingdom Bacillati; phylum Actinomycetota; class Actinomycetes; order Micromonosporales; family Micromonosporaceae; genus Actinoplanes; species Actinoplanes sp. CA-252034. Next base: position 4,760,018 of record NZ_CP191846.1, read on the forward strand.
CTCCTTGACGAAGCGGCCCAGCTGGCGGGAGGGGCCGTCGTTCTCGCCGCCGACACTCCTGCGGGTGCCGGCCTCGGCGGCGGTCTCCGAGGTGGGCACGCCCTCGACGAAGAGCCGGACGGTACGCGGGTCGTTGCGGGTGCCGTCGTGGGCGTTGCCGGTGCCGACGATGTCGTTGCTGAACATGGCCTGGATGTCCGTGCCGGCGTCGAAGTACTGCTGGGCCATGTGGTCGGAGCCGTAGAGGCCCTGCTCCTCGCCGGCGACCGCGGCGAACACGAGCGTCGACTCCGGCTGCCGGGTGGCCAGCACCCGGGCCAGCTCCATGATCACGGCGACGCCGGACGCGTCGTCGTCGGCGCCGGGGGCGTCCTTCACCGCGTCCATCACGTCGGTGACCCGGGAGTCGTAGTGGCCGGTGACCACGTAGACGCGCTCCGGGGTGACGCTGCCGCGCAGGGTGGTGATGACGTTGGTGATCCGGGTCGGCGCCGGGATCCGCGGGGAGACCGGCTGGACGAACGACTGCAGCTCGACGGTCATCCGCCCGGCACTGGCCGCGGCGTGGCGCTGCAACTCGGCGAAGATCCAGTCACGGGCGGCGCCGATGCCCCGGACCGGGTCGTCCTGCACCGACAGGGTGTGCCGGGTGCCGAAGGAGACCAGCTTGCGGACGATCGCCTCGATGCGTACCGGATCGATCTCCTTGAGGATCCTGCGCAGCTCCCGATCGGGGGACGCGGCTCGGGCCGGGGTCGAAGCGGCGACGCCGGCGGCCGTCGCCGCACCCGCCACCAGAAACGTGCGCCTCGTGGACATGCGCCCCACCCTGCCACAAATGTCGACGTATATCGATGTCTTGGTGCGTTCCCGGTGCGCACCGGCGGGGGAGGAGACGCGGACTATCCGGCGCCGGCGGGCATCGCCTCGTCGCCGGCCAGCATCGCCTCGCAGCTGCGTAACACCACCGCCGCGGCCCGCCGTTGCGCCGGGGTCCGCTCGCCCAGGGCTGCCTCCCGGCGCCAGCGGGCCGCGCTGTCCTCGGCGACCGCCCAGATGTCGTCGACGGTGGCCTCGGTGGACAGGCCGAGCCGCTCACCGAGGCTGGTGCCGGCACCGCCGACCAGGCGTACCGCCTCGAGCGCCCGTTCCGCCGGAAGCGCCACCCGCCCGGACCGCAACGCCGACAGCAACCGCAGCTCGGCGAAATCGTGCGCCCCCGCCAGCAGCAGCTCCAACTCGGCGAGCAGATGCCCGGACGGCGGGAGCCGTTCGGTACGCAGCAGATGGTCCAGCACGATCAGCGCCGACCGGGACTTGAGCGCCGCCCGCCGCGCCACGAACAGCTCCGCCACCGACGTCTGCAGGTCCTTGAGCCCGCTGTAGTCCTGCAACCGCTCCGCCAGCACGGCCGCCGTGCCCGCGCCGGTCCGCACGAGCGTGAGCGCCAGGCGGATCCCGCCGAGACCGAACCGCTGCAACAGCTCCAACCGGGCTCGCGCGTCGACGCCGGGCAACGATCCGGCCGCGGTGAACCGGTCGGTCGACAGCAGAGACGGATCGGCGGCGGTACGCGGAAGCGCCGCGATCGAGGCGAGCATCCGGAACTCGTCGTCGCGCAGGGTCCGCGCGGCGTGCCCGATCAGTGGCGACACCGCCACCACGTCCTGGCACAGCGCGCCGGTCAGCGGCTCACGACGGCGGCGCCGGGCGATCCGGCGCGCCTCCAGCAGCCCGTCGGGAAGCCCGTCACCGTGGGTGTCCGCCTTGGTCAGCACCACGATCGCATGCACCGGCCACACCGACGGCCCGCGCAGCCCCCGGCCGGCGCGCAGGAAATCCAGGTCCGGCTCACCGATGCGCGGCGTGAGCAGCAGAACCGCATCGGCCTCGGCGAGCACCTGGCCGGGCGGCGTGGACGGGCCGGTGTCGATCAGCTCGGTGCGCCGCAGCACCCGGCTCGGCCACTGCACCACGACCCGGGGCGCCGCCGCGTCCAGCCGCAACCCGCCGGAGCTCCGGGCGACCGGCACCTCGTAGGGCCGGCCGTGCTCCGGATGGCTCCAGGCCCGCAGGTCGACGCCGTCCCGATAGGTCACGAACCCGGCCTGCTCGACCGGCGCCACGTCCTCCCCGACGAGCGCGTTGACCAGCGTCGACTTCCCGGTCCGGGCGGCACCGGCGACGGCCAGGCGCAGCGGGCCGGTGAACCGGTCCAGAGTGTGCCGCAGCCGCGCGTCGGCGAGCGGATGACCTCGGTAGACGTGCGCCGCCCGCAGCAACAGGTCGTGCGTACGCCGTTCGAGCTCCTCGCTGATCAAGCCCGCGCCCGTTCGCTCAGCGCCTGCGCCTGGGCGTGCAACTCGGCCAGCCGGGTCAGCTCCTCACGCAGCCGCCGGCCGTGCGCCTCGCGGGCGGCCGCGTCCCGGTCGGCGGCCGCCTTGGCGTTGCGCAGCGACTCCATGGTCTCTTCCTGCAGGTCCTCGGTGACAGCGGTGAAGTGGTCACGCAGCGCACGCTGGGCGCGCCGGACACTGTCCCGGGCATCCTTGTTGAGCTTGGTGAAGATGTCGTCGACGTGCTGGCGGATGGCGTTGCGCGCCTCGGTCTGCCGCCGTTTCAGCAGCGTCTTGCTCTCGTCGCGCACGCTCTTGCCCCCGAACAGGGCGCCACCGCCGATCGAGATCGGGTTGATCAGCGACATCCCGGCGAGGCTGGTCGCCAGGCCGAACATCACCACCCCGCCGTACGAGCCACGCAACCCGATGAACAGCTTCTGCCCCGGCGTGAAAGAGGCCACCGGCGGCGCGTCCAGCGGCGACACGCCCTGCAGCACGCCCCCGTCGGTGATGGCCAGCGCGGTCGGCGGCAGCACGTCACCGGCCTCCGGCGGGAACATGTCGGCGGTGCGGCGGGCCATCCACTCGGTCCGCTCGGCCAGCCACGTCATGCTGGTCGTGGCCAGCTCCTGCAGGGAGTCGCGCAGCCACGGCTCGAACTCGTCCCAGCTCTTCGCCGGGTCGTTGGTGGCGAAGAACTCGTCGGCTTCGGCGAGCAGCGCCTTCACCCGCTCCCGCAGATCGTGCTCGATGTCCGACATCAGGTCACCGACCTCGTCGGACAGCCGGTTCTGCCAGCGGACCGTACATTTGCGCAGGTCGTCGAGGCGCCGATGGGTGGCCTGCAGATGCGCCGCGGCATCCGACGAGCCGCCTTGGCCGTGGCGTTCCAGCTCGGCCCGCAACGGCACCGCCAACTCCTGGAGCGCGATCCGCCCGAGCGCCCCGGCGGTCGCCCGGGCCAGACGGTCCGGCTTCGCCTCGACCATCTTGCGCAGATGGACAACCAGATCAGCGAACCCGGACTCCCGGTTGAGGGTGTCGTCGCCGGTACGGACCGCGTGCAGCCGCAACGACGACGACACCGCGGCGACCGCCGCCCCGATCCCGGCCCGGTTCAGCCGCAGCCGGCACTCGGCCAGGTCACGACGCCAGTCGGGGGCGTAGTCGGCCTTGGTCAGCACCACCAGCAGACCGGGGAACACCTGACCGAGCCCGGCCAGCAGAGCCAGCTCGTCGTCGGCGAGATGCCGGCCCGCCTCGCACGTGTAGAGCACCAGATCGGCGCCGGCCTGGTCGGCCAGATCACGGACCGCGGCCACCCGGTCCGTGCCACCGGGCAGCGCCGGTGCGTCGATCAGCACCAGACCGCCGGCCAGCAGCGACCGCGGCACACCGACCTCGACGTGCACCGGCGCACCGGCCGGAAGCGACGCGGCCGCCTCGGCCAGCGACACCCCGAGCCGCTCCACACCCAGCGGGATCCGGGCCTGCAACCCGACCGCGGCCGTCCAGTCGGCGGCCGGCGAGTCACGCCGGATCAGGTGGGCGGTCGGGGTGTCGGCGTGGCACACCACGGTCGGCACGGCGGCGTCACCGTCCGGCAGCACCCCGCACACCGACGCGTTGATCAACGCGTTGATCAGCCGGCTGCGGCCCTGCTGGGCGGCGCCGGCCACCAGCACCCGCAGCTGCGGGTGCAGCAGCCGGGCCCGGCGACGGGCGAGCCGGTCGGCCAGATCCGCCCGGCCGTGCGCCCGGCACGTCCGGATCACCGCGTCCATGGTGTCCATCCACCACGGATCGACGTCGACGGCGGCACCGCGCAGCGGATCGGGCGCCGGCCGCGGATGCGGAATCAGGGAAGCGGGACCCGTCGGCGCCGTCGTCCCGGCTTCCCAGCTCGTCATCCGCGTCCGTCAGCCTCTCGTCGTGGCGCCTCTTACAGGCCGTCACCGAACAACTCGCCGTGCGTGGCCGGCTGCTCGACGTCGTGGCCGCCGCCCAGCAGGCCACCGGTCAGACTCCCGGTCAGGCCGCCGGTCAGCCCGTCCAGCGTGCCACCGACACCGGAGACCGTACCGGTCACGGTGTCGGTCAGCCCGTCGACGGCATCGAGCGACGTGACGCCGCTCAGGTCCGGCTGGATCAGCGATCCGATCGAAGAGGTTGCCCCGTGGACCCCGGCCACGTCAAGCAGCCCCGAAGTGGCCGGCTCGACCACCGACGGCACGTTCGTCACCGTGTCGAGCACGCCACCGACGTCACCGGTGAGGCCGGCGTCGTAGGGCACCGGCTCGGCGACGAAGGTGGACGAGGTGGTCACGGCGCTGTGCACCGCACTGTCCACGACGAGCTCCGGGTCGTGGTCGGCCGACAGCCCACCGACCGACACCGACGTGCCCAGGCCCAGATCCAGATCGCCCGTCAGCCCGTCGGTGCTCAGGCCGAGCGCCGTGACGTTCACGCTGCTCGACGCGTTGACCTCGGCCAGCGTGTCGTGCGGCGCGACGTGCGCGGCGATCGCCTGCAACTGGGCCACCGCACCGGCGACGTCCAGACTGGCCACCCCCGTGGTCAGGTCGTCCAGCCCGTCCGGGCCGGTCAGTCCGGCCACCGGTGCCGAGTCGATCACCAGCGGCAGCACCTGCTGCACGTCGGTCGCGGTGATGTCGTCCAGCCCGGCGTGCCGCAGGGTGGCCTCCGGGTCCAGCTCGAACGCCGACCGGGCAGCCGGGTCGTAGATCAGGTTGAGAACGAAGTCCTGCAGGGTGGGCGAAGTCATGTCGAGCTCCTAGACGCTGATGCGGATCGAACGGCGCGGGCCCGGCGCCGAGGAGAAAACTACGGACGGGGCCACCCCCGGGCATCGGGGACGAGTCCCCCACTCCACCGGCGGGCCGGTTAGGGGATTAGGGGATCTCCGGCCCGCCATTTTTGGGGGGACGATTCACCACCGCATTTTGGTACGAACGTCGGGTACCGACCTCTGAGGAGTTGAACGCGTGTCCTACGTGCTGGGAATCGACATCGGTGTCGGCACCGTCAAAGCGGCCGTCTGCCGGCGCGCCGAAGGTCCCGGCGGTCCCGGCTGGGGCCCGGCGCAGCCGATCTCCCTGGGCGCCCGCTCCCCGGTGGTCGCGTCCGCGCTGCGGATGACCGCGGACGGCAGCGTCGTCCCGGCCGAGGTCGGGCAGCACCCGGCCGACGCGGTCGCCGGCTACCTGCACCGCATCGGCGACCCGCTCCCGATGTACTTCGGCGGCGGCTACTTCCCGGCGCACGGCCTGACCGCCGCCATGGCCCGCTGGGTCGTCGACCGCGTCTGGGAGCTCCTGGGCGAGCCCCCGGTACGGGTCGCGATCGCGCACCCGTCCGGCTGGGGCGCCGGGCGTCTCGGGCTGCTGCAGGCCGGGCTGGCCGAGGCCGACCTGATGGGCTGCGTGCTGGTGACCCGCGCCCGTGCCGTCGTCGAGTGCCACCAGGCCGCCGGCCGCGCCCCCACCGCCGGCGGGCTGCTCGGCGTCTACCGGCTGGGCGGGTCCACGGCCGAGGTGGCCCTGGTCGCCCCGCAACAGCCGGGCCGCATGGAACTGCTCGCCTCGGCCGAGCTCAGCGACGTCGGCGGGTTCGAGGTGGACGGTCTCACCCCGGCCGACGCCCGCGCCCTGATCCGGCCGACCGTCGACCTTGCGGCGGCCCTGGTCCACAGTCGTGGTTACGGAACCGGCGATCTTTCCGCCATGTTGATCGCCGGAGCGGATGGCGCCGTATGTACGTACGTGTCCGATCTGCTCACCGGGGTGTTCCCCGCCCCCGTCGTGCGCGACCCGCAACCCCGCATGACCGTGGCCATCGGCGCCGCCCTGGCCGGGCGTCCGCCCGTACCCCGCACGATCCGGCCGTGGCCGGGCCCACCGACGCGTTCGCCGTCCTCCCGGCCGCCTCGTCCCCGCAGCTCGCCCCGCCCCGCCCGCCGGTCCAGCGCGTCGCGATCCGGGCGGACGCCCGATGACCACCTCCGTCCTGGCCCGGGTCACCGCCGACCCGGCCGCGCCGCTGCACGCCGGCATCGCCGGGCCCGGCGGCTACGGCAAGACCACCCTGTTGCGGCAGCTCACCGACGTCTACCGCGACGCCGGGATGACGGTGACCGGCCCCTGGCCGCCGCGCACCCCCGACACCGCCCACGTCCTGCTCATCGACGACGCCCACCTGCTCACCGCCGAGCAGCTCGACGACCTGCGCGCGTACGCCGAGCACCCGGACGCCCGGATCGTGGTCGCCCACCGGCCGTGGCCCCGCCGCCCCGAGCTGCTACGGCTGCTCGAAGTGCTCCGCCGCGGCGGCCCCGCCATCACCCTGACCACGCTCACCCCCATCGAGATCGCCGCACACCTGGCCACGCCCACCGATGAGCTGGTCGCCTGGGTGGCCGCGCAGACCGCGGGCATCCCGCGCTACGTGACCCGGCTGGCCGGCGCCCTCACCACCACCGCCGCCGGCCCGCGGCAGGTCCCGGTCGCGGCGCTCGCCCCGTTCGCCGCCGACCTCGACGAGCTGGAACCCGCCGTCCGCACCCTGCTGCTCGCCGTCGAAGCCGGTGCCGGACTGTCGTTCGACCTGGTCGCAGCCGTCCTCGACGCGGACGCCGACGTCGCCGAGCTGGTCGACGCCGGCCGCGCGACCGGCATGCTCGCCGCCGACGGCACCCTCGTGCCCCTGGCCCGCCGCGCGATCGCCGCGCTCGGCCCGATCAGCCAGCGCATCGACGTACGCCAGCGTCTCGCCGCCCTGCAGATGGCCCGCGGCGGCCCGGTCCTGCCGCTGGTCCGCCCCCTGCTGCGGGTCGGCGCCGCACCCGGCCTGGTCCCCGGCGCGGCCGGCAGCGGTCTCGGCCACGTCTACGAGGCCGCCGGTGAGGAAGCGCTCGGCGACGACCCGGCCCTGGCCGCCGAGCTGTTCGCCGCGGCGGCCGGCGCCGGGCGCACCACCGGTTCCCGCCGCGCCCTGGCCACCGCCCTGGCCGGCGACCTCGACCACGCCTCGCGCCTCACCGACCAGGTCCTCGCCGCCGGAACACCGCAGCAACGCGCCGAGGCCGCCTACGTCTCGGCCACCATCCTGGCCCACCGCGGACAGACCGCCCAGGCCGTCCGCCTCTACGAATGGGCCGGCACCGACGTGGCCGCCGGATTCGCCGCCGTCGGCCTGATCGCCGTCGGCCGCCTCGCCGACGCGCAACGCCTGATCCAGCCGGACGACACCGCGGCCCGGCCGCCCACCTCACTGAGCGCCGCCGCGACCCTGACGGCCCGGCCGCCCACCTCACTGAGCGCCGCCGCGACCCTGATGGCCCGCGGCACCGCCGAGTCGGTGACCGGCCCACCCGCCGCCGCCCTGTCCACCCTGGTCCAGGCCGCCACGCTGATCGACCCGGCCGGCCCCGCCGTGCTGCTGCCGGACAGCCCCGCCGCGACCGGCGCCCTCCTGGCGATGCACTGCACCGAGCTCGACGTCGCCGACACGCTGCTCACCCGCGCCGAACACCGCGGCACCGGCGGCGCCCTGCTCGCCACCCGCCACCACCTGCTGCGCAGTTGGGTGCTGATGCTGCGCGGCCGCCTCGCCGACGTCGAACAGCGCCTGCCCGCCGCCGTCGCGGCCACCGCCGCCCAGGGCCGCGACGACCTGCTCGCCGCCGCGCTGCGCGTCGGACTGGCCCGCCGCAACGGCGACCTGATCGGTCTGCGCAGCGCCTGGCCGGACGCCTGCCAGGCACTCATCGGCCAGCCCGTCGAGCTGTTCAACCTGCTGCCGCTCGGCGAACTGGCGGTCGCCGCGGCCCGCCTCGGCGACTCCCACCGGGTCGCCGGGCACCTCGCCGACGCCGACCGCCTCCTGGCCGACCTCGGCGACCCGCCGGTGTGGACGGTCCTGCCGCACTGGTACCGGCTACAGGCCGCGATCCTCGCCGACGACCGGGACACCGCTCGACGGCACGCCGACCACCTCGACGCCGCCCGCACGGCCGGAGCCTACGCCGCCGCGTTCGCCGCCGCCGCCGCCGTCTGGCTGGACGTCCTCGCCGGAACCGCCGACCCCGAATCCGTCGTCGCCGCCGCCCGCACCCTCAGCCTCGCCGGTCTCACCTGGGACGGCGCCCGCCTCGCCGGGCAGGCCGCGATCCGCACCTCCGACCGGCGCGCGATGGCCCTGCTGCTCGACTCGGCCCGCGCCATGCAGGACCGCGGCACCCGCCCCGACCCCGCCGGCGGCCAGCACCTGCTCAGCGCCCGCGAACGCGAGGTCGGCGCCCTCGTCCTGGCCGGAATGACGTACAAGCAGATCGCTGACCGGCTCTACCTGTCGGCGAAGACCGTGGAGCATCACATGGCACGCATCCGGCAGCGCCTCGGCTGCAGCGACCGGCACGAACTGCTCAGCCGCCTGCGCGAGCTCATCGGCGAGCCCGAGGCGACCGCGTGAGCCGCCGGATCAGGACGATCGGCGCTGTGCTGCTCGTCGCCTTCTGGGCCGCCGCGGCCGTGCCCGCCGTCACCGACGCCGTCCGGGCGCTCGCCGACCGCATCACCGCCGACCGGCTCGACCGTCCGATCGACGAGGCCGTCCTCGCCCTCGAAGCCGAACGCCGGCTGTCGGTCACCGACCGGCCCATCCTGGAGCTCACGGCCCAGCGCGGACGCACCGACGACGCGGCCGAGCGGTTGCGGCAGGCGGACCGGTCCTGGCTCGACCGTCTCACCACCTCCGCCTCCGACCGTACGGCCGACGACCTCCTGGGACGGATGGAGGCGCTCACCGGGCTCCGGGCCTCGGTCGACGCCGGCCGCCTCGACCGGCGCGAGACCGTCACCGCGTACACCGACGTCATCGACCCCGCCGGAGCGGCGCCGCAGGACACCATGGTCGGCGGCATCCTCGCCCTCAGCCGCTCCCGGGAGATCCTCGCCGAGGAGGACGCCCTGCTCGCCGCCGTCTCGGCCGGCCGCGGTCCGACCGACGACGACCGGATCCGTCTCACCCGGCTGGCCGGCGCCCGGCGGGTCCTGTTCACCACCGCCGGCGCCGCCCTCCCCGACTCCGCCGCACGACGCCACCGGGACGTGGCCGGCTCGACGGCGATGATCCGTCTGCAGCGCATCGAGGACGACCTGGCCGCCTCCTCCGACGGCATCCCCGACCCGTCCGCCTGGTCACCGGCGTTCAACGAGCTCAACACCGCGCTCTGGGACCTGCAGGACAGCGCCAACCGGGAGGCCGCCGACGCCGCCACCCCGCGAGCCGTCACCGCCACCGTGTGGGCCGGAGCCATCGGCGGCATCGGACTCGTCGCCCTGCTCGGCCTGCTGATCGCCGCCCGCCGCGGTCGCGGCGCCGGCACCTCGGCCGCCACGACCGCGCAGACGACGGCCGTGTCCGGGCCCTGGCACCGCCCCGGCGGCCTGCTGCAGGACCTCGACCGCCGCAACCAGGGCCTGCTGCAGCGGCAGTTGCGGCTGCTCGACGCGCTGGCCCGCCGTGCCGGCGACGAGGAGACCGCCGCCGATCTGCGCCGCGCCGGCAACTTCGGCACCCGGCTGCGCCGCAACGTGGAGAAGGGCATCACCCTGACCGGCGGGGTCCCCGAACGACAGTGGCAGCGACTGGTGCCGATGACCGACGTCGTCCGCGACGCTGCCGCCGAGATCGGCGACCACGACCGGATCGCCGGCACCGACGTGGAGTCGGCCTACCTGGCCGGCACCGCCGCCACCGACCTGATCCACCTGCTCGCCGAGCTGCTGGAGAACGCCGCCACGTTCGCCCCCGCCGACTCGCGGATCGTGGTCGACGGCCGGCACGACCCGTCCGGATACCTGCTCACCGTCACCGACTCCGGGCCCGGCATGACCGACGACGACCTCGCCACCGGCCACGAGGTGATGGCCGCCCCCGAACCGCCACCCGGGGGAACCTGGTGGGGCCTGTGGGCGACCGGCCGGTTCGCGGCCCGCCAGGACGTCACCGTGCAACTGCACAACGGCTTCGACGGAGGCCTGGTCGCCGCCGTGCACATCCCGCCGAGCCTCGTCACCGGCCGCCCCGCCAACGGCGCCGAACCACGCGCCGACCTGCAGTCGGTCGTCGAATGAGCGGGCGGCGCACCCCGATGGACGTGATCCGCGACGCCGTGTGGCGGCTGGCGACGGGCCTGCTGACCGGGCCGTCACCCGAGCCCCGGGTTCGTCCGGCCCGGGGCGAGCGGACCACCTCCGGGCGGTTCCTGCTGGTCGTCGCGGCACTCGGGGCGGTCGCGGTCACGGTGCTGCTGGTCGTGCTGGTGGTGGTCCGGCCGTACCGGGACTCGGTCAGACCCGAGCAGGCCGCCGGACTGCCAGACCGGCCCCCGCACCGGCCGACCCGTCGCCGTCGGCCGCACCGACCTCGGCCGTCACCTCGCGACCGCCCGTGTCGGCGTCACCACCGGCCCGCGCCGCGGGCATCGCGACCTCCCCGACGGCGTCACCGTCGGCCGGCGCGAGCGAGGTCCCCGCGCCGCTGGCCGCCACCTACACCACCACGCCGTACGTGGTCGGCCTGCTCGGCTACCGGACGGAGGTGACGGTCACCAATCCCGGCCCGGCCGTGCGCAAGGGCTGGACCCTGACCGTCACGCTGCCCCGGTCGACCCTCCGGATCAACCAGGTGAAGGGCGCGACCGCCACGCAGAACGAAGCCGTGTGGACCTTCGTCCCCGACGACACGACCACGTCGGTCCCGGCGGGTGAGCAGGTGGCGATCTCCTTCGAGGTCCACGGCGCCACCCTGATCGACGCGGCCCCCGCCGACTGCCGCATCGACACCGTCCCGTGCGCCTCGTGACGTCCCCGGGCCGCGGAGGTCCCGCCGGGTCAGCGCTATCCCGTTCGCCTCGTGGCGTCCTCGGGCGGCGGAGGCCCCGCCGAGTCAGCCGGTGATCCCGCCGACGCGGACGGGGTGGGCGACTACGGGCTCCCGCGCAGCCCTGCCCGGCTCGCCGGTCAGGACGTCCATGGACCCTGCGGCGGGTACGGGGCGTACGGGGCGGGCTCCGGCCGGCGGGGGAAGAACCCGCGCACCGAGCGGGGCACGGTCAGCCCCAGCAGCACGGCCAGCGGCGCGAGGAACATGGCCAGGCCCAGCAGCACGGATCCGGCCGCCAGCATGACGAGCAGCATGAACGCGCCCACGATGGTGGTCAGGGAGACCAGCACGATCGCCGTGACCCACGCCCACGGCCGGCCCCGGTCCAGCTGATAGGCCAGCGGCAGGAAGAAGATCGAGACGGCGAGCGGGATGACGTTCAGGATCAGGAACATCGCCCGAGCCCCGGTGGACCACTCGTCGCCGACGAACGTCAGCGCCGTCTGCACGACGAACCGGATGATGTTCAGGATGCCCAGCAACGCCAGACCTGCCGCCACCAGGTGAACGCTGCGTGGTGTCGCCGCTTGTCTCCCGTACCCGAACGTGCCCTGTGCCATGGTGGATCCTCCCCGTTGGTGGCCGCCCGGAGGTGCCGACCGGCGCCGGTGACGATCGTAGATGTATCGGAGCGTCACCCTCGTCGCGGCACCAGCGGCAGCGCCAGATGCCAGAAGCCCTCGCCGCCCGGATCGCACATCACCCAGAAGACGCCGACATCGCTGTGCCGCTGCTCGAACCGGACACCGACCGTCTCGACCTCGTCGTCGGCGGTGCAGGTCAGCAGACCGGGCCCGACGACCGACCAGGTGAACCGCTCGACGATCTCCCCGCCGAGCATGCTGTCGCTGCGGGTCTCGCCGGTGCCGTCGGCCGCGAACCGGACGGTGTCGAACATCAGCGCGGTGTGCGTGCCGGGCAGCGTCTCCCAATCCCCGACGGGCCCCGCCGCCAGCAGCCGGCGCCGCACCTCAGCATCCGTCAGGTCCACTGTCGTCCTCCCCAGCCCACCGCACCCGCCGCGACTGTAGACCGGCCTCGCTCGGGGCCGGTAGAGAGCGAACGCGCCGTGCCGGCCGGGGTCAGCGGCGCAGCGAGCCCGTGCCGGCCGCTGCCAGGTCGACGATGCACACTACGTTGTGGGTCTCGGCGCGGTTGCGCGAGCTCAGTGTCCAGCCGGTCACGAACTGGCGGTCCTCCTGGAGCCTCGTCCCGGCGTAGGCCTCGAAGCGTGACACGCAGCCCGCGGTGGCCTCGTCGGTCGGGAGGAACGGCTTCACCCGCGAGCCGTCGGGCAGTGTGTACAGGGCGAAGACCTCGCCGTAGTGGGGTGACGTGCACGGCAGCGCCACGAGGTCGTGCTCGGCGGTACCCCGGTTGCCCTTGACGCAGTCGCCGGGCCGCAGGTCGGCGAAGCGGATCGGCTGTTCCATCCGGATGACCCCGGAGGCGTCCCGCTCCGACTGGTCCGGGACGGTCCTGGTGAGCGCCTTCATCGTGGTGAAGGCGAAGAACGCGAACCAGCCGACGGCGACGATCAGTGACAGGATCGCGAAGACACGTCCGCGGCGGTCGCCGTTACGGCTGGTCTGCCGCAGCCCGATGATCCCGAAGATCAGGCCGAGCGGGCTGCCACAGCCGATCATCGACAGTGTGAGACCGGCGACCGAGAAGCCGTTGGTCTTGCCGTTCCAGCCGGGGGCGGCGGGCGGGAGCGGGTAGGCCACCGGGAGCGGCGTGGGATGGTTCTGGTGATCCACCAGCGAGACCCTACATCGACGGGTTCCACCAGGTGGTCCCGCATGGATCCGGCGTCGCCGTGGAGCACGCTGAGCGGCCGAGGGGAGGAGGCGCTCGCGGTGGCCGCCCGTTACCCCATGCCTGACGACGACGACTGCTGAGCGTTTCGGTCCCGGATACCGGATGCGCGCGATGAGCGGTGGCGGCCGGCGGCCCGGTCAGGATGCGACCGTCACCACGCGACGGCCGGCCCGCCCTCCGGACAGCAACGAGTCGGGTGGCCGTACCACCTCGGGGGTGAAAGGCCCGGGACCGCGGACGGTGAGCAGGTCGCGCACCTGTGCCCGCGGATGCCGGGTCTCGGTGTGCCGGCGCGGCCGGTCGCCGGCGAGATGGGGCGGCAGGCGCCGCGCCACGTCGTCGAGCTCGGGCGCGCCGGCGGGTGGCGCGGTGGCTGGAACGGCTCGTGCAGGTCCGGGAGGGGCCTGGTGGGTCAGAACAGGCCGTTGCCGTGCGGGAGGGTGCCCGGGATCTGCGGGGTGATGTCCCAGTGTTCGACGATCCGGCCGTCCGCGACGCGGAACAGGTCGTAGAACGCGGTCGGCGTGGGCCCGAAGGCGCCCTCGGAGACGGTGAGGACGAGGTCGCCGTCGGCGATGACCCGGTGCAGCTCGGTGTAGACCATGCTGACGCCCTGGTCGGCGAGCGCGGCCAGGGCGGCGCCGAGGCCGTCGAGGCCGTCACCGATGCCGACGTTGTGCTGGTGGTACGTCTCGGTGCTGAGGAAGTCGGTGACGGCGTCGGTCTTGCCGCCCTTGAGGACGGTCTCGACGAAGCCGGTGACCAGCGCGCGGTTGGCCTCGGTGTCGGCGCGGGCGTCGATCGCGGTGGGCCCGTCGGTCTGGGAGCGGCCGGAGACGGTCCGGGGGACGACGGGGGTGAGGGCGTCCCAGTGCTCGGCCAGCCTGCCGTCCTCGACGCGGAAGACGTCGAAGGCGACGAGCGGCTCGGGGCCGAAGCCGTGGTAGGTGCCGTGCAGGGCGACCAGGTCACCATCGGCGAGGACCCGGTGCAGGTCGTAGCGGAAGTCGTCGGGCAGGCCGGCGACCAGGGCGCGCAGCCCGTCGGGACCGTCGGTGGCGAGAGCGCTGTGCTGGCGGTAGGTGGCGGAGACCCAGCGGTCGACGGCGGACGGGTCGCGGTCGCCGAAGAGCTGAGCGGCGGCGGTGAGGACGGTTTCCTTGGCGGTCATTGCTGCTCCTTCGTGCTGTGCTGTTGCGTCCACGGTAGGAGCGAAAAACGGACGTAACCGGGTAGCCTGGCGACTCATGATGGTCAAAAACCGACAGGGCATCGCCGAGCTGGGGTTCGCGGCGCCGGTCGGCACGCCGGGCGGGGTCGAGGTGCTGGAGCTGGCACGGCTGCGCGGGCGGGCCACGGCCGAGCCGCGGCGGCCCACCTTCCACCACCTGCTGTGCCTGCGCAGCGGGTCGCTGGAGCACACCCTCGACTTCACCGGGCACACGCTCACGCCCGGCCGCTGGATGTGGGTGCGGCCCGGTCAGGTGCAGCAGTGGGGTGACCTGGGCGGGGCCGAGGGGACACTGGTGCTGTTCGAGCCGGAGTTCCTCGACGCCGCCACGGCCGCCGCGGTGCGCCTGGACGATCCGCACGCACGAGTCGTCCACGACCCGGATCCGGTGGACCGGGCGGCCCTCGCCGACTCGGCGGCCCACCTGAGCCGGGTCTTCGCCGCGCCGGGGCGGGGACCGATCGAGGCACGGCAGGCGGTGCTCCGGCATCTGCTGGCGGTGCTGGTGTTGCAGTTGGCGCCGACCGCCGACGGCCCGTCCGGTGACGACACGTTCCTGCGCTTCCGGGACGCGGTGGAGCGGGATTTCGCCCGGACCCGGCGCGTGGACGACTACGCGCGCCGGCTCGGCTGGTCGGCGCGGACCCTGTCACGGGCGACCCGGGCCGCCGCCGGTGTCGACGCGAAGGACTTCATCGACCGCCGCCTGATCCTGGAGGCCAAGCGGCTGCTGGCGCACAGCGACCGGACCGCGGCACAGATCGCCGCCGGGCTCGGGTTCACCAGTGCCACCAACTTCAGCAAGTACTTCCTGCAGCGGGCGGGCGTCACCCCGATCGCCTTCCGCGCGGCCGTCCGGCGGCCCGGCTGACGTCAGCCGGGCCGCCGCTGGTGGGGCGGTCGGTCAGGCGCCGACGTGGATGCCGGGTCGCCGGGCCGGATCGGTCTCGTGCTCGCGGATGATCTCCCGGGTGACCGGGGCGGTGTCGCCGCGCCCGAGCAGGAAGTAGCGGACCATGTGGACCAGCGGGCTGCCCTCGGCCCAGGCGAAGTGACAGTGCGGGCGGACCCCGGTGCTGTCGCGCAGGGCGAGCAGGATCGCGGCGATGGCGTTCGGCGCGGCCGGGGCCTCGGCCCGCAGCACCCGGTGACCGTCGACCTCGACCCCGTGCACGCTCAGGACGTCGCTGAACGCGGACGGGTCGACCACGTCGATCTCCAGGAAGATGACGTCGGCGGTGCCCGGCACCGGGTTGTCGCCGCGCTGCTCGCGTTCCTTCTGGGCGTACTCGTCGGCGTCGCCGGCCTGACGGCGGTTGGCGATCAGGTTGATCCGCCCGTCGTAGGCCAGCGTATCGGTGATGAACCGGCGTGCGGCGTCGTCGAACTCGATGCGGTCGGTGCGCAGCTCGGTGGTCCTCGACACCCGTGAGATCAGTGAGACGACGATGATCCCGGCGATGAACATCGCCGAGATGGCGATGCCGTCCGGCTTGTCGATCACGTTCTCCACCAGGGCGTACGCCAGGATCGCGGTGAGCAGCCCGAACCCGGCGCCGACGAGCGGCCGGTGGTGGCGGAACGTGGACACGGTGACCGCGAACGCGCCGGAGACCATCATGGCCAGGATGCCGGTGGCGTAGGCGCCGGCCTGCGCGTCCACGTCGGCGTCGAAGGCGATCGTGATGGCGACGCTGATGACCGTGTAGACCAGCACGACCGGGCGGACCGCGCGGCCCCACTCCGGGGCCATGCCGTACCCGGGCAGGTAGCGCGGCACGATGTTGATCAGCCCGGCCATCGCCGACGCGCCGGCGAACCAGAGGATGAGCACGGTGCTGATGTCGTACACCGTGCCGAACGCCTCGCCGAGCTGCTCGTGCGCCAGCCACGCCAGGGCCCGCCCGTTGGCGTCGCCGCCCTCGGCGAACTCGGCGGCCGGGATCAGCAGGGTCGTGACGAAACTGCTCGCCAGCAGGTAGACGCTCATGATCAGGGCGGCCACGGTGAGCAGCTTGCGGGTGTTGTGGATCCGCGAGCTCAGCCGCTGCTCCGCGTTCTCGCCGTCCGCGGCGACCAGCGGCATCATGCTGACCCCGGTCTCGAACCCGGACAGGCCCAGCACCAGCAGCGGGAACGCGACGAGCGCCGGAACGAGCAGGTCACCGAAGCCGCCACCGCCGGAGGTGAGCTCGGCCGTCCACGCCGACCAGGCGTCCGGTGATCCGATGATCTCGGCGACTCCGACGCCGATGATGACCGCGTTCAGCGCCAGGAAGATCGCGACGAGCGGGATCGCGACACTGACCGCCTCGCTGAAGCCGAGCAGGAACACCCCGCCCAACAGCAGCAGCAGGGTCACGGTGAGCGCCACCGCGTGCCCGTGCAGGGCCTGCGGCGCGTGCGGGTTCTCCAGCACGTGCAGGCTCGCGTCGGCGGCGGACAGCGTGATCGTGATGATCCACGAGGTCGCGACGAACCCGAGCAGCACGAGCACGAAGACCTTGCCCCGCCAGAACGGCAGCAGTCGCTCCAGCATCGCCACCGACCCGGCGCCGTGCGGGCTCTCCCGGGCGACGTGCCGGTACATCGGCAGCATCCCGAGCAGGGTCAGCGCCACGATCAGCAGGGTCGCCAGCGGGGACACCGCACCGGCCGCGGCCGCGGCGATCGCCGGCACATAGGCGAGGCTGGAGAAGTAGTCCACGCCGGTCAGGCACATCACCTTCCACCAGGGATGCTGCTCGGCGTGCGCCTCCCCGGCAGCCGGGCCGACCGGCTGCACCCGGTGCTTGAGCAGCCACGTCGCCAGTGTCCCGGTGTGTGGGTGCTCCTGCGCCGGAGTGTCCAGGACCGCGGGTATCGCATACCCCGGTTCGGCGGGCTCCTCGGTGGTGGTCTTCTCCATGGCTCACTTCCACACTGTCGTCGGCGGCGTCGTGCCGCCGGGGTCACGCTACGACCGGACGTCCAGCCACGATCACCCGAGGCCCGTTTCTCTAAACTGCCGCCATGCTGCATGTACGGGTCATCACGCCGCCGTCGCTGAGTGGGCGCCTCCAGCAGTTCCTCCTCAGCGATCAGGCGGTCACCCATCTGGTGGTGCTGCCGTCGGCGGCGAAGGACCCGGCGGGCGACGTGGTGGAGTTCGACGTGGTCCGGGAGGGCGCCACCGCCGTGCTCGACCGGCTTCGCGAGCTGGGGGTCGGCGGTCGGGGCGCCATCGTCGTGGAGAAGGTCGACGCCGCGATGTCCGCTTCGGCCGAGCGCGCCGCGCGGCGTACCCCCGGATTGGGTGTCGACGCCGTGGTGTGGCACGAGATCGAGCAGCAGACGGGGGAGGAGACCCGCCTGTCGGTGGCGTTCCTCACCTTCATGAGTGTCGCCATGGTGATCGCCGCGATCGGGGTGCTGCTGGACCAGCCGATCCTCATCGTCGGATCGATGGTGGTCGGGCCGGAGTTCGGTCCGCTCGCCGCGCTCTGCGTCGGTCTCGTGCGGCGCAAGCCGTTCCTGATCCGCCGGTCCACGGTGGCGCTCGCCGTCGGATTCCCGGTCGGCATGGTCGTCACCGTCATCGCGGTGTGGCTGCTCACCGCGGCCGGTCTGGTGAACGAGTCGATGCTGCTGGCCGAGCGGCCGCTGACCGACTTCATCTGGCGGCCCGACGCCCTGTCGTGGGTGATCGGCTTCCTCGGCGGCATCGCCGGGATCCTGTCGCTGACCTCGGCCAAGGCCGGCACCCTGGTCGGCGTGCTGATCTCGGTCACCACGGTCCCGGCCGCGGCCAACGCGGCCGTCGCGGTGGCCTACGGCGTGAGCGACGAGGCGTACGGGTCGATGCTGCAACTGGTGATCAACATGGCGTCGATCATCCTCGCCGGCGTGCTGACCCTGCTCGTCCAGCGTCTGGCCTGGCGCCGCCGCTGACCTCAGATGTCGAGGTCCTCCACCTCCGGCTCCTCCCGGATGGTCTGCAGAGCGAGGGCGTAGAGCTCGGCAGGCAGCAGCGGCTCCAGCTCCTCGACGGTGTCGACGACGGAGAACGTGGCCTGGGCCGGGGTGCGCATCCAGGCCTGGTCGGGTGACCAGTCGCCGATCCAGCCACGCCATCCCGTCGACCATTTCCGGCTGCGCTCGGCGTTGGGCCCGACCGGAGTGGTCAGCTCGGAGCGGGAGTGGTGCACGGCCAACCGGCCTCCGCTGGTGCGGAACAGCGAATACGTCTCCTCACCCTCGTTGGCCGACGCCGTCCACTCGCCCAGGGCGATGCCGAGGAACCGCTTGATCGACGAGCTGCCGACCCCGACCTTGACGGTGATCTCGTCATATCCCGCCTGTTTGGCCCGCTCGACCTGGACCAGGCGGCGCAGCGCCGTGACGATGGCTCCGGACAGGTTGCCCCCGGTCAACTCCTGGGCCTGCTGCAGCAGCGGCAGATCGTCGTCGGCGATGTAGATGGTCTTGTTCGGCATGGGACCCCCTCTGGACAGGAGTGTACTCATACGTGTACGACTACGTACATGCATACGTACACGGATCCGGTTCTCGTGGAGGACCTGGCAGTGGCCTACGGCAAGGTCACCGCTTTGAACGGTGTGAACCTGCGCATCGGCGCGGGCACGGTCCTCGGCGTCCTCGGCCCCAACGGCGCCGGCAAGACCACCCTGGTCCGGGTGTTGTCCACCTTGCAGCGCCCGTCCCGCGGCACCGCACGCGTGATGGGCCACGACGTCGTGGCCGACCCGCTGTCGGCCCGCCTCTCCATCGGCCTCGCCGGCCAGTACGCCGCCGTCGACCAGGAGCTGACCGGCCGCGAGAACCTCGAGATGGTCGGCCGCCTCTACCGGCTGCCCCGCGCCGAGGCCCGCCGTCGCGCCGGCGACGTGCTCGAGCGCTTCGACCTCACCGGCGCTGCCGACCGGCGCGTCGGCACCTACTCCGGGGGCATGCGGCGACGCCTCGACCTGGCCGCCAGTCTCACCGGCCGCCCACCCGTGCTCCTGCTCGACGAGCCCACCACCGGCCTCGACCCCCGCGCCCGCCTGGAGCTGTGGACGATCATCGACGAGCTGCGCGCCGAAGGGACCACCGTGCTGCTCACCACCCAGTACCTGGAGGAGGCCGACCGGCTCGCCCAGCGCATCGCCGTCGTCGACGCCGGCCGGGTGATCGCCGAAGGCACCCCCGAACAGCTCAAAGCCGGCATCGGCACCGACATCCTGCACATCCGGCTGCACGACCCGGCCCGGGTCGAGGACGCGGCGACGCTGCTGGCCGACGTCGGCGCGGCCGTCACCACCGACCCGCATTCCGCAGATCTGACGGTACGGGTGACGCGCCCCGAAGCCTCGGCAGAGGCCCTCCGGCGTCTCGACCGCGGCGGCGTCACCGTGGCCACGATCCAGCTCACCCGGCCCAGTCTCGACGACGTGTTCCTGTCGCTGACCGGCCGCGCCGCCACCACCGTCCTCGAGGAGACCCGATGAGCACCGGCATCGTCACCCGCGCCGGCCGGCAACGGCTCACGCTCGCCGCCGTCCTGTCCGACAGCCGCGTGATGGCCGCCCGCCAGTTGCGCCGCACCCTGCGCCGCCCCACCTACATCGTGTTCTCGTTCGTCCAGCCGGTCATCTTCGTCCTGCTGTTCCGCTTCATCTTCGGCGGCGCCATCGACACCGGCGCCACCTCCTACGTCAACTTCCTGATGCCCGGCATCATCGTGCAGACCGCGATCTTCGGTGCCCTCGTGACCGGTCTCGGCCTGACCGAGGACCTCGGCAGCGGCGTCGTCGACCGGCTGCGGTCCCTGCCGATGGCGCGCTCGGCGGTGCTCCTCGGCCGTACCGTCGCCGACCTCGTCATGAACATCGGAACCCTGACCGTCATGATCGCCGTCGGTCTGCTCGTCGGTTTCCGCCCCACCCAGCCGGCCTGGCAGTGGGGTGCCGCCTTCCTGCTGGTGCTGGCCTTCTCGTTCGTCTTCTCCTGGATCAGCGCCTGGATCGGCCTGTCCGTCCGCAACCCGGAGACCGCCCAGTCCGCCGGCTTCGTCTGGGTGTTCCCGCTGACGTTCGCGTCGTCGGCGTTCGTCCCGACCGCCACCATGCCCGGCCCGGTCCGCGCCTTCGCCGAGCACAACCCGGTCACCCACGTCGTCGATGCCGTCCGCGGCCTCACCATCGGCGGCGCCGCCCCCGCCGGCCCGGCCACCTGGGCGCTGCTGTGGCTCACCGCCCTGCTGCTGATCTTCGTCCCGCTGGCCGTCCGCACCTTCCGCCATGCCCGTTCCGCCTGATGGCAGCCACCGGGCCGCCGCCGGGACCGCCCTACCATGGCCTCGATGACTACTCCTGAGTTTCGACCCGACGGCCCTTCGCCCGCCCTGGCCCGGGCGGAGGCCGCTCTACGCCTGCTGTCGGAGCCGCCGGTGCGGCTCGACGCCGCCGTCAAGAGACTCGGCCGTGGCGGCGGCGTGTACGCCTGGTGGGCGGCTCCGTCGGTCCTGCCCGACCTGCCCGGCCCGCCGAACGCGAGCGTGCCGTCGCTGCGGCTGCTCTATCTCGGCCGCGCCGGCAGCCTGCGGGCCCGGATCCTGCGCAACCATCTGAGGCGTTCGGGCAGCTCGACGCTGCGGCGCACCCTCGCCGGCCTGCTCCTGTCCGAGGGCTACCGGACCACCTGGACCGACCGGGTCGTCCTGATCCCCGAGGACGAGACGCGGCTGACCGCCTGGATGCACGCGAACCTGCAGCTCACCTGGGCACAGGACGCGGAGCCGGTGTCCGTCGAGGCCACTCTCGTCCGGCGCCTGCACCCGCCACTGAACGTGAGTGGCGTCGACCCCGATCACGTCCAGCCGGCCGTGGTCGCCGCCAAGAAGGCGTACAACGCCTCGAGCCATCCGCCCGCCGAGTCGTGACGGCACGCTCCCCGGGGGAGGTTTCGATCCACCGCGACCAGGCAACCACAGGGCCGGAATCGAGGGTCGCGAATGGAGGCTGCCGATGGGGGACACGGCGAGAGCGGAGGGCGACCGCCGGCCGGGCCGCGCCGCCTTTCGGAAGGTCTGGTGGTTGCGCTTCCTGCTGCCGGGGATCGCCGTCGGCGCCTGGTGGTACTTCGCGGGTACCGCGGTGACCGCATACCACCTCGCCGAGGAGGGCGTGGTGGTCACCGGCGAGGTCATCAGGACCGACAGGTTCGGCCAGACGGAGAACCACACCGTCAGGTTCACCACGTCCGACGGCAGGCTGATCGAGACCAACACCGTGCCGGCGACCTGTGAGGTGAAGGATCCCGGCGCCACGGTCGAGATCCGGTATGTGGCCTCGGATCCGTACACCATCCAGGACACCTGTGACGCGCCGCGTCATCGCATGTCGGTCGGGGCCGCGCTCGCGGCGATCGGGACCACCGCTCTCAGCGTCCAGGCATGGCGACTGTGGTTCCGGTACCGCAAGGAGGGCCGCCTGCCGCCGCAGTATCCCGTCTGACCACCGGGCGTCCGGGGGTCACAGGCGGCCGGGCCCCGCAACCCGGGTCGGCCTGAGGCTGCCCGTCTGTAGTTGGCAGGGCCAGCATCGGATCTGCATTCTCATATGTCAACGCGACTATTCCGGGGCCGCGTTCGTGACATTTTTTCCGGCACCAGATTGGCCGGATTCCGGAATTCATTGATTGACGTTCTTCGCTTGACAGGACGGAAACGCCGTCTTAACGTCGGCCTGGCAAAGGTCATACGTCATATGCGGGCACTCAGCGTCGCCGAGCGCTCCCGCCATCCCCACACCGCGTTGCCATCACCTCTCCGCCGACGGGCGAGCGGGTGACGATCCGACCGCACGCTCCCCGACCTCCCCCGTGCGATGGAGTCCCTCATGCCCTTTTCTCTCAGCCGCCGCGCGCCCGGTGCGCGCCTGGTGCGCGAAGTCCGCACCGCTGCGCCCCCGCGGCGCGCGATCTCGGCGGCAGCGGCCGCCGTTCTTCTGATCACCGGCATGCTGGCGGCCATCGCCGGCCCGGTGTCGCCGGCCACCGCCCATCCGGTCGTCGCCGCCGACTTCCAGCAGGTCGAGCTCGCTCGCGGAGTCTCGGAGATGGGCGAGCCGATGTCGATGGCGGTGCTTCCCGACCGCTCGGTGCTGCACACGGCCCGCAACGGTGTCCTGCGCCGCACCACCGCGGCCGGTGTCACCACCGTGATCGGCACGCTGCCCGTCTACACCCACGACGAGGAGGGCCTGCAGGGGGTGGCGGTGGATCCCGGATTCACCACGAACCGGTTCGTCTACCTCTTCTACGCGCCACCTCTGTCGACTCCCGCCGGTGACGCGCCGGCGACCGGCACCGACTTCTCCGCGTGGAACGGAGTCAACCGGCTGGCCAGGTTCACCCTCAACGCCGACTTCACCCTCAACACCGGCAGTCAGGTGACCGTGCTGGAGGTTGCGACCAGTCGTGGCATGTGCTGCCACGTCGGCGGCGACCTCGACTTCGATGCGGCCGGCAACCTCTACCTGTCCACCGGGGACGACTCGAACCCGTTCGACTCGGGCGGCTACACGCCCATCGACGAGCGCTCCAACCGCAACCCGGTCTACGACGCGCAGCGCACCGCCGGAAACACCAACGACCTTCGCGGCAAGGTGCTGCGGATCAAGGTGAACCCGGACGGGACGTACTCGATCCCGGCGGGCAACCTGTTCCCGCCGGGAACCGCCCGGACCCGGCCGGAGATCTACGCGATGGGTCTGCGCAACCCGTTCCGGCTCAGCGTCGACAAGCCGACCGGCGCGCTGTATGTCGCCGACTACGGACCCGACGCGGGCACGACCACGTCGACGCGCGGCCCGGCCGGCCAGGTCGAGTTCAACCGGATCACCTCCGCCGGCAACTACGGCTGGCCCTACTGCACCGGGTCGAACACGACGGCGGAGACCTATGTCGACTACACGTTCCCGTCCGGGCCCTCGGGGAGCCGGTTCAACTGCGCCGCGCCGGTCAACAACTCGCCGCGTAACACCGGGCTGACCAACCTGCCGGCGGCCCGGCCGGCGTGGATCAAATACGACAACTGCTCACTGGCCGCGTTCGGCTGCGGCTCGGAGTCGCCGATGGGTGGCGCGGTGTACCGCTACGACGCGGCGAACCCGTCCACCGTCAAGTTCCCGGCGGCCCTCGACGGTCACTACTTCGCGACGGAGTTCGGCCGGCGCTGGATCAAGAGCATCGACGTCAACGCCGACGGGTCGGCCGGGCAGATCAGCGAGTTCCCCTGGCGCGGCACCCAGATCATGGACAGCGCCTTCGGACCCGACGGAGCCCTGTACGTGCTGGACTACGGCACCGGCTGGGGCAGTGGCGACGCGAGCTCCGCCCTGTACCGCATCGAGTACAACCAGGCCGGCAACAACCAGACCCCGACCGCCCGCATCGCTGCCGACCGGACCTCGGGCGCCACACCCCTGACCGTCGCCTTCTCCTCCAGTGGTTCGGCGGACCCCGAGGGCGGCGCCCTGAGCTACGCGTGGAGCTTCGGCGACGGTGGCACCTCCTCGGCGGCGAACCCCAGCCACACCTTCACCGGCAACGGCCAGCGCACCGTGACGCTCACCGTGACCGATCCCGCCGGACTGACGGCGAACGCCTCGGTGACGATCACCGTCGGTAACACCGCACCCACGGTCACGCTGAACACGCCGGCGGACGGAGCGCTGTTCACCTTCGGTGACAACGTGCCCTACACGGTCACGGTCTCGGACCCCGAGGACGGCACCGTGGACTGCAGCCGGGTGAAGGTGAGCTACTACCTCGGTCACGACGACCACGCGCATGCGATCACCTCGAGCACCGGGTGCTCGGGAACGCTGCAGATCCCGGTGGACGGCGAGCACGACACGGCGGCCAACCTGTACGCGGTGTTCGACGCGGAGTACACCGACCGGGGCGCCGGTGACCAGCCCGCTCTGACCACGCACACGCAGCAGATCCTGCAGCCCCGGCACCGGCAGGCGGAACACCGCACCACCCAGTCGGGCACCGGCCTCTACGACAAGGCGACCGCGGAGGGCGGCCGGACCGTCGGCGACATCCAGAACGGCGACTGGATCGCCTTCCCGCGCTACGCCCTCGGCACCGAGAACCGGTTCACGGCCCGGGTCTCGTCCGGTGGGGCCGGCGGCACCCTCTCGGTCCGCACCGGTTCGGCCACCGGCACGGTGCTCGGGACGGTCACGGTGCCGGTGACCGGCAGCTACGAGACCTTCACCGAGGTGTCGACGACCCTGTCCGGGGTCCCGGCCGGCACCACCACCCTCTACCTGACCTTCCAGGGCGGCACCGGCACGCTGTTCGACCTCGACGCCTTCACGTTCGGGGCCGTCCCCGGCGGCGGGGCGACCGGCCGGATCGTCGGCGCGAGCGGTGCCTGCGTCGACGTCAACGGGGCGAGCTCGGCCGACGGCGCGAAGATCCAGCTGTGGACCTGCAACGCCGGGACCAACCAGCAGTGGACCCGCAACGGCACCACCTGGCGGTCGCTGGGCAAGTGCATGAGCGTCGCCGGCGGCGCGACGGCCGACGGCAGCCTGGTGCAACTGTCGGCCTGCAACGGCTCCGGAGGGCAGAACTGGACCGCCGGATCCAACGGCTCCCTGGTCAACACCCCGTCGGGTAAGTGCCTCGACGCCAACGGCAGCAGTTCGGCCAACGGCACTCAGTTGATCATCTGGAGCTGTCACGGCGGCACCAACCAGCGCTGGACCACGCCATGAGAGGAACCCCGGCCATGCGATCACTGATCCGCACCGCTCTCGGTGCCACGGCCGCGGTGCTGCTGAGCATCGCGAGCCTCGGCGGCACCCCGGCGAGCGCCGCCGACACACCGTACGACGTGCTCGTGTTCTCCAAGACCGCCGGCTTCCGGCACGACGCCATCCCGGCCGGCATCCAGCTGATCCGTGACCTCGGGGCGGCCAACAGCTTCACGGTGACCGCCACCGAGGACTCCGGCCAGTTCAACGCCACCAACCTGGCCCGGTTCGAGGCCGTCGTCTTCCTCAACACCACCGGCGACGTGCTCGACAACACCCAGCAGAGCGCCTTCGAGAACTACATCCGCGCCGGTGGCGGGTACGTGGGTGTCCACTCGGCATCCGACACCGAATACGACTGGCCGTTCTACGGCGAACTGGTCGGGGCCTACTTCTCCTCGCATCCCGCGATCCAGCAGGCGACGGTACGGGTGGAGAACCGGGCACACGCGGCCACCGCCGGACTGGCGCCGACGGTGGCGCGCACCGACGAGTGGTACAACTTCCGGACCAATCCGCGCTCGTCGGCCCGGGTCCTGTCGGTACTCGACGAGTCGACCTACTCCGGCGGCACGATGGGCGCCGACCACCCGCACACCTGGTGCAAGACCCTCCAGGGCGGGCGGTCGTTCTACACCGGCAGCGGCCACACCCAGGCCTCCTACACCGAGGCGGGCTTCCGGGCGCAGGTGCTCGGCGGCATCCGGTACGCCGCCGGCCGCACCAGGGCCGACTGCCGTCCGGAGACCGGCTACACCACGCTCTACAACGGCTCCACCACCGGTTGGTCGCAGGCGGGGCCGGGCGGGTTCGCCAACGGCAACGCGACACTGACGACCTCCGGCGGACCGGGCATGCTGTGGTACAGCACCAGGGAGTTCCGCTCCTACTCGCTGAAACTCGACTGGATGATGCCGGGCGACGACAACTCCGGCGTGGTGATCGGCTTCCCGGCCGGCAGCGACCCGAACGCGGCCCTGGCCAACGGCTACGAGGTGCAGATCGACGCCACCGACACCACGGACCGGACGACCGGCTCGGTGTACGGGTTCAAGTCCGCCGACATCACCGCCCGTGACGCGGCGCTGAACCCACCCGGTGAGTGGAACACCTACGAGCTGCTGGTCGAGGGGGAGCGGCTGCAGGTCCTCCTGAACGGCGTCAAGATCAACGACTTCACCAACACCGATCCGGTACGGTCGTTGACCTCCGGGTACATCGGCATCCAGAACCACGGAACCGGCGACGACGTGTCGTTCCGCAACATCCGGATCAAGGAGTCCGGGGGCACGGGCCCCCGCACCGGGCCGATCACCGGCACTGGCGGCAAGTGCGTCGACGTCAGCGGTGGAAGCTCCGCCGACGGCACGAGGATCCAGCTGTGGCGCTGCACCGGCGCCACCAACCAGCAGTGGACCTCCGAGGGGACCACCCTGCGCTCGCTCGGCAAGTGCATGGGCGTCGCCGGCGGCGGCACCGGGAACGGCGCCCTGGTCCAACTGTCGTCCTGCACCGGCTCCGGTGGCCAGAACTGGACCGTGGGCGCCAACGGCTCCCTGGTGAACCCCCAGTCGGGTAGGTGCCTGGACGCCAACGGCGCCGGCTCGGCCGACGGCACCCAACTGATCATCTGGAGCTGCCACGGCGGCGCCAACCAGCGCTGGACCCTTTCATGACGTGCCGCGGAGGAGTCATCCGATGACCGACATGACACGCAGAAGAGTGCTCGCGGCCGGGATGGCCGGGGCCGGAGCCGGCATGCTGCCGGGCGGGTGGACCGCGGCCGCCCGCGCCGGTGCGGTGCCACCGGCGGCCGCGCAGGCCGCCGGGGACCTGGCACTCTGGTACGACGAGTCGGCCGGCACGGACTGGCTGCGGGCGCTGCCGATCGGCAACGGACGTCTCGGCGCCATGGTGTTCGGCAACGTCGACACCGAACGGCTGCAGCTCAACGAGGACACCGTGTGGGCCGGCGGACCCTACGACTCGGCGAACACGCGGGGCGCCGGCAACCTGGCGGAGATCCGGCGACGGGTCTTCGCCGACCAGTGGATCCCTGCCCAGGACCTGATCAACCAGACGATGATGGGCAGCCCGGCCGGGCAACTGGCGTACCAGCCGGTCGGTGATCTCCGGCTCGCCTTCGGCAGCGCCACCGGGGCGTCGCAATACCAGCGGGCCCTCGACCTGACCACCGCCACCGCGACCACCACGTACGTGCAGAACGGTGTGCGCTATCAGCGCGAGGTGTTCGCGAGCGCCCCCGATCAGGTGGTGGTGACCCGGCTGACCGCCGACCGGGACGGTTCCATCTCCTTCACCGCCACGTTCGCCAGCCCGCAACGGACGACCGTGTCCAGCCCGGACTCCGCGACGATCGCCCTCGACGGAGTCTCCGGCACGATGGAGGGCATCGTCGGCTCGGTCCGGTTCCTGGCCCTGGCCGGGGTGAGCGTCACCGGGGGGACGGTCAGCAGCTCCGGCGGCACGTTACGGGTCTCCGGCGCCACGAGCGTGACCGTGCTGGTGTCCATCGGTTCCAGCTACGTCGACTACCGCACGGTCAACGGCGACTACCAGGGCATCGCGCGACGTCACCTGGCCGCCGCCCGGACCGCCGGGTTCGACCAGCTCCGAGCCCGGCACGTGGCCGACCACCAGGCGCTCTTCAATCGGGTCACGATCGATCTCGGGCGCACCCCGGCCGCCGAACAGACCACCGACGTGCGGATCGCCCAGCACGCGGGCGTCAACGACCCGCAGTTGTCGGCACTGCTGTTCCAGTACGGCCGGTACCTGCTGATCGCCTCCTCCCGGCCGGGCACCCAGCCGGCGAACCTGCAGGGCATCTGGAACCAGGAGATGGCCCCGTCCTGGGACTCCAAGTACACCGTCAACGCGAACCTGCCGATGAACTACTGGCCGGCCGACACCACCAACCTCGCCGAATGCCTCCTGCCCGTCTTCGACATGATCGAGGACCTGACGGTGACCGGGGCCCGCACCGCCACCGTGCAGTACGGGGCCGGCGGCTGGGTGACCCACCACAACACCGACGCCTGGCGCGGGTCGTCCGTCGTCGACGGCGCACTGTGGGGCATGTGGCAGACCGGCGGCGCCTGGCTCGCCACGATGATCTGGGACCACTACCTGTTCACCGGCGACGTCGATCTCCTGCGCGCCGGCTATCCCGCGATGAAGGGCGCCGCACAGTTCTTCCTCGACTCGCTGGTGACCCACCCGTCGCTCGGGTACCTGGTCACCAACCCCTCCGACTCCCCGGAGTTGCCGCACCACGCGAACGCCAGCGTGTGCGCCGGCCCGACCATGGACAACCAGATCCTGCGCGACCTGTTCAACGGCGTCGCCCGCGCCGGTGAGGTCCTCGGCGTGGACACCGCCTTGCGTACCCGCGTCCTGGCGGCCCGCGACCGGCTGGCTCCGACCAGGGTCGGCTCGCGCGGCAACATCCAGGAGTGGCTCGCCGACTGGGTGGAGACCGAGCGCACCCACCGGCACGTCTCCCACTTGTACGGCCTGCACCCGAGCAACCAGATCACCCGGCGGGGCACGCCCCAGCTGTACCAGGCCGCCCGCCAGACGCTGGAACTGCGCGGCGACGACGGGACCGGCTGGTCACTCGCCTGGAAGATCAATTTCTGGGCGCGGCTGGAGGACGGCGCCCGCGCCCACAAACTCCTCCGCGACCTGATCCGCACCGACCGGCTCGCGCCGAACCTGTTCGACCTGCACCCGCCGTTCCAGATCGACGGCAACTTCGGTGCCACCTCGGGGATCGCCGAGATGCTGTTGCACAGCCACAACGGCGAGCTGCACGTACTGCCCGCGCTGCCGTCCGCCTGGCCGGCCGGCAGCGTCACCGGCCTGCGCGGACGCGGCGGATACACCGTCGGCGCCTCGTGGAGCACCACCCGGATCGAACTCGTCGTCACACCGGATCGCGCCGGTACGGTCCGGGTCCGCAACCGGATCTTCACCGGCGCCTTCGAGTTGCGCGACGACACGACCGGTGTCGCGGTGCAACCGGCACGACCGGAGGCCGACGTCGTCGAGTTCGCGGGCCAGGCGGGCCACACCTACCGCGCCTCGGCCACCGCGTCAGGGCCGGTGGAGACCGGCGTCCACTACCGGCTGGTGGCACAGCACAGCGGGAAGGCCGCCGACATCAACGGCGCGTCGACCGCCGCCGGCGCGCAACTGATCCAGTGGCAGATCGGCAGCGCCGCCAACCAGCAGTTCGACTTCCTGAGCTCCGGCGCGGGCTACTACCGGATCCGGGCCCGGCACAGCGGCCTGGTGCTGCAGGTGGCCGGAAACGGCACCGGCACCGACATCACCCAGCAGCCCGACGTCGACGCCGCCGGCCAGCAGTGGCGGGTGGAGGACCGGGGCGGCGGCATCGTCGTCCTGATCAACCGCCAGAGCGGACTCGCCATGGACGTGTGGCAGGCCGCCACCGCCGACGGCGCCCGCATCTCCCAGTGGACGCCCGGCACCGGCGCCAACCAGCGTTTCCAACTCCAGCGCAGCTAGGGAGCCTCCGAGGTCAGGGTCTGTGCCAGGTCACCGCCGCCCCCGGCCGGTCTACCTGGCGGGTTCGGGTGTTGTCGCCGCCGTCTGCGGTCGGTGGCCGAGCCCGGGTTCCCCTACCGGGTGCACCGGACGGCTCCGGCGATGGGCCTTGTGCCCACCCGAACCGCTGCTCGGGTGCGACCGCGGCGCGACACCGGCGTCGACGACCCGGCCCACGCGTGCCCGTAGTCCGTACCAGCGTCGGCGACCCGGCCCCCGCGTGTCGGTAGTCCGTACCAGCGTCGGCGACCCGGCCCCGCGTGTCGGTAGTCCGTGTAGTCGCTCCTCTCCGTGGTCGCCGGCGGTGATGGGCGCATACGTAGCGGTTGCGTGTGCGCTGGTCGTCGCCCTGGCGTTGGTGAGAGCCCACGATCGGGGTTTCGTGTGCGCTGGTGGTCGTGGGGGCGTCGCTGGGGTCGCACGATCGGTGTTCGTGTGCGCCTGTCCTCGTCCTCGTCCTCGTCCTCGGCGAAGGTCTCGGCGAAGGCAGGGAACGTCCTGGTGACGAGTCCCCGGGCAAAGGCAGCGGACGTCTCGGCGACCAGCCCTTCGGGGCAATGGGCCGGAGACGTCCTGGTGACGAGTCCCCCGGGCCGAGGGCAGCGGACGTCTCGGCGACCAGTCCGTGAACCGCGGCGTGAACGGGCTTGCGGCGACGTCATGACCTGGCTGAGCTATGGCCAGTCGACGCCGGCGCAGACCCTGATTCCGAAAGCTCTCTAGCCTGGAGATTTGCCGGTGGGTACGGGCAGGGTGTGAGCATGCGAGAGGGCTGGCGGGAGCTCGTTGCGGGCGACAGCCGGATCGCGCGTGCCGCGATCGCGGTCGGTCGGATCGGCGGGGACCTGTGGACCGACGGGGACGACCTGCTGTTTCCGGCGTGCTCGATCAGCAAGCATGTCGCCGCGTTCGGGGTGCTGCGGCTCGTCGCCGACTCGGTGCTCGGCCTCGACGACGACGTCAACGACCATCTGCGCGGCTGGCGGCTGCCGGGGGAGGGGACGGTCACCGTACGCCAGCTGCTGTCGCATACCGCGGGGCTGACCGAGAACTGGTTTCCCGGATACGCCGCCGGTTCACCCGTACCCTCGCTGGATCAGGTTTTGCGGGGTGAGCCGCCGGCGAACACGCCTGCCGTTCGCCGGGAGCTGGCGCCTGGAGCGGTGTTTCGCTATTCGGGCAGCCACTATGCCGTTCTGGAGAAGCTGCTCGACGATGTGACCGGGACGCCGTTCGACGAGCTGATGGATCTGCTCGTGCTCTCGCCGGTGGGCATGGTGGACAGCAGCTATGACCAGGCGTTCCCGCATGCGCATCGGCAGCGTGTCGCGCACGGGCGCCGCGGTGGTGTGCCGGTGCCGGGTGGCTGGCACACCCAGCCGGAGCGGGCCGGCGCGGGGCTGTGGAGCACCCCGGCGGATCTGGTGCGACTGGAGCTGGAGATCGCCCGTGCCGTCGCCGGTGAGTCACCGCTGCTGCCGGGGATCTGGCCGGGCAGATGGTGACGGCGCAGGTGCCGGGCGGGTTCGGCCTCGGTGTCGAGCTCGGTGCCGGGTGCTACGGGCACACCGGGCAGAACACCGGGTTCAGCTGTTTCTCGTTCGTGTGGCCGGCGTCCGGGACGGCGGCCGCGGTGATGACCGATGCCGAGGACTGCCGGGACACGCTACGGGCCCTCATCGCGCTGGGTGACGCGGAGTGGACCTGACGCACCTCGGCACGCCGGCCGGCCCGATGGTCCGGGTTCACGGTGGGTACGCCAACCGGATGTACCGGCTCGACACCGACCGGGGGTCGTTCGCGGGGAAGCAGATGAGCCGCGCCGGCTATCGCGCCGAGGACGTGTTCCGGTTCGAGCGGGCGGCCTTCGCGGCGAGCATCCCGATGCCGGAGCCGATCTCGGCCGGCTCCGGCCTGCTGGTGCACCGGTGGGCCGGCGGCGAGAAGGTGCCCGAAGCGCCGGTGTCGCCGGCGTACGCGTTCCAGGTGGGGGAGATCCTCGCCCGCCTGCACACCCTCGACGTCGCGTGGCCGCCCGGCCCGGCCGAGGACCCGGCACCACGGGACTGGCGCGAGCTCGCCGCCCGGGCGACGGCCACCCGGCAGCCGTGGGCCGGCGAGCTCACCTCCCGGGCCGGGACGTTCGCGATCGCTGACTTCGTCGACACCTGCGAGCGCCCGGGCCCCGTCGTCCTGACCCACCGGGACGTCCAACCGGCTGCCGCAGCTGGAGGACCTGCTCAGCGACCGCCGTCGAGGATCCGGGTCGGGCGGCCGGCCCCGGTGACCTGGTGGCACGCCGCCGCGGAAGGCCGCCGACACGGACGGTTCGGGCTCGCCGTTGCGGGGTTCAGCGGTAACCCGCCGCGACGATGTCGGCCTGCACCGCGTTCTCGGTAGCGTCCGTGGGGTAGCCGGCGACGATGGCACCCTCGTAGAACGTGCCGGCGCTCTGGTTGGCGCCGCCGTCGGGTTTGCAGCAGTCACCGCCGCTACCGAGCACGATGGCGCCCTGTTTCCTCATCGGGCTGTAGCCCGCCGGCAGCGAGCCGTCCCAGAGCGTGAACAGGCCGCCGCTCTGGGCGTTGCTGCCCTTGAGGGCGAACCGTGAGGTCCCGTTGTTCTTCAGCGTGGCGGTGACGAACCTGCTCGTGAAGGCGCGCTGGTTGGGGTTCCAGGTGCTGCTGCCGCCGGGGAACAGGCCCCACTCCAGATCGGCCTGCACCCAGGGCCCGGATCCCGAGCAGCCACCGAACCAGCAACTGGTGCCGAAGTAGATGGCGTCCATGGCTCCGGCGGCGTCGGCTTTGCGCGTGGTCTCGCTGTTGCCGTAGTCGAAGCAGCAGCCGCTGTTGACGTGCGTGCCGCTGGTGACCATGTACACGCCCTGGGGTGCGCTTCCGGTCGGCACTCCGGTCAGGTGCCCGTCGCGCCAGTAGCTGTTGCCCGGATTGATGTAGAGCGAGTACGCCTTCGCGCCGCCGACGGTCAGTGACTCGGTCGTCGCGACGGCGGGCCTGCTCTGTGGTGATCCGGGCACGACGGTCGAGCCCTGGTACCACAGGTCGTTGCCGCGTCCGGACTGGTCGTAGAGGACGGTGGTGACGCAGGTGGTGCCGGCGCAGAACGCGTCCTGGCTCGCGGCGTCGGCCGTACCGCCGGTGAGGGCGCCGATGTTGCGGGTGCTGTTGTCGGAGCTGCGCCGGACCTGGTAGAGGTTGCCGCGGTACGAGCTGTAGAGGGCCCGTACGGTGCTGTGCGCCGCCACGCAGGGTGTGCCGCCGGCGGCGTAGATGTCACAGGGCCGCCCTCCGGTGCCGCCGCCCGGTGTGACCTGCGCCCACTGCTGGTTGGCCTGGCCGTTGCAGGCCCACAGGTGAATCCTGGTCCCGTTGGTGGTGGCCGCTCCACTGGCGTCGAGACACAGGCCCGACTGCACCCCCGTGATGGTGCCGTTGTCGTTGACGTTCCACTGCTGGTTGGACTGGCCGTTGCAGTCCCAGATGACGGCCGCGGTGCCGTTCATAGTGCCCCGGCCGGAGGCGTCCAGGCACTTGGTGCCGTACACCGTCAGTTGCCTGCCGCTGGTGTACGTCCACGACTGGCCGGTGGCACCCGAGCAGTCGTACAGCTGGGCCTGCAGGCCGTTGGTGGTGCCGGAGCCCGGGATGTCGATGCAGCGGCCCGACTGGCCGCCGACGATGCGGGTGGGCGTGCCGACGGTGGCGGCCTCGGCGGCGCTGACGGCGCCGCCGGTGAACAGGAGAGTCAGGACCGCGGTGACGACGAGTCCGCGGCGCGTTCTACCGGTCATGGGTCTTCCTCCGGAGGGGATCATCGGCCGAGCAGTCGCCAGGTCTGGTTGAGCGGGCTCGCCTGCGTGGCCGGGTTGCAGGGCCACTGGTGGATGAGCGCCCGCGCGGCGGTGGAGACCCCGCTGACGTCGACGCACTTGCCGCTGTGTCTGGCGACGAGTTGGTAGTCGTGCGGATCGTTGCCCGCGTAGGTGACCCGGCGCAGGGTGAACTGCTGGTTCTGGCCGCTGCCGCAGGTCCACTGGTGCACGGCGGCGCCGTCGGCGGTGGACACCCCGCTGACGTCGAGGCACTTGCCGCTCTGCTGGTTGACGACCGTGTACGTGTCGGCGACCCCGGCCACCGGGCGGAAGACCCACTGCTGCTGGTCGCCGCCCTCGCAGAGGTACTGCTGCTGCCGGTTGCCGTCGGTGGTGCGCAGGTCGCTGTTGTCGAGGCACTGCCCGCTGTGCTGGGCCACGGCGACGGTCGGGAAGCTCGTGTCGGTGGGCGGCAGCACCGTGATGGTGTACGCGTCGTTGATCGTGCTGTTGGCGATGGTGACCGCCGTGGCGTCGCCGGTGAGGGTGACGACCCGGTCCTGGACGGTGACCGGGCCGGGCACCGCACCGCCACTGTTGTACGGGATGCGCTGCACCCGCACACGGACCTGGTTGCCGACGACGACGCCGCTGGTGCTGCCGAGGTTGCGCAGGTTGACGGTGACGGTGCCGGTGGTGCGGCCCCCGCCGACGAGGACCTTGGCGTTTCCGCTGCTCCTGGTGGCGTAGGCGTCGTAGCCCGCGGACGCCGTGGTGGACACGCCGGTGCCGGTCTGCCCGGCGTAGAAGCGGTAGACCCACCATTCGCCCTTGGGCCGGTACTGCCCGGCCGAGTCGTGGGTGAGCAGGTTGCCGAGGTCGTTGTGCAGGTTGCCGCCGCTGGCCCAGTTGGCGCGCAGGCCGTCGGCGCCGGCGCGTTCGAGCCGGGCGATGTACCAGGCGCCGTCGCCGGGGTTCTGCTCGTCGGAGGCGCCGTACTCGTTGATCTGATACGGCCTGGGGTGCGCGATGCCGCGGGAGTCGAGTGTCGTGTTCGCCGCGGCGACGTTGGCAACCGGGTCGCTGGGCAGGGCGTGCCAGCTGACGATGTCCGGCACCGTGGCGGTGGCCTTGACGTGGTCGAGGTACTGGTTCCACCAGGCGCCGGTGGTGGTGGGTACGCCGGCCAGGCTCGGGCCGACGATCAGGGTGCCCGGCATGTCGGCCCGCAGCCGCTGATAGGTCCGCCGCCAGAGCTCGAGGTACTGCGCCTGGGTGCGGTTCCAGAACAGGGTGATGTTGGGCTCGTTCCAGATGTCCCACTGCACCGGGACCCCGGTGGCCTTCACGTCGGCGATCACCCGGGTGAGGAAGGCGTCGTAGTCGGTCCAGGAGCCGTTGTCGCCGGGGAACCGGGAGATGGGCGCCCCGTCGGCACCCCACAGGTCGTGGGGCAGCAGGACGAACGTGCCACCGAGAGCCCTGGTGCGCAGCATCTGCGCGCGGGTGGCGTTCCACCGGCGGTCGTATCCCCCGCCGACCCAGCCGCTGCCGGCCAGCTGGGCGCCCCCGGCCCGCATGGCCCGGTATCCGACGTCGGTGAAGAAGTGGTCCGGTGGCGCGGCGCCGTTCTCGGTCATGCCGTAGATCCAGCCGGACGCCCGGTGGGTGGGCGCGGTCGTGGCGGCGGCGAAGTCGACGCTGATGCTCTGGTCGTCCGCGCGTGCCGGTGAGGCGGCGGTGAGCAGGCCGAGGGTGACGAGCGCGCCGGCCAGCAGGCGGCCGAGGCGGGCACGGGTGCGGGATGCGGGTCTCACGGTGCCTCCGGTCGGGGGAGAGGGCAGCAGGAGCCGCGGGAGGAGCCGGTGGCTCTCCCGGGGGAAAGGGGCGGTTCAGCCGGTACGGGCGGGTCCGGTGCTGTCGCGCAACGAGATGGGGGTGTGAGCAGCAGGTGGCGCGGCGGTGCGGTGGGCGCGGCGATGCGTTCGAGGAGCAGGCCGACGGCGTGCGCGCCCATTTCGAGGGTGGGGACGTCGGCTGCGGTGAGCTGCGGGCGGAAGCCCTCGGCCCAGTGCCGGGCGGCGACTCCGGCGATCGACATCTGGCGCGGGACGGCGACGTTGCGCCGCTCGATGCCGCGCTGCAGGCCGGGCAGGGCCGCCTCGTTGATCGTGGTGATGGCGGTGACCCCGGGGTGCAGGTCGAGGAGTTGCTCGAACCACTCCTCGCCGGCGGCGGGGTCGTCGGCGCACGGCAGCTCGACGCCGGTCAGGCCCCGCTGCAGGACCGCCTCGGCGAAGGCCGCCTGAGCGCGGTGCGCCGGGCCGTACCCGGCGGCGATCAGTTCGGCGGAACGGTTCAGCAGGGCGATGCTGCGGTGCCCGAGATCGGCGAGGTGGTGCACACAGCGGGCCACCAGCGCGCCGTAGTCGACGTCGACCCAGCAGGTGCCGTGTGGGTGGGCGGTGTGACCGATGGTGACGAAGGGAAGCCGTTCGCGTTGCAGCCGGATGACACGTTCGTCTTCGAGCCTGATCTCCATGAGGATGACTCCGTCGACCCGGTTGCCGGAGATCAGCCGCTCGAACGACCGGTCGTGGTCGCCACCCGACGGGGAGAGCAGCACGTCCAGGTCGGCTCGCGCGGCGGCCTCGACGACGCTGGCGACGAAGCCGAGCTGCATGTCGGTCAGCCGCGTGCTGGCCGGCGGGATGACCAGTCCCAGGGTGCGGGTGCGGCCCTCCTTCAGTGCGCGGGCGGCGGCGTTGGGCCGGTAGCCGATCTCGTCGATCACCGCCTGGATCCGCTGCCGGGTCTCCGGCCGGACCGGCCGTCGCCCGGTGAGCGCATACGACACCGTGCTGCGTGACACTCCGGCCCGGCGGGCGATCTCCCCGATGTTCACGAGCACCTCCCTACCTCGGCTCCGCACCGGCGAGCAGGCCCTGCCGGGCGACCGAGGGGGTCGCCAGGGCGTCGAATCGGTTCGAGGCCGAGGCTAGGCAGTGCGATTCATGGATGTCAATAGTGCGTCGAAGCGGTCACCGGGATGTTTCACCACGCGGCAATACTGCCGGGGTGGAGCGTTGACCACCAGGCGGCGGCGGGCCTAGATTTTGGCGAACCGAGTGGTCGAATCGATTCGATTCCCGGTGCACGCCTCCGCACACGGGCGGGCCGTCGAGGACCGCTCCGGACCCGACGAAAGGTGTTGCCCCGTGACCACACCCTTCTCCGTGCAGGAGATCCCGTTCAGCTACCCGGGATCGTGGTTCGACATCTCCCCGGTCGTGGCGGAGGGGACCTACGCCGACGACCTGCATCTGGTCTCGCACCAGCGGGGCATGCACGCGATTCTGCGCTTCGAGCCCCGCCACGCCGATGCCCGCGCCGTGACCCGGGTGACGGCGCGACCGGAGACGCTGCGGTGGGAGCATCGGGCCGGCGGCGTCGAAGTCGTCTACGAGACCGCTGACACGGTCCGTCTCCGCGGCACCGGCCTGGGCATGCGCATCGGGGCCGCGGCGACGAGCCTGACACCGTTCTCCGGCACCTACCTCTACCGGGACCCGCGTGACGGGTCGTTGGTGTTCACCTCCTACGAGACCGGCCGTCGTTACCGGATCACCGTCCTCGCCGGGACTCCGCAGGCGCCGGCCGGCACCGGCCTGCTCGGCTCCGGCGACCGGCATCTCGAGCTGCCCGGCGGATCGGCCTGGGAGCTGGTCGTCGAGGAGTACGAGACCAGCCGCGACCCGTACCGTGCGGCGGCGTCGTTCGAGGAGGTGTCCCGCGGCACCGCCGAAGCCTTCCAGAGCTACCTCCAGGCGATCGCGCCCTGGCGCGACGCGGGCACGCCGGCCGCGGAACTCGCCACCTATGTGCTGTGGTCCGCCACCGTGGCGCCGGGTGGCTTCCTGCGCCGCCCGGCCGTGCTGATGTCCAAGCACTGGATGGACAAGGTGTGGAGCTGGGACCACTGCTTCACCGCGCTCGCGCTCGCCGAGGGCGATCCCGGGCTCGCCTGGGACCAGTTCACCATCCCGTTCGATCACCAGGACGCGACGGGGGCGCTCCCGGACTCGGTGGCCCATTCGGAGGTGCTCTGCAACTTCGTCAAACCACCGATCCACGGCTGGGCGTTGCGTCGCCTGCGGGAGCGGCTGCCCGAGCCGCTGAGCCGGGACCAGTTGACCGAGACCTACCGGCGGCTGAGCGACTGGACCACGTTCTGGCTCACTCAGCGCCGTGCCCCGGGGCAGCCGCTCCCGCATTACCAGCACGGCAACGACAGCGGCTGGGACAACGCCACCGTCTTCGACGCCGGGCGCGTGCTGGAGACCGCCGATCTCACCGCTTTCCTGGTCATGCAACTGCGGGAGGTGGCCGCCCTCGCCACCGAGCTCGGCGACGAGCAGGCGGCCGGCACGTGGGCGGCGACCGCCGATCAACTGCACACGGCCCTGCTGGGTACGTTGTGGGACGGCAGCCGCTTCCTGGCCCGTGACCCGGAGACGGGCGTGACCACGAGCAGTACCAGCCTGCTCGCGCTCATGCCCGTCTGCCTCGGCGCCGACCTTCCCGACGAGGTCCGCACGGCGCTGGCCGCCGGTCTCAAGGCGCACCTCACGCCGTACGGGCTGGCCACTGAGCCCCTCGACTCGCCCCGGTACACCAGCGACGGCTACTGGCGTGGCCCGATCTGGGCACCGGTCACCCTGCTGATCGAGGACGGCCTGCGACGGGCCGGGCACGACGACCTGGCCGACGACGTCAGCAGCCGGTTCCGGGCGCTCTGCGAGACCTCGGGCTTCGCCGAGAACTTCGACGCCGGCACCGGAGCCGGTCTCCGTGACCGGGCCTACACCTGGACCGCCGCCGTCTACCTCGTCCTGGCCGCGGATCACCAGCGCCGCCGGTGACCCGCGGCCCCGCGTCACGTCACGTCACGGAGGTGCACGCCGGGGTCATGCCGGAGGCGCTGCCCTCGCCCTGGAACCCGAACTCGGCGGCCTGACCGGCACCGAGCCGGCCGTTGTGGGCGACGTTGGTGAACCGGACCGCGCCCGAGGCGCCACCGGCCGTGGCGTTCCAGGTGCTCGTCACCCGGGCGCCGCTCGGGAGGGTCAGCGCCACGCTCCAGCCGGTGGTGCCGACGGGGCCGGCGGTCACCCGTACCGTCGCCACGAATCCACCGGTCCACGAGTTCACCGTCACCGACGCCGCGCATCCAGCGGAGCCGGAGGGGGATGAGCTGGGACCGGGTGAGCTGGGGCCCGGCGAGCTGGGACCGGGCGAGCTGGGGCCGGGCGAGCTGGGACCGGGCGAGGTCGGGCCGGTCGTGTCGAGGCCGAGGAAGCGAACGGCCTGTGCCCCGTCGAAGGGGATCGAATGGCCGTACCCCTGGAAGCTGATCGCCTCGACCGGGGGCGTGCCGCCGCTGCTGCCGTAGCGGGTCCGGGTGGCGCTCGCCTGCGGGGAGTCGGTGAGGACGGGCGTCGAGGACACACCGTGCAGGTTGGTCCACTGCTTGATCTGCTCGCCGAAGTTGACGTAGCTCAAGGTGGTGTCGGTGGTGCCGTGCCAGATCTGTATCCGCGGCCGCCGTCCGCTGTAGCCGGGGTAGGCGTTGCGCACCAGATCACCCCACTGCTGGGGTGTCCTGTTGATGCGCCCGCCCGAGCACTCGCTGTTCCACTCCGAGCCGTTGGTGGTGGCGAAGCAGCCGAACGGGACGCCCGAGGAGCTGACGCCGGCCGCGAAGACGTCCGGATAGAGGCCGAGCATGACGTTGGTCATCATGGCGCCGGACGAGAAGCCGGCGGCGGTGATCCGTCCCTGGTCGACCGGGTACCGCTGACGTACGTAGTCGATCATGGATTTGAGACCGACCGGATCGCTGCCGCCGTCGCGCCGCAGCGCCTGCGGGGAGGAGACGTCCCAGCACTTGCTGCTGCGGGTCACCGACGGGTAGATCACGATGTAGCCGTATCGGTCGGCCAGGGAGCTGAGCGGGTAACCCGTGTGCAGCGCCGGTCCGCTACCGGTGCAGTAGTGCAGAGCCAGGAGCAGGGCCGGCCGTGCCGCGACGCGATCTGGCACGTAGAGGTGCATCTGCAGGTTGGTCGGGTTGGCGCCGAAGTTCGTCACCGGGACGAGGGCGGCGGCCGACGCCGGGGCCGGACTCACGATCGTGGTAGCGACCATGGCCACCGCCGTCGCCAGCGTGGCGAGCAGCAACGTGATCCTGATTCTCATGAGCTCGCTCCGGTCTCGGGAGTCGTCCACGGCCCGGCAGGCGCCGTCCTGTCCTATGGTCGACACGGCCAGCATGTGATTTGCATTGCTCAATGTCAACGCGACTATTCGAGGGCTGCCGCCGTCACAGTTTTTCCGGTATCACATTGCCTGAATCTCGTGATTCTTCAATTGACCGCCTTCGCTTGACATGGCGGAAACACCGCCTTAACGTCGGCCCAGCAAAGGTCATACGTCATATGCAGCTGGGGCGGCCTCGCCGGCCCGTCCCACGATCCCCACTGCGCTGACGTCGCGCCGCTCGTCGACGTGTGAGCCGGCCGGCCCCCTCATCCCCCTGCGCTGGAGTTCCCCCATGTCGTCCTCCCTGAGCCGTCGTCACCTGCTGCAAGCCGCCGGTCTCGGTGCGGCCACGGCCGCCGGTGGCGCCGCCGTCCTGCGGCCCGGACCCGCCGCCGCGGCGGTCGTCCCACCCGTCCGGACCGACATCGGTGTGTCGGCCCATCCGTTCGAGCTCGGTCAGGTCCGGCTCACGGCCGGGCGGTTCATGGACAACCAGACCCGCACGCTGAACTACCTGCGATTCGTCGACGTGAACCGCCTGATGTACGTATTCCGGGCCAACCATCGGCTGTCCACGAACGGCGCCACCGCCAACGGCGGATGGGACGCGCCCAGCTTCCCGTTCCGCAGTCACATGCAGGGTCATTTCCTGACCGCCTGGGCCCAGGCGTACGCCGTACTGGGCGACACCACCTGCCGCGACAAGGCGAACCAGATGGTCGCCGAGCTTGCCAAGTGCCAGGCCAACAACGCCGCCGCCGGATTCACCGCCGGTTACCTGTCGGGATTCCCGGAGGCCGACTTCACCGCCCTGGAAGCGGGCCGGGCCGTCTCCGTCTCCTACTACTGCATCCACAAGACCCTCGCCGGCCTGCTCGACGTGTGGCGGTACACCGGTAACACCCAGGCCCGCGACGTCCTGGTGAGCCTTGCCGGGTGGGTCGACTGGCGCACCGGACGGCTGAGCCACTCGCAGATGCAGGCCGTTCTGAACACCGAGTTCGGCGGGATGAACGAGGTGCTCACCGACCTCTACCAGCAGACCGGCGACGCGCGATGGCTGACCACGGCGAAACGCTTCGACCACGCGTCGGTCTTCGACCCGCTGGCCGCCGGCCAGGACCAGCTCAACGGCAAGCACGCCAACACCACGATCCCGAAGCTGATCGGGGCCGCGCGGGAGTACAAGGCCACCGGGACCACCCGCTACCGCGACATCGCCGGCAACTCGTGGAACATGATCACCGGGTCGCACACCTACGTCATCGGCGGCAACAGCCAGGCCGAGCACTTCCGGCCGCCGAACGCGATCGCCGGGTACCTCGGCAACGACACCTGCGAGCACTGCAACACGTACAACATGCTGAAGTTGACCCGCGAGTTGTGGCTGCTGGACCCGAACCGGAGCGACTACTTCGACTACTACGAGCGTGCCCTGCTCAACCATCTGATCGGCGCGCAGAACCCGGCCGACAGTCACGGCCACATCACCTACTTCACGCCGCTGCGGCCGGGTGGGCGCCGGGGCGTCGGGCCGGCCTGGGGCGGGGGCACCTGGTCGACCGACTACAACAGCTTCTGGTGCTGCCAGGGCACCGGCATCGAGACCAACACGAAGCTGATGGACTCGATCTACTTCCACAACGGAACCACGCTCACGGTGAACCTGTACGTGCCGTCGGTGCTGACCTGGGCTCAGCGCGGCATCACGGTCACCCAGGCCACCACCTATCCGGTCAGCGACACCACCACGCTGACGCTGTCCGGCTCGATGAGCGGCTCGTGGAGTCTCCGGCTGCGCATCCCGTCCTGGACCACCAACGCGGTGATCAGCGTCAACGGCGCCGTGCAGGACGTCACCGCGACACCGGGCGGCTATGCGACGGTCACCCGGACCTGGGCGGCCGGTGACACCGTGACACTGCGCCTGCCGATGCGCGTGATCATGAGCGCGGCGCCCGACAACGCCAACCTGCAGGCCATCACGTACGGCCCCGCGGTGCTCTGCGGCAACTACGGCAACACGGCCCTGTCCGCGGCGCCGTCGCTGACGGTCTCGTCGATCACCCGTACCGGTACCGGCAGCCTTGCGTTCTCGGCGACCGCGAACGGCACCGCGGTGAACATCGGTCCCTTCCACGACGCCCAGGGATTCAACTACGTCGTCTACTGGAACGCCACCGGAACCGGCGCCGGCACCGATCCCACGTTCAAACTCATGAATGTCGGCACCGGCCTGGTGCTCGGTGTGCAGAACATGTCCACCGCCGACGGTGGCCTCGCCGTGGTCTGGGGTGACACCGGCACCGCCGACCACCGCTGGGTCCGGATCACCGACGGCTCCGCGGTCCGGTTCCGCAACGTCAACAGCGGCAAGGTCCTCGGCGTCGAGAACATGTCGACCGCCGACAACGCCAAGGTCCTGCAGTGGGGCGACACCGGCACCGCCGACCACCGGTGGACCCTGGTGGCCAACAGCGACGGCTCCCACCGCATCCGCAACGTCAACAGCGGCAAGGTCCTGGCGGTGCTCAACGCTTCGAGCACCTGGGGCACCCAGGTCGTCCAGGAATCCGACAACGGCAGCGCCGACAACAACTGGCGGCTCGTTCAGGTCGGCTGACGGCCGATCCCTCCGGGATGAAGGAAGCACAGACATGAGAGACGATTCCGTACGCGTGAGGCGCCGTACCGGTCTGCTCGCCGGAGCCCTCGCCGTGGCGACCGTGATCACCTCGGTGGCCGTGGCGACCCTGGCGCACGCCGAGCCCACCGGTCCACCCGGGACCACACTGAAGGCGGCCGCCGAGCGCAGCGGGCGGTACTTCGGCGCCGCCATGGGCCGCGACCGTCTCAGCGACTCCGGTTTCCTCACGATCGCGAACCGCGAGTTCGACATGATGACCGCCGTCAACGAGATGAAACCCGACGCGACCGAGCCCAACCGCGGCCAGTTCGACTTCCGGGCCGGTGAC
The DNA here is from genome assembly GCF_050956125.1 of Actinoplanes sp. CA-252034. Lineage (NCBI taxonomy): Bacteria > Bacillati > Actinomycetota > Actinomycetes > Micromonosporales > Micromonosporaceae > Actinoplanes > Actinoplanes sp. CA-252034. Next base: position 4,802,914 of record NZ_CP191846.1, read on the forward strand.
GCGATCTACGACTGGGCGGTCCAGCGCGGCATGCGGGTCCGCGGGCACACCCTGGCCTGGCACGCCCAGCAACCGCGGTTCTGGTCGAGCCTCAGCGGCAGCGGCCTGCGGCAGGCGATGATCGACCACATCAACGGTGTGATGGCCCACTACCGGGGCAAACTCGCCGCCTGGGACGTCGTCAACGAGGCCTTCGCCGAGAACGGCAGCCGCCGCTCCTCGAACCTGCAGTCCACCGGCAACGACTGGATCGAGGTCGCGTTCCGCACCGCGCGGGCCGCCGACCCGTCGGTCAAGCTCTGCTACAACGACTACAACATCGAGAACTGGACCTACGCCAAGACACAGGGCGTCTACAACATGATCCGGGACTTCAAGTCCCGCGGCGTGCCGATCGACTGCGTGGGCCTGCAGACCCACTTCACCGGAGGCAGCTCACTACCGGGCAACTTCCAGACCACACTGTCCAGCTTCGCCGCGCTCGGCGTCGACGTGGCCCTGACCGAGGCGGACGTGACCAACGCGTCGGCCAGTCAGTACGCCGGTCTCACTCAGGCCTGCATGAACGTCCCGCGGTGCATCGGCATCACGACGTGGGGCATCCGCGACAGCGACTCCTGGCGCGGCAACGAGAACCCGCTGCTGTTCGATCGCAACAGCAACCCAAGGCCGCGTACGGCTCCGTGCTCAACGCCCTCAACGCCGCCTCCACCAACGTGCCCGGGACCCAGCCGAGCTCTCCCGGTCCTCAGCCGAGCTCTCCGAGCGTGCCGCCGTCGAGCTCGCCCCCGGTCACCGACCCGTCGACCCCGTGCACCGCGACATACCGCACGACCAGCACCTGGGGCGGCGGCTTCCAGGGCGAGGTCGCCGTCGCCAACAACCGATCGACCACCCTCGACGGCTGGACCGTGAGGCTGACGCTGGCCAGTGGTCAGAGCCTGGTCAACGTCTGGAACGGCGTCAACACCGGCACCGGTGGCACGGTCAGCGTCCGCAATGCCGCCTACAACGGCTCGATCGGTGCCAACGCCTCGACCGCCTTCGGGTTCGTGGCGAACGGGAGCAGCGGCACCGCGCCCGTCGTCGTCTCCTGCACGAGTCCCTGACCCCCATTTCGTCCTTCTCGCCAGACAGGGGACCCCGGTGTTCGTACCGTCATCTCCGATTCCCAGAAGAAGATGGGTCGTCGCCGCGGCAGCGGCCCTGACCACCGTCTCCGCCGGCGTCGTGATCGGCGCCTCGCCCGCGCTGGCCGCCGGCGTCACCGTCTACGCCGCGCCGTCCGGAACCGGGACCGCGTGCACCGCCGCCCAGCCCTGCTCGCTGAGCGCCGCGCAGACGGCGGTGCGATCGCTGATCCCGTCGATGTCCGGCGACATCGTCGTCCAGTTGGCCGACGGGGTCTACCGGCAGTCCGCACCGTTACGGCTGACGGCCGCGGACTCCGGCGTCAACGGCTACCGCGTGGTGTGGCAGGCGGCGCCGTCGGCCCGGCCCGTGATCAGCGGCGCCCGGGCGGTGACCGGATGGTCGCTGGTCGACGCCGGCCGCAACATCTGGCGGGCCGATGCCGGCGCCGGCATCGACAGCCGGCAGCTCTACGTCAACGGTGCGGTCGCCACCCGGGCCCGCACCCAGGTCAACCGGGCGGACTTCACCGCGGACAGCACCGGCCTGCGGTTCACCAACGGCGCGTTGTCCTATCTCAACAACCTGGGCGGCCAGAGCCGGATCCAGTTGGAGAGCGTGGGATCGTTCACCGACCGGTACGTGTCGGTGCAGCGGATCAGCGGCAACCAGATCACCATGCAGCAGCCGGGATGGGGCAACAACAACTTCGGGTTCGACACGTTCGCCCGGCCGCATCGGGCCGGCCCGCTCTTCCTCACCAACGCGTACGAGTTCCTCGACGCCCCGGGAGAGTGGTATCTCGACCCGTCGACCGGCGCGTTGTCGTACATCCCGCTCGCCGGGCAGAACATGGCCGCCACCGCGGTGGAGTTGCCCAGGCTGCAGTCGCTGGTCCAGGTCGGTGGCACCTACGACGCGCCGGCGCACCACATGACCTTCAGCGGCATCACCTTCACCGGCACGAGCTGGCTCGGACCGAGCAGCAACCAGGGGTACGCCGACCAGCAGACCGGCGCCTACATCACCGGCGACTGGAGCCGGCCCGGTTTCGACTCCTGTCACCAGGGCTGCCCCCAGTTCGAGGCGACCCGGCCTCACTGGCTGCAGTCGCCCGCCGCCGTGCAGGTCTCCGCGGCCACCGACGTCGTCTTCAGCGACTCGCAGTTCGTCAACCTGGGACAGACCGCGATCGGTATCGGCAACGACGCCAACGCCCACGGCAGCGGTGTCGGGCTGGGCGCGAACAACGTCACGGTGACCCGGTCGGAGATCGCCCGTGACGTGGCCGGCGGCATCGTCGTCGGTGGGGTTCGAGCCGACGCCCACCACCCGGGTGATGCGCGCATGGTCAACCGGAACATCACGATCAGCAACAACCGCCTGCACGACCTGGGCCTGGAGCACCGCGGCATCGTGTCGGTGCTGACCACCTACGTCACCAACTCCTCCGTGTCGCACAACGAGGTCTACAACCTGCCGTACACCGGGATGTCGATCGGCTACGGCTGGGGTTCCAACGACGCCGGGGGCAGCAACCACTACGCCGACCGGGGGCTGTACAACTACCAGCCGCGCTACTCCACGGCCACCACCGCGTCCGGCAACCAGCTCACCGGCAACTACGTGCACGACGTCATGCAGCAGATGACCGACGGCGGATGCATCTACACCCTGTCGGCCAACCCGGGCGCGCTCATCAGCGACAACTACTGCCTGCGCAGCAACGGGTTCGGGCTCTACTTCGACGAGGGGTCGCGCTACTACACCGCCCGCAACAACGTCTTCTCGTCCACCGGCACCTGGGCCACGGCCAACTACTGGTACGCCGAGAACATGGGCAACTTCACCGTCACCGGCAACTGGTCGACCAACGGCAGCACCAACGTCACCAACGGCGACCGGGGCAACGTCGTGTCGGGCAACGTGACGGTGGGCAACGGCAACTGGCCGTCCGGCGCCCAGGCCGTGATGGCGGCGGCCGGACCGCAGCCCACCGGGAGCGACCAGGCCGTGCGGCTGGTGGGTGTCCAGTCCGGCCGCTGCGTCGAGGTCGCCTCCGCCACCAACGGAGCCCAGGCACAACTGGGTGACTGCGGCAGCGGAGCCGGCCAGCGATGGACCTACACCTCCGGCAGGCAACTGCGGCTGAGCGGCGACAAGTGCCTCGACGCGTCCGGCCAGGGCACCGTGAACGGCACCGCGGTGATCGTCTGGGACTGCGGCGGACAGGCCAACCAGCAGTGGACCCTCAACTCCAACGGCACCATCACGGGCGTCCAGTCGGGCCTGTGCCTGGATGCCGTCGGCAACGGGACCGCGGCCGGGACCAGGATCAATCTCTGGGCGTGCCACGGCGGCACCAACCAGCAGTGGACGAGGTCCTGACGCCGTGACGACGACCGCCTCCGGGCGGTGCGGTGGGGTGGGGCCGGACGTTCAGACGGGGAGCGTCCGGTCCCTTCCCCGATCCAGGCTCACCTGCTTGCAAACATGATACGTATCCTCTTAGATGTGAATCGATGAATGGCCCGTCCGCACAGGCGCCTCGGCAAAGGACCTCGACATGGGTGCAATCACGCGAGCTTCCCGCATCATCGGCGCGCTGGGCGTCGTCCTGGCTCTGACCGCCTGCGGCGGGGGAGAGGGAGGCGCCTCGACCGGCTCCTACGGCTTCCCGCAGGTCGCACAGGACGAGAAGGCCGAGATCACCGTCTGGGTGGACGCCGACCGTACGGGTGCGGCCGACGCCTTCAAGAAGGCCAACCCCGACGTGCCGGTCAAGGTCGTCACCTACGACGGCTCAGCGAACGGCTCCAACTCCTTCCGCACGAAGATGCAACTGTTCGACCGGGCCGGCGAGGGGTGGCCCGACGTGGTCTTCTCGACCCAGAACAACGACGCGGCCTGGGCCGGCCAGAAGTCCGCGGGCAAACAGGCGTTCGCGGCCGTGCTCAGCGACGGGCTGGTGCCCCGCGCCACCCTCGACGGATTCACACCCGGCTCGCTGACCCCTGCACCGTGGACGGAAAGGTCCACTGCCTGCGCAACGACCTCGCCCAGGTGGTGCTCTGGCACGACAAGAGCCTGCTCGACGAGTTCGGCTACACGGTGCCGACGACGTGGGAGCAATACCAGGAGCTCGGCGAGCGGGTGGCCCGCGAGCACCCGGGCTACATCGTCGGCACGGTCGGCGACGCCTGGACCCCGGAGACGTACTTCTGGGGCAGCAGGTGCCGGGCCAACGACATCACCGGCCCCCGATCCGTCACGGTCCGGACCGGCACACCCGAGTGCCGGCGCGCCGCCGCCATGCTCGACACCCTCATCAAGAACGGCACCACCCCCGCCATCAGCGTCTTCACACCCGAGTTCGTCAAGCAGTACTCCGGCAAGGTCCTCGTCATGCCGGGACCGGCCTGGTACGCCGGCGCCATCTTCAACAACCCGCAGTCGCTGGACGTGCCCAAGGGCCGGCTCGGCGTCGCGGCTCCGCCCGCGTGGCAGGGCGAGTCCGCGGTGACCGGCAACGTCGGCGGCGGGACCTGGTTCATCAGCAGCCACTCGAAGAACCTCAAGGCCGCGTCCCGGTTCGCCGAGTTCGTCACCACCGCCGACGACTACCAGGTGAACGTGGCACCCGGTTACCCCGCCTTCGCCGCGGCCGCCGACAAGTGGATCAAGAAGCAGGAGTCGAGCGGCTACTACGCCACCGGGCTGCAGCCGATCATCACCGCCGGCACGCAGATCTGGGACGGGTGGGGCTCCGGGCTGTTCAGCCAGGAGGCCATCTGGGCCAAGACCATGACCCCGGCCATCGCCGAGGGCAAGAGCCTGGTCGACCTGCTTCCCACCTGGGAGACGGCGATCAGGAACCAGGCCCGGGTCGACGGCTACACGGTCGACTGACCGCGGTGACACCGACCACCCGGCCACGCGCCCGCAACGCCACCAGCTACGCCTTCGTCGCCCTCTACACCGCCCTGACCATCGCGTTCGGTGTGCTGCCCGCCCTGTACGCGGTCTACCTCGCCTTCACCGACGAGTACGGCGGCTTCGCCGGGACGGCCAACTTCACCAAGGTCGTCGACGACTTCCGGTTCCTGCCCGCGGTCGGCCACGTCGCGTCCTTCCTGGTGATCTGGCTCGTGGCGCTGGTCGTCCTCGTCACGGTCCTCGCGATCGTCGTGCACGCCGTCCGGCTGCGCTGGCTGAGCAGCACCCTGCGACTGGTCTTCTACCTGCCCGGAGCACTGGCCGGGGCGTCGAGCGTGCTGCTCTGGCTCTTCCTGCTCGACCCGACCGCCAGTCCCGTCGGCGGCCTGCTGCGACTGCTCGGCCTGTCGAGCTTCCTCCAGGTCGTCGTTCCCGGCCACCTGCCCCTGATCTTCGCCGTCATCGCCTTCTGGACCGGCGCCGGCGGCTGGATCGTCATCATGTACGGCGCCCTCAACAACATCAGCGCCGAGATCATCGAGGCGGCGAGCATCGACGGCGCCGGCGCGACGCAGATCGCGTGGCGCATCCAGCTGCCGATGCTGCGCAAGTGGATCTCCTACATGGGCGTCATGTCGCTCGCCGCCGGCACCCAGCTCTTCGTCGAGCCGCAACTGCTCTCCCAGGCCAGCAACGCGGTCGTGCCCAACGACTACTCGCTGAACCAGCTCGCCTACCAGTACGCGTTCCAGCAGAACGACTTCAACGGCGCGGCGGCCGTCTCGCTGTTGCTGCTGCTCGTCGCCGTCACGCTGTCAGCGGTGTTCGTCCTGCGCGGCGACCTGTTCGAGACGGACTGACACGTGACGACAGCGACAACCGGTGGCCGCACGGGTCGCGTGATGGCCAGTGCCGTCCTCGGCGTCTTCGTGCTGTTCTTCCTGGTCCCGATTCTCTGGCTGCTGCTCGCGACGACGAAGACGGCACGCGGCCTGATCGTGAGCGACCCGTTCGCCCCGGGCCGGCTGAGCGACCTGGCGGCCAACTGGGAGCAGCTGTTCGCCTTCCAGGACGGCGCGGTCACGACCTGGGTCGCCAACTCCGCCCTGTACGCCGTCGGCGCGCTGCTGATCACCCTGGTCACCGGTATCCCGGCCGGCTACGCGGTGGCCCTGACACGCTTCCGGTTCCGCCGCGCCCTGCTGATCCTGACGCTGATCGTCATGCTCATCCCGAACACCGCCCTGGTGCTGCCCATCTTCCTGGAGCTGAACGCGGTGGGCCTGATCGGCAACCCGCTCGCGGTGATCCTGCCGATGTCGTCCTTCCCCTTCGGGATGTACCTGACCTACATCTACTTCTCCACCAGCATCCCGCGGGACCTGCTCGCCGCGGCCCGCATCGACGGATGCTCGGAGCTCCAGGTCTTCACCCGCGTGGCCCTGCCACTGGCCGCCCCGATCGTCGCCCTGGTCGCCTTCTTCAGCTTCGTGCAGAGCTGGAACAACTTCTTCCTGCCCTTCGTGATGTTGCCGTCCAGTGAGGGCTACCCGATCCAGGTGGGGCTCACCTCCCTGCTCGCCTCCACCCCGGCGTTCAATCCCAGCTCCGCCGCGACGCAGTCGGTGCAACTGCCCACGCTCGCGCTCGCCACGGTGATCTCGGTGCTGCCGGTGTTGATCGTCTTCCTCTTCGCACAGCGGTTCCTGGTCGCCGGGCTGACGGCGGGCGGCACGAAGGAATGACCCGACCACCGGCAGCGAAGGAGCGAGGGTGAAAGTCACCGGATACCGCAGCGTGACGACCGAGCACGAGTGGGGACGGCTGATCGGCGACGCCAACGGGGTCATGGCGCGTCCCCGTACCCCGGTCGATGTCCTGATCCTGGAGACCGACGCGGGTGTGGAGGGAATCGGGCTCGGTCCGCACGCACACGTCGAACAGGTCTTCGGCGCCGTCGAGGGACAGGACCCGCGCAGCGTGACGGCGCTGTACGACCGGATGCTCGCGTGGGTCTTCAAGACCGGGCACGCCGGCGCGACCTTCGGCGCGATCGGCGCCATCGACACGGCCCTCTGGGACCTCAAGGCCAAAGCCGCCGGCGAGCCCCTCTGGCGTACGCTCGGCGCCCTCGACCGATTCGTACCCGGCTACGCCTCCGGCCTCGACATCGCCCTCGACGACGACCGGCTCGCCGGGCTCTACACCGAGTTCGCCGATCGGGGCTTCAGCTCCGGAAAGCTCAAGGGCGGCCGGCGTCTCGAGGACGACATCCGCCGCCTGCGAATCCTTCGTGACGTGCTGGGACGCAACTCGGCCCGCCCGGCCCTCATGTTCGATGCCAACGAGTCCTGGAACCGGTCGCAGGCGGTACGTTACGTCACCGCCCTGGAACGCACGATCGACCTCACCTGGATCGAGGAACCGGTGCGCCGCTGGGACGCCGCCGGGCTGGTCTCGGTGCGCCGCGGAATCCGGGCCGCCGTCGCGACCGGCGAGAACCTCACCGGTCTCGAGCAGTACCGGCCGCTGCTGGACGCCGACGCGGTCGACGTCGTGCAGGTCGGCAACGTCTGGGGCATCACCCACTTCCTCCGGGTGGCCGCCGTGGCACACAGCCGTGACCTGCCGGTGAGCCCGGTGGCCTACCACACCAACCCGGTCGCGCACGCCGCCGCGGCCGTACCCAATCATCTGGCTTTCGAGGTGCAGGGCCTCACCGCGCCGATCGGCCTGCGAGTCGATCAGGAGTACGACGACGGCGGCATCGTGTTGGGCGACGAGCCGGGAATCGGCATCCAGGTCGACGAGGACCGCATCGTCGCCGCCCAGCTCGCCGACACGGCGGGCCGGATCGCCGGGCCGCACGTCCGCCCGCACCGCGCCGGCCTGCGCCTGGTCCCCGACGCCGCCCGGGAGCGCGTCGAACTGTCCTGACGTCCGCACCGGGGCGTCCGCCGGCTAACTCTGCGCGTCGTGCCCCGACGGCTCGAAGCGGCGCTGCTGCCAGGAACCGATGATGTGCTCGCGCATGGCCTGCTCCGCGGCGGGCACGTCCTGGCGGGCGATGGCGTCGACGACCACGGCGTGCTGGTCGAGGGTGGAGCCGAACGCTCCCTCGTACATCATCCCGTGATACCTGTTGCTCTCCAGCGCCCGGCGATAGAGGCGCTTGGTGATGTTCTCGGCCAGGCGGACCCGTGCCAGCTCCATGATCGTGAGGTGGAAGACCACGTCCGCCTGGCGGAACGAGTCGCTCTCGTTCTGCATCTCGCGCATGACCTGCAACGCGTGCTCGATGCGGGTCAGCTCCTCCGCGGTACGGTGCGCCGCGACCGCACCGGCCATCGCCGCCTCGAGGCTGCCCCGCACCACCGTCAACTCGTCCAGCACACCCAGCGACTCGTCGTTGTCGATGAGTGCCGACAGCACGACCGGGTCCAGCATGTTCCACGACCCGGACTGCGCCACCTGCGTGCCCCGGCCCTGGCTGATGACCACCAGGCCCTTCTCCTCGAGTCGCTTGGCCGACTCGCGGATGACGGTGCGGCTGACCCCGAAGTGCTCGCTGAGCGGTCCCTCGGGCGGCAGCAGCGTCCCCTCGGCCAGCTGCCCGGTGACGATCAGCTCGACCAGTTCGGTCACGACGGCCACACTCAACCGCTCGGCACGGCGGCGGGGAGGCAGCTTGAACGCGTCGGGATAGGCCGTCATGGCTGGTACCTTACTCAGCCGCCCCCGGCCGCCCCCGGTCGTCCGCTGCTGCCGGTCACTCGCTGAACGCGGTGACGGACGACGCCCGGCCCAGGCGGCCGGCGGTCATGCTCCCGGCTGGTCCCAACCCTGCTGCGGGGTGTCGCACGTGCCGCGGAAGACGTACTGCGAGGGCAGCCTGCGCTGCTCGCTGGTCCAGTCGATGGGCGGCCGCCGCTGATCCACCGGCAGGTAGCCGAGGCGGTAGACGGCCATCAGCTCCAGCTCGTCAGGCACCCGCAGCAGCCGGGTGATCTCCTCCCAGCGCCCCGGAACCTCCATCGGGAAGGAGATGAACTGGATGCCCATCCCGAGCTCGACCGTGGTGAGCCAGACGTTCTCCATCGCCGCGCCCATGCTGAACACCGAGTAGAACGACGACAGCTCTCCCGGCCGGTACTCGGACCGGTCGAGCATCACGCCCAGCAGCAGCGGGGAGCCGGCGACCAGCTTGCGGTTCTCCTGCCCGAGGCTCTGCGGCACGCGCATGGCGTTCATCAGCTTCTGACCGCGGGCGGTGAACACCTGACCGGTGAACGGGCGCAGCGGCGCGGGCAGACGGTCGAACAGCATCCCGTCGCGACGGCGTTCCATCTCCTCCCTGCTGAAACGGAAGTACGGCTTGTACCGCTCGAAGAAGGTGCCGTTGGACATCGCCTCGGTCATGCTCTCCCCGCTGATCCGGGCGATGGCCTCGATCGTCGGGCGCTCCTCCACGATCACGAACCGCCACGGCTGGCTGTTCAGCTGCGACGGGGCGCGTCCCGCGACCTCCATCAGGAGCCGCTGGTGCTCTTCGGAGACCGGATCGGGCAGGAACGCGCCGTTGGTGGTCTTACGGCGGCGCACCACATCGAGAAACTCCATCAGCGACTCCTCCAAGCCAGAACCAGGGCGATGACGTACGCCGGCGCGGCCGAACCGGCGACGGTGGCATGCCGGGGAAGCCGTCCGCCGGCGTAGGGCAGCGCCGCGAGAGGGACGGCCGCCGGCAGCAGTGCGAGACCGGCGGTGCGGCGCTCGACCGCGCAGGCCCCGAGCGCCAGCGTGGTCAGTGATGAGGTCATCACGTACAGGGCGTGATGAACCCAGCGGATGCGCGCGTTGTCGATGACGCCCGCGGCGACGGCCGCGCCGAAGGCGGCGTTGCCCGCATAGCTCACCGCTGCGGCGGTCACGAGAGGGACGGCCCATCGCGCTTTCCGGCGACCGGCGCTCATCGGTGCTCCCCTTCGTGGGTGAGCAGCAGGCGATGCGGGAACATCGGCCTGACCCGCCATCCCGCGGGCACGGCCGCCCGCAGCTCCGGACTCCGGTAACTGCGGCGGATCGAGAGCAGCCCGTCCTGGTGGATGAAGGACCGGCGGGCGAACGGCAGCGTGGCCACCGCATAGAGGCCGTAGCCCAGACGTCCCCGGGACAGGTCGTTGTGGACGACGAGCCCCCGCGACAGCGCCCGACTGTCCGCCAGCAGGGCGGCGAGCGCATCGGTGTCGAGGTGGTGAAGCAGATGGTTGGAGACCACCACGTCGTACCGCTCACCACGCGCGACCAGGTCGGCGCTCGTCGCCCGCTCGAAGCGGACCCCGGCGGCCGGCAGCCCACGCACATGGCGCAGCGCGCGCTCGTCCGGGTCGATCGCCGTCACGTCCAGCAGCAGCCCGTCGCGAGTGGCCCATCCGGCGAGGGCCCGGGAGATGTCGCCGCCGCCGAACCCGATGTCCAGCAACGTGGTGGGCCGGTGGGCGTCCAGGCGTGGCCGGATCCACCGCCGGTAGACACGGCGCCAGCCCGAGACGAGCCCGTTGACGACCCGGAACTGCCGGTAGGTGCGTTCCAGCCGGTCCGGGTCACAGTCGGCGGCGTCCATGAGCTCCTGCGACTCGGTGTCGCGCCGGGCGAACCCCGCGTGGCTCATACCGCCGCCCGCCCGTGACCGGCGCCGCTGGTGACCGTGACCATGTCGGTGGTTCCTTCGTTCCGGCAATCCGACGGTGAACCGTTGGCGACGGCATACCCGCATTGATCAATGCCCTAACCGGTCGATCGACGAAGGCCGCCCAGTGTTCGGGTGACCGACATCTCCACGTCACTTCCGGCGGCGCGTTCTCCGAGGCAGGAAGCGGATGTGGAAGCGGTTTCGGACCCTCAGGCCCGCCCGCGCGGCCGCTGACCGGCGGGTTGTTCACCCGGCTGCCCTAGGCTCTCGACGGTCGCGACCGGTCCGCGAACGCATGCGATGCGTGACGCCCCGCGACGGCGAACAACAAGAAGAAGCACGAGGTACGCCCCATGCACGCCGATGTCCTGCAGCTGATCGACACCCACCTCTCGGAGGTCCAGGCCCTGCGCCGCGATCTCACCTCGTCGCGCCCGATCCGGCCGGGGGAACGCCACGACGCCGCCGCTGCCACCCTGGACTCCCTGCAGAGTTTCGCCGCCGAGCTGCAGGTGATCCTCCGCGGGCCGGGACGATGACGCCCGACCGGCACCGTCCGGGTCGACGCCGTCTCGGTACGCCCCGCGGCAGTGGCTAGCCTGATCGGATGCCCGCACCGACGCTGTTCGCGATCAGTGACCTGCACGTCGCCTACCAGGAGAATCGTGAGATCGTCGAGAGCCTTCGCCCGGACGCCGACGGTGACTGGCTGATCGTCGCCGGTGACGTGGGGGAGATGTTCGCCGACGTGGTGTGGGCGCTGCGCCTGCTCGCGGGCCGATTCGCCAAGGTGATCTGGTCGCCGGGCAACCACGAGCTGTGGACGCCCCGGGAGGATCCGGTGACCGAGCGCGGCGAGGAACGCTACCGGCGGCTCGTCGAGGCGTGCCGGGACCTGGGCGTGGCGACGCCGGAGGACGAGTATCCGGTGTGGAACGGCGCCGACGGGCCGGCCGTGGTGGCGCCGCTGTTCCTGCTCTACGACTACTCGTTCCGGATGCCGGAGCACTCCACGAAAGAACAGTCGCTGGCGTACGCCTACCAGACCGGCGTGGTCTGCTCCGACGAGTTCCTGCTGCACCCGGACCCGTATCCGAACCGGGAACAGTGGTGCTGGGCGCGGGTGGCGCAGACCGGGAAGCGGCTCGACGAGATTCCGGCCGACCTGCCGACCGTGCTGATCAACCACTGGCCGATGGTGCGCGAGCCGACCCGGGTCCTGTGGTATCCCGAGTTCGCCCAGTGGTGCGGCACCGAGCTGACCGCCGACTGGCACGTCCGGTACCGGGCGGCCGTGTCGGTCTACGGGCACCTGCACATCCCACGGACCACCCACTACGACGGGGTGCGCTTCGAGGAGGTGTCGGTCGGCTACCCCCGGGAGTGGCGGCGGCGCGACACCCCGCCGGGGCGCCTGCGCCGGATCCTCGGCTGAAACGGGGGTACGGCCACGCGTTCGGTGTCGGCCGCCCGTCGATGGGTATGAGCATCGATGGACTGCTTTGGCGGACGGGAGGTGGATCGTGCGTGCACACCGGCGCGTCGGTCACCTCCTGCTCATCCTCGGGTTCGCCGTGGTGGCGTACCTCGCCCTGATCGCCTTCGATCACGCCGCCCGAGCCGACGGCGTCCTGCCGGACCCGCTCCGCCCGGCCGCGAAGTCCACCACCGGGACCGTCCCCGCCCGCCCCGTTCCGAAGCAGCTCACCGAGCGCAAGGCCGTTCCCGCGAAGCCTTCGGCCGCAAAGCCCTCGGCCGCGAAGCCCACACCTTCCGTCGCCAGGCCGAAGCCCTCGGTCGTTAGGTCGAAGCCCTCGGTCGCCAAGCCGAAGCAGCGGGGTTCGGTGAGCGCGAAGTCGGTGAAGCCGACGGTCGGGCTTCCGGACCGGGCCGGGCGAATGCCTGCTGCTGCCCTGCCGGAGCGGCGAGAAGCGCCGGTCCCCACGGCGGCGGTCATGAGGGCCGACGTGCGGGGAAGCCTGCCTCGGGCGGCCGAGACGGCATCGGTGTCCGCCCTCACGGGCCGGCTTCTGCCCGCTCCGCTGCCGGACGCGGTCGAGGCGCTGACGCGTCACCTGGCCGGGCGGGCGGCGCCGGTGGTCCTGCCCGCGCTGCCGAGCGGCTTCACCAGTGGACCCGGTGCCGTCGTCGCGACGATGCCGGACGACGGCGGTCTGCCCGGCCTTCGTGTCCCGGGCGGCGTGAACGCTCCGTCCGCACAGCACGTCGTGGCACCGGAGGCGACGCCCGTCCCGCCGTCGTGGGCGAGCGCTCGTCCGGGCGTACCCCCGAGGGACCGGACGCACCTTGCGCCGCTGGACGGCGCGCAACCGACGGCTGCGCCGGCGCGGAAAGACCGGGCCGTCACGCTCCCCGGGCGGCCGGCGGCACCTCCCGGCCCCGGCGGGCAGTCCGCGGGCGCCGGGCAACCACGCGACACCGGCGGCGGCAACGCGCCGACGACGAGCACCGTTCCCGCCTCCTGGTGGCCGGTGCCGCCGACCGCCATCGTCATCTCGCTCACGGACGTGAGCGTCACCGGGCGTTCCGTCCGGTACAGCGGCCCTCCCAGCTGATCACGCGGTCCGGAATCGGGCCGGCGCCGGTGAATCCCACCCCGCGCCGTGCCGTCCGCCGGCCCGGCTGAGACCCGTCGCCGGCATTCCCACCGCTGAGATCGATCCTGGCTGGGAGGCCTCCGTGATCCGCATCCTGCTCGTCGAGCCCATGAACCTGCTACGCGGCGCCCTGGCCGCGACGTTGTCCCTGGAAGAGGACCTCGACGTGGTCGCCGACCTCGGCCGTCTCGCCGAGGCGCCCGCCATGGCCCGCGCGGTGCGCCCGGACGTGGCGATCATCGACATCGGACTGCTGGCGGGAGAGGGCCAGGCCGTGTTCGCCCGGTTCAGCCTGGAGCAGCCGCACTGCGCCACGCTGGTGCTGGCCGGTCCGGACGCCCCGGCGAGGCTCCACGGGACACTGGACGTCCACCTGCGCGGCGTGATCGGCACCGAGGCCGCGCCGTACGAGCTGGTGAGCGCCGTGCGCAGGATCGCGCGGGGCGAGCGTGTCATCGACGCCCGCCTGGCCGTGGCCATGGTCGCCGCCCGGCCGAGCCCGCTGTCGGCCCGGGAGGCCGACGTGCTGCGGGTCGCCGGTTCCGGGATGCCGTCGACGGAGGTGGCCGCCAGGCTGCACCTGACCGCGGGAACCGTCCGCAACTACATGTCGGTGATCCTGCGCAAGACCGGCGCCCGCAACCGGCTGGAGGCCGTCCGCGTCGCCGAGAGCGCGGGCTGGCTGACATGACTCGTGTCACCTCCAGCCGATGACACAACTCACTGGGACCGGGCCCGCCCGGCATCGAGGCTTGTCGAGGTAACCACATCGCAGAAGCGGAACGAGGAGAGACCATGACACACCGGCAACGGCTCTCGATGATCGTCACCATGCTGCTCGTGGCGTTGGGACTGGCCACCACGGGCGCCGGCGCGGCCGCGGCCGCCCCGCAACGTCAGGCGGCCGCCCCGGCCGTCGCCGTCCCCGGCGTCCCGATGACCGGCGGTTTCACCGACGCGGCCGGCGGTGCCGGCACCTTCGCCGGAACCTTCACCCCCACGAGCTTCGCCGACCAGAACGGCGCCCTGGTGGCCACCGGCACCCTGACCGGCACACTCACCGACGCGGCGGGCGGCACGGTCGGCACCGTCGACCAGTCCGTCACCGCACCCGCGGCGATCGCCGCGGCGACCTGCCGCATCCTGGATCTCACGCTCGGCCCGCTGCATCTGGACCTGCTGGGCCTGGTCGTCGACCTGAACCAGGTCCACCTGACGATCAACGCGGTCTCGACCCCGGGCAACCTGCTCGGCAACCTGCTGTGCGCGATCGCCGGCCTGCTCGACCCGCTGCCGAGCGCGGGCGCCCTGGCGGCGCTGCTGAACTTCCTGCTGGCGCTGCTGAACCAGTCCTGACCGGCCCCCCGATCCAGGTGGCCGCACCCCTGCCCGGGTGCGGCCACCTGCCGTTGTACGGTCCCCCGGATGGACACCACCGCCTGCTGTCTGGTGGACCCTCCCGAGGGCCGCGTCGTGGCCGGCGCCGGCGGCGGGGCCGCCGTCATTACCGGTCACGGCTCGGTGATCTGCCGCATCAGGGTGGCCATGTCGGGGGAGACCCACTCCTCGGCGATCCGGTCGCCCTCGACGCGGTAGATGTCGATGCTGGTGAAGGTGACCTGCCGGTGGGTGGCGGGCACGTCCTGGAACGTCGCGGTGTGGGTGCCGCTGAAGCTCAGGCGGACCGCGACCCGGTCGCCGGCGCCGAAGATGTCCTCGACGACGATGCGCAGGTCGGGAAAGCCGTCGCGCATGGCCTGCACGCCATACCTCCAGATCTCCCGCCCGTGCAGCGGCTCCGGCAGCCCGGGCAGGTTGACGATGAAGTCCTCGGTGAGCCGTTCGGCGCAGGCGTCCAGGTCACCGGCCTGCAGCTTCTCGAAAGCCGTGCGTACGACCGCCACGTTCTCGTCGACAGAGATCATGACCGCTTCCCTCCGTAGGTTCGTTCACAATACGACTGCATTGCAAAAAGTTCTACTGGCGAGGGTGGTCACCTACTCGTAACGAATTCGTAACGCGGTCTTCCGGCGGTTCATGTGACCGGTCACACTCAACTTCGCTGGTGACCGGTCACATGGATCGCTGCCTCTGCGCCTCCCCGGTCCCGCACCGACTCCCAGGGAGAGCCAGTTGAACAGACTTGCCAGGCTGACGGCGGGCGTCACGCTCGCGGCCGGCGTCCTGTCCGCCCCGGCGGCCGTCGCGGCCGCGGATCCGGCGGCCGACGTGTTGAGCGTCGACTTCAGCCGCGGCACCGGCGAGTTCCGCGGCGGCGCCACCGGCACGCTGTACGGCTTCGGCGACGACGGCGCGCCCACCCAGGCTCTGATCGACGGCGCCCACATCACCAACACCTCGCAGAAGGCGCCGTACGGCACCCAGCACCCCAGCGGCGACGCGATCAAGGTGGAGGACGGCTTCTTCCGCAAGCACGGCAGGGACATGTACATCTACGTCCAGGACTACTACCCGGACTGGTCCTACCACGGTGGCGTGCGCCCCGGGGACACCCGTACCTACAACCAGGCCGACGGCACCTACACCAGCACGCCGAACGGGATCTGGGACTACCTCGAGGTCGTCGAGTTCGTGACCGAGGCCGTCGCCACCACGTCGTCGCGCCCGACCGACTACGTCTTCATCCCGTTCAACGAGCCCGACGGCGGCAACTGGTACGCCGACTGGGGCCGGCTGAAGGACACGTTCCTGGCCGACTGGAAGGCCACCCACGACAAGATCCAGCAGGTGTACGCCCGGCACGGCCTCGGCCACGCCCGGATCGGCGGCCCCGGCGACACCCGCTGGCAGCCCGAGCGCTCCGCCGACTTCCTGACCTACGCCGACGCGAACGGTGTCCTGCCGGACGTGTTCATCTGGCACGAGCTCGGCATCGACAACCTGCGTACCTTCCGCTCGCACTACACCGACTACCGGGCTCTGGAGAAGCGGCTGGGGCTGTCTCCGATCCACGTCAACATCACCGAGTGGGGCATGCTGCGTGACATGGGCACCCCGGGCCAGCTGGTCCAGTGGCTGTCCATCATGGAAGACCTGAAGATCGACGGGCAGACCGCGTACTGGGCGTACGCCGGCAACCTCAGCGACAACAGCGCTCGTGCCAACGCCGCCAACGCCGGCTGGTGGATGTTCAAGTGGTATGGCGACCTCGCCGGCAGCCGCACCGTGGCCGTCACCCCGCCGGCCCTGAACACCGTCGACACGCTCCAGGGCATCGCCTCCGTCGACAGGCTCAACAGGCGGGCCACCGTCCTGTACGGCGGCGGCGCCAAGCCGGTCTCGCTGCGGCTGTCCGGCCTCGACCGGAACGTCTTCGGCAAGCGCGTCGACGTCGAGGTCCGCGAGATCACCCTGGCCGGCGCCGAGGGTGTCGCCGGCACCCCGCGGGTCGTGAAGGTCCTCGACGGCGTACGCCTCGACCGCGGCACGATCGACCTGGACGTGCCCACCTACGACCGGTACGCCGCCTACCAGGTCCTCATCACCCCCGAGCAGGACCGCACCCCGGTGGCGGGCGCCGTCTGGAGCACCTCCGTCGAGGCCGAGGACACCAGCCTCACCGCGGCGACCGTCTACGACCAGGACCCGCTGTCCGGCGGCGGCTGGAAGTTCCTCGCCTCCGGCAGCCGCGACGTCGGCTCGTTCAACCGGCCCACCTCCAGGGCCGACTGGACGGTCACCGTGCCCCGCACCGGCAGCTACCGGTTCCAGGTGATCGGCGGCGCACCCGGCGTACCCGGCCGGCACGCGCTCTTCGTCGACGGCGCGAACCCGGTGATCGTGCAGTACACCGCCGACCTGGCTCTCACCGCGGTCCAACGGTGGCAGTACCGCGGCAGCTCCGAGGTGACGATCCCGCTGACCGCCGGCACCCACTCCCTGTCGCTGCGCGCCGGCCTCGACGGCTCCACCGTGCTCCCGAACTCCGACATCACCCTGGACAAGTTCCTGCTCACCGACGTCACCGACGGCGAGCCCACCGCCTACCCGGCCCCGGCCCTGCGCTACTTCGGTGGCGCCCACGTCACCTACGACATCGCCGGGGCGCGCGGCCACGCCACGATCCGCGGCGAACGGCAGCGCGCCGACGCGTACGTCCACGCGTGGGAGACCGGCTATCACGACCTCGGCCTCGACTACCGCTCCGCCGGCCGCACCGATGTCGACGTCACCGTCAACGGGCGCTCGGTCGCCGCCGTGTCGGCGTCACGTGCGGGTGGGTGGCGTTCGACCGTACGCCTGCACCTGAGCCAGGGCATCAACGAGATCGAGATCCGCTCCAGGAAGGGCATCCTGCTCCAGCAGCTGACCACCACCCGGGTCGCGCACGCCGACACGGCCGCCGTCACGATCGAGGCCGAGGACACCGTCCGGCACGGCGCCGTCGCGATCACCTCGCATCCGGACACGTCCGGCAGCAACGCCTCCGGCGGCAGGTCGATCGGGTACGTCGGCCTCGGCGCCGGCAACACCTTCGAGATCGCCCGGCGGCCCGGCTTCGACCGGCCCGGGGCGTACGACATCGCCATCGGCTACGCCAACGCCGAGCTCGGTGGCCGGCACGACTACAACCCGCAGGTGATCGACCGCCGCCTGGAGGTGACCGAGACCGGAGGCGGCAGCGCGTACGGCTACTTCCGCTACACCTACGCCTGGAACAGCTTCCTGGAGAAGACCATCCCGATCACGCTGACGACCTCCGGCGGCTCGCTGGTCTTCGGCAACCCGCTGGCGTACGCCCCGGACGTCGACCGGATCACCATCGCCCCCGCCGTCCTGGGGCGGCCGGTGACCGTACCCCTGTCTCCTCGAAGGAGTGGGGCCTAAAGTCCCGACTTCCGCGGAGTGACGTGACGGTGAACGGCCGGCGTGATCAGCTGTGCAGGTCGCGGCAGCGGCGGTTCCGGTTGGTTGCTTGATCCGTCCGCGGTAAGACGCCCACAGGGGTGTCCGCCGTGACTACCGCGGCCCCGGCAGGCCCGGCTGCGGCCGAACCTGCCGGGGCGCGAAGCGATGACGGCGCCGGCCGGGGCGGGAGGGAAGATCCACCCGGTCGGCGCCGTCACCGCCGGGGCCCGCCCGGCGCCGGGAGCCACGGCCATCAGCGATCATGAATCGCCAGCGGAATGATCGAATGGCCGCCGTCATTTCCTAGATCAATTCATCCCAGTGTCCGAAACGGACGGGACTTTCGTTTGCCGCGTCGACTTCTTTTGGGGACCGGGAACGGCCCGGAAGCGACGTATTCGTGACCAACCGATGGGTTGCCGGGCATCACCGTGGATGGCAACCTCAATCGCCGTGAGCTCCTTTACGGGATCCGCTTTCACGCTGATCGAATACCATGACCCTGGCGACTGACTCGGGGCGGCCGATCCGAATCGGTCATGAGTTGGCCAAGGGCGGGCAGGGCGAGGTCCTCCTCCTCGCCGACCCTCCCGGATTCGTTCTCAAACGCTATTTCCCGGAGGAGATCCGTAAGGACCCGACGCTGGAGCGGCGCCTCATGGCCATGACCCGGCACCGGCCGGCGCACAGCGGCAAGGACGCCTCCGGGCACCTGACCCTGTCCTGGCCGATCGAGGTGGCCCGGGACCGCCGGGTGTTCACCGGGTTCCTGATGCCGCTCATCGACGTGTCGGCGACCGTCGAGCTGCACCGGCTCGCGAACCCGTCGGAGCGCCCGCGCACCGCCGCCGAGGGCTGGATCACCGCGTTCACCTGGGGACACCGCGTCGCGTCGGCCGCGAACCTGGCCCGCGCCACCGCCACCCTGCACGACGCCGGCACGGTGATCGGCGACTTCAACGAGCGCAACATCCGGATCTCCCGGACCACGCTCGTCACCCTGCTCGACTGCGACTCGATGCAGGTGGCCGACCCGGCCACCGGAGAGCTCTTCCTCTGCCGGGTCGGCCGGCCCGAGTACACCGCCCCCGAGCTGCTCGGCGCCGACTGGTCGCGGACCGTCCGGCAGCCCTCCAGCGACCTGTTCGCGCTCGCCATCCACATCTACCAGCTGCTCATGGGCGGGGAGCACCCGTTCCGCGGCATCTGGAGCGGACCCGGCGACAAACCGGCGAGCACGGCCCTCGCGAGCCGCGGAGTGTGGGCGCACGGTGGCGGCCCGCTGCAGCCCCGGCCGCACGCGGTCGCCGAGTGGCTGCTCCCGCGCGAGATCATGGACCTGTTCCGCCGGGCGTTCGAGCACGGCGCCCGGCAGCCCGACGCCCGGCCCACCGCCGCCGAATGGGAGCAGGCGCTGCGCCGCCTCGCCGCCGACACCCGCGGCTGCCCGGCCACACCACAGCACGTCTTCGCCGCGGGGCTGAGGGCCTGCCCGTGGTGCGACCGTGCCGCCCGCTCGCAGGCCGCCCGCAACGCGCCCCCGGCACAGGCGGGCGCCGGGATCTGGGCGCCCGCACCGGCTCCCTCGGCGACCGGTCACCGTGATCCCGGGCCGGTGGGCCGTCCCTCCGCGTACCCCTCCTCCTTCTCCGCGCCGCAGAGCCAGGGCCTGGTGCCGGGCTCCGAGCAGAGCAAGCGCCTCGCCTGGATCGTGGCGCTCTCCGCGGTCGGCCTGCTGCTGATGCTGTGCCTCTGCGGAAACCTTCTGAGCTCGGGTGACACCGCCAGATCCGCGCCTCGTTCCCTCGTTCCGGCGATGACCGCAAACAATTGACCATGAACGGAGACATCAGTGGACTTCCGTCCCCGCCTCAAGGAAGACAATCCTGATCCGCGTATCGCCTGCGCCCTGTTGCTGGACACTTCGGCATCGATGGCCGGCGGACCGATCAACGCGCTCAATCAGGGGCTGGAACTCTTCTGTGACGAGATCAAGAAAGACGAGCTGGCCCAGAAACGCGCCGAGATAACGGTGATCTCCTTCGGCGGCGGCGCCCGCGTGGAGATCCCCTTCACCGAGGGCCGCGACCTGCAACCACGCACGCTGATGGCGGCCGGCGACACGCCGATGGGCGCCGCGCTCAACCTCGGCCTCGAACAGTTGCAACACCAGAAGCAGGCCTACCGGCAGGCCGGTCTGGAGTACTACCGGCCGTGGCTGTTCCTGCTGACCGACGGCGAGCCCACCGACGAGCCGGTCTTCGCCTCCGCCGCCGAGCACGTACGCCAGGTCGAGGCGGCCAAGGGGGTGGCGGTCTTCCCGATCGGCGTCGGGCCGTACGTCAACGTCGACCGGCTCCGGCGGGTGTCCGGCGAGCGGACGCCGGTGATGCTGGAGGGTCTGAGCTTCCGCGAGTTCTTCCAGTGGCTCTCGGCCTCCCTGTCGGCCGCCTCCGCGTCGAACGCGTTCGGGTCGAGCGACTCGGCCGGCTCGACCGAGCAGATCCCGCTGCCGTCACCACAGGGCTGGGCACAGGTCTGATGCCCGCCGCGGAATGGAAGGTGCTCGCCGCCTCGGTCACCGGCGGCTCCCACCGCCTCACCGGGGCGCCCTGCCAGGACGCCTCCGGCTGGCGGGCCGGACCGGGGATGATCTGCCTGGCGATCGCCGACGGCGCCGGCTCGCGCCCCCGGTCGGAGATCGGCTCGCGAGCCGCAGTCGACGCCGTCCTCGACCTGCTCGACGCCACCACCGACCCCGAGCTCGCCACCGGCGACGACCCGGCCCCGGTGACCGCGTGGCTGCGCGAGGCCCTCGCCGGCGCCCGGGAGCGGCTCGAACACACGGCCGAGGAGTCCGGCGCGACGCTCGACGACTACGCCACGACCCTGGCCGTGGCGCTGCTGACCGGCCGATTCATGGGACTGGCACAGATCGGCGACGCGCTGGCGGTCGCCGGTGACGCCGACGGCTACCGCACGGTGCAGCCGCCGCCGCGGCACGAGTACGCCAACGCGACGACGTTCCTCACCGCCTCCGGATACACCGACGCGGTGCGGCTGCACGTCGAACCGATCGACGGGCTCACCGACCTGGTGCTGTCCACCGACGGGTTGCGGCTGCAGATCCTCGAAGATCTCGCCGCCAGTACGCCGTACGCCGACTTCTTCACCGACACGTGCAAGTACGCGCGCGACCCGGCCGCCGACGAGGCCGCGATCGAGCGTTTCCTCACCGACATGCCCGACCAGAGCGGCGACGACAAGAGCCTGCTGATCGCGGTACGCGTACCGGAAGGACCCGGCCATGCGTAAGTTCCTGCTGTGGGTCGCCACCATGTGGGTCGGCTCGGTCAGCCTGATATTCGGCTTCTCACTGTTCTCCGGAGACGGCGGCGCCTTCCTGGCCGGACTGCTCGTGTGGATCGTCGGGCTGGCGTTCGGTGTCGCCCTGAGCGCTCCGGCGTTCATGGACCCGCCCGACGACGGCGCCGTCTGGTGGTTCCGGCTGCCGCTGGTCCTCTGGCTGTTCCTGATGGTGATGAAGGCGATCTCCTGGGTCGGCTTCTACGTCCTGCTCGGCACGTGGACCGGCATCTTCCACTTCTGGAACAGCCGCAACACCGGCCGGCGGCCGACCTTCAGCGGCGGGCCGCAGACCACCCAGGTCCCCCGTCAGCAGTACGCCGCACACGTGCCCGCGTCCGGCCCGGCGCCGGGGCAGGTCCCGCAGCAGCGCGGCATGCCGCCCGCGTCGTGGCAGCACGACCCCACCGGCCGCTACATGAGCCGGTACTGGGACGGGACCCGCTGGACCGACCAGGTCGCCAACGGCAACGTCCAGGCCGTCGACCCGTTCTGACCGGCGCTCACTCCCGGCCGCGCCACCGGCGTGCGGCCGGGTCCCACACCAGCACCGTCCCGGGTTGCAGCGCGGCCGTGTCGACGTGCCGCATGGCGGTCATCGCGGCCTCGTCGGCGAGGGCCGCGTCGGACACCACGAACGCGACCTGATCGTCGCGCACGCTCACCACCCGCCCCTGCTCACCCCGGGCGTTCCGGCGCCGCGGCAGCCGGCGCAACAGCTCGGTCAGCTTGACCGCCGCCGCGCCGCCCGCGGTGGCCAGCATCGCGTCCCAGAGCACGCCGAGGCTGTCGGTGCTGAACACCAGCAGCTGGCCCAGCTCGTCGGGGATGCCGAGGTGCGGAGACAGCTCCTCACCCTCGACCCCGAGCGCGTCGAGCAGCTCCGACACGACGGCGAACTGCTCGTCGGTGAGGCTGCTGGTGTCCAGATGCACGATCGGGCGGGTCATGGTGCTCCTGTCGTGGAGGGTCAGGCTCCGTAGTAGGTGAACGCCGCCCAGTGCACGGGCTCGGCGTACGGGATCACGGTCGGGTCCGAGGCGAACCGGTTGCGATACAGGTCCGGATACCGGGCCTTGATCTCGCCGCGGGTCGCCGAGCGCAGCCACCGCTGGGCCTCGGCCATCGCCTGCACCGGCAGCCATCCGGCGGCCACACCCTCGTGGAACCGTTGCAGGACCAGCGCCGCCGCCACCTCGTCGACCCGCCACAGCGCGGCCACCACCGCCTCCACGCCGGCCTGCATCAGCGCGCCGGAGAAACTGACCGTCTCGTCCGGCAGCCGCGGGTCGGGCACCCCCGACTCGCAGGCGCCCAGCACCACCAGTCGCTGCCGCAGCGGCTCACGGGCGAGGATCTCCGCCAGGGTCAGATGGCGGTCGGCGAGCAGCAGGCGGTTGTCCAGGCCGTGATGCTGGTCGGCCTCGCCGTGGCAGATGAAATGGCAGACGTCGGCGGTGCCCAGACCCCCGACCACCTGATCGGCCCGCGCCTGTTCCAGGCGCCTGAGCCGATGGCCGTACAACCGGGTCAGCCGGGCCGTCTGTGCCGCGGCCAGGCGCATGGCCGGCGGCGGCTGTCGCCCGTCGGGAGTCCAGGGGTCCTCGGCGGAGACGGTCAGGACGGTCGCCCCCGGCCGCACCGGGTCGGCGTGCGGGGGCAGCGCCCGTGCGCTCGGGGCGTAGCGCACGCCCTGGGCGAAGACCGCGTGCAGCGGCAACAGCCCGAGGACGCCGACCGGCACGAGGGTGACGGCCGGTTCGTCCCGCAGGGCGCTGCGCAGCCCGCCGAGGACCGCGGCGAGCCAGTCGACCGCGGACCGGACCGCCCGCTGCGGGACCTCGCCGACGGCGGCCGGGTCGCGCAGATCGGCCACGAGACCGGTGGCCCGCCCGGCCGTGAGCGCGGGCAGTGAGATCGGCTCCGGCGCCGCCCCCGGTCGCACCACCAGCGCGTACCCCTCGGTGGCGGCGGCCACGTAGACCAGCGGTCCGTCGACGGCGACCGCCCGGATGTCCGCGTACGCCGGCGGACCCTGGCCGGCGCCGAGAACCCGGGCGATCTCCGCCTCCCGGGCCTCCACCCGTTCCTGGGCGGCCACCATCGGATCCAGGCCGCGCAGCGCGTACGGCGTGCCGCCCACCGACAGCGCCGGAATCACGGCCGTCCGTCGGGCATGTTGATCGCGGAGCAGACCCGCCACCTCGTCGACCGCCCTCAGATACTCGTCGAGGAGATCACGCCGGCCACGACTGAGCAGCGCCGACCGCTGAGCCGGCGTGATCGCGCCGACCGCACGCCGCAGCAGGACGCCACGGCCGTGCTCCAGGACCCGCACGGCCCGCTCCACGTGCCCGGCAAGCAACTGGCGGTAACCGGCCTCGGCAACGACGTCCTGGCCGGTGGAGAGGGGTACCAGACGGCGCGCGAGCGGCACCTGGCGGGCCGACTCGACCGGCGCGACGATGACCCGCTCCCAGTACGCGTCCGCGGCCTGCGCCACGTCACCGGCCCGGACCGCCTCGGCACACCACGCGTCAGCCGCCGACACCCAGCCGGTGTTGCGGTATTCGCGGGCCAGCCGGTACCCGGCCCGGGCGGCGTCCAGCGGGGTCCGCGGTCCACGCTTCCAGAACGGCGTCATCAGCCCAGCTCGGCCCGGAGCGCGAGGATCTCCGTCAGCCGCTGCATGAGCGCCGGGCGCATGTCGGTCCGGCGGCGCAGCAGACGGCGGCACAACCGTTCCGCCTCGTCCAGCCGTGTGCCCGCCGCCCGCCGCTCGGCCGGCCCGCCCGCCATCTGCCACCGGGCGGTCGTCAGCTGACAGGCGATGAGGCCGGCGCCGGCGAAGATGCGGTTCTGGTCTCGGCCGGGGATCTCGCGCAGGGCCTCCCGGCATACTCGCTCGCACTCCTCGAAACGGGCGAGCGCCGCGGGGGCACGGCCGTGCAGCCCCTGATCGATGTCGGTCAGAAGCGCGTCCACCATGGCGGCCTTCGACCGTACGACCAGGCGGAAGACGGGTGCCGTCGACACCGACGCGGCGGCGTGCAGGCCCTGCGCCGACCGCTGCAGATGTGCCACCACACTCCGGCGATCGGCGTCGTCACGCGCGGTCGCCAGTGCCTCCTCGGCCTGGAAGAACGCGTAGTCGGCCTCGTACTCGTACAGCTTCGGCCGGGCGTCGGCGTTGCCCGCCGCCACGTCGCGGAACAGCCGCAGCACCGTCGGGTAGTCGGAGCCGTCCCCGGTCAGCTTGGCGTAGCTGTCCACCGTGCTCATCAGATCCATCGTGGCGCCGAGCAGCACGTGCGGTCTCGCGTGCGGCGTGGCCAGTACCCCGTCGACGATCCGGCGGGCCTCGGCCATGGTGCCCGCCGACCTGTCCAGCATCGACAGCCACATCAGCGCGCGGGCCAGGTTGAGCCGGGCCACCACGTTCCGGTCGCCGGTGGGGTCGGCCCGGGCGACGGTGCGGCGGGCCACCGCGACCATGGCGACCGCCTCCCTGGTCGACCACGGCTCGATCATCTGCTCGCCGAAGTGCAGGGCCTCCAGCTCCCGGGCCGTGGTACGGCGGTACACCAGCGCCCCACCGATGACCGCGACGGCGCCACAGAGCGCGAGCACCCACACCGGCGGCCCGAGCCAGACCCTGAGCATGGCGACGACGGCGAAGGCCAGCCCCACCGACCAGACGGCCACCAGCGAGGCCCGCCACAGCGCCGGCCGGCGGTAGGTCGTACGCCGCAGGATGATCAGCGACAGGGCGGCCCCGACCGCGATGAACGCCACGAACCCACCGGCGAACGAGGCGGCGCCCGCGACGTCACCGCCGTTGAGGCCCAGCATGCACACGGTGAGAACCAGGAACAACAGGACGAGCGCACCGGCGAGCGCCGTCACGCGCTTGGCCAGAACAGATCTCATCGATCCCAGAGTCACGGTCCGAGCCGCCGTACTCAAGTCCCGGAACGGGTAATCCCGGATCGTTAAAGCTCGCCCATCGGGGGTCGATCAACCGTGGCGAGTCGTTCGCCCGGGGGTTTGGGGGTCCGCTACCGGTCGGCACCGGTTCGGGCACGGGGCCTGCACCTGGTGACCTGGAATCTCTTTCTCATGCCCGGCCGATATCGAGGCCGGACAACCGGGGGAGAGATTTTTGCGACGCGCCAAGCTGCCGATGGTGTTGACAGCTCTGACCGCCGTGATCGCGGGTGTGACCGCTGTTGTGTCGCCGGCCGCCGCCGTGGCGGCGCCGGTGTGCGCTACCGATGCGCTGCTCGTCGCGTCGTGTGGGGTGATGTGGGGTGGTGCGGCTGGTGGGTTCACCAGCAAGCCTCGTGACCTGGAGCACAGGAACTGGGAGTCGTTGTCGGGTCGGACCGCGACGATCTTTCACACCTATCACAAGGGTGATGAGCCGTTCCCGACCAAGGCCGAGATCGCGATGACGGCGGATGCGGCCAAGCCGCGGGTGTTGTTGCTGAACTGGAAGATCGCCTACGGGTCGAACTGGGCCAAGGTCGCCCGGGGTGAGCAGAACGCGCGGATCGACGCGTTCGCCGCGCGGATCAAGGCGTACGGCAAGAAGACGTTCCTGGTGCTCAATCATGAGCCGGAGAACGATGTGAAGCCGGCGAAGGGCTCCGGCTGGGAGGCCGCCGATTTCGCGGCGATGTACCGGCACACGATCAAGCGGTTGCGGGCGCAGGGTGCCGGCAACGTGGTCAACGTGATGGCGTACATGGGTAACGAGAAGTGGATGGCGCAGTCGTGGTGGAAGGACCTGTACCCGGGCGACGACGTGGTCGACTGGATCGGTCTGGACTCGTACGTGTCGGTGGAGAAGGGCTACTACCACTACGGCACGTTCGCGGATCTGCTGGATCGTGAGCCCAAGGGCGGCGGTCTGGGGTTCTACGAGTGGGCGACCACGAAGCACCGGGGCAAGCCGATCATGGTCGCCGAGTGGGGTGGGTATCACCGGATCGGTAAGACCACGGACAAGTCGGCGGTGTACGACAGTGTGGTGCCGGAGTTGAAGAAGCGCCCGGCGATCAAGGCGATCGTGCACTTCGACACCAAGCGCGATGATCAGGGCAACCGTGACATCAGCATCGACAGCACCAGGAAGGGGCTGGCCGCGTTCAAGAAGCTGGCCGCCGACCCGATCTTCAACGTCAAGCTGAGCTGACCTGTACTGAGCCGCCACCCCACCCCGGGATGGCGGCTCAGTTCGTGGGGGACACCTCGATCACGTGCTTGCCGCGCACCCCGCCCGCTTCGAGGCTGCGGTGCGCGTCGGCGGCACGCTCCATCGGGAAGACGGTGTCGACGACCGGCCGCAGGGCACCGGCCTCGACGAGACGGGTCAGATCGGCGAGGCGCTGCGCGGACGGATTGTTGCTGAACGTGACGACGTTGCGGTGCCGGGCGATGAACACGAACGTCCTGAGCAGCGCATCCGGGTCGAGTGCGAGGGCAACCATGCGACCGTCCGGCGCCAGCAGCCGGCGATGGACGGGCAGGTCGGAGCCGACGACGTCGAGGATGACGTCGAACGCGCCGAGCGCCTCGGGGACGGCGGTGCGGTAGTCGACGACGGTGTCGGCGCCCAGCTCCCGGACCCGGTCGAGGTGGCGCGCGCCGGCCAGGGCGGTGACGTGCGCGCCGATCGACCGGCCGAGCTGAACGGCGAGACTGCCGACGCCACCGGCAGCTCCGCGTACCAGAAGGCGTTGCCCCTGCCGAAGGCGAACGGTCTCGGTGAGAGCGGTCAGGACGGTGGTCCCGGCCGACGGAAGGGCGGCGGCCTCCAGCAGGTCCACACCGGCGGGGGCAAGGGCGAGGAGCCTCTCGGGTACGGCCACCAGCTCCGCCGTACTGCCGAAGGTCAGATGGGGCATGAGCCCCCAGACGGCGTCTCCGGCGCGGAAGTGGTGCACGCCGTCACCGACGGCCTCGACGTGCCCGGAGAACTCGTTGCCGACTCCGGCGGGCGGCCGGTGTCGCATGACCCGCCGCAGCCGTCCCGCGCGGATCGCGGTCTCGCCGCCGCCGACTCCCGCGGCCCTGACCCGGACCAGGACCTGACCTCGTGTGGGCCGGGGATCCGGCAGGTCGGCGACGTGGAGCACGTCGGCGGGCCCGAAGGTGTCGTAGCGGACTGCGCGCATGGCCTTCTCCATTCTGCGTAAGTGGGGTACCACCCCACTTCGTGCTCGCTACACTAACCGGAGGGACACCCCATTTAGCGGTGAAAGGTGGTGCCGGTGACGAGAGCCACTCCCGGACGGCCGCTGCGCGCCGACGCCCGGCGCAACTACGAGCGGATCGTCGCCGCCGCCGAGACGGTCTTCGCCGCACAGGGCGCCGACGGCTCGCTGGAGGAGATCGCCCGGCTCGCCGAGGTCGGTTCGGCGACCCTGCACCGGCACTTCCCGTCCCGCAGGGCCCTGCTGCTCGCGGTCTTCGAGGACGGCATCACCGCCCTGTGCGATCAGGCCCGATCCCTGGGCGACGCCGATCCCGGCCCGGCGCTCACGACGTGGCTGCGGGCGCTGACCGTCTACTCCGTCACCCACCGGGGTCTGTCGCTGTCACTGCTGCCGACCGGCCCGGCCACCGAGGGTGACGACCGCTGCCACGTGATGCTCGACGAAGCCGGCCGGTCGCTGCTGACCCGCGCGCAACAGGCCGGCGCGGTGCGGCCCGATGTCGCGTTCACCGACCTGCTCACCCTCGTCACGGCCATCGCGCTGGCCGCCGAGACGACCGGCGACCCGGCCGGCGCCGAGCGGCTGCTGACCCTGGCCCTGACCGGCATCCACCCTCGATGACCCGGTGACCCCACCGCCCCGCGACCGGTGATCAGACCGGCAGCGCGACCACGGCGTCGATGCCGGTGGGCTCGGCCGCGTCCAGCCGGGTCCGGCCACCGCCGGCCTCGGCGAGTTTGCGGACCAGCGCCAGGCCGAGCCCGGTGCCGCCGCGGGGTGCGCCGGGCGCCCGCCAGAACGGCTGCAGCGCCAGGTCCCGGTCGGTGCGGGTGAGCCCCGGCCCGGCGTCGATGACGTGGAGCTCGACGGTCGTGCCGTCGCTGTCCCAGCAGATCGTGACGGTCGAGCCGGGCGGGGCGACGTCGAGGGCGTTGGCGAGCAGGTTGTCGAGGATCTGCTCGAGCGCGCCCGGGATCACCCTCGCGGTCAGGTCGTCCGGACCGCTGACCGACAGGGAGACGCCGCGATCCTGCGCGACCGGCGCCCACACGGCGGCCCGCTCGGCGACCGTGTCCCCGATCGCGGCCGGCTCGGCGGGCACCGTCGAGTGGCCGCTCCGGGTCATCGCCAGCAGGGTGTCCACCAGCGTGGCCAGCCGGTCGGCCTCGTGCAGGGCCGCCCGCAGGTTGGCCTCACCGCCGCCGGTGACATCCGGCTCCAGGTTCTCGAGCCGCAGCCGCAGCGCGGTCAGTGGAGTCTTGAGCTGGTGGGAGGCGTGCCCGACGAAGGACTGTTGCGCGTCGATGAGCTGCTGGAGGCGTACCGCCGTGGTGTTGAAGGTGACCGCCAGCCGCCGCAGCTCCGGCGGCCCGGTCGTCGTCGACGCCGCGGTGGTGGCGCCGTCGGCGAGGCTGCGGGTGGCGCGCTCGAGCTCGCGGACGGGCCGGCCGATCCAGCGGGCGAGCGCGACGGCGAGCAGCGCCGCACAGATCAGCACGACGACGCTGACGCCGCCGAGCACGAGGTGGAACTGGTGGATCCGGGCGGTCAGCGCCGCGCTCGGCACGCTGACCTGCAGGGCGCCCTGCCCCGGCCGGCCGGGATGGACCGGTACGGCCACGGTCATCCGCCCGCCCTCGATGCCGCTGATCACCGGGGTGTGGTCGGCCAGCACCCGGCTCAGATCCGGGGCCGGAATGCCGTCGGGCCGGGTGGTGGCCACCGTGCGGCCGTCGGCGTCGGCCAGGTCGATGCTCGCGTTCCACCGCCGGGCGGCGTCGTGGACCAGGGAGACGGTCTGGCTCCCGTGGTCGGTGCGCAGGGCGGTGTCGATGAACGCCGCCAGCGTCTCGGCGTCGTGTTCGAGCTGGGCGAGGGCGTGTTGCTGTTCGCCGCGCTGGTAGACGTAGCCGAACGGCCACGCCAGGCCGGCCAGGACCACCAGGGTCAGCGACAGGTACGTCAGCAGCAGGCGGCGGATCACAGGCATCGGTACGCACGCCGGGGTCGGCCGGGTTCAACCGTGCGGCGCCCCGCTCCGTATGGTCCGGCATGCGGGTATTGCTGGTGGAGGACGACGAGTCGATAGCCGAGCCCCTGGTCGACGGGCTGAGCCGGTACGGTTTCACCACGGTTCGGGTGGGCACCGGCGCGCAGGCGCTCGCCGCGCCGTTGCATGACTTCGTGCTGCTGGACCTGGGCCTGCCGGACATCGACGGCATCGACGTGTGCCGCAGGCTGCGGCAGGTCAGCGACGTCCCGATCATCATGCTGACCGCCCGCGGCGACGAGTCCGACCGGGTCCTGGGGCTGGAGATCGGGGCCGACGACTATCTGCCGAAACCGTTCAGCACCCGCGAGCTGGTCGCCCGGATGCGGGCCGTCGGCCGCCGCACCCGCACGGTCACGGCGCAGGTCAGCGCCCCGGCGAACCCGCTCGGGCCGTTGACGATCGACGACCGTACCCGGCAGGCGTCGCTGTCCGGTGTGCCGCTGGCGCTGACCCCGAAGGAATACCACCTGCTGGCCCTGCTGGCGGCCGATCCGGGCGCGGTCGTGGAGCGGCGCCGGATCCTGGAGCAGGTGTGGGAGCCGAACTTCTTCGGGCGCGGCAAGACCCTCGACTTCCACGTCGCGACGCTGCGCCGCAAACTCGGCGGCCCCGAATGGATCGAGAACCGGCGGGGGATCGGGTTCCGGCTGGTCGTGCCGGGCGGCGGGGGATCGTAGATCCAGGAATCGTCCAGGGAACGACCAGGCTTGTGGCAGGCCCGCATCCGTGGCCCGGCGATCGCGCGTACCGCCTGACGTGATCGGCCGCCGACAGTGGCGGCCCACATCGTCTGGAGGAACCGATGCGCAGAAGTCTGCTGATCGCGATCACCGTCGCCGGCGTCGTCGTGCCGCTGAGCGCGGGCACCGCGCTGGCGGTGGCCGACGACTCCGGCCGGCAGCGGAACACGGCCGCCGGTTTCGAGATCGAGATCGATCCGGAGCTCGACGCCAGATTCGGGCCGCGGCCGGTCAACGCCGTTCAGGCCGCCGCCGTCGTGACCCGCCGCTTCCCGGGCGCCCGCGTCCTGGAGGCCGAGCTCGACGAACGATCCGGGGGCCCGATCTGGGAGGTCGAGTTCGCGCTGGACGGCGACGAGCGCAAGGTCGACGTCGACGCGGTGACCGGGGCGATCCTCGGCGGCGGTGGCGACGACTGAGCACGCCGCTCCACCACGGACCCCTCCATGAGGCGGCCGCGGCGGCGGCGCGGTCTGAGCTGATCAGCGGCCGGGACCTGAGTAGTAGTACTCATGCCCGCGGCCCCTCGTCTCCACGATCCTCGACGGGTGAGTCACCTCTCCTCCCCACCGGCCGCGCCGGGGCGCCGCGGCTCCGGCCCATCCGTCATGATCACCGGCATGAATGAACGGTTCCTGCGATGGTGGTCGGCTCTCGGCGGGCTGGGCGGCAGCCTCCTGATCATGCTGACCTCCTCCTCCGCGTTCGGCGGCACGTTCTCGCCGATGCTCGGTGTGCAGGGCCCGGACGGTTACTACGACTCGCGCGGCCTGGTCTTCCCGCTCATCCCGACCATGGCGACCGTGGTGGCCCTGTGCCTGCTGCGCTGGTGGCCGTACCTGCTGGTGGCGGGTGGCCTGATCAGCACCACGATCGTCTGGCCGGACCTGCTGCCCGACTCCTCGGCCCTGCCGTATTACCACCTGTCCACCGCCGCCTTCCCCCTGCTGGTCGTGGGGGTGCTCGCCGCGGCGCAGAGCCTGCTCGCCAGCCGGGCGACGGCCCTGGGCGTGGCGGTGGCCGGGCTCGGCACCGGTGCCGTGCCGGCCGGGGACGCGCTGGCACGCATCCTCGACGAGGGTGGCGTCCGGTACGGCCCGGAGCTCACTCTCGGGCGTGCCGCCCTGCTGATCGTCGCGCTGGCCGCCGTCGGCCCGGTGCTCCGGGCGCTGCGGCACGGCGATCGGGCCGCAGCGGGTCCCGCCGGCGCCGGCTTCTGGTCCTGGCGGCGCCTGCGTTTCGTGATCGCGGCGGGGGCGGCGGCCTTCATCGTCCTGCCGCTGGCGCTGTTCCCCACCGAGCGCCTGGCCCGGCTCCTGGGCATCAGCTGGTTCAGCCTGGCGTGGGGCACCGAGAAGGCCGCCATCGTCGGCGTGGTGACGCTCGTGGTGGTCACCGTCTGCGCCACCCTGACCGGCCTGTGGGGGCTGACCGGCGCCCTCACCGCCGCCACCGTGCAGGTCGCCGCGTGGTACCCGCTGATCATCGGCTATGCCGCGCTGACCGCCGCGGGGCCGGCGGGCCTGATCGGTGTCGTGGCCGGCGTGGCGATCGGCATCGCGGCGGCGGTGACCCGGTGGCGGATCGCCGCCGCGGGCAGCCTCGCGGTCGGCGCCGCCCTGGTCATGTTCATCGCCGACAAGGGCACCGGCGGCGCGCCGCAGCGGCTGGTGCACGACCCGGGAACCGTGCCCGCCCTGGTGATGCTCGTGCTGGCGGCCGCGGCGGTGACCGCGTCCTTCGCGGCGATCGCCCACGTGCTGGCGCCGCGCGGCGCGGTCCCGGCCGTACTCGGCCCGATCGCCGCGGTGCTCACCATGGCCGGTGTGCCGGCCCTCCAGGTGATCGACATGCGGAGCGGCCGGCCCCCGTCGGGGCTCCCGTACCTGACCGGCTCGCTCTCCCACTCCGCCGTGCTCATGCTGGTGGCGGCAGCCGCGATCACCGGGCTCGGCGTCGCCCACTACCTGACCGAGCGTTGGGCCGAACGCAAACGCGCCGAACAGATCCGGCAGGAGGCCGCCGCCGCCGAACGAGACCGCCTGGCCCGCCCCATCCACGACGGTGTGCTGCAGGTCCTGGCCCTGGTGCAGCGTGAGGGCGGCACCGAGCTGGCGGCGCTGGCCGGGGAGCAGGAGGTGGCGCTGCGCAACCTTCTCAGCGGCGCGACCGCCCCGGCGGGCCCGCGCGCCGACACCGATCTGCGGGCGGTGCTGAACGCGCTGGCCACCCCGCGGATCCAGGTCTCCACGCCGGCCGGGACGGTGCCCATGCCGGCCGCCACGGCGGCCGAACTGCTGGCGGCGGTGCGGGCCGCCCTGGACAACGTCGCCCGGCATGCCGGCCCGGACGCCCGGACCTGGATCCTGCTGGAGGACGAGCAGGACGGGGTACGGGTGACCGTGCGCGACGATGGAGCCGGCTTCGAGCCGCAGCGCCTGACCGAGGCGGCAGCCGCCGGACGGCTCGGGGTGGCCCAGTCGATACGCGGCCGGATCACCGACCTGGGCGGCACCACCACGATCCACAGCGGTCCCGGCCAGGGCACCGAGGTCGAGTTCCACCTGCCCCGGTGACCGCGGCGAGGCCGGTCAGACCCGATCGACGAGGGTCTCGCCGATCGAGGTGATCACGCCGTCGACCGCGTCGTCGTCGATGCCCTCCAGATCGACGATGAGCCGGTCCACGCCCACCTCGGCGTAGCGGCGGACGGTGTCGAGGTCGGGCACACCGGGTGGGGTCATCGTGATCTCCAGCTCGCCGAGGTCCACCGGCCGTTGCTCGCGGCGGACCGCCTCGGCCAGCGTGCGCAGCGCCTCCGCGGTGCCGTCGGGGTCCAGGCCCCAGCCGTACCACCCGTGTGCGTGCCGGGCGGCCCGCCGGTACGCGGCGGGGGAGTGGCCGCCGACCACGATCGGCGGGTGCGGGCGCTGGACCGGCGACGGATGCTGCACCACGCCGGAGAACGACACGAACCGGCCGTCGAACTCGGGCGCGGCGTCCCACAGCGCCCGCATCACGGTCAGATACTCCTCGGTCCGGGCGCCCCGCTCGGCGAGCGTCACACCCATCGCGTGCAGCTCCGGCTCGACGTAGCCCGCGCCCACCGCGACGGTCAGCCGGCCGCCGGAGAGCACGTCGAGGGAGGTGATCTGCTTCGCCAGCAGCACCGGCTGGCGCTGGGGGAGCACGATCAGGCCGACGCCGAGCCGGACCCGGCTGGTCATCGCCGCGAGGTAGGTCAACGTGATCAGGGCCTCCAGCCGGGGCGGGTTGCCCTCCCCGGCCGGCAGAGCGATGTGGTCGCCGACCCACAACGACTCGAACCCCGCCTCCTCGGCCATGCCGGCCCGGCGCGCCATCAGGCCGGGGTCGACGTTGCGGTCGCGGTGCAGCCCGTACAGCCCGAACTTCATCTGATCGACCACCTCTACGTCACATGGGCGTTTGATCAGTACAGTACGGAATCCCGGCGGCCGGCGGTCCATGATGGAGGCACGCCGACGTCACAGGACTCTCGAGGGCCGGCGCTTCACCGCAGTGCCCCCCACGCGCTGTGGCCATCGCGTAGCCTGCCCGTGATCGGGGGAGGGTAGAGCTTGTTCGCGCTCGTTTTCGACGCGGTCCGGGCGCGAACCGCGCAGGTACTGGCGATCTTCGTACTGACCGCGCTGGCCGCCGCCGTCGCGGCCGCCGGTCCCTGGTATGCCTACGCATCCACGACCCGCGCCGCCGAGGCGCAGCTGAACGCCGCCTCGGCGGCCCAGCGCAACGTCTCGATCCAGACCGAGGCCAGTACCCAGAACGGCGCGGCCGACGCGCTCCGCCGGTTCGCCGACCTCGCCGCCGGTGAGCTCTCCAGTTCACTGGACCAGCCGGTGCGCGGGATCCAGCAGCGGCTGAGTGTCACCCGGGCCGGCGAAGACGCGAACATGGCGGTCGCCTACCGGGACGACCTCTGCCGGCACGTCCGCCTCGACGGGCCCTGTCCGTCCGGCCCCCTCCAGATCGCGGTCAGCAACACCACCGCCCAGAACCTGGGGCTGGAGACCGGCGACAAACTGACCCTGCGAGACCGGTTGAGCACCCCGTTCCCGTTCACGGTCGTCGCCCGTTACTCGATGCGCGATCCCACGGACCCGTATTGGAGCAATCCGCTGTTCCGGGCCGAGGACCCCGGACTGGACCCGGTCTTCACACCGATCGAGACGTTCGATTCCACCCAGTTCCCGGAGCCGACCCTCACCTACGACGTCCAGGTCCCGCCGGACCTGATCCGCGGCGGCGACGGCGCGCAACTCCTCGGTGCCGCGCTGGCCCGTGCCGAGGCCCGGCTGAGCCTGAACCGCCTGCGGATGATCACCGGCATCGACACGGTCCTGGAGCGCATCGCCAAGGACCGGGACACGGTGCGCCGCGGCGTTCTGACCGCCGGCCTGCAGACGCTGATCCTCACCTGGTTCGCGATCGGGATCGCCGGGCGCTGCACCGGCCGGGACCGGCGTAACGACCTGGCGCTGCTCAAACTGCGCGGCGTGAGCCGGGGCGACTTCATGCGGCTGGCCTGGGGACAACACCTGGTGCCGCTGCTGCTCGGTGTGCTGGTCGGTGCGCCCGCCGGGCTTCTGCTCGCCGGTGGCCTCGCCGGGTCGGTGCCCCCGGGCAACCGGGGCCCCGCGCTGCTGCTCGTCGCAGCCGCCGTCGCCGCCGTACTGCTCGGCAGCCTGCTCGTGCTGATCCTCGGTGAGGCGCTGGTGCTGCGGCAGCCGGTCGTGGTGCTGCTGCAGCGCTCGGCGAGGGGACGCGCCGACTGGCGCTCCACCCTGGTCGACCAGGTGCTCGCCGCCCTCGCTGCCGCCGCGGTCTACCAGGCCCGGTCCGGCGGGCCGGAGGACGGCCTCAAGGCCGCCGCGCCCGCGCTCGCCGCGCTGGCAGTGGCACTGCTGGCCGCGCGGCTGCTGGTACGCGTCGCCGACCGGGCCGGCGGCGGGGCGTTGCGTGGCGGGCGGCTCCGGCTCGGCCTCACCGCCGTCCAGGTCTCCCGGCAACGCGGCGCCGACCGGGTGTTCGCCCTGATCGTGGTGGCGGTCGCCGGCTTCGCCACGGCGGCCGGCGGGCTGGCCGCCGACCGTACCGTCCGGGCCGATCGCAGCGCCGCGGAGCTGGGCGCCGACCGGGTGCTCAAGGTTGACGCGCCGAACCGTACGGCACTGCTCGCGGCGGTCCGGCGGGCCGATCCGGGCGGCCGGGAGGCGATGGCGGTGGTCGCCGACACCACGACGATCCCGCGGGTGCTGGCCGTGGACACCACGCGGCTCGCCGCGGTCGCCGAGTGGCGCCCCGAGTTCGGGCCGGCCGGCCTGCTCCCGGACGCGACGGCGGCCGGCAGCGTGAAGCCGCTGCCGATGGTCACCGGCGACCGGTTGACCCTCCGGACGCGGCACGAGGGCACCACCCCGGTCACTGTCGAGCTGCTGCTCCAGCACGAGGGCACCGGCCTGCCGGTGCCTGTCGGCTTCGATGTCGCGGGCACGGGCGAGGGCACGGTCTCGGCTCCGGCGCCCGGATGCGCCGCCGCGCCCGGCTGCCGCCTGGTCCGCTGGGGGCTGACCGCACCGGGCGGGGGAAGCAAGTCGAGGCCGCTCCCGCCGGACACCGCGGTGACACTGCGGAGCCTGCGGCAGGACGGCCCGGCGGCGGAGGTCCTGAACCCCGCCCAGTTCGGCGATATCGGCTGGTGGCGGCCCGCCATCGGGGGCGTCGCCATCGACATCGCCACGACCGGCGACGGCCTGCGGCTGTCCGCCGACCGCAACGAGCTGGCAGTGCCGGAGAGCGGCACCGAGGTCTGGGCGTCCGACACCTCGATGCCTCTGCCGGTGGTGCTGGCCGGCGAGCCTCCGGCCGACTGGCGGCTCACCGACCCGCTGCTGAACTCGTTCGGCCAGGTCCCGGCGCGGGTCGCCGGCACCGCGCGGGCCCTGCCCGGGCTGGGAACGGCCGGGATCCTCGTCGACCTGGACGCCACCCGCCGTGTCGCGGGGGAGAGCGAGCCGCCCGGGGAGTTCCAGGTCTGGCTCTCCGCCGGCGCCCGCTCGGGCCTGGTGGCCGACCTGACCGCGGCCGGGCTCACCGTGATCACGGACGACAGCGTCGCGGAACGATCCGTCGACCTCGGCCGCCAGGGACCGGCGGCCGTCGCCCGGTTCGGGTTGCTGGCCGGTGTGGCCGCGCTGCTGCTCGCCGCGGCCACGACAGCCGTCGCTGTCGCCGTCGACCGGCCCATGCTGCGCGGGCGACTCGAGGCGCTGCGCCTGCAGGGACTACCCGCCCCGGTCGCGGTCACCATCGGTCATGCCGGGACGGCCGCCCTCGTACTGGCCGGTCTGTCGGTCGGTGTGTTCGCCGCCGCGCTGGTCGGGCCGCTGACCCGGATCGTCGTGCCACCGTTCACCGACGGCTGGGCGGTGCTGCCGCCGCCGGCCACGCTCAGCGGCGCCATGCTCGCGCTGTCCGCGCTGATCGCCCTCGTCGTGCTCGGCCTGACCGGATGGCTGTCGGTGCTGCCGCTCCTTCGCAGCCTGCGAGCGCCCGGCTCGGCGCCGCCCGCGGCACCGCCGCCCGACCGGCAAGCCGGGGGCGTGCCGGCCGGCACCGCGGCCGGTCGCGGTGCCGATCCGAAAGAGGACGCTCGATGATCTCGCTGGTCTTCGTCATGCTCTGGCACCGCCGCGGGCAGGCCGTCACCCTGGCACTGCTCGGCCTGCTGGCGGTCACCTCCGCGGTCGCCGCGCCGGCCTATCTGATCGCGGTGGACCGTGCCGTCGCCGTCGGGCAGATCGCCACCGCCGAGCCGAACGAGCTCGGCCTGGTGGCGAGGGCGGTGCAGGACGAGCGCGTCGCCACCGAGGACGACACCCAGGTCCCGAGCCCGGCGGAGCAGGGTGGGTTGCAGTTCGGCGACGTGGCCACGGCGCTGATCGCCCTGCCCGGCTTCACCTACGTCTACTCGGCGGAGTACTGGGTCATCGGCATCGACGCGAACCCGGCGAACGCCGGGCTCTTCGTCTACCGCCAGGACGTCTGCGCCCACCTGCAGATCCTGACCGGCCGCTGCCTGGCCGCCGAGGGCGATGTACTGCTCGGCGAGCACACGGCGCAGCGGCTGAACCTCAAGGCAGGCGACTCGATCGAGCTGCGGTCGGCCCTGCCGAGCCCGGATCCGAAGAAGAGGGTCTGGCTACCGGACGGCAAGCCGCGGCGCCTGCTGATCGCCGGCACCTACCGGCCGATCGAGCCGGGTGCCGGCTTCTGGGGTGCCCGCGGCTACTTCACCGCGACACCGGAGACCGGCCCGGGCGAACCGATCTTCACCGCCGCGGTGACCCAGCAGACGATGGACCACGGCAAGATCACGCTGGCGATGGACGGCCGGGCCGGCCCCGCCGCGTTGCACCCCGACCGTCTCGGCCGGCTCCGGGCCGACCTGCAGAACCTGGAGCAGACCACCGACGACGTCGGCACGGCGGTGCAGATCGACACCGGCATGACAGCACTGCTGGACCGCATCGACATCGGACAGTCGTCGACGCGGCTGCTCGTGCCGGTGCTGGCCGTGCCACTGATCCTGCTCGCCTGCTTCACCATCTTCCTCACCGTCGGCTACGGCCTCGAAGGCCGGCAGAGCGAGTTGGCCGTCGTCGCGCTGCGGGGCTCGCGATGGTGGACGCGGTGGTGGCTGGCGGCCGGCGAGAGCCTCATCGCGGTCCTGGCAGGCGCCCTGTGCGGCTGCCTGATCGGGCAGTTGCTGGTCGACGCGATCGCGGCGATCGTCTTCCCGGACGGCGGCGTCCCCTCCGACTGGAGCTCACTGCGCTACGCACCACTGGCTGCGGGGGCAGCGCTGCTGTCCGTGATGGTGGCCCAGCGCCGCCAGTTCGTCGGCTCGGTCGCCGGGCTGCTGCGCCGCAACCCCTCCACCGCCAACGGCCGGTGGGCGATCGCGGCGGAGGCGCTCGCCGTACTCCTCGCCATCGTCGCCTCGGTCCAGCTCGTGCTCTCCCAGGGCTCGCTGACCGGGGTGGGCCTGTTCGCACCCGCCATCCTGATGCTCGCCCTCGGCCTGCTCGCCGCCCGCGCCCTGCTGCCCCTGATCAGCCGGTACGCCGTCCGCGCCCTGCACCGCGGCCGTCTCGGTGTCGCCCTGGCCGGTCTGCAGCTAGCCCGCCGACCCGGCGCCGGCCGGCTCTTCGCACTGCTGGTGGCCACCGTGGCCGTAGCCGGGTACGCCACCTGCGCGGTGGACACCGCCGCCGCCGGCCGCGGGGTCGAGACAACCCTCGGCATCGGTGCGGACCGGGTCCTCACCGTGCAGACGGCACAACCCCAGCAGTTGCTGACCGCGGTGCGCCGGATCGACCCGGACGGTGACTTCGCCATGGCGGTCACCAGGCTGCCCCCGAGCGGCTCCGCCACCGACGCGCCCGGCCTGGCCGTGGACTCCACCCGGCTGGCGGCCGTCGCGGCGTGGCCGGGCGACGGACCCGGCCCGGCCGAGGTCGCCGGCCGGCTGCACCCCGAGTTGCCGGCTCCACCGGAGTTCCCCGGCCCGGACATCGCCGTCGACGTGTCGGCGTCCGGCCTGGTACCGGGCACGAAAGGCCTGCGGCTCCAGGTGTCGGTCTCGTCGCTGACCGGGATCGGCGACGCGGTGATCGAGCTCGGCGAACTGCAGAACCGGCCGGCCACGTACCAGCAGAGGATCGCGGTCTGCCAGGAAGGCTGCCGGATCGACGGCATCGGGCTCGCCCGGACCGGCACGTCCCCCATCACCGCCGAGGTGGTGCTCCGGGGCTTGCGCGCCACCGGCCCGGACCGGGAAGTGCTGCCCGCCGCCCGGCTGGCCGACCCGAACAACTGGCGGGTGGGCCCGGAGGTGCGGCTGGCACGGGCGCCGGACGGCCTGCGGCTCGGCTTCACCGAATCGGTCAGCGTCTCGCCGCTCGTCTGGATCAAGCCGGCCAGCACCCCGGACCCGATCCCGATCGCCGTGGCCGGTGGCCGCCTCACCGCCGACGTCATCGGTGGCCTGGACGCCAAGCCCATGCTGATCGCCGACGCCGGGACCCTGCCGGTCGTGCCCCGACTGGGCCGCCGGGCCGTCCTGGTCGACCTCGAGTACGCGGACCGGATGACCATGAACGCCGGCCTCGGCACCACGCCACAGATCTGGCTCAACGCGGCGGCACCGCCGGACATCCTGGACCGGGTCTCGGCGCAGGGTCTCACCGTCATCGCCGACGTCCGCTCCGATCAGGTACGCCGCCGCCTCGAACAGCAGGGGCCGGCGCTGGCGCTCTGGTTCCACGTGCTGGCCGGCGCGCTGGCCGTACTACTGGGAGCGGGCGCACTGGTGCTGGCCGCAGCGGTGGACCGGCGCCGCCGGGTCGAGGACCTCTCCGCGCTGCGGACCCAGGGACTGCGTCCCGGCCCGGCCGGACAGGCGATGCTGTGGACGTACCCGGCACTGGTCGCTGTCGCCGTGGTGATCGGACTGCCGGTAGCGGCGATCGCGTGGCTGGTCACCGGCTGGGCCCTGCCGCTCGCCGGACCGTACCCGCCTGACCTCCCACTGCCCGGCTGGCCGCGGGTCACCGTGCTGCTCGCGGTGGGTGCGGCGGTCCTGCTGGTGCTCACAGCCGTGGCCGTCGCAACGGGACGCGACCTGCGCCGGCGTGTGACGCTGTGACACAGGCAGCGCGACGCTGACGCTGACGGTGCACGCGGCGGACATCGGCGGCCCGCCGGCCGGCTCGGGCCGGGGGCGGCTGGCGGATCCGGGTTCGTTCATCGCCGTTGGAGGGGCGGCGATGGTGCCCACACCCGGTACCGGGTGTGCCCGCGTGGCGTACGTGGTGCTGACGTCGAGAACGACGACGTGGACGCCCTTCCTCCATGGTGGAGGCCCGCCGGGCCGGGTATTGACCACGGCGATACCGTGAGGTTCCGCGCAACGGGGAGGAACGTCATGGACGCCGCCTGGCTCGCCCAACTCGCCGCCACCGGCGCCGCCGCCCTGGTGGGGGCGGCCGCCACCGACGCGTGGGGGACGGCACGTGACGGCTTCGGCCGGCTGCTGCGCCGCCGGTCCGCCGATGCGGATCCGCTCACCGAGCGTCGTCTGGACGCGCTCGCCGAGGAGGTGGAGCAGACGTCGCCGGTGGACCGGGACGAGGTCCGTCAGCGGCTGATCCCGGTCTGGCAGACCCGGCTCGCCGACCTGATCGAGGAGGATCCGGCGATCGCCGACGACGTGGCCGGTGTCAGCGGGCAGGTGCAGGCGCGGCTGCCGGTCAGCGCCCGGCAGTGGGTGCAGCACATCACCGCCCACCAGGGCGGGATCGCGCTCGGCGCGCAGGGCGACGGCAGCAGCGTCCACGTTCACTACCACTCCGACGAGGCACCTCCGCGACCGGCATGACCGAGGCGGCCGCGCGGCAGGTGGTGCGGGCCGAGGGCGGTTTCGCGTACGGCGCGGTCGGCGCGGACATCCACGTCTTCGGCGACGGCCGGCCGCTCTACCTGCTGGAGAGCTGGCGCCCCCTCCGGCCGCGGACCCGGCGTTCCTGCGCGAGCTGCCCAGCCGGATGCTGAACGCCCGGTTCGCGGTGGTCGACTTCACCGGCCGCGACCGGGAGCGGGCCGAGCTGCGCGCCTGGTGCGACCTGGACACCCGATCGGCAGCCCGCTGGCTGCACGGGCCCGGCGGGCAGGGCAAGACCCGGCTCGCCGCGCGGCTCGCGGCCGACTGCCGGGCCGCCGGATGGTCGGTGGTCACCGCTACTCCCGGTGTGGGTACGGTCCTCCCGCCGCCCGGCAGCCAGGACCTGCGCACCGACGGGGCCGCCGGGCTGCTGCTGATCGTCGACTACGCCGAGCTGTGGCCGTTGAGCCATCTGGCCTGGCTGTTCAGCAACGCGCTGCTGCACCGCGACGCGCTGCCCACCCGGGTGCTGTTGCAGGCCCGGACAGCGGACGCGTGGCCGGCCGTGCGGGGCATCCTCGCCAACGACCGGACCCACACGTCGGCACAGCACCTGACCGGGTTGCCGGACACCGGTGACGCCCGAGCCCGGATGTTCGCCGCCGCCCGGGACGGGTTCGCCGCCCGCTACGGCATCGACGACCCGGACGTGATCGGGCCACCGGACGCGCAGGGTGACGGGCTGACCCTGGCGGTGCACGTGGCAGCGCTGGTCGCCGTCGACGCGCACGCCCGTGGGGTCCGCCCGCCCACCGATCAGGGCGACCTCACCGCCTATCTGCTCGACCGGGAGCACGCGTACTGGGCCCGGACCGGCGGCGAGAACCTGGAACGGGTGGTGTTCACCGCGGCGCTGACCGGCGCGCTGCCGCGTGCGGAGGGCCGGTCGGTCCTCGACGCGCTGGCCCTCGCGCCGGAGCTGCTCGACGCGCACGCGGCGTCGTACCCTCCGCCGGATCCCGCCCGGGACACCGTTCTGGAGCCGCTCTTCCCGGACCGTCTCGCTGAGGACTTCGTGGCGCTCAGCCTGCCCGGCCATCGGGGCGCCCACCCGGCCAAGCCCTGGGCGCCGTCGGTGTTGCGGACCGTTCTCGGTCACGGCGGGCGCGGGCTCGGCCGTCTCGTCGCGGCGGCCGAGCGCTGGCCGCACGTCGCGGCCGGGCACCTCTACCCGCTGCTGCACGACACGCCCCAGCTCGCCGCGGACGCCGGCAGCCCGGTGCTCACCGCCCTGGCCAACCTGCCCGACCTGCCCACGGAGCTGATCGCCGACGTGTCCGGCGCGCTGCCGCCGAGCACACCGGCCGACCTGGACACCGGCGTCGCCGCGCTCGGCGCACGCCGATCCCGGGAGCACCTGGCCCGGCCGGACGAACCGGCGGCCCACGCGCGTACCCGGGTCAATCTCGCCGGGTTCCTCGGCCGGCTGGGCCGCTCGGAGGAGGCGCTGGCCGCCTTGGAGGAGGCGGCCGGGGCCTGGCGCGGCCTCGGCCCGGAGCACACCGCGGACCTCGCCGCCACGCTGACCAACCTCGGTAACGCCCGGGCACGGGCCGGCCGGTCCGCGGAGGCCCTCGGCGCGCTGCTGGAGGCGGTCGAGATCAACCGGGCCGGCGGGCAGGAGCGGGATCTGGCGCTGACCCTGTCCAACCTCGGTGGCCTCTACATGCGAACCGGCCGGGAGGCGGACGCGGTCGCCGTCCTGTCCGAGTCGGTGACCGTCTACCAGCGCCTCACCGACGAGGCCGGACTCGCCGTCGCGCTGGGCAATCTGGGCGGCGCGCTGGCCGGCGCCGGGCGCGCTGACGAGGCCGTCGAGCCGACCCGTCGTGCGGTGCGGATCTGGCGCCGTCTCGCCGATCAGGACCCGGACGCGTACGAAGCCGCCCTCGCCCTCGCGCTGGGCAACCTCACCGCGTTCCTGCGAGATGCGGGCGGGCCGGGTGACCGGCTTCCGGTGGTCGAGGAGGCGGTCACCATCCTGCGCCGGCTGGCCACCGCGAACCCGTCCGCCTACCGGGAGAACCACGCAGTGGCCCTGGGCCTGTACGCCGAGGCTCTGTCACGGCCGGGACGTGTCACGGAGGCGCTGGACGCCGCCCGCGAAGGGGCCGCGGCCCGCCGTGACCTGGCCCGGGAGTCGCCGACCACCGGCCGGGTCCTCGCTCTCGCCGAGGCTCTGCGACGGCTCGGCCGGATCGCCACCCTGGCCGGCCGGCACGGCGAGGCCGCCGCCGCGAACGCCGAGGCGGACACGACCGAGCAGCGTTTCCACGCGTGGCTCGACGGCATCGGGGTCCCGCACCACATGGCGCCGCCCGAGGTCGTGAACCGGGCGGCCCCCGACGGGCCACCGCCACCGCCGGGCGAGCCGGAGCAGGAGCCGCTGCCCTGGCGGCCGGCCGCGGAGATCCTCCGGGCCGGCCGGGACCTCGCCCGGGAGAAGAGCTGGCCGCGACTGTGGGAGCTGATCCGCTCGGTTCCGATCACCGAGGCCTGTGAACTGGCCCGGCACCTGCCGCCGGGCCACTCCGTGCTCGCCGCCCGGCTGGCCGGGACACGACCGCCACGGGTACGCCCCGACCCGGGCCGTGAGATGCCGTTCGTGTTCGGCCATCCCGATCAGGTCGCCTTCGCGGCGGACGGCGGCGCGCTCGTCGTCAAGGAACTGGTCATGGCGCCGGACCGTGGGTACACCCTGCACGTCCACGAGCCGGCCGGGTCCCGGGTCACCGAGCTCTACCGGGGGCCTGCCGATCACCTGTCGTTCGCCGGTCCGGCACGCGATCAGGTGGTCGCCTTGCGGTCCGGCCTGCGGGACCCGCTGGTGCTCTACCGCAACGGCCTGACCGACCCGCTGCTGCCCGGGGTGCCGCTGGACGTCGACTGCACGGTGATCGCCACCGCGTCGGGTGTGGTGCTCGGGCTGGGCTCCGCGCCGGCGGCGTACGTGGGCGGCGATCCCCGGGCGATGCGCTACGTGAACCTCTCCGGGCTCGGTCTCTGGCGCGCCTCCGTCCTCGCGGCCGACGGCACCGGCACGATGGTGGCGGTCAGCGACGGATCGGTGCTGGCCGTCACCGACGAGCGGCTACGGCGGCATCTCGGCGCCGCGGCCGTCCCGGAGTCACTCGGCACCGTCGCCGAGGCCGCCTTCGCGGGCCCGGCCACCCTGTTCACCGCCGGGACGCGCGGCGGCCTGGTGCGGTGGCGGCTGGACGTGTCCGGCCTGCGTCCCGAAGCCGCCGTCGACACTCCCGGGCTGACCGGCCTGTTCGTCGTCCCGGCCTGGCGGGC
Source organism: Actinoplanes sp. CA-252034 (assembly GCF_050956125.1). Classification (NCBI taxonomy): domain Bacteria; kingdom Bacillati; phylum Actinomycetota; class Actinomycetes; order Micromonosporales; family Micromonosporaceae; genus Actinoplanes; species Actinoplanes sp. CA-252034. The sequence goes on from NZ_CP191846.1 coordinate 4,847,380, forward strand.
GGTGGGCGGCTGGGCGTTCAGCGAGGGCCGGGCGTACCTCCTCGACTCCGGCACCCTGCGCCGGATCCACCGGCCCCCGGCCGTACCCTCCCGCGGTCTGATGGCGCTGAAGGCGTCCCCCGACGGCCGTTACGTCGTGATGGGTGGTCATCTGCCCCCGCCGGGTGGGCACCGGTGGAGCGCCCCGAAGTCGCGTACCGTCCTGCACGATCTGCACCAGCCGGCGGCCTGGCTGGCGCGTCCGCTCGCCTCGATCCTCGCGGCCGAGCTGCCGTCGCTGGAGCGCGTGCTCGCCGAAGCGCCGGCGGCCCTGCGGCCCGTCCTGGCGCTGATCCGGGACATGGCCGCGCGGGAGCACGGGCTCACCGCTTGACGCGCCACCGCGGGCCCGCCAACGGCGATTCAGGGGTACGGTCGGCGGATGACCGTGCACCTACGTCCGGCCCGTGACGAGGACGCCCCCGCGGTGGCCGCGGTCTGGGTGTCGGCGTGGCGGGACGGGCATCTCGGTCACGTGCCGGACGAGCTGGTGGCCGTGCGTACTCCGGAGAGCTTCCGCATCCGTGCGGCCGCGATGATCGCGCGTACCACCGTGGCCCTGTCGGATGCCGGGATCACCGGTTTCGTGACCGTCTCCGGTGATGAGGTGGAGCAGGTCTTCGTCGCCGCGCCGGGCCGCGGCAGCGGCGTCGCGGGCGCCCTGCTCGGCGAGGCCGAGCGTCAGGTCGCGGCGGCCGGGCACGAGACGGCCTGGCTGGCGGTGGTCGCCGGCAACGCCCGGGCCCGCCGCTTCTACGAGCGCAGTGGCTGGTCCGACAGCGGTCCGTTCGACTATGCCGCCCCGGCCGCGGGCGGCGCCGTGAGCGTGCCCTGCCACCGCTATGTCAAGTCCGTCGTGGCCGCTCGTGGCTGATGCCGGGCCGCCGTTCACGATGACGGCGATGCTCCGGCCGCTGGGCGCCCTCCCGACGGTCCTCGTCGAGGAGGCGTCCGCGGAACGCTCCGGCATCGCCGCGGCCCTCCACAACAATGCCGCGGTGGTCGGCGGCGCCTTGGCCGGAGGCGGGTTCGCGGCCCTCACCGCCCGGCTGACCCCGTCCGGCACGGCTGTGCCGGCGGAGGAGAGCCTCGTCCTGGTGTGGCCGGCGGCGGCAGGGTGCGCCGCCTTCGCTGCGGGCGCCGCGCTGCGGAGCCGATCCGGCCGGGCCATGCCGCGGGCTCTGTCGCCGGCCGGCTGCTGACACTGCTCCAGCGGCCGGGCGCCGGTGACGACGGCGGGGCACCCCGGCGGATCGGGGGCCCCGCCGGTCATCACGTCACGGTGATCGTCCGGTTCCAGTCCCAGCCGCCCCGGGTGGAGTCCCACACCTGGCGGGCTCCCGCGGCGCCGCCGATGCCGTCGAAGACGAACAGGCGGATCAGCGAGTTGTCGTAGTTGTAGAACGTGCCGATCTCGGTGCGCCCGTCGCCGTCGAAGTCCCCGGCGACGTACTTCGCGCGCGTACCGCCCCAGTTGCCGGCACCGGAGTCCCACGTCTGGCGGGGAGTCGCGGCGGTGGCGACGTCGTCGAAGACGAACAGCCGCGTCGTGGCCCCGTCGTAGTTGTAGAACGCGCCGATCTCCGCCCGCCCGTCACCGTTGAAGTCGCCGCTGACCGGCTTGCTGCGGGCCGCGTCCCCGTTGCCGGCCCCCGAGTCCCAGGCGATCCGCCCGGGTGACCGGCGGCTGCCGGCCCCCGACGCCCTGCAGCTGCCACAGCCGGGGTCAGGCTGTTGCCGTAGTCGTAGAGCACCGGCACGACACCGGCCGAGAACGGCGCCGCGTCGGCCCGCAGCCGGATGTTGCGGGACCACACCGGTGGCTCGGCCGGGTCCGACTGCAGCGCGATCGCCCCGGACGCCGGCACCAGTGCGGGATCGGTCACCTGGTAATCGTTGACCACGGTGCCGTTGAGCCGTACCGTCACGTGCCGCTCGGCCACGGTGATCTCGAAGGCGTTCCACGAGCCGGCCGGGCGCTGCGCGTCGGCCGACGGCGCGTTGCGGCCGGTGATCGCGCCGGTCGCCGAGGCGCCGGAGCCGTCCGGCCTGATCTGGACCTCCACGCCGCGCGCCGCGTCGGAGCCTCCGGTGGGGACGCCGACGACGACTCCGGCGTCCGATCGGGCCGAGGTCGCCTTCCCATCGGCCCGCAGGGTGTACGACGAAGGCGTGCGCCCACCGGTGTGACGCAGCAGGGTCGCCCCGCCGTCGGCACGAAGCGGGTCCGGGTGGTGGCCGGCCACTGTGCCGCGACCAGCGCCGCGCTGCAGGCCCGGCCGCCGGTCTCGATCCGGGCGAGGTACGGCTGAGCGGCGGCCGGGCCGGCCGGCGACGGCTCGCTGCCGGCCACCCGCAACTCGACGAGCGTGTGGGTGGCGTTGCCGCCGCCGATCGCCTCGAAGCCGTTCGGTGGCACGGTGACCGTCTCGGTCGCGCCGTCCTAGGTGGCCTTGGCGACGACGGCCCGGTCCGCGCCCTGCACCAGGAAGACGTTCGGCAGGTCCATGGTCACGAACCCGCGCGGCCCGAGAACTTCGAAGCAGATCGTCTCGAGTGCGGACCCGACCAGGCTCTCGACCCGGAACACGTCGTCACGGCCGGATCAGTCGGCGACGAACCGGAAGATCGAAGGCAAGCACCTTTATCGCGAATGAGTTGATTCGCAGAATTCGCTCGGCTTGCCATTGGCGGCCGAGCCTTTGATCGTGCCCGAAAATGGTCGCGCCGCTTTTCGCGGTCGACAATGCCCGGCGCGACGGGTCGTAATCGTGCCCTACATCCCGCGTGGCTCGGCCTGGCCGCGGCGGTGCTCCCGCACCCACGCCTCGACGTCCTCGCCGGCCCAGACCTTCCCTTGGCCGAGGGCGGCGACGGGTTTGGGGAAGTCGGCGCGGGCGGTGATCTGATACGCCCGCTGACGACTCACGCCGCCGAGGCGCTCACGGATCTCGTGCGCGCCCATGAACCGCATCACCTTGGCTGCCATGCTTGTGACTATAGTTGAATGACTAGCTGGTGTCACGGTGCCAGTTGTCACCCATCATGTTGACGCCACGCTCGCGGTGTTCTCGATGGGACGCCGCCGGGGCGATGGGTGTGCCCGGTCCGGGTTCGGTTGCCGCCTGTAGAGGGGCGGCAAGGGCGCCCGGACCCGGTGTCGGGCGCGACCCGCTCGACGACTGTGTCAGGGCTCGGAGGAGCGGATCGAGGCACGGGCCTCGGCCACCCGTGCGGCGGCCTCGGGATCACCGGAGCTGTGGTAGATCATCTCCTGCCAATCCATGATCGACAGGACGTCGCGCCGTACGTCGGCGTCGAAGAGGGTGAAGGGGATCAGCTGCCCGACGATGCCGGTGAGCCAGGCCGCGGCGTCGGTCGCAGCCGGCCACAGCCCCTCCTCGGCGTAGCGCTGACCGAAGTTGACGACGGCGGCGAGCCACTTGAGGCCGAACGTCCGGAACTGGTAGCGCATGGTGACGTCGCCCTGCTGCGACGCCCAGGCGAACAGCGCGTGCGACTCCAGGCCCACCAGCAGCTCCGCCGGGCCGCTCGTCTCCAGCTGCAGGTCGCCGAGGACCGTGCCGTATCCGGCGGCGGCGCCGGTGCCCACCCGCATGGCGGGCACGAGCAGCCGGACGTCGGTCGGTCGCGCGGTGAGCACGCCGAGATACCGCTCGTTGCCGGTCTCGGTGAGCACTGCGGCGAGTGTCGGCTGGTCGCGAACCCGCTGCACGTCGGTGGGGGAGGGCCCGACCGGGTCGTCGGACACCATGCCGGCCAGCCATTGCGCGGCGGCGGCGAGCTGGGGCCGGCCGCCGGCGGTGTGCACGATCGCGGCGATCTTCCCGGCGAGGGCGACCGTGCCGGCGTCGACCGGCGACAGCGGGAGGCTCTCGCCCGGCCCGAGGCCGCCGATGATCTCGCGGAGCGCGAAGTCGGCCGCGCCGGCGACGAGGTCCGGGTCGCCGCCGACGGCGAGCTGCACGTGGGCGGCGTGCGCCAGGACCCGTGCCACGGCGAGCCGGGCGGGGGAGCGCGCCGGTCCGGCGGCGAGGTCGAGGCAGCCGAGCACGGCCTTCTGTGCGTCGGTGATCGCCGACAGGGGATGGATCGCCTCGGCGTGCACGCGGGCCCGGCGGATCACGACGTCGGCGACGAGTTGCGCCACGTCGGGGCCGGGGTCCAGCGATCCGTACGCCCCTTCGGCCTCGTCGAGGGTCGCGACGGCCCGGTCGAACCGTCCGTCGCCGCGTTCGATCTCGCCGAGCCCGTACAGGATCGAGCCGAGCTCCCGGATCTGCTCCGGGGTCGGCCGGGTCAGGTCACGCAGCCGTCCGGCGGCCATGCGCAGGTCTTCGGCGTCGGTCATCGGCCCTCCTCCGGGCCGCCGACTGTACAACCCCGTGGACAGGGTCCGTCACCGCGACGGGGCGGTGCCCCCGGCCCGCCGGTGGGTTCGCCATGTGATGACACGGGCCCGCATCGACAACTGTAAGCATTGACAACTGTTAACAGCTTGGACATGCTCTGAGAGCGCTCTCTCGCAGGTCGAGCGGGCCCCCTCCACCGCACCCCGGGAGTCCCCATGTCCACGCGTAACAGGTTGTTAACCGCCCTCGCGGCGATCCTGACGGCGATACCGATCGTCGCCGTCGCCACCACCGCACCCGCCGCCGCAGTCGGACCGGACCTGCTGCCGGTCACCGTCAACAACATCACCGGCCGTGGCGACGCCGTCTACCTGTACGTCATCGGCGTGAACCTGAACACCGGCCGGCTCGGCTACGTCACCGCCGGCGGCGCCTTCAACGCCTGGCCGGCCGGCAGCCTCCCCCCGTCGCCGGCGCCGGACGTCTCCATCGGCGGCCCGGGCAACGGCGGCAGCACCACCGTGCGGTTCCCGCGTAACTTCTCCGGCCGGATGTACATGTCCCTCGGCCAGAAGCTGAAGTTCTTCCTCACGCCCGACGGACTGGTCCAGCCCGCGCCCTGGGCGTCCGGTGATCCCAACCACGACATCCTGTTCGACTGGAGTGAGTTCACCTACAACGACGCCGGGCTGTGGCTCAACAGCTCGCAGGTGGACATGTTCGCCGTACCCCATGCGGTGAGCGTCACCGGGACCGACGGCAGCCGCAGCACCGGCACCGTGGTGGCCAACGGCCGCCAGAACGTCATCGACCAGATCCGCGGGCAGTCCGGCTGGGCCAACACCGTGGTCACCCGCTCCGACGGCACCGTCCTGCGGGTCCTCGCGCCCGGCAAGGCCGCCGACGCCGGCCTGTTCAGCAGCACCTACCTCGACTCGTACATCAACTCCGCCTGGAACGCCTACACCGGCAAGACCCTGACCGTCGTGCCGTTCGGCGACCAGCCCAACACCCGGTTCCTCGGCCGCACCTCGGGCAACACCATGGTCTTCACCAACACCTCCGGCGCCCAGGTCGCCTCGTTCAACAAGCCGACCAGCGCCCACGTCTGGGGCTGCGACGGCAACCTGCACGCCCCCAACGACCTGGTCGTCGGCCCGATCGCCCGCACCCTTTGCGCGGCTCTCAACCGCGGCACCCTCGGCACGATCGACACCCAACCGGGTGGTACGCCGTCCGACTTCTACAAGAGCAACCCCGCGAACCAGTACGCGCGGATCATCCACGCGAACATGGCCGACGGAAAGGCGTACGCGTTCGCCTTCGACGACGTCCAGGCCCAGGAATCGCTGGTCTACTCCAACAACCCGACCTCGGCCGGGGTCACCCTCTCCCCGTTCACCGGTGGCGGTGGCGGTGGCGGCGGTGGCGGTGGTTCGACGACGGGGTACGCCGTGACGGGCCCCGGCGGCAAGTGTGTGGACGTCGCGGGTGACGACGTCGGCGGCAACGGCGCGGCCGTACAACTGTGGGATTGTCAGGCCGCGGCCAAGGACCAGCACTGGACGCTGCGCAACGGCACCCTGCAGACGCTGGGCCGCTGCCTCGACGTCGCCGGCAACGCCACCGCCGGCGGCAGCAAGCTGCAGCTGTGGGACTGCAACGGCGTCGGCGGCCAGCAGTGGGTCACCCAGGCCGACGGCTCGGTCCGCAACCCGCAGTCCGGCCGGTGCATCGACTCGCCGAACGCCAGCACCGCCAACGGCGCCCGCCTGCAGATCTGGGACTGCAACAACTCCGCGGCCCAGAAGTACACCTACAACGGCGGCGCCACCAACCTCGCCGCGCCGGGCGGCAAATGCGTCGACGTGGCCGGCGACGACTCCGGGGGCGACGGCGCGGCCGTGCAGATCTGGGACTGCCAGCTGACCGCCCGCGACCAGCACTGGTCATGGACCGGCCAGTCGCTGACCACGCTCGGCCGCTGTCTGGACATCTCCGGCGGCGGCACCGCCAACGGCTCCGTCCTGCAGCTGCACGACTGCACCGGCAACCCGGCACAGGCCTGGGTCGTCAACAGCAACGGCAGCATCAGCAACCCGCAGTCCGGCCGCTGCATCGACGCGCCGAACGCGAGCACGGCCAACGGCGTGCGCCTGCAGATCTGGGACTGCAACAACTCCGCGGCCCAGAAGTTCGCGAAAGCCTGAACAGTCGGAGCGGCCGGGCGCCCGCCCGGCCGCTCCCGCCGTCGTCAGCCTGCTGCAATGACGACCCGGAACGACGTGCTCGCGTACTTCGGCACCCTGTCGACGAAGCTGGGGCTTCTCCTCCGGGCGGGTCGGCCTCACCGTCCACGGCAACTCGATCACCCACCTCGACTAGCCCTGTCACCTCTCGGCAGGGCCGCCTCTGGGGTGTTCCGTCACGCGTTCGGCCGTACTACCGGTCGACTTCGTGGGCGACCGCACCGTTGTGGCGTACCGTCGCACCTCATGGCCCACGTGGTGGATTTCGACAAGGTATCGACTGCCGGACTGGAGTCGTCGCCGGTCGCCGACGCGCTCGCCGGCCTGCGAGCGAACGAGGCCCGTTACTTCAAGAACAAGTACGGCCACGTCTTCACGGTCGAGCCCGCCGGTGACGCCCCGGAGACGGTCGAGTGGGTGCACCGCATCCTGCGCGAGGAACGTGGCCTGGTCTTCGGCTCCCCGGCACTGGAGACGACTGCGTTCCAGGTGGAGAACATCCGGATGGCGTACGTGTTCTACGAGAGCGGCCTGTCCGTCAACGTGATGTACACCGTCGACGACGGCGGCAAACGTGCCGTCGGCTTCAAGCTCTCCGACGGCATGGAGGTGCCCGCCGAACTGGGCGCGTTCAAGTTCGCCCGCCAGAAGTCGAAGCTGGCCGGCACCATCCGCGGCTCCTACTTCGTCATCAAGAACGAGTACTGACACCGCCCCGGACCTGGTGATCACGGAGGGCGCTCAGCCGTCCGAGGGCGGCCGGGTTCACCTGGCACCCGCCTGCCTGTCATCGCGTCCGGAAGGAAGGCCGTCGTCACGAAGGAGTGATCACGCCCGGTGTGGGAATCGCCAAGGAAGATCCGGGAACCGGACGTGCCCGCAACGGCACGTCCGTAATGTCCCGCTCAGCCGTGTCGTCTACCCGCATCGGAGCCAACCGTGACCCGCATCGGCATCATCCTCGGCAGCACCCGCCCCAACCGCAACGGCGAACAGGTCGCCGCCTGGGTGCTCGACCACGCCAAGCAGCGCAGCGACGCCACGTACGAGCTCGTCGACCTGTTGGACTTCCCGCTGCCGCACCTCGACGAGCCGATCCCGCCGTCGATGGGCCAGTACCAGAACGACCACACCAAGAAGTGGGCCGAGAAGATCGCCTCCTACGACGGGTTCGTCATCGTCACGCCCGAGTACAACCACAGCACCTCGGGGGTGCTCAAGAACGCCATCGACTACCTGTTCGCCGAGTGGAACAACAAGGCGGTCGGGTTCGTCTCCTACGGGTCGGTCGGCGGTGCCCGCGCGGTCGAGCACCTGCGGCTGGTCGCCGGAGAGCTCAAGATGGCAGACGTACGGCAGCAGGTCACGCTCGCTCTGAGCACCGAGTTCGAGAACTACAGCGTCTTCAAGCCCGGTGACTATCAGCTGCCGCAGCTCACCACCCTGCTCGACGAGGTCGTCGCCTGGAGCACCGCGCTGGCCTCCCTCCGCAAGTCCTGACTCAGGGCTTGCGGCCGACCGCGCAATACTGATCGATGTCCGGCACGTCGTCCACCGGCCGCCAGCGGGTCACCGGGACGACGCCGGGCTCGACCAGCTCCAGGCGATCGAAGAACCGCGCCAGCCGGGCCGGGCTGCGCAGGAAGTACGGCTGGGCGGCCGACTCGTTCCAGATCCGGGCCGCCTCGACGTTGGCCGGGGTGATGTCGGTCCCGTCGTAGACGGCCAGATAGCTGCCCGACGGGAGGGCGTCGAGCGCCCGGCGCACCATGCCCTGCGCGACGTCGTCGTCCTCGACGTGCCCGAGAACGCCCATGAACAGCACGGCCACCGGCTGCGTGAAGTCGAGCGTCCCGGCCGCCTTCCGCAACACCAGGTCCATGTCGTGCATGTCGGCGTCGACGTAGTCGGTCACGCCCTCCGGGTGCCCGGCCAGCAGCGCCCGCGCATGCGAGAGCACCAGCGGATCGTTGTCGACGTAGACCACCCGGCTCGCCGGCGCCACCGACTGCGCGACCTGGTGGGTGTTGTTCGCGGTCGGCAGTCCGGTCCCGATGTCCAGGAACTGCCGGATCCCCGCCTCGTCGGCAAGGAACCGCACGGCCCGGATCAGGTAGGCCCGGCTCAGGCGCGCGCTCTCGGCCAGCTCCGGCCGGCTGGCGAGGATCTGGTCCCCGACGGCCCGGTCGATGGCGAAGTTGTCCTTCCCACCCAACAGGTAGTTCCAGATACGCGCGGTCTGCGGAACCGTGGCGTCCAGGGTCGGCGGTAGGTCACGATCGTTCGGCACTGACACTCCTATGTGGATCAGTCGAGGTGCGGTAAGCGTAGTCCCCACCCGGCGACGGATCGGATGGCGTCGAGCACCCCGCTCGGGGAGACTGAGGGAGTGATCGAGGACACAGCGGCGGCCGGGCGGGTGCGGCGGTTCAGCACGGCGGCGGTTCCCGAGGGGCGGCGGATCGAGCTGTGGGAGGAACACAACCGGGCCGCGCTGATCGGGCTGCGGTGCCGGCTGCTCGGGGACACGCCGTTCGACGGCACCGAGGTGAACCTGCACCTCGACCGGGTGCAGCTGGCACGCGTCCGCGGGACGTCGCACGTCGTCGAGCGGCCCGCGGACGTCGTGCGCCGCAGCCCGGCCGAGGCGATCGCGGTGTATCTGACCCTGGTCGGGGAGGCGTTCTTCTACCACGACGGCGGTGTGCTGACCCTACGGCCGGGCCAGGCTCTGATCTGTGACGCGGACCGGCCGTTCATGCGCGGCTTCTCGCACGGCCTCGAAGAGCTCGCGATCAAGGTGCCGCGCGCGGTGTTCCAGGACGTCACCGGCATGGACTCGGTGCGGCAGCCGATGGTCCGGGCCACCTCCCGGGCGCTGGCCCGGTCGGCGGGGACCGCGCTGCGCGGCGGCGGTGCCGTGGACGAGCAGACCCTGCTGCACCTGATCGCCGACATGACCGGCCGTACCGTCGCCGACCCGGTGGCCGTGCACCTGGCCAACGCCCGCGCGTTCGTCGAGGACCACCTGACCGACCCCGGTCTCAATGCCACCCGGGTCGCCGCCGGCATCGGCATCAGCGAGCGGCACCTGTCCCGGGCGTTCGCCACCACCGGGACGAGCCTGCCGCGGTTCGTGCTGTCACGCCGCCTGGAACGGGCACACCGGCTGCTCACCGACGGGCCGCACACGGCGGTCGCCGAGGTCGCCGCCTCCTGCGGGTTCGCGACGGCCACCTACTTCTCGCAGGCGTTCCGGGCCAGGTTCGGGGTGCGGCCGCTGGACGTACGCGGATCCGCCATCCCTTCTGATTTCCGCCGTGTCCCCGGCCCGCACCTTGCCGGGCCGCCCGGCCCGCCCGCCAATGGACCGCATGACGGTGACCACTGACGTCCTGATCGTCGGATCCGGCCCGGCGGGCGCGGGCGCTGCCCTGCTGCTCTCCACCCTCGGCATCCCGAACATCATGATCACGAAGTACCGGTGGACGGCGAACACGCCGCGCGCCCACATCACCAACCAGCGGGCCATGGAGGTCTTCCGCGACGCCGGCATCGAGGAGCAGGTGCTCGCCGACGCGACACCGCACCACCTGATGGGCGACACCGTCTTCTGCACCTCGATCGCCGGCGAGGAGATCGGCCGGATCCTCACCTGGGGCACCCACCCCGGACGGCGCGGCGACTACGAGCTGGCGTCGCCCTGCCTGCCGGTCGACATCCCGCAGAACTACCTGGAGCCGATCCTGGTCCGCAACGCCACCGAACGCGGCACCCAGACCCGCTTCTCCACCGAGTACCTCGGTCACCGGCAGGACCCCGACGGCGTCGACGTCACCGTGCGCGACCGGCTCACCGGACGCGAATACACCATCCGGGCCAAGTACCTGATCGGTGCGGACGGCGCGCGCTCCCAGGTGGCCGAGGACCTCGACCTGCCGATGCGGGGGGAGATGGACATCGCGGGGTCGATGAACATCACCTTCAGGGCAGACCTCTCCCCGTACGTCGGAAATCGCCCCTCGGTCCTCTATTGGGTGATCCAACCGGGCTCCAACGTGGGCGGGATCGGCGCCGGCCTGGTCCGGATGGTCCGTCCCTGGAACGAGTGGCTGATCGTCTGGGGCTACGACATCAACGGGCCCGCACCGGTCGTCGACGAGGCCGCCGCGAAGGCGATCGTGCGCAGCCTGCTCGGCCTGCCCGGCATCGACGTCGAGATCACCGGGACGTCACTGTGGGGCAACAACGAGAGGTACGCGACCCGGCTGCACTCCGGACGGGTGTTCTGCGCGGGCGACGCCGTGCACCGGCACCCGCCGTCCAACGGGCTCGGCTCCAACACCTCCATCCAGGACTCGTACAACCTGGCGTGGAAGCTCGCCGCCGTGCTCCGCGGTCAGGCCGATCCGGTGCTGCTCGACACGTACACCACCGAACGTGCTCCGGTCGCCGAGCAGATCGTGCTGCGCGCCAACCGGTCCAGCCGCGAGTTCGTGCAGTTCTTCGAGGTGCTGGGCCTGCTCGACGCGAAGGACGAGGCCGAGATGGTCGCCCGCATCGAGGAGCGCAAGGCCAACACGCCGGAGGGCGCCGCCAAGCGGGCCGCGCTGGTGTCGGCGATGGAGCTCAAGCACTACGAGTTCAACGCGCACGGCGTCGAGCTGGGCCAGTTCTACGAGTCCGCGGCGATCGTCGGCGACGGCACGGCCCGGCCTGTCCCGGCTCGTGACCCGGAGCTCTACCACCAGCCGTCGACCGTGCCCGGCTCCCGCCTGCCGCACGTGTGGGTCGGAGACTCCACGAGCCGGGTCTCGACCCTCGACCTGGCGCCGATGACCCGGTTCACGCTGTTCACCGGCATCGCGGGGGAGGCGTGGGCGACGGCGGCCGAGAAGGTGTCGTCGGAACTCGGCGTGCCGGTGGAGACCGTGGTCATCGGACCCGGACGGGCGGTCACCGACCTGTACTACGACTGGGCGCGAGCCCGTGAGGTCGAGGAGGACGGGGTGATCCTGGTGCGGCCGGACAAGCACATCGGGTGGCGCTCGGCACGGCTGCCCGCCGACCCGGCCCGGGCGCTGCGGGACGCGCTGGCCACGATCCTCGGCCGGGGCGGTACGCCGTGAGCCTGCGCTTCACCCACGAGACGCTGCCGCAACGGGTGGTCTTCGGGCCGGCCGCGGAGCATCTCGCGGCCGAGGTCGCCCGGCTCGGCTCGCGGCCCCTCGTGATCGGAAGGGCCGCCGCCGACCTGCTGCCCGGCGTTCCGCGCTACCGGGACGTGGTGATGCACGTGCCGGTCGACGTCGCCGAACGGGCCCGCGCCTTCACCGCCGACAGCGACGCCGACGTGTTGGTCAGCATCGGCGGCGGCTCGGCGACCGGGCTGGCCAAGGCGATCGCGCTCACCACGGGCCTGCCGATCGTCGCGGTGCCGACCACGTACGCCGGATCCGAGGCGACCGACGTGTGGGGCCTGACCGAGGACGGCCGCAAGACCACCGGCGCGGACCGGCGCGTGCTGCCCCGCACGATCGTGTACGACGCGGGCCTCACCCTGTCACTGCCGGTGCGACTGAGCGTCGCCTCCGGGCTCAACGCCGTCGCCCACTGCGTCGACTCGATGTGGGCGCCCCGGGCCGACCCGATCAACCAGGCCCTCGCCCTCGCCGGGATCCGCGCGCTCAGCGGCGGGCTTCCGCGCATCGTCTCACGACCCTCAGATCCGGAGGGGCGAGAGCAGACGTTGTACGGGGCACACCTCGCCGCGGTCGCGTTCGCCTCGGCGGGTTCCGGGCTGCACCACAAGATCTGTCACGTTCTCGGCGGCATGTTCGACCTCCCGCATGCGCAGACTCACGCGGTCGTCCTGCCGTACGTCATGGAGTTGAACGGTGTCGCCGTCTCCGCCCTGCTCGCCGAGGCCTTCGGCCCGGACGGCCTGCACGGGCTGCGGGAGCGCATCGGCGCCCCGCGCGCCCTGCGCGACTTCGGCTTCCGGGAGAGCGACATCCCGGCCGCGGTGGCCGCGATCCTGGCGGTCGTGCCGCCCGGCAACCCGGTCGCCGTCACCGCCGGCGACCTCACCGACCTCCTGCGCCGCGCGTGGGCGGGAGAGCCCACAGGAGACCCCCGATGACCGACGAGCAGGAACGCCGCGAACGACAACTGGTCGAACGGGTGGTCGCCTCGTTCGACGGCACACCCGACCCCCGGCTGAGGCAGTTGACCCAGGCGCTCACCCGCCACCTGCACGCCTTCGCCCGCGAGGTGCGGCTGACCGAAGCCGAATGGCAGCAGGCGATCGGGTTCCTCACCGCCGTCGGGCACATCACCGACGACCGGCGGCAGGAGCTCATCCTGCTCTCCGACGTGTTCGGCCTGTCGATGCAGACCATCACCATCAACAACGCGGCCTACCGGAACGCCACCGAGGCGACCGTCGTCGGGCCGTTCTTCGTCGCCGACGCCCCACTGGTCCCGCTCGGCGGGGACATCTCCGGCGGCGCCCCCGGGCAGCCGTGCTGGGTCGAGGGGACCGTCACCGACACCGACGGCCGGCCGGTCCCGGAGGCGCGCATCGAGGTGTGGGAGGCCGACGACGACGGCTTCTACGACGTCCAGTACGGCGACGACCGGGTCGCCGCCCGCGGACGGCTCGTCGCCGGCCCGGACGGATCGTTCCGCTTCTGGGCGATCACGCCGACGCCCTATCCGATTCCGCACGACGGGCCGGTGGGGCTGCTCCTGGAACGGACCGGCCGATCCCCGATGCGGGCCTCCCACCTGCACTTCCTGGTCGAGGCGGCGGGGCTGCGGACCCTGGTGACCCACATTTTCGTACGCGGGGACGCGCTGCTCGACTCCGACAGCGTCTTCGGGGTACGGGACTCGCTGGTCCGTGACTTCGAGCCGCAGCCCGCCGGCACCCCGACTCCGGACGGCCGCGACCTCGGCGACCGGGCGTGGAGCCGGGTGCGGTTCGACATCGTCCTGGCCCCGCGCTAGTCACGCCCTCAGACATGCGGCCAGGTCGCTGCTGGTCACGCCTTCAGATGTGCGGCCAGGTCGCTGCTGGTCACGCCTTCAGATGTGCGGCCAGGTCGCTGATCTGGGCGGGCGTGACCCGGCAGCAGCCGCCGATCAGCCGGGCGCCCGCGCTGAGCCACGGGTCCACCGAGCCCCAGCCGGGGTCGCCGGTCCAGGCGCGGGCGGTCGCGTCCCAGACCTCGCCACTGTTCGGGTAGGCCACCGCCGGCCTGCCGGTCACCTCGGCCAGCGCGCCGGCCACGTCGGCCGGGGCGCTGCAGTTGACCCCGACCGCGATCACCTCGGGCACGTCGGCGGCCAGCGCGAACGCCTCGGCGACCGGCTGGCCGGCCCGGGTCCGGTCACCGTCGATCGTGTACGACAACCAGACCGGCACCCCCAACTCCGCCACCACGCGCAGCATCGCCTCGGCCTCGACCACGTCCGGCACGGTCTCCAGGGCCAGCACGTCGGCGCCCGCCCCGGCCAGCACCTCCATCCGGCGGCGATGGAAGCGGACCAGCTCGTCGACGGTCAGACCGTAGTCACCCCGGTATTCGGAGCCGTCGGCGAGCATCGCCCCGTACGGCCCGACCGACGCCGCCACCCACAGCGGCCCGTCGACTCCCTCGTCGGCCGCCCGCCGGCACGCATCCCGGGCGAGCGTGACACTGCGCCCGAGCAGCACGGTCGTCGTGTCGTCGTCGAATCCGGCCCGTGCCATGCCCTCGAACGTCGCCTGGTAGCTCGCCGTGATCACCACCTGTGCTCCGGCCCGCAGGAAGGCCAGATGCGCGTCGACGATCGCCTCCGGCTCGTCGTGCAGCAGCCGCGCCGACCAGAGGTGGTCCGACAGGTCGTGCCCGGCGGCGGCGAGCTCGGTCGCCAGCCCGCCATCGAGCACCACCGGACCCGCCGACAACGCTGTGGCCAGGGATTCCATCATGTGCTCCTCGTCGTCGGCCGCATCACCCTCGACGATCATCATCGCTGATCGCGGTGCTCCCGGTTCAGTCGGCGACCAGTCGCGACCCGTTGCCCGTCATCTCCTGCTGGCGCCGCACCAGGTACTCACCCGGTCCGCAGCCGAGCGCCGCATGCTCCGGGTGCAGGACATACGCCACCGCACCCGCGGCGACCGTGACCATCCCGACATCGCGGCCCCGCCACGGCGCAGCCGTCCAGGTCACCGGCCCGTCGGCGACGAGCAGGTGGGTGTGGCCGGTCTCGCCGCTGACCAGCGCGATGCCCTCGGCCGGCACCGGCGCCGGCGGTGCCTGGTCGATACGGAACGCCATCTCGACCGGGATGACTGCCACGTCGCCCTGACGTTGGAGGCCGGTCAGGACGGGAATGTCCACCTTGACGGCGGGCGGGGCAGGGACACGGTGGGTGTCGGTCACGTGGGCCTCCGGATCAGGTCGCGCGCTGCATGGTCAGGTAGTGCTCTCGGCTGAGTCCGAACAGGCCGGCGGCGGCGTCGACCGGGTCGTCTGCGGAGCGCCGGACCTCGATGCCGTACCGGCGGCGGGTGCCGTCGCGCTCCAGGCTGGCGTTCGTGCAGAGCAGGATCCGGCCGCCCCACGGCACGTCGTAGAGCGTCAGCATCTGGCCGGGGTTGCCGGGGTCCGGGGCCGGCCGGCCGACCTGGCGCAGCCCGGCCTCGTCGATGAACTCGGGCCAGCCACGGCGTTCGATCGCGCAGCGGCGCAACTCGAGGTTCGGCTCACTGAGGATCCGCGCGACCGACCAGCCTCCCTCGACGAGGTCCGCCGGGACCGGGGTGCCATGCCAGGCGTGGTACCGCGTGCCGTCGGCGAACTCGAGCACCGGCCCGTCCGCGCGGTGCAGGCGTCGGCCGCGTTCCCGGCCGGTCATCTCCTCCGTGGCCATCGCCACCGGACGCCGGGAGATGACGCACAGGTCGCGGTACGGCCACCACCAGCCGATGCCGGTCCGGCCGACCTCGATCGCCAAGTCGAGTGCGGCGTCGGCGCCGTAGTCGTAGCGGACGAGATCCAGGTCCCGGGCGAGGTCGTGATACGACAGCCAGAATGTCGTCAGCCAGGCTGCGTACGCCGGTGGGGTCCGCGTGGCCGGCCCGATCAGACGGTGCACCGAGTCCGCCAGGACCGACGCCACCCAGTAGCCGTGGGCGCCCTCGACCGGCGGGGCGTAGGCGTCGAACAGCAGCAGGTCGAGCGCGTCCGCAAGGTTCTGCAACGACGTCACGTCGGCTTGATCGGCGAGGTCCCAGTCAGGGTCCGAGGCCGGCCACACGGCCGGCGGGAGGGCCGGGGCGTCGGCGAAGGCCGTCACCGATGGAGCCGGGCGACCGTCGGAGACGGACAGTGACGGCCCGGCGTCGACCTCCGCCAGCAGCCGCTCGGCGGCAGCCGGCGAATCCACCCAGCGGATGGGCGGCAGCGGCAGGTCACGAAACTCATAGACCTCGGCCATGACCGCTTCGGCCGAGACCCGATCGATCGGTACGTCGAGACGAGTCATCGCCAGCCACGGGCCGGCCAGGCGGGGCAGTGCCGCCAGCTGTCCCGGATCGAGGGTCACCGGCAGCGTACGGGCCGCGACACTGACGGCGGCGGGCTCTTCGGCGGGGACGGCGGCAAGGAACTCGTCCAGATCGGTACGGATCCGGGCGACGCCGGCGATCACCGGCTCGCCGTCGAACGCGCGGCACAGCGCGTCCAGCGCGTCGCGGGCCGGCACGAACGCGCGCGCACACCGGGCCGCGAGCTCCCGGGAGAGGTCCGCGGCTCCGGCCGGCAAGCCAGGCTTCCGGAAAGCCGCCCGCTGCCGCCAGATCTCACCGTACGAGGGCACACCCCGCTGGTAGAACATCATGGCGGCCTCCACGCCGGGCCGGTCTCGCCGGGCCGTCGCCAACGCCTCGTCCAGACGGGCCTGCAAGGTGAGCAGCTGTCGGGCCGCGACGGCGAGCACCGCGGGCGCTGCGTCGAGATGCGGCCGCGCCGCACGCACGACACCCAGGACCGCCTTGAGCACGTTGATGGTGGTGGCATACCGGACGGTCTCGTCACGGAAGCGCTGCAGCGTGTCGAGCCACGGAGCCCACGCCGCGGGTGGCAGGCCGCAGGCGGCCAGGAAGCCGGACAGCTCCTCGGGCTTCGGCAGCGTGGTCTCGGCCCGGATCCCTTCGAGAGCTTTCGCCGTCATCGGAAGGCCGCTCGTGGTCGCGCGGCTCAGCAGGATGAAGTCGTCGTCACCGGGTCGTCGCAGCGCGGCCACCAGGGCGAGGAAGCCCCGTGCGTGCGCGGCGGTGCGCGGATCGGACGTCGCATCCACAAAGGCCTCCCGGGTGCCGGATCGCCGAGCGTATTACGGGCGCGCCAACCCGCCGGAGGAGAAGCGGCGGGCGCTGCTTCCGGGTGGTCATCTCCGACTTGAGCAGTCGCTCAAAACCTCGTATGCTCCCAACCTTGAGCGACTGCTCAATAGGTGGGGGATGGCAGTGACCGCGACGGCAGTAGGGCCTCGAAGGCCGAAGGCATGGCCGATGGCGGCGTTCAGGCGGTGGTTTCTCGTCTGGTTCTCCGTTTACGCGGCTGCCCAGTTCGGCGGACTGGTGCTCCTCATGGCCGTCGCCTTCGTCGAGGATGGCCTCCCCGCGTCGATTGGTGGGACCGACCTGGTTCACCTCGTCGCAGAGATTGCCCTCCTCCTGGCTTTCTGCCTTCTCCAGGGCGCACCAGCCGTGCTGCTCCTATGGATTCTCGGCAGAAAAGCGAGTAAGAGACTCTTCCGCGCGCTTGCTGTCGTGCTGTTCGTGCTGGTGTGGGCGCCGCTGATTCCCCTGTTCTGGTTCGGATGGTTGTGCGCCGCACTCGCTGTGGCCGTGACGATCAGGCAGCCCCTGCCGGCCTACTACGGGCCGACGAAGATCCGCCGTGGCAGGAGAGCCTGACCCGCCTCGGCCTCGGGCATGCGGGCCAACCGGTGCCCGGTCACCGAGACGAACTCGTCGGCGGGCGGGCGCAGACCGTGGGCGCCGACGCGGCGGTCACGCAGCTCGGGGACCGGCCATGCCGACCACCTCGCCGTCGGACTCGGCCACGAACGCTCAGCCCGGGTGCGCGACGTCGCGGGAGCGTCAGAACAGGCCGATCTGGCCCGGCATCGGCTCGTTCGGAGGGGTCACCGGCGGTGGGGGCGCCGTCGGGTATGACGGTCTCGCCGGGTTCAGAGCGTCCTCGGCCTCCTCCCGCCAGGAGAGCATCGGCCGGAGCCGGTCGCCCTCCTGGTTGATCGGCCGATAGGCGAAGTCCGCGGCGGCGCTCTGGAAGGAGCGCAGCAGTGCGTCGTCGACCGGCGGCAGCCCGAGAGCCTCGCGCACCCGATGGCGGTCGTGGTCGAGTTCCGGCCGGTCCTCGCGGATCTCGTCATCGGTACGGGCCAGGTAGTCGTGCAGGGTCCGGCCGCCGTCCTCCTCCAGCGGGTAGGTGGCGGCGTCGTGCAGGCTGGAGACACCGACGATCAGGGCCAGCGCGTCCCGAAGGCTCGTCGCGACCAGGCCCGCCTCACCCTCCGAGCCGACGTAGAGCACCGGCCGGACGTCACCGGCGCCGACCAGGAGGAAGGCCCCGCCCGAGCCGTCGCCGGCGATCGTCTCCAGTGGTTCCCCGCCGGGCAGGGTCACCGGTTCGACCGGTCCGTCC
This sequence comes from Actinoplanes sp. CA-252034, assembly GCF_050956125.1. NCBI lineage: Bacteria > Bacillati > Actinomycetota > Actinomycetes > Micromonosporales > Micromonosporaceae > Actinoplanes > Actinoplanes sp. CA-252034. The sequence goes on from NZ_CP191846.1 coordinate 4,865,767, forward strand.
TCGGCCCGGGCGACCTCGAAGTCGAAGAGGGTGAGCAGTTCGTCGATCCACGGCGTGCCCTGAATCCTGTCGAGCAGTTCCCGGTCCGTCACGCGGTCCTTGATACCAGGCTGCGACCGCCGGATGGGAGACCGGCCCGCGACCGCCGGGAGGGAGACCGGGCCGCGACCGCCGGATGGGAGACCGGGCCGCGACCGTGAGAAACGGGACCAGGCCGGGATGGGGGAGAGATCTCTGACGATATGCGCAATGTCGCATACCGTAGCCGTTTGATCACTTCTGGCTATCCATGCTCTTGGCTCGGTCTCCGACATCGATTACGTTCGGGCTGAGCCGGTGACGACACGGGGGTGTGATGGCGTCTTCTCTGCAGCCACGGGTGGATGGTGACCTGCGATCGCTGCTGGACGACGTCGGCCTGCTCCACCAGGCCGTCGACGCGCTCGGCTCACCCGTCAACGTGGTTCTCCCCGGCCGGCTGGCCCACAACGTGCGGCAGTTCCGGGACGTCTACCGCGACCACCACCTCAGCGGCGAGATCTACTTCGCACACAAGGCGAACCGGTCGCACGCCCTGGTCCGCGAGCTGGCCGCCACCGGCGCCGGGATCGATGTGGCCTCCCTGGGCGAGCTGCAGCACGCCCTCGGCGCCGGGTTCGGGCCGGAGCGCGTCATGGCCACCGGGCCGAAGAGCCGCGAGTATCTGTGGCTGGCGGCCCGGAGCGCGGCGATCGTCAACGTCGACTCCCTCGCCGAGCTGGACGCCCTCGCGGCGATCGTCACGGCCCACGACCTGCCCCGGGTCCGCGTGATGGCCCGGCTGTCCGGCTTCACGAGCACCGGTACGAACGTGATGTCTCGCGTCAGCCGGTTCGGGATACCGGCGGGCGGAACGGCCGCGCTCTGGGACGCCCTCGACCGTCACCGGTCCCGTCTCGATTTCCTCGGTGTCGCCTACCACCTCGACACGGTGGGGCTGCCGGAGAAGGCGGCCGCGCTCGAAGGCTGCCTGCAGGTCCTGGACGAGGCCGTCCGGCGCGGTCTGCGGCCACGGGCCGTCGACATCGGCGGCGGCTTCGGGGTGAGCTACCTGGCCGAGGAGCGGCAGTGGGAGGCGTGGTCGACCGAGCTGACCGGGGCGGTGCTCGGCAGGCGGCCGCCGGTCACCTGGAACGGTCACGGCTACGGGCTGCGCAACGAGGCCGGCACGATCCGGGGCGCGCTCAGTGTCTACCCGGCACACCGGGCGCTCGCCGGAGCCGCCTACCTGGACCGGCTGCTGCGCACCGAGTCCACGGCGCATCGGCGGGCGCTGGGGACGCTCGTGCTCGACCACCTCTACGACCTGTACACCGAGCCCGGCCGGGCACTGCTCGACCAGTGCGGCGCCACGCTGTTGCGGGTCGAGCAGGTGCACGACGAAGGGCGGGGCGACACCCTTGTCCGGGTGGCCGGCAACAGCTCCGACATCGGTGTGGACCAGCACGGCGTACAGATGGATCCGCTGTTGATCTCGCATGGCGAACCGGGGCCGGAGGGACCGGCCGGGGTCTATCTGACCGGCAACCTGTGCCTGGAAGCCGACCTGATCACCCGCCGCAAGGTCCTACTGCCGCGGCTTCCGCGCCCCGGCGACCTGCTGGTGTTCGCCAACACCGCCGGCTATCTCATGGATTTCAGCGCGGGTCACGCGCTGATGCAGCCCTCCGCCCGCACGATCGCGGCCTTCCGGTCCGGCGGCGGCTGGCGGTGGTGCCTGGACGAGCGGTACTGGCCCGTCACCGGCCGGGAGGAGAGCAACGGGTGAGGTACGACAGCGTCACCGACGTCATCGGCGACACGCCACTGGTGCGCATCGACGCGGCGGTGCACGGCCTGCGCAACATCGACCTGTACGCCAAGATGGAGCTGTTCAACCCGTTCGGCTCGGTGAAGGACCGCGCCGCGTGGAACATGGTCCGGCACCGTCTCGCCGGGGCCGCCGAGCGTTCCGAGACCGTGGTCGAGCTGTCCAGCGGCAACACCGCCAAGGCGCTCGCGGTGATCGCCGGAATGCACGGCCTGCCGTTTCGCAGCGTCACCAACCGGATGAGGGTCCCCGAGATCAAGGACCTGTTGTTGCTGCTCGGGGCGCAGATCGACGAGCTGCCCGGCCGGTCGGAGTGCCTGGATCCGGCCGACACCGACGACCCGCTCACCCGCATGTACCACACCGTGTCCGCCGACGGCGCCGGCTATCTGCACACCGACCAGTACTTCAACGACCTCAACGTGCAGGCGCACGCGACCGGCACCGGCCCGGAGATCATCGCCGACCTGGGCGGCCGGGCGCCGGACTACTTCATCGCCTGCGTCGGCACCGCCGGCTCGTCCAGCGGCGTGGCGCGGGCGCTGCGCGAGCACGATCCCGGCGTCACCGTGGTCGGGCTGGTGGCCGAGAAGGCCGACTTCATCCCCGGCATCCGCGACATCGACGAGGCGCACGAAGTCGGCCTCTTCGACCCCGGCGTCTACGACACCATCGAGGCGGTCAGCTCCGGCGAGGCGATCGACGGCCTTCTCACTCTGGTGCGCCGTTGCGGCACCCTGGCCGGCCCGACCGGAGGGGGCGCCTATCAGGGGGCCGTGCGCTACCTGCGGCGCGTCGACGCGGATCTGACCGAGCGGCGTACCGCCGTGTTCATCGTCTGCGACCGGGTCGAGAGCTACATGAGCTACCTGCGCGACCGCCGCCCCGAGCTGTTCCAGCAGCCGGCCCGCCCCCACTCGCTGCACGACCTCACCGGCGACGACCTCGCCGCGGCGCCGACGGTCGACGTGGCGGCCGCGCGGGACTGGATCGAGAAGGAGCGCCCGCTGGTCGTGGACCTGCGCAGCCCGTTCGCCTACCGGGCGCTGCACATCGACCGGTCGGTCAACATCGTCGACGACCGGTTCGGCGAGATGCTGCACGACGGGTTGCCGTTCAGCCGCCGGCAGCCGGTGCTGCTGGTCTGCCCGGTGGGGGAGAAGTCCGCCCGGTACGCTGCCCTGCTCACCCGGATGGGCCACCCGGACGTACGGTCGCTGTCCGGCGGGGTGATCGCCTGGCGCGACGCCGGAGGTGAGCTCGTCCGCGACTGACTCCACGCTTATCGAAAACGACTGCGCCGATGATTCACGGCCGGCTCTCCCCGGTGCTCCTCTCGTCGGTCAGCGGGAAGCACCCGGCGAACGGGTCGGGCAGGCTCGGCCACGTGTCGAAGCCGTCGGCGAGCTCGGCGTCGGTGAGCAGGCACGCGTCGAGCAGCGCGGTCAGGGCGGCGTGGTCCAGGTGCAGGCCGATCAGGGCGAGCACGATGCGCCGGTCGCCGTAGTAGGGATCCCAGGCCAGGTCGGCGGCGATCCGGCGCTCGGCGCTGGTCTCGGTCCAGCGCTCGGTGGGCAGGGCCGCGAGCCAGGGGCCGAGGGCGCCCAGGCTGACGCCGCCACCGGCGAACTCGAACGCGAGCACGGCGTCCGGCTGGCTGGCGATCCAGAGCTGACCACGGCCGCGCAGCGTGTGCTCGGTGAGATCCTCCAGCGCGTCGTGCAGCCGCTGCGGGTGGAACGGGCGCCGTGTCTCGAACAGGATCGACGTCACTTCGGAGGAGTCGGTGTCGGCCACGGCGATGGGCCGGCCCGCCAGCGCGAGGCCGAGCATGCCGGGGCGCAGCGGGTTGTGCCGGCCGGTGCGGCGTACCAGAGCGCTGAGCCCGGTGCAGTCCAGCTGCGCGGTCGTGCCGACGGTCACCTGGATGGACCAGGGCGCGAGCCGGTGGACCAGGGTGCCGACCCGGCTCAGGGCGTCGGCGTCGGCGCCCGGGCGGCTCCACAGCACGACGGTGTCGCTGAACTCGACCTGATGCGCCACCACCTCGGCGACGGCCCGGTGATCGTCGTCGGCGGCGTGCAGATCGCGGTGCCTGAGGTCGTCGGTGCTGCCGAGGTCGTCGAGGAAGCGGTCGGTGTCGACGACCGTGACATACGAGTCGAAGCGAACCGCCTCGGTGACCGGAGCGCCGTCGACCGTGCAGTGCGCGGAGGCGGCGGCCAGCGCCTCCGGCTCGATCGACGGGGGCAGGACCAGGAGCAGATCATCACCGGGACGGGTACGGGCGAGGCGTACCAGAGTGGGCAGCACGTCCTCGCGCAGCGTGCAGGAGACGCATCCGTGCACCGTTTCGACGGTGTCGTCCTGGATCACCTCGGTGGCCGAGCGGACCGTACGCCGCAGAAGCCCCTCCCGGATGCGGCCGAGGTCATGCCTGATCGCCAGTAGCCGGTCCTCGGCAAGCAGCAGGGCCTGTGCGGTGGCGTGGACCGCGCCGGGCGAGAAGCCGGACAGCACGGTGACGGCGGGTCGGTTGTCCACCGGAACGCGCGGGGCGTCGGTGATCGGGTTCGCACTCACACCCCCATCTTGTTGGAAACGATTTTCATTGTAAAGTCGCCACCATGTCCAACGTCTGTGATGTCACCGGCGCCAAGCCCGGTTTCGGCAACGCCGTGTCCCACTCCCACCGCCGAACCCGCCGCCGCTGGAACCCCAACGTGCAGCGCCGCCGCTACCGCCTCGCCGACGGCACGACGATCCGTCTCGACGTCAGCACCACCGGCATCAAGATCATCGACAGGGACGGCATCGACTCCGTGGTCGCCCGTCTCCGCGCCAAGGGGGTGCGCCTCTGAAGGCCGGGAGGACCGCTGACCGTGGTCGTGCCCGCCCTCCGGGACTGGGGGACGGGCACGAGCCGGGCGTAGGGTCGGGGGGTGCCGGCCAGTGGCGAGATGAACCCGATCGCGGCCGGGCGTCTGCTTCGCGCCGACCTGCGCCGTGCCCGTGAGGCCGTCGGCCTGACGCAGATCCAGGTCGCCGACCTGCTCGAGTGGTCACTGTCGAAGGTCGCGCGGATCGAGTCCGGGGACGTGGGAATCTCCATTCCCGATCTGCGTGGCCTCTGCGCGCACCTGGAGATCGGCACCGCGGCGACGGAGGTGCTGGTCCAGCGTGCACAGGCCGCGCGGCGCCGCGGCTGGTGGCACGACGACCGCGCGGAGATCCCACCCGCGTTGCTCACGCTGATCGGTCTGGAGTCGGACGCCGACCAGGTGGGGGAGTATGTTTCGGCCTTCGTGCCGGGCCTGATGCAGACGCCCGGCTACGCGGCGGCGCTACTGCACGCCGCGAGCCTGGGCGCTGAGGAGCGCCAGCTCGACCGGCGCCTGGCGATCCGCCTGCGCCGTCAGGCGAACTTCCACGAGCAACGAGAACCTCCTGATACGAGCGTCGTGATCGAGGAGGCGGTGCTCTACCGGCGGGTCGGCGACCGCCAGGTGATGGCCGACCAGATGAAACGGCTCGCCGAGCTCTCCCGACGGCCCTACGTGACCATCCGTGTCCTGCCCTTCGAGGTGCCGCTGTATCGGGCCGACTCGTTCACCGTGATCCGGAGCGAGGTGACCGGGACGGTGGTCTACAGCGAGGCACGCCTTGCCGACGCGCTGTTCGAGGAGGGCCCGTTTCTCGCGCACTTCGAGTCACAGTTCGCCGAGTTGTGGGAGGCGGCCCTGGACGCCGACCGCACCGGTCAGCTGCTGCATCGCGTGGCCGAGGCCTATGCCGCCGACGACGATCCCCGGCCCTGGCTCTGGGACTGACCCCGCTCCCACAGCGGGCGCATGCCGTCCTGGGCCTCCTGGCTCAGCCCGGCCTGCCACAGGCGAATCGCGGCCGGCCACCACTCCTGCGGCTCGGCGCCCGCCGGGGCGAGACCGGACGGCTCCTCGCCCTCGGCCATGATCAGGGAGCCCAGGATGACCAGGTTCGCGGTCCAGGCGGCACACGCGGCGACCACGTCCGGGGGAGCGGGCTCGTAACGCTGGTAGCGGCCGAAGGCCCGGCTCCGGGCGTCGGTGACGAGGGCGCGCAGTCCGGCGAACAGCTCGGCCCGCTGCGCCGGGGTGCGTTGCGCGGCCAATCCGGCCGCGAACTCCAGGATCGGCCTGCGCTGGGTGAGCGGCTGATACGAGAGCAGCGCCCGCGGCAGGCTGTCGTCGGGCGCCTCGTGAAACGCCGGATCGGCGCGATGCTCGGCGAGCCGCCGCGCGTAGCCGTCGAGCAGGATCAGCGCCCGCTCGGCGATCAGGTACTCGCCGAACGTGGCGTGCAGGAACTCGTACGTGCGCCGCGGATTCTCGCTCTGCTCGTCCACCCGTGAGACGTGCACGAAGAAGAACCCGGCGACCGTCTGATGTGCCCGTCCCGTCGGTGACTCGAACTCGTGCGCCTGCTCGTCCCGACGGCCCAGGAAGACCTCCAGGTCACGCTCCAGATCGGTTTCGGAGACGTGCTGGCGCTGCCGGTTGAACATCCCGAGCGCCGCGATGCTCAGCCGCCAGCGCAGTTCGCTGAGCAGGCGTGGCAGATGCTCCGGAGCGGGCGGACGGTCCGGTTTGTCGGCGACCTGGCGGTGGATGAAGTTGTCCAGCAGCGCCTGATAGAGCAGGGCGGGGGAGACGCCGTCACCGTCGAGTCGCCGGGCGGCCGGATCCGCGTGGTAGATCGCCAGCAGCGTGAGCAGCAGCGGCTGCCGGGCCACCTCGCCGTGCCGCAGCACCGCCGCGGTGCGCAGCCGGCGGAAACCCGAGGTTGCGACATTGGCGTGATTCCACGCGGAGGTCCAGGCCGCGATCCGGCCGTCGTCGAAGTCCTCCAGTTTGAGCACCAGTGCACCGTCCGGAACCCGGGCCCGGTCCACCACGATCGTCCGCGAGGTGACCACCACCGTCACCGGGCGGCCCAGAGCCAGCTCCTCGTGCTGGAACCGGGTCACGTCGGTGAGATACGCCGACTGTGCCGTCCCGGTCGCCTGGATCAGCTCGTCCAGCCCGTCCAGGATCACCACCCGGGTCAGGCCGTCGCTCTCGTCGGCGACCTGCCCCCACGAGACCTGCTCCTTCAGGATGTCCCGCAGAGCGGACTCGATCTGCGGGAGCAGCCGGTCGTCGGCGTTGACCCGGCGCAGCTGAACCGGCACGACCGTGTACCTCTCGGTGGGCAGCCGGGCCGCGAGGATCTCGGCCAGCAGCGACTTCCCGGCGCCCGGGTGGCCCAGCACGACGAGTGGACGGCGTGCCGCATCGGGATGGGCGAGATAACCGGCGAGAAACCGGTCCAGGTCGTCGTGCACCGGACGCGACGCCCACCACTCCTCCTGCGACAGCGCGGTGCCGGCGGCCGACGACGCGACGGCGCTGCGGAACCGGGGAGTCACGAACCCCTCGGCGACGGTGGGAAACCGCAGGCCGGGCGGCAGCGCCGACGATCTGAGCAGCGGCTGGTCCAGCACGGCCGCCGCCGACCGGGCCAGCTTGCCGCGGATGGACACCCGCCCGGGCCGGTTCGGGACCTCACCGGCGGCCAGGATGTCGTGCAACTGGCCCAGGGCCTCCGACGTACGGTCCAGCACCTCCAGAAGCCTCGCGTTGGCGTTACGCAGCTCGTCACGGGTCGCCGCGTGCTCGCCGAGCGACGCCCACACGAAGAACTCCGTGACGTCGGAGGCGAGCCGCAGGTACGCGTCGCGGTACAGCTCGCGCCAGCGCCGGGTGGCCCTGACGACCAGGGCGGTCGAGTCGAACCCGACGGTCTTCCACACCCGTAGGCCCTCGAAGAACGCGACGGCGTTGCCGGCCAGCTCCGCGATCCGGGGCGCGAGCACCGTACCCAGATTCTCCTCGAAGCCGGCCGTCGGACCCGGTAGCGGCAGGTCGGTCGTGGCCAGCCGGCCGATCCAATCGGTCTGGGTGACGATCTCGCCGGGCGCCGACGCGAGCTGCAGCATCTCCCGGTCGGTGACCTCCAGCGCGGTGAACGACGGCCCGATCGCCTCGTGCAGAGCCTCGAAGAGCGACGCCAGGACGATCGTGGTGTGGGCCGCCGTGACCAGCTCGTGCCGGCCGTGCCCGTGCGTGCCGTGCAGCCTGGCCGTGGCGGCCCGGCCCAGGTCACGCAGCAGACGGCTCGCCTCCTGCTTACCGTCGACCAGCCCGAACGCGCCGGGGACCGCGATCGCACCGAGCAGGATCCCCGTCCCGGTGACCCGCTCCAGGACCTCGATCGCGGCCGGGGCGTGCCCGCCGAGCAGCTTGAGCGCACCCTCGTACGTCAATGGCGTTGCTCTGACCACAATCGAACCCTAGGCGATGCGGGCCCGCCGGACGCTACTCGAGTCGTAGTCGGCGGGCCTGTGGACGAGACCTGGGGCGCTCCCCGGCGTGAGCGGGCGCCCCTAGCGTCGACGGCATGATTGAAGTGCGGGAGCTCACCAAACGGTTCGGGGCGGCCACGGCTGTCGACGGGCTGTCGTTCACGGTTCGGCCGGGGCGGGTGACCGGGTTCCTCGGGCCCAACGGGGCCGGGAAGTCGACCACCATGCGGATGATCGTCGGACTCGATCGGCCCGACTCCGGTACGGCCACCGTCGACGGCCGGGCCTATCGGGCTCACCCGGCGCCGCTGTGTGCGGTCGGCGCGCTGCTCGAGGGACGGGCAGTGCATCGTGGCCGGACCGCCCGGCAGCATCTGCTCGGCCTCGCCCGTACCCATGGGATCCCCGCCCGCAGGGTGACCGAGGTGCTGGCCACGGCCGGACTGTCCGAGGTGGCCGACCGGCGGGCCGGCGGGTTCTCGCTCGGCATGAGCCAGCGGCTGGGGGTGGCGTCGGCGCTGCTCGGCGACCCGGCCGTGGTGATTCTCGACGAGCCGGTCAACGGCCTCGACCCGGACGGGGTGCTGTGGATCCGTACGCTGCTGAAGGATCTCGCCGCGCGGGGACGGACGGTCCTGGTGTCCAGCCACCTGATGAGCGAGACCGCGGTGACCGCCGACCACCTGCTGATCATCGGCGCGGGACGGCTGCTCGCCGACGTCGGTGTCGACGAGTTGATCGCGCGGGCCGGGACGAGCCGCTGCCTGGTCCGCTCACCGGACGCGGACCTCCTGCGGGCCGCGCTCACCGCTGCCGGGGCCGAGGTCACCGCCGAGGGGACCGGCGCACTCGTCGTGCACGGGACGGCCGCCGAGGAGATCGGCGCGATCGCGGCGTCGCACGGCGCGATCCTGTACGAGCTGACCCCGTACCGTGCCTCGCTGGAACAGGCGTACATGGACCTGACCCGGGGCTGGGTCAGGTTCGGTGAAGAGGCGGTCGCCGCATGAGCGCGTACCGGATCTCGTTTGCCCGGGTGGCCCGCGCCGAGTGGGGCAAGCTGATCGTCCTGCGTTCCACCTGGGCCGTCCTGGCCACCGCCGCGGTCATCACCGTGGGCCTGGCCGTGGCGATCAACGCGAACGTCTACCGTGACGCCGGTGCCGAGGTGTCGCCCGGCGCCCTGACCGCGCAGACGTTCCTCGGCGTCGACGTCGTCTCGCTGATCCTCGGCGTCTTCGGCATTCTCATGATCACCGGCGAGTTCGGGTCGGGCCTGATCCGGGCGACGTTCGCGGCCGTGCCCCGCCGGGTGCCGGTGCTGGCGGCCAAGGCGGTCACGCTCGTTCTCGTGGCCTTCCCGGCGACCCTCGTGGCCTGCGTCGTCGCCGTGATCGCCGCGGAGGCCCTGCTTCCCGCCGGGCGGCACGCCGACATCCCGGTCCGCGCCCTGCTCGGCGCGGCCGCCGCCCCCGTGGCGCTCGCGCTGATCGGCCTCGGAATCGGTGCGCTGGTCCGCCACACCGCCGCCGCGATCACCGTCTACGTCCTGACCATGCTGGTGCTCCCGGCCGTCCTGCAACCCGCGCTGCCCGACCGCATCGCCGACGACGTGGTGCGATACGTCCCGGTCGCCGCGGCACAGGCGATGTACGCCGTGGACACCGGCAACCCCTTCCGGATGCTCACGCCCGGCCCGGCCGTGCTGACCGTCGCCGCGTGGACGCTGCTCGTCCTGGCGGCCGGAAGTGTGACGATGTGGCGCCGTGATCCGTGACGGCCGCCCGTCGCGCCGTGACCGGGCCATCCCGTCGCGCCCGTACTCCGGCCACAATGGCCGGGTGAGCCCACGCGCCCTCCGGTCCGCCCTCCGCCGCCACCCGCGGTCGGCCGGCGCGGGGATCGCCGCGCTCGTGGCGTCCGCCGCCCGCCGTCATCCGCGGGCCGCCGACGCCGGGATCGCCGGGCTCGTGGCGCTGGCCTGCGGTCTGGTGCTCTCCGGCCGGACCGGCGCGACCGTCGAACCCGCCGACGCCCTCGACTGGGCCTCGGTGGCGCTGCTGCCGGTGCCGTTGATCTGGCGCCGCCGCGCGCCGGTGCCGGTCTTCGCCGCGGCGACCGGGCTGTTCGTCGTCTCGCAGGCGATGGGCGCCCAGTCCCCGGCCGCGCTGGCGGTCACGCTGACGGCCCTGCACGCGGTCGCCCGGTACCGGCCGGCCCGGTTCGCGTGGCCGGGAGCCGTCGTCACGGTGCTGCCCGGGTTCGGCAACCGGATCGAGGACGGGCCGGCGTGGGGCGCGTTCGCGGCGGTGTCGGCGGTCACGGTCGCGGTCGTCCTGGTCGGCGTCAACCAGCGCACGCGCAGCGCGTACCTCCAAGCCTTGGAAGACCGTGCCCAGCGACTGGAACAGGACCGCGATCAGCGAGCCCGGCTCGCCGTCGCCGATGAGCGGGCGCGCGTCGCGCGCGAGATGCACGACGTCGTCGCCCACCACCTGGCCGTCGTCGTCGCCCTCTCCGACGGGGCGGCCGCGACGGCGGCGGTGGCGCCGCAGCGTGCCGCCGAGGTGATGGGCCAGGTCTCGGCGACCGGCCGGCAGGCGCTCGGGGAGATGCGCCGGCTTGTCGGCCTGCTGCGCGGCGCCTCCGCGCCGGAGCCGGGCACCCGCGCGCCGCAACCCGGTCTCGGTGACATCGATGCGCTCGTCGAGAGGGTCCAAGCCGCGGGGGTACGGGTCAGCCTGCGCCGCGACGGCACGCCCGGCATTTGGGGTCCGGGCGCCGGGCTGGCCGTCTACCGGATCGTGCAGGAGGCGCTCACCAACACCCTCAAGCACGCCGGACCGCGGGCCGTCGCCGAGGTGACGCTGCGATACCGTGCCGACGCCGCCGACGTGACGATCGACGACGACGGCGCCGGACGGGTCGCCCGGCGGCCCGAGCCCACCGACCGGCACGGGCTCGCCGGCATGACCGAACGCGCCGCGGCGTACGGTGGCCGGCTCGACGCCGGACCCCGCGACGGCCCCGGCTGGCGCGTGCACGCGAGCCTCACCTTCCACGGGTCTCCCGGCACCGGAGACCGGCCCCTCGGATCCGGCCGGACGGAGACCGTGTCGTGAGTGTCTCGGTGCTGCTCGCCGACGACCAGCCGCTGCTGTCGCTCGGCCTGCGGCTGGTGCTGGAGGCGCAGCCGGACCTCACCGTCGTCGGCGAGGCGGGCAACGGCGCCCAGGCGGTCACCATGGCCCGGGCTCTGCGGCCGGACGTGGTGCTGATGGACGTACGGATGCCGGTCCTCGACGGCATCGAGGCGACCCGCGAGATCGTCGGCTCCGGGAGTCCGGCCCGCATCCTGATGCTGACGACGTTCGACCTCGACGAGTACGTGTACGCCGCCCTCCGCGCCGGAGCCAGCGGATTCCTGCTCAAGGACGTGCCGCCGGCCGACCTGATCAGCGCCGTGCACGCGATCGTCGGCGGGCACGCGGTCGTCGCCCCGGCCGTGACCCGGCGACTGCTCGACGTCGCCCTGCCACACCTGCCCGCACCGGTCGACGACCCGCGGTTGGGGCGGCTGACCGACCGGGAGCGCGAGGTCCTCACGCTGGTCGCCCGGGGCCTGTCGAACAGTGAGATCGCGGCCGGCCTGCACCTGTCCGAGGCGACCGTGAAGGCGCACGTCGGCCGCCTGCTCAGCAAACTGGAACTGCGCGACCGGGTGCAGATCGTGGTCTACGCCTACGAGAACGGCCTGGCACCGCGGGGGAGGTAGGCGTCGCTCCTGGGGAGTCGTCCCGCCCGGGTAGGCTGCAGCGCTGTGACCAGCGCCGACAGCACTCCGGAGTTCGACCGTTTCGGGCCCTGGATCGACGAGGTGCGCGACTTCGACGACGTTCCACGCCTCTACCGGCGCGCGGCCGTCGACCCGGCCGCCTACCGGCTGGTCCTGAAGGTGCCGCGGGACATCGAGCGGCGCAACGCCCACCCCGGCATGCATCTGTACGACCACCTGATCGCGGTCGACGAGGAGAACCTGACGGTTCTGGCCCGGCGCGACGACGACTACGACACCCATCGCATCCCGCACGACCGGATCGTGGCGATCAGCGACAGCGTCCGGCTGCTCAACGGCCTGTTGACTGTGCACACCGTCGACGGGCCGGTGGTGGCCGTCCGGTACAACGGCTCCGCCAACGGGCCCGTGCGCGAGCTGATCGCGCTGCTGCGCCGCTGGTATCTTCCGCCGGGCACGCCGGGCACGCCGGGCGGCGACGACCCGTACCGCGTCGAGCCGGTGCTGGGCCGTGCGGACACCGGTCTGCTGACCGACTACCACCGGATGATCGCCCGGGAACCGGGGATGCGCCTGGTCAACGTCGCCGACCGGCAGGTGGTGACACCGCTGTCCCCGGTCGGCCGGCTGCGGGACCGGGTGTGGCCGACGATCCTGCACGCCTCGATCGTGGTGGCCGACGAGCGGGAGATCCAGGTCATCCACCGGCGCGACTGGTTCACCGGGACCGGGGACGATCTGTCACTGGCCCGCACCGTGGTGGCCCGCAGCCGGATCACCGGCGTCCAGGTCCGCCCGCACGAGGCCTACCAGGGCGTACAGATCCTGACCGTGCAGGCCGGGGCCGCCCACCTGGAGTTCTTCCTGGCGAGCGGCTCCCTGGTCGAGGCGATCCTGTCCGGTGACGCCGCCGGCATCTGAACCCCGGTTGCCGCTTCGCCGCCGGATCCGCCGTCGAGATCACGGATCCGGTGGGCGGTCCAAGACGGGCGACAAATCCGGTTCCCAAACAGGGGCGTACGGGTAATACTGCCGCGCAACGGAAAAAATGATGGGCAGGAGAACCGACATGTCCGTACGCGTCGTGGAGTTTCGTGGTGAAGACCGCCCTGCCCAGAACGATGCGCCCGCGGCGGAGATCGACCGCAGCGCCGAGGCGATGCAGCGGCTCCGTCACCCCTTCGATCTCGACCTCGTTCGTCCCGCCGTGCGATAGGCGGCCGCTCGGCTGACCCGTGGACCCACCCGGGCCCGGGTCATGTCTCCCGTGGCCGCACCGTCCGGTGAGTGCCGCCCGGGCCGGCCGCCCACCGGCGCCGTGTGGCGAGGGCGGCGGCCGCGGCGGCGATGTCGACGGTGCTCGCCAGGGCATCGGTACCTGCCGGTGGCCCGCTGACCGGGGCCGGACCGGCTTCTTACGCCGCTCGTACATCGACCGCCTACGTTGGCCCGCATGACCGACCGTCGTGCGCTGTCCCACCTGCTGCGCCGCCTCACGTTCGGGCCCACCTCGGCCGAGGTCGACGCCGCCGTGCGGGCCGGCTACGAGACCACGGTGCGTGACCTGCTGCGGCCCGTACCTCAACCGTCGCCGCCCCGGCTCGGCGAAGACCCCGTCGCGCAACTCGGCCCGGGTGCGAGCCGCGAGCAGCGCCAGAATGCGCGACGGGAGCAGAACGAGCAGGTCACGGCTCTGACCCGATGGTGGCTGGCGCGGATGGCCGACGGCGGAGCCGCCGAGAAGCTCACGTTCTTCTGGCACGGGCACTGGGCCACCAGCGTCCGCAAGGTCCGCTCGGCGCAGCTCATGCTGACACAGCAACAGACCTTCCGGCGGTACGGGACAGGCGACACCGGTCCACTCGTCCGGGCGATGGTGCGCGACCCCGCATTGATCATCTGGCTGGACGGGCAGAGGAACACCCGCCGCGCACCGAACGAGAACCTGGCCCGGGAGCTGATGGAGCTGTTCACCCTCGGACTCGGCGCGTACACCGAGGACGACGTGAAGGCCGGCGCCCGGGTTCTCACCGGCTGGCGGATCGACCGGGCCACCGGCACCGCCACTCTGACGGCCGGGCGCCACGACGACCGGCCGGTCACCCTGCTCGGCCGGACCGGCGTGCAGGATGCCGACTCCTACGCCGATCAGCTCGTACGGCACGAGGCCCATCTGCCGTTCCTGACGCGCCGCCTGTGGACCCGTTATGCGGCGGCGACCGGGCCGTCCGCCGACGCCACGGCCCGGATCGCCGCCGCCGGCCCCGGTACGACCGCGATGCTGAGCGCCCTGTGCCGCGACCCGGAGTTCGCCGCCACCAGCGGACAGCAGGTCAAACAGCCCGTCGAATGGCTGGTCGGCGCACTGCGCCAACTCGGCGTGGACGTCGCCGGCCTGGACGGCAGGCAACAGCAGCGCCTGCTGACGATCCTGCGCGGCCTGGGTCAGGTTCCGCTGCGGCCACCGTCGGTGGGCGGCTGGCCGTCGGGGCCGGCCTGGCTCACCACGGCCACCACCCTGGCCCGGCTGCGGGCCGCGCAGACCCTGGCCGACCTGGCGCCGGGAACAGCCGACCGGCTCGCCGGCGCCGACCGGGTCGAGGCGCTGGCCGCCCTGCTGGTCGTGGACACCTGGACCGCGGGCACACGGGAGGCGCTCCGGGCGGCGAAGGATCCCCGCCGGCTGCTCGCGCTCGGCCTGGCCGCCCCCGAATACGCCGTGCATTGAGGAGACGCCCGCCATGGACACGATCACCCGCCGCCGATTCCTGATCGCCAGCGGTGTCACCGGCGCCGCCGCCCTGGCCGCCGGCGCCACCGCGTACACCGTGAACGACCTCCTCGCCACGTCCGCCGACCGTGACGACGACGCGAGGATCCTGGTCCTGGTCACCCTCTACGGCGGCAACGACGGCCTGAGCACCGTCATCCCGTACGCGGATCCGGCCTACCGGGCGGCCCGGCCCGGCATGACCTACGAGCCCGGCGCGATCCTGACGCTGGACGGCGAATACGGACTCAACCCCGGGCTGACCGGTCTGCACCGGCTCTACCGGGACCGGCGTCTGGCCGTGGTGCAGGGGGTCGGCTACCCGCGCCCGAACCGCAGCCACTTCCAGTCGATGGACATCTGGCAGACCGCCCAGCCCGACCGTCCCGGCACCACCGGCTGGCTGGGGCGCTGGCTGGACTCCGCCGGTGGCGACCCGCGGCTGGCCGTCTCCTTCGAGCCCGCCCTGCCGCCGTTGCTCGCCGGGGCCACCAGCGCGGGCGCGACCGTACCCGGTGGAGAGCTCGCGCTGCCCGCCGGCGTGACGTCCGCGACGCTCACGCGGCTCGCCGCACCGGAACCCGCCGCCTCGCCCGCTCTGGCCCGGGCCGCCGCCTGCTTCGCCGACCTGATGCGGGTCCAGGACATGCTGCTGGGGATCGAGGAGGGCGCCGCCGAGGACGAGACCGACGACGATGCTCCGGCGACGGCCACCGGGGGCGCGGCCCCGCCGCTCGACCGGCAGTTGGCGCTGGTGGCCCGCTGCATCGAAGCCGGCGCGGCGACCCGGGTGTACTCGGTCTCGCTCGGCGGCTTCGACCTGCACGCCGACGGCAGGGACTCCCAGCAGGCGTTGCTCGCCCGCCTCGACCAGCCGCTCACGGCGTTCACCGAGCGGATGACCGGCAAGGGCGTGGTGACGGCGGTCTACTCGGAGTTCGGAAGGCGGGTGCGCGCCAACGCCTCCGACGGCACCGACCACGGCACCGCCTCGAACGTGTTCCTGCTCGGCGACGGCGTCCGCGGCGGCCGGTACGGTGCGCCGCCGAGCCTGACCGACCTCGACGACGGCGACCTGAGACACACCGTGGACTTCCGCGACGTGTACGCCACGCTGCTGGCCGACGTGCTCGGCAGCGACCCGGCCCGGTCGCTCGACGGCTGGACCGGACGGCTGGACGGTGTGCTCGGCTAGGCGTGCCGAGGACCGGCCGGGGCGCGACGGGCCGGGGACGGTACGGGGTTCACCCGGTCACGACGTGACGCTGTCCAGGGAGGCGGCGCCGAACGAGACGGCGAACCGGGCGCACCAGATGCTGACGCTGCGGAACGACGCCGGATCGACGTCGGCGGCGAGACGGTACACCTGATCGCCGTGGTTGCCCTTGAGCCGGCCCAACTCGGCGTACGCACCGTCGTCGAACACCCGCCACCCGGCGACGCCGGAGCGCACCGGCTGGTCGGACAGCCAGACCCGCAGGTCGGGGCCGTCGCTGGTGTCGAGTCCGGCCAGTTCGAGCTGGTGGCTGCCGTCCGGGTTGCGCACCACCCGTGCCGTGCCGCTGGTGTCGTGCTCGTGGGTCACGAACGAGCCCTCGGCGATCACGACCGGGCCGGCGGGAGGAGCCGGGGCGGCCGCGGAGGACTGGGTGGAGGCGGAGGGCTGGGTGGAGGCGGCGGCGGACCCGGCGGGCGCCGGTGACGGCACCCGCGTCAGGGAGTCGGACACGACCGTGTCGGTGAACAGCCGCCAGGGCTGGAACCAGTAGAGCCCGCCGGCCGCACCGATGCCGAGCACCGCGACGACGATCCAGGTGACCGGTTTGCTGAGAAGTCGACGAATCACCCCTAGAGTCAATCGGCCCGGTCCGGCGACCGCCAGGCCGGTGTCCTTACGATCGGCTTACGCCCGTCGGTGGCCGCGCTCATCGGCAACTCCCGCAGCAGGTCGGCGATGTTGCGATCCCACCATTGCCTCAAACGGCCGGCATGCCCTCTCGAAAATCCCTGACTCGTCAGTTACTGTATTGTCAGGCAAGTAGGGTGGGGTGCTCGCGTCAGGTCGAGGCCCGCCCGTCCGCGTCGTCCCACGCCGAGGAGGCACCCCGATGAGCACACTCGACTTCCGCGTCTTCGACCTCGACTTCCCGGTCGGCAGCCGCAACAAGACCGCCACCCTGATCACCGGCGAGACCGAAGCGATCCTGGTCGACGCCGGATTCACCCGCGCCGACGGGCATCGCCTCGCCGCCGCGATCCTCGACTCCGGCAAACGCCTCACCACGATCGTGATCAGCCACGGCGACCCCGACTTCTACTTCGGCGCCGAGGTGGTCGCCGACGCGTTCCCCACCGCCGCGATCGTCGCGACACCGCAGACCATCGAGCACATTCAGCGGACGTACGAGAAGAAGCTGACCGCCTGGGCCACCGTCGGCGCGAACCTGCCCACCCGCCTCGTCGAGCTCACACCCCTGACGGGTGACCTCACCCTCGAGGGCCACCGGTTCGAGCTCAGGGGCGGCCCCGCCGCTCTGCCCGGCCGCCACTACCTGTGGCAGCCCGAGCACCGTGCCGTCCTCGGCGGTGTTCTGCTGTTCCAGCAGGAGCACGTCTGGACCGCCGACACCGCGAAGCCGGAGCAGCGTGCCGCCTGGATCGACGTCCTCGACGAGATCGCCGCCCTGCAGCCCGAGTTGGTCGTGCCCGGCCACCGGTTGCCCGGCACCGCCGCCGACCTGAGCGCCGTCACCGCCACCCGCGACTACCTGGTCGCCTTCGAGCAGGAGCTGGCCGCGGCCGTCGACGGCCCGGCCCTCACCGGCGCGCTGACCCGCCGCTACCCGCAGCACGGCATGCTGATCGCCGCCCAGATCGGCGCCAAGGTCGCCAAGGGCGAGATGAGCTGGGGCTGACCGTGACCGACTTCAGCACCTCGACCGCGCCGGCCGACGTCGTCCGCCGGCAGTACCTCGCCTCCGCGGCCCGCGACCTGCCGGCCCTGCGCGCCACCCTGGCCCCCGACGTCGAGTGGACCGAGATGGCCGGCTTCCCGCTGGCCGGCACCTATCGCACCCCCGACGGCGTGACCAGCGGTGTCATGGAGGCACTCGGCGCCGACTGGGACGACTGGACCGCCCACGACGACGCCTACGTCACCGAGGGTGAGAACGTCGTGGTGCTGGCCCGGTACACCGCCGTCAACCGGGCCACCGGCCGCCCCCTCGACGTCCGGGTCGCGCACCACTTCGTCGTGCGGGGCGGCCTGATCGTGCGGTTCGAGCAGTTCGTCGACACCGCGACGGTCCGCGACGCGATGCCCTGAGCCGCGCCCGACCCCACGGGCCGCGGACGGGCGAGGGTCGGCGTCGGCGTCGGTCACCGTGAAGCTCCTGGTGCCGTCCGGAGCGCCGGACCAGATCAGGTCGGGGCCGTCCGGTACCGTCCGCGATCCCCGCACGGCAGGATGCCGTCATGGCAGAGCGCGCCCAGTGCGTCATCACCGACGGCCGGCACAGCGAGATCTTCTACACCAGGTGGGGCGCTGCCGCGCTCGACATCGACCTGATCGCCGGTCCCGACGCCGCCGTCCGGCAGGTCCGCCGCCTCTACGGCACCGACGAGAGCCTCCGCGAACCGGTGTGGATCGAGGCCGCGGCACTGATCGACACCTCCCGGCGGCTGCTGGCGGTGTTCGGCTGGCATTTCGAGGGGTACGCCCATCGCGCCGCGCTGCATGCGCTTCTCGCGCAGACGTGGCCGGGCTGGGATCTGCGCTGGGCCTACGCCGGCGTCGAGGACATCGCCCGCTACAGCGGTGTGCCCGCCCAGCCCGCGGACCGGGCGGCGCTCCCGGCGGCCATCGCCATCGTGGACCCGGCCGAGCTGGACGAGGCCGACACCCTGGTGACCGTCATACAGAAGGACAGGACCATCCGGGGGTACGGCCTGTGGACGGACACCACCGATGCGTTCTGGGCCGGCCCCGCCCTGGTCGACAGGCTGTCCGTGGCCACCCCGGTCCCCGGACTGCCGGTGTTCCCGTCGACCGGCCTGCACCTGGACCCGGTCGCCCGGACCGCCGTCGGCTGGACCACCCTGGAGATCGCCGGGCTCGCCGCCGGATGGTCGCGGCACTGGCCCGGCTGGCGGCTCGACTTCCAGCAGGACCGGTTCGAGGAGCAGCTCGCGGCCGTCGCCGGCGGGCTCACCCTGCCGGCGCCCACCCTCGACGCCGGCCTCGATGTGCTGGCCCGCCGGCTGACCGACTTCCGGAGTTCGCCCGAGACGGCCTACCGGGCCCGTTCGCCCGCCGATCACCGGCTGATCGAGGCGGCGATCGAACGGGCCCGCCGGGCGGCGCCCGGGCCACCGCGGTGGCCCGGGCTGTCTACTTGACGTCGACGTCCGGGATGATCGTGGACGGTTTGAAGAACACCTTGTAGTGGTCGGTGCTGACGTCCGCGGCGTTGAGCTGCTCGGCGAACCAGGTCACGTTGTCCGACCGGCCGAGGAAGTGCTTCTTGTACTCGTTGCCCACCTTGCAGGTGACCGTGAGCTTGTTGCCCTCCTCGGTCTCCACCGAGCAGAACCCCTCGATCGAGAGGATGTAGCTGTCGGTGATGCCGTTGTAGAACACCACCCGACGGTTGATCTTGAAGTCTTCGGCCGCCTTGGACAGGTTCTCCGAGGCCACATCGGCGTCGGAGCTGCAGCCCGCGAGGGCCAGTCCGGCAGCGGTCACCACTGCCAGAAGCGCTGCGCCGAAACGGCGCCTGCCGGAGTTTCGTGCCAGCCTCATCGGGGACTCCTTCCGGGACCCACAGGTCCGTGCCGGTCGGCCGCAGTGCCGCCGGGTGACCTGTTCGTGAACCGGGTTTGTGTCGATGACCGTTCGGCCACGCCCCCGTATGGAAATACTGCCGGTGACACCTCCGATCACACAGAGTCCCGGCGTTTGCTTGAGTAAATCTTTAGGTCAGGCCGCCGACAGTCGCCGGTGGACACCCCGAGCCGGAGGCCTCTCCGGTGGACGGGCCCTGGCGGTGGAGGCCTGTCGGGTGGCCGGGCCCCGGTGGTGGAGGCCTGTCCGGTGGCCGGGCCCCGGCGGTGGAGGCCTGTCCGGTGGACGAGCCCCGGCGGCGGAGGCCGCTCAGCGTTTGAGCGTGAACGTGAAGTCGCCGGAGAGCTTGCCGCTCAACCGGACGGCCGACACGAGCCGGCCGTCGTCGATCGTGCGGGCCACGTCGGCCCGGGACGGTCCACAGCCCACGGCGATCAACCGCACCGGCCGGACCGTGATCAACGCCCGGAACCGGACCAGCACGTCGATCACCGCCTCGTCGCGGAAGCCCGGCCCGCCGGTGTCGAGACGCCAGGCGCCGTCCCCATCGAGGTCGATCCGGTTTGCGGTGCGGCACGACGATGCGGTGCGGCACGACGATGCGGTGCGGCACGACGATGCGGTGCGGCACGACGATGCGGTGCGGCACGACGATGCGGTGCGGCACGACGATGCGGTGCGGCACGACGATGCGGTGCGGCACGACGATGCGGTGCGGCACGACGATGCGGTGCGGCACGACGATGCGGTGCGGCACGACGATGCGGTGCGGCACGACGATGCGGTGCGGCCCGGCATCTCGCGGGGCCGCACCGCAACGCGACGGCGACGGCGGCGGATCAGGTGGAAGCGCTCGGCACCGGAGCCGGGGACGACGGGGCGGTGGACGACGGAGCGGTGCTGGTGGACGGCGCCGGTGCGGGGACGCCGGGCCGCTCGCGCCGGTGCTCGCCACGGCCGGGGCCACGGTCGCCGCGCCGGAAGTCGCCCCGATCGCCGCCCCGGCCCTCGGCACGGTCGCCGCCGGGCCGGTCGCCGTGAGCGCCGTGACGGCCGCGCTCGTCGCCGCGGTGACCGCCCGCGGCGAAGGCACCGATCGTCACTCCGGCGCCGAGCAGCACACCCAGCACCAGGGCCGCGACCGTGGCGAGCACCGGTACCCGGCGCCTGTACCAACGGTCCCGGGCCGGGGCGGGCGGCGCCGCTGCCGGGGTCGCCGGGGGCGGGGTCGTGGTGGGCGGGGGATCGGCCGGTGCGGAGCCGGCGACTGCGGACACCGGTGGCGTCTCGTCCGTGGGCTCGTCCTGCGGTGGGCGTGGCGTCAGGTCACTCATCGAATCCTCGGTCCTTCTCACGGGGCGGCGGTCGAGGGGGAAGCCGGGGCTCCGGTCCGCCCGCCGTCGCGCCAGACTGGCAGAGAGGACCTGAAGTATTGCTGAAGAAGCCGTCGACCAGGTCGTTCAGCCGTCAGCGGCGAGGCGGTAGCCGGTTCCACGGACCGTCTCGATGGCGTTACGACCGAACGGATGGTCGATCTTCTTGCGCAGGTAGCCGACGTACACCTCGACGATGTTGCGGTCTCCGGCGAAGTGCGCGTCCCACACGTTCTCGATGATCGCGGCCTTCGTGACGGCCCGGCCACGGTTGCGCATCAGGAACTCCAGCAGCGCGAACTCGCGGGGAGTGACCGGGATCGGGGTGTCGCCGCGGCAGACGCTGCGCTGCCCCGGGTCGAGGGTGAGATCGCCGGCGGTCAGGATCGCCGGGCGTTCCGGCGCGCCCCGGCGGATCAGGGCCCGCAGGTGCGCGATCAGCAGGACGAACGAGAACGGCTTCGTCATGTAGTCGTCGGCGCCGAGATCGAGGGCGTCGGCCTCGTCGTACTCGCCGTCCTTGGCGGTGAGCATGAGCACCGGGGTCCACACCTCCCGCGACCGCAACCGCCGGCAGATCTCGTAGCCGCTCAGGCCCGGCAGCATGATGTCCAGGACGACGGCGTCGTACGCCCCGTGCGGGCTCTCGGTGGCGATCCACAGGCCGTCGACGCCGTCATGGGCGAGATCGACGGTGAACCCCTCCCTGGTCAGGCCGTCACGGATCGTCTCGGCCAGCTCCCGCTCGTCCTCGACGACGAGAATGCGCATCGGGCGTACCTCCTGGTCTGTCGCCTCCAAGATTGCCCGCCGGGATCTGAGAATCCGCTGAACCCCGTTTTCAGCGTTCGTTCAGCAGCCGCTGGCTAGCGTTGCGGCCATGCGCATGCGTGCCGTGTTGCGGCTCCTGCCCCGCAGGCTCGGCATCCGCCTGCGATCCGCCATCGCCGCCGGGCTGGTCGTGGCGGTGGCCGCCGTGCTCGCCGGCGCCGTGCTGCTGGTCACCGCGCGCGGCATCCTGCTCGACGGCGTGACCACGACCGCGACCGACCGGGTCAACCAGGTCGTCGCCGCGCTGCGGGCCGGTAACGCGGCGGCGCTGACCGCCGCGATGACCCCGGCCGAGCCGGGCCGCACCCTGGTCCAGGTCCTCGACGAGACCGGCCGGGTGGTCCGGGCGTCACCGGCGTTCGCCGCGGACCGGCCGTTGTCCGGGCTGCGCCCGGCACCGGGCCGCACCGTGTGGGACGACAGGCGGCCGCGCGCCGGGCGGCACGCGCAGTTCCGGGTGCTCGCCGCCGGTGTGCAGACGCCGTCCGGTGTGCAGACGGTGCTGGTGGCGCAGTCGATGGAGACCGTCGACGAGGCCGGCCGGGCGATCGTGGGCGCGCTGCTGGCCGGGATGCCGCTGCTCGCCCTGGTGGTCGGGGTGGCGACGTTCTTCTTCGTCGGGCGGACGCTGCGGCCGGTCCAGGCGATGACCGGCCGGGCCGCCACGATCACCGCCACCAACCTGCACGCCCGGCTGCCGGTGCCCGACTCCGGCGACGAGATAGCCGCCCTGGCCGCGACGATGAACACGATGCTGGACCGCATCGAGGTCGCCTCGGCGGCCCAGCGGCGGTTCGTCGCCGACGCCAGCCACGAGCTGCGCAGCCCGCTGGCGACCATCCACGCCAACGCCGACCTGCTCCGGGCGGCCGGCCTGGAGGAGTCCGCCGCCCGGTCGGTGACCCGCATCCACCGGGAGAGCACCCGGCTGGCCCGGCTCGTCGAGGACCTGCTGTTGCTGGCCCGGGTCGACGACGCGGCACTGCGGCCGCGACGGGCCGAGGTCGACCTCGACGACCTGGTCTACGCCGCCCGGGAGCGCGTCGCGGTGGAACGGTCCGGCCTGCGCGTCGACGGCGAGGTCGTGCCGGTCCGGGTGATCGGGGACGCCGACCAGCTGCACCGTGCGCTGCGCAACCTGGTCGACAATGCGATGCGCCACGCCCGCGGCCGTGTCACGATCGCTCTCGGCCGGTCCGGCACGCAGGCCGAGATCGTGGTCGGCAACGACGGCTCCGCCATCGCCGAGCCGGACCGCGAGCGGATCTTCGACCGGTTCGTGCGGCTCGACGACAGCCGGTCCCGGCAGGACGGCGGCACCGGCCTGGGCCTGTCGATCGCCCGCGAGATCGCCACCCTGCACGACGGCGCCCTGACCGTCGACGACCGCCCCGACGGTGCCGCCTTCCGCCTGCGCCTGCCGACCGGACGGCCATGATCGACCCACCGGCCGCCGCGATCACGACCGGGGCCGCCCCCGCCGATCGACGAAGGGGTCGCTCCGCACGGCCGCCCACTGGCGGTGCTCCTCGCGAGGCGATTGGATGTCGATCGGGGAGGTGCGCGTGCGGCGGTGGCGGTGGGTGCTCGTTGTCGCGTCGACGCTCGCTGCGGCATGCGCCGCGACGCTCGTGGCCGTCGCGGTCAATGTGGCCACCGGCGGCGTCGCCCCGTGGTTTCCCGCGGTCGAGCGGCAGCCGCTCGGGTGGGCCGTCGCCGGCACCGCCCTCGTCGCGGTGGCCGGTCTGGCGGGCAATTGGACGCAGCGCCGCGTCGACGGCCCGCTCGCCGTGGTGCCGGCCGAGGAGCGGCCCGAGTCGTGGATCGTCGAGCGGCCGCTGGAGGTGGACCGGATCGTCGACGCGCTCTGCCGGCGAGGGTCCCGGACGGTCGGCGTCACGACCGCCCTGCAGGGTGCGGGCGGGTTCGGCAAGACGACCGTCGCGAAACTGGCCCGCTCCGACCGCCGGATCCTGCGCCGGTTCGGCGACCGTGTGTACTGGGTTACTCTCGGCCGGGACGCCCGCCGCGGAGTCCTCACCGACAAGATCAACGACCTGATCCACTCGATCGACCCCGACCGGCAGGTGACGTTCACCGACGAGCAGCAGGCCGGCCGGCATCTGGCGGCGCTGCTCCGGGACGGCCCGCCGCGCCTGATCATCCTGGACGACGTGTGGTTCCCCGAGCAGCTCGAAGCGTTCCCGCTCGCCGGCCGCAGCGCGCGCCTGATCACGACGAGGAACGTGTCGCTGGTCCAGGGCGACGCCGTCCCGGTCCGGGTGGACCAGCTGTCGCTCACCCAGGCGCGTGCGGTGCTGCTGGCCGACCTGCCGGAGCTGCCCCCGCACGTCGTCGGCGGCATCCTGGCCGAGACCAGCCGGTGGCCGCTGCTGCTGCGGCTGGTCAACCGGATCCTGGTCAACCAGGCCCGCCTGCACACCGACCTGTCGTCGGTGGCGGGCCAGCTGCTGGACCGGCTGCGCCGCGACGGTGTGTCCCACGTCGACACGCTGACCGGCGCGGCCGGGCGACACCTCGACGTCAACGACCCGAGGCAGCGGCAGCAGGCCGTCGCCGCGACCATCGACGCCGGCATCGGCCTGCTGCGCCCACCGGAACGGTTGCGCCTGGCCGAGCTGTCGGTGTTCGCCGAGGACGAGCCGGTCCCGGTGACGATGATCGCCGACCTGTGGAGCGCCACGGGAGAGCTGGACGGGGTGGAGACCCGCGCCCTCTGTGCCCGCCTGGAGGATCTGGCGCTGCTGACCCTGACACCGACCGCCGACGGCGGTGCCGTCGGCATCCACGACGTGATCCGCGACGTCCTGCGGCGCGATCTGGGCAGCGACCGGTTGCGAACCCTGAACGACCTGCTGCTGACCGCCGCCGCCGCCGGACCAGGAGACGGGGCCGCCCCGGCCGGCGGCACGGTCGGGCCGGGCCACCGTGGGACGCCCGCTGTGGAGCCCGCCGTCTCGTGGTGGGCCCTGCCGCACCTGCATCACTATCTGCAGGACCACCTGATCGAGCACCTGCAGGCGGCCGGGCGCGACGCCGAGGCGGCGGCACTGGCCGGCGACATCCGATGGGTCACCGCACGGCTGGAGCACTCCGGGCCGGTCGCGCCCCTGGCGGATCTCGCCCTGATCCCCGGCCCGGCCGCCGCCCATCTACGCCAGCTCTTCGGTCAGACCGCGCATCTGCTCGCGCCCACCGAGCCGCCGCACTCCCGCGTCGACATCCTGTACGCCCGGCTCGAACACGATCCCGTATGGGGTGCCCAGGTCAAGGAGCTCAACCAGGACCGGGTGGCGCCCGCCCTGATCAACGTCTGGCCGCTTCCCGACCTCCCGGAACCGGCCCTGCGACGAACCGTCACGGGTCACACCGCTCCGGTGCGCGCCATCGCGATCGCACCGGGCAGCGACTGGTTCGTGACCGCCGGCGCGGACCGGACCGTGCGCCTGTGGACCGCCGCGACCGGCGCCGAGCGGATGACCCTGACCGGCCACACCGACCGGGTCACGGCCGTCGCGATCGCCGCCGACGGCACGTGGCTGGCCAGCGGCGGTGCCGACCGGTCGGTCCGTGCCTGGGATGCCGCCACGGGCGCGCTGCGTGCCCGGTTCACCGGCCACACCGCCCAGGTCAACGCGGTGGCGATCGCCCCGGACGGGACGTGGCTGGCCAGCGGCGGCGCGGACGGCACGGTGCGCATCTGGGACCTGGCCGGCGGCACGCAGCGCGCGAGACTGACCGGTCACAGCGGCCCGGTCACGTCCGTCGCGATCGGCCCGGACGGCGACTGGCTGGCCACCAGCAGCGACGACCGCTCGGTGCGCATCTGGGACATCACCACCGAGCGGGAGCAGTCCCGCCTGGTCATCTCCACCGACTGGGCGCGGTCGGTCGCCATCGCGCCCAGCGGCGCCTGGCTCGCGGTCGCCGGCTGGTCGCTGCGCATCTGGAACCACCAGACCGGTGGGCAGCGCACCGACCTGGACAGCCGGTTCAACGATCTGCTGAACGCGGTCGCGGTCTCCCCGGACGGCACCTGGCTGGCCACCGCCGGCGACGACCGGATGACCCGGATCTGGAACGCCGCGACCGGTGAGCAGCAGGCGGCGCTGCGCGGGCACATCGACCCGGTCAACGCCGTCACCATCGCCCCGGACGGGACCTGGCTGGCCACCGCGAGCTCCGACTGGTCGGTGCGGATCTGGGAGAACCCCGCGGCGATCGCCCCCGACCGCTCCCGGACCGGGCGCGAGGGCGACCGTTGGGAGTGGTTCTTCGACGTGGCCTGGTCCCCGGACGGGCAATGGCTGGCCACCGGCAGCACGCACCGCTCGGTGCAGCTGTGGGATGCCGTCAACGGTGAGCAGCTCGACCTGCCGGCGTCGGACAACGGCCGGGTCAACGCGGTGGCGGTCTCCCCGGACGGCACCTGGCTGGCCGCCGCCGGATGGTGCGTGCGCATCTGGGAGCCGGCCGGCCGGGAGCCGCGCAGCGAGATGTTCGGGCACCTCGGCCGGGTCTTCTCGGTGGCGATCTCGCCGGACGGTGCCTACCTGGCGACCGGCGGCGACGATCGGACGGTACGGATCTGGGACGCCGCGACGGGGCAGGAGCGGCGGGTCCTCGCCGGCCACACCGACCGGGTGGACGCCGTCGCCGTCTCGCCCGACGGCACCTGGCTCGTCTCCGCGGGCTCCGACCGCACCGTGCGGATCTGGGACGTGGCCACCGGCGCGGAACGGCGCACGCTCACCGGCCACACCGAGCGGATCAACTCGGTCACCGTCGCTCCGGACGGGACCTGGCTGGCCACCGCGTCCTCCGACCGGACGGTGAAGATCTGGGACGCCGTCACCGGCGAGGTGCGGCGCACGCTCACCGGCCACACCGACCGGGTCAACTCCGTCGACGTCTCCGCCGACGGCGCTCGGCTCGCCACCGCGTCGTCGGACCGGACGGTGCGCGTCTGGACGGCCGGTACGGGTGTCGTGGACGCCATGACGAGGCTCGAGCAGGCTGCGCACACCTGCCGATGGAGCCCGGCAGACGGCTCGCTGGCCGTGGCCGGAGCGGGAGGCCTCTACCGGTTCGTGCTCCGGGCCTGACCCGTCCGGGTGCGCGGCGGGCGCACCCGGACGTCGTCGTGCGCGGTCAGCCCCAGCGGGCCGACGACCAGTCGTCGGTGGACCAGAAACGGCCGCTCCAGGTGGCGCCGCTCCACGCCCGGCCGCTCCAGGCCCGGCCGCTCCAGCCGGGGTCGGTCCAGTTCTTCGTGCCGCCCCACGAGCCTCCGGTCCAGGTGGCCGGGGCCCACGTCTTGGCGGCGTAGGAGCTTCCGGTCCAGCCGTCACCGGCCATCCGGTAGCCCATCCAGACGCCGCCGGACCAGGTCGTCTGTGCCTTGGCGCGGGTGGACCAGGCGGTCGTGTCGAACGGGCCGAAGATGGTGTTCTGGCCGCTCAGCGTCACACCGTCGGCGGAGACGCGGCTGCTGCCCCGGGTGGTGTCGAGCATGCCGGTGCCGTACGACTCGCCGATCGCGCCGTCGCCGGTGGCCGCGGCGCCGGCCAGGGCCATCGACACGTTGAGCTCCTTGGCGCCCAGGGTGGCGGCCACCCCCTTGCTCAGGTAGGTCCCGTTGATCAGCAGGTATTTCAGCTGCAACGGGGTCAGTGCCGGGCGGGCCTGGAGGACCAGCGCAGCGGCCGCGGCGGTGACGGCGGTGGCCTGCGAGGTGCCGGAGCCACGGAACAGGGTGTCGCCGCTACGGGCCTTCGGGAACGACTGGTCGATGTTGGAGCCCGGCACCCGCAGTGACGGGATGGAGGTGCCGGGGGCCAGCACGTCCAGGGGCCGGCCGTTGGAGGCGAGGTTGGTGTAGGCGGACAGCTCGTCGTCGGCCGTGGTCGTCGTGCCGTAGGTGTTGGTCGCGCCGACCGCGATCACCGACGTGCCCTGGGCGGGGTGGGTCAGCTTGCCGTAGCCGTTGCCCTGGTTGCCGGCGGCCGCGACGACGGTGATGCCCGCCTTCCAGGCCTGCTGGACGGCGAGGGTCATCGGGTCGTCCCAGACGGCCGGGTTGCCGCCCGTCCCGTACGACAGGCTGATGATCCTGATGGGGTTGGCCGGGTCGTGGTTGCGGTTCTTCACCACCCAGTCGATCGCGGCGATCATCTGGGTCACGTCGACGGCGCCGTTGGAGGTGCCGACCTTGATCGAGGTGAGTCTGGCGCCCGGAGCGATGCCCCTGGTGCCGGTCGCGGCGTCGTTGCCGATGATGATGCCGGCCATGTGGGTGCCGTGGCCGTACGTGTCGAGGTAGCGCAGGCTCGGGCTCTGCGACTCGAAGGACAGGTCGGGCCCGTTGACCACCTGGGCCGCCGGGATGCCCGGCACCGGGGCGACGCCGGTGTCGATCAGGGCGATGCCGACGCCTTTGCCGGTCAGGCCGGCGGCCGTTCCGGTGTCCGCGCCGATCGCGGTCCGCACCTGCTTGAGGGTCGTCACCACCGACGTGGTGTCGGTGGCGGTCGTCCCGGACAGCCACATGCCGGACCAGCCGGCGTCGCTGAGACCGGTGTGCACGGCCGCCGGTGCCGGCGGGGCGACCCCACCGACCAGGGCCAGCGCGGCCAGGATTTTCAGGGGCGTGGGAGCACGCACGTAACGCGCCTCCTTCGGGTCGTTCCAGGCGCATGGGAAACGCGCCCGGCTCGCGACCAAGAATGCATAGCTCGCACGGGATTGTCCCGTTCCAGAGTGGTTGTTGGCGATTCGGAGGCGAACGCTGCCGCACCCGTCAGCGGAATGTGCCGAGGCGTTCGTTCAAGATCCGTCACGGGCTGCCGATGGGCATCGTCACCTCGCCCGTCCTCTGCGGCGACCGGTCGTCCTCCTCGCCGGTGACCAGCCGCCAGGGCGAGGGCCTCGCCCCGGCGGCGGGTGGGACCTGACCGCCGTTCTGCCGGTCACGCGGGCCGGCGGCTAGAGAGCTTTCGGAATCAGGGTCTGCGCCGGCGTCGGCTTGCCATGGCTCAGTCAGGTCATGACGTCGCCGGAAGCCTGTTCACGCCGCGGTTCACGGACTGGTCACTGAGACGTCCGCTGCCCTCGGCCCGGGGACTGGCCACGTCTCCGGCCCCTTGCCCCGAGGGACTGGTCGCGAGACGTCCGCTGCCCTCCTCCTCCCCCCCGGGGGGACTCGTCACCAGGACGGTCCCTGCCTTCGCTGAGGACGAGGACGAGGACGAGGACGAGGACAGGGACGAGGACGGGGACGGGCGCACACGAACACCGATCGTGCGACCCCAGCCACGCCCCCACGACCACCAGCGCACACGAAACCCCGATCGTGGGCTTTCACCAACGCCAGGGCGACGACCAGCGCACACGCAACCGTTACGTGTGCGTCCATCACCGACAGCGACCACGGACACGGACTACTGGCACGCGCGGGCCGGGTCGTCGACGCCGGTGCCGCGCCGCGGTCGCACCCGAGCAGCGGTTCGGGTGGGCACAAGGCCCATCGCCGGGGCGTCCGGTGCACCCGGTAGGGGGACCGGGCTCGGTCACCGACCGTAGACGGCGGCGAGGACACCCGAACCCGGCAGGTGGGCCGGCCGGGGCGGCGGTGACCTGGCACAGACCCTGACCTCGGAAGCTCCCTCGTCACAGCGATCTGTCAGCGATCTCCCTGGCGGTTCGGCAGGAACTCTGGGGATTCTTTGAGGATGTCCGCGCAGCCGCCGGCGGGCGCGGCACCGAGATCGGAGTCCACCACATGCCACAGCCGTCGTATCCCACCTATCAGGGGCGCCGACTGCCCCGGCCGCACGAGGAGCTGACCGATCAGGGCCTGGGGTTCGATCTGGCCACGTTGATGGGCCGCCGTCAGGTGCTGCGCGCGTTCGGCGTCGGCGCGGCCGCCCTCGGGGTCGCCGGGTGCACCAGTGAGCCGGCCGCCCGTGCCCCCGGCGCTCCGGCCGTACCCGCCACCGGCGAGCCCGCCGCGAGTGTCACCGGCGCTCCGTCCGGCACCGGGTCGGCGGTGTCCCGGATTCCGGAGGAGACGCAGGGCCCGTTCCCCGGCGACGGCTCCAACGGTCCCGACATCCTCGACCGCAGTGGCGTCGTCCGCAGCGACGTCCGGGCGAGTCTGGACGGCTCCGGTCCCGTCGACGGCGTCCCGCTCGCCCTGGAGCTCACCGTCAACGACCTGGCCGGCGGTCCGCTCACCGGCGCGGCCGTCTACATCTGGCAGTGCGACCGGGAGGGCCGGTATTCGATGTACGGCGACGGCGTGACCGGGCAGACGTTCCTGCGCGGCGTCCAGATCGTCGACGGATCGGGCCGGGTCGCGTTCACCAGCGTGTTCCCCGGCTGCTATCCCGGCCGCTGGCCGCATGTCCACTTCGAGGTCTACCCCGACCGGGCCGGCATCACCGACCACACCACCGTGATCGCGACGTCGCAGCTGGCGTTCCCGGAGTCCGTCTGCGACCAGGTGTACGCGCTGGCCGGGTACCGGCGGTCGGCCGACCACCTGGCCGACATCAGCCTGGACACCGACATGGTCTTCCGGGACGACCGGGCGGCCACCCAGACGGCGTCGATGACGGGTGACCCGGTCAAGGGCCTGCGGGCCGCTCTCACCGTCAACGTCCGGCGGTAGTCCCGTCCGGCGTCGCCCGGGCCGCACCTCGTGCATTCGGTTGAAGATTGAACCTTTTGCGCGAGGCGGCTCGCGTGGCGCGTACTTCCTAAGGGGTTTAGGCTTTTAGCTTTTGGTTGTAGGTTTGTGGGGTGGCACGCGCGAACCTCACCCCAGCCGCCGTCGTCGTCGCGGCGGCCGACCTCGCCGACCGCGACGGCTTCGACGCGATCAGCCTGTCCGCCCTGGCCAGGGGCTTCGGTGTGCAGACCGCAAGCCTCTACTCGCACGTGCGTGACCGGTCGGCGCTGCTCGAGGGCGTGCATCAGCTCGCCCTCGGCGAGCTTGCCGACCGGATCGCCATGGCCATCGGAGGGCGATCCGGCCACGACGCGCTGACCGCCTTCGCCGACGCCAACCGTGACTACGCTCAGCAACATCCCGGCCGCTGGACGGCCCTGCAACGGCCCGCCACCGAGGCGACCGTCCGGTCCGGGCCGGCCGGCCGGATGGCCGGACTCACGCTCGCGATGCTGCGCGGCTACCCGCTGCCCGAGGCCGAGCTCGTCCATGCGACCCGGCTGCTCGCCGCGACCGTCAACGGCTTCCTCGCGCTGCAGGCCAACGGCAGTCTGGCTCATCGCGAGCCGGCCGTCGACCTCTCCTGGCGGCGGGCGCTCGACGCGCTCGACGCCGTCTTCCGCTCCTGGCCCACCGAAGGGAAACCCTGATGCCCGTCCCGTCCGAGCTGCTACGCGGCGCCGCAGAGACCGAGGTCACCGCCCGTGGCCTGCGCCCACACCGGCTGCCGGCCTGGGCTCGCGAGCAGTTCCCGGACGGGCAGCTGCTGTCGATGCAGAGCCAGCCGTCCGGTGTGCGCCTGGCCTTCACCACCACCGCCACCCGGATCGACCTGGTCACCCATCCGACCCGCATCGCCTACCTCGGCGCCGAGCGGCCACGCGGGCGCATCGACGTCCACCTCGACGGCGAACCGGCACTGCGTGACGTGCTCGACGGCGGCGACCGCATCGAGGTCGACCTCGCCACCGGCGCCACCACCGTCCACGCCGGGCCGCCACACACCACCACCGTCACCGGTCTGCCCGCCGGCCGTCACCGGGTCGAGATCTGGCTCCCGCACAACGAGAGCATCGAGCTGATCGACCTGCGTGCCGACGCCCCGATCGAGCCCGACGACACCGTCCGGCCGCTCTGGGTGCACCACGGCAGCTCGATCAGCCACGGCTCGAACGCGCTGGCGCCCAGCGAGATCTGGCCCGCCGTCGCCGCCCGCCGCGCTCGCGTCGAGCTGCGCAACCTCGGCCTGGGCGGCAGCGCGATGGTCGACCAGTTCCTGGCCCGGGTGATCCGGGACGCCCCGGCCGACCTCATCAGCGTCAAGCTCGGCATCAACGTGGTCAACCTCGACGGCATGCGGGTGCGGACCCTCGTCCCGGCCGTCCACGGCTTCCTCGACACGATCCGTGACGGTCATCCCGACGTGCCGCTGGTGCTGATCTCGCCACTGTTCTGCGGTATCCACGAGGACACGCCCGGCCCGGGCGCCATCGACCCGGCCTCGATCGGCAGCGGCCAGGTGCAGTTCACCGCCACCGGGACACCGGGCGACACCGCGCTGGGCCGCCTCACCCTCCAAGTCGTCCGGCGCGAGCTGCGCTCCCTGACCGACCGCCGGGCGGCCGACAAGAACCTGCACTTCCTCGACGGCCTCTCGCTCTACGGTCCGGACGACGCCGTCGAGCTCCCCCTGCCCGACGGCCTGCACCCCGGCGCCGAGGCCCACCAGCTGATCGGCAACCGGTTCGCCGACTACGCCTTCACCGGCGCCGGCCCCTTCGCCGGACCCGGCATGTGAGCGGCACCGCGGGGCTGTGCCCCGACCGCCCTACGGCATGAGGCCGACCACTCGACCGCGCGCGCCTGTCGGTCCGCAACCCGGGCCGCGGGACGGCCGCATCGCAACCCGGGCCGCGGGACGGACGCGCCGCGGCCCGGCCAGGCACTACATTCTCGCCCTATGGTGCCAACGGTGACCAACCTCGCCGCCGCCGTGACCAGTTTCGTCGGCCGGCGGCACGAGATCGGGCAGGTCCGCGCGCGGCTCGCGACGTCGCGCCTGGTCACCCTGACCGGCGCCGGGGGAGTCGGCAAGACCCGCCTGGCCGTCGAAGCCGCCGCCGGAGCACGCCGCGCCTTCCCCGACGGGGTCTGGTTCGTCGACCTGGCGGCGCTCACCGAGGACGGCCGGGTCGCCTCGGCCGTGGCCGGCGCGCTGGCGATCCGCGACCAGTCGGCGCGTCCGGCCCTCGACCGGGTGACCGAGTTCCTCGCCCATCGCGAGGCCCTGATCGTCCTGGACAACTGCGAGCACGTCCTCGACGCCTGCGCGGTGCTCGCCGACGCGGTCCTCCGGCGGGCGGCCGGCACCCGCGTGCTGGCCACCAGCCGGCAGAGCCTCGGCATCGACGGTGAACACGTGCTGCCGGTCGCGCCGCTGCCGGTGCCGCCCGGCCACGCCATCCCGCTCACACAGCTCTGCCGGGTCGAGTCGGTGGCGCTGCTCGCCGACCGGGCCGCCGCGGTGGCACCCGACTTCGCCGTCACCGCCGACAACAGCGAG
Source organism: Actinoplanes sp. CA-252034 (assembly GCF_050956125.1). NCBI lineage: Bacteria > Bacillati > Actinomycetota > Actinomycetes > Micromonosporales > Micromonosporaceae > Actinoplanes > Actinoplanes sp. CA-252034. The sequence continues at coordinate 4,898,926 of NZ_CP191846.1, forward strand.
GCCGTCGCCCGCCTGTGTGCCCGTCTCGAAGGCATCCCGCTCGCCATCGAGCTGGCCGCGACCCGGCTGCGGACCCTCTCGATCGACCAGCTGCTGCAGCGCCTGGAGGACCGGTTCGCGCTGCTCAGCGTCGGCAGCCGGATCGCCGCCCCACGACAGCGCACCCTGCGCGCCATGGTGGACTGGAGCTACGGCCTGTGCGCCCCGGCCGAGCAGCGCCTGTGGGCCCGGCTGTCGGTCTTCACCGGCGGATTCGACCTGGACGCCGCCGAGGCCGTCTGCTCCGGTGACGGCCTCGACCGCGCCGCGATCCTCGACCTGGTCGACCAGCTCGCGACCCAGTCGCTGGTCACCCGCCGCGGCGCGCGTTTCGGCATGCTGGAGACGATCCGGGAGTACGGGCTGAGCCGGCTCGCGGAGTTCGGCGAGCACGACAGCCTGCGCCACCGGCACCGGGCGTACTACCTGGACCTGGCCGTCCGCGGCGAGCGCCACTGGTGCGGCCCCGGCCAGGAGGACACGCTGGCCCGGGTCCGCGCCGAGCACGGCAATCTCCGCGCCGCCTTCGAGGACTTCCTCACCGATCCGGCCGGCGCCGATCCGGCGTTGACCCTGGCCGCGGCGCTGCGCTGGCACTGGTCCGCGGACGGGCTGATCAGCGAGGGCCGCGAGTGGCTGGAACGCGCGCTGGCACTGCCCGCGCCGGACGGCCGGGCCCGCGCCGACGCGCTGTGGGTCGGCGCCTGGGTGCCGCTGCTGCAGGGCGAGCAGGAGACGTCGCGGCAGCGGCTGGCCGAGTGCCGGCGGGTCGCCGCGGCGATCGGCGACCCGGTCCCGGCCGCGCACGCCGCCAGCCAGTCCGGGACGGCGAACCTGTTCCGCGGCGACATGCCGGCCGCGATCGCCGACTTCCGCGCCGCGGTCGACGCCCTGGAGGCCGCCGGTGAGACGGCCGGTGTCCTGCACGCCCAGTTCCAGCTGGCCATCACCCTGACCCACTGCGGCGAGCACGAGCGGGCCGCCGCGATCGCCCGCCGGGCCATCGACGTCGGCGAGGCCCGCGGCGAGCACCTCTCCCAGTCGTACGCCCGTTGGGTGCTGGCCTTCGACACGTGGCGGCGCGGTGACCCGGACCGGGCCGGCCGGCTCGTGCTCTCCGCGCTGCAGTTGCAGGCCGGATTCCGGGACGCGGTCGGCGCCGGACTGATGATCGAGACGTCGGCGTGGATCGCCGGGTCCGCCGGCCGGCCGCAACGGGCCGCCCAGTTGCTCGGCACCGCCCATTCCATCTGGCGCAGCATCGGGACCCACGTCGGCGTCTTCGGCCCACCGCTGGGTGTGCACCACGACCGCTGCGTCGCGGCCGCCACCCGCGCCCTTCGCCCGGCCGGCTACCGGACCGCCTTCGACGAGGGCGTGCGGCCCACCGTCGAGGACGCCATCCGCTACGCCCTGCACCAGCCGCCCGCGGCCACACCGGAGCCCACCGCGGGCGAACCCGGTCTGACCCGCCGCGAACAGCAGATCGCCGGCCTGGTCGCCGACGGGCTCAGCAACCGGGCGATCGCCCAGCGGCTGGTCCTGTCCACCCGCACGGTCGACGGCCACGTGCAGAACCTGCTGGCCAAGCTGGGTTTCTCGTCGCGTTCGCAGGTCGCCGCGTGGGTGGCCCGGTTACCCGAATCCGGCTAGGACCAGGTAACACCCCCGTAACCTCACCGGTACCGAACGGCCCGCGGATCCCTACCGTCTGGCCACTATGAGCAGCCTCTCCCGGCCCGAGCCGGACCCCGGACAGTTGTACATCGACGGCCGGTGGCGCGATGCCGCCGACGGCGGGCGTCTCGACGTGGTCGACCCGTCCACCGGGCAGGTCGTCACCACGGTCGCCGCCGGCACCGGCAAAGACGTCGACGACGCGGTGACCGCCGCCCGAGCCGCACTTCCCGCCTGGCGCGACACCCCGGCCCGGGCCCGCGGCCGGATCCTGAACCGTGCCGCAGCGCTGATCCGCGAGCACGCCGACGAGCTCGCCGCCCTGGAGAGCCTCGACGTCGGCAAGCCGATCGGACTGTGCCGGCCGGTCGACGTGCTCACCGCCGCCGACGTCTACGAGTACTACGCGGCCCTGGTCCAGACCGTCGGCGGCGAGCACCGGACCGTCGCGCTGCCGGCACACGCCTACACCCGCCGTGAACCGGTGGGTGTGGTCGCGGCGATCACCCCGTTCAACTTCCCCCTGGTCCTGAGCAGCTCCAAACTCGCGCCCGCCCTGGCCGCCGGGAACACGGTCGTGCACAAACCCGCCGACGACACCCCACTGTCCGCGCTGTTCATGGCCGACCTGCTCACCGACGCCGGTGTCCCGGCCGGTGTCGTCAACGTGGTCACCGGTCGCGGCCCGGACGCCGGCGAGCCCCTGCTCCGGCATCCCGGCGTCGACAAGGTCGCCTTCACCGGCTCCACCGCCGTCGGCCGGCATGCCGCCGCCACCGCGGGCGCCGCCCTGAAACCGGTGACGATGGAGCTCGGCGGCAACGCCGCGAACATCGTCTTCGACGACGCCGACGTTGAGCGGGCCGTCGGCACGGTGATCAAGGCGTTCGTCTTCAACACCGGACAGTTCTGCATGGGTGGGCCGCGCCTGCTGGTGGCCCGGTCGCTGTACGACACCTTCCTCGGCATCCTCGCCGAGGCGGTGCCGGGCGTCCCCGTCGGCGACCCGTTCGACCCGCAGACGGTGATCGGCCCGATGGCCGGCGAGAGACACCTGGCCAAGGTGCAGGAGTACGTCCGGCGGGCCCGTGCCGAGGGCGCCCACGTCGTCACCGGCGGCGACCGTCTCGACCGTCCCGGCTTCTACCACCAGCCCACCGTCCTGTCCGGCCTGCCCGGCGACTCCACGGTGATCCAGGAGGAGATCTTCGGACCGGTGCTGACCGTCCAGCCGTTCGACACCGAGGACGAGGCGATCGCCCTGGCCAACGGCACCCCGTACGGCCTGGCCGCCGGCCTGCAGACCCGTGACGTCGCCCGCGCCCACCGCGTCGCCGCGCGTCTCGACGCCGGCATCGTCTGGGTCAACGACTGGGCCATGCTCGACCCCGCCATGCCGTTCGGTGGGGTCAAGTCCTCCGGGTTCGGCCGCGAGTACGGCCCGGAGGGGCTCGAGCCCTACACCCGTACCAAATCCGTCCTCGTCTCGCTGGAGGTCACCGCATGACCGTCACCACCGCGGCGGTCGTCGAGTCCGCCGGCGCTCCGTTCACCCTCACCGACGTCGTCCTGGACGCCCCGCGCCCCGACGAGGTCCTGGTCCGTGTGGTGGCGGCCGGCCTGTGTCACACCGACCTCGGTGTCGCCGCCGGCGCCCTGCCGTTCCCGCTGCCCGGGATCCTCGGCCACGAGGGCGCCGGCGTCGTCGAGGCGGTCGGTGACGCCGTCACCTCGGTCACCCCCGGCGACCGGGTGCTGCTCTCCTTCACCTCCTGCGGCGCCTGCGGAAACTGCCGCGACGGGCACCCCGCCTACTGCGCGACGTGGCTGCCGGCGAACCTGCTCGGCGGCCGCCGAGCCGACGGCACCGCCACCGTCACCCGCGACGGCCGGCCGGTGGGCGGCCACTTCTTCGGCCAGTCGTCGTTCGCCCGGCACGCCGTCGTCGACGAGCGCAGCGTCGTCAAGGTCGCCCCGGACGCGCCGCTGGACCTGCTCGCCCCGCTCGGCTGTGGCGTGCAGACCGGCGCCGGAGCGATCTGGAACGTGCTGCGGCCACGCCCCGGGGCCACCCTGCTGGTCACCGGCGCCGGCGCGGTCGGACTGTCCGCGGTGATGGCCGCCCGGCTCAGCCCGGCCGGGCGCATCATCGTCGTCGACCGTGTCGCCGCCCGCCTCGAGCTCGCCGTGCAGCTCGGCGCCACCGACATCGTCGACACCGGCGCCACCGACCTGGCCGGGGCCGTCGCCGACCTGACCGGCGGCCACGGCGTCGACGGCGTCGTCGAGACCACCGGCTCCGTCGGCGTGCTGCAGGCCGGCATCGGGGCTCTCGCGGTCCGCGGCACCGCCGTCGTCGTCGGCGCGCCCGCCTTCGGCACCACCGTCCCGGTCGACGTCAACCACCTGCTCCCCGGCCGTACGGTCACCGGCCTGACCCTCGGCGACAGCGAGACGCGTGCTCTTCTCCCGGTCCTGGCCGACCTGGTCGTCTCCGGCCGGATGCCGCTGGACCGGCTGGTTCGCCACTACGCCTTCGAGGACATCCGGCAGGCCGTCACCGACGTCGTGGCCGGCGACACCGTCAAGCCCGTCCTGCTGATGTCCCCGCCCTGACCGCTGCTCCCACGGCCCGCACCGTCGCCTCGCGTCACAGCCAGCCCGCCCGGCGCAGGGACCGGTACAGGACGGCGACGCTGACCACCATGAACAGGGCGACGCTCGGGTATCCGTAGCGCCAGCTCAGCTCGGGCATGTGGGTGAAGTTCATGCCGTAGACCCCGGCGATCGTCGTCACCAGCGCGGCGATCGCCGCCCACGAGGCGATGCGGCGCATGTCGTTGTTCTGGTCGACGGTCAGTTGGGTGAGGCGGGCCTGGAGCAGGGCGTTGAGCACGTCGTCGAGGGCGAGGATCTCCTCCATCGCCGCGGTGTGGTGGTCGGCGACGTCGCGGAAGTAGCGGTGGATCTCCTTCGGCAGGTCGGCGAACTGCTTACCGGCCAGCGCCACCAGGGGGCGGTGCAGGGGGAGCACCGCCGCCTTGAACCTCATCAGTTGACGTTTGAGCTGGTAGATCTGCTCGATCGCGACATCCGAGCCGGGCGTGAAGACGGCGGCCTCGGCCAGGTCCACGTCGGTCTGCAGCGCGCCGGCGATGTCGACGTAGACGTCGACCAGGCGGTCCAGGATCTCGTGAGCCACCGACCACGGGCCGCCGGCCAGCTTCTCCGGGATGCCGCTCAGCTCCAGACGTAGCGAACTGAGCTCCGTGACGGTGCCCTGCCGGACCGCGATCACGAAATGCGGGCCGACGAAGAGGCGCACGAAACCGGTGCTGACGATCTCGCTGGTGGCGGTGAGCCGCTCGTGCTCGGCGTAGTGGGCGGCCCGGACCACCAGGAACACCACGTCGTCGTACCGCTCGACCTTGACCCGCTGCTCGCGGTGCAGGACGTCCTCGACGGCGAGCGGATGCAGGCCGAACACCGCGGCCACGCTGGTGAGCGCGGCCTCGGTGGGCTCGTGCAGATCGAGCCACACGAACCCGCCGGCCCGCTCCCGTGCCAGCTCGTGCAACCGTGCCAGGTCGGCGGAGGCGCCGGGGCTCTCCACGGCGATCCCGTCGACGAACAGGTCGCAGCCCACGATCGCGGTGTGGTCGGCACGCCGGGGTGGCTGCCAGGAGCCTCGGATGTCCAACGTCGTGTCACCCCCGGAGGCAGCCTACTCAGCGGCCCGGACGGGGGACTCCCGCGATGGCGTGGATGGAGGGTGCCCGTGGTGACGGGCACCCTGCACCGCCGGGATCAGCCCGCCATGATGGCGTCGATGATGCCCTGCTGCGTCACGGTCGCGGAGTTGCGGTCGAACAGCGCGAACCCGTGCTGCCCGTTGTAGCCGTTGTCCCAGTACGCGGTGGCCGCGCCGTACTTCTTGGCGGTGGCGACCAGGGTGCGCGCGTAGTCCGCCCGGTACCGGTTGTTCGTCGAGTCGTAGGAGGTCTTGTCGATCGAGCCGTACTCACCGACGAAGACCGGGTATCCCTTCACGACGAACGCGTCGTACGTCTTCTTGAGCTGCGCGTCCATGAAGTCCTGCTGGCCCCACGTCGACTTCTTCGACGGGTTGGTCGCGTTCGGGCCCCACTGGGTGATGGTGCCGTCCTCGGTGCCGGTGAAGTCCCAGGGGTCGTAGTAGTGCACCGAGATCATGATCCGCTTCTCGGCCGCGGGGATGGCGGACGAGCGGTACTGGTCGGTGGGCAGGACGAAGCCGCTGCCCACGGTGTGGTCGATGTTGGTGTTCCAGCCCGGCACCAGCAGCCACCGCGACGTGTTGTTGCCGCCGGTCTGCCGCACGGTGTCGACGAAGACCTGGTTGTACGCGTTGATGTTGGAGTAGCACGGCTGGGTCGGGTTGCCGTACTGCCCGTCGAAGTTCTCGTTCATCGACTCGAAGATCAGGCGCCCGCTGTAGGTCTGGAACTTCGACGCCACCTGCTGCCAGACCTTTTGGTATTTGGCCTTGATCGTCGCCTGGTCGGCCGCGTCGCAGATCAGCCACGCGCCGCCGACCGACTTGTAACCGTCGCCGTGCATGTTGATCAGCACGTACAGGCCCCGGTCGTGGGCCAGGTTGACGACCTCCTGGATCCGGGTGAGCCAGGCGGCGTCGACGGTGTAGTTGGGCGCGGCCCCGATCTTGCCCAGGTAGGAGACCGGGATCCGGATCGTCTTGAAGCCCGCCGCCTTGACGCGGTCGATGAGGGCGCCGGTGACGACCGGGTTGCCCCAGGCCGTCTCGCCGGGGATCCCGTTGACGTTGGCCTCCAGCTGGTTGCCGAGGTTCCAGCCCTTGCCCATGTCGGCGACGAGCTGGCCGGCGGTGCCGGTGACCGGCCCGGTGCTCGGGCTCGTGCTGGGGCTGGGCGAGGCCGACGTGCTGGGGGTGACCGGCGGTGAGCTGCTCGGGACGGTCACGCCGCCGGTGCAGGCCGTGCCGTTGAGGGTGAAGGCGCTGGGCACCGGGTTGCTCGTGGTGAACGCGCCGTTGAAGCCGAACGACGCGTTGCCGTTGGTGCCGATCGCCCCGTTGTAGGAGGCGTTGCGCACCGTGACCGCGGCTCCGGACTGGGTGTACGAGCCGTTCCACAGCTGGGTGACGGTCTGACCGGCGCCGAACGAGAAGCCCAGGCTCCACTGGGTGATCGGGTCACCCAGGTTCGTGATCTTCACGGCGGCACCGAAGCCGCCCTGCCACTGGCTGGACACGGTGTAGTCGACCTGGCAGCCGGCGGCCGCGCTCGCCTGCAGCGCGACCGCGACCGAACCGCCGACGGCGACCACGGCCATCGCGGCCCGGACAGCACTTTTCGGGTTCGAGACATGGGGATGAGTTCCTCGAGGGGTCGGGAGCGCTCCCATTTGGGGATGGTGGCGACTCCGATAGCGAAAGGGGTTGATGAATACTATGCCGGATCCGACCGAGACGGGACTTCCCGGCCACGGGCTGATCGGTGGGACCGGGAGGAACGGCGACGCTTCCCTCAGGGGCCGGATAGCCTCATTCGAGCGGTCCGATCAGCCGATTGGGTGTCTGTGGCTTCGTTGACGATGGTGCCGGCTCGCGGCCGATGGTGGCTCAGAGCCGCCTTCGGGCTGGGCGCGATGCTGTTGATCGCCCAGGTCGCCGGGGCGGTTCCGGTGGTGCGCTCGTGGCTGGAGGGTCACTCCGGGGCCCGCGACCTCCTGCAGGACGCGGTGTACCTGCTGGCCGCCGCGCTCGTGCTGGCCCGCGCGCTGCTCGTCCGCCAGGACCGCGGCGCCTGGCTGTTGATGGCCGCCGGGCTGAGCCTCTACGCCGCCGGCACCGTCTACTGGATCGCCGTCGTCGTCGACCTCGACCCCACGCCGTACCCGTCGGTGTCCGACTTCATGTGGCTGGCGTACTACCCGTTCGCCTACGCCGCGGTGTTCCGGCTGCTGAGCGCCCGGCAGTCACGGATCAGGGCGTCCTCGTGGCTGGACGGCCTGATCGCGGCGGCCTGCGCGGCGGCGTTCGCCTCGGTGGTGTTCCTCAACGGGGTCACCGCCGACTCGTTCGGATCCGGTCTGACGATGCTGGTCAGCGTGGCCTACCCGGTGGCCGACATCGTGCTGGCCGGCGTGCTGGTCGGCTCGTGGGCGCTGAGCAACTGGCGCCTCGACCGGGTCTGGACGCTGCTGCTGACCGGCATGGGCATCAACACCGCGGCCAACGCGCTGCGGATGCTGGAGACCACGAGCGGGGTCTACATCCCGGGCGGCTGGACCGACGTGCTGTGGACGGTCGCGCTGGCCCTGATCGTCGCGGCCGCCTGGCAGCGCCCCCGGCCCAGCGCGGAGCGGCGTCCGGCGCGGGCGCTGGTCGGCATGCTGTTGCCCGCGGTGCTGGCCTACGCGTCGATGCTGCTGCTCTTCAGTGACAGTTGGCGCCACCGCGAGCTTCCCCTGGCCAGCAGCGTGCTCGCGGCGACCGCCATCACCGGGGCGATCGTCCGGATGCTGCTGACCGTGCGCGCCGTGGAGAAGCTCTCCGACGCCCGCCGGCAGGCCCGTACCGACGACCTGACCGGGCTGCCCAACCGGCGACGGTTCCTGGAGATCCTGCGCCGTGACCTGCCCGACGGCGACGGCAAGCCCTCGATGGCCGTCGCCATCATCGACCTCGACCGGTTCAAGGAGATCAACGACAGCTTCGGTCACCACCTCGGCGACCGGCTGCTGCAGATGGTCGCCGCACGGTTGTCCGAGGCGGTCGGCGACGACGGCGAGCTGGCGCGGCTCGGTGGCGACGAGTTCGGTGTGATCATGCACGACGCCGACACGGCGTGTGCGCAGAAGATCGCCCTCGGGTTGCTCACGGCGCTACGGCGGCCGTTCGACCTGGACCAGATCGCGCTGCACGTCGACGCCAGCATCGGCGTGGCCGTGCACCCCGACCACGGCGCCGACCACAGCATGCTGCTGCGCCAGGCCGGCAACGCCATGTACGCCGCCAAGAACGACCACCGCGGGGTGGCCGTGGCGACCGGCGTGGCCGACGACGTCGCCGGACGGCAGCGCCTGACCACCCTGGAGGAGCTTCGGGTCGGCCTGGACCGCGGCGAGCTGACCCTGCATTACCAGCCGCAGATGCACCTCGCGACGGGCGCCGTGACCGGGGTGGAGGCTCTCGTGCGCTGGGAGCACCCCCGCCGCGGCCTGGTCTTCCCGGACGTGTTCCTGCCGCTGGCCGAGCACGCCGGGCTGATGGGCCGGCTCACCCTCCAGGTCCTCGACATCGCCCTGGCCCAGAGCCGGGACTGGCGTGCCTCCGGCCTGAACCTAATCGTGGCCGTCAACCTGTCCGCGTCGAACCTGCAGGACACCACGCTGCCCGGGCACGTCGCCGACGCCCTGGCCCGGTACGACGTGCCACCGGCCGCCCTGCATCTGGAGGTCACCGAGGAGATCCTGATGCGCGACGCTGCCCGGGCCACCGCCGTGCTGGCCGAGCTGCGCGCCATGGGCGTCCGGCTGGCCGTCGACGACTACGGCACCGGCTACTCCAGCCTGGCCTACCTGCACGCTCTGCCGGTGGACGACCTCAAGCTGGACCGGGCGTTCGTCACGCACTGCGACAGCGATCCGCGCAGCGCCGCCATCGTCAAGAGCACCGTCGAGCTCGCCCACAACCTGGGGATGCGGATGATCGCCGAGGGCGTCGAGTGCGAGGCCGCACTGGACCGTCTGCGCGAGTGGGGCTGCGATCTGGTCCAGGGCTACCACCTCAGCCGCCCGCAGCCGGCCGACCGGTTCACCGCCTGGCTCGACGAGCGGCAGCCCCGGCGCGGTGCCGAGGCCGAGATCGCCCTGCACTGACGGCTCACTCCCTGCACTGACGGCTCACTCCCTGCACTGATGGCTCACGGCGTGCGCCGGCGCAGCCCGTCGAGGATCAGGGTCACCACGCCGTCGGCGTCGGCGCGGGAGCCTGGCTCGCCGCAGGCCACGCAGATGCCCTGCAGCGCCATCAGCACGGCACCCGCCCCCACGTCGTCGCGGACGGCGCCCTGTTCGACGCCCGCGGTCAACAGGCCGGTCACCGCCTCGCCCAGCTCCCGGCCGCCGTCGGCGAGCGTGCCGGTCCGGGTGGCCATGAGGGTGGCGAGCGTCCGCGCCAGGCCCTCGTTGCGGTGCAGGTGATCCACGAAGCCGCGCAGGAAGGCGGCCAGGGCCTCGGTCGCGGGCAGGGTGTCCCGCAGCTCGCGGGCCTGCGCGCAGATCGCGGTCAGCTCCTCGCGATAGACCGCCTCGGCCAGCGCCTCGCGGGTGGGGAAGTGCCGGTAGAGCGTGCCGACGCCGACACCGGCCAGCTTGGCGAAGTCGTCGAAGCGCATGTCGAAGCAGCCGCCGGCGAACAGCTCGCGGGCTTTGGCGAGCAGCGCGTCCCGGTTGCGACGGGCGTCGGCGCGCAGCGGTCTGGCGGTCACTGGGCGGCTCCTTTGACAAACGGAAACTGTCTCCATATTTTGAAGTGGAGACGATCTCCAGATTCTAGAGGGTGGACATGCGGATCCTGATGTTCGGCCGGGGCGTCATCGCCGCGGCCTACGGGTGGGCGCTCGACCAGGCCGGGCACGACGTCGAGTTCTACGTGCGTCCCGGCCGGGCGGCGGTCTACGGCGACACGATCGACCTCGACCTGCTCGACGCACGCCGCCGGCTGCGCGGGCGGCGTGTCGCCGAGTCGTGGCCGGTGCGCTACCGGGAGTCGCTGGAGCCGGGCCACGACTTCGACCTGATCGTGGTGAGCGTCCAGCACTACCACTTCGCCGAGGCCGTGGCGTTCCTGGCGCCGCGCGTGGGCAACGCGACGGTGCTGGTCTTCAACAACCTCTGGGTCGAGCCCGCGGAGGCGGTCGCCGCCCTGCCCGCCGACCAGGTGACCTGGGGCTTCCCCGGTGCGGGCGGTGGTTTCGGCGACGACGGGGTGCTGCGTGCCGCGCTGCTGCCCATGCTGTTCCTCGGGACCCTGGGCGGGCCGCCCACCGAGCGCGGGCAGGCCGTGCGCACGGTGTTCCGGGAGGCCGGGTTCCGGCTCCAGGAGAGCGACGACTTCCGCGGTTGGCTCCTGATCCACTTCATCCAGAACGCGGGGCTGCACACCCAGAGCCTGAAACAGGGTTCCCTCGCCGCGCTGGCCGGAAAGCCCCGGACCGTACGCGAGGCGTCCCTCGCCATCCGTGAGCTGCTGCCCCTCGTCGAGGCCCGTGGCGTGGACCTGCGCCGGCACCGGGGCTCCCTGCTGCCGTTCACCGCGCCGCTGTGGCTGACCGCGCCCGCGCTGGCCTGGGCCTTCGGGCACTTCCCGCCGATGCGTACCGTCATGGAGGCGCACGCCAATCCCGAAGAGCTGCGCGCGGTCTGCCGCGACACCCTGGCCGAGGCCCGTCGCCTCGGGGTGCCGGTGCCGCGGCTGGAGGCGGCCGAGCCCCATTTCGCCGCCGAGATGATCGAATGAGGCGGTGACCGACACCTTCACCGCCGCCGAGGCGGCCGCCCTCCAGGCGATCGACGAGCCGGCCATCGCCCGGGACCTCATGGAGGTCCTCGCGGTCCCGAGCGTCACCGGCAGTCCCGCCGAGAGCGAGTTGCAGCATCTGCTGGCCGCCCGCCTCGACCGGCTCGGCCTCGACGTCGACCTGTGGTCCATGGACCTGCCCACCCTGCGCGCCCATCCCGGGTTCCCCGGCACCGAGGCCCCGCGCCGGGAGGCGTGGGGACTGGTCGCGACGACTCCGGGCGGCGAGGACGGGCCGACCGTGGTCCTGCAGGGGCACGTCGACGTCGTACCGCCGGGTGATCTCGGGCAGTGGGGGAGCGACCCGTTCGTCCCGCGCGCCGACGGTGACGACATCCACGCTCGCGGCGCCTGCGACATGAAGGCCGGCGTCGTCGCCAACCTCGCCGCGATCGCGGCGATCCGGGCCGCGGGCCTGCGGCTGCCCGGGCGCATCGCCGCCCACTGCGTGGTCAGCGAGGAGGACGGCGGGCTGGGGGCCTTCGGCACGCTGCAGCGCGGGCACACCGGCGACGCCTGCATCATCACCGAGCCCACCGGCGGCACGGTGATCACCGCCAACGGCGGGGCGCTCACCTTCCGCATCGCGGTGCCCGGCCGGGCCACCCATGCCAGCACGCGGTACGCCGGGGTCAGCGCCATCGACGCCTACCTGCCCCTGCACGCGGCGCTGGCCCGGCTCGAGACCGAGCGCAACGTCGACGTCGATCCGCTGATGGCCGACTACCCGATCCCGTACCCGCTGGCCGTCGGCGTCGTCCGCTCCGGTGACTGGGCCAGCACCGTACCGGATCTGCTCGTCGCCGAAGGCCGCCTCGGCGTGCGTCTCGGCGAGGACCCCGCCGCCGCCCGGGCCGACCTGGAACGATGCGTCGCCGAGACGGCCGCGGACGACCCCTGGCTGCGTGAGCACCCGCCGACCGTGGCCTGGACCGGCGGCCAGTTCGCCAGCGGGCGCCTGCCGGCCGGGCACGCCCTGCGCGACCTGATCCGCGACGCGCACCGTGACATCACCGGAGAACCCCACCTGCAGGACCGGGGCGCACCGTACGGAAGTGACCTGCGCCTGTATGCCGCGGCCGGCGTGCCGACCCTGCAGTACGGGCCGGGTGACGTACGCCTGGCGCACAGCCCGTTCGAGAAGGTGTCGGTGGCCGAGACCGTCCGGGTGACCCGCACCCTGGTCCTGGCCGCGCTGCGGGCTGTCGGAGGCGCCGGCCGGTAGCAACATTTTCGCTCAGATTCCACCAGACATTGACGTCTGACGTATTTATTAGGTTTGATTCCTAACGGATTCCGTGCGGCTGCCACCGGCCGCACGGCCCGTTCCCCGAGGAGTCCGCCCATGCGTCTACGACTACTGCTGGCCACCGCCACCGTCCTCGTGCTCACCGCCGGCCCGGCCGCAGCCGTCGATCCGCCCGACCCGCTCCCCGCGGTGGGCGCCGGCACGACGTTCCTCGACCGGGACTCCTTCCTCGGCGGCTTCGACGATCCCGCCTGGTACCGGGCCAACATCCCGTTCCTCGAGGTCCCCGACCGGCAGATCCAGGACGTCTACTACTACCGCTGGAAGACCTGGAAGGAGCACCTGGTCTACACCGGGCCGCAATACGGCTGGATCTCCAGCGAGTTCCTGAACCCGGTCTTCTACGGTGCCCCCTACGGCGGCATCTCGGCGGCGGCGGGGCACCACATCAACGAGGGCCGGTGGGTACGCGACAGCCGCTACCTCGACGACTACATCAACTACTGGCTGACCGGCCCCGGGGCGGGACCCAAGCCGGCCGAGGAGTCGGTCAACCCGAACACCACCGACTGGGGTCACGAGTACAGCTTCTGGGCCGCGTCGGCGGTGTGGAACCGGTACCTCGCCAACGGCGACCGAGCCTTCGTCACCGCGCAGCAGTCCGCCCTGCAACGGTTCTACGACCGGTGGAACGTGCAGTACAACCCCGCCCTCGGCCTCTACTGGCAGGTGCCGGTCTGGGACGCCAGCGAACTGTCCGCCGCGTCCTACCAGTCCAGCGACCCCTACCACGGCGGCGCCGGATACCGGCCCAGCATCAACGCCTACCAGTACGGTGACGCCCGCGCGATCGCGAGCATCGCCGGCCTGCGCGGGGACACCGCCACCGCCGCCCTCTACCACGGGCGGGCCGCGGCCCTGAAGACGAACATGGACGACCGGCTGTGGGACCCGCAGCGCAACTTCTACTACCACGTCATGCGCGATCAGAACCCGGCACTGGCCAGACTCGACACCCGCGAGCACATCGGCTTCGTGCCGTGGATGTTCGACATGCCGGACGCGAGCCGGTCGGTGGCGTGGGCGCAGGTCACCGACCCGCAGGGCTTCTACTCCGGGTACGGGCCGACCACCGCCGAACGCCGCAGCCCCCAGTTCATGCGGGACGCGCTCGCCGGCTGCTGCCGCTGGAACGGGCCGTCGTGGCCGTACGCCACCTCGCAGGTCCTCTCGGGTCTGGCGAACCTGTTGCAGGACTATCCGGCGCAGCAGTACGCCGACAGCGCCGACTACGTCGATCTGCTGCGCAAGTACGCGCTCACGCAGTACCGCAACGGCGTGCCCTACGTGGCCGAGGCGCACCACCCGGACGAGAACCGGTGGATCTACGACGGCGCCGGCCACAGCGAGGACTACAACCACTCCACCTATGTCGACAACGTCATCTCCGGCCTGATCGGTGTCGACGCGCGCGCCGACGACGCCGTCACCGTCAAGCCGCTGGCCCCGGCGAACTGGGACTACTTCCTGCTGGAGAACGCCCCGTACCACGGCCACAACCTCACGGTCCTCTGGGACAGGACCGGTTCGCGGTACGGCCGTGGCGCCGGCCTGCGGATCTTCGTCGACGGCGTACAGCGAGCGGCGCAGCCGGGTCTGACGCCGTTGACCGTCGCCGTCGGGAGCCCGCTGGCACCGCCGGCGGGGGAGCGGGTGAACATCGCCGCCAACCCCCAGCGCCACGGCAACGGCTCGACGACCCCGTTCGCGTCCTACACCTTCACCGTCGACAACGCGTGGCGCGCCGTCGACGGCAACATCTTCGACGACGACGTCCCGCAGAACACCCGATGGACCAGCTACAACTCACCGAACGCCACCGACCATCTCGGCATCGACCTCGGTCGCCCGGTGACCGTCGACGACGTGCGGCTCTACTTCTACGACGACGGCGGGGGAGTACGGGTACCGACCGGCTACGAGCTGCAGTACTGGACCGGCGCGCAGTGGCGGACCGTCGCGAGCGGGACGTCACCGGCCGCCAACGGGCTGACCCGGCACACGTTCGCCCCGATCGCCACGTCCCGGCTGCGGGTGCTGGCGCCCAACCGGGGCGGCGGCGTCGGCTGGGGCCTCAGCGAGCTGCAGGTGTGGACCCGCCCCACCTTCAAGGTCTTCAACCGGCACAGTGGGAAGCTGCTCGCCGTCGCCGGCGCGTCCACGGCCGACAGCGCCCCGGTCCAGCAGTACAGCGACACCGGCACTCTCGACCACCGCTGGGAGCTGGTCGACAACGGTGACGGCTGGTTCCGCATCAAGAACCTGAACAGCGGCAAGGTCCTCGGCGTCGCCGGCATGTCCACCGCCGACAGCGCCCAGGTCGTCCAGTACGCCGACAACGGCACCGCCGACCATCTGTGGCTGCCGGTGGACGCCGGTGACGGCAACTACAAGCTGCTCAACAAGCACAGCGGCAAACTCCTGGCCGTCGACTCGATGTCGACCGCCGACAGCGCGAACGTGCAGCAGTACCGCGACAGCAACACCGCCGACCAGCAGTGGCAGCTGCGCCCGAGCGTCGGCCGCTGACCCGGCGGACCCGTCGGCGGCCGGGCGTGCCGGCACCGACGGGTCCGCTCACGGTTCGCCGTCCGAGTGGAGTCAGGTCATCTCACGCCGCGATCCGCCCGGCGCCCTTCGCCCGGTACATCGAGCGGTCCGCCTCCTGCAGCAGCTGATCCACCGTCGTGGTGGGGCCGCACTCGGCAGTGCCGATGCTGACGCCCACGTGCACGGTGTGGTCGCCGAGCTTGAAGGGCGAGCCGATGGACGTGGTGATCCGCTCGACCACGTCGTCCAGCTCCGCGCCGGCCGAGAGGTCGTCGAGCAGCACCAGGAACTCGTCGCCGCCGAACCGGCCGACCACGTCCTCACGGCGCAGGCAGTGCCGCAGCCGGTCGGCGACACAGACCAGCAGACGGTCACCGGTGTGATGGCCCATCGAGTCGTTGACCTGCTTGAACCCGTCGAGATCGAGGAACAGCACGACCGCGGGCCGGGCCTCCGTGCGCCGGCGTGCGAGTGCCGCCTCCAGGGATGCCACGAACGACGACCGGTTGGGCAGCCCGGTCAGCCGGTCCGACTGCGCCTCCCGTTCCAGCCGTTGCTGCTGGTCCCGCAGGTCGAGCGCGATGGTCAGCAGCGCGGCGCACTGGTTGACCATCTCCCGCCCGTCCTCGACCCGGTTCTCCACCGCGTCGACCAGGGCGAGCCAGCCACGGTCGCTGTCGCCGACCTTCGCCTTCACCACGAACACCGTCTCGCCGGGCTCCGCGGCGTCCAGCAGCTCGGCCGGCGGGAACGCCGTGGCCGTCGTCGGCCCGGGCGGGATCACCGGGCCCGGCCGCCGACGCCAGCCGCGCGTCCGTGTCAGCCGTCCGTCGGTCCGGCGCAACGCGATCGAACCGGCCGTCGCCGGCGTCAGCCCGAGCCACGACGGATCCTGCGGCTCGACGTCGCGTCGGTGCAGCAGCGCCCGGTTCAGTGTGTAGTTGACGCTGATCAGCGACCGCAGGTGCAGCTTGTCGCCGAGATGGGCGTGGGCCCGGTCCCGGCCCAGCGACAGCACGATGGCCTGCACACCGCCGCCGACCCGGGTGGCGGCCGTGGCGTCGGTGACGGGCATCTCGGCGGCGTACTCCTGGATCGCCCGGCACGCCACCCGCAGCGCGTCCGGGTCGGTGCTGCCGGCCAGCAGTGTCTGCAACTCGGCCACCGCGGCGCCGATCGCGGAGGTGTCCCCGGCGGACGCGGCCGTCAGCGCGTCGGCGGTCAGCCCGGCGGCCCGTACGCCCGTGCCGTCGGGCACCACACCGGCCAGGCGCGTGGCCAGGAGCCGTACCCCGTCGTCGTCTGCGCCCGGCTCGGGCAGCCGTTCGGCGAAATCGACGCACCCGCACGAGCTGCGCGGCACGAAACCGGTCGGCAGCAGGTGCGGCGCCGACGGCACGTCCTGCCCGTCGAGCATGCGCATCAGCAGATCCACCGCCCGCCGGCCCATCGCGTCCAGCGGCTGGCTCACGCTGGCCAGCTCGGCCCGCAGCAGACGCGCCTCGTCGATGTCGTCGAACCCGGTCACCAGGATGTCGTCCGGGCAGTTCAGCCCGCCTGCCGCGAGCACCTGCAGCGCGGCGATCGCGTTGCGGTCGGTCGCCGCGATCAGGGCGTCCGGCGGGCCGTGCCGCAGCAGGTCGGCGGCGTCCCAGGTGACTCCGCTCTCGACGTTGTTGTGCGCCGGCAGGAACACCCCCGGCTCCAGGCCGTGGGAGGCCAGCACGTCCAGGTACGCGTCGTGGCGCTCCCGGATGTCGCTCGCACCGAGATGCCCGGTGAAGGCGAAGCGGCGGCACCCGTGCTCACGGATCAGGTGGGTGACCACGGCCCGGATCCCGGCGCCGTTGTCGGACAGCACGGCCGGAAGGTCGCGCCCCGCGATGGTGTGCCCGACCAGCACGACCGGCTTGCCGGCCTGCTCCAGCCGGGCCAGATAGGCGGGATGCACGGCGTCGGCCAGGGCGACGAACCCGCTGATGTGGTCCCACGCGACCGGGTCGTCGAACTCCGGGTCTCCGCCGGTCAACGTCACGTCGGCCGCCGCGTCCAGCGTCTGGATCGCGATCAGCCGTCGCCCGTAGAACTCGGCCGCGGCCGCGACACCGGCGACCAGACTGCCGTAGTACGTTCCACCGACGAACGGCGACAGCAGTCCCACAGCCCCGGCATCAACCATGCCCGGGCTATCGGTCACCCCCGGCCCCACCTGAGTATTCAGCCGACACGACATCGGCCGGAGATCTTCACGCCCCGTCACCGGGAGCCATCGCGGCGACGGCGGCCCGTGCTGTAGCGCAGGGTAGTCGACATGGTTCGTACAGTTGTGGGACCAAGGGGTTCGCTCTCTGTGTCCCAGCTATTACTTTGCGACAAAAGTCCCGCACGGGCCATTGATCAACGATCATCGAAAAGTTGGTGTCCGGCCCGCCATCGACATTCGCCAGTCCTCACACACAGTTATCGCGTAGGCAGAACTGACAGGGGACGCAATGAGCGAGATCATGGCCGGACCACCGGCCGACTACGGAGCGATGATCATCGTCCTGGCGGCGGCGGGGGCGCTGGCCGGACTGCTCCGGGCCTACATCGCCCACCGGACGCGGCTGCACGCCGAACGCGAGGCCTCGGCCCGGGCCGCCGCGCGCGCCACGGGGCTGATGGGGCTCGCCGAACGGCACCGCGGCGTCGTGCGCATCGTGGAGCGGGACCGGGACGGGCACCGCGAGGTCGAGTTCGGCGACCGTGCGCCGATGCCCGGCCACGACCGTGAGGAGGCGGCGTGAGCATCCTGGACGGCACCGCGGCCCGGACCCCGGATCCCGACGACCAGCAGGAGGCCGGGCGGATCGAGGCCGCCCGCCTCAAGACGACGCACGACGAGGAGTTCCGCGTTTTCACCGAGGACAGCTACCCCGGAGTGGAGAAGTCACTGCGCTCCTGGTGCTACGACCGCGGACTCGTCGAGGACGCCCTGCACGAGGCGTACCTGCACGGCCGGGCGCAGTGGCCGAAGATCCGCGAGTACATCCGGCCCGCCGGCTGGATCATCCTCGTGGCCCGGAACAAGATCCTGAAGGAGCAGGCCCGGCGTCAGCGCCACGCGGCTCTGACCCCCGAGCACCTGCCGCAGGTCGCACAGCCCGACCCCGGCGACGCCTGGGAGGCCCAGGAGCTGCTGCGGGGCTGGCTGCACCAGCTCCCGCCGCGGCACGCCGAGGTGTTCCAGATGTCCTGCGACGGCTACTCCAACGACGACATCGCCCGCATCCTCGGCGTGGCCGACGTCAGCGTCCGCAGCTACAAGGCCGCGGCCCGCAGCCGGTTGCGCCAGCTCGCCGAGGCCGACGGCTTCGCCCGCTCCGGCCGCCACCGGCGCCCGGGAGGTGCCCATGGACCTCGATGACATCCTCGAGATGGCCGCCACCCACCGGCCGAGCCCGCTGGAGCTGGCCCGCGCCCGGCGACTGGCGCGGACCGTGCAGAGTGCCTACGACCGCGCCCTCGACGGCGGCTACGAGATCCTCGTCGACACCGACCCGGTCGACCCACTCACCGCCGAGGCCGACGAGGTCACCCGGATCGCCCGGGCCGCCCAGCTCGCGAAGCGGGGCACCATCACGTGGACCGGAGACGCCGGGCTGCCGGTGTGCTCGGACGAGATGGCCATGATCCTCGGATGCGCCCCGGCGATGCTGCACAACACCACGGTGGAGGTGCTCACCGAGCTGGTTCACCCCGCCGACCGGGCAACCGTCCGCTCCGCCGTGGAGACCGCGTGGCGTCGCCGCCGCCCCGGCGAGATCACCTTCCGCGTGGTCGATCCGGGGGCGCCGTCCGTTACGTGCGCTGCGACATCGAGATCCTCACCACCGCCGGGCGCCCGTCCGGCATGGCCGCCACCGGCGAGGACGTCACCGCGCGAGAGCTCGCCCACCGGGAACGGCACCGGCTCGCCACCCGCAACGAGATGCTGCGCGCCGACCCGGCCGCCACGGACCTCGTGACCGGCCTGCCGACCCGCGACTACTTCATCGACCAGGTCGACCGGGCCCGGCGCACCGGTGACGGCGTGCTCGTGGTCGTGGCGACCGAATCGGCCACCCGTCTGTCGACCGCCCTCACCGACGACGACCACGAGCGGCTCACCGCCGACATCGCCGCACTCCTGCGCGACGCCGTCAGCCCGGGCCTGCCCTGCGGCGTCGTCGGTCCCGGGCTGTGGGGCCTGCTCGTCACCGCCGCGGAGCACGGCACGGCAGCCGCCGACACGCTGGCACCCCGGGTCGTCGACCGGCTCCGGCGACACCTGTTCACCGTCCGGCAGAAGACCGTGCGCCTCAGCGCGTGGGCGGGCATGGTCCGCTTCGGGCCCGACGCCACCGCCACCGGGTTCGACCTGCTCATCGACGCCGAGGACGCCGCCCGCGAAGCACGCCGCGGGTGCGGAGCGGTGAACGTCCTCGATCGGCCGGCATCGAGCCACGACCGTACGGCCCGCTGCCGTTCCCGGATCCGGCGCGCGGTCGCGGCCGACCGTTTCGCGCTCTACGCCCAGCCGATCGTCGACCTCGCCCTGAACCGGATCACCCGCCACGAGATCCTGCTGCGGGTCCGCGGCACCGCCGGTGACCCGGTCGCCCCCTGGGCGTTCCTCGACGTGGCCGAACGGGTCGGCGAGATCCTCGCCGTCGACCGGTGGGTCGTCGACCACGCCCTCGAACTGATCGGCCAGGGCGCGCAGACATCGCACTACCAGATCAACCTCTCCGGGAAGTCACTCGCCGACCCCGGACTGCTCCCCTTCGTGACCGACGCGATCCGCCGTCACCGGGTGGATCCGGAATGCCTGACGTTCGAGATCACCGAGACCGCGCTGATCGAGAACCGCACCGAGGCGCTGGCCTTCGCCACGGGCATCCGCGAGATCGGCTGCGGGCTCGCACTCGACGACTTCGGGACCGGGTACGCCGCCCTCGCCTACCTCAAACACCTCCCGGTGGACCTCGTCAAGATCGATGGCGTCTTCGTCACCGACCTCCGCCGGTCACCCCCGGACCAGGCGCTCGTCTCCAAACTCGTGGAGCTGTGCCACCTGCTCGGGATACGGGTGGCCGCCGAATGCGTCCCCGACGACGAGACCATCGAACTGCTGCGGGCGTACGGAGTCGACTTCGCCCAGGGCTACCGGACGGGCCGGCCCGTCCCGTTCGCGGCAAGCCTGGAGCCCAGGGAGAACAGCATCGAGCTGGAACTGTGGCTACCGGACTCCCGGACCGCCATGGGCTGAGCGACCGGAGCACACGTCGAGCGCGTGTGCTCCGGTCCATCCCGCGAGCCGGAACGGCAGACCTCAGCCGTCGTGGGCAGCGCGGCGGCGCCCGCGACCACGAGGACCGGCCTCCGCTGGGGACAGTGGTCCCGTCACGTCCCGAGTCCCTTGGCGACGGCATTCTATGCTGACCGCAACATCGTCATCGACGGGGGCGCGCGTGGCAGTGGTGGTTCGCCTCCGTGTCCGGAAGGCTGCCGGCTTCGGCCCGCTCATTCAGTGGCTCCGTCACCTCGACGCCCGAATCCTCGCGCTGATCACGTGGGCACTTCGCCATGGCGGCGGTCCTGTTCGTGGGCGCGGCCGCGTCGCTCGTGACCGCCCTGACCGGGCGGGGGCGTCACCGGAACGGCCGGCCCCGGCCGGTCACGTTCACCGAGGTCGCCGGGCAGGAGAAGTCGGCCCGCTCGCCTACCGGCTCTCCACCGGCAGGCCGTCCGCCTGATCTCGCGCCACCCGTGCTACCTGCTACCTGCTACCTGCTACCTGAGGGGAACGAATGACACGCCGTGCCTCCGGGATCCTGCTGTTCGTGCTGGCCGTTCCGCTGCTGCTGCTCGGCGTCACCGCTTGGAGGGACGCCGACCGCGAGTCCGAGGTACGGGCCTGGCAGCTGCGACAGGCCGCCGCCGCACCCGATCCGGCCGAACGGGAGAGCTTCACCGACTACGCCGAGAGCACCCAGCGGCGCATCGACGACGCCGCGTACAACCGCACCATGCTGTTGGCCGCCGGCGCGGCCGGAATCCTCGGCGGCATCGTGGTCCTGACGACCGGCCGGGGCCGCCGTGAGACCCCACCCGCCGTCACCGCCGGCTCTTCCGCCGTCACCACCGGCTCTGCCGGTCCGGTCCCTGCCGCCGGCTCTGCCGGTCCGGCCGTCGCCACCGGCTCAGCCGGTCCGGTCCCTGCCGCCGGCTCCGCCGGTCCCGCCGTCACCGCGGGCTCTGCCGGTCCGGCCTTCACCGCTTGCGGGGCCTGCGGGCGGACGATCTCGGTCGCGGCGACCGCCTGCCCGCAGTGCGGCCACCCGCGCCAGCCGACCGTCCCCGCTCCCACAGCCGCGGCCGCGGTTCCCGTGTCGCGGACTCCGGCCGGCCGGGTGCTGCGAGCGTCGTATGCCGGCCTGATCGTGCTGGGCCTGGGCGCCGCCGCGGTGATCTACACGGTGTTGTTCGACAGCCTGTCCGAGACCCAGTTGGTACGCGTCTCCCCGTTTTGGATCTTCCCGGCGGTGTTCGGCTACTACGGCCTGGTCGCCCAGCGTATGGAGGCACGGCTGCAGGCCACCCACCTGGACACCGTCTCCGACGCGCTGCTGCGGGTCATCCGCGAGACCGGCACGCCGGGTCAGGTCGTGGCATTCCTCGTCCACGCCCCGTTCCTGCTGGTCAAGAGCCGCCAGCCCTGGGTGACCGCACTGGTCGGCTCGCTGATCTGGGCGATCGCGCTGACCCTGTTCTTCAGCGTGGTCTTCCCGACCCTCTGACCACCGCCGCGGTCCCGGCACGGTCGCGCCGCGGAGGAGACGCGGTCGCCTTGGGGGATGCGGTCGCTGGGGGAGACGCGGTCACGCCGCGGGGGCGACGCGCTCGCGGACCAGGTGCAGCATCTCGGTGACCGAGCCGGCCGGGTCGGTCACCGGGAACTGGACGGCACGGATCGTCGCGCCCGGGTCCAGCAGCAGCGTGAGCCGTTTGAGACGGTCGGTGCCGCCCGCCCGGAACGTGGGCAGCAGCAGCGCCGACGTCAGGCGGCCGTCGGTGTCGGACAGCAGCGGGAACGGCAGCCCGGCGTGCGCGGCGAAAGCGGCGAGTTGATCCGGCCGCTGCGTGCTCACCCCCTGGATGTGAGCGCCGGCCGCGGTGAAATCGGCGGCCCGGGCGGCGTACGTCGCGGATTCGAGGGTGCAGCCGGGAGCGCCGGGGATGTCGGACCACTGTGGCGGGAGGCCCTGGGCCCCGGGCACGAAGGCGCCGGGGAAGCAGTAGAGGACCGTCCATGCGCCCACCGCGGCAGGTGGCACCGGGACGCCGTCGTGGCGTGGCAGCGTCAGCTCGGGGATCCGGCGGCCGACCAGCGCGTGCGCACGGCGGGCCTCGGCCGAGTCGGCGGCCGCCGTGGCGGTGAGGGAGCCGTCGCCCAGGACGTGCCGGTCGCCCCATTCCTGGAGGGCGATCAGGACCGGGAGCAGGCCCTCACCCTTGGCGGTGAGCAGGTAGTCGTAGCGCGGGGGCCGGTCGGTGTAGCGGCGTCGTTTCAGGACGCCGTGCCCGGTCAGGGCGGCGAGGCGCTCGGCGAGGGCCCGGCGGCTCATGCCGAGTCCGCGTTGCAGGCCGTCGAAGCGGGTCACGCCGCCGGCGATGTCGCGAACGATCAGGAAGGTCCACCAGTCGGTCAGGACGCCGAGGGACTGGGTGATGCCGCAGTCGGCGTCGGCGGGGTCGACTCTTCTCACGCCCATCACTATAGTCAGTTCCATTATGAAACTAACTCCGTTCTGGCGCTGGTGGACCGCCGGCGCGACCAGTCACCTCGGCTCCGCGGTCGGCGGGGTGGCGCTGCCGCTGACCGCGCTGGTCGTCCTCGACGCGACGGCCTTCGAGATGGGCCTGATCACGGCGGCCGGCTATCTCGCGTACCTGCTGATCAGCCTTCCGGCCGGGGTGATCGTGCAGCGTGTGCCGCTGCGCGGCATGCAGGTCGCCCTCGACCTGCTCCGGTGCGCCGCCATCGTCTCGGTGCCGGTCGCCTGGTGGCTCGGCGTCCTCACGGTCGCGCAGCTCGTCGTGGTCGCGCTCGTGGTGAGCTTCGGCAACGTGCTCTTCGACGTGGCCAACCAGACGTTCCTGCCGGAGATCGTGCCGCCCGACCAGCTCCAGGCCCGTAACAGCCTCAACTCCGGCACCCACGCGGTCACCCAACTCGGCGGGCCGTCACTCGGCGGCCTCGCGGTGCAGCTGCTGGGCGCGGTGCCCACCCTGCTCGTCGACGCGGTCAGCTATCTGATCTCGGCGATCCTGCTGCGGACGCTTCCGGAGCGCAGGGTCGAGCGGGCGGCGCGACGCCCGCCGATGGTCACCCTGATCAAGGACGGCTGGCGGTACGTCCTACGCCATCCGATCATCGGCCCGGCCATGTGGGACGCCACCGCCACCAACTTCGTGTGCGGCGCGATGCTCGCCCTCTTCCCGTTCTACCTGGTCCGCGAACTGCACGCGTCGCCGCTGCTGGTCGGTGTGCTGCTCGCCGCCGACGGCCTCGGCACCCTGATCGGCGCCGCCCTGACCACCCGCTTCACCGACCGGGTCGGCACCGCCCGTGGCCTGATCATGGCGGCGGTCGTCGGCGTGGCCGGAGCGATGATCATCCCGCTGGGCACCGGTGTCGTCGGCTACGTGGCGTTCGCCGTCGGCAACCTGGTCTTCGCCGGCTCCACGGTCGTGCTCAGCGTGACCACCCGCACCTACCGCATGCTGGCCAGCCCGCCGGAGCTGCTGTCCAGGGTCATCGCCACGGTGAAGTTCGTGTCCTGGGGCGCGATCCCGCTCGGTGGACTGCTGGCCGGCGTGCTGGCGGGGCCGCTCGGCGCGCGTACCACCCTGTTGCTCTTCGGCGCCCTGACCGTCCTGTCGCCGATCATCTACCTGTCGACGCCGATCCGCCGGATGCGGGACCTGCCGCTCGACCCCGCCCCGCAACCCGCCGCGGCCGCCGGGTGATCTCGCGGTTGGCGGGTAGGAAGGGAGGATGGCGAGGACCGAGCTGCAGGATGCGATCCGATCACCTCCCGTACCCCCGTCTTCGGTCTCTCCATCGGCAAGAACGTCACCGCGACGCTCGCGCATCTGCTCGTCGCCCGCGGCCACCTCGGCTACGACAGCCCGATCATCGAGGTCCGGCCCGGGTTCGGCGCGCACGGCAAAGGCACGGCGACCCTGCGGCACGTGCTGCGCGGCCCCGGAGCGCGGGATCGCCTTTGCGCTGACGAAGACCCGCCTGACCGCGGGTTTCGACACGGTCCTGCCGGTCGTCGCCATGCTGCCGGACGCTATCGGTGCAGCTTTCCTTCAGACGGGCGGCACGCTGCCGATGGTGGCGCGGCCGAGTTCCCGAGAAGTCGAAAGGCCCGCCGTTCCGTGAAGAGCTCCCCTGTCGTCCTCGCCGTCGCTCTGACCATGTCCCTGACGGGTCTCACCGGCTGCGCCTCCGCCGCCGATCCGGCGCCGCCGTCCGCGAGCTCCGTTCCGGCCGCGTCGGAACCGGCCGAGCCGGCCATGACGATGAAGAAGGCCGGCAAGACGTACGAGAGACTCAGCGCCGCCTCCAACACCGCCCGGGACAAGTGGATGGGCGCCCCCGCACCGACCACCGCGAACCTGGCCAAGCACCGCAAGCTGGCGGCCGGCGTGGCCGAGGCCACCGTCGCCTTCTCCGAGGGCCTCCGGAAGAACCGCTGGCCGGCCGAGGTCCAGCCCGTCATCACCGCCCTGGACGAGCACCTCCGGCAGCGCGCGGCCGCCTACCAGCGTGTCGCCGAGGCCGGCACCCTCGCCGACTATCTCGCCGCCGCGAGCGAGGTGCCGGTGACCAGCTCCCTGACCGCCCAGGTGCGGGAGGTGCTGGAACTGCCGAGAGCCGCCGCGGTCAAGGGCGTGAGCCCTCGACAGTGAAGCCGGTGGATCGCGCCGAGGTGGTGAACTCCGGGGGACCGGCCGCCGGGGCCGGCGTCGAGAGCCGGCCCTCCGCGATGCTCAGGACGAGCGGCCGAGCCGGGTGAAGGACACCGCGAAGACGGTCGAGGCGATCCAGCCGAGGATGGTGCAGAGATTCAACAGCCATTCGAGGAGTACGCCGTCGCGTTCCGATACCGGATACCAGGTGGACCGCTGGTGCAGGTCGATCAGCGGAACCACGGTGTCGACGGCGTAGAAGAACGGGCTCAGGCAGCGGACCTTGCCGTTCCCACAGTCGCCGGGCGGATCGTGCTCGTCCGGCAGCGGCCGTGCCCCGGCCGTGGTGAAGACAAGCGCGTTCTGGTCGGTGGCCCGCATCTGCGCCTGCACCGCGGGCAGGCTCAGCCCGGCGGTGACCGCGGCGATCAGCGCCACCAGCAGGTAGAGCGCCCGCTGCGGCCGGAACCCGTAGCGCACCGTGACGTCCTGCAGCACGTCGAAGAGCCGCCGCCGGCCCGTCCGTAGCCGGCGGGCCCGCCGGCGCTGAGCCACCAGCACGGTGTCCGCGCCGTCGACGTCACCGGCCGTGCGCAGGACCGCCGCGAGACGCTCCCAGGCCCGCGGGTCGTACCGCGTCATCCGGTCCAGCCAGGCGATCCGGGCGTCGGCGTCCCACACCGCCTCGCCGTGCCATTCGACCGCCTCGAACCGTTCGTAGGCGAAACCGCCCAGGTAGGAGTCCGCGGGCCAGTCCCCGTCCGGCCGGTCGGCGAGGTAGGCGGTGGACGCGCCGGTGAAGTCGACCCCGCCGGAGGTGACCTGCCAGCCCAGGTTCACCCCACCGCGGATGACGGCGGAGCCCGCGTCGATCGCGGTGCCGCGGCCCTGCGGCGGCTCGGTGCCCTCGGACCACGTGAGGGTGGCGCCGTCGGCCCGCAGCCGGCCGCCGATGACGGCCCGGTTCAGCACGACCCGCCCGATCGAGCGGAACCGGCCGCACAGGCGTACGTTGCCGGTCACCTGCGCCATGTGCAGGCTGACGGTCGGGCCGCCCGGGTTGACCACGAAGGCGTCCTGAGCGTCGAAGACCCCGGTGATCGAGGCGCCGCGGAAGGCGAGCGCACCGGCGAGAGCGGCGAGCCCACGAAGCTGCACATCGCCGGTCACGGTGAGATTGACGGCCGACAGACAGCGCCGGTCGTGTGGCTTGGCGAACGACGTCCGGTCCAGACGGACCGGGCCGTCCACACGGGCGCTGTCGAGCAGCACGGTGCCCTCGACGGAGACGTCACCCGCGTCGAGGCCGCCACCGAGCCTGGCCTGGCTCAGGTCGACCGCCGTGTCGTGCGGGTTCCACAGCGCCCCGGCCAGGTGGACCCCGCCGTCGAGCTGTGCTCCGGGCAGCAACAGGGCACCGCGTACCACCGTGTCGCCCTCGATGCGCAACGTCCCGTGCACGGTGAGCCGTGGCGCCAGCAGGACGGCCCGCTCGCTGTACGCGGCCACGGCGTACGAGCGCACGCCGGTGCCGGCCGGTGGGGCGGTCAGGTCCGCGTTGCGGATCACGAGCGCGCCCTGGACGGTCGTGTGGCTCAGCTCGATCCGGCCCTGGACGCGGCAGCGCCCCCGGTGCGTACCGAGTCCAGCAGGAAGACGCTGCCACCGATGGTGGCCTCGGCCAGGTCCAGCGCGCGCCCGTCGGCCGGGGTGAACCGCGCGTCCATCACGTCGAGCGAGCCGCCGAGCCGCATCGCCAGCAGGCGCAGCTCTCCGGTGGCATGGAAGCCCCTGGTCAGCCGAAGGTTTCCGGCCACCCGGACCCGTTCGGCATGCAGGGCGCGACCGGTCGCCGGCAGGATCCGCGTGCCGGCCGCGACGACGCTGCCGCCGATGTCGGCCTCGGTGAGCCAGATGCTCGCCGACCGGCCGCGTGCGTCTCCGGTCGCGACGTCGCCGGTGAACACCATGCCGGACAGGACCAGATCACGGTCGATCCGGACGCCGATGGCGACCAGCCCGGGCAGCGTGGCCGGCCGGCTCGCGGCGGGGTCGCCGCTGATCACCAGCTCGTGCAGCTCGGCGCCCTGCACGTTGACCGGGTCGGTGAACGCGCAGGACTCGAAGCGGAGGGGAACCGGCACGGCACACGTGCGGAGGTCGAGCCCGCCGGTGACCGTCGCCCCGGCCAGCCGGAGCCCGAACGGATCGGCCTCGCCGACGGCCAGGCACGCCGCGCGCAGGTCGGCGGCGTCGACGTCGGCGCCCGCACAGTCCAGGCCACGGCGGTCCCGCGACGCCGCGAGCAGTTGCGGGACGAACGACCCGTCCGGTCGCAGTGACACCCATCCGGACCCGTCCATGCGTACACCCTAGGAAGCGCCCCGGCCGGCGAGCTACCGGGCGCGGCGGGCCACCGGGGCGACCTACGAGCCCCGGCCCGGCCACGTCGACCACTACGCGCAGCGACGTGCCCGGTTCGCCGAGGTTCTACGAGACGCTGCTACACCTCTGACGAGGCCCGCAGACTCCGCGTCAGAGCGAAGATCATCACCGCCGCGGGTACGATGTGCAGCCCGATCAGGACGGCGATGGTGGCCGTGTCCGCCCCGGAGACGACCGGCGGCACCAGCGACAGCCCGGTCAGCGCCACCGCCGTGACCACGAACCGTTCGGCGGGCCGCGCGCTCCACCGTCGCAGAGCCGCCGCGATGACGACGCCCACGGCCGAGAAGAAGCCGGTCACCACGGCGAACCCGGGTAGCGGGATCGACTCGCCACCGTCCGGGATCTCGAAGTCGACGCCGGCGGCCATCGCGATCCCGGCGGCGAGGGTGGTGGCCGCCACCGCGGCGAGGACCGCGATCAGCCCGGTGCGGACGAGCCCCAGCGGCCGGGTGCCGGCCTTCTGGGCGGTCATGCCGCACCGTCCGCGGTCAGGCGCTCCGGCAGGCCGAGGCCCTCGAACCGGTCGGCGTGGAAGATGGTGACCTCGGTGATCACGCCGCCGCTGATCCGCAGGACGTCGATGGTCAACGGCAGGTACGCGCCCTCGTCCGCTCGCCAGTGGTAGAAGGCGACCGCGGGTTGCCGGTTCATCGAGGTGGGGACGCCCCGCAGGCCCGTGATCTCGGCGAACCCGTCCTCGATCCAGTTGGCCAGCACCGAGTCCCGGCCGAGGTGCAGACCCGGGGTCGGCGGCATCGAGGAGCGGACGTCGTCGCGCAGCATCGCGGTGAGCGCCGGGATGTCGGCGGCCTCGCTGGCCTCGGTGAACCGGCGGACAAGCTCCCGCGTCTCCGGGTCCTCCTCGGCGCCGGTCCAGTCCTGCCGTTCGGCCGGCAGGTGCTCGCGCATCCCGGCCCGGGCCCGCTGCAGCGCCGAGTTGACCGAGTTGACCGAGTCGCCGAGCAGCTCGGCGACGTCCTTGGCCGGCCAGTCGAGCACGTCACGCAGGATCAGCACGGCCCGCGGCCGGGGCGCGAGATGCTGCACCGCGACCAGGTAGGCCAGCTCGATCGTCTCCCGTGCGACGGCGACGCTCTCCGGCTCGTCCGCGCCGGCCGCGGGCAGCTCGTCGAGGAGCCGGTCCGGGTACGGCTGCAGCCACCGCACCTCGCCACCGGCGGCCGGCTCGGGGCGGGACTTGGCGAGCCGGTCGAGGCAGGCGTTCGTGGCGATCCGGTAGAGCCACGCCCGGAACGTCGACCGCCCCTCGAACGTCTCCCGCCGCCGCCAGGCCCGCAGGAACGTCTCCTGCACGGCGTCCTCGGCGTCCTCGAACGACCCGAGCATCCGGTAGCAGTGCACGTGCAGCTCCCGGCGGTGCCGTTCGGCCAGCCCGGAGAACGCCGGCTCGTCGACCTCGCCCAGACCACTCACGTCCCGATCCTCCACCCGCATGTACGTACCCATGACGTCATCCTTCCGCCTCAGCGAACCCTGTCGTATGTATGACGGGGACGGGGACGGGAACTCATCACCGCGGGGACGGCACCCCTTCCCCGGCACGCGCCGTCAGCGGTGGGGCGTCATGCACGACCGGACATGGGGGCGCGACCGCGGGCGATGGGCCGGCGGCGTCGGCCCATCGCGGCGGGGTGCCACGCACGGTCAGACGCGACGGCGGGACCGGGCCGTCGCAAGGACGCCGAGCACCACGGCGACCAGGCCGAACAGCACGCCCGCCGCACCTCCGACCACGCCGTTGCCGGTGCCGGGGCCGCCGTCGGCGGTGGCCAGCACCCAGACTCCGGCGGCCGTGCCGATCGCCCCCGTCACCAGCGCCACCATGCCACCGCGGGCACGCGCCAGCGCCCACCCGCCCGCGACCACCCCGGCCAGTGCCACGACCGCGGCCGCGGTGGCCACCGCCCGATCGGCGGTCAGGGCGGCCCCGACGTCGGCGGACCCGGCCAGATGCACCATCTCGATCATGATCTCCCCCTCGTCGCCCGAATCGGCTGCCTCCATCCGACCAGCTCACCGGCGTCCGGGAATCGTGCTGACGTGGACATGCCGGCTACCGCGGGCGGGGTAGGGGACCGGCCGGGTACGACGCGGGCGGTAGCGGCGAGACGAGCCCTGTAGGGTCCTGGGCGTGATATCGCAGTCCATCGTTCTTGCCGCGAGTTCCGGTAACAGCGTGTCGTACAACATCGGCTTCGTCGTGGGCAGGATCCTGTGCTGCCTGCTCGTCGTCGGCGCGATCGTGGGTGCTGTCGTGATGGCGGTGCGGTCGGTGCGCGCCCGTACGGCGGCCAAGGGTCAGGGTCAGTACCCGTATCCGCCGCCGCAGGGCTACTACCCGCCGCCCGGCCAGCCGCCCCAGCCGGGCGTCAACCAGCCGTACGGCGAGTATCCGCCGCCGCCGTACCAGCAGCCGCCGACGGACCAGCAGTACCCGCCGCCGTACCAGCAGCCGCCCACGGGCCAGCCGTACCAGCAGCCGCCGTCGGGTCCGTCCTACCCGCCGCCGGGCCAGCCCTATCAGCAGCCGCCGTCGGGTCCGTCCTATCCGCCGCCGTCGGATCAGCCGCCGACCGATCCGCCCCCGCCCTATCGGCCGTAGCGGCTCCCGGCTCCCGTGGCGTCAGTCGGCGCCCAGCTCGAAGTCGGCGCGCGGCGACTCCACCCCGTTGATCTGCAGCGAGATCGCATGCCCACCGGGGTGGTAGCGGCGCGTCGTGATCGGCCGGAACGAGTGCTCGCGTACCACCTCGATCCGCTCTCCCGGCGCGAGCGTGCGGGTCGTGAGCTTGAACGTCTTGCCGGTCTGGCCGCCGTTGGCCTTCCGGTGATGAACGACGTAGTCGATCGTGAGCCGCGCCGGATCGGCGCCGGTGTTGCGGATGGCGGCGGTGAACCGGATGCCGCCGCCGAACGGGACGGTCGTCCGGTCCAGGTGGGGCCCGTCGACCTCCAGGGTCGCGGCGGTGAAGCCGAGTAGTTCCAGCGCTCCCGGATGGCCGCTCTTGATCAGCGTACGCAACCCGTGGCGGACCAGGCGCTCCGTGGCCGGCCCGGGTTCGGCGAGCCAGCGGCGGGCGGTGTCGACGACGAGGCCGGGATGGTCGCGGCTGAGGTCGTTGAGGTGGTTGGCGACCGAGCGGCGTACGTACTCGCTGTCGTCACGGTAGAGGGCGTCCAGGACGGGCACGGTCGCGCCGGGTCGGGCCAGGATCTGCGGCACCCGCGACGACCAGGGCAGATACGGCCGGGTGCCCTCGGAGGCGAGCCGCCGCACGTCGGGGTCCGCCGACCGCGTCCACCCGGCGATGATGCCCAGCGCCCGGTCGAGATCGTGTCGCAGCAGGATGCGGATCGCGAACTCGGCGGTGAGGCGACCGGTCAGCTCGGCGAGCAGTGTCATCGCCGCGTCGAACGCGTCGTCGCCGCCCTCCTGCACCGCGCGGGTGGCGACGGCCCCGGTCACCGGCCAGATCAGCCATCCGGTGAACTCGGGCGCGAGGTCGCAGGCCCTGCGCACCGCCCGGTCCAGGGTCGCGTAGTCCCGGGCAGGTCGGTGAGCAGGGCGTCGCGCAGCAGGTCGGCGCGTTCCCGCAGGGTCAGCGGCGCGATCCGAGACCCCGCGGCGCGCAGGGACGCCAGGTCGGCGCCGGGGACGGCGGTCCGGACGGCGCTGAGCAGACTCTCGACCGTTCGCGGTCCGATGAGCTCGTCGGCGGTGGGCATGCCCGGACTCTAGGGCAGTGGTGGAACCCGGCGTCAACCGACGTATCCGATGTTCGGCGCCGGTGGCTCACGGTGTGGATTCCATCGATGAAACGTTTTAGGATCCGGACTGGACCCCGAGCCATCGAAGCTTGTCAAGATGGAGGGATGCGGTTCGACGATGCCGCTGCACCTGCCGCCGGAGGACCGTGACCTGTCGCCGTCGACCGGCTGGACCCGCGCGCACTGGGAGGCCGTCGCCGGTCACCTGCTCACCGCCGTCGAGCCGTATGCGACCGACGGGCATGCCCGCTACCGGCTTCCCGGAGCACCCAGCCGCAACGGCGTGACCAGCGACGGACTGGAGGGCTTCGCGCGTACCTTCCTGCTCGCCGCCTTCGCCGGCACCCACCTCGACCGGTACGCCACCGGCCTGATCGCCGGAGTGCGCGGCGGCTGGCCACCGCTGACCGATATGGCCCAGCCGATCGTCGAGGCCGCCGGCATCGCGATCGCCCTGCACGAGACCCGCTCCGAGATCTTCGACCGGCTCGCGCCCGCCGACCGGGAGCGGGTGGTCGACTGGCTGGCCGGCATGGTCGGCAAGCGCACCCCGGACAGCAACTGGGTGCTGTTCCGGGTGATCGTCGAGCAGTTCCTCGCGACCGTCGGCGGCCCGCACGACCCGGCCGAGATCGCCGGCGGCCTGGACCGCATCGACGCCTGGCACACCCGCGACGGCTGGTACTCCGACGGGCCCGGCCGCAACTTCGACTACTACAGCGGCTGGGCCCTGCACCTCTACCCGGTCCTGTGGGCCCGGATGACCGGCGACCACGGCCGCTGGACCGGCCGGGTCGGCGCGTTCCTCGACGGCTACCAGCACTTCTTCGCCGCCGACGGCCGTCCGGTCTTCCAGGGCCGGTCGCTGGCCTACCGGTTCGCGACCGTCGCGCCGCTCTGGCTCGGGCCGCTGACCGGCTCCGGGCCGCTGTCACCGGGCCGGACCAGGCGGATCGCCTCCGGTGTGCTGAGACACTTCCTCGGCCACGGGGCGCTCGACGAACACGGGCTGCTCACCCTCGGCTGGCACCGGCCGTTCCCGCCGATGATCCAGCCCTACTCGGGGCCCGCCTCGCCGTACTGGGCGTCGAAGGCCTTCCTCGGGCTCCTGCTGCCCGCGGAGCATCCGGTCTGGACGGCGACCGAGGAGCCCGCCGAGATCGAGCTGCGGGACGTGACCGTGCACCTGCCGGGCCCGAACTGGCTGCTCCACGGCACCCGTGCCGACGGCGTGGTCCGGCTGCTCAACCACGGCAGCGACCGCGCCAGGACACCGGCCGACCCGCACTACGTCCGGCTGGCGTACAGCACCCACACCGCCCCCCAACTCGACCCGGAGTCGTGGACCGACCCGGTCGACGGGCACCTCGCCGTGATCGGCCCGGACGGCCACACCTCGATCCGTTCGCTGATCGAGCCGACCGGCGCCGCGTCATCGGCGTACCGCGACGGGCCGGTCGAGGTGGTCACGGCCTCCGCCACCGACGGCGCCTTCGAGGTCCGCGTCCATCGGGTCACCGCACCGGCGGGCTTCCGGGTCCGGGACGGCGGCTACGCGCTCGCCGGCTCGACCGCCCCCGCCCGCGTGATCACGGGATCCTCCGCCGAGGTGTCGACCCCGTCCGGGCTGCACAGCGCGATCACCGCGCTGGTGGGACTCACCGGCGCGGGCGTGCGTGACCGGTGTGGCGCCGACGCCTTCGCCGAGCGCTCGGCGACGCCCTACCTGACCGCGGTCCATCCCGGCGGCACCGCCCTGTACGCCTCCCTGGTCCGCCTCGGTGGCGGCCCCGCCGGCCCGTCTCCAGAGGTCACCACGCGTAGCGACGAGACGGTCGACGTCCGGTGGGCCGGCGGCGACACGGTGACGCTGCGGATCGCCGAAAGGCCCGCCGCAGCCGGTTGAGCGCGCCCGACGGCTGAGAAGGCGCCCGATGCCTGCACCACGCCGAGTCACCATCCGTGACATCGCGGGCCGGGGCCGGGGTGTCGATCGCCATAGTGTCACGAGTCCTCGGCGGCACCTGTCCGCCCACCCGGGCTCATGCGCGAGGAGAGCGCCGCCGCGGCATGGTTGACACATCGTCAGTTCACTATTAGACGATAAGTTTTGGGAATGATTATCGTTCCGCTCACTCAGTGACAGGAGTGAGAACGATGAAGCACGCCCACCGTCTGACCTGGACCGCGGCCCTCGCCGCAGCCGTCACCGCGATCGCCGGGTGCGGGTCTTCCGCCGCCGATCCGGCCGCTGGTTCGGCCGGCTCCGCATCGGGCGGGCCCAAGCTCGCCGTCGTGGCCACCACCCCCGAGATCGCCGACTTCGTCCGCAACATCGGCGGATCGGATGTCGCCGTCACGCAGATCATCAAACCGAACGTGGACCCGCACGACTACGAGCCGACACCGGCCGATCTGCAGGCCATCGCGAGCGCCAAGCTGATCGTCAAGAACGGCGTCGGCCTGGAGGAGTGGCTGGACCGCACCATCGAGTCCGCCGGGTTCACCGGAACGGTCGTCGACTCCAGCCAGGGTGTCACCCTCCGCGAGGGCGGCCACCACGAAGAGGACGAAGGCGAGCACGCCGGAGAGGAGGGCGAGCACGCCGGGGAAGAGGGCGAGGAACACGACCCGCACATCTGGCACGACCCCCGCAACGCGAAGATCATGGTGACCAACATCCAGAAGGGCCTCGCCACCGCCGACCCGGCCAAGGCCGACGCGTTCGGCAAGAACCTCGCCGGCTACACCGCGCAGCTCGACGAACTCGACGCCGGCAACGCCGCCGCCTGGCAGAGGATCCCCGCCGACCAGCGCAGACTCGTCACCAACCACGACGCTTTCGGCTACTACGTGGCCCGCTACGACCTGCAGTTCGTCGGCTCGGTCATCCCCAGCATGGACACCTCGGCCGAACTGTCGGCCAAGCAGCTCACCGACCTGGTTGCGAAGATCAGGGCCACCGGCACCAAGGCGATCTTCGCGGAGAGCTCGCTGCCGCCCCGGACCGCCGAAGCCCTCGCCCGGCAGGCCGGGGTGAAGGTGGTTGCCGGGGAGGACGCCCTGTACGGCGACAGCCTGGGCGAGCCGGGCACCCCGGAGGGTACGTACCTCGGCGCGGAACGGCACAACACCCGGGTCATCGTCGACGCGCTGGCCGGCTGACCATGACGAGCGTCGCCCTGCGCTACACCGGGGTCAGCGTGGGCTACCAGGGCCGGCCCGTGCTCACCGGCGTCGACCTCGAGCTGGGCGCGGGGCGACGGCTCGCCCTGGTCGGCCCGAACGGCGCCGGCAAATCCACTCTGCTCAAGTCGGTCCTCGGGCTGGCCGAGATCCTCGACGGCACCGTCACCGTCCTGGGCCGGTCCCCGGCCGCCGCCCGTGGCCTGGCCGGTTACGTGCCGCAGACCGGCAACCTCGATCCGGACTTCCCGGTCAGCGTCCGCCAGGTGGTGATGATGGGCCGGTACCGGCGGCTCGGCTGGTGGCGCCCGGTCCGTACCCCCGATCGCCGTGCCGTCGCCGAGGCCCTCGACCGGGTCGGGCTCGCCGACCGGGCCCGGCACCGCTTCGGTCTGCTCTCCGGCGGGCAGCGCCAGCGGGTCCTGCTGGCCCGCGCGATCGCCGCCGAGCCCCGGCTGCTGCTGCTCGACGAGCCGTTCAACGGCGTCGACGCGATCAGCCAGGAGGCCATCGTGCGGGTGCTGCGCGAGCTGTCCGCGGCCGGGACGGCGCTGATCCTCAGCACCCACGACCTGGGCGTCGCCCGTGATCTCGCCGACCTGGTCTGCCTGGTCAACGGACGGCAATGGGCGGTGGGCACGCCCGGCGAGACCCTCACGGCCGGTCCACTGCGGCAGACGTACGCCCATGCCGCCCTCGACCTGGCCGACGGCCGGATGGTGCTGGTCGACCCGTGATCGAGCCGTTCGCCGTACCGTTCATGGGCCGTGCCCTCACCGAGATCGCCCTGCTGGCGCTGATCTGCGGCCCGGTCAGTGTCTTCGTCTTCGTGCGGGGCCTGTCGTTCGTCTCCGACGCCCTCACCCACACCGTCCTTCCCGGTGTCGTGATCGGGTTCCTGGCCGGCGGTCTGGACGGCCTGCTCGTCGGCGCGCTGGTCGCCGGGGTGCTCACCGCCGTCGTGCTGACCGTCCTGACACACAGCGCCCGGCTCTCCGACGACGCGGCCACGGCGGTCGTGCTCACCGCCATGTTCTCGATCGGGGTGATCCTGGTGTCACGGCGTTCGTCGTACACCTCGGATCTGACCGCCTTTCTCTTCGGGCGACTGCTGACCGTGACGCCGCGGCAGATCGCCGAGACCGCCGTGCTGGCCGCGGTGATCCTCGTGCTGCTCGTGGCGGGGTGGCGGGCGCTGCTGTTCCGGGCGTTCGACCCGGCCGGCGCGGCGGCCGCCGGGCTGCGCATCGGCCTGCTCGACCTGTGGCTCAACGTGCTGCTCGCCCTGGTCGTGGTGGCGGCCGTCCGCGCGGTCGGCACGATCCTGGTGGTCGCGCTGCTGATCGTCCCGGCGGCCGCGGCCCGCATGGTCACCGACCGTGTGGCCGTGATGGCCGTCCTCGGCGCCGGGCTGGTCGTCACCGCCGGTTATACGGGACTGCTGGTCAGCTGGACCGCGTCGCTGCGTTACGGGGTGGCGCTGACCTCGGCGTCCTCGGTGGTCCTGGCTCTCGTCCTGGCCTATCTGCTGTTCCTGCCGGTACGCCGGTGGCGCGACCGCCGCCACCCGCGCCCGGTCCCGGCGAACCGGAGGTCCCCGCATGAGCTGGTGGGATGACGTGATGCACCGGGCCGTCGCCGAGGTGATCCTGGTCGGCGCGCTGACCGGCCTGATCGGGGTGCAGGTGGTGGTACGGCGACTGTCGTTCTTCACCATGGCCCTCACCCACGCCACCTTCCCGGGCGTGGTCGCCGCGTCGATCGTCGGCGTGAACCTGCTGCTCGGCGGCGTGGTGACCGGCTCTCTCGTGGCTCTGGGCGTGGCCGCGCTGACCCGCCGCCGGGGGCAGGACGCCGCGGCCGCCACCGGGGTGCTGCTGTCCGGCGGGTTCGCCCTGGGTGCGGCCCTGGTGGCCACCCAGAGCGGGTTCAGCCGGGACCTGTCGTCGTTCCTGGTCGGCTCGATCCTCACGGTCAGCGCCGGGGATCTCGTCACCACCGCCGCCGTGCTGGCCGTGGTCGCGTCGCTCCTGCTGGTCTGCGCCCGGCCGCTGCTGTTCACCGCCTTCGACCCCGCCGGCGCGCGGGCCGCCGGTGTCCCGGCCGGCGCCTGGGACGTGGTGCTGCTCCTGACCGTGGTGCTGGTGGTGGTCACCGTGGTGCCGGCCGTCGGTACGATCCTCGCCCTGTCGTTGATCGTCGCCCCGGCCGCCGCCGCCCGGCTCTGGTCGGACCGCCTGCCGGTGACGACCGCTCTGGCGGTGGCCTTCGCCGTCGCGAGCGGCCTCGCCGGGCTCTATGCGTCGAGCCGGTGGGACCTCGCCGCGGGCGCGAGCATCTCGCTGGCCGCGACCGCGGCCCTGGCGGTGTCGTGGGCACTGCGACGGGCGGCCGGCACGGTACGGGCGGTGCCGGCGTGACCGTCGAGCCGGTGATCCACCCGTCCGACCTGGACCGTGCCGTCGAGGTGCTGCGGGGCATGGCCTACCAGCACCGCCTGCACATCCTGCTGGTCCTGCGCGCGGGGGAGGCGACACCGTCGGAGCTGGCGGGGATCGTGCGGGCGCACCCCACCGCGATCTCGCACCACCTGCGCCACCTCGCCGACGCCGGCCTGATCCAGCGGCGCCGCCGTGGCCAGCGGGTGTACTACTCGCTGCCGGGGGAGTCGACCGGCCGGCTGATCGACGGCATCCTGGCCTTCCTGGCCGATGGCGGCAGCGGCCGCCGATGACTCATGCCGTGCGCAGGTCCAGCACGTGCCACTGAGCCGTCGCGCCGCTGCTGGTGTACCACCACACCAGCCCGCCACGGCTCTGCGTGTCGTTCGCGGCGGCGGCCAGCTCGACGGTCGAGCCCGTGGCGATGTCGTAGACCAGCAGGCCCGCGGTGCCGGTGGCCGCGGACTGCGGTCCCGGGTCGGCGAGGATCTCGAAGCGGTCGAGGATCGCCACGTCCGGCACCGCGGCCCTCGCGCCACCACCGGCGATCGCCCGTCGCTCGGCGCCGTCCGGGCGCATCAGGTCGATGCGGGCCGGCGCGTCGCCGTCGAGGACCACGACCCGGCACCACGACGGGCTGCACGCGGCGAACTCGGCGCTGCCGGTCGGCACCGTGATCTCGCGGCCGGTGCTCGTGTTGCGCAGCAGGGTCGCGGCCGCGCCCCCACTGGCGCCGTCGTCGAGCCACGGCCACGGGGCCATCGTCCACTCGCCCGGCTGCCGGT
This sequence comes from Actinoplanes sp. CA-252034, assembly GCF_050956125.1. NCBI lineage: Bacteria > Bacillati > Actinomycetota > Actinomycetes > Micromonosporales > Micromonosporaceae > Actinoplanes > Actinoplanes sp. CA-252034. Next base: position 4,936,759 of record NZ_CP191846.1, read on the forward strand.
CGACCCGGACCCGGCCGCCGGTCAGCGCGACCGACCGGACCTCGGTCGTGGCCGTCCCGTCGGTGGGCCGAGCGGTCCAGTACACCCGCCCGGCATGGTGGACCAGGTCGTCCTGGCTGCCGTAGAACAGCACGTCACCGACGTCGCCGGTCAACTGCCGGGCCGGTCCGCCGCCGGTCACGCTCGCCGCCCACAGCGTCGGCGGCCCGGTGTCGGCGAACTCGGTCCACACCACGTCGTCGCCGGCGGGGATCACGTTCTCGAACCGCGGGTTCACCGCCGTGTCCAGCCGCCGCAACTCCCGTGGAGCGCCGTCGGGGCCGTGCAGCAGCAGACGCTGGAAATGGTCGTCGTTGCTGGTCGCGACACCCACCACCCGGGCGGTGTCGAGGAACAGCAGCGGCCGCAACGGCAGGTCCGCGAGGACGGCGGCCTCCACTCCGGGCCAGGCCGTCGCCGCCGCCGGCCGCGCGGGGCGGGTCTCCGGTGGCGGTCCCGGGGCCGGTTCGGCGGGGCCGCGGCCGAGGACCAGGGCGCCGGTCGCGGCGAGCGCGACGGCGACCGGCAGGCTGTGCTTCAACGACGTCCTCACTCGTACGGCCTCCGCGGCGCCGTGGTCTCCTGCCAACTCGTCACCTCGAAGAACGGCACCCCGGCCTGGTTCACCGGGTCCCGGTCCACCCGGCTGCTGTAGACGCCGACCACCTGCACCCACCGGTCGGCCGGCGCTTCGACGGCCACGCCGGTGAGACCGACCTTGATCGGGCGGCCGTCGGCGGCGCAGCAGGCCAGCACCATCCGGGCCAGCATCGGGCGCCCGTCCGGGCCGGGCGTGACGAAGCCGGTCAGTCGCAGCGTGCGCCCGGTCAGGCTCCTTCCCTCGTCGAACACCGCCCGGGTCGCGTAGTCCATCAGGCTCAGCGGCACCGGATCACCGGGTGGCAGCGGCGAGAACTCCGACTCCACCTGCGCGGCGGCCAGCACGGTTCCGGACTGCCCGGCGGCGTACGACCCGAGCGCCGGCGGGGCGATCAACAGCAGCCCCGCCGCTGGAAGGATCAGCAGCCACCCGACGCGCGGCTCGTGATGGGCGTGCCCGTGCTGTGCCGCCGGCCGGGACCGCAGCTCGTACCAGAGCGTCATCGCCGCGGCCGCGAGCAGCAGAACGCCCGCCGCGACGAGGAACGGCCGCAGCCCCTCCTTGACGTAGCGCAGGTAGACGTCGGTGAGGCTCACGCGGAGGATCGCCCCACCGAACAGCGTCATCACGATCGCCTGTGCCCGCCGGTTCACCAGATCACCACCCCGACGGCCGAGCCCACCACGACCGCCGCCACGAAGGTGGCCGGCGCGAACCGGAATGCGAACCGGCGGCCGAACACACCGGTCTGCATCGAGATCAGTTTCAGGTCGACCATCGGGCCGACCACCAGGAACACCAGCCGTGACGTCAGCGAGAACTGCGACAGGGACGCGGCCACGAACGCGTCGGCCTCGCTGCAGATCGACAGCAGCACGGCCAGGACCGCGAGCGTCAGCACCGACAGGACCGGGTCGGCGGCCAGACCCTGCAGCCAGGACTCGGGCACCACGACGTTGATCGTCGCGGCGGCCGCGGCCCCGATCACGAGGAAGCCGCCGGCGTGCATCACGTCGTGCCGGCAGGCCGCCCAGAACGCCCGGGCCCGGGACTCGTCGTCCAGGTCGGAACGGCGCGGCAGCCGGATCCACTCGGTGCGGCCCAGCCGCAACCACAGCCAGCCCATGCCGACGGCCACGACGAGACTGGCCACTGCGCGGGCGGCCACCATCTCCGGATCGCCGGGGAACGCCACCGCGGTCGCGGTCAGCACGATCGGGTTGATCGCCGGCGCGGACAGCAGGAAGGCGAGCGCCGCAGCCGGTGTCACACCCCGCCGGATCAGGGAGCCCGCGATCGGCACGCTGCCGCACTCGCAGCCGGGCAGGATCACCCCCGCGAGGCCCGCCGCCGGGACCGCCAGGGCCGGATGCCGGGGCAGCGCCCTGGCCCAGAACGACCGCGGCACGAACACCGCGATCACCGCCGACAGCACGACCCGAAGACCAGGAACGGCACCGCCTGCACCAGCACCGACACGAACACCGTGGTCCACGTCTGCAACCTCGGATCGGACACCAGACCGGCGAGCGGGGTCCGGACGACGACGAGCAGAACGAGCAGTGCCGCCAGCGCCTCGACGGACCCGATACCCCGCGGCGCCGTGACAGCGGAATTCACCAATGCGCATCCTTTTCGCCGTTCCCAGTCATCAGCGTCAATCAACTTACCGTTTTACGGCGGTCGCGCAATATCCGATTCTGAATGCAACGAATGCGCAATTGTTGATACGTTCACGATATGGCGACCGGTGTCGTCCGGTATCTCCCGGCCGGGCGGGATCCCGTCGTCGCCGAGGCCGTGCCGTCCGCCGCCGGCCGGCCCGGCGCCGATATCGTCGGATGATGCGCGTGATCGAGATGACCTCCCAGCCTGCCGTGGCGGGGGACCGGAACACCGTCGGCGGCTGGCCGGTCCTGGACGCCGGACAGCCCTGGCCGGAGTGCACCTGCGGACGGCGGATGGCGCTGTTCTTCCAGATCGACGTCCCGGACGACGTCGCCGCCTTCGGTGGCGAGCACCTGCTGGTCTTCCAGTGCCCGGTCCACAACGAGGCCGCCTTCGGCCCTTCTCAGCTGCCGGAACGGTATTGGGAGATGCCACTGGGCGGGAACACGACCGCGTTCTGGCGGATCCTGCGGCACCGCGGCGACGTGGTGGCCGCGGCAGCCGACGAGACCCTGCAGCCGCTGCGGCTGGTGTTGCGCGAGGCCGGTCCCGACGACGACTGGGAGTTCAGCGTCGGCGGCGAGCCCGACTGGATCCAGGGGCCGGAGGAGCACACCTGCGCCTGCGGGGCCGCTATGGAGTTCCTGGCGCAGGTGCCGGAGAACTTCGGGTTCCCGAAACGGGCCGAGGCGCCGCGGCAGCCCGACACGTTCGACTCCGGCGCGTACGGCCTGTTCCTCGGCAACATGGTCTACCTGCTCGCCTGCCCACGGCGCTGCGACCCGGCCGCCGCGTGGCCGGTGAATCAGAACTGAGGCGCCACCCGGCCGCGGCGGGCGGGTGAACGAGCACTGGGCGCCGCCCGGCGGCGGCGTGGGTGGTGAGTCAGAACTCGGGCGCGGTCCGCTCGATCAGGGCCAGACCGGCGATCACCAGGGCGAGCCGCTCGGCCGCCGTCCACTCGTGCCGGGCCGTGCGCAGCAGTTCCGGCAGCGTGGAGAGCGGCGCGCCCATGTCGACGGTCTGCTCGGGGTCGAATGCCGGCTCGTGATCCTCCAGGCGCTCCCGGAAGGCGTCGGAGGCCAGCGACAGCACCTGGTTGTCGAGATCGCCGAAGGTCAGCGCCCCGTCGGTGATGGCGTCGGCCAGCGGAACCCCGGCGATGATCTCCAGCGTGGTGATGTCATCGGCGAGCACGGCCTCGGCGAGCGTGTAGGCGTGCTCCAGACCGTCGAGCAGCCACTGATCCGGCCACATGCCCTCCCACGTCTCGGCGGCGAACCCGTGGCCGGGGGCGTGGGCGTGCCGTGTGTCGCCGGTCGGCGCGTGGAACAGGTCACCCAGCGTGCCCGGCACCCGCCCGGAATCGGACAGTGCGACTCCGCGCCGGACCCGCTCACGGTGGGTCTCAGCCGGCCGTCGCCCCTCGCCCGAGACGCCGGCGGCCGGGGCGTCGAGCGCCTCGTACAGATACGTCAGCAGGTTGACCCGCGCGTAGTCGGCGGCGAACCGCAACGCGGCCCCGGTCGTCGGCGGCGGCGTGAAACCGCTGCGACGGGCCAGCACCGCGTCGATCCTCACCTGCCTGGCGGTGATGGCGTCGCGGTCTCCGGCACGGTATCTGCTCGACATTCACCGAACGATACCGTCGCCCCCGGATCCCGGTGGCCCCGCCGGACCGCCCGGGTGATCATGGGCGGATGACGAATCGGGTGGCGGCGGTGACGGCCATGCGCGGGCTCGCGCTGGGTGACGCGTTCGGCGAGACATGGCTGCTCCACTCCGCCGACGGGCTGGAGACGGCTCTGGCCGGGCGGCGGCTCGCGGACGGCCCGTGGCTGTGGACGGACGACACGGCCATGGCCCTCTCGGTGCTGCAGATCCTCGAGCGCTTCGGCTACATCGACCAGGATGCGCTGGCCACCGCCTTCGCCGACGCGTACGCCACCGACCCGAACCGCTCGTACGGCCCGTCGATGCACCGGGTGCTGCGGGAGATCGGTGCGGGCCGGGACTGGGCGGCGGTCACCCGCGATCAGTTCGACGGCATGGGCTCGTGGGGAAACGGCGCCGCGATGCGGGTCGCACCGCTCGGCGCCTGGTTCGCCGGTGACCTCGACACGGTCGTCACCGAGGCGGCGCGGTCGGCGGAGGTCACCCACGCCCACCCGGAAGCCGTCGCCGGAGCCGTGGCGGTGGCCGTCGCCACGGCGGTGAGCGTGACCGGGGCCCGCGGCGGAGACCTGATGGCCGCGGTGATCGACCGGACACCGGAGAGCGAGGTCCGCTCGCGGCTGCGCCGGGCCGCCCGGATACTGCCGGGCGCCGACTCCCGGCACGTCGCGGGCATGCTCGGTTGCGGGCGGGAGATCTCGGCGCCGGACACGGTCCCGTACGCGATCTGGTGCGCCTCCACCGCCGGCGACCTGGCCGAGGCGCTGTGGACCACTGCTCTGCCGGGCGGCGACATCGACACGACGTGCGCGATGGTCGGCGGTGTCGTCGCCGCGCGGACCGGGTTGGCCGGCGTCCCCGATTCCTGGCTGCAGGCGTGCGAACCGTTGCCGGCCTGGCTCGGCGCCGGCTGACGCCGATCGTGCGGGCCTGGCCGGGACGGGGACCGGCGTGCTTGGATCGCGGGCATGGGAGTTGACGGGAAGGCTCTGGTGCTCGGCGGGGGCGGCGTCACCGGCGTCGCGTGGGAGATCGGGATGCTGCACGGGCTGGCCGAACGCGGCGTCGATCTCACCGATGCCGGGTTGTTCGTCGGGACGTCGGCCGGCTCCTCCGTGGCCGCTCAGGTGCTGTCCGGCGTACCGCTGAAGGATCTTTTCGACGCGCAACTCGCCGAGGCGACCGGTGAGTTGTCGGCCCGCATCGGCCCCGGTGTCCTGCTGGGCTTCCTGGTGGCCGGCCTCTGGCCGGGCGATCCGGTGCGCGGCCGGGCGTGGCTGGGGCGGCGGGCGCTGCGCACCCGGACCGCGGTCTCCGAGGCGGACCGGCGAGCGGTGATCGCCCGGCGCATCGGCGACGGTGACTGGCCCGCGGCCCGGTTGCGGATCACCGCGGTCGAGGCGGAGACCGGGGAGGTACGGGTGTTCGACGCCGACAGTGGAGTCTCCCTGATCGACGCCGTCGCCGCGAGCTGCGCGGTCCCGCTGGTGTGGCCGCCGGTGACGATCGACGGCGTCCGGTACGTCGACGGGGGAGTGCGCTCGGTGGCCAACGTGGACCTCGCCGAGGGCGCCCGCCGCGTGGTGGTGCTGGCGCCGACGACCCGGTCGGCGCGCTCGTCGGGCCGGCCCGGCGTGCAACTGCGGACCCTCGGCGTGCCCGGTGTCGTGATCGCCCCGGACGCCGCCGCGGTCCGCGCGATCGGCGCCAACGTGCTCGACCCGGCCCGCCGCCGGCCCGCCGCCGAGGCCGGCTACGCGCAGGCCGCCACCGCAGCCGACCGCCTCCGCGAGCTCTGGAGTCGGTAACGGAAGTGCGACACGAGCGAGTCAGTATCAGTAACGGAAGTGCGACACGAGGGTCCGCAGGTTGGCCGACATCCCGGCCAGTTCCGCGGTCGCCTGCTGGGCCTCGGTGACACCCTGCGTGGTGAGCTTGGCGGCTTCGGCGACCGTCGACACGTTGACGGCGATCGTGTCGGCGGCCTGCGCGGTGTCGGCGACGCTGCGGTTCATCTCGGCGGTCGTGGCGGTCTGCTCCTCGACCGCCGAGGCGATCGTGGTCTGGTAGTCGCTGACCCGCCGGATGACCGCCGCGATCTCGCCGATCGCCGCGACCGCGCTGGTGGTGCCGCTCTGGATGGCGTCGACCCGGCGGATGATGTCCTCGGTCGCCCGGGCGGTCTCCTGTGCCAGCTCCTTGACCTCCCCGGCCACCACGGCGAAGCCCTTGCCCGCCTCGCCGGCCCGCGCCGACTCGATGGTCGCGTTGAGCGCCAGCAGGTTGGTCTGCTCGGCGATCGAGGTGATCGCCTTGACCACCTCGGTGATCTCCCGGGACGACTCGCCGAGCGACGCGACGGTGGTGTTGGCGGCCTCGGCGGCCTGCACGGCGGTGACCGCGACGGCGGCGGCCTCACTGGTGGAGTGGGCGATCTCCCGGATCGACGCGCCCATCTGCTCGCTGCCGGCCGACACCGCCTGCACGTTGTCCGACACCTGGGTCGCGGCCTCGGCGACGGCCTGCGCCTGGACCGCCGACTCCTCGGCCGAGGAGGCGATCTGGGTGGACGCGGCGGACATCTCCTCGGCCGCGGTGGCCAGTGCCGACGACGAGTCGTCGATGGTGCGCATCACCGTGCCGAGCGAGTCCAGGCTGCGCCCGAGGGCGCCGGCCATCTCGGCGACCTCGTCGTTGCCGGTGACCTCGACCGGTGTCGCGAGGTCGCCCTCGGCGAGCAGCTCGAGCCGCCGCCGGATCCGCTCGACCGGCCGGGTCACCGACAGGGTGACCATGGCGGCGAGTATCACCGCCACGACCACCGCTCCGAGGCCGACGGCCCAGGTCATGCGGGTGCCGTTGGTGTGTGCGTCCGCGGCCTCGAGCTCGGCCGCGGCGAACTCCTCGTCGGCGGTGGTGGCCGCCCGGTCGAGCAGGTCCCCGATCTGCTGGAACAGCTCGATCTCCTTGCCCAGCACCAGGTCGTTGGCGGCGCGGTCGTTGCCGGCCGTGTAGAGGCGTGCGATCTCGGTGTCGACGGTCATGAACTCGTCGACCACCGCGTCGATCTCCTGCAGCACGTCCTGGGCCGCGGCGTTGGGCGCCTTGCCGGCGGCTGCTTCCACCCGGTCCCGGAACGTGGCGACCGAGGCCAGGAACGCCGCCCGTGACGACCCGGTGTCGGCGGCGGCGTCCGCGACACCGCGCAGCGCGTCGAAGGCGTACGCCGTCTGCCAGCCGTTGAAGTCGGCGGCGGAGAACTTGGCGTCCTTCACCGTGGCGACGAACTGCTGGGCCCGGTTCATCCGGCCGGTCGCGGCGTGCTGGCTCGACGACGTGGCCAGGGCCTCGGTCATCATCACCAGCATCAGCCCGACGACGACGGCGAAGGCCACCGCCAGGCGTACACCGAGGCGCATACGGGTCAGGATCGTCACATCGTCATGATCTGCCAGTCGAGCGGTGCGGCGAGAGCATTCCGCCGGAGTGTGTGGCCGGTGGGGCCACTGTTTCCCGAAATAGCCGAGGGAGAAGTGTTATGACCATCCGGGCGCAATGGTCGTACATTTTCGCTTTCATTCTTGAGGGTGTTGGGAGCGCTCCCGTAATATGCGCGGCAGCGGTTTCATCCCCCACCGCGATCCCCTCAGGAGAAGCGCATGCGCAAAAACAGAATCGTCATGCTGGGTGGCGTCCTGCTGCTCGGCGCGGCGACGGCGGCGGTGGCGTTACCGGCCGCCGCGGCCGCGGGCTGTGCGGTGAAATACACGGTGACGTCGCAGTGGCAGGGCGGCTTCGGCGCCGACGTGGCCGTCACCAACCTCGGCGACCCGCTGACCGGCTGGACGCTGACGTGGAACTGGCCGGCCGGCCAGAGCGTCACCCAGGCCTGGAACACGACCCTGACCCAGAGCGGGTCCGCGGTCACCGCACGCAACGCCGCCTTCAACGGCGCGGTCGCCACCAACGGAACCGTCTCGTTCGGCTTCAACGGCGCCTGGACCGGCGGCAACCCGGCGCCGGCGAGTTTCGCGCTCAACGGTGTGGCCTGCACCGGCGGCACCGCCCCATCGCCGTCCTCGTCACCGGTGTCGCCCTCGTCGTCGCCCTCGACGGGCCTTCCGCCGGCGCAGGCCGACATCACGGTGAACACCGCGACCCGCTATCAGACGATCGACGGCTTCGGTGCCGCGGTGTCGATCTGGGGCAGCGCCTGGTCCACCGCCGAGACACAGACCCTGGTAGGCCTCGGTCCCGGCCAGCTCGGCCTGTCGATCGTGCGTACCGGCGTCTCCCCGGTCTCCGGCGAATGGGGCACCCAGGTCAACGCCCTGAAGACCGCGAAGTCCTACGGGTCGAACGTCAAGGTCCTCGCCTCCCCGTGGACCGCCCCCGCCGCGTGGAAGACCAACAACAGCCGGGTCAACGGCGGCAAGCTGAAGACCGACTACTACGACGACTATGCCGGCCACCTCAACAGCTACGTGCAGTACATGCGCGGCCAGGGCGTCGGCATCGATGTCACCTCGGTGCAGAACGAGCCGGACTGGCACCCCGACTACGACTCGATGGACTGGAGCGGCACCGAACTGCGCACCTTCGTCCGCGACCAGGGCGCCAAGGTGCAGAACACGAAGTTGATGGTGGCCGAGGCGGTGAACCTCAACTACGGCTACACCGACCCGACGCTGAACGACACGACCGCCCGCAACAACATCGGCTACATCGGCGGCCACCTCTACGGCACCGAGGCGTCCGGCCGCCTGAAGGACTACCCGCTCGCCGCGCAGAACGGCAAGCCGGTGTGGATGACCGAATGGAACCTGCACGAGGCCGACGGCAGCGGCTCCAACATCTGGGGCAACCCGGGAAACCAGACCGTCTGGAACGAGACCCTCGACGACATCATGCGTACGGTCCACAAGTCGATGGAGTCCAACTGGGCCGCCTACATCTGGTGGTACGGCAAGCGCTACTACTCGTTCATCGGTGACGGTGAGGCGGCCTACGGCACCACGGCCGGCGCCCCGCTCAAACGTGGCTACGCGTTCTCCCAGTTCGCCAAGTACGTCCGCCCCGGCCACCAGCGGGTCGCCCTCACCAAGAGCACCAAGGCGTCCCCGCTGGAGATCACCGCCTACCAGGGCGACGGGAAGATCACCCTGGTGGTGCTCAACCGTTCGACGAGCGCCGTGAACAACGCCGTCGTCCAGTCTCCGCAGGCCGTCACGAGGGCCGAGCACCTGCTGACCTCGCAGACCGCCAACGCCGCCGCCCAGCCCGCCACCGTCAACGGCAGTCAGGTCACCGTCAGCGTCCCTGCCCGCAGCATCTCCACGGTGGTGCTCACCCTCTGATCGCCGGGGCGGGCCGCGACGTCCGCGTCGATGTGGACGGATCGGGGCGGCGCTGCCGCCGCCCCGATCCCGGTCAGCCGAGGCGCCAGAACTGGGCGGCCAGGCCGTTGCAGGGGTAGAGGGACAGCCGGGCGCCGTTGGCGGCGTCCCAGTTGTAGTTGTCCAGACAGCTGTTGCCGGCGACGTTGCGCAGCGAGAACCAGCCACTGCCCCGGTCCTGGACGATCCACTGCTGGCCGGTGGAGCCGTTGCAGGTGTAGAGGCCGACGTCGGCGTTGGAGGCGGTGCTGCCGGTCAGGTTGGCCAGGCAGGTGCCGGTGTTGCGGTTGCGGATCTCGTAGTACGTGCCGTTGCGGTAGTTCCACTCGAACTGCTGGGCGGTGCCGCCGTTGCAGTCGTAGATCTTGACGAGCGCGCCGAGGGTGGTGTCCCGGTTCCAGTTGTCGACGCAACGGTTGCTGTGCTGGCCGCGGATGCCGGGGTTGACGACGGTGCTGGGGATCGGCTGGCCGAAGAACGGGTCGCCGTTCTCCCGCCACAGCAGTTGCTGCACGCGGGTGTGCCGGTTGGGGTCGGTCAGCGCGTCCGGGGTCGGGGTGGCGTAGTCGCGCGCGTGGTAGACCAGCATGTCGGTGACGCCGTCCTCGGCGACGGTGAAGCTGCCGTGGCCGGGGCCGTAGACGCCGTTGGCCGTCTGGAACACCGGGTTCGGGTGCTTGTACCAGGACGCCGGGTTGAGCAGGTCGGCGGTGTCCCACGAGGACAGCAGGCCCAGCTTGTAGCGCGAGTCGGTGGCCGACGCCGAGTAGGCGATGTAGACACGGCCGTTCTTGACCAGCGGGGACGGGCCCTCGACGACGCCGGCCACGCCCTCCTTCTCCCAGGCGACGGTGGGCCGGGCGATCTCCACGGCGGTGCCGGTGATCGCGGTCGGGCCGCTCATCCGGGCGATGTACATGTGACTGTTGAAGTTGGTCGACGGGCTGTCCTGCGCCCACGCGAAGTAGCGCACGCCCTTGTTGACGAAGACCGCCGCGTCCAGCTGGAACGACTCCCAGCCCGTGTTGAAACGCTGGGGGGCGCTCCACGTACCCGTCATCGGGTTGGCACTGGTGTTGCGGATCCAGTAGAGGCGCTGGTCGAACTGGGCGGTGTTGGGGGAGGCGGAGAAGTACATGTACCAGGCGCCGTCGATGTACTGGATGTCCGGCGCCCAGATCCAGCCGCTGAGCGCGCCGCTGGACGGCGCGACGAACGCGTTGGACGTGGCGGCGGAGCCGAGGCCCTGCAGGGTGGTGGCGCGGCGCAGCTCGACGCGCTTGTAGTCGGGCACCGAGGCGGTCATGTAGTAGTAGCCGTCGGTGTGCTTGAAGATCGCCGTGTCGGCGCGCTGTTTGATGACCGGGTTGCTGACCGCGATGAACTGGGCGGATGCCGGAGCGGCGAGTCCGGCCAGCAGCACGACCATCAGGGCCAGCGCGACCGTGACCTTGCGGCGGAGGCGAGCGGGGAGACCCATCGAGACTTCCTTGCCAGAGGGGGACGAGGTGTGATCGTTAACATGCCGGTCCATGTCGCGCTCGTCAAGAAACCTCGTCGAAATCTCCACGTCTCGCCGATTCGTGAGTCTTGTTAAGTCTGTCTATGTCTCGTAACATGCCCGTCATCTTTGTGAGCGCTAACCAAGGAGGCGGCGTGCGCCTGCGTGCACTCTTGACGGCCCTGCTGACGGCGATCACGCTCGGCATGGCAGCCCCGGCCGTCGCCGCGCCCGGGGCCACCGTCCAGAACCCGGTCGTCGCCGCGCCCAACAGCGCCGACCCGTGGATGGGCTACTACAACGGCGACTACTACTACGCGGCCACCACGTGGACCGGCAGGATCCTCATCCGCAGGTCGGCGACGCTGGCCGGGCTGAGGACGGCGCCCGAGACCACCGTGTTCACCATGTCGCAGCCCAACGCCGTGTCGAACATGTGGGCGCCGAGCCTGCACCTGCTCAACGGGCCGAACGGGCGGCGCTGGTACCTGTACTACTCGGCCGGGCCGTCCGCGTGCTGCGGCGGGCAGCGCCAGCACGTCCTGGAGAGCTCCGGCACCGACCCGATGGGCCCCTACACGTACAAGGGCGCCCTGGTCCTGATGTCGAACAACGGCTGGTCCATCGACGGCAGCGTGATGACCGTCGGCGGGGTCGACTACTTCGTGTACTCGGCGTTCAACAACAACGGCGGCTTCGAGAACGGCGGCCTGCAGAGCCTGTTCATCACCCGCCTGACCAACCCGTGGACGCCCGCGGCGCTCGGCACGATCATCTCCGAACCCACCTACGCCTGGGAGAGGATCGGCAACCCGGTCAACGAGGGGCCGTACGTCCTGCAGCGCGACAACCGCACCTTCCTGACCTACTCGGCCAGCTACTGCGGCACGCCCGATTACAAGATCGGCGCGCTCGAGCTGACCGGCTCCGACCCGCTCGCCCGGAGCTCGTGGACCAAACGGCCCGACCCGCTGTTCCAGCGCAGCGACGGCAACGGGGTGTACGGCCCGGCCCACCACAGCTTCTTCAAGTCGCCCGACGGCACCGAGGACTGGATCGTCTACCACGCCAACGACTCCGCGTCGCAGGGGTGCGGGACCACGCGTACCAGCCGGGCGCAGCGGATCTCCTGGAACGCCGACGGCACCCCGAACCTGGGCGTGCCGGTGTCCAAGGCGACCGTCCTGGCCGGGCCCTCGGGCGAGCTCGGCAACCCGGGCGCGGTCACGGTCCAGCGGATCCAGTCCTACAACCTCCAGGATCGATACGTACGCCACGCGAACTTCGCCACCCGCATCGACGCGAACGTGTCCCCGGCCCTGGACTCCCGGTTCCGCGTGGTCGCCGGTCTCGCCGACGGCACCGCCGTGTCGTTCGAGTCGGTCAACTTCCCCGGCCACTACCTGCGGCACAACAACTACGTGCTGCGGCTCGAACCGAACAACGGCACCGCCACGTTCCGGTCGGACGCCACCTTCCGCCAGGTCAGCGGGCTGGCCGACGCCGGCTGGTCGTCGTTCCAGTCGTACAACTTCCCGGACCGCTACATCCGGCACAGCGACTACGCGCTGCGCATCGACCCGATCAGCACCGCCACCGAGCGGGCCGACGCCACCTTCCGCCGTACCTCCTGACCCGGCATCGATCGCCGGCGCCGCCTAGGCTGCAGCCATGACCCGGCAGGCCGACCACCGCGAGGTGGAACACGCCCTGCTGCGTGACGGCTGGAGCCCCTGCGGCGCCGGCGACTGGGCCATCGCCCTCCGCTCACCCGACGGCGCCACCGCCGCACGGATCAGCCCGTTCGACCCGACCGGGCCGTACACCGCCGCCCTCTACTCCCGGGCCGCCGCGACCCGTCAGGTGCCGGTCCTGTTCGAGCACCGCCGTCTCGCCGGTGGCGGAGACCTGCAGATCATGGAGTGGCTACAGCCGGTTCCGGAGGACGAGGCTGTCGCCTTCCACCGGGCCCTCGCCGGTCACGCCCCGCACGTCGCCGAGCTCGCCGGCATCGTGCGCGACGTCCACGACCTCGCCCGGCGCGAGCTGCCCTGGTGCGGCCCCCTGGACGACAACCCGGCCAACGTGATGCGCGCCGCGGACGGCCGGATCGTGGTCATCGACCTGTTCTACGCCGACGGCCCCGACCTGTACGCGACCGCCGCGACCGACCCGGACCGCGTCGCCGAGCTGATCCCCGAGTCGCAGCGGCGGTTCATGACCGAGATCCCGCTGGCCACCTCCGGACCGTGGGATCCCGAGGCCCGCCGGGCGGTACGCGAGGGACTGGCCGCCGCCGACGCCCGCCGGCGGGCGGTCAGGCCGCCGCGATGACGTTCCGCTGCAGCGTGCGGGTGATGTCGTCGGCCGGCATCGGCTTGGCCAGGTGGTATCCCTGTGCCAGGTCGCAGCCGATCTCGCCGAGCGCGGCCAGCGTCGGGGCGTCCTCGATCCCCTCGGCCACGACGGTGAGACCCAGGTTGTGGCCCAGCTCGACGGTGGAGGCGACCAGCGCCCGGTTGCCACGGTCGGTGCTCATGTCCTGCACGAACGAACGGTCGATCTTGAGCTCGTCGAGCGGCAACAGCCGCAGGTACGTCATCGAGGAGTAACCGGTGCCGTAGTCGTCGACGGAGATCTTCGCGCCGAGGCCACGAAGCCGGTGCAACGCCTCGATGGCGGTGTTCGGGTCGCTCATGATGCTGTACTCGGTCACCTCGATGCCCAGCAGGTCACCGGGCACGCCGGTCTGGCGCAGCAGCGCCGCGACCCGGGCCGGGAAACCGGTGTCGAGCAGCGACCGGGTGGAGATGTTGACCGCCACCGGGACCCGGTGCCCCAGGTCGAGCCACGCCCGCGCCTGCGTCAGCGCCTGCGTGAGCACCTGGTGGGTGAACCGGTGGATCAGCGTGGTGGCCTCCAGGACCGGGATGAACTCGCCGGGGGAGATCGGCCCCTTGACCGGGTGCCGCCAGCGGGCGAGGGCCTCGACACCGGCCAGCGACCCGTCGTCGATGCTGACCTTGGGCTGGTAGTGCAGGGTGATCTCGTCACCGGTGTCCAGGGCGCGGCGCAGGTCGCCCAGCAGGGTGAGCCGGGCGTTGCTGTCCTCGGTGCGCCCGGCGGAGAACCGGCGGAACCCGAGGCGCTGCTGCTTGGCGATGGTCATGGCGACGTCGGCGTGCCGCAGCACGGTCGGCACGTCCTCGCCGGGGCCGGCGGTGGCGGCGCCGACGCTGACCTCCAGGTCGACCGTGATGTCGTCGATGACGAACGGCTCGTCGAAGGCGTCGGTGAGGCGGGTGGCGATGGTCTCCCCGATGGTCGGGTCGGCGTCGCGCAGCAGGATGCCGAACTCGTCGCCGCCCAGCCGGGCGACGAAGTCGTGGGTGCGGACCGACTCCTGCAAACGCCGGCCGACGTGGGTGAGCAGCACGTCGCCGATCCGGTGGCCGAGCTGCTCGTTGACGTCGCGGAACCCGTCGAGGTTGACCACCAGCACGGTGGCCCGGCCGAGGCGCGGCTGCTTCGGGCGCCGCCTGTGGCTGGCGTCCTCGGTCAGCGCGACCCCGGTTCGGGCGGCGAACGCCGTCCGGTTCGGCAGACCGGTCAGCGGGTCGGTGGCCGCGATCGTCTCCACCTGGCGCCGGTGCGAGCGGGCCGACCGGCTGAACATCACCAGCACCATGAGGCTGACCGCGAACGCGAGCGCGCTGCCCCACAGCTGCCGCTGCGACTCCAGCTCGCCGTCGGCCTGCTTCTCGGTGTGGTCGGCGAGGTGGTGCCGCTGCTCGGCCAGCACCGTCGCCATGATCGAGCTGGTGGCGGGCTCGAGCACCTGCTCCAGCTGCGCCTCGGCGGTGTCCAGGGCACCCCGGTCGATGAGGTCCAGGTATTCGTTGAGCTGCGGCTTCAGCGCCCGGTGCGTCTCCACCAGGCGGGCCGTGAGCTCCGCGTCCTCGACGTCGACCTCGCCCATGTACTCCATGGCGTTCTGTGCCTGCCGGTACACGCCGAGAAGCTGGTAGCGCTCCTCGCCGTCGGGTTCCCGCAGAGACGCCTGGATCAGCGCCGTCTCCCAGGTGACCAGGTACGCGGTCTGCTGGTAGGCGTCGGTGTTGGCGCTGTCCTGCGCGAGCTCCGAGACGATCACGGACTGCCGCCAACTGCCGAACACCGCATAGCCGGACATGCCCGCCAATACCACAGCGAGCAGGCCCACCAGCCATCGCGAAGCTCCACGCGCCGCAGTCATCATCACCTTCCGGAGTCCACCGTTCCCCTCTCATCGGCGGACCGACGAAAGGCATGACATCTCGGCGGGTTGCACCCCGGGTGCGAGTGCGGTCGGTCACACGGCTCGCCGTGCTCAGCCCGCGTCCAGCCCGAATCGGCGTACCACGTCGGCCAGCCACGGGCGGTCGACGAACGACAGGCCGTGCTCGGCGGCCAGGGCGGCGCCCCGCTCCGGGTCGGCGTCCCCGGACTCCACCATGTCGACGACCGCACGGAAGAAAAGCTCGAACCCGGCCGGACTGATCACCTCGATCATCCGGGCCGGCACGTCCCCGGCGTTCCACATGGCGTGCGCCTCACCGCGCGGCTTGAGGATGTAGCCGCCCGCCCCGAGAACCGTCTCCCGGTCCTCGGACCGGAACCCGATCACCCCGGCGGTCACGATCGATGTCTCGTCCTCCAGGGTGTGCACGTGCGGTGGCACGAGAGCGCCCGGTGGGAACTCGTGCTCGACGATCGCCAGGGAGCCGCCGGTGTCGGCGCCCCAGACCTTGAAATCCACGGTGATCGCGCCGAGATCACCCTTGCGGCCCTCACCGGGACCGACGATACGTAGCCGACTCATGCCGAGACCCTCGAATCACTGGATGCCGATGTCAATCGAGATACCCCGACGTCGACCGGCGACGATGGGGTCATGCTGATCTCCGTGGTCGTGCCGGTCTACAACGAGGAGCACTTCCTCCGTGCCTGCCTGGACGCGATCCTGCGCCAGCACGAGCCGGTCCACGAGATCATCGTGGTCGACAACGGCTCCGACGACGCCACTTCGCAGATCCTCGGCGACTACGCCGGGCGGGTGACCGTGCTGCACGAGCCGCGCCGGGGCGTCCAGCACGCCCGCAACCGGGGCCTGGACGCGGCGACCGGTGACGTGCTGGGGCGCATCGACGCCGACACCCGCCTCGATCCCGGCTGGTCACAGGCGGTCCGCCGGGCCTTCCGGGATCAGGACGTGCAGGCCGCCACCGGGCCGGTCACCTACTACGACATGGCGGCGGCCCGCCTGGTCGACGCCGGTGACGCTCTCTTCCGCCGGGTCTGGGGCCGCGGCCCGCTCGACTGGCTGCTCGGCGCCAACATGGCGATCAGATCAACGGCATGGCATCGGGTACGACCGGAGCTGTGCACCGACGAGAACGTCCACGAGGACATCGACCTGGGCATCCACCTGCACCGTGCCGGCGCCGCGACCGTGTTCGCCCCCGGCATGCGCGCCGGAACCTCCGCCCGCCGGATCGCGAACCGATTCGGTGACTACAGCTCGTACACGCTGATGACCGAGCGGACCTACCGCCGTCACCCGGGGCGCCCGCACGCCTACGCCCGCGCGTGGGTCACCGGCCGGATTCAGCTTCTGCTCTTTCCCGCGCTGCGCCTGGCGTACGCGCTGGCCCAGCCCCGCCCGTGGGCGACGCTGCGCAGCGACGGCGGCCGGAAGAACCCGATGCTGCCCGGCCACTGAACACCCCGATCCAGCCCAGCCCGGCGAAGAGCGCGACCCGTTCCAGCAGGCCGCTCGGCGTGCCGGTCCGGATCCCGGCGGCGTCCAGGAGCACCAGCACGGTCGCCGCCGTGAACAGCGCCGTCACGGCACCCGCCACCGGCCACGCGAGGCGCCTGGGACCGAGCCTGGCCACGGCGCCGACCCCGGCGGCGGCCAGCGTGACCGAGATCATCTGGTGGATCAGCCCCCGCACGGTGTGCTCGACCGGCACACCCGGCGGAAAACCCAGGCCCGCATCGGTACGCACCACGGCCAGCGCCACCAGGCACAGCCCGCACCACAGCACCAGCCCGGCCGTCCACCGGTCCACCCGGCGGCGGAGCCCGGCCGCGCACAGGACCAGCCAGAGTCCGCAGGTCGCGAGGTTGACCGTGCCGATCCAGCCGTACTCGCCGAGGCCCAGGTGACTGATCCACTGCCGCAACGGGTCGAACCCGGGACGCAGCAGCCCATCGACCGTGCTCACCACGAGCAGCTGCACGGCGGCGAGCACGCCGAAGAACGGCAGCACCCGCGTCACCCCGCCCATGACCGGCAGACTACGTCGGTGCCTCATCAGGGGTGGCGACGCGTACGGCGTACCGCGAAGATGTCGGCATGTTCTGGGTCTTCTCGGTGTCGTTCTGGGCTTTCATCGTGGTCACCAGCCCGGTCTTCTTCGTCGGCGCGGTGCTGGTGTGGCTGGTGACGCTGCCCTTCGACCGCCGCCGGGTGGCCCTGCACCTCTACTCGTCGGCGTGGGCCTCGTTCTACGTCTACATCTGCCCGCTGTGGCGGCTGAGCGTGCGGCACCGCGACCGGCTGCCGTGGCACGGGCCCGCCGTGTTCGTCGCCAACCACGCCTCGCTGATCGACATCCTGGTCCTGTTCGCGCTGTTCCGGCCGTTCAAGTACGTCTCCAAGGAGGAGATCTTCCGGGTTCCGGTGATCGGCTGGAACATGCGGCTCAACGGCTACGTGCCCTTGGTCCGCGGCAGCGGCGCGTCGGTGCGCCGGATGATGGAGCTCTGCGACGGGCACCTGCGGGCCGGCTCACCCCTGATGATCTTCCCGGAGGGCACCCGCACCTCCGACGGCGAGCTGCAGAGATTCAAGAACGGGGCGTTCGACCTGGCGGTACGCCACGACGTGCCGGTCTATCCGATCGTGGTGCACGGCACCCGGCGGGCCCTGCCGCGCGCGGGGTTCGTGCTGCGCGAGCACATCCGGGCCCGCGTCGAGGTCCTGCCACCGCTGCGTCCCGCCGACTTCCCCGACGTCGGCGCCCTGCGTGACGCGATCCGCGCGGCGATCGCGGCCGGGCTCGCGCGACCGTGAGGATCGCGCACTTCTGCGACAGTCACCCGGGCCGTCCCGACGGCGTCATCCGATCGACGGAGATGCAGGTACGGCTGCTGCGTGCCGCCGGGCACCGCGTCGACCTCCACCGTCCCGGGCCGCTGCTGCGCCCCGGCGTCCGGTCGGTGCCGGTGCCGTTGCGGCAGGTCCGGGTCGCGCTGCCGTTCACGCCGCCGCCCGCCGACATCGTCCACGCCCAGACGACCGGCCCGATCGGGATCACCGGCTTCCGTGCCGCCGCCGCCTGGCGGGTGCCGCTGGTCGTCACCTGGCACACCGACCTGCTGGCGTACGCCGACCTGTTCGCCGAGATCCCGATCGGCGCCGCCTGGTGCGCCCTGCGACTGGAGGTGGGTTGGTCGGCGCGGGAGTACCTGGAGCTGACCCGGCCCGGTCGGGTCCGCCGCCTCCGGCTGGAGTCCCTCGGCCGGGCCATGTTCGCGCGGATGGCGGTGGCGGTCGCCCCGTCTGCCAAGACCGCCGCCGGGTTCGCGGCCTTCTCCCCGGCCGCCTCGATCCGGGTGCTGCCGACCCCGGTCGCCACGGTCCACCCGCCCTCGCCCCCGGCTCCGTCCTCGCCCCCACTTTTGCCTCCGCTCCCGGGCCCTGCCCGCCGCGACGTCGTGCTGTCGGTCGGCCGGGGCACCGCCGAGAAGAACCCGGAGCTGCTGTTGCAGGCGTTCGCCCGGGTCCGTGCCGCCCGCCCCGGGGCACGACTGGTCCTGGTCGGGGTCCAGCAGCAACGCCGTCGTCTGCTCCGCCGGATCGCCGCCCTCGGGCTCGGCGGACACGTCGAGGTGCATCCGCCGGTGCCACACGAGCAGGTCACCGGCTTCTACCGGGCGGCGGGCGTGCTGGCGTTCACCTCGACCACCGACACACAGAGCCTGGTGCTGGCCGAAGCCGAAGCGGCCGGGCTCCCGGTGGTCGTCGTCGACCGGGGGCTCATGACCAGGCCGGGCGAGACCGGCGGCGCACGCTTCGCCTGCGACCCGGCACCGGACGCCCTGGCCTCGGCCCTGCTGCGGATGCTCGACGACGACACGCTACGGGCCGCCACGATCCGCGACGGACTCGCGGCGGCCGCGGCGTACACCCCGGAGGTCTTCCTCAACCGCCTGCTGGCGATCTATGAGCTGGCCCTGTCGGTGCGGGCCAGATCGTCGTAGGCGGTCACCGCCGCGGCCGTGTCCTTCAGCAGCGCCTCGCGGGTGCCGGAACCGACGAGCAGCACGACCCTGCCGCGTGGCACGACGGCCGTGAACGGGATCCCCGCGTCGTGATCGACGAGAGTGATCCCGCCGCCCTTCCCGTGTCGCTTCTCGGCGCCGCAGCGACCGGCTTCGACCCTCCGCACGTACGCCGCCGGACTGCCCGCCGTGACCTCGTCGATGACGACGACGGCCTGATCGGCGCCGTCGGGATTCTCGACCAGATGGAACGCCAGCCGGCCGGGAGGCAGCTCGACATCGCACGGCACCATCGACCGCGCGCTCTCCGTGGCCGGCCCGGACAGCAGGACATGGGTGAACGCTCCCTCCGCCAGGGAGACGTCAGCGACCACGCGCAGCAGCTCCGCGTCGTCCAGCGACCGGTACTTCCGGCCGGCCTGAGCCGGCGCGGCGGCGGCCATCCCGAGAGCGACGGCGGACAGGACGACGGCGGCCCGGGTCAAGATCATGATCGTCACGGTGGCACAACCCGGTGCCCGACGAGCAGGAAACCGGCACAGGACTCCGCCGCTCAGCGACCTCCGGCAGGCCGCTGGTCCCGCCAGGCCCGGCGCCCGGCCTTCACCGCGGTCTCCAAGGTCCGGTCGGACGGGGTCCGTGGATGGTCAGCGCCGCTGGGTGAGCCATCGCATCACGTCGAGGGCATGCGACGCCGGGTCCGGAATCGGATGGAACACGTGCTCCACCACGTCGTCGGTGACGATCAGGGTGAGCCGGTCGTAGACGGTCAGGTCGCCGACCGTCCGGATGGGCAGGCCGGCCGCGGCGGCCAACGTCAACTGCGGGTCCGGGATCAGGGGGTACGGCAGCCGCAGCCGATAGGCCAGCTCCCGCTGATAGCCGGTCGACTGGGCGGACAGGCCGTACACCCGGGCGGCCCCGGCGGCCAGCAGCTCCGCATGGTGGTCGCGCAGCCAGTTGTCGCCGCCCGCGCCCCGCGCCCCGTGGATCTCCAGCAGCCCCCGCGGCAGGTCGACGCCGGGCCGCCCGGTCAGCGGATAGACGAACACGATGCTGCGGCCCGGCCCCAGCGCGTGCAGGCTGATCGGCCGGCCGTCGGTGCCGTAGAGCTCCCGCTCCGGCAGCCGGGTGCCGACCAGATCCACCGGGCGGCCCTCGGCCGTGGGCGCCGCGGTGACGATCTGACGGGCGGCGACGTCGATGCGCACGTCGAGCGCCTCACGCTGGGCGGTCAGCTCGCCGATGCGGGTCTGCAGGCTGGTCACCGTGCTGCGGAAGGTGGCCACCGCGGCCGCGCACACGTCGTCGTCGTTGGCCAGCGACTCCACGAACGGGCGGGTCTCCTCCACGGTGAGGCCCAGCGCCATCAGCTCCCGGATCTGCGCGACCTGCCGCTCGGCGATCGGCTCGTAGTCGCGGTAGCCGTTGCCGAGCCGCCGCGGCACGACCAGCCCCGTCTCCTCGTAATAGCGCAACGCCCGGATGGTGGTCCCGGTGCGTCGCGCGAGTTCCCCCACGCGCATGCGGCGACCCTAAACCCATACCCGGGGTACGGGTCAACGCGATTCTCCTCGCGATGACAACCCCGCCGGTGTACGGCCAGTCTGGTCCCGCAATCACGACGGACCAGGGAGTGTGGAAGATGACGGCCATCAGCCGGGTGATCGGGCGGCAGATCCTCGACAGTCGAGGGAACCCGAGCGTCGAGGTCGACGTGGTGCTCGCCGACGGCTCGACCGGCCGGGCCGCCGTGCCGTCCGGGGCGTCCACCGGTGCCGCCGAGGCCGTCGAGTTACGCGACGGCGACCCGCAGCGGTTTCACGGCAAGGGGGTCAGCCGGGCCGTCGCCGCGGTCAACGGCGAGATCGCCGCGGCGGTGACCGGCCTGCACGCCGAGGAACAGGCCCTGATCGACGCCACGATGATCGAGCTGGACGGCACCAAGGACAAGGGCCGGCTGGGCGCCAACGCGATCCTCGGCGTGTCGCTGGCGACGGCGAAGGCGGCGGCCCAGGCCCACCGCCAGCCGCTCTACCGCTATCTCGGCGGGGTCGGCGCCCGTCTGCTGCCGGTGCCCATGATGAACATCGTCAACGGCGGCGCACACGCCGACAACCCGCTCGACTTCCAGGAGTTCATGATCGCCCCGGTCGGCGCGCCGACCTTCTTCGAGGCGGTACGGATGGGCTCCGAGGTGTTCCACACGCTGCGCCGGCAACTGGCCGCCGCCGGGCACAGCACCAACGTCGGCGACGAGGGCGGGTTCGCGCCGTCCTTCGCCGACGCCGACGAGGCGCTGCGGTTCGTGGTACGGGCCGTCGAGGACTCCGGCTACCGGCCCGGCGTCGACATCACGGTCTGCCTCGACCCGGCGGCCTCCGAGTTCTTCCACGACGGCGCCTACGTGTACTCCGGGGAGAAACTCACCCGAACCGTCGACGAGCACATCGCCTACCTGCTGGACCTCGCCGGACGTCACCCGATCAGCTCGATCGAGGACCCGATGGCCGAAGACGACTTCGCCGGCTGGAAGAAGCTCACCGCACAGGCCGGTGACCGGCTCCAGCTGGTCGGCGACGACGTCTTCTGCACCGACGCCGACCGCCTGACCAGCGGCATCGAGGGCGGCTACGCCAACGCGATCCTGGTGAAGGTCAACCAGATCGGCACGCTCACCGAGACGCTGCGTACGGTCGAGACCGCCCAGCGGGCCGGCTACCGGGTGGTGATGTCGCACCGCTCCGGTGAGACCGAGGACACCACGATCGCCGACCTGGCCGTCGCCACCGGATGCGGACAGATCAAGACCGGGTCGCTGTCGCGCAGCGACCGGACCGCCAAGTACAACCAGCTGATCCGCATCGAGGAGGAGCTGGGCCGGTCGGCCCGCTACGCCGGTGCCCCGCCCCGGAGCGTCGGCATCCCGGCCCGCTAAGCCGGTGCCCCGCCCCGGGGCGTCGGCATCCCGGCCGGCTACGTCGGCATCCCGGCCGGCTACGTCGGCATCCCGGCCGGCTACGTCGGCATCCCGGCCGGCTACGTCGGCATCCCGGCCGGCTACGTCGGCATCCCGCCTCGGGGCGTCGGCATCCCGCCTCCGGTCGCCCGGGATCTCGCCTCCGGTCGCCGGGATCTCGCCTCGGGGCGTCGGCATCCCGCCTCTGGTCGCCGGGATCTCGCCTCGGGTCGCCGGCGCCTGATAGAGGTACTGCTGGTACTACCCTCAGCAGGGCCTCCCTGCGGCGGGCGGGGGCGGGTTGAATCAACGGCATGGAGCTGCTTCCCGTCCGTCCCACCGTGAAGACACCCGCCTCGGCGTTCACCGGCGACGTCTACATGACGCCGATCCACATCGGCAGCGGGCCGTCGCGGATGACCGTGGCGCTGGTCCGGTTCACGCCCGGCGCCCACACCAACTGGCATTCGCACGCCGTCGGCCAGACTCTGCACGTCACCGAGGGTGTCGGGCTGGTCGGCACCCGCGACGGTTCCGTGCTGCGCATCCACGCCGGCGAGACGGTCGCCTGCCCACCGGGGGAGGAGCACTGGCACGGCGCCGCCGCTGACACGTTCATGTCCCACCTGGCGATGCTGGAGGCCGAGCCGGGCGGTGGCGACCCCACCACCTGGCTGGAGCCGGTCAGCGAGGAGGCGTATGACGAGGCCGACCAACGGTGACCACGCAGTCGAGGATCCGGCCGTCGCTCGTGCCGACGAGCAGCCGCCCGACCGCGGGCACCGTCAGCGCGGTCGGGTAGGTCCCCGGGAGGTGGCAGCGCCACTGCACCGAGCCGTCGGCCAGGTCGAAGGCGACGATCTCGCCGTCGTCGAAGGCGACGAAGGCGGTGTGGTCGTCGGCGTCGAGGGCGACGGCGGGATGGTCGGTGCGGAATACCCAGCGCGGCGTCCCGGAGGTCATATCGCGGCGCACCACGAACACGCCGCCCGGCTGCAAACCGTGGCCGTGGTGCACGGTTCCGGCGTAGACAAGGCTGCCGTCCGCGGTCTCGGTCCCCGGACCGCCGTGGTGCCATTCGTCCGGCACCCAGGCGTAGGGGAACAGCCGCCGCAGGCTCCCGGCCCGGTGGGGGTGGCCGTCGATCTCCGGTGGCGCCACCTCAGCGGCGGTCAGCCATTGCGCGGGCGACTCGATCTCGTCCGGGGGCGTGGGCTCGATCTCGTGGAGGTAGACGGCTCGGCCGCGCGTGATCCGCAGGCGCGCACGCTCGCTCAGGGCAGCGTCGAACGCGATGACCGGGCGCCCGTCCGATCGGACGAGAGTGCAGGGAGCAGGCGGAGCGAACTCGTCCAGGCGCGCACCGTCCTCCAGCGAGTGCCGGCTCACCGACTGCACGCTTTCCGGCCAGGTGTGACGGCGCAGGCGCGACCAGACCGATGCCCCGTCAGGGGTGACGACGAGTTCAGCGCCCCCGTCGTCGTCCGGGACGCGCCATTGCAGCTCACCCGAGGGCAGCCAGGCCTCCACCGCGACGCCGGACAACGCCGCCAGGACACGTCCGTCGGGCAGCTCCTCGACGGCCCGCACATTGCGCCGCGGCCGGTCGAGCGCGAGGAGCTCCTGACGCGGCGCGGGCACCCGGGGCCCGGCCAGCTCCTGGTATTCGATCGACTCGGGAGGCATGGACCGCCAGTCGTCACGGCGGACCACGGCCTCGTGGCCCTCGACCCGTGCGGCCCTGTCCTCCCAGTCGTCGGGTGGCGCCAGGAGCAGGCGTAGCTCGTTGTTGTTCAGCCACTCCAGACCGAGCACCTGGCGACCCGGTCCCTCCTCGATCAGGGACACGACCGCGCCCGTCTCCAGGTCCAGCAGCAGCAGCTCACCCTCGAAGAAGTAACCCCCGTCGTACTCGCCGGTGCCCACCGCGAGCAGCGGCGCCGTCGGATGGAAGGCCAGCGCCTGCACCGGATGGCGAGACCGCAACACCGCCCGGCGACGCTGGTCGCCACCGTCGTAGACGGCCACCGGCGCCCGGCGCGTTTCGTGGTCGAACTCGCCCGCCATGGCCACGAGCCCACCGGCCGTGACCGTGAGCACGGATTCGCTCACCTCGGCGAAGGGACGATCACCGAGGATCCGTTCGACGTCCAGCGGCTCGTTCACGCCGGAGATCATCGCAGGCGCGGCGGTGCGGCCGGCTCGTAGCATCGGCGGCAGGAAGGCCGGCCGGGCCCGTGGCGAGTGCGGCCGGCATCGAGGTCGGGTCGGCGGGGAGGGAACGGTGGAGGCGTCGGACGGCACCGCGAAGGCACGCCGTGTCTGGGACAGGGCGGCCCCGAGCTATGACCGGCAGATCGCGTTCCCGGAGCGGTTCTGGTTCGCGGGCGGGCGGGAGTGGCTCGGCGCCCGTGTCGAGGGCCGAGTGCTGGACGTCGGCGTCGGCACCGGCCGCAACCTGCCGTATTACCCGAAGGCGCCGACACCTCCGGTCACCGGCTCAAGGACGGGGACAACTCCGGGGTCGGTGACAGCGACGGGGACCGAGACCGGGATGGGGACGCCGACGGCCGTGGGGCCCGGGCTGGGGACGGTTACCGGGGTCGATGTCAGTCCCGGCATGCTGGCGGTCGCCCGGCGGCGGGCCGGCGATCTGGGCCTGGAAGTCGAACTCCGGGAAGCCGATGCGGCGCGGCTGCCGTTCGTCGACGGGTCGTTCGACACCGTGGTCTGCGCGCTGTCGCTGTGTGCGATCGCCGACCCGCGGGCGGCGGTTGCCGAGATGTGGCGGGTGCTGGCGCCTGGCGGCCGGCTGTTGCTCTTCGACCACGTCGTGAGCACCTGGCCGCCCGTCCACGCGGTGCAGTGGCTGGTCGAGCGCTTCTCCATTCCGGCTGCCGGCGAGCACTTCACCCGTCGTCAACTACCGCTTGTCCGGGCTGCCGGCTTTCAGGTCGTCGAGACCGTCCGCCGGCGGGCCGGCACCATCGAGCTGGTCCACGCGATCAGGCCCGCTAACGTTCAGCAGTGACGCCACGGAACTCGACGCCGCTCAGAGAGAGCCGGTTCGGAAGCCGAGCCCGGCGACGCCGCGGCGCGGCAGCCCCGCCCCGCTCGGCCCGGCCCGGCTCGGCCCGCCTCGCCCCGCCCGCCCGCCCGGCTCGGCCCGGCTCGGCTCGCCTGGCTCGGCTCGCCTGGCTCGGCTCGGTCCGGCTCGGCTCGGCCCGACCGGGTCGGCTGAGCCGATCGCGTGCCGGCCTCCGGCGGGCGGCCGCGGGCAAGGGCCGCCCGGCTGATCATCTCGGTCGGCTGGACCACGGAGGACACGGAAGCAGGAGAGCGTTGACCCGGATCTTCATCACCGGCTCGGCCGACGGGCTCGGGCGGCTCACCGCCGAGACGCTGTTCGACGACGGGCACCACGTCATCGTCCACGCGCGCAACGAGAACCGCCTGGCCGCCGTCAAGGATCTCGTCGACCGTGGGGCATCGGCGGTCGCCGGTGACCTGGCCGATCCGGGGGAGACCCGGGAGGTGGCCGAGCAGGTCAATCGGCTCGGCCTCGTCGACGTGGTGATCCACAATGCCGGCGTCTACACCGGCGCGCAGATCATGCCGGTCAACGTGGTGGCCCCGTACCTGCTGACCGCCCTCATCGACGGTCCGGGCCGGCTGGTCTACCTGAGCAGCGGCATGCACCGGGGCGGCCGCGCCGACGTCTCCCGCCTGACGTCCGGCAGCTATTCGGACAGCAAGCTGTTCGTCACCACCCTCGCCGCCGCGGTCGCCCGGCTCCGGCCCGCTGTGGTCAGCAACGCCGTCGACCCCGGCTGGGTGCCCACGAGAATGGGTGGGCCGGGCGCCCCCGACGACCTGCGGCTCGGGCACCTCACCCAGGAGTGGCTGGCCACCGGCGACGATCCGGAGGCGCTGACCAGCGGCGGATACTGGCACCACCGGCAGCGCCAGGCCCCGCACCCGGCGAGCCTCGACCACCGTTTCCAGGACGGCCTGCTGGCCGCGCTGTCCGGCCTCACCGGCATCGCGCTGACCTGACCCGACCCGGCCCGGGTGTCCCTACGTCAGGCCACCCCGGCCCGGGTTGCCCTCCGCCTGGATGACCCGCCCGGGCCTGACGTCCCCACGTCTGGCTGATCCGGCTCCGGGTGTCCCTCCGTCTGGCTGACGCGGGCCCGAGTGTCCCTCCGTCCGGCTGACCCGGCCCCGGGTGTCCCTTCGCCTGGCTGATCTGGCCCGGGGTGTCCCGGCGTCCCTACGTCCGCCCGGTCCGACCTGGGCGCTTCACCGGCGCCGGCCGGGCGGCCCGGCGCCGGGCCGCCCGGGAACCGGGCGGGCCGCTATCTCGGCAGATAGCCGTTCTCGGCGAGGTTGTGGGCGTGCTTCTCGTAGACGGCCGGGTCGGACGGGGTGAGGGTGCCGAGACCGTCGACGTAGCGGTTGAACATGCTGAACGCCGCCGCGATGAGGACCGTGTCGTGGATGGTCCGGTCGTCGGCGCCGGCCGCGCGGGCCTGGTCGATGTCGGCGGCCGTCACCGAGCGGCCGTCCACGCGGACCCGGTCGGCGATCGCCAGCAACGCGTCCATCAGCGGGTCCGGGTCGGCCGCGCCGAGTCTGCGGGCCACGGCGCCGTGCGTCTCGGCGCAGAACGTGCATTCGTTACGGCGGGACACGTACGCCGCGATGGTCTCCCGTTGGGCGGGGGACAGCGGTGACGGGCCCCGCAGCAGGGTCTCGGCGAGGTCGTTGAGGGGTCCGGCGGTCTGCGGGAAGCCGGCGAGCAGGCCGGCGATGCCCGGCAGTGGTGGAAGATCGATGTGTGGCACGGCCCCACGTCATCATGTGGCGGCGGCGCGAGTCCACCTCCGAACGGCTCGACGTTCGTCCGGATTGGATCTCGTGGCGGCGATCTCGTAAAATCAGCCGCCGCGTGACTCGTTGGAGAGACACGGACGAGTGGGGGATCCTGGTGGGCGCCGACAGATCGGACCTCGCGGCCCGTATCGACATGACCAAGCCGCATCCCGCGCGCCGGTATGACTACTGGCTCGGCGGCAAGGACAACTTCCAGGCTGACCGGGACGCGGCTGAGGCGATCGCCGCGGTCTTCCCGCACATCCGGACCGCCGCCCGTGAGAACCGGGCCTTCATGCAGCGTGCGGTGCGGTTCCTGGCTGCCGAGGCGGGGGTGCGGCAGTTCCTGGACATCGGCACCGGCCTGCCGACCGCTGACAACGTGCACGACGTCGCGCAGCGGATCGCCCCCGAGTCGCGGATCGTCTACGTGGACAACGACCCGCTGGTGCTCGTGCACGCGCGGGCGCTGCTGGCGAGCTCTCCGGAGGGCGCGACCGCCTACATCGACGCCGACGCCCGTACCCCCGAGAAGGTCCTCGCCGACCCGGCGCTGCGCGACACCCTGGACTTCTCGCAGCCGGTCGCGTTGCTCCTGGTTGCGCTTCTGCACTTCGTCGAGGACCACGAGGACCCGTGGTCCGTGGTCCGGCAGTTGGTCGCGGCGCTGCCGCCGGGTAGCTACCTGGTGCTGTCGCATGCGACGTTCGATCCGCTCGACGCCGAGACGATCGCGGCCATGGACGCGGTGAACAAGAACATCAAGCCGGTCTTCTCACCCCGTCCGCTGACCGAGGTCACGCGCTTCTTCGAGGGTCTCGACCTGCTGGAGCCGGGCATCGTGTCGGTCTCGGACTGGCGGCCGCAGCCGGGCCCGCGCCCCACCCCTGCCGAGGCCACCGGCTACGGTGCGGTCGCCCGGATCGGCTGACCCGGGGGCTCCCGGCGGCCGGCTCGGTCGTGGGGCACCAGCAGGGTCGCGGCCAGGACGGCCGCCACCACGAACAGGCCGACCTTCGCGTTGAGCAGGACCTGGGTGGACACCGTCCCGGCCAGGACACCGGCGATGAACATGCCGAGCGCCTGCAACCCGTCCGACAGTCCGAGGATCGCCCCGAGAACGCGACCCCGGATGTGCGGCGGAGCGGCCCGCTGGATGATGGCCAGCCAGCCGGCGTGCGTGTAGACACCGGGGGCGCCCACGATCACGAACAGCACGATGTAGACCCCGAAGGCGGTCGTGAACGACGGAGCGTTCCACGTCACGGCGCTCACCGCACCGAAGGCGAGCAGACCGGCCGACAGCAGCCGTGCCGGTCCCAGGCGGCGAGCCAGCACACCCGCGGTCACGCCGCCGATGAGACCGCCGATCGCCTGGACGCCCCGCAGCACCCCGGCTTCGGTCTCGCCCTTCCCGAGCAGATCGGTGATGAACAGCAGGAACAGGACGACGAACATGCCCTGCGCGATGGCGAGTAGCCCTTCGACCAGCATGCAGGCCCGCAGTTCCCGGATCCGCCACAGGCTGCCCAGCGCGTCGCCGATGCCCCGCCAGAACGGGGCGGCGGCCACCTCGACCACTCCGTCGAGCCGATGCCGGGAGATGGTGGCGGCCAGGCATGCCGTCCCGGCGAACGCCGCCCCGCCGAGTGTGACCACGCCGGGCAGCCCCCAGAGTCCGAGCACCACGCCGCCGAGTGGGCTGCCGGTCAGCCGGCCCAGGTTGGCGTTGAGCCCGATGGCCGCGTTCGCGGCGACGAGCTGGTCCTCGGCGACCAGCGTGGCGACGGCGACGTTCTTGGCCGCCTCGAACATGGCGGCGAGGGCGGCCTCTCCGGCGGACACCAGATAGATGATCCACAGGTCGCCGGTGTCGTCGACCAGCAACAACGCCGGCAGGAGCAGGCCCTGGCCGGCGCTGATCAGGACCAGCAGCACCACCAGGTTCCAGCGGTCGGCGATCGCCCCGGCCAGCGGCGCGAAGACCAGGCTGGGCAGCAGGCCGAGCAGCGCGACGGCGGAGGTGATCAGCGCCGACCGGGTGAGCTGGAGAACATACAGGGGGAGGGCGAGCATCAGCGCCCACTGGCCGATCTCGCCGAAGAAGCCCGCCGCCCACAGCCGGGCGAACGCGGCCTCGCGCAGCGGGTGCGTCAGCGGCGGGCTGACGGCTGCTCCGCCCGGAACAGGTCGACGATGTCGTCGAGCATGACGACCAGCAGCGCCGCGACCGCCGCCGCCCCGGCCGTGATCGCCGCCACGGCGGGGTCGGCGCCCTGACCGGGCCGGACCGCGGCCACCACGCCGGCTCCGGCGAGCAGGGCCAGCACCCCGTTGCGGTAGAGGTGGTGCCGGCCGAACGGCGCCGCCGACACCCCGAAGCACCGGCACGACGCGGTGGTCCCGGCGGCTAGCTCCCGCGCGATGCCCGCCGAGAACGCCGTCAGCAGCAGCACCGCGAGAACGAGACCGGCAGCCGCGGCGCGCGGCACGAGAAGCAGCACGGGGATCGCCAGCTCGGTGGCGGCGACCACGGCCGCGACCGGCCCGGCCAGCGGTCTCGCCACCACACGCATGTCGGCGACCGAGGCCCGGAACGCGGCGAAGGCGCCGCGGCTGCGCAGTTTCGTGAACGCCGAGACCGCGAAGACCAGACCGATCAGCACCCGCGCACCGATCAACGCATGACTCACTTCCGGACCTCCCCGTAGATCCCTCGGTGGTCCACCGTACCCGGCACCGGAGGGCCACATTCATCGATGGACGGGACAGCGGGCGACCCTCCACTGTGGGTAGTGTCGGCCCGCCGAGATCATCTCGGGAGCGTAAACGAAGGAGTTACACATGCGACAGAAGCTGGGCGCGATCGCCGACCGCATGCTGGCCACGTTCCTTCCGCAGGAGCGTGCCGGCGCCTGCCCGTGCCGGCCGGGTGAGGGCTACTACCAGTACCGCTGCGTCGGCCACCTGCAGCAGCGCCGCTGGTGTGTCGACAGCTGCAACTGCTCCGCGACCTGCGGCTCCTGGTCGAACACCTTCACCACCTGCTGACACGCCGCTCCTGCGGCGCGTGGGGCGGGACCCGGCCGGGTCCCGCCCCACCCCGGCCCGAGAGGAACCACATGCTCTACCTGACCGCCGCCGTCACCGTGGCCCTCGCCGCGACGGCACTCAACCTGCTGCTCACCTTCGGCGTGATCCGTAAGCTGCGGGTGCACGACGCCAAGCTGGCCGACCGCGACGCTGTCATCCAGGAGGCGACCCTCCCGGCCGGGACGTCGGTGCCGGCCGTGACCGCGCGGACCGTCGACGGCGGCGCCGTAACGAGCGTGCGGCCGGGCAGCGCCCAGCTCGTCGGCTTCTTCTCGATCGGCTGCGGCGCCTGCGACGAGCGGATCCCCGAGTTCGTCGCCTACCGGCAGCGCACCGGCGTGGCCGCGGTCGCCGTGGTGGTCACCGACGCCGACGACTCCGGGCCGTACGTGGCACGTCTGTCCCCGCACGTCGACGTGGTCGTCGAGCGGGAGCGCGGCCCGCTGGCCACCGTGTTCGCGGTGACCAGTTTCCCGGCGCTGTGCCTGGTCGACGCCGACGGTGTGGTCGTCGCGGGCGGCAACGCCTTCCGGGAGCTTCCCGAGGCCGTTCCGGCGTGACCGGCTCGACGTCGGTTCCGGTTCGCCGGATCCCCGGGCACCTGTGGGCGGCCGTCCGTATCGGCGCCGGCGCAGCGCCGGGCGTCCTGACCGGATATGTGCTGGTCACGGTCGCGGCCGGGGTTGCTCCGGTGGTGACGGCGGCCGTTCTCCGTACCCTCATCGACGGGTTGGCCGCGGGCCGGGGGATCGCCGCGCTGACCGCCCCCGCCGTGTTGCTCGCCTGCCTGGGTCTGGTCCTGGGGGTGGTCCCGGCGGTCCGCGGCTACCTGTACGGCCGGATGCTGCGTGCCGTCGGTGTCCGGGCGATGGACCGTCTCTACCAGGCGATGAGCCGTTTCGTCGGCATCGGCGTGATGGAGAGCCCGGAGTTCCGTGACCGGCTGCGGATGGCCCAGCAGTCGGGTCGTTCCGGGCCCGGGCAGCTCGTCGACGACACCCTCGGCGCGGTGGAATCGGTGATCATGCTGTCCGGGTTCGTCGGTGTGCTGTTCGCGCTGAACCCGTGGCTGGCCCTGTTCGCCCTGGCCGCGGCGGGCCCGGCGCTGGCCGCGCAGTTCTGGCTGAACCGCCGCAATGCCCGGATGCTGTGGCAGATCAGCGGGCGCGCCCGTCGCGAAGCGCACTACGCCGAGCTGTTGACCAGCTTGAACGCGGCCAAGGAGCTGCGGATGCTGGGGCTGGGCGGGCTGTTCCGCAGCCGGATGCTGCGCGAGATGACGGCGGGCAACACCGAGCAGGCCCGCCAGGACGGCCGTGAGCTGTGGGTCCGCTCCCTGCTGGCGGCGCTCAGCGCGATCGTCGCGGGCGGCGGGCTGATCTGGGCGGTCCACCAGGCCGCGGCAGGGCGGCTGTCCATCGGTGACATCACGCTGTTGGTGGCGGCGGTGGGTGGCGTGCAGTCGGCGGGCAGCGGACTGGTCGACCGGTTCGCCTCGGCACACGAGAACGCCCTGCTTTTTGATCACTATCGGACACTCGTCGACGCCGAGTCGGATCTGCCGGTGCCGGCGCACCCGCTGCGGGCCGGCCCGCTGCGCCGCGGCATCGAGCTGCGCGACGTCTGGTTCCGGTACGGCCCGGACAAGCCGTGGGTGCTGCAGGGCGTCAACCTGACCATCGCGCACGGGCGGACGACCGCGCTCGTCGGGCTCAACGGCGCGGGCAAGAGCACCCTGGTCAAGCTGCTGTGCCGGTTCTACGATCCGACGCGGGGCAGCGTCACCTGGGACGGACAGGACCTGCGTGATCTCGATCCGGCCGAGGTCCGGGACCGCATCGGCGTGGTCTTCCAGGACTTCATGGCCTACGAGCTGTCCGCGGCCGAGAACATCGGCGTCGGCGACCTGCCGGCCATGGACGACCGGGAGCGGATCGAGGCCGCCGCCGGCCGTGCCGGTATCCACCAGGCGCTCGCGGCCCTGCCCGCCGGTTACGGCACGATGCTGACCAACGCCTGGTACGACGACGCCGACCGGGAGAACGAGGAGACCGGCGTGCTGCTCTCCGGCGGGCAGTGGCAGCGGGTGGCGCTGGCCCGCGCGTTCCTACGGGACCGGCGTGACCTGCTCATCCTCGACGAGCCGACGGCCGGGCTCGACCCGGAGGCCGAGTACGAGCTGCACCAGGGGTTGCGGCGGCACCGGCGGGGACGTACCAGCGTGCTGATCTCGCACCGGCTCGGCACCATCCGCGACGCCGACGAGATCGTCGTGCTCGCCGAGGGCGCCGTCCGCGAACGCGGCAGCCACGACGAGCTGATGGCCGCCGGCGCGGGCTACGCGCGCCTGTTCCGGATGCAGGCCGACGGCTACGCGAGCGCCGAGTGATCTGGCTGCTCACCGCCGCCGGCCTGCTGGCGGCCGCGGGTCTGCTGGCACGCCGGCGGCTGCTGCTGGTCACGGTCGAGGGCGTCAGCATGCAGCCGACCTACCGCCCCGGCGACCGCCTGCTGGTCCGCCGTGCCGCCCTGGCCGGCGTGCGCCGGGGCGCGGCGGTCGTCGTCGCCTCGCCGCCCGGCGCGGGCCCCGGCGATCCGCCGCTCATGGTCAAACGGGCCGCGGCCCTGCCCGGCGATCCGGTCCCGGCCGGCATCCCGGTGCCGGACACCACCGTCCCACCCGGTCACCTGCTGGTTCTCGGCGACAACGCCGGCCGCAGCGCCGATTCCCGCACGATGGGCTACCTGCATGCCGCGGACGTCATCGGGGTCGTTCTCCGCCGCATACCCCAATGATCAAAATGTACGGTCGACCGGCCCCGCCTCCACGCAAGAGGCCTCCCGGCGGAACCGGAAGTGTGCCATGTCGATAGACATCGGTTGATATTTCGGAAACTTGGATGTAATCCTTTCGGGAGCGCTCCCAATCCCCCATGACAGCGCTCTTCCGTTCCCCGGAAGGCCCAACCGAAAGGACGAACTGTGCCCCCACACAAGTCCCGCCGCTCCCGCAGGCCCGTCCAGGCAGCCGTTGTCGTGCTGACTCTGCTGCTCAGCGCCCTGCCCTGGACCGGCTCGGCCCAGGCCCACGGCACCATCATCAACCCGCAGTCCCGCGCCTATCAGTGCTGGAAGACCTGGGGCAGCCAGCACATGAACCCCGCCATGCAGACCCAGGACCCGATGTGCTGGCAGGCGTTCCAGGCCAACCCCGACACCATGTGGAACTGGATGAGCGCCCTGCGGGACGGGCTCGGCGGCCAGTTCCAGGCACGCACCCCCGACGGTCAGCTGTGCAGCAACGGGCTCACCCGTAACGACAGCCTGAACCAGGTCGGCGCCTGGAAGACCACCGGCAACCTGACCCGCAACTTCACCGTCCAGCTGTACGACCAGGCCAGCCACGGCGCTGACTACTTCCGTGTCTACGTGAGCAAGCAGGGGTTCAACCCGGCCACCCAGAAGCTCGGCTGGGGCAACCTCGACTTCATCACGCAGACCGGACGGTACGCGCCGGCGCAGAACATCTCGTTCAGCGTGTCCACCTCGGGCTACACCGGACAGCACATCCTGTTCGTCATCTGGCAGGCCTCGCACACCGACCAGGCCTACATGTGGTGCAGCGACGTCAACTTCGTCTGACCCGTACCCCCGGCCCGGGGCCCACAGCTCCGGGCCGGGGGTCCCTCTCGGCCACGAAGTGGAGAAGATGCGATGCACCGCTATGTCTGGGCTGCCGTGACCCTGCTCGCGGTGTCAGCCGGCGCGGTCGCCCTCAAGGTCGTCGAGGAGCCGCCGGACCTGCGACAACAGCTGACGTCCCGGATGCGCGCCACCCTCGAGGAGGCCGACCCGGCCACCCATCGGCACGCCGGGCACGGCAGCCTGCCGCAGAACCAGGCGGTCGTCTGCGGCGTCCACCTGTACGGCTACGAACCGGCCGACGTCACCGCGCTCGCCGACGTGCGCACCGTCTACGGGTTCCACATGTGCGGCGTCGCCGAGCCGCAGCTGCCATGGGACGTGGCGGTCAAACTGGCCGGCCCGGTCATCGTCACGATGTCCGACCCACCCGGCATCCAGGTCGTCGAGGCCACCGAGAACGTCAGGTTCGTCGACCGGCTGCGCGACATGTTCCCCGACCGGTACGCCCGGCTCGCCCTTACCGAGGCGCTGTCCGAGACGGAGATGACCGACCTGCGCAGCCGTTACGACACCGCGGCGGGGCTCTGAGGGCACCACCAACGCCGGGACGCCAGCGCCGCCAGCCCGGCCCCCGCGGTGTTGAGCAGCACGTCGTCCACCGAGGTCACCCGGTCCAGCTGCAACACGTACTGCGCCGCCTCGACCAGGGCTGACCCGGCCGCCGCGACCGCCAGGACCCGCGGCACCGACGCCAGCGCCGCGAACCGGATCGGCCCGAAGAACCCGAGCGCCGCGAAGACCAGCAGATTCCCCACGATCTGCACGACGATCGTCACCGGCCCGGCCGCGAACACGGTGAACAGGTCACGCAGCGGGACGAGGCTCACCCGGGCCTCGTCACCGGGCAGCAGGATCATCCACACCCACGGCACCGTCCCGTAGACGATCCCCACCTCGGCGAGCGGCCGCCGCCACTGCCCGCGCCGCCGGGCCAGCCCCCACACCACGAGGCCCGCCACCGGAGCCGCCAGCACCGTGACGACCACGACGCCGGTGATCGTCGCGAACCAGTCGTGCCATCCCCCGAGCATCAGCGCACTCTACCCAGCCCGCACCGCCGCAATGGCGCCCGCCGCCGGGTCGTACGCTGGGCGCATGCGTCCCGTTCTTCGTCTGCTCGGCCTTCGGCTGCTGTATTTCCTGCTGGTCTTCGGGGCTCTCACCGTCGCGCCGCTCGGGCTCGACCTGGTGTTGCGGGTGCTGATCGCCTTCGTCGTCAGCATGGTGCTCTCGTTCTTCCTGCTGCGCCGGGAGCGGCTCGAGGTCACCGAGAAGGTGGTGACCTCGGTCGACGCGCGCCGGGAGCGGCGCCGTCAGTCCGGCCGGGGATAGTTGCCGGAGACGATGATCATCGCCTGGAGCTGGAGGGTGTCGCCGAAGTAGTCGCGGGGGTCGACCCGCGACGTGGCGAGTCGCTCCCACAGGGCGTCGAGCCAGGGCTGCGCGGTCGGGTCGGTCATCGCGCTCACCGCCAGCGGCGCCCAGAACGCGTTGTCGGCGTCGGCCCGGTAACGGGTGCCGTCCAGGGCGTACCCCGATCCGACCCGGCCCGGATCGTCCCCGGTCACCGACCGGAACCACGCTGTCATCCGGCGGGCCGCGGCGGTCGTGACGGCGTCACCGGTGAGCAGCGCGTCGAGGCCGAGACGCCACGGGGTCCGGCAGGCGTTGAACCCGTAGTCATCGTCGTGCACGGTCTCCAGCACCCGGCCCGTGACCGGCGCCGGCCCGTCGCCGCGCACGAAGTCCGGAAGCAGACCGGTCCGCGGACTGTGCCGGCGCTGCAGCCGGTCGATCGCCGACAGGTGCGCGCGGGTGATCGCCGCCCACCGCGGATCCCCGGTGGCCGCCTGGAACGCCCGGAAGTACAGCGGATTCCAGTCCGACGTGCGCGACGTGCCGTACAGGCGGGTGCCCTCGGTGCTCCAGTCGCCGAGCAGCATCAGGCCGCTGTCACGGTTCACGGTGCTGCGCTCGATCGCCCGGATGCGGCGTACCGCCAGCTCCCGGTAGTCGTGACGGCCGGTGCTGCCCCAGGCGCGGTCGGCGAGCAGCAGCGCGTACGCGATGTCCAGGTCGCCGTCGGTCGCCGAGTCCCCGCCGGCCCGCTCGGCGCAGCGCGCGTCGAGCTCCGCCGCCATCAGGTCGGGGTCGTTGCGGGACGGATGCTCCAGCACGAAACCGAGGAGACCGTCGAACAGCTCCCGTGCCCCGCTGTCGAGCGTTGCCATCGACACGGCGGCCACCAGGCCGTACCCCTGCCCCTCGGCGATCGCCGGATACGCCGCGTCGGGGGAGTGGACCCGCAGCGTCCCCTCGGTGCAGCCGGGCCGCACGAACGCCGTCTTCCAATCGGTGTAGTAGGCGAGCAGTCGCTCCCGCATCCGCTCCGGGCTCGCCGACGGCCGGATGACGTCGTGCGGATAGAAGCCCACGGGCGGCGGTGGTACGGGTGTGCGCAGTATGGCGACGGAAGGCTGCGGCCCGCACCCGGCGAGACACAGGAGAAGAAGCCCCGCGGCCCACCTGATCACGGCGGCCACCCTACGTCGGCTCTCCGGCGTGCCGGGCATCCAGCGACGGACCCGGAGTGCGTCCCGGCCCTCCCGAGGCAGGGTTCTAAGATCATGGATCTTGTGAGACTCGGGGGAGTTCGATGAGACAGCGACGGCCGGGCCGATATTGGATCTTCACCGCCGCGGTGATGCCGCTCAACCCGCTCGCCTGGTATCTCGTCGAGCGCCGGCAGTCGTGTGCGGACGCGCATCCGGGGGCGCAGCAGCAGGGGTACGACGGGCCGTGCGCCGTCGAGTACGGCCTCTCCGGTGTCGCGACCCTCGCGCTGCTGCCGCTGACCGCCACCATCGCCGTCGCCCTGTTCATCGGCATCACCGAGGG
Organism: Actinoplanes sp. CA-252034; assembly: GCF_050956125.1. NCBI lineage: Bacteria > Bacillati > Actinomycetota > Actinomycetes > Micromonosporales > Micromonosporaceae > Actinoplanes > Actinoplanes sp. CA-252034. The sequence continues at coordinate 4,973,499 of NZ_CP191846.1, forward strand.
ACGGCGGCGCTACCCGTTCGCCGCCGCCCGGTGGTGGTGTGCCGCGGTGGTCGGCGTGTGCTCACCTCCGACGCTGGTGGTGTACGCGCTCGGCTACGGGCTCGGGCGTGTCCTGCCCGCGCCGCAGGCCCTGGTGGCGTACCGGGTGGGCCGGCAGACCGCGGTCCACGCGTTCGCGGCCCTCAGCCGTGGCCTGCCGCCGCAGCAGGTCCTCGCCGCCGGTTTCGTCAGCCCGGAGCCGGTCTATCTGGACACGGTGATGGGCTACGCCCGCTACTACGGCATGGACGTGACCTTCCAGCCCGGCTTCACGGTCGCGTTCGGGTCGCCCGCGTTCGTGGCCGGCGCGGCGATCGGCAATCTGGTCGGCAACAGCGTCGGCCGGTCCCGGGCCGCGGCGATGGCCCGCGCCCAGTGGCGCGAGCAGCGGTCGGTCCGGGTGCTCGTCACCGCCTCGACCACCTGGTGCTGTGTGGACGGCCGCTGGCTGCGCTTCGACCACTCCGTGGTGATGGAGTACCACCTGGAGGACGCCACGTGCGTCCTGACGTTCCCGGACACCGAGCCGATGATGCTGACCGGCCCGGCGGCGGCGCTGCACGCCGTGCTCTTCGCCTATCTCCGGGGCGGGCCGCACTGGCAGCACCAGCCGTTCCTGCATCAGATCGCGGTCGCGGCCTTTCCGGGATCCCCGATCGGCTGAGCCGTCCGATCGTGGCCGGCGCGCCGGACGGCGCACCCCTTATGATTGACGTCCTTCAATATCACTCGTAGCGTGCCGGGCAGAGAAACTTTCGCCGTCCCGAGCGAAAATATCCTCTACATGCGGCGGTCCGGCGCCATCACCGCGCAGAGCGTCACCCTCAACCTCCACGGCCTGACGTTCCGGGGCGTCACCGGTCTCACCCGGGGCGCCGACTACACGGTCTCCGGCAACACCCTCACCCTCACGGCGGCGGCCCTCACCCGGCTGGCCGACGACCGCGCCTACGGCGCCAAGAGCACCATCGAGCTGCGATTCTCCCAAGGTCTGCGATGGTCCATCACGATCATCTCGTACGATCAACGACTCACGCCCCGGCCAGTGCGACGACCGGCGGCTTCGCCATACCGACGCAGTTCCGTGGTGATCAGCCGGCCACCATGGAGGCGCGGTACGCCGACGGCACCAACGCGGGGCCCGCGGACTGGACGCCCTTCAAGGAGTTCTGGACCCACTTCCAGCCCGACTACGCGGCCGGCACGATCCTGCTGAAGCCGGAGTTCTTCGCCGAGGTCGACGACGGCCCGGTCACGCTCACCTTCCACTTCTGGAGCCGCGCGCGGACCACGTACCTCATCACGAAGTCCGGGGCCACGGTCACCGGCTCCTGAGCCGATACGGGCGTGGTGGCCCGCTGCCGGTCGCCGCGCGCGGCTCGCCGGCGCGGATCGACGGCCGCGTAGCGGTCACCGGCGGGCTGGCTCCGAGCGCAGCACCCGGGGCCGGGCCGACGGCGCCCGGTCGGCCGGAGCCTCCGCCGCTCCGGTACGCCCCACGCGCCCCCGCGCCGCACGGTCCAGTGCCGCCCGCAGCCGGGCCTCCTCGCCGGCCCGGTCCCGGTACCACGCCAGCGCCCACGCCCGGTGCAGACGCCACCCCAGGCTCATCAGCACCTGGTCGTTGAGCCGGTCCCGGTCCCGCGCCGCCGGGCAGTCCCGGTAGCCCGGCCCGTCGCAGCGCACCCCGAGCAGATAGTCACCGGCCGGATCGTCGGGGTGCCGGATCGCGATGTCGACCCGCCCGCCGGCCGTGCCCAGACCGGTCCGTGCCGGATAGCCCCAGGATCGGACGGTCTCCAGCACCGAGGTCGCGAACGCGCCCGCCTCGTCGTCCGGCCCCGGATCGGCGCCCGCCGCGTCGCGTTCCACATAGTCCAGGTAGGCGGCGAGTTGCCGGATCCCCTCGTTCTCCGACTGCGGCACGTCCCGTGCCAGGATCGACGTCACGATCTCCACCCGGTGCCGGGCGCGGGTGATCGCCACGTTCAGCCGCCGCCAGCCGTTCGGGCGGTTGAGGGCCCCGAAGTTCGCGCTGATCCGGCCGTTCTCGTCGTAGCCGTACCCGATCGAGAAGATCATCACGTCGCGCTCGTCGCCCTGCACCGACTCCAGGCTCTTGACGAAGAAGCCGTGCAGCCGGTCGTCGGTGACCGCCCGCTCCAGCGCCGGATGCCCGGCCGCGATCTTCTCCAGCGCCCGCTCGATCGCCTCGGCCTGGGTCACCGAGAACGTCACCACCCCGAGCGACTGCCGCGGCCGGGTGGCGAAGTGGTGCACGATCCGCTCGGCGACCCGCTCCGCCTCGACCGGGTTGTCCCGGCCGGTCGCCCGGCGGTAGACGCCCGCCACCGGGAACAGCTGGACCCCGGTGTCCGGCCCGCCGATCGCCGGCGCCGGGAAGGTGCTCAGCCGGCCCTGATAGAACGCGTCGTTGGCGAACGCCACGAGCGCCTGGTGCCGGCTGCGGTAGTGCCAGGTCAGGCTCATCCCGGGGAACGCGCCGCAGGCCTTGGCCAGCTCCAGGACCGACTGGAAGTCGAGCACCTCACTGTCCTCGCCGCCCGCGGACAGACCGCCCGCAGAGAGGTCGGACACGGAGAGACCGGACGCGGAGGGAGCCGACGACGAGAGACCCGACGCGGAGAACGAGCGGTCGAAGAACGACGTCGGGGGCAGCTGCCGGTCGTCACCCGCGGTGATCAGCGAGCGGCCCCGGTAGATGCAGTTGACCGCTTCCGCCGGCGTCACCTGGGATGCCTCGTCGAAGATCACGGCGTCGAAGTCGATGTCCGGGGGCAGCGACTGGCTGACCGTCAGCGGGGAGGCGAGCACGCACGGGCGCAGGGCGAGCACGGCGTCGCGGGCGCGGGAGATCAGGTCGCGTACCGGAAGCTGCCGGTCGGCCTTCATCGCCTCGCGCCGCAGCAGGGCCGCCCCGGCGCTGTCGGCCGCCGGCCGGCCCGCCTCGACGGCGGCGACGATGTCGCGGGCCGCGATCGGCGCGAGCCTCGCGTCGGCCTGCCGGTACTCGGCGACCAGCCGGTCCCGGTCCTCGCCCCGCCACGGCCGCAACCGGCTGTCGCCGCGGACCACCGCGTCCACCCAGCCGTGCAGTAACGCCCGTTCCAGCACGGCCGGCACCTCGGCGCCGTCGACGCCCTGATCGGCGCAGAACTCGACGGCCGCGTCCAGGCCGTGGAAGGTGAGCACGTCGCGGGCGTCCAGGCAGGCGAACCACTCCTCCTGGCCGCTGCTGTCGTCGCGGATGGCGCGCAGCAGCGCCGCCGCCCGCCGGTAGTCGCCGAAGCACTCCCGCAGGTCGGCCTGGCGGGCCGGGCCGAACCCGGCGAGCACCAGTTGGCTCGCCCCGGCCCACTCCTGGGCCCGCTCGCCGAGCAGGGGCAGCGGCCGCAGATCACGCAGCGCGGCGACCTGGGCGTCGGTGAGTGGCCCACCGGCGAACTCCCGCGCGGTCGCGACCCAGGCGATGGCCGCGGCGAGCACGGCCGGATCGGTGTCCGGCATCTGCGCGGTACGCCCACCGGCCGCCGCCGTGGCCGACTCGGCAGCCGCCCGCAACTCCGCCAGCCGGACCGTCTCGGCGTAGTCCAGGGTCCGCCCGGTCGCCTTGTCGTACGCCCGGACCGTCTCCGCCGCCGCCCGCAGCGCCACGCCGTGCTCGGTCAGCCAGGTGATCGCGTCGTCGATCGGCCCGGTCGTCAGCTCCGGCCGGGCCGCCGGATAGGGCGCCGGCCGCAACGTGGCCTGCCACCGCTGCAGGGCGTCACGTGCGTCGGCGACCACCTGCAGCGGTGTCGGGTCGGGCGCCGGCGCGCAGACGTAGGCGAGCACCGCCTCCAGGGCGGCGGGCGGTGCGGCCGTGAGCGCCGCCCCGGCCACCGCGATCGCGTCGTCGAGGGCGGCGAAGTCGGTGCCACGGCCCTGCCAGTAGCGGCCGAGCGCGGTCGCGTAGGTGTGCTCGGCCGCCGCCAGGTCCTGCAGCGCCCGCTTCCACGCGACAGCCACCCCGATCCGGGAGATCGCGTCGCCGAGATGCGCGGTCGGCAGCACGAACCCGGCCACCTGCCGCCGGTCGCGCCGGTACGCCGCCAGCAGCTTGCGCCACCCCCGGTGCACGTGCGTGAACCGTTCGGCCAGTTCCTCCACCGGCTGCGCCAGGATCGCCTCGGAGAAGTACGGACGGGCCTGGATCTCCGCCCCGACCAGCACCTCCAGAGCCCGGCGCAGCGCGTTCGCCCCGGTCTGCACGGTCGCCAGCACCCCCGGCCCGAACCAGAACCGTTCCGGCTTGTGCGGCCGGGCGCCCAGCTCGACGACCGTGGCGACGCGGGCGATGTCGCGGGTGGTGGCCGCCGACGGCAGCCCCAGCTTGGCGGTGACCCGGTCGACCGCGCGCCGGTGCTTCTCGAGCTGCTCGGCGGCTCGCGTGAAGGACAGGGCCAGCTCGTCGGCGTCGGCCGCGGTCAGTGCACCCAGGTCGACCGGGGCGGTCAGCGACTCCAGCGACGGCACGTCCGGCAGGGCGGCGGGGGAGGGCAGGGCCGTCCAGGGCGCGCCGGCCCGCTGCCTGACGGCCTCGGCGGCGTGGGCGGCGGCGGCCAGCGCGTCACCGCGACGGCCGGCGGCCGTCCGGATCGGTTCCAGGTCGGCGGCGGTCAACCAGGCGTCGGCGACGTGTTCCGGCCGGGTGCCCGCGTGGTCGGCCAGACGGGCCAGCGTGGCCGCGTCGGACGGCCCGCGCAGCCCGAACGCGGTGGCGGCGGCGTCGGCGGTCCGGGCCATCCGGGCCAGCGCGGCGAGGGCCTTCTCGGCGCGGCTCAGCGCCGGGTCGAGCGATTCCCGGATCGTCACGTCACGCCAGAGCAGCGTGTCGCCCCCGGCGATCGCCCGCCACGAGCGCGACAGCTGGTCGACGGCCTCGTGGATGCGGTGCATCGCGTCGGGGGTGAGCGCGCTCGGGGCGATCGTGGGCACCGGCGCGGCGGGCACCCGGGCCAGCGCGGCGCATCGTCCGATGATCTCGTGCACGCTCGCGCCCAGCGGCCGGCGGATCTCGTTGATCGCGTACGCGTAGGCGGTGAGCCGCTCCCGGCGCTCGCGCAGAGCGGCCCGGTCCACCGACGGCCCCTCGCCGGCCGGCTCCGGGACCTCGTCGACCGCCGCGGCCAGCAGCGTCGCGACCTCCCGGCGGCCCGCCTTCTGCCCGTGCAGCTCCAGCAGGTACCGGTCGAGCCCGGCCTCGGCGAGGCGGTTGCGGACCACGTCGAGCGCGGCCACCTTCTCCGAGACGAACAGGACCCGTTTCCCGGCGTGCAGCAGCGCCCCGATCATGTTGGCGACGGTCTGCGACTTGCCGGTGCCGGGCGGCCCGTCCATCACGAAGCTCTGCCCGGCCAGCGCCGCGGCCACGCACGCGCGCTGTGACGAGTCGGCGTCCAGCACCAGCGGCACGTCCTCCGGTGGGGCGAGCCGGTCGGTCTCCTCCGGCCTGATCGGCGTGAAGCGGAACTGCTCGGTCTGCCGCCGCTGGTCGGTGGTCGCCAGCGCGCGGACCACGGGGTGCGCCAGGATCCGCTCCTCGTTCTCCTGCAGGTCCCGGTAGATGGCCTCCTTGTGGAAGGTGAGGCAGGTCAGGGTCACCGACCGCTCGATGTGCCAGCCGTTGCGGCGGGCCACGGTGTCGGTGAACGTCTGCCAGAGCCGGGACACGTTCAGCTCGGCGCCCGGCTCCGGCTCGGGCACGCTGATACCGGCCTGCCGCAGTCGCAGCACGAGCGCCGGGTTGAGCACCGGCTCGGCGTCGCGCATCCGCAGGCCCGGATGGCCGCCCTGCTCGCCGGCGACGAGCTCGACCGGGAGCAGCAGCAGGGGGCTGGCGTAGCTGGTGGTCTCGCTGTCGGCGTCCTCGTCGTCGGTGGCCAGCCGCCAGTGCAGCAGCCCGAACGCCAGATGCAGCACGGCGACGCCACGGTCCAGGTGCTCCTGGTGGGCCCGGCGCATCATCCGCCGCAGCATCGGCCCGAGGGCACGGTCCGGCAGTTCGGTGCGGAACGTCGTGTCGTCCGCCTCGCCGCCGCCCGGTCCGCCCAGCGGGCACGGCATGCCCCGGGTGAGCGCGGCGACCACCTGATCGGCGTCGGGAGCGGTGATCTCCACGAGATCGGCGCTGCCGCCGGTGAAGTTGATCAGGCGGTTGTTGTCGCCGAGATCGATCAGGCTGTCACGCCAGGCCCGCAAGGCCGCGTGCACGCCGGCCCGTGCCGGCCTCGACTCGGGCCGGTCGTCGTCACCCCGGGATCCCATGCCCCGATTGCAGCAGTACGAGACGCTTTCGCGCGGGAGAATCAGATACTTCGCGTTTGTCGGCTTTCCGGAGAAAGCGCCCCGGCGGGCGCTTCCCGACGGCCGCCCGGCGACTCGTCGTGACGGCCGCCCGGGGAGTCGTCACCGCCGCCCGGGGAGTCGTCGCGCGGCGGTTCGGTGGGCGCCGGCAGGGCGCACGTCTCCGCCAGGGCCGCGATCAGAACCGGGGGTCGGCTCCGGAGGGGAGCGGGATCAGGTGGTTGGGGTCGACGGGCGGCACCTCGACGTGCGAGATCAGCGGATGCAACGGCCGCCGGTCGACCTCGCCGGCGCCGAACAGCGTCTCGGTGAGCTTCTCGCCCTCGCGCAGCCCGGTGTAGACGATCGGGACCGGTTTGCGCGACAGCGACACCATCTGGTGCGCCACCTCGGCGATCCGGACCGGTTCGCCCATCTCCAGGACCAGGGCCTCACCGTCGGCGCCGATCGCCGCGGCCTGGATCACCAGGTGCACCGCCTCCTGGGTGGTCATGAAATACCGGGTCACGTCGGGATGGGTCACCGTGACCGGGCCGCCCTCGGCGATCTGGGTGCTGAACGTGGTGAACACCGAGCCCCGGCTGCCCAGCACGTTGCCGAAGCGGACGCTCAGGAACGTCCCGTCGCTGTGCCGGGCCGTCCACGCGGTGAGCCGCTCGGTGATCCGTTTCGAGTAGCCGAGCACGCTGGTCGGGTCGGCGGCCTTGTCGGTGGAGATGTTGACGAACCGTTCCACCGAGCCGGCAGCGTCGAGCACGTTGAGCGTACCCATCACATTGGTCTTCATCGCCTCGGCCGGATAGCGCTGCAGCAGCGCCAGGTGCTTGAGTGCGGCGGCGTGGAAGACCACCTGCGGGCGCCGGGACCGGAAGATCTCCCGCATCCGCCCGGCGTCGCGCACGTCGGCCAGGATCACCGACGGGTCGTCGAGCCGGGCCTGCGAGTCGATCGACAGCTGGACGGCGAGCAGCGACGTCTCGTCCCGGTCCAGCATCAGCAGCTCGGCCGGCCGGAAGTGGTGGATCTGCCGGCACAGCTCCGACCCGATCGAGCCGCCCGCCCCGGTCACCAGCACCCGTTTGCCGGTCAGGCAGCTGCCGATCGAGGTCAGGTCGGTGTCGATCTGATGACGGCCGAGCAGGTCGGTGACCTGGACCTCGCGGATGTCGCCGACCTCGACGGGCTGGTCCATCAGCTCGCTGACCGACGGCACCACCTTGAACGCGGCGCCCGCCGCCAGCGCCCGGTCGCGGATCTCGCGGACCAGGCCGGCGTCCGCGTTGGCCACCGCGAAGATCAGCACCTCGGCGCGGGTGTCGGCCAGAGCCCGGCCGATGGCGTCGCGCCCGCCCAGGACCGGGACGCCGTGGATGTGCAGCAGCCGTTTGCCCGGGTCGTCGTCGATCAGACCGGCCGGCAGGTAGCGGCCCTTGGGGTCGTGCAGCATCGAGTGGATCAGCAGCGCCCCCGCCGATCCGGCCCCGAACAGCACCGCGGGAGCGGCGGTCCGGCGGTCCGGTCGCAGCCGGTGGATCAGCTGGACGCGGCGTAGGTAGCGGGCGCCCATCATCAGGACCAGGCTGATCGCGCCGCCTGCGGCCGGCACGCCGACCGGCACGAGCGGGCGGGACAGCAGCATGCCGGCGATGGTCAGGACGAACGCGACCGCCGCCGTGGTGGTGGCGACCCCGTGCACCTCCTCGAAGCTCGCGAACCGGTAGCGGCCCCGGTAGAGCCGGCGGGTGTGGCCGATGGTCGCCTGCAGCGCCACCGCGAGCGCGATCATGGCGAAGGTACCGGCCAGGTAGCGGTGGCCGGGGAGGAAGTCGAAGCGGGCGTGGACGGCCGCGAGGAGCCCGACCGTCCAGGCGGCGCCGTCCACGAGCAGCGGCAGCAGGCGAGCGCCCCTCATGTCCGGCAGCGTAGCAAGGGTCGCATTATGATAAAAACCAACTTTTCCGATTCAAGGTATTCGCACGATTAGTAGCCCTATCGTGGCGGTTAGCCGCGGAATGGGGGTCTCGGTGGGCCTGCGCGACTACCTCCGTGTCGCCGGACGCAACCGGTGGCTGCTGGCCGCCTCGCTGGTCCTGGCGCTCGGCGTGGCCATGCTCGTCAACCTCTACACCACGCCGGTGTACGCCGCCCGGGTCACGTTCTTCTTCTCCACTCCCGGCGGCGGGGCCGGTGACATGCCCGGCGCGTCGATGTTCAGCGGCAGCCGCCTGTCCACCTACGCCGAGCTGCTCACCAGCGACGAGGTCGCCAAGCCGCTCGCCGGGACGCCCGGTGTCGACCTGGACCTCGAGGAGATCCGTGAGTCGATCTCCGCGGAGATCGTCCCGGACACCGTGATCATGAAGGTCGCCGTGGAGGACCGCGACCGCAACCGGACGTTGCTGCTGCTCACCCGGCTCAGCCGCCGCTTCGCCGCCGCGGTGCAGGAGCTCGAGCGGCCCGGTCCGGCCGAGCCGTCGTCGGTGAAGGTCACGGTCGTCTCCGGCCCGGCCCTGGACGAGGACCCGGTCGCCCCGAACCCCCTCAACAACTTCGCCCTCGCCTCGGTCGCCGGCCTGGTGGTCGGCGCGATCGCCTCGGTCGCCCGGGAGGTGGCCGACCACACCGTCCGCAACGCCGAGACGCTGCAGATCCTCACGTCCGCCCCGGTGCTGGGCCGGGTGCCGATGGACCCGGCCGGGCCGTTCGTCTCCCCGAGCGCCTCGCCCCGGACCGAGGCGCTGCGCGAGATCCGGACCCGGGTGCAGTGCGCCGCGGCGGCCCAGTCGGTGAAGACCATCGCGGTGACCAGCGCGGTCCCCGGTGAGGGCCGGTCGGCCACCGCCTGCGGGCTGGCCCTGCTCTTCGCCGAGGCCGGCCAGCGGGTCCTGGTCGTCGACGCCGAGCTGCGCCACCCCCGCCTGGCCGCCTTCCTGGGCCGGGAGGACGCGGCGGGCCTCAGCACGGTCCTGGACGGCACGGCGCCGCTGGAGCAGGCCCTGCAACCGTGGGGCGCCGGCCTGTGGCTGCTGGCCGGCGGCCGGACCCCGCCGAACCCGAGCGAGCTGCTCAGCTCACCCCGGATGACCGAGCTGGTCGACGAGGTACGCCGCAGGTTCGACGTGGTGATCTTCGACTGCCCGCCGCTGCTCCCGGTCACCGACGCCGCCGTGGTGGCCGCCCGCGCCGACGGCACCCTGCTCGTGGTGCGCGCCCGCCGGACGACCTCGGCGCAGGTCACCGACGCGGTCCGGGCCCTGCACGCGGTCAACGCGACACTGCTCGGCTGCGTGCTCAACATGGTCGCCGGCAAGGGCCCGGACGCGATCCCCACCTACGACACGTACCCGTCCGGCCCGAAGCCGTCACCGCGCGGCCGGGGCGGATGGACGATGCAGGCGGCGTGATGCATGCCCGCCCGTGAACGCCTGCGCCTGGGGGCTCTGCTGCGCAGTGTGCCCGCCACGGTCCGCCGCGACTACGTCACCACCCTGATCGTCCAGTGGTTCGTCCTGGGCGTCGGGCTGCTGCTGTTCCACCTGGTCGCCCGGCGCGGCAGCGTCAGCGGGTTCGCCTACTACCAGATCGCGCGCGGCACGGTCAGCAGCCTCCAGCCGATCCTGCTGCTCGGGCTCGGCGTCGGCCTGCACCGCTACCTGCCCCACACCGAGCACACCACCCGTCGCCTCGCCCGGCACGCCCTCACCATCGAGGCCGGGCTGGTCACCGCCGTCGGCCTGGCCGGTGTCGCGGCCGGTGACGAGATCGCCGCACTGCTCGGCCTGCCCGGCCGGCCCGCGGTCACCGCCGCCCTCGTCATGCTGGCCGGCAACTGCCTGTGCACGGTCTCGCTGGCCGCGCTGCGCGGCAACCAGCAGGTCATCGACGCGAACCTGACCATGGGACTGGGCTTCGGGCTGATCCCGCTGTTCGCCTTCGCGCTGGCCGACCGGATCGAGGACTTCCTGATCATCCAGGGCGCCGGGACCGCGCTGGTCGGCGTGTGGGCGACGTGGGTGGTTCGGCGGCAACCGGCCACGGCCGAGAAGACCGACGAACCCGACGTCAAGACCCTCATCGGGTACGGCGTGCGCCGCATGCCCGGAGAGTTCGCCCTGCCCGCCCTCTACACCTTCCCCACCTTCGCCGTGGCGGTGCTGATGCCCGGTGAGGCCGAAGCCGGCTACGTCGGGTTCACCACGTCGGCGGTCACCCTGATCTGCTCGGTGTTCGCCATGCTCACGCCGGTGCTGATGCCCCGGCTGAGCCGCCTGTTCCACCGCGCCGGCGCCGACGCGGGCGTACGCCGCCTGCTGACCGTGCTGCCGTTGGTGGCCGGGGCACTGGCCGCCCTGCCGGCCGGGCTGATCCTGCTCTTCGCCCGGCCGATGGTGCACGGATTCCTCGGGCCCGAGTTCGACGGCGCGGTCCCGGTGCTGCGCCTCGGCGTGCTCGCCGCCGTCCCGCTGGCCATGTTCTACGCCGCCCGCCCCACCATGGACACCCTGCTGGACGCCAAGTTCATGAGCCGGCTGCTGCTGGCCTGCCTGGTCCTGGAGATCCTGGCGACCGTCATCGGCGAGTCCTTCCTGACCGTCCCGCAGGCGGCGGTGCTGGGTCTGCTGGTCGCCGGCACGGCGCTCGGCCTCGACGCGGTGGGCCTGGCCGCCTTCGCCCTGCGCCGGCGCGGATGACGGCCACCGCGGCCGGGCCCCGCCCCGGACTGGTCGTCGTGATCGCCTTCGTGGTCACGCTCTCCGGCCGCTTCACCCTGGAACGCGTCGGCCTGGACGTCCCGATCGTCAACGACGTACGCGTACCCCTCTTCCTGATCCTGATCCTGTCCCTGGTCCTGGAGGCCCACCAGGTCGGCTCGCGCCCGGTCGAGGGCGCCCAGGCCCTGCTCGGCATCCTGGCGCTGCTCGGCTACCAGGCCCTGTCGGTGCTGTGGGTGCCGGCCGGCTCGGTGACCGGCCCGATGCTCGGCGACCTGCTCGCCATCGCCGGGCTGCTCATCGTCTACTTCAACCTGGCCGCCTGGGACCGCGACCGGGTGACCGCGACCACCCTGAAGCTGTTCCACGCCGCCGCCTGGATCTACTTCCTGGCCGCCGCGTCCGGCCGCGGGCATCAGGCCAACGGGCGGTGGGCGGCGCTGGGCGGCGGCCCCAACGTCTTCATCCGCATCATGATCCTCGGCATGATCACCGCGCTCTACCTGTACCTTCGCAGCGGCGAGAACCTGATCTGGCTGGCGCCGATCCCGGCGTTCCTGTTCGGCGCGATCGCCTCCGGCTCCCGGGGCGGCATCGTGGCGCTCGCCGTCACCATCGCGGTCGCCCTGCTGGCCATCCGGCCCCGGATCGACTTCGAGCGGATCGCCAAGCCACTGGCCCTGGTCGCCGTGCTCGGCACCGTCCTGGTCATCGTGGCCGGCCCGTCGATCGCCGGCTACGTCCAGTCACGGTTCGTCGAGGCGACCATCGGGCAGGGGTACGCGTCCTCGCGTGACGTGCTGTTCGAGATGGCGCTGCGGATCTTCCTCCAGCGCCCGATCCTGGGCACCGGGCTGAACGGCTTCTACACCGTCACCGACCTCGGGTTCGGCGAGCGGTACGTGCACAACCTGCCGCTGTCGATCGCGGCCGAGGGCGGGTTCGTCGGGCTCGTGCTGCTGATCGTGGCGTGGCTGGGGCTGTGGCGCGCGTACGCCGCGGTCCCGCCGGCCGAGCGCAGCCTCGAGGCCCGGATCGCGGCCTACTGCGGCATCTTCATCGGCGCGGCCAGCCTGTTCTCCGGTGACTACTACGACGCCCGGCTGATGTGGATCCTCCTGCTGCTCGCCGCGGTCCGGCCCGCCCCCGCCCGGGTCGTGCTCCGGTACTGAGCCGCCTCGGTCAGCACCCGCTCGAAGTCACCGAAGAGCAGGTCCCGGTCGAAACGGTCACGGGCCAGGGCGTACGCCGCCGCGCGAGCCGTCCGGCAGGCCGCCGGGTCGCCCAGGAACGCCGACACCGCCGCGGCCGCGGCCCCGGTGTCGTGGGCGGGCAGCACGAGCCCGGCGCCGTGCCCGGTGATCAGGTCGGCGATCCACCCGTCGTGGTTGACCGCGACCGGACGGCCCGCGGCGAAGGCGTCGAACACCTTGTTCGGCGAGTTGGCGCCCAGCTCCGGCACGTCGGCGAACACCGACGCGGCCAGATCACACGCGCCGAAGAACGCCACCACCTCCGCCTTGCTGACCGGGCCCAGCAGGAACAGGTTGCGGTCCAGGACGCCCAGCCGGGCGGCGAGGTCCCGGAGGGTGGCCCGCATCCGGCCGTCGCCGAGGATCACGATCCGCACCTCGGGGTCCGTGTCGGCGAGCCGGGCCGCCATCCGGACCAGGTAGTCCACGCCGTTGGCCACACCCAGCGTGCCCGCGTAGAGGACCAGCGGACGGTCACCGAGCCAGGGCGTGTCCCGGCGCAGGCGCTCGCCCGCCCGGTCGGCACGGCCGAACAGCTTCCGGTCGGAGCTGTTCGGCACCACGGTCACCGCGACGCCGGGGAAGCGGCGGCGGATGCTGGCGGCCATCCCCGGCGACAGGGCGATGACCCGCGCCGATCTGCGGTACGCCCACGCCTCCAGCCGGTGCGCGGCCCAGCGGCTCACCGGCGACCGCAGCGCGCCCATCGCGATCGGCAGTTCGGGCCACACGTCGCGGACCTCCAGCACCATCGGGACCCGGCGGCGCAGCGCGGCCCAGGCCCCGGGGACCGCCACCGTCAGCGGCGTGCTGGTCGCGAAGACCAGGTCGTGCCGTAGCCGCCCGGCCACCAGAGCCGACCGGCCGACGAAGCCGAGGAACGACCACAGCCGGCGACGGTACGACATCGCGTTGTCGTAGGGCACCGGCAGCCAGTGCACGACGATCCCGGCCTCCGTGGTGACCCGGGCCCGGTCGGCGTCCGGATCGCCGGTGATCATGTGCACCTCGTGGCCACGCTCGACCAGGCGACGCGCGAACTCGTACGACCGGGTGCCGCCGGACATCGCCGGCGTCTTGAAGTACTGGTGGATGTAGGTGATCCGCACGACTCCGCTCCCTCTATCTCGCGGGCACGCCCTTGACGACACACCCGGCCTCGACGTCGCGGACCACGCAGGCGCCCGCGCCTACCGTCGCGCCCGCGCCCACCGACCGGCCCTGCAGGACCGAGGCGGTGGTGCCGATCAGCGCCTCCCGGCCGAGCACACAGTTGCCGGAGACCGCCGCCGACGGGTTCACCTGGACGAAGTCGGCCAGCACCGCGTCGTGGCCGACGGTCGCGTTCTGGTTCAGGTGCACGTGCCGGCCCAGCGTCACGTTCGTGGTGATCCGCGCGCCGGCGAACATCACCACCCCCTCGGCCAGGTGGTTGTCCGGACCGACCGTCGCCGCCGGGTGCACCAGCGTGGCCGCCCGGCGTCCGAAGGGGGCCAGGCGCGTGGCGACGGCGGCGCGGACCCGTGGGTCGCCGATCCCGATGACGTGGTACGCGTCCAGCTCCGCCAGCAGCGCGGTCGGGCCCAGCCAGGCCGTGCCGAGACGATCCAGGGCGCGCAGGTTCGCCTCCGACGGCGCGTCGTCGACGAAACCGAGCACCTTCCACGGGTCGCCGTCGCGGTTGACGGCCGCGATGATCCCGAAGATCTCCCGTCCGTGGCCACCGCACCCGACCACCACGATCGGCTCAGGCACCGTCCGCCTCCCGTACCACGGGCGATCCGGTGAACTGGGGCATCGTCACCGAGCCCGGCGCCGCGATCCCCGCCCGCCGCAGCAGCACCAGGGCGGTCCGGGCACAGATCCGCAGGTTCAGGCCCAGCGACCGGTGATCCACGTACCAGGTGTCCAGCGCCAGCCGGTCCTCCCAGCTCAGCAGGTTGCGCCCGCTCACCTGGGCCAGACCGGTGACGCCCGGCCGTACCAGATGACGCCGTGCCTGTTCCGGGGTGTAGAGGTCGAGGTAGTGCATCAGCAGCGGCCGCGGGCCGACCAGGCTCATGTCGCCGCGCAGCACGTTCCACAGCGTCGGCAGCTCGTCCAGGCTGGCCGCCCGCAGCGCCCGGCCCAGCCCGGTCATCCGGTCGGCGTCGCTGACCAGGCCACGCTGCTCGTCGACGTCGCGCATGGTGCGGAACTTGACCAGCGTGAACGGCCGCCCGTGCAGGCCGGGGCGCTGCTGGCGGAACAGCACCGGCCGGCCGAGCCGCCTCGCGACCAGGACGGCGACCCCGGCCATCACCGGCGCCGTCACCACCAGCAGACCGCCGGAGACGGCCACGTCGATCGCCCGCTGGACCCGGTCGCCCCTCACCGCCGCTCCCTCAGGAAGCCGGTGATCTCGTCGAGCACCCGGCGGATCTGGTCGTCGCCGAGCGCCGAACCGCTGGGCAGCACCAGGCCGTTCGTGAACAGGCGCTCGGCGGCGCCGCTGAGGAACGAGCGGGCGCCCGCGAAGAGCGGCTGCAGGTGCATCGGCTTGAAGACCGGCCGGGTCTCCACGTCGCGGGCCCTCAGGTGGGCGGCCAGGTCACGGGCCCGCCAGCCGGTCCGCTGCGGGTCGGCGACGATGGCGGTCAGCCAGCAGTTGCCCACCGGGTCGTCGGCGGCGAGCAGGCGCACGCCGTCGACCGGGGCGAACACCCGGGCGTACGCCGCCCGCAGGGCCCGCCGGCGCTCGATCATCGCGTCCAGACGGCACAGCTGGGCCCGGCCCAGCGCGGCGAGCACATTGCTCAACCGGTAGTTGTAGCCGACCTCGGCGTGCTCGTAGTGCTCGGCGGGCAGCCGGGCCTGACCGGCCAGATACCGCGCCCGGTCGGCCAGCCCCTCGTCGGCGGTGACCAGCATGCCCCCACCGGACGTCGTGATGATCTTGTTGCCGTTGAACGAGAACGCCGCCGCCCGCCCGAACGACCCGGCCGCCCGCCCGTCGTATCCGGCCCCGAGCGACTCCGCGGCGTCCTCGACCACCGGCACCCCGTACCGCTCGCACACCGGCAGGATCGTGCGGTAGTCGGCACACGACCCGTACAGGTCCACGGCCAGCACCGCCCGCACCCGCGCGCCCTCGCCGTCGAGCATGTCGAGCAGCCCGCCCAGCACCCCGGGATCGAGGTTGCCGGTGGCCGGATCGCAGTCGGCGAACACGGGTGTCGCACCGGTGTACAGGACCGCGTTGGCGGTGGCCGCGAAGGTGAGCGTCGGTACGACCACCACGTCACCGGGACCGGCGCCGACCCCCTCCAGCGCCAGATGCAGCGCGGCCGTGCCCGAGCTCACCGCGACCGCGTGCGGCACCCCGGCGCGCCCGGCGATCTCACGCTCGAACAGGTCCAGATCGGGGCCGGCCGGAGCGACCCAGCCGGAGCGCAGCGCCGCCAGCACGTACTCCTGCTCCAGCTCACCGACGTCCGGAGCGGACAGCAGGACGGGCCGGTGGTGCTCCGTGCCGACCAGCGCCATCCCGGACCCCTTCATCCGCCCGTCGTCTCTGTTCGGCACGGGCGGGCCCGCGCTGAGCCGAATCCACCGGTCCGCCATGATCGCCGGCATGGACGACTTCCTTGCTCAGGGGACATTCCGGGTGCGCTGTGACTGGGGCCCGCCGGGCGCGGACGCGGTCGGGCCGGATGCCGCGATCGTGGCCGTGGTCGACGTGCTGTCGTTCACCACGGCCCTGACCGTGGCCGCCGACCGGGGCGCCGAGGTGTTCCCGTACCGGTGGCGCGACGATCGGGCCGAGGCGTTCGCCGCCGAGCACCGGGCCGTGCTGGCCGTCGGGCGCTCGCAGGCCGGCCCCGGCAATCCCGTCAGCCTGTCGCCGGCCACGATCCGCGCCGTCGCGCACCTGGAGCGCCTGGTGCTGCCGTCACCGAACGGATCCACCGTCGCCCGTCGCCTGGCGGAGACCGGGGCGACCGTGATCGGTGTGTCGCTGCGCAATGCGGCGGCCGCCGCCCGATGGACGGCGTCGCGGCTGCCGGCCGGGGCCGCGGTGGCCGTGATCGCGTCCGGCGAACGCTGGCCCGACGGCACGCTGCGCCCGGCGGTCGAGGACCTGTGGGGCGCCGGGGCCTTCATCGACGGCCTGCTCGGACAGGGGATCACCGGGCTGTCGCCGGAGGCGGGGGCGGCCGCGGCCGCGTACCGGCACGTCGAGCCGGACATCCGCGCGGCACTGCTCGACTGCGCCGGCGGACGCGAGCTCGTCACCAAGGGCTACCCCCAGGACGTGGAGATCGCCGCCGAGGCCGGCGCGAGCGAGGTCGTGCCGCTGCTCTCCGGCGAGAGCTTCCGCCCGGCCCGTCCGACGGCCAACCCCTGAGGGCCAGCCGGTCCGGAAACTTTCTCCGGTGTGCGCGAAACAAGGCATGCCGATCGACCATGATCCATGATTGAATCGGGTCCCACGACAGGGAGGACCGGATGACCTTCGCCAACCCGGTGATCGCCGGCATGCACCCGGACCCCAGCGTCTGCCGGGTCGGCGACGACTACTACCTGGCCTGCTCCAGCTTCGAGTACTTCCCGGGCGTGCCGATATTCCACAGTCGTGACCTGGTCCACTGGGAGCAGATCGGTAACGCCCTCGACCGGCCGAGCCAGCTGAGCCTGCCACCGGCCACCCCGTCCTCCGGCGGCGTCTACGCACCGACACTGCGCCACCACGACGGCCGGTTCTGGCTGATCACCACCAACTGCGCGCCCGGTGGCGGGACCTTCATCGTCACCGCCGACGACCCGGCCGGGCCCTGGTCCGAGCCGGTCGCCGTGCCCGGCATCGGCATCGATCCCGACCTGGCCTGGGACGACGACGGCAACTGCTGGTGCACCTACGCCGAGATCGGGCAGATCCGCCTCGACCCGGCCACCGGCGAGACGCTCGACGGGCCGTACCGGCTGTGGTCCGGCGGTCCCCGCGCCCAGGCGCCCGAGGCCCCGCACCTCTACCGGATCGACGGGTACTGGTATCTGCTGATCGCCGAGGGTGGCACCGAGCGCGGCCACGCCGTCTCGATCGCCCGCTCCACCTCGCCGAACGGGCCGTTCGAGCCCTGCCCCGCCAACCCGGTCCTCACCCATCGCGGCACGAACCGTCCGATCCAGAACACCGGTCACGCCGACCTCGTCCAGGGACCCGACGACTCGTGGTGGATGGTGCTGCTCGGCGTGCGGCCCGGCGGCGGCACCCCCGGCTGGCACGTGCTCGGCCGGGAGACCTTCCTGGTCCCGGTCTCCTGGGTCGACGGCTGGCCGGTCCCCGGCGAGCTGGAGCCCGAGATGACCGTGCCGTGGCCGCTGAAACCGCCCGCACCGGCGGTGACCCGCGACGACTTCGACTCGCCGGACCTGCATCCCCGCTGGATCTCGGTGCGGTCCCGGCCGGCCGCGAGCTGGTCCACCACGCAACGGCCCGGCTGGCTCAGCCTCCACGCCCGCGGTCCCTCGCTCGACCAGCCCGGCGTCACGTTCGTCGGCCGTCGCCAGCAGGATCTCTCCTGTCGGGTACGAGCACTCGCCGACCCGTCGCAGGGCCGCGGGGGACTGGCGGTCCGCCTCGACGAATGCCACCACTACGCACTCGAAGCGGGTGACGGCCTGATCCGGGTGACCGCCCGCATCGGCTCGATCCGGCACACCGTCGTCAGCCGTCCGATCCCCGACGGCCCGGTCCGGCTGCGCATCGACGTGATCGCAGCCGGCGGCTGGCATCCCACCCAGGGCCCCGACGAGCTGCACCTGGGCGTCGAGACCGCGGACGGCGACTTCCTGACACTGGCCCAACTCGACGGCCGCTACCTCTCGACCGAGGTCGCCGGGGGCTTCACCGGCCGGGTGATCGGGATGTTCGCCACCGCCGGCACGGTCCGGTTCGACTGGTTCGACTACGAGCCGATCGGGGACGAGCGATGAAGCCGGTCACCATCTCGTACATCGCGGAGACCGCCGGCGTCTCCGTCCCGACCGTCTCGAAGGTCATCAACGGCCGCTCGGGGGTCGCCGCCGAGACCCGGGCCCGCGTCGAAGCCCTGATCACCCAGTACGGCTACCGCAAGTCCAGCCCACCCCAGCGCACCAACCTGATGGAGCTGGTGGTCGACGAGATCGAGCACATGTGGGGTGTCGAGATCATCCGCGGCGTCCAGCGGGTGGTCCGTGAGCACCGGGTGGGGCTGGTGCTCACCGAGTTCGGCCCGGACCGCAGCACCATCCGCTACTGGATCGACGACACCATCGCCCGCCGCCCCGACTGCATCGTCACCGTCGCCCAGCTCTCCGAGGCCGAGCAGAACCAGCTCCGCGCCCGCGGCATCCCGTTCGTCGTCCTGGACCCGGCCACCGAGTTCGGAGAGGATGTCCCGTTCGTCGGCGCCACCAACTGGGCCGGCGGCCGGTCGGCGACCCGCCACCTGATCGGTCTCGGTCACCGCGACATCGCCATGATCAGCGGGCCCGGGCACCTCTACTGCCAGGCCCGCCTCGACGGTCATCGCTCCGCCCTGCACAGCGCCGGCCTGCCGCCGGGTGAGGTGCTCCAGGGGCCGCTCACCGAGGACGGCGGCCACACCGCGGCCCGCGACCTGCTCACCCGGCCCGCCCGTCCGTCCGCGATCGTCACCGGCAACGACCGGCAGGCCGTCGGCGTCTACCGGGCGGCCCGCGAGCTCGGTCTGCGCATCCCGGCCGACCTGAGCGTCGTCGGTTTCGACGACCTGCCGATCGCCGGCATGCTCGACCCGGCCCTGACCACCGTCCACCAGCCGCTGACCGAGATGGCGGTCGCCGCCACCGAGCTGGCCCTGGCCCTGGGCCGTGGCGAGACCGTCTCCCGCATCGGCATCGAGCTGGCCACCAGCCTCGTCGTCCGCGACAGCACCACCCCACCCTCGTGACCGCCGGCCGTTTCCATCGGCCGTGTCCGCCGGCCGTGTCCGCCGACCGGGTCCCTCGGCCTTGACCGTCGGTGTGGTGCAGCCCGGCCGGCCGACACGGTGGCGGTGCCGGCTCCTGGTGCCTGCCTCGTAGGGTGATCCGCATGCCCATCCCCGAGTTCGTCGTCGCACTCCGCGCCAAGATCGGCCATGCCCCGTTGCCGCTGAACGGCGTCGTCGCCGTGGTTCTCGACGACCGGGACCGGGTTCTTCTGGGCCGCCGCTCCGACAGCGGCGACTGGGCGCTCATCGCGGGTTGCCTGGAGCCCGGCGAGCAGCCGGCCGACGGAGTCCGGCGCGAGGTGTTCGAGGAGACCGGCGTCGAGGTGGCGGTGGAGCGGCTGCTCTCCATCGAGGCACTGGAGCTGTCCGTCGCCCCGAACGGCGACCAGGTCCACTGGCTCGCCATCGGGTTCCGCTGCCGGGTCGTCGGCGGCTCCCCCCGGGTCAACGACGACGAGTCCGTCGAGGTCGGCTGGTTCGAGCCGGATGCGATGCCGTCTCTCCCCGCCCACCAGGCGCGTTGTCTGGCACTCGCCCTGTCCGGAGAGGGCGACCCCTGGTTCGCCGACCCGGTCTCCCCACTCGGATGACGCCTTCCGGGGCATCCTTGATCCGCCGGCCGTGGCGACATGTGCCGGACCTGTCGACCGCACCGCCCGCGGGAGGGAACCCTCATGCCGTGCCGCATCCTCACCTACGACATCACCACCGGTGAGCGGACCCTCGTGCACACCAGCACGTCGGTGCACTTCGAGGCGCCGAACTGGACCGACACCGGCACGCTGATCGTCAACGGCGACGGTCTGCTCTGGGCCCTGCCGGCCGACGGCACGGGGGAGCCGCGACGGATCCCACTGGACGGCGTGCCCGCGCTCAACAACGACCACGTCCTGGCACCCGGCCACGAGACGATCTTCCTGTCCGCCGATGACGGCCACCTCTACGAGGCGCCGGTCGACGGCGGCTCCGCACGCCGGATCACCTCCGGCGACGACCGGCTGCACTTCCTGCACGGGGTCAGCCCGGACGGCGCCACCCTGGCGTACGTCGGCATCGACCGCCCCGACTGGTCGACGGCGAGCCTGCTGACCGTGGGCACGGACGGCACCGGCACGTTCCGGGTGACGCCGGCCGGTGGTGTCGACGACGGGCCGGAGTACACGCCGGACGGCGCGTGGATCCACTTCAACACCGAGCGGTTCTCGCCGGGCCACGCCCAGATCGCCCGGATCCGGCCCGACGGCTCCGGCCTGGAGCAGCTCACCTTCGACGACCGGGTCAACTGGTTCCCGCACTTCGCCCCGGACGGCCGGCACGCCGTGCACCTCAGCTACCCGCCGGGCACCCAGGGCCACCCGGGCGACCTGCCCGTCGAGTTGCACCTGGTCGAGGGCGGCGACTGGCGGTCCGCCCGGACGGTCGTCGCGCTCCAGGGCGGCCAGGGCACCATCAACGTCAACAGTTGGTCGCCGGACTCCCTCAGGTTCGCGTACGTGGACTATCCCGCGACGCGATGATCACCCGGTTGCCGTCCGGGTCGGTGACCGTGGCCATCCGCTCGCCCCACGGCTGGTCGGCCGGCTCCTGCAGCACCTCGACCCCGCCGGCCCGCAGCCGCTGCACCCCGGCGTCGCAGTCGTCGGTGTACACCCACAGCGTGATCCGGTCGTTGGCCAGTGGCCCCGGCTGCTCCTGCCGCCCGATGCCGAGGTGGGAGCGGCCCAGGTCCAGGGCGACGTAGACCGGATCACCCTCGTCCGGGAACCGGTAGGTGACCTCGCCACCGAGCAGATCACGCCAGAAACGCAGCGACCGTGCCAGGTCCGCGGTCGTCAGGATCGGGAACATCTCGTCGAACATCGTTTCCTCCCTCGGCAGGCCATAATGTCCGAGTGTCGCTGACTCTCGCCGAGGCCCGGGCCCGTGCCGCCGCACTCTCCGAGATCTCCTACGATCTCGCGCTCGACGTCACCGGGACGGATGATTTCCGCAGCCGTGCCGTCATCCGGTTCACCACCACCGGCGGCGGCACCTTCCTCGAGCTGCACCGGGCGCAGACGCTCGATGTCCTCCTCGACGGGACGGTGATCACCCCGGCGTACGACGGCAGGCGCATCCCGCTCGACGACCTGGCCCCCGGCAAGCACGAGGTGATCGTCGACGCCCGCCTGCGCTACGTCACCGACGGCGAGGGCCTGCACACCTTCACCGACCCGGCCGACGGCGAACGCTACGTCGGCGGCTATCTCGGCCTCGACATCACCCAGCGGCTGTTCGCCTGCTTCGACCAGCTCGACCTGAAGGCCCCGATCACCCTGACCGTCGAGGCCGACCCGGCGTGGACGGTGCTGTCCAACGGCGTGCCCACCGGCCCGGGTACGTTCGCGACGACCCCGCCGATCGCCTGCGACCTGTTCGTCGTGGCGGCGGGCCCGTTCCATTCGGTGCGCTGGGAGCACGCCGGTGTGCCGATGGGCTGGCACGCCCGCCGTTCGCTCGCCGCCGAGCTGGACCGCGACGCCGCCGAGCTGCGTCGTGTCACCGAGGTCTGCTGGGACCATTTCGCCCGGGTCTTCACCGAGCCGTTCCCGTTCGACTCCTACGACCAGGTCTTCGTCCCGGAGCTCAACTGGGGCGCCCAGGAGAACCCGGGCTGTGTCACGTTCAACGAGTTCCTGCTGCCCCGCGGCCGGGTGACCGGCGACGACCGCCGCCGCCGGGCCATGGTGATCGCCCACGAGATGTCGCACATGTGGTTCGGTGACCTGGTGTCCCCGGTCTGGTGGGAGGACGCCTGGCTCAACGAGTCGTTCGCCGACTACATGGGTTTCGAGGTGGCCGAGACCGCCGCCGGTTACGCCGGGACCAGGGTGTCCTTCGAGGCGTTGCACAAACCGGGCGCCTACGACGCCGACCGGCGACGGTCGACGCATCCGGTGGCCCCGGCGAGCGCTGACGTGCCCGACGTCGCGACCGCCACGACCATCTTCGATCACATCTCGTACGGCAAGGGCAACGCCACCCTGCGCCAGCTGGTGACCTGGCTGGGGGAGGAGGACTTCCTGACCGGCGTCAACGCTCACCTGACCCGGCACCGGTTCGGCAACGCCACCCTGGAGGACCTGCTGTCCGCCCTGGACACCGCTTCCCCGCGGGACGTGCGCGGCTGGGCCGAGGTGTGGCTGCGCCGGGCCGGGCACGACACGATCCGGGTCACCCGCCGTAACGGTGTGCCCGTGCTGACCCGTGACGGCGTCCGGCCGCACCGGTTCACCGTCACGGCGTACACCCCTGATCTGGAGCCGGTGGGCTCGCGCCTGATCGACCTCGGTGACGAACCGCTGGTCCTGGCCGACTGGCCCGGCCTCGTCGTGGTCCCCAACGCGCACGGTGAGACCTTCGCCCGCCTCGACCTCGACCGTCAGTCGAGCGACGCCCTCACCGAGGGCCTGACCGCCGTGCCCGACCCGCTGGTCCGGGCCGTGCTGTGGCCGGCGCTGCTCGACCGGGATCCGCTGCCCCTGCTGGCCCGCCAGCTCCCGCGCGAGCCGTCGCCGACGCTGATCACCGCGGCCCTCGACCGGACCCGCAACAGCCTGATCCGCCGCACGCTGCCGGCCGCCGACGTGCCGGCCGCCCTCGACGTGATCGCCGCCGCCTGCGCCACCGCCGCCACCGAGCCCGACGAACAGCGCGACGTCGCGCTCGCCAAGGGCCTGGCCTGGTCGACCGCCGACACGGGCCTGCTGCGCCGCTGGCTGGCCGCGAACGCCACCGACGCCGGCCTCACCCTGGACCCGGATCTGCGCTGGTCGCTGCTGCGGCGGCTCGCCGAACTGGGCGGCGTCGAGGCCGCGGAGATCGACGCCGAGCAGCATCGCGACGGCACCGCGGACGGTGTGCTCGGCGCTCTCACCGCGCTGGCCGCACGGCCGACCACCGAGGCCAAGGCGCAGGCCTGGGCGGCGATGACCGAGGACGCCGGTGTCTCGGGCCGCCGGTTCCGGGCGCTGGCCGCCGGCTTCTGGTCGCCGTCACAGCGGGAGCTGCTGGCCCCCTACCTCCCGGCCTACGTCACCGCCGCACCCGCCCTGGCCCGGCGCGGCTCGGCGTTCGCCGCCGAGGTCGGCCGGGCCTTCCCGGCCCTCGCCCTGACAGATCAGGAAAATGAGCTGGTACGCGACGCGCTGCGCGACGACGTGCCGACCGTCCTGCGCCGCCACTGGGACGACGAGCTCGACGACCGGACGGCGTGATCAGGCCGCGCGCCGCCGCACCAGGAAGACCTCGGCGTCCGACAGCCTTCCGGACAGCCGCCCGGCCGCCCGGATCTCGTCGTCGCTCATCGACGGGACGATCTGGTGTGCCTCGTGCAGACCGTCGCCGTTGCCCACGCCGAGCATGGCGAGATACCAGCGCAGCGCCTGAACCAGGTCGACGGGCCCGCCGAAGCCGTCGCGATACCAGCAGGCAGCCGCGAACATGCAGCCCTCCTGCCCGGCTTCGGCGCCACGCACGTACCACCGCAGGGCCTCGTCGTCGATGTCCAGCTCGCTGAGACGGTTCGCGAGATGCGGGTACGCATCGTGGACGCCTGCCTCCGCCGCCTGCCGCAGCCACCGCACCGCGGTCCGGGGATCGGTGGCGGTGACACCGAGATTGTGGGCCGCGTAGCCGTCACCGGCGTCGGCCGCGATCCGGCTCAGTGTCGCCGCCCGAGCCGTGTCACGAAGCTCCTCGGGGCCCTCGGCGTGCAGGAACGCCAGTGAACGCTGCGCCTCCGGGTCCTCGTCGGCGGTCGCCAGCAGCTCGGCGCCGGCGATCGGCTCGCCGAGATGGAAGGCGAGGATGACGCCCAGCATCTTCCGGGCCCGCGTGCTGCCGGACGCCTGCTCCCGTAGGCGCGGAACCAGCGCCTCCAAGTGCCCCGGGCCAGGTCCTCATCCTGTTTCGCCGCCTCCAGATACCACCGCGCGGCCTCGACCGGGTCGTCGCGCCGGTAGGCGTGGAGTGCCCCGAGGTCGAACGCGGCCTCCGGCACGTCGCCCGCGGCCGCGGCCAGCAGCAGCCGCTCCGCCTCCCCGTCGTCGGCCGGGACCCCCTGGCCGGTCGCGTGCATGACGCCGGCCATCCGCAGGCCGCCGGCGTCACCGAGCTCCGCCGCCCGCAGATACCAACTCAGGCCCGTCGCGTACCGCTGCGCCCCGGCGTGGATCGCCCCGAGGTCGTAGGCCGCCTCCGCGCTGCCCAACTCGGCGGCCCGTTCATACCACGCCTGCTTCTGCGCCGGATCCGCCGGCCCGCCGAGACCCGCCCCGACGAGCTGTCCCAGCAGCAGCATCGCGGCCGGATCGTCCCCGGCCTCGCGCAGCAGGCTCCGGGCCGCCTCGTAGTCCCGCCGATCGACGGCGAGCCGCCCCTGCTCGTACGCCGTCCAAGTCACGTCCGGCAGTGTAGGCACGCCCGGATCAGGGTGGTCCTTCGCGGTCGAGGCCGCCGTTCCACCGGTCCGGGCTCTCCGGCTCCTTCTCCGGGTCCTTGTCGTCGACCTCGGTGAGCTCGTGCTCCTCGGCGAAGTCGCCGGTCTCGTCAGGATCGCCGATCGGCTCCATGGATCACCCTCCTCGTCGTCGTGGTCGCGCGGCTACCCGCCGGCCCTCGCGATAAACGCCTCCGGCCGTCGCAGCGCCGACGGGACCTGGAGGATCTCCGTCGCCCCGGTCGCCGCGAGCACCTGGCAGACGATGCCGAACGCGTTGACCACCCGGTGTCCGCAGCCGTGTTCGAGAGCGGCGTCCCGGCCCCGCAGCAGCGCGCCGACCCCGCCCGCGGCCAGGAAGGTGACATGCTCGAGGTCGACGACCACATCGATGACGCCCGGCTGCTGCACCGCGTTGAGCACCAGCGACGTGAGCCCGGCACTGGTGTCCTCGTCGAGATATCCGGTGACGGTCATCCGGACCACACCGCCGCCCTCGTCGTGCTTGTTCACTCCGAACGGGTTTCCCATCGGATCCTCCTCCGGCGCGTGCAGCCGCGACGGCAACGATTGCCGCTGCGGACCTGATCAAACGGGTCCGCGGGGCCAACCCGCCACCGGGGCATGGTCCGCGGCGACCCGCCTGGAGACGTGGATGATCGGACCGGACGCCCGAGCGCGGCCGCCGGTCACCGCCGACCCTCGTGCCGCTCGCCATTGACGGGCGTGAAACGGCGTCTTAACGTCTCCGGCACCGTTCCTTCCTCCGCCATCCCCCTGCGAGGATCCCGTGAAACGATTCATCCCCCTGGCGCTCGCCGCCCTGGCGGCCGTGTTCCCGGCCGTGCCGGCCGCAGCGGCGGCGCCGACCGTGGCGCACACCTCGACCACCGTCCTGACCACCAGTGGCCGGACCGCGCTCACCTACACCGGCTACATGAACGGCGAGTCGTTCCAGCAGGACGGCATCGTCACGTTCAACGGCTGGCAGTACTCGGCCTTCTGGGACCAGGCCGGATACGTCAACCTGTCCCGCCGGCAGCTGCCCTCCGGCGCCTGGTCCAACCTGCGGCTCACCGACTACGTCACCGCCTCGACCGACTCGCACAACACGATCAGCATCGGCATCGCCCCGTCCGACGGCACCATCCACCTGGCCTTCGACACGCACTCCTCGCAGTTGCGCTACCGGAGGTCGATCGCCGGACTGGCTTCCTCGCCGGCGGGCGCGGTCTGGTCCACGAGCAGTTTCGGCACGGTCCAGACGCGACTCACCGGCACGAGCATGGACGTCGTCACGTACCCGCAGTTCTTCGCCCATCCCGACGGCACGCTGCAGCTGGCGATCCGTACCGGCTACAGCGGCACCGGCGACGAGGTCCTCTACGAGTACCGGCCGGGCGCCTGGTCCTACGTCGGCGAGTTCATCGACGGCACCACGGCCGGCAACAACGCCTACCTGTTCGGCATCGAGTACGACAACGTCGACCCGGCCGCCCCGCTGCTGCACGTGACGTGGACGGTCCGGGAGACGTCGAACGCCAGCACGAACCACGACATCTTCTACGCGTACAGCAGGGACAAGGGCCGGACCTGGCGCAACAACGCCGGAACCGTCATCGCGACCACCGGCAGCACCCCGCTCGCCTCGAACGCCGCCGGCCTCAAAGTGTGGGGCATCGGCCAGAATCGGGGACTGATCAACCAGGAGTCCCAGGTCGTCGACGCGGCCGGGATCGTGCACGTGCTCGCCTCGCACCTGCCGGCGTCGGCCGCCGACACCGGCGACTTCACCGCCGCCCGGGAGAAGGCCGTCCTCGTGCACTACTGGCGGGACAAGGCGAGCAAGGTGTGGCACCAGAAGTACACGCCGTTCCTGGAGCGCTCGGCCCGCGGTGACATCGCCGTCGACTCCCGCGACAACCTGTACGTGGTCAGCGGCGACTCCAGCACCCGCAAGCTGCACATCCAGACCGCGTCGAAGGCGTCCGGCTGGACCGACTGGGTGATCCGGTACACGTCGTCGGCGGTCTACTACTCCGACCCGCTGATCGACCACCAGCGCCTGAGGACACTCGGCACGCTGAGCTTCTTCGCCCCGCGGTACGGCGGTAGTCAGATCGACGTTCAGGATTGGACGGTGAGCGCCGGATAGAACGATCACATCGGTTACCAGCGGGTGAATCCGGGAGCCTTGACACACCAATTGTTATCGATAACATGTGGCGCGTAACACAGGCGAAATCTCCCCGTACCCCCACTGAGGAGAGCCATGCTCCCGCTCACCCGCCGCAGCATCCTGGGCGCCGCCGTCGGTGGCGCCGCCCTGTCCGTGATGCCCGGTCTCCCCGCGTCCGCCGCCGAGACCGGTGTCTCGGCCTACACCTTCCCCCTCGGCCAGGTGCGGCTCACCGCCGGCCGGCTCATGGACAACCAGAGCCGCACCCTGGCCTACCTCCGGTTCGTCGACGTCGACCGGCTGCTCTACGTCTTCCGCGCCAACCACGGCCTGTCCACCGGCGGCGCCGCGGCCAACGGCGGCTGGGACGCGCCCACCTTCCCGTTCCGCTCCCACGTGCAGGGGCACTTCCTGACCGCGTGGGCGCAGGCGTGGGCCGTCCTCGGCGACACGACCTGCCGTGACAAGGCCAACTACATGGTCGCCGAGCTGGCGAAATGCCAGGCCGCCAACGGTTACCTGTCCGGGTTCCCGGAGGCCGACATCACGGCCGTGCACAACCGCACGCTGACCAACGGCAACGTGCCCTACTACTGCATCCACAAGACGCTCGCCGGGCTGCTCGACGTGTGGCGGCTCATCGGCGGCACCCAGGCCCGCGACGTCGTCCTCAAGCTCGCCGCGTGGGTCGACACCCGTACCGCCGCGCTGACGACCGCCCAGATGCAGGCCATGCTGCAGACCGAGTTCGGCGGCATGAACGCCGTCCTCACCGACCTCCACCAGCAGACCGGCGACTCCCGCTGGCTGACCGTGGCCCGCCGTTTCGATCACGCCGTCGTCTTCGACCCGCTCGCGGCCGGCACCGACAGCCTCAACGGGCTGCACGCCAACACGCAGGTGCCGAAGTGGATCGGCGCGGCCCGCGAGTACAAGGCCACCGGCACCACCCGCTACCGCGACATCGCGCGCAACGCCTGGAACATCACGGTCGGCGCGCACACGTACGCGATCGGCGGCAACAGCCAGGCCGAGCACTTCCGCCCGGCCGGAGCGATCGCCGGTTACCTCACCAACGACACGTGCGAGCACTGCAACACCGTCAACATGCTGCGCCTGACCAACGAGCTGTGGGTGACCGAACCGGACCGGGCCGCCTACTTCGACTACTACGAGCAGGCGCTGCTCAACCACGTCCTCGGCGCGCAGAACCCGGCCTCGCCCTACGGGCACGTCACCTATTTCACCCCCCTTCGCCCGGGCGGCCGCCGCGGTGTCGGCCCGGCCTGGGGCGGCGGCACCTGGTCGACCGACTACGGCACGTTCTGGTGCTGCCAGGGCACCGGCGTCGAGGTCAACACCCGGCTCGCCGAGTCGATCTACCACTACAGCGGGACCACGCTGACGGTGAACCTGTTCGCGCCGTCGGTGCTGACCTGGAGCCAGCGCGGCATCACCGTCACCCAGACCACCACGTTCCCGGAGAGCGACACCACGACGCTGAAGCTCACCGGCACGATGAGCGGCTCGTGGAGCATCCGGGTCCGCATCCCGTCCTGGACCAGCGGCGCCACCATCACCGTCAACGGCACGGCGGTCACCACGAGCGCGCCCGGCACGTACACCACGATCACCCGCACCTGGGCGGCGAACGACACGATCGTGGTACGCCTGCCGATGCGGATCGTGCTGCGCGCCGCCAACGACAACCCCGGTCTGCAGGCCATCACCTACGGCCCGACCGTGCTGGCCGGCAACTACGGCGACACGGCGCTCACCTCGCCGCCGTCGCTGACGGTCTCCTCGGTCACCCGGACCACCGCCACCGCGAACGGCGCGACCGTCAACCTGGTGCCGTTCTACAACGCGCACGCCATCAACTACAACGTCTACTGGCTGACCACGCCCACCTACAAGCTGGTCAACAACGCCACCGGGCTGGTCCTCGGCATCCGGGACATGTCGGTGGCCAACGGCGGGCTCGCCGTGACCTGGGGCGACACCGGCACGCTGGACCACAGCTGGGTGCGCGTCACCGACGGCGACGCGGTCCGGTTCCGCAACGTCAACAGCGGCAAGGTCCTCGGCGTCCAGGACATGTCGACCGCCGACAACGCCGTCGTCCTGCAATGGGACGACAACGGCACCGCCGACCACCGCTGGACCCTGCTCGACCAGGGCAACGGCCTCTACAAGATCCGCAACGTGAACAGCGGGAGGCTCCTGGCCGTCCTCAACGGCGCAACGGCCTGGGGCACCCAGGTGGTCCAGGAGTCCGACAACGGCACGGCCGACAACCTCTGGCGCCTCACAGCCATCTAGAAGGTCCGCCTCGGCGCGGCTCGGGCTCGAGGCCGGGGCCGGGCCGGGGCGCCCCTGTGCCCAGGCCCGGCCCCGGCCGCGCCTGTCGTTTCGGCTGCCCGCTGCCCGCCGCCCGCCCTCGGCGTAGGGGCCCGACCGGGCCTCGGGCTGCGGTACCGTCGGGGAGGCGAAAGGGGCCGTTTTGCTACCTATATCCAGGCGGCGGGCGCTCCTGGCCGGACTTGCCGGCGCCGCTGGACTGGCCGGCTGCCGCCAGGAGACGGCGACCGCCGAGAGCGACCAGACCCGTCTGCTCTACTGGCCCGGCGGTCTCAGCGCCGACGTGCTCAAGCGGGCCGCGACCCGGTTCGCGGACCGGACCGAGCTCACCGCGGTCCAGCTCGAGGGCGCCTACCGTGACCAGCTCGTCCAGATCCTCAACGACGGCACCGATCTGCCCGGCATCGTGGGCATCAAGGGCGAGGAGATCGCCGCCCTGGTGCCCCGGGCCGACTTCTTCGTCGACCTGCACACCCTCGGCGCCGACGAGCTGATGGGCCAGTACGTGCCGTGGAAGTGGCAGCAGGCCGCCTCGCCGGACAACCGGCAGATCGGCTTCCCCATCGACATCGGCCCGACCGCCACCTTCTACCGCGCCGACCTGATCGAGAAGGCCGGCCTGCCCGGCGATCCCGCGAAGATGGCCGCGACCGTGCGCACCTGGGACGACTACATCACGATGGGGCGCAAGCTGGTGAAGGCGCTCCCGTCGGTCAAACTGGTCCGCAACAGCAGCGAGCTCTACACGATCATGCTGTGTCAGGGTGTGCGGCGCTACATCGACGAGACCAACCACTACGTCGGCGGCGAAGCGCACGTCAGACGAGCCTGGGACCTCGGCATCCGGCTGATCGAGCACGACCTGGTCGCCCGGATCGGCGGCACCGACGGCGACGGCTGGGCCAAGGCCCTGGCGGAGGGCACGATCGCCACCGCCCTCGGCGCGTCCTGGCTCGGCTACGACCTGAAGAGCCTGGCCCCGGCCTCGTCCGGCAGATGGCGCGTCGCGTCCGGGCCGGCGATCGGCGCCAACTACGGCGGCTCGTTCCTGGCCATCCCGCAGGGCAGCGCCGACCCGGCGCTCTCCTTCGAGATCATCAAATGGATCCTGGCCCCGGACAATCAGGCCGTCGCGTTCACCGAGGCCGGGCTCTTCCCGGCGGCCACCGCCGCGTTCGAGATGCCGGCCCTGATGGAGCCGGATCCGTTCTTCGGAGGCCAGAAGACGGTCGGCATCTTCGCCGAATCGGCCCGGAAAGCCCATCGGGTGTACGAGGCGCCCGCCGACGGAAAGATCCATGAGGCCTTCGTGGCCCAACTCGACGCCATCGAGAAGGGCACGAAGCCCGCCTCGCAGGCGTGGACCGACGCGGTGGAGGAGGGCCGCTCGATCGGCGTGTCCCTCGGCGTCAACTGACCGGTCAGCGCGCGTCGTCCAGTGGGCGCAGCCGGTCGTCGAGTTCGGCGAGGATCGCGTCGGCGCCCGGCGCGAACCACGCCTGCCGGGCCTCCGGTGTCCGCTGCCGGGCGAGGACCGCCGCAGCGTTGGACTCGTCCACCACGATCCCGGGCGCCGGCAGCCAGCCGGCCGGCAGCGGCGAGCCGTCCTTGGCACAGCGGGCCTGGATCGCGCCCGCCAGCAGACCCTGCAGGTACGGCTCGGTGGAGACCAGCGCCATCGCCCCCGCGGCGGTCAGCTCCAGGGCGTACGGGTCGGTGCCGAACCCGCCGTCCACCCGGGTCGTCCCGGCGTCACGCAGCAGCGCCAGATTGTGGGCGTCCTGACCGCCCACCCCGATGAACGCGAGCGCGCCCGGATTGGCCTCCTGCAGCGTCCGCCACGCCTGCATGTTCGCCGTCGGGGGCTGTTTGGTGTCGAACGGCCCCATCACGGTCACGTTCGGCCGCAACCTCTGCACGGCCGCACGCACGCCGGTGGCCCGGTCGTCGAGCACGGTGATACCCGGATGCGGCGAACCGATGATCACCACGCCCTCGGCGTCGGCCGGCAGACGATTCGCCACCGCCTCGCCCAGCCGGGTGCCCAGCGCCAGGTTGTCGTTGCCGATGTAGAGCGACACCCCGGAGCCCGGCGCCGGAACCGAGTGCAACGCGATCACCGGTGTGCCGGCCGCGGCCGCCCGGCTCAGTGAGTCGGCGAACAGCTCCGGAGCGAACGTGAACAGCGTGATCGACCCGCGCGAGCCGTTCAGGAAGCCCTGAATGGCGCGGAGCTCGCTCGCGTTGTCGACGATGTCCGGTCCGGTGACCACGTGGGTCATCCCGGGAACGCGCTGCACGCCCTGGACGAAGCCGGCCGTGAGCTCGGAGACGAAGTCGACCTGGCGCCCGGCCACCACCAGCGCGGGCGGGTCCGGCGTCCGCGGCGCCTCGGCGGTGCATGCGGTGAGCAGCGACGTCACCACGAGAGCGAAAGCTGCGACCCTCACCGGCTTCCCATCGGCAGCACCCACCCGCGGCTGAGCCCTCAATCACCCGGTGGCCCGGCCGATATGAACCGGGGAGGGTTCCATGCGGGATTGGTTACGGCGGCGTGCGGTCGCCCGTACCGCCGTGGTGGCTTTGACCGTGGGGTTGGGTCTGCTCGCCGGGATGGCGGTGGTCAGCAGCCGCTCCGCCGCGCGCGCGGCGGACATCGCGGCCGCCACCCAGCAGACCAGCCAGCAGTGGAACGAGATCTATCTCAAGATCAGCATCGAGTACGAGCTGCTCGAGGACTACCTCGACGCGCCCGACGAGAACGACCGGCAGCCGCTGCTCTCCTCGATCGGGTCGGCCGAGCCGAACCTGCGCTGGCTGCTCGCCAACGGCGGTGAACCGGACACCCGGCAGGCGATGGCGCTGCAGAACGCGTACGGCGGCTACACCTGGACGCTGCGGAACCTGATCGACGCGGCGTCGGCCGGCGACCGGTCCGGGACCCTGAAGTTCGCCAAGCAGGCCGCCCTGAGCGCCTCCGGGCTGCGCCGGCAGGCCTCGGTCAACGTGGCCCGTAACAACCTGAGCATCTCGGTCGTGCTGCGCGACGCCAAGCGTGACATCGCCCGCCAGCTGATCGCCGTCAAGGTCCTGTCGATCGCCGACCTGCTGCTGGTGATCCTGTGCGGGCTGGTGCTGCTGGCGTACCAGAAGCGCACCGAACGGCAGGCCGCCGACAACGACTACCGGGCCTCCCACGACGGCCTGACCGGGCTGGCCAACCGCCGCCTGCTCACCGATCGGGTCGCCCGGGCGATCACCGAGGCCGACCGCGGCGGACCGGGCGTGGGCCTGCTGCTGCTCGACCTCAACCGGTTCAAGGAGGTCAACGACACGCTCGGGCATCACTCCGGCGACCTGCTGCTGATGGAGGTGGCCCGTCGCCTGCGCGGCGCCACCCGCCCGGCCGACCTGGTGGCCCGGCTCGGCGGCGACGAGTTCGCGATCCTGCTCGCCGACGTCGAGGAGCTCGCCGACGCCGGCACGGTCGCCGAACGCCTGCTCACCGAGCTGTGCGGGCCGGCCGAGCTGGGAGGGCTCACCGTGGACATCAGCGGGAGCATCGGCTACTCGTACTACCCGTCGCCCAGCGGCTCGGCCGAGGAGCTGCTGCAGCACGCCGACGTCGCGATGTACCACGCCAAACGCAACCACCTGGGCGTCGCCGGGTACGAGGTGGAGAACGACGGCAACAGCTTCGAGCAGCTCACCCTGCTGGCCGACCTGCGCTGCGGCATCGACCGGGGCGAGCTGGAGCTGCACTACCAGCCCAAGATCAGCCTGCCGGACCGGGCGGTCGCCGGCATGGAGGCGCTGGTGCGCTGGCGTCACCCGATCCGCGGACTGCTCGGACCGCACGCGTTCGTGCCGGAGGCCGAGCAGAGCGACCTGATGCTGGCGCTCACCGACGCCGTCCTGGACCTGGCCCTGAGCGAGCAGCAGCGGTGGCGGTCGGCCGGCCGTGACGTGCCGGTCGCGGTGAACGTGGGCGCCGCCTGCCTGCGCGACAGCGGGTTCCCGGCGCGCGTGGAGGAGCTGATCCGCCGCCACGACGCGGACGCCGGCCGGCTCACCCTGGAGATCACCGAGTCGTTCCTGATCATCGACCCGTCGGCCGCCGCCGGGGCCCTGGCCCGGCTACGCGCCAAGGGAGTACGCATCTCCATCGACGACTTCGGCGTCGGCTACTCCTCGATGAGCTACCTGCAGTCGATGCCCCTGGACGAGTTGAAGATCGACCGCAAGTTCACCGCCGGCATCCTCACCACCGACCGGGGCCGGGCCATTGCCGGCGCGATCATCGACCTGGCCCACGCCCTCGACCTGACCGTGGTCGCCGAGGGCATCGAGGACGAGCAGACCCTGACGGCGGTCGGTGACATGGGGTGTGAGCAGGCGCAGGGCTACCTGATGTGCCGCCCGTTGCCGCCTGCCGAGATCCCCGCCTGGCTCGACGCCTGGACCGTCCCGGTCCTGTCCTGACACCCGGGCGCCCGACTCGGGTCGCGGGTCAGGGGAACACCACAGTCGGGTCACGGGAACACCACGGTCGGGTCCGGGGAACACCACGGTCGGGTCAGGGGAACACCACGGTGACGTCGAGGCCACCGGACGGGCGGGCGGTCGCCACCACCGTGGCCTGATGTGCGGCCGCTATCGCCCGGACGATGGCCAGGCCCAGCCCGTGGCCGTCGCCGTGCCCGGTCCGCTGCCGGTGCAGCTGCTGGAACGGCTCGAAGAGACGGTCGATCTCGGCGGGCGGCACGACCGGGCCCGAGTTGCGGACGACCAGACGGGCCGCGCCGCCGGCCGCTGAGGTCTCCACCTCGACGCGGCCACCGGGGACGTTGTGGCGCACCGCGTTGTCGACCAGATTGGCGATCAGGCTCCCCAGCAGGCGCGGATCGGCGGTCAGCGGGGCCGGAGCGAGGCTGACCTCGACGGTGAGCGGCTCAAGGACCGTACCGGGCTCAGCGGTGTGCGATGTCGCCGCCGGGGAACCGGGGACGCCGGGGGAGGGGCGGGCCCGCAGGGCTGCGCGGGTCAGGTCGGCGAGGTCGCACGGGCGCCGCGCCTCGACTCCCTGCTCACCGCTGGCCAGGGTGAACAGGGCCTCGAGCAGGTGCTCCTGGGCGGCGCCCAGCCGGAGCACCTCGTCACAGGCCTCCCGGAGCGAGGCGACGGTGACGTCGGGGTCGGCGAGGGCCACCTGGAGCAGGGCGCGCTCGGCGGTCAGCGGGGTCCGCAACTCGTGGGACGCGTTGGCGATGAACTGCCGCTGGGCCGCGAACGCCGTCTCCAAACGGTGGAACAGGCCGTCCAGAGTGGCGGCCAGCTCGGCGAACTCGTCCGGCCCGCCGATGTCGCCGAGCCGGCGGTGCAGGTCGCTGGCGGAGATGTCGCGGGCCGTCGCGGTGATGACCCGCACCGGACGCAGGAACCGGCCCGCGACCAGGCGGCCCAGGATCAGCGACACCAGCACGAGGACGGCCATCAGCACCGACCACGGGCCGAGCGGAAAGCCGGCGCCGGACGGGCCGGCCTGGGGTGGTGGCACACCGGTGCCGGCGGGCACCGACTCGCGGCCGGCCAGCAGCGAGACGGTCACCAGGACGGTGCCGGTGATGGTGAACGGGACGGCGTAGAGCAGGGTGAGCTGGGTGCGCAGGGCCAGCCGGCGGCGGGTCACGGCTCACCGATCCGGTAACCGCCCGCACGGACGGTGTGGACCACGGGCGGCTCGCCGAGTTTCGTCCGCAGGCGGCGGACCGTCGTCTTCACCGCGGTGGTGAACGGGTCGGCGGCCTCGTCCCACACCCGTTCCAGCAGCTCCTCTGCGGGCACCACCCGACCGCCGGCGGCCATCAGGCACTCCAGCACGGACAGCTCCTTGGGGCTGAGATCCAGACGGCGGCCGGCGCGGGCGGCGGTGCGCCGGCCCGTGTCGAGGGTCAGGTCGCCGCGCTGCAGGATCGGCGGGACCAGCACCGGCGGGCGGCGGGCCAGGGCGCGGACGCGGGCGACCAGCTCGTCGAAGTCGAACGGTTTCGGCAGATAGTCGTCGGCGCCCAGGCCCAGCCCGTCGACCCGGTCCCGGACGGTGCCGGCCGCGGTGAGCATCAGCACCCGGCACCCCTGGTGGCCGGCGACGATCCGGCGGCACACGTCGTCGCCGTGGGTGCCCGGCAGATCCCGGTCGAGGACCACCACGTCATAGCGGTTGACGGCGAGGCGCTCCAGGGCGCTGTCACCGTCACCGACGACGTCGGTGGCCATCCCCGCACGGCGCAGGCCGACGCCGATCGTCCGGGCCAGGATCGCGAAATCCTCCACCACCAGCACTCTCATACCACCCATCGTGTCAGCCACCCGGTGACAGCCCGGTGTCAGAAGACCACCGGCGCCGCCCGGCGACGGGCCGCCGCCCGCCCCATGACGATCAGGCGTCACGCACCCGCAACAGCACGCCACCGGCGAGCAGCGCCCCGCACGCCCACAGCGCCAGCACACCCAGTCCGTGC
This sequence comes from Actinoplanes sp. CA-252034, assembly GCF_050956125.1. Classification (NCBI taxonomy): domain Bacteria; kingdom Bacillati; phylum Actinomycetota; class Actinomycetes; order Micromonosporales; family Micromonosporaceae; genus Actinoplanes; species Actinoplanes sp. CA-252034. Next base: position 5,009,407 of record NZ_CP191846.1, read on the forward strand.
CACGGCGCGATGGCCCGGGTCGCCAGATCCTGGGTGGCCTGGACGGCCAGCCCCGCGCTCATCGGCGCGATCTGCTTCAGGTCCTCCCGGACGTCCGCGTCGGGCACCGTCTGCGCGACGATCGTGAACACGTAGAGCAGAGCGAGCACGACACCGATGGCCGTAGCCGTGTCGCGGACGATCACCGTCACCCCCACGGTGAGCAAGGAGATCAACATCAGATAGAGCACCGAGCCGTACGCCGCCCGCAGCACCGCCGCGTCCCCGAGCGCCAGCGCCGGCCGTATCCACCGCCCGGCCAGCATGCTCCCGGTCACCGCCACGGCTCCCGAGACGGCCACCACCCCGGCGACGACGACGGCTTCGGCGCCCAACACCGTGATCCGTCGCGGCACCGCCGCCAACGTCGTGTGGATCATCCCGGTGCGGTACTCGCCGCCGACCACGAGCGCCGCGACCACCGCCGCGACCGCCTGGCTGAGCTGCACCCCGGTGAGGCTGCGCTCGGCCAGATCCCCGGTCGTCACCGAGGCGAGGGTCGCCGCCCCACCACCGACGGTCAGCGCCACGATCGCCGCCAGGAGCCAGAGGCCTCCGGGAGCGGTACGGAACTTCGTCCACTCCGCACGCAGGGCGTTCACGCGTCCCGCCTCCGCAGCAGCACGACCGCACCGGTGAGGGCCGCGCCCGTCCACAGGCACAGCACCCCGAACCCGGCCCACCAGGGCAGCGGAAAGTATCCGGCGACCGGCGTGTACAGGTTCTCGACCTGGTGGAACTGCCTGGCGCTCTGCTGCACCGCGAACGCCGCCGCCGGGGTGACCCGCAGCAGCCACTGTCCCGCGCCCACCGGCAGCACGGTCAGCGCCAGCAGGTACGGCAGGACGATCAGCCCGACGACCGCGCTGATCGCCACGGCGCTGCGCCGCAGCATCGCCCCGATCGCGAGCGCCAGGACGGCCGCGACCGCGAGCAGCGCCGCCGTCCCGATGATCACCCGTGCCTCGGTGAGCGCGGTTGCGGGCAGCACGTACACCCCGTGGGCGGTCAGCAGCCGCCGGCCGACGGCGACCACCGTGGCCGCGCTGACCAGCCCCGCCACGAACGTCACCGCGCCGATGACCGCCGCCTTGGCCAGCAGCATCCGGCCCCGGCCCGGTCCGGCCGCGAGGGTCGTGCGGATCATGCCGCGCCGGTACTCGCCGGTCATGAACGCCGCCCCGACGACCACGACCAGCACCAACCCGGCGAACGTGCCGATCAGCGTCTGCGTGACGGACACGCCGAGCCCGGCCGCCCCGACCACGGCCGGCCCGATGTCGCCGGATCCGGTCAGCGTGAACCCGTCGCCGGTGCGCTGATGACCCCCGTCGCCGCCGACGCCCTCGCCGGTCCAGCCGGAGGCCCCGCCACTGATGTTGTCGAAGACGGCCCGCACCTCGGTCGGGCCGCTCGAGTCCCCGGCGCCGTTGGTCGCCGCCACGAACTGCGGTGACGTCGCGAACATGCCGATCTCCACGGTCGCCGGCATCCCGGCGGGACGCACCACGCCGACGGTGTCCCACCGCACGCCGTCCTCCGACGACGAGCCGGTGATCGTGTCGCCGGCCCGGGTCAGCCGCAGCCAGCGCGGCGACGACGCGCTGACCGCCCCCGGCCGCCCGGCCCGGTCGTGGACGAAGTCGTGCTGCAGGCGCACACCGTGGCCGCCGGTCACCATCACCGCCGCGTACGCCGACCCGCGTCGCGTACCGTCCTTGATGATCAGACCCGCCTTGGCCCAGGGGACCAGCCCCGGCCGCATGCCCGCGCCGCCACCCGGCCCGGCAGCGCGCCCGGCGCCGGCCCCGCCGGCCCCGCCGCCCTCGCCGGCCGGGATGTCGGGCACCAGGCCGGTCATCGACGTCACCCGGGCGGTGATCTCGCCGTCCCCGGTGAGTGACCGGTGCAGCAGGTAGAAGCTGTCGCGGACCTCCTCGCCCTCCGGCCCGACCGGCTGCCGGCAGGTCTCCTCGGTGCAGGTCCCGGACATCGGCGTCAGCCCGAGCCCGAGGATCACCCCACCCGCGACGATCATGGCGATGACGAACCCGCGGATCGTCCGGAACTTCGTCCACTCGGACCTCATCGCGTCGCCTCCGACGCCCGGTACTCGACGGCCTCGCGGGTCAGCTCCAGGTACGCGTCCTCCAGCGACGCCCGGTGTGCCGCCACCTCGGAGAACGGCACCGCCCCCGCGGTCAGCGCCGCGATCACCCGGTCCGGCTCCAGCCCGGACACCGTGACCGTGCCGGCCCCGGCCGTCGTGGCGCCACCCGCCGCGCGCAGCACGGCGACCGCCTCCGGCGCGTCCGTGCGCACCGTGACCCGGCCGCCCGACGCCGACCGCAGCAGGTCGGCCACCGCCATGTCGGCGATCACCCGCCCCCGGCCGGCGATCACCACCCGGCTCGCGCAGTCCTGCAACTCGCTCATCAGATGGCTGGACACCAGGACGGCCCGGCCCTGCCCGGCCATCGACCGCAGGAACCCGCGCATCCAGATGATGCCCTCCGGATCCATACCGTTGAACGGCTCGTCCAGCATCAGCGACGGCGGGTCGCCGAGCAGCGCCGCGGCGATCCCCAGCCGCTGCCGCATGCCGAGTGAGAAGCCGCCGGCCGCGCGCCGCGCCACCCGCCCCAATCCGGCCTGGTCGAGCACCTCGTCGACGCGGGCCGCGCCCAGACCCTGCGAGTGGGCGATCCACAGCAGGTGGTTGCGGGCGGTCCGGCTCGGCTGCAACGCCGCCGCGTCCAGCAGCGACCCGAGATGGCACAGCGGGCGTCGTAGGCTGCGGTACGGCCGCCCGTCGACCAGCGCGGTCCCCGCGTCCGGCCGGTCCAGCCCGAGGATCACCCGCATGGTGGTGGACTTGCCGGCCCCGTTCGGCCCGATGAACCCGGTGACCTGCCCGGCCGGGACGGCGAACGACATCCCGTCCAGCGCCTGCGTCGGCCCGAAGCGCTTGCGCACCCCGTCGACGACGATCGTCGCCTCATTCATGATCCGGTCCTCGATTCTCCGTGGAAATCACCTGCCGGGTCCGTTGTAGAGAACGGCCGGTGTCAGCCCGGTGTCGGCGAAGGCGTCACCGGGACCCCGCGGGGAGCCCCGCCATCCGATCCGGGACCCACGGGCCATCCCGGCATCCCCCGCACGGCCGAAATACGGCGGTGATCTCGATGGGCAATCGCGGCGAAACGTACGTTAAGGGAATGGGCCGAAACCGTGCACCCACCGCAAGCACCTGAGAGGTCGCCATGCTTCACGCCGTAGCCACCGGAACCGCGCTGCTCGTCTCCCTGACCGCGACCGCGGCCGTCCCGTCGTCCGCCGCCTCAGCGCCGCCGCCCGGCAAGGTCACCGTCGCGATCGTCTCCGCCAACCGATCGGGCTGCCCGGCCGGCACCGCCGACGTGACCGCCCCGGCCAAGGGCACGTCGTTCAAGGTCACCTACCGGGCGTTCACCGCCTCGGCCGGCGCCGGCGCCTCCCCGCTCGACTTCCGCAAGAACTGCCAGATCGCGCTCGCCGTCTCCGGCCGCAAGGGCTGGACCTGGGCGATCTCCCGGATCGCCAACAGCGGATCGGCCACCCTGCGCAGCGGCGCGTCCGGCACCCAGGTGACGTCCTTCTACTGGGCCGGCGACAGCCGCACCGGCCGGGTCGCGCAGTCGTTCACCGGCCCGGTCACCGGCCCGTGGCAGCGCAGCAGGAAGATCGCCGAGAAGGCACGCATCTACCAGCCGTGCGGCCAGAGACGCCACCTCAACGTCAACCTCGAGCTGCGGGTACGGTCCGGGTCCGCCTCCGGGCGCAGCGTGCTCACCCTCGACTCGACCACCGGCTCCACGTTCGGCCTCGTCTGGAAGAAGTGCTGAGCTGGTCATCGCGCAGGCCCACGCCGTACCCTGACGTCATGAGCAACCCCGACACCGACGGCCGGCCGCTCGTCGACGTGCTCGCCGAGAACGGGCGGCCCGTCACCACCGAGGGCCTCGACCGTGCCCGCCGCTCGCTCGCCGACGCCCGGGCCCGCCGTGACCCGAAGGCGCGGGCCGCGCTGCTCGCCCGCCTGCGCGCCGCGTGACCGATCGGCCCGGCCCACGTCCCGTCGCCCTGATCCTCGACACCAGCGCCATCACCGGTTTCGCCCGGGGCAGCATCGCCGTCGGCGAGCTGCTGGCCGAGATCGACATCGAGGGTGGCTGCTTTCTCGTCCCACTGCCCTGCCTGGTCGAGGCGGCCGCCCTGATCGCCGAGGAAGAGCTCGGCTGGCTCGACATCCTGCTCGGCCACGCGGCCGCCCAACTGGTCGTCGACGATCCCGACGACTGGCGGATGGTCGCCGGCGTGCACCGGATCGTCGGCAGCTATCCACACGCCCTGGCCGCCTGGCTGGCCCTGGAGTGCGGCGCCGACGTGATGACCCGCAACCCGCACGTCTACGCCGGCCTCGGCGGCGGCGGCATCACCCTGCACTTCGACGGCTGACCCGAGCGGCCCCGTCACCGCGGGCCCGTGCCTGCCGGCGCACCACATCCGCACCCACCGCATCCGGCCCGGCGGCCGCGTCCCGGCCGCGAGTGGGCAGCCCCGTCGCGGGGGACGGACGGGACGGCGTGCGCTGCGGTCGGGGAGGCGTGGCCGTACCCCCTCATGGTCCTGCCCTGGATTTTCTGCGAGTCCTCCGGTGAACATCCGCGCCGTGCCGGACACAGGCATGGTGGGAGGTCGAATGGCGAAGTCGGAGCAACGGTTCACGGTGCTGTACGAGCAGCACTACGACGCCGTCGAACGTTATGTGCGCCGCCGCATCGACGACGCCGCGGTGCGTGACGTCGTCGCCGAGGTGTTCCTCGTCGCCTGGCGGCGGCTGCCGGAGGTTCCGGCCGACGCGCTGCCCTGGCTGTACGGGACGGCGCGCCGAGTGCTGGCCAACGAGGTCCGGGGCGCCGGCCGCCGCGCGGCGCTGACCGTGCGGGCTGCCGATCACGGTGAGCTCTGGGCTGGTGACCACGCCGACGAGGTGGCCGGCCGGGTCAGCCTCGCGTCGGCCCTCTCCGGCCTGTCCGAGTCCGACGCCGAGGCGTTGCGCCTGGTCGCGTGGGAGTGCCTGACCCTGCGTCAGGCGGCGAGAGCGGCCGGCTGCTCCCTGCCCGCGTTCGCGATGCGGCTGCACCGGGCCCGTGCCCGGCTGCGGCAGGCGCTGTCACCCGCCGGCCCGACCCGCGTGACCACCCTGAGAGGAGAGCCATCGTGAGCCCATCCCCGACCCGCGAGGTCCGCCGCCTGCTCGGCCCGGCCGACCCCACCGACGGCCGCCCGCTGACCGCCCCGCACGACCGGCGGGCCGACCTCGACCGTATCCTCGCCACCTCACCGCCCCGGCCGGCGAGGCCCGTCGCCCGCCGTCTCGTGGCCGCGGCCGCCTCCCTGGCGCTGCTCGGGGTCGCCGGCCTCCAGTTCGCTCCACAGCCACGGCCCGCGTTCGCCGCCACTCCGGCGTTGTTGCAGTTCAGTGGGGGTGACGGTGCGGCTTCCGAGCTGCTCGTCACCATCGCCGACCGAGCGGCCGGGGCGCCCGCCGCGGCCCGCACCGGCGACCACGAGCATCTGGTCGTCGAGTCATGGGGGCTCTGGACCTCCGTCGACGGCGAACGTGTCGCGTCCGCTGTCATCCCGTCGCGCGCCGAGTCGTGGCGCGGACCCGACGACTCCGGGCGGCGTGACACCCGATTCGAGGACGCGCAGTTCACGTCCCCCGCGAGCGAGTGGCTGTGGCGGGCGCAGAACCTGTTCGGCGACGGCCTCGACGCCACCTCCGAGGACTATCCGGCCGGGCGGTTCCCGGCGATGTGGGCCGGTCAGCCCCCGGCCGGTGACCTCGACGACTGGCTGCACATCGCCCACCCGCGGGAGAACGGCCCCGTCGAGACCATCGTGGCGGTCACCGATCTGGTCCGGGAGCGGCTCCTGACCCCGGCGACCCGGGCCGCGGCCCTGCGGGTCGTCGCGCGACTGCCCGGCCTCACCCACGACGGGACGGTCACCGACCGCGCCGGGCGTACCGGCGCCGCGTTCTCGGTGACCAGCGCCGAGAGTGGCCTGCCGACCCGGCACACCCTGATCGTCGACCCGGGGACCGGTGTCCTGCTCGGCTACGAGCAGATGCTGACCACCGACGCGGGGCGACTCGACGTCCGGGTGCCCGCCGTGATCGGCTACGAGACCTACCTGACCGCCGACTGGACCACCCTGCCGCGATAGCGGGTCGCCGGCCGCAGCCGTACGTCGGCTCCGGTGGGTGCTCCTACGGCGCCTGACCGGACCGTACCCGGGCGACGGCCTCGCCGGTGATCTCGGCCAGATCGATGCCGGGCTGCTCGGACGTCCCCATCAGCACCACGACCACACTGCGGGTCCCGACGGCGGCGACCGCGATGCTGAGGTACGACCAGCTGTCGAAGTAGTACTCGGACACCCCCTCCGAGGCGCTGTTCGACTTGGTGCCGACGTCGACCCGGAAGGCGGCCGACCGGTCACCGATCGTGGGCACGGTGATCGGCGACATGCTGATCCGGCTGCGGGGCGTGTCGATCTCCGGGCACTGCCGCGGCATCGCGGCTGCCGCGTCCACGAGCGCACCGGCCACCCCGGCGCCCCGGTCGGCCACCACCTCGGCCATCGTCTCGTCGTCCTCGCTGCCGTCGCCCTCCCGCAGGAAGGTGGCGCTGACCGAGCGCTCCCAGGTGAAGCTGCTGTAGGACAGCTCCGCCGGCAGCCGGCAGGGCGCACCCTTCCCGATCACCTCGAACAGATCCGTCCGGTACGGGTTCTCGTCCGCCGGGACGGCCCGGTATCCGGCCGGCAGATCCGCCGTGGTCAGCAGCAGGCCTGCCATTCCCGGCGGGCCCGCGGTCACCGGAACGCCGGGGGCCGCGGTCGCGGGAACGGCCGGCGCCGCGGTCGCGGTAACGGCGGGCGCCGCAGCCGCGGGTACGGCCGGCGCCGCCAGAGCGCAGACGGCGACGAGTCCGACAGCGAGCCGCATGGGTTTCTCCCGAGGGTGAGACGACCGGGCCAACGTAGAACGGCGCCGGCGGGCCGCGGGCCGGATCCGCCCAGGTTCAGGCCCTAAGGTGGGCGGGATGCGGATCGCGTTCGCCTGTGACGACCAGAACGAGACGACCCGGGCGGTGGCCGGCGCGCTGATCGAGGACGGACACGACGTGATCCGCCCGGACGGATCACCGGCCTGGCCCGACCTGGGCCGGTTCGTCGGGGATGCGGTCGTCGACGGCCGTGCCGACTACGGCGTGGTGATGTGCTGGACCGGCACCGGGACGGCGATCGCGGCGAACAAGGTTCCGGGCGTCCGCGCGGCACTCGCCTGGGATCCGTGGATAGCCCGTGGCGCCCGCCTTTGGAACGACGCGAACGTGCTGGCCATGAGCTTGAAGCGGCTGGCGCCGGACGTGGCGGTCGAGGTGCTGCGCGCGTTCCTGGACACCGCCGAGCCGGATCCCGGCGAGGCCGCCGCCATCGCCGCGATCGAACCGCCCGGCGACCCTAGCCGCTGAGCGGCTCGTCCCGGGCGCTGCCGGACGGGACGGGCGGACCGTCGACGTCGGGATAGAGCCGCAGCTCGGCCCGGACCCGTTTGCCGCCCTCGTGCTCCTCGACGTGCCAGCGGAGGGTCAGCGCCTCGACCAGGACCAGCCCGCGCCCGCCCCGGCCGTCGGGCTCCCGGCGGCGTGGCGCGGCCGACGACCCGTCGGCGACCGACACGACGACCTGCGGACCGTACGCCTCGAGGCCGATCTGGACCGACCCGGCGCCGTGCTGCACCGCGTTGGTGACCAGCTCGCTGACGACCACCGACGCGCCGGCCGCCCAGTCGTCCTCGACGTAGCCCCAGACGGCGAGAACCGCGAGCACGGCCTTACGGCACGTCCGCGGGGAGTCCACACCGATCGGAACGTCGAACTGCGCAGTCAGAGTCGTCATCAGGCACCCGCTCACCCCGGAGCGCTCGCCCCGCGCCACACATTAGCCGGTGACCGGACGACCCGAAACAGCCCCGGGCGTCACGCGGACGCGGCCGACCGCTCCGGCATGGCCAGCGCGGCCTGCAGATCCGCGAAGATCGGGAACACCCCGTCCAGTCGCATGGTGTGCAGAACCGTGAGCACGAACCGTGACGGCGCCACCAGGCACAGCGTCGCGCCGTGCTGCCGGGCCGCCCGGTGTGCGCGCACCAGCAGCCCCAGCCCGGCCGGGTCGATGGTCGCCGCGTCCCGCATGTCGATCACCAGGTCCCGGCCGGACTCGGCCGCCTCGAGGAGGGCCGGCCGCAGCCGGTCGGCCAGCCGCTGATCGAGATCGGCCGGCAGCATCACCACCCTGGCCCCGGCGACATCCCGGACCTGACCACTGGACCCGCTCATCGCGTCTCCCCGGGCGAGGTCACCGGGCCCGGACGGTCGGCCGTCAGCGCCACGAGCGTGACCCCGGCCGCCGCGAACAGCACCTGCAGGACGAGCTCCACCAGGGTCGGGCCGGGACCACCGGCCGTCGCCATCCGGACCGCCACCGTGGCCAGCAACGCGGCGGCCACCCCGGCCGCCGGCGGCAGCCACCACGGCGCGGTACGGCACCGGACGGCCACCATCCGCCCGGCGGCACCGAGGAAGGCGCCGACGGTCACCGCCGCGATCAGACTCAGCCCGGTCATCGTGGACCCCTTCCGGCTCGACGACCGCCAGAATGCACGCCCCGATCTGCGGAACCTTCCCGCCACCATGACAGTTCCATGACAAACGGGCCGATCGCCGATACACGCGACAGGATTGACGGCATGAGCGCGGTGCTGCTGATCGAGGACGACGACCGGATCCGACTGTCCCTGGCGATGGCCTTGGAGGACGAGGGCTACACCGCCCACGCGGTGGCCACCGCCGAGGAGGGGCTGACGGCGCAACGCCGGCACCGGGCCGACACCGTCCTCATCGACCTGATGCTGCCCGGGATGGACGGCTACGAGTGCATCCGGCGGATGCGCCGCGACGACGACGTGCCGATCGTGGTGGTCAGCGCCCATGACGACACCCACGACATCGTGGCGGCGCTGGAGGCCGGCGCCGACGACTACGTCGTCAAACCGGTCAAGGTCAAGGAGTTGGCGGCCCGCCTGCGGGCCCTGCGGCGCCGCGGCCGCACGGGCGACCGGCCGTCGGTCCCGGAGACGACGGTGCTGACCTTCGGAGATCTGGAGGTACGCCCGGAGGCCGGCGAGATCCGGCTGGGCGGCGAGCCGGTGGCCGTGACCCGCACCGAGTTCCGCCTGCTGTGCGAGCTGGCCGACCACCCCGGCCTGGTGCTCTCCCGCCAGCAGCTGCTGCAGCGCGTGTGGGGCCACGAGTTCGGCGACGAGCGGGTGGTGGACGTGCACGTCGGCCGGCTGCGGCAGAAGATCGAGCAGGAGACCGGCAGCCCGCGGTACCTGGTGACGGTCCGCGGCCTGGGCTACAAGCTGCAGCCGTGAGACCGATCGGCCTGCGGGCCAGGGTCAGCGCCGCCTTCGCCCTGGGCGCGCTCATCCTGTCCGCCTGCATCAGCCTGGTGTCGTACGAGTCGGTCCGCAGCACCCTGTTCGCCGAGCGGGAGCGCACCGCCGTACGGGCCACCTACTACGACGCGTCCGTGGTCGACGCCGGGCTCGCCGGACCCGCCCCGGACGTGCTGGAGGTGCTCGGGGCGCTGGACACCGGCACCGACCGGTTCGTGCTGCTGCACCTCGACGGCCGCTGGCACTCCCGCAGCGCCGACCGGGCCGTCGACACGGCCGTACCGCCGGGGCTGCAGGAGTTGACCGCCTCCGGTGAGGCCGGCGCGCAGCGCATCCGCCGCGACGGCCGGCCCGCTCTGATCGTCGGCGTGCCGCTCGCCGGCTCAGCGGTCTTCTACGAGATCATCTCGCTGGGCGAGCTGGAGCGCACCCTGCAGACCCTGGCCCTGGTCCTCACCGCCGTCGCCATCATGGTCGCGGCGGCCGGCGCGGCCGTCGGCTGGTATGTCACCAGGCACGCACTGCGTCCGATGACCGCCGTGGCCGAGGCCGCCCGTGGTATCGCCGGCGGCGACCTGACCACCCGCCTGGACCCGTCGACCGAGCCCGATCTCGCCCCGCTGACCGCCGCCTTCAACGACATGGCCGACCAGCTGACCCGCCGTCGGGAACGCGACCGCCGATTCGCCGCCGACGTCAGCCACGAGCTGCGGTCCCCGCTGCAGACCCTGGAGGCCGCCGCCAGCGTCCTCGACAAGCGCCGCGACCGGCTCGACGAGCGGTCCGGCGCCGCGATCACCCTGGTCACCGCCGAGATCACCCGCTTCCAGGCGCTCGTCGACGACCTGCTCGAACTGGCCCGCACCGACCGTCCCGCCCACCGTGAGGAGGTCGACGTCCCGGCCCTGGCCCAGCGGGTCTGCCGCTCCCGTGACCTGCCCGCCGGCCTGGTCGAGACGGTGCCCGGCACCCCGGCGACCTGGTCGGTCGACCGGCGCCGGATCGAGCAGGCGCTGGGCAACCTGATCGACAACGCGGTCCGCTACGGCGGCGGGCCGGTCGCGGTCCGGGTCGGCCCCGGCTATTTGGAGGTCGACGACGCCGGGCCGGGCGTGGCCGAGAAGGACCGGGCCACCGTCTTCGACCGGTTCGTCCGGGGCCCGGCCGCCCACGCCCGCGGCGACAGCGACGGCACCGGCCTCGGCCTGGCCATCGTCGCCGGGCACGCGGCCGCGCACGGCGGCGGCGCCGAGGTCGGCGAACGGCCCGGCGGGGGAGCGCGATTCCGCATCACCCTGCCGGGATCATCCACATGACCGGCGTACGCGGCCCGGCCGTCACCCTGAGCGCTCTGCTCCTGCTGAGCGCGTGCGGTGTGCCGGCCCAGGACGAGCCGCATCCGGTCGTCCTGCCCCGTCAGCCACTGAACGCGACCGCCTCGGCGGCCACCGCCGAACCGGCCGGGGAGGTCGCGCAGGTGCTCTGCCTGACCCGCGACGAGCGCCTCGTCGAGACGGTGCGCCGATCCGGGGTGCCGCTGCGGCCACAACGCCAGCTCGACCTGCTGGTCACCGGTCCGACCCCGGCCGAGCAGGCACAGGGCCTGTCCACGGCGCTGGCCGCGACCGCGCTGACGGTGACCGTTCCGGCGGGCGGCGCCACGGCGGCCGTCGAGATCGGGGCCCCCGAGGAGGGTGCCGGCCGGGTCGTCGAGGCGCTCGCGTACGGCCAGATCGTCTGCACCCTGACGGCCCGCACCGACATCGCCGCCGTCACGTTCCTCCGCAACGGGCAGCCGTTGCAGGTGCCCGACGGTGACGGCGCCGTCACCGGGGGTCCGCTGACAGCCGCCGACTACCGCTCCCTGATCGACCCACCGTGAAAACCATTCGCCACGGGCCGTGCGGGTGGTTGCCGAAACGGGGTATGCATGGAGGGGCAAGGTCCACGTAACGATGGGCGGTGACGACGTTGTCCACCAGAGACACACGCCGACAGTTCGAGGAGATCGTCGGAAAGCTGGCGGCGGAGGACCCGTCCCTCGCCCGCCCGGTCCGGATGATCCCGAAACGAGTGCTGCTGTCCATCGTCGCGATTGCCGGCGCCCTCGTCTGGGCCGGGCTCTCGGTGCTGATGGTGGTCTGGGGCGCCGTCGGCGTGGTCATCACCTGCCTGACCGTGGCCGCCGCCGTCGGCCTGGGCATCCACCGTCAGCGCCGGCTCTCGTCGAACAGATGACACCGGCCCGTGTGGCCGCCCTCGCATCGGCGGCCGCTGCGGGGTCACCCTGTCCGGACGACCGTCACCGCTGCGGTCCCGGCCGGAGACGACCGGGTGACGGCGCCCGAACCGGTACGCCGTCACCCGATACGCGATCAAGGCCTCCTCACGACCTCGAAACGGCAGTATTCCGTACCGCTGTGGCGGTCTCGTCCCCGTCGTGTGACATCGGTGTGACAGTTCGGCGGAGATCGTGTGGCATCCGCCACCCCTCGGCCAGCCGCGACGTGTGCACCGGCTCACCACGCCGACGACATCGGCGCCAGGTTGGTCGAACCGTCGGGATTACGCGAGCTGATCAGCACGACGGGCGTACCGAAATAGAGGACCTTGAGCCCGGAGACGATGTGCATGCGCTCCAGCATGTCCGCGCGCCGGCCCGTTCTCTGGCGGAGATCGGACCTGACGATCACCCCCGGCCCCGGTGAGGAGTGCCCGTGACAGGCGCCGGGGCCCCGGGCGGCGGTTCAGCGGCGCCGCCGTCCGGCTGTCCCCGGCCGACGAGTGCGCCGCCGTGTCAGGACAGGGGCTCGAGGCCGGCCTCGCTCAGCAGGCCGTCGCGCTGGGTCTCGGGCAGCAGGTCGACGTAGAGGGTGCCGTTGAGATGGTCGGTCTCGTGCTGCAGGCAGCGGGCGAAGTAACCGGTCCCGGTGACCGTGACCGGTTCGCCGTCACGATCCACGCCGGCGACCGTGGCGACCGACGCCCGTGACACCGACGCCCGCGGGCCCGGCACCGACAGGCAGCCCTCGGTGCCGTCGTCGAGCTCGTCGGACAGTGCCGTGATCACCGGGTTGACCACGTAGCCCTTGCGGCGCACGTCGTCGGCGTCCGGGCAGTCGTAGACGAAGATCTGCGCGTCGACGCCGATCTGGTTGGCGGCCAGCCCGACACCGGAGGCGGCGTACATGGAGGCGAACATGTCCTCGATCAGGTCGGCCAGTGCCTGGTCGAAGACGGTGACATCGGCACAACGGCGGTGCAGAACCGGCGTGCCGTAGTAGGTGATCGGTCGAGGGTCAGCCATCGCCGCACCCTACCGTCGCCGATCACGCCACCCGGAACCGGTGGGCGGCTCCGGCCGCCGCCGAGGCGGTGACCTCGCAGACCGGGCGGGACACCGCCAACTGTCCGAGCACGCTCGGCTCGTCCGCGCCCAGGGGATACATGCCGCGGGAATGGTCGGCACGCATTCGGGATCGTCGTTGAGCAGTATTGCCACTCGATCGCTGGAGCGTATTACCAGCCGACTCGGCAGGCCGCCGGATCCGCTGTACGCGATGGACTTCAGCGCACTAAAAGAGCCTTTCCCCTTTCCGCCGAGAAATGTCGATCCCCGGTCAGGGAGGGAGAGAGCGCGCAGTTGATGCGCGAACGAGCCCGTGAGACACAGCGATCCTCGTCCGCTGCCGCCATATCAGTGATCGGGTGCTTACAAGCCCGAGATGTTAGCGACGCTAAACCCTGTATGCAGGCATTATCCGTTGACCGCGGTAAATGATCTCGGAGTCCCGGACAGGTCGCCGGACGGTGTGTGGTTGAGTTGCGGGATGGACTTCGACACCGCGCTGGGATCACTGTTCTCGCCGGAGGGGCGGCGGAATCCGTACCCGGCCTATGACGTCCTCCGCGAGCACGCGCCGATCTTCGCCGCGCTGGACGGGCGCTGGTTCGTCACCACACACGCGCTGACCAGCCGGCTGCTGCGCGACCCGAGCGTGCGCGTCTCCGACGCCGCCGTCTACGACAGCTTCTGGCCGGACTGGCGCGCCAACCGGGGCGTCGCATCGATCGTCCAGTCGATGCTGATGACCAACCCGCCCGACCACACCCGGCTGCGCCGCGCGGCCGCCGCCACCTTCACCGCACGCCGGGTCGCCGCCATGCGCGACATGATCACCGCGCAGGCCACCGACCTGATCAAGGCGATGCCGGAGCGGGCCGACTTCGTCAGCGCGTTCGCCTACCCGCTGCCGATCGCGGTGATCTGCGCCCTGCTCGGCGTCCCCGACACCGACCGCAACTGGTTCCGCGAGCAGGCCGCCGACCTCACTGTCGTCCTCGAGCCGATCAGCACCGAGGAGGAGATGGCGAAGGCCGACGCGGCCGGGCGCGAGCTGGAGGACTACTTCATCGGCCTGATCGCCGAACGGCAGAAGCACCCGGCCGAGGACCTGACCAGCGCCCTCGCCGCCGGCAACTCCGGGCTCACCGGCCAGGAACTGCTCGCCAACCTGGTCCTGATGCTGGTCGCCGGCTTCGAGACCACCACCAACCTGCTCGGCACCGGGCTCAAGCTGCTGCTGGACCAGCCCGAACAGGCCGACCGGCTGCGCGCCGCACCCGAGTTGGCGCCCGCCTTCGTCGAGGAGACGCTGCGCTGGGACTCGCCCGTGCAGATGGCCGCCCGCTACACCTCCGAGCCGCTCGACCTCGGTGAAGGCCGCTACCTCGCACCCGGCGCCGACATCAACCTGCTGCTCGGCTCGGCCAACCACGACCCCGAGCGCTACCCCGACCCCCACCGTTTCGACCCGGACCGGCCCAACATCCAGCCCGTCTCGTTCGGCGGCGGCGCGCACTACTGCCTCGGCGCGCCACTGGCCCGCTTGGAAGCGCAGGTGGCGTTCCCGCTGCTGCTGACCATGCTGCCCCGGCTCGCCCTCGCCGGTGAGGCCAGGCTGCGTGACCGCCTGGTGCTCCGCGGCTACGCCGAGCTGCCGGTCACCACGGGCTGACATGCACACCGCCGATTTCCTGTACGAGGTGGGCGCGCTGAAACGAACCGCGCGCACCGGATGGGCGCTCGCCCGCATTCCCGGCCGCGAGTCGGTGGCGGATCACTCGTTCCGTACCGCCGTCATCGCCATGACGCTCGCCGCGATGGCCGGCGCCGACCCCGACCGGGCCGCCGCCCTGGCCCTGCTGCACGACCTGCCGGAGGCCCGTCTCGGCGACATGCACCACCTGACCCGCCGCTACCTGGACGAGCCCAAACCGTTCCGCCGGGTGATCGACGACCAGACCGCGGCCCTGCCCGCCCCCGTTCGCGACATGATCCGCTCCCGGGCCGCCCAGTGGCTGTCCCAGGACACCGAGGAGGCCCGCCTGGCCCGCGACGCCGACATCCTGGACTCTGTGCTGCACGTCCGCGAAAGCCTCTCCGACCGCCCTGCACTGCGCGAACGCTGGGAGGACTACCTCGCCGAGTCGGTGACGACCGAGGCGGGCCGCACCCTGCTCGCCGAGATCCGGACCACCGACCCGGACGCCTGGTGGCCCCGCACGGTGGCGGAAGGCTAGGACATTCCCGATCGACGTCTGAGGTTCGGCCTCGGGGTTGCTCGGTCGAGGTTGCCCGGTGGGGTTTGCTCGGTGGGGGCTGCTCGGTCGGGGTTGCTCGGTCGGGCGAGTGGCGGTGGACGTGTCGGCCGGGCGGGTGGCGGTGGGCCGGGTGGCAGTGGGTTGGGCGGGAAGTAGCGGTAGGCCGGGCGGAGAGGGATCGCCCGGGTGCCCGGCACCGTAGGCCCGCCGGTGATCTCCGGAGCTTAAGGTCGTGGGATGCACATCCGGCCGATCCACCACGGTGACGCGGCGCGCCTCGCCGTCCTGCTCGATCAGCTCGGCTTCCCGTCGGCCGAGCGGGAGGTTCGCCAGCGCCTCGACTACTGGCTCGGCGACCGGGCGGGCGCGCTGCTCGGGGCCGACGACGACGGCAGCCTGGTCGGCATGGCGGCTCTGCACATCACCCCGTTGTTGGAGGTGACCGGCAAGTTCGGGCGGCTGGCGGCGCTGGTCGTCGACGAGGCGGTCCGGGGCCGCGGTGTCGGCCGCATGCTGATCCACGCCACGGAGCAGCGGGCCCGAGCGGCGGGGTGCCTGTTCGTGGAGGTCAACAGCAGCAACCACCGGGAGTCGGCGCACCTGTTCTACGAGAGCCTCGGGTTCACCGACAGCCGCGAGACGTCGCGCCGTTTCGTCCTGCCGCTTCAGGGCTCCTGACCGTCCCGGTCCCTCGTGCGGCGCCGAGAGTGGGGCGCCAAGAGTCTGGTATCAGGTAGAGCGGCGCCAGGAGCACGGTTGCGGGGAGCACGGTTCCCGGGTGCGCGGCGCCAGGAGCGCGGTTGCGGGGAGCGCGGTTGCCGGATGTGCGGCGCCGGGAGCGCGTCGTCAGGGAGCGGGTTGTGGGACCCGCGGTCGCGACCAAGGCCGGCGAGCCGGGTCAGGCAGCGCGGTTCCCGGGTGCGCGGCGCCGAGAGTGCGGTTGCCAGGGGCGCGGCGCCATGAAGCCGGGTCAGGGAGCGGGATCGCTCGGCTGGGGTCGGCCGGTGGTGTGGCGGTCCTCGGCCGGGTGGACCGGCGGGCTGCACGGGTCGCAGAACGTCGTGACCGGTGTGTGCGCGGCCAGACGGTTCGGGATCAGGAACCAGGCCAGCACCCCGCCGACGAGCATCAGGGCCGCGCATATCGTCATCGCGTTGCGGTAGACCGGGGCCAGCGTGGCCGGGTCGGTGAGGCTGCCCGTACCCAAGCCGGCTGCCAGGGGGAGCACCGCGACGGCCAGCAGGCTCGCGGCCCGGGCCACCGCGTTGTTCACGCCGGAGGCGATTCCGGCGTAGGCGTCGTCGAGCGCGCCGAGAGCGGTCGCGGTCAGCGGAGCCACCAGCAGGCACAGCCCGAGCCCGAAAAGGATCACCGGCGGCAGTACGTCAGCCGTGTAGGAGGCGTTCGCGCCGACCCGGGACAGCCAGGCCAGGGCCGCCGCGCAGACCAGCGGACCGGCCGCCATCGGGATCCGCGGGCCGATTCGCTGGCCGAGAGCGCCCGCGCGGGCCGAGAGCAGGAGCATCAGCACGGTCACCGGGAGCAGCGCGATCCCGCTGGCCAGCGGCGAGAAGCCGGCGACCACCTGGAGGTTGACCACGACCAGCAGGAACACCCCGCCGTTGGCCGCGTAGACCAGGAGGGTCACCAGGTTGGCGCCGGAGAACGCCCGGGACCGGAAGATCCCCAACGGCAGCATGGGGTACGGGGAACGCCGCTCGACCAGCAGGAACGCGATCATCCCGGCCACGCCGAGCGCCAGCGCCGCCATGACGGCCGGGTGGCCGGGCCCGTGCTCCGGCCACGCGGTGAAGCCGTAGGTGAGCCCGCCCAGGCCGGCCGCTCCGGTGAGCAGCCCGGCGATGTCCAGTGAGCGGGCCGCCGACGGGTTGCGCGACTCCGGCACATGCCGCCCGGCCACCCACAGCACGACCGCGGCCACCGGCACGTTGATCAGGAAGATGAGCCGCCAGCTGCCGCTCTCCACCAGCCATCCGCCGAGGAAGGGGCCGAGTGCCCCGCCGATGCCGGCGAGTCCCGACCAGGCGCCGATCGCCTTCGGGCGGTCCCCGGGCGTGAACGATGCCTCGAGGATGGCCAGCGCGCCGGGGGTGAGAAGCGCTCCGCCGACGCCCTGGAGGATCCGGGCGGCGATCAGCAGCTCGACGCTCGGCGCGAGCCCGCACAGCAGGGAGGCGACGGCGAACCAGGTGACGCCGCCGAGGAACATCCGCCGCCGGCCGAACCGGTCGCTGAGCGAGCCGCCGAGCAGCACCAGCGAGGCGAGGCTGAGGGCGTAGCCGTTGACCGTCCACTGCAGGCCCGCGCTGTCGGCGCCGAGGTCCCGCCCGATCTCGGACAGCGCGATGTTGACGACGGTCGCGTCGATGAACGCGAGGCTGGAGCCGAGGACGGTGGCGAGCAGCACCCACCGACCGGCCGCCGACCGGTACTCCAGGCGCCCGGGAAGAGTCACCCGGAGAGCCTTGCACACGACCGCTCGGGCAGGGCGTACCGGCCGGTCAACCGACCCGGCGTGGGCCGACACGGGCGGTGCTGAGGAACAAGGCCGGGAAGACCTACGACAGGTGCACCTGGAAGCAGAGGTCCGGGCGTACCCGCGTCGCTTGTTGATCTTTTGAAAGGCCGGTCAGGTCGCCTCGCGCAGCCAGGTGCGGCACAGCCACCAGGCGTCGACGGCGCCGGACGTGCCGGCCGGGTCGATGCCGGTGACCTCGGCGAAGCGTCGGACCCGGTTGCGGACCGTGTTCGGGTGGACGAAGATCCGCCCGCCGGCGATCGTGACGTCCCGGTCGCTGTCCAGCCAGGCCAGTACGGCGTGGGCGACCGGCTCGGCGTTGGGGCCGAGGCTCGCCCACGCCTGCCGGTGCCGGTCGAGCAGCGCCGCCGCCAGATCGGCGCGGCCGGCGAGCGCCGTCTGCCAGGCCACGTCGGCGATGTGCACCACCCCGGTCCGCCCGGTCGTCTCCGCGGTGGCCAGCGCGGCCAGGGCGAGCCGCTGCACCGGCGCCATCTCGTCCGGTGCGGCGGGCCCGGCCAGACCAGCTGTCGCGTGCCGCACCGACGGCGCCCGGGACAGCACCCCGACGAACAGGCCGTCGATCACCGCGCACACCACCGGCGGTTGGTCGCGCAGCGCCCGCTCGTCGAAGCCGGGGCGCGCCACCAGCACCCACAGCCCGTCGGCGACCGGCAGGCCCGCCTCGGCGACCGCCAGCGCCGCCGCCGACCCGCCCTGCAGCAGCCGCCGCAGGATGGCCGCGTCCCGCCCGACCGGGCGTGGATCGGCGAGCGCCTTGGTGGCCCGGTGCGCGGAGATCAGCCGGCCGCGGACGGCGTCGGCCCAGTCGTCGTAGAGCTCGCGGGCGTCCAGCAGCCTCTCGGCGCTGACCCCTTCGGCCCGGCCCATCTCGCGTGCCCGCGCCCAGACGGCCCGCTCGGCGACGTGGATGGCGCCGAGAACCGCCTCGATCGGCACGCCCTGCCGGGCCCGGGTCACGCCCAGCTCCTCCACGAACGACAGCTCGGCCTCGGTCGGGCCGCGCCGGTCGGCCAGCGCCCGGGTCGCGGCGGTCAGCAGGGCGCGGGTGTGCCCGGCGATGTCCGACGGCGGCAGCACCGCCACCTCGCGCACGGTGGCGCGGACCCCGGAGATCACCGACGGCAGCAGATCGTCGGCGCCCATCACCCGCTCGATCAGGTCGACCATCCCGGCCCAGCCGTCGTTCATGCCGTCATGCTGCCGTGCCGTTGTGGCGGCCCACAACCGTGACGGCAAACGGCGTGGTCCACACCATGTTCCGGCAGGCCGCCGACGCCTACGGTTTGGCCAGCGCCACAACGTCGGTAGGAGAGGTTCCATGCGTGTCGCCGTGATCGGCGCGGGGGCGGCCGGCCTGGCCACCCTCAAGGCCCTGCTCGGCGCCGGGTGCGAGGCCGTCGGCTACGAGAGCGGGGACCGGCCCGGTGGCCTGTGGACCGACACCTACGCCTCCCTGCACCTGAACACCAGCAAGGGCCGCACCGAGTTCGCCGGCTTCCCGATGCCCGCCGACTGGCCCGACTACCCGTCCGCCGCCCGGATCGCCGGCTATCTCGCCGACTACGCCGACCGGTTCGGGCTCACGCCGCACATCCGGTTCGGCACGACCGTCACCCGCGTCGAGCCGTCCTGGACGGTCACCACCGACCACGGCGACGCCGAGCGGTTCGACGCCGTGGTCGTCGCCAACGGCCACAACCGGGTGCCGCGACGGCCGGATCCGGGCTATCCCGGTGACTTCGACGGCCTGCAGATGCACGCGCACGACTACCGCACCCCCGAGGTGTTCCGGGACCGGCGGGTCCTGGTCGTCGGCATGGGCAACTCGGCCATGGACATCGCCGTCGACGCGTCGCACACCGCCCGCGGCCCGGTGCTGCTCTCCGCCCGGCGCGGCGTCCACATCGTGCCGAAATACCTGTTCGGGCGCCCGGCGGACGCCACCGGCGGGGCGATCGCGGGCCTTCCCTGGCGGTGGCGGCAGGCGATCGCCGAGACGTTGCTGCGGGTCGCGGTCGGGACCCCTCAGCGGTACGGGCTACCCGCCCCGTCCGGCGGCCTGTTCCGCAACCACCCGACCGTCAGCGACACGATCCTGCACCGGCTCACCCACGGGGAGGTCGTCGCGCGGCCCGGCATCGAGCGTCTCGACGGCTCGAAGGTCGTGTTCACCGACGCGACGATCGACGCCGTCGACGTCATCGTGTGGGCCACCGGCTACCGCGTGGACATCCCGTTCCTGTCCGCGCGGTGGCGGGGCCCGGACCCGGAGGCACTGCCGCTCTACCGCCGGGTCTTCCACCTCGACGACCCGACACTGGCGTTCGTCGGGCTCATGCAGTCCACCGGCGCGGCGCTCCCGGTCGTCGAGGCGCAGGCCGAGCTCGTCGCGGCGTACCTCTCCGGGTCCTATGTCCTGCCCTCCGCCGATCAGCAGCGCCGCGCCGTCGCAGGGGCCCTGCGTGCCGCCGTCGCCCGGTGGGGCGAGCATGCGCGCCCGCACCTGCGTGTCGATTTCGACCGCTACGTCGCCGAGCTCCACCGCGAGATCGCCCGAGGAGGCCCCCGATGAGCGCCCGCGACCCCCGCGGCATGCGTGTCCTGGTCACCGGCGCGTCCGGGACGTTCGGCCGGGCGATCTGCGCCCGCCTGGACGGCCTCGGCGCCCGGGTCGTCGGCCTCGACCGCGCGCCCCGCGTCAACGACCCGGTCGAGGTCCTGCCCTGCGACATCACCGACGACCACGCGGTGCGCGCCGCCGTGTCCGAGGCGATCGCCCTGCTCGGCGGTCTCGACCTGCTCGTCAACAACGCCGGAGTCGGCGGGCCGGCCCCGGCCGAACTGCCACCCGGGGAGCAGGCCCGGCGGCAGCTCGACATCAATCTGCTGGGCACCTGGCGGGTCACCGCCGCCTGTGTGGACGCCCTGGTCGCCTCCCGCGGCCGGATCGTCATGCTCTCCTCGCGGATGGCGGTGATGCAGCTTCCCCTGGCGGCGGCCTACGGCGCGTCCAAGAGGGCCCTGGTGGCGTACGCCGACGCCCTGCGCCTGGAGATCGGGACGCATGTGGGCGTCACCTGTGTCTACCCGTCCGCCGTGCGCAGCCCGATCCACGACTCCACGGCCGAGGCGGGCCTCTCCCTCGAGGGCATGAGCCGGTACGAGCCACTCGACGGTGTGGTCGACACCGTCGTGCGGGCCGCGGTGCGCCGACGGGCCCGCCGCGACATGCCGACCACCCGTCGCGGGGCGGTCGAGTTCTTCCTGGCCCGTCACCTGCCGGCGCTGACCGACCGGATCGTCGCCCGGACCCTCGCCGGGCGGGTCCGGTCCGGGGCCTTCGGCGAGGCCACCCTGGCCGCCGGTGTCGTCGCCCGGCACGGGGACGCGCGGTGAGCGTCCGGCGAGGGGATCTCGTCGCGTACGCCACCGGGTCGATCGGCATGGGCGTCTGGGTGACCGTGCCCGGCCTGTTGCTGCTCTACTTCCTCACCCACACGCTGGGGGTGCCGCCCGCGCTCGCCGGCCTCACCCTGCTCCTGCCCAAGGTCATCGATGTGGTTGTGCATCCGTACCTGGGCAGCCGCTCCGACCGGGACGCTCACCGGACCGGCCACCGGCTCGGCATGCTGCGTTTCGGCATCGTGCTCGCCGTCGCCATGACCGGCATGTTCGCGGTGCCGGCCGGGCTGTCCGGTGCCGGGGCGGCGCTGTGGGTGGGCGGCTGGTTCATCGCTGGGAACCTGCTGTTCGCCTGCTTCCAGGTGCCCTACCTGACGACGCCGTCGGATCTGGAGGTCGGCTACCACGAGCGCACCCGCGTCTTCATGGTCCGCATGCTGTTCCTGACCCTCGGGCTGCTCGGTGCCGGTGTCGCCGCTCCGGCACTGGTCGCCGGCGGTGGCCGCGGCGACTACGCCCGGATGGCGTTGCTGCTGTCCGCGGTCATGGTCGTCTCCGGTCTGGTCGCCGTCACCGGGGTCCGCCGCCTCACGGCCCACGCCGGGTTCCGGCCGCCCGCCCGGTCCCACTCCACGCTCGCCGACGTCGCCGTGGCCCGGCGCGACCGCGACTTCCGGGCGTTGGTGCTGTCCTACCTGTTCACCGGCACCACCACCCACCTGTTCCTGGCCGCTCTGCCGTTCTACACCGAGTACGTCTTCGCGGACACGGCGCTCACGGCGGTGTTCATGGGCGCGTTCCTGGGTCCGGCGGTGATCGCCGGGCCGGTCTGGGCCGTCGTGTCGCGGCGGATCGGCAAGCAGCGGGGGCTGGTCGTCTCGCAGGCGGTGTTCGTGGCCGGGTCGCTGGCGCCGCTGCTCGGGTACGGGACCGTTCCGGCGCTGCTCGTGGTGGCCGTCCTCGGGATCGCCTTCGCCGGGCTGCAGCTGTTCGCGTTCGCGATGGTCCCGGACGCGGTCGCCGCCGCCTCGGCCCGTGGCGACACGCGGGCGGGCGCGTACACCGGGGTGTGGACCGCCACCGAGGCCACCGGAACCGCCGTCGGTCCCTACCTGTACTCGGCCGTGCTGGCGCTGGGCGGTTTCGTCGCCACCACCGGCGGCCGGAGCGTGGTCCAGCCGGAATCGGCCCACACCGCCCTGCTCCTGGGGTTCACCGTGGTCCCGGCCGCTCTGATGGCCGTCGCCCTCGCCTTCCAACTCCGCTGGACCCTCGACCGGCCCGCCGTCGCCCAGCCGTCGTCCGCGTAGCGGGCCCGTTCGGTGGTGGGGGTGCGGCGGGTTCGAGCGGGCCGCTAGCCTGGCCGGTGATGACCAGAGATCTCGACGCCGCCCGTGAGCTCGCCGCCGGTCTGGCAGTCCGGGCCGGGCGGCTGCAACTGGAGCGGCGCGACACCCTGCGCATGGGCGCCCCCAAGGCGCACGCCAACGACGTGGTCTCCGACGTCGACATCGCCAGCGAGCAGCTGATCGTGGAGGCGGTCCTGGAGGCCTGGCCGGAGGACGCCGTGCAGGCCGAGGAGGGGCACGGGCGGGCCGGTGGCAGCGGCTGGAGCTGGATCGTCGACCCGCTCGACGGCACCCGCAACTACGTGAGCCGGACCGGGCCGTGGTCGGTGTGCATCGCCCTCTACGAGGGCGGCGAGCCGCGGATGGCGGTCGTCCACGATCCGGCCGCGGGGGAGACGTTCAGTGCCGTCGACGGCGGCGGGGCGCTGCTCGACGGCCGGCCGATGCGCGTGTCGGGCGGGCCGCCGCTGGCCGAGGCGCTGATCGGTGTCAGCTTCCAGCCGAACCCGGCGACCAAGGAGCGTGCCGGGCGGGTGCTGCGTGAGCTGCTGCCGGTCTCCGGTGACATCCGGCGGATCCCGGCCGCCCTGAACCTGGTCTACCAGGCCGCGGGCCGGCTCGACGGCGGCCTGGCCCTGGACACGAAGCTGTGGGACATCGCGGCGGGCGCGCTCATCGCCCGCGAGGCGGGGGTGACCCTCGGCGGCCGCGGGCCCGACTACTCGACCGAGCTCACCATCGGCGCTGCTCCCACCCTGTGGGCCGAGTTGTCGGAGAGGGTCCGTGCCGTCGCCGGCTGAGACGCCCGGTGTGCAGGCCGCCCGCCCCGCGCGGGCCCGGACCGTCGTTTTGTGACCACTGTTACCATCGGCCGCCATCCGGAAGAACCCCGGTGGGGGCCGACTTGTCGGTGAGGTGGCCTCAACTCGCACCCTGACCCCGCCCGACGACGACCTCTCGCCAGGCGAGCTGCTCCCGGCCGGGCGCCGCTTCCGGATCGTTCTCGTGCTCGGCCTGCTGACCGCGCTCGGGCCGCTGACCATCGACATGTACCTTCCATCGCTGCCGGCGATCACCAGTGAACTGCAGACCAGCGCCGCGGCCGTGCAGCTCACGCTGACCGGGACCCTGGTCGGCCTGGCGTTCGGTCAGCTGCTGGTCGGCCCGCTCTCCGACGCGTTCGGCCGGCGGTGGCCGCTGCTCGCCGGCATCGCGGTGCACATCCTCGCCTCGGTCTTCTGCGTGATCGCGCCGAACGTGGCCGTCCTCGGCACGCTGCGGGTGCTGCAGGGCTTCGGCGCCTCGGCGGCCGCCGTCGTGGCGATGGCGATGGTCCGCGACCTGTTCGCCGACAACGCCGCCGCCCGTCTCTTCTCCCGGCTGATGCTGGTTGTCGGTGTCGCCCCGATCCTCGCCCCGACCATCGGCGGCCTGGTGCTGAACTGGACGTCGTGGCGAGGCGTGTTCGTGGTGCTGACCGTCGTCGCGGTCACGATCAGTGCGGTGTCGGCGCTGGTCCTGCCGGAGACCCTGCCGCCGGCGGCACGTCGCAGCGGCGGTGTTCTCGGTACGGTCCGTGACTACGGCCGGCTGCTCACCGACCGTGTCTACGTCGGGCTGATCCTGGTGGCGGGGCTGGCCATGGCGGCGCTGTTCGCCTACGTGAGCGGCTCGTCGTATGTCTTCCAGGACGGGTACGGCATGAGCGAGCAGCAGTTCGCCCTGATCTTCGCGGGCGGCGCGGTTGGGCTGATCGGCGCCACCCAGTTCAACGTGCGGCTGCTGCGCCGGTGGCAGCCCCAGCAGATCATGAGCGCGTCGCTGATGGCGGGCCTGGTGTTCGGGCTGGTGCTGCTGGTCCTGGCGGTCACCGGGGTCGGCGGCCTGGCCGGCATCCTGATCCCGTTGTGGCTGGTCCTGGCCATGGTCGGCTTCGCCATGCCGAACGCCCCGGCTCTGGCGCTGTCCCGGCACGGCGAGGCGGCCGGGACCGCGGCGGCGCTGCTGGGCGCGGTCCAGTTCGGTGTCGGCGCGCTGGCCGCCCCGCTCGTCGGGGTGCTGGGGGTCGATGAGGTGGCGATGGCGATCGTCGTCTTCGGCGGCATGCTGTCGGCGACGCTGGTCTGCTTCCTGGTGGTCCGGCCGCACCGCCTGCCCGTTCACCAGACCGCCCCGGTCGTCGCCGTGGCGCACTGACGCGCGAGGTTCCGCCGGAGGCTCCCGGAACCTTTCGACATGGCGCCTGCTGTCGTCTCACCGCCCGTGGGACGACGACAGGCGCCATTCGCGTCTCGCCGTCCGGGGGACGACGAGGGGCGCCAACGGCGGGCGCCGTCGGTGTCTCAGGCCTTCCGCAGGCCGATGGCGGACGCCCAGAGCCGGGACAGGTGGTCGACCATCCGCTCGGTGTCGAGGGGCTCGCGGAGCTCGTTGATGATCACGGCGACCTGCTCGACCATGCCGCCGAGCGCGATCGCCGTCAGGCGGGGATCGAGGTCGGGGTCGGCGAGCCCGTCCGCCTGCAACCGGCGGATGCCTTCGGCGCTGCGGCCGACGTAGAACTCACGGATCTCCAGCAGCAGGCCGCGCAGTGTGTCGTCGAGGTAGGCGCCGTGCTCGACCATGCGGAGCACCTTCGCCGCACGGCCGGTGGCGGCCAGGTACCGCCGGTTCGCCTCGACTATCCGCGCGTACGGGTCGTCGAGGGTCTCCGGCACCAGGCTCGCGGTGATCATCTCGTCGGCCGCCGCCTGCACGATCTTGCGTAACAGGTCGTCCTTGGACTCGAAGTACGTGTAGAAGGTGCCGTAGGAGACCCCGGCGGCCTGGGTGACGGCCTCCGGTGTGAACCCCGCCCACCCGTGCTCCTCGATGACCTCCCGGCCGGCCGCGATCAGCGCGTCGTGGGTCCGCCGGCCCCGGGCGGTGGCCGGCGCCGCCGGTGCGGGGTTGGTCCGCGCTCTTCCCATCTGGCACCCCTCACGATCTGACCTGACTATTTTGTCAGAAGGTACTTGACTACTTTGTCAGAAAGTTTAGTGTGACGATCACCCCCTACACACTGAGGTGTTGAGCCGGACAATGCGCACGATCCGCATCGGGAACTGCTCGGGCTTCTACGGCGACCGCTTCTCGGCGATGGCCGAGATGCTCGACGGCGGTCCGCTGGACTATCTGACCGGGGACTACCTGGCCGAGCTCACCATGCTCATCCTGGGCCGCGACCGCCGGAAGGACCCGTCGCTCGGCTACGCGAAGACGTTCCTGCGGCAGCTCGCCGACTGTCTCGCGCCGGCCCGCCGACGCGGGGTCCGGATCGTCACCAACGCCGGTGGGCTCAACCCGGCCGGGCTCGCGCGGGCCGTCCGGGCGCTCGCGGCACAGCAGGGCGTCGAGGTGGCCGTCGCCCACGTCGAGGGCGACGACCTGATCGGCCGGGCCGAGGCACACGGCTGGCGGGGCGCGCTGACCGCCAACGCCTACCTCGGCGCCTTCGGGATCGCCCGTGCGCTCGAGGCCGGCGCCGACATCGTCGTCACCGGCCGGGTCACCGACGCGTCGCTGACGCTGGGACCCGCGATCGCCGAGTTCGGCTGGGGGCGCACCGACTTCGACCGTCTGGCGGCCGGGGTCGTCGCCGGCCACGTCCTCGAATGCGGCACGCAGGCCACCGGCGGGAACTTCTCCGGCTTCGCCACGGTCGACACCACCCGCCCGCTGGGCTTCCCGCTGGCCGAGGTCGGCGACGACGGCACGGCCGTGGTGACCAAACACCCCGGCACCGGCGGCGCGGTCACCGTCGACACGGTCACCGCACAACTGGTGTACGAGGTGGCCGGGCCCCTCTACGCGAACCCGGACGTGACCGCGCGACTGGACACCGTCGAGCTGGAGCAGGCCGGTCCGGACCGGGTGCGCATCACCGCGGTCCGGGGCGCCGCCCCGCCCCCGACCACGAAGATCGCCCTCAACAGCGCCGGCGGCTGGCGCAACACGGTCGAGTTCGTGCTGACCGGCCTGGACATCGAGGAGAAGGACGCCTGGGTCCGCCGGCAGATGACACAGGCGCTCGCCGCACGGCCACCGGCCGAGATCGTCTGGGACCTCGCCCGCACCGACCACGCCGACCCCGCCACCGAGTCCACGGCGTCCGCGGTGCTGCGCTGCCACGTCAAGGACCCGGACCCGGCCGTGGCCGGCCGCGCGTTCAGCAGCGCCGCCGTCGAGCTGGCGCTCGCGTCCTACCCGGGCTTCCATGTGACGGCGCCGCCCGGTGCGGGCACCCCGTTCGGGATCTACCGTGCCGTGTACCTGGATCAGGAGCTGGTGCCGCACGTCGTGGTCGGGCCCGACGGCACCGCACTGGACATCGCGCCGCCACCGGTCACCGCGGACCTGCCGGAGGAGACGGTGGACGCCTTCGGCCGTACCCCCGAAGGTCTGGGGTCGGAGGTCGCCGTGCCGTTGGGCCGCCTCGTCTTCGCCCGCTCCGGGGACAAGGGCGGAACGGCGAACGTCGGGGTGTGGATTCCGGCCGGCCATCCCCGGCGGGCCGAGGCGTACGCGTGGTTGCGCGCCTGGCTGACACCCGACGCCGTCGCACGGCTCCTTCCCGAGGCGGCGGGGCTCGGCGTCGACGTCCACGCGCTGCCCGACCTCTGCGCGATGAACATCGTGATCGACGGACTTCTCGGTGACGGTGTCGCCTCGTCCACCCGTTTCGACCCGCAGGCCAAGGCCGTCGGTGAATGGCTGCGCGCCCGCGTGGTGACCCTGCCCGAGGAGCTTCTCGCGTGAAGACCAGCGTCGACCCCACCTCGCCCGGCTACGCCGCCAACCGGGAGGCGATGCTGGAACGCGTCGCCGACCTCGCGGCGCAGCAGGCCGTGGCCCTGGCCGGCGGTGGCCCCAAGGCCGTCGAGCGGCATCACCGGCGCGGCAAGCTGACCGCCCGCGAGCGTATCGAGCTGCTCATCGACCCCGACTCGCCGTTCCTGGAGCTGGGCGTCCTGGCCGGCTGGGGGACCGACTTCACCGTCGGCGGCTCGGTGGTCACCGGTCTGGGCGTGATCGAGGGCGTCGAGTGCCTGATCATCGCCCACGACCCGACGGTCAAAGGCGGATCCTCCAACCCGGTGACGGTACGGAAGATCTTCCGCGCCAACCGCATCGCCGAGCAGAACCGGCTGCCCACCGTCACCCTGGTCGAGTCCGGTGGCGCGGATCTGCAGTCCCAGAAGGACATCTTCATCCCCGGCGGCGCGGTGTTCCGCAACTTGACCGTGGCCAGCGCCGACCGCCGGCCCACGATCGCCCTGGTGTTCGGCAACTCCACCGCGGGCGGCGCCTACGTGCCGGGCATGAGCGACTACACCGTGATGGTCAAGGGCGGCGCGAAGGTGTTCCTGGGCGGCCCGCCCCTGGTCAAGATGGCCACCGGTGAGGAGTCCGACGACGAGTCGCTGGGCGGCGCCGAGATGCACGCCCGCACCTCCGGCCTGGCCGACTACCTGGCCGTCGACGAGCTCGACGCGCTGCGGATCGGGCGGTCCATCGTGCGGCGGCTCAACTGGCGCAAGGCCGGGCCCGCCCCCCGGACCGGCTACGCCGAGCCGCTGCTGGACGCCGAGGACCTGCTCGGCATCGTCCCGGCCGACCTCAAGGTCCCCTTCGACCCTCGTGAGGTGATCCGCCGGATCGTCGACGGCAGCGAGTTCGACGAGTTCAAGCCGCTCTACGGGGCGTCGCTGGTGACCGGCTGGGCGCAACTGCACGGCTATCCGGTCGGCATCCTCGCCAACGCGCAGGGCGTGCTGTTCAGCCCGGAGGCGCAGAAGGCCGCCCAGTTCATCCAGCTGGCCAACCAGAGCGACACGCCGCTGCTGTTCCTGCACAACACCACCGGCTACATGGTCGGCGCCGAGTACGAGCAGGGCGGCATCATCAAACACGGCGCCCAGATGATCAATGCGGTGTCCAACTCGACCGTCCCGCACCTGTCGGTGGTGATGGGCGCGTCCTACGGGGCCGGCAACTATGGTATGAGCGGCCGTGCGTACGACCCGCGGTTCCTGTTCAGCTGGGCCGGCGCCAAGTCGGCGGTGATGGGCCCGGCTCAGCTCGCCGGGGTCATCTCGATCGTCTCCCAGCAGGCGGCCGCGGCCCGCGGGGTGCCCTTCGACGCCGAGGGGGACGCCAGGATGCGCGCCCTCGTCGAGAAGCAGGTCGAGGAGCAGTCGCTGGCCTACTTCACGTCCGGGCTGGGCTACGACGACGGCGTCGTCGACCCGCGGGACACCCGCACGATCCTCGGCATCTGCCTGTCGGCGATCCACAGCGCGCCGGTGGCCGGCGCCCGTGGCTACGGCGTCTTCCGCCTGTGAAGGAGAGTCAGTGATCCGCAAGGTTCTGGTCGCCAACCGCGGGGAGATCGCGCGCCGGGTGTTCCGTACCTGTCGCGAGCTCGGCATCGCCACCGTCGCCGTCCACTCCGACGCCGACGCCACGGCCCCGTTCGTCAGCGACGCCGACCAGGCGATCCGGCTGCCGGGCAACGCGCCCGGCGACACCTACCTGCGCGGTGACCTCATCATCGAGGCGGCACGGGCGGCCGGCGCCGACGCCGTCCACCCCGGCTACGGCTTCCTCTCCGAGAACGCCGGCTTCGCCCGCGCCGTCGAGTCGGCCGGCCTCATCTGGATCGGCCCGGCCCCGGAGTCCATCGAGACGATGGGCAGCAAGATCGACGCCAAACGGATCATGGCCGCCGCCGGAGTGCCGATCCTCGAGGTCGACCTCGCCACCGTCACACCGTCCGACCTGCCACTGCTGGTCAAGGCGTCGGCGGGCGGGGGAGGCCGGGGGATGCGGATCGTCGCGTCACTCGACCGGCTGCCCGGGCAGATCGCAGAGGCCGAGCGGGAGGCGGCGTCCGCGTTCGGCGACGGCACCGTCTTCGTCGAGCCGTACCTGCCGACCGCCCGGCACGTCGAGGTGCAGATCCTGGCCGACACCCACGGCACGATCTGGGTGCTGGGCGACCGCGACTGCTCGATCCAGCGCCGGCACCAGAAGGTGGTCGAGGAGGCGCCCGCCCCGCACCTGTCCGAAGCCACCCGCGCCGTGCTGCACGACTCGGCCCGGGCCGCCGCACGGGCGGTGGGCTACCGCGGAGCGGGGACGGTCGAGTTCCTCGTGGACTCCCACCGGGTCTACTTCCTCGAGATGAACACCCGCCTGCAGGTCGAGCACCCGGTCACCGAATGCGTCACCGGCCTCGACCTGGTCGCCTACCAGATCGCCGTGGCCGAGGGGCGGCCCCTGCCCGGCCCGGCGCCCGCGATCTCGGGCCACGCGATCGAGGTGCGGCTCTACGCCGAGGACCCGGCCGCCGGGTTCGCCCCGCAGACCGGCCGCATCCGCACCTTCGACTTCCCGGGCGTCGCCTTCGGCCTGCCGGACCGGTACGGGGTACGGGTCGACTCCGCGATCGAGGACGGCAGCGACGTCAGCGTCCACTACGACGCCATGCTCGCCAAGGTCATAGCCTGCGCCGACGACCGCGACGCCGCGATCCGCCTGCTCGACGACGCTCTGCGGCGTGGACGGGTGCACGGCGTCGTCACCAACCTCGATCTGCTCCGGGCCGTGATCGCCGACGACGAGTTCACCGCCGGGCGGATGCACACCACCCTGCTCGACGAGCGCCTCGACCGCTGGACCGGCGGCCCCGACCCGCGGTCGGTCGCCAAGGCCGCGCTCGCCGCCGCCGTCGGGCAGGCCACCCGGGTCGCGGCGACGGCGCCGGTGCTCGGCCGGATCCCCGCCGCGTGGCGCAACGCCGCCGGCCGGCCCCGGCAGCGGGTGTACCGGCGCGGGCCGCAGGAGTACGCCGTGACCTACGCGTCGACGGGCCACCGGCTGGTGTCGGACTTCGTCGCCGGCGTCGACGTCCTCGACGTGCGGGGCGACCGGGTCGTCCTGAGCGACGGCCCGGTCCGGGAGACCTACCGGGTCACCGTCGCGGGCGATGCGGTCGACGTCGACGGCCCGTACGGCTCCGTCGGTTTCGAGCTGGTCCCCACCTTCGTCGACCCGGCCGAGACGGTCGCCGCCGGCTCGTTGCTGGCCCCGATGCCGGCCACGATCACCGCGGTATCGGTCGAGGTCGGCGCCGTCGTCGGCAAGGGCGACCCCATCGTCGTCCTGGAAGCCATGAAGATGCAGCACACGGTGACCGCGCCCACGGCCGGAACCGTCACCGCGCTCACCGCCAGTGCGGGCCGGCAGGTCGTCGCGGGCGCCGTGCTCGCCGTCATCGAGGAGATCCATTGACCAGTTTCGTCGAGTCCCAGGAGCGCCGCGACCTGCGTGAGGCGGTCCATCAGCTCGGAAGCCGGTACGGCGATTCCTACTTCTACGCGGCCGCGGCCCGGGGCGCCAAGACCACCGAGCTCTGGGACGACGCCGCCGAGGCCGGCTACCTGGGAGTGTCGATCCCCGAGGAGTACGGCGGGGGCGGCGGCGACATCGGCGATCTCGCAGCCGTCGTGGAGGAGCTGGCGACCGCCGGCTGCCCCCTGCTGCTGCTCGTGGTGTCGCCCGCGATCGTCGGCACGATCATCGCCCGTTCCGGCACCGGCGAGCAGAGGCGACGATGGCTGCCGGGGCTGGCCACCGGGCAGGCCCGTTACGCCTTCGCCATCACCGAGCCGGATGCCGGCTCGAACGCGCACCAGATCATCACCCGCGCCCGCCGCGACGGCGACGACTGGCTGCTCGACGGTCGCAAGACGTACATCAGCGGTGTCGACGAGGCGAGCCACGTCCTCGTCGTCGCCCGCACCGAGGACGCCCGCACCGGCAAGCTCAAGCCCGCCCTGTTCATGGTGCCGACCGACGCTCCTGGGCTCGTCCGCCGGCCGATCGAGACCGGGCTCGTCTCGCCCGAGAAGCAGTTCGGTCTCTTCCTCGACGACGTCCGGCTGCCCGCCGACGCGCTCGTCGGCCGGGAGGACGCCGGACTCGACCAGCTCTTCGCCGGCCTCAACCCCGAGCGGATCATGGCGGCGTCGCAGGCCACCGGCACCGCACGGTGGGCGCTGCGCAAGGCCGTCGCCTACGCCGGGCAGCGCGAGGTCTGGGGCACGCCGATCGGCACCCATCAGGCGATCGCCCACCCCCTGGCCCAGATCCACGTCGAGATCGAGGCGGCCCGCCTGCTGACCCAGAAGGCCGCCGCCCTCGACGCGGCCGGTGATCTGCTCGCGGCCGGCGAGGCGGCGAACATGGCCAAGTACGCCGCCGGCGAGGTCGCCTGCAAGGCCGTCGACCAGGCGATCCAGACCCACGGCGGCAACGGGCTGGCCGTCGAGTACGGCCTCGTCCAGGCCCTCGCCAACGTACGGCTGTCACGGATCGCCCCGGTCAGCCGCGAGATGGCCCTCAACTTCATCGCACAGTCCTCCCTCAAACTGCCCCGCTCGTACTGACCGGGAGACCCGGAATGACCCCCTCGCTCGTCCACCTGACCGTCGCCGGCGGCATCGCCACCATCACCCTGGACAGCCCCCACAACCGCAACGCGCTGAGCAGGCGGCTGCTGACCGGGCTGAGCGGTCACCTGACGGCTGCCGAGCAGGACCCCGAGGTCCGCGCCGTGCTCCTGCGGTCCAGCGGACGGGTGTTCTGCTCGGGCGCCGATCTCAGCGAGGCCCGAGCGGGCATGACCAGCGAAGGGCCGCGGGCCATCGTCGCGTTGCAGCGTCAGATCGCCACGCTGCCCAGGCCGGTCGTCGTCGAGTTGGCCGGCCCGGTCCGCGCCGGGGGCCTCGGTCTGGTCGGCGCGGCCGACATGGTGATCGCGGCCGAGTCCGTCACGTTCGCGCTCACCGAGGTCCGTCTCGGGCTCGCCCCGGCCGTCATCTCGCTGAGCCTGCTGGAGCGACTGACGCCCCGGGCGGCGGCCGACGTCTTCCTGTCCGGACGGACCTTCGACGCCACCGAGGCCGCCGCGATCGGCCTCGTCACCCGGTGCGTGCCGGACGCCGACCTGCAGGCCGCGGTCATGGACGCCCTCGCCGAGCTGCTCAAGGGCCGCCCACAGGGCCTCGCCGAGACGAAGCGGCTGCTCACCGCCGGTCTCGTCGCCCGCATCGACCGCGACGGCGGGGAAGCCGCCGAGCGCTCGGCCGAGCTCTTCGCGAGCCCCGAGGCACAGCAGGCCATGCAGGCGTTCCTGACCCGCGGGAACCCCGCCTGACCCACCCGGGCCGCCGCATTCGAACTGGCGGCCGATGTCTACGGTGGACGGCGGTCGAAGCCTGCCGTCCACACGAATTCCAACCCCTTTCCATCGCATGGTCGCGGGTGCAGGTACGAGACTGGGATCCTGGGTGACGGACGGCGCGAAAGGTCGGTGGGGACGAATGGCAGAGACGACGGCGGACGTGTTGCGGACCGCCGCCGGACCGGATCTCTTCCGCCTGAACGCTTTCCGGGCCACCGGGCTGCCGACGACCGCCGATCATCGGGCGATCCGTCAGCGCCGTCAGCAGGTGGTCGCGGCGATGAGCATGGGCGCCGATGTGGACCGGATCCCGTCCGATGTGGATGCCGACGAGGTGCGGGCGGCCTTCGACCGGCTGCTGGAGGAGCCCCGTTACCGGCTGATCGACGAGTTCTTCTGGCTGTGGGACGTCCCGGGCGCCGACTGCGCGTGCCCGTCGTCGCTGCACATCGAGCACGACAAGGCGACGATCGCGCACGGCATGGCGCTCGATCAGGAGTTCAGCAAGCTCGACCCGCCGGGCGCCGACCGGTCCGATCTGGACCGGCTCTGGTCCGAGGCGGCCCGCCTGTGGGACGGGGTGCTGCGGCGCAACGCCACCTGGGACCACATGCGCCACCGGGCCGGCCGGCTCGGTGACCGGCGGCTGGACGACACGGTCGTCGACGAGCTGCGGGCCGGGCTGCCCGCCGCGCTGCTGCGGCCACTGGTCGCGCTCGCCGTCGCGTCGGACAATCCGGAGCCGCTGGCCCGCTGCGTGCGCGGCTGGACGGGGCAGGGCGAGCTGGCCGGTGACATGCTGGTCGAGGCGGCCGGCCCGCTCTACGAGAAGATCGACGACGGGGTCCGCAAGACGCGGGAGCTGCTCGAGGAAGGCGAGCTCACCGAGGCCATCGACAACACCAGAAGCCTGCCGGTCACGCTCCTGCGCCTGCGCGCCATGCTTCCGCCGGACGAGTTCCGCCGGACGGCCAACGCCTGCGAGCTGGTCGCGATCGCGTACAACAACTGCGCCAACCGCATCTTCGAGCAGTGCGGTCCAC
Source organism: Actinoplanes sp. CA-252034 (assembly GCF_050956125.1). Classification (NCBI taxonomy): domain Bacteria; kingdom Bacillati; phylum Actinomycetota; class Actinomycetes; order Micromonosporales; family Micromonosporaceae; genus Actinoplanes; species Actinoplanes sp. CA-252034. The sequence continues at coordinate 5,043,269 of NZ_CP191846.1, forward strand.
TCGACGACCGCTACGACGACCTGCTCAACGACGCCGAGGCGCTGGCGATCAACCCGCAGACCAGGGCGACCATCCGGGAGAACCGGGAGGCGTTCCGGGAGAACGCCCAGGGACTGTCCGACCTGCTCGACCAGATCACCTACCTGGCACGCTCGGGGCAGCACGCCGCCGCCGGCAACCTGGCGGCGCACATGCGGGTCCGGCTGGCCGACCTGCCGGGTGCGGTGGCCGAGATCGATCGGGTGACAGCGCAGCTCAGGTCCTCCGGCGTGCGGGTCAGCGCCGGTGCCGACAGCGGCGGCAGCGACGTGCCGTGGGGCGGGATCATCACCATCGGCGCGCTGCTGCTCGGCGTCTGCTTCGGCCTCGCCGACTGCGACGGCGACAACCGGTCCGCGCCGCCGCCCGCGGTGAGTGTCACCACGTCGGTCGACGACCCGGCGCGGGCCGAGACCGCCGTGAGGGTCGTGTGGCCGGCACGGTAGCGCTGCGGATCACGTCGCCCGACGGCGTGACCCGTGGCATCGAGCTCGACGGCGACGCGGTGACCATCGGCCGCCGCGCCCCCGAGCAGTCTCCCGACGTGGTGCTCAGCCCCGACCCGCAACGCTGGGTCGGCCGGCTGCACTGCTCGCTCGATCTGGTGGAAGGGGTGTGGATGGTGACCGACAACGCCAGCGTCAACGGAACCCTGCTGCGCTCACGTGACACCACCGAGCGGCTGCTCGGCCGGCGACGCGTCCAGCACGGCGACGTGATCCTGATCCTCGGCGACATGACCCCCGACGGCGAGCCGCTCTACTGGCAGCTCCTCTTCCTCGACCCGCACACCACCCAGCAGGCGCCGGCCGGCGCGCTGCCGCCTCCGCCGCGGCCGGTCGCGAGCCTGCGGTACGACTGGGTGTCGGCCCGCGCCTACCGCATCGTGAACGGGGTCGAGACGCCGGTGACCGGTCTGCGCCCGCAGGGGCACCAGTTGTTGCGCTACATGGTCGGCCGCAGTGCCGACGGCGCCGCGGTGGCCTGCGACCACGCCGAGCTGATCACGGCGCTGTGGGGGGCCCGGGAGGAGTGGGCCTCGCACCGGGCGTACACCCGGGTCGATCTGGCCGGGGTGGTGCGGGCCGTGCGCCGCAGCATCGAGCCCGACCCGTCGGCGCCGGAGATCCTGGAGACCGTCAAGGGCATCGGCTACCGCCTCAACGTGTGTGGTGTGTCATGACCCTGCTGTCCAGCGGCGACCGGGTGACCGACACGCTCGTCATCGACCGGTTGCTCGGCGAGGGCGCGTTCGCCGAGGTGCACCGGGTCCGCCACGAGTATCTCGGCTGGCAGGCGATGAAGCTGTTCAAGCAGGTCGCCTCGCTGGAGAGGACCCGCGAGATGCTCGGCGAGGCGCAACTGCTGTCGACGCTGGGCCACCCCAACATCGTGCGGCTGTTCGACGCGAACATCGTCGAGACGGCGGCCGGACTGCGCGGGTTCTTCACCATGGAGTATGTGGCCGGCGGCAGCCTGGAACGGCTGTCCCGCTCCTACCAGTCGCAGGTGCCGGTGGACCTGGTCGTCGAGATCGTCGAGCAGATCGCCGAGGGCCTGGCCGCCGCGCACACGCAGATCCCGCCGATCGTGCACCGCGACCTGACCCTGGCCAACATCCTGATCGGCTACGACGGCACCGGCATGCGGGTCCGGGTCAGCGACTTCGGCCTGGCCAAGCGGGCCGACCCGTTCACCCATCTGGCCAGCGCCCAGGGCACCTACGCCTTCATGGCGCCCGAGGTGCTCAAGCATCAGGGCTACTCGTGCGCCAGTGACGTGTGGTCGGTCGGGACGATCGCGTTCCTGCTGCTCACCAACCACATCCCCTACCACGACGGCGGCCAGTTCTCCTCGTTCTCGATGGTCCGGTTCCAGCGCCCGCTGCTGCCGCCCAGCGCCTACAACTCCGACGTGGACCCCGCCCTCGACGAGATCGTGCTGGCCACCCTGGCGGTGGACCCGAAGGACCGGCCGCCGACCGGACGGGCGCTCGCCGACATGCTGCGGGCACGGCGCACCGCCCTGTCCGTGCCGGCGCGCGCGGTCGACGTACCCAAGAAGGAAGCCACCGAGAGGCCCGGGTCGCGTGCCCAGGCCCTCGCCGACGAGGCCTTCGCGATGGCGCGCCGGCCCGGCGCGCTGCAGCGTGCCGCCGACCTGCTGGAGGAGGCCGTGAACCTGTCACCGCGACTGCGGGACCGGCATCTGCACACACTCACGCTCTGGCGCCGAGGGGTGATCATGTGATTCGCGAACGGCTCGACCGTCTTCGCACCGAGCTGCGGCAGCGGCGCTACCACCGGGCCTTCCGGATACCGCCGCCGACCTGGCCGGTCACCCGGCACGACCGGCTGGCCGCCCTGATCGCCGAGCTGGACGCCGCCGCGGCCGAGCCCGACCTGGACACCAGGTCGCTGGCGACCGCCGCGACCAACCTCTGGCGGGCCCGGCGCAGGCTGGCCCAGCAGGCCGGCGACGACGGCGCGCAGGCCCGGCAGGCCGGCCGATACCTGCGAATGTGCCAGGAGGCACTGACCGACGCGGGCCTGGTGGTCCGCGACCACGACGGGGAGACGTTCCACTCCGGACGGTCGCTGGAGGCGCTGGTCTTCAACGACGACGAGAACGTGATCACCGAAACCGTGACGGAGACCGTACGCCCGTCGGTCTTCCTGCGCGAGGAGCGCATCCAGATGGGACAGGTCATCGTCGGATGCCCCGTCAAGACAGAATCGACCCCGGGGAGCGGCAATGCGTGACACCATCGACTTCGGCATCGACCTCGGCACCACCAACAGCGCGATCGCGGTCGTCGAGGACGGCGTGCCCGTGGTCGTCAAGAGCAACGACGGCTGGGACATCACCCCCTCGGCGGTGTGGATCCCCAAGCCGGGCGTCGTGCACGTCGGCCGGGCCGCCCGCGACCGGGTGGAACACGACCAGGGCAACGCCGCCGGCGAGTTCAAGCTCGAGATGGGACTGGCCGACGCGACTCGCACGTTCGCCAACGCCGGGATCGCGATGAGCCCGGTCCAGCTGTCGGCCGAGGTGCTCAAGTCGCTGCGCGCCGACGCCGCCCACCACACCGGCGAGGCGCCCGACGCCGCCGTGATCACCGTGCCGGCCGCGTTCGCGCTCAACCAGAACAAGGCGACCAGCGAGGCGGCGGCGATGGCCGGGTTCACGGTCGCCTGCCCACTGGTGCAGGAGCCGACGGCGGCCGCCTTCGCCTACGGGTTCCAGAAGGCCGACGAGGACGCGTACTGGATGGTCTTCGACTTCGGCGGCGGCACCTTCGACGCCGCGGTGGTCAGCAAGCGCGACGGTGACCTGCGGGTGCTCAACCACGCCGGCGACCCGTACCTGGGCGGCAAGCTGATCGACTGGGCCGTGGTCGAGCGGCTGCTCGCCCCGGCGGTGATCAATGGGCTTGGCCTCAGTGACTTCCGGCGCGACAACCCGCAGTGGCGCGCCGCCTTCGCCAAGCTCAAGTGGGCGGCCGAGGAGGCCAAGATCATGCTCTCCCGGCGGGCGACCGCCGACGTGCTGCTCGACATCACCCTGCCCGGCGGCGGGACCGAGACCTTCGAGCACACGCTGCGCCGCGAGGACGTCGACCGGGTCGCGGAGCCGTTCTACGTCCGCGCGATCAACCTGTGCCGCGGCGCGCTCGCCGAGGGCGGCCTGGACGTCGACGACATCGACAAGCTGCTCCTGGTCGGTGGCGTGACGCTCAGCCCCGGCCTGCGCGAGCGCCTCGCCGACCCGGGACACGGCCTGGGCATCGCGCTCGACTACAGCCTGGACCCGACGACCGTGGTGGCGCGCGGCGCGGCGATCTTCGCGAGCACACTGCGCCGGCCGTCCACGGCCACGCACCAGCCGGCGGCGGGCGAGTTCGCGGTCGAGCTGGCCTACGAGCCGACCACGACGATCAACACGCCGACGGTGGCCGGGCGGCTGCGGTCCACCGGGCCCGTCGACTGGTCCGGCTACCGCGTGACGATCACCAACGCGGACTTCCGTACGCCCGCGCTCACCCCGAACGCGTCCGGGGCGTTCTCCACCGAGGTGTACGTGGACGACCTCAAGTCCGCCCGCTTCACCGTCGAGCTGACCACCGTCGCGGGCGAGCCGCAGAAGCTCGCCCCCGACGCCCTGACGATCACCCACCGGGCGGTGGAGTTCGGCGGTGTGCGGCTCGCCCACTCGCTCGGCATCCAGCTCGCCGACAAGGCCTTCGCGCCACTGGTCCGCAAGGGCGCGACGCTGCCGACCCGCGAGCGTGAGGTGTTCCGCACGTCGACGCCGCTGAACCGGTCCGACACCGACGCGGTCATCCGCATCCCGGTGGTCCAGGGCGAACGGCCGCGCGGCGACCGCAACCGGCAGGTCGGCATGCTGGAGATCCGGCCCAAGGACGTGCGCATCGACCTGCCCGCCGGTAGCGAGGTCGAGGTGACCTTCGAGGTGGACACGTCCAGCCTGGTCACGGTCATCGCCGACGTGCCGCTGATCCAGACGCAGTTCGAGGCGGAGATCGCGCTCGACGACGTGCGCACCCCCGACCCGGTGGTGCTGACCGCCATGCTGGACGACGCCGAGCGCCGGATGGCGCATCTGCGCGGCGCGGTCGCCTCCGGTGACTCCGACGACGCCCGCGACCGGCTCGCCGCCCTCGACCGGGAGGGCACCATGACCGGCGCCCGGGAACAGGTCCAGGCGTCCGGGGTGGACGCGGGCGCCGCCGCCACCGCCGAGGACCGGCTGCGCAACGTGCAGGCCGAGCTCGACGTCATCGAGGACGCGGTCGGGCTGCCCGAGCTGATCCAGCAGCTGCGCGAGGCCCTGTCGGCCGCCGACGAGCTGGCCGCCGACGACGCCGACCGCCGTGAGGTCGGCGAGCTGCGGCGGCGCTCCCAGACGGCGATCGACGCCCGCGACAGGGCCGCCATCCAGGCGCAGCTCGAGCGGGTGCACGACTTCCTCATGGAGGTCGAGCGGCGGGCGCCGGACTGGCCGGTCAAGGTGTTCTTCATGCTCTGCGTCGAGCACGAGAAGATCGGCATCTCCGCGCAGGCCGACGTGCTGATCGCGCAGGGCCGGCAGGCGATCGCCGGCCAGGACCCGCGGGCCCTGGACGCGGTCAACCAGCGGCTCGTGCGCCTGCTTCCGGTCGAGGTGGCCGGCAAGATCGGGGGCGTGCTCCGATGACGGCGGTCGCTGTCTCGGAGGAGCTGGAGCTGGACCGGGCGCGCGCTGCCGCCCGCTCCGGCGACCTCGACGGCGCGCTCGAGCTGCTCGGCGGCGACTCGCCGGCGGCGCTCGACCTGCGGGCCCGGGTGCACGCGCAGCGCGGCGAGTTCGAGCTGGCCGACGCGGCGTGGGCGAAGGTGCTGGCCGCGGACCCGTCACACGAGGGCGCGGCGGCCGGCCGTAAGGCGATCGCCGGCCGTGCCACCCGCCGGGCCGTGACCGTGGGTGGCACGGCACTCGGGGTGGTGGTCGTGCTGGCCGGCTCGGCGCTGCTGATCCAGCGGCTGGACGCCTCGCCGTCGTCGCAGTCCGCGGAGGCGCTGCCGGCGGTGGCGTCCGCCCCGGCGCCGTCATCCACATCGGCGCCCAAGGCCTCGTCGGCGCCCAAGGCCTCGTCGGCGGCCACGCCGTCGGCGCCCACTTCCGCGGATGCACGCCTGCTGCGCCTGCTGGCCGTCGAGGGGGCGACCACGCGGGCGGAGGGCGACGCGGTCCGGGTCGTCTTCGACGAGGGCCTCTTCGTCCGCGACGACGCGCTGCGCGGCGGCTCCCGGGCCGTGCTGGACCGGGTGGGACGGGCGCTGCGCGATGCCGGTGACGTCACGGTCACGGTGATCGGGCACGCCGTCCCGGTCACCGGCGGGCGCACCGCGGGCGGATCGACCACGGCGCTCGCCCGTGCGCAGGTCGCCGCGGCCCGGCTGGCGCGTGCGAGCGGTCTGCCGCTGACGTCGTTCTCGCTGGTCAGCGCCGATCAGAAGAACGGCCCGCACACCACACCGGAACGCAACCGTACGGTCACCCTGCTCGTCCAGCCGTCCGTGGGGTGAGGGTCATCGGCTGTTTGAGTGACGTACATCTCATATTCACCTTCATGAAGACGCGGAAGGCCAGGCCATGTGGGTTGCGGTGAGCCGCTTCGGGTGCGCGGGGTGGCCCCGGAGTGCCGCCCTGTTCACCTTCGTGCCCTAGCTTCGGCATCCATCGCACACAGTTCCGACAGGTGAGCGTTGCGTGATCCTGCCTGGACAGCGGAGTGAAGGGAGCGCCGTCATGGCGAAGGACAAGAAGAAGGACAAGAAGGACAAGAAGGACAAGAAGTCGAAAAAGAAGTAAGTGGTGCAGCGGCTCGCCCGGCTTCCCGGGCGGGCCGTGCCGTTATCGGGCGGCCGCGCCGCTATCGGTTGGGCGGGCCGTTATCGGGCGGGCCGCGCCATTATCGGGTGGGCGGGCCGCGCTCTTATCGGTCCCCGCCCCGCCCGGCTATAGAAGCCGGGCGGCGGCGCGGGCTCGCCGGTCAGAGCCCGGCGTCGAGCGGGGCGTCGAGTTTCAGGCCGGGGTGACGGCCCGCCACCGTACGCATCCGCCAGCGGTGGGCGAACACGGCGAGCAGCGCCCCGTCCCGGACCCGTGTCATCACCTCGACCTGCGACTCCCCGCGCAGCAGTTCCTTGCCCTCGGCGTCGGTGACCGCCGCGATCTCGTACGGCAGGCGGTCCAGATGCACCTTCACCCCGAACTCCGCCTCCAGCCGGAAGGTGGCGACCTCGAACTGCATCGGCCCGACGGCGGCCAGCACCGGCAGGCCGTCACCGCGCAGGTCGGAGCGCAGCACCTGGACCACGCCCTCACCGTCGAGCTGTTCGATACCGCGGCGGAAGCGCTTGTAGGCGCCGGTGTCGTCGGCCCGGCAGACGGCGAAGTGCTCCGGCGGGAACGACGGCAGCGGAGGATACTGCACCGGCTTGTCGGCGTAGAGGGTGTCGCCGATGCCGAGCGCGGTCGCGTTGACCAGGCCCACCACGTCGCCGGGGAACGCCTCGTCGATGGTGTCGCGGCCCTGGCCGAAGACCTGCTGGGCGTACTTGGTGGTGAACGGGCGGCCGGTGCCGGCGTGGGTGACGACCATGCCGCGCTCGAACCGGCCGGAGCAGATCCGCATGAACGCCACCTGGTCGCGGTGCGCCTTGTTCATGTTCGCCTGGATCTTGAACACGAACCCGGAGAACCCGCTGTCCACCGGCTGCTCGCCGCCGGCCACCGTGGGCCGGGCCGTCGCCGGTGGTGCCAGCTCGACCAGGATGTTGAGCAGCTGCCGTACGCCCAGGTTGGCGACCGCCGCGCCGAAGAGCACCGGCGTGCTGGTGGCGCCGAGGAAGGTCTCCTGGTCGTGGTCGGCGCCGGTCAGCTCGAGCAGCTCCAGCTCCTCGTTGGCGGCGACCCACTCCGCGCCGTACTTCTCGGCGGCCTCGTCGTCGGCCATCTCCTCCTCGATGGCGAGGTCGGCGCCGCCGGGGAGCGCTGCATGCGGGTGAACACCCCGGTGCGCCGGTCGATGACGCCGTGGAAGTGCCCGGCGATGCCGACCGGCCAGGTCAGCGGCGTGGGCTTGAGCCCGATGCGCTGCTCGATCTCGTCCATCAGCGCGAGCGCCTCGTGGCCGGGCCGGTCCCACTTGTTGATGAACGTGATCACCGGGATGGCCCGCTGCCGGCACACCTCGAACAGTTTCAGCGTCTGCGGCTCCAGGCCCTTCGCCGCGTCGAGCAGCATCACCGCGCTGTCGACGGCGGTCAGCACCCGGTACGTGTCCTCGGAGAAGTCGGCGTGGCCCGGCGTGTCGAGCAGGTTGATGACGGTGTCGCCGTAGGAGAACTGCAGCGCCGCGGACGTGACCGAGATGCCACGCTGCTGCTCCATCGCCATCCAGTCGGAGACGACACCCTTGCGGTCGCCCTTGCCGTGCACCGCGCCGGCCTGGCCGATCACCCGCGCGTGCAGGGCGAGAGCCTCGGTCATCGTCGACTTGCCGGCGTCCGGGTGCGAGATAACCGCGAACGTACGCCGCCGCGCCGCCTGGGCAGCGACCCCCGCCGCCGATGTCAGCACGCTTTGACTCACCGATCCACCCCTCACGAAACCGTGGCAGCCAATCGGCCGCCACAACCCGCAACCTTAATTCAGGTACGGCCGTCGCGTTCCTGAGCCTGTCGCAGCGACCGCTCGTAGGGCACCCAGTCGGCCAGCCGGACCGGAAATCCCTCGGTCTTCAGCCGTTTGACCACGGCCGGGTCGTCGTCGACGATCACGGTGATCTCGCCGTCGCGGGCGAGCCGGCGCAGCTGCGAGAGCTTGAAGTCACGCGCCGGCCGCCGGTCGTCGTCGGGGCGCATCAGCAGCAGCCCGGCCGGCAGCCCGTGCCGCTCGAACCACCGCTCGGTGACCGGCCGCAGCCACTCGGGCCGCCCGGTGAGCCAGACCAGCTGATGGTCCGCGACATATCGGTGGACCAGCTTGGTCCCCTCGGGCAGCGGCGGATCCCGGTCGGCGGCCGAGAAGAACCGCGCCCAGTCCTTCGGTTGCCGGGCGACATGCCGTAGACGGTGCCGCACGTCGGCGACGACCCCGTCCACGTCGAAAACGGCGAACGGCGCGTCGGGCATGTGATCATCCTGCCGGATGCGCCGGGCACGCTGTCAGAGGGGCAACGCCCTGATCTGGTCCACGATCTTCTGGCGGTCGCTGTCGTCGCGGCCGAGGTCCGCGCTGTCGATGGCGGCCATCAGGGTGGCCCGGTCGGCCTCGGAGAAGCGCCGCAGGTTCCTCTCGACCAGCACCAGTGCCTGGTACTGCTCGTTGCGGGTCACCGGCACGGTGATCGCCTCGGCCAGGCTCGCCACGTCCACCAGGCGTGGATCGCCCTGCATGAGTCCGAGCAGCAGCACCCGTACCGGCCCGGACGCCGTGGGGAAGAGCAGCTTGACCTCGTCGGGGTTGAAGGTCCGCTGGCTGGCGAAGGCCGCCGCCCGGGCGGCGAGATGATCCTGCACCTGCTTGCGGACGGTGTAGAAGGTGCCGCCGACCAGTTGGGTGTGGATCACCCCGTACGCCTGGGCTATCTCGGCCAGTTCGGTGTTGTCGAGCAGCCGGGCCGTCTCCGGGGCGCCGTGCTGCGCCATCTCCCGCACCAGCCGCAGCTGGAAGCCGTCGACGCCGAGGACGAGGGCCTCCAGACGGGGCAGCAGGAACGGGCTGACCAGCAGCAGCCCACCGGTGACCACCAGGACTATGAGCGCCGCGCCGGGATCGGGGGAGAAGAAGGTCTTCCATCCCGCCACCGCCAGAACGACTCCGCCCACACCCCCGACCGCCCACAACCACCATCGATTCATGCAGGAGAACCTATCTGCTTCTCACCCCTCGAGTCCCGTGTGGGCGAGACCTTCGCGCGTCTCATCTGCGTGGGGTGACGCGCCCGCCCCCCGATCCGCCGAGGCTGGAGCCGAAGACGGATCGGTGGAGGAGTTGCCGCGTGAACGTATCTGTCGTTGCGCCGGCCGTGCTGCTGGTGCTGGGTGTGTCACTGCTGGCCGGCATCCTCTGGGACCGCCGTGGTCAGCGGGCGTTCATCCGTGAGGGCCCGGTGTTCGCCGCCCGGTTCCGGAGCGCCGGGCCCCGGCCGCGGGCATGGCGTGGGCTGCGGCGCGGCTGGTCCCGGCGGATGTGGGCGTACTGGCGCGACGATGTCCTGGTGATCCGCCGCGGCCCGGTCCTCGACCGCCGGCTCCGGATGTTCGCGCAGATCACCGTCGCCGGCGTGTACCGGCTGTCCGGCCCGGGTGGTGCGATCGCCGTGCACCTGCGGCTGCCGGACGGCGCCCTGCTCGAGGTCACCGCGCGTCCCGGGGACCGGATCGAGCTGGTCGGGCCGTATCTCGCGGCCGGCCTCAGCCATCTGCCCCGGGCTCCCCTGCGGCGCCGTGACCACCGCCGTCGCCCCTGAGGGCCGGTGTCGTCGCAGGAGAAAGGGCCCGGCGTCGCACGCCGGGCCCTTTCTCTCCCCTCCTACCCGCGGTAATGCTTCAGGAAGAGCGCCTCGGCATGGGCCAGCCGGGCGATCTCACCCGGGTCGACGCTCTCGTTCGGAGCGTGGATCGCGGCCAGCGGCTCCTCCACCCCGATCAACAGGATCTCCGCCTCGGGATAGGTGGCGGCGAACACGTTGCACAGCGGGATCGAGCCGCCCTGGCCCAGGGTGACCATGTCGCGGCCGTACGACTCCCGCATCGCCGCCGCGAGGGCCCGGTAGGCCGGCCCGCCGGTGCGGGCCTCGAACGGCTGCCCGAGCGCCTCCGGCTCGACGCTCACCCGTACGCCCCAGGGCGCGGCCGCGTGCAGGTGCGTGATCAGCGCCCGCTGGGCCGCGGCGGCCTCCGTGCCCGGGGGGACCCGCAGGTTGAGCCGGGCGCGGGCGCGCGGCTGGATCGCCGCTGCCGAGCCGACCACCGGCGGGCAGTCGATGCCGAGGACGGTGACCGCGGGCCGTGCCCACACCATGTCCGACACCGTGCCGTCGCCGAGCAGGGCGACGCCGTCGTGCAGCCCGGCGTCGGCGCGGAACTGCGCGGCCGGATACGGCTCGCCGGTCCACGTCTGGGTGCTGTCCAGCCCGGTGATCGTGGTGTTGCCGACCCGGTCCCGCAACGACGACAGGATCTGGATCAGCGCGGCCAGCGCGTCCGGGGCCGGCCCGCCGAACATGCCGGAGTGGACCTCGCCGCCCAGCGCCTCGACCGTCACCACCACGTTGACCAGGCCGCGCAGCGTCACCGTGGCGGCCGGCGCCCCGACCGCCGCGTTGCCGGTGTCGCAGACCAGGATCGCGTCGGCGCGCAGCAGGTCGGGGTGGCGTTCGACGAGGTCCTCCAGGCCGCCGGTGCCCTGCTCCTCGGAGCCCTCGACGATCAGCTTCAGGTGGACCGGAAGGTCGTCACCCAGAGCCCGGAGCGCGGTCAGGTGCATGACGATGTTGCCCTTGCAGTCGGCGGCGCCCCGGCCGTACCACCGGCCGTCGCGTTCGGTGAGGGCGAACGGCGGCGTCCGCCAGGCGGCCTCGTCCAGGGGCGGCTGCACGTCGTAGTGGGCGTACAGCAGCACGGTCGGCGCGTGCGGGTCGCGGGCGGGGCGCTCTCCGTAGACCGCGCTGCTGCCGTCGCTGGTCTCGTGCAGGCTCAGGTCGGTGAAGCCGGCCCCGGCGAAGCGGTCGACCACCCAGTACGCGGCCTTCGTGCACTCCTCCGGCGGGAACTGCCGGGGGTCGGCCACCGACCGGATCGCGACCAGCTCGGCCAGGTCGGCGCGGGCGCGGTCCATCAGGGCGGCGACGTCCTTACGCAGTCCCATCAGGCCACGTCCTCGAGGTGGAGGCCGTCGACGACCTTCTGGAACGATTCGAGATGGTGCGGGCAGTACACCTTGATGATCAGCAGCTGGCCCTGGACGACCTTGTTGTCGGCGATCACCGGCCGCTGGCCGGGCCCGGCGGCGCCGTTGACGAGCTGGCCGTAGAGGATCCCGCGGCGCAGCGCGTCGTCAGGGTCGAGACAGACCGCGCCGCCGTCCGCGCCGAGGGTGCTGACGATCTGCTCGGTCGACGGTGTCCGCAGCCCGGCCGCGGCGAGGTCGGTCTGCAGTTGCTGGGCCTTCGCGGTGGCCTCCTGCGTCTGTTGCTCGCCGCTGTAGGTGATCAGGCCGATGCCGGCGAACAGCACGACCGTCATTCCGGCGATGGTGTAGAGCAGAGTGTTGGCTCTCATGACGCGGGCGCCTCCTTCCAGGACGGCTTGCGCAGGCGGTAGAAGAGGTAGGGCACCAGCAGACCCAGGCCGAGCGCGCCACCGGCGACGATCAGCAGGTAGACGCCGACACTGCCGGAGCCGAACTGCGACGGCGGGATGAAACCGATCAGCAGGGCGGCCAGCGACGCCGCGAACCCGACGCCGCAGAGCCCGGTGATCATCGGGGCGCGGTAGCCGCGCGGGTGGTCCGGCTGGGTCCTGCGCAGCCGGACGGCGGCCACGAACATCAGCAGGTACATGATCAGATAGACCTGCGTGGTGATCACCGAGAAGATCCAGTACACGCTGGAGACGTCCGGGATGAACGCGTACGCCAGCGCGATGACCGTCGTGACCAGACCCTGCACGACCAGGATGTTCTGCTGTACGCCGTGCTTGTTCAGCCGTTGCAGGAACGGCGGCAGGTAGCCCTCCTGGCGCGAGATCAGCAGCAGGCCCTTCGACGGCCCGGCCAGCCAGGTCAGCATGCCGCCCAGGGACGCGGCGACCAGCATGATCCCGAGGATCGGGGTGAGCCACTGGGTGCCGAACTCGGCGAACACCGCGTCGAAGGCCTGCATCACGCCGGCCGTGAGCGACAGCTGTTCGGCGGGGACCACCCAGCTGATCGCCAGCGCCGGCAGGATGAAGATCAGCAGGACCAGGCCCATGGACAGGAACATCGCCCGCGGGAACTCCCGGCCCGGGTTCTTCAGCGAGCCGACGTGCACCGCGTTCATCTCCATGCCCGAGTAGGACAGGAAGTTGTTGACGATCAGGACCAGGCTGGACAACCCGGCCCAGGCCGGCAGCAGATGGTCGGCGGTCATCGGGGCGGCCGACTCGTTGCCCTGGCCCAGGAAGACCATGCCCAGGATCACCAGCAGGGCGCCCGGGATCAGCGTGCCGATGATGAGGCCGCCGCTGGCCAGGCCGGCCACGCCGCTGGTGCCGCGCGAGGAGATCCACACGCCGGTCCAGTAGCAGACCATGATCACGATGGCGGTCCAGACGCCGCTGGAGGCCAGGTCGGGGTTGATGACGTACGCCAGGGTGCTCGCCACGAACCCGAGCAGGCTCGGGTAGTAGAAGATCGTCATGGCGAACTGGCACCACACGGCGAGGAAGCCCAGCGGCTTGTTCAGCCCCTGGCTCACCCAGTTGTAGACGCCGCCGGACCAGCCCGAGGCCAGCTCGGCCGAGACCAGAGCGGTCGGCAGCAGGAACACGATGGCCGGCACCAGGTACAGGAAGATGCTCGCCAGGCCGTAGACGGCCATCGTCGGGGACGGACGCAGGCTGGCCACCGAACTCGTGGTCATCAATGCCAGCGCGACCCAGGATATGTAGTTGATGGTCCGCTTGGCGGACACGTCGGTCGAGCTCAACGCCGCCTCCCTTCGTGACAGTGCGGCTTCTGGCGGCATCGTGGGCGCCGGGCGGCCGGTGGCGCCTCATCCGTGGTGGGCGGTTCACGCGCGTTCCTTGCGCAGGATCCCGGTCCGGCCGAACGTGCGGGCCAGCGCGCGGAAGATCGGGTGGCCGCAGAGCACGCCGAGCGCCACCGCCACCATCGACCCGGCCGCGCCGAGCAGGTCCTCCGAACCCAGCGCGGAACTGCGGGCCAGGTACTCGGTCAGCCCGATCAGGCTCAGCGCGCCGGGCACCAGCAGCCAGAACCCGGGCAGGAACGACACCAGCGCCGGCGGCCCGGAGGGGAACCGCTCCACGATGTACGCCACCACGGTCAGCACCAGGGCACCGGCGAACCCGCTCAGGTACCCGCCGAGCACGATCCCGCCCAGGTACTGGCCGATCCAGCCGGAGTAGAGGACGAGACAGAGCCACCCCAGCGTGCGGGGCGGGCCGGAATGGACCAGGTAGCAGCCGAGCCCCACCACCCCGGCGCCCAGCCACGGCGCCCACGCGCCGATCGAGTTCTCCGGGGCGCTCACCGGCACCTCGTACCGGGGCAGATCCACCACCTGGGCCGCCCCGATGATCCCGAAGGCCAGCAGCATCAGCTGCAGGATGCCCGCCACGAGACGGCTCGCGCCGGTCACCATCTCCGCCGCGGACAGCTCGACCACCGCCATGGTGAGCATCGCGCCGGGCAGGAACGTCGCCAGCGGCGCCACCATGGCCCGCAGATCGGCGTCCGTCCAGCCGCTGTCGGCCAGCAGGAACGTGGTCGCGGCGACGGCGAACGCGGCGGTCACCGGCATGATCATCTGTACGCTCCGCCAGCGCGTCCCGATCGTCTTGAACACCCCCACCAGCGCGCCGAACATCCCCGCGAGCAGCAGGTCCGACCAGGTCGGCTGCAGGATCAGGCAGATCCCAGCGGTCAGCACCGCGAAACCGAGGATCTGCACCGACAGGTGGAAACGCGACGGCATCCGCGAGATCTCCCGCAGCCGCTCGATGCCCTCCGCCGGGGTGATCTCGGTCCGTTCGGCCGCCTTCAGCACGTCGTAGACGGCGGCCGTCTGATCCAGGCGCAACCCTCCGTCGAGCAGCCGGGTCGGCTCCATCGTGGCCGCCCGCCCCGGCTCCAGGGCGACCACCAGATAGGTGGGCAGCACGCTGACCCGCGCATACGGGGCGCCGTAGGCGTGGGCCACCCGCAGCAGCCGCTCCTCGATCTGGTTGACCGCCTCACCGGCCGAGGTGAGCGCGCTGCCGAGATACTGCAGGAACTCTTGCAACGCGTCGCTGCTCATCGCCCGCACGCTAGGCGCGTGCCGGTGGGCGGGGACTCACCCCGAGCGGGTGATCCAGCCCGGCCCCGCACCCGCGAAGCTGACCGGCGTGTCCACAGAAGTGCAGTCGAAGAAGGCCGGACCCGGCGTCCTCACCGCCGCCTGCGTCTCGGCGCTCGTGGTCAACGCCAACACCTCGGCGGTCACCATCCTGCTCCCGGCGATCAGCGCCGACCTCGGCGTCCCGGTCGACCAGCTGCAGTGGGCGGTGACCGGATACATGCTGGTCGGCGCGGCGGTCATCGTCACCGCCGGCGCACTCGGCGACGTCTTCGGCCGGCGGCGGGTGTTCCTCGGCGGCCTGCTGCTGTTCGTCGCCTCGTGCGCCCTGATCGCGCTGGCCGACTCCGGGACCGGTGTGATCGCCGGCCGGATGATCCAGGGCGCGGCCGGGTCCACCATCCTGGCCTGCGGCATGAGCCTGCTCTCGGTCGGCTCGGCCGGCGCCGGGCAGATGCGGGCGATCACCCGGTGGGGCGCCGCGTCGGCAGTCGGCGCGGCCGCCGGGCCACTGATCGGCGGCGTGCTGGTCGGCTCCACCGGCTGGCAGGGCCTGTTCTGGATCGACGCCGCCATCGCCGCCGTCTGCATCCCGATCGCCCTGTTCACCGTGCCCGAGTCGCGCGACGGGCAGCGACCCCGTTCGATCGACGTGCTCGGCACGATCCTGGTCGCAGTCGCACTGGCCCCGCTCGTGCTGGCGCTCAGCGAAGGCGGCTCGTGGGGGTGGCTCTCCGCGCGGACCCTCGGCTGCCTGACCCTGGCGGTCCTCGGCGCGGTGGGGTTCGTGCTCGCCGAGCGGCACGCGACCGCGCCGCTGGTCGACCTGCGGCTGCTGCGCAATCGGGTGCTGGTCGGCGCCACCATCGCGATCCTGCTGGTGGCCGGATCCATCAACGCCCTGATGTACCTGCTCAGCCTCTACTTCCAGGATCCGGCCGCGTTCGGCATGAGCCCCCTCGAGGCCGGTCTCGCCACCCTGCCCGCGGCGGCCGCGATGATCGCGATCACCCCGTTGATCACCCCGCTCGCGGTGCGGATCGGCGCCGGGCGGGCGGTCGCGCTCGGCTTCGGCCTGGCCGCCCTGGCCGGCGCCGCCCTGATCCTCGTCGACGCCGGCTGGACCTACACCATGTTCGTACCGCCGCTGATCGTGATCGCCGTCGGGCTCGGCCTGGCCAACGGCCCCGCCTCGTCGGCGTCCACCGCGGCTGTGCCGGCCGACCAGGTGGGCCAGGCGTCCGGCATCTCCAACATGGCCCGCTACGTCGGGGGATCCCTCGCGGTGGCCGCGGTCGCCACGGTGTCCACGGCGGTCACCGGCGCCCGTACCGCCGAAGGGGCCTCCACCGCCGACGCCCTCGCCGCCGGCCTGGCCGGCGCGTCGATCCTGATGACGGTCATGTGCGCCGCCGGGGTCGCCCTTATCGTGTTGATGCGCCGGCACCGGGCGGAGCGGCCGCACGCCGTGCACCTGGCCGCCGCCGAGGCCTCGACCAGCCACACCATCCCCACCCGGCCCGTGCCCACAGGAGGAAGCCCCACATGACCGATCTCTTCCGCCATCGGATGCGACACGCCGTCGCGCAGGCCGCCGACGCCGGACTGACCGGGCTGCTGGTCACCCCCGGCCCGGACCTGACCTACTTCACCGGCTACCAGCCGACCGCGATCACCGAGCGGCTCACCGTGCTGATCCTCGCCACCGGCGTCGAACCGCAGCTGATCGTCCCGGTGCTGGAGCGCCCCGACGCCGCCGAGGCCGACGGCGCGGCCGCGGTGAGCATCAGCGGCTGGGCCGACGGCGCCGACCCGTACGCCGTCGCGGCCCGGCTGCTCGACCCGGAGGGGGTCTACGCGGTCAGCGACAACGCGTGGGCGCTGCAACTGCTCGGGTTGCAGCAGGCGCTGCCCGGGTCGCGGTACACGTCGATGACCGCGGCGCTGCCGATGCTGCGGGCGGTCAAGGACGCCGACGAGGTCGAGCGGCTGGCGTCGGCGGGGGCGGCGGCCGACGCGGTCTTCGAGGAGATCGTGGGGGTACGGTTCGCCGGCCGCACCGAACACGAGATCGGCACGGAGCTGGCCGCGCTGCTGCGTGCCCACGGGCATTCGCAGGTCGACTTCACCCTGGTCGCTTCGGGGCCCAACGGCGCGAACCCGCACCACGCCATGAGCGAGCGGGTGATCGCCGACGGCGACATGGTGGTCCTCGACTTCGGTGGGCTCAAGGACGGCTACGGGTCGGACACCACCCGTACCGTGCACGTGGGCGAGCCGACCGCCGAGGAGCGCCGGGTGCACGACGTGGTCCGCGAGGCGCAGCAGGCCGCGTTCGAGGCGGTCCGGCCCGGGGTGGCGTGCGAGGAGATCGACCGGGTCGCGCGGGACGTGATCACCCGGGCCGGGTATGGCGAGCACTTCATCCACCGGACCGGGCACGGCATCGGGCTGACCACGCACGAGCCGCCGTACCTGGTGGCGGGGGAGCGGCGCCCGCTCGTACCGGGGATGTGCTTCTCCATCGAGCCGGGCGTCTACCTTCCGGGCCGCTTCGGGGTGCGTATCGAGGACATCGTGACGGTCACCGCCGACGGCGGGCGCCGGCTCAACGACTCGGGCCGGGACCTGCGCATCGTCGCCTGAGCGCTCAGGGTGCCGTCGCCGGGTCGAGCACGACCGGCTTGCCGTCGGCGGTGGGCGTGAGAAGCCGCGCGGCCACCTCGGCGGCGCTGATCCGGCCGGGCACGGTCCGGTGGGCGATCATCGCGCTGACCACCGCGGCCGCGAACGACGTCCCGCTCCACCGGGCGTACCCCCGGAAGGTCCTGTCGTGGCGGGTCGCCGGGGCGGGCCCGGGACCGTCGGGGTCCTCCCACACCGAGACCGGGCCGCTGAGGTAGGTGCTCTCCAGGCCGGTTCCGGGGGCCACGGCGGTGATCCACGGGCCCTTCGCGCTGAACCCGGCGCCCTCCGCGCCGACCGCGACGACGTTCGGGAACGCGGCGGGGAAGGCCGGCTGACGGTCGCGGCCGTCGGCCAGGTAGCCGTGGTTGCCGGCCGCGGCCACCACCACCGTGTCGCGGCCGAGCCGTTCCAGCGCGGTGGCCAGCACCAGCGGCCCGGCGCCGTCGTCGGTGTAGCAGACGAAGGACAGGTTGAGCACGTCCACCCCGGCCCGGCCGGCCTCGACGATCCGGTGCGCGGTGGTCCAGGCGTCGGCGGTGCCGTCCAGCACCGGATGCACACTCAGGGTCGCCGCCGGTGCGTAACGGCGCACCAGGCCGGCGATGAACGTGGCGTGCCCGGTCTCGGCGCGGACCGGCCGCCCGTCCCCGGCGCCCGGATACGGGCCGGTCCACGCCCCGGTCAGGTAGTCGTGGCTCACCATCGCGGTGTCGATCAGGCCGACCACGACCCCGCTCGGTGCGGTGCCCGGCCGGTGCGCCCACGCGGGTCTCGCGATGGCCACCGGCGCCCCACCGCCGCCGTGCGACACCTCCCCGGAGGCCGGCTCGGCGCCGCCGGACCGCATCCGGCCGTGCACCTCGCCCACGATGCGGTTCTTGCCGAGCAGCGGCGTCCATCCGTGGTGATCCCGGCCGAATCCGGCGCGCACCGCGGCCAGGATCCGGTCGAGCGCCGGACCGCTGCGGTCCCCACCGATCGACGCCCACCTCTCCAGCGCCGCGGCGGCCCTCTCCGGGGCGGGCAGCGTGATCAGCGCCAGGCCCAGCACATCGCTGGTCCGTGTGTCGGCGTGCAGCCGTCCCGGGTCGGTCTCGGCGCGCTCACGGGCCTCGTCCAGCGCGCTCAACACCATCCCGAGGTGCGGTAGCGCGACCACCAGCTGGGTCGGCTCGGCAACAGAGGTCATAAGATCCTGATTAAACATGATTTATAAGAGCAACGAGCGGGTCCTTTCGTACGTGAAAGGCGCGCTCATTCGGACGGAGCGGGGATCGTCGTGCCGGGCCGTCCGGTAGGGCGAGGCGGGACGTCGCCGGGAGGGACGTGGGTGCAAGCGGGAGTCGTCGTACCGTCCGACGCCGCCGAGGCGCTGCGGCTGGCCGCCGTCGAGCCCGCCCGCGCCCGGCAGCTGGCCCACGCCGCCGACCGGGCCGCCCGCGCCACCGGTGACCGGGTCGGCCGCAGTGTCGCCCAGCGCGCCCTCGGCGTGGCCGCCCTGCAACTGCGTGACCTGGACGAGGCCGTCGCCCGGCTCCGGGCCTCGGTGGATCTCGCCCGCCAGGCCGGCGCGACCACCCTGGCCGGCGAGGCCCGGACCAGCCTGGCGTCGGCGCTCGCCCTCAGTGGCTCCGCCGGATCGGCGTTCCGGCAGATCGCCACCGCCCTGCAGGAGCTGCACGGGGTGGGGGCCGCCCGCGCCCGCGTGCAGCAGGCGGCGATCCTGCAGGAGCTGGGCCGCGTCGAGGAGGCCCTGGCCGCCCTCCGTCCCGCCCTGCCGGTGCTGCGCCGAGCCGGCGACGTGCAGTGGGAGGTTCGCGCCCTCAACAACCGCAGCCTGCTGCACCTGGAGCGGCGTGCCTTCGCGGCCGCCGAGACCGACCTGCTCACCGCCATCGACCTGTGCGTGCGCCACGGACTCGACCTGCCGCGGGCGTACGCCGAGCAGAACCTGGGCTGCCTGCGCGCCGGCCGGGGCGAGGTGCCGGCCGCCCTGGCCAGTTTCGACCGGGCCGAGGAGCACTACCGGCGCCTCGACATGCGGGTCGGGTCGCTGCTGGTCGACCGGGCCCGGCTGCTGCTGTCGGTACGCCTGGTCGGCGAGGCCCGGGCCACCGCAGAGGCGGCCGTCGCGGCCTACGCCGAGCAGCACCGGATCAACCTGCCCGAGGCCCGGCTGCTGCTGTCCACCGTCGCGCTGGTCGAGGGGACCTCCCGGTCGCCGAGGAGGCGGCACGGCAGGCGGCCCGCGAGTTCCACCGCGCCGCGCGCCGCGAACTGCTGGCCCTGGCCCGGCACGCCCGGCTGCAGGTGCGGATGGTGCGCGACCCGGGCAGCGTGACACCGGCGCAGGCCCGGCGCTGCGCCGACGACCTGGCCCGCGCGGGCTGGGCGGTGCCGGCGCTGGAGGCCCGGGTGATGGCCGGCCGGCTGGCGCTGGACCGCGGGCGGCGTACCGAGGCACGCGCCGACCTGATGCGGGCCAGCCGCGCCCGGTCGGCGGGCCCGGCGGAGGCACGCGCCCGTGCCTGGACGGCCGAGGCGATGCTGCGCCGCGCCGACGGCCGTCGCTACGGCGCGCTGCGCGCGGTCGAGGCCGGGCTGCGCATCGTCGAGGACCAGCAGGCCCTGCTCGGCGCCACGGATCTGCGCGCGCACATGTCCGCCCACCGCGGCTCGCTGGCGCGTCTGGGCGTGCGGATCGCGCTGGAGAACGGTAGCGCCCGCGAGGTGTACCGCTGGGCCGAACGGCGACGGGGCGTCACCGCGGTCGCCCGCCCGGTCCGCCCGCCGCGCGATCCGGTGCTGGCCGCGCTGCTCACCGACCTGCGGGCCACCATGACGGCGATGGAGAACGGCGGCCCCACCGCGGCCCTGACACACCGGCAGGTCACCCTCGAGCGGGAGATCCGCGACCACTGCCGCCGCACCGACGGCTGCGGGGCCGGCCCGTCACGGCCGGGCCCGCCCCCGATCGACGCGCTCGCCGCGAGGCTGGGCGACGCGGCCCTGGTCGAGTACGTGGAGCTCGACGACCACCTGCACGCGGTGACCGTGCTGTCCGGCCGGACCCGGCTGCACCGCCTGGGCCCGCTCACCGACGTGACCGGCTGCCTGCGCCACCTGCCGTTCGCCCTGCACCGGCTGGCCAGCGAGCACACCACCCCGGCGAGCGCGGCCGCGGCCCGTGCCGTGCTCACCCGCGCCGCCGACACGTTCGACCGGGTCCTGCTGCGCCCGCTGCGCCTCGGTGACCGGCCCCTGGTGCTGGCGCCCAGCGAACAGCTGCGGTCGCTACCGTGGTCGATCCTGCCGTCCTGCGCCGGCCGCCCGGTGACCGTGGTGCCGTCGGCGCGCCTGTGGCTGGACGCCGCCCACCGCCGTGCCGAATCGCCGGGCCCGGTGGTCGTGGTCGCCGGACCGGGCCTGCGCGACGCCCACCGCGAGGCGGAGGCGGTGGCCCGCCGCTACCCCGGGGCGGTGCGGCTGATCGGTGACGCGGCCGGCGCGGACCGGGTCGCCGCGTCGATGGCCGGCGCCCGGCTGGTGCACGTGGCCGCGCACGGCGACCTGCGGTCGGACAACCCACTGTTCTCCGCGCTGCGGCTGGCCGACGGCCCGTTCACCGTCTACGACCTGGAACTGCTGGAACGCCCGCCGCAGCACGTGGTGCTGGCCGCCTGCGACGCCGGCCGCGGGCAGCCGGTCGCCGGCGAGGAGGTCCTCGGGCTCACCACCGCCCTGCTCGGCCAGGGCACCCCGACACTGACCGCGCCGGTGATCCCGGTGCCCGACGCGGAGACGGCCACCCTGATGGACGGCTACCACGCGGGCCTGGCCGCCGGACGGTCCCCGGCCGAGGCGCTGGCCGCCGCCCAGCAGCGCACCCGCGACGAGGGAGGTCCCGCGCTGGCGGCGGCGGCCGGGTTCGTCTGCCTCGGCGACGGACTGGCCCCGCTCACATCCTGACCCAGTCGGTCATCAGCCGCACCGGTGCGGCCTCCACCCGCAGCCGGAACGGCTCACCCACCGGCACGGCGACACTGAAGCAGCCCACGTCGTCGATCGCCGACTCGGCGCGCAGACCACCCGCCCCCTCGGCCGTCAGACGGCCCGGCGCGGGCGGGATCACCTGCCCGACCAGCTGATCGCCGTCGCGCTCCACCTGCACCTCGGCCGTGTCGCCGGTGAACAACACGGTCCGGATGTCCGCGGCGGAGCGCACGGTGGCGCCCGCGTCGATCAGCGAGTCGTAGCTCAGACTCGCCAGCTCCAGTTCCTCGTCGATGCCTCGCCAGGTCCACACGGCGCTCGCCGCCCGTACCCTCTCGGTCAGATGCCCGGACTCCCGCATCGCCGCCGCCAGCTCACCCAGCAGCACCGCATCGTGGTCGTTGCCGTCGTCGTCCTGGATCCGTGTCTCCATGGCCCGCTACCTCTCCTCGCCGCTACCGGCTGCCGGTCGACTGCATTGCGCTGATGTCCGGGCATGCGCGCAGGCGTTCCAGCGCCCGTGCCCGGGTCGGGCCGATGCTGCCGACCTTGATCCGCAGCCTCCGGCTGATCTCGGCGTACGACACCGGCGGGTCCTCGATCAGCAGGAGCAGCAGCTCCCGTTGATGGTCCGGCAGCTCGGCCAGCCCGGCCAGCAGCGCCTGATGGCGGGCCACCCGGATCAGGTGCTCGTCCGGATCGGCCGTGGTGGCGGCCGACGGCCCGTCCCCGGCCGGGTGCTCGGCGAGCGGATCGTACGGCCGGGTCCGCCGGCTCGCCCGCACCTGGCGCAGGCACTCGTTGCGGGTGGTCGTGATGATCCACATCGGCAGTGCCCTGGGCTCGCGCAGGCCGCCGAGATGTTCGAGCAGCCGCAGCCAGACGGTCTGGGCGACATCGTCGACGTCCGTGCCGTGCAGCCGGAATCCGTGCGCCACCGAGGCCACGAGCGGCGTGAACCGGGTGACCAGGCTCTCCCAGGCCGCCTCATCTCCGTTCGCGGCCGCGGCCACGAGATCGGTTACGTCGAAGCTTTCGTTCACACCCTGAGGATCACGACGTTCCCCGGTTGATACCGGTTTACGGAGAAAGTCCCTACCGGCAGGACGCGCGTGTCACCGGTATCAGTCACCCGCCCCGGCCATCAGACAAGAGAGGCGCCTGCCGAGCAGGAAACGGGGGACCGACATGTCCGTGGAGTTGATGGACCTGCGCAGCGACACCATGAGCCGACCCACCCACGCGATGCTGCACGCCATGATGACCGCCGACCACGGTGACGACCGGTTCGGGGAGAGCGCCGCCACCCGCGCGCTCGAGGAACACTGCGCGGCCCTGTTCGGCAAGCAGGCCGCCCTGTTCATGCCGACCGGCACGATGAGCAACCAGGTCGCGCTCAGGGTCCTCGCCGCCGGCGGCCGGGAGGTGCTGTGCGAGGCGGGGCACCACCTCAACCTCGTCCAGGCGCCGTCCGCCGCCGCGCTCGCCGGAGTCACGATCAACGCCGTCACCACCACCGACGGCCTCCTGCGCCCGGAGATCGCCGCCCGGGCCCTCGACGACCGCGCCCGCTGGACGCCGGACCGGCCCGCCACCGGGCTGGTCTGGACGGAGAACACCGTGTCCGCGCGCGGCGGGCGCGTCTATCCGCTCGCGGTGCTCACCGCCCTCCGACGCTGGAGCCGTCACCACGGCCTCACCGTCTACCTCGACGGCGCGCGGATCATGCACGCCGTGGCGGCCACCGGCACCGCTCCCGCCGTCTGGGGCGGCACCAACGACGCCATGACGCTGTGCTTCACCAAAGGGCTCGGCGCCCCCATGGGGGCGGTCCTGATGGGCACCGAGGAGCTCATCGGCGCGGCACGCCGCTGTCGTCAGTGGTACGGCGGAGGCCTGCACCAATCGGGGCCGATGGCCGCCGCCGCTCTGTGGGCGCTGCGGCACAACAGCGCGCGACTCGCCGAGGACCACGCCAACGCCGTCGTGTTCGCCGGCGTGCTCTCCGAGTCACCGCACTTCTGCGTCGACCGGCCGGACACCAACATCGTGCACGTCGACATCAGCCGGCTCGCCTGTTCCCCCGCGGAGTTCGTGGCCCGGGCCGCGGAGTCGGGGGTCCGGCTGCTGGCCCGGCGTCGTGCCGAGGTGCGGGCGGTGTTCGACGTCCGTACGCCGCGGCACCGGGCGGTACGCGCGGCCGAGCGGTTGATCGCCGTGGCCGGAGAGCTGCGGCCCGGACGGGGTACGGCCCGGACACGCTGGTGGGACCGGATCGGGCCGGTCCACCCGGTCACGATCTCCGACCAGGTGTACAGCCGGACGTGGGGCTGACCGCCCCGCAGCCGGCCCGCGTCAGTCGGTGCGGTCGGAGGTCAGCGCGGCGTGGCGGGGGACGGCTCGCCACAGGTCGTACAGATGCGGGTGCTCGGTGACGGTGGCCCGGACGGTGGCCAGCGCGGCCGCTCGCGCCGGGCCCGGCGGGGTGTGGTCGAAGCCGGTGTCCCCGGTGGCCAGCGTGTGGAAGCCGGTGAACCGCATGTCCAGGCTGACCTGCCGCAGCACCCGGCCGCCGGGCTCCGGCAGGGTGAACTGGCGGGTGAAACACAGCATCGCGGTGCGGTCGGTCCACGAGTAGCGGCCCCACTGCACCCGGAAACCGTCGTCGCCGAGCCCGTCGAACCCGGTCTGGACGAACTCGGTGAACGCCAGCCACGCCGACTCGACGTCGGTGACGGTCACCGGATCGACGTGATAGTTCAGTAGGAGCCGCTCGAAGATCTCACCGGGCGTCTCCGGGCGTACGGCCTCCGCCGCCACCCGGAACGTGTCGCGCCCCCGCCGGTCGGTGGCGCCGTGCCCGAGCCGGATCAGGACGGTGTGGTCGTCGTCGCGTCCGACCACGTCACAGCGCAGATCGAGCGGGGTCGGCAGCCGGGAGCCACGGACGTCACCGATGTCGAGCAGCGGTGCGTGCCCGAGGATGACGGCGGCCGTACCGTCGGACTCGGCCAGGTGCACCTCGACCCGGACGGGCCAGGTCCCGGTCACATCGATCGCTGTCGCCGTTACGTAGTGCACCACACCGATCGTGCCCTATCGGCGCATCCCGAAGGCCACCAGGGGCGCCTGCCCCTGGTGACCCACCGGGCGGCCGGTCAGAGGACTGTGCAGGCGGTGCCGTTCAGGGTGAACGCGGCCGGGACCGGGTTGCCACCGGTCCAGCTGCCGAGGAAGCCGAACGAGGTGGAGCCGCCGGCGGGGAGGCCGCTGTTCCAGGCGGCGTTGCCGACGGTGACGGTGGCGCCCGACTGCGTGACGGTGCCACCCCACAGCTGGCTGATCTGCTGGCCGCCGGTGAACTGCCAGGACGCCTTCCACGACGTGAGCGCGGCGCTGCCGGTGTTGGCGAGCTTCACGTCGGCCTGGAAGCCACCCGGCCAGCTTCCGGTGACCCGGTAGGTGACGGCGCAGGAGCCGGCACCGGGATTCGTGCCGGTGCTCGGTGACACGCTGACGCTGGGCGACACGCTCGCGCTCGGGCTCGTCTCGATCCTCGTCGGGTCGGCCACACCCCAGTACGCCGGCTTGGCCTGCAACCGGGTGTCGAACAGCAGCGGAGCGTCCTTGCGGGTCACCGGGAACGTGTCGAGCCACGTGTTGTCGTCGGCCAGACCCCACAACGTGACCGAGGTGATCTCGTTGCTGTACCGGCGGAACAGGGCGAACATGTCGCGGTAGACGTACGCCTGCTTGAGAAGCCGGTCCGCCGGTGGCGTCGGGAAGCTCTCACCGTCGCCCGTGTAGATGCTGACGTCCATCTCGGTGACCTGCTGATCGATGTCGAGGGGGATGAACTTCGTCAACATCGACTCGGTCTCCGCCAGAGTCGGCCAGTTGATGTTGATGTGCACCTGGTGGCCGACCCCGTCGATCGGCACCCCCTCGGCCTTCAACTGCTGCACCAGGGTGAACAGGAAGTCCCGCTTGGCCGGAACGTTGGTGTTGTAGTCGTTGATGTACAGCTTCGCGTGCGGCGCCACCTCACGGGCCACCCGGAACGCGGTGCGGAGATAGTCGAGACCGGCCACGTTGTACCAGTTGCTGCGTCGCAGGCCGTCCGGCCGGCTCTCGTCGATCACCTCGTTGGCCACGTCCCACACGCCGATGTCGGTGCCGTAGTGGGCGGCCACGTTACGGATGTGGTTCTCCAGGCGGCCCAGCAGCAGCGCCTTGTCCTCGGCGGTCGCCGTCATGGGCTGACCGTCGGCGCCGGTGAACACCCACGACGGAGTCTGGTTGTGCCACACCAGGGTGTGACCGCGCACGGCGAGACCGTTCGCCTTCGCGAACGCCATCAACGGATCGGCCTGGGCGTACGTGAAGGTGTTCTCGCTCGGCTCGGTGGCGTCCCACTTCAGCGCATTGCCCGGGGTCACCGAGTCGAAGTGCTTGGTCAGCAACCGGCCGTGCTCGGTGACGATCTCCGCGCCGGTGATCGCGGCACCGACCGGGAACTCGGTGACGACGTCCTTCACCGACGGGATGTCGGTCTGCACCGGCAGCGCCGGCACGTAACCGACGGTGAGATCGTCGATGTGCAGCGAGCCGGTCGTCGACGCGGTCTCCACATAGACCCGCAGGAACTCCACGTCCGTCGCGAGGGTGTAACGGCCGGTCAGGTTGACCCACGCGCCACTGGTCACCGCGGTGTTCCCGACGACCTGATCGTAGGCGGCGACCCCACCGGTGCGGCGCTCCACACTCAGGCGGGCGCTGTCCGAGTCGGATGCCATCCGTACCCACACCGAGATCGTGTAGGCGGTGCCCTTCTCGAAGGTGCCGAGCACGTCCAGGGACGGGCCCTGCCAGGTCGCGGTGCGACCGCTCACCAGCAGGCTGCCGGTGCCGCCGTGCGCGACCGCGGTGCTGTGGGCGAGCGTCTCGGCGGAGCGCCCGGCCCAGCCCTGGACGGTGCCGTCCTCGAAGTCGCTGGTCAAGACGGTGATGGGGGAGGGATCGGCGGCGGCGTCGGCGGTCGCGCTGACGACGGCGACGGTCGCCGCCGCGGTCAGGGCGGCCAACGCCAGGCGGGGGAGAGCGCGCACGAGCGGGCTCCTTCGGGGAGAGGAGAGGAATTGAGCGACATCGTTACATGGGAGCGCTCCCATTACAACGTTGTTGCCGGGCGGTGTCCGGGCGGGGATTCTCCGAGGGCGCAAAACCGGAATGCGAGCATTTGTCATAGCTACGCTGCGGGTCATGCTGTTTCGACGAATCATGGTCGCCGTCGCCGCGGCCGTCTCAGTGGCCGCGCCCGTCTTCGTAGCCGCAGTCGGCGCCATCGCGTGGGCCGCCTCTCCCGCCTTGGCGGTCTCGGCGGCCTCTCCCGCCTTGGCGGCCTCTGGGACCTCGGCGGTCTCGGGAGCCTTGGCTCCCTCTGGGGCCGGGGCGGCCTTTGGGACCTCAACGGTCTCGGGAGCCTCGGCCGCCTCTGGGGGCTGGGCGGCCGGGGATCCGCTCGCGGAGCACGGCCTTCGGGCTGCGGCGCGGCCCGCCCTCGCCGTTCCGGGTCCGGCCACCGCAGCGGTGGACCCTTCGACGCAGGACACCGCCTTCCTTCAGGCCGCCAACGAGATCAACCTCGCGGGTATCGCACAGGGTCGCATCGCCTGGACGAAGACGAAGAACGCCGAGGTCAAGGAGATCGCCGGCCGGTTCATGGTCGACCACATCCGGCTCAACGCGGAGGTCACCGAGGCCGCCCGCAAACTGAAGATCAAGCTCAGCATCAGTCCGAACGCCGAACAACTCGCCCTCGCCGAGCGCTATCAAGCCGCGTCGGCCGGCTCGTTCGACGCGCTCTACCTCTCCACCCAGCTGGAGCTCCAGCAGGAGGCCAAGCGCATCACGGACACCCAGGTCGCGAAGGGCAGCGACGTGAGCATCAAGCAGGTCGCCGCCGCTGCTTCACCGATTCTGGCCGGTCATCAGCAGATGCTGAAGGAAGCCGCTCGCTGACCGGTATCAGACTGGATTCCTAGGATGCTTTACCGGTGGTGCGGCAGCCCCGCTCGCCGTCCTCCCGCACCGTGCCCTACCCCTCCTCCGTGATCGAATTCGGGAGTTCGATCACGGAGGAGGGGTTTCGGGTGAGTGATATCCGGCAGTTCCGGTGGAGCGACTACGACCAGGTGGCTCATGTGTGGCGGGAGTCCGGTGCCGAGGTCCTCTCCCGGGCCGAGCTCGAGGCGAAGCTGGTTCGCGACCCGGAACTGTTTCTCGTAGCTGAGGCGGGTGAGCAGATCGAGATCGCCGGCGTGGTGCTCGGCACGTACGACGGACGGCGGGGCTGGATCTTCCGGCTCGGCGTCCACCCGGATCACCGTCGGCGGCGGGTGGCCTCGAGGCTGGTCGCCGAGCTGGAGAACCGATTCCAGGCTTTGGGCTGCCCCGCATCAACCTGCTGGTGCGGCCGGAGAACGAGGCCGGACTGCGGTTCTGGCAGGCCTTGGGCTACGAGTCGTATCCGGACGTGCTGTGCAGCAAACCGGTCCCCGTCACAGGAAAAGACAGTCTTACAACCTAGCATCCTAGGACACGCTAGACAGCGTGCGGCGAGCCGCACAAGAACCAAGACGACGGCTTCGCCGACCGAACAAGAACAGTGAATTGCCTTGGCCGTCAGCGGCCGCTCGACCGCCAGGGCGGGCGGACGACGATGACTCGGGGATCGACCTGCATCCGTAGACTTCGCCCGTGGCAGGCATCCGGCGGATCTCGTATGTGCTCGAGCAGGAGTCACCGGGAGTGTGGTGCGCCAGTGCCTTCATCCGGCCCGGAGTGGGCCTCATGGAGGACGGCCCCACTCCGGAGGCGGCGGTCGAGGAGCTGCGCGAGTCGTTGACGTTCGTGGTGGGGGAAGTGGAGCTCACCCGGGTGGCGAAGCTGGGCGATACCGCCTGACCCGCCCGACGTGCCCCCTCGACCGGGCCGAGCCGCCCGGCCGCACGCGGCTCGGCGGTCGCTGTGGCTACGGAGATGTGGCGATGCCGGTTCGGGTGTCACCGCAACGGCCGTGGCCAGATGGAGCGTCCGGACGATACCGGCCGCGTGGCGATACGCCGCGCGAGGGGAGCCGTCCCTGCCGGAGCCGGCCTGAGTCCTCGGCCGCCGCTACGACAGCGGCGTGTTACAGCACCGGCTGACCGGCACTGCGCTCGTAGCCCTTCGCAGCCGCGTCCGGACACCTTTTGAGGGCAGGGTCTGCCGCAGCGCGGGTGTCGGTACTGGTGAGACCCGCCTATTCAACTGTCGCGAGTTCGCCCGCCAGTCACGTCCTTCCATCACTTTCCGTAGTTGCCCGGGGCAATCCGGACGGCCGGGGGCGTCGGGTTGGATGTGGCTGTGACCGCTCATGATGCTGCTGGACGCCTGCCGCATATCGCGACACTGCGGGCGAGGGTGCCGGCGACGGCCTTCAGGCAGCTCAGTTGCCGTTCGGCGCTGCCGAGCAGGTAGAACGTCGACGCGGCGACGTAGACCAGCGGGAACGGGAACGGTGCGGGTGGCCGGAAGTCGGCCATGTCGGCGATCCGTGCGATACCGAGCTTGAGGGCGGGCCCGTCGCCTGCCAGCTCGTGCAGGACTGCACAGCGGGGGCGGGCTCGAGGTGGCCGGCGGAGTCAGCGTCGTAGTGGGGTGCCCACCGGTGCCAGTGGTCGGCCTGCTGCGTGAAATGACGGTTGCTGTCCATTGATCACCTTTCACACGCGCGGATGGGTGACAGGTTCCGCCGGAGGTGTGTCAGGGCCCCTGCGGGCGTCCGGGAGCCGCTAGGTTTCCGCGGTGCCCTGGTCGCGTTCGTTCGCGGCCGGGGATTGCTTTGCCCGGTCCGTGACCGCCCGATCTTGTGAGGTATGGCGCCCGTGGGTTACCTGCAACTGCTGCGGAAGCGTTCGGTGCTGGTGCTGTGGTCGTCGGCGGCGCTGAGCGTGCTCGGCGACCGGCTGTACGGGCTCGCGGTGATGTGGGTGGTGTACGAGTCGACCGGCTCGGCGACGTGGATGGGTGTCGCCGCGGTGGTCGAGTCGATCCCGTACATCCTGATCGGCACGTTCGGCCGGGACCTCGTCGCCCGGTTCTCGTCGTACCGGGCGCTCGGCTGGCTGGATGCCGGCCGAGCCGCGGCGGCGTGCGCGCTGCCGTTGCTGTGGTCGCCGGACGGCGGTGGCCTGGCGGTGCTGCTGGCGATGGTGTTCGTGCTGGGCACGTTCGGGGCCCTGTTCGGCCCGAATCTGGGCGCCCTGGTGCCGGATCTGGTCGAGCCGGGGCAGGTGCGGCAGGTGATCGGGCTGCTGGACCTGACGACGCGGATCGCGGCGATCGCCGGGCCCGGCGCGGTCGGCCTGATCCTGCTGGCCGTCTCTGAGGTGCAGCTGTTCGCGCTGGACGGGGTCACGTTCGCGGTGTCGGCCGTGGCGATGTGGTGGCTGCATGCCCACGCCCGCCGCACCGCCCGGGTCGCGGCCGCGTCCGGGCTGGCCGCCGCGGTGCTGGGGGCGGGGAGCCGGCGCCGGCGGCGTGGCCGGTGCTGCGCCGCCACCCGGACGTGACGCTCGCGGTCTGCCTGCACGGGATGGGCTTCTTCGTGGCCGCCGTCAGCGCGGTTGGGCTGCCCGCGCTGCTCGCGGTCCAGCTCGGCCAGGGCGCCGCTGGGTACGGGCTTGCGCTGGCGGCGGTCGGTGCCGGGGCGCTGGCCGGGAATCTTCTGATCGGCAATCTCCAGCTGGGCCACTGGCTGTCGGTGTACTGCGGGGCGTGGATGGTGGCCGGGCTGACGTTGTTCGGGTACGGGATTGCCCCGTCGATGCCGGTCGTGCTGGCCGTCGGGTTCATCGCCGGGCTGGCCACCCCGGCGGCCGCGGTCACGTTGCGGACGCGGCTGTCTGAGTTCGGTAAGCAGGAGCGGCTGCGGCTGATGACCGTCGACCAGACGGTGATCCGGACTGCGGGCACCGTGGGCATGCTGACCCTTCCGATGGCGGTTGATGCGGCGCCGGTCACCGCGTTCGCCGGCGCCGGTGTGCTGCTGCTGGTGACCGCCGCGGTGACGGCCGCTGTGGGGCGCCGATGGGCGACGGTGCCGGAGTTCGTCGCGGCCGAGCCGGTCAGCGGCCGCGCGTCCTGACCTGGGGACGCAGCCGCCCGCCCCGTACCGAAGTACGAGGCGGGCGGCTGCTGTGCGCGGCGGAATGATCAGATCGTCACGCCGGCCGTGAGCGCGGCCGGCGAGTCCGGGGCATCCTCGGTCGCCTTGAACTCGGCCACCTCGGCGCACAGGAAGTGCTCGATGGTGATGGCCGACTCCGGGATGCCGATCATCTCGTAGACCTTCCGGTGCATCCGGGAGAAGCCGGCACCGCCGCGCTCGGTGAAGAACTCCTGGTCGTACCAGGCGACGCCGAGGTACACGGTGCCGCCGCCCACGCCGGGGGTGTCCGGGTTGTCAAACTCGACGTACGTGTTGTCCCAGTCCCACAGCATGAGGTCCTCGGGCGGGCCCGGAGCTTGTCGTCGGAGTCCTTGATGGCGTCGACGCACGCGACCAGGGTGGCGAAGTCGTCGCACCGGTAGCGGCAGTCACTGAACGCCACGACCGTCTTATCACCGCGGCGGGCCGGGTCGCTGCTCTCACCCGTGAGCACCTGGATACGGGTTCGGGGGGTGGAGCTGGAGAGGATGGATTCGAGCACGCTCATGGTTCGTTTCCTCCTTGCTCGGTGTGGGACTTACCAGCTGGGCCCGGCGATCGGGTACAGCTGGGGTTCTTGGCCGTTGCGGCGGAGCACCGCGCCGGGGGCGACGTAGCGCAGGTTCAGTCCGATCCGGGGCCGGCCGGACGTGTTCGGCGGGCTGGAGTGCAGCAGCCGCATGTCCATTGCCAGCGCCTGCCCGGCGGCCAGTTCGGCCACGACGGCACTGGGGCCGCCGGGCGGTACGTCGGTGGTGAGCGCACGGCCGTGCTGGCCGCCGTGCGGGTCTTCTCGACGGGTCGGCAGGTAGCCGTGCATGTGGGAGCCGGGGATCACGCGCAGCGCCCCGTTCCCGGCGGTCGCCTCGGTCAGCGCCATCCACACGGTCACCGACCGTTCGGGGTCCAGCTCCATGTCGGCGCCGGCGCCGTCCTGGTGCCACGGCACCCGAAAATCGGCGCCGGGCCACTTCGTCAGCAGGAAGCCGCCTTCGAGGGCGATGTCGGGGCCGATCAGGTCGGCGACCGCGTTGACGATGACGGGCCGCCGGACGAGCACGGCGATTTCCGGCAGGGTCAGCCAGGGCTGCTTGACGACATCACCGTGGCCGGAGACCTGCTGGGCGACGCGGATGGCCTCGCCGGGGTCCGCCCACTGCAGCCCGGTCGAGAAACCGGCCGTACCGAGACGTCCTGCCGTGGTGAGCATGGGATTCACCTCTCTGCCGGTGCGGGATACGAGTTCCGCGACGCATCCATCAACGCGCACGTCAGCCGGTTGCCGGTAGGTGCCGTGCAGCCTTTGACAGCGGTTTGCAGAGCGTGAAAACCCGGAGAGGTGCCTCGATCACTCCCAGTCGATACGGTCCCGGGATGGACGCACAGGCTCCGCTCGTCGCGTCGACCCATCACGTGTGGGTCTCCGCTGAACTAGCCGAAGCTGTTCGCGACGATCAGCCCGGCGCGGTGATCCGCCTTGCCCGCCAGGCTGCCGGCCTCACCCTCGACCAGCTGGGCAAGCTCTATGGCTGCTCCCCTTCAACGATGTCGCGCATCGAGCGCGGGGGGCCGCCCGGCGACCAGGTCGTCGTCCGCCGCAAGCTAGCCGAGCTGCTCGGCATCCCCCTGAGTACGTCGGCCTGACCCGACACGCCCGGTCAGCCGACCAGCACCCGCGGTCGGCGGCGGATACTCTGCGGGCAGGAGGTGGTGATCCGATGCGACGGAGGACCCTGTTCGGCGGGGTTGGAGCAGCAGCTCTCACCACCCTTGCCGGTGCGTCACCGGCCGGCGCCGTCGCACCCGTCGACATGGGGGCCCACCTCGAACGGCTGATGTTGGCACCGACCCGGGCGGCCGCACCGTTGACGCTGGCGCAGGCCACTGCGGACGTCAACGCGGCCAGCGGCGCATACCGCAGCGCCCGCTACGGCGCTGTCGCGGCTGCCCTGCCCGATCTGCTGGCCGGATTGCATGCCACCGCAGCGCACAGCACAGGCCGGGTTCGCGACAGCACGGCCGGCCTGTTGGCGCGCGCCTATCAGCTGGCATCGAACGTGGCGACGAAACACGGCGATGACGCGATCGCGTTGACGATGGCGGACCGGGCCCGCACCGAAGCGGCCGCGTCGGGGGATCCGCTGATGCTCACCGCGGCAACGCACATCCTCGCGATCACTATGCGCCGCGACGGCCACCACGCGGCCGCGCTGGAGCTGCTCACGGGGACCGCGCAGCAGCTGGAGATCGACAAGTTGGACCCGGCGATCGTCGCCGCCTACGGCAACTTGCTGTGCACCGCGGCGTACACCAGCGCGCAGGCCGGCAGCCAGAGCACGGCCCTCGCGTACCTGCTGGAGGCGACTGCTGCCGCAGCCCACATGGACGGCCACCACATCCCGGCCAGCGCCCTACCGTTCTCGGCGACCACGGTGGCGATGTACCAGATCAGCGTGCACACCGCGCTCGGCAACACGGGGACGGCGCTGAAACACGCCGCCGGCGTCAACCCGGCGCTGCTGCCTTCTCCGGAACGCCACGGCCGGTATCTCGTCGACACGGCGCGGGCCTGGGCAGGTCACGGCCGGGCCGACAAGGCCGCGCACGCGGTGCTCGCTGCTTATCGTCATGCGCCGGAGGAGGTGAACCGGGCCAGCGTCCGTGACCTGGTCACCACTCTGCTCTACTCGCCTAATCCCACCCCTGCAGCGCTGCGTGACCTGGCCAGCCGGATCGGCGTCGGCTGAGCAGGTGACGAGCAGGGCGGTGTTCCGGCTGGCGGCTGTGGGAATGCCGTGGCGGTGCAGGGAGCCAGCGAAGGCGTAGGGGTTGGTCGGCCGGCTGGGAGGCCGTCCGGGGAAGAGATCGCGCTTCTGCTGGACGGCAATCTGATCGAATCGGCGGGGCTGGTCGACGAGGCTATCGAATCAGGCGGGCGAGGCTCGGTGGGAGTAGCGCTGGGGTGCCGCCGAGGTTGAGGTAGGTGCCTCCCGCATGGTTGGACAGATGCGCGGTGGTGAGAGCGGGGACCGTTGCGGCGCCGATGCCGTAGAGCAGGACCAGGGCGCCAGCGTGATCCTGCCTGGTCGCCGAGCAGTATCCGCAGCCGCCGCCCGGTGAACTCCGCAGCGGGCAGCTGCATCGGCACGCAGTCTCCGCGGTGCGGCAGCACAGCTGATGGTCGTGACCAGGCCTCGTACAAGGGAGGGCGAACTTTCCGCACTCCTGTGCACCACAGCGAGTCCTGGGCATGGTCGATGAGTCGGCGTCACTCGAGCACCGGGCTCACCGGCCGGCAAGGTCGTCACGCGGGAGAGGTCTCACCTGGACGTACGCCGCCGAGCCGCGTCACGTCTACGCCGCGGCGGAGCCCGAGGAGCCCGAGGCGGACCGACGCCGCGCCGGGCCGGGCGGCAGGAGCAGGAAGGCGAGGGCCAGCGCGGCGGATGCGCCGAGGCCGCCGCGCAGACCCGAGTCGGGCGGCAACTTAACGTAGTCGGGCGTGGCGGGTTCGTGGGCCAGCAGCCATTCGTGGCCCATGACCAGGAATACTAGGGCCGCGACGGCGGCCATCAGGCCGATCAGCCGGAACACCCGGGCGACGGCCGGCCGCCACGCCGCCGCGCTCGCCATGGCCAGCCCGATCAGCACGGCGGCGAGGAACAGCTGCCGCCACGCGTCGACGTCGAGCTCGGTGGGCCCGTCCGGGTCCGGGTAGCGGACCTCGCTGCCATACCACGGCATCGTCAGCGCCGGCATCACGCAGACCACTGCGACAGCCATCAGGATCCGGTAGCCGCCGACCCGCCACGGCCGGGTGCCGAGCCGGACCAGGACCGGGGCGGTACCCGAGACGGCGACACCGAGCAGGACCAGCCCCAGGCCGGCCGCGTAGAGCAGGTAACCGGTGGACACCTCGGCGGCGCCCACCAATACGTCCGGCTGCATGGTGCCCTGCCGCAGCAGGACCTCCAGGAACCGGAACAGCCAGGCCGACGCTGCCGCCGCCGCGATCAGGACAAACGCGAGTTGCGACGCGGGCGGCATCCGCCGGCCCCACGCGAGACAGAACGTGGCTCCAGCACCGACGGCGGCCAGCAACACCACCGCGCCCCCGCCCTGAGCCGGCGGCAGATCGGTGAGATAGCGGGGCTGCAGGACCGGCGGCCACTCCTCCTCCGGCATCGCGTTCGACCAGGGCAGCACCAGCGACACCAGCGCCAGGACGGCCCCGGTGACGCAGAGAACCATCCCTGCCCGCCACGCCACCACCTGACCACCATATCGCGACCGGTCTATGCCAGCTGAAGGGTGGCCCGCGCGCCAGCCACGCTTAATCGAGGAGGTCCGCGCTGCCGTCGAAGGTCCTTCTGCTGAACACCGGCCCGGCCGACAGCGCCGGGACCACCGTCTGCCGGGCCAGGTCACGCATCGCGATCAGATCGCTCACCTCGACGTCGAGCGCCAGGTCGAGCAAGATCATCCTTAGCGGGACTTTCCCGAATGTCAGCCCTTGTGCCACCGCCACGAACCGCGCATCACGCTGGCTGCTCCCCGGACGCTGCGCCGGACAGCCACTCCGGTCCGACACACTGTCCGCGCTGGTCCACAAGATCGGCGTCCCAGCCACCGCCGGCCGCGCCGCCGCGATCCGTCAGCACGTCCTCGACCTGCCCGCCCCGATCGTCGCCACCGCACTCGGCTACCACCACCACACCACCACCACCACCACCACCACCCGCCACACCGCCGAAGCCGGCAGTCAGAACCGGCCTTGCATGACGATCAGGCGAGCCGATACTCCCAGCCTTGGGCTTGCCATTCGAAATCGGCCGCGACCAGTTCCCGCACGGTCAGGCCGGTGGTTACGTGTTCCAGCGCCCGATACGTCGCGAGGTGCCCGATCAGCATGACGCGTCGTCCAGTCCACCTGGACGGCAGGTCGGCGAGGAATCCGACCACCCGCGCGATCGCCTGCTCATGACTTTCGCCATCGGGATAGGGACGATCGCAGTAGTCGAGGCGGTCCTTCTTGACCTCGGCCCCAGGTGAGCCGTTGCGGGTGCCGAAGTTGCACTCGCGCAGCCGCCAGTCATAGAGGATCGGGATGTCGGTGTCGCCGAACGCGATCTCCGCCGTCTCCGCCGCGCGATGCAGGTCCGAGGTGAACACTGCAGCGATGCCGTCATCGCGCCGACGTCGGCCCATGTCGGCGGCGTTGGCGCGGCCCTGATCGCAAAGGCGCCCGGGAAGCCAACCAGTGGCGATGCCACGCTCGTTGTCCTCGCTCAGCGCATGGGTCTCGAACACGATCTCGATCGGCATCACGCGAGGCTACAGGGAACGCTGCCAGCTCCGATTCATAACACAGGGTGACCATCGGTCTTGCCGGCGCCGGGAACACACGACAGTTCAATAGGCGCTCTCACCAGTACCGACACCCGGCACAGAGTGGGCGGGGTGGCGAGCTTCAATGTCAGGTCGGGGCGTGCCTTCCGGTCGGCGGTTCGGTGTCGGTGTCCGGGGGAGGAGGCGGGGGCGGCTCGTGCCGGTGGCGCGGCTGGGTTCGTTTACCGCTGTTAGAGAGGCGGCAATGGTGCCCAGGCCCGTTTCCGGGTGCGGTCGCTGTCTCCGTCGTGACCGGTCAGTAGTGGGCGCCGTGCGTCGTTCGGCACCGGTCGGGGGTGCGGGTTCGAGGCTGGAGCGCCGAGCGGTGACGGTGGTCCACCAGCAACGATTCGGGCAGCTCGATCGCGAAGGGCGAGGGCGGCTCGTGCACCCTGTGGCGGCACTGGGTTCGATCAGCGCTGGTAGACGGGCGGCGGTAGTTGACCAACCTGTTCCCGGGTGCGCCCGTGGTGGATGTCAGCGACCCTGGCGAGACGATATTGTTTCATCCTAGGACGCCTTAGAAGTAGTGCGGCAAGCCGCACTACAGAACTCAAAGGACGGCTTCGCCGACGAACACCTTTGTTCAGGTGTTCGTCAGGGCGGGTTCGGTGCTGGAGGTACGGGACCGTAGGGGCCACAGGGCGGCGAGCATGAGCAGGCCGGTGGCCGGCATGAGGTTGAGGTCGGCGGTGGGCAGCAGCACGGCGACGAGCATGAGGGCGGGGCTCCACCGGGGCAGGCTGCGGGTACGGGTGGCCAGGGCGGCCATGACGACGATGCCGACGAAGAACAGCAGCGGGCCGAAGTCGTAGACGGCCGGTTGGATGCCGGGGATGTCGGAGAAGTCGTGCTGGAGGCGGCGCAGGTCGTCGCGGTCGGTGGCGGCCACGGCCAGGAGCATGTCGGCGCTGAACTGGACGATGGTGGCGGTCAGGCCGAGCAGGGTGACTGCCGCAGTGACGGTGACGGTCGTGACGAGAGTGCGGCCGACGGCGAGGCCGTCGGTGCGGTCGGTGCGACCGGTAGTGACGGTACGGCCGGTGGTGCGGCCGTCGGTGACGGTGTGGCCGGTGGCGGGGGTTTGGCCGGTGGTGGCGTGGCGGCGCAGGGCGAGGACCACGGGGATGAACAGGACCATCCCGGTGAGGCCGAGCAGGTGGGCGATCTGCCAGTCGGGGCCGGGGCCGTAGTGGCCGTCGATTCGGCCGAGGATGCGGGCGATGCCGTAGGCGGTCATGGCCAGTGGGGCGGCTACGAGTGCGGTTTTGGTGAGGCCGAAGGTCATATCGATGATCGTGGTGGGTGGTGTGGTGGTGGCGCCTCCGGTGGTTTCCCGGACGGGGACCCTGATTCGGAGGGTTCAGAGGGTGATGAAGGTGGGGGGTTCGTGGCGGAGGAAGTCGTGGTGGGAGATGTCCCAGCCGTAGGCGCCGGCGCGGGCGTAGAGGAGTAGGTCGCCGGTGCGCAGGTGGGGGACGTGTTGGTTGCGGGTGAGGACGTCGCGGGGGTGCAGAGCTCGCCGACGGCGTCGACGGGGGTGTCCCGGATGGTGAGGCGGGGTAGGGGTGGGGCCAGTCGTCGATGGGGATGACGGTGAAGGGGTGGGAGTAGCCCCAGGCGGCGGGTAGGCGGAAGTGGTGGGTGCCGCCGCGGAGTACGGCGAAGGTGCGGCCGTGGGTGGTTTTGAGGTCGAGGACTTCGGTGGCGTACCAGCCGGCGTCGGCGGTGAGGTAGCGGCCTGGTTCGAGGATGAGCTCGAGGTTGTCGGGGACGGTGACGCTCGTCAGTGGGGTGAGGTCGATGGCGTCCTGGGTGAGGTAGTCGATGCCGAGGCCGCCGCCGGCGTTGACGATGCGTAGATCGATGCCGAAGGTCCGTGCCGTTGCGACAGACCAGGTGATGGCTTCGGTGAGGAAGCGGGCGTGGGCGGTGCCGTCGAGGTTGTTGGAGACGGCGTGCAGGTGGAAGCCGATGACGCGCAGGCCGTCGGGGATGTCGGCGAGGACCTGGGGGAGTTGGGTTTCGTCGATGCCGAACGGGGTGGGTGTGCCGGTCATGGTGTGGCTGCCGGTCAGGGGGCTGCCGGTGCGGTTGATGCGGAGGCAGATGTCGGCGGTCACTCCCAGTGCGGCGAGGCGGCGCAGTTCGTGGGGGCTTTCGACGTTGAGCAGGGCGCCCGCAGCAACAGCGGCGGCGAGTTCGGCGTCGGTTTTGGCGGGGCCGCCGAAGACGATGCGGCGGGCGCCGGCTTGGACGGCGAGGGCGAGTTCTCCTCCTGATGCGACTTCGAGGCCGTCGCATGCGGACGCGAGGGTGCGGATGACGTCGGGATGCCCGTTGGCTTTCACGGCGTACAAAATGGTGGTTTTGGGGGGTAGTGCTGCCTTGAGGGTCGCGGCGCGGGCGCGTAGTGCGGTGGTGTCGTAGAGGTAGGCGCAGCGGGGTGCTGGTAGGCGGCGTAGTGCGGCGGTGAGGTGGTCAGTCATGGAGGGGGTTGCTGACGGGGATGTGGATGTCGCCGGTGCCGGCGAGGCGCATCCGGACGAGGGCTTTGTGGGGGACGGTCTTCGCGGTGAGCCACTGATGGTCGGCGGCGGCAAAGGCGGCGGAGCCGAGCGACGAGTAGGTGTCGTCGATGACGTGGCGGATGAGGCGCCAGGCGTGGTGTTCGTCGAGGTTGTGGGTGTCGGCGAGGCGGATGACGAGTTCGCCGAGGTGGGCTTGCAGGGCGGTGTAGCCGAGTTTGGCGCGCAGGGTTTCGGTGTCGTCGGTGGTGATGACGGAGCCGGGCCACAGGTCGAGGGTGTGTCCGGCGGTGGTGAGGCGGCCGGGGTGTAGGCGCAGGCCGGCGAGGTCGCGTAGGGCGAGGCGGTGGGGTCGGCCGTTGATGAAGGTGGGCAGGCAGTTCTGGAGGTGGGCTTCGAGGGCGATGCCGTGGGTGAGCAGGCGGAGTAGGGGTGGGAGTAGGAGGCGGGTGTAGTCGGTGAGCCAGGTGGCGGGGTTGCCGCCGGTCTGGTCGACGAGGTCGCCGATGAGCAGGGGTAGGGCGCCGCCGGGGATGGGGTGTTCGTCGGGGGTGAGGCGGCCGGTGAGTCCGGTGCGGGTGATGGCGGACAGGTCGCGGCCGGTGCCGGCGGGGACGGCGGCGCCGGCGGGTTCGGTCATGAGGAGCAGGCGGTGGCCGTCGGGGTCGTCGTTGATGAGGTGGGTGAGCAGGGTGGACAGGGCGGGGCCGTTGCGGGTGGAGGCGACGCTGATGCTGCGGCGGGTGGAGGTGACCTGGATGTCGAGGCTGAGTTTGAGGTAGCGGCCGTCGGGGAGCAGCAGGGTTCTGAGAGCGGCGGTGGGGATGGCGTCGAGGTGGTGGTCGACGTGGTGGAGGGTGCCGTCGATGAACAGGTCGGCGTAGCGGGTGCGGACGGTGTCGAGTTGCCAGGCGTGGACGGGTTGTAGGCGGTATCCCTGGGGGGCTTGCAGGCCGAGGAAGGTGCCGAGGTCGTCGCCGAGGTGGGTGTCGTCGCGGACGGCGACGAAGTGGATGCGGGTGTGGCCGGCTTCGAGGTCGTGGGCGAGGACGTCGACGGTGTCCCAGCCGAGGCGGGTGCGGCCGCAGGGGTGCAGGTTGTGGCCGGCGATGGCGAGGCGTTCGAGGCGTACGGCGGTGGTGTCGGGGTCGTCGGCGGTGGGGAGGTTGTCGCGGGCGCGGGCGTGGGCGATGGCGAGGTTGATGACGGCGTTGCGGATCTCGGCGGCGAAGGTGCCGGTGGTGTCGATGCCGGTGAGCAGGTCGACGGGGTCGGCGACGCCGGCGTCGGGGTATTCGACGCGGTGGAAGGCGTGGCGGCGGCCGCCGGGTGTTTCGGGGGTGAGGTCTTCGCGGACGAGGGCGGCGCGCAGGCGGCGGCCGACGGTGTCGGCGGCGGTGGGTAGGTGGGCGACGAACGCGTCGACGAGGTGGGGTTCGTGGACGGCGAGGGCGGCTTCGGTGTGGGCGGCGGCTGTGGCGAGGCGGCCGCTGGTGGCGAGGCGGATCATCGGGGGTCCTTCCGCGGGTGGCTCATGCGTGGGCCGCCATGGGGTTGGGCAGGTGGGTCCAGCGGTCGTGGAGGGGGTCGGTGGCCAGTCGCATGGCGGTGGTGGCTTTGACCGGGAGGGGGTGGGTGAGCAGGTCGGGGTGGTTTTTGAGGGCGGTGGCGATGAGGTGCCAGAGGGGTTCGGGGTCGGTGTCGGCGTTGGTGATGAGTTGGCGGGCGACGGTGGCGAGGGCGGCGGCGGCGAGTTTGGTTTGTAGTTCGGTGTCGTCGTCGGTGGGTAGGTCGCCGTGTAGGGGTGGTGGGTCGTAGCCGGCGGCGTGTAGGCGTGCGGGGTGGACGCGGACGCCGCCGAGGTCGCGGTAGAGGGTGCGGGTGATGCGGCCGTGGTGGATGACGGCGAGGGTGTTCTGGCCGTGGGCTTCGAGGGCGATGCCGCGGTCGAGTAGTTGTGCCAGGGGTGCGAAGTAGGCGACGCCGAGGTCTTTGACGATCTGGTGTGGGTCGCCGAAGCGTCGTGGGTTGTCGGCGAGGATGCCGAGGGGGATGGCGTCGGCGGGGGGTGGCTGGCGGATGAGGTGGGCGAGGCGCCGGTCGGGTCCGTGGTCGGTGATGACGGCGCCGGCGTCGGTTTCGGCGAGGACGTCGATCGGCAGGTCGCGGGTGACGTGCTGCAGGAGCCGGGAGAGTAGGGGGCCGTTGTGGACGGCGGCGGGGGAGACGGTGCGTACGGCGGAGGTCATCTGGATGTCGACGGCGGTCTTGATGTGTGCGCTGCCGTCGAGGGGGGCGACGGTGCGCAGGGACATGAGGGGCCGTACGGGTCCGGTGGGTCCGTCGTCGGTGAGCCACGGGTATTGCTGGTGCAGGCGGGCGGCTTGCCAGGGGTGGGCGTAGAGGACGGGTTCGCCGGTGCCGTGCCATCGGTGGGTGGGGACGCGTAGTCGTCGCAGGGTGGTGATGGTGTGGTGTTCGGGGGCGTAGGCGAGTTGGTCGGCGACGGTCATGCCGGTGCGGGTGCGGCAGCAGGGGTGTAGGGGGTGGCCGTCGATGAGGGTTTGTTCGATTTGGCCGGGTTGGGGGTTGGTGGGCCAGGTGGGGGTGGGGTTGGCGGCGTGGGCGAGGGCGAGGTTGGCGACGCTGTTGGCGAGTTCGGTGGCCAGGTGGGTGCCGGGCCAGAGGGTGGCGGCGAGGTGGGCGGGGTCGTCGGTGGTGCGGCCGCGGACGGTGACGGTGAGGCCGGGGTGGGTCGGGTGAAGGGGGTGGCGGCGGTGGTGGGGTAGGTCAGGACGGTGTCGCCGAAGCGGACGTGGGTGTGGCCGTCGTGGTGGTGGCGTGTGGTCAGGCCGGGGAGGGGTTCGGTTTCGGTGGCGACCAGTAGCCGGGCGAGGATGGCGGTGCGGGCGGCGGGTAGTGCGGTGTCGTATCCGTCGAGGAGGCCGGGGCGGGTTTCGGCGATCTGGTCGCGGGTTCCGGCGGGGTCGGCGGTGGGGGGCGGCACGTGTTCATTGTTGCCGGTGTGGTGTTCGGTTGGTGGGGGGATTGTGCGGGGCGGCGGGGGTCACATCGGGGTGTGTGGCTGTGTTTCCCCACGCTGCTAATCCGATAAATTCTCGTATTCAGCGGGGGAGTGGTTCAGCCAAGGGCAATCCGAGGGAAGTGGCCGTGGACGTCGACGTCATCGTGGTCGGGGCGGGGCTGGCCGGGCTGGCCGCCGCGCATGAGATCACCCGTGCGGGTAAGACGGTGGCTCTGCTCGATCAGGAGAACGCCGCGAATCTGGGCGGGCAGGCGTTCTGGTCGTTCGGTGGGTTGTTCTTCGTCGGCAGTCCGGAGCAGAAACGGGCGCGGATCGCCGACAGTGTGGAGCTGGCGTGGGCGGACTGGCGTAACAGTGCCGGGTTCGACCGGCTCGCCGACGAGGATTCGTGGGCGGTCAAGTGGGCGCGGGCGTATGTGGAGTTCGCGGCGGGGGAGAAGCGGGCGTGGTTGTCGTCGCTGGGGTTGAGCTGGCTGCCGTTCGCGGGGTGGGCCGAGCGCGGTGATCTGCGGGCGGACGGGCACGGCAACTCGGTGCCGCGGTTCCACATCACGTGGGGTACGGGCACGGGGGTGGTGGCGCCGTTCGTGGCGGCGGCGGTGACGGCGTCGGAGAACGGGCTGTTGCGGTTCTGTCACCGGCATCGTGTGGACGAGCTGATCATCGAGAACGGGACGGCGGTCGGCGTACGCGGGAAGCTGTTGGCTCCTGATGACTCTGCGCGGGGTGTGTCGTCGAACCGTGACGAGGTCGGTGACTTCGAGTTGCGGGCGCAGGCGGTGATCGTCACGACCGGTGGGATCGGCGCGAATCACGATCTGGTGCGGGAGTACTGGCCGCAGCGGTTGGGCACGGCCCCGTCGTCGATGGTGACGGGGGTGCCGGCGTATGTGGACGGGCGGATGTTGGGAATCGCCGAGGCTGCCGGGGTGCGGTTGGTCAACCGGGACCGGATGTGGCATTACACCGAGGGTGTGCAGAACTGGAATCCGATCTGGCCGGGGCACGGGATCCGGATTCTGTCGGCGCCGTCGCCGTTGTGGCTGGATGCGCTCGGACGGCGGCTGCCGGCGCCCTATTTTCCCAGCTACGACACGCTCGGCACGTTGAAGTACCTGCGGACGACACCGGAGATCGCCGAGTACGACCATTCGTGGTTCGTGTTGACGCAGCGGATCATCGAGAAGGAGTTCGCCCTGTCGGGGTCGGAGCAGAACCCGGACATCACCTCGTCGGACCGGCGTGGGTTCGTCAAGCAGCGGCTGTTCGGTAAGGGCGCGCCCGGGCCGGTGGAGGCGTTCAAGGAGCATGGCGCGGACTTCGTGGTCGCTGCGGGCCTGGAGGAGTTGGTGGCGGGGATGAACCGGCTCACCGGTGGTGCGCTGCTCGATGTGGAGACGGTGCGGTCGCAGGTGGTGGCCCGGGATGCGCAGATGGCCAACAAGGTGTCCAAGGATGCGCAGGTTCAGGGTATTCACAATTCGCGGCGTTATCTCGGGGACCGGCTCGGGCGTACGTCGGTGCCGCATCGGCTGTTGGATCCGGCGGCGGGGCCGTTGATCGCGGTGCGGCTGCAGGTGCTGACCCGTAAGACGCTCGGTGGGATCCAGACGGATCTGGATTCGCGGGCGTTGGGCGTGGAGGGGACGCCGATCCCGGGGTTGTATGCGGCGGGGGAGGTCGCCGGGTTCGGTGGTGGTGGCGTGCACGGGTACAACGCGTTGGAGGGCACGTTCCTGGGTGGTTGCCTGTTCTCGGGGCGGGCTGCGGGCCGGCACGTGGTCGCCCAGCTCTAGCCCGCCCGGCTGGTCAGCGCAGCAGGGTCGCCTCGATGCGGGGGTCGAGGCCGACGGTCGGCCGGTCGGCGCGCTGGGGTGCGCCGTCGGGCAGGCCGGTGAGCCACGTCCAGGTGTCGGTGATGGTGTCGGTGACGGGCCGGCAGTGCAGGCCGGCGGCCAGGGCGGGGGAGACGTCGGCGCAGTGCAGGGCGGTGTGCAGGGGGCCCGGTGGCAG
The DNA here is from genome assembly GCF_050956125.1 of Actinoplanes sp. CA-252034. Lineage (NCBI taxonomy): Bacteria > Bacillati > Actinomycetota > Actinomycetes > Micromonosporales > Micromonosporaceae > Actinoplanes > Actinoplanes sp. CA-252034. Next base: position 5,086,855 of record NZ_CP191846.1, read on the forward strand.
CCACACGGGCAGGTGGTTCCACGGTTGGATGCCGGCGGCGAGGATGACGTCGGGGTCGAGCCATCGCAGGTCGGCGTGGCCGCCGGTCACCTCGTTGGCGGTGTCGAGGAACTCGCCCATCGTCGTGTGCCCGGACGGGCTGACCAGGTCGTAGGGTCCGGTGCGGCCGGTGGCGGCGGCGTCGAGGACGAATGCTGCCAGGTCACGGGTGTCGATGTATTGCAGGGGCAGGTCGCGGGGGCCGGGGCGAGGGTGGGGCCGCCGCGGTGCAGCCGGTGCAGCCACCAGGGCAGGCGGCCGATGTTCTCGTACGGGCCGAGGATCAGTCCGGCGCGGGCCAGGAGCAGTGGTCCGCCGAAGGTGTGGGCGGCCTGTTCGCCGCGGAGTTTGTCGCCGGCGTAGCCGGGTTCGTCGTCGGGGACGAGGCGGTCCTCGCCCAGGACGTACACCGAGCGGCTGGAGATGTAGGTGTAGTGGCCGGCGCGGCCGTGCAGGGCGGTCGCGGCGGTGGCGACGGCGGTGGCGTCGGCTGACCAGGTGTCGATGACGGCGTCCCAGGTGGTGCCGGCGAGTGGGTCGAGGCCGGCGGGTGTCAGCCGGTCGCCGGTCAGTGTCCGGGTGCCGGTGACGGGGCTGGCGGTGCCCCGGTTGAGCACTGTCACGTCGTCGCCGCGGTCGACCGCCAGTTCGGCGATCGACCGTCCGACGAAACCACTGCCACCGAGGACGAGAATTCGCATGGGCCCAGCGTGCCGGGTGTGCCGGCGACACGCCGAGCGGGGTCTGCCGTCAGCAGATCAGTGGGGTGCCAGGAACGTCTCGATCGCCTCGACGACGAGGGCGTGGTCGTCGGCTTGCGGCAGCCCGGAGACGGTGACCACGCCGATGACGCCGGCGCCGGGCACCCGGATCGGGAAGGCGCCGCCGTGGGCGGCGTATCGGGCGGGGTCGACGCCCTGGGAGGCGTCGAGGTCGCGGCCCTTGGCGGCGAGGCGGCGCCCGACGAGGTAGGAGGAGGCGGCGTAGCGGTAGACGACGCGGACCTTGCGTTCGATCCAGGTGTCGTTGTCGGCGGTGGCGCCGGGCAGGGCGGCGTGGAACAGCTGCTGGGTGCCGCGGCGGATGTCGAGGGCCACCGGCAGGGCGCGCCGGGTGGCGAGGTCGACGAGCAGGCGGCCCAGGGCCCACGCGTCGGTCTCGGTGAAGGTGGGGAACACCAGGCGCCGTTCCTGGTCTTCGACGTCGGCGATCAGTTGGTTCAGGTCCTCGGAGCTCATGGGCTCATTGTGCCGAGGTGGCGTGCAGGTATCCCAGGCGGGCGATCAACGTGAGCACCACCACCAGCAGCACGATCCGGACGAATCCGGCGCCGCGGCGGAGGGCCATCCGCGCGCCGATCAGGGCGCCGACGATGTTGGCGGCGGCCATGGCGGCGCCGAGGAGCCAGGCGACGTGCCCGGTCGCGGCGAACACGACGAGCGCGCCGAGGTTGGTGGCCGTGTTGACGATCTTGGCCATGGCGGATCCGTGCACGAAGTCGGCGCCGACGACGGCGGTGAACGCCAGCACCAGGAACGTGCCGGTGCCCGGCCCGATCAGCCCGTCGTAGAGGGCGATCGCGACGCCGGCCACCGCGACGACCACGCCGCGGCGCCGGGGGGTGCGTTTGTGGGGGTGCTCGACCAGGCCCATCTGGGGGCGCACGGTCACGAACACGGCCACCGCGACCAGCACGGCGATGATGACCGGACGGTACGCGGCGGCGGGCACCGACCCGGCCAGCAGCGCTCCGGCTCCGGCGCACAGCAGGGCCAGGCCGGCCGACGGGCCCGCCACCGTCCAGTCGATCGTGGTGCGGCGGGCGTAGGCGAGCGCCGCCGTCGACGTGCCGCAGATCGCCGCCAGCTTGTTGGTGCCCAGCGCCGTCGCCGTGCCCAGTTGCGGCGCCACCACCAGCAGGGCCGGCAACAGCAGCAGCCCGCCGCCGCCGACGACCGCGTCGACCCAGCCGGCCGCCAGCGCCGCGACCAGCAGTGCCGCGATCACCGGCGGCGCTGCTTCTGCAGCCAGATCCCGAACGACGCGCCCGCGATGAACAGCAACGCCAGGCACAACAACGCCTTGATGAACATCGGCTCCATCCCGTTGGCTAGGGTCGGCACGTGCGCCTGGCCACCTTCAACCTGCTGCACGGCAGATCACTGTCGGACGGCACCGTACACGCCGACCGGATCCATGCCGCCGTCGCCGACCTCGACGCCGACGTCCTCGGGCTGCAGGAGGTCGACCGGGCCCAGCCCCGGTCCGGGTTGCTCGACCTGACCGCGCTGGCCGCCGACGCGCTCGGCGCGGCGACCCACCGGTTCGCCGCGGCGGTCGTCGGCACGCCCGGGCAGACGTGGGAGCCGTGGCATTCCGGTGCCGACATCGGCCACCCCCAGTACGGTATCGCCCTGGTCAGCCGGTTTCCGGTGCTGCGGTGGCAGGTCACCCAGCTGCCGGGCGCGCCCGTGCGGTCGCCGGTGTACGTGCCCGGCGGTGGTCTGCTGTTGCTGCGTGACGAGCCGCGGGTGCTGCTGGCCGCCGTCCTGGACACCCCGGCCGGGCCGCTGACGGTCGCGACGACCCACCTGTCGTTCGTGCCCGGCTGGAACGTGCGTCAGCTGCGCGCCGCCGTGCGGGCGTTGCGGGCGCTGCCGGGACCGCGGGTGCTGCTCGGTGACCTGAACATGCCGGCCGGCCCGGTCCGGGCGTTCACCGGCTGGCGTCCTCTGGCCCGTGCCGCGACGTTTCCCAGCACCTCGCCGAAGACACAACTCGACCATGTGCTCGCCGACCCGCGGGGGGTGGCGTCGCTGGGCCGGGTGGTGCAGGTACGGACCCCGCCCGTCGCCGTCTCCGACCATCGGCCCCTGGTGGTACGCCTCGACCGTTTCGTGTGAAGGAGGAACACCCGTGTTCACCGGCCTGAGCGCCTTCCCGCTCACCCCGCTCGACGACGACCGCCTCGACGAGGGCGCCTACAGCAGACTGGTCACCCGGCTGGCCGGCGCCGGTGTCGACAGCATCGGCGCGCTCGGCTCCACCGGCTCCTACGTCTACCTGACCCGCGCCGAACGGGCGCGGGCGGTGAGCCTGGCCGTGCGCAGCGCCGGGGCGGTGCCGGTGATCGCCGGGATCGGGGCGCTGCGGACCCGGCAGGTCCTGGAACACGCCGACGACGCCCAGCGGGCCGGTGTGGCGGCGGTGCTGCTGGCCCCGGTGTCCTACCATCCGCTGACCGACGACGAGGTGTATCACCTGTTCGAGCAGGTCACCGCGGCGCTGTCGGTGCCGCTCGTGGTGTATGACAATCCGCGTACCACCGGGTTCACGTTCACCGACGAGCTGTATGCGGCCGTCGCAAAGCTCCCGCACGTCGCGTCGGTCAAGGTGCCGCCGCTGCCGGCCGACCCGGCGATCGCCCGGGACCGGGTGACCGCTCTGCGTGCTCTGCTGCCGCCGCAGGTCGGGATCGGCGTCTCCGGCGACCAGGTCGCCGCGGTCGGTCTGCGGGCCGGCTGCGACGCCTGGTATTCGGTGATCGGCGGCACGTTGCCCGACCTGGCGCTGCCGATCGTGCGCGCCGCGACGCCGGCCGCCGCCCGGGCGGCCTCCGACCGGCTGCGGCCGCTGTTCGAGGTGTTCGCCGCGCACGGCAGCCTGCGGGTGGTGGCCGTCATCGCCGAGCACCTGGGCCTGACCGGCGCCGACTGTCTGCCGGCACCGTTGCGGCCGCTGGGCGCGGGCGCCCGCGCGGCGGTCCTGCAAGCCCTGGCCACCATCGACGCCACCGGGCCGGCCTGACACCGGCCCCGGCGGTGCCCGTGGATCAGGCGGTGGGGCGTTGGTCGGGCGGGATCGCCGGCAGCTGCGACGAGACCCCCGCCCCGCCGGGCACGACACCTGCCAGTCGCAGAACACTGTCGCGATAGGCCGCTGCGGCCGCGGCCGTGGTCATCCGGCCGGCGGCGACCTCCTGGCCGGCGGCGTGGCCCAGACTGATCGTGGCCGCGGGCAGCCAGCCCTCCGGCTGCCCGGTGGTGAACTCGCCGGTCCGGCGGCCATGCGCCAGGATCTCCGCCAGCCTTTGCATGATCGGCAGGTGCCGGTCGTGCTCGTCGGCCGGATCGCCGGCCGGCAGCGCAACGGTGAGCAGCAGCGGGTATCGCTCGATCACCTCCCAGCTCACGGTCAGCCACCGGGTCAGGGCTGCGGTCCCGGTCGCCGGGTCGATCGCGTCCAGCGCGGCGACCGTCTCCCTCGTGATCCGGTCGACGACCCCGACGAGCAGTGCGTCCCGGGACGGGTAGTGGGCGTACACCGTCTGGCGTGCGACGCCCGCGGCGGCCGCGATCTCCTCCATGCTCGCGTCGGCGCGGCGGCCCAGCAGGATGATCGCCGCGTCGATGATGGCGGTCCGGCTGCGCTCGGCGTCGGCCCGGAGCCGACGGCGCGGAGGTCTCGGTAGTTCTGACACGTTGTCAAGGTTAACCTGCTCACGTATGTTGGACGGGATGTCAGAGTTATACCGGTCGACTGGAGGAGCCGATGCTCAGTTTCACCGACTACCTCGCCCGATACCCCCGGGAGGCGGCCTTCGGAGACGAGGAACCGGCCGTGGTCTTCGACCGATACCACGCCCCGGGGTTCACCCTGCACAACGACGGTCTGACGCTCGACCGGGACCGGATCGTCGCGCACATCCGGCCGGTGCGCCGCAACGCCGTGGCCGTCGACGTCGACATCCATCAGGCGCTCACGCGGGGCGACCAGGTGGCCGCCCGCTACACGCTCACCGCACAGTTGCGTAGCGGCGCGGTGGTGGCCACCGACATCCACGTGATCGGCCGGGTCGCCGACGACGGCCGGATGCTGCGGCTCGACCAGCTCACCCGGACCGTCGAGGGTGACCGGTGAGGCGGGCCCGGCTCGCCGGCGGCGTCGCGCTGCTCTGCGCCGGGCTGCTGGCCGGGGCGTTCGGCTACGCCCGGGTCTGCGTGGTGCCGACCTTCAACGCCGTACCGATCGACGTGCACCTGACCTACCGGATCGCGCTGATGGACATGAACGGCATCTTCATGCAGGCAGTCATGGGCCTGACCATCGTGTCCTCGGCCGTCTGGGCGGTGGTGCTGCGCGGCCGGGCCCGCTGGGGCGCCGCCGGGGCCGGACTGCTCGCGCTGACCGCACTGCTGGTCACCCGGTTCGGCAATGTGCCCATCAACGGCGAGATCCGCACCTGGGCGGCGACCGGCCTGCCTGCCGATTACGCGGACCGGCTCGCCCGCTGGGAGGCCTGGCACGACGTGCGGACCGTCGCGGCGCTCGCCGCCTTCGTCGTGCTGCTGGCCGTCACCCAGAGCCTGACCGCACGGGAACGAGCCGCGATCGGGTGAGGCCGCAGGCGGCCACCGCCCTGCCGGGCGGTACCAGCACGAGCACCCGCGGCGGCGTCAGAGCACGCGGTGACCGGACCGGTCACCGCGTGGGCAAAGCGTAACCGGGTTGCGGACCGGCACCCCCCACGAGCAGAGTGGACAACCGGAAGCGCCGCCGACAGATCAGGAGCACCCCCGGTGAAGTGAGAGACCCCGACCCGGTGTCGTCCCTCCCTTCTTCCTGGAGCCGCTCGTGCATGTCAAAGCAGTCGATCTCGCCCGCGCCCACGACGGGGACCTGCTGTTCTCCGGTGTCGACCTGGTGCTGCGCCCCGGCGACCGGATCGGGGTCGTCGGCCCCAACGGCGCCGGCAAGACCACCCTGCTGCGGGTGCTGGCCGGCCATCTCCCGCCGACCTCCGGGCACCTCAGCGTCACCGCGGGCACCCGGGTGGCGTACGTCGCCCAGCGGATGCCCGACCCCGACGGCGCCGTCGGCGCGTTTCTGACCGCCGGTCTCGGTGAGCTCGCGGACGTCACCGTCACCCTGCGGGAGCTGGAGAGGCGCCTCGCCGACGGTGAGGACGTGCTCGACGCCTACGCCGTGGCGCAGGAACGGTGGACAGCCCTGCAAGGGTGGACGGCCGAGACCCGCCTCACCGAGATCCGTCAGCGCCTCGACATCGACCACCTCGACGACCGACTGCCGCTGCACGCGGTCAGCGGCGGCGAGCAGGCGCGGCTGATGCTGGCCCGGGCGCTGCTCGACGACCCGGATCTGCTGCTGCTCGACGAGCCGACCAACCACCTCGACGCCGAGGGCGCGGCCTGGCTGCGGCAGTGGCTGCACGATTTCCCCGGCGCGGTGGTCGCGGTCAGTCACGACCGGGCGTTCCTCGACGAGGTCGTCACCCGCATCATCGAGCTCGACGGCATCGACGAGAGACCGCACGACTATCCCGGCGCCGGCTACACCGCCTACCGGCAGGAGAAACAGCGCCGCTGGGAGAAGCTGCTGCTCGACTACGAGGCGCAGGAGAAGGACCGGCGCCGGTGGGAAGCCGACATCGCCAAGACCAAAGGCTATGCCCGTAACGTCGAGATCAGCACCCCGGCCAGCGCGACCGCCCCGCACACCCGGCGCGTCGCCCGGCTCGTGGCCCGTAAGGCCAAGGTCCGGGAACGGCGGCTGCGCCGCCAGATGGCGTCGGTGGCCTGGATCGCGCGCCCCCGCACACGCCCGCCGTTGACCCTGGCGTTTCCCGCCGACACCGGCGACGCGGGCGAGACCGTCCTGAAGATCCGGGACCTGACGGTACGCGACCTGCTGCGCCACATCGACCTGGACGTGGCCCGCGGCGACCGGATCCTGATCACCGGCCGTAACGGCGCCGGCAAGACCACCCTGCTGCGGGCCATCGCCGACCAGCACACGCAGGTGGCGATGCTGCCGCAGACCGACGACGGGCTCCGCGACGACACGACGGTGATGGACTTCTTCCGGGCCCGGGTGCCGGTCTACGTCGACGACGCCGAGACCCTGCTGACCGGTCACCAGTTCGACGCCGACCAGTGGACCCAGCCGACCCGTGACCTGTCGGCCGGGGAGCTGCGCCGGCTGCTGCTGGCCGTGCTGGTCAACAGCCCGTCGCGGATCCTGCTGCTCGACGAGCCCACCAACTTCCTCGACTTCGCCGCCCTCGACGTCATCGAAGAGGCCCTGCGCCGCTACAAGGGGACCCTGCTGATCGTCAGCCACGACCGGTACTTCGCCGATGCCGTCGGTCACAGCCGCCACTGGCATGTCGCAGCCGGACAGGTCATCGAGAATTGAGAAAATGACCGGCATGTCACTGCAGCCACACCGGTCCCTGCCACCGGTCACGCCCGCGTCGGCGACCGAGTTCACCGAGGCGTGGCTGGCCAACCGGCGGCTGTCGGAGCACACCCGGGCCGCCTACCGCCGTGACGTCGCGACGTGGCTCGCCTGGTGCGCCGAGCGGCACCTCGACCCGCTGCACGCCACGTTCCTCGACGTCAACGCCTACGCCCGCCAGCTGGAGGCCAAACCGTTGGCCCCGGCGTCGGTGGCCCGCAAGCTGTCCGGCGTGTCCAGCTGGTACGACTTCCTCGTCAAACTGCAGGTCGTGCCCACCAACCCGGTCGGCGGCGCGGACCGTCCCCAACTCGACCGCGACCACTCCGCGACCCTCGGTCTCACCCCGGCCGAGGTCGACGCGCTGCTGGACGCCGCGTCGCGGGCCGGGACCCGCCACCACGCCATGATCACCATGTTGGCCGACCTGGGGCTGCGCGTCGGGGAACTGGTCGGCCTCGACCTGATCGACGTCGGCCACGACCGCGGCCACCGCACCGTGCGGTTCACCGGCAAAGGCGGCAAGGCCCGCCGCCGCGCCCTGACCCCGGCCGTGTCCGCCGCCCTCGACGACTACCTGCGTGAGCGTGGCCTGCAACCCGGGCCGCTGTTCGCCACCGCCACCGGCGCCCGCGTCGACCGGCACGCGGTGTTCCGGCTCGTGCGCCGGCTGGCCGCCGACGCCGGCATCGAGGAGGCCGGCCGGCTGTCACCGCACTCCCTGCGGCACGCGTTCGCGACCACCGCCCGCGCCGAAGGTGTCCCCCTCGAAGACGTCCAGGACGCCATGGGACACGCCGACCCGCGGACCACCCGCCGCTACGACCGTGACCGGTTCAACCTCGACCGTGACCCCGCGTACACGATCGCCGCGGCCCGTGCCCGCCGCAACAGCCCGTGACCATGCCCCCTATGCTCTGAACCCGGCAACGACAGAGCGGGCGGGGTTTTGAGCGCGGAAATGAGCATCGTCGAGGCAGTGATCCTCGGCGCGGTCGAAGGTGTCACCGAGTTCCTGCCGGTGTCGAGCACCGGGCACCTGACGATCCTGGAGAAACTGTTCGGTCACCGGATCGACGACCCGGACATCACCGCCTTCACGGTGATCATCCAGTCGGGTGCCGTGCTGGCCACCATCCTGTTCCTGCGCAAGGACATCGCCCGGGTCGTGCCCGCGTTCTTCAAGGGCCTGTTCGACAAGACCCGCCGCGACCACGAGGACTTCCGGTTCGGGTGGGCGGTGCTGCTCGGCTCCATCCCGATCGTCATCGCCGCGCTGCTGTTCAAGGACCAGATCGAAGGGACCCTGCGCAGCCTCTGGTTCGTCGCCGGAGCCCTGATCGTGTGGTCCGGGGTGATGGCGTTCGCCGACCACGCCGCCACCCAGGTCCGCCATCAGGAGGACGTCACCTGGAAAGACACCCTCATCATCGGTGTCGTGCAGTGCATGGCGCTGATCCCCGGCATCTCCCGGTCCGGCGCCACCATGTCCGCCGGGCTGCTGCGTGACCTCGACCGGGTGACCGTCACGAAACTGTCGTTCTTCCTGTCCATCCCGGCCTTGACCGGCGCGTCGATCCTGCAGGGCGTCGAAGAGGCCGACCGGATCTCCGCCGGCGTCGGCTGGACCAACACGATCGTCGCGACCGTCGTCAGTTTCGTCGTCGCCTACGCGTCGGTCACCTGGCTGCTCAAATTCGTGTCCAAGCACTCCTACAGCATCTTCATCTTCTACCGGCTCGCGCTCGGGTCGCTGCTGCTGGTGCTGCTCGCCACCGACACGATCTCCGCGAAATGACCCCGACGGAGACAGCGCTCGCCCACGTGCGGGCGCTGTCTCCGTCTGCGGGGGCCGTGCCCGACGCGCCGATCACCGTCAACTTCCACCCCGACCGGCTACTGGCCGACGGCCGGGACGTCGCCCAGCACCTCGCCGACGACCGCGTCTACCGGACGCAGTACGAGACCGGCATCTCCAACGGCGGCCTCGGCGGTGACCGGCCCGCCTGGGAGCGGCGGATGTTCGGTGACTGCGGCACCCGGCCCGTCTACGGGGCCCTCAACCTCGCCGGCCACCCCGACGGGGCCGCACCCCGCTTCGGCAGCTGCCACCTGATCCTGCGGCCCCACGTCCGCGACCGGGCCACCTACAGCCTCGGCGACAGCGTCACCCTCCCACAGATCGTCGGGACCGCCACGACGTTCACCGCCGTCCGGGAGGGGCTGCTGGCGCAGGTCACCCGTACCGGCCAGGCCCTCGGGGTCACCGCAACCAGCCCGCAGCAGTGGCTGGCCGCCCTGGCCGCACCCCGCGCCCACGCCGGGCGCACCCTCGACGACTACGTCGAAGCGCAGATCCACGGCGGTGTCACCCTCGGCGACGACGTCGCCGCCCTGGTCGCCGACCCGTCGTTTCGTGGCACCGCCACCGAGACCCGGCTCCAGGCCCTCGGACCACCGATCCGCTGGCACCCCGGATTCCGGCTCGACGCCGACGCGTTCCCCGCCGACCTGCGCGGCCCGCAGATCCCGCCGCTGGCCCGCGCCATCGCCCGCCGCTACCGTGAACCGGTCCTGGACGCGGCGATCCTGGGCCGCGCCGCCCGCGACGGCGACGACCCGCAACTGGTCAAATACCTGTGGCACATCCTGGTCATGCGGGGCCGGCCAGCCTAGCGACCAGTTTCTCCCCGGCCGGCCACGGCCCGAACCCGGAACTGGAATCCAGATGGCCCACCGGCCCGGCGTCGACCAACTCGCCACCCCAATCGCGGGCCAACTGCTCCCCGTAGGGGAACGAGCAATGCGGATCGTCGCGGCTGACCACCACGATCGACCGGAACGGCAACGGCTGCCGCGGCACCGGCGGGCCCTGCGGCGGCGTCACCAGCAACGCCGCCGTCACCGGCCCGGTGAACTGCTGCGCCCACCACGCCACCGTCACACAGCCGGCGCTGTGCGCGATCAGGACCGCCGGATCGGTCGACGCGGACACCACCGCCTGCAACGCCGCCACCCGGTCCTCGGCCACATACGGCGCACCGGGCGGCTCCGGCGCCCACCGATAGTCACGGTGTGCACGCGCCCACTGCCGCGACCAGTGGTTGGGAAACGGCACCCCGCGGCCGGGCACCAGCAGAAAACGGGTCACCCCCGGCAGCGTAACGGCAAACGTGAATACCTGCCGTGATCGTGGCCATGCCATATCGTCGTGCGCGTGCCCGACCAGAAATTCGCCCACCCCCGGCTGGCCGCCGTCTACGACACGTTCGACAGCGACCGCGGTGACCTCGACGCCTACCTCGACATCGTCGACGAGCTCGGCGCCCACCGGATCCTCGACTACGGCTGCGGCACCGGCAGCCTCGCCGTCCGGCTCGCCGGCACCCGTGACGTGACCGGCTACGACCCGGCCGCCGCGTCACTGGACATCGCCCGCGGCAAGTCACCCCACGTCGACTGGCGCGGTGACCTCGACGGCCTGTCCGACTTCGACCTGGTCCTGATGACCGGCAACGTCGCCCAGGTGTTCCTCACCGACGACGACTGGGCCCACACGTTGACGACCGTGTCCGGCCTGCTGCGCCCCGGCGGGTTCCTGGTCTTCGAGACCCGCCGTCCCGAATACCGGATCTGGGACGAATGGGCCCACCGCAAGCCGCAGACCCGCGAGGTCCCCGGCATCGGCACGGTCGAACACCACTTCCAGCTCACCGACGTGCGGCTGCCGCTGGTGTCGTTCCGCGACACGTACACCTTCGGTGACGGCGAGGTCCTCACCTCCGACTCCACCCTGCGCTTTCGTGACCGCAACGAACTCGACGCCGACCTCACGGCCGCCGGATTCCACATCGTCGACGTGCGCCAGGCCCCCGACCGGCCCGCCCAGCAACGGGTCCTGCTGTGCGAAAAACCATGAGACGGTACGGCCAGTAGGACAACCGTGCCCTACCCCGCGACGTTGCCGGCCGGTCCCGGCCGGCAACGCGACCGCCGGGCTGAATGCGGCCCCACCCACGAACCGCCGAACCCGGCTCCCGCTCGCCCACCTCGGCCGCTCGCCGGGTTCGGCGCCGACCCCGGCCGCCATGATCACCGGCAGCGCCCTTTTGATGGGCTCGGCCGCATTCCTCACCGGCCACGCCACCGGAACCGGCCACGCCACCGGCGGCACACCGGCGCCGGTGACCGCAGCCGGGACGTCGAGCCGCCGCCGGGCCGCCGTGAACGTCACCGTCCTGCTGGTCACCGCCACGGCCGTCTCCATTCTGCTGATCATGGCGGCCGGCCGGCACCCGACGAGCGGCCGGCGATACGCCACCGGCACCGGCAGCCTCTCCCTGTTCTGGACAGCCGGTGCACTGGCTGCCGGGCCGGTCCTCGGCATGCTCGGCCACGCCGCCGCACCGGGCGCCGTCGACGTCACCGGATACCGCAACTGACGGCACGAAATCGGCTCGCGCCGACGCCGGGCGTCGCGCATCATCGACGACCATGAGACGGTACGTCGCCCTCGGCGACTCGATGTCGATCGACGACTACGCGGGCGGTCCCGGCCGTGGCGCGGCGAGCCTGCTGCACCGCAACCTCGACACCGACTTCCCCGACTGGGCCGGCCGTGACCTGGCCGCCAACGGCTGGAGCGTCGACGTGGCGGCCCGCGACGGCGCCGTCACCGCCGACGTCCTCGACCGGCAACTGCCGCACCTGAACGGCGGCCCCGACCTGGCCACCCTCACCGTCGGCGGCAACGACCTGCTGACCGCCTACGGCGACGACACCGCCGCCGCGGCCGTCATCGGACGGGTCGCCGCCCAGGCCGAGGCGATCCTGATCCGGCTGCCGCGCACCTGCCGGGTCGTGGTCACCACCGTCTACGACCCCAGCGACGGCACCGGCACCGCGCCCGGACTCACCCCGTGGCCGATGGCGCCGCACTGGATCCGTACCCTCAACAACACCCTGACCGACGTGGCCGCCCGCCACGGCGCGATCCTGGCCGACGTGCACGCCGCCTTCACCGGCCACGGCGTGACCGCCGGGAACCCGGCACAGACCGACGCCCGCCCCGCCAACCGTGACCTGTGGTTCTGCGGCGTCATCGAGCCCAACGCGTGGGGTGCCCACGCCATCCGCGCCACCTGGTGGAACGCCCTGGCCGAGGCCGCCGACAGCCCCCTGATCCCCGGCCCCGGACCCGGACCCCGCTCCGGAAACTAGGAATCCTTCGCGGTCGAAGCCTGGCGGCAGTCTGCCGCAAGTCCGGGCTGGCAGCCTCGCGAGGCTGCCAGCCCGGGTGTGGCGAGCGTCGATGTCCGGTCCTGGCTGCACCCGATCGGTGAGCGGGGCTGCGGGTGCTGCGACGGGGTTCGCTGACGGTCAGGCCTTACCCAGGATGTAAGTGCTGTGACGGGTTAGTGGATGGGCGGCCTCAGCGGGGCCGCCCCACCTGGCCGCCTGACCGGGGCGGCCGTCTTACGGGTGCTGTGGCGGGTTGCGGACGGGCAGGCCGACGGTGGGCGGCCGGTCGCGGCGCAGGCGCTCGGCCGGGCGGCGGCTGCCGGTGAAGTCGTAGCGGCGCAGGTCACGGCGGATCCGAAGAGTGGTCAGCACGGCCAGCAGCATCGACCCGGCGGCGGCCAGGCCGTAGGTGTAGCGCAACAGCTGCGGTGACGGTTGTCCGGCGTTCGGTGGGAACCAGCCCAGCGGGTCGATGAGCGCCACCATGCGGTCTCCGGCACGCACGTCGCGGTCGGCGAAGACCAGGACCTCACCCAGGTCCTCGCCGTCGGCTGTGGTCCTCGCCACGACGAGTTGGTAGCCCTCATGGGCGGTGTCGTCGCCGGCGGTCACCACCACCGGCACCCGCCGGCCGGCCACGTCCAGATAGGCCGATGCCACGCCGGCGCTCGCCGCGATCGCGAACAGCAGGGTCACCACGCTGATGCCCGTGAACCACACCGGCCGCCGGTCGAGCGGGTCCTCACCGGCGAACCACAGCAGCACCGGCGCGATCAGGCCGAGGAGCATCGCCGGGACCGCCGTGATCGTCAGCGCGGTCGAACCCGGCCCGGTCAGCACCCCGACGGTGACCCACGCCGACAGGCACACGAACATGGCGGCGAGCGACAGGAGAACCTGTCGCAGGATCAGGCGATTGCGGGGCACGGGCAACATCCTGCCCCGCCGACGCAACCATGGGTGGCTATCGAACAGTATCGGCGCGGTGCGGTCACCGTTCCCGGGCGGGCGCCTCTGCCGAGCGCCCGGGGACGGTGTCCGAACCCGATCCCGGCACCGGGAGCATCGGCCGCTGCGACGGCCAACGGAACGCGCGCCGGGACGGCGACCGCGAGCGGAATGGCCGCTGCGATGGCGACGGCAAGCGGGACGGCTACCACGAGCGGAATGGCCGCCGGGATTGGTGACCGCGCGCCGGACGCCCGCCGGGACTGCGGCGGTGAGCGGGACGGCCGCTGCCGTGACCATGAAGCAGGCCGGGGTGGGCGCCGGGTTCGCTGGTCAGGGTGGGCGGTGCGCCGGGGCTACGCCCGTGAGGCGCGCTGGTGGGCGCGCCCGGTCGCCTGCGTCGCGTTCGACAGCCACGGCAGTGGTGGTGCGGCGCGGGGCGGCCGACGGCGTACCCCCACCGGTCATTGATCTTCTAATGCGGCCTTGACCAGCGCTAACGCCGCTTCCGGTGGGATGCCGAGAGCCCGGACGCGTTCGGCGTAGGCCTGGGCGGCGCGGGCCGCCTGGCCGGAGGTGTTGGTGGCCTTGGCGGTGATGACCGTGCCGTGCCGGCCGCGGGTCTGCACCAGGCCGGCCTGCTCGAGCTCGCGGTAGGCGCGGGCCACCGTGTTGACCGCCAGCCCCAGGTCGCCGGCGAGCTGGCGCACCGGCGGCAGACGGGTGCCCGCTGCCAGGTCGCCGTCGGCGGCCAGGGCGGCGATGCGCAGGCGGACCTGTTCGTAGGGTGGGGTCGCCGACGCCGGGTCGATGCTGATGTCCATCAGATCAGCTTGGGCGGGGTGTTGCCGACGGCCTCGATGGCGCGCCGGATCGGCACGAACGCCAGGAGCACGCCGCCGATCAGGAAGAACACGACCAGCGACACGATGCCGGCGCGGTAGCTGTTGGTGAGCTGGAAGATCAGGCCGAAGAACAGCGGGCCGAGCCAGCTGGTGCCTTTGTCGCTGATCTCGTAGAAGCCGTAGTACTCGCCTTCTTTGCCGGCCGGGATGAGCTGGGAGAACAGGCTGCGCGACAGGGCCTGGCTGCCGCCCATGACGATGCCGATGCCGGCGCCGAGCAGCATGAACGGGATCGGTTCGCCCTCGGGCAGGAAGTAGGCGGCCGACACCACGCCCAGCCACAGGGCCAGGGCGATCAGGATGGTCTTGCGGGCGCCGATGCGGGTGGCCAGTGCGCCCAGGGCCAGGGCGCCGCCGAAGGCCAGGAACTGCACGATCAGGATGGTCAGGATCAGCGCCGACTGTTCGAGTTTGAGTTCTTCGGTGCCGAACTGGCTGGCCAGGGCGATGACCGTCTGGATGCCGTCGTTGTAGATCAGGTACGCGCCGAGGAACGCCAGGGTCAGCGGGTAGGCGCGCATGCCCTTGATGGTGTGGCCGAGCTGTTTGAAGCCGTCGGTGAGCACGTTGCCGCCCGTCTGCGGTTTCGACGCGGCGCCGGGGTGCTCGCGCAGCCACAGCAGCGGCACGATCGTGAACGCCGCCCACCAGATGCCGGCCGACACGATCGACCAGCGGGCCAGGTCCAGGGTGCGTTGCGGGTTGCCCTCCTGCGACAGGCTCATCACCGCGACCAGGTTGAGCAGCAGCAGCACACCGCCGCCGAGGTAGCCGACGGCCCAGCCGCGGCTGGAGATCCGGTCGCGGTCGTCGGGGCCGGCCAGGTGCGGCAGGAACGAGTTGTAGACGACGATCGCCGCGCCGAAGGAGATGTTGGCGACGATGAACAGCAGCCCGCCGAGCAGGTAGCGGTCGCCGGTGACGAAGGCCATCGCGACGGTGGCGGCCGCGCCGGTGAACGCGGCGCCGGCCAGCAGCGGCTTCTTACGCGGGGCGCGGTCGGCGATCGCGCCCATCACCGGCAGGACGAACACGGTCAACAGCACCGACAGGCTGACCAGGTACGCGTAGTAGGAGCCGGCGGCGACCGGGATGCCCAGCGGGTGGACGGTGCCGTCGCAGGTGTCGGCGTCGATGGCGCAGCCGGCGGCCCGCTCGGTGACGGTGGTCAGGAACGGGCCGAGGAACACGGTGATGACGGTGGTGGAGAACGCCGAGTTCGCCCAGTCGTAGAAGTACCAGCCGGTGCGTTCCCGCTTGCTCGCGAGGGTGGTGCTGTTGCCGTCGACGGCCATCGGGTGCGCTCCTACGAATGTGGTCGGTGCGCGGTCATGATGCCATCACTGCGACGTCAGCGGGAGATGTGGATCACTGTTCACCTGTCGTCCACCACCGGGCGAGGGCGGCGGTGGCGGGATCGTCGGAGGCGGTCAGCACCGTCCACGGGTCGGCGCCCTCGGGGATCTCGATGCCGGCGTAGGAGGCGAGCTCCTCGGGGGTGACGTTCTCGACCGGTGGCAGGAAGCCGGTGGGGTCGGCGGCGCCCAGGGTGGTGGCGTCGATCCAGGGGAAACCGTCGACGGGTTCGGGCAGGTCGACCTCCAGCGCCGGTGGGAAGACGGTGTCGTCGGCGACGGCCGCGGCCTCCTCGGGCAGGTCATGCAGTTCGGGCAGGTCGGGGACGTGCGGGATCTCCTGCACGTCCGGCAGGTCCCAGGTGTCGGGGTCGTCGTGGGCGAGCGGCTCGTGCAGCGGGGTGTGGTCGTCGGGCAGGTCGAAGCCGAACGCGTCGTCGTCGTGGTCCCAGTGGTCGGTCATCTCAGGCCTGTCCTTCGTCGGTGGGAGTGGGGGTGAGGGAACGGGCCCGTAGCAGGGCTTCGTCGGCGGCCCGCAGGCGTGCCGCCGCGGTGTCACGGTCGGTGGTGGCCGCGGCCCGGCGTTTCGCGCGTCCGGCGGCATCCTCGGCGGCGGCCGCGTCGATCTCGGCGATGAGCGCGTCGAGTTCACGGAGCCGGCGTTCGATGGCGTCGTCGAGGGCGACCGACAGGGCGTACTGCAGGTCGGTGAACCGGCCGCTGATCTCGTCGGTCAGTGCCGCCCGCGCTTCGGCGAGCACGTCACGCAGCCAGGTGTGGGCGTGCCGGCGGTCGGTGTGCACGCGCCGGCGGTAGATGACGTACCCGCCGGCGGCCAGGCCGAGTCCCAGTCCGGCGAACGGCATCAGCAGCCCGGCCCCGCCGATGCCGAGCGCCGATACGCCGAGCATCGCGCCGCGCCCGGCGATCAGGGCGATCCCGCCGGCGGACAGGGCGATGAGCATGTTGTCGCCGGAGCCGTCGCGGGGCGGGCCGGCGGTCATGGCGTGGCGCAGGGTGGCGCTGACGCGGGCCGGGTCGAACGTGTCGGCCAGCACCTTCTCGGCCACGTCGCGATAGGTGTCCTCCAGGATGGTCGACAGTTGCGCGGCGACCGCCTGCAGCTGGGTGTCGAGGTCGTCGGGCAGTGCGGTCAGGGCCTCGCCCTTGGCGGCGTCGATGCGTCGCGCGTAGTCGTGCTGGACTTCGGTGAGCCGGGTCCGTAGCCGGCCGACGACCGCGACCCGGGCGTGCTGGATCTCGGCGTTGAGTTTGAGGGTCCACTGGCGTGACTCGGTGCGTTTGCGGGCGGCCAGCGCGGCGCGTTCGGCGCGGGTGGCGGCCTGTGCGGTGGCGTCGGCGGCGGCCGCGTTCACCCGTTCGTCGGCCAGGTCACGCAGGCGGGTCAGGTCCCGGTGGGCGGCGCGCAGCACGTTGGCCAGGCGCAGTTGGTGCCCGCGGCCGGCCAGTTCGACCAGGGCGTGTTGCAGGGCGGGGACCTTCGACTCGGCGGCCAGGGTGTCGCGGGTGGCCGCGTCGGCGGTCAGGGCCGCCTCGGCCAGGCGCGCCGACACCGGGAACCAGGGTGCGCCGGCGAAGCGTGGGGCGTGGGCCTGCAGCAGCGACCGGTTGTCCTCGGCGATGGTCCGCCACTGCGGATACGCGTCGATCTTGGTGAGGGCGAAGACGACGGCGTCGACGCGTTCGGTCGCGGCGGCCAGGAAGTCGAGCTCCGGCTGCGACAGTGGGGCGGAGGCGTCGGCGACGAACAGCAGGGCGGTGGCCCGGCGTACCGCGTCCAGGGCGATCGTGGCGTGCACCGGGTCGAGGCCGCCGGCGCCCGGGGTGTCGAGCAGGGTCAGGTATTGCAGCAGCGGCGCCGGGTGGGTGACCTCGATCTTGCGGGTGCGCTGGTGGCCCCGGGCCCACGACGACAGGTCGTCGATGTCGATCTGGTCGCCGCCGGGTAGCCACGCCCGGGCGGTGAACGTGTCGCCGGGAACGAAGCTCAGGTACGCCGCGGTGGTGACGGCGGCGTCCACCGGCGACAGGCCGGGCACGCCGAGCAGCGCGTTGACCAGGGAGCTCTTGCCGCGTTTGGTCTCGCCGACGACGACCACGCCGGGCCGGGTCAGGTGGGCGCGGCGTAGCTGGGCCAGGTCGGCGGCGGCGTCCGGGTCGGCGGTGCGCAGGTACGACAGGGTGTCACGCACGGCGGTGTCGAGTAGCGTCGTCAGGTCCTTCACCGGCGGACCTCCTGGGCGAGCAGCTGGAAACCGCGGTGGGCGACGTGCGCGATGCGGGCCTGGGCCGGGCCGGCGCCGTCGACGGCGTAGGCGCGCCAGCGGCCGGCCGCGGCGACCGCCGCCGTGGCCACGTCGGCGTCGGCGGCGCCGGGCAGGTCGAGGATGAAGCGGGGGTCGGTGGAGGTGGCCAGCCGGATCAGCTCGTGCTCGCGGTCGGCCGGCAGCGGCACGGCGCCGGTCGCTGCCCGCTGGGCGGCGTCGAGCAGCCGCAGCCGGTGGTAGGCGGGGTCGCGGAGCGCCTGCTCGACGGCGTCGCGGATGATGTCGCGGTTACGTCGGTCCAGTGAGGCCAGACGTTCCAGGCGGGTCAGTGCCCATCCGGCTTTGATCGCGTCGGAGCGCCAGCGGAACGTCTGGTCGACGGTGGCGGTCAGCCGGGCCAGCCCGGATGCCGCCGCCAGCCGTCGCACCAGCTCGCCGGTGCCCAGCTTCGGCGCCTCGGCCAGCTGGGCGCAGGCGAAGCCGATGCCGTACAGGTCGAGGCGGGTCAGCAGCCGTTCGCGTTGGTCGGCGCTGACAGGGGCGGGCCGGCGGCGGAACAGGTCGGCCGACATCAGCAGCAGCGACAGCTCGGCGGGCGCCAGGGCCGCGAGCCGGGCCAGGGCGTCGCGGTCGCCGCCGGTCAGCCGGCCGGCCTCGGCGGTCTCGGCCAGCAGGCCGGCCACCGGCACCACGTCACCGACGGTGCGGGCCAGCAGTTGCGCCTGCTGGCGGGCCAGCGGTTCGGCCACCGGCCACGGATCGGCGGCGCCGCCGGCCAGCGTGTCAATGCGGCCCAGCACCCCGATCGCGTTGATCGGGCTGGTCGCCAGGCGTGCCGACGCGTTGTGGAAGGCCTGCAGGGCGCGTACGTCGTCGGCGCGGACGGCCTGGGTGAACACGTACACCACCGCCTCGGCGGCGGCGACCTCGCCGGCGGAGTCGTCGTCGATGCCGACGGCGGCCTCGGCGCGGGCGCTGCCGGCGGTGTCGGTCGACGCCAGGCCGGGGGTGTCCACGACGGTCAGGTCCCGCAGCCGGTCGCTGGTGAGAGCGACGTCGACGTACGCGATCCGTGTCGCGGGCACGCCGAGACGGTCCGGGACCATGCCGTCCTCGTCCAGGGGCAGGCTGTGCCGGTCACCGTCACGGGTGACCACGTCGATACGGTCGGCGGGCCCGTAACGGAATCGGGTGACCACGCGCGTGCACTCTCCGGCCGCGGTGGGGGCGACCCGCCGCCCGATGAGCGCGTTGACTAGTGTCGACTTTCCGGCTTTAAGGCGCCCCGCGATCGCCACCCGTAACGGATCGTGAAGACGGTTGCTAATGTGCTGGACCTGTTGACCAGCATCGGAGGAAACCCGGGTGACGATCTCGTGACAGAGAGTCGCGATTCCGGAGGTGAGCGGCCCGTTCACTTCGACTCGTCAGCGCAGCACACCGTCGGCGACAATGTGCTTATCGCGGAAGTCGACGTCACGAAAGGGCCCTCCTGTAGTTCACCGCAGTCTCGCAGAGCCTACGGAGGCCGGCACCGTGACCGGGATCCCGAGATCGTGCCAGTGATGCCGGCGCCACGGATGGTGGCCGGTGCAGAGAAGTTCGTGACGGGGATGGGAGGGCGCAGGTGACGGACGAGCCAGAGGTGGCCGCCCGAACCGCTCTGCGCCAGGGGCCCGCCCTCGTCGTGTTGACCGGGCCGCCCGGCTGCGGACGTACCACCCTGTTGCGGCGCATCGCCGCCGCCGTGCCCGGCCCCGCCCACCTCGGCGGCGGCCTGGCCATGCTGTCGCAGGTCCCGGCCCTGGCCCTGTCCCGGGCGGTCCGGGCCCGGCTGCCCGCCGACGACGTGCCCCTGCTCGCCGAGGCCGTCCGCTCCCGCATCCGCGGCGGTCTGCTGATCCTCGACGACCTGCAACACGCCGACCCGGCCACCCTCGCCGCCCTGCCACACCTGGCCCGCAGCTGCCGGGTGCTCGTCGCCGTGCGGACCCCGCACCGCCTGCCCGAACCGCTCGCGGGCGCCCTGCGCGACGCCGCGACCGCATGGCTGGCGATCCCACCGCTGACCAGCGAGCAGGCACACGCCCTGGTCCGCAAGAGCGCCGGCGGCCTCGACGAGCAGTCCACCGCCGCCGTCGTCGCCCGCGCCGGCGGCAACCCCCTCGCCATCACCGCACTGGCCCGCCAGGCAGCCGCGGGCCGCGCCCCGATCGGCGAGGACATCGACCAGGTGGCGTACGCGATCGCCGCCGCCCTGGCCGACCTGCCCCGCCCCGCCCGGACCGCCCTGGCCGCGCTCGGCCTGCTCGGACGCCCCGCCGCCCCCGCACTGCTGGGCACCGGCGCCGCCGACCTGCTGGCCGCCGGGCTGGTCACCGCCGAGGCCGGCGGCTCCCTGCTACCGGTGTCGGCGTACGTCGCCGAGACCGCCGCCGGGCTCCTCGACACCGCCGCCCGCGCCGACCTGCACGCCCGCCTCGCCGAGCTCACCCCACCGGCGGAGGCCGCCCGGCACCTCGCCGCCGCCGGAGACCCCGCCGGCGCCTACCGCACAGCCCTCGCCGCCGCCGACCGGGCCACCGGCGCCGAACGCGCCGCGCTGCTGCTGTTCGCCTGCGGGCTACCCGCCGACGTCGACCCGCGCGTGCGTCTCGCCGCCGCCGACGCGGCCCTGGCCACCGGCCGGGCCACCGACGCCGCCGACGTCCTGCGACCACTGGCGGCCCTGGCCGGGCCCGTCCCCGGCGCCGTACCGGTCGACCCACTCGCGCTGGAAGCCGCCGCGCTGCGCGGCGAAGCCCTACTGCAGGCCGGCGAGCCGTCCACCGCCCGCGACGCGGTCCGCGCCGTACCGGACACCGCCGCCGCGCGTATCGTCGCCGCCCGCGACCGGGTCCAACTACTGTGCGCCCTGGCCACCGAACCGATGAGCGCCCTCGAACTGGCCGACAAGATCGCCGTCCGGCACCCGCAGCCCCCACCGGGCATCGTCGCCGCCCTGGCCGCGGTCCGCGCCACCCACCGGCTACCCGGCTGGGACACCGCACTGCGCGAGGCCGCCGGATCCGCCGACCCGCTCATCTCCCACTGGTCGGCGTGGCTGCTCGTGGAACACCTCGCCGCGGAAGGCCGCCTGACCGACGCCGCAGCCGCCGCCCTGACCGCGGCCACCGCCGCCGCCGCGACACTCGCCTACGGCTGGCAGACCCGATTCCTGGCCGCCGCCGACTGGACGCTCGCCCTGCACGGCCCCGACGTGCCCACCGAACTGTCCTGGGACGGCATCGAAGGCGTGCTGCGCCGCGCCGCGAACCTCACCGACCGTGCCCTGCCCGAACAGGCCCGCGCCTACGCCACCGCCGCGACCGCCCTGATCGAAGCCGACACCGGACTACTCGCCGCCGCCCGCGCCCGCCTGCAGAACGCCCCCGCCCACCCGGCCGCCGCCTGGGTCGCCCGCGAAGCCGCCTGGCTCGACGGACAACCCGACCGCGCCGCCCGGACCCCCGCCGACGCCGGCACCGGCCTGCTCGCCGGCCTCCACGCGATCACCGCCCGGTGGGCCGCCTACGACCTCGGCCAGCCCGGCACCGCGGCGATCCCCGTCGACCTGCCCATCGCCGCCCGCCGCACCCTCACCGCCTGGGCCGTCGGCTCCGGCCTGGACACCGCCGCCGACAGCTGGCAACCGGTCGCCCTCCGCGAACAGATCCGCTGCCTGATCGCCGCCGGACTCACCAGCACCGACCGAGACCAGGCCGTCGCCGCACTACTACGCGCCGAGCACCTCGCCGACACCGCCGGACTCACCGTCCTGGCCGGCCGCGCCCGCCGCGGACTCCGCCGCCACCAGATCCAACGCGACAGCCGCAGCCCCCGCTCCGACGGCCGGCTCACCCGCCGCGAACTGGACGTCCTCGGCCTGGTCGCGGCGGGGGAGCCGACCCGCCGCATCGCCGGGCAACTCGGCATCTCCGCCGAGACCGTCGACACCCACATCCGCGCGAGCATGCGCAAACTCGGGGCACGCACCCGGACCGAAGCAGCGGCACTGGCCTTCACCACCACCCCGGCAAGACCCGAACCCTTCGACATCAGCGAGGATGGCCGGTGATACGACAACCCGACGATGCCCCACGTCACGTGGTCGCCACTTCCGCCGAAGCCGACACCGTCCTGCGGCGCCTGGCCCGCGACGGATGGACCACCCGGGCCGGGTTCGCCCTACCCGACCCGTCCTGGGACGTCGGCGCCGCCCACCTGATCCTGCACGCCCGCATCAGCGACGACGACCTCGAATCAGCGCAACTCGCCGTCCTGGCCGCAGCCCGCGGCGCCGGCGTCGTCGCCGTCTGCGACCCCGAGTCACCCGCCGGACGCGCCCTCATCGACGACCTGTCCCGGCTCGGCCCGGTCCACCGCGGCATGGACGGCTCCGACACCATCGCCAACCTCATCCCCGAACAACGCGCCCTCCTCGACCGGCTCGCCGCCGGCGACACCATCGCCGCCGCGGCCGCCGCCGAGTTCCTGTCGCTGCGCACCGCCAACCGCCGCATCGCCGAAGCCCGGGCCCTGTTCGGGGTCCGCACCACCCGCGAAGCAGTCCTGGCCTACCTACGCCAGCGTTCCCCCAGCTGACCGCCACCGTCGACACCCGCCACACACCGGCACAATCAGGCCCGTGACCGCTTCGACACCACCGGTGGTAATGCTCAACGGCGCCTCCTGCGCGGGTAAGACCACCCTCGGCCGGGCCCTGCAGAACCTCACCGGCGAACCCATGATGCTGCTCGGCCTGGACACCTGCTTCACGATGGTCCCCGACCGGTGGGCCGGCGGCCCCGAAGGACAGATGCGCCACCTCGGATTCGCCTACGACCGGCTACCCGACGACGACGGCCACCCGATGCTACGCATCACCCACGGCGACATCGGCACCCGCATGCTGACCGGTTTCCACCGCGCCGTCACCGCCCTCCTCGCCGCCGGCAACCCGGTGATCATCGACGAGATGCTGCTCAGCGACCACATCCGCGACGACTGGCTGCACGTGCTCACCCCATGGCGGCCACTGTACGTCGGGGTGTACTGCGACGACACCGAACTGGCCCGCCGCGAACACGCCCGCGGCAACCGGCCCGGCCTGGCCCGCTGGTCGGCCCGACACGCCCACCACGGCATGACCTACCACCTGAGCGTCGACACCACCACCACCGACCCGGCCACCGCCGCCGCCCGCATCGCCGCCGCCCTCACCGGCTGACAGACAGGTCAGCCGCCCCGGCCCAGAGGCGGGCATGCGATCATTCGAGACTCATGGACAGCCCACCTACCTGGCGAGCACCGCGACTATGGCGGTGGCTGCTCGCCGCCGCCCGGATCGTGCTGATCCCGTTCGCCCGCCTACGGGTGTCCGGCAGCCTGCCCGAGCACCTGCGCGGCGGACCGGTCATCCTGGCCGCCAACCACGTCAGCCCGATCGACCCGCTCGTCATCATGGCAGCGTGCCACCACACCGGCATCGTGCCCCGCTTCATGGCCACCGGCGGCGTCTTCCGCGCACCCGTCCTCGGCGCGATCATGCGGCACTGCGGGCACATCCGCGTCGACCGCAACACCGCCCACGTCGCCGACGCCCTGCCCAACGCCGCGAAAGCCCTCGCCGAGAACTCCGCCGTACTGGTCTACCCCGAAGGCCGCATCGGCCTTGACCCCTGGATGTGGCCCGAACGCGGCAAGACCGGAACAGCCCGGATAGCCCACATGACCGGCGCACCCGTCCTACCGGTCGCCCAATGGGGCACCCACGCCGTCATGCCGTGGCAAGCCCCGAAACACGCCGGCCGCGCCCTCCTGCGCGCCCTACTGACCCGCCCCGTGGTGCAGGTCCGCTTCGGTGACCACCCGGTCGACCTCAGCACCGCACAGACCGGCACCCCCGGCGCCCAGGCTCTGCACGCCACCCGGCTGATCATGGACGCTCTCGACGAGACCCTGACACCGCTGCGCCACGACCAGATGCAGACCCCGAAAGTGATCGACCGGTCCCGCCCACACGACCTGTCCCGCGTACGCCACCGGCACTGACCACCACCCGAGCGCGGCAGCGCAGTCCGAGGATCGCAGCCCCCACCCGGGCCACCATCACCACACGGGATGGACTCCCCGGCGAAACCCGCACGACCCCGGCCGCGGTGACCCACCCTGACCTGCATGATCACACGCTTCCTGACCGCCGCGGTGGCCGCCACCTGCGCCCTCACCTCAGCCGTCGCCGAACCCGCCCACGCCGCCGACCCCAGGCTCGACCACCCGAGGGTCGACCAGACGAGGCTCGACCACACGACGCCCGAACCCGCCCGGCTCAGCGCCGCCCAACGCAAAGTCCTCATCGACGCCACCAAACGCTTCACCGACGTCGACGAGGCCATCGCCACCGGCTACCTACCCACCGAACTGTGCACACCCGGCATGGGATGGCACTACCTCAACCCGAAACTCGCCGCCGCCCCCGCCATCGACCCCGTCTGGCCCGAAGTCCTGCTCTACGTGCCCGGCCCGAAGAACAGCATCCGCCTCGCCGGCATCGAATACTTCAAAGCCGACGCCGACGGCAACCTCACGACCGACCCCGACCGGCCCACCCTGTTCGGCCACCCCTTCGACGGCCCGATGACCGGCCACGAAGTCCCCGCCGGCGCCCCACCCATGCCAGTCCACTACGACTTGCACGTATGGCTCTACCTCACCAACCCCGCCGGACAACTCGCCCCCGACAACCCCCGCATCACCTGCCCCTGAGCACCCACCGACGCCGGGGGACGGTGTGATCGATCACCCGACCGGCCCGACCGCTCCCACCCCCGCCGTCGAGTGGCTAACCTCGGAAACGGCTCGTGACCACGAAGCCCCGGACGAGTTGCGTGTCGTACCCGGCCTGACAAGACGACCGCCCCCGAGGTGACCCGTCATGGCCTGGCTCGTCCTGATCATCTCCGGCCTGCTCGAAACCGTCTGGGCCATCGCCCTCGACCGCAGCGCCGGCTTCACCCGACCCGCACCCACCGCCGTCTTCGGCGTCGCCGTCATCCTCAGCATGGGCGGCCTCGGCTACGCCCTGCGCACCATCCCCGTCGGCACCGGATACGCCGTATGGGTCGGCATCGGCGCCGTCGGCACCGCCCTCGTCGGCATGATCGCCCTCAACGAACCGGCCAGCCTGCCCCGCATCATCTGCCTGCTCCTGGTCATCGCCGGCGTCGCCGGGCTCAAATACTTCCACTGAGCCCGGCCCCACCACCACACCAGCCGATTCAGCCCGCCTCGCCCAACTCCGCGAGGCGGGCCTCCACCTCAGCCAGCTCCGCCCGCAACCGCTGCGCCTGCTGCTCCGCCTCGGCCCGCTCCGCCGCCATGATCTGATCAACCGCCTCCTGCACCCCCGGCATGTCGATCAGCGACACCATCTTCAACGCCTCCGCCGGACGAATCACATACGGCCGGGCCAACGCCTTCGCACCCTGATTGGCCGCGATCGTCCACTCGCCCTCACCGTAGGCCAGAGTCACCGTCAAACTCGGACCCGGCTTCGCCTTCACCGGACGCGCCGCCTTACGCGCAGCCGTCACCGGCACCTCCTCCTCACTCTTACGCGGAGCCGGCGGCTTCACCGGAAGCGGCTTGTCGATCAGGAACTCCGGACCCGACAACACCGGCTCCACCGGCTCTACCACCACCGGGGCCGCCTTCCTCGGCACCGCACCCTTCGGCGCGATCCGCAGATCACCGGGGGAGAAGGGCAACTCGTCACGCCCGAACCTCACCACCACCCACTCATCCGACACCGCCGGATCCTCCAGAGCGACCACCTGCCCGATCTGCCCGGAGATCTGCCCCGCCGCATCGGTGAACTGCACCCGAGGCTTCCGACCGGCCGCCAGCGCGTCCCGAACCTGCTGCAACTCGTCCGCGGTCAGCCCACCGGCCTCCACGCCTGCCGCCGTCACAAACCCCACCACCTTCGTACGCCTGTATGAGAGCGGCTTCTTTCTACCAGCACCCACCGACAACAACCGCACACCACACCGAAATGATCAACACGAGTACGGCGGACGCCCCGTCACGCAATACTCCCGCCCCACCGGATCCCGCAACGTCGTCCAATCACCCGGCACCCGCCGCACCACACCCGCCCCCAACCCCACATGCCGCGCCACCTCGGCATCCACATCCACACACGCGAAATCCACATGCACCCCCGCCGGACCCGACCCGATCCGCTGCAACAACAACCCCATCCCCAGCCCCGACGGCCGCTCCAAGAACGAGAACTCCGGCAGATCCGAGCCCCGCACCGCCCACCCCGTCACCGCCGACCAGAACGCCACCTCCCGCTCATACACCCCCGCCGGCACATCCAGACACAACTGATCCACCACACTCACCGCCCCACAAGGCCGCACCGACTCCCCACCCCACGGCACCAGACAGAACACGATCCCAGCGGGGGAGCGAAACACCCGCACATCGCCGAGATCAGCCACCGCAGACGCCCCCAACCCCACCACCCGCCCCGCCGCGCCCGCCACATCCTCCACATGCAGATCCACATGCGCCCGCGGCACACCGTCACCCACCACCTGCACCCGCAGACACGCATCCCCCCGCACCGGCACCAACGTCGCAAACACACCACCGGCCCGCCGCCGCGACAACGACCACCCCGTCACCGCCACCCAGAACGACTCAGCCTCCCGCGACGGCGAATCCAGAAAACCCGTCACCCACCGCACCATCACCACACCTCACCCCCGGCGACAACACGGCCACGCACCAGCACATCCACACCCGCCGCACACGCCCACACCGACAACGGAAACACCGCCAACCGCTCCACCGCACCCACCCCCACACCCAACCCCACCTGCCGCAGAAACAACACCGCCGCCACCAGAGCGACCACCCCCGACACCGACGTCACCCACCCACGCCAGCCCCCGACACCCCACCCCGCCAGCACCAACCCCGCATTACCGGCCACGAACACCAGCACCGCCCCGAACACATGCCAGTTCTCGTCCACATCAGCCGGAAACAACCCCGCCAATCCCAAACCCACCGCACCCGACGCCATCAACCACCAAGCACCCCGCCCGACCGCCCCCAAACGGCGAACCAGAAACAAACCCACCACCAACAACACCGCCGTCACGACGAACGCCGCATTCATCACGTCATGCCCGGGGGAGCAGACATAACGAGGCCGAGACACATCCCACACCCCGCACCCGACATTCCCGAGATCACTGACGTTATGAAACGCCCAATCAAACCCCGGCTCCGCCCACCCCGCACCCACCACCACATTCGCCACCACGAACAACGGCGCCGCAACCACCCAACACCACGCCCCGACCAGCACACCCCGCGAAAGAAACATGCCGCCGAGTACACCGCCCGACCCCACCCACCCGCACTACCCCTGCAACCCCGAAACCAGGTAGCCCCAGCCCCACCTCACACCGACCAACCCGAAACCGCGGCCCACTCCTCAGCCACCACCGCCACCAGATCCACCACCGGATCCTTCACATCCGTATAAACACCCAAGTCCTGCGACACCGCCGCCGCCAACGCCACCTTGAACGCCCCATACGCCGGAACCGCCGCCGGATGCGCCCGAAACCAATCCCGAAACAACAACGCCAACCGCTCATTCGGCGACCCCACCAACCGGCAATGCAAATTCACCGGCTCCACCACACCCACACCCCGCAAACACCAGAACCGCTTCACCCACAACCCCGGCCCATCCCCACAACCAGCCGGCACATGGTCACCCTCATACGGCAACCGAACAAACCCCAACCCCGCCAACGGACCATCGAAAGCAGCCACCGCCACCTCCAGATCCACCACACTCACCTGCACATCGAAAACCGGCTTCGCCGCCATCCCCGGCACCGCCGTACTCCCGATGTGCTCCACCCGCACCGCCAACGGCCCCAAAGCCGCCCGCAAACGCTCCACCACCGCACGACCACGCTCCCGCCACCGACCATCAGCCGCAGCGACGAACGTCAAAGAATCAGACATCCCAAAACCCTAAAACCCCTCATCCCGTACGCCCCACCCGAACCCGGCCCACGCAAGAGGCCTCCCGACCGCCGACAACAGGGGAGTAGCAACAACCCGATCACCACCGGATGGCAGGATCGAGCCCCGTGACCGACGCCGCCGACCCACCCCACACCCACACCACCGGCCACCAGCGCCACCCCCACGAAACCCAGACCCGCCCGTGAGAGCCGTCATCGTCGCGACCGCCGTCGCCTTCGTCATCTCCCTGTTCGGCACACCGATCGCCATCCGCGTCTTCACCGCACTCAAAGCCGGACAACCCATCCGCTCCCTCGGCCTCGCCTCCAACGACGGCAAGAAAGGCACCCCCGCCATGGGCGGCGTCGTATTCATCGTCGCCACCCTCATCGCCTACATCGCCGGCCACCTCGCACTCACCACCCTGCCCGAACGACAAATCGCCCAAGAGAAACCGACCATGACGGCCCTCGTCCTGCTCGGCCTCCTCGTCTTCTGCGGCGCCGTCGGCTTCATCGACGACTTCCTCAAAGTCCGCAAACGCAACTCCGACGGCCTCTCCGCCAAAGGCAAACTCCTCGGCCAAGCCGTCATCGGCACCGGCTTCGGCATCGCCGCCCTCTACATGGCCAGCACCAACGGCCAAACCGTCGCCAGCGAGAACATCTCCTTCATCCGCGACATCAGCTGGCTCAACGTCGGCAAAGTCGGCTCCGTCATCGTCTTCGTCTTCGTCATCACCGCAATGTCCAACGGCGTCAACCTCACCGACGGCCTCGACGGACTCGCCACCGGCGCCTCCACCCTCGTACTCGGCGCCTACGCACTGATCGGATACTGGCAATACCGGCACTGGTGCGCCGACGACACCTACACCCGCACCAACGACTACTGCTACCAGGTCCGCGACCCCCTGGAAATCGCCATGATCGCCGCAGCCGCCGCCGGCGCCTGCGTCGGCTTCCTCTGGTGGAACACCTCCCCAGCCCGCATCTTCATGGGCGACGTCGGAGCACTCGGCCTCGGCGCCCTCATCGGCGGACTCGCCGTGGCCACCCGCACCACCCTGCTGTCGATCCTGATCGGCGGCCTCTTCTTCATCATCACCGTCACCTGGGTGATCCAGATCGTCTCCTTCCAGACCACCGGCAGACGCGTCTTCCGCATGGTGCCCCTGCACCACCACTTCGAGCTCGTCGGCTGGAGCGAAGTCAACATCGTCGTCCGCTTCTGGACCATTGCCGGCGTCTGCGTAGCGGCCGGCCTCGGCCTGTTCTACTCCGACTTCCTCGCCGCCACCGAATAGACCCGACACGACCCGACCTCACAGCGCCGCATCCGACCCCCGGCCGCCTGCACCCCGAACAGCCGACCTCAGGCCAGCGCAGCCCCGCCCGGCCGCGGGCTGGCCGCCACAGGATGCATGTCGTCGACCCGATTCACGACCCGCACGGCGAGCCCCCGACCCGACCCCTGATCACTCACCAGAGGTCTGGACCGGACCTGATCCTCGGGATCGTCACGATGCTCCGATCCGACCATCCGCCGATGCCGCCCGACACCAAGCCGTTGACCATCAACGCCATTGCCGACCACGGCCACCGACGGACCGCACCAAACCACGGCCGCAGCGGCCGGACATCCCCGCGGGCGATCGCCTCGACCCCCACCCGGGAGACCACCGCCCACGACGCGTTCCCGATGCTGCAACGCGACGACCCGGTCAACGACGCCGGTGAGGCGAGCCAGGATCTTCAACACGCTGCACACGGGGAGCACCGGTCCAGGACCCGCGCACCGGCGGATCTCACCGCCCGACCCCACAGTCCCGTTTCACACCGCGCGGCATGAAACAGGACCGGACGCCCTGATGACACGGCTCGACGCCTGGTCGTAGACGAACAGAGTCCGGCCCGGTCCACGCGCTGTGGGCGCCGACCGGGCCGGACGATCAGTTCATGGGTGAAACACGTCGCTACCGCCCCCGTGACGGCTCGACGTGATGACACCGGCGAGGTCGACCCCCGCGTAGCGCCCGATCCAGAGTCGTGACTATCCCGGCGTCGGCGTCTGGCCCACCACCACCTCCGACCGATGGCGGCCACCCATCACCGCCCAAGCCGCGACGCTCAGCCCGAAGCCCACAACAGTGAGCTGCACCAACGTCCACGGCGTGACGACAGACCAGTAGGGGCCGGCATTGACCGCGTCGTGCAGGACTCGCACGACACCACCCGACAGACTCACATCCCGCGCCGCGAGGATGTACAGGGCCGAGGCAGGCACGACAAGCGTCGCCATGGCCAGCCCGGACACGACCACCGCAGCCCACCGACGGACCACGGGCAACCGACGTATCCGGTGTGCACCGGCGGCGGCGATGAGCCAGCCCGCGAGAAACCCGAGCACACCACCGGCGATCACCGCAGGGAGAACCGCGCCGGTGTCCACCGGCGACAAGACCACCGAAACGGTCGCGGACCCGGGCGAGGCATACCCGCCGACCCGCACATGAAGCCCGTCGCGGACGCCGTCGAACGCGAACCCCCGCAGCGGCGTCTGAACACCGTCAGCCCCGGACCACGCCCCAGGCACCTCGTACACGGGGGTGACCCGCCACCCGTCGGCCGCCAACCGGTCCCGGCTGAGCTCGGGCGTCCATGCGGGCACGTCGACGACGCCGGACACGTTGGGAACAGCGCCCTTCCACGCCGAATCCGAACGGTCCAGCGAGAAACCCGAGCCCCCGGGAACCGCCAGCTCCGTCAGAGCGGCGACCCGGGCGTCGTCGGGCAGGTCCGGGAAGGACAGCCCGGCCGCCCGCGAACCGACGAACGCACCGAACCCACCCAGGATCACAGCGACCAGCACCGCACCGACCCACGCCAGCGGGCGACCCGCCGGCAGACGAAAACGCTGCCGCACCCCACTGACACACAGATGCCAGACGTCGCGCGCCGCCGGACGGGTCTGGCCCGGCTCCGCCATCTCCACCAACGTGGTGACCATCTCGGCGCCGTGCCGGCGACGGAAACGGCGCGGATAAGCCAGCAGCAGACGGCGATAGTGCCGCTCCAGCCGGGCCTCGCCGACCGGCCAGGCCGCCCCGGTCACGCAAGGCCACCGATCAGAGCACGGACCGCCGCATCGACACCGGTGAAGGACATCCCGGGAACGACACCCCCGGCGGAGCGCCGCCGTAGCCGCCCCTCGGCGGCCGCGGCGTTACGGCGCAGCCGGTCGACCTGCGTGGTGAGCGCCCCCGCACCGCTGTCACTGAGCCGGTAGTAGCGACGCAACCGGCCATCGACAGCCTCCTCCCGATCGACCTCGATCAGGCCCTGCTCGGCCAACCGGTCCAAGGCACCGTAGAGCGTCCCGGCCCGCAGTTTGACCTCGCCGTCGGAGATCTCAGCGACCGATTGAATGATCCCGTAGCCGTGCAGTGGTTGCGCCACCAGGGCGGTGAGGATCAAGAAGGTAGGTTCCTGCATGCCGCGACAGTAATGTACCCGGTATATAACGTCAAACGTACTATCCAGGCTTCGGAGCCGCCGCATGACCCCGCCCGCCGAGCAGCAAGGCGCGACGACGGATCAGCGGGCGCGAGCAGGGACGGACGCGGGGGAGAGGGACAAGGTCAAGAGGCACTCCAGGGCCCCGAACGGATGGCGATCCCGGCCGCCGCGCCCGCCTACAGAACGCCCCCGGCCCACCCGGCGTTCAGCTCGGTCAACCCCTCCGATTCGCAGCCACCGGCACCCCTCTCACAGGGGCGCCCTCGACAAAACAGGGGAGAGGCGGTCGCCCCCCGCAAGCTCGCGCTGCGTCGCGTCAAACAGATCAGACCGTGCGGCGCACCTTGCCGACTGCCGGACCAGACAAATCCGAGCGCTGAGCCGACGTCTGCCCAGTATGGCCACAAGCCCGGCGGCGCCATTCGACGCTTGTTCGCGTGCGCAGCGTTCCTAGATCCGGCTCCGGCCAGCCTTGAGGAAACACCGGGCCGGACCCGCTGCCCGCGACGATATTTCCCAGGTCGATAATGTATATTATGTCAACTCAGCTCCGGGAGGGGGTCCTGGCGGCCCTGCCCCACACTGGCCTGCGACGCCTACTTACGCCGATGCGGAGTGGTTGCACGGGCCTGCCGAACCCGTCGCCGACACCGCCTTGACGTGGGCGAACAGACAGTCGGTTGGCCGCGCACAAGAGACGGCGGCCCGCTTAACGGCATCGACCGGCGGGCGTAGACCCCGCCCGGGCCTGCCCCGGCGAGGTTGCCTTGCCTGCGAAAGCGCCTCCCCGCCCTGGGCGACGGCGAGGCCGGCGCTGGGCGGCGATCATGAGGTGTCCGGCGGCTGCGGACCTGACGGATCCGGGAATCGGACAACGGGCCTATGGTGGGTACGAGCGTTATGGATCACGCCTGGACCAGGACAAACGTCTCAAAGTCGTGCATAATATGCCTTATGCACGATATGTCAATCGCTGAGTTGATCGACGAGTTCCTGGCGGCGCGGGCCACCCGGAAACCCTCGGTGCACACGCTGTCGGCGTACCGCCGTGATCTGCATCTGGTGGCGCAGCTCGCCGAGCCCGCTCCGCTCACGGTGAGTGACCTCTCCCCTCGCGTCTTGCGGGGGGCTTTTGCGCGTTTCGCGGCGTCCCGCTCCCCCGCGAGTGTTTCTCGGGCCTGGTCGTCGTGGAATGCGTTCTTCACGTTCCTGGTCACGGAGCAGGTCATTCCGGGCAATCCGATGTCGGCGGTGGACAAGCCGCGGACGACGGCGCTGGTGCCGAAGCCGTTGAGGGGTGAGGACACGCCGGAGGTGTTGTTGCGGGCGGTGAGCACGGTGGATGACACGCAGCGTGATCCGTGGCCGGAGCGGGATGTGGTGGTGCTGGCGTTGGCGTTGTGTGCCGGTCTGCGGTTGTCGGAGATGTTGGCGTTGCGGGTGGGTGCGGTGAGTGGGCGGCCCGGTGAGCGGCGGGTGGAGGTGGCGGGTAAGGGTGGCCGGCCGCGGACGGTGCCGATCGAGTCGGGGTTGGATGCGGCGGTGGGGCGTTATCTGGACAGTCGGCGGGTGCGGTTCGGGCGGGTGGCGGCAACCGCTCCCCTGCTGGTGGATCGGCGTGGTGCGGCGTTGCAGCGGGGTGGTCTGCAGTATCTGGTGCGGTCGTGTTATCGGCGGGCGGGTGTCGGGGATCGGGTGCCGCGGGGTGCGCAGTTGCATGCGTTGCGGCATACGTTTGCGACGCGGTTGGCGGAGGACGGGGCGAACGCGTCGGAGATCATGCGGTTGTTGGGGCATGCGTCGTTGGCGACGTCGCAGTCGTATATCGAGGTGACGGCGGAGCAGCAGCGGGCGGCGGTTCAGGCTAATCGGACTAATCGGGTGTTGAGTGAGCTGGGGTGATGGAGGGTCTGCCAGAATCCCGGGTATGAGCGAGGAGAAGTTCAGTCGGCGGTCGCTGTTCGGGCGGGTGCTGCTGGTGGCCGGGGGTGTGGCGACGTTGACGACGTTGACCGGGTGCCCTGGTGGCGAGCAGGACGACGATGATGATGACGATGGTGGGGACGACGACGATTGAGTGCGTTCTCGGGTTCGGATGACGGCCACTCCCCTGTGTGGGGTGTGGCCGTCGTCGTCGAGCCGGTGGTGTGAAGGCTCTCGTCAGGTGCGTCGGGCGATGACGCGGGTGAAGCCGAGGTGTCGGCCGGTGTCGGCTCGCAGCATCGCGACTTCGCGGGGGGCGAGTCGTTGGGCGGCTTCGTTGTCGGTGGTGTCCAGGACGGCTTCGCTCCAGTCGAGCCAGTCGCGCCACCCGTCCTGCAGGAAGTCGGCGCGCACGTTGTCCACTACGCCGCTGCGGTTCCACAACTGTTGCCACCAGGCGGGTGAGTGGAAGGCCCAGAAGTCCGGTTCCCAGTGTGGTTCTAGGTGTGGTGGTAGTGCGTCGTCGAGTTCGGTGGTGAGTCCTGGTACGGCGATGCCGATGTGGCCGCCGGGGGTCAGGAAGCGGCTCAGGTAGGGCAGGTAGAGGGCGTCGGTGCCGAAGTAGTGGTAGGCGTCGACGCTGATGATGGCGTCGAAGTAGCCCTCGGCGAATGGTAGGTCGTGTGCTTCGGCCAGTAGCGGTGTGACGAGGTCGGCCTGGCCGGCGGCGTTGATTCTGTGCCAGTTGTCGGTGGGTGTGATCCACAGGTCGGCGGCGACGACCTGGACGTCGAATTCCTTGGCCAGGAAGATCGAGGTGAGGGCTCTGCCGCATCCGAGGTCGAGGACGCGGGCGCCGGGGGTCAGCTCGAGGCCGGAGCAGAGCCATTCGAGTAGCCAGAGGGCGTTGGGGCCCATCCAGTTGTCGGCCATCCACTGGGGGTCGTAGCCGGCGCTTCTGGGGAAGCGTGCCCGGTGTAGCCGCTGCCTGAGGTCTTCGGTCATGGCGGCAGGATGGCAGTTGCGGGTCGGGTGCGTCGATTGATTTGGCGGGCTGGCGGGTGACTTTGGTATGGCGGTGGGTTCGATACCGATGGACCGGTTTCGTCGACTTCGGTAGCTGGTGGGCGGGGGTGGTGTCCCGGCAGGGTGGTCGGCATGCGAGTGGTGGCGTTGTGGGTGCTGGCGACGTGGTGTGCCGAGTGTGTGTGGGGTGGGTTCACGGTCGTCGACTATCCGTTGGTGCTGCTGTTTCTGGGGCCGCTGTATGGGAGCGTCGCGGTGCTGATCCGGGAGGTGGCGCGGCGGCGTGGTGGTGGGTGGCCGGTGATGGTGTTGCTGGCGGCGGCGTTCGGGTTGGTGCAGGCGGGTCTGGTGGATCAGAGCCTGTTCGATCGGTCGGCTCTGGCGGGTACGCAGTTCGCGGAGTGGAACCGTGCGGCGCAGGCGACGTGGGTGCCGTGGTGGGGGTTGAGTGCCGAGCAGTTGTTCGAGTTCGTGCGTAACCATGTGTGGCTGAGTGTGTGTGCGCCGATCGCGGTGGTGGAGGCGTGTGCGGCGCCGGCGGTGCGGCGGGTGCCGTGGTTGTCGCGGCGGGGTGTGGTGGGGCTGGTGGGGTTGTATCTGCTGGCGAGTCTGGTGAATTGGTCGGATTCGGGGCGGGTGGTGTCGGCGTTGCAGGTGGCTGGGGTCGTGGTGGTGGCGGGGGGCCTGGTGGCGGTGGCGTGGTGGGCTGCTCCCCCGGTGCGGGCGGTCGGTGCGTCGCCGGTGGGTGCGCTGGTTCTCGGTGTGTCGGTGTTGGTGGTGGATGTGGGGGCGTGGTTCTTCGGGTCGGGTTGGTGGGGTCTGGGGCTGCGGGTGGTGGCGTTGTCGGTGGTGGTGTTGGCGGTGCGGTGGGCGCGGTCGCAGCGGCAGGTGCTGGCGGTGTGGGGTGCGGGGTTGGTGTCGGCGGCTGTGGCGGCGTTTCTGTCTCCGCCGTATGCGGTGGCGGCGCCGTGGTTGATGGTGGTCAGTGACGTGTTCGGGGCGGTGCTGGTGGGTGGGTTGCTGGTGGTGGCGTGGCGGCGGTCCGAGTGTGTGGCTGTGTGAGGGGTGTGGTGCTAATGGGGGCGACAGGGGGTGGGGGCGCCGGGATACTTGCGCGGTGAATCAGGAGAGTGCCGGGCAGGGTATGCCGCATACGGTCGGTTCGTTGGTGGTTGATCTGCGGCGGCTGGGTTTGGCGGCCGGTGATGTGGTGCTGGTGCATTCGGCGTTGCGGTCGGTCGGGTTCGTGGCGGGGCATGTGCAGGCGGTGGTGCATGCGTTGTTGGAGGTGTTGGGGCCGGCGGGGACGTTGGTGGTGCCGACGCACACGAATTACAACTCGGATCCGGCGGGGTGGAGTAATCCGCCGGTGCCGGAGTCGTGGTGGCCGGTGATCCGGGGTGAGAATCCGGGGTTTGATCGGGTGTTGTCGCCGAGCCGGTGGGTGGGTGTGCTGCCGGAGGTGGTGCGTTCGTGGCCGGGGGCGGTGCGCAGTGGTCATCCGCAGGTGTCGTTCGCGGCGGTGGGTGCGCGGGCGGCGGAGGTGGTGGCGCGGCATCCGGTGGAGGACGAGTTGGGTGACGGGTCGCCGTTGGGTGTGGTGTACCGGTTGGACGGCAAGGTGTTGTTGATCGGGTGTGGGCATGCGAACAACACGTCGATGCATCTGTCGGAGACGCGGCAGGTGCGGCCGAGGATGGATGCCAACGGTGCGGCGGTGCGGGATCCGGATGGTGCGGTGCGGTGGGTGACGTGGTCGGCGCCGGCGAGTGACTCGTCGGATTTCGGGGAGATCGGTGCGGCGTTCGATGTTGTGGGGCCGGTGTCGGTGGGTTTGGTGGGTGGGGCGACGTCGCGGTTGATGTCGCAGCGTGCGGTGGTGGATTTCGCGACGGGGTGGATGCGTGAGCATCGGGGTTGAGGTGGTGGCCGGGTGTGGACGGCATTGTGCCGGGCCGCGCGTGGTGGCGTGGCCCGGCACGGGTGCGGGGTGGGTCAGGCGACGGTGAGTTGGACCTCGACGTTGCCGCGGGTGGCGTTGGAGTAGGGGCACAGCTGGTGGGCGGCGTCGAGGACGGCTTTGGCGGTGGTCTCGTCGAGGCCGGGGAGTTCGGCTTCGATGGTGACGGAGAGGCCGAAGCCGCCGGTGGGCAGGGGGCCGATGCCGACGTCGACGGTGATGGCGGTGTCGGTGAGGGTGATCTTCTGGCTGCTGGCGACGCGCTTGAGGGCGCTGTGGAAGCAGGCGGCGTAGCCGGCGGCGAAGAGTTGTTCGGGGTTGGTGTGGGCGCCGCCGGCGCCGCCGAGCTCCTTGGGGACGGCGAGGTCGAGGTCGAGGACGCCGTCGCTGGAGCGGACGTGGCCGTTGCGGCCGTCGCCGGTGGCGGTGGCGGAGGCGGTGTAGAGGGTGCTCATGCGGGGGTTCCTCCGGGAGGGGTGGGTGCTGTGCCGTTGGCGCGGTGCAGCAGGGTGTGTAGTTGGTGGAGCTCGTCGTTGGTGAGGCCGGTGGCGCAGGCGAGGGCGTGGCTGAGGTCGCCGATGTCGGTCTGCAGGCGGGTGCCGGTCTCGGTGGGGTGGATGCAGACGGTGCGTTCGTCGTGGGTGCCGCGTTCGCGGCGGATGTGGCCCTGGTTCTCGAGTCGTTTGAGGAGGGGGCTGAGGGTGCCGGAGTCGAGTCGTAGGGTGCGGCCGAGGTCACGCACGGTGGTGGGGCCGTCGTGCCAGAGGATGCGCATGACGAGGTATTGGGGGTAGGTGAGGCCGTGGGGGTCGAGGTGTGGCCGGTAGAGCGAGGTCATCGCCCGGCTGGCCGCATAGAGCTGGAAGCAGATCATCCGGTCGAGGGCGGTGCTCTCTCGCATGCCGGGAACAGTAGTACGCAATTCAATTGCGCACAACTGATTGGTGCCGCAGGTCACCACGTTGTGTGATCATGCGGCCATGGCGTCCATCCGCTTCCTGAAGCTCTCCCCCACCGCCCTGGCCGCGCTGCTCGCCGGAGACCTCGACGCCGCGAGCGCTGCCGCGGGGCATCCGCTGAGCCCGTTTCTCATCGAGGAGAACTGGCTGTGGGAGATCCGGCTCGACGACATCCGCCGCAACCCGCAGGCCGCCGACTGGATCGCGAGGGCGGTGATAGCCGAACCCGAGGGCGTGGTCGTCGGCCACGGGGGCTTCCACGGGCCACCGGACGCCGACGGGGTGGTCGAGGTCGCGTACACGGTGGCGCCGGAGTACCGGCTGCGCGGCTATGCCACGGCGATGCTGGCCGCGCTGCTGGCCCGTGCCGACGCCGACGCGCGGGTCACCGCCGTGCGCGCGAGCATCAGGCCGGACAACATCGGCAGCAGGAAGGTGATCGCCGGGTTCGGGTTCCGCAAGATCGGTGAGCAGTGGGATCCGGAGGACGGACTGGAGGACGTCTACCTGCGTACCTCCAAAGCCTGAGAAGCCCGGCGGGGCCGCCTCTGCGGCGGCCCCGTCCGTCAGGCGGCAGCGGCGAGGCGCTGCCCGTGCACATCGGTGACCGACAGGCGGGTGCTCATCGTGGAGCGTGCGGCGATCTGTGCGGCATAGGCCGCCCGGCGGCGGGCCACGCAGCCGTCCTTGGCGGTCGGTGACTTCTTCTGCTCCATGTGGGTGTTGAGGCCATCGCGCAGCAGTGCCAGCGCCTCGGTACGCAGCTGCGACACCCGTGACTCGGTGACGCCCAGCGAGGTGGCGACCTCCGACAGCGGCCGCTCCTGCAGGAACGACGCCTCCACCACGTAGCGCAGCCGCTCGGGCAGCACCCCGACCGCGTCGTGCAGGTAGCCCAGGCGCTCGCGGTGCAGCAGCATCTCCTCGGGGTTCATGGAGTTCTCGGTGACCATGTCGTCGGCGGTGCCGGCCGCGAACCCCTGCAGCGACAGCACGGCGGCCCGCTGCACGTCGTCGTCGACGCTGGACAGCTCACCGACGGCGACACCGAGCAGCTCGGCCAGCTCCTCCGGGGTCGGGGTGCGGCCCAGGCGGCGGGTCAGCTCCTCGCGGGCCACGTCGGCGCGCCGGGCACGGGCCCGCACCGAGCGGCTGGCCCAGTCCATGCTGCGCAGCTCATCGAGCAGGGCGCCGCGGACCCGGACGGCCGCGAACCGGCCGAACGGGATGCCGCGCTGCGGATCGTAGGCTTGGGCGGCCGTCACGAGGGCGGCGTAGCCGGCCGACGCGAGGTCGTCGCGGTGCACGTGCGGCGGCACCTTGAACAGCATCTCGCGGACCATGTGACCGACCAGCGCCATGTTGTCGCGGATGAGCTCCTCCTGAGCCCGGTCGACAACGATGGGGCTGGCGGCCCGAGGCTGGACGGTAGCGGTCATTTCGATTCCCCCTGTGTCGGCTGACCGGCTGGCAGGGGGAACTTTTCGCGGCTACGGGTGCAACCGATGGGCACTCTCGGTTGCCGCTTGGTTGCACCGGGAGATTTTCCTCAAGTGCGGCGGTGAGGGGGCCTACTCCTGGGGGCCGCTCAGCACGGTCTGCTCGACGGCGGCCGGGTCCAGGTCGAGCGGCGCGGTGGCCGGCTGCTGTTCCTGCAGCAGGGCCAGCAGCACGTGGCCGGTGCCGACCCGCTCGTGGCCCAGGCGCAGCGCCTCGCGGAAGGAGAGCTCCAGGGCTTTGCGGGCGCGGGCGTCGAACGGGATCAGCGGCGCGGGCTCGGTGTCGCCCGGTGTCGCGGTGACCGCCGTGCGGACCTGATCGAGCGTGCGGCCCTGAGCCTGCACCGCCCGCACGGCCAGGCTGTCGGCCTGATCGAGCAGGCCCAGCACCAGGTGGCCGGGGGTGATCTCGGGGTGGCGCAGGCGGGCGGCGTGTGCCATCGAGGCGACCACGGCGGCGCGGGCGGCGTCGGAGTAGCGGCTGAAGCCCTGCGAGACGTCGTCTTTGGCGCCGGGGACGAACCGTTTCTGGGCGGCCTGTTTGCTGACGCCCATGCTGCGGCCGATGTCGGTCCACGAGGCGCCGGAGCGGCGGGCCTGGTCGACGAAGTGGCCGACCAGGTGGTCGGAGAGCTCACCGAGGTGCTCGGCGAGCGCGACCGCGCCGCCGACGCGGTCGAGGGGGCTGTCGGGGTGGCCGGCGGTGACGGCGTGGATGAGGTCGTCGAGACGTACCGAAGTCATGCCGTCAACTCTAGGTTGACGACATGACGATCGTCAACTCAGAGTTGACGCTTGCGGCCGGCTTTGCCCATCGGGACCTCCGACAGGTCCACCGTCTGCGAGGTGATGCGCTTGAACCCGTACCCCCGCGCGGTCATCCACGCCGCGGCCTTGGCCTCGCAGCGTGCCGTCACCTTCGCCACCTCCCGCTCGTCGTCGACCTGCTCGCCGAAGCGGAAGGTGAAGAACGGCCGCGCCGCCAGGTCGTAGGTCAGGTGCCCGTCCTCGGTGTACTGCACCGCCAGGATGTCGGCGTGGTCGCCACCGGCGGCCATCAGCTGCGCCTTCTGCGCGTCGGACAGGTTGTCGAAGGCCCCGCGAACGGTGACGCGGATCGTACGGCTCGTGCTCATCGCGCCAGTATCGGCGCCCACCTCACCCGGGGCGAACGAATTCCGTGGCCCCACGCAGCCGCGTCGCCAGCAGCTCGCGTGCCCGCGTGGTCACCAGCCGCAGGTCCGGCGGCCGGCTCAGGCCCGACTGTGCGAGGCTCGCCGCCGGGATCGCCGCAGGATCCAGGCCGTCGCGGCGGGCCACCAGCACCCCCAGCTCGTAGCGGCTGATCGCGTCGGCGCCGGCCACGTTGAGCACCCCGGCGTAGTCACCGGCCGCCAGCTCCAGCAGCGCGTCGGCCAGGTCGTCGACGTGCACCGGCTTGCGGACCTCGTCGGTGAACAGCGCACCGCGCACCCGGCCGGCGATCAGGTCGTGGGTCAGGACCTCGTGCGCGCCGCGCCCGTCACCCATGATCAGCGAGGTACGCACGACCGCCGCCGCCGGGTCGACCGCCCGCACCGCGGTCTCGGCCGCCGCCTTGGCCGCTCCGTAGGCATACACCGGATCGGGCAGCGCGTCCTCGTCGTACTCCCCCAGCCGCCCGGAGAACACCGCGTCACTGGACACGTGCACCAGACGGATCCCGGCCGCCGCGACCGCCACGTGCGCCGCCCCGTCCGCCGTGGCCGGCCAGTCGCCACGATCGCGGCCGGCCGCCGCGTGCACGATCGCATCCGGCGCCACCTGCGTGATCACCCGCCGCACGTCGGCCGGGTCGCGGATGTCCAGGCGCACCGTGGCCGTGGCCGCCGGCGCCGACAGGTAGGTGCCCACCGCCTGCCAGCCGGCCGCGGCCGCCCGGGCCACCACCCGGCGGCCCAGCGACCCTGTCGCACCGGTGACGAGCAGACGTCCGATCATGCCGGAACCCTAGTACGCAAAGACACGTCACGGACGCTGAGCCACAGCAGCGCCCACCCCACGACCAGCGCCGTCACCGTCACCACCGCCATCACCGGCGGGCCGGGTGCGGCGAACCGCGCGAACGGCAGACTGAAGAACCCGGTCGACGCGCCGCCGAAACCGA
Organism: Actinoplanes sp. CA-252034; assembly: GCF_050956125.1. Classification (NCBI taxonomy): domain Bacteria; kingdom Bacillati; phylum Actinomycetota; class Actinomycetes; order Micromonosporales; family Micromonosporaceae; genus Actinoplanes; species Actinoplanes sp. CA-252034. The sequence continues at coordinate 5,128,023 of NZ_CP191846.1, forward strand.
GCACGGCCGCCGCCGGCAGCAGCGCCGCCACCCCGGCACCCTCCCAGCGGTAGAACGCCGTCCCCACGAACGCGCCGGTGATCAGACAGAACACCAGCATGCACAGGTACGCCACGAAGATCTGCGGGTAGTCGCCGGCCTCGAAGACCCGCTGATCCTGCAGATGACGCGTCCACCCGGCCAACCGGTACACCACCGCCTCGGCCGCATACGCCCCGGTGATCAACGCCGCCAGCACTGCCGAGGTCACCAGCAGGAACACCGGATACTGCACCGCGAACTCCCGACGCGTACGCCCGTGCGACACCACCGTGGCCAGCAGCCCCGCCGCACTGTAGCCGTAGCCCACGGCCAGCCAGAACAGCACCTGAGCACCGATGTCCACCGCCGACAACGTGATCGGCGTGAACACCAGGAACACCGGTGTCACCACCGCGGCCAGCAGACAGCCACCGGCCACGAACATCGTCAGGAACACCAGGTGCTGCGACACCAGGTAACGCAGGATCGGCCAGCGGCTCACGCGGCACCTCCGGTCAGGTGGATGAACAGGTCCTGCAACGCCACCGGGCCCACCTGCAGCTCGTGACGGCGCGCCAGCGCCCGCTGCTGCTCGTCGAGACGGCCGAACACGGTGACCTGCTTGGTCGGGCCCAGCTCCCGCTCGCCCAGCACGGTCAGCCCGGACACGAAATCGTCGACCACCCGCGCCGGGCCGGTCACCGCGACGCCCTGCGACCGCAACTCGTCGACGTCGGCGCGCAGCAGCAGCCGGCCCTCGTGCAGGATCAGAACCTCCTCGAACAGCGGGCTCTGCTCCTCGATCAGATGCGTCGACAGGATCACCGTGCGCGGATGGCGCGCGTAGTCGGCCAGCAGCTCGTCGTGGAACAACTGCCGGCTCGGCGCGTCCATGCCCAGGTGCGCCTCGTCGAACATGGTCAGATCGGCCCGCGACGCCAGGCCCACCACGATCCCGAACGCCGAGCGCTGACCCCGCGACAGGGCACGCAGCGTGCGTTTACGGGGCAGGGCGAACCGGTCCATCAGCGACGCGGCGTACGCGGTGTCGAACCCGGGCCGCAGGATCGCCACCATCGCCAGGATGTCGCGCACCGTGTCGGTGCCGTCGCCCGGGCCGCCGTCGTCGCGGATCAGGCAGATCCGGGTGGTGGCCCGCGCGTTGTCGAACACCGGCGTGCCGTCGACGGTGACGGCACCGGCCGACGGCTTACGCAGACCGGCCAGCGTGGACAGCAGAGTGGTCTTGCCGGCGCCGTTGCGGCCCAGCAGACCGTAGATCCGCCCGGCCGGCAGATCCAGATCGAGGGGATGCAGAGCCGTGACGTCGCCGTACCGGACCTGCAGGGCACTGGTGGTGATCATCGGTTGTCTCCCGGGATGAGCTGCTGCAGGCGGGCCACCACGTCGGCGACCGGGATGCCCAGGGCGCGGGCCTCGGCGGCCATCGGCTCGAGCACGTCGGTGAAGAACCGCTCGCGCCGGTCGCGGCGGATCTGCTCCCGCGCGCCGGCGTGCACGAACATGCCGACACCACGGCGCTTGTAGATGACGCCCTCGTCGACGAGCTGCTGGAAGGCCTTGGCCGCGGTGGCCGGGTTGATGCGGTAGTAGGCGGCGTACTGATTGGTCGACATCACCTGGGCGTCGGCGCCGAGCACCCCGCGCAGCACGTCGTCCTTGATCTGATCGGCGATCTGCCGGTAGATCGGGCTCCGGTCATCGAACATCCCCCACTCCTCTGGTTCATTACTTCACTAATGAACCGTAGAGCATGGGGACGGTTAAGGTCCAGCGCCGAACGTGCCGAAAGAGAGGTATGAACAACTTGACCATCGGAAGGCGGCTCGGGGCCGGGTTCCTCGTCGTCGTGCTGGCCATGGTCGCGCTGGTGGTGACCGGCGTCGTCCAGGTGAACCGGATCAACAACGAGCTCACCGTCATCAACGACCAGAACGCCGTCGTACAGCGCTACGCCATCAACTTCCGCGGCAGCGTCCACGACCGTGCCATCTCCCTGCGCGACCTGGTCTACGCCACCACACCCCAGGGCGTCCTCGACGCCAAGAACGACATCGCCGAGCTCGCCGCCAAATACACCGAGTCCGAGACCAAGATGATCAAGATCTTCGGTGACGACAGCCTGGTCAGCGACAAGGAGAAGGCCGCCTTCGACGGCATCAACGACATCCAGGCGCAGACCAACCCGATGGTCGACGAGGTCACCGCCCTGCGCGAAGCCGGCAAGACGGCCCAGGCCATCACCCTGCTCGGCGACGCCAAGCCCCTGTTCACCAAATGGCTGGCCGCCATCAACGTGCTCATCGACCTCGAAGAGCAGATGAACCAGGCCGAGACCGCCACCGCCCGCGACATCGCCGACAACTTCAAGATCCTGATGATCGTGCTGCTGGCCGCCGCCGTCGCGATCGCCGCCGCCATCGCCTGGTGGGTCACCCGCAGCATCACCCGGCCGCTGGGCGAAGCCGTCGACGTGCTCGCCGCCGTCGCCGACGGCGACCTCACCCGGCGCCTCGACGTGCAGTCGCACGACGAGGTCGGACAGATGAGCACCTCGATGAACGCCGCCCTGAGCTCCATCAGCACCGCCATGAGCGGCATCGCCGCCGGCGCCGACACCCTCACCGCCGCCAGTGAGCGGATGGGCCGGCTGTCCGCCCAGCTCGCCGACGGCGCCAAGCAGTCCTCCACCCAGGCCGACGTGGTCGCCGCCTCCGCCGACGAGGTGTCGCGCAACGTGCACACCGTCGCCGCCGGCAGCGAGCAGATGGGCGCCTCCATCCGGGAGATCTCCACCAGCGCCGCCGAGGCCGCCACCGTCGCGTCCCGGGCCGTCGCCGCCGTCCAGACCACCACCACCAGCGTGTCGCGCCTCGGCGACTCCAGCCGCGAGATCGGCGACGTCGTCAAGACGATCACCAGTATCGCCGAGCAGACCAACCTGCTCGCCCTCAACGCCACCATCGAAGCCGCCCGCGCCGGTGAGATGGGCAAAGGCTTCGCCGTCGTCGCCGGAGAGGTCAAGGACCTCGCCCAGGAGACCGCCCGCGCCACCGAGGACATCGCCCGGCGCGTGCAGACCATCCAGGCCGACACCGCCGGCGCGATCCAGGCCATCAGCGAGGTCGCCGAGGTCATCGAACAGATCAACAACTATCAGATGACCATCGCCTCGGCCGTGGAGGAACAGACCGCCACCACCCAGGAGATCAACCGCAGCGTCGGCGAGGCCGCCAGCGGCTCCAGCGCCATCGCCGCCAACATCGGCGCCGTCGCGTCGGTCGCCCGCACCACCACCGACCTGGTCCACCAGTCCGAACGCGCCGCCGGAGAACTCGGGCAGGTCACCGGCGAGCTCAAGGCCCTGGTGTCGCGGTTCCGGTTCTGAGACCTTCCAGGGGGTACGGCCACGCCTGGTCCCGTGACGATCCCCGCGAGGCAGGCGGTCCGTCACGGGACCAGACGCGACCGCCGGGGCGACGCGGTCCGCCACCGACTCGCCCGGATCCCCACCGGCACGTCCCGCGGCAGGCGACACCCCCCCGTGTTAGCGTCAGGCCCCTTCGGCTCGCGAAACGGACATCCATGACGACCTGGACCACCCGCCCCGAAACAGCCGCGGACCTCCCGGCCGTCCACGCCGTCGTCACGGCAGCATTCCCCACCGCCGCCGAAGCCCACCTCGTCGACGCGCTGCGCACCGACACCCAAGCCTGGATCGACGGACTCTCCATGCTGGCCGTCGACGCCCACGGCACGGTGACCGGGCACGCACTGCTCACCCGCTGCCACATCGGCGCAGCGCCGGCCCTCGCCCTGGCCCCCTGCGCCGTGCTGCCCGCGGCCCAGCGCACCGGCGCCGGCAGCGCCGCCATCCGGGCCGTGCTCGGCGCCGCCCGCGACCGCCGACAGGAGAACCTGGTCGTCGTGCTCGGGCACGCCGCCTACTACCCGCGGTTCGGATTCAGCCGCGCCGGCGGGTTCGGGATCCAGGCCCCGATCGACGTGCCCGACGACGCCCTGATGGCGCTCGCCCTCGACCCGCGACAGCCGGTCCCCGCCGGAACGATCCGCTGGGCGACCGCGTTCGGGATCTGATCGGCACGCACCGCCCGCCGCCCCGGCGGTCGCGTTGGGGCCGTGACGCACCGCCTGCCTCGCGGGGACAGCCACGCCGGCCCGGCGTGGGCCGTACCCCTCAGGCTTTGACGATCTGCAGAATCGTGTCGAGGGCCTTGAGTTTCTCCGCGCCCGTGCCCAACAGCCCATCCGGGATGATCAACTCGTCGAGGCCCAGCTCACGGTAACCCTCGACGGCCGCCGCAATCGCCGCGGGCGACCCGCCGTAGACCGGCGCCGCAAGATCGGCCGGCAGCGGACCGTCCACCACGACCAGCGCCTGCGCCGTGCGCTTGACCGCCGACCGGTCCCGGCCGACCGTCGCGCAGTGCCCGTCGAGGACCCGCGACTTGTGCGCGATCAGCTCCGGCAGGCCCCACGCGTTCCACTCGTCGGCATACTCGGCGACCACCTTCAACATCCGCTTCTCGCCCTTGGCACCGATCAGGATCGGCAGCGGGTCCTGCACCGGCTTCGGGTCGCAGGTCGCGTCGGTGAGCCGGTAGTGCTCGCCGTGGAACGTGGTCACCGGCGTACGCAACAACCCCCGCAGCACCTGCAGCGCCTCCACGAACCGGTCCAGCAGCACCGTGACCGGCGGAAGATCGATACCGTACTGGGCGTGCTCGTTGACCTGCCAGCCCGCGCCGACCCCGAGGACGAACCGGCCGCCGGTGATGTGGTCGACGGTCGCGGCCATGTTGGCCACCACCGCCGGATGCCGGTAGGTGTTGCCGTAGACCAGCGTGCCCACCCGCACCCGCGGCACCGCCGCACCCAACGCCGCGACCAGCGAGCCCGCCTCCAGCACCGGCAGATCCACCGGCGCACCGACCGGCTCGTTGGCCATGAAGTGATCGGCGATCCACACCCCGTCCCAGCCGGTCCCGGCCGCGTGCGCGGCCGTCTGCAGGATGTCGGCGTACGGCTGGGCGGCACTGGGCCAGATCGAGAGTCGCATGCCGGCAACCATGCCAGACCGGACGCCGGGACCCGCGCGTGGTTCACCTAGGATGCCCGCCATGCGGGTGGACGGGGAAACGGGGATCATCCCGCTGCGGGCGATGACCGCGGGAGAGATCCTGGACGCGGCGGTGGCGCTGTTACGCCGGCACGCCGCACCGCTGCTCACCCTGTCACTGGCCCTGTCCGCGCTCGAGCAGCTGCTGCTGGCGAAGGTGCGCACCTTCTCCAGCGCCGGCGGGCTGGTCTTCCACTTCTGGCGCATCAAGTCCGAGCAGATCGACTGGGTGCCGGCCGTGGCCGCCGGACTGGCCGGCGAGGCGTTCATCATCGCCGTCCTCGGCGCCTGCGCGGGCGCCGCCGCCGGCCCGGCCCTGCTCGGCCGCCCACTCAGCGGCCGGCAACTGCTGCGACGCGCCCGGCCGCTGCCGGCGCTGCTGCTCGCCCTGACCCTGGCCGCGCTCACCTTCGGGGCGGCGGTCGCCGGATTCATCGGCGTGATCTTCGTCTACGGTCTGGCCGGCATGGCGACCGCGGTGCTGACCGTCGACCGGACCGCCAACCCGTTCACCGCCATGGGCCGCGCCGTGGGCCGCGCCACCCGCACCGGGATGCGCGGGGTGTTCCTGCGGCTGCTCGGCTACCTGGTGTGGCTGGCCATCCGGCTCGCCCTGGGCACCGGCTGGATCGTCACCGCCGACATGATCGCCCCGGTCACCGGCGGCGCCTGGTGGGTCACCTGGGCCGTCCCGGTCAGCTGGGCACTGGCCAACGCGGTCGCCTACGCCGCCCTGGCCTGCCTCGACGCCGTGCTGCTGCTGGAGATCAGAATCCGCACCGAAGGCCTCGACATCAGCGTCAACCGGGCCCGCAGCCTCGGCACCGACCCGGCACACGCGCTGGTGGTGCGCTGATGAGAGCCTACGACGAACTGGTCGGCCGGATCTTCGAGATCGTGTCGCCGCCGGTGCTGCTGCTCCTGCTGCTGGCCGTCACCGCCCTGACCGCCGCCCTCTGGTACTGGTATCCGGCCTGGATCCCCCGCCGCCTGCCCCGCTTCTCGCTGCCGACCTGGCGCCGCCGCCGCAAACCGAGACGCGAGAAGAGCACCCCGTCACGCCCCGCCACCACACCCGCCAAGAAAACCGACACCACCCCTGCCGCGGCGCCGGTGGGCTCGCTCGCCGACCGGCTCGCCGCCGAAGGCCGCTACGCCGAAGCCATCCGCGAACGCCTGCGCGACACCGTCACCGACCTCACCCGCGCCGGCCTGATCGACCCCGACCCCGGCACCACCGCCGCCGAACTGACCACCGAAGCCGGCGCCGGCCGCCCCGCCGTCGGGCCCGCCCTGTCCGGCGCCACCGGCCTGTTCTCCGAAGTCTGGTACGGCCACCGCCCCGCCGGCCCACCCGAGGACGAACGGATGCGCCACCTGACCGCCGAGGTCCGCAACGGACTCGGAGGCGACCGATGAGACGCCGGCTGCGCGCCGTGATCCCGTTCGCCGTCCTCACCGCCCTGATCACCGGCACCCTGATCGTCCACGCCATCGAGCAACCCGACGACGACGACCCCGACTACCTGACCCCGCAACAGACCGACGGCATCAGCGGCGGCACCCTGGCCCAACGGCTGCGCGCCCGCGGCATCACCGTCGACCGCGTCACCAGCACCGCCGCCGCCGTCGAGGCCATCGGCGGCGACCGGGTCACCGTCTTCGTCGCCACCCCCGACCTGGCCGACCTGCCCCGCCTGCGGACCCTGCCCGCCGGCAGCGACGTCGTCGCCGTCGACCCGTCCGCCGCGGCGCTGCGCCGCAGCGGCTGGCCCGCCGAGGTCGCCGCCACCCACTGGACCACCACGACCACCGACCCGGCCTGCGCCGACCCGATCGCCGTCGACGCCGGCCCGGCCGCCGTGCGCAAGAGCGAGTACGCCGTCACCCGCGGCAGCCTCTGCTACGGCGGCGCCGTCGCGACCTTCCCCGCCGGCACCCACACCGTCACCCTCGTCGGCTCCCCCGACCCGTTCCGCGACGACCGGATCAGCGAACACGGCAACGCCGCCCTCGCCGTCGGCCTGCTCGCCCGCCACGACCGGGTCGTCTGGATCGACGTCCACGAACGCGACCGCCCGTCACCGTCACCCACCGCCACCCGCACCACGACGCCGCCACCGCCGGGCTACACCGACGACCCGCCGGCACGCACCCCCACACCCGGCGGCAGCGGCCGGCCGGCAACCGAAGGGCAGGGCGAACCCGGCGGCGGCGCACCCGGCGGACCGGGCGGCGGTGGACCCGGCGGACCCGGCGGCGGCGACGACCGGCAGCAGTCCGGCGGCCTGCCCGACGACCCGCTGGTCCGCAGCCTGCCACCGGCCCTGCTGGCCACCCTCATCCTGCTCGCGCTGATCCTGCTCGCCCTGGCCGCCGCCGCGGCCCGCCGGCTGGGCACACCGGTCGCCGAACCGCTGCCGTCGAAGGTCCCCGCCAACGAGACCATGCTCGGCCACGCCCGCCTCTACCAGCGCGCCCGCGCCCGCGAAGCATCCCTGAGCATCCTTCGCGCCCACGCCCGCCGCCGACTCACCACCCACCTCGGCCTGCCCCCGGACGCCGACAGTGAGCAGATCGCCACCCACGCCGGCCTACCGGTCCGCTACGTTCGCGACATCCTCGACGGCGACGCCCCGGGCAGCAACGCCGACCTGGTCGAATCCGCCACCCTGCTGCAACGCCTGGTCCGCGACGTGACCACCCCACCGCCCGTTGAAGGAGAGCAGTCGTGACAACCGATTCCCACCAGGCCCGCGAAGCTCTGGGCCGGCTGCGCACCGAGGTCGGCAAAGCCGTCGTCGGCCAGGACGCGGTCGTCGGCGGGGTGCTCGTCGCGTTGCTCTGCGGCGGGCACGTGCTGCTCGAAGGCGTCCCCGGCGTCGCCAAGACCCTGCTCGTCCGCGCCCTGTCGGCAGCACTGGACCTCGACACCAAACGCGTCCAGTTCACCCCCGACCTGATGCCCGGCGACGTCACCGGCTCCCTGATCTACGACGCGCACAGCGCCGCGTTCAACTTCCGCGCCGGACCGGTGTTCACCAACCTGCTGCTCGCCGACGAGATCAACCGGACCCCACCGAAAACCCAGGCCGCCCTGCTGGAAGCCATGGAGGAACGCCAGGTCACCATCGACGGCAGCCCCCGCCCCCTGCCGCAGCCGTTCCTGGTCGCCGCCACCCAGAACCCGATCGAGTACGAGGGCACCTACCCGCTGCCCGAAGCCCAACTCGACCGGTTCCTGCTGAAACTGTCCGTCCCGCTGCCCCAGCGCGAGGAGGAGCTCGGCATCCTGCGCGCCCACCACCACGGCTTCGACCCCCGCGACCTCAAGTCCGCCGGCGTCACCGCCGTCGCCGGGCCCGCCGACCTGATGGCCGGACGCCACGCCGTGCAACGCGTCGCCGTCGCCGAACCGGTACTGGCCTACATCGTCGACCTGTGCCGGGCCACCCGCAGCGCCCCCGCCCTCGAACTGGGCGCCTCCCCCCGCGGCGCGACCGCCCTGCTCGCCGTGTCGAAAGCCAACGCGTGGCTGCACGGACGCGACTACGTACTGCCCGACGACGTCAAGGCGTTCACCGTGCCCACCCTGCGGCACCGGATCCGGCTGCGCGCCGACGCCGAGCTCGACGGCGCCACCGTCGAAGGTGTCCTCGCCACGGTCCTGGCCGCCGTGCCCGCACCCCGCTGATGCTCACCCACCGGTTCGCGGTGCTGCTGGCGCTCGGGCTGCCGTTCACCGCCCTGACCCCGCAACCCTGGTACGCCCTGGCCGCCGTCGTCACCGTGACCACGCTGCTGGCCCTGGCCGACGCGGCGATCGCCGGACCGCTGACCGGGCTGCGGCTGCACCGCGACGGCGACCGCACCGTGTGGCTCGGCACCGACGCCCGGGTCGTGCTCACCGTCGCCAACACCGGCCCCCGCACGGTACGCCTGCACCTGCGCGACAGCTGGGTGCCGTCAGCCGGGGCCGGGCCACTGCTCCACACCGCCACCCTGCCCCCGGGCAGCGAACACCCGTTCACCACCACCCTCACCCCGACCCGGCACGGCGACCGGCCCGCCGTACGCGTCACCCTGCGCTCGGCCGGCCCGCTCGGACTGGCCTACCGGCAGCGGCGCCGCGCCTTCGACGAGCGGCAGACCCCCGCCTGGACACTGCGGGTGCTGCCCCGCTTCCCGTCGCGGCGGGTACTGCCGGAGAAACTGGCCCGCCTGCGCGTGGTCGACGGCAGCGTCGTGACCCGCGGCCGCGGCCACGGCACCGAGTTCGACGCGCTACGCGAATACGTGATCGGCGACGACGTCCGCTCGATCGACTGGCGCGCCAGCGCCCGCGCCTCCGACGTGGTCGTCCGCACCTGGCGCCCCGAACGCGACCGGCGCGTGTTCTGCGTGCTCGACACCGGCCGGACCTCGGCCGTGCTGATCGGCGACGCGCCCCGCCTGGACGCCTCCATCGACGCCGCCCTACTGCTGTCGGTCCTGGCCACCCGCGCCGACGACCGCGTCGACCTGCTCGCCCTCGACGCGAAGGTCCGCACCCGCATCGAAGGCGGCGGCAACCGCAAACTGCCCCGCCTCATCGACGCCATGGCCTCCCTGCACCCGCAACTCGCCGAAACCGACTTCACCCTGCTCGGCCAGGAGATGCTGCGCCGCGACCGCAAACGCGCCCTCCTGGTGATCTTCACCGCGCTCGACACCGCCCCGATGATCGCCGGGCTGCTGCCGCTGCTGCCCCGGCTCACGGCCCGGCACAAGGTGATCGTCGCCGCCGTCCGCGACCCACTGGTCAGTCGCCTGGCCGACCTGCCCGACAACGCCGGCCCCGCCGACGTGCACCGCGCCGCAGCCGCCCAGCGGGTGCTGGCCGAACGCGACCGGGTCCGTGACGTGCTCGCCCACTCCGGAGCGACCGTCGTCGACGCCGACGCCGACACCTTCGCCGGCAAGGTCGCCGACGTCTACCTGCTGCTCAAAGCCTCCGGCCGGCTCTGAACCACCCGGCCCCACACCAGCGCATAGCCCAGAAACAGCAGCCACAGCACCGCCCCGATACCGACGCGCACCGCCGGCGGCAGCCCCGACGGCGTCACATACGCCTCCAGCACACCCGACACCAGCAACACGACCACCAGCCCCACCGCGACGACCATGCCCTCGCGCGCCCACCGCACCAGCGACTCCCGGCGCGTCATCAACGGACCCGGCGCGATCCACGACCAGCCGATCCGCAACCCCACCCCACCACCGATGAAGATCGCCGTCAGCTCCAGGAAACCGTGCGGGGCGATGTAGGTCAGATAGATGTCACCGGCCCCGGCGTCGAACATCGCCGCACCCATCATCGCGATACCGATCAGATTGCTGCCCAGCAGATAGAACACCGGCAGGATCAGCACCCCCGACGCCAGGCACTGCGCGGCCAGCATCGCGTTGTTCACCCACACCGCGCTGAAGAACGTCTCCGCCCGGTACTCGCTGTAGTAGCCGACGAACTGCTCCACCAGCCGCGCCTCGTCCGGATGCGCCCCGAACCAGGCCTCCAGCACCGCCGGATACCGCTGCACATGCGCGATCAGCGCCCACGCCGCGGCGACCATCACCACCATCACCGTCAGCCACCACCGACGCGTGCGGTACAACGCCGCCGGCAGGTCCACGACGAAGAACGCCGCCACCGGCCGCCACGACATCCGCTCACTACGGTTGATCGCCGCCCGCCCGGCCAGCACCAACCGCGACAGGTCGGCCAGCACCACCGCGTCCGGCGTACGGCTACGCACGATCGACAGGTGCGTCGCGGCCCGCTGATACAGCAGCACCATCTCGTCGATCTCCGCCGTGTTCAGCCGGCGCCGCCCGACCAGCACCTCCAGTCGCCGCCACTCACCGCCGTGCTCGGCCACGTACGCATCGAGATCCACCCTCGCAGCCTAGAGGGCCCATCGTGTTGACTGTCCGGGTGCTCACCACCGCCGAAGCCGTCGAGATCGACGTGCGCCCCGCCCGCCTCGGGTCCCGCGCGATCGCCCTGATGGTCGACATCCTCATGCAGGTGATCGTCTTCGGCTTCCTCACCGCGGTGTACCTCATCGCCCTGGACATACTGCCCGAGTGGTACGGCGAGCTGATCCGCCCCGACACCGCCTACCTACTCGGCGTCGCCATCGTCACCGTCGGCTACCCCACCGCGATCGAGACGCTCACCAACGGCCGCAGCGTCGGCAAGAAGGTCATGGGACTGCGCGTCATCCGTGAGGACGGCGGCCCGATCCGCGCCCGGCACGCCTTCACCCGCGCCCTGATCGGCCTCGCCGTCGAATGGCCCGGCCTGCTGCTGCCGCTGGTCACCTGGGCCGGAAGCCTGGCCACCATGATCGCCTCCCAGCGCGGCCGCCGCCTCGGCGACCTCGCCGCCGGCACCCTGGTCGTCCACGAACGCCGCCCGGTGCCCTGGAACCTGGTCCCCGGCATGCCCGCCGGGCTCGCGCCCTGGGCCGCCGACGCCGACCTGTCCGCCGTCGACGACGACCTGGCCGAGGCGATCCGCCAGTTCACCGCCCGCTCGTTCAACTTCGCCGAACCGTACCGCTCCGCCCTCGGCCAGAGCCTGCACGCCGAAGCCAAAGCCAAGGTCACCCCGCCACCACCACCCGGCACCCCACCATGGCTGTTCCTGGTCGCCGTCCTCGCCGAACGCCGCCGCCGCTCCGCGGCGCAACTGGCCGCCACCCGAGCCGTCACCCAACGCGTCCTGCCCGGCTTCGGCCAACTCCCGGCCGGCACCCGACGATGAAACCCCGTCGCCGTCGCGCACGTCGCCACCGCACTTCCGGTTGACCTCAACCAAGGTTGAACGACGACGCTGGACACCATGACCGTGACGATCCTCGACGAAGCCCTCGACCGGCTACGCGACACCGGCCCGGAACGCGACGGCTGGCTGTCCAACCACGCACCGATGGCCGTCGAAGCCCTCGTGCACACCGGGCACGGCGATCGGGTGCACCGATGGATCGACGACTACGCCGGCCGCCTCGAACAACGACCCCGCGGCATCGCCCGGATCCACCCCGACCAGTGGCGCGACCCGCTCGGCGACCCCGTCCGCACCGGCGACTGGCTCGACCTGTTCGACACCGAGCTACGCGCCGACCCCTGGCGGCAGGTACTGCTGCGCTGGTGGCCGCGACTACTGCCGGGCATCGCCGCCGGCGCCACCCACGGCGTCATCCGGGTCGGCCACGCCGTCCGGGCGCTACAGGCGGCCGAAACACCGGCGCGGGTCACCGAACTCGGTCAGGGACTGGCCTACTGGGCGGCCCGCTGGCAGCCGCTCGCCCCCGCCGGTGCCGGCCCCTACCCGTCGGCCGACCCGAGAGCCGCCCTCGACGCGGTGCCACGGATACCGGACCAGCGGTTCGGGATCCGGCACCGGCTGGCCCAGCTCGCCGACCTGCCCCGCTGGCCGTCCGTGCCCGACGCGGGCGCCGCCACCACCCAGGCACGGCTGTTCGCCGTGGTCGCGGCGGCCGCCCGACGCCACGGCGAATACGGCCACGGCAGCCCGGTGATGATGGTGCACGCCGTCACCGCACCCAACGCGGTCCGGCGCGTCCTACCCGTACTGCCCGAATCGATGTGGCCGGCGAGCCTCGCCGCCGCCTGGGCCGCGACAGCGGCGATCACCGCCGCCTACACCCCGGCCGACGCGCGCCCGCTGCCGCCGCCGCGCCCCGGGCTCACCGTCGTCGACCTGGCCGACCGGGCCGCGGCCACCGGCGACCCGCACGCCATCAAGTACGCCGACGCGGTCGCCGACGTACTGGCCGCCGCCCCCGATCCGGTGCTGCTGACGGCCGCGCTGCGCAGCGTCGACGACCTGGCGTGACGCCGCGCAGCCGCGGTGCTCAGCCGATCGCGCCGTAGCCGGCGAACGCGCCGCCGGTGGGCCACATCGCCGCGTACGACGTCAGCTTGCCCGCCCCGTTGCCCGGGAACAGCAGCATGTCGTTGTTGTTGTTGATCGCCGCGATGTCCAGCTTGCCATCGGTGTTGAAGTCACCGGCGGCGATGCCCTTGTAGTTGACGAACGCGCCACCGGTGGGCCACATCGCCGCGTACGACGTCAGCTTGCCCGCCCCGTTGCCGGGGAACAGCAGCATGTCGTTGTTGTTGTTGATCGCCGCGATGTCGAACCTGCCGTCACCGTTGAAATCTCCCGAGGTGATCGCCTTGTAGTTGACGAACGCCCCACCGGTCGGCCACATCGCCGCGTAGGTGCTCAACTTGCCCGTACCGTTGCCGGGGAAGAACAGCATGTCGTTGTTGTTGTTGATCCCGGCCAGGTCCAGGTTGCCGTCACCGTTGAAGTCACCGGCCGTGATCGCCTTGTAGTTCGCGAACGCCGCGGTGCCGGGCCACATCGCCGTGTACCCCAGCAGCTTGCCCGCGCCGTCGCCCGGGAAGAACAGCAGGTCGTTGGTCCGGTTGATGCCGGCCAGGTCGGCTTTGCCGTCGTTGTTGAAGTCGCCGGTGGCGATGCCCTTGTAGCCGGTCCACGCGCCGCTGCCGGGCCACATCGCCGCATACGACGGCAGCTTGCCCGCGCCGTCACCCGGGAACAGCAGCAGATTCTGGTTCTGGTTGATCGCCGCGACGTCCGGGTTGCCGTCACTGTTGAAGTCACCGCGCGGCTTGATCTCGGCCGCGGTCTGCGCCACCCAGGAGGCGATGTCGTCGACCCGGGTCTGCGTACCCCCGGCCGTGGCGTCGGCCGGCGCGCGCAGGCAGCCGCCCTGGCCACCCTCGGCGGTGATCGCTGCCAGCTCGAACCCGCCGGCCACGGCACGCAGCCCTGGCCCGCCGGCGTCACCCTTGCACGGCCCGGCCTGCCCGGCGGTACTCGGCGCGATGCTGGTCACCGCCGCACCCACCGCCGACACCACGAAGGTCCCCAGATGCGCCTGCTCCGGCACCCACGTGGTGGCGGTCCGCCCGTACCCGATGACCGACAGCGTCTCCCCGGCCACCGGCGCCGTCGTCGCGACCTTGACCGGGGTGACACCGAGCGCCGAGGTGGCGAGCTTGACCAGCACCACGTCGCGGCTCGCGTGCGGCACCACCCGCGTCGCACCACGGGCCGTGCCGGCGACGGTGACCGTGGTCGCCACCTTCGGCGCCCCGTCGACCACCGCCTGCCCGCCGGCCTCGAAACACGACTTGGCGGTGATCACCCAGCGGGTGTTCACCAGTGCACCGGTGCAGGCGAACCCGGACCCGGGCGTGCCCACGACCACCTTGGCCAGATACGGATGAACGGCCGGATCAACCGCGGTCCCACCGACCGCCGCGACCGGAACCTCGAACAGCACCGCACCGACCGACACGGCAGCCACCACCCCGCCGACCAGCCGTCTCCGTGACCCTGCGCGCATCAGAACGTCCCCCATGACCAGCCCACCGGCATAGACACAACCGAATATCGACGCTGGGCACGATACACGGGCGGGCCGACACGGTGGTCACCCGCGAATCCCACCCGGGCCCGCTAGAATTCCGGCGTGACCGACGACGCCGACACCCCCGACGTCCCGCCCAGCCACCAGTTCGCGGCGCTGTTGGGCCTGCCCGCGCCGCAACCGTTCGACGATGCCGAGGAACGCGCCTACCAGCAGTGGCTGACCGACGGCGACGCCCAGGTCGAGGCGGTCCTGGCCCGCCGCCGGCACCGCGCCGCGTGATCCAGGTCCGCCCGCGCATCCTCGACGCGTCCGCCCTGGTCGAGTTGTTCTCCGGCCATCCCCGCCTGATGCGGCTGCTCGACGACGCCGACGCCGGCGACCGGTTCGTCATCGTGCCGACCCTGGCGATCGCCGAGGCCCAGGCCGTGCTCAACGCCCGCCAGTCACACTGGGACCGCATCCTCGGCGTGCGCAGCCTGCTCACCATCGACCTGAGCCCGCACGTCGCCGTCGAGATCGGCCGTCTCGCCGCGCCCCGCCTACGCCGGCCCACGGTGCTCGCACCCCTGGTCGGGCCACTGATGGCCGCACAGGTGCTCCACGAAGCGCAAATGCTCAACGGCGTCATCGTCACCCGCGTGCCGGAGGCCTACGGCGGACACGACGTCGCCGTCCAGACGATCTGATAGGTTCGCTCACGCCGTGCGCCACGACGACCCGAGGAGGTGAGACCGATCAACGCTGCAACCGATCGGGACTCCCCGCCTCGCATGGTCCGGGGAGTGCCATCCAGGCATCTCCGAAAGGCCTCGATCACTCGTGCGCTCACTCTCCACGTCGTCGGCTGACGGCGTACAACAGCTGATCTTCTCCGTCGCGGACGTCCCCGCCGCCCTCTGGACGCCGCAGGGCGCCACCGGCGCCCGCCCGCTGATCCTGATCGGTCATGGCGGCGGCCAGCACAAGACCGCCCCCGCCGTGCTGCACCGGGCCCACCGTTTCGTCGCCGACCTCGGCGCGGCGGTCGTCAGCATCGACGTCCCCGGCCACGGCGACCGGCCGGTCCACCCCGACTTCCACGCCGCCGCCACCGCCAACCAGGCCCGCATCGACGCCGGCGAGGACCTGATCACGCTGCTCACCGCATTCCAGGCGACGGTCGCCGAACAGACCGTCCCGGAATGGCGGGCGGTGCTCGACGCCGTCCAGACCCTCGATCACGTCGGCGCCGGCCCGGTCGGCTACTGGGGCGTGTCGCTGGGCTGCGGGCTCGGCGTGCCGTTCGTGGCGGCCGAGCCGCGGGTCCGCGCCGCCGTGCTGGGCCTGGGCAGCGGCCTGGCCAACGCCGGCGACGCCGCCCGGATCACCGTGCCGGTCGAGTTCCTCATCCAGTGGGACGACGAGCGGGTCCCCCGGGAGCAGAGCCTGGCGCTGTACGACACGTTCGCGTCACCGGAGAAGACCCTGCACG
This sequence comes from Actinoplanes sp. CA-252034, assembly GCF_050956125.1. NCBI lineage: Bacteria > Bacillati > Actinomycetota > Actinomycetes > Micromonosporales > Micromonosporaceae > Actinoplanes > Actinoplanes sp. CA-252034. Next base: position 5,144,152 of record NZ_CP191846.1, read on the forward strand.
CCAACCCGGGCCTGCACTCCGATCGTCTACCCGACCACGAGCTCGACAGCACCGTCCGCTTCTTCGCCCGCCACCTATGACACGAGGGCCCGGCACCGATGTCGGTGCCGGGCCCTCATCGGGCATCGTTACTTCGTCTGCCCCGGCTCAACCGACGGCGGGGAGCCGGCGTCGGCCTGCTGCACCGGCTCGGTCGTCTTCCCGGTCTCGCTGTGCGCCTCGGCCTTGCCCTGGGCCTCGGTCTCGCCGAGCGCTTCAGTCTTGCCGTGCGCCTCGGACTTGCCGTCAGCCTCGGTTTTGCCGTGCGACTTGCGGTGGAACGTCAGCGCCATGAACGCCACGATCAGCGCGCCGATCGCCAGACCCACGATCGCGCTGGCCAGCGTGTTGGTGAACCATCCGAACACACCGCCGAGCGCCCCGGTCGCGCCGTGCACGGCATCCTCCATGTCATGAACGATCGAGTAGGGCCCGTGCCAGCCCAACTCGTCCGCCCCGACCAGCAGGATGTGCCCGCCGACCCACAGCATCGCCGCCGTGCCGATCACGCTCAGCCCGGTCAGCACCTTGGGCATCGCCTTGACCAGGCCACGGCCGAACTTGGCGACACCCTTGCCCGGCTTCTCAGCCAGGCGCAGGCCGACGTCGTCCATCTTGACGATCAGGCCGACCGCCCCGTACACCAGCACCGTCATGATCACCGCAACGATCGACAGGATGATCAACCGCGACCAGAAGGTCTCGCTGGCGACCTCGTTCAACGAGATCACCATGATCTCCGCCGACAGGATCAGGTCGGTCCGGATCGCGCCCGCGACCAGCGTCTTCTCGTCGGTCCGCTCCTCCTCGCCGGCACCGTGGTCGGAGTGGGCGATCCGCTCCCAGATCTTCTCGGCACCCTCGTAACACAGATACGCCCCACCGATCATCAACAACGGCGTCAGCAGCACCGGCAGGAACTGACTGAGCACCAGGATCACCGGCAGGATGATCAGGAACTTGTTACGCAACGACCCGAGGGCGATGCGCTTGACGATCGGGATCTCCCGCTCGGCGGCCAGGCCGCGCACATACTGCGGGGTGACGGCGGCATCGTCGATCACCACACCGGCGGCCTTGGCCCCGGCCTTGGCGGCGGCGACCCCCACGTCATCGACGGATGCGGCCGCCGCACGCGCCAGCACCGCGATATCGTCCAGCAGGGCTGCGAGTCCAGCGCTCAAGGAAGAGGTCCCTTCAAGTCGAAATGCTTTCGTGCACGCTCATTCTCGTCCAGCGGGGCGACCGGCGCATGACCCACCCTGGGTTAGCGCCCGAGCGTGCGTCCCGCGCCGGCGGACACCGAGGTCGCCGGCACCCGTCCGGCCACCGCCTTGTCCGCCCCGACCGGATCCCAAACCTCGACATGCCCAGGATCGGGCAGCTCCACGCGGTCGAGGAACAGATCGTCGGCATCAGGTCTGCGGCCACCGCCCGGCAACCCACTGCGGCCAGCCGTCCCAGCCCGGCGGCGGCCCGGGAATCACCGACCCCGCATCCAACTCGGCGGCATCCGGCTCCTGGAACCACCGCCGCCACCCGTCGAGGTCGGCGTCACTCATCGGGAACGTGGTCTCCGGCGCCGTCGCCTGCCGATACGCGACCCGCGCCCGCTGCACCTCCGGGCTGACCGGCAGATACACCACCTGGCAGGCCGCACCCTCCGACGCCGCCAGCCACCGCAACGCCGACCGCTCGTCACGGCCCCACAGCCCGAAATCGAGCACCACATTCGTACCCACCCGCAGCGCCTGCAGCGCCACGGCGATCAGCCGGCCCTCCAGCACATCGCGTTTCCCACCGGCGTCGTGGTCACCGAACAGCGCGATCATCCACTCGTCCGGAGTCAACCGCAACGCGCGATGCGCGACCGCCAACCGCCGCGCGCGCCTGGTCTTCCCCGCCCCCGGCAGGCCGACCATCAAGAACAACTCCGGCGGTACGGGCGACCGACGCCCGTTCTCAGGCAGGCCGGACTGAAGCTCAGAATCGTGAGACACCACATGCTTCCCGAAATCGTCCCCGACGAACCGGCAGCACGCACGAGCACGTCAACAGGCTGCCGGACGGACACCGATCCGGCGGGACGGCCACGACACCCGCCCTCAGGGCAGGCGCGTCAGAACAACCGTGACACCGCCGTCAAGCGGCAGCGCGAGTCAACATGCAGCCGAAGCACCCCATGGCGTCACCCTATCCGTAGCGATACGCCCGCCAGCACCCTGCTCCTCGCCACGTGATCGCACCGGCCCCCGTGGCGTCCTGCGCACCCCGCTCCTCACCACGTGGCGTCTTGCGGGACCCCGCACTTTCCTACGGGGGGCACACCGGGCCCTCCGGTCACCGCGTCCCCGAGCGCAGCAACCCGGCCCGAAGCAACGCGTCGAAGACGATCTGGTCCACCGCCGAGACCCGGTCCCGATCCGCATACGTCAGCCGCGCGATCTGCTCGATCTCGTTGTCCGCCCGCACTTCACCGCGAAAGTCGGCGGTGTAACAGGTCATCCGCACGATCGTGCCGTCCGGGTGCCCGTGCGCCTGCGCCTCGAAGGTGCCCACATGCACCGCACTGTCGGCGACGATCACGACGCTGAGCTCCTCCCGGATCTCGCGCACCAGCGTGTCGAGGTCGCTCTCGCCCGGCTCGCGCTTACCGCCCGGCAGGTAGTAGACGTCGCGCCCCACCGACCGGGTGCTGAGAATCGCCCCGTCCTCCACCTGAATCCAGGCGATCTTGTCAATGAACCCCACCCCGAGAAGCTAACCGACCGGCGCCCCCAGCAGCAGCCCACACGCCGCCGCCGTGCAGTCGCGAGGATGCACCGCTCCCTACCCGACGCCACTGCGATCGGCAGATGTCGGTTCGTGGACCGAACCCGTGCCCGTCACTGCAGCATGCTGGCCTCCAGATAGGCGGCACCGGCGCGCAGAATGGCCGGGTCTTCGGAGGACAGCCCGATCATCGTGTTGCAGTTGTTGCAGAGCAGTCCACGAACCCGTCGGCTGTTATGGCAGTGATCGACCACCAGCCGCACCGCGCGAGCCGTCGGTGTGCCGTCCAGTCGTGGTCTGCCGGTCAGGATCACGGTGATGTCGTCCTCATGGGTGCCGCAGATCCCGCATCGGTACTGCTGAGCCGCTCGCAACGCGTCGTACTGCTCCACGGTGATCCGGTACTTGTCCCACAGATTCGCCGCACGCACACCGGCGGGCCCCATGCGCTCGCGTCTCAGCCGGGTTTCTTCGCGCTTGGCGTCCAGACACGCGCGACAGTGCGTGGACGGCTTACCCCGAGCGGTCCGAAAGTGCTCCGGCGGCCAGATCTTGCGGCAGTACCGGCACTTGATCTGTCCCCCTGAATCCGGCTGTTCCATGGCTCGAACCGTAGACCTGGGGTCTGACATTTCTGGTTACACCAGAACGGATCTTATGATGTACGCCCATTATGTCCGTTTCGAGCTTCTCGAACTATTAATGGATTGCCAGTAACGGTAATTCGATAATTAACCCAAGAGCCTGCCGTCACGAGTGCTGGGAAGACGTTTGTCAGCTCTCTTCTGACCTGACGGGGGGGGTCTCAGCGCGTCTCTCAGAACCGGGTGGCGGAGACTCGCCTGACCTGGCGGCTCATTGGCGCCTCGGAGGCGCGGCTGACCCGCCCGTCGAAGCCCGGCGGAGACGGCGTGGTCACGTCAGCGACGTCAAGCGGGTGTCAGCGCGAGCGGTGTTCAGAGTTCGTACGGATACAGATGGACGTCTCCGTGAGGGACGTAGATCTGAATCCAGGTGCCGTCCGTCTCCGGTGGAGGAGGCTCCGCGAAGTCCAGCATGATCAACGAGCCGCTGAGATCGAGGACCCCGGCGCCGTCGGGCGTCAGTCGCAGACGTCCGCGCAGGATCACGCAGTGGCCCCCAGCCAGGATGGCCGGCGCGCTCTCGGCTGCGGGCTTCGCGGTCAGACCCCAGGTGACGTCGGTGTCGATCGTCCACTCGACGTCGTACTGCCCGAGCGGCGTATCCGGTGGGCCGTGCCAGGGCACTGCCGTCCGGCCGATCGGCGTCTGGATCTGAGCGATCGGGAAGGGGCTCCAGGGGAACGTGCGCACCTTCTCGACCTCGACCAGCACCCTACGATCATCCTTGCCGGCCCGGGGCATTTCCAAGTTCCACTCAGTCACCGGAGATCCAGAGATATCCGCGTGCCCGGGTCGCCTCCTCGATGAGCGCCTCCAGCGTCTGCACGTCGACCCGCAGCTCCGGTCTACGGCTCGCGATCTCGTCCAGCTCCGCGGTCAGCTGCGGCAGCTGGATCAGGTTGATCATGGTGTCGCCGTAGGAGTCGATCCTCGACACCAGGTGGTGCTGCTCCCGGTCGCTCGCCGCCACCAGGCGTTGCAGCGAGGAGCCCGCTTCCGCGCCGGCATAGCGTCGCTCGTGCACCTGGTTCTCGACATACACCCCGAACCCCACCGCCGTGCCTCCTTCACGAAATGGCCGGCCGGGGCATGGCACACCCCGGCCGGCCAACCCTACGGTCGTCGACGCTCAGTCCTTGCAGGGAATCGGGTACATCGTTCGCACGCCGCCCCACCTGTCCTGAACCACCATGTAACAACTCGTGATCTGTGCGCCACTGTCCTTCGACGTCCGGCCGACCGGCTGGTCGGCCTTCGCCTCGCGCTCGTAGTGGCCGTCCTTGTTCGGTCCGTTGCACGGGCACTTGTTCGCCTCGTCGACGAGATCGTCGAGATCCACCGTGCCGTCGAAGACGCCCTTGCTGTCCTCGACCTTCGGCCCGCCCTGTACGTGCTTGTCTTTGACGTACTTCTCGGAGGCATCGTCGAGCATCGCCGGTACGCAGTTGGCGTTGTGCACCAGCAGCGGCGTGTTGCCGGCCGCCACGTAGTAGGTGTGCATGCCGGCCACGGTGAGGTTGAAGACCGTGGTCTCCTCGTTGCGCGACGCCAGCGCGGTGATCGTGACCGGCTTGCCGGCCCCGTTCGCCACGGTCGAGCCGGCCACCAGGTCACCGGCTTGGACCCACGCCTTCGAGGCCGGCACCCAGAACGGGTGGCCCTCGGTGGCGGTGACGACGGTCGGCGCCGTACGCGCGTCGTGGTCCTGGTCGACGGAGATGTCGACCAGATGTTTGACGCCGGTGCCACGGATCAGTGTGGTCACCGCCCGGACCCCGGTGCGCCCGGCGACCGGATCGGTGGCGACGACCTTCTCGCCGGCCTCGACGTCTTCGATGTCCTCGAAGCGCCCGGTGGCGAGCAGCACGCGGGTGCCGGCCACGAAGCTGTTGCAGTCCACCGCCGGTCGTCGCAGCTTGTCGAGAATGTTCTGGACGTTGCGGAACCGGTCGGAGTTCTTCCACGCCTTGGCGCCGGTCGCCAGCCAGCCCGCGACGGGGATGGCCGAGCCCAGCGACAGCAGGCCGCCGAGCCAGTCGCCGCGGCCGAACGACACCGCCGCGTCGATGCCGTCGCAGACCTCGCCCGCGCCCGGGATCAGACCGCAGGCCATCAGGGTGAACTGCAGGATGTCGAGCAGGACGTCCTTGTTCTCGGCGACGAACTGCTTGAGGTCGCCCAGCATCGAGCACCCGGTGGTGTCCTTGTTGGCCGGCGCGGCGCACTTGGCCGGGTTGATCAGGGCGTCGGCGAAGTCCTTGAAGACCGTCAGGCACTCCTTGGACAGGTTCGCCGGGTCCAGCGACAGACAGCCCCACGTCTTGTGGTTGTCGGCCGCGGTGCCGTCCCCGCCCGGACCGCTGCCGGGCGCGGTGCTGCGCCGGTCCTTCTCGGCCTGTTTGAGCCGCTCGGTGTAGATGTCGGACGCTTCCTTGGCGGCCCGGGCCGCCGCGGCGGCGTCCGCCCCGGCCGCGTCGGCGGATGCGCGGGCGTCCCGCTTGGCCGCCAGCGCCGCGGCGGCGTCGTTGCGGGCTCGCTGCGCGGCCGCGGTCGCGGTGGCTGCCGACCGGGAGGCCGCGGCTGCGCTGGCCTGGGCCCGGTTGGACGCGTCGCGGGCGGTGACGGCCGACTGCGCCGCCTGGTCGGCCGACCGCTTGGCGTCCTGGGCCGAAGCCTGGGCCTGGTTGGAGAAGGTGATCGCCTGGGTAGCGGCTGTGTTCGCGCGGGTCTTGGCCGCATTGGCCTCGTCGGCGTAGCCCTGCGCCCGCTTGGCCGCCTCCATCGCCCGGTTGGCGTCCTCGACCGACTTCTGCGCGTACTGCTGGGCCTCGGCGATCAGCTTGTGCACGGTCTGGATGTGCGCCGCCTGCTCGAGGTCACGCTTGGCCGCTTCGTACCGGCCACTGGCCAAGAAGTACGACAGGTACGAGGCCGGGCCGTTGAGGGCCACCTCGCCGGCCGCTTTGACCTCGGGACCGCCGGCCTCTATCACGCGGTAGATCTCGATGCGGTCGTCGGCAGCCCGGGCCTTGTATTGCCCCGTGCGGATGAACTGGTGCATCTGGGCCGAGGTGCCGGCCAGCGCCGTGTTGGCCGCCGCGGTCAGGCTCGGGCCGGCGCCGGTGAGCATCGCGTAGACCGTCTGGCGGTCCTTGGCCGCCTTGCCGGCGTAGGTGCGCGTCCGCAGGAACGTCTCCACGGCCGTGTCGTTGCCGTTGAGCGCCGTCTGTGTCGCGGTCTTCTCGGCACCGTCGGGCAGCGTGTCGAGCAGCCGCCACGCCCGGGCCCGGTCGTCCTGCCCGACCGCGGCCCGCCGGCCCTCGGTCAGCCAGAGCAGGACTTCGGCGTCGGTGCCGGCCAGGGCGTCCTGGGCAGCGCCCTTGGTCCACTCGCCACCGGTGGTGAGCAGCGCGACGGCCGCCCGGCGACCCCGGTCGACCGCCACCGCGGGCGAGGTGCCGGCCGCGGTGGCTTCGTTGAGCAGGGCCCGGGTGGCCGCGTTGACGCGGTCCTCCTCGGCCGTGTCCCACAGCAGCGAGCGGTTCCAGGCGCTCAGCTCACCGCCGGCGGCGACGGCTTCCTGCTCGACCAGCACCGCGTCCTGCGCGGCGTGGATGCCCTGCTCTTTCCACTCGGCCAGGCGGTCCGCGTCCTCCTGCCGGGCCAGCGCCTCGAGCTCGACCGCCTGGTTGGCCGCGTTGACCGCGACGTTCGCGGCGTCCACCGCGGCCGTCGCGTGTTTGGCCGCCTCGGCCGCGGACACCTGACCGCGGTCGGCGGCGTCGGCCGCCGCGATCGCCTGGGTGACGGCGTTGTCGGCGTGCTGCGCGGCCGACTTGGCGTACGCGAACGCCTCATCGGACGCTTCGCGCGCCTGCCGCGCGAGGGCCTCGGCCCGGTCGGCGGCCCGGTCGGCGGTCGCCGCCGATCGGCGCGCCTGCGCGGCGGCGTTGCGGGCCCGCTGCGCCTGCTGCTGCGACACCCCGGACTGCTGGCTCGCCTGGTCCGCGGCGACACCTGCGGCATCCGCGTTCTGGCTGGCCAGTTTGGCTGACGCCGACGCGGCGCCGGCCTGGGCCAGGGCCCGGTCCCGTTCCGCGCGGACCTGTTCCAGCTCCTTCGCCTTGGCCGCCGCGTCGCGGGCCGCTTCGGCCGCCTCGCGGGCCAGGCGGGCGTCGCCGGCGTTCAGCCGGGCCGCGGAGGCGGCCCGCTGCGCCTTGGCCGCCGCCTGCGCGGTCAGAGCGGCCGCGGCGGTCGCCTTGCGGGACGCGTCGGCGGCCACGCTGGCCGCGCGCATCGCCGCGTTCGACGCTGCGATCGCCTCCCGCGCCGCGGCGGCCGCGCCCTCTGCGGCGTCCGCGGCCCGGCCGGCCGCGGCTGATGCCTTCTTCGCGTCACCGCCGGCCGCACGGGCCTCGGCCTCGGCCGCCTGCGCCGCCTTCTTGGCCTCGGCGGCCGCGTTGCCGGCCCTTGCCGACGACTCCTCGGCCAGGTTGGCCTCACGCGACGTGGTCTCGCCGGCCTGCTTGGCCTGCTCGGTGAGGCTGGTGATGGACGCCAGCTCGGCGTCGCGGGCCCGGGCCGTGAACTGACCCCAGCGCAGGAACTCCCGCAGTTCCTCGGGGGTGCCGCCGAGCGCCGTCGATGCGGCCGCGTTGAGCACCGCGCCGCTGGCGTTGGGGGCGCCGGTCAGCATGCGGGTCGCCGCCAGCCGGTCGTCGGCGTACTCGGCGGCGTCCAGGCCGTCGGACAGGAACGACGCGACCGTCTCGGTGCCGCCGTTGACCGCACGCTGGGCCGCGGCTCGCACCGTGGGACCGCCGGACTCGATCAGGCGGTATGCCCGCAGGCGCTCGTCGGCGTTCCAGGCCGAGGTCCAGCCACCCTGCACGAAGGACTCGACCTGGGACGGGGAGCCGTTCAGCACGTTGAGCGCGGCGGCCCGCATCGACGGACCGTCCATGGCGGCCAGCGACTGCGCGGCGGCCCGCTGGTCGGCCTGCTGGGCCGCGGTGAAGCCGGTGTCATAGTAGGTGCGCAGGTCCTGGTCGGTCCCCAGCAGCGCGGTCTCGGCGGCCCGGCGGATCGACGGCGTGCCCTTGATCGCGTCGAGCACGGCGATGCCGCGGATGGCGGTGATCGACATGTCGGCCGATGCCGCCCGGGCGGACACGCCGGAGCCGGCGATCTGGACGATCAGAGTGAGGACGACGAACGTCCATAGGGCACGGAGCCCCAGCGAAAACGTGCAGCAGAAGCCGCAGGCATTACTTCCCCCGTAGATAGACGGAAAAATCCGACTGCCCCGGCAGCATAGTGACGGTCATGAACTTCTGCCCGCCCGAAACCGGCCTCCGGTCCGGCCCCGAACTCATCCTTGGCGCTACTTTTCGTTCGATGTTCCTCAATGGCCTCCCCCGTGCCGCTGCCCCGGGCCGACCACGTCCCCGGCATCGGCTACTGCGAGTTCGGCGCCCTCACCGAAGCGGCCGAGAAACCGTCCTGGGCGGGCAGGACCGACGTGCCGCAGGCGCTCAAGCCGCAGGTCTCCCGGCCGGGCATCTCGACCTGACGCACCCGCAACCTCCGAGTCCACGTGGGAGACGATGCTGCTGAAGGGGCCGGTCATTCCGCAGAAATGTCGTACCGGTACGGCATTCTCGCGGCGTGATGGAGATCGGTGAGCCCGGCGGAGAGCAGGACGTGCGGTGGGTGATGGCGGCCCTGCGTGCGGCCGGCGAGCCGAGGTTGGACGACGTGCCCTGGGCGCGGTTCACCGACGAGTGCTGGGCACCCGACAGCGTTCCCGGCCTGCTGCGGGCGCTGTCTGATCCCGGCCACGCTGCCGGGAGCCTCGGCGAGCTGTGGGCCATGGTGCGCAACGAGGGCATCAGCGACGTCACCGGGGCCCTGGCGGTGCCGTTCCTGCTGCGAATCGCCGCTGACCCTGCGGCATCCCAGCGCGGCGACCTGCTGAGACTTGCCGCCGAGGTGGGACACCGGGAGCACTTCGGTACGGACGTGCGCGCGTCCTTTCTCCAGGTGGTCGACGAACAGGACTGCGTGACCGTGGACGGGTACGGGCGCCCCGTCGCGTGGACCTGTCAGGCGGCACGGGAAGCGGTCACCCTCGACGTCTGCCCTGGCGGGCGCGTTGAGGCCACCGCCCGAGGTGACGGCTGCGCTGCGGGAGCGCCTCGCGGTCGAGACGTCCCCGGCCGTACGGATCAGTCTGGTGCCGGCTCTCGCGCAGGTGGCGGTGGAGCACCGGTCCTCGGACGTGGTGGCGTGGACGGCTGCGCTGTGGGCCGGCCAGGGCAGCCCGCCTGACGTGCGGTTCGCCGCCGCGGTGGGCTGGTTGTGCGCGACGACCGAGCCGGTGCCTGATCGGATGCTGGACCTGTTCGCCGAGGTGGTCGACGTTCGCCTGGCCGAAGCGATGGACGATGTGCCCTGGCCCAACCATCACCTGCGCGGTGGCGGGCTGGCCGCGTGGCTCGTCGCCTTCCTGGGCGGCCTGCCCGATGCCCGGACGGATCTGGTGGCACGCCTGGTGGTGTCGCCTCATCCATCTGTGCGCGCATCGGCCCTGCGTTCGGCCCACGCTGTCGCCTGCGAGCGGCGGTCGCGGACCGGCGAGATGATCGGTCTGCTGGCGGATCGGCTGCACGACACCGAGCCGGCCGCCCGGCGCCTGGTCCGTGTTGGAGCCGCCGCCGCCGATCGGATCGCTGACGCGCTCGACGATCCGGTCGCCGAGGTGTGGGCTTGGACGGTGGTGATGCTGGCTCGTCTGGGTGATGCCCGGGCGGTCGAGCCACTGGCGGACCTGCTGGCCCGGCCGGCCTATCCCTGGCCCGAGCCTCGCCGGCACCCGGCTGGCAACCCCGATCCGGGCCATCCGGGTCCCGTCGCCGCGGCACACGCGCCGGTGATCCGCGCTCGGCTGAGTGCCGACAATGACGTGGCGACCAGAGTGGAGGCGGCGTTCGCGCTGTGGAGCGCCACCGGCGACACGGTGCCTGTCCTGACTGCCGTGCTCGACGAGTCCTGGGGCTGGAGTCCGTTCGGCTCCGCTCACACCGCCGTCGCGGATCACCTTGCCCGGATCGGCCCGGCCGCAGTGCCGGCGTTGACGGCTTTCCTCGAAGCCGACAGCCGGATCGAGCACTGGGGCTTGAACGACCCGATCGACGGGGACCATCGTTGCCGGCAGTCGGCCACGGCCGCCCTGCGCGTCATCCGTCCAGCGCCGCGCTGACCGCCGGGCCGACTGTCGCGGTCCTTGGACACCTGCGCGCCGATCGCCGCCCACACCGCGGGCAAGCTGGAGAGTCGCGTCGTCGGCGGTGGCGGGGCGTCCGGGGCGGCCAGGGCGATCAGTGGTTGCCGGGGTGGTCGGTCGTGAAGTCGGCGAGGAGCTCGTTGATGAAGGTGAGGCTGTCGTGGGTCTCGGCGGGGTCTCGGCGGGTGCGGTAGTACGGGAGGGCGATGATCGCCAGCGACAGTGTCCAGCCTCTGGCCCGTACCCAGGCGTGCTCGTCGGGTTTGAGGGCGTCTTTGAACGCCTGCCGGGAGTCGCCGTCGAACAGGTGCCAGGCGGCGAGGATGTCGGCGGCCGGGTCGGCGGCCCAGGCGGTGCCGAAGTCGATGACCGCGGTGAGGCGGCCGTCGGCGACCAGGACGTTGCCGGGCATCAGGTCGCCGTGGATCCAGCGGGCCGGGCCGGTCCAGGTGTCGGCTTGCAGGGACGCTTCCCAGGCGGCCAGGGCCAGGCCGGTGTCGAGGTCGTCGCGTAGTTCGTCGACGGCGGCGCGGAACAACTCGTCGCGGGGGGCGAGGGCGGTGCCGCGGCTGAACGGGGAGTCCGGTGGGGTGGGGGCGCCGGTGGTGTCGATCTGCTGCAGGTGGTGCAGGAAGTCGGCGAGTTGCCCGGCGGCGGCTGCCGGGTCGTCGAGGGCGTCGAGGGTGAAGGCGGTGCCGTCGAGCCAGCGGTAGACGCCCCAGGTGAACGGGTAGTCGCCGGTGGGTGTGCCGGCCGCGAGGGGTTCGGGGACGGCCAGGGGCAGGTGTGGGGCCAGCCGGGGCAGCCAGGCCTGGTCCTTCTCGATCTGGCCGGTGGTGCCCGGGGTGCGCGGCAGGCGCACGGACAGGTCGTCGCCGAGGCGGAAGGTGGCGTTGTCGGTGCCGGAGCTGGCCACGTACCGGACGGGCAGCGCCGCCCAGTGTGGGAACTGGTCGGCCAGCAGCCGCCGGACCAGGCCGGTGTCGATGTCGACTTCGTCGTCGTGGAGTTTGGTGACCTCGTTGTCCGGCACAGTTGGCCAGCCTGCCGCAGCCGCGGGTAATCGTCCACCGAGTTGTAGGGTGCCCGGATGGAGGTCTTCGGGTCGGTCGCGACCGCGTATGCCCGTCATCGTCCTGACTACGCCGACGCTGCCGTGCGGTGGGCGGTCGAGTCGGCGCCCGGTGTGCGGGTTCTTGATCTGGGTGCGGGTACGGGCAAGTTGACCGCCGTGCTGCTGGCCGCCGGGGCGCAGGTGACGGCGGTGGAGCCGGATCCGGCGATGCTGGCCGCGTTGCGGGAGCGGTTTCCGCAGGTGCGGGCGTTGAGGGGAAGCGCGGAGTCGATCGGGTTGCCGGATGCCTCGGTGGACGCGGTGGTCGCTGGGAACGCGTTGCACTGGTTCGACATGGCGGTCGCGGGGCCGCAGATCGCCCGGGTGCTGGCGCCCGGTGGGGTGCTGGCCGGGTTGTGGAACACCCTCGACGACCGGGTCGACTGGGTGGCGGGTCTGGCGCGGGTGGCCGGTCCGGAGGTGATCGGCCCGCGGGACACGCCGGCGGCCTGGCGGGCGGCGACCGAGGGCATGGTGTCGGCGTCGGCGCAGCGGGCCCGGTTCGCGCACGCGCAGGTGCGTACGGCGGATTCGCTGGTGCAGACGCTGGCGACACGGGCGGGGGTGCTGGTGATGGAGCCGTCGCGGCGTGAGCAGACGCTGCGGCGGATCCGGGAGTACCTGGCGGGGCGGCCGGAGACCGCGGACGGCGAGTTCGTGGTGCCGATGCTGACGTGCGGGTTGCGGGCGCCGTGGGGCTGAGCGTCCGGCCGTTGATCTTCCTCGACGTCGACGGGCCGTTGATCGCGCTGCGGGCCCGCCCGGGTGAGCCGGTGTCGGTGCCGCCGGATCCGTCGGGGCATCCGCTGATCCACCGGCTCGATCCGGGCGTCGGGACCCCGGCTGCTGGCGCTGGGTGGTGATCTGGTGTGGGCCACGACGTGGATGCAGACGGCGAACGAGCTGGTCGGCCCGCGTCTGGGGTTGCCGCCGCTGCCGGTGGTGACGTTCCCGGACGAGGATCGGGCCGTCGGCAGTGGGCTGCACTGGAAGACGCTCGCGGTGATGGCGTGGGCGCGGGGCCGCCCGTTCGTGTGGCTCGACGACGAGGTGACCGGCCGTGATCAGCGGTGGGTCGAGGACTTTCATCCGGCGCCGGCGCTGGTGCACCGGGTGGATGCGGGGACGGGGCTGACCGCCGACGACTTCGCCGGGGTGGACGGCTGGCTGACGGCGGTGGCGCGGGGCACGTGACCGGGCCGGGCGTGGCGGGTCGGGACTCTACGGTGTCGTGGTCGGGTGCGGTGCCAGACAGCGGGATGCGGCGGCGCGGCGCAGCATCGCTTTGACCACGGGCGGGTGGAACAGGCGGATCAGTGCCAGGTAGACGCGACCGCTGCGGTTGCGGGCCACGGCGTGGGTGGACAGGGTGACGGTGATGTCGTCGTCGCCGGCGTCGACGAGGATCGAGGCGCGGAAGTCGAGATGGCCGGCGTCGGTGCCGAGCAGTAGTTCGCGGTCGGTGCGGATGATGGTGTCGAAGGCGGTGCGGTCGCCGCGTGCGATGCCGAACGGCGCGACGAGGATGTTGCGTAACCGGAGCAGGGCCGTGACGGCGGGCGGCGGGTTGCGGAAGATCGCGTCGGCCCAGGCCTGCGCATCGGTGGTGGCGCCGGGTGGGATCCGGGCGGCGAAGGCGTCGGCGAGGTCGGGTTGCGGCAGCGCCGATCGCAGGGCGAGAGCGTCGGCGGGTACGGCTACCGCGCTGACGTGGACGCTTTCCAACCGGGCTGCCAGTCGCGCCCGCCACGGGTAGCGGTACGGGTCGGTGACCGTGCCGGTGACGGCGATTTCGGCGTTGTCGAGCAGGTGTTCCAGGACGGCGTCGTGGCAGGGCCCGACGACGGCCGGCCACAGCGCCCGCATCCAGGCGGTGGGGGTGGCGACGAGCCGGTGCCGCAGCACGCAGCTGTCGCCGTGGTCGAGCAGGTCGAAGGTGTGGGTGCCGGTCAGGCCGGTGCGGGGGTCGAAGGTGAACTCGACGAGCCGTCCGGGCCGGTGGGCGGTGACGTGGTAGCGGATGGCGCCGTGGCCTCCGGTGGCGCCGACGCCGACCGGCCGGTCCAGGCGCGCCGGTGGCCAGGCCGGTGACGGCCAGAGCACGTCGCCGGGGCGGCCGAGGCGGTCGAGTAGGGGCCCGACGGTGGCGGCGGGGACCGGGAGCAGTCGTTGGTGGGTGTTGTCGATGACGGTCATGAACCCTCCATACGGTGGCGTATGTTCGACCGTACCGTACCGTATGGAGATGGTTGAACGCCGCACCCGCAAGCCCACCGCGACCAAGCTCACCGCCGCGGACTGGACCGCCGCCGCACTGGAGGCGATGGCCCGCGGCGGGCTGGCCGCGGTCGCCGTCGAGCCGCTGGCCGCGCGCCTCGGCGCCACCAAGGGCAGCTTCTACTGGCACTTCGCCAACCGCGACGCGCTGATCGAGGCGGCACTGCTGCGCTGGGAGGCCGACCACACCGAGGCGGTCATCGCCATGGTGCAGCAGCAGCCGGATCCGGAGGCCCGGTTACGGACCCTGATCGGCGCGGTGATCGAGTCGACGGCGATCCCGGGGGCCGACGCGATCGAGCTGGCGATGCTCGCGACGGCCGGCCATCCGCTCGTGGCGGCGGTGCTGGCCCGGGTGACGGCGCGGCGCCTGGCGTACACCGCGCAGCTGTTCGAGGGCCTGGGGTGCCCGCCGCAGGAGGCCGCGCATCGGGCGCTGCTGGCGGTGAGCGCCTACCTGGGATTTGCGCAGCTCGCCCACGCCACTCCGGCACTGGTCCCGGCGACACCGCAGCTGCGCCGAACGTATGTCGACCGGATCATCGGCCTCGTCACGGGCCCGTGATCGGCTACCCTGCCGGGCGTGATCTACCTGCGCAATGCCGCGGCCATGTGGACCGCATTGTTGCCCGGATCCCGCCTCGACGAGCGGCTGCTGCGGGTGGACCGGCCCGGCTCGACCCGGGTGATCCTGCGGCAGCCGCCGACCACGCAGACGGTGGCGGAGGTGGCGGGGATGGCCCTGCAGAGCCGGGTCGTGGTGGAGGACGTGTTCACCAGCCCGGACGCGGCACCGGTGTTCCCGAACTCGCGGTCGGTGTGCATGCCGGTGATGGACCGGCCGCCGGGTGGGCTGAAGGCGGCGGCGGTTCCGGTGGTCGAGGTCCGTGACCCGGACACGCTGGCCGCGGCCGAACAGGTGATGGTCGACGGGTTCCCGTTCCCGCAGCTGCAGCCGTGGGCGCGGGGGCAGGCGCTGCCGCCGCGGGTGCTGGATCTGCCCGGCTGGCGGGTGTGGCTGGCCCACGACGACGACGGCTCGCCCGCCGCCGCGGCCTACACCTTCGACGACGGGCACGCCACCGGCCTGTACTGGCTGGCCACCCTCGCGCAGCACCGGTCACGGGGGCTGGGCCGGGCGGTGCTGTCGGCGGCGATCGCGGCCCGCCCGGACCAGGTGTTCACGCTGGTCGCCACGGAGGCGGGCCGGCCGCTCTACGAGTCGCTCGGCTTCGCGGTGGTGCGGATGGCGACCTGGCACACCCGGCCGCCGATCCTCACCGCCTGACGTCGCCGGCCACTGGTCACCAGGTCCATTTCTGCAGGGCCGCCCCACTACAGGTGACGATCTTGATCTGGGCGGCGTTGGTGTTGGCGGTCGCGGCCAGGCACAGGGCGGTGTTGGTGACCGGCCGGACCGTGCCGTCGGTACGGAACTGCCAGCGCTGCGCCCCGGTGGCGTTGCACCCGTACTGCCAGATCCGTTGACCGTTGCTGAAGTTGCTGTTGGGCACGTCGGCGCACATCCCGAACACCCGCAGCGTGTCGTCGGTGAATCGGGTCAGCGACTGCGCCTTGGTGTTGTTGCACGTGTAGGTCTGCAGGTAGGTGCGGGCGGTCAACGCCGAGTTGGGGATGTCGACGCATTTGCCGGTGCTGTTCTTCAGCGGGCTCATCAGCGGGGTCGGCGCCTTGGCGACCTGCACCATCCTGGCCACCGAGGGGACACCGGCGGCGTCGGTGACGAACAGCATGTACCAGCCGGGCGGGGCGGCGCCGCCGGTCGGCGGGCCGGTCACGCTCAGGGTGGTGCCGGAGACCGTGTACTTCAGCGGCAGGTAGCGTTGTCCCTGGTCGATGCTGTGGGTGACGTCGCCGAGACCGACCAGTGCGACCTTGCGCACGGTCGCGGCCTGCGGGCTGGTGACGGTGAAGGCGGCGCCGATGCCGACACTGGCCGGGGCGGCGCTGATCACCGGCCGGTCGGCGGGCTCGCCGCTGCCGTCGGACTTGAACAGGTACGGCGGGCTGAAGTACTCGATGTTCTTCTCCAGGTAGCCGGCACTCTGGCAGGCCGCGCAGATCCCACCCCCGCCGGTCATGATCCGCCCGTCGGGCAGCAGCGCGGCCGTGGAATGGTATTGCCGGATGCGGTCGGCGGCCGACAGCACGGTCCACTGTCCGGTGACCGGGTTCCACAGTTCAGCGCTGGTGGTGGCGTTGTCGAGGTCGACCAGGGCGTTGCGGGCGGTGCTGCTCTGCCCGCCGGTGACCAGGACCGAGCCGTCGGCCAGGATGGTGGCGTTGTGCTGGCGGCGCCCGACCGACATCGATCCGGTGGTGGTGACCGCCGGGGTCAGGCCCTTGTTGCTGTCGAGGATGACCGCGGTGCGGGTGGGCCGTTTGGCCACACCGTCCTCGGTGAGGTTGCCACCGCCGACGACCAGCGTCCGGCCGACGTCGAAGGTGGAGAAACTGCCGTAATCACGGGTGATGGTGTCGCGGTTCGCCGTTCCGGTGATCGCCGCGTTTCCGGCGGTGGTGATCGTGTAGCCCGGGTTATAAGGACCGAAAAGGCCCAGTTGGGTGTCCGGCCGGGAAATCATGAACGGGTAGATCCGGGCGTTGTATTTGGTGAAGTTCGGCAATGGGCGAATAGCACCGTTGGTCTGATACACCTCGGCTGTGGCGGGCCCTCCCCCGATGATCACTTCTTCACCGTTCGCCATTTCCGTCACCGACGGATACCAGCGGGCGCCGGCCATGTCATTGCCGCGGGTCCACGTTTCGCTCTGCCAGTTGAACACGTAGGTGCGCACCGTGCCGGCCAGCTGCGCGTTGGCGTTTCCACCGGCGACCAGAATGTTGCCGTTGGCCAGGTGCGCGAACCCGGCACAGAACAGGTTGGTGCCCTGCAGGTCCACCCGCTTGTGGGTGTCGTCGGCCGGGTTCCACACCATGGCCCGGGTGAAGTCGTGCGTCGGGTAGGTCTCGGCCGCGTTGTCACCGACCGAGTCCCAGATCAGCACCTTGCCGTTGGGCAGCACCGCGGTGAACACCGGCACCACCGGGGTGCCGACCACCGGACTCCACAGGCCGGACACGCCCGGGTCGGCGTCGGCGCTGGCCCGTAGCCGGGCGCGGCCCGGTCGCTGGCCGGTCTGGGCTTCGATGCGCGCGGCGTTGTCGGCGGTCGTCTTCTCGATCTCGTGCATCGGCACGCCGACCAGGTCCTGCGCGCGGTGCTCGGCGTCGTCCCCGGCGCCGAGGGCATGGCTGTGGGTGCTGTGATCGTGCGGTGGTGCACTGCCGGCGGCCGGCGCAGGGCCGGACACGGCGACCACGAATGACGCCGACAAAAGGCAAGCCGCTATTAAGGCACGATGAATCCGCATGGCATTGTCGTCCCTTCACCGATAGCGCGGCGGGACTTTCTGCCCAGGCTCGATCTTGATTATCCCCGTGAATTGTCGCGCGCCGCCCCCGTCAATGCTCAGTGCGGCCACCATAACTCTTAATCAAAGTGTTCTTCAATATTCACCGATGGGACTTCCGGGCCCGGCACGCTCACCCTTTCGGTCAGCGCCCTGTCGGTTCGGCGATACTGGAGCGATCTCCGGGGAGATCCATTCCGGCGGCAATCCGGGCGGCACGTGACACAGGTGACCACCGGGGATTCATATTTCGCCGCTAGGTTTTGGGCATGTTTCTCGCAGCGCAGGCCGACAGCCAGGCCCGGGTGCTCGCCGCCGAAGCGGCCGGATACACGTTCGTCACCCTGCCCGACACCCCCGGAACCGGCACCGACGCCGGCGTGACAGCGGCCTTCCTGGCACGCCGTACCACCCGCATCGGACTCGTGCCCCAACTACACACGACAGTGACCGAGCCGTTCCACCTGGCCACCCAACTCGCCTCACTGGACCACGCGTCACGGGCCCGGCAGGCACGCACCGACGGCGCCGCCCTCGTCTTCGCCGACCTGACAGCGGCCGACCCGCACCTCATCGACCGGCTGGCGGGGGTGGTCGACGGAGTGCACCTGAGCGCCACCGTCCCCGACACGGACCTGCCGGCCCTGGCCGCCGCGATCGGGCCACGCCCACCGGCCCGCGACACGTTACGGGCCACCCTCGGACTACCGCGTCCCGTCAACCAGTTCGCCTGAGAGGACCGTACCCATGCCGCAGTTGCACCTCGGGGTCTTCTTCACCGGCGTCGGCCCACAGCTGATCTGGACCGAACCCGACTTCGCCGACCACACCCACATCGACACGTTCATCCACACCGCACAGACACTGGAACGTGGCCTGTTCGACGCGTTCTTCCTCGGCGAAGGCCTCCGCGTGCGCGAGAACCGCGGCCGGATCCTCGAACTCGACGTCGCCGGCCGCCCGGACGCGATCACCCAACTCGCCGCGCTGGCCGCCGTCACCGACCGCATCGGCCTGGTCGCCACCCAGAACACCACCTACAACTACCCGGCCGACCTGGCCCGCCGCCTCGCCACCCTCGACCAGCTCTCCCACGGCCGGGCCGGCTGGAACATCGTGACCACCGACAACGCCTGGACCGGCGAGAACTTCCGACACGGCGGCTGGCTGCCGCACCAGCGCCGCTACGAACGGGCCGACGCGTTCGTGCAGACCGCGAAGGCACTGTGGGCCGGCGAGCCGGTGGACCGCCACGACGACCTGATCGACGTGACCGCCCACCCGAGCGTCACGGCCCGCCCCGTGCTGTTCCAAGCCGGTGACTCCCCCGGCGGCCGTGACCTGGCGGCCCGGCACGCCGACGCGGTGTTCTCCGCCAACACCGCCTACGACAAGGCCGTCGCCTACGCCGACGACCTGACCACACGCCTGGCCGGACACGGCCGCCACCGGGACTCGCTGCGGATCCTGCCGGGAACTCGTCATCGACGTCCAGCCACGGCACAACGTGTTCGTCGGCACCCCCGGCGAGGTGGCCGACGAATGGGCACGATACGTGACGGCGCGAGCGGTCGACGGGTTCAACATCCTGCCGCAGCTGCTGCCGGGCACCATCGAGGACATCGTCGACCGGCTCGTCCCCGAACTACAGAACCGCGGCATCTACCGCACCCAGTACACCGGCAGCACCCTGCGAGAGCACCTGGAACTGCCGTGAAACCGGGTCACCCCGGCCCGGCCGGCCCGGCCGTGAGGAAGTCGCGGGCCCCGCGCAGCGTCACGGTGAGCCGCGCCTGCGTGAACGCACAGTCGAGCCGCACATCGCCCGCCCCGGACAACCCGGCCGCCGCCCGCGACCCGGCGACCACCGACGCCGGGTCCAGACCGTCACGGGCGGCGATCAGCCGGGCCAGCTCGTAACGACTGACCGCATCCGCGCCCGCCACATGATGCACGCCCGCATACGGCGACGCGGCCAGCTCCAGCAACGCCGTCGCGAGGTCCCCGACATCCACCGGACAACGCACGTCGTCGGTGAAGAACACCCCACCGGCGTGAACCCGCGCGGCGATCACCGTCCGCGGACCACCGACGATCAACGACGTACGCGCGATCACCGCACCCGCATCCACCGCCCGCACCGCCGTCTCCGCCGCAGCCTTCGCCGCCCCGTACACCGTCGCAGGCGCCGGCGGGCACGTCTCGTCATACCGGCCCGCCACACCGGAGAACACCGCATCACTGGACACGTGCACCAGCCGTACCCCACACGAACGCGCCGCCGCCGCCACATGAGCGGCCCCGTCAGCGGTGACCACCCAGTCGTCCTGCCGGTACGCGGCGTTGACGATCGCATCCGGCCGGACCCGGCGCACCAGATCACGTACCGCCGCGGGGTCACGAAGGTCCGCGTCGCGGCTGCCCACCGCAACGGCCGCCGGACCCGCCTGCCGGGTCAGCTCCCCACCCAGCCCGCCGGTCCCACCGAACACCAACAGCCGCATCAGGCGGGCGACCACGCCGGATCGCGGCCGGTCAACGCCAGCAACCGCCCGAACCGGCCCACCTCGGCGCCGACCGGCACCACCGGACCGAATGCGCCCATCGACCGGCCCATGTCACCCATCGTGTCGAGGAACTCAGCCGTCGGCGCCAGCAGCACCTCATCCACCTGATACGGCTGCCCGGTCGCCGACGCCAGATCCCAGCCGTGCACCACCAGGTCGACCACCATCATCAACCCCAGCGTGCGCTGCGGCAGCCCCATCCCGGGCGACACCCCGTCGAGCACACCCGGCTGCGACCACGCACCGACCATGGCATGCGCGTCACCGGCGAACACCCGCCGCCAGTCACCGGACAACGCGTCCACGGTGACACTCCAGTCGACGTCGCGCCGCGCGGCCACCAACCGGGCGTTACGGGCCACCTGAAACAGATGGTTCAGCAGGTCACGCACCGCCAGCCGGGCGCACGGCGTGGCCCCGGCCAACTGCTCGTCACCAACCCCGGCGACCAGGCCGATCACCGGAGGCACGGCATGCTCGAGCAGATCGCTGATCTCGGTCGACATACCAGCACCCTAGTCACCTCGCCCGGCACCGGCCGGGTCCGCCCCGCACGAGTGACAGCCGTCAGGCCCGCGCCGGATCGGTCACCAGCAACGGATCATCACTGTCGACCTCACCAGCCTGCGCCTCGGCCGCGGTCACCCCGACCAACTGCAGGAACCGGTCACCGAGCTCCGGATCCGCGGCCAGGATCACCACACTCAACCCGGTCGGCGGGCCGTCACCGTGCGGATACCCCGTGATCGCCGCACCCAGATCGGCCCACTGCCCCTCCTCGAACGGCTCCCCCGCCTCACCAGCCAACCCGGCCAGCACAGCAACCCGGTCGAGCAGCAGAAACGGCCACTGCGGCGGCTGCTCACCGGCACCGGCCACCCGCAACGTCAACTCGAAGCCCTGCCGCTCACCCAACCCGTACGACACGTAATGCCAATGCCCGTCCGCCGGATACGCCGACGCGGCCGACAACGCGAAACCCTCAGCCGGATAGCTCACATGCCACGGCTGCGCCCGGGGGTAGAGACGACTCAGAGCATCGGTGACGGTGTCCCACATCATCCCGGCATTCGATCATGACGATGGGTGTCGGCGGCAGCCCGCCAACCCCGCCGCCGTCCCCGCGCCACCACCGCGGCCACCACACCCGCCAACACCGCCACACCCGCACCACCGGCAGCGAACACCCCGGCGCGCTGCCACGCCACACCCCGGCCCGCCGCCACCACCGGCGCCACCGCCTGCTGCGGCACCGCCGCCACCACCGGCCCGGCCGCCTCCGACAACGCCCGGTACGGATTGAGCAGCCCCACCCCGTACCGGCTGCTGCGAACCCCACCCGGCGCCGGATCCGCCGACCGCAACAGCCGGTCCACGATCTCCTGCGCACTGTCGTCCGGAAAGCGTTCGCGCAGCAACGCCGCAGTCGCCGACACATACGGCGCCGCGAAACTCGTCCCCTGCACCGCCCGGTGACCACGAACCGGCGACAACACGGTCACCTGATCCCCGAACGCCGCGATGTCGACGTGACCACCCGGCTGCGAGTAGTCGGCCAGAACCCCGTCCTGCCCCACCGCCCCGACCCCGACCACACCGGCGAAACCAGCCGGATACGCCACCCCGGCGTCAGCCCCACCGTTTCCCGCCGCCGCGACCACCACCACCCCGGCCCGGATCGCCGCGGCCACCGCATCACGCACCGCCGGATCCGGCTCCGGCATCACCAGCGAGATGTTGATCACGTCAGCGTCCCCGGCACCCGCCGCCCACCGGATCGCCTCGGCAAACGCGTCAGCACTCGACCGCGACCGCGGAATCTGCTGCTGACCCCTGGTATCGGTGTCCTCGGTCACCCGAACCGGAACGATCGTCGCCCCCGGCGCCAGACCCCGCACCCCCGTACCCGCATCCGGCAGACCCGCGATGATCCCCGCCACCGCCGTCCCATGCCCGACACAGTCCCGCCGCCCATCCGGCGCACCGTGCAACAGATCCCGGCCCGCCGCCACCCGACCCTTGAGCTGCGGATTACGCACATCGACACCGGAATCGACCACCGCCACCCGCACCCCCGCACCGGTCGCCAAACCCGCCAGCCGCTCCGGCGAATACGCCCGCAACTCCGCCGGCACCCCCGCCGTCACCGTGCCCGCACCCAGACACGGCGCCGCCACCGCCGGCATCACCGGTACCACCACACCACCGAGCACACCCACCACGAGCGCCGCCACCCACCGCACCGCAACCACCCCCGAACCCCAGCGACCGGCGTGGATGCTACCGCTGCCCGGTTGTGCCACCGCCATCCCGGCCGTTAGGTTGAGACCAGCCAATCTGCGGTGTGTGAGGGAAACCGGTGAGAGTCCGGTGCGGTCGCGCCACTGTGAACGGGCCCTCAGCCAGAGGGCCGGTGAGTCAGGACGCTCACGTGCCGCAGGCCCCATCGATCGGGACGCGTCATCCCGTAGGAGGTTCACTCCACCATGCCCAAGGCACAAGCCCTCACCACGCCCGCGGTCTCCGGCAAGCTCCTGGCCACCGCAGCCGGCTTCACCGGACTCATGCTCCTGCTGGCCTACCTCGTCGCCTTCGACCAGGGCGCCCTCTCCCAGAGCGGCATGTACCTGCACGAGCTGATGCACGACGGCCGCCACCTGCTCGGTGTCCCGTGCCACTGAACCACCGGCCCGGCTACATCCAGCTCCTGCTCCGCGGCTTGCTGGCCGGCCTCTTCGCCGGCCTGCTCGCCGGCGGCTTCGCCTACCTCACCGGCGAACCGCACATCAACGCGGCCATCGCCATCGAAGAGGCCGCCGCCCCCGCCGGCGACACCCCCGAGCAACCCCTCGTCGACCGCGACATCCAGAGCACCGTCGGCCTGTTCCTGGCCACCGGCCTCTACGGCGTCGCCCTCGGCGGCATCCTCGCCACCGCCTACACCGTGCTGCGCCGCCACCTGCGCACCGGCAGCGACACCCAGGCCGCCCTCGGCCTCGCCGCCGCCGCCCTCACCGGCATAGTCCTGGTGCCCTACCTCAAATACCCACCCAACCCACCGGCGGTCGGCAACCCCGACACCATCGACCAGCGCACCGCCGCCTACCTGGCCGTACTGGTCCTCGGCCTCGTCGCCGTCTGGGCCGCCGTCCTCGCCGCCCGCACCCAGACCCACCTGTGGCGCCGCGCCGCCGCCGGCACCGCCGCCTTCATCATCGTCGTCGGCATCGCCTACACACTCCTACCGACCTTCCACGAAGTCCCCGACGACTTCCCGGCCACCCTGCTGTGGGACTTCCGGATCTCGTCACTGGGCACCCAGACCATCCTCTGGACCGCCCTCGGCATCACCTTCGCCGGCCTGCTCACCCCCGCCCGGCAGAAGGCGACCGTCCCCGCCGCATGACCGGACTACGGCTCATCGCCGCCGGACACACCCCCGCACTACGCCGGGCCGTGTTCGGCGGCGACGACCCCCTCGACGAAGCCGGCCGCAACGCCGCCCTCGCCCTGAAACACTCCGACACACTCCTGCCACGCCTCTTCCCCCACGACCGGCCCTGGCTCGTCGCACCCACCCACGCCGCCCGGCAGACCGCCCGACTCCTCGGCGCCCCGGCCGTCACCGACGACCCGAACCTCACCGAACCCCACTTCGGCACCTGGACCGGCCTCACCCTCGACCAGATCGACCCCGCCGCCCTCCAACGGTTCCTCACCGACCCGGCAGCCACACCCCACGGCGGCGAATCCCTCACCACAGCCACCCACCGCCTCACCGGCTGGCTGCAACGACAAACCACCAGCAGCGGTACGGCCATCGCGCACCCCCTCGTCATCCGCCTGCTCGCCGCCGCCGCCCTCGGCCTGCCACCCGCCACACCCGGCATCGCCGTCGCCCCGCTCTCCGTCGTCCGTCTCACCCACCACCGCGGGTGGACCCTGCACCTCTGACGCCCGCCACGTCTGCCCGGGTGACCCGGCACGTTCTCACGCGCCGGGCGTAGCTTCCAGCGAAAAAACAACGCCAAGCAGGGGCGCCGGGAGGCCGGGCCAGCGGGTCGGCCGGCTCACCGGTTGGCCTGAGTTCCCAAGCCCGCAGAGTCTCGGTGACCAACCGTCGTCCGAGACGCAGTGCGGTCAGCTTGTCGGTCGGCCACGGCGACGGGTCTAAGAGGGTGTTGACTTGCTTGCCAAGCGGTTCAGGATGGTCCGGGCCATCACGTCGAGCCGGGATCGCAGGTCGTTGTCGGCGCGGCCGCCGAGGTCATCTTCGAGACGCTCGGCCAGTGCGGTGACCGCCGCGAGCAGGTCGTCCAGCGGGCTGCCCTCATGTCCCACCACGTATAGACGGTGGGTTCCCACCTCGGCGGGAATGCTGCGGTCGAGGATCCGCTCGCAAGTGTCGACTGCGATCAGCTCCACCGCAGTCGCCAGGTCCGGTTCTGCGAGGCCGAGTTCGGCGGTGACCGCCGCCAGGCGCCGGTTCGCGTCATGTGCCGGCAACGTCCGAGCCGACTCCGCCGCGAGCGCCACCACGGCGTCGCCGTTGACACCGGCCACCAGCAAGTCGCAGGCCAGCATCACCGCATGGTCGGGTTCGGCGTCGTAGAGAAGCGCCCGGGCCTGTTCGGCCCGGAGCCGACGAAGAAGGCTGTCATCCACGGGCCGAGACTAGTGCGTTGCCATTGCAGAGGCCTTCAGTCAGCCGTGCAGACAACCGCCGACTTCGACACCCGGCGGGGAGCGTTCAGGCGGCGGCGCGGTCGCCGGTGCGGCGGCGGCGCAGGTCCGCGTGCTCGAGGGCGGGCGGCGTGTAGGCGATGTCGAGGGTTCCCGGGTTGACCCCGGGCGCGACGACCTTGTCGATGCGGTCGAGGGTGTCGTCGTCGAGGGTGGTGCCGGCGCCGGCAAGCAGGTCGTCGAGGTGGGCCATGGTGCGCGGCCCGATGATCGCCGAGGTGACCGCGGGGTGGCTGACGACGAACGCCAGCGCCAGGTGGGTCAGCGACAGACCAGCCTGCTCGGCGATCGGTACGAGTAGTTCGACGGCCGCGTGGTTGCGGGGATCGGTCATGTGCTTCGGCACCCAGTGCATGCGCCCGGCCGAGGGCTGTTCACCACCGGGACCGAAGCGGCCCGTGAGCAGCCCCGACGCGAGTGGGCTCCAGGTCAGCACGCCCATTCCGTAGCGTTCGCAGACCGGCAGGACGTCACGTTCGATGCTGCGGTTGAGGATGGAGTAGGTCGGTTGTTCGGTGCGGAAGCGTGCCAGCCCACGTCGTTCGGAGGTCCATTGGGCTTCCACGATGTCGGCGGCCGGCATGCTCGAGTGGCCGATCGCGCGGACCTTGCCGGCCCGCATCAGGTCGGTCAGGGCGGCGAGGGGCTCCTCGATGTCGGTGCCGGGTTCGGGGTGGTGGACCTGGTAGAGGTCGATGTGGTCGACGCCGAGGCGCCGTAGGGAGTCCTCGAGCGCGGTGACGATCCAGCGGCGGGAGTTGCCGCGCCGGTTCGGGTCGGTGCCCATGGCGCCGGTGAACTTGGTAGCGAGGACGACGTCGTCACGGCGGCCTTTCAGGGCTGCACCGACGATGCGTTCGGTTTCGCCGTCGCCGCCGTAGACGTCGGCGGTGTCGATGAAGTTGATGCCGGCGTCGAGGGCCCGGTGGATGATCCTGGCGCAGTCGTTGGGGTCGGGGTTGCCGAACGGGGCGAACATCATGGTGCCCAGGCAGTAGGGGCTGACCTGGATGCCGGTGCGGCCGAGGGGGCGCATGCGCATGTGCTGTTCCTTCGCGGTCGGGGCGGTCCGGGGCTGCCTGCTCGGCGGCCCCGGACCGTATGGGTTGTGGGGGTCAGCCGGCGGAGGCCACGGCGACGTCGAGGATCCAGGTGACGCCGAACCGGTCGGTGAGCATCCCGAAACCGGGCGCCCACTGCGAGGGGCCGAACTTCTCGACGATCTCGGCGCCGTCGGCGAGCTTGTCCCACAGCGCGCCGACCTCCTCGGCGGTCTCACCGCGGACGGAGACGAAGAACCGCTCGCCGGTCAGGGTCATGCCGTTCTCACGGGTGGTCGTGGCCGCCGGCGCAGCGGCGGGGCCCTGGCTGGGTACGTCGTAGGCCATGATGCCGAATCCGTTGTCGGCGGTGACCTGACCGAACACGACCTTGTCGGCGTCGGGGAGTTCCTTGGGCATGCCGAAGTCGCTGTAGGCGACGACGGCCAGGTGGCCGCCGAAAACCGACTGGTAGAACTCCAGCGCTGCCCGGGCGTCGCCGCGGAAGTTCAGGTGCGTGGTGGTGGTGATGGCCATGCGGGACTCCTTGGTGGTCGTTCTCGGGCAGCATCGGCCCGATATAGGGTGTTTTAACCTCATGTGAGGCAAGCAGGGCAGCGATGGTGTGGGCGGCCGGATCGCTGGATCCGGCCCGCTACCGGTGCGGTCTCAGATGGCCAGCAGGATGGCGCTGACGATCAGGCTGCCGACGATGTTGTAGCTGCCGGAGATCGCCGCGTAGAGCAGCGGTCGAGGAAAGTTGGGGTTGATGGCGATGGTGACGGTGTTCGCGGCGAGGTAGCCGACGCCGACGATGAGGCCGAACAGCAGCGCGTCACCGTAGGTGTCGACGTTCAGCGCGGCGAACAGGATCGCGCTGGTGAAGGTGATGACCAGGCCGGTCATCGGCGGTCCGGCGAGAAACAGCGGGGTCGACGGCGCTTTCGCGTTCGCGTCGCGGCCGAGGGAGCGGTTGTACGCCTGGGGGAACAGCGCCGCGAACCACAGGCCGCCGAGCAGGGTCAGGGCGATGAACCCGACCACAATCCCGAGCCAGTTGAGATCGCCCAGAACATCGAACATGTGTTGACTCCATAGGTGAAAAGGGGATGAGCGGCTCTCGGCGTCGCCGAAGCACCGTGCTTGACCGGCTCGAAGTCAAGACTCCCAGCAGTAGGTGACAGGAAGTGGCACCTACTGCTGGCAGAATCGGGTTCATGCCGAAAACGTCCGCGCGACTGCTGGCCCTGCTGTCGCTGTTGCAGACCCGCCGGGACTGGACCGGCACCGTACTGGCCGATCGGCTGGACATCAGCCTGCGTACCGTGCGCCGCGACGTCGACCGGCTGCGCGAACTCGGCTACCCCATCGCCGCGGTCAAAGGCCCCGACGGCGGCTACCGCCTCAGCGCCGGCACCGAACTGCCCCCGCTGCTGTTCGACGACGACCAGGCCGTTGCTCTCACCGTCGCCCTGCAGATCGCCGCGACCACCCCGGACAGCGGCCTCGCCGAGGACGCCGAACGGGCGCTGAACACCATCCGGCAGGTGATGCCCTCCCGGCTACGTCACCGCCTCGGCGCACTCGACGTCACCGCCGTCCAGCGACCCATCACCCGCCCGGCCGAACCGGTCGACGGCAACGTGCTCCTGACCATCAGCGCCGCCGTACGCGCCCGCGAGATCCTTCGCTTCGACTACGGCGACGACAGCACCAAACCCCCGCGCCGCACCGAACCACATCACGTGATCACCCGGGACGGGCGGTGGTACCTCATCGCGTGGGACCTCGACCGCGACGACTGGCGTACCTTCCGCGTCGACCGGATGATCCTGCGCACCCCCAACGGGCCACACTTCACTCCCCGTGCGCTGCCCGGCGCAGACGTCGCCGCGTACGTCACCGGCGTCTTCCGCGGATCCGGCGACGCCTCCGGGAACTGGCCGTGCCAGGGCACGGTACTGCTCGACCTCCCGGCCACGACCGTGGCCCTCTACACCCGCGACGGCCTCGTCGAACACGTCACCCCCGACCGCTGCCGGCTCACCCTCGGATCCTGGTCCTGGCCCAGCCTCGCTGCCACCATCGCCCGCTACGACGCCGACATCGAGGTCGTCGGCCCCGACGAACTGACCGAGGCCTTCGCCGCCCTCGCTCACCGATTCACCCGAACCGCAGCGGCCCACGCCCCCACAGGCCCGCCCGTAGTTTCCAGACCAAAAACGACGCTAAGCAGTTGATCTAGGTCAGGACCTGGATCGATCGCCTAAAGAGGTGGGCCGCTGGACGGCCTCTCCCCGGTTTCTCGTCGTTCCGGCATGTGGGATGCGGGACCGGAGACCCACGCGGCTACTCGAGCCGGTTAAGGGGGCGGCCCTGAATCCGGGCGGCCAGCTCGGGGTCGGTCGGGTCGAGCACTCGGGCGGGCCGTGGGCGGACGATCGCCGGAAGGTCGTCCGCGCGTTGCGCGTGTTCGGCGCGGGCCTGCTCGACGGCGTCCGGGTATGCCCGGGCTTTCTCGTACGCTGCGAGCGCGCGGTAGATGCTGGCCACACTGGGGTTGCGGCCTTGGCGTCTACCGGTCGGGGATGACCAGGTCGGGTTGGATCTGCTCGACGGTCTCGCCGGCCGCGCGCCCGTGGCCGGGGCAGGACTTCCCGGACCGGCTGCCACGAGCGTTGAACCGGGCGACTTACGCCGGGATGCGGGCGCCTGCACTGATGTTCGGCCGCACCGTCGACCGGTGGCGGGAGACGCTGGGCCTGCCCCGCCGGCGCGGCCGGCACGATCCCACCCGCCGCCCGAACGGTGGTCCCGCACCGGTGCCGCACGCGATCAGCCCGGCGGTTCTGCCCCGCCGGGCCGACTGGCCGGACACTGCCCAGGTCACCGGCTACTGGTTCGCCGAGCCCACCGCCCCCGCCGCTGGAGACGGCCTCAGCGACCATGCGCGGACGTTGCTGGACGGGCCGGTGCCGCCAGCGCTCGTCCGGTTCGGCAGTATGGCCGGCCGGTTCCCGGCCGAGATGACTCGCATCGTGCTGGACGCGCTCGATCGTGCTGGGCTGCCCGGCAGCGTGGCCGGCGGCTAGGGCGGCCTGCAACCGTTCACCTCCGACCGGCACGCCTTCGTTTCCGGGGAGGTCGATCATGAGGCGGTGTTCGCGCGTTGCGCGGTGATCGTGCATCACAGTGGCGCCGGGACCACCGCGGCCGCCGCCCGCGCCGGCCGCCCGCAGGTGATCTGCCCGTTCGTCGGCGATCAACCGTTCTAGGGACGCCGGATGCAGCACCTCGGCGTCGCCCACACCAGTCGGCCTCAAGAGCCTGCAGGTGCGTTCTCTCGCCCTCGCGGTCAGGCAGGCCGCCGAGGATGCGGGCATGGCCGAGACGGCAGAACGGCTCGGTGTACGCATCCGCGAGGACGACGGCGTCACCGTCACCGTCGACGCCTTGGAGCAGGTCGCCGCAGCCGGCCGGTGACGTGTGCCGCTGCACGTCTCTACGCGCTCGCCTATCACTGCTGGGATCTGCGGATCTGACGCAACCGCTAGGAAAGCAGATCGCGGCGGCGGTAGGCGGCGACGCCCAGCACGGTCAGGAGCGTGGCTATGGCGAGCACGACCGATGAGGCCGTCATGCTCGCCGGAGCGAGTGGTACGGGTGCCAGGTGAGCGAACGGGGAGATGTCGCGTATCCAGTCCGGTGCCGCGACGCTCTCGGCGATGACCAGCAGCAGGAACCCACCGACGGCGGGAACGCCGCCGAGCGGCCCGGTCCAGCGGGGGGCCCAGCCGGCCGCGAACACCGCCGCGCCGAGGCTGAGCGCTACGATCGGCAGCACGTTCCACGTGCCGCGCAGCGCGTCGAACAGGGCCAGCTCACCACCGATGGCGGTGACACCCAGCCACGTCGCCAGGCCGGCGCCGGTGACCAGGACCACCGCGGCTGCGGCGGTGACGGTGATCTCGGCGCCGATCAGCCGGATCCGGGTGATCGGCTGACTGGCGAGCAGGGTCAGCCGCCGGTCGGACTCGGCCGCGACGAAGGCGGTCATCCGGGCGGTGACGAAGCCCCCGACCGGCATGGCGAGGATCGCGAACAGCGTCGCGGCGAAGCCGGCGATGCTGCCCAGCCCTTCGAAGCCGGCCTGCGACGCCTCGCCGGCCATCGCAGGATTGTCGCGCAGGAAGTCGGTGACCGACACCGCGGTCAGCCCGATCAGCAGATAGTACTCACCGACGCCGATCATCCAGCCGGTCAGCGGCCGCAGCACCCGGCGTGCTGCGAACGGTGCCATGCCCGCCAACAGCAGGGTCCGCGGACGCCGTCCTCCCGCCGCCGGGATCAGACCGTCGCGAACGTCGCGACGGCGGGCTGCGGCAAGGGTCAGCACCGTGACGAGCGCGGTCGCGGCGGCCAGCACCAGCCGCGGTAGGACACGGTTGTGAACGTACGGTCCGCTCAGCGACAGCAGCCCGAACGGCGACAGCCAGTGCAGCCAGCCGAGGGCGGTGGCCCCGTCACCGATCATGCGGGCCAGTAGGCCGACGCCCAGCACCGCCACAGCCGTCCCGGTCGCCGCCGAGCGGGCGGGAAAGACCTGCGCTGCCAGCGCGGCCACCGCGACAAAGAACGCCCCGAGCAGGCCGGTGCCTGCGCCGTGCAGGACCGCGCCTGCCGGTTCGGTGCCCGACAGCAGCAGAACAGCCGTGAGGGCGGCCGCGGTGGCGGCCGCGACCGCCCTCACGGGGACCAGGTGGCGCAGCAGGACAGCTGTGGCCGGGAGGCGGCCGGACAGCAGCAGGTCCCAGCGGCCGGCGTCCTCCTCTCCGCGGGTGATCCGGGTGGTCGCCAGGATCACCCAGGCGCCGAGCAGAACCGCGATGACGGTACCGACGCGCCACACCGTGAACCCGCCGGCGGTGTCGAGGCCGATCGGGGCGCCGAACAGCGTCCGAATCGCCGGATTCCCGGCCAGCGCCTGCAGACCGCCGGCCGCCGCCGGGTCAGCCATCACCTGCGCGTAGGTGGCGGCGACCAGCGCGGTCATCCCGGCGGCAAGCCCGGCGACGATGAGGGCGCCGCGCCGGATCTGGCGCACGGCCAGCCACATGACAGCCCGGCCCGGCGCGGGATGCGACATCGTCACAGGGCCGGCCGGGGCGGGTCGGGTGCCGATGCTCATCGGGCCGTCTCCGTCCCGTAGTAGTCGAGGAAGATCTCCTCCAGGCTGGGCTCGCGCATGCTCAGAGCGGTGACCTCGGCGTCGGCCAGGGCCCGCAGCGCGGGAGCGGGTTCCCCGGTCAGCGTGAACCGCAGGCGTCGTTCTCCGGCCGGCTCGATCGCCTCGACGCCCGGGATCACGCCCAGATCGGGTGCGCTCCCGGTGTAGGTGATCGTCACTTCGGCCCGGTGCAGACCGCGCAGGTCGCTGATCGTGGAGACGTCGGCGAGCCGGCCGGCGCGCAGGATGGCGACCCGGTCGCAGACAGCTTCGACCTCGGCGAGCTGGTGCGAGCTCAGGAAGACGGTCTGCCCGCGGTCGCGGGCGTGACGCACCGCAGTGCGGAACTCGTGTTCCATCAGCGGGTCCAGGCCGCTGGCCGGCTCGTCGAGCACCAGCAGCGGAGCCCGGGTGGCGAACGCGGCGATCAAGGCGACCTTCTGCCGGTTGCCGGTGGAGTAGGTGCGGGCCGGTTTCGACGGGTCGAGGGCGAACCGTTCGATGAGCTCGTCGCGGTAGGCCATGTCGGTGCCCGGGCCGGTGCGGGCTTGCAGGTGCAGGATCTCCGCGCCGGTCAGTTGCGGCCACAACGCCACATCTGCCGGCACGTAGGCCAGGTGCCGGTGGGCGTGGGCCACGTCGGCGGCGTCGACGCCGAACACCTCGGCGCGGCCGGCGCTCGGGCGGGCGAGGCCGAGCAGCAGGCGGATGGTGGTGGACTTGCCGGCGCCGTTGGGGCCGAGGAACCCGAACACCTCGCCCGCGACGACGTCCAGGTTCAGGGTGTCGAGGGCGGTCAGGCGGCCGTAGCTTTTCGTCAGGTCGACAGCGCGCAGCGCGGGATCGGTCATCACAGGAGGCCTTCCGGGTCGGGGCGTGGATCAACGACCGCCGACCAGACTTCCCGGCACACCTGTCGCTCACCGTACGCCTACCCCGCACGGGGCGGGAAGCCCCCGCGCTGCGATCACCGCAGCAAGCCGAAGTCCTGCCCGTGACAGACCTCAGACACGCCGCCGGCGTGCGTTGTCCAAGCTGTTGGTGAGGTCGGCACGAGGGCAGCTACCGTCCGATCTCGTGGTCAGCCTCGTACACGTCGGGGATGCCATCGTGGTCCGCGTCGACGTTCTCGATGTCGTGGATACGCCGGTACACCCGGTTACGGATTCGCAGCACGCCCGTGGCCAGCAGTGCGGCGGCCAGCGATCCGGCCAGGACGGCGACCTTGACGTGGTCGTCGCGTTCGCTGCCGGTGCCGAACGCCAGTTCCCCGATGAGCAGCGAGACGGTGAAGCCGAGCCCGCCGAGCATCGCCAGACCGATCACGTCGGTCCAGCTGAGCCCTTCGTCGAGGTTGGCGCGGGTGAACCGTGCGACCAGCCACGTCGCCGCGGTGATGCCGATGGTCTTACCGATCACCAGCCCGGCCATGATGCCGAGCGCGACCGAGTCGGTCAGCGACGCGCCGAGACCGCTGAGCCCGCCGATGGTCACGCCGGCCGACAGCAGTGCGAACACCGGCACGGCGAACCCGGACGACAGCGGCCGGAACCGGTGCTCGAAATGCTCCGCCAGGCCGGGGCCGGCGTCCGGGCCCCCGCGGCGTCGCTGCGGACGACCGGCACGGTGAACGCCAGCAGCACTCCGGCGACGGTGGCGTGCACCCCCGACTCGTGCATCAGTACCCACGTCGCGGCGGCCAGCGGCAGCAGCAGCCACCACGACCGGACTCGCCGCTGCACCAGCACGCCGAACACCGCCAGCGGTATCAGCATCGCCAGCAATGGCAGCACCGACAGTTGGGCGGTGTAGAACACGGCGATGATGGCGATGGCCAGCAGATCGTCGACCACCGCAAGGGTGAGCAGGAACGTCCGTAGCCCCGCCGGCAGATGCCGCCCCACCACCGCCAGCACCGCAAGGGCGAACGCGATGTCGGTCGCGGTCGGGATCGCCCAGCCACGCAGCGCGCCGTCACCCGTACCGAGGTTGAACGCAACGTAGATCAGCGCCGGAACGATCACACCGCCCACCGCGGCGGCCACCGGGACCGCGGCCCGCCGCGGGTCACGCAGATCCCCGGCGACGAACTCCCGCTTGAGCTCCAAACCCGCGACGAAGAAGAAGATCGCCAGCAGGCCGTCGGCGGCCCACGTCGCCAGGCTCAGATTGAGGTGCCAGGCCGCCGGGCCGATCTTGAATTCGCGAAGAGCCTCGTACGCCGGCGCCCACGGCGAGTTTGCCCACACCAGCGCCATCACCGCCGCAACCAGCAGCAGCGCCCCGCCGATGGTCTCCTGCCGCAAGATCTCCCCGATGCGGCGCGCCTCCGGCCAGGAACCACGCCGGAACAGAGACGTACGGGGGCTGTCACTCACGACGGTGCTCGCTTTCAGGGGTCGGGCCAACCAATTGCCGACCAGACTTCCCGGCGCACCTGATCTCACCCTATCCCACGACCCCTGCGTACGGCCCAGCGTGTCGAGCAGGCCCCCACTCGCCGGCGGCGGACCAACCCGACCCGTCACCCACTACCGCCACACCGCAGGCGCCCGGCCATCACCTGGCTGATCTAGCAGCCCCGCGGAGTGGGTGCCGTAGAAGTGCACGTCCTCGTGGTGAGTAGGCCAGATGTGGGCCAAGAACTCGTCGTCGACCTGACGGCCGGCCTGGCGTTGCGAAGGCGGTGCCGTCACCGACTTCGAGAAGGATCCGGGCTGCGGTCCTGACCCCGATGCCCGGCAGTCCCACTCGGCCCGGCACCGCTCGCAGAGCAGGCGCTCGACCCGCGCCCAGGATTCCTCCCGGGCCCGGTTGCGGTCCGTGGCCACGTGCTCGAGCAGATGCACCACACCGGGCCGGGCACCCGGCCCGAGATCAGGAACTCCCACGCAGGAACTCGTCCACTTCCCTCCACACGGCGGCATCCGTCGTGCGCCACCCCGCATACGCGGCGATCACCGGTGACGCAAGCGGTCGAAAGCCTTCGGCCCGCTCAGCCTGCTCCACTCGCCGACGATCAGCCGCGCACACACGTCCGCCCCGACGTCGGTGGTGTCCACCACGATGTCCCGGTCACCATGGGCGTAGACCAGCGTCTGCGACAACGCCAACCCCACCGGCCGATCCCCGCGCGCCCGCTCCCGCCGCTGCAACTCCGCCGGTGAACACCGCACCTCAACCAGAGTCACATCGAACCCGCACAACACCTCCAGCAGGTCCGCCAGCCGCCACGCCTCACTCAACGGATAATCCATGATCACGTCGTTACCGGCCGACGCCAACCCCGCCACCGCCCGGTGATAGCCCCGCCGAGTCCGCGTCAACATCTCACCGATCTCGGCATCGTCGAGACACCGCGTGTGCACCGTCGACCGCATCGTCCCCAACCCGTCCACCGGGAACAAGAACCACGGATCCGACAGCAACGGCAACAACGCCCGACCCACACTGCTCTTACCCGAACTAGACGCCCCATTGAGCAACATGATCCGACCCGGCACCCCACGACCGTACAATCAGCCGCCGTGACCCTGCACATCACCGTCGACGACCTCACCGGCCCCGCCATCGCCGACCTCCTCCAGCAACACGTCGACCAGATGCGCGCCATCACCCCACCCGAAAGCAAACACGCCCTCGACCTCGACAGCCTCCGCGCCCCCGACATCACCCTCTGGAGCGCCCACGACGGCGACCACCTCGTCGGCTGCGGCGCCCTCAAACACCTCGACCCCACCAGCGCCGAGATCAAATCCATGCGCACCGCCACCGGCGCCCAACGCCGCGGAATCGCCGCCGCCCTCCTCACCCACCTCATCACCGAAGCCCGCAACCGCGGCTACCACCGGCTCTACCTGGAGACCGGCACCGCCGACTTCTTCCACCCCGCCCGCACCCTCTACCAGCGATTCGGCTTCCAACCCTGCGAACCGTTCGCCGACTACCGCCCCGACCCCAACAGCGTCCACCTCACCCTTACGCTCTGACGAGTGCTCCACCACCTCGACGCCTACGCCCGCCTCTACGTCGACGTCTTCACCCGCCCACCATGGAACGAGACCTGGCACCCCAACGACGCCACCCAGCGCCTGCACGACATCCTCACCACACCCCGCGCCCACGCCGTACACACCACCGACGCCTCCGGCACAGTCACCGGATTCGCCGCCGGCCACCGCGAACGCCACAGCACCGCCGACCACTTCCTCCTCCAGGAGATGTGCGTCCACCCCGACCACCAGCGCCAAGGACTCGGCCACCGCCTGCTCACCGACCTGACCCGGCAACTACCCGACGTCACCCACTGGTACCTCCTGACCGGCCGCGACACCCCAGCCGCCGCCTTCTACCAGGCCCACGGCTTCCGACCCGCCCGCTCGCAGGCCGTCTACGTACGCCCCTGACACACCGACCCAGCAGCCCCCCGCGGCATACCTCAGATCCCTGACTTCAGCACGAGACGGCCGGCGCAAGCCGGCGGCACGGGAAGGCCGGCCCCGAGGCCGGCCTTCCCGGACGACCTACCGAACGCCGTCCAGAACCGCTTCCTCATGATCGAGATGCGCGATCAGATCACCGGTCAACGCATCCACCTCGGCCAGCAGCACCGCCCGGCTCAGACCCGGATCCCCCAGCGCCGCCCGCAACCGCTCCAGCAGCCCCGCAACCACACCGTGCTCGACCCGCAACCGCCCGACCACCGGCCCCAACTCCGGATGCGCATACTCCAGCATCGCGAACAGGCCCTGATCCTCCTTCACATGGTGACCGTGCAGATTCGCGCACAACGTCAGGCAGTTCACCCGCAGCTGCGCCCCCAGCACCGCACCCGACGCCACCACCTCGCCCCGGATCAACTCCAGCTCCCGCCGGAACGCACCGTGCACCAACCGCAGGATGTCCGCCGGCGACGACGGCGCCCCGTCCGCACGCGGCGGCCCCGCCACCGGAACCGCCCGCAACGCCACCACCGGCAACTCGCGCCCGGACTGCCGCTCATAGTCGGCCCACCCGGAATCCTGCTCGACCGCCCGCGCGAACACGTCGTCGCGCTCCCTGCCGGACAACACGGTGGCCGTCGCCTCGTACACGAACGGCCCGTCCTCGACCTGGACGACCGGGTTCGCGAGCACATTGTGCAACCACGCCGGATGACGGCGTGACCCACCGTTCGACCCGATCACCAGAACCCGGTCCTGATCAGGCAGATAACCCAGCGGAACGGTGTGCGGCCGCCCACTGCGGGCCCCGGTCGTCGTCAACAGCAACAGCCGGGCACCCTCGAACATCCCACCGACCCGGCCCTGGTTGGCCCGGAACTCGGCAATGACAGAGGAATTGAAATCGTTCGACATTCTCAGCTTTCGGTAGTCCACCCGGAAACCCGCGTACGGAACGCGGGGCAGCAGAAATCCCCCGTCGCGACGACGCGACGGCATGCGCGGAGAAGACGAACGATCAGGCGGCGATCG
This sequence comes from Actinoplanes sp. CA-252034, assembly GCF_050956125.1. NCBI lineage: Bacteria > Bacillati > Actinomycetota > Actinomycetes > Micromonosporales > Micromonosporaceae > Actinoplanes > Actinoplanes sp. CA-252034. The sequence goes on from NZ_CP191846.1 coordinate 5,180,768, forward strand.
AGCGCGGGCAACAGGCGACCGTGGCGGCCGCCCGGCGATCACGCGTCAGCCGGGTGCCCCACTCGGTAATGGCCCAAGGCCGACCCGGCAGTCACGGGCCACACCTTACCGAACTTTCTGTCCGGTCGGCGAAGCCGTCCTTTGTGTTTGGTAGATGTGCGGCTTGCCGCACTACCTCTACGGCATCCTAGGATGAACGGTTGTCAGGACATGCCCGCCGTGTCCAGCAGGGCCGTCACTGTGGGGCGAACGAGTCCTTCGAGGGTGTCGGCATGGATCCCGGCGCGGGCGGAGACACCGTCGAAGACGACGCTGAGCTGGCGGGCCAGCAGGTCGGGATCGGCGGCCCCGCCCCCGGCCGCCTCGGCGCGGAAGAAGCCGGTCAGCTCCTGCTTGATCCGGTGAGCGACCCGGCTCGCGGGGTGGCTCTCGTCCTTGAGCTCGATCTGCACCGCCAGATACCGGCAGCCCCGGAACTCGGCGGTGGACGCCTGCGCCTCGACCTGCTCGAAGACGTGCATGATCCGCTCACGCGGGGACCGCCCGTCGTCCGCCGCCGGCAGCAGGGCCGCCACGTACTCCGCGAAGCCCCGCTCCAGACTCGCCGCCAGCAGATCGTCCTTGCTGTCGAACAACTGGTACATGGACCGCTTCGACACCCCCGCCGCCCTGCACAGCGCGTCGATGCCGACACCGACGCCGTCGCGGTAGGTGAGCGAGGCCGCCGCCGCCAGCAGTCGCTCCCGGGGGCTCGCCTTCTCGTCGATGGTCATGTCACGAGGTTAACGCGATGACCGCGCCTCGAAAACCGATCGGTTTTTCTCCCCTTGCGGCGTGGAAACAGATCGGTTTACAGTCGCGGAAACAGATCGGTTTCCACGACTGCCCCGCGGTCCAAACCATCGGAAGGACGACGATGCCCCGCAACGAGTCTCCCGACGCCGCCTACACGAGAACGTGGAGCAACGGCCGCGGTGACGTGCGCTTCCTCACCAGGCCCGACGGTTCGCGGCTGCGCTACTACACCGTGGGCACCGGCCCCGCCCTCGTGCTGATGCACACCGTCCGCGGCCAGCTCGACTACTTCCAGCGCGTGATCCCCCTGCTGTGGGACCACTACACGATCCACGCCGTCGACCTGCCCGGGATGGGATGGTCCGACATCGTCCCCGGCGCACGGTACGAGGAGCCGCAGTTGCGGGCCGCCGTGGTCGACTTCGTCGACGGACTGGACCTGCGCGAGGTGACCCTGGCCGGCGAGTCCCTCGGGGGCGCGCTGGCACTGTCGGCGTCGATCGACCTGAAAGACCGCGTCAGCCGGGTCGTCGCGTTCAACAGCTACGACTACCCGGGCGGGGTGGGACGGGGCAACCGCACTGCCCGACTCATCATGACCAGCGTGCGAATGCCCGTCCTGGGCCCGCTCTTCGCCCGCCTCGAACCGAGGTCCGTCCTGCGCACCGTCCTGCACGGCGGCTACGTGGACACGACCAGGCTGCCCGAGGACTTCCTCACCGACCTGCTGCGCAGCGGCCGCCGCACCGGCTACTCCACGGTGTCGCGCGGCGTGCTCCGCAGTCTGGACAGCTTCGACCGGGCACGGGAGCGCTATCCGCGCGTGTCGGCGCCGGTCACCCTCGTCTACAGCGAGAACGACTGGTCACGGCCCGCCGAGCGTGACCGGGTGGCGCACGCGCTGACCGACGTTCAGCGCATCACCCTGCCTCGCACCGGCCACTTCTCCGCACTGGAGCGCCCCGACCGGGTGGCCCGGATCCTGCTCGACGCGGCCCCAAACTGACCGACGGGCCCGGACAGCACCGACCGGGCCCGTCACGGGAAGCGGAGCTCAGAGGCGCCAGGTCGCGGCGAGCGGGATCGGCTTCAGCTCGGCCGCCGACAACGCGATCACCTTGTTCCAGTCGAAGTGGAACGCGTCGAACGTGGCCGCGTTCGCGATCGCGTACTTCACCCCGTTCGTGACCAGGAACAGGTCGAACGAGTTCTGCTGCCGGGCCAGGTACGCGTCCTGGCTGAAGTAGCCGGCCAGGGAGATCGCGTCGCAGCCGTTCATCTCGATCTTCTGCATGTCGGCGAACAGCTTCGTCCCGACCGCCGCCGTCGGAATACCACGCCGATAGCCCTCGGGATCGATCAGGAACGTCGCCGGGCCGCCATCACACCGGACCCGCTTGCCCTTCAGATCGGGGCGCGGTCCCGGCGCCGGAGCCGCCGCGACGTCGCGCACACCGATGTCGCGGGCGACCGCCGGACCCGGGACGAGGACCAGGGCTGCAGCGGCCGACACCACCGTCACCGCCACACGCGCCGGTGAAAGCATTCGACTCTCCTTCGCCGCCGGCCAAAGACCGGCAAAACGGCCGTTCCGCCCATCGCGAGCGTAACCGCCACGGGCCCGCTGCCCCGGCCCGCTCACCGGAGACCACTCGACCGTGATCCGGTCGGCCCGCCGTGTTCATGCTCCGCCGCGAGAACGGCGCCGGAGTGACCGGATATCGAGGCACGAAGGCATCGGATCACACACCAGCCGACGTGCGATCCGACGCTTCGAGCAGGTCAGTCCGGCGGGATCGCCAGCAGGGCGGAGATGGCTCGTACCCCTTCGGCGAGCACCGCCTCGGACTCGTGCGGGTCGTCGATCGCGCGGGCCAACTGCAACGACCCCACGAGGACCGCGATGCATCCCAGAGCCCTGCGCCGCCCGGCCGCGGGAGCGCCCGGCGCCATCAGCGCGGCCAGGTCGTCGGCCACGCCGAGGATGCCGGCGCTGTAGGCCCGGCGGATCACCGGCGAGCTGCGAACCACCTCGTCGAGCAGGGCTCCGGACGGACACCCGTTCTCCGCGTCGTCACGATGCCCGGGTGAGAGGTAGCCGTGCACGAAGCGCATGAACCCGTCCGGCTCGTCCACGAGCCCACGCAAGAGCACCCGCTGCTCCTGGAGCTGGTCGGTGATGGTCGCGGCGATCAGCTCGTCCTTGGACTCGAAGTGTGCGTAAAAGGCGCCGTTGGTCAGCCCGGCGTCGGCCATCAGCGTTGCCACACCCGAGCCGTCCAGCCCGTCCTTCTTCAGCCTGCGGCCCGCGCTCTTCACCATGCGCCGCCGGGTCTCTTCCTTGTGCTCCCTGCCGTAACGCGCCACGGTTCTCCCTTCGCCCGACGGGTGCTGCACGTCATGTTCCCGCCCGTAGGAATTACGACCATACTACAATTCGCTCGACGAACCCCGGAGCGCCCGCCGCCTGCACTCACGACCTCACCCGGAGAACGCCATGAAGGCATACGTCATCGACCGGTACACCAAAGAGCCGAGCGTCCGGCTCGCCGAACTGCCCGAGCCCGGCGTCGCGGCCGGAGAGGTCCTGGTCCGCATCCACGCGGCCGGCGTCAACCAACTCGACACCAAGATCGCGCAAGGGGAGTTCAAGCTCCTGCTGTCCTACCGCCTGCCCCTGGCCCTGGGCAACGACCTGGCCGGCACGGTCGTCCGGGTCGGCGCCGGGGTCCATGCCTTCGCGCCCGGCGACGAGGTCTACGCCCGCCCCGACAAGGACCGGATCGGCACCTTCGCCGAGATGCTCACACTGAACCAGGACGACCTCGCGCGTAAACCGGTCAACCTCACCATGACCGAAGCCGCCTCGCTGCCCCTGGTGGCCCTGACCGCCTGGCAGGCCCTCGTCGAACGCGCCGACCTGCAGCCCGGCCAGAAGGTCCTCGTCCAAGCCGGCTCCGGCGGCGTCGGCACCATCGCCATCCAACTCGCCAAACACCTCGGCGCCACCGTAGCGACGACCGCGAGCGCCACGAACGCCGCCTTCCTCAAGGAACTGGGCGCCGACATCGTCATCGACTACCGCACCCAGGATTTCGCCACCCAGCTCGACGGCTACGACGTCGTCCTGGACAGCCAGGGCCCGGACAGCGTGGCGAAATCGATGAGCATCCTCAAGCCCGGCGGCAAGGTCATCGGCATCGCCGGCCCGCCCGACCCCGACTTCGCCCGCGAGATCGGCGGCAGCCCCGTCCTCAGACTCGCCACCCGCCTGCTCAGCCTGACGACCAGGCGCAAAGCCGCACGACTCGGCGTCGACTACTCGTTCCTGTTCATGCGGGCCAGTGGCAGGCAGCTCAGCGAGATCACCACCCTCGTGGAGAACGGCACCATCCGCCCGGTCATCGATCGCGTCTACCCCTTCACCGCCACGCCGCAAGCCCTCGACCACATCGCCAAGGGCACCGCCAAAGGCAAGATCGTCATCTCGATGATCTGACCCGGCACCCGCGCGAATCAGAGCACCATCATGCCCGGATTGCAGTACGAACGTCATTTGAATGATCGAGGGGTTCGCGAGGGCAGCACGACATCGGAAGGGCGGTGCCGCCGGCGTACAGCCCGCAGCAACGGAGCGTTGTCTTCGGTCCGGAACTGCAGGTGGGTCGGCGAAGCCGTCCTCTGATTTGTTCACGGGCGCACAGCGCCTAGGGCGTCCTAGGACACTAGTTGGATGGCGCCCGCCGGATCGTCCCGATCCCACATAGCGGTCGGTTTTCCGCCGCGACCGGTCGGTGCGGAGGCAGCGTGGCCTGGCGCCGGTGAGGACCCGAGCCCTCCGGCCGCAGCCCGGCGGGGCCCCCGGCGGTGTGAGCGGGGCACCATGATGGCAGCCATGACGACCGGCGAGACCATTGAGGACCTTATCGGGTACGCACGGGAGCAGGGCGCCGTCGGCTATCCGGTCGACGAGGTGAGGCTGTGTGTCTGTGCCGGCTGCGGAAGCCGGGTCTTCAGCCTGTGCGGCGACCTGTCCCGCCAGACGATCCGGCGCGACTGCCGGGGCTGTGAGAGCACCCACTTCATCGCCGACAGCTCAGCCCGCTCCCGCGACGACGACGTCACGCTGATGGGCTGCGACTGTGGCAGCGACGATTTCAACCTGGCCGTCGGCTTCGCCCTGGACGAGCGCCGTGAATCGATCCGGGCCCTGGCCGTGAGCAGCCGCTGTGTCGGGTGCGGCCGGCTCGGTTACTGGGACGACCGGCTGGTCCACGACGGCGGTACGGCCCTGCTCGATCTGGCCTGAAGGCTCTGGCGAACTTTACCGACCAGTCGGTACAGTTTCAGCATGCTCCTCGCCCCGATCCGGCACCGGTGGGCTGCCCTGGCCGTCCTGGCCGCGGCCGTGCTCCTGCTCGCCATCGACAACACCGTGCTCGCCCTGGCCGTGCCCGCCCTGACAGCCGACCTCTCCCCCACCGCCGAGCAGGTCCTCTGGATCGGCGACGTCTACTCCCTCGCGCTGGCCGGCCTGCTGGTGCTGATGGGCAACCTCGCCGACCGGTTCGGCCGCAAGCGGATCCTGCTGCTCGGCGCGGCCGCGTTCGGTGTCGTGTCACTGCTGGCCGCGTTCGCCGACAGCGCCGAGCAGCTGATCGCCGCCCGGCTGGCGCTCGGGGTGGCCGGGGCGACGCTGATGCCGTCGACGCTGTCGCTGATCCGCAACCTGTTCCCCGACGACACCGAACGGGCCCGGGCCATCGCCATCTGGTCGACCGCGTTCGGCGCCGGCTCGGCGATCGGCCCGCTGACCGGTGGCGCGCTGCTGGAGCACTTCTGGTGGGGTTCGGTGTTCCTGATCAACGTGCCGGTGATGCTGCTGGTCCTGATCTCCGGGCTGCGGCTGCTGCCGGAGTCCCGCGATCCGCAGCCGGGACGCTTCGACGTCCTCTCGGCGGCGCTGTCGATGGCCGCGATCGTCCCGCTGGTCTTCGCGATCAAGCACGTCGCGGGGCACGGCGTCGACACGGTCACGGTCGGATGCGTGCTCGCCGGTGTGACCGCCGGCGCGCTGTTCGTGCGACGGCAGCGGCGTCTCGACCAGCCGATGCTCGATGTGGAGCTGTTCCGCAGCCCCGCCTTCTCCGGGGCGGTCGCCGCCAACGTGATCGCGATCTTCGCGCTGACCGGGCTGCTGTTCTTCTTCTCGCAGTACCTGCAGCTGGCCCGTGGGCTCAGCCCACTGCGGGCCGGCCTGGCCGAGCTCCCGGCGACGATCGCCTCGATCGCCGTCGTCGCGCTGATCGGCGTCGCGGTGACCCGCTGGGGGCGGGGACGGGCGATCGCTTCCGGTCTCGCCACGGCCGCGGCCGGCCTCGCTCTGGTCGCGGCGGCCGCGCATGGCCCGTACCTCTGGATGGGTCTCGCTCTTGTCCCCATCGGTCTCGGCATCGGCCTGGCGATGACGCTGACCGGCGACGCAATCGTCTCGGCAGCGCCGCCGCGCAAGGCCGGCTCGGTGTCGGCGATCACCGAGACCGCCAACGAGCTCGGTGTCGTTCTGGGCATCGCGGTCCTCGGCTCGCTGGTGTCGTTCGTCTACCGCAGAGCGGTGGTGATCCCTTCCGGCCTTACGGCCGAGGACACCGCGGCGGTACGGGACTCGCTCGGCCCCGCCCTGAGGGTGCTGGGCCCGCAGTCCCCGGCCGCCGACGCCGCTCGCGACGCGTTCATCGCCGGCATGCAGGTCACGTCCCTGGTCGCCGCGGCCCTGACCGTCGCGGCCGCCCTGGTGGCGTGGCGGCTGATCCCGTCGCCGCGCCCGTCGAAGGCCCTGTCGCCCTCCGCGACGGGCGCGTAGGTAGGTTGTCGGTCGTGGGACGCACAGCCGGCCGGTCGCCGCAGGAGACGAGGCGGTCGCTGCTCGCGGCCGCCGCCGAGGCGATCCGGGTGCGCGGCATCCACGCCTCCCTGGACGAGATCGCCCGTTTCGCCGGCGTCTCCAAAGGCGGCCTGATCTACCACTTCGCCAGCAAGGACGAGCTCATCCTGAAGCTGGTCCGCACCGAGCTGGCCGCGTTCCAGGCCGCCGTCGACGCCGCGCTGGACCCGGCCGACACCTCGCCCGGCCGGCTGACCCGCGCCTACATCAGGGCGGTGCTGTCCGGCAGCGACGCCGAGGCCCGCGAGTCGCTGGCCCTGATCACCCAGCTGATGACGCTGCCCGCGGTCGCCGAGGTGGCCAGGGCCGACGCCGAGCGCATCGAAGCCGCCCTGGCCGCCGACGGGCTCCCCGACGACGTCCTGGCCCTGGTGGTGGCCGCCGCCGACGGCATGAGCAGCGCCCCACTGTGGGGCGGCTCCGCCGGCAGCCCGGCCCACCGCCGCCTCGCCGACCGCCTGATTCACCTCACTCGCCACCCCCGGCTGTGGGAGTCGCTGCCGTGGCCGTGAGGGTCAGCGACTGAAACCGGTGACCGCGGCCGGTGTCGACCGGATGGAAGTCGGCGACCTCGAACCCGGCCGCGGTGGCGAAGCCGATCAACTGCTCGTCGGTGCGCCACGAGAAGAACCGCGGCGGCACATGCTGATCGCCGTCCAGCGGCCCCTCGGCGCTCTCACCGCCGTACACCCCGACGAACAGCAGGCCACCGGGCCGCAGGATCGTCCGGATCGCCGCCAGGACCGTGGGCAGATCGCGGTTGGGCACGTGCAGCAGGCAGTTCATGGCATACACGGCGTCGAACGAGCCGGCCGGGAAGTCCAGGTGCAGGAAGTCCATCACGTGCGCGTCGACGCCCTTGGCCCGGCAGCGCTCCACCATCTCCGGTGACAGGTCGGCGGCGACCACAGCCAGGCCCTCCTGCTGGAAGAACAGGCTGTCGTGCCCGGTGCCGGCGCCCACCTCCAGCAGGCGCGCGCCGGGCGCCAGCCGGTCCCGGAACGCCTGCCGCTCCCCCAGCTTCCACGGATCCTTGGTGACACCGTCCCGCCAGGCCGCGCCGGTGTCGTAGGCCTGGCGCAGTGGATCGAGCACCTCGTCGTAGCGAACGTTCATGCCGATCATTATCCGGGAACCGCTCGTCGTCCGGCACGGGGCCGGGATGCGGTCGCCGTCGTCGCCGCCGAAGGGCGCCCCTCGGTGACACGCCGGTCAGATCGCCTCGGACCAGTCGACGATCAGCTGGAACATCGGGGCCCGGCCGGCGAACATCGGCTCCCAGTCACGGGTGTCGTAGCCCCTGCCGCGCGGGCTGCTCCACGCCGACACGAGCATGCGCGGCAGCAGCCAGAAGTACTTGGTGGCGCCGGTCACCATGACCGCCCGCCGGACCTCGTCCGGCGGCAGCACGTCCGCCACACCGCGGGCGTAGCCGCTGATCACCGCGTCGACGACGGCCGGGAGGCGCGCCACGTCGACGTAGCCGTCCCAGAACGTGTCGAGCGCCAGGTTCGCCGCGTCCTCGCCCAGCGCGCCCGGTCCGGCGTACGCCCAATCGAGAAGAACCGGGCCGCGACCGGAACCGATCAGGTTCATCGGCCAGACGTCGTGGTGGCAGAGGGTGCGCGGCAGCGCGGCCGACGCCTCGATCAGCTCGTGGCGCCGCTCCCACAGCCGCCGCAGCCCGGCGCGCAGCGGCGCCGGGAGGGCGGCCTCAGCCGCCGGATGATCCCAGCGCAGGTCGTCCGGCACCGGCTGGGCCAGCGTGTAATCGGCGAGGAAATCCCGGGCCAGCCAGGCGGTCCGCGGCGGGTCGGCGGCCCATCCGCTCTGCCCGACCCCGAGCCGGTACGCACACTCGCCCAGCTCCCCGGGCTCCAAGGACATGCCGGCCGTGCCCTGGACGTCCTCCAGGAGCATCTCGACCACACCGTCGTCGAGGGTGTTCAGCGCGATCAGCGACGGCCCGCGGAGCCCACCGGCCGCGAACGCCGACGCCGCCAGCCCGGTCTCGTAGACGAGCGGTTCGCGCCGCCAGTAGTTGAAATGCCCCGGGTCGTCGCTGGCGGCCAGGTGGGCGGCGGCACCGTCCCGGCGCGCGTTGACGACCTTGCGGATCGCCGTGCCGTCGCCGTGCCGGATCCGCCACACCCCGCCGGTGACCTCGTTGGCCGTCGAGTGAACCAGTAGCTCAGTCACGTACCGATTCTGCCCGGTCAGCCGCGCCCCGCCTGCTGCCGGACGGCGATCACGTTCACCGCCACCACGACGGCGATCCCGATCCACTCGTGCGGCTCCAGCACCTGTCCGAGAAGGATCAGCCCGGCGAGGGCGGCGAAAACGGGGTGGACGCTCATCACGACACCGAAGTAGGCGGTCGGCACCCGGCGCAGCGCCAGCAGGTCGATCGCATACGGAACGACCGACGCCATCAGGCCGGCGGCCAGCCCGTAGGCGAGGGCCGGCGGTGTCATCCGGCCCTGCACGACCAGCGTGATCACCAGCGGCAGGGTCAGCACCGCGGCGACCGTCGTCGCGGCCGCCGTCGCCTGCAGACCGGGCAGCCGGCGGCCGAGCAGCCGGTTCAGCAGGATGTAGGACGCCCAGCAGCACGCCGCGACCAGGCCACAGCCGATCCCCACCCAGTCGCTGTCGCCCGCCGGCAGGACCAGCACGTACACCCCGGCGCCGGCACCCACCGCGCAGAGCAGGTCGAGCCGGCTGCGGGAGCCGGCGAGCGCCACCGCGAGCGGGCCCAGGAACTCCAGGGTGACCGCCAAGCCCAGCCCGATCCGGTCGATGGCCGTGTAGAGCGTCAGGTTCATCGTGACGAACACCGTGCCGAGCAGGATCGTCGGCCACCACTGGGCCCAGGTGAACCGGCGCAGGTCCGGGCGGACCACCGGCAGCAGCACCGATGCGGCCACCAACTGCCGGACCGCGACCACCCCGAACGGGCCGATCAGGTCGAACGCGTGCGCGCCGATCGCCGCGCCCGTCTGGTTGCTGGCCGCACCACCCGCCATCATCGCCAGCCCGGCGAGCCGCGAGCCCCGTCGCGTCACCGTTCTCTCCTCGACCACAGCCGTCATGTCCGCCAGTGTCGATGCAGCCCCGGGGCGATGAGAAATACGCGCGGTGCGGTACTTATACGCTGGGCGCATGGATCTGCAGCTGCGTCACCTGCGTGCGCTCGTCGCCGTCGTCGACACCGGCACGTTCACCGACGCCGCGGCCGAGCTGGGCGTCTCCCAGGCCGCGGTGTCGCGGTCGATCGCGGCGCTGGAGGAGGCGCTCGGCGTACGCGTGCTGCAGCGCACCACCCGCCACGTCACGCTCACCGGGACCGGGACGCAGGTCCTGGCCGGCGCCCGCCGCGTCCTCGACGAGATCGCCCACCTGGGCCGGCTCGCCGAGCGTCAGCGCACCGAGCTGCGCATCGGGTACGCGTGGGCGGCCCTCGGCAAACACACCCGCCGCCTGCAGCGCACGTGGGCGGCCCTGCACCCGGGCACGCCGCTGGTGTTCGTGCACACCAACACGCCCAGCGCCGGGCTCAGCGACGGCACCGCCGACGTGGCCGTGGTCCGCCGCGCCCTTGACGACCCACGGTTCGCGACGGCGCACATCGGCAGCGAGGCCCGGTGCGCGGCCGTCGCCACCGACAACCCGCTCGCCCGGCGCCGTACCCTGCACGTCAGCGACCTGACCCGGTACCCGGTGGCCATCGACGCCCGCACCGGGACGACCACGCTCGACCTGTGGGCGGCCGGCCCCCGCCCGTCGAACGTCCGCACCACCCACGGCGTCGACGAGTGGCTGCTGCTGATCGCCGCCGGGCAGGCGGTCGGCGTCACGTCGGAGGCGACCGCCAACCAGAACCCACGGCCGGGGGTCGCCTACCGCACGCTGCGCCAGGCGCCACGGATCGACGTGTGGCTGGCGTGGTGGCGTGACGACCCACCGGCTCACCTGGCCGATCTGGTGCGCCTGAGCAGGGCCGCGTACACACCCGCTACAGCATCCTAGGAGGGCAGGAGGATCGCCTGCCCTCCGCGTGGCCGCCGCCGAGAGGAGGCAGCGACACATCTGAATACGTGAGAGCATGCGCTGGTTCCTGCTTCCCACCGGAAGGAGACTCCGTGCGCCGATTCGCCGTTCGCGCGGGAGCCGCTCTCGCGCTCACCGCCGCCGCGCTCGCCGTTCCCAGCGCCGCGACCGCGGCCCCACCGTCGATCGCCTGGTCCGCGTGCACCGAGACCGCCCTGCTGGGCTTCGACTGCGCCACCTACGAGGTACCGCTCGACCACGACAGGCCGGGCGGCCCGACCACGACGATCGCCCTGTCCCGCCGGCCCGCCGACGATCCGGCCCGCAAGATCGGAACCATCTTCGTGAACCCGGGCGGCCCCGGCGGCGCCGGGCGCGGCATGGTGCGATCGTCGGCCCGGATCGCCTCGCCCGAGGTCCTCGCCCGGTTCGACCTGGTGGGCTTCGACCCGCGCGGGATCGGGGCCAGCGACCCCGTCCAGTGCTACCCGACCGACGCCGAGGCCGAGGCCGTGCTGAGCCGGATCAAGGGCGTGCCGATCACCCGGGAGGAGATCCGCAGCACCCTCTCGGCCAACTGGGAGTACACCGAGGCCTGCAAGAGGAACATGGGCCCGCTGCTGACCCACATGAGCACGCTGAACGTCGCCAAGGACCTCGACCTGCTCCGGCAGGGCGCCGGCGACTCCCGCCTGTCGTTCATCGGCTACTCCTACGGCACCCTGATCGGCGCCACCTACGCCAACCTGTTCCCGAAGAAGGTCCGCGCGATCATCATCGACGGCAACGTCGACCCCGATCAGCGGACCAACCACCGGCTGGCGAACAAGTTCGGCCGGGCCGGCGGCTTCGAGATCGCGCTCGACGGGTTCCTCGACGAGTGCGACAAGGCCGGGGCGGCGTGTGCCTTCTCCGGCGACGCGAGGGGCAAGTTCGACCGGCTGCGGGACCGGCTGCGGCAGGGCCCGGCGGAGATCCCCGGTGGCGGGACCGTCACGATCGACGATCTGGTCGGCTACGTCGGTCAGATCCTCTACAACATGGCCAACTTCCCGGTCGCGGCACAGACGCTGCAGAACACCTACGACGCCGTCCTCGGCGATCCGGCGGCACTGCGCGCCTCCGCCGCGGGACTACCGCAGGCACCCACCGGGCGCGGCTGGCTGGGTGACGCGTACGCGTTCAACGGCAACGACTCGTTCTTCGCGGTGAACTGCGCGGACGCGCCGCTGCCCCGCAACCCCGCGCTGTACCCGGGATTCGCGGCCGCCTTCGAGAAGGCCCACCCGACCTTCGGCCGGTCCGAGGCTTTCAGCGAGGTCGGCTGCGCCAACTGGCCGATCATCAAGGAGGCGTACGACGGCCCGTGGAACCGCCGCACCGCGCAGACGGTCCTGGTGGTCAACCCGACCTACGACCCGGCGACCCGCTACGACTTCGGGGTCCGGATGACCCGTCAGCTCGGTAACGCACGGTTGCTGACTCTGGACGGCTTCGGCCACACGAGCCGCTACAGCGCGTGTGTCACGAGCTGGTACACGCGTTACCTCCTCAACGGGGAGGTGCCGCCGGTGGGCACCCGGTGCAAGCAGGACGTCGCTCCGTTCCCCGCTGTCTGAAGTCTGACCCGCCGGTGCCGACCCGCGGGGTCGGCACCGGCGGAAAGGCATGTCACACTGCACCGGCTACCTTGATCGAAAGGCCGGTTCGTGTCCTCGTTCGCAGACCTGTTCGCCCAGCACGTCGCCACCGGCATGGCCCGCCAGCTGGCGCTCGCCGACCTACTCGGCGACCGTGGCTGGCAACTCGACCTGAACGCCGGATCGGTCACCTTCGGCAACGATCTGCGCTATCCCGTGCAGCTGCTGGGCACGGAGAGTCACGCGGACCGCACCTGGTTGTGGGCCTGGGCGAACAGCGCCAGCAACCTGGACCCGGCGCTGCTGCAACTGGCCGGCTGGCTGCGCGAGCACGGCCGCGGCGAAGGGATCCGCGAGTTCTACGAGCCGTCGCTGCGGCTCGATCACATCGACGGCCACCGCCTGTCGCTGGTCGCCTCCGGATTGACCGGGCGCCCCTACTACCGGGGCACCTACAACGGCGGCGCGATCTTCTTCCACCTGGAGAACCTCCCGTCGAAGGTGCAGGGCGCGGTGTCGCCGGAGCGGGCCTTCACCGTCCTCGGTCAGGTGCTGCAGGCGTTCTCCGTCGACCACCGGACCGTCGTGGTGTCGTTCCTCCGTCAGCAGGGCTGGCGCGTCGACGACGGCAAGGGCGGGGTGCTCGGCCGGCACTCGGACGGCTCCCACATGCGGGTCTCCTTCGATCATCTGGGCCGCATCAGCGAACTGACCGGCCAGGTCCAGCCCCACTGAGCCCGGCACCGGAGCCGCGGCGTGACGGGTGCCCTACCGTGATGCGGTGAGCACTCGCGACGTTCCCGCGCAGATCGGTGACCTGCCGCCCATCGGCCGTCCCGCCACCGGCGCGCTGATGCTGGCCGGCATCACCACCCTCGCCGAGGTCGCCCGCCACCGCCGCCGCGATCTCCTGGCGATGCACGGCGTCGGCCCGAAGGCGATCCGGCTCCTGGAGGCGGCGCTGGCCGAGCACGGCCTCGCCTTCGCCGGCTGACAGCCTCCGTCATCCGACCCCCGGCCGGTCCGGCAGCAGCGCGGACGACGGCCGGCCGGGGTCAGGAGTCCGGGCCGGACGGGGTCTGCAACGGGTGGGTCGCCGCCGAGCGGGCTGCCAGGGCGGCCATGGCGGCCCGGTAGTCGTCGCGGGTGATCCGGCCGGCTCGCAGGTCGGCGAGCAGGGTGCGCTCCGGGTCCGGTGGGGCGACGGGCAGGTCCAGCAGCGGGCCCAGGCACGGATCGGGGTGTGGCAGCGGCGTGGGTGGGCGGTCGACCCAGGACAGGGCGATCAGGCCCACCACCTTCATGAGCAGGATCGCTGCGAACAACACCAGCACGGCGGTCATGGTCACGTCACCTCCGATGGAGCCCGGGGCACCGCTTCTCGTCGATGTCTCCGGACTCCATGTCACCACGTGAGCGCCCGCTGTGACAGGGCTGTTCAGCTCCCCTTCGTCACGGTCAGGGCACTGACCGGGGAACGGTTCAGGGCGTTCATCCGGGTGCTGGTGTTCCCCCAGGTCCCGGCGGCGATGGCGGCGTCGCGCTCGGCGATCAGGGTGGTGTAGGTGGATCTGGTCAGGCGATCCAGTCGCACCTTCCACGCCACGCCGGTGCCCTCCGGCTTCGTCGAGCCCAGATAGACGGTGTACGGGGCGGCGACCCCGTCGTAGAGGTCGAGCTTGCCGTCCAGATAGCAGTGCCCGGCCACGCAGATCGACAGGGCGATCACCGTGCCGGTGGCGGTGGCGTCGGCTTCGGACACGGTGAACGTCGCGTCGAACGGCCAGGTGACCGTGCCACCGTCGCGTGGCGAGACGATCCGGGTCCTCGTGGACGCCGCAGCGGTGGTCGTGGTGGGGTTCGCCGACCGCTGCCCGGTCCGCGACGGGACTGCTCCGGGCGTACCGGACGAGGGGGTCGCAGAAGGCCGCGGGGCCGCGGGCCCGGACGTGATCGCCTGCGGGGAGGTGGACGCCTGCGGGGAGGTGGACGGTCCGTCGGCGCCGTGAGCGGCAGGCCCGGGCGCGTCGCCGGGACGCAGCAGGGTCACGCCGGCGGTCAGGGCGAGCGCGCCGACGGCGGCGAGCATCCAGGACTTGCGTGACCGCGGGGCGGGAACGGGCGGCGCAGCGGAGGCGACGGGCGCAAGAGGCGGCACGGGCGTGGAAACCGGCACCGGCGCGGGAAGCGGCACGGGCGCGGCGACCACGGGCGGCACGTCGGCGGGCTGGTCCGGCCGGCCGGAGGACAGGTAGGCGCGGGCGCGGGCGACCGCCGGATGCTCCTCACCGAGGGCTGCCGGACCGAGAGTGGCCACCCTCGTGTACTGGGCACGGGCCACATGCCGGTTGGCGAGCTCCTCGGCGACCACCGCAAGGTCGTGGGAGAGCAGCACCGCGAGCGGGTCCGCGTCGGCGAGGCGATGACCGACCTCGATCGCCTCCTCGAGGACCCGCCGGGCCGACATCGGGTCGTCGGCGCGCATGTGGAGCTCGGCGAGCCTGCGCATCGTGGACAGCAGCTCGGTGTCGCCCTGAGCGAGCCGGGTCCGGCCGATCTCGATGGCGCGCGACAGCAGTTCCCGGGCGCCGTCCAGGTTGCCGGCGGCGGCGAGGGTCTCGGCGTGCCGGCGGGCTTGGGCGAGGGCGGGAGAGTCAGGCACCCGATCATGCTGCCAGACCGGGTCTAACCTGATTTCCATGCAGGTGCTGGAGTTGTTCCAGGACACGGTCGCGACCGTGCCCGCCTATCGGCTGTTCCTTCGCGAGCAGGGTGTCGATCCGGCGTCGGTGACCGATCCCGCACAGATTCCCCTGATGACCAAACAGGACTATCACCAGCGCTTCGACCTGCCGCAGCGCTGCCGGGGCGGCCGGCTGGACGCGGCGGCGACCGTGGCGGTGTCGTCCGGTTCGTCGGGGCGGCCCACGGTCTGGCCGCGGACGGCCGCCGACGAGGCGGCGGTGACACGACGGTTCGCGCAGGTGTTCCTCGACGGGTTCCGGGCCGGTGAGCGCAGCACCCTCGCCGTGGTGTGCTTCGCCCTCGGCAACTGGGTCGGTGGCATGTACACGGTCGCGGCGTGCCGGCAGCTCCCGGTGACCGTGGCGGCGCCGGGCAACGACGTCGACGAGATCCTGCGGGTCGTCGGCGAGCTGGGCGGCCACTTCGAGCAGACCGTGCTGCTGGGCTATCCGCCGTTCGTCAAGAACGTGATCGACGCCGGGGCGGCTCGCGGGGTGGACTGGCCGTCGCTGCGGGTCAAGCTGGTGCTGGCCGGTGAGGTCTTCAGCGAGCAGTGGCGTGACCTGGTCGCCACGAGAGCCGGGATCTCCGATCCCGAGACGGGCGTGGCGTCGCTGTACGGCACGGCCGATGCGGGCGTGCTCGGCAACGAGACACCTTTGAGCGTACGGCTGAGGCGTTTTCTGTCGCGGCGGCCGGACGTCGCGGCGGCCGTGTTCGGTGAGTCCCGCCTGCCGACGCTCGTGCAGTACGACCCGGCGACCCGGCTGTTCGAGACGGCGCCGGACGGCACGCTGGTGTTCAGTGCCGACGGCATCGTTCCGCTCGTGCGCTACCACATCGCCGACGAGGGCGGCGTGCTGCCGAAGGCGGAGTTGCTCGCGGTGTGCCGGCACCACGGATTCGACCCGGGCGACGGCCCGGACCAGCCGTTCGTGTACGTGTTCGGCCGCTCCCTGTTCACCGTGTCGTTCTTCGGCGCCAACATCTACCCGGAGAACGTCACGGTCGGGCTCGAACGCCCCGGCATCAGCGCCTGGACCACCGGCCGGTTCGTGCTGCGCACCCTCGAGGACGCGGACCGCGACCGGCACCTGTCGGTGGCCGTCGAGCTGGCCCCCGGCGAGCGGGCCACGCCCGAGCGGGAGGCGACCGTCGCCGCGTCGATCCGGGCCGAGCTGCTGCGGCTCAACAGCGAGTTCGCCCACTACGTACCGGCCGCGCACCAGACCCCGCGGGTGGAGTTGCGGCCCGCCGACGACCCGGAGCTCTTCCCCAAGGGGGTGAAGCACCGGTACACGCGCGGGTAGGCCGCGGCCCCGTTCCCCCGTTCGTGCGACCCCGGGGAGGGAACCCGCCGCAGAGCAGGTCTTTCGGCCCTGCCGGACCGAGCCGACCTGCCCGACGGTGGAGACGGCACCAGTGACACGCGGCAGGGAGCGTAACCATGGGCAGGATCGTGGTCGGTTATGACGGGTCGGCGTACGCACAGGCCGCGCTGTTGTGGGCGCGGGACGAGGCGGCGCGTACCGGCGTGCCGGTCGAGGTCCTGCACGCCGACGAGTGGCCGGCGACGGCCCCGCCGATGGTGCCGTTGCCGCTGCTGCGCCCGGACCGCACGGTGACCGACGTGATCGCCGAGGCCCTGGAGAACGCGGTCGCGACGGTACGCAAGACCCACCCCACGGTCGACGTGACGAGCCGGTCGGTCCGCGGGCACGCCGCGACGGCGCTCATCGACCGGTCCCGCGACGCCCACATGATCGTGCTCGGCGGTCACGGCCACAGTATCGTCGCCGGGCTCCTGGGCTCGGTGATCTCGGCGGTCAGCGCGCACGCCCACTGCCCGGTCGTCGTGGTCCGCGGGATTCCGGTGCCGGGCGCGCCGGTGGTCGCCGGGGCCGACGGGTCGGCGCTGACGACGCCGGTGCTCCGGTTCGCCGCCGTGCAGGCCGCGGCCCGGGACGTGCCGCTCTGGGTGATCCGGGCCGCGGCCGAGCAGGAGACGCCGGGCGCCTCACTCGCCGCCGTCCGGGAGCGGTTCCCCGGTCTCACCGTCCAGATCGAGGAGACCCTGGAGCATCCGGCGGCGGCGCTGGCCCGGGCGAGCGCCGCCGCGCAACTCCTGGTGGTCGGCAGCCGCGGGCACGGGCCGGTCGCGGGGCTGCTGCTCGGCTCGGTCAGCCAGCACGTGGTACGGCACGCGGCGTGCACGGTCGCGATCGTCCACCGCGACCCGCCGGCCCCGTGATCGCGCGGCCGGTCCCGGCCGGCCCGGCGGATGCGGTCATTTGATCAGGCTGAGGGCGGTCTCGGCCAGCCCGGCGGGTGCGGTCGCCGGGGACCCGCACCGATAGGGCGGCTGCGGGTCGTACTCCATGGCGAGCTGGACCGCCTGCGCGGTCCGGTCGTCGACGGCCGTGCCCAGCAGGAACAGTGCCATGTCGATACCCGCCGACACCCCGGCCGCGGTGACGACGTCGCCGTCGTGGACGATCCGCTCGCTGACCGGGACGGCCCCGAACGTGGTCAGCTGGTCGAGCCACCCCCAGTGGGTGGTCGCCCGCCGCCCGTCGAGCAGACCGGCCGCCCCCAGCAGGAACGATCCGCTGCACACCGACGTCGTCCACCGCGCGTGACGGCTCGCTCCGGTGATCCAGTCGAGCAGCGCCCGGTCACCGAGCGCCTCGACGGTGCCGGGCCCGCCGGGAACGACGACGACGTCGGGACGGGGCAGATCCGCGTACCCGGCGACGGCGTGCAGGGTGAGCCGCCCGGCGTCGTCGGTGACCGGGCCGGGCTCGGCGGCGACGAACGTGACCTGCCAGCCGGGGGCGAAGGCGAAGACGGTGTACGGGCCGACCGCGTCCAGCGCGGTGAACCGTGGATAGAGCGGGATGGCGACGTGCATCGGAGCTCCTGTCAGGACATGGTGAACCGGCGCCGGTACTCGCCCGGAGCGACCCGCCACAGACGGCGGAAGACCCGGAACAGGGTCTCCGGGGCGCCGATGCCGGTCTCCCGGGCGATCCGGTCCAGCGGATGGTCGGTGGTCTCCAGCAGCCGGCGGGCGGCCTCGGCCCGGCTGCGTTCGACGTAGCGTCCCGGTGTGGAGCCCACCCGTTCGGTGAAGACCCGGGCGAAGTGCCGCTCGCTGAGCCCGGTCCGGCGGGCCAGCGCCGGCACACTCAAGTCGGCGCCGGGGTTCGCGTCGATGTAGACCTGCAGCTCACGCATCGTCTCGTCGGGTGAGGCCGGCGCCCGCATCGCCGGGCTGAACTGGCTCTGCCCACCCGGCCGGTGCAGGTGGACGACGAGCCCGCGGGCCACGTCGTGGGCGAGCCGCGCGCCGTGGTCGTCGGCGACCAGCGCCAGCGCCAGGTCGATCCCGGCGGTCACCCCGCCCGACGTCCACACCGGCCCGTCACGCTGGTAGATCCGGTCGGCGTCGACGGTGACGTCCGGATGCCGGCGAGCGAGCTCGCCCGCGGCGAGCCAGTGGGTGGTGGCACGGCGCCCGGCGAGAAGCCCGGCCTCGGCCAGGAGCAGGGCGCCATTGCACACCGATGCGGTACGCCGTGCGAGCCCCGAGATCCGGCTGAGGTGCCCGGTCAGTTCCCGGTCGTCCCGGTGACGCGCCACGGACAGGCCGCCGGACACGACCACCGTGTCGATCTCCCCGTCGACGTCCGCCAGTGCCGTCGTCGCCTCCACCCGGATCCCGGTGTTGGCCGCGACCGCCCCGGCCCGCACGGCGGCCACCTCCGTCCGGTACCCCCCGGACCGGGCCAGCAGGGTGGCCGTGGCGAACACGTCGGCGGGCCCGGCCAGATCGAGCAGCTGGAACCCGTCGAAGACCACGTGCACGATCCGCCGGCGCATGTCCCCATCGTCGCCGTCCCCGGCGATGGCGGCAACGACACGAACATTGCACATTCTGCCGTGCCCGGTTCGCCCGCGCCGCCGGAGAACACGACCCGGGTGCCGACCCTGGTGATCACCCGCGCAACAGGTGGTGCCGGCCGGTTCGCTGCACGCGCTCGGCACCGGGCGGATCCCGCACCTGGCCTGAGGGCGTTACCATGCCCGGCATGAAGGGCTTGGGCCTGTTCCTGTTCCTGGCCGGCGGTGGCGTCGTCGCCGGGGCACTGGCCGGCCGCCAGTCACTGCCGGCGGCGATCGTGGCCCTCGGTGTGGGACTGATCCTGACGATCATCGGATCCGTCACCCCCACCCGAGACCTCGTCGAGGACGCGAAGGCGCCGGACCGCCCCACGCTGGCCGGACTCGGCACCCGGGTCGAGCAGGTACTCAGGCTCGCCGAGGAGCAGGCCGACGACCATCGCGCCGAGGCGAAACGCGAGGCGGAGGCGATCGTCGCCGCCGCCCGGGCCGAGGCGCAGCGGATCAACCCGCAGTAGCCTCCCGCCCGGAGTCACTCTTCCGACCCTGACTCCAGACGGGTGTCTGGATCAGTTTCTGCAGTGCTTCGAGGAAGGTGTCGCGCTCGGCCGGGGTCAGGCGTTCGAGTAGTGACTCCTCGGCCCGCTGGATGGCCGCCTGGGTGCTGTCGCGGAGGCGGCGGCCCTCGGCGGTGATGGAGAGCAGGCGGACGCGGCGGTCGGCGGGATCGGGGCGACGCTCGATGAGCCCGCGCGCCGTCAGGTCGTCGAGGGTCTTGATGATGCGGGTCTTGTCGGCGCCGATCGCCTCGGCGAGGGCGGTCTGGGTGCGGACCGGTTCCTCGTCCAGGCCGAGGAGCACCGCATACGCCCACATCCCGAGCCCGTGCGCCTCGAGGATGGGCGCTTCGAGGGCGAGCAGCGTGCGCCCGAGCGGGCCGATCATCGCCGCCAGATCGGGCCGTCCGCTGGTCACGGCGTCGAGAATACCGGCTTGCGCATATCGTAGGCACGTGCACATGATAGGCGCATGCTTACTGACTTCACCCGGTTGCTCGAGCTCGACCGGCAGGCCGTGGCGCTCAGCGTCGGGCTGCTCGACCCGGTGACCCCCGACGACCTGTCCCGCCCCACGCCGTGCGCCGGCTGGGACCTCGCCCACCTGATCGCCCACATGAGCGCCCAGCACCGTGGGTTCGCCGCAGCCGCCGCCGGCCGTGGCGCCGACCCCGAGCCGTGGCGGATCGTCCCCACCGACGACCCGGTCGCCGACCACCGGAAGGCGGCCGACGAGGTGCTTGCCGCGTTCACGACGGCCGAGCAGGCCGAGTTCACCATGCCGGAGATCGCGTCGCAGACGATTCCGGCGCTGATGGCGGTCGGCTTCCACCTCGTCGACTACGTGGTGCACGCCTGGGACGTCGCGGTGGCCCGTGGGGTGCCGTTCGACCCGGCGCCCGAGCTCGTCGCGGCGTGCCTGCCGATCGCGCTCCGGGTGCCCGACGACGACCAGCGCCTCTCCCCCGGCGCTCCGTTCGCGCCGGCGGTGCCGGTCGACGAGACGGCCACCCCGCTGGACCGGCTACTGGCCGCGCTGGGCCGCAACCCGGCCCGGTAACGGAGCAACACACGCCCGTACCACGAAAGGCCACGTTGGGCCGCAACCCGACCGGATAGCGGACGCGGCCGGATAGCGGACGCGGCCGGGCCGGGTAGCGGCAGCACGGGGCCGCGACCCGCCCTGGCCAGCGGAACCTCCGCGGTCCCGGCCCGGTGGGCGGGAACGGTAACCGTTTGGCAGGCCGCGAAGGGCGGCCTATGGTGTTCGGATGCTGCCGGTGAGGTCGTACGCGCCCGCCGTCACCGCGGTGACGGCGGCTCGTGCTGCCCACCGGCCGGCGGCCGCCCCGGGAGGGCGCGGCCCGCCGGCGGAGACGTTGTCACCAGGAAACGACCGCCCAGGGCGAAGCTCATCAGCTTCGGCCTTTTTTTGTTGCCCGGAGGAAATCCCGTGAGTACCGACGTCGACAGACGCTTCGCCGTAGTGCACGCTGCATTGACCGAGGAGCTGGACCGGCAGACGGCCCGGCTCCGAGAGCTCACCGAAATGAGCGCCGACACCGGCGATCCCGGTGAGGCACACACCCAGGAGGCGCTGCTCGCCGCGACCCGACGTAGCGTTGAGCAGGTGTCCAGGGCGTTGCGGCGGGTAGCCGACGGCGCCTACGGGCAGTGTGAGGGGTGCGCGGGGGCCATCCCGGCGGAGCGGCTGGAGGTCTTGCCGCACGCGCGGTTCTGTGTTCCGTGCCAGCAGAAGCAGGTTGGGTGACGAAAATGGCGTCCGCGATAGCTGTCGATCTCGGCAGTGACATCGCAGGAGTGTGGACCGATCGGCAGGGTGTGGTCAGCGGCCGGTGCGACGGTGCCGGCCCGCTGATCCGCCGGGGCCGGGTGGTCGACTTCGACGGGTGTGTGACGATGCTCTCGCAGTTGGTCGGCACGTTCGCGCAGCCGGTGCCGTCCGGTGGCGTGGTGGTGGCGTGCCGTCCGGTTCTGGCGTCGGGTGACGATCAGGAGACCACCCGGCGGGTGTTGAAGGCGGTGTTCGAGCCGTCGCGTGTGCTGCTGATCGACAGCGTGCGGGCGGCGGCGATCGGCGCCGGCGAGACGGCCGGGATGCTGCTGGTCGCCGATGTGGGTGCGGAGCTGACCGAGGTCGCGCTGCTGGACTACGGGCGGGTCGTCGAGGCCCGGCGCAGTGAGGTCGGCACCCGTGACCTGTCCAGCGACGTGCCGGTGGATGTGATCGTCGACCACATCGCGGCCCACGTCGACAGCCTGGAGGTCGATCCGCCGGACAACGGGCTGCTGCTGGTCGGGGACGGCGCCCTGCATCCGGGGCTGGTCGAGGCGGTCGCCGCGCGGCTGGGCATCCGGGTGCACCGGGCCGCGGATCCGCGGACTGCCGCCCTCAACGGCGCGGGCAAGGCGGCTATGTCATTGCTGCGACATCCCGGCGCCCGGTGAAGACCGGGGCGCCGCGCTGGGCGTGCAGCGCGGTAGCCGTGATGTGCAGCTCAGCGGCCCAGTCGTCGCCGGTGAACGCCGACCGGTAATGGGCCGCGCATCCGGCCAGGTGGTCGTGGAAGACGGCGGCGAGCCGCCGGTGGTAGTGGCCGAGCAGATCCGTGGCGGGCCGCCCGTCGCGGATCTGCCGGATCACGGCCGCCGCGAGGATCGCCGTGCGCATCGCGTGCCCCGCCCCGGATCCGCTGACCGGGTCGAGACGCAGCACAGCGCCGCCGATGCGGATCCGTCCCGGCTCGGCCCGCTGCCGGCCCAGCCACGGCGCCGCCGGCGCGACGGTCACCAGCCGGGGCGGCCCGGTCACCCACACGCCGAGCCCGGAGTGCTCGACCTCCTCGGCGAGAAAGGCCTCAGGATCGTCCGGGGGTACGGGTGTGACCGCCCGCACCAGGCCCCGTCCGTCGCCGAGCGGCACGGCCTGGACCCAGCCCCGCCCGGTGGTGACCATCCGGCTCACCCCGTCGAACGGCATCGTCGCGTACCCGGAGATCGCGACTCTGCGCCCGGCCGGCGGGTTGCCGGACGGCAGGGCGGTGGCGCGGACGGCCCATTCCCCGTCCGGCGCGGTCGCGGCCCGGTCGACGCACGCCGGCAGCCGCTGCGCGAGGGCGACGGCCAGGCGCCTCCCGTCGACGGCGACCGCGGTGGACGGGAGCTCGACCGGAGCGGCGTCGTCGCCCCACCGCACCCAGCGGCGGCCGAGGCGGTGAGAGCCGTCGAGCAGCCGCTGCCCGGGGTCGTCCCACACTTCGCCGAGCAGCCGGACCGTCGCCTCGTTGAGCACCAGGTCCGCCATCGACGGCGTGCCGACGAGTGTCACCGGCCAGTCGTCGCGGGCCAGCAGCAGGGCGCAGGTCAGCCCGGCCAGCCCGGCCCCCTCGACGACGATCATGTTCACGAAATTACGGTCGGTGACACCAACTGCCGTCGATCCTGTCGTCAGATCACCCCTTCGAGCGGTTCGGCACCCGGCACCGGGTCACCGGACCGCGGGCGCACCGCCGCCCGAATCGGGCCCGAGCCGGGCGACGTGCACGAAGATGTCCGCGATCAGCTCGACGGTGTCCGGCAGGACCTCGGCGATCCGGTGGAACACCTGCTCCCGCGTCGGCGGCGGCAACTCCAGGTAGGCCGAGACGGTGGACAGGTGACCGACGAAATCGGCGGCGCTCATCGTCGTTCGGCGCTCGATCACCCGCTGCCGCACGTCGGTGAACAGCGGCGACTGTTGCAGTTCGGTTCCCGGCCACTGCATGGGCGCCTCGGGCCCGGTGCCGTCCGGGGACGGGACGTCGTCTCTGTCCAAAAACGGCGAGCGAGCCGCCGCGACGGCCGCCTCCACCGCCGGATCGGCCAGCCGCATCGGCCCGCCGAACGACGCGAAGACCCCGCCCGGCGCCAGCATCGCGGCCACGCGCGGCCACCGGCCCCCGGGTCTGGTCCAGTGCAGCGCGGCCGCCGCGAAGACCAGATCGAACCGCTGCGTGGTACGGACGTCCTCGAACGCCGCCTGCACGGTGCGGACGTCGCCCGGCACGTGCAGACGCAACTCGGCCAGCATCGCGGGGTCCGGCTCGGTGGCGGTGACGGCCACGCCGCGCTCCGTGAACAGCCGGGTCGCCTTGCCGGTGCCCGCGCCGATCTCCAGCGCCCGCCGCACCGGCCGACCGGCGTACTCGGTGACCAGCTCGAACAGTTCCTGGGGATAGCCGGGACGGAACCGTTCGTACGCCTGGGCCACCGCTCCGAAGGTCAGCGCGCGGGTCATGTCAGATCGCCTGGCCGGAGATGAACGGCAGCCATCCCGCATACCAGCCGGACAGCAGCGCGACCGCGCCCAGCACTATCCCGAGATCCCGGTTGGACATCCGGGCGAGCAGGATCGCCGGCACGAGCAGCACCGGGAACGCGGGAAGCAGGTGCCGCCCGGCCATCGACATGTGCGTGTGCGACAGCGTCGCCAGCACCAGCATCGCGGCGGCGAACACCGTCAGCTGCCAGGGCGCACGCGGCACCAGCAGCACGAACATCAGCAGGAACCCGAAGATCATGAACAGCGACAGCACCCGGATCGGCTTGTCGGCGTTGTCGCCGTCGACCCCGATCAGGATGTCGGTCGACATGTTCCAGGTGTTCTCGCCCCAGTCGAAGCGGGCGCCGAACGTGTTGTCGTGGATGCTCGTGTACTTCTCGAAGCTCCCCAGCCGTGCGGACGCGAAGGCGAAGTAGGCGAGCAGTCCGGCCGGGGCGAGCGCGATCGCCGCGTACGGCCGCCACCCGCCGCGCCGCTGGATCACGGCGACCAGCGCCGCCAGGGCCACCGTGCCGATCAGGGCGGTCGCGGTGGGCCGGCTGAGGCCGCTCAGCCCGGCGAGCAGACCGGCGGTCAGCCAGCGTTCCTTGAGCACGGCGTACAGCGCCCACGCGGCGAGGGCGGTGAACAGCGACTCGGTGAAGGCCCCGTTCTGCGTCATGGCGGCGGGCGCCACCGCCCACACGGCCACGAGCATGAGCCCGACGCGGTGCCCGCGGACGTGCCGGCCGATCGCATACAGACCCCAGGCGGCGGCGACGGCCGACACGAAGGAGACGATCAGGCAGGCGGTGGCCGGCTCGATGGAGAGGTACGTCAGGGGCCGCGCCAGAAACGGGTAGAGGGGGAAGAACGCCAGCCGCAGCTCGTACGGCACGCCGTCCTCGTCGACCGCCCCGACCGGCCCGCCCAGGCCGCTCCCGGCGATCTTGGTGTACCAGCGGCCGTCCCAGGACAGCAGCGCGTCCTTGATCGAGGTGAACCCACGCCACTGGTTGTTGATCGTCCCGTCCGGATGCACCTGCCGGCCCGGGTCGAGCGCGTACGCGTGGCTGGCCAGCACATACATCATCTCGAGGCTGATCAGGCGCAACAACAGGTAGAGGCCGATGGCGGGCGACGCGGCGATGGCCGAGGCGCGCAGTCGGGCCTGCCAGCGGACCGGGCCCGCCGCGTCCGGGGTGTCGTCCACCGCGCTGTCCGTGCGGGCCGACGCTACGTCAGAAATGGGAACGTCCTTCCTGGTCCGACCGCCGGGAGCGCTCCCGGTCGCAGCGCCCGGGCATCGAGCGGAGTCGTTGCCGAGGCTAACCCATCACACCGCGCCGGAGTGGCCGATGGGGCCCCGGCACCCTACCGTGCGGTGTCGAGGCGCCCCGGGAACACCTCCGGCGGCGCCCCTCGAACCCGGTGCCATCCCCCTCGGCGACACCGATCTCGATACGGCATGCTGACCGGCGTGCCCGACGACAATTGGTACAGCACTCGATGCGTGTTCTCGTTCGACGGTCTCGCTGAGACGCCGGTCTACGAGGAACGCGTGACGCTCTGGCAGGCTCCCGACTTCGAGACGGCGATCGCGCTGGCAGAGACCGAGGCCGAGGAGTACGCCGGGGACCTCTGTACCTTCACCGGCCTGGTCCAGGCCTTCCATCTGTACGACGTGCCCGGCCACGGCGCCGAGGTCTTCTCCCTGATGCGCGCCAGTGCCCTGCCCGCCGGTGACTATCTCGACCGGTTCTTCGACACCGGCGACGAGCGGATGGGCCGCGACGATGCGCCTGCGCCCCGGTGAGCCCGAGGCCGCCGGCTGGCGGGTGACGACCCTCGCCGCCGTCGTGGACCGGCTGGTCGCGGCGTCGCCCGGCGTCTCCGGACGGCCGCGGGTGATCGCGATCGACGGGCGCGGCGGCGCCGGCAAGACGACCCTGGTGCACCGGCTGCGGGGCGTCGCGCCGGGCTCCGCCGTCGTGCACACCGACGACGTCGCCTGGAACCATGCCTGCTTCGACTGGGGCGCCCTGCTCGCCGAGCACGTCCTGGAGCCGCTGCACCGCGGGGCGGCGGTCAGCTACCGGCCGGGCGCGTGGGCCGCCCATGACCGGCCGGGGTCGATCACCGTCCCGGCCGGCCGGGACTTCGTCTGGGTCGAGGGCACCGGCGTCCTGCGCGAAGAGCTGGCCCGGTGGTTCGACGCCTCGATCTACCTGCAGGGCGACCTCGACGACCAGGACCGCCTGCTGCTGGCCCGCGACGGCGACGCCCCCGGGCAGCGCGAGCAGGTGGCGAGCTGGCTGCGCGAGGAGCTGCCGTTCCTGCTCCGGGAGCGGCCGTGGGCACGGGCCACCCTGATCGCCGGTGGCCCGTCGCCGATCGCGTGCGACCCGGACACGGAGGTCGCCGTCGCCGAGCCGGTCGTGCCCCGATGACGCGAGAAGCCCCCCGCGAGCGGTCTCAGTCACGCACGTAGTAGTGCCCGTTGGTGTCGTCGTAGCGGCCGCCACCCCGGCAGCACCGGCGGAAACCGCCGCCCGGAACGGCACGGGCACGGGTCGTTCCCGCCCAGCTTCTCGATCAGCTCTTTGCCGCGGACCGTACGGTCGCCGCGCTTGACCTGTGTCTCGCTAGAGGGAACCCCCTGCGGCGTTTGCTGGTCGGCTCAAAAGGACGCCTCGGCGTCGTGGTCGGTGTACATGACGGCCTCCTCGGTCGGCGATGTCGGCGGCCGCGACCGTACCGGGCCCGCGCGACGCCCTGCCACCGGTTTTCGCCGTGCAAGGATGGGGGGTGCCTTCCGCTGCGCTGATCCGGGTCGTTCCGACCGAGCGGTGGCAGCTCGCTCTGGAGTTCTCCTCCGGTGAGGTGCGGCTCTTCGACTGCTCGGTGGCGCGGCTGCAGCGGGAGCGCCCGGAACGGGACTGGTCGGCGCTGGCGTCGCCGGAGCGGTTCAAGCATCTCGGCTTCGGGCCGGAGCGGGTGTGGTGGCGTGACGGGCTGGCGCTGGACACCGAGTACCTGTACACGGCGTCGACCGCGCTGAAGGGTCGTGACCGGGAGAACCAGTTGCTGCGGGTGGCGTACCGCAATCAGGCGCCGACGCCGCAGCACCCCACCCATCACGTGTACTACGTGTGTGTGGTGCCGTTCGGGGCGCGGCCGTTCCTGCTCGGTGAGTCGATCAACGGCGGGCACGGCGAGATGGGCGGGTCGACGGCGCTGGGGCTGGCGGAGTTGCGTGCCTGGCGGGGCTGGCAGCGGCATTTCGAGCTGTCCGGGTGCGGGTGGGCCGTCCCGATGATCGGGGCGGACGAGCGGGCCGCCGTCGATGCGCTGGTGCGAGAGGTGTGCCGGCGTGCCGACACACCCGAGTCCGACACCGTGGGCTACGACTGGAAGACCCGCTCCCGCTGACCGGCGGCGGACTGCTCAGGCGGACGGGTCGACCAGGATCTTCGCGTGATGGTCGGCCTTGGCCAGGTCGTCGAAGGCGGCCGCCACCCCGTCCAGGCCGACGACACCGGTCACCAGCGGGCGGGGGTCGATGCGGCGGCGGGCGACCATCCGCAGCGCCTCCCGGAACTCGACCGGGTCGTAGCAGAACGAGAACCGCAGGTCGACCTCCTTGTTGCTGGCCATCGTGGGCCGGAACGTGTCGGGGCTCATGCAGACGCCCACGACGACGACACGGGACCGGAACGGGGCCCTCGTGACGATCTCCTCGATCACGCCGGGCAGTCCGACGCACTCGAAGACGACGGCCCCGCGCGGGCCCGCCCCGAGGCGCTGGGCGGCCCGCATCACCGTCCACCACGGCACACCGCGGACCCTCTGCAGGTCACGCAGGGCGGAGATGCCGGCGCCGTAGAGGTCGGTCGCCGACGTGACCAGGCCGGGGTCGTCCTCGATCACCGACCACGGGGACCGGGCCGCGGGGTCGACGACGACGTCCGCGCCACAGGTCCGGGCCAGCTCGCGGCGGGCCTCGGTGAAGTCGCTGGCGACGACCCGCCGTACCCCCGCCGCTTTGAGCATCAGGATGACGGCCAGCCCGATCGGACCGCATCCGATGACCACCGCGGTGTCGTTCTTCGCGACGTCGCCGCGCCGGACCGCGTGATGGGCCACCGCGAGGGGCTCGGTGAGGGCGGCGAGATCCGGCTCGACGCCGGCGGGCACCGGCATGGTCGCGTCCTCGGAGACGAGCAGACATTCGGCGTACGCCCCGGGCGCGCGCTCGGACATGCCGGTCATGTGCACCTCGTCGCCGTGCAGGATGAGCGGCAGCGAGACGACGAGCTGGCCGGGCCGCCACCGGCGGCGGCAGCCGGGCCCGTACTCGTCGACGGTCCCGGTGAACTCGTGGCCCATCACGACGTGGTGGGAGCGGCGCATGAAGTCCGGGTAGCCGACCTCGGCGGCGACGTCGGCGCTGGCCTCGGCGTCGTGGCGCACGTGCAGGTCGGAGCCGCAGATCCCGGTACGGCTGACCCGCAACCGCACCTGTCCGGGACCGGGCACGGGCGTCGGGACCTCGGTGACCTCGAGGGCTCCGTCATGGACGACGACGGCCCTCACGCGCGGGCCTCCGCACGGACGCGGGTCCACCGCAGGCCGTCGTCGAGCCCGGCCCGGTTGGTCGCCCACACGTCGAGGAGCACGTTCTGCCGGAACGCCCACGGGTAGCGCCGTCCGGCCCGGGGCATGATGTCGGCGGCCCGGGCCAGATATCCCGACCGCATGTCCATGAACGGCCCGGTCGGTCCGATCCCGGCCGGTACCACCGGCACCACGGCGTCGGACCCGGTGTCGAGCAGTTTGCGCAGCACCCGGGCCACCAGCCGGGCGGTGACGTCGGCGCGGACCGTCCACGACAGGTTGATGTAGCCGATGCAGACCGCGAAGTTGGGGATCCCGCTCAGCAGCGCCCCGTGGTAGGTGCAACTCTTCGACACGTCGACCGGCTCGCCGTCGACGCTGAGCACGACCCCGCCGAACAGCTGGATGCGCAGCCCGGTCGCGGTCACCACGATGTCCGCCTCGACGGTCTCCCCGCTGGTGAGGCGGATGCCCTCGGGCACGAAACGGTCGATGTGCCCGGTCGTCACCGACGCGTCCCCGGAGCGGACGGCCCGGTAGAGATCGCCGTCGGGGCGATGCACATCCGCTGCTCCCACGGGTCGTAGGGCGGCCGGAAGTGCTCGTCGACGATCCCGGCGTCGCCGACCGCGGCGACGGCGCCCTTGCGCAGCAGCGCGCGCATCCCGTTCGGGAAGCGGCGGCACGCCTGGAACAGCGCCCATTGGACGGCGGTGTTCTTGGCGCGGGCGATCCGGTGCACGGCCCCCGGGGCAGGACCTTCGTGAGGGTACGGGCGACCGCGTCCACCCTCGGCTGGGCCAGGACGTAGCTCGGCGTGCGCTGCAGCATGGTCACGTGGGCGGCGTCGCCCGCCATCGCCGGCACGAGGGTGACCGCGGTGGCCCCCGACCCGATCACCACCACGCGTCGGCCGGTGTGGTCGAGGTCCGCCGGCCAGAACTGCGGATGCACGATGGTCCCGGCGAAGTCCCCGGTGCCGGCGAACCCGGCGTCGTGCGGGTTCTCGTAGTCGTAGTAGCCGGTGCAGCCGACCAGGAAGCGGGTCACGTAGGTGACGGCCGCCCCGTCACGTTCGGCGGTCACGTGCCAGCGGGCGGCGGCGCTGTCCCAGTCGGCGGCGAGGACGCGGGTGCCGTACTCGATGAGCCCGGAGATCCCGCACTGCCGGGCGGTGTCCTCGACGTAGGCGAGCAGCTCGTCGCCGTCGACGATGGACCGCTCGCCCTGCCAGGGCCGGAACGGGAAGGACAGGGTGTAGATGTCGGAATCGGAGCGGACGCCCGGATAGCGGAAGAGGTCCCAGGTGCCGCCGAGCCGGTCGCGGGCCTCGACGATGGTGACGCCCAGCTCCGGGCAGCGCTCCCGGATCCGGTGGGCGACGTCGATCCCGGAGATCCCGGCGCCGACGATGAGCACGTCAACGTGCGTGTCCGACATGGCGGCCCCTCGCGTTACGAGCGTGTTTCACGCATCGTGCACGGGATGCACCCCGGAAACTTGACCCAGCCCGACAATCGCCGCGCGTGGCGCCTGCCCGGCATCCGCCGCCGGCCGGTCAGGGCGCCGGCAGGGCGCGGCGGGTGGCGCGCACGCGGCGGGGTGGGACGCCCCACCAGCGGTGGCAGGCCCGGCTGAAGGTGGCCTGTTCGGCGAAGCCGAGGCGGGCCGAGACGGCGGCGAACGGCAGGGTCGTCGCGGTCAGGTAGTGGCGGGCGCGGTCACGGCGCAGGTCGTCGACGATGCGGGCGAAGGTGGTGCCCCGGTCGGCGAGGCGTCGCTGCAGCGTGCGTGGGTGCAGGGCGAGCGCGCGGGCGACGGCGTCCATCGGGACGGCACCGAAGACCAGCATGCCGTCGACGACCGTACGGATCCGGCCGGCCATGTCGTCGGCATCGGGCAGCAGGGTACGCAGGTACGCCTCCGCGCGCTCCCGCAGATCCTCGTGGGCGCCGGCGACCGGCAGGGCCAGCAGCCGTTCCGGGACCCGCAGCAGCGACTCGGGCGCGCCGAACCGCACCGGCGCCCGGTAGAACCGCCGGTAGCACTCCGGATCCGCGGCCGGCTGATACGACAGGCGCACCTCGACCAGCCCGTACCCGTCACCGAAGAGCAGGCACAGCGCCCGGTGCAGAAAGCCGATCCCGGCGTCCATGGCCTGCACCGGCGGCGGGCCCTGCGGGTGGCCGCGGTAGCGCAGCGCGATGACGCCCGGCGCGCCGTCGGGGTCGGCGGCCCGGTCCACGCGCAGGGCGTCGCTGTGCAGGGTGAGGTAGCGCTCGGTGGCGGCCAGGGCGTCGGCCCCGGTCCGGGAGTTGGCCAGCATCACGGCGAGCGGGCCGAGGGTGTCGAGACCGTGGCGGGCGGCCAGGCGCAACCCGAGGTCGGGGCAGTCCAGGCCGTCGGCGGCCAGCTGCAGGAGGGCGGCCAGGCGCGACTGCTCGATCGGCAGGTCGTCGTGGTCGAGGACGGCGAGGTCGAGGCCGGCGGCGCGCACCATCGGCTCCGGGTCCGCGCCCAGCTCACGGACCACCTCGGCGAAACCGCGGATCCCGGCCGCGCGAACGGTCGCCATCGTGGCAGTCTCGGCACCGGCGGGCACACCGTCAACACCGGCGGCCGAATGTATCGCCTGGATAGCCGGAGCGCCCCTTACGATCGGGGCATGACGGTGACTTTGCAGGACATCCGCGACGCAGCCGGCCGCCTGGAGGGGGTGGCGCACCGGACGCCGGTGTTCCGCTCCCGGACCCTGGACGGGCGGGTCGGCGCCCGGGTGTTCCTCAAGGCGGAGAACCTGCAGCGGGGCGGCGCGTTCAAGTTCCGCGGCGCCTACCACGCGGTCTCCCGCCTCTCCCCCGAGCAGCTGGCCCGCGGCATCGTGGCCTACTCGTCGGGCAACCACGCGCAGGCTGCCGCCCTGGCCGCGCGGGAGCTGGGCAGCACCGCGGTGATCGTGATGCCGGCCGACAGCCCGGCCGCGAAACTCGACGCGGTCGCCGGGTACGGCGCGGAGATCGTCACCTACGACCGCTACACCGGGGACCGGGCGGCGATCGCGACGCGGCTCGCCGGAGAGCGGGGGCTGGCGATCGTTCCGCCGTACGACCACGCCGACATCGTGGCCGGTCAGGGCACCGCCACCCTGGAGCTGCTGGACCAGGCCGGCGAGCTGGACGCGATCGTCGTGCCGGTCAGCGGCGGCGGCCTGATCGCCGGCAGTGCGATCGCCGCGAAGGGGCTGTACCCGGGTATCCGGGTGATCGGGGTCGAGCCGGAGGCCGCCGACGACACCCGGCGCTCGCTGGCGGCGGGGCACGTGGTCCGCATCGACCAGCCGCACACCATCGCCGACGGTCTCGCCGTCCCGTCGCCCGGCGAGCTCACCTTCGCGATCAACCGGGAGCTGGTCGACGAGATCGTGGTGGTCAGCGACGACGAGCTGCGGGAGACGATGCGGTTCGCCGTGGACCGGCTCAAGCTGGTGCTGGAGCCGAGCGGTGCCGCCGGGCTGGCCGCGCTGCTCGCCGGGCGGATCGGCCGGGTCCCGGCGCGGGTCGGGGTGATCCTGTCCGGCGGCAACGTGGGCGCGGCCCGGCTGGCGCAGTTGCTGGCCTGACCGCGCTGCCGGCCCGAATACGCCGCCGGCTTGACCGCGCTGCCGGCCCGACCGCGGCTCGGACTTGACCGCGCTGCCGGCCCGACCGCGGCGGGCGGCCTGCCAGCGGCGGGCGGGACGGCGGATAGGGCGCCGGTCAACCGGCGGGCACCGGCACGGCACGCCGGGCCGGGATGACCGAGCCGAGCTGCAGGCTGCGGTTGTCGCCCCAGCACCACAGCCCGTGGTCGGTGCGCACGCCGCACATGTGCTGGTAGCCGCCTCCCAGACTGAGCCAGGAGTCCGTGCCGATACGGACGGGCTGTCGCCGGTTCTCGACGGTGCCGTCACCGACCTGGCCGCGGGCGTTGACACCCCAGCACCACAGGCTCGCCCCGGCCCGGATGCCGCACGCGGCCAGGCTGCCGACGGCGACGTGCCGCCAGTCCCGGTCGCCGGTGACCAGCTGCGGCGTCTCGATCCCGTCGCCCCAGCACCGGAGACGACGGTCCGTGCCGAGGGCGCACGACCGGTCGCCCTTGACGTGGATCGAGGCGACGCCGGTCAGGCCGATCGGGTCGTTGCGGTCGGCGCCGGGGGCGTCCCCGCGCTGCCCGGAACCGTCGAAGCCCCAGCACCACACCCTGCCCCCGGTGTCTCGCCCGCAGGTGTGGCCGTCCCCGGCGGCGACCTCGGCCCAGGTCGTCGCGATCTCCCGGCGCGACCGCACGGGCGTTCTCGGGGTGGTGGTGAC
Source organism: Actinoplanes sp. CA-252034 (assembly GCF_050956125.1). NCBI lineage: Bacteria > Bacillati > Actinomycetota > Actinomycetes > Micromonosporales > Micromonosporaceae > Actinoplanes > Actinoplanes sp. CA-252034. Next base: position 5,213,692 of record NZ_CP191846.1, read on the forward strand.
GCGGTTGCCGAGCACCTCACCGGCGTTCCGGCCCCAGCACCACAGGGTGCCGTCGTCCCGGACGGCACACAGGTGCCCCTCGCCGACGGTGACGCCGGTCCAGGTCACGACATCGCCGACCCGCTGCGGCACGGTGACCGTGGCGCCCCGCGGCAGCAGGCCCCAGCACCACAGGCCGCCGTCGTCGCGTACGCCGCACGTCGCGTTCGTCCCCACCACGACCGACCTCCAGGCGCCGCCGCCGCGGACCTGCCGTGGAACGGCCCGGCCGGCGGTGGTGCCGTCGCCGAGCTGGCCGTGCGTGTTGCCGCCCCAGCACCAGGCCGTCGCGTCGGTACGCCGTGCGCAGGTGTGGCTCTCGCCGGCGCTGACGTCGGCCCAGTTCCGGTCCTCGCCGACCGGCCGCGGGGTGACGCTCACCGACGACGGGGCGCTGCCGCCGTCGCCGAGCTCGTGCCGCATGTTGTCGCCCCAGCACCACACCCGGCCATCGGTGGTCAGCCCGCACGTGTGCACCCCGCCGGCGCTGATCGCCCGCCAGGTCAGGTCGGCGTTCACCCGTACCGGGACGGGGGAGCCCACCGTGGTGCCGTCGCCGAGCTTGCCCTCGGCGTTGTCGCCCCAGCACCAGGTGGCGCCGCCGGTGCTCAGCGCGCAGGTGTGAGCGCCCCCGTTGGCGGCCGACGGGTCGCCGGCCGAGACCGACGCCCACGACGTTCCGGCGCCGATCCGGACGGGCCCGGTGCGGTCGGTGTCGGTGCCGTCACCGACCTGCCCGTCGCGGTTGGCGCCCCAGCACCACAGCGCCGCATCGCGGTCCACGCCGCAGGTGCGCCCGTCCTTGGCGCTGACCACGGCCCAGGACGAGGACGTGCCGACCCGCAGGGGCGGGCCCACCTCCGGGTCGTCGGAGGCGTTCTCCCAGCACCACAGGCTGCCGGGGGCCCGGAGTCCGCAGGCGCCGCCGCCGTCGACGGTCACCGCGGTCCAGTCGGCGTCGGCGCCGACCCGCTGCGGGGTGCGGCGCCGGATCGCGGCCGCATCGGTGACGTCACCGGACCAGTAGCCGCCCCAGCACCACAGGCTGCCGTCGGCCCGGACGGCGCAGGTGGTCTGGCCCGCCACGTCGACCGATCTCCAGGTGGTCCCGGCACCGACCTGCACCGGGTGCTCCCGTGTCGTGGTGGACGCGCCGATGCCGAGCTCACCGTCGGCGTTCTCACCCCAGCACCACAGGGTGCCGTCGGTACGGGTCGCGCAGGTGTGGGTGTAGGCCGAGGCGACGCTCGCCCAGGCGCGGCTGTCCCCGATGCGGACCGGTCGGCCGGTGTCGGCGCCGCCCGGCCCGATCGTGGCGCGCCAGTTGACCCCCCAGCACCACAGGGTGCCGTCGCTGCGGATGGCGCAGGAGGTGCCGCCCTCGCCGGCCACGACGTAGGTCCAGGTCAGGGTGTCGGCGCGGGCCGGCACGGCAGGCGACGTCACGAGCAGGACCAGGACCACCGATGTCACGAACGCCCGCATGGATATCCCCCGGAACGGATTTCTCCCCCTCGTTCTACGCCCACGACGCGAAGTGCTCAGGGGTGTTCCTCAACACCAACCGCGAGGGGACCATTGATCAGGCAAGCTGACAGGATGAACGACGTCCGAGCACCGCAGGTCCCGCCTGCGGACGTCACGCAGTTGGTCCACGTCGCCCGGCAGCCGATCTTCGACGCCCGGGGCGTCGTGGTCGGCTACGAGCTGCTGTTCCGGGGCCGTCTCGACGACGTCGAGGCATCACAGCGTGACATCTCGGCCACCAGCCAGGTGATCGTCGCCGCGTTCACCGAGTTCGGACTGCCCGAGGTTGTCCGTGACCGGCTGTGCTTCATCAACATGACCCGCGAGTTCCTGGTCGGCGAGCTGACCCTGCCGATCGGCCCGGAGCAGGTGGTCCTGGAGGTCCTGGAGTCGATCACGATCGACGACGAGGTGCTGGCCGGGGTCACCGCCCTGGCCGAGGCCGGCTACCGGATCGCGCTCGACGACTTCGTGTGGGGGCTGGGCCACGACAAGCTGTTCAGCATCGCGTCCTACGTCAAACTGGACCTCCTCGACGGCGACCTGAGCCGGCTGGAGGAGACGATCGCGGTGTGCCGGCGGTACCCGCAGATCCAGCTCGTCGCCGAGCGCCTGGAGACCGAGGCGCACCTGGCACTGGCCGAGAAATACGGATGCGAGCTACGGCAGGGGTACGCACTGAGCCGTCCCCACGTGCTGACCACCCACACGCTGTCGGCGTCGAAGCTGCGCCGGCTGGAGCTGCTGGCCCTGCTGCACGCCGCCGACACCGACTTGAAGAAGGTCAGTGATCTGATCTGCACCGATCCGGCCCTGGCCATGCGGGTGCTGCGGGCCACCAACAGCGCCGCGGCCGGGCTCCCCCAGCGGCTGTCGTCGGTGCCGCAGGCCGTGGTGCTGCTCGGCATCGCCAAGATCCGCCAGTGGGCGGCGCTGATGATCGCCAGTGAGGTCACCGGCGCCTCCGAGGAGCAGCTCACCGAGGCGCTGGTGCGGGCCCGGTTCTGTTACCGGCTGGCGTCTGAGTTCAGCGTGGTGCCGGAGACCGCCTTCCTGCTCGGCCTGCTCACCGGTGTCGCCGACCTGGTCGGGATGCCCCGCGCCGACATGGTCGAGCAGATGCCGCTCTCCGACGAGCTCTCGGCGGCTCTGCGCGGTGACGGCAGCCCGCTGCAACGGGTGCTGGAGGCGGTCGAGGCGTACGAGAACGGCGGCATTCCCGCGGTCTCCTCGGTCAGCCTCGGATCGACCTACCTCGACATGCTGCGCTGGTCCAACCGGCTGGTGTCCGACTTCCCCGGCTGAGCTCACCAGCCGGGCGGCAGCTCCTGGAACAACGGCGGCTCCTCCTCGTCGGTGCGCAGGACGGTCACCGGTGGCGCCTCCCAGACGGTCACGGTCGCGAGGACCAGCGAGAGCCGGTCGTTGCGCTTCTCGACGCCGGTCACGGTCATCGCGGCGTGGCGTCCATCGCTGGTACGCACACACGACTCCACACCGGTCCGGGCCAGCTCCGGGGTGATCGTGAAGCCGTACTCGCTGGCCGCCAGGCAGGAGTGGTAGGTCGCGGACTTGTCGGCCAGCTCCCCGCCGCCGGTCTCCTCGACCCCGGCATCGGCGAGCACGACGTCGCAGCGTTCCGCGCAGCCGGCCGCGCCCCGGTCGGCGGTGCGCGCGTCGAGGTCGAGGGGGACGCCGGGGACCATTCGCACCTGCTCGGGGCCACGGCGCACGACCGGCGGGGCCTGGAACCCGGTGAGGATCAGGGCCGGCGCGACGGCCTGGACGGCCGCGGACGTGCCGGCGACCCCGGCCAGGGTGACGCCCCAATGGCTCCGGACCGGACTGAACAATCCAGCCACAATGATGATCGCACCGACAACACCACCAATAAGGGCACGGAAGTTGAAAAGTGGGAGCATCCTCTGACTTTCGAGCCTGCTTCAACGACCCGCAAAACAAAAAGTGGCGCAATTCCCCTGAGGCGTGAGGTCAGCCGACAATCAGGGGCATGCGCGCGGCCCGGCTGATCACCATGGTTCTCCTCCTGCAGTCGCGGGGCATGCTCACCGCCGCGGAGCTGGCGGCCGAGCTGGAGGTGTCGGAGCGGACCGTCTACCGTGACATGCTCGCGCTGTCGGCGGCCGGGGTGCCGGTCTACGCCGAGCAGGGGCGCTCCGGCGGATACCGGCTGGTCGGCGGCTACCGGACACGGCTGACCGGGCTCAGCCGCGAGGAGGCGGAGGCGCTGTTCCTGGCCGGGTTGCCCGGTCCGGCCCGGGACATGGGCCTGGACGAGCCGGTGCAGTCGGTGCGGCGCAAGATGCTGGCCGCGCTGCCCGAGGGGTTACGGGAGGCGTCGCAGCGGGCCGGCCAGCGGTTCCACCTGGACGCGCCGGGCTGGTTCGACCGGGCCGATCCGCCCGAGCACCTGGCCGGGCTGGCGCAGGCCGTCTGGCAGGACCGGGTGCTGGCCATGCGCTACCGGCGGCGTGACGAGGAGGTGTCGCGTGACGTCGAGCCGTACGGGCTGGTCCTCAAGAACGGGGTCTGGTATCTCGTCGGCCGGGTGGGTGAGGACCTGCGCACCTACCGGGTGGACCGGATCACCGGCGTCGAGCCCACCGGTGACGGGTTCACCCGTGACCCGGAGTTCGACCTGCCGGGGTTCTGGGCGCAGCGGGCGGCCGAGTTCGTGCGGCAGATGCTGCGCGAGACGATCACGATCCGGCTCAGCCCCGACGGGTTGCGCTCGCTGCGGTTCGTCGCCGATCCGCCGGCGGCACGGGAGGCGCTCGACTCCGCCGGCGAGCCGGATCCGGACGGGTGGGTACGGACCCGGCTGTCGGTGGAGTCACGGGACGTCGGTTACACGTACATGCTGGGGCTCGGCCCGGAGGTCGAGGTGCTGGAGCCGCCCGAGCTGCGGCAACGGCTCGCCGACGCCGCGCGCCGTCTCGGGGAGCTCTACCGGTAGCCGGTCACGTCGGCCGGTCTGCCGGCGTCCTGCACCTCCACCACGTAGCGCCACGCGTCCGGGCGGCTGCCGTCGACGTCGGTGAGGTCGTAGGCCTCGGCCAGGTCGAAGCTGGAGACCGACCGGCCGTTCCAGCGGTCCCGCCCGGGGTCGGCGGCCAGGGCGGCGATGCCCCGGCCGATCAGCGCCGGGCTCTCGGAGATCGCGAAGTGCGGCTCCTTCGTGCAGGCGTCGCGCCAGTTCTGCTCGGTGACGCCGAAGGTGTCCAGCATCAACTCCGAGCGCAGCCAGCCCGGCGTGACGTTGACCGCGGTGGCGCCGTGATCGGCCAGCTCGTGCGACCAGGTGAAGGCGAGCCGGTTGACCGACCACTTGGCCAGGTCGTAGAAGACCGACAGCCGGTAGTTGGCCGCGTTGTAGCCGGTGGCGCCGTCACCGACCTCGATCACCAGGCCGCCGGGGTTACGGATCAGCAGCGGCAGCGCGTAGTGGCTGGTGATGATGTGGGTGTCGATCGCCAGCCGCAGCAGCCGCAGGCCCGGCTCCAGGGGCTGCTCCCAGACCGGCTTGTGCCAGGTGGTCAGCGGATCACCGCCGAAGATGTCGTTGACCAGCACGTCGAGCCGGCCCTGCTCGCTGTCGATCCGGGCGACCAGCTCGGCGACCCGGTCGTGGTCGAGGTGGTCGACGGCCACCGCGATTCCGGTCCCGCCGGCCTCGGTGATCATGTCCGCGGTGTCCTCGATGGTCTCCGGGCGCCCGTACTCCGAGCGGGCGGCGCGGGTGCTGCGGCCGGTCGCGTAGACGGTGGCGCCGGCCGCTCCGAGCTGCACCGCGATCTGCCGTCCGGCGCCGCGGGTCGCCCCGGCCACGAGCGCCACCTTCCCGGTGAGTGGTTTCGTCGTCATGGCTTCGACACTGTCGTAGAACCCTGACAGGGTGCGTCCGGTTTCCGGACGTCATCGTGACCCCGCGGTGGACAGGGCCCGAGCTCACCGGATCGCCCCCGGCCGGGACGTGCTCTACGGTGGCGTCGATGACATCGACGAGTCTTGCGGTCCGGCGGATCGGATTCGGCGCCATGCACCTGCCCACCACGCCGGCGGCCGCCCGCGAGAACGCGAAGGCGGTGGCCCGGCGGGCGGTCGAGCTGGGCGTGCCCCTGATCGACACCGCCCATCTGTACGGCGGCGGCGCCAACGAGGAGTTGCTGGCCGAGGCGCTGCACCCGTACCCCGACGGGCTGTTGATCACCACGAAGGTCGGGGTCGCCCGGACCGGCCCGGACGGCGAGTGGCGGCTCGACGGGCGGCCGGACGTGTTACGTGACCAGGTCGACCAGGCGCTGCGCCGGCTGCGGCTGGACCGCATCGAGCTCCTGCAACTGCACCGGATCGACCCGGAGATCCCGCTCGCCGACCAGGTCGGCACGCTCCGCGATCTCCGCGAACAGGGCAAGGTCAACCTGATCGGCCTCTCCGAGGTGACCGTGGAGCAGCTGGATCAGGCGCGCGACATCGTGGAGATCGCGAGCGTGCAGAACCGGTACAACGCGCTCGACCGGGAGCACGAGCCGGTCCTGGACGCCTGCGAGCGGGCCGGTATCGCGTTCCTGCCGTGGCGGCCGGTCGCGGCCGGTGCCACCGGGACGAACCCGGCCTTCGCCGCGGTCGCCGCCGAGACCGGAGCGACCGCCACCCAGGTCGCCCTGGCCTGGCTGCTGCACCGCTCCCCGGTGATGCTCCCGATCCCCGGCACCGCCCGCATCGGGCACATGGAGGAGAACCTCGCCGCCGAGCGGGTACGGCTGACCGAGGCCCAGTTTCAGCGCTGTGGCCGGTGATAGCGCGGCGCACCGGGATCGTGCATGGCGCCGCGGTAGACGCCGTGGCGCGCCTCGGAGATGAAACCGTCCAGCTCCGGCATGCCCATCCGGGTCGCGACCGCGATCTCCGCCTCGGCGTCGTAGGGCACGCGGACGAACTGGACCGAGAACGGCGCCGGCGCCCCGGAGCCCAGCCGCCCTTCGACGATGACGTAGACCGGCGTCGGGTCGTTCATCGAGTCCGCCCGCTGATCACGAAGTCGTGGCTGAACGGCAGCGCCCGCAGCCACTCCCCCTGGCCTGGCCCGAGCTGGGCCAGCCACCAGGCCAGTGCCTCGCTGTCGTGGGTGCGCCCGGGGTCCGGCAGGAAGTCGTCCCAGTTGCCAAGGATGTTGACCGCGCACCGCCGTCGGCACACGTCGATCACCTCACGGCCGCGCGGGCCCTTGCCGACGTAGTCGCCGAGGTTGTAGATCAGCTCGATGCCGCGGGAGTCGATGTCGGCCAGGACCGCCTCGAGGGCGGTGAGGTTGCCGTGGACGTCGGAGATCAGCGCGATGCGGTCCGCAGAGTTACCCACTGCGAAGATCCTAGTGCGGGACAATGACGGGGTGACCAGCCCGCCACCACCCGCGGCGAAGCCGACCGCCGCCTTCGTCGGCGCCTCCTGGGCCGCGCTGGTCCTCGGCGTCGTCGCGTTCCTCGTCGGCCTCTGGAACGCCGCGATGGCGCGCAGCGAGAAGGGCTTCTACGCGGCGGTGCTGGTCCTCGGGCTGTTCGCCGCGATCTCGCTGCAGAAGTCGGTGCGCGACCGGGCCGAGGGCATCCCGGTGACGGCCCTCTACCTGGGCCTGTCCTGGGCGGTCGTCGGCATCGCCATCGTGATGCTGGTGGTCGGGCTGTGGAGCAGCACGCTGCTGCTGAGCGAGAAGGGCTTCTACGGTCTCGCGTTCGCGATGACGCTGTTCGCGGCGGTCGCCGTGCAGAAGAACGTCCGCGACACCCTCCAGCACCGGGAGCCACCGTTGCACGGCGACCACCGCTGACCGCTCAGCCCAGCCCCGCGTAGGCGGCACGGACCGCGGCGGCCACCATCGGCGGGGTCACCCCGGGGACGGTGTCCTCCAGGGCGCCGACGGTCGCCGGATCGAAGTCGTAGCCCAGCTCGGCGTAGGCGGGCGTCAGCACCTCGCGGAGCCGGGCCGCCCCGCTGACCTGGATGACCGTGCTGAACAACCAGCCGTCGCGGGTCACCCGCTGGGCCGAGCCGACGATCTTGGCGCCGCCCGCGTTGATGCTGTACTCGCCGGGACAGTACTCACCGGGGACCGGGCCGATCCGGGCCTCGGCGCCGAGACCCACGAGCACGTCGGCGTGCATGGCGGCGAAACGTCGGAACCGCTCGACCGGCTCCAGGGGCTCCCCGGCGGCCCGGTGCACGTGGTCGACGACCACGCTGCCCGGATGATAGGCGGCGAGACTGCCGCCCTGCGGGCGCACGACAGGCAGAAAACCGTGCCGTCGTACGGCGTCGGCCGCCCGCTGATAGCCGGGACGCAGCGTGTCCCGGCGGCTGAACGCGGCGGTCGGCTGCGGCGAGTAGACACGCAGGATGTCGTGGGCGTCACCGAGACCGTCGCGCAGCAGCCGCGGCCCGAGCGCCATGTCGTACGCCGGGTCGCCCTCGGAGTCCACCTCGACGAACGTCACCCCGACGATCTTACGAGGCCCGGTAGCGGTCGTTCGCGGCGAGCACCTCCAGCTGCGCTCCGGCCCGGTCCCCGGTCACCGGGTCGAGGCGGCGGTTCACCCCCGGGCGCCGGCCGGACCGCCGGATCCGCGAGACCGGGTCCACCCGTAAGGGACCGACCAGGGTGCGCAGACATTGAATCCGGTCGCTGGGGCTGACACTGTCGGCGGGGTGAATGTCACTCGGGGGGAGACACACCATGCCTAGTCGTCGCACAGTTCTGGCCGGGTCGGCCGCGGCAGCGCTCGCCACCGGGATCGGGGCCGCGTCACCGGCCGAGGCGTCGTCCGGCGGGCTCGACCGGGCCGCGTTGCAGGCCGCACTGGACCGGGTCGTCGCCACCGGCGCGACCGCCGCGCTGGCCCGGGTGGACGGCCCGTCCGGCACCTGGCAGGGCGCCAGCGGCGTGGTCGAGCTCGGCCGCCCGGCCCGCCCGTCACCCGGCGGGCAGTACCGGGTCGGCAGCATCACCAAGACCTTCGTGTCCACCGTGATCCTCCAGCTCGCCGGGGAGCGGCGGCTCGACCTCGACGACTCCCTCGAGCGGTGGCTGCCGGGCGCGATCCCGAACGGCTCCCGGATCACCATCCGTAACCTGCTGCAGCACACCAGCGGCATCTTCGACTACACCGAGGCCCTGTTCGCGACCCTCGAGGATGTGCTGCGAGCCCGGTATACGACGTACCGGCCGGAGGAGCTCGTGACGCTCGCCGCCGCCCGGCCGCCGGTGTTCGAGCCGGGCACGGCGTGGGCCTACTCCAACACCAACTACGTGCTGCTCGGGCTCATCGTGCGGAAGGTCACCGGGCGGGCGTACGGGCGGGAGGTCGACAGGCGCATCCTCAGGCCGCTCCACCTCGACGGCACCGACGTCCCGGGCACCGACGTCACGATCGACGGGCCGCACGCGCACGGGTACGAGCCGGTCGAGCAGGACGGCCGGCCGGTGCCCGTCGACTTCACCGACCTCAACCCGTCGATGGCGTACGCGGCCGGGGAGATCGTCTCCACCACGGCGAACCTCAACCGCTTCTACCGCAGCCTGCTCAGCGGCCGGCTGCTGCGGCGGGCGCAACTGGCCGAGATGCTCACCCCGGTCGGCGAGCTCGGCTACGGCCTCGGCATCTACCGGCAGCCGCTGCCCGGCGGCCCGACACTGTGGGGACACAGCGGTGGCATCTTCGGGTTCGTCAGCTACTCGTTCTCCACGCCGGACGCGTCGACCCAGCTGAGCATCTCGATCAACCCGTGGATCGGTGACGTCGGGCCCGCGATGACCGACCTGGCGCTACTCGCCTTCGGAGTGACCGCGCCCGCCGCCCTGCGGGCGGCCACCCCGTTCCCGGTGCTGGGGATGCGCCTCCCGCCGGCCTGATCCGGCATCGTCGGCGGGCGCCCGGCCGGGTGCCCGCCGGCAGCGCCGGTCAGTGCGGGAACGCAACCCTCGGACGGGGCTCGACCTCGTCGCGGAACCGCTCGATGAGATGGCTGACCTCGAGCATGTGCTCGGTGCCGCGGATCCGGTCGAGGTACAACGACCGCGCGGCCAGTCCGGGCAGATCGAAGGTGAAATACATCGCCATCAGCGGATTGACGAACAACGGCGATCCCTCGGTACGGTCGTCGAGCGCCACGTTCCCGGCGGCTCCGGTGAGCGCCGCGGCGATCTGCCCGTTGACGATGCTCGACCGGCCCGGCGTCTCGGCCCGCGCGTGCTCGACCGCGTCCCGGTAGAGCGCCGCCTCCCGGCCGTGCGTCGGCACGGTGAACGCCCCCAGATAGGCCCCGTCGCGGTCCAGGGCTGCGATGTTCTCCAGCACCTGGACGTGGTTGACGCCGTGGTAGGCGTCCACACCGAACCCGATCGACGCCACCAACCGGGTCGGCACCGGAGTCGACGCCACCGCGGCGAGGCTCGTCGCGTCCTCGACAGGGGTGCCCAGGGCCGCCTCGTCACCGCGCATGAGGATGTCCGTGCCGCCGTCGACCAGGACGATCGCATCGAGGCCGAGCCGCTTCACCAACCGCCGGTACGCGCTGCGCAGGGGCCGGACCCCGGTGCGCGGGAACGCGTACACGGTGGCGGGCAGCCCCTGCCGGTCCAGCCAGCGGGCCAGTGCCCGCTCCGGGAAGTACTCCTGGTGCGAGGCGGTCTCCGCGGTGATCGACGCGACGCCCCGGTCCACCCAGACGCTGCGGTCCAGTTCGTACAGGTTGACCAGCGACAGGCTCCCGAAGTGGACCGTGCGGCCGGCGTCTCGCAGCGCCAGCCCCAGCGGAAGCCCGGCGTAGACGTCGAACCCGCCGCCGGCGCCCGCGATGAGCACCCGCCGCGAATCAGCCAGCGCCTCGAAGAACGGCAGTCGCCACATCGCGCCATGATCGCCCCGCCGCCGCCCGTCCGCATCCGTATTTCAGCCGGCCGCGGCGGCCGCGGAGGCCTCGATCGACTTGCGCAGGGCGGGCCCGATCGGCCCGCTGACGTCGGTCAGCTCCTGGATGCGCCGCTTGGCCTCGCGACGGGCCCGGCGGCTGAGGACCAGGCCGAGGTCTCCGGCGGCCACGATGGCCACCAGCGCGGCGTCGGCGGGCTCGACGCGGCTGATCGGGTCCTTCAGCGCGGAACGGACGCGGCCCAGCAGCTCTTTGCGGGCGCGTGGGTCACGGAGGGTGACCTTCGTGGCGGGGAAGATCCCGAGGATGCGGTACGGTTCCACGCGCGCCCAGCCCTCGTCGCCCAGTTGCGTGCGCACTGCGACGACGGTGGCGCGCTGCCGGCGGTCCACCCAGGACTGCCACTTGCGCGGCCGGGAGCCGGCGATGTCGTCGAGCAGGGTTGCCAGGACCGGGTCGGCGCACGGCCGGCGTCCGCCCGGGGTGGCCCGGCCGCGCTCGTCGGTGAGGTGGCCCTGGAGATAGAGGTCGGCGAGAGCCGCCGCGCGGACCATGGCACCGAGATTGGTGCCGATTCGCACGCGGCCCTTGGCCGGGTCATGAGCCAGCAGGAAGATCCGCTGGGCAAGGCTGCCGGGGACGGTCATCACTTCTCCTCATCGTCTGCGTCCGGCGGGGCGTAGCCGGCATCCGGACCGGTCGAGCCCGTGCCCGCCCCCGTCGAGTCGGCATCCGACGGGGAGGGGTCGACATCCGGACCGGTCGGGTCCGCGGCGGGATCGGCGTCCGCGGTGGGGCCGGCGGGGCCGGCGGCGGCGGGGTCGGCGGCGGGTGGGCGGCCCGGTCCTCGCATCCGGCCGACCCCGCCCGGGAGCCGGCCGGCGTCGCCCAGCGCCTTGCGCAGCAGGTACTCGATCTGGGCGTTGGTGCTGCGCAGCTCGTCCCCGGCCCACCGTGCCAGGGCGTCGTGCACGGTGGGGTCGAGGCGGAGCAGGAGCTTCTTGCGCTCGGTGGCCATGGGATCAGGAGTAGAGGGTGCCCGTGTTGACGACGGGCTGGGCGTCCCGGTCGCCGCAGAGGACGACCAGCAGGTTGCTGACCATGGCGGCCTTGCGCTCCTCGTCGAGCTCGACGACGTCGTGCTCGGTCAGCCGGGCCAGTGCCAGCTCGACCATGCCGACCGCGCCCTCGACGATCCTGGTCCGGGCGGCGACGATCGCGTTGGCCTGCTGGCGGCGGAGCATGGCGTGGGCGATCTCCGGCGAGTAGGCCAGGCGGGTCAGCCGGGACTCGATGATCTTCACTCCGGCGGCGTCGACCCGTACCCCGATCTCCTCGGACAGTCGCGCGGTGATCTCGTCGGCGTTGTCGCGCAGCGACATCAGGTTGGTGTCGTGGGAGTCGTAGGAGTAGCTGTTGGCGATGTGCCGCACGGCGGTCTCGGTCTGGATGGCGACGAACTCGATGAAGTCGTCGACCTCGAAGACGGCCCGTGCGGTGTCCTTGACCTGCCAGACGACCACGGCGGCGATCTCGATCGGGTTGCCGTCGGCGTCGTTGACCTTTAGGACGTCGGTCTCGTGGTTACGGATGCGGGTGGAGATGCGGCGCCGGTTGGTGAGCGGGTTGACCCAGCGGAGCCCGTCGGTGCGGACGGTGCCGGTGTAGCGGCCCAGCAGTTGCAGGACCCGGGCCTCGCCGGGGGCGACCGGGGTGAGGCCGGCCAGGGCGATGACGGCGCCGAGCACGAGCAGGACGCTGACGCCGAGCAGGCTGAGCACGGCGGTGACGCCCGACTGCTGGACGGCGACGGCGAACACCGCGACGGCCAGCAGGATCACCGCTCCGGCGATCGCGAGGACGGGCCATCCGGAGGCGTCGCGGGCGGTGCGCTCACGCACCTGCGGAGCAGGAAGGTCGAGGTGTTCGGTCATGTGGGCCTCCCCGTTCGTGGTGATGGCGCCACACTATCAATGTGATATCACTTTTTCAAGGCACTGTTCGCCGACAGTGAACGCTGGAAGAAGGGGGATCCGGCCACGGTTGAGCCTGCCGTACTCAACTTCCCGGAGGTAACCGTGAGCAAGCGACTCCCCGTGCTCTTCCTCGACGACATCGTCCTGCTTCCGGGCATGGTCGTGCCGGTGCAGCTCGACGAGGCCGCCCAGGCCGCCGTCGACGCGGCCGTCACCTCGGCGGCCTCCGAGCTGCTGATCGCGCCGCGGCTGGAGGGGCGTTACGCGTCCTACGGTGTCGTGGCGAGCGTCGAGCAGGTCGGCAAGATCCGTGGTGGCTCCCCGGCCGCCGTGCTGCGCACCGGGCCCCGCGCCAAGATCGGCAGCGGCGTGACCGGGCCCGGCGCGGCGCTGTGGGTGGAGGCCGAGCCGGTTCCCGCCGACAAGCCGTCCGAGCAGGTCCGTGAGCTGGCCGCCGAGTACAAGAAGCTGGTCGTCTCGGTGCTGCAGAAGCGCGAGGCGTGGCAGGTCATCGACTCGGTCAGCGCCATCGACGACCCCAGCGACCTGGCCGACACGGCGGGCTGGGCACCGTACCTGTCCGGCGACCGCAAGCGCGAGCTGCTGGAGACACCCGACGTCGAGGCCCGGCTGCGGCTGCTGATCGACTGGACCCGGGACTTTTTGGCCGAGTCCGAGGTCAACGAGACGATCGAGAACGACGTCCGCGAGAACGTCGAGAAGCGCAACCGCGAATACCTGCTCCGCGAGCAGCTCAAGGCGATCCGCAAGGAGCTCGGCGAGGGCGAGGCCGACGGTAGGGACGACTACCGGGCGCGGATCGAGGCGGCCGACCTGCCCGAGGCGGTACGCGAGACCGCGCTCCGTGAGGTCGACAAGCTGGAGCGCGCCGGCGACCAGAACCCGGAGGCCGGCTGGATCCGCACCTGGCTGGACACGGTCCTCGATCTGCCGTGGAGCGTGCGCACCACCGACAACACCGACCTGGAGGCGGCCCGTGCCGTCCTCGACGCCGACCACCACGGCCTCGACGAGGTCAAGGAGCGCATCGTGGAGTACCTGGGCGTGCGCGCCCGGCGCGAGTCACGCGGCCGGGAGACGGTCGGCGGGCGTGGCTCTGGTGCGGTGATCCTGCTGGCCGGTCCGCCCGGGGTCGGCAAGACCTCGCTCGGCGAGTCGGTCGCGCGGACACTGGGCCGTAAGTTCGTGCGGGTCGCTCTCGGCGGCGTGCGGGACGAGGCGGAGATCCGCGGGCACCGGCGCACCTACGTCGGCGCGCTGCCGGGCCGGATCGTGCGGGCCATCCGCGAGTCCGGCTCGATGAACCCGGTCGTGCTGCTCGACGAGGTCGACAAGGTGGGCAGCGACTACCGGGGCGACCCGGCGGCCGCGCTGCTGGAGGTGCTGGACCCGGCGCAGAACCACACGTTCCGTGACCACTACCTCGACCTGGACCTGGACCTGTCGGACGTGCTGTTCATCGCGACCGCCAACGTCCTGGAGACGATCCCGCAGGCGCTGTTCGACCGGATGGAGCTGATCGCGATCGACGGCTACACCGAGAACGACAAGGTCGCCATCGCCCGCGACTTCCTCATCCCCCGGCAGCTCGAGCGCGCCGCGCTCGAACCCGGCGAGGTGACGGTCACCGAGGGCGCTCTGCGCGAGATCGCCGCCAACTACACCCGGGAGGCGGGGGTACGGTCGTTCGAGCGCCTGCTGGCCAAGGCGTTCCGCAAGGTGTCCCTGAAGGAGCTGCCGGCCACCGTCGACGCCGCTGACCTGAAGGACCTGATCGGCCGTCCCCGGTTCACGCCCGAGTCCGGTGAGCGGACCGCGGTTCCCGGCGTGGCCACCGGCCTGGCCGTGACCGGGATGGGTGGCGACGTGCTCTACATCGAGGCGTCGCTGCTGCCCGGCACCACGCCGGGCCTGTCGGTCACCGGCCAGCTCGGCGACGTGATGAAGGAGTCCGCGCAGATCGCCCTGTCGTACGTGCGGGCGCACGCCGGTGAGCTGGGCATCTCCCCCGAGCAGCTGGACCACCCGATCCACCTGCACGTGCCGGCCGGCGCGGTGCCCAAGGACGGGCCGTCGGCGGGCGTCACGATGACGACCGCGCTGGTGTCGCTGCTGCTGGGCCGCAACGTGCGCGCCGAGATCGGGATGACCGGCGAGGTGTCGCTGACCGGGCGGGTGCTGCCGATCGGCGGGGTGAAGCAGAAGCTGCTCGCCGCCCAGCGGGCGGGGCTCACCGAGGTCTACATCCCGCGGCGCAACGAGCCGGATCTGGACGAGGTGCCCGCGGACGTGCGGGAGGCGCTGACCGTACACCTGGTCTCGGATGTGCGCGAGATCCTCGGGAGCGCGCTGGAGGCGGTGACCTCGGACGCGGTCGCGGCGGTCTGATCCTTCTCAGTCGTCGAAGGACGCGTGGTAGCCGGTGAACCGCCGGCGCTGCGCGTCCAGCTCCGGCGAGCCGGTCGGGTAGACGTGGTCGAACAGCTCGACCGGCTGCGGGTCGGGCATGGCGAGCACGCGTTCGCGCAGGTCGAGGGCGGCCTTTCCGGCGTCGTCGTCGACCTGCGCGAAGAAGTCGTCGCCGGCGATCCGCTGCTTGACCAGGAAGGCCCGCAGCCGGCTGATCGGGTCTTTGGCCCGCCACGCGTCGACCTCGCTCGCGATCCGGTAGCGGGTGGGGTCGTCGGAGCTGGTGTGCGCGCCCATCCGGTAGGTGTAGGCCTCGATCAGTCGCGGTCCCTGCCCGTGCCGGGCCTGATCGAGGGCGGCGCGGGTGACGGCGTAGCTGGCCAGCACGTCGTTGCCGTCGACCCGGATGCCGGGGAAGCCGTAGCCGGCCGCGCGCCGGTAGAGCGGCACCCGGGTCTGCCGTTCGGCCGCCGCGGAGATGGCGTACTGGTTGTTCTGGCAGAAGAAGACGATCGGGGCGTGGAAGACACCCGACCAGACGAACGCCTCGTTGACCTCGCCCTGGCTGGAGGCCCCGTCGCCGAAGTAGGCGATCACCGCCTCACCGTCGGCCGAGCCGGTCCCGCCCTCCATGGTCACGCCCATGGCGTAGCCGGTGGCGTGCAGGGTCTGCGAGCCGATGACGATCGTGTACTGGTTGAACTTGAACTCGTTCGGATCCCAGCCGCCCTGGTCCACGCCCCGGAACAGCCCGAACGGCATGATCGGGTCGATCCCCCGGCAGTAGAGCACCGCGTGCTCGCGGTAGGTGGGGAACGCCATGTCCCGCGGCCGCAGCGCCCGACCGGAGCCGACCTGGGCCGCCTCCTGGCCCAGCAGGCTCGCCCACAGGCCCAGCTCACCCTGCCGCTGCAGGGCCACCCCCTCGGCGTCGAGCCGGCGCACGGTGACCATGTCCTGGTAGAGCCCGCGGAACTCGTCGTCGGTGAAGTCGACCGAGTACGTCACACCGTCCGGGCCGGTGACGCTGTCGACGTGGTCACCCTCGGGATTCAGAAGCTGGACGAAACCGTCGGCACCGTGTTGGTCCACGCATGGACCGTAACGGTCAGCGGCGCCCGCTGGCCAGCGCGATCAGGAACTGGCCGCCGCCGGTGTCCACGGTCGCCGTCACCGGCAGGCCCGGCACCAGTCGAGAGAACCGGTCGACCAGCCAGTCCGCCGCCTCCTGGGCGTCGCGGCGGCTCGGGCTGCGGGCCACCAGCTCGCGGCCGCCCTTGCGCTCCAGGCGCTCGGCGACGGTGATCAGCGGCGCGGGCTCCACCACGTTGAGCCGGTCCGGCCAGGCGATGACCACCTTGACCGCGCCCTTACGGGTGTTGCAGGCGCGGTGGGCGAGCCGCTCGGTGACCTTGGCCTTGCGGTCGGCGGTACGGCTGTCGACGCTCGGGCCACGCGGATCGTTGACCGACTTGTCCGGGTCGACCGGCTCGTCACACACCCAGCAGCGCCAGCCGTCGCGTACGCCCACGTCCTCGAGGAGACTCACCCGGACAAGCTATCCCATAGGCGTTTGCCTATTCCGTGTATGGTTGCTGCTTCCGATGAGGGGAGACTCGGTGCGGACGAGGGACTCGATCGCCATCGCGGTCGCCGCGCTCTCCATCACGGCGTCGTTCGTCATCGCGAGCCTTCCGATGCCGGTTCCGGCCCCGGTCCCGGCCGAGGGGCTACCCCACGTCGTCGTCGTGATCGATACCGGCGGCGGGTGGGACTGTCCCGACGAGGCTGCCGACAGCTGACCCGCGGCGGGCCGCCCGGCGGAGCTGCTTCGCCGCGTACATGGCGGCGTCGGCGGTGCTGAGCAGCGTCGACGCGTCGTAACCGCAGTCCGCGGCCAGACCCAGGCCGATGCTGCAACCGGCGGTCGCCTCCACGGCGCCGGACGGCAACCGCAGCACGTAGGGCTGGTCGACGGCCTCCTGGATGCGCCCGGCGAGCAGGCCGGCCTCCGCCGCCGACGTGTCGGTGCAGGCGATCACGAACTCGTCGCCGCCGAGGCGGGCCGCTATGCCGTGCAGGCCGGCCGTATCCGACAGCCGCTGGGCCGCGGTGATCAGCAACTGGTCACCGGCGTCGTGGCCGTACGTGTCGTTGATCGCCTTGAACCCGTCCATGTCGATGAACAGGACCGCCACGTCGCTGCCGTCCTGCCGGCACCGGCTCAGCGAAGCTCCCAGGGTCTCCATGAAGTAGGCGCGGTTCGGCATGCCGGTGAGCACGTCGGTCTCGGCCTGCATCCGGATCCGCTGGAACAGCAGCGCCTTCTCCAGGACCAGGCCGCCCACGTCGACGAGGTGGTCGAGGAACGACCGGGCGTCGGTGCCGTCGGCCGGGACGCCGGTGAGCAGCAGGCGGCCGGCGCTCGGGTCCTGCGTGCCCAGCCGCAGCGACAGGGTGCCCTCCGGGACGCCGGGCAGGCCGTCGCCGAGGATCCGGGGCCACTCGGCGCCGCCACCCGCGGCCAGCTCCTCGCCGTACACGTCGGTGAGGTAGACGGCCGCTCCGGCGACCGGCACGTGCTCGATCATCGTGTCGACGATGTTGCGGGCCGCGGTGATCACGTCGACCATCCCGGCCAGGCCCGCGGTCACCGTGTTGAGCCGCTGGAGCCGCCGCAGCTGGTCCTGGGTGCGCCGGTAGAGACGGCCGTTGTCGATGGCCAGCGAGATCCGGCTGACGACCGCGATCAGCTCCTGGGTGTCGGCGTCGTCGAACGGGCGCTCGTCGGTCCGGGCCAGCAGCAGGTAACCGAGGTGCTCGCCGCGGACGGTCAGCAGCCCGTACGCGACGTGGGACAGGCCGTTGGCAGCGAGCCAGCCGGGCGCGGGGACCTGCTCGACGGATGCGGCGGTCACCGGGCGGCCCGCGGTGAGCAACCCGGCGGCCGGGGGCTCGTCCACCGTTCCGGACGGCAGGTGCCGTGCCGCGATGCCCCACTGCGCGGCCACCCGCAGACTCGCGTCGGCCGGGGTCAGGACGACCGCGATGTCGGCGTCGAACAGCTCCGCGACGTCACACACCGCGCATTCCAGCACGTCGTCGACCTCGGTGACCTTGCCGAGCGCGGTGACCAGCTGGGCCAGCCGGGTGGCGCGGGCCAGGGCGCGGGCCGAGATGGCGCGGGATTGGGCCAGCTCGGCGCGGAGCCGGCGGATCTCGTCGTCCCCGGCCGTGGTCACCTCCCCCATGATCAGAACGCGAGGACGACGACGGTGGCGTTGTGGAATCCGGTCGAGCCGGTGACCCGGGCGAACTCGCCGTAGGTGAAGAATCCGGCGAACGGCACCGCCTCCAGCCGGTCACGGATCGCGGCGGCCTCCTCGGCCAGCGCCTCGCCGAGGGGCGGGACGCGGCCGGCGCAGCTGAACACCAGAGCGCCGCGGGGTGGGCCGCCGAGCCGCCGGACCGCGGTGGCGGCGGCCGAGCCTGCGGCGTCCAGCAGCTCACGCGGGTTGCCGGCCAGCACCTGGACCACGGACTGTTCGCTGACGTGACCGAACATGACCAGCGCGCCCTCCGGCGTACACCCGAGGATGTGCCGTCCGTCGAAGGTGCCCGCGGCGTTCGCGAGCCCGAGCGGATGGTCGAAGGTGAGCCGGGCGAAGGTGGGGGCGTCGCCGTCGCCGGGTTCGCCGGCCGGCAGCTCTCCGCCGCGCTGGCTGAGGTAGGCGTCGACGGCCGGAAGGCCGTCCAGCTCGTGGATGATGTTGGCCTCGGCGCGGGTCACCGTCATCGGATCGCCGATCGGGTGCCAGCCGTGCGCGACGCCGATGCCGAGTGGATGCGGCGAGTTGATCCAGACCGCGACCAGGCTGTTCGACATCAGTTTGCCGTCGGCGAACTGGTAGGTCGCCCGCATCGAGAGATCCTCGGACGCCGCGCCGCCGACCAGCGGCACGGTCGCCCCGGTGACCGCGTAGCTGCCGCGGACCACCTCACGCTGATCGCCGGCGAGCCCGTCGGAGAGCATCATCAGCACCGAGTGCTCGCCGTCCCCGCCGGCGCGTTCGCGGGCCAGCTCGGTGACGCGGCGTGCGGCGCCGCGCAGATCGCCGCTGACCGAGTCGGCGGCGGCCACGCCGAAGGTGAGCTCGGCGGCCGGCAGGTAGAGCGCCACGACGCCGGCGGTGAGGGTGGCGGCGGCGGTGAATCCGGCGAAGGCGGTGCAGCCGACGACCTGCGCGGGCGCCGCCGCCTCGGCCACCGCCTCGAAGAACCGCAGCGGGTCGTAGCCGACCGTCGCGTGCACGATCACCAGGTCGGCGGGCTCGGGCGTACGGCCGCCGAGCGCCGCCGTCACGCACTCCCGGGCCGCGGCCTCCGGGTCGGCCTGGGTGCTGCTGCCTTGGCCGGCGCGGCGCCGGTCGCTGTCGTCCACCATGATCGCTCCCGGTCCCGGCACGGCCGTCCGACCGCTGCTCCTCGACTCCTATCGGCTCGGCGGGCGCAGGGTTGACCGTTTGTCAGTGGTGAATCACGGTGCAGCCGTTCGCCGGGTCGGTCGTCGAGGCGATGACGGCGTCGAGCCGGTCACGGGTGCGGATCAGGTCGGCGATCTGCTCGTCGATGCGGGCGCGCTCGGCGGCCAGGCGGGCCTGGGACTCCGGGGTGCTGACCCTCGCGTCGACACAGGGCAGCAGCTCAGCGATGGTCCGGCTGGACAGGCCGGCCCCGTAGAGCATCTGGATGAGCTGCACCCGGTCGACGGACGGCTCCGGATAGTGCCGCTGGCCGCTGTCGCTGCGGCCGGCCGCCAGCAGGCCCTGCTCCTCGTAGTAGCGCAGGGCCCGGACGCTCACCCCGGCCCTCGTCGCCAGCTCTCCGATGCGCACAGTGACCCCCACCATAAAAGTTGCCTCTGACGTCAACGTCAGGTCCTAGCGTATCCCTCATGCAGATCAACGGAGCAAACGTCCTGGTCACCGGCGCTAACCGGGGCCTCGGCCGGCAGTTCGCCCAGTCGCTCGTCGAGCGGGGCGCCGCCAAGGTGTACGCCACCGCCCGCCGCCCCGAGCTCATCGACGTGCCCGGCGTGATCCCGGTACGCCTCGACGTCACCGACAGCGCCTCGATCGCGGCCGCGGCGGAGGCCGCCCCGGACGTGAACATTCTCGTCAACAACGCCGGCATCTCGACCGGCGCCAACCTGATCACCGGTGACCTGGCGGCCGTGCGCAGCGAGATGGACACCCACTTCTACGGCACGCTCGGCGTGATCCGGGCGTTCGCGCCGGGGCTGGCCGGCGGGGCGATCCTCAACGTGCTGTCGGCGATCTCGTGGCTCGCCGTCGACGGGGCCGGCGCCTACCACGCGGCGAAGGCGGCCGAGTGGGCGCTGACCAACAGCGCACGCGTGGAGCTGGCCGCGCAGAAGACCCTGGTCACCGGCCTGCACCTGGGTGCCGCCGACACCGACATGATGGCCTGGTACGACGGTGAGAAGACGGCGCCCGCGGTGATCGTGGCGGCCGCGCTCGACGGTCTCGAGGCGGGGCACACCGAGGTGCTCGCCGACACGTGGAGCAAGCAGGTCAAGGCGTGGCTGGCCGAGGACCCGAGCGTGATCTACCGGGAGGCCACGGCCGCTCTGACCGCGCTCAGCTCCTGACGCCGGTCAGGACCGTGTGCAGGGCGGTCAGCAGCTGCTCGGCGGTGAACGGCTTGCCGACCACGGTCACCGACGGGTCGAGCAGGCCCTGCTCGGACATGAGCGGGTCGGCGTACCCGGACATGTAGAGCACCGGGACACCCGGCAGCTCGCCGTGCAGGGCGGCGGCGAGCTCCGGGCCGTTCACGTGCGGCATCACCACGTCGGACAGGACCGCGTCGATCCGGCCCGGGTGGTGACGGGCCGTCTCCAGGGCCTGCCGGCCGTCGGCCGCGGTCAGCACCGTGTAGCCGGCCCGGCTGAGGATGCGGCGGGCGGCCTCGCGGACGCCGTCCTCGTCGTCGGCGACCAGGACGGTGTGGCCGGTGCCGACCGACCCGGTGACCGGCGTGGCGGTACCGGCGACCACCTCGTCGGTGGCGGGAAGGTGCAGATGCACGGTGGTGCCCCGCCCCGCCGCCGACTCCAGGACCAGGTCGCCGCCGGACTGGCGGACGATCCCGTACGCGGTGGCGAGCCCGAGCCCGGTGCCCTGGCCCTTGGGTTTGGTGCTGAAGAACGGCTCCACCGCGCGGTCGAGCACGGCGGGGCTCATGCCGTGGCCGGTGTCGTGGACGGTGAGGTGCACGTATCCGTCGCGGTCGGCGTCGCTGCTGGTGAAGGTGAGCACTCCCCCGTCGGGCATGGCGTCGCGGGCGTTGGTGGCCAGGTTGATCAGCACCTGGGTGAGCTGGGCGCCGTCCGCGGTGACGTTGCGCACGCCGGGCTGCAGGTCGGCGCGGACGGTGACGTGCGGGCCGAGTGACCCCAGCATCGCGATGACCTCGGTGACCACAGCGTTGGGGTCCAGCACGGCGAGCGCGACGACCTCGCGGCCGCCGAAGGTGAGCAGCTGATGGGCCAGGTAGGCGGCGCGCTTGCCGGCGGTCCTGATCCGGTCCAGGTCGGCGAGGATCGCCGCGGCGTCGCCGCCGGTCAGCGGCGTCCCGGTGGCGTCCTGCACGGCGTCGGCGGTGAACTCGGTGAACGACAGGACGATGTTGAGCATGTTGTTGAAGTCGTGGGCGACCGCGCCGGACAGCCGGGCGAGGCCGTCGAAGCGCTCGGCGATGCGGCGGCGCTCCTCGGCGTGGCGACGCTGCTCGGCCTCGACGACCGAGGTGACGTCGTCGACGGTGGCCACGAAGCCGGCCGTGGCGGTCTCGGCGTCGTCGATGCGCCGGACCGTGGTGTGCAGCCAGCGGCGATGGTCCGGCCCGAGGTTGATCTCGCCGTAGTAGCCGGCCTGGCCACCGGGCAGCCCGTGCCCGGTCAGGGCGTCACGATCCTCCTCGGTGAGGCAGCGCAGCCAGCCGTGGCCGTGCAGTTCGACGGCGTTCAGGCCGGTGATGTCGCTGAGCCGGGGGTTGGTGTAGGTAGCGTGCAGCCCGCGCGGGCCGGAGATGATGCCGACCGGGGACACGTCGGCGAGGGCGGCGAAACGGGCCTCGCTCTCGTCCAGGGCCAGCACCTTCTCGACCAGTTTCGCGTTGACGGCGCGCAGGTGCTCGCCGCCGGCGTCGCCGGTGGCGGCGGTGGCGGGGTCGCTGTGCAGGGCGTTGTCGATCGCGACGAGCAGGTCGGCGGGGTCGGCGGACTTGGAGACGACCTGCGTGACGCCGTACGCGGCGGCGAGCGGCGCGGCTTCGTCGGGCCGGAAGTTGGCCGTGTAGAGCAGCACCGGGATGTCGGCGGTGCAGGCGTCGGCGCGCAGCCGGTGGACGAACTCGTAGCCGTCCATGCCGGGCATGACGACGTCGGCGAGCACGATGTCGGGGTGCAGACGGCGGGCCAGGTCCAGGGCCTCCGCTCCGGCGGTCGCCTCGATGACCCGGTGGCCGCCGTCGTCGAGGGTGATCCGGGCGACCTCGCGGTTGGTGGCGCGGTCGTCGACGACCAGGACGGTGGCCATGGGGCCTCCCTTCAGTGGCCGGCCGTGAGCGGGGCCAGGGTGAGGGTGCAGGTGGTGCCGTCGCCGCCGGTACGCACGTCGAGCCCCACGCCGCACCGGCGCGCGTGCCGGACCGCGAGCGGCAGGCCGAGCCCGGCGCCGGCGACGTCGCGCTCGATGGCCGCGTGACCGCGCTCGAACGGCAGGAACACCCGCTCACGCTCGTCGGCCGCCAGGCCCGGCCCGTCGTCGCTGATCTCGATGGCCGGGCCGTCGGCGTGCACGACGAGGCGCACGGACGGGCCGTCGGCGTACTTGATGGCGTTGTCGAGGAGCTCGGTCACGGCGTCGCGGAGGTCGTCGTGGTTCGCCAGTCCGGTCACCGGTGTGGGCGGGGCGTCGAGTCGTACCCCCCGATGATGGTTGTCCGCGGCGGCAGCCGTGGCGGTGATCGCCAGTTCGCAGACGGCGCGGCAGTCCACCGGCTCCGGTCGCGGCCCGGCGTCGGCGGTCCGGGCCAGGGTGACGATCCGCTCGACGGTGGCGAGCAGGTCCGTCCCGCTGTTGTTGATCATGTCGAGTTGTCTGGCCAGTTGCGACGCGTCGGTGGCGCCGTCCGCCAGCTTACGGCCCATGATCTTGGTGAGTCCGACGATTCCGGCGAGCGGCCCCCGCAACTCGTGTCCCAGCCGGGACAGCGCCGTCCCGGCGAACGGGTCGCCGGGGTCGGCGATCGCAACGGTTACCTGGCCCATGCCGCTTTCCCTGCGCATAGTTGCGTGAACGCGTCCTGTGCTCGCAGTTTATTGGTGACCCTGGTGGCGTGACGGTTTCTTCGAGCAGGCGGACGCGCCGGGGCCGACTGTGGCGCACCGCGACGATCACCGCGCTGCTGCTCGGCGTGTTCGGACTGGTCGACAACCTGCTGAGCCTGCGCCTGGCGCGGCATCTGCCCGGCGAGCAACTGATGTCGCTGCCCAGCGCGGTGATGACGTGCGCCGCCGCCATCGCGCTGCTGATCGCCGGACCGGTGCGCGCCGGCACCCGGCAGCGGTGGGCGGTCCGCCTGATCGCGGTGTTCGTCGCCGGCAGCGCGGTCTCCACGCTGGCGGACAACCTCGCCACGACCGCGACGGGCCAGCCGCCGATGCGGTCGCCGGTCGCGTTCCTGCTGATCGGTCTGGCCCTGCTGCTGATGGAGAACGGCAGGCGCCGGGGCCACCTGCCGGCGCAGCTGCTGGCCGCCGCCGCGGCGCTGGTCATGGGAGTCGCCGCGTTCGCCGCTCTGCTCGGCCTGGCCGCCCTCTACTGGGACACCCCCGCGCGGATCACTCCACCGGGCACCCAGGCGGCGCTGCTGCTGCTGGCGCTGGCCGTGACGATCAGCCGCCCCGGCGCACTGGCGGTGCAGATCTTCGGCAGCGGACGGCTCGGCAGCCGGACGGTACGGCGGCTCGCGCCGACGGTGGCCGCGGTCGTGGTGCTGCTCGGGCTGTCGCTGGCGGTGATGAAACGCAACCACATCGACCTGGAGGGCGTGGTCGCGAACATCGTCGTCAGCGTGCTGCTGCTGACCCTCTATCTGGTGCTGCTGCGGGCCGGGCACATGCTCAACGACGCCGACGCCGGGCGGCTGAGGCTCATCGCCGAGCTGCGGGAACAGCACGACTTCAGCGACACCGTGCTCACCGCGCTGATCGAGGGCGTGATGGCGGTCGCCCCGGACGGGACCGTGTTACGGGTCAACGAGCGCTGGACGCAGATCACCGGCTTCCCCGCCGGCGAGGCCATCGGGTCGCGGCCCCCGTACCCGTGGTGGCCGCCCGAGGGCTCGGACAACTGCGCCCGGCAACTGAAGCACGTGCTGGAGTCGGGCCGCAGCTCCGACTTCGGCGCAAACCTGCGCCACCGCAACGGCACCGACCTGCCGGTGCTGGCGAGCATCCACCCGATCGCCCCGGCCGGACAGGTCAGCATCCTCATCGTCACCTACCGCGATCTCACCGAACGGGACCGGGAGCAGGCCCAACGCCGGCAGATGGCCGAGGAGCTGGACCACTTCTTCACCCTGTCGCGGGACCTGATGTGCATGGCGTCGCGCGACGGGATCTTCACCCGGATCAACCCGCCCTGGACCGAGGTGCTGGGCTGGACCGCCGAGGAGCTGACCAGCCGGCCGTACCTGGAGTTCATCCACCCCGACGACGTCGATCGCACCGTGGCCCAGAACAGCTCCCTGGTCGACGGACTGATGCCGACGATCTCGTTCGAGAACCGCTACCGCACGCGCGACGGCGGCTACCGGTGGCTGGCCTGGAACGCCACCCCCGCCGAGGACGGCGCCTGCATCTACGCCGTGGCCCGCGACGTCACCGAGGCCAAGCGTGCCGAGCAGCGATTCCGGCAACTGGTCTTCAGCGCTCCGGACGCCATGGTGATCGTCGGCGCCGACGGTGTCATCCGGCTGGTCAACGAACAGACCGAACGCCTCTTCGGCTGGGCTGACGCGGACCTGGTGGGCCGACCGGTGCACACTCTCATCCCGGCGCGGCTGCACACCCGGCACGCGGAGGACATGCGCCACTACCTCGAGGACCCGGTTTCACGCCGGATGGGGGTCGGCCGCGAACTCAGCGCGCTGCGCCGGGACGGCAGCGAGTTCCCGGTCGAGATCACCATCGCCCCGCTCGACACCGAGGAGGGCCTACTGGTGTCGGCGGCGATCCGGGACGTCTCCGAACGGCAGCGCACCGAGAAGGCGCTGGCCGCCGCACGGGACGAGGCGCTGGCCGCGGCGGCGGCCAAGTCACAGTTCGTGGCCATGGTCAGCCACGAGATCCGGACCCCGATGAACGGGGTGATCGGCCTGACCAAGCTGCTGCTGGACACCCCGCTGCAGCCAGTGCAGCGCCGGTACGGCGAGTCGATCCGCGCCTCGGCGCAGGCCCTGCTGGCGATCATCAACGACATCCTCGACTTCTCCAAGATCGAAGCCGGCAAGATCACCCTCACCGAACAGGACTTCGACCTCGGTGACCTGCTGGAACAGGTCGCCCACGCGGGGGCCGCCGCGGCCCGCGACAAGGCCATCGAGATCA
This sequence comes from Actinoplanes sp. CA-252034, assembly GCF_050956125.1. Lineage (NCBI taxonomy): Bacteria > Bacillati > Actinomycetota > Actinomycetes > Micromonosporales > Micromonosporaceae > Actinoplanes > Actinoplanes sp. CA-252034. The sequence goes on from NZ_CP191846.1 coordinate 5,239,309, forward strand.
TCGGCTGCTACCCGCCCGACCTGCCGGTCACCGTCCACGGCGACGAGGGCCGGCTGCGGCAGGTACTGCTGAACCTGGTCGGCAACGCGGTCAAGTTCACCCACCGGGGCGAGATCGTCATCCGGGTCGACCCGGACGGCCGCGGCCCCGACGACGGTGACCGGCGGCGCTACGACTTCAGCGTCGCCGACACCGGCATCGGCATCGACGCCGGCCAGATCTCCCGGATGTTCGAGCCGTTCACCCAGGCCGACGCCACCAACAGCCGCGAATTCGGCGGCACCGGCCTGGGCCTGGCCATCAGCCGGCAACTCGTCGAACTGATGGGCGGCACCCTGCACGTCGACAGCCGGCCCGGCCACGGCAGCCGGTTCCACTTCACGCTGCCGCTCGAGATCGTGCAGCCGGCGGCGGATCCGCACCGGCGGCACCGGAGCCTGGCCGGTCGCCGGCTGCTGATCGCCGACTCCAACCCGACGAGCCGCAGCTTTTTGACCGAGCACGTCCAGGCGTGGGGCATGCGGGTCACCGTCGCCGACAGTGCCACAGCCGCGCTCGACCAGCTGGGGCAGGCGTGCCGCCGTGGCGAGCCGCACGACATCGCCGTCATCGATCACCACCTGACCCGGTTGGACGGCGTCGAGCTGATCACCGTGATGGGCGCGCAGCCGGAGATCGACCCGCGACCGTTCTGTGTGCTGCTGAGCCGTGACCCGTCCACCGAACACCGGCTCACCGACCACACCGGGGTCGACGTGCTGGCCAAGCCGCTCGGCCCGTCGGTGCTCTTCGACTACCTGATGTCCCGGTTCGGGCCGGTCGGCCCGGCCCACGAGGAACGGGACGGGCCGTCACCCGCACCGGCGGGCGAGCCGCGCGGGCGGATCCTGCTCGCCGAGGACAACGAGATCAACCAGCTGGTCGCGGTCGACACCCTGGCCGGGCTCGGCTACGACACCGACGTCGCGGCCAACGGTGCCGAGGCCGTCGAACTGGCCGCCACCGGTGACTACGTGGCCATCCTGATGGACTGCCAGATGCCCCGGCTCGACGGTTACCAGGCCACCGAGCAGCTGCGCGCCAACGAGGACCCCGGCCATCACACCCCGATCATCGCGATGACCGCCGGTGTCCTGGCCGAGGACCGGCGGCGGGCGCTGCAGGCCGGCATGGACGACTTCCTGGCCAAACCGATCGACCCGGACAAGCTGCGTGCCGCCCTGGACCACTGGACGCACGTCTGAGTCTATGGTGGTCCGATGCCCGGTCGCTGGATCCCTCAACTGCGCGTGCTGTGGGATCTGATCATCGCGACGGTGGTCGCCACCATCGCCGCGCAGTACCGCGACGCCTCCTGGTGGGACGTGCTGATCGGCGTCGCCATGGCGGCCGCGCTGATCGCCCGGCGCTTCGCACCGGTCCGGGTGTTCGCGCTGGTCACGGTCCTTGCGCTGGTCCAGGTGGGGGTCGCTGCGACGGTTCCGGCGGCGTACGACGTGGCGCTGCTCGTGGCGATGACCGCGGTGGTGGTCCACTCCGGTTCCCGGCCGGCGGTCTTCGGCTCCGGGGCGGTGGTCGCGCTGGGCGTGGCGGTGTCCGCGCTGGTCCAGGCCGAGCAGGAGTGGTCCGGTTCGCTGCTCGACTACCCGTACCTCGCCGAGCAGACCGCCGCGCTGGCCGGGTGCGGCGCGCTGTGGCTGTTCGCCTACGTGTTCCGCACCAACCGGGAGCGGACGGCCACCGCCGAACGGGAGCGGGATCATCTCGCCCGGATCGCGGCCGCCGACGAGCGCGCCTTCATCGCCCGGGAGTTGCACGACGTGGTGGCACACAGCCTGGCCGTGATGATCGCCCAGGCCGACGGCGCGACGTACGTGGTCGACACCGACACCGGGCAGGCCCGGGAGGCGATGCGCACGGTCGCCGCCACCGGCCGCGAGGCGCTGGACGACATGCACCGGATCGTCGCCGTGCTGCGCGACGCCGGCGACGACGACCCGCAGAACCGGCGGCGCCGCGGGCTCGCCCGGTTCGACGCGCTCGTGGAACGGGCCCGGACCGCCGGTCTGGGTGTCGACGTGCGGATCGACGGCGAGATCGGCCGGCTGGCGGCGGCCGACGAGCTGACCGTGTTCCGGATCGTGCAGGAGTCACTGACCAACACGCTGCGGCACGCCGGGACGGGGGCGAAGGTCATGGCCACGCTGGCCGTCGAGCCGGGCCGGGCGGTGCTGGAGGTCAGCGACGACGGCGGCGGGAAGCGGGCGGCCACGACCGGCGGGGCAGGCGGCAACGGGCTGCTCGGGATGCGCGAGCGGGTGGCGGTGCACGGCGGGCAGATCACGGCCGGTCCCGGTCCGGACGGCGGCTGGCGGGTGCGGGCCACGATCCCGCTGAAGGAGGCACGGTGAGCATTCGGGTTCTGCTGGTCGACGATCAGGCACTCGTCCGGGCCGGGTTCGTCATGGTGCTGTCGGCACAGCCCGACATGGAGGTGGTCGGCGAGGCCGGCGACGGCGCCGAGGCGGTCGCGCTGCTGGCCCGCACCGAGGCGGACGTGGTGGTGATGGACGTCCGGATGCCGGTGATGGACGGGGTGGAGGCGACCCGCCGGATCTGCGCCGGCCCGGACGGCCCGCGCGTGCTGGTGCTGACGACCTTCGACACCGACGAGGACGCGTTCGCCGCACTCCAGGCCGGGGCGAGCGGCTTCCTGCTCAAGAACGCGCCGCCGGAACAGCTGCTCGCGGCGATCCGGGTGGTCGCGGCGGGCGAGTCGGTGGTCGCGCCGCGGATCACCCGGGCGCTGCTGGATCGGTTCGCCGGCCAGCTGACCCTGCCGGGCCGTGCCGACGAGCGGCTGGCCGCCCTGACCGAGCGGGAGCGTGAGGTTCTCGAACTGGTCGCGGCCGGGCTGTCGAACACCGAGATCGCCGCCCGGCTGTTCGTCGCCGAGGGCACGGTCAAGACGCATTTCGGGCGGATCCTGACTAAACTGGGCCTCCGGGACCGGGTCCAGGCCGTCGTGTTCGCCTACGAGATCGGCCTGGTCAAACCGGGTGTGTAAGACCTGAGTCGTACACGGCGGCGCCGGGGATCTGCTCTGGCGGCAATGCGCCGGACCCGCCGGACACCGAAGAATCACTGTCGTGAACAGCAAGCACATCACCTTCGGAATCCTGACCGCGATCATCCTTGCCGGTGTCGCGTTCGGCGTGAACTACCTGTGGGACAAACGGTTCGGTCCCACCGCCGCGTCGGCCGCCGACTGCACCCTGGCCCAGCAGCTGATCGACAAGGCGCAGACCCCGCCCACCGACGCCGCCCAGGCCGAAGCGTGGGAGCAGCAGATCCGGCAGGTCCGCTACACCCAGATGGAGAACGACGGGATCAGCACCGAGGTCGCCCGGTACGTGTACTGGTCCCGGGTCCGCGCCACCGGCGACCCGTCGCGACCGGACCCGGGCACGCTCGACGAGATCACCGAGCTGGCCATCGGGCACTGCGAGGACAGCGGCGTCGACCTGCGCGTACCGAAGATCGTCTTCTGATGTCCGCCGTCACCGCCACCGACCTGGTCAAGGTCTACGGGACCGGCCCCGGCGCGGTCCGTGCCCTCGACGGGGTGTCGGCCACGTTCGACCGCGGCCGGTTCACCGCGATCATGGGCGCGTCCGGGTCCGGCAAGTCCACCTTCATGCACTGTCTGGCCGGACTGGACACCGTCACCAGCGGCACCGTCAGGATCGGCGACACCGAGCTGACCGGCCTGACCGACCGGGCACTGACCGGGGTACGCCGCGACCGGATCGGCTTCGTGTTCCAGGCGTTCAACCTGCTCCCGGCTCTGACCGCCCGGCAGAACATCACCCTGCCCGCCGAACTGGCCGGCCGGGCCGTCGATCAGGACCTGTTCGACCACGTCATCGACGTCCTCGGCATCGGCGACCGGCTCGGGCACCGCCCGTCCGAGCTGTCCGGCGGCCAGCAGCAGCGCGTCGCCCTGGCCCGGGCACTGAGCACCCGCCCCGACGTGATCTTCGCCGACGAGCCGACCGGCAACCTCGACTCCCGGTCCGGCACCGAGGTCCTCGGCTTCCTGCGCGACTCGGTGCACCGGCTCGGCCAGACCGTCGTCATGGTCACCCACGACCCGAACGCCGCCGGGTACGCCGACCGCCTGCTCGTGCTCGCCGACGGCCGCATCGTCGAGGACACCACCCGATGACCGCGATCGTGTTGCGCACCCAGCTCAGCGGGGTGCTGCGCCGTCCGGGACGGCTGCTGATGACCGGGTTGTCGGTGCTGGTGGCGGCGTTCGTGGTGTTCGGGACGGTGCTGGCGTACGCCATCGTCACCCGGACCACCCTGGACACGTTCAGTGCGACACCTGAGGCGGTCAGCGTCGTCGCGTACACCACCGGCGGTGAACCGCTCAACCCGGAGCAGGTCGCCGCTATCCGTACCACCGCCGGGGTGGCCCAGGTGGCGGGCCGGGTCACCACGTCCTTCACCGTCGGCGACGCGTCCTCCGGCAGCGACCTCGACCTGCTCGCCGACCCGGGCACCGGTCCCCTGTCCCGCATCACCCTGGTCTCCGGCACCTATCCGGCGGCGCCGCGGCAGATCGCGGTGGACCGGCGGGCCGCCGGACGGCTCGGCGTGACCGCCGGTGGCACGCTGCGGCTCAACACCTCCGACCGCTCGGGCAAACCGGTGACGGTCACCGTGACCGGGATCGTCGACGGGCCGCAGGACTCCGCCGAACGCGCCTGGGCACCGGATCAGATGGTCGCCGCGCTCAGCGGCGAGCCCGGCTTCCCCCGGGTGGACGTGCTCGCCGCGCCCGGCGCCGACATCCCGGCGATGATCAGCGGGATGTCGGAGCGGCTGCTACGCGACCCGACCGCCTACGTCAGCATCACGACCGGCGACAGCATGCGGGTCCGCGAGGCACGCGCCGCGGTGCAGCAGTTCGACCAGCTGTTCGCCCTGGTGGCGATGTTCGTGGCGATCGCCGTCGTGGCCGCCGCGCTGGTGGCCACCTCCACGTTCCGGATCGTGTTCGCGCAGCGGCTGCGGCAGTTGGCACTGCTGCGCGCGATCGGCGCCCAGCGCAACCAGTTGGTGGTCGCCCTGGCCGTCGAGGGTGCGGTGGTCGGTCTGGTCACCGGCACCGTCGGGGTGCTGCTGGCCCAGGCCGCCGGGTTCGCCGCACCGGCCGCGGCCGGGTTGTTCGGGCGCACCGTGTCCGCGCCCGGTGTGCCGGTGGGCGCCGCGGTGGCCGTGGTGCTCGGCGCCGGGCTGCTGACCGCCGGGGCCGTGCTCGCCCCCGCCTTCGCGGCGGCCGGGGTGTCGCCGTTGCAGGCGCTGCGCAGTGCGAGCACCCTGGCCGCCGAACGCGGCATCACCGCGCCGCGGCTGGTGGCCGGCCTGCTGCTGGTGGCGGTGACCGGGGGCATCGCCTGGCTGACCGTGCGCAGCATGGGTTCCTCCGAGGCGCTGCTCTACCTCGTCGGGACCGGCGCGTTCGGGTTCGGTGCGCTCATCGCGCTCGGCCCGGTACTGATCCGCCCGATCCTCGCGGTGGCCGGGTGGCCGCTGCGGCGGTTCGGTCCCGCCGGGCGGCTCGCGGTCAGCGGCATCGGCGGCACGCCCCGCCGGGCGGCGGCGGTGTCGGTGGTGGTCGCGCTCGGCGTGACCATGCTGGCCGGAACGGTCGTGGGCATCTCCAGCCTGCAACTGTGGACCGACCGGACGATGGCCTCCCGTACCCCCGCCGACCTGGCCATGTTCGCCGAGGGCCGGGGCGGGCTCGACGACGTGGTCGCGGAACTGCGTGCCGACTCGCGGTTCCGGGACGTCACACCGTTCCGGATCGCCGACTTCAGCGCCACCGACGGCGGGTTCTCGCACGGTGCGATCGCGGTCGACCTGGCCGCGATGCCGCTGCTACGCACCCTGGCGGCGTCCGCCGGGCAGGTCACGGCGCTCGGGCCGGGCAAGGTCGTCCTGTCGGCGACGGCGGCGACCGACCTCGGCGCCGCTGTCGGTGACGTGGTGACGCTGCGCTCCGGCGGCACGGTGCGAGCCGAGGTGGTGGCGATCCTGACCGGGGACGGGCCGCTGCGGATGGGCGCGGTCCTGACCCCCGCCGACCTGGACGCCCTCGGTGGCGCGTCGGCCGGGGTGCTCGCCGACATCGCCACCGGCGGCCGGGACGAGGCGCTGGCCGCCTTCCGCAGTGCCGGCGCTCCGGCCGGTGCCGAGGTGGCGGTGCTGGCCGACGAACGCGACAAGGCCGACGGCGAGGTGTCGTCGCTGTTCGCGGCGGCGGTCGGGCTGCTCGGGCTGACCGTGCTGATCGCGGCGGTCGGAGTGGGCACCACCACCGGGCTGTCGGTGCTGGAACGCACCCAGGAGTTCGGGCTGGCCCGCGCGCTGGGCCTGACCAGGGCCCGGCTGCGGTTGATGATCGGCATGGAGGCCGGGCTGTACGGCCTGATCGGGGCGGTGCTCGGCATCGCGCTGGGCGTGCCGATGGCGTGGCTGGCCCTGGAGTCGCTGCGCCTGGACCTGCCGTTGACGCTCCCGGCCGGGCGCCTGGCCGCGATCGCGCTGGTCACAGCCGCGATCACGGTCCTGGCCGGCCTGCTGCCGGCCCGCCGGGCGGCCCGGGTCAGCCCGGTGGCGGCCCTGGCCGCCGACTGACGGACATGCGGCGGGAGGGCGCCGGCCGCCCTCCCGCCGGATGCGGGTCCGGTCAGAAGGCCGCCGTGTAGAGCAGCCGGTTCGGGGAGCCGGAGCCGGGGCTGGTCACCACCCCGGTGGTGGCGGTGCCGACGATCGCGGCCTGCACCTGCGCCGGGGTGTCCGCCGGGTGGGTGGCCAGGTAGAGGGCGGTCGCCCCGGTGACGTGCGGGGTGGCCATCGACGTGCCGCTGATCGTGTTGGTGGCGGTGTCGTTGGTGTTCCACGTCGACGGGATGTTGATGCCGGGTGCGAACACGTCCACGCACGTGCCGCGGTTGGCCCAGGACGGTTTCGCGTCGCTGCTGTTGGTCGCCGACACGGTGATCGCGGCCGGGACCCGGGCCGGTGACTGGGTGCAGGCGTCCAGGGCGAACAGGCCGAGGAACCCGTTGCCGGCGGCGATCGAGTAGCTGATCCCGGACGTGATCGACGCGCTGACCGCGTTGTCCAGGGCGGTGTCGGCTCCCCCACCGAGGCTCATGTTGGCCACCGCCGGTTTGACGGCGTTCGCGGTCACCCATTCGATGCCGGCCACGACCTGGGCGGTGGTGCCGCTGCCCTCGCAGTTGAGCACCCGCACGCCGACGAGTTGCACACCTTTGGCGACACCGTAGGCGCCGCCGCCGACGGTTCCGGCGACGTGCGTGCCGTGGCCGTTGCAGTCGTCGGCCGTACCGCCGTCGATCGCGTCGAAGCCGCTGCTCGCGCGCCCGCCGAAGTCCTGGTGGGTGGTGCGGACGCCGGTGTCGATGATGTAGGCGCGCACGTTCGCGGCGGTGGTGTTGTAGGTGTAGGCGGCGTTCACCGGCCGGTTGCGCTGGTCGATGCGGTCCAGGCCGTAGGACGGCGGGTTGTTCTGCGTGTCGGAGATCCGGTGGATCACGTTGGGCTGCACGAACGCCACGTCCGGGTCGGCGGCGACCTGCCGCGCCTTGCGCGCCGTCATGGTCGCCGAGAAACCGTTGAAGACCCTGGTGTACGTCTGGAGCGGGGTGGCCTGATGTTCGGCGGCGACGGTACGGGCGATCCGGCCGGACTTGAGGACGACGATGTAGCTGTCCTTCACGACTTCGGCGCCCGGCACCGTGAGGATGTCGGCTTCGGGCGGGGCGGCCTGGGCGCCGGTGGACAGCCCGAGGGCGGCGAGGACGGCAGCGGCGGTAGCAGCGATGCTTCGTCGAACGGTTGTGCGCAAGGGAACCTCCCGACTCTGGGTGGTCACGCAACCACGTCCCGTGAAGCTAACAGCCTGATTGAAGCCTGTGAATGCCTCCGAATTTCACGGACGGGCGTGCGCGCCGCCGAGAGTGCGCCACCACCGGCGCCGGGACGGGACGGCCTCGGCGGTGTCGCCGGAGACGACGCCGAGGGTGAGGCTGACCCGGGCGCCGCCCCACTCGTTGCGGGTGACGGCGAAAGAGCCGCCCGTCTCGGTGGCCAGGCGCTGGGCGATGTCCAGGCCCAGGCCGGTGGAGTCGGCCCCGCTGGCGCCGCGGGCCAGGGCGGCCTCCGGGTCGGCGAAGCCGGGGCCGGCGTCGTCGACGATCACGGTGGCGGACTCCTCGGCACGGACGACGGCGACCCGGCAGGCGGCGTCCTCGCCGGTGTGGTGGAACACGTTGCCGAGCAGCACGTCGAGGGCCTCGGTGACCCGCGACCAGGCGGCCGGCACGGTGATCCCGTCGGGGGGCGGGTCGGCCTGCCAGGGGCGGCCCTGGTCCTCGGCTAGGGCGCCCCAGAACGCGGTCCGGTCGGTGACCACGGCACCCAGGTCGCAGTGCAGGCGGGGGCGGGCGGCCAGTGGACGGCCGGCTTCGCTGATTACGGCGCTGATCTCGTGCTCCAGGCGGTCGACGACGCGCAACTGGCGGTCCCGGTCGTCACCGGCGGGCAGGGCCTCGGCGTTCAGGCGCAACGCGGTGAGCGGCACCCGCAGGCGGTGGGACAGGTTCGCGGCGAGCGCCCGCTCCTTGGCGAGCAGCTCCAGGAAACGGTCGCCGAGCAGGTTCAGGGCCGACCCGACCTCCTCGATCTCGCGGGGGCCGCTGGGGCGTACCCGGGCATGAAGTTGACCTCCTCCGAGGCTGGTGGCGGTGCGTGCCAGGTCGCGGGTGGCGCGGACGATCCGGGCCGCCAGGCGGTCGGCGAGGACCATGCAGAGCCCGACCAGGACGATCGCCTCGACCAGCAGCACGAGCACGGCGGTGCCGACTCCGGCGCGCAGTGACGTGTCGGGGACGAAGACCTCGATGACGGCGATCAGGCCCTGCGGGAGGGCGACCGGGCGCAGGTAGACGCGACCGCCGTCGATGCCGATGGCGCCGGCGGTCTCCCGCTGCCGGACCTGGGCGACGGCCCCCTCACCGGCCCGGGTGACGCCGACCGTGCCGAGGGTGGGCAGGTGGGCGGCGAGCTCGCCGTTCTGCCCGGCCCGGGTGCTCATGATCGAGTTGAGGACGAGCTCCCGGTCGGTGGCGACGACCACGACGGCGGACAGGCCGAGGGCCTGGCGCTCGGCCTCGCGCATGGCGCGGTCCTGCACGGCGCTGTGCACCAGCAGCGCCAGGGGGATGACGAACGCCAGCGCCACCAGGGTGGTGACGGCGAGGGCGACCAGTACGTAGCTGCGTCTCATCGGACCGCCGACCATAGCCGGACCGGGCGCACCCCACCATAGGGAGGGGTACGCCCGGCGTGCGCTGATCAGAACGTCAGCGCCCACGAGTCGAGCGTTCCGGTGTCGCCGGAGTAGAGGTCTCGGACTCGCAGCTTCCAGGTGCCGGAGGCCTGCTCGCCGGAGGCGTCGACGGTCTGGCTGACCTGGACGTCGTCGGCGCTGTCGAACCGGCTGGACTTCTTGATCCGGTAGGCGGTGCCGTCCGGGGCGATCAGGTCGATCTCCAGGTCGCCGCGGAACCCGTGCCGGATGCTGACGTCGACCTTGAGCGTGGCCGGCGCCGGGCCGGTGCGCTGCACGGTGATCGGCGACTCGATCGCCGCGCGGTCACGGATCGCGAAGTCGGCCGGGTTCTCGACCCGTGTCGAGGCCGTCTCGGCGGGCGCCTTCACCCCGGTCAGGGTCCAGGCGGCGTACGCGGCGACGTCGGTGTGCGCGTCGAGGGCGTCGAAGTCGACGTTCCCGGCGCCGTCACAGGCGGAGTGGTAGCAGGGGTCGTACGGCTTGCCCGCCTCACCGTCCCACTTGTCGGCCTCGGCCTGGGTCATCGCCGGGGCCAGGCTCAGGGTGGCGGTGCCGCCGGTCGGGATGCCCGCGGCCTTGAAGGAGGCGTGGTCGGAGCGGCCCTTGATGTCGGTCGGCTCGGGTTCGATGCCCTCGGCGGCGAATCCGGCGTTCAGCGCGGCGGCGATGGCCGTGCCCCTGCTGTCGTCGCCGTAGACGAAGTAGCCGGGGTTCGGGGAGCCGATCATGTCGAAGTTCAGGTACGCGGTGATCTTCGCCCGCTCGGCGGTGCCGAGTGAGGACACGTACGCCTTGGAGCCGACCAGACCGGCCTCCTCGGCGCCCCACCAGCCGAACCGGATGCCGGAGTCGCCGTCGGCGCCGGAGGCGGCGTAGGCCAGGGCGACCTCGAGGATCCCGGCCGAGCCGGAGGCGTTGTCGTTGATGCCGGCGCCCTGGGAGACGCTGTCGAGGTGCGCCCCGAGCATGACGACCCGGTTGGGGTCGCCACGCCCGGGCAGGTCGGCGATCAGGTTGTGGCCCGTCTTGCCGGCGTGGGTGAACTGCTGGACGCGGGTGGTGTATCCGGCCGCGTCCAGGCGCTGCTTGAGGTAGTCGAGGGAGGCCTTGTAACCGGTCGTTCCGTGCGCGCGGGTGCCGTTGTTGGCCTTGGCGATGCGGGCGAACTCGGTGATGTCGGCGCGCAGCGCGGCGACGTCGATGTCGGCCGCCTTCGCCGGGGTGGCGGTCGGGCCGGAGGTGGGGGTGACGGACGGCGACGCCGAAACGGGAGGCGTCGACGTGGTGGCCGATGGGGTCGGCGGGGTCGGCTGGGTCGGCTGCGGGGCGGCCACGGCGCAGGTGGGATCACCCTGGGCGGGCACGCTGACGGCGTCCCAGGCGGCCTTGATCGCGGTGAACTCGGTGCAGCTGTCCGGGTGCAGCGACAGGGTGGCCTCCAGGGTGGCTTTGCGGGCCTTGCTGTAGGTCCAGCCGGACGTCTTGCGCAGCAGCGCGTGGTAGAAGATCTCGCCGGCCAGCCACAGCCCGATGCCGGTCACCTTGGCGCCGTTGCAGGTGGTGCTGGCGGGCTTCCCGGCCGGGGCGGAGCCCTCGGAGGCCAGGTAGAACCAGTGGTTGAGCGGCCCGGCGGCGGAGTGCACCTCGGTGGTCGGGATCTTCGACGACCAGCAGTTCGGGTCGCCGACGGCCGACGGGTTGAACATGTTGCGGATCGGGCCGCGGCCGGAGAGGTTCACCTCCTCGCCGACGAGGAAGTCGGCCGGGTCGTTCGGGTTCGCGGCGAAGTGCTCGGCCATGGTGCCGAAGATGTCGCCGGTCGCCTCGTTCAGGCCGCCGGTCTCGTTGGTGGTGCCGCGGCTGCCGCCGGGGGTGTGGCAGAAGACGCCGTGGCCGAGCTCGTGGGCGACGACGTCGACCGAGTTGACCTGGCGGGCTCCGTCGCTGGTCCGGCCGTACTTCGTCTGGTCGCGGTTGGCGTCGCCCGTACCGGCGCAGCTGTAGAAGGCGTTGACGTCGGTGAGGCCGACGAACATCGTCGCGGCGCCGCCCTTGCCGTCGATGCCGTTGCGGTTGAACCGGGCCTTGAGCATGTCCCAGAGGACGCCGCCGGCGTACTGGGTGTCGACGCCGCCGGTGGTGATGTCGCTGCCTGCGCCGGTGCCCCACTTGTCGTCGGCGTCGGTGAGGATCTGGCCGGTGCGGTCGTTGAGGGTGCGCATGCCGCCGCGGGCCGGGTCGCGCATCTCGAAGCCGCCGGAGCCGGTGGTGGTGCCGATGGTCACCTGACCGCCGTAGTGGCCCTGCCCGGTGCCACCGGTGATCTCGTCCCAGGATCCGGCGTACTTCCCGGTCCGCGCGTCGACGTAGGCGTGGGCGCGGCTGTCGTCGCCCTCGACCACGACCTCCCAGACCAGGCGGTCGCCGTCGTCGCCGGCGATGACGCCGAGTCTCGGCTCGCCGCTGACGGTGCCGGGGTGGATGAGCAGCGAGACCTTCTCCGCCTTGGCCGCGGTCACCTTCGGCGTGGTCGCGACCTGGACCTTCCCGGCCGTGGTGCCGCTCCTCACGGTGCCCTTGGCGTCGGTCACGACGACGACGTCGCCGCCGACGAAGACCGGAAGGCCTTTGTGGGTACGGGAGTAGCTCACGTAGTTCAGGCCGCGTGTCGTGGTGGTCACCGACTGGCGGGTGTAGGTGGCGTCGGGGTCCTTGGTGAACCCGGTCGACGTGCCGGTCACGTACTGGTCGGCGGCGGCCGCGGAGCTGACCGCGCCACCGTCGGAGAAGTCCGGCTCCGGGATCTCCCCGACACCCGAGTATCCGGCGCTGTACGCCGCCCCGAGGCCGAGCATGACCAGTGTGACGCTGCCCAGCGCGGTGACGCGCAGCGCCTTTCTGCTGCGGGAACGCCTCACTGACGATCCTCCCAAGGCTTGAAGTCGATCTCTGTGTGCCGTGGGAGTCTCGCCGTGCCTGCCTTAAGAGCGCCGGAAGGTTTGCTATCGGCCCGGTAACGACGCGCCGACGACGGTCGATGCGCCGGTCGGGTTCAGGACCCGAACTCCTCGATGACCTGCGCCGCCGGGCCGCCGCTCCAGTAGGCGGTGATGACCGACGTGTGACCGGGCCCGGAGAGCCGGGCGACGACCACGGTGTCGCTGCGGCGTGAGCCGGTGGCGGTGTAGCCGGTCAGCGGGTCGGCGTCGACGATGTCCACCCGGGTCGACGAGAAGGCGACGATGATCGACCCGCCGTCGGCGCTGACCCGGTAACGGGGCCGCCGGTCCACGGCCGACGGCTCGGCACTCGGTGTCGGTGACGGCGACGGTGGCGGTTTCGTCGTCGCCGTGCGGGCCGGGGTGCGCGACGGGCGTGCCTTCGACGGGCTGGCCGACGGGCTCGGCGACGACGGGGGCGACGGTGACGGCGGTGGCGGCTCGGTCTCGGCCAGTCCGAAGCGGATCTCGGTGTAGCGCCGGTTCACGTCGATGGCGACCGGGGGCTCGTCGGTGAGCGCCGGGGCCACGCCGAGCCGGACCCCGAACCAGGAGACGGTGACCGCGGTGACCGTCACGGCGAGCCATCCCGCGACATATCTCCAGCTCCGGATCATCGGCACATTCTGCATGACCGATACGCTGGCGCAATGCCCGAGGTGCTGGTGATCGAGGACGACGTCGACGTCCGGGAGGCGATCGGCCGGTTGCTGACCGCGACCGGCCATGAGGTACGGCTGTGTGCGACCGCCCTCGACGGCCTGCGGGAGATCGCCGCCCGTGAGCCGGACGTGGTGGTGCTCGACCTCGGGCTGCCCGACCTCGACGGCGCGGCCGTGCTCAGCCGGATCCGGCTGACCTCCCAGGTGCCGATCGTGGTGGCCACCGCGCGCGAGGCGGAGAGCGAGATGATCCGGCTGCTGCGGGCCGGCGCCGACGACTACGTGGTCAAGCCGTACTCGGCCGAGCAGATCGAGGCCCGGATCGCGGCCATGCTGCGCCGGGGCCGCGGGACCACGGCGGCCGGGCTCGTGGTGGGCGGGCTGGCGCTCGACCCGCAGGCGCGCACGGCGTCACTCGACGGGGTGCCGCTGCAACTGTCGCGGCTCGAGTTCGACCTGCTCGCCTACCTGATGGAGCGGGCCGGCACGGTGGTGTCGCGGCAGCAGCTGCTCGGGGAGGTGTGGCCGGAGAGCCGGTCGCTGGAGACCGTCGACGTGCACGTGACGTGGCTGCGGCGCAAGCTCGGCGAACGGGCCGCGCAGCCACGGTATCTGCACACCGTGCGCGGGGTGGGGATCCGCCTGTCGCCACCCGGCCGGTGAGGCGCGGTCCCCACCGGGGGCGCGGATTCGCTAACGTCGCCGGATGGCCGAATTCAATCAGGTGCTCCGCGGGCGGCGGATGGTTCGCGACTACCGGCCGGACCCGGTTCCCGACGAGATCGTCGAACGGGTGGTGAAGGTGGTGCACCGGGCGCCCAGCGCCGGGTTCAGCCAGGGCCACCGCATCGTGGTCGTCACCGACCCGGCCAAGCGGGCCGAGCTGGCCGCGATCGCCGAGTCGTGGTATCTGGAGAAGGGCTTCCCGCCGTGGATCTCCCGGGCGCCGGTGCAGCTGGTCCTCGGCATCCGGGAGGCGTCGTACCACGAGCGGTACACCGAGGCGGACAAGCTGGAGTCCGGCGCGGAGGAGATCCCGTGGCCGGTGCCGTTCTGGTGGTTCGACTCGGGGGCGCTGTTCACGCTGCTCCAGCTGGCCGCCGCGAACGAGGGTCTGGCCAGCGGCTTCTACAGCCCGGCGTTCCCGGCGGAGCTGGCGGCGCTGTCGGCGGTCGCCGGGCTTCCCGGCGACGTGGCCCTGGCCGGGGTGGTCACCGTGGGCTACCCGGCCGACGATCCGGGTGTGCCGGTGGCGAGACTGGCCGCCCGCCGCAAACCGATCGACGATCTGGTCTCCTGGCTGCGATGAGGTCCTGAGCCGATGTGGTCGAAGAAGTGGTGGCTGGTCGCCGCCGGCGTGACGGTGCTGCTGGTGGTGGCCGGGTTCGTGTGGTGGCGGTGGGACGGGACCCGTCAGCCGCGGGTCGAGGACGTGGTCGCCGGGATGAACACGGCGGTCGCGGACGCGGTCACGGCGGCGGGGCAGGACGTGGCCGTCACGGTCAGCCCGGTGGTCGCGGCCGCCGAGTGCCCGCTCGGGCTCCTGCGGACGGGGCGCGTCTTCACCGGCAAGGCGGATCTCTACACCGATCCGGGCGGCGAGGAGACACTGATCGACACCATCGAGCAGAGACTGGCCGGGCGGTACGCCGTACGCCGCGGCACCGCCGTCGCCGGGGTCCGCACGCTGGAGGCCGACGTCGGCACGATACGCCTGTCGGCCCGGAGGCTGAGCCCCGGCTGGCTGGCCGTGACCGCCCGCAGCGGGTGCAGTCTCGGCACGGCCGGCTCTGGCGCACCCGGCTCAGCTGCACCCGGCTCTAGCGCACCCGGCTCGGCTGCGCCCGGGTCGGGTTCCCCCGCATCGGGCGTCGACGCCGTCAACGGGCTGCTCACCGTGGTGGGCGCCCGGGCCGCCGCCGTCACCGAGCAGCATCTGCGCTGCCCGTCCGGGGACATGGTCACCGTGTCGGCGGTCAGTGAGCCGGTCGAGGCGGGACGGCTCGCGGAGCGGTTCCTCGGCACCATCCCGGCCGGCGCCCGGACCTTCTCGGCCGCGGGCGCCAACCGGGTCGCCTACCGGGACGGCGCCGTGTCGGTGGTGATCGCCGCCTCCGACGACGGCGCCGCGGTCACCGCACAGCACACCGTCAGCTGCCCGGGGTGACCGTCTCGCGGGTGCTGCGCAGGCTCCAGACGACGGACACGGTGATCGTCACGACGATGACGCCCAGCGTGACCGGGATGGGCAGCTTGCCGACCGGGGTCTCGGACAGGATCAGCTTGACCCCGGCGAAGGCGAGCAGGACGGCCAGTCCGTAGTACAGGTGCACGAAGCGGCGCAGCAGGCCGGCGAGGCAGAAGTAGAGGCTGCGCAGGCCGAGGATGGCGAAGGCGTTGGCGGTCCACACGATGAAGATGCTGGTGGTGATGGCGAGGATCGCGGCGACCGAGTCGATCGCGAAGATCAGGTCGGTGGCCTCGACCGCGATCAGGACCATGAACAGCAGGGTGGCGACGCGCTTGCCGTCGATCCGGGTGAAGAACCGGTCGCCGTGGTAGGCCGGGTCGGTGGGGACGATCCGCCGCATCAGGCGCACCACCGTGTTGCGCTCCGACGGGGACTGGTCGCCGTGCTGGAACGCCATCTTGTAGCCGGTCCAGACCAGGAAGGCGCCGAACACGTACGCCGTCCAGAAGAAGGTCTCCAGCAGCTCCGCGCCGACGAAGATGAACACGAACCGGAAGACCAGGGCCCCGATGACGCCCCAGAAGAGCACCTTGTGCTGGTAGGCGGCGGGGACGGCGAAGGTCGTGAAGATCAGGGCGAAGACGAAGACGTTGTCGATCGACAGCGCCTTCTCGATGAGGTAACCGGCGTAGTAGGAGCCCGTCCCCCGCGCTGCGGAGCCGGGCGTGCTGGACGAAGGTCTCCCCGGGCCACCGTGGCGGTGGCTGCGCGACCGGGACCGGATGGCCGGTCCGTAGTGACGGCGACGCGTGGATCGTCGGGTACTCCCCTCGAACTACGTCCAAGTATTCACGAATTATGCTTCGCCTGTCAACCGGAGGTGACCATGTGGACGTTCCTGACCAACCACGCGCACGTGCTGCTCGCCGTCGCCCGCGAGCCCACCGCGCGGCTACGTGACGTGGCGGGGTCGGTCGGCATCACCGAGCGGGCCGCCCAGACCATCGTCGCCGACCTGGAGGCCGCCGGATATCTCCAGCGGACCCGGGTGGGGCGCCGCAACGAGTACACCGTCAACCCGGCCGGGCAGTTCCGGCATCCGGCCGAGGCGGGACACCACATCGGCGAGCTGCTCGCCCTCTTCTCCGAGCCGAACGTCTGACCGGCGCCTTCCGGAACGCGACCCGGCACCCTTCAGGGCAGCGGGACGACGTACGAGTCGACGCGCGCGATCAACCCGTCGCGAAAGGTGAACAGGTCGTTGAAGGCGAACCGGAACGGGCCGTGGTCGACGCTGACCCCACGCCCCTCCCCCGTGGTGACGACGACCGCCCCGTCCTCGAGGACCCGCTGCACGTCGAGTGTCGGACTGCCGGTGAACCCCGGGTTCTCGATCTCGCCGTCGAACTCGACCTTGCCGTGAGTGGTCCGGTGACCGTGGATGACCCAGACGACGTCGTCGGTGAGTGTCGCGAGGATCCGTGGGTGGTCACCGGCCCGGAAACCCTCGAAGTACTCCTGGACGAGGTGCTGCTGAGCGGACTGCGTCATGGTCTCTCCCGTAGGTCGTCGGACAGATAGGCGCCGAGGGCGTCGAGGATCGAGGCGAGACCGTCGGCCGCCTGCGCCGTACGCAGCTCGGGCGGGAGCCGTCGCTGGTGGACGGTCAGGTCGGTGCCGGTGCCGGCGGGACGGATCGTCACGGTCGTCCGGAGCCCGGTGACCGGCTCGTCGAAGACCAGTTCATGGGGGACGGTGACGCTCACATACACGAACCGCAGCCGCCGGGTCGCGCCGTCGGGCGCTCGGGTGTCGAGGGAGAGCTCTCCCCCGGGCCGCAGGTCGATGGTCACCGACCCGGCCGGAACCGTCGCGTGTGACCCGCCCCAGAACGCGGCGACACCGGCCGGCTCGGCGAAGGCGGCCCAGACCCGCTCGGGCGGCGCCGCGAACCCGCGCCGGGCGATCAGCTCGTCACCGTGCATCTCGGCCCGCGTCACCGGGGTGTCCCGTCGTCGGCGAGGTGCTTGTCGAGGGCGTCGAGCCGGTCGTCCCAGGCGCGACGTTGCTCGTCGATCCAGCCGCCGAGCTGGGACAGCCGGTCGACCCGCAGCCGGCACGGCCGCCGGGTGCCCTCCCGCCGCTGCTCGATGAGGCCGCTGCGGCGCAGGACCCCGACGTGGTGGGAGATCGCCTGCTGGGAGAGCCCGAAAGGCTGGGCGAGCTCACCGACCGTGGCGTCTCCCCGGGACAGCCGGGTGACCAGGGCCCGCCGGACGGGGTCGCCGAGCGCGGCGAAGGCGGCGTCGAGATCAGGCATGACCCCACCCTAATACAAAGCCTCGCTTTAACAAGCGGTTCTTTGTGTAATGCCCGGGCGGCACGCATCTCTGTGCCGCGATCGGCCGGTTGCCGCGGGATGACCGCCGGATGAGCGCGGATGACCCGGGACTGCTCATCCGCGGCCGCGGCGCAGCCGATGATGACCCCGGCGCACCGTGGCCGGACTCGGCGTGACTGACGCCACCCTCCGGTTTATTGATCATTCAACAGATGCGGACGATGCTGGTTGCTGAAGGTTCAATAACTTTGGGGGTACGCGATGACGGCGCAGATTCGTACGCAGGTGACGGTGCCGTTACGGTTCCCGGACGGGTACTCGACGTCGGCACGCGTGTTCACGTTCACCGGGCTGGCCGACGGCCGTGAGCACCTGGCACTCGGGTTCGGCGACTGGCGTACCGCGGTGACGGTCGCGGCGAACGGCGGCCCGGCGCCTCTGGTCCGGCCGCACAGCGAGTGCCTGACCGGCGACGTGTTCGGCAGTGAGCGCTGCGACTGCGGCCCGCAGTTGCGGGAGGCCGCCGAGCGGATCACCGGGACCGGCGGGTTCCTGCTCTACCTGCGCCAGGAGGGCCGGGGCATCGGGCTGTACGCGAAACTCGACGCCTACGCCCTGCAGGACACCGGCCTCGACACGTATCAGGCCAACCTGGCGCTGGGCCACGGCGAGGACGAGCGTGACTACACCGCCGCCGCGCAGATGCTGCAGTCCCTCGGCGCGCCGCGGATCCGGCTGCTCAGCAACAACCCGGACAAGGCGGCGCAGCTCGCCGCACGGGGCATCGACGTGACCGAGCGGATCCCCACCGGCGTGCACCTGTCCGCCGCGAACGCCCGCTACCTGACCACCAAGCGCGACCACACCGCCCACACGCTGGACCTGCCGTTGACAGCGGTGGCGTCGTGACGGCCGCCGACCGTTTCTGGCTCAGCGAGGCGATCCGGGTGTCCCGGCTGGCCCCGGCCGTACCGGACCGGTATGCGGTGGGCGCGGTGGTCGTCGACGGCGACGGGACGGTGCTGGCCACCGGCTACACCGGCGAGACCCACCCGCACCACCACGCCGAGGAGGAGGCCCTGGCCCGGCTGGCCGGCCTCGACCTGTCGGCGGCGACCCTGTACACGTCACTGGAGCCGTGCACCGCCCGCCGGTCGCGCCCGGCCACCTGCACGCGGCTGATCCTGGACGCACACGTCGGCCGGGTGGTCCTGGCGTGGCGCGAGCCGATCCTGTTCGCCGACTGCGACGGCGTCGAGACCCTGCGGCGGCACGGCGTCGAGGTGCTGGAGCTACCCGACATGGCCGACCAGGTGCGGGCCGTCAACAGTCACGTCCTGCGGCCCGCCGCGCGTCTGGAGATCATCGGATGAGCCCGGGCGCCGCCGACGAGCCGCCGTGGCTCAGCGACACCGAGATGGGCGCGTGGCTCAACCTCGCCCAGATCCTGATGCTGATGCCCACCGCGCTCGACCAGCAGCTACGGGAGGACGCCGGCCTGCCGCACACCCACTACCACATCCTGTCGGCGCTGAGCCTCCGTCCCGAACGGGCGATGCGGATGACCGAGCTGGCCCGCCGGGCCGGCACCACCACGACCCGGCTCTCGCACGCGGTCGCCACCCTGGAGCAGCGTGGGTGGGTGGCCCGGCGGGCCTGCCCGACGGACAAGCGCGGCCAGATCGCGCACCTGACCGACGCCGGGTTCGCCGTGCTCGCGGCGGCCGCCCCCGGCCACGTGACGGAGGTGCGCCGCCTGGTCTTCGACCACCTCACCGAGGACGACGTGGTCCGGCTGCGCGACATCACCGCCAAGCTCCTGCCGACCCTCACCGGCGACGTCTGAGACGGCCGGTCACGGTCATTCGCGGGGTACGGCGGTGACCACCACGTTGTCGCGGTAGTGGCGGGTCGCGGCGTCGAACGGCCCGCCGCAGGTGATCAGGGTGAGGCGGACGTCGCCGGTGCGGGCGAAGTACTTCTCCAGTGGGACGGCCGTCTTGCGGTAGCGCTCCCGGGCGATCACGGTGAACCTCCGGTCGCGCCCGTCCGGGCCGGTGAGCGTCACGCGGTCTCCGTCGTCGAGGGCGCCGAGCCGGAAGAAGGCCCCCTCCCCCTCGGCCGCGCTGTCGACGTGCCCGGCGATGACGATCGACCCGGCCCGGGCGGCGGCGCCCGGCCCGAACCGGTACCACCCGACCCGGTCGACGCTCGGCGGGACCGCGAAGTCCCCGGTCGCGGGGTCGATGCCGACGGCGTCGACGGTCACGTCCAGGCCGAGCGACGGGATGCGCAGCCGGGCCGGGGCCTCGTCGGCGGCCGCGGGCAGCCCGCCGTCGGTGACCGGCACCCGTGGGCCCGGCGAGCGCGGGACCGGCACGCTCGCGACCGGCGGGCGCGACGGGGAGGCCAGGCCGGTCACCGACGGCCCGCCGAAGTCGGGCGCGGGCTCGGCCCGGCACGCGACGACCGCGAACGCCGTGGTGAGCACCGTGCCCGCGGCGACCAGGAGCAGGGCACGCCCCGGCGAGCGCCGGGACGTGCCGTCATGCTGCCGAGAGCTCACCGCCGGCCGGTGGCCAGCCGGGTCAGGCCGAACAGGGCCAGCAGGATGCCGACCGCGCCGGCGCCGTACCAGGGCAGGGACACGCCCCGGTCGGCGCGGCCGCCGTCGCCGCTGGGCACCCCGCCGGGCGCCGAGTGCAGCCCGTCGACGGTCTGCGCGACGATGTCGAGCGTCTTGTCGTCGGCCGACCCGATCGCGTACACGATGGTCGCGGTGCCCTCCTTCAGGTTGAGGTCGGCCGGGCCGAGCACCCGGGTCTCGGTGCCGGCCAGCACCACGTCGGCGGCGACGGTTCCGGCGTCGACGTCGGCCTTGGCCTCGTTCGGGTTGGTGAGGTCCTCGAAGACCGGCTTGCCGCCGGCGCGCACGTCCACGGCCGGGGCCGCGGCGGTGTGCCGGACGATCAGGCGGGCCTTGCCGGCGGCGAGCTTGGCGGTGTCGTTGACGAACGGCGTGAGCACCGGCTTGCCGTCCGCGCCCAGGTGGGCGACGAGGCTGATGTTCGCCCCGCCGGGGACCTCGGCGTCGTCGACGGTCAGCAGAGCGTCGGCGATCGGCGCGCCCGGCTTGGTCAGGGCGATGTCGTACTGCCCGGCCGGCAGGGTCAGCGGGCCGGCGACCTTGCCCGGCTGGAAGTCGGGGATGGTCTTCTCGCCGTTGACGTAGACGTCGACCGGCTGCTTGGGGATGCCGTGCACGACCGACACCTGCGAGTCGGCCGCGGCGTGGGCGGGCAGGGCGGCGAACGCGCCGGTGGCGCCGAGGGCGATCATGGTCACGGCCCCCAGCGTGGCCGTGCGGCGAAGGTACGAAGTGCGCACTGGTGCTCCTCTGACGATCGTCGTGGAATCGGTACGCACGGTCCTTCGCTCGCGGCGGCGGCCGTGGATGCGGTGGCGGAGAAAAAAAATCCGGTGCATCCACGGGCGGGCCGGGGAACGAAGAAACAGGAGAACAGATGCGCGGAAGGGAGGTCGATGAGCTCCGACGACGAGCTCGCCGAGCGGTTGCGCGCCGGCGACGAGAAGGCTCTGCGTACGGCGTACGAGCGCCATGGCGCGGCGGTGCTGTATCTGGCTCAGCGGCTGCTGGGCAACCGGGCGGACGCCGAGGACGTGACACAGGTGACGTTCGTGGCGGCGTGGACCGGGCGGGACGGCTACGACCCGCAGCGCGGCACGCTGCTGAGCTGGCTGCTGGGCATCGCCCGGCGCAAGGTGGTGGACCGGTTGCGGTCGGCGGCACGCGAGGACCGCACGACAGAGACGGTACGCACGCAGCTCCCGCCGGCGGACGAGCGGGAGACCCCGGAACGGATCGTCGACCGTCTGGTCGTCGCGGACGAGCTGGGCCGGCTGCCCGAGGAGCAGCGGCGCACGCTGGAGCTGGCGTTCTTCGACGATCTGACCCATCCACAGATATCAGCCGTGACGGGGTTGCCCCTCGGCACGGTCAAGAGCCATATCCGCCGTGGAATGGCCAGTCTGCGACGTCGTTGGGAGGTGGACGGTGCAGCATTTGGATCCCGATCGGCTGGTCCTTCTCGCGCTCTCTGAGGAGCCCGAGGAGTTGACCGAGTCGGATCATCTCGCGGAGTGCGCTGTCTGCCGACGGGACCTCGACGGGTTCCGTGAGGTGGCCGGCCTGGGGGCGGAGGCCCAGGAGGTCCACGATCTCCCGGCACCGCCGGAGCGCATCTGGCGAGCGATAGAGGACGACATCGCCCGTACCCGAGTGAAGGAGACGCCGGTCACCGACCTGGCCGAGCACCGCGCCCACCGCAAGCGCTCGCGCCGCTGGGCGCCGTTGATCGCCGCGGCCGCCGCCGCGGTCTTCGCGATCGCCGGCACCGTGACCGTCGACCGTCTGCTGGATCGGCGGGCCACCGAGTCGGTGACCGCGCGGGCCACGCTGACGCCGCTGCCGACGGTGTCGGCCGACGCGAAGGGCAGCGTCCGGGTGCTGGCCGACGGCGAGGTGGAGATCGACGTCAGCAACCTGCCGCTGACCACCGGTTTCCATGAGGTGTGGCTGCTGGATCCGGACGATCCGACGAAGATGGTCGCGCTGGGCAACCTGTCCGACCAGCGCCGGGTGGTGCTGCCGGTGCCGCCGGGCACCGACCTGAACCGGTTCCGCCTGGTCGACGTGAGCGACGAGCCGCACGACGGCGACGCCACGCATTCCGGAAACAGTCTGTTGCGCGGCACCTTGACCAGCTGAGCGTCAGGGAAACGGACGGGAATGGCCGGGGCGTCGAGCGCCCCGGCCATTCTTCGCGAAACGTTGTCCGCTGCCTTTCCCGGTGCTGGTGGTCCGGCGGCGATCGTGGAATGCAACGATCCCCGATCGACAGGAGACGACATGACCCGGAGGGTACGCATCCTCGCCGCCGGCACGGCCGCAGCGCTGGCCGTGACCGTGGCGCCGTGGCCGGTATCGAGCGCGACCGCCTCTCCGACGGTTCGGTCCCACACCTCCGAGCAGCAGATCCGTGCGCTGTTCACGCAGTGGAACCGGTCGCTGGCGACGCTCGACGCGCAGCGGGTGGCCGACCGGTACGCCCCCGGCGGTGTCCTGGTGCCGACCGTGTCCAACCAGGTCCGCACCAGCCGCGCGGAGATCGTCGACTATTTCCAGCATTTCCTGCAGAACCGTCCGCAGGCGGTTGTCACCGCATCGCACGTGACGGTGCTCGACCCGACCACGGCGGTCGACACCGGCACCTATCGGTTCACCCTGCGCTCCGATTCCGGGACGCGGATCGTGGATGCCCGCTACACCTTCGTCTACGAGCGCATCGGCGGGAAGTGGCTGATCGTCAACCACCATTCCTCGGCGATGCCGGAATAGCCGGCCCGGCGGCGCGGAAGGCGATGACGACACGCAGACCGCCACCGCCGGCCGCGTCCAGGTGGATGCGTCCACCGTCGTCCTCGACCAGCTGACGCACGATGGCCAGGCCGAGCCCGGAGCCGCCGGGCCGGCTGTCGCCGCGCCAGAACCGGTCGAACGCCCGTTCCCGCAGCTCGGGCGCGATGCCCGGCCCGTCGTCGGTGACGGTGACCCGCACCAGGTCACCGTCACCGACGGCGGTGACCCAGACCCGGCCACCGGTCGGCGACACCTCCAGCGCGTTGGCGAACAGGTTGTCCAGAATCTGTTCGAGATGACCGCGAGTGATCAGGGCGACCGGGCCCGGTCCGGTGCCGGCCAGCTCGAGGGTCACGTCCTTCTCGCCGGCGGCGGCCCGCCACACGTCGAAGCGTTCGCGGGTCACGTCGTACACCGCGGTCCGCTCCGGCGCCGAGACGTCACCCTCGGCCCGGGCCAGCGCCAGCAACCCGTTGACCAGGCGGCTCATCCGGATCACCTCGGCCGACGCCTGGTCGACGTCCTCGCGCAGCTCCGGGTCGTGTGCCGCGTCGGCGATGTTGTCCAGCGACAGCCGCAGGGCGGTGAGCGGGGTACGCAACTGGTGCGACGCGTTGGCGATGAAGGTGCGCTGGGAACGGACCAGGCCGTCGATGGTCTCGGCCGCCGTGTTGAGAGTGCGGGCCAGCGTCCGTACCTCCGGTGGGCCGGTCTCCTCGACCCGTACCGCCAGGTCGCCGTCGCGCAGCCGGACGGCCATCCGGTTCAGGTCTCGCAGCGGGCTGGTCACCCGGCGGGCGAAGACCATGCCGGCCAGGGCCGCGGCGATCAGCACGGCGACCGCAAGGACGCCACGGAATCCCCAGATCTGCCACTGCCGGCGGTCCAGGGGCGCGGAGGGGTAGGTGACCCGGACCGCGCCGACCACCTCACCGCGGGCATCGCGCGCCGGGACCGCCACGGCGAAGCCCTCCTCCCCCAGGCTCGCCTGAGGACCCCAGACGACGACCGGATCGCCGGCCAGCGCGCGGGTGAACGCCGGGTCGCCCGGTTCGACGGCGGCGGGCACCCCGTCGGCCGGACGGCCGGGCACGGTCACGGCGTCGAGCCGGCCCGGGGTCTGGCGCTGGTAGGCGTCCATCAGCTCGGCGAGCGCCCGGTGTGACGGGGTGTCACCGCCGGCCAGCAGCAGGGCCGCGGTGTCGGCCTCCCGGCGGGCGGCGCTGACCGCGTCGTCGCTGAGCTGATCGGTCAGCACCCACGCGACCGGAACGGTGAACGCGACGATGGCGACCGCCACCAGCACCACGTAGCTGACCGTCAGTTGACGGATCACGGAGCCGCCACCAGCCGGAACCCGACGCCGCGGACCGTCTCCAGGGTGATCGCCCCGCCGAGCTTGCGGCGCAGCGCCCCGACGTGCACGTCCAGTGTCTTGGTGGGACCGAACCAGTTGGTGTCCCACACCGATTCCATGATCTGCTCGCGGGTGAACAGCTGCCCGGGCTCGGTGGCCAGGTAGGCCAGCAGGTCGTACTCGCGCGGGGTGAGCGCCACCTCGACGCCGTCCATCAGCACCCGCCGCGCGCGCCGGTCGATGACGAGGCGTTCCGGCAGCGGCTCGTTCGCCGCGGCGGGCGCACTGTCCGCGCCGGACCCGGCGGAGCGGCGCAGGACCGCCCGGATCCGCGCGATCACCTCCCGCATCCCGAACGGCTTGGAGACGTAGTCGTCGGCGCCGAGCTCCAGCCCGACGACCCGGTCGACCTCCTCGGCCCGCGCGCTGATCACGATGATCGGCACCGATCCGCGGGCCCGCAGCTCCCGGCAGACGTCCAGGCCGTCGGTGTCGGGCAGCCCGAGATCCAGGAGCACCAGGTCACACGGCTGCGCCGCCAGCGCGGACCGGCCGTCGGTCACCCACTCGACCTCGAACCCGTACCGGCCCAGTCCACGTCGTAGCGACTCGGCGACGGGGTGATCGTCCTCCACCAGAAGTACACGCACCTGGAGAAGGGTAGCCGCCGGGCGACCGTACCAAGATCTCCCCGGAACCGCCCTGACCAGGGATATCACGACTGTCCGCCGCCGCCGGGCAAAGAGCGGGCAAAGAGCCTTGCCGATTCTTTGCCGAATGCTGGCCGAGTCTTTGCCCGGCTCACCCACCGGCCATCGGCGCATGGAGATTCATTATTGACTTACCGTCGTGACGGTCGTAATTTTCATCGGCAACAAGCTTTAATGAAAAGTATGCCCCTTCCCCAGGGAGGACACGGCTCATGTCCATCGCGAAACGCCTGCTCGGCGGTGCCGCGGCGACGGTCCTGGCGGCCGTCGGCGTGGTCGCCGTCAACGCCGGCACCGCCTCCGCCGCCGACTGCGGCTACCTGTTCGACGACTTCCACTACACCTCGTCCGCCGACCCGGCACTGACCGCCAACGGCTGGACCCCGCGCAGCTACCAGGGCGGACCCGGCGTTCCCGGGGCCAACTGGTCACCGAACGCGGTCACCTTCCCGACCGACGCCGGCCAGAAGGTGATGCAGCTGACCGCCTCGACCGACGGCACCGCCGCCGGGACCAGCCACGCCGAGCTCTACTCCACGCAGAAGCGCTACCTGGAAGGCACCTACGCCAGCCGGGTCCGGTTCACCGACACGCCGGTCAGCGGCAACGACGGCGACCACATCAACCAGACGTTCTTCACGATCAGCCCGCTCAACGGCGACCTCGACCCCACCTACAGCGAGCTCGACATCTCCGAGTACCTGCCGAACGGCGGCTGGGGCGAGACCGGGCCGATCAACTACCAGACCACCTGGTACACGTACCGCAACGAGCCGTGGTTCGCCGACAACCTGCACTCCGAGCAGCGGTCGAGCCTGAACGGCTGGCACGATCTGGTCGCGCAGGTCGCCAACGGCCACGTCGTCTACTGGATCGACGGTGTCCAGGTCGGTGACCACGGCGGCAAGTTCTTCCCCCGCCAGACGATGACCATCAACTGGAACCTGTGGTTCATCGACACGGCCACCCACACCGGCGGCCAGTCCACCTACATCGAGCAGGTCGACTGGGTGCTGTTCGCCAAGAACCAGGTGCTCAGCCCGGCCCAGGTCGGCTCGCAGACGGCGTCGTACCGGACGGCGGGCACCCGCTTCACCGACACGGTCGCCACGTCCGGCCCATGCACCAACCCGTCCCCTCGACCCCCGGCTCACCGTCGCCGTCGAACCCCGGCTCACCGTCGCCGTCGGTGCCGGCCGGAAACTGCTCCACCGCCCCGAACTGGCAGTTCAGCTCGGTCTACCTCGGCGGAAACACGGTCAAACACGAGAAGAGCCGGTACGGCGACCCGTCCGGCCCGAAGTCGGGTGACGGCGTGCACCTGTGGAAGGCCCGGTACTGGACGCAGGGCTCGGAGCCCGGCTGGACCGAGCAGTGGCAGGACCTGGGCCGCTGCTGATCCGCCTCGATGGGCCCGGCCGCGTGGCCGGGCCTACTCGTTGACCGCGGTGTAGCGGCCCCACTCCTCTTCCTCTTCCTCCCGCGCGCCCCCGACGTCGACCGTGACCCCCGGCAGGTCGTCGACCAGTCGCCGCGCCACCTCCGGCGACATGAAGTGATGATTGAGGACCAGGTGTTCCAGATGGGTGAGCGGCTGGCCTGCCAGTAGCGCCTCGGCCCCCGTGTCGCTCAGCGTCCCCCAGGACAGATCGAGCACCCTCAGCCGGGCGACGATCGGAGCCGCCGCGACGGCCGCCGCGATCTCGTCGGCGATCTCGGCGTTGCGCAACCCGAGCCAGGTGAGCGTGGGCATCGGCCGCCCGGCCAGGATGGGTGCGAGGTCGCCGACCCCGGCGTCACCGCCGTACTGCGCGACGCCGAGCCACAATTCCAGTTCCTCCAGCAGAGGCAGGTCGCACGCGCTGAGCGCCCGGACCAGATCGGCGGACAGTCCACCTCCCTGCAGGACCAGCTCGTGAAGGTTTTCGTGCCGCACCGGCCGCAGTGTCAGCCCCCGGGAGGCGCCGCGAACCCACAGATGTTGAAGTCCGGGGAAGGTCTCCAGCACAGGGGTGATGTCACCCTGAGTGATCCAGGAGATCTCGCACTCCTCCTGTGCGATCTCACCGATGAACAGCGCGCGAAGAGCCCCGAACCGGTCGGCGTTGCCGGTCAAGAGATCGATCGGGAAGGGACTTTTAAACGGATGTCCCCAGTTCCCGATGATCAGGGCTATCGGGCCGTCGGGCCTGGTGTCCTCCAGCATCTCGTCGAGGACCTGCTCGATCCTGCGCTCTCCGTGGCCGGTGTCGATCCGCCAGGCAACCGTCGCCGGGTCTTCCGGCACGCCGTCCTCCCAGCGCCAGACCGGAAAGCCTGCGAACGTATCCAGGTAGTCCTCGTAACCGAGCGACACCGGAACCCCCTTCCGACGGCGGCAAGATCACTCGCCGGTCAGAACATCCTCTCGGGGTGGCGTCCACGGCGCGGGCAAATCCGGGCACTCGTCCTGTGACGGGCCGACCCGCACCTCGGCCATTCCCAGGCCCGGCTCGCGGTCGTACCGCAAGTCACCGACGACCCACCCGTCACCCTCCGCCACCGCCCACGGCGCACGCGCGAACTGCAGCAGGGCGTCCACAGCGCAGTAGTCGCCGACCAGGCCCGGCAGGAGATCGGCCGGGAGGGCCAACTCGCCGCCCCAGGCGATCTCGGCCGTCGACGGCTGCGCAACCGGCACCAGCGGCGCGGTCCGTTCGGCGCCGGACGGGAACAGCTCCGCACATCGGGCGGCGGTGATCCAGCCGGGCGCCAGCGAATGGAACGCGCGACGGAGAACGTACTCGTCAGAGGTGGTCTGCACGGCCAGCAGCTCCCGGCACACCGGGTTGGCGGGCATCGGCGTCAGCACCACGTCAAGGGTCCTGGCCTGCGGGAACCGGTCGGCCAGCAGCGCCTCGATGCGGCTCTCCGCGGTCCGGGAGGTGACCACGAACGTCGCGGTCAGCGCCAGCCAGGTGACGACGCCGGCGGCGAGCGCCACCCGTGCGGGGGCGAATCGGCTCAGCGCGGCGAGCCCGGCGACGAGGGCGGTGAGCAGGGCGGCGAACGCCAGGGGTACGAACCCCGTGAACCAGCTCAGCCCGAGGCCGGCCGCCAGCACCACCGTGATCAGGATCCGCCCGGTCCGGCTCGGCAGCACGAACAGCAGCGTCGCCGCGCACGCCCACAACAGCGGCTCGACGATGAACACCGCGTCGCCGTAATACCAGTGGTCGTCGACCGGCCAGAACGGGTGCACCCCGTAGCTGTTGGTGAAGTCGAGCCCGATGTGCAGCAGGGTCGCCAGCACCGACAGACCGGCCAGGAACCAGGTGTCGCCGGCCGACGGCGTCACCTTCCGGCGCCACCACCACAACCGCACCGCCGCGAACAGCAGCAGCGACAGCGCGAGCGCGCCGGGCACGGTGTGGGTGTGGCCACGGTGGTGCAGCAGGTAGTCCAGGGTGCTGCCGGCCCAGGTGGTGTAGAGGACGTCGGCGTCGGGCAGGTTGCCGCCGACCGCCATGACGGTGATGGCGACGGTCCGCCGAGCCCGGTCGCTGAGCACCGCCGACGGCGGGACACTGCGGTGGACGGTCTCCGCGACCAGAACGCTGATCAGCGTGTGCGTCAGATTGTCCACGGAGGGAGATCCTACTGACGCATCGCCTCCTGCTGGATCCGGGGGAACTGGGCGGCCATCGCCTCGGCCAGCGCGTTCGCCCCGGACAGCGGACGCACCATCACCATGATCTCGTCGATCCGGCCGTCCTCGTCCAGGTGCAGGAAGTCGCAGCCGGTGAGCGCCTTGCCGTCGACCTCGGCCTCGAAGACCAGCGCGTGGTTGCGCCCGTCGGCGATCTCCCGTACGTACCGGAAGTTCTCGAAGACCCGCATGGCTCCGCGCAGGATCGCGGCGGTCAGAGCCTTCCCGGGGTACGGCTTGAACGCGACCGGACTGGTGAACACGACATTGTCGGCCAGCAGCC
Organism: Actinoplanes sp. CA-252034; assembly: GCF_050956125.1. Classification (NCBI taxonomy): domain Bacteria; kingdom Bacillati; phylum Actinomycetota; class Actinomycetes; order Micromonosporales; family Micromonosporaceae; genus Actinoplanes; species Actinoplanes sp. CA-252034. The sequence continues at coordinate 5,268,434 of NZ_CP191846.1, forward strand.
CCTCGATCGCGGCGGCATCCCGGGCCTCGACGGCCTGACGGAACGGGTGCATACGTCCTCCTGAAGAAGATCAACGACTCGCCATCGGCAACCATAACTATGATTCGCGGGTGTGACGGTACGAATCGCGATCCTCGGGGGCGGGATCGGCGGGCTGGCCACCGCCGCCTTCCTGCGCCGTGCCGGTCTGGCGTGCACGGTCTACGAGCAGGCCGCCGCCCTGACCCAGGTGGGAGCCGGTCTGCTGGTCACGCCGAACGCGGCCCGCCTGCTGCGGCGCCTCGGTGTCTTCGACGGGCTGCGCGAGCACGCGCTGCGCCTGGACGTCGGGTGGGAGTTCCGCCGCTGGCGCGACGGCACCGTGCTGTCCTGGGAGGACCTGTCCACGGCATGCGCCGACATGTACGGCGAGCACACCTGGACGATCCACCGGGCCGACCTGCTGCGTGCCCTGTTGCCGCAGGTGGAGCGGGTCGAGTTGGGCCGCCGGTGTGTGGCCGTCGACGGTGGCCGGCTGCGGTTCGCCGACGGGCACACCGTGGAGGCCGACGTGGTGGTCGGGGCGGACGGCCTCCACTCGATCGTGCGGGCCGCACTGTTCGGGGACACGCCGGCCACCTTTTCGGGGCTGTGTGCGTTTCGGGCGCTCGTACCGGCGGATGTCGCTCCCGATTTCGCGCGCCGCCCGGCGCAGACGTTGTGGCTCGGGCCGGGCCGTCATCTGGTGCACTATCCGGTGGCCGCGGGCCGGCTGGTGAACCTGGTCGGGGTGGCACCGGCCGGCGACTACACCGTGGAGTCGTGGACGGCCACCGCGACGGTGGCCGAGTTGCGGGCCGAGTTCGACGGCTGGGATCCGCGCCTGACCGGGCTGATCGAGTCGGCGGCGACGCTGGGCCGGTGGGCGCTGCTGGACCGGCCGCCGCTGCCCGGCTGGTCGCGGGGCGGGACGACGCTGCTGGGCGACGCCGCGCATCCGATGTTCCCGTTCTATGCCCAGGGCGCGGCGCAGGCGATCGAGGACGCCGCCGTGCTGGCCCGGTGTCTCGCGGAGCACGACGATCCACGGGCGGCGTTGCGGGAGTACGAAGAGCTGCGGATTCCGCGTACCACCCGGTTGCAGCAGGTCAGCCGTGCTCGTTCGGAGTCGAACCATCTGCCGGACGGGCCGGCGCAGCGGGAGCGGGACGCGACGTTCGCGCAGCGCGATCCGCTGGTCGCGAACGGATGGATCTACGGGTACGACCCGGAGGCGCCCTGATCGGAGCCGGAGCCGGAGCCGGAGCCGATGAGCCCGTGCACCTCGCGACGGTAGTCCTGGAAACGCGGCAGGGCCCTGGTCTCCACCTCGTCACGGGGACGGGGCAGGTCGATCGGTACCTCCTTCAGGATGCGGCCCGGCCGGCCGGAGAGCACCAGCACCCGGTCGGCCATCAGGATCGCCTCGTCGATGTCGTGGGTGACCAGCAGGACGGTGACGCCGACACGGACCGCGACCGACAGGGTGAGCTGCTCGAGAGCGGCCCGGGTCTGTGCGTCCACCGAGGCGAACGGCTCGTCCATCAGCAGGTAGCGGGGGCTCGACACGATGGCCCGGGCGATCGCGACGCGCTGCTGCATGCCGCCGGACAGCTGCCACGGGTGGTGGTCGGCGAAGTCGGTGAGCCCGACCATCGACAGGGCCTCGCCGGCCAGCCGCCGCCCCACCGCACGGCCCAGCGGGCGGACCGGGAACCGGACGTTCTCCCGGACGGTCAGCCAGGGGAACAGGCTGCGGTGGTAGTCCTGGAACACGATCGACACACCGGCGGGGATCGCGGTGACCGGGCTTCCGTCGTACCAGATCATGCCGTTGTCGGGTCTCTCCAGGCCGGCCAGGCAGCGCAGCAGCGTGGTCTTGCCGCAGCCGGACGGGCCGACGACCGCGACGAGCTCGTCCTCGGCCTGCACGAAGCCGACGTCGTCGAGAGCCGGGGTGCGCTGACCGCGGCGGCCGGTGAAGGTCCGGCTCAGACCGGCCACGCGGATCAGCGGGACGTCAGCCATCGACGATCGCCCTCCAGTCGTGGTACCAACGCAGGACACGGCGTTCCAGCAGGCCGAAGACGCCGGTCACGGCCAGGGCGAGCAGGCCGAGGACGATGATCCCGGCATACATCTGGGCCATCGCGTAGGTGCGCTGGGCCTGCAGGATGAGGTAGCCGAGGCCGCCGGTGGCCGCGATCATCTCGCTGATCACCATCATGATCAGGGCGATGCCGAGGGCGACGCGCATGGCGGTGACCAGGGCGGGCAGCACGGCCGGGAGGATCACCGTGTACGGCCGGGCGCCGCTGATCCGGGCGACGTCGACATAGCGCGGCTCGACGGCCCGGGTGGCGTCGACCCCGGCGATCAGAACCGGCCACATGGCGGCGGCCGCGATGACGGTGATCCGCATGCCCGAGGTGGGGCCGAGGGCGAGGACGGCGGCCGGCAGGACGGCCGGCGGCGGGATCGCGCGCAGGAGCTCCAGGCTGGGCCGCACCCACGGCTCCAGCGCGCGGAACCAGCCGATGCCGACGCCGAGCAGCGCACCGGCCAGTGATCCGAGGAGGAACCCGGCGATCGCGCGGCCGGCGGACGGGAGCACGTCGGTCCGCACGTCGATCGCGGCCAGCTCCCGGAGGGCGTCGCTGACCGGGGGGAACAGGCCGGTGGCACCGACCCGGCCGGCGACCTCCCAGGCGGTCAGCAGCAGCCCGGCGGTGGCCAGGCCGAGAAGCGGTCGCGCGTTCATGATCCGAGCAGGCTGTGGACGGCGGCCCCGAGCAGGCCCGCCGCGAGGATGCCGGTGTAGGCGGCGGCGATCTGGCCACCCTGCAGCTGCAGGCCGATGAACGAGCCGAGCCCGGGGCTGCCGGTGACCAGCTCGACGGCGACGGCGACGACGATGCCCAGGCCGGCGGCGGTGCGCAGCCCGGTGCGGATGGCCGGGGCGGCGGCCGGCACGGTGACCGTGGCGATCAGGCGCGCACCGGAGGCGCCGAGGACCCGGCCGGTCTCCACGAGCATCGGGTCGACATCCCGGACCCCGAACCGGGTGCTGATCAGAAGCGGCCACAGGCAGGCGAATGCCACCAGCAGAGCCTGCATCGGGACGCCGATGCCGGCGACCACGATCGCGACCGGGATCAGCGCGACCGCCGGGATCGGGCGCAGGAAGTCGACCACGACCCGGCTCGCCGCGTCAGCCCATCGGGACAGGCCGGTGGCCAGGCCGGCGGCGATCCCGACGACCGCGGCCAGCAGCACTCCGGCAGCCCAGGCGGTCACCGTGTGCCCGACGGCGGCGGCCAGGCCGCCACGGACTTCCGGCGACGCCAGCGCGGCGGCGACGTCCCGGCCGGCCGGGGTCGCGGTCGGCGGCAGCAGATGCACGAGCCGGAGCACGTCCCAGAGACCGGCCAGGACGAGCAGCCCGGCCAGCCCCTTGAGGACGGTCACAGATAGGCGCCTTCCGCACTGACCGGCTTCTTGGCGACCTGCTGCCGGGTGAGGATGTCGGCCCACCGCTGCCAGCCGGCCGGTGCGGCGGCGGTCGTGTAGACCGGCAGTCTGATCCGCCCGGCCAGGTCGGCGGCGACCTTCGTGTAGGTGGGCAGGATCGCGCGCAGCTCGTCCGGATGTGCCTGGGCATACTCGCAGGCCCTGGTCAGCGCTGTTCGGAACCGGTCGACGGTTGCCCGGTCCGATGCGGTGAAGCGCTCCGACGCCAGGAACACCGACTGTGGCACGCCGTCGGGCTGGCCGGCGCTGCCGGAGAGCAGATCGCGGGCGCCGGCGGCCAGCCCGGCGGTGACGAACGGCTCGGCCGGCAGGATCGCGTCGACCTTGCCACCGGTCAGGGCGTCGGCCATCGCCGGGAACGGCAGCTCGCTGAACTTCACCCTCGTGACGTCGACGCCGGCGCTCGCCAGCGCGTTCAGGATCGACAGGTGCGGCAGCTGGAACAGCGTGTCGACGGCCACCGTCCGGCCTTCGAGGTCCTTCGGCGCCGTGATCGGGCCGTCGGCGGCGACCTGAAGCTGGATGTTGTTCTCCGCCGGGTCGGCCGGGTTCGCCGAGGTGTTGGCGACGGCCACCACCGGCACGCCGTTCGACCGGGCCAGGAGCACGGCGGGCGCGTTCAGGAAGCCGATCTCGGCGTCACCGGACAGCAGCGACGGGATGACGGCGGGCGCCTCGGCCGGCACGACCCGCACGTCCAGACCCGCCTCGCGGAAGAACCCCTGCCGGACGCCGAGGACCATGGCGGCCGCTCCGGAGACGCCGATCGTGGACACCCGGACCGTACGCAGGCCGTCCGAGGTGGTCGGGGCCGGCTCCCCACCGCAGCCCGCGATGGAGAGCGCCAGGATCGCCGCCGTCACGAAGCACGATCTCCGCATGCCGCCCCCTCGTCAGGACATCGGCAACAATCTATCCGATGGAGGGGTGGTACGGGGCCCGCGTCTCACGACCGCAGGAAGGTCAGCACGGCCAGCACCCGGCGGTGGGTCTCCTCCGCCTGCGGCAGGCCCAGCTTCTGCAGGATGTTGCGGATGTGCTTGGCGACCGAGGCCTCGGCGACCGTCAGCTCGGCGGCGATCGCCAGGTTGGAACGTCCCTCGGCGACCAGGGCGAGCACCTCGCGCTCGCGGGCGGTCAGCGCGGCGAGCGGGTCACGGCGGCGGCGCAGCATCTGCCGGACCACCTCCGGGTCGACCACGGTGCCGCCGTCGACGACCCGTTGCAGCGCGTCGACGAACTCGCTGACATGCCCGATCCGGTCCTTGAGCAGGTAACCCAGATGGGTGCCGTCGCCCGCGCCCATCAGCTCGGTGGCATATCGGGTCTCGACATACTGGCTGAGCACCAGCACGGGCAGCCGCGGCCGTCGCCGCCGCAGCTCCAGGGCGGTCCGCAGGCCCTCGTCCTTGAAACCCGGCGGCATCCGCACGTCGGTGACGACCACGTCCGGCTCGTGCGCGGCGACCGCCGCCCGCAGCCCCTCGCTGTCACCGACCGTGGCGGCCACCTCGTGCCCGAACCGGGTCAGCAGCGCGGCGATCCCGTCACGCAGCAGGACACTGTCCTCGGCGAGCACTACCCGCAAGGCCGGCAAGGGATCTCCACGATCAGTCGGGTCGGGCCGCCCGGCGGGCTGGACAGCGACAGTCTGCCACCGACCACCGACACCCGGTCGGCGAGCCCGACCAGCCCGGTGCCGCGACCGGTGCCGCCCCCGAGGTCGGCGCCACCGCGCCCGTCGTCGGCGACCTCGACGGTGAGTGTCCGCGCGGCATAGCTCCCCGCTATCGTGCCGCGGCCGGCGCCGGAGTGCCTGGCCAGGTTGGCGAGGGCCTCCGCGACGACGAAATAGGCGGCCGACTCCACAGCCGCAGAGAACCGCTGCGGCACCGCGAAGGACACCTCCAGGGGTACGGGACACCGGTCGGCAAGATCAGCGATCGCCGCATCGAGCCCGAAGTCGGTCAGGACGGGTGGGTGGATGCCGCGGATCAGCTCCCGCAGCTCGACCAGGGCACGGCCCGCCTCGTCGTGGGCGCGTGACAGCTGGTCGGCCAGCGGCCCGTCGGGCGCGTCGAGCCGGGCCAGGCCGAGCATCACCGACAGCGCCACGAGACGCTGCTGGGCGCCGTCGTGCAGGTCACGCTCGATGCGGGTGCGCTCGGCCTCGAACGCGTCGACGAGACGCACCCGGGAACGGGTCAGCTCGACGACCGCCTGATCGAGGTCGCGGCGTGGAGTGAGCACCAGCCGGGCCAGCGCCGCCCGCAGCCGGGCCAGCAGCACCAGGCCGTAGGCGCAGGCCACCACGGCGATCAGCCCGACCGCGCCGGCCAGCAACGCCTGCGGCCAGGACGTCACCGGAACCGCCTTGAGCACGTTGACCTGCTCGGCGTCGCCGATCGTGCCGAACAGCACCGGGGTCGCCAGCACGGCCGGTGGCACGCTCACGCCGAGGACCACGGCCAGCAGGTCGACCGGCCAAAGGACGGTCATCAGCAGCCCGGCGAAGCCCAGTTCACGCCAGGTGCCCGGCTCGGTGTAGCGGGTGCGCAGCCAGGACGCGAGCCCCGGCTCCGGTGGCACGCGGTGCCGGTGCGGCAGCGGGCGCCCGTCGACCAGTCGCTGGAGACGTCGCTCGGCCGCCGCGACCGGGAGCCCGATCAGCGCCAGGCCGGCGAGCAGGGGCAGGCCCACGACGACGACCGCGAGCACTCCCCCGGCGGCGAACAGCAAGGCCGACACCAGCAGCGTGAGCAGGCCGGCGACGGCGTTCGCGAGCAGGTAGACGGCCGCTCGGGGGACGTCTCGGGCGTGCATCCGGCCACTGTAAACGGTATAGCCAGCACTACCGGGAAGAGGCAATCCTGCGGGGCTGTGCCGGGGTTCGGCGGGCGGCAGGGTTGTCGCATGACCCATGACGCGATCCGTCTGCACCGGGTCGTCCGGAGGTTCGGCTCCGGCGACGCCACGGTGACGGCCCTGCACGATCTGTCGCTCTCCTTCGCCGAGGGCACCTTCACCGCCGTCATGGGGCCGTCCGGGTCCGGCAAGTCGACGCTGCTGCAGTGCGCCGCCGGGCTCGACCGTCCGACCTCCGGCACGGTGCTGCTGGGCGACACCGACCTGACCGCGCTCGACGAGCGTCGGCTGACCCTGCTGCGCCGCGACCGGATCGGTTTCGTGTTCCAGTCCTTCAACCTGCTGCCGACACTGACCGCCGAGCAGAACGTGGCGTTGCCGCTGCGGCTGGCCGGTCGCCGCCCGGCCCGCGGCGAGGTCCGCGACGTGCTGGCCCGGGTCGGTCTGGGCGACCGGGCCCGGCACCGCCCGGCCGAGCTGTCCGGCGGCCAGCAGCAGCGGGTCGCCATCGCCCGCGCCCTGATCACCCGGCCGCAGGTGCTGTTCGGCGACGAGCCGACCGGGGCGCTCGACTCGGCGACCGGCCGGGAGGTGCTGCGGATGCTGCGCGGCCTGGTCGACGACGGCGGCCAGACCATCGTGATGGTCACCCACGACCCGGTCGCCGCCGCCCACGCCGACCGGGTGGTGTTCCTGGCCGACGGCCACCTGCACGGCACTCTCGACAGCCCGTCCGCCGAGACGGTCGCCGCCCGGATGACCGGGATGGAGGCCCCGGCGTGCTGACCGTGACGCTGAGCAGCCTGCGCTCGCGCTGGGCGACCCTGGTCGGCACGCTCGTGGCCCTCGGCCTGGGGGTCGCGCTGATCGCCACGATGGGCCTGGCACTCGCCTCCACAGGGACCGCCCCACCCCAGCCGCCGTCCCGCCTGGCCGGAGCCCCGGTGGTGGTCCGCGGCGCCGACGAGCTCCGCGTCCCCACCCGCATCGGCGACCGCGTCCAGCCGCTGGCCCAGCCCCACGAGATCCCGCCCGCCCTGGCCGCCGCCCTGTCCACGAAGTCCTCGACCGTCGCCGACCGCTCGTTCCCGGTGCTCGTCGACATCCCCGGGCAGTCCCGGGCCCACACCGGCGCGGCCTCCCCGGCTCCGGCGGCCACATCGCCGCTTCCGTTCTCAGACCGGCCCACGTCCCCGCCCCGTCCCACCGCCCCCTCACTCGGCACCACCACGGCCTCCACCGGCCCTGCCTCCCGCACCACCACGGCCTCCGCCAGCCGTGTCCTCCGCGCCACCATGGCCTCCGCCGGCCCTGTCCCCCGCACCACGATGACCTCCGCCGACGCTGTCTCCCGCACCACGATGGCCTCCGCCGGCCCTGTCCCTTCCGGCGCGACCACGTCCGGTGCCCACGCCGACCTCGCCTCTGCCTCTCGTGTCACCTCGACGGCCGCTACCCGCATCGCCCCCACACCCGCTTTCCCCGCCGGTGGGACGTCCGTCTCCCGCGCCACGTCGACGCCGGCCGACCGCGGCGCCCCCGAGCCGGCCTTCCTCATCAACTCGGCGGCTGCGTCTCCCACCCCGAACTCCCCCACGAGCTCAACCTCTGCTTCCGCCTCACCCCCTCCGCGCCTGGAAGCCCCGGCGGGGCCGGCGGGGCCGGTCGGGTCTGAGGGCGCTGATCGGCTCGTCGGGCATCCGTGGGGTGTCGCCGGGTTCGGCGGGCACCGCCTCGTCGCCGGTCGTGAGCCGCGCGAGCTGACCGAGATCACACTGGCCGCCGACCCGGCGCTCGTCGGCCGGACGGTCTTCGTGTGGACACCGGCCGGCAGCGGCTACTACACGGTGTCCGGGGTGCTGACGCCGGTCCCGTTCGAGCGCGCCGTGTTCTTCGCCGACGGCGCCGCCGCGGCCATCGCCCCACGGATCGACAACCTGGTGGTTGACGCGTCGCCGGAGGCCGTGCGGGCCGTCGCCGCAGGCTATCCGAGTGTGCGGGTGCTCACCGGGGACGACCGCCGGCTGGCCGACAACGACCCCGATCGTGACGCCGACGCGCTGGTCGCGATGAATGCGCTGCTCGGCACAGCGGCCGGGGTGACCACGTTCGTGTCGGTGTTCGTGGTGGCGTCGACGTTCGCGTTCGCGGTGGCCCAGCGGCGGCGGGAGATCGGGCTGCTCAGGCTGGCGGGAGCGACGCCACGGCAGATCCGGCGGGCCGTGCTCGCCGAGGCGGCCGTCGTCGGAGTCGTGGCCTCGGCGGCCGGCTGTGTCCTCGGGTCCAGCGGCGCGCCATGGCTGGCCCGGCTCCTGGTGGACGAACGGCTGGCCCCCACCTGGTTCACGATCGGCGATCACCGCTGGCCGTACCATGTGGCGTTCTGGACCGGGCTGGTCGTCGCGCTGGCCGGGGTGATGGTGGCGACCGTCCGGGCCGGGCGGGTCTCGCCCACCGAGGCGCTGCGGGAGGCGTCCGTCGACAGCCGTGCCATGACGGCGGGCCGGTGGGTCTTCGGGATCGGGATCCTCGCCGCCGGGCTGGGGCTGCTCTGCTGGCGGCTGCTGACCGATCCCGGCGAGGCCCTGCACCGCAAGACGTACACGACCCAGCCGATGCTGCTGATCACCGCGGTGGCGCTGCTGGCACCGGTCCTGGCCGGCCCCGTGGCCCGGCTGGTGGCGTGGCTGCCCGCCCGGCTCCCCGGGGCGACCGGAATGCTGATGCGGGAGAACACAAGCGCGGGACGGCGCCGGACGGCCGCGGTGGCCGCCCCGGTCCTGATCACCGTGGCGCTGGCCGGCTCGTTGCTCGGGACGACCGCGACCATCACCGGGGCCGAGGCCGAGGAGTTGCGCGCCCGGACGACGGCGGACCTGATCGTCACCGGCACCCCGGACGCCCGCACGGTGGCCGCGATCCGTGCCGTCCCGGGAGCAGAGGTGATGACCAGCGCTTCCACCAGCGTCTACACCCTGGAGGACGGGGTGGCGCTGGTCCGCTCACCGGCGCAGGCGGTCGATGCGGAGGCCTTGAGCGCGGTCCGCCGGCTGCCGGTCGAGGCGGGCGATGTCGGCGACCTCGACGACGACGGCATCATCGTCAACGAGGAGTGGGCCGAGCACACGGTCGGAGCCCGCGTCGACGTGTGGCTCGGCGACGGCACCCCGCGGACGCTGCGTATCGTCGCCGTCCTGGCCATCGGCACCGGCGGCGACAGTGTCTACGTGACCACCCGCAACGCCGGCGGCGCCTCACCGGACCTGCTCGAGTTGAGCTGGCACGCCGGCGCCGACACCCTGGCCGGTGAGACAGCGGTCCGTGACCTGCTCGAGCCGTCACCGCCGTCAGGCGGCGGCCCCGGCGCGGGGAAAGCCGGTCGGCCCGAGCCGTCAGGACGACCAGGCGCCGCGACCTCCGCCGGCGCGACGCCAACCACCGAAGCTACGAACCGCGGGGCAGTAACGAGCGGAACGGCAACCGGCAAGCCGGCGACCACCGAAACAGCAAACGCCGGAGCAGCAACCGGCGGGACAGCGACCGCCGAGCCAGCGATCACCGGAATGACGAACGCCGAAACAGCAACCGGCGGGACGGGAACCGGCAAGCCGGCGACCACCGAAACAGCGCACGCCGCGGCGGCGGCGAGCGGGGCGGCGGTCGGCGGGCACGCGGCCGGCCCGGCTACGGTCGGCGGGCCCACCGTGCCGGGCGCGGTGCGGGTGCAGACCCGTGAGCAGTGGCTGGCGGCGCAGGCGCCGGTGAGTAGCCGGCAGACGCGGGTGGGCTACCTCGTGGTGCTGGGGATTGCTCTGCTGTACACCGGGATCGCCATCGCGAACACGATGGTGATGGCGACCTCCGACCGGGCCCGCGAGCTGGCGGTGCTGCGCCTGGCCGGCGCGACGAGACGGCAGGTGCTGCGGTTGGTGGCCGCGGAGGCCCTGACCGTCGTGGTGGTCGGCGCGGTCCTCGGCCTGTTCGTGACGGCCCTGAACCTACTGGGCATCTGGGCCGCCCTGGCCACCCTCTCGGTATGGGCCTCGGTGATCGTGCCCTGGACGGGTCTCGCCGTGACACTGGCGGCCTGCGCCGTCGTCGCCGTCCTCGCCGCGGCGCTTCCAGCGGCCGCGGCATTGCGGACCCGCCCTGTCGAACTGGCCGGAACCCGTGAATAGCCAGGCCCGACACGAGCGAGCCCGGGAGAGTCGGGCCCAGGACGAGCGCGCCCGGGCCGGACGAGCCAGAAACGAACCGGCCTGGCCGGGTGGGTCACAAACAAGCACGCCCCGGCCCAGCGGGCCAGAGACAAGCACCTCGCGGGCCAGGCGGGTCCAAAACAAGCAAGGCCACGGCCGGACACGTCAGAAACAAGTTGGCCCCGGCCAGGCGGGCCCGGAATCGCGCGGGCCCGGGATGGGGCGGGCGGGCCCGCGATTGAGCGGGCGGGCCCGGGATCGAGCGGGACGGGATGGGGGCGACCCGAGATCGCACGGGGCGGGATGGCGACGACCCGGGATCGCGTGGGATGGGATGCGGGCGTCAAGGGGTGCTGATGGTGGCGACCAGGCGGGCGATGTGTTCGGCTCGCTGTTCGCGGGTGGCGGGGCGGCCCGGGATGCCCGGACGTTGTTGCCACGGGTGCGGGCCGGCCGGGTTCCGGTATTCGACGCCGAACGCGTCGAGACGGCGCAGGTGGTGGGTGAGGCGGTGCTCGAAGTCGGCGTAGTCGCCGCCCGCGGGGCTCCACAGCGTCTCGGCGACCGCGCACAGCCGGGGGAACAGCAGGTAGTCGACGGTGCGGGGGGAATCGGCGTGTTCGGTCCACATGGCGGCCTGGCCTCCGAGGACGTGGCGGGCCTCGTCGGGGGTGAGCTCCGGCGGGACCGGGTCGAAGGCGTAGACGTCGCGCAAACTCAGCGGGATCGACACGGGGATCGGCTCGGTGGGCAACTCCGACTGGCGGTAGTCGAGGTAGACCTTGTCGTCGGGGCAGGAGACCACGTCGAAGCCGCGGCGGGCGGCGGTGACGGCTCCGGTGCTGCCGCGCCACGAGGCGATGGTGGCTCCGGGTGGCAGGTCGCCCTCGAGGATCTCGTCCCAGCCGAAGGGCTTCCGCCCGGCCGCGGCGAGGTGGTCGCCGAGGCGGCGTACGAACCAGGCGTGCAGCTGCTGCTCGCGGGAGAGCCCCAGCTCGGCCATCCGCTGCTGGGTTCGCGGGTCGTCGCGCCACTGGTCCTTGGGGCACTCGTCCCCGCCGATCCCGATGTGGGTGGACGGGAACAGTTCCATGACCTCGTCGAGGACGCCGGTGAAGAAGTCGACGGTGGACTCCTCGACGTTGAGGATGTTGCGGTTGACACCCCATCGCGTCCACACCTGCTGCGGCGCCCCGGTGACGCCGAGCGCCGGGTAGGCGGCGAGCGCGGCCTGCACGTGACCGGGGGTCTCGATCTCCGGCACCACGGTGATGAACCGCTGGGCGGCGTAGGCGACGATCTCCCGGATGTCGTCCTGCGTGTAGTACCCGCCGTGCGGCCGTCCGTCGACCGGGCCGCCGCTGACCGCCCCGACCTGGCTCTCGTGCCGCCACGCCCCGACCTCGGTGAGCCGCGGATACCGCCGGATCTCGACCCGCCAGCCCTGGTCGTCGGTGAGGTGCAGGTGCAGCGTGTTGAGCCGGTGCATGGCCATCAGGTCGACGATCCGCAGCACGTCGTGTTTGGGCATGAAGTGGCGGGCGACGTCGAGCATGAGCCCGCGCCAGGCGAAACGCGGGGTGTCGTACACCTGCAGGGAAGGGATCGCCCATCGGTGACCGGCCCCGGGGCCTTGCGGTGCACCGCCGGTGGCAGCAGTTGGAGGAGGGCCTGGCAGCCCCAGAAGACGCCGGCCGGCCCGCCGCCGGTGATGATCGCCTGTCGGGGGGTGACCCGGAGGCGGAAGGCCTCCGCGTCGAGGTCCTCGTCCAGTGCGAGCGTGATGGTGGCGTCGGTGGCGGAAGCGTGCGGCAGCGGCAGCCCGGTGGGTGGGCGCAGCGCCGACTGGAGCCAGGTGAGGACGCCGCTGAGTGCGGCCGGGGCGCCGACGGTGGTGCGGTGGTCGAGCACGAGCTCGCCGTGGCCGGGGACGAGAGTGTGCGGACGGGGAGTCAGCAAGGCGGGACCCTAGCCCTTCACGGCGCCGGCGGACATGCCGGCGACCAGGTTGCGCTGGATGATCAGGAAGAACACGACGACGGGGGCGGCGAAGATGACGGACGCGGCCATCTGGGCCCCGAAGTCGGTGCCGGTGTGCGGGTTGGTGAACGAGGCGAGCCACACCGGCAGGGTGTAGCGGGCTTCGTCCTGCATGAAGGTGTAGGCGATCAGGTAGTCGTTCCACGCGGCGATGAACGCGAAGATGCCGGTGGCGATGACACCCGGCGCCACCAGCGGGAACAGGACGCTGACGAGGGTGCGCCAGGTGGTGGCGCCGTCGATCTGGGCGGCTTCCTCGACCTCGGCGGGGACGGCGACGAAGAAGCCGCGCATCACCCAGATCGAGAACGGCAGGACGGTGGCGACGTACGCGAGGATGAGCGCCGCGTAGGTGCCGAGCAGGTCGAGGCGGTTGAACATGGTGAACAGCGGGATCAGCATGGCCGTGGCGGGCAGCATCTGGACCGCGAGGATGACCACCATGATCGCCCGGCGGCCGGGGAACCGGAACCGGGACAGCGCCGCCGCGGCGAAGATGCCGAGCACGATGGACGCGAGGACGGTGACGGTGACGACGATGACGCTGTTGCCGAGGTTGGTGAGGAACTGCGGCTGGGTGACGGCGGCGGTGAAGTTGTCGAGCGTCGGGTGGTGCGGCCAGAAGTGCGGGTCGGGCGTCATGACCTCGGGCCGCGGTTTGAAGGCGGTGTTGACCATCCAGTAGACCGGGAAGATCCACACCAGGCAGAAGACGGCGGCGATCGCGTTCTTCACAGGTCCTCCCCGGCTTTGAGCAGGTTGCGGATGTAGACGGCGGTGAGAGCGAGCAGCAGCAGCGTGGTGACCACGGAGACGGCCGCCCCGTTACCGATCTTGAATCCGACGAACGCCGTCTTGTACGTGAAGACGCCCAGCGTCGCGGTGGCGTCGTCCGGCCCGCCGCGGGAGATCAGCCAGATCTGGTTGAACACGTTGTAGTCCCAGATCACCGAGAGGATGGTGACCAGCAGCAGCGTCGGCCGCAGGAACCGCAGCGTGACGATGCGGTAGACGCTGAACTCGGAGGCGCCGTCGAGCCGGGCCGCCTCCTTGTACTCGTGCGGGACCTGCGTCTCGGCGGCGTTGAGGGTGAGCGCGATGAACGGGACCGCCTGCCACACGATGAGCAGCCAGATCACCACGTAGGCGAGGACCGGGTCCTGCGCCCAGTTCAGGCCGGCGGTGTCACCGAAGATGCCGAGCATCCAGTTGACGACACCGTATCCGGGCTGGAACAGCCAGTTCCAGACCAGCGACGACGCCACGTTCGGCATCGCCCAGGCGACGATCAGGACGACGGTCACCGTGTGCCGCCAGCCGCGGCCGAGGCGGGTGAGCAGGTGCGACACCCCCATGCCGATGAGTACGCTGCCGGCCACCATCGCCGCGGTGAAGACGAGGGTGCGCAGCAGCGAAGCCCAGAAGGCCGGGTTCTGCAGCAGGGTCGTGTACTGGTCGGCGCCGACGAAGCTGTGGACGCCGGTGAACAGGGTCCGCTGGCTGTAGTCGGTGAACGACGTGTAGACCAGGAACCCGATGGGCGCGAGCGTGACCACGGCGAGGACCAGGACGGCCGGGCTGAGCAGCAGGTACGGGGCCGGGTCCCGCCGGCGGCGCGAGCGCGTCACCGGCGGGTCGGTCGGCGCGACGGTCGTGTCGCGCGGGGCGGTTGTGGTCCTCACTGTCCGGCGAGGGTCGTCGCGAGGTGGGTGTCGAACTCCGTACCCGCGGCTTCGGGGGTCTTGGCGCCGGAGGCGACCGCGGCGAACAGCTGGTTGATGCTCTTGTCGCCCTCGATCGTGGACCACTGTGCCGCGGCCGGGGTGGCCTTGGACGACAGGGCGCCGCCGAAGAAGCCCTGCTGCTGCTCGGTGAGTCCCTTGGCCTGGGCGGCCTGGATGCCTTCGGCGCTGTTGGGGATCCACCCGTCCTTGCCGTAGACGAACTCGTCCTGCACGGCCGGGCTGCCGGCGATCTTCACCCACTGCAGGGCCAGGTCGGGAGCGTCGCTCTTGGCGGCGATGCCCCAGTCGGAGCCGCCGAGCATGACCGGCTGGGTCTTGCCGGAGGTGCCGGGGAACGGGAAGGTGCCCAGGTCCTCGGCCTTGATCTGCGGGTTGGCCTTCTGGATCAGCCCGATCGAGCCGCTGGTGGCCAGGATCGCCGAGGTCTTGCCGTCGGCGAACAGCTGCGTCTGGTCGGGCGTGAGGGTGTCCAGGGTGCGTGATGCGGCCGTGGAGTAGGTGTTCTGGAACGTCTTGAACTCGGTCAGGCCCTTCTGCCCGGCGGGGGTCGAGAAGCCGCCCTTCCACGTCTTGCCCTCGGCCGTGGCGATCTCGCCGCCGGCGTCCCAGACGAACTGCAGGCCGGCGAACCAGTACTGGCCGGGCAGGTAGAACGGGGCGAAGTCGGCCGCCGGGTTCTTCGCCTTGACCTTGTCGAGGGCGTCGGTCAGCTCGGCGTAGGTCTTCGGGACGCCCGTGACACCGGCGGCGGCCCAGGTCTTCTTGTTGTAGATGACGGCGCGGGCACCGGCGAAGCCCGGCACGCCGTAGAGGGCGCCGTCGACGGTCGCCGGGTTCTCCAGGCCGGCCAGCCAGGTGCGGCCCTGCTGCAGGTCGGCCTTGTGCCCGGTGAGGTCGAGCAGGCCCCCGTTGGCGGCGAACCCGGGCACCTGGGTGTTGCCGAGGTCGAGCACGTCCGGGGTTCCGGTGGTGGACAGGGCCGTACTGATCTTGGTGGTGATGCCCTCCCACTGCTGGATCTGCAGGTCGACCTTGGCGCCGGTGGCCTCGGTGAACCGGCTGTTGATCGCCTGCAGGGTGACGTCGGTGTAGTCGCCGTCCATCACCCACACGGTGAGGGTCTGGTCCTTGGGGTCGCTCGTGGCCCCGGTGCCGCCGGAGCAGGCGGTGAGGGCCAGCAGGGTGACGCCGAGTGCGGCGGCGACGGAGGTTGATCTATGTGACATGCGCGCTCCTTGGCGGTCATGTTTTTCACAGCTTGCCGTTGCCGATGAAAATTACGACCGCACGCAGGGCTAGTCAATAACTGTTGGCTATGTTTCCATTTCGCCATGAAGCTGGTGGTGGGCGTCGATGCGGGCGGGACCTGCTCCCGAGCCGTCGTCGCGACCGTCGACGGGGAGGTCGTCGGACGCGGGCTCGCCGGGCCCGGCAACCCGCTCTCACACGGCCCTTCGCAGGCGGCCGCCCAGGTCGGGGCCGCCGTCCGGCAGGCGCTCGGCGGGCGCTCCCCCGGCACGGTCGCGGCCGCCATCCTCGGCATCGCCGGGCCCGCGGGCACCGGCCCCTTCGCGGCCGAGCTCCGGATCGGCGGCCCGGTCACGGTTGTCGGCGACGTGGTCACCGCCTTCGCCGCGGGCGTCGCGGCCCCGGCCGGTGCGGTGCTCATCGCCGGCACGGGCGCCATCGCCGCGGCGGTCCACGATCACGAGGTGGTACGGACCAGCGACGGCCTCGGCTGGCTGCTGGGTGACGAGGGATCCGGGCGCTGGCTCGGGTTACAGGCCGTGCGGTTCGCCGTCCGTCACTGGGCCACACCACTCGCCGCCCAGGTGGCCGCCCACGCCGGAGTGAGCAGCTCGGACGACCTGGTGTACTGGGCGCAGGCGCTGCCGTTCACCGCGATCGACGACCTGGCGCCGCTGGTCTGCACGGCCGCACGTGACGGCGACCCGCACGCCGGAGCCCTCGTCGACGCGGCGGTGACATGCCTCCTGCGCACCCTCGACGACCTCGGGCAGGACGGGCCGGTCGTGCTCGCCGGAGGGCTGCTGGCGGGCGGGACACCCGTACAGCATGGGGTGTTGAAAGCCCTGGAAGCTCGCGGCCGGCAACCGCGTCTCGCGCTGGATCCGGCCGCCGGCGCCGCGTGGCTGGCGGCCCGGCCGCTCAGCTCGCTGCCGCCGGACCGCCTGCACGAGGCCCTGCTCGGCCCTCCCACGCCGACGGCGACGCCCCTGTCGGCGCGGCTCAGGAACGCAACCCTCGGCGCGATCCGGGAACGCCGCCCCCGCGTCTCCGAAACCTAGACCCACCCCGCACCCGTCGCGGGCATGCGGGCCCGGAAGCCCGTGGCGTGGTGCGATCACCAGCAAGGTCACGGCCGACAGCGCGGCGGGACGTCTCCCGGGCTGCCGGGTCAGTCGGCGTCGGTGGCGCCGCGCCAGTCGCCGGTGTCCAGGTACTCGCCGGCCTCTCTACGCTCTCGGACGGCCGCAACCGCCCGATCCTCCTGGTCCTCAGTCACGGCGTGATCATGCACCAGGGGTACGACATCGATGCGCTCTCGTCCTACGCGTCACCGGTGACATCCACGGAGACCAGAGGCCCCGCTCGCCGGTGAGGATGCCCACAAGGGACCCCGCGGGGGACCACGAGGATCGACGAGTTCCGCTATGTTGCCCGTCGATCCACAACGGGGAACGGGGAACACGTGGCAGGACGACGCACCCTCGCAGGCGCAGCAAGCCTGGCGATGATCACCGCGGGTATCGCGGTGACGACAACGACCACGCAGGCCGCAGCGGCACCGCCGCCCCTGCCCGACCCAGTCCGGGCCGCCGCCGACGCGACCTCGGTCGTGCAGCGCGACCGCGCCACCGTGCGGGGTGGCCCGGACGAGAAGTACGCGGTACGCGACGTGCTGGTCGAGGCGGACGGCAGCCGCCACGTCCGCCTGCACCGGACCTACCGCGGTCTCGAGGTGCTCGGCGGCGACTTCGTCGTGCACTCGACGGCCGACGGGCGCCTGAGCTCCACCACGGTGGCGCAGGACCAGGTCATCAAGCTGCCCACCAAGCCCGCGGTCTCCGCGAAGAAGGCGGCGGCCGCGGTCCCGGGCAAGCCGACCACCACCCTTGTCGTCGACGCGGTCGCGGGCACACCGGTGCTGGCCTGGCGGGTCCGCGGCAACGGCGTCGAGAAGATCCTGGACGCCTCGACCGGCAAGCTGCGGCGCACGGTCGACGACATCCGGACGTCCGGCCACGCGGGCACCGGCCACGGGCAGCTCTCCGGCCCGGTCACGCTGAACACCACCCGCCGCGACGACGGCGGCTACCAGCTCGTCGACCCGGACCGGGGCAACTCCGAGACCCGCAACGCGCAGGGCAGGAACTTCCCCGCGCCGGACGACACGGCCGCCTTCACCGACGCTGACAACGCCTGGGGCGACGGCACGCTCGCCGACCCGGCGACGCTCGCCGTCGACGTCCAGCACGGTGTGCAGCAGACGTGGGACTTCTTCCAGCGCACGTACGGGCGCAACGGCATCGCTGACGACGGCCGCGGAGCCCTGGCGATCGTCCACGACAGCTCCGCCGACGGGAACGCCAACTGGAGCGACTCGTGCTTCTGCATGCGGTTCGGCGCCGGTGACTCCCGGAAGAAGGCGCTGACCTCGCAGGACATCGTCGCCCACGAGTGGGCGCACGGCGTGACCAGCGCGACCGCCGACCTCGAGTACTGGGGCGAGTCGGGCGGGCTCAACGAGGCGACCAGCGACATCTTCGGCACGCTGGTCGAGTTCGCCGCCGCCAACCCGGTCGACCCGCCCGACTACCTCATCGGCGAGCAGTCCGACGTCGGCGGCGAGGGCCGGCCGCTGCGCTACATGGACGACCCGACCCGCGACGGCAGGTCGATCGGCTGCTGGGACGGCGCGAACCGCGACGTGCACTATCTGTCGGGCGTACCCAACAAGTTCTTCTACACGCTGGCCGAGGGCAGCGCACGGTCGGCCTGGGGCGAGGCGGCCCCCTGCCGGGGCGCGGCGCCGGTGACCGGCATCGGGCGCGACAAGGCCGGGGCGATCTGGTACCACGCGCTCTCCCGCTACATGGTGTCGACGACGACCTTCTCCGAGGCGCGTGCCGCGACCCTGCGCAGCGCCGAGGACCTGCACGGCAAGGACAGCACCGAGTACGCGGCGGTGGCCGCCGCCTGGACCGCCGTGCAGGTCGAGGCGACACCGACGGTCAAGCAGACCCCGACGATCGCGCGGATCGCGGACCGGACCGACCGGGTGGGCGATACCGTGCGCCTGCAGGCCGAGGCGACCGACCTGCAGGGCGGGCCGCTGCGCTTCACCGCCGAAGACCTGCCCAAGGGACTCACCATCAGCGAGGACGGCCTCGTCACCGGCACCCTGGTCGAGGACGACTGGTCGACCCCGGCGATCATCGTGACCGACCCGGACGGCTACCAGGACGCCACCGACTTCTGGTGGGAGGTGCACGCTCCGCCGGTCGTCGAAGACCCCGGCCCCCAGAGCACCGAGGTCGACGCCATCGTCGACCTGCAGTTGAAGGCCACCGACCGGGACTACGTCCAGTGGCAGTTCACCGGCCTGCCGGACGGGCTGAGCGGCAGTGGTCAAGGCCGCGTCACCGGCTCGCCCACCACGGAGGGCGCCTTCGAGGTGACCGCCACCGCCACCGACCTGGACGGTACGGCCTCGTCGGTGACGTTCGCCTGGACCATCACGCCGGCGGGGCCCCCGGCGCCGGTACCGATGCTCTACGGGTTCATGACCGGCAGCGACGTGCAGGTCCTGTGGTTCGACGCGCCGGGCAACCCGGAGACGATCGCCGGCTACGAGGTGACCATCAGTCCGGACGGTCCCACGGTCACGGTCGACGGCGGGACCACCAGCACGATCATCCCGGACCTGGACCCCGCCAAGGAGTACACCGTCTCGGTCGTCACGCTCCACCGCGACGGCCGCCGCAGCACCCCCAAGACCGCCGAAGTGTGGAAGTGAGTGTTGCGGTAACGGGTGGAACAGCGAGAGCGGCCGCCTGAACGGCGGCCGCTCTGCGGTGCTCGTCAGTAAGGACTCGCCGGCCAGGCGCGTGAACGACCCCGGGAGGGCACCAAGCCCCGCCGAACCGGTTGAACGACAAGCTCAGGAGCGCAGCCCCAGCAGCGCGGCCAGACGGCGCCACTCGGCGAGCGGAAGCTCGCGCGGCGAGCCGGCCTCGGTGAGAACCTGGATCGCCACGTGGTCGGCGCCCGCGTCGAGGTGCGCGTCGATCCCGGCGCGGACCGCCGCGTCATCGCCCCAGACCACAGCCGAGTCGATGAACCGGTCACTGCCGTCCCCGGCGAGGTCGGCCTCGTCCAGGCCGAACGTGGCAAGCTGCCGGGTGTAGTTGGGCAGGGCGAGATAGGGCTTGAGGGCGCGGCGCCCGGCACGGCGGGCGACGCCGGGGTCGGTCCCGAGGAAGACCTTCTGTTCCGGTACGAGCAGAGGTCCGTCCCCGAGAATCCGGCGCGCCTCAGCCGTGTGCGCCGGTGGCATGAGATAGGGCAGGGCCCCGGCGGTCAGCTCCCCCGCGGCCTGCAACGTCCTGGGCCCGAGGGCGGCGATCATCCGCTCGTCCGCGGGCACACCGGCCAGCGCGCCGTTGAGCAGTTCCTTCAGACGGCTCAACGGCCGGGTGTAAGCCTGCCCGAGTCCTTCGGCGGTGACCGCGTGCCCCGAACCGAGGCCGAGATAGAACCGTCCCGGGAAGGCGTCGCGAATCCGCTGGTGCGAGGCAGCGAGCCGCTCCCCGTTACTGGTCCAGATGTCCACGATGCTGGTCCCGACGACGAGCGTGCTGGTGGCGCCCAGGATCGCGTCGACGATCCCGAGATCGTCGCCGGGACTGCCGCCGACCCAGAAGGCCCCGAACCCGAGCCCCTCGATCTCCCGGGCCACCGCAGCGACGTCCTCGGCGCCGTCCGGCCAGATCCGACCGGGGGCCCACAGTCCATATCGTCCCAGATCATCCATGAACCGGTATGTTACCCGCGAAGGTCATCCAAAACCGGACGCAGGCACGTGGCGAATCGGCAGACCCCTCTTCGACCACGGTAATTCACCTCAACCCGAGAATATGGTCGGGCACCCCGCCGCCCACAGTGCCGAATCTTTGCCGCGCCTCGAATTCGTGCCACGCCTCGAATTCGTGCCACGCCTCGGACTCGTGCCACGCCTCGGACTCGTGCCATACCTCGGATTCGTGCCACGCCTCGGATTCGTGCCACGCCTCGGATTCGCGGCACGCCTCGGCTTCGGCAGCGAGGAGGAGGGATTCCCGCACGCTCTCTGGAGTATTGAAATCGGTCATCCAGCAGAATTGATCGCCGTTGAATGAAGCACACGAGCGAGAGCGGCCGCCCTCGCTGAATCCTCTGCGCGGACCGGCCCGAATCAGCCGTTTCCTTTGGTGCTGCCCTGAAGCACGCGGTGGCATGGGGTCACGCGAAGCAGCCCCGGGAGCGTCCGGCGGTCATCCGCACCCGCCGCCAGCAGTCATGCCGGCGAAGGAGCGGGGTCGTCCGGGCCGGCGGCTGGTCGGATCAACGGGTGGGATCTGCGGCGATACGGGTAGCAGACATCCGATCAACGGCCCCTGCCAAGAGGTGCGCCGAGGCCGAGCCGGACAGAAATCGGACACGCTGGGTCACATCGCGAGGCCGGGCGGTCACGGAAGCCGCTTGGCTGTTCCCGTGGTCGTGGATAGCATTCGTTCTCCCGATCAAAGGGAGCTCGATTTGCCAGCTCGGCGTGTGATCGATCCCGATGTCCTGCTGCGTAGCGCGGCCATGCATTATTTGAAGCATTCGACTATCGACATGGAGTTGCTCGCCACGGAAATGGCGATCAGTCGAGCGACTCTCTATCGGATGGCGGGCAGCAGGGACGCGCTTCTGGGCGAGGTGTTCTGGGCGCTCGGGCGGATCTTCATAGCGGAGGCGTCGGCAGAGGCCACCGGGACCGGCGCCGACCGGGTGATCCACGTGTCGCGCCTGTTCGCCGAGATGGTGACCGGGGCGCAGCAGCTCAAGCAGTTCGTGGCCGAGGACCCGCAGACGGCGGCACGGGTGCTGTTGACTACGGGCTCCGACGTGCACCACCGTGCGGTCGACGCACAGCTGGAGATCTTCGAGCAGTCACGGGTGATCGGTGATCCAGCGGACATGCGATCGCGGGCTTTCCTCTACGTGCGCCTCATGGAATCGGTGGTGTACAGCCCGGTCCTGGGCGTTCCAGAAATGGATTTCAACCTGGCCGAACCGGCATTGCGGGCCTTGCTCCCGTGTTGACACCGCAGCCAAGCCGGCAACATCAACACCCAGGGCCCCGGCAAAGTCCTAAATGAGGCCGAGAAGTGCCAGTGGGCGGCTGCTGTCGCGGGCGTGGTGCCGGTTGGCGGCGGCGATGTTGGTGGTTCCGGCCGCTCGTAGCGCGCTGATGGCGGCGTCGCGGAGGGCTGCCATGACGTGTGGTCCGGTGCCGGTGCGGATTTGGCTGCGATCTTCGTCGTAGGTGACGTCGCGAACCCAGTGGATCTTGTTCTCGATGGTCCAGTGACCGCGGATCCAGTCAGCCAGCTGGGCCGGCTTGGCCTGGTGAAGGAGTAGGTCGGTGATGGCGTAGACGGTTTCGGTGGTGAAGCGTCGGGGCTGGTCGAGACGGCGTCTGCGGCGGCGGATCTGCAGGGCCTGGGCGGCGTGCGGGAAGTCGATGCCGGCCGCGACGGTCAGGATCTTCAAGGTGCGGATCTCTCGGCGGCCGTGGCCGCGGTCATCCTGGCGGGCAGCTTGCGGGACCTGTCTCCACGGCAGTCTTGAGAGTTGTTTGTGCAGGTGAGGCTGGTTTCCTTTGACGGTCAGGATCCAGTGGGCGCCGCGTTCGGCGAGGTAGTCGACGTGTTCGCGCTGGCAGTGCATGGCGTCAGCGGTGATCACGGTGTCGCGTAGGTCGCCGATCTGGTCGAGCAGCGGACCGAATCGGGTGATTTCATTGGTCTTGCCGTCGACATCAGTGCTGGCCAGGACGATACCGGCGTTCTGATCGCAAGCGGCCAGGACGTGTCGGGCGGTGCTGTCGCCGGTGCGGGATCCGCGCAGTGTCTTGCCATCGACCGCGATGGCCTGCCGACTCGCCGGGGTCTCGGCCCGGCCTGCGAGCCAGACAGTGATCGCGGTGGTCAGCAGCTGCGCGTCGAGGGCCTGCAAAAGCCGGCGGATCATTGCTTCGGATGGGCGCCGGCCAGGGGTGATGCCCAAGGTGAGAGCGGTCGTGGCCGGCACGTCGGCGACCCACTCGGCGATCGCGGTGTAGGAACGGCAGCCGGCGATCACCGCGCAGACCGCTGCGACAACCACCACCGTCAGCTGATGCCGGACCCCTCGCCGGGCCCGCGGATCGGGCAGCTCGGCCAGCGCTGCCACCAGCCCGCCAGCGGTTTCGGGCACGGTCAGAGCCGGTGTACAGGACAAAGAGGAGATCAGAGATGATGGCAGTGCGGGCATGACTCACTTCGGATAGATCATCGTGGCGTAGGAACCTTGATGATCTTCTGAATCGGTCATGCCCGTCTTGCTGCACCGAACAGCGGCGCTTCTACCCCAGTCCACTCAAGTCGGACACCACCACGACTTTGCCGGGGCCCTGCATCAACACCCGGCCCAAACCGACATCCGAACGATGTTGACCGGAATTCAAAATTTACGCTCGCCCAACGATGACGCGTGCGGTCAACATTGACGTGCGGTCAACATTGACGCCCCCTCAACATTGACGCCCCCTCAACATTGACGCTCGGTCAACATTGATGCCCGGTCAAGTGATGACTTCACTCGATATGGACGTCCGGTCGACGTTGACGATTCGTCGATGTTGAGCGGTCTGCACCGCTGACAAGCCGTCAACGTTGACCGGCGGGCGAGGTTGAGAGCCGGTCAACGTTGACGGCGGAGCAAGCCTTCAGCGTCAGATCGTGAAGTTGGTGCAGCTGCTGCGGTACTCGTCGACGGTCAGGCCCGTGGTGGGGCCGGGGCAGACGAACTGCCGGTAACGGGTGTCGTTGTCGACGAAGAGCTTCAGCCACGCGATGCTGTGCTTCGCGATAGTGGTGTTGGCGCTGTTCGGTGCGAAGTGGGTGGCGTTGTTCAGCTCCAGATAGGCCTTGCCCGGGCTCGACGGCAGGCTCTGGTAGAACGGCTCCGCGTGGGTGGCCACGGGAGCGACGGTGTCGCCGTCGGCGCCGATCACCAACGTGGGGACGGTGTTGCCGCTCCACGACTTGGTCAGGTTCCACGGGGTCAGTGGGATCGCGGCCTGCAGCGACGGGCGACTACGTGCCGCCTCCAAGGTGCCGCCGCCGCCCATCGAATGGCCGACGACCGCGACACGGGTGGGGTCGATGCGGGTGCGGATGCTGCTTCTGCCCGTAAGGTAGTCGGCGGCGGCGAGCAACTGGCGGCCCCGACTGTCGGGCTGGTCGGAAGTGGTCAACGTGTCGATGTTGAACACCACGAAACCCTGCGAGGCGATCCGCGGGGCGAGCCACGCCATGCTGGATTTGTAGGCGGTGTAGCCGGGGGCGATGACGACCGCGCCGAAGGTGCCGGCGCTGGTGTCGGTCGGGTAGTAGATGTCGCCGCCGCCGAAACCGCTCGCGGCCAGGCGGGACACGCTGCTCTGGGCGGTGGCGAACGGGCCTCGAACCGCTTCGATGCCGGCGACGGTGGGAGCCGGGCCCTTCGAGAACGACACGGTGGCGGCGTTCGCGGACGGGACGAGGGTGATGCCGGCGACGCTGAGGGCGACGGCGGCCAGGGCGCCGACGACGATCCGGCCGCGCTTCTTCACAGTGGTCGAGGACAAAGCGTCTCCCTTGTCGATGTGGTCGGACAAGCGATTGTTGAAGGCGCGGAATACGTTTCTCAATAGTCTCGGAACCTTGTGAGACGGCCGTCTTAGAATGCGATCCGCAAATGGTCACGCTCCCATTGTGATGACCCGAGACCCTCCACCGGCGCCGGCGTAGAGCGCGGTGATCGTCTCGCGCAGGGGGCGAGCGACTCGGGCGGCCGGGCCGCCCGCGCCTCGGCACGGAGCCGCATCCAGGGACTGACGGCGTGGGCCACGTTCTCCCAGACTATGGCGGCACGGTGGCAGCCGTCGGGTTCGGTGCAGGCGGCGCTCGGCCAGGCGGACGCTCGCGGGCCGAGCACATAGGGCAGCAGGCGCAACACGGCCGAGGTGAGCCAGACCCGCGCGGCCGGAGCGAGCCGGATCAGCCGACCAGGGTGAGCCGGATCAGCGCGGCCGGGGTGAGCGGAATCTGCACGGCCGGGGTGGCCCGGATCAGTGCGGTCAGGGCGAGCCGGAACTGCGCGACGGCGGTGTCGGTCGCCCGAAGCGGTCGGACGGCGGCCTCAATTGGGAAATCAACTGGATCATGGGCTTCCCCAACGGCATCGGGTGGGCGTCCCGACAGCCGCCGTCGGCCGCCGCCGGATTTGGAGGCGGCGGCAGACCCTCATCTTGTACGGCTACTCATGCTCGTTTCGAGCGGACAACGCCTCGCCGAGCCGCCGAAGGTTGGACACCACCGGAGCGTAGCCGCTGAGCCACTTGCGGATGTCGTGTCCACAGGGCACCCCGAGCAGGGCCATTCCGGAGTGCCGTGCCACATGCAACACGTCGCATCGCCCGCTGACCAGCAGGCAGTGCGCCGGGTCCACATCGAGCAGCCGAGCCGTCCGGGAGGCGACGCTCACCTCGCCGAACGTGTCGCCGTCGAGTCCGAGGCGTCCGGCGACCACCGCGATCCGGCCGTCCAACCCGTGCGCACGCAATCCGGCGCGCATGGCGTTCTCCTCGAACCGGCCGACCACCCACACCCGGCGGCCCGCGTCCGCGCATCTGTCCAGCAGTTCGGGTAGGCCGCGCGTCATCCGGGCGGTGAGGGCGGCGTCCAGTTCGGCGATCGACGCGGCGGACTCCGCGACGCCGACGATGTCCGGCTCGTGCCAGAACAGATGGCTCAGCATGTCGGGAACGGAATAGCTTGTCCGGGCACCCCACCGGTCCCGTGGCTGCTCCGGCATCGAGTCAAGCACCGCCGACGGCTTGCATGTCGTCGGCATCGTGAAGCAGACGCCGTCGAAGTCGAGCACGACGTGCCGTGCGTTCGAGACCGCCCGCGCCACATGCGGGCGAACCCTGACCCTCACCCCACCGTCCACCGCCCCATCCTGAAGCAAAGACGATCATGAGCCAACCGGATTTGCCCGCCAGATCCGCGGCCGGTCCAGGTGTCCGCGGTGGACGGCACGGGGCGAGCAGGAGCCGCGTCCGCCAGTACAGCACGTGTCAACTATCAATTGACATATAAAGGGACTCATCGCGTTGACCTGCCGAAACGCCTTCTCTAACGTGAGCCACTCAGGCTCAAGTCGGAGGAGTGGCGTGACAGGGCTGACCCGTGTGGCACGCGATCGAAACGCTGTGGCGTATCTGGCGGCCGTGCTCGTGTCCAGTTTCGGGACCAGCGCGATGATGCTGGCGGCCGGCATCTGGGTGATGGAGCTGACCGGATCGAGCAGTCTCGCCGCGTGGACCGGCTTCCTGCTGTGGGCGCCCACGCTGGCCGGACCGGTGATCGGCGCTGTCGTCGACCGGGCGCCGCGCCGCCGTCAGGTGATGGTCGGGACGCACGCCGTCATGGGCCTGCTGCTCCTGCTCCTGTTGCTGGTCGACGACCGTACCCACGTCTGGTTGATCTTCGCCGTGATGTTCGCCTATGGCGTGAGCTTCGTGGTCCTGGACGCGGCCGAGACGGCGGTGCTTCCGGCCGCGATCTCCGCCGACCTGCTCGGCGACGTCAACGGGTTGCGGATGTCGGCGTCCGAGGGCATGAAACTGGCCGCCCCGCTGATCGGCGCCGGGCTGTTCGCCTGGCTGGGTGGCGCGAGCGTGGCTGTCCTCGACGCGGTCACGTTCTTCGCTGCCGCCGCGTTGTGCCTGCTCCTGCGGCCCGGGCCGCTCACGCACGAGCCGGAGACCACCCCGTGGGGGCAGCGGATCGCCGAGGGCTTCCGTGTGTTGTGGGCGCATCGCGAGTTGCGGCGGATCGTCTTCGCCGCGGCGGCGGTCATGACCGTCGGCGGGCTGACCGGCACCATGGTCTACGCCGTTGTCGACGAGGGGCTGCACCGTTCGCCCGCGTTCGCCGGGGTGCTGTCGGCGATCCAGGGCGGCGGGTCGGTGGCCGGTGGGCTCCTGGCCGGCACCCTGCAACGCCGGATCCGGCCGCACGTGTTCGTCGGTGTCAGCATCGCCGCCTTCGCCGCCGGGGCCCTGCTGCGCGTGCTGCCGTCGCTGCCCGCGGTCGCCGTCTCCAGCGTGCTGATCGGGGTCACCCTGCCCTGGGTGCTGATCGCCGTCGCCACCCGGGTGCAGAGCGACATCCCCGGCGCGTATCTGGGCCGGGTCTCGGGCACCGTCGGCCTGCTCACGTTCGCGCCCGGCGCCGCCGGCCAGGCGGCCGGCGCGTCGCTGCTCGCCGTCACCGACTACCGCCTGATCCTCGCCGCGGGTGCCGCCGTCGCCGCCGTGACCGCGGCCCTGTGCTTTCGCCCTCTCGGTAGTGCCCGGGCGGACGGGCCGGAGGCAGGACCCGGGTGGACGGGCCGGAGGCAAGGCCCGGGCGGACAGACCGGAGGCAGGACCCGGACCGACGGGCCGGAGCACGGCCCAGGTGAACGGGCCGGAAGCAGGGCCCAGGTGGACAGACCGGAAGCAAGACCCAGGCGGACAGACCAGAGGCAGGGCCAGGATGGACGGGCCGGACCCAGCGGAATCAGGCGTGACCGGTACCGACGTGCTCGCTGATGGAAGGCAGGGTGCGCAGCCGCGGGATCGGTGAGCCGAGCAGCCACAGCCATGCCAGCGTCCCGCCGGCGGCGGCGATCAGCAGGGTGGGGCGTAGCCCGAGTGAACCGCCGAGAAGCCCGCCGATCATCGCGCCGAGCGGCCGGGCGCCGTAGTTGACGGTGCCGAAGACACCGGACACACGGCTGCGCATGTGGTCGGCGATGACCGCGGTCTGCACCGAGTTGAGATTGATGTCGAAGAGCATCACGCCGGCGCCGGAGACCGCCTCGGCCAGGGCGATGATCGTCGCGATGAGCCAGTCGGGGCCACCGGCGAGGGCGATCGCCGCGGTCGGAGCCGGGAAGAGCACGGCACCGATCACGATCATGCGGCCGACGCCGAACCGGGCCGAGAGACCGGGGGCGATCACCGCGCCGGCGACCGCACCGATCGCGCCGACTCCGAACGCGAGGCCGAGCAGTCCGGCAGGCAGGCCCAGTTCGCGGCTGGCGTACAGGATGATCAGCGCTTGGGCGATGAAGCCGAAGAAGTTGACGGTCGTGACGCAGGCGAGCGCCGCCCGCAGGTAGGGGTGGCCGCGCACGTAACGCAGGCCGGCGCCGATGTCCGCGGTCAGCGAGGATCGTTCGCCGACCGGCGCGGGGGTGGCCGGGATGCGGGCGATGAACAGCGCCGAGACCAGGAACGAGACCGCGTCGACGAGGATCGCCACGGGCGCTGTCAGCGCCTGGATCAGGAAGCCGCCGGCGGCCGGGCCGGCCACGAACGACGCCGAGCGGCTGGTGCTCAGTTTGCTGTTGGCGTCGACGTACTGATCGCGGTCGACGAGGGTCACGAAGAACGAGGAGTATGCGCAGGAGAACAGCACCTGGCCGGCACCGGCGAGCAGCGCCACCGCGAAGACCTGGGGCAGGCCGAGGACGCCACACCAGTACGCGATGGGCAGGCTGAGCAGTGCCGCGGCGCGGAGCAGGTCGGCGACGACGAGCAGCCGCTTACGGTGGGCCTGCCGGTCGACCCAGGCGCCGGCCACGGCCGAGAGCAGGTTGGGCGCCCAGATGGCGGCGGTCAGTAGACCGACCTCGGCGGGCGTCGCGGCCAGCATCGTCACCGCGATCAGCGGCAGGGCCAGCTCACTGATCCGGTCTCCGAAGTGCGAGACGGTCTCGCCGGCCCAGAACGCGGTGAAACGCCGGTTGCGCCACAGTGGGCTCGTCGTCATCACTGCGCCTCGGGAAGGTAGTTGCGCAGGATGCGGACCCGGCGGGCGTCGGCCGGCGTGTCCTGGTCGGTGCGCCGCGTGTAGACGGCCAGCAGCTCGTCCATGTCGCGCTGCAGTCTCTCCAGCTCGGCGGCGGTCACCCGGACACCGGTGCTGGCCACGCCGGACAGCCGCCGCCACGCGGGATCGAGCTGGGGCTCGGTCTCGGCCCACCAGTGGTCGGCCTGCCGGCGGGCGGCCTGCTCCATCTGGGTGGCCAGCGTCCGGTAGGCGGTCTGCGACTCCTCGCTCTCGGACGACTCGACGGTGAACCCGCGGGCGACGGCCTTCCAGTACCGCTGGCGCCCGTCGTTGGGCACCTCGTCCGGGTCCGCGTCGGTGACCAGACCGAACGTCGCGAGGTGACGCAGGTGCCAGCTGGTCACCGAAGGCGTCGCCCCGACGTGCGAGGAGAGCTGAGTGGCGGTCATCGGGCCGCTGCGCTGCAGGGCCGTCAGGGCGGCGAGGCGCACGGGGTGGGCGAGCGCCCGCATCGCCTGGGGGTCGGTGATCGTCACGTCGCCGAACGGATTCGTGAGAGACATGTTTCGAGAGTAACCTCTCACGTCTCCGCGTCAAGCGCTCCCCGCGGCCTCGCAGGGCATCGGCCGTTCAGCCGATCGCGCCATCAGCCTGATGGACGCATGGGTGGCTCGTTCGGGGATACCGAGTTGGCGCCGGTCACCGCCGCCTACGATTCATAACGCTCCCCAGTGCCATTCTTCGGCCCGCTCAAGGGAGTTCGACCACGCCATTCAGCGGCGGCCGAATTTGTAAGACTTCGCAGCTCAGAGCGCTCATCAAGGTCGGACCAATAAGGATCAGATCGTTTACTCGGAAGTATCTCGAATGCAATGGTTCGCCTGCGCCGCCGCGAATTCCGGTAATACTGATGAGGCCGGCCGGCAAGGACCGATCCCCATCACATCAATTTCGGAGGTAGATCATCATGTCCGCTCTCTCCCTGCCGCGAACCGTCAGCGCCGCCGTTCTGGCCGCCGCGGGTCTCGCCGTCAGCCTGCCCGGCCCGGCGACGGCACAGCCCGCCGCGATGCCCGGCGACCGCAGCGTCGCGGTGACCGTGCGCAACCACACCGACCTGCGCCTCAGCCTCTCCGACAAGGACCTCGTCGAAGGTGACTGGACGAAGGTCCCGCCGAAGGCCGTCAAGCGCCTGGCAGTCGCCAAGTTCGGCTCGGAGTCCATCGACGACCAGGGCGGCACCGAGGCGACCGTCACCTACAGCACCCTCTACGGCGAGGTCGAGCTCTACTGGCGCAACCCGTGGTCGCGGGACAACGAATTCACCTGCGACGCCCCGGAGGAGCTCGAGTGCGAGGTCGTCGACGGTGGGCTCGGCACCCACCCGAAGGTCACGTTCAACATCCGGGACGCCGACTGAGCCTCGGCGACGTCGCCGGCTACAGGCTCTCGTGGCCGGCGACACTCCGAAGGCACGCCGACGGGCACGCACCCCGGCAAACACCGGGTCCCCGACCAGCCGGCCGGAGGATCCGGTCGTTCGGCTGCGCGCCCGGCACCGCGGAGGCCTCTTGCGTGGATGGCGAGCGCCATCGCCCGTACATCATCCTAGGAACCTGGGGTGAAAGGTGCGGTAACGTCGCCGGGATGCGGATCAGGCTGGGGCGTCCCGATCTCGGCGGGTACGCCGGGCTCTTCGATGTCCCGGCTGCCCGGGGGCCGTTCGCGGTGACCTTCTTCGGGGTGGCGGGGCTGCTGTTCGCCGACGGCGCGGAGGCGGTGATGACCGACGGGTTCTTCTCCCGGCCGTCGCTGCCGCGGGTCGCGCTGGGGCGGATCACGCCGGACGAGCGGCGCATCGCCGCTGGTCTGCGGCGGCTGGAGCATCCGCGGCTGCACGCCGTGGCGGCGGTGCACACCCACTTCGATCACGTGATGGACTCCCCCGTGGTGGCGCTGCGCACCGGCGCCGCGCTGGTCGGCGGTGTGTCCGCGGCGAACGTGGGGCGCGGCGCCGGGCTGCCGGAGGATCGTCTGCACGTCGTCGTGCCGGGCGAGTCGCGGTGCTTCGGGGCGTTCACGCTGACCTTCGTGGAGTCCGCGCACTGCCCGCCGGACCGCTATCCGGGAGTGATCAGCGCGCCGGTCGTGCCACCGGCCCGGGCGGGCGCCTACCGCTGTGGTGAGGCGTGGTCGATTCTCGTCGCGCACGCCGGTGGGCGGACGGCGCTGGTGCAGGGCAGCGCCGGGTTCGTGCCGGGGGCGCTCGACGGCCGCAGCGCGGAGGTCGTCTTCCTCGGCGTCGGCGGGCTCGGCGCCTGCGATGAGGCCTACCTGCGCGACTATTGGCGTCATACGGTACGCGCGGTCGGCGCCCGGCGGGTCGTGCTGATCCACTGGGACGACTTCTTCCGGCCGCTGGACCGGCCGGTGCGGGCGCTGCCGTACGCTGCCGACGACCTCGACCGGACCGTGCGGGTGCTCGGTGGGCTCGCCGGCCGCGACGGGGTCGCCCTGCATCTGCCCACCCCGTGGCGGCGCGAGGACCCGTGGGAGGCGGCGTGCGGTTCGAGCAGCTCGAGTACCTGACGGCGGTGATCCAGCACGGTTCGCTGCGCCGGGCCGGGGAGCGGCTGCACGTGTCGCAGTCGGCGCTCAGCGAGGCGATCAGCGCTCTGGAGCGGGAGCTCGGCGTGCCGCTGCTGGAGCGGCACCGGTCGGGGGCGCGGGTCAGCCGGGAGGGGCGTGACCTGCTGCCGGTGATGACCGAGATCCTCGCCGGGGTGGCGCAGTTGAAGGCCGCGGCCCGTGATCACGCCCGGACGATCCGGGTCGGCACGGTCAATGCGGGGACGTCGTCGCTGCTGGTGCCGGCGGTGCGCGAGTTCGGGGCCGGGCATCCGAGCACGGCCGTGGACGTGGCGACGCTGTTGCAGGCCGAGATCCAGGAGCGGCTGATCGAGGGGCGGCTGGACGTCGGGTTGATCAACGCCTTTCCGGGCGACGAGCTGCCGGCCTCGCTGGAGGGCACGGTGCTGCTGCGGGGGGTGCCGCGCGTGTGCTGCCGCGCCGATGACCCGCTGGCCGCGCAGCCGTCGGTGAGCGTCGCCGACCTGCGGAAGCGGCCGTTCGTGGCGATGCGCCCGGGCTATCTGATGCACCGGCTGGCGCAGCGGCTGTTCGGGGACGCTCCCCCGCCGGAGACGTTCTCGACCGACGGCGCCGAGATGGGCAAGACGCTGGTGGCGACGGGGGCCGGGCCGACGATCCTGCCGGATTACAGCATCGTCGGCGACCCCCTGGAGACGGCCGGGGTGATCACCGCGCGGCCGCTGGCCGAGGAGGTGCCGCCGGTGATGATGCTGCTGGTGCGGCGGCGGTTCGAGCGGCTGCCGGCGGCGATCGCGGAGTTCGAGCGGACGATCGTGCGACTGGCGGGTTCGGTGTAGCCGATCACGTGTTCGGCGTCTCCTGTCACGCCACCGCTTGCATAACCCCCAAAATCTAGCGAGCCTATAGAGTATGGCTCTGAAGTTCCACTGGTTCCTGCCCACCAACGGCGGCGACGGCCGGCACGTGGTCGGCGGCGGTCACGGCCTCGCGGCCGGCGCCTCCGGCCGGCCCGCCGACGTCGCCTACCTGACCCAGGTCGCCCGCGCCGCCGAGGACAACGGCTTCGCCGCCGCGCTCACCCCGACCGGCGCCTGGTGCGAGGACGCCTGGCTGAGCACCGCGATGCTCAGCCAGACCACGCAGCGACTGAAGTTCCTGGTCGCCTTCCGGCCCGGCCTGATCTCGCCGTTCCTGGCGGCACAGATGGCGGGCACCTTCCAGAACCTGACCGAGGGCCGCCTGCTGCTCAACGTGGTCACCGGCGGCGAGGGCCATGAGCAGCGAATGTACGGCGACCACCTGAACAAGGACGCCCGCTACGCCCGGTGCGACGAGTTCCTGCAGATCGTGCGCCGGCTGTGGGCGGGCGAGACCGTCGACTTCCACGGCGAGCACCTGCACGTGGAGGCGGCCACGCTCGGCCAGATCCCGGATCCGGTCCCGGAGATCTACTTCGGCGGCTCCTCCCCCGCAGCGGGCATCGTCGCCGCCAAGCACGCCGACGTCTACCTGACGTGGGGCGAGCCGCCGGACGCGGTGGCCGCGAAGATCGCGTGGATCCGTGGGCTCGCCGCCGAGCAGGGCCGGACGATCCGGTTCGGCATCCGGATGCACACGATCACCCGCGACACCGCCGACGAGGCGTGGGCCGAGGCGGACCGGCTGCTCGCCGGCATCGACCCGGCCACGATCGCCACGGTGCAGCAGGGTCTGCGGCTGTCCGAGTCGGAGGGGCAGAAGCGGATGCTCGACCTGCATCAGGGGCGCACCGACAACCTGGAGATCCACCCGAACGTGTGGGCGGGGGTCGGGCTGGTCCGCGGCGGCGCCGGGACCGCGCTGGTCGGCAGCCACGAGCAGGTCGCCGACCGGATCGCCGAGTACGCGTCGCTGGGCATCGAGGAGTTCGTGCTCTCGGCCTATCCGCACCTGGAGGGCGCGTACTGGTTCGGCGAGGGGGTCCTGCCGATCCTCGCCGAACGCGGACTGTGGAAGGACGAGCGCCCGGCCCGGTGGCGCGGCACGACGATGCCGTTCGCCACCGCCGGGCGAGCCGCACGCTGATGGGCGCCTTCACGACCAATCAAGACCTTGATCCGGTACGCCTCCGTCAGGCGTTCGGGGTCTTCCCCAGTGGCGTCGTGGCCGTGGCCGCGTCCGTCGACGGGAGTCTGGTCGGTCTGGCCGCCAGCTCGTTCACCTCGGTCAGCCTGGACCCGCCACTGGTGTCGGTGTCCATCGCCAACACCTCCAAGACCTGGCCGGACCTGCGCCGTGCCGAGCACCTGGGCGTGACCGTCCTGGCCGCGCACCACGGCGAGCTGTGCCGGCGGCTGGCCGGGCCGGTCGGGCACCGCTTCGACGACGTCACCGTGTCGGTCACCGTGACCGGGGCGGTGACCGTCGACGACGGGCTGGCCCGCTTCGACTGCTCGATCCACCGCGAGGTGGAGGCCGGCGATCACACCATCGTGCTCCTCCGGCTGCACGCCGTGGACCACAGCGCCGATGCCGGGGGCGGGCCGCTGGTCTTCCACCGGTCCGGATTCGGGCGGCTCTCCCCGTACCTCGGAAAGGAAATCTGACATGCCCACCTCTCGCCGTCGCCTTCTGATCGGCGCCGCGGGCGCCGCCTTCCTCGCCGGATGCGGCGGAGAGGACACCGGATCCGGCGCCGCTCCCGGGAAACTGCGCATCGGCTACCAGCGGTTCGGGGGCTTGAGCCTCTCGAAGGCGCGCGGGGACGCCGCGGACGCCGAGTGGTCGCTCTTCGAGAGCGGGCCGGCGCTGACCGAGGCGCTCAAGGCCGGCGCGATCGACATCGGTCAGACCGGGGAGGCGCCGCCCATCTTCGCGGCCGCCGGCAAGATCAATTTCAAGATCATCGGTACGAGCGAACCGGTCCCCCAGGGTGAAGCCGTACTGGTCAAAGCGGCAAAGGGCTACCAGACGTTCGCCGACCTGAAGGGAAGGACGGTCGCCCTGAACAAGGGCTCGAACGTCAACTGGCTGCTGGTGAAACTGCTCGAACAGGCCAATCTCAGCATCACCGACATCAATGTCAAATACCTCAAACCGGCCGAGGGCCGCCCCGCCTTCGACTCCGATCAGGTCGACGCGTGGATCATCTGGGACCCCTATTTCGCGCTGGCCGAACAGCCCGGCGTGCAGATTCTCGCCGACGCCACGGGTCTGGCCAACAACCGCGAATACCTGCTCGCCGCACCGGACGCCGTCACCGGGAAGACCGCCCTGATCAAGGATTTCCTCACGAGATACCGGGCCACCACCGACTGGGGCATCGCCAACGCCGCCGAACGCGCGAAGTTCCTCGCCCCCGAACTCAAGATCGACGAGGCGACCACCACCCGGGCGCTGGCCCGCAGCGCCAAGCCGCTCGCCCCGATCACCCCCGAGATCGGCGCCGAACTGCAGGCCATCGCCGACGGTTTCACGAAGCTGGAGCTGATCCCGGGACAGGTCGACATCAGGTCGCGCATCGACGAGCAGTTCAACCAGGCGTTCCTGTGACCACGACGGCCAGTCCCCCGGTCGTCGGGACGCCCGCGCCGGCCAGGCGGCGGGGTGCCCGCGCGCCACGCCGCTGGTCCCGGGTGATCAGCCCGCTCGCACTGCTCGTGCTGTGGGAGGCCACCGCCCGTACCGGCGTGCTGCCGCCGGAGAAGGTGCCCGCGCCCAGCCTGGTCGCCGAGACCGGATGGCGCCTCGCCGTCGACGGCTCACTCGGGGAGCACCTGCTCAGCTCCCTGTCCCGGGCCGGGATCGGGCTGGCGATCGGCGGCATCCTGGCGGTCACGCTGGCCGCGGCGGCCGCGCTGCTGCGCGTGGGCGACGACGCCATCGACCCGCCGGTGCAGATGGCCCGCATGCTGCCGCACCTGGGCCTGGTGCCACTGCTGATCATCTGGGTCGGCATCGGTGAGGAGCTGAAGATCAGCCTGGTGGCGCTGGGCAGCTTCTTCCCGCTCTACTTCAACACGTACGCCGGGATCCGCGACATCGACCAGCGGCTCGTCGAGGCGGCCAAGACGTGCGGGCTCGACCAGTGGCAGCGCCTGCGGCACGTGGTGCTGCCCGGCGCGCTGCCGTCCCTGTTCCTCGGCCTGCGGCTCGCCATCGGCGCCGCCTGGCTCAGCCTCGTGGTCGGCGAGCAGGTCAACGCCCAGACCGGCATCGGGTTCCTGATGATGGAGGCCCGCGAGTTCGCCCAGACCGACATCGTCGTGTTCGGTCTGCTCGTCTACGCCGGGCTCGGCCTGCTCTCGGACACGCTCATCCGGATCGCGGAACGGAGGACCCTGGCATGGCGACGCGGCCTGCAGGCGACCTGACGGTACGGGTGACCGGCCTGCGCCGGGCGTTCGGCGACACCGTCGTGCTCGACGGCACGGACCTGACCGTCGGACCGGGCGAGGTGGTGGCGCTGCTCGGCGGCAGCGGCTCGGGCAAGAGCACGCTGCTGCGCGCGCTGGCCGGTCTCGACGCCGAGGCGACCGGGCAGATCGAGGTGCCCGCCCACTACGGCGTGGTGTTCCAGGAGCACCGCCTGCTGCCGTGGAAGCGGGTCATCGACAACGTGGCCCTCGGCCTGATCGGCACCGACCCGCGCGGGCGGGCCCTGGCCGCGCTGACCGAGGTGGGTCTGGGCGACCGCGGCGGCGCCTGGCCGGCCGAGCTGTCCGGCGGTCAGGCACAGCGCGTCGCGGTGGCGCGGGCGCTGGTCCGGGAGCCGGAGCTGCTGCTGCTCGACGAGCCGTTCGGGGCGCTGGACGCCCTGACCCGCCTGCGGATGCAGCAGCTGCTGGAGCGGCTGCGCGAACGGCACGGTTTCGCGGCGCTGCTGGTCACCCACGACGTCGACGAGGCGCTGCTGCTCGCCGACCGGGCGCTGGTGCTGGAGGGCGGGCGGATCGCCGAACAGATCCCGATACGCCTGCCCAAGCCCCGCCACGCCGACGATCCCGGCTTCGGCGGCCTGCGCCGCCACCTGCTCGACCGTCTCGGTGTCCCCGTCGTCTAGTGGGCCACCGTCCCGGGCCCGGCGGCTCGGACGGTGTCCACGCCGTGGCGCCCGCCGCCTCCCCTCGGCCCCGGGATGCGGCGTCGCCGTGGCCGGCATGCTCCTGACCACTCCGGCCATGATCGTCTGGTCGGTGCTTCGGGCTCCCCCGGTTGAGGTTTTGGCTTAGTGGTGGCGCTCACATGCCGAAGATCCCGGTGTGATGGGTTTGAACCGGCTGAGCATCAAACTGCGGCTGATCATCTGCGTGCTGCTGATCACCGGCGTGTCCCTGGTGCTCGTCGCCACCGTCATCACCCGCCGCAACCTCACCGAGGCGCGGGAGTCCGGGTTCGCGTACGCCCAGGAGATCGCCGTCCGCAACGCCACCGACCTGCAGGTGCAACTGATGACGGCGCTGGGCAGCGCCCGCGACCTGAGCGGGATGATGGCGGCCGAGGCGGCGTCCGGCGCCGATCGCGGCACGGCCAACGTCATGCTGCGTACGCTGCTCGACCGGCACCCGCGCTACTTCGGGGTGTGGGCCGCCTGGGAGCCGAACGCGTTCGACGGCCGGGACACCCGGTATCGCGGCAGTGACGCCCGGCACGACACCACCGGCCGGTTCGTGCCGTACTGGTACCGGGACGGCGACACCATCACGTCCACGGCGCTGACCTCGTACACCGAGGAGGGCGACGGCGACTACTACCTGATCGCGCAGAAGTCGGGCGAGGAGAAGGTCCTGGAGCCGTACGCCTACGAGGTCGGCGGCAAGAGCGTGCTGATGACCACGCTCGCCGTGCCGATCGTCGCCGGCGGCAAGGTCGCCGGGGTGGCCGGCATCGACGTCACCCTCGACGCCATCACCACGGCGCTGGCGCAGATCAGACCGTTCGGCACCGGCAGCGCCATGCTGGTCACCGCCGGCGGCCTGCTCGTGGCGGGCGGCGATCCGGCGCAGGCGGGCAAACCCGCCGACCGGGCGGTGGCCGCGCTGGCCGCCGACGCGGTCAAGGGGGGCGCCCCGGCCCGGCGCCTGATCGCCGGCGACGACGAGCAGGTGCAGATCGCCGCGCCGCTGGCCATCGGCGCCACCGACACGTGGTCGCTGATCGTCACCGTGCCGACCGCGACCATCCTCGAAGCGGCACACGGCTCGCTGGTGATCAGCATGTGGATCACCGCGGCGGTGCTGCTGGTCGCCGCGGTGATCGCCCTGATGGTGGCCCGTGGCGTGGTCCGGCCGATCGAGCGGCTGCGCGACCGGATGGCGGAGATCGCCGACGGGGACGGCGACCTGACCCAGCGGGCGACGGTACGCGGCGACGACGAGGCCGGTCAGCTGGCGGCCGCGTTCAACCGGTTCGTGGAGAAGGTCGGCGGAACCGTCCGCGGGATCGCCGGGTCGGCCGCCGAGGTGCGGGCCGCCGCCGACCGGCTCGCCGACGGCACCGCGCAGCTCAGCGCGAACGTCGTGCACGTCTCCGACAACTTGGGCACCGCCGCCGAGGCCACCCACACGGTGAACGTCAGCGTGCAGTCGGTGGCCGCCGGCGCCGAGGAGATGAACGCCGCGATCGCCGAGATCGCCGGCAGCGCGGCCAAGGCGGCCCAGGTCGCCAACGACGCCCGCACCGTCGCCGAGAGCACCAACACGCAGGTCGCCCAGCTCGGCACCGCGACCGAGGAGATCGGTGACGTGGTACGGCTGATCACCAGCATCGCCGAGCAGACCAACCTGCTGGCGCTCAACGCCACCATCGAGGCCGCCCGGGCCGGGGAGATGGGCAAGGGGTTCGCGGTCGTCGCCGGGGAGGTCAAGGAGCTGGCCCAGCAGACCGCGCAGGCGACCGAGGAGATCACCGCCCGGATCACCGCGATCCAGGCGATCAGCACGTCGGCGGCCACCGCGATCAACGAGATCGTGCAGGTCATCTCCACGATCGGGGACTACACGACGTCGATCGCGTCGGCGGTCGAGGAGCAGACCGCCACCACCCAGGAGATGAGCCGCAGCGTGTCCGAGGCGGCCGGCAATACCAGTCTGGTCACCGGGGCGATCTCCGACGTCGCCGATTCGGCCCGTGACGCGTCGGCGAACGCGCGCACCGGTCAGGAGGCGGTCGCCGACCTGAACCGGCTGGCCGGCGAGATGACCGCCATCATCGACAACTTCCGTTACTGAGGCACCGGGCCGCCCAGCTCGGACAGCTCGGTGTCGAGGAGCTCGGCCAGACGGGCGTACCGCTCGGGGTGGCCTTCGCGGGTGATCCGGCGACTCGGCATCTCCACCGTCATGAGCAGGTAGAGGTGCAGCCGGTACAGGCTCAGGCGCCGCCGCGCGGGCGCGTCGAAGCGGACCCCGCCGTAGCCGCGGACGAACGGGTTGTCCGGTTCGTCCTCGATCCGGCGGAACAGCGCGGCCGAGGTGAAGTCGAGCAGCGGGTCGCCGTGGAGGAACCGTTCGCCGTCGACGAAACCGGTCAGCCGGCCGTCGTCGACCAGCAGGTTGCCGTCCCAGCCGTCGAAGTGGAGCAGCGCCGGTCGCCGTACCGTGTCGAGCAGCCTCTCGTGGCGGGTGATCA
Organism: Actinoplanes sp. CA-252034; assembly: GCF_050956125.1. Lineage (NCBI taxonomy): Bacteria > Bacillati > Actinomycetota > Actinomycetes > Micromonosporales > Micromonosporaceae > Actinoplanes > Actinoplanes sp. CA-252034. The sequence goes on from NZ_CP191846.1 coordinate 5,307,257, forward strand.
GGTCACGGATCCGGCCGGGTGTCGCGGGCAGCTCCACGTCCCAGTCGGCGGCGTCGTCGAGCAGGTCGGCGATCATGGCGTGGAAGGCGGCCGACCAGGTCGGCGCGCCGGTGCGGCCCGCGTCGTAGCCGAACCGGTCACCGGTCAGGCGGTGCACCCGGGCCAGGGCCGCGCCGAACGCCTCCCGCACCGGCACGTCGTCGACGTCGTCCCCGGCCAGGGCGAGGTTGACCCCGGGCAGGCGCCCGGTGACGAGGAAGTCGGGACAGGCGTACAGCACCCGGGGCACCGGCACCTCCGGCGCCTCGGCGGCGAGCCGTCGCAGGTAGCGACCCTCGGCGCCGATCATGTCCTGCTCGTAGCGCAGCAGTCGCGCCTCGGGCCGCGGGCCCACCTTGACCACCACGTCGGCACCGTCGTCGAGGCGCGCCCACCAGACCGTCGCGAAGCCACCACCGGTCAGCGGCCCGCTGCCGACGACGCGCCGCTCCGGCAGGGCGGTGGCGATCAGGCGATCGACGTCGGTGGCGTCCAGGACTCGTTGCGTGGGGCTCAGCGCGGTCACCGCGCGACCCTATCGCCGCCGCCGGATGCGTTCCGCCCCGCCGCCGGTCGTCAGGAGCTGATCAGGCGGTGCAGGGCGGCACGGGCCGGTGGGCCCCAGGTCGCCTTGCCGCCGGGGCGGCCGTGGACGCCGTTGTCGCCGATGAGCAGGCCGCTCAACACCCGGGCCATCGCCCAGCCGCGAGCCCGGCGGCGGGTGGCGGCGTCGGCGACCGGACGGTAGGCGGCGTAGAAGTCGTCGGCGCCGCCGTCCGGCAGCAGGAGCCAGGCGGCGGACAGGTCGTAGGCCGGGTCGCCGGCACACATGTCGCCGAAGTCGATGATCCCGCACAGGGCGCCGCCGTCGGTGACGACGTTGGCCGGATGCAGGTCGGCGTGCAGCCACAGCCGCGGTCCGTCCCAGGGTGGTGCGGTGACCGCGTCCCGCCAGATGGCACGCACGGCGTCCGGGTCGTCGACGAGCCCGCGATCGGTGGCCATGGCGACGCCCGCGGCGAAGGCCTCGGACTGGTCGGCGAGCGGGCCGCCCCGGTCCCAGCCCTGGGGCGCGTCGGCGGGGGCGGGCCGGTGCAGGGCGGTCAGGAACCCGGCCAGGGAGGCGGCCGCGTCGCGGCTGGTCACCGGTGCCCGGTCGGCGGGCTCGCCGGGCACCCAGGTGGTGATCAGCCACGGCCGGGGGAAACGTGCGGACGGTACGCCGAGCCGCTGCGGAACCGGAACCGGCAGCGGGAGGCCGGGAGCCAGCACGGGCAGCCAGGTGTGCTCGTTGTGCAGCAGCTCGTCAGCACCGGTGACGGCCCAGGGCAGCCGGACCGCGAGGTCGTCGCCGAGACGCCACACCTGGTTGGCCCACCCGCGGGCGCCCAGCCGCACCGGGCGGCCGGCGAGGTCCGGATGCTGGTCACGCACCAGGTCGCCGACCAGCTCGGCGGTGATGTCGAAAGTGGAGTGGGTCACGCGCGGCGACGATAGCCCACCCCGGCAATCCCGGCGGGTCAGCCGATGCCGGTGCCCGCGTAGTGCCGGGCGATCGCGGCGAACGCCGCCTTGGGTTCCCAGGGCAGGCCGGGGTACGTCTCGCCGGTGCCGCCCTCCAGGACCCTGACGATGCCGGGGCTGGCCAGGTCGAGGTCGTCACGGGGGTCGCCGCCGGGCCGGTGCGGGAAGTCGTCGAGCGCGAACAGATACGGGAAGGCGCTGTCCACGCCCTCGTCGTCGAAGATCTCGAGCAGCTCACGGAAGTAGGTCGCCTGGCCCTGCTCGTCGCGCTCGTAGTGCCCGTCGAGCCGCAGCGGCGCCCCGGTGACCGGGTCGTTCTCGACGATCTCCATGCTGCGGGGCGCCACGTCTCCCGCCCCTCGCCAGGCCGCCGTGCCGAAGCCGGTGACGGCGACCGGCTTGGGCCCGGCGGTGAGCGTGCGGACGGCGTCGCGGAACCGCCCGGCGACCTCGGCGCTGCGGATCAGCTCCAGGGTGACGATGTCGAACAGGTCCCAGTCGACGTCCTCGAACGGGATCGCCGCGTAGGTGACCCGCCCGTGGAAACGCCGCCGGGCGGCGGGGACCACCTCGCGCAGGAAGTCGCCGAGGCGGGTGCGGGCCTCCGCGATTCGGCCGGCGAACAGCTGGGCGAGGCGGTCGCCGAGGCTGTCACCGTCGATGAAGCCACGGTTCATGATGGTCAGCTCGACGCCGGTGACCAGGACGACCTCGGCGCCGGTGGCACGGAGTCGCTCGGCGCGGTCGGCACAGTCGAGGAGCAGGGCGTGGATCCGATCGGGGGCGAGGTCGATCGGGTACGGCGACAACCACACCTCCAGGCCGAGGCCGGCGGCGATATGGGCGGCCGCCTCCAGCCGGCCGGGGTCGCCGCCGACCAGGTGGACGGCGTTGCAGTGCAGGTCGTCGCGGATGACGGCGAGCTCACGCCGAACCCGGCCGAGGTCGAGCGGCGTGGTGGGGGTCAAAAATCCGGTGTTGTAGGCGATGCCGTTGGCGCGCATGCCGACACCGTAACAGAAACTTGCGTGCACGCAATTTTGCGTGTGCGCACTCAGCATGGCAGAGTGGCGACATGACCGGCGTCCCAGGCCTGCGCGAGCGGAAGAAGCAAGCGACCCGGCAGGCTCTGCAGTCGGCGGCTCTACGGCTCGCCCTGGAACGGGGGCCCGACAATGTGCGCGTCGAGGACATCGCCGAGGCCGCCGGGGTCTCCCCCCGGACGTACAACAACTATTTCTCCAGCCGGGAGCAGGCGATCGTCGCCGCGGTCGCCGCCGATCGCGCCGCCCACCTCGCGGCCTCGGTGACCGGCCGCCCGGCCGGGACCGGCCTCGCCGACACCGTGATCGACGCGGTCGTCGCCTCCTACACCGATCCCGGCGATCAGCCGCGGGACGCCCTGCTGATGATCGCGACAAGCCCCGGCCTGCGGGCCTGTTACGTCGAGGCGGTGACCACGATCGAGGACACGCTCGCGGGGGCCGTCACCGCCCGCTGCCCCGGCCTCGATCCACCGACCGCCGAGGTGCTGTCCGCGGCGGTCGGCGCGGCCACCCGGATCGCCCTCCGCCGGTGGCTGCAGGCGACGGCCGTACCGCCGTCGATGCCCGGTTTCGTCGTCCCGTCCGGATCGCTGCCCGAGCTGATCCGCACCGCCCTGACGCCCCTCGCGCCCGCCCTCGACGCCGCGGGCCGATGACGCCGGGCCGTCACGCCGAGCGGCGCCGCCGGAGCGCGATCAGGAACAGCACCACGCCCAGGACCAGGACCACCATCGCCGCCGGCCCGGGAGCGCCGGTGGCGATGACCGCGCGCACGACCAGGCCGAGAGCGAAGATCGCGGCCAGCACGTAGCTCGCCCGGATCTTGCGCGCCTCCAGCCTCTCCTGCCGGGTGGGCGGTGGGTCCGGGACGGGCGCGGGACGGGGCGGCTGCGGCGGACGGGGCGACTGGTCCACGCGCAGCCCGGAGGGGATACGGGCGTCCAGGAACGCGACCGCCTCGTGGCCGTTGCGGAACAGGGTCGGCTCGACGCGCAGCATGATCCCGTCGTGGCCGACGAACTGCCGGGCCCCGTCCGGCCAGGCCCGCACGAGCGAGCACGCGGCGAACCGCACGGTCAGACGATCGTCGCCGGCGACCAGGGTGACGCCGTCCTCGGCCACGACCAGGTGGGCGTCCGGACCGGCGTGGGCGACGTGAGTCGTGCCGATGACCACCGAGTCGGACAGGCCCGGGGCGGGCTGGAAGCCGGCCCATCGCGCGTCCACCCCGTCCGGCGCCATCAGCAGGCCGGTCCCCCGGGCCAGACCGGCCACGGTCGCCACGTCACCGGCGGTGACCGCGGTGATCTCGGCGATCTCCTGCTCGACCTGCCGCACCGGACGCCCGGCCAGCAGTGCCACGGCCTCGTCGGCGACGCGGGTGCCCTGCTGGTCGGCGTTCCACAGCGACTCGCAGCGCTGCCGGACCACCACGGCCAGGTCGGCCGGATCGATCCGGCCGACCCGCATCGCGGCGAGCAGGTCGATCAGGCCCCCGACCACCGCCTCCTGCTTCTCCGGGAGGGAGTCGGCGATCGCGAGGACCATCGCCGCGTCCGTGCCGAGCTCCCGGTACGTGGTGCCGGCCGTGTACGACAGCCCGGCCTGCTGGCGCAGCGCCCGGTACATCTCGCGTTCCAGCAGATCGGCGAAGACCTGCGAGGCGGGGTGCCGGGGCACCAGCGCGTTCCAGCCGACCACTCCCGGCGGCCCGTCGAAGAACGCGGGCGTGACCGGCAGCGCGTTCGACGGTGTGGGCGCCGGTTCACGCCGCCCGGCCGGCAGGTGCAGGCGCAGCCCGGCGGGCACGTGATCCCCGGCGATCCACAGCACCGCGTTGTCGCGGGTGAAATACCGAGACGCCCACGCACTCAACTCGTCGGCGGTGATCGCGGGCAGGCCCCACTCCGGAAACGACGGGACGCCGTGGTCGCGGGCGCCGTGCCGCCACACCCCCATCGCGCCGAGGGGCCCGTCGCCGCGGCTGTTCGCCTCGGTCCGCAACAGCTCCTTCTCCACGTCGAGGCGGTGCGCCGGCAGATCGTGCAGCGACGCGCACACGCCGGTGAGGAACCGGGCCACGTCATCCGGGGTGCCCTGCATGTGGAACGACGTGTGCTCGACGCCGGTGCTGCCGTTGAAGTGGTAGTCGCTGAGCCCGAGCGGGTGGAGAGCAAGGTGTTCGAGCAGGTGGGTGATGCCGTGCCGGGACAGCGGCTCGTCGGCGAACCCCACCCGGAACACCAGACCCGCGCGCATCAGGCCGGGCGCCGGGCTGAGCAGCACCGGTACGCCGTCGAGCTCACCCTGCGCGATCATCGACGACTCCCGGTGGGGGCCGCCGACGACCGGCGGCGGTAGGTACGGATCACCGCGGCCACGTTGTCGCCGCGGTACTCGAACGGCCACTCGCTGGCCAGCGGCCCGAGCATCGCGAAGGCGGCACCGGCGGCGTCCCGGTCGCCCATCTCGGCGAACGCCATGGCGAACGTGCTGACCACGGACACCCAGCCGACGTCACGGACGAATGCCGGATGCCAGATCGACCGGTGCGCGGCCTCGTGCAGGCTGTCGCGTACGCCGGCCAGGTAGGTGGTGGCGGCGCTCTCGTCGTCCTCGGCGATGTCCAGCCAATGCTCGATGTGCGCCTCCGCGACGAGCGCACCCTGCGGGGCTCCGGGTGGGGCGGCGGTCATCGCCTCCCGGGCCCACGCGTGCGCCTGCGGCCAGTCGCCGTACCACTTGGGGCAGAGGCTCTGCAGGTAGGAGCTCTGTCCGGGCAGGTGGTGCGGATCAGCGGCGGCCATCCGGTCGTGCCGGCGGCGGATCTCGGCGAGATCCAGCTGCAGGCCGCGGGCCGTCGTCAGCCGCACGGTCCAGAGCGCCGGGTCGTACGGCCACCGTGCCGCCCCGTCGATCAGAACCTCCTCGGCCCGGCGCAGCCAGTGATGGAACCCCGTGAACCGGTCCGCGCCGACGTGCTCCGCTCCGGCGCCGCCGCGGATCTCCCAGCCGATGTCGATCAGGTTCATCCCGAGCAGCGCCGCGGCCGTGCTGTCCCAGGGATCGCCCTGCAGCACCTGGCGCAGCCACTGCTCGATGTCGCGGCGCTCGGACGCGAGCCGCAGCAGGTGGGTGCGCCCGCTGAGGGAGCCGGCGTCGAGGACCGTCCGGCAGGCCGCCCAGTCCCGGCGGTCCACGGCGGCGCCCAGTGCGGCGAACTGCGGGTAGGCGGCTGCCGGATCCAGCAGCACGTCGTCTTCTGACTTGGCGAACACACCGTCATGCTCCGGGCCGGCGGGTGCAGCCCGGGTGTGGCAGCGCTGCCGCCGGGGTGTGCGGGGAACCGCCGCTCAGACCCGTCGGCGCAGCTCGGCGGCACCCTCGCCGGAGAGGTCGTCGAGGGCGACCCGACGGCCGGTCAGGCCGAGCAGCAGCGCCTCACCGGTCCCGTGGACCACCGGCCCGCCGCCCCACGCCCAGTCCAGGTCGGTCGCCTCGAACCGGAGCCCCGCCGGTCGCCTCCTCGGCACGAAGCCGATCGCCTTCCCGCCGACCAGGAAGTCCAGCGAGACCCGCAGCCGGTCGGGGTCCGGATCGTACGGTAGGCCGAGGGGCCTGCGGATGTCCTGCCCGTGCACCTGCAGGTCGGTGAGCTGGCCCTCGAAACCCACGATCGGCGGCTTGAAGGGATGCTCCGCGTGCTCGCGCAACAGCGCCGCCAGCTCATCGGCAGGCCGCTGCGCGATCCGGGCGGCGAGCCGGGCGTTGGCCTTGTGGATGCTGAACCCGCTGCGGATCACGAGCAGCAGGGCGGCGCCGTCGGCGCCGGCGACCGCCGCGACGAGATGCCCGACGACCTCCTTGACCGTCCAGGCGTCACACAGGCTGCGGGTGGCGAGCTGCTCCGGGCTCAGCGATTCGACGAGATCAGCGGTACGGCGGCGTTCCTCTGCGATCATCCCCGTGACGTTCACACCGGGCATCGTCGCATGTCACTCGACCATGCGGGCCGGGCGGATGGACTCGCGGATGCGGTCGCAGAGCTGGGTCAGGTTCGCGCCGATCACCGGGCGGTGACGCCAGCGGCGCAGGCCCCGGCCGACGGCGTAGAAGTAGCCGGGCGGCACCTCCACGCCGGCGACACCGGTCGGGCCCTCGGCGGAGTAGCCGACCCGCCAGCCCGGCCACCTCGCCTCGGTGATCTCCCGGACCGCGGCGACCCGGGCGGTGTCGCGCCGGACGAGTTGCCGCATCAGGCCGTCCAGGTCGGCGGCGACCAGGCACGGCTCGTCGAGCTCCCAGTGCACCGCCCAGTAGTGGCCGGCCGGGACGCGCAGGTCCGGGCGTACCGTCCGCGGCTGGATCGCCCGGTCGATCTGCCAGCCGGGATGCCGTCGCTCGACGGCCAGCTGGGTACGGAAGTCATCGTCAGGAGTCAAGGCGGGCCCATTTCAGAAACCGGTCGAACAGTGCCGCGGGTGGCTCGTCGCGCAGGGGCCCGGCAGCGTGCTCCAGCTCGGTCCAGAGCCGCATGCTGAGCTGCATCGCGTTGGGGGCGCTGCGCAGCAGGTGCTCTCGAGCCGGGTCGCACGGCCACGGCTTCTCACAGGCCACACAGTCGTAGGTGGCCCGGTCCGGTTGATGGCCGGCGCCGTTCAAAAGTCGCTCCTGCGCATGTCGGCCCCCATCGGGTCGGGCTCGCCGGATGGCGTCGAGTCCAGAGTGGCCGTGCCCATCGACAGCGTCAATCTTATGTCGTAACTTTTTGGTTCCCGAACGGGTGATGCTGAAACGCGGATCCCTTTCGGGTGAATCCATTGATGTACGGCCGACATCGGACGAGGATGGCCGACGATCATCCCCCGTCGATGGAGGACAGCAGCATGCCGCGACCCATTGGCCCCACGATCCCCCGCTGGCAACTGGGCGAGCAGATGTCGCAGCTGCGCTCCGCCGCCCGCAAGTCGCAGCAGGACGCCTCCGGCCGCCTGGGTTGCTCGGTCAGCAAGATCCAGAAGATCGAGGGCGGCGAGGTCGGGATGAAACAGGTCGAGCTGGAGGCGCTCCTCGAGCTGTACGGCGCCCCCGAGCCGTTGCGGCTCCAGCTGCTCGAACTGCGCCGTCTCGGCGCCCAGCGCGGCTGGTGGTCGAAGTACGGCCAGGTGCCCGCGCCATTCGCGACGTTCCTGGGACTGGAGTCCGCGGCCACCAAGATCCGGATCTTCGAGCCCCTGATGATGCACGGACTGCTGCAGACCAAGGACTACGCGCACGCCCTCGCCGAGAGCCTCAACCCGGCCCTGTCCGACGCCGAGGTCGACCGGCAGGTGCAGATCCGGCTGGAACGCCAGGAGCGGGTCTTCGCCGAGGACCCACCGGAGATCTGGGTCGTCCTGGACGAGGCGGTGCTGCGCCGGCAGCTCGGTGGCAGCGACGTGATGGCGCGTCAGCTCGACCACTTGATGACACTGCCCAAACGGGTGACCGTTCAGGTCGTTCCGTTCGCGAATGGTGGTTATCCAGGTGCGCTGGGCGCTCTGACGCTATTCGAGTTCGCGGAGGATTTGCACACGCCAGTTGCGTATGTGGAGTCGCAGGCGGGAAACCTGTACCTCGAACGGGAAGAAGATCTGGGACGGGCTAACCTAGCCCTTGACCACATCAACGCGGCAGCGCTCAGCAAGCAGCAATCGCGCGACCTGATCGCCGCCGTCGCCCGCCAGTTCGTGCAGCAATAGGAGCCCCCTATGGACAAGTACGAGGTCAGCTTGACCGGCGCGGAGTGGCGCAAGGCCACCAAGTCCGGCAACAACGGTGGCTGCGTCGAATACACGCAGGTCGGCGCGTTCGTCGCCATCCGTGATTCCCGCAATCCGGACCGTGAGCCCCTCATCTTCGATGCCAACGAGTGGGACTGTTTCCTCGACGGCGCCGGAAAGGGCGAGTTCCCGGTTCCGACCGCTTGAAAATGCCTCACAGCAACGGCCCGGTCACCCGATGGGATGGCCGGGCCGTTTGCTTTCCGAAACGGTTACTCGAAAGAGGGAAAAGCTCTGGTGAGAGGCTTACTCGGGGACTGAATGCGGCTCACGGATTGCCGGGCCCGCCCCGGCGAACGGCCTAGGCCCGGGTCAGTTCGAGGACCGGGATGGTACGGATGCCGGCGGTCTTCTCGGCATAGCCCGCGAACCCGGGATAGCGACTCGCCTGCTCGTTGAACCGCCGGTCGCGCTCCTCCCCGGTCAGGTCGCGGACCGTCACCGGGTAGGTCTCGGTGCCCCGCTCCACCTCGCCACGGCCGGCGGCGGTGAGGTTGTGATACCAGCCGGGATTCTCCGGCGCCCCGCCCTTGGACGCGATCACGTAGATGACGTCGTCGTCGGTCTCGTGCGGCAGATACATCATCGGGCTGACCATCTCCTGCCCGGACTTGCGGCCGCGATGGTGGACGAGCACCATCGGCGCCCCCTCGAACGGGCCGCCGACACGGCCCCCGTTGGCACGGAACTCCTCGATGACCTGTGTATTCCAGTCGCTCATACCGACATCCTCGCCGTCCGGCGCGCCGCACGCCCGGCGACGGGCCGCTGCGGCGCCACCTCACCTCGCGATCACGCGCCGATCACCCGCGGCAGACGGCGACGGATCGCGGTCAGCAGCAGCAACGATCAGCAGGGGTACGCCGCCGTCGACGACGGTCGACGCGAAGGACAGCGCGATCGGTGCCTTCGACACGCCACTCTCCGCTAGCGTCGACGGCAGGGCGACACTGATCCGCCCGGAGAACGCGGCGTTCGATGCCACGGCTGCGCGGGCACTGACGGGTCCGGCCATCGACGGAGGGTGACCACGTTCACGGCCGTAGGAGTGCCTCCTGGAAACGGCGGAGCCTCGCTCGTACCGCCAGACGTCTCTTCTCTTTCCGTCCCGGCTCGATGTAGAGGATGAAGTCGCGATGCCGGTGGACACCCCGCCGGCCCGCGGCCCGCACGGTGGCGTCACGCACCGCGGTGAGTTGGGCGACGGTCAACGGGAGCACGTGCTCGTCGGGCTGGAACCGGGCGCCGAGCGGGTAGTCGCGGCCCGGCCTGCGGGTCATCTCGATGTGACAGCCGAGCACATGGGACACCGGGTGGGCCGCGGCGAAGGCGACCAGGCTGTCGAGGGTCTCGCGGAACGCCGGATAGTCGGCGACGTAGAGCCGCCCGGGATAGACGGTGTCACCGGTGAGCAGGAACCCGGTCCACGGATCGTGGACGGTGATCGCCGCCTCGTGATGGCCGGGCGAGCCGAGGATCTCCAGGATCCGCCCGCCCAGGTCGAAACGGACCGAACCGGTGAGCCGCCCGGGGAAGCCGAAGAACTCGCGGACCGCCTGCTCGCCATGCGGCACCACCGTCGTGTGTGGCCGGCCGTCGAACTGCGCGTCGGCGGCCACGCGATCACCGTGCCCTCGGACCTGGCGAGGTACGGCTCCAGCAGCGCCAGCCACTGGGCTTGAGCTGCTCGGCCTCCTCGGCGGAGACCAGGGCGAGCGCAGTGGTGAGCCCGGCCCGGCGCCGCCAGGCGGTGCTGTCCTCGTCGTCGCGGTCGGCGAACTCGAGGATCGCCTGCATCTCGCGGTCGACGACCATCCGCTCGAGCCGGCGGCGCACGACCGGGCTGCCGCCGGCGGAGAGCCGCAGCGACGGCCGCGGATCGGGCAGACGCCACTTGCTCCCTCGCCACGTCCTTGACCTGCACCTCGGCCAGCCACGGGCCGAGCTCGCCCGCGTCGCCACCGGAAACCGGTCCGGTCCCGGCGAGCCGCGCCCTTACCCGCAGCATCGCTACCGGGAGACCGGTCCGGTCATGGTGACCGATCGGTGGGCCGCGCCTGTTCCCCCGCCGGACCTCCGCCGGGCCGACCGTCGTTATGCTGCTGCCATTCGCTGTTCGATGGGGTACACGGGATGAACGACGGCACACCCGCCGTCGCGCTGCGCTTCGAGATGCTCGGTCCGATCCGTGCGTACCGTGGCTCGGAGCCGGTCGACCTCGGGCCCCCGAAACAGCAGGCGGTTCTCGCGCTCCTGCTGTTGCGCGCCCCTCGGCCGGTGCCGCTGGAGCAGATCGTCGCCGCCCTGTGGAACGGTGATCCGCCCTACAACGGCATCGACGTGGTGCAGCGTTACATCGGGGCGTTGCGCCGGGCCCTCGACCCGGAGCGGACGTCGCTGATCACCCTGACCGACGGCGGTTACGTCATCCGGGCGGGTGAAACCGCGGTCGACACCGGCATCTTCCGGGCGGCCCTGGCCCGCGCCCACACCGAGCACCAGACCGGCGCGATCGGCGCCGCCACCGACGAGGTCCGGACCGCCCTCGAGCTCTGGCGGGCCGAACCACTCACCGGTTTGAGCGGCCCGGTCTTCGACTCGGCCCGGGCCCGCCTCAACTCGGAACGAGCCGCCGCCTCAGCGCTGCTGGCCGAGCCGACAGCCGTGGCCACACCCCAGCCTGCCCCACCGCCTTCCCGGCCCGAACGGCCCGCCATGGCCCCACCGGCCCCTTCGCCACCGCACTCGCCGCCCGAACGGACCGCCGTGGCCACCCCCACGCCCTCACGCCCGTCTTCGCCACCGCCCGAACGGACCGCCGTGGCCCCGCCCGCGCCGCCGCCCTCTGCTCTGCCCGCCACCAGGCCATTCCCCGCGGCCAAGCCCGCGTCGGAGGCCGAGCCGGAGAAGTCCGCCTACCCGGACGCGGTCGACCCGTGGGAGGGCCACGACCTGTTCCCACCGGATCCGCTCGCGATGAGCTGAGCTGAGCGCGGTTCCCGGGATGGACGCCGCGCGGTAGCGTCGATCTGTGACTGAGCCGTATCAGACCCGGGAGGACCGCATCGTCGCCGAGTTCGGTGACGGGTATGAGGTCGAGGGGATCGCGGCACGATACGGGCTGACCGTCGAGCAGGTCTTCGCACTGGTCGAACGTGAGGTCGGCGCCACCGAATCAACCCGGCCCGGGCCTCAACCACCGCCGGCCTACTACCAGCCACCCCCGCCACCGCCCGGATACGGACCACCCGCGCCACCACACGGATACGGACCGCCTCCACCGCACCCCGGCTACGGCCCACCTCCACCCGGCTACGGGCCGCCCCCGGCGTACCACATGCAGGGTTTCGTCGATCCCGACTCGATCGTGGCCGAGTACGGCGACGGGCATGACGTCGCCCTGATCGCCCGCCGCCACGGCATCACCGTCGAGCAGGTCTACCTGGTGGTGCAGCAGTCCCTGACCGACGATCGGCGCGAGTCCTGATCAGCCGTCCTCCGTCGATCATCATCGGCAGAGTCGCCTGACGATCGATCTACGTCGGAGGTGGCCGCGCCGCGCAATGGGCGCCGGGACCACCGCCTCCGGCTCTACCGGTCGGAGGGGGGCCTGCGTTTGCGGGTGGCCGTCCTCTCCGGCAGGCGGTGGGCGTCCACGGCGCGGACGGTCAACTTCAAGGCCTCGGCGGTACGCTCGTACGTGCGCTGGGCCACCGCGACGTAGATCAGGTCGAGCACCAGCAGCTGTGAGTGCAGTGCGGAGAGCGCGGCCAGCCGGAACGTGGTCTCCAGAACGCTCGTGGTGAAGACGACGTCGGCGACCTCGGCCAGCGGTGACCGGGCGAAACTGGTCACCGCCACGGTCAGCGCCCCGTGGTCGGCGGCTTCGGCAAGCGTTTCGATGACCTCGCGGGTGCGCCCGGAGTGTGACAGCCCGATCGCGACGTCGCCGGGCAGTAGGAGGGCCGCGTTGGTGAGCGCGGTGTGACTGTCCTGGCGGTGCCACACCGGGACCCGGATCCGTTCGAGCCGGAACGCCATCTCCCGGGCCGCGGTGCCGCTGCTGCCGAACCCGAACAGCTCGACCCGCTGGGCTCCGGCGATCGCGGCGGCGACCCGGTCGACCGCGGTCACGTCGAGCCCGGCCGCGGTGCCCTGGATGGCCCGGGTGTCGGCGGCGGCGACGACGCTGAGCACCTGGTCGAGGGGATCGTCGGGTGCGATGTCGCCGCTGATGTCGGTCTCCCAGCGGGCCTGTTCGGCACGGCCGGTCTCGGTGGCCACGGCTACGCGCAGGCTGGCGTACCCCTTGAAGCCCAGCGTCCGCGCGAAGCGGGTGACCGTCGCGGTCGACGTCCCGGATCGCTCGGCCAGGTCGACGATGCTGGCGTGCGCCGACGTCTCGGGGTCGGCGAGGATCGCCTCGGCGATCCTGCGCAGCGCCTCCGGCATCTGTGGTTCCTCGATGCGCAGCCGCCCCAGCAGCCCGCCGCTCTCACCCGACATGCGTGGTCACCCTTTTCATCATCACTATGACCCGATGAAAATTACGACTGGCCCGGCTGTCCGTCAACCGAGGGCGGCGAGCAGCCGCGCGTACCCGTCGCGGGTGCCGATGGCGGCCCGCTCCGCGGGCTCGGCCCGATAGCGGCGGATCGCGGCGGCCACCTCGGCCTCCCGCCCGCTCTCGATGACGATCACGCGGCGCCAGACCCATCCGGAGGTACGGACGAGGCCGGGCTCGGCGAGCTCGAGCGTGATCCGCCCGCCCGTGGGATCGGGCTGCTCGTCGTCGAGGGCCGCCCAGGGCACGGTCATCGCTCCGAAGCGGGCCGCCGCGTGCAGGCCGGCCGCGCTGACGGTGAGCCCGGCCGTCCGCCACGCGGCTGTCACCTTCCCGGCGGCCGCCAGCGGGAGCAGCACGGCCGCGGCGGTCCGGAGCACGTCCTCGTCGAAGAGGTCCGCGGGCACCGGGGTGAGGAAGCCGACCAGCGCGAGAACGGCCACGCCGGTCGCGACGTCCACGCCACCCTCCGGCGTCCGGAAGACACGCTCCCGTTCGTCGACGAGGAAGACCGGCATCCGCCGCCGCACCGACGGCGCCCACATGACCGTCAGCATGAGCGTCGTGGCGGCGAGCAGGACCAGGAACAGCCACGGCATCACGTCGTCCGGATCGGTGCCGAGCCACCGCGCGGCCAGCCCGGCCAGGATCGGCGCGGTGGCGACGGCCAGCACCGGACGGCGATGCCGGGCCAGCGCCGCCTGCAACTCGAAGATCACCGCTGGAGTGTAGGGGACCTCAGACCGGGCGGAAGCGCAGCTTCAGGCTGGCCGGGGCCCGGGTGAACAGGCCCTGCACGGTCACCGGCCCGGCCGGCTCGATGTCCTCCATGGCGTCGAGCAGGGCGTTGGCGGCGACCTCGACCTCGGTCTTGGCGAGCATCGCGCCGACGCAGAAGTGCCGGCCCAGAGCGAAGCCGGTGTGGTTGGCGGCGGCCGTGAAGGCCTTCGCGAAATCCAGGTCGGGACGGCCGATGTCGAAGCGGTCGGGGTCGGCGTACCGGCGCGGGTCGCGGTTGGCGGCGGCGATCAGACAGACCACGGTGGAGCCGGCCGGCACGGTTCCACCGGAGAGCTCCACGTCGGCGGCCGGTTGCCGCATGATCATCTGTACGGGCGGCGAGTGCCGCAGCGTCTCGGCGAGAGCGTGGCCGATCAGGCTGCGGTCGGCGCGTACCCGGGCCATCTGCTCCGGATGGCGGACCAGGTTGAGCATCATGTTGGCGAGCGCCTTGTCGGTGGTCTCGCCCCCGGCCTGCAGCAGCAGGCTGACGAACGCCTTGATCTCGGGGGCGGTCATCCGCTCGCCGTCGATCTCGGCGGTGCACAGCACGGACATCAGGTCGTCACGCGGGTCGGCGGCACGCTCGGCGATCCGCGGCAGCAGGTACGCCTCCAGCTCGTCACGGGTCCGCAGCCCGGCCGCGGCCACCTCCGGATCGTGGGTGAGGTTGGCCAGGAACGCCATCAGCGACGTGTACCACCGGTGGAACAGGACGTGGTCGGATCGGGGCAGGCCGAGCATGTCGACGATCACGTTGATCGGGTACCGGGTGGTGAACGCGTCGACCAGGTCGACCTCGCCGTCGTGCCGGAACGCGTCGATCAGCTCACGCGTGTTGCGGCGCATCACCGGCACGAACCGGGCGGTCAGCTCGCCGCCGCGGAAGGCCGGGGTGACCAGGCGGCGGTGGATCGAGTGCTCACGCCCGTTCATCTGCAGGATCGTGCGGCCGTGCACCGGCTCCAGCTGCCAGCCGTAGTTGTCACTGGTGAAGACCGGGTCCTTGAAGGCCCGCTCGACATCGGCGTAACGGCTGATCACGTAGGCGTTCATGCCCTCGTGGAAGGCGAGCGGCTCGGTCTCGCGCAGCGCCTCCCAGACTTCGGCCGGGTCGGTGAGGCATTCGGGGGAGAGAATGTCGGTGACGGCCATCGGTGTCCCTTCCCGCTGAGCACTGTGAACCTACCGTCGTCCGGGAGCGAGGTGCCCGGCTTTCGGTGAAGTGTCATGCCGGCGGTGGCCGCCGCGGGGGGCCCGCACGGAGCGGGTAGGGCCGGCCCGGCTGGGAGGTGGGGCCCCGGTCAGCAGCGGTACCAGGCGGCGGTGGCGCCGGGCAGAGCGTCCCCGGCCGCCTGTGGATCGCTGACCAGCAGTGGCGTGGCGGCGCGGGCTTCGGCCGGCAGCGGGGCCGGTTCGTCGCCGACGTTGACCACGCAGAGGAATCCGGCGCCGCGGCGGAAGGCGAGCATCCCGTCGGGGGTGGACAGCCAGGTCAGGTCCCCGGCGGCGTGACGGCGCCGGGTCAGGGCGGCACAGTAGAGGTTGAGGGTCGACGCCGGGTCGGTGGCCTGGCGTTCCACGGTCAGCGCGGCCCAGGCCGGCGGCTGGGGCAGCCAGGACTCGGGGCCGGGCCCGAACCCCAGCGACGGCGCGGCCCCGACCACGGCAGCGGCACCCGGCATCCGTCGCGTCCGGGGTCGGCGCCGCCGGTGCGCCGGAAGACGGGGTCCCGGCGTGCCGCGTCGGGAAGGTCCTCGACCTCGGGCAGGCCGAGCTCCTCGCCCTGGTAGAGGTAGGCGCTGCCGGGCAGGGCCAGCATGAGCAGCGCCGCCGCCCGGGCCCGCCGCAGGCCGGCCGGGCCGCCGCCGTAGCGGGTGACGTGCCGGACGACATCGTGGTTGGACAGCACCCAGGTCGCCGGCGCGCCGACCCGTTCCAGGGCCAGCAGGCTGTCGTCGACGGCCTTCCGGAGCGCGGCAGCCTCCCACGGGGCGGTCAGGAAGGCGAAGTTGAACGCGGTGTGCAACTCGTCGGGCCGCAGGTAGAGGGCGAGCCGGTCGGCGGTCTGCACCCAGATCTCGCCGACGAAGACCCGGTCACCGGGGTAGCCGTCGAGGATCCGGCGCCACTCGCGGTAGACGTCGTGGACCTCGTCGACGTCCCAGTGCGGGTGGGCGCCGCCCGGTGGGGCCGGTTCGGTGACGTCGGGCATCCGCGGGTCCTTGGCCAGGCCGTGCGCGACGTCGATGCGGAACCCGTCCACCCCGCGGTCGAGCCACCAGCGCAGGATGTCGTGGAACTCCTCGCGGACCTCGGCGGCGGTCCAGTCGAGGTCCGGTTGCCGCGGGTCGAACAGGTGCAGATACCACTGGCCGTCCGGCACGCGTGTCCACGCGCCGCCGCCGAACCGGCTGGTCCAGTTGTTGGGTGGCCGGTCGCCACCGGGTCCGCGGCCGTCGCGGAACAGGTAGCGGCCGCGGGCGGCGGAACCCGGCGGGGACGCGAGCGCCGCCCGGAACCACGGATGCTCCGAGGACGTGTGGTTGGGCACCAGGTCGATGATGACCTTCAGGTCCAGGGCGTGGGCGTCGCGGATCAGCTCGTCGGCGTCGGCCAGCGTCCCGAACCGGGGGTCGACGTCGCGGTGGTCGGCGACGTCGTAGCCGTTGTCGGCCTGCGGTGAGGGGTAGAACGGGTTCAGCCAGATCGCGTCGACGCCGATCTCCCGCAGGTACGGCAGGCGTGACCGGACGCCACGCAGGTCACCGATGCCGTCACCGTCGGAGTCGGCGAAGCTCCACACGTACACCTGGTAGATGACCGCGTGGTGCCACCAGCTCATCCGGTCCGCTCCTGGAGCCGCTCCCGTTCCAGCCGGGCTAGCTCGGACGCGGCGGCCTCGTCCCGGGTGAGGTTCTCGCCGGTGCGCGGGTCGAACAGGTGCATGCGACGGGTGTCGGCCCAGAACTCGCCCTCGTGGTCCTCGCGCATCCGGCTCATCGCGTCGATCTTGACGACGAGCTGGGTGCGCAGGGCCTCGCTGTCGAGTTCGGCGGCCAGTTCGGCGAGCTGCCGGGTGACCTCGTCGCCGGCCTCGAACGGCAGGTACGCGTACTGCGCGTCGCCGAGCCACTCGGTGACGTCGACGCGGGCCCGGAACACCGCGCCGCGCTCGCGTTTCGCCGGGTCGAGCAGGCGGGCGTCGTCGAAGTGGTCCGGCCGCATCCCGGCGATCAGCAGCTGCCCGTCGGTGACCTTCGCGGCCACCCGCTCGGGGACGTCGATCTCCAGGAAAGGCAGCTTGAGCCGCCCACCGGCGACGACCGCGGGCAGGAAGTTCATCGGCGGCGACCCGATGAACCCGGCGACGAACATGTTGACCGGCTGCTCGTACAGCTCGCGCGGGGAGGCGACCTGCTGCAGGTAGCCGCGGCGCAGCACCGCCACCCGGTCGCCGAGGGTCATCGCCTCGGTCTGGTCGTGGGTGACGTAGACGGTGGTGGTGCCGAGCCGGCGCTGCATGCGGGAGATCTCGGTGCGCATCTGGCCGCGCAGTTTGGCGTCGAGGTTCGACAGCGGCTCGTCGAAGAGGAACGCGTCGACCTCGCGGACGATGGCCCGGCCCATCGCGACCCGCTGCCGCTGCCCGCCGGAGAGGTTGGCCGGTTTGCGTTCCAGGTGCTCGTCGAGCTCGAGCATCCCGGCGGCGGCCTTCACGCGGCGGCGTACCTCGTCCTCGGTGATGCTCTTCTTCAGCCGCAGCGGGAAGGCGATGTTCTCGAAGACGGTCAGGTGCGGGTAGAGGGCGTAGTTCTGGAACACCATGGACAGGTTGCGGTCGCGGGGCGCTTTCTCGTTGACCCGGTTCCCGCCGATCACCATGTCGCCGGAGGTGATGTCCTCCAGTCCGACGATCATGCGCAGCAGGGTGGACTTGCCGCATCCGGACGGCCCGACCAGGATCATGAACTCGCCGTCGGCGATGTCGAGGCTGACGTCGTTGACGGCCTTGAAGCCGTCGCCGTACTCCTTGACGATGTTGCGCATCTCGATGGCTGCCACGGGAAGTCCTTTCAGCCCTTGACGGCGCCGTTGGTGAGACCGGCCACGATCTTGCGTTGGAAGAGCAGCACCAGGACGACCACCGGAATGGTGACGACCACGGCGGCGGCCGCGATCGGCGCGGTCGGCTGCGAGAACTGCGAGGCGCCCTGGAAGAACGCGAGCGCGGCGGGCACCGGACGGGCCGACTCGCTGGAGGTGAGCGTGATGCCGAAGACGAAGTCGTTCCAGACGGCGAAGAAGGTCAGGATCGCCGCGGTGAAGACGCCGGGGGTGGCCAGCGGGACGATCACCCGGCGGAACGCCTGCCAGGAGGTGGCCCCGTCGACCTGGGCGGCCTGTTCCATCTCCCACGGGATCTCCCGGAAGAAGGCGGCGAGCACGTAGACCGACAGCGGCAGCGAGTACGACAGGTAGGGGATGATCAGGCCGAGCCAGGTGTCGTAGAGGCCGAGCGTGCGCCACAGGTTGAACAGCGGGGTGGCGATCGCGATGACCGGGAAGACGGTGATCGCCAGGGCCACCCCGAGGACCAGCCGTTTACCGGGGAAGTCGAGGCGGGAGATCGCGTACGCGGCGAGCGTCGCCAGGATCACCGAGATGGTGGTGGCGATCAGGGACATGCCGATCGAGTTGCGCAGCGCCGTGGTGAACAGGTCGGAGGCGAAGACGGTCCGGTAGTTCTCCCAGCTCCAGACGGTCGGCAGGAAGTCGTTGTTGGTGATGTCGTCGCCCTCCTTGAAGGACAGCGACACGATCCACAGCACCGGGACGATCGCGTAGGCGATGATCAGGATCGCGCCGCCGATCCACAGGCCGCGCGTCATCCGGCTGGTCTTCACCGGCGGTCCCCTCTCTGCTGCGACAGGTCGGTCTTGAAGACCTTCACGAACATCACCGCGATGAGTACGACGAGGACCGCCAGGATGACGCTGACCGCCGAGCCGAGCCCGATCATCACGCGGCTGATGGTCTGCCGGTAGGCCAGGAACGACAGGGTCTCGGTGCCCTGTGCGCCGGCGGTCATGATGAAGACGCTGTCGAAGATCCGGAAGGCGTCGAGGGTACGGAAGAGCAGCGCCACCATGATGGCGGCCTTCATGTTGGGCAGGATGACCCGTTTGACGCGCTGCCAGGCGGTGGCGCCGTCGACCTTCGCCGCCTCCAGGTAGTCGTCGGGGATCTGGGCAAGCCCGGCGAGCAGCAGCAGCGACATGAACGGGGTGGTCTTCCAGATCTCGGCGACGCAGACGGTGGCCAGGGCGGACCAGGTGCCGCCGAACCAGTCGAAGTCGCCGAGCCCGAACAGGTCGTTGACGAAGCCGTAGGTGTTGCTGAACGCGTACGCCCAGGCGTAGGCGGAGACGACCGTGATGATCCCGTACGGCACCAGGATCGCGGTGCGCAGCGCGGTCCGCAGGTAGAGCGCCCGGTGCATGACCATGGCCAGTGCGAAGCCGAGCACCAGCTCGGCCGAGACGGTGACCACGGTGATCAGGGCGGTGATGCCGAACTGCTGCCAGAACAGGCCGTCGGTGAGGATCATGGCGTAGTTGCCGAGGCCGACGAAGTCCCGGTCGCCGGGGTCGGTCAGGCGGTAGTCGAACATCGACAGCCAGACCGCGTTGAGGATGGGGTAGCCGGTGACGCCGACCATCGCGATGAAGGCGGGCCCGGCCAGCAGCCAGCCGAGGTTGCGTTCGTGGCGGGCGCGGTCGGTCAGCCGGATCCGTCGCGGGCGGCCGGTGGTCACGGGCTCGCGCGGCGGCGCTTCGACAGTGCTCACGGCCGCTCCTAGATCAGTCGGGAGTTGGACAGGACGTCCTCGAGGAGATCGTTGGCCTCCTGCGGGGTGGTCTGCGGCGACAGGGAGTCCGGCGGGTGGAAGGCGGTCTGCACGGCGCCGGTGACGTCGCCGTAGTAGGGGCTGACCGGTCGTGGGGTGGCGGCGTCGAGGCCGGTGCGGATCTCGTCGGCCATCGGGAACATCTCGCGGATCTCCGGGTCGTCGAAGACCGAGGCGAGCGCGGCCGGGTTGCCGGCGGTCTTCATGAAGTCCTTCTGGCTCTGCGCGTCGGCCAGGCAGCGGATCGCCTCGACGGCGAGCTGCTGTCTGTCGCTGAACGCGCTGATCGACAGGCCGAGCCCGCCGGACGGGGCGGCGCTCTCGGTGCCCGCGTCGACGCGTGGGTAGGCGGCCCAGCCGACGTCGTCCTTGAAGTCCGCCGGCAGCGACCCCTCCGCGATGGCGGAGTCGAAGGCGGCCCACACGTACGGCCAGTTGACCATGAAGCCGCCGTCGCCGGCCTGGAACGCGGCCCGGGAGTCCTCCTCGCCGGCGGTGCTGAATCCGGCCGGGGCCGCCGGTGACACGGCGAGGTCGTGCATGATCCGGGCGGCGGCCGCGCCGGCCTCGGTGTTCAGGCCGCCCTTGACCTGGGCGGCCGGCTGGTTCTCCGATCCCGGCTGCAGGATCGAGCCGCCGGCCGAGGAGACCAGCGCGTTGACCCACACCATCAGGCTCTCGTTGCGGCGGCCCTGCGCGGCGACCGTGACACCGGCCGTGGTGGCGCCCTGGATCAGCTGGTCCCAGGTGACCGGGCCGGCCGACGGATCGAGACCGGCCTTCTGCAGGACCGACTTGCGATACCAGAGCAGTTGCGTGTTGCCGTAGAGCGGTGCCGACCACAGGACGTCGCGGAACGTCGACTGCAGCAGCGGGCCGTCCAGGACACCGGTGGAGAGCTCCTGCCGCTCCTGGTCGGTGAACGGGCGCAGGAACCCGGCGTTGGCGAACTCGGCCATGAACGGCGGGTCGACGCTGACGATGTCCATCGACCGGTCCTGGGCGGCGAGCCGGCGCAGCAGCTGTTCCCGTCCACCGGCGGCGGTGTTCGGCAGTCGCTGGATGTTGAAGGCGTAGGCCCCGCCGGACTCGGCGGCGCAGCGGGTGGCCACGTCCTCCTGGGCGGCGTCGGCGATGTAGTAGGTCAGCGTGGTCGATCCGCCGTCGTCGCCACCGCATCCGGACAGGACCGAGGCGACCAGGACGAGAGCGGAGCCGCAGACCCACCGGCGTGGTTTCTTGTCGAGCACCATGCTGTCCCTTCGACGATGAAAGGCGCCTGGAAACGCTTGCAGACTTCAGCGTTCATGTGACGTACATCTCATGTCAATAGTCGCTATGCGCACACGCTGCGTGATCGGAAACGCTTCCAGCGGTTGCTACGCTGTCGCCGTGCCACCCGCGAACATGGCCGATGTCGCGCGCCGCGCCGGCGTGTCGATGGCGACCGCCTCCCGGGCGCTGAGCAACCATCCGCACGTCGCGGCGCAGACCCGCGCCCGGGTGCTGGCCGCCGCCGAGCAGCTGTCCTACGTGATCTCGCCGGAGGCGTCCCGCCTGGCCGGGGGCACCACCGGGCGGGTCGCGGTGGTGGTGCCGCACATCTCCCGCTGGTTCTTCGCGGCCCTGCTCGACGGCCTGGAGTCGGTGCTGCGCGACGCCGACCTCGACGTGCTGCTCTACCACGTCGGCGACGCCGCCGACCGGCGCGACTTCTTCCAGCGGCTGCCGGCACGGCGCAAGGTGGACGCCGTCGTGGTGCTCGGCATGCCGGTCCGCGACGACGAGCGGGCCCGCCTCGAGCTGATGGGCGTGCACATCGTGGCGGCCGGCGGCCAGGTGGAGAACTACCCGTACGTCTCCATCGACGATCTGGCCGCCGGGCGGCAGGCCGTCGACCATCTGATCTTCCTGGGCCACCGCCGGATCGGGATGATCGCCGCCGTCGACCCGGCCGAGCCCGGCTGGCCGGCGACTCCCGGCCGCACCCTGGCCTACCAGACCGCGCTCGCCGACGCCGGCCTGCTCGCCGACCCGGAGCTGACGGTCACCATCGACTGGGGCGGGCGCAACGGGGCCGAGGCCATGGAGCGGCTGCTGAGCCTGCGCGAGCCGCCCACGGCCGTCTACGCGCACTCCGACGAGGTGGCGCTCGGGGCGATGCGCACCCTGCGGCGGGCCGGGCTGCGGATCCCCGAGGACATGGCGGTCGTCGGCATCGACGATCACCCGATGGCCGACCTCGCCGACCTCACCACGGTCGCGCAGCCGGTCCACGAGCAGGGCGTGCTGGCCGGGCGGATGCTGCTGACGCTGCTGGCGGGTGAGCCGGGGACGGACGGTGTCACCGTGCCCACCCGCCTGGTCGTGCGGGGCTCGACCGCCCCGCCACGCCGCTGACGGGCTATCCGCCGGTGGCCGCCGCGGCGGCGCGACCGGCGGCACGCCCCGAGAAGAGGCAGCCGCCGAGGAACGTACCCTCCAGAGACCGGTAACCGTGCACACCGCCTCCGCCGAAGCCCGCCGCCTCGCCCGCCGCGTAGAGCCCGGGGACGGGGTTGCCGGAGGCGCCCAGGACCTGGCCCTGCAGGTTGGTCTGCAGACCGCCGAGGGTCTTGCGGGTGAGGATGTTGAGCTTGACCGCGACCAGCCCGCCGGAGTCCGAGCCGAGGATCTTGTGCGCGGACGCGGTCCGTCCGAGCACGTCACCGGGGTAGGACAGGGCGTTGCGGATGCCCTGGACCTGGGCGTCCTTGCTGTAGGAGTTGTCGATCTCGCGGTCCCGCGCCTCGATCTGCCGCTTGAGGCTCTCCAGGTTGATCAGGCTGCCGCCGGCGATCCGGTTCATGCCGGTGACCAGCTCGGGGAGCGTGGCCGCCTTGACGAAGTCGGCGCCGTACTGCTGGAACCTCTGGATCGGCTCCGGGGTCTGCCAGACACGGCTCAACAGCAGCCACAGGTTCTTGCCGGTCAGGTCGGGGTTCTGCTCGGAGCCGGAGAGCGCGAACTCCTTGTCGACGATCTTCTGCGTGGTGACGAACCAGGAGTAGTCGTGGCCGCTCGCGGTGATCGAGCCGAGCGTGTGCAGGGTGTCGTAGCCGGGCCAGTCCGGCGCGCGGAAGCGCTTGCCGGTGGCGTCGAACCACATCGACGACGGACCGGGCAGGATGCGGATGCCGTGGTTGGGCCAGATCGGGTCCCAGTTGCGCAGGCCCTCGGTGTAGTGCCACATCCGGTCCGGGTTGACGATCCGGCCGCCGGCGCTCGCGGTGATCGCCAGCATCCGGCCGTCGACGTGCGCCGGCACGCCGGTGATCATGCTGGTGGGCGCCTTGCCGAGCCGGGCCGGCCAGTTCTGCCGGATCAGGTCGTGGTTGGCGCCGATCCCACCGGACGCGACGATCACCACGGGCGCTTTCAGTTCAAAATCGCCGATGGTGGTACGCGACGACGGCTTCCCACGCGCAGCGGCGCTGGCCTCGAGGACCTTGCCCCGTACGCCGGTGACCGCCCCGTTGGTGACGACGAGCTCGTCGACCCGGTGCCGGAACTTGAACACCACCTTCCCGGCGGCGACCCCGGCGCGCACCTTCTTCTCGAACGGCTCGACGATCGCCGGCCCGGTGCCCCACGTGACGTGGAAGCGCGGGACCGAGTTGCCGTGCCCGTCGGCCAGGCCGCCGCCGCGTTCGGCCCAGCCGACCATCGGGAACCACTGCATGCCGAGCCCGGCCAGCCAGGACCGCTTCTCCCCGGCGGCGAACTGCACGTAGGCCTGCGCCCACTTGTACGCCCAGTGATCCTGCCCGGCCGGGTCGTCGACGCCGCGGTCGAAGCCGGCCGTGCCCAGCCAGTCCTGCCACGCCAGGTCGTAGGTGTCCTTGACGCCCATCAGCCGCTGCTCGTCGGAGTTGACGAAGAACAGCCCGCCGAACGACCAGTACGCCTGGCCCCCGAGGTTGGCCTCGTTCTCCTGGTCGAGGAGCAGGACCTTGCGGCCGGCGACGGCGAGCTCGGCGGTGGCGACCAGGCCGGCCAGGCCGTGACCGACCACGATGGCGTCGGCGTCAGCCGCGGCGGCCGCGCCGAACGCGGGCAGCCCACTCGCCTGGGCGATGGCCGCGCCGGCCACCACCCCGCCGGCCGCACCGATCGCCTGGCGGCGACTGACCCTGGGAGTTCTCGGCGCCACTATTCCTCCGTCGGTTCTCTGGTGCTCGGGGGTCCGGTGACGATGCTCAGGTCACCGATGGTCGGGTCTTCGGCACGCCGGTCCTCGACGGGCCGCCTCCCGGCGGCCCGGTCGTCGTCGGTCCGCGCCTGGTCGGCTCGCGCTTCGTCGGTCCGCGCCTCGTCGGTCCGCGCCTCGTCGGTCCGCGCCTCGTCGGTCCAGGCGAAGGCCAGGGCGCCGCCGGTCAGGGTCAGGAGCAGGCCGATGATGAACCCGCCCATGTTGGAGGTGAGCCAGGAGGCGAGGCCGCACACGATCGCGACCAGCGAGTAGAACACCCGCTGGGCCGGGGTGAACCACAGCAGCAGGCCACACAGGATGATCACGATCGGGATGAGGTAGCCGATGAAGTTCTGCATGCCGACGTGCAGCACCACACCCAGCGGCGCCCACACGGTGAACATGATCTCCAGGCCGCCGAGCAGCACGAACAGGCCGCCCCAGAAGGGCCGGGTGCGCCGCCACGACCGCTTCTCGACCGTCACGCCGGCTTCCGCCATGGTCAGCAGCCGCCCGAGGTGAAGGCCATCCGCAGGTTGGGCAGGTAGAACCGGGCGGCCGTGGTGGCGTAGTTGTTCTGCCGCAGGTTGGTCAGGGTGACCTCCTCGGCCTGCTGGCCGAACACGCCGATCGCGCCCTTCTTGCCGGGCACCCGGTCCAGCGTGCTGGCGTCCTGGCCGATGTCGATGGTCTTGAAGTCGGCGTTGGCGGTGATCACGTCGGAGTCGACGACCAGGGTGTCGGCCTTGACCGGGTCGGCCGGGCTGCCCGCGGTGATCTTGAGGTTGATGCCGCCGAGCTCGATGCTCTGGCACAGGCCGTCCAGGGTGGCGTCGCGGATGGCGGAGACGATCACCACGACCTGACCGCCGGTGTCGCCCTCGTTCGGGCTGCCGGGCTCCATCTGGTCGAGCTCGGCGTACTGCGCGAAGCCGTACCCGTGGAGCCGGGGCGAGGTGACGACGAACGGCATGCCGGAGATCGAGAAGGACGCCGCCAGGACGCCCTGGCCGGTGAGCACGACGAGGCCGATGGTGGCGGCCAGGCCGCCGAGCATGACCGCGGAGAAGCGGCGCCAGCGGGTGCGGCCGAACGGGGTGGAGGACATGAACGCTCCTTCTGCCGGGCACAGACGATCGCCACCGGTGCGGGCACTGCGGATGCCCTCCGGCGGGACCCTATTGGGAAACCTCGATGGATTGCGGGGAAGTTACGCCCCGGTAACACGGCCCGTCAAGCCTGGGAAGCCGCTTTCCCGTCAGTGAAAAACCTCGTCGGTATCTGACGTGGCACAGGGGGCCACCACCCGCTCCCCCACCGCCGGCAGCAGCAGCTCGGCCGAGGCGGCGTCGCGGCCCACGAACGGGGACGTCATGAAGTAGCTGAGCATCGGCAGCAGGTCCGGAAGCTGCGCGACCCGGCCGGTCGAGACGTAGCCGTAGATCGTGGCGTAGACGCCGCCGACCACGGTGTCGACCAGGCCGTCGGGGACCGGCGGGGCATCGGCGAAGAACCGGGAGAACCGGCTGAGCAGCTCGGTGCGCTTCTCCCTGGCCAGGGTCCCGGCCGCGTCGATCTCCACGATCGCCATCGCCGCGAACGCCGGGACGCTGGCAAGCACGTCGAGCAGCACCTTGAGCGCGGCCCGCACCCCGGTACGCCAGTCGCCGGCCGCCGCGTACGCCTCGTCCATGAGCCGCAGCACCACGCCGGTGCCGTGCCGGTAGGTGTCCAGGAACGCGTCCTCCTTGCCGGCGAACAGCGCGTAGAACGCCGGCCGCGTCACGCCGGCGGCCGTGCAGATGTCGCTGACCCGGGCGTTGGCGTAGCCCCTCTCGGCGACCGTGTGCACCAGCGCGTCGTGGAGGCGCTCCCGCTGGGTGGCGGCCACCGCCTCGGGCGTCATCGAGCGTGGGCCGCGTTTGATCGCCCGCGACGGGTCGCGGCCCGCCCGTGCGCCCGGCAGCGGGCTGATTACCGGATTAGTCATCGCCATCCCTCAATGTCTTGACATGACATACCGCTGAGGTTTCTCATACCGGGGAGACACGGACCTCGATGGTCACACCAGTATCGCCTCTTCTTCAATCCCCGGAACGCTGCGGAAACGGCCGGGCCACCTCGTCCTCGCAAAGGGAGGGTGGCGCCATATGCGCGCGTCACGGCTCACATCCGTCCTCGCTTCACTCCTGTTGATCGGCGCCGCGACCCCGGCGCGGGCGGCCGCCCCGGGTGGCGCCTACGCCGGCCTCGACGAATGCCCACTCACCTCGGCCGTCATGATGGACCCGACGAACCTGCAGGTCGGGTGCGTCCGCTCGGTCACCAACGGCGGCAGCATCACCATCGGCTCCACCACCGTCGAGTTCGCCAACCCGATCACCGTGCAGTTCGGCGTCTACTGGCCGGCCGGCGGTCCGGTCCGGGAGTTCCCGGACGGCAGCGTCGCCAACGTCTACTCGACCGTCCTGGCTCCCGGCGGCAAGACCCTGGTGGCCCGGCCGCTCGAGGTCACCGTGCCCGGCATCATCAACTTCCTGCCCGGGGTGACGAGCGTCTTCGCGCAGGTCGAGCTGGCCGGGCCGATCACCGACTTCATCCCGCTCGCCACCGGCGTGGACACCCCCGTCTTCGTGCTGCCGATCAAGCTCAAGCTCAAGAACGCCCTGTTCGGCAACCGCTGCTACATCGGCTCGGACGCCAGCCCGATCCGGTTCCAGCCGACCAGTGGCACCACCAGCCCGCCCGCGCCGAACGGGCCGGTCACCGGCGACCCCGGAACACTGGACATCGTCGCCGATCCGAACGGCTACCAGACCCTCGGCGTCGGCATCACCGGGGCCACGCTGCTCGACAACGCGTACGCCGTACCGAAGGCGACCGGCTGCGGGCTCATCCCCGGCAGCCTCGACCCGCTGATCAACCTGGCGTTCGGGCTGCCCTCCGCGGCCGGCCGCAACGCCGTGAAGTTCAGCGACAACGACACCGCGTTCGCCGTCTCCCCCAGTCTCGAAGACCTCAACCAGGCGCTCGCCGCCTCCTAGGAAAGGTGCACACCCCCATGCACAAGTCCCGTATCACCGCCGCCGCGATCGCCGGCGTCACCGCCGCCATGATGTTCGGCGCCCCGGCGCTGGCCGACGACGGCACCGTCCTGACCGCCGACAGCCCGGCCGGCCCGGCCGTCGCCGTCGGTGACACCATCTCGTCCGGTCTGGCCACCGGCACGCAGGCCGTCTTCGCGACCGCCCCCGCCGGCAGCAACGGCATGAAGTGCGCCGGCTCCAGCCTCAGCGCCGTGGTCAACGACAACCCGGCGGCACCCGGGGCGGCCACGCTCGGCGCCAACCTGGGCCTGTCCAGCTGCACGGTGTCCGGCATCGTCGGGGTGACCGGCGTCAACAGCGTGACGATCAACAACCAGCCGTACGCCACGACGACCGCCAGCGACGGCACCGTCTCGGTCGCCGGCACCGCCACCGCGCCGATCTCCGCGACCCTCAACCTGAGGACCCTGCTCGGATCGGTGACCTGCGTCTTCGTCGCCAGCGGCAACGCGATCACCGGTGTCGCCGACAACACCGACAACTCGATCACGTTCACCGACCAGCAGTTCGTCAAGAGCACCGGCCCGGCCGCGTGCATCGCGAACGCCTACTTCACCGCCAAGTACACCCCGGTGGTGACGTCGGCGGGCTCGCCGGTCTTCGTGAACTGACCCCCGCACCGGGTGGGGCCCGCGGCATCCCCCGTCCGCGGGCCCCACCCGGTGGCAGGTAACGGCTACGCCGGCGCGCCTCGACAGGACCATCCGCGCACCCGTCGCCGATCATTCCGACGGCCGGCCCGTGTGGATCGCCCTCGATACGGGTACACCCGGCGCATGAATGACGTGGCACGGGTCAACACCACCCAGCCGAGGGATTGGCAGCCGACCGAGGAGCAGATGCGCGCGGCACGGCGCAACGACGCCTACCCGGCGGCCGGGAGGCGCGTCACCGCCGCCCGGTAGGCCACGGACGGCCCACCGGACGACTCGGCAGTGCGGGATCAGTTGCGGTAGCGGAACGAGATCCGGCCGCGGGTCAGGTCGTACGGGCTCAACTCGACGAGCACCCGGTCGTACGGCAGGACCCGGATCCGGTTCTTGCGCATCTTCCCGCTGATGTGTGCCAGCACCTGGTGACCGTTGGTCAGCTCCACCCGGAAGGTGGCGTTGCGCAGGCACTCCAGGACGGTGCCCTCGAGGGCGATCTCCGACGACATCAGCGCAACACCAGCTCGAGGTTGCTGCTCTCGCGCCGGGCGCCGAACCCCTCGAACAGCGCGAGCGCCGCGGTGTTCGACTGGTGGACCTCCGCCGCGACGGTGGCCGCTCCGGCCCGGTGGGCGGCCGTGAGCACCTCGGCCAGCAGCGCCCGGCCGATCCCACGGCGCCGGTGCCCGGCCCGGACCGCGATCAGCCCGATGCGGGGCCGGCGCGGGATCGGCGCCACCCGGGCCAGGCCCACGTAGCGTCCGTCGTCGACGGCCACGGCGTAGCGTGACGCGTCCTGCAGGTGGAAGATCTCGGCCGGCATGTTGTGCCAACCGACGGTCGCGTCGACCTCGGCGCGGATCGCCCGGTCGAGTTCGCGCAACGGCTCCTCCTCGGCCGCCCCGGCCGACAGCACGGTGACACCCGATTCCTCGGCCGCCCCGGCCGACAGCACGGTGACACCCGGTGACGACGCCGGGACGACACCGGTGGGCACGACGAGCTCCCACTCCCGGCGGCGCGGCCCGAACCCGAGTCGCTCCCATTGCGACAGCAGGTCGAGATCGTCCTCGTCGACGACCGTGTAGAGGGGTTTCGGCAGCGTGGGCAGCATCGCACCGGCCAGCCGGTCGAAGACCGTGCCGTGCCACGCGTCGATGCTGAGGAAGCTGCGGCCGTCGGGCCGCCGCCACACCTCGCCGCGCCCGACGACCTGATCGTCGTCGAGGGCGTGCCAGTGCCGCTCCGAGACCCGTGTGATTTCAGCAGATTGCATAGTGTGCCTTTCGCCGACGTGCTCCCGGCGACACCTGTGTCAATCGCCGACCGTGACGGCATGGGGAGCACCCATCGTTACAACGATCACGATGCTCACCTCCTCATGCAGTGCCACGGCCGCCCGCAGGCTATCCGCGCCGCGTCTGCGCTGTCCAACGGTTTAATCCGTCGAGCAGCCGGTCGATCTCGTCGGCCGTGTTGTAGGGCGCCAGGCCCACCCGCAACGCCGCGTCCAACTTCAGCGCCACGAACGGCTCATACGCGTAGAAGGACCCGGCGGGCGCCAGGACGTCCCGCTCGGCGAGGAACACCTGCGCGGCCCTCGCCTCACGGCCGGCGAAACTCATCAACAGCGTGGGGGTACGGTCGACCGCCGCCGAATACAGCGTGACAACGTCTCCCAGTTCCCGTAGGCCCGCTTCGGCGCGCCGCCGCAGGGCCGTCTCGTGCTCGTGCACCGCCGCCAGCGAGAGCGCCAGCCGTTCGCGCCGGGTGCCGTCCGTTCCCGGCACGATCCCGGCGAGGAAGTCGACGGCCGCGGTGGCCCCGGCCAGCATCTCGTAGGGCAGCGTGCCGAACTCGAACCGCTCCGGAACCGCATCGGACGACGGTGTCAGCTTGTCCGGCCGGATCGTCTCCAGCAGCTCCGGAGCCGCGGCGAGCACCCCGCAGTGCGGCCCGAGGAACTTGTAGGGCGAGCAGACGAACAGGTCGGCCCCGAGCGCCGCCACGTCGACGAGCCGGTGGGCGGCGTAGTGCACACCGTCCACGTAGAGCAGCGCCCCGGCGGCGTGCGCCAGGTCGGCGATCCGGCGAAGCGGCGGCACGGTGCCCAGCACGTTGGAGGCGGCGGTGACCGCGACCAGCCGGGTCCGGGAGGAGAGCGCCCGCTCGTACGACTCCAGGTCGAGCTCCGCGGTGGTGGTGTCGAAGTCGATCCAGCGAACCGTGACGCCGGCGCGCTCGGCGGCCTGGATCCACGGCCGGACGTTGCTGTCGTGGTCCAGACGGCTCACCACGATCTCGTCCCCGGCTGCCAGGTCTTGGCCAGGTGCCGGGAGAAGTCGTAGGTGAGCTGGGTGGCGCTGCGCCCGTGCACGATCCCGCCCGCGGGCACGCCGAGCAGGTCGGCGTAGGCGCTGCGGAACTCGGCGACGGCCCGCTCGGCGTTGTGCTCGGACCGGCTCACGGTGCCGCGGTTGGAGAGCGGCCCGGTGAGCGTGGCCACGATCGCGTCGGCGACCGGCCGTGGCGTCTGGGTGCCGCCGGGCCCGTCGAAGAAGGCGAGACCGGAGTCGAGGGAGGGAAACTGGGCGCGCAGCGCGGTCACGTCGAGGCTCACGCCGTCCACCCTCGCACAGCCGTCAGCGCCGCAGCCGGACCGCCCACCGCCCGGCCATCAGAGCCCCGGCGAGGACCGCGGCGGTTCCGGCCGCCCGGCGGGGCTGCCACCACGACGGCCGCCACTCACCGTGCACCCCCTCGGCGGCCGGTGGAGCCGGCTCGAAGACGTTGCCGTGGTGGGCCTCGACCGGCTCGCGGGACAGTCCGCCGACGCGCATGAGTGGGACGACAAGCGCGTCGTACAGGGGTGGTGTCACCGCGAATCCCAGGGCGATGATCCGGTTGGCGAGCCCCACGCTCACCGTACCCCGCGGTCTGTGGGCGCAGCGCACGATCGCGGCGGCCACCGTCTCCGGCTGGTCGACCGGTGGCGGCGGTTTTCCGATCACTCCCGCGTAGTTCGCCGCGTTGCGGTAGATCGGCGTGTTCACGGCGCCCGGCGACACCAGGCACACGTGGATGTCCGGCGCGTCGCGGGTCTCCAGGCGCAGCGCCCGGATCAGCGCCCGCAGCCCCCACTTGCTGGTGACGTACGAGCTGGTGAACGGCGTGACCACGGTCCCCAGCAGTGACCCGCCGAAGATCAGCACACCCCGGCCCTGGCGCCGGAACCGGGCCAGCGCGACCCGGGCGACCGTCGCGCCGCCGAGCAGGTCGACCTCGACGACCCGCTCGAAGACGCCGGCGGGCACGTCCTCGAACTTCCCGTACGCCATGACGGCCGCGGTGTTGACCCACACGTCGATGCCGCCGAACGCGGTCACCGCCGTGGCCGCCACCTCCTCGACCGTCTCCGGCCGCAGGACGTCGGCGACCGTGACGCGTACGTCTGCGCCGGCTGCCCGGCACGACGCGGCGACGTCGTCGAGCGCGGGCCGGGAGCGGGAGGCGAGAACGAGACGGGCGCCGGTGCGGGCGAACGCGAGCGCGGTGGCGCGCCCCACGCCGCTGGAGGCTCCGGTGATGACGACGACCTGGTCGGTGGGCACGGCAACCGGTGTACCCACCGACCAGCCACTCATTCGCCGTCCGGTCCCGTTGTCACTGCGTGATGCGATTCTTGCCGGAACCGCCGTAGATCCGGTCCGTGCCGGGCCCGCCGGCGATGTCGTCGTTGCCGGCGTCGCCGTAGAGCCGGTCACCGCCGGAGCCGCCCTCGATGAAGTCCGGCCCGCCGCCACCGCGGATCGTGTCGCGGCCGCCCTCGCCGTTCAGGGAGTCGACGCCGTCGCCGCCGTAGACGGTGTCATCGCCCGCCCCGGCGAACACCCCGTCGTGGCCCGGACCGGCCTGGATCCAGTCGTCGCCGGCGCCACCGAGGATCCAGTCGTCGCCCGGGCCGCCGTCGACGGTGTCGGCGGAGCCGTAGGCGCGGATGGTGTCGTTGCCGGTGCCGCCGTGGATGCGGTCCCGGCCGGAGCCGCCGGACAGTGTGTCGTTACCGGCGCCGCCGTAGATCACCGCCGGGACCGCGGACCGGTTGGTGAACTGGTCGTTGTAGTCACCGAGCGAGACGACGAGCCCGGTCGGCCTGCCCTTGACGAAGCACTTCGCCCGGGTGGTGGTGCCCGAGACGATCCCGCAGCCCTTGCCGGGATGGATCACCCGCCGGTCGAGGATGGTGACCGTCCCGCCGGAGACCGCCACCAGCACCCTGTTCTCATTGCCGGGTGAGGCGGTGATGTGGACGACGTTCCCCTCCACGCGGACGGTGGTCCAGACCGGGGCGGCCTGTGCGGGCGAGGCGAGGAAAGGCGCCGACGCGAACGCGGCCAGAGCAGCCGCGGCCAGTGTTCTTCTGCGATGTGAGAACATGAATCCCCATGATCGGTTCTCGGGAAGCGGCTTCGGTAACCACTGCCGAGGATCCTATGAGGACATCGGTGGGGCCCTTTCTCCCCGATTCGTGTCACGCGCCGAGTTCAGCCGTTCGCCACCGGCCGGTAACCGACGGTCAGGCGGACTCGCGGAGGACCAGGGTGGGCTGGAAGATCACCGAGCGGGGTGAGCGGCCCGGTGTGTCGATGTGCGCGATCAGGAGCTGGGCCATCTCGGCGGCCATCTCCTCGACCGGCTGGCGGACGGTGGTCAGCAGCGGACGGCACTCCAGGGCGGCGCTGCTGTCGTCGAACCCGATGACCGCCACGTCGTCGGGCACCCGGCGGCCGCGGTCCTGCAGCGCGCGCAACGCCCCCTCGGCCATCAGGTCGCTGGCGACGAAGATCCCGTCCAGGCCGGGGTGCTCGTCGAGCAG
The DNA here is from genome assembly GCF_050956125.1 of Actinoplanes sp. CA-252034. Lineage (NCBI taxonomy): Bacteria > Bacillati > Actinomycetota > Actinomycetes > Micromonosporales > Micromonosporaceae > Actinoplanes > Actinoplanes sp. CA-252034. The sequence continues at coordinate 5,339,807 of NZ_CP191846.1, forward strand.
GCGGTGGGCGGCCGTCTCCCCGCCGACCCGGGTGAAGTCGCCGATCTCGACCGCCACGGGCAGATCCGCGGCGGTCCGGAAGCCGTCGAGCCGGTCCGCTCCGGCCGGGATGTCGAGCGGTCCGCTGATCGTCGCGAGGGTGCGGCAGCCGCGGGCGAGCAGGTGTGCGGCCGCGAGCCGGGCGCCGAGTCGCTGGTCGACGTCGACGTAGCTGACCGGCAGTGGCCCGGCCGGGCGGGACGCCAGGACCGCCGGGATGCCGAGGGCGTGCACCTGGGCGGGCAGCGGGTCGTGCTCGCTGCTGCTGATCAGCAGGACTCCGTCGACGTGGCCCTGCCGCAGGTAGCGGACGACCTGGTGATGATCGTCGGCGTCGGTGGGGACGACGACCAGGTGCACGTCGTGCGGGCGCAGCGCCCCGGTCGCCCCGGCGGTGACGCGGCCGAAGTACGGGTCGGTGAAGATCCGGTTGAGGAACGAGTGGTCGTCGGGGCGGTCCGGTTCACTGATCACCAGCGCCACCGAGTCCGATCGGCGGGTCACCAGGCTGCGGGCGGCGACGTTCGGCACGTACCCCGTCTGCGTGATCGCCTTCTGGACCGCGTCGCGGATGCCCGGCGCGACCGACGCCGCGTTGTTGATCACCCGCGACACGGTCGCCCGGGAGACGCCGGCCGCGGCCGCCACCTGGTCCATCGTCGGATGGTGGCCGCCGCGCCCGGATCTCGTGGTCATGACCCCATGTTGTATCAGGGCCGTCCGTTGGTCCCGCACTTGATGATCGGGCGGATGCAGTCGTTCACCCGGCGGGCCATCTCCTCGACCGGCCAGGCGTTGAAGAAGTCACCGTGCATCGTGTATCCGCCGCCGGAGGCGAGCCGCAGCCGGGCCGGGTCACCGGAGACCGGGTAGCGCATGACCTGCCGCAGCTTGGGCACCACGACCGGGTGGCTGGCCGGGCAGGCGTTGCCCACCGGGTACGCCATGTGGCTCTTGTGATCGGTGGAGTCCAGGTCACGGCCGTTCCAGCAGTGCGGGAAGTCCAGGTACGACTCCAGCATGGTCCCGGACGGGCAGTTCACGAAGTCGGGTGACGAGCCGACGTGCCCGGCGTGCAGGCACGACCAGCGGGAGATGGTGTTGTCGGCCGGGCCGGTGGCCTTGGCGTTGCCGGCGACGATGCGCAGGCCCAGCGGCAGCGGCTGGGTCTGGGCGATCAGGTCGTCGCGAACGCCCTCACCGAGGTAGTAGAAGATCCCGGTGACCGGTTCGACCGGCACGTTGTCCTGGTAGAGGGTGGGGATCCAGTAGGACGACTTGTCGATCGACGGGTTGCAGTTGCTGTTCGCGTTGAGCAGCGTGTCGACGGTGCTGAAGGCGTTGGTGTTGGTGGCGCCGAAGAAGCTGTGCATGTGCGAGGCGCCGGGCAGGCCCGGGAAGATGATCGGATCGTCGGGCAGCCGGTGGCTGAACGGGCAGTCGGCGAGGAACTCGGCGACCCGCACCGCGCCCGGCGGGATGGTCGGCGTGGTCCCGCCGCCGCCGCTGCCGTAGACCTGGAACTCGGTGAGCGAGACACCCCACTGGGTGGCGCGCGCGGTGGTCTCCAGGCGCACGTACCGGCCGGTGCCGGTGACGGTGATCGTCTGCCGGCCGCCGGCACCGGTGGTGGTGCTGTGGACGGTGGTCCAGCTGGACCCGTTGGCCGAGGTCTTCAGGCTGAAGCTGCGGGCGTACGCGGCCTCCCAGTCGAGGACCACGGAGGTGACGGTCGCGCTGGCACCGAGGTCGACCTGCAGCCATTGCGGGTCGCTGAACGCGCTGGACCAGCGCGTGCCGAGGTTGCCGTCGACGGCGTTGGAGGCGGGGAACGCGGCCGACTCGCTGGAGGAGGCGGTGGCGGTCTTCCCCTGGGACAGCAGGGTGTCGGCGGCGCTCGCCTGGCCACCCAGAGCGATGACGGAGGTGGCGAGCAGGGCGCCGATTCCGGCGAGGGACAACAGACGGCGTCTCATGGGCGGGGGCTCCTAGAGGGGGGAACGACGCTGTGAAAGCGCTCTATTGACCGTCACTGTGAACGGGCCGTAAGAAGCTGTCAATGCACCGGAAACATCGGTGAAGCGCTTCCCCGGCCGTGCTCTGGGGCATCGACCCAGGTCAGTGGGCTGCACCCGCGGACACGGCCGGGGAAGTTCCGGAACCTCAGGCCCGGTAGACGCCGAGCTCGTAGAGCGAGTAGCCGTACGCCGTCGCCCTGCTCGTGCCGTTGACCCGGACGTAGCGTCCGGAGCCGGCGACCGTCAGCTCGTCGAAGCCGCCGTCACCCGCGGTGGTGGTGTTGACGGTCCGCCAGTTGCTGCCGTCGTCGGAGGTCTGCACCGTGTACGCCTTCGCGTACGCCGCCTCCCACGCCAGCCGCACCCGGTTGAACGACTGGACCGAGCCGAGGTCGACCTGGATCCACGCCGTGTCCACCCATTCGCTGGCCCAGCGGGTGCCGTAGTCGCCGTCGACCGCGTAGGACGGCAGCTGCGGTCCGTTCGTGCCGGTCGGCTGGTAGCTGGACGCGGTCACCGGCTTGCCGCGCGACAGCTCGGTCCCGGGGGCGGGCGGCGGCACGACCTTGAACGACCGCTGCTCGATGCCCACGTTGCCGTGGCCGTCGTAGGCGTACACGTAGACCTTCCAGACGCCCAGGGTCTCGGGCGCCCGTACCGTGAAGGTGCCGTTGCCCGTCTGACTGAAAGCCAGGTGCCGCAGGCCGCGGTTGCCGTTGATGTGCTTGTCACCGGCCATCAGGTTGTAGCGGATCAGGTCGCCCTGCGGGTCGGTCGCGGTGGCCGACACGGTGAACGTGCCACCGGCCGGGACGGCGGTCTGCGAGCCGACCGTCATCGCGGTGATCTCCGGCGGGGTGTTCGGGGCGGGCTGACCGGTGTACGCCTGGCGCATCGCGTGATAGCCGAGGCGCCGCCAGAAGCCGGTGGTGGTGTTGAGCCACACGCCGCCGAAGTCGTTCTCGATGCCGTAGTGGAACTCGGTCGCGCCCAGCGCCACGCCCGGGTGCCCCTTGATGGCGTTCCAGCTGTACGTGTACCCGGCCTTCTTCTGAAGGTCAGTGGGCTCGTTGGGCACCCCGTTGACGTCGTTGGGCACCTCCCACTCCCCCGCCGGCCCGCCCTCGGTGAGGATGTACGGCTTGGTGTGACCGCCCGCGAGCCAGTCCCGCTTGACCGTGTCGATCGCCCCGTACGAGTTGACCGCCAGCAGGTCCAGCGCCGGCGAGTACGGCTTGTAGTACGTCCAGGCGTGGGTGTACGCGTCGGTCGAGGTGACCGGGTGGTTCGGGTCGGCGGCGTGGATGGCCTCGGTGACCTCGTTGACGAACCGCGCGTACGCCACCCGCCGGGCCTCGACCACGTCGGCGGCCAGCCCGTAGTTCTGCATCTCCAGGATGACCTCGTTGCCGACGTCCCAGAGCAGCACCCCGGACCGGCCCTTGAGCTCGTTGACCTTGGCGACGATCTCGGCCTTGACGGCGGTCTTGTACGCGGTGTCGTTGACGTAGTCGGTGCCGTGGTTGAGCCACAGCCCGACTATGACCTTGATGCCGTGCCGGGCCGCGGTGTCCAGCAGTAACGGCGTGTTCGCGTCCGGTCCCCAGATGCGGATCGTGTTGACGCCCATGTTCTTCAGGTCGCGCATGTAGCCGTCGGCGGCGCCCTGCGGCGGGCCGTAGGTCATGCCCTTGATCTCCCACGGCGTGCCGTTGACGGTGAGCTGCCAGTTGCCCTGCGAGCCGGTGACCCGCACGACGCTAGGCCCGGCCGGCACCGGCGGGTCGGTCATCGCGGGCGCCGTGGTCTTGACGGAACGGGCCACGGTCACCGAGTCGATGCTGAGCGTGCCGCCCGAGGTGGTCGCGGCGGTCGGCGTGGTCGTGCCGGCGATCGCGTTCGGCAGCGAGCCGCCGATGGCCAGGTCGAAGCGCAGGTAGAAACCGTGGTGCACGGCCGCCTGCCAGGCTGCGACGCCGACCTGCGACTCGCGGACCACCCAGGTCTGCCGGCCGTCGAGGTAGAACCGGATCTCCTCGTCGGTCTTCGTCCGGTCGATGACCTGCGTGTACTCGTGGAAGCCGGACTGGCAGGCGACGCACGACGCGAACCCGGAGGACCGACCGTCGTACTCGTTGCAGGCCCCACCGGGCGCGGTGCCGCAGTGCAGCGTCTGCGACAGCTGGTCACGACCGTTGACGCCGGTCATGATGTCGGTCTCGCCGACACTCGGCCAGTTGGTGAAGTTGCCGCGGTAGGCGGCACCGGTGGCCCGGAAGCCCGGCCAGTACCCGGCGGCGTTCGCCACGTCCGGCTGCTTCAGCACGGCGGTGAACTTGAGCAGCTCACCGGGCTGCGGGGTGAAGTCGGTGCGCTGCGTCTCGATCCGGCCCGAAGTCCAGTTGCCGGCGCCGTCGCGGATCGCCCGGATGTTGAGCTTGCCCGCGCCGTCGAGGGAGACGTTGGCGGTCGAGTTGCTGGCCGTCTCCACCGAGCCGGTGCCCCAGTTGGCGGCCCCGCCCGGGTACTGCGTGCCGGTGCGCAGCAGCCAGTTCGCCGCGCTCGGGCCGGTGTTGGCCGCACCGTCGAAGGTGTCGGTCCAGATCGTGGCGAACTCGTCGTTCACCGGGCCGCTGTCGCCGCCGTAGACCTGGAGCTCCCACAGCGAGTAGCCGTAGCCGGTGCCGCGCTGGGTGCCGTTCATCCGGACATACCGGCCGGTGCCGCTGACCGCGTGCGTCTCGGTGCCTCCGGCACCATTGCTCACGCTCTTGATGGTGGTCCAGGTGTTGCCGTCGGTCGAGGTCTGGATGTCGTACGCCCTACCGAACGCGCCCTCCCACTGGAGCACGACCCGGCTGATCGCCACGGACGAGCCGAGGTCGACCTGGATCCACTGCGGGTCGGCGAACGCGCTGGACCAGCGGGTGCCGAGGTTGCCGTCGACGGCGAGCGCCGGGCTGTAGCCGGGTCCGGCGGCCTCCTGTGAGGACGCGGTGGCCGGCCTGCCTTGCGACAGCAGCGTCTCGGCCGCTCCGGCAGCGGAGGGGACGCCCAGGGTCGCGGCGACGAGCGCGATGAGAAGGAGCAGCCGTCTATACATGATCACACCAATGCGTCGGGGGACGGAAAGCGCTCTCCAAGCGAGGCGATTGTTTCGTCCCTGTTGCCGAGGGTCAATACGAAAGCGTTGACAGAATCAGTTCCGGAACTGGAGACTGCGCCACGTGAATGCGATTCCCCGTATCCTTCTCGCATGCGCCCTGCTCAGCGGGGCCGGATGTGCCGGCCCCGCACCGGTCTCCCCCACCCCCGTCGCCACCACCTCTGCACCCGGCTTCGGCGGCACCGACCGATCGTGGATCGAGATCACCATCGCGATGGACGAGGAGTTGCTGCCCCTGCTCGACCTGGTCGGTGACGACTCCGACCTGACCGATGTGGTGGCGCAGGTCAGAGAGTTCACCGAGGCCGAGCTGACCGAGCTGCGGCGCCTGCACGGCGAGGCGGGGCTGCCCTCGGAGAACCCGCACAAGGGCATGCCGATGCCCGGCATGGTGATGCCGTCGCAGGTCGCCGCGGCCGCCGCGCTCCGTGGCAAGGAGTTCGACTCGGCGCTGCGCGGGCATCTGCGGGCCCATCTCGAACAGAGCCAGAAATTGGCCGCGAGCGAACGGTCCGCCGGGTCGGAACCGCGCACGATCGCACTCGCCGCACGCATTTCCGAGACCCGGCAGTCCGCTCTCAATCTGCTCTAGAGAAAACTGTTATCGGGGCAGCTCGTAGTTCTCGTTCAACGCCGCGCCGCGCTCCGGCTTGTACAGGTCGAAGCCGCGCGGGTTGCACTGCAGGCCACCGTTGATGCAGTGGCGCACCAGGGCGGCCAGCGTCGCCGGGTCCCAGACGTTGTAGACGTCGTAGTGGAACGAGAACCCGCGGCCGCTGGAGAACCGGACCTGCGACATGTTCCCGCTGACCGGCCACGCCATCTTGAACTCGATCATCGGGACGGCCACCGGGTGCGACGTCGGGCAGACGCCGTTGACCGGGTACGCCATGTGGCTCTTGTGGTCCGGCGAGTCCAGGTGGATGCCGTTCCAGCAGCTCGGCGCCTGGTAGCGGGCGTTCAGCTGGGTGCCGGCCGGGCAGTTCGCCGGGATGTCCCAGTTGAACGAGCTGTTGCCGCACTCGAAGCCCTCGACCGCGCCCGGGGCGTTACGGAACTCGTCCTGGGTGGCGGTCGGGCTGCCGACCACGTAGCGCAGACCCGGCGGGAACGGGCGCACGCTGCGGTAGTCGATCACACCGCTCTTGTAGTAGATGACCTGCGGGCCGTCCGGCTGCACCGCGGTGGTGCCGTTGAGCAGCGTCGGCATCCAGTAGCCGGTCTTGTCGCCCGGCGTGATGCACGAGGTGCCGCCCGCCTGCAGGCTGGACAGTGTCGAGTTGGCGTTCGTCGTCCGGTTGCCCATGAACGTGTGCGAGTGCGAGGCGCCGGGCAGGCCGGGGAAGACGATCGGGTCGTCGTTCAGGTTGGTCCGGCTCACCGAGCAGTTCGCCTGGAACTCACGGTGCGTGACCGGCGGGTTGGTCGCCGGGGGGATCTCGGTGGACGGGACCACCCCGGTGACCGGCGGGTTCGCGTAGACGTAGCCGGGGCCGTCGGTCGGCGGCGGTGTGGCCGTGGACGTGCCGTAGACCTTGAACTCGTACAGCGAGTAGCCGTAGGTGGTGCCGCGCTGGGTGCCGTACATCCGCACGTACCGGCCGGTGCCGTTGACGTTCAGGGTCTGGGTGCCGCCGGCCGCGGTGGTCGTGCTGTAGACCGACGTCCAGGCGTTGCCGTCCGGCGAGGTCTGGATCTGGAAGGCCTTGGCGTACGCCGTCTCCCATTGCAGGACGACCTGCGTGATCGTGGCCGTGGCGCCGAGGTCGACGCGCAGCCACTGCGGGTCGGCCCACTGGCTGCCCCAGCGGGTGTCGGCACGGCCGTCGAAGGCCGCGATGGCCGGTGACTCGCCGTTCTCCAGCGACGAGGCCAGGGCGGGTTTGCCCTGGGAGAGCAGGGTGTCCGCGGCCTGGGCGGACTGGTTGCCGGCCACCACCAGCAGCGCGGCGGTCAGCAGGGTGGCGCCGATGGGCGCCAGGATGCGTTTTCGCACGGTTGATCTCCAAGTCTGTGCGAGGACGGGGGAACGCGCTTGGAGAGCGTTTTCCCATCGTGTGCTCCGGTGTCCCGAACGTCAATGATTTCCGGTTCCGGAACCCGGTGTTTCGGACCTGTGACGGGAGCGTCGGAAACCGCTCTCCCCGTGCTATAACTGCGGGCATGCAGAGCCAGCGGCTGCCCACCCTCGAGGACGTGGCGCGCGTGGCCGGAGTCTCCCGGGCCACCGTCTCCCGTGTCGTCAACGGCATCCGCAACGTCGACCCACAGTTGCACCAGCAGGTGTGGGCCGCCGTCGACCAGACCGGTTACGTGCCCAACCGGATGGCCCGGTCGCTGGTCACCCGGCGCACCGGCACCGTGGCCCTGGTCGTCTCCGACAGCGAGACCCACGACGACGACCCGTTCATGTCCCGGTTCTTCTCCGACCCCTATTTCGGGCGCGTCGTCGGTGGCCTGATGAGCGTGCTGCGCCCGCACGGTGTGCAGCTGGCACTGCAGATGGTCGGCGCCGACGGCCACAAGGGCCTGGTGGGTGACCTGCGCAACGGGCAGGCCGACGGCGCCGTGGTCCTGTCACTCCCGGCCCGCGACCCGCTGCCCGGCCTGCTCGCCGAGTCCGGGATCCCCGCCGTGCTGATCGGCCGCCCCGCCGACCCGGTCCCGATCAGCTACGTCGACCTCGACAACGAGGGCGGCGCCGCCCTCGCCGCCGACCGCCTCGCCGCCCTGGGCCGCCGCCGCCCGGTGATGATCTCCGGCCCGCCGGCCGTGCCCGCCAGCGTCGACCGGATCTCCGGTTTCCGCCGCGCGATGGCCCGGCACGGGCACGCGTGGATCCCCCAGGAGACCGGAAACTTCACCCAGGACAGCGGCGAGCGGTCGATGCGCGCGCTGCTGGCCGCTCATCCCGAGCTGGACGCGGTGTTCGTGGCCAACGACCTGATGGCCGTCGGCGCCCTGCTGGTCCTGCAGGACGCGGGCCGCAGCATCCCCGGCGACGTCGCCGTGATCGGCTTCGACGACAGCAGCGCCGCGCTGTCCGCCCGCCCGGCCCTCACCACGGTCCGCCACCCCCTCGAGGACATGGCCGCCGAGGCCGCCCGCATGCTCCTGTCCCGCCTCGACGACCCGGAGACCCGCGTGACCTCGGTGATCTACGAGCCCACCCTGGTCGAGCGCCGGACCGCCTGACGCCTGGCGCCGCCCGAGACCCGCCACTCCCGCCGCGATCCCCCGCACCGCCCGAGATCGCCACCCCCACCGCGATCCCCGCACTACCCGCGATCCCCGCACCACCCGCAACTCCGTGCCACCCGTGATCTCCGCACCCTCCGGAATCTCTGTGGTGCCGCGGTCGGGGCTCTGGTGCAATGTCGCGGTGGTGACAGATCTTTCCGGCCGGCACGTGCGCGCGGCCGCCGCCGACGACGTGACGCCGCACTCCTACTTCGTGTTCGCGGACGGCCGGCTACTGCGCGTGGCCACCGGCAGCACGCGGGCCGCATCGATAGCCGAGGTGCCGAACATCCGCGAGACCGGGCACGGCACCGGCGACGGGCGCCTGGAAGGCAGGCACCTCGAGGTCCGGTTGTACGTGCATGGGCCCTGGGTGTGCGTGACCGAGCGGTTCGGCACCAACGCGGCGCTGATCAACACGGTTGACCGGACGGTCCGTGAGCTCAGCCGTGCCGACTACCACTCGGACGTGTCCAGTTACTCCGTCGGCTTCCTCGAACGGGACGGACGCACGCTGCTGATCGCCCAGACCGGGTGGAACCGGCTGGACGTCTTCGACGCCGCGACCGGCGCCAACCTGACCGAGCGCGAAGTGCTCGTCAGCGACACCGAGCAGAAGAACTACGTCGACTACTTCCACTCGCTGCTGCACGTCTCGCCCGACTCACGTCACTTCCTGAGCAACGGCTGGGTGTGGTCTCCGGTGGACGTGGTGCGGGTCTTCTCGACCGAGGCGTTCCTGACCGGGTTCGAGCCGACCGGCGTCTCGGTCTCGACGGCCTTCGGATACAACTGGGACCGGCCCTGCACCTTCGTCGATGACCGCACGTTCGTGCTGGCGCTGGACGAGGAAGACGACGACACCGACGGCGACTACCGTCAACTGGCCTTCTTCCAGATCACGGACCCGACCTCGGCCGACCGTGCGGATCGGTGGCTGGAGCCCCGCGAACTGGTGGACTGCGACGTGTTCGCCCGCAACGAGCACGGCGAGGTCAAGGGCGAGCTGCACTACGACTCCGCGTCGGGTCGCCTGGTCGCGCTGACCGACGGCAACGGCGCCCACGTGCTCTCGCTGCGGGGTGAGGTCGTGGCCCATCTTCCTGACATCGACCTCGCGAGCCCGCCGTCACACGGTGACTTCGGCAGCACGTTCAGCAGTTCCGGAGGCTGGTCGTACGCGCCACGGCATCGTGTGTTCCACCGCTGGGCCGACGGCTCGGGCATCGAGGAACGTCCCCTACCCGAACAGGGACACCGATAGCCGCGAGTCGATATGGTGTCCGGCGTGAGACTTCGCCTGATGGCCGTACTGGCCTCTCTGCTCGTGGTCCTATCCCCGGCCACCGCCGCCCGCGCCGCCGATGACCCTCTGCTCGACCAGCTGACGGCCATACCGGGGCTTACCGTCATCTCCCAGACCCAGGGGACCGGCTACCGGTTCTTCGTCATGACCTACCGCCAGCCTGCCGACCACCGCCACCCCGGCCGTGGCTCCTATGAGCAGCGCCTGACCCTGCTGCACCGGTCGGAAGCCGGCCCGGTGGTGCTGTTCACCAACGGCTACGGCCTCGCCGCGAGCCCGCGCCCCTCGCAGACCGAGCCGGCCGCGCTGCTGAACGCCAATCAGCTCTCGGTCGAGCACCGGTTCTTCACCCCGTCCCGCCCGGCCGACGCCGACTGGTCCGACCTGACCATCTGGCAGGAGGCCACCGACGAGCACCGGATCGTCGGGGCTTTCAAGACGGTCTACGACGGGAAGTGGATCCAGACCGGCGGCAGCAAGGGCGGTATGACGAGCGTCTACCACCGACGGTTCTACCCGGGGGACGTCGACGGCGTGGTGGCCTACGTGGCGCCGAACGACGTGATCAACCCGGCCGACAGCGCGTACGACCGCTTCTTCGACACCGTGGGCACCGCCGACTGCCGGAGGAGCCTCGACGAGGTCCAGCGGCAGGCGCTGCTGCGCCGCGACCGTCTCGTCCCGCGGTTGGAGGCCGCAGCGGCCGAGGCCGGCTGGACGTTCGAGCGCACGATCGGCACCGCGGACCGCTCGTTCGAGATGACCGTGCTGGACTCGGTGTGGGCGTTCTGGCAGTACAGTCTGGCCGCCGACTGCGCGGACGTGCCGGCGGCGACGGCCTCCGACGACGAGATCTGGACGTGGATCGACACGGTCGCGGGCTGGAGCTTCTACACCGACCAGGCGCTCGAGTACTACTGGCCGTACTATTTCCAGGCCGCGTCGCAGCTGGGCTGGCCGAGCCTGAGGTTCGAGCACCTGCGTGGCCTGCGCAACCACCCGAACCTGTACACGGCGAACGCCTCGCTGCCGAAGGAGCTGCGCCGCCCGCACAACCCGCTCCCGATGATCGACGTGGACCTGTGGGTGCGGACGCAGTCGGAGCGGATGCTGTTCGTCTACGGCGAGAACGACCCGTGGGGCGCCGAGCGGTTCGCCCCGAGCCGGCGTGACTCGGCACTGTACGTCGCGCCGGGCGCCAACCACGGCGCGAACATCGCCCGCCTCAGCCCGGCCGACTCGGCCGCCGCCACCGCCACGCTGCGCCGCTGGGCCGGCGTCCCGGCCACCCTCGCCCGGCCGCTCGCCGCGGACCTGCCGCTGGACGACGGCCTCGGCGACCGCCGCCGGATCCGCTGATCACCCGCCCCGCCGGGGCCGCCCTCGCCGGCGGCCTCGGCGGGGCCACCGCGGCGGCCCCGCCCGGCGCGAGGCGACGCATCCCAGCGCTGCGGCTCAGTGCCCGGTCAGCATCCGGTCCTGACCCGGTCCGGCGTCCACTCGGGAGTGCGGGCCTGCTCCGGCGGAAGGTATTTGTCGAGGATCGGCTGGGCCAGCTCGGCATGACCCTCCTCGACGATCTCGGCGGTGCCGTAGGCGGCGAGGTAGACGCCGCGCACCGGGTCGTCGATCAGCAGCGAGATGTTCGGGTCGCGGCGCAGGTTGGCGTACTTTGCCCGGCCACGGGTGGTGCTGAACCGGAAGGTCTCGCCGTCCCAGAGGAACCACACCACGCTCAGCTGCGGCGGCCGGCCCGAGCGGTTGATGCCGACCACGGCATTCGCGGTGCTCGACAGCAGGCTCGTGACGTCCTCGGGCAGTGCGGTGTGATCCACAGTGGTCATGCGGCTACGCTACGGGATGTCGGCGGTGGCGTCGGGGATCTCCTCGTCGAAGCGCGCCAGTGGCCGGTAGCGCATCGCCAGCCCGGCCACCGTGGCGATGGCCAGCCCGCACAGGATGTAGGTGAGGCCGATGCCGCGACCCGGGCCGGCCCCGATCACGGCGCCGACCGTCGGCGCGAGCAGGCCGCCGGGTTCGAGCAGCGGGTTCAGCAGGTGGGTGGCGCCCGGCGCGACGAGCAGGAACGCGACCGGCATCGACGACCAGGCGATCATCTGGTTGGCCGCCAGCACCCGGCCGTGGAACCGCTGCGGCACCTTGACCTGGATCATCGTCATGTAGATGCCGTTGGTGGCCGACAGTGAGAAGAGGATCCCGAACACCCCGACGGCGACCGGGTACGGCGACGCGCGCCACCCGGTGAGCACGGCGAAGACCGCGAACAGCAGGATGAACAGCAGGACGGCCCGCATCCGCCGGCGTCGTGGCCCGCCCCAGACGGTCAGCGTTAGCCCGCCGGCCGCCACCCCGAGCCCTCCGGCGAACGAGATCCATCCGGCCGTGGTGAGCGGGGCGAAACTGAGCGACAGTGGCTGGACCAGCAGGATCAGCGGTGACATGAAGAGGTTGACGACCGCGAACAGGCCGAGCATGGCACGGAAGCTGCGGTTGCCCACCGAGTAGCGGAACCCGGCAGCGATCTCGGTCAGCAGTGGCTCACCACGCTGGTGGGTCATCGCCCGCGGGAAGCGGACGGCCAGCACCACGGCGATCGACACGGCGACCGTCGCGACCTCGAGCAGCAGGATCCACTCCATGCCGAACGCGGCCAGCAGGGCGGCGCCGGCCAGCGGGGCGATCAGGCGTGCCGCCCCCTCGGAGGTCTGGACCAGGCCGTTGGCGTGCCCGAGGAACTGTTTGGGCACCAGCTGCGGCACCGCCGAAAGGTAGGCCAGCCGCTGGAAGGTCAGCGCCATCGACAGCAGCGCCAGCAGGGGGTAGAGCGGCCAGTCGAGCAGGCCGCCGGTCGCGTACGAGACGGCCATCGCGGCGGCGACCAGGCCGGCCGCGCAGTCCCCGGCGAGCATCACCCGCCGCCGGTCGGTCCGGTCGATGATCGCTCCCGCGAGCGGCGCGACCACCAGCCCGGGCACGATCGCCAGGAGCGTGAGCAAGCCGAACCGGGTCAATGACCCGGTCAGGCTGTAGATCCAGAGCGGGACGGCGAAGTCGGCGATCTGGGCGCCGGTGAGTGACACGAGCTGGCTGACCGCGACCGTGGCGAATCGCCGCATGCTGGGCCGCGGCCCGCCGCGCTGGTCGCGTTCCGGGCTGCGCGACACCCCGGCCAGCCGCCAGCCGTCGCCCACCGCGGCGGCTCCGGTGTGCAGCGCCGCGTCCACGGTGGTGATCACCCGGGCCACCTGCTTCGCCCGGGACCCGAGGAAGTAGTGGCCGGCGCCGTCCAGGACCACCAGCGCGGACGTGTCGGTGAGCGGGTGCCACTCCCGGAAACGCTCCGCGTGGTAGCCGGTGGTCGGGTCGTCGGCGCCGACGATCGTGATGATCGGTACGGGCAGCCGCCCGGCCGGACGTCCCAGCAGCCGGGTGTGGTGCTCCTCGGCCCGCTCGGTGTCGTCGCGCAGGCTGCGTACCAGCCGCAGTGCCTGCTCCGGCTCGTGGCCGCTGAGCTCCATGCCCATGCCGGCGAGGCGGTTCGCGTACGCCTGATCGGAGCGCAGCCGCCGCAGCCGCGCCGACACGCCGCCGATCAGCCGGCTCGCCGGACGGGTCACCGGGAACACCGCGCCCAGGTAGACGGCCTCGATCGGGCGCCCGGCCGCGGTCAGCCGGTAGGCCAGTTCCAGGACCAGCGCCGACCCGACACCACCGTGGCCGTAGAGGACGAGCGGGCCGTCCACCCGGTCCAGGATCTCCGCGGCGGCCCGGCCCGCGAGCGCGTCGATGCCGCGCTCGCGGGCCGGCCGGTCGAACGACAGGAGGCGATGGCCGGGCGGCAGGGCGTCGGCCACGTCCTGATAGGCGGTGGCGGCGCCACCCCCGAAAGGCACGCAGACGTACGTCCGGACGACCGGCCCGCCCGGGTCGGGGCGGGCCAGCTCGCGCAGCAGAGTGGCGTCATCGGGCTCCGGCGCCACCGGGGCGCCCCGCCCGAGGGAATGGTCCAGGGATTGCATGTAATCCAACCTGTTGAATGCAAGGCTGGCTGCATCATCGCCACTCACGAGAATACGGGAACTCGCATCGATAAACGGGCCCTGATCAGCGTCCACAGAGGATGGCCACACTGTAGATCGGGTCCGTCAGAGCTGTCCACCCCCACGACAGTCAATCACCCATTGGTGTACGCCAATACGACATGTCATTTCCGGTCGCCATTTCTCCCGAATGGCACGCACGTGCCGAGGTTTACGCCGGGGCGGTGACCCGATAGACCGCGCCGGCGTAGTCGTCGCTGACGTAAAGCGCACCGTCCGGTCCCTGGACCGCCATCACCGGACGGCCCCAGCGGGACCCGCCGGCGCCCTGGAACCCGGTGATCAGAGTCTGCTGCGGGCCGAGCGTGCCGTCGCGCCAGGCGAAGAACGACACCTCCGGGGCGCGCGGCGGGTTGCGGTTCCACGAGCCGTGGACGCCGACGAGCGCGCCGGCGCCGTACCCCCGGCCAGGCCCGGCCCGGTCACGAAGCTCAGGCCCAGCGGCGCCGAGTGCGCGCCCATCCCCTGCTCCACCGGCGGCAGCTTCGCGCAGTCGAGCTTCGAGCCGTCCACGTTGGTCTCCAGGTCGAGCACGAACGGCCGCCCCGAGTAGCTCAGCGGCGAGTCCGGGGCGCCCGGATTCACGTCGGCCTCCGAGTTGCAGTACGGCCAGCCCAGCTCCCGGCCCTCGGTGAGCCGGGCCAGCTGCTCCATCGGGTGGTCGTTGACGTACGCCTGGATCACGTCGCCGTTGTCCTTGGTCCCGTCGCCGTCGTAGTCGCGCTCGTGCGGGTACTGGATGTTGTCGCGGTGGTTGACCGCCGTCCACACCGCGCCGTCCGGGTCGACGGCCAGGCCGGTGCCGTTGCGGACGCCCCGCGCGTACACCGTCGGGGTGCCGCCGCCGGCCGGGGCCCGCAGGATGGTGGCCCGCTGCGGGGTGGCGTCACGGTCCTGGACCGAGATGTTGCCGGTCGAGCCGACCGACACGTAGATGCTGCCGTCCTTGCCGATGGCCACGCTCTTGAGCGCGTGCGAGTAGGCGCCCCGCAAGTCCGGGCTCTTGTCGTCGGGCAGCCCGTCGACCACGATCTTGCGCCCGGTCACCTGGCCGTTGCGGTAGGCGTACGAGTTGATCTGATCACTCTCGGCCACGTAGAGGGTGTCCCCGGCGAAGGCGAGCCCGTGTGGCTGGTTCAGTCCGCTGAGCAGGGTCCGCTGGGCGGGCGCGCTGCCGTCCGCGCCGGGGGTCAGCGCGATCACGTCACCGAACTTCGGCCGGGACACCAGCAGCTGCCGGTCCGGGGTCCAGGCCAGCAGGCGGGCGCTGTCGATCCGCGCCCACACCGTCACCGTCCATCCGGGCGGGGCCTGGACCGTGCGCTCGGAGTCGAACGGCGCCGCCCCGGTGCCGTCGAGCGTGCGCACCGCGGAGGCGGTCAGCTCGGGCACCCGTGCCGCCCCGGTGGCGGGCACCGTGGATCGTTCGGGCCCCGGGGCCTCCTCCATGGCGGTGCACCCCGCCAGCGCGAGCACCAGGCTCGCCGTCATCACACCGTGCGCGATCGTCCTCATCCGGGCATCTCTACCCACCCGGCATGCCGATCCGCAAATCAGCATGCCGGGTACCACCCGTCAGGGCAGGGTCCACCTCTGGTTGGCGCCGGCGAAGCAGTCCCAGATCTGCAGGCGCGCGCCGTTGGCGGAGCTGTTGTTCTGCACGTCCAGGCAGCGGCCGCTGGCCGGGTTGCGCAGCGTGCCGTCCGATGAGGACTGCCACTGCTGGGCGCCGGTGCCGTTGCAGTCGTAGATCTGCACGAGCGACCCGTTGGCGGTGCCGGCCGCGTTCACGTCCAGGCACTTGCCCAGGCCGCGGATCGTGCCGTCGGTGCCGATCGTCCAGGACTGCGCGCCGGAGCCGTTGCAGTCGTAGAGCTGGACGGCCGTACCGTTGGCGCTGCTCGCCGCGTTGATGTCGACGCACTTGCCGCCGAGGCCGGTGATCCGCCCGGTCCGGCCGACCGGCCCGCTGCCGCCCATCACCGTCTCGTAGATCGCGCTGACCAGTGAATTCGCCCCCGTGGCGTCCTGGCTCAGCTCCCAGTTCATGATCCCTCCCGCGTTGGCGAGGGCCCACTGGGTCTTGCGGCGGATCGTGGGCAGGCCGTTGTAGCACTCCTGCGCGCCGTTCGCCGTGGTGCAGTCCCGGTTGGCGTTGGCCGGGTCGAGGGCGACGAGCTGGGCGTACGTGAGATAGCCCGGCCGGCTGTAGAAGGGCACGCCGAGCACCGTCTTGGCCTTGGGCAGCCCCCGGTTCTTCCAGAAGTTCGCCGCGGCGATCGACCAGTCGTAGTTGGCGTGCGGGCTGCCGCCGTCGTAGGCCATGATGTTCAGCCAGTCGACATACCCGAAGACCGCCGGCTGTACGCCGTTCGCCGTCCCGCCCTCGCTGACGACGGCCGCCGTCAGGAGCTTGCCCTCGTTGTGCAGGGCGGTGCTGAGCTGCCCCATCAGGGCGGTGTAGTTGTTGCCGGAGGCGCCCGGGTCGGGATACTCCCAGTCGATGTCGATGCCGTCCAGGTTGTACTGGCGCACCACCGACATCAGCGCGTTGACGAACGTGGTGCGGGTGCCGGCGTTGGCGGCCAGGCTCTCGAAGGCGGAGTCGTTGCCGTCGTTCCATCCGCCGACGGCCAGGGAGACCTTCACGTTGTTCTGGTGGCCGAGGGCGACGAGCTGCTGGAGCTTGGCGGTGTTGTCGATCGGCTGGAGGGTGCCGTTGGCGTTGGGCAGCGCGAACGAGTAGTTGATGTGGGTGAGCTTCGAGTACTGGACGGCGGTGACACTGCCCGCCCAGGACGGCATGTAGCCGACGCTCTTGAAGCCGTTGGGCAGCACCGCGGCCTGCGAGGGCTGGGCCGCGGCGAGCGCGATCGCCGAGGTGGCGAGGGTGAGCGCCGCTGCGAGGACTTTCCTGATCTTCATGGGGATTGGACCCTTCTGTCCGGGTCAGGAAAGGTTAGGAAAGTTAACTTACAAACGTCAATAAGAACGGGAGGTTCCGGAACAAGATGATGCGCAGCCGTACGGGCGCGGATGGCCCGGGGTCGGCCCAGGCGGGAAGGGGAAGGACGCGCGGATCGACGCCACCGGCGGCGGGACCGTGACGGCGCTCAGGGATCAGCGCCGCCGGTTCCGGCGCGGACGGCGGCGGGGACGACGTTCGAGCGGTCGCGGCCCGGGCCGCCAGACGGGGTAGCGGCCGGGCGGTATCAGGGAACGTTCCGGGGCGGCGGGCCCGCCGCCGAGGAGGGCGGCGACGCAGATGACGGCGAACGCGCCGACGCCGATGTTGGCGATCCAGGCGGACTCGACGACCTCGGCCCGTGTCTCGGGGGCGATGAGGCCGGTCGGCTCGATCATCACCTCGACGGCCTCGCCACGGTCGTAGGAACGGTCGTCGCGGCAGACCCGGCCGGTCATCTCGGAGCCGTCGGCCCGCAGCAGGTGGTAGCAGTACTCGATCTTCTCCCGGCTGCTGCGGGTGGGCACCTTCTCGGCGTCCCGGGCGCCGATGTACGCCACGTCGGGCCGGCCGACCAGACCGAGAACGCCCGGGCGGGCGACGTTGAGGGCCACGAACGCGAACACGATCGACGCCAGGAACAGCAGGAAGCCGAGCGCGTCCCGCAGTGGCCCCTTCTCGGCGGGCTTCCCGGCGGGCCTGCCCGGTCTTTGGCGTGCCACCGCCACGAGGAAGACGCCGACGACGATGCCGAGGCAGACCCATCGGAGCGGCCAGGCACGGAAACTGCCGACGGCAGCCGCCAGTCCGGGTGCCGAGCACCACGCGATCAGGCGCAGGCGGTCGGCCAGGGGCGGGATCTCGGCTCTCACGACCATGATTCTGAGGCGGCCGGGCAACCCGTCCAAGAGGGCCGAACGGCCGGATCACGGCCGGTCTCCGCCAGCCGTCGCGGAGCAGGTGCGTTCCTCACCTCCGGACCGTGAGGAACACACCGGGAACCCGTGATTCCGGCGACTACTGTGGACGACCGCCGGACCGAAGACTCGGCACATGATGAAAGCACTGCTCTCGCTGGTCCTCGCCGCCACTCCGGTGTCGACCGTCACCCGGCTCTCCCTGCCGCCGCCGACCGGGCCGGACCGCATCGGGACGGTCACCGCCCATCTGATCGACCGGTCCCGCCCGGACCCGTGGGTCGCCTCGGAGAGGAGCCGTGAGCTGATGGTGTCGATCTGGTACCCGGCCCGCACCGTCCGCGGCCACCGGCGCGCCGACTGGGTGTCGCCCGCTGTCGCCGCCCGGATCAATCCACCCGACAGCGGCTACACGCTGCCGGTCACGCACGGTTACGTCGGGGCGCCGCCGACCGCGGGCCGGCATCCGGTGGTCCTCTACTCCCCCGGCTTCGGGATGGAGCGCACCAGCGGCACGGTGCTGGTCGAGGAGCTGGTCAGCCACGGCTACGTGGTCGTCACGATCGACCACACCCACGACGCGAGCCTCGTGGAGTTCCCGGACGGCCGGATCGCGGCCGGTGCGATCGAGCCGCCCGCCTCCCCCGAGGACGAGGAGAAGCTGCTGGAGAAGGTGGTCGACGTCCGGGTGCGGGACACCCGGTTCGTGCTCGACCAACTGGGCCGGATGCCGTTGGCGCGCACCATGGACCTGTCCCGGGTCGGCATGTTCGGCGCGTCGATGGGCGGGACCACGGCGGCGAACGTCATGCTCGCCGACCGGCGGGTGCGAGCCGGGATCGACCTCGACGGCAGCTTCGTCGGCCCGATCCTGACGACCGACCTGGAGCGGCCGTTCCTGCTGTTCGGGTCGGACACCCACGGCGAGCAGGACGAGACCTGGACGAAGGTGTGGGACCGGCTGCGCGGGCCTCGCTACCAGCTGGAGATCGACGGGTCGGCCCACCTGTCGTTCACCGACTACCAGTCGCTGGTCCCGCAACTCGGACTGCCGCCGGAGCAGGTCGAGCCGGTGGTCGGCACGATCGACGCCAACCGGTCGGTGGCCATCCAGCGGGCCTACGTGCGGGCGTTCTTCGACAGGCATCTGCGGCACCGCGGCGGCGGACTCCTGGACCGGCCGTCACCGCGCTACCCCGAGGTCGCCGTCCACTCCTGAGAGCTGGGCCGGCCGGGAATCGCCGCCGGCGGGGCGAGCAGGGCGTACAGCGCCACGTCGCGGGGGCCGTCCGGGAACCGGGCGGCCCCACGCAGGACGCCTTCGAGGGTGAATCCGAGACGCTCCGCCAGGCGGCGGCTGCGGTCGTTGGTGGTCAGGGTCCGCATCTCCACCCGGTGCAGCCCGAGGTCACCGAAGGCGTAGCCGAGCACGGCGCTCAGGGCCCGGCCGGCGATCCCCCGGCCCTCGGCTTCGGCGGCGATCCAGAACCCGGCCTCGGCGCTTGCCGCGGCGGCGTCGACGGCCAGGCTCACCGCGCCGACCAGACGGTGACCGCCTTCGGCGCGGACGCCGACGGCCAGCGGCAGGCGGGTACCGGCGACCCAGGCGGTCCCGGAGCGTTCCAGGGCGGCGCGGGTGCCCTCGGGCGTCGCCTCCGCGATGCCGGGCGACCAGGCGGCGAGCCGGTCGTGGTTGGCGGCCACGAGCTCGTGGTACGGCCCGGCGATCGCCGGTGTGCGAGGGATCAGGACGACATCGTCCCCGATCGGCCAGACGAACCGGGCACTCGTGATCGACATGGGCGCATTCAATCACCGACCTTCAGGGGTACGGCGGCGGTGTACCCGACGTGGCCGAGGGCGGTGATCCGGGCCAGCGCCCACCACTGGGCGCCGGGACGTGAGCCCGGGGCGGCGCTCACCGTGAACGTGAGGGTCGTGGTGGCGCCGGCCGGCAGGTCGTAGCCGCGGATCCAGGGCTGGACGTCCAGGTCGTCGGCGGTGTCGCCCCACGTTCCGTACGGGGACAGCAGTTGGGCCTCGCCGCGCAGCGGGGCATCGGTCGGGTTGTGCAGGCGCAGCGACAGGACCGCGGTGGAGCCGGGCGTCAGCGTCAGCTCCGACGGCGACAGGTCGGCGTCCGGGCCGGCGGCGACGATGTCGGAGACGTCCTCGAGAAGCTGGCCGTGCGGGTCACGGATACGGGCGGCGATCCGCCCCCGCCCGGTCACGGTCAGGTCGAAGTGCCGGTGGCCGTCGGCGGGCAGGTCGTAGGTGTACGGGCCGGCGGGGCTGACGGTGACGCCGGGCGGAAGCTCCACCTCGACCGATCCGGCGGCGGCGATCGTGCTGGTGGAGACGGTGATCCGCGCCGTTCCGGGCGTGGCGGACACGTGGACGGTCACGGGCAGGTCGTTCAGCGGCGCCGGGCCCTTGTTGTGCAGCCAGTAGCGAGTGAACACCGGCTGGACCGGCTCGATGGCCCGCTCGGTGGCCGGGAACGGCGTCGCGGGCAGGGCGGCGACGGTCACGACGTCAGCCGGTGCCAGGTCCACGGTCACGTCGCGGCCGCCGTCGCGGTCGCCGTCGCCGTCGCCGTCGGAGCGTGCCGGGGCCGTCGGCTCGCCGAGGACGTCGGCCAGAGCGGGATCGTGCAGGCCGCCGTGCAGGCGGATCCGGGCCTGCGTCCGGGTGCCGCTCGACTCGTAGATCCGGACGGTCAGCTGGTCGCCGTCCGGTTTGAGGGCGGTGAGCACGGCGTTCGCGGGCTCGACCGAGCCCAGGGACAGCCGCGGCGGCAGGTCGCCGGGCGTGGACGGCACCGGCACGGCGATCAGCGGGTGGTTGGACTCCTGCCCGGACCGGACGAAACCAGCCGCGCGCCAGTCACCGGGACCGGCGGCGAGGCTGTAACGGAACGTGTGGGTCCAGTGCTGCAAGGCGAAACCGGAGCCGTCCGGGACGGTACGGCGTGGGCCGTCGATCCAGACGCCACTGGGCCAGCCGGTACAGGCGCGCATCAGTGACAGGTACAGGGAGCCGTCACGGGCGGCGACGAACCCGGGGGTGCCGTGGTTGATCAGAGCCACCGAATGGTCGGTGAACCCGCCGGCCGGCGACTGGTCGACGGTGATCTCGGCGTCGTCGAGGTCGGCGATCAGGTCCGGCAGGCCGCCCTCGGCGACGATCAGGACCGGCAGGTCGCGGGGGCCCCGCAGGTCGGCGTCGGGCACCCAGGTCTCGTCGAGCGAACGGGCGGCGGGCACATAGACCCGGCCGGTGGTGGACAGGATCTCCGCGTAGGACGGGCCGGCCGAGGCGAGGACCGCGGCGGTGAAGGCGTTGTCGCCGATGACGATGCGGAGGTCCGGCAGGTTCGAGTCGGCGTCGAGCGCCCCGTAGCGGGGGCCGTCCGGGCGGCCCGCGGTCGCCGTGACACCTTGCCGGACCAGCGCGACCATCAACTCCCGCGAATCCCGCTCACTGATGACCTCGGCGACCCCGAAAGCGACCCCGATCGCGGCGGCGCCGAAGGTCGCGGTGGTGTCCGAGGTCGCGTTGGTGTCCGAGGTCGTGTCGGCCTCGGAAGGAGCGGCGGTATCCCAAGACGCGGCGGCGCCGGAAGTCGCCGCGGTGCTGGACGGCGCGGCGTGGCACCTGGTGAAGCGGATGCGGGCGGTGGTGGACAGGGCGGCCCAGGTGTGGGCCGGATTGTCGAGGGTCCACAGGCTCTCGGCGGCGTCGAGGTCGGGGAATCCGAAGGAGCGGCCGATGGCGGCGAACCCCACCTCCGACACCGGTAGCGTGCCCGGCAGGTCGAGGTCGAATCGCACACGGAGCAGGCGGTCCTGGCCGATCGAGCCGTCGACATGGGTGTGGAAGTCGATGCGGTCGCCGCCGGCCCACAGGGTGACCTCCCGGGTGATCCGCAGGTCGTCGACGGCGGTCTCGCTGATCAGGCGACTGCCGGCGGGGCTGTGTTCGATGCGGACCGTGGCGGGCTGTCCGTCGAGACCACGGCCCGGGCCCTTGGGGAGCAGGTGCCACGGGCCCTCACCCCAGTACGGGTGGTCCGGATACTCCTCCTGCACGACCAGCTCGCCGCCGAGACCACCGGATCGCAGCAGCTCCCGGCCGGTCCGGCGGTCGACGATGCTGGTCAGGGCGCCGCCACGGGTCGCGTCCGCGCGTACCTCGAAGTGGTCGTTGCGGATGACGGGCTCGCCTGTCGCCGCCCGCCAGACGGTGACCGGGGCCGCCGCCGCGGATAGGACCGAACCCGCGGAAGGAACCGGCGCGGAATGCGCCGGCGCGAAGGAGTCCGGCGCGAAGGAGTCCGCCGCGAAGGAGTCCGCCGCGAAGGAGTCCGGCGCAGAAGAGGCCGGCGCGGAAGGAACCGATGCGGAAGCCGGTTCGGGTGAGGGCTGGATGTGCCACACCTGGTAGCCGAGGGCGGGGACGTCGCAGGCGACCGCCGCCAGCGACGCGGCGGCGATGGAGCCGTCCGGATGCCGGGTCAGCGCCGAGGCGACCGCCGGCACCGCCGAGCCCTCGTCGTCGAGAACGGTCAGCGCGGCCGGGCCCGGCGCCGGGAACGTGACCTCGAACCGCACGACACCGCCACGCGCCCACGACAGCGGGTTGGTGACCAGCACGGCCTGGCCGGAGCCGCGCGTGTCGGCGTGCGAGGCCAGCCCGGCCACCGCCGACCGCCGGGCGGCCGCGGCCAGCTCGAAGGCCTCCCGCCAGCCGGCGAGCAGGTCGAGGTAGACCTGATCGGATTCGGTCCCGGTGACGGCGTCGTGGTGGGCGCCGTACGCGAGCAGCCGCCACGCCTTGTCGACCTGCGCCCGCGGATAGCCGGTGCCGAGGAGCGCGGCGAGGGTGCCGAGGCGCTCGGCGTCGAGGACGATCGTCTCGATGGCCCGCTGCGCCTGTTTGGTGTCGATGTAGGAGACGTCCTTGCCGGTGTAGACCGGGTTCATGTCGCGGGTCTGCGGCGACAGCTGGGGCGAGGCGGCGCGGACGGCGGCGAAGAAGTCGCGGGGCAGGCCCATCGTGAAGCGCGGCCACACGTACCGTTTCGCCCATTCGCGGTGGATCTCGGTGCACCAGCGGGACGGGATGTTGTGGTCGTGGCCGACCGGGAGCATCACGTTGGGGGTGGCGGCGACCTGCCGCAGCGTCCGGTACTGGTGGTAGGCCTCGGTGAGGGCTTCCTCGAGGGTCTCCTTGCGCTCGACGTCCCACCCGGCGACGTAGTGGTTGGCCATGTAGGCGGTGACGAGTCCCCGCCCGCTCGGGGAGATCCACTCGAACTCGCTGGGGAACTGCATCCGGGCGATGTCACCGGTGTGCCGCCGCGGGCCGATGTGGTGGAACGGCCCGCGCGCCCACGAGCTGGAGGTCAGCCCGGCGTCGGCCATCAGTCCCGGGAACGCCGGGTCGTGGCCGAACACGTCGAGCATCCATGCGGTCTTCGGATCCCCGTCGAGGACGTCGCGCTGGTATTCGACGCCGAACGCGGTGTTGCGGATCGTCGACTCGGGGTGGGTGAGGTTGGTGTTCGGCTCGTTGTACATGCCGCCGACCAGCTCGACCCGTCCTTCACGCAGCATGCGCCGCAGGTCGTTGCGGTCCTCGGGGAACACGTCCCAGTACGGCTTCAGGTAGTCGATCTCGGCGAGCACGAAACGGTAGTCGTCGTCGAGACGGGCCGCGTCGATGTGGGCCCGGACCAGGTCGAAGGCGGTCCGTACGAACGCCGGCCGGAGCTTGTCGACCTTCGGCACGTCGGGCAACTGCTGCCACACCTCGGTGAAGCCGCGCTGCGTGTTCCACCACACCGGGTCGTAGTGGAAGTGCGACACCATCCACATGGTCCAGCCGGTCGCGGCGACCCGGAGCTCGCCGTCGCGGGTCACCGGGCCCGCGTCGGTGTCGGCGATCGCGGTGACCTGCAGGGGCGTGCCTTCGGCCGCCGGGGCGGAGACGAGCACACCGACCTCGACGGTGCGTTGCTCGCCGGCGGCCAGTCCGGTGGTGACGGCTGCTTCGGGGGTACGCACGGAGGCGCCCTCCACCCGTACCCGGAAGGGGTTGGTCGCCTCGGTGGCGGCGACGGTGACCCGGACGACCTGCCGGGGCGCCGCGGCCGGGCCGTGGAAGAGATCGGTGCCCTCGATCGCGGTGATCCGCATCAGGATGCCTCCGGTGTCCAGGTCCAGGCGGGCGCGGTCGCCCAGGTCGCGCCGAGCTCGCGGTAGAGGCGGCCGGTGGCGGCGGCCTCGCGGGTGAGGGCGGTGAGGTCGGCGAGCCGGTCCTCGGTGACCGGGGTGGGTGGCGGGCTCTGCCGGACGGCTTCGGCGACCTCGGTGAACGCGCGGGTGGCGGCGAGCGGCACGAGCAGGTCGACGGCCGGGTCGGCGAGGTGGTCGAGGAGGTTGCCGAGCAGGTCGGTGCGCGGGTGCAGGGTGTCGCCGGCCGGCGTCACGAGGCGGTCCCGCGTGTAGTGCAGGGTGGCGGTTCCGCGGCTGCCGTGCACGACGACGAACGGGTCCTCCTCGGCTTCGGCGCAGAGGGTGACGGCGACGGTGACCCGGGTGCCGCGGGCGGTGTGGATGCGGGCGCTCGCGGTGTCGTGCGCCTCGGCCGGGCGGGTGCGGTAGGTGTCCAGGTCGACGCCGCGTACCGACTGGTCGCCGCCGGAGCCGTCGAGCGTGAGAGCGAGCGCGACGGCGTGCGCGAACGGGTTGGTGAGCGCCCCGTCGTTGACGTCGTGCCCGTCGAGGAAGCGGCGCCCGGCCCAGCCGGCCCGGTTCCAGTAGGCCTCGCCCCGCCACCACAGGCCGGTCGCGCTGATCGCCTCGACCTCGCCGAGGTCACCGGCGTCGATGCTCCGGCGCAGCTCGGTGACGGCGCCGGACCCGAACGCCTGGAAGCCGACCTGGACGGTGCGGCCGGTCTCGGCCTGCACGGCCAGCAGGTGGTCGAGGCCGGCCAGGCTCGGCGCGGGCGGCTTCTCCAGCAGCAGGTGGGCGCCCGCGCGCATGGCGGCCTCGGCCAGCTCGACGTGGGTGTGCACGGGCGTGACGATGACGGCCAGGTCGGGGCGGATCGCCGCGACCAGGCTCGCCGCGTCGCGCCGCCAGGGCGCGTCGGCGGCCGCGGCCCGCTGCTCGGGGCAGGGCGGGCGCGGGTCGGCCACCCCGGCCAGCTCGATCCTGCCTTCCGCGTGCAGGGCCGAGAGCTGGTCGAGGTGGCCGCGCCCGTGTCCGTGCGCGCCGACGAGGACGACGCGTGGCGGGGTCATGACTTCGTGACCCGGACCGAGACGCCGGTGCGGGTGTAAACGGCCTCGGCCGGACGGCCGTCGACGGTGACCGTGGCGAAACGGCCGGTGACGCGCTTGGCCGAGAGGGCGAGGCCGCGGGCGGTGACGTCCAGGGTGCTGCCGGGGCCGATCGTGACCGTGCCGTCCAGGCAGGCGCCCGGGACTGTGCGCAGGGTGGCGCCGCGGATCTCGACGTCGCCGCCGCCCAGGGCGTGGGTGCCGGTCGCGGCGAGGGTGCCGCCGAGGACGCGCAGGCCGCCCCGGAAGCGGTTGGTGCCGGTCAGGGTCAGTGTGCCGGTGCCGCGCAGCGTCAGGCCGCCACGGCCGGTGATGTCGTTGCGCCAGCTGTCGGACCGGCCGTCGAGGGTCACGTCGACGTCGTTCTCGAACGTGCCGTAGCCGTCGGCCGCTTTGAACAGGTCGAGGCGTCCCCACTGTTCGGGGCCGTCGAGCAGGGCGTATCCGGCGGGCAGGGCGGTGCTGCGCAGCACGGCGCGGCGCTGGTCGGCGGTCAGGTACGGCTGACGGGTCTCCAGCAGCACCTCGGCGCCCTTCGGGACGGTCAGGGGCTTGTCGGGGCCGGTGCGCGGGAGGATGTAGGTGAGCTTCGGGAGGATCAGCCTGCGGTTGGCGGCGCGGTCGGCGTACCCATCGAGGTCGGTCTTCGCTGCGGACGCCAGGAAGGCGGCCGCCTGGGCCCGGGCAGCCACCTTGAGCTCGGCGTTGGCCGGGTCGTTGAGGATCGCGGCGGTCAGCGCGGTGGCCAGGATGCGGCCGCTGACCACGTCGAGCGGCGAGTGCATGCCCGCCGTGATGCGGGTGTCGGCCAGGTCGAAGGCGCAGGTCAGCAGCTCTTGGAAACGCTCCGGGAAGGCGTAGGCGAAGGCGAGCGCGGCCAGGTGCAGGGCGTTGGTGTGGCCACTCGGGAAGCCGCCGTCGTCGGCCTGGACGAGGCCGCGCTGCCGCAGCAGCTGGGGCGCGACCACGACCTTCGAGTGGTAGACGGGGAAGCCGAAGGCGTCGAGGGCGCCGGTGTCGACGACCGTGCTGTCGGTGGTCAGCCGCCAGGGGCGCGGGTACTGGACGGCGAACTTGCTCGGGTTGCTGGAGGACCAGTTGCCGCGGACCGTGTTGACCAGGGTGACGATCTGGCCCAGCAGCGAGGTCGGCGAGCCGGCGCCGAGCGTCGATCCGGCGGGGGCGCCCGCGGGCACGGCGTCGCTGATCGTGGTGGCCGGGGTGCCGGCCGGGGCCTCGGTGATGCCGGTGACGGCCAGGGCCGTGGTGCGGTAGGCGGCTGCCCACGGGCCGAGTCCGTCGGTGACGGCGTAGCTCTGGTGGCGGCGGTCGACGATGAACGACCAGGCGGCCTCGGCGTCGGTGCGCTCGGCGGTGCGCTTCTCGCAGAAGCGGATGTTGGCGCGCAGCACCGTGGCGTCGAGGACGGCGCCGTTGTTCCAGGCCGTGCCGGTCTGCCAGTAGGACTGGACGCCGGAGAGGATCCGGACGGCGGCGTTGGTGTCGACGGTCAGGTTGGTGGTGAGGTTCGTCTTGTAGTCGTCGACGAAGGCCTTGATCTCGGCCGCCAGGCCGGCGCGGCTCAGCAGTGGGGCGGCCAGGCCGGCGGTGGTCGCCGCGAGCAGGGTGCGGCGGGTCAGAGTGGTCATCTGTGTTCCTCAGTCTTTGAGGCCGGCGTTGATGTCTGCGTTCATCACGTACTTCTGGAAGACCAGGTAGAGGGCGACCAGCGGGACCATGGACAGGACCGAGGCGCTGATCAGGACCGACCAGTTCACGTTGTTGGCGCCGACGATGCCCGCGATGCCGATCTGCAGGGTGAACTGGCTCGGCTCGTTGAGGATGATCAGCGGCCAGAGGTACTCGTTCCAGCGCCACTGGAACGAGAAGATCGCCAGGGTCAGGATGATCGGGCGGGACAGCGGCAGCATGATCCGGACGAAGGTGGACAGCTCGCTGGAGCCGTCGATGCGGGCCGCTTCGAGCAGGTCGTTGGGGACGGTAACGAAGAACTGGCGGAACATGAACGTGCCCGTGGCGGTGATGACGGCGGGCACCACGACGCCGGCCAGGCTGTTGTAGAGGCCGATGTTGCGGACCACCAGGAACAGCGGCGCGAGGATCGTCTCGGCCGGGAGCATGGTGGTGGCCAGGATGCAGCCGGCGAAGATCTTGAGCCACCAGTTGCTGTACTTGGCCAGCGCGTACCCGCAGGCGGCGCTGACGATGATGGTGAGCAGCGTGGCCGCGATGGCGACGATCATCGTGTTCAGTAGGTAGCCGGGAAAGTCGAAACTCGTCCAGGCGTCCCGGTAGCCCTCGATCGACGGGTTCTTCGGCCAGAACGTCAGCGGGTAGGAGAACAACTCTCCGCCGGGCTTGAACGAGCTGACCACGAACCAGAGCAGCGGGAAGCCGTACAGGGCGGCCAGCAGCCACATGATCGCGCTGGAGCCGATCTTCTTCGGCGTGTCACCGGTCCTGCTGTGGGAAGTGGCCATCTCAGGATCCCTTCCGGCGGCTGGCGATCAGTTGGAGCACGGCGACGATCATCAGAATCACGAGGAGTACGAACGACGCCGCGCTGGCGTAGCCGATCTGGGCCCGTTTGAAGCCGGTCTCGTAGATGTACTGGACGATCAGGTTGTTCTCGGTGCCCGGGCCGCCGTCGTTGACCGCGACGAAGTACGTGTACTCCTTCATGGCGTGCAGGGTGCTCAGCAGCACGACGATGAACGAGGTGGGCGCGATCGCGGGCAGCGTGATGCTCCGGAACTTCTGCCAGGCGTTGGCCCCGTCCAGGTCGGCGGCCTCGTAGTAGGAGACCGGCACGTTCTTCAGCGCCGCCACGAACAGCAGCATGTTGAACGCGGTGCCGGCCCAGGTGGCCACGATGACGACGATCAGCAGCGACAAGTCGCCGTTGGACTGCCAGGAGACGGGATCGCCGCCGAGCTCGGTGATCACGAAGTTGACCAGGCCGAAGTTCTCGCCGAACAGCCAGCGCCAGATGACACCCGCGATGATCGGGGAGATGAGCCAGGGCAGGAAGAAGATCACCCGGGCGATGGTCTTGCCCTTGGCGTACGGGCTGACCAGCAGGTAGGCGATGCCGAGCGACGTCACGAACGTCAGCGGGACCACGCCGGCGGTATAGATGGCGGTCCGCAGCAGGGCCGCGTAGAAGTCGGAGTCGCCGACCAGCTCCTGGTAGTTCTCCAGTCCGACCCAGGGCGCGTCGCCGACACCGGTGTAGCTGGTGAAGGAGTAGGTCAGTCCGATGATGGCCGGCCAGACGAAGAAGGTCAGGAAGAGCAGGACGTTGACGGAGATCAGGATCAGCGGGGCGACCGTGTAGCTGTTGTGCCTGCGCCGGGGCCACCACCGGGGCGTGGCCCGGCTGGCGCTGTCGACCATGGTTCTCTCTCTTTCCCCAGCGAGGTGGGCCCGCCGTCGCCGGCGGGCCCACCCGTCGCGGTCCCCTACTTGATCTGGTCGTTCAGGCCGGTGACGATGGCGTCGACGGTCTTCTGCGCGTCCTGCTCGCCGTTGACGAACTTCGCCATCTCGGTCTTGATCAGCGCGTCCTCGACCTTCTGCTTGGCCAGCAGCAGCTTGGTCTGGTTGGCCTGGCCGGAGCTGGAGATCGGGTCCGCCAGCTCGATCTCCTTGATGTAGAGGGCGAACGCGTCCTGGGCCGCCTTCTTCTCGAACGGGTAGGTGAGCGTCAGCCCGGTCTCGATCGGCAGGTAGCCGTTGGTCTGCGCCAGCTTGGTGTAGTTGGCCGGCTGGAAGATGAAGTCGAGCCACTTCTTGGCGGCGTCGGCCTTGTCGCCGTTGGAGAACGCGACCATCTTGCCGCCGAGGTTGATGTCGGTGGCGTGGGTCGGCTGGGCCGGGCTCGGCACGCTGGCCCACTCGAAATCGGTGATGCTGTCGGCGAAGTCGGCGACCTGCCAGACGCCGGAGTAGTAGGCGACCACCTGGCCGCTCTTGAACAGGGCGTTCGGGTCCTGGCCGGAGGTCCAGACCGACTTCGGCATGACCTTGTCGTCGTTGATCTTGCCGAAGTCGCTGATCGCCTGGACGGTGGCGGCGTCCGGGGCGGCGAACCTGCCGTCGGCGCCGAGCTGGAAGCCGGTGCCGCCGTGGGTGTAGATCCAGCCGCGGATGCGGGCCGCGGAGTTGTCGTAGACCATGTCGTACTTGGCGTTGGTGGCCTCGCGGACCTTGGTGGCCGCGGCCAGGAAGTCCGTCCAGGTCCAGGTCTGCGCCGGGTCGGTCGGGTAGGACACGCCGGCCTTCTCGAACAGGCTCTTGTTGATGTAGAGGCCGGCCGCGGTGACGTCCGACGGGATCGACAGGACCTTGTCACCGTCGGCGGTGATCAGGCTCTTGTTGATCTTGTTGGCCTCGTTGTTCGCGATGCTGGCGAGGTCCTGCACCTGGTTGACCCAGAGCGGGTCGAGGGACGGCACGCTGGCGGTGTCCGGCAGGGCGTTGGCCTGGGCGGCCTGGCTCAACTTGTCCTGGTAGCCGTCGTACGGGACGTTGACGATCTCGACCTTGATGCCCTCCTTGGCCTCGAACTCCTTGGCCAGGTCGGTGTAGCCCTTGTCCTGGGCGGAGGTGGAGAACCAGAAGGTGATGCTCTTCGGGTCACCGTCGCCGCTGCCGGACCCGGACGAGCAGGCGCCGAGGACGAGGGCGCCGACGACGCTCGCGGCCAGCCACCCCTTCCGAGCGGATGCCGAAATGCCCATGACTATCTCCTCGATGAAATGTCTTCTCGTGGTTCTTCTCGTGGCGACGGACGTTAGAGGAAAGCGCTTACCGCGTCAACGACATGTTAATTCACAGGACGCTTTTTATCGACGTGGGCCGATCGGCCCGGGCGTACTTCTGTACAGTTTCCTAAACGGCCGGGGCGGTGATGCGCAGCCGCAGCCTCGACGGGGCTTTTCCGGTCACGTAGAGCCGGACGCCATCGGCCGCGTCGGTCCCGCCGAGGAATTCGTAGTCCTCGCCCGGGTGGTAGGACGGCTCGGACTCGGACGCGGTCTCCGGCCCCTCGACGACCGTCACACCGAGCCCGCCGTAGGTGGCGGTGCCCGACTCGAGATGCCATCGGTCGCCGCCCAGCGGACGGGCGCCGGTCATCGTGCCGCCGGGCCGGAACGCCAGTTCGAGGGCCCAGTCCACGGCCGCCCCGCCGATCTCGACGTCCAGGTCGACGACCGGTGGGGACTCCACCGCCGTCTCCGCGTCGCCGGGACGGCGGTGAGCGCCCCACGACCCGAACGCCACACGGACGCGGGTGGTGAGGGCGACCTCGTCGCGGGGCGGCGGGCGAAGTCCATGGCGGCGCTGAAACGGCCGTCGTCGGTGACCGCGTGACGGCCCGTCCCGTCGCCGGACAGCGGCTGGTAGTAGGCCGCCGACACGCTCTCGGTCAGGGTCGCGGCCGGGCCAGGTTCGACGGTCAGGGTGTCGGCCCGGAACGGCCCCAGGCCGAAGAACGTCCGCGACAGGCGAACACTCTCCAGGACCGTGCCGCCCGCGTACAGACGCAGCAGGGTGGGCGAGTTGGCCAGGCCGGACCGGATCCGCCGGTGCCTGCTGTAGTCGGAGCCGCCGAACACCACGGCGGTCGTGCCCGGACCGTGCGCCACCAGGGTTCCGGCGGCGGCGAAATGTCGGTGCCGGGGTGTCGGTGGCGGCACCGCCGGGGGGAGCCGGCGGCCCGCGACCGGGTCGGCGACGGCGCTCGCCGGCGAGTCGATGCCCTGCTCCAGGGCGATCCCGGCGGCCCAGGCCAGATCACCGCGGTCCCGCCGGATCGCCATGACGCGCAACGGCAGCAGGAAGGGCCGCAGCGGGAACCGGCCCCGCTGATCCTGCCGTCGGGACAGGACGGTCTCCACCGTCCCGTCGGGCAGCAGCAGGTCGAGGGTGGCGGTCAGGTTCGCCTCGACCGCGTCCAGCAGGTCCGGCCGGTCGAAGACCTCGGCGATGACCAGCAGGGACGGGTTCGAGACGGCGGACGCGTAGATGGCGCTGCGCTCCGAGTAGAGCCCGTCCTCGATGTCGACGCCCTCGGCCAGCCACTCGCCCACCCGGGCGGCGATCTCCGGCCGGGGTTCGAGTCGATGCAGCCGGGCCAGAGCCGCGGACAGCTCCCATCGATGGTTCGGGGTGTGCACCCCACCCTTGATCAGGGCGGGGGTCATCGAGTCGAGCAGCTTCAGCAGGCCGGCCCGCTCGTCGGCGCCGTCCAGCAGCCGGGCCGCGTCGGCGAGGTCGTTGACGCTGAACGCCGAGTCCGGCGGTGAGTCGACGTTGTCGCCGCCGCGGAACAGCCCGGACGGGTTCTGCCGCTCCCGCAGCAGCCCGGTGAGCCCGGCGACGGGAGCGAGCACGCCGGGGTCGCCGGTGAGATGCCAGTGAGCGGCCAGCGCCTTGACCCGCTCGGCGAGCCGGCGATGCTGGAGCCGCCGCCAGAGCTCGCCGGTCTCGGCTCGGATGTCGCGGACCTCTCGGTCCAGAGCGGTCTGCGCCCGGGCGGCGAAGTCCAGATCAGAATCAGTCACCGCATCACTTTCGGAAACACGTGAAGGAATGGCGCCCACCTTTTACTACCGCCGGTATAGCCCGGGTATCGCCGGCATCTCGACGGTATAACGTTCTCCGCTTTCCAGCGCGTTCACACACGCCTGTGCGACGAACGTGGCGGCGAATCCGTCCCATGCCGTGGCGCCGTGGGCGGTGCCGTCGATCCAGTCCTGCAATTCCAGGCGGTACGCCTCGGCAAAACGGGGCCGCCAGTCGGCCGGAAGCGCCCGCGCGTGCAAGCCGGAACGGCGTACCGAGGTGGGCGGCGGGGCGTCCAGAGTCACCGTGCCGGTCTCGGCCACGAGCTCGCAGCGGACCTCGTAGCCGTACCGGGCGTTGACGAAGATCTCCACGTCGGAGAGCACCCCGGACGCGGTGGTGAGGATCAGCAGCTGCGGGTCGCGCGTGCCGCCGGAGTTGCCGGTGGGCCGCGGGGTGTGCACGGCGACCTCGGTGATCTCGGAGTCGAACAGCCAGCGGGTGATGTCCAGCTCGTGCACCGCCGAGTTGGTGATCAGGTTGGCGCTGGGCATGCCGGGCACGGCGGCCGGGTTGCGGTGCACGTTGTGCAGCATCAGCGGCGCGCCGATCTCGCCGGTCGCGAGCAGCGCCTTCAGATCGGTGTAACCGGGGTCGAAGCGGCGCATGAACCCGACGGTGATCAGCCGGCTGCCGTGCGCGGTCTCGGCCTCGAGGATCCGGGCGCAGCCGTCGACGGTCGGGGCGAGCGGCTTCTCGCACAGCACCTGCTTGCCGGCGGCGATACAGGCCAGCACGTACTCCTCGTGGGTGGCGTCCGAGGAGGCGATCAGGACGGCGTCGATGTCGTCGTCGGCGATCAGCGCGTACGGGTCGGCGAACACCCGGGCGCCGCCACTGGCCCCGGCCACTGCGCGCGCCCGGTCGCCGTCGAGGTCGAAGACCCCGCCGACGGCCGCGCCGGAGACCGCGTGGGTGAGCAGCCGGGCGTGGTCGGCGCCCATGATGCCGGTGCCGATGATCCCGATCCGTTTCACGCCCGCGCCTCCGGTCCCTGCCGGGACCGGCCCCGGCTCGATCAGCGTCGTGACCGCGCCGCCTCCGTTCGTCACCGCGCCACCGCCGCTCGCCACCGCGCCGCCCCCGTTCGTCACCGCGCCGCCGCCGTTCGTCACCGCGCCACCGCCGTTCGTCACCGCGCCACCTCCGTGAGGAACTCGAGACTGCGGCGCGCGTCGCCGATCGGGCCCTCGCCGTCAGCGGGCACGAGCGCCAGCGCACAGTCCTGTTCCAGCACGTACCAGCCGGTGTATCCGGTGTTCTCCAGGGCGCGGACGATGCCGGGGATGTCGACGTCACCGGCGCCGAGCGGGGTGTACAGCCCGGCCCGGACACCGTCGATGTAGGCACGGGACCCGTCCTGGACGGTCGCCGACACCTCCAGGTCGACGTCCTTGAGGTGCACGTGGGTGATCCGGGACGCGGCGAGCTCCAGCAACTCGGCCGGCTGCATGCCGCCGATCAGCAGGTGGCCGGTGTCGAGGCAGATCGGCACGTCGCTGCCGTCCAGCACGCGCAGCACGGCCTCGCGGGACTCGACGGCGGTGCCGACGTGCGGGTGCAGGCTCGGGCGCAGGCCACGGTCGCGGGCCATCTCCTGCAGCGTGTCCAGCGTCGCGAACAGGGTCTTCCACTCGTCGTCGCCCAGGTGCACCTTGTGGTCGTAGCTGCCGTCACCGGAACGGGCGGCCAGCACCACGACCTCGGCTCCGGCGGCGGCCAGGGTGTCCATGGCGTCGGCGGCCCCGGCCAGGTCGGCGGCGGTCGCCACGTGCATCGGCACGGGCAGGAAACCGCCGATCAGCGTCATGCCGTGGCGGTCCAGGGTCACCCGTACATCCGCCGGGGTCCTGCCCAGGTAACCGGTGGGGCCGAGCTCGGTGGCCCGCAGCCCGAGCCCGCCCATCTCGGCGAGCACCCGGTCGGCGGGGAGCTCCAGTCCCCAGCCGGGCGCCTCACAGACGCCCCAGGAGATCGGCGCGCCGCCGATACGTTCCGCGAAGCCGGTCAAAGTGTCCCCTCCTTCTACAGGTAGTCGCGCTGTCCGCGCTTGCCGTCGAGGTACTGCTCATGGGCGGTCCGGACCGTCTCCAACGAGGACGTCTCGGCGACCGGGACGTCCCACCACGACTCGCTGGACGGCGAATCGACCATCGGATCGGCGTCGACGTGCACGACCGTGACGCCGTCGGTCTCGCGGGCCTTGGCCAGCGCCTGCCGCAGCTCGTCGACGGTGGAGGCCCGGAAGACGGTCGCGCCGAGGCTGGCGGCGTTGGTGGCCAGATCGACCGGGAGCACCGTGCCGCCGAGGCGTCCGTCCCGGTCGCGGTAGCGGTAGGCGGTGCCGAACCGCTGCGCGCCGACCGACGCCGACAGCCGCCCGATCGAGGCATAGCCGTGGTTCTGCACCAAAACCACGATCAATTTCACTCGCTCCTGTACGGCGGTGACGAGCTCCTGGGCCATCATGAGGTAGGAGCCGTCGCCGACCATCACGAAGACCTCACGGTCCGGGGCGGCCAGTCGCACGCCCAGCCCACCGGCGATCTCGTAGCCCATGCAGGAGAACCCGTACTCGACGTGGTAGCCCTTCGGGTCTCGGGTGCGCCACAGTTTGTGCAGGTCACCGGGCATCGAACCGGCCGCGCAGACGACCACGTCCCGGGGGCCGGCGGCCTCGTTGACGGCGCCGATCACCTCCGTCTGTGCCGGGAGCGGCTGGTTGCCGAGGTGATAGGCGCGTTCCACGGTCGCGTCCCAGGCCTGTGACCTCTCGCGGGCCCGGTCCTGGTAGGCCGCTTCGGTCCGGTAACCGGCCAGCGCCTCCAGCAGGGCCTCCAGGGCGGCCCGGGCGTCGGCGACCACGGCCTCGCCGGAGTGCTTGGCGGCATCGAACGACGCGATGTTTACGTTAACGAAACGGACCGTGGGGTCCGCGAACGCGCTGCGTGACGCCGTGGTGAAGTCGCTCCAGCGGGTGCCGACGCCGATCACCACGTCGGCGTCGCGGGCGAACTCGTTGGCCGCCACGGTTCCGGTCGCGCCGACCGCACCGAGAGCGAGCGGGTGGTCGTACCGCATCGAGCCCTTGCCCGCCTGCGTCTCGGCCACCGGGATGCCGGCCGCCTCGGCGAGGGACCGCAGCGCCCCGGTCGCCTCCGAGTAGATCACTCCCCCGCCCGCGATGATCAACGGGCGCCGGGCGCTCCTGATGATCGCGACAGCGCGGGCCAGGGCGCCGGGCTCCGGCAGTGTCCGCGGGACGTGCCAGAGCCTCCTACGGAACATCCGGTCCGGGAAGTCGTACGCCTCCGCCTGCACGTCCTGCGGCAACGCCAGGGTGACCGCGCCCGTCTCGGCCGGGTCGGTGAGGACACGCATCGCGCCGAGCAGCGCCGAAGGCAGCTGCTGGGCCCGCCAGATCCGGTCGTAGAAGCGCGACACCGGCCGCAGCGTGTCGTTGACGCTGATGTCGAAGCCGCGCGGGTCCTCCAGCTCCTGCAGCACCGGGTTGGCGACCCGGGTGGCGAACACGTCGCCCGGCAGCAGCAGCACCGGCAGCCGGTTGACGGTGGCCAGGGCGGCGCCGGTGACCATGTTGGTGGCGCCCGGCCCGATCGAGGTGGTGCAGGCCAGCGTCGACATCCGGTTGCGCATCCGGGCGAACCCGGCCGCCGCGTGCACCATGCCCTGCTCGTTGCGGGCCTGCCGGTAGGGGACGGCGTCCGGGTCGGTCAGCTCGGCCTCCAGCAGCGCCTGGCCGAGGCCGGCGACGTTGCCGTGGCCGAAGATGCCGAACCAGCCCTCGATCAGCCGGTGCTCGACCCCGTCACGCTCGGTGAACTGGGCGGCCAGGAACCGCACGACGGCCTGGCCCACGGTGAGTCTCATCGGTCCTCCTCGCCTTCGCTGCCGGACGTTCCGAAGGGCAGCCGTTCGTCGATCGCCTGGCCGGTCCACGTGTCGCGGATCCAGGCGTGCTCCGGCTCGTCCTCGATCACCCAGGCCCGCTCCCCCGGCCCGGCCATCACGTTCAGGTAGTAGAGGTCGTAGCCGGGCGTGGCCATCGACGGCCCGTGCCAGCCGTTCGGGATCAACACCACCTCGCCGGTACGGACCTCCCGCACCCCGTCGGCACGCTGGTAGGCGGGACCGCCCCCGGCCACCTCGAAGTAGTAGATCTCCTCCAGGTCGTCGTGCCGGTGCGGCGGGTACGACGACCAGTTGCCGCCCGGGGTGAGCACCTCGCAGGCGATGATCCGGTCGGCGTCGAGCACGTCGGTGGTGGCGAAGTTGTTGACCTGCCGGGAGCAGACACCCGCCCCGCGCAGCTCGATGCGCTGCTGCGCGACCGGGATGTGCCGGAACGGCAGCCGCTTCACGGCCCGTGCCGTGGCCAGCGCGAATCGGCCGCCCGCCTCGCTGCGCAGCGTCAGCGTCGACTCGATCGGCACGTAGACCACATCGGTCGGCCCGTCGAAGACGCTGGCCCGCCCGGTGAGCTCGGCCCTGTCACTGTCGGTGGTCACCGTCGCCGCCCCGCTCAACGGGACCACGACCACCTCGTCGCCTCCGGTGGCCTGCTGATACTCGTCGCCGGCGGCCAGCACCACGACACGCAGGCCGCTGTAGCCCCAGCCCGCCGACTCCGGGGTCACGTCCAGACGGATCATGCGGCCACCCCCGACCGGACCAGCCGCACCGCGGAGTCGACGGCGGCGGCCACGTCACCGTCCGGCGGATACAGCAGGGCCCGGCCCACCATCAGACCGCGCACACCGGGTACGGCCAGAGCCCGCCCCCACGACGCGTACGTCTCGTCCGGACTGCCCGACGGGTCACCGCCGAGCAGCAGCGCCGGCATCGTCGTCGCCGCCATCACCGCCTCCATGTCGTCCACGACCGGCAGTTTCAGCCACGTGTAGGCGCTGGTCCCGCCCAGTCCCGCGGCGATCGCCACCGACCGGGCCACCGCCGCCGTGCTCAGATCGTTGACCACCGAGCCGCTGCTGCCCCGCTTGGACAGGAACGGCTCCACCATCGCCAGCAGCCCGTGCGCGGCCAGCTCGTCGACCGCCCGGGCGCTCGCCTCCAGGGTGCGCACGCTGGCCGGGTCCTCCGGGTCGATCCGGACCAGCATCTTGCCGCCGTCGAACCGCATCCGGGCCACGGCCGCCGCGTCGTAGCCGGTGAACCGGTCGTCCAGCTCGAACACCGCGCCCTGCAGACCACCCCGGTTCATCGACCCGATCGCGATCTTGCCGTCCAGCTCGCCGAGCAGCAGCAGGTCCTCCAGGACGTCGGCGGTGCCGAGCACCCCGTCCACGCCCGGGCGGCGCAACGCCGTCCGCAGCCGGCGCAGCAGCTCGTAGCGGTCGGCCATCGCGCCGCCGTCACCCCGCACACCCAGCGCCCCGCGGGCCGGGTGGTCGGCGGCGACCAGCATCAACCGGTCACCGGCGTCGGCGAGCAGCGGCCGGCGCACCCGGCGGGCCGCGGCCTCGGCGATCGCCTCCGGGCGGGTGGCGCGCAGGCCGCGCAGCTCGGCGAAGTCGTCGCTGCTCCAGGGCCCTTCCGGGCGGGCGCCACACTGCTCCGCGACATCGTCGTCATACACGTCCGGCCTCCAGGACCTTCTCCACCTCGGCCGTGGTCGGCATCGCGGTGGAGCATTCGAGGCGGCTCGCGACGATGGCGCCGGCCGCGTTGGCGAAAGCGATGGTCCGGTCCAGCGGCCAGCCGTGGAGCAGGCCGTGGCAGAGCGCGCCACCGAACCCGTCCCCGGCGCCCAGGCCGTTGACCACGTCGACTTCCGTGGGCGGTTTCGTCACGCTCTCCTTCGAGGTCTTGGCGAGCACCCCGGCCGGCCCCATCTTCACCACGGCCAGCGACACGCCGGCGGCGAGAAGAGCGTCGGCGGCGGCGTCCGGATCGGACTCGCCGACCGCGATCTCGCACTCGGTCAGGTTGCCGACCGCCACGCTGACGTGCGGCAGAGCTTCCCGGACGGCGGCCGTGGCCTCGGCCGGGGAGTCCCAGAACATCGGCCGGTAGTCGAGGTCCAGGACGGTCAGCGGACGGCGTCCACGGGCCCGCCACGCGGCATGGTGGGCGCTGTTGCTCGGGTTCTGGGACAGGCCGGTGACCGTGGCCCAGAAGATGCCGGCGTCCCTGATCGCGTCCAGGTCCAGCTCGTCCGGCTCGATCATCAGGTCCGGGGCGGTCGGCTGGCGGTAGAAGTAGAGCGGGAAGTCGTCCGGCGGGAAGATCTCGCAGAACGTCACCGGGGTGGGCAGGCCCTCGACGGCGGACACGAACCGGTCGTCGACGCCCAGCTCACCGAGCGCGCGGTGGACGTAACGGCCGAACGGGTCCGCGCCGACCCGGGTGATCACCGCGGTGCGGCGCCCGTGCCGGGCGGCGGCGACCGCCACGTTGGTCGCGCTGCCACCGAGGAACTTGCCGAACGAGGTCACGTCCTCCAGGCCCACTCCGGTCTGCAGAGGATAGATGTCGACACCGACACGTCCCATGGCGATGACCTCGAAGTCCTGCATCACACCTCCGATTACGGCAAGATGTCGCGAACGTTTCCGCCGCACGTGTCAGCAGCCTCTGCCGCCGTGTTGATCACGTCAATAGTTTGTATTGACATTCTTCTGAACGCACTGACAAACTTCCGCGATTGTCACCGTTGAGGGGGTGCCACCGATGCCCATGCCGCCTCTCGAGATCGACCGCACCAGCCCCGTACCCATCTACTTCCAGCTCGGCCGACGCCTCGAGGAGGCGATCGACCGGGGCGAGCTGGTGCCCGGCGAGCGCCTGCCCACCGAGATCGAACTGGCCGAGGCGCTCGACATCTCCCGGCCCACCATCCGGCGGGCCATCGAGGAGCTCGTCAGCAAAGGGCTGCTCACCCGCAAACGGGGCGTCGGCACCCGGGTCACCGACGTGCAGGTCCGCCGTCGCGTCGCGCTCACCAGCCTCTTCGACGACCTCGCCGCCGCCGGACGGCAGCCACAGACCCGGGTGCTGCGCTTCGACCGCGACTGCGTCGACCGGCACGCCGCCCGGATGCTGGGGCTGCCCGCCACCGAGAGGCTGGTGCACTGCGAGCGCTTGCGGCTGGCCGACGGGGTGCCGCTGGCGCTCCTGCGCAACTGGCTGCCGCCGCGGTTCGCGGACCTGACGGTCGAGGCCCTGGGATCGCGCAGCCTCTACCGGATGATGGCCGAGTGGAACGGGCGGCCGGCCGTCGCCAAGCAGCGGATCACCGCCAAGGCGGCGACGCCGGCGCAGGCCCGGTTGCTCGACATCGGGCAGCACACGCCGCTGATCAGCATGCAGCGCACGTCGTTCGACAGCACCGGAGCCACCGTCGAGTACTCCGACAACCTCTACCGGGCCGACCACTACGCCATCGAAGTCACCGTCTTCAACCGCTGACCCGCGGCCCTCCCCCGTCACCGGCGAGCGTTTCAGGCGACCGCTTTCGCACATTATTCAACACCGGTTGACGGCGAGTCGTCCCGGTTGACAGGGTGCCTGGAAGTTGCGAGTGTGCGTCCGTTGTGTTTCGTGTTTGAAACTGTTCCTTTCCGGGGGCACTCCATGTCATTGAAAGCTCGCGCTCTGCTGGGCACCCTACTCTTGACTCTTGTATCTGTGAACGTTCCCACATCGGCGGTCGCGGGGCCGAGGCCGACGACCTGCGCGACCACCGGGTCGGTCGACTTCGGCGTCGATCTGGCCGGGGGCGGCTGGAAGCTCACCACCGGCGACGACCCCGCCTGGTCGGATCCGTCCTTCGCGGACACCGCCTGGCGGGACTGGACCGTCCCGGACAACTGGGGCGACCACAGCGACCTCAGCTCGTACGACGGCTTCGCCTGGTACCGCAAGACGTTCACGCTGCCCGCGCGGCCGGACGGGGTCACCGACGCGGCCGTCGTCGCGGCGCTCGGCAAGATCGACGACGCGGATCAGGCGTTCCTCAACGGGCAGGAGATCGGGCGGACCGGGGGCTTCCCGCCCACCTTCGACTCCACGTGGGAGGTGCCGCGCGAATACTACCCGGCGGACGGCCTGCTGCGATGGGGCGCCACCAACGTCCTCGCCGTGCGGGTCTACGACGGGACCGGGGGCGGCGGCTTCTACCAGGGACCGGTCGGGCTCTACTCGAAGGCCCGCCTCCGCGCGCTCGCGGGCGACACCGGGACGGCTGCCACCCGTACCCAATTGGCCCATGTCTGCGCCGTGCTGGACCGGCAGCATCGCGCCGTCGCCTCCGGGGACGTCCGCGGCTATGCCGCGACGCTGGCCGACGGGTTCTTCCATCAGGGCGACACCGCCGCCCGCCGGATCGCCGGCCTGCGGGAGATGCTCGAGGCCGGCCGGGTCACCCTGACCGATTCTCAGGCCGAGGTGTACGTGGACGCCCGCGGCCGCCTCGTCGTCGACACCATCCGCACCTGGACCGGGCTGCCGCCGACGCGCGAACTGCTCCACATCGACCCGCGGCGACCGGTCGAGCTGGGCGACCGGTCCCGCTTCTTCCGGGACGACTACGCGTCCGCCGCGATGGGACGCCGGGCGCAGTTCAACGTGTACCTGCCGAAGGACTACACCCGCACGAGCAGGCGCTTCCCGGTGGTCTACATGCTGAACGGCTTCAACGGCAGCAACATCGAGTGGGAGGCGCGGGACATCGACACCGTCCTCGACAGGCTCGGCGTCGAGGCGATCGTGGTGTTCCCGGACGGCGGAAGCGGGTGGTATGTGGACACGTCCGCCGGAAAGTACCGGACGATGATCGTGGACGAGATCGTGCCGCTGGTCGACCGGGCCTACCGGACCGTCGCCGACCGTGACCACCGCGGGATCAGCGGTGTGTCGATGGGCGGGCAGGGCGCGTTCACGCTCGGGCTGACCAATCCGGCCGTGTTCAGCTCGATCGCCAGCCACATGGGCGCCCTGAGCCTGCCGCCCCTGGTCGGCACGCCCGCCGAACAGGCCGCCAACGCCGGACTGCGGCCGCTGACGCTGGTGGCCGGGATGTCGGCGGCAGACCTGAGCCGGCACCGGTTCTACTTCGACGGCGGTGACTCCGACGAGTACCAGTTCGGGGTGGCGGCACAGCAGATGAGCACGGCGCTGGCGGCCAAGGGGGTAAGGCACGACTACCAGCTGGGCGCGGGGCGGCACGACGACGCGTACTGGATGCCGAAGCTGGACCGGTCCTTCGCGCTGCACGCCGAGCAGTTCGCCGCCCACCCGGTGAGATAGCACCGTCGATGATGTGAGCGGCGACACATCCCTGGCCGAAATGAGGATTCCTCGCATCTCTGCGTCGAAGCAGAATGCGGCATGGACTCGGCATTGACGGCCATCGGGCTGCCCATCGCTCTCGGCATCATCATGCTCGGCCTCGGCCTGGGCCTCACCACCGCCGACTTCCGGCGCGTCGTGCAGTTCCCGAGACCGGCGCTGATCGCACTCGCCTGCCAGGCGCTGCTGCTACCGGCGCTCTGCTTCGGCCTGGTCGTCGTGATGGACCTGAAACCCGAGCTCGCCGTCGGGATGATGCTGCTCGCAGCGTCACCCGGCGGCACCACGGCCAATCTGTACAGCCACCTCTTCGGCGGGCACGTGGCGCTCAACGTCACCCTGACCGCGGTCAACTCGGTCCTCGCCGTGGTCACCCTGCCGGTGATCGTGAACCTGTCGGCCGCCCGCTTCCTCCCCGACGGGGCCTCGATCGGGCTGCAGTTCGACAAGGTGCTGCAGGTCTTCGCGATCGTGCTGATCCCGGTCGCGATCGGCATGGCGGTACGGGTGCTCCGCGAAGGGCTCGCCGACCGTCTCGCCCGGCCCGTCAAGATCCTGTCGGTGATCGTGCTGGTCGCGGTGATCGCCGGGACGCTTCTCAAGGAACGCGACAACATCCTCGACTACCTCGCCGCCGTCGGCGTCGCGGTCCTGGTCTTCAACGTGGTCAGCCTCGCCGTCGGGTACGGCGCACCCCGCCTCGCCGGGGTGGGCAGACGCGAGTCGATCGCCGCCGGCATGGAGATCGGCATCCACAACAGCACCCTGGCGATCACCGTGGCGGTCAGCCCCGCCCTGTTGAACAGCACCGAGATGGCGATCCCGGCCGCCGTCTACGGCATCGTCATGTTCTTCACGGCCGCCGCCTTCGGCTATCTCGTCACCCGCCGGCGGTCCGCCGCACCCAGTGACGCCGTCACCTGAGCTCGTCCCTGTGCTCACTGCCAGAGCGCGCAACCCGAATCGGGCGCGGCGACGAGATGGAGCGCCGCCGACGTCTTCGGGGCGTAGGTTGGCGACCGTGTTCGACGATCTCTGGTGGATCGGCGGGTCGCCGTGTTCGGGCAAGAGCACGGTAGCCGCCCGGATCGCCGCGGACCGGGGTGTGCCGGTGTACTCCTGCGACGACGCCTTCGACCGGCACGCGGACGGCGGCCCCGCGCTGCGCAAGGTCACCTCGATGAGCGTCGGCGACCGGCTGGCCCAGCCCGTCGAGGTGCAGGTCGACGATGTGTTCCGGCTGTACCGGGAGGAGTTCCCGCTGATCCTGGACGATCTGCGGGACACCGGGGACGGCACGATCGCCGAGGGTGCGGCGCTGCTGCCGGAGCTGCTCGCCGGGATCGGTGTCCCTCGCGAGCGGGCGGTGTGGATCGTGCCGACGGAGGACTTCCAGATCCGCCACTACCGGCAGCGGCCCTGGGCGTACGAGCTGCTCGCCGGCCTGGACGAGCCGCAGGTGGCCTTCGACCGGTGGATGCGCCGGGACGCCCTCTTCGCGGAGAGGGTCGCGGCCCAGGCCCGGGAACTGGGCTACCGGGTGATCGTGGCGGACGGTGGCCCGATCAGCCTCGGTCCACGCTGGGAGTCATGAGCCCGGCAAGCGGGCTGGTGGGCAGGGCGATCCATCCCTCGGTGCGGGCCGCGGCGAGCTGGTCCGGCGCCGGCTCGGTGGCCCGGCCGCAGGCGGCGGCCCGCGCGCTGAGGGCGGCGATGACGGCGTCCAGGGCGTGGTCGGTGCGTGCACAGCGATCGGCGTGGGCGCCGAGGTCCAGCCAGGGTGCTTCGGCACGCAGGCCGTCGACGATCGCGGCACGGACGGCGGCCTGGTCGGGGCGTTTGTAGCCGCGCCACGGCAGTCCCCAGATCTTCAGCGAGGCCGCCGGATAGACCTCCACCAGCGGCCCGGCCCCGCTGCGGTCGACCACACCGAGCCGCGCCTGCAGGAACGCGCAGCGCAGGGCGGTGTGGGCGATCCGGTCGGCGGCGACGCTCAGCGGCACGACCCCGACGGCGGCCCGGACCACCTCGTCGGTGTGCCGCCAGGCCAGGCTCCGGCGCCACGCCCGGTCACCGGTGGCGCTGCCGGGCGGGACGGCGCTCCGCTGGTGGGCGCCGACGAACGACACGAACGCCTCCGGCCAGCCCAGCGGGCAGTCGACGCCCACCTTGTCGGCCGAACGGATCGCGGCGAGGACCGCGTCGTCGGCGGCGGGCAGCACGACGTCCTCCAACCGTGCGCCCGCCGCGGACCAGCGCACGACGGCGACGGCGGTACCGGCCGGGTCCGCGGCGAGATCGACACCTACAGTCAGCACACGACACGATAGCCATCGGATCGGAGCATGCCGTGACACGAGCCGCTGTGGTGATCGCCGGGATGGGGCCGGTGGGCGCGCTGCTGGCGGCGCTGCTCGGTGAGCGCGGCGTGCCGACGGTGGTGGTCGAGCCGCAGGAGCGGCCGTATCCTAAGCCGCGGGCGGCGGTGCTCGACACCGAGGCGCTGCGAGGGCTGGGGCTGGTGGCGGGGCTGGCGCCGTTCGAGGACTGGGCGACGCCGGTGGCCCGTAACGGGGTGGTCGGGGCCGACGGGCGGCCGCTGTTCATGACCGAGCAGAGCGGCCGGGCGTACGGCTACCCCGCGCTGGCCCGGCTCGACCAGCCGCGGCTGGAGGCCGGGCTCTGGGCGGCCGCCGCCGCGACGGGCAGTGTGCGGGTCCTGACCGGGCGACGGGTCACCGGTGTGGAGCAGCACGATGCCGAGGTGACCGCGGTCCTCGACGACGGGCAGCGGGTCACCGAGCGGTGGCTGGTCGGCTGTGACGGCATCGGCAGTGCGGTCCGGGAGGTTGCCGGGATCGGCTTCTCCGGTACGACGTACCCCCAGCCGTGGTTGGTGGTCGACGCCGTGGGCGGCGATGTGGACGGTGGGCCGAGTGTCGCCTTCGTGACCGACGCGGCGCGCCCGGCGGTGGTCATGTCGCAGTCCGGCCGCTGGCGGTGGGAGTGGATGCTGCTGCCGGGCGAGGATCCGCGGGCGATGGCCGCCGACGAGCCGGTGCGGCGGCTGATCGGGGCGTGGACGGACCCGGCCGGCCTGGAGATCGAGCGGGCCGCCGTGTTCACCTTCCACGCGCGGATCGCCGACCGGTGGCGGGCCGGGCGGGTCCTGCTGGCCGGGGATGCCGCGCACGCCATGCCGCCGTTCGCGGGCGCCGGGCTCGGGATGGGGATCCGTGACGCGGTCACCCTGGCGTGGCGGCTGGCCGAGGCGGTCGCCGGGGACGACGGGCCGCTGGACGCCTACGAGGGTGACCGCCGCCCCGACGTGGAGAGGACCACGGCGCTGTCGCTGCGCATCGGGCGGATCGTGCAGAGCCGCAACCGTACGGTGATGAGCCTGATCCGCGGTGTGCTGCGGACGGTCGCCG
Organism: Actinoplanes sp. CA-252034; assembly: GCF_050956125.1. Taxonomy (NCBI): domain Bacteria; kingdom Bacillati; phylum Actinomycetota; class Actinomycetes; order Micromonosporales; family Micromonosporaceae; genus Actinoplanes; species Actinoplanes sp. CA-252034. Next base: position 5,384,342 of record NZ_CP191846.1, read on the forward strand.
CCCTGCCCGGGGTGGGACGGCTCGGGAGCCGGCCGCCGATGGTCCGCCGCGCGCTGCCGAACCCGGCGGTCCGGGTCGCCGGTGGGCCGCCGACACCGTTGGACCAGGTCATCGGCTACCGGTGGGCCTACCTCGGGCACGGTTGTGATCCCCGTGACGTGGTCACCGCCATCCCGGACGGCGCGGTGCTGCTGGCGCTGGACCATCCCGATCCCGCGCCGGGCTGCCTGCCTCTCACGGATCCGGACGGTCCGCTGCCCGGCCGCGCGGGGACCGTCACGGTGGTCCGCCCGGACCGTTTCGTGCACGCGACGATCCGGCAGAATCGCTGAGGATCGATTCGCGGGGGAACGTGTGAACGACATCGGAATGCCGGTGCCCGGCCGGGTGGAGCGGTGGCTGCGGTCGTTGCCGGCGCTCGCCGTGGACGGCGCGCTGGCCCTGCTCGCGCTCGCCGCGCAGCTGGCGCCGTTCTTCCCGGGCGGCCGCACGTGGCCGCTGTCGGGCTATCTGGTCGCGGCCGGGGTGTCGCTGCCGGTGCTGTTCGCGCGGCGGGCGCCCTTCGCGGCGCTGATGGTGAGCGAGGCGGCTGCCGCGGCCTACACGTTCGTTCCCGACGGGCCGAGACAACCGCTGTGGTACGGCGCACTGATCGCCATGTTCACCACGGCCGCCCTGGCCCCGCGCTGGCAGCGGCGCAGCGCGATCGTGATCATCGGGTGGGGCGCGTTCGTCCTGACCGGCTCGGTGGAGACGGCGGTGCGGGGCGCGCTGCTGTGGACGGCGGCGTACGCGATGGGCCGCGCGTGGGCGTCCCGGCAGGAGCACGTGCGGCTGCTGCGGGAGCGGGCGCTGCACCTGGAGCGGGAGCGTGAGCTGGAGGCGGAGCGGGAGCGGTCACGGATCGCCCGGGACATGCACGACGTCCTGGCGCACGCGGTGGCCGTGACGGTCGCGCAGGCGGAGGCGGGGCCGATCGCGATGCGCCACGGTCCGGCCCGTACCGAGGAGGCCTTCGACGCCATCGCCGACGCCGGCCGGGACGCGATGGCCCAGGTGCGCCGCATCCTCGGTGTCCTCAACGGCGGTGCGGCGCCGACGCTCGCCGGGATCCGCTCCCTGGTGGACGGCGTCTCCCGGGCCGGGACGACCGAGGTGACACTGACCGTGACCGGGCGGCCCGGCAGGCTGAGCCCGGACGCCGAGACGGCGGCGTACCGGATCGTGCAGGAGGCGCTGACCAACATGACCAGGCACGCGCGGGCGACGACCGCGTCGGTGACCCTCGACTGGACCGCCGGCCGGCTCACGGTCACGGTCCTCGACGACGGTATCGGCGCCACGGAGGGTGAGGGGTACGGATTGAGCGGCATGCGACAGCGGGCGGCCGGCTGCGGCGGCGAGGCGTCGGCCGGCCCGGTGCCGGGCGGCGGGTTCCGGGTGCGGGCGTGGCTGCCCGTGGGAGACAGGCGATGACCATCAGAGTCGTGGTCGCGGACGATCAGGAGCTGGTGCGCGGCGCGTTCGCGATGATCCTGGACACCGAACCGGACATGGAGGTGGTGGCCGAGGCGGCCGACGGCGCGGAGGCGGTCGCCGCGGTCGAGCGGCACTCCCCGGACGTGCTGGTCCTCGACATCCGGATGCCGCTGATGGACGGCATCGAGGCCACCCGCCGGCTCGCGGGCCACCCGGTGCGGGTGCTGATGCTGACCACCTTCGGTCAGGACGAGTACATCGTCGACGCGTTGCGAGCGGGTGCCAGCGGGTTCCTGCTCAAGGATGTGCGCCGGGCCGAGCTGGTGCAGGCGGTCCGGGTGGTGGCGGCCGGCGAGTCGCTGCTGGCGCCGTCGGTCACCACCCGGCTGATCGAGACGGCGGTGCGCCGGCAGGGCCCGCCGGCCGGCTCGTGGGCCGGGACGGACCGGCTGACCCCGCGCGAGCGGGAGACGTTGCAGCTGCTCGGGCGTGGCCTGACGAACACCGAGATCGCGGCGGCCATGGTGGTCACCGAGCACACGGTGAAGACGCACGTCAGTGGCGTGCTGTCCAAGCTGGGGCTGCGCGACCGGGCGCAGGCCGTGGTGGCCGCTTACGAGTCGGGTCTGGTGGTGGCCGGGCAGCCGTCTCCCTCTGGCGAGTGAGTTCAGGACCGCTCGCCGGGCCGATGTCCGCCCGGAGGAGTCCGGACAGGATCGACGCATGTTCAGAAACGGCCTGCGTGCCCTGGTCCTGCTGACGTTGCTCACCCTCGGGCTCCTGGTCCGCGGCGGCCCAACCGCCGCGAGCCCGGACGACCTCTCACGAACCGAGGTGAGCATTCCGGTCTCCGGAGGAAAGACCCTCAGCGGTACGGTCCACGCGCCCCGCAACGCGCAAGAGGCTCTTCCGGGGCTGGTGCTGGTGCACGGCTCCGGCAACGGCACCCGGGCGGGCGTCGCCGCCGAGGCGACGGCGTTCGCCGAGCGGGGCATCGCGGTGCTCACCTACGACAAGCGCCCGCTCGGCGATCCCGACTACTCGCTGCTCGCCGACGACGTGGTGGCCGCCGTCGACGTGTTGCGCCGGCAGCCGGGCGTGAACCCGGACGCGGTCGGGGTCTGGGGCATCAGCGAGGGCGGCTGGGTGATGCCGATCGCCGCCGGCCGCTCCCCCGGTATCGCCTTCCTGGTCCTGGCGTCGGCGCCCGCCCAGTCGCCGATCCGGGTGCAGACCTGGAACATGCGCAACAAGCTGGCCGCCGCCGGGGTGTCCGGTGCGCTCGCCGACACCCTGTCCACCCGCCTGTACCGGCTCGCGAACGACGCCGGCATGTTCGCCGAGGCCGATCACGACCCGCTCCCGCCGCTGGCCGCGCTGACCCGGCCGGTGCTGGCCGTCTACGGCGCCGACGACACCCAGGTCCCGGCCGCGGAGAGCGCCGCCGTGGTGCAGCGGACCGTCACCTCGCCTCTGACCGTGCGGTTCCTGCCGGGCGCGGGCCACACGCTGCGGGTGCTCGACGAGGACGGCATGTACACCGGCGAGCTGGTTCCCGGTTACGCCGACACGGTCGGTGACTGGGTGTCGGCGGTCGCCGCCGGTGAGCCGCTGCCGCCGTCGGGCGGGGCCGCACCGGTCCAGCGGGAGCAGAGCGCGCCACTGGCCCGCTCGGCGTGGTGGGAGTCGTGGCCGGTGCAGCTGACGGTGCTCGCGCTGATGGTGATCGGCTTCCTGTCGTACCCCCTGATGGGTCTGGTCCGTCGTGGGCGCGTCCCCACGCGTAGCGCCCGTGTCCTCGCCACCACCGGGCCTCTCGCGGTCCTGGGTTTCGTCGCCTATTTCGTGACCGTGGTCGACAGCGCGAACTGGCGGGGCATCTCTCCCGGTCCGATGGCCGCCGGGCGGCCGGTGCTGTGGCTCGGTCTGCAGGCGCTGGCGCTGACGACGGTGATCGCGACGGTGATCACGGCCGCGGCCTGGCGCACCGACCGGATCCGGCTCGGGCTGCTGTCGGCCGCCGGGATGCTGTTCGTCCCGTGGGCCCTCTACTGGGGACTCCTCCTGCCCTAGAACGTCTTTACGTAATTACGATATGGTGTACGGGTGAGCGACACCGACCGTCTCGCCGCGCTCGAACGACGCGTGGCCGAGCTGGAGCAGAGACTCGACAGCCGGCCGGGCGACGACCGGCCGGCCCGGACCCCGGACGCGGAGCTGTTCTGGGCGCTCGAGGGGCTCCTCGCCCGGGTCGACGACCCGGGTGCCGTCCTGCTCACCGGGCACGTGACCCTGCCCGACGGCCGCAGGGCCCGGTGGCAGGAGGGCGTCGGCACCGAGGAGCTGCTCGACAGCGACTGGACACAGCACGTGGCGGCGCTGGCCGCCCTGGCCCATCCGGCCCGGATCCGGATCCTGCAGCGGATCCTGCACGGCGCCGGCACCGCCGCCGACCTGGTGCAGATCGACGGCATGGGCACCAGCGGCCAGGTCTATCACCACCTGCGGCAGCTCGTGGCCGCCGGCTGGCTGCACACGGCCGGCGGCGGGCGCTACGAGGTGCCGGTCGCCCGCATCGTCCCCCTGCTCGCCCTCCTGTTGGGAACCCGCCGATGAAACGCGCCATCGCCCGCCATCAGACCCTGTGGGCCCGGTTGTTCGTCCTCAGCGTCATCGCCACCCTCCTCCTGCCGGCCGTCCCGTGGTGGCTCGACCTGCCGGTCAAGGCGCTGCTGGTGACGCTCGCCCTCACGCGGGCGCCGCGATCGGCCAGGGCGCCGGTCGAGTCGGCACCTCCGGTGCGGGGCCGGTGGGTGGCGATCAACAGTCCCGGCACCGGCACCCCCAGCCACGGCGTCCGGGCGTACGGGCAGACCTACGCCGTCGACCTGCTCCAGCCGTCTCCCGACGCGCCCGCGACGATCGGCTGGTCCCTGCGCACCCGGGCGCCCGAGTCGTTCCCGTGCTTCGGCGCCCCGGTGCTGGCGATGGCGCCGGGCACGGTGGTGGCGGTCGTCGACCGGCGGCGTGACCACCGCAGCCGGGACACCTGGCCGACGCTGGCCTGGATGATGACGGTGGAGGCGCTGGGCCGCGAGTTCGGCGGCGTCTCCTGGATCCTCGGCAACCACGTGATCGTCGCGCACGGCGACGGGACCTTCGCGGCGTACGCCCACCTGCGCCGGGCCTCGGTGAAGGTCCGCCCGGGTGACGTGGTCACCGCAGGCCGGCAACTGGCCGACGTGGGCAACAGTGGCAACACGTCCGAACCGCACCTGCACGTTCAATTGATGGACGACCCGCGCCCGACGGCCGCCGCCGGTGTCCCGATGCACTGGACCGGCCTGACGTGCGAGCAGGAGAAGGATCCGCGCTGGTCCACCGGCGACCCGAAGCCGACAGCCGTGCCCGGCTTCCCGCAGAACGGCCAGCTCTTCGAGGCCGGCGTGCGGTAGGGCCCTATCCTGCCGGGCATGGCATCTTATGATCCCGCTGCTTCGTATGATCCCAAAGCGGGTCTTCGCCGGTATCTCGACGCGGCACGGCGGGCACTGGTGTGGAAGCTGGACGGCCTCTCCGAGTACGACGTGCGCCGCCCCCTGACCAGCACCGGCACCAACCTGCTGGGCCTGGTCAAGCATGCGGCGGGCGTGGAGAGCGGCTACTTCGGCGTGACGTTCGGCCGCCCGTTCCCCGAGGCGCTGCCCTGGTGGAACAGTGACGACGCCGAACCGAACGCCGACATGTGGGCGACCGCCGACGAGTCCCGCGAAGAGATCATCGCCCTCTACCGCCGGGTGTGGGCGCACGCCGACGCCACCATCGAGGCCCTGGATCTGGAGACGACCGGCCGTGTCCCGTGGTGGCCGGACGACGTGGACGGTCACTCCCTGCACCAGGTCCTGATCCACGTGATCGCCGAGACCGACCGGCACGCCGGCCATGCCGACATCGTCCGCGAGCTGATCGACGGCGCGGCCGGCACCTACGACGGCAACAGCGGGCTGCCGGACGGCGACGCCGCCTGGTGGGCCGCGCACCGTAAACGTCTCCAGGAGACCGCGGAGAGCTTCCGCTGAGCCACGCCGGGGCTATCCGGCCGCCTGGGGCCGCGGCTATCCGGCCGCCTGGACGTGGGCGACGAAGTCGCGGACCCGGCGCACGTCCGCGACGTCCCACAGCACCGGGGTGTCGGACGGCTCGGCGGACCAGGGCCGAAAGCCGTTGCGCCGGCCGCCGTTGAAGACGTCGCCGACGGTCGGGAACCCGCCGAACGCGAGGTTGCCGGATCCGTCCTGCTGCTCGTCGATCACCGGCGGCGGCAGCGCTTTGAGGTACGCCGTGGTCAGCCGCCTGCCGGTCAGCCCGCCGCGGACCACGACGCGCCGGTCGGTGATCGTGTAGGTGGTGTGCGGGGCGGCGAGAGCCCGCACCACGAACCGGCCGGCGAGCAGGTAGAAGGCCATGACCACGAAGAGGACGCCGAAGACGGAGAACAGTCGCGCGCCCTCGCTCAGCACACCGATCACCCAGAAGATCGCGAACGCGGCGAAGACCGTGCTGAACGGCACGAGCGCGGCATCGGTCGCCCGGAACAGGCGGCGCCGGACCGGGGCGCCCTCCCAGAGGATCCGCTCACCGGGCAGAAGGTAGGACTCCACGACTGCATGATGGCCGCCGTCCGCCACCCGCGCGACCCCGCTGTCCGATCAGGACGCCGGAACCGTCCGGACACCGGTCACGGGACGCTGGTTTAGCGGTCCACACTGTGGGGGTACTGCGTCGCCGCTCTCGACCCCCATTGCTAGGAGCGGACATGTCCATTCAGGGACTCTTCTATATCATCGCCGTCATTCTGCTGGTCGTGGCGGCGCTGCCGATCAACACCGGGCGGATCAGTCTGGGACTGCTGGCGGCGGCGTTCGCTCTGCTCGGTTACTCCTGGGACACCATCACCGGCACGGTGGCCTGACCCCGCGTCAGTGGGCCAGGACGCACAGCTCGTTGCCCTCCGGGTCGGTCAGAACCGCCCACGCGACGTCGCCCTGGCCCACGTCGGCCGGGGCGGCGCCCAGGGCGAGCAGGCGGGCCACCTCGGCCCGCTGACCCTCGGCCGGGTCCGGCAGCAGGTCCAGATGCAGACGGTTCCACCAGCTCCTCGCCCCGTGGTGACGCAGGAGCTCCAGCCAGGGGCCGGTGCCCTCCGGGGACCGCAGCCGCGCGAAGCCGGCGGCCGACTCGTGGACCGGCCAGCCCAGGGCCCCGCCCCAGAACCGGGCCATGGCCGGCGGGTCGGCGCAGTCGACGACGACCGCCGCGACCGGCCCGGTGTCCCGGTAGGTCTCGCGCGGCTCCAGCACGCAGAACACGTTGCCCTCCGGGTCGGCCAGAACCGTCCACGGGACGTCGCCCTGACCGATGTCGGCGGGTGTCGCGCCGAGGTCACACAACCGTGCGACGAGCTCGACCCGGTGGTCCGCCGAGCCGGTGGCCAGGTCCAGATGCAGGCGGCCCCGGACCGCCCCGGGGTCCGGCACGGCGATCAGATCGAGACACAACGCGCCCGGATCGGGCCAGGTGAACCCGGCCGGGCCGACGGCGGTGGCGCCGGGCCGCTCGCTGACGACGGTCCAGTCGAGTGCCCGCGCCCAGAACCGGCCGAGCGCCGCCGGGTCCCGCGCCTTGCCGTTGACCATCGCGAGCCGCAGCGCCATGCCGCCGATCATAGGCCGCCCCGTGTACGCCGTTCGTGAGCATGTCCGGCAGTCGGCCCCGGTGGCCGCGTTCAGGTGTGATGATCGGCGACGATGACAGTGACCCTGGCTCACCTGCCGGCCCCGTCACGGGCCGTGGTGCTGGCCTGCGGCGGTTTCCTCGATCAGTGGGCGGCTCTGGGCACCCCGCTGTCGGTACGGGCGCTGCGGGCCGCCGGAGCCGGTGGCGGCCACCTGCGCGACTGGCTGGCCGAAGCGGTCGCCGTCCCGGCCGGCCCGGGGAAGCTGACGGTGACGGCCCGGACCCGGCCGGGCGCGTACGAGCCGGGCGACACCGTCGCCGCGATCGACGTGGACCTGGATCTACCCTGGCCGGCGGTGTCGTCCGGGCCGGGGCCGGTGGTGCTCGGCGACCTGCCGCTGGATCCGTGCGGGATGGTCATCGGCGACGCCGCGGCGCTCGACTCGTGGGTGGGCTTCCTGCCGGCGGCGCGCAGTGTCGACGGGTTGGCCGACCTGCGGCTCGACGGCCGGGGCGAGGAGGAGGCCCGGGCCCGCTACAGCGCGCAGCCGCTGCCGGTGGCCCGTGGACGGCTCCTGCACGGCTGGCTGGACCTGCCGGTCGCGGTGGCGTACGAGCGGGCCGCGGAGATCAACGAGTGGGCGGTCGGCCGCGGGCACTCCGCCCACCTCGCGTTCGTGGACCCGCACAGCCACCATCATCTCGGCGTACGGGCGGGCCGCCGGGACCCGTACGGGGCCGGTGTGATCGAGGTGGCCGGAAGCGCGGTCGTCTGTGTCGGCTGGCCGCCGGGCGAGGTTCGGCGTTTCGCTGCGGGCCGTGCGTTCGGGCAGGTGTTCCCGGTGACGCTCGAGGACGTCGAGGGCCGGGCCGCGTTGCGGTGGTCGGTTCCACCGGCCGCGGGCTCTATCGTGTGATCCCGTGAGCAGGGTGACGGTGGTGGGCGCCGGGGTCGTCGGGCTGAGCGTGGCGCATGAGCTGGCCCGGGCCGGGCACCGGGTGAGCGTGGTGGCGGACCGGGCGGCGGCGGACAGCGTCTCCGGGGTGGCGGCGGCGATCTGGTTCCCGCACGATGTGGACCATTCGGTGACGGTGCTGGAGTCCGCGGCGGTCACCTACCGGCGCCTGGCGGAGCTCGCCGAGGACCCGCGGACCGGGGTGAGCCTGCGCGGCGGGACGGTGCTGTCGCGGCGCCCCGGGCCGGACACGTCCTGGACACGGGCGGTGCCGCACACCGAGCCGGCCCGGCCGGACGGGCTGCCGGAGGGTGCGTCCGGGATCCGGTGCACGGTGCCGCTGGTGGAGACGGGCGCCTACCTGGCGTGGCTGCGTGAGACGGTGACCGGTCTGGGCGTACGATTCCGCGCCGCGGAGGTCACGTCGATAGCCGAGTTGTCGCGCCAGGACGACGCGGAGGCTCTGGTGGTGGCGGCGGGGCTGCGGTCGGCGGCGCTGCTCGGCGACGACGACGTCAGCTTCCCGATCCGGGGCCAGGTGGTGCGGCTGGCCAATCCGGGGCTGACCGACTGGATCACCGACGACGACAACCCGGGCGGGCTGACCTATGTGGTGCCGCGCCGCCACGACGTGGTCTGCGGCGGGACCGGGAACGTCGGCTCCTGGGACGAGCGGGTCGACCCGGAGGTGGAGGCGGCCATCCTGGAGCGGGTCACCGCGCTGGTGCCCGCGCTGGCCGGGCAGCCGGTGCTGTCGCGGGCGGCCGGCTTGCGGCCGGGCCGGGCGGGGGTCCGGGTGGAGCCGGTCGCCGGCCACGACCGCCCGGTGTTCGCCTGCTACGGCCACGGCGGAGCCGGTTTCACGCTGTCCTGGGGCGACGCGGCCCGGGTCGCCGCGATGCTGGGCCCGGCCGGATCGTGATCCGGGCGGTCCTGTTCGACGTCGGCGGGACGATTCTCGACGCGATCGGGCGAGTCCGCCCGGCTGGATGGACTGGCTCGGCGTTCCCCCGGCACACGTTCTCCGCGGTGTTCGGTGCGGTGATCGCGCGGTCAGGATATCCGGAGGTGTTCCGGATCGGCGCATTGACCGAATTACCGGCCCGGTAGCCACTTACAACGCTCTGACCTGCCGAAACAATACACAGATAGCAATCTGGCGGTTCGTGGCAAGAAACTGAGAGACCTCTCTCTTCGATGCCCGTTCCGGGTGTCGCGGGCTCTACGTTGGCCGCCATGGAGAACGGGGAAGCCACCGACGGGCACGCCATCGCCGAGGAGCAACGATTCCTCGATGCCGCCCGGGAGCTGCGCGACCGGCTGGCCGTGCGGCTGGGCGACGAGATCGAGGCCGCCGACGACGACGGGCTGGGGGCGGCACGGCGGCGGATGCTGCGGCAGCGGGCCGAGGAGCTGCGACGGGCCGGGGACGGCCTGGTGTTCGGGCGGCTCGACGCGGTCGACGGGACGGTTCGGCACATCGGGCGGGTCGGGCTGCGCGACGACGCGGACGGCGAGCCACTGCTGATCGACTGGCGGGCCCCGGCGGCCCGGCCGTTCTACACGGCCACCGCCGTCGAACCTCAGGGACAGGCACGGCGCCGGCACGTCCGTACCGCCGAAGGGGTCGTCATCGGGGTCGACGACGAACCGCTGGACGGATCCGTGGAGTCCGAGCTCGTCGGGGAGGGCGCCCTGCTGGCGGCGCTCGGGCAGCGGCGGACCGGGCGGATGTCGGCGGCGGTCGCGACGCTGCAGCGCGAGCAGGACGAGATCGTGCGGGCCGAGGCGTCCGGGCCGCTGTTCGTGCAGGGTGGACCGGGCACCGGCAAGACCGTGGTGGCGCTGCACCGGGTGGCGTTCCTGCTGTTCACCCATCAGCGGATGGCGGAGCGGGCGGTGCTGGTGGTGGGGCCGTCGACGCGGTTCCTGGACTACATCGGGCAGGTGCTGCCGGCCCTCGGGGAGACCGCGGTCGTGTCGGCGACGTGCGACACCCTGCTGCCGGGCATCGTGGTGCGGCGGGCGGAGAGCCGCCGGGTCGCCGAGATCAAGGGCCGGGCGCTGTGGCAGCCGGTCCTGGATCGGTATGTGGCGTCGCTGCACCCGCGGGCCCGGGAGCTGAAGCTGCGGTGGGCCGGTGACTTCCACCCGGTCGGCGTGGATCCGGCGCCGGGCCTGCCGTACCACCGGGCCCGCGCGGCCGTCGCCGAACAGGTCCACCAGCGCCTGGCCGAGGCCGTCGCCGAGCAGCGCGAGACGACGTTGCGGCAGATGGAGGAGGGGTACGAGGACATCCTGTCCCGTCTAGGCCGTGTCTTCAAAGGATCATGACCATGGATGATGTACGGCGTGATCCGCCGCTATGAGCTGACCGACGCCGAGTGGGAATCGCTGTCACCACACCTGCCATCGGTGATCACCGGCGGCCGTCCGCGCGAGGACGACCGCCGGGTACTCAACGGCATCGTGTGGAAGATCCGCTCCGGCGCACCCTGGCGCGACGTGCCCGCCCGATACGGCTCCTGGAAATCGATCTACACCCGTTTCCGCAGGTGGGCGTTGAACGGCACGCTCGCCAAGATGCTCGCCGCCGCCCAGGCCGCAGCGGACGCGAACGCCGACATCGACTGGCTGGTCTCGGTCGACTCCACCATCGTGCGCGCCCATCAGCACGCGGCGGGCGCAAAAAGGGGCAGCCGGAAACGGGCAAACCGGATCACGCCCTCGGACGATCCCGTGGCGGGCTGACCACCAAGATCCACCTGGCGTGCGACGGCGCCGGCCGGGTCCTGGCCTTCGTGCTCTCCGGCGGCAACGTCAACGACTGCACCCGCTTCGAGCAGGTCATGAACGCCATCCGCGTCGACCGGATCGGGCCGGGCAGGCCACGCACACGCCCCGATCACGTCATCGCCGACAAGGGTTACAGCAGCCGCGCGATCCGCCGCTACCTGCGCCGCCGCGGCATCGCTCACACCATCCCGGAACGCTCGGACCAGCAGAAACACCGCCGCAACCGCGGGCCTCGCGGCGGCCGCCCACCGACCTTCAACAAGCTGATCTACCGGCACCGCAACGTCGTGGAACGTTGCTTCAACAGGCTCAAGCAATGCCGATCGGTGGCCACCCGCTATGACAAGACCAGCACCTCTTTCCAGGCCACCGTCACCATCGCCGCACTGCTGCAGTGGCTATGACCCTTTGGCGACACGGCCTAGGCCCGAGCGCCGCCGACCCGGCCGTCACCGGCAGCGACGTCGACGGGCTGCTCTCCGAGGAGGAGATCGAGGAGCTGCGGGAGCAGATCGCCGGCGACGGGACGATCGCCCGGTTCCTGGAGTCGTGGTGGCCCACCCGCGATCCGGAGACGGTGCTGCGGGAGCTGCTGACCGATCGCGAGCGGCTGGCCCGGTTCGCCCCGGAGCTGACGCCCGGCGAGATCGGCGCGGTGGCCGCCGAGCCGGACGGGTGGGCGCCGAGCGACATCCCGCTGCTCGACGCGGTGGCCGAGCTGCTCGGCGAGACCGGGACACCGGCGCCGCAGGCGGAGTTCACCGCCGACCGGGCCCGACGGACCCGTGACTGGGTGTACGGGCACGTCGTCGTCGACGAGGCGCAGGAGCTGTCCGAGATGCAGTGGCGGATGGTGCTGCGGCGCTGCCCGAGCCGGTCGATCACCGCGGTCGGCGACATCGATCAGGCCGAGGCCCCGCACCGGCACACGAGCTGGGCCCAGGCGGTCGGCGCGGTCCTCGGCGACCGGTGGACCGCGGCCCGGCTGAGCGTCTGCTACCGCACACCCCGCGAGGTCATGGGCCTCACCGGGCCGGTGCTGGCGCGGGCGGGCAGCCACAACGAGCCACCGACGGCCGTACGCTCGTCGGGCGCCGAGCCGTGGCGGCTCACCGTCACCGAGGCGGACCTGCTCAGCACCGTCCAGCGGGCCGTCACCGGCCTGGCGCAGCGGTGGACCGTCGGGGTGGTCGCGCCCGCAACCCGGATCGCGGCGCTGCGGACCGTCGTGGGTGACGTGCCGGTGCTGACCGCGACCCAGGCCAAGGGCCTGGAGTGGGACGCGACGCTGGTCGTCGACCCGGACGGGATCGCCGCCGGGCCGCGCGGCTGGAACGGCCTCTACGTGGCGCTGACCCGGTGCACCCAGGAGCTGGGGCAGGTGAGCGTGGCTCGGTAGGACACCGGCGCGGCGGCGCGGGCGGCACGCTGACCGGCCGGAACGCGACCGCAGGCGCGGCCGGCTAAATCGCTGTCCGATTCGGGCATCCGGTGGTAGACATCGCGGGTGTCAACGAACCTGGACTTCTCCGACCTGCTTCGCCTGATCGACGAGCGGTCGACCGCCTTCCGTGCCGCCATCGCGGCCGCACCTCGTCTCGACGTGCCCGTGCCGACCTGCCCGGACTGGACGCTCGCCGACCTGGCGCAGCACCTCGGCGAGGGCCGTCACCGCTGGGCCGCGACCGTGGCGGCCGGCCCCGCCGACGCTCCCCCGGACCGGTCGTTGTGGAATACCTCGGCCGCCCCGCAGGATCGTGCGGAGCTGCTCGACTGGCTGGCCGAGTCGGCGCAGCGGCTGATCGACGCGCTGCGCGAGGCCGGCCCGGACCGTGGCTGCTGGACCTGGTGGGACACCTCCCAGTCGCCGCAGACCAGTGGCGCCGTCGCCCGGCATCAGGTGCAGGAGGTCGCCCTGCACACGTACGACGCCCAGCTCACCGTCGGTGAAGCGGAGCCGCTGCCGGTCGAGGTGGCGCTCGACGGGGTGGACGAGTTCCTGTCCACGTGCGTGGCGACGACCAGTCCGTGGCCGCACGACCCGGCCGTCGTGGAGTACCGCACCATCGAGGGCCAGTCGTGGACTCTTCACCTGTCCGCGGCCGGCGCCCGGGTCGACCGGCTTGCGGCGCCCGCCGACGTCTCGACCGAGAGCACGGCCGGTGAGCTGGTCCTGACGTTCTACGGCCGTAACCCGGTAGAGGCCCTCAAGCTGGACGGCGACCGCCGCATCCTGGACCGGTTGGTGGCCTGGGAGCCGGAGTAGAGATCAGGGCGCCACGGCGGCGGCGCACTGTGGAGTCGCCTGGCGGCCGTGCTGCCCTCAGCAGAAGGGGGTCGCCGGCGAGGACCGCCTCGGGTCAGGGTGGACCGATGGGGATCACCTACGTGCTCATGCACAGTCCGTCGGTCGGGCCGGCCACCTGGGCACCGGTGGCCGCGCGTCTGCCCGGCTCGATCGTGCCGTCGCTGGCGCACGTCGGCGAGGCGGGTCCGCCGTTCTGGCCCGCGGTCGCCGAGGGTGTCGGCGCGGCGATCGGCGGGTTGCCGGCCGACGAGCGGGTGGTGCTGGTGGCGCACAGCAACGCGGGACTGTTCGTCCCTGTAGTGGTGGAGGCGTCACCGCGTACCGTCGAGGCCTGTGTCTTCGTGGACGCCGCGGTCCCGGGCCGCCCGGGCCCGACCGCGGTGGTCTCCCCCGGCGTGCTGGATTCGCTGCGGGCGATGGCCGGCGCTGACGGCCGGTTGCCGCCGTGGACCACCTGGTGGGACGGGTCGGACGTGGCGCCGATGTTCCCGGACGCCGAGACCCGCCGCTCGGTCGAGGCGGAGCAGCCGCGGCTGCCGCTGGCCTACTACGAGCAGCGGGTTCCGGCGCCGCCCGGCTGGGACGATCGCCCCTGCGGGTATGTGCTGTTCGCGGACCCCTACGCGACGATCGCCGCGGAGTGCGGCTGGCCCGTCGAGCATCTGCCGGGCCTGCACCTGCACCAGCTGGTCGCCCCGGATGCGGTGGCGGAGGCGATCCGAAAGTTGTCACATTCGGGTTAGCGGCGGTGCTTACCTGGTGTGAAGCAACTGTTGAAGGAGCGGGAGGGCGCCGTGCCGGCCTCCGTGCGATCCGACCTGGAGCACATATTCCGGGCGGCCTATCCGAAAGTGGTCGGGGTGGCGGCCCGGGTCCTCGGGTCGCGGGACGAGGCCGAGGACGTGGCCCAGGAGACGTTCCTGGCCTTCGGCCGAACCGATGTTCCCGCTGGTGAGGCGCTCGGCTGGCTGTGTGTGGCGGCGGCGCACACGGCGCTCAACCACCGACGGTCCGGGCGGCGGCGGGTCTCCCGGGAGGAGGCGGCGTCCGCGTCGGCCGGCGTCGCCCCGGACGTCGCCGAGACCGTCGTGGCACGGGAAGACCATCAGAGGGTACGCACGGCGCTGTCCCGTCTCCCCCGCAAGCAGGCCGTGGCTCTGGTCCTACGGCACAGCGGCTTGAGTTACGCCGAGGTGGCGGCCGCCCTCGATCTCTCTCCGGCCAGCGTGGGCACGACCGTGCGGCGCGCCGAGTCCGCTCTTCGTGAGGAGTTGAACCGTCATGCGTCATCCGAGTGACGGGCTGCTGCGCCGGCTGCTGGACGAGCCGGACGGTGTGGCCGACAGTGATCGTTCGCACGTCGACGGCTGCCCGGTCTGTGGCCCTCGTCTGGCGCGGGTGTCCGGTGACGCGCTGGACGTCGGCGCGGCGCTGAGTCTCGGCGTGGACGTGGACGTGGACGCCGGCTGGGAGCGGCTGCGCGCCGGTCTGGAGACCGCGGCCCCTCAGCCGGTCCGGCAGCGCAGGCGCCCGGTGCGTACCCCGCTGGTGGCCGTCGTCGGGGTGATGGCGCTGCTCGGTGGGGCGTCGGCGGCCGCGGCCGGCAACTGGTTCCCGATCTTCCGGACCGAGCAGGTCGCCCCGATCACGGTGCCGCAGGCCGATCTGGTGCAGCTGCCGGAGCTGGAGGAGTTCGGGGCGATGCGGGTGGAGAGCCGCCCGGCGATCCGGAACGTCGACGACGCGCGGGCGGCCCGGGAGGCGACCGGGCTGGCCAGCCCGCGGATCACCGACCTGCCGATGGGGTGACCGGGCAGCCCCGGTTCCTGGTCGGCGACCGGGTGCTGGGTGTGTTCGAGTTCGACCGGGCGAAGGCGGAGAAGGCGCTGGGCCGGCCGATCCCGCAACCGCCGGCCGGGCTGGAGACGACCGAGTTCCGTCTGACCGCGGGGCCGGGCCTGGCCGCGGTGTGGCCGGGCAACAGCGGAGCGCCGGCGCTCATGATCGGCCGGGTGGTGGCCCCGAAGGCGTTCTCCAACGGTATCCCGTTCGAGACGGCCCGCGACTATCTGCTGTCCCTTCCGGGCCTGCCGGAGTCGGTGTCGAGCCAGCTCAAGGCGTTCGCCAAGGAGGGCGGCACACTGCCGCTGATCGTGAACCAGGCCAGCGAGACCAGCTTCACCACGAAGGTCGGCAAGGCCCCGGCCACGGTCCTGACCACGGAGGGCGGCGCGGTGTCGGCGGTGCTGTGGGTGCAGGACGGCTTCGTCAACGCGGTCGGTGGCTCGCTCAGCACCGACGAGGTGCTGCGGGTGGCCCGCGAGACCCGGTGGGCGCAGTGACCGAATCCCCCGCCGTGTGGGCTTCCCACCTGCGGAAACGCTACAAGCGCAGGACCGCGGTCGACGGTGTCTCGTTCACCGTCGGCCGCGGGGAGGTGCTGGGCCTGCTCGGTCCGAACGGGGCCGGCAAGACCAGCGTGATCAAGATGATGCTGGGGCTGGTCCGGCCGGACGCCGGCGAGGTGATGCTGCTCGGGCGCCCGCACACCGACCCGCGGTCACGGGAACGTGTCGGTTATCTGCCGGAGCTGTTCCGCTATCAGCCGTGGCTCAACGCCGACGAGGTGCTGCGTCTGCACGTACGGCTGGCCGGGGTGAGCATCGGTGACCGGGACCGGCGGGAGACCCTGGCGCTCGTCGGCCTCGCCGACCGGGCAGCCGATCGAGTCGGGGGTTTCTCCAAGGGCATGCAGCAGCGCCTCGGTCTCGCGGTGGCGCTGGTCGCGCGGCCCGACCTGGTGGTGCTGGACGAGCCGACGAGCGCGCTGGACCCGCTGGGCCGGGCCGACGTGCGCGATCTGCTGCTGTCGCTGAAGGACCGCGGTGTGGCCGTGCTACTGAACTCGCATCTGATCGGGGAGGTGGAACGGGTCTGCGACCGGGCGCTGATCCTGGACCACGGCCGGGTCGCCGCCTCGGGCACGCTCGCCGAGCTGCTGGGCCGTCGTTCGCTGCGGCTGACGCTGACCGACGTGACCGCCGAGGCCGCGGCCGTGCTGGAGCCGTTCACCCGGGACGGCGAGGTCTACACCGTGGCGATGCCGGAGGACGTCCCGGCGCTGATCGCCGGACTGGTCGGACGCGGGGTACGGGTGCACGCCGTCGAGCCGGCGCGGATGAGTCTCGAGGAACGGTTGCTGGAAGTGCTGCGGGAGAAGTCATGAGGATCGTGCTGACCGTCGCCGCGCTCACGCTGCAGGAGGCGTCGCGCCGCCGGGTGCTGCGCTCTCTGGGTGTGCTGACCACGATCCTGCTGGCCCTGAGCGCCTGGGGCTTCTCCGAGATCGCCGCCGACTACGGGGGCCTGACCAGCGGGGAGGCCAAGATCGCGGGTTCGACCGTGCTGAATCTGGTGATGTTCGGGTTCAGCCTGATCGCCGCACTCGGAACCGCGTTCCTGGCCGGGCCGACCCTGTCCGGTGAGGTCGAGTCGGGGGTGGCGCTGTCCATGATGACCCGCCCGATCCGGCGGGTGCAGGTGCTGGCCGGCAAGTGGCTGGGTCTGGTCGCGTTCGGCACCGGGTTCGTGACGGTCGCCGGCGTCGCCCAGTTCCTGATCGTGCACACCACGGTCGGCTACTGGCCGCCGCACCCGGTGACCGGGCTGGCGCTGCTGGCCGCGCAGACGGCCGCGCTGCTCACGCTGGGCCTGCTGTTCTCGACGGCGATCTCCCCGATGGCGTCCGGGATCGTCGCGGTCGGGCTGTTCGGGGCGACGTGGATCGCCGGGGTGGTCGGGTCGGTCGGTGACGCCCTCGGCAACCCGAGCGTCGCCATGGTCGGCACGGTGTCGCGGATGCTGCTGCCGACCGACGGTCTCTGGCGTGGCGCGATGAACTCCTTCCAGGATCCGGCCCTGCTGGCCCAGATCGGCTCCGGTGTGGAGGAGTCCCCGTTCCTGAGCATGCACCCGCTGACCGGGACGTACCTGCTGTGGGCCGCCGTCTGGACCGCTCTGGTGCTGTCACTGGCCGCCCTCTCCTTCCAGCGCCGCGACCTGTGACCGCAGCCGATCACGGTAGGCCCGGGCCCGGGCCAGCACGATGGTCGCCGCTGCGATCGTCAGCAGTCCGGGCCCGGCCGCCCATGGGCCGGCGATCATGGCGGTGACCAGGGTGCTCGCGGTGGTGAACACGACCGCGAGCCGTCCCGCGATCACCCGGTCGGCGGCGAACAGCGGGCGGCGCCAGGCCGTCCAGGCGGCGAGCGCGGCCCAGGTGAGTCCGACGAGGATCAACCCCGCAAACGCCCCGGCGGTACGGGTGGGCAGCCGGCCCGGTTCGGTCGCCCACAGTGTCGCGATCAGCGCGGCGCCGGTGAACCCGGCGATCCCGGCTGCCAGCAGTCCCCGCGACACCGGGCGGATCAGCTGCTCGGGGCGGTACCCCGGTTCCTCGCTCACGTCGTGTACCCCTTCTCGATCATCTGGTCGCGTAGTAGCCGCCGGGCCCGGTTGAGCCGCGACTTCACCGTGCCGGGCGGGACATCGAGCACCTGGGCGCAGTCGTCGAGGGTCAGGTCATGCAGGTAGAACAGGACCAGCACCTCCCGTTCCCGCGGCGGCAGCGCGGCGAGCCCTTCGGTGACCTGGGCCCGGTCGAGGACGCCGGTGGCCTCGTCGGCGGTGACGGGTTCCGGGCCGGGTTCGATGTCGTACCCCCGGCGTAGGTTGGCCTGGACCGAGCGGCGAGCGATGGTGAGCAGCCACGGCGCGAAGCGTTCGGGCTGCCGCAGTCCCGGCAGCCCTCGCAGCGCGCGGGCCCACGCCTCCTGGCTGACGTCGTCGGCCCGCACCCGGTCACCGAGCATGGCCCGCACGTAGCGCCACACCGGGAGGTGCCAGTGCCCGACCAGTTCGCCGAGGGCCTGCCGATCCCCGAGTTGCGCCCGCACCACGAGCAGCGTGTCCCGCTCCGCATCCGTCACACCTCAACAGTGCGCGGCGCGGCGATTTGGGTTCACGTTCGTCACGGGGCAAGATCCTCAGGTGCTACCCGAGGAAGAGTTCGACACGTCAGTCCTGCCCGAGCGCCTGCGCCGCATTCTGACGGTGATCCGGGACGCGGCCGTCAAGTACGGTTACGCCCCGTCGTCCCGCGAGATAGCCGACGCTCTGGGCCTGTCGTCGTCCTCGGTGAGCCGCCATCTGCGTACCCTGGAGGATCTTGGTTTCCTCCGCCGCGGCCGGACCGTCTCCCGCCCGGTGGACATCCGGATGTTCCTGGAGCCGGCCGAGCCCACCCGGGCACCCGCCGACATCGTGGGGTCCCGCTCGTCGGCACGATCGCCGCGGGCACCCCGATCCTGGCCGACGAGCACGCCGAGGAACTGCTCAACCTGCCCCGCGACCTGGTCGGCCGGGGCACCCTGTTCAGTCTTCGGGTGCAGGGCGACTCGATGATCGACGCGGCGATCTGCGACGGTGACATCGTCGTGGTCCGCCAGCAGCAGGAGGCCTGGACCGGCGACATCGTGGCCGCCATGATCGACGAGGAGGCGACGGTGAAGGTCTTCCAGCGCCGGGGCGGTCACGTCTTCCTGGAGCCGCGAAATCCCGCTTACGAGCCGATCCCCGGTGACGAGGCCGTGATCCTGGGCAAGGTGGTCTCCGTGCTGCGCCGGGTCTGACCGCCGGCCGCTGATTCCACAGTGGTCACTGTACGTAATGCTCCGGCTCGGTGACGGCCTGCACTGTGGTGCTCGACGTCACCTGAACTGGGATTTCCTGAATCCTCTCGATGTCATAACCTACGCAGCGTGATCTTCTTCGACGACTCGGACACTGCCACGGTCCAGCACTCGCCGGCCCTGCCCGCCCGCATCGACGCCCGGACCATCGCCGGCCGGCTCGCCGCCGGAGCCGGCGCCGCGGCGCTGATGCTCGTTGCCGTCGCCGCGGCGGTCGTGGTGACCGTGGCCGTGGCCCTTCCCTGACCGACCGCCCCTACAGTGGACTACCCGCGACGCGGTTTGATCAAGCGCCGTACGAGGTCAGGCGGCTTGATCAGGATCCGTCGCGGTCGGTCCGACTGCCGGCGTTGCTGCACTTCACTGCGGTACAGCAACGCGGGCGCCAGGCTGGCCGGCACCGCCGGTTGCGGTCACCGACCAGCAGGTACTGCGCCATGCCGTACCCCGGCAGCACCCGGACCACCGTATTCAGTGGCAAGCCGCGAAGCGGCACGGCATCGAGCTCCACTGACGGCAGTCGGCGGCCACGCGGTCGCCTACTTGATGACACCGACAATGCCGGTAACGGTCCCGACCAGGCCGCTGACAGTAGCCAACTTGGCCGAAGCGCCTGTCCGGATGCCCCTAGTCTTCTGCCGCCACCGGTGTCCGAGTGGCCATCAACGTGCCGCCGCCGAAGTACGCGGTCGTCGTCGCCTGGCACCGCCATCCCCAGCTCACCGCTGAGTTCGACACCTCACGACCTACCGTCGTGCGCGCCCTGGTCAATGGTTCCTCCGGACCGCTTGCCACCCCGCGCCGAACAGCGCAAGCATCCGGTACAGCGCGTATGCCGCCCACAAGGTGGCCAGCGGCACGCTGATCAGGATGACCGCGCCGCCCAGGTAACGGGTGGTCTCCAGCATCCAGCCGCCGGCCAGCCATACGGAGCCCACGACGACGGCCCAGGCCAGGATGCGGCCGGCCTTGGTCAGCGAGATCCACAGGCGGGCGTTCTCGGCGTCGCCAGGCTCCGTCGGGTCGCTGACCTGCGACTGCACGGTGAGGCTGTCAAGGTCCCGCGCGGCGGCCCGGTCGGCCTCATGTGGTGAATCGCGCATCACGGCGGACAAGGCGCGCAGGTCGTCGTGGCCGCGAAGCCGTCCTGTCCGCGGATCACCGAGCAGCACCACGGCGTGCGGGAATCCGAGCAGCCACGCCTTGCCGTAGCCCCGTTTCGCCCCCGGCGGCAGTACGACGGCTTTGCCGCCGTGCATGTCGTCGCGGTGGGTCCGGTCGCCGATCACTCGCACCAGGTCCGTGCCGGAGATCGCGAACTCGGCGTCGACGAGGTCTGTGGCATGGCTGAACAGCGTGACGAACTGGGCGTACGCGGCGACGACCGCCAGCAGACCCAGTACCGCGACCGCGGCGCCGAACAACTCGTGCAACCGGGCCGCGAATCCGGTGAGCAGCAGCGTGGGGACGACGGCGAACAGGTACCAGCCGACGAACAGTAGGAAGCGCCGCCGGTTCAGCCAGCGGTGCACCCGCACGCCCTCCGCGCCAGGCGGGAAGGAAGGGAGAGCTTCCCCGCCGTTCAGCTGTTCCGAGGCGTCCTCGCTCAGCAGCCCCAGGCTGAGGCGGTAGACCCGTACTTCCAGGCGATCGCCTGCCAGACTCGCGAGTTCGCGGACAAACTGCTTTTCCTCGATCTTCGGGTCCTCCAGGTCGAACAGCCGCAGCGCCGGGCGGCCGTCCACGGTCGCCCGCAGGTCGTTGGGAGCGTGGACACTGACGCCCGGTTCTGGCACCAGGTAGAGCGCCGGAACCATCCGGCGACCTCGCCCCTCGATCGTTCGGTTCTCGATCACCACCGCCGAGATCTCGGCCCATCGGAGGTCATGCCGGAACCGGCCGATCCGCACCGTCCAGCCGTCCCGATCGACACCGACCTGAAATCGCTGCAACGCGTACCAGAGAAAGCTGCCCGCCATGAGTAGGGCGAACAGGGTCATCGCGCCGATGAAGAGCCGCCCGGACACCGAATCGCCGGCGCGGAACTGCAGGCTCACCAGAAAGCCGGCAAGACCCGTCATCGATGCCGCGAAAACCGCCGGGAGCACGCGGGAGCCTACTGGACGACGCAGTTTCACCCACTCATCATGATTCAGGCGGCCAACTTCACCGCGGCTCCGTACGTTCACTCTTCTATCGCCGAGCGCTCGTGGTGGCCAGGCGGCGAGCCGACACGCACGCTGGTGCCGAGATCAGTGCGGCCCTCGCATCACGCGGGGGCGCTACTGATGAAGGCCTCCGGCCGGCACAGCACGGTGATTCGATACGACAGGCCGACGTTGGACCAGATCCGGCCCCGCAGCGTGAGACAGATGCCGACCCGGTCGTCGTGTTCCGGGTGCTCGAAGAAATCCGCACGTGGGTCCGCGACGGCGCCGACCAGCCCTTGTGAGCCCTGCGTGGTGCCCGGCACCTGAAGCAGGCCGACAGTGATCTGGATCTCGGCATCGTCGAGCTCGTGGACGGTGTACCAGTGGGTGTCAGGCAGAAACAACTGCGAGTCGACAACACGCCGCTGGTAGTTCGGTCCCATCATCCCGGATGCCGGATCAGGGACGTCACCGATCCAGGCCGTCCCCGCGAAGTCGGTGCGCAGCCGCCGCGCGTCGGAACGGAACTCCGTCACGAGCGTGTCGAGACGAGGCTGGGCGACGAGGTGCACGGATGCGTCGGTCATGATCGCACTCTAAACCGGGCCGGTGACACCTCACGTGGCCACGGTCACCCCTCCGGATCGGGCACACCGCGGCCCGCCGACTCAAGCACCGCACCACCTCCGTCGGGATCCGATGCCGGGGATACGCCCGCAGATGCTGCGCCACCCGTTCATCACGGCCACGCTCCGCGACGTCCAGATCGCCGCCCACGCCGGCCCACGCACTACCCTCCGCTACGACCGCGCCCGTACGAACCTGGACCGACACCCCAACTACATCCTCGCCGCCTTCATGGCTTCCGGAACGTAGCCATGATCAACGTGCGGGCGCGCCGAGAACGGAAGACGAGTTCAAGGCCACCGCCGTGCCGGAGAAGGACCGTGTCGGCCTGGACGAGGAACCGCCGTTCGACTTCTGGGAGTACTTCGAGTTAAACCTGAACCGGGTCTACGGCTTGACGTGAGCACGACGCGAGTCACTCACGGATCGGCTTCGGACGGCCGGGCCAGTGGTCGACATCCCGTCGCGCCGAGTTGAGCGCGTTCACCGAGCCGCCGAAGTATTCACCCCTTCCCCATGAGAGAGCCTGATCTGCGGACAATCACGGGTTTGTCTTCGCCTGCCCGGCTTGGCAAAGATGATCGAATTGTGCTGGGACGATCGGAAATCGCTGACGCCATGAGGGGTACAGCGCTCGCGGGTTTGCCTGTCCATGAATGGGTTGAGGGCACGCTGATTGTGTCGGGGGTCGACGCGGACGACAATGCGGACCTGCTCAAGGCCTGGCGGGCGGCGTACGCACTGCTCCCGAGGACCGGTCGATGGCCCGTGTTGGTCGCCGACGAGGATGTGAACTACGAGTTGGAGCCGAGTCCCTTCGATGCGCGAGTGGAAGCAGAACTGGTCGCCCTCGATCAGGCGGCTCGCACGGTGGACCCGTGGCCGTTCTTCCAAGAAGGTGACGATGGGCCTCCGGAGGTCGAGCTTTCCTTCTATACGGGTGGCCTTCATGGCGTCGACGTCACCGCTGATGTCCTACCGACGGTGTCGCAGAACGCCGGCACTCAGCAGATACTGCGAGCGGCCTACGATCACGTCCTCGCTGATCCCCGCCTGACCGCCAAGGTGCTGGAAGGCGCACGTCATCTGGTCAACACCGAATACTGGTACCAGCCGAACGCTGCCTCGCTCCTGTTGGCACCGACCCCATCACCCTGGCTCGCGGTGGCTCCGCTCGGGTTCTACGGCGCGCTCGGTCACGATGCGGAATTGGCTGCCGTGCTGCGGCAGTGGCACGAGCGGTGGGATGTCCGGCCGGTTGCTTTCTGGGGCACGATGATGCAGTTCGAGGTACACCGAAAGCCGTTACCCGGCGACGACGCATGGACTGCAGCACGGCAAGTGCTCGCGCTATCGCCCAACATCGACGTTCTCCAGTGGGAGCTGGCCGTCGCTGTCGCCGCCGGTGACACCTGGTTCGTACACCACCGGCCCTGAGACACGATCTGTCTAGACGATAGGCAACCAATCGCTACGGGAAATGCCGAGTTGAGGACGTCTGGCGGATCGCGCCTTCACGGTGAGGCGTAATCTGATCGGTCGGTATCGAAGCGAGGATGATATGGGCTACGCGTTCCACAGAACTCGAGCCTCGAACTGGTCGAAAGGGAATAATTCCCCATCTACCAAGAAGAATCGCTTCAGGTACGAATCGAGGTAGCGCCGCGCCGCTGTCGAACTTCCTCACATGGCGAGTCGCGCGTTACGGACGGTCATGGAGGCTTCGCCAGTGATGGCTTCTCGAATCAGTTGAGCCGGGGATGGTCCGGGCCGCCCAGCTCGGCGGAGATGGTGTCGACCAGCGTGCGATAGTCGGCGCTGTTCTGCGGCGCATCGCCGGTCTCGGCGGCGACCTCATCCTCGAGGTAGGCGGATCCAGTCAGCTGGACGAGTAGGTCGGTCCAGCGAACGCCGGACAGCGCCATCCTCGCCCGCGTCCGGCCGATGTCGGTCCCGGCGCGGAGCAGGCGTTGTTGGCGGCCGGAGAGGTGGACGGCATAGGTACGGTCCGGACGCAGGCCGAGTTCTGTCAGCGCCTCGAGACTGACGTCGCCGAGCCCGCTGTAGTCGACGGCGTCCGCGGACACGGTGAACTCGCACCACGGTGACCAGGCCCGCTCATCCTCGTTCGAGCTCCGAAGCAAGGTGGTCTCGTCTGTTCTGGCGTACTCGGCTCGGGCCCGCCAGCGGTAGCTGCTACCCGGCGTCAGCTCACCCGGGCCGAACTCGAGGGCACCGCTGCTGCCGGAGTCGACCGCTTCGCCGTCGCCGAGCGCCTGGTGCTCATAGATGATGATCCCCGTGCGGAGATTCGTCGCCGAGACGCTGGTCAGCGCCGTGTCGACGACAGGCCGGCCAGGCCCGGTGACGCACCTGCCCACCGGGACCGGAGCCGGTGGGGTGGGGACGGCCGGCACCCACAGGGTGGTGTCTACCAGGCTGCCGTCTGGCCTCGAGCAGGCTACTGCGACCGCCGTGTCGTCGGCATCGCGGTAGCGGTCGATGATCTGTTGTGCCTTGCGCAGGCAGTCGGCGTACAGGGCTGGTCCGTCGCTCGGGATGTCGGGCGTAGGCGTCGACCCAGCCGACCCGGCGGTAGCGAGTACCAGCCCGAGCACCGTGGCCCCTGCCACCGCGCGCCGTATAGCCTGCCCCCTGCCGATCACCTGGACATCATCGGCTCCTCGGCGCCGAGATCAAGGTCCGCGCGATGAGCCAGTGAGCGAAGGCGCCGGCGCAGCGCTCCAGCAGTCATCAGGTCGCGCAACGCTCCTGCGGGCAATGTGGCGGACGCCATCGTCGCGGTCGCCTGCCAGGGCGAACTAGCGGCTTCAGGGGGCGAGGAGCATCAAATGGCCGTGCGGGTGGCCTTGAGCAGGAAACCCGGCAGCGGACCGTCGACCGAGACCACCTCGGCGGGCTCGACCGTGACCCCGGTCCACGTGGGTGCGGCGAACGCGGCCCGCAACTGCTCCTCGGTGAGGCCCCAGCCGTGCGCGCCGGCCGCGGAGATCGCCAGGACGGTCAGGCTGCCGCCGGGCGCGGCCAGCTGGGGCAGCAGATCCAGGTAGTCTTGGGCTTCGCCGTACCGGTGCAGGCTGTGCAGCAGTCCCGAGTCGACGATCGCGTCGAACCGGCCGAGCCGCGCCGAACGGGCGTCCCCGACCCGGAAGTCGACGGTCAGGCCCTCGGCAGCGGCCTTGGCCCGGGCCTGTCCGATGGCGACGGCCGAGATGTCGACACCGGTCACCTGGTGGCCGCGCCGGGCGAGCTCGAGCGACACCTCGCCGCTGCCGCATCCGAGGTCGAGCACCCGTGGCCCGGTGATCTCCAGGTCCAGGCCGGGTTGCGGCCGGCCGATCTCCCACGGGGCGGTGCCGTTTCGGTAGACGTCGTCGTAGCCGGTCACGGCGCCTCGACCCCGCTGATCCGGTACTTGCGCACGTCGGCGGAGTTGATGGCGGGCAGTTCCGGCTGCGGGCCGGGGCTGTCGCGGAAGGCGTGCAGGTGCTCGTCGGACTCCCAGCGCTCGAAGACTGTGATCCGCTCGGCGTCGAGCGGGTCGGGTGCCTGCACGAAGTCGAGGCATCCGCCGGCCTGCCGGGCCAGGCGGGTGACGTCGGCGACCCCGGCCAGGTAGCGGTCACGCTCGGACGCGTCGACGCGCAACTCACCGGCGATGATGATCATTTTGTCCTCCCGTGTCGGCTCTGTCCCGGCAGTCAATCACGCAGTAATGCCTGCACGCCGTCCAGGAGCCGGTCCAGACCGAAGCGGAACGAGCGGTCCGGGTCGCTGACCGCGTTGTACTCCTCGCCGGCGGCCGAGCCGACCCGCCCGGCCAGCGGATACGCGCCCGGTGGCATGACCTTCTCCAGGATGGGCGCGTTCGCCTCCCACCACTGCACGTCGGAGATCCCGGAGTCCTCCACGGTGTGCCGGGCCAGGACCGACGTGCGGGCGGCGCCGGCCGTGAAGTGGCCGATCATGGTGATGATCTGGTCCATGTCCAGGTCACTGAACCCGGCTCCGTCGATGGCGGCGAGCTGCCATTCGTACCGGTCGCAGACGTTGGGCCCGATCCACGGCCGGCTGCTCTCCACCTGCAGCAGCCAGGGATGGCGGTGGTACTCGTCCCACTGGTGCCGGGCGACGCCCTCCAGACGGGCACGCCAGTCGCCCCGATGCGGGGGGTGCGGCAGTTCGCCGATGACCTCGTCGAGCATCAGCCCGATCAGCTCGGAGCGCCCCGGCACGTACGTGTAGATCGACATCAGTTTGAGCCCGAGCCGGTCGGCGACCTTGCGCATGGAGAAGGCCGGCAGCCCGTCGGCGTCGGCGACGGCGATCCCGGCCTGGATGACCTCGTCCACGCTGACCCGCTGTTTCGGCCCGCGCGTTCCCTGCGGGCTGCCGAGGGTGCGCCGCCAGAGCAGCGTCATCGTCCGCGCGAGGTCTTCCGGTTTCTCCATGTGCCAAATCTACCCCGTGCGGTGTACGGTGTTGCCCGCGACAATTTTCCGTAAGGCATACGGAGTTTAAGGAGCGCTCGTGCAAACCCTGATCGCCGAGGGACTACGCAAGCGATACGGCGACCTGTCCGCTCTGGACGGGTTCGACCTGCACGTGCCGGCCGGTGTCATCCACGGCCTGCTGGGCCCGAACGGCGCCGGCAAGACCACGGCGGTGAAGGCCCTGGCCACCCTGATCGACGTCGACGAGGGCACGGCCAGCGTCGCCGGGTTCGACGTGCGCACCCAGGCCGCCCGGGTGCGCCGCAGCATCGGCCTCGTCGGGCAGAACGCAGCCGTCGACGAAGTGCTCAGCGGCCGGCAGAATCTCGTGATGTTCGGCCGGCTCTACGGCCTGAGCAGGGTTGACGCCGAGACCCGCGCCGGGGAGCTGCTCGGCGCCTTCGGGCTGGCCGAGGCCGCGGACCGGGCGGTGAAGACCTACTCCGGCGGCATGCGGCGGCGCCTCGACATCGCGGCGGGGCTGATCCTGACCCCGGCCGTGCTGTTCCTGGACGAGCCGACCACCGGCCTCGACCCGCGCGGGCGCAACGAGGTGTGGACCACCGTCCGCGAGGTCGCGGCCCGCGGCACCACGGTCCTGCTGACCACGCAGTACCTGGACGAGGCCGACCAGCTGGCGTCCGAGATCACGGTCGTCGACCACGGCCGGGTGATCGCCCAGGGCACACCGGAGAAGCTGAAACGCCAGGTCGGCGGCGACCGGGTGACGATCACCGTGCGGGGCGACCTCGACGAGGCGGCACGACGGCTCGGCGGCGACGTCGACCAGGATGAGCGGTCGATCACCGTGGAGGTCACGTCCGGGCTGATCGACGTGGTCCGCGCCCTCGACGACCTGGGCATCGCCGTCGAGGACCTGCAGCTGCGCCGGCCCACCCTCGACGAGGCGTTCCTGGCGCTGACCGACAAGGAGGCGACCCGATGACGACCCTGCGTGCGGGATGGATCCTCACCCGGCGGGAGCTGGCCCACTGGAAGCGTGAGCCGTGGGGCCCGATCTTCGGCCTGGTCTTCTCGATCATGCTGCTGCTGGTGTTCGGGTTCCTGTTCGGCGGGGCGATCACCGTGCCCGGCGGCGGTGACTACATCGCCTTCCTGCTGCCCGGCATGATGGCGCTGAGCATGATGTTCGGCGTGGAGACGACGGCCACGAAGATGGCGGCCGACGCCGGGAAGGGCATCACCGACCGGTTCCGGTCCATGCCGATCGGCAGCGCGTCACCGGCGCTCGGGCGGGTCGGCGCGGACATGACGAACTCTGCGGCCGAGCTCGCGGTGCTCCTGGTGGGCGGCGTGGCGATCGGGTGGCGGGTCACGTCGGATCCCGGGTCGGCGGCTCTGGCCGTACTCCTGCTGCTGCTCTTGAGGTTCTCGATGTTGTGGATCGGGATCTTCGTGGGCCTGACGTTCCGTGGGGGCGGCGCGACGGCGGCCGTGCAGGTGCTGGTGTGGCCGATCGGGTTCCTGTCGACGGCGATCGTGTCGGCCGAGACGATGCCGGTGTGGCTGGGCGCGATCGCCGCGTGGAACCCGCTGTCGGCGACCGCGACGGCGGCGCGCGAGCTGTTCGGCAACCCGACCGGGATGACCGGCGGCGTGCTGGCCGAGCACGCCGTGTGGCTGGCGCTGGGCTGGCCGGTGCTGATCGCCGCGATCTTCATCCCGTTGTCGGCACGCGCGTACCGGAGGCTACGAGACTAGCCGTCGTCTCACGCCGCGCTTGACCCGCGCGAACACCCCGGGGGTCGCTGCAGTTGCTGCTGCAGCGACTCCGCGTGGGTGATCATCCCGACGATGGTCTGGATCGCGGCGTCCAGGATCTGCCTGTCGTCGAGGGCGTCCGGGCTCGTCGACTCGCTCATCCGGCCCGGGCGCAGCTCGCCGAGGTCGCCGACGATGTGGCACGGGTAGTCCTGCAGTTCCTTGATCTGCTGGTCGGCGAGCTCGGCGACCCACTCGGCGCGGTCCAGGCCGACCCCGAAACGCATGTCGTTGTCGCGCTGCTGCAGCACCGCGCGCAGCAGATGGTGGTGCACGACCCGCTGGTAGGGCATCCGGTGCGGGTAGAGGTCGCCGAGCGCGCTGTTGACCCGTCGCAGCACCTCGATCTCCGGCGCGCCCAGCGACGGGTTGGACTCGGGCGCGGCGAGCTCACAGACCCCGTCCGGGACACCGAGGACCCCGGCGAACCTCGTCCACAGCAGATCGTGCGGCGAGCCCGGCTGGGGGACGGTGATGACGTGCCGCTGCGCGGGCGGAACCAGATCGCCCCAGCGCTGGAGCATCCGGTTCGCCGTGTAGTGATCCCAGAACCCGTCGAACCTCCCCTCCTCCACGGCGGCGAGGAAGTCCTCGAAACTCCAGGTGCCGCGGGCCCGGATGCTCTGCTGCCACATCGACGGGAAGGTGCGCCACAGGTCGCGGGCGGCGACGACGATGTGCACCTCGGCCGGAGCCAGGCTCTCGATCGCCCGCCTCGCCTGCCCCTCGGTCGCCGCGCCGAAGCCCTCGCTGGTCAGCACGACGTCACCGGGCCAGCGCCCGAACCGCTCCAGCAGCCGCTCCCACGTCCAGTACAGCTCCGGGTCGCGCCACGGCACCTGACGCAGGTCGGTCATCGCCTGATCGTGGGCGCTGAACGTGGCCGGGACCAGGATGCCCACCCGTTCCAGCCGGTCGGCGTTGCCGAAGAGCACGTTCTGCACGTAGGTGCTCCCGGTCTTCGGAGCACCGATGTGCATGAATACACGCTTCGGCATGCTTCGTCCCACCTTCTGTTCAGTGTCCATTCATGATCAACAGGCCGGGTGAAAGGTTGGTGACACGTTCCCGTATCAAGTGTTTAGAACTGCGAAACCTTTGCCTTTGTACGGGCCACACCTCCGCAGAGGCAACGACCTCGTCCCGGACTACGACGCGACGTCCCCGACCGGTTCAGCCCGCAGCGCCGCTGCGGGCGGGGCTGAGACGACGGTGCAAGATTTTTGACAGGGACCACGCGCATGATGCCCTCGCAAACCGGCGAGAAGCGGGGGCTGACCAGCATGGACACGGGCGGGACCAGGGCGATCCCGGCGAAGGTGGCGGCACTCGCCGCCGCGCATGATCTCGGCGAGCCGGTCGGGCACCGCGACAACGGTGACCCGGCACGGGCGGCGCTCGTCGCACTGCTGCTGAGCGTGGCCTCGTTCGCGGTGTCGTTCGCCCTCTTCCACGCCGCCGGCGCCTGGTTCCGGCCGCTGCTGCCGGCCGCGATCCTGGCGCTGGCAGCCGCGATCGGCAGCCTGGGCTGGGCGATGCTGTTCCCGTTCCGGGGCGGCCGGCCGGTCTGGGCCTACGAGCACGGGCTCGTGCACCTGCGCAAAGGCCGGCCCCGTGCCACCCTGTGGCGCGACATGGAACGCCTGGAGCTGCACGTCGTCCGGGACGGCACCCTGACGGCCGGAACGACGTCGGCGTACCTGCTCAAGCCGAGCGGCCAGCCCCCCATGCGGGTCCGGACACAGATCAGCGAACAAGCCGACGGCACCCGGCACGACCCGTTCGGCACGTTGCTGACCCGCCTGGTCGCCGACGCGGGCCGCCCGGTGGTGCAGACCCTGATCGGCCGCAGGTAGCCCTCGGTCCCGGTACGGCGTTCTGCCGGTGGCCGTCACAATCCGAACGCCCGGCCCGTCCTTGTACCGACCATCAAGGAGGGCCCGTTGTCCACGGCTTACACCATCGTCACCCTGGTGACCGCGTTCTTCACCGGCAGCGCCGCTGTCTTCTACCTGATCGGCCACGAATACCCGAAGGCCCAGGCGGACATGAAACGGATCCCCCGCAGATTCGTGCCGGTCCTCGGGTCGCTGCTGGC
Organism: Actinoplanes sp. CA-252034; assembly: GCF_050956125.1. Lineage (NCBI taxonomy): Bacteria > Bacillati > Actinomycetota > Actinomycetes > Micromonosporales > Micromonosporaceae > Actinoplanes > Actinoplanes sp. CA-252034. Next base: position 5,414,538 of record NZ_CP191846.1, read on the forward strand.
GGCCGGCACGATAGGACTGCTGGCCGGTTTCGCCGTACCCCTGCTCGGGACCCTGGCCGCTGCCGGCCTCTTCCTGTATTTCACCGGCGCCCTCGTCGCCCATCTGCGGGTCGGCTCCCGCAACCTGGTCGGATGGGCGATCTTCTACGTCACCGTGATCACCGACCTGGCGATAAACGTGCTGCATCACCACTGACCGCGGCCTACGCTGCCCGGTGATGCCGAACCTCGTGCACATCACCCCGCACCGCCACGCGGCCCGTCTGCTACGTGGCGGTGTCGCCGCACGCAGCCGCGGATGGGACGGTGGCCGCGGCGTCTACACGATGGCGGTGCTGCCCGACTTCACGCTCACCCACCAGTGGGTGCGGGAGCTGCGCCGCTGGCAGCCGGGCGTCCTGGTCGCCGTCGACCTGCGCGTCCCCGACGACGAGCCGGTCACCGTCGGCCGCTACGGCCGCGAGCCGCTCCGGCTCACCGCAGCGAGGGCCGCCGGCCATCTGCGGGAGCTGGCCGATCCGCGCGGCTACGAGATCTTCGTCCCGCGATCGATCACACCCGCGGAGGTACGCCGGGTCCGCGCTCTACCGCAGGGCGTGGGCTGGCGGCACGTTCCCGGCGCACACGGCCCGCGCCCCTGCACCTGCCCGGGTTGCCTGCAGCCCGGCACGCCGGGTTCCGCCAGGCTCCGCCGTCGTTTCCCCTACGACGACCCGCCGATGACGAAACCACAGCTCATGGCCGAGCTCCGCGCGGCCGTCACGTCCGAGCAGATCATCGACGCGCTGCTGGCTCTCTCCGGCCCCCGCCGCGGCGGCGCCGAGGAACTCGCCCACCTAGCCGATCACCCCGACCCGGAGGTCCGCAGCACCCTCGCCGACCTGCTGCTCCACTACCGCGGCCGGGCCGCCCGCGACCTCCGGGCCCGCCTCGCCGCTGCGCCGTAGCCGATGCCCTCCGCACCCACGCGGGCGCCCGATCGACGGCTCACGCTCACGCGCTGACGCAGAAGCGGTTGCCCTCCGGGTCGGCGAGCACCACGAACGGCAGCTCGTCCGGATGCCGCTCCCCCGCCGCCGGGTAGAACGGCCAGTCCACGCGGGTCGCGCCGAGAGTGAGCAGCCGTTCCACCTCGGCCTCCAGACCGGCGTCGCCGGCGGCGAGGTCGATGTGGACGCGGGGGAACTCCTCGGCGGGGCTCTCGCTGTCGTCCATCGCGATCGGCGCGCCCGGCTGTCCCGGCGGCGGGTCGAGGACGATCCAATCGTCGCCGTCCCAGCGGGTTGGCCGCCGGATCCAGCCGAGCGCCGCCGCCCAGAAGGCGCCCGCGCGCTCGCAGTCGTGCACACCGAGGGAGAGTTGGGCGAAGACGGCCATCCGCCGATCCTAGGCCGGGCCGTGGGCGCCGTCCGCGAGCACGTTCTCCTATGCTGCGACGGTGGCCCACACGCCACCCGTACCGGCCCTGCACCGACTCTCCGCAAGGGATCAGCCGTGGCGCACACCGACGTGTTCGACGATCTGGAAGCCGAGCAGCAGCAGCTGGAGACGGTTCTGGCCGCGCTCACACGGGACGACTGGGCGACACCGTCGGCGGCGGCCGGCTGGACGGTCGCCGATGTCCTGCTGCACCTGGCGCAGACCGAGGAGGCGGTGACCGCGACCGTCGGCGAGCACGGCGACCCGGTCCGCTGGCACGAGCTCGGCGCCACCGTGGACGAGGCGATGGCGGCTCTCGTCGAGACCGAGCGCGGCGACGGCCCGCAGATCCTCGACCGGTGGCGGGCGGCCCGGCGCGATGCGGTCGCTGCGCTGCGGTCCGCCGACCCCCACCAGGCCGTACGGTGGGTCGCCACCCCGTTGAAGCCGCGCACACTGGCCACCACCCGGCTGGCCGAGCACTGGGCGCACGCCCTCGACATCACCGTCCCGCTCGGCCTCGACTATCCCGACACGGCCCGCCTGCGGCACGTCGCCTGGCTCGGGCTGAGCACCCTGCCGTACGCGTTCCGCCTGGCCGGCCTGCCACCGGCGCCGGTGCGTGCCGAGCTGACCGCACCGGACGGCGCCTCCTGGCAGCTCGGCGACCCGGCCGCGGAGAACGTCGTCACCGGTCCGGCCGGCGACTTCTGCCGTGTCGGAGCCCAGCGTCTCGCTCCCGCCGACACGAGACTGCGGACCACCGGCCCGCAGGCGGCGACGGCCCTGCGGCTGCTGCGCAACTACGCCGTCAGCTGACCGCGTCTAAGATCGGCCGGATGACGACGGCGCGGTGGGCCCGGGACTGGGCGGCGACGTGGCGGACCGGCTGGCCGGCCCAGGGCGTGGAGGCGCTCGCGGCGCTGCACGCCCCGCACGGCGACCACCGGGCCGGGATCGGGCGGCACTTCCGGGGCCGCGACGGGCTCCGCGCGTACCTCGAAGAGTGTTTCGCCGAGGAGACCCGGCCGGCCGAGGTGTGGTTCGCGGAGCCGGTCGTCACCGGATCGACCGCGAGCGTCGAGTATTGGGCGATCACCTGGCCGGGCGGGGCGCCGCTGACCATCGCCGGGTGCACGATTCTGCTGTTCGGGCCGGACGGCCTGGTCGTCGAGGCCCGCGACTACTCACACGCCGAGGCGGGTGAGATCCGCCCGCACAGCGGGATGTTCCTGCCCGAACACCTGCGTTCCGCCCTCGAGGACCTGCGCCGGGCGTACCCTGACGGGCTGCCGCAGGCCGACTACCTGCCGCTGCTGGCCGCCGTCGAGGACGATCTCAGCGACCGCAACCGGGCCGCGGTGGTCGCCGCGCTGATCGGCGGCGATCCGCTGCGGGTGGCCAACGACGCCGCGGGAGACCGGCCGGCACCGGCCGAGGTGGACCGGGTGCGAGACCTCCTGCGGCGCGCCACCGGGTAGGGCGCCGGTCAGCGCAGAGCGAGCAGGGCCGCGCCGGCGAACACCAGGACCGCGCCGACGGCGGCCGAGCGGGCGAACGTCCGGTCGATCAGCCAGGACAGCGGGATGACGAACAGGACGCCGGTCTCGCGGAGGGCGGCGATCGCCGGGACCTGGGCCGGTTCCACCATGGCCAGCGCCGCCATCAGCAGCCCGCCGGACACGACCATCCCGGCGCCAGTCGCGACCGTGCCCGGCCGCAGCGCCGGACGCAGCTCGGCGCGGGCGGTGACCAGGGCGATCGCCAGGGTTCCGACGGTCAGCGGCGCCGTCGACAGCCACAGGTAGGTCGCCGGATCGGCGTGCCGCAGACCGTACCCGGCGACGAACGGGTAGGCGGCCGCCGAGACCGCCACCGGGAAGGCCGCGGCGAGGACCCGCCCGTTCACCGCGCCGGTGGCGGTCGTCGCGATGCCGGTGCTGATCAGCGCGACCGCGAGGAACGCCGACCACGGCACCGGGGCGCCGCCGGCGGTCGTGGCCGCCAGCACCAGGACCGGCCCGAGACCACGGGCGACCGGATACACCGTGTGGGCGGGCACGCGGGTGTAGGCGCGGCGCAACACCACCAGGTAGTAGACCTGGCAAGCGGCGCTGACCAGCAGATACGGCCACGCCTCGGCCTCGACGCGCCAGCGGGCCAGCGCCACCGGCGCCCACACCACCAGGCCGGCCGCGTTGGTCACGGCCAGCGCCGCGACGCCCCGCGACTGCCGGGCGAACAGGACGTTCCACAGGGCGTGGACGAACGCCGACGCCAGGACCAGCACCAGCGCACCGACGGGAACCATGCGACCTCACCGGCGGGAAGAGAACGGGCGGACGGGTTAGCGTGGGGCGATGAGCCTCGACAGCACGATTCTGGTGCTCGGCGGGACCGGCACGGTGGGCAGCCGGGTCGTCGCGCGCCTGCGGGACGCCGGGCGGGACGTCCGGGCGGTGTCACGTCATACCTCGCCACGGTTCGATTGGGCGGATCCCGGCACGTGGGAGGGGGTGCTCGCCGGCGTACCCGTCATGTTCGTGCTCCTGCCCGATCAGACCGCGATGCCGGAGGCGTTCCTTCCGGCGGCGCTGCGCGCCGGGGTGCGGCGGGTGGTGCTGCACTCCGACCGGGGCCTGGAGGTGATGGGTCTCGATCACCTGCGAAAGGCCGAGCAGGACGTACGCGACTCCGGCGCCGAATGGACCATCGTGCGCCCCGACTGGTTCCACCAGGACTTCGAGACGTTCTTCCGGCAGCCCGTGGTCGACGGGCGGCTGTGCGTGCCGGTCGGTGACGCCGCGCAGGGCTTCATCGACGCCGACGACATCGCCGCGGTCGAGGTGGCCGCCCTGACCGGCGACGATCTGCTCGGAGAGCTGGTGGAGGTGACCGGCCCGCGGGCGCTGTCGTTCGGTGCGGCGGTCGCCGAGATCGGCGCCGCCACCGGCCGGGAGATCACCTTCGACGGCACCCCCGGCGCCTACCGCGAGACGATGCGCGCCGACGGCCTGCCGGACGAGGTGATCGAGGCGTTGATCAGCGGTTTCGGCCGTCTCGCCGCCCGTGGGGACACGAAACCCACCGGCGTGGTCGAGCAGATCCTGAAGCGTCCCGGCCGCGACTTCACCGACTACGTCGCCGACGCGGCCGCCCGTGACGTCTGGAGCCGGGCCCGGTAGGACGTAAGCCCCCCTGTCCGGTGAGACCGGTGAACCGGCAGGATCGAGGCGTCCCCATCGATCGGTCACAACGGGAGTGGACTGTGGGTGAGGTTCCGGCCGCACGCCGGCATCAGGGCGGGCACGTCACGGACACACCGGGCGGGTCTACTCGGGCGGTGCACATGTCGTGGCCGGAGGCCTACGCCACCGCGCGGGACACCGCCAAGCCCCTGGCCTCCGAGCTGACGCCGGTGGTCGAGGCCACCGGCCGGGTGCTCGCCGCGGCGGTGCGGTGCGAGCGGCCGGTCCCGGCGTTCGACAACGCGGCCATGGACGGGTATGCGATCGCCGGTGACGGCCCGTGGACGGTGCGGGGGCGGGTGCTGGCCGGGCACGCCGTCGACGGCGAACGGCTCCTGCCGGGCACGGCCGTGGAGATCGCGACCGGGGCGCTGCTGCCGGCCGGAGCCGAGGCGGTCCTGCCGTACGAGGACTGCCGCATCGAGAACAACCTGGTCACCGAGCTCCGCGACCCGCCCGGCGTTCGGCCGGCCGAGGCTCGGACGGCCCCCCGGCGGAGACGGCACATCCGCCGGGCCGGCGACGCCCTCTCCCCCGGCACCCTCATCGCGCCCGCCGGGCGGATCGTCACCGCGACCGTGGCGGCGGCCGCGCTGCAGGCCGGAGCCGAGCAGGTGCTCGCCCACCGGCAGCCGACGGTCACGATGCTGGTCACCGGCGACGAGGTGATCACCGAGGGGACACCCGGACCCGGCCGGGTGCGCGACATCTTCACCGGGCTGGTCACCGCGATCACCGCCCGAGCCGGTGGCCGTATGGAAACGTCCCGCCGGCTGCCGGACGATCCGGGCACGCTCGGCGAGGCGCTCGCCGGGGCCTGCTCCGACGTGATCGTGGTCAGTGGATCGTCGTCGGCCGGAGCGGCGGATCACCTGCACCGGCTGCTGACCGAGGCGAACGCGACGTGGCTGGTCCGCGGCGTGGCCTGCCGGCCCGGACATCCGCAAGCACTGGCGGCGCTGCCCGACGGGCGTTTCGTGGCCAGTCTGCCCGGTAACCCGTACGCCGGCCTGGTCGCCGCCCTGACCCTGCTGGAACCGTTGGTGGCCGCGCTCGCCGGCCGCCCTCCCACCGCCCTGCCCGTGGCGACGGTGACCGGCCCCGCGAAGCTGATGCCCGGCGGTGTCCGCATCGTCCCGGTCGGCCCGGGCGGTGATCTCGCCGCCGCCGGATCGGTCGGGCTGCACGCCGCCGCGGTCGCCGGGACGCTGGCCGTCCTACCCGACGCCTGGACCGACGGCGACCCGGCCGTCATCCTGACCGTCCCCTGAAAACCGGGTGTGCCGTGGCCGGCGGGTTGCCTATGATCGGCGGCAGCGGTGGGCGGCTCCTGCGGGGCTTCCTTCTCACACTTCCAGGTTCTAGCTCCGCGTCTCTCCGCCCGCCGCTTCCTTTCCGCCGCCCGCCGGGCCGGCGTCACCTCGCCCTCCACCCGGCAGGTCCGGTGGGCTTGCTCCTCGCCCTTCGCCCGGCTCATCCCGTGGGTGGCTCTCGCTCTCCGCCCCGCTCAACCGCCAGGCGGCCCTCACCTTCCGCGGCCCCGCTCCCGCCGCCCTGCTCCCGCGGATGGCCCTCGCCCTCCAACCCGCTCAACCGCCAGGCGGCCCTTCGCCCGTCAAGCGACCCAACCGGCAGGCGTCTCTTCGGGAGGCGTGTGGCTCCACCGCGGTCCGTGCCGCCTGCTCCGCGTCACCCGGTTGCCGGTCGCGCCCACGCCACCAGGTCGTGCCGGAGCGGGTTCTTCGGCTCGACGATCAGAGCCGGGCTGGATTCCGATGGCGCGGCTCCGGCTACTTCGGTGGATCGTCGCCGAGGACCAACTCGTAGAGGAAGCTGTCCTGCCAGCCGCCGTTGAGGAAGAGGTGGCTGTGCGCGGTGCCGTAGTGGACGAAACCGTTCTTGGTGAGCACCTTCTGCGAGGCCACGTTCGCCGGTGAGGTGGCGGCCTCGATCCGGTGCAGTCCGCGATCCCGCGCCACCCGCAGCAGATGCTCGACGGCCGCGCTGGCCAGCCCCCGTCCCTGCTCCCCGGCGTCCATCCAGTATCCGAGATCGGCGCCGCACAGGGGCACCGGCGTGATCCTGGTCAGACAGGCGAAGCCGACCACCGTGCCGCCGCGGACCATCACCCGGCTGACCACCTCGCCGGCCCTCTCCTTGCCCACGATCGACCGCAACCGGTCACGCTGGCCGTCGAGGGTGAAGAACGACTCGGGCCGGGGGAACTCGTAGGGCGCCAGATGATCCCGGTTACGAACGTGCACGTCCAGCATCGCGGCGGCGTCGTCCTCGCGGAGCGAGCGCAGCAGAATACCGGACGGCAGAAGCTCCGAATCGGACATCGACGCATCCTAGCCCGGTAGAGCCAGGCAGACCGACCGCCGTGGAGATCCTCCTCCATGGTCACGTAGCCGTTCCGGAACACCGCCGCGCGCTGCTCCCACCGAGGACCAGAACCGGTCCGGAACACCGCCGCGTCTGGCCGCACATATCGAGCCGGGCCGGGCCGAGAACCCGGTCGTAGATGTCGGCCGCGGTTCGGGAAACGGCTGCTGACCTGGCGGTACCGGGTTTGTCGTACCCCTGCTCTAGGGTTCCCGGCATGGTCGATGTCGAGGTGCGCAGCCGGGTGACCGGCACGTCCGATGGCCTGCCGCCGGTGCTGGTGCGGCTGGCCGGGGAGAGCACGACCGCGCGCGAGCTGATCCGCCGCGCGGTCGAGGAGCAGATCCGGCTCACCGGGGCGGACGCGTCCCGCTGCCGGCGCGCTCTGGACCGGCAGTTCCTGTCCGACGACGACCTCCGTGCCCAGGCCGCGACCGGCGTCATCCGCATGCCGTCCCGGCCGCCCTCTCCACCCGATGCCGGCGCTGAGGTCGCGCGGGCGCACCGGGCGTTCAGCCGGGGCACGTTCGTCATGTTCCACGGGGGCCGCCAGGTCGCCGAGCTGGATGAGGAGATCACCGTCCGTCTCGGCGAGCCGGTGGTGTTCCTGCGCCTGGTCGCCCTGGTGGGTGGCTGATGGCCGACCCGATCGACTTCGTCCCGCCGTCGTGTGCCGACGGGGTCCGCCGCGGGCGGGAGGAGCTGCTGGGCCTGCTGGAGCGGGCGCGGGCCGCCGACCCGGCCGCCCTGACGCCGCTCGCCGACGAGATCCGCCTCTCGATGCGCCGGGGTGGGCAGGCTTCCGGGGGCCACCTGCGCTCCTGTTCGGCCGACATCGTCGAGGCTCTCGACGCGGTCTACGACGAGGCGTTCCCGGTGCGCGATCCGGCCGACGTCGCCGGGCTGCTCGACGTGCCGTGGGCCGGTGCGTCCCGCCGAGCCCTTCTGATCGAGGCGGTCGGCTCCCACTTCCTGCTCGACGAGGTGACGCGGCGTGCTTTCGAGACCCGCGACGTCCGTCTGCTGCGGATCGTGCTCCACACGCCCCATGGCCGCTCACCCCGGCACACCGTCGCCCGCATCCTCGACGCTCTGCACACCGCGGGCGCCCTGGACGCGGCCGCGGTCGCCCGCGCCTTCACCGACGACCGGTATGTGTGGCGCGACATCGCCGGCCTGCCCTGCGCGGACGCGGTCCGCTCCCACATCGACGCGATGATCTGGCACCTGATCAGCACGCCCGGCAACGTCCCAGTGCAGACCGGGCCCGAGGCCGGGCTGGCCGAGTTCCCGGAGGGTCCAGCGCCTCGTGGGCTGCGGTTCGTCCGCGCCGCTCTGGACCGGGCCGCCTCAGACCGGGCCGCCTCGGATCAGACTGCGTCGGACCAAGTTCACTTGGACCGGGCCACCCCGGACCCGGCCACCCCAGACCCGGCCACCCCAGACCAGGCCACCCCAGACCCGGCCACCCCAGACCCGGCCACCCCAGACCAGGCCACCCCAGACCGAGCCGCCTCGGACCCGGCCGGCGAGGCGGAGGTCGCTGACTATCTCGGCACGGCGGAGCTGACCGTCGCCGAGCAGAACGAGCTCGTTGCCCTGCTGCGGGAGCGGCCCGCCGCCGACCGGGAGCAGGTCTGGCGGTGGCGGGTCAAGGCCGGTGACGACGCGGCGATCCTGCCGCTGTTCGGCCTGGAGGGTGGCGCGCCCCTGCTGCGGCTGATTCGGCGGATGCCCACCGGGCACGAGCCGTTCCGGCAGGACCGGGCCGAGATCCTGGCCATCGTGGAGTCGGTCGGCCACGAGACGGCCCGGCGGCTGCTGAGACGGCAACCCCACGAGCTGGTCTCAGCGGTTCTCGGTGACAACCGGGCCGCCGTCCTGAAACGGGTGAAGAACAACGCCTTGCAGGGCATAGCCGCGTTCGGGATGCTCCCCCTCGCGCCGGACGAGACCGTTCTCGACCGCTACCTGGCGTTGCGAGAGGTCGCGAAGAAGGGCCCCGCCCTGGGACCGAACCGTCGCCTGTCGCACGCCGCGGCGGTCGACGTCGCCCTCGACCACCTCGCTCAGGTGACCGGAGCCGCCGACGCGAGCCGCCTCGAGTGGGACTGCGAGGCCCAGGTCGCCACCGGGACGCCGACAGCCGCCGACGCCGGCGACTACCGGATCGAGCTGCTCTTCGACGGCGCCGAGCCGATGCTCGCGGTGAGCCGGGCGGGTCGAGCCCTGAAATCGGTGCCGGCCACGGTCCGGGCGCACCCGTCCTACCGGGAGCTGCGCGACCATCAGGAGCGGCTCCGTGAGCAGGCCCGGCGGATGCGGACCGGCCTGATCGAGCGGCTGGTCGCGTCCGGGGCGACGCTCACCCCGGACGAGCTGACCCGCCTCCGTTCGCTGCCGGCCGGCGCGGCGATGCTGCCGGGCCTGATCTGGCGCGACCACACCGGCGCCGTCGGGCTGCTCGACGACATCGACACGAGCGGGCCGGTCACCGCCGTGCACCCGTTCGACCTGCTGACTGCCGGGACGCTGGCCCGCTGGCAGGAGGAGGTCGTTCGGCGCCGGCTGCGGCAGCCGGTCAAGCAGGCGTTCCGCGAGCTGTATGTGGTGACCCCCGCCGAGCGTGAGACGGTCGACGTGTCACAGCGGTTCGCCGGGCAGAGCGTGACCGGCCGGGTCGCCGCCCAACTGCTGGCCGGCCGCGGCTGGAGCACCGGCCACGAGTACGGGGATCACCAGGCGACCCGCCCGGCCGGTGACGGGCTGACCGCGGCGCTGAGCGCGGACCTGCACGGGTTCTGGGGCATGAGCGACGTGCTGATCGGTGGCTTGCGGTTCCTGCGTGGCGGCCGCCCGATCCCGCTCGTCGAGGTGCCACCGGTCGTGTTCTCCGAGGTGATGCGTGACCTCGACCTGGCCGTCTCGGTCGCCGGCACCGCGGACGAGCGCTGGGGCTCACCGGCGCAGGCGGAGAGCCGGGCCCGGGTGCTCGCCGCCCTGATCACGGATCTGGGCCTGACCCGGGTCACCATCGACGGGGCCGCCGCCGTGGTCCGCGGCACCCGCGCCACCTACCGGGTGCATCTGACCAGCGGCAGCATCCACGTCGAGCCGGCCGGCTACCTGTGTGTGGTCCCGGCCGGTTTCGGGGCGACCGCTCACCACCGGCTGTTCCTGCCGTTCGCCGACGACGACCGGATGACCAGCGTGATCCTCAGCAAGGTCCTCCTGCTGTGCGAGGACGACCGCATCACCGACCCCTCGATCCTCCAGCAGCTGAAGGCTCTGACGTGACGATCCCCGGCATGCCCCCGACGGAACGCCTCGCCGTCACCCTCTCCGGGGCGCAGGTCACCGGTTTCGCCGCCGACAGCGACACCGCCCTGGACTGGTGGCGCCGGCTGCGGTCGGCGTACCCGGAGACCGGACTGTGGCCTCTGCTGATGGACGGCGATGCTCCCGAGTATCTGCAGGATCCGTGCACCCATGTCACCGTCGAGGAGTCGCTGGCGCAGGCGTACGCCCTCGACGGGGCGGCGGTGCTGGCCGGGGCCGGCGAGCGCCAGTTGGCCAGCTACGACCGGGCGTATGCGGCTGAGATCCGTGCCGAGCTGGCCGGTGGCGGCAAGTGGCGTGACGACCCGGAGCGGCCCGGTCTGGATCTCGGCTACGACTGGAACGGCCGTCCGCTCGCGATCACGGTGGCCCTGGTCCCCGCCGCAGAACCGTGGCTGGTGCCGGTGACCCTGCACTACGGCGGCTGGAACGGCTACCCCGACCCGGGCGAACACGCCGCGATCATGCGCCACTTCCTCGAGGAGTACGGCGCGGAGCCGGTCTACTGGAGCGGCCCGAACCTCGACTACACGGTGGCCCGCCCACCTGCTACCCGCCCGGATGCCTTGGCCCTGGCTTGGAAATACCGCCAGTACAACGACGGGGAGTACGACTTCTACCTGGCCGACACCCTCACCGACCTGGCCGCCGCCCTGCTGGACAACCCGGTCTGGCGCACGTGGTGGGACTGACCCGGCCGCCGACCGGTCCGACCCATGCAGTGGGACCGGGCCCGTAGGCCCACGCCGGACCGCCCGAAGGGCACCCCAGCGGTGAGACCGGCCCGCCACCCGCGCCAGGCCACCGAGCGCCGGTTATGGCCAGGCGGTCCATCAAGCCCGACCGGGACGGCCCAGGCGATGCACCGGTCCACGACCCGCGCCAAGCCAGGCAAACGGTGCTTGCGGCCAGGCCGTCCGTCACGCCAGCCGGGACGATGCAGGCGGTGCACCGGTCCAGGCCATGCGAACGGCGCCTGCGGCAGGTCAGGCCGCGGTGCGTGGGGCGTACATGATGACGGCGACACCGAGCAGGCAGAGGCCGGCCCCGATCAGGTCCCACCGGTCCGGGCGGAAGCCGTCCACGAGAACGCCCCACAGCAGCGACCCGGCGACGAACACCCCTCCGTAGGCGGCCAGGATCCGCCCGAAGTCAGGATCCGGCTGGAGGGTGGCGACGAAGCCGTATGCGCCCAGAGCGATCACGCCGGCGGCGATCCACCACAGGCCACGATTCTCCCGCCAGCCCTGCCAGATCAGCCAGGCGCCACCGATCTCGGCCAGCGCGGCCAGGGCGAACAGCAGCAACGACCGGACAGTGATCATGACCGAACCCTACCGAGCCGAACCGGCCGCCCCCGAGGGCGGAGCCGTCGTCGGCCGGCCCCGTCGACGGAGTCGGCCGACGCGGCGCCCACCGTGCGCCGGAGGGCGGCGGAACGGGACAGGCGCCGCCGTGCGCCGGAGGGGCAGAAGAAGAGAACCGAGGCGACCGTGCGCCGAAGCAGCGGAGGCACGGAACAGGGACGACCGTGCGCCGAAGGGGCCGAACGGGGTGACCGCCGGTCAGCGGGCGACCACCGGGACCGGGTCGGCGGTCGCGGCCCGGGCGTGTGCGACCAGGTGGGACAGGGCCGCCGGCAGCTTGCGGCGGAACTGGTCGGACAACCGGGCGCGGTCGCGCGGGTTGCAGGTGTCGAGGACGAACGCGTCGAGCCCGGTCGCCAGGATCAGGCCGGCGAGCATCAGGTCGGCGATGTCGAGGCTCTCGTTGTACGACAGGTGGGTGCGGATCCGGGCGGCCGGCTCGCCGGGGCTCTTCGGGTCGGCGAGGACCAGGGACGTGGTGCCGGGGCCGAGGAGCCGCCGGCGGGTCTCCTGTCGCAGGACACCGGCCGCGAGGAGCCGGCGCTCGACGAGCTCGGCGGCGGCGCCGGTGGAGAGGTGGGTGATCCACTGGCCGAGCCCGTGCGGGCCGGGGCTGCCCGCCATGCGCTGTAGGACGGCGGAGGTGGCGGGGTCGCCGGTGGGGGTGGCGTCGATCAGGTGCAGCAGGTCACCGTCGGGGCGCAGGCGCCGCCAGAACATCAGCTCGCCGAGCAGGGCGGCGGCGAGACCGACGCCGAGGACGCGGTCGGGCAGCAGCGGCCGGCCGCCTATCCCGTCGTGGGCGGCAAGGTAGAAGTCGTCGGCCGGCGCGAGTTTCGGCGGCGATGTCATCGGCTCAGCCCCAGAGATCGACGTCCGTGTCGGATCGCCAGAATATCCGCAAATGGTTGCCGCAAGGTTGCCGCCCGGTGAGAGGTGCCTGGGGAATCGCGTCGTAGGGTGAGCAACGGCTCTCACGTGCGGCACTGACGTGTCGATACGGCAAGAGGATCACCTGGTCGCATCGGAGCGGAGGTCGGATGGACGAGTACGGAACGGATTCCGCCGGAGTCGGGGCGGCTCCCTCGGTGGCGCGGCTGCTGCTGGAGCTGCGCAGCCGGGCGACCATCGACGTGAAAACACTGGGTAAGGCGCTGCAGGTGCGCCCGCAGGGCAAGACCGGCGTGGCGGTGCGCATTCACCCGGGTGGGGTGGATTTCGCCGTCGACCGTGAGCGGGCCAACGATGTGGCGCTGAGCATGCCGGGCTCGTTTGTGATCGACCCGGACGACCCGGACTGCTGGGTGTCGGTCCAAGCGGACTACATCGACGACAACTACGACACGCTGCTGGACGCCGCTGCCGAGGCGGTGGAGTTGCGGGCCGCGGGCAAACCGGCGCCGGTGAAGCGGGTCCGGGCGGCCGCGGCGCCCAAGGCGGCCGGCACGAGCGCGACGAAGACGCGGGCCGCGGCCAAGCCGGCGCCCCGCCCGGATCCGCCCCGCTGCCCGAAGTGCCGTCAGTACGAGCTGCTGGCGAGCGGGGAGTGTCCGTCCGGCTACTGCTGACCCACCGTCGGCGACAGCCGGACCAGCGACGAGCCGGTCACCGGTGGCGTCACGCGCGCCACCGGTCGCACCGCGCGGGTCGAGGTCCGTTTTGCACAGGTCTGTCGTCCTAGAGCGGCCCCGAGGTGTGATCGGGCGACTCCGGTGCCCCCGCGCGGCCCCGACAGGCCCTATCCTTGCGCTTTCCGCACGGCGCGAGAGATTCACGTCACTGAGACGGCACGGAGTTCGACGATGAGCACGGGCGGGCGGCGCGCGCGGACCGAGCAGGCAGAGCAGACGCGGGCGCTGATCCTGGCGACGGCCGAGCGGCTGTTCGCCGAGCGGGGCGTGCACGCGGTCTCGAACCGGCAGGTCGGCGAGGCGGCGGGACAGGGCAACAACGCGGCGGTCGCCTACCATTTCGGGACCAAGACCGATCTGGTGCGGGCGATCATCCAGCGCCACGCGGTCCCGACCGAGCGGATCCGGCGGCGGCTGCTGGCGGTGCATGCGGGCAGTGCCGACCTGCGCGACTGGGTGACCTGCGTGGTCCGGCCGATCACCGACCATCTCGCCGATCTGGGGCATCCGAGCTGGTATGCCCGGTTCTCCGCGCAGTTGATGACCGAGCCGGCGCTACTGGAGGTGGCGGCCGAGGAGTTCCGGGACGCGATGGGGCTGCACACGGTCATCGACGGGCTCCAGCGCTGCCTGCCGGATCTCTCCGAGGAGGTACGCCAGGAGCGCACCCACATGGCGCACACCCTGCTGGTCCACTTCTGCGCGCAACGGGAGCGGGAGGCGGCACCGGTGTGGGGCGCGACGGCTGCCGGGCTGATCGACGCGATCGTGGGGCTGTTCACCGCACCGGTGACCTGACGACGCCTCTTGCGCGGGGCGGCACGCGGGCGATCGTACGATATGAGGCTTTTGAATTGCCCTTGACCGACGTTCACGATGATTTTTCGGATATCGCTGCCGTGGAGCACGCTTTTGGTAAGACAAGTGCTTTAAATTGTGGCCTCTGAGTTTGGTCGCACCACCGGATCAACCCCGCGAAAGGGCCCGCATGTCCCCCTCAACCCCCATTCCCCGCCGCCTCAAGCCCGAGGACCTCGCAGCGTTGCGCGAGCGTTACCGGCTGGAGCGGGACCGGCGCATCCGGCCGGACGGCGCCGCGCAGTACCGGCGGGCCGCCGGCGAGTTCGGCTACTACGCGCAGGACCCCTACACCGAGCGGACCGAGCGGGATCCGAAGACCGACCGGGTCGAGGCGGTGGTCATCGGTGGCGGATTCGGCGGGCTCCTCACCGGCGCCAAGCTGCGGCAGGCGGGCGTCCAGCAGATCCGGACGATCGACGAGGGCGGCGATTTCGGCGGTACGTGGTATTGGAACCGTTATCCCGGTGTGCACTGTGACATCGAGGCCACGATCTACATGCCGCTGCTGGAGGAGGTCGGTTACGTCCCTAAATGGCGATACGCGCCGGGCGAGGAGATCCGGCAGCACTGCATCAACATCGCGAAGCGCTTCGACCTCTACACCGACACGATGTTCCACACCCGCGTCACCGGCCTGACCTGGGACGAGGAGAACGCCGAGTGGCAGGTCACCACCGACCGCGGCGACGACTTCCGGGCCCGCTACGTGGTGATCTCATCGGGCACGCTGACTCAGCCGAAACTGCCCGGCATCCCCGGTGTCGAGGACTTCAAGGGGCACACCTTCCACACCAGCCGCTGGGACTACGGCTACACCGGCGGTGACCAGACCGGCAAGCTCACCGGGCTGGCCGGCAAGCGGGTCGCCGTGGTCGGCACCGGCGCCACCGGCATCCAGGTGATCCCGCACCTGGCCGAGGCCGCCGAGAAGCTCTACGTCTTCCAGCGGACCCCGTCGACCGTCGACGTGCGCGACAACCGGCCCACCGACCAGTCGGTGCTGGACAGCGTGCGGCCCGGATGGCAGCGGGAGCGGATGGAGAACTTCCTGCTCAACGTGACCGGCGGTTGGGCCGACGAGGACCTGATCGACGACCGGTGGACGTCGACGGCGAAGCTGCAGCGGCAGATGCTCACCGGTAGCGTCGACGTCAACGTCTCCGACGAGGAGCGCGAATACCTCGACGAGATGGCGGACTTCCGCAAGATGGACGAGATCCGGGAGCGCATCGACACGATCGTCACCGACCCGGCCGTCGCCGAGACGCTCAAGCCCTGGTACCGCTACATGTGCAAGCGGCCCACCTTCAGCGACCAGTACCTGCAGACCTTCAACCGGCCCAACGTGACGCTCGTCGACACCGCCGACCACGGTGGCATCACCCGGATGACGGAGACCGGCGTCGTCGTCGGCGACACCGAGTACGAGGTGGACTGCGTCATCTTCGCCACCGGCTTCGAGGTCGGCATCTCCGGCGTGCTCTCCGGGACGCTGCCGGTCACCGGCCGGGGCGGGATGCCGCTGCTCGGGCACTGGCGCAACGGGCCGCGCACGCTGCACGGCTTCTACAGCCACGGCTTCCCGAACCTGTTCCATCTCGGGGCGCTGCAGAACGCGGCCGCCGTCAACTTCGTGCACGTGCTGCAGGAGCAGGCCATCCACATCGCGGCGGTCGTCGCCGAGGCGCAGAAGCGGGGCGCCCGCTGGATCGAGCCGTCCGCCGAGGACGAGGAGGCGTGGGCGCAGGTCATCTTCCAGACCGCGCCGAAGACCTTCCGGTTCCAGTCCGAGTGCACGCCCGGCTACTACAACGGCGAGGGCAACCCGCGGCCGGTGATGTTCTCCTACGGGCCGGGGCCGGTCGCCTTCCACGAGCTGCTGCGCGAGTGGCGGGCCGACAGCATCGACACGGTCCTGCGGTGATCTTCGGGCCCGGGGCGGCACCCCGGGCCCCTCTCTCCTAGGCCTGGATCTTCACGGTCTTCTTGGCCAGCTCGTAGGCCGGCTGCATCGACGTGTACTCGCCGGTGTCCAGCGGGGCCAGCTGCACCACGGCGATGCCCTTCTTGGTGTTCAGGGCGAACGCCGTGTACTTGCTGCGGATGTCGTACTCCTTGTCGAGGGTCTCCCAGGACGCCTCGGCGGCCTGCGCCGCGCCGATCTGCACGTCGGTGACATCGGTGTTGGAGGCCTCGCGCTTGCCGATCGACACCTTCATGAACTCCTGGAGGTGCTCGGCCGGCGCCCCGCTGAGCCCGTCGGCCAGGTGCACCCGGATGAACCCGATGCTGCCGGCCGGCTTGGCGTCGATCTCGCAGACCACGGTGAAGTCGCCGACCTTGGCCAGATCCGCCAGCTCGCCCATCTTCTTCAGGTCGATGGCCTTCGGCTTCCAGTCGGCCGCGGCCTGGAACTCGAACGGCAGCTCACAGGCCGAGCCCTTGGCCCCGACGGACTCTCCCGCGACGGCCGCCGGCACCCCGGCGGGCGCCGCCGGGGCACTGCTCACCACCGTGGTCGGGCTCGACGGCGTGGCCGGGACGTCGGAGTCGGAGGAACAGCCTGCGACGGCGAAAAGAAACGCGAGCGCGATGCCCGCCGATGTGTACGTGGTCTTCACAGTCGGGGAACCTACAGGGCGGGTACGACATTCACGGATCAGAGACGGGCCGCCCAGTCCAGGACTCGGTCGACATCGGAACGGGTCCAGCCGACCGCCGGGTCGATCGACACCAGCAGGGTGGGCGCCGGTCGTGCCGCCGCCCACCGCAGACCGCGAGGCGTGTGGTCGTCGTCGATCCAGGCGGCCGGCCGGCCGGCGGTGACCAGGTCGACCGCGGGCACCTTCAGCTCCGGGTCGAACGGGACCGCCGGGAACTCCACCACCGGCAGCGGGTCCACGCCCAGCAGCGGCAGGAACCGCTCTCTCCCACACCCGCACACTATGCCGACACCGGGCGGCAGAGGCCGGTGACGACGCGGTCGATCTCGGCCAGGGCGTACGCGGCCAGCCGGCGCTGTGCGGTCTCGGCCGCCGGGTCGGTCTCCTCGAGGTCGCCGAGCACCACGATGTTCTCGTCGTTGAGGGTGTTCGCCGGTGCGGTGAAGTTGAAACTGCCGGCGACCACCAGCCGCCGGTCGATGATCATGAGCTTGTGGTGGACCTTGCGGACGCCGTTGCCGGGAGTGTTCTCGTAGAGCTCGGCGCCGGCCGCCTTCAGGCGCTTGGTGGCGGCCCACTCCTGGGAGCCCTGGCCCCGGTCGAGGACCCCGCGGATCGGGATGCCCGCCTTGAGCAGCCACTCCATCGTGTCGTCGATGCCGGACGACTGGGCGAACGTGAACATCGCGAAGTCGACCCGCTCGGCCGCCTTCAGCATCTGCTTCATGATCTCCATCTCCGGCCCGTGGTACGGGGCGAAGATCGGCTTGACCCGGATCCGCCCGAGCCGGAACTCCGCCGGTCGCGGGTTGACCCGTTCCTGCAGGGCGCCGAACGTGCCCGACCGCATCCGCTGGAACTCGGCCAGGTAGAGGCTCGCGGCCGTCTGCCCCCGCAGGATCACCAGGTGGTTGAGGTTGTTGCCGGGCTGCCCGGGATTGTCCGGCGGGTTGACGCCGGTGTCGGTACGGGTGAAGTTCGTCGACCCGGTCAGCACGGCGGCGGTGTCGAGCCCCGGGTCACGGACGATGAACTTCTGGTGGAAGATCTTCGGGTTCAGGTCGGTGATCAGGTCCACCCCGGCCCGCAGCAACGCGGCGTGGATCACCCGGTTCTCCTCGTTGTCGCCGGTCACCGCCCACGGGTCGGCCCGCGGCGGATCCTCCCGCAGGTAGTCGCCCTCCAGGATGACCTGGATGCGGATCTTGCGGCGCTTGGCGGCCAGCACCGCCTCGGCGATCGGGCGGGAGTCGAGCTCCTGCACGGCGATCATCAGCGTCTCGGCGGCGCCGTCGATGAACTCGCGGATCACGCCGTCGAGGTCGTCCGGCCCGCCGAGCACGGGTGGTCCGGTGTAGAACTCGACACTTCCCAGGTCCAGGCCCATGGCTTCAGTGTCGGCCCCGCCGCCCGGCGCGTACCTCGTTTGATCGGATCGTCTGATCGTAGGATCCGGGCCATGTTCGACACGGCAGCCGGGCTGCGACCGCGGATCGGCGACCGGGCCGGGGTGTGGGAGTTCCTGCGCCTGTTCACGGAGGCATGGGGGCTGACCGGTTCACCGTGCTCGTTCGACCGGCCGCTTCCGGCGGCGCTGCGGGAGGCGTACGCGCTCGGGACCGTCCTCGACGGCGGCGGGCCGGACGTGGAGGACGACGTGCTGGTCTTCCACTGGGCCGACCCGGAGATCACCGAGACGGCGTGGGGTGTGCCGCTCGACGTGGCCGGCCGCGACGATCCGCCGGTCGTGATCAACACCGGGGGCGGGTGGGAGGCGTACGTCGATCGGGTGTCTCTGGCCTGTGTCGACATCGCCCTGACCACCGTCGTGCAGGAGCATGACTTCGAGCTCTGCAACGCCGCCGAGCTGCCGCCCGAGGTGGCCGGGCCCGCGCTGGCCGTCTTCGACCGGCTGCCACTGCCCGACCTGCCCATGTGGATCGACGTCGAGGAGTCGCCCGTCCGCTGGTACTCCGCGCCCGGCCGGTTGCTGCGCACCCACGGCGACGACGGGGTGTGGCTCTGGGTCAGCGCGCAGTCCGCAGCCGCACTGGACGATCTCTACGCGGCGATGCCCGGCGCGCGGGGCCACTGGAGCAACTAGCGTCCGGCGTCCACGGCATACTGATCGACCGACCATTCCATGAAATCGTTTCATGGCGGTACGGGTCACGCGGAACGACCGAAGGAGGGCTCGATGGAGCCTGAGCAGACGGCGGCGCTGGTACGGGGTGCGGCAGCCGGTGACGCGTCGGCCTGGGAGGAGCTGGTCCAGACGTACGCGGGACTCGTCTGGTCGGTGGCCCGTGCCTATCGGCTGGGCCGCGCCGACGCCGAGGACGTCAGCCAGACCACGTGGGAGCGGTTCGCCCGCTCCCTGGACAAGCTGACCGACCCGGGCCACGCCGGCGCCTGGCTGTCCACGACCGCACGCCGCGAGTCGCTGCGGGTGCTCGCCGCCCGCAACCGGACCGTGCCGACCGGCGATCTGGCGTGGATCGGCCCGGCCCGCGAGGACGAGTCGCCGGAGGAGATCGCCGTCGCCGCCGACGAGGAGGGCCGGCGCGACGCTCTGGCCGGCCGGCTGTGGCAGGCGCTCAACCAGCTCGGCGACAACTGCCAGCGGTTGCTGCGGGTCCTGATGGGCCAGCCGCCACCCTCGTACGCGGACGCCGCCGCCGCCCTGGGTGTGCCGATCGGCTACCTGGGCCCGACCCGGCGGCGCTGCCTGGAGAAGCTTCGCAAACTCGCGGATGTATCAGAGCCGGCGGAGCAGGGTCATGACTGGTGACGAAGACCTGCCGCCGTCCGAGGAGGGGGCCGACGCCATGAATGTGGACGCGGCACTGAGCGCACTGATCGCACGTATGGACCCGATGCCACCCGAGGTGGCACGGTATGCGGTCGCCGCGTTCGCGTTCCGCTCCGACGGTGAGGACTTCGCCGATCTGGAATGGGATTCGCTGACCGACGCCGAGGTCCTCACCCGGGGACCGGACGACGTTCGGATGCTGGTGTTCGGTCCGGCCGGGCCGGACGGCATCCGCGTGCACCTCGGCCTCTCCCGGACCGCGACCGGGTTCGAGGTCGACGGTTTCGTCGAGCCGGCCGGGCACACCGAGGCGGAGCTGCTCCACGACGGGGGCGCCGTCCGCCGGCCGATCGACACGGCGGGCAGGTTCTACAGTGACCTGCCCAGCGTGCGGTCGATCCGGCTGCGGCTCCGGGGCACCGAATCCGCGCCGATCGTCACCGGCTGGGTGGCGCTCGGCTGACCGCGAGAAAGCGAGACGACGATGCCCGGAGAGACCGGTTTCCCGAACCCGTGGGCGCTTGATCCACGAGTCCGGCGTACTGGCAACACCTACTACATGGCCAATGAGATCCTGGTGGCCGCCGACGATGCCGGAATGGTCCGCGGCGCCATGCGGGGCCTGGGCGCGCAGCGGACCGAGGCCCCGGACGGGATCGACGAATATGTTCACCGGTACGTGCTGCCCGAGATGGGTGACGACCCGACGGCCGTGCCCGGGGTGGTGGGTCAGCTCCGAACGCTGGGCAACAGCCCCCGGGTCGGGCTCAACCACGTGTTCGCGGCCAACGCCATCCCGATCACCGGGCAGCCGAAACTGCACGGCGGGACGGCCACCGACCCGGCACCGGCGCCGCATCCGGAGGTCAGCGGGACGGTGACGGACAGTCGTGTGGTGCGGGTCGCGGTCATCGACACCGGCCTGGACCCGGCGGCGATGACGCTTCCGGTCTTCTACCAGCATCAACGGCACGGCCGGCACGAGCCGGACGCCGTCTACGAGAATCCGGCGGTGCGGCGGATCGGCCTGATGGGCGGTCACGGCACGGCGGCGGCGGGGATCGTCGCGCGGTACGCCCGGCGCGCGCACCTGACCTCCATTCAGGTGCTCAACGTGCACGGGATCGCCGACGAGTGGACTCTCGCCGCCGGGATCCTGCGGGCCCGCGACGCCGGCGCGGAGATCATCAGCATGTCGCTGGGCGGCACCTACGTCGGCGACGACGAGCCGCTGGCGCTGAAGGCCGTCCTCGACGACCTGCCGGCCGGGACGGTCGTGGTCGCGGCGGCCGGCAACGTGGACGCGGCGACACCGAACTTCTATCCGGCCAGCCGGCCCGGGGTGATCTCGGTGGCGGCCATCGACACCACCGGCACCGCCGGCGAGGTCCCGGCGACGTTCAGCAACACCGGCGACTGGATCACCGCGTGTGCTCCGGGCGTGCGGGTGCATGCGCCGTACGTCTTCGGCACCTGGACCTACGGGACCAACCCGGTCGACTTCACCGGGGCTGTCGCGTGGAGCGGCACGTCGTTCGCGACACCGTTCGTGGCGGCGCAGATCGCGGCGAACACCACGGAGAAGGAGACGTGCGCGGAGGCGGCCCAGCGGCTGCTCGGGGGCTCCCAGCGGACGTTCCCCGGCTACGGACGGTACATTCCAGCGCCGACCGGCTTCATCCTGCAGTGACCGATCAGCATGCTCCGCTGATCGATCACCCGGCCCCGCGGCCGGGGACGCCGGCCACGGGAGCCGGT
Organism: Actinoplanes sp. CA-252034; assembly: GCF_050956125.1. Lineage (NCBI taxonomy): Bacteria > Bacillati > Actinomycetota > Actinomycetes > Micromonosporales > Micromonosporaceae > Actinoplanes > Actinoplanes sp. CA-252034. The sequence goes on from NZ_CP191846.1 coordinate 5,436,021, forward strand.
CAACCGGCTCCGTCGGTCGCGACGCCGGCCACGCGGGTCGGTCACCCGGTTCCGTCGGTCGGGACGCCGGCCACGCGGGCCGGTCAACCGGCTCCGTAGCAGACGTACGCGGCGGCGGCCGGGTCGTCGCCGGACTCCCGCTGGGCCTCGGCCAGAGCGGTGGCCGGTGACCTCCCGGAGCGCAGATGCTCGTGCAGGCGCAGCATCACGTCGCGGGCGGCACCGTCGCGCACGGGGGCGACGGTGGCGATCACCGAGCGGGTGCCCATCGCCAGCAGCGCGGCGGCGAATCCCATGATCTCGTCGCCGCGGTGCACGGTGGACATGCCAGAGTCACACGCCGACAGCACCACCAGGCCCGGTGGCCTGCGCAGACTCTCCAAGTCGTAGACGGTCAACGGGCCGTCGTCCAGGCGCAGCGCCGAGAACTGCGGGTTGTCGGCCCGGAAGGTGCCATGCGCGGCGATGTGCGTACGCCCGGCGCCGTCCATGGCCCGCAGCACCGCCGACACTCGCGCGTCGGCGCCGAGCAGGGCGGACGTCGCGCCGTACCGTCCGGAAAGTGCGGTGATCTCGTCCGCCGCGCCGGGCAGTCCCGGGCCCGCCACCAGGACCGTCGCGTCACCCGACGCCTCGGCGGTGACGGCCCGCAGCCAGGCGGCGGCGCTCGGCGCCACCGCGACGGTCCGATCCCGGCAGAGAGGAAGAAGCCGCCACGGTACGCCGTGCAAGCGCCCCGACGGCACGATGACCAGGTCGGCGTCCCCGATCCGGTCCCGCAGCGGCCCCAGCAGGACCGCGTCGAGCCGCTCCCCGCCCACCCCCGACCCGCCGGGCCGCAGCGACATCCGGTGCAGCGCGAACCGTAGCCCGCGCACCTCGGCGTCCACCGCCGTGACCGGGCCGAGCTCGTGCCGGGTGAGCCGGCCGCCGGCCAGCACCACCGCGTACAGCACGTCCCCGACGGTGATCAGCTCGACGAGCGCCCGGTCCCCGAGGCATGAGGCCAGCGAGGGAATGTCCCATCCGGCCGTTCGTGTCCTGGTGATCCCGGCCCGGCGTCCCGATACCGGGTTCGCGGGGCGGCCGACTGCCCCGGCCGCCCCGCGGCCCTCCCCCACGCCCCGAACCATCGAGCTGCCCGCCACGTCTCCCCGGCGTCCCTGCCGGATGAGCCGGTCACCCACACCGGCCGCCGGAGCGGGGGCGGGACGCCCCTCGGCGAGGCGGTCGTCCGTCCCGGCCGTCGGGGTCCCGGCCGCAGGCACCTCGTTGAGGCGGTCGTCCGTTCCGGCCGTCGGGCTCCCGGCCGTCGGGCTCCCGGCCGAATGTCCCTCGGTGACGCCGGGGCGGGCGCGGCGGGCCCGCTCGCGGATGGAGCGTTCCAGCTGGGTCTGGCGCTGGCTGTGGCGGCGGGCGTCGCGTCCCTCAGCCAGGGCCTGCTCGCGTTCGGCGGCCACCGCGCGCAGCTCGGCGATCTCGGCGGCGAACCCGTCGTCGGCCGGCGGGTAGGCGGGCCGGGCCTGCTGCGCGGCCGCCCGGCCACGCTCGGCCCAGGTCAGCAGCGCCCGCGCCGAGCCGTCCGCCACGGCGGCCTCCATGGCGGTACGCACCAGCTCCAGCCCGTGCTCGGCGGCGTGCACCCGCAGCTCGGTGGCGCCGAGCGTGAGCCGGTGCTCGTCCAGGGCGCGCAGTCCCGCCCGCAGCGCCGCGGCCGCTCCCCGGCGGTCCCCGCCCGCGATCCGCAGCAGAGCCTCGGCGTGCCAGGCGCTGACCCGTTGAGCGGCCGGGCTGCCCGCCCCTCGCGTCCGGCCGGTGTGCCGCAGCAGCTCGGTGGCCTCGGCGGTCCGGCCGGCGGCCAGCGCGCACCGGGCGGCGATCAGCGCCGCGTCGGCCGCCGCCACCGCCCAGCCTCCGGCCCGCAGCTCCTCGGCGCCGGCCACGGCGGCGCGCTGCAGGTCCGGCCCGTGCCGTCCGGCGGCCCAGTCGGTACGGATCAGCATGTACCGCGCCACCGCCGCCCACCCCGGCCGTCCCTGCTGGTCGAAGGCCCGCCCGGCCAGTCGCGCCGCCTTGCGCGCCTCGGTCGTCTCCCCGCAGGCCAGCGCGGCGGCGGCCAGCAGCAGCCGGGCTTCGGCCAGGTCGGCGGCCATCCGGCGGCCGGCGAGCTCGCGCACGGCCGCGGCTGCCACCTCCCGCGCCTCCTCGTGCAGGCCCGCGGAGAGCAGCACGTCACAGCGGTCCATCATGATCAGCGCGGCGGAGAGGTTGTTACGGACGTAGTGCTCCTCGGCCGCGGCCAGATGGGTGAGCGCGGCGACGACCCGCCCGGCCCGCCCGGCGGCGAAACCACGGTTCCAGCGGACGTCGGCGACGGCGAGGTCCTGCCCGAGCTCGGCGTACAGCTCCTCGGCGCGCAGCAGGTCCGTCTCCGCCGGGCCGGGCCGCCCACGGTAGGCCTGCAGGACCCCCCGGTTGTTGAGGACCTTCGCCTGCCACAGCCGGTCGCCTTCGCGCCGGAACACCGCCAGCGCCCGGCCGTACTCGCGCAGGGCCTCCTCCAGCAGCCCCTGCCGCTGGGCCACGACGGCGAGCTGATGACGCAGCCGGGCGGCTTCGAGGCCTTCGAGGTACGCCGCCGCGGCCTCGCCCAGTCGTACCGCGCCGGGGATGTCGCCCTGGTCGGCGCGCACCAGGGCCAGCGTCATCCGGGCGCGGGCCGCGGGCACCGCGAGCCCGGCCTGGTCGGCGACCGCGACGGCCCGCCGCAGGTGCAGTGCCGCCGAGCGCATCCGGTTGCTCTCCCTGGCCGCCAGCCCGAGCACGCGCTCCGCCGCCGACTCGGCCCCGGCGTCCCCGACCCGGCGGGCCGCCGCCCGTAGCCGCAGCGCCTGCCCCTTCGCCACCCGCGGATCGATGTGGACGAGCCGCATCGCCTCCTCGGCGATCTCGGGGAGCCGCGCGTCACCGGCGGGCGGGACGAGATCGGCCACGATTTCACCGGCATCCGGATGTATCAGGGTGGACACTGGCCCCTCCTTCTGTACATGACACCGGATGAGAAGGCGAACTGGATCATCACATCGATGGTCCGGGGTGGAGTCACCGAGGGCAGTGTGCCGGTGCTCGCGGTGTTGTCCTCCCGCGGATCGCCGACGGTTCATCCGTGATTTCTGTATAGCGGCCGGGCCGCCCGCCCGTCGCCTCTGTTTCGTGACCGGTTACCGGGTCAGTGGCTGGTTCAGCCGCTGACCACGACCGGCTGTCACCTGCACCGCCGGCCATGATGCGCCGGGGCATCGCACATTCACCGTTCCAAGGAGCTGATGTGATCGACGCTGACCTGATGGACAGGATTCTGATCGGCCTGATCGGAGTCACCGCGGACGTCTCCGACCGGGTCCTCGACCTGGTCTCCGAGTTCGCCGACGAGCTCGGTGACCTCTCCCACGACGACGTCGTGAAACTCGTCGAGGCCGCGGTGACCGCGACCGCCGCCACCGCGGTGACGGCGGCGTTCAACAAGCGCCGCTCGCTCGCCCCGGCCTGCGGGACGGCCCCCATCGGCTGAGGCCACACAGCGCGGCCGCCCCGAAGGGGTGCGGCCGGATCCAGGGGATCGGTCAGGCCGAGGGGGGCTCGGTCGGATCGAGGGGGCCCGGTCGAGTCTGCGGGCTCGGCCGGGCCAGGGGTCCCCACGGACGGGTCAGGTCGCCGGCGGGCCGCACAGACCGGCGGCCGTCAGCGTGCCGAGCACCGCGGTGACCGCCGGATGGCCGGGAACCAGCGTCTCCAGGGCGTTCGCGAGGGCGTCCCACGGCCTCAGATGGCGGTAGTGCTCGAAACTGCGGACGAGGGCGAACAGCTCCAGCCGGGCGGCGTTGTCGCGACGGAGCTGGTGCACGATCACCGGCGGCAGCAGCTCGTAGACCTGGTCGCGGAAGGCCGGCTCGGTCATCCGGGGCACGTCGAGCAGGTGGTCCACCAGCACGCGGTACAGATCGGCGGCCGGCCGGGCCGGGGTCGGTGGCACCCGGTCGTCGGGCATGGACAGCGCCTCCTTCAGATGCCGTTTCAGGGCCACGTAGGAGCGATGCTCGGGCGAGTCGGGTTTGATGATCGTGAAGTGGTCGCCGGGCAGCACCCCGGTCTCGGGGAAGACGCTGCGGGCCGAGACGGGTGTCACCACGCCGTCGCTCTCGCCGGCGTAGGCGGCGATCGGGATCGGGCAGGTCGTGGCGGTGACCGTGGTGGCGTGGACGACCTGGTTGAGGACGGTCCGGTGGGCCTCGGTGATGGCCTGGCCGAGCGGGCGCAGGTCACGCTCCTGCGGGTGCCGCCACAGGCCGCGGCGCAGCAGCAGGGCCAGGTCGGAGCCGGAGTTGGGGCAGGCGAAGAGCACGACGCGGCGGATGCGGGCCAGCTCGGGTCCTCTGCCTGCCGCAAGCGCACGGGCCAGCATGCGCTGCACCACGAGACCGCCCTGGCTGTGCGCGACCAGGACGAGTCCGGTGTGGTCGGCCAGGTCGTGGGTCAGATGGGTGCGCAGGCTGTCGGCGACGTCGTCGATGTCGGGGATCCGGCGCAGCGGATTCAGCGAGACCGGTGGACTCGGATAGGCGAAGGCGTCCGTCTCGTACGACGCGAGATCGGGATCGTCCTCGATCAGGTGCAGGAACGCCGACCACGTGGCCGCCGACGACAGGAATCCGTGCACGAACACGACCCCGAGGCGCTGGGACATGGTTGACAACCTACCGTGGGCGGGCAACTCCGATGGGTGCCCGAGGTGGTGCCGGTCGCGCCGCATACCGCTTCCGGGATCGTCACCGCGTGCGACATGATGAGTGAACATTCGGTCCGGGCCGAAGCCGGGTGGAAAATGTTCGGTACGGGACCCGTAACGACGTGAGGAGACGCCGGCAGTGAGCCGATCGATCGACGACATCGAGTCGGACCTGGTAGACCTCACGGAGGTGACCCTCGCCGATCTGCCCACGTATGACGAGCGGATCCTCGCGCCGACCATGCGGCGCCTATTGCAGCGCATCGATGATCCCGAAAGCATCACCAGCGGCTACAATCCTCAACGCATTGACTGAGATGATTGGGTCGGAGTTTCTGGATGGGCAATGACGGCGCCGTGAACCAGTCGCCCCCCAACATCGGCTCGACCAGCGGCACATGAGCGCCCTCGCCTCCGGCGGCGGCGACGCGAGCACGGTCGACCAGCTCCTCGCCGTCGAGCGCAGCTGGCGTCTCCTGCAGTTGCGCGCCCTGCTCGACCAGGTCGGGCCCGTCCACGACACCGGTCCGCTCCCGCCCGTCCGTACCGCTTGGGACCTGCTCATCGAGGCCGAGCGGCACGACCCGGCCGGAGTCGGCGACCTGCTGCTGCACCCGCAGGCGGGCGTCTGGGCCGGTTACACGCTGCGGCGCCTGCGCGGCACCGCCCGCTCTCAGGCGCCACTGTGGGTGGACCTCGGCTACCTGCACGGCCTGGCCGCCGTGGCGGCGCTGCGGGCCGGCCTCGACTTCCGCATCACCGTTGTGGTCCGGGACGGATTCGTGGTGCTGCCCACACTCGGGGCCGTTCCGGTGCCGGGAGCGGAGCAGTGGGGCCACACCGAGGTGCGGGGGTCCGGTGGGGACGGTGCCGTCGACACTCCCGCCGGCGCCGTGCGGATCGGCGGCGACGGGTGGCAGCCGATGCCCGCCGTGCATCTCCGGGCCGGCGGGCACACCCTCGCGGTCCGGCTGGACTGCCTCGACCCGTACCGGAATCTGCGCGGCCCGACCCCACCGCGGTCGCTGAGCGAAGCGGAGCTCGATCACTGGCGTGGTCTGCTCGCCCAGGCGTGGGAGCTGCTCGTCCACCACGGCCCGGCGCTCGCCTCACCGATGGCCCGTGGCCTGTTCTCGGTGGTGCCGCAGCCGCCGGCCGAACGGTTCCGCACGATGAGCGCGTCGGCCGGCGACGCCTTCGGCAGCATGATCATGTCGGAGCCCCGGGACGCCACCGAGCTCGCGGTGACCATGGTCCACGAGTTCCAGCACATCAAGCTCGGGGCTCTGCTGCACCTGGCGCCCCTGCACAGCGGCGAGCCCGACCAGCGACTGTACGCACCCTGGCGCGACGACCCGCGGCCCCTGGGCGGGCTGCTCCAGGGGGTGTACGCGTTCGCGGGCATCACCGAGTTCTGGCGAGCCTTCCGCCACGGGGCCACCGACAGCGCGGCGGCGCTGGCCCATTTCGAGTTCGCCCGGTGGCGCCGTCAGGTGGCCACCATCCTGACCATGGTGGCCCGGCTGCCGCAGTTGACCGAGGTCGGCCGGCGGCTCGTGGACGGCCTCACCGCGACCGCCGAGCAGTGGCAGGCCGACAGCGTCCCCGCGCGGCCGCTCGCCGCGGCCCACGACGCCGTCGCCGACCACCGGGGCCGGTGGCGCCTGCACCACCTCCAGCCACCGGCCGAGGTGGTCACGGCATACGCGGAGGCCTGGACCGCCGGCGCCGCCCGTCCGGAGCCGCCCTCGCACGCCATCGCTACGGTCCTGCAGGCCGACCCGGCCGCTCGCGGGCTGGACGCACGTGCGGTCCTGGAGCTGTGGCGGCTGACCGACCCGGCCGGGTTCGAGCGGCTCAGCGACGATCCGGAAGCGGTCGGCGACGTCGTGACCGGGGCCGGGGCCGCCGATCTCGCCCTGGTGGCGGGCGACCACGACGCCGCGCGGCACGGATACCTGGCCGAGCTGTCGGCGGGCTCCGACCGGCCGGGCGCCTGGGCCGGGCTCGGGCTGATCCTCACCGGCCCGGCCGCGGAGGCGTTGCAGACCCGCCCAGAGCTGGTACGAGCGGTGCATCAGGCGCTCCGCAGCTCGGGCGGAGCCGTCGACCTGGAGAAGCTGGCCGCCTGGATTGGGCCTGCCTGACGGGCCGCCCCGCAAACGCCGGCCCGAGCCGGCAACACCCGGCCACCCTGCATCACGGCCCCTGCGCGTCCGGGCGGCGAGGGCCCGGTCGGCCCCATCAACCAGGACCAAGCCGTCCCCCAAATGCCGAGCGAACCGACTCGACCCGGGCCGAACCCGGGTCAGGCCGAACCGGCCAGGCCAGCCAAGCCGAGCCAGGCCGAGCCGAGCCAGGCCGAGCCGAGCCAGGCCGAGCCGAGCCAGGCCGAGCCGGGGCCAAAGGGCGAACGCGGGCCGCACAGCGAACGCGGGCCGCACAGCGAACGCGGGCCGCACAGCGCCGGGCGGGCCGGGGGCAATCCGTCCGGCCGAGGGTGACGGGCGGGGCAATCCGTCCGGCCGAGGGTGACGGGCGGGGCAATCCGTCCGGCCGAGGGTGACGGGCCGGATCGGGGTGGGATGTCTACAGGGGCAGCGGGTCCATGTCGCAGTTGGCCCGCCGATCGAGGTCGATGGCGGCGGCCGTGGCCGGGTGATCGTCGCCGAGGATCCGCTGGAACGCCGCCACGGTTCGCGCGTGCGTCTCCGCGGAGTCCCTCTCGCGGCCGAGTTTGAGCAGGTCGCTGGCGAGGTTTCCGTATCCGGCGAGGGTGGTCGGATGCTCCGGTCCGAGCACGCGCGACAACCGTGACGTGGCGTCGACGTCGCGCGCGTACGCCTGCTCGTAAAGCCCTTCGGAGTAGAGATCACTCGCGAGGTTGAGCGCCGCGGCCAGGGTGAGCGGGTGGTCGTCGCCGAGTTGTTCGCGCAGCTGGGCGAAGCCTTCCTCGTCCATCCGTCGCGCCTGGGCCACGTTGCCGCGCATCCGCTCGGTGACCGCCCAGTTGAGCCGGGCGGCGATCGTGTGCGGGTGCCGGTCGTTGCCCAGGAGACGCTGGTAGCTGCCGTACACCCGCTCGCCGAGCTCGGCCGCGCCGTCGAGGTCGCCGGTCTCGCGCAGGTCGCTGGAGAGGTTGAGCGAGGCGGCGATGGTGTCCGGGTGGTCCTCGCCGTAGCGGGTGAGGAACCCGTCGCGTACCTCCTCGGAGATCTGCCGGGCGGCCTGGTGGTCGCCGGCCTTGCGCAGCGCCACCGCGAGGGTCCGCATCGCCCGCAGGGTCTGGGGGTGGCCGGGGCTGAGCTGGTGGCGCAGCTGGTCGGCGACGGCCTGGGCCGCGGCGCGGGCGCCCACGTAGTCGCCGAGCTCGCGCCGGTCGGTGATCAGGTTGCGGGTGCTCTCCAGGGTGATCGGGTGGTCGGTGCCGTAGAGCTGGATGCGCAGTTCCTGGTTCTGCTGGTCGATGTCGGAGGCCCGCTGCAGGTTGCCGGAGAGCCGCAGGCTCACGGCGAGGTTGTGACCGGCCGTGATGGTCTCCACGTCATCGGGGCCGAGGGCGCGCACGTGCCGCTGGTAGATGTCCTCGGCCAGCTCCAGGGCGCCTTTGAAGTCGCCGGCGACCCGGCGGTCGGCGGCGACGGCCCCGAGGGCGCGCAGTAGGTCCTCGTTGTCCTCGTCGACGATCTCCTGGTACGCGGTGAGCACCTGCTCGTTGAGCTGGGCCGCCTCGGTGAACCGGCCGAGGACGAACAGCAGCCAGCCCATCCAGTGGCCCATCCGCAGCGTGGACGGATCGTTGGCGCCGAGCTGGTCGCGGCGGGCCTCGTAGGCGCGGTCGGCCAGGTCGAACGCGGCCCGGTGGTCGCCCCACCAGTAAAGGTAGCGGGACAGGTTGTCGACCAGTTGCTGCACCCACGGGTCGGTGGAGCGGAACGCCTGTGCCTGCATGGCATGCGGGTACAGATCGGCGTAGGCCCGCCAGGTGTCCGGCGAGTTGGGGTCGTTGGGGTCGCCGTCGGCGAGCATCAGGTGCGCGCTCTGCCGCATCGACGTCTGCTCGGTGTCGTCGAGGCGGTCCATCAGAACCGCCTGGACGAGGCGGTGCATCTGGATCGAGTTGGTCCGGTGGTCGATCTTGGCCAGTGCATACCGGTTGATCTCGCGGATGGCCCGGTTGAGGCGCATCGGGTCGCGGCGCACGGCGTCCAGCTCGGGGTGGACGTTGCTGGCCCGGCCGCGGCTGAACAGGGTCCGCGGGATCGGCTCGGGGCGAAGAACGAGCACACCTGCAGCAGCCGCAGCGCGCCGGGGCTGGACTCGGCGAGGCGGTCCAGCGACACGTTCCACGCGGCGGCGACCGGCAGCTGGTAGTCGAGCGGGACCGACACTTCGAGCAGCTCGGTGCGCTTCTCCTCGAACAGCCGCAGATACTCGTCGGTGGGCATGCCCGTCTCGGCCCGCCACGCCGCAGCCTGGTCCAACGCCAGCGGCAGGTCACCGAGCGCCTCGGCCAGCCGGCCCGCGTCGTGGTCGCTGAGCTCCGGGCCGCGACGGCGCAGCAGCTCGACGCTCTCCCGCCGGGCGAAGACGTCGACTTCGAGCTGACGGGCGATGTTGGACCACTGCGGGTTACGCGAGGTGACCATGATGCGGCCGGGACCGCCGTTGGGGAAGTAGCGGCGCACCGCCTCCGGGCTCTCCGCGTTATCGAAGATCAAGAGCCAGTTGGGGTACGGCTGACCGAGGCGCAGTGCCTCGCGGACGGCCGGGATCGCCGCGTTCGCCTCGAGGCCGACCGGTAGTTGCAGTCGCTGGGCGAGCTCGGCCAGCGCGTTGCCGATCTGGGCCGGCCGCTCCGACGGGATCCACCAGATCACGTCGTACTCGTCCTGGTGGCGATAGACGTACTCGACGGCCAGCTGGGACTTGCCGACGCCGCCCATGCCGTGCAGCGCGTGCGGCAGGACCGCGGTGGTGCCCACCCGCATCTGCTCGTGCAGGTGGTCCAGCAGGGTCTCCCGGCCGGTGAAGTTCGGGTTGCGAGGCGGGACGCTACCCCAGATGACGGGCGCGCCGGCCGGTGTTCTCGGTGGTGCAGCCACTTCCGACACCCTGCTCGACACTGCCGCTCCTCCTGCTGTCCGGTCATCGGCGCCCGTCTGTCCCATTGTCACAGCGGGCGTGCTCTCCGTAGTAGTGGCGGACGGCGTGTCCGCGTCGAAGCCGAGCGCTTCGTGCAGATGGCGCGCACGAGCCAGGTAGGGGCCGGACAGGGCGTGGCACACCGCCTGCTCGACCCGGACGAACGGGGCGGTCTCCGGCGTCACCGGCGGCATCGGTGTGGCGTCCGGGTCGTCGAGCATCCGGCGGAGCCCGCGGACCGCCGGGACCGTTGCGCCCAACTGCTCGTCGACGACCCGCAACACGCGTACCGCGTCGGCCCGGCGACCGGCCGCGAGCAGCTCCTCCCGGACGCCGCGGTGGAACTCGTAGGTGACCTCGGCGCTGTCGGACGCGCCGGGTGAGGGGTCGACCGGGTGCAGCAACTCGCTGTTGAGGATCTCGGACAGGTGTGACGTCTCCGAGTCCGGGATCAGCGCCCGCTGGACCCAGCGCATCACCGCCAGGTTGAGCGGGGCCGCGGCGAGTTGCGTGGCGAGGGTGACCGCGGTGGGGGTGGCCCATGCGGTGAACTCGCGGACCCGCATCCGCGCGGTGGTGGCGGCGTCCATCCACGGCGGCACGACGGTGTCCGGGCGCCGGTCGGCGGCCAGCACCGCGGGCAGCTGCGCCTCGCCGCCGGTGACCAGCCGCACCCAGGCGGCGAGCCACCGGGCGTCGAGCTCGAGGACGGGCACCGGGACCGGGTCACCGCCGACCGGCTCGGGCTCGTCGAGGACGTCGGGGACCGGGTTGTGCATCTCCCACGCCAGGCCGGCGTTGGCGCCCGCGCGCTGGGACCCGGGCTGCCACAGGCGCAGCCGGCGCGGCCGGATCCCGGTCCTGTACCACTGCAGTTGGGGCAGCAGGTGCAGGATGGCGATCGGGGCGCGGCGGCCCCAGGCGCGCAGCAGGGGCTGCATCGCCCCGGCGTGCCAGGCGGCGCCGGTGCCGTCGGTCAGCACCAGCACGATCCGCCCGTCGACGTCGATCTGCCCGGACGGCAGGGTCACCTCGGCCGAGGCGGTGTCGAACGGCACCACCTCGACATCACTCAGGTCCTCGTGGGCGCGGAGCACCGCCACGCCGTGGTCGACGGTGTCACGCCACACCGCCATCGACGGCCCGGCGTCGACCAGCACCGTCACACGCCACCGGGACAGCGGTCGCAGCGCCCGGGAGATCGCCTCCCAGGTCTCCGCCGTGTCGTCCCCGGTCACCAGGTCTCCCCCGTCCCGCGGTCCGGAGCGCCGAGCGTGTCGGGCCTGCGCACCGGGTCGTCCCAGAGGATGGTCAGCCGGTGGCCGATGTGACCGTCCCGGAGATCGGGTTCGAGCCGAAGCGCCTGATGCCGCAATTCTTTCGCACGCTGCGGCAGTTGTCCTATGCCTCCGTCGGTGACCAGACCGGTGACCGCTTCCCGGAACTCGGCGCTGGTACAGTCCCCGCGATGCCAGATGATCACCGGCAGCCCGGCACGAAGGGCCGCCTCGATCTCCAGCTGGCCGGTCGCGCCCATCTGTGCCGGCGGCTCGCTCAGGACCAGCGACACCACCCGGTCGTCGGCTTTCAGCTCCGCCTCCAGCCGGGTGAAGTAGTCCTTGCCGCTGGGATGGCTCCAGTAGACGACGCTCTGGGCGGGGGCGGTGAGGAGCTGACGCCAGCGCTGGTTCCAGGCGCGATGCCAGCGCTGGGTGCGCAGACGCTCGAGCGAGCGCACCACCACGGGGTAGTCCATGGCCAGTGCGATCGGCCGTGAGCTGCCGGTCTCCTTGCGCCAGCGGTCGACCCCGACGTTGAGCAACTCCCACGGCAGGACGAACTCCACCACCACGGTGCCGGTCCGGGCCGCCCAGTCGATCTCCATCTGCTCGATCAAGCGTTCCACCTCGCGTTCCAGGTCGCTGAGGCGGACCAGGAGGGGCTCTCCCCGCCGAGAATGCCAGGAATCTGCCCCATACCACTGCCGGAAGTGCGACAACGCATACATGTCGTCGCCGCCGCCCGGGTCCAGGTGCGGCTCGATCTGAACCACCAGGTACGAGGTGGTGTCCATCGGCTGCTCGCCGCCGCGCTCCAGGTGGGCCCGCCGGTGTGCCAGCTCCGCCGTCAGTTTCTGATCGGTGGCCAGCCGGTCGTTGCGGAGCCTGATCGACCGTTTGCCCTGCGCGTCGACCTGGTCCTCGAGCAGGGCCAGGAAGGCCATGCTGGGCGGCAGCCCGTCGGGCCCGGCGTTCTGCCCGGCGAGGTGCACGAACGCCTGCCAGGCGTTGGAGCACCAGGAGGGTGGGCCGGGCGAGCGGTGCTCGGTGGCGCGCTGGTAGAGAACGGTCAGATTGGTGGGCGTGAGGGTCTCCAGGAGCGGGCGCAACCGGGTCCAGTCGTCCGGGGTGAGGACCTCGGCCGCCTCCCACTCGTCACGCAGGCGCCGCAGCTGGACGACCTCCTCGGTGCCGGGCTCCAGGTGCTCGACCGTCTCCACCAGGATCTGGAGCCCGTCGGTGAGCTTGCGGCAGGCGCGCACCAGCTCGGCCGTCTGCAACCGCAACTCGGCGTGCTCGCGGAGCGGGAACTGGCCGAGGCGGTCCCGGAGCTGCTCGACGAGGAGCTGGCGGCCGGGCTGCCCCTGCATGAGCCGGGTGCGTTCGAGCACGCCGACAAGCACCGTCTGAAGCCGGTGCCGCACCTGGTCACCGCTGGTCTGCGCAGTCTTCATATACCCAAAGGTCGATGGCGTGGCGGTCGGAGCCCGGGCCGGGCCTGGCCGTCACAGGCTACCCTCTGGCGCTCCCGGAGGGGACCTTCGACCACGATCAGGGACGTGTCGGCCCGTGCCTGGGCGAATGCGGTCATCGGGCGGTCGAGGCGCGGATGTGGGCGATGATCGCGTGGCGGCCGGCGCGGGCCTCGGGGACGGGGAGCAGTGGATAGACGTGCACGGCGCCCCGCTCCTCGTGGTAGGTCAGGGGCACCGAGGACGGCAGCCGGTCGCGGAGCAGGCGGCAGTCGGGCAGGGTGATGTCGCGGGTGCCGACCAGGATCTGCAGCGGTGGCAGGCGGGTCAGGTCGCCGAAGAGCGGACTCAGACGCGGATCCTGTAGCTGGATGCCGCCGGCCCAGGCGTCGGCCAGCGGGCGCAGACCGGGACGGCGCAGCCACGGGTCGTGGGGCTCCACCCGGTCGACCTCGGGGTTGCTGATCGACAGGTCCAGCCAGGGGGCGATCGCGGTCACGCCGGCCACTCCCCCGGCCGTGCCGGCGACCGCCTGGGCGGCCAGCAGGGCCAGACCGCCGCCGGCCGAGTCGCCGGCCAGATAGCAGCGGCGGCCGCGGGCCGTCTCGGCGGCGATCACGGCGGTCACGAGCTCCAGCGCCTGCAGACCGTGGTGGGCGGGGGCCAGGCCGTAGATCGGGACGGCGACCTCGTGGCCGGTGCCGTCGGCGATGTGGTCGATCAGTGACCAGTGCTGGCGGACGATCTCGCTCGTGTAGGCCCCGCCGTGCAGGTAGATCACGGTCATGCCGGTGTCGTCGCCGTGCGGGCGGACGCGGTGCACGTCGAAGCCGTGGTCACGGGTGGTGCTCACCGCGAACCTCCGCCGGATCGCCGCGGGCGGCTGCGAAGGGCCCTTGGGGCGCGCGAGGTTGCGCAGCCCCGCCTGCTCGGTCTCGTAGTTGCGCCGCCGGGTGAGCCTGACGAAGGCGGCCACCGCGGACATCTGCCAACTCGTCACGGTGCCTCGCTCACATCGCGGTGAAGATGACGGCACGGCCCGCGGCTGCGGCGCGCTGGTAGAAATCCCGCAGGTCGGCGAGGTTGGACCAGGTATACGCGAAGTCCTGCTCGTCGGCGGCCCCGGCGTAGTCGTCGTCGAAGTCGCCGAACCGCTCGCGCAGCCACGGCTCGTCGATGTCGAGCAGGGCCGCCGCCACGTCGCGCACCTCGCCGGCGGTCACGTGCACCACATACGCCTCGTCGTGCAGGTGACGGCCGCCCGCGACGGCCAGCGAGAGCGGTGGGCTGCCCGCCTCGGGGTCGAGGGAGCCGTCGGTGAGGCAGCGGTGGATCGCGTCCCACGCCTTGTCCGTGTCGACCTTGAGGGCGTCGTCGGCCCACTCCTCCTCGAGGTCGCCGATGATCTCACTGACCGTGTCGTCGTCGCCGTCGGCGTCGAGCAGCCGCTTCTCCTGCTCCGCGGTGATCGCGAAGTGCACTCCCAACATGGCGCCGATATTAGGTCGCCCGTATGACAGGAACGTTCCCGCCCGAGCGACCCGCGACCCCGGAGGCAGCGGCGCACGGCTGTGCCAGTGGAGTCGCGCGCCCGCCGGGCCGAGTGGGGCTCACCCGTCCCGGGGCTCCAGGACGATCACGGCGGTCGGGGTGGCCCGGCGCGACGCGTACGCCTCCAGGTCCTTGTTGTTCTCCCGCCACAGCGTCCAGAGGCGCTCACGTTCGGCGCCCTCGGCGGCACGGGCCCGGACCAGGCGCTCGCCGTCCGGCCAGACGACGTGGGCGTCCGGGTGGGCCTGCAGGTTGAGCCACCACGCCGGGTCGCCCTCGCCCCAGCCGTTCATGGCCAGGGTGGTCAGGTTCGGGCCGTCCTCGACGTAGGCGAGGATCACCGGCCGTTCGCGGCCGGTGCGGCGGCCGGTCACGGTGAGACGCATCGTCCCCCAGTGCTCCGGTCTGGCCCGCTGCAGGGCGAACCGGCCGCCGGTGACGCGGTAGAGGGCCCGGTGCACCACCCAGGCGGTCCGGATGAACCATCGCGGCGGCAGCCACGGAGCTTTGGTAGGCGGATTCTCTGACAACACCGATCACCCCAGACGGAGTCGTTGGCGATGCTCTGACCATCCACTGTGTCACCGCTGGGCCAGCCCGGGACCGGCGCGGCGACTGCGCGGTCCGGGCGGATATCACGATCGCGGGGCGGGTGGTGCGTACGCGAAGATCGTCGGATGTCGGCAGTGAGATACCTCAAGGGTGACGCGACCAGCCCGCAGGCCAAGGGGCCGAAGATCATCGCGCATGTGTCGAACGACATCGGCGGATGGGGCAAGGGTTTCGTGGTGGCGATCTCCCGGCGCTGGAAGGAGCCGGAACGAGCGTTCCGGCAGTGGCACCGGGAGCGGGCCGGCAACGACTTCGGGCTGGGCGCGACCCAGCTCGTACAGGTGCAGCCGGACGTGTGGGTGGCCAACATGGTCGGGCAGCGCGGCATCCGGACGGGCAGCGGCGGGCCGCCGGTGCGGTACGACGCGATCGGGCGCTGCCTGCACACCGTCGCCGAACACGCCGCCGAGCTGGGCGCCTCGGTGCACATGCCACGGATCGGGTGCGGGCTGGCGGGCGGCCGGTGGGAGCGGATCGAGCCGATGATCACGGCCGCGCTGTGCGCCCGCGACATCCCGGTGACCGTTTACGACTTCGACTGACCGGTGGCCGCCCTGTCGACTGCCCGCCGGGGACATCGCGGCGTAAGGTGGCGGTGACACCTTCAGCAGTGAGGGGCTACCGCCGCGTGCCTGACAGGGGTCCAGATGAAGTTCGCACACGCCACCAGCCGGCTCACCGTCGTGGTGGGCGAGGCCGACTCCGACGGCTGTATCCGGGTTGCGCTGATCGGTGAGTTCGACTACGACGAGACCCGCCAGGTCACCGAGGCGGTCTCCGGCGTCGTCGACCGGTGTGTGCCGACGCACGTCACGCTGGACGCCACCAAGCTGACCTTCCTCGACTCCGCCGGGATCCGGGCCCTGCTGGAGTGCCGCGCCCTGACCGACAAGGTCGGGGCCGGGCTGTCCGTCGAGGGAGTGACCCCGATCGTGTTCCAGGTGCTGCGCGTCACCGAGCTCGTGGACTATCTGGCCGTCACCACGGTCCGGTCCGGCGGTGTGCGCGACGCTCCCACCTCATCCCGGCGCGGCGGCTGACCCGCCGCCGTCCTGACCCGCCGCTGTCCCGACCGGCGGCCGTCCCTGGCGGCGCCGTTCCGTGTCTTGACCCGGCGAACCGTGCAGCGCGGCGGCGCCGTTCCGTGTCCTTACCCAGCGGCCGTCTGGCCCGGCGGCGCCGGATGATCGGACCGCTCGACTTCCGGGCGTTGTCCATGCGCGGCGGTGAGCGACAATGGGTGGATGACGGCCATCCGATGCGACGTCGAGTCGATCGGCACGCGGCTGCTGGTGCGAGTCACCGGCCAGCTCTCCGTGTCGTCGGCGCCGCAGGTCCGGATGACCCTGATGAAGTGCCTCGTGGAGCAGCCCGACGCGGTCGTCCTCGATCTGGGCGGTCTGGGCCTGGCCGAGTCGGCCGCCGCGTCGGTCTTCCTGGCCGTGTCCCGGCAGGCCGCGGTGTGGCCGGGCACGCCACTGCTGTTGGCGGCGCCCGCTCCGGAGCTGTCCCGGTTGCTCGAGGGCGGCGGCTACGGCCGGCTGCCGGTGTTCGGCACGGTCGACGCGGCGATGAGCGCCGATCCGGGGCCACGCCTGCCGACGATCAGCGACATGATGCTGCCGGCCAGCGGGGCGTCACGCCGGGCGCGGGACGTGGTCGCCGACGCGTGCCTGCGCTGGGCCCTGCCGCATCTGACCGACCGGGCCTCGGTGATCGCCGGCGAGCTGGTGACGAACGCGGTGGTGCACGCCCGGACGATGCTGAGCCTGCGGCTGACGTTGAGCCACCGCTATCTGCTGCTGGCGGTCCGTGACGGCTCGGCCCAGGTGCCGCTGCTGCCGGGCCGGGCGTCGACCGATCCGGACGCGCCACGAGGGATGCTGCTGGTGGACGCGCTGTCGACGCGGTGGGGAAGCCAGTCCACCCATGACGGCAAGGTGGTGTGGGCCACCCTCCCGCGATCATGATTTGGCGCACGGCCGGGTGGATGGCACGGTGTGCGCCATGGACCTGACCGTGATCCTCGGCCCGATGAAGGGCGGCAAGTCGCTGGAGATGATCAGCCTGCTGTCGCCGTTGCAGTATGCGAACATCCCGCATCGGGTGTTCCAGTCGGCGCGGCACGGGCGGGACACGGCGGTCATGTCACGGTCGGGCGGCAGCCTGCAGACGGTGAAGGTGCACACGCTGGCCGGGGCGGCCGACGGCGACGTCGAGGTGATCGGCGTCGACGAGATCCACATGTTCACCGTCGACGACATCGCGGTCCTCGGGGCGGCGGTCCGCTCGGGGGTGCGGGTGGTGGTCGCCGGGATCGACCTCGACCACCGGGGGCAGCTGTTCGCGCCGGTGCGGGCGCTGTTCGAGCTGGCGCCGGCCGAGGTGATCTACCGGCGGGCGGTCTGCGACGTGTGCCGCTGCCTGGACGCGACGCACACGCAGGTGCTGGAGCACGGCAAGCCGATGATCCGCGAGCTGGCCCCGTCGACGGCACTGCCCGACGACGGCACCTACACGTACGAGGCCCGCTGCCGTCGATGTGTCGTTCTCCCGTGAGGTCGGCGCTCCGACGAGGCCGGCCGGCAGCCGGATGACAACCGTGGGTCATTCCCGGGCGGCCCGGATCACGTCGTAGAGCCGGGCCGCGTCGCTCTTGTCCGGCAGGGGCACCGTCCGCCCTCGCCGCAGCGCGGTCAGCGGTGCCGTCGGCGGGTCGTCGAGCAGGGCTTTCAACGGGACGGCGGCCCTTTCCACCGACTGGCCGAACACCTTCGCGGCGCCACCGACGAGGGTGCGTACCGGCTGGTCGAAGTGGCGGTGCATGCCGCTGTCGACGAACAGCGGGTTGTAGAGGACGTACCGGATCGGGCTGCCCGGAGCGTGGTCGGCGAACCCGGCGCCGAGCAGGTCGTTGGCCCGTGCCACCTGCATCGTCGCGGTCAGCAGCGAATAGCCCCGGGTCAGGGTCAGGTCATCCCAGTGGACGCGGCCGGCCCGGATGCCGGCGACCCCGCACAGGTTGAGGATCATCGGGTTCGGGCTGCGCTCCAGGGCCGGGCGCAGGCCGTCGGCGAGAAGGTACCGGGCCAGCACGCCGATCGCGAACGTCCGCTCGTGCCCCTCGGCCGTGACGATCCTCCTCCGGGAGAACTGGCCGGCCGACAGGACCAGGGCGTCGATCCGGTCCGGCAGCCGTTCGATCAGGGCGCGGGTCTGCGCGACCGACGTGAGGTCGGCGTCGGCGCTGCCGAGCGCGATCACGTCGCCGTCGAGGGACGATGCCAGGGCCCGGCCGATTCCGCGGGTCCCGCCCGCGATCACCACAGTGCGCATACTGGGATCGTCGACGACGCCGGCCGCGCCCGAAAGAAGGCACATTCATGTCACCGGTCCTGCCGCTGCCCGTCACCACGGCCGATCGCGAGACGTGCACCGCCACCGATGTGCTGCGGCTCGTCGGGGAGAAGTGGAACGTCCTGATATTGGTCGTCCTGCGCGACGGCGGGCCGGCCGGCTTCAACCGGCTGGACCGTACGGTCGAGGGGCTCAGCCGCCGCATCCTGACCCGCACGCTGCGCAGCCTGGAAGCGGACGGCCTGGTCAGCCGCAGTGTCACCGCCTCACACGTCGAGTACGCCCTCACCGATCTGGGCGCCTCGCTCCTCCCGTTGGTCCTCGCGGTCGGTGAGTGGGCGGTCGAGCACGCCCCGCGGATCGCGGCCGCCCGCGCCGCCTACCACAGCGGCTTGCGGTAACGGTGGTGGCTGGTCACCACCCGGAATCCGAGCTTCTCGTACAACGTGCGGGCGCCCGCCGGATCGTGGCCCTCGGTCCGCAGCCGGGCCGGGCCGCCGAGATCCGCCAGCACGCGGCTGAGCAGCGCCGACGCCAGGCCCCGCCGCTGGAAGTCCGGATCGACGCCGACGTCCTCGATCTCGTCGCCGTGCGCGGCCACGAACCCGGCGATCCGCTCCCCCGACATCGCCACCAGGAACGACGACCGGTCCGACCGGCACAGCCAATCCCGCAGACGGTCGGCCGAGGGCAGGATCACGAACGGCCGCCCGGCCCACGCTCGCTGCGCGAGGCGCCACAGATCACCGGCATCGTCCACGGTCGCGGTCCGCACGGCGATCCCTTTCGGCAGATCCCTCGGCGGTACGGGCGAAGCGTCCCGCCTCATCCAGACCATCGTGAAGATCCGTGCGTACCCCCGGCTGGCCAGCAGCGCCGCCCGGTCGTCCTGGCCGTCGTCGGCGTTGCCGCCGAGCATCACCGTCCCGCTGAGCCGCCGCTGCTCGGCGAGCCGGGCCGCGGCCGCCTCGCTGGCGTCGAGCAGCATCCCGCCGAGCCCGCGCCGCCGGTGCGCCGCGCGCACGTGCCCCTGTGTGAGGAACAGATGCACCCCGTCGTCCTCGGTCCACGACCGCAACGAGGCCCACCCGGCGACGGTCCCGTCGCCGGCCGCCGCGACCAGCGACCACTCCGCGGGCTCGAGCCGCTCGTCGACCGCGTCCCCGGCCCGCAACGGCCGCAATTGATACCCCGCCATGTCTTCGCACTCTAGGGCGCTTCCGACGGCGAGGTCCGCAGCCACCCGGCCGCGACCTTGCCGCTCAACCAGCGCGGCGGGGCTTGCGTGGTATCCGTCCAGAAGACCGCGGAACACCTCCGGGTGCAACTCCACGACGGTCGAGGCAGCTCGGAAGGTGTCACGCATGTCGACCCAGCGGACCGGGCCGGAGTCTTCCAGCACGTGTCGCGCGCGGTGGTGCAGCGGGCCGTGAGCGAGCTCCGACAGGCGGTCATCCCTCGCGAGACGGCGTGCATCATCACCGATCAACGCGACGTACGCATTCCGCGGCATGGCTCGGTCTACGGCTGCGTCCCCGCTGCGTCGTCCGAGTGAGGCGCATCGAACGTCGATGTGAGCATGCTGCGGTAGACCGCAGAGCCGCCGCCCTCAGCTCGAGGTTCGTCGGGCGGCTCGACACCCTCCGTCCAGACCTTCACTGCCCGGTAGTCGAAGCCGTCCTGGCTTGCAGCCTCGTAACGGAATGAGACATGCCGGCCGTCCGTCAGCTCTCGATAGCCGTCCATGGCAATGACGGAGAAGTGCACCCAACACCCGCCCGGCACATCCGGCCCGTCAATGACGCCCCAACCTTCGTCGGCGTGGAAGATGCGCACTGAGCCAACGCTCGCCATCCACCCAGTGTGCACGACTGCCGGTGCCGCGCCCGTCCTGCTCTGCCGCGATCCGCTCGCTCACGAACGGGTCTCGACCTCGCCCCGCTGACACAGACCAGGCGAGCCTTTTGTACCTTTTGTAGGCATTATCTCTTTTCAAGATTGCCCCAGCTGAACGCGTAGAGCAGGCGAGGACAAGTTATGGCAAAGTACACGATCTTGCGCGATATGAGCCGACAGAACGTGGCGGGCCCGTTCGAGGCCGCGATCTCGGACCGGGAGGGAGCAGCGCCCAGCAGCGCCAGGATCGAGGTCGAGTCGCTGGACAAGCGGGACATCCGCACACTCGCGCGCGATCCGCAGGTGCGGGCCATCG
Organism: Actinoplanes sp. CA-252034; assembly: GCF_050956125.1. Lineage (NCBI taxonomy): Bacteria > Bacillati > Actinomycetota > Actinomycetes > Micromonosporales > Micromonosporaceae > Actinoplanes > Actinoplanes sp. CA-252034. Next base: position 5,456,436 of record NZ_CP191846.1, read on the forward strand.
CGCCGGTCATGCCGATCGCGCTGGTCCGGCCGGTGGACATGGAGGGCCACCAGCCGGAACCGGAAGCCGCCGCGGCCGGCCCGACCTGGGGCGTCGAGGCGGTCGGCGCCGACGTCTCGGCCTTCACCGGTTCGGGCGTCACGGTGTGTGTTCTGGACACCGGGATCGACGCCGGGCACAAGGCGTTCAGCGGTGTCACGCTGGTGCAGAAGGACTTCACCGGGTCCGGCAACGGCGACAAGCAGGGCCACGGCACACACTGCGCGGGCACGATCTTCGGACGCGACGTCGACGACACCCGGATCGGCGTGGCGCCCGGGGTCACCAGGGCGCTCATCGGCAAGGTCCTGGGCGACGACGGCAGCGGCAGCACCGACGGGATCCTCAGCGGCATCCAATGGGCGGCGGTCGAGCAGAACGCCCACGTCGTCTCGATGTCGATCGGGATCGACCTTCCTGCATTCGTACGGCGGCAGGTGGAAGGCGGCATGCCGGCGGATCTGGCCGCGTCGGCCGCGTTGCAGGCGTACCGGGCGAACGTGCGGGCCTTCGACGCGTTGATGGAGATGATCCGTAGCCGAGAGGTGTTCGAGAACGGCAGCGTGATCGTCGCAGCGGCCGGAAACGCCAGCCGCCGGCAGGTGAACCCGGACTTCGAGATCGGCGTCGAGATGCCGGCAGCCGCTGATGGCGTGATCTCGGTGGCCGCCCTGCAGCAACCGGCCAGGGCCCTGCAAGTCGCCCCCTTCTCCAACACGTTCGCGAACATCAGCGCTCCCGGTGTCGGCGTCGTCTCCGCCAGGCTCGGCGGCGGCCTGGTCAGCCACAACGGCACGAGCATGGCCGCGCCGCACGTCGCCGGAGTCGCCGCGCTGTGGTGGGAGCAGGTCCTGACCACCGCAGTGCCCGCGACGACGGCCCGCGCCGCAGTGGTCGCCAAGCTGCTCGCCGGCGCGACGACGAACGGATTCGCGCCGGGTGTCGACCCGGCCGACCGCGGGGTGGGCCTGGTCCAGGCCCCGTAGTTCGCCGGAGCAGTTGCTCGGCAAACCGCGGCGGTGGCCCGGTTCGGGCGTGCAGCGGGGGCGGTCCCACGTCGACGGCGGGCCGCCGCCGGTGTCATTCTCCGAAGGCGTCTGTACGGAAGTCCGCACTCCTCTCCACAGGTAGGTGCGGGGCCGGCTCCCGCCGTACAGCGCGGGATCCGGCACGGGGCAGAGTTGGTCGCCGGCCATCAGATGGTCGAGGAGCCGACCGGTCACCGCTCCGGCTGACGAGATGCCGAGCGTCGGGTCGTCGCTCGGAAGAATCTCCCGTAGGTGCACCGCTGCCCTGCACCCGGAATCGTGGGCGCCGCGCCCTGCGCGGGCACGACAACGATCCTGGCCAGCGCCAGTTGGTCGAAGCGTGGGGTGTGACTACCTCGACAGCACCCCAGTCCACCGTTGCCGCGTCTGATGGCGGCCGCGGTGGCCGCGTACCTCGGCCGTTACCGGGGTCAGTCTCGGCTGCACACCGACTCCCACCTGAAGGTGTTCCCGCGCTGGCCGGCTGACCAGGTGTCGCTACCCCGACGGTGGCAACGGGCGATCGACCGCGCCGTCGAGGAGCGTGATGACGGCCCGATCTCAGGTAGCTCGTGCGGCGCTCGGATGGACCGGCACGCGGCGAGGCGGCGGCTCAAGCACCCGGCCGAGACCGCCGAACTACGGATCCCGAAGATGCACCAGCACATGCTGCGCCACATTCTCCCCGCTTAGTTCCCGTGTTGCGATTGCCTGCCACAGGGTGATTGAGCTGGGGATTTGGCGGTTGCGCTGAGGCGTGTGGTGTTTCTACCGTCGGCAGCCGTGATCTTGACTTTCTTCTCTGCCCGGGGCTGGCAGTCGTGGGATGTGGAGCATCGGCCGTTGATCCCGGAAGGCATGCCGGTGCTCGTTGACGACGATCTGCGGTTCGAGGACGGTCCTGCTGCTCAGCGTCCGGTGGTGGTAGTGAACCGGTGGTTGCGGGAGTTACCGGCCAGTGGTGCCCCCGCGGCGAGTTCGTGGGCGACGTATGCGCGGGTGGTGAAGGACTGGGCGGAGTTCCTGGCCGCGCATGGCGTCGGGCTGTTCGAGTCGCGGGAGCGGCTGAAAGCGGGGTTGCGCCGGTACGCCGAGCACCGGGCCGCGGGGCCGGTGAAGGTGCGGTTCGCGGCGACGACGCGGGGCCAGCACGGGAGCATCCTGTCGCTGTTCTACCGGTGGGCGATGGCCGAGGGCTACGCGCCGGCGGAGCCGTTCACCTACCGCGCCGCGCGGGCGCTGTTCGCCGGGCCCGGGCGGGAGGTGCGGGTGAACCTGGCAATGGATCGTGGTCGAACCCGCCTGTCAGGCCGTCGAACTCGCCGAACAACTACACCGCAGCCCACACGACGAAGCCTTGCTCTTCGGCCGCTTCGCGTTCACCGTCCGCTACACCTGGTTCAAGAACTGGGTCAACTCGCCGGCCGGGCAACGGCTCGGACTCGCCGCGATCCCGGACGGCCCGGTGAACCTCAGAATGCTACGCAGAACCCTGGCCCTGGAACTGGCTTACCGACCCGGCGGCGTCCTCGCCTCCAAGATCCATCTCAAGCATGTCGCCGTCGCCACCACGGAGGGCTACGCCTGCCGCCCCGGCGGCGCGCAAGCCGAGCTGCTGTCCGAGGTCAACAAGCACGAGTCCGACCGCAACCTCGACCTGGTCCTGGCCGAGTTCCGCAACTACCAACAGGGCATCCTGCCCGCCGGCCCCGGCGCCCGCAGCCTCACCGCGTTCTTCGCCAGCATCGATACCGAGATCACCGCAGCGTTCGAGACCACGCCGAAGATCCAGCACAACGACCGCGACATCCTCAACCTGCTCACCAAACGCGCCAAAGTCCTACACCTGGGCCCGGCAAACTACTGCTGGTTCACCGACCCATCCCGCGCCCTCTGCCTCAAAATCGCCGGCACCCCGACCGCCGACCGACCGCTCGTCGGAATGTGTGACTCGGCCCGCTGCCCGCAAGCCACCCACCACCCCACCCACCGGCCGGTCTGGGCCGAGCACGCCGAGCGGACCAAAACCTTCATCGGCCAGCTCGGCAAGACCCGGACCGTTGAACGCGACCGCCTGCGCGCTGACCACGACCGGGCCCTGCGCGTCATCGCCGAGATCGACGCCGCGACCACACCCCAACCCAACCAGGACATCCCATGAGAATCACTACGCAGCAGCGAACCGAGAACCAGAACCGCGTCCGAGCAGCAATGGACCGGCTGCTCCGCGGCGAAATCCCACCCGGCGGCAACTGCGACATCAAGACCCTCGCCCGCGAAGCCGGCGTCGACCGCACCGCATTCTACGGCAACCGGCCCTACGCCCATCTGCGCGAAGAGTTCGAAGCCCGACTCCACACTCTCCAACAGCAAGGAACCCTCCCCGACCCGCGACTGGCACAAATCACCCGGCTGAAAGCCGAGAACACCGCCCTGCGTCAACGGCTGACCGAACGCGACGAAACGATCGCCGAACTCGCCGCATTCAGAAACGAGGCGCTGTCCCGGCTCGCCGCTCAACACGACGAGATCACCCGTCTGCGGACTGCCGGCCCGGCAGCAGCCAACGTGCGGCGCCTACCGACGCGCAGCACCCAGATCGGCCCGTGCTGAGCCCGGCCCCGAGCACTATCGTGCTGACGGCAGCGCATCGAAAGGATCAACCGCGAATGAGCCCAGACCGAACGGTCATGCCAGGGCAGGTCTGGGGCCTCGCGACCCATGACCCGGCCGGCCCGATCTTCGTGACCAGCTTCGCCGGACGCAACCTCGACGCCACGGTGCTCACCGCCGTCGACCTCGCCGGCGGGGTCATCTGGCAACGAACCTTCGACGGGCGTCCCCGCCCGCCGCGAGTCACCCCGGCCGGCACGGTCTGGCTGTCGCACCGTGATCCCACGGGTCACACCTTCATCGAGGTGGGCCCCGATGGCCAGGTCCTCCGCTCGGTCGTTCCTGAGCATCAAGCACATGAACACCTCGGCGCCTTCGTCCTGCTTCCCGACGGCTTCTGCACGATCTGGCTACCAACCAGCCCTTACCGCCAAGTTCCACCCGGTCAGGCTCCCCGCGTCGCCCGCCACACCCAGGCCGGCGCCACCACCTGGTCCACACCGCTGCCGCCTGCTGAACTGTCCTTCCCCGGCGTTGTCGAAGCGGGCGTGGAAACCGGCTGGCAACTGCGTCCGAAGAAACCGTGGCGACCACAAACCATTTCGGTCGGCCACCAAGAGCCGCTGCTGGTGTCCGCCAACCGAGTGCTGGTCGAGATCACCGACGGCCGGGGCGGCATCGGCGTCTGCACGATCATCGATGCCACCACCGGCGGGATCCTGATCACCACCCCGCCCGGCCCTTACCAGCACAAAGCCATCACCGGACCCGGGTCCTTCCTCATCGGGCAGCAAGGCTACGGCGCGTTCACGACAACGCATTACGACCCGGACGGGCACGCACGACAGACCTGGCCCAGCCACGGCATGATGCTCGTCGACCACCACGGCACCATCAGCGCCGCCGAATCCGAGAACGTCACTCCGTCGCGATCCCGGTTCCGTGTCCTCAACCCCGACAGTTCCGTGAGCGACGGCCCGGTGCTGAGCGGCTACTACACTACCTATCCCGCGCTGGACGCCCAAGGCACGGCCGTGCTCTGGCGCGACGGCAAACTCCTGGCCATCAATCCCGACCTCCAATCCCGGACGTTGTTCGCCCAGGACGACGACCGAGCCGTGATGAGCAGAATCCTGCTACTCGAACGCGGCCGCGTCGCCTTCAGCCTGCACGACGAACTGCTCCTCTTCAACAGCACCGGCCTTGCCCCGCTCGGCAACGGCCCCTGGCCCTGCGGCGACGGCAACCTCCACGGCAACCCCGTCCACACCTGAATCAGACCGTGACCTCGATCACCGCAGCGACCCCGAATCGCGACACGAACGGCCATCTGAATGCTGTTCTGACCGCCCGGAGTTGCCCCAGCCGAATCGCCACACGACGGCGTCCGCACACGATCAGTGCGGATAGAAGCCACACCTTCGTCACCGCCAGGCTCGACGCCTGCGTCGGCCTCCGCGACGTCCAGATCGCCGCGCGCCACGCCGACCCGCGCGCCACCATCCGCTACGACCGCCACCCCAACCACATCCTAGCCACCTTCATGGCCTCCGGAACTCAGCCATGATCAAACGTGCGGTCGTGGCCGATGAGAGTGTGCTGGGGAAGGCTAAGAACACCGATGCGTGTCGATCAGCAGTTGGGTATCGTCACCGAGTGAGTGATCTTCTAGGTGCCACGAAACAGTCATTCGCGGGCCTCGACTTGCGACACCGAAGCTTCGACCGACACTTCTTCAAGCTTTGCGACTTCCGAGGCGCCAACCTTCGAGGCGCCTCCATGAGGGGGGTGCGATTCGCCGGCTGCGACTTGCGGAACGCTGACCTACGCGACACGGACCTGTCTTACGCCAGGTTCAGCAGCGTTCGTACCCACGATCGTTCGTATGGCCGCACTGATGTCACGGGTGTGTTGTGGCAAGCGGCGAACCTGCGAGGGGTCTCCGCCGAGGACGTCATCGGGTGGCCTGACTGTTCGTGAGGTCCAGCGACCTACACCGGTGAGACGGATAAGCGGATCTGCCGATGTGAGTGCATCTCTAATCGCAGAGAGACTCACTCGAAGAATGGCGAATCCCACCGGTCGCGTCCGCGATGTGCTCCACCTCGACGACGCCTGGGTTACCTGCTCGAATACGCGAGGCCAGGCGGGGGTCGGCTTTCACATCAAGGTCGGAGAGCGGGAAGGGCAACCGCAGCGGGCCGCACAGGCAGCTATCTGCTGGTCGGGCCGGTCCGGACGAAGACGAGCCGCACCCCGCTGCTCTGGACGGCCAACTTGTTCGCGGTCCGCTGAAACAACAGTGGCTTTGCGCACGCCGAACAGATTCGAGTCTCCCTACAGCAAAGGCGCCGACGCTCAAGGCGTCAACGTTATGGGAGTCGGAACTAGATGAAATTCAGAAAGAACCGAAGAACCGGTCCCACCACCTAGGTTGATAGGAACCGTGAAAAAGCAAGGGAGTGGCTCCGTCATAGTGATTCGCGAGAAGCTCTTCCGGGATCGCGACGTACCCCGATTCGGTAAGAGCTTGTTCTACCTTTTCCAGGTCACTCGCGGCGAGGGCACCTTCAGCGCAAGCTTCATCCGTGCCAAGGAAAGCGCCCGGGTTGTCGGCCGCCACCATGGCCAACGGGTGGAATCTGCTCACTAGGACAACGATCCGCGTCCTGCGGGCTGTAGCTTGCGCCGGTACCTCGATTCGCCCGTACTGAGCGGAATCCTGGATGTTTTGATCAATCTCGCAACTTATCGAGAAGTGAAGATCATTCTGTATGACGAGACGGCCGAATGAAGCTGCGGTTCGGGCTTCATCATAGTCAGATGGGAATTCGCCCCCTTCGGGATCATCCAGCCGACGCAACGTTTCCATCAGACTTGCATCTCTCTCCATGATCCGCCAACTTTCGATGATGCTGCATCCGGTTTCGCTGAGCCGAATCTTCAGATGCGGAGCGTACCGAGGCCACCAACTGGTGCATGGTTGAGCGTCCCGCCGGCAGCCGTGAGTGTCGTCGCGATGGTGAGGACCACCGCCGTTTGCCGTGCGTTCTCGAAGGCTTTCGCCCTCACGTGAAGTGGATGGATCATCGCGGCGGCGTCGTGCCGCAGGACCCCTTGATCGATGCTTTCGGTCGCGTGATGGTTCGTGCGCCGGTAAGGACCGAGATGGCCGGCGGTGCTGCCTCGGGGCCAGCAGGGCCGATGACGTTTCATCCCCCTGCCCGGAGGTATTCCGCAGCCATGGGTGAAGATGCAGGTGACGGGCCCGGCTTCGTCGTAGTCGCTAACCGGCTACCGGTCGACGAGGTAACCGACGACGACGGGCAGCGCCGATGGGAGCGCAGTCCTGGAGGGCTGGTCAGCGCTCTGCAACCGGTCGTGCGTCAGATGCGCGGAGCCTGGGTCGGGTGGACGGGCAGCGCGGGCGAGGCGCCTGATCCGTTCGACATCGACGGTATGCAGTTGCAGCCTGTGCCGCTGAGTGCCGAGGAGATCGACCTGTACTACGAGGGCCAGTCCAACGCCACCATCTGGCCGCTGTTTCATGACCTGGTCGAGCAGCCGACACACCGCCGTGACTGGCGACAGGCCTACGAGGCGGTGAATCTCCGCTTCGCACGAGGCGCAGCGGAGGTGGCTGCCCCGGACGCGACGGTCTGGGTGCACGACTATCAGTTGTTGCTGGTGCCGGGGATGCTGCGCGAGTTGCGACCGGATGTACGTATCGGGTTCTTCCTGCACATCCCCTTCCCGCCGGTTGAGTTGTTCATGCAGCTGCCGCGCCGCCGCGAGCTGTTGCAGGGACTGCTCGGCGCCGATGTGGTCGGCTTCCAGGGCGCCCTGGCAGCGCAGAACTTCCTACGCCTGACGCGGCTGCTGTTGGGACTGGAGCCGAAAGACGATCGGGTCGAGGTCGACGGACGTACCGTCGTGGCGCGAGCTTTTCCGATCTCCATCGATGTGAACGAGGTGGATCAGCTTGCCGCCGACCCCGCGGTGCAGGAGCGGTCCCGGCAGCTACGGACCGAACTCGGCGGCGACCGGCGCCTGCTGCTGGGTGTCGACCGCCTGGATTACACCAAAGGCATCGAACAGCGACTTGAGGCCTACCATGACCTGCTCGCGGACGGTGAGATCTCCAACGACGACGTGGTGCTGGTGCAGGTGGCAACGCCCAGCCGGCAACGCATCACGCAATATCAGCAGTTACGCGAGCGCGTCGAACGCGAGGTCGGGCGCACCAACGGCGAATTCGGTGATGTCGGCCGCGTCCCGGTGCACTACCTGTTCCAGTCCTTCGGCCGCGCCGAACTCGTCGCCCTCTATCTCGCCGCCGACGTCATGCTGGTCACCCCACTGCGCGACGGCATGAACCTGGTCGCCAAGGAATTCGTCGCGGCGCGCCGTGACGAGCAGGGCGCATTGGTTCTCAGCGAATTCACCGGCGCCGCAACCGAACTCGGCGACGCCTTCCTGATCAACGCTCACGACACCGACGACATCAAACGCGGGATTCTCGAGGCCCTCAACGCCGACTCTCGGGATCTTGCCGCGCGGATGCGGTCCATGCGGGAACAGGTCCGTGCTTACGACATCGACTACTGGGCCCGCGACTTCCTGGAAGTCCTCGGTGTTCCCCGAGCACCCCACGAGACCCGGCAGGCCGCGACAGCAAATTCCTGATCATTCACCGGAGAGGCTTTCTGATGTCCAAGCAGTCGTACGAACCCGAGAACAATGGTGATTCCCGTCAGCGAGAGTCGACGGTCGAGGCCGACAGTTACGGCAGTCTCACCGTGGAGGACGATCCCGATGGCACCGTCAACCCCGCCGACCTCGCCGGTTCGGCCAGTAAGGACGACGCCCAGGTCGGCCCGTCGGCCAACGAAGCGGACGATCTCTGAGTCCTCCGGCTGCCCGCGGCGACGGAGGTATGCGGACAGCCGAGCAGCCGTTCGAGGAAGTAGCGGAAGACCCCGGAGACGTGGCGGGTGATCCAGGCGCGAATGGTCTTGGGGTCGTAGGCGGGCCGGGGCAGCGGTCAGGCAGCCCCGGCCGGTGACGGATCAGACGGGTTCGATCGCGAGGTCGGTGACCTGGTCGTCCTTGATGCCGAATACGAATGCGAAGGACAGGGGCCCGCCGGGGAAATCACCGTCTCCCGAGGCCACCAGCCGGTCGTCCGCGAACGAGGTCGGCGTCAGCACGATCCTGGGGTTGATCAGGTGCCCGTGGATCCACTCGCGGATCTCGGTTCCGCCGGCCCAGGTCTTCCCGTCATCGCGTACGGTGGCGCCGTCGCTGAAGACCGCGGCCAGCGCGTTCGCGTCGTGCGCGTTGGTGGCCGCGATGAAGGTGCCGACGGCGTCGGGCAGCGTGATGTCGTCCATTTCTGCTCTCCGGTTCTCTCGGGGTGCCAGGACGCGGGGCTCAGAAGTCCGCACTGCGTGAGAGCTTCTCGTTCGCGCGCAGCTCCGCGAGTGCGTTCTCGTGCATGGCGACGACGACGTCGTAGCCGGAGTTGCCGAGCACGATCCGGTGCGGTGGAACGGGTGCGTTCATCGCGCTGATCACGGCCTGCACGCCACGGACGGGGTCACCTGCCTGCTTGCCGTCATGGTCCACGAACGCCGCTTTGACGCTCTCGACCATCGGCACGTAGGCGTCGACGGTCTCGTTGACGGGCTCGTTCTGGAAGTAGGCGAAGGCTTTGGTACGGAACGCTCCCGGCTCCACGACGAGCACACGCACACCGAACGGCTCGACTTCCTGGCGCAGTGTCTCCGACAGTCCTTCGATCGCGAACTTCGCCGCCGCGTAGTAGCCGAAACCCTGTGCGCCGACGAGGCCTGCCACCGATGACATGTTCACGATCCAGCCGTCGCCGCGTGCCCGCATACCCGGCAGGACGGCGCGGATCACGTCGACGGCGGCGAACAGGTTGAGGTCGAACGTTCGGCGGATCGTCTCGTCGGGGGCCCCCTCGATCGAGCCGTACCAGCCGCGGCCCGCGTTGTTGACGAGCACGTCGATGCCGCCGAACCGTGCCTCCGCCGTCTTGACCGCCGCACGCACCTGCTCGGCATCGGTGACGTCGAGCTGGAGAACCAGCACACGGTCGCCGTGCGGTGCGGCCCATTCCTGCAGCTCGGAGGGTCGACGCGCGGTCACCACCACCTGATCGCCCTGTTCCAGTGCAGCCTCGGCATAGAACAGGCCGAATCCTCCGGGCGTCCCACCGGTGATGAACCAGGTCCTCATGGACTTCTCCTCTCGATATAGAGAGCAATGTAGCGCTATGTAAGTTACTATAGCAACCATGCAGAACGCACGAGATCGCCTGCTGCTCGCCGCAGCGGAGTTGCTGGAGAACGGCGGCACGGTGTCCACCAGAGCGGTGTGCGATCGCGCCGGGGTGCAGGCCCCGACGCTGTACCACCACTTCGGCAGCAAGCAGGGCCTGATCGACGCCGTGGTCAACCACGGCTTCACCCAGTACACGGCGGTCGAGAGCTCCGGCGATCCGCTGCACGACCTGCGGGAGGGCTGGGACAGGCACGTGCGGTTCGGGCTGGAGCATCCGTCGTTCTACGGGCTGCTCTACGGCCGCGCCGAGCCGGGGAAGCCCTGCGCCATCACCGCTCCCGCGCACGCCGCGTTACGCGAGCGGTTCACCGGCGCCGCCGCCCGGGGCCTGCTCAAGGTGCCGGCGGACGATGCCGCCGAACAGTTGCTCGCCGCCAACGTCGGCATCACGCTCACTCTGATCAGCCAGCCAGAGCCTGACTTCGGGCTGTCCGGACGCGTCCGCGAGGCCGCGCTGGCCGGGGTCCTGCACACGCCCTCCGCCGACGCCCCGGCGAACCGTGCGAGCGCCGCACTGACGCTGCGTGCGCTGGTCGGCGACGACCCGGGCGACCTCACCCCTGGCGAACACGCGCTGCTCGGCGAACTGCTGGACCGCCTGGCGCGTTAGAGCACGCGTCACGGCACGGTCGGATCGGCGTCACGATGACGCCGATCCGACCGCGGGACGAGAGGTCCGCACGATGACGCCGATCCGAACGCCGGACGAGAGGTACGCACGATGACGCCGATCCGAACGCCGGTCGAGAGGTACGACGGTGCCGGATTCGCGCTCGGCGGTCGCCAAGGAGTCAACGACGGCCGTGGAGCGCCGTTATCAGCCGGTCGGCCAGCGGCCGTTCGACATACCGGCTCACCAGGATCGCCACGCCGATCAGCGCCACGGTGACCGCGGTCAGCAGGGGGACCGAGCCGACCGCCGTGTGCCGCACCACGAAGTGGACGAGCGCGAACCCGGCGACGTAGTGCAGCAGATAGAACGGGTAGGTGGCGGCGCCCAGCGTCGCGAGGGGACGCCAGCGGAGCCGGTCGAGGTGGCCCAGCGAGAGCAGTGCCAGGGCCGCGAAGCAGATCGTCACCAGGATGCTCGACGGGGTGTAGGACATGCCGTGACTCGCCTGCCAGGGGTTGCCCTCGTAGTAGTGGATCGACAGGGCCCAGCTGAACGCGACGAGCAGCCACAGCTCCGGCCGGGACCCGCGACGGTGGATCAGATGGAACGCGATGCCCGCGACGAAGTAGTGCGAGTTGCCCCGCATCACCAGCGCGTCGAGCCACGGCTGCCCGACCTCGGCGGCCAGCACCGACGCCACGCTCCAGAGCAGGCAGAAGGCGACCACGTTGCGGTACGTGACACCGATCCACACCACGACCAGGAAGAGCAGGTAGAACTTGAGCTCCAGCCAGAGGGTCCAGTAGACGTCGTCGACGCGGGGCACGCCGAGCGGATCGGCCAGCAGGAACATGTTGGCCAAAAATGCCCGGAACGGCACCGGCGTGAACACCCGGGGGTAGACGGTGGCGACCAGGGTGGTGATCGTCATGCAGACCCACAGCGCCGGGAACAGGCGGACGAACCGGGAGCGCAGGTACTGCCCGGGGGTGCGGTCCCAGGCGGTCATGCAGATGACGAAACCGCTGATCATGAAGAAGAACGGCACGCCGACCCAGCCGTACGACGCGATCCGGTAGAACCCGCCGAAGACCGCCACGGGCGGGCCGTCCCAGATGCGTACGCCTCCCGTGCCCGCGACCGCGACCAGGTGGAACAGGGCGACCCCGAGCGCCGCCGCGAACCGGAAGAGGTCCAGCGCCGCCAGGCGCGTGCCCGGATGGGCCGGGGCCGCCGGTCTCACGTGCCGGGCCGGTCCGAGGCTCACGCCGGTGACGGTCAGCGTCATGGCGCCGGCTCCGCGAGCGGTACGGGGATCACGGCGCGCAGCAACCGCACCCAGGGTGACCAGCGAGCGGGGTGGCGGACCCGGCCGGTGACGGCTCGTTCGGCGTTGTCCAGCAGGTCGGCGACGAGCGCCTGGTGCGTCCAGCGCGCCGCCAGTGGCCAGAACAGCAGCATCGCGCCGCGCGGCCGGGCCACCAGGATGTGCACCATCTCGGCGCGGTCCGGGGCGAGGGCGCGGACCCACAGCTCGTGGAAGCCCTCCAGCGGGGAGCCGGCCGCGAACTCGAAGCGCACCCGCAGGCCCGGCTGGTAGGAGGTGACGGTGTAGCGGAGAGTCCCGTGGCCACCGGTCGCGCCGGCTGAGAGCGGGCGGTCCAGCCGCAGTGGCTCCCAGTCGACCGGCCACAACAGGTCGCCGGGACCGGCGAGCCGCTCGAGCAGGCTTCCGAGAGCCGTGACGGGGGCGTGGATGATGCGCCGTTGCAAATTGATCATGAGAGCTCCGTACGGGCATGGCGAAGCGATTCGCCACCGAGGGGTGTGAATGGAGGGGTGTCGCGTGAAGTTCGGTGATTACCGGCCGGGCAGCGCCTCACCGAGCTCGGACCAGGTGGCGGTGTCGTCGGGGTCGGCGAGCCGTGTGCCGCGCAGCACCTGGATCAACTCGGCGTCCGGTTCCGGCGCGGTGGCCGTCACCTCGATCAGGTACGCGCCGTCGGCGGTGTACCGGAAGCAGCGGCTCTGCCCCGGCACGCAGAACGGGTCGACCAGCGGCGCCTGCGCCGACGGATCGGACGTCGGGCGGTCCGAGGAGCCGGCCGACGGTTCGTGGGAGGGCCACATCGAGGGGTCGAAGGACGGCTCGTGCGACGGCTCGAAGGACGGCTCGAAGGACGGCTCGAAGGACGGCTCGAACGAGGACGATCCCGAGGGCCCGGCGGACGGCAGGACGGATGTCCCACCGAAGGCGATCGAGAGCTGGTTCTCGCCGTACCACCGCGGATAGACCTTGACCCGCAGGTTGTCCAGGCCCTGGCCGGTCAGCGGATCGGTCAGTCCCGAGTAGCTCTCCGGCTCCCGGGTGAATCGGGCGTCGCCCTGTTGCAGGTGCGGGCCGGTCAGCTCGTCGTCCGCGACGAGGCCCATCGAGCTGAGCTGATAGCCGGCGGGGAGGTAGGCCATCCGCCACGGCAGTGCCGCCGGACGGCTCGGTCCGACCCGCAGCGCCTCGGCCAGGAGCACCATGTCGGTCCGGCTCAGGTGCCCGTCGCCGGAGTGGATCACCGCCCAGGCGTCCGGCCGGTACTGCCATGCCAGCGCCCCCTGCGGGAGGTACCGTCCGGTCGTCCCGCCGATCGGGACCGGCTCGCCCGCGCTCAGCGCCGCCGGATCGAAGACCCCGTCCCGGTACACGGTCAGCACCGAGCCGCTGACCTCGACCTGCTGGAAGGTGCCGTCGCCGCGGTTGTAACGGCTGTCCTCGTCGTTACGCCTGATCCGCGACTGCTCATAGCCGGGTGTGACGTTGACCGGATCGCTGACCTCGATGTCACCGACCGTGTAGCCGGTCACGGTGTAGTCGAACGCCGTCGCCGGGTAGCGCATCGCGTCCCGGCCGGCAGCCGGGACGGTCCGGTTCCCGGCGATGATCTGCGGCACGACCGTCACGCCCACGACGGCCAGCATCGCCCCGGCGGCGCCGGCCGCCCAGGACGCGCGGCGGCGGGCCCGGCGGCTGCGGCCGGCGGCCACGAAGTCGTCGGTGCTGTGCCGCATCGGCGGCTCGCCCGCGTACGCCGCCTGCATCAACTCACGCATGTCGAGTGGCATAGCGCTCCACCTCGTCTGACTCTCCGGCCGGCAGATCGGCGTCGGCACCCAGCACCTCACGAAGCGTCCGCAGGCCGCGGACGGTGTGGCTCTTGACGGTCGCCTCCGGGCAGTCGAGCGCCTCGGCGGTCTCCTGCACGGTCAGGCCCTCGAAATAGCGGAGCACCAGCACGGCCCGGCGGCGCAGTGGCAACCGGTCGAGCGCGGCGTGGATGCGCAGGCGCTCGTCGACCTCGTGGGCGCTGTCGGGCGCGGCGCGCTCCGGGATGGCGTGGCCGGCCGGCTGCTCGCGGCGCCACCATGGCCGGCGGACCTCGTCGATGGCGGCGCGCACCACCATGCTGCGGGCGTAGCTGTCCGGGCGGTCGACGCGCCGCCATCGGGTGTACAGCTTCGCCAGGGCGGTGAAGACCGCGTCCTCCGCGAGCTGCCAGTCGCCACAGGTGAGGTAGGCGAGCCTGCGCAGCGAGTGGGCCTGCGCGTCGACGAAACTTCGGTAGTTCGCCTCTTCATCTCTGTTCACCAGCCGGGGCTCCTGTCTGTCCGAGCACTAGACGGCCGGAAGGCCCCGCCGCGGATGCAGCGAGGCCGAACTAATTTCGGAAAAGATCCGCCCGAGCTTATTCGCCCTGGTCGGCGTCGAGGGGACGGACCGCTCCGGCGATCATGGTGGCCAGTCCGAGGAGGGCGGCGACCACGATCAGGGCGCGCAGCACGGTGATCCGGTCGCCGAGGAAGCCGATGACCGCCGGCCCGGCCAGGAACGCGCAGTACCCGATCGAGGCGATCACGCTGACCCGGGCGGCGGCGCGGGCCGGGTCGTCGCCTCCGGCGCTCATGCCGACCGGGAAGCCCAGGGACGCGCCGAGGCCCCAGAGCAGGGCGCCGGCGTAGGCGAGGGCCAGGCCTGGGGCGAAGACGAACAGGGCGACTCCGGCGGTGCCGATCAGGGCGAGGACACGGACCACGGTGGTACGCCCGTAGCGGTCCAGCAGTGCGGGGCCGTACCACCGGCCGACGGTCATCGCGGTGAGGAACCCGGCGAACGCCAGGGTGCCGAGGGCGGGCGACACGTGGTGGCCGTCGATGGCGGCGATGCTGATCCAGTCGTTGCCGACGCCCTCGGTGAACGCGAAGGCCAGAACGAACACGCCGATCAGCAGGGTGCGCGGCTCCTTCCAGGCGGTGAGCGCGCCGGCTCGTGGTGCCGTGTCGTCGGCACCCGGCCCGGCGCCGTCGTGGTCGGCGACGAAGTGGCGGGCCTGCCAGAGCACGGCGGCCACGACGAGGACGGCGACACCGGTCAGGTGCGCCGCGACCGGCACGTGCAGGGCGACCATGGCGGCGCCGAGAAGGGCGCCGGCGACGGTGCCGAGGCTGAACCCGGCGTGGAAACGCGACATGATCGACCGGCCGAGACGGCGCTCCACGACGGTGCCCTGCACGTTCATGCCGACGTCCCAGGCGCCGTTGGCGAAGCCGAGCAGGAACAGCCCGATGACGACGGGGACGACGCCGGCCAGGGAACCGAGGGCGGCGGTGATCAGGCCCACGCCGAGCAGCAGCGCCATCGCCATGACCGTGCGGGAGGAGCCGATCCGGGTGACGACCGGGCCGGAGAGCGGGAGCGCGAGCAGCGAGCCGGCGGCGATCGCGAGCAGCACCAGGCCGAGCCCGGCCGGGTCGAGGCCGAGCTGGTCGCGGACCTGCGGGATGCGGGAGGCCCAACTGGCGAACGCGAAGCCGGAGCCGATGAAGGCGGCGTAGGTGGCCGTGGTGGCTGCCCAGACCGTTTCCGGCCGTACGGTTGTGAACATGTTTCCGAACATAACAAACGTGTTGCGCGTTCGGAATGTTGATACGAGGTCGGTCTTGATGTTCAATGGCGGGCATGACGATCACTGACCGCCATCGTCGGATCCTCGATGCGGTGCAGCAGGCCGGCCAGATCGGTGTCCCGCGGCTGGCCGAGCTGACCGGCACCTCCGAGATGACCGTGCGCCGCGACCTGGAGCAGCTCGCCGACCAGGGCGTGATCGAGCGTTACCGCGGCGGCGCCCGCAGTCTCACACTGCGCGGCGAAGAGCCACCCTTCACGGTACGCGCGCACGACGGCCAGGAGGCGAAACGCCGGATCGCCGCGGCCGTGGCCGACATGATCGCCGATGGTGAGGCCGTCGCCCTGGACAGTGGCACCACCTGCCTGGAGGTGGCCCGGCTGCTCACCGACCGCCGGCTCACCGTGATGCCGATGTCGCTGCACGCCGCGAACGCGCTGGTCGGAGCACCCCGGCTGCGGCTGTTGCTGCCCGGTGGCGAGCCCCGGCCCGGTGAGCTGGCACTGACCGGGCCGCTGGCTCTGGCGTCACTGGGCGCGCTGCGTTTCGACACGGCGGTCCTGGGTTGCTGCGGCCTCACCGCGGACGGGCTCACCGCGTACGACCTGGACGACGCCGCGGTCAAGCGTGCGATCATCGCCTCCGCGCACCGGGTCGTCGCGCTGGCCGACCCGGCCAAACTGACCCGCACCGCCCTGGCCCACGTGGCGCCGGTCTCCGCGCTCAGCGTCGTGGTCACCACCGGCGACGCCCCCGAGGAGCAGACCGATGCCCTCGCCGCGGCCGGCACCGTCGTGCGGCGGGTGTGATCGCCCGGCCCGGCGCGCCGCCGTTCGACGGACGCCCGTCTGTCACATTCTGATCCGCCGGCTCGTCCTGGTGGTATGAAGCGCATCCTCGTCACCGGTTCCACCGGCACCCTCGGCCGCCCGGTGGCCGCACACCTCGCCGCGCTCGGCCACGACGTGCGCGGCCTGAGCCGCCGCCCCGGCGCGGCCCATCAGGGCGATCTGGTCACCGGGGCGGGCCTGGACGCCGCCCTCACCGGCGTCGACACGGTCGTGCACTGCGCCAGCGACACCCGCCGGCAGGGCAGGACCGACATCGCCGCCACCCGCAACCTGCTGGACGCCGCCGCCCGGGCCGGGCATCCGCACATCGTCTTCGTCTCGATCGTCGGCGTCGACCGGATTCCCTACCCGTACTACCGGATCAAGCTCGAAGCCGAGCGACTGATCGAGGCCTACGGCGGCACCACCCTGCGGGCCACCCAGTTCCACGACTTCGTGCTGGCCGGGGCACGTCTGGCCGGCCGGCTCCCGCTGGTCTTCGCGCCGGACGTGCAGGTCCAGCCGATCGCCACCCGGGACGTGGCGGCCCGCCTCGGCGAGCTCGTCGACCAGCAGGTTCCGGGCCGCGCCGACGACCTCGGCGGCCCGGAGGTGCTGTTCGCCCCCGACCTGTTCCGCGGCTATCTGGACCGGATCGGCAGTCGGCGGCGGATCGTCCCGGTCCGGCTCCCGGGCGCCGCCTTCCGCGCCTTCCGGCAGGGCGAGCACCTGACCCCGGCGCACCGGTCCGGCGGCGAGCGGTGGTCCGACTTCCTCGGCGGTACGCCCGTCGAGCGCTGATCGCATTCGGGCGGCCCGGTGCCCTCGACCGGGCCGTGATCACGCCGTGTCATCATCACCGATATGAGCGCTTGGGTCTACAACGACCGCCCCGACGGTGTGACGTTCCTGCCCGCCCGGATCACCGGGGCGGCCCGCACCGAGATCGAGGAGGAGATCTGGACCTGGGTCGTGCGCGGCGAGGACGACCCGGCCGAGTTCGTCGAGTACCTCGAGGACGACGAGGAGCGGCACGGCCTCACCGACGAGGAGCTGACCGGGGCGTACGAGAGGGCGCTCGCCTCCCGCCGCGATCAGCAACGGTCGTGGGGTGAGATTCGCAGCAACCTGACGCAGGCCTTCGACGAGCTCAACGCGCGCGGTGTCCTGGCCCGGAGAACTTCAGCTGCTGCGGCACCTGCGCCTCGGCGGAGATCCACGACGAGCGCGACGACTCCCGCCACTGGCGCGGCTATGTCTGGTACCACCAGCAGGACACCGACTCCCTGATCGCCGACCCGAGCGGTTCGGTGTACCTGGGTTACGGCGTGTACCCGCCGGAGGACTTCGACGAGAACGCGTACGAGGCCCTCTCCGACGACGAGAAGCGGGCCGCGTACCAGTCCGACCTGGAGGACCTGATGGACACGGTGGTCTTCCCGGTCCTGCAGGACCACGGCATGCAGGTCGTCTGGAACCGTGACCAGGCCAAGCGCATCCTGGTCACCGGCGCCCACTGGTACGCCCCCTCGACTGACCCGAATGCCGCGGCGCTATCCGGCGAGCGAGAACGCCATCAGGATGCCTAGAGCGAGTCCGAGAATTGCCAGGATGAAACCGACGGCCAGCCAGGACGCGTGCTCGCGTCGCGGCCTGAGAAGGCACCCGGCGAGCGCGACGACGGTCCCGATGGAGGTGGCGACGAAAGGCGTCCAGGCTACGAACCGGAACTGGTCGGGGTCGCATATCCCCGGCTCATATTCGGTGGGGCAGTTGGTGCCGAGCGTCAGGAGTCCGCGCCAAGGTCCCCACGAGCACAGTAGAAGCGTGAACAGAATCATCGCCCCGCCCACGGCAGACGACCTCGGCGGTTCCTCGGGCGAGGGCTCGGAGGGCGGCAGAAAGATCATTGCGACAAAGGTTAAGGTCCTGACGACCTTCCCGGGGCGGGTACTCCTGAGCCGTCCCTCACCCATCTGACCAGCGACGCTCGTGCACACCGATGACTCCGAAAGCCCTCCAGGGCCGGAGGGCGGCGAGAGCGACACCCCCGCGGTGTCGCTTCGGCGGCCCCGCCGGTCGCCTACGAGACGGTTCGGGAGAAGGCGAGGCGGAAGCCACCCGCCTCGACGATCAGGCTGTCGTGATCGGCTGCGAGGACGGTGGCGTGTGCGGTTCGGCCGTCGGTGGGGTCGGCCAACGCGCCGATGCCGGTGATGGCGGCCAGTGCGACACGGTCGTCGCCGGAGTAGCCGGCGAGGGTGCCGAGCCCGGCTCGACGTCGAAACCCGCGCCGGAGGTGACGAAACGGCCGCTGAACACATTGATGTCGTCGCTGGCAGCGAAGGCGCCGTCGGGTGCGAAGTCGATCCACGCGTCGGTCGAATCGCGCATCTCGGTGAACCCTCGCCTGTCGGTCACCGCCTTCAAGCGCCAGCGGCTTCCCACATAGGCGACGCCGGGCTCGGCCGGTGGCAGCGTTGCGACATCGGACGCGGCCGGTGGCAGTGATGCGACGGCTCGCCGGCCGGGGCTGTCCGGGTGGCTACGGGTCAGCGTGACTCCGACCGCGACGGCCACCAGAGCCGCCGTGAGCACGAGCACGGTCCAGCGGGTTCGCGGGGCGGTGGTGTCCGTCATGACGCTGGAGGCTACGCACAAGATCAGCGGCTGAACAGCCGCCCGGAGGACACCAGATCTCCGCGACCGGCCCCGCGCGCTGGGTCGGTCACAGGCGGAACTCGTTGCCCTCGGGGACCCGCTGGAAGAACAGGCGGGGCTCGAGGCCGGCCGGGTCACTGCAGGCGGCCCCGGGCGCGGAAGGCGGAGCGGCCGTCGAGAAGGATCCGGTCCGCGGGATCCATCCGGCCGCTGCCGATCAGGTCATCAACCAGGGGCGTGGTCATCGACGGCCACGCCGAAGACCTGTGCCCAGAAGGCGGCCTGGGCGCGCGGGCCGGCGCAGTCGAACGTCACACCTGGGTCCTCATGTTGACCATCATGCCTACCGGCGGCGGCATAATTCAGCGGAATCGATGGGCGGAGTCTGTTAGACAATCCGGATGCCCGAAAGCCGACGACTGATCCCACTCGCCTGCGCTCTCGCCGTCGACATGTTCGGCAGCGGGCTCTTCCTGCCCATGTCACTGCTGTACTTCACCGAGGTCGCGGGGCTGTCGCTGGGCACCGTGGGTCTGCTGCTGAGCGCCGCCACGGTGGCGTCGCTGCCGGTTCCGCTGCTGGTCGGGCACGTGGCGCACCGGTTCCGGCCGCTGTCGCGGGTGATGCTGGCGCAGGTCGTGCAAGGGGTGGCGTTCGCGGCGTACGGCTGGGCGCACACCGCCACCGGGGTGCTGCTCGTGGCCATGCTCGCCGCGATCGGCCAGCGGCTGTTCTGGTCGTCGTTCTTCTCCGTGGTCGCGGGCCTGGCCGAACCCGGGGAGGACCGCCGGCGCACCGACCGCCGCTACGCGCTCACCGGCATGATCCAGATGGCGTCGATGGGCGCCGGAACCCTGGTCGGGGGCCTGGTCGTGGCGTACGGCTGGTATCAGCCGGTGGTCTGGGCCAACGCGGCGACGTTCCTGGTGTCGGCGGTTCTGCTGCTCGCGGCGCCGCGTGAGCCGCGGACCGCCCCGGCCGAGCGCCCGGCCGACGACTACCGCACGCTGCTGCGCGACCGGCCGTACCTGCTGCTGATCGCGGTGAACACGATCTTCGCGCTGTGCAGTGTGTTCATCGGTGTCGCGCTGCCGGTCTACCTCATCGAGGCACTGCCCGCCCCGGACTGGCTGGTCGGGCCGGTGCTGGCAGTGAACACGGTGCTGCTCGCCTCCGGGCAGACACTGGCGGTACGCCTGGTCCGGCCGCTGTCGCGCCCGCGGGGCCTGGCGCTGGCCGGATTGCTCTGGGTGATGTGGGCACTGCTCTACGCGGCGGCGGTCCGGGTGCCGGGGCCGGCGCTCGTCCCGTACCTCCTGGTGGGGTTGATCTTCTTCGCCGCCGCCGACCTGATCCATGCGCCGCTGTCGAACGCCCTGTCCGCATCGGCCGCGCCACCCGCGCAGCGGGACCGTTACCTGGCGGTCTACCAGTACTGTTTCGCCTTCGCGAGCATCCTCGCGCCGGCGTTCTTCACCACCCTGTACGCCCGCGGCCCGGCCGTGCCGTGGCTGGCGCTGGCCTTGGTCACCACCGTCGCGACCGTGATGGTCCACGCCCTGAACGGCCCGCTGGTCGCGCGGGAGGACGCGGCCCACACATCGGCCGTCCGATAGTGATCATCCGGTGTCCCCGACGGCGAAGCCCGCGCGCCCGGCGAACGGCCATCTCGCGGCCCGATTGATCCGCCGCGCTGATGAATGAGGCGTCCGGTCGTTCTCGGACATGACGACGGCCGACCGGCTCGGCTCCCACGGGACGACCCTCTCACGTCGGCTGTGCCAGGATGGCAGGAATGAGCACCGCTGCGACCTATGTCGAGTTCGCCGACCGGGAGGCCCACGGCGTCTCTCCGACCTATGAGCGGCTGTCCCGGGCGGTGGCCGCGGACGAGACGATCCACCGGCTGCTCGCGGAGGTTCCGGAGGCCAAACGGCAGCCGAATCTGCTGTTCGGGGTCGTGCGGCTGCTCGGCGGACCGGTCGACGACCCGAACGCGTTCCACGACTTCACGGTCGAGCGCTGGGCGGACATCGCGCCTGAACTGCGCGGACGCGCGACCCAGACGAACGAGCCCGGTCGATGCGCGGTGCTCCTGCCCGTACTCGAGAAGCTTCCCCAACCCCTCGCCCTATTGGAGGTCGGCGCGTCGGCCGGGCTGGGCCTCTATCCCGATCGGTACGCCTACCGCTACGGCGACCGGCGGCTCGGGGACGCAGGTCCGCTCCTGGAGTGCGAGCTGACCGGGACCGAGGCGCCGACACGGCTGCCGGAGGTGGTGTGGCGCGCCGGCCTGGATCTCAATCCGCTGCAGGTGACCGATCCTGCCGATGTCGCCTGGCTGGACGCGCTGATCTGGCCGGAGCACGAGCATCGCCGGGAGCGATTGAGGGCGGCCGCCGCGATCGCCGCCGCCGATCCTCCGCAGCTGATCCGTGGTGACCTCGTCGACGATCTGCCGGCCCTGGTCGAGCAGGCGCCGGCCGGGGCGACGCTCGTCGTCTTCCACACGTCCGTGCTCTACCAGGTGCCGGAGCCGAAGCGGCAGACGTTCGAGGAACTGGTCAGGACACTGCCGGGGCACCGGATCTCGGTCGAGGCGCCCGGGCTGGTCCCGCTCGGTGAGCTGCCGCCCGCACCGGACGGCAGCCTGCACAACGTGGTCGCCCTCGACGGCGTGCCCCTGGCATGGGCGCGCGGGCACGGTCAGGCGATGTCCTGGTTCGCGGACCGGCGTTGATCGTCGATCCACCGGCGCAGCTCGGCTGCGGACTCCTCGACCGGCCGGCCGGTCGTGTCGATCACCGTTACCGCCCAGCCCGGCAGGTCGGTCCAGCGGTCCCAGCGCATCCGCTCCCAGCCGCCGGCGGTGATCGCCTCCGGGAGGTGCCACCGGTCGGCGGCGTGCGCCCGCTGCCACCGCGCCCAGCCGATGAACGCGTCGACAGCGCCGGCGTCCCACTTACCCGGGTCACGCTGAGTGAGGCGCTGCCGTCGCACCTCGTCGTCGACGTCGACCAGGCACGCCGCGATGCCGTTCAGCTGCGCCGCCGACGGAGCGGCCACCACCTCGCCGAGCGGCGATTGGCCGGTGAGCAGCATGTCCAGACCGTCGGCCTGGTAGCGCAACGCCCGCCGGATCCACGTCTCCAGGCTGCGCTGCCGCCAGACGACGTCCGCGCCGGACGGCACGCCGATCTCGTCGAAGTCGTGCCACACCAGGCCGTCGACCGGGCCGCACGCACGGACCGTGGTCGTCTTGCCGGAACAGCTCGACCCGGAGACCGTCAACAGCATCGGAGCCTTCCATGGAGCAGGTGAGCAGCCGCGTCGTCTATCAAAACCCGTGGATGACGGTACGGGAGGACGAGATCCGCCGCCCGGACGGCACTCCCGGCATCTACGGTGTGGTGGAGAAACCCGACTTCGCGCTGGTCCTGCCCCGCTGGCGGGACGGGTTCTGGATGGTGGAGCAGTTCCGGTACCCGGTCGGGCGGCGAGCCTGGGAGTTCCCGCAGGGCGGTTGGGGCGCCGGCGCGTCCGGTGATCAGACCGATCTGGCCCGGCAGGAGCTCGCCGAGGAGACCGGGTTGCGCGCCTCCTCGATGATCCATCTCGGTCATCTCTACGAGGCGTACGGCTACTGCACGCAGGGCTTCGACGTCTACCTGGCCGGCGGCCTCACCGAGGGCGAACCCGATCGTGAGGCGACGGAGCAGGACATGATCCACCGCGCGGTCACCGACGACGAGATCACCACCATGATCCGGTCCGGAGCGATCGTCGACGCCCCCTCACTGGCCGCCCTCACCCTGTACCGTCTCGGCGCGTGAACAAGGCAGAGCGGCGGGCCGACACCGCCCGCATCGTCGGCGATCCTTGGACGGTGGTCCGGGGATGACGGCTTGCCCCGGCGGCCGTGGTCGCCATAGCCTGGCCCGACACGACTGGCGCGGGTGGGTCACCACCGGGGAGTGACGTCGGGGCATCGACCGCCTGGGTGCTCATCCATCACCGGATGAGGAGCTGCCCGTGTCCACCCATCGAGTTCTGCACCTGTCCGACCCGCATCTGACCGGGTCCGGCTACGACGAGGACGGGGTCGACGCGGCCGGGGCGCTGGACCGGATCCTGTACGACGCGCGGTTCGTGCCGGACATCGACGTCGTCCTGGTCACCGGGGACATCGCCGACGACGGGTCGGCCGAGGGCTGTGCGGCCGTGCTGCAGCGGGTGGGGGCGTTCGCCCGGGAGCGTGGTGTCCCGCACGTCTACACCACCGGCAATCACGATGCCCGGGAGCCGTTCGCGAAGGTGTTCGGGAGCGCGCATCTCGGGCCGGACGGTGTGGATCTCGGGGAGGGCGGACCGGACCGGGCGGCGGTCAGCGAGGTCGGCGGACTGCGGATCATCACGCTGGACAGTCTGGTGCCCGGCTCGGTGCACGGGATCGTCAGCGACGAGCAGCTGACCTGGCTGGATGGGCTGCTGTCGCGGCCGGCGGCGGCCGGTTCGGTGGTGGCGCTGCATCATCCGCCGATCGCGATCGGCACGTCGCCGTCGATGGCGAACGTCAACCTGCGTGACGCCGGACGGCTCGCCGAGGTGCTGGCCGGCAGTGATGTGCTGGCGGTGCTGTGCGGTCACTACCACTCCCAGGTGTCGGGGTTCCTGAGCGGGATCCCGGTGTGGGTGACCCCGGGCGTGGTCACCCGGATCGATCTGACCGCGCCGTCGCATCTGGTACGTGGGGTGCTCGGCGCGGGCGCGACGGTCGTGGACCTGGGTGGCCCGTTCTCGCCGATGTTCCACGTCCTGCAGGCCCGTGATCCCCGAGCCGGCGAGCAGGTGTATCTGGTGGACTCGACGTCCGGCGCGGACACGGCCGCCGAGGAGTAGCGGCCCTCGCGGCGTCCGGGTGTGTGCTCAGCTCACCCGCCGGGGCGGTAGACATGCCAAAGTCGCCGCCGGGGCGGTAGGGGCGGTGGTCGCGCCCGGTTCCGGCACCGGGGGCGGCCGCCGTCTCCAGCGGGTCCTTCCGCGCCCAGCCGTCCGAATGGCGGCCGGGCATACGGGGTCGTCACGGTGCATGACCGTGGTGGGCGAGGGCCGCCGATCGGGGTGGGTGGTCAGGCGCGGGCACGGCGGGCGGCCCAGATGACCAGGGCGGCGCAGACGGCGGTCAGGGCCAGGGTGGCGGTGGTGACGGCGTCCTGGAAGGCGACGGCGGAGGCCGTACCCGTGGTGATGTCCGAAAGGGATCCGGTGAGGGCGGCGGCCACGATGGTGCCGGTGACGGCCATGCCGATGCTGCTCGCGACCTCCTGGCTGGTGTCGCTGAGGGCCGCGCCGGTGGAGGTCTGGTCCTCGGGGAGGCCGCGCATCACGGTGACGCCGGCGATGGTGGCGACGACCCGCATGCCGCCCGCGGTCAGGGCGAGCGCCACCGCGATCCACGCGTAGTCGTAGCGGCCGAGCAGGGCGTAGACGAGGAGGCCGGTGACGACGGCGGCGGCGCCGATGCGGGCGGCGCGCTGGGTGCCGAGTCTCGTGACGATCTTCTCGACGAACGGGCCGATGGCGAGCATCACGACGATCTGCGGGAGGTTGCCGAGGGCGGCCTGCGCGGGGGTCCAGCCCCAGACGAGCTGCAACTGGAGGGAGACGCTGAAGGCGATGGCGGCCATGCCGAGGCCGACGGCCGACTCGTAGGCGAGGCTGGCCGAGACGGCGGGCCGCTTGATCAGGGCGAAGTCGAACAGCGGGTGGGCGGTGCGGCGCTCGTGCACGACGAAGACGATCGCGGTGACGACGGCGCCGAGCGCGGCGAGCCATGGGGTGGCGTGGCTCCAGCCCTGCTCGACGGCGAGGGTGGCGGTCCACAGGGCGAGGACGATCGTGGCGGTGCCGAGCAGGGCGCCGGGCAGGTCGAGCGGTGACGTGTTGCGCTGGGCGGGGTCGTCGGCGGGGATGCCGGTGCGGATGCACAGGAGGGCGAGCACGGCGATCGGCACGTTTATCACGAGCAGCGTCTGCCAGGGCAGGACCTGCAGGACGAGGCCGCCGACGGTGGGGCCGACGGCCAGGCCGACGAGGCCGACCGTGGTGATCAGGGAGGTGGCCCGCATCAGCAGGTTCTCCGCGTCGAAGAGGCGGAAGCAGAGGGCCATGGTGCCGGGGGCCGTCATGGCGGCGGTGACGCCGATGGCGGCGCGGACGGCGATCAGCTGGCCCGGGGTGTGCACGAACAGGACCGTCAGGTTGGCCAGGGCGAACAGGATCAGCCCGATCAGCATCATCCGGCGGGTGCCGAACCGGTCGGCGATCGCGCCGAAGGCCATCATCAGGCCGCCGAACAGCAGTGAGTAGCCGGACGTGATCCATTGCAGGTCGGTGGCGGAGGCGTGCAGCTCGCGGGCGATGGTGGGCAGGGCGACGTTGAGGATCGAGTTGTCGAGCATCTCGACGAGGAAGACGACGGACAGGCCGAGGATGGCCGGCCAGACCGCGCGGAGTGAGCCCGCGCCGGCCGGCTTGCCGAGGGTTATCGCACTCATTGAGAGCCTTTCGGTCGATATCGTTGGAACGCTGTTCCAGGAGTCAGCTTGGAACGATGTTCCAGCCATGTCAAGATGGGCGCATGGCAACCAGGACCGGGCAGGACGGCCTCTCGCGGGATCGCATCGTCGAGGCGGCGGTCGCGATGCTCGATGACGGCGGTGAGAGCGCGCTGACCTTCCGCGCGCTCAGCACCAGGCTCAAGACCGGGGCGGGCGCGATCTACTGGCACGTGGCCAACAAGGAGGAGCTGCTCGCCGCGGCCACCCAGGCGACCCTCGCCGACGTGCTGCGCGGTGACGAATCCGACACCGCCCCACAGGACGCGATCCGGGCGATCGCGCTAGGCATGTTCGACGCGATCGACCATCACCCGTGGATCGGCGGGCAGCTCGCCGGGCTCGCCTCACGCTCGGCGGCGCTGCGGATCATCGAGCGGATCGGGCAGCAGGTGCAGGCACTCGGCATGCCGCACCGCCATCAGTTCTTCGCGGCGTCCGCGCTGTTCAGCTTCATCCTCGGCGTCGCCGGGCAGAACGCGGCGAACGCACGGGCGCGGGTGCCGGGCCGGAGCCGGGCCGAGCTGCTGGGCGCCGAGGCGACCGTGTGGGCCGGCCTCGATCCGGCCGAGTTCCCGTTCCTGCGCGGGGTGGCCGCCCAGCTCGGCGACCACGACGACCGCGAGCAGTTCCTGGCCGGCATCGACCTGATCCTGGCGGGCATCGGGTCGGCCCGGTGACCGGACGGGCTCCCGGTCACCCGCCACCTGTGGCTAGGACCAGAGATCACGCTGGGTGAGCAGGGCCTCGGCGAAGGCCAGCGGTGACATCAGGCGCCCGCGCTCGCGCTCGGCGTCGGTGATCGGGACGACGTTGAGAATGCGGACCGGACCGTCGCCGGTGCGGACGTAGTCGAGCGCCTCGGGACTGAGCGGTCCGGACAGGAACACCGAGCGGCGGCCCGGGAACGCCGGGAACTCCTCCCCCAGGCCGATCATGTGACCCCAGCTCAGCTGGTCACCGGTGAGGAACGGGTGTACGGCGAGGTTCGCCAGCCGTACCGCGATGGCATGCTCCTCGGAACGCGGCAACCGGCCGCGCCGGGCCAGCCGCAGCTCGGCCCGCCCTCCCCCGCCCGGGCCCGGCGCGGACGGCAACGGCTGCGCCGCCATGCCGATGGTGGCGAACGTCGTCAGGTCCGGCGTCCGGTAGACGAAGACGTCGAGCCGGGACAACGGCCCGTAGGGGTCCTCGAAGAGGAAACCGTCGTGCTCCTCGCCGTCGCGCTCGCGGTAGGCGAGGAAGATGTCGCGGAGAATCGCGATTGCCGGCATAACAGTCTCCGCTCCTCTCGAGCCGGCCCGAGGCCCCGATGATCATCCCCTCGTTCCGGCGGGGCGATACTACGCGGCCGTTCCGGCGTACGATCGCCGCGTGCTGGCATACGTCATCGGGGTCACGCTGTTCGTCGCCGGGTTGTGCGTCTCTCTCGCGCTGCACGAGGCGGGTCATCTACTGTCGGCGCGGGCCTTCGGGATGCGGGTCCGGCGATACTTCGTGGGTCGTGGCCCGACCGTCTTCTCGTTCCGGCGCGGCGGCACCGAGTACGGTCTGAAGGCCCTGCCGGTCGGTGGATTCTGCGAGATCGCGGGCATGACCACGCTCGACGAGCTCACCCCCGACGAGCGGCCGCGGGCGATGTGGCGCTACCCGGCATGGAAGCGGACCGTGGTGATGGCCTCCGGCGCGGTCACGCACGTGGTGCTGGCGATGGCGATCCTCTACGGCATGGCGGTCAGCACCGGCCTGCCCAACCTCCACCCGGTCGCCGAGCCGGTCGTCGCGGCCACCACCTGCCCCGCGACCGCCTGCCCGGCCGCCGACGCGGGGATGCTGCCCGGCGACCGGATCCTCGCGGTCGGCGCGACGCCCACGCCACTCTGGTCCGACGTGCTCACCGCCGTGCAGACCGCGAGCGGGCCGACGCCGGTGACCGTGCAGCGCGGCGGGGCGACGCTGACGCTCACCGTGGACGTGGCCCGGGTCACCCGCGACGGTGCTCAGGTGGGGATGATCGGGGCGACCGCGTCGGCGCCGCCCGCCTATCTGACCCATGGGCCGGTGGACGCGGTCGGGGCCACGCTGGCGTACACGGGTGACCTGTTCGGCCGTACCCTCACGCAGTTGATCGCCTTTCCGCAGCGCCTGCCCGCGGTGGTGTCCGCCATCGGCGGGGCCGAGCGCAGCCCGGACACCCCGATCAGCATGGTGGGGGCGAGCCGGCTCGGTGGCGAGGCCGCCGAGCGCGGCCTGTGGGAGGTCTTCCTGCTGCTGCTGGCGAGCCTGAACCTGTTCATGGCGGTCTTCAACCTGCTGCCGCTGCTGCCGTTGGACGGCGGGCACATCATGGTCGTCTGGTTCGAGCGGATCCGTGACGTGCTGCGCCGCCTGCGGGGCCTGCCGGCAGCCGGGCCGATCGACTTCACCCGGCTCTACCCGATCACGATGGCGCTGGTTCTCGTCGGCGGCGCGGTCATGCTGCTGACCATCACCGCCGACGTGGTGAACCCGATCAGACTGTCGTGAGCACGGGCGTCGCCGGATATCTGCGGTTCAGCCAGATCTGCTGGCCGAGGGCGAACAGGTTCTGCGTGGTCCAGTAGAGGACGACGCCGACCGGGAAGATCAGGCCGGAGGCGAGCAGCGACAGCGGAATGCCGTAGAGCACGACCCGCTGGATCGTGCGCTGCTGAGGGTTGTCCGACCAGCCGGTCTTGAGGATCGACATCCGGGTGGTCAGGAACGTCGTGCTGATCATGGCGAGGATCAGCACGCCGGCGACGAGCTGGACCGTGCCGCCGGCCTGGAAGGTCGCGGCGATCGGGGCGCCGAACAGGTGGGCGCCGGACGCGTCCAGGAACTGGGCCTCCGTCCAGCCGTAGAGGGTGCGGGTGGCGACGTCGGTGGTGGCCGGGTTGAGGTGGCGCAGCACGTGCAGCAGGCCGATGAAGATCGGGAACTGGATCAGCATCGGCAGGAAGGCGCCGAACGGGCTGACCTTCTCCCGCTGGTACAACTCGGTCAGCTCCCGCTGCAACGTGGGCAGGTCACCCTTGTGCTCGGCCTGCAGCTCCCGCATCCGCGGCTGCAACCGCGCGAGGGCCTGCTGGGACCGGACCTGCCGCAGGAACAGCGGGAACAGCGCGACACGGACGGTGAGCACGAGGAAGACGATGCCGAGGACCCAGGCCCAGTCGGTGCTCAGGCTGTGCGGGTCGCCGAGCAGGGTGTCCCAGGCGGAGTGCCAGAACAGGAGCAGGGCAGAGATCAGGGAATAGATGACGGACACGGTGGAACCCCCAGGGGCGCTGGCGACGGATGAACGGTCGGCAGCGGCCACCCGACGCGGGCAGCAGCGAGGTCAGGCGGCCGCGGGGGCCGCCGTCGGTCCTCGAGGGCGGGTGCGCCCGGAGGCGTCCGGATCACGATGGCGGGGCACACCGGCCCGCTCGGAGCGGCTGCGCAGCGCTCCCCCGGCGGCCCGGCCGTCGGGGGCGGGCGCGGGGCGGATCAGCAGCACGCGGGTGAGCACGGCGATCAGGACGACACCGACCAGGGCGGTCGTGCCGAGGGCCGGCTCGGACGTGCCCGCGGCCTCGGCCAGCATGCCGACCAGGCGCCAGAGCGCGTCCCACCATCTCACCGGCACAACCTAACACCCACTGTCGAGGATCCCGTACCGCGCCATGATCGCCGCCCGCCGGTCGCGGTTGACGGCACGCACCCGCCGCCCGACCAGGAAGAGATCGAGCAGCGTCCACACGCCGAGGCCGCCGAGGGTGAACAGCATGGCGATCGAGCGCCCGGTGTCGCCGAGGTAGAAGCGGTGGCCGCCGATCAGACCGGTCAGGACCCAGAGGGTGTACGCCACTCGCGTCTCCTTCTGGACCGAGGCGAACTCGTGCTCGGCCCGCAGGACACGAAGGCGCTCCCACTCGGGCAGCGGTGCGGCGGTCATCCGCGGATGGTAGCCCGTCATAATTCTTGAACTTTCTTAACAGATACCTTGACGGCGGGTATCGGCATCTAGTTGAGTCGATATACCTCTCATCCCTCTCGCACCATGCGTCCCCCGGCGCACGGAAGGTGAACCATGCCCAGAAAACGGATGTTATCGATCCTCGCCACGATCGGCGTCGCGGCGGCCGGCTTCGCCGCGGCGATCCTGCCCATGTCGGCGTCGAACGCCGCCGAGGCGTGCGTCGCGGCCTACAACAACTCGGCCGTCTACACCGGCGGGCAGCGGGCCTCCCACAGCGGGCGCAACTGGACCGCCAAGTGGTGGACCCAGGGCGAGACGCCCAGCACCGGCGGCTCCGGCGTGTGGGCCGACAACGGCGCCTGCGGCGGCGGGACCGGCGGCGGAGGCGGCGGCACCACGTGCACCCACCCGAACTGGGTGGCCGGGCAGTTCTACGCCACCGGCGCGATCGTGCGGTACACCAACGGGCAGTACTACCAGGCCACCCACGACAACCCGGGCTACGACCCGGTGATCAGCACCTGGTACTGGTCGCCGTACACCTGCACCGGCACGGGCGGCGGCGGTGGCGGCGGGAACACCAGCGGCTTCCCGGTCTCCGAGGCGCAGTTCAACCAGATGTTCCCGAACCGGATCGCGTTCTACTCGTACGCCGGCCTGATCGACGCCGTCAAGAAATACCCGGCGTTCACCACCACCGGCAGCGACACGGTGAAGAAGCAGGAGGCGGCCGCCTTCCTCGCCAACATCAACCACGAGTCCGGCGGTCTGGTCTACGTCGAGGAGATCAACCAGGCGAACTGGCCGCTCTACTGCGACCGTAGCCAGTCCTACGGGTGCCCGGCCGGTCAGAGCGCCTACCACGGTCGCGGGCCGATCCAGCTGAGCTGGAACTTCAACTACAAGGCGGCCGGCGACGCGCTCGGCATCGACCTGCTCAACAACCCGGACCGGGTCAAGAACGAGTCGTCGGTCGCCTACCAGACCGCCGTCTGGTACTGGATGACCCAGCGCGGGCCGGGCACGATGACCCCGCACGACGCGATCGTCAACGGCCGTGGCTTCGGCGAGACGATCCGCAGCATCAACGGCTCCCTGGAGTGCAACGGCGGCAACCCGGCGCAGGTCCAGAGCCGGGTCGACGCGTACAACCGCTTCACCGCCATCCTGGGCGTCACCCCCGGCGGCAACCTCTACTGCTGAGTCACGCCCCCGGCGGTCCGGCGCGGTCGTCTCCGACCGCGCCGGGCCGCCGGGAACGCCGTCACTGCGGTGTGCGGCCCGTCCGTGGCGCTATCACGTCGGTGCGGTTGGTCCACAGCCAGCCGGACCAGCCGGTGGGGACGGAGTCCAGGTCCTCCGGCTGGTCGAAGCCCTCGGACCACTCGCCGTCGCCGGCCACCAGGATCACCCGCGTGCCGGCCTCGCTCATGCGGTCGGCGAACAGGTTCGGCCAGCCCCACAGGTAGCGCCCGTAACGCTGTGGCAGGTGCAGCTCGGTGTCGTGGCAGCTGTCCGGGACGTGGCTGGTCCAGCCGGTCGCCAGGTAGTCGATCAGGCAGTCCTTCATGATGGCCTTCGAGGTGGCGCGCACCTGCGGCAGCCGGGAGCGGACCGACTCGACGGAGTTGTCACCGCCGTACACGCTGATCGTCTTCAGCCGGGCTTCCGGCAGGGTGGCCAGGTAGCCGGCCAGGGCCGCGCCGTCGGCCGGGTCGTCGTTCTTCAGGTCGATGAGCAGCTCGCGGTCGGGGAACGCGGCGACCACCTCCTGCGCCGTGGGCAGCAGCCCGACCGCCTTGCCGCGCAACGGATGGGTCGCGCCGCCGTCGGCGGTGTAGCCGTACCCGAGGTCGAGGCGGCGCAGCTCGGCGAGGGTGTGGTCGGCGACCCGGCCGGTCCCGTCGGTACGGCACTCCAGGACCGAGTCGTGGAAGACCGCCAGCTGCCCGTCCGCGGTCAGTTGCACGTCGAACTCCACCATGTCGGCGCCCGCGTCGAAGGCCGCCCGCATGGACACGATCGTGTTCTCCACGTAGGCGTGGTCCGGCGGATGGATCCGGCCGGCCGTGCACGTGTCGGCCTGCACCCCGTCGAGCGGGAACGTCTGGGCGATCCCCCGGTGCGCGAGCAGCGACGGCCGGCCCTCCCCGGAGCCCCACAGCGCCGAGGAGTTGCCGGCCCACAGGCCCGCCGCCACCAGCAGCAACACCACCAGGGAGATCCACAGTCGACGTCGCCACCGGCGTGGCTTCGCATCAGGCATCCGGACACTATGGCAGAGGCCGTCAAATGATCTCGACGAATCCGTCCGTCCCGTGGACCCGGATGCGCTGACCGTCCTCGATCACGGTGGTGGCGTTCTCGACGCCGACGACCGCGGGCAGGCCGTACTCGCGGGCGATCACCGCGCCGTGCGTCATCTGGCCGCCGACCTCGGTGACCAGGCCGGCGATCGTCACGAACGCGGGCGTCCAGCTCGGGTCGGTGTAGGCGGTGACCAGGATGTCGCCCGGCTCCAGGTCGGCGGCGGCGACATCGAGCACGACCCGGGCGCGGCCCTCCACGGTCCCGGCCGAGACCGGCAGACCGGCCAGCGCGCCGGGCGGCAGGTCACCGCGGCGGTACGCGCCGTGCACCGCCTCCCCCTCGGACGTCAGCACCCGAGGCGCCCTCAGCGTCCGGTGGTGGGCGAACTCCTCCCGCCGCCGGCGGATCAGCTCCCGGTCGGCCCGCGCGGTGTGCACGACGTCGCGGAACTCCGGCAGCGTGAGGAAGAAGACGTCCTCCGGATCGTCGATCACGCCGGCCGCGGTCTGGCGCCCGGCTTCCGCCAGCAGCGCCCGCTTGTACGTGAAGTAGCGGTTGACCAGGTAGTACTTCGGGTACTCGCGGTAGCCGATGAAGGTCCGGAGCCGGTCGATGCGCTGTTTCGTCTCGGTCGCCTTCGCCTCGCCGTCCGGCAGCTCACGCAGCCGCGCCAGCAGCTCGGTCTCCTTCGCTGCGGCTTCCCGGCGGCCCTGCTCGAAGCGGCGCGCGGCTTCACCCGGCCGGGCGTTGCGGATGTTGCCGAGCAGCATCGGCACGATCGCGGACGGCTGCTCGCTCCATCGCGGGCGGGTGATGTCGATCTCGCCGACGCAGCGCGCCCCGTACACGTCGAGGAACCCCTGGACAGCCTCCCGCGCCTCACGGCCGCCGGTCACCTCCGGCAGGCGGTCCAGGTCACCGTCCTGCTCGAGAAGATCAACGACGTGGGGGTACGGCCGGAGCACGTCCGCCACGTCCAGCAGCGCCATCCCCATCTCCGAGGTGACGTTGCCGGGCGCCGAGCGGGTGAGCACGTCGGCCGCGTTCTTCTCCCCCAGCCATTCCTCGAGGTGCTCGTTGAGCCACCAGGTGGCCTCCATCCCGGCCATGATCGCCGGCATGTTGCGGGGCTCGAACAGCATCTGCCGGATCTCCTGGACGTCGGCGAGCACGAAGTCCAGCAGCTCCGCGCCGGTCTTCGCGGCGATGTCCCGGTCGAGCTCGGCCAGCAGCGACCGCCGGTGCTCGACCAGCTCGGTGACGACGGCGGCGTCGATCTCGATCGGCTCGGGCGCGGTCGGGACGGGCATCGGCGGGCGGCCGCCGTCCGGCGCGAGCGGGATGAAACCGCTGTCGACGACGCTGCGCAGGGCGTCGCCCATGAGCGGGTCGGACTGGGTCATCGCCGCCAGCAGGCCCGGCCCGACCCGTGAGGTGACCTCCACGAACAGGCGGCCGCCGGCGTCGTGCATCCGCCCCGGCGAGGTCAGCTTCCACACCGACAGGCCCAGCGGCTTCATCGCCTCGGTCATCATCTGCTGGTGGCCGACCGACACGTACACGCGCGGCGTGTCGTCGGGCGCTTGCGGAACGGGGAACAGCGTGGTGATCGGACGGCTCTGCACGATCGCGAAACCGTCGTCGTCCAGGCACCATTCGATGTCCTGCGGGCTCCCGAAATGGGCCTCGATCTGTCTGGCGAGCCCGTTCAGCCGTACGATCTCGGCGTCGTGGAGGACCGGAAGGTCCTGCTGCCCGGGGGCGATCTCCTGCCGTTCGGTGCCGCCTGCCGGCGCGGGTCCGATCCGCAGCCGTTTCGCGGCGATCGACCGCTCGACGATCTCGCCGTCGCGGACCTTGTAGACGTCGGCGTCGACCAGGCCGGAGACCAGCGCCTCACCGAGACCGAAACCGGCGTCGATCGAGGTGACCCGCCGGTTGCCGGTGACCGGATCGGCGGTGAAGGCGATTCCCGAAGCGCGCGGGAAGACCATCCTCTGCACCACGACGGCCATGTGCACGGCCCGGTGGTCGACGCCGTTGCGCAGCCGGTATGCCACGGCCCGTTCCGTGAACAGTGAGGCCCAACACCGCCGCACGTGGGCGAGGACCGCGTCCGCACCCACGTTGAGATAGGTGTCGTGCTGGCCGGCGAAGGAGGCCGCCGCCGAGTCCTCCGCGGTCGCGCTGGAGCGCACGGCATAGGCCCCGCCCGGCTCGACGGCGTCGGTGATCGCCGCCACCAGATCGTCCGGAATCGGGGTGGACTCGACGGTCTCCCGCAGTTTCACGCTGATCTCCCGAACCGTCTCCGGATCGTCCCGGTCGAGCCGGTCCAGCGTCTTGTCGAATGCGGTCGCGATCCGCTCGAATGCCGCGGTCGTCACCACGAATCCCGGGGGTACCCGAAGGCCGTCGATGCGCAGGAGCTGCCCCAGATGTGCGCCTTTACCTCCGGCGATCGCGACCCCGTCCGGGCCGATCTCGTCCAGATTCACGACGTAGCGGTTCACCGCTGACCGTCCTCTCACCTTGCGGGCGGAAACGACCCGATTCTGCGCGCACCCCCGGGTCTTGCGGCAAGATCCCCCGTCCGCTATAGCTTAGAAGTGGGAGGGGTCCCCCTCGGTGAGAGTCAGCTCGTCGCCGTCC
Source organism: Actinoplanes sp. CA-252034 (assembly GCF_050956125.1). Lineage (NCBI taxonomy): Bacteria > Bacillati > Actinomycetota > Actinomycetes > Micromonosporales > Micromonosporaceae > Actinoplanes > Actinoplanes sp. CA-252034. The sequence goes on from NZ_CP191846.1 coordinate 5,491,105, forward strand.
TTACCCATCAGGATCCGGTCCGGCCAGGTCATCTTCGCCGCCTGCGGCCGGCCGTCGGCCGGATCGACGTAGTTCACGGTCACCGCGCGGGTCTCCGCCACATACATCATGAGGGTGAGCTCCGCCCCCTCCGGCAGGTTCTCGCCCGCCTCGGGACCGTCCGGGCCGACACTGCTCCAGCGTTGCGTCAGGATCCGGAACGCCCGGTCCGCGTCGTCAGCCGGGCCGTCGGAGGCGGCGAGAGCCCGCGAACCCGCGCCTTCCAGCACCTCGCACAGCTCCGCGATCGGGATCCGGCCCACCTCCTCGGCCCGCCGGACCCGGTGGATACGCCGCATCGCCTCCCGGAACGCGGAGGCCGCATCCCACAGCCGCCCCGACGGCCACTGCCGGGGATCGTCGTCGGGCGCCGGCCGCCGCTTGCGGACCGTGATCCGGTCGACGGCCCGCCCGGCCCGCGACAGGTGCCACTGCGCGTCCAGCGGCAGCACCACCGCCGCACGCCCGCGCAGCAGCCCCTCCGCGCCGATCCTGATCTCCAGGCCCGCACCGTGCCGGCGCACGTCCGCGCCGGTGGCGTCGGCGCTGTCGAACCACACGTCACGCAGCCCGTCGACGGTGAGATGGAGCTGCGCCGCTTCGTGGTCGTAGCGCCGGGGCACGCCCAGGGCGAGGTTGGCGCGCAGGTCACCGCCGGTCCGCTCGACCGTCAGCCAGTCCACCGAGGCCTTCGGCAGGTCGTAGTCGGCGGCGAGCGCGTCGCCGTCCACCGGCAGCACGGCGGGCCGGACGCGCCCGAGGAAGTCCCGGTGGTAGGGCGGCTCCCGCCGCCGACGGCCGATCAGCGGCTCGATCCCGGCCCCGGCGGTCCGGACCATCCAGTCCCGATCGGTGCGGCGGGACGCGGCCATCGCCCGCAGCACACCCCGGGCCCGCGGCTCCCGCAGAAGCCGGGGCCGCATCCCGACCACGGCGAAGAAGCCGTAGGCCCGCTCGTCCCAGGCCCCGGCGATCCGCGCCACCTCGTCCCGGTCGAACGACCGCCCGTCGACGGCCATCCCACCGATCCGCTCCACCGACCGGTCCAACAGCCGCACCAACGTCGCGGCAGCCCCATCAGCTCTCACGCGGGCAGCCTAGGTCGCGGCGTCCACCGGTGGGGGCGGCGACTCACGCGGCCGACACGGCGGCCGACTCACGCGGCCGACACGGCGGCCGACTCACGCGGCCGACACGGCGGCCGACTCACGCGGCCGACACGGCGGCCGACTCACGCGGCCGACACGGCGGCCGACTCACGCGGCCGACACGGCGGCCGACTCACGCGGCCGACACGGCGGCCGACTCAGGCGGCCGACAGGACGTCGACGATGAAGCGGAGGGCGCCGGCAGGGCGGCCACCGCCCGGGTTCTCGCCGTAGGCCAGGTCGGACGGGATGTCGAGCTGGACCCGGCTGCCGACCTTCGCGCCGATCAGGCCCTGGTCCCAGCCCTTGATGACGTTTCCGGCGCCGACCTGGAAGCTGAACGCCTCCTCGCGCTTCCAGGAGTTGTCGAACTCCTTGCCGTCGGCATAGGTGACGCCGACGTAGTTGACCTCGATCGTCTGGCCGGACTGGACCGCGGCGCCGGTGCCCTCGATGAGGTTGGTCGCCTTGAGCTCGGTGACCTTGCCGGTGCCGGCCGAGGTGGCGGGCTTGGTGCCCAGGGCCGGGTCGGCGCCGGCGGGCAACGGCGGGAACGCCCGGCTCGCCATGTCGGTCCCGGCGGTCGTGGTGGCGGCCGCGCTGGGGGCCGCGCCCGTGCCGGTCGGCTCCGAGGACGAGCTGTTGATCCACAGGAAGAGGCCGACCACGAGAGCCAGGACGGCCACGGCGGCGCCGACGATCGTCAGCGTCTGACGGCGTCTCTGCATCACACGGGCGCGGGCCTTCGCGGCCTTGGCCTCCGCCCGTTTCTCCGCCTTCGTCTTGAGCGGCGGCCGGCTCGCGCCGGGGCGGGGCGCGCCCGCGGAGGCACGTCGGGACGCGTTGTCACGGGTCACTGCGGAATCAGGCACGGCCCGACGATACGACACTCGGCTGTGAACCGCTGACACACCGTCGCGAACGATGGTGACCAGTGTGTCCTGACGGTTCGTGGCGGGCGCGGCGATCGAGGGCGTCGATCCGGATCCGCGCGACCGGACGCAGCATCGGACCGCGACGATCGAGGGCGTCGATCCGGATCCGGGCGACCGGACGCGGCATCGGGCCGCGACGCCGGAGCGGATGACCTCGTCCGGGCACGGTCGCCGCCGGGCGTCCAGATAGGTACGCCCTAGGCCGTGTCTTCAAAGGATCATGACCATGGATGATGTACGGCGTGATCCGCCGCTATGAGCTGACCGACGCCGAGTGGGAATCGCTGTCACCACACCTGCCATCGGTGATCACCGGCGGCCGTCCGCGCGAGGACGACCGCCGGGTACTCAACGGCATCGTGTGGAAGATCCGCTCCGGCGCACCCTGGCGCGACGTGCCCGCCCGATACGGCTCCTGGAAATCGATCTACACCCGTTTCCGCAGGTGGGCGTTGAACGGCACGCTCGCCAAGATGCTCGCCGCCGCCCAGGCCGCAGCGGACGCGAACGCCGACATCGACTGGCTGGTCTCGGTCGACTCCACCATCGTGCGCGCCCATCAGCACGCGGCGGGCGCAAAAAGGGGCAGCCGGAAACGGGCAAACCGGATCACGCCCTCGGACGATCCCGTGGCGGGCTGACCACCAAGATCCACCTGGCGTGCGACGGCGCCGGCCGGGTCCTGGCCTTCGTGCTCTCCGGCGGCAACGTCAACGACTGCACCCGCTTCGAGCAGGTCATGAACGCCATCCGCGTCGACCGGATCGGGCCGGGCAGGCCACGCACACGCCCCGATCACGTCATCGCCGACAAGGGTTACAGCAGCCGCGCGATCCGCCGCTACCTGCGCCGCCGCGGCATCGCTCACACCATCCCGGAACGCTCGGACCAGCAGAAACACCGCCGCAACCGCGGGCCTCGCGGCGGCCGCCCACCGACCTTCAACAAGCTGATCTACCGGCACCGCAACGTCGTGGAACGTTGCTTCAACAGGCTCAAGCAATGCCGATCGGTGGCCACCCGCTATGACAAGACCAGCACCTCTTTCCAGGCCACCGTCACCATCGCCGCACTGCTGCAGTGGCTATGACCCTTTGGCGACACGGCCTAGGTATGCCTAGGCGTCCCGAGCACCCCTCCTAAACCGCCCTGAGCTGTGAAGATAGGTAACGGCGCCCCATGTGGCGGCCCTCCTTACGGACGACGATTAACGCATCGACGGACGACGAGGAGATGGTGATGTTCACTCACCCGGAAGTCATGCTGCACCTGGCCCACGACCGCAACCGCGAGATGATCGCCGAGGCCGACCGGGAACGGCTACTGGCCGGCGCCCGGCTGGCCCGCCGTGGGCGTAAAGCCCGCGGCCGCCCCGCCGGTACCCTGGCGTCGTGCGAACCAACCGCGGTGGTGCCAGCCCGGTGATGATCGGGCGGGGTGGCGAGCTGCGCCGGCTGGCCCAGCTCGCCAAGTCCCGGGAGCCGGCGGTGGCGGTCATCGCCGGTGAGCCTGGCATCGGCAAGACCCGGCTGGTCCAGGAGCTGCTGGAGATCGTGGCGGCGGGCCGGATCGTGCTCGTCGGGCACGCCGAGCCGGGGTCGCTCGCCCGACCGTATGAGGTGCTGCTCGACGCCATCGACGGCCGCCCCGAGGTCGACGGTCGGCAGCTGGCTGCTCTGTCCGATGCCGAGCGCAGCCCGGTCGAGCGGCTGCACACGGGGCTGGCGATCCTGTCGGGCCTGATCGGCGACTCGCCGGCGGTCATCGTCTTCGAGGACCTGCACTGGGCCGACTCGGAGAGCGCCGCCCTGTTCGAGCGGATCGCCGACCAGCCGGGGCCGCGGCTGCTGATCGGGACGTACCGGCCGGACGAGGTGACCCGGCGGCAGCCGGTGGCGGGGCTGCTCGCCCAGCTCGAACGCCGGCACGCCGTCACACACGTGCGCTTGGATCGGTTGTCTCCGGCGCAGACGGCCGCGTTGCTCGCGGCCGCCAGCGGCAGCCCGGCCCCGGTGCGTGCCGCGGCGGCCCTGCACCAGCGGACCGGCGGCAATCCGTTCTTCCTGGAAGAGCTTCTCCGAGCCATGCCGGGGTATGACCTGGAGGCGCTGGTCGATCAGCCGCTGCCGTGGAGTCTCGCGGACGTGCTGCGCCGCCAGGTGGACGATCTCGACCCGGTCAGTCACCGGATCGTCGAGGCGGCCACGGTGCTCGGCCACCGGATCCTGTTCGACCTGCTCGCCGACGTGACCGGCACCGGCGAGGACGAGCTGATCGCCGTGCTGCGCGACCTGGTGACCCGGGGTGTGCTGGTCGAGTCCGGTGAGGACGAGTTCGCGTTCCGGCACGCGCTGGTGCGAGAGGCGATCGCCGTGCAGATGCTGGGCCGGCAGCGGCGGCGGCTGCACGAGGCGGCGCTGGACGTCTTGCTGCGGGGCGGCGGCTCGGATCCGGCGATGGTGGCGCACCACGCGCGCGGCGCCGGCCGGTATGAGGACATGATCGCGGCGGCCCGGCACGGCGCGGCGCTGTACCTGTCGATCGGGTCGGCGTATCAGGCGCTGCAGCTGGCCGAGATGGGCCTGGACGAGGTCCCGGAGGATCCCGAGCTGCTGGGGGCTGCCGCCCGGGCCGCGTGGCTGGCCGGTCTGCTCGACGACGCGCTGCGGCACGCCCGGCGCTGGCGGGAGCACGCGCACCATCCATCGGATCAGGCCGAGGCGCTGTATCTGCTGGTCCGGCTGGCGTGGGAGTCGCGAGAGGCGGCCGAGGTGCGGGCGCTGACCGCCGACATCGAGAACCTGATCGCGCAGCTGCCGCCGGGGGCCGGGCAGGCGCGGGCGATGACGGCGATCGCCCAGTCGGCGTATCTGTACGACGAGACCGAGACGGCACTGCTGTGGGCGGACCGCGCGCTGGCGCTTGCCGAGGAGTTCGACCTGCCGGGTGTGCGGCTGACGGCGCTGCTGGAGAAGGGCTCGGCGATGTCGGACTGGCCGCAGACCGCCGCCGACGGCAGCAAGATCCTGTCAGCGCTGGTTCATGAGGCGGAGCAGGCCGGCGAGTGGGTGATCGCGGCGCGAGCGCTGAACGTGCTGGTGCAGGGTGAGCCGCCGACGTCGTCGGCGGAGCATGCCGAGATCCTGGAGCGGATGCGGATCAACGCCGAGCGGGCCGGGTTCGAGTCGTTGTCGGTGGCTGCCTACTTCCAGGGCCGGGCGCGGCTGGCGTTGCGCGCCGGTGACCTGGATGCGGCGATCGCGGCGCTGCAGGAGGGCCGGGCGCAGGACCGGAGTCTGCGCCGCCGGGGGCGGTGGGCCGACTTCCACGGGGTGTTCCTGGCCGGGCTGTCGCTGGAGGCCGGCGACCTCGACCAGGTCGAGGAGCTGATCGCCGACCTGGCGGCCCTGCCGAACAATCCACCGACCGTCATTCCGGGGCTGGCGTTCCATCTGGCGTGCCGCCGACACGATCGGCCGCGGGCCGAGGCGGCGCTCGCCGAGCTGGTCACCGCGTTGGAGGGGCAGGTGTGGCGCAGCGGGGAGCAGGCGCACGACCTGGTCTCGGCGGCGCTGGAACTGGGGCTGCCGGCCGACGAGCTGGACCGGATGGCGGCGATCCTTCTGGACTCGGAGGTCTGGGACGCGCACCGGATGCTCGTGGAAGCCCAGGTCACCGAGGCCCACGGGTTGCACGCCCAGGCGCTGGCCGGTTATCTGTCGGTCACCGACGCCAACCCGCTGGCGCCGGCGGTCCGCGGGACGGTGCGGGTGAGCGCCGCCCGGTGCCTGCTCGCGGCCGACCGGCGGGCCGAGGCGCAGGAGCAGATCGAGGCAGCCGGGTCGCTGCTGGCGGGCTGGCGGGGCTGGCGGGTCGAGCAGTTCGACCGGGTGCGCGCCCAGCTGGGCATGGCACCGGCCGACGCGCCGCCCGCCGTGAGCGGGCCGTCGGCGCTCACACCCCGCGAGCGGGAGGTGGCGGTCCTGATCAGCGACGGGCTGACCAACACGGAGCTGGCGCAGCGGCTCTACATCTCACCGAAGACGGCCGCGGTGCACGTGTCGAACATCCTGCGCAAGCTGGGGGTGTCGTCGCGGACCGAGGTCGGCGAGCTGGTCGGCCGGCGCTAGAGAGCTTTCGGAATCAGGGTGTGCGCCGGCGTCGGCTGGCTATAGCTCAGCCAGGTCATGACGTCGCCGGAAGCCCGTTCACGCCGCGGTTCACGGACTGGTCACCGAGACGTCCGCTGCCCTCGGCCCGAGGGACCGGCCACCAAAACGTCTCCGGCCCCTTGCCCCGAGCCGAGACGTCCGCTGCCCTTGCCCCGGAGGACTACGTCACCAGGACGTTCCCTCCCTTCGCCGAGGACGAGCACGAGGACGAGGACAGGCGCACACGAACACCGATCGTGCGACCCCAGCCACGCCCCCACGACCACCAACGCACACGAAACCCCGATCGTGGGCTCTCACCAACGCCAGGGCGACGACCAACGCACACGCAACCGCTACGTGTGCGCCCATCACCGCCGGCGACCACGGAGAAAATCGCCCACACGGACCACTGACACGCGCGGGCCGGGTCGCCGACGCCGGTGCCGCGCCGCAGTCGCACCCGAGCAGCGGTTCGCGCGGGCACAAGACCCATCACCGGGCCGTCCGGCGCACCCGGTAGGGGAACCCGGGCTCAGCCACCGACCGCAGACGGCGGCGACAACACCCGAACCCGGCAGGTAGACCGGCCGAGGCGGCGGCGACCTGGCACAGACTCTGACCTCGGAGGCTCCCTAGTAGTACTTTGTCACTTCCGGGTGACTGGTGATGATTTCCGATCAGTGGCTTGGTTTCGTTGAGGTATGCGCGTAGTTGGCGTCGAGCGGTTGCGTGAGGATCTCACCGAGTACACCGCGGATGTGTTCGCGTCGTTGTCACGCTCCGGTTGGCAGGACCGGGCGGGTTGGTACCTGTACGGGTTGATGCTCGACGGTCGGCGTAAGTCGATCCAGCCGATGGCCGTCCGCCTCGGCGGGGCTGTGCACGAGCAGGCGCTGAATCACTTCGTGACCAACAGCCCGTGGCCGGTCGAGCCGGTCCGCGCCCGGATCGCCGAACTCATCGACGAGGCGGTAGAGCCGCAGGCGTGGGCGATCGACGACACCGGGCTGCTCAAGTGCGGTACCGCGTCGCCGTGCGTGGCCCGCCAGTACACCGGAACCGCGGGTAAGGTCACCAACTGCCAGATCGCGGTGAGCGTCAGCATGGTCACCGACATCGCGTCGTGCCCGGTCGACTGGCGGCTGTTCGTGCCCGAGTCCTGGGATCCGGCCTCGCCCAAGGCGCACCCGGACGTGCACCAGCGGCGCCGCAAGGCCGGTATCGCCGACGAGATCGGCCATCGGGAGAAATGGCGGCTGGCCCTGGACATGGTCGACGAGTTGATCGGCTGGGGCCGGCAGCCGCCGCTGATCGTCGCCGACTCCGGTTACGGCGACAACGCCGAGTTCCGTTACGAGCTGGAGCGGCGCGGGCTGGGCTATGTGGTGCAGGTCAGCGGTGACCTCAACGCCTACCCGCTCCCCACGCGGCGTACCACTGTCACGCACGGCCGCATCGGCCGCCCACCGGTCCCGCGCTACCGTGATCCGGAATCCACCCTGCTCGCACTCGTCACCGCCGCCGGCGGGCAACAGGCGGCCCGCCGCGTCACCTGGCGGCAGGGCTCACGCCGACGGGGCGGACAGCCGCAGATGATGTCGTCGCGGTTCGCGATCCTGCGCATCCGCCCGGCCGGACGGGTGCTGCGCCGCTTGCATCGCGGCCACGATCTACCGGCGGCGTGGCTGATCGCGGAATGGCCGCGCGGCGCAGCCGAGCCGGTCAAGTACTGGCTGTCCAATCTGCCCGAACGCATCGCGAGACGGACGCTGGTGCGGCTGGCGAAGCTGCGCTGGCGCATCGAGCACGACTACCGGGAAGTCAAGACCGGTCTCGGCCTCGATCACTACGAAGGCCGCACCTGGCAGGGCTGGCACCACCACGTCACCCTCATCTCCGCCGCCCACGCCTTCTGCACCCTGCAACGCCGGGACCCAAAAACCCGTGCGCCGGAATGACCCTTTACGGCGTACTCCGACGCCTGCAACACCTGCTCGTCTTCCTGCTCGGTACCTGTCCGACCTGCCAAACTCGCTTCCCGCAACGGAAACAGAGCCGACGGCGAAGATCATGACAAAGTACTACTAGATGGTTGAGTCCAAAGTCTGGGCTGGTGAGCGGCGCGGCCGTACCGGCATGGGGAAGGCCGGTCATGCCGGCTACGGCTACAGCGCCTCGTCCAGGCTGACCGCGGGTTCGCCGGCCAGGAGCTCGACCGGTTGTGCGCCCTGACCGACATCCACCTCGTCCGCCCGAAACGCGCCAACGCCAAGGCCGACGCACCACGCACCCCGACCGAACGGGCCTTGCCGCGCTGCCGCCAATGGATCGAGTCGATCTTCCAGACGCTGAAAGGGCACCTCTCCCTGCAACGTCACGGAGCCCGCCGCCACGACGGCCTGTTCGTCCGCGTCGGTCAGCGTCTGCTCGCCCTGGCAGCGGTGATCTGGCACAACACCGACATCGACGCACCCGACCCGAGATCATTCACCGCGTACGACCATTGACCAGCGAGGATTCAGGACTCCATCGTCTAGCGCAAGCGGACCCGGGTGCAGCGCGTGACGTAGGGCATGTGGAGCTGGTCGCCCAGTCCGTGCCGGTCCAGCAGGTCGAGGACACCGTCGAGCAGGGCCCGGCGGTCCGGGTCGGGCAGCAGGATCACATAGCTGCGGGACGCGACCATGTCGAGCAGCGCGGCCCGGTCCAGGGTGTGCCGCCAGCGGAACTCGGCTCGCTCCGGCTCGCCGAACGGGCCGCCGACGGCCGGGGCGGTGTCGATCTCCTGGCGGGTGTGCCGGTGCAGGACGTCGTCGAGTGCGGCCACCCACGGCTCGGTGTGGTCGCGGATGTTCCAGATCAGGCTCAGCGTGCCGCCGGGCCGCAGCACGCGGGCCATCTCTGGAACGACGCGGGCCGGGTCGACCCAGTGCCAGGCCTGCGCGCAGACGGCCGCGTCCACCGACGCGTCGGGAAGGGGGACGCGTTCGCCCGTACCCTCGAGGATGTGAGCCCGGCCGGCGGAGACCGCGAGTCGATCGCGCATCTGCGCCGAAGGCTCGACCGCGTCGACGTCGAACCCGGCGTCCAGCAGCACCCGGGTCAGCTTGCCGGTGCCGGCGCCGAGATCCAGCACGCGGCCGGCCCCCGGCGGCACCGCCCACGCCACCACCTCGGCCGGGTAGGGCGGCCGGCCCCTCTCGTAGGCCTCCGCCGCGATCCCGAACGATGACGCATGAAGGTCAGCAGACATGAGCCGAGCCTAGGCGTCCGCTAGGCCGTGTCGCCAAAGGGTCATAGCCACTGCAGCAGTGCGGCGATGGTGACGGTGGCCTGGAAAGAGGTGCTGGTCTTGTCATAGCGGGTGGCCACCGATCGGCATTGCTTGAGCCTGTTGAAGCAACGTTCCACGACGTTGCGGTGCCGGTAGATCAGCTTGTTGAAGGTCGGTGGGCGGCCGCCGCGAGGCCCGCGGTTGCGGCGGTGTTTCTGCTGGTCCGAGCGTTCCGGGATGGTGTGAGCGATGCCGCGGCGGCGCAGGTAGCGGCGGATCGCGCGGCTGCTGTAACCCTTGTCGGCGATGACGTGATCGGGGCGTGTGCGTGGCCTGCCCGGCCCGATCCGGTCGACGCGGATGGCGTTCATGACCTGCTCGAAGCGGGTGCAGTCGTTGACGTTGCCGCCGGAGAGCACGAAGGCCAGGACCCGGCCGGCGCCGTCGCACGCCAGGTGGATCTTGGTGGTCAGCCCGCCACGGGATCGTCCGAGGGCGTGATCCGGTTTGCCCGTTTCCGGCTGCCCCTTTTTGCGCCCGCCGCGTGCTGATGGGCGCGCACGATGGTGGAGTCGACCGAGACCAGCCAGTCGATGTCGGCGTTCGCGTCCGCTGCGGCCTGGGCGGCGGCGAGCATCTTGGCGAGCGTGCCGTTCAACGCCCACCTGCGGAAACGGGTGTAGATCGATTTCCAGGAGCCGTATCGGGCGGGCACGTCGCGCCAGGGTGCGCCGGAGCGGATCTTCCACACGATGCCGTTGAGTACCCGGCGGTCGTCCTCGCGCGGACGGCCGCCGGTGATCACCGATGGCAGGTGTGGTGACAGCGATTCCCACTCGGCGTCGGTCAGCTCATAGCGGCGGATCACGCCGTACATCATCCATGGTCATGATCCTTTGAAGACACGGCCTAGGCCACCACGCGATCGCGGCCCGCGCGCTTGGCGATGTAGAGGTTGCGGTCGGCGGCGGCGAGCAGCGGCGGCGCGGTGGGGAAGCCGGCGGCGACACCGATGCTGGCGGTCACCGTGTGCGGGCCGGTGATCGCCGCCCACGGGAACTCCCGGATCGCCCGGTTGACGTCCTCACAGAACCGTGCGGCCGCCGCGGCGTCGAGGCCGGGCAGGATCAGCAGGAACTCCTCGCCGCCGAGGCGGGCCGCCATCCCGGCGCCGGTCACCGCGTCGTCGAGCAGGCGGCCCAGCTGCTGGAGCACCGCGTCGCCGATGGCGTGCGACAGCGAGTCGTTGATCTGTTTGAAGTGGTCCAGGTCGACGATCGCCACCGACAGCGGCCCGTCGCGGTCCAGCAGGGCCGGTAGCTGCTCGTCGACGTAGCGGCGGTTGTAAAGGCCGGTCAGCGCGTCGCGGTTGGCCAGCTCGCGGAACTGCTCGATGGTCTGACGGGCCTCGTCGGCCTCGAAGACGGCCTGCATCGCCCGGGCTCGGACCTCGCGCTCGGTGCTCTGCAGGGTGGCCATGCTCTCCTGGTAGCGCAACAGCTCCTCGTAGGCGTCGCGGAACCGGTCGGTGGCCGCGAACAGCGCCGCCTGCTCCCGGCGCAGCTGCACCCGGGCTCGGGCCAGGCCGCCGCGCTCGCACAGCTCCGCCACGCGGTCCAGCGTGATCTGAGCCGCCGCCGGACGGCCGTTCAAGCGGCGTGCCTCGGCCAGCGTGAGCAGGCACTCGGCCCGGCCGTCACCGTCCGGGTCGCCGACCGTGCCGTCCAGGACCCCGGCCAGGGTGTCCTCGACGGCGGCGAACCGGCCGGCCATCATCTCCACCCGCGCGATCGTGTCGAGCTCCTTGGGGGCCAGACCGCGATCGCCGTCCGCGACGTCGCGCATGCGTACGATCAGCGCGCTCGCGGCGGGCTGATCGCCTCGCTCGTACGCGTTGTAGGCCAGGTTGTTGAGCGCGCGCAACGCCAGACCGTTGTCGCCGGTCTCTGCGGAGATCCGCAGCACCTCGCGGTAGCGCACGTCGCTCTCGTCGAAGGAGCCGTTGTCGTCCAGGGCGCATCCCAGCATCAGCAGGTGCCGGGCCCGCACCCCGGCCGGCGCATCGGCCGGCAGCTTCGACACCGACTGCACGCCGTGGGCGAGTGACTCGGAGAAGTCGCCGAGCATGCGGTAGAAGTTTCCCAGCACCCGGTGGGCGCGAGCCTGCACGTAGAGGTTGCCGCGCTTCTCGGACCACTCCAGCGTCTCCCGGGCGCTGTGCCCGCCCGGCCCGAGGTGCCCCTCGCGTACCAGCACGTCGGCGATGATCAGGTCGCAGCGGCGGACCGACTCATCGTCGCCGGCCGCGGCGGCCAGACTCCGCAGTTCGGCGGCGCGCTGCCGGGTCTCGGCGAACTCGTCGATGCTGCTGGAGCTCTCCAGCCGGGCGATGAGCGCCACCAGGTCACGAACTGCCACGTCCGCCGTCATCGCCACCTCCCCGGGCGCCCCGGCCTCCCAGCTTGTCACAAACCCGAGGGTCGACAGCCTTGTTCGGTACGCCGTGGGCCGTCCCGGAACCCAGACCCGCCCGTGGCCACGACGCGGCGCGGGCGGCGGGTCCCGCCCGTCACCGCGTCTCACGGGCGAAGCCGCTGGTCACCGCTCACGGCGATCCGGGTGGGCGTGGATCGGTCGGGTGTGAGTGGCCGGCGGCTCGGGGAGCCGCCGGCCACGGGCCGAGGGAAGCGTGGGCGCTGTATGCCAGATCCCCCGCATGGCGGAGGTTCCCGATTTGAACGGAAATAGAAGGAAGCGCCCGCATGACCTCGGTGGTCACTATGCCGGGATCAGCTCACCGAGCCGGTCCAGCGTGTAGGTCTCCGAACCCTCCGGCAGACCCTCCGGCGCCTCGATGCCGATGAAGGTCACCGGCTCGTCCGGCAGTACGCCGTCCCACGTCGTCACGCCGGCCGGCGTACGCAGACGGTCGAGGAGGTACGACACGGTCAGGTAGCGCCGCTCCACCAGGGCACGCACCCGGTCGGCGGTGCTGAGCGCGTTGCCTTCGACGCGGTTGAACGCCGGGTCCCCCTGCAGGTAGAGGTGCAGCCAGATGGCCTGCCAGCCGGTCTCGCCGCGGGCGAACACCATCGGCAGAGCGACCCGGCCGCGGCCGCGCATCTGCGAGCGGGCCCGCACCGCCCGTGGCTCGAACGGGGCGCCCTTCTGCTCGGCCGTACGCGTCTGGTAGCCGAACATCGACTCGGCCACCTCCTCGAACGACTCGCCGGAATAGATGTTGACCTGCGGCACCACGTACGCGTCGCCGATCGTCAGCGGCACGTCGATGAACTCGGTCGCGCCGTTCGTGGCGTCGGTGATGTCACCGGAGTGCACCATGCCGCCGCGGCGCAGGTTCGTGTACGACACCTGCCCGGCGCTGTGGAACCCGTCGTCGAGCAGCAGCATGGACAGGTCGTAGTCGGTCCGGCGGGTGGTCTGCCGCCAGTGCATGAAGAACCGCAGCAGTTCACCGGAGACCGGCGCCCGCGAGCCCCGTGGCAGCACCGCGAAGCCGCTCTCGGACGCCTTGCCGGACAGCGGCAGCGCCACGTCGAGCACGTCCGGGTCGACGAGCAGCGGCCGCTCCCACTCCGGCAGCCGCGCGCTGATCTCGGCGTCGAGCAGCGCCGACAGCTCGTCCACCAGCTCCGCCGGCAGCGGGGCGCGGGTGTCCGGGCCGACCCAGGCACGGCGGGACCGGTTCACGTACATCCTGGCCGCGTCAGGCGTCAGCCGGTTGCCGACGTGCTCGCGCAGCGACAGCAGCACCCGTCCCGACGCCGTGCCGAGAGCACCGGTGACCGTGTCGACCACCGTGGCGCGCTCGGCTTCCGGCGCGATGCGCAGCAGCCGGTCCGCGGAGCGCAGCAGCTGACCCGGCGCGCTGGACAGCACCCGCGCCGCCTTAGCGACATCGCCGGCACGGATCGCCGTCTCGGCCCGCCCGGCGAGCGTGGTCGCCCGCCGTTCCCCACGAGCGACGGCGAAGACCTGCTGGGCGTACGGCCACTGGCCGTACTCGTGCGGGTGGAGTCGTTCCCGAGCCGCTTCCACCGCTCGGCATAGCGGTTGACGTCGGCGAGCTTGGCCGGGCTCGCGCCGATCACCGTATCGAGGGCGGCCAGCAGTACCCGCCGCTCCGGGCGCCGGAATGCACGGAACCGGGTCGCCTCCGCCAACGACACGTCCCCGCCGGACACCTGGCAGGCGAGGCGCAGCACGTCGGTCGTCGTGTCGACGGCGACCAGCGGACGGCCGAGCACCAGGCGGACCCCGTTGAGGACGGCACGGTTCTCCCGCACCGCAACGGTCTCCGGCTGCGGCCCGTCGGCGCAGGTCACAGCCAGCTCGCTGAGGATCGCCAGGTCGGCCTCGCCGTGCGGCGTGACGCTCGTGGCCATGGCGAGGTAGAGCTTCTCGGCCTCCCGGTCGGCGGTGTCGCCGAGGTGCAGGACGGTCAGCCGGTCACCGGCCGAGGCGATCAGCTCGTCGTGGGCGGCGAGCATGTCGGCGTAGGTGTGCTGGTAGGTGCCGTACCCCGGAAGCTCCAGAAGGTTGAGCCACCCGGACAGGGCCGCCTCGCCGCCGCCGGTCAGCGCCGCGGCGCGCAGCCGCTCGGTCCAGAACTCGATGGTGTCCGGCACGCCGGCCGGGAAGTCGATGAAGTAGGCGTTGTGCTGCACGTGGTCGCCGACCAGCTCCCGCACCGCCGACACGGCGGTCGCGGCGAGCTCCATGGCCGGCGCCGGCGCCAGCGCGCCGATGTGGTCGAGCAGCGCCCGCGACGCCGCGAACCCGACGTCGAGCAGCGCCGCGTCGAACTGCCGCGCCACCGCCGTCCCGTCACCGGCTTCGCCGATGCTCGCGGGCACGCGCAGCGTCTTCTGAATGATCGTCTTCTCGTGCACGTGATTCCTCCGTTCCCCGCCGGCGGTGGTTCCGCTGTCCGAAGTGGGCCGCCGGGGACTCGAACCCCGAACCCTTCGATTCCATCGGAGAAGGAAGCGCCCCCATACCCGCGAAGACGCGGAGGGCGGACGCGCTACCAGCCGAATGCTCTGCCAGTTGAGCTAGCGACCCGCCGCAGATCTTGCCACCGCCCGCCGCGGCGCGGCCATCGAGTTTCGCGGGCGCCGGTCGGCGGTCACCGGGGCGAAACCGGCGGCGGCCCACCCTGGCCGCATGAGGAAGCTGGTCTGTGTGGTTGCCGTGCTGGGGCTCGCGCTGTTCGGGTGTGCCGTCACCGATGAGCCGGAGGGTCCCGGGGACACGCCGCCGTCCGGGGTGGCGGATCCGTTCACCAAGGTGGTCGCGTATGTGGAGTGTCTGCGGAAGCAAGGTTTGCCGGTCAAGATCAATCCGGGGGACGGCTACACCATGCCGCTCGGCACGGACCGGGCGAAGATCGCCGCCGCCGAGACCGCCTGCCGGAGTGTCGCGCCGCCCGGGATGTACCAGAAGCCGTCCGCCGAGGAGCTCGACCGGTACGTGAAGGTCGCCCAGTGCCTGCGCGGCAAAGGGATCAAGGTTAGCGACCCGACGGCGGAGCGCCCGCAACTGCAGATCGACCAGCAGGCGCCGGCGAACCTGAAGGAGCTTCAGGCCGAGTGCGAGGAGGAGGCCGGCGGGTGAGCCGGCAGGTCGACCCGGACGGTGAGGCCGCCGTCCGGGTTGGGCGTCAGGGCGGCGGCCCCGCCGTGCGAGCGGGCGATCGCGGCGACGATGGACAGGCCTAGCCCGGCCGAGGCGGACCCGGCGGTACGGTCGGCGTCCAGGCGGCGGAACGGCTCGAACAGCTCGCCGGCCCGGTCCGGTGGGATCAGCGGGCCGGTGTTGACGACGGTGAGCCGGGCGGCCGGGGTCAGGGTGATCGTGACGATCCCGCCGGGCACGTTGTAGCGGACCGCGTTCTGCACCAGGTTGGTGACCAGTTGCGCGAGCATCACCTCGTCACCGGGCACGACCACCGGGCCGGGCGGCGGCGGGAAGCTCACCGGGACGTCGCCGCGGTCGCGGGCGATCACCTCGGTGACGACGGCGGCCAGATCCACCGGGGTACGCACGTCCGGCCCCCGCTCCCCCTTGGCGAGCAGCAGCAACCCGGCGATGAGGCGTTCCGAGCGCAGCGTGTTGCGCAGCAGCTCGGCACGGATCATGGCGAGCCGCTCCGGGGTGGGATCGGCGAGCCCGACCTCGATGGCGGTGCGCTGCACGGCCAGTGGGGTGCGCAGCTCGTGGGAGGCGTTGGCGACGAATCGGCGCTGGCTGTCGACGGCATGCTGGAGCCGGTCGAGCATGGCGTCGAAGGTGTCGGCGAGCCGGCGCAACTCGTCGTCGGGTCCGTCGAGGGCGATGCGCTCGTGCAGCGTGGACAGCGACAGCCGCTGGGCGGTCGCGGTGATCCGGTGCAGCGGCCGCAGCAGCCTGCCGGTCAGCCACCAGCACACGGCGAAGCCGAGCACGGCGATGACGGCGATGGCGGCCAGCGTGACCAGGCGCTGGCTGTCGCGTACCCCCTCTTGAAGGTCCTGGACCGGCGGCGCGTCGCACTCGGCGCCCTGGCAGACGGCGCCGCCTCGGCCGAGGGCGACCGCCGTGACCCAGCCCTGCAGGCCGAGGGCCACGAGCAGCACGGCGACGGTGATGACGGTGAAGAAGCCACCGTAGAGCAGGGTGATCCTGGTCCGGACGGAGCCGCTCACAGGCGGTAGCCGCTTCCGGGGACGGTGACGATGACCGGCGGGTCGCCGAGTTTGGCGCGGAGTTTGCTCATGGTGACCTTCACGGCCGTGGTGAACGGGTCGATGTGCTCGTCCCAGGCGCGTTCGAGCAGCTCCTCGGTGCTGACGACGGCGCCTTCGGCACGCAGCAGGACCTCCAGGACGGCGTACTCCTTGAGGGCGAGCCGCAGTGGCCGGCCGTCGCGGGACGCCTCGCGGACGGCGGTGTCCATGGTGATGCCGTGGCGGCGCAGGACCGGCGGCAGCGGGCGGCCGGAGCGGCGGCCCAGCGCCCGCACCCGGGCGACCAGCTCCTCGAACGCGAACGGTTTGGCCAGGTAGTCGTCGGCGCCCAGGTCGAGGCCGCCGACCCGGTCGTGCAGCTCGCCGGAGGCGGTGAGCATCAGGATCCGGGGGCCGCCTCGGCCGGTCACCTCGCGGCACACGTCGTCGCCGTGCACACGGGGCAGGTCACGGTCGAGGACGAGCACGTCGTAGTCGTTGACGGCCAGGCGCTCCAGGGCGGCGGCGCCGTCGTGGGTAACGTCGACGGCCATCGCCTGCGCGCGCAGGCCGTCGGCGACCAGATCGGCGAGGAACCGCTCGTCCTCGGCCACGAGTATCCGCATCGCTCGATTCTCACAGGGCCGGGGTTTCGTCACGGTCACCCGGCGGAAACCTCGGCAGCGGCACGCTCGGCGCATGTCTCACAGGTGTTGTCTGATGGTGGCCGTGCTCTGTCTCGGCGCGTGCAGTGCGCCGGTGGCCGAAAAGCCGGCGATGCTCCCGACCGTTTCTGTTCAACGTACTGACCTGTCCAGCGCGACCCGGGTGGACGGGACGCTCGGCTACGCCGGGGTGTTCACGGTGCTGGGGCCGGGCGCTGGGCGGATCACCTGGCTTCCCGGGCTCGGTGACGTCATCGGGCGGGGGCGGGCGGTGTTCCGGGTGGACGGGCGGGTGGTGCCGCTGCTGTTCGGTGGGGCGCCGTTCTTTCGTACCCTCTCATCAGGGGTTTCTCGTGGCAGCGACGTGAAGGCCCTCGAGCAGAACCTCAAGATCATGGGGTACGGCCCGCGCCTGACCGTCGACACGCGGTTCACGCCGGCCACCCGGACGGCGATCCGGCGCTGGCAGCGGGCACTGGGTGTCCCGGTGACCGGCACGGTGCAGCCCGGCGACGTCGTGGTGATGCCCGGTCCGATCCGGATCACCGCCGTGGAGGCCGTTCCGGGTGGCCCGGCGGCCGGGACGGTGCTGACCGCCTCCGGGACCGGACGCCAGGTGACGGTGAAGCTGCCGGTGGCGTCGCAGCGGTTGGCCGTGCCGGGCGCGCGGGTGACCGTCGAGCTGCCCGGTGGCACGTCGACGACCGGCCGGGTGACCGAGGTCGGCACGGTGGCGACCGCCGAGCGGACCGACGCGCGGGCGCAGACCGGCGTGGGCACCGAGTCGGCGACCATCACCGTGCTGATCGGCCTGGACCGGCCGTCCGACGCGGGCCGGCTCGACGGCGCCCCGGTGACCGTGGCCTTCACCAGCGACGAGCACCGTGGTGTCTTCGCCGTCCCGGTGAACGCGCTGCTCGCCACGGCCGACCGCACCTACACGGTCAACGTGGTCGGCGCCGGCGGCACGGTGACCGCGGTCCCGGTCACGCCGGGTGTCTTCGACGGTGACCTGGTCGAAGTGGCCGGCGCGCTCACCGAGGGCGCGAAGGTGCAGGTGCCGGTCTCGTGAACAGTCCCGTCGTCGCCGTCGAGAACGCCACGAAGACCTATCCCGGCGGGGTCCACGCCCTGCACGCCGTGTCACTGACGGTGCACGCCGGGGAGTTGGTGGCGGTCGTCGGGCCGTCCGGCTCCGGCAAGTCCACGCTGCTGCAGCTGATGGGCACCCTGGACTCCCCGACGAGCGGACGGGTACGGATCCACGGGCACGACGTGGCGCTGCTGCCGGATCGGCGGCTCGCCGCGGTCCGGGCCCGCTGGGTGGGCTTCGTCTTCCAGCAGTTCCACCTCACCGCCCACCTGTCCGCCCTGGACAACGTCGCCACCGGCCTGCTCTATCACGGCTGCTCCCCGCGCCGGCGGCGGATCCTGGCCCGCACCGCGCTGGAACGGGTCGGCCTCGGGCACCGCCTGGAGCACCGCCCGTACCAGTTGTCCGGTGGGGAGAGACAGCGTGTCGCGATCGCCCGTGCGGTGGTCGGCGAGCCGGCGCTGCTGCTCGCCGACGAGCCCACCGGCAACCTCGACTCCGCCGCCGGCGCCGGGGTGCTGCAGCTGCTGGCCGGACTGCGCGGCGACGGGGCCGCCGTCGTGGTCATCACCCACGACCGCGACGTGGCCGCCGCCCTGCCCCGCCGGGTGGAGATCCGCGACGGCCGGGTGATCGCATGAGCGCCGAACTGCCCGAACCGGCCCGGCTGCACGCCGGCGACCTGGCCCGGACCGGCCTGGAAGGTCTGCGCGGCCGTCCGCTGCGGGCGGTGCTGTCGGCGCTCGGCATCACCATCGGCGTGGCCGCCATGGTCGGGCTGGCCGGAATCAGCACGGTCAGCCGGGCCGGGCTGATCGCCGAGATCCGGGCGCTCGGCTCCGACCTGCTGACCGCTTCCCCCGGTCGCAGCCTCACCGGGCAGGACGCCGAGCTGCCGGGCACCGCCGAGAGCATGGTCGGCCGAATCCCGGGTGTCACCGACGTGTCCGCGATCGGGCTGGTCGGCGAGGCGACGGTCCGGCGCAGCGACCTGATCGACCCGGCCGACACCGGCGGCATCGCCGTGCAGGCGGCCCGCGACGACCTGCTCACCACGCTGCGGGGCACGGTCCGGTCCGGGGCGTTCCTCAATGCCGCCACCGCCCGCTATCCGGTGGTGGTCCTCGGCGCGGTCGCCGCCGGCCGGCTCGGCATCGGCGCCGCCGGCGGGCACGTCTGGATCGCCGGGCGCCCGTTCGTGGTCACCGGTGTCCTGAACACGCTGCCGCTGGCGCCGGAGATCGACCGGTCCGCGCTGATCGGCTGGTCCTACGCCGCCGATCTCGGCTTCCGGGGCCACGCGAGCACCCTCTACACCCGGGCCGATCAGGAACGGATCGATGCGGTGTACGACCTGCTGGCCCCCACGATCAACCCGCGGAACCCGGCCGAGGTCGAGGTCGGCTCCCCCACCCGGGAACTGGAGGCGGAGGCGGCCACCGAGGAGACCTTCGACGCCCTGTTCCTCGGGCTCGGCGCGGTCGCGCTGCTCGCCGGTGGAGTCGGCGTCGCCAACGTCATGGTCATCTCGGTGCTGGAACGCCGCCGGGAGATCGGGCTGCGCCGCGCGCTCGGGGCCACCCGCGGGCAGATCCGGGCGCAGTTCCTCACCGAGTCGGTCACCCTGTCGACTGCGGGCGGCCTGGCCGGTGTCGCCGCCGGCCTCGCCATCGCGGCCGGATACGCGCTGGTGATGGGCTGGCCGATGGCGCTGCCGGTGACCAGCGCGGCGACCGGAGCCGGGGCGGCCGTGCTGATCGGGGCGCTGGCCGGGCTCTACCCGGCCCGGCGGGCGGCCCGGCTCACGCCGACCGAGGCGCTGGCGACCGGATGACTGGCGGGCGCGGGTTACGGTGCCCGGGTGCGATTCCAGACGGGACAGACCATCACCCGCCGTTACGTTCGCGGCGAGTGGGTGATGTGGGAGCAGGCCATGCGGGTGATCCGCGACGACGCCGACGGGCTGCTGCTGTGGCAGCCCGTCGGTGGTGACTTCGCGAGACTCGTCGACGCCGACGGCAGCACCGCGCACGAGGTGTCCCCCGACGCGATGACCGCGCCGGTGATGGTCAACAGCGGCTGGCTCTACTCGGACGTGCTGATCCTGATGCCGGCGGGCGCCGCCCACTCGGTGTGGTGGTTCTTCACCGACGGCGTCTTCACCGGCTGGTATGTGAACCTGGAGTCGCCGTACACGCGGCGCGGCGACGCTGTGGAGACCACCGATCACGTGCTCGACATCGTCGCCACACCGCGGCGGGAGTGGCGGTGGAAGGACGAGGACGAGCTCACCGGCCGGATCGGCCACCCGCTCTACTTCGACGCCGACCAGGCCGTGGTGATCCGCGCCGAAGGGGAACGGATCATCAAGCTGATCGAGGCGCCCGAGTTCCCGTTCGACGACACGTACACCGGGTTCCGGCCGGACCCGTCGTGGCCGGTGGCACGGTTCCCGGACGTGGGCTGACCCGTGGAGCAGACACTCGGCGTGCTCGCCCACCGCGGCGGCCTGATCGCCGACCGGCCGGAGCTGACGGTCGGTGTGGTGCAGGTGATCTCCCGGCCCACCGGGCTCGACCTCGAACTGATCGCGCGCCGCCCCCTGGACCGGCGCAGCGCCGCCGAACGGCAGGCCGACATCCGCGCCGGACGGCCCGGTCCGGAACCGGCGGCACGGCGGCTGCTTCCGCGGTACGACGAGGGCCTCGATCTGCGGGTGGGCCGGCTCGACGACGACGGCCGGGCCCACTGGCAGTTCGCCGTCAGCTCGTCGTCGGCCAGCGGCGACCACTCCGGTGGGGTGCACGGGCCCTGGCTGCGGATGACCGTACGGCTGCCGCCGCTCTTCGACAGGCTCGCACTGGTGCTCGCCTGGCCGGAGATCGGCTTCCCGGAGACCGTGGTCGAGCTGCCGCTACCGGACCGGGCCACCGTGGACCGCGACACCGTGTCGGTGTGGGACGCCCCGGTGCGCTCCGTCCCACCGCCGGCAGGTCTGCGCTACCGGACCGGGAGCTTCCCGGCCGACGAGCCGTATGCCGAGACCGGCCGGATCGTCGTCCCACCCCGGGTGCTGGCCCGCAGCGACGACGCCGTCGTGGTACTGAGCCGGCTCACCGAGGTCGGTGACAGCCTGTCGCTCGAACTCGCCTGCCTCGCCAACGCCTACATCCCACCGGGCCCCTCCATCGACACGTTCGCCGGAGCGGCCGTCGCGGTGGTTCGGGACGGCGAGGCCACCTGGATCTCCGCACACACCGCGGGCGCCGGCGGTGGCGTGCTGACCTTCCAGTCCACCGCCGAGTACACGATCACCCGCCCGCCCGGTGACGTTCTCCCCCTGCTGATCTCCTGGCCCGCCGCGGACCTGCCGGACGCATACGTCGACCTGCCCCTGGATTACAACGAGATCCAGTAGCGGCGTTTGAGCCCTACCGGGGTGTCGCGGACGTCTTCGAGCACACCGCCGCACTTCTCGATCACCCGGGCCGAGGCGGTGTTGTCCACGTCGCAGGTGATGAGCACCAGTGTGAGAGATCGGCGCCGTGCCACCTCCAGCACATCGCCGAGGGCCCAGCCGGCCACGCCGCGACCCCGCGCGGACGGGCGTACGGCGTACCCGATGTGGCCGCCCGCCTGGAGCAGGAAGTCGGTGAGCGAGTGGCGCAGCGAGATGGTGCCCAGGATCGTGTCGTCCTCGACCATCCACCAGTAGGTGGCGTGCACCAGCCCCGGCAACGGCGGCACGGTCTCGTCGCCCTCGCGGTGCAGCCGGGCCACCCACGCGGCGAAGCCCTCCGGCGAGTCGACGTCGTCGGCGGGCCGCAGGCCGCTGCCGGGCTGATGCACCCCGCGGCCCCATTCGTCGCGGGAGTCGAGCCAGGAGGCGTGCCGGGCCGTCGTCGGTTTGATCAATTCGAGCACGGCCGAGGATATCGGTCAGTCCCGGACGTCGGCGGGGCCGGCGGTGGTGGGCAGGCCGGCGGCGAGCCACGCCTCGACGCCGCCGGTCATGTCGGTGGCCCGGTGCAGGCCCAGCGCGCGCAGGCCGGCGGCCGCCAGGCTGGAGCTGTAGCCCTGCCGGCACACCACCACGATCAGCCGGTCGTGGTCGGTGGCCTCCGGGATGCGGCTGTCCGAGGCCGGGTCGAGACGCCATTCCAGGACGGTGCGGTCGATGACGATCGCGCCCGGCAGGTCGCCCTGGGCGGCCCGCTGCCGGTCGGTGCGGGTGTCGACGAGCAGTGCCCCGGCTGTCACGGCCGCCCACGTCTCGGCCGGGTCGAGACGGCGTATCCCGGCGCGGGCCTGTCGTAGCAGGTCCTCCACTCCCCCGGTCGTCATCCGGTGATCGTTCCCCGGATCAGTGCGGGTACGCCTGGGGAATCCGGGTCGTCGGGATCTCGTTGCGGAACTTCTCGATGCGGGCGATCACCTGGCGGCGGCTGATGGTGTCCTCGAGGCGGTCCAGGTAGAGGCAGCGGGCGGCCAGTCTGTCCAGGTCGACGGTGAAGTAGATGGCCATCAGCGGGTTCACGAACAGGGTGCTGCCGCTGGTGCGGCGGGTGAACTGGACGTCGCCGAAGGCGCCGGCGACGGCGGCGGCGATCTGCCCGTTGACGATGCTCGGCCGCTCGGGGGTGGCGGCCTGCGCGTCGGCGACCGCGTCCCGGTAGAGGCGTGCCTCGCGGCTGTCGCCCGGAATCGACAGGGCGCCCAGGTAGCCGCCGTCCCGGTCGAGGGCCGCGAGGTTCTCCAGCACCTGCACGTGATTGACGCCGTGGTACGCGTCGATGCCGAACCCCAGGCAGGTGACGAGCTTGACCGGCACGTCGAGGGCGGTGACGGCGGCGACGCTGGTGATGTCCTCGACCGGGGTGCCGAGGGCGTTCTCGTCGCCGCGCATCAGGATGTCGGTGCCGCCGTCGACCAGCACGATCGCGTCGATGCCGTGACGGTCGATCAGGATCTGGTACGCCGCCCGCAGCGCCCGCACCCCAAGCGGCGGGAACGCGTACACGGTCGACGGCATGTCGTGGGCGGCGAGCCAGCGGGCCAGTGTCCGCTCCGGGAAATACCAGTCGGGGCTGGCCGTGTCGGGGGTGATCGCGGCGACGTCGCGGTCCAGCCACGACTCCTGGTCGATCAGCTCCAGCTGGGAGAAGGACAGGCTGGCCAGGTGCACCTCGGCGCCGGTCTCGCGCAGCGCGAGGGCCAGCGGCAGCCCGGCGTAGACGTCGAAGCCGCCGCCCGCGCCGGCGATCAGGATCCGGCGGGCCGGTGCCAGCGCGGCGAAGAGGGGTGGGGTCTTGAGCTCGCGTTCGATCGGCATCGAACGGCAATCCTAGACGGTGGTCCGCAGCAGCAGCTCAGCGTGTGCGGCGGCGGTGGCCAGTCGCGCCAGTGTGCCCTCGTCGAAGGCGAACGGCACCCGGTCCAGCACACACAGCGTGCCCACCGGGATGCCGGCGGCGTCGTGCAGCGGGACACCGGCGTAGGACCGCACGCCCAGACGGACGACCACCGGGTTGTCCCGGTGGGCCGGGTCGTGGTGGGTGTCGGTGATCAGGACCGGTTCGTCCCGGCCGACCACCATCGAGCAGGGCGCCCACTCGGCCGGCACCCCACCGGCCGTGGCCAGTGGCTCGGGCACGCCGACCGACGCCACGTAGGCCACGGCGTCGCTGAGCACGAGGGTGACCGCGGCGGTCGGCGCGCCGGTCAGCGCGGCCACCTCGGCGGCGAGCGCCGACAGCATCCGCAGCGCCACCGGGTCGGTGCGGTCCAGGAGCCGGCCCACGGCTCTGATCCGGCCGCGGTTGGTCAACGGCGGCCCGGCGGGTGGTACGACGTCGCGGCTCGACGACAGCAGCTCGTGAGCCGCCGCGGTGACCGTGCGCATGCCGGCCGGCTTGGTCATCACCCGGTCCACGACCTCGCGCGCCTGCTCGGGCGGCTTGGCGGCCAGCATCATCAGCGGCATCGTCGCGGTGGCGGCGCCGGCCCGCAGCAGCCGGGCCGTCTCCAGCCCGTCCATCCCCGGCATCCGGTGGTCGAGGATCATCAGGTCGGGTCGCTGCCACTCGACCAGGTGCATGGCCTGCTGCGGGCTGTCGGCGACCCGGACGGTGTGTCCCGCCGAGGACAGGGCCGCGGCGAGCATCCCGGCCATCTCGTTGTCGTCCTCGACCGTCACGATGAGTGCCATAGCCGCGCCCTACTCTCGTCTGCAGACGGCCCTTCCGCCTGCAGACGATCGTGCCCGGCGCATGTCGTAGGCCCGTGGCCGCCGAGTTTCCGTCCGGTTGTCGTCGCCGGCAGCGCTCAGCCGGCCGGCAGGATGCGGAAGTCGTTGCCGTCCGGGTCGGCGAGCCGGACCCATCCGGGCCCGTCGGCGAGGTGGGTGGCGCCGAGGGCGATCAGGCGGCGGGTCTCCCCCTCGTCGGAGACGACGATGTCGTACGCCCACCGGTTCTTGCCGTGGCGCGGCTCCAGCGGCGGGCCGCCCCAGGTGATCTTGGTGCCGCCGTTCGGGGACTGGATCGCGGTCTCCTCGTCCTCGTCCCAGACGAGCGGCCAGCCCAGCGCCCGCGCCCAGAAATACCCGACCGCCTGGCTGCCGTCACTGGCCAGCGCCCCGACGAACCCGCACCGGGCGAGGAATCCGTTGCCCGGCTCGATGACGTCGAACTCGTTGCCCTCCGGGTCACCGAGCACCACGTGGTCGACGTCGCCCTGCCCGATGTCGAGGTGCCGGCCCCCGAGGGCGAGCGCCTTGGCGACGGTGCGCTCCTGGTCCTCGACAGACGTGCTGGTCAGATCGAAGTGCATGAGGTTGGCGACGGTCTTGGGCGCCTGCTCCGGCACGAACCGCAACCGGAACCCGCCGGCACCGCCGATGACGATCCCGTCGAGCGGGTCGTCGACGACCTGATAGCCGAGCATGGCGGCCCAGAAGTCGGCGAGCCGGGCCGGCTCCCGCGCGTCGATGCAGAGCGCGTGCAGATCAAGGGTCATGGTCACGTCCGTTCGCGGAGGATGTCGGGTCGACGGGTGCCCAGCCAGGCCAGCAGCGCCTTCGCCTGGGCTCGCTGGAAGTCGCGGACAGCGGGCGCCGACGGGGGCGGCAGCAGCAGCGACCGGCTGACGAACAGCCCGGCCGCGATCGACCAGGACGGTGTCCAGATCGTCCTGGTCGATCGCGCGGGTGAGCGGGTGCCGTGCTGCCGCCGACCTCCGGTTAGGAGTCGGTGACGGCCGGCCACGAACCGGCCTCGGCGGTCTCGGCACGGCTCCGGAGGGAGAGCGGGATGTCGGTCCACCGGAGCCGGGTCAGGTTCATGACCCGGCACGCTACCGCCGCGCTCCCCCACCGGCACCGCAATTACGCCAGGCCCAGGGACTGGCGCAGGAAGGCCAGCTCGAACT
This sequence comes from Actinoplanes sp. CA-252034, assembly GCF_050956125.1. Taxonomy (NCBI): domain Bacteria; kingdom Bacillati; phylum Actinomycetota; class Actinomycetes; order Micromonosporales; family Micromonosporaceae; genus Actinoplanes; species Actinoplanes sp. CA-252034. The sequence goes on from NZ_CP191846.1 coordinate 5,516,569, forward strand.
CCCACAGACCGTCGACGGCACCCATGTGGGACGCGCCTGGCAGCGGCAGGACGGTGTGCGGACGGCCGGCCGCCAGCAGAGCTGCGGAGAGCCTCATGGTGTGCACCGGGAGGACGTTGTCGTCGACCAGGCCGTGAATCAGCAGCAACGGGCGTCGCAGGCCGGGGGCGTCGTCGATCAGCGACGACTGGGCGTACATCTGCGGGTTCTCGGCCGGCAGGCCCAGGGTGCGCTCCTGCCAGTGCGAGCTGTAGAGCAGCATGTCGGTGACCGGCGCCCCGGCGATGCCGGCGTGGAAGACGTCGGGACGGCGCAGCACGGCCAGGGCGGCCAGGTAGCCGCCGGCCGACCAGCCGCGGATGCCGACCCGGGTCAGGTCCAGGTCGTAGTGGGAGGCGGCGGCGTGCAGCGCGTCCACCTGGTCCTGCAGACGCGGGCCGGGATGGTCGTCGCCGCGGGCCCGGTCCCAGGCGGGGCCACGCCCGGGAGTCCCGCGGCCGTCGGCGATGACGACGGCGAACCCCTGGTCGGCGAACCACTGCGACGCCCAGTAGCGGGAGCGCGCGGCGACGGCACGCTGGGCGGCCCGGCCACCGTACGGGTCCATCAGCACCGGCAGGGGCCCGCCCTCGTAACCGGTGGGCAGCAGCACCGCGGTCCGCAGCTCCCGTTCGCCCAGACGGTGCAGTCGCGGCACGGGCACCACCTCGGGGACGGCGGCGAGACTGCGTAGCGGGCGGCCGCCGACGGTGACCGACTCGCCCTCGAGGGTACGGGCGTCGACGACCGTGACACCGCCGCGCCGCCGGCCGTCGTGCAGGCCGGGAACCGTGGTGACCTGCTCCAACGACGTCGGCGACCAGGTCCACAGCTCGCGCGACGCCGGGTCCTGGAAGGCCGAGAACAGGACGGTGTCGCCGTCGACCGACAGCAGCCGGTCGAGTTGCAGGCCGGGCGGGGTCACCGGCACCCCGTCGACGATGAGCCGGCGGGTGTCGCCGTCCTCGACGGTCCACAGCAGAGCACCCGACGCGGTGTGCGCGGGCAGTCCGGAGACGATCGTCGTCCAGTCGGCGGCGGTGTCCTCACGAAGCACCGTGGTCCGGCCCGTGGCGGGGTCGACGGCCAGGATCCGCATCACGGTCTGCGGACGGTTCTGGACGGTGACCAGCAGGTCGGTGGCGTCCCAGGTGACCCGGGTGACGTACTCGAAGGCCTTGCGGTCCCAGTCGACCTCGACGCGGCTGCCGTCGAGGCCCAGGACGTGCAGGCTGACGTCGGCGTTCGGGGTGCCGGCGGCCGGGTAGCGCAGCGCCGTCGGCGGCTTCTCCGGGTGCGCCGGGTCGCTGATGTGCCACACCTGCACCGGGCTGTTGTCGACCCGGGCCGCGATCAGCGACCGGCCGTCCGGCGCCCACCAGTAGCCCTCGAAGCGGTCCATCGACTCCGACGCCTCGTGTTCGGGCAGACCCCACGTGACCTCGGGGCCGTCCGGTTCGGCGAGCGGGCGGTCGTCCTTGCCGTCACGGCTGATCACACGCAGCCCGTCGTCGTGGACGTAGGCGATCCAGTGACCGGTCGGGTCGATGCGCGCCTCGGCGACCGGCTCCCGCGCGCCGACCTCGGTGACCTCACCGGAGGACACGTCGGCCACGAACAACCTCATGTCGAGGGTGAACGCGATCGTCCGTACGTCCGCATCGGTGTTGAAGGCGCCGATCCCCGCGGACCTGTCGCGGGCCCGCTCACGCCGCGCCCGTTCCCGCTCGGACATCTCGCCGGCGGTGGTGGCGCCGAGCGCCGCCGCGTCGGCGAGCAGCCGTTCCTCGCCGGTCGCGACGTCGTAGACCCAGAGGCCGGCGACCGGATCCTCGCCGCCGGCGGTGCGCAGGAAGAGGACCCGCGAGCCGTCCGGGGCGATCGCGAAGTTACGGGCCAGACCGAGTGTGAACCCCTGGGTGCGGGCGACCTGCCCGGGAAACGTGTACGCCATTCGGATACTCTGCCGCAAATGTGGCGAGGAGTGTGAGCTTGTCGGCGGCTTCGCTGCCGGTGTCGGCGTGGTAGATCACGAGCATGATGCCGTCGGTGCCACTGACCAGCAGTTTCTCCCGGTTGAGGACGAGTTCGCAGACCTGTGGGTGGTCGAAGGTGATGACCGCGCCGGCGCGGGGGCGCACGTCGTGGCGGGCCCACAGTCTGCGGCGAGCCGTCCGCCGGGGTTTCGGGCCGGTCAGGCCGAACAGGTAGGCGCGGGTGTCGTCGTCGAAGTACCCGAACGCGGTGGTCCAGTTGATCACCCGGTCGAAGCGGCCCGACCACGCCGGTAGTGCCCGCATGTCGCCGGCCACGTATTCGACGTCCACACCGGCCGCTGTCGCGTCGGCTCGGGCCCGGTCGAGGAAGACCGTGGACGAGTCGAGGCCGGTGACCCGGCAACCGCGCGCGGCCAGGGTGTTGGCGAGCGTGCCGTGTCCGCAGGCGAGGTCGAGCACGTTCATGCCGGGTGCCAGGTCGAGGAGCCGCCAGATCAGGTCGGCGGCGGACTCGCCCTGGTATGCGGTGCCCACGAGAGCGCCGTGGGTCGGGGTCGCGACGCCGCCCGGCGCGGCGAAGAAGTGCAGATAGTCATCGTCGTACATGGACGACGTGTCGAAGAGATCCACCGTCACGGCGCCGACGTCATGGGCCCTCGTGCCGGCCCGCAACCGGAGCCGCCGTCACCTACCGTGGCCGGATGCCCGTCAGTCTCGTCATCCGCTTCCCCGTCGACGATCGCGAGTTGAGCGCGCTGCACGCGGAGGCGTTCGGCGCCGATCCGTCGATCGTGCGGCCGTGGTCGGAGCGTCTCGAACGACACGCCCTGACCTGGGTCGGTGCCTTCGACGACGGCCGGCTGGCCGGGTTCGTCCAGGTCTGCTGGGACGGCGGCAGCCACGCGTTCCTGCTCGACACCGCCGTCTCCCCCGGCCTGCAGCGTCAAGGCGTCGGCGCCCGTCTGGTCGCCGCCGCCGTCGCCGAGGCCCGGGCCGCCGGCTGCGAGTGGCTGCACGTCGACGGCTGCGTCTTCGGCAGCGGCGGCTGGCCGGGCCTGGCGTCGATGGCTCATCGTCGGATCTGGTGACCCGCAGCCTGGTCGACGAACCGGCGGTCACCGATCCGCGGCTGGTCACGTTGGGCCGAGCCCTCAGCGGCGCCACCGACACGCCGATCGGCGAGCTTCGCGCGCTGTTCAGGTAGGCGGGTCGGGAGAGCCAGCGCTCCGACCGCGGGCGGTGGCCGGCTAGCCGGCGATCTGGGCGTCGGCCACCGTGCCGGTCTCATCGATCCAGGCGCGGATCGAGTGCCCGCCGAACATCCCGTCGTCGTCGAAGTAGAGCTGGATGTCGCCATCGCCCGCCGCGGTGAGGCAGTCGAGGCGGATCCGGCGGGCGAAATCGGCGCCGCTGACGATGGACTCGCCGTCCTCCCACACCTCCACCTGGTCAGGCCCCTCCGGGGTGAAGGCATTCGCCAGCTCGGTCGCGACCCGCCGCGCGAACCCGTCGAGGTCACCGATCGTCGTGCTCACCCGCTGGGCGAGCACGACCGCCGCGTCCGCGTCGTCCACGTCGAGCGCGATCGCCACGTCACCGAGCCGGCCCTCGAACTCGAATCCGCCGTCGGGGCGCCGCAGCTCGCCGAGCACCGTGTCCACCGAGACTGCCATGAGGCCTCACTCCAGGTCGGGCGGTCGGGTTCCGGCATCGATGCGCCGGGCGAGCCGATCCCGGTCAGCCCTTTCTCCGGCGCAGCGTAACCGGCTTGCTCTGCTGTCGGCGCTGGTCGCGTTCGTCGGCCTTCCAGCGTTGTCGTCGACGCTCACGTCGCCGGTCGGCCAGCCGGGATCCCACGAGGATCACCATGGCCACGAAAAGGACCAGGCCGGCCATGCCGATCCCACCCTGAAGGCGTCCCCGATGGCCGCTGAGCACGCCGAAGTCGGTCACGAAGTCACCCGGGTCGTGCGGGCTGACCCAGATCCGCACCGCCGTCCCGGCCGGGTGGCAGACCTGCCGGCAGGCGACCTCGGCCCGGTGCCGGACATCGGCCACGTCGTAGCCCAGATGCATGGTGCGGCTGTTGCGCGGACCGTACTCGGTCTCGAAGACGACAGCCTGGACCTGCACCCCTTCGGTCCGGAGCCGATCACCCCAGGCATCGTTGTCGAGAGAGGTCTTGAACGGCACCGCGATCAGCACCAGCCCGGCGACGATGCCGAGCACAGGGAAGAGGTGACGGGCGTGCTGCCGGCGCCGCAGGATCTCCACGGGCACCATCATCGCAATCGATCTCCACATCGGCCGCCGGCGGCGACGTGCGGACCCGCCGTCACGGATTCGAGAGGAAGACCGCGGAGCACCTCAGCCGGGAACCCGGTAGCGGGCGGCGATCGCGGCGGCCCGGTCGTGCAGGGCGGCGCGCAACGACGGCGGGGTCAGGGCCTCCGCGTCGGCGCCGAGCTGCCACAGCACCCAGACGGCGTGCCGCAGGTCCTGGAAGGTCACCTCCAGCCGGACCTGGCCGTCGGAGTCGGGCTGCTCGGCACGTACGGCGACCGCACTGGCGAGGAGCTCCTCCCGGCGGCCCGGCGTGACCCGGACCCGAACGGCGATGTGGTCGCCGGACAGGAACCGGGCGCAGCGTTCCCGCCAGGCCCGATCCAGGTCGACCCGGTTCGGTCGCTGCGCGGGCTCGGGGAGCTCCTCGGCGGCCAGCACCCGGGACAGCCGGTAGGTGCGGTCCTCCCCCGCTCGCGTGGCGAGCAGATAGACCCGGTCGCGGACGGTGACCAGGCCGATCGGGTCGACGGTGCGCCAGCGGGCCGGCTCCCCGGTGGCCGCGTAGTGCAGGCGCAGGCGGCGACCGGCCAGCACGGCGCGGCGGACCTCGCCCATCGTGGTGCGGGGCACCTCGTCGACGGCGGTCCGGCGGGGCAGCAGGTCGGTGTCGGGTTCGACGAGCAGCCGCTGGGCGGCGTCACCGGCGGTCACCCGATGGCCCTCGGGTAGCGCGTCGACGATCTTGCGCATCGCGGAGTCGAGTGCCGGTCCGAGGCCGAACGCCCGGCCGGATCCGGCGGTGAGCAGGGCGAGGGTCTCGTCGTGGTTGAGGCCGGTCAGCTCGGTGCGGAAGCCGGGCAGCAGCGCGAAGCCACCGTGCCGGCCGCGCTCGGCGTAGACGGGGACACCGGCGGTGGACAGGGCTTCGATGTCGCGCAGCACGGTACGTGTCGACACCTCGAGTTCGCGGGCGAGCGCGTCGGCGGTGAGCCGTCCCCGCGAGCGCAGCAGCAGGACCAGGGAGACCAGCCGATCGGCACGCATCCGCGAACCGTATCGGAATACACGACAGAGGATGTCGTGATTCGCGGGCAGGGTCGACCGCAGGGCACCATCAACGAACGGAGCAGAAGTGGCAGTGCAACGAGTGGCGGTCAACCCGTGGCCGTGGTCGGTAGAGCTGGGGTTCAACCAGGGTGAGGTGGTCTCCGGTCACAGCCGGACGCTGTACTGCTCCGGGCAGACCGCGATGGACCCCGACGGCAAGCCGCAGCACGACGGCGACATGGCCGCGCAGGTGGCGCTGAGCCTGGCCAACCTGGAGGCCGTGCTCGACGGGGCGGACATGTCACTGGCGAACGTGGTCCGCCTCAACGTCTACACCACCGATGTGGACGCGCTGTTCCCGCACTACGGCGTGCTGGCCGGCCGGCTGGCCACGGCGGGGGTGGCGCCCGCGACCACGATGCTCGGCGTGACCCGGCTGGCGATCCCCGGTCAGATGATCGAACTGGAGGCGACCGCCGTCGCCTGACCCACCACGCTGCTCGTGTCGGGCCGCTCCGGCACGAGCAGCGCCGGCGTCCGCCGTGTTCGGACCGGCTGCGTGGGTAGTTCAGCGACCGCTGAGAATCCGCGTGAATGGGTGCGTGCTCGGGCGTACCGCTAAAGGGTCGGAATCACCAGGAAATCGGTGACGAACCGGCAAACCGTGCCATCGGCAGCGAAGCCGACGAAGGTCGGATAGACCCCGTCGCCCCATCCGGAGGAAACGCTGATCACGTTGGCGCCGGTGGCCTCGTCGACGACGCCGTCGATCGGCGCCGGGCCCGGCGGGATCCGCGCCGGGATGTAGACCTCCTCGAGCTGGTCGTAATCCCAATCGGCCAGCGCGGTGACGGCGGACAGGTCGGCGAGCGTGCCGACCCCGGCGTCGACCGGGTAGCCGAAATAGCCGTCGGCGTCGAGGACGCCGACGTCCTGGCCCTCGTTGAGGGCCATCTCCCAGCGCACCACAGGCTGATCACTAACGGTCAATGCCAATGCGGCGGTACGGTGGTCAGGTGCCGTGCCGTCGCGGCTGACCACGGCCACCCAGGCGGTCAGGGAATACCGCCCCGGCGCGATCGTGACGGTGAACGCCTCCGCGCCGGCCGCCCCGGTGAGCGGATCACAGGCGGTGATCTCCCCCGTCGGGGCGACGACCGTCCCGACCGGCAGGCGCTCGATGACGTAGGCGATGCCGTCGGCCTCGAACCGCGCCCCCTCGGTCAGGATCGTCGCGAGATCAGGCGAATACGGCACACATCCTCCAGCCCTAGGCGTCCCCATTCCGGTCCGTGATCATGTTCCCATGTCCCGGGCCCGCAATCGTTTGCCCGCCGCCGATCCGCGAGAACGGCGCCATGGCCGAGCCCTTCGCGTCGAGGGCTGGCCTTGTTCGAGCTGCGCAATGGTCTCCCCCTCGGCGACGTTGCGCATTCGTTCCGCAGATGGGCGACGGCTCCTCGAAGGCGGGCACCGCAGCATTCTGACGGGCCTGCGACTTCGATGATCCCGAGGAATGGCGGAGCGGAGACTGCCATGTACGGACCCTCAACAATCCCTTCGCTCGTAGAGAGTCGCCCTGGTGGAAGCGTCGATTCGAGCCGTGACCGCTTCTGCCGTCATCCGTATCGATGAAGGGGACGTGACCGGCTGTCGTGGTGGCGAGGGCGGTGTTGGCGTGGGCTGCATCGAGGCCGGCGCCAGGTGCGCTTTCACCGATCGGAATCGGCTGGCGAGCCCTTGGCGGTTGCCCGGCGGCGGGCCCGAGAGGCTCGCAGATTCAGGGTGTTGCCGCAGGTTTTCATGTCGTGCCAGACGCGGGTGGCGTTGCGTGACAGGTCGTAGAACACCGCGCCGCAGGACGGATTCATACAGGCTTTGAGCCGGGCCAGCGTGCCGGTGTGTGAGGCCAGCAGCGCCTCGAGGTGAACCAGCGACGTGACGGCGGCGGCACCGTCGCCTTTGGGCTGAAAGGAGAAGCGGCCGTCGCGGAACGACAGGTCGACGTCGACCGGATGCGGCGTGGGGTCTTCGGCTTCGCTGGTGAGCCAGCCACGGACATCGTGGCGGAGGTCGCGAAGCGCGGGGAGATCGTCGCCGGACAGAGCGATCCGCCGCGCGGTCCGGCCGGTCTGCTCGCTCCAGGTCTGCATCGAGGCATCCAGCCAGGTCTGCGCTGCGGACTCGTTGTCGAGCAGGTCCGGGACCGAAGCCTCGGGCATGCCCGCCGAGTTGAGCAGGTCCTGAACGAGGCACAACCCTCCGGGAGCCGCGGCCAACAGCAGTCGCCCTGTGCTGCGCGAGGTGTCGTCACTGTTCACGAGGACATGCTAACCATCGCGGTGACACCACCGTATGTAAGTAGGCAATGTCACATGACATTGTCGTAACGCTTACGGTGGTGTCAGTCTGGGTGGGCACCGAACGACCACCACCGGAGGAACACCATGAGCACTTCGCTGACCGGCACGACCGCCCTCATCACCGGCGCCAGCGGTGGCATCGGCGCAGCCACCGCCCTGTCGCTCGCCGCTCAGGGCGCGAGCGTCGCACTGGTCGCCCGGCGCAAGGACCGACTCGACGACCTCGCCGCCCGCATCCGGGCCACCGGGGGCACCGTGCTGGCGATCGAAGCCGACATCGTCGACCGGTTGCAGGCCACCGCCGCGGTCGAGCAGACCATCGCCGCCTTCGGCGGCCTGGACACCCTGGTCAACAACGCCGGCATCATGCTGCTCGGCCGGGTCTCACTGATCGAGCCCGGCCCGGTCGCCACCGAACTGTTCACCCACATTCGCCCGGAGATCCTGGAAGCCAGCCGGGAAGCCTTCGCCAACGCCACTCTGCTGCACGCCGAGGACATCGCCGACACCATCACCTACGTCGTCTCCCGCCCCGCTCGCGTGGTGATGAGCGAGGTGCTGGTCCGCCCTGACGGCAGCCAGTGGTAGACGATCTCAACCAGATCCAGAAACGCGCCGCCCACGCGATACATATCCGTGGGCGGCGGATCGTCAAGTGTCCGTACCGTCTGGTCGGGCCGACGCGCGTGAGTGGGACGGCGCCTCCGGCCCTCTTGGCCTTGGGCCGGAGGCGCTGCCGGCCGGTGGCATTGCAGCCTAAGGTCAGCCCATGTACTTCGTATGTCGTTGGCGGGAGGAGTCGCCGTTCGGCAAGCGGGTGGTCGCCGTGCCCGATGCCACGGTGTTGGACTGGTTCCGTCGAGGTTGGGGCCGTGATGCACCTGAGGAATGGATCAGCAACGAACTCGACGGCGACGTCTACGGCCTGGACTCGATCTTCGATGAGGCCCGTCAACGTAACCTGCCCGAACCTCAGTCGGTAGACCAACTGCGAACACTGCTCCACGAGTACCTGTGGGTAGAAGGCGATGAACGAGGGCGACTACATCCGGCTCGGCGAGCATGCGCTTCGGGTGCGGACTGACGACGATGAGGTGGATCTGGCGTACTACTTCATCGACGACGAAGCTGTCGCCGCGTCACCCGACCGGTTGGCGTTCCTGGTCCAAGACACCTGGCCATTGCCCAGTGTCGCCGTCCCAGCGAGTGTGGCCTTCAGCAATGACGTGCCCGTTCGTACCGTGAGGTTCGGGCCCAGCGGTCCGGAGTCGGTTTTCTCGGTGCGGCTGTGCTGGGAATCGCCCGACGTCTCGCCCAACCTGGACCTCGTCGGCGCGGTGGAGTTTGTAGGCCTTACCCTGCCCCAACTCGGCGCCTGTCTTCGAGATGTCGACGATTCTCAGGCTGAGCACCTACCGTATGACGCTCAGTTATTGCGGGCGCTGATCGCACCTGGGGAAAAGGATCTCGGCCCAGCACTACAGCGCTACACCCGAATCCCCGGGTACAGTCCCTCACTCGCCGCTGCTGTGCCCCTTCATGCGCCGACCGCAGATACCCTACCTATACCGCTGACGCAGCGCTCGCTGGAGGCCACTAAGTCGCTGATCCACCTCGATACAAACATTGTTCAAACGGCACGCTACATCGACGACTTCTTCGGCTTCGACCAATGGTTTCTCTTCGACACCTTATGGGCCGCGGCCCACTCCGACCTAGCGCGGTCACTGTTGCGCTATGCGGCACACTGGGATCCGTTCGGTCCATAGCGTCGCTTCTTCAATAGCTTGTCGGCGCCACCACGAGCAGTAATCCGAATGTCCCGATCGCACTTCGGAAGCCGCCGTCAGGCCCGTTCACTCTGGCTGCCGCCAAGCCGCACTGATGTGCGTGGAGTCATTGCGTATCGGAGTTCGGGGCCGTCGCGCTCACCTGGCGTGATCCGGGCATCGTGACACGAGACGATGCTTGCCGAGCTACCGAGGGTCGGCGGTGTCCCAGGCGTACTGAAACCGGTGCGGGTCGATCTCCCACTCGCGCAGAACGGCCAGCAGTTCCGCCTCGTCGGCTGCATCGGCACCGCGCAGTTGCGTCGCCCCGACGTCGTAGTCGAACCCGCCGAGCAGGCTGGCGTCGTACTCCCAATGCTCGATACGGAAGGATCGGGCGCTGCTTTTGTTGGTCCATCTCTCGCGCCGGGCCTGTGCGTCTCTTTCGACGGCTCCCGGTGTGATGTCGACGAAGGCACGCCGCCCCGCGTCCGTTACGGGCACCTCGACTGCCAAACGGCGGCCGAGCCGGAGCGCCGACAGTTTCGCCAGCGGCCACAGAGCCTCGCTCGTCATGATTGTTCTTGATACCTTCCCGCCATGGGATCACGGTTGGCCATGACGCTCCGCGTGCTGGTGCGACGCCCATTCAAGCAGCCGCCGCGCCAGCGTGCGCTCAGCCCGGTCTCTGCCGCGGTCCCGGCAGGCTGGCCGGTACTCGCTGTAGTCGCCGGCCGAGCTATGGGGCCGGCACCGAGATCGGTGACCAGGTCGTTCCGCCGTCCCGTGATGTCCAGTAGGCGCCGGTGCTCGTCATGCCCGTGATCATCCCGCTGCGCTCGATGAAGTTGGAGACAGCGGGGATGGCGCCGGGACTCGTGAAAGTGCGACCCCCGTCGGCGCTGATCATCGGGCCGTCTCGTTCCGTCCCGATGAGCAGCCGTCCATCTGGCTGGACGATCGCGCCCGTGATGGAGGCGGGTTGCTCTTCGCCGCCTCGAATACGAGTCCAGGTCCGGCCCGCGTCCGTGCTGGCGTACATTGGCCCGAAGCCGTTCTTGGCGTCCTTGCGCTGAACGGTGAACACCGCGTACCGCTGCTTTCCAGGTCCCACCAGTAGCTTTGGACCGGAAAGTAGGTTCTCCGGCTTGGAAAATCGGGACACCGACCAGGTACGGCCGCCATTGCGCGTAGTGGCCAGAGCGGGAACGCCGCCCCGCGCGATGCCGGAGATCCATCGGGTGCCGTCAGGGGAGATCGTGGACTCCGATGAGCTGTGGACGCTCTCCAGCGGAACGTTGGGAACCGTCAACCGCATGCCGGTATCCGGGTCGATCACCATTAGTTCGCGGCTGTCACAGTTCGTGTCGGCACAGTGAGCGTAAAGGCGTCCGGTTGCTGGGATCGTGGCAACGGTTCGCGTGACCGAGTTCGGTGCCGAGCGCCATGTACGTCCGGCGTCGATGGTCACCCACCACTTTCCGCGGTCTTCGATCACGACGGTTCGTGTGGTGACGGCGTGCAGGTCGGCGCTGTAGCCCTCGAGCGTTGCGACCTTGGCTAACGGGACCTCTCGATGCTGGTAGGTGCGGCCCCCGTCGACGCTGACGGCCAATCCATACGAGCAGCGTTGCTCATCGCCCGGGCAGGTTGCGGTCAGCGCGAACCCGTGGTCCCGGTCGACGAACTGGACGAACAGGGAATCGAAGTGTGTTCCGTTCACCTCGCCGGGCTCTACTCCGGCAACGGCATCGTCGGAGTATTTCGCCTTGGTGAGCGCCGCGCCGTTGATTCGGCTGGTTCTCTCGCCTGCTGCGTGCGTCACCGAAACGCCGATCGCCGCCAGCAGCACCGTCACGATGAAGACGCCGCCGGCTCGCCGGCGCCACCTATTTGCTGTCTGCCATCGCGAGTCGGGTGACAGTCCGTCGTGGGAGGGGCCGGCCTCCCTCCAGACGATCAGCTCGCGACGCGGTGTGACGGGCATACAGCCGCCCCCTTCCGGTAGGTGTACGCATGGTCGACACCGCCGGAGCGAAAGAGGTTCCGAAGCCGGAGTCCGGACATCCACACGCCCATGCCCCAGCACGTGTCCCCGCGGGCACGGACCTCCGCGTCGAGAGGGAGTCCGCCGGGGGCACGCTTGTGGCCGGGCAGCGGTCGTGCCACCAGTGGACAAGTAGCCGAAATGAGTGCACCTGTCGTACCGATAATGCGATCTTGCCGCTGGAGGTTTCGGGTGTCAATTGGTCATGGCGTCACCGAGACATCGGGTCAGGGTTGGCGAGGGTGGCATCCTATTGCGCCATATAGGTACTCTGCGCAGAGTGCTGAGCAACCGACAGGATTGAACTGCCGACCCGACGTCACCGTCAATTGTGTACGTGACGTTTTGAGTGGTCGCACAGGAGGTCAGAGTTGGCGTACGGCAACCAGCGCAACCCGGCGCAACCGCCGAGGCCCCGCGCGAAACGGATCTCCGTTCACACCTGGACCATGATCGGCGCGGTTGCTGCTGTCGTCAGCATCTTTGTCGCGTTGGTCGCTTACGCTTTTCCGCGATCGGCCGCGTCCGATCCCCCGGCGGGGACCAGTCCGGATCACACGGGGAAATCGCCAAGCCCTTCGCCGAGCACGGCGGAGCAGGCGTCTTCGCCGCCCGGATCCTGTTCAGCGGCATCCACGACCACGGCCGAAGCCACCGTTGCCTCCTCCGTCAAGGTTCCAACACGAGTGCGGTTCACGAGCCCCCAGCGAAGCGCCCCACCGATTGATATCGGGTCCACGGTGTGTGTCGAGGGGACAGTGGAAGATCTTCGCGCAGACCACGCTCTGTGGATCTTGTCCAAGCCGCGCGACTCGGACGACGCCAAGACGTTCTTCTTCGTTGTCGGCGATACCTCCGTGCAGGTGGTCAATGGTTTCTGGTCCACCCAGGCCTATTCGGTCGGAAACGAATCGGATAAAGGCAAGGGGTTCGACTTCTACGCCGTGGATGCGGGTGACGAAACGTGTGACAACGAGCTGAAAGAAGCGGCAAAGAACAGGGAGAAAGGCGTACCGGTTCGTCGGGTCAGGTTCGACGTGGAGAGCATCTGCACCGTCCTCGAGCCGGCCGCAGGCGTGACGTTCAAAAAATGACCGGGACGAGAACCTCAGCATCGGGAGCCCCGGAGGAGGATGGCCGGGTGCACATGGTCAGTGGAGCTCCGCTGCGACTGTCGTTGAGCCGTCGAACCGACTCCTTACACAGAGAATCGACTGTGAGGTGGACGTCGTTGTACGCATCGGCTCTGCTCAGGGACGTGGCCGATGAGTGTGTCGCGCCGTGCATCGTCGGCGATGATGTTGATTGACGTCTGGGCGGGGCTCGGGCCGGATCGGGCTGGCATCATGACGGGGTGACGTCGACGCCGGAGAGCGTGCCGTTCCGGTGGGATCTGATCACGCCGGATCAGCTGGGATCGTTGTTCGACGATGCCGCGACGCCCGACCTGTGGTTCCTCGACGATCTCGTGGTGTGCACCGGGAAGGTGCTGGCCCGCAGCCGCAACGGGGATCTGTTCTTCGTGGGTAGGTCCCTGGACTCGATGTTCGACCTGCTCGGTGGGGTGCTCACCGGCACAGCCGGCGTGCAGCGGCTTCATCGGCTGCCGTTGTCGTTCCAACGTCAGGGGATCGTTTCCGGCCGTCGGTGGCGGCGGCGTCCGTTGACAGCCGCTGAGATTGCGCAGGGCCGGCGATTCCTGGAGACAGTCGGACTGACGCCGTACGCGTTGGCGCGCCGTGACCGCCCGGCGGTCCTGGTCGATGTCGTTCATGAGGGCGAGACGTTCACCGAGTTGTTCGCGCTGATGCGGGACTGGATCGAGGACGAACGCGAGCCGTGGCCGGTCATCCGGCGCTTGAGGGACCGGGCCGGGACGAGCGCACGCGGCAGGCACTCGCCGAGGCTGCGGCACTGGTCGCCTACGGTCGCAGCCCGGCCGGTCGACAAGCCGTCGCTCGCGCCATCGGCCGTGATCCCGCACTCAGCCAGTCGTGGCTGCGCACCCTGGTCACGAACCTGACCACGGGTTGACGTCCCGTATCTTGTCCGTTGCTGTCAGCGTTGACGGATGCGGGACTTCCGGCGATCCGCTCGCCGCCCAGCCTCACGGTTGCCAGGCGCGGGCCGGTGCCCGCTCGTGGCCGGCGAGAGGACGTCACCCCGTGCATACAGGAGAAGGGCACGCCATGAGCGCTGATGTCGAATGGGTGGCGAGCATTCCGTTGTCATCGGGCAAGTCGATTGCCGGGCGGTTGTCCATGCTGGGTGGGACTCTGACTCTGTCTGACGAGGCGGTCACGTTTACGCCGTTGTTCGGTCTGGGGCGTACCCGGCGGTTTGCTCTGAGTGATATTCGCGGCGTGGAGGCTGACGCCGACCGGCCACCCCGGCTGCGACTGACCACCCAGCAGGGCCGGTCGTTCGTTCTGATGGTGCTGTCCCAGCGGCACACGTCGGTGTGGTCACGGGACACCACCGCCCGGGATCAGGCGATTGCGGCAATCAGCGAACGGTTGACGCGCAACTGAAGGCACCGGCTGTCAGAACCGACATGGCTGGTTACCGTGTCCATGCTCGGGCGGACCGCCGCCGTCACGCCAGCTCGGCGCCCTGGTGTGCGGGCGTGAGTGTTGTGGCGACACGAATTCCGGTCGTCGGAGAAATGGGGTGGCAGGATCGCAGCCCAGCGGGAAGGGTTCACCCATGACCAGTCAGCGGGAAGTCGGATACAGCGGCATGTGGGCGAGACCTGAAGCGGATCCCCGATCCACCGTCAGCCCCGTCGGCGAACTGGCAACCATCCGTGAGTACCTGTCCAACTACCGCATGACGTTGGGCATGAAGTGCGAGGATCTCTCGCCGGAGCAGTTGGCCGCTCGATCGGTTCCGCCGTCGACGATGAGCTTGCTCGGTCTGATCCGGCACATGGCCGCCGTGGAGAACAACTGGTTCCACCGGACTCTGCGGGGCAACCTGAGCGCGCCACGGCTCTACTGGTCCGCCGAGGAGCACGACCTGGATTTCGACGGTGCGGTGGCTGATCCGAGCGTCGTGGATGACGCGTTCACCGTCTGGCGCGAGCAGATCGTGGCCGCTGATCAGTGGCTTGATTCGGCGCCCGATCTCGGCACGATGATCGGTATGGCCAACGGCGAGCAGGCCAGTGTCCGCGACATCCTCATTCACATGGTTGAGGAGTACGCGCGGCACTGCGGCCATGCGGACCTGCTCCGCGAGTGCATCGATGGACGCACCGGCCAGTAAGCCCGGGGCAGGTCTCGCTGCCGGACATCGGCCTGTTCGGGGGTCACCTCGCGGAGGTGACCCCGGTCAGCAGGTCAGAACCGGTACCAGGTGGCGGCGGCCTGACCACCGCAGGTCCACTGCTGGGCGTTGGCGCCGTTCTCGGTGGTCGCGTCGTTCATCTCCAGGCACTTGCCGGTCAGCACGTTGACCACGTTGTAGCGGCCCGCACCCAGGTGACGCCACACCCACTGGGCGGTCGGCTGGTTGCCGCACTCCCACAGCTGGGCCACCGCGCCATTGGCCGTCGAGCCGTCCGGGATCTCGATGCACTTGGTCGGGTGCGCGTGGTGACGCATGCGGTAGACGGGATCGGCGCCGTTGTTGCCGACCTGTTCCAGGTCCCACCGAGCGGCCGGCTGGTCGCCGCAGGCCCATTGCTGGATCGGGGCCTCGTTGGCGCCGGCGTTGTCGTCGGTCTCCAGGCACTTGCCGCTCACGCCGTTGCGCACCGCGACCGGACCGCCCTGAATGTAGCTCGCCAGCCAGCCCTGGAGGTCGTCGGCGCGGGTCTCCACCGCGCCCTGGGAGGCGCTGGTGACGCCCAGGCAGCCGCCCTGCCCGGAGCTGTGGTGCAGACCGACGAGCTCCCACCGGCCGCCGGTCTGGCGCAAGGCCGGACCGCCGGCGTCACCCTTGCACAGGCTGCTGTCGGCCGGGGTCTGCGGGGCGATGTCCACGGTCGTACCGGACACGGTGGTCACCTGGTAGGCGGCGGTGTGCAGCCGGTTGGTGATCCACTCGTTCCTGGTCCGGCCGAAGCCCGCGACGGTGAGCACGTCGGTTTCGGCGGGCGGGGTGGCGGAGACGGTCACCGGCGCGATGTCGGTGACCGGGGTGGCGAGCCGGGCCAGGACGATGTCGCGGTCGCGGTGGGAGACCAGTTCGGTGACGGGCACGACGTGGCCGGCCGTCGTGGTGAGGTCCGTACGGCCGACGGTCACGGTTGCCGGGGTCGCCGGGGCGCCGAACGGCACCGTGGTCCGGCCCGGCTCCAGGAAGCAGGCCCCGGCGGTCGCCACCCAGGCGGGCGAGATCAGGGTGCCGGTGCAGCTGCGGCCCTGGCCGGGGGCACCAATGTCGACCTTCGCCACGAACGGGAAGGTGCCGTCGGCGGCGGCGGTGCCGCCTCCGAGGGCGAGGGTGGGCCCGGCACCGACCAGAGTCAGGGCCACCACCGCGGTGAGCAGGCCGGCCAGACGGGCGGTCCGGGCGCGCGCACGCGGACGTCCGGGTGCGCTCCGAGCACAGGTGACTAGCACGTTGTTCTGTTCCTCCCCCGAGAACAGCCGTCGGATCGGCGGACGACTGTCGATGCGACAGGTGCCGGAGCCTCGGCTGAGACAATGAACTCGGTGGATGTTATCGGGCCGGCCCGCCCGGTGTCGGCCGATGACGCCGAGGCGGTCGCGGCCTTCCTGCGGGAGTCCCCGTGGACGCCGCACGAACGATCGCGACGCGAATGACTGCGGGAGGTTCGACGCGTCCTTGTCCGTGGAGAGCGTGTGGACCGACCATCTGATCCGTGAGGGCCTTTCAGCGCTCTCGGGGACTCCAGCCGCGAGCTGACGGCCGGGGGTTGATCAGTCTCCAGTCGCCTTCGGAGACGACGTCGACGGCGCCATCGACCACCCTGATGGCGGTGTGGTCATCGATGGCGTAGGTGGGAACGGGGATTCCGGAGGCCCACTTCTGGATGTCGGCCAGCCTGGTGTCCTCCATGTCCGGATGATCGAGATGGGGGTACAGCGTGAAATCCACCAGCCCGAGAGCCCGGTCGGCGTCCTGCGCCATGTCGCTGCCGTCCGGGACGAATGCGAGGTCGAACTCGGCGTCGCAGTTGTACGGGGTGACCGCGATGCTCCCGGCGCTGACCCCCACGTAAACGGTGTCGCTGAGCGACGGCAGGAGGTCGGCGAGGCCCGATTGGCGCAGCCAGTGGGTCAGGTACAGCACGTCACCGCCCCAGACCAGCAGGGCATCGGCTGCCCGGACCGCCGGGACCCAGTTCTCCTCACGAATGGTCGGCAGTGCGGTGAGCTCCAACATCCCCAGGGATTTCCAGCCCAACTCGCACAGCGGGCTCGCAGACCGGCCGTGAATCGCCTTCCACGCCATCTCGCCTCCGCCGGAGAAGGGGTAGACACCGGTGGGGACGAACAGGGCCGTGGACTCGGCGATCGGCTTGCCCAGTAATTCGACGAGCGCGGCGGAGATACTCGGGTTGGCGATACCCGCCGAGGTGAGGAGGAACTTCATGCCCTCCACTCTTGCAGTCACAGGTGCACCCGGCATCCGCTTGGACGACCCGATGACGTCAGGTGCGGTCCACGAGCGCCCGGAGGTCATGGCACCTTGAGGTCCCGGTATGCCGCGACCAGGGCGGCGTACGTCTCGGCGCTCGGTTTCGGGGTGCGCTCGAAGGTCGTGCGGTCGACCTCGTGCAGGCCATAGTGGAACGCGAATCCGAAGATCCACTCGAAGTTGTCGAGCAGCGTCCAGTGCAGGTAGCCCAGGACCGGGATGCCGTCGGCCATCGCCTCGTGCAGGCCTTCGAGGGCGGGCGCCAGGAACGCGGCCCGCACCGTGTCGTCCGGTGTGGCCATGCCGTGCTCGGTGACCAGCACCGGCCGGCCGGTCGTCGCGTACGCGTACCGGACGGCTCCGGCCAGCGACAACGGCTCGACGGCGCTGCCCATCTGGTTACGGGACGCGCCGGCGGGTGGCGGCACCACGCCGGAGGCGTCGTAGGTGAGGCGCTCGTAGTTCTGGACGCCGACGAAGTCGTCCTCACGTGCCAGGTCGAGCCACCGCTCGTACACCTCTGATCGTTTGCGGTCTCGCACGCTCGCGTCGGCGCCTTGGACGAGGTCGTCGATGATCGCCAGGGAGAAGCCGACCGGCAGGTCGGGCCGATGGGCCTTGATCGCGGCGCGGGCCGCGCGGTGACCGGCCGTCATGCCGTCGGCCATGGCGTCCATCTCCTCGGGAAGCATCACGTTGGCGGCCCGGTAGCGGGGCACCCCGGCGGCCCGGCTCGCGGCCTCCAGGGTGGCGCGTTCCAGGTCGCGGACCACCGGCGGCAGGTCGAGCCAGGTCAGCAGGCGGGCCAGGTTGGGCTCGTTGAGCGTGACGGCGACCGCGATCCGGTCGGCGAACCGGGCCGCGACCCGATCGCAGTAGCGGGCGAACAGGGCAGGGGCCTCCGGGTTCAGCCAGCCACCGCGGGCCGCGAACCAGTGCGGTGAGGTGAAGTGGTTGAACGTGACGACCGGGGCCAGGCCGAGTGACAGACAGTGGTCGACGACGGCTTCGTAGTGGTCGAGCTCCGCCGCGGAGAAGACGCCGGGTGCGGGTTCGACGCGGGCCCACTCGACGGAGAAGCGGTAGGCGTCGAGGCCCAGGCCCGCGGCCAGGTCGACGTCCTGCAGACAGCGCGCATAGCCGTCGCACGCCTTGCCGGAGGGTTCGGCGAAGACGGTCGGGCTGACGTTCTCCAGGTACCAGGTGTCGCTGTCGGTGTTGTCGCCCTCGGTCTGGTGCCCGGAGCCGGAGACTCCCCACAGGAAGGTCATGCGCCCAGCTCCGTCAGCGTGTCCTCGATCCAGTCGGCGGTGTACGCCGCCACGTGCGGGAGGTGGTCGAGTCCGCAGTGCTCGGTGGCCCCCTCCTCGGGGGTGAACAGACGCAGGGTGGCGTTGACGGCTTGGTCGTACGACTGACGTGCGTAGTCGAAGTTGATCTGCCGGTCGTTGGTCCCATGGGTAATCAGTAGCGGACAGGTGATCTGGGAGACCACGCCGTTGAGGTTGATCCTTTCGGCCTTGGCGATGAACGTGGGGATGTCCGTCTCGCCCCACACCCAGAGCACGTGCTCCCAGTAGTGCGGCACCGGGTTCTCGCCCTCGCGTGCCAGGCGCTTGCGCTGCACCTCGCCCCAGTCGTGGTTGGCGCCCCAGGCGACGGCCAGCGCGAGCCGCTTCTCGAAGGCGGCGGCCCGGGGCACGTAGTAGCCGCCGAGCGACCAGCCGACCAGGCCGATCCTGTCATGGCGCACGTCGGAGCGGGTCTCCAGCCAGTCGACGATCGCCGTCGCCCAGTCCTCGCTCTCCACCCGGGAGGTGAGCCCGCGCAGCCGCAGCGCCTCGCCGGAGCCGGGGCAGTCGACCTGCAGCACCGAGATGCCGCGGGCGGCCATCTCGGCCGGCCAGCCGGAGGTGTACATGTGCTCCTTGGTGGAGTCGAGCCCGTTCCACATGATCATCGTCGGTACGGGCTCGCCGTCGCGGGAGGCGTTGGTGAGGTACGCCGGGAGCGAGCCGCCCTCGAACGGGATCTCCACGCGGGTGGTGGCCGGGTCGATCAGCTCGATCGACTTGGTCATGAGCTCGAGCAGGTGGCGGTAGGTGGGCACCCGGTCGGGCGAGGAGTTACCGAGCATCCGTTCGGCCTGGCAGAGGTAGGCGGCGGCGCGCAGGTACTTCTGGCCGGCGGTGCGGAAGTGGCCGGCCTTCTCGGCGTCGGCGGCCTGCTCCTCGATCTGGTCGGCGACCCGCCGCCACGAGGCCATGAACTCGTTCGTGCCGACGTCGGAGCCCTGCCGGGCGAGGTCACGGATGGGCCGGCAGGCGCGGTCGACCTCGTCGATGGCGCCGCCGGAGTTGAGGGTCGCGACGACACCCAGGTTCCAGATGTAGTTGCCGGGAAAGTACTCGAACATCTAACGGCCTTCCGTTGCTGGCGCGATGGCGTCGGCGATGCCCTTGTGCGAGACGTGGCCGGTGAGGCCGCCGTCGATCACGAGCTCGGCGCCGGTCATGTAGGAGGAGTCGTCCGAGACGAGGTAGACGATGGCCGGGGCGATGTCGGCGACGGTGCCGGTGCGGCCCAGCGGGATCTCGGCGAGCGCCGCCGTCCGGAACGCCGGTGACGCCGACTCCATCAGCGGTGTCTCGATCAGGCCGGGCATCACGGCGTTGACCCGGATGCCACGTGGCCCCAGCTCCAGCGAGGCGGAGCGGGTCAGGCCGCGCAAGGCCCATTTGCTGGCGGTGTACGCGGCGGCGACGTGCCCGGAGATGGCGGCGACCGAGCACACGTTCACGATCGACGAACCCGGCGGCATGAGCGGGACCAGGGCCTGTATGCCGAGCATCGGCCCGGTCACGTTGATGGCGAACGTACGGTCCCAGGTCTTCAGGTCGATGTGCGGGAGGCGGCCTCGGCTGGCCACTCCGGCGTTGTTGACCAGCGCGTCGACCCGGTCCAGGCCGGCGGCCAGCTCGGCCCAGGCGGCCGGGTCGCGGACATCCAGGTGCCGGACGCCGGGAAGGACGTCGGTGGCGATCACCTCCGCGCCCTCGGCGGTCAGGGCGGCGACCTCGGCGGCGCCCTGACCCCGGGCCGCGCCGGTGACCACGACGACCTTGCCGGTGAGCCGCCCCATCAGACCGGCGGGGCGACGAACACGCCGCGGTCGGGGGTGTTGAAGCTGTCCTTGGCGATGATCTCGCTCATCGGGTCGGCGGTCCCCCACTGGTCCTGCGTCTGGGGGTCGGCGATGTCGTACAGCGTGGGGTGCCATTGATCGGTTTCGAGGCGTTCGAGCTCGGTGGTGTACTCCATGGTGTTGCCGCTGGGGTCGAGGAAGTAGGAGAAGGTGTTGTTGCCGGCCAGGTGACGGCCCGGTCCCCAGATCTTCTTGATGCCGGCGCGCATGACCCGGCCGGTGCCGCGCATGTACTCGTCGACGCCGCGCATCTCGAACGACACGTGGTGCACGGAGGTGTGCGGGCCGCGGGCGATGGCGAGGCTGTGGTGCCAGTCGTTGCAGCGCAGGAAGTGCATCATCTCGCCCATGTGGCTGCTCCACAGCGTGTCGGACAGCTTGAAGCCGAGGTGCCGGGCGTACCAGTCCTTGGTGGCGGTGGGGTCGTTGGAGTTCATCACTGCGTGCGAGATGCGGACCGGGATGGCCTCGCCCTCCTCGACGGCCCGGTGCTGCCGGGTCTGCACGTCGGCGGAGATCTCGATGGTGCGGCCGTCGACGTCGAAGAACCGGAAGCCGTAGCCGCCGCCCGCGGTCTGCAGCTTGCCGGGCTGGCCGATCAGCTGGACGCCCTGGGAGCCGAGTCTGGCGGCGAGCGCGTCGACGGCGGCTTCGTCGCCTGCGCCGAAGGCGATCAGGTCCAGCCGCTTCTCGTCGGCTTGGCGCAGCCGAATCACATACTGCTCGGGGGAGCCTTCGGCGGCCAGGTAGGACAGGTCGCCGTCGGTGCCGACCTCGGTCAGGCCCCAGGTGTCGCGGTAGAAGGTGCGCTGGGTGGCGTAGTCGGGCACGGCCAGGTCGACGTGCCGCAGGTGGGTGATGCCGAATTCGTTGAGGTGGGACATGAGGAACCTTTCAGCCGAGTACGGAGCCGCCGCCGTCGACGACGAGGTGGGCGCCGCTGACCCAGGCGGACTCGCGGCGCCGATGCCGCCTCCCACACCGGTGATCAGCGCGATCCTGCCGTCGAGTCTCATGCGATCACCACCGTGCGGACGTTGGTGAACTCGCGGACCCCTTCGGCGGACAGCTCCCGCCCGTAGCCGGACCGGCCGACTCCCCCGAACGGCAGTCGCGGATCGGAGGCGACCGGCGCGTTCACGAACAGCGCCCCCGACCGGATCCGCCGCCCGACGGCGAGCGCGTGGTCCGGCGCCCCCCAGACCGAGCAGCCGAGGCCGAACTCGGTGTCGTTGGCCAGCGCGATCGCGTGCTCGTCGTCGCGAGCCCGGATCACGGCGGCCACGGGCCCGAAGGTCTCCTCGGTGAAGACCGCCATGCCGGGCGTCACGTGGTCGAGGACGGCCGGCTCGAGGAAGAACCCCGGCCCGTCGACGGCCGTGCCGCCGGTGAGCAGCCGTGCCCCGGCCGCCACACTCTGCTCGATCTGCCGGACGGCGCCGTCGCGGAGGTCCGCGCGGGCCAGCGGGCCCACCTGGGGTGTCTCGGCGAGCAGCGCGGCGACGAACTCGTCGGCGACCGCATCGACGACGATGAACCGTTTGGCCGCCACGCAGCTCTGCCCGGCGTTGCCGAACCGCGAACGCGCCGCCGCCGCGGCGGCCTCGTGAACATCCGCGTCGGCGAGCACCACGAACGGGTCCGAGCCGCCGAGTTCGAGCACGGTCTTCTTCAGCGCGGCCCCGGCGGCCTGGGCGATGGCCGCGCCGGCACGCTCGCTGCCGGTCAGGGTGACCGCGGCGATCCGCGGGTCGGCGACGATCCGCGCCGACACCTCGGGAACCCGTTCGGCCTCGATCACCAGCGACCGGAACAGGCCGGCCGGGGCGCCCGCGTCGGTGAACAGCGCCTCGATCGCCAGGGCGCAGCCGGTGACGTCGGGGCTGTGCTTGAGCAGGGCGGCGTTACCTGCCGACAGGGCCGCGCAGGCGAACCGCAGCACCTGCCAGAACGGGAAGTTCCACGGCATCACCGCGAAGATCACGCCGAGCGGCTCGTAGGAGATCCACGACCGGCTCGCGCCCGACTCGATCTCCCGGTCGGCCAGCCAGCCGGGCGCCAGGTCGGCGACGACCCGGCAGTTCCAGGCGCACTTGTCGATCTCGGCGAGGGCCTCGGTGAGTGGCTTTCCCATCTCGGCGGTGATCAGGGCGGCGTACTCGTCACGGCGCTCGGTGAGCAGCTTTCCCACCGCACGCAGCAGGGCCAGCCGTTCGTCCAGCCCGACCACGGCCCAGTCCCGGGCGGCCGCAGCCGTCGCGGCGAGCGCCCGTGACACCGCCGCGTCGTCGTGGGACGGGTAGTGGCGCAGCTCGGCTCCGGTCGCCGGGTCGCGGGTGAGGATCATTCAGACCCCCTGGGGTACGCGACGACGGGCCGGCACGATCGGCGGCACCGGTTCGGTGCTCTCGACGACGCGGTTGCGGACCGTGCCCAGGCGTTCGATGGTCATCTCGACCACGTCACCGACCTGCAGCGGCGGCGGGGTGAGGCTGCCGGTGCGTCCCCACGCCTCGGCCAGGGCACCGGACGCGCACGTGCCGGAGGCGAGCACCTCACCGGCCTTCACCCAGGAGGCGCGCGAGGCGTAGGACACCAGGTGCTCGAACGACCAGCCCATGTGCGAGCTGCGGTCGGCTCCGGTCTCGACGCCGTTGACCCGTACCGTCATGGCCAGATCGAGGAATCCGTCGGCGTCGCGGCAGTCGTCGAGCTCGTCGGCGGTCACCACCCACGGGCCGATCGTGGTCGCGAAGTCCTTGCCCTTGGACGGGCCGAGGCCGAGTCTCATCTCCCGGCCCTGCACGTCCCGCGCCGACCAGTCGTTCATCACGCAGTAACCGCCGATCGCGGCCCGTGCCCGCTCGGGCGTCACGTTGCGCACGTCGCGGCAGATGATCGCGGCGATCTCCAGCTCGTAGTCGAGCCGTTGCGTGTCCGGCGGCATGGCCACGTCGTCGTGCGCGCCGGTGACCGCGTGCGGGGCCATGAACAGGAACGACGGGGCGGCGTACCACTCCGGCGGCACCGAGGCGTGGCCCTGCATGCCCTTGCCGACGCCTTCGACGTGCGCCTCGAAGGTGAGGAAGTCACGCATCGCCACCGGGTACACCGGCGGCAGCAGGACGACCTGGCCGGGGCGCAGCCCGTCGGTCTGAGCGGCGGCGTCGGCGGCCGCTTCCCGGTCGGCCGGGTCGGCGGCGAGCAGGCCGACCAGGTCGGTGCCGTCCGGGAACGGGTGCAGCCACCAGTCGTCGCGTTCGCCGACGACCAGTCCGGTCCGGCGCCCGCTCTCCCCCGCCGGCCGGTAACTGGCCAGTCTCATCTTCTCAGCCGATCGTCTCGTAGAAGGCGCGCTCACGCTTGGCGAGCACCGGGATGGCCTGGCCGAAGCCGTACTTCTCGAAGTGCTCGGACGAGCCGTGCGCCTTGTACGCGTCCTCGTCGTCGTAGATCTCGAAGAGGTGGAAGGTGCTGGGCTCGGCCGGGTCCTGATAGGCCTGGTAGAAGCGGTTGCCCGGTTCCGCCCGCGACAGCGGGGTCAGCTTCTCGATCGCGTCGAGCACCACGCTCTCCTGTCCGGGCTCGGCGATCCAGGTAGCGCTGACGACGTAGGCCATGGGTTCTTCCTCCTGGTTGCGGTGTGCTGAGGCCACGCTAGGCGCGCGCCGGCGCCCGGCGGAAAGCTCTGACAGCGATGCCAGCCATCACCGCGATGAGGGTTCCGATCCATATGTGGCGCGTGTTGTCTGTGAGCCACACCACGGTTAACAGGAACGTCACACAGCCCCAGGAGGCGCCGTGAATCGCATGACCCTCGCCGCCCTGACCGCCGGATCCCTCCTTCTCACCGCCTGCAGCCCCGGCGGAACCCAGCCCGCGACCGGCGCCGCCGCGGGCGCCGACAACGCCAAGACCATCGTGTTCTCCCCGCTGGCCCTCAAGATCCCGGCGATGAAGGGCCTCTCCGAGGGCGTCAAGGGCTACGGCTCGGGCAAGGGCTACACCGTCCTGGTCCAGGACCCCGACCTCGACCCGCAGAAGCAGCTCACCGATCTCAAGAGCGTCATCGAGTCCGGCCGGGCCGGCGGCGCGTGGGTCATCGCGGTCCAGCCCGCCGCCCTGTCCGGCCTGGTCAAGACCGCCCAGGAGAAGAAGGTGCCGCTGGTGCTCAACGGCGTCCCGGAGGACTACGGGCTGAGCGGCCTGCAGCCCGGCCTCACCTTCGCCAAGATCGACTACACGGCGCAGGGCAGGGCCATCGGCGAGTCGCTCGGCAAGTGCGTCAACGAGAAGCTCGGCGGTACGGCGAAGGTCATCCTCACCGTGTCCGCGGCCGGCACCGCGGGTAAGGAGGACGTCGAGAAGGCCCAGCTGGAGGCGCTGAAAGCAGCCGCGCCGGGCGCGGAGATAGTCACCGAGGTCACCGTCGGCGAGCGGGCCAAGGCACAGACCGACATCGGCAACGCGCTGCAGGGCAACCCGGGCGTCAACGCGGTGATCGGCAACAACGACGAGGGCGCCCTCGGTGCGGTCGGCGCGTTCGCCGCGGCCGGCAAGGAGCTGCCCTGCATCACCGAGACCGGCGGAAACGACGAGGTCCTCCAGGCGGTCAAGGACGGCAGGATCTACGCGTCGGTGGCGCTGCAGTTCGAGGCCGACATGGTGCAGTCGTTCGACTCCCTGACCGCGATGATGGCGGACCCGGCCGCCCAGGGGCAGCAGCTCGCCACCCCACAGAAGGTGATCACCGCGGGAAGCGCGCAGTGACGATGACCGAGGTCGCGGTTCCGACCGGCCACCACGTGCCCCGCTCGGTCTCGCTCCTGCTGTTCGTGCGCGACCGCGGCATCTTCGTGCTCTGGGGCCTGATCATCCTGGCGTTCTCGTTCTGGTGCGCGCCCTACTTCGCGACCCTCGACAACGCGCTGCTCATCGCGAACGCCGCCGCCCTCACCGCGATCTTCGCGGCCGGTGTCGGCTTCGGAGTGATGACCGGGGTGCTAGATCTGTCACTGCCGGGCACGGCCGCCTTCGCCGCCTGCGTCGCCGGCCGGTTGATCACCGACGGTCAACCGGTCTGGGTGGGCCTGATCGCCGCTCTCGCCGGCGGGGTCGGGGTCGGCCTGGTCAACGGGCTGATCGCGCTGCGCGGCTTCAACCCGATCATCGTCACCATCGGCACCCTGTCGGCGCTGTCCGGCCTGGCCGCGGTGATCGCGGGCGGCTACACCTTCCCCGGCCTGACCGGCCTGACGTTCATGGGCACCGACCGCTACCTCGGCGTTCCGGCGCCCGTCTACATCGTCGCCCTGTTGTACCTGGTGGGAACGGTGTTCCTCACCCGTACCCGCGACGGCATCCGCCTGATGGCCGTCGGCGGCAACGCCGAGGCCGTGCGCCGCTCCGGCATCCACGCCGACCGCTACAAGGTCCTCGGCTTCGTCATCTCCGGCCTGTGCGCGGCGCTCGGTGGCCTGGTCACCGCGGCGATCACCACCGAGGCCACGCCGGAGGCCAGCCCCAGCATCATCTTCAACGCGCTGACCGCGGTGGCGCTGGCCGGTGTCGCGCTCACCGGCGGGCGCGGCAGTCTGCCCCGCGTCCTGGTCGGCGCCCTGATCCTGGCCACCATCGCCAACGGCCTGACCATCCGCGGGGTGCAGCCGTACTGGGCGACCGTCACCACCGGCGTGCTGCTGCTCGCCTCGTTGCTGCTGGAACGGATCGTGCAGACCGGCGTCTCGAGCCGTCTCATGGACAGTGCCGACCTGTCGGTCCACAAGAAGCAGGTGTAGCGATGACCAGCCCCGCTCTGCGACTCACCGGCATCGACATGCACTACGGCTACGTCCGGGCGCTGTCCGGCATCGACTTCCACGTCCAGCCCGGGGAGGTGGTCGGCCTGCTCGGCGACAACGGCGCCGGCAAGTCCACCCTACTCAAAGTGATGTCCGGGGCGCACCGGCCGAGTGACGGCACGATCGCCGTCAACGGGCGCCAGGTGGCGTTCCACTCCCCCAGCGACGCCGCGGCCGCCGGCATCCAGATGGTCTACCAGGACCTGGCCCTGGTGGATCCGCAGGACATCTCGACCAACCTCAACATCGGCCGGGAGATCCTGCGCCGCGGCCCGCTCGGCTGGCTCGGGTTCGTCGACCGCAAGGCCATGCGCAGACGCTCCGAGGCCGAGCTCGACCGCCTCGGCGTACGGACCGCGCCGATGACCCGCCCGGTGGAGATGCTCTCCGGCGGGCAGCGGCAGGTGGTCGCCCTGGCCCGCGGCGCGATCCGGGTGTCCGGCACGTCCGGTGGCGTCCTGCTGCTCGACGAGCCGACCGCGGCCCTCGGCTACGAACAGACCCGGCAGGTCGAGGCCCTGATCCGGCGAATGGCCGCCCAGGGCATCGCAATCGTGCTGGTCACCCACAATCTCCCGCTGTGCAACGAGGTCGCCGACCGGATCGTGGTCCTGAACCGGGGCGGCAAGGTCGCCGACGTCGCCGTCTCCGAGACCGACCCGGACGCCGTCGTCGGCTGGATCACCGGCGCCCGCCCCTCCCAATTCCTGTGAAAGGCAGCGTTCATGGCTGACTCCCCGATCCGCCGGGTGCTCGTCGTCGGCGGCGGCATCACCGGCAGCACCCTGGCCCTCGCACTCGCCCGGCGCGGTGTGCACGTCATCCTCGTCGAGGCCCGCCGCGAGCTCGGTGGCGGCGGGCACGGCATCACCCTGCAGGGCAACGCGCTCAAGGCGTTCCACTCCGTCGGCATCCTCGACGAGCTCGCCGAGCACGGTTTCGCCTTCGACAAGCTGCGGATGTTCCGGGCGGACGGCGTACCGCTGATGGAGATGCCGGCGCCGCCGATGGGCGGGCCGGGCCTGCCGCCCACGATGGGCGCGCTGCGCGCCCGGCTCGCCGACATCCTGGCCCGGCATGTCACCGCCGCCGGCGTCGACGTACGCACCGGGACCACCGTGACCGCGATCGACGACCGCGGGCACTCGGTCGTCGCCGGCCTCTCCGACGGCAGCACCGAGACCGTGGACCTGCTGGTCGGCGCGGACGGCATCCGCTCCACCGTGCGATCGATGATCGGCATCGACGCGCGGCCGCACTCGGTCGGCATGGGCATCTGGCGGGTGATCGCCCGGCGGCCGGCCGCGATGGACTCCTCCGGCGTCTACTACGGCGGGCCGAAGTACAAGGCCGGCTACACGCCGATCTCCGAGGAACTGTGCTACGCGTTCCTGCTGGAGAGCAACCTGGACCGCTCGTTCGTCGGCGAACACCCCAACGGCAAGATCCTCAAAGAGCACGGGCAGGGGTACGGCGGGGTGTGGGGCCAGGTCCGCGACAGCCTCGCCGACGATGCGATCGTCAACTACCAGTACATCGAGGCGGTCCTGGTCGACGACCCGTGGTTCCGGGGCCGGTCGATCGTGATCGGCGACGCGGCGCACGCCTGCCCGCCGCTGATCGCCCAGGGCGCGGCCATGTGTGCCGAGGACGCGGTGATCCTGGCCGAGATGCTGACCGGCGGTGACGACGTCGAACAGGTGCTGCCGAAGTTCATGCGACGGCGGCTGCCGCGCGTGCGGATGGTGCTGGAGAACAGCCTGCTGCTGGCCGAGTGGGAGATCCACCCGGACACGCCGGGCGCCGACCCGGGCGGGTTGATGGGCCGGACCCTCGGCGCGTTGTGCGAGCCGGCGTGAACCTGATCCTGCGTGGAGATCGTGGCCCTGACCAAGACGGACGCGGCGCTGTCGGCGCCCGGCAGCTCGCCGACAACCCGGAGGGCCATCGGTGGGCCGTCGACAACGCCTGGCTCACCGGGGACGCGGCAGCGACCTGCGCCGCCGCCGGCTGCGTTTCCTGTCCGACGACGCGTGCAAGCGCTACCGCGAGATCGTCGCCCACCGCGACCCGGACGGCCGGTTCTGCGGCTATCCGGGCGGCGCCTGGCCGGTTTGACGTGGCTGGGTCAGCTCGGCGCAGAGCTGGTCCAGGCGATCGAAAAGCCAGCGGTGGGCCGGGTCGGAGAGGCGGTCGGCGGCGAACCAGTAGCCCTCGGCCAGCACCACCTCGCCGAACGGCGGCTCGACCACGGTGATCGCGCCGCCGTCGGAGGCGTGCAGGCGGGCCAGCTTCTCCGGGACGACCGCGACCATGTCGGTGCCCTCGATGACGAACGCCAGCGGCAGGAAGCCGGACACCTGCAACACGATCCGCCGGTCCACGCCCACCTCGCCGAACACCCGGTCCACCGGGGTGAGGATGCCCGGCCCGAACGCGGCGACCGCGTGCGGCAGCTCCGCCAGGTCGGTGAGCGTCAGCCGGCCGCCGTCCAGCCGGCTGTTGCGCCGGTCGGCGATCACCACCATCCGGTCGCGCCACAGCGGCCGCGACTCGCCCGGGAACCCGAAACCCAGCGGCGCGATCAGGGCGTCGTGGTCGAACAGGATCCGCTCCGAGGTCCGCGCGTTCGGGCCCAGATGCTCGATCACCAGCCGTACGCCCGGAGCAGTGGCGCTGAGCAGCCGGACCAGCGGCTCGTGCAGCACCGCGATGGCGTAGTCGCTCATCCCCAGCCGGAACGACCGCTCACTCGTGGCCGCGTCGAACCGGGCCTCCACGTCCAGGGCGCGGGCCATCAGGCGTACCGCATGCTGCACCTCCGGCAGCAGGTCCCGGGCGAACGGGGTCAGCTCGTAGTCACGCCCGGCCCGGACCAGCAACTCGTCGTCGAACCGGCGCCGCAACTTGGCCAGGGCCGCGCTCATCGCCGGCTGTCCCACGTCGAGCCGCGCGCCCGCCCGGGTCACGTTGCCCTCCTCCAGCAGCACGCGCAGAAAGAGCAGAAGATTGAGGTCGGTCCCGCCCAGCGTCATCCAATGGCCTCCTTGTGCCCGACACTAGAGCGGTGAAGGAACGGCTGCGGGAAGTCGACGCCAACCTGTTGCTCTCCCTGCACGCCCTGCTGGAGGAGTGCAATCTGACGCACGCCGGCGAGCGGATGACGATGAGCCAATCGGCGATGAGCGGCGCGCTCAACCGGCTGCGTAAGCACTTCGACGACGAGCTGCTGATCCGGGAGGGGCGCGGCTTCGTGTTGAGCCCGCTCGCCGGGCGGCTGCGGCCGGTGGTGGCCCAGGCGGTGGAGGCGGCCGAGGCGCTGCTCGGGGCGCAGCGCGAGTTCGACGCCGCGTCCAGCACCCACCGCTTCGGGGTGAGCATGTCGGAGTACGCGATGACGGTCCTCGCCGAACCCCTGACCCGGCTGGTCGCGCAGCGGGCGCCCGGGTGCTCGCTGGCGCTGGACCCGCTCGAGGTGGGCCGCGAGCAGTTCGAGACGCAGCTGATGCGCCGGGATCTGATCATCGGGCCGCTCGGTTACGACTTCCCGGGCCGGACCCAGCCCGTCTTCACCGATCACCTGGTCTGTGTGGTGGCCCGTGGCCATCCGCGGCTGGCCGACGGGGCGCTCGGGCTGGACGATCTGCTGGCCCTGCCGCACGCGGTCGCCCGGTTCACCGCGGCCGGGGCCCGCCGGCGGCCGCTGGAGGTGACGCTGGAACGGCACGGGCTCGCCGACCGGACCGTGCTGGTGCAGGTCACCAGCCTGCTGACGCTGCCGTTCGCGGTCGGCGGCACCGGCATGTGCGCGTTCGTGCCGTCCCGGCTGGCCCACCGCTGCCTGGACATCCTAGATCTGGTGATCGCCCGCACTCCCCTACCGACGGTGCACATCACCGAGGCCGCGCACTGGCATCCGCGGCGCGAGAACGACCCGGCCGTGGTGTGGCTGCGCCGGCTGCTGCACGACGTGGCCGTCGCCGTGGAGGACCACCCGGCGGGGAGATGAACAGGTAATCGATCGGGTACCCCGAGGCGCCGTTTGCTGCGGGGCAATGGAGGATGGGGGCGATGCTCGAATCGATGGAGGCCGTCCGGCGGCTCATGGACCTGCGGCACCGGGGGCGGGCCGAGGACCTGCCGGCGGTGCTGATGGAGACCGCGCCGCTGCTGGACGCGCGGGCCGCCACCGTGCTGCTGGCCGACTACGGGCAGGTGGGGCTGCATCCGCTGCGGTCGGCCCGTGACCTGGCGTCGCCGATGGAGGTGGAGTCCACGCTCGCCGGGCGGGCGTTCATCACCTCCGAGCGTCAGTGGGGCGACACCGAGGACGGCGAGGTGCTGTGGCTGCCGCTGCTGCACGGCGCCGAACGACTCGGTGTCCTGGAGCTGCGCCTCAAGGGCCGTCAACCGGATGCGGCGCTGCATGACCTGGAGATCATCGCGGCTCTGGTGGCCGAGCTGATCGCCAGCCGGCGGTTCTACGGCGACGCGGTCGAGCACACCCGGCGGCGACTGCCGATGCAGCTGGCAGCGGAGATCATCTGGAACCAGTTGCCGCCTCTGACGTACGCGGTCGACGGCACCCGGGTCGCCGCCGTCCTGGAGCCCTGCTACGACGTCGGCGGTGACGCGTTCGACTACGCGGCCAACGCCGACGTCCTGCACATCGCGCTGTTCGACACGGTCGGGCACGGGATCAGTGCCAGCGCGCTGACCACGTTGACGCTCAACACGTACCGTAATGCCCGCCGTTCCGGTCTGTCGTTGACCGACACCTGCCGATCGATCGACAAGTGGGTGCGCGCGCAGTATCCGGGTGCCTTCGTGACCGCGCTGCTGGGCGAGCTGGACATCGCGACCGGCCGGTACCGGCGGATCAGCGCCGGCCACCCGGCCGAGATCTTCCTGCGCGGCGGGCGGATGCTGCCCGCGCTGCCGACCCCGAACGCGCTGCCGCTGGGCCTCGGCCACATGGTCGCCCGCCCGCCGGGCGTGGTCGAGGAACAGCTCGAACCCGGCGACACCCTGGTCCTCTACACCGACGGCATCACCGAGGCACGTGACGCGTCCGGTGCGTTGTTCGGGGTGGACCGGCTGGGCGCGTTCCTGCTGGAGACCCTCGGCGAGGGGACGGCCGCCGCGGAGACGATGCGCCGGTTGATACACACCATCGTGTCGTACGAGGACGGCGAGCTCCGCGACGACGCCACGGCCGCAATGCTTCAGTGGCGTGCCCACTGACCCGCGTCCCCGAGTCGGCTGCCCCAACGCCGGCCCGTCCCCGTTCCCGTTCCCTCGATGTCGCCGTTCCCCCAATGGAGTGTGAAACATGAAACAGGATCGTTCTTCTGGTGAGACCGGCGGTGCCGCACCGATCCCCCTCTTCTACCGGGTGGTGATGGCGGCGGCCGGGCCGGTCGTACGCTGGTGGGGTCGCCTGGAAGTGGTCGGCCTGGATCTTCTGCCGTCGCACGGGGCGACGCTCGTTCCGGCGAATCACGACAGCGCGTGGGATCCGTTCGTCATCGCCTTCGCCGCCCGCCGCCGCCGGCAGATCCAGGCTCTGGCCAAGTCCTCGCTCTGGAAGAACCCGCTGCTCCGGTGGGTGATGAACGGGATGGGCCAGATCCCCATCCGGCGCGGCGAGGCCGACATGGACGCGCTCGAGGCCGCGCAGCGGTGCCTGTCCGACGGCGGCTGCCTCGGCATCTTCCCCGAGGGCACCCGGTCACAGGGCCGGCAGCTTCGGGCCCGCAGCGGTGCCGGGCGCCTGGCCCACGCCGTGCCGCAGGCCCGCATCATCTGTGCGGCGGTCTCCGGGACCGTGGACATCGCCCGTTTCCCGCGACGGCCCCGGCTGAAGGTGACGTTCTTCGAGCCGACTCCGCCGCCACCGGCGGAGTCCGCGATCGAGCTGTCCACGAGGCTGACCGCCGAGCTGCGCGCGATCGCGCCGGTGCCGCCGTCGCCGTCAGCGGGGAAGTCTCAGGCCGGCCACGCCGGCCAGCAGTGACGCGGCCGCCATCACCGCGGCCGGGGCCGCCGCCGAGTCCGCGCCGCCGAGACCGACCAGCGGGGACACCGCCGCCCCGAGCGCGAACTGGCTGAAGCCGAGCACCGCGCTGGCGGTGCCGGCCGCCTCGCGTACCTCGGCCATCGCGAGGGCGGCGGAGTTGCCCATGATGCCGCCGTTGGCGGTCACCGCGACGAACACGGCGACCGGAAACGTCCACGACGGCGATCCGGTCACGGCCAGGATCAGGAACGACACCGTGGCGGCGACCTGCACCACGATGCACCACCGGATCATCCGGGCCGGGTCGACGCGCTTCACCAGGCGGCCCGCGAGCGCGCCCGCACCGATCAGACCGGCCGCATTCACACCGAACAGCACGCCGTAGCCGAGCTCGGAAAGCCCCACCACGGTCTGGTAGAGGAACGGCGACGCGGCGATGTACGCCATCATCACCGCGAACGAGGACGCGAACACCGCCACCGGCGCCCGATAGCCGCGACTGCGCGCCACGGTGCGCAGATTGCCCGCCCACGACGTGACCCGCTCGACCGGCGCGCGGGTCTCGGGCACCACCACGATCACCGCGACGAGCAGGACCAGGCTCAGCAGGGCGACCGCCCACAGCATGCCGCGCCAGCCGGCCGGATCGGCGAGCAGCCCGCCGACGCTCGGCGCGAGCACCGGCGCCACCCCGCCGACGGTCAGCATCAGGGTGAACGCCCGCGCCGCGGCACGGCCGGTGGCAAGATCGGCGATGACCGCCCGGCCGATCACCATGCCGCCCGCGCCGGCCAGCCCCTGCACCAGCCGGGCCGCCACCAGCAGCGGCAGCGTCGGCGCCACCGCGCAGGCCACCCCGGCCACCACGCACACGGCGACGCTCACCAGCAGGGGCTTGCGGCGGCCGTAACGGTCCGACAGCGGGCCGGTCACCAGCTGGCCAACGGCCATACCGATCAGGAACGAGGTCAGAGTCAGCTGTACGCCACTCGCGTCGCCACCGAGCTCGGCGCCGATCGCCGGGAACCCGGGCAGGTAGAGATCCGTGGCGACCGGGGCGACGGCGGCGAGCGACGCCAGCACCAGCAGCAGCGGCCACCGGATCTCACGGCCGGTCAGAGATGTGGTCACCGGTTGAGCCAACCGGCCGGATCGCGCGCGCGGAACGTCGGCTTCCACATGCCAGCGATCGACGCTGGCGATGGCTGCGGTGGTTGTCGCGACGCCGCCCGTGGTGCCCAATGGTGCAAACCCCGTGTGGGCGTCATCGCTGTCCCGCGAACCCGGTGACAGCGGTGACGACGACACGGGACCACTCGAGGAGGAAACGTGACCTGGGACGACGGCAACCCGTACGTGGACCGGCTGACCGAGGGCGTCCACGCCTACATCCAGCCCGACGGCGGCTGGATGGTGAACAACTGCGGCATGATCGTGGACGGCGCCGGCAGGGCGATCCTGGTCGACACCACCTCGACCGAGCGCCGCAACCGGGCCGTCCTCGCCGAGGTCGCCAAGGTCAGCAGCGACGCGCCACGGGCCGTGGTCAACACCCATCACCATCCCGACCACACGTACGGCAACGGGTTCCTGCCCGCGCAGACCCTGGTCATCGGGCACGAGAAGTGCCGGGACGAGGTGCTCGCCGCCGGGCTGGAAGCGACGAAGGTGATCACCGCGCCCGACTACGGCGACCTGAAGCTGCGGCCGCCGGAGATGACCTTCAGCGACCGGATGACCCTGCACCTGGACGGCTTCGGCGTCGAGCTGCGGCACGCCGGGCGCGCCCACACCAGCAACGACGTGCTGGTCTGGCTGCCCGAGCAGAGCGTGCTGTTCGCCGGGGACCTGGCGTTCGCCGGCGGCCAGCCGTTCCTGCTGGAGGGCTCGGTGTCCGGGTTCAAGAAGGCGATCGCGCGGATGCGGGAGCTGGCGCCGTCGATCCTGGTGCCGGGGCACGGCCCGGTGGTACGCGACGAGCAGGTCACCCGGCTGCTCGACGACCTCGACGGCTACGTGTCCTACGTGGCCGAGGTGGCGGCCGTGTCGCACGCGGCCGGTCTGTCACCGCTGGAGGCCGCGGTCAAGCACCGCGACAACCCGTACCGCGCGTGGGCGGAGACCGAACGGTTCGTCGGCAACCTGCACCGGGCGTACTCGGAGCTGGCCGGCAACCCGATCGACACCCGCCTGACCGTGCCGTCGGTGTGGCCCGACATGGTCGCGTTCCACGGCGGCCCGATCGCGTGTCACGCGTGAGCGTGCCGCGGCGGGTGGTCACCGGGCACACCGCGGACGGGGTCTCCGTCGTCGTCTCGGACGGCCCGGTGCCGGTGAGCCGCGAGCTGCCCGACGACGGGGTGTCGTTCCACGAGATCTGGAACACCGAGGGCGCGCCGGCCCGCATCACCGCCGTGGAGGCGGACGAGCCGACCGCGCGGACCCTGGCCGTGCCGCCTCCCCCGCGCGGCACGAGGATCCGGATCAACGAGTTCGCGCCCGGCCACCTCGGCGACCGTGGCCTGCAGTCGCCGGTGCACCGGACCGCGTCGATCGACTACGGGATCGTCCTCGACGGCGAGATCACTCTCGTGCTGGACGACTCCGAGGTGCTGCTGCGCACCGGTGACGTGGTCGTGCAGCGCGGAACCGATCACGCCTGGGCCAACCGGGGAACGGTCCCGGCGCGGGTGGTGTTCGTGCTGGTCGACGGCGAGTTCGACGACGCTCTGGCGGCTATCCTGCCCGGCGGCCTGACCGGGCTGATGCACGGCGGCCCCCGCGATTAGCAGCCCTGTCGGCTAGGCACCCGCCGACACGGAGCCCCGCGACTTCTCGGGGCGAGATCGTCTTCGGATGATCCTTCCCGGTCATGCGGATTCGTTCTCGCGCGAGGTGGAGGTGGCCGGTCGACTGCGATAGGAGGTCACACCGGGGGTGGCCTCGTAACGGGAGCCGTCGGGGAGCAGGACCTCGGCGACACAGCCGGGTGGGACGGTCACCGTCACGTCCAGCCACCCGTCGACTCGCTGCCAGGCGACGGCTGCTCCTCCGTGCGGGGTGACGTGCTCCGCCCGTACCGCTGCAAGGGATTTGTGGGGTTGTGGTTTGACTTTGAAGCGACGCCACGTCGTGGTGAGCCGGCGCAGACCCGCGACGTGGGTGTGCAGGAACGAGATCACGGCGCCCTTGGAGTAGTGGTTGAGCGACTCGTGGGCGTTGCCGTCGGCGTCGATGCCGTCCCAGCGCTCCCACATCGTCGTCGCGCCGCGGTCGATCATCGTCAGCCAGGACGGGCCGGTGTCCTGGAAGAGCAGCTCGTAAGCCAGGTCGAGGTGACCGTTTTCGGCCAGGACCGGCAGCAGGTCGGGGGTGGCCAGGAAGCCGGTGCCCAGATGCGTGCCGGCCTCACGGACCAGCGCGGCCAGGTCGTCGGCGGCCACCTGCACGAGATCCTCGGGGACCAGCCCGAACCGTAGGGCGCGGACCAGGTTCGCCTGTGTGCGGAGGCCACCGCACTCGGTCTGCCAGGCCGCGACGATCCGCTCGTGAAGGTCGCGGTAGCGCTGCGCGTCGTCGTGGCGGCCGAGGACCGTGGCGATCTCCGCGAGGTGCCGCGCCGACCAGGCGAAATAGGCGGTGGCCACGTCGGCCTTGTCGGCGGCGATGAAGGCGGCGAAGTCGGTGGGCTCGGCGCCCGGCTCCAGCCATTCGCCCCAGTGGAAGCCGGTGTCCCACAGGTGCGGGTCGGGACGGCGGCCGGGATGGTGACCGTTTGCGGCCATCCGCTCGGCCCGGGTCAGCCAGGCCACCATGTGGGGCCACATCTCGGCGAGCACCGTCGTGTCGCCGTACTCCTGGTACAGCTCCCACGGCGCCAGGATGATCGCGTCGCCCCAGCCCGCGGAGCCGTTCAGGTGTTCCAGCGGGCCGGAGCGCTCGGCCGGCGGCATCGGGGCCATGTTGCCGATCGTGCCGTCGGGCCACTGGCCGGCGGCCACGTCGCGCAGCCACTTCGTGGTGAAGCCCGCCACGTCGTAGAGGAACGTCGCGGTGGGCAGGTACAGCTGCCAGTCGCCGGTCCACCCGGCCCGCTCACGGGTCGGGCAGTCCGTGGGGAGGTCGCAGACGTTGCCGCGCAGGCTGCGCACCGCCGCGTCGTGCAGTGACTGCAGCCGGGTGTCGTCGCAGCTGAAGTGGCCGCGACGGGGCAGATCGGTGTGGACGAAGACGCCGGTCACGTCGTCGGCGGTCAGGGGCCGGGGTGGCCCTCGACGCGGACGTAGCGGAAGCCGTGGGTGGTGAACCTAGGGTCGAACACGTCACCGGGAGTACCGGCGGAGATGACCCGGTCGACCTGGCCGGCACTCAGCGGGCCCGGCAGGAACGGCACGTCGGGGCGTAGGTGCTCCACCGTCACGTCGCCGTCGTGGTCCAGGGCCTCGCCGTGGGTGAGGGTGATCTCGGTGCCGGCCGGGCCCAGGCTCGACAGACGGATCCGGCCGTTGATGTTCTGTCCCAGGTCGACGACGTGCCGGCCGGGGGCCACCTCGGTGACCTCGACGGGTCGGATCTCCTCGACCGGGCGCACCGGTGGGGCCGGGGAACAGACCAGGTGCTCGTAGCCCCGGTCCACGACGGTCACCTTCTCCTCTTCCCCGATGGCGATCCGCCGGTCCTCGATCTGGCCCTCGATCAGGTCCGCGGCGAGGATGTGCGAGGGCGACCACCGCCAGTCGGCGTTCGTACCGAAGATCTCGGTCGTGCCGTCCCGGTAGGAGACGTGCAGTTGGGCCAGGAAGGCCGTCGTGTCACCCCACTGGTCACGGGCGCGCAGCATGCCGACCTGACCGCGATACCAGCCGTCGGCCAGCAGGGCGCCCAGTTCGTGGCTGCCCGGTGTGAGCCGGTCGGTAACGTCGTAGGTCGCCACCTGCGTACGGCTCGCGTATTCGGTGTAGCCCGGAGTCAGCTCGTCGTCGGTGATCCGGGAACCGTCGAGGTGCGGCTCGTAGATACCGTGCGCGGTGACGTGGAGGCGGGCCCGGTCGACCGGCCGGTCGATGTCGACGGCGCCCCGTAACCGGTAAGCCGAACTTGCGGGGCGGCCGGTGACACCCAGTCCGCACGCCAGTCCGAGGCGCTGAGCAGGCCCGCTTCCACGACCAGGACCTGCGACCAGACGCTCGGGCCGTCCTCGGTCCACACCCGGACCCGCACGCGACGTTGCTCCCCGGAGGCGAGCGGACGAGCCGGCCAGGGCACCAGGACACAGTCGCCGGTCTCCACCCGGACGGGTTCGTCGTCGTCGACCTGCAGCTCGTAGGCCTTCTGATCGGCCGTCCCCGCGGGTAGCCGCCAGGACAGGCGCGGTCGCGGCTCGCCCAGGCCGAGTGGCCGGTCGAGGTGTTCGGCACGCAGATGAGTGGGACGGGTCATGCGGCTCAGCCAACCATCACCACACCTGCCGGAACACCACGTCATCACCGATACCAGCAATCACCGCGACCGGTGACGACAACCTTCGCGGGGCCTCGATCGCGCGGGCTCCGACGACCTCGTGACCACCCACGCTGCCCTTTGATCCTGCGTTCCGGCGATCTGGAGACCACCCGTGAGCCGCTTGATCGTGCGGAATCCGGCGGCCCTGAGATCACCCGTGTGCCGCTTGATCGTCGGCGGTGCGACTGCTTGGAGACAACCTTCGCGGGCTCTTGATCGTCAGGGAGGCGACAGCCTCTGCGAATGGAGAACGAACATGAGATCACGCTCGTACCTCTGGGTGATCATGGCCGTTGCCGCAGCGACCGTGTCGGCGTGCGGGGCCGTTCCCTCACCGCGAATGATGATCAAGGAGTTGCCGCCACGTCCACAAGCGGCGGTATCCCTCGCCACGCCGCAGGCGAAGGCCACGAGTGCCGACCGCATCACCTATCCGGCGCAGGGCGACGGCACCTGGTCCGAGGCAGTGCGGCAGACCGGCGCGACTGCCGGTCGCGAGGGCCTGGTGATGCGGTACCGGGTCGCGGTCGAACGGGGCATCGAAGGCATGTCCGTCGACACCTTCGCGGAGAAGGTCGCCGCCACACTCGAGGACCCGAGAAGCTGGACCACCGGCGAGCAGTACCGCTTCCGCCGGGTCGGGCCCGGCCAGGCCGCCGACTTCATCGTCCGCCTCAGCACCCCCGGAACCAGGGATGCGCTCTGCGACGGGGCGGACGGCTACACCTCGTGCCGCAACGGCGCGAACGTCGTGATCAACGTGGCCCGCTGGGTGAAGGGTGTTCCCGACTACGGGGCGCCGCTCTCGGTCTACCAGCAGTACGTGATCAATCACGAGGTCGGCCACCGGCTCGGCGAGTCCCATCAGCGGTGCCCACGCCGGGGCGGGCTCGCGCCGGTGATGCAGCAGCAGACGCTCGGGCTGCACGGGTGCACGGCCAACCCGTGGCCGTACCCGGACGGCGCCCTGCACGAGGGGCCGTCCGGCTACTACGACGATCCGACGCCGCCGCGAGACCGTGGCCGACGCTGACCCGCTGTCCGCCCTCAAGGGCCACTCCCGACGGCGATTGCCCGCCCGAGACGCCACGACGCTCACGCGGTCAGTTCGGCCTCGCTGCGCGGGATGCAGACCTCGTATCCACCGTGGTGTACGAGATGTATGAGGTCACCTCCGGGTCATCCCGACGAACCCACCGCTGATCACCTGCTCGTCCTCGGGCTCGTTCCCCCCGCTCCGGGTGCCGGTCGCCTCGATCACCGATATCGTCGGCCTTGACGTCGATTGGGGTGATCTCCCGTGAGCGGATTGCTCGCCCAACAGTGGATCTCCGTGGACGGCTTCCTCGCCGGCATCAACGGTGAGGCCGACGTCTTCGCCGCCGTCTCGGACTTCACCGCCTCCGAAACCCACAACACCACACTGCTCGCCGGCATCGACGAGATCCTGCTCGGCCGTCGCACCTACGAGTCGTTCGTCGCCTACTGGCCGACCGCCGACGACGAGCCGATGGCCCGCAAGGTCAACACCATGCCGAAGACGGTGTGCTCCACCACCCTGACCGCGGCGACATGGGGTGAGCACGCCCCGGCCCGGGTGGTCCCCGACCCGGTCGACCACGTCCGTGCCCAGCGCGAGACCGGCGCCCGCCTGATCGTCTGGGGCAGTGTCAGCGTCATGCGCGCCCTGCTCGCAGCCGGCGAGGTGGACGAGTTGGAGTTGCTCGTGGCCCCGATCGCTCTCGGCGCCGGCATCCCGTTGCTGGCCGCTGGCGCCGCGCCCCTACCCCTGAGCCTTACCGGCTCGGAGGTTTGGCCGGGCGGTGTGATCCGCCTTCGCTACACCGTCGGCTGACATCTGAGGCCACCGATCCGGCACGGAACGCCTGACGGCGGCCCGGAACAACCAACGACCGACACCGACCGCCCACCAGCGCCACGGAACAACCAACGACCGACACGGATCGACGCCGGCGCATCGCCCCGGCGGTCGCGTTGCGGCCGGGAGCAGGCAGCATGTCGCGCGGGAGCCACGGGACGAGGTCGGTGCGGTTGAAGGCGAAGTCACCCGTACCGCTGCTGGGATTGCGGTTTGGGCTCACCCGTCCGTGGCGGCACGCGGTGAGTGAGGGCTCTGCTGGTGTCGGTCATTCGGCGACCGCCACAATGATCTTGCCGGCGACCCAGCCGCGGTCGATCCGATCGAGGGCGGCCGGCGACTCGTCGAAGGTGTAGATGTCGTCGATGACCGGGCGGATCTGGCCGGTCGCGACCATGCCGGCGAGCTCGGAGAGGTCAGCGGAGTTCGGGCGGACGGTGAGCGGACGAACCTGACGGCCGCTGGTGATCAAGGCTTTGAGCATGCGGCGGGCCGGCCCCAGCCAGCGGCCGCCGGTGCCTGCTGACAGCAACAGCGAGCCGCCGGGCGCGAGGATTCGCCGCAGCGCCGGGACCGGATAGTTTCCGGCCAGATCGAGGATCACGTCGAACCGCTCCCCCGTCGAGCCCAGAGCGGCGGCGGTGGTCTTCTCGTAGGCGATGATCCGCTCGGCGCCGAGCTTGCGCACCAGCGCGGCATTGCGCTCGGAGCAGACCCCGGTGACCGTGGCACCCTTGGCGACGGCCAGTTGCACGGCAAAGGTACCGACTCCGCCCGAGGCGCCGGTGACCAGAAATCGCTGGCCGCGGGAGACACTCCGGACACTGGCCAGCGCGGTGGCGGCCGCGATCGGTAGCGCCGCGGCCTCGGCGAAGGTCAGCCCGACCGGTTTCCGCGCGGCGAGCCGGGCGGGCACCACGGCCAGCTCGCCGATGGCCCCGGTCGACTCGGCCAGCACCTCGTCGCCGGGCGCGAAGTCACGGACGTCGGCGCCGACCGCCTCGACTCGCCCGGCGAGCGCCCGCCCCACCACGAACCCCGCCCGTGGTCTGCGCAGCCCGCCGGCCAGGGCGCGGATGGCGAAGGGCTCGCCGCGCAGAAGGAGGCGATCAGCGGCGTTGAGGCCGGCCGCATGCACCGCGACCAGCAGGTCATCCGGCCCGGGAACGGGCCGCGGCACCTCCTGGAGGGCGACTCTCGCCGGCGATCCATACCCCGTCTGAACCAGTGCTCTCATGATCTCCCGCCTCCTGCTTACTGCGTAAGCTTACGTCGTAAGCAAGAGTGCGGTATGGTCGACCGGTCCCGCAACTCCTCGGAGAGCCGAATAGATGCCAACTTCACGAGCGCCGCTCAGCACCCGGCGCGTGCTGCGTGCCGCCCTCGCGCTGGCCGACTCGGGCGGCACGGATTCGCTGACCATGCGACACCTGGGCCGCGAGCTCGGCGTGGAGGCGATGTCGCTCTACCGACACGTGGCCAATAAGGAAGCGGTCCTGGCCGGGATCCTCGACATGGTGGTCAGCGAGATCGACCTGCCCGAGACCCCCGACGATTGGAAGTCGGCGATGCGCCATCGCGGCGTGGAGGCGTTCCGCGTGTTCAGCCTGCACCCATGGGCCCCACCACTGCTGATGTCGCGCACCAACACCGGGCCGTCGATGCTGCGCTACATCGATTTCACTCTCGGCGTGCTACGTGGCGCCGGCTTCTCCTGGAGACTCGCCGATTACGCCTGGAACACCATGGACAGCTATGTGTACGGCTACACGCTCCGCCGCCTGGCCTTCCCGATAGCGCCCGCCGACTACGCGGAGACAGCCGCGGCCCACCAGCACCTGCTGGCCGGCGATCACTACCCACACATGGCCGAGTTGACGCGCCAGGTCGCGCAGGGCCACCACCCGGGCGATCCCGACATCACCTTCGGCCTCGACCTGATCCTCGACGGCTTGGAGCGCCTACGCGACACCGAGCCGGCGACCTGACCCCACGATGAAACCCGCCGGTCAGGGTTTGTTAGCTTATGCAGGCAGGTCCGGGTGGCGGAATGGCAGACGCGCTAGCTTGAGGTGCTAGTGCCCTTTATCGGGCGTGGGGGTTCAAGTCCCCCCTCGGACACCAATCAAAGACACGAGAACTCGCCGGGGTGGAAACCTCGGCGATCAGTGTTTCTAGCCCCGGTTTGTAGGTCATCCGCAGGCCGATGCGGCTGTACAGCTCGGCCTTGTCGCGGGGGTCCGCATCGCGCAGCAGCCGGAACAGATCGTTGAACGCTTCGGCGATGGTGTCGATCTGATGGGCTGTCATTCGTTGGGGCGGTGCCTCGGTGAGGCCGAGGCGTGACTGTGCGGCCTTCTTGATCGCCGTGGTCTCACGGATCCAGTCGGCGATCAGTTCCGGGTCACCACCGGCGTCGAGGGTCGCGCGGTAGCGGCTGATTTTGGAGTCCGCGTCCGCGATGTCCTGGCGCAGTCGGTCGATCTCACCGGCGGTGTCGTGGGCGGCGAGCGCGGCGCGGTACTGCGCTTCGGCCACCCGGCGGATGTTGTCGGTCAGCGCCGTTCCGGTCAGTTCCTCGCGGAGGAATCGGTCGATGGGCGTGGTGATCTGATCCTCGCGTAGGTAGAGGGCCGGCGGGTGGCTGATCCGGTGTTGGCGGACGAAATCGCGGCTCGCGGTGCAGCGGTAGTAGAGGCGTCCGTGGTTGGGGTTGCCGACCATCTTGCGGTCGCACAACGCACAGGTGATCAGGCCCCGGAACAGGTAAGGGTGTCCGGTATGGCGGGGTGCTTTGCCGGCGTCACCGTTGGTGCCGCGCTTCTTGATGGTGCGCTGGGCCTGTTCGTAGAGATCGGTACTGATCAGTGGTTCGTGTGACGGGGTGCGCGACCAAACCCACTTGCTGGGGTCGTTCCACCGGTGCCGGTTCTCGTGGCCGAGCGCGACGTCGTCAACGTCAATCAGGACCTCGTCGGTGCGTGCCCGGTTCCAGACCTGGTGGCCGGTGTAGCGGGGTTCTGCAAGACGGCGCGGACGGCGGTGGTCTCCCAGACCTGGGTCTTGCGGTGCGGGTTGCGTGCCCGGTCGTAAGCCGACGGACACGGGATGCTGTCCTGCGTGAGGCCACGGGCGATCGAGGTCATACCGCGTCCGGCGGTGTATTCAGCGAAGATCCGTTTGACGATCGGTGCGGTTACCGGGTCGGGGTCGAGTTGGTGCAGGCGCTTGCCCTCGGCGGCTTTGCCGGGGTTGGGGTGCGGGCCGGCGTCGGTGAGGCGGTAGCCGTAGGGCGGGCGTCCGCCGAGGTAGCGGCCCTCCAGCTCGGTTTGGGCCTTCATCGCGGAGTGGACCCGGATCTTGATGCGGTTGCGTTCGCCC
Organism: Actinoplanes sp. CA-252034; assembly: GCF_050956125.1. Classification (NCBI taxonomy): domain Bacteria; kingdom Bacillati; phylum Actinomycetota; class Actinomycetes; order Micromonosporales; family Micromonosporaceae; genus Actinoplanes; species Actinoplanes sp. CA-252034. The sequence goes on from NZ_CP191846.1 coordinate 5,559,574, forward strand.
TTGCTCATGCCGCCGTAGAGGGCCATGACAAGGTCGTGAGCGTCGGAACCGGGGTCGATGGCGCCGCCGACCTCAGGCACCCACAGGCCGACGCCGTAGTGCACGAAGACCGGGAACGTCATGCCGAACTGGCTGCCGTAGAACGCACGCTGCGGCTCACCGATGACCACAGCCTCGAAGTCACGGGCGGCACTCTTGATCGCGTCCAGCAGCCGGGTCGCTTCCGGCCGCCGTTTCCACGGCAGCGCGCGTGACAGCCCGATGTCGAAGAACTCGGCGACCACTTCAGGTCAAGGACCGACCGAAGCGCCGCACGAGTCGCGTCGAGGTGATGCTCGGCTAAGCGGGTGAGCTACGAAAAGCCGAACGAGTGATTATCACCCTCATACGTCGCGGTGTACCAATTATCCGTCTCTCCGACCGACGACCAGCCGGAGAATGCATCACCGAAAGTCAGGCCGGATTCCTGCTGACTCCGGATTATCTGTCGAATAATTACACGAACCTCGTCGCGATTGAGCGACGATTGACTCGGAAGCCCAGGGATTCCCGGCGCAAGAGCTTCACAGAGCTCACTAGCCAAACGATTCCTAGAGAAGGAGTCAAGGTAGAACCATAGCCCCCAACCGCCACCAGCATAATTACCCGGATCGGCGATCTCCGGAACCTCCTTTTCTAGTCCACGATGCGTTCGCAACGCTGCCGCAAGAGCATAGGGATCAACGGTGAAACACTCTGAGTCGAACTGATACCGCAACAAATGTATTACGACAGCTCGAGCCATATGCATCGATCGCAACCTAATAACACTCGAGAGGGCATTCTGAACCCGTCCACGAGATTCGGATTCTACCTCTGTTGGCGGTGATGGCAACGGCTCAAAAACTGCCGACCTAACACCGCGAGGAGAGGTCATCAAGGCACTGAGACGGCTCATCACAACACTTTCCCAGTCATCACCGGCAAGTGAATAGTATGAATCGTCCAGTAATGCCACCCCGAACCGAAGGTGCTTCTCGGCCAATGTATCCCCGAGCATTCTGGCATGGGAGACGGCAAGAAACCGCGATGCTGGCAATGACCGAGAGCGATGCATCCACCGGATCACGCCGTCAGCGAATTCGATGCTCTTCAGCACTGTCTGCCACGATCCCGCATCGAGGCCGGCGTTCCATAACTGGACTAGGGAGCGCCAACGTTCTATGCAATCTTCACCCTCCAGCCATATATCTTTTGGCCGCGCCTTGCCGCCACCAGCGGCGATACGTATCGTCAGGAGGTTGAGTGAATAAACTGCAACAGACCGAATATTGTCTACACTGATGGGCCTATAGGGACTGAACCTATCTAGAACTTTCCTTCCCCTGCAACGACTAATCAGAATACCGAGAAAGGTCAAGATACGACCTTGCTCCTCTTCCGTGAGCTCACGGCATATTTGTTCTAATAGACCCGCACTGGCCGACCTACTTATCAGTGGCTGCCACGACAGAAGCGCAAAGAGCATAGCGTCATCCGGCTCACCAGCGCTCCTTCGTCGCGCAAAGTAACCATCGGCAGCTTGCCGTAGGAGCGCAACCGATTCGTCCGCTACGAGGAACTCCCCGAAGGTCGCGTGCAGAAATTCGTAACATTTCGCCGCCTCCTCCTGGCCAGGAATTCGAGCTTCAGCCGAGTGAACAAAGAAGAACTGCGCCGCGATATCGCGCCCCACGTCCGCGTCACGACGATGTTCTGTCCTGTCGCTGCCTTCCAGTGCTCGCAGGTCTTCGCCAAGTTGATAGTCAGCAACATATTGGCGACCTCGGTTGAACATCGCGAACGCCGCGACGGTAAGGTTCCATCGCTTGTCGTCCATCGCTGCTTCTAGCTCGATTGGCCCCAGATTCGGACGAAGCTTCAAGACTTCGCGCGCGGCGAAACTATCCAACAGCCGTCGATATAGGGTCGCGGTTGACAGCGAGGCAGCCAAGGGCGGCGCGGACGGGTCGGCAGAGTAGATCGCCAGCATTGTCAGCAACAGCGGCTGCCTCGAAAGGTCGAAGTTGTCGAGTGCAACGCGATCCTCTAGACACCCGATCCGACCTGACGCTATCGCCAAGGAGTTGGCCCTACGCCACTCAGCCAGCCAAGTTACAATTTGTGCTTCGTCGAATGGTTCAAGTTTGACGATAGGAGTATCAGGTGGAACATCGATTTGATCCATAACGACCGTCCTGGATGTCACGATGACGATCACAGGAAGGCCTTGGCTCTCCTCCATGCGCTGAAATTCCGAGACCGACCGAAAGAAGCTGTACTGAGTTCCTGGTGCGGCCTGAATCAGCTCATCGAGGCCATCAAGAAAAACCACACGAATCGCGTCTCGCGCTTCCTCAGCGAGCTCACTCCATCGAACCCTCCCACTTGTTTGAAGGTCAAGAGCTTGCTGTAACTGCTCATATAGCGGGGCGCCAGAATGAACGCTTCTAAGCGGGACACGTACTGCGGTATAGTCACTCGAACTTAGTCGCGCCGCAGTCAATTTAGTAAGTAGAGACTTGCCGGCACCCGGATGACCAAGCACTACAAGAGGCTTGCTAGATGCTTCCGGCGAACTCAGGAAACCAGCGAGGAAAAGACCAAGATTCTCACTAGAGTCAAGCGTATCCCACCACTGTTCGTCCGCTATCCGTGATGAACCACCAGATCGGCAAACCTTGAATCTGGGATCAAGATAGATGGAATCAGTGAGAGGGAACGTCAAACCATCGACACCAGGAGCGATTCCAGTCGGGACAATCGATTCGGAGAGGACCGTACGGTTAGCCCGCGAAATAATTTCCCGAAGTCTCCACAATCCTGTGTCTAGTTCTTTGCCCTGCATTGCCGCAAGCAGGTGCTCAAGTTGGCCGAGAGCCGCGCCTTGCCGATCGACAATGCGTAAAAGCTCTACATTGGAAGATCGGATCAGGGCTCGAGTAGCTGCATGCTCATCGAGAGTGGACCATATCCAGAATTCCGGAACGTCCCGTGCGAGATCAGTGAATCGCTCACGGTAGCCATTAACCGATTCCTCTATCACACAATCAGAGAATTCTTGAGAGCGACTCCGCCAGTTCTCGAGTCCGGTGAAAAACTCATTAGCACGGGCAGATAAGGCGGACAACCATCTAGCAACGTGTTCGACATTTTCTTCGTATCCTCGAGCCGCCGAAGGAGTTGGCACAGCAGTGTCATAGATAACCACTCCCAGATAGTCGGCCGGGTGGAAGATATCGACACCTTTAATCAGACGGCTCTTCTCCGCCTCTGTCAGTTCTAGTGCCTTATATTGCGTCTTCCCGAGATGGTCGCTCAACGCCGAGAAGTACGCTTCCGCGACTATCGCAGTATGAGCTGCCACGATAAGCTGCCGCCTACTGTAGCCAGACGTATTATTTATGTGCCGGGAGAGCCTCGTAACTAATTGTCGGAGCAACTTTGTGGCTTCATTCTTCTGGTCGATCCAGCCCCAAATCAGCAAAGCTATCGGTAAGGCTGTTCCCCCGCCGAAAGCCGTGACGGCCGAGAAGGCGCCGGCACCAAGGATCGCGCCTCCGAGCATGCTGTCTAGCCGTTGGATCAGCGCTGGCTCATAGCCGCCTAGGAGTCGAAGAGCCTCGCGGTAGGTCGTCGGGATCGAGTTCCGCATCTGTACACCATAGAAGGTTCCCCTTAAGATTGCTACGGGTTGCGAGGTCAGAACTAAATGCGCGGTCACGCACCGGCCTGCGTTCGATTCAATATCCACCCGCATTAATGGCTTTGAAGCGACACAGGGATGGCTGCGACGGTTGTTGAGAATGGTGCAAAGATCATTTCCAGTCTTGGTTCTGACCAGATAGCAGTCCGCCACGATCTCGCGTAGGGCTGACTGGATCGCGTCACGCCCGCAGCCATTAGCTTTCGCTATCTGCTCGGTCCGGACTATCAAGTTATCCGGCTTGCTCAGGGTAGATGAGAAGTCCGCGAGATTTGAAACTCAAGCGCATTTCCTCTATCAGTGTGTTGCTGATGCCGGAGGGTGCGCCTTCGGCAGTGGTGCTCAAAATTTCATTGGTGCCTCAAATCGCCGTGCCCATCCTCGCCGTTTAATTTGAAGTGGGAGCCGGTGGTCTAATCCGGCTCCGCACCTTTAGACGCCACAGCAACGACAGTCTATTGAATACTAGGGCTTGAGTTCTTACCAAAGCAGCTCTGGCACCGTTATCGCGCTGAGGGACGAGTCCGTCTTCTACCGGACAGCCGGTGGTACGGATGCCGAGCGTCGACGGCCTGTTCGACCTCTGATACAACGGCGCGGCCAACTCGCTAGAGATAGCGCGCTGGCTATCGTAACCGGAGTGAGCAGCGGCGCCACTTGATCGATCTGTTCACGGGATGCGGCGGTGGGAAGATCGCCTTCCTGCGGCGGCCGTGACGATCGAGCTGAACTGCTTGCCGAGAACCCCGTTCTGTCGGGACGGCGTGCTTCCATGTTTTGGGCGTTGAGAGGAGGTGAGTGATCTGAGCACTCTGGGTGTGGTGCTGACGGTGGTAAGCGGGGCCAGCGTGACAGGCCTGGCTGCGCTCGTCCGCTGCGGGATCCTGTGGAAGGTGGCCGCCTGGTCCATGCAGCCTGGGAGGACTGAGCAGGAGAGGAGTCACGCTCGCGCTATGACGCGGCTGCTGACGCCGAGCCTGTGGCGACGTGGGACTGAGCCGACCGACACGCCCGCGGAAGATGAGCCCCCGCCGCGGCAACTTCCGAAGCCTCGTACGAGCAGGTCCAGGACGAAGGCGTCGTCCGACGGCCAGCCCGCTCTTCCCGAATCGGAAGCTGCGTGACTCCCGCAAGTGGGACCTCAACTCGATCCGTGCCGAAGGTGGCTTGGTGGAGATGACGTTGTTTGGACTGACATGCTGGTCGGAGGACCGTCCTGCCAGGCCTTCTGATCCAGGAGTAGCCGGAGATGAAGGTCTTCGACTACAGGGGCTCCAACTTCGTCCACCGGGTGGGTTCGTGGAGAAGGTGAACCTGCTCGACAGCACCGAGGACGTGCTCTTCCCCGACGAGATGCACGAGGACTACCCGAAGCAGGCGGTCTACGACATCGAGTACGTCATGGGCACCAACGACTTCCTCAAGGCGGAGTTGAGGTTCAAGAACTCTGGTACGCGTTAACGTGAGCCATGTGGTTAGCCACCCGAATCGAGCCGTTTGCCTTCCGGCAAGATGCTCCTGCGGACGCTGAGCAATCCGGGCAATGCACAGATCTGTAGTTTTCGCGCTTTTTAGTCAGGGTTTCGCCGAAATTTCATTGTGCTTCGCACGTCCGGGCACATCCAATTCCTTCGGCCCCACCGATCGTCGGGTCGCCCGCGACGAAAGCCGCTATTTGATCATGGCACGTATTGGAGGTAGGAAATATCGGGAAGACCCGGCCCTAGGCCGGTTCCGCGACTTTGACAAAAGTCATCCCAGTTTAGGAGAGTGGGAACTCCATGGACGTGATCACCGTGTGCGCAGGCCGGGTGTTGGGCCTCGGACACGTTAAATCCCACCAGAGTCGCCCATTCGAGTGATGACTGTGGTGCGGTTACCTGTTTTACCGGGTCAATCGATTCCACGTCGGGCGTGTCCGCACCGCAGACGACGGTGCCGTAGGTGATTGAGCAGATCACTTGAATCCGCCAGGAACGGCAGGTCTCCGGCATAACCCAGTTGATACAGCAATCCATCGATGACCCGCTGTTTGCCAGGCCGCCGTAACCCTTCGCTTCCGTGCCCAACCGCCTGATTCCGCGGCCCGGCCACCACAGGTCGAGCCGCCGCTGATCCTGCTGCCGACTCGCATCCCGAGAGGCGGCATCGCGCAGCGAGTTCCGAGCGGCCCACCGGTCGTCGACGTGTTCCTTCAACGCAACAGCGCCGTTCGGGTGCTGGTGGACACCGCTGGCGGGACCGATGAATCGGCGGTGGTCACACCCACGAGGTCGCCGGAACGCCCGGGGAAGGGCTGCGGATCCTGGCAGCCGACATCCGCCGCACGGCCGGGAGTTCGGGGTCGGTGTCGGCATGGTGGCGCTTCTCCGGCCCGGCACTGTGCTCCGGACCACCAGCGGCAAGGTGCGCCGGGCGGCGATGCGGGACCTCCTCCGCGACGGCGATCCGGCCTCGTTCAACCAGGACTCCGCCACCAGGGGCTGAGGTGCGGGACGCCCACCGCGCGGCCCTGGCTCAGGCCTCCCACCCGGCGACGGCGGCGCGGACCACGCCCCGTTCGGAGTCGGTCAGCAGTTCGGGCTCGGCGAGCAGGTGCGGGGCCGCTGCGGCGCGCTCGTGCTCCAGGCCGGGGCGGTCGAGCATGGTGAGGGCGGCGCGGCGGGCGGCCACTCGTACCACCGGGTTGGTGTGCTCGAAGTTGGCGGCGACCGCCGGATAGAGGGACGGGATCGCCTCGCGGACGGCGTCGGCGTCCGGCTCGTTGTCGAACTCCTCGAACTCGACGGCGCTGCCGGCGAGCACATTCAGCCAGCTCAGCATGGCCGCCTTGCCCGCCTTGGTGCGCGGATCGGTCAGGACGGCGACGACGTACCGCGCGGCCGGCAGCGTGGCCGAGTAGAGGTTGCCCTGGTGGGTCAGGTTCCAGGTCAGGGTGTGCATGGCCGCGGCGAAGCCGGCCGTCTCCCCGTTGAGGAGCGGCTGCAACAGGCCGGGCAGGTCTACCGCGGAGCCGTAGGCGTCTTCCAGATCCCCCCAGGCGGTGGTGGCGAGGATGTCTTCCGGTGTGGTCACGGGGACGCATGCTAATCGGTTTGATCTTGGATGCCACATCATTGGGCAAAGAATGACCGTCGGTGAGCGGGCGCACGCAGCCAGGCGTCGGCAGATATGACCGCATCGGCATGTTGACGGCCACGAGTGCATCGATGAACGTAAATCGGTAGCGGTCGGTGCACGGTGACACCGGCCATCCCACGACCGAGGTGCCGATGACCAGGTTCCCGTATTCCCGGCGATCACGGGCGCGCCGGCTGCCGGCCGCAGTGACGACCACGATGCTCCTGCTGATCTCTGCGGGGCTCATGATGCCCGGCAGCGCGACCGCGGCCGGCCCGGACACCAGCGAACCGGGCTACTGGGTGGTGGGCTCGCCCACCACCGCCGTGGGTGAGCTGGCCGACGACCTCAGCAAGCGCGGCTACGACGTCATGGAAGGACTGTCGCGAGACGGGGCGCCGATCCTGGCGACCGCGGCTCAAGCCCAGCGGCTACGGCGCGACGGCCTGAGCGTGCGGTACGCCGGACCGCTCTACCAGCCGGCACCGGTGTCAGTGCAGGCCGCTGCCGGCACCTACTACGGCGGCTATCACACCGCGGCCGCGCACGAGACCCACAACCAGCAGGTCGTGGCGGCCCACCCGGAGCTGGCGGCCCTGAAGACCATCGGCCAGTCATGGCTGAAGACCCAGAACAGGGGCGGTCACGACATCCAGGCCCTGTGCATCACGAAGATCGCCACCGGTGACTGCGCGCTGAGCACCACCGGCTCGAAACCGAAGTTCACGCTGATGGCGCAGATGCACGCGCGCGAACTGGCCACCGGTGAGCTCGCGTACATGTGGATCGACTACCTGGTGGCCAACTACGGCAAGGTCGGTGCCGTGACGACGCTCATGGACACGACCGAGCTGTGGGTCATCCCGATCGCCAACCCGGACGGCGTCGACATCGTCTCGTCGAACTCGACGCGGCCCGTCTCCCAACGCAAGAACGCCCACGACAACGGGTGCTCCGGCACCGGGCTCGGAGTCGACCTCAACCGGAACTCGAGTTACCACTGGGACGTCAACCAGGGCACCAAGTGCACCCAGACCTATCCCGGTGCGAGTACCGCGAGCGAGCCGGAGACCCGGGCCATTCAAGGCTTCCTGGCGAGCATCTACCGCGACACCAAGCCGGCCGCCGACTTCTCGGCGGCGACGACCGCCACCACCGGCACCTTCCTCACGCTGCACAGTTACGCCGAGTTGAACATCTACCCCTACGGCTGGACGAACTCGCTCGCGCCGAACGACACCGACCTCAAGACGATCGCCACGAACATGGCCAAGTCCAACAGGTACACGGTCGTGCACGGCGACGGCGGTCTGAACTACTTCGCGCCGGGCGCCACCGACGACTGGATCTACGGCACGCTGGGTGTGCCCGGATACACGATCGAGGTCGGCCCCAACAGTTCCTCGTGCAGTGGGTTCTTCCCCGCGTACAGCTGCATGGCGTCTTTCTGGAGTCGCAACCTGCCCGCCTTCATGACCCTGGGGACAGCGGCTGCCAAGCCGTACCCGACCGGGAGTTGACACACACCACCACCCTCCAGGGGGCCGCTGTCATGGCATCACGACAAAGGCGGCGGCCCCTCGGCATGCGATGTCATTGCCGAAGGGAGTGCGGTATCCCCCTGTCCGCGGTGCTGACCGTCGCGGTCTGAAGTTCGCGTGTCGGTCGACAATGGCGACCCAGTCGACAGTCGGCGCGGTCGAGTTGTCGGCGGGCTCCCCGGACCGGCCGCATCAGCGGTCGGCTACGCGGCGCGCGGTTTGCTCCGGCGCCGCTGGGCCGGCTTCGTCGGCGGGGGCGGCCTGCGGGCGGCGTGCCCGATGATCAGCGCCGTCACCACGACGAGCCCGGCGGGGAGCAGCCACACCGCGATGCCGTCCTGCTGCGGCGGTGGTGGCGCGGCAGCCGTGGCGCCTTCCGAAGTGCCGGTGCCGGTGACGGGCGCGGATGCGGTCGCGGCGCCGCCGGGGCCGGGCGTGTCGCCGTGGTCGGTCTGCGTCGTCAGGGCCGGATCGGGTTCGTTCGTCGGTGGGACCCAACCGGCGGGGGCCCGCGTGGTGGGGCCGTTGTAGTGGAACTTGACGCTGCCCTTGACCGTCTCGCCGTCCGAGGCCACGGACAGGTAGCTGGCGACATAGTCGCCCTGAACCGGCCAGTGCGCGACAGGCACCACAGCGGGGAAGCCGGTGTGGTAGAGCCGCGGCTCCCACTTGCCCTCGATGCGGAAGAACTCCTGCACCGGCTTGTCCAGCCGGAGGGGCTGCCCACCGCTCCAGCCGTTGTCGACCCGGCCACCACCGGGCGCGGTGATCGCGAAGTAGGCGTGCGGAGCGGGCCGCTCGGTGAAGTAGAGCTCGACGCTCTGCAGCGGGTCGTTGACGATGGTGTTCGCCAGTGGCTTCGAGAGCGCGAGCTGACCGTGCGCGTGGGCCGGCGTGGCGGGGAAGGTGAGGCCGATCGCGGCGAGTACGACGATGACCGCCGTCCGGCTCCACCACTGGTTCGCAGTGACCGCCATCAATCGCATCGACTCATGATGGTCTTTCCCTTGAGGCTCTACAAGATTAAAGTTCGGTTTCCTGACGATCAGATTCAACACCCGCCCGCTGCCGTACGGAGTCCGTCGTTGCGAAGCCCTCGTGCCCGCTGGTTGATGCCGGCCGTCGCCGTCCTGCTCGCCGTCACCGGTTGCGGCGGCGACGACCCTGCCACCGCCCCGAACCTGCCGGATGCGGCCGGCTCGGCGGCTGCCACCGCCGTGGTCGACGAGGAGATCGTGGCGACGGTGGTCGACAACAAGGTGACGCCACCGACCAGCCGGATCGAGGTCCGCCAGGGCGCGACCGTCCGGATCACCGTGACCTCGGACGTGGCCGACGACCTGCACGTGCACGGCTACGACCTCCAGACCGCCCTGCCGGCCGGGCAGCCGGCTTCGATCGATTTCCGCGCTGACCGCACCGGCCTTTACGAGGTGGAGACCCACGGGAGCCACCTGGTGCTCTTCCAGCTCGTGGTGCGCTGATCGATGGATGCGGCGTACCTGCTCGCGCACGGCGTGGGCGGGCGGCAGGACCTCCCCATCACGCTGACCGCGCTGATCATCGGCGCCGTGCTCGCCCTGGTCATCTCCTTCACCGTGCTCGGCGCCCTGTGGCGCCGGCCCCGGCTGGACCGTGACGGCACCACGGGGCGGCCCGTGCCGGGATGGCTGCGGGCCTGGGCCGACGCGCCGGCGTGGCGATGGACGGTGCGGCTGTTCGGTCTCGTTCTGTTCGGCTACTTCGGTATCGGTGTACTCGCCGGGCCCGACACCGCCGACAATCCGACCTTCGGCGCCTTCTACGTCCTGCTGTGGGTCGGAATCGTCCCGGCGTCGCTGCTGCTCGGCCCGGTCTGGCGGGCCCTGAACCCGCTGCGCACCCTGCACCGGCTCGCCGCCCTGGCCCTGCGCCGCGACCCCACCGCCGGGCTACGGCCGATCCCGGCGCGGATGGGGCTGCGGCCCGCGGCGGCCGGCCTGTTCGCGTTCGTGTGGCTGGAGCTGGTCGCACCCGAACGGGCCACGCTGCCGGTCATCATCGCCTGGCTCTCCGTGTACCTGCTCGCCATGGCCGTCGGTGCCGTGCTGTACGGGTCGGGCTGGTTCGAGCGCGGCGACCCGTTCGAGGTCTACAGCACTCTCGTCGGCCGGCTCGCGTTCCTCGGCCGCCGTGCGGACGGTGTCCTGGTCTGGCGCAATCCCCTCGACGGCATCGCCGGCGTCACGGCCGCGCCCGGCCTGGTGCCGTTCGTGATCGTGCTGCTCGGCTCGACGATGTTCGACAGCCTCTCCAATGCGCCGTTCTGGCTGCGCTTCGTCCAGGAGAACGGCCTGCCCGCGCCGGTCACCGGCACCCTGGGCCTGGTCGCGGTGATCGCCGTGGTGGGCGCCGCCTACCGCGGTGCGACCACTCTGGCCGGGCGCCGGGCAGGGACCGACGCCACGGCGGTGCCCGGCCGGCTGGCGCACTCGATCGTGCCGATCGCGGTCGGGTACATCATCGCCCACTACTACTCGCTGCTGGTCCTGGAGGGTCAGCGCACCGTCGCGCTCGCCTCCGATCCCCTCGGCACCGGCTCCGACTGGCTCGGCACCCGGGACCTCGAGATCCGGTCCGGCTGGATCACCCCGACCGGTGTCGCGCTGATGCAGATCACGGTGATCGTCATCGGCCACCTACTCGGTACGGTCCTCGCCCACGACCGTGCCCTGTACCTGTTCCCTCGCGCGCGGGCGGTCGCCGGACAGGTCCCGCTGCTGCTGCTCATGGTCGTCTACACCGTCACCGGCTTGCTCCTGCTGTACGCGGGCTGACCGGCCGGCACGATGTCGGGGTGCCCGCCCGAATTGGACACCGCACTCCATCGGCGGCTACCAAAGTGGATCTCCGTGCCATAGTCCACGGCCGGCAGATGTACATGGTGCGGCGACACGAGCGAACGGGTCGCGGCGGGTGTCGCAGGGGCCACATCAGCACCCGAGGATCGGATCGACACCTTCGGACATAGGTGGAGTTCCCACGAACGAACGAACCGGTACGTGTCAATCGTTCGTCCACGATCATCGAAGATGCCGGGGGGCCGGACGGATGCCGTGTAACTTACAGCCATGTCGCCGATGCTCCCTGGTGAGACTGCGGTACTGGACGTGCGGTCACACGATGCGATCGTGGTCATACCCGGCATCATGGGCAGCGAGCTGCGCGACCGTGACCTCGGCAGAGAGATCTGGGCCGTGCCGCGAGCCGCCGGCTACGCCGTCCGCTGGCGCGACCGTGAGCTGATGGCCGCGCTCGCCGTCACCGACGAGGAGCGGGCCGGCAAGACCGGGCGGGTCGAGGTCGCCGGCCTGATCGGTGTGCCGCACCTCGGCGCTGTCTTCGGTGGCCTTGAGCCCTACGGACCGCTCGTGCGCGACCTGCGGCGGGTGGCGCATCCGGCGGCGGTCCGCGAGTTCGCCTACGACTGGCGGCTCAGCGTGGCGTACAACGCGACACTGCTGGCTGAGGCGATGCACCGGTTCCTCGGCGAGTGGCAGGCGACCGACGACCATGAGCGGGCCCGGCGGATGCACCCGGACGGCAGCCCGGCCAGGCTGGTGCTGGTCGCGCACTCGATGGGTGGCCTGCTGATCCAGTCGCTGGCCGCGGTGCCGGGCGCGCTCGACGAGGTGCGTTTGGTGATCACCCTCGGCACGCCGTTCCATGGGTCGGTGCTGGCTCTCCAACTACTCGCCACCGGTACCGGTGCGCCTCTGCCGCTTGCCCCGGCCCGGCTGCGTCAGGCAGCCCGGACCATGCCCGGCGTGCACGACCTGCTGCCCGGCTACCGTTGCGTGCGCGAAGGTGACGACGTGCGTGCTCTGCATCCAGCCGACATCGCCATGCTCGGCGGTGACGCGGAGCTGGCCGGCGAGGCGCTGACCGCCGCTGCCGGTCGTGTGTCGCTGCCGCTGCCCGGCCACCGGGCGGTGGTCGGGATCGGACAGGCCACCCCGACCTCGGTGACGCTGGACGCGGGCACGGTGACCCTGCACCCGTTCGGCTATCGCCGGCACGGCGACGACGAGCTGATGCGCAACGAGCACACGGGTGAATTACTGCGCGTCGACTACGGCGGCGACGCGACCGTCTTCACCGAGGCGGCCTCACCGGTCGGCGCCGAGACGACCGCGTTCGCCCAGCAGCACGGGGCGCTGCCGGCCGCCGCGACGATCCGCGATCTGGTCACCCACCTGGTCGCCACTGGCGGGCGTAACCGCGGTACGGGGCTCGGCGTCGGCCGGCCCCGCCTGGAGGCGCCCGCGGTCGCGGTGAGGGGCGAGCCGCTGTCCATCGAGGTCAGTGAGCAGGACCCGGCGCGGGACAGGATCGACTCCACTCGAGTGTCCTGCGTGATCGAGGATCCGGGCCAGGCCGACCGGGTGCTGCACACCGTCTACCTGGACCCCACGCCGGGCGACCCGCGGCGCCTTTCGGGGCGGGTCACCCTGGCTCGGCCCGGCCTGTACCGGATCGCGGCGTCCATCGGCGGTGATCCGGTGACCCGGCTGCTACTGGTCCAGGAACCGGGAGAAGCCGCCGAGGCCGAGCTACTGGACTGACCGGTGCACACCTTCGACGTGACCGCTATCGACCTGCCGCGGTATCGCAGCCTCGATCCGGTGCCGTGCGATCTGGACGCGGCCGCGGTGCTCGGCCGTCTCGGTCCGGTCGGTGGCCGGCCGGTCGGGTGGTCCGTCGACGCGGCCGCGCGGGAGATCGGCGAGGTGGTCAAACGACTGGAGCAGTGGGCCGATCCGGAGCCGCCGCGCAGTTCGGTGCTGTTCTGGGCCGGACACGGGTTCTCCAACGGCCGGGACACCCACCTGTTCGTGCCCGGAGCCGAGGAGGACGTCGCGCTGAAGCCCGAGCAGTTCGCCGAGTACCTGCGCCCGGCCCGCCCGGAGCCGTACTGGCGGATCGTGGTGGTCCAGGCCTGCGGTGCCGGGCTGTTCGCCCGGCGGGTCTGGGAACACCTCGAACGCCACGACGCCACTGCCGGCCTGGTGCTGGTCGCTGCCGGCCCTGATCAGGGCGACGGGTACACGGGTGGCTTCCGCGCTGTCCTCGACCGTGTGCTGTCCCGGCCGACCAGCAACGACGCCGCGTTCGGCCTGCACGACCTCGTCGACAGCCTGACCCGGGAGGTGGAGGATCAGGGCTGGCGGCTGCACCGCGGCTCGCTGCGTGGGCGCGAGGGCTCGTTCCTGCCGGTGCGCAGCATCGGCCCGCTGACCACCCCGGTCGACGTGTATTACGAACTGCGTGCCGCCCTCGCGGACCTGCCTGCCGAAAGCGACGTCGGTTTCGCCCGGCCCGGTCTCGGTGTGGCCGTCGGCGAGTTCGGCTGGTATTTCTGCGGCCGCCACGCCGATCGCGCCGCCATTCTGGCCTGGTTCACCGACGCCGCCCACGGCGTCTACGCACTCACCGGCGCCAGCGGTTGCGGCAAGTCGGCCATCCTGGGCAACGTTTGGCTGCACGCCCATCCGGAGGTCCGTGCAGCCCTGGGCCGGCTCGGCCGGGCCGGTGCCGACTGGCCGGAGGCGGCCGGGCTGCCGCCGGTCGACGGGTCTCTGCCGCTCACCGGTGCCACCCTTCCCGAGGTGCTACGGGCTCTCGCCGCCGCCGCGGGCATCGCCGCGCCACCGGCGGCCGCGACCACGGACCGGCTGGTCGACGCGCTCGTCGACGGGCTGCGGGCCCGGTCGGCCGGCGCCGTGCTGACGGTCTTCGCCGACGGGCTCGACGAGGCCGCGGAGCCGGGGCCGATCGCCGAGGCGCTGCGCCGGGTCGGCGAGGTCCCCGGGGTACGCATCGTGGTCGCCGCTCGGGCGTGGCCGATCGACCGGACCCCGCACGTGACCGTCGCCGAGGTGGCCCGGGACGGCGACGCCGCCGCGATCAAGGAGTACGTGGTGCGTCGGCTCACCGCCGCCGACGGGCCTCGCGACGACCCGGCCGACGATGAGGTGACCGCGGCGGCCCGTCGGATCGCGCGCCGGCACCGGGTCGGCCGCACGCCTCAACCCTTTCTGCACGCCCGGCTCGTGGTCCGGGAGATCCTCGCGGACCCCGGACTGCTCAGTGGCGCGGGCCGGACCCGACTGCGTGACTTGATCCGCCTGGATCCGGGCGAGCTGTTCCAGGCGGCGCTGCGCCGGATGAGCGCCACCGTGCGGGTCGAGCCGTTCCTACGGGCGCTCGCGTACAGTCGTGGCCTCGGCCTGCCCCGGGATGAGCCACTGTGGATCGCGGTGGCCGAAGCACTCGCCGGCGGCGGCGACGGCCTCCTCAGCGAGCAGGACCTCGACGAGGTGCTCGCCGTTGCCGGCCCGTACGTCCTGCTCGACGGCGCGGACGGGCGCAGCGTCTACCGCCTGGCCCACCAGAGTTTCCGCGCCCCGCTGTTGAGCGGACCGGCGGAGCCGGCGATCACGCGGGCTCTGCTGCGAGTGGCGCGTACCCCGCTGCATCCGTATCTGCGCCGGCACCTCGCCGAGCACGCGGCCGCCGCGGGAGCCGAGGGCTGGGCCGCCCTCGCCGCCCGTACCGAGGTGCTGGACCAGGTGGAGGTCGGCACGGTGGTCGCCGGGGTGATGACCGATCCGGGCCGCTTCGGCGCGCTTCCGGCGGCGGTCCTCGGTACGGTGGTGACCAGCCATCTCGCGCTCGCCGCCACGCCGGCCGACCGGACCGGACTGCGCCGGCTGGGCACCGCCCGGATCACCGGCGCGTGGACCTCGGCGCAGTCGGCCGCGGAACGGCCCGGACCCGGCGTCGCGTGGTGGCCGGTCTCGGCTCGGATCCACCTCGATCCGCCGGACCTCACACTCGCCGCGGGTGGCCGCGGGATCGCTGCGCTGGCCGCCCTGCCCGGTGTGGACGACTCGCCGGTGCTCGCTGCGGGCACCGACGACGGTTCGGTGCGTGTCTGGGATCCGGCCACCGGCGAGGAGACCACCGGGCTCGACCCGACCGGCGGGCGCGTGTTCGACCTGGCCGCGCTGGAGCGCCCGGGCGGCGTCACGCTGTTGCTTGCCCGCGACGGCGATCCGGTGCTCGTCCGTGACCTCGCCGGCCATGCTCCCGACGTCCGCCTGGCCGGGTCGGCCCGGGTCCGTACCCTGATCGGCCTGGACGTCTCCGCGTCCACCCCGGTGGTGGTCGCCGGTGACATCGACGGTGCGGTGCGCCTCTGGGATCCGGTGACCGGCCGGACTGACGGCGCCGCGTTGACCGGCCACACCGGAGCGGTGCACGCGGTCGTCGCGGTGCCCGCCCCCGAGGGACCGCTGGTGGCCACCGCCGGCCACGATCGCATCGTGCGGCTCTGGAACCCGCGGTCGCGGCGACTGGTGCGGCGCTTCGCCGACGGGCATACCCGGCCCGTGCGGGCGATGGCGGTGGTCGCCCTGCCCGGCGCACCGGTCCTGCTGGTCACTGCCGACGACGCGGGAGCCGTACGCCGCTGGGATGTGGCCTCCGGGCAGACGCTTGGCGGTGCGCTCGAGCTCGGCTGCCGGGTGACGACGCTGGTCACCTGTGCCGTACCGGGCGGCGCGGTGTTCGTGGTCGCGGGTGACGAGAATGGCCGCCTGCTTCTCGTGGAGCCGCACACCGGGGGTGTGTGGGGCGAGCCGGTTGCGGTTCACGACGGGCCGGTGCGGCGGATGGTGATGTTCGAGGCGTCTGCCGGCGCGGCACGCGACCGGCTGGCGACGGCGGGTGACGACGGGTCGGTTCGGATCTGGGACCCGGCCCGGTTACTCGCCGCGGCACGGAAGACCGAGCGTCGGGGCGACGCGGGCGCCTCGCCGCCCGCCGCGGCCCCGCACCAGCCGGAGGGCGCGCCGTGGATGACCACAGTGCCGGGGCGGACGTTCCTCGGCCGGCCGCCCAAACCGGTCGCGCTGCCCGGTCGGGCGCGGGCCGCGGTGACGCTGCCCCGTAACGGCGACGACGGTCCGGCTCTGGCTGCCGTCGCAGCGCCGGACGGCACGGTCGCGATAGTCGAGGAGAGCGCCGACGAGTGGACGGTCCGGCGCCGTTTGACCGGCCACACCCGCCCCGCGTCCGCACTGGTCGTCCTCGGCCCGTTGTTGATCAGCGGAGGTCTGGACGGCACGGTGAGGATCTGGGACGCCGACGGGCTCGCGCATACTCTCCCGCTCGGCACGCCGGTGCGGGCGCTGGCCGCCGGCCCTGAGGAGATCACCGTCACCGCTGACGACGGCACCCTCGTGATCCGGCTCGACCCACTGTGGTTCACCGCTGGCAGAAAGGGCGACGACGATGATGCCTGACGGCGAGATCGAGTACTACCGGCGGCGTATCGAGGACCTCTTCGTCCATCCGGACGCCGAGTTCACCGGCTACGAGCTGGTCGGCGACCCGGTGGTGCCGATCCCCGGCGTCCTGGCCCGCGCCGAGGTGCTGCTCGTCGCCGACCAGTTCCAGCGCTTCGAGCTGACCCTGTTCGACCAGGTGCACGGGTTCAGTGGCGAGTTGTGGGAACGGTCGGCGCGCACCCTGGTCCGGACCCGTCCGCTCGAGCATCCGGGACTGCCGAAGGTCGAGGCGGCCACCTTCGTCCAGGCCCGTGACGTGGCGTTCACTCTCACCAAGACACAGGGCGAGCCGGTCGACCCGCAGTTCGTGGCCCGCTGGGCCAAACGCGACCCGATTACCGCCCTGGAGCGCTTCAGCATGCTGGTCGACGCCCTCAAGGAGTTGCACGACCTGCGCATCCTGCACCGGGGTCTGCTGCCCGGCGCGATCCGGATGACGACCCGCGACGACGACGTGACGGGCCTGTCGCTGAGCCGGTTCGAGATGAGCAGCTTCATCAGCAACATCGTCCGGCGGGTCGCCGGAGGCAACCCCGACGAGGTCCGTCAGGTGATTCGGGCCCTCTATCTGCATCCCGATCCGGCGTTCCTCTCCGACGCGCCGGAGGACGCCGCGGCCAACCGCATCGCCGGGGCGCGGCACTTCGCCTACATCGCGCCCGAGATGCACCAGTATCTCTTCGACGCGCGCGGCCGCAGCCGCCGCGACTGGGAGGGCACCGACCTGTACGGGCTGGGCGTCTTCGGTTGGGAGCTGTTCTGCGGCGCCCTGGCCGATGTGCTCCCCGCCCGCCTCGACGCGGTCGTCGCGGCCGGTGACGAGGAACTGCCGACCGCGCTGATGGAACTGAACCGCGCCATGCGCACCCACCTGCACGAGGGCGCCGAGCTGCCGGTCGAGCTCCGGAATCTGCTGGGCCGGATGCTCAAGCCCCGGCCCGACGACCGTGGCACGGTCTTCGAGGCGGCCACCCGGCTGGAGTACGGCTGGGAAACCATCCACACCGAGTGGGAGGAGCCGACGGCGAAGCCGTACCTGGTGGCCTTCATGCCCGACGACTCGGTCGAGACGGTCTACCGGCAGCGTAACTGGATCTCGCGGAGCCCCGAGGACCCGGCCGGGCGTGCCGAGCTCAAGGAGTTCTTCGAGCGCGAGCTCAGTCGGGGCTTCCTGGCCCACTCGATCACCGGCGCTTCCGGGTACGCGACGGGCAAGGAGGACCGGCTCCGTGAGGCCGAGTGGCTGCTTGCCGGTGAGAAGGCGATCTGGTTCTGCTCGTATCTGCGGATCTTCGCCCGGCCGGGCACCCGGATCGTCACCGAGGTGCTGCTGATCAAGTGGCTGCGCGACAACGAGTACGCCCGGGAGCTCGCCGAGTCGTTCCCGCGCCGTCGGCTGCCCCCGATCGAGCTCTTCCCGTTCCGGGAGGGCGACCGGGTCGATCACCGGCTGACCGGCCGCCCCTCGTGGGAGAAACTCACCGAGTCGGTTCGTTCCACCCGGGTTCGTGACCCGGAGGCTGAGAAGACCCTGCAGTCGCTGGACTTCCTGCTGGACTACCAGCGGGTCGCCCTGGAGGCACGGACCTACCCGTTCTCCCAGGTCGACGAGCCGTCGGAGACCGGCACGTTGCGGCTGCAGTACGACGCGGACCGGGACGCTGCGTGGCGGCACCGGTCCGCCCTGCTGACCGTCTACGCCGACGCCCGCTCGGGACGGCGGCCGCCGCTGGGTGACTTCTTCGACACCCTGGAACGTGACTCCGGGTGGTCGACGCCGATGTCGCCAAGGAGTCCACGGTGGTGATGCTGGAGATCGACCCGCGCCTGGACCTGCCGTCGTTCGGCCGGCGCAGCACGATCGAGGCGCAGTACCTGCGGCGGATCGACGAGGAGACCATCGAGGTCCAGATGGTACGCGGAGCCGCCCCGCCGAGCGGCTGGATCCGTCCCGGCGACGACTCCGGCTCCCGCCCCCAACTGCAACGCCAGCTGCGGGCCCGGCAGGTGCTGCAACGGCAGATGTCGCTGGTGCGTGGCCTGCGTAACCCGATCTCGCACGACATCGGCCGCCGGCAGTGGAACATCGAGCCCCGCGACGACCTGCGTGGCAACGCCCCCGAGATCATCCGCGACATGCTGTCGTTGCAGCCGATCTACGTCCTGCAGGGCCCGCCGGGCAGCGGTAAGACCAAGGCGGCATCGGAGGCGGTCACCCGGTTCCTGGAGGTCGAACGGGCGGGCCGGGTGCTGGTCAGCGCGCAGTCCAACTTCGCCCTGGACAACCTCGGCGAACGGCTGATCAAGGTGCTGCCGAAGGACACCATCGTGCTACGGATCGCCCCGGACAACCGGGAGACACGCAGTGTGGCCGAGAGCATCCAGCCGTACACCATCGGGCCGATCAGCACCCGACTCACCGCAGAGATCATCGATACGATCGATCGGCGTGTGAACCGCCCGGGTCACGACGAGGAGGTCGACGAGACCGGCGACGCGGTCGTGGACGCGCAGGTCCGCGAGGCGCGGCGGGCGCTGGCCCGGGAGTGGCTGGGCAGGGTCCAAGACAACCAGGTCGAGCTCGGCGAGCGGCTGTGGACCGGCGCCAGCGTGGTGCTGGCGACCTGTTCGCAGGCGGCGACCATCTTCGACGGCTCGTTCCGGCTTGACGAGTCCTTCGATTGGGTGATCGTCGAGGAGGCGGCGAAGGCGTGGCCGACCGAGCTGATCGTGCCGCTGGTGCTGGCTCCGCGGTGGACGCTGATCGGCGATCATCGGCAGCTCGGCGCGCACCGCGGCGAGGAGGTCGCCGAATTCCTCGACGGGCTCGAAAGCGATGTCAACGTCGAGGTACGCACTCACTACGAGTCCCGGGCCGAACGGCTGCGAGCGCTGAATCTCTTCGAGTCGACCTTCACCGACGCCCCCGGTGACACCGAGACGTCAGATACGCCCGGCACACCTCAGCCGGGGCACCGGCTGCGGACCTACGCGGTGGGCCGGCTGCGTCAGCAGTACCGCATGCACCCGGACATCGCCGAACCGGTGCGCCGGCAGTTCTACCGCGCAGAGCCGTTGGTCTACGAGGACGACCTGCCGGTCAGCTTCCTGGAGTCGGATCTGCAGACGACGCTGAAGGACCACGGTGTGACCCGGCCCGCCGCACTCGCCGGAAGGGCGCTGGTCTGGGTCGACACTGTCGGCTACCCCGGTTGCGTCGACCAGCCGACCTGGCGCAACGAGGGGGAGGTCGACCTGATCGAGCGGCTGGTGTCCGCCATGCACCCGCAACCGACGCCCGCCGCGACCGGCCGCGCCGACGAGGACGACGGCCTGGTGGTGCTCACGCCGTACCGGGCACAGGTCCGCCGGCTCGAACGGCGGGTGAATCTCGCCGGCCGGGTGCACACCGTCCACTCGTTCCAGGGTCACGAAGCCGACCGGGTGATCGTGTCGCTGGTCCGCTCCACCCATGTGCCGGGTGGCCCACGGCGCAACGTGGGCCACGTCGGGCAGGACGAGGTAGCGAACGTGCTGCTCTCCCGGGCGCGACGGCTGCTGGTGTTGGTCGGCGACTTCGCGCACTTCGCGATGCACGGCGGGGACAACTGGACCACCCTGACGAAGGTCATCCTCCGCTACGGCGTACGGATCCCGGCCGCCGACCTGGATGTGGGAGAGGCGTCGCGATGACCGACCTGATCGAGCTCGCCGTTCCGTGCCGGGTGCTGACCCTGGAGATCGTCGTCGCCGGAGCGGACGGGCTGAGCACCCTGGAGGGTTTCGTCGCTCGGGCCGTGTTGCTCGGCGTCAACACCTCCGAGCGTCTCGCGAAGTTCTTCGCCGTGCCCGAACGGGTCATCGTCGACGTCGTCGGTGGTCTGTGGACCACCGGCCTGATCACCATCGACCCGTACATCGGCACCATCGAGGTCTCGGAGGCGGCCCGGGAGCGGCTGGTGTCGAGCCAGGGCGCCACCCCGACGCTGGACCTGCCCGGCGTCTCCAAACGGCGCAACTTCCTCTTCGAGCCGGCCACCGGGATCATCCTGCCGGAGAAGCAGGCGTTGGGTCGCCCGAACGAGGGCGCGATCCGGCTGCCGCTGGTGGCCGGGCTCTCCGAGACCGACATCCCGCGCGAGGAGCTGGTTCGTTCGGTGCAGACCGTGCTGCGTCGCGAGCGTAGAAGCGGCGCCACGACGGTGGTGCGCTCGGTGAGCTTCGGCAACCCGCTGCTTCGCGGCAGCGAGGTGGTGCGCTGGCTGCATGTGCTGGTGGAATCGCACACCGATCTGGCCACCGGGCAGCTCTGGATCGTCCCGCAGGATCACACGTGGGACGGCGAACCGGGCCGGCGGCTGCGCGACCACGTCAGCGCCCTGGCCCGACGCGACGCGGAACTGGACTACGTCCGGCAGCTCACCGGGCGTTCTCCGCGCAAGCTGGAGGAGCCGGAACGGCTGGCGAAACTCCTCGACGACATGACCAACAAGATCAAGCAGCTGGCGGCGGCCGACCCGTCCTTGGCTCGGGCCCGCTATGACGAGCTGGTCGAGATGTCCGCCCGGATCCAGAGCCGGATCACCGACCTGGACCGTACCCGCGCCGCCATCACCCCGGTCTCCGCGGACGCCGGGCACGACTGGGCGGTCGCCGACCTGATCGACAACGCCCAGCGGCAGTTGGTGCTCATCGCTCCGATGCTCGAATACCCGCAGATCCACGCGCTGCTGCCGCACCTCAAGGAGGCGATCGGCCGTGGCGTGCGACTGGTCGTGATGTGGGGCCGCAGCGCCGACGACAAGTTGCCCTCGCAGGTGCTCAACGCGCTCAACGAACTGCAGCGCGACCCCAACGCCGTGGTCCTGCTGCCCGAGCGCAGCAGCCGTACTCAGGCCTGCGTGGTCATCCAGGACAACGTCCGTGCCCTGGTCGGCTCGCGCAGCCCGCTGGACGGCTCGGCCATCGGCCGCTCCACGCTCAGTGTGCTGGTCGAGCCGAGTGAGAAGGGTCCGCTCCCGGTTCCGGCCATCACCGACCTACTGATCTGGGCGCGCCAGCACTACCCGTACTGGCGACAGGGCCGGCGCATCATGCTCCATCGGCATGAGTTCGACCCGGACGGCGAGATGGACGAGCGTCAGCCGATCGAGTCGGCGATCACCCGGCCGGAGCCGGTCGCCGAGGACGCGGTGATCGACCGGGCCGCGATCGAGGTCTGGGTGACCGGCTGGAGGCAGTATCACACGGCGCTGACCGAGGCGGCCGCCGGCGCCGAGCGGGTCGGCCCGGCGGTCCAGCTGATCAACAACGGTGGGCACATCTCGGCGTTCTGGAGCGTGGTCCGGTCCGCGGACCAGCGCCTGGTCATCGCCGATGACAGGTTCGACCCGCGGGTGGCCACCGCCGACCTCGCCGACACGATCCGAGCCCGCCACGCCGCGGGGGCGCGGACCCTGCTGCTGCATCCGCCGGCCACCGGCGGCCGCGGCAAGGCCACTACCGACCCGTTCAGTCGTCTGCCCACCGCCGGCAGCGGCATCTCGGTCCAGCACGGCCGGGCCGGCTGCCGCGCCGTGGTCACCAGCACCGACACGATCATCGGCAGCATGTCGCCGCTCGGTGATGCCGCGGGCGGGCAGCGGATCAGCCAGGTCAGCCTGCACCTGCAGGGCCGGGAGATCTCCGCTCGCATCGGCGAACTGCTCGGCGCTCCGCCGATCGACGCGCCGCACATCGACGAGCCGCCGATCGACGAGCCGCCGGCCGAACAGGTCATCTCCCCGGAGATCGCCGCCGGCCCGGCACTACTGCACGCGAGGGCGGCCGCTGACCGTTCCGAGTTCGGGAACCGGGTAGTCGACCGGCTGGGCCTCATGGAGGATCCGTGGCGCGTGCTCGACATCTGGGCTGACGCGGCGGCACGCACCGACGACGACACGGACGGGGAGATCCGACTCGCCGTGGCTGCCCTGGTCCATGCCGGCGTCGGCGCCGATCTGCCGAGTGCCGACCGGTGGCGGCGATGGCTGGTGGTCGATGCCTGGGAGCGCCGCGAGTTCGTCGAGGCGGCCCTGCTCGCCCAGCGCCTCCCCCAGGGCGACCCGTTACGCGAATGCGCGGTGCTCGACGCGGCGCTCGAGGTGGGACCGCTCGGGCCGCTGATGGAGCAGTCGGCCCTCTGTCTGCTGGACGCCGACCGCTCGGCGCAGGCGGCCGGCGCCGCCGGGGTGATCGCCGACATCCTGCTGTACGCCGGCATCGCCGGCGTCGAGGTGCTGCAGGAGTACGGCCTGCTCGATGCGCTGACTCCGGCTTGGCGCCGGCTCGCCGACGAGGTGGTCGCCTTCCACGGCCGCCGGGTCGGCCCGCTGCCGCTGCCCGCGATGGAAGCCGCTGCGGCCCGCGCCGACCGCAGCGCAGCGGCTGACGCCGACGTGCAGTACCTGCGCACCCAGATCGCCAAGCTGCGCAAACTACGGAACCGATTCAACTTCGACGCGGGAACGGCCCTGCACGACGGCCTGTTCAGCAGGAACGGCCTGCTCAACAACATCGGAGCCGCCGCGGCCGAGGGCAGAGAGGCGTTCGCCGACCTCCGCACGTCACTGCCGGTGGATGTGAAGACCCACATGAACGACATCGTCGCCGCCGCGAACGAGGACCCGTTCGAGTGGCACAAGCACGTCACCTTCCTCCAGGCGGTTCAGGACATCGTGCGAACCACCCGTGCCCTCGCCGACGACGCCGACGACGGAGGTCCGCACTCCGAGGACATACCTCAACTGCGTGTCGCCACCGACCTCGGACGCTACGTCGACGCCCAGTGGGACCAACTCTTCACCGACGCCGATACCATCGCGGCGCCCTACCACCTTCCGGTCCGGGCACTGCTGGATCGGCTGACCCCGCTGCGACGCTGGATCCAGGAGGCGTCATGACCGAGTTGGCCGACCTGGTCCGCGGCTGGCCCGGGCGCTTCTCCCGATCCGGCGTCCTCGCCGCTCTGCACGGCGTGGAGCCCCCC
Organism: Actinoplanes sp. CA-252034; assembly: GCF_050956125.1. Lineage (NCBI taxonomy): Bacteria > Bacillati > Actinomycetota > Actinomycetes > Micromonosporales > Micromonosporaceae > Actinoplanes > Actinoplanes sp. CA-252034. The sequence continues at coordinate 5,583,379 of NZ_CP191846.1, forward strand.
GACACCGCATCCCTCGTCGACGCGACCCTGCGCGACGTGGTCGCCGGCCGCGACGAGGAGACGGCCGTCGCCCACTTGCTGGCCATCGGTGAGTTCTCAGCGGTCCGGGCCGTACTCGACGGCAGCCCGCACCTCAACCCGCGCCGCCGAGCAACCCTGCGCGAGCAACTCGACCAACGTGCCGCCGGCCGCATCCGGGAGGCCGTCGAACGGATCAAGCGGCTGGAGGCGCTGGCCTACCGCGCCGGCCTACCGCTCGAGACCGAACGGGAGATGCTCGAATACATCTGCCGAGAGTCCTGGCCCAGTGCCGAGCAGCGGCTCGCCGACATGGAGCAGACCCTGACCGGGCAGATCCAGACCGCACGCGTGAAGTTGGAGAGCCGACTGGGCCCACTCAGCCCCGCCATGCTGCGCAGCGTCGAGGTGATGCTGGCGGAGGGCTACCTCCGTGAGGTCGAGCAGCGACACGAGCACGGCGACCTGGCGATGCCCGGCCCGGTGGCCGTGCCACGGCCACCGGCATGGGACTGGGACCAAGCCCCGGCCGAGGTGCTCTCCTGGTTCCTCGACCCGCGCCTCCTACACCCTCCGGCGTTCTACGAGTGGCGGGAATCGGCGTCCGGGCCGGAGACCGAGCAGTTCCTGGCGGCGCTGCACGGCCTGGAGGCCGGCGGCCGGGACTCGGCGGTCTCCTTCGCCGGCGCGCTGGGCGCGCTGCTGGAGCCGCGCTCCGGCTTGCCGACGCAGCCGGAGGCCGTGCCCGCCCCGGATGGCGACGGCTACCTGGTACAACTCGCCAGCCTCTTCACCGACCCGGAGATTGCGCCGTTCCGGCCGGACGCAGCGGTCCGGCTCTTCGTCGCCGGTCCGCGAGCCACCACCGTGCCCGAACGAATCAGCGAGCTCAGCGGTCTCACCGTCGCCGTCGGGCCGGCGCTGACCCGCCCCGGCACCACCGAGCGGCGCACCTGCGCGGTGCTCGAGACGAGAGACCTGCTGCGGCTGGTGGCCGGCCCGCCTCGGCGCTCCGTCACCTTGGCCCGCTTCCTGGCGCCGCAGTGGCCGCTCGACGCGATCGGTGCCTCCCCCGCCCGGTTACCCCGGTTGCTGGCCTCGGGCACGTCGCCGTGGACGGCGCTGAGCTGGCTGGTCGACCTGGCCGGTCTCGGCGGGCTGAGCCGCACCGCGAAGCTGACGTTCGAGACCGGCTACGCACCCCGGGTCCTGACCATCTTCCTGGACCTGCTCGCCGCACCCGGTGGGGCCGTCGGGCGCCGGCCGACGGCCGACCCGCTGGCGAGCTGGAGCGACGACGAGCAGCTTCGCGCGCAGGTGGAGACCGCGGTCCTCCATGAGGTGCGCACCAGCGACGTCGGACGGGCTGCGTTCTGGGCGGCACTGCGCAGCGCGCCGCCCGGCGAGACGGTCACCCTCGACGACCTGGTCCGCACGGTGGCGCTGGAGACCGACGACGGCCTGGAGTGGGCGACCGAGCTCGAGGCAGGCATGGCGGTGATCGCCCGGCTGCCCTACGTGGACCAGTTGCCCGACGGAGCGCTGCGGCTGCAGGACGTCGGCGTGCTGCTGGCCCTGCGCGGAGTCGCTGGTCCGCGGATGCGTGCCGCCGTGGCTGCTCTGGCCGCCGCAGCCGAGCAGCTGCCGTCGATGACCGCCTGGGCTGCCAACCGCTACGCGCTCAGCGAGGACTGGGCCGCCTACGACCTGGCCCGTACGGAACGCACCGACGAACCGGCCGTCGTGGAGGCCCGAACCCGCCTGGTCCGCCCGGCCGGCCGGCTCGTCGAACTGGCGCAACAGGCGCCGGACGACGGCCACCACGATCTCGCCGTGCTGTTGGAGGAGCTTCAGGAGGAGTTCCAGCACACGTATCCCGAGGTCCGTCTCACCGTCGACGCCCGGCCGCCGGCCGTGGTCGCCGTCGACGATCGGGTCGCTCGGGTGATCCTGCACGAGCTGATCACCAACGGAGCCGAGGCCGTCGACGCTGCCGGCCGCGTCAATGTCACGATCCGTGACGAGGGCGATGGTGAACTGGCCGTGGAGGTCCGGGACAGCGGCCCCGGCCTTGCCGAGGAGATCCGTCGCCCGGAACGCGCCTTCCGCCGCGACACCACCACTCACGGCGACGGACACGGCGACGGCCTCCACATCGCCCGGCTACTCGCCCGGCGCTCCGGCGGCGACGTCGTCTTCGACAGCCGTGCCGGCGACGACCCGCTCTTTCCGGGCGCCTGCCTGCGCCTCACCCTGCCCACGGACTCCGAGCCCGGCTGAACGTCTCGCGGGGGTCCGCTTCGTGTCTGCGAGCGACTGCTGAAACACCCCGACCGAATCGCCGGTCTCCGCCGGGCAGGTCGATCGGCGTGGACTCCTGCATCCCGGTGACCGACGAGCGCGCCCGTGTCGATCCACGCGTCTTCGACTGGCGGACAACTTCCTCCGTTTGCCGCCCTTGAATCGGGTAACCCCGGTGACGTGACCATGGACCGTTCCCAGCGGGCAGCGGATGGCGACCGCCCGGAAAACGTCCTCGACACCGGCATGGATCGGCTCGAGGACCGAGTCGAGCAGAGCCTTGACCACCTCAGCGCCGTCATCAAGCCCCGGCTGCGGGGCTGGCTGCATGCCGGCACCTTCCCTGTCGCGGTCGCCGTCGGAGTGCAGTTGACGGCGCTGTCGCCGGACACCCGCTCTCGACTGGCGTCAGCGCTGTTCACCTTGTCGGCGGCGCTGCTGTTCGGTGTCAGCGCGCTGTACCACCGCGGTGCTTGGACCGGACGCGCCGAGAAGGTGCTACGGCGCTTCGACCACGCCAACATCTTCCTCATCATCGCCGGCACCTACACGCCGTTCTGCGTGTTACTGCTGCCGCCGGGCCACGCCCGGACTCTGCTGTGGATCGTGTGGGCCGGCGCGCTGGCCGGCGTCGCCTTCCGAGTTCTGTGGATCGGCGCCCCACGCTGGCTGTACGTGCCGGTGTACATCGCCCTCGGATGGGTGGCCGTGATCTACCTACCCGCATTCTGGCGAGCCGGCGGCGCGCCAGTCGTCACATTCCTCGTCCTCGGCGGCGCTCTCTACACCCTCGGCGCCGTGGTGTACGGCTTCAAACGGCCCGACCCGAGCCCGCGCTGGTTCGGGTTCCACGAGGTCTTCCATGCTCTGACCATCACAGCATTCGCCGCCCACTGCATCGGCATCGCCATCGCGCTGCGCACCGCCATCGCTTGACCCTTCGTTGGCTGACGACTTCCCGCACTGAGGGCTGCAGCGTTCAGCCCTTTCCGGACAGCTCGGCGTACACCGCCTCTTAGGCATTGTTTGTGCTGGTCAGGCGGTTACGGGATGGTCGGATCGGGTGTCCGTTGAGGGCTCCTCAATCAGACGGCGGGGGTACGCTGGGGGGTGACAGCGTCGACCTACCGCCCTCCGGGCATGGCGCGGCCACCGAGCCGAGGCCCCTGGGGTGCGTGATGACACAGAGCGTGTGCGAAAAAGTCGACGTCGACGGTGTGGTGGGCCAGGCACAGGCCGTGCTCGCGGTGGCGTTGCAGGCATATATCGCCATTGACATCGACGGCCGGGTGCAGGGCTGGAATCCCGCTGCTGAGCGGATCTTCGGCCACACCGCCGCGCAGGCCGTCGACCGTGACATCGCCGACCTGATCATTCCGGCCCGGTTCCGTCAGGCGCACCGCTCCGGCCTCGCCCGTCTCGCCGCCGGCGGACCCGGCCGGGTCCTGGGACAGCAGTTACAGCTGAACGCCCTGCACCGCGATGGCCACGAGTTCCCTGTAGAGCTGACCTTGACCGTCACCGAGGAACCCGGTGGGCGGAGGTTCCACGCTTTCGCCCACGACGTCACCAACGCGCGCCGGGCCGCACGGTTCGCCGACGTTGAAGCCGCCATCGCTCTAGGGCTGGCCGAGGCGGCCTCCAGCAGCGTCGCCGCGCACCGGGTGGTTGAGGCCCTCGGCGTGCGGATGGGCTGGCCGGTCGTCGAGCTGTGGCTGGTCGACGACCACCGGCAGGTGCTGACCTGCGCGGCGCGCCATACCGCGCCCGGATGGCGGCTGGGTGACTTTGCGCTCAACGAACTGGAACCGGGCATCGGGCTTCCCGGCCGGGTCTGCACCGACGGCATCGCACGATGGATTCCGGACCTGAGTGCGGACCGGGGGTCGCTGCGCAGCGGCGCCGCCGCGGGTATCGGGCTCCACGTCGCCGTCGGTGTGCCGCTGTCCACCGGCCGGCACACTCTCGGAGCATTGTGTGTCTACGGCGACCGGGTGGAAGATCCCGAAGGCACCGTGCTGGGTCTCCTCAGCGGTCTCGCCGCGCACGTCGGGCAGTACCTGGAGCGGCGCCGGGCCGAGGAACTCACTGTGGAACTGGCCCGCACCAAGGACGAGTTCCTCGCCATGGTCACCCACGAACTACGCAACCCGCTGGCGGTGATCGCCACCACCGTCGCACTGTTCGACGACGAACTCGACGAGCTCACCACCGAGCAGCAACACGAGTACCTGGGTGTCATCGCCCGCAGCTCGCAACGCTTGTCGGTGATGGCCGACGACCTGCTCGACCTGGCGAGCCTCGAATCCGGGAACCTCGCCGTGGACCCGACCGACATCGACCTGTGCACGATCATCGGCGAAGCCGTGCGGGCCACCGCTGCACCGGCCGCCGCCAAGCAGCTCACCATGACCGTGCGACTGCCCGAACGGCTCGATCTGTACGCCGACGGCTCCCGGCTGCGGCAGGTCGCCGACAATCTGCTCTCCAACGCGATCAAGTACACACCCGCCGGCGGCATCATCACCATCACCGCCGAACTCGATCTCACCGGCCAGGCGATCACCTGGACTGTCGCCGACACGGGTGTCGGCATCCCGCACGCGGAACGGCCCCGGCTGTTCCGTCGCTTCTACCGTGCCTCCACCGCCTTGGAGAAGCGCATCCCCGGGACGGGTCTCGGCCTGGTCATCACCCGCACCATCGTCGAACGCCACCACGGGACCATCACCCTGGCCGAGCACACCGGGCCCGGCACCACCTTCGTGGTGCGGCTGCCCAGCACGTCCGGCGACGCCTGACCTTTCGGTACCAGCGAAACGACGCCGACCGAACCCGACCGGCAGACTCCGCGCCGGGCGGCGAGGTCTGGTACGTCGCCGTGGACTTCGGCCGGATCAGCATCGACCGTGACCTGACCCTCAGCACCTCGACCACCAACCGCAACCGGCACCCTGCCGACGCTGCGCACACAGACGCGCCCAGATCCGGGCACGACCCATTCCTTCACCGACCCACGAACCAAGGGAGCCCCATGACTACTTCGCGATACGACTACAACAGGTCGGCCAGGAAGAACATGATCACCGCTCTCACCGACACCGTCGGTGCCGAGGCGGCCTCGGTACTCACCAACCTCGCCTTCAAGGCGCTGGACCGGCGACACCCTGCCAGCGCAGACGAGCTCATCAGGATGGCGGACTACCTCATGGAACTGGCGAACCTGGTTCGCGTAACCGCCCGCTCACAGAAAGTCGACGCCGTCACCTACCGCGCCCTGTACGCCCCAGTGGACTGACCCGCGACCGCCGCCGCACCTACAGCGGCATGACCACGGCCAGCGCCTGTCTCCACTGTCCCGCAAGGCGCCGGTACACCCGTACGACCAAAGCGCACGCCTTCAACGAGACCTACGAAGCGTCTACGTCCGCTTGCACACGACAACCTATCGGAGTGTCACTGGTGCCATACACCTCTGCTACAACGCTCGGACTAGCCGCAGTTGCCGGCCTCGCTGGGCGCGCCCGTCGTCGTCGCCCTCCACATCCCGGCCGCGTTCACCGCGGGAATGGCCCGCAGGCTCGACGAGACATGCCGGCTGCCGGTGCACGAAGTGGACCGGATCATGACCCTTCGCCCAGGGCACATCTACCTGGCCCGGGGCAGCGCAGACGTCGTGGTGGCCCGGCGCCTGGACGGGCTGATCGTCAAGAGCGTCCCCTCCGACGCCGGGCACCGCTGGCATCCGAGCGTGGACCGGCTCGTCGCGTCCGCCCGCGCACCGGATCGCCGCGCAACTCGCCGATTGGGCCCGCTGACCCGGCCCTCCCGGACAGGGGTACCGGGAAGCTGATCCGCCGCGCTGCGTCACAGGAAGCAGAACCGACCGAGAAGCCGCCCGTTGGCACCCTTTCGCAGCAGGGCTGTCAACGGGCGCGCGGCCACGCCGGGGTCGGACAGTCGCTGTCAAGCGGTTGTCGAGGGCGACCAGCGGCCGGTGCGGATCGGCGTCCAGGACGAGCGTCGCCGGCACGTCGATCTGCAACCGAATACCGCTCAGGCCGGTGCGTTGCGGGTGCATGGCATGGTGGCCGGCTTCCGGACGCGTCAATGACGCTCACCTCCACCGGCGTGGCGGGCCGACGGCTGAGGGTCGTTCATCGATTCGTTGGCGACCTCGACCAGTTTTTCGGAAACGGCCCCCGTGGACCACTCATCGGGTGATCCTGATCCGGTGAGAGCGCCGACCGTTGTGCCGACCGGCGTCGAGCGCACGTTCGACGAGGACGAGATCATCGTCACCAAGACCGACACCAAGGGCGTTCTCACGTACGCCAACAAGGTTTTCCTGCGGGTGTCGGCGCTCAGCGAAGCCCAGGCGATCGGGCAGCCGCACAGCCTGATCCGGCATCCGGAGATGCCTCGCGCAGTGTTCAAGCTGCTGTGGGACAGCTTGAAAGCGCGGCAGGAGCTGTTCGCGTACGTGGTGAACCTGGCCGCCGACGGGGCCCACTACTGGGTGCTGGCCCACGTGACGCCGTCGCTGGACGCACACGGCCAAGTGGTTGGCTACCACTCCAGCCGCCGCAAACCGGAACGCGCCGCGGTCTCCGCGGCACAGGACCTGTACGGCCGGCTGCGTGCCGAGGAGCGCCGCCACACCGGCGCCAAGGAGGCACTCGACGCGTCCTGGGCGATGCTGCAGGCGATGCTCGACGACCAAGGCCAGACCTATGACCAGTTCGTGTGGGACCTGACGAATGCGAGCGCGATGTGATCCGGCGGGCACGCGGTGGGCAACCGGCATCGGGACCGGACCCGCTGGAGCAGATCGCCCGGGTGTGCGAATCCGCGGCGGCCGGTGACTTCGAGCAGCGGGTGCCGCAGATCGGCGACGGACCGAACGCCGAGAGGGCCCGCGACGCGGTCAACAGCCTGCTCGACGTCACCGACGCGTTCGTCCGCGAATCCGGCGCGGCGCTGGCAGCGGCCGCCGAGGGCCGGTTCCACCGGCGGTTCCTGACCCGCGGGATGCGCGGATCATATCGAAACGCGGCATCACAGATCTCACACTCCAGCAGCAAGATGAGCGAAGCCGCCGAGCGGGTGGATCAGGCCGCGCAGGCCCGCCTCGCGCTGGCCGACGAGTTGGAGTCGGCGGTCCTGACGGTTTCCGAGCAGGTCGCGACAGCCGCCACCGAGATGGGCTCGTCGGCCAACGGGCTGGCCGACTTCGCCCGGGCCGCGGTCGGCAGCGCCGAGCAGGGCCTGACCACCGTGACGCGGCTGCGCAGTTCGTCGGACCAGATCCGCAAGGCCGTCGACCTGATCAACGCGGTGGCGGCACAGACTCGGCTGCTGGCTCTCAACGCCACGATCGAAGCAGCCCGCGCCGGAGAGTCCGGCCGAGGGTTCAGCGTGGTCGCCAGCGAGGTCAAAACTCTGGCCACCGAGACCAGCGGGTCGAGCGAGGAGATCCTCGCCCAGGTCAACACCGTGCAGCAGGCCGCAATCGACGCGGTGAGCGTGCTGGAGGACGTGACCGCCAGCATCCGCGAGATGAGCCGCCTCGTCGACGGCATCGCCAATGCCGTCGACGGCAGCACCGGCGACCAGACCGGCCTCGCCCAGCTCGCCGAGGTCCTGCGCGCCGAAGTCAACCGGTTCGTCAGCACCGCCCGGCAGTGACCGGCCGAGTCGGCACGGGTGCCGGGTGCCGGCCGAGATCGATCACGGTGTCGACGCGGCCGGCGATGTCGGTGCGGTGCGTGATGATCAGGACGGTACGGTCGCCGGTGGCCGCGAACAGGTCCTCCAGCAGCGCGGCCGCCGTCTCGTCGTCGAGATGTTCGGTGGGTTCGTCCAGGATGAGAACCTGGAAGCCGGCCAGCAGCGCCCGCGCGAGGGCGAGCCGGCGGCGCTGGCCTCCGGACAGGTCGCGGCCGTGCTCGCCGATCAGGGTCTCCGGGCCGTCCGGCAGGGTGTCGACCCAGTCCAGGAGCCGAGCCTGGGCCAGAACGTCGCGCAACTGGTCGTCGGTGGCATCGGGGCGGGCGATGCGCAGGTTCGCCGCGATGGTGGTGTCGAACAGGTAGGCGTCCTCGGGCAGGCAGCCGACGATCTGCCGGACCCGTTCGGGGGTGATGCGGCGCAGGTCGACGCCGTCGAGGGTGACCCTGCCCGCCACCGGATCGAGGAACCGGACCAGCAGAGCCGCGACGGTGCTCTTGCCGCAGCCGCTGGGTCCGACCAGAGCCGTCCGAGACCCGGGCCGCAGTTCGAGGTCGACGCCGTGCACCACCGTGCGGCCCGGTGACCAGGCGGCGTCGACACCCTCCAGCCGCAGAGTGTGCGGGCCGTCCGGGACGTCGACCGGAGACTCCGGGACGGTGATGGGTGAAGCGGTGGCGACGATGTCGGCCAGCCGCCGCAGCGAGACCCGGGCCGCCGCCCCACGCTGGGCCGCAGCCGGCAACCCGGCGGCGGTCTCGAGAACGGCGAGCGGAGTCAGCACGACGACCGCGAGAAGCTCGCCGGACAGGTTCCCGGAGCGGACCGCGACCGCACCCGCGGCAAGCCCGACGAGCAGGCACACGCCGGTGGCCAGGGCTGCCACGGCCGCGGACACGCCCGCCGTCGCGCTGGAGCGTTGCTCCGCCCGGCGCAGCAGCGCATCCGTCTCGGCGAGCCGGTCGAGGCGAGCACCGGCCGCGCCGTACGCGATCAGATCGGGCAGTCCGTGCAGCAGATCCACGGTGCCGGTGGCGAGTTGCGCGCGCAGCGGTGCCAGCCGCCCGTCGGAGTGGCGTGCCACCCGGCTCTGCAGCACGGGGACGACCAGACCGACCAGCAACAGCCCGGAGCCGAGTGCCAGGCCGGTGGCCGGCGAGAGCTCCCCGATCATCCACACCGAGCCCAGTCCGACGAGCGTGGCGACGGCGTACGGCAGCAGCACCCGGGTCAGCATGTCCAGCACGGCGTCCACGTCGGCCGAGAGGTGCTGGGCGAGGTCGGCGCGGCGGTAACCGGCGAGCCCGGCCGGGGCGAGGTCGGCGATCCGGGCGAAGACGTGTGCCCGCAGCCGGCCCAGGACCCGCAGCGCGGCGTCGTGGGCGGCCAGGCGTTCGGCATAGCGCAGCACACCACGGCCGAGACCGAAGGCCCGCACGGCCACGACGGCGACCATCAGGTGCAGTACCGGCGGGTGCTGGGCGGCCCGGGAGATGAGCCAGGCGGAGACCGCCATGAGCCCGACCGCCGCACCGGCCGCCGCGGTTCCGGCCAGCACTGCCAGGGTGATTCCCCCGGCGGAGGGCGAGGCGGTGGTGCGCAGCAGGCGGACCCAGCTCATCGGGCACCCACCGGCTGCGCCGTCAGGTCGACGACCCGGTCGGCCAGGGCGATCAACTCCGGACGGTGGGCGGCCATGATCACTGTCCGGCCGTGCGCGAGCCTGCGGATCGCGGCCATCACCTCGCCGGCGGTGTCCGTGTCGAGGTTCGCGGTGGGCTCGTCGAGCAGCACGACCGGTGCATCACGCAGGAACGCACGAGCCAGCGCGATCCGCTGGCGCTGTCCGGCCGACAGGCCTGCGCCGTCGTCCCCGAGCACCGTGTCGTAGCCGTCCGGCAGCGTGGCGATGAAGGAGTCCGCGCCCGCGAGGCGTGCCGCGGCCACCACATCGGGTCCGGCATCCGGGGCCGGTTGCCGGCCGAGGGCGATGTTGTCGCGGACGGTGCCGGCGAAGAGGTACGGCCGCTGCGGCACCCACGCGACGGTCGATCGCCAGGCTGTGGGGCCGACGGTCGCGAGATCGACGCCACCGACCGTGACCCGGCCCCGGTGCGGGGCGACGAAACCGAGCAGGACGTTGAGCGCCGTGGACTTGCCGCAGCCGCTGGCGCCGGTCAGGGCGACGATCTCGCCGGGTTCGATCACGGCGGACAGCGGGATCGCTTCACGGTCGCGGTACCGGACGATCACGTCGTCGAAGACGATCGTTCCCGTCGGTGCGGGTGCCGAGCCCGTGGCGGGCACCGGCGTCTCGACGACGGCGAAGGCCTGCTCCGCGGCTGCCAGTCCTTCGGCGCTGGCGTGGTAGTGCGCCCCCACCTGGCGCAGCGGCAGGTAGGCCTCCGGTGCCAGGATCAACACGATCAGCGCGGTGGTCAGGTCGAGGTGGCCCGAGACCAGGCGCAGGCCGATACCGACCGCGACCAGCGCGACCGACAGGGTGGCCAGCAGCTCCAGCACGAGCGACGACAGGAAGGCCACCCGCAGCGTACGCATGGTCATCCGGCGCTGTTCGGCGCTGATCCGGCGGATCGCGGCCGCCTGGGCGCCGGCCCGGCCGAAGGTCTTCAGCGTGGTGAGGCCGGCGATCACGTCGAGGAAGTGGTGCGACAGCCGGGCCAGCAGGCGGAACTGGCGGCGGTTGGCCGCCTCGGTGTGCAGCCCGACCAGGGCCATGAAGATCGGGATCAGTGGGAGGGTGAGCGCGATCGTCGCGGTGGCGGTCAGGTCGGCCGGCAGCAGCCGGGCCAGCACCACCGCCGGGACGAGCACGGCGAGCACCAGCTGCGGCAGGTACCGGGCGAAGTAGGCGTCCAGGGCGTCGAGCCCGCGGGTGATCAGCGCGGTGACCGCACCGGTGTCCGGTCGCCGGCCGGGCCCGAGGGCGGCGAGGTGGCTCAGGAGACGGCCGCGGAGCTCGCTCTTCACCGCGGCGGACGACCGGGCCGCCGTGGCCTCCTGTGCCCAGGCGACGACCGCCCGGCCGGCTGTCACCGCGGCGAGCGCGAGAAGCGTCGGGGTCAGCGCGTGGAGGTCCGCGCCGTCGAGGAACACGGCGGTGATGCCGTGCGCCAGCAGGGTGGCCTGGGCGACGATCAACCCGGCGAGGAGCACCCCGAGGACGACCGTGGCGGCGAGGTAGGAGCGGGTGCTGCGGGCGTACCGCAGCAGCCGCGGGTCGAGGGGCTTCACGCGGGAATCCGGTCGATGGTGAGCCGCTTGCGGAACACCCAGTACGTCCAGCCCTGGTAGACCAGCACGACCGGGGTGAAGGCGACCGCCACCCAGGTCATCACCGTCAGCGTGTACGGCGTGGACGCGGCGTTGTCGACGGTGAGGCTGTTGGCGGCGCTGATGCTGGACGGCATGACGTCGGGGAACAGCGTCACGAACAGCCCGGCCACGGCGAGGACCAGCGTCGCACCGGTGGCCAGGAACGCCCAGCCCTCGCGGCGCAGACGGGTGGCGAACGCCGCCGCGGCCAGGGCGGACGCCGCCGTGGCGAAGATCAGCCAGCCGATGATGTCGTGGTGGGTCCACGCGGTCCAGGCCAGGAAGCCGCCGGCGATCACAATCGCCGGAAGGGAGAGCCGCTCGGCGAGCCGGCCGGCCCGCTCGCGCATCTCGCCGCCGGTCTTCAGGGCCAGGAACACCGCGCCGTGCAGCAGGAACAGCGTCAGCGTGGTCAGGCCACCGAGCAGCGCGTACGGGTTGAGCAGCTCGAAGAAGCCGCCGATGTACTCGTGGTCGGTGTCCAGCCGTACGCCGCGGACGATGTTGGCGAAGGCGACGCCCCAGAGGATCGCCGGGACGAGGCTGCCGCCGATGATGCAGGCGTCCCACCGGCGCCGCCAGGTGTCGTCGTCGCGCTTGCCGCGGTACTCGAAGGCGACCCCGCGCAGGATCAGCGCCACCAGGATGATCAGCAGCGGCAGGTAGAAGCCGGAGAACAGGGTGGCGTACCACTCCGGGAAGGCGGCGAAGGTCGCCCCGCCGGCGACCAGCAGCCAGACCTCGTTACCGTCCCAGACCGGGCCGATCGTGTTGATCAGCAGGCGGCGCTCGCGGTTGTCCCGGGCCAGCACGGGCAGCAGCATGCCGACGCCGAAGTCGAAGCCCTCCAGCAGGAAGTAGCCGGCCCAGAGGGTCGCGATGAGCGCGAACCAGACAGTGGTCAGTTCCATGACGGGCCTTTCAGTACGCGAACGCGAGCGGACGGTCCTCGGACTCGCTGTCCGCTTCCGGCGGGATGTCGGGCGCCCCGGCGCGGGCGTAACGGACGAACAGCCCGACCTCGACGACCGCGAGCACGCCGTACAGCAGGGTGAGCACGATCAGGGAGGTGGCGACCTCCCCGGCGCCGACCGACGGGGAGACACTGTCGGCGGTCGTGAAGACACCGAAGACCGTCCACGGCTGGCGGCCCATCTCGGTGAAGATCCAGCCGAACGAGTTGGCCGCCAGTGGCATGCCGATCGAGGCGATGGCGGCGGGCCACAGCCACCGGCCGGTGGGTGCCCGCCCGCGACGGGTGGCCCAGAGCGCGGCGAGTGCCACCAGCATGGCCAGGCCACCGAAGCCGATCATCAGGCGGAACGACCAGTAGGTGACCGGTACGGAGGGCGTGTAGTCGCCGGGGCCGTACTGCTCGGCGTACCGATCCTGTAGGTCGTTGATGCCCTCGACCTCGCCGTCCGGACTGCCGGTGGCCATGAAGGAGAGCAGCGACGGGATCCGGACGCTTGCCAACTCCTCGCGGCCGTCGAGCGACCCGATCGTTAAGAGGGAGAAGCCGGCCGGCTGCGAGGTCTCGTAGAGCGCTTCGGCGGCGGCCATCTTCATCGGCTGCTGCTCGGTCATGATGCGGGCCTGTACGTCGCCGGTGACCAGCACGCCGATCCCGGCGATGAGCACCACCCAGGCGCCCAACCGCAGGCCGGGACGGAAGATGTCCTCCTGGTTGCGGCGCTTGAGGTGCCAGGCACTGACCGCCAGCAGGACCGCCCCCGCGGTCAGGAAACAGGCGGTGACGGTGTGCGGGAAGGTGACCAGCGTCGTGGAGTTGGTCAGCACCGCCCCGATGCTGGTCAGCTCGGCGCGGCCGGACACCGGGTTCAGGGTGTAGCCGACCGGGTGCTGCATCCACGAGTTGGCGGCGAGAATGAAGTACGCCGACAGCAGCGTGCCGATCGCGGCCAGCCAGATCGTGGCGAGATGCAGGCGCTTCGGCAGCCGGTCCCAGCCGAAGATCCACAGACCGAGGAACGTGGACTCGAGGAAGAACGCGAGCAGACCCTCGATCGCGAGCGGAGCGCCGAACACGTCACCGACGAAGCGGGAGTAGTCACTCCAGTTCATGCCGAACTGGAACTCCTGCACGATGCCGGTGACCACACCCATCGCAAAGTTGATCAGGAAGAGCTTGCCCCAGAACTTGGTGGCACGCAGGTAGTGCTCCTTGCCGGTGCGTACCCAGGCGGTCTGCAGGCCTGCGACGAGGGCAGACATGCCGATGGTGATCGGCACGAAGAGAAAGTGGTAAACGGTGATGATGCCGAATTGCCATCGAGCCAGGTCGAGCGCGTCCACGGGGGGATCCTTTCCACGGATGCCCTGAGTCTGGTGATCACCCCACCCCGCGCTCAGGGCCGAAAGTCCCGCCCGGTCCCGTCCGTGGTCCCGACATGCCGCCGGCCGGTTCCTGTCAGGAAACCGGCCGGTCTCGGGCTGCGGATCAGCTGTGTGGACGCTCGGCGAGCACCCGCTGCGTCACCGCGGGATCCAGCAGGGACTGACCAGCCGCGACGCGGCGAACCGTGTCGACCAGATCGTTGCCCCGGATCTGCTTCAGCACATATCCCGAGGCTCCTGCCATGATCGCCGCGAACAGCGCCTCGTCGTCCTCGTACGACGTCAGGATCAGGCCCTTGATCGTGGCGTCGATGGCCCGGACGTCGCGGCACACGTCGATACCGCTGCCGTCGGGCAGCCGGGCGTCGAGAATCGCCACGTCGGGACGCAGCGCGGGGATGCGAGCGGTCGCCTCCTGCGCCAGGCCCGACTCGTCGATCACCTCGATGTCGCCGTCGGCTTGCAGCAGGTCGGCCAGACCACGCCGGACCACCTCGTGGTCGTCGAGCAGAAAGACTCGGATCATTCCGTCTTTCTACCGGGTCTCGGCGGCCAAGTGGGGCTCGGCTCGCTCCTGCTTCACCTTGGTTCCTGCCGGGCCGGTCCGGCCGGGACGTTCGGCCCTACTCGGTGGGTCGAGGGCGGGGCTACCAACAAGAGAGAGGACTGACCACGAACCGATGAGGGCGAGGCTCGGATGTCCAGGTATGTGTACGACTTCATCGACGGCGACAAGGATCTCAAGGATCTGCTCGGCGGTAAGGGCGCCAACCTGGCCGAGATGACCCGGATGGGTCTGTCTGTTCCCCCCGGCTTCACCATCACCACCGCGGCGTGCCGGGAATACCTGCGTACCGGATCGATGCCGGTCGGCCTGCTCGACGAGGTGGAACAGCATCTGCGAGCGGTCCAGGTACGGATGGACAAGATCCTGGGAGCCCCGGACGACCCGTTGCTGGTGTCGGTGCGCTCCGGCGGGAAGTTCTCCATGCCCGGCATGATGGAGACGATTCTCGACATCGGGCTCAACGACGGCAGCGTGGCGGGACTCGCCCGGCGCAGCGGGGACGAACGGTTCGCCTGGGACTCGTACCGGCGGCTGATCCAGATGCTCGGCAGGACCGTTTTCGGCGTTCCCGGCGAACAGTTCGAGGTCGAGCTGGCGGCGGCTCGTACGGCCGCCGGGGTGCGGTCGGACGCGGACCTGTCCGCCGTGCAGTTGCGGGACGTCGTCGGGGCGTACAAGAAGGTGTTCCACGCGCACACCGGCCGGGACTTCCCGCAGGCGCCGCACGAGCAGCTGTTCCTGGCGATCGGCTCGGTCTTCGCGTCCTGGAACGCCGAACGGGCGGTCCTCTACCGGCGGCAGGAACGCATCCCGCACGATCTCGGCACCGCGGTGAACGTCATGGCGATGGTCTTCGGCAACCACGGCGCCGACTCCGGAACCGGCGTGGCCTTCACCCGCGACCCGGCCACCGGCCGGCGCGGCGCCTACGGCGACTACCTGCGCAACGCCCAGGGCGAGGACGTCGTCGCCGGAATCCGCAACACGATGAGCCTCGACGAGCTGGCCGGCATCGACCCCCGGTCCTACCGGCAACTGCTGTCGATCATGGAACGGCTGGAGCAACGCTACCGGGACCTGTGCGACATCGAGTTCACCATCGAGGACGGCAAACTGTGGATGCTGCAGACCCGGGTCGGCAAACGCACGCCGGCCGCCGCGTTCGTCATCGCCGGGCAACTCGTCGACGAGGGCGCCATCACCCTCGACGAGGCCCTGCAACGGGTCACCGGTGAGCAGCTCGCCCACCTGATGTTCCCGAGTTTCGACACCACCGCCGCTCCCGCGCCGCTGACGACCGGGGTGCCCGCGTCACCGGGCGCCGCGGTGGGCGCTGTCGTCTTCGACTCCGCCGCCGCAGCGGCGGCGACCGGGCCGGTCATCCTGGTCCGCCGGGAGACCAACCCCGACGACCTGCCCGGCATGATCGCCGCACGGGGAATCCTGACCAGCCGGGGCGGCAAGACGTCGCATGCCGCGGTCGTCGCCCGCGGCATGGGCAAGACCTGTGTCTGCGGCGCGGACGACCTCGACATCGGCGAGGACTCGTTCACCGTCGGCGGACGAACCGTCAAGACGGGGGACGTCATCTCCGTCGACGGCACCAGCGGCCGCGTCTACGCCGGAGCCGTGCCGGTCCACCCCTCCCCCGTCGTGCGCTACTTCGAGGGCGAACTGACCCCGGCGGGTGATCCGCTGCTGTCCGCGGTACAGCGTCTGCTGACCCATGCCGACCACGTCGCGCGGCTCGGCGTGCACGCCAACGCCGACACCGGGCCGGACGCCGGACGGGCCCGCCGGTTCGGTGCGACCGGCGTCGGCCTGTGCCGTACCGAGCATATGTTCCTCGGCGACCGCCGGATCCTGGTCGAACGTCTGATCCTCGCCGACGGCGATACCGAACGGGAGGCCGCGCTGGCGGCGCTGCTGCCGCTGCAACGCGCCGATTTCGTCGACCTGTTCACCGCGATGGACGGCCTGCCGGTGACGATCCGGCTGATCGACCCGCCGCTACACGAGTTCCTGCCGCCGCTGGAGGAACTGACCGCCCGCGTCGCCCGCGCCGACGCGCTCGGCGACGACCCGGGACACGACGCCACCCTACTGGCGGCCGTCCGCCGCATGCACGAGGCCAACCCGATGCTGGGGCTGCGCGGCGTACGCCTGGGCCTGGTCGTTCCCGGTCTGTTCGCCATGCAGGTCCGGGCGATCGCGGAGGCCGCCGCGGCGCGGGTCGCCGCGGGCGGCGACCCGCGACCGGAGATCATGGTCCCCCTGGTCGGCGCGGTTCAAGAGCTCGAGATGGTACGGGCGGAGGCCGCATCCGTGCTCGCCACGGTGGACGGGGCCCCGCCGATTCGGATCGGCACCATGATCGAGGTTCCCCGTGCCGCTCTCACCGCCGGCCAGATCGCCGGACACGCCGACTTCTTCTCCTTCGGCACCAACGATCTCACCCAGATGACCTGGGGCTTCTCCCGCGACGACGTCGAAGGCGCCTTCTTCGGCAAGTACCTGGAACTGGGCGTCTTCGCCGCGTCGCCGTTCGAGACCCTCGACACCGGCGGCGTGGGCGAACTGGTCCGAACCGCCGTCGAACGGGGCCGGGCCGCCCACCCCGAGCTGGTCACCGGAGTCTGCGGGGAGCACGGCGGCGATCCCGCCTCGATCCGCTTCTTCCACGACGCCGGCGTGGACTACGTCTCCTGCTCACCGTTCCGGGTGCCGATCGCCCGCCTCGAGGCCGGCCGGGCCGCGACCACCGCGGCGGCCGTCTCCGACAGCAGATAGGAGAAGGACATGGCCACGACCTTCGACGGCCGGCCCGATCTGGTCACCGTGCGCGTCGGGCGACGCGAGATCGGGGCGTACGCCGTCGGCGCCGACGGCATCCGATTCGTGCCCTCCGTGGATGTCACCGCCATCGTGCTCGCCGCCATGGCGGGCACGGTCCTCACCGCGGCAGCCGTGGCCGTCGCCGTGCGCCAGCAGCCGGCCGTCGGCACCGTGACCATGGGCCCCGGCGGTTGGGTCAGCGTCAAACGCGCCTCCTGCCCTCCGCTGCGCGCCG
This sequence comes from Actinoplanes sp. CA-252034, assembly GCF_050956125.1. Taxonomy (NCBI): domain Bacteria; kingdom Bacillati; phylum Actinomycetota; class Actinomycetes; order Micromonosporales; family Micromonosporaceae; genus Actinoplanes; species Actinoplanes sp. CA-252034. The sequence continues at coordinate 5,600,760 of NZ_CP191846.1, forward strand.
CGGCATCTCAGCCGCGGCCGTGGTGGGCGCACGCGTTGCGGGCCCATCGCCTGGTCGTGCAGCGGTGACGCTCGGAGGGCACGAGATACCCGCTCCGGCGGTCTGCGGCCGGCTTCGGCTTCTGTCGGCGGTGTTCACCGTCCGCCTGCTCGGACACGACGTGATGCTGATGGCTTCGGCTCGGCGTGACGATCCGGGCCCGCTCATCAGCTGGCGACCCGGAACACCGGATGGTCGGCGGCGATCGCACTGAATTCCTCCAGGGCCGCGTGCGGGCCGACCGAGATGTGGGGACGGGCGCCCGGCGCCGTCGCCACGAAGCGCCGCAGGATCGGCGGTCGTTGCCCCACCTCGACCTCGATGAGGTGGACCGGCTCCCGGGAACCGTGCGCCAGGACCGCGGCGCCATCGGCGGCGCGGACGTTGGCGACCCAGTTCGCCCGCCGGCCGAGCATCGACACGAGGTAGCGTTCGCCCTGGTGGACGGTCATGACGAGCGGGCAGGAGACGATGCGCCCGCTGCGCCTGCCGACGACCTCCAGCGTGACCCATGTGGCAGGTGCCAGGCGCCCGGAGGCGAACTGTACGGCGGAGATCCGATTGAGGATGCGGGCCAGCCGATTCGGCCGGCCGCCGCGGTACAGCCACCGCCGGAACCGTCCGCGGCCGGTCACGACGTCGCTCCGGGGCAGGCGTAGAGCTCGACCAGCCGGAGACGGGCCGCGTGCAGCAACCAGAACCGGTCGGCGACGGCATCCTCCCGGAACAGCCGCCGACCGGCCGGGAGATACACCGGACGTCCCGCCGATGCCAGCCGGCGCAGCCACGGCGCCGGGAGATCGGAGACGAAGGCGTGCAGCGTCAGCTGGTCGAGAACACTGAGCGACGTCATGTGACCACTCCCGATGGATGCCTGTTCATGCGACGCCGAAGACCGTGCCGGTGGTGAGGATCTCGCGATCGTCGACGTCGAATCCCAGCGTGTCGACGACCTGCACCACTCCAGCGACCTGCCGGGTCAAGCGCACCGACCGGTCGACCGTCGAGCGGTGGCCGACCCGGCCGGTGAGTGTCACCACACCCTGCTGCACCTGCGCGGTCACCGGCTCGCCGTCGACCGCGTCGCCGAGGAGGCAGGTGGACAGCCGGGCGAGCACGTCCGCGCAGATCTCGTCGTCCGGTCGCAGGTGCACCTTCAGCAGGTCGCCGCGGGTCACGATGCCCACGAGCCGGCCCAGGTCGTCCACCACCGGCAGGCGTTTGACCTGTTCGGCGTCCAGGGTTCGGGCGGCCGCGGCGATCGGCGTGCCGGCCAGGACGGTGACCGGTGGGCTGCTCATCAGCTCCGCCGCCGTTCCGGCGAGAGCTTTGGCGCGCTCTCCCCGCCGGCGGCGGCTCTCGAAGAACCGGGCGTCCTCGTCGCCCGCGTACTCGATCTTGCGGAGCAGGTCCGCCTCGGACACGACTCCGGCCACGCGCTGGAAGTCGTCCACGACCGGCACCGCACTGAAGTGGCGGCTGATCAGCAGATCGACCAGCTCTCGATAGGAGGCGGTTGCCGGTACCGACACGACCGCCCTGGTCATCACATCGTCCACGGTCCAGGTCTTCATCAGCCCTCCCGAGCTCTTTGCGATCACGCTAGGAGCACGGCATCCCGGCAGGCAGGGCCGAAGGGCCCGAGCCCTCCGCGGGCCGGCCGGTGTCGCCCCGACCCGCCTCGTCCTGCTGCCGCGAGTCCGCCCACCAGGGCCGACGAGATCGCGCCCGCATCCGGAGGTCCCGGACGGTCCCGGCCGTCCGGGACCTCCGGCCCTGACCGGCGGGCGGCTGCGGCGGCAAAGCTGGAGGGAGACCAAGGAGGGGCCATGACCGCCACCACATCCCACGACGCCTGGCGCGGATTCCGCGGCACCGGATGGCGCAAGTCGATCGACGTCGGCGCGTTCATCCACGACAACGTCGAGCCGTACACCGGCGGGTCCGACTTCCTGACCGGGCCGACGCACCGGACCGAGCGGATCTGGCGTGAGCTGCAGCGCATGTTCGTCGAGGAGCAGCGCCGCGGCATCTACGACGTGGACGCGCACACCCCGTCCACCATCACCTCGCACGAGCCCGGTTATCTGGACCGGGACCACGAGCTGATCGTGGGGTTGCAGACCAGTGCGCCGCTGCGCCGGGCGATCATGCCGAACGGTGGACTGCGGATGGTCGAGGCCGGCCTGGCGGCGTACGGCTACCGGCTCGATCCTGCCGTCCGCACGATCTTCAGCCAGTACCGCAAGACCCACAACGACGGCGTGTTCGACGCCTACCCCGCCGATGTGAAGGCCGCCCGGCGGTCGCACATCATCACCGGCCTTCCCGACGCGTACGGCCGCGGCCGGATCATCGGCGACTACCGGCGGGTCGCCCTCTACGGCGTGGACCGGCTCGTCGCCGAACGCCGCAAGCTCAAGGTCTCGCTGGACAGCCGGCTCTCCACCGAGAGTGTGGTCCGCGACCGGGAGGAGCTCGCCGAGCAGATCCGGGCGCTAGAGGAACTACGGTTCATGGCCGACCGTTACGACCACGACATCTCGGTGCCGGCCACGACCGGCCGGGAGGCGATCCAGTGGCTCTACTTCGCCTACCTGGCCGCCACCAAGGAGCAGAACGGCGCCGCGATGTCGCTCGGGCGCACGGCCGCCTTCGTCGACATCTTCCTGCAGCGTGACATCGCCGAGGGGACGCTCACCGAGCAGCAGGCGCAGGAACTGGTAGACGACTTCGTCATCAAGCTGCGGATCATCCGGTTCCTGCGCACCCCCGAGTACGACCAGTTGTTCTCCGGCGACCCGACCTGGGTGACCGAGGCGCTCGGCGGTATCGGGCACGACGGCCGGCCGCTGGTCACCCGCACCAGCTTCCGGTACCTGCAGACCCTCTACAACCTCGGGCCCGCCCCGGAGCCGAACCTGACAGTGCTCTGGTCACCCGGCCTGCCCGACGGGTTCAAACGGTTCTGCGCCCAGGTGTCGATCGACACCAGCGCCATCCAGTACGAGAACGACGATCTGATCCGGCCCGCCTACAGCGACGACACCGCGATCGCGTGCTGCGTGTCGGCCATGCGCGTCGGCAAGGACATGCAGTTCTTCGGCGCCCGCGCCAACCTCGCCAAAGCGCTTCTGTACGCGATCAACGGCGGCCGCGACGAGATGACCGGCGACCAGGTCGCCCCGGCCGCCGCTCCGATCCGCGACGACGTGCTCGACTACGAGACGGTCTTCGCGGCGTACGACCGGACGCTCGACTGGCTCGCCGAGACCTACGTCGACGCGCTCAACGTCATCCACTACATGCACGACAAGTACGCCTACGAGCGGCTCGAGATGGCTCTGCACGACTACCCGGTGCACCGGTTCATGGCCACCGGCATCGCCGGTCTGTCGGTCGCCGTGGACAGTCTCTCCGCCATCAAGCACGCCCAGGTCAAGGTGCTGCGCGACGACGATGGACTGGCCGTGGACTATGCGGTCGACGGCGACTATCCGGCGTTCGGCAACAACGACGACCGGGCGGACGCGATCGCGGTGGACCTCGTCGAGCGGTTCATGGACAAGATCCGCCGGCAGCCCGCCTACCGCAATGCCGAGCCCAGCCTGTCGGTGCTCACGATCACCTCGAACGTGGTCTACGGCAAGCACACCGGCAACACCCCGGACGGCCGGCGGGCCGGCGAGCCGTTCGCGCCCGGCGCCAACCCGATGAACGGCCGCGACTCCCACGGCATGGTCGCCGCCGCGCTGTCGGTGGCCAAACTGCCGTACCGGTCGGCCCGTGACGGCATCTCGCTGACCATCACCGCCACCCCGGACGGCCTCGGGCACACCCGTGCGGAGCGGATCGGCAACCTGGCCGGGGTCCTCGACGGCTACACCGACGGCGGCGGCTTCCACATGAACGTCAACGTCCTCGACCGGGCCACCCTCGAGGACGCGATGACGCACCCGGAGAAGTATCCGCAGCTCACCATCCGGGTCTCCGGGTACGCGGTGAACTTCGTCAAGCTCACCGCCGAACAGCAGCGCGACGTCATCTCCCGCACCTTCCACGGATCGCTCTGATGACCGGTGCCACCACGCCGACCCGGGTGCCCGGTTCCGTCCACTCCTTCGACATCTCCACCGGAGTGGACGGGCCGGGCACCCGGTTCGTCGCGTTCCTCGCCGGCTGTCCCCTGCGGTGCCAGTACTGCCACAGCCCCGATACCTGGCAGCGCCGCAACGGGCGGACCACCGGCGCCGACGACCTACTCACCGAGATCCGCCGCTACGAGCGCTTCCTGAAGGTGGCCGGCGGCGGTGTCACCCTCAGCGGCGGTGAGCCGCTGTTGCAGCCCGCGTTCACCCGCGAGGTGCTGCGCGGCTGTCGGGAGATGGGTCTGCACACCGCCCTGGACACCAGCGGCTTCCTCGGTCACCGCGCCGACGACGACCTGCTCGACGCGGTCGACCTGGTGCTGCTCGACATCAAATCCGGTACCCCGGCCGCCTATCGCACCGTGACCCGGACCGGGCGCCTGGCGCCCACCGTACGATTCGCGCACCGCCTCGCCGACCGCGGCACACCTATCTGGGTCCGTTTCGTGCTCGTCCCCGGCCTCACCGACGACCCGGCCGACGTCGACGCCGTCGCCGCGATCGCGGCCGGCGTGCCCACGATCGAACGCGTCGAGGTGCTGCCCTTCCACCGTCTCGGCGCCCCGAAATACGCCGCTCTCGGCCTGCCCTTCCCGCTCGCCGACACCCCACCGCCCGACGCGGCGCTGCAGGAACGGGTGCGGGGCCAGTTCCGGGCGCACGGGCTGACCGTCTGCTGACACGCGCTACATGTGACGGGCCCTCACCGGATGCCGGTGAGAGCCCGTTGCCTGTGCCAGGTGGCACAGGAAAGAAGTCCCGGGACTGTGTGGCTTCGTTCGCGAGTTTGGGGTTCTGTCCCGTGAAAAGTGATTGGTCTTCAGGGTCATTGGGCCAGCAAGACTCGGTTGCGGAGCAGCTCGAAGCCATTTGACCATCTTGATCCGGTTGGCATTGCCTTCGACCACACCGGAGCTGGAGATCGGTCAGATGTGCTGCAGTCCGTTGAAGAAGGGCTAAGGTTCGCCCCTGATGGGATCAACATACGAGACTCTGCTGGTCGCCGCTCACCTCGACGCGACCGTGGACGCGCTCCGCGATGCTGGGGTCACTGCGATCGTCGTGCCACTGGCAGAGGATCGGGTGGCGGTGCTGCCCGAGGAGGGTGACCGGGACACCGCCCCGGTCCGCTCCATCGGCGCGGACCTGAGCGTGCGCCTGGGCCGTCCAACACTGGCGATGTACGTCTTCGACTCGGACCTCGTCCGCTGCTACGTGATCCGCGACGGCGAGACCGTCCACACCTACATCTCCGACGCGGAGATGCTGGTGGAAATGTTCGAGGACGACGACGGCCAGTTCCACCCGATGATCGACAACGTCGTCTACCCGGTCGACTTCCAGATCCCCGAGGGCCCGGTGGGCGACGACCCGGCGGCCTTCGCCCCGTTCGCGGCCGGCCCACCCGACTTGAACGCCATCGGCGCCGCCCTGCGGGGCGAGATCGACGCCCCGCACGTGATGGCCGAGGTCCAGCACTGGGCAATCATCGAGGCTCTCGGCCTCCCGCCGCAGGCGCTGACCACCGCCTATCGCCACTGTGAACCGGCCGACTTTCCGGCCGCTGTCGTCCTGGAGTAGTCCGAGCGTCACGGTAGCCGGAGCAACACAACGCTCGATTCTGCCCCGTCAAGAGTGATCGATGTTCATCATGATCGATCGTTGGGTGATGGTGTGATGAGGTCATCGGCAGGCTGCTGCCGCCTCTTGATGGCGTAGAGGTCCACGAAGTCATCGAAACCAGCGCTGGTGTCGTCCTTCGCGCAGCGGCGCGAAGCGCTGTGCAGTTCTGCCCTGGGTGCTAGGCGGGGTCCGGGCGGGTGCATTCCCGGTATCAGCGCCGGCTGGCTGATCTGCCGGTCGCGGGCCGGTTGGTAGAGCTGTGCCTGACGGCGCGCCGCTTCTTCTGCAGCAACACCGCCTGCGAGTTGCGGACGTTCGTCGAGCAGGTCAGCGGGCCGACGCGTCGTCGGGCTCGTCGCAGCGAGCCGTTGCGGGCGATGCTGACCTCGATCGGGCGGGCGCTGGCCGGTCGTGACCGCCCACCTCGCCGCCGTGACCGCCGGGCTGATCTTGACGGGACAGAACCGAGTTTGGGCGCCAGATGGCGGATCTGCCCATGGTCGGGCGCTCGACCAGGCTGGCCAGTTTGGCGGTGGCCCACGCACCTACCGGCACTTCGCCGGTAACGCGGGGAAGCGCTTCAGGCTGACTGCCAAACCTCGCCAGTACTACCGATCAGGCGTCGCCGGTCACGCCGAGCTCCTCGACCACGATGTCCAACGCGGCCGGCTCATGCGCGACGAGCCACGGTAGGACGACGTCCCAGGCAGCGAAGGACAGCGCCTCCGCGATCAATCGCCGCCGCGCTGGCGGCGATAGCTGATCTGCGATCGCCAGGAGAGCCTTGGCCCGTTCGGGCGGAAGGTCGATGCTGCGGGCGACCGACAGCGCCCGGTCGACGTCGCCGACAGCGAACATCGCGGCCGCGAAGGCCGCTAGCGCCTCGGACCGTTCCTCGGCAAACCGCACGCCGCGCGCTTCCGCCTCCGCGCGGTCCGCCCGCTCCTTATCGTCCGGCACCTGCCCAGCGATCGTCGCCAGCGCCTTCGCGCGCTCATGGTCCTGCGGGATCGCCAAGCCGACCCGTTCGGCGAGCTCGACGTCGCCACGCTCGCAGGCCGGACGCACGATCGGCGCCAGCGCCCAGGTCCGCTCGTCAAGATCGTCGAGACCGAGGGCCAGCGACTCCGCGAGTTCGACGCGTCCGACCTCGGCCAACGCCGCCGTGTACTCCGGCCACGCCCTCCGGTCCGCCGCCTCGAACAGATCGCGGATCTCTTGGTCACTGCGTCCCTGGACCGACATGTCGATACGGACCTCGACCGGTTCCGCTTCCGCCGGCTCGGCGTCAACCTGCCCGCGTCGACCGGCGTTGCGCAGGTGGTGGGTGTAAATCTCGGTGATCAGCGAGTCGCCGCCCGGGTCCAGCGCGTTCGTCAGCGCCTCCGCCTCCGCGAACCGCTCCCACCTCGCCAGTTCGTGGACGAGTCTCACCGTCACGAGATCGCGGTCGTCGTAATGCGCATCGGACATGATGCGGCCGTGGATCTGCGCGACAAGCCAGCCGACATGTTCGTGTGAGCCCGTCTTCAGCAGGACGAGGGCGAGTTCGGCGAGCGCGACCGGCGAATCGAGACCGGCGGCGGCGCGGACCGACTGCTCGATCTCAGTGGCGATTTCGGCCGCCCGTTCGTGGTCGCCGGCGCAGGCGCGGGCGTATGCGACGACCGCCAAGGCGTTCACGTTCGCCGCTACGTGTGTACCCGCACGCGCGATGCTCTCGGCCCGTGACAACTCCCCGTTGTCCACGAGGGCGTGGATCAGGATCATGTCGGCGTTCGCCCGAGCCAGACCGCGCTCCGCGGCGACCACCGCGAGGCCGGCCGCCAGCTCGACCTCGCCGTTCGCCAACGCCTGTTCCACGACCGCCTCAAGGGCACGCTCGAGTGCGGATCGATCAGCGAAATGGTGGTCCTCGCGGACGGTCATCTCGTGCAGCGCCTGGACGCTCGCCTGGAGGTCCCGTGCCGCGATCCATGCGCGCACGACATGGAGTTGCGCCGTGACGCGATCCTCGTCCGGCGCCGACAGAGCGATGTCCCCTGCAGAGCGGGCGTAGTCCGCGGCAATCTGAGCCTCGGCCGCGCGCGCACGGAACGCAAGTTCTGCACACCGGCTTACCACCGACGTGATCAGGGCCGATTCGGCCTCGGCTCGCTCGAGGTCACCAACCAACTCCGCCAGCGTCACAGACTGCGCTATCAACCACTGTGGCGGGTCCTGAAAGGTGTCCGGCCGCCAGTAATCGATGATCGCGCGAACGGCCGGCTCGTCGTCCATCGCCGCGGCGAGCTTCGCGACGCGAATCAGTACCTCACCGAAGCGGCGATCCAAGACTTCGATCTTGTCGATCGCATCGAGCGCGCCGGCGAGGTCGCCGACTGTGGCGCGCACGACCGCGATCTGCCCGAACGCGAAACTGCGAACCTCCACGTCGGTCGTCACAGCCGCGGCGGCCGTCTCGGCGGCCGCCAACAGCCCCTCGAGCTGCTCGTCGCCTCCGCCTGTATGGGCCAGCATGGCCAAGCGGCAGAACGCGCCGGCGCGTCCGTATAGATGGATCTCCTCCGCGAGCTGCCGTGCCTTGTCATAGTCGCCGTTCCGCGCGATCTGCTCCGCCAGCAGGATCAGGGCCTCGTCCGCGCCGCCATCGCTACGGAGGATCGCGCGGGCCAACGCCTCGGCGCGGTTGCGGTTGCCGAGGGCCGCCCACACTGCCGGGAGCTCCTTCGGCATCCGCTCGTTGCGGCGGAGCAGGCGGTCGCGGTGCACGGCCAAGCGCAGCAACGCACGCAGGTCGGGGTGGGCCGGCCGTCGCAGCAGCGCGGCGGTCGCCGCCATCTCGGTCAGAGCGGCGTTGTCGCCGCCGCTGACATCCAGCATCCGGTCGTGGCGGCTCCCGTCGGCGGCGAACGTGATCAGTCGATCCAGGTCCGCGGTATCGATCAGGAGCTGGACGTAGCTGCCGAGCAGATAGCCGGGGGTGTCTCCGGGCCAGCCGGCGTTGCGGAAGCGGTCGGCCCAGGCGTGGATGCGCTCGCGGTAGGCCAGGAGCCTGGTTCGGCCCATGACTCGGATCGCCTCCTGCTGGAGTTCCTCATGGCCGAGGGCGTAGTGCCGCTCGTCGGCACGCCAGGGACCGGACGACGCTACGAAGGTCCTGCCTGACACGGCCTTGAGCAGCTTGTCTATGTCGAGTCGATCGAGGCCGTTCAGCATCGCGAGATCCGCTCCGGTGAGGCCCCCGCCGGCGGCGGCCAGGACACCGAGCAGGTCGCGCTCTTGGCTCGTGCCGTGCAGCAGGTGCCGTAGCTCTCGTTCCATCGCGGCGCGGACGATCTGTGCCTCCGGCGAGGGTTCCAGTTGCCGGGCTACCTCCGGCTTCCGCAACGGGTGGTCGTCCGGGACGTCGAACGGCAGCTCCGGGTTCGGCCGCCCCGTGACGATCACCCTCAGATTCTCCGGCAGGTGCCGCGGCAGCAGCGCGGCGATGCTGTGCGAGTCTGGTCCCGGGGTGACGCCCCGGTCCTCGTCGAGGCCGTCGACGGCGAGTACTAGCCGGAAAGCCCGCCCGCGAAGCTCCGCGGCGGCCCGGTGCAGCCACTCGATCAGATACACCTCGCGGGTGGCCTCGGTCAACGGCGGTGGTGGCCCGCCCAGCAGCTCGCCCAACTGCTGGAGGAGCACGTCGACGAAGCCAGCCCGGTCGTGCTGTCCCGGATGCTGGGCGGTGACGAAGAACGAGACCATTGCGACGCCGGCCGGCGGGTGCAGCACGAACCACCGCATGAGCGCCGACTTGCCCGCCCATGGTCCGGCCCGCAGCCAGCGGTAGCCGGGACCGTCGTCAAGACAGAACCGCTCAAGCTCGGCGAGCTCACGTTCCCGCCCTACGAGGACAGCCGGCGCCGCGTCCCGGACGAACTGCAGGTACGCCGATCGGTGGGTCGTGGTCGCCCGCAACGGAGTGCCGGAGAGGTCTCTACGGAGCACGGACTCGGTGACGTGGGCACCCGAGGGCGCGTAGCGGGCCACCAGTTCCGCGAGCCGCGGAAACAGCAGGTGTGGCGGTGTCACGTCGTCGACGACCACGGCCCGGAGCTGTCCGGCGGCGACGGTCCGATCCGTCTCGTCCCCGCCCTCGAGCCGTAACTCCCGGGTGTACAGGGCAAGAAGCAGGCGCCAGGTGAGCTCGCCGAGATCCACGCCGTCGACGTGGGTGCGGCCAGCGGCCGTCGTCACCAGCGCATCGATGTGGACCAACCGGCCGCGGACGTCGTCGTTCGTCCGCCCCGGCCGTGCGACCTCGGCGCGAAACGCTGCCTCGTCCCCGACCGCCCGGGCGATCACGGTCAGCTCCCGGAGCTGTTGCACGGCCGGGTTCGGGCTGGCCACGGCCAGGGCGAGGCGCCACCGTCCGGCGTACACCGCCGGCCAGTGCTCGGCGACGACGCGGACGTAGGAGGTCAGCAGTTCGGCCGAGGCGTGGTCGCTCCTGACGAGCGCCGGCGCTCGCCTTACCCCGATCGACACCCGGCGCTCGCCGCCATCCGGCGAACGACCGGCCACTACCAGGTCGTCGACCGGGCTGATCCCGCTGGCCTGGAAGGTCACGGACTCGAGCGTGGCATCGTCGCCGAGCTCGGGCGCGGGGTTGCCGCTCAGCAAGCAGGACAGCAGCGTGGCACCGTAGCGATGCTCGAGCACCGTGCCACCGCCTCCGGTCGAGTACGGAGACGCAGCCAGGTGTCCGCCGCCGGCACCGTTCACTGCCACAGGCTACGCCAGCGGCTGCAGGTATCGACGAGTTCGACCGCGACTGCCACGCACAACGATACGTAGCTCGTGGTCGCGGCCTCGGGTGGATTGGCCCCCTGCCGCCTCAGAGCTCCACACTTGGTTTTGTTGGTGAGTTTCGGCGCCAGATGTCGCCGAGTTTCGGCACCACGTAGACCTCACCGATTTCGATGTACGTGAGTTTCGGCGCCGTCCCAGCGAGGACCCGCCCACGCGGCGTCGGTCGGCATGCCGCTTGCGCAGGGTGATGGGCGCCCGAAACGAGGCCGCGCCTTGCCTGCGGCAGATGCGTGCGCCTCCCTGACCTCGGGTTTATGTACAGTCGGCGGCGAATCTGTGCGTCGTACGGCTCCTGGCACGCTCGGTTCGACAGATGGAAGCGATCTCACCAATACACGACACGGTCACATCCACAGCACGCCATCGTCCTCGTGCTCGCGTACGCGAAACGCGATCATCCGGCGCAACAAATCGCCCGGCACAGGTTGGCCGTATGGGAGTTTGACCGTGCCCTTACCGGTAGCAAAGCCGACGAGCTGGGCATCGAACCCCTCGCGAGTGCTGGGCGTGAACGCGACGCTGGCGTGTCTAGCGTGACCACTGACCATAAAGAGGATCGTTCCGGAGGGGTGCACCCACGCCGGATAACCCCACTTGATCGCCTCGCTCGCCTCCGGAACCGCCTCGTAGGCCAGTGCCCGCAGCTGCTCAAGCAGCTCGCGGCCCGGTCCGGTGAAGCCGTCGATGTACTCGTCGACCGTCTGAGGTCTGGCCATGGCGCCAGTGTGGCACGCCCTGCTCGGCTCAGCGCCCGCAGCGAGCGAGGCGTGCCGGGTTCACATGCTGTTTCAGCTCACCGGTTGACGGTCTCGACGGACATCCGGATCTCGGCACGAGCGCGCATTCCGCCGCCGGCCGGCTATGAGCCGCGACAGAGAGTCACGGCCGGGCCTGATGGCGGCTGGTCCTCACATCAGCCATGGTCAACAGGTGGCGCTAGTTCTCACGAACATTCACGCGAGAGCGACCAGCGGGGTGGCGCCGAAACTGGCTAACAACTGGCGCCCGTTCTGGCGGCCGTAATCACACACTCGCGTACCAAACCCGACTGTGCTGCTGCGATGGTGAGTCAGGAACCGTAATAGGCCGATTGCATGAGCTGCTGCATGTCGTCGAGCATCGGCATGCGCGGGTTGGCCGGGGCGCACTGGTCCTCGTAGGCGTTGATCGCCTGCTGCGGCAGAGCGGTCAGGAAGGCGGTCTCGTCGACGCCGACGGACTTGAACGACGGCTCGATGCCGACGGCGTCGCGGAGCCGCTCGACCGCTGCGGCGTACGACTCGACGCCCTCCTGTGGGGTGGCCGCGGGCAGGCCCAGCATGCGGGCGATGTCCTGGAAGCGCTCCGGCGCCCGGTAGTTCTCGTACTTGGGCCAGCCGGTCAGCTTCGCCGGGGCCGAGCCGTTGTAGCGGATGACGTGCGGCAGCAGGATCGCGTTGGTCCGCCCGTGCGCCACGTGGAACGTAGCGCCGAGGGTGTGCGACATGGCGTGCACGATGCCCAGGAAGGCGCTGCCGAAGGCCATGCCGGCGATGGTGCCGGCGTTGTGCATCCTCTCCCGCGCCTCGGGGTCGGCTCCGCCGTGGCGTACGGCCCGTTCCAGGTTGGCGAAGATGAGCTTGATGGCCTGCAGGGCGAGCCCGTCGGTGAAGTCGTTGGCGTAGACGGACACGTAGGACTCGGTGGCGTGGGTGAGCGCGTCGAAGCCGCTGTCGGCGGTGATGGTGGGCGGCAGGTCGGCGGCGAGGACCGGGTCGACGATCGCCACGCTCGGCGTGAGGGCGTAGTCGGCGAGGGGGAACTTCTTGCCGGTCGCGGTGTCGGTGATGACGGCGAACGGTGTCACCTCGGCGCCCGTGCCCGACGTGGTGGGGATGCACACCAGCTGGGCCCGTCCGCCGAGGGCCGGGAACTTGAACGCCCGCTTGCGGATGTCGAAGAACTTCTCCCGCATGTCGGCGAACACCACCTCCGGGTGCTCGTAGCGCAGCCACATCACCTTGGCGGCGTCCATCGCCGATCCGCCGCCAAGGGCGATGATGGTGTCGGGCTGGAACGAGCGCATCAGCTCCGCGCCACGGTCGACGGTGGCGACGCTGGGTTCCGGCTCGACATCGTCGATGACCTGCAGCGCCACGCGTTCGGGTCGCCGTTGCAGGACGGTGATCAGCCGGTCGACGTACCCCAGCTTGGTCATGGTGTGGTCGGTGACCACGGTGACGCGGTGCACGTCCGGCATGTCGGCTAGGTAGCGGATCGCGTTCGGCTCGAAGTAGATCTTCGGGGGCACCTTGAACCATTGCAGGTTGTTGGCCCGCCGGCCGATCCGTTTGATATTGATCAGGTCGACCGCGGTGACGTTGTCGGACACCGAGTTGTGGCCGTAGCTGCCGCATCCCAGCGTCAGCGACGGCAGGAACGCGTTGTACATGTCGCCGATGCCGCCCTGTGACGCCGGCGCGTTCCAGATGATGCGCACCGCTTTGACCCGGCGCCCGAACTCCTCGGCGAGCTGTTCGTCTTCGGTGTGGATGACCGCGCTGTGCCCGAGGCCGTCGAACTCGACCATCTGCTCGGCGTATCGGATGCCGTCCTCGGTCGATTCGGCGCGCAGTACCGCGAGGACCGGGCAGAGCTTCTCCCTGGTCAGCGGCTCGGCGGGTCCGACCTGGTCGACCTCCACCAGCAGCAGCGATGTCTCGGGTGCCACGGTGAAGCCGGCCCGCTCGGCGATCCATGCCGCGCTCTGCCCGACGACGTCGGGGTTGAGGCGCGCGCCGGAGCAACCCGCGCCGCCGGCCTCGGTGCCGAAGATCAGCATTTCCAGCAGGCTCTTCTCCTCGGCGGTGACGACGTGGGCGTGCAGGTTCCGGAATGCGGTGAGCGCTGACTCGTACACCGTGGTGTCGATGATGGCCGCCTGCTCGGAGGCGCAGATCATGCCGTTGTCGAACGACTTCGACAGCACGATGTCGTGCACCGCCCGGCGCAGCTTCGCGCCGCTGTGGACGTACGCCGGGACGTTGCCGGCGCCGACGCCGAGGGCGGGCTTGCCGGCCGAGTACGCCGCCCGCACCATGGCGTTGCCGCCGGTCGCGAGGATGGTCGAGACTCCCGGGTGGTTCATCAGCGCACCGGTAGCGGCGATCGACGGTTGCTCGACCCACTGGATGCAGTGCTTCGGGGCACCGGCGGCGACGGCGGCGTCCCGGACGATCCGGGCCGCCTCGGTGCTGCATCGCTGCGCGGCGGGGTGGAAGGCGAAGATGATCGGGTTACGGGTCTTGAGCCCCAGCAGGGCTTTGAAGATGGTGGTCGAGGTCGGGTTGGTGACCGGCGTGACGGCGCAGACCACACCGACCGGCTCGGCGATCTCGACGATGCCGTTGATCTCGTCGCGGGCGATGACGCCGACCGTTTTCAGCCCGGCCATGTGGTTGGTGACGTGCTCGCAGGCGAAGATGTTCTTGACGGCCTTGTCCTCGAACACGCCGCGGCCGGTTTCGGCGACCGCGAGCCGGGCCAGGTCACCGTGCCGGCCCAACGCCGCCACCGACGCCTTCGCAACGATGTGGTCGATGCGCTCCTGGTCGAAGCCGGCGTACTCGTCCAAAGCCTTGAGACCGTTGCCGACCAGGTTCTCGATGGCGGTGCCGGTGTCGTCCGGCAGGGCGGTGGTCACGGCCGCGGCGGTCATGGGGATCACTCCGATCGTCAGTGCCGGGAGCTGTCATCCGGTCACATGTCCATCGTTGTGCTCAGGCCGGTCGTGCGCGGGTGCCCAGCGACCTCGCCGGACGGGACCAAGGTCCCGTTTCATCGACCGGATCAACGCTCCCCGGCCCTGTCGCACCTATTCGGTCAGGGTCGCGCGGCGTGCCACCGCGGTCGGTGACGGCACGGTCGTGGCCGGCCGGCCGGGAGGCACGAGAAGAACGGGGCAGAGTCGACGGCCGGTCGACGTGACGCCGACGGAACGGTACAGCGCCTCGACCACCCAGCCTTTGTGTCCTCTGCCGGCAACGAGCAGACGACCACGCCAGGCCGCGCGTTCCAGCGTGTACGCGATCTCGGCCTCGCTGATGAGCACGCGGGTGACCGGGACGTCTGGCCATGATCGGCCGGACCTGTTCAGCACCGCGTCGAGCCGGTGTTCGGCGTCGCCGCGCTCACCGTCACCGCTACCCGGGCCCTTTGTGGAGATCCACACGTGAACGGCGGCGAGTGTGCCTCCCCGGTACGCCGCCGCCTCGTAGGCCTGTTGCAGAGTCGTCGAGTGCCGGCCGGAGACGGCCACGATCACGGGCCCCTGGGTGGGTGCCGACCCGCGGTTCACGAGCAACGGGCAGATGCTGTGGTGAGCCAGGTAGGCAGCGGTCGATCCCCATCCGAGATGGGCCAGTGTCTCCTCCCGGTGGCCGACCACCAGCAGGCACGCCCGGGCGGACCAGCGAAGCAACGCTTGGGCCGGGCCTTCGTCCGTCAACGCGGTGGTGACCTTCAGCCGTGGATCGGTGCGCCGGACCCGGCGTGCGGCGAGCTCGAGCAGGTGTTCGCCCTCCGCCCGGTCCGGCACGGTGGCCCGGAGTCGCGGTCCGCCGAAGTACCGGCCGGGCCAGGCGTGCACCATCACCAGCGGCGCATCACGGTGCGCTGCTTCTGTAGCGGCCAGATCGACAGCTTGCAGTGCTGCCTGCGTGCCGTCGACACCGATCACCACGGGCAGCTTCTCCTGAACCGACACGAACCTGTTCATGAGCGAACGCTAGGTTGCCCGGAGCCTGTGACGGCACGGCCGCTAGGCACCGCGGGGCGGTCCGTTGGGCCCGCCGGCGGCCCTCGTCGTACCGAGCCGACAAGGACCTCCGGCCCTGACCGTTGTCGCTGGGGCACTCGCCGTGGCGGGACTTCCGCCCGCATCGGGCATGACCTTTCGCCCTGCCCACCGGCATCGATGCGGACCACGATGAAAGGAGAGCCGGAGAAGGAGGAGCGATGCGCATCCCCACCATCATCGTCGCCACCGATGGCGCCCCGTCAGCCGAGGCGACCGTACGGTGGGCGGCCCTCGAGGCCGCGCGCCGGGACATGAGGCTGACTGTCGTGCACGTCCTGGACTGGGACTGGAACACGGCACGCTACGACTTCGGCGGCGGCCATTTCGAGACGGCCCGTGAGATCGCCGAGACCGTGACCGCGACAGCCGCATCCACCGCCCGGGCGATCGCCCCGACGGTGGACGTCGCAGAATTGACGATGACCGGTAGTCCCGCCGCACAGCTTCTCGGAGCGGCCGAGGCTGCGGATCTGCTGGTGATCGGCAGCCGGGGGCACGGCGGGTTCGCCGGCCTGCTGCTGGGCGGGGTCAGCCAGCGGGTTGCCACACATGCCCCCTGCCCGGTGGTCGTGGTGCGGGGACGCGCCGACGCCACGGACGGACCGGTGGCCGTCGGCGTTGACGACTCCGAGTCCGCCGACCGGGTGCTGGCGACGGCGTTCGCCGCCGCTGACGCGCGGGCGACCGGACTCGTCGCGATCCGCACCTACATGCCGGCCGTCCCGGTGTACTACCGCGCCGACATCCCGACGACGACGATCGCCACGCCGGAGCAGGACGCCGCCGAACGCGCCCGCCTGACCGAACAGCTCGCACCGTGGCGCGTGAAGTACTCCAGCGTGCCGGTCGAGACCATCGTGTCGCACGACAGCGCCGCGGGCGTGCTGGTCGGTGTCTCGCACGGCGCCCGATTGGTCGTGGTCGGCAGCCGGGGTCACGGTGTGATCGTGGGTACGCTGCTCGGTTCCACCGGCCTGCAGCTGCTGCACCACGCCGACTGCCCCGTCTACGTGGACCGTCCCGGCAAGGACCACCGGTGAGCACCAGCGACCGGCCGGTGGGTCCCGCAACCGCTGACCGCCGATGGTGGGATCGCAACGATCCGGCCGGTCACCTCGAACAACGGCCGGCGTGGTACGTGGAGCTGTCGGTCACCCATCGAGGAGGAGTGCCGTGAACCGTGGGTCTTCCCTGGCATCGCCGGGCCGAGAGTTCAGCCCGGAACTCGCCGAGGTCGAGGTCGAGGTCGTTCGAGATGTCACCGGCGAACTGGTGACGGCCGTCGACTGGCTGCTTCGCCTGACATCGTCCTCTGCTCGTGTCGTCGGCGCCGATGTCCTGCGGACCGTGCTCGCGTGCCCGAGCAACCGGCTGCTCGTCGCCCGCCTCCACGGCGAGATCGTCGGCATGCTCACGGTGGTGGTCTCCCCCCTCGCCACCGGTGTGCGGGCGTGGACCGAGGACGTGATGGTCGACGACGCCGTACGCAGCTTCGAGGTGGAGGCGACACTGATACGAGCCGCTGTCCGTCTTGCCCGCAGTGCGGGGGCAGAGACCGTCGATGTCACATCCGGACTGGCTCGCACAGCCGCCGACCAACGATACGAGCGCCTGGGCTTCACGGCACAGCACGCGAAGACGTACCGGCTGGCGCTCTGACCGGCCTGATCTTTCGATCATCCGCTGATCTGATCACCTCACCACGACGGCCGGGGAAGCTCCCCGGCCGTCGGCTGCTCTGCCCGTCCGCCCGACGCGCTCACGGTGCAGGCGGACGATCGGCTGCGGAATGGTCAGCCGTAGCTGGATGCCGTAGGCGCGGTCGAGGACTTCATTGCCCGAGGAGCCGGCGTCCGTTCTGACGGTGATGTTCACCCTTTGTTGGCGCGGTGGAGGTAGGCGTCGAGGCCGCCGAGTTCCTCGCTGGCGATGAACACCGATCGGACGTTGAGGATGGCTTCCTCGACGTGGGTGGTGCAGCCCCAGGCCGAGTCACCCCACGAGTCGGCGATCTTGATCTCGGCTGGTTCGGTGCAGTCGGTGGTGCCGCCGAGCTGGCAGTGCTCGGGGTGCGGCGTGGTGGCCTGTACGGTAGCCGCGGCTCGCATCTGGGCGTTGAGCTCGGCAGCGGCGGCGGCGCGTTGTTCGGCTTCGTCGCGCAGCTGGCGTTCGGCGCGTACCGCCTTGATGGTGGCCAGGCGCAGCTCCAGGTGCTGCGCGACCTGGTCGGCGAGATGGCCGAGCACGGTCTTCTGCGTCTCGGTCAGCTCCCGGGGCATGGCGTCGATCGCGGTAACGGTGCCGAGGTGGTGCCCGTCGGCGGTGACGATCGGGGCCGCGGCGTAGAACCGCAGCCCCAGCTCGCCACGTACCAGAGGATGGTCGAGGGTGCGTGGATCCGTGACCGCGTCGTTGACCACGTACGGGCCCTCGGCGCAGAACGCCGACGCGCACAGTCCCGGTTCGGTGCCGACCTGCGCGACGCCGTCCAGGCCCTTTGCCGCGGCGAACCAGACACGGTCGGCGTCGACGATGCTGACCGTGGCGATCGGGGTGCCGCACACCGCTGCGGCGGCCGCCGCGATGGTGTCGAACTGGCCGTCGGTAGGGGCGTCGAGGATCTCGTAGCGGCGTACCGCAGCCAGCCGGGCGGGGTCGGTGAGGGCGGTTCTGTCAGCGGTGATCGACACGGTGTGGTGCTCGTTTCTCATGCGGGTGTTCAGGCCGGGGTGGAGTATGTGTTTGCGGCGGTCATCAGGATCTGCCGGTTGGCTTCCGGATCCTCCTTGTCGGTAGAGCAGCGGGCGTAGCCGATCGAGATGCCGGTCATGCCGGTGAGCGTAGTGGTAACGGATAGCCCCCGCTCAGCGGACAAATCACCGGACACCCTATGTGAGATGTTCCTCTGGCTGGTCGGCGTCGCCGGGTGGCGCGAGGTGGGGTGTGTCCGTTCGAGGTCCGCTCAATGGACGCCCACAGACTCAAGCTGCGCGGTCCGGGCGATCGGCTTACCAGGTGACCTGTTCGCCGACGTCGCCCCGCGGGTGCTAGCCGGCTGGCGGGCTCGCGCGTTGGTGAATCCCAGTCGCACCCGCGCGATCAACCCGAGGCGCGGACGTCGACGCTGCTCGCGACGCTGCCGCACTCGCGGCTGCGGGAGATCACCACGCCTCGCTCAATCGGCCCGGCGGAGCGTCAGGTGGGGCCGTTGGAGTGCACTTCTGCGCGCAAAGCGGACTCCGCCACGCACGGTGCCGGAAAATCTTGAAGAAGACCCGGGCCCGGCTGTCGATCCGGCGGCAGAGTGTTCGTCGTCGCCAATGACGGAGCCGGACAGGCCGGCCCGCGACCCAGTGCAGGAGACAGCTCCATGGCCAAGTACGCGATCCTCATCTACGAAGACCCGGCCTTCTACGCGAACGCGTCGCCCGAGGCGTGGGGCGCGGTGATCGACGCGCACAACACGTTCCTCAAGCAGGTCGCCGATCTCGGTGGGTCCATTGCGGGCGGGGAGGCGCTCGCGCCTACGACGACGGCCACCACGATCAAGGGTGCCGGCACGGTGACGGACGGCCCGTTCGTCGAGACCAAGGAGGCCTTCGGCGGCTTCTACGTCGTCGAGGCGCGCGACCTCGACCACGCCGTCGAGATCGCCAAGCTGTGCCCGGCCCCGGCGGCGGCGTCGAGGTTCGCCCGGTCGTGGACCCGACGACCAACCCGTTCTGATCGCTCCGAGCGACGAGCCGACCGCGTCCGCCATGCATGCGGACGCGGTCGCTGCCGCGCTGGCGCAGGCCCACCGCTCCGAGTGGGCCTTCGTGCTGTCCGCCACGGTGCGCGTCGCGGGCGACCTGGACGTCGCGGAGGAGTGCGCGCAGGAGGCGTACGTCAGCGCGCTGCAGGCCTGGACCCGGGACGGCGTCCCGGAGCGGCCCGGCGCGTGGCTGACCACGGCGGCGCGGAACCAGGCGCTGGACCGGTTGCGTCGCGAGGTCACCCTCCGGCGCAAGCTTCCGCTGCTCGTGGAGCCGGCGACCGTCGATCCACACGATCCGGCCGACCTGGACTGGCCCGACGCCGCGGTGCCGGACGACCGGCTCCGCCTGGTGTTCACCTGCTGCCACCCCACCCTCGCCCCCGAGGCCCGCGTCGCCCTCACCCTGCGCCTGGTCTGCGGCGTTCCCACGCCCGACGTCGCCCGGGCCTTCCTGGTGTCCGAGCCGACGATGGCGGCACGGATCACCCGGGCCAAGAAGAAGATCTCCGCAGCGCGGATCCCTTACCGGGTTCCGGGCCGGGCGGAGCTGCCCGAGCGCCTGGACAGCGTGCTCACCGCCGTCCACCTGCTCTTCAGCACCGGCCACACGGCCGGCGAGGGGGACGCGCTCGTCCGTGAGGAGCTCTGCGACCGGGCCCTGCACCTCGCGCGCACCCTCGCCGCGCTGCTCCCCGAGCAGGCCGAGACCCGCGGCCTGCTGGGCCTCCTGCTCCTCACCGACGCGCGCCGGGCCACCCGGACCGACGAGCAGGGCCGGCTGCTCCTGCTCGCCGACCAGGACCGGACGCGCTGGGACCAGCGCGCGATTCTGGAAGGGCTCACGGTGACGGCCGGGGCGCTGGCGTCCGGCCCACCGGGGCGGTTCACCCTGCAGGCGGCGATCGCCGGCGTGCACGCGACGGCGCCGTCCCTGGAGCAGACCGACTGGCCGCGCGTCGTGCACCTCTACGACCGGCTGCTGGCGGTGTGGAACACCCCGGTAGTCGCGCTCAACCGGGCCGCCGCCGTGGCGTTCGCCGACGGTCCGGCCGCCGCCCTGCCGCTCCTCGAGGAGTTGGCGACCGATCCCCGGCTCGCCGACTACCCCTACCTTCCCGCCACCCGCGCCGACCTGCTGCGCCGCCTCGGCGACGCTGCCGGCGCGGCTCAGGCGTACCGGCGCGCGATGGAGCTCACGGCGAACGCCGCGGAGCGCGCTTTCCTGGAGCAGCGCCTAGCCGAGGTCAGCCGCGCCGCCGGCGCCGAGCCCGCGCCCGGCTGAGGACGACGGGCTCGGCGGTCACCGCGACCGCGACAAGGTCGCCGTGCAATCCAGCGTCACCAGCACCCAACTGACCTCCCGACAGTTTCCGGCCCGAAACCAACGGCAATGCTGGTCAACCGTGTAATGGCACGAGCGGCACTCGCGCCCAGCCGTGGTGATGGCGGCGCGTGAATCGTGTCGCGCACTCTCCCTCGTTCGCACGTCGGGCCGGAGGTGGATCGCTGCGGTCGCTGAGGTACCTCTCAGCCGGCGGGCCTGCTTGGCGGAGTTGCGGTGTCGAGCACTCCCAGACGGCGCGCGTACTCTTCGTCGTCGATCTCGCCGCGGGCAAACCGTTCGGCGAGCAGCTGCTGCGGCGAAGGGGCATGTGACGCCACCGTGGCGCCGCGCCGTCCGTCACGGCCGGTGTAGCGAACGACGGCGAGGATACCGGCGATCACCAGGGTCCAGAGCATCAGGCTGTTCACCGTCATGAGCACCATGCCCCAGCCATTCATCCCGTTGCCGTAGTACATCATCGTGGTCTCCTCTGGTCGCCGCACCGGTCGATGGTCCTCGGGACTCCTTCACCATGCCCATGACGGCTCGTGCCCGGGTAGCGCCCATCGCCCTTCGTCCGCGGGCCGGAGGCCCCTGTGGTCTTTGCGTGACTGACGCTCGCTCCGAGCGTGATCCGTGGTCGGCCGGCTCGCTGATCGTTTCGCCGTCACATACCGGCCAGGGGTGCGAACCGGCTGCGAGCTCTGGTTTGTTCGCCGGTTCGGGACTCGTGTCGATCGGTCGAACCAGGCTCATTGATCGACGCCGAGGTAGGCGCGTCGGCTTCAGCTGGTTGGTTCGTGCGCCTTTCGGGAGGGTTTCCGGTTTGTAATCGGCGCTTGGAGCATCCCGGCGATCGCATCGCAGAGGAACCCGCCGACTGCCTCCCAACGCGGGTCGCTGCCGTCGTGTTCGGCGCGGGCCTCCACGTCGGCGGCGGTCGTGACCACGATTCTGGTGATCAGTCCGGAGCGGGCGGCTATGACGTACGGGTCGTCGAGGTGCTCCAGCCGTCCGGCGATCGAGCCCAGGATCCGGGCAGTGTTCGGGGCTGCGTCGCCGACCTGGGGGAACAGCGCGCGGATGCTGGGATCGTGCAGCGCCTGGCCGAGGAAGCGTGCCCGCCACGTCGGCTGCGGCAGCCGGGCGAGGACCCGCATCACCGGCAGGACGAGGCTGCGGACGTCGCCGAGCAGTGAGTCGGAGTGCTCGAACATCACGGCGCGCGGCTCCTCCAGGGCGCCGGTGTGGCGCAGGAGCAGGGCGCTGAGCAGGCCGTCGCGGCCGCCGAAGTAGTAGCGGACCGCGGAGTGGTTGGTGTTGCCCGCGGCGTCGGCGATGCGGCGGTCGGAGACCTGGGCGATGCCGTGGAGGGCGAAGAGTCGTTCGGCCGCGTCGAGCAGTGCGGTCCGGGCCGGCTCGGCCTGTGTCATCGGCGGGTCCCCTCGCGTCGGTGATGCGGGAACACCGTATCTGGCAGGTGACATCGTACGCCACATGACTTACAGTCGTACGCCATATGGCGTACGAAATGAGGGGTTGATGAAGTCAGTCATGGTGACCGGGCCGGGAACGACGGCCGTGGTGAAGGTCCCGGAGCCGGCGGTCGGGCCGGCGGACGTGCTGGTCCGCATCCGCGCGTGCGGCATCTGCGGCTCCGACGGCATGTACATCGCCGTCGGCGGCATCCCGCCCCGGCAGGGCGCCACCCCGCTCGGGCACGAACCGGCCGGCGAGGTCGCGGTTGTCGGTGCCGCGGTGACGGGCCTCGCCGTTGGCGACCACGTCGTGCTCAACCCGATGGCCGCCTCCGACGGCATCATCGGCAGCGGTGGCGCGCAGGGCGCGCTCGCCGACTACGTGCTCATCAAAGACGCCGAAGTCGGGCGGCACCTCATCACCATTCCAGCGCACGTCCCGTTCGAGGTGGCCACGCTCAACGAGCCGATGGCCGTCGCCACCCACGCGGTCAACCGCCTGGAACCGCGGGCCGGGCAGACCGCCGTCGTCTTCGGTGCCGGGCCCATCGGGCTCGGCGCGGCAATCGGCCTCAAGCTCCGCGGCGTCGCGCACGTCGTGGTCGTCGACGTGGTGCCGAACCGGCTGGAGAAGGCACTCGAGGTCGGCGCCGACGCGGTGATCAACTCAGCTGAGGAGGACGTGGCGCAGCGACTGCGCGACCTGCACGGCGACGCCGTCCGCCACTTCAGCCGCGGCGGCGCCGGCACCGACCTGTACCTGGACGCGGCCGGCGTGCCGGCGGTTCTGGAGACGATATTCGCGACGGCGAAGCACGGCGCCCGGGTCAGCATCGTGGCCGTGCACAAGAAGCCGGTCGCCGTGGACTTCGGCGCCCTGCTCACCAGCGAGATCACCATCGCACTGGCCATGGGATACCCCACCGAGATCTTCGAGGTCACCCAGGACCTGATCGAGAACTGGGAACGGTACGCGCTGATCATCAGCGACATCGTGCCGTTCGCCGAAGTCGATCGGGCGTTGTCCCTGGCCGGCACACCCGGCGCGGCCGACAAGGTCGTCGTCACCTTCGGGGAGGAAGACCTGTGACCGCCACCGCTCTTCTCGTCATGGACGTGCAGCGGGCCGTGGTGGCCCGCTATCCCGACCCCGACTACCTGCCGCGTCTGCGCCGGGCCGTCGACGCCGCCCGCGAAGCCGGGTTGCCGATCATCCACGTCGGCGTCGGGTTCCGGCCCGGCGCGCCGGAGATCGACCCCCGCAACCGCATGTTCGGGCAGCTCGCCGGCCGGCCCGCGAGCCCGGCCGCCGAGCTCGGCATGCAGGCACATCCGGACGTCGCACCGGCAGAGGGCGACATCGTCGTCGTCAAACGGCGTGTCAGCGCCTTCGCCGGCAGCGACCTGGAGATGGTCCTACGCGCCCAGGGCATCGGCCACCTCGTGCTGACCGGCATCGCTACGAGTGGCGTCGTCCTGTCCACACTGCGACAGGCCGCCGACCTCGACTTCACCCTGACCGTGCTCGCGGACGCGTGCCTCGACAACGACCCCGAGGTGCACCGGGTGCTGACCGAGAAGATCTTTCCGATGCAGGCCGAGGTGCTGGCGGTCGACGAGTGGGTGGCCCATCGAGCCGGCGGCGCATAACGCCCGGCAGCCGCGGCCGTGACGCGGCGCCTCGGAGCGGGGACTGCCCATGGGGCCGTTAGACCCTGCTGACCCCACTGAACCGCGAGGACACTCAATCGCGGGAATGCGGACGGCAATGCCGTGCCCCACGAGATGGCCGTCTCGCACCACTGGAGGCAGCCATGAACAAGCATCTGATCGTCGTCGGTGTGGACGGCTCCGACAGCAGCCGCCGCGCTCTGGAATGGGCGGCAGGGCATGCTGCCGGCCCTGACACCGCTGTACGGGCGGTGATGGCCTGGGTCTGGGATGGCGTCGAGGCCGAAGTCGTCTACGCGACGCCACCCGCCGAGGAAAGGCGCCAGGCCGGCGAAGTACTCGATCGTCAGATCAAGGACGTCATCGCCAGACACGGTTCGAGTCGGCCGATCGCCGCTGAGATCGTCGAGGGCACGCCGGTCGATGTTCTCATCGCGGACGCCGAGAACGCCGATCTGCTGGTCCTCGGTGGCCACGGCCACAACCGACTGCGGCACGCCGTGCTCGGCTCGGTGAGCGAGGAGTGCATCCGTAAGGCAGCCTGCCCCGTGGTGGTGATCCCGGCCGGCACCGGCAAGGCGGAGCGTGGCGGCATGTCGTGACACTCGGGCTCAGGTCCCCTGCCAGCCCTCGAACCGGCTACTGCGGCATCTCTGGAGGTGAGACCCATGAACACCTCAGCATCGGCGCGAGTCGTCGCCGGCGTGAGCGGATCACCGGCCGGCCGGCGAGCGGTCGAGGCCGCTGCCCGGGAGGCTGAGCGCCGGAACTGTCCACTGCACCTGGCGCACACCTTCAACCTCCTGTCGGACGATGCGGAAGATCCGCGAGCCGCCAGGGAAGTGCTGAGCCGGGCCGCGGTCGTTGCCGCCAGCGTGGCGCCCGACATCAGGATCACCACCGAACTGGTGGAGGGTCACCCTCTGCCGAGCCTGCTGCGACTGTCCCGGCGTGCGGTGTTGACCGTCATCGGTGACGGCGACCTGAACGACCTGACTTTCATGCCGCGGGAGGCGACGGCGGTGCAACTGGCCGCACGGGCCTTCGGCAGTGTCTTGGTCACCCGGGCCGCCCCTGTCCCGCCGGGTCCGGTAGTGGCCGGCCTCGACGACTCTCTCTCGGCTGAAGCGGTTCTGCACTACGCATTCAACGCTGCCGCACATCGAGGAAGCGGGCTGATCGTCGTCCACGTGAGCGAAGCGGGGAGCCGTACCGGCGATCTTGACGAAGTGGTCGCCTCCCGTGCACGGAAGTACGGCGTGGACGCGCGGCTGCGCGTGCTCACGGGTGACCCGACCGCGGTGATGGTCCGGCAATCAGAGCAGGCGTCACTGATCGTTGTCGGTGCACGTGGCCGATTCCCGTACCGCGGCCTGCTGGGCTCGGTCGCCCAGACCATGCTGCACCACGGTCACGCACCCGTCGCCATCGTCCGCGGCACCTCGCCCGTGCTGTGCCGGCCGAGCCGGACCATCCCGGGTCCGGCGGAGCGGACCCGGGACAAGCGCGTTGTCAGCGAACTCCTCCAACCGGCAGCAAAGGCCGTTCGGAGCCTGCCATCTTGACGGGGACATCGGCAGCCGGGTGTACGCCCTCGCAGCGACCCCGGCACCGTCGTCATGAGCCCGTCATCGGGTCACTCATAGGCGAGCGCCTGCCGCACCGTCATCCGCGCGGCCCGGCGTGCCGGCAACAGTGCGGCCAGCACACAGATGCCGCAGACCAGCAGCAGCCAGCCGGCCACCGCGAAGCCGTTGACGGTCACCGTCAAGGGGATGTTGAGCAGCAGGTTGCCGAAGATCCCGCCGAAGGCCACCGTCGCGGGAACGGCCAGGAACACGGCCGCGACCAGCCAGCTCACCACGCCGATGGTGACGGCCTCGGCCAGAATCAGACCACGCAGAGCCCGGTCGGTGGCCCCCAGCGAGCGCAGGACGCCCATCTCCCTGGTCCGTTCGGTGATCGCCACGGTGAGGATGGTCGCCAGCCCGAGACCGCCGACCACGACGCTGATCACGGTGACCAGGTTCAGGAACACCACGAAGATGATCTGGTGGGCGACCAGCACCTTGCGGATGTCGTCCTGGGTGCGTACGGCTGCGACCGCCATCCCACCGCCGGTCAGGGCGTTCTCCAGGTCCTGTCGCAGTGGCGCCGGGTCGTGTGTCGCGCTGATCAGCCGGATCGTGTTGGCGGTGCCGGCGGTGCCGCTCGCGGCGGCCAGGGCGTCGCGGTCGACCCACGCCGACGGTGAGCCGACCTGGACGGCGACGCCGACGACCGTCCACCCGGTCTCCTGGTCACCGGTGCGGGTGGTCACCGTCGAGCCGACCGCGACACCGGGATGGTCTTCGACATAGTCGGCGCTGAGCACCATGGCCCGGTCCTCACCTGGTTGCAGCCATCGGCCGGCGGTGAGTTTCAGCCGCAGGTCCGGGCTGGTGGAGGGGACGCCACTGATCTGCCCGGTGCCGCCGGCGGGAAACGCCACAGGCATCGACGTCCAGGTCTCGGCACGCGCGATGCCCGGTACCGCGTTCACCACCCGCTCGACCTGGCTGATCGGGTACGGCCGGTCCAGGGTGACGGTCAGGTCGTACGGTTCGGCGGCGATGGTCTGCTCGACGAACGTGTCGGCGAGCCCGTCGGAGACGTTGAACGCGGCCATGAACATCGCGCCCCCCACCGACAGGGCGGCGGCCGCCAGCACGAGCCGGCCACGACGGCGAACCGCGTTGCGGGCGCCCAGCAGCGGAATCCGAGGCAACCGGGTGCCGCGGGCCAGCCGGCCGGCGCGCCCGGTCCGGGGTGCGGTCACGCCGTGGTCGCGCATCGCCGCGACCGGAGGGATCCGGCAGGCCCGGATCACGAGGACCCCGGCCACCAGCAACGGCACCGCCACCCCGGCGACCAGTTGCGCGGCGATCAGCCACCACGGCATCGACTCGTCGGTGACCTCGAAGTTCATGAACTCGGCGATGAACCCGACAAACCCGAGCCCGGCCAGGCGCCCCAGCGGCCAGCCGATCAGGCACGCGGCGAACGCCAGCACAGCGGTACTGGTCAGGTAGCCGCCGGCGATCTGCTGCCAGGTCGCGCCGACGGCCTTCATCGTGCCGATCTGGCGGACCTGCCCGGCCAGCAGACCGGACACCACCGTCACGATCAGCAGCACACTGAGCAGCACGGCCAGCGCCCCGAACAGCAACTCCAGCCGGAGCATGCCGTTCATGATCTCCTGATGGGGGTGGGCGCCCGGTTCCGGCACGTCGACGACGGACACCGTGACACCGGCCGCGGTGAGCCGCTGCACTGCTGCGTCGGCCACCGACCTGATGTGTACGGGGTCCGTGCGGTCGCCGTCGACGACGATGCGGAGCTCAGCCGGCACGACGGTGACGCCGAAGCCCGTCACGGTCTGCGGGGTGACGTAGCCGTACACCATGCCTTCGACCCAGCTCGGTGGCAGCCCCGGATCGGCGGCGGTCCCGGCCACCGGCACCGTCCGGACCGGCCGGCCGGGCAGTTCGACCTCGACCTGCCCACCGGCCGTGATGTCGTCGAGCAGCCGTAGGCCGGAGCTTTCCAGCACGATCTGCCCGTCCGGCGGCGGCCACACGCCGTCGCCGGGGGTGAGCCGGGCGATCCGGTTCGCCACGAACGAGTCACGGACCGTCAATCGCAGCGCCTGCCACTGCTGCTCCCCCGGCCTCCGGATGCGGGCGGTCAGGGTTCGGCTGGTGTCCGCGGCGGCCACGCCGGGGACGGCACGGACCAGCTCGGGCGCCGCCGGAGTCAGACCGCGGGCGCTGATCGTCGCCGACGGCGGGTCGGTGGCCAGATAGCCCGACAGTTGCTGGGAGCGGGCCACGGAGTAGCTGGTCGACACGGCGGTCACGGCGAGCACGGCCAGCGCCATGGCGGCCACCACGACGATCGTACGGCCCCATCTGCGGCGCAGGTCGCGGGCTACTTTGCGGGAGCGGACGCCGGTCATGGCGCGACCCGGCCGTCGGCGAGGGTGACCGTCCGGTGCACCCAGCGGGTGATGTCGCGTTCGTGGGTGACCATCAGCACGCAGGTTCCGGCGGCCGCGACTTCACCGAGCAGGTCGAGCACCGCGTCGCCGGTGTGGGTGTCCAGGTTGCCGGTCGGCTCGTCGGCGACCAGCACCGGTGGCTCGTTCACCAGGGCCCGGGCGATCGCCGCCCGTTGCTGCTCGCCGCCGGACAGCGTGGCGGGCAGCTTGTCGGCGTGTGCGCGCAGACCCACCCGGTCCAGCATGTCCAGGGCCCGGTCCCGGCGGTGCCGGACAGCGACGGTGCGGTTCAGTTCCATCGGCAGGACGACGTTCTCGGCCACCGTCAGCGTCGGCAGCAACTGGAAGAACTGGAAGACCACGCCGACGGCCCGGCCCCGCCAGGCGGCCAGCCGGTTCTCGTTCAACCCGTCCAGGTCGGTTCCGGCCACCCGTAGGTGTCCTGTGGTCGGCCGGTCGAGTCCGGCGATGAGGTTCATCAGGGTCGACTTGCCGGAGCCGGAGCGGCCCACGACGGCCACGAACTCGCCGCGGCGTGCTTGCAGGTCGATGCCGTCGAGGGCCCGGAACTCCGTCGACGCGGACCGGTAGGTCTTCACGACCTTCTCGACGTCCACGACCACGTCCGGATCGGTTGCGGTTTCTGTTGTCATGGCGCACAGCACACCGGCGCCGGCTCCCAGCGGCTTCCCGGTTTCCTCTGAGTTCTCCATGAGTGCCGCTCCGACGATTCGGGTTCGCGGCGGTGGCTGGTTGACTGGGGCGGTGAGCTGCACCGAACGGGTCCTGGTGGTCGATGACGAGCCCAACATCAGCGAGCTACTGGGCACCGCCCTGCGTTTCGTCGGCTACGACGTGCGGGTCGCCGGCACCGCCGGGCAGGCGCTGGCGCTGGCCGAGGCGTTCCGGCCGGACCTGGTGGTTCTCGACGTGATGCTGCCCGACCTGGACGGCTTCCAGGTGTCGCGCCGGCTGCGCGGCCTGCTGCCGCAGATCCGGATCGTGTTCCTGACCGCCCGCGACCAGGCCGTCGACGCGGTCACCGGCCTCACCGAAGCCGGTGGCGACGAGTACATCCGCAAGCCCTTCGACCTCGACGAGCTGATCGCCCGGATCGCGCTGGTGCTGCGCCGGAGCACGGCGGAGAGGCCGCGGCGGCTGCACGTCGCCGACCTCGTCCTGGACCAGGACACCTACGACGTCACCCGCGGCGACCACGCGATCGCCCTGTCGCCGACCGAGTTCCGGCTGCTGAGCTACCTGATGATCAACACCGGCCGGGTCGTGTCCAAGGAGCAGATCCGCGACCGGGTGTGGCAGTACGACTTCGCCGGCGAGGTCGGTGTCGTCGAGAACTACATCTCCTACCTGCGCCGCAAACTCGGCGACCCGCCCCTGATCCGTACCGTCCGCGGCGTCGGATACCAACTGCGCAGCCCGGCATGACCGGCCTCAGCGCGATCCACCAGCGGCACCCCCTGCGGCACCGGCTCGTCGCGCTGATGCTCGCGGTGGTCACCACGATCCTGATGATCACCGTGGTCGCGTTCATGACCCTGGTCTTCCGGCTGCTGTCCGGCGAACGCGACCAACGCCTCGACGCGGCGCTGGCCGCCGGCGGCGTCTACACCGACGTGACCGTGCAGATCGTCGACGCGTCCGGCCGTACCCGATCGATCGTGCAAACCCAGAGCCGGGGCGGCCCGGACCGGCCCACCGTCGAGGCCGCGGCGGCGGCCGTCGAAGCCGGCCGGCCGATCACCGTGAACGGCCCCGACGGGGCCTGGCGCCTGGCCGCCACACCGAGAGCAGACGGCACCTGGCTGCTCGCCGGCCAGCCGATCGGCGGCGAACGCCGCCTGCACGACCGGCTCGTGATGATCTGGTGCGGCACCGTCCTGATCATCCTGCTGATCACCGCCGGGCTGACGACACATCTGATCCGGTACGGGCTACGCCCCCTCACCGCCGTCGCCGACGAGGCCACCCGCATCCACGCCGGTGACCTGACCCGCCGGCTACCGGCCACGGCCCCGGACGAGATCGGGCAACTCGCCACCGCCCTCAACGGCATGCTCGACCGGGTGCAGACCGCCCTGCACGAACGACAACGCGCCGACGAACGGCTCCGTCGGTTCGTCGACGACGCCGGCCACGAACTACGGACACCGGTGACCGCCATCCGCGGCTGGGCCGACCTCTACGAACGCGGCGCGGTACCCGACAGCGAAGTGCCCACCGCGATACGCCGGATCCGCCAGGAGACCGAACGGGTCGGCTCCCTGGTCGATCAGCTGCTGCAACTGGCGAGCCTCGACCAGCCCGCCGACACCACCGGCAGCCGGGACGACCGCCGGATCATCGACCTGGCCGAGATCGTCCGCGACGCCATCCTCGACGCACGCGCCGTCGACCCGGACCGGCCGGTCGCCACCGATCTGCCGCCCACCGGAATCGCCATGGTGCGCGGCGACGCGATGGCCCTGCACCAGGTGGTCGCCAACCTGCTCGCCAACATCCGGGCGCACACCCCGTCGCGTACACCGGCTCGGCTGCACCTGCAACGCCGGGCCGCGGCCGGCGGGGACCGTATCGTCCTACGGGTCACCGACGACGGGCCCGGTGTGCCGCCGCAGATCCGCGACAAGGTGTTCGACCGGTTCTTCCGCGCCGACCCGGGCCGTGCGCACCACGGCGGCGGGGCGGGGCTCGGCCTGTCCATCGTCGCCGCGATCGTGGCCGACCACGGCGGCGACATCCGGGCCGAGCCGGGTGACGGCTTCACCGTACGGATCAGCCTGCCCGCCGCCCGGCCGACGTCCCGACGGTGACCGTCGACCGGCGCACCTCGACCGAGGGGAACGTCCCGCCGGTCACAGCCGGCTGAAGAAGACGCCGAAGGTTGCCAGAGCGGACAGGATGGTGACGGGTACGCCCCACCAGCGCACGCGCGGGATCAGAAACCACCACGCCACCATCGGCCCGACCAGCAGAACCGCCCCGAGCAGGCCCCAAAGGACGGCGCCGAGCGTGGTGCCCCGTCGCCCCGGCCAGGCGTTGATCTCCCAGAGCAGCTGCACAACGACGCCGACAGCGAACAGCGGCCCGAGCAGAGCGAACGTCAGTGCGGTCACTACTCGCACCACGGTCAGGATCACTCGGGCGGCCGGGCTCCCGCGATAGGCCATGGGTGTCATTGCAGCATCCGGACCTGGTCGGTACCCACGAACGGGACACCGACGCGCAGGGGTCAGGGCGGTGTCGCCGCTGCGCAGACCCGGGGCGGGGGTGGACGCGTGCGGGAGCTGGTCCGCTCGGCCATCACCGTTGACGAGGTCTGACTGCCGCTCGACGTTCCGAAGTACACCGGATGTGTCCGTTTCCGCAGGTTGAGGAGAAGCAGAGGATCGAGCTGTCACGGCTGGGCGAGCTTGGCGACGGTCGCCCGGTGGGCGCGGACGGGCGGTCCCAGCCGGGCCGGGTGAGGCGCAGACCGCCGCGGGGGTCGCGGTAGCGGTAGACGACGTACGGGCGGGTCAGGTAGCCGACCGGGGCACTGAACGCGTGTACGAGGCGAGTGAACGGCCAGAACGCGAACAGGGCGAACGCGGCGATGACGTGCACCTGGAAGGTGGTGGGCACGCCGGCCATCAGTGCCGCGTCCGGCTGGAAGTAGAACAGCGAGCGCAGCCACGGTGAGACGGTCTCGCGGTAGTCGTAGCCGTCGCCGGAGACATTGGCGCGTACGGTCGCCCACAGCCCGCAGAGGATCACCGCGGCGAGGACCACGTACATCGCCTTGTCGTTCTTGGTGGTGGCGGCGAAGACCGGGCCGGTCAGGCGGCGGCGGGCGATGAGCAGGGCCATGCCGATCAGGGTGCACAGGCCGGCGACGGTGCCGGTGAACACGGCCATCAGGTGGTAGGCGTGTTCGGTGATCCCGACGGCTTCGGTCCCCGATTTCGGGATGAGCGGGCCGACGATGTGGCCGAGGAGCACGAACAGCACGCCGAAGTGGAACAGCGGGCTGCCCCAGCGCAGGATCGACGTCTCGTGGAGTTGGGAGGAGCGGGTGGTCCAGCCGAACTTGTCGTAGCGGTAGCGCCAGATGGTGCCGCCGATCAGGATCGCGATCGACAGGTACGGGTAGACGACCCAGAGCAGGGTGTCGGCGGTGTTCATCTGCGTCCCCCCGCTGGTGTTGACGAGTCCGAAGGGTTCGAGGCCGACCTGTTCGGTGGGCGGGCCGCTGCGGGCCAGGTGGGCGGCGGCGGCCAGGTCGCGGGGCGACGGTGGCGGCAGCATGGCGCGGACGGCGTCGACGGCCGCGGCAGCGGTCCTGGTCGACGAGCACGATGCCGTCCTCGGCCCGCTTGTAGATGGCTCCGGACGGGCACGACGCGGCGCAGGCCGGGTTGAGGCAGTGCTCGCAGATTCGCGGCAGGAAGAACAGGAACGCCTTCTCGTAGTCCTGCCGGACCTGGGCCGACACCTTCTGCAGGATCGGGTCTGCGGAGAGGACCTCGTTGCCGCCGCCGAGCGAGTCGTCCCAGTTCGCCGACCAGGTGACCTTGGTGTCCTGCCCGGTCAGCAGGCCGGTGCAGTTCACCCCGTGCGTGGAGCGGACCACCTTGTCGTACGACCAGCGATCACGGTAGAAGGAGTCCGCCTCCCGACCGCCGATCTGATAGAGCGCTCGACCGTCGGGTGACACCTGCGCCCGGCGTACCAGTCCACCGAGCTGCAACAACGCCTGACCGGCGCCACCGGTTCCATGTGCCATCGAGTCCGTCTCCCTCGGGTGGGCAACCTCGATCTCACCTTCGTACGGCCCGATGCACGCCTGCGACACCCATCATGATTTCGGTGATCAAAGGCCCGTCAGGGCAGGACTTAGGTCCCGTCTACGCGGATCGTCGGCATCGAGGCTGTCCAGCTAGGTACAAATGCCCTACCGGTAGCGCCACCCGCCCCGCGATTGTTGGCCTCAAAGGACATTCCTCGACACGGAGCGAGCTGATGGGCACACCTTCGACGACATCGACCCCCGCCCGGGCCGGGTTGATGCTCACCCTGGCCACGGTCGGGTTCGCGGTCAACTTCTGAGCTTGGGCATTGCTCAGCCCTCCGGCCGTACGGTTCACCGCCGCCTTGGACCTGACCTCGTTGCAGCAGGCCCTGCTAGTCGCGGTGCCGGTCGTGGTCGGCTCGCTCGGCCGGATCCCGGTCGGTGCGCTGACCGACCGCTTCGGTGGTCGGCTGATGTTCCCGCTGGTATCGCTGACGACCATCGCCCCGGTGCTCTACCTGGGTCTGTTCGGCCACGACTCTCTGGCTGCGTTACTGGTCGGCGGCTTCTTCCTGGGCATCGGCGGCACGACCTTCGCCGTCGGTGTCCCGTTCGTCAGCGCCTGGTTCCCGCCGCACCGGCGCGGCTTCGCCGTCGGTGTCTTCGGCGCCGGTATGGGCGGCACCGCGATCAGCGCCCTGACCACGGTGAAACTGGTAGACGCCGGCAGCACCGCCACGCCGTTCCTGCTCACCGCCGCGGTCCTGGCCGTCTACGCGCTCGTCGCGTGGCTGGTGCTGCGCGACGCTCCGGACCGGGCGGTGCCGACCGCTCCGCTCGCCCGGCGCCTCGCCACAACCCTCCGACTCAAGATCACCTGGCAGACCTCGGCGCTGTACGCGGTCGTCTTCGGCGGCTACGTCGCGTTCTCGGTCTACCTGCCCGCCTACCTCAAAACTGCGTACGGGCTCACCCCGGCCGACGCCGCCAACCGGATGGCCGGGTTCGTGCTCCTTGCCGTGATCATGCGACCGTTCGGCGGCTGGATCTCCGACAGGATCGCCCCGAGCCGGGTGCTGGCCCTCTCTCTGGGCGTGGTCGTCGCGGGCGCGATCGTGCAGTCGTTCACCCCCGGCCTGGCGCCAGTCGGCACGATCGCGTTCCTGGCCATGGCCGCTGCGCTCGGCGCCGGCAGCGGCGCCACGTTCGCCCTGGTCGCACAGGTCGCTCCGGCCAACCAGGTCGGATCGGTCACCGGCGTGGTAGGCGCGGCCGGCGGACTCGGCGGGTTCGTACCACCGCTGGTGATGGGATCCATCTACGGTCAGTTCCAGTCATACTCTCTCGGCCTCGCCCTACTGGCCCTGGTCGCCCTGGCGGCTCTGCTGCTGGACGTCGTGTCGGTCGCTCGCAGCAGCGCGGGAGATGGGAAGGCCGCTCATGTGTGAATACTGCGGCTGTCAGGACGTCACCGCGATCGAGGACCTCACCCGTGAACACGACGAAGTCGTCGGCTTGATGAGCTACGTCCGTGCCGCGTACGCCGCAGGCGACATCGAAGCGATGGCCACCGTCTCCCGCCGCATCGCCGACATCCTCGCCCCGCATACCGCCGTCGAGGAAGAAGGCCTGTTCCCGCTGCTCGCAGACGATTTCCCGGACCAGATCGCCGTGCTGCGCGCCGAGCATCACCACGTCGAGCACGTCCTCGCCGCAGCCGCCACCGGCACCCCGGCCGACCCGGACTGGCCGGCCGCCCTGCTCGAGGTTCTTCAGGACCTGCGCACCCACATCCTCAAGGAACAGGACGGGGTCTTCCCTGCCGCATTGACCAGCCTCACCGGCAGCGACTGGGACAGCGTCGACGCCGTCCGGGACCGCGTCGGTATCCGCATCTCCCCGGCGGCGAGGCCGTAAGCAGCAGGGGGCGACGGGGCATGCCGTCCACGTTGCGCAGCAAAGGGGTGAGCTGCCGGGGCCCTCGGCCTGAACGGCCGCCACCGTCGAGTAGATCACTCATCGTGGGCGCCGGTGTTGTACGTACGGGGCCCGGGCCTCACGTGCGCACAGTGGTCCCTCGGCCGGTGCCGGAGGCGCGTGAGTCCGCCCACGTCACCATCAGCGCCGACGAACAGCTGCACATCGCCGTCAGCGACGACGGCCACGGCATCCTGCCTCACGGCATGACCCGCGGCGTCTGCCGCTCCTCGATGCGCCGCCGTGCCGAGGCCCTGGGCGGCGGCCTCGACATCCAGTCCACCGCCGGCGGCACCACGGTGACCGAGACGCTGCCCCTGCACTCCTGAGAGGTTCCGATGGCTCCCCCGAGATCGAGCTGCTCGTCGAGGCCTCCTCCGGCGCAGAGCTCCCAACCTGAGGTTGTCATCACCGACATCGCCATGCCCGGCGGGGGCGGCGTCAGCGCCATTCAGCAGATCAGGGCCCGGCACCCGGAGGTGGCGGTTCTCGTCCTGACCATGCACGAGGACGACGAAGCCCTGTTCAGCGCCATCCGCCAGGGGCATCAAACCGCGTTGCCCGACTGTAAAGGCGTTGGGCCTGATCAACGCGGTCGCGGTCACCGTCACAGGCGTCACCGGCAGCGGCGCGGTTACCTTCGAGCCGTTGCATCGCCCGAGTCGGCCATGGTGGGCGACGTGCTCTCATGGCCGGCAAATAGCCCAGGGCTCACCTCGTGTCACGAAGGCGGTGTCTCGGCCGCCGGGGTGGCGGCCGGTCGAATGCCCTGGGTCTCGCCGTTGTCGGTCGACCGGCTCAGGGTTGCGCGGCTCTGCGGGCGAGGGTGATCGCGGTGATCATGCGCCGCACCACGGTGTCGGCGTGGCGCAGCTCCTGTGGGCCGAGGTCGGCCACGGCCTCGTGCATCAGCCGGCCCAGCGGCAGGAAGAACTGGGTCGCCAGCTGCAGGGCCTGTGGTTGCATGACGACGGTGACCTTGCGGCGGTCGTTGGGGTCACGCTCGCGGCGGACATGACCGGCGTTCTCCAGCCTGTCGAGCAGTCCCGTGGTGGCGGGGGCTCCGAGCCCCAGCCGGGTCGCGAGCTCTCCGGCGGTGATCGGGCGGCCGGAGTCGGTGCCTTCGCTGATCCACATGATCGCGTTGAGGTCATTACGCCCGAGGCCGTGCGCGCGGGCGAAGACCTCGACGAACACGTCGGTCTCGACGGTGAACAGCCGGAGCGCGTCGATGAGGTCGTCAATGATCTCGCCGCGCCGAGATTCGGATTCGGATTGCGTCGGCACGAGATCCATCCTATCGTTTCGTTCGCCGAATATTTCATCTGCCGAAGGAAATCCGATGGGTGCACGGTGTGCCGCGGCGATCACGAGCCGGATCGGCGCAGTCCTGATCGTTCTGGTCAGCATCGCCCTGTCCGTTCTGGTCTTCGTCACCTCTCCGGAACAACCCGCCACACAACCGACCGACGGCCTGCCCGAAGGCAAACAGTCGACGCGCGCCACCGAACTCGCCCAGCGGTTCCCGAGCGGCCGCGCAGACGTGGCCGTCGTCGTCTACGAACGCGCCGATGCTCCTCTGACAGCGCAGGACAGGGCCGCCATCGACACCGCCCGCACGGCCCTGGGCCTACTCGCGGCGAACGGCTTCGTACCGGACCCGACGATCTCCGGCGACGGGCAGGCGGCACTGCTCGCGGTACCCCTGATCGGCCTCTCCGACGACGCCGCCACCACGAAGGTCGTCAACGACCTGCGCGCCGCCGTCGCCGCCGATCCGGACAACCCGCTTCCGCCGGGTCTGACCGCTCAGGTCACCGGGGGCCCCGCTTTCAGCCGCGACATCGCCGCCGCGTTCGACGGTGCCGACCTCACCCTGCTGCTGGCCACCGCCGCCGTCGTCGCCGTACTGCTGCTGATCACCTACCGCAGCCCCATCCTCTGGGTCGTCCCGCTGGTCGTCATCGGCGTCGGCGACCAGGTCGTCGCCAAGCTCCTACCGTGGGTAGCACAGCTGGTCGGTGAACGCACCGACGCCGCGGTCAGCGGCATCGTGTCGGTCCTCGTCTTCGGTGCCGGCACCGACTACGCCCTGCTGCTGATCTCCCGCTACCGAGAGGAACTCCGCCGCACTCCGCACCGCCGCCAGGCGATGACCCAAGCCCTGATCGGCGCGGCCCCGGCCGTCATCGGTAGCGCCGCGACAGTCGTCCTCGCGCTGCTGACCCTGCTCGCCGCCGTCCTGACCAGCAATCGCACGCTCGGCGTCTCCGCCGCGCTCGGTGTCGTCGTCGCCCTGTTCTTCGGCCTGGTCGTGCTCCCCGCGGTGCTCGCCGGCCTGCCCCGCGGCGTCTTCTGGCCGTTCGTTCCGCAACCCGGCAGCGCGGAGCCCACCGACAGCGGACTGTGGGCGCGCATCGCGACAGCGGTGGGCAGACGCCCGGCAACCGTGCTCGTCGCAGCCGTGCTCATCCTCGGTGCCGCCGCGGCCGGACTACTCACCACCAGGATCGGCCTGGCTCAGACCGACCAGTTCCGCACCGAGGTCGAGTCCGTCACCGCCCAGCAAACGCTGGCCGAGCACTTCCCGGCAGGCTCCGCCCAGCCGGCCACCGTGATCAGCACCAGCACGGCCGCCGAAGCGGTCGTCGCCGCGATCACCGCGACGGACGGCATCGCCCGGGTCGGGCCACCGGAGAGGTCCGACGACGGACGACTGTCGCAGGTGTCGGTCGAATTGACCGGCGCCTCCGGCACCACGGCAGCCGACGAGACGGTACGAGACCTGAGGACCGCTCTCGCCTCCGTTCCCGGCGCCGATGCCGTGGTCGGCGGAGCCCCCGCTGCCGACCTCGATCTACGCGACGCGAACCTACGCGACAACGCCGTGATCGGCCCGCTCGTGCTCGCGGTCGTGCTGCTGGTGCTCATCGTCCTGCTGCGGTCGCTGCTCGCACCGATCCTGCTGCTGCTGACCGTGATCGCCAGCTTCGCCGCCAGCCTGGGAGCGGCATCGATCGTGCTGACCCGGTTGCTCGACATCCCGGCTCTCGATGCGAGCGTCCCCCTGCTCAGCTTTCTGTTCCTGGTGGCTCTCGGCGTCGACTACAACATCTTCCTGGTCACCCGGGCCCGCGAAGAGACACTGACCGGCGGCGACACCCGCAACGCCACCATCCGCGCGTTGGGCGCCACCGGCGGTGTCATCACCTCAGCCGGCATCCTGCTGGCCGCCGTATTCACCGTCCTCGGCGTCCTGCCCGTCATCGTGCTCACCCAGATCGGCGTCATCGTCGGCATCGGCGTGCTGTTCGACACCCTGCTGGTCAGGACCGTCGTCGTGCCCGCCCTCGCCCTGCTGCTCGGCGAGCGATTCTGGTGGCCGGCCCACCCGGCACCACAACAGCACTCAGCACGAACACCCACCGATGCCGACGGACCCAGATCGAACGAACCAGTAGCCTGAGCTGACACGCGATGGCGATGTCGATGCTGATCGTCATCGCCGTTACCGACACCCACCCGGCTAAGGTCACCCGTGGTCCTCGGTGACCCGTGGTCCTCGGTGACCACTACCCAACCAGGACGAAGCGGGCCGACAACGGTCCGTGGATGCCACGATGTCCGCACCGTCGGCGACGCCGCATCGCTTGCCCTCGGTCCCGGTGGTCGTTCCAAGCCGTCGCGCCGGCCTCTTCGGGGGCCCGCCGCATGACGATCGGATCCCGGCCTTCACACCCCGGCTCAACACTGTCGAGAAAGTTCTGGGCGACCTGACCGGGGTCCTGCTCGTCGCCGAGGCGATGCATACCCAGACCGATCACGCCGAGCAGATCAACGACTGTGGCGCACACCTTCTCCTGCAGGCAAAGGAAACCAGCTGTCCGCGCCGCTGCGAGAGACTCGTCGCATGCTGCCCAGCTCACCGTCGCCCGTGCGCGCCATCATGATCTTCGCCG
Source organism: Actinoplanes sp. CA-252034 (assembly GCF_050956125.1). NCBI lineage: Bacteria > Bacillati > Actinomycetota > Actinomycetes > Micromonosporales > Micromonosporaceae > Actinoplanes > Actinoplanes sp. CA-252034. Next base: position 5,639,258 of record NZ_CP191846.1, read on the forward strand.
ATGATCCGCCATCCGTCGCCGACTGGTACGCCTCCGCCTGGAGCTGTGGGCCGGTCCAAGCGGCGCCCAACAGCTCCTTCCGCTACTTCATGGTCGGCAACGTCGAAGTGGCGTTCCACCCTGCCGACCCCGACGCGAACCCATACGGACGCAGCACCGTGGTGTATTGGGCCGTGGATAGCGTGGCGGTCGCCCGGTACGCGCTCTTAGCGAAGGGAGCGACCCCGCTGCGTGGTCCGCTTCAAATCGACGACAACCGTTTCATATGTCAAGTCGTCGATCCCTTTGGCAACGTGATCGGGCTGGATGGCCCGGCTTGACCTCTCACAACTACTCGCCGGGTTCTTCGGCGGAGGTGCCAACTGACGCGGACGACCAACCTCGATCCTGTCCGCGTCGATATTCGGCGACCCGGTGGGTCGCCGCGGTAAACGGCCTCGACTCGGTGGAGAGCCGGCCGCGAGAGTCCTTCAGTGGCGCGGCATCGTCACCAACCAGTTGTTGGAGCGCCTGGCCGTTTCACTGGTCTCGCCGCTGCACGCTGACGACGGCGATGAGAATAGACACCAGTGCCCAGACGGCATAGACCGTCCACGCTCCCCCGGCCGTCCAGGAGTACGGGGTAAGAGATGCCGGGCCGCTGCCGGGCTCGATCTCGGTGAGACGGCCCCACGCCACTCGCGGCATCGTGTGGGCGAGCACCGCGCCCCAGTACTTGGTGTCGTTCATGGCGGTGGGCAGGATGAGCAGCAGCAGAGTCGCGGTCACGATCGTCGCTGCGGTGGTTCGGATCAGCGAGCCGAGTCCCATGCCGATCAGCGCCGCGAGTGGAGCCAGCAGCGCGGACCCGATCGCGAGCTGCAGGGCGTTGGGGTGGCCGATCGAGATGCCGGCGTTGCGCCCGGACAGGATCGCCTGCGACGCCCAGAACGACAGCCCGGCCACCAGAGCGCCGAACACGGTCGTCACGACCGCCATGACGACGATCTTGGCCGCCATGACGCCTCCTCGGGCCGGCACCGCCGCGAAGGTGGTGCGATTCTGGCCGGTGCTGTATTCCCCCACGATGCTGATCGCGCCGACCGAGCTCATCGCCAGGATCACCAGGGTGGCGGCGATCGAGGTGAAGGCGTCCCAGGCCGCCCAGCCCGGAGTGAGAGCGGCCTGCGTCTCGGCACTGTAGAGCGGGAAGTTGCGGTAGTCGGCCCATGCGGCGTTGACGTTGGCCAGGACGACTCCCAGAGCGCTGAGCAGCAGCACCCAGAACGTCGAGCGCAGGGACCACAACTTCATCCACTCCGACATGATCAGGTCGATGAAGCGAGGGCGTGGATCGGTAGTCCGCCCGGCATCACGGGATGCGGTGGCAAGGTCGGTCATGGCAACTCCTCGTAGATGTCGTCGGGTCACGCGTCGTGGGCGGCGTACTCGACGCTGTCGGCGGTGAGCTCCAAGAACGCCGCCTCGAGCGAGGCGGTGTGGGTAGCCAGCTCGTGCAGCATCACACCGTGCTCGAAGGCGAGCTCGCCCACCTGCTCCTGACTCAGCCCCGTCACCTCGATGAGTCCGTCGCCGACTCGGTCGGCCTGTCCTCGCGCGCGCAGCAGAATGGGAGCGAAGAGCTCCGCCTGTGGGGTCCGGACCCGCACACCCGCTCCGGTCCCCCGGCCGGCGAATTCCGCGAGGCTCTCGGCGGCGATCAGTTCACCGCGACCGATCACCACGAGATGGTCCGCGGTGCTCTCCATCTCGCTCATCAGATGGCTGGACACGAAAACGGTGCGCCCTTCGGCGGCCAGCTGCCGGAACAGGTTCCGGACCCACAGCACGCCCTCCGGGTCGAGACCGTTGAGCGGTTCGTCGAACAGCAGCACCGGTGGATCGCCGAGCAAAGCGGTGGCGATACCGAGGCGCTGACGCATGCCGAGGGAGAACTGGCCGATGCGCCGGCTGGCAGCGCTGGACAGTCCGACGATGTCGATCACCTCGTCGACGCGGCGGCGCGGGATGCGGTTGCTGCGGGCGAGCGCGGCGAGGTGCGCGACCGCGGTACGCCCACCGTGCACATCACCCGCGTCCAGCAGCGCTCCGACGTGTCGCATGCCGCGGGGCAGGTCCCGGAAGTCGTGGCCGTCGACGGTCACGCTGCCGCTCGTCGGTGTGTTGAGGCCGAGGATCATCCGCAGCGTGGTGCTCTTCCCGGCACCGTTCGGGCCGAGGAAGCCGGTGACGTGGCCTGGCCGAACGGTGAAGGTGAGCCCGTTGACGGCGGTCTTGTTGCCGTACCGTTTTGTCAGGTTCGTTGCTTCGATCACGTTTCTCATCCTGGTGCGCCGTGACCGTCGCAACCATCTACCCGGGAGGACAATCCGGAGTCGAAGCGTCGACTCAGGGTGTACACCCGTGGTCGGACGACGCCCGATTCGGCGAGTTCTACCCTGGACGCATGCCGGCCCTCACAACCTCGTCGCGCTCACGGAAGAGCCTGTCGCCGGGCAGGTGGACGGCACTGAGCTGGCTGGTGGGCACGACATATGCCGTGGCGACCTCCGTGGGACTGCCACGCCCGCAAGCCGCGGCGCCCGTCGACTGGCGGATTCCGGCGCTCGTTCTGGCCGGCACGACGATGCTCACGCTCGTCGGCGCGACACTGCTGAGGCGTCATCCTCTGGTTGCTTCGACGCTGCTGCTGGCCGGCGCGGTCGGCGGTGCGTCGATAGCCGGTCCCGGCGGTGTCGCGCTGCCACAGTTCCTGGCCTTCTACGTGGCTCTGGCATTCATCGCGGCGAGCTCCTCCCGTCGGACCGCGATCATCAGCGGGTTTGGGACTGCCGGTGTGTTCGGTGTCTACCAGGCAGCCCGGCTCATGTCCGGATGGGGTGTGGCAGCCGCGGAGACGCTGGTGGTCCTGCTCGGCGGAGTAGCCGCCTGGCTGATCGGCCGGTCGGTGCACGAGCGCCGCGAGCACGCCGAGGCGCTGCGAGCACGGACCACCACCGACGCGATCAACGCCGAGCGGCTGCGGATCGCCCGTGAACTGCATGACATGGTCGCGCACAACATCGGCATCGTCGCGCTTCAGGCCGGATCAGCGAACCTTGTCATCGACACTCAACCTCACGTGGCCCGGCAGGCATTGCGCAGCATCGAGGCAGCCGGGCGCGAGACCCTCGCCGGTCTGCGCCATATGCTGGTCGCGCTACGCGAAGCCGGCCGGGAACCCGGCGGTCCGGCACCCCGGCTCGACGACCTGGACCGGCTGGCGAAGGAGACGAACGAGGCCGGTCTCCGGGTCGACCTGCGCTGGCTGGGCGATCGACGGGCGCTCCCGGTAGAGGTCGACCTCTCGGCGTACCGAATCATCCAGGAGGCGATCACCAACGTGGTACGGCATGCCGGCGCACGATCCTGCCAAGTATCGGTGGACTACCGCGACGAGGAGTTGGCCATCGACGTGCTCGACGACGGCAAGGGCCTGGATGGCGAGCCGCGCCCCGGATACGGCCTGATCGGCATGCGCGAGCGCGTCGGACTGCTCCACGGCGACTTCTCCGCCCGGCCCGACCCCGGTGGCGGTTTCCGGGTGTCCGCCCGGCTGCCGACCACGACGAGGTCCTGATGACCATCCGGGTACTCATTGCCGACGATCAAGAGCTGATCCGCACGGCGCTGCAGACCTCCGTCGCCTCGGCCGAGGACATGCTCGTCCTCGGCGAGGCCGGCGGCGGAGCAGAGGCCGTCCAGCTGACCGTACGGCTACGCCCGGACGTGGTCATGATGGACCTGCGCATGGCCGCGATGGACGGCATCGAGGCGACCCGCCGCATCACCCAGGGCCCGACCAGCGCCAAAGTCCTCGTCCTGACCACGTTCGACGACGACGACAGCGTCTACGGCGCGCTACGGGCCGGAGCCGCCGGATTCCTAGTCAAAGACATGGCCGTCCACGACATCCTCAACGCGATCCGGGTGGTCGCCGCCGGAGACAGCCTGATCGCACCCAGCGTGACCCGGCGCCTCATCAACGACGTCGTCCGGCGATCGCCGACCGCACCGGGCCCGCAGCGAGAGCTCACCGGCATCACCGAACGCGAACAGCAAGTGCTGCACCTGGTCGGCTCCGGCCTGTCCAACACCGAGATCGCGGCGCGGCTGTCAATCACCGTCGCCACCGCCAAGTCGTACGTCACCCGCCTGCTGACTAAACTCGGCGCCCGCGACCGGGTCCATCTGGTAATCATCGCCTACGAAGCGGGCCTGGTCTCCGCACACCGCTGAGCCGCCGGAAGAGGCCGCCCGCCACACGATTCTGGCGGGCCGCCGTTCTCACCGCCGAAACCGGTTCGTCACGGCCCGTATGCCCGCAGTCGCGGCCTGAGCCACTGCGGGTAGCGGTTGAGGGGCCGCCCCATTGGTCTGGCCGCGAAAACGGAGCGCTGCTCGATCATTGCGGGGCAGAATCGCCAATAGATCCCCGCGCCGGTATCGCTGGTTCACCTGGCTGCGGTCCGAATGACCGGACAGCGAGGCGGGAACAGGGCGCGCTGCGGTTGAGCGGCGAGGCGAGAAGGCGGGTGAGTAGAGGGATGAGCTGGCTGTCGAGGTGTCGGCCCGGAAGACGCCTACTTATCAACACGACTACGGTCGCGGTGCTGGTCGCCGTGGCCGTACTGGGGTACTCCGCATCGCACCGCCAGGAAGCCATGGCAAGCGGGGCACGGGAGGCCCAGCAGTTGGCCCTAGCCGCGCAGCAGGTCAAATTCCGGGCGGCGGACTTCAACGGCTGGCAGACGGCATACGCACTGGACATCATCCGCGCCGTCCCCGGAGCCGCCGTCGATACTTCGGCCGGCCGTGCGAAGTTCCTCGACGCGGCGGCGAAGTTCGACAGGGAATTGGACGCCTTGGAACTGTTGTCCGCGTCGTCCGCGGCCGCGCAGAGCGTTGGCACCGTCAGGAACGCGTTCGCAGAGTTCATGACCGTCGACGAGGAGGTGGTAAAGCTGTACCGCAGCGGCGAGCCGGCGGACCGCAAGGCCGCCTCCGAACTCGTCCTCGGCCGGGAGATCGAGCTTTATGCGCGGATCGCCAGCGGTTGCGACGCCACCGCTGCGTTGTCGGCCTCGGCGGCGAACGCCAGCCTCGCCCGCCTCGAAGCGGTGGGAGCCACCACCCGGCGCTACATTCTGATTCTGAGCATCGTCGCCGCCGCCCTGGCGTTGCTCGGCGCGATACTCGCCGAAGCGCGGCAACGGGCGGTGACGCAGCGAATTAGAGAGGCTCAGCGGATGGCGAGCCTGGGACACCTGGCCGGTGGCATAACGCACGATTTCAACAATGTCCTTGCCATCATCCTCAACTACACCGACTTCGTCGCTGAAAAAGCTTCTCCCGAAGCCCGCAACGATCTCGCTCAGATCCGAAAGGCGGCGAAGCGAGCAGCCGGACTCACGGCGCAACTGCTTTGCTTCATTAGGCACGAGGCCGTCCAGCGGCAGATATTCGACATCAACACCGCGATCGCCGAAGCGCACGCCATGCTGGCGAGAACTCTCGGCGAACACATCGAGCTAGTGGTGGCGCCCTCGTCCGAGCCGCTGAAGGTCTGTGCGGACGCCGGTCAAATCCAACAGGTTCTCGTCAACCTCGCTGTGAACGCCCGCGACGCGATGCCCGACGGCGGCACATTGGTGATCGCCGCCAGCGCCGTCGAACTTGAGGAGAACCAGGCAAATGTTCACCCGCCGGTGAATGCCGGACGATATCTTCAGCTTCTGGTCACTGATACCGGTTCTGGGATGCCTCCGGAAACGGTGGCCCGCATCTTCGAGCCGTTCTTCACCACCAAGCCGAAAGGCCACGGCACAGGGCTCGGCCTCGCAACCGTCCTGGATATCGTCACCGCTGGTGGCGGCAGTATCGACGTCTGCTCCAAGCTCGGCATAGGCACGACGTTCCGTCTGTATTTCCCTGCCGTCGACATACCGTATGATCTCGAATCGTTAAGTCGCACCGCTTCGGCGCCGCCGCGTGGTCACGGCGAAAACATTCTGGTCGTCGAGGACGAACCGGCCCTGGGCGCGAGCGTCGCCCGCATTCTCACCGCCGGCGGATATCGGGTCCGGGCCGCTGTCAGTGGTCCCGATGCCCTGGCCGCGTACGCCTGCGACGGCTGCGACCTGCTGATAGCCGACGTCGTCATGCCTGATATGTCAGGCTCACGTCTGGCCGAGATCCTGCACCGCACCGACCCCCGGCTGCCGGTGCTCTACATATCCGGTTACGTCGACGGCATCCTCGGCCCTAACCGTCTGTGTACACCCGAAAGTAAAGTGATCGAAAAGCCCTTCACTGCCGACCAGCTTCTCGCCGCGGTCAGCGACGCTCTGGCGGGGAACCGGGCAGAAGCGGTGTAGCAAATGATCAGCCGAGATCGGCGTACCGGTCAGATGGGAACGCGACATGTCGGGTGCTGATCCCGACCGCTCAGTGGAGCCGCCGGATCTCGCGACGAAGGTCGGCCGCCGGCGCTTCATCAAGGATGACATCGGACAGCGCCGCAGTAGTCTCTGCTCGTGAGTTCCCCCGTTTCGACGGAGCGGTTGATCTTCCCCGAGTGAGCACGATCAGTGTCGAGACCGTCCGGCGGATCCTGCACTCACAAGGGTCACCTGGCAGACGTCCAAGACGTGGAAAGCCAGCAACGGCCGGGAACTTCTCCCGTATCCCTACTGCGTTGCGGGCCCGTTCAAAGCACTCGCCGAGAAGTACGGCAAGTTGATCGACACGATGGGCAACTGGGCGGACCAGCTACGCGAGCAGGGCTCGAGATCCCGGTCGGCCGGCAGAGAAGGCCTGAGCACCAGGAACGGGTCGGACAACAGCGGGCGCTTCGCTATACCTTGATCGGGAAATCACGGCGGCCAATCCTTCTCCGCGTCAGCTGACGAACGGACGGCAGGGTAGGCCGGTTTACTCGCCTGGGTCGCGACCGGTTCGGTTCGAGGCGACGAGCGGAAGGGGTGGCGCGATGCGTCGCAGGGTGTTGTTGGGGTCGGCGGCGGTCGGCGCGGCCGGGCTCGTTGGCTGGCGGCCAGGCTCTTCCCTGGCAGCGACGACCGGGGCGACCTCCCGGGGCGGGTCCAACTACGGCTGGTACCAGATCGATGGCTGCAACCGGGAACCGTACGGCGTCGTCAACTCGTTCCACAAAGCCCCGGACCTGATCCGCAGCCAGCTCGCCGCGATGCGTGCGGCCGGCCAAGCACGACTGCGGGTGCATATCATCCACCGACACCGCCCGGACACCGGTACCGCCATGGACTCCACCGGCGGCAACATCTCCGCCTCGAACCGGCAGAACCTGACCGATCTGCTGCGCGCGATCGACGACGCCGGCTTCGTCGAGATCCAGGTGGCGTTCATGCCTATCGGCGACAACGCCGCATACAACTGGTCGAGTTGGAATGACGACATGTACCAGGAGAACTGGAACCTGATCGCCAACCTGCGCCCGATCATCGCCGGCTCCGGCATCCATTACCGGATCGACCTGTGCAACGAGGCGGTGCCGACGAAAAGCCAGCCGGTCCTGCTCGCCTACACACAGCGGCTGTGGAACGACTACACCAACGCCTTCGACAAGAAGGACACGGTCGGGTTCTCCGCCATCGGCTACGCCGGCCGGATCGAGAATATCCCCAAGGTGTACGGGAACAACCCGCCGTACCTGTTCGACTTCCATTTCTACCGGCGTAACGGGGTCGACGAGGGCTCCTTGTTCACCACCGCACACAACATGATGAACCAGTACGGCTACACCAAGCAGGGCTGGACGATCGGCGAGGTGTTCAACAACGACCCGACTGCGGCCAGCACGCTGCGGCAGGCCATCGACAGCACCGGCCGGACCGTGTACTACCTCTTGCAATGGCCACGGCAAGCGCCGAGCATCGACGTCCCCGACCCCACGTGCCCCGACGCAACCGTCCCGCCGCCCCCGGTCAACTTCGGGGCCTACATCGCACAGGGCTTCTAGCCAGACGAAGGAGTGCCAGTATCGATCGAAACGATCTCGGCCCTCTCTGTCTTCGGGTATTCCCGTTCAGCGCCACCGCACTGTTCGCGGACCTGGTCGACGCCGCCGGCGGCGGGCTGGGGCCGCGATGTCTACCTCCGCGTGGCGGGCGACCGGCATGTCGTCGAGGCACGGGAAGGAGGCACGGACGGCGCTGTGCGAACGTGGGAACCACCGACGGAGCAGGACGCGCGTGCCTGGTGGAGAGCCTGCTGGACGACGATGACGGCTGGCGGGAACTCACCGGCCGGCCCTAGCCTCTCCCCCGGCCCGTTTCACCGTGAGGTCGTCGATCCCCGATCCGGATGTGCCGACCCGAGGTAGCGCATGGCGGTTTTCACCGAGACTCCAAAAAGCGGGTCATCCACCGGGCAGCCGGATTGCGGCGGCGGCCACGCCCACGCAGTACCTGCGCCCAGCACTGCGTCTCGATACCGAACTGGCCCGGCAACGCCGCGGCAAGGCGGTGCACCAGCACCGTCAGCCGCCGGATGGTCTCGCTGAGCGTCGCCGGATCCCATCGGCATGCCTTACCGTTGCGTACGTATTCGCCGAGCAAGACGAACTGGGCCTTACCGAGCTGATCTGACTCGACGACAACCCGCATCCCGCGCTCGGCGAACTGCGCGGCTACCTCAGCGCCAGGCGAGTGCATACACGGGGTGAGCTGGTGTGGCTGCCGACGTGGGCCGCCGAGGCGGTGGAGGATTCGTTCACTCGGTGAACTCGCAGAAGGACAGCGCCTTGTCGAAGCGCCCGGCGGCGAGGTCCTCGTGGCGAATCAGGAAGCGCCCGTTGATGTATTCCTCGTTCGGCACGGAGAACTGGGCGAGCGGCACCCACTCGCGCATCACCCGGTGCTCTGCTTCCGCCCAGTGGTAGAGCCGTTCGGGGCCGGGCGGAAGACCTGTCTCGTCAACCTCCGCCAACTGCGTCTCGGGGCTGTCCTGCGCCGAGATGGAATACCCGCCGACGAGGAAGTCCTCGCCGATCCAGGACTTTTCGCCCGGCCAGAGGCGCTGGACGAGAGCGATGAGTTCAGCGCAGTGCGGCATGTCCCGGGTCAGGTGTTTCTGGAAGTCGGATCGCCCGTCCTCGGCCCCGTCGAGCCAGTCCGGCAGGTTCGCCTCCACCCTGGCGAAGAGGTCGTGTTCCGGGCCGAACAGAGGTTCGTCGTCGAACTCGTCGACCGGCGCTTCGGCAACCACTGTCTCGGTGCCCGCGGGCACATACACGACCCGGGCAAGCTTCTGCTCGTCGGCAATGGAACAGGACTCGACCGCCGCCGTGGGTGCCAGGAAGAAGAGCAGCGAGCCGGCCTCCGGGAGGGCGAAGCCGGCAATCCTCGGCAGCGCCGCGCAATCGAGGGAGGCCATGAACGCCAGGGGCGCACCCGGCGATACGGATGGCCAGGACGTTCCCGCCGGCAGATGAGGCAGCCCGCCGAACTGTCCGGCACGAATGCCGTCAGGCTGTTCGCCGGCGCGGATCCGAACCCGGATGAGGTCGGCGAACCGGGCCGACTCGTCCTCCGGTACCCCCAGTTCGGTCGCTGCCTGCCGGAATTCGCGGTGATAGTCCATGACGGCACATAGTGGCAGACCGATGGCAGATCAGAATCTTGGGCACTGCGTAACCTCGCGCATCTTTGCCCGTCATGCCCTACCGCGGGATCGGCTCTAGTGGGTGAGCCTTCGCGGGCGCGCTTCCGGCGCTCATGCGTGATCGTCTTGCACTGGATGGAGGATCGGGTCGATCTTCTCGAGCATGTCGATCAACTGGCGTGCGCCACAGTGGATCTGCTCATCAGCACCTCTGGACAACGCTGCACACTCCCGCAGAGCAGCATCACGCTCACGGGCGAACACCATGAATACGTCAAGCACCGCGGTATGGATCCAATCGGCGTGGTTGTCATCGGCCATGGTGAGTGCTGAGGCGACCACCGTGAGCCCGACCGAGTCCTGACGCCGGAGCAGTGCCGTCGCCGTCTCGCGCGTGACGAACGTGTCTCCGGCGTCGAGCACGAGGCCCAGCAGCGCTTCGCCGGCCTCGGGCACCTCGGCGAAGCTGGCAAGACCGCGCCCTGCGTCTGCCCGATCGCGGTAGTGGGGACTTCCCGCAAGGCCGATTAGCGCCGCCACCACTGCGCGTCGTGCTTCGTCGCTCATCGCCGCATTCTTTCGCAGCCACCGCAGCGAACCCATCCGAGCCACGGATGATCACATAGCGTGGGTTAGCGCGACGAAGTCTTCACGGACGACTCTGGTCGTCGGGTGGTCGTCGCTGAGCACCCGCCGGCAGTCGTGCTCCGCGTTCCCGGCGATCGTCTGAAACTCGGTGTTGGACGCTCGCCACGCTGACCAGCACGTGCGCTCTCGTATACGGCTGCAGAAGTTTTTCACCGCAGGCCCCTTGCCGCTCTGACCGAGCGGTTCATCTGTCCCGCCGCCGGCCCCACCGACAGATGACGCTGCGCCGGGGACAGATGGATATCCAAGATGGACGTCGGCGGTCACCGGACCGCCGATGACATTCGTCGAGAGGATGCCGTCGATGAACCGACGCAGATTGCTGACCCTTCCCCTCCTGGGGGCGGCCGCCGCCGGGACGGGTGCGCTGAGTCTTCCCGGCGCGGCTCTCGCCGCACCGGTGAAGATCCCGCTGGTCTGGCAGACGCAGCTGCAGGACAACTGGTGCGGGCCGGCGTCCCTGCGCATCGCGTCCTCCGCTTGGTACGACGACGCCGACCTGCCCGGCCAGAGAGAGCTCGCGAACCAGATCGGCACCGACTCGAACGGCAGCAACCGCTTCCAGATGTTGTACGGCACGGAATATGTCTTCGGGCGGTACGCCTACGAGCTTGAGGACGTCGAGGACGAGGGCGGACTGCGCAGTTCTGTCGATTTGCGCGAGGAGTTCTGGGGCCGGATCAAGAACAGTATCAGCCAATGGACGCCGCCGATCGTGAACGTGGTGGTGCCGGCAATCAGCCCGTACAAGCCGGACAAGTGGACCAACGACCACGAAATTGACCACTGGTTCGTCATCTACGGCTACGATCCCACGAACCGCATCGTCTACATCATCGACCCGGCTTCGACTTGGCCTGGGTACAACCCGAATCCCACGTACGGCATCCGCTTCGATTACCTGTGCCAGCTCGTGATGAAGGCATACCTGTACGCCTTCTGAGCTTTCGGGGTCAGGGTCAGGGCGGTGCCAGTCCGCTGGTGGCGAGCAATCCGAAAGCGTGCTCGTCGCGTGCGGTGGCCCGGTGGATCGGTTGCTGTGGACACGGGAGTGACCTCGACTCCGACGCTCAGTAAAATGACCCCGGTCGATGGGCTGGGGGGCGAGCGGGGTGGACGGGACGGATCCGTGGTGGCAACGGGTCGACGAGGCGGCGCAACTTCTCGTCTCGACGGTGAACGCGGCCGCCGCGAAGGCCGGCAAGGACGGCGTCTACACACCGCCGCCCGGCCGGCCGGATCCTCGCCGCCGGCGCCGTCCGGCATCGTTGCGGCACCTCGCCGAGGTGATCCGTACCCATCGGATGGCACCCAGCCTGGCTGTCGACAAGGACATCGTCGGCGGCGTCCTCGCCGGCGAGCTGCGGTACCTGACAGATCCGGTGGCGGTGGTGGCGGTCGCCCGGGCGGCACACCACATCACCGGAAGCACGTTCGGCGACGAGGACGCCCGGCGTCTCACCGTCGCGGTCGAGCACCTGAACATTCTGATCGCCCAGGCGAGGGAGGCCGACGTCCGTGCCCCGGCCCTGCTGCCCGTCCCGCGCGCGTCGGCCGGCCTGATCGTGGACGCCAGACCCGTTCCCCGGCCGCCAGGGCGGCGCCGCCGGGTGCCGGTCCGCGGCGTCGCGGTGGTGGGTGCACTGGTCGCAGTGGCAGGTGGCTTGGCGTGGGCGTTCGCCTGGCCGGAGGAGGATCACGCCTGCCGGGAGGGTGTCGTCGGCGACGAGATCATCGCTGACGCCTCCACGGTGTTCGACGACGACCAAGCCACCCGGCTCAGTCCTACGCTGGACTTCGACGCGATGAATGGATCCGCCCGCTACGCCAGCCGTCAGGGCCGCATCTACTACTGGGGCCGTGCCGGTTCCGACGATGCCACTCCGCACGCCGGTGGCACCCGTGTCCGGTGGAGGATCGCGGACGGGCCGTGGCACAGCTGCGCGTCGCCGCTGCCGCTGGCGGAACGAGGCTACATCCACTCCCCGGCCGTCTCGACCACGATCGGCGGCCAGCCGGTGACGATCCAGGTCTGCCTCTGGCGCGACGAGCCGAACCGGGAGAACTGCACGGCGGAGATAGCCACCGGCTGATCCAGGCGGATAGCTACCGGCCGCTCGACGATAATCCTCCCCGGAGTTGCCGAACCCCGATGAGGTGCCCCAGGTAGCCGTTCTGTCCCAGACACGCGTGCTCAGCGGCAGATCCGGGGTGGCGAGCAGATGCGTCGTACGCGTCGCTGACTGCTGGCCGTTCCACGTCCCAAAGCGTGTTCCGCGGCGTACCGCAGCTTCGCATCAGCCCCGTGGCGGCCAGATCGGCGAGCTGGGCGGGGGGGGGTAAAGGTGTCGGCGACCAGCACCGCCGTGCCGGCCAGCAGTTCCCGGTCCTGGGCGTAAGGGTTCGGGAGGCTTGCGTCCGGCCGGACGGTAAGGGTGTCCCCAGTACTGCGGCCACAGGGTGGCCAGACCAGCACCGGCGCCCGGCCCGGATCACTCAGCAGCGTCCGCGCAAACGCGACAAACCAAACTAACCATCCAGAAACTTTCCTAGGCTCGGTCTGCGAGCACCGTCCCGGCGCATCGACAGTAGGAAATGTTTACGTAATAATGTTTACAGAAAAGCAACGCGTATCGCCCGTCGCAGTAGATCGAACCACTCCATACGAGAGGACGTTCTCCGTGACAATGAATGCAGGTTTCGCGGACCGAGCGCTGCCACGCAGCCGCCGGCGCCTCATGGTCCTCCTCACCGCGGCCGTTACCGCACTCGTCGGCAGCGCGGTCGTCCAGCAGCAGCCCGCACAAGCCGCGTGGAACCTCGTGTGGGCCGACGAGTTCAACGGGTCCGGCGCGCCCAGCAGCGCCAACTGGAACTACAACGTCGGCAACGGCCTCAACCCCGGCCTCAATGCCTTCGACGGCTGGGGCAACGGCGAGTGGGAGTGGTACCGCCCCGAGAACTGCACCCAGTCCGGCGGCAACCTCGTGATGCGCGCCAACTGGCTCACCACGCCCATCACGGTCAACGGCCGCAACTTCTACCAGACGTCGTGCCGCATGACGACGGACACGAAGAAGTCCTTCCAGTACGGCCGGATCGAGGCGCGCATGGCGCTCCCGACCGCCACCGGTTCGTGGCCGGCGTTCTGGATGCTCGGTGACGCGTGCGACGAGACGTCCACGAGCGCCTACAACCCGGCGCAGACGTACTACGACCGCCTGCCCACCAACTGGGCCAGTTGCGGCGAGGTCGACATCATGGAACACGCGAACGCGAACGCGACCGTCACGAACAACATCTTCTGGGATCTCCGGACCGGCGTGTTCCCGTGGACAGCGGGTCAGAACGCCAACTACGTCGCGAACCCCGCCGTCAACAACCCCGCGGCCTTCCACGTCTATGCGATCGAGTGGACGGCCGCGCAGATCCGCTGGTACGTCGACGGTGTGCAGACGCACGTGATCGACACGACACCGGCGACCTTGGAGGAGTTCCGCAAGCCGTTCCACATCATCTTCAACCTGGCGCTGGGCGGCACGTACCCCGGACAGAACCCCGTGCAGAGCCAGTTCCCGCTCACCGCATCGATCGACTACGTGCGCTACTACCAGGACGGAGGCACGACGCCGCCTCCCACGGGCGGACCCGCGACGCAGGTCAACGGGCCGGGCGGCAAGTGCGTGGACGTGGCCGGAAACGACACGGGCGGCAACGGCGCGGCCGTGCAGCTGTGGACGTGCCAGGGGCCCTCTCTCTCGAAGGACCAGCAGTGGAGCTGGGACGGCCCGACCCTGCGGACGCTGGGCCGATGCCTCGACGTCGCCAGCGCGGGTACGGCCAACGGCACGAAGGTCCAACTCTGGGACTGCAACGGCAGTGGGGCACAGAGCTGGGTCCAGGAAGGTAATCGGCTGCGCAACCCGAACTCCAACAGATGCCTGGACTCCCCGGGAGGCTCGACAGCGGACGGCACGCGACTGCAGATCTGGGACTGCAACGGATCGGCCGCACAATACTTCGTCAAGGCCGCGTGACAGCCGGCCGAGGGGCACGCTGACGGTCAGGACGCGGGAGCGGACAGGCTTCCGGCGCTTCACGAGGCGTATTCGCTCGAGATCTCGGTGGCGTAGTTCTTCCACAGTGGTTTCATGGTCTCGGCGTTGACCGGCTGCCCGGAATCGATCATCGCCTTGAAGTCGCGGAAGTACTGCACGTACAGGTCCGGCGTGAACGTGTTCAGCATGACCGCGTTCACGTCGCCGACGTTGGCGAACGTGTGCGGCGCCCCGGTCGGCACGATGACCCAGGTGCCCGGCCCGGCTTCGTACTGCTCCTCGCCGACGGTGAACCGGAACGTCCCCGCCAGCACGTAGAAGCCCTCGTCGTGCTGGGCGTGGCGATGCTGCAGCGGGCTCGGCGTGCCCGGCGGAATGGTGACCTCGGCAAACCCCAGCCGGTGGTCGGTGTGCTCGCCGTTCTCCAGGATGCGGATCTGCTGCGCCCCGCTGCCGAGGATCTCGCCCTCACCGGGGCGGACGATGTTGACCTTCGCCACGACTTCTCCCATTGCTATTGCCTGCCTTGGTCACCACCATCCTGTTCCGGGTCGGGCGTGCGCGTCTTGGTCGTCCGCGCACGGTTGCTGGTCACCAGTGCGCGGGCGTTGTAGCCGTACGTCGTCTTGAAGAGCTTGCTGAAATGGGTGGGATCGGAGAATCCCCACCGGGCGGCCACGGCGGTGACCGTACCCCCGTTTCCGGTCAGCTCGGCCCGGCAGCGCTCCAGGCGGCGACGCCGGATCAGGGCCGCGACGGTGAGCGGCTGGTCCTCGAACAGCTTGTGCAGCCGGCGTACGGAGATGTGGTGGGCGGCGGCGATGCCGGGTGGGGACAGATCGGGATCGGCCAGCCGGGCCTCGATGTAGCCGGCGATCCGGTTCCGCAGCCACTCGTCCGGGGCCGGTTGCTCGTCGCCCAGCCGGGCCTCCAGCGCGACCGCTATCAGCTCGATGACGGCCGCCGCCGACCGCAGCGCCTCCGCCTCGCGGAACTCGGTCGCCGACCGTGCCGACTCCCGAGCCAGCACGGAGACGAGAGCGCCCGGACCGCGGCTTCCATCGATGCGTTTGCCGATGAGCCGGTCGATCTGCGCGGGCCGGATCCGAAGCTCCCGGCGCGGGACCAGGATGGTGACGTGCACCGCGGCGGCGCTCTCGAACCGGAGCGTACGCGTGGGATCGAGCAGCACCAGGTCGGCCGGCCCGAGCTCGGCGGCGGCGTGCCCCTGCTCGATCCGCGTCCGGCCACGGATCATCACCTTTACCGCCAGGTTCTCGCCGTCGGAGGCGTCGCGCTGCCGCCCGATACAGGCGCTCTCGGGTGTTTCGAGGGAGACCAGCCGCAGCGGCCCGAGGTCACGGGTGGAGATCCGGCCCCGGAAGTCGGCCCCGGCCAGCTTGTTGACCAGCGGCGGAAACCCGCTGGCGGCCAGCTCGTCCTGGAACGTCTCGAGGTTGCCGATCACCGGCCAACGATAACGGCGACAGTTCCTGTCTGGTTCAACCCGTGGACATGCCGATGAGCACTCGCGGCGGTTTCGCGCTGCCGTCACGGCTTCGTGCCTTCGGTTCAGCCGCGCGCCTCGAAGGAGGCGTTGACACCGAGCGCGAGCAACACGCGGCAGAGCACCGCGTATCCGGAGGCATCACGGTAGTCGTCGTACTTGCGGGCCTTGCCGCCGATCGGGCGCACCTTCACGTGGCCGGGCCGCAACTCGATGCGTTCGATCGCGTCCCATGGCGTGATCGTGGTGTCCTTGGGGCCCGCGAGTCCCTCGAGGGACACCCGGAAGTCCTTGCGTACGACTGTCGCGCCGCCGCGGACCGTCTCGACCAGCCGTGCCACGACCAGGGACACGGCCCAGTCGGTCATCAGGTCGGCAATCGAAGGAAAACGGGGAATGGCCGTGCCGACCGAGGCCGGAACGAGCGCGGCGATCAGTCCACCGACCGGGCCGAACGGGTCGAGCGCGTTGCGGTACTTCCCGGTGATCAACACGGTGCGGCCATCGGCGGTGGTGAGTCGGAAACCCTCGTAGTCCCACGACGACTGCGATTCCGAGCCGGATGAGGTCCACGCGTCGACCACGTCGATGACCTCGCTCGAGCGCACCACACGCGGATGGCCGTCCGGGTCGACCTCAGCCAGGCCATCGCGGTATCCGTACAGCCATCGGGTGAAGCGGCCACGGCGGGAGATCACGAGAAACATCAGGCAGTAGCCGCCGGCCACCAACGGGGTGACGGACAGGAGAGGCAGTGCCTCCCGCGGGCCCCACACGACCACCAGGACCAGCACGACGAGGAACATCGCGGCGGGAGCGAGTAGGCGCAGCACCCGCCGTACGCCCAGCGGTGGGGTTATCTCGGTCTGGTAGATGCCGAGTGGCTCGCCCAGCCCGAGTGCATGACCGAGATGGGCGGCGTGCTGCCAGTCGGCGGCGTGTCGTGCTTGTTGCTCTGCTGTCCGGCGCTGGAAACCTTGGTCCAGTCGCTGTCGCGCTTCGGGACTCATTCCCATACCGACCTGGGTAGCACCGCCCGGCAAGCGCCCCGCTCCTCATGAACGAATCTCCGGACGGCCCTCGCGACGCCGCGGCAAACAACCTGATCCACCGGCTCGAACGCGTCACCGGCCCCTTCCACCAACGTCTGCAGGTTAGACCGACCGCTGCGACAAAGAGGACTGTGAAAAGCCGGTAGGTTTCTCTCATGACGGAGACGGTCGCCGGCCGTTATCGGCTGGGGCGGGCGCTGGGGCGGGGTGGGATGGGCGCCGTGTGGGTCGCACACGACTCGCTGCTCACCCGGGACGTCGCGGTCAAGGAGATCCTGTTCCCGGCCGCCGGTGCTGGCCCTGCCGACCCCGCGGATCCGCTGGTGAAGAGGGCTTTACGGGAGGCTCAGGCAGCGGCCCGGCTTCGTCATCCCGGCATCGTGACCGTGCATGACGTGGTCATCGAGGACGGGCGGCCGTGGATCGTCATGGAACTCGTCGGCGGGCGGTCGTTGGCGCAAGAGATCCAGGAACGCGGCCTGCTGACCCAGCAGCGAACCGCAGAAATCGGGTGGCGGGTGCTCGACGCGCTCGGGGCGGCACACCGTAGCGGGATCCTGCATCGTGACGTCAAGCCCGCCAACATCCTGCTCGACGACGACCGGGTGGTGCTCACCGATTTCGGGATCGCCGCGATCGAAGACGCCACAGTGCTGACTCACACCGGGCAACTGGTGGGATCGCCGGCGTTCATGGCACCCGAGCGCATCAATGGTGAGCCGGCTACGGCCGCGACCGATCTGTGGGCCCTGGGAGTGACGCTCTACCAGACGGTGACCGGGCACTCGCCGTTCCAGCGTGATGACATGCAGGGCACACTCGCCGCGATTCTCACCAGCAAACCAGCCGCACCGGCACACTCCGGGCGCCTGTGGCCGGTGATCAAGGGCCTGCTGGAGAAGGATCCACGCCGGCGGCTCACCGCTGAACCGGCTCTGAGGCTGCTTGCCGCCGTCGCGCATCATCCCGAGCCGGTGGTGCTGCGTAAACGACGGCGCCGGACACCATGGTCCTCGGCGGTGACGATGGGAGCCCCGCCGGTCACGGTGGCGGCGGACACCGCGCCGCTACCACCGACCCCCATCGATGCTGTCACCGCACTCGTGCCGCCCTTCCGGCGGCGCCGGCCCTGGACCGCGATCGGCGCCGCCATAGCAGTGACCGCTGCCGTGACCGTGGTGGTCGTAGCGACCAGGTCGGATGACAATCCGACGGCCGCGCCACCCAGCCCGCCACCGTCCAGCGCGCCGTCCGTGACGCCACGGGCGCTGGAGCGCAACACACTCACCGGGCATGGCGACGTCGTGTTGGCAGTGGCTTTCAGCCTGGACGGCAAGATGCTGGCCAGCGGAGCCAGTGACCGGACCGTACGAATCTGGGACACCGCCACCGGCCGGTCGATCAGCACCAGCAAAGAGCACCGTGGCAAGGTGCTCGATCTGGCTTTCAGCCCGGACGGCAGCAGGCTCGCCTCCGCCGGTGACGACGCCTCGGTACGGCTGTGGCAGACCGATACGTGGAAGCCGGTCGCCCAGTTGGAGCTCGAGATCGAATCGGTGCAGGCGGTGGCGTTCAGCCCCGACGGTACGACCATCGCAGCAGGTGGCCTGGGCGGGCCGGTGGTCCTGTGGGACACCCGCACTCTGACCGAGAGGACGCGCCTGTCAGGACATCGCGACGACACGTACGACCTGGCTTTCAGTCCGGACGGGAAAACCCTGGCCAGCAGCGGAGAGGACGGTACGGTCCGGGTCTGGAACCCGGACGACGGGACACTGCTCAGGGCGCTGGCCGCCCCGGGAAGCATGCTGGGCGTCAACTTCAGCCCGGACGGCACGCTGCTCGCCGCGGGCGGTACCGGCGGCAAGGTACACCTGTGGGACACCGCCGATTGGCGTACGGGCACGGCGCTCGCCAACGCGGACGCCCAGATCGAGAGCCTGGAATTCAGCCGCGACGGCGCCTGGCTGCTCGCCGGAGCCGAGTCCGAGCTCGGGGTGTCGGTGTGGCAGATCGCCACCGGCCGGTTGATCCGCGAGGTGGGGGTCAACGACGAGTGGCCGATGATCGTCCGCATCAGCCCGGACGGCACGAATGTGGCAACCGGCACCGACCATCACCTCGTCCGCCTCCTTCCCTTGACCGACTTCACGCACGGCTGACGAGGGCGGCACCATTGCCGTGTTCGACCGGGAGATTCGTTCGGCCCGACCATGCGGCATGGTCGGATGTTGAGCCGCTGCGGCATCGGTCGCAACAACAGCCCGGTCGCGTTCCTCGAGCAGCACGGCCTGGCCGAAACGGGCCTGCGCCTCGGTGCGGGTCCTGCCACGGCGGCTCCTCCCGCGTCACTTATCCCTGCATCGGTACGCTGCCGGCCGGCGTAACGATAGAGGGAATCGGACGGTCGCCTCTGTCGGCCGGGTGTGTCCGGCGGGCACTGCATATGCGAGATTCAGGCAGACCGCTTGACGTACGGGTCGAGCACCGCGGCCCGGTCGTCGACTGTCATGGTGGACAACATCTGGCGTGGGATGTCGGCACCTCCATCGGTGGTGAGCAGGCCGGGTGGGCAGAAGTCGGCGTCGAACGTCTTGCGGGCCACGCGCGTGCCGGTGTTGAGCTCGAAGATGTCGATGGTGAACCTCTGCCCATCGACGCGGACCCGCACGGTCCCGGTGTCCGTCTGGTAGCGGCACGTGCCGACCCGTTCACCGGATCTGGTTCCGGTGATGCAGGCCAGCAGTTTCACGTCCTCGGCGCGCTGTGGGTCCCATGCGGCGCCGCTGCGCACGACCAGGTATTCGCGGCTGTATTCCTTCTGGATGGAACGTCGCACGGCAATGGTATTCAAGCAAGACAATCGCGGCGCTCCTGGTCGGCCGTCGACCAGGGAAATGAACAAAGATATGTTCCGCCTGAGAAACCCCTGACCGGCGGCGGAGTGCGGTCATATGGCCGCACCCCGCCACTCGTCTCGCACAGGGAGCCCTATGGACCTGCACATCAGTTACCACACCTTCGGCCTCATCGACGGCGAAGACTGGCCGAACGAAGAACCGAAGGACAGCAACGGACTGGTGGCCGCCTACACCGCCGGCGCAGCCGTTTTCACCGGAATACACTCGGGCAAGATCTCTGTCGTCGTCTCCGCACTCGACACTGCCCCGGCACAGGCAGACTTGTCACGCCAGTGGGAAGAGATCGTCGAGCTGAGCGTCGCCGCCTCTTCCGGCCACCTGGTTGTCCGATCCTTCGACCATGAGCCGCGGCTGCCGCTGCTCAGCACGTCGGGACCAGGACGCTACCGTGCCCGCGTGCACGCGCAGGGCCGCGATACCGACATCGACGGCACCGCTTCCCGGCCCGTCGAGTTCTATTTGATCCAAGTATGGCCGGCGGCATTTGCCGAGGAGACAATTCACAGGCAGACCGACTATTACGGTGCCACCCGCCGCTCCGCTGCAGACGCCGCACTCAACAGGTCGAAGGAGCCCGACGGCGTCACCTTCGAGGAGTGGGTCGACGAGGACGACCTCGGCTAGCTGGAGCATCTCTTTCAGCGCAACGCGTCGCGCGATCGGTATGGCGTGTCCGCCCAGAATGTCCTTGCACTCTTCGCCCGACTCAAGCGTGGGGCGCCGCCGCCAACGGGGTACCACCGCTCGATGATTGGTGTGGTGCCGGAATGCTGGGGCAGTGCTGACGAGCGAGGTCATCCAGCAGGTCACCGGGTTCCGCGAACTGGCCGCAGGTCACAGTCCCGACGGTCGTTGAGGCCCACCAGGGTGTCGAGACCGTGTCGGCCCTTCTTGCGCGCCCGGAGGGTCATTCAACGAAGGCCTAGAAACCGGAGCTCCCGATTGTGTAGAACTTCCTGGTCAGGTCCGCAACTTGCTGCTTCAACTCCTTGATCTCCTCCTCCGCCTGCTCGATACGGAACTGGTGATCCGCCCGAACACGTTCTAGATCGGCAAGTTGGGCCCTCAGGTCTCCGTCGTCACTCACATCGTGACGATCGCACCCAGACCTTGCAGCAGTCCGGGGAACTCCTGGCGAACAGTCGCTTTCGTCAGCTCACCGCGTATGGGCGAGCCTTAGGAAGGCAGGGCCACGATCGACGCCCTCGGTTCCTCCTCGGCCGCGAACCGTGGCGTCTCCACTCCAGCGGCCTGCATGCGCCCGTCACCGCCCACCATGCCGCCCTTGACCGAGCCGGCCGTCTTCGCGTCGGCGAACGCCATGGGACCGTGGCAATCGCGGGCCCGACCGCGGGGGCCACGTCGCACGATCCTGCTCAGATGCGCCGAGCTCCGACCGATCTGATGCATGAGGTACGTACAAAGCCGGCGAAGGGCACCGATGGCGCAGCAGAACGCGAGACCGGGCGTCTCACCACCGGACGCGGTGTACGAGCTGCAGATGCCGACGCTGGCGACAGCCCGCGCCGCTCTGAACGGCTTCTACGGCCCACACTCCGAGGACGTCTGGCGCACTCTGCTGTTCGCCTCAGGACTCACCGGGCAGGAAACCGATGCCGCAGCCTTCCGCCGGCTGATCTCGGCCATGCAGGTCGCCGAACCGATGACCCGCCTGTGCGCCCGTGGTCTCACGGTGCGCGCCGCGGCGTACGAACGCCTCGTCGAGCCCATGAAGGGAAAGAAATGACCCGCATGAGCAGCCACGATCAGGCTCCACCGGCTCCGGACCGTTTGGAGATCATGGCCGGCATCGACCTGGACGACCCGGAACTGCGCCGCCGTCTGGACGGCATCGCCCAGCGTACGGCTGACCGGCTCGGCCAGCCGATCGGTCTGGTCAGCATGGTGCTGGACACCGCGCAGTTCTTCCCTGGTTCGTACGGGCTGCAGGGGTGGCTGGACGAGCTGGCCGGCACTCCCATCGAGTGGTCGTTCTGCGTCAACGCCGTCAAGTCCGGAACCGCGTACGTCGTACCGGATGCCGGCAACGACGCGGACCAGTCGGCCAACCCGCTGGTCACCATCGACGGCGTGCGCAGCTATGCCGGGGTCCCGATCGTGCTCGACGGGGCGATCCTGGGAGCGCATTGTGTCCTGGGTTCGGATCCGCACCAGTTCACCGACGCGGACCTCGCCGAATTGCACCGCAGCGCGCGGGAGATCAGCGAAGTGCTGCAGTCATTCCGCCGGCCTGGCTGAAACCGCAGCACGAAGGCAGGCGAATCCTGACGCGTCCTCGCGCGAATGGCCTTTGCTTGCCGGGGCCTTGGTGAAGCTGTTCCGGCAACTCCGAGAGTAAAACCACTGAAGAGCCGTGCAGCTGGAAGCCGGGTGGCGCCGCAGCGCGGAGCAGGCCATGTGATCGGCCACCGCCGGCTCAGCGGTCACGGCGTTGTTCACCGCCACGTCGGCGATATGCGTGACCGGGCTGGTCATCGTCGACACCGGCAGCTACTAGTCCGCGTTCGGTGAGGCCGTCACCCTGGGGCCACCGTCTGCATCGGTGACGTGCTCATCGTCGCCGGCGACCCCCGCAGTGTTCAAGCCTTCTAGGCGCTGCCCTGCCCACGCGTCGGCGACCAGAGTGGCTGTGAACAGGGCGGTCGCGGTTTTTGGCACCCGCAACGCCCCCCAGAGAACCTGATCCGGCGGGTGGCATGGTCGACGAGATCATCGGGACCCGCACGGTTGGCACACCGTCTGGCGGCAGTCGCTGCGGACACCTGTGCAGCCGTGTCCAGCGGTGTCCAGTTTCGAGCTCGACGCACCTTGCGGTCGCGATCATTCAGTCATGCCGGATGGCCCATCGAGGCCACAGACTCTCCGGCTGTCGAGATCGGGAGGAACGATATGGGTGCTGTACAGAGGGAAATGTCGTCGAAGGGGTGGGGGCGGCGTGGAGCAGTCGCCCTGCTGTTGGTCGCCGGAGTCACCGTCGGCGGCCTTTCTGCACAGTCTGCCGCCTACGCTGCCACGCTGTGCAACGGCCAGACAGCGACGATCGTCGGTGGCGCGGGCAACGACAACCTGATCGGCACGGACGGCCCGGACGTCATCGCGAGCCTGGGCGGCAACGACGTGGTGCTCGGTCTCGGCGGGAGCGATGTCATCTGTCTCGGCGACGGGAACGACATCGCTCAGGGCGGCGACGGCGTCGACGTCATCTTCGGCGAGGCAGGGCTCGACGTCATCAGCGGTGACGCGGGCAACGATGGACTGCTCGGCGATGCGGGCAACGACGCCCTGTTCGGCGGTGACGGCATCGACACTCTCACCGGGGGAACGGAGAACGACAACATCTATCCCGGCAACGGCAACGACATCGTCGTCGGTGGAGCCGGTAACGACGCACTGCTGGACAGCCCCGGCGACGACAACTACTTCGGCGGCGACGGCGACGACCAGATCAACGGGGGAACTGGAAACGACGTCGTGAACGGTGAAGGTGGCAACGACGTGGTCGCCGGCGGCGAGGGCAACGACACCCTGAACGGCGGCAACGGCGACGACTTCCTGTTGGACCCGGTCGGCGGGGACATCGGCGACGGTGGCGCCGGCACCATCGACCGATGCGACAACAACATCGACGTCAAGTCGAACTGCGAACTGGTCTTCTGAGCAGCCGGGTGGCCGCGGGCCGTTCCCGCGGCCACCCGTCAGTCCGGCATGGCAAGGCGAGCCTTGACCTTGCCGGCATCGGCATGTTCCAGGGCTTCCAACAGCGACAGAGCCAAACGCCATTGGGTACGGGCGGAGCCGGTGTCACCACGAGCGGCGTCGTGGTCACCGAGCCGTGTGCGCAGATCAGCCTCCAGATACCGGTCGCCGATCTCCTGGAACAGGGTCAGCGCCGCAGCTAGATATTCGGAAGCCTGCTCCGCCTGGCCCCGGCGGTGATAGGCCATCCCGACAGTGTCGAGCGTGTACGCCTGGGACGGCCGGTCATCGAGCTCCCGCGCCACGGCGAGTGCGGCAAGACCAGCCGCCAGCGCCTTGTCCTGATCGCCGAGTACGCCGTGGTACCAGCCGATGCCGTTGAGGGCGTACTGGACACCGATCCGGTGACCACAGGACTCGAACAGCGCCAATGCCAGCTCGGTGTGGTGCAGCGCTTCCGCAGGCCGTTCCTGCTGATCGAGCACCCAGCTGATGTTGAGATGGGTTCGGGCCAAGCCGGTCTGCGCGCCGATCTCGGCATGCAGACGCAGGGCCGTCTGGAGGTAGGACATCGCCTCGGTGTGCCGCCCCAGATGTGCGTGAGCTCGCCCGAGATAGCGGTGAGCACGTGCCTGACCAGCTGGATCCTTCAGTTTCCGTGCTGCTGCGAGCGCCATCTGCTGAGTGGCGATCTCGTCGGACCAGCCGTTGCCCCGATGCAGGAAATCGGTGAGCGCCCAGGCCAACTGGTAGGTGTACAAGTCGCGGCCCAGGTCGGCGGCACAGTCGATGGCGGCCCGCAGGTTGGCGTACTCGCGAGTGAACCAGGAACGAGCCCGGTCCGCGTCGGCGACCGTCTCGGGGCTCGTCCCGGGGGCGGCCTCCGCCGGCACGATCGGGTCGCGGTGCGGATTGATCAGCATGGCCGCGTCGTGAGCGCTGTGCAGGTAGTGGCCGAGAATCCGTTGGACCGCCTCGGTGCGCCGTTCCGGCGGCTCGGTCGCGGCCAGTTCCGTCGCGTATTCCCGCAACAGGTCGTGACAGCTGTACCGGCCGGGAAGATGTTCCTCGAGCAGACCGGCCCGGGACAACTCGTCCAGCGAGCTGCGTACCTTCGTGGTCGTGGTCGCCATCAGACTGGCCGCGGCGGCGATGTCCAGATCGGGCCCCGGATGCAGGCCGATCAGCCGGAAGAGCCGGGCCGCCGTGGTGCTCAGCTGCTGGTGGGACCACGAGAAGACAGACCGGATGTCGGCTGCCGGGTCACCGCTGCCCAGCGCGTCGAGGCGGTTGGCCGCGGACGTCTCCAACTGGTCTGCGAGGACACTCAGCGGTACGCCGGGGTCGAGAGAGGCACGCGCGGCGGTGACCACCAGGGCGAGCGGCAGCCGGGCGCAGGCCACCACGATCCGGTCGACCGCAGCCGGCTCGGCCGCGACACGTTCGGCACCGAGCCGCGCCGCGAGCAACGCCACCGCCTCGTCCCCGCGGAGTACGCCCAAAGCCAGGGGCCTGGCATCCTCCATGACGACGAGGTGCCGAAGTTCGTCCCGGCTGGTGATCAGCGCTGCACACCCGGCTGCGGCGGGCAGCAGGGGGCGGACCTGGTCGGCGGAGGCGGCGTTGTCGAGCACGACCAGGATCCGTTTACGAGCCAGCAGGCTGCGGTAGAGGTTGACCAGGCCTTCCACCGTCGTGGGGGCCTGGTGGTTCGGCACGCCGAGGGCTTCGAGGAACCCGCGCAGGGCCGTCTCCGGAGCGACCTGCTTGCCGCCGGGATCGAACCCGCGGAGGTTGACGTAGAGCTGGCCGTCGGGAAACGAGCGGACCGTCCGATGGGCCCAGTGCAGGGCAAGGGCAGTCTTGCCGACACCTGCCGCGCCGGAGACAGCGGAGATGATGACGGTGCGGCCCTTCGCACCGGGCCGGAGGAAGCCGTCAAGGGCGGTCAGAGCCTCGGCACGCCCGGTGAACGCGGGCACGTCGCCGGGCAGTTGCCTGGTCGTCAGCTGCGGCCCGGGCTCTGCCCGTGCACCGATCGACCCGTCGGTGACCCGGTCACGCGCCGTGCGCAGCGCGTCGACTTCGTCGGGGGTGGCACCGAACAGCCGGACGAGTGTGTCGAACCGGTCAGCTGACGGGACCGTCCTGCCGGTCAGGTAGGCACCCACGGTGCTGGCGGACCATCCGGTACGCACCGCCACCTGACGGTAGGTCAGGTCCGGCAGCCGCTGCCGTAGCGAACGCAACAGCTGTGCCAGATCACCGGCGGTCGACGCCGCCTCCGCGATCGTACGCAGGTCGCCGGTGTCTGCCGGGCCGTCAGTCAAGGATCCGCCCTTCCGCGGGGTCCGGCGCTTGGCCGATAGCCGGCCAGGTGACTGCCCTGCCGAGAACCGGCGCGGCGGCCGACAGGGCCGGTGGAGGTGAGGGAAGCAGCGACGCCCAGCCATGACCGTCCACCTCGTCGGCTAGCGCGCTCAACGGGAACGACGGCCGGGTGGCGGCGAAGGCAGCCGCAGCCGCCAGGGCCAGGGGTGTTCCCCGACAGGCTTCGACGATCCGGTCGACCGCGGCCGGCTCGTCGAGCAGGCGATCCGCACCGAGTCTCTGCTGCAGCAGCAGCCGGCTCTCCTCCGTGGAGAGGACACCGAGTGCCAGCGGCCGTGCGCCTTCGATGGCCACCAGACCGGTCAAGGCCTGACGACTGGTCACCACGACGAGGTTGCCCGGTGTTCCGGGCAACAGGGTCCGGACCTGCTCAGCGGTGACCGCGTCTTCCAGCACGATCAGACTGCGCCGCCCGGACAGCATGCTGCGTAAGAGGCTGGAGCGCCGGTCGCGTGACTCGGGCATGCCCGAAGCGGGCACTCCCAGGGCCTCCAGCATGCCGCGTACCGCCTTGTCGGCCGCCTCATCCGGGTCGGGGCCACCGAGTCGGGTGTGCAGTTGGCCGTCCGGGAACTGGTCGGCCATCTGCTGAGCCCAGTGCGCGACCAGAGCCGATTTGCCCATTCCCGCGTCGCCCCACACCAGCACGATGACCACCGCCTGTTGCCGGCTTCGGTCGCGCTGAGCCCTGTGCAGCACATCGAGGGCGGTGGCCCGCCCGACGAAGGACGGGACATCGGGAGGAATCTGCCGTGGCACCGGATGCGGTGGGCCAGTCGAGCCGATCCTCGTCAAGGTACGCCTGGCGTCGTCCACCCGGTCGCGGGCGGTCGCCAGCCGGCCGCGCTCGGAAGGGCTCGCCCCGAGCAGTGCGGCCAGGACGTCGAACCGGTCGGGTGAGGGAAGGATCCGGCCGGAAAGATACTCACCGATGATGCCGTGCGACCAACCGGCCAGGTCTGCGATCTCGCGGTAGGTGAGTTCGGGGCGTGACTGCTGCCGGGCCTGCCGCCTGCGTAACCGCCGCAGCAACGTGGCCAGTTCCTCCACGGTCCGCACGTCTGCCAGATCGACGCCGTCGGCCCGGAGCGCTCCGCCCGACTGCGAGTCCACCGGCACCCCCTCATAACCATAGATTCCTGTGAGTACAACCCAGGTGCGATGCTCCACTATAGATTGATATGCAACATTCACCCTACCGCGCTTGGTTGGCCGGCTCGGTAAGGCCGTCATGGAGCGCCATCGCAACCGAGAATCCTCGGCGAAGGAGTGGGGCTGCCCGATCACGATGACGGCCATGCTCAGCAGCGCGCCATCCCAGACCATCCAGATGTCCGGTAAGACCAGCACCCATCAACGCGAGCACGGGCGGCGAATCGGTCGTTAGACCAGGAAGGTCTCAGTCTCGTCAGCGCGCAGATAGAACAGCGCCGCGACGGCGGTGAGCGCACCGATCACGAGCCACACGGTGAAGACACCGGCGACCAGACTGACGGCGGCGTCCAGGAGCAGGATCGTCTCGACCTCGCGGATTCGCCGCCGCAGTCCGAACGGCCCGGCCGGCAACCGGCGGCCGAACCAGACCAGCACGACCGTGACCGACGCGCCGATGACGACGGCACCACCTGGCGGACGGCCCCGATCACCAACGGCGCGGCCCAGGTCACGTACCCCTCAGGCAAGGGATTTGTCTCCCTGCGCCTGCACGCGACCGACGCGGCCGGCACAACGTTCGATCAGAGCACCATCCGGGCGTACCGCTTCGGCTGACCGACCGAGAATCCACCGGGCGGTCTCCGTCATCCATCACCGGCGGCTGTCAGTTTTGGTGTTCCCGTGCCCCGAGCCGCTCACGGACCTTGTCGCCGATGGTCGCGAGTGTCGTCATCTCCTCCGGTGTGAGGTGGTCGATGAGTACGTCCCGGACGTCGGCCACGTGCTGGGGCGCAGCGACCTTGATCAATTCGTCGCCCTGGAGAGTGATGGTGACCACCGCCCCCCGCTGGTCGGTGAGGCACCGCTCGCGGGCGACTAGGCCGCGATTTTGCATTCGGCCCAAATGCTGCGACAAGCGGCTCTTCTCCCAGCGCAGCAGTCGACCGAGCTCGAACGACCTCAGCCGGCCTTCGGGCGCCTCAGAGAGGTGGGCCAGCACCTGGTAGTCAGCCGTGGACAGCCCGCACCGGTGGCGTAGTTGCCGATCAAGGAACTCCGCCAGCCCGTCCTGCATCGCCATCAGGCTGCGCCAGGCCCGCTGTTCTCGCTCGTCCAACCACTGCGGCTCGGTCATGCACGTCACTTTACCGCTTGGTTGACAGGTTAACCAAAACCGGCCTACGGTTTGGTTCACACGTTAACCAGATCGGAGACGGGCATGAGTACACCGACACGGCACGCGATCGTCGGCAGCGGGAACATCGGCTCGGCCCTGGCCCGGCTGTTCGCCCGAGCCGGCATCGAGGTCAGCATCGCCAACACCCGCGGGCCGGAGTCCCTCCGCCAGCTCTCGGCGTCATTCGGCTCCGGCGTGCACGCCGTGCCGCTGGAACAGGCGCTGCACAGTGACGTCATCTTCATGGCAATCCCGTTCGCGGCGGTCGAGCAGTTCGGCAAGTCCCTGCCGGACTGGACCGGCAAGACCGTCGTCGACACCACCAACGCGCACTACGCGCCCAACTCGGCAGAAGTCCTGCAAGGCCGGCTGTCCGCGCACTACACCGCCGAACAGCTACCCGGCGCCGACATCGTCAAAGCCTTCAACCAGCTGCCGGCCAACACCCTGGCTGCCGAAATCGACCCCCAGCAGGGCCGACGAGTGATCTTCATCGCGTCCGACTCGCCGCAAGCCGGCGACCGGATCGCGGCACTCGTCGGTGACCTCGGCCTGGCCGCGGTGCAACTCGGCCGCATCGACGAAGGCGGCCGACTGATCCAGGCACCCAACGCCCTCGTGCTGCGCAACCTCATCGAGCAACCACTCTTCTGAGCACCGAAAGGCTTCATCCATGACAATCTTGGCTCTCACGCTGAGTGTGCTGCTGGCCATCGTCGCCCTGGGCGCCGGGCTGCCGAAAGCACTACTCACCGGCAAGATCCCCGCTCAGCTGCAGTCACCAGGCGGACTGAGCGCCGCCCTGGTCCGGTTCATCGGGCTGGCCGAAGTGGCGGCGGCGGGCGGCCTGATCGCCGGCCTGTTCTGGCGTCCGATCGGCATCGCCGCCGCCGCAGGCTTCGCGGTGCTGCTCATCGGCGCCGTCATCTTCCACGCCAAGGCCGGGGACTACTCCGACGCCACAACCCGGGGCAGCGCCATGGCGCCCATCGTCCTGACCGTCGTGGCCGGCCTCGCGGTAGCCGCACTCACCGTCACGGCCTGACCAGACGACACCCAACCTCTCTTCAAGAAGGGCACCACCATGGCCACTCTGCTGCACCTCGACTCGTCCATCTTTCCCGGCGGCGCCTCCTCATCGCGTGCCGTGACCGACCTGTTCCGCCGCACCTGGCAGGAGCAGCACCCCGAAGCAACGGTGATCTACCGCGACCTGAACGCCCATCCCGTCCCGCACATCACCGCCGAGGCGCACAGCGCCGCCTTCACCGCGGCCCAGGACCGCACCAGTGAGCAGTCAGCGGCCCTCGCCGCGCGTATCCGCCTGATCGAGGAACTGGAGCAGGCCGACGCCGTACTGATCGGGGCGCCGATGTACAACTACTCCATCCCGTCGACGCTCAAGGCGTGGCTGGACAACGTCATCATGGTCGGCCGTACCGCCGGCACGGAGAACTCGAAGCTGCGGGGCAAGCCCGTCACCATCGCAGCCAGCCGAGGCGGCTCGTACGCTCCGGGCACCCCGCGAGCAGGCTTCGAGTACGTGCAGAGCTACCTCACCGCCGTACTGGCCGAAACCCTCGGCATGAGGCTCGACGTCATCGTCGCCGAACTCACCATGGCACCGATCAACCCGGCCATGGCCGAGCTCGTCCCGCTCTTCGAGGCATCCCGCGACCAAGCCCTCAACAACGCCGTCGTCAAGGCCAAGGCCGCCGTCGCCGACCTCGCAGCCTAGCCACGGCCGTCTTACCCGAACAGCGGCAAGTTCGATCGGCCGGCATACAGCCCACCCCTGATCGCAGACTCAGACCGCGCGGCCGGATGACCAGCCGCCGGCCGTGGACGGCGAGGCCGGCTCGCTGCGGTGCCGGCCTCGCCACCCCGCGGACGGTGTGGGTGACGCCCGGCGGGCACAGCCGAGTACCTCGGAAGCCAGGACCTCGCGCCAGCTCTGAGTTTCTCCGCACAGACAGATAAGTGAGCCGAGGACTTCTGACTCGGCGCCGAACGAACAGAGGTGTGGCCACCATCAAGATCCCTTACCGGCTCCGGTACGCGTTCCACGGCACCTGGGCCCCGGCCGAGGAACTGCCCTGGTGACCGCGGACAGCCGGAAACGGGGCCGAGACGTCGCCCTGATCCTGCTGGACGTGCAGAACGAACTGGTCGACCCGGCCGGCGCGGTGGGCTCGCACGGGCTCGCCGGCCGGGTCACCGAACACAAGCTGCTCCTCGCCGTGGGCCGGCTGCTGACCGCCGCACGCGAGGCAGCGGTGCCGGTGGTGCACGTCGGTAACGGTTTCCGCGAGGGACACCCGGAGGTGGACGAGGCCAATCCGCTGACCGCCGCCGCGAAGGCCGGCAACGAGTTCGTCCTGGGCTCGTGGGGAGCACGGTTCCACCCCGAGACGGCGCCGCAACCCGGCGAATACACCGTCGTCAAGTCCGGGATGAGCGCCTTCGCGCACACCGCATTGGATCCGCTGCTCACTGTTCTCCACGTCCGTACCATGCTGCTGTGCGGTCTGGTCACCAACCTCGCCGTGGAGGGCACCGCCCGCGACGCCGCCGACCGCGGTTACCGGCCAGTCGTCGTCTCGGACGCCTGCGTGGGCCTGGACGACACGCTGCACGACTTCTCCTGTCAGGTCATGCGACGTTTCGCCCAGGTCGTCAGCCTGGAGAAGGCGCTCGGCCGGCTGCCGGACCACTGACGCGCCAGTCAGCCGCCCGGTCCACCCGTCCCGGCTATCGCGACGGGTCGAAGTGGAACGCCGGGGTCCACCGGTAGGAGCCGGTGGCGACGGCCGGCTGGCTCTCCGGGCCCAAGGCGACGGCGATCGTGCGACGTGCGTACCGCGTTGTTGTTCATCTTCTTCATCAGCAGGATTTCCTGGCGGTCCAGAGACGGGCTCATGGTCCGCCGGAGGTGGGCCGGAAGGTGTGCCGGTTGACGCCCTTGAAAATGATCTTCTCGCCGTTGAGGTAAACGCCGTCGGCGGCGCGCACCTCGATTGAGTTTCTTGTCTGCCGAAACCCGGTTCTCGCGGTGCGGATCAGACGGCACAAGTGCCGCACGAAGGCATCACGATCCGAGCCGAACCGACCGGCCCTACGAACGGAGAACCCATGCCCGACCCTCCGACGGACCCGGTCGCCCAGCTGCAATGGCTGGTCGACCGGGCTCAGATCAGCGACCTGCTCGTCGAGTTCGCCCGATCGCTGGACGAGCAGGACTGGGAGGCCAACACGGCTCTGTACACCCCCGGCGGGACCTTCTCCGCCGGGCCGGCGTTCACCCTCCGGGGACACACCGAACTACGCCGCACCGGCACCGCCGACGGCCTGGCCCGCTAACGAGGGACCTGGCACCTCAGCGCCAATCACGCCATCGACATCGACGGCGACACAGCCCGCACCCGGTCGTACACGATCGGCGTACACCTGCTCGACGACGACACCTTCCGGCACGCCGACGGAGCCAGCCGGTATGACTGCACTGTGCGGCGTACCGCCGAGGGGTGGCGCTCCGAAAGCGTTTCGATCCACGAGGTCTGGCATGCCGGTGGTGGCCGCGACGATCCCGGCAGCAGGGATCAGCCGGCAGTGTCTGCTCACCGCTCCGTATCGGTGGGCACCGGGTCCCCGGTGTACGGGGAGACCGGCAACTGTCGCTCGGTGAGAAAGGCCATCAGAGTGCCCTCGTACCGATCCGGCTGGTCGGCAGCGATACCGTGCCCAGCGGAGGGCACGCTGACGAGCACCGCTCCGCGTAGTGTGTCGCGGTATTCACGAGCGACCGGCCACGGTACGAAGTCACAGGTACCGCGCAGCACGAGGGCCGGCACCGTGCTCTGCCGCAGGGCCGGGCGCGGGTCGTCGATGCGGGCGAAGTCCTCGACGGTCATCTGGTTGACGTAGAACCCCTGATGATTGTCGTGCACCGGGGCGGACCGCCCACCGGAACAGCTGGTCGCGTCCTTGCCCAGTACCGCGATCCGGTGCATCAGCTCGTCCGCCTCGTCGTCGCCGACGAGAGCGTGCGCCGCATTCGGGTCGATGCTCTGCAAGACGGCCTGGGCAAAGATCCGGGGCCGGTCGATGAGGTCGTCACGCTGTCGGCGCTGCTCGTCCGACATGCGTTCCCAGGGATCACCGGTGCCCCCGCCCGGCCAGGACGACGGCCAGATCGGGCCGGGTGATGTGAACGCCACTCGTTCGACGCGATCCGGGTGTGCTGCGAGGTACTGAGCCGCCAGGGAGCCGCCCCAGGACTGGCCGACGAGAATCAACCGGTCCGCGCGGATCGTCATGCGGATGGCGTCGAGATCGGCGACCTGCCGGGCGACCGTGTACCCGGTGACGTCATCGAGTCGGCTGGACCGGCCCGCGCCCAGCTGGTCGTATGCGTACACGTCGAAGCCTGCGGCGGCGACGGCGGCGGCGACGGCGGGTAGGCCGTTGCCGGGGGTGCCGGGACCGCCGTGCAGAAAGACCACGGGATAGCGGCGTTTCGGATCGGCCGCCGACTGGTGGGCGTAGGCGATGTGAGACCCGGTCGGCAGACTCCAGAAACGCACCCAGGACGGGACCAGACCGGCCGCCGGACGCGCTCCAGGCACCAGTATCGCGGTGCCTGCCAGGCTCGCACAGAAGAGGGTGACCAGCGCGGCGAAACCGATCGTGTACTCACGGCGGCGCAGCAGCCGCCAGCCGACGGCGCCTAGACCGGTCGCGGTCAGCGCCATCAGCACCACACCGGTCATGGACAGCAGTGGAAGCCGGACGGTCAGCGCCGCGACGGCGAAGAACCCGGCCAGACCGGCGACGGTGGCGGCGACCGGCGTCACCACCAGCAGCAGGACACCGATGATTCGGCGTGGAATCGACAACATGCCACGAGCATGCTGCTGCGGGCGCGTCCTGCCATCGACCCGCAGAGGCGTTCACCAGGCCTGGTCCCTCCGCTCCACGACGGGCACCACCCCCGCCGCCCGGCGGGGATGGTCACGCCAGACCAGGCCGGATGAGGCCACCCTCGTACGCCGCGATGGTCGCCTGGACACGGTCGCGAACGCCGAGTTTGCCGAGAATCATGGCCACATGATCTTTGACCGTCGCCGTGCTGATGTGTAGGACCGCGGCTATCTCCGCGTTCGACAGGCCTCGTGCCACCTGCACCAGGACCTGGGTCTCACGTCGGGTGAGACACTGCAGCAGGGCCGCTTCGGCAGGTCCCGGCGCCGCGGCGAACCGATCGAGCAGGCGATGTGTCACGCCGGGGTCGAGCATGGCACCGCCCGCGGCCACGACGCGTACGGCGGACGCCAGATACTCCGGTTCGGCGTCCTTCAGCATGAACCCTGAGGCACCGGCCCGCAGCGCGGCGTAGACGTACTCGTCGAGCCCGAACGTGGTGAGCATGACCGCCCGGGTGTCTGGATGCCGTGCCGTGATGGCGGCGGCCGCGGCGACACCGTCCAGCCCCGGCATCCGGATGTCCAACACCGCGACGGCCGGCCGGAGCTGGGCGACGAGCCGCAACGCGCTCCGGCCGTCACTCGCCTGCCCCACCACGGACAGGTCCGGCTCGGCATCGAGTACGGCGGCAATGCCGGCCCGGATGACGGATTGGTCGTCGGCGACGACGACCGTGATCAGATCGGAGTGCGGGGTAGCCATATGCGGACCGTTTCCTGATCGCGAACGAACTCGGCGCGGCCGTCGGCGGCGTCGACCATATCGAGGAGACTCTGCAAAACCTGCTCGCCCGGTGTCCGGCCGCCGCGGACGCTGATGTCGACGCCGGCTGGTCCGACGCGCACCTCGGCTGCGGCGCCGTCACCCAGGACGACGGCCGTCGCCCGGTAGATCATGACTTCGAGTGCCGCCGGCAGCGGGGCCGCCGATCGGGTGATCACTAGCGAGGCATGCCTCCGTACCGCCAGATACTCCAGACCGAGCATGGTCGGCGGGGGCTCCGGAACGTGATCGGCGGGGGTGTGCACCAGTACACGTAACGCGGCCAGCGTCGCCCTGCCCTCAGTGAGCACGTCGGCCAGCCGGCCGTCGCGCGCCGCAACGGACACGGCCACAGCGTGGCGGCGCGCATCACCGCGCAGGTCACCGGCAAGCCGCATCCGGCTCAGCGACGCCGCGGCGGCGGCAGCCTCCTGATCGGCGATGCGGGCACGCAGGTCGCGTGCCGCCCGTCTTCGCCGCGCGACAAGAACGACCCGGCCGGCCCACCACGCGAGAATGGTCATCGGCAGCAGCAGTACGGCCAGAACGGCGGCAACCCCGATCCGGTTGCCGTGGATGCCCGCTCCGCCGCTCAGCGCCGCCCCGCCCACCAGCGCCACCGCGCCCGGAACCCACCAGCCGTGCCGCCCGGCACGGGCATAGGCGCCGATGGAGTACACCAGGATGAGTTCGATCCACCACGACGCCAGGAACACCTGGGCAGGATCCGGGCCAGCCGATCGGGCATGTCCGGCGAGGACCCATAGGCCGAGGATGCTCATCGCGACGCTGAACGCCGGCAGCGGATGTGTCCGGCGCCAGCCGAGTGTGGCAGCGTGCGATAGCAGTGGCACGAGCAACACCGCCGCCGCTCCGGGACCGGACAGCAGGTCCGGATCGTCGTCGGACGGCAACAACACCACGCCGAGCGAGAGTCCGGTGGCCAGAATCGCCAGCGCACGATCGCCCATCGCGGTTGCCAGCCGCAGGCCGGGAAGGGCTGAGTCCAGTGCCGGAACCTCGACGGACACCTTCCAGCCGGTCCCGTGCGGGCCGGCATCCAGCACGCCACCGGCGGCGCGGACCGCGGCGCCGAGACCGGCGAGCCCGGTGCCGCTACCGAGGTCGCCGCCGATGACGCAACCGCCGTCGTCGGCGACTGTGACGAGAAGGCGATCGGATGCGTTCTGGATGCGGACCTCGGTGGCAGAGCCGTCGGCGTAACGGGTGACATTGGTCAGCGCCTCCCGGACCACCCGATACGTCAACTGGGCCTGTGCCACGGACAGCGGCGCGCCGCTGTGGTGGTACACATCGACGCCGTGCTCGGCCACCAGCCGCTCGACGTCCGCTTCGCCGATCCGGTCGCTGTCGGCGCCCAACGTGACGATCCGGTCGAGGTCCTCGACCGTCTCCCGTCCCTCCCGCAGCGCATGGGCCAGGGCGTCGGCCTCGCGGTCACGGTCGGACAGTCTCAGGGCTGCCGCCGCGCTGACCACCACAGCCGTCATGCGGTGCGCCGCCACGTCGTGCAGCTCGGCGGCCAGCCGATGCCGTTCGGTGACGGCCGCATGGGCGAGCAGGGCGTGTGCTCCGGCCCGGTAGTCCCGGACAGCCAGGCGGCGAGTTCGCACCCGACGATGCAGGCGGCCCGAGGACCAGAGGACGGCGACCGCCGCGGCCAGCAGGACCGCGGTGCCGAGCGCGGCACGGCCACCGGATCCGCGCGCCAGGACGTATCCGGCGCCCACAAGCGGAACGGCCGAAGCCCCGATCGCCGAGACCGTCGCGGTCCGGTGGACTGCGAGTGAGTACACCGTCAGCGCTACCGCAAGCGGACCGCAGATCAGATCGGAAGCACCCGGTCCGTTCGTCGTGTCGACACCGGCCGGTATGGCGAACCCGAGCACCGCGCACACCAGGGCCACGGCGAGAGCAGATTCGGCGGCGATGCGCCGGAGGGCCGCGGCCACAGCAGCGACGCACGCCGGTGCGATGCCCACCCACAGATCACGCCCCGCCGTGCTGTCGCCCAGCCATTGCGGGCCCAATGGCCACCACACCGCCTGCGCCACCAGGACGAGCAGAGCCGCCACCACGTCGAACCGGCGTGAACACCACGGCCCGGCCCGGCTCTCAGAGGTGGCTCGCGGTGTCACACCGAGGAGCGTACGTGCAGCCGCTCACCCGGCGCCCCCGTCTCAGGGAGGGGGCGCACCCCACCGTCAGACGGATGCCGGCGCGCTCGCGTCGGACGTCCACGGCGGAGCGGCGGTGACCACCCGGTTCCGACCGGACGACTTCGCCTGGTACAGCGCCTGATCGGCGATCTCCTGAAGTTCGCGTTCCTCGACGTGATGGCGCGCCGGGGACGTCACCGCGCCGATCGAGACGGTCACCGGGATCCCGTTGGCCGGGCTGGCCGCCAGGGTCGTCCGGATCCGTTCACCGATTCCCGCGGCGAGGGCCGCGTCGGCATGGGGTAGCAGGATCAGGAACTCCTCACCGCCGATCCGGAACATACGATCCTCGGCCCGGATCGCCTGCCGGATCACCGTGGCGGCATGACACAGCACGTCATCGCCGGCCGCGTGGCCGTACCTGTCATTGATCTTCTTGAAGTGGTCGAGGTCGCACAGCAGCATGCTGAGATGGCTTCCCTCGCGGCGACCTCCTTCGACATCCGGTCGAAGAGCGGAGAGAGCGCCTTGCGGTTGAGCGCGCCGGTGAGCTCGTCGGTGGAGGCGTCCTGCCGGGAGGCGATGTCCGCCGACTGCAGGTTCATGGCGATCAGCCCGGTCGCGACACCCAACGCGACGGTCGTGAGACCGAGCAGAGCGCTCGGGTACGGCTCCGCGGTGCCCAGGGAGTCGGCCAGCAGGCAGGCCACCGCCCCGACGAGCGCGCCGCACGCCATCGCGACGAGAAGCACGACTCGCCGGTACCGGGCCGCGAGCATCATGACCGGCAGGATGAGCCACGCCAGAAGGGGGCTGTGGATACCGCCGGTGGCGGTCACCACCGCGGCCAGCGCCACCTCGAAGCTCCCGGCGATGAGGATGCCGGCGATGACCACTGAGCGGTAGCGGGCGATCAGGTCGTTGGCGACCGCCAGCAGCAGGCACAACCCGACCGCGATCCAGACGCCCGGCGTCGACCACCACCAGGCGATCAGTACACCGGGCGGCAACAGGACGAGACAGACCTGGCGGCGGCTGCGATTGATCCCGGCGTGCGCCGCGACGAACCGTTCGAGGTCCCAATCATCTGGACAGAGCCCCGACATGGCGCCAGTTGCGCTCGTCTTCCTGCGGGAATGCCTGGTCACCTGACGGATATCGGATGGGTGCGTCACGTCGTGAGGGAAACCATGCACTCCGGGTCGAGCGCAAGGGAGCATCGGCGGGTCTGGACGGGAGCCCGCCGATGCCGCCGAAGCCGAAGCCGACTTCGGTGAGGTCGTGGTCAACCTGCGCGGCGAGCCGGTGACCTGCATGCTGTTCGCGTTCCGGCTCTCCTTCTCCGGCAAGGCCGTTCATCGCATCTTCGCCTCCGGCGGCACCGAAGCCTTCCTGGAAGGCCATGTCCACGCGTTCACCGCCCTCGGAGGTGTCCCCACTGGCAAGATCCGATACGACAACCTGCGCGCCGCGGTCGCCCAGGTCCTCGGCTTCTCCTGCGGCCGGGTCTCGACCGCCCGGTGGACCGCGTTCCGATCCCACTACTCGGCACAGGCTTTCTACTGCCGGCCGGGTTTGCAGGGCGCACACGAGAAAGGCGGCGTCGAGGGCAGATCGGCTGGTTCCGCCGCAACCATTTGGTCCCTGTCCCCGACGTCGACTCGCTTGAGCAGCTCAACGCCCTCATCGACGTCTGGTACGCCGCCGACGGCGCGTTCGCGGAAGCCTGATAGCGGACGGGCGGCGGTCTCTTCAGGCGTCGGTTTCCCAGCGTTGTTTCAACTCGGCAG
This sequence comes from Actinoplanes sp. CA-252034, assembly GCF_050956125.1. Lineage (NCBI taxonomy): Bacteria > Bacillati > Actinomycetota > Actinomycetes > Micromonosporales > Micromonosporaceae > Actinoplanes > Actinoplanes sp. CA-252034. The sequence continues at coordinate 5,677,280 of NZ_CP191846.1, forward strand.
GGGTCGGCATGGCGGTTGCGCCGCCGTGACGTTCGCAGACCAGTCCGGCGACCCGCAGCGCGAAGCGGAGGTGATCGTGCCAGCCGGTGGCGTCGTCGGGCAGTCCGGTGTCCAGCAGCCGCGAGATCAGGGCGGCCATCACCGAATCGCCGGCGCCGGTGGCGTCGACGGCCGTCACGACGGGAGCCTCGATCGAGGTGGTCTGGTCGCCGACGTCCAGCCATGCGCCGCGGGAGCCCAGGGTGACGACGACCGCGGCGGCGCCGGTGGCACGCAGGTGAGCCGCGGCTTGCGCGACGGTGGCGCCTTCGTAGAGCACCGCCGCATCCGCCGAACTGAGTTTGACCAGGTCAGCGGTAGCTGCGAACTGTTCTACGAGATCACGGAGGCCGGTGACGGCAGCGCGATCGGGTAACAGCGCCGGGCGGACGTTGGGGTCGAACACGCGTAGCGGGCCGCGTTCGGCCCAGGCCCGTCGAGCGGCGTCCAGGATCGGCTGAGCAAGCAGGCTGATGGATCCGGTGTAGAGGACGGCGGCGTCGGCGAGATGTGACAGGTCCAGATCGGCGGGCCGGACCTGGGCGTACGAGGCAGGCGTTCCGTAGAACCGGAACTGCGGCTCGGGACCCGCGAAGGTGGTGAGGGCCAGGGCGGTCGCGGCGGTCACCCGACGTACGTGCCGGATGTCGATGCTGTCGGCCGTGAGGAACGCGGCGATCCGGTCGCCCCAGATGTCGTCGCTGAGGGCTCCGATGAAGTCGGCTCTGCCGCCGAGCCGGTTCACCCCGACCGCCACGTTCAGCGGGCCACCGCCGATGGCGCTGCGGTAGATCGGGCCGGTGTCGGTCGGGGTTTCCAGCAGATCGACCAGGGCTTCGCCCAGGACCGCCGCGTATCGCATGGAATTCCTTCGTCTATTCGGCCATCACGACGGGTGCGGGAGCAGCACCCGTCATGATGGCCACCGCCTCGGACATGGAGTGACTTCGCGGAGTGATCACCGCGATTCGGCGTCCGAGGCGCTGGATGTGGATACGGTCGGCGACCTCGAAGACGTGCGGCATGTTGTGGCTGATCAGGATGACCGGCAGGCCCCGGTCGCGGATGTCGCGGATCAGTTGCAGCACCCGGTTGCCCTCTTTGACACCGAGCGCGGCGGTGGGCTCGTCCAAGATGATCACCTTGCTGCCGAACGCCGCCGAACGCGCAACCGCGACGGCCTGACGCTGGCCGCCGGAGAGCGACTCGACGGCCTGGCCGATGTTCTGCAGGGTGGCGACGCCGAGCTCGCTCATGTGCCGGCTGGCCTCGGCGCGCATGTGCTTGTGGTCGAGCATCCGCAGGACCGAGCCGAGCAGTCCGGGCCGCCGCTGCTCCCGGCCGAGGAAGAGGTTGTCGGCGATGTCGAGGCCGGGGGCGACGGCGAGGTTCTGGTAGACGGTCTCGATGCCGGCGGTCCGTGCGTCCATCGGGTTGCGGAAGTGGACTCGCCGGCCGTCGAGGTAGATCTCGCCCTGATCGGGCACCAGGGCGCCGGAGAGGGCTTTGATCAGGCTGGACTTGCCGGCTCCGTTGTCGCCGATGACGGCCAGGATCTCGCCGGCGCGGAGCTCGAGGTCGCTGCCGTCGATCGCGACGACCCTGCCGTACCGTTTGACCAGGCCTTTTGCTTGTAGAACGGGTGCGCCGGGCGGCTTCGTCGCGGCCGTGACGGGGTGGGGTTCGGTCATGACCGGACCTTTCTGATCCACTGGTCGAGAGAGACCGCGACCAGGACGAGCAGGCCGATCGCGAAGCCCTGCCAGACCACCTCGACGCCGGCCAGTTGCAGGCCGTTGCGGAAGACGCCGACGATGAGGGCGCCGATCAGGGTGCCGATGATGCCGCCGCGGCCGCCGAAGAGGCTGGCCCCGCCGAGGACGACGGCGGTGATCGAGTCGAGGTTGTAGTCGGTGCCCACGTTGGGGCTGGCCGAGGCGAGGCGGCCGATGAGGATCCAGGCGCCGACGGCGTACAGGGCGCCGGCGACGGTGTAGACGGACAGCAGCACCCGGCCGGTCCGGATGCCGGCGAGGCGGGCGGCTTCCACGTCATCGCCGGTGGCGTAGACGTGCTTGCCCCAGGCTGTCATCCGCAGGGCGTAGAGCAGCACGGCGAACAGCAGCAGCATGATGATCGAGCCGTAGGTGAGCCGGAAGCCGCCGAGCGGGATCGTGGTGCCGGTCCAGGTCATCAGGGCCGGCATGTCGGAGCCGCGGATGGTTTCGCTCTTGCTGACCACTGAGTTGAGCGAGAAGAAGATGGTCAGGGTGCCGAGGGTGACGATGAACGGCGGCAGCTTGAGCCGGGTGACCAGTGTGCCGTTCAGAGCGCCCATCGCGGTGCCGAGAATGAGCCCGAGGAGAAGGGCGAGCGGTCCGGGCAGTCCCGCCTTGGTGGCGAAGTAGGCCATCAGGATGGACGAGAAGACGGCGATCGCGCCGACCGACAGGTCGATGCCGGCGGTCAGGATGACGAGGGTCTGACCCAGGGCGAGTACGGCGATGACGGTGACCTGGGCCAGTACGAGCGACAGGTTCGGTGCGGAGAAGAAGCGCGGGCTCATGGTGCTGAAGGCGATGATGGCCGCGATCAGGACGATGAGGGGCCCGAGGGTCGGGTTGGCGTGCATCAGGTTCTGCAGCCGGGTGGTCCAGGAGCCGGTGTCGCGTACCTCGAAGTCGGGTGCGGGATCGGCGAGTGCGGGAACGGGGTTCCCGGTGGGTGATTTCGTTACCACGGTCGGCACTCCTCATGCCAGGGGGTGGTGGGCGGCCGATGCTTGGCGCACCGGCCGTCCGCGGGCGGCAGGGGCATTCGGTCAGCCCCAGCAGTTCTGCTTGCCCCAGGCGGAGTCCTTGCTGTCGATGCCGCTCTGTGCCTGGTCGGAGATGAGCTGGACGCCGGTGTCGGTGAAGTCCTTGCCGGTGGTGGCGGCGGGCTTGGTGCCGTCCTTGGCGAACTTGGCGATCGACTCGACGCCCAGAGACGCCATCTTGAGGGGGAACTGCATCGAGGTGGCGCCGATGACGCCGGCCTTGACGTTGTCGACGCCGGGGCAGCCGCCGTCGACCGAGACGATCGTGACGTCCTTGTCCTTGCCGGCTGCTTTGAGGGCCTCGTGGGCGCCGGCGGCGGCGGGTTCGTTGATGGTGTAGACGAGGTTGATCGACGGGTCCTTCTGCAGCAGGTTCTCCATCGCGGTACGGCCGCCGTCCTCGGCGCCGTCGGTGACGTCGTGCCCGACGATCCGCGGGTCGGCCTCGTCGCCGATCTTGGTCTTGTCCTTGACGTCGACTCCGAAGCCTTCCAGGAAGCCCTGGTCACGCTGGACGTCGACGGAGATCTGGTTGGCGTTGAGGTCCAGCATGGCGATCTTCGCCTGCTTGCCGTCGGCGGCGAACTTGGCCTTCGCCCACTGTCCGATGAGCAGGCCGGCCTGGTAGTTGTCGGTGGCGAACGTGGCGTCGACCGCGCCGGCCGGGTCGGTCGGGGTGTCCAGGGCGATGACGAGCATGCCCGCCTGACGGGCCTTGTCGATCGCGGGGACGATGGCCTTGGAGTCGTTCGGGGTGATCAGGAAGCCCTTGGCGCCGACGGAGATAAGGTTCTCGATCGCCTGGACCTGGGCCTCGTTGTCGCCGTCCTGTTTGCCGGCGAACGTCTGCAACTCGATGCCCTGCTGCTGGGCGGCCTGTTGCGCGCCTTCCTTCATCTTGACGAAGAACGGGTTGGTGTCGGTCTTGGTGATCAGGCCGACGATCGGCTTGTCGCCGGAGCCCTCAGCGGTGTCGGATCCGCCGCAGGCCGCAGCGGACAGGCTGAGCGCGGCGACCATGCCTATCGCCGAGAGCCGACGGCCGGTCACGTATGCACGGGGCATCGAAGCCTCCAGGAGGAATGTGAGCCAGGGAGTGTTCATCAACGATGTGACTGAGACAACGTTGTCTCGAAGTAGACGCGACAGTGCTGAGGTTGTCAACAGCATGTCTCCCCCGCATTTCTCGTCGATGTCCTCTCACCTCGGAAGTACCCCACCAACAGGGGCTTTGCTCGATACCTGCACGAGCGGGCACGGCGAGACATCGTTGTCTCGCGATCGGACTGTTGTTACGCTGCGCCTCTCGAACGACTCCAGCGAGGAGCAGCGTGTCAAGCGAACTGACGTCCGACAGCGGTCGACCCGGGCGCCCGAGCATGAACGACGTCGCCCGTGCCGCCGGCGTGAGCCTCAAGACGGTCTCCCGCGTCGTCAACGGCGTGCAGACGGTCAACCCCGTGCTCGCCGCACAGGTGCACACCGCGATCGAAGCGCTCAACTACCGCCCGGACATCGGTGCCAGCAACCTGCGCCGCAGCGACCGCCGTACCGGAACGATCGCGCTTCTGCTCGAAGACGTCAGCAACCCGTTCTCCTCGGCGCTGCACCGCGCGGTCGAGGACGAAGCCCGCACCCGTGACGTCCAGGTACTCACCGGAAGCCTGGACGAGGACCCGCAACGTGAACGGGAGCTGGCACGGGCGTTCACCATGCGCCGGGCCGACGGGCTCATCATCGCGCCGGCGAGCGCGGACCAGAGCTACCTCGCCACCGAGTTCCAGGGCGACACCCCGGTCGTCTTCGTCGACCGGCCCGGCCACGGCATTCCGGCCGACACCGTACTGGCTACCAACGTCACCGGGGCGGCCGAGGCCACCCGGCACCTCATCGATCACGGGCACCGCCGCATCGCCTACCTCGGCGACTACAGCCGGATCTCCACCGCACGCCAGCGGCACGAGGGTTACCTCACCGCCATGCGGGACGCCGGCCTCGAACCCGATCCCGGACATGTCGTCCTGGATCTGCACACCACCCCCACGGCGGAGAGCACGGTCATGGACCTGCTGCACCGCGCGGAGCCGCCGACCGCCCTGTTCACCAGTCAGAACCTGGTGACCATCGGCGCCGTCCGCGCACTGCGCCGCCTGGGCCTGCACCGTACGGTCGCCCTGGTCGGCTTCGACGACTTCCCGCTCGCCGACCTGCTCGAACCGGCGGTCACCGTGATCGCTCAGGACCCGGCGATGATGGGCCGGATCGCCGCGCAGGCGCTGTTCAGCCGCATCGAGGGCGACACCAGCGCACCGCGCAAGCACTGGATCCCCACCACGCTCATCCGTCGAGGCTCCGGGGAGTTGCCACCGAGCGCCCGGCTGGCCGGGCAACAACTGGCCGACTCCCTGTAGAGAAGCAGGTGGTCACCACGGCGATCGGCTTTACCGGATTCGATTTCGACATCGGGCCGACGCTGCCGCGCAGGCCCGCGCAGCCAACGAGTTGGAGCAGGAGGCGCACGGGTGCGTCGTGTCGGCCGGCGAGGCCGCACACGATCCGGGCGACGACGTCGGGTTCGGTGGGTTCGTTACCGGACATGGTGCGCAGCGGGGTGGCGAAGTGGCCGGCGGGCTGCTGGTAGGGCGGTGTCGCATCACCGGACGAGACTGCCAAGGTGTCCGTGGTCCCGCTGCCAACCGCCCGGCGCGGTGACGCTCACGGTCGGACGAGCGGGCCGCGAGCATTCGGAAACAAGCACCTGTCCGCGCTCGCCGCGTTCACCGCGCACTGCCGCAGCCAGGACTGGCTGACCGCCGACCGCCGGCCGGCGCCTGGAACGCCCCAGGCTCACATGGAGTCGGGACAAGGCCATCCCTCGATGCCGAATGAAGACCTGTTCATCGACGATCGCAACCCACTGCGCGACCGAGTGCTGTGGCTGATGCTCCACGAGACCTGCGCTCACGCCGAGAAATCCGCAGCCGCGACGTGCCCGACCTTGATGTCGAGGTCCGCCGCACTCTGGTCACCGAGAAAGGCGGCGACCGCGCCTATGTGCACTAGGAATCCGACCGCGCCGCCAGGCTCCCTAAGGGGATTGTTGCACCGACGCGACCTGGGAAGACATCACGGGTGTCCGGTGTGTCCCGAAACGATTGTTCGAGGGCACTCGTGCGGGACCGCCATTGCCGAGCATCGTCTGCGCAGGTTGCTCGAAAGGCTTCGGATAAATGATGCGATCACGCCACCGCTGTGTCGCGCCGGGTCCAAGAACCAGGACGCGGGCAGAAGGCGGCAACCGATGATCGGCTGCCTACGCGGCCTGTCGGGAGTTGCGCTTCGAGGCAGGAGAGACGGCTGCGCGGTCGCGACAGGTCGGCTGTGCGCTCGGTAGGTCCAATGCCCCGCAGGTCTGCAGGTAGTGGTGAGGCTGGCCGCTGTGGTGGGTGACCTGGAACCGGGCTCCTCTTTGTCGCAACGCGAAGTGGGCGTGAAGCACCATGGCCACGACGGCTGCATCGAGGAATGTGACGCCGCGCAGGTCCAACTCGACGTCGATGGCATCGGTGCATGGGCCGGAGAGGGTGAACTGTTTCTCGAGTTCCTCGAGGTCACCGATTTCTATCCGGCCGGTTGCGACGATGACGCGACGCGGGGGTCGACGCCGGGTAGCAGATCGTTCTTTGACCGAGAGACGCATGGTGATCTCCTCGAGGTTCGGCATAGAACGAATTGACCGTAAAACGATGCAAGAATCGACGCAATACGAATGGGGTCGAAGTCGCTCGATCGGGCATTCCTCGTGCCGACGCGCTCTCTTTGACGCCGAACATGCCGGCCGTGACAGGTCTGTCTCGACGCGCGGTGCGACATCGAGGTGCGTGCACGGCCGAGGACAGCGAGAAACCGTCGGCGGCCACGATGGAAGGCTTGGTGGCCGCCACGGCTCAGGCGTCGGTGATGTCCAGTGAGCCGAGGGGGGCGGCAGCGTCGATGTCGAGCCCGGCGAGATCGTTCAGGTCACCACGACGGATCGTCTCCTGGCGCGGGATGCCGCCTCGGTCGTCCCCATAGACGCTGACATCGGCGGCGCCGTTGCTGACCTCCATGCGTACCGGAACCTGCTGGGTGGTCTCGATATGCCACCGGTCCACCGTGCCGGTCATCCGGATCGGGACGGTGTCTCGCAAACGCCCCAGCGAGAGGTCGATTCGCTCGGCGCCGGCGTCGAGGTCGATCCGGTTGACGGTGCCGCGGGCCAGATCGAGGGATCCGAATCGAACGTCGGCGTTGAGCTGAACATGCCACACGAATTTGTCGGTAAGGATGACGGTGAGTCTGCCGGCCTTCCGGGTGGAGTCGGGCTTGACTCGGAGCACGCCGTTCTCGAACGACGTACCGGCGTTGACCGCGGATCCGTCCGCGGCGCGTACCCGGAAAACGCCTTGGTCCAGCGACGCGATACGCACCGAGATCTCGGTAACGCCGGCGACGAGCTCGAATCGGGCTCGCTTGAGCACCGGCCCACGTTGCGGTGGGCTTTCTTCTTGCTTCTCCCGAGTCGGTGAGGGCCTCGGTGCGGCTGTGGCGGGAGGCGTTGTCACTGGCGGTGTCGACGGCGCGAGACTGACCGAAGGCGGCGAAACAGGATTCTGGGCGAGGCCTTGCCGCCATGGGGACTCTTCGCCGGGCCGTGTGAAAAGCACGATGCCGAAGGCTGACACCAGCGCCACCAGGATGCCGATGGTGACCGAACGGCGAACGGACAGTGCTGCCAGCGAGCTCCTCCAGCGTGGAATCGGCTGGTTCGGCCCGGGGTGGTCGGAGGCGGGCGATCGTGACTGCTCGACGCGCTCCACCGGGCTCGTGGCGCGTTCACCGTACGCGCGCGACGTCGCATCGGGATCGTCTGTCGGAGTGCCGGGCGACACTCGGCCGACGGTGCCGGATCGGGGCGCCGTGTGCGGCGCGCTCTCGGCATGACGACTTACATATCCGGCTATGCGCAAGGGTGGCGGGAGATCGTTGTCCTTCTCATCAGAACCTACCTGAACCACGGTCTCCCCCGTTTCGCCGAATGCGTTGAAAAGTACGGGAATCGGCTATGCCTAGTTCGACGGGATCGACGAATGAACTGACCTGGTCGGCGCCCGAACCCCTCCCATCCGCGTACCCATTGCCGGTGATCCGCTTGCCCCGCATCGTGGCGAGGGAAACCGGTCGGGACTGCCCGGCCGCACACGGAGGTTCCTCAAGCCAGCAGGACGAATCCACGGGCCCACGGGAACGACTACTGCCCTCCGCACCCACCTGACCGAATTCCGCGAACTGCTCACCCCAGCAGGGCTGAATCACACCGAGGGTTGGTGGAAGGCATGCGGACAGTTGCGATATCCGACGTCGCCCGAGCCCACCTCGCCGCGAGCGGTGTGCCAAATAGGGCGAGCCGATTCCGCATCGGGCTCGCTGCTCCCCAGCTGCGCGGGGGAGCAGCAGGTCGTGTCGACGGCGGTGGCTCCTCACGTGGCCGATCTCGCGTTCCTCTCCGGGCCGAATCGCCGTGGAGAACAACCGCGTGATGTCGATGCATGCTCTCCGACGTACGTCAGCTATCCGGCAAGGGATTGAGGCGTCGCCGTCGGCCCGTGCACGACCGGTTTGCCTTCCGCCCAGTCCACCCGGTCGAGCCATAGCTGGCGGCCCGGCGTCACGCTGCCGATCGCCTCCGATGGCCAGGCGTGATAGAGCAGCCAGGTGCTGCCGTCCGGGCGGTGGCGTATCCGACCGCGTAGGCGTCGGTGTCGAAGGCGTTCGCCGAGTAGAACAGATAGAGCCAGCCGGCCATCGTGCTGAACCATCTGGGGCGCCTCGATGACGTGAGCCTGCCAGGGCTTGTCATTGGTGAGCAGCCGCACCCGCTCGCCGGTCAGCGTCAGGCCGTCGGTGGTGAGGCGCTGCCCGTACAGGTGAGTGGGTCTGCCGATGTGATTGCCGTCGTTCTTCCAGTAGAGATAGGCGGTGCCGTCGGTGTGCAGGTACGGGCTGGCGTCGATCGAGCCGCCCTCGTCGGCCTGGCAGATCAGCGGTTTCCGCGAGGCGTCGACGAAGGGGCCACGCGGATCGTCGGCGATCGCGGCGCCGATGCACTGCCGGTCGTCGTTCGCCCAGCGGGCGGTGTAGTAGAGCCATGGTGGGTCCCCTGGTAGGTGGGGATGCCGGCCCGGCGCACCCGGCGAGCGCCAGCATCAGGACGGCAACGGCTCGGCGCATGTCAGCCCTTGAGTCCTTAGCGCGAGACGCCTTCGATGACGTAGCGCTGGGTGACCAGGAACAGGATCAGCACGGGAACGCTGGCCAGTGCGGCGCCGCCATGATCACCGGGTAGTCGATGTCGTAGGCGCCCTGCAGGATGCTCAGGCCGGGTGGCAGGGTGAACTGCTCGGGGCTGAACAGGAGGACGTAGACCGGCCAGATGAAGTCGTTCCAGTTGCCGAGGAAGCTGACCACGGCGAGGGTGGCCGGCGCCGGCTTGGACAGCGGCAGGATCACCTTGGTGAAGATCTGCCAGGTGTTGGCGCCTTCGAGCTGGGCGGCCTCCTCGAGTTCGCGGGGCAGGCCGAGGAAGAACTGCCGCTGGAAGAACACGCCGAATGCGCCGGCCGCGCCGGGCACGATCAGGGCCACAGGGTGTCGAGCTTCGGCCCGATGGAGGGCACGGCATGGCTTGGTGGAAGAGCAGGGACGAACCGGAACCGCCGCCCGGGCCACAGGACTGGCGCACCGACCCTCGTGTCGCTCAGATCGTCACTCTGGACGAACGCCTAAGGGAGTTGCAGGCGCTCGGCCAGATGGATCAGGCGTTGACGACGGCACAGGAGGGCGTCGCTCTCAGTAGGGGAATGGCCACGGACCATCCGGAGCCAGTCCAGTGGAGCAACTCGCCGACTCCCTCTACGCGCTCGCCGCGGTGCTGCGGACCGTCGACCGTCCGACCGAGGCGCTCAGCGTGCTCACCGAGTGCAAGGCAGCGCACCAGCGACTGGAGGCCGCCGGCGTCCCCGATATCGCCGTCCTCAATACCGGCTCGCTGGTGCGGGTCATCGGCTCGACCCACGCGATGACCTCCTTCGCGCTGCTGGCCCTGGACGACAACGGGCCGGCCGAACTGCACCGGTACGCCCCCGGCTGGCAGCAGCTGTTGGCAGAGATGATCCCGGCCGTACGCCAGAACGGCCGTGGCGTGCTCGCCGACGGCCTCGAGGGCTGGGCCGCCATCGCCGGGGACCTGGCGGCCGAACCCGCACCCGGATGAGCCGGAACCCGAAACCAGGCAAGAGGGTGATGAACCCGATCCGATCGGGCCCGACGCGGCCTCCACCGCCGGCATCGCCCGGGTGCGGATGCGCCGGGGCGAGCCGGGCCGAGCCTGATCGGTGAATAGCCCCCTCAATTGTCGAGACCCTTCAGACCGGCCACCCAATGGTCGACCGTGGCCGCGGTCTGGGGGGCATAACGGTCGAGCATCGAGAAGTGATCGCCCGGCACCTCGGCCCGCTCGTGCGGCACCGTCCGGGTCGTCTGCCAGTCGGCGGGCATGCCCGGTACCGGCTCGCCGGCTGCGACCAGCAGGCTCGGTGTCGTCAGATCGCTGGGCCGCCAGCCTCTGATCAGTCGTAGGTGCGACCCGGTGGCGAGCAACGCGGTCCGCGCCGCGTCCGGCCGGAGCCGGCCGAGGACCCGGTTGAGTCCGGTGACCACGAGTGAGGCGAGCCAGTCCTCGGTCAGCATGCCGAGATCGGTCTCGTAGGTGTCGAGCAGGACCAGTCCGGCCGGGTCTTTGCTGCTGCGTGCTTCGAGGCGTTCGGTCATCGCGTGCGCGAGCAGGCCGCCGCTGGAGCGGCCGACCAGGACGTAGGGACGGCCGCCGGAGGCGTCGACGGCAGCTGCGACGAGCTGGTCGAGCAGTTCGTCGAGGGAGTCCGGGATCCGGTGGCGGGCGTCGAAGCCTGGCAGCGGCAGCACGGTGACCGCCGGCCCGGCGGCATGCGCGAATCCGAGGAACTCCGCGGCGCCGGCCGGCCCGTAGGACGGCAGGCAGATCAGCAGTGGCCCGTCGGGCCGGTCCGTCAGCGGCACCGGTTCCACGGGCGTGCGCTCCCGGCCGGTGATCGGCAGTGCGGAGGCGCTGATGAGCAGGTTCACCGCGAGGCAGTGGTGGCCATTATCGGCGATCGTGGTGAACATCGCCGCCAGACTGTCGCTTCCGTCCGCTGCGACGGGTGCGGGCGAGGCGGCCACCGGCCTGGGTACGGAGGACACCGCGGGCATCTTCCCGGCGATCCATTGGGCCAGTGCCGCCGGGGTGGGGTGGTCGAAGACGACGGTGGCCGGCATCGCGACCCCGGTGGCGGCCACCAGCCTGGTCCGTAGCTGGATCGAGCTGACCGAGTCCAGTCCCTGGTCGGAGAACGCTCCTCGTACGTCCACCATGGCCGGGTCCGAATGTCCCAGTTCACCGGCCACCTCGGCGCGCAGCAGATCCTCCAGGGCGGTGACCAGTTCCGCCCCGGCGAGCCCGTGCAGTTGTTCGGCCGCCGCGGGCATCGGCCGTGCCGGGGTCGAGGTTGCGGGTGCGGCGGCCGGTTGCAGCACGATCGGTGCGAGCACCGGGTCGTCGCCGCGCAGGGCCGCATCGAATGCCGTGGTCACCTCGACGGGTGTCATCGGCCGCAACCGGGAGCCGCCGGAGGGCATGCCTCCGTCCAGGGCGAGCGGCCCCCACGCGAGCGACAGCGCCGGCTTGCCTGCCAGCCGCCTGCGCCGGGCGAGATCATCGAGGTACGCGTTACCTGCCGCGTAGGCGGCCTGACCGGCATTGCCGAGCAACCCGGATGCCGACGAGCACAGTACGAAGGCGGTGAGCTCTGCGCAGAGCTCGTCGAGATGCCATGCCCCGTCGACCTTGGAGCGCAGCACCGCGTCGGCACGGTCGCGGGTGAGGGTGGCGATCGGGCCGTCGTCGATGACGCCCGCCGCGTGCACCACGGCCGTGATCGGCGGGTCCGCCGCCGCCACGAGTGCCGCCATCTGGGCGCGGTCGCTCACGTCGGCCGTTCGGACGGCCACGCTCACCCCGGCCGCCGTCAGCTCCGCGCGGATCCCGGTGTCGTCGCCGCGGCGACTCACCAGCAGCAGGTGCCGCACCTGGTGGACCGCGACCAGATGCCAGGCCAAGACCCGTCCCAGGGCTCCGGTTCCGCCGGTGATGAGAACGGTTCCGTCGCCGAACCCGGTGGTAGTGCCGGGCCTCACCTGGGCGCGGGTCAGCCGGGGTATGCCGAGCTCACCGCCGACGACCCGGACTTCGGGTTCGGTCGCGGCGACGCGAACCGCCTCGGGCAGTACTCGGCGCGATGGGTCCGTGCCGTCGGTGTCGACGAGGGCGACCTGGCCGGGATACTCGGCGGCGGCCACTCGTACCAGCCCGGCCACCGCCGGTGAGGCCGTGGTGACCACCACCCGCGCGGTGCCGGCGAGCTGCTCGCGCAGTTGTTCGGCCACGGTCCAGAACTGGTCGCGTACCTCCTGCGGACCTTGCGGCTCGGACAGCCACGCGTCCAGTACGACCGGGTCCGCACCACGGCTGCCGGCTGTGGCCGGCACCGGCACGAGCGAGACCCGGTACAGCGACTGCGGCAGCGCGCGCAGGGTCAGTTCGTCGATCTCCAGTACGGGTCGCCCGTCCTCGGCGGCCAGTCGCACCTGGATGCGGTCGGTGCCCGTCGACCGGATCCGTACCCGGACCGTGCCGGCCGCGTCGTGGCGGCGGATCCCCGACCAGGCGAACGGGACCCGCGGCACCCGGTCGTCGGGATCCAGCAGCCGCGCGGGGTGCAGGGCCGCGTCGAGCAGCGCCGGGTGCGGGTCGGGGACCGTGCCGGCCGCGGCGGGCAGCCGCACCTCGGCGAAGATCTCGGTGCCGGTACGCCAGGCGGCGGTCACGCCCCGGAACGCGGGCCCGTATCCACTGCCGTCGTAGAAGCCGGTCAGGTCGGTCGGCTCCGCGTCCGGTGGCGGCCACCGGCCGGCCCAGTCCCACGACCCGGGGTCTGGTTCGACGGTGTCCCCAGCGCACCGGCCGGAGGCGTGCAGCGTCCACTGGTCACCGTCGCGGGCAAGGATCTCCAGAGCCCGGTCGCCGTGCGCGTCCGGCTCGGCCAGGACCAACTGGAGATCCACACTGTCACCGGTGAGCACGAGGGGGCGGCTGATGATCAATTCGGCCACCACCGGCACTCCCGCCCAGGCACCAAAGGCGATCGCCATCTCAGCGAAATGTGTGCCCGGCACGAGCACCTCACCGCCGATCGTGTGGTCGGCCAGCCACGGTTGCGCGGCCGGGGACACCCGACCGGTCGCCGTGTGCCGTCCGGTGCCGGGCACCGCCGTCATCGTGTCGAGTACCGTCTTCGGCCGCCGGTCCGGTCCGCCGGTGCCGAGCCAGAACCGGCGGCGCTGGAAGGGATAGGTCGGCAGCGCCGCCACCCGTCGTGGGTCGGGCCGTCCGAGCAGCGCCGGCCGGTCCACCGGGACTCCTCGCGCCCAGAGGGCCGCCGCGCCGTCGACGGAGGCCGGGATCGTGCCCAGCGGCACCAGCGGCGCCAGGGTGAGGGCGGGGCCGAGCTCGACGACCAGGTCCGGCAGCTCCTGGACCGCGTCGCCGAAGCGCACCGGTTCGCGTAACTGGCGTACCCAGTAGTGCGCCGAGCGCAGGTCGTCGCCGGTGGCGGCGCGCCCGGTGCGGGTGCTGATCACCGGGATCCGCGCCGGACGGTAGGTGAGGCCGGCCGCGACCGCCGCGAAGTCGTCGAGCACCGGGTCCATGTGCGCGGAGTGGAAGGCGTGGCTGACCCGCAGCATCGTGGTGCGGTGGCCCTTGCCGTGCAGCGATGCGGCCAGCGCCGCCACGACGGCCTCGTCACCGGAGATCACCACCGACCGGGGACCGTTGACCGCCGCGATGCCGGCCCCGGGACGCAGGTGCGCCCGTGCCTCCGCTTCGGTGGCATTGACCGCGGCCATGGTGCCGCCTTCCGGCAGGGCGCCCATCAGCCGCGCTCGCGCGGCCACCAGTGTCGCGGCGTCCTGCAGATCGAGGATGCCGGCCACATGTGCCGCGGCCAGTTCGCCGATCGAATGCCCGGCGACCACATCCGGCACGATCCCCCACGAGGCCAGCAGCCGGGCGGCCGCCACCGCGTAGGCGAACAGCAGCGGCTGGGCGTATTCGGTACGGTCCGGGTCCGCGCCCGGCGGGACCGGATCACCGAGGGCGGCCATGACCTCACTGAAAGCCGTGCGGAACACCTCGTGCGGGAGCAGGTCGGCCATGCCGGCACGCTGGGCGCCCTGCCCGGGGAACAGGAACGCCACCTTGCCGGCGGGGCGACCGTCGCCGACCACCAGGTCGGGGTGCCCGCGACCGGCGGCCAGAGCCGCCAGGGCGTCCGGCCACGCGGCGGGCCCGCCCAGAAGTGCGGCCCGGTGCCGCTGCGCGGCCCGCCCGGCACCGACCGCCGCCGCCGACAGTCCGCTCTGCTCGGCCAGCTGACCGGCACGGCGAGACAGGGCGGTCGCGTCGGCCGCCGACAGCAGCAGCGGAAGCCCGTCCTGACCAGCCGGGACGGGCAGGTCGTCGGAGAGCGGCGCCTGCTCCACGATGACGTGGGCGTTGGTGCCGGAGATCCCGAACGACGACACCGCGGCCCGGCCCACGCGCCCGGTCTCCGGCCACGGCCGGCTCTCGGTCAACAGTTTGACGTCACCGGCGCTCCAGTCCACGTGCTCGCTGGGATGCGCCACGTTCAGGGTGCGCGGCAACCTGCTGTGGCGCAGCGCCTCCACCATCTTGATCACGCCGGCGACGCCGGCGGCGGCCTGGGTGTGGCCGATGTTCGACTTGACCGAGCCGAGCCACAACGGCTGCCCGGCCGGACGATCCCGGCCGTACGTGGCGAGAAGCGCCTGCGCCTCGATCGGGTCACCGAGCGGGGTGCCGGTGCCGTGCGCCTCGACCGCGTCCACGTCGGCGGGCCGCAGACCCGCGTCGTGCAGCGCGGCCCGGATCACTCGCTGCTGGGCGGGTCCGTGCGGCGCGGCGAGCCCGTTGGAGGCGCCGTCCGAGCCGATCGCGGTGCCGCGCAGCACGGCGAGCACGGGGTGACCGTGACGGCGGGCGTCGGAGAGCCGTTCCAGCAACAGCAGCCCGACGCCCTCGGCCCAGCCGGTGCCGTCGGCGGTGGTCGAGAAGGCTTTGACCCGCCCGTCCGGGGCGAGCCCGCGCAGACGGCTGAACACGACGAACGGGTCCGGCGTGGACATCACCGTGACACCACCGGCGATGGCCATCGAGCACTCACCGGCCCGCAGCGCCCGCGCCGCCCAGTGCATCGCGACCAGCGACGACGAGCAGGCCGTGTCGACGGTGACGGCGGGCCCGGTCAACCCGAACGTGTAGTTGATCCGCCCGGACGCCACGCTGCCGGCCGACCCGAGGACCAGATGACCCTCCAGTTCCGCGGACGGGTCCTGCTCCCGGTCACCGCCGTCGCGGTACATCAGGCCCACGTAGTCGCGGTACATCAGGCCGACGTACGTTCCGGTGTCGCTGCCGCGTACCGTTCCCGGGTCGATGCCGGCGCGTTCCCACAGCTCCCAGGCAGTCTCGAGCAGCAGCCGCTGCTGCGGGTCCATGCCCACCGCTTCGGTGGCGCCGATACCGAACGGCGCCGGGTCGAAATCGGTCGCCCCGGCGAGGAACCCGCCCTCGCGCACATAGGTGTGACGAGCCTGATCGGGGTCGGGATGGTGCAGATCCGGATCCCAGCCGCGGTCGGCCGGGAACGGGCCGATCGCGTCGACCCCGCCGTCCACCAGAGCCCAGAGATCCTCCGGGGAACGGACGCCGCCGGGATAGCGGCAGGCCATGGCGACGATGACGATCGGGTCGTCGGGTTCCCGCGACGCGGCGAGCTCGTCGCGGATCACCTTGCCGGAGGCGGTACGCGGGATACCCGCCACGATCTGGATCTCGTCGGGTGCCTTCGCCGCCGACATCCGCCGGCGGGCCGCCGCGAGTAACGCCGATGCCTCCACGCCGGGTCCGGACGGCACCACGTAACCCACGGCCACCTGCCCGAGACGGTGGTGCGGCCGGCCGGCGACCGCGACATCGGCGACGCCGGGAAGCCCGATCAGCACCTTCTCGATCTCGGCCGGATGCACGTTGGCGCCACCCCGGATGATCAGGTCGCGGGCCCGGCCGGTCAGCACGAGCTGGTCGCCGTCGAGGCGGCCGAGGTCACCGGTGCGGTACCAGCCGCCGGTCAGGACCTCCGCGGTGGCGTCCGGTAGCCCGAGGTAGCCCTTCATCAGGGCCGGACCGCCGACCTGCACCTCGCCCTCTCCCCCGGACGTCAGCACGGCGCCGGTGGCGGGATCGACGATGCGTACGTCGCGGATCGCGCGCCCGACCGAGCCCTCAGCGACCGGATCGCGACCCGGGGTCTCCATGGCGATCGCCCCGCAGGTCTCCGTGCTTCCGTAGCTGTTGATCAGCGGCGCACCCAGCAGTTCCCGCACCGAGGCGCGCAGCTGCGGCGGGCAGGGTGCTCCCCCGGTGACGCACATCCGCAGGCTGGGCACCTCCAGGCGGCGGTCACCCAGCGTCGCCATCAGCCGGTGGTAGACGGTCGGCACCCCGGTCAGAACTGTCGGCGCGGTGCTCTCGAGTGCCGCGACCAGCTCGCCGTCGCCGGCGTGGTCGAGGATGATCGCGGTCGCCCCGATGACCGCAACGGCTAGTACGCAGCGGGCGTGCCCGAGCGCATGGAACAGCGGCAGTGGCCAGAGCAGCCGGTCGTCCGCGGTGATACCGAGATGCCCGATCAGCGACTGGTGCAGCATCCACAGCCAGCTGCCCTGGCTGGAGACCACACCCTTGGGCCGGCCGGTCGAACCGGATGTGTAGTGCAGCCAGGCGTCCTCGTCCGCGCCGAGGTCGTCGCGGGCGGCTCCACCTTTTCCTACGGCGAGGATCTCCGCGACGTTGTCGCTGGTCACCGTCAGGCGCGGAGCACAATCCTCGGCGTACTGGTCCAGCTCAGCGGAGGTCGCGCGGGGATTGACGGGTACGCCGACCGCGGCCGCCCGCACCGTGCCGAGTACCGCGACAACCGCTTCGATGCCGGCCGGAAGGCAGATCAGCACCCGCTCGCCGCGCTGCACTCCCCGTACGGCCAGTCCCGCGGCGAACTCCCTGGTCCGTTCTTCCAGCCCAGCAAAGGTGATCTCCCGATCACCGCAGGTCAGTGCGGTGCGGCTGGGCTGCCGGGTGGCATGCAGGCGCAGGAAATCCACAATAGATTTGGACACCGGCACACGATGCCAGACCGCCGCAACCGCCCGCCGGTCACCTCAGCGGCGCGGTGCTCTCGCGGATCACCAGAGTCGTCGGCAGTTCGATGCGATCGTGGTCCGGTCGCCGGGAGACGGACAGGCCGATGACCATCTCGGCGGCAGCGGCACCCATCTGCATCAGCGGCTGCCGCACGGTGGTCAGCGCCGGACCGAGCCACTGTACGAAGGGCAGGTCGTCGAAACCCACCACACTGAGCTGGTCGGGGATGCGCAGGTCCGCCGCTCGCGCCGCCTGGTAGACGCCCAGTGCCTGCAGGTCGTTGGCGGTGACGATCGCGGTCGGCCGGTCGGGCCGGCGCAGTAGCTCGGCCGCCGCGGCCATGCCGCCCTCCACATACAGGTCGGCGGATCGCACCAGCTCCGGTTCGGCGGGGAGCCCGTCGACGCGGATCCGTAGACGCCGTACATGTGCACCGAGAAGATGACGTTCTTCTGCGGGTCACCGTCGAAGATCGCGCGGGCGTTGTTGCGCATCAGCAGATTGCTGTCCTGGCCCAGCCGGGACCGTCCGCCACCAGCGCATGGGTGATGCCGGCGTTGCGCGGCTTGGTGATCGCGTGGCGGGTCTGCGTGACCCACGCCGTGTCGGTCGCACTGTGGCAGGGCTCGTTGCCGAGGTTGACGATGGCGTATCGCTCGTGGCCCTGCAACGCGCTGACCGGGTTGCCGCCGATGTCCCTGATCAACGCCGGAACGCCCGGAACGCAGCCTCTCCGAATTCTGGGCAGGTCTCATCAGCGGGGCCATCAATCGGGGGGCGACGGTCTAGAGTGGACGCGTGCTGGGAGTCGTCGCGGCCGCGCTTGGCGGGCCTGAGGTGTTGCAGGTTACTGAGCTGCCCGAGCCTGAGGCGGGGCCTGGACAGGTGGTGGTTCGGGTCCGCGCGGTCTGTGTGCACCCGGCTGACGTCGCCGCCACGACCGGCGAGATTCCTCGCGGGCCGGTTCCGCCGCCGTTCTCGCCCGGGTGGGACATCGCCGGCGAGGTGGCCTCGGTGGGCCCCGGCACGGCGGATTTCGGGGTGGGTGATCGTGTCGTCGGGATGATCCCGTGGTATCTGACGCGGGGTAACCCCGGTGGTTATGCCGAGTTGGTGGCCGCCGACGCGGACTGGCTGGTGCGGCTTCCGGACGAGCTCGACTTCGTGTCCGCCGCCACGGTGCCGCTCAACGCGCAGACCGCACATCAGGGGCTGTCTCTGGTGTCCTTGGCCATGTTGCCGGCCGGCAGCAGCATTCTGGTCACCGGCGCCAGTGGCGGTGTCGGCGGCTTCGCCACCCAGCTCGCCGTTCAGGGCGGCTACCGTGTGGTGGCCCAGGCGAGCGACGGCGATGAGCAATGGGTTCACGGTCTCGGCGCTCACGAGGTGGTCTCCCGTTCCGTCGATCTGGCCACGGTCGGGTCGGTGGGCGCGGTGTTCGACGCGGTTCCCGTCGGCGAGGCGGCGGCCGCCATCGTCGAGGACAGGGGGATCGTGGTCGCGACCCGGCCGACGCCGGCCATCGTTCCGGCACGTGGCGTGCGCCAGGAGCTGCAACTCATCCGGCACGACCGTGAGCTGTTGGCCGATCTGGTGGGGCAGGTGGCGGCGGGAAAGTTGCGTACGCGCGTGGCGGTCACGATGCCGTTGACCGAAGCGGCCGACGCACACCGGCGGGTCTTGGCCGGCGGGCTGCGCGGAAAGCTCGTGCTGACGGTGGGCTGACGACAGGCACGGTGGCGCCCGGCGGCTCGCGCAGTCACCTGCGGGCGGAGGACTTCCGGTCCAGGTACGGGTCGGCTTCGGCTCGGATCGTAAGAGAGCTCGTGGGGATCGTGTCGACCATCGTGCCTGGTCCGCTCTGGCCCCGGTAACGGACCAGGGCGGCCCATTCGCAGGCGCCCTCGATCACTCCCGCACGACGGGCGCCACTGCGGTGCACCCATACCGGGTCGCCTGCCCGGTACACCACCGCGGATCCGGCGGCTGTCAGTCCCGGTGGGGGCACAGGCGCGGTGGCCGGCTCGTACGTCTCGGTGTGGTCGCCGGTCTCGGTGGCCACGACCCAGGTGATACCGGCCTTGTCGGTGGTTTTCGCGTGCCGTTTGGCGCTGAACATGGCCTGGTCCGCGCGGCGCAGCAGGTCGGGAAGGTCGCTGGAGCGCCCGGCCGGCACGACGCCGATGGAGGCGGTGACGGACAGGGTGTGGCCTCGCACGTTCATCGGGGGCGCGATCGCAGCGCTCAGTGAGCCGGCCAGTTCGTGCCACCACGTCTGCGGGACGTCCGCGCGCGGGGCTCGGGGCAGGGCGGCGAACTCGTCACCGCCGAATCGGGCCACGAGATGGTCGCCGAGGCAGCCGGCGATGCGCCGGGCGACCACGCAGAGGACCTCGTCGCCGGCGTCGTGCCCGTAGGTGTCGTTGATCGGCTTGAAACCGTTGAGGTCGAGGATCACGACGGCTGACGAGCGATCGTCGCCGCGCAGCAACTCCGGGGCGAGCATGTGGAAGCGGCGGCGGTTGGCGAGTCCGGTGAGATCGTCGTGGCCGGCCATCCACAGGAGCGAGGCTCGCTCCTGTTCCAGCTGCTGGACGTGCGCCGCGAGTTGATCGATGCGGGCTTGGAGGCGGGCGGTTTCGGACTCGGTCCGCAGCTGAGCGTCACCTGACGGTGCGCCGCCCGTGTCGGCGGCGGCAGGATCGAGGATCCGCATCGGCCGTCCTCTCCAAACTCTGGCGGACCAGCGGGAGCTGTCGAGTCGACGGCGAGTAACCGCCGGGCGCCACAGAGGAATCATGGCAGTCGGCCCGGGCCCGTGCAAGATTTCACGGGGACGACTGTCACGGTGACAGGATGCATCGTGAGCAAGTTTCGGCTACCCTAGGTACGTGCTCTTTCATGGTGAAAGAGCTGCTCTTGGGCGTGAAATCCTGATATCGCACGTCAGGCACGCTTTAAGGGCCGCATCCAGCCACGCAATCGGTGGCGGGTTGATTACCCAAAGTGATCAACTCCAGGAGGAGGAGCACTCATGAGTCGCGAAACTGGCTGGATCATCTCCAGCAGGTCGACAGGCAACGGAGGCAGTTGCGTCGAGGCTCGCCGCCAGGGCGGCCTCATCGAGGTCCGCAACAGCAAGGCACGCGAGGCCGGCACCGTGGTGTTCACGACCGAGGAGTGGGACTCGTTCCTCTTCGGCGCCAAGCGCGGCGAGTTCGACCAGCTCCTGACCGACTGATCACGCCGGGCCGCGCACGGCGGGCGGCATCGTCAGCGGAAATCTCCGACCGGCACGGAGTCCTTGCTGATGAGATCGAAGATCCGCCGGTACTCGTCCACCTCGACCTGCTCCTCCAAGTAGAGGGCACCGACGTGGGACTCGAGGTAGACCACGTCGGGATCGTCCGGGTCGTCGAACTCCAGTATCCGGAAGGCACCGGCCATCGCCGCATGCGCCCCGACCGAGAACGGCAGCACCCGGATATCGACCGTGTCCTCGCGCGACAGCCGTCGTAGATGCTCGATCTGCCCCTTCATCACCTGCTCGCCGCCGACCGGCCGGGTCAACGCCCCCTCACCGAGCACCGTCACGAGCCGGATCGGCGGGTTACGCGCGAACAGCGTCCTCTGCCGCTGCATGCGAAGGTTGATATGGCGCTCGGCGATCTCCACGTCGGCCGGCTGCTCGGCACCGAAGACAGCCCTCGCGTAGTCCGGGGTCTGCAACTCGCCGGGAACGACCTCGCCCTCGTAACCGAACATGCGAGACGCGGACGCCTCCAGCCCCACATACAGCTTGAACCACTCGGGGATCACCGGGCTGGCATCCCACCACTCCTGCTGTGACGTGCCCAGCGCGAGGTCGGCGAGCGCGTCGGTGATGCCCTGGTCCGCGCCGTAGAGCCAGCAGAGCGCGCGGACGTTGGCCCCGGTCACCGGCACCTTGCCCGTCTCGATGCGATGCAGCGTCGGCTCCGAGATGCCCAGCCGCGCTTCCACCACATCGCGCCGGCTCATCCCCGACGCCGTGCGCAGCCGTGTCAATCGCCGCCCCAACGCCCGCCGCACGACACGTTGGCCTGTGACCGGCACGCCTTACCTCCGCCTTGCCAACCCCATGTGGACGGTGACGCAGATTACCGTACCCGCCACGCCGCGTTGTCGACAGGCAACCCGTCGTTGTCGGACACGTTGAACCCCAGATCGATCCCCACCACCTCGATCGCATCGCGGTCCACCAGACAGGTCACCGGTCATTCCCGTCCGCCCGCACGATGAGGATCGGACCAACGAGATGATCAACAGCGCCGGCGCGGGCACGCGCGAGCCGGCGTCACGCGTGAACACCGAAGATCAGGAGCAAGGGCGCTCGAACTCCAGGCCGGGGGCGTACGCCGCCCATTCCGCCGCCGTGAGACCACTGGTCTGCTCGCAGGCCGCCGGCAACGGGTCGCGCAGCACCGCCCGGATCGGTACCAGGTCCCAGAGCGCCACCCCGGCCGGATCAGCGGTGACCAGGAGCGGCTGCCGGGAGCTGAACGCCGATCCGGTGGTCCGCCCACCCACCACCGCGAGCAGCACCGGATCGCTGGCGAAGCCGACGCTCCAGATCTCGGTGGACCCTCCCGACGTGACCGCGAGCAGCGACCCGTCGGCGGACAGGGCGAGCGAGTCGGGCCGGCCGAAATCAGCGCGCCGGGCCGTCCGTACCGACCGATCGTTGCCGTCCCGGTTGTTCCAGACCGTCAGGTCCTGACCGACAGTGACGGTGAACGCGCCTCCCGCGACGACCGCCGCGGGCCCGACGCTGCTCACCGCGAACGTCCCGGTCTTCACCGGCGCCGCCGGGTCGACGAGATCCCAGACGGTGACGTTGCTGCTGCCGCTCTGCTGCCCGGCACTGTCGGCGACGGCCAGGGTGCCGCCGGCGAGGCCGAACCGGGCGGTGAACACGTTCGCGGCCGGGATGGTGGCGACCACCGGCGGTGTCTTCTCCCCGTCGGCCAGCCGGTGGATCCGGATCTGCCCTTGCGGGCCGCCGACCAGGACCGCGACCAACCCTCGGACCGGTTCGAGATCGAGTACGGACCCCGCGCCGAGAGCCGGGAAGACGTTACGGGGACCGGCACCGGTCAGCGCGTAGAGGCTGCCGCTGGTGTAGTAGAACGTCGTGCCGTGGACCGCGTAGGTGCTGCTGACCGGTGGTGCACCGGCCGCCGGCACGAGTGTCGCGGTCCCGGCCGGCCGGGGATTCCCGGCGTCGATGACATCCCAGTAGTCGAGGTGCTCGGCTGATCCGGCGGCGACCACGTCCTCGGCCGACACCGACACTGTCCGTAACGGGATCACGGTGCTGCCGGTGAGCGTGGCCCGGCGCCGCGGCGCGAACCCGTCGACCTGCCACAGCATCGCCGACGTGGTCAGGCGCGGGCCCGGCGTCAGGATCCGGGCACCGTCCGGGCTGAAGTCGATCGAGGTGATCCACCCGCCGGTCCGGGTCATCACCTTCGTCTGGATCGGGGCGTCCGGATCGGCGACGTTCCACACCTCGATCGCGCCGTCGGTGCGGCCGAGCGCGATGGTCGTACCACTGGGATCGAATTCGGTCGTCGAGAGACGATCGCCGGAGACCGTGATGGTGCCGCGGCGCTGTGGATCCGCCGGCTCGGCCAGATCGTAGAAGTGGATCGCCTTCTCGCCGTCCCGAACCGCGACGACCCGGCCGTTCGCGCTGAGGGCGACCGGGGTGCCGGTCGAGACGCCGGTGACTATCCGGGACCCGGAGGTACGCCAGAGCGTCAGCCGTCCGTCGTCACCGGTGCCGGCGAACAGGGTGCCGTCCGCGCTGGTCACGGCGGGGATCGCGGTGGTGGAGCTGGTCCAGAGCACCCGTGGCCGGCCCCGGTCGCGCACGTCCCAGAGGGTGGCGCGGGCCGCGACGGTGAACAGCCGTCGTCCGTCCGGGCTGAACCGCACCCCGGTGACCGCCGAGCCGGTGTCCCGGCTGGTGAGCAGGCGTGGCACGGACGGATCGGCGACGTCCCACAGGGTGAGCCGGTCGGCGGCGACGGCCAGCGTGCGGCCGTCCGGGCTGAAGGCCAACTCCTTCACGTTTCCCAAACCGGAGGGCAATGCGGCGGTACGCGAGGAGCCGGCCCACAACTCGGCGGTGCTCTCCCCACCGATCGCGATCATCCTGCCGTCCGGACGGAACGCGGCACTGACGACCGGCGAGCCCGTGGTCAGCTCCCCCGCATACCCGGTGGCCAGGGCCGCCATCACCGCCGCACCGCTGCGCGCCGAACGGTCCATCCCGTAGGCGCTGACCGCGAGCCGAGACGCCAGCCCGGGATCCGCGGTCAGTGCCGCCGCCGATCGGGCCAGCAGATCCTGCTGTACGAGCGCGCGTTCCTGCTGTCTCGCCTGGCCGGAGGCACGGTCGGCGTCGGCGCGCGCCCGGACCGCGGCGAACCCGGCCCCGCCCAGCAGCACGGCTACGACGGCCGCGGTCAGCACCCGTCTCGGCCATCGGCGCAGCCGGGAGCGGGCCCGGGCCGCAAGCGCGGCCTCCCGCAGCTCCGGGGTGACGTTCGACGACACGTCGGAGGTGCCCATGCTGAGCAGCGAGTCGAGCAGCTCCCGGGCGGTGGGCCGGGCCGCCGGATCCTTCTCCAGGGTGGTGGCGACCAGTTTACGCAGCGAGTCCGGGATGCCGCTGAGGTCGGGTGGCTGGGTGAGCATCCGGCCGATCGTCGCCATCGGAGAGTCGCCGCGGAACGGGGTACGGCCGGTCGCCGCGTAGCCGATGAGCACTCCCCAGGCGAAGACGTCGGCGGCCGGGCCGGCTTTCCCGGAGCCGTCCAGGCTTTCCGGCGCGACGTAGCCGATCGTGCCCAGCACCTGATCAGGACCGGTCAGCTCGGCACTGAGCTCGGCACCGCGGGCGATCCCGAAGTCGATCACCTTCGGCAGGCCGACGGCGAGCAGGACGTTCGCCGGCTTCAGATCCCGGTGCACGACTCCGGCGCCGTGGATGGCGAGCAGTGCCGTGGCCACGCCGACGGCTACGCCGTACACCTCGGAGGGGTTGAGGGGTCCTCGGTCCTGGACGACGTCGGCCAGGCTCGGCCCGTCGACGAACTCGACGACCAGATAGGGCGGATCGTGTTCGACGTCGGCGTCCAGAACCGCGGCCGTACAGAACGGCGGAACCTCCCGCGCCCGCTTCACCTCGCTGCGGAAACGCGCCAGGAAGGCGGGGTCGGCCGACCATTCGGGGCGGATGGCCTTGACCGCCACCCGCTGCCCGTCCGGGCCGGTGCCGAGGAAGACGGTTCCCATACCGCCGGCGCCGAGCCGGCCCAGCAACTCGTACTGCCCGAGTCGATCGGGGTCACCGGAACGCAGCGGCGTCATGGTCACTGCGCTGCCACCCATCGAACTCGGCTGTTGCGGATCGTCCGGCAGAATATAGAGCACTTCGCACGGCGTTCCCTGCGGACACCGCAGACGGTTGTCCCGCGTCGCCGGCACGCACAGCGCAGCGGCCCACGACGAGGCCCTGGTCCAGCGTTCGCCGATCACCCGACCGTGCTCTCCACTGGCGCAGAAAGCTGCCAGGTTCGTGCCAGACCCCTGTGGAAACGTCGCTCCCGATGGTGACGACAGTTTTGCTCGATGAGCGGGGGGACCATGAAAGCGATGAGAAGACTCGGGACCGCATTGATTGCCGTCATGTCGACCGTTGCGCTGATCGCGTCTCCGGCCGAGGCCGGAGAGCTCAGCGAGGCCCAGATCCGAGCGGAGCTCGGTAAGCAGGCCACCACCACGGCTCAATTGCAGCGGCAGATCGATCTTCAGCTGAAGCTCGCCCCGGGCGGGAAGCAGATCAACGCGAACGAGGTGTCCTACGACAACGGCAAGTTCGTCGTCACCTACGCATCGCCGAACTCCGTGCAGGCGGTCCGCGCGTCAGCAGATTGCCCGTCCGACTGGTTCTGCTTCTACGCCGGTCAGAATTTCAACTACCCGCGGGGCAAGCTCCGGGACTGCGGCTGGCAGGACCTGTGGACGTGGGGATGGGGCGACCGGACCCGGTCGGTCGACAACGGAAGTGCCAGCCAGATCATCTTCATCAACCACTACGACAAGGGCAATCCCGGCAACGGGCACACCTTTGACGCCGAACTGTTCCGGCTCAACAACTGGTCGCAGAAGTCGACTCTGGCGGCCTCGGCCGACCGCGCGGCCGATCACGTCAATCGCATTCTGGGCGGGTGTTGACAGGAGGCCGAGCCACGGTCCTCGCCTGGCGGCTTCTACATGACGACCCGGCCTGGGCGCGACCGGCCGGGGCCGCTCGCGAAGCACGCTCGTCGAGCGCACCCGCCGGGTTGTCGCGCATCGATAACCGTTAACCTATTTCACCTTGTTACCAACCGCGGACGTCCTGAGATTGTCATCGGTTGTCGCCAACTGGCAGTGAGCTGCTCGAACGCAACACATCGTTGATCACCGCTTGTCGACCACAAGCCGGGGCTTTCGGCGGGGCAACGGGGGCCACCGTCACCGGGCGACGTCATCCAGACAGGCCGCGCCCTAATGGCTTACTCCGTTCGGCACGACTCCCGCCCAAGCCGGCGGGCCACCCTGCAACGAACCGCTCTACGCAACGCTCACCCGAAACCACTCCCGCGTGAACGTAGCTCGATCAAGCGACTGACCAGCAGAAGTACGGCTTTGGCCTGCCCAGCTGCCGTCGCCGACGCTGCTAAACGCCGTTCGGCGCTGTTCGCCGCTGCCGATCTCAACCCCGTGTTGACGTTCTGCTCGACGCCCCCGACCGGGATGACACGGGTGTCAACGACGAACTGGATGCCGCCTCCGGGAACGCCCGCTCGGACGTCGACCACGGCGGTCATCAGGCCCGCGATGAGCCCGAGCTTCGCACTCGGCTTCGGCCGGACCACGAGGACCCGGTTCGGCGCGAAGACGAGCACGTCGCGAGGTCGCTGTCGAAGACCTCGCGAAGGCGGAGGGGCGAGGTGGTGTTTCGGGCCGCCGCGGCGGAACCGGGCGAGGATGTGCTCGGTTCCGCCGCGGCGGTGCCCGACTGCAGCGCCCGCGGGCGCGATCTGCGGCAAGGAGGTCGGCGGCGCACCGTGGTGGACGTACAACACCCGGCGTCACCTCGAAGACCATTGCTACGCCACGGCCAGGTCCGCGGCCTGCTTTGCCGTACCTGCAACCCTTCAGGAGGGCCGCAGTCAGGCCGCCCGGTTCGAGCACTACCGGACGGCCCACCCCGCCGCGATCCTCGGCCACTACCAGCTGAGCGACAGCAGCAACTGGATGAACGGCAGGCCCGTGGAACCCCACCCCGGATCTTCGTCGTGCCGCGCTTGATCACTCCGTGGCACCCTGACCGAGGGGCGTTGCCCGGCGTTGCCGGCTACTGGCTTTTGATGTCGCGGCGCACTGACATTTTCCTGTCGCTCTAAACATTTCCCTGAATGACGCGATGCCAGCTGCGTTCCGCGCCATAATGGATGAGAAATCCGGCTCCCGGTAAGACTGCCCTACTCAACAGCACGGG
Organism: Actinoplanes sp. CA-252034; assembly: GCF_050956125.1. Taxonomy (NCBI): domain Bacteria; kingdom Bacillati; phylum Actinomycetota; class Actinomycetes; order Micromonosporales; family Micromonosporaceae; genus Actinoplanes; species Actinoplanes sp. CA-252034. Next base: position 5,704,193 of record NZ_CP191846.1, read on the forward strand.
CGCATACCGGGGCGTATGCGGACACCATTCAATTGCCAGCTTCACCGTGAGCAAAGTGACTCCGCAGACATCTGATTGGTCGGACCGAAGGAGTGTCATGAAAGCCATATTCATGCGGCGCCTCCTGATAACCGGTGCCGCCGCAGTCGCGACGCTGCTCCTGCCAGCACAGGCTCCGCCTGCTTACGCCGCGCGCTCTGGACTGGAAATGACCATGGGCGGAGAAGCCGGGTGGCAGCCGGCCACGTCCTACACCTCGCCACTCGAGTGCGAGGCAACTGCCCGGATGTTCAACGGGTGGGCCTTCTGTCGCTACGAGTCGGATAGCGGGACATGGATCCTCTGGGTCTGGACCGGTTGACTGGCCTACGCGATGCGACATCTCTGACATGACACCCTGCCACTGCCCTCTTCTAGCCCGGCTGGGTGGTGCGGGGCGCCGGTAGCGAGGACGGCGGCGCACGGAAGCTGACACCCGCCCACGTCGAGCGGCAGTGGCTTCCCCACCTGGAGGGATTATGAACAACGCGATGATTCGACGGGGGTGCAGCATCGCTGTGGCCACCGCGTTCACCGCCGGTGCGGTGACCATCGGCGGTGGCGGCGCCCAGGCGCAGCCTGCAGACGTTACCGCCCGCCCGACCCTGCCGGTTACGGCCTCGGCCGGCGTGAACGAGCCGGACTCGACCAGCCCCGGGCCCGGCTGGTTCTACCGGAGGACCTACGGCAACCAGGATCTCTGTCGGATCGACGGGTTCTGGTATGTCGCTCAAGGGGACATCAAGGGCGCCTACTGCCCGCCGAGATTCGACGGCCACGGTTACGACCAGTGGCTGACGTTCTAGATCTCCGATTCGCGCGGAGCACGAGAGAGGTACCACGATGATTCGCCGGTTCATGTCCGAGACCGCGCACTACGAGAGCGTGGCAAGCCCTGCGGAAAGCCTCAACTTTGAGTGGGACGATGCCACCGGAACGCTGAGTCAGTTCAAGTGGGTGCATGGCGGCGTTCCCTGGCACCTGCACAAGGAATCGCCGGGCCAAATAACCACGGAGAACCCCAACGTCAACTACTACGACGTGGACCTCAATGTCACCACTGACCAATTTGAGACGGACCCGAACGCACTCAAGGGAAAAATCACTGTCAATAAGTCCGCACCGCCGGACGGTGCAGTCTTTGCGGGCATCCTGGAAGGCACGGGATCTGCCTGGCTCGTTGCGAAGGGCACCCTCACCCCACCGAAGGTCTGATTCCTCACGCTACTCCCATTCCGACGCCGATAAGACCGCCGATGGAGGCCTCTGATGGATCTTGACGTCCTGCCCGCCGCCAAACAGGTAGCCAACCATGCGGTGCTCGATGCCGATCTCGGCGTCGGTGGCCGACATCTGATCGTCATATCTGGAATCGCGATTCCCGACTGGAAGATCAACGATGACCAGGTGCACAGCGAGGAGTGCCGGCTGCGGCTGCGAGTCCCCGCCGGCACAGTCGAGCAGTCCACCGTCTACACGGGGCTGGCCGCCATCGCCAATGATGACACCTCCCATGTCTTCGCCACCGACCACGCACGGCTGGAGGCCGACGAGAGCGACGAACTGGTCCTGGTCACCGCTCTCGCGGTGATGGGCGAGCCGTCGACGCTGATCCGCTTCAGCTACCAAGTCGTCCTCACAACTCGGATCGTTGCCAGCGAGATCAGTGGCACGATCACCTGGCCCACCGCCTGGTTCCGGCCCAGCACGACCACACCATCGGCCATCGCGGGAACGTTCTCCATCCTCGCGAATCTACGGACGACGCAACCCTCTCCAGGCCCGTTCGGCGGAACCAACGAGACTTTGGTCTCCGTGACGCCCGGCCAAATCGCATCGGTGGAGGTCGGCGACGAGAAGTGCCGCGTCAGCTACCGGATCACTGACCCACCCAAAGGTCGTGAACTGAAAGTGACGGTGGAGCAGCAGGGGCTGCAAGCGCCGCCGGGGACGACAATTTTTGTCAGGCCAGCACAAGCAGGCGGGGACGTGCTCACACTTAGCGTCACCGAACCCTCCCGAGCTGGCGTCGACTTTGAAATAATTGGTACCTATATCGGCTGATCAGCAAGATACGAACGCACATGAAGCCCGTGATGCCTAAGGGGTTCCAATGCCAGGTCCGATACCACTTGACCAGCCGCCGGTCGTTCGCATCCCAGTGGCCGGGCCAGCACCGTTCAACACGCTTGCCGTGGTGTGGACTTCATTTGGGGATGTGCGCGCTCCAGCGGACGGCGAGATACACAGGTTTCGAGTGGAGATGCCCACCAATTTGGTCCTCGCCGACTATAGCCCGCTGCGGCCCGAGCAGCAGCGGGTACTGCACTCGAGCACAGCCTGGCTAATTGAGGCGTCGATTGGTCCTGAGTTGGGGCCCTTCAGTGACGCCAATACCAAGTTCCTATTCGCCGTCGACGAGGTGCACGCCAAGTCCAGAATCGACGAGATCGGACGCTGGCACATTACCGTGGATAGCGCCATGTCAACCCTTGATGCCAATCTGACACAGGTAGCAAGGATATGCAGTTGGGTCCTGTGCTGGGAACCGAGATGAAAGTCAGCCGCTCAGCATCAGGTTCGAGCGGTCCTTGAGGTAGAAGTTTGAGCGTCCTTGACGTAGAAATCGCTGTCCTCAACAGATTCGCCGCTCGGCGGTGTACCTGCCGCAAATACGTCCGAGCAGCTCAGGCCGCATGTTCGTATTCGTTGAGGATGCCGCTGAGGCGATCGTGTCGACGGATGTCGAGTCGGGTGACGGCCAGGGCCCCGGCAAAGTCCTAAATGAGGCCGAGAAGTGCCAGTGGGCGGCTGCTGTCGCGGGCGTGGTGCCGGTTGGCGGCGGCGATGTTGGTGGTTCCGGCCGCTCGTAGCGCGCTGATGGCGGCGTCGCGGAGGGCTGCCATGACGTGTGGTCCGGTGCCGGTGCGGATTTGGCTGCGATCTTCGTCGTAGGTGACGTCGCGAACCCAGTGGATCTTGTTCTCGATGGTCCAGTGACCGCGGATCCAGTCAGCCAGCTGGGCCGGCTTGGCCTGGTGAAGGAGTAGGTCGGTGATGGCGTAGACGGTTTCGGTGGTGAAGCGTCGGGGCTGGTCGAGACGGCGTCTGCGGCGGCGGATCTGCAGGGCCTGGGCGGCGTGCGGGAAGTCGATGCCGGCCGCGACGGTCAGGATCTTCAAGGTGCGGATCTCTCGGCGGCCGTGGCCGCGGTCATCCTGGCGGGCAGCTTGCGGGACCTGTCTCCACGGCAGTCTTGAGAGTTGTTTGTGCAGGTGAGGCTGGTTTCCTTTGACGGTCAGGATCCAGTGGGCGCCGCGTTCGGCGAGGTAGTCGACGTGTTCGCGCTGGCAGTGCATGGCGTCAGCGGTGATCACGGTGTCGCGTAGGTCGCCGATCTGGTCGAGCAGCGGACCGAATCGGGTGATTTCATTGGTCTTGCCGTCGACATCAGTGCTGGCCAGGACGATACCGGCGTTCTGATCGCAAGCGGCCAGGACGTGTCGGGCGGTGCTGTCGCCGGTGCGGGATCCGCGCAGTGTCTTGCCATCGACCGCGATGGCCTGCCGACTCGCCGGGGTCTCGGCCCGGCCTGCGAGCCAGACAGTGATCGCGGTGGTCAGCAGCTGCGCGTCGAGGGCCTGCAAAAGCCGGCGGATCATTGCTTCGGATGGGCGCCGGCCAGGGGTGATGCCCAAGGTGAGAGCGGTCGTGGCCGGCACGTCGGCGACCCACTCGGCGATCGCGGTGTAGGAACGGCAGCCGGCGATCACCGCGCAGACCGCTGCGACAACCACCACCGTCAGCTGATGCCGGACCCCTCGCCGGGCCCGCGGATCGGGCAGCTCGGCCAGCGCTGCCACCAGCCCGCCAGCGGTTTCGGGCACGGTCAGAGCCGGTGTACAGGACAAAGAGGAGATCAGAGATGATGGCAGTGCGGGCATGACTCACTTCGGATAGATCATCGTGGCGTAGGAACCTTGATGATCTTCTGAATCGGTCATGCCCGTCTTGCTGCACCGAACAGCGGCGCTTCTACCCCAGTCCACTCAAGTCGGACACCACCACGACTTTGCCGGGGCCCTGGGGTGACGGCCAGGATCGCTTCAGCTTGTGAGCGCAGGAACTGCGCCCAGGTCGTGCTCACGCGGTCCGGCGCTGGATCGATCCCCGCGGCGTGCAGGATCTCCCAGACCGTCGACCAGACCGTCGACGCGGCGATCTTGACCCCGAGGGTGAGCAGTTCGCCGTGCAGCGCGGCCAGCCACGCCCGATCGGCCGGCGCGAGCCGAACCCGCTGCCCACCGAGCTGGCGCTGCACCACCGCGAGCTGATGCCGCAAGACGAGGATCTCGGTGTCCTTGTCACGTCACTGCCCGGTAGCGGCCGCAGCAACGCGAACGCATTCGTGATACCCAGGTACGCCAGGCGCAGCAGCATGAATCAACATCCTCGCGCAGTCACCGACGACGAGGATCCAGGGGACGCCGACACCAGAGCACCCATGATCACCCCGACTGCCGGAAAGTCTCCTGACCAGGGCGGATGCATTTTCGGCATGTATGGCGTCCATCGTGACGGCGGCGGCATCCATCATGATCACCGGCGGAGCGGTTCCCGCCCTCGCGGCCTTCCCCACTCGCGACATCTCACTGGCCTACGGCAACTCCACCGCGACCGGGGAGGCCACCTTCTACGACCGCAGCGTGGGAATCGCCGGCACCATCCGGGTGACCTCGGGAAACTGCCGCCGGGTGTACGGACAGACAGTGGACACGGATGGGAACATCCTGAGCTACGGCAGCAGCGGCTGGAAGTGCAACAGCACCTCGACGACCCAGAACTATCCGATGAGCATCAACATTCTGGCGAACGTCAGAGGCGGCGCCTACGGTGTCATCCTCCAGCTTCAGGACGACGTGAACGGGGAGATCGACCGTCAAGGGCTGTATCGCTGACGGCGAGGAGCCGCCACGTGCGGTCGCGACGACTCGGTGCCGGCCGGCCGTGGCATCCCGACGGTGAGACGAGTGCGGGCGGGTGACCCCAGTCAACGGGGTCATCCGTCCGCATTCGACTTGGGCGCCGTAGGTCAGATCGCTGTGCAGGAGACGACGGCTCCGCTGCCCGTACCGGTGCCCTGGAATCCGAAACCGGCGGTCTGCCCGGCGGCGATCCGCCCGTTGTAGGAGGCATTGGCGAACTGAACGGTGCCGCTCGTGCCGGTGCTGACCGTGTTCCACGCGGTCGCGACCGTCGCCCCGGCGGGCAGGGTGAGGGTGACGCGCCATCCGTTGATCGCGGCGCCACCCGCGGTGACGACCACATTGGCGACGAACCCGCCGCTCCACTGGTCCTGCACCGCGTATGCCGCGGAACAGCCGGCGCCGGTGGACGGCGAAGCGGAGGGCGATCCCGACGGCGAGGGCGAGGGTGACGGGTTGTCGCCGTCGAGTGTGAGGTTCTTCTGCTGGACCTGCCACTGGCCACGGCACAGGCCGCAGTTCGGGCCGACGAACTGGGCGCCGGCCGTGGTGTCGCCCTTGAGCCGCCATTTGAGGTGGAGCACCGCCACCCGGGCGAACTCGCCGCCGTTGGTCTGGTCGTAGGTGCCGCCGTGGCCGACGTTCAGGTTGCCCATGAACGCGGGTAGTCCGGCGGGCAGCTTGCCCCAGTCGTCGACGGCGTTGGGGTAGGCGATGTCGCTGGGCCCGCCGATGAAGTAGGCGATGGGTTTGGTGAGCCGCCGCAACTGGTAGTCGTCGGCGTCGTTGAGCAGCCCGCTGCTGAAGATCATGGTGGTGGTGATGCGGGGATCACCGGAGACCGCGTAGGCCTCCAGGCCTCCGCAGGAGAATCCGGCGACGGCGACACGGGACGTCTCGATCCTGCCGAAGTACTTGCTGCCGGACCGGGAGCTCTCGGCGAATGCCCAGTCGATCGACTGGGTGAGCATCTGCGAGGTGGTGGACCCGGACCCGTTGGGTGCGCCGTTGGCGATGACGAGGAAGCCGTGCGAGGAGATCTCCCGGAGGAAGTTGATCTGGGCGGTACCGCTTGCCGCGCAGCCGCCGTTGCCCCAGACCAGCAGGGGAAGGCGCTCCGACGGGAGGGTCTGCGGGCGGTAGATGGTGTGGTTGGGCAGGCTGGATGAGGTCTCGTAGTCGGCGGGGTAGGGCCCGGAGCCGCCCACCGCGGCGTCGGCCGGGGTCGCGCCGATCGTCATGATGCCGGCGACGACCGTGGTGGCCAGGGCGGCGAGGACGGCGCCGACCGTGGTTCGTCTTCTCATTTCGTCCTCCGAGGACGGCATGTGGTCCCGCGGTGACCGGGACGGGAGGACGGCGCACCCGAAGAGGATGAAGTGATGCACGTCGATGCGCCGGGGATTTTGCAGTTACTATCACTCGGGCAACGACAAGTGTCAATCTATGGCGTCGTGGGGCCGGGCCGGGCGCCGGATGGCGCCTGGAAGTGCGTGATCCATTGCTCGGCGTCGGGCCAGTGCATCGTCGCGACCTCAATCAGGCGGGCCTGCGCCAGGGAGCCCAGCGCGGTGTGGATCTCCAGGAAGGTCTCCCTGGCCTGCTGCCGGGGCCACGGTTGGGGCAGCAGATGCTCGGGCAGATCGGGATCCCTGTCCGGGAAACGCCGCCACGCGTCCATGAGCGAAGTCCGCGCGACCAGCGCCCACGCCGGATCGACCCGCGACTCACCGACGGCGACCCGCAGGTCCGCGTACCGTTCGACGAAGTGCCGGTAGGCGGCGGCGAGCCCGGGCAGATCGTAGGCCGCCGCGGGACCGTGTGATCCCTCCTCCTCGTCGAACCGCGCCGTCATGACCGACCACCGGGCACCCGCGACGTCGTTCAGCACCGCGTCCAGCGCCTCCCGCACCGGTCGCACCGCGCAGCCCGGCCGGATCCACACGCTGTCATAGAGCCCTACCATCCGCAGCGCCGTCAGCGTCCGGCGAACCTGGTGACGGCTCATGCGGCCGGGACCCGGAATCGAGAACGACGCCATGACCCAGTCACCGGTCCACCGCGGTGGGCGGCTGCCGAACTCGAAGAACCGTCGCATGTGGGCGTGGTGCCCGGCGATCGCCTCGGCCGTGAGGTGGTAAACGGGCGTCCGGCCACCACCGCGCGCCGCGATGAGACCCCGTCCGACCAGCCGCGACAGCGCGGCACGGGCGCTGGACTCGCTGATCCCGAACTCCGCCAGGATCGCGATGACCGCCGTGGACGGCAGGCCGGCGTCCGCGGAGTCCAGATACTCGCCGAGCACGGTGGCCAGCAGATGTTGCGGGCTCGAACCGGCCTGTGACCGCGGCAGCCGGAGCCCGGCGCCTCGCTGTTCGACATCCACCGATCAAGCTTGCCTCACGATCATCACCCGCCGCGGCCCGGACTGCGAGGGCCTGCCGAAAGTTTCGGGGATCCGGATCAGCACACCGCGCCGTACTGCACGACCATGGCGAAGCGTAGCGACCGACAAGCCAAATAGGCACTGCTCAAGTGTCACTTCACGGATGAACGACACCGAATCCACGCCTGATACTTACGAGAGTTTTCCGGAAGCTCTTGTTTCAACGATGTTACCGTGTCAGCATTCAGCAATCGACGGCCATCGCTTGTTTGGCCCGTCCACTCCCCCACCGTGCACGTGGCGGCTACGACTGCCACGACGGCGGTTCCCCGGCGCGCCCGAAGGGAAGATCCCGTGGCAGACACATCCCCACTCCGCCCGGCCGGTGCCGTCCGGCGGCGCTCGTGGCGAAACCAGACCCTGATCGTGGGCCTCGTCGCCGCGGTCGCGGGCTTCAGTGCCGTGATGGTGACACCGGACGCCAACGCCGCGGCCAGCACGCTGGGCGCTGCGGCACAGCAGTCCGGCCGGTACTTCGGCACGGCCATCGCTGCGAGCCGGCTCGGTGATGCGACGTACAGCTCGATCGCCGGGCGCGAGTTCGACATGGTGACGGCCGAGAACGAGATGAAGCCGGACGCCACGCAACCCCAGCGGGGGCAGTTCACCTTCGGCTCCGGCGACCAGATCTACAACTGGGCCACCCAGCGAGGCCTGAAGGTCCGCGGCCACACCCTCGCCTGGCATGCCCAGCAGCCCGGCTGGATGCAGAGCCTCAGCGGCAGCGCCCTGCGGCAGGCGATGATCGACCACATCAACGGTGTGATGGCCCACTACCGGGGCAAACTCGCCGCCTGGGACGTCGTCAACGAGGCCTTCGCCGAGAACGGCAGCCGCCGCTCGTCGAACCTGCAGTCCACCGGCAACGACTGGATCGAGGTCGCGTTCCGCACCGCGCGGGCCGCCGACCCGTCGGTCAAGCTCTGCTACAACGACTACAACATCGAGAACTGGACCTACGCCAAGACACAGGGCGTCTACAACATGATCCGGGACTTCAAGTCCCGCGGCGTGCCGATCGACTGCGTGGGCCTGCAGACCCACTTCACCGGAGGCAGCTCCCTACCGGGCAACTTCCAGACCACACTGTCCAGCTTCGCCGCGCTCGGCGTCGACGTGGCCCTGACCGAGGTCGACGTGACCAACTCCTCGACCTCGCAGTACGCCGGTCTCACCCAGGCCTGCATCAACGTGCCCCGCTGCATCGGCATCACCGTGTGGGGCGTACGCGACAGCGACTCATGGCGGTCGAACGAGAGCCCGCTGCTGTTCGACGGCGGCGGTAACAAGAAGGCCGCCTACAACTCCGTGCTCAACGTCCTGAACGCCGCGGGGCCGGGCCCGTCCGCGCCGCCGTCGAGCAGCGGGTCTCCGTCGCCGTCGCCGTCGGTGCCGTCGGGAGACGCGAGGCGGATCCTCGGCGCCCAGTCCGGCAGGTGCGTCGACGTACCGAGCGCGTCACAGAACAACGGCACCCGGGTTCAGCTCTACGACTGCAACGGCCAGACCAACCAGCAATGGACGCTGACCGCGAGCAGGCAACTGACGGTGTACGGCAACCGGTGCCTGGACGCGGCCGGCTCCGGCAACGGTGCGGCCGTGCAGATCTACAGCTGCAACGGGCAGACCAACCAGCAGTGGAACGTCAACGAGAACGGCACCATCACCGGTGTGCAGTCCGGACGCTGCCTGGACGTCTGGGGCAGCGCCAACGGCCAGCAGATCCAGATCTACGACTGCAACGGCCAGGCCAACCAGCGATTCAGTCTGAGCTGACCGGTCACGGCGACGCGGCGTGGGGCCTCGAGACCCCGCGCCGCTTCGCCGTACCGAGGATGGCGGGTCCGTCATCGCCGGGCGGCCAGCCAGGTGCGGATCGCGGCGGCGGTGGCCTCGGCATCGGTCGTCAGCATCGAGTAATGGTCGCCGGGAACGTCGACCACCTCGTGCGGCCCGGGCCAGCGGGGCTCCCACCGCCCGTCCGGTTCGACCTCACGCATCTCCTTCGTCGGCACCGCCCGCAACTGCAGGGTCGGCACGCTCGACGGCTCCGGCTCCCAGCCGTCGAACAACCGCACGTAGGCGCCGCCGGCGATCATCACCGCGTCGGAGAAGACGCCGTCGAACATCTCCGCCGGGCGATGGCGGTCGGCGTCGACGAGCGCGAGCGCCCGCGGGTCCTCGCGACCGGCGCTGCTGTGGTGGGCGTCGGCCAGGATCACCGCCTGCGGCGCGGTGCCCTCGGCCGTCAGGTGAGCGGCGACGGCGTGGGCCACCCCACCGCCGGTGCTGTGCCCGATCAACACGAACGGCCGGTCACCGGCCAGATCCCGGACCGAGGCGGCGTGCACCCGGACCAGGGTCGCCACGCTGTCCGGGACCGGACCGGGCGGGGGCCCGAAGCCCGGGTGGGCGAGCATGTGCAGGTCGTAGTGGCCGTCGAGAGCCCGGCCGAGGCCGGTCGGCGCCGGGTCGTGCAGGGCCAGATATCCGGGCAAGAAGATCAAGACCGGTTGGGGGTACGGACGACCCGTCGCCAACTGCAGCGGATCGGGCGGGGGCGGCGCATCGTGGTCGGCGCCGAAGGTGGGGAGCCCGTACGAGGCCAGGTACCGCAAGGTCATCGCCGCGGACGGGCCCTGCTCGCGGATCACCCGGTGGTAGATGGCGGTGAACCGCTCACCGGTGCTCCGGTCCGGCGGTGCGGTCGACGCCTCGCCGTCGACGGGCTCGTCCGTACCGGCGTCCGTGACGGGATCACCCATGACGGTCCGGACGTGGTCGGTGAGCTCGGCCAGCGTCGGATGGTCGAAGGCGATCGTGGCGCTCAGGCGGACACCGGCGGCGCCGCTGAGCCGGTCGCGGAGCTGGATGGCCGCGAGTGAGTCCAGTCCGACGTCCTTGAAGTGGCGGCCCGGATCGAGTGCGGCCGTGTCCGGGAACCCGAGCAGGTCGGCGACCACCGCCCCGATCAGGTTCAGCAGCGCCGCGCGGCGCTCCTGCACCGGCAGACCGGCCAGGGTCTCGCGCCAGCTGAGCGGCTTCGCAGCCGTGGTGGCGAGCCCGGTGCCGGCGGGGGCCAGGCCGGTGAGGATGGCGGGCGCACCGGTGGGCGGGACGTCGATGGCGATCGGCACGAGCAGTGCGGCGGTGCTGCACAGCGACCGGTCGAGCAGTGCCATGCCCTGCTCGGCGGTGATCGCGCGGATGCCGCCGTCGGTCAGGGCGCGGCGGGCCGGACCGGGTGACGGACGGCCGGCCATGCCGTGGCCGTCGCTGTCCCACAAGCCCCAGGCCAGGGACTTGGCGGGCAGGCCGTGGGCGGTGCGGTGGGCGGCCAGGGCGTCGATGAAGGCGTTCGCGGCGGCGTAGTTCGCCTGTCCCGGCCGGCCGATCACCCCGGAGGCCGAGGAGTAGAGGACGAACGCGGCGAGGTCGCGGTGTCTGGTGGCCTCGTGCAGGTTCCAGGCCGCGTCTGCCTTGGGCCGGAGCACGGCGTCGATCCGGGCGGGGGTCATCGCGGTGAGGACACCGTCGTCGAGGACTCCGGCGAGGTGGAAGACACCGGTCAGGGCCGGTCCACAGGAGTCGACGAGGGCGGTGACGGCAGCGCGGTCGCCGACGTCGCAGGCGGTGACGGTGACCTGTGCGTCGAGTTCGCCGGCCCAGGCGGGTACGGCTCCGGTCCGGTTGCCCAGGACCAGATGGCGTACCCCGTACCCGGTGACCAGATGGCGGGCCAGGATCGCGCCCAGGGCGCCGGTCCCGCCGGTGATCAGGACGGTCCCGGCCGGGTCCAGTGCCGGAGGGGCGGAGTCGGCGGCGCCGGCGGGAGCCAGACGGGGTGCGTGGACGGTACCGGCCCGGACGGCGACCCGGGGCTCGGCCGAGGCGGCCGCCTGGTGCAGGGCGGCGGCGGAGGCGGGGTCGCCGCAGAGGTCGACGACGGTGAGACGGCCGGGATGTTCGGCCTGGGCGCTGCCGAGCAGCCCCCAGACCGCTGCGGCGGCCGGGTCGGGGTCGTCGCCGGTGGCCCGCTCGGTGACCACGACGAGACGGCCGGGCCGGTCGGCGGCGAGCCATTCGGTGACCCGGGCGAGGGTCCTCTCGAGCAGCGCCCGGACTCGGGCCGGCGGGTCGGCGGCGATCTCGCCGGGGCCGGCGGGTGCGGTCGCGGGGCGGGCTTCGGCAGCGTCCGGGGCCTCTGAGACGGCGTCCGGATACCCGGCGGCGGCGCCCGGGTGCTCGAAGGCGGCGCTCGGGTGCTCGAAGGCGGCGCTCGGGTGCTCGAAGGCGGCGCTCGGGTGCCCAGAGGCGGCCGGGTGCTCGAAGGCGGCGCCCGGGTGCTCGGCGGCGGCGTACCAGATCTCGTAGGGCTCGCCGTCCGGCTCGATCGATGCGGCGGGCCAGGTCACGCGGTGCAGTGATCGCTGGACGGCGGGGTCCTGGACTCCGATGGGGCGGGTCACCAGCGCGTCGATCGTGACGATCGGACGGCCGAGGTGGTCGGTCATGGTGACGCGGGTGCTGTCCGCGGTGATCGGGGACAGCACGACCCGGGCGGTGGCCGCTCCGGTGGTGTGCAGTTCCACGCCGTCGAGGGCGAACGGCACCCGTGGCCGGTCGGGTGGCTCGGCCAGCAGGCTGGCGTGCAGGGCGGCGTCGAGCAGCGCGGGGTGCACGCCGAAACGGGCGGCGTCACCGGCCACGCTGGGTGGCAGGGTCACCTCCGCGTACACGTCGGTGGGTCCTCGCCAGACCGCGGTGACCCCGCGGAACGCCGGACCGTAATGGAATCCCGCATCCGTGAGCCGGGCGTAGTCGACGGGGACCGGGCGGGCGCCGGGCGGCGGCCACGTCCCGGGAGTCCCGGGTGCCCGTCCGGTCGGGGCGGTGAGCGTGGCGCCGGCATGGCTGGTCCAACCACCCGTCGAGCCGAGGGGCCGTGACCAGATGGTCAGCCCGCGCTCGCCGGCGGCGTCCGGGGCGTCCACGACGACCTGGACATCGGTGGGGCCGGTGAGCGTCAGGGGCGTGCCCAGGGAGAGCTCGGCGATCCGGACGGCCCCCAGCCTGGTGGTCGACGCCGAGGTGGAGGGGGCCGCGGCCTGGAAGGCCAGCTCGGCCAGGGCGGCGGCCGGGACCATCGGGTCGGCGCCGATCACGTGGTCGGCCAGCCAGGGCTGGCGGCTGGTCGACAGGACTCCCGAACTGCGGGTACGGGTGCCGTCGGCGTCCGGTTGCGCGGCGGCGAGCAGGGGTGGCCGCTCGGTGCCGTCCAGCCAGTGACGCTGCCGTTGGAACGGGTAGGTGGGCAGGTCGCAGCGCCGGGCACCGCTGGCGGCGAAGACGGCGGGCCAGTCCACCGGTGCTCCGTGCACGTGCAGGGTGGCGAGGTTGTCGAGGAAGCCGGCGAGCGTGGCGGGGCCGGGGACGAACGCGTCGGCGTCGACGCAGCGCTCGGCCAGCACCGACAGCACGGCGGCCGGGCCGATCTCGACGAAGGCGGAGACGGGTACGGAGGCGAGGTCGTCCATGGCGGCGGTGAAGTGGACCGTCTCGCGAACGTGCCGTACCCAGTGGTCGGCGCCGGCCAGGTCGGCCGATCCGGCCAGCGCGCTCGCCACCGGCACCGACGGCTGATGGTAGGTGACCGATTCCGCGACGACGCGGAACTCGGCGATCATCGGGTCGAGCAGCGGTGAGTGGAACGCGTGGCTCACCCGCAGCCGGTCGTATCGGGCGTCCACTCTTTCGGCCAGGGCCGTAACGGCCTGCTCGGGCCCGGCGATGACCACCGCGTCGGGGCCGTTGACCGCGGCGATCGACACCAGGCCGCCGGCGTCGGGGAGCAGTTTCGCGACGTCGGCCTCGGGGCAGCGCACGGCGATCATCGTGCCGCCGGGCGGCAGCGCGGCCATCAGCCGGCCCCTGGCGGCGACCAGGCGGACCGCGTCGGCGAGAGTCAGCACTCCGGCGACGTGGGCGGCGGTGAGCTCTCCGATCGAGTGTCCGGCCAGCCGGTACGGGTGGACGCCGCACGCCCGGTAGAGCGCGTGCAGTGCCACCTCGAAGGCGAACAGGGCGGGCTGGGCGTAGTCGGTGCGGTGGAGCAGGTCGGCGTCCGTGCCGTCGACTACCTCCCGCAACGGCCGCGGAAGGTAGGGCGTGAACGCCGTGCAGACCTGGTCGTAGGTCTCGGCGAAGACCGGGAAGGCCGCGGCCAGTTCGCGGCCCATGCCGAGTCGTTGCGCGCCCTGGCCGGTGAACAGGAAGGCGACGCGCGGCTGCTGACGGGTCGGGATCCGGGTCACGGCCGGATGCGGCGTGCCGTCGGCCAGCGCGCGCAAGCCCGCACGGTCACCGGCTCGGACGGCTGCCCGGTGGCGCAGCGGGGCGCGGCCGGTCGCGAGCGAGAAGGCCACATCCAGCGGCGTCGGCTCGACCGTCTCCCCCACCGCGGGCGCCGCGGCAAGCTGGGCGGCCCGGGCCCGCAGGCCCGCCTCGTCGGCGGCGCCGAGCAGCCAGGGCGCGGCGGTCCACCCGGCGATCGGGGCCGGCGGTGGCCCGCCGGTGCCGGGCTCCTCGGCGGGCGGCTCCTCGATGATCACGTGGGCGTTGGTGCCGCCCAGCCCGAACGCGGACACCGCCGCACGGCGTGGACGCGGACCGGCGGGCCAGGGCCGGGCGGCGTCGAGCAGCCGTACCGCGCCGGCGGACCAGTCGACGTGCGGGGACGGGTCGCCGGCGTACAGCGATCGGGGCATCACACCGTGCCGCATCGCCTCGATCACCTTGATCACCCCCGCGATGCCGGCGGCGGACTGGGTGTGCCCGATGTTCGACTTCACCGAACCGAGCCAGACCGGTTCCGGCCGGTCCTGGCCGTAGGTGTCGACGAGCGCGTTGGCCTCGATCGGGTCGCCGATCCGGGTGCCGGTGCCGTGGCCCTCGATCAGGTCCACCTCGGACGGGCGCAGGCCGGCGTCGGCCAGGGCGAGGCGGATCAGGTCACGCTGGGCCTCGCCGTTGGGGGCGGTGAGCCCGTTGGAGGCGCCGTCGGCGTTGACCGCGGAGCCACGCAGGACCGCGAGGACCGGATGCCCGTTGCGCTCGGCGTCGTCCAGGCGCTCGAGCAGGACCATGCCGGCGCCCTCACCCCAGGCGGTGCCGTCGGCGCCGGCCGCGAACGACCGGATCCGGCCGTCGGGGGCGAGGCCGCGCTGCCGGCTGAACATGATGAACGACTGTGGCGACGCCATCACCGTCACGCCTCCGGCGAGCGCGAGACCGCACTCACCGGCCCGCAGCGCTTTGGCGGCCAGGTCCATCGCGACCAGTGACGACGAGCAGGCGGTGTCGATGGACAGGCTGGGCCCGCGCAGACCGAGGGTGTACGCGATGCGGCCGGAGGCGAGGCTGCCCGCCGAGCCGATGGCGAGGTGCGATTCGAGCTCGTGGGCATCCCGGCGGGGGCCGTAGTCGCTGGGCATGAGCCCGACGAAGACGCCGGTGTCGGTGTCGCGCAGGCCGGACGCGGGGATGCCGGCGCGTTCGAGGGCCTCCCAGGCGACTTCGAGCAGCAGCCGCTGCTGGGGATCGGTGGCCAGGGCCTCACGGGGTGAGATCCCGAAGAACGCCGGGTCGAAGTCGGCGGCGTCGTACAGGAAGGCGCCGCGCCGGGTGACGCTCGTGCCGAGCCGGTCCGGGTCGGGGTCGTGCAGGCCGTCGACGTCCCAGCCGCGGTCGGTGGGGAACTCGCCGGTGGCGTCCACCTCGCCCGCGACCAGCCGCCAGAGGTCTTCGGGGCTGCGCACGCCGCCGGGGTAGCGGCAGGCGACCGCCACGATCGCGATCGGCTCGGTCTGCGCCCGCGACTGCCTGCCGGTGGTGGTGGCGGCCCCGGCGAGGCGCGCGTCCAGCCAGGTGATCAGTGCGGCCGGGCTGGGGTGGTCCCACAGCAGGGTGGCGGGCAGCCGCAGTCCGGTGCGCCGGCTGAGCCGGTTCCAGACGGTCATCGCGCCCATCGAGGTCAGCCCCAGGTCGGCGAACGCGGTGTCCAGATCGGTCACCGGGCCGCACAGGGCGGACACCTCGGCCCGGACCAGCGCGGCCGACGAGGTGCCGGTGAACCGGTCGGTGGGGTCGGCGGCGAGCGCCGAGCGCAGCAGGTGGCGGCGGGGCTTTCCGGAGGGCGTACGCGGAATGACCGGGGTGAGGACGATCTCCTCCGGGATCTTGTGCGCCGACAGTCGCCGCGCCAGTTCCCGGAGCAGGCCGGTGGGGTCGGCCGACTCGTCGGCCGGGACGACGAAGGCCACCGGGACCTCGCCGAGCAGGGGGTGGGCGCGCGCCACCACCGCGGTGTCGCGCACACCGGGCAGGGCGAGCAGAGCGAGCTCCACCTCGACGGGGTCGACGTTGACACCACCGCGATTGATCACGTCGCTGACCCGGCCGATGACGCTGAGGTTGCCGTCGGCGTCGAACCGGCCGAGGTCGCCGGTGCGATACCAGCCGTCGGTCAGGGCATCGGGGCGCCGATGGTAGCCGAGCATCAGGTTGGGACCACGAACGTGGATCTCCCCGTCGACGAGCCGCACCTCGACGCCGGGGGCGGGCGGGCCGCTGCTGCCGGGGGCGCGGGGTCCGCCGGGTGGCTCGACGGCGATCATCCCGCACGTCTCGGTGCTGCCGTAGCAGTCGAGCAACGGCGCGCCGAGCAGCGCCTCGACGTCGGATCGCAGCGCCGGGTCGCTGGTCGCGCCGGCGGTCAGGCACAGCCGCAACGACGAGCCGTCCACCGCCCCGGCGTCGAGCAGCTGACGGTAGGTGACCGGCACACCGGCCAGCACCGTCGGCGATTCCTCGGCCAGCAGGCGGGCCACCGTGGCCGGGCCGGGTTCGGCGGTCACCCGGGCACTGGCGCCGGCCACCGTGACACCCAGAACACAGAGGGAATGGGCGAAGCTGTGTGCCGTCGGCAGTGGCCAGAGCAGGTGGTCCGTGCTGGTCAGGCCGAGCACCGGGCCGTAACAGGTGACCGCGGACCACAGGGCGGCGCGCTGGGTGGAGACAACACCCTTGACCGATCCGGTGGTGCCGGAGGTGTAGAGCATGAACGCCGGCTCGTCCAGGCCGAGATCATCCACGGGCGCGCTGTCGCCCACCGGGAAGTCGCCGGTCAGGAGCACCCGGACGGCACCGGCCACCCGGCGGACCTGGTCGGCGTGCCGGTCGTCGGTGACCAGCACGGCCGGTTCGCAGTCGGCCAGCAGCGCGGTCAGCTCGGCGTCGGTGGCGTGCGGGCTCAGCGGCACCCCGACCGCTGCGGCCCGGACCGTGGCCAGCACGACCTCCACCAGATCCACGCTGTTGCCGAGCACGAACGCGACCCGGTCACCGCGGCCGGCGCCCAGCCCGGACGCGAGCCGCGCGGTCCGGTCGGCCAGTTGTGCCCACGTGACGCGCCGGTGGTCGTCGGCGAACGCGAGCCGGTCGCCGTACCGCCGGGCGTTGTGCTGCAGGACGTGCGGGAGTGGCCGGATCATGTCCTGCTGGCCCATCGGGAGGTTCCACCTTTTCGATCACGATCCATTGTGGTCGCCATGGTGGCACACGCCTCGACGACGCCCGGGTATCAAGGCGCCCCGATATGACCGACACGAGGACGGCGTCTCCTCGTGCGCCGGCCCCTCGGGCGAGGCGTGCCGCCGATTCCGGGGACACCGGAATCGGCGGTGTGCGTCAGCCGCGTCGCTCCCAGTAGAGCCGTTCGCTGCGGTCCGGGTCGTCGACGATGCGGCAGGTGGCGTCGATCCACATCGTGGCGCGGTGCCGGCGGTCGTAGGCGGGCCATCGCGGCAGGCCGGGCGCGTTCGGGCGGCTGTCACGGGCGAAGCCGGCCCACAGGGCACTCATGTGCCGTGCGGTCGCCCGCTCGCCCGCCGGCCTTCCGGCAGCGGTGTTGGCGAACTTGAGGGGGATGTCGGAGGCGTGTGGTGAGCCGAGGGGGAAGTCGGTGCCCGGCACCAGGGTCGGGTCGGGGTAGGCGAGCTGGTACATGTAGACCGGCGCCCGGCGTTGTGCCACCTTCGCTTCGGCGATCTTGATGGCGTCGCGCCAGATCGGTGACGTGGTGATCGCGAAGTACAGCTGCGCCGGAGTGGCCCGCGGCCGTGACCGGCGGAAGGTGGCGATGATCCGGTCGAGTTCGGCACCCGGGTAGGTGGCGCTCAGACGGCTGCGCAGGCCGGCGTCGTCGATGCTGAAGACGTCCTTGGGGCCGAACAGGCTGAAGAACACGGTCTCGTCGCGGGTGGTGCCCACCATGAGCGGTTTGTCGGCCGAGAACGGTGCGACGCCGTCCGCGAACGGGTGCCGCGGGATGATCCGGCCGTCGACGAAGGCGCCGAACCCGGGCAGCACGGGATCGGGGTCTCCCCAGGGCGCCACGCCGTTCGCGGCTTCGGACACCTGGATCTCCAGCAGCCGGGCGGCCGGGATGTCGTGCAGTGCGGGGATGTCGCGGCGGGTCAGGCCGAGCAGGTGCAGGGTGCGGTCCGCGCGGGCGATGGCGCCGTCGCGGGTCGGGAACCGCAGCGGTGCGGCGCTCTCGATCGACGCCTTGTGGAACAGCCGGGCGGCCGCCGGCATGGTGTAGACGGCAGCGGTCTTGGCGCCGCCGCCGCTCTCACCCCAGACCATGATGTCGTCCGGGTCACCACCGAAGCTCTCGATGTTCTCGGCCGTCCAGCGCAGGGCCGCGAGGATGTCCTGCATGCCCTGGTTGGCGGCGTAGCCGTCGTGCGCGAAGCCGAGATACAGGTAGCCGAGCAGCCCGAGCCGATGGTTGGACTCCACCACCACGACGTCGTACAGCCGCGCCAGGTTGCCGCCGTCCTGCCCGGTCGCGGAGCCCGAGCCGATCATGTAGCCGCCGCCGTGGTTGTAGAACATCACCGGCCGGCGCCTACCGTCGGCGGCCGGGGTCCAGATGTTGAGGTAGAGGCAGTCCTCGGACGGCGCCGGCATCCGGCCGTTGCCGGCGGGGCCCATCTCGCCGCCGGCGACCTGGTAGGCCGGGTTCGGGAAGTCGACGGTGTCGCGGACGCCACGCCAGGGCTTCACTGGCTGCGGCGCCCGGAACCGGAGCTCGCCGAGCGGCGGGGTGGCATAGGGGACGCCGAGGAACTTTACGATGCCGTCCTCGCGGCGGCCACGCACCCGGCCGTACCGGGTGGCCGCCTCGTCCGTGCCCCGGCCGCGGTGGGCCTGTGCCGGTGCCGCGGCAAGGGACGTGGCAGCGACCGCCAGCGAACCGGCGAGCAGAGTCCTACGTTCCATGGACGATCAAACCTCCTTCGACAGGCGCACGGCGTGCGCCGGGACGGGATCGGAAGGGCCCGGGCCGGGGAACGCGGTCGGGGCGGTGGGCGGGAGGTCGCCGTGGACGATCGGCGACTCCGGGTCGGTGACGACGCCGGGTGACGCCGCACGCGAGCGGGTGGGGTTCACCGACGGGCTCCCTGTCGGATGATGTCGGTGAAGGCATGGGCGCTGGGTTTGGGACGACGGGTGAAGTCGTCGCCGACCGCGATCAGACCGAACTTCGGCCGGTAGCCCTCGGACCACTCGAAGTTGTCGAACGCCGACCAGTGCAGGTAGCCGCGCACGTCGGCACCCTCGGCGATGGCCTGGGCGGTGGCGGCGACATGCGCGCGCAGGTAGGTGATGCGCTCGGTGTCGTCCTCGGTGGCGATGCCGTTCTCGGTGACGTACAGCGGCAGGCCGGTCCCGGCGGCGCGGTGCAGCATCTCGCGCAGCCCGTCGGGGTGCACCGCCCAGCCCATCTGGGTGACCGGCACACCGGGTGGTGGCGGCGCGAAGTGGAACGGCGATGCCGCGTCGACCCACTGTCGGCGGTAGTACTGGACGCCGAGCCAGTCGCCGCCGTCGACGCCGGTCAGCCCGTCGAGGTACCGGTCGACGATCTCGTGGCGCATCAGCGCCGGCAGGGACCCCTCGCCGGCGAGCAGGGGCAACTGCACCGCGAGGCCGATCCGTGTGCCGCCGGCCGCGCGGATCGCGGTGACCGCGGCCAGGTGTGCGTCGAGCAGGATCGCGCCGACGCGCCGCCACAGGGCCGGGTTGGTGATGCCGGGCGGGTGATACCCCTCGAGGTATCCGTGCAGGGCGATCATCTGCGGTTCGTTGATGGTGCAGATGAACGGCATCAGGTCGCCGAGCTGCTCGGTCACGAGGGAGCAGTACCGCGTGAAACGGGAGATCGCGTCGGGGGCGAGCCAGCCGCCACGACCGGAGAGCCAGCGCGGCAGGGTGAAGTGGTGCAGGGTGACGAAGGCGGTCATGCCGGTGTCCGCGACAGCGGTCAGCACCCGCCGGTAGTGGGCGACGGCGGCCCGGCTGAACTCGCCGGGCGCCGGCTCGATCCGCGACCACTCCAGCGACAGGCGGTGGGCGGTGTGGCCCATGCCCGCCAGCAGCGCGAAGTCTTCCGCGTACCGATGGAAGTGATCTATGCCGTCGCCGGAGGACCACCGTGCGGCAGACGCGGGATGCTGCTCGAAGTCCCACCAGTCGTTGTTGGTGTTGCCGCCTTCGACCTGGTGGGCGGAGGTGGCGCTGCCCCACAGGAAGCCGTCGGGGAATCGCACGCGGGTCCTCTCGCCGGAGGGCCCGGCCTGCAGGGGGCGGAGGCCGGGCCGCTCGATCAGATGGTGCTGAAGGTGTAGGTGCCGGACGGCACCCGGTAGACCGCGAAGCCGTTCTCGTGCCGCACGAACGAAGCGCGGCGCGGGGTGCCGGCCACCCGGCCGCCGAGGGTGGGCACGTGGACGGTGGCGGTGGTGTTCGGCGGGATCGTGACGGTCAGCCGCAGCCGGTCGCCGTCGCGTCTCCACTCCGAGCGGGCGGTGCCCTGCGGCGTGAGGTAGTGGCCCTTGACGAACGTCAGGTCACCGACCACCTTCGGCTGGACGACCAGCTCCCGGTAGGCGGTGGTGCCGGCGGCGGCCCGGATGCCGGCCAGCCCGGCGTGGAACCACTCCTCGATCTGGGCGAGGATCATGTGGTTCTTCGAGTCGCCCCGGTTCCACCGCTCCCCCATGGTCGTCATGCCGCCCGGGTTGGCGACCGTCGGCGCCATGAAGTAGCCGTACCCGGGCTGCTCGTCGGACTGGATGAGGTTCCACAGCACGTCGTCACGGCCGCCGGCGGACAGCGCCCGCACGATGGGAGCCATCCCGATGGTGCCGCCGAGGAAGTGGCCCCCGCCGGTAAGTGCCACCAGCGCGTCGAGGACCGCCTGCCGCTCGGGCTCCGGCACCAGACCGGCGTCGAGGGCCAGGGCCTGCGCGGTCTGGGAGACGGCGCCGTTGTCCGCGTAGAGCCGCCGGACCGGATCCCAGAAGGTGTTGTGGAACGCGGTCCTGATGTCGGCCGCGAGCGCGGTGTACTTCGCGGCGTCGGCGGGCGGCGCGAGTCTCGCCAGCTCGCTGATCATCTCGTGGTAACCCCAGGTGCCGGTGATCTTCCCGGAGACCGGTTCGGCCGACACCCAGTCGGCCAGGGCCGCGTCGACGATGTGCCCGACCGCCTTCTGCCGGGCGATGTAGTCGGCGAACGCCACCATCCGCGGGTAGTACCGCTCGGCAGTGGCAACGTCGCCGTAGAGCTGCCGTAGGAAACCGGGCACCAGGGTGATGGCGTTGCCCCAGTTGATCTCGTCGCCGAAGCGCCCGGTGTAGCCCCAGTCGTAGACCGGGGTCTTGAGCGCCACGTTGCCGGCCATCGGCGTGTCCGCGACCGACTGTCCCTCGACCAGGTGCCGCTCGTGGGTGCGCAGGTAGGCGCCGAGGTCGAAGTTGCGGTGGATCGACCCCATCGGCATGGTGTAGTCGGCCGGATAGGACAGCTTCTCCCGGCCCGGGCAGTCGGTGAAGACACTCATCATGTTGCCGGCGAACGAGTACCAGGCCATCTTGTGGAGCCGGTTGACCCGCGCGTTCGACGTGGTCACCGCGCCGGCGAGCGGGGTGTCGGCCTGCACCCGCAGCCCGGTGACCGTCTCCCTCGTCGGGACGTACGACGACGGCAGGCCACTGACCTGCACCCACTGCATGCCGAAGTAGTTGAAGTCCGGCCGCCACGTCTCGTGCCGCAGCCCGGCGGTGGTGTACGTGTTGAACAGGTCGACACCCCGGCTGCCACCGCCGCCGCGCAGCGACGCCTGATCGACGGTCCCGTCGGCCGCCAGCGACTCGGCCGGCGACACCCGGATCGTGGTGCCCGCCGGGAGGCCGGTGACGTGCAGTTGCGGGAACCCGACGATGTTCTGCCCGAAATCGAACACCCACGTGCCCGGGACCGGGTTGGTGATCGCGACCGGCGTGAACCGGTCGGCGATCCGGATCGGCGGCGCGGTCCGGCCGACCAGTCTCGTCGCCAGGTTCGGCGGCGGGACGATCCCGGCGGCGATCCAGCCGGTCACGGAGCCGTCACGCCGCAGCGCGGCGGCCGACAGATCCGAGCCGGGCCGGTCCCATCCGGGCTGCTCACGGCGCGCATCGTGGTCGGAGCCCGAATACCAGGCGTCGGTGACCAGCGGCCCGAGCGCGGTGCGCCACTCCCGGTCGCTGACGATCACGGTTTCCGGCCCATGGGTGTACGACACCTCGAGTCGCGCGATCAGCCGGGGCGTGACGGCGGCGCCCGCGCTGGCGTCACTGGCCGCGATGTTGTTGCCGGAGCCGGTGACCGTGGCGTCGGCCGGGTGCGGCTTGGACAACCCCGGTGTGAACGTGATGCCGTCCGCGCCGATCGCGGTGATCACCCGCGATTCCAGGTTGTCGCCGCCACCACCGGTGTCGACGTTGATGGTGCCGCCGACGTGATAGCCGGTGACGCTGCTGACCGTGACCGTGGTGGCCCCGGCCTCGACACCGCCGACCAGGGTGCCGTTGCCCTTGAGCTGCGACTGCCACCACGAGTAGGGCGAGGTCCGCCCGACAGCCGGGTTGGTGACGCTGCGCCTGACGTAGGCGGGGCCGTTGCCCAGCCGTACCCCCAGGGTGTTCGCGCCCTTGCGCACCTGCCCCGTGATGTCGTAGACGCGGTACTCGCTGGAGAGCTGGTAGTTGGAGTAGCCGGGCGCGAGCACCTCGTCGGTGACCTGACGCCCGTTGAGCGTGGCCAGGTGCATGCCGACGCCGGACAGGTGGAGCCGGGCCCGGGTCACCCTGCGCCGCGGATCGACGGTGAACTGCCGGGCGAAGATCGGCATCGGCTGGCTCTCGGCGCGTCCCGGATACTCGATCCAGCGCGCCGGGCCCCAGTCGTCCAGGCCCGTCTCGAAGGTGGACGGCGCACTCCAGTCGGTGGCCCGCCGGCCGGCGTCCCAGGCTCGCACCTGCCAGCTCACCCGCTGCTCGGCGGTGAGCGGCGGCCCGTCGTAGCGGACCCCGGACTGGACCGCCGAGTGCATCCTGCCGGAGTCCCACAGCACCCGGTCGCGGCCGGTGTCACGGACCCGGATCTGGTAGGCGGTCTGCCGGTCCGCGGCCGTCGACCGGGTCTCGGCGAATCGCCAGCTCAGCACGGGTCTCACGGTGTCCAGGCCGAGCGGCTGGTCGGGACGGCCGTCGACACGCAGTCCGGTGACCCGCACCTCGGGGCTCCCACCGGCCTCGGCCGGCCCGGCGACCAGCAGGGTCGACGCGGGCACCGCCACCGACAACCCCAGCGCGGTACGCCGCCTCACGATCCGGCCTTGTAGTCGGTGTCCATGTCCTTCAGGACCTCGTCGGCGCTCGCCTGGTTGCTGAAGACCTCCTGCAGGCCGCTGAGCATGGTCTGCTGCACCTTCGCGTTCGGCCACAGCTGGTCCATGAACGGCACCGTCCGGTTGCCCTCGACGAACGAGGTGAGCTCGGCCAGACCGGGGTCGACGGTGGTGCCGGCGCCCGGCAGGGTCGGCAGGCTGCCCTGCGCCTCGTTGAACGTCTTCATGCCCTCCGGGCTCATCACGAACGTGACGAACTTGAGTGCCAGGTCCTTGTTCTTCGCCTTCGCGTTCACGCCGTACCCGGCACCGGCCGCGGCGGGCATGACGAACGACGCCGCGTCGTCGGTGGCCGGCAGCGCCTTCATGGTGAACCTGCCGGACGGGTTCTTCTGCTTGAGCAGCCCGATGATCCAGTTGCCCTGGATGATGCCGAGTGTCTTACCGGTCGCCGCGAGCGTCTGGCTGGCCTCGTAGCTGGTGCCCAGCGGGTCCTTCTGGAAGCAGCCCGCGCTGTTCATCTCCTGGTACTTCGCCATCGCGGTGGTCCACGGCGAGCCCGCGAAGGTGGCCTGACCGGCGGCCATCTTGGCGTCGAAGTCCTTGTCGCCGCTGTAGACGGTCGACGCGACCAGGGCGTACAGGGCGATCTGGGTGACCCAGTTGTCCTGGATGCCGAGGGCGAAGGCGGGGGTGCCCTTGCCGGCGGCGGCCTTGCAGAACGCGATCAGGTCGGTCCACGTGCCCGGCGCGGTCAGCCCGGCCTTGCTCAGCGCCTCGTCGTTGTAGACCGCGCCGATCCCGTTGAGCCCGAAGACGGCGTTGTAGGTCTTGCCCTCGTACTGGGCGACCTTCTTGAACGCGTCCGGCAGCTGACCGGCCCACGGCTGGTCGGACAGGTCCAGCAGGTAGCCGGGCTTGGCGATGACGTAGGTGGCGCCGGGGTTGCCGTTGCCGGGCCACACGGTCATCACGTCGGGGGCGGTGCCGGAGGCGAGCTGGGTACGGATCTGCTGCTGGTACTGGTCGGCGCCGCTGGTCGTCAGGTTGACGGTGATGCCGGGGTTGGCGGCCTTGAACGCCTCGACGACCTTCTCGATCGAGCCCTGGTCGACCGAGGCGATGGTGAGGGTCTTGTTGTCGCCGGAGCTGCCGGAGCTGGAGTTGGTGCCGCTGGAGCAGCCGACGAGAAGGGACGCTGCCGCGACCGCGGCGAGGATTTTCTTCATGACCTTCTCCTGAGGATGGAGACGACTCAGACGGGGGTGGTGAAGGTGTATCGGCCGGACGTCAGCCGCACGGTGAGCCCGGCGGAGGACGGCTCGGCCCGCAGAACCCCGGGCGTTCCGGCAGCGTGCACGCTGCCGGGGTCGCTGGTGGGGATCAGAAGGATGGCGGTGCTTCCCGGCGGCACCGTGGCGGTCACGGTGAGCCGGTCGTCGTCGATGGACCAGCCGCAGGTGACCAGACCGCGGGCGGTCTCCTGCTCGGCGTGCGCCCGGGTGAGCCGGCCGGTCGGATCAGGGGTGGGGCGCAGCAGCAGTTCGCGGTAGGCCACCGAGCCGGCGGTCTGGTCGATCCCGGCGACACGCCCGTAGAGGAAGTCGCCGACGCTGCCGAGGCTGTAGTGGTTGAAGGAGTTCATCGCGGCGGACTGGAAGCCGCCGTGTTCGGTCCAGCCGTCCCAGCGCTCCCAGATCGTGGTGGCGCCGTGCCGGATCGAGTAGCCCCACGACGGGAATTGGTCCTGGTGCAGCAGGGCGTAGGCCAGATCGGCGCGGCCGTGCTCGGCGAGCACCGGGCACAGCAGGGACACGCCGACGAATCCGGTGGTCAGCCGGTTGCCGCGACTCTCGAGGTCGGCGGCCAGGCGATCCACGGCCGGGGGTACGAGGTCGGGCGGCAGCAGCTCGAAGGCGAGAGCCAGCAGGTACGCCGTCTGTGTCCCGCCCTTGACGCTGCCGTCGTCGGCGACGAACGCGTCGGCGAAGGCGTCCCTGATCGCCGCGTGCAACCGCCGGTACCGCGCTGACGGACGGCCCAGCACGTCGGCGGCGTCGGCGACGATCCGGGCGCTGTGCGCGAAGTAGGCGGTGGCCAGCACGTCGCGGGGTGTCTCGGCGTCGACCTGCAGCCAGTCGCCGTAGGAGTTGCCGGTTCGGTGCTCCCACAGCAGGTTCGGGTTGTGCCGGTGGACGTGGTCGACCCAGCGGGCCATCGCGTCGAAGCTGCGTTCCAGCACCCGCCGGTCGCCGTAGGTGCGCCACAGCAGCCAGGGGATGATGACGCCGGCGTCGCCCCAGGCCGGCGCGCCCTCCCGGTCCAGCACGATGATCGGGGCGATGTCACGGAACGCGCCGTCGTCGTCCTGGCCGTCCACCACGTCGCGCATCCAGCGGGCGAAGAACGCGGACACGTCGGCGTTGCGGGTGGCGGTCGGCGCGAACACCTGGGCGTCGGCCAGCCAGCCGAGCCGCTCGTCGCGTTGCGGGCAGTCGGTCGGGACGGCCACGAAGTTGCCGCGCTGCCCCCAGGCGATGTTGGCGTGCAGCCGGTCGATCATCGGGTCGTCGCAGTCGAACCGGCCGGTCCACCGGGTGTCGCTGTGCAGGACCCGGGCGGTCACGTCGCCGGGCGCCGGCGTGTACCCGCTGACCTCGGCGTACCGGAAGCCGTGGACGGTGAATCGCGGCTCGAACACCTCGACCGGGTGGCCGGCGCAGACGTAGGTGTCGGTGGCGGCGGCCCGGCGCAGGTTGTCCAGGTAAAGGTCGCCGTCGGCGGTGAGGACCTCGGCGTGGCGCAGCACGATCCGCTGACCCGGGCGGGCGTCGCGGATGGTCAGGCGCATCCGGCCGACCAGGTTCTGCCCGAAGTCGACGATGCCGTTCTCGACCGTGACCGCCGGCAGCTCGGCCACCACCCGGATGGGGTCGTCCGGTTCGGCGACCAGCGGGCCGATCTCGGTGTCCAGGACCGCGACCGGACGGGGACCGGACAACTCGCGGCGGCCGTCGGTGAACTGGCCCATCATCAGGTCGGCCGACCGGATCGGGCCGTCGTGCTCGGTCCAGCCGTCACCGGTGGCGACGATCCGCTGGGAGCCGTCGGCGAAGTCGCAGACCAGCTGGGTGAGCAACCCGGGTGCGTCGCCGTAGTGACGGGCCGGGCGGCGCGGGTCGAAGCCGACGTAACCGCTCCACCACCCGTCGGCGACGGTCGCCGCGAGGGTGTTGTGGCCGGCCCGGACCAGATCGGTGACGTCGTAGGTCTGGTACTGCAGGCGGTGGTGGTACTCGGTCCAGCCCGGCGCCAGCTCCCGGTCACCGGCGCGTTCGCCGTTGAGCTGGGGCTCGTAGACGCCGCGGGCGGTGGCGTACAACCGCGCCCGGATCGGCTGAGCCGGCAGGTGGAACTCGTGCCGCAGATGCAGTGCCGCTTCGGCCGGGCCGGGCGAGACCAGGTCGTCGTCGGTCGGCGGGTCGACCGGCGGCAGAGCGACCGGGTCACGGCCGATCCACACCGCCGTCCAATCCTCGCGGTGCAACAGGCCCGTCTCGAACCAGGTCTCGGCGGCGGTGGCCGTACCCTCCTCGTCGAAGACCTCGACGCGCCACCGGTAGCGGGTCGCCGACCGCAACTCCTCGCCCTCCCAGGCGATGAGGATCGTGTCGGCGCTCTCGCGCCGCCCGGTGTCCCAGACTGTCGCGCCGTCGGCGGTGGCGATGATGCGGTAGGCGCTCTGCGCCGCACCGTGCCGATCGGAGCGCAGTCTCCAGGACAGCCGGGGCGACCGTTCGCCGAGGCCGAGGGGTTCGGTGCGCTGTTCGGTCTGCAAGCCGTAGGGGTTCACCCTTTCAGCCCTCCCGCGAATCCGTTGATGATGCTGCGCTGCAGGGACAGGTAGACCGCGAGGACCGGGACGATGCTGATCAGCAGCGCGGCGAAGATGAGGTTCCAGTCCGAGACGAACTGGCCGACGAATCCGGCGACCGCGACCGGCATGGTCTGCTGATCGCTGCCGGACAGGTAGAGCAGTGGGGTGAAGAAGTCGTTCCAGACGCTGACGGTGTTGAGCACCAGCGCGGTGACGGTGATCGGCTTGAGCATCGGCAGGATGACGTAGCGGAAGGCGGTCAGCGGCCCGCAGCCGTCGATGGTGGCGGCCTCCTCGAAGTCGCGGGGCAGCGCCCGGAGGAAGCCGACGTAGAGGAAGGTGGTGAACGGGACCTGCAGGCCGGCGTAGAACAGCACCAGCGACCAGACCGAGCCGAGCAGCCCCAGGTCGCGGATGGTCTGGTAGAGCGGTAGCGCGGCGAGCTGGAACGGCAGGATCAGCCCCAGCATGATCAGCAGGAAGGCGCCGCGCGACCAGTGGGCGGTGGAGCGGGCCAGCGGGTAGGCCGCCAGCGACGACACCACCAACACGATCAGGACGCTGACCGTGGTGACCAGCACGCTGTTGATCAGGGCGCCGCCGAGGCCGCCCTCACGCCACGCCTCGGTGAAGTTGTCCAGCGTCGGGCTCTGGGTGAGCGCGATCGGCGACGACGTGTCGCTCGGCGCCCGGAAGGCCAGATTGACCAGCACGTAGACCGGGAAGGCGAAGACCACCGCAACCGCGATCATCACGGCTTCCAGCAGGAACGTGCGTTTTGTGTAGCGGTTCACGATGCCGCCTTCTCGTTGCGGTTCAGGACCGTGTACTGGCCGGCGGAGATGACCGCGACGATGGCGGTGAGCACCACGGCGAGGGCGATGCTGTAGCCGAACTCGCCGAGCGTGAACGCGTCCTTATAGATCAACGTGGAGATGGTGTCGGTGGCGTGCCCCGGGCCGCCGCCGGTCATCCCGTAGACCTGGTCGAACAGCTTGAGCCCGCCGATGATCGACAGCATCACGTTGATCGTGATGGCCGGCGCGAGCAGTGGCCGGGTCACCGACCAGAAGCGGCGGACCGGGCCGCTGCCGTCGATCGCGGCAGCTTCGTAGATCTCCTTGGGGATCGACTGGAGGCCGGCGATGAAGATGACCATCGAGTAGCCGGCGTACTGCCAGACCACGACCATCACGATCATCCACAGCGCGAGGTCCGGGTCGCCCAGCCAGTTCCGGCCCTCTATGCCGAAGACTCCGAGCAGGCTGTTCACCGCGCCGTCCGGGCTCAGCAGGTTACGCCACAGGTACGCGGTGACGATCTGCGCGACGACGGCCGGGGCGAACAGCAGCACCCGCAGGAAGTTGCGGCTCTTGATCGCGGTGTTGACGCCGAGCGCCAGGAGCAGGCCGAGACCGTTCTGCAGCACGGTGATCGCGACCGCAACCAGCAGGGTGTGCCAGATGGCCTGCAACGCGTCCGGGTCGTCGGTCATGGCCCGGAAGTTGTCCAGGCCGATGAACGCGAAGCTCGGGTCGAGGCCGTCCCAGTCGGTGAAGGCGTAGTAGACGCCCCGTGCGCTCGGGACGAGCACGACGAAGGCGAACAGCAGCAGTGCCGGGACGGTGAACCACCAGGGCGGCGCGGCATGGGCCCGGCGGCGTGGCTGTCGTAGATCGGTTGTCACGGGAAACCCACCTTGCTGAATCGTTTCATAAACAGGTGGAACAACCGCGGCGCCAGCGCCGCGTGGCGGCGGCCCGCGGGGCGCCGGAGTGATATGGGCAACGTTTTCCAAATGTTTCGCCGACCTTACGAGCGCGTGCCGAACAGCGTCAAGAGGTAGACGGCCCTCAAATCACCGCCACCCGCTTCCACGACCGGCGAGATCATCTCTATGGTGGGTAACGTTTTACAGAGCAGGGAGTGCACATGCCCCACCAGCCGCCCACCGCCCGACGGGTGACGATCGTGGACGTCGCCCGGCACGCGGGCGTGTCGACGACCGCGGTGTCCAAGGTCCTGCGCAACGCCTACGGCGCCAGCCCGCAGATGCACAGCCGGGTCCACGCCGCCGTCGACGAACTCGGCTACCGGCCCTCCGCCACCGCCCGGGCCCTGCGCGGTCGCACCTGGACCATCGGCGTGATGCTGCCCGACATCCGCAACCCGTTCTTCGCCGACATCCTCGACGGCGTCACCGAACACCTCGACCACACCGAATACCAGCTGTTCATGACCTCCGGCTGCGACGACGTCACCAGCGAGGCCCACGTCACCGAAGCCATGATCGACCGCAGCATGGACGGCCTGATCCTGATCGCGCCGGTCTCACCGCCGGCACACCTGGAACGCGTCGGACGGGCCGTACCGACCGTGGTCATCGGCCGGCACAGCCGATCGGCACGATTCGACACCGTCAACGACGACGACTTCACCGGCGCCGGACTCATGGTCGACCACCTCGCCGGACTCGGCCACCGGCGCATCGCGCACATCGAACACCACGAGACCGACCTGATCCGGCTCGCCGAGATGCCCAACGCGCTCCGCGCCGACGGCTACCGCCACGCCATGCGCCGGCACGGCCTCGGCGAGCACATCGACATCGTCTCCACCAGCTACACCCGCGACGGCGGTCACCGCGGCGCCCGGCTCCTGCTCGAACGCGAGAACCCGCCCACCGCGATCTTCGCCGGCGCCGACGTCGTCGCCCTCGGCGTCCTCGAAGCGCTCACCGAAGCCGGGCTGTCCGTGCCCGGCGACATCTCCGTCACCGGATACGACGACATCACCCTGGCCGGATTCCGCGCCGTCTCCCTGACCACCGTCGACCAGGCCGGACACCGCATCGGCACGACCGCGGCCCGGCTGCTGCTGGACCGCATCGCCGAGCCCGGCCGCCCGGCCGCACAGGTCGAGCTCACTCCCACCCAGGTCGTACGGGCCACCACCGGCCCACCACGCTGATCAGTACGCTTTGCCCAGCCCCACACGACAGAGGAGACCAGGTGGACAAGCCCGCGCCCCGTCGCGTCACCATCGTCGACGTCGCGCGCCACGCCCAGGTGTCGACCACCGCGGTCTCCAAGGTGCTGCGCAACGCGTACGGCGCGAGCCCCGCCATGCGCACCAAGGTCCAGCAGGCCATCGACGAGCTCGGCTACCGTCCGTCCGCCGCCGCCCGCGGGCTGCGCGGGCAGACCTACACCATCGGCGTGATGCTCCCGGAACTGCGCAACCTGTTCTTCGCCGACATCCTCGACGGCATCAACACCCAGCTCGGCGACACCGACTACCAGGTGCTCCTCGCCGCCGGCTGCAACGGCGAGAAGGCCGAGGCACGGGTCATCGACGCGATGATCGACCGCAGCATGGACGGCCTGGTCCTGATCGCCCCCGTGTCGGCCAAGAGACGCCTCACCGAGGTCGCCGGCATCGTGCCCACCGTGGTCGTCGGCCGGCACGGCTCCTCCCCCACCTACGACAGCGTCACCGACGACGACATCGCCGGCGCCGCCCTGGTCGTCGACCACCTCGTCAGCCTCGGCCACCGGCGCATCGCGCACATCGAACACCACGAGACCGACCGGGTCCGCCTCGCCGAGATGCCCAACGCCCAGCGCGCCCACGGATACCGCGACGCGATGATCGCCCACGGCCTCGAAGCCGAGATCGACGTGGCATCCACCAGCTACACCCAGGCCGGCGGATACCTCGGCGCGCAACAGCTGCTCGCCCGCCCGGTGCGGCCCACCGCCATCTTCGCCGGCGCCGACGTCGTGGCGCTCGGCGCGATGGAGGCCATCGCCGAGGCCGGCCTGTCCGTGCCCGGCGACATCTCCCTGGCCGGCTACGACAACAGCGCGCTGGCCGCGTTCGGCCCGATCTCGCTGACCAGCGTCGACCAGGACGGCCGGCAGATGGGCGCCAACGCCGCACGACTGCTGATCGAGCGCATCGGCCGGCGCGACCGCCGCACCGCCCAGGTCAAACTGTCACCCACCCTGGTCACACGCCGCACCACCGCGAAGCCGGCACCGTGACCACCACGATCGAGGACCGGAGCATCGACGGACCGCACGGCCCCATACCCGTCCGTGTCCACACACCCGCCGGTGACGCGCGTGCCGGGCTCGTCTGGGCGCACGGCGGGGCCTTCTTCGGCGGCGACCTCGACATGCCGGAGAGCGACCAGGTCGCCCGGCGACTCGCCGACCACGGAGTCACCGTCGTGACCGTCGACTACCGGCTCGCCCCGATCATGGACTGGACCACCGGCACCCTCACCGAGCAGCCCGGGCGCGTCCACTACCCGGTCGCCTCCGAGGAGGTCACCGCCGCATTCACCTGGGCGAGGACCGCCCACGCCCGGATCCCGGTCTGGGCGATCGGTGGCGCCAGCGCCGGCGGGGCCCTCACCGCCGGCGCCACCCTGCGACTACGCGACAGCGGCCGGCCACTCCCCCACGGCGTGCTCCTGGTCTATCCGGTCCTGCACGCCGTGCTTCCGCCGGGCTCCGCCGAGCTGGCCGCGAAAGTCGCGACACTGCCGAACCCCGAACTGGTCGGCGCCGACGCCATCAGCAGGATGAACCTCAACTACGTCCGGGATCCGGCAGCTCTGGCACAGCCGTACGCGTTTCCCGGCGGCCACGACCTCACCGGCCTGCCACCCACGTTCATCCTCAACGCCGACATCGACCCGCTGCGCGCCTCCGGACAGCGGTACGGCGCCGAACTCGCCGACGCCGGCGTCGATCTCGTGCTGGTCCGCGAAGACGGAACCCGCCACGGTCACCTCAACGAACCCGACAGCCCGGCCGCGGCCCTCAGCATCGACCGCATGGCCCGGTGGATCCTGGCACTGTCCGGGACCGCGAACGAGCCTGCGGGCACGTAACGCACCCCCACGACCGCATCAGCCGGTACGGCCCACCCCCGTACCCGCGAAGGAGGTCGGCTCTGCGGAGGCAGCGGGATCGGCACGCGCCGACGGTCGCACCGACCCGCCATAATCGCCCGGGAGGTATGGGTGACGGTCGATTTTCGGGTTCTCGGCGATGTGACGGCGACGGTGGACGGCGGGCCCGTCGAGGTCGGGCACGCACGGCAACGGGCGGTTCTCGCGGCGCTCCTGGTGGACGTCAACGAGCCGGTCCACGCCGACGCGCTGCTCGACCGGGTGTGGGCCGACCAGTTGCCACGCCACGGCCGTACCGCTCTCGCCGGCTACCTGTCCCGGCTGCGACGGGCACTGACCGGCGTCACCATCCAGCGTGGCCCCGCCGGATACACGTTGCTGGCCGATCCGGACACCGTGGACCTGCATCGATTCCGGCGCCTGGTCGCACAGGCGAGAGCCGCCGCGGACGACGCCACCGCGGCACGGCTGTTCGCGTCGGCGGCGCAGCTGTGGCGTGGCGAGCCCTTCGCGACGCTGGACACGCCCTGGTTCAACGACCTGCGCCGAGCGCTCGAAGCCGACCGGCTCGCCGCCGAGCTCGACCACAACGACGCCGCCCTGCGCCGCGGCGAACACGCGCGGCTGCTCGGTGACCTCGCCCGCTGCTCCGCCCGGTATCCGCTCGACGAGCGCGTGGCCGCACAGGAGATGACCGCGCTGCACCGCAGCGGACGGTCCGCCGCGGCGCTGGAGAGATACCGGCAGCTACGCGCCAGGCTCGCCGACGAGCTCGGCATCGACCCCGGCGCCGCCCTGCGCGACCTGTACCGGACCATCGTGGCCGGCGAGTCCCCGCCACCTCGGCCGCTCGCGCCACCTCGGCCGCTGGTCCCGCGCCAGCTTCCCGCCGCGCCGCAGACGTTCACCGGCCGGGTCGCCGACATCGCCCGGCTCGACGCCGTACTGGACCGCGAGCAGGCCGCCGCCGTGGTGATCTCGTCGGTGACCGGCACCGCTGGCGTGGGCAAGACCGCCCTGGCGGTGCACTGGTCGCATCGGGTCGCCGGCCGCTTCCCGGACGGCCAGCTCTACGTGAACCTGCGCGGCTACGACCCCGAGTCGTCTCCGCTGAGCCCCGCGGAAGCCCTAAGGGACCTGCTGGGTGCGCTGGCCGTCGAGCCGGGCCGCGTCCCGCACGGACTCCAGGCGCGCGGCGCCCTCTACCGCAGTCTGCTGGCCGACCGCCGGATGCTGATCGTGCTCGACAACGCCCGTGAGGTGAGCCAGGTCCGCCCCCTGCTGCCCGGCTCGTCACGGTGCGTCGTCGTGGTGACCAGCCGCCACCAGATGCCCGGCCTCATCGCCCTCAACAACGCCCAGCCCGTCGAACTCGACCTGCTCACCGCCGAGGAGGCCGCGACCCTGCTCCGGCAGCGGATCGGCGGGCCCCGAATCACCGCCGAACCGGACGCGCTGCACCGGCTCGTCGAGCGGTGCGCCCGTCTCCCGCTGGCGCTGGCCATCGTGGCCGGGCGGGCGCTGCTCAGCCCCGCCCTGCCGCTGGCCACACTCGCCTCCGAGCTGGAGGCCGCCCTCTACGACCACGACGACGCCGCCATCGACATCCGAGCCGTGTTCGACTGCTCGGTCCGCGCCCTGGACGCCGCGTCGGCGACGCTGTTCCGGCTGCTGGGGGCACACTGGGGCCCGGACGTCACGGCTCCGGCCGCGGCCAGCCTGGCCGGTGTCCCCGTCGCCGAGGCACGGGCGGCGCTGGCCGTGCTGACCGAGGCCAGCCTGCTCCAGGAACACCTGCCGGGACGCTGGATGATGCACGATCTGCTCCGCGCGTACGCCCGCGATCTCGCCCAGGGTGACCCGGAGGCCGCCGACGCGTGCGCTCGCCTGCTCGACCACCATGTGCAGTCGGCGCATCGCGCCGACCTGCTCGTCTATCCCTCCCGAGACCCGATCGAACCGCCTCCCACCGCCGCCGGGGTGACCATCGAGCACTTCCCCGGCCGCGAGGCCGCCCTCGCCTGGTTCACCGCCGAGCACGACACCCTGATCGGCGGCTTCGCCGTCACCGGCGACGGGATCACCGACCCGGCGATCTGGCAGCTCGCCTGGACGCTGTCCAACGTGCTCAACCTGCAGGGACGCTGGCACGACCAGGAACTCGCCCAGCGCGCCGCCGTCACCGCCGCACGCCGCCTCGGCGACCCGCTGCGAGAGGCCCACGCCCTGCGCGCGCTGGGCCGGGTGCAGGACGTGCTGACCCGCGACGCCGAGGCGAACGCCAACCTCGACGCGGCCCTCGCCCTCTTCGACACCATCGGCGACCTGGCCGGAGCGGCCCAGACCAACGTCAACCTCGCCCGGATGTACGCGCGACGCGGTGACCTCGACGCGATGCTGTCCCACGACGAGGCCTCGCTGCGGCTCTACCGGCAGTCGGGCAGCCGCGCCGGGCAGGCACGCGCGCTGAACAACATCGCGTGGGGACTCGGCCGCGCCGGCCGGCACACCGAGGCGCTGGAGGCCTGCCGGGAGTCGCTGCACCTCTGCCAGGAGATCGGCAACGTCCACGGCCAGGCCAACACGGCGCTGAACATGGCACACATCAACGAACAGCGCGGCGAACGGGCGCTGGCCACCACCGGCTACGCCCGGGCGGTCGAGCTGTTCCACCAGGCACACGACCGCCCGCAGGAGGCCAAGTGCCTGACCCTGCTCGGTGACTCGTGCAGCGCCGCCGGCGACCAGCACCGCGCCCGCGAGGCCTGGCAGCGGGCGGCCACGCTTCTCGACGAGCTGGGACTGCCGGCCGGCGAGGTGCACGCGAAGCTGGCCCGGCACCCGGATGCCGGGCCGGCTCACTCCGTCAGGGTGCGCAGATGGCGTTGACCTCGGTGATGCCGTGTGACGGTGTCCCGCTCATGGCGCTGCCGATGCTGCTGCCGTTGCTCGACGGGAACAGCTTCATCAGGAACACCGGACCGGCGTCGAAGAACGGGCCGCCACCACCGACCGCATGCACCGAGCCGGAGGCGCATGACGAGTTGGCCACACTGCCCGAGGCCTGCAGCGTCTTCAGGGTGGCTCCGGCGACCGGGTTGGCACAGATGCCGTACGAGGTCAGAGTCCAGTTGCCGGAGAACCCGCTGGCGTCCTCACGCGCGGTGGCCAGCGACCGGGTCAGGCCGTTGTCGGAGCCGGTGCGCTGCAGACCGACCTCACGGTTGCCGCTCAGGATCGTGGCACCGGTCCCGAGCAGCTTCTTGCCGGTCGGGCAGTCGACGATCCTGGAGACGAACGTGCCCGACGAGCCGACGGTCGTGGCCTGCACGACCTGATACCCGGCCGGTGTGGTCGCGCAGATCGCGTAGGCCTCCAGCCACCAGTTCCCGGTGAACCCGATCTCCGCCTCGGCCTGCACGAAATAGCTGCTCTGCGCCGACGTGCTCAGCGGCTCGAGCCGGGTCAGGCGGACCCGGTTCGCGTCGTTGTCGAACGCCCAGCCGCCACCGCCGACGACGCGGGTCGTGCCGGGACAGACGGCGTTCGCCCCTTTGACAGGGGTGTTGTTGTTCGGGGTGGTGGCCACGACCCGGACACGGCCGGGGACCGCTTGCGCGGGGGCGGCGACGACCTGCGCGCCGGCGATGGCCGACAGCCCGGCGACGAGGGCGACGAATCGGTTTGTTCTCATGCGGGCAAGCTAGACATCGACGTTTCGGTAAACCTTCGGCGCGGGTGGACCGGGTCGGCTAGCCTCGCCCGGCATGAGTGGAGTCCGGCTACCTCCGGCGGAGTACTACGCAGGCCTGCCCAGGAACATCACCGGCGCCGGCGTCATCCTGCACGACGAACACGGCAGGTTCCTGCTGGTACGCCCCAGCTACCGCGCCGACACCTGGGAGATCCCCGGCGGCGGCCTGGACGAGGGCGAGAACCCGTGGCAGGCCGCCCGACGGGAGGTCGAGGAGGAGACCGGGCTGCGCCTGACACACGGCCGTCTCCTGGCCGTCGACTGGGTTCCCGCGCAACCCGACGGCCGGCCGGCCCTGGCGAACTTCCTGTTCGACGGCGGCCGCATCACACAGGAGCACGCCGAACAGCACCTGATCCTGCAGGCCGACGAGCTCACCGAGTGGCGTCTGGCCGCGCCGCACCAGTGGGACGAGCTGATGTCCCCCCACATGGCCCGCAGACTGCACGCCTGCGCTGACGCCCTGCGCACCGGCACCACCGCCTATCTGCACCACGGGTGGAACCCCTTCGACCCGTCACACTGACCGGATCTCAGTCCCCGGCGGCGTCCCTCTGGCCGGGGGCGCGCTTCTCCTGCAGGTAGCGGCTGACCGAGCCGCCACCGAGCTCGTGCACCTCCTGCGCCACCTGGGGCAGCTCGCGGACCAGGGAACGCAGGTAGGCCAGGATCTGTCCGGTGTCGACCTTCTGATCGATCTTGTACCACCGGCCGCCGTTGTCCTCGGCCCACCGGCGATAACCGGGCCGGTCGGGTGACGCGACGAAGCAGATGGCCTCGCGGATCGTGATCTGGTCGCCCACCTCCGCCTCGCTCAGGTCCTCGGTGAGGGGCGGCTCGTCGGTCAGCACGACCAGGACCGGCACGGCGAACGGCCGGTACGGCTTGCCGAGCGCCGCGACCACCGCCTCCAGCGTGGACTCGCCGTAGTTGCTGCCACCGCTGAACCGGGGCATCGTGCGCAGTTGCTGGACCGCCTCGTCGTAGGTCCGGACGAACGGCAGGTCCGCGACGACCCGGTCGCGGCTGACGGTCAGGTCACCGTACGGCACGGTGGTGATCCGCCAGTTGAGCTGCAACTCGGCGAGCTCACCGACGAAGTCGACCATGCAGGTGACAAGTCCGGCGATCTTGTTGGACATGGATCCCGTCGTGTCGAAGACGAAGCACACGTCGACCGCGCCGCGGTTCTCGTCGTCGGGATTGTCATCGGGTCGGAAGACCTTCGGGCTGGGCTGGGGCGGCGACGAAC
Organism: Actinoplanes sp. CA-252034; assembly: GCF_050956125.1. NCBI lineage: Bacteria > Bacillati > Actinomycetota > Actinomycetes > Micromonosporales > Micromonosporaceae > Actinoplanes > Actinoplanes sp. CA-252034. Next base: position 5,741,272 of record NZ_CP191846.1, read on the forward strand.
GCCGCTTGCGAAACCACGACCGCTTGCCTGTGTCCATCTGCGGATCCTCATCGGCTCTCGCTGGTGCACGCTCGTCCGGTTGGTTCACGAGGCTAGCCGGTGCGTGCACGCTAGATCGTCTGACCGGGGCCAGGATCACGGCCCCGAACCGCCGGCCCGTACGCGCGGTGGAACGGAATGGAACGCCACTTCTGTGAACACCGCACCTCCGCGGAAGCAGAAGGAGTGAGATGCAACGTTCCATGAGGATGACGCCGGGTCCCGCCGAACGGCCCGTCGCGCACAGGTTCCGTCTGCTCGGCAAACGGTCGATCACCTCGGCGATCGCCGCCCTGACGGCCGCCGTCGTGGTGACCGCCAACCCGATGCCCGCACAGGCCGTCGATCCGGCGACCATCGTCGGGGCCGCCATGAAGGCGTACGACGTCTACCAGAAGCTGGCCGGCGGTGGCCTCACGCTGGAGGACGCCACAACGAGGATCATCGACGCGGTCAACACCGCCAAGACCGACATCATGCGGCACACCGACCGGCTCGCCACGGCCGAGGTCCGCGCCTGTACGACCAGCGCGGTGATCAACGTGGCCGACATCGGCGCGCTCAGCCCGGACAGCCGGCAGCTGTTCGCCCTCAACGCCACGGACTGCGTCACCCTGGCCCAGTCGCTGCTCTCCACGGTCGGCACCGCCGCGGCGGTGGACGAGCTCGGTTTCGCCGTCAACGTCGTCGGGCCGATCGCCCTGCTCGCCCGGACCTCGGCGGGCCTGATGACCGGTGGCCTGCGAAGCTCCCTGATCGCGGCCGACAACACGGTCCTGACCAGGCTGAAGCCGTCCTGCGTCGACATACCGCTGTGGGGTGACGCCGGGCCGGGCCAGCCGGTCGAGGTGGAGATCATCTGCACCGCCTACAACGGCGCCCGCGGCTACGACGCGGTCGTCCTCCGGATCAGGCGTGGCCAGCCGCTGCCACCGATCGACCACACCTCCGCCATCAACGACGCCGTCGCCGCGACCAGTCATCCGGTCGCCGTCGCCGCTCTGCCGGTCTTGACCGCGTGACAGCGCGGACCACCGGGACGAGAAGGGAAACGACCACGATGAACCGACGAGGACTGATCGTCGGCGGGGGCGCCGCCGCGCTGGCCGCCACGATCATGCCGGCCGCGGCGTCGGCCGCCACCGATCCGGCGACCGCGCAACACGCACGCCGCGTCCTGAACCTGGTGAACGCCGACCTGGGCGCGGTCGACCCCGAAGGCGCCACGCGGCTGCTCGAGGCGAGTCTGGCCGACTACGCCGAGTCCGCTCCCCGGGACCCGGACGCCGACGACCTGCTCGCCTGGGTCCAGCGCCGGATCGCGCACCTGACCGGCACCGACTCCATCGAGGCCGCCGTCAAGCGGAACCCGGAGACCCGGACCCTGCTGGCCTTCGGCTACCTGTCCTACACCCAGCGACAGGACCGTCCGCAACCCAGGATCGCCCGGAGCATGCCCGTGCCCGCGGTGCTGGCGAACCTGGAACCCGACTTCCTCCCCGAGCTCCTGCGGCAGGTGCAGAGCAGGGCCAGGACGTCGGCGGCCTTCGCCACGGCGCTGGGAACCGGCTCGGACCACATGACCCAGCTCATCGTCGCCGGGGACGGCCCCGGCGGCACGGGACCGGGCCACCCCACCGACGAGGACATCCTCAACTGGGTCGTCCTGCTGATCGTGGTGGCCGTCGTCGTCATCGGCAAATGACCCATCCTCGGGCGGCCACCTCTTCCTCGGTGGCCGCCCGAGGCGCATCCGGATTCAGGCCCGCAGCCCCGCGTCACGCGCCGACAGGGCGACACGAACCCGATCGGTCATGCCGAGCTTGGCGAAGATCCCGGACAGCTGATTGCGTACGGTCTTCTCGCTCAGCCCCAGCCGGCGGGCGATCTGGCCGTTGCTGTCCCCGGCGGTCAGCCGGATCACCACCTCACGCTCCCGCTCGGACAGCCGGTCGAACGGCGCCGGAACCCGGGCCGGCGACGTCCGCAGCCCGGTGAGCAGCGCCCCGGCCGTACGCGGGCCGAGGACGACACCCCCGGCGGCAACGGTCCGCAGCGAGTCCACCACCACCTGCGGATCGGTGTCCTTGAGCAGGAAGCCGTGCGCGCCGGCACGCAGCGCCCGTTGCACCACGCTCTCGTCGTCGTCCATGGTCAGGATGAGTATCCGGGTGCCGGGCGCGGCCCGCAGGATCCGGCCGGCCGCGTCGATGCCGTCCCCGTCCGGCAGGCCCACGTCCATGGCCACCACGTGCACCGGATGGACGGCGACCGCCCGCACCGCCTCGGCGACCGTCGCCGCCTCGGTGACCGCGGCCACCCACGACTCGCCCTCCAGCATGGCGCGCAGACCCCGGCGCACCACCGGGTGATCGTCGACCACGAGCACGCGCTGGTCGGCGATCATGACACCGGCTCGGCGGGCAGGGCCAGACCGACCCGGACCGCTGTTCCACGCGGCTCGACCGGGCCGATCTCGTAGTCCCCGCCGAGCTCGGCCACCCGCTCCCGCATCGAGTCCAGCCCGACCCCGCTCCGCGACGACCCGGACGGTCCGACGCCGTCGTCCACGATGTCGATCCGCAGCGACCGGCCGCGATGCACGGTGACCTCGCAGGCACCGGCGCGGGCGTGCCGTGCCACGTTGGTCAGTGACTCGGCGACGATCCGGTAGGCGGCCACCTCGACGGCGGCCGGGAGCCCGTCCAGCGGCTGCTCGATCTGCAGCCGTACGGTCAGGTCGGTCGTGTTGAAACGCCGGCACTCGGCGCGCAGCGCGTCCGCCAGGCCGCGGTCCAGAGCGGCCGGGCGCAGCTGGTCGACGAGCTGGCGCAGCTCGACGGTGCAGGTGCGCAGGTCGGTGGCGAGGGTGCCGAGGATCCCACCGGCCCGGTCCAGCAGGCGCTCGGCGGCGCGGTCCGGGTCGGTCAGCAGCTTCTGCGCCGCGCGGACCTGCATGGACATGCCGGCGATGGCAGGGCCGAGCCCGTCGTGCAGGTCGCGGCGCAGCCGACGGCGCTCCTCCTCGCGGGCCAGCACCAGGTGCTCCCGCGAGTCCTGCAGATCGCGGATCCGCCGGGTCGCCTCGACGGCCACCCCGGCGTGCAACGCGGCGTCGTGCAACAGGCGGCGTTCCCGGCGGGTGAAGCGGGCGCCGCGGCTGCGCGTGGCCACCAGCAGCCGGCCGACCCGGTCACCGTGGGCCACCATGTCGAAGGCCTCGATCGGGGTACCGGCGGAGCCGTGCTCGGCCAGCAGCCGCGGACCGGCGCGACCGTCGATCTCCACCGCGACGTACGGCACCCGCAGCGAGCCGGCGATCGACCCGGTCAGCAGCGGCAGCAGCGCGTTCGGTTCCCCGGTCCAGCCGAGCAGGCCACCGAGCCGGGCGATCACCTCGTACGGGTCGTCGCGGTCGCCGTAGACGAGCCGGTCGACGTGGCGCTGGACGCGCCGGCGCAACGGCTCGAACGTCACCGCGATCAGACCGGTGGCCACCAACGAGGCGATCGAGGTGTCGCCGCCGGTGACCTCACCGCCCAGACCGGCGACGATCACCACGAAACCACCGACCACCAGCACCGTCATCAGCAGCCAGACGATGCCACGGTGGACGACCTGGTCCAGCCCGTACAGCCGGTGCTGGAGCACGGCCACCGTCATCGCCAGCGGCAGGGACAGGGCGATCACCGCGGACGAGCCGGGCACGTCCGGCACGTTCAGGGCCAGCCCGACGACCAGGAGAGCACCCGCGACCACCAGGCAGGAGAGCTGGCTGCGGGCCTCTCCACCGGCCCGCCGCCACCGCACGACCAGCGAACCCAGCACGGCCAGCAAGCCGAGCGCCGCGAGCGCGATCGCGGCGCCGCCGATCCGCACCAGCAGGTGGGCCCGCGGTGTCATCACGATGACCTCGGTGAGCAGGTCGCGTGGATGGTCGAGGGCGGCCAGCGCCAGAGTCACGCTCCCCACCACCCCCGCCGAGGCGATCACGACGGCGAGCGGCCGCCATCGCCGCGACGGCAGCCGCCCGTCCGGGAAGAACAGCAGGACCAGGAAGATCAGCCCGATCGGCGGCCACCACAGCCACTGGCTGAGCCAGGCCGCCACCACCCACTGCGACCAGCTCGCCGCCAGCGTGACGACCGCGGCCAGCCCGCCGGCGGTCAGCGTCAGCCGCCCGACCGGATGGCCGGGCACGCCGGCCAGCACCAGGGCCCCCATGGTCGTGTACGCGACGGCGATCGGCGCGGTCAGTCCGATGAGTGGCGCCGTCACCTCGCCGGTGCCGCGCACGTGACCGGCCACCGCCAGCGCCACCAGCACCGCCCCGGTGATCAGCACGGTCCAGCGCCCGGTCCGCGTGCTCGCCGCGATCGGCGCCGGGGTGTTCAGGACGGTGGCCATCCCGGCGGTCAGAAGATCCCGTGGACGAACAGGTTGTGCACCACGCCGCCGTCGTGGCCGGGGTCGGCCTCGGCGTGGCCGAACAGGTTGTCGCATCGGCGCACGGCCTCGGCCAGATCGGTCACCTCTGCCAGCCGGGGCAGTCGTGCGGCGGCCTCCTTCGGCGACAGCTTCATCCCGGTCAGCACGTCCACCAGGGCCGGGTCGAGCAGGAAGGCCTCGATGTCGCGGACGACGGTGCGCAGCCGGCTCAGCACGAGCTCCGGCTGCGGGTCGTCGACGCCGGGCGCGATGTCGACCACCTGCCACTTCTTGCCGATGACCGGGTGCATGCGCGCGCCCTGTCTGTCGAAGAACTCCATCCGCAGGTTGGGGCCACCGGCCGCGATCAGTCCGTCCAGGGCGGTGAGCAGGGTCTTCACGTCCGGATAGAGGTGGGCCCGGCTGCCGAGGGGTGAGGTGGCGATGACGATGAGGTTGATTTCCTGGGGCAGACCTGCGGACATGACGGCTCCTCCGAGAGAGGTGAACGAGGTTCCGGCCGGGGCCCATGAAGTGTGCTCAGTGTCCGAGGGGCGTGCTGTCACGCAGCCGACATGATCGACGGGGACCGAGACCGATACCCGACGCGGACGCGTTCGGTGCCGCGATGTCCCGGGCGGCCGGGACATGTGCCCCACGACCGCGGGACACGACCGCCTCCACTCTGAACGGTGCCGGCCGCTTCCGGGCCGCGACGACGAGGAGAGACGATGGTCAGCACGGTGGTGGTCGACGCGTCGACGGAGCAGGCGACCGCGGGGCACGGTGGCGTCGCGACGTGTGTCCGGGACGGCCGGTCGTGGCGGGTCGAGCTGAACGGCCGCAAGCTGCTGGTCGCGCACGGGGTCGGCCTGCTGCACCTGGCCGTCCTGCTGGCCAACCCGAACGTCGACATCCCGGCTGTCGAGCTGGTCAGCGGCGCGGTCGCGCTGTCGCGTCCGGCCCGGGCACAGCCGGTGCTCGACCGCACGGCGATCCAGCAGTACCGGCAGCGGCTGTCGCTGCTCCGCGACCGGATCGACGACCTGGAGTCGGCCGGCGCACCGGAGCAGGCCGCACGGGCCCGCGCCGAACGGGACTGGCTGGTCCGGGAGATGACCGCCGACGTCGGGCTCGGCGGCCGGGCCCGCGAGTTCACCGACGACGCGGAACGCGCCCGGCTGGCCGCCGGCCGGGCCATCCGGCGGGCGATCACCCGGATCCACGACCTGGACGCCGTCGTCGGCGATCACCTGCGCGCCCGGGTCCACACCGGGATGCGCTGCTGCTACTTCCCGGCGACGAGCACCCGACCGGACGGCCCGGCGCGATGACCCCGCCCGTACGGACAGCAGTGACCGATCTTGACATCAGTCGGCAGAGCGCGTTGGACCACTGCTCGCGACGTTCGCGGCACTGGCTCTCGCCGCGTACACGGTCGTCGCCCTGCTCGCCGGCAGGCGGATTCTCGCGGGCGTCACTCGCCGGCCCTGACCCCACCACGCCTGAGTAACGGCATGGTCACGTTCGGCCACGGTGGTGTGGCCCGAAGCGCTGGCGGGTGCCGTTTACCCGCACCGTGGGCGGGTAGTCCTGTCCAGGTTTGTGGTGATCATAAAACGACGATGGGTAACCGAACGATGCATATCTGGCCGGGCAACCCGTACCCGCTGGGCGCCACCTACGACGGTGGGGGAACCAACTTCGCGATCTTCTCCGAGGCGGCCACCCGCGTCGAGCTGTGCCTGTTCGACGACGACGGCAAGGAGACCCGGATCGACCTGCCGGAGCGGGAGGCGCTGGTCTGGCACGGCTACCTGCCGCGGTTGGTGCCGGGGCAGCGTTACGGCTACCGGATGCACGGCCCCTACGAACCGGCGAACGGTCTGCGCTACAACCCGAGCAAGCTGCTGCTCGACCCGTACGCCAAGGCGATCGACGGCGACTATCACTGGGACCAGGCGCTCTTCTCCTACGACTTCGGCGACGTCGACTCGTACAACGACACCGATTCGGCGCCCTTCGCACCGCGGTCGGTCGTCGTCAACCCGTACTTCGACTGGGGTAACGACCGACCGCTGAAGGTGCCGTTCCACCAGACCGTGATCTACGAGGCGCACGTCAAGGGCATGACGATCCAACACCCGAAGATCCCGGCGGATGTACGGGGAACCTACTCCGGCCTGGCACATCCGGTGATGATCCGGCACCTGAAGCAGCTGGGTGTCACCGCCGTCGAGTTGATGCCGGTGCACCAGTTCGTCCATGACAGCACCCTCGTCGAGCGTGGCCTCTCCAACTACTGGGGCTACAACACGATCGGCTTCTTCGCCCCGCACAACGGCTACTCCAGCTTCGGTGGCGACGGTGGGCAGGTGCAGGAGTTCAAGGCCATGGTCAAGGCCCTGCACCAGGCGGGTATCGAGGTCATCCTGGACGTGGTCTACAACCACACCGCCGAGGGCAACCACCTGGGCCCGACGCTGTCGTTCCGGGGCATCGACAACCCGGCCTACTACCGGCTCGTCGACGAGGACAAGCAGTACTACTACGACACCACCGGCACCGGTAACAGCCTCAACGTCCGGCACCACGAGTCACTGCGGCTGATCATGGACTCGCTGCGCTACTGGGTGACCGAGATGCACGTCGACGGGTTCCGCTTCGACCTGGCCGCCGCCCTGGCCCGCGAGTTCCACGAGGTGGACCGGCTGGCCGCGTTCTTCGACCTGGTCAACCAGGACCCGGTGGTGTCACAGGTCAAGCTGATCGCCGAGCCGTGGGACGTCGGCGACGGCGGCTACCAGGTCGGCGGGTTCCCACCCAACTGGACCGAGTGGAACGGCAAATACCGCGACTCGGTCCGCGACTTCTGGCGCGGCGAGCCGTCCAGCCTCGGCGAGTTCGCGTCCCGCTTCACCGGCAGCTCCGACCTCTACCAGGACGACGGCCGCCGCCCGATCGCGTCGATCAACTTCGTCACCGCACACGACGGGTTCACCCTGCACGACCTGGTCTCCTACAACGAGAAGCACAACGACGCCAACGGCGAGGGCAACCGCGACGGCGAGAGCCACAACCGGTCCTGGAACTGCGGCGTCGAGGGCGAGACCGAGGACGCCGACGTCATCGTGCTCCGCGAACGGCAGAAACGAAACTTCCTGGCCACCCTGCTACTCAGCCAAGGTGTGCCGATGATCGCCCACGGCGACGAGCACGGCCGGACCCAGGGTGGCAACAACAACGTCTACGCCCAGGACAGCGAGATCGCCTGGGCCGACTGGGAGCACGCGCAACGCAACGCGGATCTGACCCGATTCACCGGGGACCTCACGCGCCTGCGCGCCGCTCATCCGATCTTCCGGCGGCGGCGGTTCTTCACCGGCGAGCCGACCGGCGAGGCCGGCCTGCCCGGGATCGCCTGGCTGCGGCGTGACGGCGAGCCGATGACCGAACACGACTGGGACGCCGGCGCCGACCACACGCTCGCGGTGTTCCTCAACGGCGACGGCATCCACGAACCGGACGCGCTCGGCGGCACGATCCACGACGACTCGTTCCTGCTGATCTTCAACGCCTCGCCGAACGACGCCGATTTCATGCTTCCCAAGACCGAGTTCGGCCAGATGTGGGAGATCGCCCTCGACACCGCGGCGACCGGAACCGACGACGACGCCGAGGAGATCGTGAAAGCGCAGACGACGGTACGGGCGCAGTCACGCAGCATGCTCGTTCTGCGTCGCCGGTACTGAGTCACTGGCACGACCCGCACCGTCCGCGTCATGGCGACGCCGGCATGCCGGTCAGCCGCGGTGGAGACGACCGTCGGAGAGGGCGTTCCACCGCGACGTGATCGCTGAACGTCAGGCCGGCCACCCGCCTGGCGCTGTCGCGTCGCCGGTTCACGATCTCGTGTGCCGCCGGCGGTCGGCGAGCAGGCCGATGCCGGTGGCGATCGCGCCGGCAGCCTCCCAGGCGGCCACCCCGAAGAACGCCGCCGGGGCCACCTCGGTGACCACGAGCAGGGTGAAGACGGTGAAGGTCAGCAGCCGGAACGGGACCGTGAAACGGAAGAACGCCCGCCACTCGGTGGCCGTCGCCACCAGGTAGTAGACGCCCATGTTCAGCGACGCCATCGACGACGCGGTCGCGAACACCCGGCCGTCACCGCTCAGCGCGCCGAACCCGGCGCCCGCCGCCACCGTCTGCGGCGAGACCAGCCCGACGGTCCCGAAAACGGCCGCCATCAGGCCGAAGACGGCGATCGTCCAGCCCGCGACCGACCGTGGCAACACCCGCATACCGACCTCCCCGAAGATCACGCCAGCCTAGACAATCCTCGATGCGGCCGGGCGTGACACCGGCGCTGTCGAGGGCGGAGGGCACCACGGCGACGCTGTGACATTGCCCACCCAGAGCAATGACCTCCTTGCGCTGTGTACATCCGCCCCAGGCCGAGGTCAGCCTGCCGCCCGGGCCGGTGGATCACCGGCGACACCTTCGATCGGCTCCGCCGCACGCTTGACGGAACCGGACACCCGGATTGTTATGGGACGGGCTCACGCCTCCGCCACACGTTCGGCAGCCGGCGATGTGACCGGTTCACCGCGGCCGGATCACGCGGGGAGACAGGCGGAGCGCTGTCTGATCTACACGGGGAGAAACACATGTTGGCACTGGCGGTGGAACCAGACGCGATCCAGGCGGAACGACTGCTGGGATACGTGGGCGGGCTCGGCTATCAGGTACGGGCGGTCGCCACCGGCAAGGACGCGTTGCACGCGTTCGAGGACTGCGACCTGGTCCTGCTGAGCCTGGACCTGCCCGACATCGACGGCCACGAGGTGTGCCGGGACATCCGCAAGGCCGGTGACACCCCGGTGATCGCCTTCGCCGGCGGGAACGGGGCCGAGGGCGACCGGGTGCTGGGGCTGCAGGCCGGCGCCGACGACTGCATGGCCAGGCCGTACGGCCTGCGTGAGGTCGCGGCCCGGATCGACGCGGTGATGAGGCGCGCCCGCCGGACCGCCGCCGAGCCCGAGGTCGTCACCCGCGGCGAGCTGCGCGTCGACGCCGTGCGGCACGAGGTCGGCATCGGTGACCGGGTGATCCCGTTGACGCGCAAGGAGTTCGAGCTGATACGAGTGCTCGCCTCCGAACCGGACCGGGTCTTCTCCCGGCAGGAGCTGATGGCGAGGATCTGGCAGGACGACGGCGGCGCCCCGTCGCGCGCCGCACGCTCCAGCCGGACCCTGGACACGCACGTCGGCACGGTCCGCCACAAGATCGGATCGGGCGGGTGGATCGTCACGGTGCGGGGCGTCGGGTTCCGGCTCGGAGACGGCCGGACCGGCACGCGGTCTCGATAACCTGCACACTTGACAGACATTTTTCATTCTATTCCGCGGCCCGGTCACATCGTTGTCGCACCACTTGAGACCTGCGCGAAACGATTCTGTGAATTGCAATTTGGAGGTCTTCCGCGTTGCGAAGCCCGTCGATGCGGTGTTAGGGTCGCCAATGGATCTGCCACACCGCGGGGGCTGGGTGGAATAGACGACATCCAAGCGCCCTCCAGCAATTCTGCGATACGGCGAATCGATCTTCCGCCGAAACCGTGTTCCGCGCACTGGGGGATGCTTTGACTGTTGCGCCGACTACTCCGGACCTGACCTCGATACGCGAGCCGCTGACCCGTGCCTGCCTGGGCACGGATCACGGGCCCCGAGCCGCCTGGGCCGGGCGACTCGACGCCGTCGTGGACGACGTCATCGCGAAGGCCGGTGCCGAGCACGACGGGCGCGGCGTGATCGCGGGCGAGGCGCTCGACGCGTTACGCGGCATCGGCGCCTTCGGCGTGCAGATTCCGGCCCGATGGGGCGGCCTCGGCTTCGACGACGACCTCGCCTGCCTGGTCGTCGAGCGCGTGGCCCGGGCCTGCGCCTCCACGGCGGCGATCCTGATGTTCCACTACCAGGTGGTCCGGCGGACCCTGACACACGGCGACCCGTCGTACCGTGACGACGACCTCACCGCCTTCGCCGACGGGACGGCCATCGCCTGCAGCGCGTGGACCGAGGCCGATTCGGGCCCGGACAAGAGCCGGGTCGGCACCACCCTCACCAGCGACGGCGACGTGCTGCGCGTCCAGGGCGTCAAGACCTTCTGCACCGGCCTGCACACCGCATCCGTCGTGCACGTGCTGGCTGACCTGCGGCGCGACGACGGCGGCTCCGGCCCGACCTTCGTCCGGATACCACTGGACCACGAGGGCGTCTCGGTGCTGCCGCCATACCCTCTGCTCGGTCTGCGCGCCTCCGGCACCGCCGATCTGGTCCTGGACGCCGTGCCGGTCGGGCCGGCCGGCCTCGTCGGGCCGCCCGGCGGCGGGCCCGCGCTGATGGGTGTCAATCACGAGGTGTGCCTGAACCCGGGCATGCTCGCTCTCGGCGTGACCTTCTCGGCCCTCGAGGCGGCGACGGGGTTCCTGGCCCGCGAGAGGCCCGCCGCGCTGGGCAGCGATCTGGTGGGCGGCACCCTGCTGCACGCGGTGACGCGGCTGGAGGCGGCGTACGCCTATGCAGCGCACGCGGTCTCGCTGCCGCCCTCACCGCGGGCCCGCGTCGCCTCCGGCAAGGTCAAGACGCTCACCACCGCCGTCGCCGAGGACCTCACCGGGGCGCTGCTGAGCCTGGTCGGCTCCCGGGCGTTCCGCGCCGACATGCCACTGGAACGCCACCTTCGCGATGCCCGGGCCACCTCGCTCATGGGCCCGGCCGACTCGCTGATCCAGAAACGGTTGATGACGAGCCTGTTCCCCTCACATTGAATCCCGGAGGTGTAAGCCAGTGCCGTCCGATTCGGCAATCGCCGCACCGATCAAACCCGAGCCGATCGGCGTGGGTTATCTGCATCATTGCATTCCCGCCCACCAGCAACTGTTCCGGCAACTCCGCGAAATAGACGCGCCGATGGACATGATCGAGTACCTGGCGGCGCATTTCGCACACGACCCCGATTTTCTCGCCGATATTCACGCGTCAACCGGCGGCCTGCCCTCGACCCTGCACAGCTACGAATACATGATGGGCTCGGTCGAGCGCCCGCCCGCGCAGGTGGTCGACCGGCTACAGCGCATGGCGGCGATCTCGGACTGCCGGTGGATCGGCGAGCACATCGGGATGGTCGGCACGGCCGACACCTACGCCGGGACCTTCCTGCAGCCGTTCGGCACCGACGAGCAGACCGAGCAGTTCATCGTGAACCTCCGGGCCGCCGCCGCGACCTCGGTCACGCCGTTCATCGTGGAGAACCAGCCGCAGGTGTTCGCACAGATCGGCCCGCGAGGCGTGTGCCGGCAGGTCGCCGACGTGGCGACCGGCGCCGACTGCGGGATCCTGCTGAGCCTGAGCAACATCATCATCTCGGACAGCTTCTTCGGCATGGACCGGGAGAAGGAGATCGCCGCCATCCCACTCGACCGGGTCTGGCAGATACATCTTCCGGTGCCGTCGGCGTCCGAGCTCGGCGACCCGGGTCTGGCGAGACTACGCGACGACACCCGCTGGGCGTACGCCACGCTGGAACAGCTCGCCGCGGAGCCGGACTTCCGGCCGGCCGCGATCATCCTCGAGGTCCAGGCCGCCGGCACCCCCTCGCGGGCCACCCCGGAGGAGATCAAGGACCGGCTGATCTGGGCCCGCGAAATGATGCAGGTCAAGGAACCCGCGGTGGGAGGCCTGCGATGAGCCTGGCCGCTGTCCAAGAGGTGATGACCCGAGCGATGCGGGATCGTACGTTCCGGCTCGCTCTGCGGGACGACACCGTCGCGGCGTGCCGGGACTACGAGGTGGAGCCGCACGAGGTCGCTCTCGTGGCCGAGGTCGACCCCGGGCACCTCGATGCCATCGCCGACTTCGTCCTGACCCAGCGCATCCAGCGACGGGAGGCCGAGTTCGCGCTCTTCCTCAACGCGCTGTTCCGCTACACCGACCGTTCGGCGTTCTACCGCACCTATCACCAGCAGGTCACGGTCGGGCAGTTCAGCCGGCTGGAGGAGGCCCGCCGGTTCCTCGACTTCGCCGCCGGGTTCGTCATCGGCGGCGCGCTGCCGGCGCACCTGCTCGACATCCTGCGCTTCTGCGGCCACATCGTGGAGCTCGCCGAGACGCCGATGACGCCGGTTCCGGGCGAGTACCCGGCCGGGCATCCGGTGACGGCGACGGCGACGGCACGACTGCGGCGGCCCTGGACGGTGGCCTCGTTCCACCACGACATGCTGCGACTGGCGTCCGAGGAGGAGGCGTACCTGCGGCAGCCGATCCCCCGCGCGACGACCCTCGTGCTGCAGCGCGACTGGCGTACGCCGAAACGGTCCCGGGCGTTCTCGGTGGCCGAGCATCCGATCATCGGCCTGCTCACCAGCGGAGACGCCACCGTGCTCGATATGGCCGGGCGGCTGCCGCAGTTCTCCGCCGACGTCGTCTTCGGCCTTGTCAAGAGCCTGCACGACCGGCAGATCGTGCACCTGATCCCTCCGGCGGAGCTCGCGTAGTCCGCCGGAGCCTCCTGGCCGGCAACACAGAAAGGGAGGCCCGCCACGATCTGAACAGCTGATTCCCGACCTAAAGCCCACAATTTCCATGGACGAAGGAGAATGAAAGTGACGGAGATCCAGTACGGCCCCGGCACCGTCGTCGCCAAGAACACCGCGTTCATCGGCGACACCGAACCCCAGTACGGCCCCGGCACCGTCGTCGCCAAGAACACCGCGTTCATCGGCGACACCGAACCCCAGTACGGCCCCGGCACCGTCGTCGCCAAGAACACCGCGTTCATCGGCGACACCGAACCCCAGTACGGCCCCGGCACCGTCGTCGCCAAGAACACCGCGTTCATCGGCGACACCGAACCCCAGTACGGCCCCGGCACCGTCGTCGCCAAGAACACCGCGTTCATCGGCGACACCGAGCCGCAGTACGGCCCCGGCACCGTCGTCGCCAAGAACGTCGCGTTCATCGGCGATCTGGTCGACTCGGCTCGTTAGTCACCGGCGCGACCCGCAGTAATGGTTCCGGGCGGCGGTCGAAGCGCCGCCCGGAACACCTCGAGTATCCCTGGAGCCGTGTTGAGCAATCCCGCCGCCACCCGTGCCGTCAGGCAGCTCTGGCTGGCCAGCGCCTTCTCCGCCGGATCCACCTGGACGATGCAGATAGCGCTGTTCGTGGCGGTGCTGCGAGACCACGACGTCGCGACCCTGGCCGTCGTCGAGCTGGCCGGCACGGTGCCCGCACTGGTGGTCATGCCGCTGGCCGGCACTCTGGCGGACCGGTTCGACCCGCGCCGCCTGGCGATCGCGTCGATGGTGTCGCAGGCGGTGTGTGTCGCGGGCATCGCGGCGCTGCTCGGCACCGGCGCCCTGTGGGCGGTGACCGCGCTCTACGCCGCACAGGGCGTCTGCAACACGGTGTGGGCGCCGGCCCGCCAGCTGTGGCTGCACCGGCAGGTCGAGCCGGCCGGGGTGGCCGGGGCCAACGCGGCTCTCGGCTCGATCAGTGGGCTGACCATCATCATCGGCGCCACTCTCGGCGGTGTGCTGTCGGCCTGGAGTCCGGCGTACGCGATGGTGGTGGCGACGCTCCTGCAGATCGCCGCGGCGGTCCCGTTGCTGCTGATCATGCGGCTGCCCGCGGCGCACACCGAACCGGCCGAGCCGGCCGGGGCCGCGCGCGCCACGTTCCGCCGGCAGTTGGCCGACGGGCTGAGCGCCGTCCGTCATCACCGGCTGGCCGCCTCCGTCGTGTGGATCGGGATCGCCTGGGGGTGCATCGGCGGCGCCTACTCCGTCCTGCTCGCCGGGCACGCCCTGGACGGCCTGCACATCAGCAGCGCCATGCTCGGCGTCCTGTACGCCGTCGACGGCGCCGCGGTCATCGCCGGCACCGTACTCGCGGCCCGGCTGCCGGCCCGCCACCACCTGCCCGCCTACGCCATCGCCTACATCGTGCAGGGCGCCTCCTGGGCACTGTTCTTCGTCGCCGGAGACGTCGTGCCGGCGGCGGCCGCGCTGGCCGTCATGCGGCTGAGCAGCGGTGTGATCATCGCGCTGGACACCACGATCCTGCTCGCCACCGTCCCGGCAGGGTTGCGAGGGCGGATCACCGGCCTGCACATCACGACCTATTCCGCCATGGCACGCGCCTCCCTGGCGCTGTACGGCGTCCTGCTGACCGTCGCCGACACACGGGCGCTGGGCATCGCCTCCGGGGCGGTGTCCATGGTGATCGGGCTGGCCTGGTGGTGGACGCAACGACGAGACAGCCCCCGCGCCTATCTGGCGGCGGTGAGCCCGCCCCACGCGGCGGCGACCTCCTCCAGACCGGGCGACCCCTGAGATCGATCGATCGGAGCGAGATGGAAACGATCGCCACCGACGTCCTCGCCACGATGCGCCGACGGGCGAGCTGCCGCCGGTTCACCGATCAGGACGTCCCGCCCGGGCTCCTCGACGAGATCATCAACGCCGGTCTCCGGGCGCCGACCTCCTTCAGCCTCCAGCCGTACGCGCTGATCGTGGTCCGTGAGCAGCGACGCCGGGCCGCGCTGGCCCGGGTGGCCAACGGCCAGGCCCACGTGGAATCCGCCCCGGTCTTCGTCGTGGTCTGTGTCGACCTGCCGCGCGTCGAGCGGCTGACCGGCCTGCACGGTCAGCTTGGCCGGGGCCGCCACGACGACGCCCTCCTCAACAGCGTCATCGACGCCTCGCTGGTCGGCATGTGCCTGTCGTTGGCCGCGGACTCGCTCGGGCTCGGCAGTGTGATGGTCGGCGCGATCCGTAACGACGCCCGCCGGGTGTCGCAGATCCTGCGGCTACCCGACGGCGTCTATCCGCTGTTCGGCGTCTGTCTCGGCTGGCCGGCTCGACCGGTCGCGGCGCAGCCCCGCCAGGGCGGCCCGGCGCTGGTGCACCACGAGCGCTACCACCCACCGGACGTCGGGGTCGAGGCCGGGCTCAGCCTGCCCGACGGCACCCCGGCCGGGTCCGCCGACGTCGACCACTGGCGGCGACAGGTCCGCAGCGGCGGCCAGAAGCTGCGTTCCAGCCGGCCGGTGCCCTGGCATCCCGACAATCTCGCACCCCTTCCGAGCGACGACGGAGATCACGATGTGCCGCATCATCGGTCAACTGGGCACCACGCTGTCCACTGAGGTGCTCCAGGCCGCCGCCAACCGGCAACGCGCCGGCGGCCCGGACGGGCAGTACCTGATCAGTGCACCCGGCTGGGCGCTCGGCGCCAACCGGCTGGCCGTCACCGATCTGCTGGGCGGGCGTCAGCCGTACTCCCTCGGTGGGGTCCATGTCGTGTTCAACGGCGAGATCTACAACCACCGGGAGCTGCGGGCCCGCCTCGACGGGCTCGGGTACCGGTTTCCCGACGTCTGCGACGGCTCCATCCTGCCCGCCCTCTACGTGGAGTACGGCGAGCGGTTCACCGACCACCTCGACGGCATGTACGCCATCGCCGTCGTCGACCTGCGCGCCGAACCGACCCTGCTGCTGACCGTCGACCACGCCGGGATGAAGCCGCTGTACCACCACTGCCACGAGGGTGTGCTGACGTTCGCCTCGGAGCCGGCGGCGCTGCTGGCCCTGCCGGGTGTCCGCCCCGACCCGCGCCCGGACGGGCTGGAGCGCTACCTCGCCACGAAGACGGTCTTCGGTGCGCGGACCATGTACGCCCACATCGACGTGCTCGAACCGGGAACGACCCTGACGTTCCGGGCCGGTGGAGTGCCGACGATCCGGCAACGGCAGCAGGACCCGACGCCGGCCGGCGGCCCCACGACGCTGGCGGAGGCCGGCTGGGCGGTGCAGGAGGAGCTGCGCCGTCAGGTCCGGGCGCTGAGCGTCGCCGACGTCCCGATCGCCGCCGTGCTCAGCGGCGGCCTGGACTCCAGCCTGGTCAGCGCCCTGCTTCGCGAGTCGGTGCCGGAGCTGCACACCTTCACCGTCGCCTATGCCGGCGACTGGCCCTTCGACGAGCGGCGGTACGCGACGGCGGCCGCCGAGCACATCGGATCGGTGCACCACACGGTGACCGTGGACCCGGCGGATCTGCCGGGTCTGATCCAGCAGTCCGTGACCAGGATGGGACAGCCGAACGCCGATCCCATCACGGTCAGCACCCTCGCCCTGTTCCAGGCCGTGCGGGAGAGCGGCTTCCCGGTCGCGCTGACCGGGGACGGCGCCGACGAGGTGTTCCTCGGCTACCGGCGGATGTCCGAGGCGTGGAGCACCGACGGCGACTGGCGGGGCCCGTACCGCGACGCTCTGGCCGCGATCACGACCGCCGGCCGCGACGCCCTCTACACCGGGGACTTCCTCGAGGGGGTACGGGCGACGCGCGGCGATGTCCTCCCGACCGGCTCGCGAGTCGCGGCGGTGACCGGGCTGGAGGTCGGCCGCCGGCTGCCCGCGTACCACCTGCGGCGGGTCGACCACCTCGCGATGGCGCACGGCGTCGAGGCACGCCTGCCGTTCTGCCAGCGGGCCCTGCAGCAGACCGCCCTCGCGCTGCCGGAGGAGCTGCGCATCGCCGGGACCGACGTGAAACGGGCACTGCGGGCAGCCGCCACGGAACTGGTGCCCGACATCGTGCTGAACCGGCCCAAGCAACCGTTCACCCTGCCGGTGACCTCGATGCTCAGTCCCGGCTCGGCCCTGCTGTCGTACAGCTTCGACGTGCTCAGCCCGTCCGCGTTGCGCCGCGGCGGACAGCTGCGGCCGGAGGCGGTCCAGAGACTGCTGCGCCGCCAGATCGTGCGCCCGAACGACGCCGACGCCGCCGCCATCTGGGCGCTGGTGGTCTACCAGACGTGGGTGGACGACGTCATGCCCGCACTGACCCGGCAGGAGGTGTCCGCCTGATGTGGGCCGACATGGCACGCGCGGCCGGCAGCCCCAGCGCCACCCTGGTCCTCGGGTTCGGCCGGCTGCCCGATCCCGGCGTCACGGCCACGCCCGCTCTGACCGCGCTACGGTACGCGGCCCTGGACGCCGGGCTCGGTGACGTCTCGAAGATCGCCCTGATCGGCCCGTCCCAGCGGCCCGGATGCGACCTCGACTACCGCTTCGTGCAGGTGCTCGCCGGTGACGAGCCCCGCTTCGAGCTGCGGGGCAGCTGCGGCCACTCGATCCTGGCGGCGTGCTGCGTCGCCCGGCGGCGGGGCTGGACGACGGCCGACACGGTTCGCGTCAACGTGCTCAACAACGGCGACCTGATGACGTGCCGGCTGACCGGCGAGTCCGCCGGGGAGCAGATCTGGGACGTCGCCGTCGAGCAGCCGCCGCACACCGTCGTCACCGACCTGCTGCTCACCCCGGACCCGCAGATCCGTCTGCGACATTCCGGCCGTGCGGTGCGGGCGTCGCTGGTCTCGGCGGGCAACCCCTACGTGTTCGTGCCCGCCGCCGACATCGGTGTCACCGACCCGAGGCGGCTGCTCGCCCTCGACGAGCCGCTGTTCGCCGGCATGTCCGCGCTGCGGGAGCAGGCCGAGGCGCTGCTCGGCTGGCCGGCCGGCGGCGCGTTCCCGAAGATCGCCGCGCTGCTGCCGGCCGGGCCCGGGGCGGTCGCCGTCCGTGCCGTCTCGGTGCCGCGCTGGCATCCGACGATGGCCGTGACCGGCGCGCTGTGCCTGGCCGCCGCGGTCAACATCCCGGGCACCACGTCGCACCTGGCCGCCGGCGCCGACCCGGCCGGCTATCCGAGCGTGACCATCCACACCGCGGGCGGCCGCCGGGTGGCCACCGCCGACGTCGACCGGGCTAGCGGCGCCCTGCGTTCCGTCGGCATCCGGCACAGCAGGGTCCGGGCGCTGCCACCCGTACCACTGCCGTTGCCGGCTCCCGCCGACGCGGTGAGCGGGGCCTACCGGTGACCCGGCCGGGCACCGGGGACCTCGACACCCCGTACGACCTGTTGGTCCGCGGTGGGATCGTCGTCTCGCCGGAGTCGGCCGTGCGCCGCGACGTCGCGGTCCGCGACGGGCGGATAGCCGCCCTCGCCGAGCCGGGCACGCTCCGGCGGGCCCACCGCGTCGTCGACGCCACCGGCCGGTACGTCCTGCCCGGGCTGGTCGATGCGCACGTGCACTTCCGCACCCCGGCCTGACCCACAAGGAGGACTGGGCGCACGGATCGCGGGCCGCCGCGGCCGGTGGGGTCACCACCGCGCTGGACATGCCGAACACCGTTCCGCCGCTGTTCACGCCGGAGGACCTGGAGAAGAAGGTCACCGAGGTCGCCGGCACCAGCCTGGTCGACTACGGGTTCCACGCCGGTGTCGACCCACGCCGCCCGGCGCTGGTCCGCGAGTTCGCCGGCGCCGGCGTCGCCTCGGTCAAGGCCTTCCTCACCGGGCACCACACGGCCCCGCACTTCCTGCGCGGCCCGGACGCCCTGCGGGACTTCTTCGCGCACGTCGAGGGCACCGGCCTGCTCGCGCTCTTCCACGCCGAGTGCGCCGAGGTCTTCGCGCTGCTCGACGGCTGGCGCGGCGAGCCGGACAGCTGGCGCGACTACGAGCGGCACCGCCCCCGCACCGCCGCCATCGTGGCGGTCAGCCGCCTGATCGACCTGTGCCGCGACACCGGCACACCGATCCACGTGCTGCACGTGTCGACGAGGGAGGAGGCGGACCTGCTCACCGCCGCCGGCGCCGCCGGGCTGCCGGCAACCTTCGAGGTGACCGGCCACCACCTCACCTTCACCGCCGACGACACCGCCGCCCTGGGCGCCCGCATCCGGTTGAGCCCGGCCATCCGCGAACGCGCCGACCAGGACCGGCTCTGGGACGCCGTCCGGTACGGGCACGCCCGTACCGTCGGCAGCGACCACGCGCCGCACGAACACGCCGACAAGCTACGGCCCCCGGCCCAGGCGCCGCCGGGACTGCCCGGCGTGCAGGAGCTGCTCGCGGCCCTGTTCACCGGCCTGCGACTGCGCGACCCCGGCGCCGACCCGGGCGAGTTGCTGCGCCCGGTCACCCGGCTGCTGGGCGCGGCGCCGGCCGCCCTGTTCGGGCTGGGCCACCGCAAGGGCCGGATCGAGGTGGGTCTCGACGCCGATCTGGTCCTCTTCGACGCCGAGCCCACCTGGTCGCTGGCCGAGGCCGACATCCGCAGCAAGTGCGGCTGGTCGGCGTACCAGGGGCGCGCCTTCGTCGGCCGGGTGACCACCACGCTGCGGCGAGGCGAGGTCGTCTACCAGCGCACCCCCGAGACGACCGTCTTCGGCACACCCTCCGGGGAGTGGATCCGCCCCCGGCCGGCGCCGCACCCGACCACCAGCATGTGAGGAGCAATCGTGTCCCCTTCGAGCCGCCGTGCCACCCTGCTCGACACCATCGGCCCCGACACCCTTCTCGGCCTCTACCTGGCGAAAGAGCCTCGCGTGTGGACCGGCATCGCCACCCAGGACGATCTGCTGAGCTGGGACGACCTCAACGAGCTGCTCAACTACCGGCCCTTCGACCCGGCGCGGATGCGGCTCGCACGGGATCGCCGGACGGTGGCGCACGAGTCGTACACCGTCGCGGGCCCGTACGGCCGGACCGTCAACCCGTCGCTGTTCCACACTCTGCTCCAGGAGGGGGCGTCACTGGTCGTCGACGCCGTGGACCGCATGCACCCCGGCACCGGAGACACCGCCGCGGCCCTGGAACGGCTCACCCGCTGCAACGTCCTGACCAACCTGTACGCCAGCTGGACCGCCACCCAGGCCTTCGGGCTGCACTTCGACGACCAGGACGTGCTGGTCGTACAACTGGCGGGCGCGAAGCGCTGGCAGTTCTACGCTCCGACCCGCGCGGCGGTCATGTTGCACGACCCGGTCGCCGCGCCGAGACCCACCGGGGAACCCGACCGCGACTTCGTCCTGCACGCAGGCGACGTGCTGTTCCTGCCGCGCGGCTGGTGGCACGGGGCCGCCGCCGGCGAGGGCACGCACTCGCTGCACGTGACCCACACGATGATCCCGGTCACCGGCATCGACCTGATGCGCTGGATCATCCCGCAGTTGCACGCCGAGGAGGTGTTCCGCCACGATCTGCCGGCGCACGCCGGCCCGGACGCCCGCGCCGCGTGGGCGCAGAAGCTGGCCGACTCGGTGCGGGCGATCGCCGCCGCACCGGACGTGCTGGACCGCTTCCTCGCCGAACGGGACGTGCGCTACGACGCCCGCCGGTCGACCGCGCTGCCCTACGCCGTCGACCGGGGGGAGCCGCCGGCCGGCCGGCTGCGCCTGATCGCGTCGCGCAGCCTCGTCGTGACCGGCCCGGACGGCTCGCCGCTCTTCGCGGCCGGTGGCATGCACTGGCGGCTGACGGCGCCCCGGCACCAGGTCGCGCTCACCCTCGCCGACGGTGCCGCGCACGACCTGGCCGAGTTGCGCGCCGTGGTGAAGCCGGAGGACTGGGACGACGTGCACACCTATCTCGGGGAGCTGGTGTTCCACGGCGTCGCCGTGTGGGAGTGACCGGCTCTCACCTGCCGTATCGGTCCCGGGTGATGGCGTAGACGTCGACCACCTGGCCGTTGCCCGGCACGGTGGTGCGCCGGTCGAAGGTCAGGCCGATCTTCTCCATCACCCGCGCCGAGCGCACGTTCGCCACCTGGCGGATGCTGACCAGGCGCTCCAGCCCCTGATCGACCAGTCCGAAGCGCAGCGCCGCCCGCGCGCCCTCGGTCGCCAGCCCGGCGCCCCAGAACGACCGTCCCAGCCGCCATCCGATCTCCACGGCCGGCATCACCTCGGGCAGGAAGTGCGGCACCGCCAGCCCGACCCAGCCGGTCAACTCGCCGGTCGCCGCCAGCTCGGCCGCGAACAGCCCGAAGCCGTGCTCGTCCCAGTGCTGCCGCATCCGGTCGAGGTGCGCGGCGGTCTCCTCGCGGCTCTGCACCGAACCGTCCCGGATGTAGCGCATCACCTCGGGATCGGCATACATCGGCGCGAGGGCGTCGACGTCGTCGTCCTTCCACTGTCGCAACACCAGGCGCTCGGTACGAAGCTCGATCATGCCCCGATTGTCACCGGCGCCCGCCCGCCGGGCGAGCCCTCGGCGTTACCTCGCGGGTAATCGTCACCGCCGTGCGGCGGCGGCACGATCAGGCGCATCACCACACCGGGAGGATCACCATGACCGCCTATGCCGTCGCCCACCTGCACACCCCGTCGAACCACGAGGACGTGCTGACCTACATCGAGTCGATTCAGGAGACCATGGAGCCGTACGGCGGGCGCTTCCTCGTGCACGGCGCGGACGTCGAGGTCGTGGAGGGCGTCTGGCCGGGTGCTCTGGTCGTGCTGTCGTTCCCGGACATGGCGTCCGCCCACGACTGGTACGCGTCGCCGGCGTACCAGAGGATCCTGCCGTTGCGCACCGACCACATCGCCGGTGACGTGGTCCTCGCCGAAGGCGTGGGCCCGGATTACGACGCCCGCACGACCGCCGCCGCCCTGCGCTCCTGATTTTAGGAACCTTTACTTATAGACTGTCGTCGATCTGCGGATCACCCCCGTCCCCCGCGAGGAGAGGTAACCGTATGAACGACAACAGGCGCCTGGGCGCCGCCCTCGGCATCGCCGTCGCATTGATTATCACCGGCTCCCCCGCCCCCGCCGGCGCGCAACCGGCCGCCCCGCAGCCGGCACCGCAGCGGTTCGAGTTCCCCGCCGAGGCACGCCGGCAGATCCCGTTCGTACAGGCCGCCACCACGATCCGACGCGTCCTCGAGCAGGGCGCGAGCACCGGTTACGCCGGGCTCGAGCTCCAGGACGACCGGGTCGTGCTGTGGTGGAAGGGCACGGTGCCCGCCCCGGTCCGCCGGGCCGTCGACACCGCACGGCGCACCGCTCCCGTCCGGATCGCCACCGCCACCCACTCGCTCAGCGAGCTGCGTGCGGCCGGCGCCCGGATCCGCACCTCCCTCACCGCCGGACAACCGCGGATCAAGTACGCCGTGGACGGCAGCCGCGTGGTCGTCGACGTCGCCGGGGCCACCGGCCTCACCACGGCGCGGATCCCGCAGGTGGGGGTGCCGGTCGAGGTCGTCGACCAGGGCGCGAGGGTCCTGACCAGCCGCCGCGACGACTGGCCGCAGTGGAAGGGCGGCGCCGACCAGATCAACGGCAACTCCCGCTGCACCACCGGCTTCCCGGTCCGCAACGCCGACGCGGAGTTCATCCTCACCGCCGGGCACTGCGGCAGCAACGGCGACACGATCCGCGACGGCGTCGGCGAGTTCGTCGGCACGTTCACCGGCGACCGCGACGATCACGACATCGCGCTGGTCCACACCCCGGGCGGGGCCGACAACGTGATGTACGTGAGTGGCCTGGACAGCAACCTCGTCACCACCGTCGAGGGCTGGGACTGGGTGTTCCCCGGCGAGTACCTGTGCCAGTCCGGGGGCTCCTCGGCCCGCGACACCGGCGGCCCGGTGTGCGGCCTGCGGGTCGAGAAGTTCAACACCGACTCCGGAGACGCCGTCGAGGCCCGGCAGGTCGACGGCCGGCCGGCGGTGCGCGGCGGCGACAGCGGCGGCCCCGTCTTCGGCCCGTCGGCCAGCGGCAACGTCATCGCCAAGGGCATCAACAACTACACCTACGTCGGCAACAACACGATCCTGGGCTTCCAGGACTTCGGCACCGCGACCCGCGACTACGGCATCTGGATCACCGACTGACACGGCGAGCGCCTGACCGGGGATTCCGCCGCCCGGTCAGGCGCTCGTCAGATCCAATCGTGTTCGCGGGCGTAGCGCGCCGCCTCGTGCCGGGTCTGGGTCTGGGTCTTCTGCATGGCGTTCGACAGGTAGTTGCGCACCGTCCCCTGCGCTAGGTGCAGCCGGGCGGCGATGTCCGCGACCGAGTAGCCCTCCCCGGTCACCCGCAGCACGTCGAGCTCACGGTCGGTGAGCGGGCAGTCGTCCATCACGGCGAGCGCGGACACGTCCGGGTCGATCCACCGCCGGCCGGAGTGCAGGACACCGATCACCGTCGCGATGTGCGCCGGCTCCGCCGACTTGCTGACGAAACCCTGCACCCCCGACTTCAAGGCCCTGCGGAGTACGCCGGGACGGGCGTGCCGGGTCACCATGAGGATGACCTGCCCGGGCAGGGCCGCACGGATCGTGGCGACCGCGGCCAGCCCGCCGACACCCGGCATCTCCAGGTCGATGACGAGCACGTCGGGCCGGTGCCGCAGGGTCGCCTCGACCGCGGCCGCGCCGTCGGCAGCCTCGGCCAGCACGGTGATGTCGGACTCCAGCGGCAGCAGCGCGGCCAGGGCCTTACGCAGCAGCGCCTCGTCGTCGGCGAGCACCACGGTGGTCATCGCGGCGCCGCCGTCGGAAAGGCCGCGGCCGTGACGAACTCGCCGCCGCCGACGGTGACCGTCAGCGTGCCACCGTCGTCACCCAACCGCTGCCGCAACGCCGCCAGGCCGCGCAACTCCGGCACCGAGTCCCCGGCGAATCCGTCGTTGCCGATCGTGATGCCGGACGGTGACACCACGATGCGGACCCGGGTGGCCTCGGAGTGCCGCAGGATGTTCGTCGTGGTCTCCCGCAGCACCTGACCGAGCAGCTCCCCGGCACGCGCGTCGACCTCGCCCTCGCGCGTGACCCGCACCCGGATCCCGGCCGCCTCGAACAGGTTCTTCGCGTTCTCCAACTCCGCGGACAGGTTCAGCCGGTGCTGGGCGTACGCCAGCTTCCTGGTCTGTTCGATGGTGTCGCTGACCAGCGCGTGGATCTCGCGCAGCTCCTCCTCGGCGCGGGCCGGGTCGCGGTGCACCAGCTTGCCGGCGAGCACCGCCTTGAGCTTCACCACGTGCAGGGTGTGGCCCTGGATGTCGTGCAGGTCGCCGGCGAAGCGGACCCGTTCCCGGATGACGGCCAGCTCCGCCTCCCGTTCCTTGCCCATCTCCAGCTCCTGGACGATGTCGTAGAACCGCTCCCCGACGAACGACAGCACCATGACCACCGCGCTGACGACGGTCGGTGTCAGGACGTAGCCGACCAGCACGTCACCGGAGTCGACCAGCAGTCGCGCCGCGCCGACCACGGCGACGTAGCCGACGAGCGCGGCCGCCGCCGTGTACCGCAGGCGCGGCAACCGCGGCACGACCAGGGAGGCGACGCTCGAGACCCCCCAGTACGCGTTGGGGGCGTCGATCACCAGCGCCCCGACCGGCCACACCGCCGC
The DNA here is from genome assembly GCF_050956125.1 of Actinoplanes sp. CA-252034. Lineage (NCBI taxonomy): Bacteria > Bacillati > Actinomycetota > Actinomycetes > Micromonosporales > Micromonosporaceae > Actinoplanes > Actinoplanes sp. CA-252034. The sequence continues at coordinate 5,766,008 of NZ_CP191846.1, forward strand.
CGCGACGATCACGCACGGCAGGGCGACGCGCCCGACGTCGTTGGCCGTCCACCGCTCGAAGGCCACCAGCGCCGCGACGACGCCGGGCACCAGGACGAGCACGTGCCACCGGGTGTGCGCGTCGACCGCCACCACGACCACCGCGGCCAGCGTGAGCGGCGGCAGCGCGGTGGCCAGATTGAGCCTGCGCAGCCGACCCTGCGTCGCCTTGGTGATACGCAGCGATCTTGCGTTCATGCCCCCCAGTATTCGGGCGGCGCGGCCCGTCGGACAGTGACACCACGTCACATGTCGCCGTGACGTGACGGCCCTGACCAGGCGGCGGGCCCGCTGATGTCATCGAGTCATGTCAACGCCAGTCATCGAAGTCGAGAAGCTGAACCTGCGGTACGGCGACTTCCACGCCGTCCGTGACCTGTCCTTCGAGGTACGCCCCGGTGAGCTCTACGCCCTGCTGGGCACCAACGGCGCCGGGAAGACCTCGACACTGGAGATCGTCGAGGGCCACCGGACACCGACCTCCGGCACGGTACGGGTGTTCGGCCACAGCCCGCGCGACCGTGCCGCGGTCCGCCCCCGGATGGGCATCATGCTGCAGGAGAGCGGCTTCTCCCCGGACCTGACCGTGGCCGAGTCGATCCGCCTGATCGGCGCGCTGACCCGCCGTACCGACGATGCCGGCCGGGTGCTCGACGTCGTCGGGCTCACCGGCAAGGCCGGCACCGTCGTCGCCCAGCTCTCCGGCGGCGAGAAACGGCGCCTCGACTTCGCCACCGCGGTGTACGGCAGCCCGGAGCTGCTGTTCCTGGACGAGCCGACCACCGGCCTCGACATCCAGTCCCGGGACGCGCTCTGGGAGTCGGTCGACCGGCTCCGCGAGAACGGCACGACGATCGTGCTGACCACGCACTACCTGGAGGAGGCACAGCAGCGCGCCGACCGGATCGGGCTCATGCACCAGGGCGTCCTGCACCGGGAGGGCACGGTCGGCGAGCTGACCCGCTCCCTGCCCTCGCACATCCGCTTCCGGCCGGCCGGCCCCACCCCGGCACTGCCGCTGCCCGCCACCGCCGACGGTGACGGCACGGTCGTCATCGACACGTTCGACCTGCAGAAGGACCTGCACCTGCTGCTCGGGTGGGCGCACGACCACGCCGTCGAGCTCAGCGACCTGTCGGCCGGCGCGACCCGGCTCGACGACGTCTTCCGTACCCTCAACCGCTAAGGAGCCCGGCCGTGCTCGCCATCGCCCGCAGTGAGCTCATCCAGATCTTCCGCAACCGCCTGGTGCTGGTCACCGGCCTCATCATGCCGGTCGCGGTCAGCGCGTTCTTCATCTACCGCCACGAGGTGTTCGCCGCCCTCGGCAGTCTCGGCTACATCGCGGCCGTCGTCATGGTGACCGTCGGCGCGTTCGGCCTCTACACCTCCACGGTGACCACCCTGGCGTCGCGCCGGCAGAACCTCTTCCTCAAACGGCTGCGCTCGACCGCCGCGAGCGACGCCGGGATCCTCACCGGCCTGATCCTGCCCGCCACGGCCCTGGCCGTCGTGCAGGTCACCGCGATCCTGACGGCGCTGGCCGTGGTCTCGGACCGTCCGGCCGACGTCGCGCTGCTGGCCGCGGCGGTCGTCGCCACCCTCGCCATGATGGTCGGGCTCGCCCTGGCCACGGCCGGCCTGACGAACTCCCCCGAGCACGCCCAGGTGACCACGCTGCCGGTGAGCCTCGGCGTCATCTCGGTGGCGAGCTGGGTCGGCATCAGCGGCACCGAGGACCTGACCCTGCTCAAGCGCCTGCTGCCGGGCGGCTCGGCCACCGAGCTGGTGCTGAACGCCTGGAACGGCGGCGTCGCCCTCGGCGACTCCCTGCTGCTGCTGGCGCCGACCGCCGCCTGGGTCGTCGTCGCGGGCGTCCTGGCCGCCCGGATGTTCCGCTGGGAACCGCGCCGCTGAGCACGTGACCCCGCGGCGCCGCCAGGCGCGGGCGTGGCCCCTGTCGCGTCGATGCCCCTCACCGCCAACGGTAATGACGACGTGGCGGTGAGGGGCGTCGACAGGTCGGCGACCGAGGATCAGCAGTTCTTGAGATGCGGGCGGACCGCCGCCGGGACGACGTCGTCGCAGTAGCCGGAGGTGCCGCCGTTGACCGCCTGCCAGGCGCCACCGGTGTACTGGAAGACCACCTGGGCGTTGTCGGCCTGCTTCGGGTGCGTCAGGCCGAGCGCGTACCCCTGGTAGCAGGTGATGTCGGTCAGCGTGTCGGTCGGCGCGAGGTCCTCGCCGACCTTGCTGGAGCGCAGCGCCTTGAGCAGCGTCGCCTCCGACGGCGTGCAGTCGCCGCCGCCCGAGGGCTTCGCGCTGGTTTTCGGGGTGGCGGAAGCCGGCGCGGCCGGGGATCCCGCGGTGGGGGTGCCACCGGCCGCCGGGCTGCCGGCCGCCGAGCCGGGCGCGGTGGTGGCCGGGGCCGCGCTGCCGGTGGTCGTGGTGCTGGTGCTGCTGCACCCCACGAGAGCGACGGCGACTACAGCGGCCACGGCGAATGGCATACGAACGTTCACGATTCTTCTTCTCCCCGAGGTACCTGTCCCGCATCCCGTGATGCGCCGGACGACCATCAGCATCGTTGCCCGGTGCGACCGGCGAATCACGTGAACGTGCCAAGGCGGACCGGGACGGGTTCCGGACACCGCGGGATCCGGGGTGGACGGCGCGGGCCGTCGAGTCGGCGGCGGATCACAGTCGGTGACCGAAATTGCCCACCAGTACGACCAATCCGGCACACAGCGTCACCATCTGGCACACGGCTCGCGTTGCCGACCACGCCGACGACACCTACCGTCATCGATAGATGCTTCCGGCACGAAAGCGTGGTCCCCATGCGCCGTCTGTGCACCCTCACGCTGGCCGGCCTCCTGGCACTGAGCCTGACGCCGCAGGCCTCCCCCGCCCACGCCGCCGCCCTCGCGCCGACCCGGGCGAGCCGGATGGCCGAGGTGCTGACCGACAAGACGATCAACTACTACCCGTCGAACGCGGCCTGGACCTTCATGTGGACCAACTTCGACCCGGTGCGCATCGACACCGACCTGGCCCGGGCCGCGACCCTCGGCGCCACCGGCGTGCGGGCCATCATCTTCCCGCAGACTTTCGGATACCCCACCCCCACCACGGCGTACGCCCAGAAGCTCAGCCAGTTCATCGGCATCGCCGACGCGCACGGGCTGAGCGTGAAGCTGACCCTGTTCGACTGGTGGTCCGGCTACTCCGACGTGGCCGGGAGCACCGCCTGGGCACAGGCCGTCGTCGGGCCGTACGCCGACGATCCTCGGGTGATCGCCGTCGAGGTGAAGAACGAGTTCCAGCCCGGCGACGCCGCCGCGATCACCTGGGTCCGCCAGGTGATCCCCGCGCTGCGGGCCACCGCCCCGGCCATGCCGCTGACCCTCTCCGTCGACGGCGGCACCGGCGCCGCCGGCATGACGAGCATCAGGTCGCAGCTGGCCACCACCCCGCTCGACTACTACGACTTCCACTTCTACGGCGCCTCGGAGCGCTCGCTCGCCGAGATCCGCCGCGCCCAGAACGCCGTCACCCCGGACCCGATCGTGATCGGCGAGACCGGCCTGAGCACCCATACCGGCACCGACGGTGAACAGGCCGCCTACCTCGCCCGGGTGTTCCGCGCGGCCGGTGTGGCGGGGGTCGGCTCGGTGGCGCCGTGGACGCTCAACGACTTCGCCGCCGGCGCCATTCCGCCCAACTCGGCGGTGTCCACCATGCCCGCCCAGTACAAGTTCGGGCTCTACCGCACCGACACGAGCCCGAAGTTCGGCGCCGGCGTCGTCGGCGGCGCGTGGACGACCGGCGCGACCCCGAACAGCATCCTGAACCCCGGCTTCGAGGCCGCCGCGATCGACTCGCCGTGGCGCAACTACCTGCCGGCGGCCGGCACCGCCGTGATCACCGGCGAGCAGGCGCGCACCGGCACCAGGTCGGCGCGGTTCTCCGGCACCACCCGCAGCGGCAGCAATCTGCCGTCCCTGCTCGTCTCGCCGATCACCCCGGTGCAGGGCGGCCAGCCATGGCACGCCGAGGCGTACGCCCGGGGCGTCAACGCGACAGGCATCACCGAGATCGCGCTCAGCTGGTTCGACATCAACGGCGCCTGGATCAGCCAGAACACCTCCAACCGGCTGCCGGTCGGCAACTCCGGCTGGACGAGACTGTCGGTGGACGCCGTCGCCCCGGCCACGGCGACGAGCGTCCAGCTGCATCTGAAGTGCGGCGACAACACCGGGACCGTCTACTACGACGACGTCGCGATCAACTGAGACACGATCCGCCGCGGCGACCGGGAGATCGTCTACAGTGCGTATCCGTGGCCGTACCCGCCGGTGGTGTTCCGGCTGTCGATCCCTTCGATATCGAGGAGATCTTCCCCGACGTCGACACCGGATCGGTGCTGCCGCGCAGGCAGGCCGGCAGTTCTCCGCAGGGTCTGGCGGTCACCCTGGTCGCCGACTACACCCTGATCGCCCGGTCCTGGTTGCCGTCCGCGGCGATCGTGGCACTGCTGGGCGAGTCCGGGGTGAGCAGCGCCAGTGCCCGCACCGCGGTGAGCCGGCTGGCCCGTCGCGGAGTCCTGGAGGGCAACCGTCACGGGCGGCACAGCTCCTACCGGCTGACACCGGCCGCCGCGGCCAGCCTGGCGGCCGGAGGCACCCGGATCGCGGCCTTCGCGGCACCGGCCGACTCCTGGGACGGCTCCTGGACACTCGTCGCCTTCTCCCTGCCCCAGGAGCAGGGCACCCGACGGCGTGCCCTGCGCGGACAGCTGCGGTGGCTGGGCTACGCGCCGCTGTACGACGGACTGTGGGTGTCCCCACACGCACCGGGCCCCGCGGCCGCGGCACAGCTGGCAGCCGTGGGCATCGGCGCGATGACCGTGTTCCGCGCACGCCATCTCGACGTGGGCGCCGTCGCCGGCCGTGACCCCATCACCGCCTGGGACCTCGTCGCCGTCGCGCGGCAGTACGAGGCGTTCCTGCAGAACTGGGAGCCGCTGCTGCCTCGGATCCGGTCCGGCGCGGTCTCCGGCGCCGAGGCGGTGCAGGCCCGCACCGAGGTGATGGACACCTACCGGCGCTTCCCCGTGGTGGACCCGCTGCTGCCCACCCGGCTGCTACCGGCGGGATGGCTGCGCGGGCGCGTGCGCGAGACGTTCGCCGCGGTCTACGACGGGCTGGCCGACCATGCGCAGGAACACGTCCGGGCGGTGGTCACCCGCTGCGCCGGGGGGCCGTGGCCGGGAATCCGCGCCCACACGGTCGCCGAGCTGAGGACCGGGGCGGACCGGGCCGCGCGAGCCTGACCCGGAGCGTTCGGCGCGGTGCCGTCACCTCGCATAACAATCCACTTATGTCGATTGACAGTTGCTGTTCCCGGAGAGAGCTTAAGTGACATGTAACGGACCCGCGCTCCATCCCCCATCCCCGAGGAGTTCGGCACATGAGAATCCGACGCCTGCTACTGATCGCGGCGGCCGCCTCGCTGGCCACGGCCGGCCTCGTCGTCCCGGCACTACAGCCCGCGTACGCGGCCTCGCTCGTCGAGGTGACCGACTTCGGCGACAACCCGGGCGGCATGCGCATGCACCTCTACGCACCGGACAACCGGCCCGCCAACCCGGCCGTCGTCGTGGCCATGCACGGCTGCGGCGGCTCCGGCCCCGGCTTCTACCAACAGAGCGAGTTCGCCCGCCTCGCCGATCAACGCGGATTCCTCGTGATCTACCCGAGCGCGGAGCAGGAAGCCGGCTTCGGCAAGTGCTTCGACACGTGGTCGGACGCGGCCAAACGACGCGGCGGCGGCAGCGACCCCGTCTCCATCGTCTCGATGGTGACCTACGCCCAGCGGCGGTACGGCGCCGACCCGAACCGGGTCTACGCCACCGGCAGCTCCTCCGGCGGCATGATGACCCAGCACATGCTGGCCGTCTACCCCGACGTGTTCAAGGCCGGCGCGTCCTTCATGGGCGTGCCGTTCAACTGCTTCTCCGGGGCCGCCGACTATCCGCCCGGAAGCAGCCGGTGCACCGGCGGCAGCATGAACCGCACCCCGCAACAGTGGGGTGACGCCGTCCGGCAGGTCAACCCCGGTCACACCGGCCCCCGGCCACGCATCCAACTCTGGCACGGCACCAACGACACCCTCGTGCCGTACTCCCTGCTCGACGAATCCATCGAACAATGGACGAACGTCTTCGGGCTCGGCCAGACGCCCACCTCCACCGACACTCCACAGCCGGGTTGGAACCGCAGCCGCTACGCCGATGCCGCCGGCACCGTCCAGGTCGAGGCCTACCGCATCCAGGGCGCCGGGCACACCCTGCCCTCCACCGGCATGGCCGCGTACGCACTGGCGTTCTTCGGCATCACCACCGGCGGGCCCAGCAACCCGCCCAGCAGCCCGGCCGGCCCCTCCCCCGGCACCGGCACCTGCCGGGTCACGGCGACGGTCAACGCCTGGAGCACCGGCCTCACCGAGAGCCTGACCATCACCAACACCGGCGCCACCACGGTCAACGGCTGGTCCCTGGCCTTCACCCTGCCCGGTGGGCAGACCATCACGTCCGGCTGGAACGCCACCTACACGCCCTCCTCCGGACAGGTGACGGCCGGCAACGTCACCTACAACGCCGCCATCGCACCCGGCGCCTCGGTCGGCATCGGCTTCCAGGCCACTCACACCGGTGACTCCGCCAGACCGCCGGCGTTCACCCTCAACGGCAAGCCCTGCTCGACGACCTGACCGTTCCCGGTGACACCGCCGGCGCCCGCCACTCGGCCGGCGCCGGCGGTCACTGCGGCGGGTGCGAGACCTTGCCGACCGCGGTCGCCGACCACACCCTCAGCCGCAGGGGACGTTCAGCCAGTCGGTGCCGGGGATCGCGGCGCGGACCTGCTCGAGCTGGGCCAGGATGGCGTCGAGGCGGTCGGGTGACTGCACGTAGTCGAGCACGGCCCGGTAGAAGGCGTTCGTCATGGCGCTGGGCATCAGGTCGGACGCGTCGAAGCACAGCGCCGCCTGGCCGGTGAGGGTCTCCGCGATACGCCGGGTCACCGGGTCGCCGTAGATCGCCGGGTCGACGGCCCGGTTCGCGGAGAACACCGACCCCCTGCTCACCGTCGGCCAGATGCTCTGCGCCTCGTCGGTCGCCAGGAAGCGCATCAGCTCGCGCGCCTGCGGCTTGTCGGTGAACAGGGCGGCCAGATCGGCGGACACCTCCCACGCCCGGTCGCCGTCCGACGGGAACGGCACGAAGTCCAGGCCGGCGGCGTCACCGGCCACGAAGGACGCCTGGTGGTGCAGGAGACATCCGGGCGGGTCGGTGTGCATGGGCCGGCCCGCGTCGGCGAAGTCGGTGAGCAGCAGACCGCTCGCACCGCCCCGGACGAAGCCGGGCCGCAGCGCGATCTCGCCCCAGGCCGTCCACGCCCGGCGGATCTCCGGGGCGGTCCAGGCCAGCTGCCCGGCGGCCCAGCGCTGGTACGCCCCGGGGCCGGCCCGGTGCAGCACGAGATCCTCGATCCAGTCGGTGCCTGGCCAGCCGGAAACCGGGGTGGAGCCCAGGCCCATGCACCACGCGGCGGCCCCGCCCGTGCCGATCCGCTCACTGAGCCGGACCAGTTCGTCCCACGACGGCGGCTCGTCGCCGGACAGGCCGGGGACCCGGCGTGGGTCGTACCAGATGAGGCTCTTGAGGGAGGTCTTGACCGCCACGGCGTAGCGCGCGTCGTTCATCCGCTCCAGCCGCGACCACTGCGGGCTGTGCGACTGCTCGGCGCCCGCGTCGATGACGTCGTCCAGTGGGCGCACGGCAGCGCGGCGTACGTAGCTCGCGAGATCACCGGGGCTGGGCAGCACCGCGATGTCGGGTGGTGTGCCCTTCTGCACCTCGGCGGTCAGCACCTGGTTGAGCGCCCGGGTGCCCTGCAAGTCGACGCGGATGCCGGTCTTGGCGGTGAACCGGTCGAGCACCTGACGGAAGGCGGCGCCCTCCCCGCCGGTCCACGACGCGAGCACGGTCACACCCGTACCCTCGCCGCCCGTTCCGCACGCCGCGCTCCCGGTGAGCAGCACGGCGACGGCAGCCAGGGCGATGGCCCGCACGGTACGCATCGTCGCTCCTACCTGTACTCGTCGATGCGCGGGAAGAGCCCGAGCGGGACCAGTGCCATGGCGAGCAGCGCCGCGAGCACCAGGACCACCTGGCCGGTCGTGGTGTCGGCGGCCGCCGCGGCGTGCCCGTCCACGTCCCTGATGTGGGCGGTCAGGGCCTCCTCGCCCGGCGGCTCGCCGGCCCCGGCGGGCGTCACCACGAACCGGTCGACCGTCTCGCTGCACCCGGCCGGGCAGGTCTGGGCGACAAGCTCGCCGAGCATCTGCTGCCCGCGACGGTCGGTGGCCTCGATCCGCGCCTGCCACACGCCCACCAGCGCATCGCCGGCCTGCCGGGTGGCGGTCAACTCGCCGCGAGCGGCGAGATCGGACGACATCGCGGCGGCCATGGCCAGCATGGCGAGGGTTGCGGCGATCAACGGCGGGTTGAGGGTACGGCGGAAGCGCCGGCTAAGATAGACCTGGATGGCCACCAGCAGCGTGAGCAGCAGGACGGCCGGCACGATCCAGCCGGCCACCCAGCCCGGCGACATCCGGCCGGCCGTGAGCTCGGTGTCCAGTGCCCGTCGCTCGATGGCCAGCAGGCCGTCGAGCTGCGCGAGGATGCCGCCGTCGGGCATGTGCAGCAGGCGTGAGGCGGACCAGAGGTCGGCCCGGGCCAGCGCGGACGCCGGATCCTGCCGGAAGTGCGCGTCGGCCTGCTCGACGAGCGCGGAGTACGCGGCGAGCTGCCCCTGCACGAGCTGGATGCTCTGGCCGACCGCGGCGCCCGCGATGCTGTCGACGGCGAGCTGGGTGAGGCTCTGCGCGGCGACGGCTACCTGGTTCTGATACCGCTCGCCGGGACCGGTGAGGCCGACCGCCCCGGTCCGGAAGCTCGCGACGGCCGCCTCGTCGGCTTCCACCAGAGCGGCGTGCGCGGCGAGGATGTGCCTGATCGACGGCACCGAGTGCGCCTCGACGCGCTCGGCGGTGCCCCGTGTGCCCTGGAACACCCACGCCGACATGCCGAGCACCGCGACCAGCGCCAGCTCCAGCACCACGAGCGACCGCCACAGCGTGGCCCGGGTCGTCCCCGCACGAATCCCGAACCTGGTCACACGTCTCGCCTTTCCGTGCGGCGCCGCCCGCGAAGCACAGTAGCCGTGCGTGTCCACAGTGCTACCACGGGTCCGCCGGGGGAACCGTCGGCTCCCCCGGCGGCAGGTCCACCACGATCAGGGCTGCGAGGCCTGGTCGCGGGCGATGCGGACCAGCTCGACCAGGCCGCCCGCGTACTCCTGGGCCTCGGCCTGCGCCTCGTCGAACGGCGGCTGGAAACCGACACCCTCCCACTGCCCGGTGGCGTCGTTCCAGCGGTCGTTGCCGACCTCGAAGTTCCACGCCGTGATGCCGAGGTCGTAGTAGAGGTGGTCGGCCGAGTTGCCGGCCGCCGAGTAGAGCACGTCGGCGACCGGGCCGGTGTAGGCCGGCCACGTCACCGTGCCACGCTCGGCGGCGATGGCGCCGACGATGCGCTTGGCGCTGTCCAGGAAGAACTTCGACTCGTCGATCGACGGGCGGGGCAGCGTGACACGTCCCGGGACCTTGTAGGCCCCCGGCGACCACATGAAGTAGCCGCCGTAGCTGTGCACGTTCAGCGAGAACCTGATGTTGCCGTACCGGGTGGCCAGGGCGACCACGTTGCGGCTCTCCGCCTCGGACAGCTCGCCGGTGCCGGCGTGCGTGCCGGACAGGCAGTTCGGGCTGCCGCCGACATAACCGTCGAAGTAGGAGCCGACCGCGTAGTTGCGGTTCACGTCGACACCGAACGAGTCGCGGTTGCGCGGGTCCCGGGCCGCTCCGGTGCAGTGGTTGACCAGGTTCTTGCGCTGGAAGTTGAAGTCGTTGAACGAGTAGTTCGCCCCGTCCGGGTTCACCGTCGGGATGATGAAGACGTCCGTCGAGTCGACGAGCTCCCGGGTGGCCGGGTCGGTCGCGTAGTTGGCCAGCAGCCGCTCCGCGAACTCCAGCGTGACCAGCGGCGTCGCCCACTCCCGCGCGTGCTCCTGCGAGTAGGCGAGCACACCCGGCCTCGAGCCGTCCCGGACCTTGCCGATCCGCAGCGCCTGCACGGTCTGCGGGCCCCGCGGCACCTCGGTGCCCTCCAGGCCGTCGTCGAGGCGTACGGGCGCCACCACCGGCATCGGCAGCCCGGCCGAGCCGACCTCCACGAAGGCCCGGAACCGCTGCGGGAAGCGGGCGGTGATGAAGGCGGCGACCTCGTCGGTCGAGCTGATCACCTTGCCGCCGGCATCGGTGGCGAGACGCACGGTCAGGACCCGGTCGCGGTACGAGGCACCGAGCGCCCGGTTCGGCCGGCCGGGGTCGACCGTTCTGACCTGGACACCGTTCATCCCCTCGTCGCCGAAGCGGACCGACTCGACCACCACCGCCGCCGCCGCCGGGTCGCCGAGGTACGCGCTCGCCGTACGCCGGTAGCCCTGGGTCTTGTTCGGCAGTTTGATCACGTCGACCAGGGCCGGGTACTGCCGGTGCAGCCGGCGGATCCGGGCGCTGATGTCGGCCGGCGTCATGTAGGCGTCGATGAAGTCCTTCTGGTAGCCGCTCGGCAGCGCCGGCGGCGTGCTGCCCGGCCACGCCTGCGGGGTGATCGCCCGGGACGTCCCGCCCAGACTGGAGGTGGCGGTGATCGTCACCGGCTGGGCGGGCAGCGGCTGGGGCAGCGCGTAGTGGTACTGGTACTCGCCGGCGTCCTCGAACCGGATCAGCGGGTAGGAGCCGGTCGCGCCGCTCGCGGTCCGCCAGGTCACCGTGATCTCGGCGTCGGGATCGTCGGTGGCGGTCGTGGCGACCTGGGTCTGCAGGAAGGTGCGCCCGCCGGTGGTCCACCAGTAGGCCTGCAGGAACTGCAGGGTGTCGGCGGCCGCGGGCGCGACGGTCCGGCTCTCGGTGAGCCGCCGGGCGCCGTCGGACTCCCGCTGGATCAGCTGCACGGCGGTGGCGCCGCCGCCGGTCAGGGCGCCGAGCTCACGGTCGTCGACGACGACGTCGAGCAGGATCGCGCCGGGAACGGCCCGTGGTCGTGCGGCGACGTCGGCGCCGGAGGCAAGCAGGCGGTCGACGGCCGCCTCGTCGGGCAACTGGAATCGGATCAGGGCCCGCTCCCCGGCGGCGAGGGTGATCGGCGCCTCCGTGGGCGCCTGGGCCGGGGCGGTGACCGGGCCTGCGGCTGCCGGCTGGGTGGCGAGCAGAACGGCGGTCAGGACGGTGGCGGCGGTGGCCGGCCAGCGATGTCCGGACGACATGGAACCTCCTGCGGCTGTGAAGGATGTCGCTCCCCAACCCAGTCGATCCATCGGGATATGTCAATGATTTGCCGACATCCGCGTCACCCTGCCCGCGGCAGCCGCCCGGGCATCGCCGGCCGGCCGTGCTCCCGCGCCGGAAGTCAGGAGCGGCGGCGCCTGGTTCGCGGTGTCCCGGGACGGCGCCGCCGCCCACCTCCGGCAGCTGACCGGTCAGCTCCGGACGGTCATCGCCGACCGGGCCCGGCGATCAGCCCGGGCAGGTGCTCCTCGCGGGTGAACAGCATGCGGCAGGTCGTGCCGCTCGCGAAGGTCACCGGCCGGACGAATCTGAGGCGATGCCGCTCCGGCTCGATGGCGTCGGCCCAGTTGAGGTCGAAACGGCACAGGATCGGCTGCAGCTCGCCGCGCCCGGCCGCCATCAGGACCTCGTGGAACAGGCAGCGCCGCACGTCCAGCACATACGTGTCGTGATCGTCGAGTGGCCGCTCGAAGTGGAACGACGGGCCGAAGTAGGTCTCCTCCCGTTCTCGGCTGGCGTCGACCAGCGCGGCGAACGGGTCGTCGGCGTGGTCCAGCATTCCCCGCGTCCCGGCCAGGATGTCGTCGCGTAGTGGCCGGTTGAGGCAGTCCTCCACGATCGCGGCTGCCTCCGCCGGACCGCACACGGGTTCGACGACGTCGTACGCCGCGATCGCCAGCGCCGTGAACCGGATGTTGGCCGCGTCCATGGTGTTGGCGACGAGAGGCTCGATCGACGCTTCGAGGGTCGGAAGCCGGCGCCGCACCAGCTCGTCGACGGGCTCCGGCCAGCCGGTCCGCGAACCGAGCACCTCCAGCAGACGTACGAAGAACGCCCGCTCGATGATCGGAGTCCAGTCGGCCGGAGAGAACCGGGGTTGGTCACTCATGGTGGTGGTCCCTTTCGGGTCAGGACCACGCGGGGCACGTCGGAAGCCGTGGCTGGACGCCCCGTGCGGTCCGGGGTTGACCAGCGCGCTCCACCACCGACCGGCGCTGCAGGATGACCGCCCCAGTAGAGAGCCTCGTCATCGCGGCGTCAAGCCGGTTCCGGTCTAATCACGGGATGCCGCATGCATCGCCGCTGGCGGATCTGATCGCCCGGTACCTTCCGCCGGCCACCGAGGCGTGCCCGACCTTCACCGAGAACTCCCGTTTCGAGCCGATCATCGACGGCGTCACCTACTTCAGCGAGCTGGCCGGGCACATGGAGGCCCTCGGGCCCGGCGACGCCGTGTACATCGCCGGCTACCAGGCCGACCCGCACCTCGACCTGAGCGGGCGCACCGCCGGCGAGGCCGGTTACCGCCCGTTCACCGACGTGCTCGCCGAGAAGGCCGCGGACGGTGCCGATGTGCGCATCGTGCTCAGCGCGGCCGAGTTCTCCGGGGGCGTGCCGTGGCTGCCGGTCGGGCCGTTCCGGGCCAACACCCTGGCGGCGCGGGTGATCCGGGAGTGGAAGCCGTCGACCCGCGACGCCGCTTCCCCGCTGGAGAACCGGGTGCTGCTGGACTGGTCCGGGCCGGCGCTCGGCTCCAACCATCAGAAGCTGGTGGTGTTCAGCCACGGCGGGGTCCTCACCGCGTACGTCGGCGGTCTCGACCTCTCGCCCACCCGCTTCGACCACTCGCCGCACCGTCGTCTCCGGCTGGGTTTGCACCGGTGGGGCTGGCACGACGCGGCGGCACGTCTGCACGGCCCGGCAGCCGTACGGGTGCGGGAGACGTTCCAGTTCCGCTGGCGCAACACCACGCTCCTGCCGCCCCGGCTCATCGCCAGGAACCTGCCGCCGGAGTACTTCCCCCTGACCGGTGGCGAACGCACCGTGATCAACCCACCGGACGCGCCGAACGACCTGCCGCCGGCGCCGGAACAGCCGTCGCACCCGGCGGACGGGACCGCGGTGCAGGTGGTGCGCTCCTACCGTCCGTGGAGCCTGTATCGGCATCGCGGGTGGCGGCGGATGCGCCGGGCGAACGTGGTGCGGGCCGGCATCCACGAGATCTACCACGCGATGGCCACCGCGATCGGCGCGGCCGAGCGTTACATCTACCTCGAGGACCAGTACTTCCACGAGGCGCCCGGCGGCGACCCCCGATTCCAGCTGTACGGCGCGCTGCGCTCCGCGGCCTGCCGTGGTGTCAAGGTGATCCTGGTCGGGTCCGGCCGCAAGGACCCGGCCGACGGCGGTGACAGCACCGTGCCGCCGGTGATCACCCACGATCTGCGCCGCCGGGTGCTGGACCGCCTGCCGGCCGCCGCCCGCCGCAACGTGGTGATGTACCGGATCGACAACCTGACCGTGCACACCAAGTTGATGCTGGTCGACGACGTGTTCGCCAGCATTGGCTCGGCGAACTTCTTCAGCCGCTCGATGGTCGGCACCGACAGCGAGATCACCTCGACCTTCGTCACGACCGGCGACCTGGTCCGCGACCTGCGCGTCAGGTTGTGGGCGGAGCACCTGCGCACACCCCTGGACGATCGGCTCACCCCGGCGCTCGCCGACCTGGACACCGCCCTGGGGATCTGGCGCCGGGAGTGGCTGCCGGCCGGCTGCCCTGCTCAGACGTGGCGCCGTCCGGGGCTGCCGGCCGGTTTCGCCCCGACGGAGTTCGCCCTCACTCCGGCCCGCTATTCCTCCGCGGTGCTGCGCCGGGAGAGAAGGCTCGCGAGGACGGCCTCGTAGGCGAACCGACCGGGACCGGCGGGCCGCCCGGGGTCGTTGACAGCGGGCCGGACGACTGGGAGCGTTCCCAGACATGTCCTCTGTCGCGGTCAACCAGGTGGGGTATCCGACGTCCGGCCCGAAGCGGGCCACTCTGGTCACCGACGCCGTCGAGCCGCTGCCCTGGCAGCTCGCCGACGACGCGGGGCGGGTCGTCGCCGACGGGACGACCGACCCGCGCGGCACGGACGTCTCCTCCGGGCAGAACGTGCACACCATCGACTTCGGCGCCCACCAGCGGGCGGGCGCCGGGTTCACGCTGACGGCCGACGGTGCGACCAGCCACCCGTTCGCCATCGGCGCGGGCCTCTACCGCCCGTTGGTCGCCGACGCGATGAGGTTCTTCTACTGCCAGCGCAGCGGCATCGAGATCCGCGAGGACCTGCGGCCCGGCTACGGCCGCCCGGCCGGGCATCCCGGCGACCGTGACGTCCCGTGCGCCCCGGACGCCGGCGACTACCGCCTCGACGTGCACGGCGGCTGGTACGACGCCGGCGACCAGGGCAAATACGTGGTCAACGGCGGCATCACGGTGTGGCAGCTGCTGCACGCCTTCGAGCACCGCACCGGCCTCGACGACCTGGCGCTCGACCTGCCGGAAAGCGGCAACGGCGTCCCGGACCTGCTCAACGAGGTCCGCTGGGAACTGAACTTCCTGCTGCGCATGCAGGCGCCGAGCGGCCTGGCACACCACAAGATCCACGACCGCGAGTGGACCGGCCTGCCGACGCTGCCCCACCTCGACCCGCAGCCGCGGGAACTGCGCCCGGTGTCCACCGCGGCGACGCTGAACCTGGCCGCGGTTGCCGCTCAGGGCGCGAGGATCTTCCGCAAGCACGACGCGGACTACGCGGACCGCCTGCTGGCCGCCGCGCGGACCGCTTTCACGGCGGCCGGGACGCATCCGGTCCGGTACGCGCCGGTCGAGGACACCGTGGGCGGCGGGCCCTATGACGACGACGACGTCCGCGACGAGCTCTACTGGGCCGCGGCCGAGCTGTTCCTGACCACCGGCGGGCAGGAGTACGCCGACGCGGTGCTGGCCTCGCCCCTGCACACGGCCGACGTGTTCGGAACGTACGCCTTCGACTGGGCGGCCACCGCGGTCGCCGCGCGGCTGGATCTGGCTCTGACACCGAGCACGCTGCCCGGCCGCGACGACGTGCGCGCCTCGGTGGTCGCCGGCGCGGACCGCTACCTCGCCGTCCAGCGGGCTCACCCGTACGCGGTGGCCTACGCCCCGCCGGGCAACCAGTGGCACTGGGGCTCCAACAGCATGGTGCTGAACAACCTGGTGGTGCTGGCCGTGGCACACGACCTGACCGGCGAGGCCCGCTACCGCGACGCCGCCCTGGAGGGTCTGGACTACATCCTCGGCCGCAACGCGCTGAACCTGTCGTACGTGACCGGCTACGGCACCGACCACGCCCGGAACCAGCACAGCCGCTGGTACGCCCACCAGCTCGATCCGAGCCTGCCGCATCCGCCTAGGGGCACCCTGGCCGGCGGGCCGAACTCCGGGTTGCAGGACGAGGTGGCGCAGGCCCGGCTGGCGGGTTGCGTGGGCCAGTTCTGCTACATCGACGACATTCACTCCTGGTCGACGAACGAGCTGACCATCAACTGGAACGCACCCCTGGTCTGGGTCGCCGCCTTCGCCGCCGAACGCGACTGACCGGTCCGGCTACGGCGCGCTCGTCGCCGCCGGAGATCTCGCCCCACCCGAGCCGGCCGGCGGCGTCATTCGCCACCGGCCAGGGTGCGGCCGAGAGGCGTGGCGCGGTGCACGGTGGCGCCGCCGTCGCGGCGGCTGGACACCAGGCCCGCGGCGCGCAGCACGGACAGGTGCTCCGACGACGACGAGACGCTGATCCCGGCGTGCCCGGCGACCGACGAGGTGGTGTGCCGCCCCGGACCGGCGACGTGCGCCAGCACCGCGCTCCGGGTGCGGCCGAGCAGGCCCGCCAGCCGGTCGGCCGCCGCCCCGCCGCCCCACCCGGCCGGCGGCTCGACCGGATAGACGACCAGGGCGGGCCGGCCCTCGCGGATCAGCACCCGGGGCCGCGGCCCGGCGAACGGTGACGGCAGCAGGAACAGGCCGTGCCCGCCCAGCCGCACGTCGCCGGCCGGCCAGGCGTCCACCTCCAGCACGGGGCTGCACCACCGGATCCCGGGATGCAGGCCGGCGAACAGGCCTTCCGCGCCGGTCGCGGCATACCGGGCGGCGGCCTCACCGACAACCTGCCGATGGGTACGGGTCAGCGCCGCCCAGTCCGGCGCCAGCACCTGATGGAAGTACGCCCGCATGGCGGTGACCAGGGTGTCCAGCACCCCCGCGTCGGCGTCGGCGAACCGGCGTCGTGCCGCGCTCGCCGGGGTGTGGGCGTAGGCGGCGGACACCTGCGCCCGTACCTCCCGGGCCGGTGTCGACCGGATCACCGCGAGCCCGTCCTCGATCGAGGCCGCGCCGTCCCACGGGGTCACGAAGTCCGGCGCGGGCCCCTGCTCGGGGATCAGATGGTGCAACGGCCGCAGCGCCGCCCCGGACGAGGTCACCCGGCGGGCCAGCACCGGCAGGGCCGCGGCCACCGGCGGACGGCGCAGGGCCTGACTGGCCAGCAGCACGGTGCTGGCCGGGTGCAGGCGGTCGGTGAACCTGACCCGCGCCAGGTCCGCGTACTCCAGCCGGAGGCGCAACATCCGCCCAGCTTGCCACGGGTTTCGGTGCCACCCGAAACCGTTGACCGGGTGCGAGCGCCGACCGAGGCTGCACCCGAGACGATCCGCGCAGAAACGGAGAAGACCTTTGCGGCGTACGCTCATCAGCCTGCTCTTGATCTGTGGATTGTCCTCGGCCGCCTGCGGAACCGGCAGCGAACCGCCGGCTCCGGCGCCCTCCCGCCCCGCCACGGGCGACCACCGGCTCACCCTCGACGTCGGCGGCAGGGAACGGTCCGTGCTGCTGCACGTCCCGCCCGGCTGGACCGGCGCGTCGAAGCCGGTGCCGCTGGTGGTCGCCCTGCACTTCTACCCCGGCTCCGGGGAGCGCCTGCGCGACATGATCGAGATGGACGCCAAGGCCGACGAGCACGGCTTCCTCGTCGCCTACCCGGACGGCATGGCCGGCGGCTTCAACGCTCTGGTCTGCTGCGGTGCGGAGGACGACGTCGCCTTTCTCGAGGCCCTGACCGGCCGCCTGATCTCCGACTGGCGGGTGGACGCCGACCGGGTCTACGCCACCGGCATCTCCAACGGCGGCGACATGAGCTTCCGCGCCGCGATCGAGGCGACCGGCGTGTTCGCCGCGATCGGCGTGGTGAGCGGCGGCTACGGCGGACCGAGAACCGAGGCGGCCGGCTTCGTCCCGGCGAGACCGGTGTCCGTGCTGAGTATCGTCGGCAGGCAGGACAGGTACTACGACATCTTCGACGCCGGGCTGAAGAAGTGGCGCGAACGGCTCGACTGCGAACCGCAGCCGGCGCCGCCGCCCGCCGCCGACGGCGTGGAACGGTCCAGCGCACGCTGCGCGGACGGCTCGGACGTCGAGGCGTACGTGGTCACCGACATGGGGCACTCCTGGCCGGGCGCGAAGTCGGGTGAGCTGGCCCTGCCCGGCGCGCCGATCGTCGCCACCGACCTGCTGTGGGACTTCTTCGCCGCCCACCCCCGTCGTGGTTGACGCGTCACCTGACCGCGAGAGCGGCGTCCCGGCTCGGTGGCGCCCCGAACTGACGGCGGTACTCCCGGCTGAACTGTGACGGGCTCTCGTAACCGACCTGCCGGCTGACCCCGGTGACGTCGCCGGGCCGGGTGGCCAGCAGCAGCCGGGCCTGCTGGAGCCGGATCTGCTTCTGGAACTGGATCGGGCTCATCGCGGTCACCGCCTGGAAGTTGCGGTAGAACGCGGACACGCTCATCCCGGAGAGCCGCGCCAGCTCCTCCACCCGGAACGCCGCCGGATAGTGGTCGCGGATCCACCGGACCGCCCTGGCGACGTGCGCCAGGCTGCTGTCGGCGAGGCCGAGCTGGCGGACCACGGCACCCTGCTCGCCGGTGATGACCCGCCACAGGATCTCCCGTTTGATCAGCGGCGCCAGCACGGCCGCGTCCCGCGGGTGGTCGAGCAGGCGGACCAGCCGGAGCACCGCGTCGAGCAACTCGGCGGGCGCGTCGCTGACCGCCATGCCGGACGGGACGCCGGTGGCCGGGGGCAGATCGCCGGGGGCGGCCTGGAGCAGGATCTCGGCGACGACGGCGGGGCGCAGGACCAGACCGAAGCCGAGCGCGGGACGGGCGGCGGTGGCACCGATGAAGTAGCCGGTGACGGGCATGTCGACCGACGCGACCAGGTATTGGCCGGTCTCGTACTCATACACCCGGCTGCCGAGTGCCAGCCGTTTCGCGCCCTGGGCGATGACGGCCAGGACCGTGCCGGTCATCGACGGCTCCGGTGACTCCGGCTCCACGACGCGGGAGAGCAGCACGTCCTCGATGGCGGTGCTCTGATCGGCGCGCGCGTGGCGATCGACCAACTCCCGGAGCTCGGCCAGACTCATGAACTGATTCTCTCCACATCGGTAGGATCAGGCAAGTCTCAGCGAGCATCTGTCTAACGTCTGCGCAGCTCGTATTGCTTTCATTGAGTGGTCGAGATTCCACCCGATGAGAGGAAAGACCGATGATCGCAAGGCACGGTTTCTACGCCACCATGACCGCCCGGCCCGGCCGGGGCGCGGAGGTCGTGGAGCTGCTGCTCGACGCGCCGTCGCTGCCGCACGCCGACTGTGTCGTCTTCCTGGTCGGCCGGTCCGCCGCCGACCCGGACACCATCCATCTCACCGAGGGCTGGACCAGCGAGCAGGCCCACCAGGCGTTCTTCGCCACCGAGCCGGCGCGGGCTCTGGTCGCCGCCCTCCAGCCGCTGCTGACCGGGGAGTCCCGCTACACCGACGAGGTGCCCGTCGGCGGCAAGGCCGCGTTCTGATGCGGCCCGCCTACGACCCCGACCTGGCCACCCTGCTGGCCGGCATGCCGACGATGCCGGCGCTCGACACGCAGACCCTCGCGCACATCCGCCCGTACGCCTCGGCGCCCCTGCCGGACGGCCCGTTCGAGCGGCGTGAGGTCACCTTCTCCGCCCCGGACGGCGCGCAGATCCCGCTGACGATCCTGAGTCCCGCCGGCGCCGTCGCGGCCCCGTGCGTCTACTGGATCCACGGTGGCGGAATGGTGATGGGCGACCGCTACTCGCAGATCGACATCCCCCTGGAGTGGCTCGACCGTCTCGGCGCGGTAGTGGTGTCGGTCGACTACCGGCTCGCGCCGGAACACGACGGCACCACCCTCGTCGACGACTGCTACCACGGACTGCTCTGGGTCGCCGGGCACGCCGCCGAGCTGGGCATCGATCCGGCCCGCATCGTCGTGGCGGGCGCCAGCGCCGGCGGGGGCCTCGCCGCCGGAGTGACACTGATGGCCCGCGACCGCGCCACCCCGGCGATCGCCGGTCAGCTGCTGATCGGCCCGATGCTCGACCACCGCAACGACAGCCCGTCGAGCCGGCAGTTCTCCGGCGGCCCGGGTGTGTGGACGCGGGAGATGAACGACTTCGGCTGGCGGTCGGTGGTCGGCGAGCACGAGACGGTCTCCCCGTACGTCTCCCCCGCGCTCGCCACCGACCTCGCCGGCCTGCCCACCACCTACATCGACGCGGGCTCGGCCGAGGTGTTCCGGGACGAGGACGTCGCGTACGCCACCCGGATCTGGGCGGCCGGAGGCCAGGCCGAGTTGCATGTCTGGGCCGGCGGCTTCCACGGCTTCGACGCGCTGTTCCCCACCGCCCCGATCTCCGCCACGGCCAGACGGGCCCGCACCGACTGGCTCACCCGACTCCTCAGCGAGGTACGTTGATCATGCAGATCGCCATCGTCACCGGCGCCAGTTCCGGCATCGGCCAGAGCGCCGCCGTCCAGATCGCCCGCCGCGGCATCGGGGTCGTCCTCACCTACCAGGGCAACCGCTCCGGAGCGCTGGAGACCGTCGCCGCCGTCGAGAGCGACGGCGGCACCGCAGTCGCGCTGCCACTGGACCTCGGCCGCTCCGAGACGTTCCCGGCCTTCCGTGACGCGGTGGCCGGCGTGCTCCGCGACGTCTGGCAGCGCGACACCTTCGACCACCTCGTCAACAACGCCGGCGCCAGCCGCATCGCGCTGTTCGAGGAGACCACCGAGGACGCCTTCGACACGCTGATGCGGGTGCTGTTGAAGGGCCCGTACTTCCTGACCCAGACGCTGCTTCCGCTGCTGGCCGACGGCGGCGCGATCGTCAACATCACCAGCGGCGCGGCGACGACCGTCACCGAGCCCGGATATTCGGTGTACGGCGCCATGAAGGGTGGCCTGGTGGTGCTGACCCGCTATCTGGCCAAGGAGCTCAGCAGCCGTGGCATCCGGGTCAACTCGGTCGCGCCCGGCGCCACCCGGACCCGGCTCGGCGACAACGCCTTCGAGCGGTATCCCGAGGTGATCCCGGGGCTGGTCGCCAGGACCGCGCTCGGGCGGCTCGGCGAACCGGATGACATCGGATCGGTCGTCGCGAGCCTGCTCGGCCCCGACCTGGGCTGGGTCACCGCCCAGGACATCGAGGTCTCGGGCGGCTACGCCCTCTGACCGAGCGCGACGTCGCACGTCGGCCCATCGCGAGCGAACGGCGAGACACCGCCACGGGATTACCAAACGTTACCGATGGGTAACCGTAGGCTCATGCCAACGCCATCGGGCGCGGAGCCGGAGCCGGGATCCTCGGGCCGCCGGTGGGCACCGCTGCTCGCCGCCCTCGCCGCCGTCGCCACCGGGTTCGGGGCGGTCGCCGTCTTCATCGCCGAGCAGGACGAGCCGGCCAAGCTGTGGAACCTCGGAGTGCTGGTCATAGCCTCGGCCGTCATGGTGCTGACCCTGTGGCTCGTGCCGAAGCGCCGCACCGGTGGACGGTTCGATCACCGGTTCACCGGGGCCGTCGCGGCGATCTGCGTGATGGTTCTGGGCGCGGTGACCAACCCGTTCTACGCATCGTCGGCCCCGCCGCCGGTCCCGCCTCAGGTCTCGCCTCAGGTCTCGCCGAGCAGTCCGGCTCCGAGTTCGCCGACGGGCGATGTACGGATGCACGAGATCTGGCCGAGCAGTGCCCAGAACGATCCGCACACCATGGAGGAGGGTGGCTGGGCGGCGACCGACTTCCCCGTGCAGGCGCCGTACATCCGCTCGGTCGAGGTGGCCGCCGGCTCGGAGGGAAACGGCAAGGTCCAGCTGTCCGTGTACGACGAGCACCAGCAGGAACTGGCGTCGGGCGAGGCCGAGGTCCGGGATTGGCGGGCCAAGTACACCTTCGAGAAGCCGGTGGACGTCCGCGCTCACCTCGGCAAACGTCTGTTCCTGGTGGTCCGCAACCTCTGGCCCGAGAAGGTGCGGGTGTACTTCACCGAGTTCGACGCCGATCCGAGCGTCACCTCCTACCTGCCGTGCGCGAACAAGCGCCTGGCCCAATGCCCGAACCCGCAGGCACGTGACCTGAGCGCGATGGTCGTCGGCCGCTGGTAGCCGGCAGGACGCGACTGAGCCGCCATCCCGGGGTGGGGTGGCGGCTCAGTGCAGGTCAGCTCAGCTTGACGTTGAAGATCGGGTCGGCGGCCAGCTTCCGGAACGCGGTCAGCCCGGCCCGGGTGCTGTCGATGCTGATGTCACGGTTGCCCTGATCATCGCGCTTGGTGTCGAAGTGCACGATCGCCTTGATCGCCGGGCGCTTCCTCAACTCCGGCACCACACTGTCGTACACCGCCGACTTGTCCGTGGTCTTACCGATCCGGTGATACCCACCCCACTCGGCGACCATGATCGGCTTGCCCCGGTGCTTCGTGGTCGCCCACTCGTAGAACCCCAGACCGCCGCCCTTGGGCTCACGATCCAGCAGATCCGCGAACGTGCCGTAGTGGTAGTAGCCCTTCTCCACCGACACATACGAGTCCAGACCGATCCAGTCGACCACGTCGTCGCCCGGGTACAGGTCCTTCCACCACGACTGCGCCATCCACTTCTCGTTACCCATGTACGCCATCACGTTGACCACGTTGCCGGCACCCTGCGCCCGCAACCGCTCGATCGTGTGCCGGTACATCGCCGCGAAATCGGCGGCCTCCCAGCCGGAGCCCTTCGCCGGCTTCACATCGTTCTCCGGCTCATGATTGAGCACCAGGAACGTCTTCTTGCCGTACGCCTTGATCCGCGCGGCGAACGCGTCGATCCGCGCGTTCTGCTCACCCCGGGCGACCTTCGCCCAGTTCGACCCGTAGGCGATCTTCCAGTTCAGCAACAACACCCGCGGCTTGGCCGCATCCGCCGTCATCGCGATCTCGGCCTTGGTCGGGAACGGCTCATCACCCTTGTGATAGGTGTGAAAGATCGTCGCGGTCCGACCCGACAACGACTCCCAGTTCCTGTGCTCCAGGTCACGAGGCTTGCTGGTGAACCCACCAGCCGCACCACCCCACATCACCCCACACGACGCGACGAGCAGCGCATCGGTAGCGCACACCGGCGCCGCCACGGCGGCGGCCGGCGACACAACAGCGGTCACACCCGCGATCACGGCGGTCAGAGCTGTCAACACCATCGGCAGCTTGGCGCGTCGCAAAAATCTCTCCCCCGGTTGTCCGGCCTCGATATCGGCCGGGCATGAGAAAGAGATTCCAGGTCACCAGGTGCAGGCCCCGTGCCCGAACCGGTGCCGACCGGTAGCGGACCCCCAAACCCCCGGGCGAACGACTCGCCACGGTTGATCGGCACTGCCTGGAGGTGCTTTAGCCGAGCGGTGCTTCAGTCAAGCGGCGCCTCAGCCAAGCGGTGCCTCAGCCAAGCGGCGTTTCAGCCGGGCGGCGCTTCAGCCGGGCGGCGCTTGAGCCGGGCGGACGAGGCGTCAGTGGGCGACGACGAAGAGGCGGTCGGCGGTACGGCGGCCGACTCCCGGGCTGATCTGCACGGTGCGAAGGCCGCTGTCGTGCAGAACGGCGCGCAACTCCGCCTCGCTCCACGGCTGCATGGCGAAGGTGTAGCCGGACCGTTGCTCCGGCATCCCCGGGCGGGCGAGGTCGTACTCTTCCTCGACGCGAAGCGTGCCCTCGCTCCACGTGGTGCGGCTGGTGAAGGTGAGCCGCGCCCCGTCTCCGAGGTCCACCTGCCTGCGGTGCGTCGCGCCGTCGGCCCGGCTCTGCGAGGCCCGTTCCTCACGAACGTCGAGGAACAGCAGACCGCCCGGGTTCAGGCATCCGGCCAGGGAGCGCACCGCCGCCGCCCGCTCCCGATCGGAGATCATGTCGTTGAGGACGCCACGGCAGGTCACCGCGTCGTAGACGGGCGGAACGTCCAGCTCGCAGAGGTCGGCCGAGATCGCCCGCGCGGACGGGCACCGCGTCACGGCCAGGGACAACAGATCCGCCGAGGCATCCACGAGATCCACCCGATGGCCGGCGGCGACGAGGCCGGCGGCATGCCGCCCGGTCCCGCACCCCGCGTCGAGGACCACGGCAGGGGTACGCCCCACGCTGCGCAACCGATCATGAACCGCCCCCACCCACGGCTCCACCGGATCCGTGATCAGCAGATCGTAGGCCTCGGCATGCCGCGCATAGAACGGCCGCTCGGAGCTGCCCCGCGCCGACGAAGAGACCACCGTCGAACACTACCGCCGATCCCCGTTTGGCGAACCGGCGGCCGGGAACACCGGGGCCGACCGCTGACCAGGAGGCGAGAGCGGAGCGCCCCGGCATGGATTCCTGTCGATCGCCTTGGGCACCGCACTGTCCGGCACCCTGGCCGGCTACTACAGCCCCGACCGGGAGACCGTCTACTTCGGCGTCCTCGGCGGGATCGCCATCGTGCTCGGCCTCGCCCTGGCGACCGCCGCCAAACCGATATGCCGGCTCATGAGCGGAATCCGGTGACAGCCGGCCCGGGCGCTCGTAGCAGGACGTCGATGGGCCCGCAGGTCGAGGGCCGGTGAGATTCGGCACGACTCGTCCGCAATCAAGATATTGAAGCAATTAAACGTCGCGGCAATACTGTGTTCGCATGTTGGACCACAACGGGGGGAACGGCAGTGTGTCCGCAGTGAGGTAAGGCTGCCCGCGATCATCCGGCGGGCCCTTCGGCGGCGACTGTGAATCATCCGCGGCGGGTGCGATGGCATCCGCCGGGTGAGGTTGCGCCCACAAGCCTGCCCAGGAGGTTCGGGCCACCGCGTGCGGCACGCTGACCAGCCTTCATGTGCGAGAGGAGTCTCAACCGAGTGAATGCGGTTCGTAATTGGCGGTATGCGGTCGGCGCCGCGATCACCGCGGTTCTCACCGCCGGGCTGTTCGCGTCGGCCCCGGCCGGTGCCGTCGGTGGTGACGTGCCCAGTGGGGCGGCGTACGGCTTTCTGGCCAAGGTGACCGTCGGGGAGCCGGGAGTCGGGCAGTCCTGCACCGGTGCGCTGGTCGGCGCGCGGTGGGTGGTGACCGCGAAGAGCTGCTTCGGTGCGAGCGTGGTGGCCGGGCCGCCGGCGGTGAAGACGAAGGTGACGGTGGGCCGGCTGGATCTGTCCGACGCGTCGGCCGGGTATGTGGTGCCGGCGCTGAAGGTCCTGCCGCACCCGGACCGTGACGTCGCGCTGGTGCAGCTCGCGGCCACGGTCACCGGTGTCCGGCCGATCCCGGTGTCGGCGCAGGCCCCGGCCGTCGGCGAGGTCGTCTCGGTGCTCGGGTTCGGGCGTACGGCCGGTGACTGGGTGCCGAGCTCCCCGCGGATGGCCTCGTTCACGGTGTCCGCTGTCGACGGCGCGCTGACCGCCGTCGCGGGCACGACCGACACGCAGGTCGGACCGTGTCGTGGTGACGCCGGCGGCCCCGGTGTCCGTACGGTGAACGGCGCCCTTGAACTGGCGGCGATCACCCACAGCGGTGGTCAGGGCGGCTGCCTCGGCGCGCCCGCGGACGCCGCCCGGGGCGGCACGCAGACCCGGCTCGACGACATCGCCGGATGGGTGCGGCAGAACACCGCCGAGGTCACCGTTCAGACGCTGAAGTCGCAGAACAGCGGCCTGTGCCTGGCGCTGCCGAGCAACTGGACCGCTCTGCCGGCGATCGCGATCCAGTGGTCCTGCAGTGGCGCCGCCGACCAGGACTGGCAGCTCAACCAGCGGGCCAACGGCGAGTACGAGATCCGCAACGACCGTAGCGGCCACTGTCTGGCGCTCGAGGGCGGTGCGACCAAGGACGGCACCCCGGTGGTGCAGTGGACGTGCCGTGACAACGTCGACCAGTACTGGCAGCTGACGAAGGACGCGAACGGCTACACCGAGCTGCGTAACTCGTTCAGCGGCAAGTGCCTGGCCGTGCAGGGCGGCGACGTCGCGATGAAGAACGGCGCGCAGGCGCTGATCTGGCCGTGCCGGGAGTCGAACCTGGATCAGAACTGGACGATCACCGCGCGTACCCCCGGCGGTTGGGTTCGCAGCGCGCACAGCTCGCTGTGCATGAGCAACGGCGTCTCGCTGGCCGACGGCGCGCACGCGGTGCAGGCGGCCTGCAGCGACCTCAACGACATGGAGTGGACGCTGCGGACCCGCAAGGACGATCTCGTCGAGGTGCGCAACGACCGTAGCGGCCAGTGCCTGGCGATCGAGGGCGGCGTGACGACAGCGGGAACGCATCTGCTGCAGTGGCCGTGTCGCGACAACGTCGACCAGTACTGGCGGGTGGAGGCGACCACGCAGGGCACCGTGGTGCTGCACAACAACCACAGCAGGATGTGCCTGGCCATCCAGGGCGGGGTCAAGACCGACGCGCACCTGCTGCAGTGGAACTGCAACGGCAACGCCGACCAGTACTGGACGGTCGGCCGCAAGGCGTGAGTGGTGAGGCCCGGGGACCTGTCGGGTCCCCGGGCCTGCGCGTCAGGACGCGTAGATCGAGTACTTCGCGGTCCAGCGGGTGGACGTACCGAATGAGGCCGGCCATGTGCCGAACGGACGTGAAGCGCTCCAGGCTCCCTGGTTGTCGCCGCCGGAGTCGTAGCTCATGTTGTTGTCGCCGTTGGTGTTGTACATCAGCCAGTACGCCGTGTTCGGCGCCAGCGTCGCGGTGACCGGCCGGCTGTTCCATGTGCCGGCGGTCAGCGTGCCGGACGTGCTGGAGGCCACCAGGGCTCCGGGCGAGCCGTTCGCGTCGGCGTAGATCGCCACCTGGTACTGGTTGGCCGGCGCGGCCTGCACGGTGGTGAGGTGCACCGAGATCTGGCTGATCGTCAGCGCCGTGGCGCCGTTGACGAACCGCGAGCCGTTCATGAAGTTCATGTCGCCGACGTCGAGCAGGGTGCCGACCTGGTCGTGGCCGAACCGCGGGCTGCTCGCGCCGGCTGTGGTGAACGAGAACCGGTGCTCGGCCGCGAGCGCGTTGCCCGCCGTGTCGGTCACGGCCGTCCGCACGGTCACCGTGTACTGGGTCGACAGGGTCAGCGCCGCCGACGGGGTGATCGTCGCCGTCTGCGTGGCCGCGTCGTAGGTGACGGCCCGGTCGACCAGCGTGCCGCCCGGGCCGCGCAGCTCCAGGTTCGCCGACGTGATGGTCCCGGCCGCCATCGGCTCACCGAAACGCACGGTGACCGGCGTGGTCGGGGCCACCCCGGTGACGCCGCCGGCCGGGTTCGTGGAGGTCACCGTCGGGGCCGTGGTGTCGGCGCCGGTGGTGGCGTAGAGGGAGAACTTGGCGTTCCACCGGGTGGACGTGCCGAACGACGCCGGCCAGGTGCCGAACGGGGTCGACGCGCTCCACGCGCCCTGACCGGCCGTACCGATGTCGTAGCTCAGGTTGTTGTCGCCGTTGGTGTTGTACATCAGCCAGTACGCGGTGTTCGCGGCCAGTGCGGCGGTGATCGGCCGCGTGTTCCACGAGTTGGCGGTCACGGCGCCGGACGTGCTGGTGGCGATCCGGGCGCCGGGCGAGCCGTTCGCGTCGGCGTAGACGGCCAGCTGGTACTGGTTGTTCGGGGCGGCCTGCACGTTGCGCAGGTAGACCGACATGGAGGTGACCGCGGCCGGCGCGGAGCCGGTGACGAACCGGGAGCCGTTCATGTGGTTCATGTCGCCGGTGTCCACCGCGCCGCCGACCTGGGTGTGACCGATCCGCTGCGGCGCCGGGACGCTCGTGTAGGTGGCGGTGTAGCTGGTGGCGGCGGTGGGCGCGGTGACGACGTGGGTCGCCGCGCCACCGTCGGACCAGGACGCGAACGTCGAGGACCCTTGCGGCGACGGCGCGGACACCGAGTTCGTCGACCCTTGGATGACGGTACGGGTGAACGGCGTGACCTGCGAAGCGGACCCGACGGTCAGCTGGAGCCCGGCCGGGACCGTGCCGAACGTCAGGTCGACAGTCTTCGGGTCGAGCCGTCGCGTCACGGTATGGGTGAGGCCGTCCTGGTCGGCGGCGACGAGCTTCAGCTCCAGGTACGACGGGTACTCGTGGTCGGGCGCCTCGAAGGACCCGGACGAGACGTCGTTCCAGGTCCGGATCGCGTGCTCGTGACAGTTGTCGGCGGCGGAGCAGTGGTGCATGACCAGGCTCCAGTCCAGGGCGGACGCCGGGAGGGCGCCCTGCTGCGGGTCGGTGGCGTGCCCGGTGAAGTCGATGGTGTCGCCGACCTTCCAGGTGACGCCGGTCGCCGGGGTGTCGATGACCGCGGTCGGCGCCTCGTTGCCGGGTGTGACGGCGACCGTGCCGGTGTGCGTGGCGTTCAGGGTGTCGGTCACGGTCAGCCGCGCGGTGTAGGAGCCCGCCGTGGTGTACGTGTGGGTGGCCGTCGCCGAGGTGGAGTCGGTGACCCCGTCGCCGGTGAAGTCCCAGGCGTAGCGCAGGCGGCCCTCGTCGGCCGGGTCGGGGTCGGTGGAGCCGGTGCCGTTGAAGGTCACGGTCAGCGGCGCGGGACCCTGGGTCGGTGAGGCGTCGATGACCGCGCTCGGCGGCTGGTTGCCCGGGAAGTAGCGCACCCGGCGCACGGTGCCGCCCAGGTCGACGTAGTACAGCTCGCCGCCGGGGCCGACCTCGAGGTCGACGGGGCCGGCCGCGTCGGAGACGAACGTCTGCAGGTTGGCCGGGTCGGGCAGGCCGCCCGGGGTGGACGGCAGCGACGCCCAGATGCAGCGGCGCGAGTAGTCGGCGAAGAACACCGCGCCGTGGTACGCGGCCGGGTAGGGTCCGCCGGCCGTCGGGTAGAACGCCACGCCGGTCGACGACGAGCTGCCCGTCGGGCAGGCCTCGCCCGCCACCAGCTTGCTCGCGTGGTTCCAGGCCACGAACGGTAGCGTGTGCGTGCCCGCGGGCTGGGTGTAGAGGGTCTCGCAGACCGGGAGGTTGGCGCTGTCGTACCCCGGCTGGCGGTTGTTGCCCTCCCAGCACGGCCAGCCGAAGTTGGTCACGCCCGCGGTCGGGTCGACGACCCGGTTGACCTCCTCCCAGGTGGTCCAGCCGGTGTCGGAGATCCAGGTCTCGTTGGTGCCCGGCCGCATCGTGATCCGGTACGGGTTGCGCAGCCCGTGGGCGACGCTCCGGCGGGTGTCCGGGTCGGTGGCGCCGATGCCCGGGTTGCCCGCGGCGGCGGCTCCGGTGGCCGGGTCCAGGCGCAGCAGCGTGCCGTCCAGCTGGGTCTCGTCGCCGGCGGTGCGGACGTCCTGCGCCCGCATCGCGCCGCCCTCACCGGCCGGGTCGGCGCATGGGTTGGTCGGCGCGCCCGAGGGGAACTGTCCGTAGTCGACCGCGCTGAAGCTGGCCCCGTCCCCGGCGGCGACGTAGAGCATCCCGTCGGCGCCGAAGGCGATGTCGCCGATCGAGTGGCTGGGGAACTGCTGGCACCAGTCGTGCAGCAGCACCTGCTCGGCGCCGGTCATGGTGTTGCCGTCGGCACGCAGCCGCGACAGCCGGCCGGTGACCACGCAGCGCCCGTCGTTGGCGTTGGCGCAGACGTCGTTCCAGACCGGGGCGGTCTGACCGGGCGGCGCGTCGTAGGTGTAGAGGACGTAGACGTACGGGTCGGCCGGGAAGCTCGGCGCCAGCGCCATGCCGAGCAGGCCCCGGTCCCACTGGTTGTGCACGTTGGCCGACAGGTCGGCGAAGACCGTGGGGGTGGTGTCGGCGAGGTCGTCGAAGATCTTGATCCGGCCGCCCTTCTCGGCGACCACGACCCGCCCGTCGGCGGCGAACTCCAGGTCCACCGGGGAGCTCAGTCCACTGAAGACGATCTGTTCCTGGAAGCCGCTGGGCAGCGCCACCGCGGTCGCGGGCTGCGAGCCGGCGAACGACGACATCGTGACCACGGTCGCCAGCGCGACGAATCCACCGAGCACACGCCGAAGCACGGGCACTCCCTCCCCGAAATATTGATGAAGCCTAAATAGACGCCGAGCACTCGGGCCGTCGGCTGTCCGACTCGACTGGTCGCCGACCGGCCAGAACCACCGGTACGTCCGGCGGATGGATCCATCGACGGCTGGCGGCCTAAGGGACGAGGTGTTTGCATGTGCCGATGATGTTGGCTGCCCTCGGCCGCACGGGTGGCCGCCGGCGACGGCTCCTGCTCGCCGTCTGGCTGATCCTGATCACCGCCGGCGTCGTGCTGGGCGGTCGGGTCTTCGACCGGCTCACCACCGGCGACGATCTGCGCCCGGACGCCGAGTCGCAGCTCGCCGAGCGGCGGGCCGAGCGGTTGCAGCCCGAGGGCCCGATGATCGTCGCCGTCGTCGGCGGGCGCGACGTGTACGACCCTGCGCTGGTCGCCGACGTCACGGCGGTCACGACCGGGATCCGGGCCCTGCCCGGCGTGGCCGAGGTGCAGGATCTGTACGGCGCCCCGGGCGGCCGGATCGGCGCGGACAACCGCAGCTCGCTGATCCGCGTCGAGCTCGACCGCACCCTGCCCGACGACCACCGGGAGCGGGTCGAGGACGCGGTCGCCGCTGCGCTGCACCGCATCGACGCGCCCGAGGTGCTGGTCAGCGGGGAGACACTGGCGGAACGCGCGTTCGCCGAGCAGGCCGTCGCGGATGCGGCGTTCGGTGAGTCGGTCGCGATCGCGGTGCTCGCGGTCCTGCTGGTGGTGATCCTCGGCGGACTCGTGGCGGGCGCGATCCCACTCGTGGCGGCGCTGGCGACCGTGTCGGTGACGTTGCTCGGCCTGTACGCGCTGAGCGCCGTCACCGGGATCGGCCAGTTCACCGTCAACGTGGTCACGCTGCTCGGGATCGGGCTTTCGGTCGACTACGCGCTGCTGGTGGTGGCGCGGTTCCGGGAGGAACGCGACGCTCGGCCCGGCACGCCGGTCGAGGAGCTGCTCGCGCGTACGACGGCGACGGCCGGGCGCACCGTGTTGGTGTCGGGACTCGCCGTGGCCACGACGATGGCCGGGCTGTCCGTTTTCGGCGAGCCGATGCTCAGCGCCATGGCGTTCGGCGGGACGGTCGCGGTGCTGGTCGCCACCACGGCCGGGCTCACCGTCGTACCCCCGCTGATCGCCGTGGCGCACCGCCGCATCCCGACCGCCCGCGCCCGCAACCGGCCCGGTCTGCTCGCTCGGCTCACCCGCATCGCGCAGGACCGGCCCGGACCGGTCGCCCTCGCCGTCACGGCCGGTCTGCTCGTGATGTCGCTGCCGTTCCTGCTCGGCGTCGACCTGCAGAACTCCGACGCCCGCGCGCTGCCCGCCACCTCCGAGGCCCGCCGGCTGCACGAGACGGTGCAGCGCGACTTCAGCGGCGGGCAGGCCGACCCGGTCGTCGTGGTGGTCGACGCCGACCCGGCCGACGCCGCCGTCCGGGACTTCCTCAACACGCTCAACACCCTCGACGGCGTCCTGCGGGTGGCGCCGCGCCCCGACGTCACCGCGCCGGCGGCCATCGTCGACGTCACCCCCTCCTCCAGCGGCCACGAGGTCGTCCGTGCGGTCCGGGCGCTGGACCCGCCGTTCCCGGTGCTCGTCGGCGGGGCGGCCGCGGAGCTCGTCGACCGCCGCGACTCGGTGGCCGCCCGGTTCCCGATCGCGCTGCTGGTCGTGGTGCTGTCCACGGTGGTGCTGCTGTTCTGGCTGACCGGCTCGCTGGTGATCCCGGTCAAGGCGCTGCTGATGAACGCGCTCACCCTGCTGGCCGCCCTCGGCGCGCTGGTCGTGGTGTTCCAGTGGGGCGCCGGCGACGCACTGCTCGGTTTCCAGTCGTGGGGCGCGATCGACGTGACCACACCGGTCCTGCTGTTCGTGTTCCTGTTCGGTCTGTCGATGGACTACCAGGTGTTCCTGCTGGCCCGGATCACCGAGGACCGCGACGTGCACGCCGGAGTCGTGAAGTCCGGCCCGGTGGTGACCGCGGCCGCCCTCTGCATCGGGGTGGTGTTCGCCGGTTTCCTGCTCGGAGACCTGATCGCGGTCAAGGAGATCGGTTTCGCGATGGCGGTGGCGCTGCTTCTCGACGTCACGGTGATCCGTGGCCTGCTGCTGCCCGCCCTGATGACCCTGCTCGGCGACTGGAACTGGTGGGCCCCGGCCCCACTGCGCCGGCTGCGTCGGAGCTGACCCGGTTGCGGCCGCCTCGTTTGGCGGCGTAGAGGTTGCGGTCGGCCGCGCTGAGCACCTCCGACGGGCGGACCGGGTGATGGCCGTAGGCGACGCCGATGCTCACCGTCACCGGCAGGTCGCCGGTGAGCAGCTGCCAGGGATGATCCTGTACGGCCACCCGCAACGCCTCGACCCGTGCCAGCGCCTCCTCCCGCGGCAGGCCGGCGAGGACGACGAGGAACTCCTCACCGCCGAGCCGCGCCGTGAAGCCGCCGTCCTCCGGGACCGCCTGGCCGACCAGCCCGGCGAGCGCGATGAGCACCTGGTCGCCGATGTCGTGTGAGCAGTTGTCGTTGATCGACTTGAAGTGGTCGGCGTCGACGATGGCGACCGTCACCGGCCGTACGCTCGTCCCGCCGGTGAGCAGCGACGGCAGGTACGCGTCCACGTACCTCCGGTTGCGCAGTCCGGTCAGCGGGTCGCGCAGCGACTGCTCGCGGAAGCTCTCGGCGTCCCGGCGGGCCTCGGCCGTCTCGAACGCGGCCTGCCGGATCCGGGCCTGCGCCTCCCGCTCGCGGGAGCTGAGCTCCTCACTGGCCTCGTGGAACGCCTTGTACGCGACGAACGCGGCCCGGAAGTCACCCAGCGTGGCGCACAGCTCGGCCTGCTCGCGCTGCACGTTGGCCCGCACCCGGGCCAGCGCCGGCGCCGCGGCCAGCACGCGTGCCCGGTCGAGCGCGGCCTGCGCCTCCCCGGTCGCACCGGCCTGGTGGTAGGCGGCGGCCAGGGTGAGGGCCGCCTCCGCCTCGGCCTCCGGATACTCCGGGTCGAACTCGCCGGCCACCAGGCTCTCGGCAGTCGCCACCGCCTCCCGGGTACGGCCCAGGGCGAGCTGGATGCGGGCCAGGGTGTCGAGCATCGGCGGGATCGGCGCACGCCCGTCGCCGTCGAGCAGGGCCAGCAGCCGGGTCATCACCGGCTCGGCCTGCTCGGGGCGGCCCGCCGCGAACAGCGCGTAGGCGAGGTCGTTGAGCACGTAGGAGCAGAACAGCGTGTCCTCGGCGGTCAGCGCCACCCGCTCGGCCTCCTGATAGCGGCCGACCGCGGACTCGATCGACCGGGTCCGGTACAGCGACTCGGCGAGGGCCATCAGATGCATCACCCGCAGCCGCGGGCCCGCCGAGCCCGGCAGCAGCTCCAGCCCGCGCAGCGCGTGGTCGAGCTGGCCGGCGTAGTCGCCCATGTTGGCCGCCACCCGCGACAGCAGACGATGCACCCGGGCCTGCAGCATCGGCAGGTCGTGCTCGGCGGCACGGAACTCGACGGTCCGCAGGATCCGGGTCGCGTCGCCGGTGGTCTCCGCCTGCCGCAGCAGCGCGTCGGCGGCAAGCGCCTTCCCGCGCAGCTCCAGCTCGACGTCGCCCGCGGCCCGGCCGGCCTCCTCCGCCTCGGCGGCGCACCGCAACGCGGCCGCCGGATCGAACACGAAGGACGCCTCCAGCTCGCGGACGGCCGCCGCCAGTGCCGTGGTGCCGC
Organism: Actinoplanes sp. CA-252034; assembly: GCF_050956125.1. Taxonomy (NCBI): domain Bacteria; kingdom Bacillati; phylum Actinomycetota; class Actinomycetes; order Micromonosporales; family Micromonosporaceae; genus Actinoplanes; species Actinoplanes sp. CA-252034. The sequence goes on from NZ_CP191846.1 coordinate 5,799,406, forward strand.
TCGATCGTCCATCCACGACAGCCGAGATTAGTCGGCCCGGCGGTCCGCGCAACGCCCCTCGGAGACACATGTGCCCGCGACGGCGTGTTGCCCACCTGCTGCCGAATCGAGGCCGGCCCGGATGGGATGATCACTTCATGAGCCCGCCCGTCACCGTGGATCTGGCGCTGGTCGGGGGCGGCGGCGCGGCGTCACTGGTTCTCGCCGCTCTGGACCGGCAAGACCTTTCCGGGGTACGGGTGGCAGTCGTCGACCCGGTGCACAAGAGGGGCCAGGACCGTACCTGGGCGTTCTGGGGCAACCCGGGCACATTCCTCGACCCGCTGCTCAGCGCGAGCTGGGACGCGGTCGACGTGATCACCCCGTCCGATCACCGCACTCTGGCGTTGCGCCCGCTGCGGTACGCGATGCTGCGGTCGGCGCCGCTCTACGAACTGGCCGCGGCGGCCGAGCAGCGGCTCGGGGCGATCCGCCTGACCACGGCGGCCGGAGCGCTGGACGACGACGGGTCACGGGTCGTCGTACGGGACGAGCAGGGCACACCACTCGTCGACGCCGGCTGGGTCCTCGACTCCCGGCCGTGCCCGCCCGCGCGCTCCGGTCGTACCCATTGGCTCCAGCATTTTCGGGGTTGGTGGCTGGAATCCGAACGGCCGCTGTTCGATCCGCAGCGAGCGGTCCTGATGGACTTCCGGACCCCGCAGCCGGCCCGCGGTGTGTCGTTCGGTTACGTCCTGCCGATCAGCGACCGGTTCGCCCTGGTCGAGTACACCGAGTTCTCGCCGTCGGTGCTGACCGGCGACGAGTACGACGCGGCGCTGCGCGGTTATCTCACTCTGCTCGGCATCGACGAGGGCGACGTCCGGGTGGCCGAGGTGGAGAACGGCGTCATCCCGATGACCGACGGCGTGTTCGAGGCCCGGCCCTCGCCGCGGGTGGTCCGGCTCGGCACCGCGGGCGGGGCGACCCGGCCGTCCACCGGTTTCACCTTCACCGCCATGGCCCGCCAGGCCGACCGGATCGCCCGGGAGGTCGCGGCGGGCCGCCCGCCACTGCCCGGCCCCGCGTACCCGGCCCGGCACCGCTGGATGGACGCGGTGCAGCTTCGAGCCCTGGACCGTGGCCTCACCGACGGGGTGGCGTTCTTCGGCAGGCTGTTCGACCGCAACCCACCCGAGCGGGTCCTGCGGTTCCTCGACGGCGCCACCTCGTGGCGGGAGGATCTGACCCTGATGGCATCCGCTCCCCTGCTGCCGATGATGCGGGCCGCCGCCGGTGACGCGGCCGCCCGGCTCGCGGTCACGCGGCCAGCGCGTAGGCGGCGTAGTGGGCGGCGCGGCGGCGGCCGTGGATGACGAGGGTGTCGCGGAGGGTGCGGATGATGGTGGAGCTGCTGACGGTGGAGCCGGCGGTGCGGGTTTCGAGGCGGACCGGGGCTGCCTTGACGTCGGTGATGCCGGCGGCCTTGGTGGCGACGAACAGCTCCAGGTCGAAGGCGAAGCGGCGCTCGCGCAGGCGGGGCAGGACGGTGTGGAGCACGTCGCGGCGGATGATTTTGCAGCCGGTCTGGGTGTCGCGGACGTCGAGGCCGAACATGGTGCTGACCAGGGTGGAGTAGGTGATGGAGATCAGTTTGCGGGTGCGGGTGGCGCCGCTGACCGAGGCGGTGTGGCGCTTGTCGGCGTAGACGACGGCGTGGCCGCCGGTGCGGGCGAGCAGCAGGTAGTCGACCAGGTGCTGCGGGTCGATGTCGCCGTCGGCGTCGATGAAGCCGATCCAGGCGCCGGTGGCGGCGGCGAAGCCCTGGTGCAGTGCGGCGCCTTTGCCCTGGTTGATCGGGTTGTCCAGGACGGTGACCCCGGCGATGCCGGCGATGGTGGCGGCGGAGCCGTCGGTCGAGCCGTCGGACACCGCGATGACCTCGAACGCGATCGCGGCGTCGGTGAGGCAGGCGACCAGCCGCTCGACGGTCGGGCGCAGCGCCGCACCGGGGTTGTAGAACGGCACGACGACGCTGAGCTCGACCCCGGCACGACCGGTGGCGGTGGTGGCGGGAGCGGCGGCGGCGACTGCGGTGGCGTTCATGCCCGCTCAGATCGGATCGCCACCTCAAGACAACCTCTGGACGCTCTCAGGACCCGCGCAAGGAATCCGCTCGCTCGACCTGCCTCGACGCCGATCCGAGGCCACATCGGGAGGCCGGACCCGACCCGGATCACCTCGACGGATAGGGTACGGCGGTGCAAAAGCGGGGTGTCCTGATCGGGGCCGGTGCCCTCGTCACCGTCCTTCTCACCGTCGGTGCCTGGTTCGCGCCGGTGCCGTATGTCGTGCGCCAGCCCGGCCCGGTCCTCGACGTCCTGAGCCCGACCGTGATCACCGTTACCGGCGCGGACGTCTCCGCCTCCACCGGCAAGCTGCTGCTCACCACCGTCGAGATCGTCGACGGGATCGACACGGCCACGGCCGCACGCACCTGGTTCGAGGACCGGGACGCCCTCATCCCCCGAGAGGCGATCTTCCCGGCCGGTCAGAGCACCGAGCAGGTGCTGCAGGCCAACCAGGCGCTGTTCACCACGTCGGAGACCACCGCGATCGACGTCGCCCTCGGGAAGGTCGGCCGCCCCACCGGGGTGCGGGTGACCATCGACGTGAAAGAGGTCGGCGGGCCCAGCGCCGGTCTCATGCTCACGCTGGGCATCATCGACAAGCTCACCCCCGCCGACCTCACCGGCGGCCACACGATCGCCGGCACCGGGCAGGTCACCGCCGACGGCGCGGTCGGCCCGATCGGTGGCATCCCCCAGAAGCTCCACGGCGCCGACGTCGACTACTTCCTGGTCCCGGCCGACAACTGCGCGGAGGCGGTCGGCGCCGTCCCGCCCGGCCTGACCCTGGCCCGGGTCGCGACCGTCGACGACGCGCTGCTGGCGCTGAAGACCATCGCCGCCGGCGCCCAGCCGGCCACATGCTGACACCGCTGGTCCTGCTCGTCGACGACCTCCGCTCCTTCGTCGACGGCCGGCCGGCCGAGGTGGCGCGCACGAGCACGGCCGGCGCCGAACTACTCGGCCGCCATCGCGGGCGCCGGATCGATGAGCTCTGGCTCGATCACGACCTGGGCGGCGACGACACCATCTGGCCGGTGGTGGAGGTACTCGAACACGCCGCCTTCGACAGCCGGCCCTTCGACGTCGGCGTCATCGTCATCCACTCGGCCAATCCCGCGGGGGCGGCGAAGATGGCGCAGGCCCTCCGCCGCTGGGACTATCCGGTCAGGGTCGCGTCGGGCGATCCGGCAGTGGGCTACCGGCACGCTGATTGATCCGGTGAACCACGGCGCGCCGGTCGTCGGTGCCCCTCAGCCAGAGCAGCGTCTGCGCCGAACGCGACGGGCTCACCCGGCTCCCGGGCCGCCTCGGGGCTGACCTCTTCCGGCGCCGACGATGCCGCGATCACGGTGGGATAGGTTCGGTGGCATGGCGGATGACACCCAACGCGCTGTGACTCTGCACCGCACGAGCCTCGGCCGGTACGAGGTTCGCAACGCTCGCGGAGGCACGATGACCATCGGCGTCGGAGAGGGCACGGACTTCACCCCGGTGGAGCTTCTGCTCGCCGCGCTCGGCGGCTGCACCGGCGCGGACGTCGACTTCATCACCAGCAAGCGAGCCGAGCCGGACGACTTCACCGTCCACGTCACCGCCGACAAGATCCGCGACGAGACCGGCGGCAACCGCTTGACCAACCTGGCGATCCAGCTGCTGGCGGCGTTCCCGGAGGGCCCCGCCGGCGATGCGGCCCGCGAGATGCTGCCCCGTGCCGCGCGCATGTCCCACGACCGTCTCTGCACCGTCTCCCGAACGGTCGAGCTGGGCACGCCGGTCGACACTCACATCAGCCCGTCGCCGCCCGGATCCCCCGCCGATGAGAGCGCGCCGTCCCCATCACCGACACGATGATTCAGCCGCCCGGGAAGGCGGACGACACGCCATCCGCTTGTCTGATCGGCGTGTTCTGAGCGGCGGCGAGCCACCACCGGCCTTCGCGTTCGATGAGCACGTAGAGGGCCATCTCGGAGAAGCCGCCCGCAGCGAGTGCCTGTCGGCGGATCTGAGTCACAATGACGCCGGGCGCGGGCGCCAGGACTGACACGACCTCGAACCGGGAGGCCGGCGCCGGGGGCGCGGTCAGCGGCGCGACCAGGCCCATCATTCGATGGTGAATCGCGTTCAGCCCCTCGAAACCCGCCAGAGTCGCCCCGTACGGGCTGCCCCAGAGGATGTCGGCGGCGAACCAGGCGTCGTAGACGTCGGCGTCCAGGCCGTCTCCGCCTCGTTGCAACTGCGCCGCCAGCTCCGCGGCGACATTCGCTGCGGTCGTACCAGCCGCCGGGTCGTCCAGCACCACCCGTCGCGTGATCTCTTCCATCAACCGCTCCTCGCCGTCGGTACGTGCATGCCGGGAACGCTAAGAGCTGAAGCGAGGGTGAGGTCAAGCCGTTGCCAGATCGGATCAGCCGCCGCGACAGCAGGCATCCTCTTCTAGCCGTGTGGTGAATGCTTGAGCCTGTCGGCGCCGCCGGCCCGTGCCGATGAGAGGCGTCTGCCACCGTCCCCAGCCCGACGCGGCTTGCGTCATGGGGTTCGATGACGCACATCCTTGAGGAGATGACCCGACCATCTCCGGCAGCCGAGTGGGGCCGATGACGGTTGGACCCCGTACCGAGATCGATGCTTTTGATCCTCCGGTCCGGAGGTCCCGCCGACCGGTCAGCGCCCGGCGGCGGTGACGGATGAGCCTTGATCGCGGGCCCCACTGCTGTGGACGCCGGCCGTGCTGCCGCACGCGGGAATGTCGGCCGGAAGGGTGAACATGAAACACGACCCGCCGCCCGGATTGTTCGTGGCGGTGATCGTGCCGCCGTGACGCTCCACGATCCGCTTGCAGATCGCCAGGCCAAGCCCGGTGCCGACGTAGCCACTGCCGGCATGGGCACGGTGGAAATTGGCGAAGATCACGTCGTGCTGGCCGTCCGGGATGCCGATGCCGTTGTCCGCGATACAGACCCGCACCAGATCGCCCTCACGTGCGGCGGTGACGGTCAGGGCCGGCGTGACACCCGCGGCCGTGTACTTGATCGCGTTCCCGATCAGGTTGTCCAGCAGCTGCCGCACCAGCACGGGGTCGGCCCGCACAGCCGGGAGCTCGCCGAGCGTGAAGCACGGCTCGGGCTCGCCCCCGGCGACGGCGGCGTCCGCACGGGCGCCCGCGATCTCGGCAACCATGACGGCGAGGTCCAACCGGGCCGGAGCGGGAATGGCATTGCGGGTTGTCGTGTACGCGAGCAGGTCCTCGATCAGCGACCGCATCCGTCCCGACGCACGGGACAGGCGGGCCAGGTCGGCACGCACCCGGTCCAGCCCGGGGTGGTCCGGCACCTCGTCCAAGGCGTCGAACATGGCGTTCGACCACCCGTCCACGCTGGCCAACGGATTGAGCAGGTCGTGCGCCACCACGCCGGCGAAGTTGGTCAGCTCGTCACGGTGACGGCGTTCCGCCGTGACGTCGTGATACAGGACGACCGCGCTGCGCGTGCCGTCCGGATTCGCCAGCGCGGTGGCGGTGACCTGGAGAAAACGGCCCTCGGGCACTTGCGGGTTGCGGACCAGCATCTCCACGCCGCGAACCTTCTCCCCGGCAAGCGCTTTCCGGTACGCCAGCTCCTCATCGGCATAGCGCGATCCATCCGGCCGGAAGAACCCGTAGTAGACACTGTCGGAGATCTTCGCGTCCGGGTTGATCCGGCCGCCGAGCAAGCGAACCGAGGCAGGGTTGCGCAGCAGCGCCCGGCCCTCGGCGTCGATCACCGCCAAGCCGTCGGCCATCGAGTCGACGATCTCGGTCATCAGCTCGGCATGCCGGGATGCCTGTTCCCGCTGCACGGCAAGCTCGGCCATCAGCCGGTCCCGCTCGTCGCGCCCCAGCGCCAGGGCCAGCCCCACCACCGCGACCATCGCCGCGAACGCCTGCAGAACGAAGGCGCGAAGTGCGATGCTGTCGATGCTCGCGAACGGGCCGAGGCTCTGCACCGTGAAGAACGCGGCGATCGCGCCGACGGCCAGGCTGTGCGCGACCATGAACGGCGTCGACAGCCGGGTCGCCACCCACACCGTCAGACCGAGCAGGGCGGAGGAGATCGGAAGGCGGTCGCCGTAGCGGAAGGCCGCCACATAGAGGACGGTGGCGCAGACCGCGAGGGCCGAGTACTCCGCTATCCGCCAGCGCGGCCTGTCGCGCAGCGCGGAGATCCAGTGACGGTGCCAGCCCGCCAGGAAACCGTGCTCGGCACGGTACCGGCCGACGGCTTGCCCGATACAGAGCCCGGCCGTCCCGATGATCAGCGTGCTCGCGGCATTGCGTGCCACCCACCCCACCACGAACACCCACGTGTAGTCCTCGCCGAGCAGCCACCGAACGGTCGAGCCCACCATCGCCCCGCACACGGTGGAGACGCCGGCCACACCCAGCAGAGCCCAGAGGTCGCGGGGTGATTGCATCGGGTCCGTGCCGTCCGCGCCCCAGAGAGAGGGCCGCCAGCGCCGCAAGAGCGCAACGAAGACCAGGGCCTGGACGGGATTGGCGGCAGCAGCCGCCACCGACGTGGCGACCGGAGCCCCGGTCAGCAGGTTCACGAAGTACGAGATGACGACGATCGCAACGGCGTCCATCCAGAAATACCGGGTACGCCGCTGAACGCAGAACCAGATCGCCGCGACACCGGCGGCGGGCCAGACCATGGCCAGTCTGGTGCCCTCGGTCACGGTGAGGCGCCCGACGATAGCCGCCGCCAGGTACACCGACGCAAACGCCACGGTACGGGCCAGGGAGACCCAGCAGCTCATCGTGACCTCCGCACGAGACGTGACCTATGTCAAATCGGCTGATTCTCTGATCCGCTGAGGCCGCATCTGCTGGGACTTGGGGCTTTATTCAGACCGGCTACCGGTTGGTGGTCAGCTCTCGCATGCCGCTACCGGCGGGACCAAACGAATTCGGTCACCGCGCATTCGGCGAGGCCCCGCCGCCGCGGCGATATGTGCCGCTCAGTGACAGGCGGGAGCGAGCGCGTACTCATCGGCCAGGTCCCCGGCCGGTACCGCCCGCTCGAACAGCCAACCCTGGCCGAGCTGGACACCCAGAGAGGTCAGAGCGGCCGCGTCCGCCGCGGTCTCGATGCCCTCGGCGACCACGGTGGCGTCGATCGCGCCGGCCAGGTTGACCAGGGCCCGCACGACCACCGCCAGGACATGATCACCGGCGACCCCGCTGATGATGCTGCGGTCGAGCTTGATGACGTCCGGGCCGGTGGCGACGATGTGCCGCAGAGAGGAGTAGCCGGCGCCGACGTCGTCGATGGCCAGCCGCATGTTCCGGGCCCGCAACGGCGCCAGGACGGCGCGCAGGTGGTCGTAGTCGTCGACGGGATCGTGCTCCGACAATTCGAGCACGATCCGGTCCAGGGGCAGCCCGGCCAGAAACGCCGCTCCGGCCTCGGTGAACAGGGTGGCCGGCGAGATGTTCATGGCGATGTACCCGGACACGTCGGGCAGGTGGTCGGCTGCCCGGCGCAGTGCGGCCAGTTCGAGGGCCACCCGTTCGCCGATCAGCTCGGCCTCGGCGAACACCTCGTCCGGAGGCTGTCCCCATTCCTGCGGGAACCGGCTCAGCGCCTCCGCACCGACCCGGCGGCCACCGGCCAGCTCGACGATCGGCTGTAGGAGAACCACCGGGCCGCCCCGGTCCAGCAGGGGACGCAGCCGGCCCTCGATGCCGGCGTTGCGGCGCCGCTTGTCGATGTCCGGTTCAAGGATCAGTGCGGCGGCGTGGGCCAGCACCTCCATCAAAGCCCGGTCACGATCGGTCAGCAACGGGTCCGCCTGCATTCCGGCGCCACAGAACGTGCCGTACACGGTGCCGTCGCTCAACTCGACCGGCGCCGAGATGTAACTGCGGATCCCGGCTGCGGCGCCGGGCAGGCTCATCGCGAGTGGGAACAGAGTGACGTCCGGCATCACCGGGGGCAGGGCGCCGTCCAGGATCGCCTGGCAGAACGTGGTTTCCTGGGGATGCATCGTGCCCTCCAGCCCCGCGAACGGGAGGGCCGTGTCGACCACTTCGAGGTGCTGAGTCGTCCCGTCCAGGCGGCTCAGGAAGGTCAGGTCCATGCCGAGCGACTTACGGGCGGTGTGCAGCAACTCCGCCACCTGCCCTGCCGCTTGCGAGCGTTCCGGCACCACCGCCTCCTCGTGACCCGCGACAATCCCTCCAGACCCCCCATCGGCGTCGAGCCCGGGACCCTGAGCGGGGAGGCGGGGCGGGGCTTACGCCTGACCGCTTTTCAACCCCATCAAGGGCCGATCCTCTGGTACGGGTACGCCGGGTCCCGCCGTTGCCCACCCCGCCGGGCCGCGTGGATACGCGGGGCTCGTGAGTCAGCAGTGGGCTGCTCTGACTACAGTGCGCGTCCATGGGACACGTCATGGCCCGCCTCGCCGGCTACGGCGTGGTTCTGGTGCCGTATTGGCCGTACACGTTCGCGCGTTCCGGCGCAGCGCCCGACGCCGTGCTGGTGACGAACTGGCGGGAAGACGGCCCAGCCACGGCGCTCGTCGATCCGGCAGACCCGCAGTCGGCGCCGGGCATCGTCGACGTGAGTCCCGGCCCGGATCACCCGTTCTGGGCCATCGAGACCAGCAACTTCGATGTGGCATGGCCCTCCCACTTCGACATCGAGTCGACGCTGCCGCCGTACTGCCTGGTGGGCGAGAACGACGCGTCGATCTCCGTGCAGGGCCCGGCGCACATCCCCGACCCCGACATACTGATCGCCGCGGGCCAGACGGTTGTCGAGCGCCGCACGATGCGCGGTGACGTGCAGGTCATCGAGGTGGCGTACGAGCACGAGGGCGAACAGTGGTGGCAGGGGCACTATCTACTCCCGCGCAAGGGCGGACGCGTACTCGTCTTCACCGCGCAGACCCGTGAGCCGCACATAGCGACCGCGCGCCAGGGCCTGGAATGGATGCTGGCTCTGGACTGAGCGTGCCGACTGCCCCTTCCTCGTACCGACGGGCATTGGTTCCGTGTTCGCCGAAGCGGCCCTACCGACACGTCGTCATCCCCAGTACCGTCTTCACCTCATGGGGATGCATTACGGGCTCATCGCGGCCACGGCCACGCAGCAGGAGTTCCTCGCCGAACTCACCCGGCACGCCGGCGAGTTCGAGGTGGGTTCACCGGCCACTCCTGGCGACGAGATGACCATCGGTGAGCGCAACGGGCATACCTTCGTCCTCGACACCTCCATGATGCTGTCGAGTGAGGACGACATGGTGCTCGCGATGTCGGACCGCCTCGGCACGGTGGTCTGCGCCGGCGCGGAGACGGTGTCGGGGACCTACTGGATCACTGCCGCGAGGGATGGTGTCCCGCTGCGCTGCGTATTCGTCCAGCACGCCGGGATGACCCGCGGTATGGCAATCGGCGATCCGCTTCCGACCGAAGCCGACCACCCGATCGAGGATGTCGACGGCGACGGGATCTTCGCTGCCCTGGCCTGGCTCGGTTTCGACGCCGCGGGCTGGCTCACCGAGGCCGCGTCCGACGGCCTGCGCTGGTCCGGCGACCGGACTCCGCAGAGGGGGCAGATCGGCGACATCAAACGATCACACTACGAGCGTTACCAGCGTCCCGATGACGACAACTGGCTCTCCCGGGTAACGGCCGTCGTCCGGGACGAGCCGTAAAGGCCGAGATCGAACGTGTCGAGGTCGTCGAAGGTGAAGGCGTGACACACCTGCGCCACCACTGGCCGAGGTTCGTCCCGACGACCCGCCATGAGCTCATACCGCGACTGTCGACGTCCGTACCGTCGCCTGCGTTCATTCGCTTCCCGACAGCGAAGCCGTCGGCGCGACGACGGCGTAGGCCGAGAGCACGTCGGATTGGTCTCCTCGCAGGTCGACAATGATCGGCTCCGCCGGCAGGTCGCCGAGGCCGATAACCGTCAGTTCCGCGTCGCAGAGAATCTCCACGGCGACTATTGCATCGTCGGAGGTACCGGGTTTGCCGCTACGCACCTCAACTGACAGCGTCTTACCCGGTGTCGCCGACGTACAGGCAGCCTGTACTCCATACTCCAATCCGGCACGTGCATTGCGACGCAGCACGCTCTGGCTGTCGGGGTGACCATCCTTCTGGGCGAGTACGCGGCGAGACACCTCACCAGCAACGGCGGAGGGCGGCTGGAGCCGATGGGGCAGTGTACTGGCGGAATCAGCGGGGACCGGGGACGGTGTGTTCTCACGATGGGGTGGAGCAGCCGCCTCTGGTGTGGATGTCGGATGGTTCGTACACCCCGCGAAAGCGGCCGCTGCCAGCAGAGCGAAAAGCACGGCGGCACGCCGGGATATTGACATGGGCCCATGATGCCAAGTGGCGGCGAACCGATCACGAGCACACTGAACTGCTGGCGAGTCGCGCATTCGGGCCCCGCTCAATCACCGATGAACACCGGATCGCCGTGCCGCTCAACGCAACGCTCCGCCGCGGAGATCGTGACGACCAGCGTGCGGTAGTCGGAGCTGTTCTGCGGTTCTTCGCCGGTCTCCTGCCCTCTCCTGTCACCGTCCGCGCTCGGGTCGGGCGGCGCCGTCACGACCGGTGGTCGGCGGTGACGGACTGGCGTCTCGTCGTGCCCACGAGCGGACGCCGGCGTGAAGTTCCCCTTCATCACCTCCGTGGTCGACACGTGCTTCGAGGTCGCCTGCGGGCCGCTCAGTCTCAATGAAGCCATCCACCAATTCCGGCTTCGGGTTGTCAACCGAGACTGAGATAGGGACTGATCAGCCCCGCCATCCGGCGTCTGCTTCTGGCGCCCCTCTGTGTCAAGAGGTTGTGAGGAGCGGTGTTCTATGGTGGTCTTCGGCGGGTCCGGGAAGTGACTTCTCCGAAGTGTCGGCCTGGGGATTTAGGCCGGCCGCGCTGGATTGCAGAGTCGCCCCCACGTGTCCTCCCGGGCCCGTCCTGAGCCGTCTCGCGTCGGCGGTCATCTGTCGGTAGACGACGTCGGAGAGCCGGCGTTTCAGGGCTCGCATCGCTTCCATGGTGGTCTTACCCTCAGCGAGTCTGCGCCGGTAGTAGCGGCGCCCTTCGGTGTCGTTGCGCAGCTGGACCACGGCCATGATGTGCAGGACCCGGTTGATGCGCCGGTTGCCGGCTCTCGACAGGCGGTGTCGTTTCTGGTCGCCGGATGAGGCGTCGATGGGTGCGGTGCCGTTCCAGGAGGCGAAGTGGCCACGGGTCGTGAACCGGCTGATGTCACCGATGTCGCCGATCAGCCGGGCGGCGCCGGACGGGCCGATGCCGTGCAGTTTCTGCAGCTCACTGCCGGTCGCGGCGACCAGTTCGGTGAGTTCCGCGTTCGCGACCTTGATCTTCTTGTCGATGGTGACGAGTTCATGGATCAGTTCGGAGGCCAGCCAGCGGCGGGTCTTGCCGACGACGTCACGCGGGCGCACGGTGTTGAGCAGCACCCGGGCCTGCTGAGCGGACAGGAACTTCTTGGCCCCACCGGGGATCAGTTCCAGCAGCAGATGGTGCAGCCGGGACACGATCTCGGTGCGGGCGTTGCCGAGCTGGTCGCGGCGGTCAACGAGCAGCCGTAACGCCACGGTGATGTCGTCGACGACGACCTGCCGCAGGTCAGGGGTGCGTAGGGCGACGACGGCGACGCTGTGGGCGTCGACCGGGTCGGTCTTGCGGCCTTGGCCGGTGGAGAAGACTCTGGCGCGGGCGGACAGTTTCGCCGGCACGTCCAGGACGGTCTCGCCGTCGGCCACCAGGCGCTGGGCGACGTGCCGGCCGATGCCGTTGCAGCCCTCGACGGCCCAGATCCGGTCGGTGTGTTTGCGGCCGGCGGCGAGCATGGCCTGGTAGCCGTCGGTGTCGGTGCCGAACCGGCCTTTGCCGAGCACCCGCTCGCGCTGGTCGATGACCTCGATGGTGGCGGAGCGTTTGTGCGGGTCTACGCCGATGACGACCTGGCCCATATCGTTGTCCCTCCGTCGAGCCGACAATGTGTCGGCGGGAGGGCAGCGCTACTTTGAGCTGGGCAGTCCCCTCTTGAGCCACTCCACGCCGCGGTGACCGGCAGACCGCACGCCAAATGAGAGTCACACCAAACCGCGGTGGACAGCCGCAATCAGAGCGTTCCGCCGGTCACCTCGACCAAGCCTGGCCGGGCTGCAGTCGTACCACCAGTAAATAAGTAGCCGCGATCAGCGTGCGAGCCATCGGTGAGAGGCATGACCCACCGGTGGACGACCCGGCCGGCACCGGCCTCATACCGACGGACCTCACCCTGAAGGGGAACGTGATCACTGAAGATCAACGACCCTGTCGGATGAGGTGCGCTCGATCATGAGGTGGCGGCCCCGCGGCGGGCATGCCACCGAGTGGACAGCACCACGACCAGTGGCCAGCACGCCTGCGCGCCGGCGGCCGAGCGTTCCGCCAGTCCCACTCGACCGCCAATGCTGAGAACTCCACCGAACCAGACAACCAATCCGAGCAACACCACCGCCGCGGCAACGGACACCACTGGTCGGAGCGCCACCGGACCTCTGCCGCCCCAACGGCAGGCCAGCGCCGGCCACACCCCCAGAGCCACGAAAGCCACCACAGCCGCGCCCGCATGCGCCGGCGCGGCCCCCGTCACCGGAAGCGGAAACACCGCAACCAGCATCGTCGCCAGGCCACCAAGGCCGAGCACGACCCGACCCGCTGACGATGCCCCTGACAACCCCAGCGCGGTAACACCGTGGCAGGCCCCGACAACCAGCAACGCCACCGTCATCAACCACCGGTCAGTGGCACCCTGCGCCGCCAGAGAACTGATCGTCGCCACCGTACTGTCATAGCCCTCCGGCTGCCGTTGTGCAGCCAGGGTCCATCCGCCGATCAGGACAGCGGGGGCCGCCGCCGAGGACAGCAACGCCCACCAAGGCGTAGACGAGCGCACGGTCACATTGTGCCGGAACCACATCCCTCAACGGGGTCATGCGCCTTCCCCGCAACATACCGTCACTTCCGCACGGTCAGCGCCCCTGCCATCGGGCAGCGTGAATTGCCGATGAGCGGGCGGCGAGCAGATCGACCACCGCGAGATGGCGTGATGTGCGATGCCCACCCCGCATATTCAGATGCTGTCGTCGGGTCTGAACGTCACACTGCCGTGGTGGAGACCTTCAGGTGTGCTGAGTGCGGAAACGCGCTGAGCGTCCCGGTTCGGTTGGTGGAACTGCCAGCGCAACCGCACTCGTCACTTCTTGACTGCCACCATGTCAATCCGCCACTTCTCGACCCCAGGACCTATGCGATCGACGAGTCGGCTTATGGGTACGATCAGGTGGTCGACACCTTCGTGCTGTCGCCCGGCGATGTACGTGGCACCCGAATCGTCCACGACCTTGCAGTCATCGGTTGCTGGTCTCTCGCCGGCGGAAATCTATGTGTGGCCTGCGAAAGTTGCGGCGTCCTGGTCGCTTCGCGGACGGACGACTGCCGGGTGGCTCAGGAGACGCGCTTCCACCCCTCCGTAGTCGTCCGAGAAACCACCGCCGATGACGTCGATGACACCGCAGATCCGTTCGCGCTGATCGCAGCCTGGGACAACGCCCCGCCCGAGACCAGACGGCACGGCTGGCTACCAAAACCAACGCGTCCTCGACCCGAGCTCACCGCAACCCGCTGGGGCAGCCGAGGATTGAGAAGAGATCTCTATCGAGACGATCCGCCAGCTTGACGGAGCACTGTCATGCCGATGAGAGGGCGTTGTCAGGGCATTCATCCTGGGCCGCAGGTAGTCACAGCCGTGAGAGGCGAACTGGGCTGACATCCTGATGCGATGCGAAGGCTTACGGAAGACGAGTTCAAAGCCACCACCGTGCCGGAGAAGGAACGTGTCGGCTTGGACGAAGAACCGCCGTTCGACTTCTGGGAGTACTTCGAGCTGATTCCTCCAGAGGACTTCGGCGAGTATGACTTCTCGGAGGGACGGGTGTCCTACGCCTGGAACATGTGCGGGACGGTCTACCAGCACGTCCTGGTGGAGTGCGAAACATCCAACGTTTACCTGGTCCTGGTGCTCGATGTTCCTGGTCGCTCGGTTGCCGGCCATCATCTCTTGGACCTGAACCGGATCTACGGCTTGACGTAAGCAAGGCGCGAATCACTCACGGATCGCCCCCCAGTGCGACCGGGCCAGTTGCCGACATCCTGTCGTGCCGATGTGAGTGCGTTCTAAAGGTCTCGCCTTCCGAGGATCTGGCCGGTACGGTCCGCCTGTGGCGCTCACGGATCTACGGCATGGGTTTCGCGACGATGATCAACGGCGATGGGCCCAAGCCCTCGTGATGGATTGCCTCGCTGATGATCGCGAGCAGGAGGAATGCCGCGTCCTGATGAAATTCTGGTGGCAACTCTCCATGACATATCAGGAAGTAACCGAGGCGGAACTTGACCGCCACGTCAAGCCGGTCAAACGCGAAGCCGTGCAGAAGCTCATCGACGCGATCAGGAGCTCACCGGACGCGATCGATGCATGGATTACCGCCACCGACCGCCAGTTCTCGCTCGTACAAGATCGCGGCTACGAGGCTCACCGTTCGCGTACGGCACGTACGGACGACGAAATCTCAGCGGATCTGGACTCAGCGGGTATCGAGTTCCTCGAACGGATCACGACAGAAGTTTCGTACCCGCTGCCGGCCTCCGGTGCGGGCCCCGCTTCCTGCCGGCCGGAGGATGGTCGATTCGACTCCACGCCCGACGAGGTTGTCCACGTCGATGCCCCGGACATGCCGGCCAAGGTGAACGCCGGCTGGTGGCGCATGGCTCACGAGTTCGGTCTCTTGGACGAGAGACGCGAGTTCCTCCTCGGCATCGACTACAGCGGCCCCGAGTCAGTCGAGTCCGAGTACGGCTGGGCACGTGTCCGACTGGCCGATAAATGGGACCTGGCCGGCAGTGGATCAACAACACTTCGAAGCCACTTTGCCGGGGTCATGACCGAACGCTTCGTGCCCGAGTTCACCATGCTGTCGCTTGACCAGAAGATGATGTTGAACACGACGGTCTGGGGCGACGCAACCGTGAGCACCATCGTCATCCGCCCCGATCGACTCGGCTAACCCGGTGCTCTGCGAAATTCACTCATCTGCCGCTGATAGGGTGCGCCGGGTAACCGGACTCGAAACCGGCTCATCCCATACTTCTCGGGTGCTCAGCGTGAGCGTGGCGCACTTTCCCATCCGCTTTCGCCCGGCGCGCGAGCAGGAGACTAGTTGACGCTACCGCAGTGGCACGAGTCGCTTCGCGGCCCTACTCTCCTGCCACGATCCGATCGGTACGCGGCGTCGCGGCAGCCGCGGGCCGGCCGACGCCCGCTCGTGCCGGGACGAGCGCGTCTCTCGGGTCAGTCGCCCACGAACCACAGGTACAGATGGGAGCCGCTCTCGACTTCCCTACTCAGCCTTTCGGCTTCCACCGCGGCGCCTTCTCCGATGACGGTTCGAACATGTTGATCGGAGAGCTCTCGCCGCAGCCTCTCAGTCTGCCGTGAGTTGAAGATGGCGTCCGCATATGGCAGCAGGCTACTGAGGCACGGGAAGATCTCCGGATCCAGCTGCGCCAGTGCGTCGGACCATCGGATGCCATGGGAGCCATGGGTGACTACCTCACCGCTCTCACTACGCACCTGCATGTCGATCACTACGACGCCCTTCCGTCGCCCAATTCAGCATCGCCGGCGACATACTGTCATGCCGCGTTCCGCTCGCCGTCCGGCGTGGCGGCTGCTGGCCGGTGCCGCCTTGCGCCGGCGTACGGATGCCCGGTCCTGAACTTAAGTGAGTGCGGAGGCGTTCAGCGAGAGTCCGATGATCGAGATCAAGTATCACCAGGCAGGTCCGCACGTGAGCCATGGCCGCGAGAACCAAGGTAGAGGTGACCTGGCCGCAGTCAGCCGCGATGACTTGCGCTGGTACTACTTCTTGTCCGACGTGTCCTTCAAGATCGATGAGGCCGACCTGACTCCGCCCTGGTAATGGACGCCTGTAGTCGATCTGCTGTGGTCGTTGCAAGGCGTGCTCGATCAACTGGAGGGGCGAGCACGCTGAGGTCGACTTCACCGAGAACGCTGAGCTGATCAGGTTTGCTCCGGCCGGCGAGCGGGTGCGGGTGTCGTGTACCTATTCGCCGCGGAGGCGGCCTGCGAGCTGGTTGCCCTCAAGGTCGCTTGGCTGAGTTTCGGACATGCGGTTCTAGACCAGCTCTATGGTGAGCACCCGCGACTCGCGGGCAACCCGGTGCTGGCGGAATTCCGGCGTTGACTCCCGTTGCCCGTCAGATCGCAGGCGCGCTCGGCAGGTAGTTACCTGGTCGCTCATGCCGCCGCGTTCGCGTGTCAGGTTCGTGGCGTCGCGAACCTGGCGGCCCGCCGTATGTTAGACATCGCGCATGAACCTGTCGGCCGTTCCGGATGGTGTCCGGTCCGTGATCACTGCCGAGGTTGCGCGGGAGATCGCTGTTCCGTACACCGATCAGGTCGTATTTCCCGAGACGGTGATGATTGACCTGCCGGAGTCGGTCGATCGAAGGTTCCCCGGCTGGGCAGGTCCCGTTCTGGTCCTCTCTGTCGAGAACCAGGGCGTCTGCGCCTGGGGTGTTCCTCTCGGCGGTGAGAACCCTGAGGTCCTTGTCGGTGGTGATATCAAGAACGCTGGTGGCTGGGCGCGCGGTACCACGCGGTACTGCCGTGACGCGGCTGAGTTCGCGGCGACACGGCGATGGGACGAGTCGTGCTTTTCGCAAGGTCCGTTGTTGCAGGCGCAGGCCGCCGAACTCGACGATGTCACGCTCAACGCGCTACGGCGCCGATATGCGCCGGGGCAGGCCACGTCAGGTTGGCCGGGTCATACCGTCCATCGGTGGGAGCGAGACGGCGCGATGATCATGCTCTGGGAGAGCCGAGGTCAATGTGACTGGTTCATCTCCGCACAGACCGTCATCGCGCTGCAAAAAGAGGCATCGGCCGTTCTGCCGCTGTCCGATCTACGCACCTCATTGTGGTCCGATGATCCTGAGGGAGTAGATGTTCTACGCCAGGTCCGGCAGGTGGGTTGAACGCACTGTCATGCCGCGATCCGCACAGCGGTCGCCCGCCCTGGTTGCGGCCGTGGTCGGCTGCTTATGGGGCGCGTCAAAATGGTCAGTCGGAACGGCGGAAGCCACTACCGTGAGAAGGGCCCACCTGACCGCAGCGGACGAGGTTGAACCCCCAAGGTGATCGAGAAGCCCAGCGCGGTACACGTCATCGTGCCCCAATGACTCCGCCGGTTGTGCTGGGCGGGTCCCGACCTACCCGCCTTCGGCGATTGGATGTCTCCCACCAGCCGGTTTCCATACGATCAGCCCGTGGTGCTGTCTCTCAAGCTGACCGCCGTCCGGAGCTCTGATGTGGCCTCGGTTGCCGAGTCGGTTGCCGGCTTTGCTGCTCTGCACGGGGTGCCGTCTGAACTCGTGCCTGTCGAGGCGGCCATGAGGCGGAAGGCGGTTATCGTCGTGCCGCCGGTGAACGGCTGGACGGTGATCGGCTGGCCGCGCTTCACGAGTTTCCCGATCGGGGTGTCTCGTTGGCTGTCCGCGGAGCTGAACACTGTCGCCAGCGTCGTTGACGTCTTCGACGACGACTGGAGCCACGTTGCCATTTCAGACGGAGTCGTCCGGGACAGGTACTCGACGACGCCGCTAAACCAAGTCTCGCCAGGGACCACATCGCGCGAGGCGAACCGTCGCTGGGGTGGGAATCCCCGCGCCGTAGGCGTGACGTTCGGGGTTGATCCGGACCCGATTGCGCCCTATTTCGCCGGGGTTGGCATTCGTTTGCTGAAGGCTCTCTGGCATCGGGCCCGGCCGTCGTACAGCGGCAAGGTGTGGCCGGACGACAGCTTCGCACTGTGGAAGGTGTGGGCTTTCGTCGATTTGTGGCGCCATTTAGGCATCACTTATCCGGAACCGCAGGCTGCCGAGGGCGAACACCGGATCGGAGTGGCGTACGAGACATTCGACTCGCCGCCGCTGTCCACAGATTCCGATGCAGACTGATACGTGGATGGCGCGCACTATTCTGCCGCGGATAGTGGTGTTGGGGATCAAGCAGAGCGCCAGCCGGTGAGCCACCATGCCTCGCCGCCGGTGCTTTGGTCGGGTTCGCCTGAGACGACCAAGACCGCGCCGGAACCGGTCGTCAGAAGCAGTGAGCCGTCGTCGTTCACCCGCGCGGTGTCGATGGCTCTTCCATTGAGAGCCAGAGCTGCGGTCAGCCACGCCATGTCGTCGTCTGCGTGGCCGTCGACGGAGCTGGTCGCCTCGATCCGCCAGGCAGTGTCGATGTAGAGCCGTGTCTCCTGAGCTGGCGTCGGCCGGTTATCGCATAGGCCGAGAAACGGCCATGCCTGTCGATATCCGATCTCCACCACGAAGGAGCCGCCGACCCTTTCCGCATCCATGGAGTCATTCTTGTCTGCGACCGGTCCGCGTGCTCTCATGCCGCGATTCGCGTGCACTAAAACCGCAGCTCCTGCGGATCCGACCTGGCCGAGACCCTACACTTCTATGGCCAGCGGCGATCAGCGCTCAAGAAGCGACCTGGTTCTGGCTGATCAGCCGGCTTCATTGACAGAGCGCCAAATCACGAATAACTCGGGATCCGGCTCGGGCAACGCATCGCCGTACGGCCCCTCACATGGCACGCGTGCGTCCATCGCCTCGGCTGTCGCCGCCAGCAGATGTGCGGTACTGCCCCACTCGACTCTGTCATGGTGTTCCTCACCGTTGCACCACCCGACACAGCCCCTCAGGTCGCCCTTCCGCAAGTCTACGTAGAGGTAGCCACCGCAGCCGTCGATACCGATGGGTAGAAACAAGTCGAGGAAAGGCAACGACATCTCACCTGCCAAGTCATCGGAACTGGTGAGCTCTCCCATGGCGCGCCAGCCGTCAAGGTGCCTGCGCCGGTCTTCCAGGCTGTCGGCAATCGATAGTGGCTGACACTCCGGCGGAAGGCAGAAGACCATGGACGTCATGCCGTCCGCCAGTAACCACCACTGCTTCAGGTCCTCGGGAAGGCGCACCCCGATTTCGCGTTCGGCGTCTGCGATGGCCTGCGGACTCGCTGGCGGAGCGATAGCCGGCATCGCCCAGGACACGTTCATCGACAGCCACCGCACAATGCGTGTCCAGGACTGCTCCACCGTCGCCACCATAGATCAATTCTCGGATATGCGAAGGAAGGACGCGGGGGAACTCGACATCCTCACTCGCGGCTCGCCGACTGCCTCGGGCACCCAACGCACGTCCGAATAGCCAAGATCCACCAACTTAAGATCATGTGCACTCATCTGGCGCCCCTCTGTGTCAAGAGGTGGTGAGGAGCGGTGTTCTATGGTGGTCTTCGGCGGGTCCGGGAAGTGACTTCTCCGAAGTGTCGGCCTGGGGATTTAGGCCGGCCGCGCTGGATTGCAGAGTCGCCCCCACGTGTCCTCCCGGGCCCGTCCTGAGCCGTCTCGCGTCGGCGGTCATCTGTCGGTAGACGACGTCGGAGAGTCGGCGTTTCAGGGCTCGCATCGCTTCCATGGTGGTCTTACCCTCAGCGAGTCTGCGCCGGTAGTAGCGGCGCCCTTCGGTGTCGTTGCGCAGCTGGACCACGGCCATGATGTGCAGGACCCGGTTGATGCGCCGGTTGCCGGCTCTCGACAGGCGGTGTCGTTTCTGGTCGCCGGATGAGGCGTCGATGGGTGCGGTGCCGTTCCAGGAGGCGAAGTGGCCACGGGTCGTGAACCGGCTGATGTCACCGATGTCGCCGATCAGCCGGGCGGCGCCGGACGGGCCGATGCCGTGCAGTTTCTGCAGCTCACTGCCGGTCGCGGCGACCAGTTCGGTGAGTTCCGCGTTCGCGACCTTGATCTTCTTGTCGATGGTGACGAGTTCATGGATCAGTTCGGAGGCCAGCCAGCGGCGGGTCTTGCCGACGACGTCACGCGGGCGCACGGTGTTGAGCAGCACCCGGGCCTGCTGAGCGGACAGGAACTTCTTGGCCCCACCGGGGATCAGTTCCAGCAGCAGATGGTGCAGCCGGGACACGATCTCGGTGCGGGCACTGCCGAGCTGGTCGCGGCGGTCAACGAGCAGCCGCAACGCCACGGTGATGTCATCGACGACGACCTGCCGCAGGTCAGAGGTGCGTAGGGCGACGACGGCGACGCTGTGGGCGTCGACCGGGTCAGTCTTGCGGCCTTGGCCGGTGGAGAAGACCCTGGCGCGGGCGGACAGTTTCGCCGGCACGTCCAGGACGGTCTCGCCGTCGGCCACCAAGCGCTGGGCGACGTGCCGGCCGATGCCGTTGCAGCCCTCGACCGCCCAGACCCGGTCGGTGTGTTTGCGGCCGGCAGCGAGCATGGCCTGGTAGCCGTCGGTGTCGGTGCCGAACCGGCCTTTGCCGAGCACCCGCTCGCGCTGGTCGATGACCTCGATGGTGGCGGAGCGTTTGTGCGGGTCTACGCCGATGACGACCTGGCCCATATCGTTGTCCCTCCGTCGAGCCGACAATGTGTCGGCGGGAGGGCAGCGCTACTTTGAGCTGGGCAGTCCCCTCTTGAGCCACTCCACGCCGCGGTGACCGGCAGACCGCACGCCAAATGAGAGTCACACCAAACCGCGGTGGACAGCCGCAATCAGAGCGTTCCGCCGGTCACCTCGACCAAGCCTGGCCGGGCTGCAGTCGTACCACCAGTAAATAAGTAGCCGCTGACCGAGTACCGGCCCACGTGCTCCGAGGTCCCGATTGCTGGCGCGGCCGCTGTTGGTCGACTTTTGCCGGGAAGGCACCCCTGCTAGATCGCGGATCGTGCTGACCCGCTCAGCGGCGTGGGACCACGCCGGTCACGGTGTCAGTAGCGGTTCGACGTATTGGACCAGGCGGATGTTGCTGCTGGTAGGTAGGCGTTCGGTGGAGCCGTCGCGCAGGGACAGCCGTACGCCCGTTGCTGGTCCGGCTTCGATGTAGGCCGCTCCGTAGGGGAATAGCACGTGGTCGGCATCCTCCCAGGTGGGGCTCATCTTGTAGGTGCCAGTGGATCTGGTCACGCCGTCGAACGGCAACCACCATGCCTGCGCCGTCGGATCAGGCTCGACCGGGAAGAGGGTCACCGCGGGCGGATGACCGCGTACGGTCCACAGCGCGCCTGCTCCGGGGACGAGTCCGGCCCGCGAGTCGATCCGCACGTGCACGGTCGTTCCGTCGGGTCGGATCACGGTGGTCCCGTCAGTTGCGGGTCTGATCCCGGTGCCGCTGAGCGGATCGATGTACGCGAGCTGGTGGGGGTGCTGTTGGGGATCGCTTCCGGGGACCCAGCGCATGGTGACGCGTTCCTGGACGGACGGAGTCTCGGGTGCTCTGTCGGTGAAGTAGACGGCGCTGTCATGGACGCCGAGCATGTGGATATCCCGGTCCTGCGGCCAAGGCATGTTGGTGGACGACCCGTCGGCCAGGTCGACCACCTTGAGCTGGTTTCGCGTCGACCGGCCGGAGTGCTCGTATACGCGGTGAGCCACGCGTCGGCCGTCACCGAACAGCGCCACCATGGGGGTGCCGATCTCGCCGATCTCGGTCATTTCGCCGGTGTCGGAGACCAGCCGGGCCGGGCTGCCGTGACGCATGACCAGAATGCCGTGCCGGGTCTGTACAGCGCGGCTGTAGTCCTTGCTGTGCCAGTCACGTCCGCCGAGTCGCGCGAGTTCCACGGGGTTACCGTCGTGCCAGGTGACGACGGTGCCGTTCGTCTCGATCATGCCGGCTCGGGGAGGGAAACCGAGCGGCGGCAGATCCGGAACGGTCCGCTTTTTGGGGCGTATACCCGAAACGAAGAATTGAGCAGTCGGCGAGCCGGCGGGCCCTGCGCCTTGCGCGGCTGCTTCCGACGGCCGGAGGGTTCGCCGGATCTGCGACATGATCGCCTCGACCTCTTCGACGTCTAGCACCTCGCTAAGGAAGGCCTCCACCTCGTCGTCGCCCATCTCCTCGCGGATGGCGGACTCGGCCGGCTCGGCGGGCGCGGGCTCAGGGAGCGCCGGTTCAACCTTCACCGGTTCAGCGAGCGCCGGTTCGGGCCGGCGTCCCCATATCAGCCGCAGGGGCTCTTCGTTCAGGACGTGAAGGAGACCGGTCTTCTCGGCGTAGGCGACAGCGCCGCGTAGGTTGTCCTCGTCGACGAGGAGCCGTACGGCCAGCAATGCGGCGCTGACCTCCAGGGGCATCGTCGGCGCCCATCGCAGGACTGCGGCCACGTCCTCCGCCAGGCTGGAGAACCGGCTGCGCTCGCGGGCTTCCCGCAACTGCCGGACACGCTCGGCAGGCAGCTTGAGCACGGTGTCGACAGACGCGGGTCGTCCGGCGCGAAAGCGGTCCGGTTCCTCGTGCTGCAGGATGCCAGCCCTGACCAGCAAAGGCAGCGCTTCGCGCCGGGTTCGCACCGGCGCTGCGCCGAGTTCGGCGGCGATCTCGTCGACCCGGCCCTGTTGCTTGGCCTGGTGAGCGAGTGCCGCCACGCGCTGATCGGCGTTGCGCTGATCGAGGTCGGCGTGGCCGGTCGTCGGTCGCCGCGCCGGATCAGGCCACAACGGCTCGTCGAGTCCCGTTTCGGGATGGTGGTGGGTACGCCACCATTGGTCGAGTTGCTCGACGGTCAACCAGCCGCCGTGGTCGCGGGCCAGGTTGCCGACGAGGTAGGCGACCTCCATCAGCCCGTGTGGCAGTTCCTCGTGCCATCCATTGCCGCCCCCGCCAACCGCCGATGCCGACCGGGCGAGCCACACCGGCGGATCCAGCGCCGCGTCGGACCAGAAACGTAGCAGCCACGTATCACCCCGCCGCGCGATACGCACCCGATAGCGAACCGCGTCGTCCAGGTCGAAGTCCGCCTGCCAGGGGCTACCGCCGGTCAACGTGCACAGCGCCAACCCACCGGAAGCCGCGTGGTACGGCGTTTCCAGCACGTCGTCGAACTCCATGTCCGGCTCGGGTGGGGCGTCATGAAGCTCCAGCCGTACCACCACCTGATCATTGCCGGCCTGGGCGGCGATCCACCCCGCACCGGCACCGGCGAACGTGCCGGCCGGTGACGTTCCGTCGTTGCCGCGCGGCGGATTGTTCTCCTGCAGATCGGCTGCTCGACCTCGCACGTCCTGCAGAAGCAGTAGCCCATACTCGGGCCAGTAGTCATCGGTCTCGTACACCCGCACGATGCCCATGCACCCGAAACTAACAAGACTCAGCATGCGGTACAGGTAGATGGCCTCACGCAATACAGCGCAGAAGGCCCGCGGAAGTCAGGCGGCACCAGCAAGCCCATTAGACGACTCAGGTCCCCCGAAGCCACCGGAGTCTCCGCCGAGCATGGACGTCCGTGTGCGACGGGCGGCAGCGAACCATCACACAACCGGACCCCGCAACACAGTCAACTTTTCCGGCAGCTATATCAACAAGTCATTGAACTGCTGAGTGAAGTGCGTTCACCCATCGATCAGGAGCATCAGGATTACAAGCTTCCGGCTCTGTCGTATCGGCCCTTCATATTGATGCCAGCCTGAAATTCGGCGTTCGGGTACGGCTTGAAAGTCAGCAGATCGCGCCAGAAATGACAATCACCCTCGTAGCTTCCCTGGCACGCTTACCCTTCGAGTTGTGACTGACTCGCCAGATGAGATACCTGTGACCGAGGAGCGCTTTTGGCCTCTTATGGCGGCTGCGATGGCCACCCTCGGGCTTCTCCTGCTGTTGTGCTGCTCCGGGACTTTATGGCAGGGCATGTACGCCCAATGCGCGGGTCACGAAAGCATAAAAGAATGCAAGCCAGAAAATCTTGGGGTTGTCAAGTGGGCTCCTTCCTGGGGAAGTGGAATCGGCCTTGCGGTCTCAATTTTCGGATGCTGGATCTGGCCACGCCGGGAACTGGCCGGCTGGCTGATCCTGGGATACATTTCGGCATTCTTAGGATTCGCCCTAGCCATGGCAGCCAGGTGATCGACGGCATGGATTGCACTTCGGGAGTTCGTGAGGCCGCTCACATGCCAAGCCCCACCAAGCGTCGGATTCCCTGCGGCCTGCAACGCACTGTCATGCCGCTGTCCGCGCTCGCGCCGGGCGCCGCCGGCACGGCTGGCAACTGCTGCGCTGGGCGTAGCGTCTTGTCGTGCCGATGAGCGCGAACTGGGTCTTGTTGAGTGAAAACGTCGGTGCGGGTTCCCTGTGCCCGGCCCTCGCCGTCGCTGACCGTCATGCTGGTGGCGTTCTCGGCCTCGTGATGGTGTCGGGCTGTAGGCCGAATTCCTGCGGTTCGGCGTCGATCCGGCGCGCCACAGCGGCGCGGATCGCCCCGGCGTCGTCCCCGAACGGCCCCGAGTACTCGTGGTACAGCGCGCCCAGTCGCCACTCATAGTCCGGGTCCGAGTCGGTGTGAATCCGGCGGATCACGGCCGCGAGGTCCGGCAGGCCAAGGTAGTCGGCGCCAGCAGCCCCTGCTGCGACCAGCTGTAGGGGCTGGTCCAAGCGGACCCACCCAACGCCGCCGGACATCACCGCGTTGTGCAGCAGCATGAGATTGCCGAAGTGGCGCAGCCCCGCCGGGCCGCCCTCAGTGCCTGCCAGCACCAGATCGTAGGCCTTGTCGAGCGCCTCCTCGACGACATCACCAAGTCGCTCATGCAGTGGGTCATCGCGCCATTCCGGCAGCTTTCGCCACGCGTGAATCGCTTGCAGCCGCTCCACGTCGCCCACGCTCCGCAGTGCCTCGAGACCATGTCCACGAGGCAACACAGCGCCGCCTGGCATGGCAACCCGAGCGCCCCGCATCGTTACGACCTCATCGCCGTCGACACCGGGCTGAACAAGAAAGTGGCTCATGATCGACGTGCGTAGGAGGACCGAGCAGTGGTCGTCGCCGATGATCGACACTACGACCCTCGCATGCGGCGGGGCAGCCGATCGGCGGTCCCACCAAAACACACTGTCCGGACCGGCCTCCGGCGAATTGTAGACAGCCTCAAGTTCGTCCATGCGCAGATATCGTTGCCGCCCGGGGTTGCCGAGCGGACGGAAGGTGAACGATGAACTTCCGCCTGACATGCAGCACAGCTTTCCACTCGGCATCCTCATTTGCCGCTGATCGTGCGCATCGGCTGCTGTCGGGCTACGTAGAGTAGAAGCCGTCCCAGGGAGCAGTGAAGCCGAGACCGTCCGGATATAACTCCACCCAGTCGGTATGGACATCGTCGCCGGTCCGGTCGCCGGACTCATCTAATAGCCCAAACAACACTCCGTCGGACTCAATCTGGAACAACCGGACAGTGATGTCGCACTTGACCATCCCCGGGAGTTTTGAAACCAAGCCGTCGAGGGTCGTCCCGAGTGCGGCTCCGGCCGGTATCGGAATGATCTTGGACTCGCGATAGGTGCCGTCACGATCGAAGAGATGCATGTAGGCGTGACGGTCCCACGCACTCGCGAAGAACTGGCCACCGTTGTAGCGGCCGACCTTGTCGGTTCGGTAACCCTCTTCATAGGCGATTGGTATGAGGTCCGGTATCGGCATGATGCCACCGTACTGGCCGGGCCATCAGTCATCCGGAACGTGTCAAGGATTTGAGGCCAGCGGGAGTTAAGCGGCTTGAAGTTCCGGCTCCGGCTTGTTGATCCAGACCTGTTTGGGCAGGTCGAGGATCTTGGGTAGGAGCCGGTCGGTGCCGAAGCGTTCCGGGTGGGCTGCGCGGGCCGCGGCGAGGGTGTCCTCGCGGTCGGCGCGGACCGTGTGGTGGCGGCCGTGGTGGACCTCGGCGGGGGTGTGCAGGCCGATTCCGGAATGCCGGTGGCAGTTGTTGTACCAGGTCACGAAGTCGGTCATGAACACCCGCGCGTCCGCGAGGGACGCGAACCGGTCCGGGAAGACCGGCGCGTACTTCAACGTCTTGAACCAGGCCTCGCTGTAGGGATTGTCGTTGGACACCTTCGGCCTCGAGTGTGACCGGGTCACGGTCAGGTCTTCGAGCAGGTCCGCCACCGATTTCGAGGTCATCGACGTACCCCGGTCGGCGTGAACCACGTGCGGGATGCCGTGGACGTCGAACACCTCCCGCATCATCGACGCCGCGAGCGGGCCGGACTCACGGGAGTGCACCCGGACGCCGACGATGTAGCGGGAGTAGACGTCGATCATCACGTAGGCGTCGAAGTAGGAGCCCTTCACCGGGCCGGCCAGCTTCGTGATGTCCCAGCTGAACACCTGCCGTGGCCCGTCGGCGACCAGCTCCGGGCGAGCGCGGGCCGGATGTCGGGCCAGCCGGCGACGCTCACGGACCTGCCGGTGCTCACGCAGGATCCGATACATCGTCGCGATCGAGCCGACGTAGACGCCCTGGTCGAGCAGAGCGGCGTAGACCTGTGCCGGAGCAGCGTCGACGAACTGCGGACTGTCCAGCAGCCGCAGCACCCGGTCGCGTTCGGCCGGGGTGAACGCGTTCGCCGGCACCGGACGCGGCGAAGGTGACGGGCTCGGCCGGCGCCGGTCCCGATCGGCGCTGGACCGGCAGATGCCGGTCATCACCGCCGCAGCCCGGGTCGTGGTCCCCGCACCCGTCAACGCCTGGAAGGCGTCCATCAGCGCTTGCCGAGCCCGAAGACGTCCGGACCGTCCGGCTCGCTCCTGGAGATGTCCTCCAAGAGCTCGTGCGCTTTTCCCATGATCGTCAACGCCGTCTCCGTCCGCGCCAGCTTCGCCTGCGCCAGCGCCAGCTCCCGCCGCAACCGGGCGATCTCGGCCTGCTCGACACTGGGCCGCCCGACCGTCTCACCAGCAGGTTTACCCTGCAACAATCCCGCGTCCCGGGACCGGCGCCACTCCGACATCAACGATGAGTACAAGCCCTCGCGCCGCAGAAACGCCCCGCCCTCACCGGCCGCGACGGCCTGCTCATAGCCGGCCAGCAACTCCAGCTTCTGCCCCGGCGTGAACGACCGGCGTGCCCGAGGCCCGTCCGCACGCGGACCCTTCTTGCGACTCATGACCCCATCCTGGACGGCCACGACGTCAACAGCAGTATTCAACGACTCTCGATCCTGAACTCGCCCTGTCCGGCGGACTTGCTATGAGCCGCTGGCCCCAACTCACCCTGACAGACAGGGATCACCCGGTGCAGCATCGACCTGCACTCAACTGTCGCCGACAGCGCGCGGCGGCCGGCGAGGGATCGTCACGCCAAGTGACGCCTGGCCCGGCTAACCCGGCGTACGCGGTAGGACAGGCCATAGCGCAGGTACCAGCGCACTGCCACCACGATCACCTCGGCCGGGAAGCGGAACCCGGCGAACGCGGATCGAGGATGAGACCAGGAACGGGACGGAGCAACGGACTTCACCGGTCAACACTGCCTGACCATCCGATCGGCCGATGCAACAGAGCCGTTCCGCCAAGCCGGCGCTGGGCGCACACGGCCGATGAGCCTGGCCAGGATGGGCTGACTCCGGCCGGCGGCCCGGCCGCGACAATACCCATTACAGTCGCATTCGTGAGCGCAGATCAGGGTCTTGTCCGGGTGTCCGATTCGTACGGCGTACGCCGCACCCGAGCCGGATCGATCCTCGCGGATGACGGGACAAACTATCAGGTCAAGTGGGATGACACCGATGAGGAAGAGCTTGTCCCACGGGTCGCCGGCGTTCACGTCGCGACGAGGGGTTCGCTGCGTTTCCTGGCTCTGTCCGACTCCCGGCTGTTCCACGCCGTCTTCGCCCAAGAGCCCCTCGCGGTGGTTCTCCACCTGTTGGCCGAGTCGTCGGTCCCGCTGAAGGTGCGAGAGATCCGGGAGCGTCTGGCCGAGCTCGGTCTCCGGAACGAGACCTGGGCCCGGCACGGGCCCCGCGCGCTGGCGGTTCTGCCCAAGTGGCCAAATGTCGTCCGACGGCAGAAGGGCGACACTCTGGCCTACGCCTGGGTGGGGGACAACCTTCCCGAACTCCCGTCAGAGGCCGAGCCTGACCCGGAGCCGGCACCTACGCCCGAGCCCGTGTCGAAGACCGCTCCTTCTCCCGCCAAGCCGATCGCGGCTGCGACACCGGCCGAACCGGCGTTGCCGTCCGCCGAGCGCCTTCGGCGCCAGATGAGCGCCGCGCGGAGCCTCGGCGAGGTCGCTCGCCTGCTCACGCTCCCGAGAGAGTTTGTGGCTGAGTTGTCACCGGAGGTGGTCGCCTCCGCGCTCCGCCGGGTCGCCGCTGAGGATCGGCTGGTCGCGGGCTGGCTCGACGCCCTGACCGCCTCCGGGCCGATCGGTGCGCTGACCGAGGAACTGGCGACGGCCCGGGCGGCGAACACCGCACTCCAGAGCCGGGTCGATGAGCTGGAGGAGTGGTGGACGGCCCTCGAGCAGAGCACCGATCCGGGCGCCGCAATCCGTCAGCCGGGTAGTTGAGGAGCTTCTGGTGCGCCGGCTCGGAAGTGCGCAGGAAGGACGATCCGCACCGCCTTCTATCATCCTTCGTTAGAACACGCCGATTTTCTGTACCCCGGGTACGAGTAGCGCGTCCTCATTTGGCGCGAGTCGCGCGCCGAAGAGCGTCAGGGATTGCCTGACGCTCACCGCTGTCCGTTCGTGCCGATGTCAGCGCGTCCCGGCATCGTCGGAGATACCCAGCCACGGGTCGGCCCGTAGGGCGGAGAGGGTCTCCAGGTTGTATTCGGTGGCAGTCGCAACGAGCGCATCGAGGGCCGGGAACTCCTCCACGCCTCCTTGAGTCAGCCAGCACACCCGAGGCGGCAATGCGAGGTCGAGCAGGACGATGCTCAGGTTTGATTCGGCCGCACCAATGACGAGGTAACGATCGCGGGAAAGCCCGAACTGCCAGCCGCTGCCCTCGTCGTACGCCTCGACGATCACCCAGGCTTCTTCGGTCGCCGGCCCGTCGAGCAACTCTGAGATCGGGAACAGGTCAGTCTGTCCGTCGAGTCCGGTCCAACCATCGCAGTAGGTCAAAAACTCTGCATATGACGGGGGCAGGTTGACACGTTGCCTGAGCGCACCCAGCTTCGATGGGTCCGCGCCCGGATTGGGACCGCCGTGCCGAAAGATCGCATGGACGTCGGCCAGCTCGACGTCATGGTTAACGGCTGCTGCCCGGTCCATCACATCTCGAACCCTGAGTTCCACGTCAGCCTTTCCGTTGCCGGTAGTCGTCAGCCACGCCGCGGCGATTTGTTGGATCGATGATCCACCGTTGCAGGCAATTCGGCCGAACAAGCCCATTCGGTGGCCGACGGTTCGATAGGCATGGGTCCAAGAGTTAACTCTCATGCCGCGATCCGCTCGCCGCCCAACGTCACGGCCGACCGACGCCGGCCGGTGCCCGCTCGTGCCGATGTGAGTGCATTCCACGAGCGGAATTGCAGGTGCATCACAGACTCGCTATTGAGACCATGCCGCGATGGATTATCAGCAGATTCGGTCGGCGGCCGAGCGCCAGGTCGGGCTCCTCAGGGCGAACGAAGCCCGGTCGACCGATACCACGGAGCAGCGTCTACGGGAACTGGCGACCGACCCGCTTCGGCCGGTGAGGGTGTGGACCGCCCGGAACCCGAACACCCCTCCGGACGTCGTCGCGATCCTCCTGCAAGATGCGGACTGTAGCGTACGAAATGAGGCTTTGTATCACCTGCGAACTCCTGCGGCGGTACTGCAAGTTCTGGCTCGCCAGGAAGCAGAGGAGGTGGAAGCGGCCCTACTCCCGAATGGGACCACCCACAAACGTCACGTCGTCGCGCACCATCCGAACACGCCGCCGCAACTGCGTGATGAGCTGATTGCGGCCGGTGTCTGCCCGGGGCGTCTCTGCGGCATGGCGGCCGAGTTCTTCAGGAGGGTCGAGTTCTTCCGTCGGCGCGGGGGCGGCAACCCGCGCGCCGAGCAGGGAGAGCGAGCCTCGGCACCGGGCCCGTCCCCGCACACGGACAGTCCTCCGGTCGCGGGCGATGTCACCGGTATCGTGCCGGACGCGCCGGCGGCGGGCGAAGAGAGATGGTTGTCGGTACTGCGTGCCTTGGACGAGCCGGGCAGGTTGGGATCGGCCGTCGGCTTGGAGTTCCCGAGCGGCTTCGATCGTGCGGCGATGCAGACTCGCTTCGATCAGTTGGCCGAGGGATTGAGCGAGGCCTTCGGCTGTCGGCTGCTCGGAGGGCAGGGTCCACAGCAGGACGCCGCTCGCTTCGGCGTCATCCGGATCCCAGCCGAGGTCACCCGCACGTACGACCAGCGAAGCGGGACCTGCTTGCCGTTGGCGGTCATCCTGAGCAATTTCGGTGCCCTGACCGCTTGCCGGCCGTACCGTGTCGGGCCCGCACCTGACGCCGACCGAACGCCGCCGGTACATCAGGCGGATTACCGCCGCATCGAGCAGGTGTCGGCGGAGTTGCAGCTCCGGCTCGTCCCTCAGCACGTCCTGGATGCCCCATACGAAGGCCCCAATCAATGGGTGTTCGGGCCTGCCGAAGCGACGTGGTTTTGGCGGTTCTTCGACTACCTATGAAACACCTCGCCCACGTCCGGCCGGCAGGAGGACTGGCTGGAAGGCTGTGGTTCAGCGCGTCGTACATGGTGCCATGGCCACGCCGGTGCTCCGGAGCCAGAGACAACCCGGCCAGCGACTTCACCGGCCTGTCGGTGCACAACAGGGCGTCCGTCAGCTCGAACAAGACGTCCGCCTTGCCTGTTCAGGCGCTGGTTGAGCTGCTCGCGGACCCCCCAACACATCGATCGCTTCCGCCCTATCCGTCATGACCGCCATAACGAGCATCGATAGGTGCCAGATGCGCCCCGTCCTCAGGGCCCCGGCAAAGTCCTAAATGAGGCCGAGAAGTGCCAGTGGGCGGCTGCTGTCGCGGGCGTGGTGCCGGTTGGCGGCGGCGATGTTGGTGGTTCCGGCCGCTCGTAGCGCGCTGATGGCGGCGTCGCGGAGGGCTGCCATGACGTGTGGTCCGGTGCCGGTGCGGATTTGGCTGCGATCTTCGTCGTAGGTGACGTCGCGAACCCAGTGGATCTTGTTCTCGATGGTCCAGTGACCGCGGATCCAGTCAGCCAGCTGGGCCGGCTTGGCCTGGTGAAGGAGTAGGTCGGTGATGGCGTAGACGGTTTCGGTGGTGAAGCGTCGGGGCTGGTCGAGACGGCGTCTGCGGCGGCGGATCTGCAGGGCCTGGGCGGCGTGCGGGAAGTCGATGCCGGCCGCGACGGTCAGGATCTTCAAGGTGCGGATCTCTCGGCGGCCGTGGCCGCGGTCATCCTGGCGGGCAGCTTGCGGGACCTGTCTCCACGGCAGTCTTGAGAGTTGTTTGTGCAGGTGAGGCTGGTTTCCTTTGACGGTCAGGATCCAGTGGGCGCCGCGTTCGGCGAGGTAGTCGACGTGTTCGCGCTGGCAGTGCATGGCGTCAGCGGTGATCACGGTGTCGCGTAGGTCGCCGATCTGGTCGAGCAGCGGACCGAATCGGGTGATTTCATTGGTCTTGCCGTCGACATCAGTGCTGGCCAGGACGATACCGGCGTTCTGATCGCAAGCGGCCAGGACGTGTCGGGCGGTGCTGTCGCCGGTGCGGGATCCGCGCAGTGTCTTGCCATCGACCGCGATGGCCTGCCGACTCGCCGGGGTCTCGGCCCGGCCTGCGAGCCAGACAGTGATCGCGGTGGTCAGCAGCTGCGCGTCGAGGGCCTGCAAAAGCCGGCGGATCATTGCTTCGGATGGGCGCCGGCCAGGGGTGATGCCCAAGGTGAGAGCGGTCGTGGCCGGCACGTCGGCGACCCACTCGGCGATCGCGGTGTAGGAACGGCAGCCGGCGATCACCGCGCAGACCGCTGCGACAACCACCACCGTCAGCTGATGCCGGACCCCTCGCCGGGCCCGCGGATCGGGCAGCTCGGCCAGCGCTGCCACCAGCCCGCCAGCGGTTTCGGGCACGGTCAGAGCCGGTGTACAGGACAAAGAGGAGATCAGAGATGATGGCAGTGCGGGCATGACTCACTTCGGATAGATCATCGTGGCGTAGGAACCTTGATGATCTTCTGAATCGGTCATGCCCGTCTTGCTGCACCGAACAGCGGCGCTTCTACCCCAGTCCACTCAAGTCGGACACCACCACGACTTTGCCGGGGCCCTGGCCCCGTCCTGACCTGAGGGAGCTTCGTCACCGCCGGCAGGCCAAAGGGGACCCTACGAATGCGGATGGCGATGAGTGGGCGCTATCCTGGGTCGAAGGGGCGCGGATAAACCCCATGGTGGTAACGAAGGTTGGCTGGCTCGTCTTACTGAAGTGCTTGCGTGACTTTGAGTAGATCTTCTGGCGGAAGTCCACCCAGCCGTCGAGCCGCGTATTCGTTGTCGCTGACCAGCACGTCACCGTGCACGGACCACCTGCCCCCGCGGTCTTCGAGTAGTTGCCGAGCGGCTTCCACAGCCGTCTCGCGCGGGCACGCGGCATTACGGACTGCCAGGAGTGCGTCAGCCACCTGGTCCACCATGTCAGTCATTGAATCGCCGTCTCCCAAGGCGCGCACCAGCAGAAGCAGCCGCTGTGCCGATGACCCCAGGACGCCCCGTTCGACCAGTCTCTGGGCCTCCGGCCAGGACACCCCAGGCCCGAAGGAGTGTGCTCCGACCGAGGCGACGGCGATACACCGGCCGTCTCCGGGCAGGACCACGAACTCATGGCCCTCCGTCTCATCGATCACATACCAGTTGATCAGCGCGAAGTCTCCGGCTTGAGTTCCGAGCCTCAGGACCGGCCACTTACCCGACTGCTCGATCTCTTTCCACAGGTCGGTCATCTGGTCGAAGACGCCCTGCTCGCCGCCGAACAAGGCATCCAGGAGTTCCTCGTCAGCTCCGTCGTAGAGCAGGCTCGCCCAGAACTCCGACCGGTCGAGGAGCCACGATCCGTCAGACAGGAGTTCCGGTTGCAGGACCTCAGGGGGAATGCCGTCGAAGCTATTGAGGTAGTCGACGGTCTCGTCATGATTCAACACATACTCATGATCGCAAAGCGGCTCCGAAGCCGAACCCCCGCTTCTGCCGCTGACAGCTCGGACATCCGCTACTCTTCGTCCCACCACTCGAGGCGACCATCGACTGCCCTCGGAACCCGACCGTTAATCGCTGTTCCTGCCGTCATCGACTCGGCAACTCGCGTGAGAAGGGCACCCAGACTGGGCCAGTCCGGTCCTTCGAAAATCCACTCTTCGTGATCGAACCATCCGAGACA
The DNA here is from genome assembly GCF_050956125.1 of Actinoplanes sp. CA-252034. Classification (NCBI taxonomy): domain Bacteria; kingdom Bacillati; phylum Actinomycetota; class Actinomycetes; order Micromonosporales; family Micromonosporaceae; genus Actinoplanes; species Actinoplanes sp. CA-252034. The sequence goes on from NZ_CP191846.1 coordinate 5,832,870, forward strand.
CCTGGTAGCAGGTCCAGGTCGTAAATCGATGAACAGGTCGCCACCACCACCGTCAGCGGCAATGGGCAGCCAGAGCGGAGACCACACCCCGTTACACCTCGTACCCGCCGGCCCAGCCGCCGGGTCATCGAGATGATTCGACTCAATCAACTCGCGCCGCGCCGAACGCTCCGACATGTCAAGCCACCTGCGACGACTCAGTAGAGCCCATTCCACGGAGTAGGCGTGAACATGGATGGGAGCAGGCTGCATCGCCCCGACATCCCATCCGCGGCACGCCACCACATGACCAAGTCCGCCGGCAAACGGCACGCCCAACTGGCGCCCTGCCGCCGCTATGGCCTCCTCAGCAGCCGGTGCACGAAGCTCAGCCGCGTCGCTCGGACAGTTGCTCACGAGCCATGCGACGATCGTCTTCGACGGGTGTTCCACGCACCTAGCATTCCTGACCGCTACGACTACGAAGCCATATTCGTGTAACACGGGGATGCACTCAACTGCCGCTGTCCGCTCGCGATCAACTGAGTGCGACTTGCAGCCGATCAGGCCAGTTCTCGTGGGCCAGATCAGCCGCGACCAGCACGTCGCGCCAGTCCCTCTGGGCCATTGCCAGAGCTTGCAGAAATCTATGACTGTCTCCGTCGGCTACAAGCAACACCGCAGCCTGAATACGCTCGATGCCCTCGACGGGGTCGTCCGACTCCGAATGAACGACTTCGGCCAGAAGGCTCAAGATCGGCTCGATCTCATCCGATGCGAAGTGTTGGTGAACATAGCCTCGGAGCCGACCGCTGACCATGAGCACCAGTATGTCCGGTGGGCACAACAGCGGGATAGAGGTCATCTCACGCCTGGCTCATCGGATGGACTCACCTGCCGCCGCGAGCACATGTGGTGCCCGCTGATCGGGTGCCGAGCGGTGGTCATCGCTTGGGGAGAACCTCACGAAGATGCACCGCCGCCCGGCACCCCGAATAGTAGGGGCCGCACCGTGCGCGGGGCGCCGACGAGAGCACGACACACGATCAGTGCCAGCGTCGGCTGGTCGAAGCGTGGGAATATGACGACCTCATCATCACTCCAGTTCCACCCGGTCTCCTCGGACTCGCGCCTGCTGACGGCAGCAGTGGCTGCGTACCTCGGCCGGTACCGTGGCCAGTCCCGCATGCACACCGACTCCGACCTCAAAGTCTTCCTACGCTGGTCAGCCACGCAAACGCTGAACCCGCTGCACGCGGCACGAACTGACATCGAGCGCTACGTGCGCTGGCTCCAGGACGTCCGGCTGTACCAGCCGTCGACGGTATCCCGGCGGCTGTCCGTGGTGATCGGCTTCTACCGCGTCTGCGTTATCGACCAGATCCTGCCGCACTCACCCGCCGACTACGTCCGCCGGCCACTGGTCCCGCCCGAGTCACCCACGCTCGGCCTCAGCCATCTGCAGTTCGAGGCGATGATCACCGCCGCCCGCCTGTCCGCCAACATCAACGACTTCGCCCTCGTCGCCATGTTGGGCCTACTCGGGCTGCGGATCTTCGAGGCGTGCGGTGCCAACATCGCCGATCTCGGCGAGGAACACGGCCACCGCGTACTCAAGGTCCGCGGCAAGGGAGGCAAGGTCGTCCTGGTGCCATTACCGCCAGCGGTGGCACGTGCGGTCGACCTCGCCGTCGACGAGCGCGATGACGGACCGATCCTGCGCAACGCCCGCGGTGCCCGGATGGACCGGCATGCCGCGACCCGCTGGCTCAAGCACCTGGCCGAGACCGCCGAGCTGCGGATCCCGAAGATGCACCCGCACATGCTGCGCCACACCTTCGTCACCACCATGCTCGACGCCGTCGTCAGCCTCCGCGACGTCCAGATCGCCGCCCGCCACGCCGACCCCCGCACCACCATCCGCTACGACCGTGCCCGCAAGAACCTCGACCGCCACCCGAACTACATCCTCGCCGCCTTCATGGCCTCCGGAACCTGGCCTGATCAAAGGCGCGGACGTGCCGATGAGCGGATGAACGGATGAACGGATGCATTGAGGGTTGCGGGTGCTGATGCTCCGCCGTCCACGAAGGCGCCCCGCTCGTAGCGTCTCCGGCCCGGTAGGGTCGCGGGGTGACGACGAGCGCCGGTCCCGAGGCTGACCGTCCGCCGGAGCAGCGGCGGTGGACGTGGGGGCATCCGATCGGCCCGCGCTGGCTGCTCCTTGGCGACGTCGGCTTCGAGGGCTCCTACGAGGACGACATCCCGCTGGCGCTGTGCGCGGAGATCCAAGGACTGTTCGTCGACCTGCCGCCTCGGCCGCGGGAGCGGTTCACGCTTGTCGGCTGCACCCCGGACGGCGCGCTTGCCGATCTGCTCGATCGGCTGTCCGCCGAGGCACTCGGCACCGAACGAGCCTGGCTGGGTGACATCTCGATAATGGCGCCTCCGCCACACTCGCCGCCGTCCTGGTGGGGCGAAGATCTCGGCGACGTCGTCGTGCTTGCTCAACGGTCGAACACCATGTTGCCGGAAGCCGTGGACATTGATCTCGACGGGTTCGTCCACGTCTACGACCGCACGGACGCGGTGGTACGTCCCAGCGGCGTCAACGAATTCGTCCTTCTGGGCCGAAACGAGGTGCGCTATAGCACATGTCGGGACGTCACCGGCGTGTTCCGTGAGCAGGCCGCACCGCCGGTGCCGCAAGTCCGGCTTCTCGGTTGCCGACCGGAAGCTGCATTGCTGACCGCGCTCGGCGCGGTCAGGCAGTCGACCAAGGCCGCCCAGCGTCGCCGCCGGATCCGTGCCGGGGTGTACATGGTGGCCGCAGATGGTTCGGTCAGCCCGGTGATCGGCGCCGTGGTGTCCGGAACGGTCGATGCAGGCGAGCCGTCGCGGCTCGGTGAAGGACTCCTCGACGTGACCATCGACAGCGACCCGCAGGAACCGCTGCCGCTAGGGATCCTCGGCATCCTGGAGCATTGGTACTCCGGACGGCCCGCCGAGAAGAATTTGTGGGCCGGCTACGACCGGGAGCTGCGCCACCTCTGGGCCGGAGTGGCGCTCGCCCACCGGTCCGATGCACCCGACCGGCCAGCCCGCACCACGTACGACCTCGACGGCCGGTTCGTGACCGACATCGAAGGGTTCTACTGCGCGATCGGCGAAGCAATCAACGGCCCGGGGGATACTTCGGCTGGAACCTCGACGCGCTCGACGAGTGTCTCCCCGGGAGGTTCGGCGCGGTGGCACCGTTTCGGCTGGTGTGGCACGACTCGGCCGTCGCCCGCGAGCACCTCGTCGCCGGCTACGACCCGCGTCGGCTGGGGCCGGCGATCACCTTGGATTACCTGCTGGACATGCTCGAGGCGCACCATGTGAAGATCGACTTGCGCTGAGCCGTGAGCCGACGCCGACTACGTCAGCCGGTCGAACCCGACGAAGGACCGGAATCAGACGATGCAGGCGCCGGTCCACCGATCCTCCATGATCGGGTGCGTGCCTATGCCGCAGAGAACGCGCACTCGGTCTCGTCTCGGCCCGCACCGGATCACCCGTCGTAGCCACTATTAGTGACGTAGCTGGCAATCCCCTGGTCCACCCGAGACGCCGGAGCAGAGCCGGAGGTTAAACGACAAGCTCAGCCACAGGGTCATGCCATGGCTCGCGATGACCAGGGGTCGCCCATCGGCCCGAGCAGTCCAGAAGCGCACGCCTTCGGGTCTGCTGCACGCATAGGTGACATCTGAGGTGGCTTGCCGTGACGGCGGGCTGGAAGGATGTTGCTGTGCCCAAGCCCTACCCTCGTGAGTTCCGCGACGACGTCGTGCGGGTCGCCCAAGGCCGTGACCCGGGTGTGACGGTCGAGCAGATCGCCAAGGACTTCGGGGTCCATCCGATGACGCTGTTCAAGTGGCTGCGCCAGGCAGGTATCGACGAAGGCGTCAAGCCGGGCGTCAGCGTCAGCGATTCGGCCGAATTGCGCGAGGCCCGTAAACGGATCAAGCTCCTTGAGCAGGAGAACGAGGTCTTGCGCCGGGCCGCGGCGTATCTGTCGCAGGCGAACCTGCCGGGAAAAGGCTCTACCCGCTCGTGAACGAGCTGGCCGCCGATGGAATCCCCGTCGCGGTGACGTGCCGGGTGCTGAACATCGCTCGACAGCCCTACTACCGGTGGCTTTCCCGCCCGGTCACCGACGCCGACCTGGCCGAGGCGTACCGGGCGGACGCGCTGTTCGACGCTCACCGTGACGACCCGGAGTTCGGCTACCGGTTCCTGGCCGACGAAGCCCGCGCGGCCGGACAATCGATGGTGGAACGCACCGCGTGGAAGATCTGTTCTCACATGGGCTGGTGGAGTGCGTTCAGCCGCCGACGACGGCGCGGCAAGGGTGGCAAGCCGGGCCCGCCGGTACACGATGACCTCGTCAGACGTGACTTCACCGCCGACGGCCCGAACCGGTTGTGGCTGGCCGACATCACCGAACACCACACCGGTGAGGGCAAGCTCTACCTCTGCGCGATCAAGGACGTGTGGTCCAACCGGATCGTCGGCTACTCCATCGACTCACGGATGAAGTCGAGGCTGGCCGTCAACGCTCTGCACAACGCCGCCGCCCGGCGCGGCGAGGTAGCCGGGTGCGTGCTGCACACCGACCGCGGGTCGCAGTTTCGCAGCAGGAAGTTCGTCCATGCCCTGAACCAGCACTACGTGCTCGGGTCGATGGGCCGAGTCGGCGCCGCCGGCGACAACGCCGCCATGGAGTCGTTCTTCGGCCTGTTGCAGAACAACGTTCTCGATCGCCGGAGCTGGTCGAGCCGGCAGCAGTTGAGGACGGCGATCGTCACCTGGATCGAGCGGACCTACCACCGCCGTCGACGCCAACGATCGCTGTCCCGGTTGACGCCTGTCGAGTACGAAACCATCATGACCTCACCGGCCAGTCAGGCCGCGTGACTTGATCTGTCACCTATTGGTGCAGCAGACCCGGGCCTCCCAGCCGGTGCAGTCCGTGCCGGTCACATACGCGCGCCGACGTGCCTGGAAATCGCCCTCGTACGGCTCGTTGCAGGCCACCTCGTTAAACCTTTGGTCGGTGTACACCGAGCCGGCCGGCTCCAACGTCTGCCATGCCTTCGGCTCCTGGCTCGCGACCAACAGGGCGTGGGCCGGCAATACCCGCGCGAGCGCCCTCGCCTCGCGCCCCCTCGCTACTGAGCTCCCAAGCGGCAGCGGGAACGTCGGGACCAAATGCCGGCCTCGCATGCCGCATCAGAAACAGCTTCACGCCGGCATGATCCGGCATGTTTCTGCATGCCGGTCACATCGCCGCCGCCATTACTCTTCTCGCTCGGGATTCGCACCAACCGGAGCAAGATCAACTCACTCTCATGCCGCTGAGCCCGCGCCGGGCAGAGGCCCTACCACGGTCGTGGCTGGGTGTGGCGAGGCTGCGGTTGAGTCCCTCGGTGCTGCGTGGTGTGATCGCCGATGTGACGGTGTGGAAAGCGGCTGCTTATGAGATTGTCGGCCGTACGGATGTCATGGCAGAGGTCGCTGCCGAGCTACTTGCGCTGCAGGAATGGGCAGGTGGGCCCCTGCCGGCTGCTGTCGAGGAGTGGTTTCGGTTCGGTGGCGACCAACGACTTGATTCGGTGAGCTGCAACCGCATCACGCGAACCGAGAATCTCACCGGTCCAACCGTCGCCCGCTTCTTGGAGTCCGGCTATCTCCTGCTGGAGACCGATAGTCAGGAGTGCTGCAGGTGGGTGGTCCCAGTTCCCGGCGAGGATGGTGACCCACCTGTGTATCTCATTGACCCTGAGGATGACGCCTGCGCGTCGCGAAGTCGCTACGCCGACACCTTCTCGGACTACGCCTTCACCACAGCGTGGGACGCAGTGCTGTGGAGCGGCGAACTGTCCGCCGAGTTCGACCACCCGCTGCCGCCTGGCGCCCTCTTCGCCCTCGGGAGCCGCTTGACCAGACTTCCGGAGACATACGGATGGGCGATGAACCAGGGTTGCGACAGGGTGTATCGCTTCGACGGGAGTGCGAAGGTCGCCGTGGCCGTCGCCGACGGCGTAGCGCTATGGAGCGCCATATCTGCTCCCTCCAACGCTATGCGAGAAGCCTTTGCAGAAATTGTTGGCGCGCCGGTGTGAGCGGTCGACTGCCACTGCGGAGGTGCACCCGGTGGTCGGCATCCGAACATCTGCTGTCGCGTACGGAGCACATACCCATTTAGCCGCAGACGATGTGCCAGGGCCTACCGCCTGTGGTCCTGTGACGCCAGTCTGCCCGGTCGGCCTAGAACTCCTCGATACAGCGTGGTTCCCTTCAGAGCGCCCGGTACACCACGCCTTCGAGCCGGTCGTCGTCGTATGCCGCCGCGTTGGTGAGGTGGCCGTCGTACGGACCTACCTTGGTCACTGTGACACCCTCGCGGAACACGATCTGCAGACCGTGTTCCGGTTCCCAGTCACACTCTCCTTCGATCGAGACATAAACCCTCTGGTCACCATAGGGATCCCGGCTGACCAGTAGTTCGCTTCCCAGACGGACATGATCGAGGACACGGTCCGGCCCTTCGATGGCGACGCACCCACCGTCATCTCCGTCGGCCATGACCTGGTCCGTGACGTCGCGGTAGTAGGCGAAGATCGATGACGCAGCAGCTTCTATAGCTGATCGATCGAGTGCCAGGAAGTTACGGATCGCCGCGTGGAAATCGTCTGGCGCGGAGTCGTCGGCATAGCCCTCGAGAGCGAACCGGCATTCTGCTCCGCCCAGCACCGCTACTGGTACCGCCTCACTCCGATACCAGCCGAGGTCGGCATCCTCCACGATCGCGCCCAGGCCCACAATGTGCACGTCGACACCGTAGCCGGTCTCGTTGCAGCGCACTCTCCTGCGCTGAGCGCGCGCGCCGACGGCCTTGACGCCCGTCGCGGAATGTTTCTGCGGCAGTCCTTGGCACGGCCGACTTCGAGGTCTGGGAACTGCCGTAGGAAACCGGTTCCGGTGGTGTTGTCACGCTGACGTGGCTGAATTCGCTGCGTCGCGGACGGGTTGAAACGGACCGGGAGGCAACGGTCGGCCCGGGGTCGGAGGTCGCTGTATGAGCCGCCGGTCAAGCAACGTCGGCAAGGGCGATGCGGTACCAGTTGAGGGCGTGGAAGACGTGTAGGTCAGGACCGCGGGCGATGGTCCAGGCTTCGGCGGGGAGCGGTTCGCCGTCGGGCAGGACGAGGCGGAAGGTGCCCGCGTCGTGCAACTCGCCGTCGCCCAGGAGGGTCATGGCGAGACGGGAGCGGGAGTCGCCGTAGCCGCCGACGAGCCCGGCCCGCTCGCCGTCCACCATGAGATCGGTTGCACCGCCGGCCACGTCGTTGTGCCAGACGGTCATCTCGGTGCCGGTCACCCGTACCAGCGGGAAGTCTGAGTAATAGCAGGCCCAAGCGCTCTCACCGAGGACGTTGAGGGCGTAGCAGTCGTCGATCGGGGGTGCCTGGTCGGCGGGGAACCGCCACGCCGGTGTGCCGTCGGATCCGAACCGGATCAGGCCGGGGGCGCCGATCGGCCGCTCGGTTCCGGCCGAACCCCAGCCGTAGTTGCCGTAGACGCCCTCGTCGAAGTATCCGACCCAGGCCTCACCGGCCGGTGTGGTGAGCACATGCTGGATCCCGTCACCGAAGACGTGTTCGGCGCTCACCGTGCCGTCCCGCTCGTACACGGTCGCATTGCGCTCCGCACCCTCCGGCCGCCACCGGCAGCGACCCGCGACCACGAGGAATCGCCCGCCGGGTAGCGGCTGTGCGGCGGCGTACGCCGGTGGGTTGGAGCTGATCCGAACCGTCTCCGTGCCCGACCCGGATTGCACGGTGATCGCGGGAACCGGGCCGCGCCAGAGCGCGATCGCCTCGCCGTCCGGGCCGATCGACACCCTGGTCAGCTCGCCGTCGTCACCGGACGGGGTCAGCCGGCCGTGTGCACGCAACCGGAGGACCGGTAGCTCCACCATCGCAGCGGACCGCCGCCGGTCGTCCTCGGCCAGGAACTCCTCGACGCTGGGCACTCGCCCATTCAATCACTGTGGACGGGGGCTCATCGATCATCCGGCCTCAGTTGCCGCGCAGCAGGGTTGCCAGGACCGACAGGTCGGCGTCACCGTGTCCCTTCTCGACCGCCCGCTTCAGCAGCTCCCCCATCGGCTCGACCAGGCCGGTGTGCAGGCCCCGCTCGCGGGAGGCGTCGAGGAGGTGGGGATAGGCGAGCGCCTGCATCCGTACCGCCGAGGTCGTCGTCGTGTGGTCGTCGGCGTCGATTGCGGCGGCCGTCTGCGGCAGCGCGCCCGACATCGCGATCAGCCAGCGAGTCAGCAGCGGTTCGGCACCGGCTACCGGGATGCCTTCGGCGCGGAGCAGCGCCGCGGCGTGCAGGAAGCCGCCGAACATGCCGTACATCGCGGTGAGTAGTGCCAGGTCGTGAACGGCGGCCCGGCCGGGGTCCGCTCCGACGTACTCGATGGTGCCGAACCGCGCCAGCAACCCGCGATGCCGTTCGAGGGTGTCGGCGGCGCCGCTGTAGAAGACGAACGCGGCGGGGCTGCCGATCATGGGCGGGACCGCCATGATGCCGCCGTCGAGGTAGGCCATCCGCTGGCCGGCGGCCCAACCGGCCAGGTCCCTGGCTTGCGCGGGGGTGCTGTTGGTGAGGTTGACCAGGGTGTGGCCGGGCACGGCGACCAGGGTCTCGCGGACGGCCGCGTCGTCGATCAGGCACACCACGGTGACCGGCGCGGCCCGGATCGCCTCGGCGGCCGTCGCGGCGACTGCGGCGCCCCGGGCCGCCAGCGGTGCGGACCTGCCGTCGGAGCGGTTCCACACCGTGACGTGGTGGCCGCCGTCGAGGAGCGCCGCGGCGAGCGCGGATCCCATGGCGCCGAGTCCGAGCACCGCGACGTCACTCACCGTGCACCGCCACCGTACGGGCCAGGCGGGCGAAACTGTCCGCGCCGTACCCCGCTTCGACCGGCCGTCGTGCCGTTGTCAGCGCGGCCTCGAGGATGCCCGTGTCGAGCCGGTGTGCCTGTGCCGAGCGCAGCACGTTGATCATCCCGGCGACGGCCGACCGCAGGTCCGAGACGTCACCGTCGAAGCGGTCGTCGTCGAGCCGTCCGGCGAAGTCGTCGATGATGGCGGGCAGCAGGTCGCTGATGCCCCGGGCGTGCGGCGCCAACTCGGTCGCGGTGATCCCTTCGGCGCGGGCCAGCGCGAACGCGTGCACGAGCCCACTCATGGCCGTCCAGAACAGGTCGAGCAGCGCGACGTCGTACCCCGCCGCCCGTCCCGCCTCGTCGCCGAGGTGCAGTGCCGTGCCGCCGAGAGCCCGCAGCGTGGGCAGGTGGGCCTGGTACAGGTGCTCGGGGCCGCTGTAGAGGATCACCGCGCCCGGCCCGCCGATCGTCCCGGCCGGGGTCATGATCACCCCGTCCAGGTAGTCGATGCCGTGCCGCGCCGCCCATTCGGCGATCTCGCGGGCCTCGGCGGGTGTGCCGGTGGTCAGGTTGACGAGGGTCCGTCCGCGCAGAGTCGCGGCGACCGGGGTGATGATGTCGCGCAGCGCGGCGTGGTCGATGACGCATGGCAGCACCAGCCGGCTCGCGGCCACCGCCTCTTCGGCTGTGTCGGCGAGCCGGGCGTGATCGGCGGCGAGGGCGGCGGCCCGGCCGGCGGTGCGGTTCCAGACGGTGGTGTGGTGGTCGTGGCGCAGTAGTGCGCGGGCGAGCGCCCGACCCATGGGGCCGGCGCCGAGAACGGTCACGTTGGTCACGACGTCGATGGTGTCGCCGCTCCTGCGAATCGGACAAGTACCTACTATTTTGTCAGGTACTTACCAAAACCTCAGCATGAGAGGTCACGACCATGAAGAAGCGTGAGTACAACTGTGGCCTCGACGCGGCGGTGGACGTCGTGGGTGGCAAGTGGAAGGCGCTGATCCTGTGGGCGCTGCACGCGGAGCCACGACGGTTCGGCGATCTGCATCGCAACGTGAGCGGCATCAGCGAGAAGATGCTGATCCAGCAACTGCGGGAGATGGAGGCGTACGGCCTGGTGCACCGTGAGGTCTACCACCAGGTCCCGCCGAAGGTCGAGTACTCGCTGACCGATTTCGGGCAGTCGCTGAACCAGGCCCTGATCCCGCTCGGCGAGTGGGGTGAGCGGCACATGGCCGCGATCGAGGCGATCCCTCGCGACTGACCCGGTGCGGTGCCCCGTTACGGGAAGGCGGATCCGCCCTTGAGATCGAGCGCGGCCCGCATGATGGCCACACAGCGGTCGCGGGCCGCGTCCACACGGTCGCGGTCGTAGTGCTTCTCCAGGTTCATCTCGCCGTCGCTGGTGCGCAGCGGTTTCTGCCAGGCCGCTTTCATCTGCTCGCCGACCTCGGCCTTCGCCTCGTTGGCCAGGTGCCGGTAGGCGGCGGCGACCGCGGGCGCCTCGATGTCCAGCAGCGCCTGATGGAACGCGAGCCGCGAGTAGATCCGGCTGACCTCCTCGGTCAGCTGCTGACGCCCGTCGACCGAGCCGGTGCGGCGCCGGATACGGTACGGCATCTCGGCGTAGTCCTCGATGACGCTGAGCGCCTCACCGAACGCCCGGGCCCGCCGCTCCCGTCGCGCCGCCCGCTGGTTGAGCGCATAGGTCAGCAGCGCGGTGAGCACCGCACCGACGATGGCGATGACGGGCACGAGCACCGCCGTGGTCTGCGCGGCCGTCCACCCCATGGTGCGAGGACCCTCCGGACGTCAGATCTGGTGAAGGACGTCGATGATTCTCGCAGCAGCGCCCGGCTCCCACTGATCCGGGCCCGGCCCGAAGAGCCGGTTGATCCCGTTCTGGCACGGCAGCGCCGCGAACGACTCCGGGGCCTCGTCGAAGTGGTGGCGCAGCCACGCGACCGCCTCCCGGTGAGCGGCGCCCGGCGCGGCGCGATAGACCAGGTCGGGGACGTTGAAGAGCAGACATTCCAGGAGGTACGACGGAGCGGCTCCATCGTCGAGCAGACGGTGCCGCTCGGCCCAGCGCCGGGCACGTTTCACCGTCCGGACCGTCTCCTTGAAGCGGCCGCCGGTGCGCAGGTCCTTGGCGTCGCCGTTGCGCCGGTGCTGCTTCGGGAAGTTGACGATCGGCCGCCCCTGGAGGTCATGGAAGAAGACGCCCTGCTCGTAGTGGCCCGAGCCGGGATCGGGCGACCACCGGTGCTCGGTCGCGACGAGGATGTCGACCATCTCGGCGAACAGCGAGTCGGGATCGTCCACGTTGAGGCAGCGCCGCCCCATCCGCACGACGTGGGACTCCCCCAGCACGGCCAGGACGTCGTCGCGGAAGGCCTGCCAACGGGCGCCGGGCTCGGTGAGCAGGCCGACCCCCGACTCGGTGAGCGGGCCGGCGCCCGGCTCGGTGAGCATCAGGACCAGGTCGATGTCGCTGTCGTGGTCGAGGTGGGTGCCGTTGACCCGCGACCCCTGCCCGAAGATCTCGAAGGGCCGCCCATAGCCTCGCAGCCCGTCGCGCAGCTCGCTCTCGGCCCAGGACAGGAGGAACTCGCCGGGCGATGGACCGTCCACTGGCCGTCGCATCGAAACCGGACGAGACCGCATGGTCCCAGTATGCCTCGCCGCGCCGCCGCCACGCTCGGGCGCCGGGCCCGGGGTCAGGCCGGCTCGTGGTCGGGGCAGGTGACGCGCAGCTCCGCGTCGCCGAAGGGCGCGTCGACGAAGTTGCAGTGGTGCGGCCGCTCCGGGTCCCGGTGGGCTCGGGGCACGTAGAAGCGGCAGGTCAGGCACATCTGGGAGACCGGGATGGCACGCCGGTCCTGCAGCTCGCGCATCAGGGTCGTCATGCCGCGCAGCATGGCGGCGAAGTCGTCGGGGGCGAGCGCGGCCACGGCGTCGCCCAGTCTCTCCGACTGGACGTGCAGGCGGGCCGCCTCCTCCCGGCCGGCCGGGGTGAGGCCGAGCAGCATGGCCCGCGCGTCGCCGGGGTCACGGCTCGCGTCGAGGAGCTCCTTCTTGCGCAGCGCCTTCACGGCGTCGGAGACGGTGGGCGGGGTGGAGGCGAGCGCGGTGACGATCTCACCCTGTCGCAGGGCTCCCGCCCGGCCTTGCAGCAGCAGGATGATGTCGGCCTGCAGTGGGGACAGGTGGTGCGGGCCGGCGTTGCGCCACGCCTCCATCCGCACGGCCTGACCGAGCCGGGCCAGACCGACCAGGAGCTGACCGGTCGGCGGCATTCCCGGCACGTCGGCCATGCGACCCACCCCCTCGGGGGCCATCGTACTTTCCTTGGCAGTGGCAAGTGATCGTGGTGCGCCCCGGAGTCGGGGCGCACCACTACATGGCACTGCCAACTATTCAGGGCGCGAAGCGACCGCGGGGAAGTCCAGCGTGGTCTGGCCGACCGAGTTGAAGTAGTTGGTGAAGGTGTTGAGCGCGACCGCGGCCACGATCTCGCCGATCTCCCCGTCGCCGTAACCGGCCGCCCGGACCGCGGCGAGGTCCTCGTCGGCGACGAAGCCCTTGCTGGCGATGACCCGCTTGGCGAAGGTCAGCGCCGCCTCGGCCTTGGGGTCGGAGGCACGGGCGTCGCGGCCGGCGACCAGATCCTCCTCGGAGACACCCGCCCGGGCACCGAGCACCGTGTGCGCGGCCAGGCAGTAGCCGCACTCGTTCTCCACGGCGGCGACCAGGGCGATCTGCTCCTGCACCCGAGCCGGCAGCAGCCCCTTGGACAGGGCGCCGGAGAACTGGAGGTAGGCGTCGAGCACGGCGGGCGAGTTGGCCATGGCCCGCATCATGTTGGGCGTGACGCCGAGGGCGCGCTCGACCCGGCCCAGCAGCGTGCGGGCCTGACCCTCGGCGGTGGCGGGGTCGACGGTGGCGATACGAGACATCAGATTTCCCTTCAGAGAACTGTTGGCAGTGCCAAATATAGGGTCGAGCCGCGCCCGTGTCTCTGTGGCCTCGAGCACATGCCGCGAACGGAACTTTTGGTCCGTACGACAAGAAGTTTTGCATTGGATCATTGAAAGATCTGGACGTCCTAATAGAACTGCTCCAGGATGTTCACAACCTTGAATCACACCCGTTACCGGGGAGCGCAGATGAGACGTCTGTCCGTGGTCACACTTCTGATTTCCGCCGCCATAGTGACGCCGACACCGGCGTTCGCCGCCGACCCACCACCGCAGGAGCCGGGGGTGACGCTCCGGACCTTCGACATCGGGGCGCCGCTCAGCCGGGTCTGCGAGCTCAAGCCCGGCCAGACGCCCAACGTGGACAAGCTGATGCCCACGATCGACTGGACGACAGACGAGCAGTTCGGGCTGCAGTCCAACTTCGTCACCCACGCCGTCGCCAACCTCACCACGCCCTCGGCTGGGTCCTACACCTTCCGACTGACCAGCGACGACGGCTCGAAACTGTGGATCGGCGACAAGCTCGTCATCGACCACGACGGCCTGCACGGCAACGTGCCCAAGGACGGCACCGTCGACCTGGCCGCCGGCCTGCACCCGCTGCGCGTCGAGCACTTCGAGCGCGACGGCGGCCAGGAGCTGCGCCTGGCCTGGCAACCGCCCGGCGCGGGCGACTTCACCATCGTGCCGACCAGCGCACTGAGCACGGACGCCGGAGTGGTCCGGGTGACCGCGCCCGGCCGCAAGGAGTGCGTCTCCGGCGCCGACACCCCGGGCGACGGGCTGCCGCTGACCGCGGTCAACCCCGGCTACACGCTCACCGATCTGCGCCCGCCCGGCTTCGAGCCGCAGGTCACCGGCATCGCCTGGCGGCCGGACAAGAAGATGGTGATCACCACCTGGGGCGGCACGGACAAGGTCGAGGGCAAGGTCTTCCTGGTCGAGAACGTGACCGGCAAGACCGGGCCGGGCAGCGTGAAGTACAAGGAGATCGCGAGCGGGCTCAAGGAGCCGATGGGTGTGGCCGTGGTCGACGGCATGGTCTACGTGTCGCAGAAGCACGAGCTGACCGAGCTGCGCGACACCGACGGCGACCAGGTGCTCGACACCCGGCGCACGGTCGCGGTCTGGCCCTTCGGCGGCAACTTCCACGAGTTCGCGTTCGGGCTGCTCTACCGCAACGGCAACTTCTACCTCAACCTCTCCGTGTCGATCAATCTCGGCGGGGCCACCACCGACCCGCAACCGGTCGGCGGGCGCGGCACGCACATCGTGGTCAACCGCAAGACCGGTCAGGTCACCCAGGTCGCCGGCGGCCTGCGCACCCCGAACGGCATCGGCTGGGGACCGGACAACTCGATCTACGTGACCGACAACCAGGGCGGCTGGCTGCCCTCGTCGAAACTCATCAAGATCAAGGACAACGCCTTCTACAACCACTACACCAACCCGGACGGTACGTTCGACGCGCAGCCGACGACCCGCCCGGTGCTCTGGTTGCCCCAGAACCAGATCGGCAACTCGCCCAGCACGCCGGTGCTGCTGGACTCCGGTCCGTTCCGTGGCCAGTTCCTGATCGGCGACGTCACCTACGGCGGCCTGCAGCGTGCCGCTCTGGAGACGGTGGACGGCGTCGAGCAGGGCGCGGTGTTCCGGCACACGCAGGGCCTGGAGGCCGGCGTCAACCGGGTGTCGGTCGGCCCGGACGGTGCGATCTACCTCGGCGGCCTGGGCGCGGACGGCAACTGGGGCCAGGAGGGCAAACTGCGGTTCGGCCTGCAGAAGCTCACCCCGAACGGGGTCTCGGTATTCGACATGAAATCCATGAAGGCCACGAACGACGGCTTCAAGATCGAGTACACCGAGCCGCTGTCCGACGCGACGATCACGAAGTTGCCCGCCGCCTACCAGCTCCAGCAGTGGCGGTATGTGCCCACCGCACAGTACGGCGGGCCCGAGGTCGACACCGAGACCCTGACGGTGACCGCCGCGAAGGTCTCCTCCGACCGCAAGACCGTCACCCTGACCGTGCCCGGCCTGCGCGCCGACCGGGTCGTCTACCTGCGCTCGCCACGCCCGTTCGCGTCCCGTGACGGTGAGACGCTGTGGAGCACCGAAGCCTGGTACACGATGAACGAGCTGCCCGGCAAGCAGCCGCAGCAGGTCTACTACGAGGCCGAGGAGGGCAACCGGGAGGGCGCCGCGGGCCTGGCCACCGACCACCGCGGATACTCCGGCATCGGGTTCGCCGCCGGATTCGGCCAGCTCAACGCCTCCACCACGATGCACGTCACGGTGGACAGGGCCGGCGACTACACCATCGGAGCGCGCTACTCCAACGGCCCCAACCCGTTCAGCGGCACCAAGACGGTCAGCCTGCACGTCAACAATCGCAAGATCAAACAGGTGTCGCTGCCGACCACCGTCACCTGGGACGAGTGGGCCACCGCCTACGAGACGGTCAGCCTGCGCAAGGGCCTCAACACCATCACGTACCGCGTAGACGCCCTCGACACCGGCCACGTCAACCTCGACCTGATCAGCGTTCGCGAGCTCGGCAGGCGCATCACGCTCTTCAACGGCAAGGGCCTGGACGACTGGCAGCACACCGACGGCCGCCGTCCGCAATGGCCGATGGTCAGCGGCGGGGCGACCGAGGTCTGCTGTGGCGACCTGCGCACGAAGGACGCGTACGGCGACTACAAGCTGCACGTCGAGTTCAAGGTTCCGCTGCTGCCGCCCGACGTGACCGGGCAGAACCGTGGCAACAGCGGCGTCTACCAGCAGGAACGCTACGAACTGCAGATCCTCGACTCGTTCGGGGACACCACTCCGGCCGACAACGAGGCCGGTGCGATCTACACGGTCAAGGCGCCGGACATCAACGCCGCCACCGCGCCGGAGACCTGGCAGACGTACGACATCACGTACCGCGCCGCCCGCTACGGCGCGGACGGGGCCAAGACCGCGAACGCCCGGATCACGGTCGTCTGGAACGGCCGCAAGATCCACGACAACGTCGAGATCCCGAAGGGAACCGGCGGCAACATCCCGGAGGGCCCGTCCACCGGCGCCATCCGGCTGCAGGACCACGGCAACAAGGTCCAGTACCGCAACGTCTGGATCGAACCGGCCGTCTGACGGCCCCCCCCAGTGCGCCCCGGTGACCCGTCACCGGGGCGCACCCCTGTCCGGCTCTGATAGAACGTAAGTCATGCTGACCGCAGACACTCGTTACCAGGTTCGGGTCGGCCGCGCCGGCGACGCCGACCACCTCGCCGATCTGCAGGCCACCACGCAGCTGCAGCCGGCCGCCGGCGGCGAGCCGCACGCGGGCATCGCGGCCTGGGTGCACGACCTGATGGACGGCCATCCGTCGGCCGGCCCGGCCGACTTCCTGGTGGCCGAGGACGTGGCCACCGGCCGGCCGGCGGCCAGCCTGGTAGGGCTGCGGCAGGACTGGTTCCTCGGCGGGGTGCGACTGCCGGTCGGCCAAGTCGAGCTGGTCGCGACCGCACCCGAGCACCGCGGCAACCGTCTCACCGAGATCCTGTTCGCGGCCCTGCACGAGCGGTTCCGGGCCGACGGCGTCACCCTGCAGATGATCGAGGGGATTCCGTACTTCTACCGACGGCTCGGCTACGACTACGCCCTCGCCGACGACGGCGCGCCCAGCGTCCCCGCCGCCTCCCTCCCGGCCGTCAGCAGCGGCGCCGGGCTCACCGTGCGGCCCGCTACCGTCGCCGACGCCGACGCCCTCGCGGCCATCGATTTGCGCCTGACCGTCGAACCCGTGCTCAGCTGCCCCCGCGATCGCGGCGCCTGGCGGTACGAGATCTCCGGCCGCCGCCACGACGACATCTCCCGCTACGAGGTGGCCGTGCTGGCCGACGGCCCCGACGTGCGGGGCTACCTGGTGCACAGTGTCCAGCTCTACGGCGCCGGTGAGCTGGTGCTGTTCGCCGCCGCCTGTGACCGGCCGGAGGACTGGGCACGGGCCGTCCCGGTGATGCTCGCCTACCTCGGTGTGGTCGGCAGCCGGTTCGCCGCCGCGTCGGGAGAGCCGTTCACCCTGGTCCGGCAACGCCTGAGCCCGGCACACCCGCTGGTCCGGATGGGCCCGCCCGGTGTCGCAAAACGGGCCCGCGGCTGGTTCATGCGCGTCGGCGATCCGGTCGATCTGCTCTCCCGGCTACGGCCGGTGCTGCACGATCGCTGGCACGCCGCCGGGCTGCGATGGCCCACCGACTCCCTGACGATCAACACGTACGGCCACGCCGCCCGCCTGGAGTTCACCGACGGTGAGCTGACCGGCGTCGTCCGCGGCCACCCGTCGATCAGCCCGGCCACCGACCCGGACACGCACGCCGCCGTCCCCCCGGCCGCCCTGCTGCAGCTGGCCCTCGGTTACCGCACCCTGCCCGACGTGCTGAACTCGTGGCCCGACTGCGTGCCCCGCGACCATCTCACCGAGCACTTCCTGACCGTGGCGTTCCCGCTGGTCGAGGCACGGCTCTGGCCCCGCGTGTGAGAGCATGCCGCTCGGCTCCTCGACCGAACGTATGGCCCCCGCTGAGCCCGGCGTCCCTTTTCGCACCGCTGCGTTGCTGGTAGGCAGAACGTCTACCTTGACGTGCGGAGGTCCCCGCCATCGCCACCACCACTTCACCACGATCCGGCCCGCCCGAACCGTCGGGCTGGCGCCGGTCGGTGAGCGCTCCCCATATCGGCTCGCTGGTCGCCATCGCGGGGCTCGTCGTCGCCGTCGTCAGCGCGCTCATCGCGTACCTCGCCTGGCGGGGTGACGAGCGGGAGCGGCAGGGAGCGGCCCCGCCGTCGCCGGCGGCGTCATCGCCCCCGGCGGTCTCGTCGCGCCCGTCCGCGCCCGCGCCGTCGGCCGGTCCGCTCCGGTTCCGGCTCGCCGCCGATCGCGTCGACGCCCGCACGGTGGAGGTGACGCCCATCTCCACGGGTGCGGCCCGGCCGGGGCTGACCTACTGGTTCGTGCTCGCGGTGAGCTGGGGGGACGGCAACACCGACTACTATCCGCGTGCCGAGTTGCACGGCGGCGACGACCCCTTCCTCGTCACCATCCCCAAGGACGCCGATGACAAGGCGACCCGCGCCGGCCGGGTCTACGCCTTCGACGCGCGGGAGACCGAGGACGCGCGGACCCGGCTGGAGCGCCAGAAGACCCGCACCGGTGAGGACTACTTCCCCGAGGAGACCGGCGATCCCGTGTCGACGGCCGTGCCGCTGCCCTTCAACTGAGTCCGCGCCGGGGCTTGCCGGGCATCAACCGGGATCTCGGCCGGGGCGTTCCCCAGGACGACCGGCAGCGTCTGGCGGCCGCTGCGCCCGGGGTGAGAGCCCCGCGCCCTGGTCGACGGCGGCCCGCACCCCCAAGCCGTGAAGTCGAAAGCGCGGGCGTCAATGATGCCCGCGCCTTCTCGTCGCCAGCACACTGACGAGCCCGACACCGATCAGGAGGACCCCGGACCATCCGACGGCCGGGCCGGTGACCGGCAGATCGGCGCGACCCTCGACGACACGGACCTCGCTGACGCCGGTGATCGGGGCCAGCCCGTCGGCGGAGAACGTGATGGTCATCCGGCCGACGTCGCCGGGCTCGGCGGCCCTCGACGCGGTCACCACCACGGGCAGGTACGCCTCGACCGTCTCGCCCTCGAACGACAGACCACGCGGGTCGGAGCAGATCACCCGGGTCGACGACGGCGCGGTGCACTCGCCTCCGCCGTCCGCGCTCGGCGTGATCCGTACCCCGGACGTCCCGCGCAGGTCGTAGGTGACCCGGACCCCGGTGAGCTTCGCCGGGCCCGTCGTGGACCACAGGCTCGGGCCGAGCGGATCGATGGCGGCGCCACCCACCGGCACCTCGACGTCGGGAAAGGCGGCTTCGACCGGCCCCGCGCCGGCGATTCGATCACGCAAGACAGGCAACCGTTCGGTGAAGGCCGTCCTCGTCGACGACGCCGTGGGTGATGCCGGTGAAACCCGGCCAGCGCTGGGCCAGGATCTGCTCGTGCCGCAGGAACCGCACGATCGACGGGCTGATCCGCTCGCCCGGGACCAACAGCGGAATGCCCGGCGGGTACGGCGTGAGCAGCACCGCCGTGGTCCGCCCGGCCAGTTTCTCGACCGGCACATGCTCCACCCGCCCGGCCGCCATCGCCGTCCACGCGTCGGCGGGGATCGTCACCTGCTCGACCGGCTCGGTGTAGATCGCCGTGGTCAGCTCGGCCAGGTCCGCGTCCCGGTAGGTGCCGTGCAGGGCTTCGCAGAGATCGCGCAGTCCGCGCCGGGCGTACTCGGGGAAGGCCGTGGCGAACGACGGCATCAACCGTTCGATCGCGGCGTTGCCGTCGTAGGCGCTCTTGAACCGGTGCAGCTCGGCGACCAGGGAGTTCCACCGGCCCTTGGTGATGCCGATGGTGAAGAGCACGAACAGCGAGTACAGGCCGGTCTTCTCGACGACCACCCCGTGCTCGGCCAGGTAGCGGGCCAGGACGACGCCGGGGATGCTGGGTGAGCCCGGCTCGCTGAACTCGCCGTGCACGGTCAGGCCCGGGGTGGTCAGGGTGACCTTGATCGGGTCGAGCATGGTGAACCCGTCGTCGACCCCGTCGAAGCCGTGCCAGCTGGCGTCCGCGGTCAGCTCCCACTCGGCGCGCTCGGCCAGGCCGGTGCGGGGCGGGGTGTCCGGGCCCCACACCCCGAACCACCAGTCACCGTCGGCGGCCCGCTCCTCGCCGACGCGGATGATCGCGCGCCGGAACTCCATGGCCTCGGTGATCGTCTCCTCGACCAGGGCCGGGCCGCGCCGGCCGGCCATCATCTCGGCCGACACGTCACAGCTGGCGATGATGGCGTACTGCGGGCTGGTGGACGTGTGCATCCGGTACGCCTGGGCGAAGACCCGCTCGTCGAAGTGCCCGTCGGCGGTGTCCTGGACGAGGATCTGCGACGCCTGCGACAGACCGGCGAGCAGCTTGTGGGTCGACTGGGTGGCGTAGACGACGGTCCGGCCGGTGCGGTCACGATCGTTGGCGACACCGTGCATGCCCTCGTACAGCTGATGGAATCCGGCGTGCGGGAGCCAGGCCTCGTCGAAGTGCAGGGCGTCCACCACGCCGTCGAGGCTGCGCTTCAGCTCGTCGGCGCGGTAGATGATCCCGTCGTACGTGGACTGTGTCAGCGTCAGCAGCCGGATCCGCCGGCTCTTGTCGGTGATCAGCGGGCTGGCCTCGATCTTCTCCTGCAGCGCCGCGGCGGTGAACTCGCGCCGCGGGATGGGCCCGATGACCCCGGCCCTGTTGCGCGTCGGCATCAGATAGATCGGTACTGCCCCGGTGAGGATGATGGCGTGCAGCACCGACTTGTGGCAGTTGCGGTCCACCGCCACGATGTCGCCCGGCCCGACCAGCGAGTTCCACACGATCTTGTTCGACGTGGAGGTGCCGTTGGTGACGAAGTAGAGGTGGTCGGCGCGGAACGTGCGGGCGGCCAGGCGCTCGCTCTCGGCGATCGGGCCGGTGTGGTCGAGCAGCTGCCCCAGATCCTCCACGGCGTTGCACACGTCGGCACGCAGCAGGTTCTCGCCGAAGAACTCGTGGAACAGGGTGCCGACCGGGCTCTTCAGGAACGCGGTGCCACCGGAGTGGCCGGGGCAGTGCCAGGAGTAGGCGCCGTCCTCGGCGTACCGCATGAGGGCCTCGAAGAACGGCGGAGCCAGTTGGCCCAGGTAGTGGCTCACCTCGCGGTGGATCTTACGGGCCAGGAAGTCAGGCGTGTCCTCGTACGCGTTGACGACCCCGTCGATGCGTGCCAGCACCGTCTGCGGGAGCCGCCGGGCCGTCAACTGCTCCCCGAAGAGCAGGATCGGAACCCGGTCGTTGTACGCCCGCACGGTGTGCACGAACGCGGCGGCGGCGTCGACGTCCGGTTCGTCCGGCCGCACCGTGTAGAGCACGGCCGAGCTCGACCGGGCGATGTGCGCCAGCATCCCGGTGTCACGCCCGTCCGCACCGAACCGCCGCAGCTCCAGACCGGCCCGGACCAGGGCGTCCTCGAGCATCTCCAGGGGCCGCCGCGCATCGGGCGGCCCCTGCGCGGGCGTGACGATCGTGACCGGAAACGACACCGTGGACCGTCCTCTCAGCACCGGGGTCGCCGTGACCCTATGCAGGCCGGAGGCGATCGGTCCGGTGAACCCGGCGCGGGTCCCCGATGCGGGTGAGGATCATCCGGCGCGACCGCGTTTGAGCGGGGCCCTGACCCCATCGGAGAGCGGGGAGTCGTGCAGTTCGAGGGTGGCCAGCTCGACACCCTTCGGCACGTCGAAGACGAGTCTGCCGGAGGCCTTCTCGCCGGGACCGAGCTTCTGCACGAACGCCTCCACGCCACGGTTGGCGTAGAGGCCGGCCAGTTCGTCGCTGTCATAGGCGGTGCCGGTGGTGTCGTACGCCGTCTGGGCCTGGCCCAGGAAGTACTTCGAGCTCTCACCGATGTTGCGCACGGTCAGGCTGATCACGCAGAACCGGCCCTCGGCACTGCGTTTCAGGTGCTCGAGGCCGACCGTGGCCCGCGAGCAGTCCACCCGGGTGACGGTGAACTCGAACTTCCCGTCGCGCACCGCCTCGCCGAAGGCGGGACCCGACGGGACGGCCCGGACCGGTTGCGCCGGCGGGCCGGGGGTGGGCGTCCCGGCCGCCGGCAGACCGTGGCTGAACTGCTCGGCGGCGATCCCGGCGGCGAACAGGGCGACCACCGCGATGGTCGACACCAGGACCGCCACGGTCACCTTGACCGGCGAGACACGTTTGGCGGCGCGGACCGGCCGGCGCTGCTGACGAAGGTCGTGCGACATCTGACCACTCCACGGGGCCGGGCCGAGTTCACTCCCCTCACTGTCAGCTACCGACCGGTGTCGAACCAGTTAACATGCCTGATCGGTGGCATTCTTCGCTCGAAAGGACAATCGTCGCGGCTACCGCCCGGCGGTCACCGCCGCGATCGCCTCCTCGCGGGTGCCGCCGAACCGCAGCGGCACGAAATGACCGCCCTGGTCCCGACCGCAGCGAACCAGGGCCCCCGCCACCAGCCCGGGCCGCGGTGGATCCCATGTCACCAACGGCGAGAACCTGGTGTCCGCCCCGGCGGACGCGTCGGCGATCCTCTCCGAAGCCTGGATCTCGGGCGACGGCTGATCCGACATCCACCCGAACACCCGCCCGGCACGCACCTCGGCGCCGTCCAGGGTCGCGCACCACAGCGGGTACGCCTGCGCGATGACCGCCATCCGGCCGCCCCCTCTCTCCCCCGGGCCCCATTCTCCGGCAGTCAGGTGCCGGGTGCGCCCGTTCTCAGGACAGCAGGCTTCCGTACGGTCCGGACAGGATCGCGTTCTTCTGGGCCTGGCTGAAATGCGTGTTCGGGTAGGAGTAGAACGACGCGGACATCGGGGTGCCGTCGGTCGACGTGGAGTCGGGCAGTCCGAAGGCGTGGCCCAACTCGTGGACCATGCCGCCGTACCAGCGGTTCATCGGTCCGTTGACACCGGCCGCGCCGTCGGCGTCGTGTCCGCTGAGCACCACCCACCCGGGGCTGGCGCCACCGCCGGACTGGTTGGTCTCCTCGGCGCTGATCAGGCCGACGCACAGCCACCGGCTGTCCGGGTTATCGATGCCGTACCGGCGCATCAGCTCCTGGTGCATGTTGCCGACCACACACCAGTAGTGGTCGCTGCCGGTGCAGTTGGTGGTGATGTACCAGTTCCGGTCGTGCTCGCCGTCGACCACCTCGACCACGGTGTCGTTGAGCCTGAACGTGCGGCCGAGCTCCTGCCGGTAGTAGCTCTGGGCCTCACGCATGACGGCCGCGATGCCGTCGGGATAACGCCGGTCGAAGGTGACGTCGGTGGGTTTGAGCCAGAACACCCGGACCGTCTTGGTGGCCACCGGGCCGGACGGCGACGGGGACGGCCCGGCGGTCGGCGACGAGGTCGGGGTCACGCCGCCGGTGCAGGCGACACCGTTGAGAGTGAAGGCGGCGGGGACCGGGTTGCTGCCGGTCCACGATCCGTTGAAGCCGAACGAGGCGCTGCCACCGGTGGTGAGGGCGCCGTTGTAGGAGGCGTTGACCGCGGTCACGGCCGTGCCGGTCTGGGTCACGGTGGCGTTCCAGGCCTGGGCGACGGTCTGGCCGGCGCCGTACGACCAGCGCAGCGTCCATCCGGTGACGGGGTCGCCGAGGTTGGTGACGGCGACGCTCGCGCCGAAACCACCCTGCCACTGTGAACTGATCGTGTAGGTGATCCGGCAGCCGGCTGCGGCGGCACTGGCGCCCTGGGCCGCGACGACCGTCACGGCGGCGAGGACGGCCGCGCCGGCGATCGCCGGCAGGATACGGGCCCGTCGAGTTCTCAATTGAAACATGTCTATCAAGGTGCGCGCCGAAAACGTTTTCGGCAAGCCCGCATAAGCCCTTACTTAAACGCTCTAAGTTTCTGCTCGCGCGCCGTTGACCCGCGCAGGACACCGGCTTACCGTGACATCGGCCACAGTCGATACAGGTAGGAGTCGTCCATGAGGAGCCGCATCGTCGTTCTTCTGGCGGCGCTGGTCAGCGCGCTGGCCGCGACCGCACCCGCCACGGCGGCCCCACCGTCACCGAGCGGATTCGTCGTCCGGGACGGCCACCGGCTGCTGCTCGACGGCAGGACGTTCCGATTCGGCGGGACCAACAACTACTACCTGTTCTACAAGAGCCGGGCCATGGTCGACGACGTGCTCGACGACGCGCAGGCCGCCGACTTCACGGTGCTGCGCACCTGGGCGTTCGGCCTGATCGGCAACGCCGACGGCAGCAACTCGGTCGCCCCCGCCCCGGACGGCGTCTACTTCCAGTATTGGGACGGCGAGAAGCCCGCCTTCAACGACGGCCCGAACGGCCTGGAACGCCTCGACTACGTCATCGCCGCGGCGCGACAGCGCGGGATCAAGCTGGTGCTGCCGCTGACCAACAACTGGTCCGACTTCGGCGGGATCGATCAGTACGTACGGTGGCGCGGCGGTGCCTACCACGACGAGTTCTACACCGACCCGGTGATCAAGGGCTGGTACAAGGACTACATCAACCATGTACTGGATCGCGTCAACACGATCACCGGCGTCAAGTACCGGGACGACCCGACCATCATGACGTGGGAACTCGGCAACGAACCCCGCTGCAAGGGGTCCGGCGTCTACCCGCAGAGCAGCACCTGCACCACCGCCACGGTCACCGCATGGGCCGACGAGATGTCCCGCCACATCAAGTCGGTCGACACGAAACACCTGGTCAGCGTCGGTGACGAGGGCTTCTTCTGCGACGGGCCGGACGCGCCGGACTGGATCGACAACTGCGGCGAAGGCGTGGACACCATCGCCCTGACGAAACTACCGGCCATCGACGTGATGTCGTACCACCTGTACCCGGACGGCTGGGGCAACCGCACCCCGCAGTGGGCGTCGGACTACATCACCCGCCACAACGAGGCCGCCCGGCGGCTCGGCAAGGCGGTCATGCTCGGTGAGTTCGGGTGGAAGAACAAGAACACCCGCAACCCCGTCTACCAGCGATGGCTGAACGACTTCGCCCGTACCGGCGGCAGTGGTTTCCTGTATTGGATCCTCTCCGGCTCCCAGGACGACGGCTCGCTGTACCCCGACTACGACGGCTTCACCGTCTACTGCCCGAGCCCGGTCTGCACCACGATCAGCAACGCCGCCGATGAGCTCGCCTTCGGACAGCGGTCCCGGCCGCCGGTCGCCGACCACGACACCGCGGTGACCGAGTTCGACACCGCCGTGACCCTGCGGCCGACCGCCAACGACATCAGTTACCGCAGCCCGGTCCAGACCGCCGGCGTCGACCTCGACCCGACCACACCCCAGCGACAGCGGACCGTCACGGTCACCGGAGGCACCTTCTCGATCACCGCCGCAGGAGTCCTGACCTTCACACCGAACAGCGGTTACGTCGGTAAGGCGATCGCCTCGTACACGGTTCGCGATCAGGCCGGCCGGCTGTCGAACACGGCGACCGTGACGGTCACCGTGAAACCGGACCCGGCAGCGGTGGCGGTGCTCGCCTCGTTCGAGACCGGCACCGAGGGCTGGGCGTCGGCATCGTGGCAGGCCAACGGCGGAACCGTGGCCCAGACCACCGACTTCGCCACCCACGGCACGCACGGCCTGCGGGTCGACGCGGCCGACGGCGGCTGGTTCGGCGTCACCTTCGCCGAGCCGATCGACCTGTCCACCCGCAGCGCCCTCGCATACGACCTGCGGACCAGCCCGGCCGCCGGCACCAACGCGGCGATCGCGGTGCAGACCGGTTCCGGCCTCGCCTGGTGCCAGTCCGGCTTCACCTGGATCAACCAGGACACCACCACCACGGCCACCATCGACCTGCTGTCCTCGATGTCCTGCGACAGCACCGCCCTGGCCGACGTCCGCGTCCTGTGGATCTACATCAACCCGGGCACCGTCCACCTCGACAACGTCCGCGCCGAATAGCCGCCTGCCATCGGCAGGGGACAGCGACGATCCCCTGCCGATGGCATGCTTCGCGATCATGAGATTTCCCTTCGTCACCCCGGTCCGGGCGACGTTCGATCCGGACTACCGATACCCGCAGCACCGGTGGCCCGACCCGGGGCGGCCCATGACCGTGGCCAATGACGGGCGGCCCACCGATCCCGGGGTGCTGACCGAGATGGAGGGGCTGGTCACGGCGTTCGCGGCGCGTTACGAAGCCGAGCAGCGCAAGGAGCCGAGGTGGCAGGCCGGCTACTCCGAGGCCGAGATCGCCGCCGCGGAGGCCCGGATCGGACTGCGACTGCCCGAGGACCTGCGCGCCTTCTACCGGTTCGTGCACGACGACAACTACGAGTCCGGGATCGCCGGCCGGCTCAAGCCGGTGCCGCTGGAACAGATCATCGAGTGGCAGGGCGAGGTCGACGAGCTCACCTTCAACGGCGAGACCGGCCTGTTCGCCGACGATCCGGTCGTGAACGAGTTGCATCCGTACGGCCGGGTCCGGCGCCTCTCCGGCAACGATCGCTGGCTGCCGTTCGCCAGCGACTACGCCATGAACTTCGGTGTCGTCGACCTCGACCCGGCGCCGGGCGGCCGGTACGGGCAGATCTTCACCTACGGGCGGGACGACAGCGAGTACGTCGCCCCGTCACTCACCCACCTGATCCGGGCCAAGCTCGAGGACTCCACTCCCCTCGACCCCTTCACGGATCCGGGCGCCTGGGAGGCACCGGACGCCGAGTGGATGGTGGACCTCGGCGACCGGCCGCTGGCCGAGCTGGTGGCCGCCGAACAGGATCCAGCGCGGGTGCAGTCGGTCCACATCCGCGCCACCGATGAGCTGCGACTGCGTGACCTGGCCGGACTCATCTCGCTGCGCACGGTCCGGGCGTTCGACGTGCGCTCGAAGGCCGCGTGGGCCGACCTCGAACTGCCCGCCGACGCGCCGGTGGAGCTGGTCAGCGTCAACGCAGCGCGTTTCGACCTGGGGCGGCTCACCGGCGCCTCCCACCTGGCGTACCTCACCCTGTCCGGCAACGAGGAGCCGGTCCGCATCGCCGGGCTGGCGGACCTCCCCCACCTGCTCCGGCTGGACCTGTCCGAGGCCCTGGTCGACGACGTCACCGCGATCGCCGCGTTCCCCGCCCTGCGGGCGCTGTCCCTGAACGGCGCCCAGTGGCGGGAACTGCTGGCGTCGGGCTGGAACCCGCGCACGCTGGCCGCCGCCCAGCTCACCGGCGAGTACACCGACGAGGACAAGGCCGCTTTCCAGCGCGCGACCGCCTGACCTCCGGTCAGGCCGGTGGCCGGAGTTCGTGCACCGGCGACGGGGCGGCCAGCCGGACGTCGCCGTCGCCGGGTGGGAACGCCGACCACGGACGTACCCACGTGAACGCCTTGCCCGCGAACCATCCGTAGACCGCGGTCAGCCCGGTCATCCCGGCCACCAGGGCCCACTCGCCGTCCTGCGCCATGATGACGGCGCCGGACAGCCCGCCGAGGGTGCTGCCGGCCAGCACGACCCCGCAGGTCGCGGCGATGACCGTGGTGACCCGGGCGCGCCGCCGTCGCTGCCGGGCCCGCCGGTCGCTGGCGTCGGCGCTGACGACGACGCACTCGACCGGCTCGTCACAGGTGGCGCAGAGGTACCGGGCGGTGGCCTCCCCTGTGGCGGGCCGTTGCACGCTCAGCGGCTGCAACTCCCAGATCGTCTCGGCATGTCCCCACGGTTCCGCGATCCGATGCCCGAGCTGCCAGTCGTCCTCAGGGGTCACCCTGACGATCATGCCGTGCCGGGGCAACCACCGCCGGCAGCGAAACTCGCCGGGGCCGCCGTCGATCCGCGCCCGCTCCGGATCGTCGTAGGGTTGAGGGCCTGTTCCGGTCCTCGACCGAGAGAGGACGACGTTCATGGCCAAGTTCATGCTCCTGATCCACGGTGACGCCGCGCAGTGGGAGGCGATGACCGCCGAGGAGTGGGTGGCGCACGACGCGGCGCACGCGGCCTTCCGCGCGGCGGCCGGTTCACGGGTCGTCGGCGGCGAGCAGTTGGAGCCGGCGCCGACCGCCACCACCGTGCGCGGTGGCGTGGCCGGCGAGCCGGTCATCACCGACGGCCCGTTCCTGGACACCAAGGAGGGGCTCGGCGGCTTCTACCTGCTCGAAGCCGGTGACCTCGACGAGGTGATCAAGCTGGTCTCGCTGCTGCCCGAGGTCCGTGCGGCGCACAGTGCCGTGGAGATCCGGCCCGTCGTGTTCCACGGGTGAGCGACGAGGCGGTCGCGGCGGTCGCCGAGGCGCACCGCCGGGAGTGGGCCCGGATCGTGGCCACGACAGCGCTGCTGACCCGGGATCTGGATCTCGCCGAGGAGTGTGCCCAGGACGCCTACGCCCAGGCGTTGCGTGTCTGGGCGCGCTCCGGGGTGCCGGACCGGCCCGGCGCCTGGCTGACCGAGGTGGCCCGCAACGGTGCCCGTGACGTGCTGCGTCGCGAGGCACGGTTCCGCCGGGCGCTGCCGCTGCTGGTCACCGACGGCACCGTGCCCGGCCCGGAGGACGCTCTGGCCGCCGACGACCGCCTCCGGCTCATCTTCACCTGCTGTCATCCGGCCCTCGATCGTGCCACTCGGGTGGCGCTGACGCTGCGCCTGGTGAGCGGGCTGTCGACGGCAGAGGTGGCGCGGGCGTTCCTGGTGCGGGAGGCGACCATGGCGGCCCGGATCACGCGCGCCAAACGGAAGATCGCGACGGCGCGGATCCCGTACCGGGTGCCGTCGCCCGACCAGCTCGGCGCGCGGGTCGACGCGGTCCTGCAGGTGGTGCACCTGATCTACACGACCGGGCACACCGCCCCGGACGGTCCGCGGCTGGTCCGCCGGGATCTGTGCCGATCCGCCGTCGATCTGGCGCGCCTGCTGCACCTGCTGATGCCGTCCGACACGGCGGTCGGCGGGCTGCTCGCGCTGATGCTGCTCAACGAGGCGCGGGCGGCGGGCCGGGTCGGCCCGGACGGCCGGTTGCGGCTGCTGGCCGAGCAGGACCGGTCACTGTGGGACGCC
This sequence comes from Actinoplanes sp. CA-252034, assembly GCF_050956125.1. Taxonomy (NCBI): domain Bacteria; kingdom Bacillati; phylum Actinomycetota; class Actinomycetes; order Micromonosporales; family Micromonosporaceae; genus Actinoplanes; species Actinoplanes sp. CA-252034. The sequence continues at coordinate 5,861,491 of NZ_CP191846.1, forward strand.
ACGCTGATCGCCGAGGGGACGGCACTGCTGTCCGACGCGCTACGCCGCGGCGCCCCGACCCGGTATGCCGTCGAGGCCGCGGTCGCCGCCGTGCACGCCGAGGCGCCGAGCTGGGACGACACCGACTGGGAGGAGATCGTCGGGCTGTACGGCGTACTACGCACGATGTGGCCGTCCCCGGTGGTGGACCTCAACCGGGCCGCCGCCGTGGGCATGCGCGACGGCCCACAGGCGGGCCTGGACGCCCTGGAGCCGCTGCTGAACGAGCCGGCGCTGGCCACCTACCCGTACCTGAGCGCCGCCCGCGCCGACTTCCTGCGCCGCCTGGAACGCCTCCCGGAGGCGGCCACCGCCTACGAGGAGGCGCTGGCCCTGACCGCCAACGCCGTGGAACGGGCACACCTGGCCGACCGTCTCGACGAGGTCCGCCACTCCCCCGGCGGATGACACGCTCACCGGACAACCCTCAGGAAAGGGGCGCGGTACGCCGATGACAGCGGCCGTGCCCCTGCCCAGCAACCGAACGTTACGCCGTCTCGCCTACACAGCCGTGGCTGCTACAGCCGTCGCGCTGGCCTTCCAGGTGGGCCGGCGCCCCCGGCCCGGGCAGCCTCCGGAGCCCGAGCCGCCACCGGCAGTGGTGAAGCCGCCGGCACCGCCCGCACTCCGCCGTCGCCCCTGGCGGCGGGTGCTACTGGCCGTCTCCGTTCTGGTCGTCACGGGCGGCACCCTCGCTGTCGTGGCTGACGAGCTCGACGGATACGCCTGCCTGTCCGGCCCGGAGATCGCCCCGGACACGGCACCCACCGACGTGCCCGGGATGAGGCGGGTGCCGCGGCTCGAGAGTCTGCCGAGCCGCGGGCCGAGGATCACGGGCGGCGACGTCGCCGAGATCCGCGACACCTTCACCTACGAAGTGGCGCGCGAGGTCTCGGTGCGGGGTACGAACGATGTGGAGCCGGGCACGAATCTGCAGCCGTCAGCCGGACGGCGACTCGTGTCGGTGAAGATCCGGGAGCACAACATCAGCCGGCGAGGCGGGTACCTGCTGACCGTGAACCACCGGATCTGGCTGTGCGACGCGGACGGCACCTGGTACGAGCACGATGCCAAGCTGACCAAGGCTCTGACCGGCGAGGCGATGGGCATCGACGCGGGTATGCAGTTCGATCACCGGGTGGTGTTCCAGATCTACGAGCACTCGCGGCCCCATCTGGTTCGCGTGGGTGGTGGCTACGGGGAGACCGCGTCGGGTGACTGGAAGGTCGACTGAGCAACCTTGCGGCGGTCACCCCTCCTGGATGTCCGGAGCTGACACCTCGATGACACACCGGTCACGGCCGGCGTGTTTGGCCTCGTAGAGCAGCTTGTCGGCGGCGCCCAGCACCCGCCGCTGGGTGTCGCCCGAGGTGGACTCGATGGCGCCCACGCTCACCGTCACCGGCAGGTTGCCGGTCAGCGGCTGCCACGGATGGTCCGCGACCGAGGCGCGGAAACGTTCCAGCAGCGGGGCCGCCTCGGCCGTGTCGTGACCCGGCAGGACCAGCAGGAACTCCTCGCCTCCGAGGCGCGCCGCGAACGCCCCGGGCAAGCGGGCCGCCTCGATCAGCAGGTCGGCCAGCTCGACCAGGACCCGGTCGCCGACCTCGTGGGAGCAGATGTCGTTGACCCGTTTGAAGTGGTCCAGGTCGACCAGTGCGACCGTCACCGGGGCCGTGGCCAGCAGGCCGGGGAGGGTCTCGTCGACGTAGCGGCGGTTCGGCAGCCCGGTCAGCGGGTCACGGCGGGCCTGCTCACGGAAGCGCTCGGCCTCCCGGCGCGCCTCGGCGGTCTCGAAGACGGCGTGCCGGGCCCTGGCCTGCGCGTCACGCTGCTGGGAGTGCAACTCGCGCTCGGCCTCGTGGAAGCGCTTGTAGACGGTGAACGCCCGCCCGGTGTCGCCGCACGCGGCGTGGAGCTCGGCCTGCTCCTGCAGGACCCGCACGCCGACGCCGGCGAGGTCACGCTCGTGACAGAGTGCGGTGCAGCGGTCCAGACTCTGCTGGGCCGCGCCGGTGTCACCGAGGTGCCGCTGCGCGGTCGCCAGGGTCAGAAGGTACTCGGCCAGGCCGTCGGCGTCGTCGGGCCCCGCGATCTCATACGCCTCGACGTTTCCCAGCGCCGTCTCGGCCGCCTCCTGGTAGCGGCCGCGACCGATCTGGATCATCGCCATCGTGTCGAGGGCGTCCGCGGACAGAACGCCGCCGCCCGCCTCGGTCACCATGCGCAGGCGCTGCATCGCGGTCCAGGCCCGCTCGTGGTCGCCGGAGAGGTGCTCGGCGTACGCCTGGTTGTTGAGCACCACCAGGTGCAGATCGACGTCCTCGGCGGCGACGGCGACCTGCTCGGCGTGGCCGTACCGGGTGCGGGCCGCCTCGATCGAACCGCCCTGCGCGAGGACGTCGGCCAGGCGCAGCAGGATGACGCCGCGGGCCCGGGGCGAGGTGTCGCCGTCGAGTGCCTCGACCGCGCGGACGGCGTGCTCGAGACCGGCGGCGATGTCGCCGAGGTTGTCGTGCAGCGTCGACAGCTGCTGGTGGCTGCGGGCCAGTAGCGGCCGGTGCCGGTGCTGCTGTGCCCAGGCGTTGACCTCGGAGCAGATGGCCGTGGCGGGGGCCAGCTCGCCGGAGCGCCGGCGCATGTTGGCCTCCAGCAGCCTGGCCCACAGATACAGGGCGTGCTCGCCGCAGGCACGGGCCTCGGCGGCGAGCTCGGCGGAGCGGGTCAGCACGTGCGCGCCGTCGATCCCGAACCGGAACTCCAGCGACTGGATCTCGGCGGCGACGGCGGCCGGGGAACGGGCAGGCGGGTGTGCGGCGGCGGGTGTGGGCGCCGCGGACGGGATCGAGCCGGTGCTCATTGATCCGCTCACCCGCCCATTATCGGCGGGCTGACCGGGAAGCCAAGGACTCCAGCCTGGGTAACCAGTTGGAAACATTGACGGAACTATCTGTACACAGTTACCGTCTGCATCCAGAGAGCGCTCTCACACCCCCCCACCGGAGGCTTTCCCATGCGATTGGCACGTTCGGCGGCCGCCCTCGTGGTCGCGGTCAGCTCGGGCATCTTGGCGGTATCCCTCACCGGCAGCGCCGACGCCGCCACGATCGGGGCCGGCAGCTACACCGAGACACTCCCGGCCGGGGCGAGACTGCCCAGCGGCTGCGGCTCGGTGTCGACCAACCCGCGGGAGAACGTCACCGCGAACGCGCCCGCGGGCGCCGTGCCGACCAACGACTGGTGGTCGTCGCTGCTGTTCAAGAAGGGCGACGACTGCGCGTTCTCTCAGCCGCTGTACGCGCACCCGCTCGCCTACCGGCCGGTGTCGAGCGGTCTCGGGTTCTCCTACGAACAGACGCCGGCGATCAGCGGCAGCGCCACCGGTCTCGGCGAGTACCACTACCCGTACGCGCAGAAGTTGGTCGTCGGGGTTGCGGGGTTGAACGCTCCGAAGGCGCTCGTCGACGGCTGGACCGACTGGACCGTGACGCCGTCGTGGAGCGACGGCACCCGCACGCTGAAGGCGACCATCGGCCACGGGCTGCCGCTGACATACTTCCAGGCCACCGGCGGGGACGCGCTGATCAGCGTGACCGGACCCCCGACCGCCTGGTCCAACAGCGGCAACCGGCTCGGCTTCTCGATCGCCGGGCAGGACTACGTCGCGTGGGGGCCGGCCGGCTCGACATGGACGGCGAGCGGCAACACCTTCCGCTCGACGCTGGCGGGCAAGGGGTACTTCACCGTCGGCGTGCTGCCGACCACGACCGCCGACACCACGGCCGGGAAGATCGCGATCGCCGACTCGTGGAACGCCTACGCGCACAACCACGTGACCGGCACCCGTGTCACCTACGGCTACAACCAGGCGAGCGGCACGGTGGACACGACCTACGGGTTCACCACCACCGCCCGCGAGGGCAGCGGTTCGGGCACGGTCATCGCGCTCTACCCGCATCAATGGCGCTACCTCACCGGATCGACCCCCGCGACGCAGACGTACGTCTCCCCGCGCGGCCGTATGAAGATCGTGACCGGCACGCAGTTCCGCACCACGATGAAGTACACCGGTGTGCTGCCGGAGATCCCGGCCGTCGCCGACAGCAGCGGCGCCGACCTGACGACGGTCACCAACTACCTGAACGCCGAGCTGAACAACCCGGCCGACTTCCGCGGCGACGACACCTACTGGACCGGCAAGGGACTGGGCCGGGCCGCCCGGATCGCGGAGATCGCCGACCAGCTCAACCTCACCGGCGTGCGCGACGCGGCACTCACCGTCATCAAGACGCGGATCACCGACTGGTTCACGGCATCGCCGGGCAAGGCCGCGCGACTGTTCTACTACGACCGCAACTGGGGCACGCTCATCGGCTACCCCGCGTCGTACGCCTCCGACGAGGACCTCAACGACCACCACTTCCACTACGGCTACTTCGTGGCCGCGGCGGCGACCCTCGCCAAGTTCGACCCGAACTGGGCGGCCACCGGCCAGTACGGCGGCATGGTCGACCTGCTCATCCGCGACGCCAACAACTACGACCGTGGTGACACGCGCTTCCCGTACCTCCGTGACTTCGACATCTACGCCGGTCATGACTGGGCGTCCGGGCACGGCGCGTTCGGGGCGGGCAACAACCAGGAGTCGTCGTCGGAGGGCCAGAACTTCTCCAACGCGCTCATCCAGTGGGGTCAGGCCACCGGCAACAGCACGGTCCGGGACGCCGGGATCTGGCTGCACACCACGCAGGCCGCGGCGATCAACGAGTACTGGTTCGACGTCACCGGCGAGAACTTCCCCAGCCAGTGGGGCCACAACTACGCGGCCATCGTCTGGGGGTCGGGCGGCGCCTACGCCACCTGGTTCAGCGGCGAGCACGCGCTGGTCGTCGGGATCAACATGCTGCCGATGACCGGTGGGCAGCTCTACCTGGGCGACCACCCGGAGTCGGTGCGCAACACCTACGCCGAGCTGGTGCGCAACAACGGCGGCGAGCCACAGCAGTGGCGCGACATGCACTGGCAGTTCCTGGCACTCGGTGACGGCGACGCCGCGCTGTCGAAGTTCCGGGCGAGCGGCGGCAACTACACCTCCGAGGAGGGCGAGAGCAAGGCGCACACCTTCCACTGGATCCGCAACCTCGCGGCGCTCGGCACGATCGACAAGACCGTCACGGCGAGCCATCCGCTGGCCAAGGTGTTCACCAAGAACGGCGTGAAGACGTACGTGGCGTCGAACATCACCGACAGCACGCTGAACGTGACGTTCTCCGACGGGCGGACGATGAGCGTCGCGGCCGGCAAGACCGCCACCGTCGGCGGCCTGACCTGGAGCGGCGGCAACGCCAACGGCGGCGGGGTGGTCAGCCCGTCACCCAGCACGCCGACGTCGCCGTCACCGTCGTGCACCACCGGGACGCTGCTCTCCCAGGGCCGCCCGGCCACCGCGTCGTCGACCGAGAGCGCCGACTTCCCGGCCGCCAACGCCGTCGACGGCAACACGGCCACCCGCTGGTCGAGCGCCTTCGCCGACCCGCAGTGGCTGCAGGTCGACCTCGGTACGGTGCAGTCGCTGAGCCGGGCGGAACTGGTCTGGGAGGCGGCGTTCGGTAGCGCGTACACCATCCAGACCTCGGCCGACGGCAACACCTGGGCCACCGCCGCGACGGTCACCAACGGCGACGGCGGGACCGATGCGGTCACCCTCTCCGGGAGCGGGCGGCACATCAGGGTCAACGGCACCTCCCGGGGTACGCCGTACGGCTACTCGCCGTTCGAGCTGCGCGTCTACGGCTCCTGTGGCACCACCACGTCGCCGACCACCCCCGCCACGACCACCTGGGCGGCGAACACCGCCTACCCGGTCGGGGCGGTCGTGACCTACAACGGGACGCGGTACCAGTGCCGTCAGGCGCACACCTCGCTGACCGGCTGGGAGCCGCCGAACGCCCAGTCCCTCTGGCTGGCCCTGTAGCACCCGGTGAGCCGGCGTCCTCCTCACCGGGGACGCCGGCTCATGATCTAGGGTCGTCCCGTGTTCACGGGGCTGGACGACATCGACTGGGAATCGCTCACACACGCCTACGGCACGGCCGAGGACGTACCGGGATGGGTGCGGGGGCTGGTCGACTCCGATCCCGCGGTTCGTGAGCAGTCCCTCGACGCCATGTACGGGGCGGTGCACCACCAGGGCGACGTCTACGACTCGACGGTGGCCGTGGTGCCGTACCTGATCGAAGCTCTGGCCGTGCCGCGACTGCCCGGCCGGGACGGCATCGCCGAGCTGCTCACCAGCATCGTCCAGGTCGGCGACTGGCCGGACGAGGCCGACCTCGACGAGGACACGATCGTGATGCGCCGCCACGCCGTGCGGGCGCACACCCTCGCGGTGGCGGCGGCGCCGGTGCTGCTGCGCCTCGCCGACGACACCGACCCGGAGGTCCGCGCCGTCGCGCCGTCGCTTCTGGTCGCCCTGGCGCCCGCGGTTCCCGACCTGGCCGGCCTGCTCCTCGGCCTGCTCGGCAGCGAGACCGACCTCAAGGTCAGGACCGGGCTGTTCGAGGCCCTGGGCAGCCTGCCCCTCGACGACGCCACCATCGGCCGACTGCTCGAGCTCGCCGGGTCCGCTCCCGCGTCGACCGCGGTGGCGGCCCTGATCGCGGTGGCCCGCAACGACCCGTACCGGGTGCCGCTCGACGGTGTCCCGGAGCTCATCGAACGTGCCTACGCCGAGGAGGGTCCCGCCGCCGGCCCGGCCGGATTCGAGACCGACACCCTGATCGGGTCGCTGCGGGTGATGCGTGAACAGAGCGACGAGGGACGCCGGGCGCCGCACTGCACCCGCATGATCGAGGACCTGACCGACCCGCTCGGCGCGCGCGTGGCGGAACGGATCGCGATCGTCACGCCGCTGCTCGCCTCCACCCACGACGACCTCGCCGGTGACGCGCTGTTCGCCGTGAACAAGCTGATCGAAGGCCGGCGCGGCGACTACCGGGAGGCCGTGACCCGGGTCGCCGGGCTCCTCGAACGGCCGCCGCGGGTGGCCGGGTGGGCCGCCGGCATGCTGAAGGACTGGGGCCCGGTGTCCGCGCCCGCGGTGGAGACGGTCGCCGCCCGGCTGGCCGCCATCGACGCGCAGCCGTGGCGTGACGGGCTGCCGGAGTGGACCGTCCGGTACTCGGCCGACCTGCCGGGCCTGCATCCCTACCTCGATCTCCTCGCCGGGTTCGGCGACGAACGCGCCCTGCCCCCGCTGCTGACCGGACTGACCCTGCCGCAGCGCCCGAGAGACATCGGGTACCGGCTCGCCCGCTATCCCGGTCACGCCGAGCGGATCACCGCCGCGATCCTGCCGCACTTCCCGGTCCTGGCGGCCGCCGACCGGGAGCCCACCGAGTGGTACGCGTTCCAGACCGCGCTACGGGCCTTCGGAGCGGATGCGGCGCCGGCCGTGCCGTACCTGCTCGCCTCGCCCCTGCGTGACTGGTCCGCGTCCACACTCGGCCGGATCGGTCCCGCTGCGGCGGCGGCCCGGACCGCTCTGCACCAGGCGGTCACCAGCGACGACCCGCGCCTGGCGGCGGCGTCGGCCGGGGCCCTCTGGCGCATCGACCGGTGGCCGGGCGCCCTGGCCCGGTTGACCTCGCACCTGGACGGCCCGGCCTCCCGCGAGGCATTCGACGAGATCACCGCGATGGGCGCCGCCGCCGCTCCGGCCGCCGCCCTGGTGGCGACATACCTCGACGCGCCCCCGGACCGGCACTGGTGGACACCGGCGCGTGCCGCGCTCGCCCTGTGGCGGCTCACCGGCGACGCCGACCGGGTCGCACCGGTGCTGGCCGCCGCGTGGCGCGGCAATCCGCAGACCCGTCCGGCGATCGCCGCTGCGGCCGGCGGCCCCCTGGCGGTGGCGCTCGCACCACTGTTCCGCGACGAGATCGCGGCGTCCCGGCGGTTCAACGTCTCGGACAACACCTGGTCGACGGCTCAGGTCACCGAGGACGAGGAGCTGCTCGCCTCGTGTCACCGCCTGCTCACACCGCCATAGTGGCGATGACGGCCGCCGGCTCCCGCGGGCGCGTCGTCACGACGTCGTGGCCGGATGTCACGTCGACCGGGCGACGCCGGGGTGGCTTCCACGACGGCGGCCACCTCGGCGCGGATCTCCCTCATCCGTGCGCCACCAGGGATCCGCTCTCCATCGCCACCCACACCGTGCCGCCGTTGACCCACAGACCGTGCGGCTCCCGGCCCGGCAGGGCGTGCAGGGTGACGTCGCCGTCGGGGGTCACCCGGGCCAGCTCGCCGGAGCCCCACAGCGTGACCCAGCAGCCGCCGTCGGGATCGGCTGCCACGGCGTGCGGACGGCACACGGGGTCGTCGAAGCGGACCTGCCGCACCGTGCCGGACGCGTCGACGAGACCGACGCAGCCCCCGGCGATGTCGGCATACCAGACCCCGGAGTTGCCGGCGGCGACACCGACCGGCGCGGCGGGGGCCCGCCCGCCGGGCAGCTCGATGATCCGCACCGTGTCGCCGGACACCCGGGCCAGCGCCCCGGCGCCGTTGAGCGCGGCCCAGGCACTGCCGTCGGCGGCGACGGTGATCATCGCCGCGCGGGCGTCCGGGACCGGCAGGTCGACCATGGTGAGGTCGCCGGCGGTCGTGACCCGGCCGATCCGGTTCAGTCCCGGGGCGGTGAACCAGACTCCCCCGTCGGCGGCCGCCGCGATGCCGTAGGGGGCCGAGCCGGGCGGCACCTCGATCACCGTGTGGGCGCCGCCGGTGTCACGCCGGACCAGGCGGTCGTCGCTGCGGGTGCACCAGATCGCGCCGTCGGTGGCGACGGTCAGCAGCATCGGGCGGGCGTCGAATGCCTCGTGCCGGAGACCGTCGGGGGTGACCCGGGCCAGTCCCGGTGGGTCCAGGATCGTCGTCCACAGCGTGCCGTCGTGGTCACCGGCCACCGCGTAGGGCGCCCATCCCACCGGAAGAGTCACCTCGGTCATGTCGTACCTCCCCGCTCCAAACTAACGCTACAGATGTAGCATTAACCAGATGGAGCCGACTCCGCAAGCACCCCCCAGAGCCGCCCGGCCCGGCGGCCGCACCGCCCGCACCCGCGATCGCGTCCTCGACGCCGTCGCATCACTGCTACTGGAGGGCGGTTTCGACGCTGTCACCATGGACGCCGTCGCCGACCGTTCGGGAGTTCATCGCACCACCCTCTACCGGCGCTGGCGCGACACCGGAGGCCTGCTCGCCGACTCCTTCGACGCCGCCCGGGAGCACCCGTGGCAGCCGCCGGACACCGGTTCCCTGCTCGGCGACCTGACCGAGATCAATCACCAGATCGTCGGCGCCCTGACCGCGGAGCCGTCGATCACCCGAGCCCTGATCACCGCATCGTTCCGCTCGCCGGCGGCCGCCCGGGCACTGCGGGCGTTCTGGGAGGACCGCTTCTCCACCGCGGCCGTCGTCGTCGAACGGGCCGCACCCACAGCCGACGCCCGGACCGTCCTGATCGCCTCCTGCGCGCCGATCTTCTACGAGCTGGCACTCATGCGCTCCCCCGCAGCGCCCGACATCGCCGCTCGGTATGCCCGCATCGGCGCCGCGGCGGCCGCCTGACGGCCGCGGGGCTCGGAGCACCCCGCGTCGCGCGGCCGTCGAACTGCAGGCGCGCCGGGATCAGCCGAGCCGCAGGCCGCGGGTCACCAATCCGAGCAGCCGGTCGAGCCGGCCCGGCTCTCCCGGGGCTCGCTCACTGGCCCAGGCGATCGCGTTGACGACGGTCAGCACGTCGTCGACCCGATCGGGAGAGCCGGCCCGGTCCAGCAGGGCCGCACCGACGGCGCTGATCTCGTCGTGGCAGTCGGCGAGCGTGGACCCGGCGCCGGCGAGCGACTCGGTGGCGACCAGCCCCCGCATGGCGGTCGCGTGCACGGCCACGGCACGCAGCCAGGTGTGCACCGCCCGCACCGGGTCGGGGTCGCCGAGCAGTCCGCGCCCGTGCGCACAGAGCGCGGCGACATCTTCGGCGATGATCGCGACCAGCAGCGCCTGCGCCGACGGGAAGTGCCGGTAGAGCGTCCCCGCTCCCACCCCGGCACGCTGGGCGACCTTGTTGAGGGAGGCGCCCGCCCCGTGCGCGGTGAACTCGGCCCGCGCCGCCGCCAGCACCCGCTCTCGATTCTGCTGGGCGTCGCTGCGCATCCGACCTCCCGTTGCGTGACCGGAGAACCTCTCCGTATGCTACCGCCCATCAACCGGAGAGGCTCTCCGGAACGATCGGCCGACGCCGGATGACAGGAAGGGTGCAACCGCATGAGGACGAGCATCATGATCGGCGAGGTGCGGGGGCCGGCAACCGCCGCCGACCTCCGCGACCAGGCGGCCGCCGCGACCGGCCTCGACGGCATCTGGGCAGCCCAGGCCCTCGGCTGGGACGCCCTCACCGCGCTGACCATGGCCGCCGCGCAGGCGCCGGACCTCTCGCTGGGCACGGCGGTGGTCCCGATCCGCCAGCGCCACCCGCTGGTCCTGGCGAGCCAGGCCCTCAGCGTCCAGGCCGCCACCGGCGGCCGCCTCACCCTCGGCGTCGGCACCGGGATCGGCGCGATGACCACCGGCATGTTCGGCCTACCGGCCGACCATGCGGCGCGCTACCTGCGGGAATACCTCGACATCCTGCTGCCGCTCCTGCGCGGCGACCCGGTCACCCACTCCGGCGAGTTCTTCACCCTCAGCGGTACGGTCCACCTGCCCACCGATCCTCCTGAGGTTCTGGTGGCCGCTCTGAGTCCTCGGCTGCTGCACCTGGCCGGTTCGCGGACCGCCGGAACCGTCACCTGGATGGCCGGCCCCCGCACCCTCGAGTCCCACGTGGTCCCCCGGGTGACCGCCGCGGCCGGCTCGGCGGGCCGCCCCGCACCACGTATCGTCGCCGCCCTGCCCGTCTGCGTGACCAACGACCCCGGCGCCGCCCGCGACCATGTGGCCGCCCGTTTCGGCATGGCCGCCCACGTCCCCGAGTACCGCGCCGTCCTGGACCGCGAGCACGTCCCCGGCCCGCAGGACGTGGCGCTGATCGGCGACGAGAGGGAGGTGACGGCCGCCTTGGGACGCCTGGCCGCGACCGGGATCACCGAGTTCGCCGCGGCCCCGGTCGGCACCCTCGCCGAGCAGCACCGCACCACCGAGCTCCTCCGGAGCGCATAGGGTGCGGTGCATGCGACTGGTCAAATTCACGCACGCCTGCGTACGACTGGAGAACGGGGACCGCCGGGTGCTGGTCGATCCGGGTGCCTGGGCCGAGGACGAGGCGTTCGACGGGGTCACGGACATCCTGGTGACACACGAACACGACGACCACGTGGACCTGGGCCGGATCGCCGGTCTGGTGGGCTCCCGGCCGCTGCGCCTCCACGGGCCCGCGTCGGTGCGGGCGCTGGCCGACGAGGCCGGGATCGGCGAGGCCGTCACCGTGGTGGCCGCCGGTGACGTGTTCGACGTGGCCGGGTTCGCGGTGACCGCGGTCGGCGGGCGGCACGCCGAGATCTACGACGGCCTGCCCGGCTGCCCCAACCTCGGCTACGTGATCGACGGCGTCTACCACCCGGGCGACTCGTACTTCGTCCCGGACGTCGAGGTCCACACGCTCCTGGTCCCGGCTGCCGCGCCGTGGGGCCGGCACCGGGAGGCCATCGAGATGACCCGGTCCATCGCACCGGCCCGAGCGTTCCCGATCCACGACCGGGCGCTGACGACCGACGTCGGTTACGGCAACTTCGACGCCTGGATGGAGGCCAAGGGCAATACCGCCTACTCCCGGGTGCCGCTCGGCGAGTCGGTCACCCTCTGATCCGGACGGCCGGCCGCCGAGGTGAAGACGGCCCTCCATCGGGTGGGGAGCGTGGTTCCGGCGGCGGCGACCAGATCGACCGAGAGCGGATGCAGGCCGTCGACGGCGAACGCCTCGACCTCCGAGCGGGTCAGCGGCCACGGCGGGCCGTCGCCGGCGCTGTCGATGCGGGTGGTCGCGGCGGCCAGCACGATCAGGGTGCCGCCCGGCGCCACGAACGTACCGACCGTGCGGATCGCGGCGGAACGGATCGTGACCGGCAGGGCCTGGACGTTGTTGCTCTCCAGGACCAGGTCGAAGGCGTGCCGCCACTCGCCGGGCGGATCGAGCAGGTCGGCGACCACGTAGCCGACGGCGCTGCCGGGGTGACGTTCACGGGCCAGGTCGATGGCGGTGGCCGAGATGTCGAAAGCGGTCACCCGGTAGCCGAGCCCCGCAAGGTACTCGGCGTCCCGCCCGGGGCCGCAGCCGACGACGAGCGCTCGGCGGCCCTCCCCGGCGGGCAGGGTGAGCGCCCGCAGATGGGCGCTGGGCGCCGGGACATCCCAGGGGACCTCGGCGTGGCCGGCGCGCGACTCGGCGTACAGCTGCTCGAACCATCCGGTGGGGTCGCCCGCGGCCAGTGACGCGGCGGCGAACCTGCGGGCGTCCACGGCGGACGGCGAGACAGATGCCGCCGCGGCAGAGGCAGTCCCCGACCCGGCGGCGCCGTCCGCCGCGAACCCGGCGCCGTCCGCGGGCACGAGACCGGCACCATCCGCCTCCGCGGGCACGGCGGCGGCGGAACCCGGAGATCCGGCGGACGGGTCCGGGGTCATCGGGGGACGACCCGGCGCATCTCGCGCAGGGCCTGGCGGCGGACGTCGCCGGTGAGGGTGTCGACGTAGAGGCGGCCGTCGAGGTGGTCGGTCTCGTGTTGCAGGGCGCGGGCCAGGAAGCCGGTGCCCTCGATGACGAGCGGCTCCCCGTGCTGGTCGAAGCCACGGGCGACGACCGACTCGTACCGCTTCGTCTCGTAGCCGAGGCCGGGCAGCGACAGGCAGCCCTCCTCGTCGGCCTGCTCGCCGGCGAAGTCGCTGAGGACCGGGTTCACCAGGTGGCCGACCACACCGCCGACGTTGTAGGAGAAGACGCGCAGGCTGACGCCGATCTGCGGGGCGGCGACACCGGCCCGGCCGGGTTCGCGGACGGTGTCCTCCAGGTCGCGGACCAGCTCACGCAGCTGCGGGCCGAAGTCGGTCACCTCGTCGGCGGGCGTACGCAGAACCGGGTCACCGAAAATCCGAATGGGCCGTACTGTCATGCCGCAAAGGCTAACCGGTCGTTACGCGGCGAACAGGGTGGGCCGCTCGGTCCGCAACATGTGGCGCAATTTGATCAGCGATCGGCGGGTCTGTGACTTCACCACGGTGATCGGGACGTCCAACTCCTGGGCCACCTGTTCCACACTGTGGTCGGCGAAGTAGCGCAGCAGGACGATGGCGCGGTCCCGGACGGGGAGCCGGGACAGCGCGTCGAGCAGGGTGAGCCGCAGCTCGGGGCTGATCGAGTAGACGGGCTCACGCAACTCCCCCGGGACCGTCTCGGTGGAGCTGCGGCGGCGCCGATGGTCCAGGTAGACCCTGAGCAGGACCTTCTGGGCGTACGCCACCAGGTTGTCGCTGTCGACGGCCCGTTCCCAGCTCAGGAACAGCTTGGTCAGCGTGGTCTGGGTGAGGTCCTGAGCGAGGTGCCAGTCGCGGCAGAGCTGGAAGGCGCTGCTGTGCAGGCGGGCGGTGGTGGCGTGGGCGAAGCCCGCGAAGTCCGGCCGAACCGGGCGGATGGTCGTCCGGATCGGGGCGACCGGGTGTTCGAGGAGCTCAAGCATGTCCGCGATCTCGTCTCTGTGCCAGCCACCGGACACGCAGGGTGCCACTGTGGACCGTCTCGGTGCCGCGCGGACGTCAAAGTACGCGCTCGACCCCACCCAGGGGGGCGGATGCCGACAGTGGCACGCATTCGGTAGAGACGGCTCGGAGAACGCTATGAGCCCGCTGTGCAGGTCAGCGACCCCGCAGTGCGGCGCGCACCGGACCGGTCTTGGCGGCGGCCTCGTCCACTTCGGCGACCGGGTCGCTGTCGATGGTGATGCCACCGCCGGCCCAGACGTGGGCGCGGGCGCCGTCGAGGGCGACGGTGCGGATCGTCAGGCCGAGATCGAGGTGGTCGTGGCCGATCCAGCCGAGCGCACCCATGGCGGCGCCCCGGCCGACCGGTTCGAGGGCGGCGATCTGCGCGAGGGCGGCCAGTTTGGGGGCACCGGTGACGCTGCCGCCGGGGCAGACGGCCCGCAGCAGATTGGCAAGGCCCACGCCGGGGTCCAGGTCCGCCGACACCACCGACTCGGCCTGCCACAGACCCGACCATTCGCGTACGGCGAACAACTCGTCCACCCGCACCGGCCCGGTCCCCGGAAGCCGGGCGAGGTCGTTGCGTTCCAGGTCGACGATCATCACGTGTTCGGCGCGCTCCTTGGCGGAGGCCAACAGATCGTGACGGCCGGCGGCGGTGGCGGGGCGGGTGCCCTTGATCGGCCGGGTGACGACCCGCCCGTGGCGGACCTCGACGAGGGTCTCCGGGGAGGCGGTGGCGATGGCCCAGCCGTCGGCGGCGAGCACACCGCCGTAGCGGGCGCCGGCGAGGGCGGCGACGCGGCGCAGGGCGGGGACGGGATCTCCGGTATAGGCCGCGGACGCGTGCCCGACGACGTTGACCTGGTAGACGTCGCCGCGTGCGATGGCGGCCCGGACCGCATCGACGGCGGTGGCGTGCCGCTCGCGGGTCCAGCTCTCCCGCCACGGCCCGAGGCTCCACCGGTCACCGGACATGTCACCGGTCGGTGTGACATCACGGGCATGTCGGTAAACAACGGCGTATACATCAGGAATGCCGGGCACAGGAGAGCGCGATCCAATGACACCGCCTGCCATCACGGCCCCCGCATCGGCAGATACGTAGAGTGATGCCCCACAGACCTCGCCATCGCCGATCGTCTGGTATTTGTCACCCGTTCGGCCGAGGTTACGCACCGGTAGTCCGTTGTCGGCGAGGAACTCCGCCACAAGCTCGGCAGGGTCACCGGGATCACCCTGATGCCATCGAAAGGTGCTTAACGCGTGGTGACGGGCATGGCAGCTCGCCGGGGCACCCGGCGGACGACCGATCGGAGGTAGCGGACAGTGGTCGACGACCGCTCCGGCGTGGAGCATGGGAGACGAGGATCCGCGCGCCGACGCCGTCACCGGGTTGAACCAGTGTCGTTCGATGTGAGGTAACGTTCGTCACCGCAATTGTGAACCTTCACACAGCCCCCAACCGGAGTAAACCGATGTGCCAGCACCTGATCAACTGCCCCCCAGCCGACGCCACCGACCGTGAGGCCGCACGCATCATCGCGACCTTCCAGGAGCAGGGATGGAGCCTGCTCTGCAACGGCGTCATCGTCTTCGAGGACACCGGTGAACTGCTGCCGGACGGCACCACGATCGAGCCGCACCGTGGGCCGGCTGTGCACGCCCTGGCAGCCTGAGACACTTCACGACACGCGACGCAGCGTAGTCAATCGAGGACTACGGAAGCAGCGCAGGCCGCGATCATCGACGACCGCGACCTGCGCAACGGGAAAAACTGAGCCGTGGACGGGTCAGTCCTCGAAAGCTTCCGGCGACGGGCAGGAACACACCAGATTCCGGTCGCCGAAGGCCCCGTCGATACGCCGAACCGGCGGCCAGTACTTCGCCGTCCGGTCCACGCCCTCCGGGAAACCGGCCACGGAGCGTGAGTACGGGTGGGTCCACTCGTCGATCATGACCGACGACGCCGTGTGCGGCGCGTTCGCGAGCGGGTTGTCGCCCGCGGGCCACTCCCCCGCCGCGACCTTGTCGATCTCGCCCTTGATGGCGATCATCGCGGCGATGAAGCGGTCCAGCTCCGCGAGGTCCTCACTCTCGGTCGGCTCCACCATGAGGGTGCCGGCGACCGGGAACGACATCGTCGGCGCGTGGAAGCCGTAGTCGATCAGCCGCTTCGCCACATCGTCCACGCTGACGCCGGTGGCCTTGGTGATCGGGCGCAGGTCGAGGATGCACTCGTGCGCGACCAGGCCGTTCTCACCCGCATACAGCACCGGGTAGTGCTCGCGCAACCGCGCCGCGACATAGTTTGCCGACAGGACCGCCGACGCGGTCGCCGCCGCCAGACCGTCCGGGCCCATCATCCGGATGTACGCCCACGAGATCGGCAGGATGCCCGCGGACCCGTGCGCCGCCGCCGACACCGCGTGGTGATCACCCTGCTGCAGCGGGTCGCCCGGCAGGAACTCGGCCAGATGCGCCCCGACCGCGACCGGGCCCACACCGGGGCCGCCACCGCCGTGCGGGATGCAGAACGTCTTGTGCAGGTTGAGGTGGGAGACGTCGGCGCCGAACTTCCCCGGACGGGCGTAGCCGACCAGCGCGTTCAGGTTCGCGCCGTCCACATACACCTGGCCGCCCGCCTCGTGCACCTTCGCGCACAGGTCGGCGATCGACGTCTCGTACACACCGTGGGTCGACGGGTAGGTCACCATGATCGCCGAGAGCTGGTCACGGTGCTTGGCGATCTTAGCGTCCAGGTCGGTCAGGTCGACGTTGCCGTCGGCGTCACACGCCACCACGACGACCCGCATGCCGGCCATCACCGCGCTGGCCGCGTTCGTGCCGTGCGCGGAGGACGGGATCAGGCAGACGTCACGGTGCGCCTCGCCGCGGGACCGGTGGTAGCCGCGGATCGCCAGCAGACCGGCCAGCTCACCCTGTGAACCGGCGTTCGGCTGCACGCTGACCGCGTCGTAACCGGTGATCTCCGCCAGCCAGGCCTCGAGCTGGGCGACCAGATGCTCGTAGCCCTCGGTCTGCGAGGACGGCGCGAACGGGTGGATGTTCGCGAACTCCGGCCAGGTGACCGCCTCCATCTCGGTGGTGGCGTTCAGCTTCATCGTGCAGGAGCCCAGCGGGATCATGCCGCGGTCCAACGCGTAGTCACGGTCCGAGAGCCTGCGCAGGTAGCGCAGCATGCTCGTCTCCGAGTGGTGGGTGTTGAACACCGGATGCGCCAGAAACTCGGACGTGCGCACCAGAGCGTCCGGCAGGACACGCGGACCGGTCACCTTCTCCGGCGCGCCGAACGCCGCCAGCACCGTCGCGACGTGCTCGTCCGTGGTCGTCTCGTCGGTCGACACCGACACGTGGTCGGCGTCCACCAGACGCAGGTCGATGCCGGAGTCCGCAACCGCGGCGACGATCTCGGCGGCCCGGCCGGGCACCCGAACGGTGATCGTGTCGAAGAAGGCAGCGGTCGTCACCTCGACCCGGGCCGCGGCAAGGCCGGCCGCGAGCGCACGGGCCCTGCGGTGGGTGCGAGCGGCGATGTCGTACAGCCCGCGGGGACCGTGGTAGACCGCATACATGCTCGCCATCACGGCCAGCAGCACCTGCGCGGTACAGATGTTCGACGTCGCCTTCTCACGGCGGATGTGCTGCTCACGGGTCTGCAACGCCAGCCGGTAGGCCTGGTCGCCGTCGGCGTCCTTCGAGACGCCGACCAGACGGCCGGGCAGCGACCGCTCCAGGCCGGCGCGCACGGCCAGATAGCCGGCGTGCGGGCCACCGAAGCCCAGGGGCACACCGAACCGCTGGGTGGTCCCGGCGGCGATGTCCACACCGATCTCGCCCGGAGCCCGCAGCAGCGTGAGCGCCAGCAGGTCGGCTGCGACCGTGACCAGCGCGCCCTTGGCGTGGGCGGCCTCGACCAGCGCCGCGTGGTCACGCACGGCACCGGAGGCGCCCGGATACTGCAGATGCAGCCCGAAGAGCTCCTCCGGCAGCTCGTCCTTCTCGACGTCGACGAGCACCACGGAGATGCCGAGCGGTTCGGCCCGGGTCCGCAGCACGGACAGGGTCTGCGGGAACGTGTCGGCGTCCACCGCATACACGTTGCTCTTGCTCTTGGAGGAGCGTCGCGCCAGCGTCATCGCCTCGGCCACCGCGGTCGCCTCGTCCAGCATCGACGCGTTCGCCGTGGTCAGACCGGTCAGGTCGGTGACCATGGTCTGGAAGTTGAGCAGCGCCTCCAGGCGGCCCTGGCTGATCTCCGGCTGGTACGGCGTGTAAGCCGTATACCACGCCGGGTTCTCCAGCACGTTGCGCTTGATCACCGCGGGCGTGACCGTGTTGTAGTAGCCGAGACCGATCATCGGGGTGGCGAGCACGTTACGGTCGGCGATCGACCGGAGCTCGGCGATCGTCTGCTCCTCGGTGATCCCGGCCGGTAGGTCCAGATCACCGTGGAAACGGATCGACTCGGGGATCGCGGCGTCCATCAGCTGCTCGACCGAGCCGTAGCCGATCGCCTTCAGCATCGTGGTCTGCTCGTCGGCATCCGGGCCGATGTGCCGGGAAACGAACGGGGACGTCATGCGCGACTCCTGGCGTGAGAAGGTCGAGGAACAACCTCCCCCTCTGTCATACCCAGACTGCGGCATTTCAGAGTTGCCAACCTGCGCGGTCCTTTTGCCTGAAAGTTTCCGGGGAGGATTTGCCTCTTCGGCGCCGCGTCAGCGGACTCTCCCGCGCTGGGATCAACCTACCAGCGGGCATGGGCAAGACCGGGAGTCCTAGGGTGTGCGATGTGACGTACTTCCCTGCCGCCGACCGCTACGCCGACATGATCTACCGGCGTGCGGGCCGCAGCGGCCTCAAGCTCCCCGTCATCAGCCTGGGCCTGTGGCACAACTTCGGCGACGGCCGTCCCGCCGACCGCCAGCGCGACATCGTCCGCCGGGCCTTCGACCTCGGGGTGACGCATTTCGACCTGGCCAACAACTACGGGCCGCCGCCCGGCAGCGCCGAGACCAACTTCGGCCGCATCCTGCACGCCGACTTCACCGCCCACCGCGACGAGATGATCATCTCGACGAAGGCCG
Organism: Actinoplanes sp. CA-252034; assembly: GCF_050956125.1. Taxonomy (NCBI): domain Bacteria; kingdom Bacillati; phylum Actinomycetota; class Actinomycetes; order Micromonosporales; family Micromonosporaceae; genus Actinoplanes; species Actinoplanes sp. CA-252034. Next base: position 5,880,396 of record NZ_CP191846.1, read on the forward strand.
GCTACACGATGTGGGACGGCCCGTACGGTGACTGGGGCTCCCGTAAATACCTGGTCTCGTCACTGGACCAGTCCCTGAAGCGGATGGGCCTGGACTACGTCGACGTGTTCTACCACCACCGGCCCGACCCGGAGACCCCGCTCGAGGAGACGATGACCGCGCTCGACGCGATCGTCCGCTCCGGCAAGGCCCTCTACGTCGGCATCAGCAACTACAAGAGCGAGGAGGCCGCCCGCGCCGCCGACATCCTGCGCGAGCTGGGCACGCCGCTGCTGATCCACCAGCCGTCCTACTCGATGCTCAACCGGTGGATCGAGCACGACCGGCTGCTGGACACCCTGGAGGCGGCCGGAGCCGGCTGCATCGCGTTCAGCCCCCTGCAGCAGGGCCTGCTCACCGACCGCTACCTGACCGGCATCCCGGACGACTCGCGGATCCGCACCAGTGTGTTCCTCAACGAGAGCGCCCTGGACAACAAGACCCTCGGCCGCCTGCACTCGCTCAACGACGTCGCCAAGCGGCGCGGCCAGACACTGGCCCAGCTCGCCCTCGCCTGGGCGCTGCGCGACGAGCGGATGACCAGCCTGATCATCGGCGCGTCCAGCGTGCAGCAGCTGGAGAACAACGTGGCCGCGCTCGGCAACCTCGCCCTCGACCAGAGCGAGCTGGACGAAATCGACGCGACGGTACTCGATCTCTAGCCGTATCCTGCGTGCTCATGATCGACCTCGTCGAACGGCACACGGCCCTCGCGGTCGTGGTCGGGTCGCGCGCCTATGGACTCCAGGGGCCCGGATCCGACCACGACCGGCGGGGTGTCTTCGTGGCGCCGACCCGTGACTTCTGGCGCCTCGACAAGCCGCCCACCCACCTCGACGGGCCGGCCGAGGAGCAGTTCTCGTGGGAGATCGAACGGTTCTGCACGCTCGCGCTGCAGGCCAACCCGACCGTCCTCGAAGTGCTGTGGTCGCCGCTCGTCGAGTTCCGCAACGCCGACGGCGAGGCTCTGCTCGGGGTGCGGCAGGCGTTCCTGTCACAGCGGCTGGCCGAGACGTACGGCGGATACGCGCGCGACCAGCTCACCAAGGTCGCCAACCGGCGCGAGCGGACCGGCGAGGTCAACTTCAAGCAGGCCATGCACATGATCCGGCTGCTGATGGCCGGGGCGCACGTGCTGCGTGCCGGTGAGGTCCTGGTCGACGTGTCACACCTGCGCGACGAGCTGCTGGCCGTCAAACACGGCGAGACCCCGTGGGAACGGATCGCCGCATGGGCCGGGCGGCTCCAGGACGAGCTCACCGACGCGGCCGCCTCGACGTCGCTCCCCAAGCCCCGGACCGGGCCGCTGTGGACCGGGTGCTCGTGGCCGTACGAGAAAGGAATCTAGGGTGACCCTCGACGTGCCGGAGTGGGCCGCGGACGCCACCACCGCAGTCCCGTATCCCCTGGTCTTCGCCACCGTGAGCGGCGCGCACCTGTACGGGTTCGCCTCCGTCGACTCCGACCTCGACCTGCGCGCCTCGCACGTGCTGCCGGCGCACGAGGTCGTCGGCCTGCGCACCGGCCCGGAGACCGTCGAGCGCTCGGGCGACCGCGACGGCGTCGAGCTCGACATCGTCAGCCACGACCTGCGCAAGTTCGCCAAGCTGCTGAACAGCCGCAACGGGTACGTACTGGAACAGCTGCTCTCGCCGCTCGTGGTGGTGACCTCCGAGCTGCACGCCGCCCTCAAGGACCTGGCGCCCCGGATGATCACCAGCGGCCACGCCCACCACTACCTGGGCTTCGCCCACGGTCAGCAGCGCCTCTACCACAACACGGGACGGATCAAGCCCGCCCTGTACACGCTGCGGGTGCTGCTCACCGGCATACACCTGATGCGCACCGGCGAGGTCGTCTGCGATCTGGGCGTGCTCGGCGCGAGGATCGCCTACGTGCCGGAGCTGATCGCCGCCAAGCGCGAGGCCGAGAACGGCCCGATGCCGGCGCGGGCCGCAGCCTATCTCGCCGCCGACATCCCCGCGCTGCGCGCCGAGCTGGAACAGGCCAGAGACGAGAGCGCACTTCCGGGGTACGCCGACCCGGCGGCCGTGGACGAGCTGCACGACCTCATCGTGCGCACGCGCCTCGGTCAGACCTCGGTGGCCACCGGCAGCAGCCCGTCCGCCGTCGCGTAGAAGAGGTAGCCGCACAGCTCGGGGTGCCGGCGGTTGAGAGCAGCCGGGTCACCGCCGGTGACCGCGAGCACCGGCTGCCGGGCGGTCAGCTCACGCAGCGTCGCGAACGGCCAGTCCACCCCGAGCGCCCGGCGCAGACGGGCCATCAACGCGACGTCACCCACCGGCACCCGGTCGACGTGGATGTCGGCGACGGCCGGCAGTTCCCACCAGCCCAGGGACGCGCTGTGCCGGCAGCCCGGCAGGTGCGCGCCGTCGCGGGCCTGCGCCCGCCACCAACCAGCGTCGATGGGGATCGTCTCGTTGAACAGCAACGCGTCGACCGGTCTCGCCGGACCGCGCGCCGCCACGGCCCTGACCTCCTCGGGCAGCCGGACGCCGTGCTCCTCCACGTAGTGCGCGAGGCCCTCGGGCCAGCAGAAGCTCTCGCCGTCGGTCAGCTCGGCCGACCCGTTCCACCGGCCGCACAACCGGCATCGGGAGCGGCCGGCCATCGCCATGAAGGGCGTCCCCGACCGCAGGTAGGCGGCCACCCGCTCGTCCGGCTCGCCGACGGCGAACGCGCAGACGTCTGGCCAGCCGTCAGGGGCTTGCGGGCCATCCCAGTAGCCGATGCCGCGCAACATTCGTGTCACGGTGGTGAATCTACGGGGGTACTGGAATGATCTATGCCATGGAGTACCGGTATGTCGGGGGCAGCGGACTTCGCGTCAGTGAGCTGTGCCTCGGAACGATGACGTTCGGCAACGAGTCGGACGAGACCACCTCCCACGCGATCCTCGATCGCTACGTCGAGGCGGGCGGTGACTTCATCGACACCGCCGACGTGTATGCGGGCGGCGTCTCGGAGAAGATCATCGGCCGCTGGCTGGCCCGGCAGGAACGCGACTCGCTGGTCATCGCGACCAAGGGGTTCTGGGCGACCGGCGAGGCCGGCAACGATCACGGCGCCGGGCGCAAGCACCTCATCTCGGCGGTGCACGCCAGCCTGCGACGGCTCGGCACCGACTACATCGACCTGTACCAGCTGCACTGTTTCGACGAGACGACACCGGTCGAGGAGACCCTGTCGACGCTGGACACGCTCGTTCGTACCGGGAAGGTCCGGCATCTCGGGGTGTCCAACTACGCGGCGTGGCAGCTGCAGAAGTCGGTGGACGTCGCCCGGTTCCGCGGGTGGGAGCCGTTCGTGGCAGCGCAGCCGCTCTACAACCTCATCGACCGGGAGATCGAGACCGAGCTGGTGCCGGTCTGCCGCAACGAGGGCGTCGGCATCATCCCGTGGTCACCGATGCGCGGCGGCTGGCTGACCGGCAAGTACCGGCGCGGCATGACGTCGGCCCCGGCCGGCAGCCGGTGGGACGGCGACAAGCAGCCGTGGCTCGGCAACTGGCAGGACAGCGTCGACGAACGCGTCTGGCGGGTCACCGACGCCCTGATCGACGTCGCCGCCACGGTCGACCGCAGCCCCGCCCAGGTGGCGCTGCGCTGGCTGCTGCAACGACCCGGCGTGACCGCCCCGATCATCGGCGCCCGCACCCCCGAGCAGCTGGCCGACAACCTCGGCGCGACCGGGTGGAGCCTCGACGACAAGAGCCTGGAGCAGCTGACCACCGCCGGGGAGCAGCCGCTGCCGTACCCGCACGCGTATCTGGCCCGTTCCCCGCGGCGCCGGTGAGTCTCTGTCGTACCTCGCGGTTAGGCTCCGGCCGTGAAGACCATCACCACCCGAGACTGGGATGCCGGAGCCGGTAAGGAACGTCGTCACGAGCAGGTCCAGTTCTCCGGGCTGGACCTGTGCGAGACCGACCTGGAGGGCGTCGAGTTCTCCGAGTGCGTCTTCCGTGACACCCGGTTCAACTGCTCGCAGCAGACCGACGTGGCCTATCTGAACTGTCGTTTCGTCAACTGCAACTTCTTCGACGCGACGTTCACCAACTGCAAGGCGGTCGGCAGCGGCTTCGAGGGGTGCACCTTCGACCTGACCAGGGTCGACGGCGGTGACTGGTCGTTCACCGGGTTGCAGCGCGCCGACCTGGGCACGGCCACGTTCACCGGCGTGCGCATGCGCGAGGCCGACCTGACCGGCGTCCGGGCGCGCAACGGCACGATGCGCTGGCTCGACCTGTCGGCCGCCCAGCTGACCGGCGCCGACTTCACCGGCTGCGACCTGCGCGGCACCGACCTGCACGCCTTCGACCCACGGACGGTGGAGATGCGCGACGCGGTGATCACCGCCGACCAGGCCGTCGTGCTGGCCATGTCGCTCGGCCTGCAGATCCGCGACGCATGAGCCGCACCCGGCCGCCGCGTCCGTTCGACGGGGCGGCCGGGCCTGGAATCTGATCCGGCCCCTATCGATCGTCCGGTCGTCGCGCTCGGCCGCTGAGCGTCAGTGACAGCCGCCCCGGCCGAGGCCGTCCTCGACGGTCACGCCCGGCCGGGTCCACTGCGGCGCGGGCCGGCCGGCCGGTCCACCGGTGGGGACACCGTCGGCGCCGGTGCGCCAGTACCAGCACGGATCGTGGTCCGCGCCGCGCCCGGGCGGGTTGTCCTGCGGCCGCGATGGCGTCGCCCTGCCGGGTGTGCGCCTTCTCCCGGATCAGAAGCTCGTCCCGCGCGGCCTGCCAGGTCGCCTGATCGACAACGGGTGGCGTGCTGGTCATTGGTGTCCTCCACGTCTGCTCGATGGTCGTTCTCGAGGTAGACCACCGAACCACCCGAAACTCATCTTCCTAGGCCACTAGGCGTTTGCCTTCCGTACGGTGTGCCGGTTTACGCTGTTGGCATGTCTGTGAGTGCCGCCCCCGTTACACACCTCGCCCGGCCGCACCGGCCCGTGGTCGTGGCGGGGAGCCTCGGCGAGTTGTGCGGGCCGACCACCGGGTTCGCCGAGCTGCCATTGCGCCTCTGGTGGCATCCACAGCGGGCCTTCGACCTGAGCCAGCACACCATGCTGCTGTGGATGTATGAGAATGTGCTCCGCGAGGCCATCCGCATCGACGAGCTGCGCGACCACCTCGACGGGGCGACGCTGGTGCGGGTGTGGCCGGAGCTCAACCTGCCCCGCGGTGTCCGCGCCGCCTGGGAGGCCCGCCACCCACGGTTGCGCCTGCGCGCCGCCGCCTGACCGGCGGGTCACCGCGCCGCCCGACACGCGGTCACCTCGCCGCCTGACACCCGGTCACCGCGCCGCCTGACGTTTCCGGTCACCGCGCCGCCCGACACCCGGTCACCGTCCGTCACGGCCGTTCGCCGTTCGTCGTTCGCCGTCCGTCGCGGTGGACCACAGCTCCGGGTTGCGGTAATGGTTGTGGGCCCCCTGCCGTAGGACCGCCCGCAACCGCTCCAGATGCTCGGTGTCCGGCGGCAGGTCAAGCCGGTCGAGCAGGGCCAGCGCCTCGGCCGGCTCCAGGCTCCCGTAGTAGTCGTGATAGCTGAGCAGGATCCCCCGGAACAGCGCCGGCGCCAGTGACGGCATGGCCGCGACAGCGGAGTACACGAGCCGTTTGCCGCTCCACGGCACCGGCCCGGAGTTGCGGAGCACCCGATCGGCCCGCCGCTGCAGCGCCTCGTCGCCGGGTAGCCGCTGGAGGTCGTCGCCGAGCACTTCAGCGAATGCCCGCTCGGACGCCCGGTGGTCCTCGAACCACTCCACCCACAGCGTGTACAGCAGTTGATCAGGAACCGACGGCCTCTCCAGCCGCGCTCGCACACCCGCCCAGAACGCCTGGGCCGCCGCCTGATCATCGGTGGCGCCGTTGTAGTACGGGTTGAGGAAGAACGCCAGCTCGGTCGTGACCCAGAACTCGTCGATCAGGTCGAGCAGCCCGAGCGTGATCCGGACCCGCTCGGCCGGCGCCCGGCCCTCGTCACCGAGCATGCACGCCGCCCACTCGTGCGCCAGCTCACCGTCCGACATCTCCGCGTCGTCCTCGGTGGAGTGCCAGCGGCCCGGCCCCAGCCGGGTCACCCCCTGGGCCGCCAACCAGATCAGCGCGTCGTCTGCATCGGACATCCGCGCAGTGTGCCAACCTTGCCGGGTGAGCGTCGACGACTTTTACCGGGACGTGGCCCGCATCGCCCTCGCGGTCGCCGACAAGCACGGCTTCGTTCTCGGCGGCGGGGTCGCCTGGCTGGTCAACGGCCTGGTCGCCCGCCCCACCGAGGACATCGACCTGTTCACCGACACGGCCGGCGGGGTGGTGGCCGCCGCCGGCGAGGTCACGTCCGCGCTGACCGCGGCCGGCTACCGGGTGGTCCGCGAGGAGGCCGACGAGCTGTTCGCCGGTATGGACGCCGACATCCAGGAGTTCCTGGTGGCCGGCGAGCACCGGGCGCTGCGCCTGACGCTGTGCCGCCTGGACCGGCACCGTGCCCCGGTGGTGATGGACGTCGGACCGGTCATGCACCTCGACGACCTGGTCGCCACGAAGGTCGCCGCCCTGGTCACCCGGCGGGAGGTCCGCGACTACATCGACGTGGCGGCGGCGCTGGAACGCTATCCCCTCGACCGGGTGCTGGAGTTGGCGCACGCCGCCGACCCGGCGCTGGACCCGGAGGAGATCGCCGACGCCGGCCGCTACCTGGACCGGCTCGACGACGCCCGGTTCGCCCTCTATGGTCTGGACCGGGCTGCGATCGCCGCCCTCCGCGACCGCCTGAAGGACTGGCCACGCACGTGAGACTCACCGGCATCCTGCTGCCCGGCCGCCTCTACACGACCGCGGGCACCCTGTTCGATCTGGCCGACGCCGTCCTGGCCGGCCAGGGCGACGCCGTCGAGCACGTGACCTGGCTGGCGCCGGAGGGTCTGCTCGACATCGACCCGGAACCGTTCGTCCGGGTGCACGCCGTTGCCGCCCTGCACCGGATCGACCCGTCGACACGTCCGATTCTGATCGCCAAATCGCTCGGCACGCGCGCGGCCGGCCTCGCCGCCGAGCTTTCCCTGCCCGCGATCTGGCTCACCCCGCTGCTGACCGATGCCACGGTCACCGCCGCGATCACCGCCAACCGGGCGCCCGCCCTGCTCCTCGGGGGCGACGCCGACCCCTACTGGGACACCGCGGCGGCCCACGCCACCGGCAAGACGGTCGTCACGATCCCCGGCGCCGACCACGCCATGCGCGTCCCCGGCCCGATCCGGCGTTACACCGACGTCCTCGCGACGATCGGGACGAACATCGAGCAGTTCCTTCATACGGTACGGTCCGGGCAGCCCTGAACAGCACTGTCGCCGTTCCCGAGAGTCGGCGCGAGGGGTGCGTACCCCCGAGGATCCCGACGCGACCGCCGGGCCGAAGCGATCCGCCGACGCCGATCGACCGCTATGGTCTGACGGTGACCGTCTCGCCATCAGCGAGGGCCGTCCAGCAGTATGCGACGACCTCGGCGAACCTGACCGCCCGCATGGCGCTGCACGCCTACGGGACGAACCCGCAGGACTGGTTCACGTTCGTGGCCGCGCGGCTGCCCGCCGGGGGTGACGTCCTGGAGGTCGGTGCCGGGACCGGCGCGCTGTGGTCCCGGGTGGACCGGCGCGGCATGCGGCTGACCCTGACCGACTTCTCCGCCGCCATGTGCGACCGGCTGCGCGAGGTCGACGACGCCACGGTCCAGCGATGTGACGCGACCCGGCTGCCGTTCGCGGCGGGCTCGTTCGACACACTGATCGGCAACCACATGCTGTACCACCTCGACGATCCGCGGGCGGCGCTGCGCGAGTTCGCCCGGGTCCTGCGGCCGGGCGGACGGGTGTTCGTCGCCGTGAACGGCCGTGACCACCACACCGAGATCACCGCGCTCGGCCCGGCTGTCGGGCGGCCCGACCTGACCCTGTCGGCCGTCCACAACGATGTCACCGCCGAAACCGTCCCGCAGTGGATGGCCCGCCACTTCGACGCCGTCACCGTCGAGCGTTACCCCGGCGACCTCGCGGTGCCCTCCCCCGAGCCGGTCCTCGCGTTCCTCGCCAGCGTCGCCGCCGAGCCGCTGACCCCCGCCGAGCGGTCCGCCGCCCGTGACCTCGTCGCGGCCCGGATCGCGGCCGACGGCGTCTTCCGCGTCCGCCGGCACACCGTCCTGATCAGCGCTCAGAAGACCCGGCAGTAGAGGCCGGCCCCGGTCGCACGGGCCCGTCCGGCCAGCGCGGCGACCTCGGCGACGATCTCCTCGGCCAGCTCCTCGTCGATCTCCTCGCCCTCGTCGGCCCGCAGCCGCACCCAGCGCGCGGCCACCCCCGAGACGTCACCGGCCAGCGCCCCGGTCAGCGCCGACGGGAAGACCAGCACGAGGGGGCCGTCGTCCCCGAGCACGTCAGGGCCCTCCACGTCGTCGGCGTCCCGCCCGGTGAGCAGGCTCTCCCACTCCTCGATCGACTCGAGGGCGTCGAAGTTTCCGTACGTCACCATGTCCGCGTCCGGGCCCGGACCGTCCTGCACGGCCCCGGCCGCGGACTCGTCGTCGGCCGCGATGAAGAACTCGATGATCGTGCTCACCGCCCCATGATGCCCGCCGGCACCGGGTGATCAGCGGAACTCGGCGACGACGGCGATCGTGCCGACGATGTTGGCGTTGAACTCGTCCAGTTCCTCGGCCGGGATCCAGTACTCCAGGATGGTGCGCCCGCCGACCTGATGAACCTCGTACCGGTCGAGGAACGAGCGCCGGACCTCGAACCGGGTCACGTAGCCGACGCCGGAGGCCGGGACGTTCCAGTCCCGGGCGATCATGGAGGCGTACTCCTCGTTCAGCACCGGGTAGAAGATCGGCTGGTCCGGCAGCCGCGCAGGCCACTCACGCCAACCCGAGCCCTCGACCAGCGCCAGCTCCTCCGGCCCGGTCGGCCGCCACAACGTCACCGTCTCCACGGCCCCATGATCGTCCAGCCGGGCCCGGCCTGCCATTCCATTATCGAGCCCGCCGGACGGTCGAGCCCGCCGGACGGCGCCACGACCGCGGCTTCCGGGGCCGGAGAGCCGGTGCGGGAGAATGGCTCGTGGAGTTCTCCCTTGAACAGGTTCTCGCCTGGCGGATGGAGCGGCAGTTCCTCGCCGCTGTGGCAGCGGAGTCGGCGGTGGCGGTCGTCGGGCGGCTGTGCGGTGTGCAGGCCCAGGTCGCCTCGGCCGCAGAGCACGCCGTCGCGGTGCGGCTCGCGGCGCCTGCCACGGGTGCGGTCGAGGCAGCCCTGGAGCGGCGCGAGCTGATCAAGGTGTGGGCGATGCGGGGCACGCTGCACCTGCTCACCGTCACGGACGCGGCCTCGTGCCTGAGCCTGATGGCCGACGCCCGTACCTGGGAGAAGGGCGCGTGGCAGCGGACGTTCGCCACCACCGGGCAGATCGACGCCATCGCGGACGCCGTCCGGGAGATCCTGCCCGGCCGGGCCCTCACCCGCGAGCAGTTGGCGGCGGAGATCCTCCAGACGACGCGCGACGATTCGCTGGGTGAGTTGCTCGGATCCGGTTGGGGCACGGTGCTCAAGCCACTGGCCTGGCAGGGGCTGGTGTGCCACGGGCCGACCGACGGGAACAGGGTCACGTTCACCAGCCCGGCGACGTGGGCCGACGGATGGACCGGCCTGCCCGCGCCGGACCCGGCAGCCGCGCGGATCATCCCGGCCTATCTCGGTGCGTTCGGCCCGGCCACGATGGAGGCGTTCGACCAGTGGCTGATCCGGGGCGCGTCCCGCCGGGCGTCGTTGCGGCGCTGGTTCGCCGATCTGAGCCGGTCGGGCGACATCACCGAGGTGTCGGTCGACGGGCAGGCCGCATTCGCCCGCACCGCCGACCTGGACGACATCGCCGCCGCCGTCCCGGTCCCGGGAACACGGCTGCTGCCGGCGTTCGACCAGTTCGTGCTCGGGCCCGGCACCAGGGACGAGCGGCTCATCGCACCGCACCGGCGGGCGCTGATCAGCCGGACCGGCGGCTGGATCTCGCCGGTCGTGGTCGACCGGGGCCGGATCGCGGGCACCTGGGAGCCGACCGGCGACGGCCTCACCGTCAGCCTGTTCGCCGAAGCGGAGCCGGTGCCGCACGACTCACTGGCCGGCGAGGCGAACCGCATCGCGAAGATCACCGGCGGGTCCGCCACACTCCGCGTCGCGACCGTCTGACCAGCCGCCACGGCAACTGAACGGCGGCTCGCGGCACCTCGGGTCGGGCTTACCTGAAAGCCGGAAGGTCCGGGGTCGGGCTCGCGTCCGTTGCTCGCGGGCCTCGGCGGTGACGGTGCCCTTCGACACGGGGTGCCGGCGACGGGCGACTCCGGGTTTTCAGCGGCAGCGACGGCCCGGCAAGCCGAGGATCAACGCGGCGCCGACGGTCAGGTGGAGGCCCAGCAGGGCGAGGCGGCTGCCGAGACCGATGCCGGCCAGCGGGCCGGCGAGCGAGAGCAGCAGCACCGCCGTGGCGATGATCCGGAAGGTCCTGGCCGGGCGGCGCGCCGTGCGTTCCAGGAGGGCGAGCAGTGCCCACGCGGCGGCACCCGCGACGAGCGCGGCGGTGACCACGGCGATCGGGCCGACCGTCTGGATGGTGCCGCCCTGACGGACCGCGAGCTCGGTGCCGGCCCAGTTGTGCACCGACCAGAGCAGCAGCGCACCGGTGGCGCCCGCCGCTACGGTGATCGCCCGGCCGTTGGTGCTGGAGTGGAGGGTCTGCTGCTTCGTGTTCGTCGTCATGGGCATCAGCGTGGCGGGCGGGGGCGGGCGCCCACATCGGGCCGAAGACGGCGCACCACCAACTTTGGATGGTGTCGGTGGGCGGCGTTCGCTGGTTAGCCTCGCCGAGCGGACGGAATCCGAAGCCGGAAGCGAAATCGAGCCGGGCGCAGATCGAACCGGGCACGGATCGAACCAGGCACGGATCGAACCGGGCGCAGATCGCGCGCCGGGCGCTAGCCGGAGCCGGCGCGGACCGAGCCGGCGCGGACCGAAAGCCGGACGCGGGACCGGGTGCGTGGGGATCGGGGCGGGGATGGACGGGATGCGGAACGGCTGGGGGCTCGCGGTTCTGCTCGGTGGCTCCGGGCTGTTGATCGCGGCGACCGTGGTCGGCCGGTGGAGCAGCGACCCGAAGGATCCGCTGCTCATGCTCGATGTCGCGGCCGGTGTGGTGGCCTGGGTGCTGACGCCGCTGCTGGTGTGGCGGCCGGTCGGTGCGACGGCGGCGCTGACCGTGCTGGCCGTGCTGTCGCCCGCGGTGACGCCGTCGGCGACGATGGGGGTACTGCAGGTGGCGCGGCGCCGGGACCGGACGGCGGCGATCGCGGTGTCGGTGGGCGGGATCGCGGCGCACGCGGTTCAGGGGGCCTGGCGGGTCAACACCGGCATGTCGTACGGCTGGTGGCTGGCCCTGGTGACGATCGCCTACGGGGCGCTGCTCGGATGGGGTCTGTGGGCGCGTGCCCGGGAGGCGCTGATCCGCACTCTTCGGGAGCGGGCGCAGCGGGCCGAGGCCGAGCAGGGCCGGCGGGTCGCGGAGGCACGGATGCTGGAGCGGCGGCGCATCGCCCGGGAGATGCACGACGTCCTGGCGCACCGGTTGTCGCTGCTGGCGACGTTCGCGGGGGCGATGGAGTTTCGGCCCGACGCGCCGCCGGAGCAGATGTCACGGGCGGCGGGAGTGGTCCGCAGCGGGGTGCATCAGGCGCTCGAGGAACTGCGGGAGGTGATCGGGCTGCTCCGGGAGGACGACGGCGGGGACGGGGTTCATCCGCAGCCGGTGCTCGCCGATGTGCCGCGGCTGGTGGCGGAGTCACGGGCGGCGGGGACCGAGGTGCTGTTGCGGGAGTCGGTGGACGATCCGGCGGAGGCGCCGCCGACGGTGGCGCGGACGGCGTACCGGGTGGTGCAGGAGGGTTTGACCAACGCCCGCAAGCACGCCGCCGGGCAGACCGTGCGGGTGACCGTCAGCGGCGGGCCGGGCGCCGACCTCGTGGTCGACGTCCGAAACCCACTGGCAGGCCCGGACACGCCGCGGCCCGGCAAAGCAGGCCCGGACAAGCCGCGGTCCACCGAAGCGAGCCCGGACACGCCGCCAGCCGAGGAGGCGGACCGGGGCATGCCGGCGTCCGGCGGGGCGGGGCTGGTGGGGCTCACCGAGCGGGTTCACCTGGCCGGCGGGAGGCTCGACCATCAGGTGACCGACGGTGAGTTCCGGCTGTACGCGTCGATACCATGGCCGGCGTGAACGCCCGGCCGGTGCGGGTGCTCGTCGTCGACGACGACGCGCTGGTTCGCGCCGGGCTCACCATGATGCTCGACGGGGCGCCCGGCATCGCGGTCGTCGGGGAGGCGTCCGACGGCGACCAGGTGCCCGCCGCCCTGGACGCGCACGCTCCCGACGTGGTGCTGATGGATGTGCGGATGCCGCGGGTCGACGGCATCACCGCGACGAGACGGCTGCGGGCCCGGCCGCGGCCGCCCGAGGTGATCGTGCTGACCACGTTCGACACCGACGAGAACATCCTGCACGCGCTGCGGGCCGGGGCCAGCGGCTTCCTGCTCAAGGACACCCCGCCGGCCCGGATCGCCGAGGCGGTCCGGCAGGTGGCGGCGGGCGAGCCGATCCTGTCACCGCGGATCACCCGCCGGCTGATGGACCGGGTGGCCGTGCAGGCGGGGGCGTACGCGCAGGCCAGAGCCACCCTGGCGACGCTCAGCCCCCGCGAGCGGGACGTGGTGGTCGCGATCGGCGGCGGGCTCGGCAACGCGGAGATCGGCGCCGAGCTGGACATGACGCTGGCGACGGTGAAGAGCCACGTCTCGCACATCCTGACCAAGCTCGGCCTGGACAACCGCACCCAGATCGCGCTGCTCGCCCATGATGCGGGGCTGGCCTAGCCGAATTCGTATCCGGTGGGCGGGCCGGTGCGCTCCCAGCGCACGCCGGTGACCGTGCGGGTACGGCCGTCGACGGTCACGCGGGCGCCGGGCGGGTCACCCTCGTACGGTTCGACGAGCACCGCGTCGAGGATGTGCCGGGCCCCGTCGACCGAGCCGCGCAGGCTGGTCGACCGCAGCACCCGGCCGAGGGTGATCGCCGCGTCCCGCAGCCGGCGGTCGGCGCCGGACTCCCACTCGGCGAGTGCGGCGTCGACGCGGGCCCACAGCCGCCACCGGTCGTGGTCGAGCAGCAGGCGGGCGGCCCGGTCGACGGCGGCGCAGGTGATGTCGACGGCGGACTCCTCGCCGAGCTCGGCGGCCCAGGTCAGCTCGTCGGGCGGGGGCAGCAGCCCGGGTGAGTCGTGCAGGACCACGGCGTACAGCATGCCGAGGACGGTCTCGCGGGCCTCGCCCACGTAGAGCGGCCCGAACGCCCGCATCGGCGGGAACCGCCGGACCAGATGCGCGGCCCGGCCGAGTGGGAGGTCCGCGGCGAGCCGGGTGTCGGTCACCCGTGCGTGGAAGGTCCGTTGTTCGCGGGCCGCGAAAATCCAGGCCCGGTGCTCGTCGGCGATCAGCCGTGCCGCCACCGAGTAGGAGACGCCGAGCTGGGCGGCGAGCGCCCGGATGGCCCGTTTGCGGGCGCGGTCGGGGACGGGCCGGCGGGTGCGGGTACCGGTCATGGGGCCTCCCTGACTCGTGTTGGGTCCATTCTCCGTTGTACGCTCGCAGAGCAGCGCGCCTGCACGAGCGTAGCGATGCCCCCCACGCGGGCGCCGCCCCACGCCAAGAGGCTCAGACTCAGCGCACACCACTCCAGGCTGCCTTCCTTGATGAAGCGGAGTGCGTGGGGCTTCGCGTCGAGGACGTGAGTGTCGTGTTCGAACGGTTCACCGACCGTGCCCGTCGAGTCGTCGTGCTGGCCCAGGAAGAGGCCCGGATGCTCGACCACAACCACATCGGGACCGAGCATCTGCTGCTCGGCCTGGTCCAGGAGGGCGAGGGCGTCGCGGCTCTCGGGATCGCGCCGGAGGTGATCCGGCGCGAGATCGAGCAGATCATCGGCCGGGGGCACGAGATCCCGGGTGGGCACATCCCGTTCACCCCGCGGGCCAAGAAGGTCCTGGAGCTGTCGCTGCGGGAGGCGCTGCAACTGGGCCACAACTACATCGGCACCGAGCACATCCTGCTCGGCCTGCTGCGCGAGGGCGAGGGTGTGGCCGCGCAGGCGCTGCTCAAGCTGGGCGCCGACCGTGAGCTGGTGCGGCAGCGGGTGATCCAGTCGCTCGCCGGGAGCACACCGGTCACCGCTGCGGCGCCGGTCAAGGAGACCATCCTCGACCAGTACGGCGACAACCTCACCCAGAAGGCGCGCGAGGGCAGGCTGGACCCGGTGATCGGCCGGGAACACGAGATCGAGCGGGTCGTGCAGGTGCTCTCGCGCCGCCGCAAGAACAACCCGGTACTGATCGGCGAGCCCGGCGTCGGCAAGACCGCCGCGGTCGAGGGGCTCGCCCAGGCGATCGTGAGCGGCGACGTCCCGGACACGCTGCGCGGCAAACAGCTCTACACCCTCGACATGGGCTCGCTGGTGGCCGGCTCCCGCTACCGCGGCGACTTCGAGGAGCGTCTGAAGAAGATCCTCAAGGAGGTACGGACCAGGGGCGACGTGATCCTGTTCGTCGACGAGATCCACACCCTGGTCGGTGCGGGCGCCGCCGAGGGGGCCATCGACGCCGCGTCACTGCTCAAGCCGGCGCTGGCCCGCGGGGAGTTCCAGCTGGTCGGGGCGACCACCGTGGCCGAGTACCGGATCATCGAGAAGGACAAGCCCCTGGAGCGGCGGCTGCAGAGGATCGAGGTGGGCGAGCCGACGCTGGCGCACACCATCGAGATCCTCAAAGGGCTGCGCGACCATTACGAGGCGCACCACCGGGTGTCGTTCACCGATGCGGCGCTGGTGGCGGCGGCGACCCTGGCCGACCGGTACATCTCCGACCGGTTCCTGCCGGACAAGGCGATCGACCTGATCGACGAGGCCGGGGCCCGGACGCGGATCCGGGCGGTGGGCCGGGACGTCTCCGCCACGGTGCGACGGGAGAAGGAGGCCGCCATCGACGCGCAGGACTTCGAGCTGGCCGCCCGGCTACGCGACCGGGAGCGGCGGCTGATCGCCGACGAGGAGCTGCGCCGGGAGGAGATCGGCGACGAGCAGATCGCCGAGGTGCTGGGCCACTGGACCGGCATCCCCGTGCACCGGCTCACCGAGGAGGAGTCGGCCCGTCTGGCGCGCATGGAGGAGGAACTGCACCGGCGGGTCGTGGCGCAGGACGATGCCGTTGCGGCTGTGGCGCGGGCGATCCGGCGTACCCGCGCGGGGTTGAAGGATCCGAAACGACCGGCCGGGTCGTTCATCTTCGCCGGGCCGTCCGGAGTCGGCAAGACCGAGCTGTGCCGCTCGTTGGCCGAGTTCCTGTTCGGCTCCGAGGACGCGCTCATCCAGCTGGACATGTCCGAGTTCCACGACCGGCACACCATGTCGCGGCTGGTCGGGGCGCCGCCCGGTTACGTCGGCTACGACGAGGGTGGCCAGCTGACCGAGAAGGTACGCCGTAAGCCGTTCTCGGTGGTGCTGTTCGACGAGATCGAGAAGGCCCACCCGGACGTGTTCAACACGCTGCTGCAGATCCTGGAGGACGGCCGTCTGACCGACGGTCAGGGCCGGATCGTCGACTTCAAGAACACCGTCGTCATCCTGACCACCAACCTCGGCACCCGCGAGGTGGGGCGGTCGATCGGCTTCCAGACGTCGTCGGCGCCGGCGTCGGCGTACGAGCAGATGAAGTCCCGGGTCGGTGACGAGCTGAAGCAGCACTTCCGCCCGGAGCTGCTCAACCGCATCGACGACACGATCGTCTTCCACCAGTTGCGGGAGACCGAGATCCTCCGGATCGTCGACATCTTCACCGCCCGCATCCAGGCCCAGCTCCGGAACAGGGACATGACCCTGGAGCTCACCGACGCCGCCCGCGAGCACCTCGCCGCCAGGGGATTCGACCCGGTGCTGGGCGCCCGCCCGCTGCGCCGGACCATCCAGCGCGAACTGGAGGACACCCTGTCCGAGCAGATCCTCTTCAACGATCTGCGCCCGGGCCAGACCGTCGTGGTGGACTGCGAGGACGACCGGCTGGTGTTCCGGGGAGCCGTGCCCGCGGGGCAGTGACCGACGGCTATGACGCCTATGCTGCCCCGGTGCGTGTCATCTCCAAGCTGCTCACCGTCGTCTGGGTTCTCGCGTTCCTCGCGCTGATCGCGGGTTTCGTCGCCTACACCCCCCTGGCCCGCAAGTACGCCAGTGATCATCTGTACGTCGTCGACAACAAGCAGACGATCACGGTGACGACATCGTCCGGCGAGGTGGTGAGCCTCGGCGTACGGATGCCGAGCGCGGTCAGTGGGTTGTGGGCGTCCCCGGACGGGATGACGCTGACGTTCGCCGGCCACCAGCCGATCGTCCTGATGCAGCCGAAGCCCCAGACCTGGGGCGACGAGATCACCACGAACCTGAAGGACATCTCCGAGGACCAGACCGCCACCGGCCGGTACTTCGTGCCCGAGGTGGCCGGGCAGACCGTGCTGGACGGCAAGATCACCGGCACGGTCGTCTACCCGGTCGGCGGTCTGGTCTCGTTCCGCAACGAGCAGACCATCATCGACGTGCCGGTGAAGATCACCGTGGAGCCGTCCGGCGCCGGCCAGGAGTCCGGCGACAACCTGACCCGGCTGGTGTACGGGATGCTGGCCGCCACCGGTGTGCTGATCCTCTTCGCGCTCGGCATGATCGTTCGCGCGGTCGTCCGGCACGGGTTCAGACACGCCAACAGCGCGATCATCACGTTCGTGGTCATCGCGGCCGCGTTCGTCGGCATCGGCTACCTCGCCGAGAAGGCGGCCGTTCCCGACGTGAGCGACGTCGACGTGCTCGGCGCGCTGCCGGTCACCCCGCTGCAGTTCCTCACCTGCGTCGCGGCGGCGATCTTCCTCACCATGGTCGGCATCCTCCTGGGCGGCGAACCCGACGCGCCGGAGACCACCCCGGCCACCCCAGCCACCCCGGCCACCGCGGCCACCGCGGCCACCCCGGAGGAGCAGGCCTGACGGTCACCCGCCGGATGGCGGGGGATTCCGCCGGATGGCGCTCGATCGGGAGCAGGGGCCGGACCATGCTGGTGACACCGGTCACATGGCGGTGATCCGGTGGTAACCGAAGGAGGCCGTTCGTGACCGCTGTCCTGCCCTCTCCTCCCCCGTTCGACGCCGAGCTCGGGGCGGCGCTCGCCGTGCTCGGGGAGCAGCTTCCGCCCTCGCTGACACCCGAGATGATTCCGATCATGCGGCAGGGCGCCGCCATCATGGGGGCTCCCAGCGACGACGACCTGCGGCGGGACGGGAAGTTCACCGTCGAGGAGCGCAGCGTTCCCGGGCTCCACGGGGACCCGGAGATCTCGCTGCTGATCTGCCGGCCGACCGCCGCCACCGGGACTCACGGCTGCCTCTATCACACCCACGGCGGCGGGATGATCCTCGGCGACAACCGGGCCGGGATCGACCTGATGCTCGACCTCGCCGAGGAGTTCGGGCTGGTCGTGGTGTCGGTGGAGTACCGGCTCGCGCCCGAGACGCCGCACCCGGGACCGGTGAACGACTGCTATGCGGGCCTGCTGTGGACGGCGGCACACGCCGACGAGCTCGGCTTCGACGCGGGGCGGCTGATCGTCGCCGGGGGCAGCGCGGGCGGTGGGCTGGCGGCCGCACTGGCACTGATGGCGCGCGATCGGGGTGGACCGGAGCTGCTGGGACAGCTGCTGATCTGCCCGATGCTCGACGATCGCAACGAGAGCGCTTCGGCCGTACAGATGGAAGGTCTCGGGGTGTGGGATCGCACCGCCAACCGCACCGGATGGGGTGCGCTGCTCGGTGATGCGGCCGGAGGGCCGGACGTGTCGCCCTACGCGGCGCCGGCCCGCGCCGCCGACCTGGGAGACCTGCCGCCCGCGTTCATCGACGTCGGCAGCGCCGAGACGTTCCGGGACGAGGACGTCGCCTACGCCGGCCGGATCTGGCAGGCCGGCGGGCGCGCCGAGCTGCACGTATGGCCGGGCGCGTTCCACGGCTTCGACATGATGGCGCCGACCGCGGTGATCTCCCAGGATGCGCGGCAGGCCCGGTTCCGGTGGCTGAACCGCCTCCTCAACACCTGACCTCGGCGGCCCTTCCGGTGGCTGAACCGCCTCCTCAACACCTGACCTCGGCGGCCCTTCCGGTGGCTGAACCGTCCGTTCAACGCCTAACCTCGGCGATATGAAGGACCTGGCCGTGCGCCTCGCCGCGCTGGATGCCGACGCCAGCGCGGCCGTCCAGGTGATCGCCTACTTCGACGAGCTGGTCGAAGCGGGCGCGGGGCTGCAGAGCATCGTGCGCGGCGCGGCCGTGCTGGCCGGCTGCCCGGCCCGCCTCGACGACGACACCCGCCGGGTGCACATCCGGATGCTGCCGGACGGCACCGCCGCGCTCGGCCGGTCTCTCGACGAGGACGATCGGTGGCCGGGGGTGCCGGCGGGCAGCGCCATGATGCGGCTGGAGCGGTCCGGGACGGCCGGCCCGGTCGACGCCATGGTGCTGGAACGCGCCGCGGCCGCCGCCCGCACCGTGCTGGACCGGACCCGCGGCCGGGCGCCGGCCACCGACCAGCCCGCCATGGTGGAGTTGCTGGTCGACGCGTCGGCGCCGCCCGACGCCCGGCTGCGGGCCGCCCGGCTGCTCGGCCTGCCGACCGACGGCGCGGCGTACGCGACGGTCCTGCACGGCGGCGCAGTCCGGGTCCTCAAGGGTGACGCCGACCCGCCGCCGGAACGCGCCGGAATCGGACCGGCCGGGCCGATACTCGACCTTCCGGTCTCACACGAGGCGGCACGCATCGCGGTCCGGTTCACCGCCGCCGGCACCGACGACGACCCCGGAGAACCCCTCATCCGGTACGCCGCACTGGGCGCCCTGGCCGAGCTGAGGCACGTGCCCGAACCCGGTGCTCTGCCGGACGTCCGGATCCTGGAGCAGCCCGCCGCCCCGTGGCTGCCGGCGACCCTGCACGCGATCACCACCACGCCCAGCCTGCGGGCCGCCGCCGCCCGCCTGCGGCTGCACCACTCCACCCTGCAGGACCGGGTGGTCCAGGCCGAGCACCTGCTCGGCTGGAGTCTGCACGACCCGCACGGCCTGTTCCGTACCCACCTGGCCCTGGTCCTGCGCCGCCTGCACCGCAACCCGTGATCAGCGGCCCATCTGCTCGGCCACGTCGATCGCGATCGCCTCGAGCTGGGCACGGGTGAACACCGGCGCCGGGGCCGACGGTGCGCTCCCGTCCCCGCCGAAGTAGTTGGGCGCGCTCAGCTGCACCGCGTGCTTCCGGTCGGGCAGTTCCACGTCGACGCCGTAGAACAGCCAGCCTGGGCCGGGCTTCTCGACGTAGCGGACCAGCCGCAACCCGGACGGGCTGCGCGCCGCCTCGCACCCGGCCACGGCCTGGTTGCACTCGTAGAACGGCTGGCACGTCTCGCCGCCCGGGCAGCTGACCGCACGCAACGACAGGTAGAAGCCACCCTTGCGACCACCGGCCGTGACCCCGGACCGGGCCCGGAACGTCTCGTCGTTCAGTGCGAACATCACCGGATGCCCGTCCGGGGTGCGCTTCTCCCCCGGCACATCCGGCATGTAGATCCACCGGACCGCGGGCGCGTGCTCGGCCGCCGCCCGCTCCAGGACGGTCTGCAGCCGATCGAGGATCTGCTGTCTGCCGGCCGCCGTCCCCGCCTGCAGGGCGGGCGCCGACGGTGATGCGGCGGCGGCCGGAGGGGCGGGGGCCGGCTCCGGCTCCGGCCCGGCTCCCGGCAGGAGACCGGCGCCGACCGCAACGGCGGCGATCACGGCCACCGCGGTCGACCCGCCGGCGGCCAGGTGCCGAACCCGGCGGCGGCGACGGGTACGCCGTACCACCGCGTCCACGTCGACGGTCGACGCCGGCGCCGCACCGATGAGCTGATCGAGCATGACTTGGTTCACTGTGGCCTCTCCGATGCGTAGCTGAGCGCGCGCAGAGCCTCCAGGGCCCGCGCCGACTGGCTCTTGACCGTTCCCGCGGAGACACCGAGCAGCTCCGCGGTCTCCTCGACCGATCGATCGAAGTAGAAACGCAGGACGACGACGGCCCGCTGCCGACGGCCGAGAGCCGACAGCAGACCGATCAGCCGCTCGCGGTCGCCGACCTGGTCCGGTGGGCTCCAGCCGGGGTCGGGCACGTTCTCGGCCGGGCGCTCACGCCGCCACGGCCGGCGGCGCTCGTCGATCCAGGCCCTGGTCAGAACACGCTGGGCGTACGCCTCCGGGTTGTCGGCGGCCGCCACCCGCCGCCAGTTCTCGTAGAGCTTGCCCACGACGGTCCCGACCAGGTCGTCGGCCATGTGCCAGTCGTGAGACAGCAGGTACGCCGCCCGCCGCCAGCGTTCCATCCGGTTGCCCACGAACTCCCGGAACTCGTCCTCTTCGGACCTTTTCACGGTCCTCCTCCCCCACCTCTCTGCGGGCACGACGGAACGACCGGTGTTCGAGGTTGCATGCTTCGAGGGAAAGCCGGGCAGCGGTCAGCGTACGGTCGGCGAAGCGTTGGAGGATGTGCTGATGACGGACGCCCGGCTGCTGGTCGTGCCGGCAGTCTGCGGCACACGGGCTTCGAGGTCGCGGCGGTGGGCACCGGTGGCCTCGCCGTCCATGACCCGGGCAGTGACCGTGCTGGACGAGCTCCTCGCTGAACCCGCCGGCCCACCGGAGAGGCCGGTCGCCGGCGGGCCGACGCGTCCGCACGGGTCAGGCGCTGGGCGTCAGGTCGGTGGAGGCCCGGAAGGAGCCGTCCATCTCGAAGGGCACCGACTCGTGCTCGTGGGTGACCAGCCAGTGGCTGTCGATGCGGCGCAGGCCGAGCGTCACCCGGAACCACAGGGTGAACGGCTCGGTCGAGCCGCGGGGCACCGCGCTCAGGCTGTCGATGCTGGTCGCGAAGGCCACGTCACCGTCGGTGGTGATCTCAAGGCGGGTGACCTCGCGGCGGGGCGGTGCCTCGAACCCGGCCATCCACTGCTCGAGGACGGCCGGGTCCCGGCGGTCGCCGGGCTGGCGCAGCGGCGGGGCGAGGCTGTATTCGACGAAGCCGGGCGCGTAGTGGGACAGGATGGCTTTGGCGTCGCCGGTCTGCAGCAGCGCGGCCTTACGTTCGATGACTTCCTGGATCTCGTTCATGCCGGGGTGTCGAAACCGGGACGGCCGGTTTCGACACCGACGACGAGAGAAAAGGAGAAAGCCATGAAATATCTGATCCTGATCCAGTCGAACCCGCAGTCGCTGGCCGTCTGGGAGACGCTGACCGAGCAGCAGCGCACCGACTTCGGGCTCGGTCACCTGCGGCTGACCGCGCAGATGCGCGATGCCGGGGTGCTGGTGGCGAGTGAGGGGCTGGGCGATCCGGCGCTGGCCGTCCAGGTGTCGGTGCGCGACGGCGAGACGATCACCTCGGACGGGCCATACGCCGAGGTCAAGGAGCATCTGGCCGGCTTCTACCTGATCGACGTCGCGGATCTCGACGAGGCGGTCGGGTGGGCGGCGAAGGCGCCGGACGCCGCGTACACCCGGGTCGAGGTGCGCCCGATCCTCGACATGAGCACGTGGGAGATCTGACCGGACTGCCGGATCTGCTGCGCGAGTGCGCGCCGCAGGTTCTGGCCGCGGTGGTGCGCCGCTACGGTGATTTCGACGCCTGCGAGGACGCGGTCCAGGAGGCGCTGATCGCGGCCGTCCGGCAGTGGCCGGAGACGGGTGTGCCGGAGCAGCCCCGGAGCTGGCTGATCACGGTGGCGAGCCGCCGCCGGGTGGAGATGCTGCGCAACGAGATCGCCCGCCGGCGGCGTGAGGAGACGGTCCGCCACGAACCGGAGCCGGAGGTCCGCGGCGACGACGAACTGGCGTTGCTGCTGCTCTGCTGCCATCCGGCGCTGAGCGTGCCGGCACAGATCACGCTCACGCTGCGGGCCGTCGGCGGGCTGACCACCGCGGAGATCGCCCGGGCGCTGCTGCTGCCGGAGGCCACCGTCGGGCAGCGCATCAGCCGGGCCAAACAGCGGATCCGCGACGCGGGCGCCCGGTTCGAGACGGCGGCCCCGGCCGAGCGGCTGGTCGCGGTCCGGCACGTGCTGTACCTGATCTTCAACGAGGGGTACACGGCGAGTTCCGGCGACGAGCTGAACCGGGTGGAGCTGACCCGCGAGGCGATCCGGCTGACCCGGCAGTTGCACCGCCGCCTGCCCGATGACGGCGAGGTGGCCGGCCTGCTCGCGCTGATGCTGCTCACCGACGCGCGGCGACCCGCCCGGACCGGGCCGGACGCCGCTCTGGTGCCGCTGGCCGACCAGGACCGCGGCCGCTGGGACACCGCCATGATCGCCGAGGGCGTCGGGATCATCACCGCCGCGCTGGCGTCGGCCCCGATCGGGCCGTTTCAGCTGCAGGCCGCGATCGCCGCGGTGCACGACGAGGCGGCGCGGGCCGAGGACACCGATTGGCCACAGATCCTCCTTCTGTACGGGATGCTGCACGCGCTCGCCCCGGGCCCGATGGTGACGTTGAACCGAATCGTGGCGACGGCCATGGTCGACGGGCCGCGGGCGGGGCTCGCCGCGCTGGAACTGGTGGCCGATGATCCGGTCCTGGCCCGGCACCACCGGACCGCCGCGGTGCGGGCTCATCTGCTGGAGCTGGCCGGTGATCGGGCCGGGGCGCGAGAGCAGTACCGGCTGGCGGCCCGGCTCACGCTCAGCCGCCCCGAGCAGCGCTACCTGGAGTCCCGAGCGGCGCGCCTATCGTCGTGCTGACATCCCGAAGAAGGCACCCGAGACCGAACTGCGCCCCCGGGAGATCAGCCTGCCGCAACGAACTGGTCCACGGACGGCCTCGCTCCTTCGACTACAGAATTCGTCGACCTCAGGGACGTGGCACGACCCGCGGCAGATTCGACGTCAAACCTCGGGGAAGTCACCGAGCTCCGTTACGGCGGTCTCGAGATCCGCGTCAACGCCATTCGTGATCATCCGTGTGAAGGTGGAGTCTCCGGCGGCGGCCGCCCGCCGGATGCCGTCGGCTGAGGCGCTCACTCGCTGCCGGACGATGTCGATGAACTCGGTGATCGAACCGTCCCAGCCATAGGAGTCCAGGAACAGCCGAAGCCGGCGCGGTCGTTCGGCGAAAGCGGTGAAACCCTCTGCGGCCACCACGTGGCGCGCGTGCAGAGGCACCCACCCGAAGGCGGTGAACGCCAGATCCCACTCGACCGTGACGGGTCCCGCGAAATCCCAGTCGAAGAACCCGACCAGACGATCCCCGTTCCAAACCGCATTGTACGGTGCCGCATCGTTGTGGCCGATGATCAGGCCGGGCCGCCACTGCGTCTCGTTTCGCCACAGGGCACCGGCGGAAGGAACGAAACCGGCGGCAGCCGTGTGAAAGTCACGCAGCCACTGCGCGACCTGCCGCAACGCGTCGTCGCTGTGGACCCAGCCGGGCCACGGCCGCGCCGTCCCGACCACTGTGCCAGGCAGAAAGGAAAGCACCTCGCGGCCCTGATCGTCGAAACCCAGCGCCCGGGGCACCCGGTTGAAGCCGACGTCGTGTAGATGGCGTAGCAGGTCATGCACCGCCGGTGTCCAGGGCCCGGCAACGCGACGGACGGTGTCACCGACCCGTACCGCGCCACCGTCATTTCCACCGGGAAGACGCTGCGCTTCGATCACCACGACATTCTGTCGCTACGTGACCACCGAGCGGCAACCTGTTTCCGCTCGCCGGCACATGGCATGACCGACGCGCTGACCCGCGCATACGTGATGACCCGCGCGGACAAGGGCTACCAGGGCGCCCGCTGCAGCGTGCGCACCCCCGTTCAAGCAGCGTCGCTTCCGGCCGAAGCTGTCACGCCGGCAGAAGGCGGTCAACCGGGCGCACGCGAGGATTCGCGCCCGCGGTGAGCGCGTTGGCCACGCTCAAGACCTGGAAGATCCTGGCCGGGCCTCGCTGCTGACCGCGCCGCCACCTCGATCGTGCGGGCCACCACTATGCAGGATGAGAACGGCTCAATAGGTCAGCCGGTAAACCGAGAAGGACTTGGCGTCCGCGTCGTTCTGTACGCCGTAGGCGCCGCGCACCAGGTTCGGAGCGGCGGGCAGCGTGTGCGCCACCTGCTCGCCGGTAGCGGCGTCGACGAGCGCACCCTGCGTCGTCGTCCAGACGAAGACCCGCCCCTCCACCATCGAGCGCACCGTGACACCAGCCTCCTTCACCTGCGTCGGGGGGAGGCTCCAGCTGCCCTTCTTGGTGCCCAGGTCGTACGCGAAAATGGTGTTCGCCTCCTTGCCTCCACCGCGCACCTCGCAGACGACGGCGGTCTCACCGTCGGAGACGCAGGTCGGGAACGCCGCGGCCTCGGGTTCGGTATGCAGCACCGTGCCGCTCTTGGCTTCGCGGAGTTCGACCTTCGCGTCGTAGCTGGTGATATCACCGGGGTCGGCCGGTATCGGCACGGCGACCACCCCGGTACCGGTCAGGCCGAGGGAGCCGCGTGTGTACATCGGGCTGGACCAGCGCTCTTCGCCGGTGGCCGCGTCCAGGGCCGTCACCTTGTCGATCTTTTCGTTGGTCACGATCACGGTGCCGTCATCGAGGCCGACCGGCCGTAGCCCCGGCTTCGACCAGAGCACCTTGCCGGTGGCGACGTCGAGCACCGCGGTGGTGCGCTTCTCGGACGAGCCCGGCAGGGCGTTCCGCTTGTCGAAGGCGAGGACGAAGCTGTCGTCGGCGCCGAGCACGGTGTTCACCCCGGGAACCGCGGTGTGCCAGCGTTGGGTGCCGTCCAGGTTGAGGGCGAGGACGCCCTTCTCGGCGCCGCCTGTTTCGATGCCGGCGCCGGTGGTGGCTTTCCCGTACGGCAGGAGCACCGTCAAGCCGGAGAGAGCCGGTGACCCGGCGCAGCCCAGGGCCAGCCCGTCCACCTGTTCGACCTTCCAGGCGGGGGTGTCCGGGGCGGCCAGCGTCTGCGCGGTCAACCAGCAGTTGTCGGCACCGCCGAAGGCGAGGCTGATGATGGAGTCGTCGGTGAGCAGGGCGTGGCCGGCGCCACGGGTGACCGCCTCGGGCTCCACCCCGGCCGGCGGCCCGCCTGGAACCGGCGCCGCACTGGGCGCGACGCTGACCGCAGGAGCCGGCGGGGACGGATCATCGCCCCCGGTCTTGCCGCAGCCAACCAGCAGCGCGGCAGTCAATACGGATACCGAGCCGAGAAGCACAGGTTCCCGCTTCACGTGTCCCCCGATCGAACGTGTGGGCGTCAGGCCGTCCATTGTCGAGGATGGATGTGCGTTCCGGTAACCCGGTACGGCGGCCCCGCTGCGGAGGCTGTACAACTCCGTAGGAACATCGTCTGCACGCCGTCTGTCCCACACGACGTTCGCCGCAGCGGCCCCGACGGTGGGAGCCTCGCCCTCATCGATCAGCAACGCCTGCCGACCCGGGCCAACCTGCAGAACCAGGTTGGAAAAGGCTCACCGACGACGGGACCGGCGGTGCACCGGCACTGCGCGGATCGCGACAGATCAGTGCGGCCTCATATTCTGCGGGTCAGCCGTTTACCGCTGCGGCCCGAATCGAGCATGAGCGGCAGGATGCCGGTCGGTAAAGTAGGTGGGTGAGCGCCAACGAGCTGACCCGCCTACTGGACGACCTCGCCACGGTCGTCCGCTCGACCGCGCCCGGTCTCGCGCGGCTCCGCCTGACACGGGCCGAGCTGGAGACCGCGGCGGCCGCGCCGGATCTGTGAAGGGATCCCGCGCACGGGCGGGCGGTCGGCGTCCGCCTCGCCGTCGTCACCCGTGAGCTGACCCGCGCCGAGACGGTGCGCCAGCGGCTCGACGACGCGCGAGCGCTACTCTCGCTGGCGGTCGACACACACGACGATGTGGTCCTCGCCGACCTGCGAGCCGAGGCCGACGCGCTGAGCGACGCCGTCGCGGACTTCGGGATCCGGATGAGCCTCGACGGGGCCTTCGACCTGCGGGGCGCCGTGGTCGTCGTTCGAGCAGCCGGAACCGGCGAGGACGCGGCAACGTTGGTCGTGACCGTGCTGCGGCGGTACCTCGAATGGGCCGAGCGGCACGGCCACGTCATCGCGATGCCCGACGACGTCCCGCCGGGATCGCGCCTACGGCAAGGAGCGCTGATCGTGGCCGCGCCGTACGCGTACGGCCTGCTGCGCGCCGAGGCCGGCCGGCATCGCGCCGGGGCGGCCGAGGTCACCGTCACCGTGGCTCCGCTGGTCGAGGACGATGATCCGGAGACCGTCCGGGACCAGGATGTCCGAGTGGATGTGATGTGCACGCGGAATCCGGCCACGGCGTCGGTTCGATTCACACACCTGCCGACCGGCTGGAGCGTGTCATTCCGTAACGACGCGCGGGCGGGGCAACAGCGGGAGATCGCCTACCGGGTGCTCCGTTCGCTGCTGCTCGTAGCGGACGTCGACAACCGCAACTGACCGCGCTGCTCAGCCGGCTCACGGGCCGTCCTGCCCGTGCTCGACCGCGGTGTCATACCTCGCTGCGCGCCCGGATCGCGGCATGGCGAAGTGGTCCGGCTCGGCGGAAGCGTATTGATCAACGTTGGCATACTCGCCCGCATGGCAGCTATGGATCCCTTTCGTGACGAGGCCCGCAGCCGCGGGATCCCCGAGGCCGAGGTCGAGCGGTGGCTCGAGACGGTCCGCCCGTGCGCGGCCCTGGAGGAGACCGACGAGCCCGCGGGCAGCCCGGTGGCCGGGCTCCTCGGCGGGCAGCCCGACGTGACCGTAGCGGGCAAGCCGTTCCTCGCCCTGGTCGACTTCGCGGCAGTACCGGCCGACGCCACCGACATCCCGCTGCCCTCGGACGGCACGCTGCTGTTCTTCGCCGACCTCGAGGACACCGACCCCGAGGATGACTGGCACCAACTCGTCTACCTTCCGGCCGGCACCGCGGTCGCGATGTCCGGCAAGCCCGCCGAGCTGCACCTGAAGGTCGAGCCCTCGCTGCCCAACCGCGGCACCGACAGCGCGCGGTTCCCGCACGGCCACGAGCTGGGCTCGGTCTGGTGGGAGACCAACGGCCAGATGCGCGACGGCGGTGCCGTGCAGCTCGGCGGCTACCCGTGGGTGTGGAACGTCGACCCGGTGACCGACTACGACCGCGGCCCGGACGACGATTGGGTGCTGCTCGCCACGATCAGCCGCGGCGAACAGTTCGGCTCCGACCTGGGTCGTGCGACCTGGGTCATCCGACGGGCCGACCTGGCGGCGCGTCGCTTCGACTGCGCCGAGGCCTACTACGACTCGTTCGACTAGATTCTGAACCCGCGTTCGACCTGACTAAGAACTCCTAACTCTTTGTGGTTCGGAGGCGGCGCCAGCAGATGAGGGCACAGCCGAGTTTGAGCAGGGCTTCGTGGATGTCGTCGCGGATCTCCCAGCGGATACGCAGACGACGGAACCAGTGCAGCAGTGCGAAGGTCTGCTCGACGACCCAGCGCAGTTTGCCGAGTCCGGAGCCGTGCTCGGTGCCGCGGCGGGCGATGACTGGGGTGACACCGAGTTCGCGGACCTGGGCGCGGTACTTGTCGTGGTCGTAGCCGCGGTCGGCGTAGACCTTCGGCGCCCGCTGCCGGGGACGTCCGCGTTTGCCGCGGATCGGTGGCACCGCCTGCAGTAGCGGGAGTAGTTGGGTCACGTCGTTGCGGTTGCCGCCGGTCAGCAGCACCGCAAGCGGAACACCGCCGGCGTCGGTGATGAGATGGTGTTTGGAGCCCGGCCGGCCGCGGTCTACCGGACTCCGGCCGGTTTTGGGCCGCCCTTGAGCGCTCGGACGTGGCTGCTGTCGACCACCGTCCGGGACATGTCGAGCTTGCCTGCCGCGCGTAGCTCGGCGAGCAGCACCTCGTGCAGGCGTTGCCAGACGCCGGCGTTGTTCCAGTCCCGTAGCCGGCGCCAGCAGGTCATGCCGCAGCCGAAGCCGAGCTCGCTGGGTAGCCATTCCCAGCGGATGCCGGTGTAAAGAACGAACAGGATGCCGCAGAGCACCTTGCGGCCATCAACCGGTCGACGACCAGGACCCGATCGTGGCCGCTGTTTCGGGATCAGCGGCGCGATCCGGGCCCAGAGGTCGTCGTCGACCAGCCACGGTTGCGGGTCGCGCTTCCTCACGTTCCGACAACGAGCACACCAAAGATCAGGTCATACCGATGCACCCGATTGAGTTAGGAGTTCTAAGAGGGCATCTGATCCCGGCATGTCCGTTCGGCAGTGAAATGCAGTGATAGTCAACGCCAGGTTTGGGTGCATTCGCCGGTCAGTCTGAGCATGATCGTGTTAGACATCGCCCACTGGACCATCGCCACCGAACGCTGCGGGAGCGCCTCGTAGTCGCGGACTAGGCGCCGGTGCTGCATCAGCCACCCGAACGTCCGCTCGACCACCCATCGACGTGGAAGGACATGAAATCCCTTCTCTGCACGGCGCGGCACCACCTCGACGTCGATGCCGAGTCCTGCGCCATGACGCAGCACCGTGTTCTGGTAGCCGCCGTCAACCCAAACCTTGCTCACCCTCGGGTGGTCTCCGGCAAGCGTGCTCAGCAGACCCTTGCCGGCGGCAGTGTCGGACACCGACGCCGCGGTGACCACTACCGCCAGCAGCAGCCCGAGAGTGTCGGTAGCGATGTGCCGTTTCCGTCCCTTGATCTTCTTCGCCGCATCGATTCCCTGCTCGGATTCCTTTACGTTGCAAGACGTCTTGACGCTTTGAGCATCCAACACCGCGGCGCTCGGCTCGGCATCTCGGCCGAGAGCCTCACGCACCCGCGACCGCAGAAGATCGTGGATACGAGCCGTGGTGCCGTCCTTCTCCCACTTGGCGTAGTAGTCATAGACCGTCTTCGCCGGCGGGAAGTCGTGTGGCAGGTACTCCCACGCCATGCCGGTCCGTGCCACATACAAGATCGCATTGACGATCTCCCTCAGATCATGGACCGGCGGCTTGATCCCCAAGCCCCGCCGCGCCTCACGCCACTGCACCAGAACAGGCTCGATCAACGCCCACCGGGCATCCGACAGGTCCGTTCGATATGGAAGTCGCCCCATCCCCATGCTCGACCAACGAACGATCAAAGCCGATGGCGTGCGCGAACGTGAACTATCCCCTTAGAGGGCATCTGATCCCGGCATGTCCGTTCGGCAGTGAAATGCAGTGATAGTCAACGCCAGGTTTGGGTGCATTCGCCGGTCAGTCTGAGCATGATCGTGTTAGACATCGCCCACTGGACCATCGCCACCGAACGCTGCGGGAGCGCCTCGTAGTCGCGGACTAGGCGCCGGTGCTGCATCAGCCACCCGAACGTCCGCTCGACCACCCATCGACGTGGAAGGACATGAAATCCCTTCTCTGCACGGCGCGGCACCACCTCGACGTCGATGCCGAGTCCTGCGCCATGACGCAGCACCGTGTTCTGGTAGCCGCCGTCAACCCAAACCTTGCTCACCCTCGGGTGGTCTCCGGCAAGCGTGCTCAGCAGACCCTTGCCGGCGGCAGTGTCGGACACCGACGCCGCGGTGACCACTACCGCCAGCAGCAGCCCGAGAGTGTCGGTAGCGATGTGCCGTTTCCGTCCCTTGATCTTCTTCGCCGCATCGATTCCCTGCTCGGATTCCTTTACGTTGCAAGACGTCTTGACGCTTTGAGCATCCAACACCGCGGCGCTCGGCTCGGCATCTCGGCCGAGAGCCTCACGCACCCGCGACCGCAGAAGATCGTGGATACGAGCCGTGGTGCCGTCCTTCTCCCACTTGGCGTAGTAGTCATAGACCGTCTTCGCCGGCGGGAAGTCGTGTGGCAGGTACTCCCACGCCATGCCGGTCCGTGCCACATACAAGATCGCATTGACGATCTCCCTCAGATCATGGACCGGCGGCTTGATCCCCAAGCCCCGCCGCGCCTCACGCCACTGCACCAGAACAGGCTCGATCAACGCCCACCGGGCATCCGACAGGTCCGTTCGATATGGAAGTCGCCCCATCCCCATGCTCGACCAACGAACGATCAAAGCCGATGGCGTGCGCGAACGTGAACTATCCCCTTAGAGGATCAGATGCCCTCTAACGCCCAGCTCGAACTGGAGTGGCCGCAGATCCAGGATCGAGCGCCAGCGGACTGCTGGCACGCGGCCAGCGCCTCTCATGCTGGCCGCAGGAAATCCGCCGAGTCTTCCAAACCTGGAGTCCCAAGTAACAGACATCAACTGTCCGGCCGTCACTGCGTGAACCTTCAGGTCGGCGGCGGCGGTGTGGGGCAATCTACGCCTTACCTGCGGCATGAGAATGCGTTCGAATCTGGAATTGAGTCGATGGAGCCCTCGGCTGTTCTGTGGTGCTACAAAGGCGGCATGCAGCTTCACGGCTATGACGAGCGGAAGCGGCCACCCGATTGCAGTTGGCTGGACGTCGAGTCTCTGATGGCGGGTTTCGGCGTGGACCGGACGACTGCACAGCGTGTGGTCGAGGAAGAACAACGTCGTCAGTACCCGACAGCCGGCACGCGGGCTGTAGACGGGTCGTCACTGCTCCATCAGCCAGCCTTCTGGATGGCTCACCTAGGGGAGGCGATTGGGGAGGTTTACGGTCTCGAAGCCATTTTTGGATCGCCCGCGAAAGAGGCATGGGAATCCGGTTCACTGCCTCACCAGCGGCTGGACGCATGGCCGGTGCTCACCGTCCCACTGCCGATAGGCGGGGTCATGTACATCATCTACCGCACAGAGCATCGGTGGCATCTGGGGCGGGAGTGCGCATGGGTGCAGAATCCCGCGGAGCACACGACCGATTTTTGGCTCGTTGCACCTTCTGGACAAGGGCTACTGATCGCGAGTCTGGCCCCTGCGCTGTTGGGGCCTGGGCTGCGCTGGCAAGAGGCGAAGAGCATCGCGCAGGTGGGTGGCCCAGGTCGGCTCTCAATAGCGCGTCGCCTCCTCCTGCTTGCGCCCATCATCGGTGACAGGGACGCCGGCCCCGAAGCCGTTGCCTGGCTTGCCCAAGCGCTGTCGCTTGTCGGTGCTGTTGACCGTTCATCACCTGTTGTTCGAGAAGTCGCGGAGAGTCTCGTATTCAAGAACCTTTTCTTCCGACATGTCCGGTGGAGGAGAGAGAACGACGCATGGGTGTGCGATGGCGGTGACAGCCCCCGGAACCCAACTGGTCGTACGTCTTTGTGTCCGCAAGATCTGCAACGCGCTTCCGAGTCAGTCAGGCCCTTCGATCGGTAGATACAGCAAGCTGGGCGTACTCATCTCGTCACGACAGCACGCTGGCATGTCGTGGTCGTCCACCGGCCGTGACGGCGGCCCGGTCCGGGCACGGATCGCGGCAGATGAGGGTGCGGTCCGTTCGGTAGCCGTCCGCGTGCGGTAGTGGCGGTTACCCCTACGGCATGCTTATGGAGTGGCACATCTGGAGTCGTTCCTGAGATTCGAGCACGCGTATCACGGCGGGCTGCATTGCTACGTGGTTCGTGCAGGGGAGGCGGATGTGCCGAACCCGATCTGGCGAGGTCTGTGGGAGCAGGAGTATCCCGACGATGCGGACCAGAACCCCTGGTTCCGGCACGCGATCAACAACAACGACGGTGAGGCTCTGGCGGTGTGGCGGGCGCTGGCCTGGGCGTTGACCAGAGGCCGGAGCCGGTTCGCCATTCCGGCTTACTACCGGGACGAGACGGCTCAGCGGCTGGGCATGACGCGTGAGGCGGTTCGGCTGGTCAGGTGGGAGTACGAAGTCAACGTCGAGGAGCCGGATTGGCCCGCCGCGGATACCGGGTTTGTTTTGGCCCGCGCCTGCGTTCCGCTGCGCCCAGCGCCGGATCCGTGGCAACGAGAACACGCTGGATTCGCCGGCCTGTTCGAGCTGCTCAGCTTTCGTCACCTGACCGACTTCGCTCTAACGGTGAGCGGTGACGCCTCTTCGGAGATCACGATGTTCGCCCTCCGCGATCCGGGCCGGGCCCGCTCGTTGGCCTCAACCTTGGATCAGGCGGATCGTCCCGCGCTGACGGAGATCCTGCAGCCCGGTGACATCTTCCTCAACTTGGCCGTGATGCACGATCTCGGCGCCGGTGCTGCCAGCTATTTCACCGTCAAGACCCCGGAAGCCATCGACGAGGTCGACCAGTTAGCCGGGCACTTCAGCGAGGCGTTTCGCCGCTATGCAAGCCGAGCTGAGGAGATCCGGACCTTCGGCGAGTTCCACACCGCAATCGACAATCTGCTGGCGCCGACTCACGGCCTCGGGACCAATTGACGACGCCCCTTCAACAGCACGCCACCATGCCCACAGTGCGGCTACTTGTTTCATTGATCTACGACCGCAGCCCGGCCAGGCTTGGTCGAGGTGACCGGTGGGATCGCTCTGTCGCGGCTGTCCATCGCAGGTCTGGTGTGACTCACTCATGGCATGCGCCTGCCGGTCACCGCGGCGCGGAGTGGCTCAAGAGGGGTATGCCCAGCTCAAAGTAGCGCTGCCCTCCCGTCGACCCATCATCGGATCGAGGGAGAGGTAACCAGATGGGCCAGGTCGTCATCGGCGTAGACCCGCACAAGCGTTCCGTCACCATCGAGGTTATCGACCAGCGCGAACGCGTGCTGGCCAAGGGCCGGTTCGGCACCGACACCGACGGTTACCAGGCCATGCTCGCCGCCGGCCGCGAACACACCGACCGGATCTGGGCCGTCGAGGGCTGCAGCGGCATCGGCCGGCACGTCGCCCAGCGCCTGGTCGCCGACGGCGAGACCGTCCTGGACGTCCCGGCGAAGCTGTCGGCCCGAGCTCGGGTGTTCTCCACCGGCCAAGGCCGCAAGACCGACCCGGTCGACGCCCACAGCGTCGCCGTCGTTGCTTTGCGCACCTCTGAACTGCGGCAGGTCGTCGTCGACGACACGACCGTGGCGTTGCGGCTGCTGGTCGACCGGCGTGATCAGCTTGGCCGTGCCCGCACCGAGGCCGTGTCCCGGCTGCATCACCTGTTGCTCGAACTGGTGCCGGGTGGGGCGAAGAAGTTCCTGTCCGCTCAGCAGGCGCGGGCGCTGCTCAACACCGTGCGCCCGCGTGACGTCGTCGGCAAGACCCGCCGCTGGCTGGCATCCGAACTGATCCACGAGCTCGTCACCATCGACAAGAAGATCAAGATCGCGAACGCCGAACTGACCGAGCTGGTCGACTCGACGGGCAGCCGACTGCGGACGCTTCACGGCATCGGTCCGTCCGGCGCCGCCCGCCTGATCGGCGACATCGGTGATGCCAGCCGGTTCACCAGCCGCGGGCACTTCGCGTCCTGGAACGGCACCGCGCCCATTGACGCGTCCTCCGGCGACCAGAACCGGCACCGGTTGTCGCGGGCCGGGAATCGGCGCATCAACCGAGTTCTGCACATCATGGCCGTCGTCCAGCTCCGCAATGACACCGAAGGACGCCGCTACTACCGGCGCAAACTCGCCGAAGGCAAGACCACCATGGAAGCCATGCGCGCCCTCAAACGCCGGCTCTCCGACGTCGTCTATCGGCTGATGACCGCCGACGCCAAGCGGCTCAGGACGGGCCCGGGAGGACAAGTGGGGGCGACTCTGCAATCCAACGCGGCCGACCCAAACCCCAAGGCCGACACTTCGGAGAAGTCACTTCCCGAACCCGCCGAAGACCACCTTAGAACACCGCTTCTCACCGCCTCTTGACACAGAGGGGTGCCATGACAGTGCGTTGCGGGCCGGAGGGGATTTGAACCCCTGGTGGGGCATGGCACGCCAGTGGCCCCACGCGCTTCAAGCCGCCGTGCGTACCCAGCTGTCGGCTCATCGGCGCTGCAATAACCCGGCTCTGCCACCGGCCCGCCGCAGTATCGCCGGAACCGGCTCCACCCAGCACCCGGTTTACTTCGGCGCTACGAGCGTTGTCGGCGGCAGAAGCGTACCTCTTTACTGAGCTTTTGGAGTCAGGGTCAGGGCGGTGCCAGACCGCTGGTGGCGAGGAATCCTGAGGCGAGACTGGGCCGGTACTGCATCCGTTTGAGCCGGTTCTTCGCCACCCGGAACAGGTCGTCGATGCCGCCGGGTGCGAGGTTGGCCATGCTGCGTTTGAGGCTGGACCACATGTTCTCGACGGGGTTGAGTTCGGGGGCGTAGCCGGGGAGGCGGTAGACGCGCAGCCATGGTCGGGCGGTGATCAGGGCGCGC
Source organism: Actinoplanes sp. CA-252034 (assembly GCF_050956125.1). NCBI lineage: Bacteria > Bacillati > Actinomycetota > Actinomycetes > Micromonosporales > Micromonosporaceae > Actinoplanes > Actinoplanes sp. CA-252034. Next base: position 5,914,904 of record NZ_CP191846.1, read on the forward strand.
ATCTTGGCGGACTTGTGCTGGGGCAGGCCGTCCCAGAGCAGGACGATCGGCGCGCCGAGATGCTGGTGGGCGGCGTCGAGCAGGTCAGCGAAGTGGTCTTCGCCGAAGCCTTTCGGCTCGCCTTTTCGTCCTCGGTGGACCATGGTGCGGTAGATGATCCGCGGCTGATGTCCGGCGCGGTAGGCGACGATCCCGGCGAGGGAGAGTTTGCGTCCGCCGCGGCCGGCGACGGTGACGATCGGGGTGGTGCCTCGCCGGGCCCAGGTCCGGGCCCGGGCTGGTCTCAGCGAGATGCCGGACTCGTCGGCGAAGCAGATCCACGCGCCCAGCCTGCGCGCGACTCTTTTACCGCGGGCCACTGATACCGCTTGAAATGGTCGATGGCGGCCTCGTCGCGTTCGGCGGCCCGGTGGACCGGCTGTTGCGGCGTGTAGCCAGCGCGGCGCAGCGTTTCCCACACGGTGGCGATGCCGACGGTGAGGTGGAACATCCGGCCGATCAGCGTGCGGACCCGGGCCAGCGTCCAGCGCTGGTCCTCGTCCCAGCCCGCCGCGGCCGGGCCCTGCTCCAGTCTGTCGATCAGCTTCTGGACCTGGACCTCCGACAGCACGGGGTCGGGTCCGGGTGCCCCCTTGGAGGCCAGGGCCTGTTCACCGCCGGCCTTCCAGGCCCGCCGCCACGCGTACGCCGACTTCGTCGAGATCTCCAGCTCGGCGGCCACCTGCGGTGCGCTCACTCCGTCAGCGAACATGCGTGCCGCCTGCCGGCGTATCTGTTCCCGGCGGGCGCGTTGCTGCGGGCCGACCCCGCCGCCATCCCCGTATCGCATGCCCTAAATAGACACCGCTGCCATACAGCTAGGAATCACCCAAAGCGGCGATATGGACATGCGAGTGACCTCAACTCCGATAGCTCAGTAAGCGGGATCGTCAGCGCTTCGGTAGCCGGGCGGCGGCTGTCAGATCCGCCTAGTGGCCGGCAGACTTGACCTGAGGTCCAACGGATCTTCGCCGCTTCGCGCGGCGCAGGTTAGGGCGTGCGTTCGCCCCTATGATCTTGCCATGAGGCTGTATCGAGTCGTGGCGGCAACACTTTCGTTGATGACCCTGGCGGCCTGCTCCGATGACGCGCCGGGTCAGCCGACCGGCACCGTCGTGACCTACTCCTGCTGCAACGAGCAGGATATCGACAAGCAGTACCGGGCTGGCGAAACGTTCAGCCTGCACTGGGCGGTAGCCGCGCAGGAGGGAACACCCGGATCCTCTGCCCCCGAATTGAACGCGCGACTGGTTGGCCCCTTCGATAACGTCGCGGAGCTGAAGCAAGCCACGACAGGGACCACGGCGTCCGAGTCGTTTGCTGCCACACCCCTTCATCCATCCGATTCGCTGGCGGACAGGCCGGTAAGCAGCATTGTCATACCCTTCGACGCCGAGCCCGGCTACTACAACCTGATCTTCTCCGAGCAGCGAGGAGGCAGCAAAGTCGAGGGCGCAAGCATCGTTCGCATCATGGCAGCCGGGTAGTGCATGAGATCGCCGCCGACAGTGTCCAGCGCGCATTCACTTGGCAGTTCAAACGCGCTCTCATCGGCAGATTAATCAAGCTCGCGGAGCATAGGCGGCTCCTGGGGGCCACCCTTCAGCCCGGCACCGAACCGGCAAGCCTCCCCGGTCCGTCGAGGTCGCGACCTCACCGCCGGACACCGCCTACCTGATCGGCGAATGGACCTGCAGTCACCGGTCGTGCAGCTCAGTGGTGACGACCACACCTGGCTGGCCCTCGACCGGCCCTCCCAGGAACCCACCGGTCGTTTGGCTCGACGCCGACCTCCACCAGCAACTCCCGATCGCCCCCGACTTCCGGACCTCCGCGCAACGCCTCGCCCCGGCCAGCTCCTACCCCGGCCCGCCAAGCCCCCTCCGCGCCGACCAGAGTCGGTCACTCCTGGTGGGCAGGTTGCCGATCCGGTACGGCCTCGACCTGCCAGCGTGCCACCTTGCCAAAGCCGACGACCGCATTCCAGCGGGTCGGCCCCGCCAACGCCAGGTCGCTGCACTCGGACCGGCCGCCGACAGCAAGGACGCCACCGCCGGCCGCCGTCAACGTGTCGACATGGGCTCGGTAGTCGGGGAACGCCGCGAAGAACCGCCGCCACGCTGCGATGCACTGCGCCCGGCCGGTAACCGTCGTGCCCTCGGCGTCGACGAACGTGTGATCGTCGGTCATCAGCGCGGCGAGACCGTCGAGATCCCGATCGTTGATGCGTTCGGTGAAGGCTTCCACCACGAATCGTGGTTCGTTTGTCGGGGTGCCGAGGTAGGTTACGTCGCCCGGCAGAATCACGTCGGCGAGCGCGTGGTTCCCGACGAAAAGGGCCTCCAGGCGAGGCAGCCGCAGCCCCGAGGGCAGCGGCTCCGGCCCACGGTCGTCCGGCAGGGTCTCCTCGAACCGGTCGATCGCCGCACACAGGCCGTCCGAGTCGCCGGTGACCTCCTCGTAGGCTCGGTCCGCGGCGAACTGGACGCCCTCCGCCATGAAGGCGTACCTGTCGAGTCCCGCGGTCGCCATCCGCTGCACCGCCGGATGGTCGGCCAGGTTGTCGAGGTCGGCGAGGACCCGGTCGTACCAGGATCGCCCGAGGCCGACCATCCCGGCGCAGAGGTCGGTGAATCCATCGTCGCCGAAGCCGGTCGTCAGCAGGTAGAACGCGCGGCGAATGCCGTCACGACCGGCGACGCGGCCTTGCAGCCGCGAAAAGCGGACCTCGAATGCGGCGATCTCGGGCAGACTCAGCCGTGTCAGCCGGGCCACGAGAGCATTGCCCAGCAGTTCGTCGAAGGATTTCGCTTCGCTGTCGTAGTCGTCCCAGTCCACGTTCGCGTCGGCCCGGGCGGCCTCGATGATCTCCCAGCACTGGTCGGTGTTCACGGCCGCATGCTCGCACAACTCCCGCCCACGCGGCGACAATCGGCTGCCATCGACCAGCCGCGTTGACCTAGCGGCTGCTACCGGCTTCGATTTCCACGACTGACAGGAGCGAAGGTCTCTACAACGCTCGGTGCCCGCAGCCCAGATGCCGGGCACGTGACCGACAGCGCCTTATCGGCGGCATGAGAGTGAACACGACTTGTCACTCGCCCTGCGGACTCCGACTGACCGACTACAGAAGGTCGAGGAGAGTCTCGAACCGGGCGGTCAGGATGGGATCGACCTCACCACGCATCCGGACGCTAATCACGCTCCCCCGACTGCCTGGGCCAGCGACACAGTCAGCGGCGGAGTTCCTGCCAACGGATAGTCGAACCAGCCGTCGGGCGACTCGTCGTCGGTCGGTTCAAGCGCTCCGATGAGCGCGACCTCGTCGAGTTCACCGTAGTCGTACCCGATATACCTGCTGACGTGCTCCAAGAACCGAACCACGTTGCCTTCGGACACCCAGCCCTCGATCGATCGCACCGCTGGATTATGCGGTACTGCCATCGTCCGCAGGTGCCGACCATCCGCACAGCGGCGGCGAACTCGCAGCGGCAAATGAATGCTTTGCTCATGGCCAGCCGGATCCCGGATGACCGAAGCGCGCCGGGATGCGACGATCTGTCGCGTGAACGGGCCGGGGTGGGACAACGATGCATGGCAGCAGATCCGAAACTACGAGCAATTCTGGACTCCGTTCGACGACCGCTTCCACTTCCGGCCGGGGACTGACCCCGCCACATGGCCAGCGATCAAGGAGCCAGCCGGTTCGGTGACGTTCGACGTCAGTTCTGTCTTCGAACGTGCCGGCGGCTTCTCCGCCGACGAGGACGCGTTGAACGAACAGGTTCTCTCCGCCATGACTACCGTCTTCTCTGCTGACCTTCCTCTGGTCGCTCTCGATTGGCAGCACACGTCCTACTGGTTCTGGCCTCATCGGCAGGCCGTCGAAGGGCAGTCGTGGCGTATCTCGGCTTTCCCCAACGGCGACTACCACGCGTTCCTCACCCAGGATCTCAAACAGGGGATCTTCGGCCATCCCTGGGAGCAAACGATCTGCGTGTTCGGCAGCGAACTGACCGAGGTGCTCGTCCCGGAGTTCGCCATGTGGCTGCCTGTGAAGCGCAGGAATTGACCCCGTTTGCCGTAGCCGGGACCGGCGGAGCCCATCACGGCGCTGACGTCCACGTCGAAACAGGCGCGCACCTCGCGGCAAATCAGTGCGGTGCGCCTGGGAAGCTGAGGCTGCTTATATAGCCGGCCGTCGTCCAGGCAGTGGTGCCGTCTTGGCGACCGAGTACCTCAATGGTGAACGGCGCGAAGTCGTTGGTGCTGTCACGAGTCTCGAAGCCCTCCGAGGAGAGGATCTCCTTCATGACGCGGAGCATTCCTTCAAGGACCATCATGTAGTGATCGAATGTTGGCGTGCCCACGCCCGCCGCCATGGCGGCGTCCATCAGTACATGGCTGGTGTGCCATTCGATGCGAACCGGCGCGTGGCAGTCCGCGAGCTTGTCGACCCGCACCTCCGCACCTCCGTAGACGAGTTGACGACTCATATTAGGAGACACGGCAGGAAGCCCAGCGGCAGCAAGCGCGTCTCGAACGATTCTCTCCAGAAGTTCCCGGCGAGCCATCACCTCGTGTGTCGCCAACTCGATCATAGCCACGTTCCTACCAGGCGTTACTCGGCTACTTGCCTCACTTCCTCAAATGAATTCAGCACTACGTTGTCGGTGAGCCGCCGACAACTCCGTGGGTTCCGGCCGGCTCGGTGCCGGCCCTACACGCGTGCCGCCAAGGGGCAGGGGCAGAAAATGATTGTCAGCGGCAGTTGAGTGCTTCGATTGTGAATTTCGGATCGATGCGAGGAAAGCCGTCAGTCACTCCCGACGTCGCTACCCTGGCCGGATGACGACGATCCAGCACATCGAAGGGCAGGATTGGGGCGATCCCTCAGGCGACGGCTCGTCCCTGATTCAACGCTGCACGCGATTACGGCGTAAGCCTCTGACGGACTTCACCGTCGAGGACCTTCGGGTCATGCTCGGGCAAGGGCTGGCAGTGTCTATCCTGCTACCCCTCGCCGTGGACGTCCTGGTGACCGACCCACTCGTCGAGGGCGACTACTACCCCGGCGATCTACTCGAAGTGGTCTTACGACTACCGCACTCGGCATGGGCCTCCATGCCGGAGCGGCGACAACAACTGGCGGCAGCGCTGGCAAACCTCGATCCGGTCGGAGCAGGACTACCTAAGACTTCTCACGACGCAGTCATGTCGCTCGTCCGCCAGCACGTGCCGCCTGCTCGGTAGCCGGCGTTCCGGCTACCTACGGATATTGCCGAAAGATCCGCGTGCTCGGACGGCGGCAGAAGAGGGCAGCCGGACTGGCGGGTAGAAGCCTTCGTGCAGAACTTGGTCGATCAGCATGGGGTCGGTTCTGCGGAGTAGCCGCATCGATGCGCGGAACAGACATCCGCGTGGTCCCGGTGCCAGAGGTGGAAATCACGTTCCAGCATGCGAGCGGTCAACGCGAGCCGGCGTTGCCGCATTCGAGGGATGTTCGATGGCAATGCCGTGAAAGTCTCTGGGAGAACCGCAAGTGAGCTGGTGACCTGCTCCCCGTCGACCATCTGCAGGAGCACTCGGCACTCCCACCAGCGCCGACTATCGTCAGGCCAGTAGTAGTCGGCTGGGTCGGGAAACAGGTAGTGCCTGGCATCGGGATCCAGATGTGCGTACAGCACAGGGCTGCTGGAACCCAGACCGAGTCGGTGGCGGCCTGCTTCCTCGTAAAGGGCGTGCATCTGGTCGCGTCCCACAGCCTTCAACACTCGTGCCGCCTTAGGCAAGGGGCGCCGGCCAGAAGGCGTCCCAACCGGCCAACCGGCCAGCACCTGGAGCCGTCGCCACAAATTCCAATCGGCGAAGTTCTTCGTCGGCGTCGGCAACGGCGGTGGCGGTGTCCACCGGAATCCAGCGTCTGCGATATGGCGCAGCATCCACTTCCGTCCCGACTCTCCTGCGGTATTCCAGGTCCAGCTCATCGGCCGCGCCTGCATCGCTTGCTCGCGGCGGCCGGCAGGCCCGGTCCGGCGGTATCGCCGTGGTCGCTGAGACCGAGCCATCAAGGGCGCGTTGTGCACGAGATCGGCAAGGAAAGAGATCAACTCCAGGACCTCGGTCGTCGAGGTCTGCGGCTGGCGGGAGGGCTTCCTGGCAGCCGCACGTATCTCTATCAGCGCACGGTAGGCGAGAAGTCCAGCAACCGTACGATCATCAACCTCACCGGCCCTCGGCCAGAAGAGCCTGGCCGGACTCCACCGACTGGGCGGGCGAGGGCTCACGAGGGATGAATCCTGCTCCGGCGACATGGGGACATCATTACTGGCACTCGCGACCCCACGGTTGCGCACCCGTGGCCGCCAGGGAACCAGCTCTGAGCGCCATTGCGGCGCCTTCTCCGCGGCAGATCAGTGAACGCGATCATGGCCTGCCATCTGTTGGCTGCTATGACGCGTTTTCTTGCCGCGAGGACCGGACTCGAAAGCCTAGATTGGAGATGCAGGGCGGGCCGGCTTCCGGCCTACTGGCAACGCCGGTTCGCCGAGCATGCCCGCGCTTGTGATTGAGGGCAGCATCGAAAGCAGCGATCAGGAGACGTTCAGTGCCGGCAAAACGGGGAGTCTTGTTTCAGGCACTTGGCACTGCACTGGTAGCGGCCCTCTCCGCATTGGCGTGGCGCGCATGGCTGGGCTGGGATACCGAGTACCAAACTGATCCAGCCACCGGCCTGGATTCAGGTCCATACGAGGTGTGGCAGATCGCCGGTTGCAGCGGCTCACTACTGATCCTCTTGGTCGGCGCCGAGCTGTTCGGTGTGCGAGCGTTGCTAGCGTCGGCGGCCCTGACTCTCGGGTTCACTGCGGCGTGGACAAGTCAAGCAGCACGCTCGGACACAACCGGCCTTTACGGTGTCGGCGCGCTTATGTTGCTCGCAGGACTGTGCACGGCGACCGCGATGGTCTCCGGAGCTGTGATGGGCATGCGTGATCGGCGCAAGCGCACGTTTCCGGACCGGTGAGAGAGACACCCTGCTCGCTCACGCGGTCCATTACTGCCCCTGGAATGGGACGACGAGAACGCACTCAACTCGGCAGATCAGTAAGATTGGCGGGCTTTTAAGGTCGCGCCAAGCCGGCGGAGACGATGTCACGGCGGCTTCGGCTATTCGGCGGCCTGTCTCGGCTCTGCGGTCATCGCGGGCGGAGTCGACCCCGCCATTGACGCGGGTCACGCCGACGTCGCGGTATTCGATGGTTTGGATGACGGATCTGGCGGATGAGCCCAAACGGTGGAGGCCGTCACGGTGCTCCGACAGGCGCGGGGCACTTCAAGCGGTGGACGGCGTGACGGCTTCGTGGTGCCGACGATCCTGTGCGCCAGGCTGTTGAAGGCGGTGGCCGCCAGGAGCAGGCGGGAGCCGTCTGGCAGACGCTGGAGACGACCAGCAACATCAGCGGTACGGCGACGGGCGCTCGTCGAACTACCGAGTCCGGCCGACGACGACCGGAACGAGATCGACACTTGCGGATACGGCGCGGTCTGTGGCTCTCGTCGCCGGGAGGTGTGGATCTGAGCCCTGCTCCCCTCGATGTGAACGGGGGCGCTCGGGTGTCGTACGGAATCAAATGTTTGTCGCTTTGGATCAAGCTCGGCCGGAGGCCGGGTTTTAGCGTGTGGGGATGGATTTCTCCCCCTCCGCGCGGGCCGCGGAACTGACCGGGGCGGTGCGGGACTTCATCGACGCCGAGATCGAGCCGGTGGAGCGTGTGCTGCAGCAGCGGGCCGCGGCCGCGCGCCGGGCCGGTGAGCCGGTGTCGTGGCGGGTGCCGGACGAGGTGCGTGAGCTGCAGCGACGGGCGCGCGAGCGTGGGCTGTGGAACCTGTTCGAGGAGTTGAGCAACGTCGACTACGCGCCGATCGCGGAGGCGACCGGCTGGTCGTTTCTGGCGCCGTACGTGTTCAACTGCAACGCGCCCGACACCGGGAACATGGAGGTGCTCGCCAAGTACGGCACGCCGGAGCAGCAGGAGCGCTGGCTGACTCCGTTGCGTGACGGCACGATCCGCAGCGGCTTCGCCATGACCGAGCCGGGAGTCGCGTCGTCGGACGCCACGAACATGCAGCTCACCGCCGTGCTCGACGGTGACGAGGTGGTGCTGGACGGGCGCAAGTGGTGGACCACCGGCGTCGGTCACCCGGACTGCCGGGTGCTGATCGTGATGGGCCTGACCGACCCGGACGCGAACCGCCACGCCCGGCACTCGATGGTGCTCGTGCCGATCGACACGCCCGGTGTGAAGGTCGAGCGGATGCTGGACACGATGGGCTTCCTGGACGAGCCGTTCGGGCACGGTGAGGTGTCGTTCACCGGGGTCCGCGTGCCGGCCGCCGACATCATCGCCGGGCCGGGGCAGGCGTTCGCGATCGCGCAGGGGCGGCTCGGGCCGGGCCGGGTGCACCACGCGATGCGGATGATCGGTCTCGCCGAGCGGGCCCTGCACCTGGCCTGCGAGCGTGGTCTGGCCCGGACCGCGTTCGGCAAGCCGATCATGAACCTGGGCGGCAACCGGGAACGGGTCGCCGACGCCCGGATCGCCATCAACTCGACCCGCCTGCTGATCCAGCACGCGGCGTGGAGACTCGACACCGGCGGCCCTCTCGCCGCGCTGTCCGAGGTCAGCCAGATCAAGGTCGCCGCCCCGAACGTCGCCCAGCAGGTGATCGACTTCGCCATGCAGATCCACGGCGGTGCGGGCCTGTCGAGTGACTTCCCGCTCGCCTCGGCGTGGACGGCGGCCCGCGCGGTACGGATCGCCGACGGGCCGGACGAGGTGCATCGTGGTCTGATAGCCCGGATCGAACTCGCCACCCATGGAGCTGCCCGATGAAACGTGTCCTGATCACCGGTGGCGCCTCCGGCCTCGGCGCCGCGCTGGCCGCCGTGTTGAAAGCGCGCGGCGACCGGGTGCTCGTCACCGACGTCGCCGAGGGCGCCGACCAGCGCCTCGACATCACCTCGGAAACCGACTGGGCGACCGCGCTGGAGCGGGTGCGTGACGAGCTCGGCGGCCTGGACGTCCTGGTCAACAACGCGGGAATCGCCGCCGGCGGGCGGATCGACCGGCTCAGTGCCGAGCACTGGCAGCGGGTTCTGACGGTGAACGTGCTGGGCGCGGTCAACGGCTGCCGCACGTTCACGCCGTTGTTCAAGGAGCAGGGCGCGGGCCACATCGTGAACGTGGCGTCGGCGGCGGGGCTCATGCATCCCCCTTCGATGAGCAGCTACAACGCGAGTAAGGCGGCCGTGGTCGCGCTGTCGGAGTCGTTGCGCTACGAGCTGGGCCCGTGGGGCGTGGCGGTCTCGGTGGTGTGCCCGTCGTTCTTCCGGACCAACCTGGCGCAGTCGTTGTCCGGGGACGACCCGCAGATGGAGCAGGGCGCGGTGCGGCTGATCAACGGGGCGCGCCGGGGCGCCGACGAGATCGCCGCCCGGGTGGTGCGCGACGTGGACGCCCGGAAGTTTCTGATCTTGCCCGACTCGGACGGGCGCACAGCCTATCGGGCCAAGCGTTTCGCCCGGTTCCTCTACGACCGGAGGATGTTCGCCCTCGGCGCCAAGATCCGCCGTGAGGAGCGGGCCGAGGTGCCGCATGAGTAAGGGTGTCGTCCTGATCACCGGGGCCAGCGCGGGCCTGGGCGAGGAGATGGCCCGGCAGTTCGCGGCCCTGGGTTACGACCTGGCCCTGTGCGCCCGCCGCATCGACCGGCTCGAGAGGCTGCGTGACGAGCTGCCGACGAAGGTCATCGTCAAGGAGCTCGACGTGACCGACGACGAGGCCGTCTTCACGGTGTTTCGTGAGTTCGCCGCCGAGTTCGGCCGCGTCGACCGGGTGATCGTCAACGCCGGGCTCGGCAAGGGAGCACCGCTGGGCACCGGCCGGCCGGATGCCAACCGGGAGACGGCCCGCGTCAACTTCCTCGGTGCGCTGGCCCAGGCCGAGGCGGCGCTGGAGATCTTCCGCGCCCGGAAGGGCGGCCACCTGGTGATCATCTCGTCGATGTCGGCGCTGCGCGGCATGCGCAGGTCGATGACCACCTACGCCGCGACCAAAGCGGGGGTGGCCGCGCTGGCCGAAGGGTTGCGCTCGGAGCGGATCCCCGGCGTGGACGTGTCGGTGATCTACCCCGGTTACATCCGCTCGGAGATGAACGAGCACGTGCAACAGAAGACCCCCTTCATGGTCGACACCGCCACGGGTGTCCGGGCGATGGTCGCGGCGATCGAGAAACGCAAGGCCAAGGCTTACGTCCCGGCGTGGCCGTGGGTGCCGATCGGCGCGGCGATGCGGCTGCTCCCCCTCTCCGTCGTCCGGCGACTGGCGTGACCGGGCCGGTCCGCGCGGAGGACGCCTTCGACGTCGACGCGGTGACCGCCTGGCTCGGCCTGAAAACCACACCGGAGGTACGACAGTTCTCCGGCGGCGCCTCCAACCTGACCTATCTGCTGCGCCTGCCGGATCACGAGCTGATCCTGCGCCGCCCGCCGACGGGCCGGAAGGCGGCGACCGCCCACGACATGTCCCGTGAGTACCGGATCCAGTCCGCCCTGGCGCCGGTCTTCCCGTACGTGCCGAAGATGGTCGCGCTGTGCGAGGACGAGTCGGTGATCTGCTCGCCGTTCTACGTGATGGAACGCGTCCACGGCCACATCCCCCGCCGGGAGCTCGGCGTCGACCTGCCACCGGACCGGGTGCGCGCGCTCTGCACCGGCGTCGTCGATCTGCTGATCGACCTGCACGGCATCGACCCGGCCGCCGCCGGCCTCGGTGACCTGGGCAAGGGGGCCGGCTACGTGGCGCGGCAGGTGGCCGGCTGGTCGGAGCGCTATCGGGCGGCCCGGACCCGCAACGTCGGCTCGTTCGAGCGGGTGATCCGCTGGCTGGAGGCGAACCAGCCCGCCGAGCAGCGGATCTGCCTGATCCACAACGACTTCCGGTTCGACAACGTGGTCTTCGATCCGGACGACCCGGCCCGGCCGGTGGCGCTGCTCGACTGGGAGATGGCCACGCTCGGTGACCCGCTGATGGATCTGGGCAGCGCGCTGGCGTACTGGGTGCAGGCCGACGACGGGCCGGTGTTCCGCGCGTTCCGGCGGCAGCCGACCCACACGCCCGGCATGCTGACCCGCCGCGAGGTGGTCGAGCACTACCACGCGTGGACCGGCCTGCGGATGACCGCGTTCCACGAGGTGTTCGGCCTGTTCCGGCTCGCCGGTATCGTGCAGCAGATCTATTACCGCTACCACCACCGGCAGACCCGCAACCCGGCGTTCCGGCACTTCTGGATCGCGAGCCTGATGCTGGAACGCCGCTGCCTGCGCATCATCCGCGCACGGAAGGACTGAGGTGCCCCGTCTCCTGCTGATCCGCCACGGTCAGGCGTCGTTCGGCGCCGACGACTACGACGCGCTCTCCGAGATCGGGCACGAGCAGGCCCGTACCCTCGGAAGGTCTTTCGCGGAGCGCGGCATCCGGCCGGCCCTGCTGGTCCGGGGCGCCATGCGCCGCCACGACGAGACGGCCGCCGGGATCGTCGAGGGCCTGAAGGAGCCGGTCGAGACGGTCGTCGACGCGGGCTGGGACGAGTTCGACTTCCATCACGTCGTGACGATCCACCGGCCGGACTTCCGGACCGGGACGGCCAGGGCGTTCCAGGAGGTCTTCGAGGCGGCGACGGCCCGGTGGTCCTCCGGCGAGCACGATGGGGAGTACGCCGAGTCGTTCACCGCCTTCCGGGAGCGGGTCACGGCGGCGCTGGAACGCGTGCGGGAGCTGCTGCGCGTTCACCGCGACATCGCCGTGGTCAGCTCGGGCGGCCCGATCGCGATGGCCGCCGGCCTGCTCACCACCGGCTCGGCCGCCGGGTGGGCGGCGCTGAACCGGGTGTCGGTCAACACCGGCGTCACGAAGGTGATCGCCGGGAGCCGCGGCCTGTCGCTGTCGACGTTCAACGAGCACACCCACGTCGAGGCCGACCCGCGCCTGCTCACCTATCGCTGAGCCCGCCTGCGCAACGCGGTCGGGCTCATCCCCCACCACCGTCGGGCGCACCGGCTCAGCACCGCCTGCTCGGCAAACCCGAGCAGGCGGCTGACCTGCGCCAACGGCATGTCGGTGGTGGTCAGGTAGGCGCGGGCGCGGGCCCGGCGCACGTCGTCGAGGATGTCGCTGAACCCCTGCCCCTCCACGACGAGCTGCCGCTGCAGGGTGCGCGGGTGCACGGCCAGCGCGCGGGCCACGTCGGCCAGCTCGGTCGGCCCGGTGCCGAGCGCCTGTGACACGACGGCCCGCACCCGGGCGGCCGGCCCGGTCCGCGGCCCGGGTGACTGCCGGGCCAGGAAGGCCAGCGCCAGGCCGCGCAGTGTGGCGTCGACCCCGGCCAGCGGCTGCCGCATCAGGCTGGTCGGCACCCGCAGCACCGCCGCCGGGCGCGCGAACCGCACGGCCGCGCCGAACGCCTCGGTGTAGCGGGCGGCCGGGGCGACCGGCTCGTGCGGCAGATCCACCGACCGCAACCCGTACCCACCTCCGACCAGGAATCCGACGGCCCGGTGCAGGAAGAGCATGGTCATCTCGGTGGCCTGCGGCAGCGGCCGGATCCACGCGCCGAACGCATACCGCAAGCCGGTCACGCCGGGCGCCCCGTCCGGGTCGGAGACCACCGACAGTGACAGGTCGCGGGCATGCACGAACATGTACCGCGAGGTGCACTCGATGGCGTCGGCCACCGACGGCGAGTTCTGGATCGCCACGGCCAGCGGGCCGAGCAGGCTCATCTCCTGCGCCGAGGCGACCCGCAGGCCCAGGTCGGGGCAGCGCAACGCGGCCGCCGCGGTCTCCAGCACCGCGGCGATCGCGGTGTCCTCGACGAGCAGGTCGTCGGCGTCGAGAGCGCCGGGCGGCAGGCCGGCCTGACGCGCGAACCGATCCGCGTCGCCACCCAGACCCTCCACGGTCTGCCGGAACCGCTGCAGCCCCGCCGACCTCACCAAGGACATCGCAGCAGATTACATCAAATCAGTTTGATGTATTGTGCGGGTATGGGGACCGACGCGCCTCCGGCGTTCCTCACCGCGGCCGGCCATCCGCTGCGGTGGCGGCTGTTGACCGAGCTCGCCCACAGCGACCTGGCCGTCCACGAGCTGACCGCCCGGCTCGGCCGCCCACAGAATCTGATCTCTTACCACCTCGGCAAACTGCGCCGGGCCGAGCTGATCACCGCCCGACGCAGCAGCGCCGACGGCCGCGACACCTACTACGCGCTGCACCTGCCCCGCTGCTCGGCCCTGCTCACCGGCGCCGGCGCGGCCCTCCACCCGGCACTGCGCCTGCGCCCGCCGTCGCCCGCGCGTCCACGCCGCGCCCGGGTGCTCTTCCTGTGCACCGGCAACAGCGCGAGATCACCGATGGCCGAGGCCATCCTGCGGGGTCAGAGCGGCGGCACGGTCCGGGTCCGCAGCGCGGGCGTCAACCCCAAACCCCTCCAGCCGTACGCCGTACGCGCTCTCGCCGCACGCGGGATCGATCCGCCCGAAACCGGCCCCACGCACGTGTCCTCGCTGACCGGCGAGCGGTTCGACCACGTGATCACGCTGTGCGACCGGGTCAAGGAGGTGTGCCCGGCGTTCGACAGCCCACGGCGGGCGCACTGGAGCATCCCCGAGCCGTCCGACCCGCCCGACTTCGACCGTCTCGCCGACCAGCTCACCGAGCGGATCGGCTTCTTTCTGCACACCCTCGAGGAGTAGTGATGAGCGACAGCACCGTCCACGTCCGCTACCTGGTGGACGACGTCCAGGCCGCGATCGACTTCTACACCGCCCACCTCGGGTTCGAGTCGATCACGACGTTCCTGCCCGCGTTCGCCGACGTGCGCCGCGGCAACCTGCGCCTGCTGCTCTCCGGCCCGGCCAGCTCGGCCGGCCGCGCCATGCCCGACGGCCGGGTGCCGCAGCCCGGCGGGTGGAGCCGCATCCATCTGGTCGTCGACGACATCGACGCCGAGGTGACCCGGCTGCGCGCCGCGGGCGTCCCGTTCCGCAACGACGTGATCAGCGGCCCCGGCGGCCGCCAGATCGTCCTCGACGACCCGGCCGGCAACCCGGTCGAGCTGTTCCAGCCGGCCGGCACCTGAACGTCCGCTCGCTTCCCCGCGCCGTACAGGCCGGGTGGAGTCTCGTGCCGCCCGGCCGGCGGCGGGCCCCACAGCAGAGCTGCTCGCCGCCGCAGCGGCCGAGGTGATGATCGTCCTGTCCGGCGGCCCGCTACCCCACTGACCCGAACCCGGCGGCTCGCAAGACGCCGCCCACCGAGCCTCAGCGTGCCGAATACCGCGCCGGGCGACCAATGACAGCGCCCCACTGTCGCTTCCACTCCCCTCTGAGCGACGGCCGGCGGTGGGACCGCACGGGCGAGGGAGTGAGCTCACGGGGACGGGTGAAGGTTCGTTCATTCACCGCAATGTGCCGCATGACCGGATTTGCCCATGGGTAGGCATCCTGACGTACCCCGAGAGGAGGCCCCCCATGATCACCACCGATCAGCTCCGCACCCTGACCGGCCTCGACGTCCACGACCGGGACGGCGATCGGATCGGCACTGTGGGCCGCATCCGGCAGGACGACGCCGGCCGCCCGGCGTGGGCCGGGGTCCGGACCGGCCTGTTCGGCCGCACCGAGTCGCTGGTGCCGCTGGAGGGCGCACACCTCGACGATGACCGGCTGGTGGTGCCGTTCGCCCGGGCCGTCGTCAAGGAGGCGCCGGCCGTGGACACGCCTCCGGACGAGCCACTGACACCGCACGACGTGCGACGGCTCTGCGATCACTACGGGCTGCTGTGGTTCGGCGCCGAGAACGTCCGGATCCTCCGGCCCCGGCTGCCCGGCCGCCGGTCCATCGGCTGACCAGACGGCAGCCGGGCCGAACGGCGCCGGCCTGGTGACACCGGCGTGCTCGGCGAGCAGGTCGCGACTGCTCGAGCGCCCAGGAGACAGGACCGGGCCGCCGTGTCAGCCGGTGCGCCCGATCACGGTCAGGCCGAAGTTCCTCGTGGTGCCGAACTGCGTGGGCATGTGCTTCGGGATGATCGACTTGGTGAAGTAGCCGTACACGCATCGCTGCAGCCCGCACAGGGTGGAGGCGAGGCCGGGCACGGTGTTGGTGAGGATCGACGGCACGTTGGCGAGCGTGCCGAGCAGCGTGGTGTAGCCGGTGACGACGAACGGCGCGAAACCGACGATCCGGTACGCGGCCGGCAGGATGTTGGTGGCGCCGACCGTGCTGTCGAAGATCGGTACGAGAACGGGCTGGCCGGAGGCGCGGGCCTCGGCCAGTTCGCCGGTGCAGGTGATCGCGGAGAGCAGGTTCAGCGCGGGCGCTGTCACCCAGTTCTGCAACCCGGTGGTCGAGGTCGTCACGTTCAGGTGGCAGTCGCCCAGCGCCGACAGCCACGCATAGCCGCTGGACGAGGTGAGATCGAGCGGGTTCTTGCACCAGGACAGCAGCGGGTTGTTGATGGCGATGGCGTTGTCGACAGGTGGCTGAAGGCCGAGCATCGAGTAGAGGCCGGTCTGCTGCAGCAGCGGATCCAGTCCGGGCAGCGCGTAGAACTTCGTGCCGCCGTTGGTCATCCGGTCCCAGTCGCATTTGGAGACGCCCATGGCGAGGGCGTTCGTCGCGATCGGCACACCCCATACCACCCGGGCGCAGGCTCCGACCTGTTTGCCCTGGTAGGCGCCTCCGGTCAGCGCTTGCGCGAAGATCGGGGGCACGAGTCGCGTGTTGTCGGTGGTGCGGGTGCTGGTGCGTACCTCCGCGGTGTCGTAGTTGCCGGTGATCGCCGGCTGCGGCGGGCAGGTCGCGGCGGTCCCCCAGACCGGGCAGTTCTGGTTGTTGACGCAGACCTGCGCGTCGGCCCTGGTGTCCTTGGCGTTCTTCTCCGCGTAGGTGCGGGCGTTGGCGGCCTGCCCGGCGCTGGTGCAGACGGCCGGGTCGGCGATGCAGGCCTGCGCCACCTTCCACGACGCGAAGTCGGCGCCGCTCTGCAACTGCTCCTTCTCGGCGTAGAGCAGGCCGACATCGATGACGACGGCGCCGATCCCGAAGATGAGGACGGCGCTCATCATGGCCGCGATGATCGCCACCGCACCCTCGTCGCCCTCTCGCCGCATAGGGGCAAATTACCTGTTTCCGGCTACCGCCCGGATCGCCTCTCGAAGATCGAAGTGCCCGACGATTCCTCGGCCCCATCCGTCAGTTGACGCTAACGTTAGCGGGGACTAACGTTAGCGATGCCCGGCCGGATGGCCGGGATCAACGAGACAAGGGGGTACGGCCATGGGCCGTCCAGTGGCGTTCTTCGAGATCGTCAGCACCGACGCGGAGCGGGCGCGCGGCTTCTACACCGGCCTGTTCGGATGGTCGGCCGCCGACCAGGAGGGTGGCTACGCCCTGGTCGACACCGGCGCCGGGGAGGGCGCGATCGGTGGGGGGATCGGGCCCGCCGAGTCCCCGGAGGAGGCCGGTGTGAAGATCTACGTTCAGGTCGACGACCTGGAGAAGACTCTGGAGCAGGCGGTCGCGCTCGGCGGGACGACCCTGGTGGAGCCGGCCGCTCTGCCCGGTGACTACGGTCGGTTCGCGGTGTTCGCCGATCCGGACGGCAACCCGGTGGGTTTGTGGGGATGAGCTGATGTTCGAGGACGAGTCCGAGACCGACGACGCCTTCCGGGCGCTGGCGGAGCCGCGACGACGGGCGATCCTGCGCCTGGTCGCCACCGACGAGCTGGCGGCCGGGGAGATAGCCGCGGCGTTCGACGTGACTCGTACCGCGATCAGTCAGCATCTGACCGTGCTCCGCGAGGCCGGGCTGGTCAGTGAGCGGCGAGCCGGGACCCGGCGGATGTACCGGGCCCGGCCGGAGGGCCTGGCCGGTCTGCGGGAGTTCCTCGATGCGATGTGGAGTGACGCGCTCGACGTGGGGCGACGTCTGGTCGAGGCGGAGGCGGCCGGAGAAGAGCGGACGGACGTGGCCTGAGCATGAGCGACGACGTCCGGCCGTTGCGGCGGCCCCCGATCCGGCAGTCGACGCTGGTTCGCAGCGACCGGGAGCACACGTTCGAGGTGTTCGTCCGCGACATCGGCGTGTGGTGGCCGACCCGTCCGCATTCACTCGGCCAGGAGCGGGTCGTGTCGGTGACCGTCGAGCGTGAGCTGGGCGGGCAGGTCTACGAGACGTGGGCCGACGGCTCCCGGGTCGGCTGGGGCGAGGTGATCGTCTGGGATCCGCCGGAACGGTTCGGCATGACCTGGACGATCCTGCCGGCCGCCACCGAGGTCGAGCTGACGTTCACCGCACTGGCGCCGGCCCTGACCCGGGTCGCCCTGGAGCACCGCGGCTGGGACCGGCTGACCGAGGAGCAGTTCGCCGGCGCCACCTCGGTGACGGGCGGCTACGAGGCCGGCTGGAAACGCATTCTGGAGATCTTCACCGACCATGTGGAAGGGGCTTGACGGCGCCCGAGCGGACGGGGTCACCAGCCGCCGTTGAGGAAGGCCAGCAGGGCCGGCGCCGGATCCGCCGCGGTGGTGGCGTTCGCCACCGCGATGACGACCAGCGGCAGCGCCACCGCGGCCGGGCCGACCGCCCACCACCGGCGGCCACCGCCGCGCCGCCAGAGGTGACGGCTCAGCCCGGCGAGCGCCACGGCCACCACGGCGGCGATCACGACCATCGCCACGTGGTAACGGGCGAAGTCGGTGATCATCGCCTCGACGGCGGGCGCGGGCGGGGCGCCGGAGGTCAGGGATCCCGCCAGGTCGTCACGGACCGGCTCCAGCGGCGCCGACGGCGATCCACCGTCGACCAGCATCGGCAGCAGCGACGCGAACGGCGCCACCATGCCCTGCACGTTGGCCATCACCAGCGCCACCGCGAACAGCGCCGGGACGGCCGCCAGCGCGGCGAGCAACGGCCGCCGAGCGGCCCGCACCACGATCGCTGCCAGCACGACCACGAGCAACCCGGCGGTGACCGCCTTGACCAGGTGATATCGCAGCCAGTAGTCGACGAGGCCGGTCAGCGCCGGCGGAAACTCCGGCGCACCGGACTGCCAGTACTCGGCGACGGCCTGCCGGACGGCCGCCGCCAGAGCCGGCTCCGAGGCGAAACCCGTGCCGGGCGGGTACGCCACGAGCAGGGTCGGCGCCATCACGAAGGCCGTGACCAGCACGAACGTCAGCGCCGGAAGTAGCCACGGCGCGAGGTCACGCGGGTGTCCGATTCTCCACTGGAGGGACGGTACACCGCGGCCGCGACCTCACGGGCCGTCCCGCCACGACGACGCCGCGCATGATCACCAAGCCCTGGGAGAGCCCGCCCGGCGGGCACGTCATGATAGGGGGGTGACGACGTGGAGCGGCGCGCTGTGGACCTGAACGAGGCGCGGGAACTCGCGGACAATCTGATGACCCGGCACGGGCTCGCCGACTGGACCTTGACCTTCGACGATGCCAAGACACGCGCCGGGATCTGCCGCCTGGCGGACCGGGAGATCGGGCTCTCCCGGCCGTTGATCCGGCTGTATTCGCCAGAACAGGTGACCGAGACGGTGCTGCACGAGATCGCGCACGCCCTGGCCGGTGCGGGCCACGGCCACGACCGGGTGTGGCGGGCGATCGCCGTGCGGATCGGCTGCTCCGGCACCCGGTGCGTGCCGGAGGACGTGCCGCGGGTCGAGGGCGTCTGGGAGGGCGTCTGCCCGGCCGGCCACCGGACGACGGTGCATCGCCGCCCGGTCCGGGTGCGGTCGTGCTCACGCTGCTCACCGGTGTTCGACCGGTCGGCGCTGTTCTCCTGGACCCGTAACGGGGCGGCGGCGCCGATGCACCCACGGTATGCGCAGGAGCTGGCCCGGCTCAGCTCCGGCCCGCCCGCCGTCGCGCCGGTGGTGGAGCTGCCGGTGGGCGCCCGGGTCCGGTTGACCGGCCGGGGAAAATACGGTGGGCTCGCCGGCACCATCGTGAAGCGGGGCCGGTCGCGATACCAGGTGCAGACGAAGGCGGGCCTGCTGAACGTCCCGTTCCCGCTGGCCGAGCCCGCCTGACCGGCGACGACGGACCGGTCATCCCAGCCAACTGCGGTCCAGATCCTCGGCGTACGCGCTGATCGCCCGCCGGTACTGCCGGATGTCCTCGGCCCCCGTGGTGTCGGCGAGCAGCCGCAGCAGGTCGGCGACGGCCTCCCGTGCGTCGCCGGTGTTGTACCGCAGCATGGCCCGGAACACCCGCAACGGCCGGTCGCCGGGGAACCTCGCCAGCCCCTGCGCGAACACCTCGGCCGCCTCCGTGTCGCGGCCGAGGGCCCGCAGGGTGCTGCCCAGCCCCAGCACCGCGTCGCGTAGGTCGGCGTCCGGCAGGCCCCCGCGATCGCCGCGCGGTAGTGCGGGACGGCCTCCTGCTCCAGGTCGAGCACATCGTGCACCCACGCCGTCTGGTAGGCGACGATCGCGTCGTCCGGAAACTCGGCCCTCAGGGCGAGCAGCAGCTCGCGGGCCTCGGCCGCGCGGCCGTCCGTGCGCAGTCCGACCGCGCGGGCCAGCCGTCCGTCGTAAGGATCCGTCGTCACCGGGAGATGGTGTCATGCCGGCGGTCACGGCAGCGGCGCCTCGGCCGGGGTCATGGCGGCATCGATGGTGTCGAGGATCTGGTCCACCTGCGGGCGCAGCAGCTGCCATTCGCGGCCGGCGGCCAGCGCCTCGTTCTCCGCGTCGACGGCCACGGCCAGATCGCGCAGCAGCACCGCCATCTCCCGAGCGCGGGCCTGCCGGGCCCCGTCGATGTTCTGTGCGCCGAGGGCACCCCAGCGCGCCGACAGGCCGGTCAGGTCGTCCCGGACCGGCGGCCAGGCCAGGCCACGTCGTTCGGCCTCCCGCATCGCCAGGACGCTGAGCAGCCGGGAGTCGGTGATGGTCCGGGTCTCGGCCGACAGCGAGCCGGCCTCGGCGTCCCAGGTGGACGTGCGCTTGGAGCGGGCGATCAGGACGGCCGCGGCGAGTCCGCCGAAGAGCAGGAAGAGCAGGAACCAGCCGAGGAACCCACCGGAGTCGTCCTCGTCGGCGACCGTGACGACGGCCGCCGACGACTGCGTGGGCTCGGGCGCCGTCGTGGTGGTGGTGGCCACCGGCACCTTGGTCACCGTGACCTCGACGGTCCGGGTGTCGACCGGCTCGGGCTTCTCGGTCGTCTTCGTCGGCTCCGGGTCCTTGGTCCTGGTCGGCTCCGGCTCCTCGGCCTTCTCGGTCGTCTTGGTCGGCTTCGGCTCCTCCGGTTTCTCGGTGGTCCGGGTCGGCTCCGGTTTCTCCGGCTTCTCGGTGGTCCGGGTCGGCTCGGGCTTCTCGGTACGGGCCGGAACGGTCCGGTCGACTGTCGCCTCCGCCGAGGGGCGTGTCGACGGCAGCGACCCGACGTCGCCCTCCCCGGTGCACGCCACTAACCCCACCAGGCAGAACACCACACCGACCGGCAGCAGTCGTCTCATCGCCCTCTCCCACTCTCGCTGGTAGGCCTCAGCGTCCGGCCATCTCCCCCGGCCGGGCATCCCTCGCCCCGGATGAGCCGGGCGGGGCGGATTCACCCGCGCGGGATGACGTCGGCGCCGAGCCGCCGACCGACGCTTGGCCGGTCCGGTGACACAGGCGTGTACGGCAGGGGGAACCGCCGCATGCAGAGCCGACTCCGACTGGCGGGCCACGGTGTGCAGCCGTTGCTGCTGATGTTCCCGCTGGGCTTCTTCTGGATGGCGTTCGTCTTCGATCTGGCGACCCTGCTGGGCGCACCCGCGCTGGTCGGCACGCTGGCGTACTGGAATCTGGTGGCCGGCCTGTTCGGTGGTGTCCTGGCCACGGCGGTCGTGGGATTCGACGCGTTCACCGCCACCGAGGCGGCCGGCGCGCGGATCGGGTTCCTCAGCCTGCTGCTCGACGTCGGCGTGCTGATCGTCTTCGCGGTGCTCACGCTGATGCGGGTCCGCGGCGCGGATCGCGTCGCGGACCCGGGGCTGCTGCTGCTCGAAGGCGCCGGGCTGGTGGTGGCCGCGTTCGGCGCCTGGTTCGGCGGCCGGTTCGCCGACCCCCGCGCCCCGATCGCCGAACCGGCCGTCACGACCCGCTCCGCGGGCCTGCCGCTGAGCGAATAGGACCGCCGTCAAGCAGGTGAGACCCGCGACGGGCCGGACGTTGAGCAAAAGGACGTTGAGCAGACAGACCGGACGTCAGCCGCGATCGACGGCCGGCTCGGGCTGGCGCAGGCCGGCGATCGAGGCGGCGATCAGGCAGATCCCGCCGAACACCAGGGTGGTCGCCCCGACCAGGACGAAACCGGCGAGGCCCAGGCCCGGCCAGATCAGCAGCGCCAGCGCGCCCAGCACGGCGAACAGCCCGACGACGATCCGCCAGCCGCCGCCCGCCGACCGCCGCCCCAGGGACAGGAAGATCTCGCCGATCCCGTCGAACAGCCAGCCGATCGCGACGATCAGCAGCATCAGGCTCAGCGACCTGGTGACGTCGGCCAGGCAGACGATGCCGGCGCCGGCGACGAGCAGGCCGAGCAGGATCCCCGCGACCCGGTGCAGGGCCGGCAGCCCGTCGGCGACGAACATCTGCAGGATGCGGATACCGCCGGCGATCAGCAGGTTGAGGCCGAAGAGGAACGCCACCACCCGCAGGGTGGCCTGCGGCCAGGCGAACGCCAGGATGCCGACGCCGACGGCGAGCACCCCGGCGGCCAGGCGCAACCAGGTCCAGGTACGTGACATCGGGCTCACCGGGCCTCTCGGCCGTGCACGGCCAGCGCGTAGATCACCAGCACGTCGACCGCGATGACGACGGCGCACCAGAACGGATAGGCGGGCAGGAAGAGCAGGTTGCCGAGGGCGCTCATCCCGGCGATGCCGATGCCGACGACCCGCGCCCACATCTGCCCGAGGAACACCCCGATGCCGGCCGCCATCGCGAGCAGGCCGAGCGTCGCGTGGAACACGCCCCAGACGGTGTAGTCGAAGTCGACCACCAGCCCGGCGGTGGTGGTGATGTAGTACTCGTCCCGGATGATCGCCACGATGCCCTCGATCAGCTGGAAGCTGCCGAGAAGCATCATGATCACGCCACTGAAGATCACCATGCCGAGCCACTGGCCCGGCTTCGCGGTTTCCGTCGTCATTCCGGCTCTCCTGAGGTGGGGTTTTCGGCTGCGGCCCGCCAGGCCCGCGGCCGCCAGTTCTCCACCACCTTGGCCACTGCCGTGACCAGGAACAGCTGGCCGAGCAGGGCCTCCAGCACGGCGATGCTCTGGGCCGGGTTCGTGGCCGGGACCATGTCGCCGTATCCGGTGGTGGTCATCGTGACGAAACTGAAGAACAGCGCCTCGGACATCTCCGGGTCGCCGTCCGCGCCGAACAGCGGGCCCGTCTGGAGCACGGCGACGCACTCGTAGCCGAACCCGAACGCCATGCCGATCAGCAGGTACGCGGCGAGCGCGCCGAGCATCGTCTGCACGTCCACGCCGCCGTGCCGGCCCAGATCCCGGACGATCGCGAACGGGGCCAGCAGGTAGAGCGCGCTCGCGGCCAGGAACGTGAACCCGACCAGCGGCGAATCGTGGACCAGGAGGTCCACCCCGGCCGCGACCAGGGCCAGTACGAACACTCCGGCGGCGGCCAGGCGCATCCCGATCCGGGCCCCGGAGACCCGTAGCGCCTGCCACACCGTCAGCGTCTGCACGAACAGCAGCAGCGCGACCATCGGTCGGCTGTCGGCGAGCAGCGCCAGCACGTACGTCCCGATGATCATGAAGAGGACCAGGCCGTACCCGCCGCGCAACCGTTCAGAACGCACCCGGGTCCTCCGGGGCCGGCAGCCGGCGCACCTCGATCAGCCGCAGGCCGAGGCCGTGGATCCGGGAGATGAGGCCCACCACGGCCGACTGGTCGGGCAGCGAGCCGTGCAACACGGTCTCCGGCGGCTCCACGCTGACCGTGAGGTCTCGCAGCTCCACGAGCAGCTCGTCCGGGATCGCCCCGGAGACCCGTACCTGATATGTCGCCTCGGGCATGACTCGTCCCTCCCTGTCGTTGCGGTCAGTTGACGCCCGCGCCCGCCGACGGCACGTCATCCCGGAGGGATGACGGACTCCGCGCCGCGCACCCGCGCGTGGAACAGGCCCAGGCGGAACAGCCGTTCCAGCCGCCGGACCGTGAACGGGTGGGACATCGGCAGCTGGGCCAGGCCCACCCAGAAGCCGCGCAGTGCCTGCCCCTGCCGGACCAGCTGCTCCACGTCGGTGGTCTGCTCGGTGTGCCGGCCGGAGGCGAGCAGCACCAGGCCGGTCGCGCCGCGCGGGGACAGATGGGCGCCGTGCCGGTCGCACGAGTACTCCCGCAGCCGGGACAGGGCCGGGCCGAGTAGCGGGATCCGCTCGGAGTAGCAGACCGACAGCTGGTACCACAGCGAGACGTGGTGCAGGCGGATGTGCCCCAGCTCGTGACCGAGGATGAAGCGCAGTCCGTCCCGGTTGTTCTCCCGCAGGTTCACGAACAGCTCGTTGGCCAGGACCACGTAGTCGTGGCCGGTGGCCTGGGCGGCGAACGCGTTCAGGGTGCCGTTGCCGTTGGCCAGGAACAGGTTCGGGCGGCGCCGCAGGCCCAGCTTGTGGGCGTAGTCGTCCATCGTGCGGTAGATGTCGCCGTACTGCTTCGGCGACAGCTCCACGGCGGTGCCTCGAATCGACGCCCGCTGCATCTCGCGAGCCACCACCAGGCCCGGCACCAGCAGCAGCAACCCGACGAAGGCGGACCGGACAGCGGTCGCCCAGCCGGTGTTCTCCAGTCGTTCCGGCAGGTAGGGCAGGGTGGCCGCGGCCTGGAGGATGAACACGACGATGAGCACGTTGAGGATCACCATGAACGCGTAGAACGGCAGCTCGGCCGGATGCCGCAGCCGCGTCGGCCTGGAATGCGTGGACACGACGGATCTCCTGTCTCCCGGTTTGCCGTGACCCTCCGCCGGGCGGCTGCGCCGCGCCTCATCCCACCGGAGTGAGGACGGGCACCGCCGGCCCGGCGAGGCTCACGGGCAAAACCGTTCAGCTGTACGCCAGGAGGTGCACCGCCATGCCCGAGGCATCCGTCGTGACCCCCGGCCGGGCATGGCTGGCCCGGTCGTCGTTCGTCGCCGCCATCGCCGCCGTAACCCTGGTCCTGGCCGTCGCCGGCCTGCGCGGCGGCATCGGGCTGCTGCTCACCGCGGCGCTCGCGGGCGCCGCCGGGCTCGCCGGGGCGTGGTGGTTCCTCACCCACCGGGGGCTGTGGCGCGGGCTGGCCGGAACCGTCGTCGTGCTGGCCCCGATCGTCGTGGCGGTCGTCTACATGCGGCACCGGCTGCTCTGGGTGGTCCTCGCGTTCGCGCTGCTCTGGGCGGTCGCGGTGGCGGCCGGGCGGCGGGCGCTGACCGAACCCGGCAGCGGGCCGGCGGAGATCGTGACGACGGCTCCGCTCCGGCCGTACCTCATCATGAATCCCCGCTCGGGGGGCGGAAAGGTCGAGCGCTTTCGCCTCGCTGAGCGGGCCCGCGCCCTCGGCGCGCAGGTCTTCCTGCTCGACGGGCCGGCCGTGGACGTCGCCGCGGTCGCCCGGCAGGCGGTCCGCGACGGCGCCGACCTGCTCGGGGTGGCCGGCGGCGACGGCACGCAGGCCTTGGTCGCCGGGGTCGCCGCCGAGCACGGGGTGCCGTTCCTGGTGATCTCCGCCGGCACCCGCAACCACTTCGCCCTCGATCTCGGCCTGGACCGGGAAGACCCGTCGACCTGCCTCGACGCGCTCACCGACGGTGTCGAGGTACGCGTCGACCTGGGTCTGATCGGCGACCGGACGTTCGTGAACAACGCGTCGTTCGGGGCGTACGCGGTGGTGGTGCAGAGTCCCGCCTACCGCGACGACAAGGTCGGCACCACTCTGGAGATGCTGCCGGACGCGCTGACCGGAGCGAGCGGCCCGCATCTGCGGCTCACCGTCGACGGGGTCACCGTCACCGGGTCGCAGGCCGTGCTGGTCAGCAACAATCCCTACGCGACCGGGGACATCGCCGGGCTCGGTGAGCGTCCGCGCCTCGATCGGGGGGTGCTGGGCGTGCTGGCGGTGACCGTGCGCGGCGCCGCCGACGCCGCCCGCCTGGTCAGCGGACGGGGGCGGGCCCGGGCGCTGACCGTCCGCGCCGCCACCGAGGCGATCGTCGACGCCGACACACCGTCCGTGCCGGTCGGGATCGACGGCGAGGCGGTGCTGCTGCCGACACCGGTGCGCTGCGTCATCCGGCCCGGCGTGCTGCGGGTGCGGGTGCCGCGGCAACGCCCGGGAACCCGGCCGGCGTCGCCCGAGATGGACTGGACACGACTGCGGCGGCTGGCACTCGCCAGCCGCCGCCGTTAGCCGATCACCGCCGGCGTACCACCCGGCGGGTCACGCGCCGTGCGGTGCGCCGGCCGGTCCGCCGGGCCACTCTCCTCGAACCGAACATGACCTACTCCTCTTCCTCACGCGGCCGCAGCCGTCTCCAGGTCGTGCAACTCCTTGGCCTCCTCGGCCGCCAGCAACCCGATCCCGACCAGGTCCAGCGGGCTGATGAAGCCGTCGGCCAGGCGGAACCCACCGGCCCGGGCGATCGCGTCCCGCAGCGGCACCGCCCAGTGATGCTCGATCAGCAGCAGCGCCGCGGCGGTACCCGCCGGGATGTCGGACAGCACGTCCCAGGCCTGTGGGTCGTCGAAGACCGCGACACCGTCCTCGGCCACCGCCGCGCCCAGCTGCGCCCCGGCCGCCGCGCCCGTCTCGCCCTCGATGCCGAGGCCGATCAGCGCGCCGACCTTGCTGCCGAGCTCGACGGCCTCCTCGGTGGACAGGTTGCTCAGATGCTCCGCCTCCAGCCCGCCGTTCGCGTCCTTGAAGACGGCGAGCGCGTCGATCACCCGGACCGTGTCGCTCTGCCGAAGGCGCTCCAGCTCGGCGATCACCTCGCCATGGAAGTTCGGATGCGGGAAACCCAGCACGATCAGCTGGACGGGACCGATGGACATCTTCCACTCCTCAGATCTGCGTCACCGACGACGTCGATCCTCGGCCCGGCCGGTGGGCCACCGCCTCATCCGGTACGGGTGAGGGCCGGACGGACGCGGACGGGGACCCTCACCTCATGAGACGACTACTCCCGTACACCGCGGGGCTCCTCCTGCTCACCGGATGCTCCGGGGAGCCGGCCACCGTGCAGGCCGCCGTCTGCGAGAGCTACCAGGCCGTACAGAACACCGTCGAGCACATCCGGCAGACGAACGTCTCGGAGAACGGGCTGTCCGCGCTCCGGCCGTACCTGCGGCAGCTGATCGAGCAGCTCCAGCAGTTCGTGACCGACGCGCAGGCCCAGTTCGGGCCGCAGACGGACGTGCTGCGGGCCGCCGTCGACCGCCTGTCCGCCAGCGTCGACACCGCACGCACCGACCCCAGCCTCACCAACCTGTCGGTCGTCCGCGGTGACGTGGCCGGCGTACGCACCGGGGCACAGAACCTGCGCGCCACCATCCAGGCGACCTGCTGACCACGTGGTGAAGGAGGCCGCCGTGCGTGTCGAGACAAGCCGGGCGACCGGTTGGGTCGCCTGGGTGCTGTTCGCCGGCGTGATGCTCGTGCTGCTCGGCACGGTGCACCTCTACGCCGGCTCGATCGGCCTGATCCGGCCGGAGATCCTCGCCGGCACCCGTTCCGACCTGCTCCTTCCGGTGTCGCTGACCGCTCTGGGCTGGTTCCATGTGGCCATCGGCACGATCGCGATCGTCACCGGGGTCGGCCTGTTCCGCGGGCTGCTGTGGGCCCGGTTCACGGCGATCCTGCTCGCGGGCGTGTCGGCGCTGGTGAACTTCACGTTCGCCGCCGCCCACCCGGTCTGGTCGGCCGTGGCCGTCACGCTCGCCGCGATCGTCGTGTGGGCGGCCGCCGCCCACGGTGACGAGGTGGCCGACGCCCAGGGGACGTGAGCCGGGCGCCCCGGTGATCGGGCGGCTCGACGACCTGCAGCGACGGCGGGGCCCACTCGGGTTCGGGTACGCGGTGATCTGCAAATACCTGGACGACGACGGGCCCGCGAGGCCGCGCTGATCACCTACTACGGATTCCTCAGTCTCTTCCCGACCCTGCTGCTCGGGGTCGCGGCCGTGTCACAGGCGCTGGCCCGCCGGCCGGAACTACGGCGGGACCTGATCGCCGCGATCGTGCCGCCGACACTCCAGCCCGGCATCGAGGCGTCCATGGCGACCCTGTCCGCGTCGTACACCGCCCTGATCGTGGGGGTCGCCGGCCTGATCCTCTCGGGGACCGGGGTGGTGCTCAGCGCGTACGACACCCTCAATCACGTCGCCGCCGTGCCCATCCGTCGGCGGGCCGGCATCGTCTCCCGCTATCTGCGGGCGCTGGCCGCCCTGGCGGCCGTCATCGCCGGCGCCGTCGGCATCGGCGGCCTCACCGTCGTCGCGCCCGCCCCCGTGGCCGTCCCCGCAACGTGGGCGGTGGCCGGCCTGGTCCTGCTGGCGGTCGCCCGCATACTGCTGACCCGCCCGGCACCGCTGCGGTCACTGTGGCCGGCCGCGGCGATCGGCGCCCTCGGCGTGACCGGGCTGCTCACACTCGGCGCCGCCGTCCTGCCCGAGCTCGTCCGCCGGGCCGGGCGCGTCTACGGCGGGTTCGCCACCGTCGCCGGCTTCTTCACACTGCTCTACCTGCTCAGCAACATCCTGGTGCTGGCGGCCGAGATCGCCGCCGTCCGGCACGCCCGGCTGTGGCCGCGGGCGCTCGACCCGTCCCGCCCGACCGAGGCGGACGCCCGGGCCATGAGTCTGCTGGCCCGCGAACAGGAGCGTCTGCCCGCCGCCGAGATCACCTACACTCTCCGCCCGCCCGGCTCCTGAGGGCTCTGGTGTGGTTCCACGATGACGGCCGGAATCGCCGGAATCAGGCGGGGCGGGTGCGGGGCAGGAACCAGGCGGCGGTGAGGCCGATCAGCCCGGCGGCGGCCACCGCGAGCATCGCCCACACGTACGCGCGGCCGGGCTCCGCACTGGAGACGCCGGCCACCAGGATGGTCCCGGCCAGGGCGGCGCCCAGCGAGGATCCCAGGTTGGAGACGCTGCGGGACAGCCCGGAGATCTCGCCCTGCAGGTCCTCGCCGAAGCTGGACTGGACCACGTTGACCGACGGCGTGAGCATGCCACCCAGGCCGAGGCCGATGATGAACAGACCCGGGACGAGCGACCAGATGCTGTCGGCGCCGCCACCGAGGGCCAGAAGCAGGGCGATGCCCGCGACGGTGACGGCGAACCCGGCGAGGATCAGGGTGCGCTGGGCACGGCGGCGGGCCATCCGCTCGGCGAACAGTGACGACAGCAGCACCCCGACGGTGGTGGCGGTGAAGACGGCGCCGGTCTCGATGGCGTTGTAGCCCTTGACCACCTGCAGATAGGTGGACACGACGAAGGACGTGCCCATCACCATGAGCCACTGCATGTTCTGGGTGATCAGGCCCAGGTTGGACGCCCGGTTACGGAACAGGCTGGTCGGCAGCAGCGGTTCGCGGCCGGCCCGCTCCCTGGCCCGGACCGAGAGGAAGAACCAGGTGAGCACCAGGACGCCCGCGATCACCAGGCCCACGGTGAGCCGCGGGTCGTCGTCGGCGGCCAGGATGCCCAGGACGATCAGGACGAGACCGGCGGCGGACAGCACGGCACCGCCGACGTCGAACGGCCGGCTGTGGTCGGCGGGCAGCGGGTCGTGGACGGCGCGCCGGGCGAGCAGCACGATCAGCACGACGATGAGGGCCTGCACGACGAAGGCGGCGCGCCAGCTCACGGCGTACGCGATGAAGCCGCCCAGCAGTGGGCCGGCGACCGCGCCGATGCCGCCCATCGCGCTGATCGCACCGAAGGCGCGCGCCCGGGAGCCGATGTCGCGGAACAGCAGGGTGGTGAGGATGTAGACGGGCGGGATGAGCAGCGCCGTACCCACCCCCTCGAGGATCGAGTAGCCGACGACGAGGACGGCGAGGTTGGGGGCGACGGCGCTGAGCAGCGCGCCGCCGCCGAAGAGCAGCAGGCCGAGCTGGAGGCACCGCTTGCGGCCGAGGCTGTCGGTGAGCTTGCCACCCGGGATCATCAACGCCGCCATCACCAGCAGGAACAGGGTGATGGCCAGTTGCACGCCCTGAACCGACGTGTTCAGATCGGCGCTGATGTCGGTGATCATCACGTTCATGTTGGAGCCGGCGAAGCTGCAGATGAACTGGGCCAGCGCGAAGGCGATCAGCGCCCGGCGCAGCCCGACCGGGAAACGCCCGGTCCTGGTCCGTTCCACCATCGGTTGTCTCCTACCGGAAGCCTATGAGAAGGGGCGGTGGTCGCGGCTCCAGCGGGGGCCGATCTCGCTCCACGCCCGCTGCCAGGCCCGCGCCCGGTAGCGGTCGAGCAGAGCCGTCCCGATGCGCCGGAGCCCGTTCGCGGCGGCGGCCACGGTGCCGACGACCACGATCGCGACGAGGGTGGCCTTGCCGACGGGGTTCCGGTCGCCGGGCTCGGAGCGCAGGTCGCCGGCCCTGTTGACCCAGATGCGTACCTCGTCGCCGGGCTGCCTGACGGGGGCGACGGTGATCTGGCCGGTCCGCCGGACACCGTTGGGCGCGGTCCAGGTGGCGTGCGCCGCGTACGGGCTGGCCCGCAGTTGCGCCGCGGTGCCCTCGAGACGGGCGGTCACCTCGTGCAGGTTGTGCCGTTCCCACGAGATCGCCCGCTGGTCGGCGTCGTGGCTGGCGCCCGCCGCCCACCAGGCCAGCACCGGCGCGCCGAGCAGGAAGATCGAGAAGAGGCTGACCAGCATCACCGTCTCGAGCCGGTCCGAGCCACGCCACAGTGGGTTCTTTCTGCGGACGAACATGCTCCGAAGGATCGTGCGCGGCGCACCGGAGCGGTTCATCCCCGCCGGATGAGGGAGACGCGCACCGGCTCGGCGAAGCTCGACTCCGGCTCTGGGAGGTGGGCATGCCGATCTGGCTCCGGCTGCGGCACGAGACCGAGGAGGCCACGGCCTCCGGTATCTACGGACTGATCGTCGGCGCGGCGGTGCTCGTGGCGTCGCACGCGGCGACGGCATGGCGGACGACGATCGCGGTTCTGGCCACGTTGACGATCTACTGGGTGGCCGAGCGGTACGCCCGGATCGTCGCCGAACGCATCCACGAGGGCCATCGTCCGACGTGGCACACGGTGCGGCACCAGCTGGCGAGCGGCTGGGAGATGGTGACGGCGAGTGTCCTGCCGCTGCTGGTGCTGCTGGCGGCCCGCCTGGCGGGAGCCACGCAGGAGACGGCCGGGATCGCGTCGCTGTCGTGCACGACCGGCCTGCTGTGCATGGCCGGCTGGTGGATCGGCGCGGACGGCCGCCTGCATCCCCTGGAACGGCTGGTCTCCACCGTCACGGCCGGCGCGTTCGGCGCGGCCCTCATCGTGCTGAAGACGCTGCTGCACTGACCCGGCCGGCCCGCCAGCCGTCCGGGCCGAGCACCCGCTCACGGACCTCGACGTGGCCGTCCCGGACGCTGATCAGGCTCCACGAGCAGCCGGTGCCGCGCAGACGCCGGCTGGTCGCGGTCCCGGCGACGACGAAGGCCGTGCCGCCGCGGAAGCGCACGTCCGGCACGTGGGTGTGCCCGGCCAGCACCAGGTCGACGCGCGCGTCGCGGACGGCGTCGAGCAGTCGGCCGCGGCCGATCAGCGCGGCCGACCCGGTGGCCAGCGGCGGATGGTGCAGCGCCAGCACCCGGATGTCGCCGGCGGGTGCGGAGCCGAGAACGCGGACCACGTCACCGGCCTGCCGGACGCTGACGCGCCCGTTCTTCCACCGCCAGCGCGGCATGGAGTTCAACCCCAGGGCGGTCACCGGTCCGGCGCGGCGGACCGGCTGCGGGTCCGCGTCGATCCAGGAGTGCCAGCGATGGTACGGCCGAACGACGCGCCGCCACGACGCAAGAGGCAGGTCGTGGTTGCCGACGACGGCCAGAACGGGCCCGGGCAGGCGCCCGAGCAGGTCCCGTGCCTGCCGGAACTCCACCGGTCGGGCCCGCATGGTGAGGTCCCCGGTGACGACGACGAGGTCCGGCCGGGCCGCCGTCACGTCCGCCACGACGCTGTCCACCGCGTACCGGTAGTGGGCGCCGAGGTGCAGGTCGGACAGGTGCGCGACGACGGCCGGCCGGTTCATGGAGGCGCCGGCCCGGCCCGGCGGCGTCCGGGCCGGGCCGGCGTGGCGAGCGGCGCTGCACCGCTCGCCGGTGGGGTGGTCGCACTCACCGGGGCGGGTGCAGGTCGTGCGGGCCGCCATAGTCGCCGCCCGGTGTCACGACCGTTCCTGCCTTGCCGGCGAGGATCGCGGCGGCGTCCTCCAGAGCGCCGATCGCTGCCAGATCGCCGGTTAGCTCGACGAAACGGCAGACCGCCTCCACCTTCGGCCCCATCGATCCGGCCGGGAACCGTTCACGGCGCAGCTCGGCGGGGGTGGATCTGGTGATCGGCTGCGGGTCCGGCCCGCCGAACCCGCGTATCACCGCGGACACGTCGGTGAGCAGCAGCAGCGCGTCGGCGTCGAGCGACTCGGCGAGCACCGCGGTGGCCAGGTCCTTGTCGACGACGGCTTCGACTCCGGCGAGCCGGCCGTTGTCGTCGCGGATGACCGGGATCCCGCCGCCGCCGGCGCAGACCACGATCGAGCCGCCGTCCAGCAGCTGACGGATGATGCGGGTCTCGACGACCCGCTGCGGTTGCGGCGACGGGACGACCCGGCGCCAGGCCGCACCGTCCCGGGCCACCTGCCAGCCGCGTTCGGCGGCGAAGCGGCGGGCGGTCGGCTCGTCGTAGACGGCGCCGACGAACTTCGACGGCGCACCGAACGCCGGGTCGGCCGCCGAGACCAGCGTCTGGTCCAGGATCGCGGCGACCTGACGGCCGGGCAGCGCGTTCTGCAGGGCCTGGAGCAGCCAGTATCCGATCATGCCCTGGGTCTGCGCGCCGAGGACGTCGAACGGGTACGGGACGGCCAGTGCCGGGTCGGCCGCGCTCTGCAGGGCGAGCATCCCCACCTGGGGCCCGTTGCCGTGGGTGACGACCACCTCGTGCTCGGCGGCGAGCGGGGCCAGGGCGGCGACCGCGCGCAGGGCGTTGGCCCGCTGGATCGCGGCGTCGGGTCGCTGCCCGCGTTCGAGCAGGGCGTTGCCGCCGATGGCGATGACGAGGCGCATCAGGACCCCAGGGTGGCGACCATGATCGCCTTGATCGTGTGCATCCGGTTCTCGGCCTGGTCGAAGACGATCGAGTACGGCGACTCGAACACCTCGTCGGTGATCTCCAGAGAGGCCAGTCCCGTGTGCTCGTAGATCTCCTGGCCGACCTTGGTGTTGCGGTCGTGGAAGGCCGGCAGGCAGTGCATGACCTTCACCGCCGGGTTCCCGGTGGCCCGGACCGCGCCCATGTTCACCTGGTACGGCTGGAGCAGCCGGATCCGCTCGTCCCAGGCCGCCTTGGGCTCGCCCATGGACAGCCACACGTCGGTGTAGAGGAAGTCGGCGCCGCGGACGCCCTCGGCCACGTCCTCGGTGTGGGTGATCCGGGCGCCGGTGGTCTCGGCGATGCTCTGCGCCGCCTTGATCACCTCGTCCGGGTTCCATCGGGACTGCGGCGCCACCATCCGTACGTCCATGCCCATCATCGCCCCGCCGATCAGCAGCGAGTTGGCCACGTTGTTGTGCGCGTCGCCGAGGTACGCGAACGCGACCTCGTTGTCGTGTTTGACCGTGTGCTCGCGCATGGTGAGGATGTCGCAGAGGGTCTGGGTGGGGTGCCACTCGTCGCTGAGCCCGTTCCACACCGGCACGCCCGAGTAGCGGGCGAGCGTGTCCACGTTCTCCTGGCCGAAACCGCGGTACTCCAGGGCGTCGTAGAAGCGGCCGAGCACCCGCGCGGTGTCCTTGACCGACTCCTTGTGGCCGAGTTGGGTGCTGCCCGGGTCGAGGAAGGTGACGTGCGCGCCCTGGTCGTGGGCGGCGACCTCGAAGGCGCAGCGGGTCCGGGTCGACGTCTTCTCGAAGATCACCGCGATGTTCTTGCCGGCGATGCGCGGGACCTCCGTTCCGGCGTACTTGGCGGTCTTGAGCTCGGCGGCGAGTCGGAGCAGGAACTTCCACTCCTGCGGGGTGAAGTCGAGTTCCTTGAGGAAGTGGCGGTTACGCAGGTTGAACGACATCTCGTATACCTCCGGACGAGGGGCGATGGACGCGGGGGGGCGATGGACGCGGGGGGGCGATGGACGCGGGGCGAGGGGCGAGGGGCGAGGGGGATGGGCGATCAGGCGTCGCGCTCGATCGGGCAGGTCATGCACCGGGGGCCGCCCCGGCCCCGGCCGAGCTCGCCGCCGGCGATGGTGATCACTTCGACGCCCTGCCGTCGCAGGTAGGTGTTGGTGGTGACGTTGCGCTCGTAGCCGACGATCACCCCCGGCTCCACGGCCAGGAAGTTGTTGCCGTCGTCCCACTGCTCCCGCTGGGCGGCGCGGATGTCCTCGTTGGTCTCCAGCACCTGCACCTTGTCCACGCCCAGGGTCTCGGCGATGGTGGCGAACAGGTCGTCGTTGCGGACCACGCGGAGCCCGTCGGCGTCGCTGTCGGGCAGCACGGTCCACGACCGCAGCGACTCCTGCAGGTACGGGTACAGCACGAAGGTGTCCCGGTCGATCATCGTCATGACCGTGTCCAGGTGCATCATGGCGTGCGAGTGCGGCAGCTCGATGGCGATCACCTTGGTCGCCGCCCCGGCGGTGAACAGGCTGCGGGCCAGGTTCTCCACACCCATCGCGGTGGACCGCTCCCCCAGCCCGATCATCACCGCCCCGTTGCCCAGGACGTGGATGTCGCCGCCCTCCAGGGTCGCCGGCTGGTGCGGCTCGTCGTCACCGCCGTACCAGACGGTGAAGTCGGTGAGGTTGAACATCGGGTGGAACCGGTAGATGGCCGCGCTGTGCACCGACTCGCGCAGCCGGGCCGGCATCGCCATCGGGTTGATGCTG
This sequence comes from Actinoplanes sp. CA-252034, assembly GCF_050956125.1. NCBI lineage: Bacteria > Bacillati > Actinomycetota > Actinomycetes > Micromonosporales > Micromonosporaceae > Actinoplanes > Actinoplanes sp. CA-252034. The sequence goes on from NZ_CP191846.1 coordinate 5,949,197, forward strand.
ACGCCGCCGTAGATCCACGCCGAGTTGTCCCGCTGGAACAGGTGGTTGGGCAGCGGGGTCAGCACGAAGTCGTCGGCGTTCATCAGCTCCCAGCGCAGGCTGTTGACGGTGAACCCGGCGAGCTCGTTCTTGAGCACGCCACCGATCAGGTAATCGGCGAGCCGCTCGCTCTCGGCCTGCTCGGCGAGAAGGCGCAGCGGCCCGGCCAGGGTGGGGCCGACGGTGTCGTCGGTGACGATGCGGTCCAGCACCCAGTTGCGGGCGGCCGGGACGTCCAGCACGTCGGCGAGCAGCTGGGCGAAGTAGTGCACCCTGACCCCACGCTCGCGCAGCACCTCGGCGAAGGCGTCGTGCTCCTCACGTGCCCGCCGCGCCCACAGGATGTCGTCGAAGAGCAGGTCACGGACGTTGTCGGGGGTGAGCCGGCTGAGCTCGACCCCGGGGCGGTGCAGGATCACCTGACGGAGCCGACCGGTCTCCGAGTCGACGTGAAAGCTCATGGAGCACTCCTTCTGCGCATGGACGCGTACACGGGTATGCCGATCAGGCCGGCGGCCCCGGCCATCAGGAACGGGCCCCAGACGACGAACCAGTCGTCGCCGGAGTTGCGCGAATACCAGATGAAGAGAATCGAGAAGACCAGCGCGAGCACGGCGACGATCAGATCGGCCACACCACCCTCGCGGCGCCACTTGAGCTTGGCCAGCGCCGAGAAGGCGTACGGGATCGCGGCCGTGATGCCGCTCATCAGCACCAGCGTGTTGAAGACCGTGGCGCCGCTGGCCCCGGCGTAGCTGATCACCATGGCGACGGTGGCGAGCACGCTGGAGGCGACGATGCCGGCGGCCGGCACCCCGCGTTTCGAGATGCGGCCGAACAGTGCCGGGAACAGCCCGTCGCGGGCCGCGGCGAGCGGCATCTCGGCGCAGATCATGGTCCAGCCGTTGAGGGCGCCGAAGCCGGAGACGATGACGGCGAGCGCCACCAGGTCACCGGCCCATTCGCCGCCGGCCATCATGTTCGCGGCCACCGAGTAGGACGCCTTGTTGGCGTCCTCGGCGAGCGCCGACGTCGGCACGATCCCGAAGATGGCGACCATCGACAGCAGGTAGACGACGGCGGCGCCGAGCGTGCCGATCACGGTCGCCCGCGGCACGTTGCGGCTCGGGTCGCGGACCTTGGCGGCGGCGACCGCGGCGCACTCGACACCGAGGTAGCTGAACAGGCAGATGGCCATGGCGCTGCCGATCGCCGTGAGGTCGGACTCGCCGCTGACGTTGGCGGGCCTGAAGTTGGCGGTGCTGATGAAGAACAACCCGACCGTGGACATGATCACCAGCGGGATGAACTTCACGATCGTGGTCCAGAACTGGACGACGCCCATGTTCTTCACGCCGGTCAGGTTGACCAGGGCGGGCAGCCAGATGCCGAACAGCGCGATGACGATCGACCAGATCGTCACACCGTCCTTGTTCACGAAATGCTCGACGTAGTAGACCCAGCCGGTCACGATGGCCGCGTTGCCGGCCCACGCGGTGATCCAGTAGGACCAGGCATTGGCGAACCCGACCCCGTCACCGAACGCGGCGCGGGCGTAGGCGTACGGGCCGCCGTCGGCCGGCATCCGCTTCGACAGCGACGCGAACATCACGGCGAGGGCGAGCGCGCCGACCGTGGTCAGCACCATCGCCACGATGCTGATCGGCCCGATCGAGGCGAGCGAGTAGGGCAGATTGAAGATCCCGACGCCGATGATGGTGCCGAGGATCAGCGCGGTGGCCTGCGGCAGGCCGAGAGTGCGGGTCTCGGTCGCCTTGAGGTCGGTCATGGCCGCAGCCTCTCCGAAGAGGATCCCGGCGCGAATCACTCCGGCCGGATGAACGGGGGTGTCAGGGCGCGGCCGGCTCGAACCGGCCGAGCTCGTCGATGCCCTTCTGGATCACGCCGTAGCTCGACTCGGGCACCGGCTGCCACGCGCCGGCCAGCTCGCCGAGCGGCTCGGACACGATCAGCCGGGTCTCGTCGGACAGCCCGCGCAGCGTGGCCTGCCCGGGGTAGAGCTGCCGCAGCGCCGAGATCTCCGTGCTGTAGAAGAGCGAGCGGCTGCGCCCCTCGCTCGAGTAGCGGAAACACCAGGTCCGGTCACCGTCGGTGGCGGCCACGGTCATCTGGAGCGGATCGGGTACGCCGTACGCGCGGCCCACCGACTCGACCAGTCCGGCCATCCGTTCCACGGCGGCCACCGGCCGGTCGCGCAGCCCGTACGTGAGGGCCAGGTGGAACATCACCTCGGAGTCGGTGGACCCGGCCATCGACGGGTAGAGATCGGGGTCGACGGCCAGCACGAGGTCACGTTTGAGCCGGTGGAACTCGCGGATCGACCCGTTGTGCACCCAGAGCCACTCGCCGTACCGGAAGGGATGGCAGTTGGTCTGTTGCACCGCGGTCCCGGTGCTGGCCCGGATGTGGGCGAGGAACAGCGGCGACACCGTGGACCGGGCGATCTCGCGCAGGTTGGCGTCGTTCCAGGCCGGGCCGGTCCCGCGGTAGAGGGCCGGCTCACCGCCCCCGTCGCCGGTGTACCAGCCGACGCCGAAGCCGTCGCCGTTGGTGGTCTCCACCCCGAGCCGGGCGTGCAGACTCTGGTCGATCAGGGAGTATCGGGGCCGGTAGAGCAGTTCTTCGAGCCGGATCGGGGACCCGGAGTAGGCAATCCAGCGGCACATGGCGTCATGGTGGTCGCCGTGCGGCCGGCGGGGGCTCACCCCCGGCGGATGAGGCCGTCCGGTGGGCGGGCCGCCGAGCATGACGGGATGAGAGTGCTGGCCGCCCTGCCGGGCCGGGTGCGGGAGAGGGTCCTGACCGTCCTCGGCGAACTCGTCCGCGTGCAGATCTTCGACCGGTCGATGACCCTCGCCGCGCAGGCGTTCACGTCGGTCTTCCCACTGCTGATCATGCTGAGCGCGCTGGCCGGCGGCCGGATCCGGGACCGCCTGGGATCGTTGCTGCGGATACCGGACTCCACCGCGCGGCTGCTCGACGACGCGCTCGCCGGCAGCCGCAGCAACGCGTTCGGCGTGGCCGGCTGCTTCATCGTGGTCCTGTCGGCGACCGGGCTGGCGCGGGCGCTGGTCCGGGCGTACCGGACGGTCTGGCAGGTCACCGGCGGCCGGACCGGCGCCGCGGCGACCGGCTGGCAGATCGGCACGGTGTTGATCCTGGTCGGGTTCGTGGTCGGGATCCGGCTGCTCAGCGGCCTGACCGGGATGCTGCCGGCGCCCCGGGCCGGGCAGATCGTGGTGACCGCGGTGGCCGACGTGGCGCTGGCCGTCCTGCTGCCGCGGATCCTGCTCGGCCCGGTGGTGCCGTGGTCGAGACTGCTGCTGACCGGTGTGCTGTTCGCGGCCGCGATGGTCGGGATACGGGCCGGTGGCGCCGTCTACCTGCCGCGGGCCCTGGAGACCAGTGCCGGCCGGTACGGCTCGATCGGGCTGGCGTTCACCTGGATCGGCTGGCTGTACGTGCTGTCGTTCTGCCTACTGTTGACCGCGGTCCTCGCCGGTGTGCTGCATGTGCCGGATCAGGAACGCCAGGACGACCTCCCCGAGGCCGGCCACCAGGCTCCCGGCGCCGGTCAGCACGACGAGGGTGGTCAGCGACAGGTCGGGCAGGACGACGAAGGCGACACCGAGCAGGATCGTGAGCACGCCCACGACCAGCAGCGCGGCCCGTAGCGCCCCGTGCCGGGTGGCTCCGGCCAGCACCAGGGCGAGCCCGCTGAGCACCCAGGTGGTGCCGAAGACGACCGCCAGCACGAGCAGGCCGGTGATCAGGTTGCGCAGGCAGGCGAGGCCGGCGACCAGCACGATGATGCCGACGACTCCGGAGAACACGTGCCCGGCGACGCTGCGGCCGGTCGGCAGGAACGCCGCGACGATCCGGGCCAGGCCGCCGGCGGCCAGCCAGACGCCGGTGAGCACGGCCATCACCTTCAGGGAGATGTCCGGCCAGATCAGGACGGTGAGTCCCAGAGCCACCGAGAGCAGCCCGGTGACCAGCAGCGTCCACCAGGGGAACGGCTGCGTGCGGAGTTCGGTGGCCGTGCCGGGCCACATCGGTGCGGTGTCGGTCATGCGGCCAGGCTGGGTGACCCCCGGCCGCGCGGGGATCACCCGGAGCGGGTGAGCCGTTCAGATCAAGCCGGAGTGGCGGGCGGTGACCACGGCCTCCCGCCGGCGTCCGGCTCCGAGCTTGCGGTAGATCGAGCGCATGTGCGCCTTCACCGTGTTGACCGAGATGCCGAGGTTCTCGGCGATCTCGGCGGCGGTCAGGACGGTCGGCAGGTAGTGCAGGACGTCGACCTCCCGCTCGCTGAGCGGTCCGGCGGCCGGCAGCGGCGAGATGATCGGGATCTCGCCGGTGATCTCGTTGAGCACGCTGTCGCGGGCCGGGCCGCGCAGCTCGGTGAGCCACTGCTGCCGTTCGGCGAGGACGATCAGCCGGTTCGTGTCGATGGTGCGGAACGGCCGGCGGATCAGCTCGGGCTCGGCCGAGGCCAGCGCCCGGGCCAGCGCGTCGCTCGCCACCGAGCTGCGGCCCTGGCCGTCGGCGGCGAGGGCGGTCAGGACCCAGGCGCTGGTCGCGGCGATCCGGTCGGATCCGTCGCGTGCCCGGGCCAGCAGCGCGGCGGCCGCCGGCGGATTGCCGGTGGCCAGCAGGGCACGGGCCAGGTTGACCTGTTCGGCGGGGACGAGAGCGATCCGGGTGCCGTAGGCGGCCACGACCGGGCCGGGGTCGCCGGTGGCGAGCCGGATCTCCGCCCCGGCCAGATCGAGCAGGCGATCGATCTGCGATGCGGCTAGTGGCGGCCTCGCCTCACTACGGAGCTGACCCAGGAGGGTACGGGCACCGGCCGTCTCGCCGCGGTCCAGCAGCAGCCGTACCCGGATCACCCCGGCCACGATGGACTGGGTGACCTCCGGGACGGCGCCCAGCGCGTGCAACCCCTTGCGCAGCCAGTCCTCGGCCTCCGGGTCACGGCCCCGCTCGGACTCGATCATCGCCTGGGCCAGGTAGGCCGGGGCGACCGCGGCGTCCCCCTTTCCGTCGATGCGGCGGGCGGACTCCACGGCGGCGGTCGCGTGGTCCTCGGCCTCGCGCAGCGCCCCCTGGAAGACGGCGAGCTGGGCCAGCAGTCCGAGCGAGTTGATCTCGACTAACGGCACCTCGGCGGTCCGGGCCGCGGAGACGGCCGCCCACAGGTAGCGGTCGGCGTAGTCGAACCGGCCGCTCCAGAGCAGAGCCGTGCCCTTGTTGTTGAGGGTCATTGCCCGGTACTCGACCAGGGACGGCGCGTGTTCCCAGCTCAGCCGGGAGAGGTCGGTCAGCAGTTCGGTGGATGCGCGCAGCAACTGCGGCATGTCCCCGCGCCAGCGGATCACCGCCCCGTTCTCCAGCACGGCCAGCGCGACCTCGACCAGCGCCCGGGCGCTGTCGACGCGGCCGGTGAGCAGTGGCGGGATCGCGGCGATCAGGCGGGGCACAGCGGCGAGGTCGCCCCGCGCGTAGGCGAGGACCACCTGGCAGACCGCGAGCTCGGCGGTCGACGCCAGCCGGCCGACCGGAATCCGCCGCAGCACCTCCAGCAGCTGTGGCCGGTCGGCCGAGGTGAACAGGGGTAGTCCCCGCCGGACCAGGATGTGGGCCACCAGATCCCAGTCGGCGGCCGCGGCGGCATGGGTGAGCGCGGGCAGGGCCGCGCCCTCCGCGTCGTGCCAGCGGGCGGCTTCCAGGTGCAGCCCGGCCGGGGCGTCCGGCCATCGCCGGGCGACCCGGCGGCGCAGAGCGGCGCGCAGCATCGGGTGGTAGCGGAACCAGCGCCCGCCACCGGCCCGCTCGACGAACAGGTTGTCGCGGGCCAGGTCCTCGAGCAGGTAATGGCCGTGCCGCTCACCGGTCAGGACGTGTGCCAGGGGACCGCAGATCCGGTCCGGGAGGCTCGTGCGCAGCAGGAACCGGCGAACCTGGTCGGGCTGCTCGCCGAGCACCTCGCGCAGCATGTAGTCCTCGATGACGTCGTCGGCGCGCACCGGATCGGGGTTGTCCAGGAGCAGGCGCACACCCGCGCTCCAGCCCTCGGTGCGGCGCACGATCGCGGTGACCCGGTCCGTCGGCATCCGGCGGGCGCCCAGGGCCAACAGCTCGGCCGCCTCCTCCGGCCGGAAGCCGAGGTCGGCGGCGCGGATCTCGGTCAGCTCGCCACCGGCCCGCAGGCGGTGCAGCGGCAGGTCCGCCTCGCGGCGGGTGATGAGCACGAAACGGACCTGCCGCAGTCTCAGAAGTCCGGCCAGCCCGCCCAGGATCCGCGGGTCGCTCACCCGCTGGAGGTCGTCGAGCACCACCACGACCCGCCGGGAGCACCGGACCAGCCCGGCGGCCAGGGACTGCCGGAACTCGACCGCGCCGGCGCCCGGCCCCGGGACGACGCCGCCGGGCGGGAGCCCTCCGGCGGCGTGCAGCGCGAGATACAGATCGGACCAGAAGACGTTCGCGTCGTCGTGCCGGGCGTCGAGGGTGAGCCAGGCGACCGGGCCGCCCAGTGACCGGGCCGCCGCCCACGAGGCGACCAGCGCCGTCTTGCCCCACCCGGGCCCGGCACAAACCAGGGTGGTGCCCCGGCCGACCCCGTCGTCGAGCATCGTGGCGAGGCGGGCCCGCCAGATCAGCCCGGCCTGCAGCCGGGGTGGCGTGGTGTGTTCCACCGATATTCGGATCGTGGCAGCACTGACCGACCGTTCACGCATGTCGCCCCCAATTCACGGCTCACGCCTCCGACCAGGCGACGCTTCGCGTAGCGTCCCGGCGCGGCCCCCAGCTGACCGGCCCCACCGAAACACAGAACGTATCGATGGGGCAACCACCCGTATTCGCGTGCAGAGTGCATCAAACCCGTTCGTCCAGCTGCAAGTTGCATTGATCACCGGCAATTCATTCGCCCCGAACGAGGCACCTCTGTGGCCGGAACGAGACGCTGGCCTCCCGTACCGACCGGAGGGAAGCCGATGCCGACAACCGAGGACACCGATCTGGCGGGCGTGGTCACGTTCGCCGGCGTCATGCTGCTCGTCCTGGGAGCGTTCCAGTCCCTGGAGGGCCTCACCACGCTGCTTCGCGACAGCGCCTACCTGATCACCGCCGACGGCGCGCTGATCGAACCCGACCCGGCCGTGTGGGGGTGGAGCCACCTGGCCCTCGGAGCGGTCTCGGTCGCCGCCGGCGCCGGCATCCTGCACGGACGGGCGTGGGCGAGGGCGGTCGGCGTGGTGCTCGCCTCCGTCGCCGCCATCGCCCACTTCCTTCTACTGGCCACGGCGCCGCTGTGGTGCACCGTGCTGATCTGTGTCGAGATAGTGGTCGTCTTCGCGCTCTGCCGCCGGCCGGCCTAGAGCAGTCGCAGTGCGCGGGCCCGGCGCACCGCCTCGTTGCGCCGGGACGCCGACAGCTTGCGCAGGATGCTCCGGACGTGGGTCTTCACCGTGTTGACGGAGACGTACATCGACGCGGCGATCTCCTCGGTCGGGAGCATCTCGGCCATGCCCCGCAGGACGTCCAGTTCGCGCTTGCTCAACTGCTCCACCACCACCGGGTCGGCGGTCGCCGTGCCGGGCCGGACCGGCGCGCCCAGGGACCGGTACTGCTGTGCCAGCCGGTCGTCGTCGCGCAGCAGCCGGCGCAGCTCGCCCCACACCTGGTTCACCGGGCGACGGCAGGACTCCGCGGCGGCCAGCCGCAGCGCCCGCCGCAGCGAGTCCCGGGCCGCCGCCGCGTCGTCCCGGCCGGCCGACAGCATCGCCAGCATCAACCAGGCGTCCAGGGCGATCGGCACCCGCGTCCGGGACGCGTCGGCGATCGTGCGCGCCAGCTCGTGGGCCGCCGCGGGCTCGCCCCGGGCCAGCAGCAGAGCGGCCCGGGCCAGCACCGCGTCGGGTTCGGGCGAGTCGGCGAACCCGGCCAGCAGGTCGTCGGCCTCGTCGACTCGGCCGGCCAGCATCAGGAGCCGGGCGCGGACCAGGCGCACCTCCCGGGTCAGCCAGCGCGGTGCGCCGCTGTCGGCCGCATCCGAGGCCTCCAGCACCCCGATGGCCTGCCGAAGCTCGCCGCGCGTCTGCAGACGGCGCGCCCGGACCAGAGCGAACCCGGCGGGCGCGGGCCCGGTCGCGCCCGTGCCGCACATCGACTGCACCGCCCGCAGACGGCGATCGGCGGCCTCGATGTCGTAGCGCTCCAGCGCCACCCAGGCCAAGGCCACCTCGGCGGTCGCCGGCCATCGCTCACGGGGCAGCCCGCACTGCCGGGCCAGATCGATCGCCTGTCTCGCCGCCGTCTCGGCACGGCTCAGCCGGCCCCGGAAGGCCTCCAGCAGCGCCAGGTGCTCCAGGCAGGACATCCGTACCGCCTCGGCCCCGGGCGGCGCGCTCGCGACAGCCTCGGCGAGCACGGCGGCCGCCTCGTCGACCTGGCCGGACGCGCTGCGCGCCCGGCCCTCGGCGGCGTAGAGCAGCATCGTCAGCTCGGGGCGCCGGACCATCCGGCGCGCGGGCACCGAGGCGAGGAAGGTACGCGCCACCGGCGCCACCTCGTCCACGTCGTCCGGTCCGGGCTCCTGGGCCAGCAGCAGGCGCATCAGGAAACCGGCCAGGGTCAGCCCCTCCGCGCAGCCGCTGCCGCGCAGGCTGAGCAGCTTGCCGGAGAGGGCGAACTGCTCGGCGGCGCGGGTCCGGTCGCCGTCGCCGTAGGCCAGCGCGGCCCGTACGAGCACCGGCTCCGGGTCCTCCAGGTGCTCGGGCATCGGGGCGAAGAGGCCGCCCAGCCGCCCGGAACCGCCGTCCACGACCAGCGTCCCGACCGCGTAGTCCTCGATCACCATCCGCGCGGCGCCGGCCCAGTCCCCGGCCAGGGTCGCGTGCCCGACCGCCTCGACGAGGTGCCCGCGGGCGGCCAGCCACAGCGCGGCCCGCTGGTGCAGCAGAGCCAGCTCGTCCGGGTCGCCCAGGGACAGCTGGGCGCGCAGCAGCTCGGCGAAGAGCCGGTGGTAGCGGTACGGCCCGGCCCCCGAGCCGACCGCTTGGACGAAGGCGTTCTCCCTGGTCAGTTCGGCGAGCATGCGGGGCGCGTCGGAGCGGTTGGTGACCGCGGCGGCCAGCTCCGGGGTGAAGGTGTCGAGCACGCTGGTCTCCAGCAGGAACCGCTGGGTCTCGAGGGGCTGCACGCGCAGCACCTCACCGACGAAGTACTCGGCGATCGTGGACTCGTTGCCGGAGATGGTGTCGACCAGCCCCTTGGTGTCGGAGGTGCGCTGGAGCGCGCACGCGCAGAGCCGGATGCCGGCGGCCCAGCCCTCGGTGTGCTCCAGCACCGTGGCGAGCTCCGGCTCGGCCAGCTCGACTCCGTGCAGGCGCATGAGGCGCGACACCTCGGCCGCGGTGAACGCCAGGTCGGCGGTGCGCAGCTCCTGGAGCTGGCCGGCGAGCCGGTAGCGGTAGAGCGGCAGGGGCGGGTCCCAGCGGCCGGTGAGCACCACGCGCAGGCGGCCGGTGTGGCTGAGCACGTACTCCAGGCTGATCGCCCAGTCCCGGCCGGGCAGTTGCGAGGCGCCGTCGAGGATCAGCACGACCGGGGTCGGGTGCTCCTCGACGGCGGCGGCCAGGCGACCGAGGAAGCCGCGGGTGATCACGCCGCCGGTGACCGGCGGCAGCTCCACCCCGGCCCGGCGCAGCCCCTCCACCAGGTATTCCCAGAAGGTGGGGAGCTGCTCGTCGCCGTGCTCCAGGGTGATCCACGCGACCGGGCGGCCACCCGCCACGCCGCGTGCCCAGGAGGCCAGCAGCTGGGTCTTGCCGCTGCCGGCCAGGCCGGTGATCACGGTGACCGGGCCTTGCACCCCCTCGGTCACGCGGTCGAGCAGGCCCGGCCGGACGACCATGAACGGTGGAGCGTCTGGGACCGCGAACTTGGAGGTGAGTAGTGAGCTGTCCGAGTCATTGATCATCTCGATGGACAAGGTGGCTACCTCCGATGGTCGCCGATTGGATCTCCTCGTTCAGACTCGTCGCCGCGTCCGGCCCTCGCATCGTCCGGATCGGATAGTCCGGTGACAGGCAGTGTCAGGAGTATTAACGCAACGTCACGACATGAATCCCCCACGGTGGAAGATCGACGAACAGGCCACCGCCGGCCAGCTCGTCGCCGTCCCGCGTGAAGATCCGCCCGTCCAGCAGATCGGTGAGCTGCCACGATCGGCCCGCGAGCCCCGGCCACGGCAACTCGACCCGGGCCTGGGCCGGCTGGTCGCTGAAGTTGATCACCACGACGGTGCGGGGAGTCTCGCCGTGCCACGCCCAGGTCAGCAGCTCCCGGTGACTGGGATTGTCCGGCCAGCCGCGGGTCTCCAGCATCCGCCACTCGCCCCGCCTGATCGATCCGGCGGCGGACAACAGGCCGCGGTGGAAGGACACCGAGTCCGGGTCGGCCGGCTCGTCCGGGAACCGGGCCAGGAAGACCGGCAGACGCGTACGCCGCCCCTCGAACTGCCCGTCGTGCCACAGCGTCGCCCCGGGCAGGGTGGCGATCGCCACCGCGGCGGCCCGGCCCCGCCCGCCCGGCAGGACCGTCGCCGCCCGCGGCTCGTCGTGATTCTCCAGGAACCGCAGCAGACCGTCTTGGTAGTCCCGGTCGGCGGCCAGATGCTTGCGCACCGACTCGGCGTCCTCACCGGCCAGCCGGTCGTAGAGCCGCTTGTCGTAGCAGTGGTCGAACCCCTGCCGCTGCAGCGTCCACTCCATGTCCCAGTAGGCCTCGGCGATCATCACGATCCCCGGATGCCGCTCCCGGACCCGGCCCAGCACGTACGGCCAGAACTCCTCGTCCGGCGCCGGCCCCACGTGCCGCCCCCAGGTGCCGGCGAACACCTCGTTGGTCAGCAGCATCGCCATGTCGCAGCGGATACCGTCGCACTGCTCGCCGATGTCGCCCAGCACCGCCGCGGTCGCGTCGCGCAGCCCCCGGTCGAACGCGTTGAGCTGTGCCACGTCCGGCCACGGCGGGAAGTACGGGTCCCGCCCGTGCGCGAGCACCCGCCCGTTCACCGTGAACCAGCCCCCGGATCCCCGGCCTGGTCGGCGGCCGTGCCCTGGACGAACCACTCCGGGTGCGCCGCGGTCGCCGGATGGTCCGGGGCCACGTGGTTGGGCACGTGGTCGAGGATCAGCCGCACCCCGCGGGCGCGCAGCTGGGCGCGGGCCTCGGCGAGACCGGCCGGGCCGCCGAGACGCTCGTCCACCCGCTAACGGCGTACACAGTAGGGCGAGCCGACCACGTCGGCGTGGCCCACGTCCGGCAGCGCCTCCCGGAACGACCGTTGCAGCTGCTCGTTCGTGCGCGCCAGGGCCAGCCCGGCGGGACTGCGCTCCCAGACGCCCATCAGCCAGACCGCGTCGATCCCGGGCGCGGCCACTTCGTCCCACACCCGCGCCGGCACGTCGGCCAGGGTGACGTCCCGGCCGTACCGATGGCTCAGCCCGGTCAGCCAGGGCCAGGTGAAGATCTCGTAGATCGCCGGTGCCGACTGCCAGCCGCTGCTCATCGCCGCTCCTCCCTCTCCGGCGCCGTCCGCAGCACGCCGGTCATGCCGTTGTCCAGCAGGTCGATGCCGGTCAGCCCGGCGAACACGTTCGGGAAGACGGCGACCAGGCCGGTCCATCCGGTCTGGTGGGTGGCGCCCAGGCCGGCCCCGTTGTCGCCGTGGAAGTACTCGTTGAAGGTGATCAGGTCACGCCAGTGCTCGGAGGTGTAGACGTCCTGGCCGCCGTGCACCGGGCGGGCGCCGTCCGGGCCGGGCAGGAAGATCCGGGTGAGCCGTTCGGAGATCTCCCGGGCCACCTCGAAGAGCGTCATCTTCACCCCGGAGCCGGTCGGGCACTCCACCGTGAAGTCGTCGCCGTAACCCACGTACAGGTTCATCAGCGCCCGGATGACCAGGACGTTCGCCGGGAACCAGATCGGGCCGCGCCAGTTGGAGTTGCCGCCGAACATGCCGCTGTCCGACTCGGCCGGCTGATAGCCGACCGAGAACGTGTGGTCGCCGAGGCGGAACTCGTACGGGTGTTCACGGTGGTGACGCGAGAGCGAGCGGATCCCGTACGGGCTGAGGAACTCCTCCTCGTCGAGCAGGCGGCTCAGGATGCGCCGCAGCCGGGTCTCGTCGAAGAGGGCCAGCAGGTGCTCACCGTGCCGGCCGCCAACCCGCCCCGCGACAGCACCGAGTTGACGCTGGGGTGCCGGTTCACGAAGTCCTGGATGCCCTCGATCAGCTGCGGATGGCGGGCGGTCACCGCCGCGTCGTACACCGTCACCGCCGCCAGCGGCAGCAGGCCCACCAGGGACCGGACCGGGAGCCGTTGCGCGCTGCCGTCCGGCAGCCGCAGCAGGTCGTAGAAGAAGCCGTCCGCCTCGTCCCACATGGCCGCCCCGCCGGCCTCCCGGTCGACAGCCACCGCGATCCATGCGAAGTGCTCGAAGTACGCCTGCGCCTGCTCCAGATAGACCGGATCCTGGCGGGACAGCTCCAGGGCGATCGACAGCATGCTCTGGCAGTAGAGCGCCATCCACGCCGTGCCGTCCGCCTGGTCGAGATAGCCGCCGGTGGGCAGCGGCGCGCTGCGGTCGAAGACGCCGATGTTGTCCAGCCCGAGGAACCCGCCCTGGAAGACGTTGTTGCCGTCGTGGTCCTTGCGGTTGACCCACCAGGTGAAGTTCTTCGCCAGCCGGTGGAAGATCGCCTCCAGCCAGGCGTGGTCACCGCGGCCGTTGCGGGACTTGTCCAGCTCGTAGACGAGGAAGGCGGCCCAGGCGTGCACCGGCGGGTTGACGTCGGAGAAGTTCCACTCATACGCCGGGATCTGCCCGTTCGGATGCAGGTAGCGCCGCCCGAGCAGCAGGTTCAGCTGGTCCTTGGCGAACCCGAGGTCGACCAGGGCCAGCGCGATCGACTGGAACGCCAGGTCCCACGCGGCGAACCACGGGTACTCCCACTTGTCCGGCATGGAGATGACGTCGTTGCAGATCATGTGGAACCACTCGCCGTTGCGGGTGCCCTGCGACGCGAGCGGATCCCGGCCGTGCCCGGTCAGCCAGCGTTCCACGTCGTATCCGAAGTACTGCTTGCTCCAGAGCATCCCGGCGAGCGCCTGCCGGACGACCTGCCGTTCGTCGTCGCCCAGTCCCGGGGCGAGCAACTCGCGGTAGAAGTCGTCGGCCTCGGCCCGCCGCCGGTCCACCACCCGGTCGAAGGCCTCCGGATCGGCGTCGGCGGGCGGCGCCTCGGCCAGCCGGAAACGGACCACCCCCGACCCACCGGCCGGCACCTCCAGCGTCACCAGGGCGGCGGCCTTCGTCCCGGTCGGGTCCGGGTTCACCGCGGCGGTGTCGCCGTGCACCACGTACCGGTCGAAGGCGTCCTTGACGTACGGCCCGGTCCCGGCCGACTCGTTCTCGGTGAACAGCAGCGGGGCGTCGCCGAGGACGGTGAACCAGCGGGTGCCCAGCCGATGGTGCACGGCCTCGACGCCTCCGGCACCCGCCCGCAGCACCGGTTTCGGCTCGGGCCGGTCCCAGGACCAGGTGTTGCGGAACCACACCGTGGGCAGCAGCCGCAGTGACGCCGCCTCCGGGCCGCGGTTGTGCACGGTGATCCGGCCGAGCAGGTTCTCCGGGCCGGCCTTGGCGTACTCGATCTCCACGTCGAAGTACCGGTCCCCGGCGAAGATCCCGGTGTCGAGCAGCTCGTACTCGAAGTCGTCGCGCCCACGGGCCCGGTTGGTGGCGAGCAGGTCCTCGTACGGGAACGCCGCCTGCGGATACTTGTAGACCATCCGCTGGTAGGAGTGGGTGGGCGTGGCATCGACGTAGAACCAGTACTCCTTGACGTCCTCGCCGTGGTTGCCCTCGCTGTTGGTCAGCCCGAAGAACCGCTCCTTCAGGATCGGGTCCCGCCCGTTCCACATCGCCACGGCCAGGCAGAGGGTCTGCTGGTCGTCGCTGAATCCGCCGATGCCGTCCTCACCCCAGCGGTACGCCCGGGAGCGCGCATCGTCGTGACTCAGGAAGTCCCAGGCGTCCCCGCCCGGGCTGTAGTCCTCGCGGACCGTCCCCCACTGCCGTTCGCTGAGGTACGGCCCCAGCGCCGCCAGGGAACGGCGGCGGTGTCGGCGTCACGCAGGCGCCTCTGCTCGGCGCTCGTCTCGTTGGTGGTCATGCCGTCAGGTTCGGCCCGGACCCGGGGCGGTCACGTCCCCCGGCACGGATGAATAGCGCAAGGGGGCGCCGCCCGGAATCGACCGGGCGGCGCCCCTCTCCACCTACCTCGGCGGACTACCGCTGTTCACCGCCGTGCAGTGCCTCCTGCAGCTCCGCCTCGGTCTCCTTCGGCAGCGACGACTTGAGGACGGTGCCGCCGTACCGGCTCAGCGCCTCGACCGCCTTGTCGGGCGTGACCGCTTCGACGACCAGGAACAGTGCCGACGTGCCGGGCTGCAGCTCGTCCCGGATCCGCTGCTGGAACTCCTTGTTGATCGCACCCTTGGCGAGCTTGCCGGTGAGCGCCCCGAGACCGGCGCCGACGGCCATGCCGAGGATCGGGATGAAGAACAGCATCCCGAACAGCAGGCCCCAGAACATGCCCCACGTCGTGCCGCCGGCCACGGCGTGATGGTTCGTGGTCACGTGGAACTTGCCCTCACGGTCCCGGATGATCGTCGCGATCGCGTCCGGCTGGATGATCAGGTCCCTGGCCAGGCGGTTCGCCTCGAGCGAGGCCGCCGTGGCGGTGGTCTCGTCGGGGTACCCGATGGCGACCAGTGTTGCCATGTCGTATCTCCTTCCATGCCCTTCGAGGTCCCGATCAGTCAGCCACGGGAGGTCGTCGACGGTCCTCATCCCTGTGGGAGGAGGTATGCGGCCCGGCGACTCGGGAGTCTCGACGCAGACGAGAGGAGAGGCGCCATGCACGAGCGCTACGAGATCCGGGTCCGGGGCTTCCTCGGTCCACTGCTCCGCCGGGCGCTCGGCGATCCACCCTGCCGGGCGCTGCCACATCAGAGCACCATCCGCGGGCGGCTCTCCGACGCCGACCTGGAGCGGCTGCTGACCCGGCTGGACCGGTCCGGGGTGGAGGTGGTGTGCGTTTCATCCGTCACGGATGGCGTGCCCGCCCACCGCCCCACCACATGATCGACCCGCTACGACCGACCCCTGACTAGGGAGAAGACCATGACCGACACTGAGGCGCGGCAGTCCTACGAGGACCCGTACGTGCCGCCGTCACCGCGGCAGCCGTCCGGCTGGGTGGGGATGGTGGTGTTCGCCGGCGTCATGCTGCTGATGCTCGGCTCGTTCCAGGCGGTCGAGGGTGTGATCGCCCTGTTCCGCGACGAGTTCTACCTGACCACCAAGAGCGGTCTCGTGGTGCCGGTGGACTTCGACACCTACGGCTGGACGCACCTGCTGCTCGGCCTGATCGCGGTGTGCACCGGTCTCGGCATCCTGGCCGGGCAGATGTGGGCGCGGGTGGTCGGCATCATCGTCGCCTGTCTGAGCGCCCTGGTGAACCTGGCGTTCCTGCCGGCGTACCCGATCTGGTCCGTCATCGTCATCGCCATGGACGTGCTGATCATCTACGCCCTCACCGCCCATGGCCGTGAGGTCAAGGCCTGACGAAGGAACCGGCCCTGCCGTGCTGCCGCGCGGCGTGCTGGTCCTGCTCGGCACGGCCAGCCTGGTCGTGGTCGTGGGCGGGATGCGCGCCGTGGCGGATCTGGCCGGGCCGGTGTTCCTCGCGCTGATGCTGACGGTCACGGCCAGCCCGCTCACCGCACGGCTGCGGCGTCATGGCGCGCCGGTCTGGCTGGCCGCCACGGTCACCGTCGTCACCGTCTACCTGGGGCTGTTCGCCCTGGGTGGCGCGCTGGCGGTGTCGGTGGCCCGGCTGATCGACCTGCTGCCGGAGTACCGGGACGAGCTCGCGGGGCTGCGCGACGACCTGGTCACCGGGCTCGGCGCACTGGGCGTCGACGCCGAGCAGCTGCGGACGGCGGTGGCGGCGGTGGAGCCCGGCACCTTCGCCCGGATCGTCGAGGCCCTCTTCGGCGGGCTGGCCGGCGCTCTCGGCGACTCCGTGTTCCTGCTGGCCGTCCTGCTCTTCATGTGCCTGGACGTGGTGGGCTTCCCGGCCCGGCTGGCGTCCGTGACACCCGAGCGCCCGCAGGTGGTCGCGGCACTGGAGTCGTTCGCCACCGGCACCCGCCGCTATCTTCTGGTGACGACCGTGTTCGGGCTCATCGTCGCGGCGTGCGACACGGCGCTGCTGTGGTGGCTGGGCATCCCGCTGCCGCTGCTGTGGGGGCTGCTGTCGTTCATCACCAACTACATCCCCAACATCGGGTTCGTCATCGGCGTCGTCCCGCCGGCGCTGCTCGGGCTGCTCCAGGGCGGCCCGCAGCTGATGCTGGGGGTGATCGTCCTCTACTGCCTGGTCAACTTCGTCATCCAGGAGATCATCCAGCCGAAGATCGTCGGCGACGCCGTCGGCCTGTCGGTCACGGTCACGTTCCTGTCCCTGGTCTTCTGGGCGTGGGTGCTGGGCCCGATCGGCGCGCTGCTCGCGGTCCCGCTGACGCTGCTCGCCAAAGGCCTGCTGATCGACGTCGACCCGTCGACCCGCTGGCTGAACAGCCTGCTCGGCGGCGGTCCGCCCTCGCCCACCAGGGATGAGGCGCGGGCGCCGGCCCCGGCCGACGATGACGGCCATGACCACGTTCACGGTATGGAAGTTCGACCAGGCTGAGCGGGCCGAACGCGCCGCCTACATCATCAAGCAGGCCGAGGCCGAGGGCCTGGTGAAGGTCCTGGACCACGCGGTGGTCACCTGGCCGCACGGCGCCACGCGACCGGAGACCCACCACGAGCACGAGTCGGGCCACCGGCACACCGGCTGGGGCGCCTTCTGGGGCCTCGTCCTCGGTGGCCTGTTCCTGGCGCCGATCGCCGGAGCCGCGGTCGGCGCCGGCATCGGCGCCCTGGTCAAGGCCACCGAGGGGACCGGTATCGACCGGGATCAGCTGGAGACGATCCGGGCCGAGATCACCGAGGGCACGTCGGCGCTGTTCCTGGTCACCGAGCACGGCGACCTGGACCGCCTCGGCGAGCGCTTCCACGGCCTGCACAAGAGGCTGATCGCCACCAACCTGACCGACGGTGAGCGGGAGATCCTGCTCGAGACGTTCAGCGGCGGCAACCCGTGAGCGGCGCACCCGAACGTGATCCGGGCGCACGCGCCGCGGCCGGCAAGGCCGCCCGGAGACGGGCGCCCCTCGACGGCCACGCCGCCTTCGAGCCGGCCCCGGACCGTCCCGACCCGGTCGCCCTGCTGCGCGAGCAGGAGGACGGCCGGGTGCCGGAGCTGCTGCCGATCCGGCACGAGCGGATGGCGGCGTCGCCGTTCGCGTTCTACCGGGCGGCCGCCGTGACGATGGCCGCCGATCTGGCGGCCACCCCCTCGACCGGGCTGATCAGCCGACTCTGCGGTGACGCCCACCTGCTCAACTTCGGTGTCTACGCCTCACCCGAGCGGCGGCTGGTCTTCGACCTCAACGACTTCGACGAGTCCCACCCGGGCCCGTGGGAGTGGGACGTCAAACGCCTGGTCGCGAGCCTGGCACTGGCCGGCCGGGAGAACGGCTTCAAACGGCGCCAGCGGGAGGCCGTGGTACGGGCCACCGCCCACCACTACCGGGAGGCGATGCGCGGGTTCGCCGCGATGCGCGAGCTGGACGTCTGGTACGCCCGCGCCGACATCGACGAGCTGCGTCAACGCCTCCGTGGCCGGCGCGCCCGGCGGATCGAGAAGGCCGGCACGAAGGCCCGTTCCCGGGACAGTCTGCAGGCGTACCACCGGCTGACGGTCCTCGACGGCGATGGCCGGCGACGGTTGGCCGCCGACCCGCCGCTGCTCGTGCCGATCGCCGACCTGATGCCCGACATGGCCCGCAAGCTGGTGGAGGAGCAGATCCGCGAGCTGCTGGCCGGGTACCGGCAGAGCCTGGCCGACGACCGGCGGCGGCTGTTCGACGCGTTCGAGTTCGTCGACCTGGCCCGCAAGGTGGTCGGGGTCGGCAGCGTCGGCACCCGCTGCTGGGTGGTGCTGCTGACCGGCCGCGACGACCGTGACCCGCTGCTGCTGCAGGTCAAGGAGGCCGGGCCGTCCGCGCTGGCCGGCCGGGTCGGCCAGGTCCCGGCACCGGACTGGGACAGCGACGGCCGGCGGATCGTCTCCGGGCAGCGGATCCTGCAGGCCGCCAGCGACATCTTCCTCGGCTGGCACCGTGCCGAGGGCTTCGACGGCCGGGCCCGCGACTTCTATGTGCGGCAGCTGCGCGACTGGAAGGGCGGCGCCGACGTCCCGTCGATGGACCCGGAGGGCATGCGCGCCTACGGGCGGCTGTGCGGGTGGACGCTGGCCCGGGCACACGCCCGCGGCGGCGACCGCATCGCGATCGCCGCCTACCTGGGCTCGACCGATCGGTTCGACCGGGCGATGGCACCGTTCGCCGAGGCCTACGCCGACCGGACCGAGGCCGATCACGCGGCCTTCGCGGCCGCCTCCTGAGCGCGCGCCAGCAGCGTCACCCCGATCTCGTACGCCGCCAGCAGCACCGCGATCACGAGCAGCGCCGTCCACGACGACAGGACGAGCGCGAGCACCACGGCGACGATCAGCCCGCCGACCCGTACCGCGTCGAGGTGCCCGGTGATGAAGCCGGGCGCCCGCCGCGCCCCCACCGTCGCACCGTGCCACGCCGCGACCGTGATCGCGCGGGCCCGTCCCCGCAGCCACACCGGGAACCGGCCCGGTCCCGCCAGCCAGGCCAGCACCGCGATCGCCGCCCCGATCCAGATCAGCTGCTCACCACGGGTGCGCAGCAGACTGAACACGGTGGTCATGGCCGCGTCCACGCCGTCGCGGTAGACACCGGCCGGCACCTCGGCGAGAAGCCGCCCGCGGACTGCCCGCAGCAGCGCGGTGATCGCGACCGACGCCACCACCAGCCAGATCCCGAACTGGGCGGCCGTGCGCCGCCGTCCCGGCGACACCGCGAACGCGGCGATCAGCAGCAGGATCGTGGCGCCGGTGAGGAGCAGCAGGTGACGTTCGGCGGCGGCGACCGCCTGCTGCGCCTCCCACAGCCGCCCCGAGTCGTAGACGGTGAACCGGGCGAAGTCCGCCGGCAACTGCACGCCGACCGCCTCGGAGACCCGCAGCCGCAGGTTCTCCGGGAGAGCGCCGCTACTCAGATCGGGCAGCGTGATCTGCTTGCCGAACAGCGTCGGCAGCTGATCGCCGAGCTCGCGCAGCACCTGGTTGATCAGCGGCAGCAGGTCGATCTCGACACGGTCCTCACGGGCCGTGACGACGGTGCTGGTCCCCTCGACGACCGCGAGGGCCCGCTGGTGGACCTGCCGGTTCACCGTCACCCAGATCGCCTGGAACCGGTCGCTGCCCATCACCTTCACCACGGTGGACCGGACCTGCTCGCGCAACTGCCCGGCGATCGGGCCGGCCGCGAACGCCGCCTGCTGCGGCAGCACGTCACGCAGCCGCTGTTCCACGTCGAGCACCCGGAACAGCTCGGTCGTCGCGTACTGTGCCACGGCCGCGTTGACCCGCGGGTCCTGCGGCAGCGGCGCCACCGTCGCGACCCAGCGCTCGGTGTTCAGGGTGGTTCGCGCGGCCCACCATCCCACCACTCCGGTGACCAGCGCGAACGCGGCCAGGGCGGCGAGCACGGCGGCCAGCGCGCCCCGGCCCGGCCGCCTCCGGCGCCGCACCTGCAGCCGGTCCCGCAATGCGGCGACCTCTGCTCTCAGCCGCTCCAGCTCTCCTTCATCCCCGGGTACGGCCGTCGCGTCCCGAGGTGGCGCGGTGCCCTCCACGGGGCCGGGGGCCGTCTCCGGAGGCGCACCGGGACCGGTGGTCGACTGGCTGGTCATCGCTCCTCCTGCAGCTGTCCGGACTCCTCATCGACGCTCCCGGACCCGGCCGGTGGCAACCTCATCCGGCGCGGATGAACGCCGGGCCAGACTCATCCGCCGCGGATGACGTTCCGGCGGCCGCTGATGAGCACCCTGGGCACATGGCATTGGGGCCGCTCGAACTGATGGTGTTGTCGTTTCCCGCGGACCGGCTCGGCGAAGGCGTCCGTGTGACGCTCGCCCTGCTGGCCCTGGCGGGTGAGATGCGTGTCGTCGACGCGCTGGTGATCCGTACCGACACGGCCGGCGGCGCGTGCGTGGTGGAGCTGACCGAGCTCCCCTGCCTGCGCGGCGACCCGGCAATGGCCCGGCTGGCCAGCGGGCTGATCACCGAGTCGGACATCGACGATGTGGCGGGGATGGTCGACGAGCACACCGACGCCCTCGCCGTCCTTCTGGAACACCGCTGGGTCCAGGACCTGGCCGGGCCGGTGGCCGCGTCGAGCGGCAGCATCGTGGCCCTCACCCACATCCCGGGAGCGCCGTGGCACAGCCGTGTCGCGGTGGCGTCCCTGACCTAGGGAGAGCGTATGGAGCTGCAGGAGATGGGACCGGTGGACTACCTGTGTGTGGAGTTCCCCGACGGCAGCCTCGACGGGACCGCGTTTCCGCTGCTGGTGGATCTGGTCGATCGGGGCATCATCCGGGTGCTGGACATCCTGTTCCTCCGCCGGGAGCACGACGGGACGGTGACGGCACTGGACGCCCGCGACGTCGAGCCGGCCGGGCTGGACGTCTTCCACGGCGCGGCCTCCGGCATCCTCGGCGGTGACGACCTGCGCCAGGCCGGCAGCGTGCTGGAACCCGGGTCGGCCGCGGTCGTGCTGGTCTACGAGAACGCGTGGGCGGCGCCGTTGGCGATCCGGTTGCGGCGCAACGGCGCCCACCTCGTCGCGGGCGGGCGGATCCCCGTACAAGCGCTGCTCGCGGCTCTGGACGAGTCGGAGACCGTGACCGTCTCCGCCGCCGGTGGGAGGTGATCGTGATGGGTCTTCTCCGTGGCATGGCCCGCACCGCGGTGATCGCCGGGACGGCGACCGCGGTCTCCAACCGGGTGTCGCGCCGGCAGGCCGGCCGATGGTCGCGTCAGGCCGAACAGCAGTACGCCGAGCAGCAGTACTACGCCGGCGCAGAGGACGACCAACCCGATCCGACGTCACTGAAACTGGACCAGTTGCACCGGCTCGGTGAGCTCAAGGAGCAGGGCGTCCTCACCGAGTCCGAGTTCGAGCGGCAGAAGGCGCAGATCCTGGCCTCCTGATCCGGACTCCCGCGACCCGCGCCGGTCACCGTCGTGCATGCCCGCCACGGTGGCCGGTGCGCCGCGTGGTGGGTCAGATCCGGACCGGCACCGTCCCGGCGGCCAACGCCCCGACGAAACCGCTGGTGGGACCGTACCGCTGCCAGAGTCGCCGTTGGCGTTGCGCCCCGGTGCCCTCGCGCCGCAGACGCTCGATCCCGGCGTAGACCTCGCCGGTGTCGCCGGCCGCGTCCAGCTGCGGGGTGATCTTCTGCAGCAGCCGGGCGGTGCGCAGGACGCCGCCCCGGGCGACCGCGAGCAGTTGCTCACTGACCAGCTGTCGCGGGGCGGGCAGCAGCTTGTCGCGGCGGCGGATGTCCTCTATCAGCGTGGCCACCAGCGCCCGGGTGACGCCGGCGAGCAGCACCGTGTCGTCGACCTCGAGGCCGGTGTCGGCGACACGGACCTCGATCGTGGGGTACCGCGCCGACAGCCGGGCCAGGAAGTAGACGCCGGAGGCGTCCACGGCCGTGCCGGACGCCACCAGCGAGCGGACCTCGCGGTCGTAGCTGCCGGCGTCGGGCCACACGTCCGGCGGCCGGAACGTCGGCCAGTGCAGCTGGTTCTGGTAGCGGAAGCTGGCCCATCCGGTGTCGTTGTCGCCGTACACCGGCGAGTTCACGGTGAGGGCGAGCAGGGCCGGCAGCCACGGCCGGATACGGGACAGCACCGCCGTGGCCAGCTCCCGGTCCGGGATGCCGATGTGGACGTGACAGCCGCAGGTGCCGCCGGCCGCGGTCGCCTCCGGGAACCGCTCGGCGAGCACCCGGTAGCGGTCGTCGGCGCTGAGCGCGCCGAGTGGCCCGGCCCGGAACGGTGGTGCCCCGCTCGCGACCAGATAGGCCCCGGCCGCCTCGGCCGCTTCGGCGGTGGTCAGGCGCAGCCGGCTCAGCTCCCGCCGCAGCTCGCCGAGGCCGGTGCAGACGGACGTGGCCGTCTCCAACTGGTAGGCCATGTACTCCGGTTTGATGCGCTCGTCGCCGCCGGTGCGGCGGATCACGTCCGGGGCGGCCGGCGCGACCGCCCCGTCCGGATCAAGTAGTAGGAACTCTTCCTCGACTCCCATGGTCAGCACCCCTCGACGGTGCGATGGGGGAGGTTCCGGGCGCCTCATCCTCTCGGGGTGAGCTGCGGACCACGGTGGTGCCGGCCAGTTTGTCGTGCAGGCCCTGATGTCTGCGGTCGAAGAGCAGCCACAGCGCGAGGATCGGCAGGTACGCCAGCAGCAGCGCCCGGACCAGCCCGGCGAACAGGCGCGGTCGGCGCCCGGCGCGGTCCACCACCCGCAGCCCGAACACCAGCTGGCCCGGGGTGCGCCCGGCCAGGATCCAGAAGGCCGCGCAGTACGACGCCATGATCGTGGGCAGGAAGATCACGTAGGTGGAGAGCACGATCCGGGCCAGCTCCCGGCCCTCGCTGCCGAGCAGGGCCGAGGCGACGAGGCCGAAGACCACCGTCGCCACCCCGGCCATCACGGCCACGATCAGCGCGTCCAGCAGGTACGCCGTCGACCGGCTCACCAGCCCGGCGTACCGGTTCATGCCGGCGTCTCGGGGTTCCCGTTGCGGGTCCAGCGCAGGGTGAGCCGGTCCACCGCGTCGTCCCCGGCAGCCGCGCCGGCACGCACGCGGCCGACGACCTCGCCGACCATGTTGTCGCGCTGCCCCCGCACCAGGGCACGGATCCGCTCCGGCTCGCGTTCCAGCAGCTCGAGAACCCGGTCGAGCTGGATCTCGACGACCCGCTCGACCAGTGGCGAGGTGGCGATCGCGGTGATCAGCGCGTCGACCATGCGGACCCGCCGGGCGGCGCCGCGCTCGGCCAGCTGCTTCTGGTCGGCCAGCGCCTCGGCGGCCCGGGAGACCGCCCCGATCGCGACGTCACCCCATTGGAGCAGACCGGGCACTCTCATCGCCGCCTCCTCAGGACGACCTTGCGGATCTCGGTCGGGACCACCACGAGCGCCCCGGCGACCAGGCAGATCAGCCACTGGCCGACGTCCAGGCTGACGGTCTGCAGCATCCTCTGGAACAGCCCGAGCTCGGTGGCCAGCACGATCGCGGCCGCCGACATGCCGGTGGTGATCAGGAAGCGTTTGTCGTCGAAGGTCTCCAGGCTGAACACCGAGCGGACCTCGCTGCGCACGGTGAGGGAGAAGGCCAGGTTGGCGATGGAGAACGCGGTCAGGCCCATGGTCCGGCCGGTGTCCAGGTCGTACGCCCCGTCGGCCCACCAGATCAGCACCAGGGTGATCACGCCCATCACCAGGCCGAGCAGACCCAGCCAGCCGAGCGTGGCACGGGACAGCAGCGGCTCGTCGGAGCGGCGGGGCCGGTGCCGCATGATGTCCGGCTCCGCCTTGCCGTAGCCGAGCCCCACCGACTGGAAGACCTGGGTGGTGAAGTTGAGCCACAGGCTCTGCAACGGCAGGAACGGCACACCGGCGGCGATGTTGACGATGCTGGCCCCGAGGAACGTGATGATCATGCCGACCAGCACGCCCATCTGGAAGAAGATGTACTTCTTGAGGTTCGCGTAGAGGGCACGGCCCAACTCGACGGCCTTCACGATGGTGGCGAAGTCGTCGTCGGTGAGGATCATCGCGGCGGCTTCCTTGCTCACCTCGGTGCCGGTGATCCCCATGGCGATGCCGATGTCCGCCTTCTTCAGGGCGGGCGCGTCGTTCACCCCGTCGCCGGTCATCGCGACGATGTGGCCCTTGCGTTTGAGGACCTCGACCAGGCGTACCTTGTGCTCCGGGGTGACCCGGGCGATCACGCCGATGCCGTCGATCTCGCGGTCGGCCTCCTCGTCGCTCATCGCGGCGAACTCGGCCCCGGTGATGGCCCGGCCGCGGATACCGAGCTTGGCGGCGATCGCCGCGGCGGTGACCGCGTGGTCGCCGGTGATCATGCGAACCTCGATGCCGGCGGCGTGCGCCTGCTCGATCGCGGCCTGCGCCTGCGGGCGCGGCGGGTCCACGATCCCGACCAGCGACAGCGGCTCCAGCCCGGTCAGCAGCGGGAGCAGATCGGCGGCCGGGTCGAAGTCGGCCGGGTCGAAGTCCCTCCGGGCGGTGGCCAGCACCCGCAGGCCCTGCTGGGCGAGCCGGGTGTTCTCCGCCAGATATCGGACCGCGTCCTGATCGGCGACGTCGCAGCGGGCCAGCAGCTGGTCCGGTGCGCCCTTGACGTAGCAGCGGATCACCTCGCGGCCGTCGTCGGTGGTCATCCGGTGGAAGGTGGCCATCAGCTTGTAGGCGGCGTCGAACGGCAGCTCCGCCACTCGCGGGTGACGTTCCCGGGTCGCCTCGCTGTCCAGTCCGCCCTTCTCGGCCAGGACCACCAGCGCGCCCTCGGTCGGGTCGCCGATCATCGTCCCGTCCCGGACCACGGCGTCCGAGCAGAGGATCATCGGCAGCAGGTATTCGTCGAGGGGCTCGTCCGGGTCCCCGGCCACCTTCTTGATCGCGCCGTCGGTGGAGTAGCCGCCACCGGAGACCGTGTAGCGGCGCCCGGGGATGACCAGCTCGACCGCCGTCATCTGGTTGAGCGTCAGCGTGCCGGTCTTGTCGGAGTTGATCGCCGACGTGGACCCCAGCGTCTCGGTCGAGCGCAGTCGTTTCACGATCGCGTTCGACTTGGCCAGCAGCTGGGTGCCGAGCGACAGGATGGTGGTCACCACGGCCGGCAGGCCGGTCGGGATCGCCGACACCGCGAACGCGACCGCCGCGGTGAACACGACGCCGAACTCGTTGCCGCGGGCCAGGTTGATGATCACCGAGGCGAGCAGGGCGAACCCGGCGATCAGCAGGATCTGGTTGGTCAGCCGGCCGAGCTGGCGGGTCAGCGGCGTCTGACCGTCCTTCTCGGTCTGCAGCATGCCGGAGATCCGGCCCACCTCGGTGCTCATGCCGGTCGCGGTGACCAGCAGCTCCCCCGTTCCCCGGGTCACGTTGGTGTTCATGTACGCCATGTCGGACCGGTCGCCCAGAGCGGTGTCCGCCGACGCCACCGCGGCGACGTCCTTGGCCACCGGCAGGCTCTCCCCGGTCAGCGCCGACTCGTCGATCTCGCACGTCGCCGCGCGCAGCAGCCGCCCGTCGGCCGGCACCACGTCACCGGCCTCGATCAGCACGATGTCACCGGGGACCAGTTCCTCGGCGGGGATCTCGGTCAGGGCGCCGTCACGCCGTACCCTCGCCTTGATGATCATCATCTTTTGAAGCGCGTCGATCGCCGCGGCCGCCTTGCCCTCCTGGTGCAGGCCCAGGGCCGCGTTCAGCAGGGTCAGCGCGATCAGCAGGATGCCGGTGCCGTACTGCTTCAGCGGGTAGAGGCTGCCGACGCCGGCGGCCAGCAGGACGATCTGCATCGGGTCGGCGTACTGCCGGACGAAGGACCGCCACCACGGCTCCTTCTTCGCCTCGGCGAAACGGTTCGGGCCGTGCTCGGCCCGGCGCCGGACGACCTCCTCCCCGCTGAGGCCGCGATGCCGGTCGACGTTCTCGGCCTCGAGCGCCTCCGGGACGGACAGCACGTGGAAAGCGGGCGCCTCCGCAGCGTTCGGCGGCTCGGTCATCGTGGCCATCGGGTCTCCTTACCGGTACGGGCGGGGGTGTGGACGCGATGCGGGACGGGGGGTCACCGGCACGATCGCCGTCTTCGCCGTGCCCGCGACCAGGGAGCCGATCGCGACACCGAGCACGAAGTTCAGCCCCGCCGTGTACAGGCGGACCCCCAGCGACGCGTCGACGACGAACGGCGCCAGCATGCCGACCATGGTCGCCAGCGCGATCACCCAGCCGAAGAACCGCATCGGCCGGGGCGTGGTCAGCAGCAGAACGTGGATCAGTCCGGTGGCGGCCAGGGCGGACACGGCGGCGCCGAGGGCGTACCAGCCGGTCGAGGCGTCACCCCAGACGCCCTGCCCCTTCGGCGCCAGCACCGCGATGCCGAACAGGCCACGGCCGAGCAGGATGCCGGCGATCGCGATCAACGACGCGACGGCGGCGGTCGCGGCGCCGCCGGCCCATAGCTTGCCGGCGTTGACGACGGGGCTCGGCCGGGGATCACCGGGCGTGTTCAATCCGGACATGAGTCCTCCTCGCGAGACACGGTTGCCGGCACCGAGCGTCGCCGCGCCCGGGGTCGCACCGCCTCATCCGGCGTGGATGAACCCACCCGGCGCCTCGAGGACCAGGCGTCTCAACCCGCCCGGGGCGGCTCGGCGAGCCGGCCGGCACCCGGCAGCGCCGACGGCATTCGGCGGGCCACGCCGGCCAGCAGGTCGGCGAGCTGGATGCGGGGGTCGTCACGGGAGTCCGCAGTCACCAGCCCGGCCAGCGGCGACGGGCCGTCACCGACGGCCAGCGCCCGTTGCAGGCGGGCCAGCCGTGCGGCGGTCAGGGCACTCTGCTCGTCGTGGATCACCAGGATCGGGCGCTGCCGGGCACTCCAGTGCCGGATCGTCGCGGCCAGCGCCGCGATCATCGGCTCCAGCGGTGGCGGGATCGTCCGGTCGCCGTCGTCGAGGCGGGAGACGATCGCCGTGACCCGGTCGTCGGTGATCCGCTCGAGGACCGCGCCGGCCGGGCCACCGATCCGGGCCAGCGTGTCGCGGGCCTGGAGGAACCGCGCGGCGCCGGCACGTCCGGGGATGCGGCGCCGGGTACGGACCATGTCGGCGAACGCGGCCAGGAAGCGGTCCCAGTCACCGCCCACCGACCGGGCCCGGTACAGGTCGTGGGCCTCAGGCAGCGGCCCGCGCGTCAGCGACCGGTAGGACGGCTCGGCCAGCAGCAGCTCGACGACCTGGGTGACCAGGAAGAGCTCCTTGTCGATCCGGTGCACGTGCGCCCGGCCGCGCAGGGCGGTCATCAGCCGGTCCAGGGCCACGGCCGCGTCGGGGCGGCGCAGGAACCGGCCCGACTTCAGCTCGTACGCCGACAGGCCCAGCCCGGCGATCAGGTCGACCGCCTCGGCCACGGACAGGTCGACGCTCGCGTGCGTGATCACCGGCTCGGTCGAACGCAGCAGATTCGCCCCGGAGAACCCGGACTCGTCACAGGCGATCTCGAGGACCGCGCCGCCCGGCGCGCCGGCCGGCGGAAGCCCGCCCTGCAGGGGTGACCTCACCCGGGTAGCTCCGGCATGCCGACCATGCTCGGCGCTCCGCCCGCCGCCGACAACCGAATTCACGCCTGCCCTCGACGCACGGGCCCGGATCCACCGCCCCGCCACGATGGCCGATACGGCGCATCTGGCGACGTTTCGATACGTTGCGAGTGGATCGAACGATTCGCCGGATGGCTGCGGACCGGGGTCATATCGTTTCTCGTAACTTCCGGCCGGGGGATCGCGTAATCGCCGCGCAAGTTGCACGATGTCCTTACCGGACGTCATCTCGGCACGGTGATCGTGGCCGTTTGAGGAGGGCACATGCGGATCGGCGACGCCGCTGCGGCGGCCGGAACCACACCCCGGGCGCTGCGCTTCTACGAGGCGAACGGGTTGCTCCCGCCACCCCAGCGGACCGTCACCGGTCAGCGGATCTACGGCCCGCGTGACGTGGCCCGGCTCCGGATCATCCGGCAACTGCTCGACCTCGGCCTGACCATCGCCGACCTCCGCGAGAGCGCCGGCCGCCTGCACCTGCTGGAGGGCAGGACCCCTCCGGAGTACGGCACACCCGGCGCCTGTGCCGAGCCGACCGGAGTCGCCTCCCGCCGTGTCGGCACCCTGACCGCCGAGATGGCCCGCCTGACCCGGCTCCGCGACCGGCTGGCCGCCCGGACCCGCTGACCGCGGCGCGCCGGTCCCTCAACCGTCGTTCACACGGCTGAGGGACCGGCGCACCACCGGGGCCCGGCTCAGCGGGCGGCGCGCTTGTTGTACTTGCGCTTGGCCCACACGTAGGACAGAGCCGCGATCACAGCGCACCAGACCAGGGCGATCACCGCGCTGTTGCCGATGCCGGTGCCCAGCAGCAGTCCGCGCAGCGTCTCGATGATCGGGGTGAACGGCTGGTACTCGGCGAACACCCGCAGAGCGGACGGCATGGTGTCGGTGGGGACGAAACCGCTGCCCAGGAACGGCAGCAGGCTCAGGAACATGGGCGTGTTGCTGGCCGTCTCGACGCTGTCGGCGACGATGCCGAGCGCCACCGCGAACCAGGTCAGCGCGAACGCCGTCGCGGTCAGCACCCCGGCCACGGCCAGCCACTCCAGCGGGGTGGCGTTCGACCGGAAGCCGATCAGCAGGGCCACCCCGAGGACCGCGAACAGGGCGATGAAGATCTGCACCATGCTGCCGAGCACGTGCCCGGTCAGGACCGACGCCCGGGCGATGGCCATGCTGCGGAACCGGTCGACGATGCCCTCGGTCATGTCCATCGCCACCGAGATCGCGGTGCCGGCGACCGCCCCGGCCACCGTGAACAGCAGGATGCCGGGGGTCAGGTAGTCGACGTACGCGTCCCGGCCGCCGCCCAGCCCGGCGCCGACCGCGCCGCCGAACACGTAGACGAACAGCAACAGGAAGATCACCGGCAGGCCGATGAGCATGATGGTCAGCGACGGGTAGCGCCGCAGGTGCAGCAGTTGCCGCCGGAACATGGTGCCGGAATCGGTCAGGGTGTGTGCCAGGGTGGTCATCGGGTCTCCTCGTCGGTGCCGGTGCTCGCGGGGTTGCCGGTGAAGGCGAAGAACACGTCGTCCAGGTCGGGCGTGTGAACGGTCAGGTGGGCGGGCGCCACGTGCACGCCGTCGAGCGTGGCCAGCACGGCGCGCAGGTCGGTCACGCCGCCGTCGCTGGGCACCTGGAGCGTCAGCGCACTATCGTCACGGTGGGTGACGTTCAGGACCGAGGCGGCGGTGTTCAGCGCGCCCGGCTCGGCGAACCGCAGCACCAGGTGGCCGCCCGGGATGCGGCGCTTGAGCTCGTCGGGGGTGCCCTCGGCGACGATCCGGCCGTGGTCGAGAACGGCGATCCGGTCGGCGAGCTG
Organism: Actinoplanes sp. CA-252034; assembly: GCF_050956125.1. Lineage (NCBI taxonomy): Bacteria > Bacillati > Actinomycetota > Actinomycetes > Micromonosporales > Micromonosporaceae > Actinoplanes > Actinoplanes sp. CA-252034. Next base: position 5,978,643 of record NZ_CP191846.1, read on the forward strand.
GTCCGCCTCCTCCAGGTACTGGGTGGTGAGGAAGACGGTCACCCCGTCGGCGACCAGCTCGCGGACGATCTGCCACATCTCCACCCGGCTACGCGGGTCCAGCCCCGTGGTCGGCTCGTCGAGGAAGATCAGCCGCGGGTTGCCGACCAGGGTCATGGCGAGGTCGACGCGGCGCTGCTGGCCTCCGGAGAGCAGTGACACCGGCTTGGCCGCCGACTCGGTGAGGTCGAACCGCTGGATCAGACCGTCGACTCTGCGTCTACCCGCGGCACGGCCGAGCCGGTTCAGGTCGGCCATCAGGCGCAGGTTCTCCCGTACCGTCAGAAGCTTGTCGACCGCCGCGAACTGCCCGGTGAGGCCGATCGCCGCCCGCACCGCGTCCGCGTCGCGGACCAGGTCGTGACCGGCGACCCGCACCGAACCGCCATCGGCCTCCAGCAGGGTGGCGAGGATCCGCACCATGGTGGTCTTGCCGGCGCCGTTCGGCCCGAGCAGCGCGAACACGGTGCCCTCGGTGACGGTCAGGTCGATGCCGTCGAGGACGGTCTTGGTGCCGAAGGTCTTGCGCAGGCCGGCCACCGAGACGGCGGGCCGGGTGATGAGGGCTGTGGACATCTACGCCTCCAGGAGCGTTTCCGGGCAGGATCCATCGCCGGCCGGGACGGTTCGTCGCCGGCCGGGACGACGGGCAGGTTCGATCGCCGGCCATGGTCGAGCGCACGGCCGGGAGTTACCGAAGGTGGATCACGCGCGGCGGTTCAGACGCCGTAGGTCACGCGCGGAGAAGAGGACGCGGAGCGTCAGACGCGGTGGATCACGCGCGGTGGATCAGGATGTCGCCGAACTGGGTGCGGGCACGCACCGAGGCCTGCTCGTCGGACTCGGCGGGGCCGGTGGCCGCGGACATCTCGTTGCGGACCCGGCCGTAGGAGGTGTGCACGTCGAGGCGGGCCGCGGTGCCCTGACGGATGCCGATCTCGATCCGGCCGGCCGCCGTACGCAGTGTCGTCGTGCCGCGGACCAGCTCACGCACCCGGATGTCGCCGTTGGCGGTGTTGGCCGTCAGTGAGGCGCCGGCGTGTTCGGTGACGATGTCGCCGTTGGCCGAGTTGATCTTCAGCTCGCCTCCGGCCCGGCCCACCCAGCACTCCCCGTTGCCGTTCTTCAGGGTGGCCGGGCCGGACACCTCGCGCAGGTGCAGTTTGCCGGATCCGGTGGTCAGGCTGGCGTCGCCGGTCACGTTCTCCGCAGTGACCAGGCCGAACCCGGTCGTCAGGGTCACGCTGCCGGCCTGGTCCACCTGCACGTCGCCGGCGCCGCTGCGCAGCTTGCAGTCGCCGAGGGCGCCGGAGCAGCGGATGCCGCCGGCGCCGACCTTGGCGTCGACGGACGAGCCGGCCGGCAGCTCGATCAGCACGTCGATCACGCCGACCTTGCCGAAGACGCCGAGGGCGGGATGGCGTGGGCCGCGGACCGTCAGGGTGCCGGAGACCAGCTCGGCGCGGGTCTGCTCGGCGGCGCGGCGGTCGCGCTCCTCGTTCTCGTCGGCCGGGCGGACGTGGACGATCGTGTCGGGCCGGTCACCGGCCACCACACGCACCTCGCCGGCGAGGACGTCGACGGAGGCGGTGATGGGACCGGGGGTGTCGAAACTGGGCACAGCAGTCTCCATTCGTGTCGGGGGGTTCAGCGGACCCAGCCGGTGAAACGCTGGCCGCCGCTGGTCGCGGTCACTGTCGCGGGTGGTCTCTGGTCGCCGTCGGCGGCGGCGGCGGACGCGGCCCGGATCAGCCATGTGTTGATCGAGACGCCGGAGCGGGCTGCGGCCTGCTCGATCCGGTTCTTCAGGGGCTCGGGCAGGCGCAGACTGATCCGGACGGTCGCCTCGTCCTCACCGGGGGCGGGTGGCGGCGCCGGGACCGGGTCCGGCGGCGGGACCGCGTCGGTCCACGGGTCGGCGGGCGGCGGGGTCACGACGAAGCTGGGCTCGCGGTTGCGCAGGCGCAGGTCGACGGAGCCGGGGGCCAGGTCGCGGGTGATCTCGGCGGCCGCCTCGGACAGGGCGTCGAGCAGGGCCAGGCGGGTGGCCGACTCGAGTGGTGCGGTGAGCCGCTCGGCCAGCTCACGGGCATCCTCACCGCCGGCGGCAGCAGCGAGCGCTAGCTCATGACGCAGCGCGTCGATGTAGGGGCGCAGTTCCATGGCACCACTATGGCATCACAGTGATGCCACGCGCAAGCCAATGGCATCACTATGGCATCAGGGCAGCGCCGCGCCCGATCGCCTACTCCTGGAACGGCCCGTCGGTGAAGGCCGACACCAACCGGGCACAGCGGCGCGGATCCTCGGTCAGACCCGCGCCCTGCCCCCACAGCCAGTAGTCGACGGCACGGAACACCACCCAGTCCCCACCGTGAGCCCGGTCGATCCCGGCGTCCGCGGTGCTGAGCACATGATCGGGAGCCGGAACCGCGAGGCGGCGCATCATCGTGCCCAGCACGCGCATGGCCACGTCCACCGGCACGTCACACAGCGAGGTCGCGGACAGCCGCTCCAGCAGCATCACCCCGGCGTCCGGGTCGGCGTCGACCAGCCGGACCGTCCCGCGCCCGTCCCAGAAGCGCAGCGCCCCGGCCTGCTCGGCGACCTCCGGCCCCGGTGGCGCGAGACGGAGCACGAGCTCCTCGCCGTCCCGGCGCACCGGCACGACCAGCGCGTTCGAGCCGTGCGCGGGATCGCCGTCGACGGTCACCCGCCACCGCTCGCACTGCGCCCGGACCAGGCCGGGCAACTCGGCCAGCCACTCTCCCCCGCCACGCCACCAGCGCGGCGAGTCCAGGAAGGACTGCGGCAGCGTGAGATCCATCCCGTGCTCCTCAGCGGTAGGGGGCGGCGGCCTCGACGACGGCGCGGAAGCGGTCGGCGGCCGGGCCCAGCGGGCGGTCGGTGCGCCAGGTCAGGCCGACCACGCGTTCGGCGCCGGGGCGGTCAGGGGCAGACCGACCGTGCCGGTGGCGCCGGCGAAGCTCTCCGGGACCAGGGCCACGCCCAGACCGGCGCCGACAAGGCCCTCGATGGTGGCCAGGTCGCCGATCTCCAGGGCGATGCGCGGTGTCACTCCGGCCGCCGCGAACAGGCCGTCGACCAGGGCCCGGAACCCGAACCCGGGCGGCACCGTGACGAAGTCCTCGCCGTCGGCGTCGGCCAGGCGGGCCCGGCGGCGCGAGACCAGGCGGTGGCCCGGCGGCACGATCAGGGCCAGCTTCTGCTTCTGGAGGGGCAGCCAGCCGTACGGCCCGCGCGGCTGAGGCGAGATCAGCGCCAGCTCGGCCGCCCCCGACTCCAGGTCGGGCAGGATGACGTGGCCGGGCTCCTGGCGCAGCTCCACCCGCAGGCGCGGCGCCTGCTCACGCACGTCGTGCAGGATCCGCGGCACCAGCGAGGTCGCCATCGAGTCGAGGAACGCCAGCCGCACCGTCCCCGACTCGGGATCGAGCAGCCCGGCCAGGTCGCGGCGCAGCCGGTCGTAGCGGCCGACCAGGTCGCGGGCCGCGGTCAGGGTCAGGTCGCCGAGCGGGTTCGGGTGCACGCCGCGGGCGTCCCGCTCGAACAGTCGCACGCCCAGCTCCGCCTCCACCCGCGCGAGCAGACGCGACAGGCTCGGCTGGGTGGTGCCGAGGGCGGCTGCCGCCTCGGTCACGTGTTGATGATCACCCAGAGCGAGCAGGGCACGGAGATCTTCCAGCTGCACCGGGCTCAGCATACGCCGTACGCATGCGGTCGATGATTTTGATGCATTGGACGTATGCAACCGCTACCGCGAACAGTGAGTGGCGTGAGCAGATATCACCGGGCCTGCCTCGCCCTGTTCGCCGCCGGCGTGGCCACGTTCGCCCTGCTGTACAGCACTCAGGCGCTGCTGCCGGAGCTGTCCCGGGCGTTCGGCGTCACCCCGGCGCAGAGCTCCTGGTCGCTGTCGCTGGCGACGCTCGGGCTCGGCGTGGCGCTGCTGGTCACCGGGCCGCTGTCGGAGAAGGTCGGCCGCACCCCGCTGATCCATCTGTCCCTCACACTGTCCGCACTGGTCGGGCTGGCCTGCGCGTTCGCGCCGACCTGGCACGCCCTGCTCGGGCTGCGGCTGGCACAGGGCGTCGCGCTCGCCGGCCTGCCCGCGGTCGCCACCGCCTACCTGCGCGAGGAGCTGCCCGCGGACCGTCAGGGGCGGGCCGCCGGGCTGTACATCGGCGGCACCGCCCTCGGCGGGATGACCGGGCGGCTGATCAGTTCCGTGGTCGCCGAGGCGTACGGCTGGCGGCTGGCGCTCGCGGCCGTGGCCATGGTCGGCCTGGTCTGCGCGGTGGTCGTCGCGTCGCTGCTGCCCGCGTCGCGCCACTTCGCCGCCGGCCCGCACGTGGCCCTGTCCCGCCGGGCCTTCACCGACCCGGCGCTGCTCAGCCTGTACGGCATCGGTGCCGTGGCGATGGGCGCGTTCGTGGCCGTCTACAACGCCATGGGGTTCCGGTTGACCAGCGCCCCGTTCGCGCTCGGGGCGGCCGCCGCGGGCGCCGTCTTCCTCGTCTACCCGGCGGGCACGCTCAGCTCGGCGATCGCCGGGCGGCTCGCCGACCGGCACGGGCGCCGCGCCGTCCTGCCGTTCGGGTGCCTGCTCACCGGCGCCGGGCTGCTGCTGACCCTGCCCGACGCGCTGCCGCTCACGGTGGCCGGGCTGGCCGTGATGACCGCGGGGTTCTTCTGTGTGCACGGGGTGGCCAGCGGGTGGGTCCCGGTCCGCGCCCACGCCAACGGGATCCCGGCCGGCCAGGCCGCGTCGCTCTACCTGTTCGCCTACTACGCCGGGTCGTCGCTCGTCGGCAACCTGGCCGGGACCGCGTGGTCGTACGGCGCCTGGCCCGCCGTGGTGCTGCTCGCCTCGGCCTGCCTGGTCGCGAGCGGCCTGCTGGCGACCTCCCTGCGCCGGGTGCCGTCGCTGGTCACCACCACCTGACGGCGCCGCCTGGTGGCCGGATCGCCCGAGACGGGTCGGCCGAGACGGGGTCGCCGGACCGGCCCGGATGACCGGCGCGCCGCCGCGGAGGGGCCGCCGTCACCCGAGGATCCGGTCCAGGTGGTAGGCGATCGTCCGGCGGACGCCGATGAGGTCGCGCCGCCGGTGCAGCAGGTCGAGCCCGAGGCCGGTGACGCCGCTGACCAGCAGGTCGGCCTCGTGGGCGGGGTCGATGCCCGGTCGTGGCCCGGCCGCCGTGATCAGCGCGGCGATCAGATCCTCCAGGGGTGTCTCCGCGGCCAGGAACACGGCCGCGAGCGCCGGGTCGGTGAGACTGCGCGTGTAGTAGGCGGTCAGCACGGCGAGGCCGGTGCGGCGCTCGCCGTCGAGGGGGAGGAACTCGTCGAGGGTGGCGCGTAGCAGAGCCCGCGGGTCGCCGGGGTCGGGCAGTGCCGCGATGCGCTCGCGGGCCCGGATCCCGTTGTCGCGGTGCAGCTCCCGAAGGGCGGTGACCAGCAGGTCCTGCTTGCCGCTGAAGTGGTACTGCACGATCCGCGGTGTCACGCCCGCCTCGGCGGCCACCTCACGGACGGTCACCGACTGCAGGCCCCGGCTCGCCGCGAGCCGCCAGACCGCCTCGACGACTTGCCGCCGCCGACCGGACACCGGCGGCGGACCGGGGATCGGCGGGGTGCGGCGGGCCCGGTAGGCGCGGGCCTGACACGCCCGCGAGCAGTAGACCGGGCGACGACCACGGCCCGCCTCCCGCAGCGGCCCGCGGCACACCCGGCACGATGTTTCGTCACGCATCTCCGCCACCATCTCCGTGTCGAATCCGTGATGTAAGAGCTTGTCGACGCCCTTGCTGACTGATGTCGTGGATACATGCGTAACGAGGGATGGTACCGGCTCGCGATGGTCGTCACGCTCGCCCTGGGCTTCTGGGAGGGCCCGATGGCGATCGTCTTCCGGGTCTTCACCGACAAGGGACCGACAGTCCTGACCGCGGCCAATCATCTGCCCTCCCCCTGGTGCTACGTCGCCGCGGTGGCCGCCGCCGGCGTCGCGTTCGCGGTGATCGCCGTGCTCGACGTCAGGCGAAAAGCGCTGCTCCGTGACGGGTCACGATGACGAGAGCGAGGATCAGCGACCACACCGGCACGGCGAGGGCGTCCCCGGCCGCAGGTCGCGCCTACCGAACTCGACGGAAAGGCTCATGCGGTGCCGGGCGTTGCCGATCCGCAGGATGTCGTTTCCCTCAGCGGCGAGCGGGGCGAGGTGGTGGATGTGACGGCCTCTCTGGTGCAGGTGCCGTGGGATGCCGTCGCCCGTCTGGCGGCCCGTCTGCTGGGCGCTCCGATGGCGGTGATCAGCACGGGTGACGCGCTGCTGGGCACGTTCGGCTTCCCGGCGGCCTGCCCGGTGCGCCGGTTCGGGTCGGGCGGTCCGGTCACGGTCGGCGACCTGCTCACCGAGCCCGGCTTCGCCGGACATCCCCTGATAACCGATCTGGGGGTACGGTCGATGGCCGCCGTTCCGGTGCCGGCCGCCCCCGATCGTCCCTCGCGGACGGTGACGGTCCTGGACACCACGGCCCGCACCTGGGTGGAACACGATCTCGCGGCGCTGACCGAGGTGGCCGCGATGCTCGGCGACGGCGAGTCACCGCAGGCCGGGCCGGGCGGGCCGATCGAGGCGCGGGGCTTCGTCAACGCGCTGCTGGACAGTCTGCAGGTCGGTGTCCTCGCGGTCGACGCTGATCGGCGGCCGGTGCTGTTGAACCGGATGCTGCGCCGGTTCTGCGGGCTGGACGACACGACACCGCCGGTGCAGGCGCTGGTCGCCGCCCGGGGACGGCTGCGCCACCTGGACGGGCGCCCGTACCTGCCGGCGGAGATGGCCGTGGTCCGCGCGCTCGACGGGCGCAGCGTGCGCGACGTGGAGGCGGTACTCCGGGTCCCCGGCGCACCGGACCGGTACGCGCTGACCAACGCCGAGCCGGTCTACGGCGCCACCGGGGAGCTGCTCGGCGCGGTCTCCACGGTCCGCGACGTCACCGAGCGTCGGCGGCGGGAACGGTTCCGTGACTGCGAGCTGGAGATGACCCGGCTGCTGGCCGCCGCGGACGGCCTGGACCAGGTCGCACCGCCACTGCTGCGGGCGATCGGCGAGGCCCTGGACTGGCCGCACGTGGCGCTGTTCGTGGTCGACGAGGTCGCCGGCGTGCTGCGGACCGCCGCCCACTGGAGCGCGCCCGGCGTCGACGTCGACGACCTGGTGCCGGAGCGGATCCCCCGCGGCGACGCCGGTCCCGGGTTCGTGTGGGCGACCGGACGGCCGCTGTGGATCCCCGACCTCACCGATCCGCGGTACACCGAGACGCCGGAGGCGCACGCGTTCGCCCACACCGCCGCCGAGCGGGGCCTGCGGGCGAGCCTCACCGTGCCGGTCTGCGACGGCGCCCAGGTCCTCGGTGTGCTGGCCACCCTCTGCTCGACCACCGAGTACGACGAGTTCCTGCTCACCGGCCTGCTCGACGGGGTGGCCGCCCAGCTCGGGCAGTTCCTCACCCGATTGCGCAGCCGCGAGCTGGCCATGCAGCTCAACCAGTCCCGCAACGACTTCCTCACCCTCGCCGGGCACGAGCTGCGCACCCCGCTGACCTCGATCATCAGCTACACGACGCTGCTCACCGACGAGCTGGCCGACCCGGACCAGCAGCAGATGATCGCCGCGGTCCGCCGTAACGTCGGCCACCTGCAACGGATCATCGACGAGTTGCTGGAGCTGACCGCGCTGGAGGCCGGTCACCACCGGATCCAGGCGCGGCCCACCGACCTGACCGCGGTGGTCGGGGCCGCCGTGCACGACCTGCGGCCGCCGGCCACCGTGCGGGTCCACACCGATCTCCCGGCCGCCCTGATTCTCGACGCCGACGAGACGCGGCTGCGCCAGATCGTCGACCAGCTGCTGTCCAACGCCGTCAAATACTGTCCCGGCGGCGGCGACGTGCGGGTCACCGCCGCCTACGACGGCCCGGACGTGGTCGAGCTGGCCGTCGCCGACACCGGCATCGGCATCCCCGAGGGCGACCGGGAGCTGCTGTTCACCCGCTTCCACCGGGGCGCCAACGCCCGGCACACGGCCATCCCCGGCAACGGGCTGGGCCTGCCGCTGGCCCGTGGGCTCGTCGAGGCGCACGGCGGAACCGTCCACCTGGATCCGGCGCATCGGCCCGGCACCCGCATCGTGGTCCGGCTGCCGCGCCACTCTCGCGAGTGAAGGAGGTTTAGGGACTCCGGGGTACGGGCACACGGGTGGGACTCGCAGTCAAACAGCCGGCTGCCGCACACGCACGCCATCGCTGAAGGCGAGGACCCATGACTGCCGTAGCCACCACCGACCGGGCCAGTGAGCTGATCAAGGACCTGGCGGCGATGCCGGTCGGCCACCCGTCCCGCGCGACCGTCCGGGACCGCACGATCGAGGCGTGGATGCCGCTCGCCCGGCATCTGGCCAACCGGTACGCCGGCCGTGGCGAGCCGGTCGACGACCTGCAGCAGGTCGCCGTGATGGGCCTGATCAAGGCGGTCGACCGGTTCGACGCCGAGCGGGGCATCGAGTTCGCCGGCTTCGCCATCCCGACGATCGTCGGCGAGCTGAAGCGGCACTTCCGGGACCGCACCTGGTCGATCCGGGTGCCCCGTCGCCTGCAGGAGCTGCGTCTCGCGATCACCGGCGCGAACAACGACCTCACCCACTCGCTGGGCCGCTCCCCCACGGTCGCCGACATCGCCGCGCACCTGGGCATCGGCGAAGAGGAGGTCCTGGAGGGGCTGGAGGGCGCGCGGGCGTACCAGTCGACCAGCCTGTCCACCCCGGCGAACGCTGAGGGCAGCATGTCGCTCGGCGACACGCTCGGCGGCGACGACACCGGTTTCGAGCTGGCCGAGCTGCGCATCGCCCTGGGCCCGGCGATGGCCGCCCTCGACGAGCGGGAGCAGAAGATCATCAGCCTGCGCTTCTACGGCAACCTCACCCAGTCGGAGATCGCCGACCAGGTCGGCGTGTCCCAGATGCACGTGTCCCGGCTGCTGGCCAGGGCTCTCGCCAAGCTGCGGACCCGCCTGGACGACTGCGCCGCCTGATTCTCACCCGCCGGCGGGCGGGGTGATCATCGACAGTCCGAGGATCGGCGGGACGGGCGCGACACCCGGCCCGCCGGCCCCCACCCACGTGGTGAGATCGGCGAGCACCGCATCGTCGAGGACCAGACCGAACCAGACCGGGCGGGCGCCCTCGCGGCGCGCCTGCGGCGTGGGCTGGACCACGACGACGTTGGACTGGGCGCGCACGTCCAGACAGAGGCTGGTCCGCACCCGGTGCTGAGGCTCCAGGGTCGCCCGCAGAGCGCGGAGCTGGGCGCCGTGATCGACCGACGGGTGTTTGCGCACGCTGCCGCAGCAGCAGTCCCGGCACACCGTCACCGTGCAGCCCAACCTGGTCTCCCCCTTTTTCGCCCCGCGACACCCTACTCGGGCATGTCCGTGCGGGCCCGGCCGAGGGTCCCGGCGCCGATCCGGGGTTAGCCTGCCTTCATGTTCGACCACTTCCTCGTCTCGGTCGTCGTGGTGCCGCCCGTGCTGCTGGCACTGGTGCGGCTGCTCGCCGACCGGCTGTCACCGCGGGTGGCGGCGCCGGTGGTGGCCTGGTCGGCCGTCGGCGCCGCCACGGCCAGCCTGATCAACCTGCTGGTCTTCGCGCTGAAGGCGGCCGCCGAGCAGCCCGTGATCGCGCACTGGTTCGGCTGGTCGGCACAGTTCGTGGTGGACGACACCGCCCGGTACCCGTGGGTATCGTGGGCCGGTGTGGCGCTGCTGGCCGCCGCGGTGGTGTCGATGACCGTGACCTGGCGGCGGCAACGGCGGCTGCTGGACCTGGCCGGAGCCGGCACGACACCCCACGGGCCGCTCGTGGTGGTGGCCGACACTGCTGCGCACGCGTACGCCGTACCCGGAAAGCCCGGTCATGTGGTGGTGACCACCGGGATGCGCGAAGCCCTGTCGCCCGCGCAGTTCGTCGCGCTGCTGGCGCACGAACGGGCCCATCTGGCCGCCCGCCACCACCGGCTGATCCGATTGACCGAGTTGGCGGCGGCCGCCCACCCGGCGCTGTGGTGGGTGTCCCGGCACGTCGACTACCTGGTCGAACGCGCCGCCGACGAGCATGCGGCGACGGAGGTCGGCTCGCGGCGCACGGTGGCGCAGGCGATCGGCGCGGCGGCGCTCGCGGCGGCCGTCCCGGCGGTCCCGGTGGGACTGCACGCCGCGTCGCCGGGCGGGGTGGTGCCGCGCCGGGTGGCGAGCCTGCTGACACCGCGCCCCCGGGTGGCCGCGGTGATCGGCCTGGTGCCGCCGGCGCTCGCGGTCTTCTCGCTGGCGTGGACCGCGGAGGCCGCCTGGGACCTCGGCGAGTTGATCACCACTGCACTGGGCCGCGGCTGAGAAAGGGCCGTGGCCGAGGACCCGCCGATGCGTCGAGGTCCCCCAAATCTCAGGCGACGTCCACCGATCGCGCCGATAGAGTCAACGCATCCAGATATGACGATGCGTCGATCTATGGGGTTGATCCAGTGAAACGTCTGCTCAGTTGGCTCTCGACGGCCGTGCTCGCGGCGGCCGGCCTGCTCGTGTCCACCGGCTCGCCGGCGTTCGCCGCCGCGCCGCCGCCGGACGGATACTACGTGGTCTACAACGCCAGGAGCCTCGACTGCCTCGACCAGAGCTACTCGGGCGGTGTCGAGCGACCCCAGGTGTACGCCTTCGAGTGCAACGGCCGGGCGAACCAGGTGTGGGAGCTGGAGTCGGACGGGACCTCCTTCACCCTGACGAACGTGTTCAGCCAGAAGTGCCTCAACCAGAGCTACTCCGGTGGGGTGGAGCGCGTCGACGTCATCGCCTTCAGCTGTCTGGGCTCCTCACCCGGCGACAACACCCACTGGGGCATGCCCTACAAGGTGGGCGGACTCTACGTCATCGGTAACCGGAAGAGCGGCAAGTGCCTCGACCAGTCCTACGCCGACGGCACGCCGCAGATCCGGGTCCTGGCGTTCACGTGCAAGAGCCACAGCGAGCTGACCACGTCGGTCACCAACCAGCACTGGTTCCTCGTCAACACCCGCGACCTGTAGCGGGTCGTGCCGTGGCGGGGTGTCACCCCGCCACGGCACGGCACTCCCGGTCAGACCGAGGTCTCCAGGATGTCGATCAGCTCGTCGTCGGTGGGCACGTCGATGCGGTCGGCCCAGCGCAGCGTGCCGACCACGGTGTCGAAGAGCAGGCAGACCGCGGTCAGCACGTCGCTCTCCAGGTCACCGTCGGTCAGCACGGTGTAGGTGAGCAGCGCCCACACACCGGCCACCTCGGGGTGCGACACGTAGTAGCTGACCTTCAGAGACGGCGCCTTGCGGCCGACCGGGTCACCGGCGATCACCTCGCTGATCCGCGCGGCCGGGCCGCCGCCGATCTCCACGCGCGCGCCGTCCGGGCCGGCCTCCTGCAGCAGCGCCCCGATCAGCGCCCTCGGGTCGGGCGCGTCCTCGTCCGGCTCCTCGAGGACCGTGATCAGCAGCGAGCCGGGCACCCGCCAGCCGTCCCGGTACTCGGTGAGCGGCAGCACCACCGCCCGGGCGCCGTTGCGGGCCGCGTCGTCGGTGGCCTCGGTCAGCTGGGCGGTCAGCATCTTGCGGAACGGGGCCGCCTTGTCCCGGGGCAGCGAGTCCGGCAGCCGCGACTTGACCAGCGCCTCGATCGTCCGGGCGCGCAGCTTGGCGGCCTCCGGGGTGGTCGGGATGTGCGCCCACCCGTCCGGCATGATCAGCTCGAAATCGATCACTGCGGGGCCTCTCCGCTCACACCGGCGCCGTCGGCGGCGATGATGGTCATCAGCTGCTCGACGCCCGCGCCGATCACGGCCATCTGGTCCATCTGGAACACCCGCGTCCGCAGTACCACGTCGACGCCCGAGTCGAGCCGCATGGCCGCGTCCAACCGGCCGTACGCGGAGCCCTGCGAGGTGCGTCCGATCGCGAAGATGCGCACCCCGTCGGCGCCGGGCACGCTCACGTAGTGCAGCACCGGCTCGCGGGCGTCCTCCGGTAACCCGGACGCGCCGACCGTCTCCATCAGATAGCCCGGGTCGTCGCCCATCGGCCGGTGGAACTCGGCCACCAGCGGAATCGGCGACCAGAGCACCTGCTCCTCGTGGAACGCGGTGCCCCAGGCCAGACGGGCGTAGTCGGGCAGCTCGTCGGCCTTGGCCATCAGCAGCTCGGCGGTCTCCCGGCCGATGTTCTCGGCGGTGAAAGGGAACTCCCCGGCCGTCCACTCGGCCCGCGCGGCGGCCAGGATCCGGCCCGCCCACGTGCCGAAGAACTCGATCATGTGGCCGGTCCAGTACTCCCGCTGCTCGGCGCCACCGGCCGCGGTCGGCACGAACTCCCAGTGGAACGGGATGTCGGTGAGGGCCTGCAGGTCGGCGTCAGTTGACATCGGGGATCCATTCCTCGAGGCGCCCACCGTTGTAGATGAGGCCCGAGCCGAAGGTGAAGACGGCGTTGAACCCGCCGAAGACGAACCACGCCGGGGACAGGGTGCCACCGACGGCGTTCATCACGTTGTTGAGGTTGCGGAAACCGTCGAGACCGCCGATGACACCGGACCAGTCGCGGGCGAACTGCCCCGGGTTGCGCAACAGGTTGCCCCACATGCCGAGCGCGCCGCGGCCCTGGATCATGAACGACTGCCAGAACCCGATGTCCGGCGTGACCTGGCCCATCCGGCCGAGCAGCCCGTTGATGCCGGGCAGGTTGAACCAGTCGGAGGTGTTCTGCCAGCCGCTGACCGCGTTGTTGGGCACGTGGAAGTCGCCGGGCCCGAGCTGCTGGGTGACCGACACGTTGCGTCCGCCCCCGGTGGCGCCCGGCCCGAGGTTGTCCAACTGGATCGGGCGGCCGTTCCACCCGTTCTCCAGATTGAGCCGGGGCGGACGGCCGGGAACCCGGTTCATCCCGCCGGTCAGGTTGTTGAGGGTGCGCGCCGAGTTGGCCAGGCCCTTGCCGAACAGCGAGATGGCCGCGCCGATGCCGGCCAGTCCGAGACCCACGGCGCCGAGCACGACGTCCATCACGCTGCCCTCGCCGTTGGCTAAGAGCACACTGTCCGCGACCAGCGTGATGACGCCGGCGACCACCGTTCCGAGGATCAGGAGATTCACACCCGGGAAGATCAGGCAGAGTACGGCCAGCACCATGCCGATGATCGCGAAGATCTTGCTGATCTGCTTGAAGAACGCGTTGACCTTGTCCTTCCAGGTGTCGGTCAGCCCGTCGTCGTACCGGCGGGCGCTCACGTTGTCGCCCAATCGCTTGCCCGCCACGTCCAGGGCGTCCAACGCGGCGGTCAGCTTGTTCTTGGCCGCCGTCAGCTTGGCGTTCGCGTCGTCGACGGCCCGCTGCTTGTCGGTGTCCTTCTGCTGCTCCTCGGGGGTGAGCGTGCCGTCCGCGCCCTTCACCCCGTCCGGTTTGCCCTTGGCCGAGCCGACCTCACCGGTGGCGGACTCCTCGGCGGACTTGGCGGCGGCTGTCTCGGTCTTCGCCTCCTCCAGCTCGGGGATGTAGATGCCGATCTCGGTGGCCGCGTCGTGGTAGCGGACCGACGCCTTGTCCAGGTCGTCCTTGATGGACTGGGCGTCCTTCTTGAGCGGCTCGACGTACTGGCCCTTGAGGCCCTCACTGCCGGTGTCGACGATCCGCGCGAGCTTGGCGATCGTGTCCTCGAGCGTCGTCGCGATGTTCTCGTAGTCGCGTTTCGCCTGGTGGATCCGGTCGACGGAGGCCCGGTTCAGGGTGTTGAGGCGGGAGTCGTCGCTCACTTCTTCTCCCCCAGGGTGTCGTGCAGCTGGCGGTCGGCGTCGGTCCAGGCCTGGTTGACCTGCTCGACCCGCTTCACGAACTTCTTCATCTCCTCGACCATCTTCTCGCGGTGGATCTTCCAGTTGTCGGCGAAGTCGCCCATCGACGAGTTGGCGTTCGACTGGCCCCACTTGCCGCCGTCGGTGTCCTGCAGGTGCCCGGCACCCTCGAACGCGCTGATCAACGAGTTCAGGTCGGTGACCAGTTCGCCCAGGTCCTGGACTACGAGGTCGGCCATCACATCTCCGATTTCGGGTTCAACAGGGGATCTGCAGGTTCTGCAGCGAGCCGTCACCGAGGTGGGCCTTGGCCGCGCCGGCCACGACCCGCTCGGCCAGGTGCGCGCGGGACAGCCGGACCCCGACCAGGTCACCGGCGCTGAGCGTGGGCGGCGACAGCAGGATGCCGCGCCGGTTCTTCTTCACCTCGACCTGCCAGCCGGAGAAGCCCATCGCCACCGAGGAGATCTCCCCGGCGATGACGACCGCCCGGTTGGAGCCGGACGCCTGCCGGATCAGCTGGCGCACGTAGTCGCGGGCCAGCATGTCGCGCCAGCTCTCGGCGTCGTCGATGAGCAGCACCACCGGGCCGTCACCGGGCTCCATCAGCTCGGCGAAGTCCGGGTCACGCGGGTTCTCGTCGGTGATCACACCGCGCACGCCCGGACGGCCGGCCAGGTCACGCAGCGGCGACCGCAGCGGGGCGCCGACCACGATCTCGGCCCCGCCGCGCAACAGCGACTCGGCCATCACCCCGAGTGCCGTGCTGCGGCCGGAGCGGGCCGGTCCGGCGATCAGGAACGTCGGCAGGTCGTTGACCAGGTCCATGCCGATCGGCTCCAGCTCGTCGCCGCCGACCCCGATCAGCGCCCAGCCCGGCGCCGGGGCGGGCAGGGTCTCCCACACCTGGTCGAAGGTGAGCTCGGTGGGCATCACGGCGATCCGGCTGGGGCGCTGCGCCCGCGGCACCGACGCCTCCCGCTCGGTGAGGGTGGCCGCCAGCGCGTGCATGGCGGCAACCTGCGCGGGACCGGACGGGTCCGGGGCGATCAACGCGACCTGCAACTCGATCGCGCTGCCGGCCCGGTAGCCACGGCCCGCGGGCATGTGCTCGGGGATCTTGCGCGGGTTGAGGCCGGCCATGCTCGCGTCGGTACGGTCCGACAGGCGCAGCACCACCTTCTCGTCGGTGAGCGAGCTGATCCGGCCACTGAGCAGCGAGTGGTCACCGGTGATGATCAGGTGCACGCCGGCGCTGGCGCCCTCACGCAACAGCGTGTGGATCAGGTCGGTCAGTGCGCCGCCGTCGTGCTCGCTGAGGGTCCCCATGAACCCCTCCCAGCGGTCGAGCAGCAGCATCACGTGCGGCAGCCGATCGTCGGGGCGGCGGTCGCCCGCTGCTCGGTCAGGTCGGCGAACCCACCCTCGCCCAGCACCCGCTGACGGCGCTGCACCTCCTGCTGGAGGCGGTTGAGCAGGCGAACCGCCCGCTCGGTGTCGGAGCGCTGCACCACGGCCCCGCAGTGCGGCAGCTTCGTCATCGGCAGCAGCGCGCCGTTGCCGCAGTCCAGGCCGTACAGGTGCAGGTCGGTGACCGACGACGCGGCGGCCGCGGCCGCGGCGATGGTCCGCAGCGCCTGCGACCGGCCGGAGCGGGGCGCACCGGCGATGTGCAGGTGGCCGAAGGTCGACAGGTCGATCCGCATCGGCTTCTGCTGCTGGTGGCGGGGCAGGTCCTGCAGCGCCCACGCGAACGTCGGCTCGCCGCGCTCGTCGTAGTCGGGCTTGGCGGTCAGCTCGGCCACGTGCAGGGTCGGCAGTGCCGGCAGCCACGGGCGGCGCTGCGGCCGGTAGCCGGCCATGTCGTTGGCCAGCCGGATCGCCGAGACCAGCACCGACAGGTCGGTCGCCTCCTCGGTCTCCTGCACACCGCGCGGGCGTTGCGGCACCGGGCGGCCCAGGTGCTGCCAGTCGACGGCGTAGAGGAACGGGGCGACCGTGGTGGTCTGGCTCTGCCGGCCGGGGCGGCGGCCACCGACCCGTCCGGTCTGGAACGGGATGAGCGAGCTGTGCCCGAGCCGGGCGTACGCACGGCCGGGGCTGGACGCCGGGATGGTGGCGGCGGACCGATCGTCGATGACGTCGGTGCTCTCCCCCGCGTCGGTGACCCGCAGCGCGACCCGCAGGTTGGTGTTGGCCCGGATCTCCGCCGACACCACACCGGAGGGCCGCTGGGTGGCCAGGATCAGGTGGATGCCGAGCGACCGGCCGCGCTGGGCGATGTTGACCAGGCCGGTGACGAAGTCGGGCAGCTCACGGGCCATCGACGCGAACTCGTCGATGACGATCAGCAGCCGCGGGATCGGGGCCAGGCCGCCGCGCCGCTCGGCGTAGTCGATGTAGTCCTCGATGTCCTTGGCCCCGGCCGCGGCGAGCAGGTGCTCACGGTGGGTCAGCTCGGCGCCGAGCGACGTCAGCGCCCGCTCGACCAGGTGGGTGTCGAGGTCGGTGACCATGCCGACGGTGTGCGGCAGGTCCACGCAGTCCTTGAACGCGGCGCCGCCCTTGTAGTCGACGAGCACGAAGTTCATCGCGTCCGGCGTGTTCGCCACGGCCAGCGAGGCGACCACGGTCTGCAGGAACTCCGACTTGCCGGAGCCGGTGGTGCCGGCGATCAGTCCGTGCGGGCCGTGGTGCACGAGGTCCAGTGCGAACGGGCCGTCCAGGGCGTACCCGATGATCGCCCGGGTGTTGCGGCCGGACGCCGTCCAGCGGGCGTTGATCGCGGCCGGTGTCGGGTCCTCCAGGTTGATGACCTCGAGCAGCCGCGCCGAGCCGGGCAGCGCCGACTCGCTCTGGTTGTCGCTGACGTCGCGGATCGGGGCGAGACGGCGGCCGGTGGTGGCGAACCACTCGTCGACGACCTCGTCGACGCGGATGCCCTCGATCCGGGCGGCCCGCTGCTGGTCCAGGGTGGCCGGGACGCCCGCGCCGCCGGCGAAGACCGTGGTGCACTCCTCGGGCAGGGTGCGCTGGTCACTGTCGACACAGATGCTGTAGACGCCGACCGCCGGCCCGGAGAGCAGGATGTTCACCACGCCGGGCAGTGACCGCAGGCGGCGGGCGCCGTCGAGCACGACCACGATGTCCGGGTCGGTGATGACCGCGTTGGCACCGGCGTTGAGGCGTGCCTGACGGCGGCCGTCGATCAGCTCGATCAGCTCGGCGACCCGGCGGGCGATCGTCTCCGCGTCGGTGCCGAGCAGGGTCAGCGTGGTCTGGCCGAGCATCGGGCGGGTGTGCGGCAGCCAGGCCGCCCAGTCCCACAGCCGGCCGCCGGCCGGGTCGGTGAGGATGTAGAGCTGCACGTCGCGGGGGCTCTGCAGGACGGCGAGCTGGCCGATCATCCACCGGGCCGCCCGTCGCGGCCACTCGTCACGGCCCGCCACGCCGACCACTCCGGCCTGGGCGATGGAGAACGCCACCGGCACGTCGGTGACGGTCCGCACGTCGCGTCGCGGGGTGCCCTCGCCGTCCAGCTCGATGCTGATGTCGCTGGGCAGATCGGCGGTGCCGACGCGGACCGTCAGGTGGTCGGGGTCGGTGCGGCGGCGCTCCCAGAGGCGTGACCGGGGGCCGGCCGCGATGACCAGCAGCTCGGCCGGGTCGGGGCTGGCGACCCGCAGGTCGCGGCGCTCCAGCTCGAGGGCGGCGTCGATCTCGCCGTCGATCCGGTCACGGATCGCCTTGTACTCCTTGATCCGGCTGCCGTGGCTGCGTTTGCCCTGGCGGCGGCCGGTGAACCAGTTGGCGACCACCATGACCGGCGACATCGCGGCCATCATCAGGTAGAGGGCGTTGCTCATGGCGGTGGCCATCACGATGCCGAAGACGGCCGGCAGCGCGGCGGCGAGCCACGGCATCGGGTTGGCGTCCGGGG
Organism: Actinoplanes sp. CA-252034; assembly: GCF_050956125.1. Taxonomy (NCBI): domain Bacteria; kingdom Bacillati; phylum Actinomycetota; class Actinomycetes; order Micromonosporales; family Micromonosporaceae; genus Actinoplanes; species Actinoplanes sp. CA-252034. The sequence goes on from NZ_CP191846.1 coordinate 5,996,558, forward strand.
TCTTCGGCTCGGCCGGGATCCGGAACTTCCCGGGGCGCTGGGGCGGCAGCAGCCGGGGCGGACGGTTGTAGTCCAGGTACTCGCTGTCCGGGGACGGCTCGACCATGGCGTCCGGGCGCAGTACCGGGTGCGCCTCGAAGACGGTGTCGCCCACGAAGAGCTGGACCGTCTCGCGCCACGTGGCCTCGCCGTCGGGCACCGGCTCGCCGTCGAGGCGTACGCCGTCGACCGCGCTCCGGATCCGGACGGTCGCGTCGATGGCGACCCACACGGTGGCGACCACCGGAGGCTGGTCGGGGCCGAGGACGACCGTGTTGCCCGGGGCCGAGCCGAGGCGGTGCTCGCCGGCGCCGAGGCTCCACACGCGACCCGCGCCCGCGCCCGCGACCGCCCGCAACGTGACCAGGCCGCCGATCACGACCGGGCCGGGCGCCGGGTGGTGCAACGACACCACGGTCCCGTCGTGGATCCCGCTGCGCGCCAGGGGCAGGTCGAGGTCGAGCCGCAGGCCGTCGCGGTAGACCCGGTCGTCGTCGAGGGCCGGCATCTGCGCCACGTAGGACGGGTCGAGCCCGTCCAGCAGAGCCTTGACGACGTCGCGCACCGGTGTGGTGGGTTCGGCGTCCACCAGCACGTCGACTGACCACGCCGACGGATACACCAGGGTGATCAGCGCCCGCACGTTCGTTACTTGCCTTTCGCCAGTTTCGCCGGATTGAGGGGAACGACAGGACGCCGCGCCGGCCCCTGATCGGGCCGGCGCGGCGTCATGGTCACTTGTTGAGCGACTGCGCCAGCTGCGTGTCCATGTCGCGCATCGCGTCGACGGCCTTGTCCAGCCACGAGGACAGCTGCTCGAGGGTCTCCATGACCTGGTTCGCCGAGGTGACGAACTCGGTGTGCACCTCGTCGAACTTGCCGGACGCCTGGTCGGTCACGAAGCCCGAGGCGGTCAGGTTGTCGACGATGGACTTGCACTCGGTCAGCCGCGCGTCGATGTCGTTCTTGTTGTTGCGCATCCGGGTCGCGCTGTCCGACATCTCGGTGTACGTGATGTTGAGGTTCGCCATCGCAGGTCCCTTCGAGTGGTGCCGGGTGATGGCCCGCACCATCCCGACGATCAGTAACGCGACCAAAGTAGGGCGACAAGGCTTTCATGTCTATGAGGGTTTGGACACTCCGGACGTACCTGCCTAGCTTCGACACCCTAGGATTCGGCGATCATGGGCCACCGTCATTGCGACTCCAGTGGCTCTCATCGATGGAAGATGCGCCGAGGCTCGAGGAGAAAACGATGAACTGGCTGGGCCGATCGGCTCGCGCCGCGCTGCGGTACGCGATGACCGGGCTCACCGCGGCCGCCGCGGTGGCCGTCCTTGCGACCGGACCCGCGCTCGCGGACCCCATTCCGGCGCCGTCCGACAAAGGACAGTCCGCGCCGTACTATGTCGTCACTCAGAGTTACAATGGAGAGCCCGAGTTCCTGTACGAGATCGCCGAGCGGTTCCTCGGTGACGGCAACCGGGCGATGGAGATCTTCGAGCTGAACAAGGGGCGCTGGCAGCCGGGCGACCAGCAGGTCACCAAGCCCGAGGTGATCGAGCCGGAGTGGGTGCTGCGCCTGCCCCCGGACGCCAAGGGCGACGGTGTGAAGACCGGCCCCCTGCCGTTCTTCGAGGCGGGTGGAGCCGCCTCCGCCGCCCCACCGGCAGCCCCCTCGGCGGCGGCCACGACCCAGGCGACGCCCACCACCGCCGCGCAGGCGCCCGCGTCCGATTCCGGCAACGGCTGGCTGGCTCCGGTCCTGATCGGACTGGCCGCGCTCCTCGCCCTCGGCGGCCTGGTCTGGCTGGTGTTGTTCCTGGTCAAGCGGCAGCGGGCGAAGAAGCCGGCACCGGTCGCGCTCGCGGTGATGAACGACTCCGACGCGTGGGCCGTCGACCGGGCCGCCCGCGCCCTGGCCACCGCATGCGCTCAGCAGGGACGAGCCGTGCCGGACACCATCGCGGTGGTCCTCGGCCCCGAGGCGGTCACCATCCGCCTGGCCACGCCGGACGAGGCGGCCCCGGCCGGCTGGGTCGTCAGCGACGCGGGCCGGGTCTGGTCGTCCACGGTCGGCGAGGTGCAGCGGGCCGTCGTCGACAACAGCCTGCCGGCGCCGTTCGCCCAGCTGGTGCCGATCGGTCTGACCGGAACCGGTCAGGTGCTGCTCAACCTGGCCCAGTCCGGTGGTGTGATCAGTCTCGACGGTGACACCGACCGGGTCGGCGAGCTGGCGCGTGCCTGGTCGGTGCGCCTGGCCCGCAGCCCGTGGGCGTCCGGCGTCAAGGTGGTCCGGGTCGGTTTCGAGCTCGACCCGGCCGAGCGGTTCACCGGCGTCGAGGCGCAGTCCGTCGCCGACGTGGCCCGCATCGCCGAGACCAACCCCGGCGGCGGTGTGCTGTTCCTGGCAACGCCGCCGCGCGGCCACGACCTGGTGACCGTCAACGGGCTGCTGGACGCGCCGGGACGGCTGTGGTCGGCGGTCGTGGTCAAGGCTGACGAGGCCGTCTGGCGTGTCTCCATCGACGCGGCCGGCACCGTCCAGACCGGACTGCTCCCGCAGCGGACCAGCCTGCGCGTGTGACGAGAGGTGCGGGAGCCCCCACGGGCTCCCGCACACCTGCTAGCGGGGCATCTTGGCGTACGAGCCGGTGTCCACGTGGTCGGACACCTTCTCCATGGTGTTGATGCTGACGTGCGGCCACTTGATCCGGCCCGGGCCACCGTCACGGCGCGGGAAGAAGTCGAGCTGCACGACCTGGACGTACTGCAGGCGCAGCCGGGTGCCGCCGTTCTCCTCCGCGATCTCCTGGAGGAAGAAGGTCGCCTTCATCTCGGAGGCGTTGGCCTGCTTCACGATGAACGGGATGTTGCTGATCCCGGCCCGCTCGACGGTCGAGTCGAACTCCAGAACCGTGGTCCGCCTGATGGCGACGCCCTGGTTCGCCGCCTTGAGCAGCGCGGTCGGGTCGGTCGGGTCGAACAGGCCCTGGAACGGGTTGTCGTGGAAGTGCTTGTACGCCGCCAGGTACGGGCTGTTCAGGTCCTGGCTGACGCCGATCGGCAGCGAGTTCACCGTCGGGATCACCGGCGCGCCCGGGTCGGTGCGGAAGTCGCCGAGGGCCAGGACGGCGTCGCCGTGCGGGATGGTGGCCAGGCGAGCGATCCGGGGACCGCCGATGTCGACCTGGTCGAGCAGGTTGAGCAGCAGCCCCGGCTCGTGGTGGATCGCCAGGTCCGGGCGGCCGGCCAGCCCGCTCTGCGGGAAGTCGTCGGCGACGATCTGGGCGATCGCCTGCTCGTAGTCGATGGCCACGATCTTCTGGTCGGTGTTCTTCGGGCCGGCCAGGTCGATGCCACGGTTCGGCACGGCCTTGTCGACCAGCTGGAACTTGAGCTCCTCGTTGTACTGGTTCACGAGCAGCCGGAACGGTGGGCCGCCCTGCCCGTCACCGGGGGCGAACGGAAGGGCGATCATGTTCCAGCCGCGTCCGGGCAGACCCGGCTTGTTCGCCCAGGTGCCGGGGAGCAGCGCGAAGGGGCCGAGATCCGGGTCGCCGGTGCGAGCAGCCTCGAGGTGACGGCCCTCGCGTTCGAGGCGTTCGATGTTTGCAGCACTGGTCACGAGTGGCAGCCTTTCGCCAGGGGTCGAGTCATCTGGCCGCCGAGCGGATCCCGGCTTCCGACCAGAAGAACGACTCCGCGACTCCCTGATACGAAATGCGCCCGAGGATCACCAGGTCAGGGACGGTTGACCCACTCGGGCAGGAATGATCGGCTGATATGCCGTCACCGGTTCGGGCCGGGCCTTCGATAATGGACGTCGTGAACGGCCGGGAGACGTCTCAGGTGACGGGGTTCGGGGCCGAAACGTCAGCGGTGACCGCGAACCCGCCGGACCAGCCCTCGATACGTGACCAGCTGATCACGCGTCTGCAGGAGCTGGAGCTGCTCACGCCGAAGAACTTCGAGGCGGTGTCGGCCCCGGCCGCGGTCGTGGAGTTGCAGGCCCGCAACCACGGCTTCGACGACCTCGTCCAGCGGGCGCAGCTGATCCTCGCCGACGTCGCCGGCCGCCGGGGCGACCTGGCCGAGCAGGGCCGCGTCGCCGCGGCCGTGACGCTCTGGGCCGAGCAGCACGACCACGACGTGCTGCTGGCCCGCGGCCACCGGCTCCAGGCGATCTTCTACCGGCGCCTCGGTGACAGCGCGCAGGCCCTCGCGCACGCGGTCACCGGCCTCAAGCACGCCGAGCACCTGCCCGAACGCCTGCGCTGCAGCCAGCTCATCACGCTCGCCCTGCTGCTCGACCTCAACGGGCAGTACCAGGAGGCGGAACGCCGGTTCGGTGAGGCGCTGCTGATCGCCGAGAAGAACGACGACCCCGACCAGGCGCTCACGGTCATCAACAACATGGCGTTCACCGCCTACGAGAACGAGGACGTCGACACCGCCAACGACCTGGCCCGGCAGATGCGGGCCATCGCAGGCGAGCACGGCATCGGGCTGGACGGCCTCTACCTGGACACCCTCGCCCGGATCGCGCTCATGCAGGGGCACCACGAGGAGGCCGAGGCCACCCTCCAGCCGGTCGTCGACGACCCCGACGGCCCGCTGCTCAGCGAGGCCGACAGCCTGCCCGAATGCCTGCTGACCCTGGTGGAGATCTATCAGAGCACCGGCCGCGCCGACCGGATCGGCCGGACCCTGGACTGGGCCGGCGAGGTCTGCGACCAGCGGGGGCTCGCCGGGGTCGCGGCCCGCGTCCATCGCGCCCGCGCCGAATGGCACGCCGAGGGCGGGCGGTTCCGGGAGGCGTACGAGGAGTACCGGCTCTACCACGCCCGTTCGGAAGCGCTGCACTCGGCCGAACGCGAGGCCCGCGTCTACGCCATGCAGGCGATCTTCGAGGCCGAGGAGGCGCGCCGGGCGTCCGAGCGGTTCCAGGCGATGGCCTACCAGGACGCGCTCACCGGGCTGTACAACCGCCGCTACGCCGACGAGCGCCTGGCCGCCGCGGTCGCCGCCGCCCGCCGCAGCGGTGAGCCGCTCTCCGTCGCGGTGATCGACGCCGACCACTTCAAACGGATCAACGACCGGCTCACCCACGCCGCCGGCGACGCCGTGCTGCGCGAGCTGGGGGCGCTGCTCAACCGGTTCGTCACCGGCTCGGAGATCGCGGCCCGCATCGGCGGGGAGGAGTTCCTGCTGCTCCTGCCCGGCGTCGGGGCGACCGCGGCGCAGCACCGCTGCGAGACCCTGGCGGCGATGGTACGCACCACGGACTGGAGTCCGCTGACCGGCGAGCTGCCGGTGACCGTGAGCATCGGCGTGGCCACCCACACCGACGGTCCGGTCACGCCGGATCTGCTGCTCGGGCGGGCTGACACGAGCCTGTACGCCGCCAAGCACGCCGGCCGCGACCGCGTGAGCACCGCCTGATCCGCCCTCAGCACGACCTGACCCGCTGTAAGGGCGGCCCGACCGCCGTCAGGGCTGCCTGAACGCCTCTTGCGCGCGGCGGGGGCACAATCGTCCGTACCCCTGCTCGGTCTGCAACCCGGAAGCACCGCCCGCGGAAACATTCGCGCACCGCCGTGCCGGGACTGTTCAGGTATGACCCTGACGCCGCACGCCCGCACCGACAGCGACCACGCCGCGCTGGGGGTCGTCCCGCGCTGGACCGATGCCTTCGGCATCGTCCGCGGGGTCGCGGCCCGGACCGGCGAGACGCTCGCCGCGCGGTTCCGGCCCGGCGCGGCCGGCGCCGACGTCGTCATCGCGACACCCGGCCGGTGGCATCCCCGGCTGTACGGCACGATCGAGCTGGAGGACGGCGGCACGGTCCGCGCCGACGGCTACGTCGACCGGCCCGGCTACCACCGGCTGACCGGCGACGACGGATCGACCCGCCTGCTCCTGGCCGCGCCCGAGCAGCTGCCGCAGCCGCCGTGCGCCGGTGGGCTCGCCGTCCAGCTCTACGCCGCCCGCAGCCGCGACTCGTGGGGCATCGGCGACTTCCGCGACCTGGCGCTGATCGCCCGGTCGGCGGCCGCCCGCAAGGCCGGTGTGCTGATGGTCAGCCCGGTCCACGCGATGGCCCCGGTCATCCCGGCGATGAACTCGCCCTACAGCCCGGCCAGCCGGCAGTGGCTGAACGTCCTGCACGTGGCGCCCGGCGACGCCCCCGGTGCGGAACGTGCCGACCTGTCCGACCTGGCCGCCGCCGGGCGGGCGCTCAACGCGCGGCGGCACATCGACCGCGACGCCGTCACGAAGATCAAGACCGCGGCGCTGGAACGGGTGTGGGCGGTGACCCGCCGCGACGAGCCGGCCGAGTTCCAGGCCTGGGCCGACGAGCGCGGCGCCGACCTGATCGCCTTCGCCACCTGGTCGGTGCTGGCCGAGCTGTACGGCGGCGACTGGCGCAAGTGGCCGGAGCGGTACCGGCACCCACAGACCGCGGCCGTCGCCGCGTTCACCCCCGCGCACGCCGACCGGATCCGCTTCCACATGTGGTGCCAGTGGGTCGCCGACCGGCAGTTCGCCGTCGCCTGCCACAGCGGCGTCACCGTCTGCGTGGACGTGGCCGTCGGGTTCGACTTCGGGTCCGCCGACGCGTGGCAGCACCAGGATCTGCTCGCCTTCGACTTCGAGGTGGGCTGCCCGGCCGACCCGTGGAACCGCGAGGGTCAGCGCTGGGCGCTGCCGCCGTTCGACCCCTTCCTGCTCGCTGCGGCCGGGTTCGCGCCGTTCACCGCGCTGATCCGGTCCGGGCTGCGGCACGCCGGCGCGCTGCGCATCGACCACGTCATGCAGCTGTGGCAGCTGTTCTGGGTGCCGGTCGACGGCGACGTCGCCGACGGGGCGTACGTGCGGTACCCGGTCGACGCGCTGCTCGCCGTCCTGCGTATCGAGGCGTGCCGGGCCGGGGCGTGGATCGTCGGCGAGGACATCGGCACCGTGGCGCCCGAGGTCCGGGAGACGATGGCCGCGATCGGGATGCTCGGCTACCGCACCGAGATGGGCCGGCTGTCCCGGTTCAACCCGGCCGGCTCGATGGGCGCCGCGAGCACCCACGACCAGGCCACCATCGCCGGCATCCTGACCGGCTCCGACGAGGCCGACATGGACCGGATCGGCAAGTCCTACGACCCGGCCTTCATCGCCGGCGTCCGGCGGGAGCTGTGCGAGCAGGCCGGCGTCGACCCGGCCGGGGAACTCGGCGCCGACCGGGTGCACGATGTCGTCCTCGCCGAATACCGGGAGCTGGCGGCCAGCCCGTCCCGGGTGGTCGTCGCCACCCTCGACGACGCGGCCGGGGTCAGCGAGCGCCCCAACATGCCCGGCACCGTCGACGAGTACCCGAACTGGCGGATCGCCCTGCCCGCACCGGTCGAGGAGTTGCTGGCGGCGCCGCTGGCCCGTGACGTCCTCGCGACCCTCGCCGACCGCCCGTCCTGACGTCGTCCTCCGCCCGCGCCTCCCTCAGGGCGCGGGCGGGGCGTCCGTCAAGGCGCCTCCGTCAGGGGTGTGGTCAGTCCGCGTAGACACCCGAGGACGACGCCGGCCGCACCGGCGAGACAGCCGGTGAGCGTCAGCGCGGCGAGCGGATCAAGATCACCCCATCCGGTACGGACGACCGCCGCATCGAAGATCAGCCGGCGCGCGTAGCCGTAGGGCAGCGGGGCGGACAGCACACCCAGGTACACCACGCCCAGTGCCGCCACCGCGAGAGACAGCCCTCCGGCGGCGACCAGCCCACCGGCGGCGACCAGCCCACCGGCGGCGACCGGGCCGCCGGGGATGACCGTGCCGCCGGCGGTGACCGCGCCGCCCGCGGTGACCGCGCCGCCCGCGGTGACCGTGCCGCCGGCGACTCGGTAGGCGGCCCATACCGCCGACACGATCGCCACCAGCGCCACCGCCAGCGGGAACGCCACCGTGGCGATCAAGTCACCCGCCGGCCCGACAGGTCTCTGCCCGGCCGCGACCACTCCCAGGTCGGCTACGGCGACGACGATCAGCACCGAACCGACCGCGGCGGCGGCGATCGCCGGTTTCGCTCGCCGGTGAGCGGGCGGCGACGTCACCCCCTCATCCGTCGCCGTGGAACCCGCGACCGCCGGCTCGGGCGCCGCGGGCCCCGCGATCATCGGATCCGGCGCCGTGGGCTCCTCGACCGCCGACTCCACCGCCGTGGGCTCCTCGACCGCCGACTCCACCGCCGTGGGCTTCTCGACCGCCGGCTCCATATCCGCGGGCCCCGCTATCGCCGGCTGCGCCACGGTCGCGGCTCTCACCGCCTGGACGAACGCCGCGCACGCCAGCAGGACCGCGAGCATCGTCAGCCACTCGCCGGCGACGACGTCGTGCACGAAGGTGTCCGTGCCGGCGGTCGCGGGGACGAGGTACTGCGGGCCGGTGACCGGTGGGGTGAAGATGTCCGGAACCGCGACGGCGACCGCAAGGACGGCGACGCCCGCGAGCAGCGACCATCGCACCCGGCGGACGACCTCCTGGCGCGCGGCGACGAGGACCCCGAGAGAGCCCAGGGCCAGCACTCCCGCCTGGGCCGCGAACTGGTCCGCCCCGAACATCGCCCCCAGCACGGCGGCCGAGCCGGACGCGACGGCCGTGAGCAGAATCGGTCGCGAGCTGAGCACGCATCGATCATCGCATATCGGGCGCCGCCGACCGGCCGGGGCCAGGATCGGGGTCAGGGTCGGGCCGGGCCCGGGATCGGCGGCGCGGAACGGTCAGGAGAGGGTCGCGGCCCGCTGCTCGGCCTTCGCGATCAGGTCACGGACCAGCTTCTCCGAGCCGTCGGAGTTCTCCCAGCCCAGGTCGGCGACCATGACGACGGCGTCGTTCACCCGGGACAGCGCCGCATAGTGGTTGACGGTCGCCGGCTCCTCGTCGGCATAGGCGAACCTCTGACCGATTCTGACCAGCATCGCATCGCCGTCCGACTCGATGACCTCCCACTTGCGCTCGCCCTCGCCGAGACCGCCGGGGCAGCGCTTCAGCGCCGCGCCGATGTCACGGAACTGCTCGGCTGCTCCCCCGGGCTCGTGCCGACCGACGAACTGCACCACGACGCTCGGCGTGCTGCCCTGCTGCTCGCCGGGGACCGGAAACTGCACCGCCACGGCATCGGTCCGGGAGGCGTCGCTGGGATAGCGCTCCTCACCGCAGGGCCGCAGCGGGCGCAGATGCGCGTACGAGCCCTGCTCCAGCTTCGCCGCCTCGGCCCCGCCGACGTCGGCGGGCTGCAGCAGGGAGCCGGCCGGGATCCCGTCGGCGGCCGCGGCCCGCGTGCTCGCCTCGGCGGCGGCCGGGCTCGTCTGCGCTGCCGGGCTCGTGCTCACGGCCGGGTCGGCGGCGGTACACGCCGTCATCGACAGGCTCAGGAGTCCGGCACTCGACGCAATCCGTATCGTTCTGCTCAGCATTCCCGATCACTGCCCACTGCGGTGCCCGGCCACACCCGGTCCCGGCGCCCTGACACCATGGGCCGATGACAGCCTCCCTGGACGACGTCCGCCGCCAGATCGACGCCCTCGACGCCCAGGTCGTCGATCTGCTCGCGCAGCGCGAGCGGCTGGTCCGATCGGCGGCCACCTTCAAGAAGGACGAGCAGGGGGTCCGTGCTCCCGCTCGCGTCGAGCAGGTGATCGACCGGGTCCGCGCCCTGGCCACCGAGCGGGACGCCTCGCCGGACGTGGTGGAGCGCGTCTACCGGGCGATGATCGGCGCCTTCATCGAGTTGGAGCTGGGCGAGCACCGGCAGACCCGCTGACGGCCACTCGGACGAGGGCGACGGTGATCACATTTGCCCTATTTTGGCGATTCGTCAGGCGAGGCCGCCGATAGTTTTCGTGTCGGACATCCGTACGCGAGAAAGAAAGCTGTTTCGTTGCTTCAGTCGTTCCTGTCGTCCACTGATCCGATCACGATCGTCGCTGTCGGCCTGACGCTCTGCGCCGTCGTCGCGACCCTGCTGCGGCGCAAGGTCAAACCGGCCGTCGAGCTCACCGGGCGCGCGCTGATCGCCCGGGCCGTCCCCTACCTGCCGGGTCCGTTGCGGCGGCTGGCCCGGCGGTGCCGTGACCGGGTCGAGCCCGACACCGCCCGGTCGGTGCTGGTCACCGCGGCGGCCGCCGGGATCGCCTGGACGGCGGCCGACACCCTGCACCTGGTCGGCCCGGTCACCGCGGCGATCTCCGCGACGCTGTCGGTGCAGATGAGCTCGCACGCCTCGATCCGCGAGGGGGCGCAACGGCTGGTCGGCACCCTCGCCGGGATCGCCGTGGCGGTGGTCGTGTGGGGCGCGTTCGGCATCGACGAGTGGGGCATCGCGCTGATCGCCGGCGCCGGCCTGGCACTGGGCCGGCTGCTGCGGCTGGGCGACACCTCGGCCACCGTGCCGCTGACGTCGCTGGGCATCCTGGTCGGCGGCGCCGCCGTCACCGAGTCCTTCGTCTGGCAGCGGGTCGCCGCCACCGTCCTCGGCATCGTCGTCGGGATGATCGTGTCACCGCTGGTCAGCGGCATGACCCCGCTGGAGCGGGCCCGGTGGAAGCTGGCGCACCTGTCGACCGAGATCGCCGCCCTCCTCACCCGCCTCGGCGCGGGCGTCCGCGACGGCTACGACCGTGATCAGGCCGCCGCATGGCTGGCCCGCTCCCGCGAGCTCGACGAGGACCTGGCCGACGCGGTCGCCGCCGTCGACGAGCTGGCCCGGCAGGCCCGGTGGTCGCTGACCACCCCGATGACCCGGGTGACCCCGCTGGACCAGACGCTGCGCGCCCTCGAACACGGCGTCCACCAGGTCAACTCGGTGGCCCGGTCGATGTTCGACGCCGCCGCGACGCCCGGCTCCCCGGCGTGCCCGGGGAGATCGGTCACGTGCTGGCCGCCGCCGCGGACGCGTTCACGGCGCACGCCGCCCTCGTCGCCGACCGGCACGCCGACACCCGGGCCGACACCGGCAACCTGCACGAGCTGCTCGACGGGTTGCGGGCGCAGCGGCACCGTACGCTGCGCAAGGTCCGTACCGAGGTCGACGACACCGGTGTGCTGGTGCTGACCGGTTCGATCATCACCGACATCGACCGGATGGCCGGATCGCTGGAACGCTCCGCCCCTGCCCTGACCGTCGGCGTCCGCGAGCCGGGCCCGAGCATCCCGGCCGTCTCCGAGGTGCTCCCCGCGGTCCGCCTGATCTGGGAGAAGGCCCTCAGCCGCTGACCGGCGTGCGGCTGCTCGTCAGGGCTTGCGGCCCACGGCGGTCCAGATGTTGATGTCGGACCGGTCGGGGATCACCGCGCCCGGGTCGGGGCGCCACTCGCTGGCCGGGACGACCCCCGGCTCGACCAGCTCCAGGCTGTCGAAGAGGGCGGCGAACTCGTCCCGCGGGCGCGTCCACACGTCCGACCGGCCCTGCTCGATCAACTGCTGGTAGAAGGCCTGCTGCTCCGGCGTGCCGAAGTCGGAGGTGGCGTGCGTGGCGACCAGGTAGCTGCCGGACGGCAGGGCGTCGAGCAGCCTGCCGACGATCGGCCGGGCGGCGCCGTGCCCGTGGATGAAGTGCAGGACCGCGATCAGCATCAGGCCGACCGGCTGCTTCAGGTCGAGGGTCTCGTGCAGCACCGGGTGGGCGAGGATCGCCTCCGGGTCGTTCAGATCGGCCTCGATGTACGCCGTCCGCCCCTCCGGGCTGCTGTTGAGCAGGGCACGGGCGTGCACCATGACCAGCGGATCGTTGTCGACATAGACGATCCGGCTCTCCCGGGCGTGCCGCTGCGCCACCTCATGGGTGTTGTCGGCGGTCGGCAGCCCGGTGCCGATGTCGAGGAACTGCCGGATGCCGGCCTCCTCGGCGAGGAACCGGGTGGCCCGCTGCAGCAGCGCCCGGTTGGCCAGCGCGCCGTCGCGCACCTTCGGGAAGTGCCGCTGCAACTCGTCACCGGAGGCCCGGTCGGCGGCGAAGTTGTCCTTCCCGCCGAGCCAGTAGTTGTAGCGCCGGGCCGGGTGCGGCTGGGTGGGGTCGATGCCCCGGGCGGCGGCGGTCCTGTCATCCACGCCCGCTATCTAACACCGATGATCGATTCCGCGCTATCGCAGTGTCCACATGCGCCCGCCGGGCCACTCACGCCGCGGCCCAACGCTCGCGCCGCAGATCCGCCCCGCCCGCCGGGGCAGGGCAGGGCAGGGCGGACCGGACCGGGGCGGGGCGGGGCGGGGCAAGGCGGGGCGGGCAGGGCGGCCGCGCGCCGTCACGCGCGGCCGCCACCCGGTCAGGAGCTCGCGTACCAGGCCTGCAGGTCCACCACCAGGTTGGTGGTGCCCGTGCTGACGTTGCGGACGCGGATCTTGCCGTCCGTGCCGACCGGAACGTTGGCCAGGCCGCCGCGGGCCAGATCGGCGAGGGGCGGGTAGTTGGACCACGACGTGGTCGGCTCGGTGCCGCCGACCGGCCAGGCGCGCAGGTAACCGCCGGCCGTGTTGTCCACCACGATGAGGTTGACCACGGCGGTGGCGCCGGGCGGTAGGCCGGTGGCGATGTCGACGGTGCCGTTCGCCGGAATCGGCGCGGGGTTGCTGCGGGTGTCCACCACCCGCCGCGCCGCCAGGGTGCGCAGGCCGGCGCCGGTGGCCGGGGTGCCGGTGAAGTAGCCGGTCGCCGACATCACCAGGTGGATCGGTGAGCCGCTGTTGTTGGTGAACGTGGCCCGCCCGTCCGTGCCGAGCCGCACCGCCACGCCGTGCGAGGTGGTGCCCGGAACGTAGTCCATGACACTGCGGCTGGCGCCGCCGGTCGCGAACGTGCCGATCCAGCCCTGTGCGGTGGCGCCGGTGGCGATCAGGTCGACGAAGGCGGCGGACGCTCCGGCCGGGATCACCCCGCCGGTGAACGGGAATGTCCGGCTGCCGCCGCTCGGGATCGTCGTCGTGCCGCCACCGCCGAGCCCGCTGCGGGTGTCCACCAGCCGGGTCGGCGTGACCGGCACGTAGCCGCCGCCGGAGGTGCCGGCACGGGTGTAGTAGCCGTGCACGTCGACGACGATGTGCACGCCGCCGCCGCTGTTGAAGACGGAGAGCTTGCCGCTGGCCGGCATCGTCACCACGGCACTGTTCGACAGGATCTGGTCGGCGGTCACGTTCAGCGTCGACAGCGCCACCGGCCGGGTGGCGCCCTCGGGGAACACGGTCAGGTATCCCCCGGCGGTCGTGGTCACCGCGGTGACGTCCACCAGGACCGCGGACACACCGGTGGCGGGCACCCCGCCGACGCCGGCGACCTGGAACGACGTGGTGGTGCCGGCGGCCTTGACGCCCGGTGCGCCGCCGATCGAGCCGCGGGTGTCGAGGACCGCCGCGCTCGTGGGGAGGCGCACGAACGTGCCGCCGCGGACGGTCTGACGGACCCAGGCCGCGATGTCGTCGAGCCGGGTGTCGGTCGCCGTGGCGGTCGCGCCGGCCGGCGCCGCGAGGCAGCCGGCCTGACCGGAGGCGGCGTGCACGCCGACGAGCTCGAATCCGGCGCCGCGCGGCCGCAGTGCCGGTCCGCCCGCGTCGCCCTTGCAGATTCCGGCCGACGCGCCCGCGGCGGGGGCGAGGTCGATCGAGGTGCCGCCGACGGCCTGGACGATCAGGTCGCCACGGTGCAGGCGGCCCGGCACCCAGGTGGTGGCGGTACGGCCGTACCCCAGGACCTGCAGCGACTCCCCGGCGGCCGGGGCGACGGCGGCGATCGGAACCGGCGCGACGTCGATGACCGGGGCGGAGAGCTTGGCCAGGGCCAGCTCGCGGTCCGGGTGCAGCACCACGTCGACGACCCGGCGCTCCTGGCCGCCGGTCGCGCGCAGGTCAGCCCGCCCGACGGTGACCGTGGTCACCTGGGTGGGCGCACCGCCGGCACCGGCGAAGCAGGCGGCGCTGGTGGCGACCCACTCCGGGTCGATCAGGGCGCCGGAGCATCCGCGTACCAGGTCGCCGACCTGGATGTGCGCCGCGAACGCGTACCCGTCGGCCGGCGTGCCGCCGGTGACGCCCGAGGCCGGAGCGGAGCCCACCCCCGCGGCCAGGGTCAGGCCGGCCAGTGCGGCGGCCAGCCCGATGGGGCGTACGGCCCGTCTCGCCCGGCTGCGGGCAGCAACCATCGTCCTGTCCATCGTCAAGGCCTCCCGTGTCTCCCCTGAGTGGAATCCCGCGACCACCCTAGTCGTGGTTTCGGCCTTCGGAGGGCCCGAACCCATCGACCACGCCGAATTAATGTAACGACTCGGAGGTGCCGGGAACGGTCGGTTCCCACGGCTGTCCGGCCAGGGCACACGGCCGTCACCGGCCCCACCACACCGGGGATGGTGCAGGGCCGCGGGCCGCGCCCGTCTCTGCAGCGCTGCAAAAGGTGATGCGGTGTTTCATGTATGTGCCGGGCCGGTCACGTTCCACCTGATGGCGTGCGGTATGACATGACCATGACTGATACGGATGCACGGCCGTCGGCCGAGGTGCGCGCAGCGATCGACGAGGGGCGGACGGCTCTCGGGATCGAGTTGGGGTCGACGCGGATCAAGGCCGTGCTGACCGGACCGGATCATGCGGCGATCGCGGTCGGCAGCCACGACTGGGAGAACCAGTTCGTCGACCGGACCTGGACCTACTCTCTCGAAGCGGTGTGGGAGGGCCTGCAGGGCTGTTTCGCCGCCCTGGCGGAGGATGTCCGCAATCGGTATGGAACCGACCTGCGGTCGGTGGGGGCGCTCGGCGTCTCGGCGATGATGCACGGCTACCTGGCGTTCGACGGCGAGGGTGAGCTGCTCACGCCGTTCCGGACGTGGCGCAACACCAACACCGGCGACGCGTCGGAGCAGCTCAGCGAGCTGTTCGGCTACAACATCCCGCACCGCTGGAGTATCGCCCACCTCTACCAGGCCGTCCTCGACGGCGAGGAGCACCTGGGCCGGCTCGCCCACCTCACGACGCTCGCCGGATACGTGCACTGGAGGCTCAGCGGCCGTCAGGTGCTGGGTGTCGGCGACGCGAGCGGCATGTTCCCGATCGACGTGACGACCGGTGGGTACGACGCGCGGATGCTGGACCAGTTCGACGAGCTGGCCGCCGGGCGGGTGCCGGTGAAGCTGGCCGACCTGCTGCCGGCGGTGCTGCCCGCGGGTGAGGCGGCCGGGACGCTGACCGAGTCGGGCGCGCGGCTGCTCGACCCGAGCGGCACGCTGCAGCCGGGTGCGACGCTGTGCCCGCCGGAGGGCGACGCCGGCACGGGCATGGTGGCGACCAACTCGATCGCCCGCCGTACCGGCAACATCAGCGCCGGGACCAGCATCTTCGCGATGATCGTGCTGGACGGGCCGCTGAGCCGGATGCACCCCGAGATCGACCTGGTGACGACGCCGGCCGGTGACCTGGTGGCGATGGTGCACTGCAACAACGGTGCCAGCGAGCTGAACTCCTGGGCCGGTCTGTTCGCCGAGTTCGCGACGGCGCTGGGCGCTTCGGCCTCCAGTGGCCAGATCTTCGAGACGCTGTTCAAGTCGGCGCTGACCGGCGCCGCGGACGGTGGCGGGCTGATGGCGTTCAACTACCTGTCCGGGGAGCCGATCACGAAGCTGCACGAGGGGCGGCCGCTGTTCCTGCGGGAGCCGGGCAGCGCGCTCACGCTCGGCAGCTTCATGCGCACCCAGCTGTACTCGGCGCTGGCCACGCTGCGAATCGGCATGGACGTGCTGCAGAAGGCCGAGTCGGTGCAGCTGGACAGCATGTTCGCGCACGGCGGGCTGTTCAAGACCGAGGGCGTGGCGCAGAAGCTGCTGGCCGCGGCGATCAACACGCCGGTGTCGGTCGGCAACCTGGCCGCCGAGGGTGGGGCGTGGGGCATCGCGGTGCTGGCCGGGTTCGTGACGGCGCGGCAGCCGGGGCAGAGCCTCGCCGACTTCCTGGACACGTCGGTGTTCGCGGGCGCGCAACTGGACACGGCAGCGCCGGACCCGGAGGACGTGGCCGGTTTCAACGCGTTCATGCAGCGGTACGTGGCGGCGCTCCCGGTCGAGGCGGCCGCGGTCGAGCACAGCTGATCGGAGCGGGTGGCCCTCACCGGGAGGGCCGCCCGCCGTCAGACGACCTTGAGGATGCCGACCATGGCGGCCTCGACGATCTTCTGGACCTCGGCTTCGGAGACGTCGCCGGAGAGCGTCACCCGCACGTCCGACGCCACACCGTGGTAGGCGACGACCGCCCGTGCCCGGCGGGGCGGACCCGGGTAGACGACACCGTCGGCGGTGAGGTCGGTCGCCGGCGTCTGCAGGTCGGTGGTGTCCGGGCACCGGCCGAGCGCGCGGGCGAAGACGCCGGACAGCTCGGTGGGCCCGACGATCACCTCGATCGTGGCGTCGCCGTCGCCGCGGGCGAAGGTACGCCGTACCGCGAGCCTGCCGTCGCCGAACGACTCGGTCGTGCCGTCACACTTCGGGACGGTGAACACCTGCGCGGTCTCGATCGTGTCGTCGGAGACGAGCCGGTGCCCGGCCGGCAGGTCGGCGACACCGATCAGCCCGAGCCGGAGCTCCTCGATCGAGGGGCCGTCGGTGATCCTGTCCACCTGCCTGGCCGCGATCGCGACGATGTCGACGAACCGCTCCTGCCGGTGCTCGTCGGTCCGGGTCTCCTCGACGGTCAGGACGACCGGCCCCCAGGCCATCGCCGCCGAGTGCCGCCGGTTCGGTGTGTTCGACTCGGCGCCGAACACCCGGATCAGGCCGGCGGCCTCGTGACCGAGGTCGGGCAGCGGCAATCGCGTGTTGGTGACGGCGGTGGCACCGTTCTCCTTGACGACCGGGCATTCGGTGGGCGGCGCGGCGGTTTCGGCGACCCAGTCGGTGACGTCGTCGTGCCCGACGGCGAGCAGTTGGATCGCGATGGTGCTGCCGTCCTCGTTCCGGAAGGCCCGGCGTACCGAGGTGATCGGCACGAAGCCGCTCAGCTCGTTGTGCGGCTCGGCGTAGCAGGAGTCGGTGTCGAGCAGCCCGACGTAGCCGTCCTCCTCGTCGCTGAGCTGGGTGTAGCCCTCCGGCATCTGCGCCAGGCGGGGCAGACCGCGCTCCATCTCCCGGTCGGTGTAGTAGTCGTCGCCCAGGGGCGGGGACGCGGCGGGCGCCGGGGTCCGCCCGCCGTCGCCGGCGGCCGCCGTTCCGGTGAGGATCACGGCGGCCGCCAGAGCCGGGACGAAGGTCAGCGCGATCAATTTCCGCATAGCCCTCAAATTAGGCATCGCTGACCGGCGCGGGCCGGCACTTCCGGCAGATTCCGTCAGTGGTGGGCGGCCACGATCTGCGGCCACGACTTCGGCTGCGCCGGGACGGCCAGGGTGCTCACACCGAGGTCGGGACGGCCGGGGTGTAGAGCCACTCCTGCAGGAAGGCGTCCAGGTCGACACCGGAGATCCGCTCGGCCAGCGCCTGGAACTCGGGCGTCGTGCCGGCGCTGTGCTTCTTCGCCTCGGTCCAGGCCTTCAGGATCGCGAAGAAGTCCTCGTCGCCGACCAGCTCACGCAGGTGGTGCAGGGTGAGCGCGCCCCGGTCGTAGACGGCGCCGTCGAACAGCCGCGTGGGGCCCGGGTCGCCCGGCAGCACCTGCCAGAACTCGCTGTCCGCCGGATACACCGTCGAGTAGACGTAGTCAGCGATCTCGGCGGCGGTCCCCTCACCCTGATCCTCCGACCAGAGCCACTGGGCGTACGACGCGAAGCCCTCGTTGAGCCAGATGTCCTTCCACTGGCCGACCGAGACGGAGTCGCCGAACCACTGATGTGCCAGTTCGTGGACGACGAGCGAGTTGTTCGAGCCCCGGATGAACGAGCGTCCGTCGTACACCGGCCGGGTCTGGGTCTCCAGGGCGAAGCCCTGATCTCCGGCGCCGGTGACCACGCCGCCGCGCGCGCCGAACGGGTAGGGGCCGAAGTGCCCCGCCAGCCAGTCGGTGATCTCGTCGGACCGCTCGACGCTGGACTTCGCCGCGGCGGCCGTCACCGCGTCCAGGCGGGTGTTGTACGCCGTGACGATCGGGCTGCCGTCGGCGGAGGTGTCCTGATAGGTGTCGAAGTCACCGATCGCGAGGAAGGTCAGGTAGGTGGCCTGCGGCTTGTCCTGCCGCCACGACCAGCGGCTCCAGCCGTCGAACACGGGCGCCGCCCAGCGGGTCGGGGCGCCGTTGGAGATCACCTCCACGCCGTCCGGCACCAGCACCGACACGTCGAAACTGGCCTTGTCGGTGGGGTGGTCGTTGCTCGGGTACCACCACCAGGCGATCTCCGGCTCGTTGACGGCCAGCGCGCCGTCGGGGGTGCGGTTCCACGAGGTGAGACCGGCGGCGACGACGTTCGACGGGATGTCGTCGTACTCGACGACGATCGTCAGCGGGGCGCCCTTCGCGATCGCGCGGGCCGGGGTGACGACCAGCTCGTGGTCGCTCTGCCGGGCGAACCCTGCGGCCCGGTTGTTGACCCGCACCGACTTGGTGGCCAGCGCGAAGTCGAGGTTGAATCTGGACAGGTCCTGGGTGGCCGACGCCAGGATCGTCGTGGTGCCGGTGAGCCGGTCGGTGTCCGGGTAGTAGCGCAGGCGTATGTCGTAGTGCGCGACGTCGTAGCCCCCGTTGCCGTATTCGGGGTAGTAGACGTCGCCGGCGCCGGGGCTGCCGGGCGCGGGTGCGGCCTGGGAGCCGGTCGGGACGCCGAGGACGGCGGCCAGGACAGCCGCCGTCACGGTGACGGTTCTGCGGAGCAAGGGTGTCTCCCTTCACGGGATGGTCCGATCGCGGAGAAACCTACCAATACATCTAAAAGAATCTATTAACTCACCGGGTCGCTTGTGGAGGTCAGCCCCGGGTCTCGGCGCGCTGAGCGAGCCCCGACCAGGACTTCGGCTTCGCCGGGGCGGTGGCCGGGGTGCGCGCGGGCACCTCGGGGCGGCCCGGCGTGTACAGCCACTTCTTCAGGAACTCGTCCAGGTCGACGCCGGAGATCCGCTCGGCCAGCGCCTGGAACTCGGCCGTCGTCGCGGTGCCGTACTTCTCGGCGTCGGTCCAGGCCTTCAGGATCGCGAAGAAGTGCTTGTCCCCGACGAGCTCTCGCAGGTGGTGCAGGGTGAGCGCGCCACGGTCGTAGACGGCGCTGTCGAACAGGTCCGCCGCGCCCGGGTCGCCCGGCGGCGTCTGCCAGAACGAGTCGTCCGCCGGATGCGCCGTCGAATGGACGTACCGGGCGATCTCGGCGGCGGTGCCCTCGCCCTGATCCTCCGACCAGAGCCACTCGGCGTACGTCGCGAAGCCCTCGTTGAGCCAGATGTCCTTCCACTGCGCCACCGACACGGAGTCGCCGAACCACTGGTGCGCCAGCTCGTGGACGACCACGGAGACGTTGGCACCCGACTCGAAGAAGCCTCCGTCGTACACCGGCCGGGTCTGGTTCTCCAGGGCGAAGGGCTGATCGTCGACGCCGGTGACCACGCCGCCGCGCGCGCTGAACGGGTAGGGACCGAAGCGCTCCGCCAGCCAGTCGGTGATCTCGTCGGACCGCTCCACGCTCGCCTTCGCCGCCGCGGCCGTCGCCGCGTCGAGCCGGGTGCTGTACGCCGTGACGATCGGGCTGCCGTCGGCGGAGGTGTCCAGGCTGACGTCGAAGTCACCGATCGCGAGGAACGCCAGGTAGCCGGCCTGCGGCTTGTCCTGCCGCCACGAGTAGCGCGACCAGCCGTCGACCGCCCGGGTGGCCCACTCGGTCGGCGTGCCGTTGGAGATCACCTCCACCCCGTCCGGCACCAGCACCGACACGTCGAAGCTCGCCTTGTCGGTCGGGTGGTCGTTGCTCGGGTACCACCACCAGGCGATCTCCGGCTCGTTGACGGCCAGCGCACCGTCTGGGGTCCGGTTCCACGACGTCTTGCCGTCCGCGGCCACCTTCGACGGGACGTCGTCGTACTCGACGACGATCGTCATCGGCTCACCGCTCACGAGCGGTCGCGCCGGGGTGACGACCAGCTCGTGGGCGCGTTTGCGGGCGAACCGGGCGGGCCGGTTGTTGACCCGTACCGACTTGGTGGCCAGCGCGAAGTCGAGGTTGAACCGGGACAGGTCCTGGGTGGCCGACGCCAGGATCGTCGTGGTGCCGGTCAGGCGGTCGCTCTTCGGGCGGTAGCGCAGACGGATGTCGTAGTGCGCGACGTCGTAGCCCCCGTTGCCGTAGTCGGGGTAGTAGACGTCACCGGCGCCGGGACTGCCGGGCGGGGGTCCGGCCTGAACGACGGACGGGATGCCGAGGACGGCGGCGAGAACACCCGCCGTGACGATTCTGCGGAGCAACTGAGTTCCCCTTCACGGCCGACCAGGGCACCGACAACCCTACGATAAGCAGGGATTACGGCCGAATCTGGGCGATACCCGGGAACTACCCTACGAACCGGATGCACGGGCCGCGGCGGCCCGGGCGAACTGGTCGTCGAAGCGACGCGGGAACGGCAGCATCAGGTGCTTCGCGCGCCACCGGCTCATCTGGCGGACGGCGTTGAAGCCGGCCGCGGTGACCACCCGGGCCGCGGCAGCGAAGAGCGGCCACGCGGGGTACGCGTCGACGTGCTCGACGTCCGCCGGAAGCTCGCCGGGACGGCGGGGACTGACCAGCACCAGCCGGGGACGGACTCCCTCGGCGGCGGCGCAGTCACGGGCGTACCCGAGGAGCTCCTGGATCTCCGGCCAGGCGCCGGAGTGCACGACCAGCCAGGAGCCCTCGCTCACGCCGCGCGGTGCCGCACTCGGTGGATCGCCGAGGGTGAGCGGCGCGGCCGGGCCGAGGCTCGCGCGGTGCTCGGCCGTGAGCCCCTCCAGCAGCCATGTCTCGTCGAAGACGATCGGGTCGGCGGGCAGCAACCGCCGGTAGGCGTCCCAGCGCAGCAGCCGGGCCAGGTGGATCGTCCGGGCGCCGGGCGGCACCGACGCCGCCGACAGCTCGCCGTCGAGACCGGCCGGGAACGCGTCCACCACCAGCGTCGACGGGCGCAGCGACGGCAGCGCTTCGACGGGCAGCAGCCGGTGCGGCCCGGCCACACGCGGATCCGCGGTGAACGCCGACGCCGTCAGAATCGTCGCGGTCTCCCCCGGATGGCACGTGTGCAGGTAGGCCCGGATCCGGGTGAGGTGCCCGAGCCCGCCGCCCCGCACGTAGCAGGCGATCACCGCACGGATTCCAGGACCTTCAGATAGCCGTCGGTCTCCCCGGCGAGGCCGAACCGGTCACGGACCCGGCGGGCCCCGGCCGCGCCCAGGGCCGCCAGCTCGGCGTCGCCGGCGACCGCGGCCCGGTGGACGGCGGCCCGGCAGGCGTGCGGGTCACCGGCCGGGAAGCGGAAGCCGATCTCGTCGTCGACCAGGTCGGCGAGGCCACCGGCGTCCGAGGTGAGCAGCGGGAGACCGAGGGCGGCCGCCTCCAGAGCGACGTTGGGCAGGCCGTCGTAGAACGACGGCAGCGCGACCAGATCACACGAGGCGTAGACGGAGAGCAACTGGTAGCGGTCCCGGAACGGCCACACCGTGTGCGCGACCCGCGGATGGGCGGCGAGCCACTCGCCGATGCCGGGCTCCAGGTCGCCGGCCAGGATCAGGTGGAAACGGTCGGCCGGCAGGGCATCGAGCAGCAGGCGTACGCCCTTCTTGTTCTTGAGCTGCCCGATCACCCCGATCGTGCGGTGCCCGGGCGTCACGCTCGCGGCCCGCCAGGCGTCGGCGGCGTGCTGTTCGGACGGCAGGATCCGCCACTGCTCCGTGTCGATGCCGTTGGCGACCCACGTCACCGGTGTCGCCGGCGCGAGGGCGGTGACCTGCGCGGCGGTTCCGGCGGCGACGACACACACGTGCGCCGACGTGCGCAGCGCCTCGAGGACGACCGGCTGGCGGCGCAGCGAGAAGACACCGGTGTCGAAGTCGTTGCCGCGCAGCAGGGTGACCAGCGGCAGCCCGCCCCACCGCGCGTAGACCGGCGCCGCGAGCATCGGGTAGGTCCCGCCGAACGCGACGACGTGCGTGTAGTCGCCGATCCGGGGCTCCAGGGTCGTCCACAGCAGGCGCAGGGCGTGCTCCGGGTCGTCGCCGAGCGGCACCGTCTGCAGGCCGTCCTCCCGGTGACGGGTGGTACGCCGGCTCAGATGCACCACGTCGACCCCGACGCCGGCGGCACGCAGGCCACGGACGATCCGGTCGCACGAGTTGGCCATGCCGCCGGGGCTGGGTGGATAGTTCTCGGTCACCCAGAGCAGTCGCATCAGCTGTCCACCAGGGCGTCGTCGCCGTCGTCGAGATAGTCCTGGGAAGCACCCGCGCCCGGGTCGAAGGCGGCCCGGTCGTAGGTGTCGAAACCCGTGTACCAGACGGCGTCGGCATACTGCTCCGACGACCGCTGCCGGTAGGCGCGACGGCGGCGGGCGGCGGCCGCGGCCGGATGGCTCAGCTGGTTGCGGGCGGCCGCGCACTCCGGGCACAGGCCGCCGTCGGCGATGTGGTCGGCGCAGATCGCGCGCCCGCAGGAGGGGCAGCCGGCCACCGCCATGCGGCCGCACTTGCCGAGGGTGAAGAAGCCGGTGGTGACCGCGCAGGGTGTCAACGTGCACTCCAACGGAACGGTTCGGTGGCCACGGCGAGGATCCAGTCGAGCTGCTCGTGGTGGCTCTGCGGGGGGCGCGACACCTTGGCGGCGGCGGTCACGCTGCGGCGCGGGCCGTCGCGCACCACCGTCCGGATCCAGCTCGGCGGCCGGGTCGCGGGACGGTTCCCCGGAGCGTTCGGGGGCAGCTTCCGGCGTACCTTGATGATCTGCACCTGTTTGGTCTTGCGTTTGATCTTGGTCTTGCCGCGCGGATTGCGTTTGACGACCCGCCGCGTGCGGACCCGGTCGACGACGAGGATCTCGAGCACGCTGCCGTCGCGCAGATCGGCGCGCAGCCGCAGCCACGGGTCGATGCTCCAGGTGTCGGTCATCGACTTGACCGGTGGGCGCACCGGCAGGTCCCGCGGCGGATGGCTCTTGCCGGGCGCCTCGTGGCCGCGCAGGTCGGCGGTGATCGTGAGGGCGCCCTTGCGGCCGAGGTCGGTGCTGACCTCGGCGATCAGCGGCACCAGCACCTCGATCACCCGCGGCGGCAGGGCCCACTTCGGGCGGCGGACCAGGGCGGCGTGCTGATGCAGACTGGCGGCCAGCGCCGCCCAGCCCGCGGCCGGCTGCGTCGCGGAGAAACCGCGCTCGTGGATGAGCGCCTGGTGCAGCGGATGGAAACCGGCGATCGCGGCCTTCTGCTTGCGCCAGAACATGACCGGAACCTATCAGTGGCCCCCGACCAGGTCATAGACCTGGCCGAGACGAGTTCGGGCGTGCTGCCACGTGAACCCGTCGATGATCCTGCGCCGGGAGCGCTCGCCCAGGTCACGGCAGAGATCGGGGTACTCCAGCAGCACCCGGATCGCGCGCGCCAACTCGGCCGGGCGGTCCGGTGGAACGAACCGGCCCAGATCACCCAGCACCTCGCGGATCACCGGCAGGTCGGAGGCGACCACCGCGGTCCCGGCCGCCATCGACTCCCACACCTTGATCGGGCTGCAGCCCTGCTCCAGGTTGCGGGCGGTGGCGGTCAGCGGCGCCACCGACAGCTCGGCGTGCGCCAGCCAGCCGGCGACCTCCTCGTGCGGCAACTGGAAACGCCAGGTCACCGCGATCTCCAGACGCTCGGCCAGCCGGATCAGCGGACGCGCCCGCGCCCGCGCCACCGACGAGCACACCACGAGCGACAGATCGGTCAGATCAGCCAGCCGGGCGAAGGCCCGCAGCAGCACGTCGACACCCTGCCACGGCTGCAGCGCACCGACATACAACACATAACGGCCGGGCGCGCCGGGTGGGCGCGGCACGTCGGCCGCCACCGGATCGGCACCGTTCGGGATCAGATGCAGGCGGTCCGGCGTCACACCGCGCTCGATCACGGCCTTCTCGATGACGTACGACGGGACGACCACCGCCGCGGCCCGACGCAGACAGTGCTCCTCGATCTCACGGATCTTCGCCAGCGTCGACGGGGCGGCCATCGGCCACGCGTACGGCAACTCGACCGACGGCAGCCCGTTGGCCTCGTAGACCAGCCGCGCGTCCGTGGTCAGCGCCGCAAGCGCACCCCACGGGTCACGGACGTGACAGATCTCCAGCGTGTCCCGGTGCGGTTCGAGCCGGTCGGCGACCCACGCGGAGAACGCCTGCGCGCGATCCAGCAGGTTCGGCACCACCTCGGTGAAACGGACGATCTCCACGCCGTTCTCGTACTGGTAGGCGGGCAGGTCGCCGCCACCCAGCACACACAGCAGGCCACCGCCGTGGCGCTCGAACAACTCCGCCGCCATGTGCCGGATGTGCACCGCCGAGCCCTTCGCCGACGGGAACCTGTCGAACGCCACGTAGGCCGCCCGGTGCCCCTCACCGTTCGTCACTGCAGCCCCCTCGGCTACTCACTGTGCCCCGCATCCGTTCGCGCGCCTCCCGGCGCCCTCACCCGGTGCGCCTATCCCGGCGTCCTTGCCCTGCGCCTATCCCGGCGCCCGCTCCCGGCGCCCTTTTCCGGTGCCATGCGATCTGTCGGGCCAAGCCCTCGTCCAGGCCGGTCGTCGCGGTCCATCCCAGCAGCTCGGTGGCGCGGGCGGTACCGGCCCAGGTGCGGGTCACGTCACCGGGGGCGCGGTCCTTGGGCACCGTGGGCGGCGGGGCGCCGAGCAGCGTACCGATGCGATCGAGAGCATCTCGCACACGCACCGTGACCGGATGGCCGACGTTGAGGACCGTGCCCGGCGGCAGCGGCGCCAGCGCCGCCCGGACCGTCGCCTCGACCACGTCGCCGACATACGTGAACGAACGGCTCTGCCCGCCGTCGCCGTAGAGCGGGGCCGGCGAGCCGACCAGAGCCGCCTCGATGAAACGGTGAAACGCCATGTCCGGGCGCTGCCGCGGCCCGTAAACCGAGAAATAGCGCAACACGACGACCGGGAGACCACCGTCGGCGGCCCGCTGCACGAGCGTCTCGGCGTCCGATTTCGATCTCGCGTACGGGCTACCCGGCGCGATCGGGTCGTCCTCCGTGCACGGCCGGTCGGCGTCACCGTAGACCGACGAACTGGACGCCAGCACGAACCGTGGCCCCCGGGCCGCGCACACGTCGAGCAGGCGTGCCGTGGCGGCGACGTTGTCCCGCCGGGCCTCCGCCTCGCCCTCACCGAAGGAGGACCGCACCCCGGGACGCCCGGCCAGATGCAGCACCACATCGGCGTCGGCCAGCGGCGCCAGATCGTCGGTGACGAGATCGCAATCGGTCACGGTGATGCCCGTCCGGGCCAGCTCGGCAAGGTTGGCCGGCGACGCGCCGCGCGACCGTGCGTCCACCGCGAGCACCTCGTGCCCGGCGGCGGCCACCGCCTGCGTGAGGTGGCTGCCGATGAAACCCGCCGCCCCCGTGACCACAACGCGCACGAACGCACTCTATTAGCCCCGGCGAACTGGCACGGTCAGCCCCTGTCACACAACGGCCGCGGAGTGCCAGTCTCGATGCGACACAGTCTGGGGGTGTCCGGTGTTCCGACAGTATCGACCGGCGAACCGGCCGCGGCCCGTCTCGCCGAGCAGCCAGACCGCCGCGCCGGCCACGCCCGCCGCGCCCGCCGCGCCGGCCTCACCAGCCAGGCCCGCCGCGCCTCGCGGTCAAAGCGCCGCGCCGGCCTCACCTCGCGGCCCGAGCGCCAGCTCGGCCTCACCCGCCAAGCCTCGCGGCCGCAGCGCCACGCCGGCCTCACCTGCCACGCCTAGCGGCCCGGGCGCCACGCAAGCCTCAGCTGCCACGCCTTCCAGCCGGAGCGCCACGCCCGGCTCAGCCGCCGCGCTTCCCAGCCGGAGCGCCACGCCCGGCTCACCCCCCGCGCCTCCCAGCCGGACCACCTCGGAGGCGAAGAGCGAAGGTGAACGACTGCGTGACCATAGGTCCGCGCCGCTCCGGGCGACCGGTCTGGGCAGTTCCCTCGCCGCCTGGCTGCTACGGAATCGAGAGGCTCGGCGGGCGGCCGACCGACAGCCCCGTCCGGCCCCCGACACGGCACAGGTAGCCGACCGACAGTCCGCTCCGACTCCCGACGCGGCACAGGTAGCGGAACGGCAGTCCGTTTGGGCTCCCGACGCGGCACGGGCGGCGGCCGGCCGGCTACAGGGTGAGGCTTCCGGCGTGGCTCTGCCGGCGGCTGAGGATCCCCGGATCTTCGACCTGCTGCGGCCGGTCGGGCAGGACGAGCTGCGCCAACGCGGACTCGAGGTGGAGAGCCGGCCGGAGCGGTCCTACCCGCGGTGGTGGCCGGGCGACCGGCGGGCCGATCCGGTGCGGCTCGACTATCACGGCGTCGGGCTGCTGCAGGTGGCCACGCACGCGCACGAGGGGATCAGCACCCGCGGCCTGGGGCTGATGTTCCCGGCGCACACCGTGCACGCGCGTGACTCGACGGCGGCCGTGGTCGGGAACGGGTGCGAGCTCACCCAGGTCGATCATGTACACATCCGGCAGGCGGTGATCGCCGACGACGCGCTGCGGTCCCGTCAGGTGGAGCGGGTCCTCGCGGAGGCGGTCCCCGGCGGGGACAACTCGACGGTGGTACGCGACCTGCGGGCGACCCTGACCCGGCTCGTCGACCCGCCCGTCGAGAACGGCCCGCAACAGGCCGAGCTCAAACTGCGTGCCGACTGCACCGCGGAGATCTACGACTGCGAGTCGGTGCAACTCGGCGACGACGCGATGACCCGGCTCGACTCGCACTTCGTGGTGGAGCGGACCGTCATCCCGGCGGGCGCGCTGCTCGCCGACAGCGAAGACCTGGCCCGCCGCTACGTCGACGTCGTCACCGGGACGCCGGCCGATCCGGGCGCGCTGGCCGATTTCCTCTGCGACCTGGTCGGCGCGGCGGAGAACACCACGGACGACAACATCCTGGGGTACGCCGACGGCCTGCCCCGCCGTCCGGCCACTCTCCTCGGGCTGTTCGGGATGGCATCGATCGACGCCATGACCAGCATCATGATCGGGACCGGCAACGAACTGCACACCGAACTCGACCTCACCACCGCCCGGACGACCCTCGACGCCTCCTTCACCGACCGGCTCGCCCAGTCCCCGCCTCCAACGTCACCTGATCGCCCATCTCCAGGTGAGTCGCCGCCGCCTCAGCCTGGACCGTGGGCGCGATGGCCCGTACCCCCGTCGTCGTCGCCCACCACCAGCCTTCGCCCGCCCGGCCAACCGTCCCCCGGCCGACGCCGGCTTCTCGCCGCTCGCGGCCCACGCCGCCGCCAGTGCCGCCCTCCGGTCCGCCCGCGCCGCCCCCGGGTCCGCTCCTACCGCCCTCCGCCGCGCCCCGGCCGGTCCCAGCGCCGTCCGCACCGGCCGCCGGCCCGTTCCACCCGCCGCCTCCGGCGGCCTCCCGCCCGCCCACGCCGCCGGCCGCCGGCCCACCCGTAGAACCGCCGACCCCTCGGCCGACCGCACAACCACCGGCCCCGCGGCCACCCGCGCGACCGCCGGCACCGCACCCAATCACACCGTCACCTCCGCCAGCCGCCGGAACGCCCGCATGACCTCCAGCCGCACAGCCGCCGGGCCCCGCGGCCGACCTCGCCGCCGGCGGCGAGGGCTCGCCCGGCCGTGACATCCTCGGAGGAGCAACGCGGTGAGGGGTGGTGGTGACGCGATGAGGTTGTGGCTGACCGCGGGAGCGTTCGCGGTGGCGTTCGTGCTGGCCGGGCTCTTCTTCGGGAGCCGGGATTCGCTCGGCGACGCTGATCAGTATGCGAGTGTCGGCAGTTTCCTGCTGGCGCTGGTCACGCTCGGTGTGACGGCGGTCGTCGCGCTGCGGCGGCGTGAGCCGGAGGACCCACCGGCCGCCGCGGGGAGCCGAATCACCATCAAGGGCTTCCGCAGCAGCGGAAACGTGCAGATCGGCGACGGCACGACCGCCACGATGACCAACAACTACTACGCGACGCCGCCGGCCGACCCCGAGCGGAAGGACTGATCGTTCACGGACGTCGGTTGCGGGGATGGTTCTTGGCGGCGCGCTCGTTGCCGTGCCGGTAGTTGCCGGTCAGGCGGGCCATCAACTCCTGCGGATCCTCGTTGTCGACGTCGACAAGGAAACGGGCCGCCTTGGCGCCGCGCAGCACACCGGCCGGGCGGCCGTGGTGCAGCATCTCCACTTCGCCGTTCTTGCGGATGCGGTAGGTGAAACCCTCAGGAGTGTTCGTCACCGGCGGATCGTCGCCCACCCACGGCCTCCGGCACCAGCGAATAAGCCGCTCAGTCGAACAGGCTCGGATCGAACTCCTGCGTACCCTCGTCGACGGTCCACCTCGCCGCGAGTGGCATGAGGTCGGTGATCCGTACGCTCCGAATGCCTTTCTCCGTGGGCAGGATGACCCGGATGCCGGGGTGATAGTCGAACAGGATCTGCCGGTCGCGGCCGCAGGGGCCCACCGGGCCGCGGCCCTCGTTGCCGACCGCGACGATCGTCGTGAGCTCGCGAGCGCCGGAGGCGCGGGCATGGCCGAGCGCGACCAGTTCGGCGCACGGCCCGCCGAGGAAGTGATAGAGGTTGATCCCGCCGTACATCGAGCCGTCGACGGCGCGGACCGCCGCCCCCATCGTGTGGATGCCCTGGTCGCCGTCGGTGTTGGCGTCGACGATGCGGCGGGCCAACTCGATCAGCTTCCGATCGTCCTCGGTCAGGCCGCGGGAGGGAATCGGCATGCGCCGACTCTAACGGCTGAGAGGATGTGCCGATGCGTGCCGTGGTGTTCGATGCGATCAGAGCCCGACCGGAGGTACGGGAGGTGCCCGAACCGTCGCCGCCACCGGGTGGTGTGGTGGTCCGGGTGATGGCGACCGGGATGTGCCGCAGCGACTGGCACGCGTGGGCGGGTCACGACGACATCACCCTGCCGCACATTCCCGGGCACGAACTGGCCGGGGTGATCGCCGCGCTGGGCACGGGCGTCGAACGCTGGACGGTCGGCGACCGGGTGACCGTCCCGTTCGTGTGCGGCTGCGGTCGGTGCGAGTGGTGCCGGACCGGCCAGGCGCAGGTCTGCCCCGACCAGCAGCAACCCGGGTTCACGCATGCGGGATCGTTCGCGGAGCTGGTGCCGCTGCACGCCGCCGACACCAATCTGGTGGCCATCCCGGATCGGGTCGGGTTCGAGGCGGCAGCGGGGCTGGGGTGCCGGTTCGCCACGGCGTTCCGGGCACTCGCCGGCCGGGCGAAGGTCACCGAGGGCGAATGGGTGACCGTCATCGGCGCCGGCGGTGTGGGGCTCAGCGCGGTGATGATCGCCCGTGCGCTGGGTGCTCGCGTCATCGCCGTCGACCGCAATCCGGCCGCCCTGACCGTGGCCGCCGAACTCGGCGCCGAGCACACCCTGCCGGCCTCCGGGGACGTGCCGGCCACGGTCGCCGACCTGACCGGCGGTGGCAGCCACGTCTCCGTCGACGCGGTCGGCGCGGAACAGACCTGCGCCGACGCGATCCTCAGCCTGCGACGGCGGGGCCGGCATGTGCAGATCGGGCTGCTGCCGCCGATCGACGGGCATCCCCGCGTACCGATGGCCCGGGTGATCGGCTGGGAGCTGGACGTCCTCGGCAGCCATGGGATGGCAGCCGTCGACTATCCGGAGATGATGACGCTGATCGCCGAGGGCCGGCTCGCTCCGCAGCGGCTGATCGAGCGGACCATCGGCCTGTCGGAGGCCGCCATGCTGCTACCGATCTTCGACAACGCGACCGTCGCGGGAATGACGATGATCGACCCCCGGTTGCCTTGAGCCCTCGCCCCTAGCCCGGTTGGGATGCCGATCCGGGCCGGCGCTGCCCTCGATTCGCCTTCGGACGCCCACGCTCTCGTCTCGCCTCCGGACGCCCGCGCTGTCGTATCGTCTTCGGCCGGCGTGCGTCCTATTTGAAGGCCACGCCTCCGTACATGAAGACGGCTGCGTCGTCGACGTCCTTGTCGGCGTCGACCGGTTTCCAGTGGTGCACCGGGACCACGCCCGGCTCCACCAGGTCGAAGCCGCTGAACAGGGCCTCCACACCCGCGCGCGTCCGTGCGACGACCGGCACACCGTTCTGGTTGTAGGTCCGGACCGTCCCCGCGCCGGCCGGATCGTTCTCCACCGTCACCGCTGACAAGGCCAGCGCACTCCCGCTCGGCAGAGGCGCCATCAGCCGCCCGACGATGTCGCGCGCCTGATCGTCGTCGATCACATGCTGGAGCACCGCGATCAGGGTGACCGCGACCGGCCGGGTCCGGTCGAAACCCGCGGCGACGGCGTCCGCCTCCAGGATCGCCTCCGGCCGGCGCAGGTCGGCGTCCAGGTAGGAGACGGCGCCGGTGCCGACCGGGGTGAGCAGTGCCCGGGCGTGGGTGAGCACGAGCGGGTCGTTGTCGACGTAGACGACCGTGGAGTCGGCGGCGATCCGCTGAACGACCTCGTGAAGATTCGGTGAGGTGGGCAGCCCGGTGCCGATGTCGAGGAACTGCCGGACCCCGCGGTCGGCCAGGAAGCCGACGGCCTTCGCCATGAACCTGCGATTGGCCCGCATCGAGATCGGCAGCATCGGCGTGTGCTGGAGCATCTGCTCGGCCGCCCGCCGGTCCGCCTCGAAGTTGTCCTTGCCACCGAGGAGGTAGTCGTAGATCCGCGCGGAGTGTGGGCGGTCGGTCTGTAGATCGCCGGGCGGCATGAAAGCTCCTCGAAAACGTTCAGTGAGGCTACAACTTGACATACCGGGCATGTTTCCCGCTACCCCGCCACCATGCAGTCGCTCCACGCCACCCGCCGCCACTTCCCGTCGCAGGTTTCGCAGTCACCAGGTCCCGGTTTCGCAGTCACCAGGTCCCCGGTTTCGCAATCACCAGGTCGTCGGTTTCGCTGCCATCAGGCCGCCGGGCCCCTGCCTCACCGAACTGCGCGGATGCGCCTCGCTGAACCGCCGCCCTCCCTCCGCCTCACCGAACCGTCGCGCCTCGACCATGCCGAATTGCCGGTTTCCATTCCGTCACCAGGGCGCCGTTTACCAAGCCGCAACATTTGATAGATGTCAATGTTATTCATCGGCGAAAGGCTCGGACGATGAGTAACGGGGAACTCACCAGGCGTCGATTTCTTACTTCGGTGGGCGTCAGCGGTGGCGCCGGCGCCCTTTTCGCCACGATGGGCGCGCTCGGGCACGCACCGGTGGGCACCGCAACACCCGATTTCCAGGCCCCGCGGCGGGCCGACTTCCATCTGACCGGCCGCGGCGCCCGCAAGGTCGTCATCCTGGGCGGCGGCATCGCCGGGCTCACCGCCGCTTACGAGCTGGGCAAAGCCGGCTACGACTGTACGATCCTCGAAGCCCGCGACGTCACCGGCGGCCGCAACCTGACGGTCCGTGGCGGCCACGTGGAGACCGACCTGGACGGCCACACCCAGCGGGCGGGATTCTCGTCCGGCACCTACCTCAACGCCGGCCCCGCCCGCATAGCCCAGTGGATGGTCACCCTCGACTACTGTCGTGAGCTCGGTGTCCCGATCCAGCCGTTCGTCAACGCCAACGCCGACGCGTTGATCTACAACGAGGCGGCCGGGGCACCCGTCCGATTCCGGACCGCCAAGGCAGACCTCTACGGGTACGTGTCCGAACTGCTCGCGAAGGCCACTGATCAGGGCGCGCTCGACAGCGTGCTGACCGGTGAGGACAAAGCGCAACTGCTGTCGTTCCTGGAGGACTTCGGCGACATCGGGGGCGAGCACGAATACGTCGGGTCCTCCCGGCGCGGCTTCGCGTCGTACCCCGGCGCGGGCGAGGACCACGGGACACCGCTGCCCGGTCCGCCGTCGCTGTCCGATGTGTTCGCCAGTCAGGTCGGGCGGTACCTCAGCTTCGAGTTCGGTTACGACCAGGCCATGATGATGTTCCAACCGGTCGGCGGCATGGACCGGATCGCCGCCGCCCTCACCACGAAGGTCGGCCGGCAGCGAGTGCGCCTGGGCGCCCAGGTCCTCAAGGTCACCGGCCGCGCCTCCGACGTGACGGTCACCTACCGTCAGGGCGGCCGGGAGCAGGCGATCACCGCCGATTTCTGCGTCGCCGCACTGCCGCCGAACCTGATGGCCCGCATCCCGCACAACCTGGGCACGGACATCACCGCGGCGCTCGCGGCCTTCTTCCCGTTCGCCGCCGGCAAGATCGGCTTGGAGTACCGCAGCCGCTGGTGGGAGAATGACCTGCGCATCTACGGCGGCAGCACCCAGACCGACCTCGACATCGGTCAGATCTGGTACCCGTCGCACGACTTCCACGCCCAGCGAGGGCTGCTGGTCGGCTACTACAACTTCGCCGACGCGGCCGAGGCCTACGGGGCGCTGCCACCCGCCGAACGAACGGCCCGAGCCGTGGCCCAGGGTGTGAAGATCCACGGCGAGAAATACCGTACCGAGATGGCCTCCGCCTTCTCCGTCGCCTGGCATCGCACCCCTCATCTGGAGGCCGCCTGGAACTACGCCCCGTGGGAGGACACAACCGCCTTCCGCTTGCTGCTGAAGCCGGCCGGGCGCGTCTACTTCGCCGGCGACTGGCTGAGCCAGGCCGTCGCATGGCAACACGGCGCCTTCCTCTCCGCCCGCGCCGCAGTCACCGCGCTGCACCAACGTGCCCTCACCTCCTGACCGCATCAGCCCTCCTCCTCCGTCCCTCCGCCGCCCATCGCCCCGGACGCCGCCCGCATCACATGACCACCGCCCCGACGCCGCCCGCATCACACGCCCACCGCCCGGACGCCGCCCGCATCACGCGACCACCGCCCCGACGCCGCCCGCATCACACGACCACCGGCCGCATCACGCGACCATCGCCCGCACGCCACCTGCATCAGGTGACCACCCCCGGACGCCACCTGCATCACGCGACCAAAGGGAGAGGAGGTGCCGGTAACCGGCCCGGGTCACTCGGCCGCCCAACGCACGGCTTCCTCCTTACCTCACCGGCACAGGTGGTCGACGGCGTCCCGGCCTACTCCCGCATGCCGATGTGTTCGACCGGTGGCACGCGCAGGAGCCGGGCGATCGGCAGGATGGTCGTCGCCAGGGCCAGGACGGCCGTGCCACCGAGGACGGTCACCAGGCCCAGCGGCGGCACATATGGCACGAGGCTTCCGGTGAGTGCACGCACCACGCTGCTCAGCGTGAGGGCGGCGATCGTGCCGCCGAGCAGCACCGCGACTCCGAGCAGCCCGACCTGCTCCGCGTTGATCATGCGCTTGACCTGGCGGCGGGTCACTCCGGTCAGGCGCAGCACGGCGATCTCCCGGCGCCGGGCGAGCGCCGCCATGACCATCGTGTTGGCGGCGGCGACCACCGTGTACCCGACCATCACGACGATCAGCAGGCGATTGAGCCAGGCGCTGAGTGCGAGGTCCTCGGCCAGGCCGCCGCTGAGCGTGGCGGTCTCGACGAGAGCACTGCCGGGGTGGGCGGCCGCGATCTCGCGCAGCGCGGCGTCGGCGGCCGGTGACGCGCTGATCAGGATCTGATCGTCCAGGTTGGTGGCGGTGTGCCCGATCATTGCCGACCGTGGCAGGATCACGTCACCGAACCCGAGCCCTCGGGCGTAGATCGCGACGACCCGGACCTCGACCGGTGTGCCGTCACCGAGCCGCAGCGCCACTTTCTCCCCCACCTCCCAGCCGAACGTGGAAGCCTGGGTCTGCGACACCGCCGCGGCCCCGTCCCGCAGGTCGGCGAGACTACCGTCGGTCACCCCGAGATCGACTGTCGCCTCGATCCCGGCGGGGTCCACGGCTCGGACTCCGATCGTCTCACCGTCGCCCATCAGGGAGGCGACGACGCTGGTGTTGCGGACGGGAGTCGCCGCGCGGACCCCTGGAACCGCACGAACCTCAGCCACCACGGAGTCGGACAGCCCCGCTCCGGCGACGAGCGCTCGCGTGGCGAGCAGCCCCGAACGGCTCTGCGCCACCGCCTGGCGTTCGAGATTGTTCTGCAGGAACCACACCGATCCGCCGAACCCGACCGCCAGGACGAGCGACGTCAGCACGGTGGCGGAGCCGCGGGCGTTGGCCCGCAGATTGGCCGACGCCAGATATCCGCTGGTCCCGAACATCGTGCGCAGGATCGGGGCGAGCAGCCGGGCA
Organism: Actinoplanes sp. CA-252034; assembly: GCF_050956125.1. Lineage (NCBI taxonomy): Bacteria > Bacillati > Actinomycetota > Actinomycetes > Micromonosporales > Micromonosporaceae > Actinoplanes > Actinoplanes sp. CA-252034. The sequence goes on from NZ_CP191846.1 coordinate 6,030,914, forward strand.
GCTGCGACGTTGATCCACGGCGCGAGCAGCGCCACCGCGAGCACGAACAGATACAGCATGCCGAGCGCGGCCCCGAGCGCGGTCTGGCCGCCGGCGGCGACCGCTGCGAAGGCAGAGGAACACGCCGCCACCAGTGCGACGAGCCCACCGATCCATCGGGCACGGCCGGCCGGCACGGGCTCGATCGAGGCCTCACCGAGCGCCTCGGCCGGCTTGATCCCGCTGATGCGTCGTGCGGCAAGCAGACCGGCAAGCACGGCAGACACCAGGATGATCCCCGTAGCCCCCGCCGCCGCGATCACACCCGGTGCCGTCGGGAAGCCCTCCGGCACGAATCCCCGCTGGGTGAGCTCATCGGTGAGCCGGCGCGCGGCGACCAGGCCGGCCGGTACACCGATCGCCGACGCGACCACGCTGAGCAGCGCCGACTCCGCCATGATCATGCGACGGACCTGCCCTGGCGTGGCGGCGACTGCACGGACCAGGGCGAGGTCACGCCGCCGGTGCCGCACGCTGAGGCCGATGGTCGCGGCGACCACGAACACGATCAGCAGGACCACGTAGCCACCGAACGACGCCCCGACCTGAATCAGCAGTCCTGCCGCAGCGCCGTCCGCCGATCGCTCCGCCTGCCCACTGTCGGCACGGCTGAGCACCCGCGCGTCCCCGGCGATCTGCCCGACCTGCTCACCGAGCCTGCCTAGGTCGGCGCCGGGAGCCGCGATCACGCCGACGGCGCTGACGGCGCCTCGGTGCGGCGCGAGCTCGGCGGCATGCGCATCACTGAAGAAGACCGCCGCGGCGTTCCCGCCGTCTCGCGCCAGACCACTGATCCGGTACGTCCGGAGCACTCCCCCGACGATCAGTCGCACCTGCTCACCGGCTCGTGCTCGACCGGCATCCGTGATCTGCCCACCGCTCGACACCGCTGCCCCGTCGCCACCCGGGATCGCACCCGTACTGAGCACGACCTCGTCGTCACCGGTCGGGGCCCGGCCCTCGACCAGCTCATACGGTGTGAGGATCGCGCTCGTCCAGCCTCGCCCCGGCAGCGGCGTCCCGGAAGGGGTGTGGACCGGGATGTTCTCGTCGACCGCGACCGCGGCGACGCCCTCGATGTCGCGGATCCTCCCGGCCAGGCCGGTGGGCACCGTGCCGCCCTCGGGCAGCGCCACCGTGCTGCGGTAGATCTCGCCGTCGAACTCTCTGCTGGTGAAGGTGGTGTCGGGCCGGGCCACCACGAGGTCGGCGGCCGCATAGCGAACCGGGGCGGGGTGATACCGCAGGCCGGACTCGACGAGCACCCCCATCGCGGTGAGGATCAGAGCGCCCAGTGCCAGCGCCAGCAGCGTGGCGACCGAGGATCCCGGGCGGTGGCGCAGCATGCGGGTGGCCAGCGAGATCATCGGGTCACCACCCGGCTGCGGCCGAGGGCGGCCAGGTGCTCGGCGATCCGGTCCGCGCCGGGCTGTGGCATGTCGTGCACGATCCGCCCGTCGGCGAGCACCATGACCCGGTCCGCGTAGGAGGCGGCAACCGGGTCGTGGGTGACCATGACGACGGTTTGGCCGTGCTCGTCGACGATCGCGCGCAACAGCGCCAGAACCTCGGCCGCCGTGTTCGTGTCCAGGGCGCCCGTCGGCTCGTCGCAGAAGATGACCTCGGGCCGGGAGGCAAGAGCGCGAGCGATCGCGACCCGCTGCTGCTGGCCGCCGGAGAGCGCGGACGGCCGGTGACGCAACCGGTTACCGAGGCCGACCCGTTCGATGATCTGATCGATCCAGGCGCGGTCGGGGCGGGTGCCCGCCAAACGCAGCGGCAGGAGGATGTTCTCCTCGACGGTGAGTGCGCCGACCAGGTTGAACGCCTGGAAGACGAACCCGATCCGGCCGCGGCGCAACTCGGTCAGCCTGGTCTCGGAGAGCCGGGACAGCTCGGTTCCGCCGATCCACACACTGCCGTCGGTGGGCCGGTCCAGGCCGGCCGCCGTCTGCAGCAGCGTGCTCTTGCCGGAACCCGATGGCCCCATGATCGCGGTGAAGGTGCCGCGCTGGAACGTCGCGTCGACTCCGGCGAGTGCGTGAACCGGCTCGCCGTCGGCGTGGAACGTACGGGTGAGCCCGGTGACTCGCACCGCGGGCTCGGTGTGGACGGACATTCGCTGGCCTCTCCGTGTGGTTTCCGGTTCGCGGAGAAGTCTGTTGTCTCGGGTCGCCGCGGAGAATGAAGCGAACTGCCCAAGACGGGTACAGCTGGCGCTACTTTTCGAGGTAGCGCAGCACAGCGGTCACCCTCCGATCGGCACGGTCGTCGGGGGCGAGCCCGAGCTTGGCGAAGATGCTGCGGATGTGCTTGTGGACGGCACCGTCGGTGACGAAGAGCCTCTCGGCGATCGCCGAGTTACCGAGGCCCTCGGCCATCAGAGCGAGCACCTCCCGCTCCCGTGCACTGAGGGACGCGAGCGTGTCGTCGGGTCGCGGGCGGGCCAGCAACTGCCCGACCACCTCCGGATCGACGGCGGTGCCGCCACCGGCAACCCGCTCCAGAGCGGCGAGGAACTCCTCCACCCGGCCGACACGCTCCTTGAGCAGATAGCCGAGACCGGACGAGCCGCTCGCCAGCAGATCGGTGGCGAAGGCCTGCTCCACGTAGGCGGAGAGCACCAGCACCGCCAGCCCGGGCTGTCTGCGGCGGGCCTCGACGGCGGCGACGATGCCCTCGTCGGTGTGGGTCGGCGGCATCCGGACGTCGACGATCGCGACATCCGGACGGTGCTCCTCGACGGCCGCCAGGAAGGGGCCGGGCATGTCGGTGGTGGCGACGACGTCCAGGCCCTCCGCCCGCAGCAACAGCGCCAGCCCTTCACGTAGCAGGGCATCGTCTTCGGCGATCACGATCCGCACGGCAACTCCACATCCAATGTCGTCGGCCCACCCCGTGGGCTGGAGATCAGAAAACGGCCATCGTAGGCTTCGACGCGCCGGCGGATGCCGCCCAGTCCGGACCCGCCGGACTCCTCGGCGCCTCCCGTGCCGTCGTCGGTCACCCGCAGACGCAGCCGATCGCCGTCGCGCCGCACGGTCACACCGACCGCCGTCGCACCGCTGTGTTTGACCACGTTGGTGAGAGCCTCGGCGACCACGAAATAGGCGGTCGCCTCCACCGAGACGGCACACCGGCCGGGCACGTCCACCTCGATCTCGCACGGCACCGCGCAGGTGCCGGCCAGACCCGCCAGCGCGCCGACCAGGCCGCGATCGTCCAGCACCGGCGGCAGGATGCCGCGCACGACCGTCCGCAACTCAGCGAGCGCCTGCTCGGTGGCCTCCTGAGCCCGGTCGAGGATGTCGGCGACCGCGTCCGGATTGCGGATCTGAGCCCGGCGGGCGGCACCGATCAGCACGTTGAGCGCGACCAGTCGGTTCTGTGTGCCGTCGTGCAGGGAACGCTCGATGCGGCGCAGCTCGGCGGCGTGCGCGTCAAGGGCCGCCGCACGGGTGGCGGTCAGCTCGGCCACCCGCCGGGACAGGTCGACGTCGCCCGCCGGTGGGAGCAGCCGCCGGCCGGGAGCTGCCTGGAGCCGGGCGATCCCCGGCCCGAGAACCACCGCGACGACGGCGAACCCGACACCGACCAGGGCGACACCCAGCGCTCCGGCGAGCCCGTCGACTCGCCACCAGACCATCCCGGGCGCGCCCAACTCGGGATCGATCGCCCAGAACCACAGTGGGAAGGTGCCGTCTTCGACCGCGTAGACCGGCAGGCTGATGCCGATCGCGCCGAGGAGGAACCCAGCCGTGCCGTGCCAGGCCAGCCAGGCCAGCTCACGCCGGACATCGGGGTCACGCAGAGCCTCACGGGCGTCGGCCGGCAGCGGAGGCGGGCCGATCACCGCGGGACCCCAGCGACTCAGCCGGGCTCGCTCACGGTCAGCGACGGCACGGGCGACCCGGAACACTGTCGGAACCAGGAACAACCCGACGCCGACCAGGCAGAGAGCCGCCACGACGGCCGTCCAGACCAAGGCGCCCAGAGCGAGCAGCGCGGTGCCCAGACCGCCGACGATGCGCTCGAGGGCATCGACGGCGGCGCGTAACCTGCGCCATTTCTCCTGCGGCATGCGACGAACGATAGGCCCCAGGAGGTGCCGCGACAGTAGCGCAGGCTATACCTCCAAGACTCACCCTGGCGGGATGGCCGGACCGGCTGCCAGTTCATAGCGTTGCCGGTATGAATGAGACCCGCACCTGGCTACGACCGGCGCTCTGGGCGCTGCTGATCATCAGTCTCGCCGCTAACGGCGTCACGTCGAGCCTCGGCGTCAGCCTGTTCATCGCCTCCGGCTTCGGCCTGGCGACGCTCGCCTGCGCAGCGGCCCTGGCGGTGCAGCACTACCGGTCCCGATGACCGGAGGCCCTCGACGACGCTGCCGATCGGGCAGATCGCCGGGGCGGCCCAGCAAGGAGTGCCCGGTGCCGAAGTCGTCGATGGACAGCTGACGTGAAACGGACGTCGGAGATGGAATGGGACTCGGGACGGAGCTGACCTTGGAGGCGGAGGCGAGCCTAGAGGTAGCTCATCAGCCGCTCGGCGAGGGCGGTGGGCCGGCTCAGCGCCGGCGTGTGCCCGCCGTCGATCTCGTCGGGGACGAGCCCCAGCCGCTCCCGGGCGATGCGGTGCAGGTAGGCGGTCGGCAGCAGACGGTCGTCGCGACAGATCAACACCTTCGTGGATACGTTCGGCCAGGCCCGCATCGGTGTCGGCTCGGCCAGACGCACCTCCGACTGAGCACGGCCACGGGCGCGGGCTTCAGCTGCCAGTTCCGGGTCGACGTCCTGGTAGAAGAGGTCGTCGTGCTGCTCGCGCGGCTCCCGGTCCCATCCGGTGTGGGCCCAGTAGTCGGTGACGGCCTCACCCGGCGCCGGGATCATGGGTGCGACCAGGATCATCAGTCGCGTCGGTACCCGTTCGCAGACGAGCGGGGCGGTGAAGCCGCCGAGCGACTGTCCGACGACCACGAGGCCGGTGCGGTCCTCGACCGCGGCGACCACCGCGTCGGCGTATTCCGGCAGACCCGCCGCATCGTCGTCGCAGGGAAGATCCGGCGCGACCGTGTCATGGCCATACGCCCGAAGTTCGGCCTCGACGAGATGCCAGTACCAGCCGACGTCGCCGGCTCCGTGAATGAGGACGAAGGCGCTCATCGCACAGTCCTTCCCGATCGAGCCTGGTCGCCGAAAGAACGGGTTACCCGTCGGCGCGCGCATGAAGACAGCTACCGGGGGTGAACGCCTGGATGAAGCCATCGAACCACGCGAGCGCTGCGGGCGCTGCAATGCCGGGGCCGCCGCACGCCACCGCCGATAGCAGCCGGCGTCATGGCGACACCCGAACCCGGCTCGGCCGACGAGCGCACCACCGAAGCGGACCAACCGACACGGCCGCCGGACAACGCCACCCACGCAGACCCGCCGACAGGACTGGCGGAGCGGGCGAACTGCCTGTGGGCGGAGGCCGGTGGGAAGATTCGTGGCTATCCGGGCGGGGGGATGCGGGCGTTGAGACGGGCGGCCTGCTTGGTCAAGTGATCGCGTTCGGCGAGGTTCGTGGCCTGGTGAGCAGCTTCGGCGTACATCTGGGCTGCCCGGTTTTGATCGCCTGCCCTCTCGTGGAGGTAGGCCGCCGCGGCGGTGTGGCGTGGGAGGGAAGGGTCGAGTTCGGCCAGGGCCGCCAGGCCTGCCTGTGGGCCGTCGGCCTCGCCGACGGCGACCGCTCGGTTGAGCCGCGCCAGCGGATTGCCGGTGAGGTGGACGAGTTCGTCGTACCACTCGACGATCTGTACCCAGTCGGTCTCGTCGGCGGCCCGGGCGTCGGCGTGCAATGCCGCGACCGCCGCTTGCGCCTGGAACTCGCCGAGCCGGTCGCGGGAGAGCGCCATCTGCAGGATCGCCACACCTTCGGCGATCATCGTGGTGTCCCAGCGGTCTCGGTCCTGGTCGGCGAGGGGTATGAGGCTGCCGTCGGGTGCGGTTCGGGCGGCGCGCCGGGCATGGTGCAGGAGCATGAGCGCGAGCAGCCCGGCGACCTCGGGATGGTCGATGGCGGCGGCGAGGCGGCGGGTGAGGCGGATCGCCTCGGTGGCCAGGTCGACGTCTCCGGTGTAGCCCTCGTTGAACACCAGGTAGAGCACGCGCAGCACGGTGGCGACGTCGCCGGGCTGGTCGAACCTCACCCCGGAGACCGTGCGCTTCGCCCGGCTGATGCGCTGCGCCATCGTCGTCTCGGGGACCAGGTAGGCGTCGGCGATCTGCCTGGTGGTGAGGCCACCGACGGCACGCAGGGTGAGCGCCACCGCCGACGCGGGAGTCAGCGACGGGTGGGCGCAGAGGAAGTACAGCTGGAGCGTGTCGTCGGCGGAGGAGGCTGGTCCGGACGGCGGCTCCTGGTCGACCAGGTCCTCGCGGCGGCGCCGGGCGGCGTCGGCGCGGGCCACATCCAGGAACCGCCGCCACGCGACGGTGATGAGCCAGCCCTTCGGGTCACGAGGCGGGTCGCCCGGCCAGACCCGCAGGGCTTCCACCAGCGCGTCCTGCACGGCGTCCTCGGCCGCCGCGAATTCAGCTCCGCGGCGGACGAGGATCGCGAGCACCCCCGGCAGGAGGCCGCGCAGCTCAGCCGGCTCCACCGGACGAGGCTCCGGGGACTCACCGGCGACGTGGGATCCCACTTGGCCGGCCGACGACCCAGAGTCAGGCGCGGCGGAGAGCCCGGAAGCCGGTCCGGGCCCGGGTTTCAACCCGGATACCGGACCCGGCCCGGATCGCCATTCCGGGCCCGGCCCGGATCGCCACTCCGGGCCGGGAGCTGCGGCAGGACGAGGAGCAGTCATGACGGGAGGGTCACTCCGTGACGGTGGGCGGCATGTGCAGGAACGGACGCAGTTCGAGCCACTCGTGGATAGGCTGGCCACCCGCCCCGGGGGCCGCCGACAACTCGCCGGCGAGCTCGACGGCGCGCTCGTGACTGTCCACGTCGATGATCATCCAGCCGGCGATCAGGTCCTTGGTCTCGGGGAACGGGCCGTCGGTGACCGGCGGGCGGCCCTCGCCGTCGTAGCGGACCCACGAACCTTCCGGTGCGAGTGCCTCACCGCCCACGTACTCGCCGCTCTCCTCGAGCCGGGCCGCGAAGTCGTTCATGTAGGTGATGTGCGCGGAGATCTCCTCCGGCGTCCACTTCTCCATCGGCACGTCGTTGACCGGGTTCGGCGCGCCGCGGTAGTGCTTGAGCAGCAGGTACTTCGCCATGATGGTTCTCCTCGGTGCGTTGTGCGACCCATTCTGGTCGCGCTTCGTCCCGGGGACGGAGCCAGACACACGTTCTCGACATCTCCCACTCAGAAATTCCAAAGAATTTCGGCCGCCGAGGATCCGGACCCCGAGGACCTGACGACGACGGCCACCTCGAAGAGGGGGGACGAGTCACAGGCGTTCGCCGCGTATCAGCAGCAACGGGCTGACCAGGATCAGCACGCCGACGGCGGCGATCGCCGGTCGCGGCCCGATCACCCCGGCGAGCAACCCGCTCAGGGCCGCCAGCACGGCGATGGACAGCCCGCTGCTGATCGACCAGGCCGTCAGAGTGCGGGCGAGCAGCGGGGCGGGCGTGTGTTCGAGCCGATAGGTGGCGAGCACCGGGTTGAACAGGCTCATGCAGATGATGATCGCCAGCTCCAGCACGATCACGGTGACGAGCCCTACGACGCCGGGCTGCACGAATGCTAGTCCGATCAGCCATACGACTCTCAGCGTGCCGACGACCCGCAGCACCCACGGCTGCCCGCGGGAGGCCACGACGCGGCGGGCCAGGCGCGAGCCGATCAAACCCCCGAGGCAGGGTACGGCGAATGCCAGCCCGTATTGCCAAAGTGGAAATCCGAGTTCAGCGACCATCAGAACGGTCAGCAGCGGCTCGGTCGCCATGATCAGCCCGTTCACCAGGAGGCTGTTGAGGAAGAGCGCACGTAGCCCGCGATGCCCCAGCAGATGACGCCACCCACCGACAAGATCACGCCCCGCAGAGGCCGAGAGACCGCGCCCCTTGGAGGAGGCCGACGAAGCCAAGGAAGCGGACAAGGCGGCGGACAAGGCCCGCGGGGCCGACGAGGGCGAGGACGAGGCGACAGAGGACGAGGACGGCGACGAGGGCGAGACGGCGGAAGACGAGGACGGCGACGAGGGCGAGACGGCGGAAGACGAGGACGGCGACGAGGCGGACGAGGACGGCGAGGAGGCAGAGGTCGAGGCGGCGGCGGAGGAACGCGCGGTATCAGGCCCCCGCGGCGGCGGCGCGGCCTCGCGTCCGGGTATCCGGGTGAGGAAGACCGCCGACAGCAGGTAGCTGACCGCGTCCGCGATGACGGTGGTGACCGGCCCGAGCAGCCCGATGGCCGCGCCGCCGAGGGGTGGGCCGACGGCGATGGAGCTCCAGTTCGTCGACTCGAAGCGGGCGTTGGCGACGAGCAGTTCGCCGGGTGGCACGAGAGCTTTCAGATGTGCCCCGGCCGCCGCGTTGAATGCGATCTTGGCGGCCGCCGCGACCGCTGACACGATCAGCAGCTGGGTGAAGGTCAGCGCCCCCGTCGCGTACCCGATGGGGATCGTCATCAGCACGGCGAACCGCACGAGATCCATCGTGATCATGACGGGTCGTTTGCGGCGGAACTCCATCCACGGGCCGAGCGGCACCGCGAGCAGTGCCCCCACGGCGGGCCCGATCGCGGCCAGCGCCGACACCTGCGCGGGGCCGGCGTCGAGCACCAGCACCGCGATCAGGGGCAGCGCCCCGAACGCCAGCCCGGATCCGTAGGCGCTGACCGCATACGACGCCCAGAGCCGGCGGAACTGCCGGTTCAAGACCCGAACGCCACTTTGGTGAGCAGCTCGACGAGGGTCTTGCGCTCGTGGTCGGTGAGCGCCGCGAAGGTGGTGTCCCCGGCTGCCCGCACCTCGGTCAGCGCCTGGTCCAGGAGCTCGAGCCCGGCGGGTGTGGCCACGATGATGCGGGAGCGACGGTCGCGTTCGTCGGGGCGGCGCTCGACGAGCCCGCGGCCCTGGAGGTCGTCGACGAGGGCGACCACCTGGCTGGGGTCGAGGCCGAGGAACTCGCTGAGCTCGCGCTGTGACGGCCCGAACCCCTGGGCGGCGAGCCACAGCACGGAAAGGGAGCGGACCTTCAGCTGGAACGGCGCGAGCCGCGCGTTGGCCACCCCGCTGGTCACCGCTCGTGCCCGGGCGAGCAGGAACGCCGGGTCGGCCGCGAGGTCCGAGCCGAGCAGGCGATGTGTCATGGCTCGGAGCCTAGCCGAGACCCGCAGAGGAGTTGAGAACATCAATCATTGACTTTCTCAACGATCTGGGTCCACGATGACCCGAGATCCCTCCCATCGAGGCAGGCCAATATGGATCTTGCAGTAGGAAAACAAGAGACCAGTGAGGTACGCCGGGTCGTCTTCTCCAGCTACCTCGGCAGCACCATCGAGTTCTACGACTTCCTGCTCTACGGCACCGCCGCCGCTCTGGTCTTCCCCGCCGTCTTCTTCGCCGGCCTGGACGACCTGACCTCGGTGCTCTTCTCGTTCGGCACGTTCGCCGCCGGCTATCTGGCCCGTCCGGTCGGCGGCGTCCTGTTCGGCCACTTCGGCGACCGGATCGGCCGTAAGCGCATGCTGGTCGTCACGATGTTCCTGATGGGCGTCGCGTCGTTCCTGATCGGCCTGATCCCGGGGGCCGCGGTGATCGGCGGCTGGGCCGCGGTCCTGCTGATCACGTTGCGTGTCGTCCAGGGCCTCGCGGTCGGCGGCGAGTGGGGCGGGGCCGCACTGATGGCTCTGGAGCACTCCGGCGGCCGCCGTCGCGGTCTGGCGGCGTCGTTCGTCAACGCGGGCGCGCCCAGCGGGGCGGTGCTCGGCAGCCTGATGCTGGGGCTGTTCTCGCTGCTGCCGCAGGAGCAGTTCCTGTCCTGGGGCTGGCGCATCCCGTTCCTGTTGTCGGCGGTCCTGCTGGTCATCGGCCTGTGGGTGCGCAGCACGATCGCGGAGAGCCCGGTCTTCCTGCAGGCGCTGGCCGACGCCGGCCGCAAGCCGCCCACCCTGCCGATCCTGTCGGTGCTGCGCCGTCCCCGGGCGCTGCTGCTGACCACGTTCGGCGCGGGCGCGGCGTTCGCGTTCCAGGTCGCCATGGCCACGTTCGCGCAGACCTACGCCGTCGCGCACGGCACCCCACGCTCGTCGGTGCTGCTCGGCTTCTCGGTCGCGTCGTTCCTGGCGATCTTCGCGGTGGTCGGCGCCGGCTGGCTCTCCGACCGTTTCGGCCGCCGCCCGGTGCTGCTCGCGGGCGCGATCGGCTGGGCGCTGATGGCGTTCCCACTGTTCAGGCTCTGGGGATCCGGTGACGGGTTGCTGGTCTTCACCGGCTTCGCGGTGGGTCTCGGTCTGCAGTCGCTGATGTACGGGCCACTGGGCGCCTTCATCTCCGAGCAGTTCGGCACGGGCGCCCGTTACACCGGAGCCTCCCTCGGCTACCAGCTGGCCACCCTGCTCGGTGGCGGCTTCACCCCGGCCATCCTGGCGTCGCTCTACGCCGGGACCCGCGGCACGAGCGTCACCCCGGTCGCGTCCTACCTGATCGCGGCGGCCGCCGTCAGCGCGGTCGCGGTGCTGCTGATCCGCGAGGGCCGCCGCCACGACCTGACCACCGTCTCCCACTGAGCTCCCCCGTTGAGGAGAACGCGATGAAACGCCTGCTCCTGACCCTGATCCTGGTGATCGCCACGCTGGCCGGGGCCCCGTCGGCCGCGTCCGCCGCCCCACCCGGCGAGCACCGGGGCACCCTGGCGAGTGGCGCCACCTGGCTCGGTCACATCCCGGCCGACTGGAACGGCACGGTCCTGCTCTTCGCGCACGGTTTCGGCGCGATGCGGCCGCAGGACGCCCCCGACGATCAAACCCGGCAGATCCTTCTTTCCGAGGGGTACGCCACTCTGGGCTCCTCCTACTCCGGGCCGACCCTGTGGGCGCTGGAGACGGCGGTCGACGACCAGTTCGCGGCCCTCGACGCCTTCACCGCCGTGCTGGGAGCGGAGCCGAGACGGACCATCGCCGTCGGCCGCTCGATGGGCGGGCTGGTCAGTGCCCGGCAGGGTCACGGGCCGCGCGGCGAGATCGACGGTGTGCTCACGACCTGCGGCATCGTCGCGGGCGGCCTCAACCTGAACAACTACCAACTGGACGGGCTGCACGCCGTCGTGGAATTGCTGGCGTCCGGCCGTACCATCCCCCTTGTCCGTTATGAATCACCGCAACAGGCCGTGCAGGCGGCGACCGACGTCATCGCCGCCGTGACCGCCGCCCAGGCGACGCCGCAGGGCCGGGCCCGGATCGCGCTGGCGGCCGCGTTGTTCAACGTCTCCGGCGGAGCCGGCACGCCGGCCGCCCAGCAGGAGCGGCAGTTCCAGCAGCTGGTGACCGGTGGCGCGCTGAACCGGTATGTGACCGCCCGGCAGCAGGTCGAGCTGTCGGCGGGCGGCAACAGCGCCTGGAACCGCGGCGTCGACTACCGGGCGCTGCTGGCCGGCAGCAGCCGGTCGGGGCAGGTGCGGGCGCTGTACCGGGACGCGGGCCTGAACCTGCGCGGCGACCTGGACCGCCTGACCGCGACCGCCGACATCACCGCCGACCCGTGGGCGGTCGCCGACCTGGGCCGCTCCTCGATGCCGAACGGTGAGCTGCGGGTGCCGCACCTGACGATCCACACGCTGGTCGACGAGCTGGTGCCGGTCGAACAGGTCGACTGGTACACCGAGCACGCCAGACACCGCCCCGGCCTGCTGCACAGCCTGTACGTGAACGGTACCGGCCACTGCACGTTCCGGGTCAGTGAGCACTTGGCCGCCCTGCACGTTCTGGAGCACCGTCTCGACAGGGGGCGCTGGCCGGGTGATCCCGCAGCCTTCGGGGCGGGCTATCCGGGTGGGGAGCCGAGGTTCGTCCGGTTCGAGCCGGGCCGGCTGGTCGGCGGGCTCGGCGAGCCGGGCCGGGGCAGCAGCCGGGTCAGGCCGATCGCGACGGCGACCAGCGTGACACTGCCGACGATGTCGAGGACGTAGTGGTTGGCGGTGGCGATCACCACCGCCACCATGAGCAGCGGGAAGATCCACGCGAGCAGCGCCAGTCGTGGGTGGGTGGGCCGCAGCAGGGTCCACACCGCGTACGCGCACCACAGTGACCAGCCCACGTGCATGCTCGGCATCGCCGTCCAGCCGCCCTCGCGGGAGGCGTGCCCGAAGATGCCGTGGAGCGCGACGATGTCGACCGTCCCGGGCAGCGCGAACCGGGGCGGCGACATCGGGACCGCCCAGTAGACCGGCAGCACCAGCACCATCATCGCGACCATGGTGCGGCGCACCCACCGGTAGACGGCGACGTCGCGCAGGTGGACCCCGATCAGGGTGGCGGCGATGGCCAGGTAGTAGGCGCGGTAGAACCAGGCCGCCGCGTGCGCGAGCCCGGCGTGCTCGGCCAGCCACCGGTTGGCCGGCAGGACGATGTCGAGGTGCAGCGACCGCTCGATCGACTGCAGGGTCGCCGCGTTGGCGGTGGCCGTCACGTGGTCGCGGCCGACGAGGCTGTGCAGCCAGGTGAACAGCGCGAACCAGGCGAGCAGCCCGATCACCTCGGCGATCACCCGGCGCCGGGACATCAGCCCAGCTCCCACAGATGCACCGCGTCCCGGCTGGTCGTCGCCCAGACGCCGGGACCGGCCGGCAGCGCGGGACCGACCGACACGATCGGATAGGTGATCGGCCCGTCGGCGGACATCGTCGCGACGTCGATGAGGAAGTGCTCCCCCTCGTCCGTGCCGACGACGGCCGTCGACTCCGCGAGGAAGGCGCCCTGGAGATCCCAGACCACGTCGCCGGCACGCAGAGTGCCCAGTGTCGTGGCGCCGGCCGTCCGGTACAGGTTGATCCCCCGCATGTCGGTGTCGGCGGTGAGGAACCGCTCGCCGGACGGACTGACGTCGAGAAGGATCTGCTCGGGCAGGCGCCGCACGGTGAGCCCACTGCCGTCCCAGCGCCCCCAGAGCACCGGTGACTGCTCCTCACCCTCGCCGATGGTCAGGCCCATGAGCGCCGGATCCGGGTGCGGGAAGTGGTACGACGCCGAGGCCACGGTCTCGGTCGCTGCGCGGGCCAGCACCGTGCCGTCGGCGGCGTTCACGACCAGCCACTCCTCGGGCTCGTCCTCGTCGAGGGTGCGCACGTGGGCCCAGAGCAGGCGGCCGTCCGGGGAGAACGCGGCGGATCCGTGGCTCGTGTTCAGGTGGTCGGTGTCGTCGGCATACTCCTCGAACGCGGTATGGGAGAGGTCGCAGATCGTGTCGGACCAGCAGCCGTGTCGGACCTCCCAGCGGGTGACGCCGGTGCTGTCGACGGCCCGCAAGGCGTGGACGCCTGCGAAGACGACCAGGTCGCCGGCGGGTGCGACGGCCACCGATCCGTACCCGCGCGGCCAGGGCGCCGGGAAGCGGCGATCCCCGGCCGCCACTTCCGAGTCGCCGCGCTGGACCAGCAGGTTTCGCCCGGCGAGATGGCGCACCTCCGGTTCGTCGGCGGCGGACCGATCCAGGGGTGCGGGGAGCGTGGCGACGAGGCGAGCGGCGGGCATGCCACACCATAGACGAGCGAAAGTGTAACCAGTGGGTTACGCTTCCGGGGTGGACGAGGTGGCGGGCGCGATCGCGGATCCGGTGCGGCGGGAGATCCTGCTGATGCTGCGTGACGAGCCGCTGTCGGCCGGGCAGATCGCCGCCCGGTTCACGATCAGCCGTCCCGCGGTCAGCCGGCACCTGCGGGTGCTGCGTGACTCCGGGCTGGTCCGTGACGCAGCCGACGGCCGCCGCCGCGTCTACACCCTGGTCACCGAGCCGCTCGACGAGCTGGCCGGCTGGCTGGGGCGGCTGACCCGGCCGTCCGGCTGGCAGCACCGCTTCGACGCCCTGGAGACCGAGGTCCATCGCACCCGCCGGGAGCGGCGCCGCGCCGCGCCCGCAGCAGCAACAGAGGAGATCGCGTGAGCCCGACCCCGACCGGACGCCTGTTCGGCGACGACCTGGTCCTGACCCGCAGCTTCCGCGCCACGATCGACGACGTGTGGGCGAGCCTGACCGAGCCGGAGCGTACGGCGCGCTGGTTCGGCACGTGGAAGGGCGACGCCGCGCCGGGCAACGCCGTGCAGGTGCAGATGGCGCTGGAGGAGGGCGCGCCGTGGATGGACATGACGATCGACGCGTGCGAGCCGCCGCGCCGGCTGGCCCTCTCCGCGGTCGACGACCACGGCGCGTGGCATCTGGACCTGACGCTGACCGAGACCGACGGAGTGACCGAGCTGCGGTTCACCCAGCACCTGACCGGGACCGAGAATGTCGGCGAGGTCGGCCCGGGCTGGGAGTTCTACCTGGACGCCCTGGTCGCGTCCCGGGAGGGACGGCCGCTGCCGGACTTCGGCGACTACTACCCGGCCCAGCGCGACCACTTCACAGCCCAGCGGGAGGAGAAGCGCCCCGACTGAGACGGACGCAGCGGGAGGAAGAACGCCCCGACTGAGACCGCGCAGCGGACGGCGAAGGCCGGCGATTGAGGCGGCGATTGATGGGCATCCCGGCCGGATGACGATCACCGACGCCCCGCTCGTCCGGCTCGGCCGCATGCTCGGCGCCGACGGCTACCTGTTCACCACGACCACGCCGGCCACCCATGAGCGGGTGAACCGGCGGCCCGGCAACAAGCAGGCCCGGGGCATACGCGACGTGTTCGGCTGGAGCCGGCCGTTCGGTCCGGGCGTCCTGCCCGAGGACATGGTGGCGCTGATGGACGCCGCCGGGGTGCTGGAGACCGACGGCGACGTGTGGCGCAGCACGGTCCGGTTCTCGTCCTTCGACGGCGAGCTGTTCGTGCATTCGGCGCATCCGACGACCGATCCGGACTCGGTGTTCTTCGGGCCGGACACGTACCGGATGGTCAACGCCGCGATCGGCGCGGTCGAGGCGCGGGACCGGCCGGTGCGGCGGGCGGTGGACGTCGGGTGCGGAACCGGAGCGGGTGCGATCGCCGTGGCCAAGCGCGCGCCGGGGGCCGAGGTGGTGGCCGTCGACATCAATCCGGCGGCGTTGCGGTTCGCCCGGGTCAACGCTGAGCTGGCCGGGACGCCGGGGGTACGGCCGTGCCACAGCGATCTACTCTCGGGGGTCGACGGCGACTTCGACCTGATCATCTCGAACCCGCCGTTCATGATCGACCCGGCCGGGCGGGCGTACCGGGACGGCGGCCCGCACGGGCACGACCTGCCGCTGGCGATCCTGGACGCGGCGACCGGGCGGCTGTCCGCCGACGGCACGCTGGTGCTGTTCTCCGGCACCGGGATCGTCGACGGGCACGACCCGTTCCTGGAGGCGGTCGCCGATCACCTGACCGGGACCGGGGTGACCTGGACCTACCGGGAGGTGGACCCGGACGTCTACGGCGAGGAGCTGGACGGCCCGGCGTACGCCCACGCCGACCGCATCGCCCTGGTCGTGCTGACCGCGACCCGGGCTCACGGGTGACCGCGCCGGCGGCGGCCGCGGCCCGGTCGGTCGACACGTCCCGGCTCACCGTCGGCGTCGAGGAGGAGTTCCTGCTGCTCGATCCGGCGACGATGGCGAACGCGCCGGCCGCGGCGGCGGTCGTGGAGGCGCTGGCGGCGGACGTCCGGGAGCAGAGCCGGATGGAGTTCCGGCACAGCATGATCGAGATGGTGACCCCGGTGTGCGCGAGCCTCGACGAGGCCGGTGCGCACCTGCTGCGGCACCGGCGGGCCGTCGCCGACGCGGCCCGGACGGTGGGCGTCTGCCTGGTCGCGGTGGGGGCGACGCCGGTCGCCGAGCCGGAGATGACCGTAACCGGCAACCCGCGCTACAAGGCGATCGCCGAGCACTACGGTCGGATCGTCGACGACCCGGCGGTCTGCGGCTGTCACGTGCACGTCGGGGTGCCCGACCGGGAGCTGGCCGTCCAGGTCGGCAACCACCTGCGGCCCTGGCTTCCGGTGCTGCAGGCGCTGACGGTCAACTCGCCGGTGCACGCCGGGACCGACACCGGTCATGCGAGCTGGCGGGCGATGCAGCTGGACCGCTGGCCGGGGCTCGGGCCGTCGCCGTGGCTCGCCTCGGCCGACGACCTGGACCGGACGGTGGCGGTGGCGGTCGCCTCCGGGATCATGCTCGACGAGAGCCTCGTCCTGTGGCACGCCCGGCCGTCGGCCGTCTACCCGACCGTGGAGGTGCGGGTCGCCGACGTCTGTCCGACGGCCGCCGACGCGCTGCTGCTGACCGGTCTGGTGCGGGCGCTGGTCGCCACCGCGATCGACGACATCGCCGCCGGTCGCTTCGCGCCGCCGATCACCGACCATGCGGTGCGTGCGGCGCATTGGAACGCCGCGCACCAGGGCCTCACCGACACCCTTCTGGACGTACGGCAAGAGCGCGCCCGCCCCGCGTGGGATCTCGTCGCCGACCTCGCCGGCACGATCGGTCCCGCCCTGGACCGCAGCGGTGACCGGCCGGTGGTCGAGGCGGGGCTGGCCCGTCTACGCGCCGAGGGCACCGGCACCGACCGGCAGCGCCGGGTTCTCGCCGATGTTGGCGACGTGGCGTCGATGCTGGCCGCGGCATCCCGCTGGACGGTCGACGGCTGAACGTTTCGGAAGATCGACGGCGGGCATCCCGCCCGCATGACTGACGTGGTGGTGTACGAGAACGGCCCGCTGCTGGTGCGCGGCGACTTCACCCTGCGCACCCCGGACGGCGAGGAGATCGACCCGGGCCGGTCCACCGTCGCGCTGTGCCGGTGCGGGAAGTCGGCGATCAAGCCGTTCTGTGACGGCACCCACAAGGCGGCCCGGTTCCGCGCCGGGGCGGGCCGGGAGACGCCCGCGCCCCGGTCAGGCGAACCCGAGTAGCGAGCTCTCCCCGCGCTCCCACGCGGCGAGGACCGCGCCGGCCCACAGCGAGTCCAGCGCGAGCGCACACCGGGCGCCGAACAGCACGTCGGCGGTCTGCTCCGGCTCGCCGGCGCAGAACACCCCGCACATGTCGTAGGCGGCGATCTGCTCGTGCACCGCGTCCGCCTCGACGTGCTCGTCGTAGAACCGGGTCGCGCCGGCGTCCCCGCCGAGGCGGCGCAGGCCGTTGCCGTACGCCCGGTTGGGTCCGGTCGACGTCATCTCGTAGGCGGCCAGGTGCCCGAGCAGTGACCCGCGCCGCCGCCGGTGCAGGGCGAACAGCGACATCAGGTTGTTCGAGGCCAGGGTCAATGCGGGGACGACGTCGACGTACGCGCCGTACGTGGTGTCCAGCCCGAGCGCCGTCATGGTGCTCTTGAACAGCTCCTGATGCATGTACGGGGCACGGCCGCTGCCGTACTCGTCGATCTGGATCTCGATGAGCGCCGCCTTGGCCGCCCCCTCGAGCCGCGGTATGGCGAAGGTGTGCGGATCCGCCTCGCGCAGGTGGTAGACCGAGCGGTGCGCGGCGAACTCGCGGAACTGTTCGAGGGTGGCGCGGCCCCGGAGGTAGCCGGAGAGCGAGGGGCCGTCGTCGTCCTCGGTCATCGCCACAAGTGTCCGGGCGACGGCCACGGCGGTGGGTTCGGCCGGAGCCTCGTCACGGTACGGCGCGGCCAGCTCCCGCAGCGCCGCCTCGAACCGGGTCTCGGCCGCGGTGCGCAGCCGGATCAGGCTCGGCTCCCACTCCCACGCGTCGTCCACGCCGTCCCACCCGCGATAGGCCAGCTCGTACATCACGAACAGACTGAGCTGCAGATCCTCGTCGGTGAGAGCCGATGGGAAGGTGTCGAACCCGGGCGCGGAGATGTCGTGCGGCGCACGGGCCAGCGCGCCGAGCAGGGCCGACGAGACGGGACCACGAGGGGCAGGCGGTTTCATGGCCGGTTGAATGCCCCGGTGGGGCCCGGATATGCCCTGACTCACTACCGATCAAGCGAAGATCCGGGGCGTTGCTGCCGACGGTGCGATCATGACGACCGGCAGGATTTGGGTGTTTCTCGGCGGGGCGACGTCCGCCGTCACCGGACTGGTGATGACGTACGGCAGCGATGTGGGAAACGTGCTCTACGTCGTCACCTACGTGACGATGTGCGTGATGGCGTGGATGGCCGTGGCCCGGATCGGGGCCGGACCGGACCGGACCCCGTGGGCGCTGGCCGCGGTCGCGCAGACGTTGTGGCTGACCGGCGACGCCATCGAGATCGCCTACTACTACCTGTCGCCGGCGGGCGCGCCGCCGGTGGGCCTGGCCGACGCGTTCTGGCTGGCCGGCTATCCGCTGCTGGCCGTCGGGCTGACCATGATGGCCCGCCGTCGCGCGCCGGGTCAGCTGCGGGGCGCCGTGCTCGACGGACTGACCCTGACGGTGGCCGCCGCGCTGGCGAGCTGGCAGTTCCTGATCCTGCCGGTGCTCGGCACCGGGCTGGGCCTGGCCGAGTCGATCGTGCCGCCGCTCTATCCGATCGCCGACGTGGCGCT
Organism: Actinoplanes sp. CA-252034; assembly: GCF_050956125.1. NCBI lineage: Bacteria > Bacillati > Actinomycetota > Actinomycetes > Micromonosporales > Micromonosporaceae > Actinoplanes > Actinoplanes sp. CA-252034. The sequence continues at coordinate 6,049,554 of NZ_CP191846.1, forward strand.
GCTCGCCGGTGTGCTGTTCATCGCGCTGTCGCCGGGCGGACGGGGCACGCCGACCCGCCTGCTGCTCGGCGCCGTCGGGCTGTATCTGGCCATCGACGTCTCCTACAACGTGCTGCCGTACTTCCTCGACTACAGCGTCGTGTCCCGCATCGGACCGCTGATCATGCTGGGCAACGCGCTGATCATCGCCGCCTGCCTGCACCCGGCGCGAGCCGAGCTGACCAGCCCCGGCCCGCGGGTGAACGTGCTGCACCCGTCCCGGGTCCTCTTCCTCGGCCTGGCGTTCCTGACCGCGCCGACGCTGAGCCTGCTCGAGTCGGGCGTCGACGACAACGCGATCATCGCGCTGGTCGCGACCGCGCTGAGCACCGCGTTCGTGCTGACCCGGTTCACCATCGCGGTGCGGGAGCAGGAGCGGGCCCAGGCGCAGCTCGCCTACCAGGCCCGGCACGACCCGCTGACCGGGCTGGCCAACCGGACCGTGCTCACCGACGAGTTGGAGCGCTCCGGCCCGGTCGCCGTGCTCTACCTCGACCTGGACGGGTTCAAGGACGTCAACGACACGTACGGGCACGAGGCCGGCGACCTGGTGCTGGCGACCGTGGCGCAGCGCCTGTCGGCGGCGGTCCGGACCACCGATCTGGTGGTACGGCTGGGCGGCGACGAGTTCGTGCTGCTCTGCCCGGCCCTGCCGGAGGCGGAGGCGATCAGGCTGGCCGACCGGATCATCGGTGACGTGGCGGCTCCGATCACGTTCCGTGGCCAGGTGCTGGACCTCGGCGCGAGCGTCGGCATCGCCGCCTACGGCGACACGGTGGCCGACCATGACGTGCTGCGCAGCGCGGACATGGCGATGTACGAGGCGAAGAAGCAGGGCCGGGGCCGTTGGGTGGTGGCTGGCTGATCACCGACAGTGCGTATCAACCGGCCGCCGCCCGGATCTGACAGCTGAGCCCGATCCTCGAAGGAGCGCTGATGGTCGCACGACGACGTTCCCGGTCCGGAGACCGCTGATGGCCGCGACGCGGGCGGATCTGCTGGAGATCCGCCACCACGACGACCGCATCAGCCGGTACGAAGAAGTCACCTACTGCGCCTGGGTCGGCGGGGTGACGGTCTATCGCAACGGCACGCAGATCGCCCGGCACGACGACGTCCTCGGCGCCCAGGCGCTGCGGCGCGCTCACGTGAGCAGGGCCTGAAGGCGGGCCAGCACCGCGTTCTGGATCTCCGTGAAGACACGTCGTTCGCCCTCGGCGACCCACAGGGCGAACGACGTGCGGAAGACGGTCACGCACGTCTCGGCGGCCAGGGCGGCGCTGGCCGCGTCGACACCGCGGGCGGTCAGCGCCCGGGTCAGGGCCATCGCCAGTGACGACATCTTGAGCAGCTCGCGCTCCTGCAGGGCCTCGTTGGCCGCGATCACCGACCGGCGGGCGCGCGACCAGGGCCGGCGTTCCTCCGGGAAGAGGGCCGCCGCGCCGTCGAGGACGCCCACGATCATCGTCATCGGGTCTCCGGCCTCCTCCGGCAGACCGCTGAGGAACACCCGCTCGAACTCGTCCTGGTCGACGAAGAGCACCTCACGCTTGTCGGCGAAGTGGCGGAAGAACGTGCGCTCGGTCAGCCCGGCGGCGGCCGCGATCCCGGCGACGGTGGTCCCGTCATAGCCCTGGGTGAGGAAAAGGCCGAGTGCCGCGTCCCTGAGGCGCTCCGAGGCGCCGCTCTGCCATCTCCCCATGACCCCCATCATAGTGATGTCAGAAGCTGACATCAGGGTGTAGCGTCATGTCAGTCACTGACATCACCCATTCTGAGGGAGGCACGCCATGCGCGTGTTCGTCACCGGAGCCACCGGCTGGATCGGCTCCCACACCGTCGACGAGCTGCTGTCCGCCGGACACGAGGTCACCGGCCTCGCCCGCAGCGACGCCGGCGAGAACTCACTGCGGGCCAAGGGGGCGCGGTCGCTGCGCGGCGACCTCGACGACCTCGATGCCCTGCGCCGTGGCACCGAGGACGCCGACGCCGTCGTCCACCTCGCCAACAAGCACGACTGGGCGAATCCCGCCGAGTCCAACCGGGCCGAGCGGGCCGCCGTCGAGACGCTCGCCGAGGCGCTCACCGGCTCCGACCGGCCCTTCGTCTTCGCCTCCGGCCTGGCCTCGCTGGCGCTCGGCCGCCCCGCGACCGAAAGTGATCCCTCACCGTTCAGCGGCCCCGACACCCCGCGCGGCGGCGCCGAGAACCTCGCCCTGGAGTACGCCGACCGCGGCGTCCGTGCCGTCGCGGCGCGGTTCTCCCCCACCGTGCACGGCACCGGCGACCACGGTTTCATCGCCCTGCTGGTCGCCGCCGCCCGTCGCACCGGCGTCTCGGGCTACGTCGGCGACGGCACGTCCGCGTGGTCGGCGGTGCACGTCCACGACGCGGCCCGGCTGGTCCGGCTCGGCCTGGAGCGGGCCCCGGCCGGCACCCGCCTGCACGTCGTCGCGGAGGAGGCGGTGACCGCCCGGGACATCGCCGAGGCGATCGGCCGCCACCTGGACCTGCCGGTCAAGCCGGTCGCCCCGGAGGACGCGGTCGGTCACTTCGGTTTCATCGGCCGGTTCTTCGCCCTCGACATGTCCGCGTCGAGCGCCGCCACCCGGGCCGCCTTCGGCTGGGAGCCGACCGGCCCCACGCTGGCCGAGGACCTGGCCGCCGGCGCCTACGCGCACGCCTGACAGGCGGCGGCACCGGGTCCCCCGATCCGGGGGTTGGCCGACCCGGCGGACCCGCTGTGCGACAGGCCTGGCATCGACGCTCGCAACATCGACGGTCGGCTGATCGCGAGGAGTCACATGCTGCCGTTGGGCGCGCTGCTGGGGCTGGTGCTGCTGGTGGCCCTGGTCACTCCCGGTCCCGCCAACCGGGCCGGCCGACGCTACCCGTGGGCCGGTTTCGGGGCGCCGTTCGCGGTGCTGGCCGGCTCGCTGCTGACACCGTTGCCGATCGTCCCGCTGCTGGCGGGCGCATCCTCCTGGCAGTGGGCGCTGGTGGCGGCCGGGCCGATCGCCGCATACCTGCTGGTCCGCCGGGTGAGCCCGCCGTGGTGGCGGCGCTGGCACGGGTGGATGGCGCTTCGGGCGGCGCTGCTGGCGCTCGTGGTCGCGGGCGTGGAGCTGACAGTGGTCGACCGGTCCGAGACGGCCACCGCGCAGGCGTCCCGGATCTGGATCGTGTCACTGATCGTGACGGCCGGATATCTGGCCTGCTGGCGGGTGGTGGACACCGGTTACTGGCCGCTGCTGCTGATCCGCGACGGCGGGATCCTGCTGGCCGTCGCGGGCGCCGGCATGTGGTGGCAGCGACGGTACGACCTGGACGGCCCCGCGACCACGCTGCTGATCGGGGCGGTGGCCGCGGCCGGAACGTCGGCACTGGTCGCCGGGCTGTGGCGGCTGGTCCGCTGGCTGCGGCACGGCCCGCCGTCGTGGCCGCGCCCGCCCGGCCCGGCCACGTGGCCACCCCAGCCCGGCCAGGTGTGGAACGCGACCGTCGACCGCGAGGACCGGCCGGTGGTGGTGTGGGAGCTCAACCGGCACTGCGCGTACGTGCTGCCGGTCACCCCGGTGGACGGGCCACGCGAGCACATGCGGCTGCCCCTGGCCGAGTGGCATCGGGTGCTCAGCGACGACGCGTGGCTGTCGTTGCAGGTCACGCCCGTGCCGTACACCGGGTTCCGCAGTGTGCGGGGCCGCTGCCCGGAACGGTTCTGGGAGCGGATGGGCCGCCGCACACTCGCCGCACCGACCGCCCCCGAGACGCCCACCCTGCGGTCGGCGGCCAACCTGCCGTGACCCGGCCGCTCAGGTCCACCGCACTCCGGCAGGGTAGGCGGGACGTCGGCCTGGATCTCGAGAGGTCGCTAGTCGGCGACGCCGGTGAAGCCGGTCACCTTCTCCATCCGCAGGCGGACCAGCAGCTCGCCCTCGACGGCGTTGCGGGCGCCGTAGCTGTCGGCCAGGTCCGCGCCCATGTAGCGCTCGGCGATCCGGGTGGCCCAGATCCGCATGTCGGCCAGGTCGGTGGAGAGGGTCACCGGGCCACGGACGGTCACGTAGGCGTAGGGCGCCGCCTCCTCGTCGGCGCACAGGGCGGCTCGGCCGTCGCGGGCCAGGGCACGGCCTTTCACCGTGTCGGCCCCGGTGTTGAAGACCAGGTCGTCGCCGTCGAGCACGAACCAGATCGGCACCACGTGCGGGGACCCGTCCGCGCGTACCGTCGCCAGTTTGCCGGTCCGGGTGCCCGCCGAGAGGAAATCGCGGACCTCGGCCGTCGTCATCGCCTTCGCCATACCGGCATTCTGCCGGTTCTCCGCAGCGCGGGCCGGCGGACACCACGCTGATCGTCCGGCTCCGGCTCGCGGACGTGGGGAACTCGCCTCGGCCGGTCCCCCACGTCCGCGATTGATCAGATCAGGGTGCGCCAGTAGTCGGCGAACCGGACGCCGATCAGCGCGACCAGGATCAGCGTCCACAGCAGCGGGACCGTGCTGTGCACGGCGAGCAGCAGCTCCGTGATGCGGCGCGGCGCCGGCAGGTGCCCACGTTCGGCGTTGTGCAGCGTGAGATAGGAGAAGATCAGGATCATCACCACCCAGACCACCATGCAGTACGGGCAGAGCGCCCCGATCCGGTAGAGGCTCTGAACGACCAGCCAGTGCACGAAGACCACCCCGAACAGGGCCCCGGTCTGCAGCGCCAGCCACCACCAGCGCGGGAGCCGGGCACCGGCCAGCACCGCCACCCCGGTCGCCGCGACCACGGGGAACGCGACCACGCCGATCAGCGGGTTCGGGAAGCCGAAGACCTCCGCCTGCACGGTCGTCATGATCGAGCCGCAGGACAGGACCGGGTTGATCGAGCAGCTCGGCGTGTAGGACGGGTCCTTGAGCAGCGCGATCTTCTCGACCGTCAGCACGAACGACGCCAGCAGGCCGACCAGGCCACCGGCGGCGAGGATCCAGCCGATCAGCCGATCCGTGATCACCGGCCTCGTCCGCGTGATCTCCTGCTCCGTCCCCGTGATCTCGGGCACCATCCGAGTGATCTCCGGCCTCGTCATCGGGTGAGCGCCTTCTCGATCGAGGCCTGGAGTCCGTCGAGCTCGGTGAGCTCACCGTTGACGAAGAACGTCGGCGTGCCCCGGACACCGAGGGCTGCGCCGTCCGCGGCGTCCGACTTCACCCGCTCGGCCACCTCGGCGCTGGTCACGTCGGTGTTGTACTTCGCCATGTCGAGGCCGAGCTCGTTCGCGTAACCGGCGAAGACGGACGCCCGGGATTCCTCGGTGTGGCCCCACTGCGCCTGGTTCTCGAACAGCTTGACGTACATCTCGGTGAATCTGCCCTGCCGGGCGGCGGCCTCGGCGGCATGCGCGGCGGAATAGGCGTTGGCGTGGGAGGCGATCGGGAAGTACCGCACGGCATAGGTGATCCGGTCGCCGTACTCGGCGCGCAGCCTCTCCACCGCGGGGAACGCCGCACCGCAGGCCTCGCACTCGAAGTCGAGGAACTCGACGACGGTCACCTTGCCGTCGGCGGCGGTGTTCAGCCGGTGGCTGTCGTCGCGGACGGCCGCGACGGTCCCGGCCGGCGCTTTCGACTCGGTCAGATCGACGATCACGATCAGCAGCAGTACGGCGAGCGCGGCGCCGAGCACACCCGACGTCACCTTGAGGTTCGTGCTCATGCCGGGTTTCCTGGTCAGTTGGCGGGTGGCGTTACGGGTCTTCCTGGAGGTGCTCGCAGACATGACGGGTCCTTTCGCCGGTACGAGGGAAGGAACGGCCACACGCCCACACGGGTGCGGGCCGGCGCTCGGCAGCCGGAGTCAGGCCGGCGGCGGAGCGGCGGGGTTGCGGGAGTGGTGAGACAGCGCGGTGACAGCTCGACGACCCGGCAGCGCGATCACGTGCACGGGGCAGAGCGGTGACGTGCCGCTATATGCGCAGGACACCCGGCTGGGACGGGTCCGCGCCGGGCAGTGGCGCGGCGTCGGCCGGGGATGCGGCCGTGCGGATCGAGCCCGGCACGGTGCGCAGGTCGGGCAGCAGGACCCCGATCGTGTCGGCGGGCGGGCGCACCCGCGGCGCGGCGGCCGGGGACCAGGCGTCGCTCTGCGGTCGGCCCTCCGACGGCATCTCGTCGCCGGTGTGCTCGTGGCCGCAGGCTTTCTGCACGGCGACCACGACCGGGCTGTCGACGCCCGGGGCGAACCCGCCGCGGGCGTTGCCGGGCGTGAGCTGACTGACCGCGAGCAGGAACAACGCCATCAGGGCGGCAAGGAGCACGGCGGATCGGCGGCTGAGACGACGCGGGAACACCGGCATGCCTCCCCTCCACCGAGCGCTGACCCTGTGCGGCGACAAAGACTACCGTAGGTCACGGATCGACGGGGACCCGTCGCGGCCCTCGGGGGACGTCGCGGTAGCGGCACAGCCGGCGCCCGCCCCGGCCGGCCCGGTGCAGCAGGTGTCGCCGCGCCAGGCGTCGCGGCCCTCCTTCACGGCCACGGCGGCGATCATCAGGGCGGCGACCGGGTCGGCCCACGTCCAGCCGAACAGGCTGTTCACTGCCAGACCGACGAGCACGACCGCGGAGAGGTACGTGCAGAGCAGCGTCTGCCTCGAGTCGGCGACCGCCGAGCGGGACCCCAGCTCGCGTCCGGCCCGGCGCTGCGCCCAGGACAGGCCCGGCATGATCAGCAGGGACAGCGCGGCCAGGGCCAGGCCGATGGTCGAGTGCTCCGCCTCGGCGCCGCCCAGCAGCGCGCGCACCGACTCGACGGACACGTAGGCGGCCAGGGCGAAGAACGACACCGCGATGACACGCAGGGCGATGTGCTCCCGGGCCGCGGGGTCGCGGCCGGCGAACTGCCACGCGACCGCGGCCGCCGAGGACACCTCGATGATCGAGTCGAGTCCGAAACCGATCAGCGCGGTGGAGGAGGCGATCGTGCCGGCGGTGATCGCCACGACGGCTTCGACGACGTTGTACGTGATGGTGGCGGCGACCAGGAGCCTGATCCGGCGCTGGAGAATCACCTGCCGGCCGCTCGGCGTGATCGCGATCAGTGGACGGCTCATCAGCAGCAGCCCTTCTCCGCGGCGGCCGGGCAGGCCGCCGGATCCACGGCGAGCGTGATGCCGAGCAGGTCACCCAGGGCGTGCCCGAGCCGGGGATCGGCCAGCTCGTAGCGGACCCGACGGCCCTCCTGCGCCGCGACGACGAGACCGCAGCCGCGTAGGCAGGTCAGATGGTTCGACAGGTTCTGCCGGGTGGTGCCGAGCAGCTCGGCCAGCTGCCCCGGATAGCCGGGGCCGTCACGGAGGGCGAGCAGCAGCCGGGCGCGGGTCGGGTCGGACAGCGCGTGCCCGAAGCGGGCCAGCACCGAACCGGCGGTGAGCGTCTCCACGACCTCGACAGTACACCCGACGCTGTACTGTCGGAGCGGCCGGCCGGCCTCTTGCGCGTCCGGGGAGCGCGTGGCCCGTACCGCTGCCGGGTCTTGATCCGTCTCGCCGCGATGGGCGGGAGGTGGACGCCCACGGTGAGGCGGGTCGGTGTGAGGCGCGGTTTTCAGCGGCGTGGGGAGCGTTCCCAAATTCATTGACAGAGTTCGATTGCAGCGCTTACCGTCAGCCGAGGAAAGCGCTTACCCGCAGCGTACGGCCGAACCCACCGATTCGGCCGCGCGCCGGTCGCCATTCCCCAGGCGAGGGTCCGCGCCGTCCGCCCCAGTGCCGCCGCCCCGGGCGGCATCCGTCCCCCACGGAGGATCCCCCATGCCCACTCGGAGAACCGTCCTCTCCACCCTGTCCGCCGGCGTCCTCGCCGCGGGCGGGCTCGTCGTCGCCACCCCCGCACCGGTCTGGGCCGCCGAGTCCAGCCCGGTCGGCTACGCCAGCCTGAACGGCGGAACCAGCGGCGGCTCGTCGTCGACGGTCGTCACGGTGACGACCGCGGCCGCGCTCAAGTCGGCGCTGAGCTCCGGCACCTCACAGACCGTGCGGGTGTCGGGCCTGATCACGATCTCCGGTATGTACAGCGTCGCCTCGAACAAGACCGTCATCGGCGTCGGCGCGAGCTCCGGCATCACCGGCGGTGGCCTCAACCTCTCCGGCGTCCGGAACGTGATCCTGCGCAACCTGGTCTTCCGGAACGCGAGCGACGACTCGATCAACGTCCAGGAGGGCTCGACCAACATCTGGATCGACCACAACGACCTGGCCAGCGGCTACGACGGCCTGATCGACATCAAGCGCGGCTCGGACTACATCACCGTCTCCTGGAACCGCCTGCACAACCACGACAAGTCGATGCTGCTCGGCCACAGCGACGACAACGCGAGCCAGGACACCGGCAAGCTGCGCGTCACCTACAAGCACAACTGGTTCGAGGGCACCGGCCAGCGCCACCCGCGGGTCCGCTTCGCCAACCCGGTCCACGTGCTCAACAACTACTACAGCAACATCGGGTCGTACGGCGTGGCGTCGACCATGAACGCCGGCGTCTTCGTCGAGCGCAACTACTTCGAGAACGTCGCCAACCCGACGGTCACCCAGACCGGTGACTCGGACCCGGGCAACATCAAGGTCCTCAACAACTACAAGGTCAACTCGGGTACGGAGCAGGTCCGTAACGGCGCCAGCGTCGCCGCGATCCCCTACTCGTACACCCCGCAGGCCAACAACACGGTCAAGGCCACGGTCGTCGCCGGGGCCGGAACCGGCAAGATCTGAGCCCCTCTTCCCCACCGGCGGTGCCCGCTCCCGGCGAGCGGGCACCGCCCCTTTTCCGGTGTCACCCGTTGGTGGTAACCGGAACCTGTGAATTCCCCATGTCTCTGGTGATTCGGGCGCATGATGGGTCGACGTCAACGGTTGGAGGACCTACCGTTGACGGCCCGGAAACATTCGGGTAACTGGAGGTTCGGCATGGCCGCCAGCACGCTCGACGTCACCACCACCTCCGACGGAACCCTCGTCATCCACCCCCGCTGCCTGCGCGCCGGCGAGGACGCGACCGAGTTGCGGCGGGCGCTGATCCACGCCATCCGGCACGTGCGCCCCGCCCACCTGGTCCTCGACCTCGCCGACGTCCGCGAGCTGGACCCGATCAACCTGGGCGTCCTGGCCGCGGCCTGCCATCTCGGCGACGACCATCACGTGACCGTCTTCGTCGAGAACTCCTCGGCGGGCATCGCGCTACTGCTGACGGCGGCCGGCGTACCCATCCACCGCATCCGCCACATCCTGTGAGCCCGGCCCTGCTCCGAGGGCCGTCCACGACGCCCTGACGCCGAGCCGGGCCGGCACCACCGCGGGCTTTCCACCCCGGAGCGTCCCGGCGGCGTCGTGGCCGATGCACCGCACCGCGCCACGCCGCGCCACGCCGCCGGCGTCCAGCCGGCGTTCTCGGCCGATGCACCGCGCCACGCCGCCGGCGTCCAGGCGGCGTTTTCGGCCGATGCCCGCGCCACGCCGAACCGACCGCGCCCCGGCCAATGGATCATGACGATGGTCCTCGGCCGGTCGTCGCCTCCGGGCCGCCGCGGGCCTCGGCTTGGCACCGATCGCCGAGGGGACGGATTGCGGGCCGCGCGGCCCTGTCCGACGATGGGGCGATGATCCCGCGGCGGCCGGACGGCGGTTCCTCTCAACTCGAATCCGGCCGGGCCGACGGTGGGGAAACGTCACACTCTCGGGGAGTTCGATGCCGCAGCCTTGGAGCCCGGACAGCAACGGCGGCCAGGCCGGAGAGGCCCGGTCATGAACGGCGGTCTGCGGCTGGCCGCCCCGAGTCCGGCCGACCGGTTGAGCCAGGCGCTCGTCCACTTCGACCACTCCGATCCGGTGGCGGCCCGCGAGTTGGCGACCGCCGTGGCGGCCGGGGACGATCCGGCGCTGCGGGCCCGGGCACTGGCTCTGCTGGTTCGCTGTCATCTGGTGCTCGACGAGCACGTGGAGGTCCTGGCGCTGGCCCGTGAGGCCCTCGACGTGTGCTGGCGCATCGGTGATCGGGCCAGTGAGGCGATCGTGCACGCCACGGTCGCGCGGAGCCTGCTCTTCACGTGCGACCCGGTGAGCGCGATGGAAGAGATCATGACGGCGCTGGAGGTGGCCGACGCCAGCGGTGATCTGACCGCCCGGATGCTGTCCACCGGTACGGCCGGGACCGTCTATTGCTACCTGGAGCAGTTCGGTCAGACGCTGGAGTTCTGTGAGCGGGCCGCGGAGATGGCTCGGATCCTCGGTGACGAGATCACCAACGGCGCCATGATCGACACCATGGCCTGCGCCAACATGTGCCTGGCCGAGGAGGCCCGGTCGGCCGGTGACGAGGACGCGGCGCTGTTGCTGAGCGAGCTGGCCCAGAGCCAGTCCCGGGAGGCGATCGCCGTCGCGCGACGGCTGGGTCACCGCCGGCAGGAGGTGATCGCGCTCGGCAATCTCGCCGAGAGCCTGTCGTTCGCGGGGCGCACCGAGGAGGCGCTGGACCTGCTCACCGGGTGGCAGATCGACCCCGAGCGCGACTCCCAGTCGATCATCACGCACATCCGGGACACGCACGGGACCGTCTGCCTGGCCAGCGGGCGCTACGACGAGGCGATCGGCCATCTGCGGGCGGCGATGGCGTCGGCGGAGAGCAAGGCCAGCGCGATGGTGTCGGCGGAGCACCTCGCCGACGCCTACGAGCGCAACGGTGACCTGCGTGGCGCCCTGGACACGTACAAACTGTTCCACGCACTGTCCAAGGAGGTGGCGTCGGAGGCGGCGCTGCGCAGCGGGAGCATCGCCGTGGTGCGCATGGAGACCGCCCAGGCCAAGGCGGCCGCCGAACAGGAGCGGGCCCGGGTCGCGGCGCTGCAGCACGCCAATCAGGAGTTGCTGCGCAAGAGCCTGGAGGATCCGCTGACGGGGCTGGGCAACCGCCGGCACCTGGACGAGCTGATGGCCGACGGCCTGGCCGGGCACGCGATCCTGCTCGTCGACGTCGACCACTTCAAGCGGGTGAACGACGAGCACTCCCATCTGGTCGGCGACGGCGTGCTGCGGATGCTCGCCGGTCTGCTGCGGTCCGCGTGCCGTGGCGATGACGTGGTGGTGCGGTTCGGTGGCGAGGAGTTCGCGGTGCTGCTGGCCGGCCCGGACCTCACCAGCGCCACGACGACGGCACAGCGCCTGCGCAGCGAGGTGGCGGCACACGACTGGGACGCGGTGGCGCCGGGCCTGGCGGTCACGGTCAGCATCGGGCTCGCCCTGGGCGACGAGTCGACCGATCCGGCCGTGGTGCTGGGCCACGCCGACGAGCGCCTCTACGCGGCCAAGCGCGCCGGCCGCAACCGCGTGCACGGGCCGGCCGAGACCCCGTGACTCCGTGACTCCGTGACCCCGTGACCCCGTGGCCACGAGGCCACGGCCGGATGCAACGCCGAGCCTCCGGGAGCATCAGGCGCCGGGTGCCTGGGGTGGCGCGCAGCCCCAGGGGGCCGAGCTGCGCGCCACGTTCTCAGGCGACGGTGCGGATCAGCTTGCGGTTGAGGAACTCCTCGATGCCGTAGCGTCCGAGCTCCCGGCCGAAGCCGGACCGCTTCACACCGCCGAAGGGCAGCTCCGGCCCCTCGGCGCCGACGCCGTTGATGAAGACCATGCCGGTGTCGAGGCGGTCGGCGACGCGGCGGGCCTGCGCCGGGTCGCCGGTGAAGACATAGGACCCGAGGCCGTACGGGCTGTCGTTGGCGATCTCGACGGCGTGGTCCTCGTCGCGGGCCCGGATCACGACGGCGACCGGCCCGAACAGCTCCTCGTGGAAGCTCTCGAGACCGGTCAGCACACCCGCCGGATACCAGGCGCCGTCCCGCTCCCCCGCGCTGGCCAGCGTTGCGCCGGCGGCGACCGCGTCGGTGACCTGCTCCTCCAGCCGGACCGCGGCGGCCGCCGAGGACAGGGGCGCGGCCGGGGTGGCCAGGACCGCGGCGGTGAACCGGTCCACGAAGGCGTCATACAGGTCCTGGTGCACGATGAACCGCTTGCCGGCGTTGCAGGCCTGCCCGTTGTTGTCGACCCGGGCGGTGACCGCGGCGGCCACCGTGGCGTCCAGGTCGTCGCCGCCGAGGACGATGAACGGGTCGGAGCCGCCGAGCTCGAGGACGACCTTCTTGAGGTACCGGCCGGCGATCTCGGCGACCGCGGCCCCGGCCCGCTCGGAGCCGGTGAGCGAGACGCCCCGGACCCGTGGGTCGGCGATGACCTGCTCGATCTGCTCGTTGGTGGCGTAGATGTTGACGTACGCCCCGGGCGGGAACCCGGCGTCGGCGAAGATCTTCTCGATCAGCGCGGCCGAGGACGGGCACTGCGGGGCGTGCTTGAGGACGATGGTGTTGCCGGCGGCCAGGTTGGGACCGGCGAACCGGGCGATCTGGTAGGCCGGATAGTTCCACGGCATGATGCCGAGCAGCACGCCGACCGGGCGCCGCTGGATGACCGCGGACCCGTCGCCGTCGAGCAGCTTGATCTGCTCGTCGGCCAGGAACTCCTCCGCGTTGTCGGCGTAGAACTGGTAGATCGACGCGCTGAAGTCGACTTCGCCGAGCGCGTCCTCGTACGGTTTGCCCATCTCCTGCTGGATGGTCTCGGCCAGTTCGTCGCGGCGCTCGGTGTGCAGCCGGGCGACCCGGCCGATGAGGGCGGCCCGCTCGGCGACGGTGGCCGACGACGACCGGTAGGCGTCGTGCGCGAGGGCCACGGCGGCGGTGACCTCGGCGTCGGTGGCGGTCGGGTAGGTGCGCACGACCGCGCCGGTGGCGGGGTCGACAACTTGGTACAGGGTCACTCGGGTGCTCCGCTCAGGTGTTCGTGGACGGCCGGCCACTGCCCGTCACGCTGGTGGAAGACGATGGTCTCCCGCTCGTCGAGGGTCTGCTCGGCCCCGTCGAGGCGGACGACCGTGCGGACCCGGTGGGTGAAGATCGCGACATCCTCTCCGATGAGTTGCACGAACTGGTCCGTGGACTCGCAGGAGAGCACTCGGAAACCATCGCGCTCCCATCCGTACCACAGCTGCTCATAATCGGACAGCGACCGGATGGGCTGCGCGGTGGTGTGGAAGACGAAGGTCGCGTCGTCGGCGAAGCACCGGAAGTAGGCCGCGGTGTCGTGGGCGCCGAACGCTGCGACGAGCCGCCGGGCGACGCCGATGTCGAAGGTCACGAGTCTTTCCGGGGAGCGAGGGCGGACAGGATCTCGTAGAGGGTGTGAGCTGCGGCGATGCCGGTGATCTCGGCATGGTCGTAGGCGGGGGCCACCTCGACGACGTCGGCGCCGACCAGGTTGAGGTCGCTGAAGCCGCGCAGGGTGGCGAGCAGCTCGCGGCTGGTCATGCCGCCGGCCTCGGGGGTGCCGGTGCCAGGGGCGAAGGCCGGATCGAGCACGTCGATGTCGATGGAGAGGTAGACGGGACGGTCGCCGACCCGGTCGCGGATACGCTCGACGATGCCGCGGGCGCCGAGGTCGTCGATCTCCACGCTCGGCACGACGTGGAAGCCGAGCTCACGGTCGTCGTGCAGGTCACGGCTGGAGTAGAGCGGGCCGCGGGTGCCGACGTGCAGGCAGCCGGACGTGTCGATCAGGCCCTCCTCGGAGGCCCGCCGGAACGGGGTGCCGTGGGTGTGGGCGGCCCCGAAGTAGGTGTCCCACGTGTCGAGGTGCGCGTCGAAGTGGACGACCGCGACCGGTCCGTGCCGCGCGGCGACGGCCCGGAGCAACGGCAGCGCGATGGTGTGGTCGCCGCCGATGGTGACGAGGCGGCCGGCCCGTTCCAGCATCGCCCGCGCCCCGGCCTCGATCTGCGTGATCGCCTCGTCGAGGGAGAACGGGTTGATCGCGAGGTCGCCGGCGTCGGCGACCTGCTGGCCGGCGAACGGAGAGACGTCGGCGGCCGGATTGTACGGCCGGAGCAGCCGTGATGATTCTCGGACATGCGTGGGACCGAACCGGGCGCCGGGACGGTATGACACGCCGGCGTCGAACGGGACGCCGAGGATTGCCACGTCGATATCGGAGACCTCGTCGATGCGGGGCAGCCGGGCGAACGTGGCCGGGCCGGCGAACCGGGGGACGACGGTCGCGTCGACCTGACCGACGCGACCGTCCTGGACGATACGGGGAACGGAGGACATGGCTTTCCTTACTCGGTGGCGCCGGTGCGCGCCTTGACGCGGTGCCCGGTGGCGGCGTGGTCGTCGACGATCGCGGGCATCTCGCCGTCGGCAGCCGGGACGCCGCGCGGCCCGTCGGGACCGAACACGTAGCGGGGCTCGGGGAACAGGTGGATCAGGGCGAGGTAGGCGACGGCGGCGGTCCCGATCGAGACAGGCAGGCTGATGTCGATGCCCCCGGCGACGTTGCGGAACGGGCCCTCGATCAGGGGTGGGTAGTTGGCGAACAGCAGGCCGAGGATCGCGGCCGGGATCCAGGCGGCCATGCCGCGCCAGTTGACGCCGTCGGCGAACCAGTAGGCGCCGCCCGTCCGGCCCTGGTTGAACACCTGCAGGTCGGCCTCGCGGTAGTGGCCGCGCCGGACGACATACCCGATCGTCATGATGATCATCCAGGGGGTGGTGCAGATGACGATCGCACCGACGAACGCGTTCACGCTGGCCAGCAGGTCGAACGCGAGCCGGCCGACGAGGATGAAGACGAACGCGAGGCTGCCGATGACCAGCGACGCCTGGACCCGGTTGAGCCGCGGGAACACCGACGAGAAGTCGAGGCCGGTGCCGTAGAGCGAGGTGATGCCGGTGGACAGGCCGCCGAGGAACGCGACCACGATCAGCAGCAACGCATACCACGCCGGTGAGATGTTGATCAGAGCGACGATGTAGTCGGCCTCGCCGGCCACCAGGGTCGCGGTGAAGACGCCGAACAGGAACGGCACCAGCGTGGCGAGCTGCGCGCCGAAGGTGGCGGCGAGCAGGCGGGACGGTGCGGTGCCGGCCGGGATGTAGCGGGACCAGTCGCCGAGGAACGCGCCGAACGAGATCGGGTTGCCCATCACGATCAGGGCGGAGAGCACGAACGTCGGCCAGAACGAGCCCAGAGCGTACGCCTCCGGGCCGGGGTTGTAGCCCAGGTCGAGGGTGCCGCTGTAGGCCAGGATGCCGAGCAGGATCAGCGCCGTGTTGCCGAAGACGACGATCTTGTTGACCAGGAGCATGAACGCGTAGCCGTAGATCACCACGACGATGACGATCGCGCCGAGGATCGCGTAGACGACGCCGCGCAGCAGGTCGGAGTCTTGCACGCCGGCCAGCCGGACCAGAGCGCCGACCACCGCGTCGCCGCTGACCCAGACCGAGATGGAGTAGAACGCGATCGCGGTGAGCAGCGACAGGAACGAGCCGACGACCCGGCCCCGGACTCCGAAGTGCGCGCCCGAGGCGACCGCGTTGTTCGTCCCGGTGAGCGGCCCGAACAGGCCCATCGGGGCGAGGAAGAGCGAGCCGACCAGGACGCCGAGGACGGTCGCGGCGACCGCCTGCCAGAGCGAGAGACCGAGGAGTACGGGAAAGGTGCCCAGGATGACGGTGGCGAACGTGTTCGCCCCGCCGAACTGGATGCGGAACAGGTCGAGGGGTCGCGAGTGCCGGTGGGCGGCCGGGATGGTGTCGATGCCGTGCTGCTCGACCTCGGTGATCCTGGGTCGCTGTATGTCTGTCATGGCGCATGTCCTTCGCCGAGGGACGTTGTTGCGGGGAGAGTAGGCGTAAGTTTCACCCCACGCAACGGCTGTTGCATGTGGGGCTACTCGTTTGCCGTGGTGTTAACGAAGGGAAAAACATGCGCGTCCGCCGCATCGTCGATCTGTCCGTGCCGGTCGGCCCGGGGACACAGGTTTACCCCGGCGACCCTGAACCCCGGCTGAACGTGCATGCCACCGTCGAGAAGGACGGCTTCAACCTGCTGCACCTCGACATGGGCTCCCAGACCGGCACCCACGTCGACGCCCCGTACCACTTCCGCGACGACGGGCTCCGCCTGCACGAGCTCGACCTGGGCCTGTTCACCGGGCCGGGCGTGGTCCTCGACGTCCGCGGCCTGGCTCCGCGCACACCGATCACGTGGGACCTCATCGACCCGGTCGGCCTCGGCCCGGGCGTGATCGCGCTGATCTGCACCGGGTGGTCGCGGTTCTACGGCACCGGCGGGTACTTCGATCACCCGTACCTCGACGCGGACGCCTGCCGCAGCATGCTCGACCTAGGCGTTCGCACCTTCTGCATCGACGCCCTCAACATCGACGAGACCCCCTCCGGGATCGGCTACCCGGTCCACCACATGATCGCCCGGGCCGGCGGGGTGATCGGCGAGAACTTCCGCAACCTGGAGCTGATCGACTTCCCCGACCCCCTGGTGTCCTGCCTCCCGATCGCCTTGGAGAATGCTGACGGGGCGCCCGTGCGGGCGGTCGCCTGGGAGCTGGAGGACTGAATGGCGGGCCAGGTTCGGCGGGTGGCCCAGCCGGGATCCGGCGCCGCGATCGGCGGACGGTTGCGCGCCGCCCGGCAGGCGCGCGGGCTCACCCTGCAGCAGGTCGCCGACGCCACCACCCTCAACAAGGGGTTCATCAGCCGCCTGGAGCGCGACGAGGTGTCCCCGTCGGTCGCGTCACTGGTGTCGATCTGCGAGGTCCTCGGCATCCGCGTCGGCGAGCTGTTCGAGCCCCCGGCGACGTCCCTGGTCCGGGCGGGCGAGGGGCGTCCGATCAACTTCGGCGGCAACGGCGTACGGGAACTGCTGCTCACCCCCGGCACCCAGAGCCAGTTGCAGGTCATCCACTCGACGGTCGAGCCCGGCGGCAGCGGCGGCGACGAGCTGTACACCCTCGACTGCGAAGTCGAGTTCGTCTACGTGGTCCGGGGCGGCCTGGAGCTGCGCCTGTCCGACGAGACGGTCCAGCTGACCACCGGCGACGCCTTCACCTTCCCCGGCCGGGAGCCGCACACGTGGTCCAACGCCACCAGCGAGACCACCGAGGTCGTCTGGGTGCTAGCCCCCGCCCCCTGAGCGCCGTCGCCGGACGGCTCGCGGTCCGCGACCGGCGCGACCGTGGCTAGGAGAGACGGACGGTGGCCAGCGCGGCGGTGATCAGCAGGCCCAGGCCGTTGGTGGCCCAGTGGAGGGCGGCGGCGGCCAACAGACTGCCGCTCCGGCGGCGCAGCTCGCACAGCAGCAGGCCGGCCAGGGCGGTGAAGCCCACCGCGCCGGCCACCGCCAGGACCTGACCGATCAGGCCGGTGCCGAAGACCGAGCCGACCGCCTCGTTTGCCCGGTTGAGGCGCAGCGACGGCAGGATGTGCCAGAGGCCGAACAGGACCGACGAGGTGATGCTGGCCCAGACGGCGCCGCGGTGACGGTTGATCAGGCCCATCAGGACGCCACGGAAGGCCACCTCCTCCAGCAGGACGGTGCCGAGCGGGACGATCACGAAGGCGGTGAGCAGCGCGGCGCTCAGGTGCAGGTGGTAACGGACGTCCTGGAAGGCGGGCCGGGTGAGCGGGATGGCGGCGCCGACGGCGTAGACCACCGCCACGGCGGCGACCGCGCCCACGGCGTATCTCAGGCCGGGCAGCAGGGTGTGTCGTGACAGTCCCAGATCGTGCCAGGTCAGACCGGCCCGGCGGGCGAACAGCACCAGCCCCAGCGCGACCACCGGCCCGGCGACCAGGCCGGTGCCGGGCGGGCCGTACTTGTTGGCGACGTTGACCGTGACGAGCACGGCGACCACGGCGCCGAGAACCAGGAGGAGTCGGGGGCGGCTCACGAGGACAAGACGCTACCCGGCGATCGGGGCATGATCCGGGCAATCGTCACGTCGTGTGACGTTCAACTCGTCACGGAACGGATCCGGCGGATGGCGCGGCGGAGTTCGGGCAGGTCGGAGACGATGGGGTCGCCGGGTCGCTTGATCACGGTGCGCCACCTCCGGGTGAAACGGGCCCTCGACCGGCTGCGCCACCCACGAAGGTGAGCACTCAGGGTCATTGACTGATCGCCGTTTGAACCGTCGACGCTACGTGTCCGTACCTTGCACGGGGAATCACGTCGGTGGGGAGACGGGTGTGGTCGAGCGGAACGATGGGCAGCGCCCGGGACTGCGCATCGCCGGGTACGTGTCGGGGCACGCCGAGCCGGTGGCCGGGCAGGAGCCGGCGCCGGTGGCCGAGCCGGGGCCGACGCCACGGCCGCTGCCGGTGACGCTGCCGGACATCTCCGAATACTGGCCGGACCACGACCGGCGCCCGCGCGCCGGCGAGCCGCCCGAGCCGCGGCCAAGCGGCCGGCGGCAACGGCCGGTCATCGCCGCCGGGCTGCTCGCCGGGCTGGTCATCACCGGCACCCTGCTGCTGACCCGGCCCGGGGAAGACGTGTCCACCGAGGAGATCGCGGCGCCGGCGACCGCTCCGGCCGCCACCGCTCCGGCCGCCACTACCCCGGCCGCCACCGCCCCGGCGAGTGTGGAGCCCACCTCGTCCCCCACTCCGGTGGCACCGTCACCACCGCCGCCACCGGTGGAGAAGCTGCCGACGACCGCGCGGTTCGTGCTGACCACCGGGGTCACCGAGCTCGACGTGCGTACCGCCGACCTGGGCGGCGAGGCCTTCCGGGTGACCACGCCGAAGGACTCCGGCCTCGACGTGGACGCCGACTTCGAGAACGGCACCCTGTCGGTGAGCGCCGAACCCGACGGGCGCAAGAACGGCAGCGGCAGGATCGACGTGCTGCTCAGCGAGGACATCGTGTGGCGGCTGCGGATGGGCGCCGGGGTGCGTACCGCCTCGTTCGACATGTCCGGCGGCACGGTCAGCGACATCGACCTGATCGCCGGCGCACGGACCATCGACATCGAGCTGGGCCGCCTCGACGGCACGCTGCCGATCCTGATGGCCGGTGGTGTGCAGACGTGGCGGATCCGCACGGCCGGGAAGGTCCCGGTTCGGGTGGCGCTGAGCAGCGGCGCGGGCGAGGTCACCCTCTACGGCGACGAGAAGGGCGGCGTGAGCGCCGGCGCGTCGGTCGGCCGGGGCGATCTGGACGACGAGCCCGGTCTCGACATCGACGCCGAGGCCGGCATCGGGTCGCTGGACATCTCCCGCGACTGACCCGTGGCGGGTGGACGTCGGCCCCCGCACACAGGCCCCGGCCGTCACAGGCGGTTTTGCGATGCCTGTGCGGTGTCTGTCAGTCACAGGGCGGTGCGGTCGGCGCTGCGCGGGTCGGTGACGCGGCGGGCGGCGTAGATCTCTCCGGCGCGGGCGGTGGCCCGCCACGCGCGCGCCTTGTCGAGGGCCATGTCCAGCGCCGGATCGGTACGGTCGAGGTCCACACAGATCACGTCCGGCCCGTCGGCGCGGGCGCGGCGCAGCGGGTGCCCGTGCGGGCCGATCACCGCCGACGGGGTGACGGGCGCGCACTGGGCCGGCAGGGCGATGCTGACCCAGTAGCCGTGCATCGCGGCGTGCGCGCGGGCGATGGTCTCGAAGATCGGGTCCTCGGAGTAGGTGGAGAACAGCACACAGTCCACACCGAGCGCCCGCTGCTCCGTCCACAGCTCGGGGAAGTTGACCTCGATGCAGATCAGGCAGCCGAAGCGGAACCCGTCCACCTCGAACGTGCACACGTGGTCGCCCGGGGTGTAGAAGCCGGTGACCTCTGAGTACGACAGGAACCGCTTGTCGTAGCGGTCGACCGGCCGGCCGCGGTCGTCGATCACCCACAGCGAGTTGTGCGGCCGGTTGTCGCCGGTCAGCCGGTGATTGCCGCCGGCCACCACCCACAGCCCGAGCTCCGCGGCGAGCCCGGCGGTCCGGCGCAGCTCCCCGGTCACCGGCGCCCAGTCGATCTCCCACCCGGTGTAGTGCGCCTTCGCCGCCCCGGCGTAACCGGAGAGGGCGCCCTCGGCGAAGTGGACGAGCCGGGCGCCCTGATCGGCGGCGCGTCGCATGGCATCGCGGATCGCCGCGCCGTTCGCGGCCGGGTCGGTGCCGGCGACGGTCTGTGCCACGGCGATGCGGATCGTGTCGGTCATGCCTCACCGAACCATGTGCCCTAGGTTGGCCTCCATGACGGTCATCGGGTTGGTCGGCGCCGGCCACATGGGCTCCGGGTTGGGCTGGGCGCTGCGGGAGGGCGGCCACGACGTGGTCACGTCGCTGGCGGGCCGTTCGGACCGGACGGCGCGTCTGGCGGCGGACGCCGGTCTGCGCCTGCTGCCCCGCCCCGCCGACGTGGCGGCGCGGGCGGACGTGATCCTGGTCGTCACGCCGCCCGGGGCCGCACTGGACGCGGCCCGGGAGATCGCCGCGCTGGCCGGGCCGCAGACCGCCGGCCGCATCGTGGTGGACATGAACGCGGTCGCGCCGCAGACCGCCGCCGCGGCCGCGGATCTGGTCACCGCGGCGGGCTTCGACTTCGTGGACGGCTCGATATCCGGCCCGCCGCCCACGGTGCGGCCGGGCGCGCGGCTCTATCTCTCCGGTCCCCGGGCCGCCGAGGTGGCGGCGCTGAGGTGGACGCATGCCAGGCCGGTCGTGGTCGGTGACCGGGTCGGCGCCGCGAGCGCGGTGAAGATGTCCACCGCGTCGGTCTACAAGGGGCTGATGGGCCTGCTGACCCAGGCGGTCCGGGCCGCGGCGGCACACGACGTGCTGGAGCCGGTGCTGGCCGATCTCGGCGAGGAGCTCGGCACGCCGTACGAGATGGCGCTCGCCGCGACCAAGGCGCACCGTTACGTCGCGGAGATGCGCGAGATCGCCCTGTCCCAGGCGTCGGTGGGCCTGACGCCGGCGTTGTTCGAGGCGTTCGCCGAGGTCTGGTCCGACGTCGCCGGCCGGCGGCTGGCCGGGGGCGACCCGGAGACGGTCTCCCGAGAGATCACCGCCCACCGGGTGGCCGAGGACCTGGGTGCGTGAGCGGCCCCGGCGGTGGCCCGTTCGCGTCTCGTGGGTGACCGACGATTGAGCCGCCGATCCCCGGGTATGGACTCCTGCGTACATCCGTGACGTGGAGGTGTCCGATGGCTTTCGATGACAAGGTCGACAACAAGGCCGAGGAGATCGGCGGCAAGGTCAAGGAGGGCGTCGGCAAGGCGACCGACGACCAGAGCCTGGAGGCCGAGGGCAAGGCCGACCAGAAGGCGTCGAACCTCAAGCAGGCCGGCGAGAAGATCAAGGACGTCTTCAAGTCCTGATCCGGTCACCGTGGGCCCGGACCGCCGAGGCGGTCCGGGCCTTCGCTTTTCAGCAGATCACGCTGGTACGGCCGGACTGGCGCCCCCACAGGCAGGTGTCGTGCACGCCGCCGGCCCGGTTGCGCAGCGTCGCCGTGTCCCCGGTGTTGTTCCACACGTAGTTGCCGGAGTTCCAGTACCGGTGTGTGGCCGTGTCGGTGCCGCGGCCGGTGTGCAGGTAGATCACGCCACCCTTCCCGGCGATCGTGACGTCCTGGAACGTGTAGGTGCGGATCCCGTCGCCGATCCGCCAGCCGTTCAGCCGGACGGCGGCCGGGCCGGTGTTGACCAGGGCGATCCACTCGGCGTTGAGGCTGCCACCGGAGCGGTCGTCCCTGCCCGGCGAGTCGTACTGGACACTCTGGAACCGCAGAGCCGGGGCGGCCTGGACGGGCGCGGCCACGGACAGTACGGACCCGAGGGCGACGGTGACGACCCCGGGCAGTGTGCGAAACATGCGATCTCCTGTCGGGTTCTGAGCGGAAAGCCGCATTCTTCCTTTTAGACCTGGATTTCCACGTCAGAACACGCGCATGTCAGCCGTTCGAGTGACCACCGGAGCCGGCGGCACGGATAATCCCAGGCATGTGTTCTTGCAGGTCATTGGCAGTTACACGGTTGTCGCACCGCTAGGGGTGGGCGTAGGGTGGGCGGGTGGCCGAGCACGAGCACCACCACCCGCACCGGCACGGTCTGCGGCATCTGCTGCGACCGCACTCGCACGACACCGCCGACAAGGTCGACAGCGCGCTGGAAGCCTCCCGGGAGGGTCTGCGGGCGCTGTGGATCTCGCTGGCCGGGCTCGGTGCCACCGCCGCCGCGCAGGCCGTCATCGTGGCGATGTCCGGTTCCGTGGCACTGCTCGGCGACACCGTGCACAACGTGGCCGACGCTCTCACCGCCGTGCCGCTGGGCATCGCGTTCTGGCTCGGCCGGCGGGCCGCGACCCGGGCGTACACCTATGGCTTCGGTCGCGCCGAGGACCTGGCCGGTGTCCTGATCGTCGCGGTGATCGCCGGCTCCGCCGTCGCCTCGGCGTGGTTCGCCGTCGACCGGCTGCTGCATCCGCGCGACCTGAGTCATCTGCCATGGGTGGCGGCGGCCGGGGTGGCCGGGTTCGCCGGCAACGAGATCGTCGCCCGCTACCGGATCGCGGTGGGCCGGCGCATCGGCTCGGCGGCGCTGGTCGCCGACGGGCTGCACGCGCGGACCGACGGGTTCACGTCCCTGGCCGTGGTGGCGGCCGCCGGCGGGGCATGGCTGGGCTGGGGCTGGGCCGACCCGGTGGTCGGCATCGCCATCACCGTGGCGATCCTGTTCGTGCTCAGGGAGGCGGCCCGGCAGGTCTGTCACCGCCTGATGGACCGGGTCGACCCCACCGTCGTCGACCACGCCGAGCGGCACCTTCGCGAGATCGACGGGGTGCGCGACGTGTCCGGTCTGCGGCTGCGCTGGATCGGCCACAGCCTGCACGCCGAGGCCGGCATCGTCGTCGACGCCCGGCTCACGCTGCTGGCCGCGCACGAGATCGCCGCCGACGCCGAGCACCAGCTCACCCACCACGTGCCGCGCCTGACCTCGGCGACCGTGCACGTCGACCCGGACAGCCATCCCGGCGACGCCCACCACCCGGGCCTGTCCCACGACCGCCGCCGCGGGCACGACCACGGCGGACACGGGCACGGCGGGCACGGGCACGGGCACGGCGGGCACGGCCGCGATCATGCCGTCGCGAGCCGTCCCCCGGGGTGACGACGGGCGGATAGCGGGCGTGCGGGGCGGGCCGTGGGAGCTACTCTGCCTCGCATGCCGCTCCCCTCTGATCTGCAGTCGCGTCTCGACGACCCCGCCTTCTGGGGCGCCTACTTCTTCGAGGCCGACGACGATGCCGACGACTCCGGCGAGGACGACGAGCCCGGGCCGATCATCGTGGAGTTCGAGGTCGGCGGCGGATATGCGCTGGTCCTCGACATCGACGGCTGTTTCGACATGGTCGACCTGGGTCTGCGCGTCCCCGGCGAGAGCGAGCTGCTGGAGATCGGGTGGGACGATCAGGCCCACTGGCATCCGGACTCGTTGCGCTGGGCCGAGCTCGATCTGATCGCCCGCGCCGCGGCCGTCCTCGATCCGACGCTCGCCCACCCCGGCGCGGTGCTCGCCCTGACCGGCCGCTTCGTGGTCCTGGACGCCCACGACGACGTCGAGGCGATCGGGCCGGTGATGGACGCCGCGTTCGGTCCGCCCGCGCCGGGCGCCGCCTGGTGGCCGACCGCGGACCGCTGGCTGAGCAAGGCCGACGGACGGCGCGACGGCATCGTCTGGCAGCGCGACGAGAACGGGGACTGGGCCGTCGACCAGGCCGACTCCGCCGCGACCGGCCGCGACCTCCACAGCGTCCGCCGGCCGGGCAGCAAGTTCCCGTTCGCGGCCTGGCGGGCGCTGCTGGCCGCCGCGGAGAGCACCGTGGCGCAGGCCGGTGCCGACCGGTAGGAAGCGGGCGTCCGACACCCCGTGATCTTCGGCCGGTAGCCTTCGGCGGCGGGAGCCCCGGCTCCGGTGAGTGAAAGGAGACATCGATGACCGACCACGGCCCCGGCCCGAACCCGTCCGGCACCGTCTACGGGCGCACCAGCGGCCCGGACCGCCTCTCCCGGGCGCTGACCATCGGCGTCGGCGCGGGTGTGGTCGCCGTCCTCGTGCTCGGCTACGCGGCCTGGACCAGCACCGGCGGCACCGGCGAGAGTCCCGCCGCCGCCGCGACGACGTCCGCCCCCGACCCGGTCACCACGACTCCCGAGCCCGGCCCGTCCCCGGTGACACCGCAGCTCGCGGCCGGTTCGTGGCTGCTGTCACCGCTCGGCGACGAGGACACCTACCTCACCGCGAACGGGGAGTACGCGAAGATGTCGCCGGCCGACCCCGCCACGCTGACCGTGAGCGCCGGCCTGGCCGACGGCACGTGCTTCTCCTTCCGGCTGGAGGACGGCCGCTACCTGCGGCATTTCGACTACCGGATGCGGTTCGACACCTCCGACGACTCGGATCTGTTCCGGGCCGACGCCACGTTCTGCCGGGAGGCCGGCACCGACCCCGGCACGGTACGGCTGCGGTCCAAGAACTACCCGGACCACCTGTTGCACCGGCGTGACGACGGCTCGCTCTACATCGACAAGGAGTCGGGGACGTCCTTCATGGTGCAGGTGCCGTCCTGAGCACCCCGGGCTGGCTGCCGGACCGGGTCGCCGCCGCCGAGCGTGAAGTGGGCGGCGGCTTCGACCTGGCGGCGTGCGTGCGGGAGCCGATCCACCTGCTGGGCGGCGTCCAGTCGTACGGCGCCCTGGTCGCGATCCAGGCCGGGACGATTGCCGTGACCAGTGCGAACGCCGAGCGGATGCTCGGTGTCGACGGCCTGTCCGGCGCCCCGGCGACCCGCCTGCTGGACGCCGCGCAACTGGCCGCGCTGGAGGACCTGGCCGACGCGGACACCGGGCAGACCGCGATGATGCCGGTGACCACGACCGCCGAGGCCGGCGCGGAGCGCTTCGACGTGACCGTGCACCGCAGCGACGGGCTGCTGGTGCTGGAGTTCGAGCCGGCCGGCGCGGCCCGTGACTTCCCGGCGATCTACACCCCGATCCGCAAGGCGCTGACGCGGCTGCAGGCGGCGGGCACGGTCGTCGAGGCGTGCCGGGCCGCGGTGCGTGAGGTCAGGGCCATCACGGGGTACGACCGGGTGGTCGCCTACCGGTTCGAGGCCCTCGACGGCCCCGGCGAGGTGATCGCCGAGGACGTGGCCGACGACTGGGAGCCGTGGCTGGGCCTGTGGTTCCCGGCGACCGACATCCCGCCGCAGGCCCGCCGTCTCTACGAGCGCAACTGGATCCGGGTGATCGCCGACGTCGACGACGCGACGGCCGGCCTGTCCGCACCACTGGACCTGTCGATGTCGGTGCTGCGCACGGTGTCGCCGTTCCACCTGGAGTACCTGCGCAACATCGGCGTCCGGTCGTCGATGTCGGTGTCGCTGCTGTCCGGTGGCCGGCTGTGGGGGCTGATCGCCTGTCACGGGCGGGACGTCACCACGCTGGGCCCGCAGGTGCGGGCCGCGTGCGAGTTCTTCGGGGTGGCGCTGTCGCTGCACCTGGCGGCCCTGCGGGAACGCGACGGGTCGGCGGCGCGGGACCGCTCACGTGCGCTGATCGCCCGGCTCCTGGAGAACGCGTCGGCGGGCCCGGCCGGGGCATGGCCGCTGGATCCGGACGGCATGGCCGGGGTGATCGCCTCCGACGCGCTGCTGATCCGCGCCGACGGCCGGGTCGCGGTGCACGGCGCCGACCCGGGGCCCGCAGTGGTGGACGCGCTGCTCGAGGCGTTGCCGGAGCCACGGTCCGGGGTGCTGTGGCACAGCGACCGGCTCGGCGAGGACCTGCCCGCGCTGGCCCACCTGTCGCCCACGGTGGCCGGGGCGCTGGTGCTGCCGTCGGGACCCGGCGGCGATGTGATCGTGTGGCTGCGCGCGGAGCGTACGGTGTCGCGGCGCTGGGCGGCCGACCCCGACGAGCCGGTGCAGTTGGGCCCGTACGGCCGCCGCCTGACCCCGCGCGGGTCGACGGCGGTGTTCCTGGCCTCGGTGCGCGGACGGAGCCTGCCGTGGTCGGCCAACGACCTGGCGATGGCGGTCGAGCTGGGCCGGGCCGTGGTCGGGGTGGCGGTGGCGCACGCCCGCCGGGTGTCGGCGCTGAACGTGGAGCTGACCCGCAGCAACGTGGACCTGGACTCGTTCGCGCACGCGGCCGCCCACGATCTGAAGGAGCCGTTGCGCGGGATCGCGAACACGGCCACGTTCATCGTCGAGGACGCCGCCGACACGGTCGACGAGGTGACGGCCCGGCGGCTGGCGTCGATCCAGCGGCTGGCCGCGCGGATGGACGAGCTGCTCAACGCGATCCTCCACTACTCGCGGCTGGGGCGTACCGAGCTGGACCGGCAGCCGCTGGACCTGCGGGAGGCGGTGGTCCGGGCGCTGGAGGTCGCCGGGCCGCGGCTACGTGAGACCGGCGTGTCGGTGGCCATGCCCGATCCCGGGACGACGCTCTTCGCCGACCCGGTGCTGCTGGACCAGGTGCTGGTCAACCTGTTGGTGAACGCGGCGAAGTACGCCCGCACGGACGGCTCGCCGCTGGTGTCGGTGACCGGCGGTGCGGAGCTGGTGGTGCGCGACAACGGCATCGGCATGCCACCGCACCTGCGCGAGCAGGCGTTCCAGCTGTTCCGGCGCCTGCATCCGGCGACCGCCGGTTACGAGGGCTCCGGCGCCGGCCTGGCGATCGTGCGCCGCATCGTGGAACGGCACGGCGGTCAGGTCTGGGCCGAGGAGTCCCCCGGCGGCGGCACCACCATCCGCGCCACGTTCCCCGATCCCGGTCGCGACCTCCAGTAGTCGAGGGTCTGGCTCAGGACGCTCTGGAAGAGGGCGAAGTTAAGCGGCTTGTAGACGTAGCTGTCGGCTCCGGCGGCGTGGCAGGCGTCGGCCTCGGCCTGGTCCTCCGAAGAGGTGAAGACGACCAGGCGCAGTTCGGCGAGCTCGGGGTGGGCACGGACCGAGCGGATCACGTCGAGGCCGCTCTCCCCCGGCATGTTCAGGTCCAGCAGCATCAGCCATGGTCGCTCCCGGCCCGGTTCGGTCAGACCGGCCAGCACGTCGGCACCGGAGCGGAAGAACTCGCGCCGCAGGCCCGGGTGCGAGCGGCCGATGGCCCGTTGGATCGCCTCGACGTCCTCGTCGCTGTCCTCGACCACGAAGATCAGGTCACTCATCGGAGGTGCTCCTTCCCGGCGCGGATGGCCAGCACCGCGATGTCGTCGGTGCGTGACCCGCCGAAGGCGGCTGAGGCGGCGCTCAGTTCGTGGACCAGGTCGGTCAGCGGGTGGCCGCGGAGCCGGTCGAGGGTCTCGCCGAGGGGATGGTCCTCGAACATGACGCCGTCCGGGCCGCGGCTCTCGGTCAACCCGTCGGTGAAGATGATCAGGGAGTCGCCCGGCGCCAGGAACAGCCGGGACTCGCCGAACTTGGGCGTGGGGAGCACGCCGAGCATGGCGCCGCCGCCGGTGCCGCGCTCCGGGCCGCTCGCGTGGCGCAGCACGACCGGGGCGGGGTGGCCGGCCGACACCCACTCGACGGAGACGCCACCGGCGGCGCGCTGCAGCCTGGCCACGCCCGCGGTGACGAATCGCCATGACCCGTCCAGTCGCAGGCGGGCGTTGAGCCTGGTCATGGCCCGCTGCGGGGTGGCGCCCTCCTGGAGGAGCGCGGCGAGGGTGTGCCGGGCCATCCCGGTCAGCGCGGCGGCGTCGACGCCGCGGCCGCAGACGTCGCCGATCAGGGCGGCCACCGTGCCGTCGGCGCAGTCGACCACGTCGTAGAAGTCGCCGCCCACCTCCAGGACCCGGTCGCCGACCAGGTAGGAGGCGGCGAACTCGAGGCCGTCGGCCTCCGGCAGCCGGGTCGGGAGCAGGTGCTGCTGCATGGTGACGACGTCCCGGCGCCGCCGCTCGTAGCGGGTGCCGTTGTCGATGGCGAGCGCGGCCCGGGACGCGAGATCGCGCAGGAACGCCGACGGCGGGATGGAACCGGCGTCGCGGTCGAAGAGGAAGACCAGCACACCGACGATCTCGCCCCGGGCGTGCAGGGGTTGCAGGTCGACGGCACGGGTGGACAGCAGGGCGGTGTCGACGTCCGGGACGGTGTCACCGAGGACGGCACGGCCGACCAGGTGGTCGAGATGGGCGACGGCGGCCGGGTCGCCGAGCAGCGCGGAGAGTCTGCGCATGTCGACGTGGACCGAGCTGCGCAGCACCGGCCGGCCGTCCTCGATGACGAAGACGAGGCATCCTTCGGCGATCGCCGGGACGGCCATCCGTGGCACCCGCTGCATCGTCTGGGTGGTGTCCAGGACGGCGTCCATCTGCAGCGAGGCCTCGGCCAGCAGGGCGTCACGCGTCTGCTGGGCGTGCTCGGCGCGGCGCTGACCGAGCCGGCCGATCGCCTCTCGGGTCACCTCGATGACCTGGCCGAGGCAGGCCTGGACGAACGGCACCTCGGCGGTCTCGTCGACGGCGACGATGATCGTGCCGCCGGCCTCCCCGGAGAGGTCGAACCGGTCGCGCAGGACCCCGGCGAATCCCAGGGCGGACAACCCCTCGGGGGTACGGCCGGACGCGATCGCACGGGCCAGGCCCCGGTTCGCGCCCTCCAGCGGCACCCCGGTCCACCGGTATTCGAGGACGTCGTCGTCGGGGCCTTGCCGCAGCCCCCAGACGGCGACCACTCCGGGCAGCGCCTGCAGCGGCGGCAGGATCAGCTGGGCGAGCTCGTCACGGGCGCTGATCCGGCCGACGGACGTCCACATCCGGTGCAGGGTGGCGGCCCACCCGATATCGGCATCCATCACCGCCCGTCACCCTCCCCGTCTCAGCCGATCACGCCCCGGCTATATCGCCGGAGCGTGATCAGCCTAAACGGAGGCGGTCATGACGGACGGCACAGCAGCCGTGCGGCGGCCCAGTCCCCGTGGTCGGCGCCGACCCCGTCGCCGGCGTCGGTGACCCGCAGTTCCAGGCGGGCTCCGCCGGTCACGTCGGCTTCGATGAGCTGGGCGGCGGCCGATCCGGTGAGCCGCCCGGACGAGGCTTTCAGCGTGCCGTCGACCCACACCTCGAAGGCGACCGATCCGGAGTCGCCCATCTCGTCGTCGACCCCGACGTCGGCGCGGAACGTGGTGCAGCCGCGCCCGGCCAGGTCGACCACCACCCTGGACACGGCGTGGGCGCCCAGGCCCTTGTCGTAGACGACGCCGCCGAGGGTGAGCGGGCGGCCGTCGCCGGCGGGCTGCTCGGCGTTGCTGCGGTCGCGTTCGACCGGGCCCCAGCCGTTCTGTGACTCCACGAACGGCAGGTCGCCGACCCAGGACGATCCGGCCGGCAGCGGGGTGCCGACGGTGGTGGCGGCGGTGACCGTGCTGCGGAACCCGTCGGCGGTCGCCGAGGCCACGGCCGCGGTCAGGGTGTGCCGGCCCCAGTCGGTGCCGGGCGGGACGGTGACCTGGAAGGCGGCCGTCTCCGGGGTGCCGGTGGACACCTCGCCGAGCGGCACCGAGGCCGGCGTGACCTGCCAGCCGTCCGGCGCGTCCAGGGTGACGGTCACGTCCCGCAGGGGTGCGGCACAGCGGGCGTCGACCCGTACCGTCGCGGTGGTGGTGTCCGCCGTGAGGGTGACGTCGGGCGGGCAGGGAGCGGCCGCCGTCGGTGAGGGCAGGCGGCCGTCGTCGAGGGGCCGCAGCACCAGCGAGTAGTCGTAGGCCGCCGTCGGTGACAGCCGGTAGGGGGCGAGGACCGAGTTCGGGGTCTCCCCCATGCCGGTCTCGCCGGTGGCCGCATGCAGGGTCACCCAGCCGTCGTTGCGGACGAACGGCAGCTGGTGGGCGTACTCGGCCCGGTCGAGGTCGTCGTGACGGGTGACGCTGACGTCGAGGCCGGCGCCGGTCGGGCTGCCGACCAGTAGACCACTGCGGTGACCGTCGGTGAGGGCAGCCCAGCGGGTGCCGGTGTGGTTCCCGTGCGCCTGCGGCCGGGCGTAGGGCACGTACTCGTCGTCGACCGTGCTGCGCCAGACCCCGACGGTGGCGGCGCTGACCCGGTCGTTGTACGTCTCGTGCGGCCCGTTCCCATACCAGGTGAAGTCGTCCAGCGAGTCGGGAACCTTGACCTGCACGCCGACGCGGGGCAGGTAGGGCAGAGCACCCGCCCGGCTGCCACGTGCCCGCACCCGATGGTCGAGGGTGATCGTCCCGGCGCCGTCGATGCGGTAGCGCAGGGTCTGGCCGACGGCGAAGGCGCTCGCCAGGCCGGGTGCCGCCGCGGTGCTATGGACGGTGACGACCACGTGGTCTCCGTCGACCGTCGCGGTGACGTCCTCGACGGTGGTCCGCAGTCGGTCCAGGCCGACCTCGTGCCAGATGTTGCGGTCGGCGGTGCCCCAGCCGTACGTCTCATTGCTGGTCGGCGGCCGGTAGACGTCGAGCTCGGGCCCGGCCTTGAGCAACTCGCGACCGTCGGCGGACAGCGAGGTGAGGGCCCCGTCCTCGAACCGGTAGCGCCACCCCTGGCCACGGACGGTGATCTTCCCGGCCTCCTGCTTCAGTTGCGGCGCACGGCGGGCGACGCCGGGCAGGATGCCGGGGACGACCCGGCCGCCGGCGGCGAACTGCTCGCGGGCGACGACCCATCCGCGTCTCGCCCACGGCAGGTCCCGGACCGTCGCGGCGGACACGTTCAGCCACCGCTCCCGGTCGTGGGGGTTGGCCGGAGCCGCGCCGAGCGCGAGGTCGACACTCTGTCCCGGCGCCAGCGTCACGTCCCGGGAGCCGCCGCGCAGCCGCCGGTCGATCTCGGTCAGCGACCAGGTCAGGCGCAGCCGCTGAACGCCCGCCTGCTGCTCGTTGAGCACGCGCACCCTGCCGGCGGCCACGTCGACGGCGGTGATCCGGACCGGTGAGTGCGCCCAGGCCACCTCTTCGGTCTCCGGCTGCGGGATCCGGTCGGAGGACACCATGCCGTCGGTGCCGGACAGGCTCAGGCCCAGGCTGAGGAAGTCGCCGCGCCGCTGGGAGCGGTCGAAGTCGAGCGCCAGCACCGGATCCGGGCCGCTGCCGTAGACGCGCACGTCGTCGATAAGGCCACGCCCGGTGCGTACCTTGAGGTCGTCCTGCTGGGTCTCGGCGTTGCGGCCGATGTTGACCTCGTAGAGGCCGGGGTCGATCGGCCCGGTCCGGGCGGTGGTGGCGACCGCGACGCCGTCGATCTCCAGCCGTAGCCGTGTGCCGTCGTACCCGCCGGTCACCCGGTGCCACCCGTCGTACCAGTCGGCGGGCACGTCGGCGGCGGCGTAGACGTTGTTCACCCCGAACTCGAGAGTGTCCTGGTCGCGCATCTGCAGCGCGTACGCCTGGCCCTTCGTGACGATCGGGAAACTGCCCGCCCATCGGCCCGGCTTGACCCAGGCGTCCAGGGTGACCCGTTCGGTGAGGTCGAGACGGCGGTCCCGGAAGACGTCGACGAAGTCGTCGAGGCTGGACAGGCTGATCGCCTTGCCGCGGTGACCCTCGGCGAGGGTGGGCTTGCCGACGAGGAACGCCTGGATGCGGTTCTTCGACGAGTCGGGGGTCAGGATCAGCGGCTGGCGCAGATCCTGTTCGGCCCAGTCCCAGACGAATCCACCCTGCATCGACGGTTCCCGGCGGGCGATGGCCCAGAACTCGTCGAAGTTGCCCATGCTGTTGCCCATCGCGTGGGCGTACTCCCCCATGATGATCGGTTTCGATCCGGTCCTCGCCTTGCTCTCCACCGAGGCGGGCGTCGGATAGCGGGGGCCGCTGACGTCGGCGAACGGGGCGTCACCGTCGGGAGAGTTGGACTGGTGGTAGAGCGGACGGGTGGGCTCGTTCGCGTCCGCCCACGCGGCCATCGAGTGGTGGGCGGTGCCGAGGCCGGCCTCGTTGCCGGTGTCCCAGAGGATCACGCTCGGGTGGTTCTTGTCGCGGGCCACCATCGCCTCGAAGCGGTCGGCGAACGCGGCCTGCCATTCCGGCTTCGACGCGAGGCAGACGCTGGGGCAGTTCTCCCGCGAGTGGGTCTCGATGTCGACCTCGTCGTCGATCCACAGTCCGTAGCGGTTCGCGAGGTCGTAGAAGTACGGGTCGGACGGGTAGTGGGAGGTGCGGACAGCGTTGACGTGCAGGCGCTTCATCAGGAAGACGTCCTCGCGCTGCGCTTGGCGGGTCACGTGCCGGCCGGTGTCCGGGTCGGTCTCGGCGCGGTTGACCCCCTTGACCAGAATGCGTTCCCCGTTGACCAGGAGCTGCTTGTCGCGGATCTCGATCTCACGGAAGCCGACCGTCTGCGCGGTGACGTGCGCGGCCCGTCCGCCGGGTGTCAGCAGCTCCAGCCCGAGCGTGTAGAGGTTCGGATCCTCGGCCGACCACTGCGCCGGGCTCGTCACCGGCGCGCTCAGGGTGACCCGGTCCCGGTCTGCGGGGCGGCTCATCGTGACGACGGTCCGGCCGGCGGCGTCGCGCAGGGTGCCGCGCACCGTCCAGCCCTCGTGCGCGGCGCCGGCCAGGTCCACCCGTGCGGTCAGGGTCGCATCGCGAAAATCAGGATCAAAATCGGTCGTGATGTACGCGTCACGCAGGCGTACCTGCTCGGTCCGGTACAGGGTGACGTCCCGGAAGATGCCGCTGTAGCGCCACTGGTCGAAGTCCTCCAGGTAGGCGCCCGCGCCCCAACGGTGCACCTGCACGGCCACGGTGTTGCGGCCCGGCTTGAGCAGGGCGGTCACGTCGAACTCGGCCGGGGTGTAGCCGCCCTGGTCGTACCCCGCGTAGACGCCGTTGACCCAGACGAAGTAACCGCTGGTCACACCCTCGAAGCGGAGGAGCTCCCGGCCGCCGGCCCAGTTCTTCGGCACGTCGAAGGAGCGCAGGTAGGCGCCGGTCGGGTTGACGTCCTTCGGCACGAAGGGCGGGCTGTCCGGCCAGATCTCCTCGGGGATGTTGCGGAACATCGGGTGGTCGGCGAAATCGGACTGCCAGGTGTGCGGCACCGACACCTTCGGCCAGTCGGAGGCGTCGAAGCCGTCGGCGGCGAACCCGGTGGGCACGTCTTCCGGCCGGTCGAACAGCCGCATCCGCCAGCCGCCGTTGAGGCTGGTCACATAGGGCGAGCGGGCGCTGTGCTCAGTGGCGTCGCGCACGGCCGTCGCCAGGTCGCCGTAGGGCCGCAAATCGGCGTGCGGGGCCTCCTGCCCCTCGCCGGTCATCCGCGGATCCTCCAGGTACCGGTAGACGTCCGCCGGGCTCTGTGGGCCGGCCGCCGCCTGAGCGGCCCCGGCCGGGACGGTGAGAGATCCGAGAAGAGTCACCACGATCGCACCTACGACCCGCCACATTTCGGCTCCTTCCGACGCCATAGCGATCAGGTCCGCAACATGTTCGACCACAACTGAACATGAACGAAGCGATTGCGACGTTACAACAGAGTTACCGAACATGGAACAGGGTCGATGCGGTCGCGCGACCGACCGGCGGCGGCGATGACGGCCACAACCCCGGTCCCGGCCCGCGGCGGACGGTCAGCGGCGGCGGTGACTTCCGCGGCTGCGGCGGTTGCGGCGGCCGGAGGCGATCAGGAAGATCACGAACCCGACGGCGAGCGCCGGAACGGTCACCAGGACGACCGGCGAGAACCCGGCGACGGTCGAGGCGGGCGTCTGCGGCGCGGCCTGGGCCGGAGAGTCGGCGGTGCCGCCGGACGGCTTGCGTCCCTTCGACGAGGACGGTGCCGGCACGGCCGCCAGATCGTCCTTGAGCACCGACCGGACCCACGGGGCGATGGCGTCGACCCGGGTGGCGATGTCCGGCCCGGTGTGCGGGCACTCCGGACCGCGGCTGACCACGCCGATCAGCACCACCCCGCCGGAGCCCTCGGTGAAGTACGGACCGCCCGAGTCGCGCTCGCACGGGCTGGTGGTCGCGCGCGGCGCCACCCCGGACAGGCCCATCTCGGTACGGTCGACCGACGTGACCTCGAAACGGCCGGTGCGCAGCCGGTCGGGGGTCTGCGTGGCCCGGGGGTTCGTCAGGCCGTACCCCACGAGTCTCGCCTTCTGCCCCTCGGCCGGCTTTCTGCTCGCGAGGGTGAGCGGGCTGATCCCGTTGATCGCCTTGTCGAGGCGGATGAGCGCGACGTCGGCCTCGCCGTGCTGGACGACCTCGACCACGTCGGCGATGAACCCGTCCTTGCCGCTCAGGTCGGCCCGCCCGATCGTGGCGAACGTCTGCTCCGCCACGGTGTGTGACACCCGGTTGCCGTCCAGATCGCGGAAGCAGTGCGCCGCCGTGATCACCCAGTGCGGCGAGACGAGCCCGCCCGAGCACGAGCTGTCACGCTTGCCGCCGTCGGCCGTGGGGATCCCGATCGTGGAGATCTTGACCGCGAACGGGTAGCGGCCGTCCGGCACCGCCTCACCGTTGGCGATGCCGTACGCGGGCGTGGTGACACCGGCCGCACCCATGATCACGGCGGCCGTCCCGGCGAGAAACCTCATCATCGTCTTCAACGGCTGTGGAGCGTAAACGAGCCGCGCAAGCCCCCGCATGCATGAACCTCCTCGAGCGTCTCCCCGGCATGACGAGCCGGACGGTCGAAAGGTTGCATCACGCAGAGTGGTACGTGGCGTACCGGCCGGACGTTCACCACCGGGATAGGTTGGTCCGCATGGGAATCACCGACGACGATCTGACACACCTGCGCCGCTGCGTCGACCTGGCCCGCGAAGCCGTCGCCGACGGTGACGAGCCGTTCGGATCGGTGCTGGTCGCGGCCGGTGGTGAGGTCCTTTTCGAGGATCGCAACCGGGTCCGCAACGGTGACGCCACCCGGCATCCGGAGTTCGCCATCTCCCGCTGGGCGGCCGCCAACCTGACCCCCGAGGAGCGGGCCGCCGCCACCGTGTACACGTCCGGTGAACACTGCCCGATGTGTGCGGCAAGTCACGGCTGGGTCGGCCTGGGCCGGATCGTGTATGCGGCGTCGAGCGGCCAACTGGTCGGCTGGCTCACCGAGTGGGACGTGCCGGCCGGCCCGGTGGCGCCGCTGCCCATCGCGGCCGTGGTGCCCGGCGCCCGCGTCGACGGCCCCGCCCCCATCTTCGAGGCCGAGCTGCGTGACCTCCACCGGGGCCGTTTCCTCTGACCGCCCCGTGATCCCACCCCGCCCGCCGGCCACCCCGTTGGCGGGGTCTCCCCCAAGCCGCCCCCTCGGCCCCCGCCTCGGGGCGATGATTACCCGGGGGGTGAAAATCATGAAAGGAACAGCATTCGCACTGGTGACAGCACTTGCGGCGGCGGGCGTCGCGGTCACCGGATCACCCGCGCTGGCCGACACGACGTGCAGCGCGCACCGCGACATCGAATTCGACACACCCGGCTTCAACACCGACTTCCGGGTACGGCTGTGCATCTATCACGGTTCGCCGACCCGCGGGGCGTACGCGGGTGTGTCGTGGGAGCACGGCGGCGACGACACCACCGACGGGCACCGCAAGTTCGACCTGCTCGAGGTTCACTTCGACCTGCGGCAGGGCGGCCTGTCGATGGCACAGGGCTCGTGTGACCTGACCCGGCGGGTGAACACCGACGACAGCGCCCTGTTCACCTGCGAGGCGGCCTACCGGGAGTCGTCGCGCCGGGGTGGGTGGAGCACCACCGGCTACGTCGTCTACAACGTGGACCGCGACGGCGAGGGCGACAAGCGCATCGACCTGTCCCCGTCACCTGTCGTCGAGAACTGACCGCAGGAACGCAGCGGTCTCATCGGCCGCCTGCGACACGAACGGCTCGACGTCGTACAGGTCGATGTGCCGGCCGGCGTCGAGCCAGTGCAGCCGCTTCGGACCGGTCGCCCGGTCGTGCAGGGCCTCGGCCAATTCCGGCGAGCAGTAGTCGTCCTTGCGCCCGTGCACCACGAGCAGCGGCGTCGCCGACAGCAGCGGGGCCGCACCGAGAGCGTCGAAGGTCATCAGCGCGTGCAGGGAGCCGTGGGTGACCCGGTTCTCCCAGTGCTCGGCCTTCGACCGGGCGGTGCCGTAGTACTCGTACGGCTCGTCGCCGCCCATCGCCGCGGGCGCGCCACCCGGCGCCACCGCCGGCAACTCGTCGTCCCAGCGCTCGATGAACGACGCGAGCGCCCGCCGATAGCCGTCCGGATCGCCGGCGGCGAACCGGGCCGGGCTGTTGTAGGCGCCCGCGATCCCGGCGACCGCCCGCAGCCGCGGATCACCGGCCGCCGCCCGGACCGCGTAGCCGCCCCCGAGACAGATCCCGACGACGCCGATCCGCCCCGCGTCGACCGCCGGATGCGCGGCCAGCACGCTCACCGCGGCCCGCAGGTCGGCGAGTTTGCCCTGGCTGTCCTCGTGCGCGCGCCGTCCCCCGCTCTGCCCGAACCCGCGATGGTCGAACGCCAGAGTGGTGATGCCACGCTCGTGCAGGCGTGCCGCGTACACCCCGGTGACCTGCTCTTTCACCCCGGTGAACGGCCCGGTGAGCACGACCGCGGGTGCACCGTCGCCGGCCACCCTCAGGTCGCCGGCGAGGGTGAGGCCGTCAACGTCGAAAGTGATGTGTGTCAGCATGTCTGCGACGTTAGGCGCACCCCGCCGCGGCGGGACAGAAGGCACTTCGAGGTGCCCTTCCGGGGAGGTCGATGATGGCGCTGGTCATTCCGGACGTGCTGGAGGAGAGCTGCGCCACCCGCCAGGCCCTCGAGAGGATGGCCTCCAAGTGGCGGGTGCTGATCGTCTACGCGCTGCTGGCCGGGCCGCAACGGCACGCCGAGCTGCGCCGCCGGGTCGCCGGGATCAGTCAGAAAGTGCTCACCGAGACACTGCGTGACATGGAGGACGACGGCCTCGTGCTGCGGCGGGTCCTCAAACCGGATCCGCCGCAGCACGTCGAGTACTCACTCACCGCCCTCGGCAAGACGCTGCAGGAACCACTCGCGGCGATCTGCGCCTGGGCGGTCGAGTCAGCGGACCGGCGGCAGCCCGGGGCTACCGGGTAACCCGGTCAGTCCCGGATACGTCGACCCGCGCGCCACCACCGGCTCGTGCCCGTAGTGACCGTAGATCTTGTCGTAGTAGTCACGCTGGTCGACCAGGTCCGGGTCGTACCCGGGCCACCGGCGACGTGATCCTTCGACGACGACACATACACCTCGTCCTCGGTCACCCGTGCGATCGACTCGACCGGGATGAACGTCGACTGCGCCCCGAAACCGAGAACGCCGCCGTGCTCCACGCGCAGGAACCGCACGTGATTCGTCGTGGTGTCGACGAGCAGATCCGCAACCGTGCCGATCTTCTCCCCACTGCTGTCGATCACCGACCGGCCCCGGACATCCAGGGCCGGGTCGGCGACCAGCTGATTGGTGTCGCTCAATGCCGTCAGCGTGCCGACAGGCTCTCCCATCACAGTCACCTCCCTATCTGACGCGTTACCCCTTTTAAAGCCTTTCATTCCGGGTACGGGCTCCGCGTACCGTTGTCGGAAAGCGCGTCGACAGCCGCCCGCAGACGAGCGCGAAGCCTCTCGTCGTCCCACACCATCTCGGTCCACGAGCCGCCGGTGACGAGCCGCCCGTCCTGCCCGGCCAGCGCCGCCAGCCCCGGCGAGGCGGAACGGGCATCCATCTCGACCAGCAGGTCCACCGCATCCGGCCCGCTGTGCTGGTGGGTGACCGCGGCCAGCAGCGGCTCGACCAGCGACGCCGGATCCTCGCCGTGCCGCCACAGCGCCCGCGCCGCGTCGGGGGCGTCCCGCGGCTCCGCGAGCGCCTTCCGCAGCGCCGGACGCAGATGACCGGCGGCGGGCGCCACCTCGGCCGCCACCCGCGCGGCCCGGGCCACGCTCCACCCGTCGGCGGCCAGCGCCGCCTCGATCGCCGGAAGCACGACCGCCGGGTCCCCGGTGGCCCGCCACACCACCCGCGCCGCGGCCAGCCGGGCATCGACGCCCACCTCCGGCACCCACACCCCACCGCCGGCCGACCCCGCATCGGCACCACCGGCAGCCACCCACACCGCACTATCCGCCGAACCCGCATCGGCACCGGCAGCCACCTGCAACGCACCACCCGCCGCACCCGCATCGGCGCCGGCGTCGGCCCCCCGCGACTCACCACCCGCCGCACCCGCATCGGCGCCGGCGCTGGCGCCCCGCAACGGACCACCCGCCGCACCCGCATCGGCGGACGCGGCTCGCAATCGGCCGGCCAGCGGGGCGGCGGCCTCGCCGGCATCGGCGACCATCCCCAGCTCGTAGGTGAGACGGTCGAGCGGCCATCGGTCCAGAGCGTCGGCCGCGGCCGTGACAAGGGGACCCGCGTCACCGGTCAGCTTCCACACCGCGTGCCCGGCCCGGATGTCGCCGGTCTCGCGCAGCGCGGGAAGCGCCTCGTGCGCGGCGGGACCGATCGCGGCCAGCACCGTGCACGTCGCGGCGTCGGCGACCGGCAGGGCGGCGATCAGCTCCGGGATCGCGGGCGCCGCGTCCGGGCCCCAGCCGGTCAGCGCCAGCACCGCGTGGATGACCGGGTTGCCGGTCACCCCGGCGTCGAGCAGAGCGCGGATCCGCCGTCGGACACCCGCCAGGGCGACCGGGTCGAAAGCCGGCGCGTAGGCGGCGAGCAGCGGGTCCGCGGACGTCTGGAAGCCGGCCTCCCAGGCGGCGAGCAGTGGGTCCCGCCAGCGTGGATCCCCGAGCCGGACCAGCACCGACAACGCATCGGCCGCCGGCTGCGGAAAGGACGGCAGCCCACCGCGATCGAAAACGCCCCCACTGCCGCTCAAGATGCCACCGCTGCGGTCCGAGGGGCGGCGACTGCCCGGGGCGCGGCCGGCCGGGCTCGCCGCGAGCCGGGCCAGGTCGTCCGCGACCGCCGCGGCGGCGGGACCGGCGTGCACGGCGGCGTCGGCGGCTGCCGCGACGACGGTCTCCTCCGGGTCGTTCAGCAGGCGGCGCAACAGCGGCATCAGCTCCCACCGCGCCGCGCGGCTCGCGTGGAACCGGCCGGTCAGGGCACGCGCCAGCAGCAGCCGGCCGGCCGGGGCGTCCGCGGTCGCCAGAGCCTCGCCGAGCGCCCCGGCCGACGACGCGTCGAGCAGCCGCAGGATCTCCCCGATGGTCCGGCCGTCACCGGCGGCGATCGAGGCCGCGATCGGCGCCACGGTCTCCGGGGGCAGGGCGAGACCCGAGCGGGCGTACGCCAGACCCGCGGCCGCCGGCACCGGACCACCCTCCGTGAGCGCGGCCGTACGCAGCAGGTCGATGTGCCCGTGCCGTGCGATCGCCGTCAGCAGCACGGCCCGGACCACCGGGTCGGTCTCCACCTCCCAGCGGACCCGTAGCGCGCCGGCATCGGGTGCGCAACGCCCGACCGCGTCGGCGGCAGCCGCCCGGACCGCCGGATCAGGGTCGCCGAGCCGCCCCGCCAGCAGATCGAGA
The DNA here is from genome assembly GCF_050956125.1 of Actinoplanes sp. CA-252034. Classification (NCBI taxonomy): domain Bacteria; kingdom Bacillati; phylum Actinomycetota; class Actinomycetes; order Micromonosporales; family Micromonosporaceae; genus Actinoplanes; species Actinoplanes sp. CA-252034. The sequence continues at coordinate 6,089,007 of NZ_CP191846.1, forward strand.
CGTGCCACGATCGCCGCCCGGACCGCCTCCTGCTCCGCGCCGAAGGCATGCTCGGGATCGCTGAGCCCGCCGATGGTGTGCAGCAGCTCGGCCCGCTCGTGAACGCCGTCGGTGGTGGCGAGCTCGACCAGGAACGGCACGGCCGCGACCGTCACCGCATAGACGGTCCCCTGATGCCAGATCGTCGAGTGGAGCTCCTCCCGGCCCTCCCCCGCGGTCGACGGGTCCGGATCGGCGATCGCCCGCAGGATCTCTCCCGCGTCCTCTGCCGGCCCGTAGGCACCCTCATACCGCGACCAGTCGACCTCGTCGATCCCCGTGAGCATGGCGACACCCTAGAACCGGGGTACGACAGCCTGTCGGATCCGGCCACTGCCGATCGTGGAGTGGGTGACGGGCGGCCGACGGGGCCGCCGGGACGAGGAGTCATGCGATGGCCAAGTACCTGATCTCGTTCAACGAGGGCGCGATGGACCACATCACCGCCGAGGAGCTTCCGGAGGTGGGCAAGGCGGCCCAGGCGGTGGTCCAGGACGCGGCGGACGCGGGTGTGTTCGTGTTCGGTGGCGGGCTGGACCGTCAGCGGGCCGCGATCGTGGGTGTCGACGGGCTGGTCACCGACGGGCCGTTCCCGGAGACCAAGGAGGTCGTCGGCGGGTTCGTGGTCGTCGACGTGCCCGCCCGGGAGGAGGCGCTTGTCTGGGCCGCCCGGATCGCGGCGGCCTGCCGTTGCGCGCAGGAGGTTCGCGAGCTGGGCGACAGCCCGGAGAGGGACGCGATGGTCCGCGACGCCGGCCGGTGACGGCTCAGCGGCCGGTCTGCTGCCGGATCTCCCGGAGGCTGGCGCCGGCCGCCCGCCCGTCGGGGTCTATCGCGCCGGCCGGATCCACCCTCGGCCGTCACCGACGGCGCCGACGCCGGGCGGCATCAGCAGTTCGTGGCCGACGTGCGCGCGCTGGTTCACGATGCGGGCGAGATCGGCAGGCGTCATTCCCCGGCCGGGTACGGCAGGATGTCCACGCCCTCGTCGGGCAGGTCGTGGTAGTCGGGGACCGGCACCCCGGCCTGCCGGCACAGTTCGCGCACCGCCGTGTCGAAGCCCTCGGCGTCGTCGGTGATCTCGAAGAACTCGCCGTAGGTCAGGTCGATCACCAGGCACGCCTGCGGCTCGCCCGCCGGATCCCAGTGGACCTTCGTCAGCCCGATCCGGTGGACCTCGTCCCACGACTGCTCGATGACGGAGGTGTGGGCGGGGCTCACCTCGTTGCCGAAGACGGAGAACCGCGGCTCGGTGGTCCGCGTCAGGGTGAAGGAGTCCTCACCGACCTCGATGCGCTGCACCCGCGCATCGTACGTGGGTTGCTAGGGTCGGCCGGTCGTCACCGAGGACCAGCGGGGGTGGGCGTGGTCTCGCCGGAGAAGCAGTCGGCTCTGCCGCAGTTCATGATCTTGATCTATGAGCGGGAGGTGCCCGACGGCCTGCGGGCGGCCTCGCCCACGGTGGTCGAGGCGCACCTGCGGCTGCCACGGCAGATCGCCGAGACGGGCGGGCGGATCCTCGCGGGCAACGCCATGCGCCCCGCCTCGACGGCGATCTCGGTCCGCGACAACACCGTGGTCGAGGGCTCCCTGGCCGGGGGCCCGCACGCCCTCGCCGGCTATTTCATCGTGGAGGCCTCGGACCTCGACCACGCCGTCTGGATCGGGCGGATGATCCCGGTGGCGGACGGCTGGACCGAGATCCGGCCGTTGCTCCTCGACTGACCGCCCGCCGCGACGGCGAGATCGACCACCGATACGGCCGCTGGGCCGTGACGGCGAGATCGACTATCTGACGGCCGCCGTGACTGGACGCTGGGCCGTGACGGCGAGGTCGACTACCTGGCGTCGGGTGCTGTGACCAGGCGTTCTATCGCGTCGGCCAGGTCGGCCACCGGACGGCGGCCGTCGAGCTCGACGGTGGCGCCGCGCCGCAGGAGCGGCTCGACGGTCCGGACGTACTCGGCGATCTCGGCTCGCTGCCCGGGTGTACGGCCGTAGGGATTGGCCCGGTCGGTGACCCGGCGCAGGAGCACCGGCAAGGGCGCGCTCAGGAGCACGACGTGGTGGAAGCGGTCGTAGAAGCGGCCCTGATTGTCGACCGTCCCGGACACGATCAGGTCGTCGTGGGCGGACAGCAGCGCGTCCATGCGTGGCTCGTCCCAGCCGCCGCCGGGGAGCTCCCAGCCACCGAAGTCGGTGTCGACCGTCAGGTGCCCGCGCCTCTGCAACTCGCCGAGAACCGTGCTCTTACCCCGTGCCGGACATGCCGGTCACCAGGACCCTGGCCATCCGCCCACGGTACCGGGCCGGGCGCGGGCGGACCTTCGCCCCGGAGCCCCGGCGGGTGCGGGCGCCTGCCGCAGCACGGCTGCCCGTCCTACGTCTGTGCGAGGGCGGCGAGCCGGTCGATCGAGCCCAGCAGCGCCTCCCGGGTGTTGGCCTGGGCCCGGATGATGCGGCGATCGTCGGTCAAGCCGCTCCAGTCGAAGGTGTGGGTGACCCGGGTCCGGGCAGGGCCGAGCGGTTCCAGCTCCCACCGCCACAGATGGCCGGGGGTGTCCTTGCCGACCTCGGACGGCTTCCACGCGATGCGGCGGCCCTCCTCGAACTCGACGATGTGGTTCTCCCGTACGTCGCCGGTGGTGATCGTCATGACGAAGACGTCGCCGACGGCGTGGACCCGCTGGCCGGCGTCGGCCGAGGTGAGGTTGTCGTTGCCGTCCCAGCCGGGCTGCAGCGATGGGTCGGCGATGAGCTCGAAGATCCGCTCGGCGGGAGCGTCGACCTCCCGGGTGGCGCTGACGATACGCGTGGTCATGCACCTATCGAAGCATTTCGCCGGAGGCGCCGGAACCAGAGGTACGTGTCCGGTCCTCAGCAGCCTCTGACCGGGACGACCGGGGTGTACAGCTCCTCGGTCGTCTCGCCGTCGGAGCCGCTGAAGACGACGTCGCCGACGCCGTAGCCGGGCTGCAACTGCCAGCGGTAGGTGAGCCCGGTCGCGCCGGCCAGCGGGGTGACCCCCTCGACTTCGGCCCAGGCCCAGTCCGTGCCGGTCGAGCGGTAGAGCACATCGTTCTCGATCATGAAGTCGGCGCCGAAGCCGCTCCCGCTCTCCGGCACCGCGAAGCCGGTCTTCGGGTCGGCGTCGGTGTCGATGAAGACGTGCCGGTAGGCGAACACCTCGGCGAAGGTGGCCTTGAAGATCACCGTCCGGCCGGTGGAGCACGCCGAGTAGTCGGTGATCGGCTTGCCGCGCGCCGGGCCGGCCACGCGGGACGGCTCACGCGACGACGACGGGGAGAGCTTCGGCGGGCGCGGAGCGGACGTGGCGGCTGACGGGCCCTCGAACGAGGGCGGGAGCACCGGCGGGAAGCCCTCGGCCACCTGCACCGGCGCGAACTGCGGGCCGTCGTCGTCCCCGACCACGGCCCGGTAGACCACCGCCAGGACGGCGACGACGATCGCGAGCACTACTCCGGCCACGGCGAGCAGCCACTTCGCTCGGGGCGCACCGTCAGCACTCACGGTAACTCCAAATTGTCTTAAATGACGATCGATGTCCGACGGCACGGTACACCGGGAACGTTCCCAATCAATATTCGGTCCCAGATTTCCCGGCAACCGGACGGAGACCGTCACGCACCGTGTTGGCCATCACCGGGGCGGGAGGCGAGCCGAAATCAACGGTGAGCCCGAGACGCGGGCCCCGTACCACCGAAAGGGTCTGCTCTTGCGCCAGCTTCTTCGCCGCCTCGCCGTGACCGCCCTCCTCGCCCCCGCCGCCGCCGGCGCCATGACGATGATCGCGACCCCGGCCGAGGCCGCACCGGCGAAGGCTTCGGAGCAGGCGCTGCAGACCGAGGTCAACCGGCTCACCAACATCGAGCGCACCAAGCAGGGCTGTGGCGCCCTCAAGGTGAACAGCCAGCTGACCGCCGCCGCCCGCGGGCACAGCGCGTGGATGGCGAAGACCGGCACGTTCTCGCACACCGGCGGCGGCGGCTCGTCGTTCGTCGCCCGGGCCCGCGCCACCGGCTACGGCCAGCCGTCCGCCGAGAACATCGCGTGGGGCTTCCAGACCGCCGCGTCCGTGGTCGAGGGCTGGATGCGCAGCCCCGGCCACCGGGCCAACATCGTCAACTGCAAGTCGAAGTCGGTCGGTGTCGGCGTGGTCCTGTCCGCGAGCGGCACCCCGTACTACACGCAGGACTTCGGGTACTGACCCTGTTGCGCGACGACGCCCCGGCCGATCAGCGGCCGGGGCGTCGTCGTGTCTTCGAGGGTTGTCAGCCCTCGAGCGATTGCATACTGTACTCCCCATAACGCATACAGAGGCGCGTGCGAGCAGGGGGTAGCCCATGCGAGTTGCAGTGCTCGGAGCCGGTGCCATCGGGGCCTATGTCGGCGCCGCGCTGTGCCGGGCCGGAGTCGACGTCCATCTGATCGCCCGCGGGGCGCACCTGGCCGCGCTGCGGTCCTACGGGGTACGGGTGCTCAGCCCCGGGGAGACTTCTCCGCCCGTCCGCACGCCACCGACGATCCGGCCGAGGTCGGGCCGGTCGACTACGTGTTCCTCGGTCTCAAGGCGCATTCGTACGCCTCGGCGGGTCCCCTGCTCGCTCCCCTGCTCGGCGACGACACCGCTCTCGTCGCCGGGCAGAACGGCATCCCGTGGTGGTATTTCCACCGGCTTCCCGGACCGTACGAGGGTCACCGGATCGAGGCGGTGGACCCGGACGGCGCGACCTCGGCCGTGATGGCGCCGGAGCGGGCGGTCGGCTGCGTGGTGTATCCGGCGACCGTCATCAAGTCACCCGGGGTCATCCAGCACCTGGAGGGCACCCGCTTCTCCATCGGCGAGCCGGACGGGACGGTGTCGCAGCGGTGCCTCCGGTTCAGCGAGGCGATGATCGACGGCGGCCTGAAGTGCCCGGTCGAACCGCGGCTGCGCGACGACATCTGGATCAAGCTGATGGGCAACGTCTCGCTCAACCCGATCAGCGCGCTCACCCGGGCCACCATGGTCGAGATCTGCGAGAGCGCCGGGACCCGCCGGGTGGTCGAGCTGATGATGGAGGAGACCCTCGACATCGCGGCCCGGGTGGGCAGCACCCCGGAGATCTCGATCGCCCGGCGCCTCGACGGCGCCCGGCGGGTCGGCCACCACAAGACCTCGATGCTGCAGGACCTCGAAGCCGGCAAGCAGCTGGAGCTCGACGCCGTGGTCGCGGCCGTGGTCGAGATGGCCGACATCACCGGCGCACCGGCTCCGACACTGCGGACCGTGTATGCCGCGACCGACCTGCTGGCCAGGACGATGGCCCGCCGTACACCGATCGTTCCCACGCCGAGCCCGGCCTGAGCAATACGGAGGTCAGAGATCCATGGCCAAGATTCCCTGCATGGACGCGGTCGTCTCGGTGCTCGCGTCGGAGGGCGTGGACATCGCGTTCGGCTGCCCGGGCGCCGCCATCCTTCCGCTCTACGCCGCGCTGCAGCGCAGTGAGATCCGGCACCTGATCGTCCGGCACGAGGAGGGCGCCACCCACATGGCCGACGGCTGGGCCCGCACCAACGGCCGGGTCGGCGTGGCCATCGGCACGTCCGGGCCGGCCGGGACCAACATGATCACCGGGTTGTACACGGCGCACGCCGACTCGATCCCGATGGTCTGCATCACCGGCCAGGCGCCCACCGCCAAGCTGCACCAGGAGGCGTTCCAGGCGGTCGACATCGTGGCGATCGCCAAGCCGGTGACGAAGTGGGCGGTGCAGGTCAAGGAGGCCGCCCAGGCGCCGTGGATCTTCCGCGAGGCGTTCCGGATCGCACGCTCCGGCCGGCCGGGCCCGGTGCTGATCGACCTGCCGGTCGACGTGGCCCGGCAGGAGATCGAGTGGGACGCCTCGATCGACGCGCCGCTGCCGGTCCCCCGGGTCGAGCCGCACCCGCCGCGCGTGGAGCGGGCCCTCGACATGCTGCTGGCCGCCGAGCGCCCGCTGATCCTGGCCGGCGGCGGCGTGATCATCGGCGAGGCCACCGACCTGCTGCGGGAGGTCGCCGAGGCTCTGGGCGTCCCGGTCCAGGTGACCCTGATGGGCAAGGGCGCGCTGCCGGAGGACCACGATCTGTTCGCCGGGACGACCGGCATCCAGACCACCCAGCGCTGGGGCAACGCGTCCTTCCTGGAGTCGGACCTGGTCCTCGCGGTCGGCGCCCGCTTCGGCGACCGGCACACCGGTGACCTGGAGACCTACCGCGGCGAGCGGAGGTTCATCCACGTCGACATCGAGCCGACCCAGCTCGGGCGGGTGTTCGGCCCGGACCTCGGCGTGGTGTCGGACGCGGGGCCGTTCCTCGCGGCGCTGCTCGACGCGGCCCGGCGACGGGACGTGCGGCCCGACCGGGGCGACTGGATCGCCCGGGTCCGCACGCTGCGCGAGACGCTGGGCCGCCGGGACGACTTCGACGCCGTCCCGATCAAGGCGCCCCGGGTGTTCCGGGAGATCAATGAGTTCTTCGGCCCGGACACCTACTTCGTCACCGCCATCGGGCTCTACCAGATCTGGTCCGGGCAGTTCCAGCGGGTGTTCAAGCCGCGGCATTACCAGGTCTGCGGTCAGGCCGGCCCGCTGGGCTGGGAGATCCCGGCGGCGATCGGGGTCAGGTCGGCCCGCCCGGACGCCGAGGTGGTGGGCGTGGTCGGCGACTACTCGTTCCAGTTCCTGGTCGAGGAGCTCGCCGTCGCCGCCCAGTACGACATACCGTTCGTGCTGGTCATGCTGAATAACGAGTACCTGGGCCTGATCCGTCAGGCCGAGATCGGCTACGACATGAACTACGAGGTGGACATCCACTACGACCGGCACGGCACCGACAACGTCAAGATCATGGAGGCGTACGGGTGCTCCGGTCGCCGGGTGCTCGAGCCGGGCGAGATCGCCGACGCGCTGGCCTGGGCGAGCAAGGAGGCCCGGCGTACGAGCCGCCCGGTGCTGGTCGAGGTGATGATCGAGCGCGAGGCGAACACCGCGCACGGGCTGTCGATCGCCGCGGTGAAGGAGTTCGAGTAGGACCTCATGGCCGATCCGTCATTGCATCTCGGCGACTGTATGCTATAGCCCGATCGCTTCTCGTAGCCGGAGGTAACCCATGACCGATCGGAGTGCCGCGACCTCGCCGGCCGGCGCCAACGGCGGACGACGGTCACTGGGCGGGGCCCGGGCTGCGCGCCCGCCCCTGGAGCGGCCCGCACCGCTGCGGCAGGCGGTCTACGACGCCCTGGCCGAGATGATCATCAATCGGGAGTTGCAGCCCGGCGAGCACCTCGTGGAGAACGAGCTGGCCGCCCACCTCGGCGTGAGCCGCCAGCCCGTCCGGGAGGCCCTGCAGCGGCTGCACAACGAGGGCTGGGTCGACCTGCGGCCCGCCCTCGGCGCCTTCGTGCACGTGCCCACCGAGGAGGAGGCCGACCAGCTCCTCGCCACCCGGACCCTGCTCGAGGCGGAGTCAGCGCGGCTGGCCGCCAAGAACGCCACGCCCGAGCAGGTCGAGCGGCTCCGTGAGCTGCAGCGCGCCGGCGAGCAGGCGCTCAGCGAGGACAGCCAGGTGGCCCTGGTCGAGGCCAACGCGGCGCTGCACGCGCACCTGGTGGAGATGTCCGGCAACAAGGTGCTGGCCCAGCTGATCGCCATGGTGGACCGGCGGGTGCGGTGGTATTACTCGCCGATCGCCCGCTCCCGGGGCCGGGAGGCGTGGGACGAGCACGCCGTCATGATCGACGTGATCGCCGAGGGGAACGCGCGGCGGGCCGGCGAGCTGATGCGCAAGCACACCGAGCGCACGCGGGAGTCCTACCACCAGCGACGCAGGGAAGCCGGCGAGTGAATCGGCCGGGCCCGCGTGGGCCCGGCCGCTCTCGTCACAGCCGGATCGACTTCTTGTTCATGAACTCCTCGATGCCGGCCGCACCCAGCTCACGGCCCATCCCGGAGCGCTTGATCCCGCCGAAGGGCAGGTCGGCCTGTGACCCGCCGGCGCTGTTGAGGTAGACCATGCCGGCCTCGATCTGCCCGGCGACCCGGCGTAGCCGATCCGGATCCGTGCCCCAGACGCTGGCGCCGAGGCCGAACGGCGAGTCGTTGGCGATCGCGATCGCCTCCTGCTCGGACTCCGCGCGGAAGACCAGCACGACGGGCCCGAAGATCTCCTCGTAGTAGGCGTCCATGTCCGGCGTCACGTCGGTGAGCACGGTCGCCTCGAGGTACGCGCCCGGCCCGTCGACCCGGCGGCCACCGGTACGCAGCGTCGCGCCCTGCCGTACCGCCGTGTCGATCTGGGCGGCCACCTCGTCGGCCGCGGCGACCGAGGCCAGGGGTGGCAGTCTCGTCGCGGGGTCGGCGGGGTCGCCCGGGACGAAGGTCCCGGCCACGTGTCTCGTGAGCCGGTCGACGAACTCGTCGTAGACGTCGGCGAGCACGATCATCCGTTTGGGGGCGTTGCAGGACTGGCCGCAGTTGCGCATCCGGGCGGTGGCGGTGGCCCGTACCGTCTGATCCATGTCGTCGGTGTCCAGGACGATCAGCGGGTCGGAGCCGCCGAGCTCCAGGACCGCCTTCTTGAGGTTCCTCCCGGCCTCGGCGGCGACCGCGATGCCGGCCCGCTCGCTGCCGGTCAGGGAGACCCCCTGGATGCGAGGGTCGGCGAGCATCCGGGGGATCTGGCCGCTCGCGGCGAAGATGTTGACGTACGCGTCCACGGGCACCCCGGCCTCGTGCAGGATCCGCTCGATGGCGAGCGCCGAGCGGGGACAGATCGAGGCGTGCTTGAGAAGGATCGTGTTGCCGAGCACCAGGTTCGGCGCGACGAACCTGGCGACCTGGTAACAGGGAAAGTTCCACGGCATGATGCCGAGCAGCGGGCCGATCGGGTTCCTGGTGATGACCGCCGCGCCGCCGCTGATCTCCAGTGGCTCGTCGGCGAGCAGGGTGGCCGCGTTGTCGGCGTAGTACCGGAAGATGTCGACGACGACGCCGATCTCGCCGCGGCCCTCGTTGATCCGCTTGCCCATCTCCCGGGTCATCGTCGCCGCGAGCTCGTCGGCGCGCGCGGCGAACAGGTCCGCGGCGCGTGCCACGATCGCGGCCCGCTCGGTGAGCGGCCGGCGGCGCCACGACGGGTAACCACGGTGGACGCGATCGATGGCCTGCTGGATCTCGTCGTCGGTCGCGTTCTCGATCTTCTCGATCAGTTCGCCGGTCGCGGGGTCGGTAATCGTGTACATCGGGTGTCTCCGTCCTGTAGCCACGGATCGCCGGGCGGCCCGCGTCCGCGAGCCGCCCGGCCTGCCGGTCGAGGTCACCGCTGGACGGTGATGCCCTTCGGGTTGAGGTGGGCGATGTTGCCGCTCTCGGTGCCGTCGGCGGGGTCGATGACACAGTCGACGAGGGCCGGCTTGCCCAGGGCCAGGGCTTCGCGCAGGGCCGCGGCGACCTCCTCCGGGGTCGTGGCCCGGTAGCCCCGGCCACCGAACGCGGCGATCATCAGGTCGTGCCGGGCCTGCAGGGCGGTCGGCGCCGGATCGCCGGACGCCGATGCCGCGGCGTCGCCCCGGTAGACGCCGCTGTTATTGAGCACGACCGTGACGATGGGCAGGTCGTAGCGGCAGATCGTCTCCAGCTCCATGCCGCTGAACCCGAACGCGCTGTCACCCTCGATGGCCACGACCGGGTCCCCGCTCTCGACCGCGGCGGCGATCGCGAAGCCCAGGCCGATGCCCATCACGCCCCAGGTGCCGCTGTCCAGCCGGTGCCGCGGCACCTGCATCCCGATCGTGTTGCGGGCCAGGTCCAGCGCGTTGGCACCCTCGTTGACCACGTAGGCCCGCGGGTTCTCCCGCAGCACGTCCCGGATGGCCTGCAGCGCGCCCAGGAACTTCATCGGATGGGCGGTCTCGGCAGCCTCGAGTCGCCGGGACATCTTGGCGACGTTGTCCGCCGAACGGGCCGACAGCTCGTCGCGCCACGGGACCGGAACCGCGATCCTGCCGGGCTCGGTCCGCTCGATCAGCGCCTGCATGACCGAGCCGACGTCCCCGACGAGCGGCGCCGCGATCGGCTGGTTGCTGTCCAGCTCGGCGCCGGCGATGTCGACCTGGATGAACTTGACGTCGGGGTTCCACTGCGGGGCGTCGCCGTGGCCGAGCAGCCAGTTCAGCCGGGCGCCGACGAGCATCACGACGTCGGCCCGGCGCAGGGCGAGCGACCGGGTGCTGGCCACCGACTGCGGGTGGTCGTCGGGCAGCAGGCCTTTGGCCATGGACATCGGGAGGTACGGCACACCGGTTCGCTCGACGAACCGGCGGATCTCCTCGTCGGCCCGGGCGTACGCGGCGCCCTTGCCGAGCACGACGAGGGGCCGCCGGGCGCCGGCGAGCAGCTCGATGGCCCGGTCGAGCGCCTCGGTGCCGGGCACCTGCCGAGGCGCCGGGTCGACGACGCGCCACAGTGACGCCGCGCCCAGGTCGGCGTCGATGACCTCGCCGAGGACCGCGGCCGGGATGTCGAGGTAGACGCCGCCGGGCCGTCCCGACAGCGCGGTCCGGATGGCGCGGGCCACCCCACGGCCGATGTCCTGCGCGCGGTGCACCCGGTACGCCGCCTTGCAGAACTGCCGGGCCGCCGCCAGCTGGTCCATCTCCTCGTAGTCGCCACGCTGCAGGTCGACCAGGTGCCGCTCGCTGGATCCGGAGATCTGCACCATCGGGAAGCAGTTGACGGTGGCGTTGGCCAGGGCGACGAGTCCGTTGAGGAAGCCCGGGGCGGACACTGTCAGGCAGATTCCCGGTCTCCCGGTGAGGAAGCCGGCCGCGGCCGCGGCGTGCCCGGCGGCGCTCTCGTGCCGGAAGCCCACGTAGCGGATCCCGGACGCCTGCGCCAGGCGGGCCAGATCGGTGATGGGGATGCCGACGACGCCGTAGACGGCCTCGACCTCGTTGAGCTTGAGCGCATCGACGACCAGGTGGATGCCGTCGGTGAGTCTGGCATCGACGGCGTCGCCGGCTTCTGATTCCCGGAGTGAAGCGATGGTCATGATCCGAGCCCTCCATCATGGTGACGCGATATTGCATACCGTATGGGGTAGGCAATAATCGTGAACCATGGAGCGCCGGAGTGTCCAGGGGTGGGGCGGACGTTTCGGCGACGGTGGCTTTGGTCACTAGATCGTTTATTGTATACCGAAGTCTGTATCCTCGAAGGTGCCGGACAGGCACTGTCGCCGGGTTTACGGCCGCACGGCACCGGAAAACACGGACATGGATCGGCCTCGGGTGTGCCCGGCCCCGCCGGGCACACCCGAGTGCCCAACTAGCAGGAGTGATGAAGTCATGACCCCCTGGCGCAAGTTCTCCCGTTTCCTGACCGACCTCAGCGACCGGCTGGCCCTGCCGTCCGGCTCTCCCGCCGACGGCCGGTCCGTCGGGCTCGGCCTGGCGGCCGCGCTGGACAACCAGCGGCGGGCCGCCCGGCCGAGCGACGAGGAGATCGCACGTTTCCTCCGCGGCTCCGCCCCGGACGAAGGGTTGATCAAGGCCTGACCGGCGGTCAGCCCGCGACCTCGTGGGCGGACTGCTCGTCCCGCTGCGTCTTACGGGATCTCGCCAGGCTCGCGACGGTGGTGACGATCAACGTGCCGACGATGACCCCGAGCGAGACGGTGATCGGCACCGCCGGCGCCCAGGAGACCCCGTCGTGGTGCGCTGCCTCCAGCACGAGCTTGACGCCGATGAAGGCCAGGATGAACGCCAGGCCCTTGCTGAGGTAGACCAGCCGGTCGAGCAGGCCGCCCAGCAGGAAGTAGAGCTGCCGCAGGCCCATCAGCGCGAACGTGTTGGCGGTGAACACCAGGTACGGCTCCTGGGTCAACCCGAAGATCGCCGGGATCGAGTCGAGCGCGAAGAGCAGGTCGGTGGTGCCGATCGCGACCATCACGATCAGCATCGGCGTGACCATCCGCCGGCCGTTCACCCGGACGAACATCGCGGCGCCCTGGTAGGACTCCGTGGTCGGCAGGAACCGCTTGGCCGTGCGGAGGGCGAAGTTCTCCGAGAACTCGTCCTGGAGCTGCGGACCGACCAGCTTCACGGCGGTGTAGATCAGGAACGCCCCGAAGAGGTAGAACAGCCAGTCGAACCGCGCGACCGCCGAGGCGCCGGCCGCGATGAACACGCCCCGCATCAGCAGCGCCAGGATGATGCCGATGAGCAGCACCTTCTGCCGGTACCTCACCGGCACCCCGAAGCGGCTCATGATGATGATGAAGACGAACAGGTTGTCGACGCTCAACGAGTACTCGGTGAGCCAGCCGGCGAAGAACTGGCCTCCGTAGCCGACCCCGGCCGTCCCCATCAGCAGCAGCCCGAAGGCGACCGCCGCCAGCACGTAGAAGCTCACCCAGCCGACGCACTCCCGGAAGGACGGCTCGTGAGGCTTCCGGGCGACCAGGTAGAAGTCGAAGGCGATCATCACGGTGAAGCCGATGATCGTCACGGCCCACGCCCAGAGCGGTAGGTTCATGACGCCCCCTTGGATCGGAACAGGCTCGGCCGGCGGCTCTGTCGCGTCTTCCACTGCGCTTCGGCGTGCCGCAGGTAGAACTCGTACAGCCGCTCGGCCCGCGGGTTGCCGTGCCGGATCCGGCGCAGCCAGCGCGGCGCCACCCGTTCGTGCAGCCAGCTGAACCCGATCGCGAAGCCGAGGCTGACGACCGCCTGGTACGCGAGGAACCCGGGCACGTCCGGCGGGAGGGTGGGCCGGCCCGCGAGAAGCAGACCGACCAGCACCTCGTGTGCCAGCCGGGCCAGTGGGAACCCGCCGAACCAGTAGAGCGCGGTCGGGGCGAACACCCCCGGCGAGATGACCCCGGCCGCCATCAGCACCCCGAACCCGGCGCCGAGCAGGACCAACGGCAGCCCGAGCGCCACACCGGTGGCCAGCGCCCAGCCGGCGGGCTGGCCCGAGAGGAGGGCCAGCCCGAGGGCCGCGGCCCCGGCGACCGCCCCGATGGCGGCGCCGGGAAGGGCGAGCTGACCGAGGTGACGCATGTCCGCTCCGGTCATCAGATGACCACGCCGAACCGGATCAGGCTGTAGATCAGCATGCCCAGGTAGAACACCGCACCGAACCCGATCACCACGTTCTGCAGGATGCCGGGGCGGATCGGTTTCGGCAGCATCCGGTTGTTGACCAGCAGCAGGACGACGCAGTACGCGCCCATCGCGAAGGTGGACAGGAACGCCAGCACGTCGAGGACGGCGCCCGGGCCGTCGGCGGGACCGAAGTTGAGGATCAGGATGCCGAAGGTGATGACACCCCAGAGGAAGCCGGCGTAGAGCTTCGACATGCTGAACCGCTTGGCGCCCGGCACGAAGTGATAGGTCATGTCGGCCTGGCCCCGGGAGAACGAGTCGAACAGCCCGAGTGTGGCGTTGAGCCCGATCAGCGCGATGAAGCCGAGGAACACACCGTGCAGCACCGGCGTGCCGGCCGAGGCGAAGGCGTCGGCCATCGCGGTCAGCGCCACCTCACGGTCACCGTCGCGGATCAGGTCACCGACGTTCGGGTTCACCCGTACGGCGGTCTGGGCCAGCACCGTGAACGAGACCGTGACCAGCATGGTGATGCCCCAGAAGAGCAGCAGGGCGTCGAAGGTCACCCAGCGCCGCCAGCCCTTCCACTTCTTCATCTCCTCCGGGTCCTCGGTGTCGAACATGAAGCCACGCGACGGCATGACCTCCTGCTCGCCCGCGTGCCGCAGACCGCGGATCCTGGGGATGTGCGCGCCCATGCCGGCGCCGGAGTCCCGCAGGTGCAGCGTGTACCACATCTGCTGCATGCCGGACGGGCCGGCGAAGGCGATCGCGCCGACGATGACCGGGAACCAGGTCGACGACATCGCCTCGCTCGGCAGGTAGCCGAAGTGGAACATGCCGCTGAGCGTCGAGGTGACGTCGCTCCACCGCCCGACCAGCGACGCGACGATCGAGGTGCTGACCACGAGCACGCCGATCAGCAGGCCGAGCAGGCTCTCCAGCAGGGGGTAGATCACCTTGGCCAGGCTGAACACGATGCCGACCAGGATCAGGCCGACACAGGCCGTGACGGTCCAGGGTATGCCGGTGATCTCCTCGAAGGCGGCGGCCCCGGTGGAGAGGTGCCCCGGCCAGATGTAGACCAGGATCGCCACGCTGAAGAAGAACCACATGAGCGGTTTGAAGACCCGTGCGGCGCCGAAGAAGATGCTCTCTCCGGTCGCCATCGCGTACCGGGCCATCTCCAGCATCACGAACGCCTGGAGGGTGACGCCGATCAGGAAGAGCCACCTGATCTCCGGGCCGAAGATCAGGACCAGGCGGGGCCACATGTACGACTCGCCCATGCCCACGCCGAGCGCGACGAGGAACACGGTCGGGCCGAGCAGGTGGATCGAGGGTGGCGCCTTGGGCAACTCCCGGATCGGCATCGGTTCGAGCCTTCCGGCCCGCCATACCCTCTCGTCGGGCTCGGTGGTGGTGGCCGTGGCGGTGGATGGTGACGTGCTACTCGTCGGTTCGGTGGAAGAACTCGAAGCGTCCACGATGGACCTCCTGGGGATGTGGCCGCGGAGCGGTCGTCTGTGTCGCTAGTGGCCCCTCCGACTGCCCGCTGTGGTGGAACGGTGCACGACTCAGCGGCCGTCCGGCCGGTCGCCGAGCAGGCCGGCGGCGCGTGCCCACCGGTACTTCGCACCGAGCACGGCGACGGGCTTCTCCGTGGTGTACGGATAGGCGACGATGCCGTGCCGGTACAGGTGTTCGCTGGCCTCCTCGACCTCGACGTCTCCGGCGAGTGAGGCGACGACGGGCTTGTCGATGCCCTTGGCCCGGAACTCCTCGACCACGTCCACCACCAACTCGGCGAAGACCATCGGCGGTGTGACGATGGTGTGCCAGTAGCCGAGGACCAGGGCGTGGATACGCGGGTCGGACAGGCCGAGCGCGATGGTGTTGCGGTAGGTCGACGGCGGTTCGCCGCCGGTGATGTCGATCGGGTTGCCGGCCGCGCCGAACGGCGGGATGAACTTCCGGAACGCCTCGTCGAGGTCGGCCGGGATCTCCATCAGGGTGAGCCGGTTGTCCACGCAGGCGTCGGAGAGCAGCACCCCCGATCCGCCGGCGCCGGTGATGATGACGACGTTCTCGCCCCGCGGGGTCGGCAGCAGCGGGATGCCGCGGGCGTACTCCAGCAGGTCGTTGAGGCCGGGGGCGCGGATCACGCCGCTCTGGCGCAGGATGTCGTCGTAGACTTTGTCGTTGCCGGCCAGCGCGCCGGTGTGCGAGCCGGCCGCCTTGGCGCCCTGGTCGGTGCGGCCGGCCTTGAGCACGAGCACCGGTTTGGTGGCCGAGACCCGCTTGGCGGCGCGGGCGAACGACCGGCCGTCCTTGAGGTCTTCCAGGTGCATGGCGATGAGCTGGGTGTTCGGGTCGCTCTCGAAGAACGTGAGCAGGTCGTCCTCGTCGATGTCGGCCTTGTTGCCGACCCCGACGATCGCGGACACCCCCATCCGCGCGGACCGGCTGAAGCCGAGGATGGCCATCCCGATGCCGCCGCTCTGCGAGGTGAGCGCCACCCCGCCCTTGACGTCGTACGGGGTGCAGAACGTCGCGGACAGGCTCTCCGGGGTGTAGTAGTAACCGTAGATGTTCGGCCCCAGGATGCGTACGCCGTGCCGCCGGGCGATCGCCACGACCTCGGCCTGGAGCTCGTGGTCGCCGATCTCACCGAAGCCGGACGGGATCATGATCGCCCCGGCCACGCCCTTGGCGCCGACCTGCTCCAGTGCGGCCGGCACGAACTTCGCCGGGATCGCGAAGACCGCGACGTCGACCGGGCCCGGCACGTCGGAGATGCTGGGGTAGGCCTTGCGGTCCAGGATCTCGGCGGCCTTCGGGTTGATCGGGTAGATCTCGCCCTGGTAACCGCCGTTGACCAGGTTCCTCATCACCGAGTTGCCGATCTTGCCGGCCTCGGCGGAAGCCCCGATAACGGCGATCGAGGCGGGCCGCATGATCCGGGTCATGCTCGCCAGGATCTCCTCGTCGGTGAACTGCTCCGGGCGCTCGGCGGCTCTCGGGTCGACGAGGATCCGGACGTCGACCGCGGTGGCCCCGGCCGCGGTGGCCAGCACCGGGTTGAGGTCGACCTCGGCCAGCTCGGGGAAGTCGGTGACCAGGTCGGAGAGCCGGACGATGAGGCCGGCCAGGATCTCGCGGTTCGCCGGCTCGGCGCCGCGCACGCCGCGCAGGATCTCGGCCGCGGCGATACCGTCGATCATGGACAGCGCGGTCGTGGTGTCGGTGGGCGCGAGCCGGAAGGTGACGTCCTTGAGCACCTCGACGAGCACGCCGCCGAGGCCGAACGCGACGATCTTGCCGAACGTCTCGTCGGTCACGGTGCCGACGATGACCTCGTGCCCGGTGGTGAGTTGCCGCTGCACCTGCACGCCGACGATCGTCGCGTCGGCGTCGTACGCCCGGGCGTTGGCGATGACGGTGTCGTAGCCGGCGGCGACCTCGGCGGCCGAGCCCAGCCCGACCAGCACCCCGCCGGCCTCGGTCTTGTGCAGGATGTCCGGCGAGACGATCTTCAGGACCACCGGGAGGCCGATCTTCTCGGCCACGGCCACCGCCTCGTCGGCGCTGCCGGCCAGACCCTCACCCGGGGTGACGATCCCGTAGGCCTCGACCACCAGACGCCCCTCCGGCGCGGTCAGCGAGCTGCGTCCCTCGGCGACGGCGTTCTCGATCACCCGGCGTACGGCTGCACGGTCGTATTCGGACATGTCGTCTCCCTCGTCGAGAACGTTCGTCAGACGGCGCCGGCGGCACGCAGCTCGCCGATCCCCTGCTCGGAGTAGCCGAGCTCGCCGAGCACCTGCTCGGTGTGCTCGCCGAGCAGCGGTGACCGCTCGATGGCGACGTCCGAGTCGGACAGCTTGATCGGGTTGCCGACCGTCTTGAACGGGCCCCGCTCCGGGTGGTCGACCTCGACCACCGAGCCGAGCGCGGCAAGCGTCTCGTCCTCGATCAGCTCCCGGGTGGACAGGACCGGCCCGCACGGGACGTTGTGCGCGTTGAGCTGCTCCATGACCTCTTGCTTGGTGTGCCGTTCGGTCCACTCCTCGATCAGCGCGAACGCCTTGTCGAGTTTGTTGAGCCGCGACTGCGGGGTGCTCCAGGCCGGGTCCTCGGCGAGCTCCGGTCTCCCGATCAGGTCGCAGATCGGCTTCCACCCGACCGGCTGGATGATCACGTAGATGTAGTCGTTGGGCCCACCCGGCGCGCAGCGGACCGCCCAGCCGGGCTGGCCACCACCGGAGGCGTTGCCGGACCGGGGCACCTCGTCGCTGAAGTTCTCGTTGGGGTACTCCCCCAGTGGCCCGTGGGCCAACCGCTGCTGGTCGCGCAGCTTGACGCGGCACAGGTTGAGCACCGCGTCCTGCATGGCGACCTGGACCCGCTGGCCGCGACCGCTGTGGGTGCGCTGGTACAGGGCGGCCAGGATGCCGGCGACCAGGTGGATGCCGGTGCCGGAGTCGCCGATCTGGGCGCCCGTCGCGGTGGGCGGCCCGTCCTCGAAACCGGTGGTGCTCATCGCCCCGCCCATCGCCTGGGCGATCACCTCGTACGCCTTGAAGTCGGCGTAGCGACCCGGACCGAATCCCTTGATCGAGGCGTAGACCAGCCGGGGGTTGATCTCCTGCAGCCTCTCCCAGGGGAAGCCGAAGCGCTCGACCACACCCGGCCCGAAGTTCTCCACCAGGATGTCCACGCCGGACACCAGCTTGGTGAAGACCTCCTTGCCGTGCGGGTTCTTCATGTTGAGGGTGATGCTGCGCTTGTTGGCGTTGAGCATCGTGAAGTAGAGGCTGTCCACCCCGGGATGTCCCGGAGCTGGGAGCGGGTGATGTCACCCTGGCCCGGAGCCTCCAGCTTGATGACGTCCGCGCCGAGCCACGCGAGGATCTGTGTGGACGAGGGACCGGACTGCACATGTGTCATGTCGAGGACCCGAACGCCCTCAAGTGCCTTACCCATGAGCGAACCTCCTGTGTGCGCCACCGCTGCTGGGGGTGCTGATCCGCTGTCAGCTTCAGGGATTGCATACCGTATGGGGTAGGCAATATCGTGACCCATGTAACAGCCAGGTGTCTAGAGGATCGCGGAACGTTTTCCCGCTCCCGTCCGATGTGTCCCGACGGGAGCGACCCACCGCAGGTCGACAGAAGGGAGGCCCGGTGGATCTGTTGGAGCACCAGGCACAGGAGCTCTTCGCCAAGCACGGCGTACCGGTCAGTCGCAGCCGCGTCGCCGAAACACCCGACGAGGCCTACGCGGCCGCCGCCGAGATCGGCGGGCGCGTAGTGGTCAAGGCCCAGGTGAAGACCGGCGGCCGAGGCAAGGCCGGCGGAGTCCGCCTGGCCGACGGCCCGGACGAGGCGCGCGAGGTCGCCGCCGCGATCCTGGGCATGGACATCAAAGGCCATGAGGTACGCCGGGTGCTCGTCACCGAAGCCGGCGACATCGTCGAGGAGTACTACGTGTCGCTGCTGCTCGACCGGTCGCACCGGTCGTTCCTCGCGATGGCCTCACGCCAGGGCGGCGTCGACATCGAGCAGGTCGCGGCCGAGAACCCGGACGCGCTGGCCCGGCTGCGGGTGGA
This sequence comes from Actinoplanes sp. CA-252034, assembly GCF_050956125.1. Lineage (NCBI taxonomy): Bacteria > Bacillati > Actinomycetota > Actinomycetes > Micromonosporales > Micromonosporaceae > Actinoplanes > Actinoplanes sp. CA-252034. The sequence continues at coordinate 6,107,807 of NZ_CP191846.1, forward strand.
TCCGGGCGAGGGGCTCGGCTGGGAGGAGGCTCTGCGGCTGGCCGCCGACGCCGGGCTCCCGGACGACGTACGCGACCTGGTCGCCGGCGTCCTGGTCAGGCTCGGGCACCTGTTCCGCGCCGAGGACGCCACCCTGGTCGAGATCAATCCACTGGCCAAGCTCGCCGACGGCAGCGTGCGGGCCCTGGACGGCAAGGTGACGGTGGACGACAACGCCCGGTTCCGCCAGCCCGGCCACCCCTGGTATGCCGACGCCGGCACGGCCGACCCGCTGGAGGCCCGGGCCGCCGAGCAGAACCTGAACTACGTCAAGCTCGACGGCTCGGTCGGGGTCATCGGCAACGGCGCCGGCCTGGTCATGAGCACCCTGGACGTGGTCGCCTACGCGGGCGAGCGATACGGCGGGGTCCGGCCGGCCAACTTCCTCGACATCGGCGGCGGCGCGTCGGCCGAGGTGATGGCGAACGGCCTGGAGATCATCCTGGACGACCCGGGCGTACGCAGCGTCCTGGTCAACGTGTTCGGCGGGATCACCGCCTGTGACGCGGTCGCCGACGGCATCGTCCAGGCGATCGGGCTGCTCACCGGCCTCGGCGAGACGATCGGCAAGCCGGTGATCGTCCGCCTCGACGGCAACAACGCCGCAGCGGGGCGCAGGATCCTCGCCGAGGCGGCGCTGCCCGGCGTCATCAGCGCGGACACGATGGACGGCGCGGCGCGGCTCGCCGCCGAGCTCGCCGGCAAGGGGGCGTGACCACGATGGCAATCTTCCTCACCGAGAAGAGCAGGGTGCTGGTCCAGGGCATCACCGGCTCGGAGGGCACCCGGCACACCCGCCGGATGGTCGCGGCCGGGACGAACATCGTCGCCGGGGTCACCCCCGGCAAGGGCGGGCAGGACGTGGACGGGATCCCGGTCTTCGACAGCGTCGCCGAGGCGGCCAAGGCGACCGGCGCCGACACCACGGTGGTGTTCGTGCCACCCCGCTTCGCCAAGGCCGCGGTGATCGAGGCGGTCGACGCGCGGCTGGCGCTGGCCGTGGTGCTGACCGAGGGCATCCCGGTGCACGACACGGCGGCGTTCTGGGCCCACACGCGGGCCGCCGGCGACACCACCAGGATCATCGGGCCGAACTGTCCCGGACTGATCAGCCCCGGACGGTCCAACGCCGGCATCATCCCGGCCGACATCACCGGGCGCGGGCGGATCGGCCTGGTCAGCAAGAGCGGCACCCTGACCTACCAGATGATGTACGAACTACGCGACCTTGGCTTCTCCACCTGCGTCGGCATCGGCGGCGACCCGATCGTCGGGACCACCCACATCGACTGCCTGCAGGCGTTCCAGGACGACGACGAGACCGACGCGATCGTGATGATCGGCGAGATCGGCGGCGACGCGGAGGAACGCGCCGCGGACTACATCAGGGACCACATCAGCAAGCCGGTGGTCGGTTACGTGGCCGGGTTCACCGCGCCCGAGGGCCGGACGATGGGGCACGCCGGCGCGATCGTCTCCGGATCGTCCGGCACGGCGGCCGCCAAGCAGAAAGCCCTGGAAGCGGCCGGGGTCAGAGTCGGGCGGACGCCGTCAGAGGCCGCGGCTCTGATGCGCGAGACGTTCCCCGCGCGCTGACCGGACGGCGATCGGCGCCGGGCCGGCCCGCCACCCTCCGGCGGGCCGGCCCGTGCACGCCACCCCGCTTTCGCAGTCGTCGCGGCTTCTCGCACGGTCACGCTGACAGGTGCGGCTCGTCCTGTCGCACCATGCGGTGTGCGCCGGCATACACGTTCATCGACGTGCCGCGCAGGAAGCCGATCAGGGTCAGGCCGGAGTCGGCTGCCAGGTCGGCGGCGAGCGACGAGGGCGCCGACACCGCGGTGAGCGCCGGGATGCCGGCCATCACCGCCTTCTGCACCAGCTCGAACGACGCCCGCCCGCTGACCATCAGGACCGTGCCGCGCAACGGCAGCCGGCCGTCGCGCAGCGCCCACCCCACGACCTTGTCGACGGCGTTGTGCCGGCCGACGTCCTCACGCAGGCAGAGCAGCCGCCCGTCGACGGAGAACAGCCCCGCCGCGTGCAGTCCGCCGGTCCGGTCGAAGACCCGCTGCGCGGCCCGCAAGGTGCCGGGCAGTCCGCTGACCATCTCCGGATCGAGACGGACCGGATCGTCGCGCACCGACCAGGCCGCCACCGTACGCACCGCGTCCAGACTCGCCTTACCGCAGAGCCCACACGACGAGGTGGTGTAGAAGTTGCGCTCCAGCGACGGGTCCGGTGGCGCCACCCCGGCGGCCAGGACCACGTCGACCACGTTGTAGGTGTTGACCCCGTCCGCGGTGGCGCCCGCGCAGTACCGGATACCGGCGATCTCCCGGCCGCCGCGCACCACGCCCTCACCGACCAGGAACCCGGCCGCCAGGTCGAAGTCGTCGCCCGGCGTCCGCATCGTCACCACCAGAGACCTGCCGTTCACCCGGATCTCCAGCGGCTCCTCGGCCGCCAGCGTGTCGAGTGGCTCCCGGGCCACGCCGTCGACGATCCGCAGCACCCGGCGCCTGCTGGTCACCCGTCCCATCTCGCCACCGTCCCCTCCTTCAGGCCCGTCACCGTCCCCTCCGTCAGGCCCGCCACCGTCCCCTCCGTCAGGCCCGCCACCGTCCCCTCCTTCAGGCCCGGGGCCGGCAGCGACACCCAGGCCGGGCCGGGCTGGCGCATCCAGCGGGTCAGCGCCGCGCCGAGCAGGCCGAGGCAGCCGGCCACCAGGAACGGCAGGACCGAGTCCGGGTTCGTCACCGCCAGGCCGGCGAGCACGATCCCGGCCACGCCGCCGACCGCCTTACCGCTGTAGACGATCCCGTAGTTGGACACGGTCGCGTCGTCACCGAACCAGTCGCGGACCAGGCTGACCAGCAGCGAGTAGCCGGCGCCGGCACCCGCGCCGGCCAGCGCGGCGAAGCACACCAGCGCGGCCGGATGGTTGTCGTTGCTCGCGGCCGCGAGCAGCCCGAACTGGGCCACCCCGCCGGCCAGCAGGGACAGGCCCAGCGTCCCGCGGCGGCCGATCCGGTCGGCCAGCGAGCTGGTCACCGCGCGGCCGATCCCGTTCGCGGCGGCCAGCGCGACGATCGCGGCGACGAGGGTCCAGGAGGCAAGACCTCGGGTGTACGCCGTACCGGCGAGATAGGCGATGTCGAACAGCGCCATCGCGGCCGTGAGCACGACGACCACGAACATCATCGGCAGCATGCCGCTGCGCATCGCGGCCCGCGGAGGATAGGGCCGGGCGGCGGGCCGGTTGTTCGGGATGCTGCGGTTGAGCCGCCGGTCGAGGGCCCAGCGCTGCGGATCGATCTGCTCGGGCCACCAGTGGCGCGGCGGTTTGCGCATCAGCAGTCCACACGCAGCCACCACGGCGAACACGACCAGGGCGGCACCGTCGAGCACGGCCGCCCGGTTCGACGGGTCGAGCACGAAACCGGCGACGACGACGAACGGGATCGCGCCGTAGCCGAACGCGGCGCCGACCATCGCCACCCGCGAGGCGAGCCGCTCGGGGAACCACTCGGTGACCGTGGCGATGCAGGTCATGTAGACCACGCCGGCGCCGAGGCCGCCCACGACCGAGTAGCCCAGCAGGACGGCCACCGGGTCGCCGGTGTGGGCCAGGGTGACCAGTGCGGTCAGGCAGCAGGCCGCGCCGGCGAGCATCGGCACGGCGAGCCGCTCCCGCTGCCGCCGATAGAGCCACCCGCCCATCGGTGAGCCGGCCGCCTGGGCGACCACCCAGAGCCCGAGCACGGCGAACGCCTGCCACACGCTCCACCCGTTCGCCGTCATCAGGGTCGGCAGGGCGGCGCCGAAGCCGTACTGGAAGAGGCTTATCGCCAGCATCGCGGCCCACGCCGTCCAGGCCATCCAGGACCGCGACCGTCCGAGCAGGAGCCGGTCGCTCTCGCCGACCCGGTAGCGACGACCGTAGAAGTCCCTGACCTCGCGCACCGTCGTGTCGTGGGGATCCGTCATCTGGCACCTCCAACCGACTATCGTATACAGTATCTCGGATGCAGATTCTCCCTGACGGAACGGGTGACTGTCCAGGTTCGGGGAATGCCCACGAGCGATTCGTCGGCCCGGTTCGTGACTCGTGCCGACGTCCCAGCGCAACGGAGGTGGCGGCGTGACCGGCTGGCATCAGGCTCGGCAGTACGCCCGGGAGACGGGCGGCCCACTCCCCGCCACCGAGGTCGCGCTCGATCGGGCGATCGGCTCGGCTCTCGCAAAACCGCTGGTCGCGCTCTCCCCACTGCCGGCCTACGACGCCGCCGCCATGGACGGGTATGCGGTCGCCGGCCCCGGCCCGTGGCGGATCGTCGGACGGATCCTGGCCGGCGACCCGGACCCGCCCGCACCCTTGTCGCCGGGTACCACGGTCGAGATCGGCACCGGAGCGATGGTTCCGGCCGGGGCCGGGGCTGTGCTGCCGTACGAGCAGTCCACCCGGACGGACCGCACGGTGAGCGGCGACCTGGTCCCCGGGCGGCATATCCGGCGGCGCGGCGAGGACGGCACGGTGAGCGTCGGCCTGGTCCCCGGCCGGCATATCCGGCGGCGCGGCGAGGACTGCCCGGCCGGCCAAGAGGTGCTGCCCGCCGGCACCGTCGTCACCCCGGTAGTGCTCGGGCTGGGCGCCAGCCTCGGGCACGACACCCTGGCCGTACACCGCCGTCCCCGTGCCGGAATCGTGGTGACCGGCGCTGAGCTGCGCAGAAGCGGGATCCCCATGGCGGGACAGGTCCGCGACGCCATCGGGCCGATGCTGCCCGGCCTCATCCGGGCCGCGGGCGGCGACCCGGCCTGGGAGGCGCGGGTCACCGACGACCCGGGCACGCTGGTCGACGCGTTGCAGCGCCCGGACGCCGACGTGACGGTGGTCTGCGGAGCCACCTCAGCCGGCGCCGCCGACCATCTGCGCGGGGCTCTCGGGACGCTCGGCGCGCGCATCCCGATCCGGGGTGTCGCCTGCCGGCCCGGTCATCCGCAGCTGCTCGCGGTTCTGCCGGACGGCCGCTTCGTCGTCGGGCTGCCCGGGAACCCGTACGCCGCGTTGGTCGCCGCCCTCACCCTGCTCTCACCGCTTCTCGGCGGATTGGCCGGGCGAGCCGAGCCGCCGGCCCCGACCGCCACGCTGTCCGGGCCGGTGACGCCGCACCACCGCGACACCCGGCTGGTAGCGGTGACCCGGGTAGGCTCGCTCGCCGTGCCCGTCGGGCACGACCGCCCGGGCTCGCTGTGGGGCGCCGCCGCGGCGGACGCGCTCGCGGTCGTACCACCGGGCTGGGCCGGCGGTGATGTCGAGTTGCTTCCCCTGCCCACGGCTTCTCTGCCGGGCTACCGAGCGTCCGAGTCGCAGGTGGCAGTGAGGTAGCGGACCGGCTCGAAAGGGTCGGTGCTCGATGTGTCAGTGCGTAGCCGGCAGCCCGGCCGCGGTGGCGGCGATCATGCGTTGCAGCGTCGGCCGCAGCGGCGGGAATACTCGTGCGATCTCCGGTTCCAGGTCGTACAGCTGACGCAGCGCCTCCGGGGGGCGGCTCAGCGGGAACAACTTGGCTACGAACGCGCTGGCCGCCATGACCAGGGAGGCGCCGTCGGCGTCGGTCAACTGCGGGCAGGCGGCGGTGATCTGCCGGCCGACGGTGAAGTAGGTGTCGATGGCCCACAGCTTGTAGACCCGCAGGGCCGCTACAGAGACGTTGTGTTCCAGCATTGTCTCGGCATGGGTGGTCAGATCGCAGTACAACGGCCGGTCGGCGTATGCGTCGGCGAGCGCGGTCGCCGTCGCGGAGAAGCCGTTCGCCTGCTGCAGCGCGGCGCTCGCGGCGGCCGCCCAGTCGTCACCCTCCCGCATCATCAACTGTAGGTAGATTTCTTCGCGCGTCCCGAAATACCGCAGGATGTTGGACTTGGCCAGCCCGACTGCGGCGGCGATGTCACCCAAGCTGACCCTGGCCACGCCCGAGTTCAGCGCCAGTCGACCAGCGGTGGCGAGGATGTACTCGCGCCGCTGGTCCTTCTGTTCCGGGCGTCTAGCCCGCTGGAACGGCGCTTCCATGACAGCCATCACCATAGCCCGTCCGGCAAAAGAACAATGTTCTCTTGTTAAGGGAACGGTGTTCTTATAACCTCGGCATCGACCGCACGGCTCACCACACCCTCCAGGGCGGGCTCATGACCACCAGCGACACCGACCTCAGCCGGACCATCGACGCGTTCGTGGCCGCCTTCAACGACCCGGAACCCGACCTCGACCGGGTCATGTCCTTCTTCGCCGAGGACGCCCGGTACCTGCCCGGCCACGGTCCCGAACTGCACGGCCTCACGGCGATCCGCGCAGAGTTCGCCCCGCAGTTCGCCGGCCGCTACGGCGCGATGACCTTCGACGTGTACGACCAGGTGATCGACGAGTCCCGCCGCCGGGCCACGATCCGGTGGGCGTGCCGACTCGATCTCACCGGCGCGCACGGCCGGCGCGCCTTCCCGCCGGTGCGGTGGTTCGCCAGGATCCGCTACCAAGGCCGTATGCAGTGGCACGGCCTTGACGTCTTCCACTTCAACGCTGCCGGGCAGATCATCGGCAAATTCACCTACGCGACCTTCCGCCTGCCGCTCTGGGAAAAGGCACACTGACATTGCCGCCGCCGCCGTGACGGCCCGTGTCCGCCAGCCAATGACGGCGTGCACGGATTGCCGATGTGAGTGCGCACAATTACCGGTCGGGCACGGGAAGTAGCTCGACCCTCTCTGTCAGTTCTTCGTGGCGACAGCCGAGCGGCTGGGCCATCAGCCAATACGACGAAGAGCCCCTCGACTTGGCACCCAGCGCATCTTTTCCGCTTCGCCGGGGTCGGTAAAAACCAGTACGGATTCGTCGAGGCGATGCCATTCGAGGCCACCCGACCAGTCTTCGTAAGACTCTCCCGCGACGAGAAGCAGTTCATTGTCCGCTATTTGAATTCTCACCTCGGCGAGAACGTCATCGTCGAGGTAGACCTCGACCTCGACGATCCGGCCTGTGGGGAGTTCGGTCAGAGCCCGACGCCGGTAGCCGCGACCCCGGTCGTCTCGATCGCAAACCGCTCCGGCGTTCGCCCACATGCCAAACGACAAGTCGTTCTGGTAGGTAGTGATATTGACTGCAGTACCGTCAGGTCTCACCGCGTCGAGTGCGAGAAGCTGCAGACACGGCACATCAGGGCCGTTGTACTCCGGCGTTCCCTCATCGCCACCACGCACCGCCATCTCCACACCGTGCCACGAAGCAACGGTCTGATCGCGCATCGCCAAGAACGTAGCCGTCTGGTCATGCAGCCAGTCGCTGATCATCGACACAGTTTGAATGCTGAGTCGTTCAACTTCGACTGGATTCTGAGCCGGCAAGCCGCCTCCTCTGCCGCTTTCCGCTGGACGGCCAGGTCACTCTCAATCACGCTCGGCGGCCCCTTCCGGCTCATCGAATGTGAGGATCAGTCGGCTCTTGTAGGTGCTGGCCTGCTGCGAGTTGCCGGAAACCGCCTGTCGCGATCGCCGAGAAATGCACCCAGCAACCCCGTGGGACGGCCGGTCGGGTCTGCTGCACCAATAGGTGACAGATCAAGTCACGCGGCCTGACTGGCCGGTGAGGTCATGATGGTTTCGTACTCGACAGGCGTCAACCGGGACAGCGATCGTTGGCGTCGACGGCGGTGGTAGGTCCGCTCGATCCAGGTGACGATCGCCGTCCTCAACTGCTGCCGGCTCGACCAGCTCCGGCGATCGAGAACGTTGTTCTGCAACAGGCCGAAGAACGACTCCATGGCGGCGTTGTCGCCGGCGGCGCCGACTCGGCCCATCGACCCGAGCACGTAGTGCTGGTTCAGGGCATGGACGAACTTCCTGCTGCGAAACTGCGACCCGCGGTCGGTGTGCAGCACGCACCCGGCTACCTCGCCGCGCCGGGCGGCGGCGTTGTGCAGAGCGTTGACGGCCAGCCTCGACTTCATCCGTGAGTCGATGGAGTAGCCGACGATCCGGTTGGACCACACGTCCTTGATCGCGCAGAGGTAGAGCTTGCCCTCACCGGTGTGGTGTTCGGTGATGTCGGCCAGCCACAACCGGTTCGGGCCGTCGGCGGTGAAGTCACGTCTGACGAGGTCATCGTGTACCGGCGGGCCCGGCTTGCCACCCTTGCCGCGCCGTCGTCGGCGGCTGAACGCACTCCACCAGCCCATGTGAGAACAGATCTTCCACGCGGTGCGTTCCACCATCGATTGTCCGGCCGCGCGGGCTTCGTCGGCCAGGAACCGGTAGCCGAACTCCGGGTCGTCACGGTGAGCGTCGAACAGCGCGTCCGCCCGGTACGCCTCGGCCAGGTCGGCGTCGGTGACCGGGCGGGAAAGCCACCGGTAGTAGGGCTGTCGAGCGATGTTCAGCACCCGGCACGTCACCGCGACGGGGATTCCATCGGCGGCCAGCTCGTTCACGAGCGGGTAGAGCCTTTTCCCGGCAGGTTCGCCTGCGACAGATACGCCGCGGCCCGGCGCAAGACCTCGTTCTCCTGCTCAAGGAGCTTGATCCGTTTACGGGCCTCGCGCAATTCGGCCGAATCGCTGACGCTGACGCCCGGCTTGACGCCTTCGTCGATACCTGCCTGGCGCAGCCACTTGAACAGCGTCATCGGATGGACCCCGAAGTCCTTGGCGATCTGCTCGACCGTCACACCCGGGTCACGGCCTTGGGCGACCCGCACGACGTCGTCGCGGAACTCACGAGGGTAGGGCTTGGGCACAGCAACATCCTTCCAGCCCGCCGTCACGGCAAGCCACCTCAGATGTCACCTATGCGTGCAGCAGACCCGAGGGTTGTCGCGCATCGGTAGTCATCCCCCGGGAAGGCGCGCAGGCTCTTGCCGGGAGCTCGCCAGGCGACCACCACGCTCTGCGTGTGGTCTTCACGCCATTCCTCCGGAAGCTGGATGAACCAGCCATCACCGAGCGACCTTCGCATGTGCCGAGTGTGCCACCAGGTCGGTCGACGGGGCGCCGGCGTGGGCGGAGACGGAGCCGGGCCGCGTTCCGGGAGGCGACGGCACTCGCCCGGATCCCGGAACGCGGCCCGGGCCGCCGGCCGGTCAGCTCGTGGACCGGCCGGAGAGTTGCTCGACCAGTTTCAGCAGGGCGCTGTGGTCGAGGCCGCCGTCGCCCTGTGCCTTGAGCGCGGCGATCAGCTGGGCGACCGCCGCGCCGAGTGGGATGACCACCCCGGCGTCTCTGGCGGCGGCGGTGACGATGCCCATGTCCTTGTGGTGCAGGTCGATCCGGAAGCCGGGCTCGAACTGCCGGGCCAGCATCCCGGCGGCCTTGCGGTCCAGGATCCGGTTGCCGGCCAGGCCGCCGGCCAGCACCCGGACCGCCGCCTCGGTGTCCACCTCGTAGGCTTCGAGGAAGACGATCGCCTCGGCGACCAGCTGGATCGTCCCGGCCACGATGAGCTGATTGGCCGCCTTGACCGTCTGGCCGGCGCCGTGCGGGCCGACGTGGACCACCGTCGCGCCGAGCACCTCCAGGATCGGCAGCGCCGACTGGAAGTCCTCGGCGTCGCCGCCGACCATGATGGACAGGCTGCCCTCGATCGCGCCGGCTTCTCCTCCGCTGACCGGGGCGTCCAGGACGCGTACCCCCCGAGGTCTCGCCGCCTCGGCGACGTCTCGGGAGGTCGTGGGCGAGATGCTGCTCATGTCGATGTAGAGCTGACCGGGCCGGGAATGCGCCAGGATGCCCTGCTCGCCGAGGGCGGCCGCCTCGACGTCGGCCGAGTCGCGGACCATCGTGACGACGACGTCGGCCTTCTGCACCACCTCCGCGATGCCCGCGGCGATCCGCCCGCCGGCCTGGGTCAGGAAGCCGTTGCGGGGCGGGACGACGTCGTAGCCGATCATGTCGAAGCCGGCTTTGGCCAGGTTGACGGCCATCGGGCCGCCCATGATGCCGAGACCGATGAAACCGACGGTCGTCATGCCGGTGTTCCCTTCGTTGCGGCGCGGCGGTGCCGGGGCAGCCAGTCGAAGCCGGGCCGGGTCGCGACGTACTCCAGGACGACCCAGCCCCGGTAGCCGGCCTGTTCGAGCCGGCTCAGATGGCCGCCGACGTCGATGTCGCCGGTGCCCGGCTCGTGCCGGCCGGGGGCGTCGGCGATCTGCACGTGCCCGATCCGGTCGGCGTGATCGGCGAGGACCTTCGCCACGTCGTCGCCGTTGACGGTCAGGTGGTAGAGGTCGGCGAGCAATGCCAGGTTCCGCGCACCACGCTCGTCCCGGATCCGGTCCAGCACGGCGAGGACGTCGGCGGCGGTGCGCAACAGGTACGGAAACGGCCCGCTCACCGGCTCGACCAGGACGGTTCCGCCGATCCGGGCCATCACGCCCGCGGCGAAGGCCAGGTTCGCGACCGCCGTGTCGTCCTGGCGCTCGCGGGTGAGGTAGGGGATGCGGTTGCCGTACAGGGCGTTGAAGTTCCGGCATCCGGTGGCGGCGCCGATCGTGGCGACCAGTTCGACGTTGTCCCGGAACTCGGCGGAGTGCGCCGGGGAGGACAGCACCCCGCGGTCGCCGCCGGGCATGTCGCCGGCGAAGAAGTTGAGGCCGACGAGCTGGACGCCGGCGTCGTGGACGGCGTCGACGAATGCCTGCACGTGCGTGTCGGGTGGCACCGCGTCGGCGAACGGCCACCAGAACTCGACCGCGTCGAAGCCGGCCGCCCGGGCCGCGGCCGGCCGCTCCAGCAGGGGCAGGTCGGTGAACAGGATCGAGCAGTTCACGGCGTAGCGCAGGTGGTGTGCGGGCACGTGGTCTCCCTGAGGTTGCGTCAGCAGCAGGACGGCGGCCAGGGCGAGCGGGTCCAGCGTCTCCGGTTCGGCGTCGGCCCGCCGGATCAGCTCGGCGCGCATCCGTGGATCCCAGAACGCCCGGATGTGCTCGGCGATGGCCGCCGCGGCCGTGTCGAGCGCCTGGTGCCGGAACTGGACGGCGATGTCGTTGATCATCCGGACCTGGGGTGACATCGGTCAGCCCGCCATCGCCGGGCTCTTCAGACCGACCTGGACGGCGGTCACCTTGTACTCCGGGCAGTTGGTCGCCCAGTCGGAGTTCTCCGTGGTGACGACGTTCGCGCCGGTCACCGGGTGGTGGAAGGTGGTGTAGACGACCCCGACCGGCATCCGGTCGGCGAGGACCGCACGCAGCGACGTGGCGCCGACCCGGCTGGACAGCACGACCTCGTCGCCGTCGCGGATGCCACGGACCTCGGCGTCGTGCGGATGGATCTCGAGTACGTCCTCCGGGTGCCACGCCACGTTGGCGGTCCGCCGGGTCTGCGCACCGACGTTGTACTGGCTGAGGATCCGGCCGGTGGTCAGGATCAGCGGGTACTTGCGGGTGCTGCGCTCACGGGTCGGCACGAACGGCGTCGGCACGAACCGGCCCCGGCCCCGGACGAAGCCGTCCATGTGCATGATCGGCGTGCCCTCGGGCGCGTCGTCGTTGCAGGGCCACTGCACGCTGCCGAGCTTGTCGAGCTTGTCGAAGGAGACGCCGGCGAACGTGGGGGTGAGTGCGGCGATCTCGTCCATGATCTGGCTCGGGTGGCCGTAGCGCATCGGGTAGCCCATGGCCTCGGCGATCTCGGCGACGATCTGCCATTCGTGCTTGCCGGTCTTCGGGGCCATCACCGGGCGGACCCGGTTGATCCGGCGCTCGGCGTTGGTGAAGGTGCCGTCCTTCTCCAGGAAGGAGGTCCCGGGCAGGAAGACGTGCGCGAACTTGGCCGTCTCGTTGAGGAACAGGTCCTGCACCACGACCAGTTCCAGCGCGGCCAGGGCGGCGTGCACGTGCTTGATGTTGGGGTCGGACTGCGCGATGTCCTCGCCCTGCACGTAGAGCGCCCGGAAGCTGCCCTCGATGGCGGCGTCGAACATGTTCGGGATCCGTAGTCCGGGCTCGGCCTGCAGGGTGCTGCCCCACATGTTCTCGAACACCCCGCGGACGACGTCGTCGGAGACGTGCCGGTAGCCGGGCAGCTCGTGCGGGAAGGAGCCCATGTCGCAGGAGCCCTGCACGTTGTTCTGCCCGCGCAGCGGGTTGACGCCGACACCCTCGCGGCCGATGTTGCCGGTCGCCATCGCCAGGTTCGCCATGCCCATCACCATGGTCGAGCCCTGGCTGTGCTCGGTGACGCCGAGTCCGTAGTAGATCGCGCCGTTGCCGCCGGTGGCGAAGAGCCGGGCCGCGGCCCGTACCTCCTCTGCCGGCACGCCGGTCAGCTCCTCGACCGCCTCCGGGCTGTTCTCCGGCAGCGCGATGAACTCGGCCCAGTCGTCGAAGTCCTCGCAGCGCTCGTCGATGAACGACCGGTCGGCCAGCCCCTCGGTCAGCACCACGTGGGCCAGCGCGTTGACGATCGCCACGTTGGTGCCGGGCGCGAGCTGCAGGTGGTGCCGCGCCTCGATGTGCGGCGACCGGACCAGGTCGATGCGGCGCGGGTCGATCACGATCAGTTCGGCGCCCTCGCGCAGCCGGCGTTTCATCCGGGACGCGAACACCGGGTGCCCGTCGGTCGGGTTGGCGCCGATCACCATGATCACGTCGGACTCGGCCACCGACCGGAAGTCCTGGGTGCCGGCCGAGGTGCCGAAGGTCTGCTTCAGGCCGTACCCGGTCGGCGAGTGGCAGACCCGGGCGCAGGTGTCGACGTTGTTGTTGCCGAACGCGGCCCGGATCATCTTCTGCACCACGTAGACCTCCTCGTTCGTGGTGCGTGAGGAGGTGATGCCGCCGATCGCACCGACACCGTGCCGGGACTGGATGTCACGCAGCCGGGCGGCGGTGAAGGAGATGGCGGTGTCCCAGTCGACCGGCTGCCACGCGTCGGTGATCGACTCGCGGACCATCGGCGTGAGCACCCGGTCCGGGTGGGTGGCGTAGCCGAACGCGAACCGGCCCTTGACGCAACTGTGGCCCTCGTTGGCGCCGCCGTCCTTGTAGGGCACCATCCGGACCAGCTCGGCGCCGCGCAGCTCGGCCTTGAAGGAGCAGCCGACCCCGCAGTACGCGCAGGTGGTGATCACGCTGCGGCTCGGCATCCCCAGCTGGATCACCGACTTCTCCTGCAGTGTCGCCGTCGGGCAGGCCTGCACACAGGCGCCGCAGGAGACGCACTCCGAGCTCATGAAGTCGGTGCCGCCAGCCGACACCTTCGACGCGAAGCCGCGCCCCTCGATGGTCAGCGCGAACGTGCCCTGCACCTCCCCGCAGGCCCGCACGCACCGGGAGCAGGAGATGCACTTGGAGGCGTCGAAGTCGAAGTACGGGTTGCTGGAGTCGGTCTTCTCGTCGAGGTGGTTGGCGCCGTCGTAGCCGTACCGGACCTGCCGCAGGCCGACCGTGCCGGACATGTCCTGCAGCTCGCAGTCGCCGTTGGCCGAGCAGGTCAGGCAGTCCAGCGGGTGATCGGAGATGTACAGCTCCATCACGCCCTGGCGCAGCTTCTCCAGCTTGGGCGTCTGGGTGCTGACCCGCATGCCCTCGGCGACCGGGGTGGTGCAGGAGGCCGGGGTGCCGCGCCGGCCGTCGATCTCCACGAGGCACAGCCGGCACGAGCCGAACGCCTCCAGGCTGTCGGTGGCGCACAGTTTCGGGACGTCGATGCCGCACAGGGCGGCGGCCCGCATCACCGACGTGCCGTCGGGCACGGTCACCGGCAGGCCGTCCACCTCGATCGACACGGTCACCGGGCCGGGCTTGGCCGGAGTGCCGAGGTCGGGTTCCTTCAGCAGGCTCATCGGTGGCTCCTTCCTGTCGAGCTTCTCGGGCCGAAGTCGTCGGCGAAGTGCAGCAGGGCGCTGCGCACGGGCATCGGGGTCAGGCCGCCCATCGCGCACAGCGACCCCTCGGTCATCAGCTCGCACAGATCGCCGAGCAGGGCCAGGTTGCCGTCCGGGTCCTCGCCCGCGACGATCTTGTCGATCACCTCCACGCCACGGACCGCGCCGACCCGGCAGGGCGTGCACTTGCCACAGGACTCCTCGGCGCAGAACTCCATCGCGAAACGCGCCATCGACGCCATGTCCACGGTGTCGTCGAAGACCACGACGCCGCCGTGCCCGAGCATCGCCCCGGCGGCGGCGAACGCCTCGTACTGCATCGGCAGGTCCAGGCCGTCCGCCGGGAGATACGCCCCCAGCGGGCCGCCGACCTGCACCGCACGAATCGGCCGGCCGCTGCGCGTACCGCCGCCGTAGGTGTTGATCAGCTCGTGCAGGGTCATGCCGAAAGCGGTCTCGAAGATGCCGCCCCGGGCGATGTTGCCGGCCAGCTGGAACACCTGGGTGCCGCGGGACCGCTCGACGCCGAGCGCCTGATAGGCGGCGGCGCCGCCGGCGAGGATCGCCGGGACCGACGCCAGCGTCAGCACGTTGTTGACCACGGTCGGCTTGCCGAACAGCCCGGTGATCGCCGGGATCGGCGGCTTCGCGCGGACCATGCCGCGCCTGCCCTCCAGGCTCTCCAGCATCGCGGTCTCCTCACCACAGATGTACGCGCCCGCGCCGACCCGCACGAACAGGTCGAACCGCAGCCCCGAGCCGAGCACGTCCGCGCCGAGCCAGCCCTGGTCACGGGCCACGGCGATGGCCGCGCGCAGGGTGCGCACCGCGTCGGGGTACTCCGAGCGGATGTAGATGTAGCCCTCGGTCGCGCCGACGGCGTACGCCGCGATGGTCATGCCCTCGATGAGGGTGAACGGGTCGCCCTCCATCAGCATCCGGTCGGCGAAGGTGCCGCTGTCGCCCTCGTCGGCGTTGCAGCACACGAACTTCAGCGAGTCGGAGGTGTCGGCCACCGTCTTCCACTTGATGCCGGCCGGGAAGCCCGCGCCGCCGCGGCCCCGCAGGCCCGACTCGGTGACCTGGTCGACGACGTCCGCCGGGGGCAGCTCCAGGGCGCGGCGCAGGCCGGTCAGCCCGCCGTGCTCGACGTAGTCGCCGGGTGAGAGCGGGTCGGTCACGCCGACGCGGGCGAAACAGAGGCGGGTCTGGTCGCGCAGCCACGGGAGGTCGGCGACCACCCCGTGGCAGAGCTCGTGATCGGCGCCGTCGAACAGCCCGGCGGCGACGAGGTCACCGACGGCCTCCGGCCCGACCGGCCCGTAGCCGATCCGGCCGCGGTCGGTGACGACCTCCACCAGCGGCTCCAGCCAGAGCATGCCGTGCGACCCGTTCCGGATGATCCGGATCGGACGCCCGGCGCCGGCCGCCGCCCGCTCCAGCTCGGCGGCGACCTCATCGGCGCCGAGCGACAGAGCGGCAGAATCGCGGGGTACGTAGATCGTCGTCACCATCACCGCACCACTTCCGTGAACAGGGCGTCGAGCCGGGCCGGGCTGAGCCGTCCCCGCACCCGGTCGTTGATCTGACCGGCCGGGCCGAGCGCGCAGTTGCCCAGGCAGAACACCTGCTCGAGGGTGACCGAGCCGTCCGGGGTGGTCTGGCCCGTCTTGATACCGAGGACCCGCTCGGCGTGCGCGATCAGCCGGTCCGCGCCGACCGCCTGGCAGGCCTCGGCCCGGCAGAGCTTGAGCACGGTCGCACCGGCCGGCTCGGAGCGGAAGTCGGTGTAGAAGGTGATCACGCCGTGCACGTCGGCGCGGGAGATGTTGAGCTCGGCGGCCAGCACCGGCACCACCTCGGCGTCGATGTAGCCGAACTCGGCCTGAAGGCGATGCAGGATCGGCAACAGCGCCCCACGATCACCGCGATGCGCCGCGACCAGGGCTCGCACCCGGTCCGCTAGCGACGTGCCCGGACTGACCACGCGATCCCGCCTCTCGATCGGCTCGGAATCCCACCATACTGCGGTCTGAATACCGTATGCAATCCCGGATCGGAGCACAGGAAAAAGCCCGGCGCCGTCAGCACCGGGCTTCCGACGACCGGGAGCGCTAGACCCCGGCCACCTGGCGAACGGCGTTGAGGATGTCCTCCACCCGGTCCTTGGCGTCGCCGAAGAGCATCGCGCTGTTCTCCCGGAAGAACAGCGGGTTCTGCACGCCGGCGTACCCCGAGGCCATCGACCGCTTGAAGACGATCACCTGGTCGGCCTCCCACACCTTCAGCACCGGCATGCCGGCGATCGGGCTCGACGGGTCGTCCATGGCCGCCGGGTTGACCGTGTCGTTGGCGCCGATCACCAGGACCACCGACGTGCCCGCGAAGTCGTCGTTGATCTCGTCCATCTCCAGGACGATGTCGTACGGCACCCGCGCCTCGGCCAGCAGCACGTTCATGTGACCGGGCAGCCGGCCGGCGACCGGATGGATGCCGAAGCGGACGTTCACCCCTCGATCGCGCAGGACACGGGTCAGCTCGGCCACGCCGTACTGCGCCTGGGCGACCGCCATGCCGTACCCCGGCGTGATGATCACCGTGTCTGCGCCGGCAAGCAGCTCGGCCACGCCGTCGGGGTTGATCTCGCGGTGTTCGCCGTACTCCCTGTCCTGTGCGGGACCGGCCTCGATGCCGAAGCCGCCGGCGATCACCGAGAGGAACGACCGGTTCATGGCCTTGCACATGATGTACGACAGGTAGGCACCCGACGAGCCGACGAGCGCCCCCGTGACGATGAGCAGGTCGTTCTCCAGCAGGAACCCGGCAGCCGCGGCGGCCCACCCGGAGTAGCTGTTGAGCATCGACACCACCACCGGCATGTCGCCGCCGCCGATCGACGCGACCAGGTGCCAGCCCAGCGCCAGGGCCAGGGCGGTGACGACGATCAGCAGCCACAGCTGCGGGTCGACCACGAACCAGGCGGTGAGCCCGGCGAAGACGGCCAGGGCGCCGACGTTGAGCAGGTTCTTGCCGGGCAGCATCAGCGGGCTCGACTTGATCTTGGCGGAGAGCTTGAGGTACGCCACGATCGAGCCGGTGAAGGTGACCGCGCCGATGAAGACGCCGATGAACACCTCGGCACTGTGGATGCCCAGCATGTCCTGCGCACCCAGCAGGGCCGACTCGGCGCCGTCCGGGTCGGCTTCGACGTGCAGGTAGCCGTTCCAGCCGACCAGCACCGCGGCCAGGCCGACGAAGCTGTGCAGCAGGGCGATCAGCTCCGGCATGCCGGTCATCTCGACCTTCGCGGCCCGGTGCAGGCCGATCGCCGCGCCGATCACGACGGCCACCACGAGCAGCGCCAGGTTGACCGCGCCGATGTCGCCGTCGACCGCCAGGCCGATCGTCGCGACCAGGGCCAGGGCCATCCCGGCCACGCCGAACGTGTTGCCGGACCTGGCGGTCTCGTGCTTGGAGAGCCCGGCCAGGGCCAGGATGAAGAGCAGAGCCGCGACGATGTACGCGGCGCTCGCCGCCGTTGCGATGGACATGCTCAGCTCCTCGAGAACATGGCGAGCATGCGGCGGGTCACCGCGAAGCCACCGAAGACGTTGATGCTGGCCAGCAGGATCGCCACGACGCTGAGGCCGGTGACGACGGCGCCGCCGTGGCCGAGCTGGAGCAGGGCGCCGACGACGATGATCCCGGAGATCGCGTTGGTGACCGACATGAGCGGCGTGTGCAGGGCGTGGTGCACGTGCCCGATCACGTAGTAGCCGATCACGATGGCCAGCGCGAAGACCGTGAGGTGCCCGCGCAACGCGGCCGGGGCGGCGGCCGTGAGCAGGAACAGCACGGCGGCCGCGACCCCGGTGACCACCAGCGGGTTCAGCGGCTTGCGCACCGGCTTCGGCGCCACCTCGACCGGCTTCTCGGCCACCGCTGCCGGGGCGGCCGAGACCGAGACGGGCGGCGGTGGCCAGGTCAGCTCGCCGTCGCGGACCACCGTCATCGAGCGCTGGACCACGTCGTCGAAGTCGAGGACCAGCTGCCCGTCCTTGCCGGGGGTGAGCAGCTTCATCAGGTTGACCAGGTTGGTGCCGTAGAGCTGGCTGGCCTGCGCGGGCAGCCGGCCGGGCAGGTCGGTGTAGCCGATGATGGTCACGCCGTTCGCGGTGACGACCACCTCGCCGGGGACGGTGCCCTCGACGTTGCCGCCGTTGGCCGCGGCCATGTCGACGATCACGCTGCCGGACCTCATGGTGGCGACCATGTCGGCGGTGATCAGGTTCGGCGCGGGGCGGCCGGGGATGAGCGCGGTGGTGATGACGATGTCGACCTCGCGGGCCTGGTCGGCGTAGAGGCGCGCGGCCCGGTCGTTGTAGTCGTCGGACATCTCCTTGGCGTAACCGGTGGAGGAGACCTCGACGTCGGCGGCTTCGACCGAGAGGTATTCCCCGCCCAGCGAGCGGACCTGGTCGGCGACCTCGGGGCGCGGGTCGGTGGCCCGCACGATCGCGCCCAGACTGCCGGCGGCGCCGATCGCGGCGAGCCCCGCGACACCGGCGCCCGCCACCAGCACCTTGGCCGGGGGGACCTTGCCGGCGGCGGTGACCTGGCCGGTGAAGAACCGGCCGAACGCGTGGGCGGCCTCGACCACGGCACGGTAGCCGGCGATGTTGGCCATCGAGGACAGCACGTCCAGTGACTGGGCGCGGGAGATGCGCGGCACCGCGTCCATCGACAGCGCCGTGATCGGGCGGCGGGCGAGGTCCTCGACCAGCTCCGGGGCGAGGCGCGGGTTCAGCATGCCGATCAGGGTGGTGCCCTCGGCCAGCTTGTCGAGCCGTTGCAGGGGTGGGTTGATGGTGAACACGACGTCGGCGGTGAGTGGATCGCCGATCGCGGCGCCGGCCTCGGCATACGCCTGATCGGAGAAGGAGGCCTCGGCGCCGGCGCCGGGCTCCACCACTACCTGATATCCCAGTTTGGCCAACTGCTCCACGGTGGCGGGAGTGGCCGCCACACGACGCTCACCCGGATCCGGGTCCCTCAGTACACCGATGATCACCGTCGACTCCTCGGTAGATGTTGACCATGGAAACGGCGAGCCAGGGCCGCCGGTTCAATACGCCGGGTGATTGTTACTCACCAGTACGCCAATATCCAGGGGCGTCTCATCACCGTCTCACGGCAACCACACGCTCACCATCGCGCACCGTATCGGTGATCGTGCCGTCGGTAAACGGGCCGAAGGTGATGGTGAGCGTGAAGTTCCGGTCACGCCACTGAGGACCGCGATGCCCCAGCCGATCCCCCTGCGGCTGGGGCATCGCCGTCTCGCACGGCGGAGACCAGCGTCAGCGCGACTGCCGGCCACGGCGCGGCCGGCCCGAATCGAAAGGCCATCGCGATCATGGGCGGCACGCCATGCCGTGCGTGCAAGCGCGTTCCGGCGCCCCCGTGGCCGCGGCCGGTCACCGCGGAGGCCCTCAGCCGGCGGCACCACGCCGATCACGGCGGAGCCGCTCGGCGACCACCGCCACCAGCAGCGACACGGCGCCGACCGCGGCGAGCGGGCGCAGCAGCAGGTACATGTAGCCCTCCCAGACCGGGTCGTCGCCGGGCATCACGGCGGCTGCGGTCACCATGGCGGTCGCGGGCAGTGTCAGCGCCAGGCCGCAGCGCCAGAGCCGGTTGTCGGGGCTGCGGCGCCCGAGCAGCCCGCCGGCGGCCAGGCCGAGAAGCCAGCCGATCGCCGAGAACGGCCACGCGAGCGGCGGGCGGGTGCGTTCGATCTGGAAAGCGAGGGCGAGGTACGGGCCCGAAGCCGGCTGGGAGCCACAGGACTCGACGTCGTCCGGGGTGCACGCGTGGGCCCCGTAGGCGGTCAGCTTCAGGTCGTCGTGCCGGGCCTCGAAACCGCCGTCGCCGTACGGGCTGTCCGCCGTTCGCCAGTCCAGCGCCTCGAAGCCTCGTCGTGCACGCGTGACCAGTGCGGCGTACCCCTGCGGTGGTGTGTTGATCGTGACCACCGCGAACCCGGGCCCGTAATCGTCGCTGCCCAGCAGTCGATCGCCGGGGTATCGGTATCCGAAGACGGCGTCGAACCGCTCGACGAACGCCGCCGACGGATCGGGTGTCGCGGCCGCGATCAGCGCCCGCGCCCGCTCGTCGGACGGCAGGCCGGCCGGCGGGCGCCAGCCCAGCCAGGCGCCCGCCGCGGCACCGAGCGCCGCGACCGTCAGAGCGAAGAGGATCTTGCGGATCATGGTCCGGGACCCTAGCGCCCGCTCCGGTGCTTGCCTCATTCACGGGGGTCGCTCTATTCTGCGTAATCAGGCAGGAGGAAAGCGCTTTCCTGCACCTAGCGGTGGTCATCCCCTTTACCGGCCACCGTGCCATCCCCCATGCGCGCATCCCGACGGCGCGCTGAGAAAACAGGTGAATCGACAATGAGACGATCCATCGCACTGCGACTGTCCGCTGTGGCCGGCGTCGCCGGACTGGCCGGCGCCATCAGCCTGGGCCTGCCCCAGCACGAGGCATCGGCCGCCACCGGCGGCGTCACCGGTTACGCCACGCAGAACGGCGGCACCACCGGCGGCGCGGGCGGCGCCACGGTCAAGGCCACCACCGGCACCCAGATCCACAACGCGCTCTGCACCCGCGCGGCCAGCAACACCCCGATCATCATCCAGGTCGAGGGCACGATCAACCACGGCAACACCACCAAGGTGTCCGGCGACAGCTGCAACACGGCCGCCGGCGTGATCGAGCTCAAGCAGATCAGCAACGTCACCATCATCGGGGTCGGGGCCGGGGCCACCTTCGACCAGCTGGGCATCCACATCCGCGACTCCAGCAACATCATCATCCAGAACGTGACGGTCAAGAACGTCAAGAAGTCCGGCTCGCCGACCTCCAACGGCGGCGACGCGATCGGCATGGAGAGCACGGTCCGCAACATCTGGGTCGACCACGTCACCCTCGAGGCCTCGGGCGGCGAGTCGGAAGGCTTCGACGGGCTGTTCGACATGAAGGACGACGTGGAATACGTGACGTTGTCCTACAGCATCCTGCGCAACTCCGGCCGCGGCGGGCTGATCGGCTCCAGCGAGAGCGACACCGGCAACAGCAACATCACGTTCCACCACAACAAGTACCAGAACATCGACTCGCGGACGCCGCTGCTGCGTGGCGGTGTCGCGCACATTTACAACAACCACTACGTCAGCCTCAACGAGTCGGGCATCAACTCCCGCGCCGGCGCCAAGGCACGCGTCGACAACAACTACTTCGAGGACTCCAAGGACGTGCTCGGCACGTTCTACACCGACGCGGCCGGCTACTGGCAGGTGTCCGGCAACATCCTCGACAACGTGACCTGGTCCGCCGCCGGTACGGACAACAAACCGGCCGGGCCGAACCTGACCTCGACCACGACGGTCAGCATCCCGTACTCGTTCACCCTGGACGCCGCGTCCTGCGTGCCGTCGGTGGTCGCCGCGACCGCGGGCGCCGGCAAGGGCCTGGCCGTCTCGACCGGCAGCTGCTCGGTCACCACCGGACCGACGTCGAACCCGCCGTCCAGCCCGTCGACCTCGCCCAGCACCCCGACGTCGCCGAGCCCCAGCGCGAGCCAGCCGACCGGCACCAACCTCAGCCTCGCCTCGGGCGCCGGCGCGGACGGTTCCAGCAAGGCGAGCGGCACCAGCTACGGCAACGTCAAGGACGGCAGCCTAACCACCATCTGGTCACCGAGCGGCGCGACCGGCGACATCTCGATCAAGTGGGGCTCGGCCGTGACCGTCTCGAAGGTCAACATCCGCGAGGCGTCCGGCTCGTCGATCGGCAACGTCCAGATCCTCAACGGCGCCACCGGCGCGGTCCTGGCCTCCGGAACCGGCGGCGGCGTGAAGTCCTTCGCGGCCACCTCGACCACGAAGCTCACCTTCCGGATCACCAGCTCGTCGGGCACCCCGAAGATCGCGGAGTTCGAGACCTACGCCTCCTGAACCAGCACCACCTCTCCAACCCCGCCCGGGCCGGCCGTCGCCACCGGCCCGGGCGGGGCCACACCCGCCGCTCAGTCCTTGGACTCGATCGCGGCTCGCATGTCCGGGAAGTCGCCCTTCACGTCGACCGCGGTCTCGTCGAAGAACAGGAACATGCCGACGCTGCCCTCGTCGGCCCAGCCGCAGAGCGCCATCTCATACTCCCCGGCGACCGTGTTGCCGCACTGGGCGACACCGCCGAGCGAACCGAGGCCGGCGGCCGTGACCCCGGTGAGCTGGCTCTCGCCGCTGAACGACTGGAACATCGTGTCGAGCATCTGCTGTGGATCGCTGATGTCGACCTCGGCCGCCAGTGCGGCGATCAGCTTCTTGTCGTCGACGTCACCGTAGACGGCGCCGAACGCGTTCGCCGCGCCCGGAAAGCCCTTCAGCTCCTTCTCCAGGTCCTTGGTGAGCGAGGCGAAGTCGTCGGCCTCGATCTTGGGATAGCCGTTCAGCGTCGTCGGCTCGCTGATGCTGATCTCGGCCGCGGCGGCCGTCGGCGAGGCGCTGGGGCTGGGACTCGTGCCCGTCGTGGTCCCGCCGCCGGACACCTTCTCCCCCAGCAGGTAGAAGACGGTCCCGCCGCCGACGAGCAGGACCAGCCCGATCGCGACCGAGACCAGAGTGATCGCCACCGTCCGGGAGCGCCCCGGCGGCGAGGGTGGCGGCGGCGCCATCGCGTAGGTGGGCTGCTGCACATGGCCGTGATATCCGAAGTCGGGCTGGGTGTATTGCGGCGGGGCGTACTGGGGCTGGGGTATTGCGGCTGAGGAGACGGGGGCGCGGCGAACTGGGGCGGGGCGTAGTGGGGCTGCTGGTACTGCGACGACTCATACGGGTCGACGGGCGGCGGCAGCGGCTCGCCGGGCGGCGGCGGGTATGTCATCGACGCTCCATTGCTAGAACTGTCGGTCGATCCTAACCAGGACGTGTGACAGTTCCCTCCGACAGGAGGGCCTGCACGGCGGCGATCAGTTGACGGCCGTCCAGCAGGACCCGGTCGTTGTGGTCGGCGCCGTCGACCACGGCCAGGTGCGTCAGGTTGGCCGCGGCGTCGGCCACGGCCCGGCTCTGCTCCGGCGGGACGACCTGGTCGCCCGTGCCGTACACGATCGCCGTCGGGGCGTCGACCTGCGAGATCAGTGACCGTACCGGGAATCGGTCGCGCAGCAGCAGGCCGGTCGGCAGCAACGGATAGTGGGTGCGCCCGGCGGCCGGCAGATCGATGAAAGGCGATCGCAGCAGCAGGCCGGCGGGCGGGTGCCGCACGGCCAGGGCGGTGGCGACGGCGGCGCCGAGGCTCTCGCCGTAGTACACGATCGGCCGGCCGCTCCCGGCCAGGTGGGCACGTGCGGCGTCGGCGTCGAGGGCGAGACCCGCCTCCGAGGGGCTGCCGGGGTTGCCGCCGAAACCCCGATAGTCCAGCAGGAGCACGGTCAGCCCGAGCGAGGTCAGGGCCTGGGCCAGCGGGGTCCGCCCCGCGCGGCTGCCCGCGTTGCCGGGCAGGACCAGCACGGACACGCCCCGGTCGGGGCTGCCGGGCGGCGGCGCGAACTCCCAGGCGGTCAGGGCCGTCGCGTCGGCGGTGCGCAGCGTGATCTCACGCGCGTCGGCCGCGAGCGGCGGCACCGACCGGTCCGGGAAGTAGATCAGCTTCCGCTGGGCGGCCCAAGCCGTGAGCACGATCAGGATCAGGATCAGGAGTACGGCCAGAGCGATACGAGCCACCAGCCTCATCCTCCCAGTCTGCACCCGCACGCTCAGCTGACGGGCGGCCCCAGCCGGAGGATACGCCGCGCACGTCGCCGGTCCAGCCAGCGCGGCTCCGGGGCGTCGACCGGGTCGGCGGCGGCGATCAGGTCGCCCACGATCTGCAGCCAGAAGAAGGCGGCACTGACGGCGTTGCGCCACCGGCCGGGCTCGGGTGCTCCGACCGGCAGCACGGTCTGCGCCCACTGCCACGCCACCCAGGCGACCTGCGGGTCGGGGTGGCGCTGGCCTCGGCGGCTGAGCCGGCGGACCTCACGACGGCTCTCGGCCGGCAGGCGCCACCAACGGCGCAGCAACTCGTGGCGGTCAGGGGCGTCGGCGTCGCGACGCGCGTCTTCGGGATGTCGACCGCTCATGGCGACCGAGGATAGTGGACGCGGTGAAGAGGACGCCGCCGCCGACCTCCATGCGCCATGACGTCCCGGTCGACGCGCCCGTCACCCGACACGAGTCGACTCGGGACGCTGGTGACGGGGGTCGCCCGATCAACCAGCCGGTCGAGGAGTCCGCGACGCGTGCAGGGACGCCAGCAGCCGTAGGCGGTCGGCGTCGGAGCTGCCCGGCTCGGCCGTCCAGACCAGCATCACCGGGCCCGGAGCGCCG
The DNA here is from genome assembly GCF_050956125.1 of Actinoplanes sp. CA-252034. Classification (NCBI taxonomy): domain Bacteria; kingdom Bacillati; phylum Actinomycetota; class Actinomycetes; order Micromonosporales; family Micromonosporaceae; genus Actinoplanes; species Actinoplanes sp. CA-252034. The sequence continues at coordinate 6,132,154 of NZ_CP191846.1, forward strand.
GGCAGCGGGTAGGAGTCCCAGTCCAGGACGATGTCGCCGACCTCCGCCACCCGGAACGTCTTGCTGCCACTGACCTGCGCGCGCACATCGTGGCGGGCCCACAGCCGACGGAACTCGGCGCTGCGGATGCTCAACTCGCCGACGATCGCGGTGGCCCGCGGATGGGTGGGGTCGGTCGCGACGGCGGCACGCATCATGCCGATGTAGTCGAGCGCCTGCCGCTCCCAGTCGGGACAGGTGCGCTCGCCGGTACGGGTGTCGTCGAACATCAGCAGCAGCATGTTGAGCCGCTCCGGCGGGTGGCCGTCCGGGTCACCGAGCAGGGCCTCGGCCATCGGGTTCCAGTCGAGCAGGTCGAGGTGCCGGCCGAGCACCACGGCCGGAGTGTCCATCACCCGCAGCAGACGCCGGGTGCTGTCCGGGACCTGTTCCAGCGCGCGGTCGGTGCGGGTGGGCGCCGGCCGGCGGGCGGCCCGGGCCAGGGTGAACAGGTGCCGGCGTTCGTCGTCGTCGAGCCCGAGCGCTGCGGCCAGCGCGTCCAGGACGTCGTCGGACGGGCGTACCTCCCGCCCCTGCTCCATCCGCTGGTAGTAGTCGGTGCTCAGACCGGCCAGCAGAGCCAGTTCCTCGCGGCGCAGCCCGGTGACCTTGCGACGGCCGCCCGGCTCCAGGCCGACGTCGCGCGGATGCAGCCGGTTGCGGCGGGCCCGCAGGAAATCGCCGAGCTCACGGGCGTACGGATGGGTCATGCCGTCAAGTGTGCGGCGGCGGCCCGTGTCGAAGGTAGGTCGCGCAGACCTAGGCAGCCGGGAACGACCGACGCCGCCCGCTGCGGCCCTAGCGTCGTCCCCCAACCGCATCGACCGAAGGAGCAGCAGCAGATGGAGAGCATTCCCGACCAGCGTGGCCGGATCGCCGTCGTGACCGGCGCGAACTCGGGCCTGGGCCTGGTCACCGCGACCGAGCTGGCCCGCCGCGGCGCCCATGTCGTGCTGGCGGTCCGCGACACGGCCGCGGGCGAGGCGGTGGCCCGGCGCCTCGGCGGGCGGGTCGAGGTCCGCAGGCTGGATCTGGCCGACCTCGATGCGGTACGCACGTTCGCCGCCGCCCTGGCCGCCGACCATCCCGTGATCGATCTGCTGGTCAACAACGCCGGCGTGGTGCTGCTCGGCCCCCGCCGCACCACCGCCGACGGGTTCGAGCTGCACCTGGGCACCAACATGCTGGGCCACTTCGCCCTGACCGGTCTGCTGCTCGCCAACCTGGCCGCGGCCCCGGCTGCCCGCGTGGTGAGCCTGAGCTCGATCACCCACAAGTCCGCGCACCTCGACTTCGACGACCTCATGCTGGAGCGCGGCTACCGGGCGGCCGACGCCTACGGCCGCTCCAAGCTGGCCACCACCGTCTTCGGCGTCGAACTGGACCGTCGCCTGCGAGCGGCCGGCTCGCCCGTGCTGTCCGTGCTCGCCCATCCCGGCCTGACCCGTACCAACCTGACGCCACGGGCGTGGGAGCACCGCGGCCGGGCCGGCCGGGTGATCGCGCGACTCGGGCTGCTCGCCACCCAGTCGGTGGAGCGCGGCACGCAGCCGCAACTGCGGGCGGCGACCGCCACCGGCGTGCGCGGCGGCCAGTTCTTCGGCCCGGGCCGGCTGTGGGAGACCCGGGGCCCGGTCACCGAGGCCCGCATGAGCCGGGAGGCCGCCGATCCGGCCGTCGGCCGGCGCCTCTGGTCGGCTGCCGAGTCCCTGACCGGCGTCACCTTCCGCTGAGGCCGGCCTCCGCGCCACCAGCGCCGGCCGGCTCAACGCAGAGCGCGGCGACCCTTGACGACGCCCATGGCGATGGAGGCGACGAGCGCGATCAGCCCGATGATCAGGAGCCATTTCACGGCCTTGAGGACGAGACCGAGAACGATGAGTACGAGTGCGACGATGCCGAGGGTGTAGATCAGGGCGCGCATGTGCTTCCTCCGGACGATTGACTGCTCGCGGCGTACCCGCCCCCGAAAACCGTCAAACAGGTGCCGGTATGCCGGATCCGGTGTGCTCGGCCACCCGCGCGGTGTCCGGGCGCACCGGATCGGCGAAGCGCCCTACCTCCGCGACCATCCGCGCTGATCACGCTCAGCGCGGATCGGGACCGCGACGGCGGGACGACGATGCCCGCCGCCCGGGCTCAGCAGTCGCCGAGGCACACGTCAGAGCCCGGATCCGCAGGCTCGTCACCCGCCGAGGACGACCAGTTCGGTACGGCCGCTCGCGGCGCCGGTCTTCTGGACCATCATCAGGTCGGCGCGCTTGTCGCCGTTCCAGTCGGTGACCAGCATGTCGAGATGCCCGGTGGCGCCCGGTGCGGTGTCGGCGTCGACGACGAGGCTCTGGAGACCCTTGGCGCCGTCGTACGCCCGCACCCGGCTCTTTCCGTCGGCGGTCTGCGACTCCTGCACCACCACCACGTCGGGGTGACGGTCGCTGTCGACGTCGGCCACGAGCACCCGGTGCTCGGTGCTCGCCGGCTCCGGCAGTGTGGTGACCGGTGTCAGGCTGCGCCGGAGGTCGGCGGCGCCGTCGAGGACCTGGACCGCCATCTTGCCGCCGGCGGCCCCGGACACCTGGGTGACCACGAGATCGGGGCGCCCGTCGCCGTTCCAGTCGGCGGCCGCGAACCGGTGGGTGTCGTCGGTGGCGGCGAGCGCGGTCGTCGTGTGCAGCAGTTGCCGCCGGAAGGCCGACGCACCGTCGAGGACGGTGACCTCGGTGTGGCCGCTGGCCGTGCCGGACCGCTGCACCACCATCAGGTCGGGCCGCCGGTCGGCGTTCCAGTCGGTGATCGCGTAGGCGTGGCGCTCGTCGGTCGGCCCGAGCGCGGTCGCCCGGTCCAGCAGCAGCGACGAGAAGCCGGTGGCCCCGTCCATGATCCGGATCTCGGTCTTGCCGGTGACGGTCTTCGTGCCCTTGACCACGACGAGGTCGGGCCGGCCGTCCTCGTTCCAGTCCGCCAGGGCCAGGTCGTTGCGCCCGTCGATCGGGCCCAGCTGGGTCCCGGCCACGGTGAGCGCCTGCTGGAACGGGCCGGTGGGAGTCGCCGACGGGGTCGGCTCGGGCGTGCCCGGCACGGACGGGACGACCGGGTCCGCCGGGCGGGCCCACAGCCGCTCCACGATGAGTTGCGCGTCGTGCGCCTCGGGCGCATACGCCCCGGGGAACGCCGACCGCTGCACCCGCTGGCAGATCGCCCCGATGTCGCCGCTGCGCCAGCTGTCGCCGGGGTGTTTGCGCAGCATCGAGGTGAGGAACGCGTTGGTCGCGTAGACCGGGTCCACCACCTGGTCGGGCCGGCCCCAGCCCTGCGAGGGCCGCTGCTGGAACAGCCCCAGGCTGTCGTGGTCGAGGGCGACCATGTGGTTGTTGAGGGTGCTCTCGGCGATCGCGGTGGTGAGGGCGATGACCGCCGCGCGCGGGTCGAGCCCTCGGGCTCGGACGGTCGTGATGATCGCTCTCGCGCAGGCGATGTTGCGGCCGGTCAGCGCCGGGCCCAGCCGGGGACCGTTCATCGCGGGCCGCAGCTCGTCGGCGATCGCGCGGTCGGCCGCGGACACGGCACCCGGGAGGCACGGTGCCTGCGCGCCGGGCGCGGCTGTCACCGGGGCGCCCGCGAAGGCCGGTAGCGGCGCGAAGAACGCCGCGGCCGCGACCGTCATCGCCGACAAAAGCCGCCGGGTGGTGGAGCGTGTCTGTTCCGCCGTCATGTCTTACCGGACCCCCGTCCTCACTGCTCTGCCGCATCAATCTGCCATACATCGTCCTTCACCCGAAAGGCGTACTCCCGTAGCCGTTGTCCGATTGCCGTCCCGATAGGCTCGGCGGCCGCATCCGGTCAGTAGGCGATGCCGGTCAGTAGGCGATGCCGAACGGTCGCCGGATCGTGGCGGGGTCGTCGAGGGCGGCGAGCATGGCGTGGGCGACGTCGGCGCGCCCGATGGTGGTGCCGCGCGCGACGTTGCCGCCGACGACGATGCGGTAGCGGCCGGTCAACGGCTTGTTCACCAGCTTCGGCGGGCGCACGACCGTCCACTCGGCGTCGCTGTCGGCCAGCGCCTGCTCCATCTCGCGCAGGTCGGCATACACCTGCTTCAAGACGGCGCTGACGAGGGGCGTCAGGACACGGCGGTTGACGAAGGTGTCGCCGTCGGGGACCGGCCCGACCGGCGCGGCACTGACGGCGACGAGACGGCGGACGCCCGCCGTGCGCATCGCGGTCAGCAGGTGGGCGGTGGCGGTCGAGGCGACCGGGCCGTCGTGGCGGCCACGAGGGCCGATCCCCGACAGCACCGCGTCGCTGCCACGCAGGGCCGGGCCGAGCGCGGCGGTCGCGGCGAGGTCCGGCACCGTGACCGTCTCCAGGGCGGGGTGGGTCACGCGCAGGCGGGCCGGGTCGCGGACGACGGCGGTGACGGCGAACCCGCGGTCGAGGGCCTGACGAACGACGTGGCCGCCGATGCCGCCGGTCGCGCCGAGAACGGTGAGTCTCATCGTCTCCTCCAGAATAGGGAGCATCAGTAATTGTTACCGTAGACGACAATTACTGGGTCGTACAGTATGGGGGTGTCCGACGAACTCGCACCAGGCACGAACCGGCCGCTGGCCGACCGGGCCAACTTCCTGCTCTCCCAGCTCGGCTTCCACGTGGCACAGACGTTCGCCGCCCGGCTGGAGCCGCTCGGCATCGCACCGAACCACTTCGGACTGCTGATGCATCTGGACCGCGACGAGGGCAGCACCCAGCAGCAACTCGCCGACGCGGTCGGCGTGCACCGCAAAGTGATGGTCGGCCTCATCGACGACCTGGAACAGCGGGGCCTGGTCGAGCGGCGACGACACCCCACCGACCGCCGCGCCCACGCACTGCACCTGACCGCGGCAGCCCGCGAGCTGCTCCCCCGCGCCCGCGGCGTCGCCGACCGGCACGAGGACGAGCTCCTCGCCGCGCTCAGCCCCGGCGAGCGCGCCGACCTGCTGGCCACGCTGCGCAGACTCGCCGAGCACAGCGGCAATCCGCCCGGCGCCCACCCGGGCCTGCGCCTTGCCGCGGCACACCGGACCGACACCCCCGGACCCGCGCCGAAGCACCGATAGGCCTCGAAGGTCTTCGCCCTCGACCACTAGCCTGCCCGTATGGGTAACGCTGAGCTCGACGAACTCGTCGTTCCGGACGCGGACGCACTACGCGCCTGGCTGCTGGCCAATCACGACTCGTCGGCGGGAGTGTGGCTGGCCCTGACCAGGAAGGGCGGCGCCGTCACCACACTGACCTGGCAACAGGCCGTCGACGAGGCGCTGTGTTTCGGCTGGATCGACGGGCAGGCCCGCAAACGTGACGAGGCCTCCTCGTGGATCCGGTTCACCCCGCGCCGCACCCGCAGCTCCTGGTCGCAGCGCAACGTGGAGAACGTCGCCCGCCTGGAGACGGCCGGCCGCATGCAGCCCGCCGGACGCGCCGCGGTGGAGGCGGCGCGCGCCGACGGGCGGTGGGCCGCCGCGTACGCCCCGCCGTCCGAGGCGCAGGTGCCGGCCGACCTGCAGGCCGCGATCGCCGCCGACCCGGCCGCGCAGGCCATGTTCGACGTGCTCACCAAGACGAACCGGTTCGCGCTGATCCACCGGCTCAACGCCGTGAAACGGGCCGAGACACGAGACCGCAAGATCGGCGAGTTCGTGGCGATGCTGGCCCGTCAGGAGACGTTCTACCCGCAGAAGGCCCGGCCCGCGTGACCACGACGCCCGCCCGCGAAGGGCAGCCGCGCGGGCGTTGTGCGGCGGCCGTAACCTCGGCGCTGTGACCAGTCTCGATGACGACGGTTCCACACAGCACGACATTGCGGCCTCCGGGCCGGCCCACACCGCGGCCTCCGGACCCGCCCACACCGCGGCCTCCGGACCCGCCCACACCGCGGCCTCCGGGCCGGGCAACACCGCGGCCTTCGGACCGCCTCGTACCCCGGCCTCCGGGCCGGGCGACACCGCGGCCTCCGGGCCGGCCCACACCCCGGCCACGACCGGCCACGAGCCCGATCCGGTCCGTCTGAGCCCGCCCGCCGATCCGTGGATGACCGAGGCGCCCACCTCGGTCGTCGCGGACCCGGCGACGTTGAGGGAGTTCGGGGCGACGCCCGCCATCACCGCGTTCCACGACACGGCCGGCGTACGCAAGCGCCGCCCGCGACGGCTACTCCTCGTCGTTCTCACCGTGTGCGCCGTGTTCATCGCCGCGCTGTGGGCCGTCGACCGGTTCAGCGACGACGGCGACGGCGCACTCGGCACCGGCCCGTCCGCGCGGCCGTCCTCCACCGGCGCGTCGGCGGACACACGCTCGCCCTCCAACGGCGCGTCGCCGGCCCCGCGCCCGTCCACCGCCGCCACGACCACTGGCGAACGCGCGCCCGCCCCTGTGGACCGGCCCTCCGGCGACGCGACGGCCGTCGGCGGCGCCGCGCCGGGGCCCGCCGACGGTCCGGCAGTCGTCTACGAGGTGACGGCCAGCGGATCGGGCAACACCGGCAGCGTGGCCTACACCGATCAGGACGGGCAGATCATCCGCCGCAACGGCATCGCCCTGCCGTGGCGGACCACCTTCCCGGCCGGTTCGGGCAGGCAGCCGCTGGTGCTCACCGCGCAGCGCCTGGGCGGCGGTGACGCCGGCCCGGTGACATGCACCATCACCGTCGGCGGCAAGGTGCTGTCGACCACCACGACGGAAGGCCGGTACGGCGCACCGCAGTGCAGCGGCTGAGCCCGAGTGCAGCGGCTGAACCCAAGTGCAGCGCCTGAGCCCGAGTGCAGCGGCTGAACCGAGTGCAGCGGCTGAACCGAGTGCAGCGGCTGAGTTCGACGGCCCCGACCCGATGCCGGTGCACCGGGACCCGAACGCGCGGCGGGACTTGATCGGGCGTGCTTGGATCGACGGCTCCGACACCACAACACGGGGAGCCGACGATCTTCTTCTTCGAGGGCGAGCGGGCCGGACTGTCCCGGCCCCGCGCCCGGCTGGCCGGTTTCCGGGCGTTCCTGGCCGGCGGGGCGCTGCTGACGATCCTGACGGTCGCGCTGCAGCCGGCCACCGGCATCCGCGGATGCTCCAACTACGGCGGCAACGGCAATGGCACCGCATTCGACGACCCGATCTGGGATCTCCTCTATCCGCTGCTACTGATCAGCTGGATATCCGCGGTCATCGTGGAACAGCTGACGCCGGTCACCTGGAACGGACGCGGCGCCCTGCTGATCATCGCCCGCGGGCTGGCGGCCGTCATGGCCACCGTGGTCGTCGCGTGCGGGGCGGCGTTCAAACTGCTCCTGCTCTGCCGCTGAACGCGGGAGCCCTTGAACCCGAAAGCACTCAACGCGAGTGCCGCTCAACGCGAGAGCCGCCCACGCGAGAGCCGTCCAACGCCGAGAGCGGCCCCAACACCGAGAGCCGCCCAACACCGAGAGCCGCCCAACACGAGAGCCGCCCAACACCGAGAGCCACTCAACGCCGAGAGCCGCCCAACACGAAAGTCCCTGAGCGCGAGAGCCGCCCAACGGTCAACGATTTCGCCACGAACACGCGGGCGTCGTCGATCAGAGCCGGCTCCAGGCCCGGTCCATCACCTGTCTCTTGCCCGCTGCGAAGCGGGGCCTCGCATAGCCGGTCAGCCTCGTCGCCGCCTCTTGCGCGCGGCGGGGGCGCGACGACCGTACCCGGCGAAAATCGACGGCGCCGCACCGCTTCGACCGCCGGGAGTACAGGGTTGCCGCGACCTGCCGTCCGCATCGTCGGCGCGGGACCGGCCGGTGGTCGAGTACGGCCACGCCGGTGGCTCGCCGGGAGAGTGACCACGCCCATGGCGCCGGGACACCTGGCCGCAGGGGCCGCAAGGGCGATCATGCGGGTCGCCAGGGCATGGGCACGGGGTCCGAGGGGCGTACTGTCGGCCCATGTCCGGTCCTGGAGACGTGCCCGCGGAGATGCTGGAGCGGCTGCGGTCGATCTGTGGGCGGCTGCCGGAGGCGTATGAGGAGCCCGCATGGATCGGGGTGCGCTGGCGGGTCCGGGCGAGGACGATCGCGCACGTCTACATGCCTGATCTGCAACGCTATCCGGCGTATGCCCGGCACGCGGCGGGCGGCGAACCGCCGACGGTGATGACGTTCCGGGCGCCCGCCGACGACCTGCTCGGCCTGAGCGCCGCCGGTTTCCCGTTCTTCCGCGCCGACTGGGGTGCCAACGTCGTCGGGGTCGTCCTCGGCGACCACACGGACTGGGTCGAGATCGCCGAGCTGATCACCGAAAGCTACCGCGAGATGGCGCCGAGGTTCCTCGCCGCCCGAGTCGGGCCGCCCCGCCCGCCCGAGTGACCCACGCCGGTCGGCTGAATGGCCCACCCCCGCGGCCACGCCCGGCCGAACCCCGTGATCACCGCCGGGGCCTGGACGCACGCTATCCGGCGGCGAGCCGCTGATCGGCGGCGGTGACCGTCACCGGAACCGCTTCGGCGTCGGCGTGCCGCAGCGCCAGGCAGGTCTGCAGCCGGGCGTGCCGGAACTGGTATGCCGGGCCCACCCGCCGCAGGATGCCCCGATCGTGGGCGTCGTCGAGGAAGTCGAGGATCCGCCACGGCGCGAGACCCCGGACCGCCAGCCACGTCCGGGCATACATGAACCGCAGCCAGGCCGATCCGGCCCCACTGGTGACTCCGATGACCGTGCCCAGGGTGATCGCCACCGTGCCGTAGATCGTCCACGCCAAGGTCGCCGCGGGAAGCGTCAGCAGCGCCACCGAGAGGATCGCGGCGGCCGTGGTCGTCAGGAAGACCGCACGATCCTGGCGCAACGACTTCAGCGACCCGGCCGGGCGGTTCACGTCAGCGGTGGCGCCGATACCGTCGACGAGGAACGCGATGGTGCCGGTCAGAATGCCGCCGATCAGGCACAGGACACCGATCGCCCCTACGGCGAGCAGGAGAGCGCCGCCGACCGAGTCGGCCCGCACCACCCACACGAGGATCAGCGGTGAAGCGCAGATTGCGAAGCCGCTGCCGACGGCGAACCCGTTGAGGAACGACCTCGGCCGCAGCCGGACCCGGGTCGGCCGTCCGTCGGCCAGACCCATCAGCGCCCCGATCAGGGGACCCACCAGCAGGGAGACCACCAGGGTCAACAGCAGGGCCCACCGGTCGCCGCCACCGCGCAGGACGACACCCTGGACGAGTACGGCCACCAGCACCACCCCGGCGATCGCCTGCCGGCCGACACCGAACGGGACCGCGTCGACCAACTGCCACCAGGTGAGCTCACGCGCCCGCGTCCGGTTCAGGTGCCCGGCCAGGAAAGCGAGCCAGCGCTCGGCCTTCACCTGCGGGTAGCGCCGCCGCACCGAGTCCTCCTCCCGGTGCTCGGCATAGAGGGCCGGCACGTAGCCGCGCAGCAGATGGTCCTCCAGCGCCTCCCGGTCGGTGAAGCCGAGCAGGTCCGACGGCGACGTGCCGGGCTCCCGGTAGACCACCCGCGCCAGATGGACCATCAGCGGTGTGGAGAACGCCTGCGCCACCGCACTATCCGGGTTCTCCGCCAGATGCCGGGTGACCGGATCCCAGCGTCGCCGGCCCGGCTCACCCTGACCGGCCGGCAGATACGCGGCGGCTTCGGCGTGCGAGACCGGCTCCAACTCGACGACCGCGGCCCGCGCCAGCACCGCGCCCACCTGACCGATGATCTCCTGATACTCGGCCGCACGGCACGTGACCACCACCGGCCGGTCCTCGGACAGATAGTTGTTGAGCCGCGTGACGGCCAGCGGGATCTGATCGCGGGCCACCTCGTCGAGGCCGTCGAGCACCGGGATGATCCGCCCGGACGCCAGCAGCCGCCGGACCGCGTCGGCGCCGAAGTGCTCCTCCGAACCGAGCCGCGGATAGGCGCCGGAGATCTGCTCGACCAGCCACTCGTCGAGGCTCTGCTCCTCCGGCCGCCACATGGAGAGGCTGAGCAGCACCGGCACCGCCTCACCGGTCTCGTGCACGGCGAGCAGCTCACGGACCAGCAGAACGGCCAGCGACGTCTTACCGGCGCCGGGCGCACCGATCACCACGAGCCGCCGGGCCGGTAACCGCCGCAGGGCGGCCGCCACCTGCGTGACATCGCCGTGCAGCTTGAGCCGGGTCGGCCGGCCCGCCGTCCAGCCGGGCCCGAGCACGTCGGCGGCGGACGCGGCGACCTCCCGGCCGGTCGACGCCCACCGGAGCCGCAACGGTGACGGCTGGGCCAGGCCACGGACCCGCGCCTCGTGACTCCACTGCCGGGAGACGAGCTCGGCGAGCTCCGCCGCGGCGTCGTCGACCAGGCGACGATGCTCGGAGGCGGCCGGCCGCCGGTTCTGCCGCACCGTGAACACGGTGATCAGCAGCCCGATCCCGGTCAGCACCAGGGCACCGACACTGGCCTTCTGATCCGCCCGCTGCCATGGGTCCTGCGCGTCGTCGATGTAGTTCGCCCAGGCGAATACGGCGAAGACCAGAATCGTCGTCCCGCCGGCGACGGCGGGCAGGAAACGCCACTGACCCCCAGGCTTCCGCATGCGGACATGATGCCGCCTGACATTGATCTCCATCATCGGGGTCGGCGCCCCGAAGACGGGACGGACCGCTGATGGGAGCCGCTACCGGGGTGCAACCGGCCGATATCTCAAGTCACAACGTTCGGCCCGCAATCTATTCCCTGTCAGTCATTCGGGGGAAGGACGTCGTCTTGAAGGTTCAGTTCCGTAAGTACGTTGTTGCCGCTGCCGCCGTCGGTGCGTTCACCGCGATCGGCGCCATGGCGCTGCCGACCGGTTCGGCCGGCTGGGAACCCGTCACCTACGGCCTGACCGCCAGCCCGGAGCAGCTGCTCCCCGCCACCGTCTCCGCCGACCGCCCCGCCCGGGTCGTCACCACCACCGTCGGCGAGGACGGCCGCCCGGTCGTCACCGTCAAGGAGGCCACCGACCGGCAGTCCGCGGTCCGCCTCGTCGAGGACGGCCAGAGCACCGACGACGCGGTGAGCGTCGAGGTCGACGCCCAGGCCTACGCGTACGGCGTGCCGACCGGCACCGACCCGAGCCGGGCCCAGCAGTGGAGCCTGACCAAACTGAAGGCCGACGACGCGTGGAAGCGGTCGACCGGCGCGGGCGTCACCGTCGCCGTCATCGACACCGGCGTCGACGCGCGTCACCCCGACCTCGCCGGCAACGTGCTCGACGGCTACGACGCCATCACCGACAAGGCCGGCCCGGTCGTCGACAGCCACGGCCACGGCACCCACGTCGCCGGCACCATCGCCGCCGTCACCGGCAACGGCGTCGGCATCTCCGGCATGGCCCCCGACACCAAGATCCTGCCGGTCAAGGTGCTCGGCGCCAACGGCGGCGGCAACATGTCCGACATCGCCGAGGGCATCATCTGGGCCGCCGACCACGGCGCGCAGATCATCAACATGTCGCTCGGCTCGACCACCCGGGTCGCCGCCGTCACCAACGCGGTCAACTACGCCCGCGGCAAGGGCGTCACCGTGATCGCGGCGGTCGGCAACTCCCGCCAGCAGGGCAGCCCGGTCTCCTACCCGGCGGCCGACACCGGTGTCATCGGCGTCGCCGGCACGGACACCGCCGACCGGATCGGCACCTACTCCACCGCCGGCACCTACGTCGACGTCGCCGCCCCCGGCACCGACATCCTGAGCACCTACCCGGCCACGCGTGGCCCCGGATACAAGCAGATGAGCGGCACGTCGATGGCCTCGCCGCACGTCGCCGCGGCCGCCGCCCTGCTCAAGAGCGCCAACCCGGCGCTGACGTCGGACCAGATCGAGGCGGCGCTGGAGAAGACCGCCGTCGACCTCGGCACGCCCGGCTTCGACAACGACTTCGGCAACGGCCGCATCGACCCGGCCGCCGCCCTCGCGTCGCTCACGCCGGTGACCGCCCCGACCACCCGCCCCACGACCGCTCCCGTGACCAAGGCGCCCACCACCGCTCCGGTGACCAAGGCCCCCACCACCGCCCCCGTGACCAAGGCGCCCACCAGCGCGCCCGTCACCAAGGCCCCGACGACCGCCCCGACCACCAGCGCCCCGGTCACCAAGGCCCCGACCACGGCACCCACCACCAGCGCCCCGACCGGCTCCGCCGCGTACGAGGCCGAGGTCGTCGCCCTGACCAACGCGCAGCGCACCGGCAACGGCTGCGCGGCGGTGCGCACCGACGACCGTCTGACGGCCGCCGCCCGCGCCCACAGCAACGACATGGTGGCCCGCAACTTCTTCAACCACACCGGATCCGACGGCAGCAACTTCGTGACCCGCGCCAACCGGGCCGGCTACACGGCCGCCTCCGGCGAGAACATCGCGTACGGCTACCGCTCCCCGCAGGAGGTCGTGACCGGCTGGATGAACAGCCCCGGTCACCGCGCCAACATCCTCAACTGCCAGAGCATCGCCATCGGTGTCGGCCTGGCCACCAAGGCCGACGGCACCCCGTACTGGACGCAGGTCTTCGGCCGCGCCTGACCACAGTGACCGATGAGACGGCCGGGCCCCCGCGGGCCCGGCCGTTCCGTCGTCTCAGCCCGGCTCGGACTCGTGGCCCGCCGGGTGGGAGCGCAGCAGCCCGTCGTAGGCGCGCACGGCCGTGATGTCGCCGGTGATGACACGGTGGATCGTCCGCGTGATGGGCATCGCCAGACCGTGCCGGTCGGCCAGCTGCACCGCGGCGTGCACGGTCTTCACCCCTTCGGCCACCTGCCCCATCTCGGCGAGGATCTCGTCCAGGGTCCGGCCGCGGCCGAGCTGCTCGCCGACGTGCCGGTTGCGGCTGTGCGGGCTGATGCACGTGGCCACCAGATCGCCCATGCCGGCCAGCCCGGCCAGCGTGCTCGGCTCGCCGCCCAGCTCGACGGCCAGGGTGGTGAGCTCGGCGAGCCCGCGGGAGATCACCCCGGCCCGGGTGTTGTCGCCGACGCCCAGGCCCTGCGCGATGCCGGTGGCGATCGCGACGACGTTCTTCAGCGCTCCCCCGACCTCACAGCCGATCACGTCGTGGTTGGTGTAGACGCGCAGCAGCCCGCGCCGGAACACCCGCTGGATCTCGGTGGCGACGGTCAGGTCATCGGTTGCGATCACGGTCGCCGCCGCCATCCCGGCCATGATCTCCTTGGCCAGGTTGGGGCCGGTGAGCGCGGCCGCGGGATGACCGGGCAGCACCTCTTTGATCACTTCGGTCATCCGCAGCAGCGAGTCGCGTTCCAGCCCCTTGCTGAGGCTGACGACCGGGATCCACGGGTGCAGGTCGGGCCGGACCCGCTCCAGGGTGTCCCGGAAGGCCCCGGTGGGCACGCCGACGACGAGCAGCTCCGCGTGCGCGGCTGCCTCGGCCAGGTCGGCGGTGGCGCGCAGCCGGGCCGGCAGCGGGAATCCGGCGAGGTAGCGCTCGTTGGTGTGCTTCGCGTTGATCTCGTCGGCCGTGGCGGTGTTGCGCGCCCAGATCAGCGACTCGTGATCGCGGCGGGTGAGAACCGAGGCGACCGTGGTCCCCCACGAGCCGGCGCCGAGCACGGTGATCCGCATGTTCCGCCCTTCCCTAGGCACACGCTTCACCCGGCTCGCACGGCCGGAGGCGCGCAATGAGGATACGGCGACGGGGCGGTTTCACCGGTGTCGTCGATGCGTTACGACGGTGTGTCGCGGCCCCGGCCACACCCCCTAGAGCGTCCTAGGAGGATAGCTTGTTCGCCGCGCGGGGATCATCGACGGGAAACGATCCCCCGGTTACAGTCATCGACGGGGGTGAGCCGTGCGGGCGACTCGGGCCATCAGTCTCGTGTTCGCCGGCAGTGGCGCGGCCCAGGCGTCCTGGATGTCCCGGCTTCCCGCCGTTCTGGAGCAGACCCACACCGATGTGGTACGCCTCAGTGCCGGCCTGGTGATGCTGGGCGTCGGCACCCTCGCCGCGATGGCGCTGACCGGCCCGGCCATCACCCGCGTCGGTGGCCGCCCGGTCGTCGGCGCCGGTTTCGCCCTCACCATGCTGTCGCTGATCACCATCGCGCTGGCGCACTCCCCCACGGCGCTGGGCGTGGCGATGCTCGGCATGGGCGTCGGCGGCGGTGTCTGGGACGCGGGCATGAACGTGCAGGCAGCCGAGCTGGAGAGCCGCCTGGAGACGCACCTGATGAGCCGCTTCCACGGCTGGTGGAGCATCGGCAGCATGGCCGGAGCGGGCGTGGGCCTGGCCGCCGCCGCGCTCCCGGTCGGCCTGCTGCCCCACCTCACCGCGGTCCTGGTGGGCTCGGCCGTGCTCTTCGGGTTCGGGGTCACCGCGTTCGACGACGTCAAGCGGGGCGGGCCGGACGCCACCGGGCCGCCGATGCGGTCACCGGCGCGGCGGCTGGCGGCGATCGGCACACTGCTGTTCTGCGGGGCCGTGGTGGAGGGCGCCGCCGGTGACTGGCTGGCCGTCTATCTCAACCAGGACCGGCTGCTCACCCACGCCGGCGCGGCCCTGTGGTACGCCCTGTTCGTGTCGGCGATGGCGGCCGGCCGGCTGATCGCGGAGCGCCCGCACCGGCACTTCGGCGCCGTCGGCCTGGTTCGCACCGGCGCGGTCGTCACGTCCCTGAGCATCGTGCTGGTGGTCGCCGGCCCGACCGGATCGTGGCTCTACCTGGCGGCGCTGGGCTGGGGCGCCGGGATCTGCTGGGTGTTCCCGGCCGCGCTGAGCGCGACCGGGAGTGTCGCCGCGCCGTCGGCGGTCGCCGCGATGACCGCCCTCGGCTACAGCGCCAGTGTGGCCGGTCCGCTCGTCATCGGACGGCTTGCGCACGCCGCCGGTCTGGAGACGGCGATCGCTGCCATGCTGCCGCTGGTGCTGACCGTGGCGCTGCTGGCTCCCGCGCTGGCCGGGGCCGACCCGGAGCCGGCGAGATGAAGCACCGCAGCCCGAAGCCGCGAACCGCCGCCCGGACGTCGCGCGGGCCGGCCGGGCTCCCGGTGCGAACCGGCAGGTCGGCCATGAAGTCGCGCCAGGTCTTGCGGTCGTTCTGCCAGGCCTCGATGTAGCGGACACAGTCGATCGGCTGGATGAACCGCAGCCGGCCCTTCGCCGCGCTCAGTGACCGCCGCATCTCCTCGGCCTGCCGGGTGCCGGGTCCGATCCGCCTCTCGATGCGCTGGATCAGGTCGAGCCGTGCCGCGAGGAACCGGCTCCAGTAGCCGGTCTCCGCGACGATCGGCAGGCCGTGGTCGAGCCCGGCGAAGATGCCCTCGGCCAGCACGTCGCCGAACTCCTCGCCACGGGCGCGGTCCGGGTCGGCGAACGGGTCGTAGTCCTGCTGGACCGCGACGCCGGCCTGGGCCACCGGCCGCAACCCGGACTCGCCGAGCAGGAAGAACCAGTCCTCGTTGTAGATCTCGGGGAAGAACGAGTCGATCCGGCCGGTCGGCACCGCCAGCGCCCCGCCGCCGATGAAGGTGTCCTGGGCACCGCCGGTCGCCCGGTTGGCGTGACACACCACCGAGTTGTCCGGGCAGCCGGTCACGTGCAGGCCGACACCGTCGTGGGTGTCGAGCAGGGCGGCCGCCCGCTCCAGATCGGCCGGGTCCGGCACCTGGATGTCGTCGTCCAGGAAGACGACGTTGTCCCAGCCGGCCATCCGGGCGAGCACCAGGCCCAGGTTGCGCTTGGCGCTGGTGTCGGCCCGGCGCTGCAGGCGGGAACGGCCGAGGACGGTGGACGTCTCCAGGCCGGGCAGCGCGGGAACCCCGGTCTTCGGGAAGTCGACGGCGACGACACGGGGACCGGGCTCGCCGGTCAGGCGCTCGATCACCGCCCCCGGACGGGAGCGACCGCTGCACAGCACCAGCAGGGTGGCGTCGAGCAGCGCGGCCAGGCGCCCGGCCTCGACGAGGGAGGCCTCGGCCCGTGCGCTGGGCACGATGACGGCGTCCACCCGGCCGCGACGGTCACCGGGCACGGGGTTCCGGATCAGACCGCGGTGGGAGTGATGGTGTCCGACCCGGCTCATGCCTCGGTCACGGGCGACCACTCGTGCAGCAGCCCGTCGTCCTGCGTCCAGTCGGGTGTCACCACGGCTCCGTTCACGTTCATCCGGACGCGCATCAGGATGCTGAACGCGGAGGCGTCCGGGAAGCGTTGCCGGATGTAGTTTTCGTTTCGATCCCGAAACTTCTGATCGGTCAACGCCCGTACCGCACCGTACGTTCCGCGCCCGAACATGCCATTACACAATGTCACTGTTCGGCGCGCGTTGTACGGGCTTCTCCCCCGGAAGAAGTGTGCGACGTCCTCCAGAAGGGATCCGTTGGACGAGTCCAGCACCGGCTCGAAGACGCGCCCACCGACCGTGAAGCCGCCGGTGTCCTCGTCGTTGGGCCGTCGCTGCTGGCGCACCGGCAGCTCGAGCCGCCGGGTGATGTCACGGTTCACCGCGTTCCAGTCGACGCCGCCGATCAGCACGAGGTGTGAGGTGAAGTCGTCCTCGACCATCTCCTCGGAACGGCAGATGCGGACGTCGGCGGCCGGGTTGACGGCCCGGATGTGCCCGTGCACCTCGAGCAGCGCGTCGAGGTCGGCGAGGCTGTAGGAGCGGACGTAGTCGGGGTCCTTGGTGTCGGTGAACGGCATCCGCTCACGGAACCGCTTGGGCAGGCTCCCGCTGACGATGATGATCGGCCGCCGGTCCGGGAAGAACCAGGTGCCGCGGGCCGCGTCGCCGGGGACCGCGGCCGGGACGGCGGGCGGCGGGTCGTCCTCCTCGTGCTCGCCGGGGAAGCGCAGGCCGAACAACTCGGCGTGCAACTCCTCCCGGGCATGCCGCTCGGCGACGGTCAGCTCGTGCTCGGGGAGCAGCCGGGCCGGGCTGGACTCCACCGAGCGCGGGGTGGCGAAGAACATCGCGTATCCGGCGAGCCGGCTCGCCGGTGGCAGCGCGGGGTTGCGCGTCGACTCCCACGAGGAGATCAGGGACAGGCTGAGAGGGCCGTGCTCGCCGCCGAGCGCCTCGGCGATC
Organism: Actinoplanes sp. CA-252034; assembly: GCF_050956125.1. Lineage (NCBI taxonomy): Bacteria > Bacillati > Actinomycetota > Actinomycetes > Micromonosporales > Micromonosporaceae > Actinoplanes > Actinoplanes sp. CA-252034. The sequence continues at coordinate 6,149,255 of NZ_CP191846.1, forward strand.
TGTTGCTGGGTGACCTTCAGCTCGGGCCAGAGCTCGGTCCGCAACTTGCGCAGACGTCGTGCGAGGCGCGTGCCATCGGGCTGTGCCGGCTGCATGGGATGCAATCCTTCACTGAACTCAAAACAATCCGCAAAGCCTAGGGGAAGCGCTCCCTCACGGCCAGTGCTGAGACGCCGAGTGTGCACACCGTGCCGAAGGTGTGGGATGAGCGTGAGTGAACCCACTGCTCAACCTTGCTTCATTCGACTTGAGGGACTTAACCTAACTTCAGTTAAGTCCCTGAAGGTGCTCCTACCTCAGCGGCCGACCCTCCGGCTCCGGCCGCTGGAGCCGAACGTCGCTCATCGGCATCGCCGGCCCTCGCGGGCGGCGAGAGCGACGCGGTCCCGCGGCAGCCGGAGGGGGCTGCCGCGGGACCACCCCGGCGCCGTGTTCGTTCCCCGGCGACCACCATCCGATCGGCTACCCAGCGTCACATTTCATGGGATCGCTCCCATGGCGGCGATGTGCAGGCGGGGCCGCGGATCATCGATAGCCACTGATCCTCTGTGGTTCGATGTCGCATGGACGCAACGTCATTGAAACGAACACCGCCATTCCGGATCGCACATCGTTCAGCAGAGACGGGGCGCCCCGAACTGCTCTGAGGTGCGAATACGTGGCGCGGGCTTATCGCTTAGGGACCTTTACTTTCGTCGATATGGCGCATAGCTTGATGCCATCCAGCGAAAGTTGTGAATTCCTGGACGACATCGCGACATCACCTTCCCCGACGAACGGCGTGCCGGACGGGACGAACTCCCACCACACTCCGTGATGTTGTGCTGCCGTCTCACGAGTGGAAGGAGACGCATGGACGACGCCGCTCTCTCGCGCCGTTCCCTGTTCGCCGCCGGCGCTGTCGGGCTCGCCGTGCCCGCGATCGGCGCGGCCGTGTCCTGGGACGCCGGCGCGGCACACGCGGGAGCGACCCGGAAGGTCACCATCTACGCCGAGGCCCTGCCGGGTGGGCTGTTCGGCTACGGGCTGGCACCGGGACAGGCCACCGTGCCCGGTCCGCTGCTCGAGATGTACGAGGGCGACACCCTCGAGATCACGCTGGTCAACACCACGAGCCAGCGACTGTCCATCCACGCGCACGGGGTCGACTACAGCACCGGCTCGGACGGCAGCCCGCTGCACGAGTCGTACAACAATCCGGGCGAGACCCGCACCTACGTGTGGCGGTCACGGGAGATGTTCGCCGCGGCCGGGCGCCGGTTCATGCCGGGCAGCGCCGGCTACTGGCACTACCACGACCACGCGATGGGCACCGACCACGGCACCGGCGGGGTGGCCAAGGGACTCTACGGCGCTCTGATCGTGCGGCGGCGCGGCGACATCCTGCCGGACAGGCAGTTCACCGTGGTCTTCCACGACATGACGATCAACAACAGGATGGCGCCGAACACACCGATGTTCGAGGCGAACCTCGGCCAGCGGGTCGAGTGGGTGGCCATCGGGCACGGCAACCTGTTCCACACCTTCCACCTGCACGCGCACCGCTGGGTCGACAACCGCACCGGCATGTTGGAGAGCGTCAGCGACCCCAGTCCGACGATCGACAACAAGGACCTCAACCCGGGCAGCTCGTTCGGGTTCCAGGTGATCGCCGGCGAGGGTGTCGGGCCGGGCGCCTGGATGTACCACTGCCACGTGCAGAACCACTCCGACGGCGGCATGTCCGGGCTCTTCCTGGTCCGCAACGCCGACGGCAGCATGCCGCCGGGCGCCGAGGAGGCGATCCACCGATTCCAGGGCCACACGCACACCACCACGTCGCAAAGCAACGACGATCATGGGGGGCACGGCGCATGAGATCGAAATCCACACCGGGGGTACGGCGAGCGCTCACCACCGCGGCCGCGGTACTCCTCGTCCTCACCGGATCAGCACAGGTCACGTCAGCGGTGGCGGCGGCGCCCGTCACTGCGGCGGCACCGCTCTCGGTGCTCGTCTTCCACGGTGAGGCCGCCGATCAGGACGACCCCGTCGCCAAGGCCGCGGCGACCATCGACGCGCTCGCGGACGCGGCCGGATTCACCGTCACCGAGTCCACCGACCCGGCCGTGTTCACGCCGGTGAGACTGGCCGCGCACCGGGCCGTGGTGTTCCTGTCGGCGACCGGCGCCGACCTCAGCAGGGACCAGGAGAGCGCGCTCCAGTCGTACATCAAAGGCGGTGGTGGTTTCGTCGGCATCGCCGACGCGGCCAAGGCGCAACTGGACTCGACCTGGTTCACCGGCCTGATCGGCACCCGCCCGGCCGGCTCGATCCCGGCCTCGGAACCGGTCAGCAAGGTCACCGCGAGCGGCGAGAACGCACCCAACGAGACCAAGGAGAAGCTGACCGACGCCGACAACAACACCAAGTGGCTGGTCCGCACGGCGACCGGCTGGGTGACCTACGAGCTGGCCGCCGCCAAGGCGATCACCGGGTACGCGCTGACGTCTGCCAACGACTTCCCCGGCCGGGACCCGAAGGACTGGACGCTGCAGGCCTCGGCCGACGGGCAGGCCTGGACCGAGGTCGACAAGCGGACCGGCCAGACGTTCCCGGACCGCTTCCAGACCCGCCGTTTCGACCTGTCGGCGCCGCAGAGCTTCCGGTTCTTCAAGCTGGACGTCACCGCCAACAGTGGTGAGCCGCTGATCCAGCTGGCGAACCTGCGGCTGTTCACCGCCGACTCGGTGGTCCCGCCGCCGCCCACGGTCAACCAGGCCGTCGTCGATGTGCTCGACACCCGGCACCCCTCCACCGCCGGCCTGCCGCGCACGATCACCCGTTCCGACCGCTGGTACAACTGGGACCCGAACCCGCTCGGCGCCGTGCACACCCTCGCGCAGGTCGAAGAGCGCCACTACAACGCCGGGACCAGCGCCAACGGGCCGTTCCACCCGGTCTCCTGGTGCCGTGACTACGACGGCGGCCGGTCCTTCTACACCGGCATGGGCCACACCGCGAGCGGCTACGACGAGGACGCCTTCCGCAAGCACCTGACCGGCGCCCTGAAGTGGGCCTCCGGCGTGGTGCGCGGCGACTGCCAGGCCACCATCGCCGCCAACTACCGGACCGAGCGGCTGACCGCGGCCAACCAGACCGGACAGCTCGACCAGATCGGCGAGCCGCACGGCCTGACCATCACGGGCGACGGCACCGTCCTCTACGTCGGCAAGGCCGCCTGCCCGAGTGGGCCGATCGTCAGCTGGGACGACCCGAAGGTGGGCCTGGGCTGCGGCACCATCCACTCGTGGAGCCCCCGCACCAAGCAGGTGAAGCTGCTGACCACGCTGCCGGTGATGGGCAACCGGGGCAGCGGCACCGAGCTGGTCAAGAACGAGGAGGGCCTGCTCGGCATCGTGCCGGACCCGAAGTTCGCCGAGAACGGCTGGCTCTACGTCTACTGGATGCCGCACGACTCGATCGACCGGACCAAGCGAACCGGCGACCGGACCGTCAGCCGGTTCACCTACGACCACACGGCGCAGACCATCGACCAGGCCAGCCGCAAGGACCTGCTGAGATTCCCGGTGCAGATCCACAGCTGCTGCCACGCCGGTGGTGGCATGGCCTTCGACTCCGCCGGCAACCTCTACATCGGCTCGGGTGACAACAACTCGTCCGAGGGCTCGCAGGGCTACTCCGGCAACAACTGGACCCAGGAGTACGCGGGCACCTCCTTCCAGGACGCGCGACGGACCTCCGGCAACACCAACGACCTGGCCGGGAAGATCATCCGCATCCACCCGGAGGCGGACGGCACCTACACGATCCCGCGGGGCAACCTGTTCCCGCCGGGCACCGAGAAGACCCGTCCCGAGATCTACGTGATGGGCGTGCGCAACATCGCCCGCCTGCAGATCGACCCGGAGACCGACTGGCTGACCGCCGGCTGGGTCGGCCCCGACGCCACCAACCCGAGCCCGGAGCTGGGCCCGGCCAAGTACGAGACGGCCACCATCATCACCTCGGCCGGCAACCAGGGCTGGCCGTACTGCATGGGCAACCGGCAGCCGTACCGGGACCGCAGCAGCACCGACGCCACGCAGCTCACCGGCTGGTACGACTGCGGCAACCTGCAGAACACCTCACCGCGCAACACCGGACTGGTCGACATCCCGCCGGCCCGCGACAACATGATCTGGTACGCCCCCGGTGGCGGCGGCCCGGTCTTCCCGCCCCGCGCCGACGGCAGCGGCATCCCCACCTACGTGGCCGCCGACGCCGTCTACACCCAGCCCTACCTGCGCGGTGGCGGCCAGGCCGTGATGTCCGGCCCGACCTACCACCACGACCTGGCCGACCCGAAGAGCACGGTGAAATGGCCGGTCTACTGGGACGACAAGTGGTTCATCGGCGACCAGTCGAACGCCGCCAACCGCATCGCCGTCACCGTCGACCCGGCCGGGGTGCCGCAGCAGAAGCCGCCGCCGTTCGCCGAGACGCTGCGCGCCATCCTGCCCGGCGGCAACGCCGACAACCGGCTGATGAGCTGGATGGACGCCAAGTTCGGCCCGGACGGGGCGCTCTACCTGCTCGACTATGGCGGCGGCTTCTTCAGCCTGCACGCCGCGCAGAAGCTGCTGCGGGTGACCTACACCGGCGGCCCTGCCACCCCGGCGCCGCAGGCGACCACGGTCGCCGTGCAGAACAAGCCGCTCACCTACGCCTTCACCGGCTCCCGCTCCGGCGGCGTCAGCCACCGCTGGGAGTTCGGCGACGGCACCAACGCGACCGACGCGGACCCGCGGCACGTCTACGCCAAGCCCGGCACCTACCAGGCCCGGCACACCGTCACCTACGCCGACGGCGAGACGGTAACCACCCCGGTCACCGTCGAGGTCGGCTGCTCGGTGCCGGACAAGCGGGCCACGGTGTGGCTCGGCGACACCGACACCGGCGTGCCGAGCAAGGCGGCCGGCGGCGGCTGCACTGTCAACGACCTGATCGACGACGAGAGCACCTGGCCGGATCACGACAGCTTCGTACGCCACGTGACGACCGTCGCCCGCGAGTACCTCGACACGCGTCAGGCCGGCACGCTGACCCGTGCCGCGGCCGCCTCGCCGATCGGCCGGCCGGGTCACACCGGATACGAGCCGCTGTTCGACGGCACCGCGGCCTCGCTGCGCGACTGGCAGCAGGCGCCGTCCGGATCGTTCACCATCCGGCCGGACGGCTCGCTGCGGCCCTCGGGCGGCCTGGGCATGCTCTGGCACACACGGGAGCTGGGCGACTTCTCGCTGAGACTGCAGTTCCAGGACGTCGCCCCGGGCACCGGCCGGGCCAACACCGGGGTGTTCACCCGGTTCCCGGATCCGCGGATCCCGCTCGCCGACCGCCCGGCCGGCAGCTGCGGCACGGTCGGCAGCGCCCGCACCTCGCAGGCCTGGGTGGCCATCTACTGCGGCCACGAGGTGCAGATCTACGACGGGGACACCGGCGAGCCGCAGAAGACCGGATCGATCTACAACTTCGACCCGGTGACCCTGGCCGACGCCCGGATCACCCCGAAGAGCCAGTGGAACGACTACGAGATCCGGGTCGTCGGGCAGCACTACACGATCATCCGCAACGGCGTGGTCATCAACGAGTTCGACAACACGCCCGGCAAGCAGTCGTCACGGGCCGGGGACCCGCCCACCGACCTGCGGCAGTTCCTGCGCGGCCACATCGGGCTCCAGAACCACGGCGACAGCGACATCGCCGAGTTCCGCAACGTCCGGGTGCGCGCCCTCTAGCGACAGTCAGGAAGGTCCCATGTCCTTTTCGATCGTTCTCCGGCGGGCCGGGGCGGCAGTGATCGTCATGCTGCTGGCCCTGCTCGCCGGGGCGACCCCACCAGCGGCCGCCGCACAGACCCTGACCTGGACCGCCGACGACGACATCACCCGGTACAAGTCCACACCGGCCACCGCGGTGGCCGGGGCGACCACCATCGTCTTCGAGAACAGCGCGGCCACCGGCAACACCACCGGGATGCCGCACACGCTGACCTTCGACACCAGCACAGAGGGCTACAACCACGACGTCACCCTCAACGTCCTGGCCAGCCCGTTCGACGTCAACAACGGCCGTCACCAGGCGACCGTAACCCTCACCCCCGGCAAGTACCGGTACTTCTGCACCATCCCCGGGCACAGCACGATGGTCGGCGAGCTGACCGTCACGTCCGGCAACCCGGACCCGGACACCACGGCTCCCACGGTCACCGCCGCCGTCACCGGCAACCGCGACAACCAGGGCGCCTACGTCGGCTCGGCCACCGTGACGGTCACCGCCACCGACACCGGCTCGGGGGTACGCACGGTCGAGTACCAGGTCGACGACACCAGCTGGACACCGTACTCGGCCCCGGTCGCGGTCACCGCCGTCGGCGACCACGCGGTGCAGTTCCGGGCCACCGACAACGCGGGCAACACGTCGGCGGCCGGGTCGACGGCGTTCCGGGTGGTCTCGGGCCAGCCGCAGGACACCACCGCACCGGTGGTGTCCGGGCAGGTCACCGGCAACCGTGACACCGCCGGCAACTACCTCGGCACGGCCACCACCACGCTCACCGCCACCGACACCGGCGGCTCCGGGGTGGCCCGCATCGAGTACCAGCTGGACGGCGGCGCGTGGAACCCCTACGGCTCGCCGGTCGTGGTGAGCACGGTCGGGGCGCACATGCTGCACTACCGGGCCACCGACAACGCCGGCAACACGTCGGCCGAGCAGATGGCGCACTTCACGATCGTCGCGCCGCCGGTCGAGGACACCACCGCGCCGACGGTCACCGCCACGGTGAGCGGTGAGCGGGCCGGCAACGGCGACTACCTGGGCACGGCGACCGTCACCGTCACGGCGGCCGACGCCGGGTCCGGGGTGAGGACGGTCGAGTACCGGCTCGACGACGGGGCGTGGACGGCGTACACCGTGCCCGTGGCCGTCACGGCGATCGGCGCGCACACCGTCCGCTACCGGGCGGCGGACAACGCCGGGAACACCGCGGCGGAGAAGTCGGCCGCCTTCACCGTCGCCGACCGGGGCAGCGACGCCTGCCCCGACTCCGACACCCGCGACACCGTCGTCATCGACGGCTTCGACACCCGGGTGCGCAACACCGACACCGGCAACGGCTGCACCATCAACGACCTGATCGCCGAGCGGGCGGTCTATCCCACCCACGCCGCCTTCGTGCGGCACGTGGAAGCCGTCACGACCACGCTGGTCACGGCGGGCAAGCTCACCCAGCGGCAGGCGGGGACCATCGTCCGCGCCGCGGCGGCATCGGACAAGGGAGTACACGCATGAGGCTCATCGCCGCCACCTTCAGCGCCGTCATCCTCACCACCGCGCTCACCGGCGTTCCGGCCGGAGCCGCTCTCGTCACGCACTGCATCGGCACGGGCGGGGCGGTCACCGTACCCAATGATCTGCTCGTCCCGGCCGGGGAGTCCTGCGACCTGGCCGGCACGATCATCACCGGGAACGTCAGCGTCGCCGCCGGCGCCAACCTGGTCATCGACGGCGGCCGCGTCGACGGCGAGATCAGGGTCGCCGCCGACGGCTACCTGGACGCCTCCGGCAGCACGGTCGCCGGATCGGTGATCCTCGCCGCCGGCGGCTACGGCCTCTACCTCAAGGACGCCTCGACCGGATCGGTGACGGTACGCCCCAAGGGCACCGCCACCATCGACGGCTTCCTGTTCGCCGAGGCCACCACGATCACCGGCTCGGTCAACGCCCAGGCCGGCGAGGTGCGCCTCGACCGGGGCAGCGAGGTGTCCGGCGGGCTCAGCACCAACAACACCCACTACACCGACGTGCACGACTCGTTCGTCGACGGGGTGCTGTCCGTGCTGAACAGCTCCACCGGCACCGTGGTCTGCGGCGGCTCCGTCCGCGGCCGGTCCACCTTCTCCGGCAACCTCGGCGGGGTGCAGCTCGGCCCGAACGGCGGCCTCGACAGCTGCGCGTCCGGCGGCTTCTTCGGGCGCGACGTCAGCATCACCAGCACCACCGGCGGCGTCACCGTCGACGACACCATCATCGACGGCGCGCTCACCGTGACCGGCAACACCCCGGTCGCCAAGATCGCGACCAACAACCGCATCCGCGGCGGCGTCATCGGCGAGCAGGCGCCCGCCGGCACGGCGTCGGCACAGCGGCGGGCCGCGCTCACCGCCGCGGACCGCGAGGAGGCCGGCGACCGCCGTGCCGAGCAGCGGCGGACGGCAGCCGAGACCGAGGCCGCGGCCGCGGGCAAGGCCGACCTGTAGTCAGTCCCGCGGGCCGGGCGCCGCGTCGGCGTCCGGCCCCAGGGCCTTGGCCATGATCTGCTCACGGCGCAGCCCGTCGGGCATCAGATCGCCGGGTTCGCCGGTCTCGCGGAACCCGGCCCGCCGGTACAGCGCGACCGCGTGGTCGTTGCCCTCGGCGACGGCCAGGCGCAGTGTGTGGGCGCCACATTCCCGGGCCCACCGCTCCACCGCCGCCACCAGCAGGTCCCCGACACCACGGCCACGCCCGGCCGGTGCGACGTACATCGAGATCAGCTCGACGGCCCCGTCCTCGCCGGCCGGCACCCCACTGGCCATCGCCACCGCCTGCCCGTCGAGGGTCGCCACCACGTTGTACGAGCCCGGGATCGCCAGCCGGTCACGCCAGCGCTCCTCCCGGTCGCCGTCGCCCTGCCAGTCCGCCAGCTGCGAGCCGAAGGCGTAGGCGGCCTCGGTGAGCGCGCCGAGCCGCAGCTCCCGCCAGGTCTTCCAGTCGTCCGTGGTGAGCACCCGGGTCGCGATCATGCGTGCAGGCTGCCGCACCGGCGCAATCCGGACAACCGGATATCCCAGCGGCGTAACGTGGGCGGCATGCGGAGGCGATGGCTGTTCGCGGACCAGCTCGGGCCACACTTCCTCGACGACCCCGGGCAGCCGGCTCTACTGATCGAGTCGAAAGCCGTCTTCCGGCGGCGGGCCTTCCACCGGCAGAAGGCGCACCTCGTGCTCTCCGCCCTACGGCACCGCGCGCGGGACGGCGACGTGCGGCTGGTGCGCGCGGAGACGTACGCCGAGGTGATCGACGAGCCGTTGACCGTCTGCCATCCCACCTCGCGTGCCGCCCGCGGCCTGGTCCGGCGTCTGCCGGGCGTCGAGATGCTGCCGCCGCGCGGTTTCGTCACCGCGCCGGCGGATTTCACGGCGTGGGCCGACGGCCGCGACCACCTGCGGCTGGAGGACTTCTACCGGCACGCCCGGCGGCTGCACGGCGTGCTGATGGACGGTGGCGAGCCGGCCGGCGGCCGCTGGAACCTGGACACCGACAACCGGCAACCCCCACCGCGCCGCGCCCGGACGCTCGGCGTGCCGGCGCCGCCGCCGATCATCGAGGACGACATCGACCAGGAGGTACGCGCGGAGCTGGACCGCTGGCAGCACGACGACGGCATCGAGTTCGTCGGCGCGGACGGCCCCCGCCTGTTCCCGGCGACCCGGCAGGAGGCGCTGGCCCGGCTGCGGCACTTCGTCGAGCACCGGCTGCCGGAGTTCGGCCCCTACGAGGACGCGATGCTCGCCGACGATCCGTGGATGGCGCACAGCCTGCTCAGCCCGGCGATCAACCTCGGCCTGCTCGACCCGGTGGAGGTGATCGAGGAGGCCGAGCACGCCTACCGGTCCGGGGCGGCGCCGCTGGCCGGGGTGGAGGGGTTCATCCGGCAGATCCTCGGCTGGCGTGACTTCGTCTGGCACCTGTACTGGTATTTCGAGCCGGACTACCGGGCCGCCAACGAGCTGCACGCCCGCAAGGAGCTGCCGAAGTGGTTCGCCGAGCTGAACGCCGGCGCGGTCGGGGCGCGCTGCCTGTCCGACGTGCTCGCCGGGGTTCGTGATCGTGGCTGGGTGCACCACATCCCGCGACTCATGGTGCTCGGCAACTACGCGATGCAGCGCGGCTGGCGGCCCGGGGCGGTGGCCGACTGGTTCCACCGCTGCTTCGTCGACGGCTACGAGTGGGTGATGACCGCGAACGTCGTCGGGATGAGCCAGTACGCCGACGGCGGCCGGATGAGCAGCAAACCGTATGCGGCCGGGGGCGCCTACGTGAACCGGATGAGCGACTACTGCCGGGGCTGCCGTTACGACCCGAAGGTGCGGTCGGGGCCGGACGCGTGCCCGTACACCGCCGGGTACTGGAGTTTCCTGGCCCGCCACGAACGCGAGCTGGCCGGCAACCACCGGATGGCCCAGCCGTTGCGCGGGCTGGGCCGGCTCACCGACCTGGACGCCCTGGTCGAGCAGGAGAGGGCCCGCGGCTCCCGCGCCCCGTGACCGTGTCACGGACCGTGGGGGCGAGCGCGTCGGCGATGACCGCGTAACCGGCGCTGGACGGATGGAACCGGTCGGCGCTGAACAGCGCGGGGTCGGCGGCGAACGCGGAAGACGTGACGGCGTCGATGTCGGCGATCCTCGCGCCGGCCGCGGCCGCCGCCCGGGTCTGCTCCTGCCGCAGTGCCCGGCTGCCGGTGCTGACGAGCATCCGCATCTGCGGCGGCACCCACGGCACGACGCTGAGGTCCGGCGCCGGCGCCAGCACGACCTCCGCCCCGGCCTCGCGCAGGCGCCGGACGGCGTCGCCGAGCAGCGTCCCGGCCTGCCGCGGCGGAACCAGGTGGGTGAGGTCGTTCGCCCCGATGACGATCAGGGCCAGATCGGGCGCCCGGACGACGGCACGGGCGACCTGGGCGGCCAGACCGCGGCTGTCGGCACCGGGCACGGCGTGCACGCGCAGGTCGACGGCGTGCCCGTCGCGGGTCAGGACCGCGGTCAGCCGGGCGCCGAGGGTGTCGGCCGGCCGTGCGGCGCCCTGCCCGTACGCGATGGAGTCCCCGAGGACGGCGAAGGCAAGTGTCACAGCGGGTTTCAACGCCGTCCGCGCCGGTCTACATTCCCCGCACCCACGTCCCGGAGGCCTGCACGGCCAGCATCAGACAGGAGCGGACCGGGTCGCCGTCCACCACCACCGCGCAGGCGCCGCAGGTCCCGTCCGTACAGGCCACGCGACATCCGGCGACTCCACACTCGGCGGACAGCACCTCCGCGAGGGTCCGGCCGGGCTCCACATCGAGGTCATGCCGGGCGCCGTCGACGACAAGCCTCACCCGCACCGGCCGGCTCCCTGCCGCGCGTGGCGGAGCGCCCGCCGGGCCAGTACCTGATACGCGCGCCTGTGGCCGGGGCGGCTCGCGTCGTCGTCGAGCCGCCGGGTGTCCTGCTCGGCGGCGATCCCGGCGGCCGCGGCGATCGCGGGGTCCGAGAGAGTGGTCCCGAGCAGGGCGTTCTCGGCGGCGACGGCGCGTACCGGATGGGGTCCGGAATTGACCAGGCAGACCGCGGCCGCGCTGACCACGCCGCCGGTCACGGTGATCGCGGCCATGGCCGCCGCCTGGGGGTAGATCGAAGAGCGCCGGTCCTCGGCGTATCCGATGCCGGTGCCGTCGGGCAGGGTCGGCAGGTGGGCCTCGACCAGCAGCTCGTCGGGGCGGCGGGCGGTGGTGAACGGGGCGGTGAAGAAGTCGACGGCCGGCACCGTGCGTCGCCCCTCCGGCCCCTGCAGCACCAGTCGCGCGCCGACGGTCACCGCCACGGCAGGCCACTCGGCGGCCGGATGGGCGTAGGCGAGACTGCCGAGCATCGTCCCGCGGGCCCGGATCGGCGGGTGCCCGATGTGGCCTACCACCAGGCGCAGCAGGTCGCCGAGCGGGCCGCCGACCGTGCCCGACTCGAAGACGCGATGCCGCACGAGAGGCCCCACCCGCAGATGGCCGCCCGACTCGGCGAGCGTGTCGAGCCCGCTGACCCGGTTGATGTCGACCAGCCGGCACGGCGGCGCGCCCGGCTGCGTCACCACCGGGACGAGGCTCTGCCCGCCGGCCAGCACCGACGTCTCCCCGTCGGCCAGCGCGGCCAGCACCTCGTCGACACTCCGCGCGGCGATGTACTCCACGGCCGCAGACTTCATCGGCGTCGCTCCTCCCGGATCGGTGCAGGGGTGTATCGACCGGCGTGCCCCGCGGTAAACCTCGAACCTCCAAAGAGGCCGGTTTTCCCTGGACGTGACACTCCGTGAGCCCGGCGGCAGGATACCGATGTCCGACCGGACACGCCGCCCCCTCAGCGCGGCGTGTCCGGGGAGGCCGGCGCCCGGGTGGGCGGGGCATCGGGCAGAATCCGGTGATGGCCACTGTCGACGAGATCGTCGCTGCGCTCGCCGACGTTCCCGCCGCGGACCGGGTGGGCTGGCGGTTCGCCGACGAGCTGAGCCGCCTCGACGAGCCGGTCCGGGCGCCGGAGCAGCCGGTTCCGGAGTGGTTCCGGCAGGGCGTCCAGCGTGTGATCGGCTGGCTGGCCACCTCGTGGCCGCAACGGCCGCTGTTCCGGGCGGTCCGGGCGCTGGACCGGGCAAAGGTCGTCACCCCGGAGCACGACGACGCGTACGTCCTGGCGATGGTGTCCGCGCTCGGGGACCGCACCGACGCCGCCCACCGGCTCGACGCCCTCCGCTCCGACGGCGAACTGCGCGACACATTGCTGTGGCGGGTGTTCGAGGTCGAGGGCGGCGGCGAGGTCAGTCTCACCAACGTCGACAAGTACAGCCGGCCGGGCTGTGGGTGGGCCGACGCGTTCCGGGTCCTGGTCGCCGACGGGACCCTGCCCCGCGATCGGGTGCTGAGCAGCTGCCTGGCCGCGCTGGGCCGGGACTTCAGCGCCTACCGGGCCGGGTTCTTCTCGCAGTTGTTCGACTCGCTGGCACCGACCGGCGAGGAGGTCGCGGCCGCTCAGCACCGGCTGCTGCGGCTGCTCTCCGCAACGGTCGCGCCGACGGCCGCATTCGCCACCCGGCATCTGGCCACGATCGGCCTCGACGAGCAGGCGCTCCTCGACGCGTGCCCGCCCGCGCTGGTGGTGCCGGCGAAGAACACGCCGCTGACCCTCCTGCGCCTGGTCACCGCCGCCGCCCGACGACATCCGGAGCGGGCCGCGCAGGTGGCCGCGATCGCGCTCGAGCACCGGCACCGCGACGTGCAGAGGGCCGCGCTCACCCTGCTGCGCGATCTGGGCGCCGGTGACCTCGTCGCCGACCGCCTCGACCTGCTCGAACCGTCGGTGGCCCAGCAGGCCTCGGCGTGGTTCGGCCTGACCGCAGCCCCGGTGCGGACCGGCCCGGCCGGCGACTCGGCGCCGCCCGGGCAGACCCGCGAGGCAGAGGGCCCGCACGGTCTCCCGGGCGACGACACGACATCGCCGGCGGCGCCGACACCCCGACAACCTGGCGGGCGTACGGCCGGAGAACGCGCCGCCGCCCTGCTGGCCGGGGAGACCGATCCGTGGGAGATCGAGCAGTTCCTGGCCGAGGTCGCCGCCGGCCGGGGTGCCGCGGAGCTGCGCAGACCCGCCCGGCGCGCGTTCGAGCGCACCGGCGACCTGCGGCACGTGGTCGCCGCGCTGCTGCTGGGCGAACGGCCGCACCTGCACCACGCCGGTTTCCTGGCCGCACGGATCCACGAGATCCACACCCGTACCGGCCCGGTGTCCCTGCTCGCCACACCGACCGACCCGCGGGGCTGGCTGGACCCGGCGGAGCTCGTCCACCGGCTGTCCGGCACCACCGGGCCGCTGCGCCACGACCTGATCGCCGCCCTGCTCCGGCTGCATCCCGACGGGCGTGACACCGCGCTGCGTGCCGCCCACGCGCTGCCCGGCGACGTGGGAGCAGCCGTCCGGTACGCCCTGGGCGGCGACCCGGCCGCGATCGGCGACCATGCGATCTGGGTGGCCGCGGCCCGTACCCGTGCCCCGCTCGACGACGACCCGCACCTGATCGCGGCCGGGCTCACCGGTGCCGGCCGGGGCCACGCCGCCGGGCTGACCCTGCGCCTGACCTCGACGTCGCACCGCTACGAGGTGGAGAAGGGGTGGCGCACCTTCCTCACCTGGGAGCCGCACATCGACGTCGACCGGCCGTCCGACGTCGGCAAGGACCAGCCGACCGTGCCCGACCCGCGCGACCAGGGCAGTGACCTGGTCCGATGGCAGGCGCAGATCTGGCCGCACGACGCCGAGACGCTGATCGCGCCGGAGATCCGCTGGGCGATGTGGTCGGCGTACGCCGAGAACGACGGCCGCACCCTGGACCGGGTCGAGGCGGTGGCCGCCCACCCGGGCCGGCTGGGGCCGATGGCCGCGGCGGTGGTGGCCGCGGCGCTCACCGCCCAGGACGCGGCCTGCCGCATCCGGGCCGCGGAGGTGCTCACGGCCCTGGTGCCGGGGCGGATCCCCGCCGAGGTGATGGCCGGCGCGATGGCGCTACTGGCCGGGCACGCCACGGCGACCCGGTGGGCGGCGGCGCTGCGCAACACCGGGCAGCCGCACACGGTGATCGCCGTCCTCGGCGCGCTGCTGCCGCAACTCTCCCGCGATCACCCGGGTCTGCACGCGCTGGTCGTGGCGTTGTTGGAGGAGTGTGTACGGGTGTCGGCCGTACCGCCGGAGGGTCTTCGTCCGTGGCTGCTCGGGTTCGCCGGGTCGTCGAAGGCCGCGCGGACCGCCCGTGAGCTGCTGGCGCTGGGGGTGTCGTGACCGTCGAGCAGCTGTACCGCTACCGTCACCCGTCGGTCCTCGACGGTGGTGGCCTGCGGCTGGCCACGTCGGGTGGGCCGGTCGACCACCCGTACTTCTTCGAGGGCCTGATCGAACGGCCACCGGTCGTCGCCGCCGGCCTGCTGGCCGTGGCCCGGGTGGCGCGGACCCGGTTCTACACGCCGCCGGGCATGCTCGCCGCGATCCTGCGTGCCGCCGACCCGATCGTGACCAGCGACGGCATGTTGCTGCGGTTCGAGAGTCTCTCCGCCGACTGCGGGGTGTACGCCCGGCTGGACGTGCTGCCGGACGGCCTGGACCGGGCGCCGCGGGCGCGCGGGGCCACGAACGTCGACTTCAACGACACGATGCGCAGCACGCTCGCCGGGGTGTCCGGCGCCGACCCGATGCACCTGGCCGTCGGCGAGGACGGGGTCCGCGTGCGCACGCTGGACGGCGAAGCGGTCGAACGCCGGGTCCCGTTGCCGGATCGTTGGGTGCGCAGCCTGGCCGAACTGGGCGTGATCGCCCGTGCGATGCGGCCGGCCGCCGTCCACGCGCCCGCTCACCTGCGCCGCCTCCTGCAGAGCCGGTCACGCGGCCCCCGGCCCGGAGCGGTGTTGCATGTCGTCCCCGCTCCCGGCGGTCCCCGGCTGGCGACCGCCCCGGCGCCGGGGAGTGTCGCGGTGGCCGGGCTGGACCGGCTGCGCGTGGTGGAGCCGCTGCTGCGGCACGCCACCGCGGTCCGGACGTTCGGCCTCGGCACCGGCAGCGCCTGGCTGCTGGAGATGCCGACGGCCCGGCTGACCGTGCTGCTCAGCCCGGCGGTGAGCCGTGGCTTCTCCGGCGAGGGCGGCCTGCTCGACGTCTCCGCCGGCGAGGACGGCTCGCTCCACGAGGGGCCCGCCGGCAGCGGCGGCTTCGACCTGGCCGACGGCACGCCGTTCGAGCGGGAGCTGCCGCTGGACGCCCGCGTGGCCTACGCCGACCAGCCCCGGCTGCGGGACGCCCGGGCGCTGGCCGAGGCGGGCGCGGTACGGCCCGGCCCGGATCACACGGTCGTCGAGAGCGGCGGCACCGCCTACACGGTCCGCCGGGCCCCGGCCGGCGAGCGGTGCACGTGCGCCTGGTTCGCCACCCACGGCCTGGACCGTGGCCCCTGCAAACACATCCTCGCGGCCCGCCTCGTCCGAGGACGGGCGTCCTCCGCCGGTTGACTCTCCGGTGACCTGAGGGCCGAAGCTGTGGGGGTGAACGGTGATGATCTGCTCAACATCGGCGCGTTCGCCTCGGCGACCGGGCTGACCATTCCCGCGCTGCGCCACTACGACGAGATCGGGCTGATCCGGCCCGCCCGGGTCGACCCGGGGACCGGGTACCGGCGGTACCGGCGGGACCAGATCGACGGGGCCCGGCTGGTCTGTGGGCTTCGTGCCATGGGTGTGCCGGTCGACGAGGTCCGTGCCGTGGTGGGGCGGCCGGCGGAGCACGTGCGGCCGGCGCTGGACTCCCACCGGGAGCGGCTGGTCGCGCAACTGCGAGAGGTGTCGCAGCGGATCGCCGCCGTCGACGAGCTCATCGAGAGGGGAACCGCCGTGCCCGTACCGCAGGATGTCCGTCCCGTGCAGATCCGCGTGCCGGTCGCCGACGTGCCGAAGGCGGCCGCGTTCTACACGGCCGCCTTCGACGTCGTCTTCAACGAGTCGATCTCGTCGTTGCAGTTCGGCACCTACCGCAGCGACCGGTTCTTCCTGATCACGCTCGACGAGCACGGCCCGGAAGCGGCTCACGGCGGCGTACGGTTCGGGCTGCTCGTCGCCGATCTGGAGGCGGCACACCACCGGGCCGTCGAAGCGGGCGGGGCCGTCGTCGCGCCGCCGGCCGACTACGCGTGGAAACCCCGGACGTCCGCCGTCCGTGATCCGGACGGCAACATCATCGACCTCACACAGGGCTGACCGGCCGGGCGGGACGCGAGCTACCATCGCCGGATGCCTGAGCGTGGCCAACTGATGCGTACGCTGGTCGCTCTCGCCGTGACGCTGGTCGCGGGGGCGGCCCTGCTGTTCGGCGCGCCCGCTCGATCGGGGACCCCGCAGCCGCTGTCGGTGGGGGCGGCCTGGCCGCAGGCGCAGCGGGGCAGCGTGGCGTCGCATCTTCCGGACGGCAGCCTGTACACGCCGGGGCTGTTCCTCGACGCGCGCACCTCCGCCGGAACGGCACGGACGCCGGACAACCGGTTCCTGAGCCTGGTCGTCGTCGAGGCGGACGGGACGGTGCGGCGGTTGCGGCGGGTGCCGTCGGCCGACCGGAGCCCGTTCACGGCGCTGACCAGCTCCGGCGACACCCTCGTGTGGGTGGAGACGGTCAAGGGCGAGCCGCAGCTGTGGACCGGCGACCGCACGGCGAGGACGACGGCCCGGCAGCTCACCGACGATGTGGGTGAGCTGCGGTTGTATGACTCGGAGTACGACCTGACCATCGTCGACGGCATCGTGCGGTGGGCGGCGGCCGACGGGGACGGCACGGAGTTCCGGTCGGTGGCCGTGACCGGCGGGGCGGTGAAGGTGCAGCGGGAGGCCGGTGACTGGGGTCTGTCGGCGTGGCCGTGGGCGGTCGACGGGCAGACCGCGGCCACCGGGGCGAGCACCCTGCGCAATCTGAGCACCGGGCAGAGCGTGGCCGTGCCGACGGGGCGGCGCTCGGTCACCGCGTGCAGCCCGGCGTGGTGCGAGATCGTGTCGATCAACGAGGAGGGCGACACCCGGATCGAGCTGTCCCACCCGGACGGGTCGGCCCGCCGTACGGTCGCCGAGGGGCAGGTCGGCACGGTGATCAGCGACGTGGTGGTGCTGGACCGGTTCGAGGTGATGGGGCGGGTCGGGCCGCAGTCGGAGCTGAGCGGCAATCAGGAGCTGCTCGTCCACGACCTCACCGACCGCAGCACGGTGCTGGTCAGCCCGGACGCCGCCGACATCTCCTACCGCGGCGGCGTGCTGTGGTGGTCGACCGGTGACCGCAACTCGTACGTCCGCAACGCGCTGGATCTGCGCACCATCTGACGGCGGGGCGGCGGCCCGTCAGGTGTAGGGCTGCTTGGGCTCGTCGATCTCCTGCCACGAGCGGACGTCGAGGTAGGCGATCTTCGCCTGGTTGACCGGGTCGGTGCCGATCTCGGGGCTGTAGACGCCGACGACGTCGACCCAGGCGTCCGGGGGCGCGTCGATCGGGGCGCCGGCCAGGCCGATCTTGATGGGGCGGCCGTCGGCGGCGCAGCAGGCCAGCACCATGCGGGCGAGCATCGGCTTGCCGTCCGGGCCGGGGGTGATGAAGCCGGTCAGCTTCACGTTGCGGCCGGAGAGACTGCGACCGCCGTCGAAGACCGCCCGGCCCGCGTAGTCGAGCATGCCCACCTCGACCGGGTCGCCGGCCGGGAGCGGCGGGTAGTCCGATGCGGCGGCCGGGCCGACGCTGCCGGACTGGCCGGCCGCGAACGAGCCGAGCGCCGGTGGCGAGAGCAGCAGCAGGGCCATCACGGGCGCCAGCATCAGCCAGCCGACCCGGGGCTCGTGGTGCCCGTGCCCGTGCCCGTCGTCGTCACCGTGCCCGGCGTCGTGGTCGTGATCAGCGGGACCGGTGGGCGCCTCATGTCTGCGGGCCGCGCGCAGGTCGTACCACATGGTCATGATCGCGGCGGTGACCAGCAGCAGGCCCGCGGCGATCAGGAAGGGGCGGAGGCCCTCCTTGACGTAGCGCAGGAACGTGTCGGTGAGGGTGGACTTGATGATCGCGCCGCCGAACAGCAGCATCACCACCGCCTGGGTGATGCGGCTCACAGCAGGACCGCCCCGAAGGCGCTGCCGACCAGGATCGCGGCGACGAAGGTGGTCGGCGCGAACCGGACCATGAACCGGCGGCCGAAGACACCGGCCTGCATGGAGATCAGTTTGAGGTCGACCATCGGCCCGACGACCAGGAAGACCAGGCGCGACGTCAGCGAGAACTGGGTCAGCGAGGCGGCGACGAACGCGTCGGCCTCACTGCAGATCGAGAGGAGTACGGCGAGAGTCGCCAGCACCAGGATCGACACGATCGGGTCGTCGGCGAGTCTCTGCAGCCAGGCGCCGGGGACGACGACGTTGATGGTGGCCGCCGCCGCCGCGCCCAGGACGAGGAAGCCGCCCGCGTGCATGACGTCGTGCCGGCAGGCCGCCCAGAACGCCCGCGCCTTGGAGGTGTCGTCGAGGTCGGGGCGGTGTGGCAGCTTGATCCACTCGGTCTTGCCGAGGCGCAGCCACAGCCAGCCCATCGCGACCGCCACGACCAGGCTGGCCACGCCCCGGGCGACCGCCATCTGCGGCTGGCCGGGGAACGCGATCACGGTGGCGGTCAGCACGATCGGGTTGATCGCCGGGGCGGCCAGCAGGAACGCCAGCGCGGCGGCCGGGGTGACGCCGCGGCGGATCAGTGAGCCGGCGATCGGGACGCTGCCGCACTCGCAGCCGGGCAGGACGACACCGGCCATCCCGGCGGCGGGCACGGCCAGAGCGGGATGGCGGGGCAGGGCACGCGCCCAGAAGCTGCGCGGCACGAACACGGCGATCACCGCGGACAGCACCACGCCGAACACCAGGAACGGGACGGCCTGCACCATCACCGACACGAACACCGTCGTCCACGTCTGCAGCCCCGGGCCGGACAGCCATCCGGCGAGCCGGTTGCGGACCAGCAGCAGGAGCACCAGCACGACGGCCAGCATCTCCAGCGACCCGATCCGCCAGGACTCCGGCTCGGGTCTCCCGTCCTGTCCGGTACGGGCTGCCGCGTTCTCGGTTGCGGTCACCTGTTGCTCCCCTCGACCAGCGTCACAACCTACCCGAGGGAGGGGCCGGTGGCCGCCAGCCGGCGTATCGGGCCATCGTGCGCAGCGCCAGCCGCGGCGGGGTGAGCCGCATGGCGGTGTTGCGGGCGGCGACCGCGAGGGGGTGCTCGAGCTGCTGACCGAAGCGGCCGATCGCCCGGGACGCCCGCGCGACCTGCTGGCTGCGGGGACGGCGCCGGGCGTCGTAGGCGGCCAGACCGTCGGGCGCATCGGCGACGGCGGCGAGCACGACGGCGTCCTCGAGGGCCTGGTTCGCGCCCTGGCCGAGGTTCGGGGTCATCGCGTGGGCGGCGTCACCGAGCAGCACCACCCGTCCGTGGACATAGGTGGCCAGCGGCTCGTCGAGGCAGGCGAGGTCGTCGCGCAGGACGGTGCCGGTGGCGGCGAGGAGCGCCGGGATCGGGTCGTGCCAGCGGCGGAAACGGTCGGGCACCCCGTCGTCGGGATCGGTGGGCGCGGCGTTGACGGCGGCGAACCAGTAGACCCGGCCGTCGGTCAACGGGACGATGCCGAACTCGGCGCCGGGGTCCCAGCTGATCGCCACGACCAGATCGCCGGTCCACGGCGGGGTCACGCCACGCCACGCCCGCACGCCGATCGGGGCCGGGGCGGCGGCGTGCGGCCACAGCGTGCGGCGCACGACGCTGTGGATGCCGTCCGCGCCGACGACGAGGCCGGCGCTGATCCGCTGCGGTCCGGCCGGGCCGTCGTAGGTGACCTCGCCGTCGGCGGTGACGGCGGTGACGCGGGCGCCGGTCCGCACGACGCCGTCGGGCAGGGCGCCGAGCAGCAGGTCGTGCAGGGTGGCACGGTGCACGCCGAGCGCCGGGGTGCCGAGCGTGCGCTCCAGCTCACCGGCGGGGATGCGCGCCAGCCACCGGCCGTCGGCGCGCCGGGTGCCGCCGGAGACGTCGGGGCGGCCGTGGTCGCGGACCGCCTGGCCCACGCCCAGGGCGTCGAGGCAGCGCAGGCCGTTGGCCTGGAGCACCAGGCCGGCGCCGACCGGGCGGAACTCCGGGGCCCTCTCGAGCACCGTCACGCTCCAGCCGCGGCGGAGCAGCCCGATGGCCGCGCTCAGACCGCCGATGCCGGCGCCGATCACCACTGCTGTCCGCGTCATCACCCTCACCACTTTCTACAGATGTAGAAGTACCATAATACGTCGGTGCCCTCCGACCGTTTCGTCGTGCTGACCGACGCGGCCATCGACCTCGTCGCCGAGCTCGGCATGCGCGGCCTGACCCATCGGGCGGTGGACACCCGGGCCGGGCTGGCACAGGGCACCACCTCGGCGTACTTCCGCACCCGCAAGGCCCTGATCGAAGCGGTCGTGCGCCGCCTCGCCGACCTGGACCAGGCCGATCTGGAGGGCGGCGAGCCGTCACCGATCGACTTCGGCGACACACGCGCCGCGGCCGCCGGCATCGCCGCGGTGCTCGACCGGTGGATGAGCAGCGGGCGCGCCCGCACACTGGCCCGCTACGCGTGCCTGCTGGAGGCGACGCACCATCCGGAGCTGCGGACGATCCTGGCGTACGGTGACGCCTCTCGCGCACAGGCCCGGGCGATGCTGGCCGCGGCCGGGGCCCCCGATCCGGGCCGGGCCGGGGACCACCTGGTCGCCTGCATCGACGGCCTGCTGTTCGACCGGGTGGCCGGAGCGGGCGCCCGCAGCGCGCCGCCGCCCGGCACGGCGGAGAACCGCGCCGATCTCACCGCCGCCGTGACCGTCCTGCTCCAGGCCTTCACCGCGCCCCGGCCGTGAACGCCTCCTCGACGGCGTCGGCGAAGGCGGCCATCGACGCGAACTCCAGGTCGTAGGTGAACTCCTCACCCGGCTCCGGGGTGGCGCCCCAGCCGGGCCGGTCGTGACGCCGGTTGATCCACACCGAGGGCAGGCCC
The DNA here is from genome assembly GCF_050956125.1 of Actinoplanes sp. CA-252034. NCBI lineage: Bacteria > Bacillati > Actinomycetota > Actinomycetes > Micromonosporales > Micromonosporaceae > Actinoplanes > Actinoplanes sp. CA-252034. The sequence goes on from NZ_CP191846.1 coordinate 6,170,699, forward strand.
TCCCGCTTGGCCGGCACGTGGTCGTGGAACAGGCTCTGCGCGACGTGCAGCAGCTGCCCGCGGTCCACGCCGAGACCGGGCAGCGCCGTGTCGAGGGCGCGGAAGTGCCGGTCACCGGGCTTGTAACCGCCGACGTCCTCGGCCGTGATGATCGCCGCGAAGTCGCCGCGCAGCCGCTGGTTGCTGCCGGCGAAACCGTCGCGGTGCACGTTCGAGACGATGATCAGACGGTAGCGCTCCGCGAGGCGGGCCAGGGCCTCCGCCGAGTCCGGGAAGGCCGGCCAGTCCGGCACGGAGCGGCCCAGGCGGTCCGCCCACGCGTCGCCGACCGGACGGCCGAGAGCGGCGCCGGTACGCCGGAACGCCTCGGCGAGCACCTCGGGATAGAGCCGGAACGGCGTCTCGCGTTCCACCGCCGCCTCGTGCTCGGAGTACACCGACAGCAGCCGCTCACCGGTGACGTCGAGTCCCCGCTCCCGCGCCCAAGGCTCCAGGACGGCCGCGATGCCGGCCTCCCAGTCGATCAGCGTGCCGTAGCAGTCGAAGCTGAGCGCCTTGAACGCGGTGAGGGCGATCGTCATACCCGCACTCTAGGCAGAGTCAGGCCGGTGTCAGCGCCGTGACAGGGCCGTGTCTGCGGGCCCGCCGATCCTCGACGGTATGAATCGTCTTGCCGGGCTGCTGCTCGCCGACCGTCATTCCGTACCGCTGTCCATCACGCTGCACCTCGTGCCCGGCGTCCTGATCGTCGCCGCCTACCAACTCCTCGCCGCGCCCCTGGTCACGGCGATCGGCTACCCGATCTTCCTGGCCTGGGCGATCGCCCTGGTCCTGGTGCTGGCGCCGATCCTGGTCGGCCTGCTGTGGCTCGGCGTCCAGCGCAACGGCCGGATCTCGCTGCGCGGCGTGCTGGCCTATCTGGACCGGCCGATTCCCCGGGGAAGCTCGTCGCCGCCGTCGCCGGTCTGATCGTCTGGATGACGGTGGTGTCGCTGGCGCTGACCCCGCTGGACGACCTCATGTTCGACACGTTCTTCACCTGGGTCCCCTTCGAGGGCGCGGGCGGCAGCGCCACCACCTACCTCGACGGGTACGCCCACTCGCTGCTGGTCACCACCATGCTGATCTGCCTGCCGTTGACCGGCTTCGCCCTGCCGCTCATCGAGGAGCTCTACTTCCGTGGTTTCCTGCTGCCCCGGATCGCCCACCTGCGAGCGGGCGCCCCGGTGCTCAACACCGTCCTGTTCTCGATCTACCACTTCTGGGCGCCGTGGACCGTCGTCTCCAAGGTGATCTTCATGTTCCCCGCGGTGTGGCTGGTCTGGCGCAAGCGGGACCTGCGGCTGTCGATCGGCATGCACGCCGGCACGACCCTGCTGATGGCCACGGCCGGAACCGTGGCCCTCGCCCTGAACCTGGTGTGACGATCAGGCGGCGGCCGGGGCCGCCATCACCGCGCCGGTCAGCTCCACCGAGCGCAGACGGTCCGGCAGCGACTGCGCGTGGTGGGCGGTGATCAGCTCGTCGGCCTTGGCGGTCGCGGCGAACTCGGCGAGGTAGTCACGCACCTCGCCGGGCGTGCCGACGGCCGTGTAGCGGGTCATCGACGCCAGGTTCTGCCCACCCGGCGAGGCCAGGAACGCGTCGATCTCGGCGTCGGTGAAGTTGCCTCCACCCGCTCCGCGGGAGATGAACGCCCTGGTCCGTGCCCGGTAGGCGGCGGTCATCTGGGCGACGGCCTCGTCGTGTGTCTCGGCCGCGACGACGTTCACCCCGGCGATCACGTACGGCTCGGCGAGCTGCTCGGACGGGGTGAACGTCTCCCGGTAGACGCGGACCGCCTGGTGCAGTGCGTCGGGGGCGAAGTGCGAGGCGAACGCATACGGCAGGCCGAGCCGGGCGGCGAGCTGTGCCCCGAACAGCGACGATCCGAGGATGTAGAGCGGGACCGGCTGCTCGGCGCGGGGCACCGCCTGCACGCCCGGCACCACGGACCGGCCGGCCAGGTAGCCCTGCAGCTCCACGACGTCCTGCGGGAAGGTGTCGGCCGAGAGGTGGTCGCGGCGCAGCGCCCGCATGGTGACCTGGTCACTGCCGGGCGCGCGGCCGAGGCCGAGGTCGATGCGGCCCGGGAAGAGCGTCTCCAGGGTGCCGAACTGCTCGGCGATGACCAGCGGCGAGTGGTTGGGCAGCATGATGCCGCCCGCGCCGAGCCGGATCGACTCGGTGTGCGCGGCGACGTGACCGATCACCACGCTGGTCGCCGACGAGGCGATCACCGACATGTTGTGGTGCTCGGCATACCAGACCCGCTGGTAGCCGGCACGCTCGGCGGTCCGGGCCAGCGCGATGCTGGCCTCGAAGCTGTCGCGGGCGGTCTGGCCGGGTGAGATCGGCGCCAGGTCGAGCAGGGAGAGTGCGGTGGGCATGATCGTGTCGCCTTCCGAGGTCACAGGTCGCGGTGCAGGCGTGCGGTGAAGGCGCGGATACGGTCCTCGTCGCGGCGGTAGTGGATCCACTGCCCGCGCCGGGTCGCCCGCAGGAACCCGGCCCGCTGGAGGATCGCCAGATGTGCGGAGATCGTGGAGACGGAGCAGCCGGCCCGGCGCTGGATCAGCCCCACGCAGACTCCGGCGTCGTCACTCTCGGTCCCGGGGAAGTGCGCGGCCGGGTCCCTCAGCCACTCCAGGATCGCCAGGCGTGTCTCGTTCGACAGCGCCTTGCACTCCTCCAACATCCCGGCACACCCTTCCTTCTCCGGCACACCGTCCTTCGGCATTTCGCTTATTAACGAAATTACGTCACCCAGCGTCGATCCTGCCACCCACCATGACGAGACTCACCGCCGGTTGCCTCCCACGGCCGTCTCTCGACGGCGCGACCCACCGTGAGACCGGGATCTACCCGCGGTCCGACGGCGCCTGGCCCGCCGGGCGCTTCCCCACGGCGCTGACGAAGCCGGCCCGGTCGCACTGCAGGTCGTCGACGGTGAACCAGGCCGGGTCGGTGCCCGGTGTGCCGACGGCGCGGAAGCCCAGCGAGATGCTGCGGCCCGGGTCGACGATCGCGTTCCAGTCCTTGGCCGTGGTGACGACGACCGTGTTCGGGGCCACCAGGTTCGCGTTGTAGAACTCGGCGACCGTCGCGGTGCTCTCCAGCGGGAACCGGAAGGTCCAGCCCGGATGGTCACGTCACCGACGTTGGTCACCGTGATCGCGACGGTGAACCCGCCCGTGTACGGCGACACCCGGTACCGGACCGTGCACGCGGCGGCGTCCGCCCGGGCGGCTCCGGCCGGCCCGACGATTCCCGCGAGCGCCACCAGGACCCCCAGCGCCCGTCCGATTCGCGACATGTTCGGCTCCTTTCCACCCGGTTCAGATATATAAACTTGCGTCGATGCATTGTGGGTCGACCGACTGGACGGGGACTGGACGCCGGGATGACGCTGCGGATCCAGGTGCTCGGGCCGATGCGCGCCTGGCACGACGATGAGCCGATCGCACTCGGCCCGCCCGCGCAGCGGGTCGTGCTGGGCCTGCTCGTGCTGGCCGGGGGCCAGCCGGTCGGGCTGTCCGGGCTGATCGACTCGATCTGGGGCGACCAGCCCCCGGCCAGCGCCGTCAACGTCATCCAGACCCACGTGAAGCGGCTGCGCCGGGTCCTCGAGCCGTCGCGCGCTCCGCACTCGCGCAGTGAGCTGCTCCCCTACCTGGGCGACGGCTACCACCTGGTGGTGCCGTCGGACCAGATCGACATCCTGCGTTTCCGCCGTCTGCTGCGCCGGCCCTCCGGCACCGGCGCGGTGGAGACGCTGGGCGAGGCGCTGGCGCTGTGGCAGGGGGAGCCGTTCGCCGATCTGCCTCAGCTGGCCGGTCACCCCAAGGTCCGGTCGATCGTCGCGGAGCACCGGGCCGCGCTGGCCCGCCACGGCGCCGCCCTGCTCGCGGCGGGGCAGGCAGGCCGGGCGATAACCGCGTTCGAGGAGGTGACGGCGGCCGATCCGCTGGACGAGGCGGGGCAGGCCGGGCTGGTCCGGGCGCTGGCCGCGGCGGGGCGGCGGGCGCAGGCGTTCGCGACCTTCCATGCGGTACGCCGGAGGCTGGCCGACGAGCTGGGCGTGGATCCGGGCGCCGAGCTGACCGCCGCGCACCGGGATCTGCTGGAGGAGGACGCCCGCGCGAGTGCTCCGGCCCGGACGTCGGTGGCGGTGGGCCGCCCGGCGCCGGCCGAGCTGCCCGCCGACGTGCGCGGGTTCACCGGACGGGCTCACGAGATCGCCGAGCTGGACCGGGTGACCGGCCCGCCCGACCCGTCGATGATCGCGATCGTGTCGGGCACCGCCGGGGTCGGCAAGACCGCTCTGGCCACCCGCTGGGCGCACCGCGCGCGCGACCGCTTCCCGGACGGCCAGCTCTACATCGACCTGCGGGGGTACGACCCGGAGCAGCCGGTCTCCCCCGAGGCCGCGCTGGCACGGTTCCTGCGGTCGCTGGGCCTGCCCGGTGAGCAGATGCCCGCCGACGCCGAGGAGCGCGCCGCCCTGTACCGCAGTCTGCTGGACCGGCGCCGGATGCTGGTCCTGCTCGACAATGCCGCCTCGGTCGACCAGGTGCGCCCGCTGCTGCCCGGCTCGGCCGGCAGCATGGTGCTGGTGACCAGCCGGGACGGGCTGCCCGGCCTGGTGGTGCGGCACGGCGCACGCCGGCTGAGCCTGGACGTGCTGCGCCGTGACGACGCCCTGGCCCTGCTGCGGCGGCTGGCCGGCGAGAGCGTGAGCGGGGATCCGGCCGCCGCCGAGGAGCTGGCCGCGCACTGTGCCCGGCTGCCGCTGGCGCTGCGGATCGCGGCGGAGCTGGTGCACCGGCGGGCCCCGGCGACGCTGGCGTCGGTGGTGGGCGAGCTGGCCGACCACCGTGGGCGGCTGGGCCTGCTGTCGACCGGCGACCCGCACTCCGACATCGGTGTGGTGTTCTCCTGGTCGTACCGGGACCTGCCACCCGGCGCCGCGCGGACGTTCCGGCTGCTGGGGCACCATCCGGGCACCGACGTGGACGCTCCCGCGGTGGCGGCGCTGACCGGCGGCACCCGAGCCCGGGCCCATGAGCATCTGGAGCTGCTGGCCGGCAGTCATCTGGTCCAGCGCAACGCCGACCGGTACGGCATGCACGACCTGCTCCGGGCGTACGCCAGGGATCTCGCTCTGAGATCCGGCGAAGCCGGTCTGCCCCGCGCGGTGCTGGACTTCTACCTGCACACCGCGGCCACCGCGATGGACCTGCTGTATCCGGCCGAGCACGGCCGCCGCCCACGGGTGCCGCAGCCGGCGGGCCCGCCGCCCACGTTGCGGGACACCACCGCCCTGGCCTGGCTGGACGCCGAACGGGCGAACCTGGTGGCCACGGCCGTGCACGCGGTGGCGCACGGCCAGGGGTGGTATGCGGTGCAACTGGCCCAGGTGCTGCTGCGGTATCTGGAGAGCGGCGGCCACTACACCGACGCGGTGGCCCTGCACGAGCACGCGCTGCGGGCAGCCGAGAGCCTGCCGGACCCGCGCGGGGCGGCGCAGCTGCGGATCAACCTGGGTGTGCTGCACGTCCAGCAGGCGCGGTACGCGGAGGCGGGCGCCGAGTTGCAGCGGGCGGTCGAGCTGGCCCGGGAGGTCGGCGACACGCTGGTACGGGTCCGGGCGCTGGGCAACCTCGGTCATCTCTACCAGTGGCAGGGCCGGTACGCCGAGGCCGCCCGGTTCCTGGGCGAGGTGGTGGCGGTGTCCCGGCACAGCGGGGACCGGGCCGGTGAGGCGCGTGGCCTGGGCAACCTCGGTCAGGTGCGGCTGCGGCAGGGCCGCCACCAGGACGCGGCACGTGATCTGCGGGCGTCGGCGGCGATCTGTCACGACATCGGCGACGCGGTCGGTGAGGCGTACGCCCTGCTCTATCTGGGTCACGTCGAGTCCTCCTCGGGCCGGTCCACGGAGGCCGCGGCGCACTACGAGCGGGCGCTGCTGGTGTTCGCCGGCACGACCGAGGTGGCCGGTACGGCGTACGCGCTGGACGGGCTGGGCGGGGTCGACGTGCTGCGTGGCGAGCACCGGCGCGCCGAGGACCGGCTCGGTGAGGCCCTCGCCCTGTTCCGCCGGATCGGTGAGCGCGCCGGTGAGGCCCGGGTGAGCAACAGCCTGGGCGCGGCCGCGGCGTCGACCGGCAGGCTGGCCGACGCGCGGGCGCATCATCTGTCGGCGCTGCGGATCGCCGGGGAGATCGGCTTCCGCTACGAGCAGTCGCGTGCCGAGAAGGGCCTCGCCCGGTTGCCGGCGTAGGGCGGGTCCCGTTCGCCCCACGCCGGCCCGGACCCCCTACTTGTCGAGGGCGATCGCCACGTCGGTGACGTCCAGCGGGAACGTTCCGATGAACGTCGGCGTGCCGGTGAGCAGGTCGATGCTGTAGAAGTTCTGCACCGGGAACTGGCCGGCGGGCACCACCGGGGTGAGGCTGGCGTAGGCGATCGCGGCGGTCGTCCTGCCGTTGGTGAGGTCGCTGAAGATGTCGAAGCCGGCGTTGGCGTCGGCGTCGAAGCCGAGGTTGCCGGTCGCCACCAGCAGGCCGTTGTTGGCCGGTGACTGGATGACCACCTGGTCGGTGGTGGTGTTGATGTCGAACAGGGTGGTGTTGGTGGCCGCGTTCAGGTCGTTGTTGGTGTAGGCGGCAGCCGTCACGCCGCGGGCCGGTCCGGTGGCCGGTGGCGTGGTCAGCGTGGTGTCCTCGATCGTGGTGTGGTCGTTCAGGTTGTGCCGCAGGTTCTGGCCGTTGTCGCTGATCACCCGGAGCCGGTCGGCCGCCGGGTTGAAGTCGACGCCGAAGTTGGTGCCGTAGAGCGCGACCTGCAGCTGCGAGACCTTGGTGGCGATCGCGCTGGGGATGCCGATGGTGTAGATGCCGCCCTTGTTGCCGACGGCGTACAGCTTGCCGTCCTGCACGCGGAAGTCGAGGCCGACGACGGCCGTGTCCCCGCTCAGGCCGGTGATGCGGCGTACCCAGTCGTTCTGGTCGGGCGTGGCCGTCCAGAACTGGAGCATGAGCGTGCCGTTGCCGGCGATGCCGTAGGCCATCAGGCCGGCGGAGTACGCGGACGCGCCGCCGCCGCTGAGGCCGGCGACCACCGCGGTCGTCGTGGTGACGACCGCGGCAGCCGCGGCGATGACCTTCTTGATGCGAGTCCTCATGGTGGTGTCCTCTTCCGGTTCCAGCGTTCGGTGATCTGCTGTGGCCGAAGCTATGCAGCCGTGCTGGATGTGGACTGGACACCACCTGGACGAGGCTCAGCCGCTGGTCACGGGCACCGACCAGACGTCGGCGACCGACGGGTCGTAGTTACGGCCGTCGACGTCCTCCTGGAGGCGGACACGGACCGTCCCGTCGGCGGTGAGGTCCGCGCGGTCCACCAGGACCTGGTAGGTGACGGCGCCTTCGCCGCCCGCGGTGCGCTGATACGAGCGCGAGTGGACCACGACGCCGTCGACCAGGACGTCGTAGTCCTTGATCTGCGCCTGGTTGTAGGTCTCGACGGCACGCAGCACGAACGGCCGGCCGGGGGTGACGGCGAGGTCGAACTCGAACCACCCGCCGGCGACGCCCTGCTGGGTGTAACGACGGGTCCGTCCGGCCTCGGAGTTGGCGCCGGAGGTCGCCGAGGCGGTCAGGTGGTGTGCCTGCTCCGAGGCGCCGTCGCCCAGGTCGGCGTGGTCGACGGCGTCCGGTGGCGGCGCGGCGAGCGCGACCCGCACCTCGGTGGTCGCCGTCGACCCGGCGTCGGCGGTCAGCGTGGCGGCGCCCTCGGTCACCGTCATCGGCGCGGTGACCGGCACCGTCACCGTCTGCTCCTGCCCGGCGGCGAGGTCGTAGCGCCGGGCGGGGACGGTGGCCCATCCGTCCGGGGCGGTGAGGGTGAGCCCGCCCCGGGCCGGGACCGTCGAGCGGTTGCGCAGCGCCACCGTGACGTCGGTCGTGCCGCCCGGCACCAGGGTGTCCCGGGCCGCGCTGATCCGGGTGATCTCGACCGGGGGCGCGACCGTGAGCGCGGCGCTGATCGGCAGGGTCACGGCCCGCAACGCCCGCCGGTAGCCGGCGGTCCCGGCGAGGGTCACGGTGCCGGGTCCCTGGTCCGCGGGGACGCGCACGTCGTAGCGGGCGGTCGCCGTGCCACCGGGCCGCACCGTGGACGCCGGCGCGCGTCCGGCCGGGGTCACGGTCCAGCCCGCCGGCGCCGGCAGGGCGAACCGCACGCCGGTGAGCGGAGTGCTGCCGCTGTTGCGCAGGGTCGCCTCGACCCGGACGACCGAGCCGGGCAGCAGTTCCCCGCCCGCCGCGTCGATCGAAGCGCTCGCGTCGACCGCGAACCGGTAGGTACCGGAGCCGACGGTGAACACCGCGCTGTCGCCGTTCATCCGGACGAACGTGACGCCGTCCGCCCGGTCCGCCGGCCGGCCACCCTCGGTCACCACCCATCGGCTGGCCGCGGGGATCTCCACGGTGGCCGTGGTGTTGCCCGGGACGGTCACGTTCAGCGACATCTGCCCGGCCGCGTCAAGCTTCCAGTCGCTGACGAACCGGCCGTACCGGGACAGGTGGCTCGCCCGGGCCGAGGTGAGGCCGCCGCCGGGCTTCGGCGCGATGGTGACGTGCCGGTATCCGGGCGCCGCGTCGTCGGGACGGATGCCGCCGATGGTCCGGTACATCCAGTCGCCGACCGCGCCGTACGCGTAGTGATTGAACGAGTTCATGCCGACGTCGCCGAAGGTGCCGTCGGGTTTGATCGAGTCCCAGCGCTCCCAGATCGTGGTGGCGCCGCGCGAGATCTCGTAGCCCCACGACGGGTAGTCGCGGTTGGTCAGCAGCCGGTAGGCGATGTCGAGATTGCCGGTGTCGGTGAGCGCCGGCAGCAGGTCGGGCGTGCCGAGGAAGCCGGTGGACAGGTGATACCCGCGCGAGGCGACCCGCTCGGCGAGACGTCTGCCGGCGGCGTCACGCAACGCGTCCGGCACCAGGTCCATGCTCAGCGCCAGGACGTAGGCGGTCTGGCTGTCGCCCTGGATGCGGCCGTCGGCGGCGATGTAGGTGTCGGCGAACGCACTGGTGACGGCGGTCGCGCGAGCGCCGTACCTCTCGGCGTCGGCGGTGCGGCCCAGGGCCGCGGCCATCTCGGCGAAGAGCCTGGTGCTGTACGCCGCATACGCGGTCCCGACCACACCGGCCGGAGTCGGGTCGTCCAGGTTGAGCCAGTCGAGGTACGGCCCGGCGTCCGGCCGCAGCAGTCCCCGGCTGGTGGCCTGCACGTAGTCGACGTACCGGCGCATCGAGTCGTAATGCTGGGCGAGGACCGCGGTGTCGCCGTAGCGTTTCCACAGCGTGTACGGCACGGTGATGCCGGCGTCGGCCCAGCCGGACACGCCCTCGCCGCAGCAGCTGCGCGGCGCCACGTCCGGGTAGGCGCCGTTGGCGGACTGGGCGTCCCGCATGTCGGCCAGCCACTTGGTGAGGAAGCTCAGCGAGTCCATGTTGAACGTCGCGGTCTCGGCGAACACGTTGATGTCGCCGGTCCAGCCCAGCCGCTCGTCGCGGGCCGGGGTGTCGGTCGGCACGGACAGGAAGTTGCCGCGCTGTCCCCAGACGATGTTGCTCTGCAACTGGTTGATCATCGGGTCGGAGGTGGTCAGCTCGCCGGTGAACGGCGCTGCCGTGCCGATCACCCGCCCGGTCACCGCCGACGGCTGCGGCGTGCCGGGGAATCCGGTGAGCTCGACGTAGCGGAAGCCGTGGAAGGTGAACCGTGGCTCGTACACCTCGGCGCCCGTCCCGGCCAGGGTGTACCTGTCGGTGGCCTGGGCGGTGCGCAGGTTGGCGGTGTAGACGGTGCCGTCCGGGTTGAGCACCTCGGCGTGGCGGATGCGGACCGTCGTGCCGGCGTCGCCGGTGACCTTCAGGCGCACCGAGCCGACCATGTTCTGACCGAGGTCGAAGACCCACACTCCGGGGCGGGGCTGGGTGAGCGCCCTCGTGGGCAGCTCCTGGGTCACCTTGACCGGCGGGTCGACCTGCGCGACCAGGCGCCTCGTCGGGTCGTCGGCGCCGGTGGCGCGCACGGTGGCCGGGGACCAGGAGCCGTCGTCGAAGGCGGAGCGGCGCCAGCCCGGCGGGTCGAGGCGGGCGTCGTACGTCTCGCCGTGGATGTTGTCGCCGCGAAGCACCGGCCCGTCGGCCGTGCGCCACGTGCCGTCGCTGCCGATGATCTGCGACGTGCCGTCGGTGTAGTCGATGCGCAACTGGGCGAGCAGCTCCGGCCGCTCGCCGTAGAGCTTGTCGCCGAGCCACGCGATGGAGCCGGAGTACCAGCCGTCACCGAGCATCGCCCCGATCGTGTTCTCCCCGGCGACGATCTGGCCGGTGACGTCGAAGGTCTGGTACTGGATGCGTTTGGCGTAGTCGGTCCAGCCGGGCGCGAGCTGGTGGTCGCCGACCTTGGAGCCGTTGAGCGACAGCTCGTAGACGCCGAGCGCGGTCGCGTAGACGCGGGCCCGGCTGACCTTGCGGTCGACGCGGAACTCGTGGCGCAGCAGCGGCTTGCCCCCGGGGTCGGCGAGCAGCGTCTCGGTCGAGCCGGAGACGGCCAGCCCCTGCGGGGTCGGGGTGCCGGCGGTGAACGGGTTGGTTCCCCGGGTCAGGTCGGCGTCGACCTCCACCTTCCCGCCGACGGTGAGCTTCACCGAGTGGACGACCGCCGACTCCGGGTCCGAGGTACGCAGCCCGATCGTCCCGCCGGCTCGCCGGGTGTCGACGGTGGTGTCGACCAGGGTCCCGTCGACGAACGTGCGGATGGTGCTGCCGGCGGCCTCGATGCGCAGGTCGTGCGGCTTGTTGAAGTCGGCCGGCGCGATCACGGCGTCGATCGGCACCTGTTTCAGCAGCTGCCAGGCCCCGCCGGTCCGGGCGTGCGGGCGCAGCACGGGCGCGTTGCCGAAGTTCGCCAGCTGCCACATGTACGCGTCGTTGACCCCCTTGGCCCGGAAGAACACCCCGGCCGCGTCGCGGGTGACCGTGAGGCGCACGTCGACGGTGTAGTCCGACCAGGTGGCCGTGGGGCGTTCCCGGCCGATCCACTTCGCCTGCCAGTCCTCGGCGCGCAGCAGGCCGGTCTCCCACCAGGACGGCGTGCTCCAGGCGGAGCCGCGGCCGGCGGCGTCCCAGACGCGGACCTGCCAGTGGTAGCGGGTGGCGGAGGTGAGCGCCGGGCCGCCGTAGGCGACCTGGGTGGAGTCGCCGCCGGTGGTCCGGCCGCTGTCCCAGACGTCGGCCCGGCCGGCGGCCAGTCTCGCGGCGGTGGTGGCCACCCGGACCTGGTACGCGGACTGGGTGACGCCGCGCTGTGCGGAGGTGATCAGCCAGCCGAGCCGGGGCGCCGTCTCGATGCCGAGGGCGCCGGGAACACCCTCGACGGTGAGACCGGTGACGGACGGCGCGGGGCCGGCCGCGGCAGCCGGGACGGGTGCGCCGGTGAGGCACATCGTGACGGCGAGGAGGGAGGTTGCCGCCCATCGGACGGCGCTACGGAGGTGCATGGGTCACCCTTTCGATCGGGCATGCCGGATCGCGGCGCGGGAGGGGCGCCGAGCAGGTGGAACATGGTCGTGAAACGTTTCACGAGGATCGGTAACACGATCGTACGTATCCCGTCACACAAAGGCAATGATCGAGCACAGTGGAGGACCCTCGACGGGCGGGACTTGTCGATCACGGCTACCGTCGAGGGATGTCCGGCAATGCTTTGATCATGTACGCGACCAGCAACGATGGCATCACCCTGCGTGCCGCACTAGCCGGTGAGCTCGACCTCGCCGACGCCGACGAGGTTCGCGACAACCTCGCGGCGGCAGCGATCGCCTCCACGTATCAGCACCTGCAGATCGACGTCTCCGACGTGACCCTCATCGACTCGTACGCCCTGGGCGCCCTCGTCAGCGTCCGCAACTCCGCCGCCGGGGCCGGGGTCACCGTCACGCTGGTCAACCCGTCGCCGCCGGTGCTCAAGGCGATCCAGGTCACCGGCCTGTCCGAGGTTTTCGGGCTGCCCCCGCTGCCCGCCGCCGAGTCGTGAGCGTCAGATCGAGCCCGTCCCCGCCCTCCCCGCCGCAGAGCGTGTGAACCAGCGCCACGGCCGGGCCGAAGACCTCCTCGGCCACCATACTGATCAGCATTCCGCGCAACGTCTTCCTCGTCGTCATGGCGATCAGCATTCCGGCCGGGCGCGGACGGATCATCTGCCGTCCGCGGGACACCGGCCTACGACTTTCGTTGACAGGCGGAGCCGCCCGGTTCCATCGATGCACTGACGATTCGCACGCCGATTCCCGGAAGCCTGGTGGCATCCCACCACCACCGAGGAGTCGGCATGCGCAAGGCAGGCATCATCATCGCGATCGTTCTCACCATCCTGTGCGGTGGTGTCGGCGTGACCGTCTACCGCTGGATCGACCTCGGCCGCGACCTGGCCGAGGCGTCCATCACCCGCGCACAGTTCGACGCACAACGCGAGGGCACACCGCAGACGCAGGTGATGGCCGCGCTGCCCGAGCCGCTCGGCGACGTCACCGACGAGGAGCTCTACGCCGGCGACCCGGGCCGCAACGACATGCCGGCCGGCGCGTCGTGCGTCTACTACGGGATCGAGCCGATCACCGGCACCGGGCCGGACCTGTGGCGTCTCTGCTTCGTCGACGGCACACTCGCCGACAAGCGCGCCGTCACCATCCCGGCAGCGAGGTGAGCGCCATGCTGACCGTCGTTCTCGCCCTGGGCGCGGCCGGGCTGCTGATGCTGCTCGCGGCACGCCACCTCGAACGTCGCGCGGCGGCACCGCCCGACCTCGACGCCGGAGCCCGCACGGCCCTGCGGGCGGAGGTCGGCGAAGCCCTGGTTCGCCACGGGTTCGTCACGTCGGTCAGGATCTACCGCGAACGGACCGGCGCCGGGCTCCTCGAAGCGCACGGCGCGGTCCGCCGGATCGCCCGCGACGGGCACTGAGGAGTGTCGATGATCAGCGGATGGCGCGAGCGGATCTCCGCGGCCGGGACCTGGCGCCTGGTCTACGAGATCTGCCTGGTGACGCTGGTGACCGCCGCCGCGACGGTGCCCGCCGTCGCGGCGAGCTGGTATCCCCTCGCGCCGTGGCTGATCGGCCTCACCACGCCGCCGCTGATGGCGCTGCGGCTGATCAACCCGCCGGTCGCGTACGCCGCCGCGGCGCTGGTCGGCCTCGGCACCGGCGGCCAGAGCACCGCGCTCACCGTGGTGCTGAGCGCCTCACTGGCCTACCGCACCGACCGTGGCCGGCACGTCGTCGCCGGGCTGGCGTTCGGCTGGGTCTGCTTCGCGGCCTCCGTCTACTGGGAGGAGCCGCTGACCGTGGAGTGGCTCGTCCTCTACTCGGCGGTGTTCGCCCTGCTCGCGTGCGCACCGGCCGGGGTCGCCCGGCTGGTGCGCCGCCGCCGGACGCTGCTGACCGCGATGCACCGGCGCAACGTGCAGCTGCACACCCGGCAGGGTGAGGTCGCCCGGCAGGCCCAGGCCCGGGAACGCGCCCGCATCGCCCGCGACCTGCACGACTCGCTGGGCCACAAGCTGACCCTCATCTCCCTCTACGCCGGGATGATGCGCACCGGCGGCGACGACCGGGAGGAGACCGCCGATCTGGTACGGCAGACGTCGGCCGCCGCCATGACCGAGCTCCGGCAGATCCTCGGCCTGCTCGGACCGGACGGCGGCCAGTCCTCGGTACGGCCGCTGAGCGGTCTGGACGAGCTGGCCGACCAGGCCCGGGCCTCCGGCGCCCGGGTGGAGGTCGTCCGCGAGGGAGAGCCCCGCCCACTGGCCGCCCTGACCGAGCACGCGGCGTACCGGGTCATCCAGGAGGGCCTCACCAACGCCCTGCGGCACGCCCACGGCGGCGCGATCGTGCTGCTGCTGCGGTACGAGCCGGACGCGCTGATCGCCGCGGTGACCAACACCGCCGGACAGCGGGTGGCCGGCGCGACCTCCGGGCAGGGGCTCCTGGGCCTGGCCGAACGCGTCCGGATCGCCAACGGCATGCTCTACCACGGCCCGGCACCCGACGGCGGCTTCCGGCTGGCGGCCACCCTCGCCTATGCCGGTGACGAACCGGCGCCCCCCGCCGTGGAAGCCGTCCCGCCCGGGCCGGACTTCGCCTCGCTCGTCGACCGGGACCGGCGCCGCTCCCGGCTGGTCCTGGTGACCACGGCGCTGTCCATCGCCGGATTCCTGCTGCTGTGCGGCGCCGGAGCGTGGCTGGTGGCCACCCTGGTGGTGGTCGACCGGGAGACGTGGGAGGCGGCCCGCATCGGCGACAGCGAACGCGCGGTACGCGACCTGCTGCCGGACCCCGATGCCGCCTCGACCGCGACGCCGGGCGGCCGGGCGGTGCCCGGGGCCGTCTGCGTGGACTACCAGGCCGCCCTGCTCGACCAGGTGGGCACCGACACCGGTGAGATGATCTACCGATTCTGTTTCCGGGACGGTGTGCTGGTGGACAAGCAGGCATTCGAGAGGACCCCATGACCGCGACGCTGCGGGTGACGCTGGCCGACGACGACTCGCTGATCAGGACCGCGATCGACGCGATCCTGCGGCCGATCGACGGCATCGAGCTCGTCGCGCAGGCCGCCGACGGACGGACCGCCGTCGAGATGGCCGTCCGGCACCGGCCGGACGTGGCGCTGCTGGACATCCAGATGCCGGTGATGGACGGGCTGGCCGCACTGCGCGAGATCCGCCGGGCGGCGCCTGCGGTGCGGGTCGTCATGCTGACCACGTTCGGTCAGGACGACTACGTCGCGCAGGCGCTCGCCGCCGGAGCGGCCGGTTTCCTGCTCAAGGAGTCGGCCGCCGAGGAGCTGGCGTACGCGATCCGGGCCGTCGCGTCCGCCAACGCCTACCTCTCCCCCAAGGTCACCCGCCAGGTGCTCGACCGCCTTCCGGCCGCGGCCGGCGGCCCGGACCGTGACCGGGCCAGGGTCGACACGCTCAGCGACCGCGAGCGCGAGGTGCTGATCCTGCTGGCCCAGGGCTTGTCCAACACCGAGATCGGCCGGCAGCTGTTCGTCTCCGAGGGCACCGTCAAGACCCACGTCTACCGCCTCTTCACCAAACTGGACTGCGAGAACCGTGTCCAGGCCGCCCTGCTCGCCCAGCGTGCCGGCCTGCTGAGCGGCGGTTAACCGGGTGCGTGTGGCACGGGCCCCGCGCTAGCGTTCGCGGATGCGCACCAGTGAGGAGATCTACCACCGGGTGCGCTGGGATCCACGGCTCGACCCGGCCCGGTTCGTGCTCGGCGTCGACCTGCACGGTGCCGAGCCCAAGCTCGTGCCGCTGCCCGCGTTCGTGCCCGGCGGTGACATCCCGTGGCATCGGGTGCTGTTCATCGAGGCCGACGGCGAACGGGTGTGGGACCGCGCCACCGGCGCCGACCGCCTCGACACGTCGGCGGCCGGGCGGGTCCGGGCCCGCCGCCTTCTCGGCGCGCCGTTCTTCACGGCCCGCACCCCGCACGTGTGGCACCCGGTGGACGGCTGGGTGCCGGCCGCGGTCGACCGCAGGACGGTGCCCGCGGTCGACCGCAGGACGCCGGCCGTGGTGGACGGCTGGGTGCCGGCCGCCGCGACGGGCGCCGGTCCGGCCGAGCGGGCGGGCACGCTGCGGGTGCTGACCTGGAACACGCTGTGGGACCGCTACGACGCCGACCGCCTCGACACCGCCCGGCGCCGGCCGCTGCTGCTCGACGACCTGCAACGCGCCGACGCCGACGTGATCGCGCTGCAGGAGGTCCAGCGTGACCTCCTGGAGCGGCTGCTGCGGGCGGGCTGGGTGCGCGACGGCTACACCCTCTGCACCGACCCGGCCGGGCGGGACGTCGACGACAGCGGCGTGCTGCTGCTCAGCCGGGTTCCGGTGCTGGAGTCGGGGCGGCACGTGCTCGGGCCGTACAAGCAGGTCACCGCGATCACGGTGGCCGGGCCGGTGGTGGTGGCGGCCGTGCATCTCACCAGCGACCACGCCGCCGACGGGCCGGCGCGGCGGGCCGCCGAGCTGGCCGAGCTCGCCGGAGGGCTGTCGGGGCTGGACGCGCCGGTCGTGGTGGCCGGTGACGTCAACGACGGCGGCGACACCCCGGCCCGGCGGCTCGGGCTGCGAGACGCGTGGATCGAGGCCCACGGGCCGGACGACCGGACCGCCACCTTCGACCCGGTGCGCAACCCGCTCGCCGCGGTCGGGTCGCTGACCGGCCGGGCGTCCCGGCTGGACCGGGTGCTGCTGCGCGGCGGGGAGCTGTCCGTCCTCGCGGCGGGGCTGGCCGGTGACGTACCCCGCGACGGTCTCTTCCCGTCGGATCACTTCGCCGTGGTCGTCGACGTGACGGTCGGTGATCGGCCGGTGGAGACGGTCAGCGCGCGGCCGACGGCCCGGACCGCGGTGGCGTGGCTGCCGCCGCGGCGGCTGTGGCCGCCGGTCCAGCAGGTCCGGCAGGCGATGGACCCGCAGGTCGAACGGTGGCCGCCACACGTCAACGTGCTTTTCGGCTTCCTCCCGGAAGCCGATTTCGAGGACGCGGCGCCACATCTGGCAGCCGCGGCGGCCGAGGTCTCCCCGTTCGAGGCAGACCTTTCGGGGGTACGCACCTTCGCGCACCGTGACGACGCCACCGTCTGGCTCGACCCGGCCGCCGCGGGCCCGGAGCCGTGGGCGGGGCTGCACCGGGCGTTGCAGCGCCGGTTCCCGCAGTGCCGCGGTCGCGCCGGGGGCTGGACGCCCCACCTGACGCTGGGCCGCGCCAGCGGTCCCGTGACCACCCGGCTCGCCCCGGCGACGGCCCGCGTCGACCGGCTGACGCTGTTGTCCCGCCGCGGCGACGAGCCGATGGTCCCCCGGGCGGAGCTGCTGCTCGGCACCGGCGAACTGCGCTGGTTGCCCGATCCGGAGCCGCCCGCACCGCCCGCACCGCCCGCCGCCGAGCCGGGCGCGGTCCTCGCCACGCTGCGGGCCGCCCTGCCCGAGGCGATCGTGTACCTGGCCGGCTCACGACGGCTGGGCTGCGACCTGCCCGGCGCCGACCTCGACCTGGTCGCCGTGCTCCCCACCGGGACCAGCGCGGCGCTCCCCCACCAGGCCGGCGAGACTCCCTCCTCCCGGACCGACACGACTCTCCCGGACCAGTCCGGCGCGACTCCTCCGAGCGGGACCGGCGCGGCAGTCCCCGGCCGGGGCGGCGCGGGGCTGGTGGGCGGGGCGAACACCGTACCCACCGGCGTGATCGACGTCGACGGCCTGCGGCGACGGGTCGCCGACGCTGTCGGGCCGGGATGGTCGGTGCGGCCGGTGACCGGGGCGCGGGTGCCGGGGCTGCGGCTGGCCGGGGACGGTCTCGCGGTCGATCTGGTCACGGTCGGCTCCGGTGGGCTGCCGCCGGACGAGGCGGTGAAGCGGCGCGCGGAGCTCGGCGAGCCGTCGGCCGTCGCGTTGAGTGCCGTGTCCGACGCCGAGGCCGTGCTCGCCGCGACCGCCACCGTGCCCGGATTCACCGGCCTGGCCCGCGACGTCAAGGCATGGGCACGGTCACGCGGCCTGGACTCGGCTCCGTTCGGCAGCCTGCCCGGCCTGGCCTGGGTGGTACTGGCCGCACGAACCGCCGTGGACGCCGGCGACCTGGCCCCGGACGAGTTGCTGCGGCACTTCCTCGGCACCTGGGCGGCGTGGGACTGGAGCGAGCCCGTCAGTCTGACCGGCGCCGCCACGGTGCTCACGGAGGCGTACCCCATGATGGTCCTGACCCCCTCCTCTCCGGTCCGGATCTGCACCGGGCAGGTCGGTCAAGGGCTCGCCGACCTGGTCGTTCAGGAGCTCTACCAGTCATGGGAGGGGCAGCCCGCGACGCCACCGCACCGGCGGCACCGGGCCTGGGCCGTGCTGACCGTCGAGCCGGTGGCGGGCGAGCCGTTCGAGGAGACCATCGGCCGGTTCCGTGGCCGGGTGCGGGCGCTGCTGAGTGCCCTGGAGGAGGCCGGGGTCACCGACGCGCACGCATGGCCGCGGCCGTTCACCACCGGCCCGGCCATCCGTGAGTACGCCGTCGGCCTCGGCCGCCGCCCGCCGGACGCCACCGCCCTCGCCGCCATCCTGTCCCCGTGGCTCGCCACCCTGCCGGGCGTCCGCGCCGACCGGGCCGACGGCGCTGCCGTGCCGACGCTGCGATGATCCCGGGCTTGCGGGCTGCCGGACTCGCGGCCCGGACTCGTGGGCTCCCCGGGCTCCGGGGCTTGCGGCTCAAGTGGGTCGAGCGGCGATGCTCCTCCCCATGACAGATCACGGCGAACTCCATCCGATCGGCGACGTGGCCCGCCGGACCGGCCTGTCGGTCAGCGCCATCCGCTTCTACGCCGACGAGGGCATCGTCCCGGCCAGCGGCCTCAACCATGCCGGCCACCGGCTGTACGACGTGACCGCCGTCGCCCGGCTCGAGCTCCTCCGCACCCTCCGCGACCTGGGCGCCGGACTCGACGAGATCCGGCGGCTGATGGACGGCGGGACGACGCTGCGCTACCTGCTCGCCGAGCATCTGGAGCTCGTCGAACGGCAGGATCGCGACCTGCGGGCCCGACGGTCGGTGCTGCGTGCCCTCAACCGGCACGACCATCCGGTGCAGCGGGCGGCCCTGATGCGCCGGCTCGTCACGATGTCCGACGAGGACCGGGAGCGGCTGGTCGACGACTTCTGGGCCGAAGCCGGCGCCGACCTGCCCGAGGACTTCGCCGATCGCCTCGGCGCGATGCGGCCGCGGCTGCCCGAGGATCCGACGGCCGCCCAGTTGGACGCCTGGATCGAGCTGGCCGATCTGCTGCGGGACGAGGAGTTCCGTGCCGCGGTGCGCGATCATCTGCGCGACACCTACACCGGGTTTCCGGGGTCGGTGATGACGTCGGCGCCCGTACAGGATTTCATCCACTCCGCGCCGGCGGTGATGGAGAGAATCCTGGACGCGTACCGGTCGGGGCTGCCCGCCGACGCCGCATACGCCCGTGAGCTGGCCGGGCGGCTGGCGAACGAGACTGCCGCCGCGCTGGGCGTCGACGACTCCCCGCAGCGGCGCGAACGGCTCGCCACCGCCTACCTGATGCTCGACGGGTTCGACGACACCGGGCACGACGAGCGGTACGCGGCGACCCACGGCCGCTACCTGGCGCTGGTGGCCGCGGTCGACGCGAGCCCACCGGACCGGCACGCCGACCTGGACCTCGGCGACCTGGGCCGCTGGCTGGCGACGGCCCTGGCCGGCCGGATCTAGCAGGCAGCTCGTGTCGAGAGGAGGTCTTCTAGAGAGCTTTCGGAATCAGGGTCTGCGCCGGCGTCGGCCGGCCATAGCTCAGCCAGATCATGACGTCGCCGGAAGCCCGTTCACGCCGCGGTCCACGGACTGGTCACCGAGACGTCCGCCGCCCTCGGCCAGCGGGACTGGCCACCAAGACGTCTCCGGCCCATTGCCCCGAGGGACTGGTCGCCGAGACGTCCGCTGCCCTTGCCCCGGAGGACTACGTCACCAGGACGTTCCCTGCCTTCGCCGAGGCCTTCGCCGAGCACGAGCACGAGGACGAGGACAGGCGCACACGAACACCGATCGTGCGACCCCAGCCACGCCCCCACGACCACCAGCGCACACGAAACCCCGATCGTGGGCTCTCACCAACGCCAGGGCGACGACCAGCGCACACGCAACCGCTACGTGTGCGCCCATCACCGCCGGCGACCACAGAGAAGATCGACTACACGGACTACCGACACGCGTGGGCCGGGTCGCCGACGCTGGTACGGACTACCGACACGCGTGGGCCGGGTCGCCGACGCTGGTACGGACTACCGACACGCGGGGGCCGGGTCGCCGACGCTGGTACGGACTACCGACACGCGGGGCCGGGTCGCCGACGCTGGTACGGACTACCGACACGCGGGGGCCGGGTCGTCGACGCCGGTGTCGCGCCGCGGTCGCACCCGAGCAGCGGTTCGGGTGGGCACAAGGCCCATCGCCGGAGCCGTCCGGTGCACCCGGTAGGGGAACCCGGGCTCGGTCACCGACCGTAGACGGCGGCGAGAACACCCGAACCCGGCAGGTAGGCCGGCCCGGGGCGGCGGCGACCTGGCACAGACCCTGACCTCGAAAGCTGCGCGGTGACCTGGCACAGACCCTGACCTCGGAAGCTGCCTAGCGGTCGAACAGCAGGGTCTGCAGGCCGGTTCGGCCGCTCTCGGTGGCCGGGACCAGGCCGTTCTCGTCGACGCGCAGCTCACCGTCCGGGCCGCTGAGGTTGATCTGGCCGGAATCGCCCGCCGGGATGACCTGCCAGGTCTGTGTGGGTTCGCCGTTGCGGCACGGTTGCAGGGCCAGCGGGATCCCGGACGTGTCGGTCACGCACCAGCCGGGCCGGGCCGCCGGCACGATGATCACCCGGTCGCGGGCGGTCACCGGCGCCGGGAGCAGTGACATCTCGGTGGAGGCGTCGCGGGCCGTGCCGGTGAAGTCGACGACGTCGTCCGTGCCGACGGCCAGCCATAGATCGATGCCGTCGTCGGCGACGTCGATCAGGACGCTCTTCTCCAGGTCGACGCCGAGTTGACGGAGCCTGGTGACGTTGGAGGTCACCGCCGGTGCGCGGGACGAGGCGGCGGAGGACGGCGGGACGGACAGCCGGCTAGGTGGGGCGGAGGGCCGGGTCGCCTGGACGGACGGCCGGGTGGGCGAGACGGACGGTGGGAAGGGCGGGCCGGGCTCCGGGCCGCGGGTCAGGACGGCGCCGAGGCCGGCCGCGGTGACCAGGACGGCGGCGAAGGCGGCGCCGGTGGCCCGGTTGCGGCGGCGACGGTCGCCGCGGCGGCGGATCTCGGCGGACGGCGCGAGGGCGGCGGTGTGCTGGAGGTGTTCGGCGTACGAGTCCAGGCCCTGCTGGATGCGATCGTCAGACATCGCGGCTCTCCCGGCCCGTCTCGAGGGTGTCGCTGTCGGTGAGGTGGGCGGCCAGTGCCCGGCGGCCGCGGGAGAGCCAGGTGGTGACCGTCCCGGCGGGGATGCCGGTCTCCCGGTGGATCTCGGCCACGCTCAACCCGGCGATGTGGTGCAGGACGATCACCCGGCGCTGGTCGGCGGGGATCTTCCGCAGTGCCGCGACGATCGCCACGTGGTCCGGGTTGAGCGCCTCGACGCGCCGGCCGGTGGTGTCGCGCCGGTGGGCCTGGAGCCGGTTGACGGCCTTGCGCCAGGTGCTGACCGCCTGGCGGTACGCGACCTGGCGTACCCAGGCCTCGGGGTTGTCGTAGGCGCTGATCCTCGGCCATCGGTTCCAGGCGCGCAGGTAGGCCTCGGCGACGGCGTCCTCGGCCTCGGCCCGGCTGCCGACGATCATGCTGATCTGGGCCAGAACGCGACGGGAGGACATCGCGTAGAAGGCGTCGAAGTCCTCCGTGTCGCGCAAGGGTGGCTCCGGCTCAGTCGGCGTACAGGATGGTCTGCAGGCCGGTGCGGCCCCGGCCACTGGTGGTGATCTTGCCGTTGTCGACGCGGATCACACCGTACATCCCGTGAAGCTCGAATTGCCCGGAATCGCCTGCCGGGACGATCGTGAAGATCTGCTGTTCACGCCCGGCCCGGCAGTTCTCCAGCTTGAGCGGGGCGCCCGTCGAATCGGCGACGCAGTAGCCGGGACCCAGGTCCTCGTTGTAGAACGGCGGCTTGATCAGGACGCGGTTCGGGGCCGTCACCGGGGCCGGGGCCAGGAACATCATCGTGTCGTCGGTTCGCGACGTGCCGATGAAGTCGACGCCGCTCCCGCCGACCGACAGCCAGCGGTCCACGGCGTCGTCGGCCACGTCGATCACCACGCTCTTCTGGACGTCGATGCCGAGCCTCCTGAGCCGGCTCAGGTCGGAGAGCGGCGCCTTCTCCGCGGTGGCCGCCTTCGATACCGGCGCCGTCGAGGTGGGCGCGGACGCCGGAACCGGTGCGGACGGCGATGCCGGTGCGGAAGGTGACACCGGGGCGGACGGGGCCGCCGGGGCGGACGGGGCGGCCGCGGTGGTGTCGGCACAACCCGCGAGGGCGGCAGCGCTCAGCACCGCGACGGCTCCGAAGACGAGGGAACGCATGGGGAACTCCTTGACGAGGGGCGTGTCCGGCAATCGCCGTGGACACGCCCCGCGCCGGCCCCTGATTTCACGGGAAGGATAACGAAATGGTCACTCGAAGAACTTGAGACCGAAGCCGGTGCTCGTCGTGGCTCCCGGCACGTTGGCGCGCCGGTAGGTGACGCTCCCCCACCAGACGGCCGTCCCGGTGTACCAGTAGCGGTTCGCCCACGAGTACGGCGTGCCCTTCGTGACCGCGTGGTACATCGTCGGAAACCGGTTGCCGGACGGCGGACTGGTGGCGATGTCTCCGCGCTCGAGGACGAACGTGTGATGCCCGGGCCCGTCGGCGTGGGCGGTCGGATCCCAGCCGGCCATCAGCTCCGAGGCGTGCGATCCGAACAGGCAGCCGTTGCTCTTGTACCAGTCCCAGACGTACGCCGGGTCGCCACCCGGGCGCAGGCGCAGCTCGGCCAGGCAGTACCGGCTGCTCCAACTGCCGTTGGCGGAGTACACGACGTGCAGCTGACCGTTCGGGTCGAGGATCGGCTCGGGCGCCTCGTTGATGTACGGGTTGCCGACCACCCGCTCCCACGACTCACGGGGCTGGGAGATCACGTACCGTGCTCCGGTCGTCGCCGTGGGGCTGCTCATCCGGGCCACGTAGAGGTTCTGCTCGACGTTGGTGCCGCCGGCCCAGCCGGACCAGACGAACCAGCGCTGCCCCTGGTAGGTGAACGGCACACCGTCGATGGCCCACCGGTCGTCGGGCAGCGCGACCTTCGTGGCGGCCGAGTAGCCGCTGTCGGGGCCGGCCGAGCTGATGTGGTACATCCGGTGCGCGGCGCCGGTCCCGGCCGCGAAGTAGATCCGGTACTGCCCGTCGTGGTGGACGATCTCCGGCGCCCACACCTCGCCGAGGCCACCGGTGTCGCGCCAGACCTGCTTCTTCGGGGCGGCGGCGAGGCCCTCCAGGGTGGTGGCGGTCCGTACGGCCACACCGCCGTCGACCGATTTGGCGGAGACGTACAGCCCGCCGACCTTGATGACGCTCGGGTCGGCACCGCCGAGCGTGGTGCGCCCGGCCGACGCGGGTGGCGCGAGGGCGAGAGCGCCGAGGACGGCTGCGGACAGGATGGCGAGAAGCCGGTGGGGACGAGGCACGGGGTTCCTCCTTCGACTCACATCTATTTAAGAAAGTTAACAGACTATTAACGTTGAACCGGAGCCGCCGCAGGACCGTAGAGCCGGGAGAAAGGCGAAAGTGTTTACGGAAGAACGGGCGGATTTCGTGGCGCCGGAGTACTCGACCGGACCTGCGCACTACCGGCGGCAGGGCCAAGTCCCGCGTCAGCGTGCCGCGTTCACGGAAGACGTCGCGGGCGTGTTCACGGAAGACGTCGCGGGCGCGTTCACGGACGCCGCTGCGGGCGTGTTCACGGAGAACGCTCAGGACGTCGCTCAGCCCTGGCGGGCGGCCGGGCCGGACATGTACACGACGGACTGGGCGCCACGCCGCCATCGCAGGGGCCGCCGACGGGCCCGGGGCCGGGCCGGTCGCACGGTGTCGATCCTGCTGGTCGTGAGCGCCGCCGTCGCCGGCGGCGGATACGTCGCCCTGAGCGGTACCGGCCGCCCGGCGGGCACACCGATCACCCTCGACGCCGCGATCGAGCCGCGCACGAGCATCCCGCCTGCCGCCAACCGGAACCGGCCGCGCCCCGCCGCGTCAGCGAGCCCGTCGGAGAGCCCGTCGGCCACCGTGCGCAAAGCCACGCCGAAGTCCACCCGGCCGCCGCAACCGGTCGCCGGCCTGAACCAGACGCAGATGAACAACGCCGCCGTGATCGTGCAGGTCGCCCGGGAGATGGGTCTTCCCCGCCGGGCGATGCTGGTGGCCATGATGACCGGGCTCCAGGAGTCCAGCCTGCGCAACCTGGCCAACACCACCGTCCCGGCCTCGCTCGACCGGCCCCACGAGGGCGACGGCGCGAACTTCGACTCGCTCGGCGTCTTCCAGCAGCGCCCGAGCCAGGGCTGGGGCACCGTGGCGCAGCTGATGAGCCCGCGTTACGCCGCGAAAGCCTTCTACGAGAAGCTGATCGACATCGCCGGCTGGGAGTCCCGGAGCCTCGGCGACGCGGCGCAGGCCGTGCAACGCTCGGCGCTGCCGGACGCCTACGCCGATCACCAGGATCGCGCCGAGAAGGTCGTCGACGCGCTGCTGTAGGCGCGTACGGTGGCCGATGCCGCCCTCCTACGGCTCCGGTTCCCAGGCGATCAGCTGGTCGAACACGCGCCGGTCGCCCTCGATCCGCAGCGCGTCCGCCGAGATGCGGCCGTAACAGAACATGACCAGCTCATGGGCCGTGCCCCGGGCGGAGACGTAGGCCACCTCCGGGTCCTCGACGGGGGCCGGCGCGGCGAGACCGGAGGCCGGTGCGGGAAGACCGGCCGCCGACGCGGCGAGACCGGAGGCCGGCGCGGCGAAACCGGCCGCCGGCGCGGGGAGACCGGCCGCCCGGGCGCCGTCGGCGGAGAACCAGAGCCGCCAGGAACGGCCCTCGGTCGCGTGGTAGTCGACGACCGCGGGCGGGTGCGGCCACGCGGCCGTCGTCGCGACGCAGGTGGTCACGAACTCGTCGACGCCGTCGAGGGCCACCTCGGCCGGCAACGGCTGCGGGGCGCCCACGGCGACCTGCGCGTCGTAGGTGTGCACGGCGACCTGCTGGAGCTGGTGCCGGGCGACGGCGCCGGTCGTCTGCGGCGACTGCGACGGACCCCACCACGTCCAGCAACCACGATCCGGGCCGGCCGCCCGCAGCGCGTCCAGCAGCTCCCCCGTCGACGCGGTGAACCAGGCCAGCAGGGCCTCGCGCTCCCGGGGCGCCACCGGGGCGGAGAACGCGGGCGGAGCGTCGGCGGGTCCCGCGGCCACGACGGCGGCCCACTTGCGGCGCCCCTCGCCCAGGTGCTGCACCAGGTCGAACAACGTCCACTCGGGGCAGGTCGGCACCCGCACGTCGAGGCTGGGCGCCGCGGCGACCGCCGCACGGAAGGCGGTCGATCGCTCGTCCATCAGCCGCAGCAGGTCGGCGAACTCCAAAGTCTTCTCCACCGCGGCTTTCTACCACCCCGTCCCGACGACCGACAGCCCATTTCCCCACACCTGCCTACAGCACCGGGCACATCGGACCGCAGCCGCGGGACGCCGGGCCGCGGCTCAGAGGACGCGCGGCACCGGGGGCAGGGCGGGACGGTCGAGCCAGGCGGTGAACAACTCGTCCAGGGACGCGCCGCTGTAGCGGGCGGCGTGCTCACGGAACTGCTGCGTCGTCACGCTGCTGTGCCGGTGCTCGGCCACCCACGAGCGCAGCAGCGCGAAGAACGCCTGCTCCCCGACCTTCGCGCGGAGGGCGTGCAGGGCGAGAGCGCCGCGCTTGTAGACCAGCGGGTCGAACATCCGGTCGACACCCGGGTCGGCGACGACCACGTCGGCGGGCTGCGCCGCGACCCAGGCGTGCCAGCGGGCCGCGTGGGTGTTCGTCGAGGGGCCGCCGGAGGCGCCCGACCACAACCATTCGGCGTACGTGGCGAAGCCCTCGTTGAGCCAGATGTGGCGCCAGTCGGCGACCGTGAGACTGTTACCGAACCACTGGTGGGCGAGCTCGTGCACGGCCAGCCGCTCGTGGGTGCGCCGCCCGTCGAGGTGGTTGCGGCCGAAGACGGCCATGCCCTGTGCCTCGACCGGGTCGTCCAGGTCGTCGTCGGTGACGACCACGACGTACTCGCGGAACGGGTACGGCCCGAACAGCTGCTGCATCGCCTTCATGATCTCGCCGTGCCGGCCGAAGTCGTGCCGGAACACGGTGCGTACCCGCGGGGTGATCGCGGCCCGCTGGGGCACTCCCCCGACGGCCAGGTCGACCATCTCGTAGCGGCCGATCTGGACGCTCATCAGGTACGGCGCGGTCGGCTCGTCCCGCTCGTACACCCACGTGGTCGCGCCCGCCCCACGCCGCCTGGACACCAGGTCGCCGGTGACCAGCACGGTGTACGCCGACGCCGCCGTGATCGTGACCAGGAAGGACGCCTTGTCGCCGGGCCGGTCGTTGCACGGGAACCACGACGCCGACCCGTTGGGCTGACTGGCCACGAGCACCCCGTCGCTCAGCTCGTCCCAGCCGATGTCACCCCACCGGCCGGAGACGGGACCGGGCTTTCCCGCGTACCGTATCTCGGTCTTGAAGGTCGCGCCGTAGCCGATCGCCCGCTCGGGTTTGATCCGCAGCTTGCCGGACCGGTGGTCGAACTTCGCCGGCCGCCCGTCCACCCGCACGTCGCGCACCTGCAGCCGGGTCCCCAGGTCGAGGCTGAACCGGGACAGCGGCTGCACGGCCCGCGCGGTGACGACCGCGCGGCCGGCCAGCCGGTTGGACACCACCCGGTAGTCGAGGTCCAGGTCGTAGTGCAGCACCCGGTAGCCGCCGTTGCCGTTCTCCGGCAGGTACGGGTCGGCCGACCGGTCGGCGCCCGGGGTCGCGCCGAGCGGGATGCCCGGTGGGGTCATACCCGGCGGGAGGCCGTCACGGGCCAGGTCGCGACCGGGTTGCCGAGCCAGCGGCTGTCGTCGGGCACCGCGTCGCCGCGGGTGACCAGCGAGCCGGGGCCGACCGTGGTGCGGGCGCCGATGCTCGCGCCGGGCAGCACGATGCCGTGCGGGCCGAGGGTGGCGCCCGCGCCGAGGGTGACCTCATCCATGCTCATGATCCGATCATGGAACAGGTGGGTCTGCACGACGCACCCCCGGTTGACGGTCGCGCCGTCGCCGAGCCGGACCAGATCGAACTCGGGCAGCCACAGCGTCTCCAGCCACACACCGCGGCCGATGCGCACGCCGAGCGTCCGCAGCCACAGGTTGAGCAGCGGCGTGCCGGCCGCGAGGCGGAACAGCCAGGGGGCGGCGAGCACCTCGACGAACGTGTCGGCGAGCTCGTTGCGCCACACGAACGACGTCCACAGCGCCCGCTCCCCGGCACGGAACCGGCCGACGAGAAGCCACTTCGCGGCGGTGGCGAGCAGCGCGCCGGCGACCGCGGCGGCGAACAGCACCGGACCGGCGGCGAGCGCGGCCATCCACCCGCCGACGGCCCGCCAGACGAGCGTGAGCACGGCGAGCACCGAGACCGCGAGCGCGCCGGCGCACATCACCGGGACGACCCGGCACAGCTCGACGAGCGCGCGGGCCACCTTGAGACGGGCCGGCGGGTCGAAGGTGCGGCCGGTGTCGCCGGACTCGACGATGCGGCGCAGCGGCATCGGCGGGGCACCCAGCCACGACGAGCCCTTCTTGGCCTTGTGCGGCGCCGACGACAGCACCCCGACCAGGCCCCGCTTGGGCACCGAGCGGCCGGGCGCGGTCATCCCGGAGTTGCCGAGGAACGCCTGCTTGCCGATCCGGGCGGGGGCGACCCGCAGCCAGCCGTGGTCGAGCTCGTAGGTGGCGACCATGGTGTCGTCGGCCAGGAACGCGCCGTCGTCGACGGTCGTCATCGACGGGACGGCCAGCACCGTGGAGATCTCCACGCCGCGGCCCACCCTCGCGCCGAGCAGCCGCAGCCACACCGGCGTGAACAGGCTGGAGTAGATCGGGAACAGCGCCACCCGGGCCATGCCCATCAGGTGCTCGGTCGTCCAGACCTGCCAGGCCACCCGGCCCTGCACGGGGTGGAAACCGGTGCGCAGGCCGACACTGAGCAGCCGGACGAGGACCAGGACGAGAAGGGCGTAGCCGAGCAGGTAGGCGACGGCGGCGGCCGGAACGGCGACGAGCAGGGTCACCGCCGACGGGCCGGCGAGCGCACCGGCGAGCAGCGCCAGCGCGGGGACCGCGGCCAGCACCGGCAGCAGGCCGAGCAGTTGCGCGGTGAGGCTGTAGGCGAGCACCCACGAGGGGCCGCTCAGGCGCGAGCGCTCCGGGCGCTGGGACGGCCAGACGGTGGCGCCCTTGCCGGTGACCGGGACGGCCGGTGAGCCCGCCCAGCGCTGGTTCGCCGGGACGGCGCCGGCGACGGTGGACCCGGCCCCGATCTTCGCGCCCTTGCCGACGCGGGCCCCGGGCATCAGGGTGCTGCGGGCGCCGACCCGGCCGCCCGCGCCGACCCGGACCGTGCCGACCCGGACCACGTCGCCGTCGATCCAGTAGCCGGAGAGGTCGACCTCGGGCTCGATGGCGGCGCCCCGGCCGAGCTTGAGCAGCCCGGTGACCGGCGGCGCGGAGTGCAGATCGACGTCGCGGCCGACGCGGGCGCCGAGCAGCTTCGCGTACGTCGTCATCCAGCCCGCCCCGCCGATGCCGGTGGCGCCGGTGACCTCGGCGAACCGTTCGGCCGCCCACAGCCGCAGGTGGACGTGGCCGCCGCGAGGGTACTCGCCGGGGCCGACACCGCGCAGCAGCAGCCGTGCCGTCCCGGCCGCGAGCAGGATGCGCCCGGGCGGGCTGAACAGCGGGAACCAGGCGGCGGCGATCCACCACCAGGAGACCGCCGGCGCCAGATCCACGATCTTGCCGAGGGCCGCCAGGACGGTCAGCCAGCGCAGCCCCACCAGGGCCAGCATCGGCAGCATGAACAGGGCCTGCACGAATCCGGCGCGGCGGGGTGTGGGGCGTACGTCGCGGCGGACCGTCGTCTCGGTGTCCAGGCCGTCGAGGATCGCCGCCATCTCGGCCAGGCGCGGGTTCTGGTAGACGTCGGCGACCGACACCCGCGGGTGGGTCTGCCGGATCCAGGCGACGAGCTGGGCCGCGCTCAGGCTGCCGCCGCCGCTGCTGAAGAAGTCGGCGCGGGCGTCGGCCGGGCGGACCCCGAGGATCTCCTCCCAGCCGCCGGCCAGCCACTCCTCGGCGGGGGTCAGCGCGCCCGCGCCGGGCGTGCCGACGGCGAGCGGCCACGGCAGGGCGGCCCGGTCCACCTTGCCGGAGGTACGGGTCGGCAGCGCGTCGACGACGGCGAGCAGCGGGACGAGCGCGGCCGGCAGCTGCTCGCGGATCCGCGCGGTGGCGGCCGCCAGGTCGAAGTCGCCCGGGTCGTGTGGCACCAGATAGCCGACCAGGAGCTGATTGCCGGCCGCGGTGCGCTTGACCGCGGCGGCCGCGCCGGCCACGCCGGGCAGCGCCTGCAGGGCGGCGTCGACCTCGCCCAGCTCGATCCGGCGGCCGCCGAGTTTGACCTGCTCGTCGCCGCGGCCCAGGAAGATCAGCCCGTCCGGCTCGGCGCGGACGATGTCGCCGCTGCGGTAGGCGCGGGCCCAGTCCAGGGCGGGCAGCGGCGCGAACTTCTCGGCGTCCTTGGCCGCGTCCAGGTATCGCGCCAGGCCGACGCCGCCGATCACCAGCTCGCCGGTCTCGCCCATGCCGACCGGCTCGCCGGAGGCGTCGACGACGGCGAGCTCCCACCCGGCCAGCGGCAGGCCGATGCGCACCGGGCCCTCGCCGGTCATCCGGGCGGCACAGGCCACCACGGTCGCCTCGGTCGGCCCGTACGTGTTCCACAGCTCGCGGCCCTCGACGGCCAGCCGCTCGGCCAGCTCGGGCGGGCACGCCTCGCCGCCGAAGATCAGCAGCCGGACGTCCTCGAGGGCCTCGGCCGGCCAGAGCGCGGCGAGCGTCGGGACGGTGGAGACCACGGTGATGCGCTGCTCGGCCAGCCACGGGCCCAGGTCGACGCCGGAGCGCACCAGCGACCGGGCGGCCGGCACGAGGCAGGCGCCGTGCCGCCAGGCGAGCCACATCTCCTCGCAGGAGGCGTCGAAGGCCACCGACAGGCCGGCGAGCACCCGGTCGGCCGGGCCGAGGGGCTCGACGTCGTCGTCGGCGAGGAACAGCTGCGCCTCGGCGTCCACGAACGCGGCGGCGGCGCCGTGCGAGACGGCCACCCCCTTCGGGGTGCCGGTGGATCCCGACGTGAAGATGATCCAGGCGTCGTCGGCGGGGCCCGGGCGTCCGGTCCCTCCCTCGGGGGTACGCCGTACCGACACGCTCAGTCCGTCGCCGAGCACGGCGCACACGCCCGCCTCGTCGAAGACCAGCTCGGCCCGTTCGTCGGGGTCGTCGGCGTCCACCGGCACGTAGGCCGCGCCGGCCGCCAGCACGCCGAGGATCGCCAGGTAGAGGTCGGCCGTACCGGAGGCGATCCGCACGCCCACCCGGTCGCCGACGCCGATGCCGTGCCCGCGCAGGGTCGCCCGCAACGCCTGGACCTCGGTGGCGAGCTGACGGTAGGTCAGGCTCGTGCCGCCGGTGTCGAGCGCGCGGGCGCCCGGATGCTCGTGCACCGTCGCGTCGAGGACGTCGATCAGGGTGCGGCGGATCGGGGCGGATCGTGAGCGGAACACCGCGGGCGCCTCGGCGGCGGGCTCCCACTCGGGCAGTTCGATGAGTCGCAGGTCGGTTGACACGGTCACTGAGCGCGCTCCACTTCCACCCCTGTTTTGCCGTCCGCGGCAACGTACGAACTTACGTCCGTCGAACGGGAAATAACGCCCGAATGCCATAGAGGTGTTGACCGACACACTGGCTTCCATCCGCACGCATGGATTTGCGTCACCCGAACGGTCAGTCTGCGTGCACCCGGTTGCGCCCGTTGCGCTTGGCGTCGTAAAGGCGCTGATCGGCCCGCTGGAGCGCGGCGGCCAGCGACTGCGGGCCGGCGACCTCGGTGAGCCCGAGGCTGACGGTGACGGCCAGACCCGGTTCGATCGACTCCCAGGGGTACGCCGCCACACGCGCCCGCAGCAGCTCGCACCGGGCCCGCGCGTCGTCGGCGCCGGAGCCGTGCAGCGCGATCAGGAACTCCTCGCCGCCGAAACGGGCCGCCAGGTCGGTCTCGCCGATCCCCTCCAGCAGGATCGTGGCGATCCGCCGCAGCACCTCGTCACCGACCGGATGGCCGTACCGGTCGTTGACCCGCTTGAAGTGGTCGACGTCGGCCAGCGCCACCCAGACCGGGCCACCGGCGGCGACCAGCTTCGGCAGCCGGTCGTCGGCGGAGCGCCGGTTCGGCAGGCCGGTCAGCGCGTCCTCGGTCGCCTGGCGCTGCCACAGCAGGTTGTCGGCGGCCAGCTCGGCGCTGCGGGCCCGGTGCAGCTCCGTCTCCAGGCGCGCGTTCTCCGCCTCCAGCCGCATGTTGTCCAGCTCGAAGTGGTGCGCCGCCATCCGGGCCCGGGCCGCGGCGACCTGGTTGTGCAGCTCGCGTTCCAGGTCGTGGAAGTCGCGGTAGTAGGACAGTGCCGCCCGGTGGTCCCCGATGCGCTCGTGGGCCGCGGACAGCTCCCGGAAGATCTCCATGGCCATCGGCTTCTCGCCCGCCTGATGGGCCCGGTCCAGCGCCAGGATCAGGCCCTCGATGGCCTCGGCGTGGTCGCCGCGCATCAGCCGCACCCGGGCCTGGTGCTGCAGCGCCGCCGACTCCAGCGACCGGTAACCGGCCCGGACCGCGATCCGCCGGGAGTCCTCGATCAACTCGGCCGCGCCGTCCAGGTCGCCGGCCAGCGCCAGCAGCATCCCGTAGTTGTCCAGGCTGATCGCCTCACGGAACGGGTGGTTCGCCTCGCGGGCCAGGCGCAGCGCCTCGGCCACGTAGCCCAGCGCGCCGGTCAGCACCCGGCCGGCGGCCTCGCTCTCGCCGCGGCCGCGGAGCCGGGTCACCTCGTACACCGCGTTGTCGCTGACGTTGTTGAGGATGCAGAACCGGGCCTCGGCGTTCATCCCCTCGGCCATGCTCAGCGCCAGCATCAGGCAGGTGGTGCTCAGCTCACGGTCGCCCAGGCTGCCGTGCACCACGCCGGTGCGGTTGTGCACCCAGTAGAGCAGCTCACGGTTGCCCAGCTCCTGCGCGATGTCCCGGGCGTCGGCGAGCACGCCCAGCGCCTCGTCGTGCATGCCGAGCTCGCTCAGCGGGATGGCCTGCAGGGTCAGCACCTCGCACAGGCCGACCCGGTCACCGAGGCCGTCCAGCATCACGGCCGCCCGGCGGCAGGCCGCGATCGCCTCCTCCTGCCGGCCCACGCGCATGAGCTGGGTGGCGAGCGACCGCAGCGCGGCAGCCTCACCGGCGTCGTCCCCGGACGAGGCGGCCAGGTCGGCGGCGGCCCGCGCCAGCTCGGCACCGGCCCGGTAGTCACCGGCCAGCCGCATCTGTTCGGCCCGTTCCAACAGCTCGGCAACCGGCAGGGTCTGGCTGTCGGTCGTGTTCACGGCGATCAAGCGTCCTCCCTCAACACCGGCACGACCGTCCATCGACCCGCCGGCCCCGATCATGAGGAGTCAGCCCACCGTCACGCCAGCGCCACGAACTTCAGACCCCTCGCCTGGAGCGCCGGGATGACCGTCTTCAGGGCGGCGAGCGTCTGCGAACGGTCGCCGCCGCCGTCGTGGCAGAGCAGGATCTGACCGGGCCCGGCGGCGAGCAGCCGCTGGGTGATGTGGGCGACGCCCGGCTGGGCCCAGTCACGCGGGTCGGTGCTCCAGTCCATCGGGATCACGCCGCTCTGGGAGACCGACTCCGACAGCCCCTTCGACCACGCGCCGCCGGGGGCCCGGAACAGCGTCGGGGTGACCCCGGTGGTGCTGTAGATCTTGTCCTGGGCCCGGTGGATCTCCTTGAGCGCCTTGTGGGCCGGCAGCTCGGCCACGTTGATCGGGTGGCTCCAGGTGTGGTTGGCGATCTGGTGGCCGTCGGCGGCGACGTCGCGGGCGGTGGCCTCGTGGCCGAGGACCTGATTGCCGATCATGCAGAACAGGGCCGGGACGTCATGCTTCTCCAGCAGCCGCAGGATCGGCGGGGTCCAGACCGGGTGCGGGCCGTCGTCGATGGTGAGCGCGATGGCGTCGGCCGGGAACGCGTCGCCCGGGACCACCTTGCGGAAGTCCTCCAGGGTGTGCACCGGAACCGTCATGAGCGGGGCGGTGGGCTTCGGCACGGTCGGCGCCGGGCTCGGGACCCGCGACGGCGCCCGCTCGGTGACGACCGCGCCGGGGGTCCCAGCCGCCTCCGGCTCGCCCCGGCGGGCGAGGGCGGCGATCGTGCCACCGGCCAGGAGGGTCCCGGCCACGACCGGGATGGCCCGCAGCAGACGCCGCCGGGAGAGAGGCTTCGCCTGCGGGGGTACGGCCACCGGCGGCCTCGGCGCGGTCGGCAGCGCAATCGTCGGCTCGGACGGCGGCGGGGTCACGGTCGGTGGCGACCGCGGCGTGGGAACGGACGGCGCGGCGACCGTCGGCGCCGAGGTGAGCGGGGGTTGTGCCCTGGGCGGGACCGGCAGGGCGATCGTCGGCTCGGCCGTGGGCGGGGCCACGCGGCGGGCCGGCACGGCGACCGTGGCCTCCGGCGACACCCGCGGCCGGGGCAGCGCGATCGTCGGCTCCGACCCGGCGGAGATCACCGTGGTCGCCTCGTCCTCCGCCACCGCGCCGGCGATCGCAGCCGCCGACAGCGCCACGGTCGCCTCGTCCTCCTCCGCCGCCCCCGACAGCGCCACCGTCGCGTCGGACCCCGCCGCCGACAGCGCCACGGTCGCCTCGTCCTGCTCAGCGGCCCCCGACAGCGCCACCGTCGCCTCGGCGGCCTCCTCCTCCGCCGACAGAGCCGCCGTCGCGTCGGCGTCCTCCGCCGGTTCGGCGTCCTCCGCCGGTTCGGCGTCCTTCGCCGCCTCGGCGATCCCGGCCACCGACATGGCGACCGTCGGCTCGGCCTCCTCCGTCGACGACAGATCGACCGTCGGCTCCCCGGCAGGGGCGTCGGCGGGTTCGCTCAGGACGACGGTGGGCTCGGCCGAGTCATCGGCCCCGGGCGCGGGGGTGGGCTTATCGGTGCTCATCGGTGGGATTCTCGCGCCCGCGGTCAAATCGGTCTTCATCTGTGTGTCGGCTGTGAACGACCCTCTCCGGCAGGCTGCGCCGGGCCTCTCAGGTGCGACGGGAACGGCCGGTGATCATGCGATCACCCGCCCTTCGCCCGGGGCGAAAGAGCCTCGCGGCCAGAGTGGCGTTGGTCACATTCCGGTTTCAGTCGCCGC
Organism: Actinoplanes sp. CA-252034; assembly: GCF_050956125.1. NCBI lineage: Bacteria > Bacillati > Actinomycetota > Actinomycetes > Micromonosporales > Micromonosporaceae > Actinoplanes > Actinoplanes sp. CA-252034. The sequence continues at coordinate 6,205,003 of NZ_CP191846.1, forward strand.
GCAGATACCGGGTGACCATGTCGACCAGCTCGGTCGCGAAGCTCTCGACCGGCACCGCGCTCGGGGCGGCCATCAGCTTGTGCGTGTTCATCTCGATGGTGAACAGGATCAGGTCGGCCGCGATGCCGACGTCACCGACACGGACGTCCGGGTGCCGGCTCAGAAGGTCACGGATCTGAGCGGTACGGACCCGCCCGTGCCGGTCGATGGCGTCGAGCAGGTCCTGGGACAGTGGCGCCTCCTCGATCATGATGCGCAGCAGTTGCGGATCCTCCCCGTGGCTGTCGATCGCATCACGGACCAGCGCCCGGACCGTCTCCCGCAGAGTGCCCGGGGAGAGATCGAGCCGGTCGGCCTCGGTCCACGTGCCGCGGTCGATGTGGCGGATCAGCAGTTGGGCCAGAATCGCGTCCTTGTTCGGGAAGTACTGGTACAGCGATCCGATCGAGATGCGCGCCCGCTCGGCGATGCGGTTGGTGGTGCCGGCGGCATACCCGTGCTCGGCGAAAACGTGAGCAGCCGCGGTCAGGATGCGCTCGCGGGTCAGCTCGGCGCGCACCTGACGGGGCGTGCGACGTGGTTGAAGACGGCGGTCTGCCGACGGCATCCGGATACCTCCTGAAGCGACGGAAAGCGAGTAGCAGAATAGCTGAGCTATTGCTCACAATAATGTCGTGAGCAGCGAAAACACATACTCCCTGACGACCGTTGATCAGGTCGAGGCACTCATCGGCCGCCCGCCCGCGCCGGTCCTGAGGAAACAGATCGACGCGCTCGACGAGGGCTGCCGGGCGGTGCTGGCACGCAGCCCGATCGCCGCGTTCGGCTACCGGGACGCCGCCGGAGCGAGCACGACGGCGTTCGTCGGCGGCCGGCCCGGGTTCGCGCGCCTGCTGTCACCGACCCGGATCACGTTCGCCGTTCCGCCGGGAGCGCACGGCCCGGTCTCCCTGTTCTTCCTGCTGCCGGGCGTGGGCGAGGTCCTGCGCATCAACGGCTCACTCCCCTCGGGCAGCGATCTCACCGCGGGCAGCGGTCTCACGGCCTGCGGAGACCTCACCGGGAACAGGGACGTCGCCACGGGCAGCGACGCCACCGCCGGGGACGTCGTCGTCACCGTCGAGGAGGCGTTCGTGCATTGTGCCCAGGCCGTCCTCCGGTCCCGGCTGTGGCAGGCGCCGGGTCCGGCCGTACCCCTGCCCGAGGTTTGTGGCGACGGGCCGCTGAGCCGCCCCGGGATGTCCGCCTTCCTGGCCGCCGCGCCGTTCCTCGCCCTCTCCACCTGGGACGGCGACCGGGGCAGCGACACCAGCCCGCGCGGCGACCAGGGACCGGTGGCGCGGATCCTCGACGCCCGGACGCTTCTCGTCGCCGACCGTAGGGGCAACAAGCGCGCCGACGCCCTGCACAACCTGATGCACGACGACCGGCTCTCGCTGGCCGCGCTGGCGCCGGGCCGCACCGACGTGCTGCACGTGCGCGGCCGGGGCAGGGTCACCACCGACCCGGCGCTGCTGCGGACGCTGGAGCTGGGCGGCACGCCACCGCACGCGGCCCTGCTGATCGACGTCGAGCACGCGGAGCTGGCCGCCGACGCCGCGGTGGCCGGCGCCCGGCTGTGGTCGCCCGCCGGGCACGTGCGCCCGGGTGAGGCGCCGGACCTGATGATGCTGGCCGGGGAGCACCTCGCCGCGAACACGGCGCCCCGTTTCGTGCTCACCGCCGTCCGGGCGATCCCCGGGCTGGACCGGCTGCTGCGGCGGGTGATGAACCGGGCGTACCGCTCCGGGCTGCACAAGGAGGGGTACGCCGACGGCCCGCTACGGGAGGTGCGGGTCGCCGGGATCCGCCGGGAGACGCCCACCACGGTCACGCTCGCGCTGGAGGACGGCCGGCCGTTCGAGTTCCGTCCCGGCCAGTTCTTCACCCTGGTCGCCGAGGTGGACGGCCGTCACGTCCGGCGCGCCTACTCGGCCTCCTCGGTGCCGGGCGCGGCACGCCTGGAGGTGACCGTCAAACGGCTCGAAGGCGGGGCCTTCTCCACGCACGTGCACCGCGGGCTGCGTGTCGGGGACCGGCTGGCGGTGCGCGGTCCGTCCGGGACGTTCCACCCGCGCTCCGCCGCCGACATGGTGCTGATCGCCGCGGGCAGCGGCATCACCCCGATGATGAGCATGATCCGCACCGGGCTCGCCGACCCGGACGGCGGTCGCATCGATCTGCTCTACAGCAGTCGCGACGAGGCGGAGATCATCTTCGGGGCCGAGCTCGACCGGCTCGGCCGCGATCACCCGGATCGGCTGTCGGTCACCCATGTGCTGACCCGCCGGGACGGCCGGATCGACGCCGACGGCATCCGCCGCTGGGTCACCGGCACCGCCCCCGACGCCCATTACTTCGTGTGCGGCCCCGAGACGCTGACCGACACCGCCCGGACCACCTTGACCGGCATGGGCGTGCCCGGCGACCGGTTGCACAGCGAGCGTTTCCAGGCGGGCCCCGGCACCGTGACGACCGAGCCGCAGCGGCTGACCGTGACCGGGGCCGGCCGCCTGATCGGCACCACGGTCGTCGGGCCCGGCCAGACCCTGCTCGACGCGGGCCTGGCCGCCGGGTTGCCGATGCCGTATTCGTGCACGGCCGGGGGTTGTGGATCCTGCACCGTCCGCCTGACCGCCGGGGCCGTGACCCGTACCGAGCCGGACGGCACCGTCCTCACCTGCGTGAGCTGCCCCCTCTCCGCGGTGACCCTCGACGTCACCGTGTGAGCATCGGGCACGGGGTATCGACAGGAGCCGACACGGGACGTATCGTGCACGGTCGATGGGAGCGCTCCCATCGACCATCGCTCCTACGTCCCCGGGGGTGCCCCATGCGCCGTGTCCTCTACGCCCTGCTCACCGGCGGGGCCCTGCTCACCGCTACGGCCTGCGGCACCGCGCCGAACAGCCCCGGCACGGCTCCGGCGGCCCCGCCCAGCACCCCGGCGGCCGGCGCCGCCTGTGAGGCGCTCGCGCAGGTCTACGACAAGAACATGGGGTCGTACGCCAAGGCGCTCACCGCCCTGGCCGCCGACCCCAAGACGATCGCCCAGGCGCAGCAGAGCCTCGCCGCGTTCGCCACCGCCGTGCAGGGCGCCACCGAGACCAGCGCCGACACCCAACTGCAGGCCGCCGGCAAGCAGGCGGCGAAGCAGATGCACGACAAGTCCACCGATGCGAAGTTCTTCGCCACGATCAAGACGACCGAGGACGTCACCGAGGCGATCGGACCGACCCTGAGCGAATGGCTGTCCCCGGTCCAACGGCACTGCAGCTGACCGCGCGACCGAAGAACGTCGGGCAGCGGCCCGGCCGACCGCAAGGCCGGGGCCGGGCCAGCGCAAGGCGGAAGCTGGGCCAACCCAAGTCCGAAGCTGGGCCAACGCCAGGCCCGGCGGCCTCCCGGCCGGGCAACCGCCGGACCGGGCCAACACCAGGCCAAAGCCGGGCTGGCAGCCTCCCGGCCGGGAGGCTGCCAGCCCGGACCGGGCAACCGCCAGACCGGGCCAACACCAGGCCAAAGCCGGACCAACGCAAGGCCGAATCCGCACCAACGCAAGGCCCGGCGGCCTCCGGCCGGGCAACCGCCAGGCCGGGCTAACACCAGGCCGAAGCCGGGCCAACGCGAGGCCGGAGCCGGGCAATCGGGCAGACCGACAACCCGGTGAGCGCAGCACGTCAGGCGGCGGCACCGCGCAGCACCGCGTCGACCAGGGCCTCGGCGAAGCGCTCCTCCGGCACCGAGGAGGTCAGGCGCAGCATCGACTGCATCATGCCCGGCGCGGAGAGCATCAGCTGGGTCAGCTCGACGTCGAGGTCGGCGCGCAGCTCGCCGGTGGCGATGCCGCGCCGCAGCACCTGCCGGGTCACCTCGCGGCGGGGCTCGACGAAGTCGTGATACATCCGGGCGAGCTCGGTGTCCCGGTAGAGGTCGGGCAGCAGGCAGGCGGTGACCTTGCTGTAGCGCTGGGCGCGCGGCGTCCGGTTGGCCTTGATCAGGGCGATCAGGTCGTCGCGCACCGACTCGCCGGCCGGCTCGGGCAGTGGCCCCTTCATCGACCGGACCGCGTCGATGAGCAGCGCCTCCTTGTTGGGCCAGCGGCGGTAGATCGTCGCCTTGCCGACGCCGGCCTTGGCGGCGACCGCCTCGATCGAGATCGCCGCCGCGCTCTGCCCGTCACTCAGCAACCCCAGCACCGCGTCGAGGATGGTCTCGTCGGCCTGGGCGTTGCGCGGCCGGCCAGGAGCCTTGCGCTCCTGGCCGGCCGCCGTGCTGCTGCTCATGTCGTTCATTGTCACCGCTGGGTTTACGCGTCGGCCAGTTCCCGGCCCGGTTCCTGTGCGGCGGCGGGCGCCGGGTCGCCCGCGGGCCGCTTGCCGGGGAGCCACAGCACTGCCACCAGGGCTCCGAGCAGGGCGAATACGGTGGAGCCGACGGCCGCGTAGTGCATCGCCGTGACGAACGCCGCATTCGCGCCGTCGAGCAGGGCGGTCGCGGCGGGGCCGGCCTGTCCGGCGACGGCGTAGGCGCCGGCGATCGACTCGCGGGCCATGTCGGCGGCGGCGTCCGGGAGGCCGGAGGGCGGGGTCAGGTGGCTGCGGTAGACCGAGGAGACGACCGCGCCGAGGACGGCCACGCCGAGCGCCCCGCCGAGTTGACGGATGGTGTTGCTGACGGCCGAGCCGACGCCCGCCTTCTCGCGGGGCAGGGTCGCCATGATCGCCTCGGTGGCCGGCGGCATCACGTTGGCCATGCCCACGCCCTGGATGAAGAACGCGAACCCGACCAGCGCGATCGGCGTGTCCACGTCGATGAACAGCCAGAGGCCGAGTGCGGCCGAGACCAGCAGCAGGCCGACGGTGCTGACCGCCTTCGGGCCGAACCGCTTCACCATCGTGGAGCTGGCGGGGGCGAAGATGATCTGGCCGAGCGCGAACGGGACGAACAGCGCGCCGGAGGCGAGTGGCCCGTACCCGCGCACCATCTGCAGGTAGAAGGCGCCGAAGAACATCGAGCCCATCGCGGCGAAGAAGACCAGGCCGATGATGCCGGTGGAGGCGGAGAACTGCCGGTTGGCGAAGAGCCGCACGTCCAGCGACGGGAACTCGATGCGCCGCTCGTAGATCACGAACCCGGCCAGGACCAGCAGGCCGGCGGTGAGGGTGGTCCAGGCCGCGGTCTCGCCGAAGCCGTCCTCGCCGCCCTTGATCACACCGTAGGTGAGCAGGGTCAGGCCGATGATCGACAGCAGCACGCCGAGCACGTCGATGCGGCCCGGCTTCGGGTCACGCGACTCCGGGACGAGCACCGCCACCAGCGTCACGCCGGCGATCACGATCGGGACGTTGATCAGGAAGACCGAGCCCCACCAGAAGTGCTCGAGCAGGAGGCCGCCGAGCACCGGCCCGATCGCGACGGCCAGGCCGACCGCGCCCGCCCAGACGCCGATGGCTCGCGGCCGCTCTCTCGGGTCGAAGACGTTCGCGATGATCGACAGGGTGGCCGGCATGACGGCCGCCGCTCCCAGGCCCATCAGGGCGCGGGCCGCGATCAGTTGGTCCGGCGAGGTCGCGTAGGCCGAGATCAGCGAGGCGATGCCGAAGACGGCGAGGCCGGTGATGAGGCTGAGCCGGCGGCCGAGGCGGTCGGCCAGGATGCCGGCGGTGAAGAGCAGACCCGCGAAGACCAGGGTGTACGAGTTGATCGCCCACTCGAGCTCACTCTGGGTGGCGCCGAGCCCGCGGTCGGGGTCGGCGATGGTGCTCATCGCGACGTTGAGCACCGTGTTGTCGAGCACGACCACCAGCAGACTGATGACGAGCACGCTGAGGATCGCCCAGCGCCGGGGATGCCCGGTCTGGGGTTGAACGTGGGTGTCCATGTGCGGGTGCCCCCGAAACCTTTTTGAAACGGAACCGTTCCGTATCAAAAAGCAACCTAGTCCCGGCCACCCCAATAACGGAACGCCATCGTATCGAAAGTGTCGCCGGTCACGTCCGGGAATACGCGCCACCGGTCGTGACGTCCTCGCGGACATGGCAGCGGTCGTGGTCATCGGGGCGGGACAGTCGGGCCTCTCGGCGGGACATCACCTCAAGAGACGTGGCTTCACCAGCGCGCTCACCGATCCGGACGGTCCACGGAGCTTCGTGCTCCTGGATGCCGGCGCGACGCCCGGCGGGGCGTGGAGCCACCGGTGGGAGTCACTGCGGATGGCGACCGTCAACGGGATCTTCGACCTGCCCGGCTTCCCGAAGCCACCGCTCGACCCGGCCGAGCCCAGCCGGACGGCGGTGCCACGGTACTTCGCCGATTTCGAGCGGGCGACCGGTCTGCCTGTTGCGCGACCGGTGCACGTGTCGGCCGTACGCCGAAATGATCTTGATTTCGCCGTGGAGACCGACCGTGGGCCCTGGACCGCCCGGGCGATCATCAACGCGACCGGGACCTGGGACAACCCGGTACGCCCGCACTATCCGGGCCGGGAGACGTTCGCCGGGATCCAGGTGCACACCCGCGACTACGTGTCGGCGGAGCAGTTCGCGGGCCGCCGGGTCGCCGTCGTCGGTGGCGGCATCTCGGCCCTGCAACTGTTGGAGGAGATCTCCCGGGTCGCGACCACCCGCTGGTACACCAGGCGCGAGCCGGTCTTCCGGACCGACGGGTTCGAGCCGGAGGTGGCCGGGCGCGAGACGATCGCCCGAGTCGTCGCGGACGTCGAGGCCGGGCGGCCCACCGGCAGCGTCGTCTCCTACACGGGCCTGGCCTGGACCCCCTACGCGCTGGCGGCCCGGGAGCGTGGCGCGCTGCGGCGGCGGCCGATGTTCACGGCGATCGAGCCGTACGGCGTACGCGAGGCCGACGGCACCTTCACCTCGGTCGACGCGATCCTGTGGGCGACCGGGTTCAAGGCGTCACTGGCCCACCTCGACCCGCTCGGCCTGCGCAACGAGCTCGGCGGCATCCGGATGGCCGGCACCGCGGTGGTGGCTGAGCCCCGGGTGCACCTGATCGGCTTCGGCCCCTCGCAGTCGACCGTCGGGGCCAACCGCGCCGGGCGGGAGGCGGTGAACGCCGTGGTCACGCAGCTGGACGCGGCCCACGCCTGATCACCGGTGCGCCGGAAAACCTCAGATCGCGATCGCCCGGCCGATCAGAGCCCACATGGCCGACAAGCAGATGATCAAGCCCGATGACCGGGACGCCGTCCTCGCCGCCCTGCTGGCGAAAACGCCCGAGGGTTTCATCGCGGCCCTCGGGTACAACGGCATGATCGTCGCGATGCCGCCGGAGGCGCCGACCGCCGGTCTGCGCCCGATCGAGGGCGCGGCGTCCATGCTCAACCTGATCGTCACCGACGACCACCGGCTGGTCATCGACACCTGGACCCAGACGATCGACCAGGGCGCGGCCAGCTGCGGGGTCCGCCTGATCGCCGCCCCGGAACGTCCGGCCCGGATGCACATGGTCGACGTGACCCACCGGTACGGCGTGCACCTCTGCATCGTCAGCGGCTCCGGGCTGTCGGCGGACATCACCCTGCGCCCGGAGGTCGTCCGGCCGCGCCTGGTCACGATGGTCAAGACCCCGACGTCGGTGGTCACCGAGGTCGGCCCGGAGATCGACCCGCTGCTCGGCTGGACCCCCGGCGAGCTGATCGGCCAGCGCACCCTCGAGCTCGTCCACCCCGACGACCAGCAACGGGCCATCGACAGCTGGGTCGACATGCTGGGCACCCCACCGGGCTCGGCGCGCCGGGTGCGGCTGCGCCACGTGCACCGCGACGGGCACACCGTGTGGTTCGAGGTGACCAACCACAACCACCTCACCGACCCGGTCAACCCCCGCGTGGTCGCCGAGATGCTGGACATCTCCGACGAGATGGCGGCGCAGGAGGCAGTGCGGGCGGCCGAGCAGCTGATGCGCCGGCTCACCGAGACGATCCCGCTGGCCATTCTGCAGGCGGGCCAGGACGGCCGGATCACCTTCCTCAACGAACAGGCCGCCGGGCAGGTGAGGGCCCAGATCGGCGGCGACCTCACCGGGGCGCTGCTGGACCTCACCGAGCCGGTCGACCGGCCGCTGGTCGGCACGGCCCTGGCCGAAGTGCTGACCGGCAAGGACACCGATGTGGAGTACGGGCACCGCGAGCCGGGCGCCGGCAACCGCCGGATCCGCGCGAACCTGCGGGCGCTGACCGACGACGCCGGGGCGGTGACCGGGGCGATCGTCTGCCTGGCCGACGTCACCGAGGAGGTGGAGTTGCGCGATCGGCTGTGGCGTCAGGCCACCTTCGACGCCCTGACCGGCTGCCACAACCGCGCCGCGACGATGTCCGCGCTGGAGGACGCGCTGCGCTCCTCCGGCCCGCACGCCGGCACCGCGGTGATCTTCCTCGACCTCAACTCCTTCAAGCCCATCAACGACCGGTACGGCCACGCCGCCGGCGACCGGCTGCTGAGTCAGGTGGCGACCAGTCTGCGCAGCGCGGTCCCGGCCGGCGGCATCGTGGGCCGCATCGGCGGCGACGAGTTCGTGGCGGTCTGCCGGGACGTGGCCGGCCGCGAGCACGCCGACCGGATCGGAGCCGACCTGCTGGCGGCACTGAGCGCGGCCCGCGTGCACACCGCCGGGGCGACCCTGGTCCCGCAGGCCAGCCTGGGGGTCGCGTGGTCACCGTACGGCGAGGGCGACCCGGACGAGCTGATGGCCCACGCGGACGCCGCCATGTACGCCGTCAAGCGCGCCCGGGGCGGCTCATCGCCCGTCGCTCTCGTCTGACGCCGGCGGTGCGGTGGCGGTGGTCAGCACGTCCAGCAGCCCGGTGATCTCCAGGGTCCGCCGGGTGATGCCGACCGGGTTGGCCACCACGAACGAGGTGCCGAGGCGCTGGGCACGGTCCCGGGCCCGCATCAGGGCGTGGATGCCCGAGGAGTCGCAGAACAGCAGCCCCTCGGCGTCGACGACCAGCCGCCGTGGCCGGGGCCGGGTGAGCGCCGCGGCCACCGAGTCGTCGAGGACCGCCGTGGTCGCCATGTCGAGATCCCCGGTCAGCACCAGGCGGGTCGCGTCGTCGTCGTGACGGGTGGTGATCCTCATGACGGCTCCGTACGGCTGGTGCCGGCCTCGGTCACTCCGTCCCCGGGCGACGACAGCAGCTCGGCACGCACCCGCTTGCCGCCCTGATGGGACTCCACATACCACCGCACCGTCAGCGACTCGACGATCCTCAGGCCGAGGCCGCCGGTGCCGTCCGGGTCACGCGGCCGGGGCACCACGGACGAGCCGTCGGCGACCGAGACGATCACCTGCCGCCCGTACGCCTCCACGTCCACCACGATCTGCCCGCCGCCGTGCCGTACCGCGTTGCCGACCAGTTCACTGACCACGACCGCCGCGTCGTCCAGCCAGGCCCGATCGCGCAGTCCCCACCCGCCGAGCACCGCCGTCACCGCGGTTCGCGCCCAACCCGGAGCCGCCGCGTCCAGCGGTAGGTCGAAATGAGCCGTCACGCTGCTCATCGCGTCCGCCACCCCTCCCGTCGCGTCGCATCGTCCATGTCTCAGTCTGTTCCCACTCGACCAAAACGACATGCAAATCGACGCAACTTTAGCGACGGGGGCGCACGGCTCAGCCGGGCGGGGCCCGCATCGGCGTGACGCTCCGCGCGCGGGCCACGGTGACCGGATCGGCGGCCATGGCCCGCCCGGTCGTCGCCGCCCGGTCGTGGCCGGGCTGGTCGTCCAGATGGTCGGGACCCGCGCCCGGACCCCGGTCCGGCAGGTCCACGCCCGCCCCGGAATCGTCGGCGGATATTCGGTGGCGCGGCCGGGTGGGCGGCCGCCACCATGCGCGAGGCGATCACGCACGACGCCGACGGGCAGGACGGATGGGTGACGGTATGGGTGGGCTGACCGGGTTCGCGGTCTCGCACTGGGGTGACGATCCGTGGGCGCGCGGCTCGTGGAGCCTGATCGGCCGGGACGGCTCTCCCCGGGACCGGATCGCCCTCGGCACACCGGTGGCTGACCGGCTGCGGATCGCCGGTGAGGCCACCCACCCGACCAGAGCCGGGATGACGCACGGCGCCTATGAGGAGGGCGTCGCGGCGGCGGCCTGGGCCGCCGCGGCCGGGCACACGCGGATCGCGGTGGTCGGCGCCGGCATGGCCGGGCTGGGCGCCGCCCGCGCGCTCACCGGCCAGGGCGCCGGCGTGGTGATCTGGGAGGCCCGTGACCGCATCGGCGGCCGCACCGCCCCGGCCGAGATCGACGGCGCGGTCTTCGACCTGGGCGCCAACTGGCTCCAGCAGTTCGACGACAACGTCCTGGCCAGCCTGGCCGAGAAGCTGAGCCTGCGCCTGGTCGCCACCGACTTCAACGACCCCCTCGTCCTCGACGGCCCGCACTCCCCCGCGAGGCCGGGCACACCCTCCAGCTCCGCCCACCGCCCCCGTCGGCGTGAGCCGGCGCAGAGCCGGGCCGCCGCATCGATCGAGGCCGAACTGCGCCGGCGGCTGGAGTCCGCGGCCGCCGGCGAGTCGGTGGCCGACGTTCTCGAGGCGTGGCGGCGCGCTCCCGGAGCCTGGGACATGGACGCGGTACGCCGGTTCGTGGACGCCGAGATCGTCATGGACTCCGGCGCGCCCCTGTCGTGGCTGAGCGCCCGCCACGGTTTCGAGCCCGGCGTGGGCGAGGGCGACCGGTGGATCGTCGGCGGTTACCGGCTGTTGACCGACCACCTCGCCGAAGGGCTCGATGTGCGGTTGCGGCATCCGGTCGGCCGGATCGTGGTCGACGCGGCCGGGGTGACGCTGTCCGGCGACGCCGGTTCGCTACGGGTGGACGCGGTGATCGTCACGGTTCCGCTGGGTGTGCTGGCCGCCGGCGACATCCGGTTCGAGCCGCCCCTGCCCGAGCCGCACCGCGCCGCCCTGTCGCGGCTGGGCACGGGCCGCGTGGAGAAGGTCGTGCTCCGGTTCGCCGAGCGGTTCTGGCCCTCTCATCCGGCGGGCTACCACCGGGTGCACGGCCCCGGCGAGAACTGCGTCAGCGAGTGGCTGGACGCGACCGAGGCCGACGGTGTGCCGACGCTGGTCGGTCTCTTCGCCGGCCCCTGGCTGGACGATCTGTGGTCCGGCACGGACGAGCGGATCGCCACCCGCACCGCGACGGTGATCGAGCGCGCCGCGGCCACTCGGCCGGACCACTGAGCGGGCCGATCACCGATCGAGCCGCCACCACCCGGCCTCGCGGGCGCCCCGGTCAGGGCAGCAGCTTGGACAGGTCGGGCTTGGCGGTGAGCAGGCCGTCGGTGACGGCCAGGCCGGCGAGGGTGTCGACCGAGGCCTTGTTGATCTCGGCGGGCCACTTCGGGAGGACCAGCGCGGCCCGCACCTCCGGCGTGATCTTGGTGTAGGCGGCGAGGACGTTGCGGACCTCGTCGGGGTGGGAGTCGGCGTACGCCAGGGACTTCTTCATCGCCGTGGTGAAGCGGGCGACCAGGTCGGGGTCGCTGCCGAGCAGCTGCTGCGAGGTGAAGTACATGGCGACGGTGAGGTCGGGCGCCACGTCGACGTAGCTGGAGGCGATACGGCGGGCGCCCGCCGCGACCGCCGCCTGCTGGAACGGCTCCACCACGAAGATCGCGTCGACACTGCCGGACTCCAGCGCCGGAACCTGGTCGGGGAAGGCCAGCTCGGTGAACTTCACGGCCGCCGCGTCCCCGCCGTCCTTGCGGACCGACTCGCGCACACTCGTCTCGACGATGTTCTTCAGGGTGTTCGCGGCGACCGTACGCCCGGCCAGGTCCTTGGGGGTCTTGATCGGGCTGTCGGCCTTGACGAAGAGGCCGCCGAAGTCCTGTCCGTCGGCGCCGGTGGAGTTGGTGCCGTTGGACACCACCTTGACCGGCAGGTCCTTGGCCGCGCCGAGCAGCAGCGAGACGGTGTTGCTGAACCCGAACTGGTACTCCCCGTTGAGCACGGCCGGCACGATCGCGGCGCCGCCCTGCGCGGTGGTCAGGGTCAGGTCGATCTTCTGCTCGGTGAAGAACCCCTTCTCCTTGCCGAGGTAGATCGGCGCGACGTCGACGATCGCGATGACACCGGCGTTGACCTTGTCGACTTCGGTGCCGGACGGTTCGGGGTCGTCGCTGCAACCGGCGGCCAGCAGCGTCGCCGTGGTGAGGACCGCCAGCAGGCGTGATCGTCGCATGGACACGGAACCTAGACGGGACATTCGCTTCCGTCAATCAGTCTCAGGTCGGCCGTACCCCTGCCGAAAAGATCCGCCAAGGGCGTGGGGAGGTGGCGGGGGCGTGTCGTACATGAGTGGTGGCCGGCGTGGCGACGCCGCGACCCGCTGGATCCGGGGCGCCCTGGCCCTGGTCTATCTGGCGCTCGCCGTGACCGACTTCCTCATCCTGACCGGTTCGGCCCGGACCGTGATGACCGTGCTGGCCAGCGTGACCGCCCTGTTCATGGGCGCCGCCGCGATGGTCCGGCGGCCCGGCCGGCGCGGAGAATACCTGGCGTTCCTGCCGGTCATCGACAGTGTCGCGCAGCTCGCCGTCACCGGCCGTTTGCAGTACAGCACCACCCTGATGCTGACGTTGCTCGGCATCGGCGCCGCCGTCTCGTCACGGCGGATCCTCGCGGCGACGACGCTCGTCGGTGTCGGCGGCTGGATGCTGACCGTGGCCGCACAGGATGCGCTGCGCGGGCCGGACACCGCCTACTACTGCGTGCAGGTGGTGTTCGCCGCGATGCTCGGCGGGCTCCTGAACGAGGCGCTGCGCCGGCGGCAACGGGCGCTCAAACGGGCGCACGAGAAGGCGACGACGGTGGCCGAGCGGTTCGAGCGGCTGTTCAACGCATCGCCGACCGGCGTGGCGATCGCCGACGAGACCGGGCGGGTCGTGGCGGCCAACCCGGCCATCTGCACGCTGGCCGGGGAGGTCCTCGGCGCGGACGTCGGGCCCCTCCTCACCGAGGGCGAGCAGCGGCTCGAACGGCCGGACGGCTCCGTGCGGTGGGCGTACGCCACGGTCGCCACCAGTGTGGTCGGCGGCCGGCCGTGGACGCTGCTGCAGATGCAGGACATCACCGACCGCCACCTGGCGGAGGAGGAGGCCCGCGACTCGCACAAGCTGCTGGCCGCGGTCGCGACGGCCGCACGCCGGATCCGAACCGGCGAGGACGCCCGCACCACGATCATCGCCGCGATCCGTGACCTGGCCGCCGCCGACAACGTGTCGCTGCTGGAGGCGCCGGCCGGCGCCGGTGGCCGTGCCGCGCCGGGACCGGCCCGCGAGGTGGTGGTGACCGACGCGGACGGCGCTGACGTGATCGGCACCCGGGTCCCGCTGAACGGCACATCGATGATCGCCCGGGTGTGGGCGAGCGGCGAGCCGGTCTTCCTGGCCGATCCGGCGTCCGACCCGCGGGTGTCGGCGGCGCTGCTGAAGATGGTCGACGGCCGGTCGATGCTGTGGCAGCCGGTGATCGTCGACGGGGCGGTGACGGCGGTGCTGGCGGTCGGCTGGCGGCAGCGGGTGGAGTCGGTGAGCGACTACCGTACGCGTGCGGTCGCCCTGCTCGCCGACGAGACGGCGCTGGCGCTGGAGCACGAGCGGCTGCTGCGCCGGCTCGAGCGGATGGCGTTCACCGACACGCTGACCGCGCTGCCGAACCGCCGTGCCTGGCAGGAGTCGATGGACCGGATGGTCGCCGACGCCGAGGAGTCCGGCGAGCCGCTGACGGTGGCGATCGCCGACCTGGACCATTTCAAGCGCTACAACGACACGTACGGCCACGCCGCCGGCGACGAGCTGCTGCAGCGGGCGGCCGCGGCCTTCATGGCCGGCATGCGCGACGAGGACTCCCTGGCCCGCTGGGGTGGCGAGGAGTTCATGTTCGCCCTGCCGGAGACGGGGACCGCCGACGCGGTGACCGTGCTGGACCGGATGCGCGCCGCGATGCCGGACGCGCAGACCGTCAGCATCGGCGTGGCCACCTGGGACGGTCACGAGACGATCGCCCAGCTGCTGCAGCGCGCCGACGACGCCCTCTACCGCGCGAAACACGACGGCCGCGACCGGGTACGCACCGCACCCTACGAGGCGAGGGCGGTCAGCACCCCCGCGGCGTGATCGGGCGTCCGATGTGGTCGTCGAGGCGACGATCGGCGCAACGGCCGAACTCGGCGCCCCGGTGGGATTGACGACTTTTCCGCAGTCGTGTGATGTGGACCTCAAGCGAGGCTCGCCGACTGATCGGATGGACGTGGTCCGTGGACGAGAACGACCTGATATTCGAGTTGGAATCGCTCGTTGACGACAGGGCGCGGCCCGCTCGGGAGAGGGTCGACGTCTCCGGTGTGGGCAGTCTCGCCGCCGCCGAGCGGCGAATACGCGAGGCCTTCCGGGACTCGTCGCTACCGGCCGTGACCGTCATGGTGGCCGGCCGACCGGTCGGTGTGGTGACCCGCCGGTCCCTCCGGGCCGCCGAGGGCACCGCGGGTGAGGTGGGAGCCGGCGAGCACCTGGACCCGCTGGGCGACTCCGCCCGGTACCGCCTGCTCGTCTTCACCTGCCGATCGTGCGACGTGACCGCCCACCGCGTGCACTACGACCCTCGTGACCTTCCGCGGTGTGCTCACGGACGGATGGAGCTGCGGCGTTGAGCCTCGACATGCTCGCCAACCCACCCGAGGTACTGACCTCGCCCAGATTCTTCCGCACCGCCTACCTGCCCACCTGTGCCGGTGCTCTCTTCCTGATCGCTCTGGTCTGGGCGGGCGCCCCGTTGCACGCGGTCCACTTCGACGACGCCTGGGCGACGGCCGAGAGCCTCGGCGTCCTCGAGGCGGTGCTCATAGCGTTGGCCGTCGTCCTGGTGGCGGTGGTCGTGCAGCCGTTGCAGACCCTTCTGGTACGAATCCTCGAAGGCGAGTTCCCACACCGGCTCGGCGCCTCGTGGTGGCGGCGCCGGCAACTCGGACGGCGCAAGCGGATGGCCGACCGGGTGACCGTCGCCGTCGCGGCGGCTGTCGAGGCTGCCGGGAGCCCGCAGGAGCAGGCCCGGGTCAATGAGGCCGGGCTGGCGTCGGCACGCCTGCGGGCACGGTATCCGGCGGAGCACGCCGTACGGGCCACGCGGCTGGGCAACGTGCTGGCCGCGACCGCGGACACCGCCGGGCAGGAGCACGGCCTCGACCCGATCGTGATCTGGCCACACCTGTATCCGTTGCTCGGCGACAACATCCGCGCTGTGGTCGACGACCTGCGTGACGCTCTCGACGGCGCGGTCCGGCTGTGCGTGGTCATGGCGCTGACCGCGATCGGCGCGGCCGGACTGCTGGCCTGGCGGTCCGGTTGGTGGACGCTGCTGGCGGTGGGTCCCCTGGTGATCTCGGTGCTGAGCTACGCCGGGGCGGTGCGGGCCGCGATCGCGTACGGCGCCGGGATGCGCGCCGGGATGAACCTCCATCGTTTCGACCTGCGTACCGCGCTGCACCTTCCGCTGCCGCACGACCAGACCACGGAACGCGCCGCCAACGAGGAGCTCTGCGACCTGCTGCGGCAGGGCGTGCCGTTGCGTACGGCCTATCAGCACCCGTCGCCTCCCGGGCAGGAGAATCCATGATCGAATCGGCGGACGACGACTCTGCGCGGCGGTTCGTGCTCCCGTACAGCCGGATCGTCGAGCAGGAGGGCCTCAAGCGGGCGCTGGAGATCGCCTACGTCTCCCCCTCGGTGGGCGGAGCTCTGGCCACCGGCCGCCGGGGCACCGCCAAGTCCACCACCGTCCGCGCGTTCGCCCGGATGGTCTTCGGCGACCTGCCCGTCACACTGCCGCTCGGCGCCACCGACGACCGGATCGTCGGCGGCTGGAACGTGGACGAGCTGATGAAGGGCACCCCCCGGTGGATGCCGGGCCTGATCGAGGAGGCCGGGGGCAAGGGCCGCACCGGGATCCTCTACATCGACGAGATCAACCTGCTGGAGGACCACCTCGTCAACATCATCCTGGACGCCGCGGCGACCGGGATCCTCACCGTCCAGCGTGACGGGGTGTCCCGGCATGACGTGCCGGTCCGCTTCAACCTCGTCGGCACGATGAATCCCGAGGAGGGCGGACTGCGGCCACAGTTGCTGGACCGGTTCGGCATGGTCGTCTGGGTGGACTCGGTGGAGGCGGCGAGCAGGCGGGCGGAGATCCTGACCACCGTCCTGGAGTTCGAGCGGCTGCTCGACGGACCACCGGGTGCGCTGGCCTCGGCCTACGACGAGGATCGGGAACGACACCGCCGGCTCGACCGCGCCCGCGACCGGGTGGCCGACGTCATGGTGCCGGAGCAGGCGGCGACGGCGGCCGGCACGATGGCCGCCGAGTTCCGGCTGGAGGGTCATCGCGGTGAACTGGCCCTGCTGCGCGCGGCACGCGCGATCGCCGCCCTCGCCGGCGCCGACGAGGTCCGGGCGGAGCACCTGGCCCAGGCCGCGCCGCTGACGCTGGTGCACCGTCGCGACACGAGCGAGAGCGGTACGCTGCGCCGCTGGACGGCCGACGACGACGCGATCGTGACGAGGGTCCTGCGTGCTCACGACTGACACGGTCGCCGACCGGATCGCGGCCACGCTCGCCTGTGCCGCGTTCGATCATCGAGTCGGCGGCACGCTCTTCCTCAACCTCCGCCCCGGGCTCCTCGCCGGTCTCGCCGCCTGGCTCGCCGCCGCGCTCGGCGACGGCGACGGCACGCCCCGGATCGTCACACTCAGCGCCGGTGACAGCGATGACAACCTGTGGTGGCAGGTCAGCCCGCAGGGGAACCCGGGTGCCGGATTCGCCCCGGCGCCCGGTGAGCTCCAGGAGTCACCGGGTTCGGCCCTCATCGCGCTGATCCCCGACCTGGCCCGCGCGAACCTCGCCGTCACCCGGGCGGCGACCGTGCTCGCCGGGGCGGAGTGGGCCGTCGCGGACCGGCACGGGCTCCATGCCGGCTGGCAGCCGCGCGGTCGATGGCTGGCCGCCTGCCGCAGCCGCGACGTGGAGCGGTTGTCACCGCACCTGCTGGATCGTTTTCCGGTACGGGTGGACGCAACGGGTTTCGGCATGCCGGGCCGTCCCGAGGATCTGTTGGCCGCCCTGGACCGCGACGTGCCGGACGGACTTCCGGCCGGCATGCCCACGCCGTACCGCCCGTCCGGTGCTCCTCCGGCGATGACGACACGGGCCGCTGAGGCCGTCACCGGCCTGGTCGGTGACGTCACCGCGCCGCACCGCCGAGACCTCGCGCTGGCTCGGGTGGCCCGTGCCGTCGCCGCCGCCGAGGCGGCCGTCACGACGGAACCACCGCATGTCCGCCGCGCCGCCGAGATCCTCGGGATCCGCCGGCCCGAGCCCGCGCCTGCTGACGAGCGCGGCTCGCCCTCCGCAGCGCCCGGCGAGCCGCAGCCGGCCGGGACCGCCCCGCTCACCCTGCCGGTGACGACCGGCGACGATCCGGCGGCACAACCGACGGTCGTCACCGACGAGGACGTCGTCGTCGGTGACGCGGCCGTACGGCCGCGTTCGACCAGTGTCCTGCCGGCGGCGAGCGGCCCGGAGCGGAATCCGGCCCGGTGGCCGTATCCCGAGGACCGGCCGAGTGCCATGCCGGACTTCGCCAGTCTGCGGCCGCTGCAGCCGCGAGGCCTGGGCCGGCGGTCGCTGCGCGGCCCGATCATCGGGAGCATGGCGTCCCGCAGGCCGGTCGACATCGCCCACCTCGCGACCGTGCTGCGGGCCGCGACGTTCCGCCTGGTCCGTCACGGGCCGGGCGGGCGCCTGCGGATCCACCCCTCGGACCTCCGGTCGCATCGGCGGCAGCCGCAGACCGACGCGGTCCTCGTGCTGCTCATCGATCACACCAGCCGACGGGCCTGGGATGTCACGGGCGCCCTCACCCCCTACCTCGGCTGGGCCTACACCCGGCGGGCGGCGGTCAGCCTCATCGAGATCGGGCATCGCAACGCGACGTCGGAGCTGCGGGCCGAACGGCATCGGCCGGCCGGGGTCCTCGACCCGCTACTCGGTGCGGCCCTCAGCCGTGAGCCGGGCAGGGCCACACCGCTGGCCCACGGCCTCGACCTCGCGGTGCAGGAGATCCGGCTGAGGCTGCGCAACCTGCCGATCCGTAACGGCGAGGCATGGTTCGTGGTGGTCTCCGACGGGCGCGGCAACGTGCCGCTGGAGGACAGCCAGCGCAACATCACGCCCACGTCGGTCAGCCGCGAGGGGATCGACGACGCGCTGGCGGCCGCCGCCGGCGTCGCCGGGCTGCGCCCGGTTCGTGCGGTGGTTCTCGCGCCGCCCGAGCTCAGTCATCATCGTGACCTGCCGTTTGCGCTGGCGGATGCGATGGCGGGCATCGTCGCCGGACCGGAGGACGAGCCGTGACCGACAATCCCGTGGTCAACCGGCTGAAGAACATGCCCTCGCCGGGCCGCCTGGCGCCGGTCGCCGCCGAGCGCACGGGCCACGGCCGCGTCCAGGCGCCGGCGGAGGAGCCCATCGGCATCCCGGTTCCGGCCGCGCGGCCCGATCTGAGCCGACGGCTACCGGACGACGTCGCCCTGCTCAAGGTCATCGCCACCGAGGACGCCCACGGACGTCCCCGATTCCGGCTGGAGGGCTACTTCCGCGGCCGCGTGTGGACCGGCGACGAGGCCGACGAGGCCGGGCACGTCAAACCCCGGATGGCCATCGACGACGCGCTGCGCGCACGGCCGGGCGAGGTCGGATCCGACGCGGCGCTGACGGCGGCCGTCGAGTACTACGAGTTCATCATGGCCTGGTCGAGCACGAAGCACTCGCTGCGCTCCTGGCTGACCCGCCTGCAGGACGCCGCCGGCAGCAGCCTGCGGCTGGTCATCTGGGACGATACCGACGCGGGCATTCCGTGGGAGCTGTACCGCATCACCGGCGACGGCCCACCCGTCTGGCTGGGTGCCGCCTTCCAGGTGACACGGTGGACCACCATCCACGACACCGGTCGTCACGCCCAGTTCAGTGCTTCGGCCGAGCCGCGGCAGTCCGGCGCGGAGATCATCTGCTACGAGGACCAGGCCCTCGTCAGAGAGACCGGGCTCAGCATCCGGTCGGTCGCCGCCTGCAGCGTCATGGACACCCTGGTGGGTCTGCTGCGGATGCTCGAGTCGGAGGCGCGGCACTTCGGGCTGGTCTACGTCCGGGCCCACGGCCGGCACGGCGACACGCTGCACAGCGCCACGCTCGACGGGATCTCGCTGGCCAAGTTCGAGACCCTGCAACTACGGGCGGTACGCGCCTCCGGCTCGCTGGTGCTGTTGAACGCGTGCAACTCGGCCCGGCCCGTCTTCGACCCGGCCCTGGGCGACCACGCCAACCGCAACTTCGCCGAGATCTTCCTCCGGCATCGGGCCCGTGCCGTCGTGGCCACCATCGGCGAGGTGCCGACCAGCACGTCAGCCGCCCTGGCGAGGAGCCTGATCGCCCAGGCCCGCTCCCGCGGCGTACGGCTTCCCGAGTTCCTCCGCGACCGGCGCGCCCGGGCGGCCCGTGACCTGCCCGCGGACACCCTCGACCTGGAACCGGGTGAGCAGGAGGCCATCCAGGACTTCCTGTACGCCTCCCGGTACGTCTACTTCGGGCACCCCGACACCGTCTTCATGCTGGAGGAGCCGACGTGATCCCGGGCCGGACGGTCGGCGTCCAGCCGGTGGTCAGCTGGCACACCGACGAGCGGTCACCGCACTGCCGGATCATCTCGGTCGACCTGCGGCTCGCCGACCCGACGACGCAGTGGCCGTACGAGGAGGAGGAGTTCCTGGTCGGCTGCATGCTCGACGGACGGCCCCGGTGCACCGTCCGGGCACTGGACAGCGCCGGAGTGATCCTGCACCGATTCGGCGGCACCTACGGACCCGCCTGGTTCCGGGTGGAACCCGCCGACGCCGCCGCCGACCTGGCCGGAGCGACCCTGTGGCTGACGCTGACCACCGCGGGTGGGATCCCGTTCCACACCGCCGCTCTGCTCTTCGACGGTGGCGGACCGGGCGTCGCGGAACCGGTCGCCACCGTCCGCCACCGGATGACGGCGGTGACCGTCCGGCACGTGCCGGAGGACGCCGCCTGGGCCGAGTGGATCACCGGTCTGCTGGTCGCCGCGGGTCTGCCGGTACACGACACGGACGGCACTGTCCTCACCGTGATCTCGCATGCGAACGCGGGTGACTCGAGTGGCGCTCCGGCGCCGGGGCCGCCGTCCCCGGCCGTCTACGTCGACTACGTCCCCCCGCTACCGGCCCATCCGGTCGCGTCGTCGGCGTTCATCAGCGGCCAGTCCGTGGAACTCGCGACGGAACGGATCCTGGGCCTGTTCGGGCGCTCGGGCGCCGACGTGGATCCGAGGGCGATCGGAGCGCGTTTCCCGGGCCGCCCGCCGGCCGTGTTCAACGTGCTGAACCGCAACACCCGTTTCACCGGACGCCAGGAGGAGCTGCGCCACCTGCGATCCCTGCTGCGCGGATCGGCCGCCCCCGCCCCGGTCGCGATCCTCGGCATGGGCGGCATCGGCAAGACCCAGATCGCTCTGGAGTACGCCCACCGGTTCCGCAACGCCTACGACGTGGTGTGGTGGATCGACGCCGAGCAGACGCAATCCATCGCCACCACCCTGGCCGACCTGGGCCGGGCGCTCGACCTGCCGGCGCCGCAGTCCGGCGTCCTCGATGCGGCCAGGTTCGCGATCGGCACCCTGGAGCAGGGCACTCCGTACCCCCGCTGGCTGATCGTCTTCGACACCGCCGAGGACGTGGAGGGCATCGAGCCGTTCCTGCCGCGGGGGCCCGGCCACGTGCTCATCACCTCCCGCAACCGGGAGTGGGGTGAACGGGCACAGCAGATGCTGATCGACGTCTTCCGCCGGCACGAGACCATCGCCCACCTGACACAGCGGGTGAACGGCATCCACGTCGACCAGGCGGACCGGATCGCCGGGGCGCTCGGTGACCTGCCGATCGCGGTCGCCGCCACCGGCGCGTGGCTGGCCGAGACCGGCGAGCAGGTCGACGAGTACCTGCGGCGCATCGAGCGGGAGGGCCCGGACCACACCGTCGACCAGGTGTGGAACCTGTCTCTCGAGCTCCTGCAGCAGCGGTCGCCCGCGGCGTACCGGCTGTTGCAGCTCTGCTCGTTGCTGGCCCCGGAGATCTCCCTCGACCTGGTGATGAGCGACGAGCTGGCCGAGGTCCTGGGCAGGTACGACCCGGAGGTGCAGGAACGGCTCTACCGCCAGTCCCTGGTGCAGCACATCAACCGGCTGGCGCTGCTCAAACTCGACCAGGCTCGCCATCAGATCCAGCTGCACCGGCTGTTGCAGCACGTGGTCCGTGGCCGGATGGATGATCAGGAGCTGCGGCAGGCCCGGCACGAGATCCACCTGGTGCTGGCCCGGATGCGGCCACGGTATGAGATCGACGACTCCCGCTCCTGGCCCCGGTTCCGGATGCTGTGGCCTCATCTGGAGGCTTCCGGCGCGGCCGAGTGCGACGACGAGCGTGTCCGCCAGCTGATGATCGAGCGGGTCCGTTACCTCTGGTACCTCGGCAGCCTGGAGGAGGGCCGCCGGCACGGCGAGCGGATCGACCGGAGCTGGACCGAGATCCTCGACCGTGTCGACGAGCCGGCAGAGGCGGCTTCGCTGCGCCGCCAGATCCTGAACCTGCGTTTCAACGTCGCGAACATCATCCGGGACATGGCCGGCTTCGAGGAGGCCTACGCCCTGAACAGGCAGGTGCTCGCCGAACAGATCACACTGCTCGGGCCCGCTCACCCGCACACCCTGATGACGGCGGGTGGCCTGGCCGCCGATCTGCGGGCGCTGGGCCGCTACCACGAGGCGCAGAAACGGGACGAGCTGACCTATGCGGCGTGGATGGATCACTTCGGCGAGGACTCGTCCCGGACGCTGGCCGCCCTGAACAACCTGGCCACCACCTACCGGCTGGCCGGCGACTTCCGGCAGGCGCGGGCCCGTGACGAGGAGCTCTACGGTCGCAACCAGACGATCAACGGCGAGGATCATCCGCGTACGCTCGGCACCGGCACCAACCTGGGCCGCGACCTGCGCGAGGCCGGTGAGTACCAGACCTCCGCCGAGTTGCTGGAGGAGATCGCCCGGCGGTATGCGCGGGTTTTCGGGCCGTCCTCGCAGCGCACACTCACCGCCAGGGTGAACTGGGCCGTCTCCCTGGGTGCTCTGGGGCGCCAGGAACAGTCCGCCACCCTTCTGGAGGAGGCGTACGAGCGGCTCTCCGAGATGGCCGGCCCGCTCCACCCGGAGACTCTCACATGCCGGCTCAGCCGCGCCTGCAGCCTGCTGGCGTCCGGCCGGGCGGCAACCGCCGTCACCGAGTTGGAGGCGGTGCGGCAGGCGTACGGGTCCGACCTGGGCGCCCGCCACCCGTACACCCTGGTCTGCATCGTCGACCTGGCAGCCGCGCACCGTGCGGCCGGTGACCCGGACCGGGGCCTGGCGCTGGCCCGGGACGCGGCCCAGGAACTGGCCGTGGTCCTCGGCACATCGCATCCGTACACGCTGGCGGCACAGGCGAACGTGGCGGTTCTACGGGCCGAGGCCGGCGATCCTCGGGCCGCCGCGGCGTTCGTCGAGCCGGTCCTCCGGGCCCACGAGGCGGTACTCGGCCCGCATCACCCGGACACGCTGCGATGCGCGGCGAACCGGGCGCTGATGCGCCGGGCCGCGGGCGAGCCGACCCTCGGGGACGGCGATGCCGTCGACCGGCTGGCCACAGCCCTCGGCCGGACCCATCCGGCGGTGACGGCCCTGCGCCGAGGCGAATACGTGGCCCGGATGCTCGATCCACACCCGTACTAGGAGAGCAGCGCGGTCAGCACCCCCGCGGCGTAGAGCAGGGCGAAGAAGATCGGCAGCACCTGTTCGACGCCGGAGAGGGCGGCGGTGCGCAGCAGGGTGTCGCGGCGCTGCCCGCTGTCCCATTCGGCGCGCCAGAACGGTGAGGCCGGCAACCGTTCCTCGAACTGCCCGATGACGCGGTATTTGACCCGGTTCAGGGCTCGGTAGGCGCGCAGCAGCCAGAACCACGCCCCGCACTGGAGCATCAGCGCCGCGAACGGCAGGGCCAGCCAGGTGACGGCGGCGCCGGGACGGGTGGTCCAGAAGACGCCTATCACGGTGAAGACGGCGGTGTTGAGGGTGAGGAAGAAGGTGTTGGCCAGGGCACGGCGGGCACTGAGCCGGTCGGCCATCTCGACGTAGATCTTGTACTGCTCCAGGATCGCCGCCTGGTACTTCTCGCCCGGCCCGTCGTATGCGGATCGCTCCACGGCCGCCGTCCACAGGGGTTGCTCCTGCTCGGTCATGTCCATCATGGTCGCCGGTTCACGCCACGCTCACCATCCGTGGAGCAGCGGGTGACTTTAGGTCGAGCGCTGTCTATGCTCTAGGAACCGCTCGTCCCGATCGGGCGAGCTTCCCTGCCCACCACCGGTCACCGGGAGACAAGCGCCGTGGAAGAACCCACATCACGTCCGATGACCGCGCCCGTTCCGCTGGATCGCGGTGCGGCGCGGGACGTCTCGAGGATCGTCAATCGGATCATGCGGTCGGCCGCTCCGGCAGACCGGGTGGCGGCACGGGAGCGGCCTTCTGACGTCTCCGCGTTCCAGTCGGCCATCTGAGCGCGCGGCGCCGCCGACCCGGCCGGTGCGCCAGTTCGTCCTCAAGGTTCACGAGCTCTGCAACCTGGCCTGCGATCACTGCTACGTCTACGAGCACGCCGACCAGACCTGGCGGGACCGGCCGGCGATCATGTCGGCGGCGGTGGCGCAGCGTACGGCGGCGCGGATCGCCGAGCACGCGGCACGGCACCGGCTGCCGGCGGTCGGTGTGGTCCTGCACGGCGGGGAGCCGCTGCTGCTGGGCCGGGAGCGGCTGCGGGAGATGCTGACGGAGCTGCGCTCGACGGTGGGTGCGGTGACCGCCCTCGATCTGCGGATGCAGACCAACGGCATCCGCCTCGACGAGCCGATGGCGGAGCTGCTGCTGGAGTTCGGGGTGCGGGCCGGGGTCTCGCTGGACGGCGACCGGGCGGCCAACGACCGGCACCGCCTCTATCGCAACGGGGCGAGCAGTCACGAGCGCACGCTGCGCGGGCTGGCGCTGTTGCGGTCGCCGCGGTTCCGGGACGCGTACGCCGGGATCCTGTGCACCGTCGACGTGCGCAACGATCCGATCGCCGTGTACGAGGCGCTGCTGGCCCAGGAGCCGCCCCGGATCGACCTGCTGCTGCCGCACGCGACCTGGGACCAGCCTCCGCCGTTCTCCTCGGCGGGCGGTACCCCGTACGCCGGATGGCTCTTGAAGGTCTATCGCCGTTGGCTGTCCGACGGGCGCCCGGTGCCGATCCGGCTGTTCGACGCGCTGCACGCCACGGCCGACGGCCGGGACAGCGGCGTCGAGTCGGTCGGCGCCGACCGCGGTGAGCTGGCGGTGGTGGAGACCGACGGGTCGTGGGAGCAGCCGGACTCGATGAAGACGGCGTTCCACGGGGCGGCGGCGACCGGTCTGACGGTGTTCTCGGCCTCCGCCGACGAGCTGGTCGCCACGCCGGTGATGCGCCGGCGGCAGAGCGGCCTGGCCGGCCTCTCCCCCACCTGCCGCGCCTGCCCGGTGGTGGCCCGGTGCGGCGGTGGGCTGTTCGCACACCGGTTCCGCACCGGCTCCGGCTTCGACAACCCGTCCGTCTACTGCTCCGATCTGAAGGGACTCATCACCGCGATGGCGACGCCCGGCCCGTCCGAACTGCCCCGGTCCGTCTTCGACGAGCTGGCCTCGGGCGGCGGCGGCGCGGACGCCGTCGCGCACCTCACCGCCACCCAGGAGGCGATCACCAGGTCCCTGCTGGTCGCGGCGGCGGATCGGCTGCCGGAGGCCACGTGGTCACTGCTGGGCGAGATCGACGAGCAGGACCCGGCGGCGGTACGACGGGTGCTCGCTCACCCGTTCGTGCGGGCGTGGGCGGTCCGTCTCCTGGGTGGGCACGACGGCCCGGAGCGGTTCGCCGACGTGGTGGCGGCGGCCGCCGTGGTCGCCGGCGTCGACGCCCGGATCACGGTGACGCCCCGTGACGGCCGGGTCCACCTGCCGACGATCGGCGTCGTGACCGTGCCGCCCGGCGTGACGGAGCTGGTGATCGGCGCGGGCGAGCCGGCCGGCCTGACGCCGACCCCCTCGGTGACGGCCGGTGACCTGACCGTGCGGCTGGAGGACGCCGACCCGTACCGGGACTGTCACGACTGGCCGGCCACCGGCACGCTGACCGCGGCCGAGCGGCTGGCCTGGGCGGGGGGGCTGCGGGCGGCCTGGCCGTCGGTGCTGCGCGACGCCCCGGACCAGGCGTACGGGCTGGCCGCCGGGCTCACCACGATCACCCCGCTGGCCGCGGACCCGGTAACCTTGCGCAGCGCCACGTCCCGGCAGGCGTACGGCGCGCTCGGCATCGCCCTCACCCCGGACCCGGCCGCGCTGGCCGTGATGCTCGTGCACGAGTTCCAGCACACCAAGCTCGGCGCGGTCCTCGACCTGATCGATCTGGTCGACCCGGGCTCCGACGTGCGGGTGACGGTCGGCTGGCGGCCCGACCCGCGCCCGGCCGAGCAGGCGCTGCAGGGCGTCTACGCGCACCTGACGGTCGCCGACATGTGGCGCCGCCGGGCCGGGCGCGGTGAGCCCGGCGCGGAGGGGCACCACCTGATGTACCGGACGTGGACCACCGACGCGATCGGTCACCTGTCCGCCTCGGGCGCGTTGACCACGGCGGGCCGGCGGTTCGTGGACGGGCTGGCCGCCACGATCGGGGAGTGGCCGGGGTGAGCCCGGACCGGGCGGGCCTGGCGGCCGACCTGCGGGCGCTGGGCCTGCCGGCCGGCGACCTGGTCGTGCACGTCTCGCTGCGCCGGCTCGGTCCGCCGGCCGGCGGACCGCAGGCTCTGCTCGACGCGTTGCGCGAGGTCATCGGCCCGGACGCGACGATCGTGGTGCCCACGCACACCGCGAACAACTCGACGACCAGCCCGGTGTTCCGGGAGGCGATCCGGGGCATGGACCCGCCCGCGCTGGCCCGGTACCTCGACGCCATGCCGGGCTTCTCGCCGCAGATGCCGTCGTACGGGATGGGCGCGTTCGCCGAGCACGTGCGGGCCGCACCGGGCGCGGTCCGCAGTGGACATCCGCAGACCTCGTTCGCGGCGACCGGGCCGCGGGCGGCCGATCTCATGGCGGTGCACGATCTGGACTGTCATCTGGGCGAGCGGTCGCCGGTGGGCGCGCTCTACCGGGCCGGGGCGTACGAGCTGATGATCGGCTGCGGGTGGGAGCGGTGCACCGGGCTGCATCTGGCGGAGAGCCGGGTTCCGCAGCCGCGGCACAAGACGTACACCTGTTTCGTCGAGCGGGACGGCAAGCGGGTCACCGAGCACTTCCTCGGCATCGACCACGACGACCGGGACTTCGCCGAGCTGGGCGCGGCCTTCGACCGGACCGGCGGGGCACGGCGCGGGCGGATCGGGCGGACCACCGCGCTGCTGACCCCACTGCGCGGGGCGGTCGACTTTGCGGTGCGATGGTTGACTGACAACCGTAGATGGAAGGAGGGCGGCACGTGACCGACCCCGTCGCGGACGATCCGAGCGCCCCGGTGTTCTTCCTCAGCTATTCCCGTCCGGACCGGTCCCGGCCGGTGGGGCCGCCCCGTGAGCCCAACCGCAACGTCATCCGGCTCTTCGACGACCTGAGCGAGCTGGTCAACGAGCTGATCGGCTCACCGGTCGGCGGCGAGCCCGGCTATCTGGACCTGGGCCGCGGCGGCGGCGAGCTGTGGCAGAAGACGGTGCTGCAGGCGGCCGGCACCTGTCAGGTGATGGTGTGCCTGGTGTCGTACCCGTACCTGTTCCACAGCACGTGGTGCCCGCGCGAGTGGGACGTGTTCTCCCGCCGCCGGGTGATTCCGCGCGGCGCGCCCGGCCTGGGCGAGGAGAGCGCGATCGTGCCGGTGCTGTGGACGCCGTTCGAGCAGCCGCTGCCCGGGCCGGTGGCCACGGTGAACCTGTTCACCCCGACCGGACTGCCCGATGAGGACTGGACCGCCCGCTACCTCGCCGACGGTCTGCTGGGTGTGGCCCGGACCGGGCAGGCCGCCATCTACGACGCGATCGTCTGGAAGCTGGCGCTGCACATCCAGCGCATCCACGGCCGGTACCGGGTGGAGCCGGGCATCCCGGACGGTGTCGAGGGCCTGCGTACGAGCTTCACGGAGGGCACGTCATGAACCCGTCCGTCACCGACCGCTGCCGCTTCTTCCTCTCCTACGCCAAGTCCGCGCCGGGGACCTCGCCCGGTCACCGGGACACCGACATCTGGGTCCGCAACTGCTTCGACGACCTGTCCGCGGCGGTGGCCCGGCTGGTGGGGGCCGACCCGGTGACGGTCGGGTTCGTCGACGACCTGCTCGCCCCGGGCGCCACGTCGAAGGCGACGATCGCCGAGCGGCTGGGCCGGGCCGAGGTGTTCGTGCCGCTCTACTCCCCCGGCTACTTCCTCAAGTCGTGGCCGATCCGGGAGCGGGCGGTCTTCCTGGACCGGCTCGGGCGGGCCTTCCCGGGCGAGCCGGAGACCGCCCGGGCACGGGTGATCCCGGTGCTGTGGCTGCCGGTCACCGATCCCGGCCAGGAGGCGGAGGCGAGCGCGGCGCTGCCGCTGGGGGCCGGCATCCCGGAGTACGCGGAGAACGGCCTGCGTGCGCTGGGGCGGCTCACCGCGTACCGCCACCTCTACGACCGGATCATCGACCGGCTGGCGCAGCGGATCGTCGAGGTGACCAAGCGGCGGCTGCCACCGGGCCGGACCGTGCCGTTCGACGAGGTCGCCGTGCCGGACCTGCCGTCGGGGGAGACCCCGTTCGTGGTGGCGGTCAGCACCGGCCGCGGCGCCGCACCGACCTGGCAACCGTATCTGGGGACGCCGGACGTGCCGGTCGCCGAGTTCGCCGCGACCCGCGCCGAGCAACAGGGCCTCGCCGTGCGGATCGTCGACCGGCCGGGCGATCTGAAGATCCTGGACGGCTCCCCCGCGATGATCCTCATCGACCCGTGGCAGCCGGGCGGCGCCGCCGCGCTGGAGGTGTTCCGCGGCCACCTGCACCGCTGGGTCACGCCGGTGCTGGTGGCCGACCGCGGCGATCCGCGATACCCGGGCGACGGCGCGCGGCTCGTCGCCGCGGCCGAGGCACGGCTCGCCGATCTCGGCGCGGCCCGTGTGTACCGCGCGCTCGATGTGGAACAGTTGGCGCAGCTGATGCCGTCGGTGGTGAGCGAGGCCCGGCGCCACTTCATCCGGCGGGCGGCCGTCCAGCTGCCGGAGGGTCCCGCCCGGCCACGATTCGGCATCAACGACCCATCGCAACGACGCGTCTTCGGGAAGAGCGACGATGAGTGAGCAGCGGCTCGGCAAAGTGGTGACGTTCTACTCGTTCAAGGGTGGCACCGGGCGGACCATGGCGCTGGCCAATGTGGCCTGGATCCTCGCGGCCAACGGCAAACGGGTGCTGGTCACCGACTGGGACCTGGAGTCGCCCGGTCTGCACCGGTTCTTCGGCCCGTTCGTGCGGGCCGAGGCGGTGGAGGCGGCCAGCGGCGTGATCGACATGGTCCGGGCGTACGAGTGGGAGGCCGCCAAGAAGCCGCTCGACCCGGACTGGCGCCGCAAGCTGGCCCGGGTGCACGAGCACGCGTTCTCCGTCGACTGGGACCGGTTCCCCGAGGGCGGTCACCTGGACTTCCTGTCGGCGGGCCGGCAGAACCCGAAGTACTCGGCCAGCCTCACCGGGATGAACTGGGACGACTTCTACGAGAAGCTGGGCGGCGGCCTGTTCCTGGACGCGCTGCGCCAGGACATGCGGGCCAACTACGACTACACGCTGATCGACAGCCGGACCGGGCTCAGCGACGTGGCCGCCATCTGCACCGTCCAGCTGCCGGACGTGCTGGTCAACTGCTTCACTCTCAGCGAGCAGGGCATCGTCGGCGCGTCCCAGGTGGCCGTCGAGGTCGCGCAGAACACGTTGCAGCGCGACATCCGCGTGCTGCCGGTGCCGATGCGGGTGGACCCGGCGGAGAAGAACAAGGCCGACGCCGGGCGCGCCTTCGCGATGCAGCGGTTCCCCGGACTGCCGGCCGGCATGACCCCGCCCGAGCGCGGCCGCTACTGGAACGCGGTCGAGGTGCCGTACCGGCCGTACTACGCCTACGAGGAGATCCTCGCGACGTTCGGCGACCCGCCCGGTCAGACCACGTCACTGCTGGCGGCGTACGAGAGGCTCACCGCGCACATCACCGACGGCGAGGTGACGGCGATGCCGGTCGTCGACGAGGCGCTGCGGCTGCGCACCGCGAACCGTTTCGTCCGGCAGGCGCCGCTCACCGAGGAGGAGGTGACGCTGGAGTACGCGCCGGAGGACCTGGCCTGGGCCGAGTGGATCGGTGGCCTGCTGGCCGCCGCCGGCCTGCGGGTCCACGACGACGGCGGGCGTCCCGCCGCCGACTCCGGTGGCCGCCGGCTGACCCTGGTGTCACACGCGAGCGCCACCGCCCCGAACGACGTGGTGCCCCGCAACCGGGTGGGCACCCGGCCGTCGCTGGCCGTCTACGTCGACGACCTGTCGCCGCTGCCCGCCTACCCGCTGGCCGCGTCGGCGTTCATCAGCGGCAAGCCGGTGGAGCTGGCGATGGAGCGGGTGCTGCGGCTGGTCGGCCGCAGCGCCGCCGACGTGGATCCACAGGCGATCGGCGTCCGCTTCCCGGGCCGCCCGCCGGTGGTGTTCAACCCGCTGGTCCGCAACGCCCGGTTCACCGGCCGCGAGGGCGACCTGCGGGAGCTGCGGGCCCGGCTGCGCGGCGGCCGTCCGGTCGTGGTGTCCGGCACGGCGCCGCCCAAGCTGCAGGTGGCGCTGCAGGGCATGGGCGGCATCGGCAAGACCCAGGTGGCGCTGGAGTACGCCCACCGGTTCAAGAACGCCTACGACATCGTGTGGTGGGTCGACGCCGAGCAGACCAAGTTCATCGACATCGCCCTGTCCGACCTGGGGCGGGCGCTCGGTCTGCCGGTGCCGCAGTCCAGCGTCATCGAGGCGGCCCGCTTCGTGATCAGCACCCTAGAACAGGGCGCCCCGCACCCGCGCTGGCTGATCATCTTCGACAACGCCGAGGAGGTCGAGGAGGTCCTGCCGTTCCTGCCACAGGGCCCCGGCCACGTGCTGATCACCTCCCGCAACAAGGAGTGGGGTGAGCGGGCGCAGCCGATGACGATCGACGTCTTCCAGCGTCACGAGAGTGTCGCCCATCTCCGGCAGCGGGTCGCGACCATCCGTACCGATCAGGCCGAGCGGATCGCGGTGGCGCTCGGTGACCTGCCGATCGCGGTGGCGGCCACCGGCGCGTGGCTGGCCGAGACCGGCGAGCAGGTCGGCGAATATCTGCGCCGCGTCGAGCGGGAGGGCCCGGACCGCACCGTCGACCAGGTGTGGAACCTGTCTCTCGAACTGCTGCAGCAGCGGTCACCGGCGGCGTACCGGCTGTTGCAGCTCTGCTCGCTGCTGGCCCCGGAGATCTCCCTCGACCTGGTGATGAGCGACGAGCTGGCCGAGGTGCTGAGCCGCTACGACACGGAGGTGTCGGTCCGGCTCTACCGGCATTCGCTGGTGCAGCACATCAACCGGCTGGCGCTGCTCAAACTCGACCGGGCGCGCAGCCAGATCCAGGTGCACCGGCTCCTGCAGCACGTGGTCCGCAACCGGATGACCCCGCAGGAGCTGAAGGTCGCCCGGCACGAGATCCACCTGGTGCTGGCCGGGCTGCGCCCGCGCGACGAGATCGACGACTCCCGGTCGTGGCCGCGGTTCCGGATGCTCTGGCCGCACCTGGAGATGTCGGACGCCGCCGAGTGCGACGACGAGCAGGTCCGCCAGCTGATGATCGACCGGGTGCGGTACCTCTGGTACAACGGCGCCCTGCCCGAGGGCCGCCAGCTCGGCGAGCAGATCGACCGCCGGTGGAACGAGATGCTCCTCGACCAGGTCGACGAGGCCGGCCGGTCGTCGCTGCGGCGGCAGATCCTCAACCTGCGGTTCAACGTGGCCAACATCCTGCGCGAGCTGGCCCAGTTCGAGGAGGCCCGCGCCATGGACGAGCGGGTCCTCGCCGAGCAGTCGGCCCTGCTCGGCCCCACCCATCCGCACACCCTGATGACCGCCGGCGGGCTGGGCGGCGACCTGCGGGCGCTGGGCCGTTACGGCGAGGCGCAGGAGCGCGACGAGAAGACGTACGCCGCCTGGATGGACTACTTCGGCGAGGACTCCTCACGCACCCTGTCCGCGCTGAACAACCTGGCCACCACGCAGCGGCTGGCCGGTGACTTCCGGGCGGCCCGGGCCCGCGACGAGGAGCTCTACGAGCGGAACAAGACGATCAACGGCGAGGATCATCCGCGTACGCTCGGCACCGGCACCAACCTCGGCCGGGACCTGCGCGAGGCCGGCGAGTACCAGAGCTCCACCGATCTGCTCGAGGAGATCGCCCGCCGCCACGAGCGCGTGTTCGGGCCGACCTCGCACCGCACGCTCATCGCCAAGGCCAACTGGGCGGTGTCGCTGGGCGCGCTCGGCCGGCAGCGACTGGCCGCACCCCTGCTCGAGGAGGCGTACGAGCAGCTCAACGAGGTGGTCGGCCCGAGCCACCCGGACACCCTGGCGTGCCGTCTGAGCCGGGCGGTGAGTCTGCTGGCCGGCGGCGAGGTGAGCAGTGCCATCAGCGAGTTGCAGGAGGTGCGCCTGGCGTACGGGGCGAGCCTGGGCCTGCGCCACCCGCACACGCTGGTCTGCCTGAACAACCTGGCCGCCGCGCACCGGGCCAAGGGCGAGCTGAGCCAGGGTCTGACGTTCGCCCGTGACGCGGCCCGGGAGCTGCGGGAGGTGCTGGGGCACCGGCATCCGTACACATTGGCGGCGGAGTTGAACCTGGCGGTGCTGCACGCCGAGACCGGTGAGGTCCCGGCCGCGCTGCGCATCATCGAGCCGACCATGCAGCGACATCGCGAGGTGCTCGGCCCGGACCATCCGGACGCGCTGCGCTGCGCGGCGAACCGGGCGCTCATGCGCCGGGCCGCCGGCGACCCGGCCCCCGACGACGCCGACATCGCCGACCGGCTGGAGCACGCGCTCGGCGAGACGCACCCGGCGGTCCTGGCCCTGGAGGAGGGCCGCTATCTGCACCGGATGCTCGACCCGCACCCGTTCTGATGGCCTGGCTGGAGCCGCGACGATACGCGGCGGAATTCGAGGCGGAGACGGCCCGGCTCGCCGACGCGGTGCGCCGGCGGCCCCCCACGGCCGTGGTGCCGACGTGCCCCGACTGGACGATCCGTGACCTGGTCGCCCACGTCGGCACCGGCCACCGGTACGCCACCGGTGTCATCGAGCGGGCCGCCACCGAGCCGGTGCCGTACCGCCTCCAGCCCGCGCCGGAGGATCCCGGCGACTGGCCCGGTTGGCTGGCCGCGGGCGCCCGGCGGCTCATCGGCTCGGTCGAGGCGCATGGTTTCGACGGCCCGGTGTGGACGTTCGTGCCGGCCCACCGGACGGCCGGTTTCTGGCTGCGCCGGATGCTGCACGACGAGATCATCCACCGGTTCGACACCGACCCCACCGGTGATCTGGGCCCCGACCTGGCCGCCGACGGCATCGCCGATCTGCTGGTCGTCCTCACGACCGCGGCCGGCCCGGCCGGCATCGACCCGCGGATGCGGGAGCTCACCGGCGCCGGCGACACGCTGCTGCTCCGCGCAGGCGACACCGACGGCCGCTGGCTCGTGACGCTGCACCCCGGCGGAATGGCCTGGCAGCCGGGCGGAGCCGCGGCCGACGTCGTCTACGAGGCTCCGATCCTGGACCTGCTGCTGGTCCTCAACCGGCGCCGCCTGCCCACCGACGGCCGCGTCCACGGCGACCGGACGCTGCTCGACCGCTGGCTCGACCTGATCCGCTTCTGACCTCAGGTGACCGGGCCGACGATCCTCACGGCGGTGGGGCTCAGGCGGTGGGGCTGACCAGGCCGGTGCGGTAGGCCAGGACGACGGCCTGGACCCGGTCGCGGAGGTTGAGCTTGGCCAGGATCCGGGCGACATGGGTCTTCACGGTCGCCTCCGACAGGTGCAGGTGGGCGGCGAGCTCGGCGTTGCTCAGTCCCTCGGCGAGCAGCCGCAGCACCTCCCGCTCGCGTGGGGTGAGCGTGTCGAGGTCGCGATGCGGGACCGGGGCGGGGTCGCGCCGGGCGAACCGCTCGACCAGGCGGCGGGTGATGGCCGGGGCGAGCAGCGCATCCCCGGCACGGACCATCCGCACCGCGGCGACCAGGTGCTCGGGGGTGACGTCCTTGAGCAGGAAGCCGCTGGCCCCCGCGGTGAGCGCGGCGTAGACGTAGTGGTCGAGGTCGAAGGTGGTCAGCATCAGCACCCGAGGGTCGCCGTCGCTGTCGGCGACGATGCGGCGGGTCGCCTCGATGCCGTCGAGGTCGGGCATCCGGACGTCCATCAGCACCACGTCGGGCCGGGTACGCCGGACCGCGTCGACGGCCTCGAGCCCGTTGACCGCCTCGGCGACCACGTCGAGGCGGTCGGCCGACAGGATCATCCGGAAACCGGCACGCACCAGCGCCTGGTCGTCGGCGATCACCACACGCAGGGTCATCCGCCCTCCCACGGTATCCGGGCGTCGACCCGGTAGCCGCCGGACACCCGCGGCCCGGCGCGCAGTGTTCCACCGTAGACGGCCAGCCGCTCGCGCAGCCCGATGAGCCCGTGGCCGCCGCCGGTGGTGGCCTGGGTGCCGGCCGGGCCGCCGGTGTCGGTGACCTCGACCCGCAGGTGGTCGTCACCGAACTCGACGAGCACCAGCGCGGTGGCGCCGGCCGCGTGTTTGACGGTGTTGGTCAGGGCCTCCTGCACCACCCGGTAGGCGGCCAGCTCGATGCCGGCGGGCACCGCCCGTGGCCGGCCGGAGCGGGTCAGGGTGACCGGCACCCCGCTGCCGGACAGCCGATCGACCAGGGCGTCGAGCCGGTCCAGGCCGGGTTGCGGGGCCAGATCGGCGGCGGCGGCCGGGTCCGGCCCGTCGCTGTCCATGGTGAGCAGCCCCATGACGTGCCGCAGCTCGGTCATCGCGGCCCGGCCACCGGCCTCGATGGCCAGCAGCGCCTCGCGGCTCCGGTCGGGCGCGGTGTCGAGCACCTTACGGGCGGCGCCGGCCTGGATGACCATCATGCTCACGTTGTGGGTGACCACGTCGTGCAGCTCCCGGGCGATGCGGGCCCGTTCGTGGTCGGCGGCCCGGCGCAGCTCCGCCATCCGTTCGCGTTCCAGGGCCACCATGCGCTCCCGGCCCTCGTCGGCCTGGGTCCGCCATCGGCGCAGCCCGTCGGCGGCGATCGCGATGGTGGTCAGCAGGAGCAGCGGGACGAAGGAGGGCGGAACGGCCGGCGGCTCGTCCTGGAGGTTGCCGTAGACGACGATCGCGACCGGCAGGCTGGCCAGCGCGGCCAGACGGTACGGGCTGTGCACGGCCGCGGAGTAGGCGGCGACCACACACGCGTAGAACGACAGGCGCAGCGCGTTCTCGTCGGCGGCCAGCAACGGCGCCGTGCCCAGCACCACCCACAGCACCGACAGCGGGTAGCGACGGCGCAGCACCAGTGGGGCCACCACGAGCAGCATCAGCGGCCAGCCGGTCTCGTCGCGCTCGGACGGGCGGAACAGCTCCTCCGCCAGGCGGGGATCGGCCGGGATCCGGTCGGCCGAGATGTGGGCGGCGTCGGCGGAGGACGCGGCCAGGGCCATGGCGAGAGCCACGAGCACGTCGAAGACCCAGCCGCGCCACGTCAGCGGCGGCAGGGTGCCGGAACGGCGCAGCAGCCGGCCCACATCTGTCACCGGCCCAGTATCACCGTCGTCGCCGCCCGGCGAATCCCTCCCCGGTTTACATCGAAAGGATGACGCCGCGGCCAAAGATGCCTCCTCGGGCCGACGCGTGCCCGGTGCCGGCGAACCTAGCGTTCGAGCCCTCACCGAGGCATTCCCGAGGAGGACTCCATGATCGAGCTGCATGACGTGACCCGCCGGTACGGCGACGGGCCGCCGGCGTTGCGGGGCGTGTCGCTGACGATCGCCGCCGGTGAGTCGGTCGCGATCCTCGGCCCGTCCGGGAGCGGCAAGTCGACGCTGCTCAACCTGATCGCCGGCCTGGACGCACCGAGCTCCGGGGCGGTCACCGTCGACGGGACGCGGGTGGACACGCTGAGCGAGGCCGGTTCCGCCCGGTACCGGCGGGCCACGATCGGCATGGTGTTCCAGTTCTTCAACCTGCTGGACGATCTGACCGTGGCCGACAACGTGATGCTGCCGGCACAGCTGGCCGGGATGTCACGGGGCGCCGCACAGCTCCGGGCGGCCGAGTTACTCGGCACGCTGGGGGTGGACCGGCACGCGACGGCCTATCCGGGGCGGCTGTCCGGCGGGGAGCGGCAGCGGGTCGCGGTGGCGCGGGCGCTGATGAACCGGCCCGCGCTACTGCTGGCCGACGAGCCGACCGGTGCGCTGGACTCGACGTCCGGCCGGGACGTGCAGCAGCTGCTCAAGGACCTGCACGCCGACGGGCAGACGATCGTGCTGGTCACTCACGACATGACGCTGGCGGCGGCGTGCGCCACCCGGACCGTGCGGCTGGACGACGGCCGGGTCGCCGCCGACACCCTGGCCGGGACCCGGTGAGCGCGCTGGGCCGGGTGGTCCGCTCCGGTGTGGGGCGGCGCCGGGTGCAGACCGTCGTGATCGGATTGGTGGCGCTGATCGCGGTGACCTCGTCGGTGCTCGGCGGCACGCTGCTGGTCGCCTCCACCCGCCCGTTCGATCGGGCGTTCGGCCAGCAGCACGGCGCGCACCTGATCGCCGGGTTCGACGCCGCGAAGGTGACGGCCGAACAGGTGGCGGCGTCGGCGGCCGCGAGCGGGGTGGCGGAGACGGCCGGCCCGTTCCGCACCGCGACGATCGACCCGGTCGACGACGGCCGGGAGCCGTTCGGGGCGCTGGTCGTGGCCGGCCGGGCGCAGCCGTCCGGCGGCGTCGACACGGTGACCCTGATCCGCGGCCGGTGGGCCACGAAGCCGGGCGAGATCGTGCTGTTCGACGACGGCCGGCTCGCCGGGCGGTCGCGGTCCGTCGGGCGGGTGCTGACGCTGGAGAGCCTGCCCGGTGGGCCCACCCTGACGATCGTCGGGCACGCCCGGTCGATCAGCGGGTCGGCCGGCGGCTGGGTGGCGCCCGAGCAGATCACCGCCCTGGAGCCGGACGGCTATCAGATGCTGTACCGGCTGTCGGCGGCCGGCACCGACGGGCAGGTCGAGGCGGGCCGGGCCGCGGTGGCCGCGACGGTGCCGGCCGGTGCGCTGATCGCATCCCGGTCGTGGCTGGCCGTCCGGCAGGAGGCGGCCGGTGAGGCGGCCCTGTTCGTGCCGTTCCTGATGGCGTTCGGGGTGATCGGGCTGGCGATGGCCGTGCTGATCGTCGGCAACGTGATCGCCGGGGCGGTCAGCACCGGCACCCGCCGCATCGGCATCCTGAAGGCGCTCGGCTTCTCGCCCGGCCAGGTGGTGCGGGCCTATCTGGCGCAGGCGCTGATTCCGGCCGCCGTGGGGGCGTTGCTCGGCGTGCTCACGGGCAACGCTCTCGCGATCCCGGTGCTGTCGCAGACCAACGACCTGTACGGCACCAGCGACGCCGGAGTCGAACCGTGGGTCGACGTCGCCGTGCTCGCCGGGATCCTCGGGCTGGTCGCGGTGACGGCGCTGGTGGCGGCATCGCGGGCCGGTCGGCTGCGTACCGTCGACGCGCTGGCCGTGGGCCGTACCCCGTCGGCCGGGCGCGGGCGGTGGGCGGCCCGGCTGACCGCGCGGCTGCCGCTGCCACGCCCGGTGACGCTGGGGCTGGCCCATCCGTTCGCCCGGCCGGTCCGGTCGGTGACGATCATCGTGGCGATCGCGTTCGGCACGGCCGCGGTGATCTTCTCGATCGGGCTGGCCGCCTCGCTGAACCGGATCCAGGACGCGGAGTCCCTCGCCGACGTGATGGTGGAGGCGGGTCAGCGCGAGGGCCCTCAGCCGGGCCGGCGGCCCGCCGACCAACCTCCGGCCCCGTCGGTGCGGCAGCCCGCCGGGACGGCGCCGGACCCCGATGCGGTGCTGCGCGCCATCGCCGCCCAGCCCGGCACCCGCGGCTGGTGCGGCACCGTCCGCGCCCCGGTGAGCACGACCGCGCTCACCGGCAAGCTGGAGGCGCTGGCCACCACGGGCGACAGCTGCGCGGAGTCGTACCGCATGGTGAACGGCGCCTGGTACGGCGGGCCGGGCGAGATCGTGGTGGCCACGCCGTTCCTCACCCATACCGGCACGCGGGTCGGTGACACCGTGACGCTGACCTCGGGCGGCTCCCCGGTCACGGTCCGGATCACCGGGGAGGTGTTCAACACCGAGAACGACGGCCTGGAGATCCTCACACCGATCGAGACGTTCGCCGACCCGCGACTGAAGCCGCTGGAGTTCCGGGTGTACGTCACGCCCGGCACCGCCGTGCAGCAGTACAGCGACGAGCTGGACATCGCGCTGGGCCCGCTGGGCGCGTTCGTCGGCAGGAGCGAACGGGGCACCCCGGAGGCCGTCCTGATCATCAACGGGCTGACCGCGCTGCTGTCGCTGCTGCTCGTGGCGGTGGCCGCGCTGGGTGTGCTCAACACGGTGGTGCTGGAGACCCGCGAGCGGGTGCACGATCTGGGCGTGCACAAGGCGCTCGGGATGGCGCCGCGGCAGACGATCGCCATGGTGATCGCGTCGGTGGTGGTCACCGGGCTGGCCGGCGGGGTGATCGGCGCGCCGGCCGGGATGCTGCTGCAGCGTCACGTCGTGGCCGAGATGGGCTGGTCGGCCGGTTTCCGGCTGCCCGCGGAGATGCTCGACACCTATCACCCGGGCCAGCTCGTGCTGCTCGGCGCCGGCGGTCTGGTGATCGCGGTCCTCGGCGCGCTGCTGCCGGCCGGTTGGGCGGCACGCACGCGGACGGCCACCGCCCTACGCACCGAATAACGGCGCCGAGACAACGGGCACCGAACGACGGACGCCGAGACGACGGGCACCGAGACGACCGGGGCCAGACGACGGGCGCCGAATGGCGGGCACCGAGGCGACGGCCGCCTAACAGCGGCGCCGGACAGCGGGTCAGTGCCGGGCGGCCGCCAGCGACCGCCCGGCGGCCAGCCAGTGCAGCACCTCGGGGAGCACCTCGACCGCGCCGAAGTGGGCGGTCGAGGCCTGGATCCGGACCTCCGCGTGCGGGATCTGCTCGGCCAGCCAGCGGGCGTGGCTGACCGGGGAGAAGTTGTCGTCGGCACCGTGCCACAGCAGCACCGGGCCGGTGATGTCGGCCAGCCGGAAGCCCCACGCCGACCGGAACGCGGCGACGTCGTCGATCCAGCCGTACGGCCCCTGGGCGAACGCCTCCACATAGGTCTCGGTGAGCAGCCGCCGGATCGCGAGGTCGTCGACCACCTGACGGTCCGCCGGGGTCATCTGGCGGCGCAGGTTGTCGACCATGAAGTCGGGGTCGCGACGGGCCCGGTCGGCCATCAGCCGTAGCCGTTCCACGTGTTTGGGCCAGTCGCTGTCGGCCGTCTCATACTCCCGGACGTTGCCGTCGGTCATGCCGCTGAGCCAGTCGAGGCCCTCGGCGTCGGAGGGGGCGAGGCCGACCAGCACGGCGGCGCGGCTCACCCGGCGGGGCAGCAGGGCGGCGGCGGCGAGCGCGTGCGGGCCGCCGCCGGAGCGCCCGACCACGGCGAACCGGTCGAGGCCGAGGTCGTCGGCGATGGCCTCGATGTCCTGGGCGGCGTCGGCCACGGCCCGTTTGGGGTGGCGGGTGGAGCCGCCGTAACCGGGGCGGTCGTAGCTGATCAGCTGGATGCCGAGCCGGTAGAGGACGCTGCCTCGGGGGCGCGGGCCGATGCGGCTGCCCGGCGAGCCGTGCAACAGGAAGATCGGGGAGCCGGCCGGATGCCCGGCGATGTCGTAGGTGACGACGCGGCCGTCCCGGGTCTCGATCTGATGTCGGCTCACCCGGTCCTGGGACACGCGCACTCCCTGTCCATCGATCGATGCCGCGGCGAGCGACAATGCCAGCGTATTTCATTGACGGTCGTCACCGGTACGGTCGTGAGGACGAGGTCTGCCCACCTGTCCCGGCCCGATTCTGACACGGCGTGGATTTCCCGCGAGTGAAATCGCCGCGTGCCACCGGGTGGTACGTGCCGGGTCGCCCGGTCGGTTCGACGTACGGTACGGGTTCTCCGCCGGAGAGACGTACGGTACGGGTTTCTCCGCTAGTGAACGGACCGGAATTGATCCAGGACATCCTGTGGAGGGCGGCGAACAAGCTGCGCGGCTCGGTGGACGCCGCCCAGTACAAGGAGTTCGTCCTCGGGCTGGTCTTCCTCAAGTACGTCTCGGACACCGCGGGCAGCGTGTTCCGGGTGCCGGCTAACGCCCGCTGGGAGCACCTGGCCGCGCACACCGGCGGCCGGGTGGGCGCCCTGCTGGACGCCGCGATGGACGCGATCATGCGGGAGAACCCGTCGCTGGCCGGGGTGCTGCCGCGGATCTTCGACCGGGACAACGTCGATCAGGACCGGCTGCGGGAGCTGGTCGGCGTGATCGGTGACGCCCGGTTCACCGGCGACGCCCGGGACGTGCTCGGCGAGGTGTACGAGTACTTCCTGGAGCGGTTCGCGCGGGCCGAGGGCAAACGGGCCGGCGAGTTCTACACCCCGGCGAGCGTGGTGACGTTGCTGGTGGAGATGCTGCGGCCAGACCACGGCCGGGTGTACGACCCGTGTTGCGGCTCCGGCGGCATGTTCGTCCAGGCGGGCCGGCGCAGTCCGATCACGGTCGTCGGGCAGGAGGCCAACGAGCGGACGTGGCGGCTGGCGAAGATGAACCTGGCGATCCACGGCATCGACCCGCGCGGGCTCGGCGACCGGTGGGCCGACACGTTCACCGACGACCGGCACCCGGATCTGCGCGCCGACTTCATCCTGGCCAACCCGCCGTTCAACATGAGCGACTGGCCGCGCCGCGAGGACGATCCGCGCTGGCGGCACGGCCTGCCGCCACGCGGCAACGCCAACTACGCCTGGTTGCAGCACATCATCGCGAAACTCGGGCCGCGGGGTGGCGCGGGCGTGGTGCTGGCGAACGGCTCGATGTCGTCGCGGCTGGCCGGCGAGGGCGACATCCGCCGGGCGATCGTCGAGGACGACCTGGTGGAGTGCATGGTGGCACTGCCGCCGAACCTCTTCCGCACGACCGCGATCCCGGCGTGCGTGTGGTTCCTGTCGCGGGACAAGGGCCGGCGGAAGGGGCAGGTGCTCTTCATCGACGCGCGCGGGCTCGGCACGATGACCGGCCGGACCGAGCGGGTCCTCACGGACGCCGACATCCAGCGCGTCGCGGGCACGTTCCACGCCTGGCGTGACCCCGGGATCAAGACCAAGCGGGGGTACGAGGACACGCCCGGCTTCTCCTACGCGGCGAACCTCGACGAGATCCGGTCACGTGATCACGTCCTGAGCCCGGGGCGCTACGTGGGCGCGGCCGGGGCCGGCGACGACCCGGCCGCCGAGCCGCCGCCCGACCGGATCGCCCGGCTGACCAAGGAGCTGCAGGCCTGCCTGGACGAGTCGCGCCGCCGTGAGGACGTGCTGCGTGACCGCCTCCGGGATCTGACGTGACCCGTCGTCCGTACCGTGACCTGGTGATCTTCGCCCGTGGCGGCGGCTGGGGCCGGGACCGGGAGATCGACGGCCACGACCCGGTGGTGGTGATCCGGGGCACCGATTTCGCGGCGGTGCGCTCCGGCCGTACCGACGCCGTCCCTCGCCGTTGGGAGAAACGCACCCTGATCGCGCCGCGGCGGGTGAGGCCCGGCGACGTGTTGCTGGAGATCTCCGGCGGCAGCGTGGCGCGGGGCCAGACGACCGGCCGATCGCTGTTCGCCGGCCCGGACGTGTTGCCGGCGTTCGAGCACCCGGTCATCCCGGCGAGCTTCTGCCGTCTCGTCCGGTTCGACACCACGCTGGTCGACCCGCGGTACGCCTACTACGGCCTGCTCGACATGTATCTGTCCGGGCGGGCCGGCGACTACGAGAACCAGTCGACCGGGATCAGCAACTTCCAGTTCGAGCGGTTCCTCGACGCCGAGTCGCTGCGGGTGCCGCCGCTGGACGAGCAGCGCCGGATCGCCGCGGTGCTGGCCGCCCTGGACGACAAGGTCGAGATCAACGATCGGGTGGTGACCGCGTCCGAGGAGCTGCTGCGCGCCGAGTTCGACGCCCTCGCCGTCACCGGCGACGGCGAGGTGCCGGTGACCGATCTGGTCGAGTTCAACCCGCGGACCCCGCCGCCGGACCCGGCCGGCGCTCCGTACGTCGACATGGCCGCCCTGCCCACCCAGGTGGCCGGGATCCGGTCCTGGTCGCATCGGCCGCCGCGCGGTGGCAGCCGGTTCCGCGACGGCGACACGCTGCTGGCTCGGATCACCCCGTGCCTGGAGAACGGCAAGACCGGCTACGTGGACTTCCTCGGCCCGGACCGGACGGCGACCGGGTCGGGCGAGTTCATCGTGCTGCGGGCCCGGCCGGGCGTGCCGCCGCAGTTCCCGTACTTCCTGGCCCGCGACGCCCGGTTCCGCGGCCACGCCGTGCAGAAGATGGCCGGGTCGTCGGGCCGGCAGCGGGTGAACGCCGCCGACGCCGCCGACTTCCGGATCAGTGTGCCGGACCCTCGGCGGCTGGCCGAGTTCGGCGAGCGGGCCGGCGCGGCGTTCGCGCACACGGCCGGCCTGCTCGCCGAGTCACGGGCTCTGGAGGCGCTGCGGGACGCCCTGCTCCCGGAGCTGATGTCGGGCCGTCAGATCCTGCCGGCTCCGGCGCCGGCCTGCACCAGCGACGGCACCGAGGTCGCCGGGTCGAGCGTGTACGAGTAGTAGGTGCGGGGCTCCGCGACCGTCCCGCCCGCCTGGCACGTGCCGGACGAGGTGAACACGTTGGAGCGCTGCACCAGGCGGCCGGGACCACTGTCGGCGTACCCGCCGGTGGAGAAGCAGGGGTACGGCACCGCGTTGAAGTGGTTGCCCTCGACCACCACTCCGCCGTTCATGGTGGACGCCACCCCGTACAGCTCGTTGCCGTCGAACCAGTTGTTGTAGACGTGCACCGGCTCACCGAAGCGGACCCGTGGATGCCGCTGCCGCGACCCGTCGAACCAGTTGTGGTGGATGCTGACCCTGAGGTGGCCGACGTCGGTGGAGGCGGCGCCGTCGGAGTGGCCGATCAGCATGCTCTTGTCGGTGCCGGCGAAGTGGTTCCACGACACGGTCACGTAGTCGGCGCCCCGCACGATGTCGATCGAGCCGTCCACCGGTGAGCGGAACGTGTTGTGGTGGATCCAGATGTGGTGCGACTGCTGGCCGACGTTGATCGCGTCGTCCTCGGCGTCGACGAACGTCAGGTTCCGCACGATCACGTTGGACGACTTGTAGAAGTCGAACCCGCCACCGCGGATCGTCGGGCTGCCGCCGATGCCGACGATCGTCTTGTTCGGGCGTACCCCCTGTTTGCTGGTGATGTCGATGGTCCCGGACACCTGGATGGTCAGGTGACCGACCGTGTCGATGGCGTCGAGCAGCTCGTCGGTGGTGTCGACGGTGACGGTCGGCCCGGCGATCCCACCGGTGGTGGTGGTCAGCCCGAGCGCGGCGACCGACGCGAAGCCGTCGACCGTGGGCGCCGCCTGCGCGGGCGCCGCTACCACCAGAGCCGATGCGGCGGCCAGCACGGCCGCGAGGGCGATTCTCATCGTCCGACCCCCGCGCCCGCGGTGACCAGCGCCGGCACGTTCGCGGCCGGGTCGAGCGTGTACGAGTAGAAGGTGCGCGGCTCGGTCACCGTGCCGCCGGCCTCGCACGGTCCGGAGTCGACGAACGCGTTGGCCCGCGCGACGAGGCGGCCCGGGCTGCTCTCGGCGTAGCCGCCGGTCGAGTGGCACGGGAAGGCGACGTTCTCGAAGTAGTTGCCCTCGGCCACCACTCCGGCGTTCTCGGTGGACGCGATGCCGTAGGCGCCCACGTTGTCGTAGTAGTTGTTGTAGACGTGCACCGGCTCGCCGAAGCGGACCCGCGGGTGCCGCTGGTTGGAGCCGTCGAACCAGTTGTGGTGGTAACTGACCCGCAGGTAGCCGATGTCGTCACGGTAATTGTCGGAGTGGCCGAGCAGCATGGTCTTGTCGGTGCCGCGGAAGACGTTCCAGGAGACCGTGACGAAGGTCGACTTGCGCTTGATGTCGAGCGAGCCGTCGTACCCGGGCCCGAACTCGTTGTGGTCGATCCACACGTGGTGGGCGCCGTTGGTGACGCTGATCGAGTCGTCGTCGGCGTCGGTGAACCTGAGGTTGCGGATGATCACGTTGTTGCCGGGCCGCGTCGTGGTGCCCAGTTGCAGGCCGCCGCCGGTGATCTCGGCGTTCGACCCGATGCCGAGGATGCTCTTGTTCGCGAC
Source organism: Actinoplanes sp. CA-252034 (assembly GCF_050956125.1). Lineage (NCBI taxonomy): Bacteria > Bacillati > Actinomycetota > Actinomycetes > Micromonosporales > Micromonosporaceae > Actinoplanes > Actinoplanes sp. CA-252034. The sequence continues at coordinate 6,248,863 of NZ_CP191846.1, forward strand.
GACGGTGATCATGCCGCTCGCCGCGACGCGGCCGGAGACCAGAATGGTGTAAGGGGTGTTCGCGCCGGCGTAGCGGGCCAGATCGGCGGCGGTGGTCACGGTGACGGTCGGGCCGGCCGCGCCGCCGGTGGTGCCGGACAGTCCGAGCCCGGTGACGGCGGCGAAGCCGTCCGGGACGCCGGGCGGGGCGGCCGCGGCCACGGCGGGCAGCGGCAGGGCGGCCACCAGGGCGAGGCCGATAACGGTGGGGATGAGCCGTTTCATGGCGGGGTCACACCTTTCCGACGCCGGCGCCGGCCGGCACGATCGAGGGCAGCGCGAGGCCGAACATCAGAGCCTCCCCACGCCCGCACCGGCGGTGACGATCGACTTGACCGCGTTCGGGTCGTCGAGGGTGTAGCTGTAGTAGGACGACGGCTCCTGCACGGTGCCGCTGCAGTCCGGTGCGCCCGACTCCCCCACGAAGACGTTGTTGCGGGCCACGCAGCGCCCGGCCGGTCCGGCGTAGGTGTTGGTCACCGGCTCCTCGACGTCCTCGAAGTAGTTGCCCTCGACCACACAGCCCGCGTTGTTCTGGCAGGCCACCCCGGTGTCGGTGTTGTAGACGTAGTAGTTGTTGTAGACGTGCACCGGCTCGCCGAACCGCACCCGCGGGTTGCGCTGCGGGGTCCGGTCGAACCAGTTGTGGTGGTAGGTGACCTTGAGCCGCCCGGTGTCCTGGGCGCCGTTGGCGTCGTCGTGGCCGAGCAGCATGTTCTTGGTGTGGTGGTGGTTGTGGTTCCACGACACGGTCACCAGAGACGAGCCGCGCTTGATGTCGATCAGCCCGTCGTAGCCCTGGGCCAGGTCGTTGTGGTCGATCCACACGTGGTGGGAGAACATCTGCACGTTGATCGAGTCGTCACTGGCGTTGCGGAACGACAGGTTCTGGATGATCACGTTGTGCACCGCGTTCGCGGGCGGGGTGGTCACCGCCGACACCGGCAGGCCGATGTTGAGACCGCCACCGGTGATCCCGGCCGTCGACCCGACACCGACGATCGACTTGTCGCTGGTCACGTCGTACATGCCGGCGGGCAGGGTGATCGTGCCGACGACGCAGACGGTCAGCGGGCCGGGTGTGGCGATCGAGGAGAGCAGCTCGGCGGCGGTGTCCACCTGGACGGTCGGGCCGCCCGCGCCGCCGGTGGTGCCGGCCGCGAAGCCGGTGGCCGTGCCGGTGACCGCGCAGCCGCCCGGGGCGGCGGAGTCGGTGAGGTCGACGGGGCCGACGGGCCGGGGCCGGGAGCCGTCGTGTTCACGGCGACGTCGTCGAAGCCCGCACTCGTGCCGGCGGTGACCAGACCGATCCGGCCCGAGGTGAACGTGCTGTCGGTGGCCTGCAGCACCTGCGTCCCGTTGACGTGGCCGGTGAGCGTGGCGCCGCGCACGGTGAGCGCCAGGGTCCGCCACGTTCCGGCGCCGACGGTCGCGGTGCCGAGAGCGGTCGCCGTGCCACCGGACACACGCTGCAGCTGGGCGGTGCCGGCGCCGGTCACCACCAGCGTGTAGTACTGGCTTGTCGACGTGGCGCGGGCGGCCACCCCGGCGGTTCCGGTGGTGTTGACCCGCGCCTGCACGGTGTAGTCGGTCCAGGAGGTGGCGCCGGCCAGCGCGCGGGCGTTGCCGCCGGCGGTGGTCTGCTGATAGATGCCGCCGGCGACCGACCAGGCGCCGCCGTTGCGGCTCCAGCCGTCGGCGTTGCCGTCGTCGAAGTTGTCGCCGAACAGGGTCTCGGCACGGGCGGGGCCGCTGAACACCGCGCTCAGGAGCACCGCGGAGGCGGCCACCGCGACACTGCCGGTGAACCATCGAGCTCGTCTCATCTTCTCGTCCTTGCGCCGTTGGGGAAACGGGGACGGGCGCGCGGAGTCCTCGCCGCGGGTCGGGCGCGATAAAAGCGGGAATGGGGTGCGTAATCTCCGCGAAACCTTGGGCCGACAGTAAAATCGGCCATCCGAGGGCGTCAATGCTTTCGCGTTTGCAGGATTGTTGCAGTGCACCCACCGCGAACCATGACCGATTGACTTGTCCCGATGGGTGTCGTACGGTCCGGGCGGGAAAGCGCATTCCCCCTTGTCGCGCCTCCCCCGTCCCCACCAGGAGAATCCCCATGAAATTGCGGAATGTGCTGACCGCGACGATCACCGGAGTGGTCTTGTCAGCCGTATTCCAGGTGCCCGCCTCCGCCGCCACCACGCTGTATGTGGCGACGAACGGCAACGACGCCAACGTCGGCACCCAGGCCGCGCCGCTCGCCACGATCCAGAAGGCGATCAGCCTGATCACGGCCGGCGGAACGATTTCGGTGCGCGGTGGCACGTACGCGCTGAGCTCCAACATCCAGATCACCAAGAGCGGCACGTCGTCGGCGCCGATCACCCTCACCGCGTACGGCAGCGAGAAGGTGATCATCGACGGCGAGGCGCTCGGCTACACCCCCGGCGCCGTCGGGTCGACGATCCCGGCCGCCCAGCGCGGCGCCATCCACATGGAGGCGTCGTACTGGAGGCTGGCCGGGCTGGAGATCATCCACGGGCCGTACGGGGTGTACTGCGCCAACTGCAACAACAACACGTTCGAGCGCCTGGTCACCCGGGACAACTACGAGACCGGCTTCCAGCTGCAGAACAGCTCGGCGAACAACCTGATCCTCAACCTGGACAGCTACGGCAACCGGGACCCGCGCAAGAACGGTGAGAGCGCCGACGGCCTGGGTGTCAAGGAGGGCGGCGGCTCCGGCAACGTGGTCCGCGGCGCCCGGCTGTGGAACAACGTCGACGACGGCTTCGACGCGTGGGCGTTCACGTCACCGATCACGATCCAGAACAGCGTCGCGTACGGCAACGGCTACAACCGGTGGAGCATCCCGAACTTCTCCGGTGACGGCAACGGCTTCAAGCTCGGCGGCAGCGGCGGCACCGGCCCGGCCGCCGCGCACGCCGTGAGCAACACGTTCTCCTGGAGCAACGCCGCGCACGGTTTCACGGACAACGGCAACACGGGCGCCATCACCATCACCCGCAGCACCGCCTGGAAGAACGCCAAGACGGGCTTCGACGTCGACGGCGGCTCGACCTCCCGACTGACCGCCGATCTGGCCGTCGGCAACGCCACAGCCGTCGCCCTGGGCTCCTCCACCGCATCCGGCAACTCCTGGAACATCGGCGGCTCCTGGCCCCTCGCGAGCACCGACGCCTCCACCATCACCGGCGCCCGGGCCTCCGACGGCGCCATCCGCTCCTCCAGCTTCCTGGTCCCCTCCAACGGCGCCGCCGTCGGGGCCAAGATCTGACGGGGGTACGCCCACCGCGCGGCCGGCGCCACGAGGAGCCGGTCGCGCGGTAGGTTGCGGTGTGACCGAGTTCCCATCGGCCGAGTACCCCGGGGCGGGCGTGTGAGCGGCCGGGAGCCACCGGCCCGGACCGAGGACGGGCGGTTCATCGTCGTCGGCGGGCGGCGGTGGCGGGCGACCGATCCGGCGATCCCCGAGGAGGTCGCCGCCGAGCTGCGCCGGGTCCTCATGGCGGCCCGGCGCGACGTCGGCACGGCTCTGCGCGCCGGCCGGGATCCGGCGCCCGCACGCCGGCGGGTGCACGCGGCGAAAGTGGCGCTCGGTGAGCGGGGCACCCCGTGGTGGGAGCAGGACCTCGACGAACGGCGGGCCCGCTGGGAAGCCGGGCTCCACGCTCCCGAGTAACGGCGCGGCGTGCCGCCTCTTGCGACGACCGGGCCGGGCGTGGAGCGTACCCATGCATGGTTTTAATCCTCCGCACCGGCCGCCGCCTGCCGAAGATCCTGGTGTGACTGTCGATGACGGGCAGCCGGGCGCCGCGCCGGCGCCGCGGCCCGGGCTGCGCTGGGAGGCGCTGCGGTCGCTGGTGTTCGCGGTGCTCTACCTCGTCGCGGCCCTCGTCGGCCGGCTCACCGTCATGGACGACACCAACCTGAGCCTGGTGTGGCCGGCCGCCGGTGTGGCGGCCGTGTGGTTCGTGGCGCAGCGGCGCTCGCGGCTGTTCGCGCTCGACATGGCACTGCTGGCCGCCGTGACGATGGCCGTGAACATGACCACCGGCGCCTCGGCCGGGCTCGCCGGGTTCTTCGTGCTGGCCAACCTGGCGCAGGCCGGGCTGTTCGCGTGGCTGTTCGGCCGCTGGCTGCCGCGACTGTGGGGCGGCGGCGGCACCGAGGCGATCTCCCGGCTGTCGCACCTGTGGCGGCTGCTGTCGATCTCCGCGATCAGCACCGTCTGCGGAGCGCTGATCGGCCCGACCGGCCTGTGGCTGATCACCGGCGACTACTCGGTGGCGGCGACCGCGGTGTGGCTGACCCGCAACATCGCGAGCATGCTGCTGATCGGGGTGGCCGGGCTGCGGATCGGCTATCTCGTGCACCGCTACTGGACCGGCAACCCCGGCCGCCGGTGGCCCGCGCTGCGCGAGGCCTGGCAGCGGGCGCCGTGGCCGCACCGGGCCGAATACGTCGCCGTCGTCACCGTGTCGGTCGTCGCCTACTCGGTGGCGTTCGGCTTCCAGCACGGCCTGCCGCTGGCGTTCCCGCTGCTGGTCGTCACCGTCTGGGCCGGTCTGCGCCTGCACACGTCGTTCGTGATCGTCCACGACCTGACGTTCGGGGGCCTCGCCGTCGTCTTCACCCTGTACGGCGACGGCCCGTTCGCCTCCATCCCGTCGAACCCGGCCCGCGCCCTGGTGGTGCAACTGTTCGTCGGGGTCGTCGCGGTCGTCGGCCTGGCCGTGGCGCTGGGCCGCGACGAACGCGCCCACCTCGTCGACGACCTGCGCGCCGCCCGGCAGGAGGCCACCGACCAGGCCGAGGTGCTCCGCGCCGTGGTCGACTCGATGACCGAGGGCCTGGTCGTCGTCGACGACCGGGGCCGCTACCTGCTGCGCAACCCGGCCGCGGTGGATCTGCTCGGCGGTGTCACCAGCGGCACCGGCCAGGTCCGCGAGAGCGCCTTCTACGGCCTGCACCGCACCGACGGCACGCTCGTCGCCGAGGGCGAGCACCCGTTCCAGCGTGCGCTCGCGACCGGCGAGCCGCACGCCATGGACATCGTCGTGCGGAACCCGGCGATCCCGCAGGGGCGGACCCTCGCGGTCCACGCCACGCTGATGCCGCATCGGATCAACGGCGTCCGGTACGCCGTGACGGTCTTCTCCGACGTCACCGCGGAACGCCGGCGACGTGACGAGCTGGCCGCCTTCGCCGGGGTGGTGGCACACGACCTCAACAATCCGCTGACCACCGTGGAAGGCTGGTCCGAGGAGCTGATCGACGTCCCCGGCGCCGGCCCGGCCGCCACCCGCGTCCGCCGGGCCGCCGCCCGCATGCGCAACCTGATCAACGACCTGCTCGACTACACCACCGCGCGAGACGGCCGCCTCGACCTGACCGACGTGGACCTGGGTCCCCTGATCTCGGACATCGCCACCGCCCGCGCCGACCAGGCCGAGTCCACCGGCGCCCCGGCGCCCCGCATCACCCTGGGCGCCCTGCCCGTGGTCCGCGCCGACGAGGCACTGATGCGCCAGCTCTTCGAGAACGTCGTCGGCAACGCCATCAAATACACCGCACCCGGTGTGGTCCCGCAGCTGATGGTCTACGCCACCGCCGACGGCGACGACATCCGGGTGTGCGTGGCCGACAACGGCATCGGCATCCCGGCCGGCCAGCACGAGGCCGTCTTCGAGAACTTCCACCGCTCCCACCGCGCGTCGGACTACGCCGGCACCGGTCTGGGCCTGGCCATCTGCAAACGCATCACCCAGCGCCACGGCGGCACCATCACCGCCACCGACAACCCGGCCGGCGCCGGAACCGTCATCGCGGTCACGATCCCGCTGGCCACCCAGCCCGCCCGCCCCCGTCCGGCCCCGGTCACCGCCTGACCCTCCACGCGTGGGTGATCAGCTCGCCCACCGCCGTCCGGCCCCGATCACCGCCTCACCCTCCGCGCGTGAGTGATCAGGTCAGGCGGCGGTTGAGCCAGCGGAGCTGGGTGCGGGTGTGGACGGCGTCGCCGTGCTCGTGGCCGTTGAAGGGATAGGTGTGCATGGTCTTGTCGGCCGCGGCGTAATGGTTGAAGGCGGCGAACCCGGTGCTCGGTGGACAGACCGTGTCACGCAGGCCGATGCCGAAGTGGGCGGGGGCGGTCGCCCGGCGCGCGAAGTGGACGCCGTCCACGTAGGACAGGGTGTTCCACACCGCGGGCCCGGCGTCCCGGTGCACGGACAGGTAGGTGGCCACCTCACCGTAGGGGGCGAGGTCGGTCAGGGACACCGCCCGCGGGATGTGGCACAGGAACGGTGCGGACACCAGGACCGCGGCCAGGTCGGGGATCAGTCCGGCGACGGCCAGGGCCAGACCGCCTCCCTGACTGTTGCCGAGCACGGCGATGCGGGCCGGGTCGGTGCCGGGGAGCTCTCGCAGGGTCATGGCCGCCCGGAACGCGTCGGTGATCAGGCGGCGGTAGTAGTAGTCGTGCGGGGAGAGGATGCCCCGCGTCGCCACGCCGGGCCCGCCCATCGTGCCGCCGGATCCCGGGTCGGGGGTGTCGCCACCGCAGCCGTACAGGTCGCCCTGGCCCCGGTTGTCCATCAGCAGGTGGGCGTATCCGGCCGCGGGCCAGGTGAGGCGCTCGTGCGGCAGGCCGCGGCCACGGCCGTACCCGGCGAACTCGACGATCGCGGGCAGTGGACCGGGCCGGCCGGCCGGGCGGGTGTACCAGGCGCGGACCGGCTGGCCGCCGAAACCGCCGAACGTGACGTCCCAGCAGTCGAGCAGGGCCAGGTCGTTGACGACGGGGCGGATGTCGAGGACGAGCGGGCCCGCCGCGGCGACGAGCGTGGACTTCCAGAACGTGTCGAAGTCAGCCGGCTCCGGGACGTCCGGGACGTAGCGTTCCAGCTGGTCGAGCGGCAGATCGAAGGAAGCCATGACGATCCTCAGGCAAGGGGCGAGGGCGCCGGTGAGGGCGCCGGTGAGGGCGACGGCGACGGCGAGGGCGAGGGCGGTGCGGTGGTCTCGCGGACGATCAGCTCGGTGACCAGGTCCACCCGGGTCATCGGGACGTCGACGCCGCGGGCCAGGTCCAGCAGCATCCGGGCGGCTGTTCCGGCCATGTCGGCGACGTGCTGGTCGACGGTGGTGAGCGGGGTGGCCGCCCAGGCGGCCATCGGGACGTTGTCGTAGCCGACGATCGACACGTCGGCGGGGACCTGCAGGCCGAGCCGGCGGGCCGCGCGGATCACCCCCATCGCCTGGGTGTCGGATCCGGCGAAGACGGCGGTCGGCCGGTCGGGCGCGGACAGCAGCTCGACGCCGTGCTCGTATCCGGCGCTGCCGGTGAACGCTCCGTAGCGCACGAACGCCGGCTCGACGGGCAGGCCCGCCTCGTCGTGGGCGGACCGGAACCCGGCGACGCGGGCCCGGCTGCAGAGCACATCGGACGGACCGGAGATCACCGCAATCCGCCGATGACCGAGATCGATCAGATGGCGGGTGGCGAGCAGGCCGCCGTTGAAGTTGTTGGAGCCGACCGTCGGGACCGAGGCGGCGGTGGCGCTGTCGGTGTCGAGGACGACGAACGGGATCCGCTGCCGGATCAGCAGCCGGCGCTGGGACTCGGTGGGGTGGCAGAGCACCAGCAGCACACCGAGGGGACTGCGGTGCAGGACGTCGTCGGCCCAGTGCCGGGGAGGCCGGTGCTTGCCGCCGAGCTGCGAGACCACCAGCTCGACCCGGGCCGGGGAGGTGACCTCCTCGACGCCGCGGATGACCTCCATGCACCAGGCCGTGTCGAACTCGTGGAAGACGAGGTCGACGTGACCGGTCACGGCGGGCGGGCGGCGGCTGCGCCGGCGGTATCCGTGCCGCTGCAGGCTGGCCTCGACGAGGGCCCTGGTCCGGGCGGCCACGTCGGAGCGTCCATTGAGCACCTTCGAGACCGTCGTCACCGACACCCCGACGTCACTCGCGATGAGGGCGATGGTCGCGGACCCGTCAGACTTCGTCATCGAAAATCACGCACCACCATCGGTAGTTGCGAATGAGGTTTCGGTCGAACCTGCACGCACCCTAACCACAAGAGATCGATGCAGTCCACTGTTGATCGCCATCCGATGAGCGTTCCCATCAGGCTTGACATCGATTCGTAACGGACTTACGTTCGCCGCCATACATCCCGGTCGTTCGATGAAAGTTTCGGAAGGCTGGCTCAATGCTGACCGCCCAGGCAAGCCCCTCCAACTCCACTCAGGACCCACCCGACAGGTTGCGGCCGCGTCGCCGATCCTGGGCGCAGGCTCTGCGCCGGGACTGGCAGCTGTACTCGCTGGCCGTACTCCCGCTGCTGTTCTTCGTTGTCTTCCGTTACCTGCCGATGCTCGGGAACGTGATCGCGTTCCGGAGGTACGAGCCCGGCGGCGACCTGTTCGGCGAGTACTGGGTGGGGCTCCGGTATTTCCGGATGTTCCTCGCTGATCCGACGTTCTGGCAGGTCTTCACGAACACCGCGGTGATCGGCGCTCTCACGCTGCTGTTCTGTTTCCCGCTGCCGATCATGCTGGCCCTGCTGCTCAACGAGGTCCGCACCCGCTGGCTGAAGGGGTTCGTGCAGACGATCTCCTACCTGCCGCACTTCCTGTCGATCGTGGTGGTGGCCGGCCTGATCCTGCAGACCGTCTCGATCGACGGTGTGGTCAACCAGGGTCTGCGTGCGATCGGGCAGGATCCGGTCGCGTTCATCCAGGAGCCGGGCTGGTTCCGGACCATCTACGTCTCGTCGGAGGTGTGGCAGACCGTCGGCTGGGGCACGATCCTCTACCTGGCCGCGCTGACCACGATCGACAGCGACCTGTACGACCAGGCGAAGGTCGACGGCGCGAACCGCTGGCGGCAGACCTGGCACGTGACGCTGCCCGGTATCCGACCGACCATGATCACGTTGCTGATCCTCAACATCGGCACGTTCCTGGCGGTCGGCTTCGAGAAGGTCCTGCTGCTGTACAACCCACTGACCTACGTGACCGCGGATGTCGTCTCCACGTACCTATACCGGGTCGGCATCGTGTCGGGAAGTTTCAGCTACGCCGCCGCGATCGGGCTGTTCGAGTCGCTGATCGGGCTGGCGCTGGTGCTCGGCGCCAACTCGCTGTCGCGCCGCGTCGCCGGGACGAGCCTGTGGTAGGCGTGACCCGCGGACAGCGGGTGTTCCAGGTGGCCAACGGCATCGTGCTGACCGGTGTGGTGCTGGTGACGCTGTTCCCGTTCGTCAACATCGTGGCCCGCTCGTTCAGCGGCGAGCAGGAGATCCGGTCGGGCCAGGTGAGCATCTGGCCGAAAGGGTTCAACCTCACGACGTACGACAAGGTCATGTCCGACGCGATGTTCTGGACCAACTACCGCAACACCGTGTTCTACACGGTGGTGGCGACGGCGATCGCACTGGTGCTGACGACCTGCTACGCGTACGTGCTGTCGAAGAGGAACCTGAGGGGCCGCGGCCTGCTCGTCGGGATCGCGGTGTTCACGATGTTCTTCAACGGCGGGCTCATCCCCAACTACGTGCTCGTCAGCTCGCTCGGCCTGCGCAACACGCTGTGGGCGATCGTGCTGCCCAACGCGATCAGCGTGTTCAACCTGCTGGTGATGAAGGCGTTCTTCGAGAGCCTGCCGGTCGAGTTGGAGGAGGCGGCGGCGGTCGACGGCACCGGCACGTACGGGACGCTGCTGCGGATCGTGCTGCCGCTGTCCAAGGCGGTCCTCGCCACCATGCTGCTGTTCTATGCGGTGAGCTTCTGGAACTCGTGGTTCGCCGGGTTCCTCTACATGGACCGGCAGGAGCTGTTCCCGGTCACCGTCTACCTGCGCAACCTGATCGCCGGCGCCACGTCCGGCACCGACAACAACGCGACGAGCGAGGCGGCACTGCAGATCGCCGCGAGCATCCAGGCCGTCACGATCGTCCTGATCATGACGCCGATCATGCTCGTCTACCCCTTCATCCAGCGGTATTTCGTCTCCGGCGTCATGCTCGGCGCCGTCAAGGGCTAGGAGCACTCCCCATGTTTCAGCTGACCAGACGTCATCTCCTGACCGCCGCGGGCGCCGCGGCCGTGGCCGGGCTCGCCGGTTGCAGCGACGACGGCGGCGAGACGTCGACCGACGACAAGCGGGCCGGCGCGATGGACGGGTTCAAGGTCGGTGACCAGTTCAAGGCCACCGAGCCGATCTCCTTCTCGATCATGATGCTCAGCAATCAGGCCTACCCCTACAAGGCGGACTGGCCGTTCTTCAAGGAGCTGGCCGCCCGGACCAATGTGACGCTGCAGTCGACGGCCGTACCGGGTAGCGACTACAACCAGAAGCGCAGCGTCGTGGTGAGCGCCGGCGACGCGCCGATGATCATCCCGAAGACGTACCACCCGGACGAGGAGGCGTTCATCGCCGGCGGCGCGATCCTGCCGGTCAGCGACTACGTCGACCTGATGCCGCACTTCAAGGAGAAGGTCGCCCGCTGGAACCTGCAGCCCAACCTGGACGGCTTCAAGGCCCAGGACGGTAAGTACTACCTGCTGCCCGGCCTGCACGAGAACGTCTGGCAGGACTACACGCTCGGGGTGCGCACCGACGTCATGGAACGGCTCGGGCTCACCGCGCCGCAGACGTGGGACGACCTGACCGGGGTGCTGCGGGAGATGAAGAAGGCCCACCCGGACCTGTACCCGCTGTCCGACCGCTGGAGCACTCCCCCACAGCCCGGCGCCAACAACCTGTTCAACCTGATCGGCACCGCGTACGGCACCCGCGCCGGCTGGGGCTGGAACCCGATGGAGTGGGACGCGACCGCCGGGAAGTTCGTCTACTCCGGCGGCATGGACCAGTACCGGCAGACGCTGGAGTACGTGCACGCGCTGGTGAAGGAGGGTCTGCTCGACCCGGAGAGCTTCACGCAGACCGACGACGTCGCCCGGCAGAAGTTCGCCAACGGCAAGTCGTTCATGATCAGCGTCAACGCGCAGACCCTGGTCAACGAGGCCCGCAAGGACATCGCCAAGCTTCCCGGGGCGAAGGTGGCCAAGCTGGTCCTGCCGGTCGGCCCGGCCGGCGCCACGCTGCCCGGTCACAACCGCCTGGAGAACGGCCTCATGATCTCCAAGAAGGCGCTGGAGTCGAAGAACTTCGTGGCCATGATGCAGTTCGTCGACTGGCTCTGGTATTCCGACGCCGGCCTGATGTTCAGCAAGTGGGGCATCGAGGGCCAGACCTACACCGGCAATGTGGACGACGGCAGCTTCAAGCTCGACCCGGGCATCAAGTGGGGTGGCCTCAACCCCGGCGCGCCCAAGGACCTCCAGGTCGACTACGGCTTCTCCAACGGCGTCTTCGCCTACGGCGGCAGCACGAAGATGCTGAACTCGCAGTTCTCCGACGAGGAGAAGGCGTTCCAGGCCGAGATGAACAAGCGGCAGATCCGTCCGGTCGCGCCGCCCGCCCCGCTGACCATCGAGGAGCGCGAGCAGGTCACCCTCTGGGACTCGGCGCTCAAGGACCACGTCTTCCAGAACACGCTGAAGTTCGCGCTCGGGCAGCGGCCGCTGTCGGAATGGGACGCCTACGTCAAGGAACTGGAGGGCAAGAACTCCACCAAGTACGTGGACATCGTGAACAAGGCGTACGAGCGCTACAAGAAAGAGCACGGGTGAGCCGGTTGCCGCCCGCGAGCCGGCACGACGCGACGCTGCTGGAGATCACGCCGGACCGTGGCGAACGGTTCGGGACCGGGCTGTTGTCCCAGGCCGCCGCGATGATCTACACCCTGCTGGTGGTCGAGCTGCTGGTCCTGGTCACGGCCGGGCCGGGCCTGGTGCTGCCGGCCCTGCTGGACCGGGATGTGTCGAACCTGCCGCTCGCGGCGCTGTGCCTGCTGCCGGCCGGGCCCGCGCTGTCGGCGGCGATCTACGCGCTGCACCGGCGACGGCTCGACCTCGCCGACCTTCATCCGGCGACGGCGTTCGTCCGGGGCTACCGGCTGAACGCCGTGGGCGCGCTGAAGGTGTGGGGGCTGTGGCTGCTTCTGATCACGCTGAACCTGGCCGAGCCCGGGGTCGCCCAGTGGATCGTGATCGCGGTGTCGACGGTGTGGATGCTCAACGCTCTCGTGATCACGTCACTGTTCGTGTTCCGCTGGCGTGATGTCGCGCGGCTTTCGGCGTACCTCCTGATCCGCTCTTTCGGGGTGACGGTGGGTAACGCCTGCCTGATCGTCGTCGCCCTCGCCGGGATCTGGCTCTGGTCCGAAGCCGTGCTTGCCCTGGCCGCGTCGTTGCTGGTGCTGGCGCTGCTGGGCAATGCCCGGCCGTTGATCGGCGTGGTCCGGAAGGAGTTCGTGAGGTGAGGATCCCGTACGGCGGCGACTACAACCCGGAGCAGTGGCCGAAGGAGGTGTGGGAGGACGACCACCGCCTGTTCGATGAGGCGCACATCGACACCCTCACCGTGGGAGTGTTCACGTGGGCGCTGACACAGCCCGGTCCGGACGTGTACGACTTCACCGCCCTCGACGCGATCATCGAGCGGGCGGCCACCGCCGGCCGGCGGATCTGCCTGGCCACCGGCACCGGGGCGCATCCGGCGTGGATGGCCCGCTCCCACCCGTCGGTGACCCGCACCGATTTCGAGGGACACAGGCACCGCTTCGGCCAGCGACACAACTCCTGCCCGAGCTCCCCAGACTTCCGGCGCTTCTCCGCCGAGGTGGCCGGGCGGATCGCGCGGCGCTACGCCGGACATCCGGCGATCATCGCGTGGCATGTCGGCAACGAGTACGGCGGCGCCTGCTACTGCGACCTGTGCGCCGCCGGTTTCCGCGACTGGCTGCGCTCGCGCTACGGCGCACTGTCATCTCTGAACGACGCCTGGTACACCACATTCTGGTCGCACACGTTCACCGACTGGGACGAGATCGAGCCGCCGTCGGCGCTCACCGAGCACTGGCGCGGCCCCGACCACACCGCCTTCCAGGGCATCACCCTCGACTATCTACGGTTCATGTCGGACGTGATGCTCGCCGGCTTCCGCGACGAGAAGGCCGCGATCCGGCGATCAGATCCGGACACCCCGGTGACGACCAACTTCATGGGCCTCTACCGGCCGATCGACTACCACCGGTGGGCCGCCGACCTCGACTTCGTCTCCTGGGACAACTATCCGCCCGACGACCGGTCGGCGGCCCGGATGGCGCTCGCCCATGACCTGATGCGCGGGCTCAAGGGCGGGCAGCCGTTCTGGCTCATGGAGCAGACACCGAGCGTGACCGCGTGCCGGGACGTCAATCCGCTGAAACGGCCCGGGGTGATGCGGCTGTGGAGCTGGCAGGCGGTCGCGCACGGGGCCGACGCGGTGCTCTTCTTCCAGATGCGCGCCGGTCGCGGCGCCAGCGAGAAGTACCACGGGGCGGTGATCGGGCACGCCGGGCGCTCGGACACCCGGGTGTTCCGGGAGGTCGCCGCACTCGGCGCCGAGCTCGCCGCCCTCGGCCCGGTGACGCTCGGTGCGCGGACTCCCGCGCGGGTGGCGCTGCTGTTCGACTGGGACAGCTGGTGGGCGCTGGAGATCTCCGACGGCCCGTCGCGGCTGGTCCGCTACCTGGACGTGGTCACCGCCTACCACCGGGCGCTGTGGCAGCTCGGCGCCGACCTCGACGTGATCCCGGTGACCGCCTCGCTGGACGACTACGACGTGGTCGTGGCGCCCGCCCTGCATATGATCAAAGACGACCTGGCGGATCGGCTCGCGGCTGTCGCGTTCCGCGGCGGGACGGTGCTCACCACATTCCTGTCCGGGCGCGTCGACGAGAACGACAACGCGTTCCTCACCGACGTGCCGGGACCTTTGGCAACCCTTCTGGGGTACGGGTGGACGAGTGGGACGCCCGCGAGGAGGCCTACGTCAACCCGGTGACCATGAACGGCTCGGTGGTCGAGTCCCGGCTGCTCTTCGAGCTGGTCGTCCCGCAGGGCGCCGAGGTGGTCGGCAGGTACGGCGCGGACTTCTACGCCGGGACGGCCGCCGTCACCCGCAACACGTGGGGAGCCGGCCAGGCCTGGTATGTCGGAACCGCCCTCGACGACGCCGGCGTCACCTCGGTCGTCCGCGAGCTCCTGTCCCGGCACCGGCTGCTCGGCCCGTGCGCCGATCTGCCGGACGTGGAGACCGCCGTCCGCGTCACACCCGGCGGCGAGCGGCTGCTGTTCGTCCTCAACCACGGCCCGTCACCTGTCGACCTGCCACCCGCCTGCGCCGGCACCGACCTGCTCTCCGGCCATCCGGTGCGCACCCTCGGCCCCAACGGCGTCATCCTTCTCCGCGATTGACGGCAAGCGCACAAGGCCGGCCTGTTCGGGTTCCGCACGGAGTCGGTCGAACTGACGGTGCCGACGAGTAGGGTTGCCCGCCGTGGGACTCCTGTGGCGTGACGCGGCGCGGGTGCTGGCGGACCTGCTCCGCCGGTACGGCGTCGATCCCGAGCGTGTGCACGACGTCGCGGCGGCCTGGCATGCGTTCACCGACTTCCTGGCGCTGCCGGTCGACGGTCTGGAGCCGGCGGAGAACGATGTCGACGGGTTCATGGTGCAATGGGGCCGGTACAGCTGGAACGACCGGCTGCCCAGTGTGGCCTTCACCAGAGAGCTCATCATCGATGCTCGGGGCTCTCGGGTCGGCGAAGCCCCGTATCAGCCCGAGATCTGGCAGGTCAGCCTGGACATGGTCTTCCCGGACACGCCCGAGCTGGCCGAACTCGGCCGGCCCGGCGCGGCGGACACCGGCTTGGACTTCAGCCGGCCGGGCCCGGAGCGCGACCGTGCCGTGCACGCCATGGAGCAGCGGCTGAGGCAGCACCCGGCGCTGCAGGCGGCGTGGGCGAGCAGCCCGGCACACAGTTCCCTCACGCTGTACGACGCCGGTTGATCACCCCCCGGACGGTGGCCGGCGGATCGAGGTCTCGGACCTGGCCGACTCCAGCGTCGCCGTCTACCGCGCGGACCGAAGGCCCGACTCCACCGCTGCCGTCTACCGCGCGGACCGGTAGGCCGACTCCAGCCGCTCCGCCTCGGCGCGGGTGCCGATCGCCGCCCGGGCGGACGGATCCTCCCGATAGGCACGGAACGTGAAGCTCAGGAACGCCGGATCGATGTGCAGCCCGCGCTCCCGGACCTTCTCGGGAGGCAGGTCGGCCCAGGGTATCCGCCGCTCGCCGACGATCTTGCTGATCGTGACGCCGTCACGGTCGAGTGCCAGCCACGGCCACCGCCCCAGGACGAGCCAGATGGCGAACAGCAGGGCCGCCACCGCGAGCACCACCGCGGCCTGGGTGAAGAGGCCGAGTTCCGCGATCCGCTTCCGGTCCTCGCCGGGCACCCGCTCGGTCGGGAGGAGTCCCCCGGCCATCCATCCGAGCACCACCGCCGACGAACCCGCCCACGACGGCGACGGACCCGCCACGAACCGGCGCGCCCCGGCGTCGGCTTGCCAGGCCGCCGGCCGTTTGCGGGCCTGCCCGGTAAGCAGGAGATAGCCGCTCAGTGGAAGTCCCAGGGAACCGCCGAGCAATGACAGGATGGCGAGCAGCCCGAGCGCGAACGGCTCCACATTCCAGGTGAACGGCTCCACCCAGAGACTCGAGACGAGACGAAGGGCGCACGCCACCAGGACGAACGGAACCGCCAGCAGACGGGCGGCACGGGCAGACATCGGCGCAGCGTAGAACAATGATCATCAGGGCGGCTCGGCCGACCGGGCGGAAACGCCGACCGGGCGCGGCGAAAACCCGTCACATCCGGGCTTCGATCATGGCAACCTCGCGGACGTGAGGTATCCCTTCGACGCTCCGCCGCCGGGGGCGGTCCTCGTCGGGAAGACCGCCGGACGCGGTCCTCGTCAGGAAGGCGGACTTGGAATGGCGCTGATCGAGCTGCACGATGGATTCCGCGACGGGGAACAGCGCCGGCGGGTGGCCGGGTTGATCCGCACTCGGCTGGTCGACGACCGGAATGACGAGGAGCGCTACAGCCTGCTGAACCTCGCCTCCGGCCTGTCCGGGGAGGACGGACGCATCGACGATACCGAGTGGGCCGCCACCATGAGTGGAAGCCGGCTCGCGGCGGTCAAGGCCCTGATCACGGCGGTACGGACCTCGCCGGACGCCGTAGACGACTGGATCGGGAGGACATCGCGATCCCCTCGGCTTTTCGCCGCCGAACCACGGTGGGACATTCACCCGGCCGGGCCCGGACCCGACGGTGCGGACCTGGCACCGGCCCGGGCGGCGGTCGACGGCGGCATCGATGGTGCCGCGTTCCGGCTGGCGGAGCTACTCGAGCAGCGGGGTGAGCTGGACCGGGCCGCCGAGATGTACCGGCTCGCCGGCGAGACCGGCGACGTGCAGTCCCTGTACGCCCTCGGCCGTGTGTACTGGAGGCTGGACCGGCGGAGGTCCGCGCCGGCCGACGAGAGGTTCCGGCTGCCCGACTGGCGGATCACCGAGGTCTGGCAGCACGCCGCCGATCTGGGCCTGGTCGAGGCCATGTATGCGGTGGGCCTGATCGCGGAGATCGGGACCGGCATGTCCCTCCGTTACCTTCGCCGGGCGGCCGATCTCGGCCACCTGCCGGCCTGCTACGCGCTCGGCTACGCCGCGGACCGGCGCGGATCCCTCGACGAGGCGATCACCTGGTGGACGCTGGCGGCCACCAGCGGCTACCAGCCCGCCGTCGAAGCACTCACTCTGCTCGAGATCTTCTCCGCGCAGGACGAGAGCACCTTCTCCGTGCGGGACGAGAGCACCTTCCCCGTGCAGGAGAAGAGCTCCTGCTCCGTGCAGGAGAAGAGCTCCTGCTCCGTGCAGGACGAGAATGACGATCTCGCGGAGCCGGGTCCGGCAGTCGCCGTTTGAGCTTTCCGGCCCCCGCCACGGGACTGCGGGCTCGCGGCCCGGGATCAGTGGATGGGGCGGCCCTTCGCGTCGGGGATTCCGGACTTCCGGTGGAAATACGTGTTGATCTGGTCCCGCCACTCCTCGGCGCTGCGGTGCTGCTCGGCCAGGCGGCCGGTCACCCGTGCGTGCACGTCCGGGTCCACCAGGTCGGCTACGGACTGCCATGCCGACTGCATCTCGGCCACCCGCTGGGCGCCGGCGAAGTGGGTGTCGTAGATGTGCTGGATGACCGTCGTTCCGCTGTGCAGGACGTGCGTGTACGGGACGTGGTGGAAGAACAGCAGCAGCTCGTCGGGGCAGCTCGACAGTGATTCGTAGCGGTCCGACCACGGGGCCGGGTACTGGCCGGCGAATCCGGTGCCGGTGGCGACCGTGCGGTCCACGCCGACGCCGTCGCGGTCGGCGAAGTGGTAGGTGCCCCACGGGGTGTACTCGTAGCCGTCCACATCGGGGCCGTAGTGGTGACCGGGCCGGACCATGAAACCCACCCCGAGCGGGGCCGTGTAGTGCTCATACGTTCGCCACGAGTCGTCCATCAGCGTGTGCAGCGTGTGCCGCAGCCGGGGTGGCGCGTCCGGGAACGTCAGTGAGATCCACTCGTCGAGGATCGCCGCCGGGTCGCGGTCGGGGGCCCAGGCCAGGCGGCCGACGGCATACAGGTTGGCCTGCGCCAACGGGTGCCCTGTCCAGAATCGGTCATCGCCGACGTTGGCCACGGCCGACAAGACCCCCGCGGCGGTACGGCCGGAGGCCGCTCCCTCAACGGCCGAACCGGAACCGGCGGGTCCGGCCGACAGGCGCTCTGCGAGGGTCGGGGCGGAGTCGCCGGTGGCGCGGAAGCCGAGCACTTCACTCCACATCGGCGGCAGGTAGCAGAGGTGTTTCTGCTGGCCGGTGTACTCCTGGGTGACCTGCAGCTCGACGGCCTGCCGGGTGTGCCGCATCGCGAAGAGCACCGGTGACACCGGCTCCCGGGTCTGGAAGTCCATCGGCCCGTGCTTGACCTGCAGGATCACGTTGTCGGCGAACTGCCCGTCGAGCGGGGCGAAGTGGTCGTGGGCGGCCCGGGCCCGGTCGGTGCTCCGGTCGCGCCAGTCCTGCCGGTGGTTGTAGACGAACGCCCGCCACCGGACCGGGGCGCCGTGCGGGGCCAGGGCGGCGGCCAGCATGTCGGCGCCGTCGGCGTGGGTGCGGCCGTAGGTGAACGGGCCGGGCCGGCCCTCGGAGTCGGCTTTCACCAGGTAGCCGCCGAAGTCGGGGATCGTCGCGAACACCCGGTCGGTGGTGTCCGCCCACCAGCGGCGGACCCGCGGGTCGAGCGGGTCGGCGGTCGGCAGGTCCCCGAGGACCACGGGCGCGGCGAAGTCGATCGACAAGTGGACGCGTATCCCGTACCGCCGGAAGATCGAAGCGATGGTGGCGACCTCGCCGAGCCGGTCGGTGAGCAGGTGGGCCTCGCCCGCGTGGACGTTGACGTTGTTGACGGTGACCGCGTTGATGCCGGACGCCGCCAGCAACCGTGCGTAGTCGCCGACCCGGGTCAGGTCGTCGCGGAGCCGCCCCGCGTGCCAGAACAGCGACCCGCCGGCGTAGCCGCGTTCGACCTGACCCATCACCGGGTGCACGTCCACGTTGTCCCAGTGGTCCAGAACGCGCAGCCCGAAGGCGGGCTCGTGGTGTTCGTCGGCCAGCGCCGGATCGAACGCGCCCTCGCCGCGGCGGATCACCTCGAACAGGCCGTAGAGCAGGCCGGACGGCCCGTCCGCGGTCACCACCGTCGCCGTCCCCCGGCGCCCCAGCCGGAAGCCGTCCCCGGCCGCCGGGAATCCGGGCGCGGCGCCGGGGGCGGCGGGCCCGAACCGGAAAGCGGCGTCGGAGGCGTCGGGAACGGACCGAGGAGCGGCGCCGGAGTCCTCGGGGGCGAGGGTCAGGATCAGGTCGGCCGGGCCGCCCGCCGGTGAGAGGCTCCCGCCGAAGAGCGAGCAGGCCCGGGAGACCTCGTCCCGGACGGTGTCGGCGAATGGCCCGGAGGCGTCGACCCGGACCCGCCGGGAGCCGAGTGGCCGCCACGTCGGCGGCGGTAGCCAGGCCGGATGGATCACGGGCGGCGGGAGGTCTGTCACGGCGACTCCGGCGGATCGAGGGACGACGATCGCTTCCATTGAAGTCATCCGATGCCCGGACGTCGAGCCCGGCTTTTGAACGGTTCCAAGATGATCTTGCGAGAAGACAGCCCCGATGCACTGAAACGATCCAGCGGTTTACCGGCCAGAAACCGTTGACGGGCTCGACCGACCATTGCAGACTTCGCTGGAAAGCGCTTTCCTACCGCACATCCCCTCGGGAGGAACGAGAGCATGAGTCCCCGTACCGGAAGATTGTGGAAAGCGTGCGTAGCGGTCGCCGTGCTGGCCGCCGCCCTGCCCGCGTCGCCCGCGGCCGCCGGGAGACCGCACGGCGGCCCGAAGCTGGAACGCCTCGACCGCGGCCTGGTCGCGGCCGCCACCAGCGAGGGGGTCTTCCTGAGCTGGCGTCTGCTGGGACCGGAGGCGACCGGCCACTCGGCGACCGGCCTGACCGGGAAGAGCTTCACGGTCTACCGGGACGGCCGGCGGATCGCGACGGTCACCGACAGCACCAACTTCCTGGACCGCGACGGCACGGCCACCTCCCGCTACCGGGTCAGCGGATCAGAAACGGTCACGCCTTGGGCCACGAACTACACCGAGCTGCCGCTGCGGAAGCCGGCGGACGGCGTGACCCCGGCCGGCGAGGCCTACACGTATGCGGCGAACGACATGAGCGTCGGCGACGTGGACGGTGACGGGCGGTACGAGTACATCGTCAAGTGGGACCCGTCGAACTCCAAGGACGTCTCGCAGGTCGGGTACACCGGGCCGGTCTACATCGACACCTACCGGGCCGACGGCACCCTCCTGCACCGCATCGACCTGGGCGTCAACATCCGGGCGGGCGCGCACTACACCCAGTTCCTGGTGTACGACTTCGACGGCGACGGCCGCTCGGAGATGATGCTCAAGACCGCCCCGGGCACGAAGACGATCCGTGACGGCCGGGAGCGCTTCATCACCACACCGGGTCACGCGCCGACCGAGGACCACCGCTTGAGCGCGGCAGGCTACTACGAGCACGTCGTGCGGATGTTCCTCGGCTGGCACGAGCACCCGGAGGTGGTGGCGGGCCACTGGCCGGCGACGCTGGAGCAGGCGTTCGGCATCGCCCCGCAGTATCAGTACCCGCTGAGCCGCGCGGATGCCGAGAAGCTGACCGACTACTTCATGGACGTGTACGCCCCGTCCCGCAGCACCCGCAACAACCTGCGCGCGTTCGCCGGCTTCATCGTTGACGGCCCGGAGTATCTGACCGTGTTCGAGGGCGCGACCGGCCGTGAGCTGCAGACCATCGAGTACAAGCCGGGCCGGCACGACGACGGCCTGATGTGGGGCGACTACGCGATGGCCCGCATCGAACCGGGCAACCGGGTGGACCGGTTCCTGTCCGGGGTCGCCTACCTGGACGGCAGACATCCGTCGGCGGTGTTCGCGCGGGGCTATTACACCCGCACGACGCTCGTCAGTTACCGCTGGAACGGCCGCAAGCTGGTCGAGGACTGGTACGTGGACTCGGGCTGGACGCCGATGACGAACCCGTTCAACGACTCCCCGCACGGCCGGGACGGCACCTCGGCGAAGTACGGGAAGATCACCACCCAGGGGTTCCACTCGCTGAGTGCGGCGGACGTGGATCAGGATGGCAGACAGGAGATCGTCTACGGATCGGCCACGATCGACGACGACGGTGACGTGCTCTACTCGTCGTTCGACGCGCTCCCGGCCGGCGAAGTGCAACGGCTCGGGCACGGCGACGCCATGCACGTGACCGACATCGACCCGGACCGGCTGGGCCTGGAGATCTTCACGGTCCACGAGGGCGCGACGTCGGCGCCGTACGGGATGGCGATGCGGGACGCGAAAACCGGCGAGGTGCTGTTCGGGACGTACTCGGGCCGTGACACCGGCCGCGGCATGATCGGTGACGTGCTTCCGGGGACGCGCGGGATCGAGTCGTGGGCGAGCATGCCCGGCGGCTCGGAGGCGCTCGGCCTGCACAGCGCCACCGGCGAGGTGCTGACCGGCACGATCCCGGGGACGAACGCGAGCATCCGGTGGGCGGGCGACCTGACCACGCAGATCGTCAACGGCGCGCAGGACGTCACGCCGACGATCGACGACTGGACGCGGGGCACCCTGCTGACCGCCGGCGGCACCCGCACGAACAACGGCACGAAGGGCAACCCGAGCCTGGTCGCCGACGTCCTCGGAGACTGGCGTGAGGAACTGCTGGTCCGGACGGCGGACAGCTCGGCGATCCGGATCCACCTGAGCACCGAGGTGACGAACCACAAGCTGTACACGCTGATGCACGACCCGCAGTACCGGGCCGAGGTGGCGCGACAGCAGACCACCTACAACCAGCCGTCGTACCCGAGCTTCTATCTGGCCTCGGACACCGACTGGTCGCGGGTGCCGCTCAACGTACGGACCAGGTGATCGACGACGTAGCGGGCATCGTCCTCGATCCCGTGCAGGAAGGTCGACCGGCGGCGGCGTAGCACCGGCAGGCCCAGGGCGTACAGTCCGGGGACGTCGGTCACGCCGCCGTCGTGGCGCAGCCGGCCCTTCTCGTCGAGGACCGGCAGGTCGAGCCAGGAGTGGTCGGGCCGGAAGCCGGTCGCCCACACGATCGTGCTGATCTCGCCGCTGCCCAGGTCGAGGCGCAGCCGGGGCCTCTCCGGCACCCGCGTCGGCTCCAGGGGCGCGCGGTCGGTGAGACCGGCCCACTCGTCGAAGCCGGCGAGCATCCGGTTCGCCTTCAGATCGGCGAGCGAGCACACGTTGCGCAGCCCGCCGGAGAACAGCGCCCACCCGTCACGCACCGTGGCCAGCCGCCCGACCAGCTCCACCCCGGCCGCGGTCAGCGTGTTGAGATCGACGTCGGCGCCCCCGGCGAGCTGCGGCGACGGCAGCCGCCGGGCCCGGTCGAGATCCTCCACCTCGTCGTAGCGCTGCGCCCACAGCCCCGACTCGTGCAGCCACCAGAGCACGTCCCGGCCGCGGTACCGGCGCGGCATACGGGTGTGCTCCCCCACCGACAGGACCACGTTCCGGCCGGATCGCCGCAGCTCCGCGGCGATCTGCACGCCGGTGGCGGAGGCGCCGACCACGAGCACGCCGCCGTCCGGCAGCCTGTCGGGATCGCGGTAGTCGAACGGCGTCACCTGGTGCACGCCGAGCTTCCCGAAATCCGGCACGACGGGCACGTTGCAGGCGCCACTGGCGATCACCACCGACCGGCACCGCAGGTCACCGACGGCAAGACCTTCGGTGGTACGCCGTACCGACGTCACGTTCACGCCGGTCCGGACGGGCGCCGCGACGGCGTAGCGCTCGATGAACGCGACCACCTCCGCCATCGTCATGTACCCGTCCGGGTCGTCGCCGTCGTAGTCCTGCCCCGGCAGCCGGCTCAGCCAGTTGGGCGTGAGCAGCCGCAGCGAGTCCCAGCGCTCGGTGCGCCACGAGTTGGCGACCTGTCCGCGTTCGAGGACGACGTGATCGACGCCCCGCTCACGCAGGAAGTGACTGGCGGCCAGGCCGGCGTGTCCCGCGCCGACGACGACCGCGGTGACGCTGTCGCCCAAGGTCAGGCGACCTCTACGGTCACGTCGGTCGGGTTGGTGAGCGCGTCGTAGACGGCCGACCGCTTCTGCGACTGGGCCACGATCGCCTCGATGTCCTCCTTGGAGGCGTCGGCGTCGATGTTGAAGGTGACCTTGATGTCGTTGTAGCCGTTGCGCACGTCGGGGTCGCCGAGGATGCCGCGGATGTCGTGGTTGCCCTCGACGGTGGCGGTGACCGAGCGCAGCTGGACGCCGCGGTTCTGGGCGACCGACGCGACACCGGCGGTGAGGCAGCTCGCCAGGCCGACGAGCAGGTACTCGATCGGGGTGATGCCGTTGTCCTCGGCCGCGAACACCTCGGGGTGGTCGGCGGAGAAGTCGGTCCTCGTCTTGTGGGTCTGCTCGGCGCCGAGGCCGTAGAAGTTCTCGATGGTGGTGGTGCTGTGCACGCCCTTCTCCCACTTGGAGGTGGCCCGCCAGGTGAACTGGGCGGCCTCCGGGGCGGCCTTGAGGGCCTCACGTGCGTCGAGCAGCGCCTGGACGTTGACTCCGTTATCGGTGACGGTCATGGCTGGCATCCTCCCTGGTGAACCCTTGATCTACAACACCCCTAGGTACGCTAGACAATGATCTTCTCCACGCCTAGCGTTGGGGTTCGTGAAAAGCGTGGGAGTCGTCGAGACGCGCTACCTCGACCTGCCCGATCCACTGCCACTGGACTGCGGGCGTGAGCTTGCCAGGGTCCGGGTGGCCTACGAGACCTACGGGACGCTGTCCCCCGATCGGGACAACGTGATCCTGGTGTGCCACGCGCTCTCCGGCGACGCGCACGCGGCCGGGATCGCCGCGCAGCCGCCCCAGGAGGGCACCCGCGAGGGGTACGCCAGGGGTCTGGGCTGGTGGGACGGCATGATCGGGCCGGGGAAGGCGTTCGACACCGACAGGTATTTCGTGGTGTCGACGAACCTGCTCGGCGGGTGCCGGGGAACGACCGGGCCGTCCTCGGTGAACCCCGCGACCGGGGAGCCGTACGGGCCCGACTTCCCGGTGATCACGGTCGCCGACATGGTCCGGTGCGAGCGGGCGTTCCTCGACGAGCTGGGCATCGGGCGGCTCGCCGCGGTGGCCGGCGGCTCGCTGGGCGGCATGCAGGCACTCGTCTGGGCGACCCGCTATCCGGATCAGGTCGACGCGATCGTGGTGATCGCGTCGACGCACGCGCTGCAGCCGCAGGGTGTGGCCTGGAACGCGATCGCCCGTGAGTCGATCATGCGGGACCCGGACTGGCAGGGCGGGCGCTACTACGGCACGGGCCGCACACCGGACGCCGGGATGGGGGTGGCGCGGATGGTCGGGCACATCACCTACCTGTCCGCGCCCGGGCTGGCGGAGAAGTTCGGCAGGCGCTTCCAGAACGGGCTCAACTACACGATCACCGAGCCCGAGTTCGAGGTGGAGAGCTACCTGCGCCACCAGGCCGCCGCCTTCGTCCGGCGGTTCGACGCGAACACCTACCTCTACCTCTCGCGGGCGCTGACCTATTTCGAGCTGGGACCCCTCGACGAGGTGAAGGCGCGGACCCTGCTGATCTCGTTCAGCTCGGACTGGCTCTACCCGCCGGCCGCGTCCCAGGAGATCGCCGACACGCTGACGAGACTCGGCAAGCACGTGGAGAACCACGTGATCGACGCGCCGTACGGGCACGATTGCTTTCTGCTGGAAGAGGCCCGGCAGACCCCCATCGTCCGGCGGTTCCTTCAGGAGGGCAGCGAGTGAGCAGAGAAGAAGCGCCGCACGAGTTCGGGTTCGAGACCCGGCAACTGCACGCCGGGCAACGGCCCGATCCGAACACCGGCGCCCGGGCGGTGCCGATCTTCCAGACCACCAGCTACGTCTTCGAGGATCCCGAGTCGGCGGCGGCCTACTTCAACCTCCAGGAGTACGGGAACACGTACTCCCGGATCATGAACCCGACGACGGCCGTCTTCGAGGAGCGGGTGGCCAACCTGGAGGGCGGCAGCGGGGCGGTCGCGTTCGCCAGCGGGATCGCGGCGCAGGCGGCGGCGCTGTTCACGCTGCTGGAGCCGGGTGACCACGTGGTCGCGTCGCAGGCCCTCTACGGTGGCACCGTCAACCAGCTCAAGCATCTGCTGCGCAAGCTGAACGTGGAGCTCACCTGGGTGGACCCGGACGACCTGTCGGCCTGGGGCAAGGCGGTGCGTGACAACACGAAGGCGTTCTTCGGCGAGACGATCGGCAACCCGGGCGGGAACGTGCTCGACATCGAGGCGATCGCCCGGATCGCACACGAGCACGAGCTGCCGCTGATCGTGGACAACACCTTCGCCACGCCGTATCTGTGCCGGCCGATCGAGTGGGGCGCCGACATCGTGGTGCACTCGGCGACCAAGTTCATCGGAGGGCACGGCACCAGCATCGGCGGGGTGGTCGTGGAGGCCGGCACGTTCGACTGGTCCAACGGGCGGTTCCCGGTGGTGGCGGAACCGTCCCCGGCGTACCACGGCCTGAAGTTCCATGAGACGTTCGGAACCTACGGCTATCTGATGAAGTTGCGCGCGGAGACGCTGCGGGATCTGGGCGGGGCGCTGTCGCCGTTCAACGCGTTCCTGTTCCTGCAGGGCCTGGAGACCCTGTCGCTGCGGATGGACCGGCACGTCGCGAACGCCGGCCGGGTCGCCGCGTTCCTCGCCGGGCACCCCCTCGCCTCGAACATCACCTGGGCCGGGCTGCCGGACAGCCGGTACCGGCCACTGGTGGAGAAGTATCTGCCGCTCGGGCCGGGCGCGGTGTTCTCCTTCGACGTGGCCGGTGGGCGTGACGGCGGTCAGGATCTGATCCGTGGCGTGCGGCTGTGGTCGCACCTGGCGAACGTCGGAGACGCGAAGAGCCTGATCATCCACCCGGCGAGCACCACCCACCGGCAGCTCAGCGACGACGAGCTGCGGGCCGCCGGGGTGGGGCCGGGAACCGTACGGCTGTCGGTCGGCACCGAGAGCGTGGACGATCTGATCTGGGACCTGACCAGTGCGTTCGAGGGGGTGACCGGATGAGCTACCAGGACGCTCTGACGATCCAGCGGGTGCTCAACACGGCGAAGACGATCGCGATCGTCGGCCTGTCCGGCAACGAGCTGCGGGCCAGCTACTTCGTCGGCTACTACATGAAGCGGCACGGCTATCGGGTGATCCCGGTGAACCCGCGGGAGTCCTCGATCCTCGGCGAGGTGTCCTACCCGTCGCTGGCCGAGGTGCCGGTCCCGATCGACGTGGTCAACGTGTTCCGGGCACCGGGCGCGTTGCCGCAGATCGCCGCCGGCGCGGTTGCCGTCGGCGCCGGGACGCTGTGGACCCAGTTCGGGGTGGTGAACCAGGAGGGCGCGGACATCGCCGAGGCGGGCGGCCTGACCGTGATCATGGACCGCTGCCTGAAGGTGGAGCACGCGCGCTACGTCGGCCGGATGCACTGGCTCGGCTTCAACACCCAGCGCATCACGTCGGTCCGGACGGGTCTGCAGTGACCCGCCCGGGCCCCTCGGCCGCGGGCCGCGCCGACCCTCGCCCGTCGCCGGGGACAGCCGGCCCGCCGCCGGAGCGCACCGGCCCTACGCCGCGCGGGCACCTCGGGCCGGGGCGAGCTCCAGCGCGCCCGCGGCCAGGGTGAGCGCGTCGATGTGCTGATCGACCGTGGTGATGCCGGGCTGGGTCGTGTTGACCGCGACGTGGGTGGCGCCGGCCTCCCGCCAGGCCCGCACCTGCCCGGCGACCGCGTCCGGTGACCCGGTCCACGAGATCGTCGTCTCCAGGCCGATGGTCGCCGGGTCACGGCCGGCGTCGACGGCGGCCTTGTCGACGATCGCCCGCGCCTCGTCCAGCTCCGGGCCGGGCTGCAGCAGCGGGAACCAGCCGTCGCCGAGCCGGCCGACCCGGCGGTAGGCGGGCGCCGACCCGGCCCCGAACCACAGCGGAATCGGCCGCTGGATCGGAGGCGGGGCGATCCCGGCCCCGGTGACCTGCTCGAACTCGCCACGGTGGGTGATCGACCGCTCGGTCCAGTAGCGGCGCAGCAGCCCGATCTGCTCGTCGTAGCGGCGGCCGCGATTGGCGAAGTCCTTGCCGAGCGCCTCGAACTCGACGGCGTTCCACCCGGCTCCGATGCCGAGCCGGAACCGGCCGCCGGTCAGCAGGTCGACCTGCGCGGCCTGCTTGGCGACCAGCGCCGTCTGCCGTTGCGGGAGGATGATCACGGCGGTGACTAGCTCCAGGTCGGTCAACGCGGCGAGGTGACCGAAGAGCACGAACGGCTCGTGGATGACGGTGTCCACGTCGTAGGGCCGGGTCCAGCCGGGGTGCACGTCCCGGTCGGCGCCGAGGACGTGGTCGGCGGCGCGCAGGTGGGCATACCCCAGCCCTTCGACGGCCTGGGCATAGGCACGGATCGCGCCCCGGTCGGCTCCGACGGCGGCGTGCGGGAAGATGACTCCGATTCGCAAGGGCATGAGAGACCCTACTATGCCGATAGGTTTTACGCGACCTCGGCCCGGTCGGGTGACTTTTTCCTTTATGGGGCGTTTTTCCGTTTACGAACCCTCCCGGTTCGCGCGCACACGCATCCCCAAGGGAGACCCGTCATGTCCGATCCCGCCGCGATCTACCGCCGCGTCGTCGCCGTCTGCGCGACCGTCGCACTGACCGCCACGGCGTGGGCCGCCCCCGCGACCGCCGTGGCCGTTGCCGTCGCCCCCGCCCCGCTGCCGTACGTCGCGCTCGGCGACTCGTACGCGGCCGGCTTCGGCGCCGCTCCGACCAGCGACAGGTGCGGCCGCAACTCGTCCGCCTACCCGGCCCTGCTGGCCCGCGAGGCACACGGCGGCATCGCGCTGCGCAACGCCGCCTGCACCGGCGCCACCACCGCCGACGTGATCGGCCAGGCCTCGGTGCTCACCGCGAAGACCAAGCTGGTCACCATCACCGCCGGCGCCAACGACCTGCGGCTCGCACGACTGCTCCAGTCGTGCATGAGCCGGATCGTCGGCGACGCCTGCCGCAACGGCAACCTCGCCATCGACCGCAAACTGACCACGGCCCTGCCGCGCGACCTGCACCGCATGATCCGCACCGTCGTCACCGCCGCGCCCCACGCCCGCGTCGTCGTCACCGGCTACCCGCTGCCGTTCGCCAAGAGCCGCCAGTGCCCGACCGTGCCGGTGACCGCCCGGATGCGTACCCGCGCCAACCAGGTGGTCACCCGCCTGAACACCGCGATCGCGACAGCCGCCGCCCGCAACAGGGTCCGCTACGTCGACGTCACGCCGGGCTTCGCCTCGCACGGCCTGTGCAGCCGCAAGCCGTGGCTGGTCGGCGCCGAGGGCATGCGCGACAACCGGGTGCTGCACCCGACCGCGACCGGCCAGGCCCGCGGCTACCTGCCGGCCATCGCTGGAAGCGGCCTTACCGACCGCGCCTGACGCCGTCGCCCGCTCCTCGTCCGGCCTCTCCTTCCGGCCTCTCCAACCGGCTTTCTCATCCGGCCTCCCCAACCGGCCTCTCATCCGGCCTCCCTGACCGGCCTCCACGGATCTTCCGGCGTCGAGGGGTCGCCCGGGCTTGAGGGATCCTCCGGCGTAGAGGTCCGCAGACTCGAGCGGGCCTCTACGCCGGTCGGGGGTCGCGAGCCGTCGCCGTTACGCTGCGGGGATGAATGATCGGGGCGGTCACCGGTGAGCCATGTCGCGGTCATCGGCGCGGGGTTGACCGGCGCGGCCACGGCCTGGCGCCTGGCCCAGCGCGGCGAACGGGTCACCGTCCTCGAGCAGGCGATGCCCGCCAACCCGCAAGGCAGCTCACACGGCTCGGCGAGGATCTTCCGGTACGCCTACCCGGACCCGTTCTATGCGAGCCTGGTGGCCGAGGCCCGCGATCACTGGGACGAACTGTCCGAGACCGCCGGCGTCCCCCTGATCCGGAACGTCGGATCACTCGACTTCGGCGCCCGCCGCGACCCGGCCCAGCTGGCCGGGATCCTCACGTCGATCGGTGTCGACAACGACCTGCTCACCGCCGAGGAGGCGGCCACCCGCTGGCCGGGCCTGCACGTCGACGGACCGGCGCTGTGGCAGCCGGGCGCCGGCGTCCTCGACGCGGAGTCCACAGTCACCGCCATGATCGAACTGGCCCGGGCCGGGGGCGCGACGATCCGGACGGGTTGGACGGTCACCGGTCTCACCACCGCGCCCCGTCCCGCCGCCACCGCCGGTCGCGCCACCACCAGTTCCGCCGCCACCACCCCCGATCCCACCGCCGCCACCGCCGTCGGTCCCACCACCCCCGGCCCCACCGCCACCAGTTCCGCCGCCACCGGCCTCACCGCCGCCACCGGTCTCACCGCCGCCACCGGTCTCGCCGCCGGCTCCGGGAGGTGTCGATCCGGTCCGCCGACGGTGAGGAGCTGACCGTCGATCACGTCGTCATCGCGGCCGGTGGCTGGCTCCCGACTCTCGCTGCCGGCCTGCCGTTCCGGCTGCCGTCACTGCGCGTCACCAAGGAGCAGGCGTACCACTTCCCGTACCGGGATGCGGGCACCGACTGGCCGACGACGGTGCACATCCGTGACGACATCGCGGCGTACTCGCTGCCGGGCGGCCGAGACGCCGGGCATCGCGGGCACAAGGTCGCCGAGTTCCTGGGCGGCCCGGACATCATGTCGGCGGCCGGCAACGACGGGATCATCGACCCCGGCAACCGGCAGCGGGTCGTCGACTACGTGACGAGATACCTGCCCGGCCTGATCCCCGAGCCCTACGCCGAGACCACCTGCGTCTTCACCTCGACCCCGTCGGAGGACTTCGTGATCGACACGGTGGGCCCGTTCACCGTGGCGTCGCCGTGCTCGGGTCACGGCGCCAAGTTCGCCCCGCTCCTCGGCGCGATCATCGCCGCCTCCGCCCTGGGCATCGCAGCACCCGCCGATCGATTCCGGACATCGTCCCGGGCGTCCAGGGCCTGAGTCCCCGGTCCGCCACCGCCTCCGGCCGACCGCGCCTGGTCGGTCGCGCGAGGTCGGTCGGGCGAGGTCGGCCGCGCAAGGCCGCCGCGCAAGGGCAGCCGGGCAAGGTCAGCCGCGCAAGGGCAGCCGGGCAAGGGCAGCCGGGCAAGGGCAGCCGCGCAAGGGCAGCCGCGCGAGGTCGGTCGGGCGAGGTCGGCCGCGCAAGGCCGCCGCGCAAGGGCAGCCGCGCAAGGTCAGCCGCGCGAGGTCGGTCGCGCGGGCGGTTCTCAGATTGCCCGGACCTCGGCGAGGCGCTTGTGCGAATAGTCGTCGTCCCAGCAGACGGCGGCCTGCCAGGCGGCCGATGCCTGCGCCGCGATGTCGTGGGCGTCGTCGTCGAGGTCGGCTGCGTTGCCGGGGAGTGCCAGGTCGAGGTCGGGGACGTCGGCGTGGGACTCGTCCCAGTCGATCAAGGCGACCCGGTCGGCGGTCATGCGGATGTTGCCGGGGTTGAGGTCGCCGTGCACGACGCAAGTCGGTCGGCCGGCCAGGCGCGCCCACGCCGCCCGGCATCGGGCGACGCCTTCCGGGGGCATCGCGTTCAGGTCGACCCTGGTCCCGGTGTCGGCGTGCAGCAGGTCGGTCGACGAACGCCAGCCGGGGCGCTGCGGCCAGCCTCGTGTCAGCCGGTGCAGCTCGCGGAGCGTACCGGCGACCCGGCGCCAGTCGGCCCGGGTCTCGGGCGGGCCGCCCTCCAGGTGGGTCATCACCACCAGGCCGTCGGCGAACAGCCGGCCGTCCTTCGCCGGGATCGGCGCCGGAACCGTGAGGCCCGCGTGGTCGAGGTGGACGAGCAGCCCGGTCTCCCACGCGAGGTCGGCGTCACCGCGGGAACCGAGGCGCCCGACCGCGAGCCGCCCGTCGACGTGCACGCTCCACACGTCGTTGGCGACTCCGCCGGACAGCGGCCGGACACGAACGGCGTCCGCACCCCAATGCCTGAGCGCCTCCCACCCCATCGAACGGACACTACCCCAGCGCCTGGTGCCCGTCGTCCGGGCGGAACGAGCCGGGTTTGCGGAGGTGGATGACACCGTCGCTTGTCGAAAGCGAAAGGGACACCCCCGGAGGACGCCGTCGCTTGTCGAAACGATAGGGACACCCCCGGAGATGGACGTGACGGTCCTGGACGGCGATCAGCCCGCCGTCGGTCTCCCGGCCGCTCGGGCACAGCGGATCCGGTCCGCAGACGACCGGCATCACCACCGGTGCGGGCATCCTCCAGCGACCTCCGGGGCGGCGGGACCGGCGCCCCCGCAGCCGGGCCCGCCGCTGGAGTTCCATGACGCCACAGCGCCCGGTGACGGGTCGAGGACGGACGGAAACCCGTTGCGCATTCGCGCAGTCACGGTCGGGTCCGCGACGCGTACCCCCTATGGTTTTTGCGCATCTGCGCAGTGGCGCGTCGATCGGCCTGGATGAATTCCGGCGTGGATGTTCTGATGGGACCACTCAATCGGGGGGTCGGGTATGTCAGGACACGCTGTGGTGCCGGTTCTGGGGCGGTGGGGGCTGTCGCCGCACGCCGACCTGGTGTATCGGACGTTGACGATGCTCGGCCCGCAGACGTGCGCGATGCTGGCCCGGGAGCTGGACATCGACGGTGGCCGTCTGGCCGAGGCGATGGAGGAGCTCACCGCCGCCGGTGCGGCGCGCCTGACGTGCCGCGGCCGGGAACGCTGGTGGAGCGCCGTGGACGTGCACCGGGTCGGGCTTCTGGTGCGGCAGCGGCGCGGGCCGGTGGCCGTGACCGAGGGCTACCGGCGGCATCTGGCCGCGGTCGCCGGCCTGCACCTGGAGCGCATCGATCCCCGGTCGGTGCGCCGGTTGCCCAACCGTGAGGCGGCGCGGGCCCGGATCGCCGTCCTGACCGCCGCGGAACGCCGCGAGCATCTGGCCATCAACACCGAGGAGCGGATCAGTGCGGAGGCCGCCGCGGTCGCCGCGCCGCAGGATCGCGAGCTGGTCGCACGGGGCGTCCGGCTGCGCGCGATCAGTCTGCCTCCACGCGACGGGCGGCCGCGGGAGACGGTGCCGTCCGGCGCCGAGTACAGGGAGACGACCGGTCTGCCCCTCAAGCTCATGGTCTTCGACCGGCACACCGCCCTGTTCCCCGCCGACCCGGCACGCTTCGACGCCGGCGCGATCCAGGTCACCGACCCGGACACCGTCGCCCATCTGACCCAGCTGTTCCACCGCATCTGGCGCACCGCCAGGGATCCCTTCCGGCAGGAGGTTCCGCCGATCGAACTGACTGCCCGTGAACAGGCCATCCTCGCCCTGCTCACCGACGGCTACAGCGAGGAGGCGGCCGGCACGATGCTGGGCCTGAGCCGTCGCACCGTCGTCTACACCCTGCGCGCGCTGATGGACCGTCTCGGCGTGCAGAACCGTTTCCAGCTCGCCCTCGTGCTCGGCGCGGCCAGGGCGGTTCCACTGCCGGGTGTCCCGGCCACCGCCGCGCCGACGCACGAGGAGACCTGATGTCGTTCCGGCTTCGCGCCGCCGCCACCACCGCCATGCTGCTGACGGCGGCTCTGCTTCCGGGCCAGGCCGTGTCCGCCGCCGCGGGGGCGGTTCCCTGGCGGTACGCGACATGCGTACAGGCTGAGCTGTCCGGTCTGCACCCCGACAGCAATCTCGAGTTCTTCGTCGTGACGGGCGCCGCCACGCAGTGCGCCGCACCGGCGGCCACGGATCTCCCGGTCGGTTTCAGCCTGGTGGCGTACCGGGGCCGCGCCGGTCTGGCCGGCCGGTTGCAGGGCTACAACGTGCGGCTGTTCCCGGCTCCGCCGTCGTCCGGCTGGCAGCCCGCACGGGTCGAATTCGGCGCCCTGGCCGTCGAGCGGGCCGCCGGGACCTACGGGGTGTGTGCCGTCTCCGGGCCGACCCGCATGGATCCCCAGATGCCCCTGTACTACTACGGGGTCCGGGTGGCATGCGTGCGCATCACCGTGACGGGGGACCGCAACACCGGCTATCACACCACGATGACGCCGCTGGCCGCCGACGACCCGCTGGTCAGCGGCCCGGTCTCGCCGCGCAGCGCCTACACCGGCAGCACGTCGCCGGGCGAGCCGGACGGGTCACCCGGCGGCGACCCGCACAATTTCTGCGGCAGCTGCTTCTGAGCGTCGTCCCGCGGCGCCCGTTCCTGCCGCGAGCACGAGAAACCCCGGGCGGCGCCGGTGAGGGCGCCACCCGGGGGTGGGATGCTCGAGGTGCGTCAGGCGCAGGTGGTGATGCTCAGGCTGTCCGGGGCCTGCTGGACCGAGCCGCCCTTCTCGCTGTCGTACAGGTACTTCTTGGTGCTGCCGCCGCCGTTGGTGGCGCAGAGCTTGTAGGTGCCGGTGGCGGTGCCCGCGACGTAGGTCAGCTGGGTCTTGTCCGACAGGGTGATGACCTGCTTGCCGGTCGCCGACAGCTTCAGCGTGGTCTTGGTGCCGTCGGTGTTGTTCTCGGTCAGCGTGCCGGTCGGGTACTTGTTGCCGTTCTCGGTGTAGTACTGCTCCACCGCGCTGATCGCGCCGCGCACGTCGGACTGCGCCGACTTGTCAGCCGCGCCCTGACGGTAGTTCAGGTAGACCGGGACGGCGATCGCGACCAGCACGCCGATGATGACCACCACGACCAGAAGCTCGATCAGGGTGAAACCCTCGTCGTTCTTCTTACCAGCGCGGAGCCGGGCGATGGCGTCGTGCAGCTTCATTTGGATTACCTCTCGGTGGGGGTGGGGAAGTGAAACTGGAACCAGTGCCCGGTCGGGCGGTCGGCCGTCGGGAGCTTGGCCGTGGCCTCTGGCCGTAAAGGTCGGCAACCCGGTGGGTCACTTGACGGATCCGGCCCACTTCTTTCCGGGAAATCCAGACCCGGTTCGAGGCGGCCCGCGTACGGGTGAACGCAAAACCCCCGGGTGACGCCGGTGAGGGCGCCACCCGGGGGTGGAACAGCTGAACGCGTCAGGCGCAGGTGGTGATGCTCAGGGTGTCCGGGGCCTGCTGGACCGAGCCGCCCTTCTCGCTGTCGTACAGGTACTTCTTGTCACTGCCGCCGCCGTTGGTGGCGCAGAGCTTGTAGGTGCCGGCGGCGGTGCCCGCGACGTACGACAGCTGGGTCTTGTCCGACAGGGTGATGACCTGCTTGCCGGTCGCCGACAGCTTCAGCGTGGTCTTGGTGCCGTCGGTGTTGTTCTCGGTCAGCGGGCCGGTCGGGTACTTGTTGCCGTTCTCGGTGTAGAACTGCTCCACCGCGCTGATCGCGCCGCGCACGTCGGACTGTGCCGACTTGTCAGCCGCGCCTTGACGGTAGTTCAGGTAGACCGGGACGGCGATCGCGACCAGCACGCCGATGATGACCACCACGACCAGGAGCTCGATGAGGGTGAAACCCTCATCATTCTTCTTACCAGCGCGGAGCCGGTCGATGATGCGGTGCAGCTTCATGAGGAATGCCTCCATGGGGGCGGGGAGGAAGGCTCGGGTGGGACGCCATCCGACATCGGCCGGTCCGTGACGTACCTGAGAATTGAGCGGGCCGGAATATGATCGGGTGGTGAGCTCAGCGGCCGCATTGTTCGCGTCGGCGCGGGTGGCGCGGCTCGCCACGGCCGGCGCCGACGGTGTCCCCCACGTGGTGCCGATCGTCTTCGCGGTGATCGGCGACGTCATCCACACCGCGGTCGACGGCAAACCCAAGCGCACCCGCGCCCTGCGCCGGCTCTCCGACATCGCGGCGAACCCGCGCGTCAGCGTGCTGGCCGACCACTACGAGGAGGACTGGTCGGCGCTGTGGTGGGCGCGTGCCGACGGCATCGCCCGCATCGTCGACCACTCCCCGGAGGGCCGGGCCGCGCTGACCGCGCGCTATCCGCAGTACCGCGCGACGCCGCTGCCGGGGCCATTCCTGGAGATCACCGTCGATCGTTGGACGGTCTGGCGCCCCTGACGACGTCACCCACACGGGTCTCCCATGGTCGCCCGATCACATGATCCCCGACTACTTCTGCTTGGGCGAGGCGGGAGAAGACGCGGTGTAGCAGGCCGGCGCGCATGGTGCTGGATCTTGATCTGGCGATGTGATCCGTGGAGTCGTAGCGATGTGGGCCGGTGCGCTGCGGGCTCGGCCTGGCCGGCGATTCAGCGGGTCTTGTCATAGGGAGCTCCTACGATGTGCCGATGACGCGATTCGTGCAGCAGCCCGACTACGAGGGTGCGGAGTTCATCGACCTGTCAATGGCCGGCGCGACCTTCCGCGAGGTGGATCTCAGCGGCGCCCGGATGCGTGGCGTTCTGCTGTTGGATGCCGACATCGACGGGGCGATCGACGGGCTGCGCGTCAACGGCGTGGAGGTCATGCCGTTGATCGAGGCCGAGTTGGATCGTCTTCATCCCGAACGGCTGCGACTGCGGCCGACTACGCCAGAGGCGATGCGCGACGCATTGGATGTCATCGAGGAGCTGTGGCAGGCGGCGCTGCGACGCGCAAGTGCGCTGCCGGAGGAGGCCGCCTACAGGTCGGTGAACGACGAATGGTCGCTGGCCCAAACCTTGCGGCACACGATCTTCGTCGTGGACGCCTGGTATGGCCACGCGGCGGCCCTTCGCCCGAACCCGTTCCATCCGATCGGCGTGCCCGCATCGTTCACGACCAACGGCGCGGAGTTCGGCATCGATGAGTCGGCCGCGCCCACCCTCGACGAAGTCCTCGCCGTGCGCGCCGAGCGGATTGCCGATCTGCGCGCGTATCTGGCGCAGGTCACGCAGGAGGAGCTGGACCGGGTGCGGGGGCCGAATACAGTCATCGGCTGCCCGCCGCCCGCCGAACGGACGGCGGCCAAGTGCCTGCAGGTCATCTTCAGCGACCAGTGGGCGCACATGCAGTTCGCCAACCGCGACCTGGCCATCCTGGAACAGGAGTATGCGTGATGCTCCGCAAGGTCAACTGCTACACCGTCCGTGCCAGTGGCAAATACTCCTCGTAGCGTGTCGCCGCTTAGTTCTGCGTTGTCTGACTGAGAGGCGTTGCCGCCGGTGCCTTCGCCGGTCACCGGTGATGGCTGCTCTCCACGGGCGTCAGGGCCTGGGGTTCTGCAGGCACCACGTCTGGTCGGGGGTGCTGCCGTGCGGCCACATGATGACCGGCGCGCCGTTGGCGGTGCTGCGCCCCTCCACGCTGAGCAGGTAGCCGGTCTGCGTATTCACCACGATGAAGCCGCCGCACGCGCTGCTGGGCTTCAGGCGCCAGGTCTGGTTGGGTGTGCCGTCACACTTGTTGATCACCACCTGGGCACCTCGGGCGCCGCTGCCGCCGAGGACGCCGAGACAGAACCCGGAGCCCTGGCGGTTCAGGATCCGGTGATCGAAGCCCTGGGTGTCGACCTGCCAGAACTGGTCCCAGTTGTCCAGGCACTGCCAGAGGATGATCCGGCTCAGGTTGCGCATGTCGCCGCCCTCGACCCCGGCACAGCGTTCCTGCGCGCCCGGGTTGAGGTTTCGCAGCTGGTAGTAGTCGAACAGGCCGGCCGCCGCCGGCGCGGCGGGTGCCAGCGCCGTCGACACCGCGACGATCAGCAGGCTCGCGGCGGCGAGCAGGCGGCGGAGCCGGCGACGGGGGTTTCGTGGATCCAGGGGTACGGCCATGGTCCTGCCTTCCGGACGCTGGTGGCCGGTGGGTGCACCGGCCCTGGCCGGAAGCATCGCCGCCCGGGCATGACACCGGCGTGACACGCCACGGGGAGGGCCGGTCACGGTCGACGTCAGCCGGAGCGCAGGGCGGTGTCCAGAGCCGCCAGGTGATCCGCGACCGTGCCGACGGTCAGCGCCCCGCTCGCGGCGCCCGCCCACTCCCCCGCCGCCGGGGCGAGCGCCCGCCTGGCCCGTCGCATCGCCGTCCGGTCCCCGGCGCTGATCGCGGCCCGCCCGAACAGGCACCACAGCGCCTCGGCGAGCAGATCCGCGGGCGGATCCGGCACGTCGGCGAGCGGGATCCGGCCGGGGTCGAGCAGCGGCCGCACCCAAGGTTCGTACGGCCCCCACGCGTCGTCGCCGATGTCGGGTGGCAGGCCCCGGCGCAGGCGCAGGCCCAGCAGCGCCAGGGACAGCAGCCCGTCGCGCATGCCGGGCATCCCCGCGTCGTCGAGCCGGGCCGCCGCCGCACGGTACCGGGCCTCGGCCGGCGCCTGCCCGGTCACATCGGCCCGCAGCGCTCCATACCACTGGGTGAACACGCCGACGAGCGGCCGATCGTGCCGGCCGGCCAGATCGTCGGCGGCCCGCGCATGCTGGTCGGCCCGGTCGAACGCGGCCACCGCGCAACTCGACTGCAGGCGGATCAGATGCCCGAGCACCTCCACGGAGACGAGACCGTGCCGGTTGCCCAGGCTCGCCAGTTCGGCGCCGATCCGGTCGCGGCGCCCGGACGCGCCGGTGGGCCGGCAGCTCTGGATGAACACGCCGTTCAGGGCGAACGCGAGCAGCGCCGGATCACCCAGCTCCCGGGCGATCGACTCGGCCTGCCGGGCACAGTCGCGCGGCCGGGCCTCGTGGACGCCGCGCGACTCCAGCGCGACGGTGGCCAGCAGCCGTGCCCGAGCCGGTTCGTGCCCGGTCGCGGGAAGGGCGGCGAGGGCCCGTTCCGCGGCGGCGACGACGCCGGCCGCCTCGCCGGGGTCGTCGGAGCGCGGCCAGATCGCCGGCACGTCGTAGGCGCCGATCACCCGTGCGGTCAGTTCGGGGTCGCCGAGCTGCTCGGCGGCCGTGACCGCCGCGGCACGCTGCCGGCGGGCCACCTGCAGGCCGTCCGCGCCGGTGACGGCCAGGTCACGCAGCAGACCGACCGCCGACTCCAGGCGGGTCCGCGCTCCACCGGCCACCCGGTCGTAGGCCGACGCGGCCTGCCGCAGCACCTCACCGGCCGGATCGGTCACGTCCAGGTGCGGCTCCTGCCGCAGGATGTCGGTCTCCAGTGTGCGCAGCGCCGGCCCGGGCTCCACGCCGAGCTGACCGGCGAGGAGCCGCCGGGCGCGTCGCAGCACCGCGAGCGCGTCCCCCTGCCGGCCCGACCGGTACAGCGCGAGCGCCAGCAGCCGCCAGCCGTCCTCCCGCCACGGATGCGCGGTCACGTGCTCGTCGAGGTCCGGGACGGCCTCGGCCGGGCGGCCCAGGGCCAGACGCGCCCCGGCCCGGCGCTCGACGGCCTGCAGGCGCAACTCGGCCAGGCGGGAACGGTCGGCGCGTGGCCACGCCGCATCCGGGAAGTCGGCGTACGCGGGGCCGCGCCACCAGGCGAGAGCCTCGTCGAGCCGGGACAGGGCGGCGGCGGGGTCAGCGGCACGGGCGTCGTCGACGGCCTGCTCGAACCGCCACGCGTCCACCTGATCGGGCGCGCACCTCAACGCGTACCCCATGCCGTGGGTCGTCAGCAACGTCGCCGGTGCTCGCGCCGGGCGGTCCGGCTCGACGGCCTTGCGCAACGCGGCGACGAAGGTCCGCACAGCGGCCACCGCCCCCTCGGGAGGCGACACCCACAGGTCATTGACAAGATCATCAAGGGGTACGACACGACGGCGCGCCACCAGCAGCCGGCCCAGCACCGCCCGGTGCATCGGCCCCTTCAGCGCGACCGGCCGGCCCGACGCGTCCTCGGCGATCACCGGCCCGAGGACACCGAAATGGATCACCCGGTCACGTTACTCCGGGGCCTTTTCGCCTCACAGCACCGTCGTCAGGGCGCCTCCGTCGACGCGCACCGCCGACCCGTTGATCGCCGACGCCACGGGACTGGCGAGGAAGGTCACCGCGTTCGCGATCTCGAACGGCTCGATGAAGCGCCCGAGCAGGGACGTCGCGTTCGTACCGATGATCGCCGCCTTCATCTCGTCCTCGGTGACGGATCGCGCACCGGCCAGCGCCTTGACCGTCCGGGCGACGCCGTCGGAGTATGTCGGGCCGCCCAGGACGGAGTTGACCGTCACCGCGGCGCCTCGCGTGAGCTTGGCCAGGCCGTTGCCCACCGACAGCATCGCCGTCTTGGACGTGCCGTAATGAATCATGTTCGCGGGGATGTCGACGCCCGACTCGCTGCTGACGAAGACGATCCGCCCCCAGCCCCGGTCGAGCATCCCCGGCATGAGCCGCCGAGCGAGCCGGACACCGCTGAGCACGTTGACCTCGAAGTAGAGCCGCCAGTCGTCGTCCGAGATCAGCTCGAACGGTTTGAGCTCGAACAGCCCGACGTTGTTGACCAGGATGTCGACGGCCGGGATCTGCTCGCACAGCCGCTCCACGTCCTCGGCGACCGAGAAGTCGGCGGGCAGCCCGCTGACGGCCACCCCGGGAACCGCGCGGCGCAACGTCTCGACGGCGTCCTCCACCTTCGCGGGGTCGCGGCCGTTGAGGATCACGTCGGCACCCTCGCCGGCCAGGGCCCTGGCGGTCGCGTACCCGATGCCCTGGCTGGATCCGCTGATGAACGCGGTCTTGCCGGTGAGCTGCAGATCCATCGACTCTCCTCAGAAATGGCCACCGGCCGGAACCGGGACCGTGCACCCGTGCCGCGTCGTCGACGGCGGCTGACACGA
Source organism: Actinoplanes sp. CA-252034 (assembly GCF_050956125.1). Lineage (NCBI taxonomy): Bacteria > Bacillati > Actinomycetota > Actinomycetes > Micromonosporales > Micromonosporaceae > Actinoplanes > Actinoplanes sp. CA-252034. The sequence continues at coordinate 6,288,259 of NZ_CP191846.1, forward strand.
GGATGCCGCCGCCCGATGAGCATCCGATGAGCGAGCGGCGGGGCCGGCCGGCTGCGGGCCCTGATTCCGGAAGGTCGTTACAGACCGAGGCGGATCGGGCGGGTCGGCGCGCCCGCGGCGAGAAGGGCCGCCAACGGGGTGGCGAGGTCGCGGGGCGAGAACAACTCGGGGCCGGTGTGGCCGGTGATCTCCGCGAGACGCCACCAGCGGAACGCGTCCAGGTGCTCGTCGGCGGCCAGCCAGGCGTCGGTCATCTCCCCGCGCGGCCGGAAGTGACCGACACGGACGAGGAAGTAGTCGTTGACGAGGCCGTCGAGGCCCGGCGCGTGGACGGCGTCGATCTCCTGGCGCCACACATGCGGCGGATCGGCGGTGATCGTCAGCCCCGTCTCCTCGCGGAGCTCGCGGCGCAGGGCGGTCAGCGCGTCCTCGCCGGGTTCGATGCCGCCGCCCGGCGCCGCCCACACGCCCTTCGCCCCGCGCGGCACGGCCGGGTGCGGGGGACGAACCGGCACAGCAGGACGCGGTCGTCCTCGTCGAGGAGGATCGCCCGCGCGGAGTGCCGCAGCCGCGGCGTCACGGCACGTCGGACGTGACGACGGAGCCATCGATGATCGACACGCCGGGAGACTATCAACGTCTCCGCCGTCTTCTCGTGCCCGCGCCGGGACTCGAACCCGGGACTGCCGGTGTGTAGGACCGGCGCTCTCGCCGCTGAGCCACACGGGCATGCGGAGGAGGTGGGATTGTGTCGGCGGGTGCCGACCGCGTGTTCCGGCCTGGAATCGAACCAGGGACCTCCGTCTTGTCGAGGCGGTGCTCTACCGATTGAGCTACCGGAACGGGATGGTGCACACTTTCGGCCCCTGGGCGGGACTCGAACCCGCAACCGTCGCCTTAGAAGGGCGCTGCTCTGTCCAGTTGAGCCACCAGGGGGCATGCCGAGCCGGCGGGGCGACTCGAACGCCCTCCTGCCGCTTACGAGACGGCCGCACCACCTGTCGTGCTGCGCCGGCCTGCCGGACACGTGTTGCTGGGGGTGCAGGGCTCGAACCTGCATTCCCGAGGCCAAAGCTCGGTGGCCTGCCGATTGGCCGAACCCCCATCGGCTCGTGTCGCCGTCGCCCGTCCGGGGGTCGAACCCGGTCTTCCGGATCGAGAGTCCGGTGGTCTACCCACCTCAGCCTCACGGGCGTTCATTCACCGACCAGGCCGGGGTACGAGAATCGTTCCAGCACCCGGGTCCGGTCGTTTCTGGGCAGCCGGAAATGGGCCGCCACAACACCTGCCGTCCACTGTTCAGTTGAGAGAGAACAATTCCGCCGAACGCATGCGGAGGAGGAGCGGGAATCGTCATGCAACCACGCCCGCGGGAATGCTCCGGAAACGAGGGAGCCGCCCTTTTCGTCGGCTGACGAGGGCGGCACAGGCGCATGTTTTACTGCGCTAACCGCTCCATCGCTCCAGCTCATGGCACGTCTCGTGCTCTTGGAGACGCCGAGTCGCCGTCACGACGGATATGGCGGATCCACACCGCATCGCCCGCGCTCGGGCGGTCACGCAGTCTGCATTCCACGACATGACGGTTCGACTCCTCTCCAAGCTGGTGCGGCCGGTCTCACTAATCCTTACCGGCCGATGCGGTCTCGTCAACGCATTTGCGGGGCGATTCTCGTGTCCGCCCCACCGGCGTTGAGATCACTCTGCCCCGTCGCCGGGCGACGCGCGACCTATTATTTACGCGCGTCGTCCGTACACCCTGATCGGTTGATTTGTCTTCCCTCGCCGCCGTGATGTCAGCCGAGCTGACCCAGCACGACCGACCCGGCGAGGAACAGCAGGACCAGCGGCGTCGTGCGCAGCAGCGTGCGCCGGGAGGGACGCTCGGCGCCGCGCAGGAGGGTGACACCGAGGGGGACGAACGCCACGGTGAGCCCGGCGACCTGCACGACCGACGCCCAGGTGCTTCCCTTGAGGACGCCCAGCATCAGGCCGGACATCAGGGCGAGAGCGATCGCGGGCGCCGGGCGCAGCACGCCGGAGAGGTGGCAGCCGATCGCGAGGACGATCCAGCCGAGCATCACGGCGGCGGCGAGACTGGACGCGACCCACTCCGGATGGCGGTAGTACGCGCCGACGGCCCGGGTGGCGACTTCCGGGCCGCCGGCATCGGCCAGCGAGAAGGCGAAGGCGTCGGCGCCGTGGTGGAAGGCGCGGGCGAAGAGCCCGAAGATCACCAGGCCGCCGCCCCAGAGGGCCCAGGCCGGACGGGTGACGCCGATCCGCACGGCGACGGCGACGACGCCCGGCCACAGCGCGATGACGCCGGCGAGGAACAGGGCGTACGAGGTGGCGACCAGCATGGGCTGACGCTGGTAGGCGGCGAGTTGGTGGGGGAAGAAGAAGGGGATGCCGAGTCGCAGGAGCGTGCCGGCCAGCAGGAGCAGGGGCCCGGCGACGAGGGACACCCCGCCCAGCCACGGTCCAGGAAAGGTGAACGCCGGCCGGGTGATCGTCGTGGTGAGCATGTCCGGGACTCTGCCGCGCGACCATGGTGCGGCACATCCGGCCACGGCACCGATCCGTGGCCGGGCCGCCGGGATGAGCCGGCCCGCGCGCCTGCCACCGGAGGATGAGCGACCCGGGTCGGATGGCAACGGCGGTGGGACCGGATAGCGTGGCGGCGTGTTCGCGACGCGGGGGCGGATCGTCGATGTGGCGGCGGCCGCGGCTGTCCTGGTGGTGTGCGGCTACGCCGCGCAGGAGTCCGGAAGTCCGGCCTGGTGGCAGTGGCTGCTGGTGGGCGCCGTCGCCGCGCCGGTGGCCGTCCGTCGCCGATGGGCGCTGCCCGCCGCCGCGGCGACACTGGCCGCGGCCGGTGGTGTCCTGATCGGCGGCGTGATCCCCGGCTACGCGTCGCCCGGCGTGTGCGCGGCCGTGGCGCTGACCCAGTACGCGGCAGCGGCCGGCCTGCCGCTGCCGCGTTCGGTTCCGGCACTGGCCGCCGGGCTCGCCGGCGCGGCCGGGCTCGGCCTGCTGTGGCCGGTGGCGCCGCTGGCGGCCGGGTCGGTGGTCGCCGGCGCGTGGACGGCCGGCCGGCTCGTCCGCCACCGGCGGATCCTCGCCGAGCAGGCCGCCGAGGAGCGGACCGGGCGCGCGGTGACCGAGGAGCGACTGCGTATCGCCCGCGACATGCACGACATCGTGGCGCACAGCCTCAGCATGATCACGATGAAGGCCGGCATCGCGCGGCACGTCGCCGCGGTCCGGCCGGAGGAGGGCCTGGCCGCCCTGGAGGTCATCGAGACGGCCGGCCGGGAGGCTCTGGTCGAGATGCGCCGTGCCGTGGGCCTGCTCCGCGCCGACGAGGGCCCGGCGACGCCGTCCGGTGGCGATCAGGACCTGCGGGCCCTGGTCGGGCGCGCCGAGGAGGCCGGGGTGCGGGTCCGGACCACCTTCGTGGACGTGACCACGCCACCGGCCGCGGTCCGCCTCGTCGTGTACCGCGTGGTCCAGGAGGCCCTGACCAACGTGGTCCGGCACGCGCACGCCACCGGCTGCACGGTCGAGGTGGAGGCCGGCCCGGCGTCCGTCACGGTCCGGGTGGTCGACGACGGCGCCGCGGTGGCATCGGCGGGGGCCGGCAACGGGCTGCGCGGGATGCGTGAGCGCGTCGCCGCCTACGGCGGCAGCCTCCGGGCGGGCCCGCACGAGGACGGTGGCTTCGCGGTGACGGCGCACATTCCCTACCCGGCCGAGGACCGGGGGGTACGGTCGTGACCGATCCGATCCGGGTGCTGATCGCCGAGGACCAGGCGCTCCTGCGCGACAGTTTCCGCGTCCTGCTCGACACCGTGCCCGGCTTCGTCGTGGTCGGTGAGGCCGCCACCGGCCGGGAAGCCGTCGAGTCGGCGCTCGCCCATCGGCCGGACGTGGTGTTGATGGACATCAGCATGCCCGACATGACCGGCATCGACGCCACCGAGCGGATCTGCCGGCAGACGTCCGACACCCGGGTCCTGATCCTCACCACGTTCGACCTGGACGAGTACATCTACGGGGCGCTGCGCGCGGGCGCCAGCGGCTTCCTGCTCAAGGACACCACCGCCGCCGACCTCGTCGCCGCGATCCGCGTGGTCGCCGCCGGCGAGGCGCTGCTCGCGCCCAGTGTCACCCGGCGGCTCATCGCCGCGTTCGGCGCTCAGGCACGCCCGTCACGCGCCTTCCACCGCAGGCTCGACGGGATCACCGAGCGAGAGCGCGAGACCCTGGTCCTGATCGCGCGCGGACTGTCCAACGCCGACATCGCCGCGCACCTGACGCTCAGCCAGGCGACCGTCAAATCCCACGTCGGCCGGCTGCTCACCAAGCTCAACGCCCGTGACCGGGCCCAGCTCGTCGTCGTCGCCTACGAGACCGGACTCGTCACGGCGGCTCCCACCGAGTCCGCGGACTGATCAGGCCCCGGCCCCGGCGGACGCGCGCAGCGCCGCCGCCAGCCACTCGTACGGGAATTGTTCCGGCTCCGTGTCGTTGACGGCGGTCACCAGCTCCATGTAACGGTCGAGCGGCCCCGGCGGGTCGGGGGGTGTGCGGTCCCATTCCGCGCCGGCGAGCATGTGGTCGGCGGACTGGATCCGGAACTCCGGCGTGTCCGGCATGCCGGGGCTGTCCGGTGTCGCGAACAGCGCGGTCAGCCATCCGATCCACCGGTCGGCGATCTCCCGGGCCTCCGGCGAGTCCGGTGGCACCCGGTCGCGGGCCGCGTCGATCACGGCCTGGCCGATCGGTGTGGCCGCGTCCAGGGCGTCGAGCATGGGCGCGGAGGTCATCAGCGGGCCGGCGCCGGTGGTGCACACCTCGTGCAGCTCCCGGCGTACGGCCTGACGGGTCCCGGCGTCGCGGAGCAGGTCGGCCAGCTCGATCCACGCCTCGAGCTGGGCCGCGGTGGGGTGGTCGGGCAACTCGGGACGGGCCGCCCGCCACCACTCCACCATGCGCTCCGGGGGTTCCCAGCCGGTCGAGACCTCGGCCCAGAAGTCGTCGATCAGCCGGTCGCGTTCCTCGTCCGGCATGCCGACCAGCCGGTGCATCAGCGTCACCTGCTCAGCGGTCGAGTCCTGACGCACGATGGCCGACAACACCGCGCGGCGGGTACGCATCCGCGCCTCCTGTTCCGTCAGCAGCGCCAGGTGGGTGGCGGCCAGCTCACGCAGTGTCGCCTCGCCGGCCAGCACCCGCCGGATGTCGTCCAGGCTGCCACCGAGCTCGCGCAGCGTGCGGACGAGCTCCAGGCGGGCGATGGCCGACACGTCGTACAGGCGGTGACCTGCGGGGGTGCCGGCGGTGGGCGCGACGACGCCGGCGTCCGCGTAGTAGCGGATCGCGCTGACGTTAAGACCGGTCCGCCGGGCGACATCACCGATCGGGTAGAGCTCGCTGTCGTCCATGACGCCCACTATGCGATCTCAACCAGCTTGAGACGCAACCCCCGCTCCGCGGCCGACTGTTCACGAATGTTGCTAACCGAGATCGATGCCGTTAAATTTGGGAGCGCTCCCACTCCCGTCCCCAGGAGAGGCTCCATGTCCCGTTCCCGCGCCTTCGCCGTCGCCGCCGCTTGCGCCACCGCGGCGGCGGGTGGCGTCCTGATCGCCGGCGGCTCCGCCTCCGCCGGCACCATCTCCGGCACCCTCCACCGAGATGCGAACACGCCCGTCGCCCGCTGGTTGCAGTCCAATGCGGGCGACTCACGAGCCACCGTGATCCGCGACAGGATCGACAGCCAGCCCGCCACCCGCTGGCTGTCGAACTTCAACGTCGCCACCATCGGCAGCGAGGTCGCCACCTACGTCAACGCCGCCAACGCGGCCGGGCGGATTCCCGCCCTGACCGTCTACGGCATCACCAACCGCGACTGCGGCGGCGCCAGCTCCGGCGGCGCCCCCGACCTCGGCCAGTACCAGACGTGGATCGGCAACATCGCCCGCAACCTCGGCGGCCAGACCGTGATCCTCAACCTGGAACCCGACTCCATCGCCCTGCTCACCTGCCTCAACAGCAGCGAGATCGCCGCCCGCAACCAGGCGCTGCGGACCGCGGCACAGACGCTGAAGGCCGGCAACCCCAACGCCAAGGTCTACCTCGACGGCGGGCACTCCGCCTGGAACAGCGCCGGCGAACAGGCGTCACGTCTCGTCGCCGCCGGGATCGCCGGCGCGGACGGGTTCTACACCAACGCCTCCAACTTCCAGCCGACCAGCGCGGAGGCGGCGTACGGCCGCTCAATCATCAGCGCGCTCAACGGGCAGGGCGTCAGCGGGAAACGGCAGGTGATCGACACCAGCCGCAACGGCGGCGCCGCCGGTGACTGGTGCGGCGACGACAACACCGATCGCCGGATCGGCCAGTACCCGACGGTGAGCACCGGGGACGCGAACATCGACGCGTACCTGTGGATCAAGCCGCCGGGCGAGGCGGACGGCTGCCGGTACGCGGCCGGGTCGTTCCAGCCGGACCTCGCCTACAGCCTGGCGAGCTCCGCACCCAACCCGCCGTCGCCGTCACCGACGTCCTCCCCGTCGTCCTCCCCCTCGTCGTCTCCGTCCTCGTCGCCGTCGTCCTCACCGTCGCCGTCGTCGTCGTTCCCGGGTGGAGCCTGTGGCGCCACACTGCGGGCGGTCAGCACCTGGAACGGCGGCTACCAGGGTGAGGTCAGGGTTCAGGCCGGCAACGGCGTCTCCGGCGGATGGACCGTCTCCTGGTCACTCCCGTCCGGCTCCTCGATCAGCCAGGTCTGGAACGGCACGCTGACCACGTCCGGTTCCACGGTCAGCGTCCGCAACGTCTCGTGGAACGGCAACCTCCCCGCGGACGGCTCCACGACCTTCGGGTTCATCGCCACCGGCGCGCCCGGGACGCCGGCCCTCACCTGCACCTCCCCCTGACGCGGCGGCCGGGGCCGCGCCCGCACTCGCGTCCCCCGGCCGGCCGCCTCACCGATCGCGGCCGCGGTCGCTCGCCAACCGGCCGCGGCCGCGATCACCCTCACCGGGGACGGGGCGCTCGCACTCGCACTCGCACACGGGGCCGTCCAGCAATCGTGGGCGGCGAGGCCACCTCTTGCGCTGCCGGCGAGGTCGTGGGCCGTACCACCTGGTGTGCGGGATCTCGGGTCGCGGCATGGGTGAGAATGCCGCGCACCTGTACCGGCAGGCCCCGGTGACCGTGGTCACGATCATGGCGGAAACGCCGCGCCGAGGCCCGGCCGGGGCGTCGGAACGGGTATGGGTAGGGGTGAACGCGACCGCGAAGCGAGGAGCCCGCCCTGACGTCACCGCCTCGGCGGCCGGCCCTGTTCGCCCTGATCCTGGTCATGGGTGTCGGCCCGTTCGCCACCGACACCTACCTGGCCGGCCTGCCCGAGTTGCAGCATTCGTTGCGCACCAGCGCGACGGTGGCCCAGCTGACCCTGACGGCGTTCATCGTGGGCATGGCCGTCGGCCAGTTGCTGATCGGGCCGATGAGCGACACGTACGGCCGGCGCCGCCTGCTGGTCGTCTGTGCCGTGGCGTTCGCCGTGCTGTCGGTGGTGTGCGGGCTCAGCCCCGACGGGGCGCTGCTGGTGGCCGCCCGGCTCGCGCAGGGCGCCGTGGCCGGCGGTGGGGTGGCGCTCGGCCGGGCCGTCGTCACCGACACCCACCACGGCGACCGCGCCGCCGCCACGTTCGGGCTGATCTCGTCGTTCACGTTCCTCGGGCCGATCATCGCCCCGGCCGCCGGTGGGGTCGTCCTGGCGTACGGGACGTGGCGCACGGTCTTCGCCGTTCTCGCCGTGCTCGGTGTGCTGATGGCCGTCGCCGTCGTGCTGGGCGTGCCGGAGACGCTGCCCCCGGCACGGCGGCATCCGGCCGGTCTGCGGTCGCTCGGCTCACGGATGGCCGGGCTGCTGCGCGACTGGGGCTTCATGCGTCACGTGCTGCTGCAGTGCCTGGCCAGCGCCGGATTCTTCACCTACATCGGCGGGTCCGCGTTCGTGTTGCGCTCGGTCTACGGCATCAGCGCCACCCACTACACCGTCGTCTTCTCCACCAATGCCGCCGCGATGGCCGTGTTCAGCCTGATGTTCCGGCTCCTGGCGGTCCGGGCCGGCGCGGTCCGGCTCAGGGCGATCGGCATCACCGTGTCCACGATCGGCGCGGCCGGGCTGCCGGTGGTGGCGCTCGCCGGGCCGCACAGCGTGCCGCCGGCCGTGCCGTGGGCCCTGCTCTGCGCGGTGGTCGGCGGCATGGGCTTCGCGATCCCGGCGGCGACCGCCCTCGCCCAGGAGGCCGGCCGCCACTCGGCCGGCACCGCCTCGGCCCTGCAGGGCGGGCTCGCCTTCGTCACCGCGGCCGTGGTCACGCCGCTGACCGGACTGTTCGGCTACGACACGCTGCTGCCGATGGCCGTGGCGATGAGCCTGTTCTACGCCGCCGCCTTCCTCCTGATGTGCGTCATCACGGTCCGCTCCCCCGCTCGCGCCGACGCCCCCGTCGGGTGAGCTCCCGACGGGGCGCCGGCTGTGGTGGAGCAGGCGATGCCGGCCCCGGTGTCACCGCCGCACGATCAGGTCCACGCGCCCTGCATGATCAGGTCCACGCGCCCTGCCAGCCGAGCAGGTTCCACTGCCACAGGAACCAGGTCAGGGCCACCATCCCGGCCAGCAACGCCACCTGGTGGATCCGGGCGGCCACACCGGCGCCGCCGCCGCGCCAGCTCCGGACCGTCAGCGTCGTCGCCGCCACGGCCACCGTCAGTGCCACGACCGGCACGCCCAGCAGGAGCCGGAACGCCATCGGCACGCCGTACAGGAACTCGCCGGACAGGGTCACCACGGTGCCGATCAACCCGCCCAGGAACAGCAGACCCAGCAGGGCCGCGCCGACCGCCAGCCGGCGCGCCAGCCGCCAGGTGGGAGTCGTCGCGGCCGGCCGCCGCCGTACCCGGCGCACCACCCGGCCGACCGGTAGCGCCGCCGCGCCGAGGAGCGGCAGGAGCAGAGCCGCCAGCACCCCCAGGTTGACCGGCGGCGTCTCGGCGGGGGACATCGACTCGGCTGCGGACCCGTCGGTGGCCACGTAACGCCGTCCGTCCGTGCCGGCGAGGAACACCAGCCGCTCACCGTCGGCCGCCTGGTAGCGCCCGTCGGCCTGCGGCGTCCACGTCCGGCCCCGGAACGTCACGGCGCCGGCGTCGTCGACGGACAGCCGGGACGGCGAGAGCAGGGTGGTGAGCTTCTCGAAGGAGGTCGCGTTGTGCCGGGCCGGCTTGTAGAACCCGGCCAGCGGCTCGGCCGGCCGCGCCGCTCCGACGGTGTCCGGTCCGTCGGGCTCGGCGGCGGCCCGCTCCGGAGCGAACCTGTCGAAGAAGGCGTCGAGGAGTCCCTGCATCTCCGGGCTGCCACCGCTGAGGCTGTTCATCGAGATGAACAGGCCGAGGTCGCAGTCCGGCACGAGCATCATGATGCTGGCGAACCCCTCCCAGCCGCCGTCGTGCATGAGGACCCGGTGCCCGTTCATGGTGCGCTCCTTGAAGCCGTGGGCGTACCCGTCCACCCGTGGGTCGGCGGTGAACGAGCGCTGATGCATCCGGGCCGTGGCCTGCGGGGAGAGGATCGGCCCGCCGTCGTGCAGGTGTGCGTTCATGAAGGCGGTCATGTCCGCCGCGGTGGTGGTGATCGAGCCGTCCGGCGGCATCCGGTCGAAGGTGAACGGGTACACCTTCGCCGGGGTGAGGTCGGTGTCGTAGCTGCGGGCCAGGTCCGGGCCAGGGCGGCGGGCACCGGCTCGGCGGCGGTGCTGCGGGTCATGCCGAGCGGGCCGAGCAGGTGGCGCTGGACGTACTCGTCGTACGGCTCGCCGCTGACCTCGCTGACGATGTGGCCGGCGAGGGCCGCGCCGTAGTTGGAGTAGGCGGAGATCTCGCCGGGCGGCCGGATCCGGGCGGGCATGTGATCGGCCAGGTAGCGGCCCAGCGGCGGCACGTCGGCGGCGTCGCGCGCGCCGGTTCCGGTGATGACGTCCTCGAATCCGGCGGTGTGGCTCATCAGGTGCCGCAGCGTGACCGGCCGGGCGTAGGCGTCCGGCACCCGGAAGCCGGTGAGATACCGGTTCACGTCGGTGTCCAGGTCGAGCCGTCCAGCCTCCACCTGCTGCATGACCGCCGTCCAGGTGAACAGCTTCGAGATCGAGGCGATCCGCACGAGGGAACGGGTGGCGTCGAAGGCGACCGCGCGTTCGGTGTCGGCCAGCCCGTACCCCTTGGTGAAGGCCGTGGTGCCACCGGCGGCCACCGACACCACGGCGCCGGGCACCCGGTCCGCCGTCAGCTGTCCGGGCAGGTTGCCGTCGAAGAACTCGGCCAGCGCGGCCGAGGTGGCCGGCGGGCAGGCGATCGGCGAAGCGGCGGCCGGTGGCGCGAGCACGCCTGCGGCCGGCACCGCCGCACCGCCGACGAGCAGACCGGTCAGGGTACGGCGGATCAGGGCTCTCATCGTGGCGCTCCTCGGACTCGTCGCTGATGGACGATGGCTCATCGCTGGTGGACGATGGGCTCGTCGCTGGTGGACGACGCCCAGCCTGGCGCCCGCGGGTGGCCCGGCACATCGCCGCACGGTCGGCGCACGGCCTCCACGAAAGACGCAGCGGGCGGGTCACGGTCGTCGACGAAAGTCGTAGTGGCCGCGCGGTGCACGGTGCCTAAGCTGCGTACATGCAGAGGCGACCGTTGATCGACGCCGCGCTGGTGCTGACCTGTCTCGTGTTGAGCCTGCTGGCGGTGAAGACCCCGTGGTCGCCGCTGCCGTGGCCGGTCGTGGCGGCGGCCGGGGTGCTGGGCAGCGCGGCGATGTGGCCGCGCCGCCGGTGGCCGGTGACCGGCGCGGTGGCCGGTGCGGGCGCTTTCGCGCTGTCCGGCAACCCCGGTCCGCTGCTGGCCGGGCTCTACAACGGCTCCCGGTACGCCCCGCGTCGCAGCGTGTGGCTGTGCGCGATCGCCGGGTGGGCGGGCTTCGTGGGGTGGTCCCGGCTCGACTCCGGGCAGGTGACCGTGGACAACCTGGTCTTCCCGGCCCTGGGTGTCGGGCTGGTGGTCCTGGCCGGGGTCAACCTCGCCACCCGCGACGCGTTGCTGACCTCCCTGCAGGAGCAGGCCCGGCGGGCGGACGCCGAGCGGCTGCTGCGCGACGAGCAGGCGCGGGCCGCCGAGCGCACCCGCATCGCCCGGGAGATGCACGACGTCCTGGCCCACAAGATGTCGCTCATCGCCCTGTACGCCGGCGCGCTGGAACTGCGCGCCACCGATGATCCGAAGCTGCGGGACGGCACGGTGCTGATCCGTACGACTGCCCGGGAGGCGCTGGTCGAGCTGCGGGAGGTGCTGGGCGTGCTGCGTACCGACGCGTCACCGGCATCGGAGACCGCCGCGGCCGGGCAGTACCCGGATCTGAGCGCGCTGGTCGGGGCGTCCAGCCGGGCGGGGCACCCGGTGGAGCTGCGTGACGAGGCCGGTGACCTGCCGGCGGCGACCGCCCGGGTCGTGTACCGCGTCGTCCAGGAAGGCCTGACCAACGCCCACAAGCACGCGCCCGCCGCGCCGACGGTCGTGTCGGTGGGCCGTACCGGGGACGGGAGCGTGGCCGTCGCCGTCCACAACAGGGCGGGTGCCGTACCGATGGATCTGCCCGGGTCCGGGGCCGGCCTCGTGGGGCTGGCGGAGCGGATCCGGCTGGTCGGCGGAACGCTGCGCAGCGGCCCGGTGGCCGGGGACGGCTGGCAGCTGTCGGCTGTCGTACCGTGGCTGGATCCCCGACCGGAGGCCTCATGATCTCAGTACTGCTCGCCGACGACGAGGCGCTGGTCCGGGCCGGGTTGCGGATGATCCTGGAGACGACCGCGGACCTGACCGTCGTGGGTGAGGCCGGCGACGGCCGGGAGGCGGTGGCCGCGGTGTCCCGGCATCGGCCCGACGTCGTCCTCATGGACATCCGGATGCCCCGGCTCGACGGGATCGCGGCGACCGCGGAGATCCGGGAAGGGACGCAACCACCATCGGTGATCGTGCTCACGACGTTCAACACCGACGACGACGTGTTCCGGGCGCTCGAGGCGGGCGCCAACGGCTTCCTGCTCAAGGACACGCCACCGGCCGACCTGCTGCGTGCGGTGCGCCTCGCCGCCTCGGGCGACGCCATGCTGTCTCCGAGTGTGACGCGCCAGGTGATTCACCGGCTCACCGCGGAGGACCGGTCACGCACCCGGGCCGAGGCGCTCGGCAGGCTCGGCCCGCTGACCGACCGTGAGCGGGAGGTGCTCGTCCAGATCGGTCTCGGCCACGCCAACGCCGTCATCGCCCGCGCGCTGCACATGAGCGAGGCCACGGTGAAGAGTCACATCACCCGCCTGTTCGAGAAGCTCGCGGCGACCAACCGGGTCCAGCTCGCCATCGCCGCGTTCCGTGCCGGCCTGGTGGAGTGATCCCGGTCCATCGGTCACGCCGGGCGATCATCGAGGTCCGGCGGGCGGGCCTCCGCGTGGGGCAGCAGCGCGCGTCCCTGCTCGGTGAGCGCCACACCACGCGGCAGGCGGTCGAAGACCCGTACCCCCACTCGGCCTCCAGCGTCGCGATCTGCCGGGAGACCGCCGACTGCGTGAAACGCAGGTCACGGGCGGCGGCGGTGATCGGTCACCCTCGACGCGCTGGCGACCGGCCCGCTGGGCGGGGCGATCCGGCGGGCGACGACGACCGGGGCGTCGTTCGCGATCTCCCTGGCCGCCAAGGACCTGCGGCTCGCCCTGCGGGACGCGCCGGCCGCCCCCGTCGCGGCCGCGGCGCTGCGCCTCGTGAACGCCGCCGCCGACCCGGCGGCGGACGTCGCCTCCCTGATCGACCTGGAGACCCGATGAATCTCACCCTCGACAACCCGCAGGCGGTGGCCGCGCCGTTCGGCGACCGGTTCGCCCACGTGGCCCGTCTGGACCTCGACGGCGGCGCGCTGCTCATGCTCGCCGGACAGGTGGCCGTCGACGACGCCGGCGAGGTCGTCGCGCCGGGCGACGCGGCCGCGCAGGCGGAACGCGCACGGCACCCCGGTGGAGGTCGCCATCCACCGATCGGCTGGTGGGGCGAGCCGACCGCCGGTGGATGAAACCGCTGCGGCCCGCCGCGACGATGAGTCACATGACTGCGAAGAGCACCCGCCGCGCCAGGAACATTCTCTCGTACCGGTCGAACGGCTCGATCCTGAGCATCTGCTCGACGGACTCGGTGCTGTCCGTCGGCTCCGTCGGCTCGATCCTCTCGGTCGGATCGTTCGGCTCGGTCCTGTCGGTGGGTTCGATCGCCTCGTTCGGGTCGGTCCTGTCGGTCGGGTCGTTCGGCTCGCTGCTCGCCGTCGGCGTGTTCGGCTCGGTGCTGAGCATCGGGTCCGTCACGGTCGGCGCCGTGGTCGCGGCGGCCGTGGCGCTCGTCGTGATCGTGGCCGGCCGGCTCACCCGCCGGTGAGCGACGGAGCGACCACGCCCTCGCCGAGCCGTGCTCAGGCACTCCCCGTGTCACGAACGGCCTCGGGGCCGGGACGCCGGTCGCGGAGCTCGAAGTGGCTGACCGTGGTCTCGCGCCCGACGAGGAACTCATCGTCCTCCGGGTAGAAGACGGCCCGCCCGATGTCGTCTCCGGCGAACGCCCGGATCGACTCCCGGTCGGCCCACCAACTGACGGTGACCACCTCGGTCCGCCCGTCACCGAGGTCACGCGTCCACATCTGGGCATCCACGTTGCCGGGCGTCGACCGGTACTCGGCGAGCCCGGTGGCCTCGACGTATCGCACATACTCCTCGGCCCGGCCGGTCTCGACCCATCCCCGCCACATCCGCACGATCACGACGCCAGTCTATGCCGCAGACCCCGGCGGTCTCCCCCGTCGCAGCCGGGCACACCGCAGCATCCCACTCGCAGTGGGTAGCGTCCGGCAGCCGCGGCCCGCCGATCCTGCGGGGACCCGGCGCCCCTGAAATACTGCCCACCATACGAGACATCGGCGATCTTCATCGATCCGATACCGGCCCGATTCCCGTATCCCGTAGCGCTGCGAGGTGGGACCCGACGATCGGAGGTGCCAGGTGGCTGACCAGCCGGACGAATCGTCGTCGGGTAGGCGGCGGGCGGATGTCGAGGTGCGCTTCCTGTCGCCCACCCGCGTCGGCGCCCCGGCGGATCGCACCGCCGAGGACGCGCGGCCCCACCCGTCGACGGCTCCGGAGTTTCGTCTCCGGTCCTTCACCGGCACCCTGCCGGCGTCCGGCCGGCCCACCGTCCCCCTGCCCGCTCGCCCGCCGGTGGCCCCGCCGACGGCCGACGCCCCCGCGGTGCCGGCGAGCGGCAACGCACCCGCCCTGCCCTATTCGGTGGCCGAGGACGGGATGCCGGTCGCGGGCCGGCCGGCCGGCAGCCCTCCGACCGCCCGCCCGGCCCGGTCCGGGTCGCCCGCGGGCCGTTCCCTGCTGGGCCGCCGCCCGCCGCCGGCGGACGCCGGGCGGGTCGTGCTCATCTATGAACAGCAGATCAAACGGCCATGGCGGCTGCTCGGCTTCACGGCCGTGCTCGTGTCGCTGACCGTGGGCGTGGTGCTGGGCCAGACGACGGCATACCGGCCACCCGCCTCGCGTCCGGTGGCGACCGTGCAGGCCGACGCGCCGACGCCGCAGACGTCCGGCCCGCTCCCGCCACCGGTGCCGCTGACCGCCCCACTCGGCGCGGTCGAGAAGCGACGGCTGGAGATCACCGGCACGGCGACCACGCTGCGCGTGCGTACGGCGGCACTGGGCGATTCGCTGTTCACCATCGTCTCGCTCGACCCGAACGCCGCACCCCGGCTGACCGAGATCGGCGACGGCTCGCTGCTCACCCTGACCTCGGGCGCGGAGGTCGTGCTCAACTCGACGGTGGCGTGGACGCTGCGGCTCACCGGCGGCGCGAGCGAGCTGGACGTGGACGTACGGGCGGGCGGGCTGGCCGGCTTCGACCTGGCCGGTGGCGTCGCCCGTGGCGTGTTACGGCTGCCCCGGCCCCGCGGCACCGTCCCGCTGACGGTCACCGGCACGACCGGTGAGCTGATCGTCCGTACCGAGGCGAGGGCCCCGGTGCGGGTGCGTCTGGACAAGGGCGCCGGCCTGGTCACCGTCAACGGCAGGGCCCGCCGTGACGTGAAGCCGGGCAGCACGCTCCGCGAGACCGGCTGGGCGGCGGCCGCCGGCAGATACGACATCCGCATCCGGGCCGAGGCGAAGTCCGTCCTGGTCGAACGCGCGACTCCGGCGGGCTGACCCGGCCGGCCACCCTCGGCGATGCCGTGATCGCGGTGGCCGCCCGGTGCTCCTGGCCGGAATCAGTCGGACATCGGCGTTTCTGCCACTGTGACGGCCGACGGCGTCTTCCTAGGTTCGGAGCATGTCGATCGTCGCACCGATCCTGATCGGGCTCCTCTTCATCCTCGTCATGGCGCTGTTCCCGGACCGGGCCCGGCAGAAGGTCAACGCGCTGCTCATCGCGGGTGCGGGCGCCGTCTACTGGAGCGGGGGCCTGGGCGGATGGGAGTTCCCGTTCGGCCTGGTGATGATCTACGTCGCCTATCGTGGCCTGGCGTCGTGGCGGTGGATCGGGGTCGGCTGGCTGCTGCACACCGTCTGGGACGTCGTCCATCACCTGAAGGGCAACCCGATCATCCCGTTCGTACCCGGCTCGTCCTTCGGTTGCGCCATCTGCGATCCGGTGATCGCGGTGTGGTGCTTCGCCGGCGGGCGCTCGGTGGTCGCCGTGTTCCGCAGGTCGCGCGGCGCGCTGGGATAGTGGAGCCGATGGATGACGATCGGCTCCTCAGGGCGTTCATGGAGACGGTGAGCGTCGGCGACACCTTGACGGGCACCGTCGCGGAGATCCGGCGTTCCGCCACAGCGGTGCTGCTGGACGGCTTCACCGAGCGCCCGGTCGGCATCATCGGCCCTCTCGACCTCTCCTGGCATTTCCACCGCCGATCGCCCGATGAGACTCTCCGGGCCGGCGACCGGGTCAGAGCCGAGGTCATCGCCGTCGATCAGCCGCGGCGACGGATCCTGCTCTCCCGGGCGGCGACCGAGAACCCGCTGCTGTGGGCCTTTCTCAAGGGACTGCACGCCGGGCGGCGTCTGCCGGGCGTGGTGGCGGCCATCGAGCGCTTCGGGGTCTTCGTGGACCTGGACGACGGGCCGAAGCACCCTACGTTTCCCGGCGTCGGCTTCATCACCATGCCCGAGCTGTCCTGGCGCCGGTTCGAGGACCCGGCCGAGGTGGTCTCCGTCGGCCGGCGCGTGACCTGCGAGTTCCTCATGTTCGACACCACCAACGGCGAGGCCCGTCTGTCACTTCGCGCCACCCTGCCCGATCCGTTCCTGGACTTCGCCCGCGCCGTCCGGGCGGGGCAGGTCCTGCCGGGCACGGTCACCAGATTGGTGCCGTTCGGCGCCTTCGTCCGCGTCGGGGACGACATCGAAGGCCTGGTTCACCTCGACGACCTCTCCCCCACACCCGTCGAGGCACCGGATCAGGCGGTTCAGGTCGGCGACCAGGTCACCGTCACGGTCAAGGAGATCGACCCGACGCGGCGGCGCCTCGCTCTGTCACGCCACCTCTGACGGGCCCCGTCGCCCGAAGACGCGGATGCCGTCCGGATGGGGCGACTTCACCTTTCCGGCCTCAGGCGGATTCCTTGCGCGGGTCCTGAGAGCGTCCAGAGGTTGTCTTGAGGTGGCGATCCGATCTGAGCGGGCATGAACGCCACCGCAGTCGCCGCCGCCGCTCCCACCACCACCGCCACCGGTCGTGCCGGGGTCGAGCTCAGCGTCGTCGTGCCGTTCTACAACCCCGGTGCGGCGCTGCGCCCGACCGTCGAGCGGCTGGTCGCCTGCCTCACCGACGCCGCGATCGCGTTCGAGGTCATCGCGGTGTCCGACGGCTCGACCGACGGCTCCGCCGCCACCATCGCCGACATCGCCGGGGTCACCGTCCTGGACAACCCGATCAACCAGGGCAAAGGCGCCGCCCTGCACCAGGGCTTCGCCGCCGCCACCGGCGCCTGGATCGGCTTCATCGACGCCGACGGCGACATCGACCCGCAGCACCTGGTCGACTACCTGCTGCTCGCCCGCACCGGCGGCCACGCCGTCGTCTACGCCGACAAACGCCACACCGCCTCGGTCAGCGGCGCCACCCGCACCCGCAAACTGATCTCCATCACCTACTCGACGCTGGTGAGCACGATGTTCGGCCTCGACGTCCGCGACACCCAGACCGGCTGCAAAATCATCCGCCGCGACGTACTCCACACCGTCCTGCCCCGCCTGCGCGAACGCCGCTTCGCCTTCGACCTGGAGCTGTTCGTCGCCACCAAAGCCGCCGGCATCACCGACCTCAAAGCCGCCCCGGTCCGCCTCGAAACCCGCACCGCCGGCTCCACCGTCAGCAGCTCCACCATCATCCGCACCCTCCGCGACACCCTCGTCATCCACGGCCGCCGCCGCGCCGCCCACTACGCCGCCTACGCGCTGGCCGCCTGAGACCGTCGCGGCGGTGGAGATCCCGTGGAGGTGTCGGGGAGGAAGAGCGCGGTCCGCGTTCTCCTCCCCTCGTGCGTCCTACTGTCCGACGCATGCCGAGACCTGCTCCCGCGACCGCCTGGGTCCTGCTCGCCGCCGCGGCCCTCGTCGCGCACTGGTGCGGCCTGATGCTCCTGGTCGGCTCGCGGATGGTTCCCGGCTGGGCGTCGGGTGCCGCCCTGCTGGGCGCCGCCCTGGTGGCCCGCCGAGCCGAGCCCACCTCCACCGGCCGGGACCGGTGGAGGTGGGCTCTGGGCTCGCTGACCGCGGTGGGCTGCCTGCTGAGCGGAGGGACCGACGTCTTCGCGACCTACCATCTGCTGGACCCGGCCGGTCCCGGCGGCTGCCGGGCCTTCGCGCGGGAGACGGCGATCCTGTTCGCCGGAGGCGGTGAGGTGTACACCGGCTACGCCGTCGGCCCGGTCGGCGTCGCCTGGGAGGGCAGCTCGTGGACCGCCGACGACGGTTACCGTCCCATCGCCGCCGGGACCTACCGGCTGACCTGGGGGCTCGGCGGCGGGTCACTCGTCGTCGAGGGCACGGGCGGCAATCCGGTCTGGCCCGCCCTGCACGGGGTCGACTGCGGCTGAGCCGGGGTCAGACCCTGCCCCAGATCTGGTTGCTGGTGCCGGCACAGTCCCAGAGTTGCAGCTTGGCGCCGTTGCTGCCGTTCCAGTCCTTGATGTCGACGCAACGGCCGGACGAGACGTTCTGCAGGGTGCGTGCGGCGGTGAGGGTGAACCGCTGAACGGGGTTGGCGTTGCAGTCGGCCAACTGGACCGGGGTGCCGTTGGCGAGGGCGCCACCGGCCGGGTCCATGCATCTGCCCATCGCCCGTACGGTCCCGTCGCCCTCGAACGTCCATTTCTGCGCGGCGGTGCCGTTGCAGTCCCAGGTCTGCAGGACCGCGCCGGCGTCGGGCACGCCGCCGGGGATGTCGATGCACCGGCCGCTGAAGTTGGACTGCAGCATGGTCGCTCCGGTGGCCGGCGGTGTCGTCGGGCCGGTCGGCGGGGTGCCGGGGTCGCAGTCGTTGGCGGCCACGACGTTGTCGGTGTGGGCGGTGCCCCCGGAGCGGTACGCGTTGATCGCGGCGCTCGCCTGTGCGGGGGTGAGCACCTGCTTCTTGGCGTGGTAGACGTAGTCGACCGACTGGAGCCAGGTGCTGGCCCCGCCGCTGTGCCCGGCCAGGTCGATGAACCACTGGTTGAAGTCGATCGACATGTTCTGCCGGGGGTAGACCTTGCCGGAGTGGTCGCCGACGAGCGCGCCGTCGATGTAGTACTTCACGTGGCCGCCGGACACGGTCGCCATCACGTCGTGCCAGCCGTTGATGCTGCGGGCCTGCTGGCTGTGCACGTTGTCGGCATACCAGGGATCGGCGACGTAGGTGTACCAGGTGGTCTGGTAGTTGATCGGGCCCGCCTCGCCCCAGCCGCCGTTGGGCAGGTACTCGGAGAAGTCCATCTCGGAGTAGAGCGGGTCGCGCGGGGCCGCGAGCGGCGAGATCGTGTAGAAGGTCTGGTTGACGTGGTCGCCGTCCGCGCCGCTCACGGGGGCGTCGGCGAACTTGATCCGGGCGAGGTAGGTGCCCTCGAAGAAGCGGCGGTTGGACAGCGAGAACTCGGCGTGCGACGTGCCGGCCGCGGTGCCGTCGGTGACCGCTTTGAGCTGGGCGACCTTCTGCCCGTCGACGGTCGGGAAGGACACGTTGTCGGGCAGCCAGCGGGCGCCGCTCACGCCGGGGCCGCCGGCGTTGCCGCGGATGCTCCAGCCGCGCTGGCCGAGCGCCGCGTCGGTGCGTGACGAGTAGTTGAAGTCGTCGAAGAGAACGCCACAGCCGGCGGCGGCGCTACCGATCGGGGCCGCGGCGATGCCGATGCCGGTGAGGGCTGCGACGGTGGCGGCCATGGTCGTACCTATGACGATCTTGCGGGTGGGGGCTGGTCCCATGGGGGTGGGCTCCTTCGAGGATGAGGCCAGAATTGACCACTGGTAAGGAAATCGGCCGCTGGGCTACTCTGCTCTGGACCAGTGGTATGCGTCAATAGACTGCGGAAAAGTTTCTTTACAGTGAGATTCGGGGGACGCCGTGCGGCGTGCTGAGGTGCGGGACCGGTTGCGGGAGCTGATCGACGCGCGGGCGCCCGGTGATCCCATGCCGTCCGAGCGCTCCCTGTCCGAGCTGCTCAGCGCCTCGCGCCCGACGGTGCGGGCGGCCATCGACGACCTGGTCGGCGCCGGCCGGCTCGTCCGTCAGCACGGGCGGGGCACGTTCACCAGCCCGCACAAGATCTCCCAGGAGGTGCCGGCGTTCGGCGAGCCCGTCCCGCCCGCCGACGGCGACTGGACCAGCGAGGTCCTGCAGTTGCACGTCGAACCGGCCGGGGCCCGGCTCGGCCGGCGGCTGCAGATGTCCCCCGGCGACGGCCTGCTCTACGTCAGACGCCGGCGCATCGTCGACGGCGAGCCGATGGCCATCGAGCAGATCCGGCTGCCGGCCGCCCTGGTCCCCGGCATCACGGCTGAGGACTTCGTCTCCGGTTCGCTCTACCGCCGGCTGCGGGAGCGGTATGGCGTGGACCCGGCCGAGGCCGTGCAGACCGTCGAGCCGACCGTCACCGACGCCGACGAGTCCCGGCTGCTCGAGGTGCCCCTGCACTCACCGGCGCTGCTCTTCGAGCGCACCACCCAGGACTACGGCGGCCGGATCATCGAGTTCACACGCTCGATCTACCGCGGCGACCGCTACCGGATCACCAGTCACCTGAGACTCGGCCCGAACTCGGGTTGAGCGTCCCCATAGGATGGTGGGGAAGGGGGTCGGATGGCACTGTTCGACGACGCGTTCGCGGCAGACCCGCATCCGGCGCTGGCCGCGCTGCGGGAGGCCGGGCCGGTGCACCGGGTCACCTCGGCGGCCGGGATCCCGTTCTGGATGGTCACCCGGTGGGACGAGGCCCGCCAGGTGCTCACCGATCCGTCACTGTCCAAACAGCAACCGGTCGACCAGCTGCCGCCGGGTTTGCGCGAGGCCCTGGCGACGCAGATGCTGCTGCGCGATCCGCCCGACCACACCCGGCTGCGACGGCTGGTCTCGGCGGCGTTCACCCCGCGCCGGATACAGGAACTGGCGCCGGACATCACACGGATCACCGACCGTCTGCTCGACGACATGGCCACGGCGGCCGAGCCGGATCTGATCGGCCGGTTCGCCGTCCCGCTCCCGCTCGAGGTGATCTGCGAGCTCCTCGGCATCCCGGCGTCCGATCGCGGGTCGTTCCACACCTGGTCCAGCGCGATCATCAGCGGTGGCGGCGGTCCGGCCGACATGCTCGCGGCCATGTCGGCGATCGTCGGCTACTTCCGCGAGCTGCTGGCCGACAAGCGCGCACGGCCGGCCGACGATCTCCTCAGCGCCCTGACGGCGATCGCCGACGACGGTGACCGGCTCTCCGAGGACGAGTTGGTCGGCATGGCCCTGCTGCTGCTGATCGCGGGGCCACGAGACCACGGCCAACCTGATCGGCAACGCCGTCCACCTGCTCTGCGGCCGGCCGGATCAGCGCGACCGCGTGGTGAACGATCCGGGTCTGCTGCCGGCCGTGGTGGAGGAGATCCTGCGGTTGGCCAGCCCGGCGGCCACCAGCACGTACCGGGTCACCACCCGCCCGATCACGCTCGGGGACACCACGATCCCGGCCGGGGAGCAGGTGCTGATCTCGCTGCTCGCCGTAAACCGTGATCCACGGCGGTTCACCGGCCCGGACACCCTCGACGTGGACCGTGGCGACGGCGGGCATCTCGCGTTCGGCCACGGCATCCACTTCTGCCTCGGCGCCCCGCTGGCCCGGCTGGAGGCCCGGATCGCGCTGGCCCGGCTGTTCGCCCGCCATCCCGCGATCCGGCTCGCCGTCCCGCCGGAGTCACTGCGCTGGCGGGCGGGCCTGCTGATGCACGGCCTGGAGACGCTGCCGGTCCACCTGCGGGCGGGGGCGCCGCACCGCTGATCGTCACCGGCCGGTCGCCGGGCCGAGGAGCTCCCCGACCCGGCGGGCCGGTCAGAGCGCCGGTCGCCGGGCCGAGGGGTTCCCCGACCCGGCGGGGCGGTCAGAGCGCCGGTCGCCGGGCCGAGGAGCTCCCCGCCCCGGCGGGACGGTCAGCGGGGCGGTCAGGAGGCGAAGGTCTGGAACTCCGCGACCTTCGGCGTACCCGTGGCATTGGTGATCTTGAGGGTCAGCTTGGTCGTGGAGACCGCCGGGAAGCTGATCGCGCCGCCGCCCGTGCCGGAGGCCAGGACCGCGCCGGTGGCGCCGTTGACCAGCTGGTAGGCGCCGATCGTGGAGCCGGAGGCCTCGACGATGACGGCGCGGGAGACCTTGGTGGCGGCCGGCCATTTGATCGACACGTCGCCGGTGGCGCCGCTCGGCGACCAGAAGGTGGACGCCTTGCCGTCCTTGACGTTGCCGTAACTGGTGCCACTCGCCTTGCTGGAGCCGTCCGCCCCGGCGCCGAGGCTGAGGTTGGTGCCGCTGGTCGCGGTCGGCGAGACGGTCGCCGTCGGTGACACGGTCGCGGTAGGCGAGGCGGTGGCGGTGGCGGTAGGTGAGGCGGTGACGGTCGGCGAGGCGGTGCCGGACACCGTCGGGGCGGCGGTGGCGCTGCACTTGCCGTCGGAGACCTTCAGGCCGGTTCCGGCGCCCGCGGTCGCGGCGACGATCGCCGGTACGCACGACGCGCTGTCGGGCGTGAACGCGTACGGGATGCTCACGGTCGTGTTGGACGTGACGTTCGGGCCGGCCGGGTTGTTCTCGGTGCCCACCGCCGACCAGGTGACGTTGTCGAAGATGTTGTCCGACACCTGCCAGAAGCCGGCCGCGTCGGTGTAGAAGGTACCGAGCACGTCCTTGGAGTCCTCGAAGTAGTTGCTGTCGACCTTGGCCTTGGCCCCGGCCCGCGAGTTGATGCCCGACTCGTTCAGGTTCAGGTAGTGGTTGTTGTACATGTGGGCGACACCGCCCCGCAGCAGCGGCACCCGCGAGTCGAGATTCTCGTACCTGTTGTGGTGGAACGTGATGCCGGTGTTGCCGGTGTCGGTCTCGCTGGAGCCGATCAGGCCGCCCCGGCCCGAGTTACGCAGGATGCTGTAGGACAGCGTCACGAACTCGGTGTCGTCCTTCATGTCGAACAGCCCGTCGAAGCCCTCCGACTCGCCACCGGAGGCGATCAACGTCGAGTGGTCGACCCACACGTTACGGACCGTGCTCTCCATGCTGACCGCGTCGCCGCCGTTGGACAGCGGCGAGCCGGACTTCTCGACGTTCTGCACCGTCACGTTGCGGACGATGATGTTGCTGGAGTCCCGGATGTGGATGCCCAGCTGGTCGAACGTCGCACCGGAGCCGACGCCGACGATCGTGACGTTGCTGATCTCCTTGAGCTCGATCCTGTCGGCGGCGGTGTTGCAGCTGTCGCCGGACACCTTGGTGGTGTTGCCGTGGTTGATCGTGCCCTCCACCTCGATGATGATCGGGGTGTCGACGGCGGCACGCCTGCACAGTGCCTCGTGGATCTGCGTGCCGGTGGTCGCCTTGACCGTGGCGCCGCCCGCGCCGCCGGTGGTCCCGCCGTTCTGTCCGGCGAACCCGTCGGCGGCGAGAACCGCGTCGGCGTTGGCCTGCAGCTGGGGCACACCGAAGGCGATCGCCCCGGCCACACCGGCGACACCGAGCACGGCGGAGAGTCGCAGCGCGACTGACCTCTTCATCGTCTGTCTCACCTGTTCCCGCGCGTCACGACGCGCGTGTGGGGATGATCGGCGACCGGTTGGGGGACGGTCGCCGCTTGCTGATCATCCGTAAGTGGCAGGCGAGCACGTTTTGGTTGCCCGGCTGCCGACGGGTTCTTCCGGTCGGCGGCGAGCGCGCGCATCCGGCACCACACCCACGCGGGCCCGCAGGTGCCGGGCGTCACAACCCCGAAAGGCGATCATGACGAAGGTTGCCGATGATATTAGGTTAGGCAAGCCTTATCAGCGAAGAAGTGGAGTCCCCCCGCCATGCGCGCTACCCGGTTCCTCGCGGGAATCGTCGCCCTCACCACCGCTCTGGCTCTGACCGCCTGCGGGTCGTCGGACAGCGACGACACCCCGGCAGCGTCGGGCAGTGCGGCGGCGTCGTTCCCGGTCACCGTCACCCACGCCTTCGGCACCACGACCATCGAGAAGAAGCCGGTCCGGGTCGCCACCGTCAACTGGGCCAACCACGAGGTCCCGCTGGCTCTCGGCATCGTCCCGGTCGGCTACGCCAAGGCGAACTTCGGTGACGAGGACGGCGACGGCCTGCTGCCGTGGGACGCCGCGAAGCTCAAGGAGCTCGGCGCGCAGACCCCCGTGCTGTTCGACGAGACCGACGGCATCGACTTCGAGGGCGTCGCGAACACCAAGCCCGACGTCATCCTGGCCGCCTACTCGGGCCTGACCCAGCAGGACTACGACACCCTCACGAAGATCGCGCCGGTCGTGGCGTACCCGAAGGCGCCGTGGGCCACGTCGTGGCGCGACAGCATCAAGCTCGAGAGCAAGGCCCTGGGCCTGGCCGGCGAGGGCGACGCGCTGATCACCACCATCGAGAAGCAGATGAAGGACGAGGCGGCCCGCTACCCGAAGCTGGCCGGCAAGTCGGTGATGTTCCTGACCCACCTCGACCCGACCGACCTGAGCAAGATCAGCTTCTACACCACGCACGACACCCGGGCCCAGTTCTTCACCGACCTCGGCATGAAGCACCCGGCCAGCATCGAGAAGGCGTCCGCCGCCACCGCCGAGTTCAGCCTCACCCAGAGCGCCGAGCAGGTGCAGAACCTCAGCGACGTCGACATCATCGTGACCTACGGCGACGCCGAGGGCACCACGCTGGCCACCCTGCAGAAGGACCCGCTGCTGTCGAAGATCCCGGCGATCGCCCGCGGCTCGTTCGTGTCGCTGCCCGGCAGCACACCGGTGGCCACCGCCGCCAACCCGACCCCACTCGCGGTGTCGTTCGTGCTCAAGGACTACGTCGACCTGCTCGGCAAGGCTGCCGACAAGATCTGATGACGGTCACGCGAACCGAGTCCGGGCCGGGCGTCGCCGCGCTGCGACGCCCGGCCCGGGTGCGCCTGGGCTGGCTGCTGGCCGTACTCGCGATCCTGGTCGTGGTGTTGCTGGCCTCGGTCGCCTTCGGCTCCCGCATCGTCGGCTTCGCCGACATCACCGCCGCGTTCGGCGGCGCCGACGAGACCCTCGACCAGGCGGCGGTGGTCAAACGCATTCCGCGTACGGTGCTCGCCGCCCTCGTCGGCGCGGCCCTGGCCCTGTCCGGCACGGTCATGCAGGGCGTCACCCGCAACCCGCTCGCCGACCCGGGCATCCTCGGCGTGAACATGGGCGCCATGCTCGCGATCGCCGTCGGCATGGTGACCGTCGGGCTGTACACCGCCACCGCCTACATCTGGTTCGCGATCGCCGGCGCCGCGGTGTCGACCCTGTTCGTCTACGCGGTCGGCTCGCTGGGCCGCGGCGGCGCCACCCCCCTCAAGATCGCGCTGGCCGGCGCGGCCACCTCGGCGGCCCTGGCCTCGATGGTGACCGCGGTCGTGCTGCCGCGCGGCGACATCGCCGAGAACTTCCAGTCCTGGCAGGTCGGCGGCGTCGGCGGGGCCGGCTGGGAGAGCATCGGGCAGGTCCTGCCGTTCCTGATCGCCGGCCTGGTCGTCTGCCTGCTCTGCGCGCGGGCGCTGAACTCGCTGGCGCTCGGCGACGAGCTCGCCGCCGGGCTGGGCGAACGTGTCGCCGTCGTACGGGCGGTGGCCGCCGCGGGCGCGGTGGTGCTGTGTGGCGCGGCCACCGCGGTCGCCGGGCCGATCGCGTTCGTCGGGCTGATCGTCCCGCACCTGTGCCGGCTGCTCGTGGGCCTGGATCATCGCTGGCTGCTGCCGTTCGCCACACTCGCCGGGGCCGCACTGCTGACCGCGGCGGACGTGGTCGGCCGGGTGGTGAACCGTCCGGACGAGATCGAGGCCGGCATCATCACCGCCCTGATCGGCGCCCCGTTCTTCATCTACGTCGTCCGCCGGCAGAAGGTACGAGAGCTGTGAGCACCTCGACCCTGCAGGCCGTCACCCGCGGCCGCGCGCGCCGCCGCCTGCGCCGGCAGACCGTACTGGCCACGGCCGGGATCGCGGTGGCCGTGATGGTCGCGCTGTCGCTGATGGTCGGGCAGACCTTCTACCCACCGGCGGACGTGCTGCGGGTGATCCTGGGCGAGACCGTCCCGGGCGCCTCGTTCACCGTCGGCGAGCTGCGGCTGCCGCGGACCGTGCTGGCCCTGGTCACCGGCCTGTGCTTCGGGATGGGCGGCGTCACCTTCCAGACCATGATGCGCAATCCGCTGGCCAGCCCCGACCTCATCGGCATCAGCTCGGCGGCGAGCGCGGCCGCGGCCTTCGCCATCATCGTGCTCGGCCTCGGCGAGACCGGTGTCTCGGTGTTCGCGATCGTCGCCGCGCTGGGCGTCGCGGTGATCATCTACGTGCTGTCGTTCAAGGACGGTGTGGCCGGCACCCGGCTCGTGCTGATCGGCATCGGCATCGCGGCCATGCTCAACAGCGCCACCTCGTACGTGCTCAACCAGGCGGGGCAGTGGGATCTGCAGGCGGCGACCCGCTGGCTCAACGGCAGCCTGAACGGCTCCACCTGGGACGAGACGGTCCCGGTGCTGATCGCTCTCGCCGTCTTCGGCCCGGTGCTGCTGGGGCAGGCCCGCAACCTGACGATGCTGCAGCTCGGCGACGACACCGCGTCGGCGCTGGGGACCCGGCTGGAGCGTACCCGCCTGATCTCGATCGTCGCCGCGGTCGGTCTCATCGCGTTCGCCACCTCGGCCACCGGACCGATCGCGTTCGTGGCCTTCCTCGCCGGCCCGATCGCGGCCCGCCTGGTCGGTCCCGGCGGCTCGCTGCTGTTGCCGTCCGCGCTGGTCGGCGCACTGCTGGTGCTGGTCGCCGACTTCCTGGGCCAGTTCGCGTTCGACACCCGCTTCCCGGTGGGCGTGATCACCGGGGTGCTGGGCGCCCCGTACCTCATCTTCCTGCTCGTCCGCACCAACCGCGCCGGAGGCTCCCTGTGACCACCGACCACTCCCTGTCCGTCGAGAGCCTGACCGTCGGCTACGGCGAACGCGTCGTCATCGAGTCGCTCGACCTGCTGGTGCCGCCCGGCCGGATCACCGCGATCGTCGGCGCCAACGCGTGCGGCAAGTCGACGCTGCTGCGGTCGATGTCGCGGCTGCTCGCCCCGCGGGCCGGCCATGTCCTGCTGGACGGCCGCGAGGTGCACCGGATGCCGGCCAAGGAGCTGGCCCGCACGCTCGGCCTTCTCCCCCAGTCACCGATCGCGCCGGAGGGCATCACCGTCGCCGACCTCGTCGGCCGGGGCCGCAACCCGCACCAGCGGCTGCTGTCGCGGTGGAGCCGCGACGACGACCGGGCGGTCGCCGCCGCCCTGGACGCCACCCACACCGCCGAACTGGCCGACCGGTCGGTCGACGAGCTGTCCGGCGGCCAGCGGCAGCGGGTGTGGATCGCGATGGCGCTCGCCCAGCAGACCGACGTGCTGCTGCTCGACGAGCCGACCACGTTCCTCGACGTCAGCCACCAGGTCGAGGTGCTGGACCTGCTGACCGACCTGAACGCCGGCCGCGGCACCACGATCGTGATGGTGCTGCACGACCTGAACATGGCGGCCCGCTACGCGGACCACCTGATCGCCCTGGCCGGCGGCGGCCTGCATGCGGCGGGCACACCCGCCGAGGTGTTGACCGAGCAGTGTGTACGGGCGGTGTTCGGCCTGGACAGCCGGGTCATCGTCGACCCCGTCTCCCAGAAGCCGCTGATGCTGCCGATCGGCCGTCACCACGTCGTCGCCACCGCCTGACCTCGCTCACCCACCCACGACTGCCGGTCGGCGCGGGCCGCCGGCCCCAGAAGACTGGGGAGCCGAGCAACGCCTCACGCCGAGGGCGGCACGCGGTCAACCGATTCGATCTACGGCGTTCCGGCTGGGCCTCATTCGTCGGTGGCTTGCCGCAACTGCTCGAGATAAAGAGATCGGTAACGACTCAGAATCGGCTCGACCTCACTGGTCGCAAGGCCGGCGTAGTGGTCGAAGAGATACCGATACTGTTTCAGATCGGCGCGGCCGCGGGAGGTGAGCCCCGTGTTGAATGAATCGATGGCGAGAATGTCGTCGCCGTAGAGAGCGAAGCCGTGCATGGGCGGGATGACCAACACCGTCCCCTGGGGGATGACTCGAATATCGATATTGGCGTGCCGCCGGTTCGCGTCGGTCAGATGGCTGATCTGCGTCAGCATCTCCAACCGGGAACACGGTCTGTTACTGAGAACGGATTCAAGAAAGACGAAGTGAAAGACCTTGCCGCTATCAGCGAGCGCCTCCTGACGCCTGATCCGGGCCGAGACCGCTGCCGCGATCGCCGGTTCGGGCGACGCCTGCTCCCCTGCCCCGATCATCTGCTGAAAACTCGACAGCACGGCCCGGGCATAGCCACTGGTCTGCAGGAGACCGCTGACCAGAGCCGGCTGGAACTCGAACACCTCCGAAGCCGCGGACTCCCACTCCCGGACACGGTGCTGGGCGCCGGCTAGCCCGACCGGCGCGGGTCTCCAGTCCGCCAACTTGTCGTGAGACCGCCAAGCCCGCTCGACGAGAGATCGGGTCAACGCCTCATCAGCGCCGAGGGCGGCCGCGAGGACGGCCACGTCAGTCGGGTCGAGGGCCCCGACACCCCGCTCTATGCGCGAGACCTTCGGCTGGCTCATATTGACCCGGGCCCCGAGTTGCGCACCGGACAGCCCAGCGGCCCGGCGCAGCCGCCCGAGCGCAACGCCGACCGGTTCCTCGGGATCGACGAGATTCCCCACGGCGGAGGTCACCGGAGTACCCCCGCCAGCGAGTCACCGAAGGTTTCTGGCAGCCTCGGAGAGCAGGCTGGCCGGAATCTCGACGAGAAGCTCACCATCGGCAATGTCAACACCTACCCGGTCGGCGGCGACCGCATATCCCTGAATGATCAATGAGCCGCCGGCTTCGGCTTGGTACACCGTCGGACAGGCGCCTGACTGGCAGGAGAGTGCGATCGCTTGATATTCGACGCTCGACGTTTCGTTTTCGCTAGTCATGGGCGTGATCCTATTCAACGGCCTTGCATCGTCAAGGCGAATCGCGCATTTTGCCCCGAGTTTCTTCCCGACGATCAGCCATGTGGCTGACTGCACCCTAGCACTCGCCAGCAGGTTTAATACCACAATCATCAATGGCACACCTTCCGATTGACTAGTCACCGCGCGCGAATAGATACTCGGGTTACGGGAGAGACTTCAAGTGGGTGGTTGCCATGATTAAACGATCGCCACAGAGACCGAGCGAGAGCGGATCATCCGGTTCCTCGAACCCATCGGGAGCCCCTCGGTCGATGTGGGTGGCACTCATCCTGCTCGCTGCCTGCATCATCGGCGGGATAGCGGGCCTGCTCGCTCACGCCGGTGGAAGCAATGTCCCCGCATCGATCCTGACCGGAGGCGGCGCGTTCGCCGGCGCCGTCGGGCTTCTGCTAGCCATCGCGCACTACGCTGACGTCGCCCGCTGACCAGTTCGCGTCCGTGCGGGGATCACTGCCGTAGTGGTAGCCAGCTGGAAGCCGATATGACGCAACGGATTGCGGACGCCGACGGACGGCTATGCTGCGCGCGTGCCAGCCGACGATGAGAACGCCGGACGCCGGCCGGCCGGCTCTCTCGAGTCGGAGGTGCTGCGGGTTCTCGTGGCCGCCTCCGGGCCGCTCAGCCCGCGTGAGGTTCGTGACCGGCTGAGCTCGCCGCTGTCGTACAGCACGGTGGTGACGATCCTGACCCGCATGCACGACAAGGGCATGGCCGCCCGCTACCGGGAGGGCCGCTCGTTCCGGTATGCGCCGCTGACCGACGACGCCTCGTTGGCGGCGGGGCGCATGCGGGCGGCGCTGAGCGCCGGCTCGGACCGGGCGAGCGTCCTGCGCAGGTTCGTGGCCGCGCTGGAGCCGGGTGACGAGGAGTTGCTGCGGCGACTGCTCGGCGACGACTGAGCCGCCGGGGACGAACGTCCTGCCACGACCTTCATCACCAGGGTGAGCCCTGGACAGTGAGGCCAGCCTTTCCTAATCTACAGTCTGTAGCAGTAAGGTAAGGCAACCCTTAAGACTGGGAAGAAGGCTTCATGCTCGCCACCTACCTCATCGGGCTGCGCGAAGGCCTGGAGGCCACCCTGGTGGTCAGCATCCTCGTCGCGTTCCTGGTCAAGGCCGACCGCAAGGACCGGCTCCCACAGGTGTGGGCCGGTGTCGCCGCCGCCGTCGCGCTCTCCGTCGGCTTCGGAGCACTGCTCAGCTACACCCAGACCACCCTGCTCCGCGAGTACGAGCACCGCGAGCTGTTCGAGGCGATCACCTCGATCCTGGCGGTCGTCTTCGTCACCTGGATGATCTTCTGGATGCGCCGGGCCGCCCGCTCGATCGCCGGTGAGCTGCGCGGCAGACTCGCCGACGCGCTCGCCGTCGGGTCGATCGCGGTCGGTGTCATGGCGTTCCTGTCGGTGGTCCGCGAAGGGCTCGAGACGTCGCTGATCTTCTACTCGGCGGTGCAGGGCGCCGACGTCAACGGCGGGCCGCTGCTGGCCCTGCTCGGCGGCATCGTCACCGCGGTCGTCATCGGCTTCCTGATGTACGCCACCGCGATCCGGATCAACCTGACCGCCTTCTTCACCGTCACCGGGGTCCTGCTCATCCTGGTCGCCGCCGGCATCCTCAAGTACGGCATCCACGACCTGCAGGAGTCCGGAGTCCTGCCCGGTCTCGACACCCTGGCCTTCGACGTCAGCGGCACGCTCGACCCGTCCGCCTGGTACACGGCACTGCTCACCGGCATGTTCAACATCACGCCGACGGCCAGCGTGATCGAGGTCGTCGCCTGGATCGCGTACGCCGTACCCGTGCTCGTGCTCTTCCTGCGACCCACCGGCCGCAAGCCGGCCGCCGTCCCCGCACCGCAGTAATAGGAGAAACCCGTGCGCCCTTCGCATATCCTCGCCTTCGTGACCGCCGGGTCGCTCGGCATGTCGCTCGCCGCCTGCGGCGGTGGCGACGCCGCCACGGACACCGCCGCCGCCGGTGGGCCGATCGCGGTCAAGGCCACCGACACCGGCTGCGAGGTCGCCAAGACCCAGGTGGACGCCGGGACCAGCGTCTTCGCCATCACCAACGGCGGCCAGAAGGTCACCGAGTTCTATGTGTACGCCGCCGGCGATCGCGTGATGGCCGAGGTGGAGAACATCGCCCCCGGCCTGTCGCGCAACCTGCACGTCGAACTGCCGGCCGGCACGTACGAGACCGCCTGCAAGCCCGGCATGATCGGCAAGGGCATCCGCGGGCAGCTGACCGTCTCCGGTTCGGCCGCCCCGCTGACCGAGGACGCCGCGCTGCTGGCCGCCACCGAGAGCTACTCCCGCTACGTCAAGAGCCAGACGGCGGCCCTGGAGCAGAAGACGACCGAGTTCGTCAAGCTCGTCAAGGACGGTGACGTGGCCGGCGCGAAGGCGATGTTCCCGATCGCCCGCACCTACTGGGAGCGCATCGAGCCGGTCGCGGAGATCTTCGGCGACCTCGACCCGCGCATCGACGGCCGCGAGGAGGTCACCGAGGAGGGCCTGAAGTTCGGTGGCTTCCACAAGATCGAGCAGGACCTGTGGCAGAAGAACGACATCTCCCAGTCCGGGCCGGTCGCCGACCAGCTCCTGACCGACGTCAAGGAGATCGTCACCAAGGCCAACGCCGAGAAGCTGTCGCCCCTGCAGCTCGCCAACGGGGCGAAGGCGCTGCTCGACGAGGTCGCCGCCGGGAAGATCACCGGCGAGGAGGACCGCTACTCGCACACCGACCTGTGGGACTTCAACGCCAACGTCGACGGCTCCAAGGCGGCCATCGCCTCGCTGCGCCCGGTCCTCGAGGAGCGTGACCCGGCGCTGGTCAAGACCCTCGACACCGAGTTCGCCAACGTCGACGCCGCGCTCGGCAAGCACCGCGCGGGCGACGGCTGGAAGCTGCACACCGACCTGTCGCAGGCCGACCTCAAGGAGCTCTCCGACGCGATCAACGCGCTCGCCGAGCCGATCAGCCAGGTGGCGGGCGTCGTCGCCAAGAAGGCATGAGCCGGGTCTCGCGGCGGCGCGCCCTCACCCTCGCCGGGGTGGGGGCCGCCGGCCTGGCCGGCGCCGCCGCACTCACCCAGGTCAAGGACGAGCCGGAGCTCACGGCGGTCGCCGCGGCCACCGACGCGGTGCCGTTCACCGGCGCCAACCAGGCCGGCATCGTCACCCCGGCCCAGGACCGCCTGCACTTCGTCGCGTTCGACGTCGTCACCAAGGACCGCGAGCGGCTGATCAAGCTGCTCAAGGACTGGACCGCGGCCGCCGCCCGGATGACCGCGGGCAAGGACGCCGGCGCGATCGGCGCGGTCAACGGCATCCCGGAGGCGCCGCCGGACGACACCGGCGAGGCGATCGGGCTGCCGCCGTCCGGGCTGACCATCACCGTCGGCTTCGGGCCCACCCTGTTCCGGGACGCGAGCGGCAAGGACCGGTTCGGGCTGGCCGCCCACCTGCCGCCGGCGCTCGAACCGCTCCCGAAGTTCACCGGCGACACCATCGACGACGCCATCTCCGGCGGCGACATCGCCATCCAGGCGTGCGCCAACGACCCGCAGGTGGCCGTGCACGCCATCCGCAACCTGGCCCGTATCGGGATGGGCGCGGTCAGCGTCCGCTGGTCGCAGCTCGGCTTCGGGCGCACCTCGTCGACGTCGACCGGGCAGGCCACACCGCGCAACCTGTTCGGCTTCAAGGACGGCACCCGCAACCTCAAGGCCGAGGAGACCGACCTGCTGCGCGAGCACCTGTGGGTGCAGCCCGGCGACGGCCCGGACTGGCTCGCCGGCGGCTCCTACCTGGTCACCCGCAAGATCCGGATGCTGATCGAGACGTGGGACCGGTCGCCGCTGGCCGAGCAGGAGATGATCATCGGCCGGACGAAGGGCACCGGCGCGCCGATGGGCCGCACCGGCGAGTTCGACGAGGTCGACTTCGACTCCGTCGGCGCCGACGGCGAACCGCTGCTGGCGACGACCTCACACGTACGGCTGGCCCACCCGGACACCAACAACGGGGCCCGCATGCTGCGGCGCGGCTACAACTTCGTCGACGGCTCCGACGGGCTCGGCCGACTCAACGCCGGACTGTTCTTCATCGCCTACCAGCGCGACCCGCGCAAGGCGTTCATCCCGGTCCAGCGCAGTCTCGCCGCCACCGACGAGATGAACGAGTACGTCCGGCACGTCTCCACCGGCATCTTCGCCTGCCCACCCGGCGTCACCGCCGACGGCGACTTCTGGGGCGGCGCCCTGTTCACCTGAAACGGTGCACGGGAGTGCTTTTGTGATCCGGCCGTCCCGGGTAATGGGTGCCCACCCGCTGCCCGCTGATGAGGAGACCCGGTGAGCCCGCTGTCGTCGTGCCCGACCGTCGTGCTGTTGACCGTCTACCGGCCACAACCCCGGCTGACCGATCTCGTCGAGCGGCTGTACGCGGAGATGCCGGCGGGCTCGCACGTCGTGGTGGTCGACGACGGCAACGGCCCCGGCTGCCAGGACCTCTTCGACGCGGTGCGGGACCTCGGCGCCACCGTCCTGCGGCATCCGGCCAACCTCGGCAAGGGCGCCGCGCTGAAGACCGGCTTCGCGCACGTGCGCACCACGTATCCCCGGGCCGACGTGGTGTGCGCCGACGCCGACGGTCAGCACCACGCCGCCGACGTGCTGCGCGTCAGCGAGCTCATCCGGCCCGGGAGCATCGTCCTCGGCGTGCGCCGGCTGGACCAGATGCCGATGTCCAGCCGTCTCGGCAACACCATCACCGGGGCGCTCTTCCGCGCCGTGACCGGTTACCCGATCGACGACACGCAGACCGGGCTGCGCGGGTTCTCCGCCGGTCTGCTGGACTGGCTGTGCACCGTTCCCGGCGACGGCTTCGACTACGAGATGAACATGCTGCTGGACGCCGCCTCGGCCGGTCGCCCGATCGAGGCGGTCAGCATTCCCACCCGCTACCTCGACGGCAACAGCGCGTCGAACTTCAGCGGCGTCAGCGACTCCGTGCGCGTCTACCGCCCGCTGCTGCGGTACACCGCCGCGACCCTGACCGGACAGAAGCAGGACCGGCGGACGGCCGCGACGGGAGGCTAGGCCCCGGGCAGATCGACACCCTGCGGCGTACGGACGCCGCGGATCAGCAGGTACGCCAGGAGACCGAGCTCGGCGACGGTGGTCGGCACCTCCACCAGCGTGCGGATCACCTCCGGCGCGTCCGGCAGCCCGAACGCGAGCAGCGGATCGGCCACCCACGCCGCGGCCCCGGCCATCAGCAGCACACCGAGCACGCTGGGCAGCATCGGCGTGCGGTACGCGAGGTAGCCCGCCGGCAGCAGCCACAGGCCGAAGAAGACGCCGCCCAGCACGTACCCCTGCTGGTGAAGGGTGCAGAACAGGAGCACCAGCTCGGCCGGATGGCCGGGCTGGGTGGCGGTGACCAGCGCGCCGGCCTGGAAGGTCAGATTGACCAGGATCGAACCCGCGCCGACGCTGACGAAGACCAGCAGCGCGGTCGCGGCCCGCTCGCTGACGTGGTGCAGCAGACGGTGCAGCACCAGCCCGAGCGCCACGAAGACGGTGGCCATCAGGATGTCGGCGACCATTGTCAGCCGGAACAGGCTCTCGTTTCCGGCGATGTTCGCGGCGGTGCGGGCGGCGTCACCGGCGACGACCAGGCTGCCCCGCCCGCCCAGCTCGGCCCATCCACCCAGGAGGGCGAGCAGCAGGTAGAGCAGTCCGGCCAGCCGGGCCAGAGCCTTGGGTGTCGTGAGGTTCATGGTTGTCGAGGCTGGCGCACCCGCCCCGCCCGTGCCTCCACCCGCGGACGGTCCCGGCTCCACCCAGGGGTGGAGCCGGTGCGCGACGCGGTTCCCTACGCTGGCCGCATGCTCTCACCACCGCCCGCCTGGATCCGTGCGGGTCACTACCTGCTCGCGGTGGCCGCCGGCGCGGCCGGGTGGATCGCCACCGCCGCGGACCGGCTGTCCAGCCCGCTCACCCCGGCGGACGAGGACCTCGTCGGCGCGCTGCTCGTCGTCGACCTGCTGCTCGGCGTCACCACGCTGGCGCTGGTGCCGCTGCGCCGCCGTGCCCCGCCGGCCCTCGGGGTGGTGACGGCGGCGGTGCTGCCGTTCTCCGCGTCCGGGGTGGGCGCCGCGGCTTTCGCGATCGGAGCGATGGCGGCCCGTCGCCACCGCGGCCACGCCGTCACGGTGATCGTCGTCGCGACGATCTCGTCCATCGCGGCCGAGCTGGCCCTGCCCGGCTTCTCCCCCGGCTCGGTCGTCACCGTCGTCGTCTTCGTCGCGGTGTGCCTGGCCGTGGGCGCCTATGTGGGCACTCGACGGGACCTGATGACGTCGTTGTACGAGCAGGCGCGCACCGCCGGGAGCGAGCGTCTGCTGGCCGCCGCCGCGGCCCGTGACGCCGAGCGGACCCGGATCGCCCGGGAGATGCACGACGTGCTCGCGCACCGGATCTCGCTGGTGGCCCTGCACGCCGGGGCCCTGACGTACCGCGACGACCTGACCCGGGACGAGACCGTCGGCACGGCCGGCATCATCCAGGGCAACGCGAGACTCGCGCTGGCCGAGCTGCGCGAGGTGCTGGGCGTGCTGCGGTCCGGGACGGACGAGCCGGCCGACGAGGCCGAGCCGCCGCAGCCGACCCTCACGGAGCTGCCCGCGCTGGTCGCCGACACCGCCGAGGCGGGCACGACGGTCCGGCTGGACTGCACGGTGCCGGTCCATGACCTGCCGGAGACCGTGTCGCGCACCGCGTTCCGGATCGTCCAGGAGTCGCTCACCAACGCGCGACGGCACGCGCCCGGCTCGCCGGTGACGGTCGCGCTGTCGCGTACCGGCACGGATCTGGCGGTGACCACCGCGAATCCGGCGCCGCCCGGCGGACCCCGTGGTGAGCCGGGCGTCGGTCTGATCGGTCTGGCCGAGCGGGCCGCGCTCGCCGGCGGGTCGCTGACCGCCGGGATCGAGGCGGACGGGATGTTCGTGGTCCGGGCGAGGTTGCCGTGGCCGGTGTGAACCCGTTGCGGGTGGTGATCGTGGACGACGATCCGCTGGTGCGGTCCGGTCTGCGGATGATCCTCGGTGGCGCGC
This sequence comes from Actinoplanes sp. CA-252034, assembly GCF_050956125.1. Lineage (NCBI taxonomy): Bacteria > Bacillati > Actinomycetota > Actinomycetes > Micromonosporales > Micromonosporaceae > Actinoplanes > Actinoplanes sp. CA-252034. The sequence goes on from NZ_CP191846.1 coordinate 6,324,329, forward strand.
CGGGGGTCACCGTCGCCGGCGAGGCGGCCGACGGGCAGGTGGCCGTCGACGTGGTGACCCGGGAGGCGCCGGACGTCGTGCTCATGGACATCCGGATGCCCCGCACCGACGGCCTGGTCGCGATCCGGCGGCTGCGCGAGCGCGGCTCTCCGGCGCGGATCCTCGTGCTGACCACGTTCGACACCGACGAGCTGGTCATCACGGCGCTGCGGCTGGGCGCCGCGGGCTTCCTGCTCAAGGACACCGCGCCGGACGATCTGGTGACCGCGGTGCGGCGGGCCGCCCTCGGTGAGCCGATGCTGTCGCCGGGCATCACGACCCGGCTGATCGCCGCCGTCACCCGGGCCGCCCCGGTGGACCCGGCCGGTGACCTCCGGCGCCGGACCGCCCGGCGGCTGCTGGACCGGCTGACCGAGCGGGAGCGGCAGGTGGCCGTCGCCATCGCCGAGGGGCTCACCAACACCGAGATCGGGCAGGCTCTGCACCTCGGGGTCGCCACCGTGAAGACCCATGTGGGCAGCGTCTTCGCCAAGCTGGAGGTGACCAACCGGGTGCAGGTGGCCCGTCTCGTCCACGACGGCGGCCGGCCCGACTCCTGAGGCGACGGAGCACCGGAGTGGTCCCTCAGCGCGCCGAAGACCCGCAGCCGGACCATGCCAGGCCCGGCACGGTCACGAGCAGCCGAGGCCCGGGCCTGCCGTGCGGGGACACCGTGCGGGTGAATCCTGGCGGCGGAATACCGAGGTGTACCGCAGAATCGGGAAAGTGCCGGTCCGGAGTCGGGCACACGCGACGAGAGGGGCCCGATGACCGGCGCGTTCGCGGTACACAAGCGACACCACGACGACGGCATCGTGCGGGTCTCGGTCAGTGGCCGGATCGACGAGGACGTCAGCGCCGCCCTCGCGCTGCTGTTGGTCAACGCGGCCGTGCAGGACGGCGTCGAGGAGCTGGTGATCGATCTCGCCGACGTCCCGCTGCTCGCTGCGGCCGGCATCCGGAGCCTGCTGCGGGCCCGGGAGGAGACGGTCCGGCATGGCGGCGCGTTCCGTGTGGTGAACGTACGGCCCCTGGTCGCCACCACGTTGCGGGCGGCCGGCGTGGCCAGGTTGCTGCGGGTGGCGCCGGACCCGGAGCCCGCCGGCCCGGCCGCACCGACGCCGGACATCCTGCCGCGCGGCCGCCGGCGGTAGCTTGTGGGCATGAGATCGACGCTGTCGCTGTCCGTCGAACGTCTTCGCGTGATCACGCGCATCGACGGGGTCGACGTCAGCCGCGCCGACGGCAACGCCGGCGTCGACCCGTGGCACGTGCTGGTGCCGGTGAACCGCTTCGTGGCGACCGCCGAGCCGTCCAGCACGTTGATCGCCTGCTGCCCTGGCTGCGGCCCGGATTGCGACGCCGTCGAGGCGCGGATCCACCGCGAGGGGGACACGGTGCTGCCGCGATCCGGGCCCTGCTCGCCGCGCCGGCCGCGCGATGGCCGGCGGAGTGGCACGGCATCAGACCGGAGCGGCAGGCCCCACCGGCGTACGCCGGTCCCGCCTGGCGCCGCCTGGACCTGGCCTGAGAGCGCCGTGACGACCGACGTCACCATCCCGCCCGGCCTGTCGCTGCTGGTGACCGACCGGGTGCCGCCTGACCGGGATTCGACCACATCGGACATCATCGAGGCGTGGACGACCTTCTGATCAATCTGCTGGCGAGCGTCATCGCCGGTACGGCCGTGTGGCTGGCCGGTTTCCTGGTACGCCGCCGGAAGCTGGGCCGCGAGCGCGCCTTCTTCGGTCTCACGGCGGGATCGAGCTGCCTGATGGTGGTGTCACGGCACGCCTCGTCGCCCAGTGAGGCCAGCGTCCATCGCCGGGACGTCGCCGCGCTGGTCGAGCTGGCGACCATCGCCCGCGAGTGCGGGGCGCACGCCGACCGGGTCGGTGAGAGCCGGCCGACCGGGGAGATCGGCCGGCTGACCGAGTTCTGTGTCGGGGGCCCGGGCGAGGCCAACCCGCGTGGCGCCACCCATGTCCGGACGATCCTGCGCGGCGTGCGTTACGAGGTCTTCGACGAGGGCAGGCGGCGGCTGTCGTTCACCGTCGGCAGTACCGAGTACACGCTGAGCCCGGAGACCAGCTATCTGCTGCTGGCCCGGTTCTGGGGGCCGGCCGGTGGGCGACCGGTGTTCTTCCTCGGTGGACTGAGCGCGGGCAGCAACCTCGCGGGCGCCCGCTATCTGGCCGCGCACCACACCGCGCTGCACCAGAAGTACGGCGCCGACCGGCCGTTCGCGCTGGTCCTGCGGATCGTCGAGCCGGCCGCCTACGGCACCGACTTCACCGAGCTGGTCGCCGACGTCAGCGACATCGCGTTCCAGCCCGTCCCTGAGCCGGCGACGGAGCCGTCCCGGGCTGAGGGACGCGAGCCGTCCCCGGGCCGAGGGGACGCGAGCCGGTCTCACCTGTGCGAGGATCGGCAGCCATGAGACGGCTCGCGCTGTTGCTCGCGCTCGCGGTGACGGTGGTCCTGGTCCCGGCCACGCCGGCCGCCGCCGCGCTACCGGACGAGCTCGCCCATGTCGGCAACGCTCGCCAGGTGATCGTGGTGACCGGCCGCGGCTGGTCGTCGACCCACGCGACGGTGCGCGCCTTCCAGCGCGGCGCGGACGGCCGGTGGCGGCAGAGGTTCGCCACGATGAACGCCCGCACCGGTCACGGCGGCTGGAAGTGGGCGTCGAGCCGCCGCCAGGACACCGGCCAGACACCGGCCGGCACGTTCACCCTGACGAGCGCGTTCGGGGTCCGCGCCGACCCGGGGACCCGGTTGCCGTACCGCAGGGTCGACGGCAACGACTACTGGGCCGGCGACAATCGGGACCCGGGGACGTACAACCTCTTCCAGCCCTCCGCCTCGCCGAAGCGCACCTGGCGCATCTCGCAGTCGGAGCGCCTGGCCGCCTACCCCCGGCAATACGCCCACGCTGTCGTGATCAACTTCAACACCCCGTCGGGGGTACGGTGGGACGCCGCCCGTCGCCAGTACGTCGCCGCCACCAGGGCCGACACGCGACGCGGCTCGGCGATCTTCCTGCACGCCAGTGGCAGCGGCTCCACGGCCGGTTGCGTGTCGGTCAGCCGACCCGACCTGATCCGCCTGTTGCGCTGGCTGGACCCCGCGGCCAAGCCCCGCATCGTGATGGCCCCGTCCTCGGCCCTCCGCAAGGCCTGACGGGGTCGACCCCCAGCCCGGCCGCTCTGTCAGCCCCGGGTCCCCGTACGCCTGAAGGCCAGAACCGCGGCGCCGGCGCCGAGCAGTGCGGGGATCCCGATGAGTGCCACGGCGTCGAGCCGGCTGTTCGCATCGGATTCCAGGTACGGCTCGTCGAGCACCAGGGTGTACCACAGCAGACCGCTGGTGATCAGCAGGACCGCGGCGGTGACGGCCAGCGTCGCGCGCTGCGACGTCCGGTAGCCCCACACCGCCGCGGCGATGAGAGCGACGATGACGGCGAGCTGCCAGAATGCCGGTTCCACGTGACTCCCGTTTCCTCCGCGATCAATTCGACGCTGCGGACCGTATCAGCCGGACGCGAGTCACCGCGCCCGCGCGGTGTCGGCGGCTCGATCCGGTCGATCCTCCCGCACCGGCCCGTCGCTGCCGGCCCGTCGTGGCAGGGACACGAGGATCAGCAGCCCGGCGAGGCAGTAGCCGACACCCTGGGTGGCGATGACCGGGATGATGCCGAGCCGTTCGCCCAGGGTCCCGGCCGCCGCCGTCGCGGTCAGCATCGCCGCGGACTCGAGCATCACGATGGCGCCGTAGACACGGCCCCGGTGGCGGTCGTCGGTGGCGGTCTGGAAGACCGTGATCAGGCCGGCGACGGTCAGCGCGCCGGGCAGGCCGACCGCGACCATGATGACCACCGCCGGCCAGGGCGACCGGGTGAGCAGCGGGTAGAGGAACAGCGCCAGGTCGAGCAGGCCGAAGGCGACCGCCCCGTACCCCAGCAGCCGCCGGGGCGTGAAGCGGTGACCGAACATCGTGGTGAGCAGACCTCCGGCGATGCCACCGACGGCCTGCGCGGACATGATCGTCCCATAGGTCTGCGCGCTGCCCCGCAGGACGTCGTGCACGAACGGCGCCATCAGGGTGCTCATCGCGGCCTCGCCGATGCCCGTGATCACGGTGAAGACCATGACGACCCGCAGCGTCCGGGTGGAGACCGCGACCCGGAGGCCGTCGGCCCACTCGCGCAGCAGCCGGCGTGGGGCCTCCTCCGGTGTCGGGGTCGGGCCACGGTGGCGGCTCATCCCGGCCAGCAGGGCCGCGGCGACGGCGAAGGTGGCCACGTCGACGGCGGTGAGCAGGGCGAGTCCGCCGAAGGCCACGACGACACCACCGACGGCGGCACCGGCCAGCCGGGCCACGTCACGGGCCTGCGCGTTCAGCGAGTTGGCGGTGACCAGGTCCTTCTCCGCGACCAGCGTGGGCACGAGGGCCGCCTCGGCGGTGGAGAACAGCAACGCGAGGCAGCTCTGCCCGGCCAGCACCAGGTAGATGATCCAGGCCTGATCGGGCCCACGGACCGCGATCAACGGCAGCAGGCAGACGCCGAGCAGCAGGTTGGTGACGACGACGGTGCGCCGGCGGTCCCACCGGTCGGCGTAGACGCCGGCCACCGAGCCCATCACGACATGCGGGAGCAGGGCGGCGAGGACGGCGGCGGCCGACGCCACCGTGGAGCCGGTGAGGGCATAGATCTGATACGCCAGACCGGTACGCAGGATCCAGTCGCCGGTCGACGAGATGAGGTTCGCCGACACCAGCAGCCGGTAGTCCCGGTTGCCGGCGAGGAACGTCCGCAGCCGGCGCATCTCAGCCGCCCGAGACGGTGGGCGGCACCGGGACGGCCACCAGGGTGACGTCGACGGGCACCGCGCCGGCCGGACGGCTCCGCGGGTCGCCGAGGGGGCGGCGGTCGACCAGCGGTGTGATCAGCTCGTCCCAGGCCCGGGACAGTTCGGCCATCTCGTCGACGGTCAGGTAGACGAGGTTCTGTGAGACGCCGGTGCTCTCCGTCCACCGGGGGTCCTCGTCGCCGCGGCGTTGCTGCCAGTCGGCGAGCTGGGCGGCGCTGCGCTCCAGCAGGAACCGCTCGATCAGGTCGACCTGCTCCCACGCGTCGGTGGACTCCCCCGGATCCCACTGCTGGGAGGTCGCGGTGATCCGCCAGGGGCGCTCCCGGTTGTCACCGGCGTCGGCCGGCTCGACGAACCCGTATTTGGCCAGGTGGCGTAGGTGATGGGACGCGAGGGCCTGACTGACGCCCAGCTGGCGGGCCGCCTCGGCGGCGGTGATCGGCCCCTCGCGGCCCACGAGCGCGTGCAGCTTGAGACGTAACGGGTGAGCCAGGGCGCGCAGGGCCGTGGCTTCGCCGACTTTCCGTCGACCGGATTCCAAGGACATGCTTGGAGTCTTGTTCGGACGGTTCGCGATGTCAAGCAAATGCTTGGAATGCGGCGGCCGCGGCAGGCGTCACCCCCGACGCATCTCCTCGCCGAGCAGCGGTAACAGGGCCGCGACCAGGTAGGCGACCCCGCACAGCACGGCCACCCTCCCCGCCCCCACCGCGGCGGCGAGCGGCCCGACGGCCAGCTGTGACAGCGGAATCGCGACGAACGAGAACAGGTCGTCGAACGCCGACACCCGCGACAGCGCCTCCCGCGGCACCCGCGTCTGCAGAGCGGTGTCCCAGGTGATGGCCGAGATCGTGAAGCCGAGCCCACCGGCGAACGCCGCCGCGGCCACGATCCACGGCTCACCGGAGACCCCCAGCGCCAGCAGCGGCAACGCCGGAAGGACACCGAGCAACCGTCCGGTCCGCAGTGGCCGCCGGAACACCAGCCGCACCGCCACGATGCTCATCAGCAGCAGCCCGGCGGCGCGGACCGACAGCACCGCGCCCCAGCCGAGCGGCCCACCGTGCGAGGACACGAGCATCGGGCCGAGCACGTTCCACGGGCCGACGTTCACCGCGTTGACCACCGCGAAGGACACGCTGGTCAGCGCCACCCAGCGCAGCGACCGGAAGACCCGCCACCCGGCCACGAGGTCACGTCCCATCGCGGGAGCCGTGGGCGAGGTCCGGCTCCCGGCCGGCAGCCGCAGGAAGAGCACCGCCGCCAGCACGTAGCTGCCCGCGTCCACCGCCAGCGCCCAGCCCCCGCCGGCCGTGGCGGTGAGCAGACCGGCCGCGGTCGGCGCGAGGATGCGCACGGCATGGCCGCTGCCGGCCAGCAGCGCGTTGGCCCGCTGCAGATCGGTGTCGGCGACGAGCTCGGGCACGATCGCGCGCAGCGCCGGCGAGGCGAAGGCGCCGGCCGCCCCGGCCACCAGCGAGAGCGCCACGATCACCGCGAGGTGGTAACGGTCGGTGAGCAGCATGACGGCGATGCCACCGACGGCGGCGGCACTGACCGAGTTGGCGGCGATGAGCAGGAGACGACGGCTCGCCCGGTCGGCCAGCACCCCGCCGAGCAGCAGCAGAGCGAGCATCGGCACGATGTTGGCGGCGAGCACGAGGCCCAGGTCGGTGGCGCGGCCGGAGGCCTGGAGCACGGCCAGCGACAAGGCGACCGTGGTCATCGAGCTTCCGAACATGTCGACGGTACGGCCGGCGAAGAACCACCCGAAACGGCCGCGCAGCAGACGGCGTACCGGGGTGGCGGAGAGATCGGTTGTCACGGCGGTCATCGTGGTCGCGTACCACCGCCGGTTTGAACTCCTGCGGCAGATGCCGCAAGGTCGGCGCATGACCCTGATCCGCCTCGGTCCCGACGCCCTGCGCGCCTGCCGTTTCGCGCTCTCTCCGCTGGCCGAGACGCTGAGCCGGCTGATCACTCTGCGATGCGAGATCGACGGCGGCCGGCCCGGCCCGCAGGCCACCGCGCTGGCGGGCTGGCTCGATCACGATCCGTTCGCCGCGGGTCTGCTGCGGCTGGTGTCGGCCACGAAGTACCTGCCCGACTTCGTGGCCGTCCCCCCGTCGTCGATGACCACCCGGATCGACGACGAGCTGGCACAGATGCGTGCCGTCGACGACGCCGGGGCGAGAGCGACGATCGCCGAGTCGCGCCGGTTCGCCTGGATCGCGAGCAGCGTCGACTGGGCCGATGCCGACGGGGTCGCCGCCTCCGCCGCGGCGGTGTTCGCCCGCGGCTGGCAGTGGTTCGTCGAGCCGGACTGGCCACGCCGCCGGGCCGTGATGGAACGCGACATCCGGCACCGGGCGGGTGTGCTCGCGGCCCACGGCTGGCGGCAGGCCATCAGCGGCATCGGCAAGATCCGGTGGGCGGGCCCGGACGCGATCCTCTTCTCCACCCAGACCCACCCGGACCTGACCATCGGTGACCAGGGGCTCGTGCTGGTGCCGCACACCGGGACGGTCGGGCAGTGGACGTGTGAGGCGCCGCCCCGGTTCGCCCTGGTCTACCCGGCCCGGGGCGCCCTGGAGCAGGTGCACGTCCCGGCCGGCGGCGTCGCCCGGCTCATCGGTGAGGGCCGCGCACGCGTCCTCGCCGCGCTGGCGGACCCGACGACACCGTCACAGCTCGCGCTGCTCCTCGGCGTCTCGCTCGGCACCGTGTCGGGCCACCTCGCAACGCTGCGCGATGCCGGGGCGATCGTGGGGCGGCGCAGCGGCCGGGCGGTGTACTACGAGCGCACCTCACTGGGCGACTCCCTGGCCGGCCGGTGACGGAGGCGGATCCAACGGGGGCCCGGATCAGGCCGGGCCCCGGACCAGGCGGGGCGCCGATCAGGTTGGGCACCGATCAGGCGGATCCCGGATCATGCGAAGCGCCGGTGGGCGGGGCGCCGGTGGGCAGGGCCAGAACCATGGTGAGACCGCCGCCCGGGGTCTCGTCGGGGGTCAGGGTGCCGCCCATCGCCTCGGTCAGGCCGCGCGACAGCGCCAGCCCGAGCCCGACGCCTGTGTGGTTGTCGCGGTCGCCGAGACGCTGGAACGGCAGGAAGACGTCGTCCCACCGGTCGGCGGGGATGCCCGGCCCGTGGTCGATGACGCGCAACTCGACGGTGTCGCCGTGGCTGCTTCCGGTGATCACCGGTGGCCGGTCCGGCGGACTGTAGCGCAGCGCGTTGGCGACGAGGTTGACCAGCACGCGCTCCAGCAGGCCCGGGTCGGTGTGCAACATCGGCAGGTCGTCCGGGACGTGGACGGTCACGGTGCGGCCCGCCGGGCCGAGATCGTCGAGAGCGCGGGGTACGACCTCCTCGGCGCCCACCTCGACCGGGGTGACGCCGAGCGCCCCGGCCTGCAGGCGGCTCATGTCGAGCAGGTTCGCCACCAGCCGGTCGAGCCGGTCGAGGGACTCGTCGGCGGTGGCGAGCAGCTCCTCCCGGTCGTCGTCGTCGAACTGCACGTCCCGGCTGCGCAGCCCGGCGACCGATGCTTTCGCGGACGCGAGTGGCGTACGCAGATCGTGGCTGACGGCGGCGAGCAACGCGGTCCGCATCCGGTCCGCTGCCGCGAGTGGTTTGGCGGTGGCCGCCTCGCCGGCGAGACGCTCCTGTTTGAGCGCGACCGCGGCCTGGGCGGCGAAGGCCTCGACGATGCGCCGGTCGGAGGCCTGCAGGATCCGGCCCTTGATCAGCACCAGCAGGTTGTCGTCGACCTTGACCTCGATGTCGGCGTCGCCGGCCCGCTCGCAGCCGGGCTGCCCGACTCCGGCCACGACGGCCCCGTTCTCGAGCAGGGTCACCGAGTCGAGCGCGAACGTCTCCCGCAGCCGGTCGAGCAACGCCATCAGCGGGCGCTCGCCGCGCAGCACGCTCCCGGCGACGGTGGCCAGCGTCTGCGCGTCGGCGGAGGCCTGCGCGGCCTGCCGGGTCTTGCGGGCCGCGGTGTCGACGACCCAGCTGACCGCGACCGCGACCAGCACGAAGATGCCCAGGGCCAGCAGGTTCTGACTCTCGGCGATGGTGAACCGGCCGTACGGCGGGGTGAAGAACCAGTTCAGCACCAGAGATCCGCCGACCGCGGCGAGCAGCGCGGGCCAGAGACCGCCGATCAGGGCGACCCCGACCACCGCCACCAGGAACAGCAGGATGTCGTTCGTCAGTGACAGCGCCGGCCCCACCCGCAGCGCGAGCACGAGCAGTGGCAGCCCGAGCAGCGCGGTGACGAACCCGGCGATGCGGCGGCTGCGCGACAGCGCCGCCGGCAGCGGTCCGCGACGGCGGCCGCGGTTGGCGCGCTCGTGGGTGACCAGGTGCACGTCGATCGACCCGGACCGGGCGATCGTGGTGACGCCGACACCGGCGGAGAGGATCTGCGCGAACCGCCCGCGGCGGGAGGCCCCGAGCACGATCTGGGTGGCGTTGACGCCGCGGGCGAACTCCAGCAGCGCCTGCGGGATGTCGGCGCCGGTGACCTGGTGGTAGGTGCCCCCGAGGCTCTCGGCGAGCAGCCGCTGCCGGGCCAGCTGGGCGGGGTCGGCGCCGGCCAGCCCGTCGTTACGGGTGACGTGCACGGCGAGCAGGTCGGCGCCCTTGGTCCGGGCGGCGATGCGCGCGGCCCGCCGGATCAAGGTGTCGCCCTCGGGACCGCCGGTCAGCGCCACCACGACACGCTCCCGGGTCTCCCAGGTGGCGTCGATGTCGTTGTCGGCGCGGTACTTGTCGAGCTGTTCCTCGACCTTGTCGGCCAGCCACAGCAGGGCCAGCTCCCGCAGCGCGGTGAGGTTGCCGGTGCGGAAGTAGTTACCGAGCGCGGCGTCGACCTTCTCGGGCCGGTACACGTTGCCGTGGGCCATCCGGCGGCGCAGTGCCTCCGGGGTCATGTCGACGAGCTCGACCTGCTCGGCGGCGCGCACCACCGCGTCGGGGACGGTCTCGCGCTGTTCGGCGCCGGTGATGCGGGCGACGACGTCGTTGAGCGACTCCAGGTGCTGGACGTTGACGGTGGTGAGCACACTGATGCCGGCGTCGAGCAGGTCCTGGACGTCCTGCCAGCGTTTGCCGTTGTGGGAGCCCGGGACGTTGGTGTGCGCGAGCTCGTCGACGACGGCGATCTCGGGCCGGCGGGCGAGGACGGCGTCGAGGTCCATCTCGGTGAACGTCGCTCCCCGGTAGGTCGTCTCCCGGCGCGGCACCACCTCCAGGTCGCCGAGCATGGCGGCGGTGTGCCGGCGGCCGTGGGTCTCGACCAGGGCGATCACCACGTCGGTGCCGCGTTGCGCGCGGCGGTGCGCCTCCTCGAGCATGGTGTACGTCTTGCCCACGCCCGGCGCGGCGCCGAGGTAGATACGCAGTTCCCCGCGTGCCATCGCATCCTCCGTAGGGCCGTGCCGGGCGTGTCCGGTCACCTGCCGTCGAGCGCCAGGTTCAAGTCGAGGACGTTGACGCCCCGTTCACCGAGAAAGTCCCGGGTGTGCGCGGTGATCATCCCCTGGACGCCGGCGAGGTCGAGCCCGCGTTCCCGCGCGACACGCGGGGCCTGCAGTGTGGCGTAGGCGGGGCTGATGTGCGGGTCGAGGCCGCTGGCGCCGGCGGTGACCGCGTCGGCGGGCACGACCGGCCGGTCCGGGGCGTCACCGCGGATCGGGGTGATCACGCCGCCGAGGGCCCGGTAGTCCTGGCCCCCGGTCGCGGGCTCCACGGTCACGCCCCGGTAGGTGGCGGTGAACGGGGTGCCGGTCTGGTTGACCGACACGACCCGGGTGATCGGCCCGGTGAACCCGTCGCGGTGGAAGACCGCTAGCACCGCGCCGACACCGTCGCCGGTGCAGTAGGGGCGGCTGCCGTCGACGCCTTCGAGCTTGCCGACGGCGAGGCTGCGGGTGCACACGCGGGTGAGCAGGCTCTGCCGGGCCGGCGTGTCGACGACGTCCTCCGGGCCGAGGTTGCTCGCGCCGGTGGCCGTCGGGTCGTAGCCGTCGCCGGCCGCGGACGGACGGCTCTGGAAATACCGGGGCACCGGGTCGCCGGCGGCGTCGGTGAACGACTGGCCGATCAGGGTGCTGCCGACCGGCGTCATCGATCCGGCGGCCCTGTCGGACAGGCCGGGGATCCGGCCGACGCCGACCAGGAGCAGCGGGTAGGCCAGGCCGACGACGGCGGTGAGGACGAGCAGCGCGCGCAGCGCGGCCAGGTGCTGGGCGAGCCAGACGGGAAGTCGCATGGTGATCAGATCCCGGGGATGAGCTGGATGAGCAGGTCGATGAGCTTGATGCCGAGGAACGGGGTGAGCACGCCGCCGAGGCCGTAGATCAACAGGTTGCGGCGCAGCAGGACGGCGGCCGGCGAGGGCCGGTAGCGGACGCCGCGCAGGGCGAGCGGGATCAGGAACACGATCACGATCGCGTTGAAGATCACCGCGGACAGGATCGCCGAGCCGGGTGAGTGCAACCGCATGATGTTGAGCGTGTCCAGGCCCGGGTAAACGGCGGCGAACATGGCCGGGATGATCGCGAAGTACTTGGCGATGTCGTTGGCGATGGAGAACGTCGTCAACGCGCCACGGGTGATCAGAAGCTGCTTGCCGATCTCGACGATCTCGATCAGTTTCGTCGGGTCCGAGTCGAGGTCGACCATGTTGCCGGCCTCTTTCGCAGCCGACGTCCCGGTGTTCATGGCGACGCCGACGTCGGCCTGCGCGAGTGCGGGCGCGTCGTTCGTACCGTCGCCGGTCATCGCGACCAGTCGCCCACCCTCCTGCTCCTGCCGGATGAGCGCGAGTTTGTCCTCGGGGGTGGCCTCGGCGAGGAAGTCGTCGACGCCGGCCTCCGCGGCGATCGCGGCCGCCGTGCGCGGATTGTCGCCGGTGATCATGACGGTGCGGATGCCCATCCGGCGCATCTCGGCGAACCGTTCGCGCATGCCCGGCTTGACCACGTCCTTGAGGTGGATCACCCCGAGCACCCGATCATTGTCGGCCACCACCAGCGGGGTGCCACCGGAGCCGCTGATCGCGTCGACGATCTCGGCGACCTGCTCGCCCGGCTGCCCGCCGTTGGCTCGCACCCACTTCGTCACCGCCGTCGCGGCGCCCTTGCGGATCCGGCGGCCGCCGAGGTCGACGCCGCTCATCCGGGTCTGGGCGGTGAACGGCACGAACGTCGCGTCACCCGCCGGGCCGGGCTCGCGCTGCCCGTACTCCGACTCGGCCAACTCGACGATCGAGCGGCCCTCGGGCGTCTCGTCCGCGAGGCTGCTCACCCGCGCCGCTCCGGCGAGATCCTCGAGATCAACCCCATCGAGGGGTACGAACTCCGCCGCCCTCCGGTTCCCGAAAGTGATCGTGCCCGTCTTGTCCAGCAGCAGGGTGTTCACATCCCCGGCCGCCTCGACCGCGCGGCCGCTCATCGCCAGGACGTTGCGCTGCACGAGCCGGTCCATGCCCGCGATGCCGATCGCCGACAGCAGCGCCCCGATGGTGGTCGGGATCAGGCAGACCAGCAGCGACACCAGCACGATCCCGGTGACGCCGTCGCCGTCGATCGCCGTGGTGTCCGGGGCCGCCGCCTGATACGCCTTCGAGAAGATCGCCAGCGGCTGCAGGGTGACGACCGCCAGCAGGAAGATGACCGTCAGCGCGGCGAGCAGGATGTTGAGCGCGATCTCGTTCGGGGTCTTCTGCCGGTTCGCGCCCTCGACCAGGGCGATCATCCGGTCCACGAAGCTCTCCCCCGGCTTCTGGGTGATCCGCACGACGATCCGGTCGGACAGCACCCGTGTGCCGCCGGTGACCGCCGACCGGTCCCCACCGGACTCGCGGATCACTGGAGCCGACTCGCCGGTGATCGCCGACTCGTCGACGCTGGCGATCCCCTCGATGACGTCGCCGTCCCCGGGGATGATCTGCCCGGCCTCGACGATCACCACGTCGCCGAGCCTCAGATCGCTGGCCGTGACGTCCCGGCCGTCCCGGAGGTGGGCGACGGTGTCCTGTTTGGCGCTGCGCAGCGTGGCGGCCTGCGCTTTGCCCCGGCCCTCGGCGACGGCCTCGGCGAGGTTGGCGAAGACCACGGTCAGCCACAGCCAGATCGTGATGAGCCACGCGAACAGGCTCGGCTCCACGATGCTGAGCACGGTGGTGAAGACCGCACCGACCTCGACGATGAACATCACCGGGTTGCGCCACATCACCCGCGGGTCCAGCTTGCGCAGCGCGGCCGGCAGGGAGCGCCACAGCTGCCGCGGGTCGAGCAGGCCGGCCTTGACCGGGGCGGGCGGCGGGGTGGGGCCGGCCTCGATCAGGTCGTCCAGGGTGGCGGTCATCGGAATCCCTTTCTGCAGCTCACGGGTTTGCCCGGTCATGACAGGCCCTCCGCCAGCGGGCCGAGCGCCAGCGCCGGGAGGAAGGTCAGCGCCACCAGCACGACGGTCACGCCGGCGACCATGCCGACGAACAGCGGCCGGTGGGTGGGCAGGGTGCCGTCGTTCTCCGGTGCCGGCCGCTGCCCGGCCAGCGAACCGGCCAGCGCCAGCACCAGGATCAGCGGCAGGAACCGGCCGAACAGCATCGCGAGCCCCAGCGCCGTGTCCCACCAGGGGGTGTTGACGGTGATACCGGCGAACGCGGAGCCGTTGTTGTTGCCGGCGCTCGTGAACGCGTACAGCACCTCGGAGAGGCCGTGCGGACCCACGTTGAGCACCGTGGAGGCGTTTCCGGTCGCGAACGCCGCGGCCGTACCCCCCAGGACGATGACGGGGGTGACCAGGAAGTAGAGGGACGCCAGCTTGATCTCGCGCGCCCGGATCTTCTTTCCCAGATATTCGGGGGTACGCCCGACCATCAGCCCCGCCACGAAGACCGTGATGATCGCCAGGATCAGCATGCCGTAGAGCCCCGACCCGGCCCCGCCGGGCGCGACCTCGCCGAGCATCATGTTGACCAGGGGCATCATGCCGCCGAGAGCGGTATACGAGTCGTGGAACGAGTTGACCGCGCCGGTCGACGTGAGGGTGGTCGCGGCGGCGAAGGTGGCCGAGTTCGCGACGCCGAAGCGGACCTCCTTGCCCTCCATGGCCGCGCCGACCGCCTGCGGCACCGTGCCCGCGCCGTGCGTCTCGAAGCCGACGGTCAGCGCGATGCTGCCGAGCGCGAGGATCGCCATGACCGCGGCGATCGCGTAGCCCTGCCGGTTCTGGCCCACCATCCGGCCGAAGACGCGCGGCAGCGTGAACGGGATCAGCAGGATCAGGAAGACCTGCAGCCAGTTGGTCCACGCGGTCGGGTTCTCGAACGGGTGGGCCGAGTTGGCGTTGTAGAAGCCGCCGCCGTTGGTGCCCAGTTCCTTGATCGCCTCCTGGGAGGCGACCGGCCCGCCGGTGATGTGCTGCGCCCCGCCGGTCAGCGTCGTCACGTCGACGCCGCCGGACAGGTTCTGCACCACGCCGCCGAGCATGAACACGATCGCCGCGAGCACCGACACCGGCAGCAGGATCCGCAGGGTGATCCGGATCAGGTCGACCCAGAAGTTGCCGAGCGCCTTCTCACCGCGAGCGGCCAGGCCACGCATCAGCACCACGGCGACCGCGATGCCGACGCTCGCCGACACGAAGTTCTGCACGGCGAGCCCGGCCATCTGCACCAGGTGGCCCATCGTGGACTCGCCCGAGTAGGCCTGCCAGTTCGTGTTCGTCACGAAGCTGACCGCGGTGTTCCAGGCGATGTGGTCCGGCACGGCGGGCAGGCCCAGTGACAGCCACAGCCTGTCCTGCAGCCGCAGGAAGGCGTAGAGGAACAGGATCGAGACCGCGGAGAAGGCGAGCACGCTGCGCGCGTAGACACCCCAGGTCTGCCCGGCGCTCGCGTCCACGCCGACGAGCCGGTGGACACCGCGCTCGATCCGGTTGTGCCGGGTGCCGGTGACGACGCGGAACATGTGATCGCCGAACGGCCGGTACACCGCCGCGAGGGCCACGGCGAGGGTCAGCACGAACAGCCAGCCGGCCATCAGAACCTCTCCGGGAAGAGCAGGGCGGCGACCAGGAAGGCGGCCAGGGCGACGGCCAGGATGAGGCCGATCAGGTTGACGGCACTCATCAGCGCTCGGCCGCCTTGACCAGCCCGGTGAACGCTGCGAACAGCCCCACCGTCAGCACGACGAACAACAGATCAGCCACGGGGAGCTCCTTGATGAAGCGAGGGGGTCACAAGGAGCAGCCAACCGCGCCGCGAACCCGCCGTCACCGGCGTTCACGCGATGCCTACGCCGGGGCTCGCGATGTTGACGCCGTTTTGACGCCTCCCGTGACGCCCGTCACCTGGCCCGGCGGACGGCTCATGGCTGCTCTGCGGGCCGGGCGTCCGGCGCCTCCTCGTCCGACCGTCGGCGCTGGGCGATCCACGCCGTCACCTCACTGGTCCGCCAGACCTTGCCCTGCGCCAGATCCGCCACCGGCTCCGGAAAGTCCGGACGGGCCGTGAGCTGGTAGACCCGCTGCCGGCTGATCCCGTCGAGCAGCACCCGAAGCTCGTGGGCGCCGACGAACTCACTGTCGATCATGCCTTGCCCTACGCTAACTGTCATAGGGCAACTGTACAGGCGACCGCCGCGAGCGAGAAGGGCATCCTCCGGCGAGACACCCGCCCGGGGCCCTCCGTCGCGGGGTGTTCTCCGGAGAGCGACACCCGCGTGTTGAATGTCGTTTAATTTCCGGCAAAGCCGCATTCTTCGGTACGTGGTGACACTTCGCGAAGACGATCCGGAGCCTCCGACGCTCGGGATCCGGAAGAGGGAGCTCCGGGCCGCCCGGTGGGCCGCGCTCCTGGCGGTGCCGGGCGTGGTGATCGGCGGCCTCACCTTCTGCGAGCAGCAGCGCAAGGAGATCGAGCGGGACGCCGACCAGGTCGTCTTCTGGGAGGACGGCCCCTACGTCGACAAGGCCGATCTCCGCAGGCACGTGACCCGGATCACGGTGCGAAACACGTCGTCGCAGCCGGTGACCGATGTGGTGCTGCAGGCGATCGGAGACGGCGACGCGTACCGGCCGGAGATCGTCGTCGCCACCGTGCCGCCGTGCCGGGAGATGGTCATCTGGGTGCAGCGCGACATCCTCCAGGAGACGTGGCACCGGATGGGCCGTTCGATGGCGCTCGCCGACGTGCCGCTGTGGCGCACCGCGCGGATGGACTTCACCGTCGGCGGCGAGAGCTGGGAGCGGACGAAGACCGGCCTGGCCCCGCGCCCGGCCCGCGCACACGACACGTGGCCGGCGGAAGGGCTCGCCGCCGCGCGGATCGTCCGCAACCCGGATGCCGAGGCGATCCCGTGCGGCAGGGACGGGTGACTCCACCCTCCCCGCTACGATCTGCGCCGTGAGCAACCCGATCGGACCCCTGCGCTGGTACGCCGTCCTCGCCGTCCTGTTCTTCGGCATCCTGCCGGCCGCGCTGCTGGCCCTGCTGGTGGCCGGCGGCGACACACCGTGGCAGGTCGGGCTGCTGCTGGTCGGCGGGGTTCCGCTGGTGCTGTGCGCGATCATCCTGGTGGTGCGCGGCTTCCGTGCCGCCGAGCCGAGTCTCGCCGAGCAGTTGCTCAAGCGTGGCATGGCGTTCATCGCCGGCGCCGACGTGCTGATGCTGGGCGGCAACGCGCTGATCCGGATGGCCACCGGCGCCTGACCACCGAATAGCAACGCCTCTACCCTCCCTCAGCTCTGCCGCCGGCGTGACAGACGCCGATCAGTAGGCCATTCCGCTTCATCGAGAAGGGCCTACACCGACAATGCGCAGCGCTCGTTTGCGCGCGGCCGTCCTGGCGTCCGCGCTTCTCCTCGGCGTGGCCGTGCCGACGGCACCGGCCTCCGCCGACACGGCGACCGGGATCTCCGCGGCCGCCGTGCCGACCCTGGCCGGCCGGCTGGCGTCGGTGCGCGTGGCGAAGAGCCTCAACTACTACCCGTCGAACGCCGCCTGGTCGTCGATGTGGACGGCGTTCGACGCGAAGCGGATCGACGCGGATCTGGCCAAGGCGGCCGCGCTGGGCGCGGACAACGTGCGGGTCATCGTCTTCCCGCAGGCTTTCGGTTACCCCAAGGCCCCCGGTGTGTACGCCGAGCGCCTGAGCACCTTCATCGGCATCGCCGCGAAGAACCGCATGACGGTCAAGCTCACCCTGTTCGACTGGTGGGACGGCTACACCGAGGTCGGCCGGAGCGTCAACTGGGCGAAGGCGGTGCTCGCGCCGTACGCCGACGACCCCCGCGTGATCGCCGTCGAGCTGAAGAACGAGTTCCAGCCGGACGACACCGCCGCCGTCGCCTGGGTGCGCAAGGTGATCCCGGCGATGCGCGTCGCCGCCCCGGCGATGCCGCTGACCCTGTCGGTGGACGGCACGACCGGCGCCCCCGGCCTCGGCAAGATCAAGAAGGCGCTGGCCGGCACCCCGCTGGACTACTACGACTTCCACTTCTACGGCAGCTCGGAACGGTCGCTCGCGGAGATCCGCAAGGCGCAGGCCGCGGTCGCGCCGTCGCCGATCGTCATCGGTGAGACCGGGCTGAGCAGCGTCACCGACAGCGAGGGTGAGCAGGCCGCGTTCCTGTCCCGGGTGTTCCGGGCGGCCCGCGAGGCCGGGGTCGGCTCGGTGTCGCCGTGGACGTTCACCGACTTCCTGCCCGGGGCGATCCCGGCCCACTCCGCGGTGTCGGCGAAGCCGGCCCAGTACAAGTTCGGCCTGCACCGCACCGACGGCTCCCCGAAGGCCGCGGCCGCCGTGGTCAAGGACGCCTGGACCACCGGCGCGACCCCGAACAGCGTGCTCAACCTGGGTTTCGAGTCGACCGCTGCGGAGTCGCCCTGGCGGTCGAACCTGCCGAAGGCCGGCGTCGCCAAGGTCGCCACCGGCACCGCCCGCACCGGCCGGGCCGCGGCCCGCTTCGCCGGCACCACGCGTACCTCGGCGGGCCTGCCGTCGCTGGTCACGTCGCCGATCACGCCGGTGCAACCGGGTCACCGCTGGCGGGCCGAGGCGTACGCCAAGGGGGCCTCCTCGACCGGCATCACCGAGATCACGCTGAGCTGGTTCGACGCCAACGGCCGCTGGCTCAGCCAGCACAACTCGAACCGCCTGCCCCACGGCACCACCGGCTGGACGAAGCTGGCCGTGGAGACGGTCGCCCCGCCCGGCGCGGCCGGCGTCCAGCTGCACCTGAAGTCCGGCGACAACCGGGGCACCGTCTGGTTCGACGACGTGGCGATGTCCTGACGCACCCGCGCGCCGCCCGGGGACCGAAAGTGTCATACCGGCGAGGCATGATGGCGGCGTGACAGCATCCGCCGGGGGTCTCCTAGCCACCCTTCTCCCGGTCGCCTCGCCGCCCTTCCCTCGACCCTCTCGCCGCCCTTCCCCCGGTCTCTCCTCGCCACCCTTCCCTCGACCGGGCAGCTCGCCCTGTTCCCCGTCCGTCGTTGACGGCCCTGCCGGAAAGGTCTGCCATGGTGCCCATCACCGAGCCCCTCGAAGTCGTCGACCTGCCGCCATCCGGGAGCACCGGCGGCGTCGTGGACCCGCTCCGCAGCCGGCTTCCGCAAAGGGCCGGTGACGTCGCCGGCAATACCGACTTCCGGCCCCGACGACCGGCGGACTCACCCCGGCCAGACGAGTCCCCCGAGCCGGCCGAGTGACGTGACCGGGCCGCCTCGTCGCGACCGCGCCGGTCGGCAGGGGGACGGAGTCGCAGTGCCGGCGACCGGGCGCTGCTCCGCCCCGGTCACCACTGAGGACGATCAGGACCCAACCGACCAGCCGGTGAGCGGAGTCGCGACGCCGGCGGCCGGGTGGGAGTCGCGTCCTTGACACATCGATCCCCGTCGAGCGCCGATGCGGGACGCTGTGTGCGTGCGGAGAATCCTGGTCGTGATCATGTCGGCGCTGCTCGGCGCCGGTCTCGCATCGCCGGCGGCGCACGCGGCCGCCTCCGAGCCGGACATTCACGCGGTGGCCGACTGGAACGGGCTGGCCCTCGACGCGGTGCGGCTGACCCGGGCGTCCGACGCCGACGCCGCCAGGCTGTACGCACTGGTCGACGTGGCCGTCTACGACGCGGTCAACGGGATCTCCGGCACGTACACCCCGGCGCTGGTCACCGGCCGGGGCCCACGGCACGCGAACCCGCAGGCCGCTGCTGCCTCCGCCGCCCATGCCGTGCTGGTCCGCACCGACGCCGCGCGGGCCTCCGTCTACGACGCCCGTCTCGCCGCCGACCTGGCCGCACTGCACCGGGGCGTGGACAGCGGCGCGGCCTGGGGTGCCGCGGTCGGCGCGGCGGTTGTCGAGGCCCGCGCAGCCGACGGCAGCACTCCCGTCGAGAGCCAGCCGGCCGGCTCGGGCCCGGGTGTGTTCCGTTCCGCCTGGTCGGGTGCGCAGTACCGCAACGTCCGCCCGTTCGCGATCACCGCCCCGGCCCGTCACGTGCCCGCCGCCCCACCCGCCCCGGACTCCGCGGCCTACGCCACCGCGTACGCCGAGGTGGCCGCTCTGGGTGACGCCTCCGTGGACCGCCCGGACCTGCTGGCCACCTACCAGTTCTGGTCGCTGCCGGCGGGTTCGGTTCAGCCGCCCGGCGAGTGGCTGCGTATCGCCCTGACCGTGGCCGAGAGCCGGCACCTGCGACTGGCCGACGAGTCCCGGCTGGCGGCCCTGCTGACGATGGCGCTGGCCGACACGACGGTGGTGACGGTGTCGACGAAGTTCACGTACCGGCATTGGCGTCCGACGACGGCGATCCGCGAGACCACCGACCCGGCCTGGACGGCGCGCGCCGGAAGTGTCGGCGGCACACCGGAGTACGTGTCCGGCCACAGCTCCTACAGTGGCGCGGCCGCGACGGTGCTGGCCGCCTTCTTCCACACCGACCGGATCGCGTTCGCCCACACCACCGACTCGGCTCCCGGGGCGGCCGCTCGAACGTACCCCGGCTTCTCAGCGGCCGCGGCCGAGGCAGGCCGTTCCCGCGTCTACGGCGGTTTGCACTTCGATTTCAGCAACCGGGCCGGTCTGTCCGCGGGCGGCGCCGTCGCCCGCGAGGTGCTGGCCACCGCTCTCCGCCCCCGCCACTGATCGGCCCGTTCGCGGCCCGGCCCTTTCCACGCTCGCAAGGTGTACGGTACCGTACCGTACATGGGAATCGTCATCATCACCGGCGCGTCCGGCGGCATCGGCTTTCACACAGCGCTCGGCCTGGCCGAACAGGGTCATCAAGTGATCATCGCGGCGCGCGCGCGGGAGCGCGGCGAGGCGGCGGCGACCCGGATCGGCGCGGTCTGGCGGCCCCTCGACCTCGGCGACCTCGCGTCGGTGCGGCGCTTCGCGCGGGAGTTCCTCCAGGAGTACGGACGACTCGATCTCCTGATCAACAACGCCGGGGTGATGGCCGTCCCGCGTCGGGAGCTGACCACCGACGGGTTCGAGCGCCAACTCGGGGTCAACCATCTCGGCCACTTCGCGCTCACCGGTCTGCTGCTGCCCGCCCTCGACCCCGGCGGCCGGGTCGTCACCGTCACGAGTGGACTGCACCGGCGCGGCCGCATCGACTTCGACGACCTGATGGGTGAGCGGCGCTACCGGCAGTTCGGCGCCTACTGCCAGTCGAAACTCGCCAACGTCCTGTTCGGGCTGGAGCTCGGGCGGCGTACCGGGCTGATCAGTGTCCTCGCGCACCCCGGCGTCGCGCACACCGATCTGGCCCGCACCGGTAACCGGGCGCGTGACCTGGTGATCGCCCTGGTGCGCCTGTCGGCGCAGTCCGCTGCCGTCGGCGCCCTGCCTCTGCTGCGGGCCGCGACCGAGGGACGGACCGGGGAGGCGTACGGGCCGGACGGCCCCGGTGAGCGGCGGGGCCGTCCGACCCGGATCGAGGTGTCGCCGGCCGGCCGCGACGAGGCGTCGGCACGGCGGCTGTGGGCGATCTCGGAGGAGCTGACCGGCGTGCGATACGGTACTTTCACCAACGCTCAGTGATCGTTTGACGTTCTTCGTTCGGGAGGCCGGGATGTCGCCGTCACCGGCCACCCAGCACCGCCTGGACCCGGCCCGTGAGACGGCCATCCTCGACGCCATCCGCGAGCTGCTGGCCGAGGTCGGCTACGACCGGATGTCGATCGACGAGGTCGCCCGCCGGGCCCGGGCGAGCAAGGCCACCATCTACCGCCGCTGGTCCGGCAAGCCCGACATGGTCGCCGCCGCCCTGCACGGCCTGATGATCGACCATCCACCACTGCCGGACACCGGCTCCCTGCGCGGTGACCTGATCGCCGCGATGACCGGTTTCTGCCGCGTCTACGAGCGCAAACAGCCGATCGTGCTGAGCCTCCTGGCGGCGATCCGCTCCGACCCGTCGCTGGGCCGCCTGCTGCACGAGCACGTCCTGTCGACCGGCGTGACCGAGTCCGCCGCCGTCCTGGACCGCGCCGTGACCCGCGGCGAGCTTCCGCCCTCCCCCGACGTGACCACCTTGGTCGAGGTGGGAAAAGCCCTGCTCTGGCACCGTCTCCTGCTCTCCGGCGAGCCCCTCGACGGCCCGTGGGTGGTCCACGTCGTCGACGACGTCCTGCGCCCGCTGCTGGGAGTCGCGGACCGGTAGCGGTTTCCCTCAAATCGTCGCGCGGCCCACCGATGATCGCGCCTGTGCCCGAGCCCCTTCCGCCACACCGACACCGCCGCAGAACCATCGCGGCGGTCGCGGCTGCCGCCGTCACCGGCCCGGCGGCCACCTGGGCCACACGCCGCGCCGGCGCCACGCCTATCGCCCGCGCCATGCCCATCGCCCGCTCCATGCCCATCGCCCGCGCCCCTCGCGAGGCCGCGCCCCGAGTGACCACCACCCCGTCACCACCCCGCACCAGCAACCCCACGACCGCCGTGCCGCCGGGGCACGGCGGTGCTACTCCCCGCCCCGGCGAGTCTGCGGTTGCCAGGCCCCCAGGGCACACCGGCACCGCGGCCCCCGCCGGCGCTCCCACCCAAGCCGTACCGGCGGGTGGCACCGCTCAGGCGTCCACGACCGGGACCGGCGCCACCTCCATCGTCGATGACCTGGCGACCGCCTGGGTCGCCCGACGTGCCGGCACCTCGCCCGCACGCCGCCGGTCCGGCCGGCGGCGTGCGGTGTGGGTCGCCTGTGCCGCCGGCATGGTGCTCGTCGTCGGCGCCGGATGGGATCCGATCTCCGCCGGACGCTGGACGGACCACGAACCGGTCGACGTCACGAGCGTTGTCGCGAGCCCGTTGTCGGCCGACGCCGTCCGGGATCACCTCTACCAGCGGTTGCCGGTGCCGACCTGGCGTCCGGAGCCGCCGGCCGACGCCGCCGTCCCGTTCGACGGTGAGCTCATCCGGCAGGGCGACAAGCGCCTGATCTTCAGAGGCGACGACGGTGAGCGGGCGCGTGTCACTCTCCTCCGTGTAGGTGACCCGGAGCCTGATCGCGATCCCGCCTTCCCCGACGTCCCGCAGATCGACCCGTCATCCGGCGACCGAATGATCGCCGTGGAGGCACAGGTCGAGAACATCGGCCTCGTCCGGCTCCGCACCGACATCGAGGAGCATGTCTGGCTCTTCGACGACCAGGGCGGCGAGTACGGGTACGACCCCAGCAGGACCGGGTCTCCAGCGGCCGGCCTGCCCGAACTCCCCCCGGAGCGACCCGGACCCGAACGGTCGTCTTCCAGGTGAACCCGTCCGCCACCGGCATCCGCGCCCTGATCGCCTGACCTGGCCGGCGGTCTCCCCAGACCGCCCGGCCCACGGCCCCGCACACCGCCGGACCCACAGCCCGGCGCACCGCACAACCCACCGCCCTCACAGCATCCGGCCCGCGGCAACCTCACAGCGCCCGGTGATTCCCTCAGACCGCCCGGCCGGCGGCCGATGGTCCCACCCGTGACTGTTCCGCCGTCCCGCTCACCGCTCCGAAACCGGCGGTTGGCGATCGCGGCGATCACCGCCGCCGCGTTCGCCGGTGGGCTGCTGGCCGCCCGCGCCACCCGCCGGGCCGGGCCCGCCGCTCTCGTGGACGCGCCGCTGCCGCCGGCACCCTCGGCGTCTCCTCCCCCGGCACCGCCCCCGGCCCTGTCATGGCGGAGGACGGGGCTCGCCCTGTTCGCGGGCGTCACGCTGGCCACGAGCATCGGACTGGTGGGGGCGACCCATGACCGTCCGCCCGCCGCCGCTCCGGTCGTCGGCCCTCAGACGCGCGATCTCACCTCGGAGGAGATCGAGCGCCGGAACGAACTGATCGAATACCGCAACGAGTGGCTGGAGCGGATGTCCGCCCTGGACACGGAGAACTTCCGAGCCTTCGATCATTCGCCGGAGACGCGGTGGGACGGCTCCACCAACCGCTTCCGAGGCGAGAACGGCGAACAACTGTCGGTCACCCTCCTCCGCACGGACGACCCGGTGCCGTATCGCGACCCGTACCTCCCGGAGGCCCTGGAGATCTTCCCCTCCGCCGGCAATCGAGCCCTCGCCCTGGTGTTGCGCATCGAGAACACCGGCGATGTCCCGCTGCGCAATGACATCGAGAAGCACGTCCGACTGCTCGGTGGAGACCTCGACTCGACGGGGTACGAACCCGACCGCGCCATGACCGCGGCCCGCGCCCGAGACCAGCCGAAGACGCTGAAGGCCGGGCGATCCACGACTCGGACGGTCGTCTTCCAGGTCGGTGCCCTCACCCGGGTATGGGACTTCCGAATCGACCTGCCCCCGGTCTCGTAGGTCAGCGGATCGGGGGTCAGCGGTCCAGGCCGGCCGTGGCGAGCACGTCGGCGGCGACCTCGGGGACCGGGTGGCCGGCGTCGACGACGGTGTCGGCGACACCGGCGGCGGTGAGGACGCGGTCGAGGGTGGCCGCCCGTTCGACGAACCAGGGCAACTCCGGGGAGCCGGCGCCCAGACGGGCGGTCAGCCGCTCACGGATCGTGGGCGGGTCGGCGTGCAGGCGGCAGACGAGCAACGGGACGCCGGCAGCGGCCTGGTAGGCGTCGCGTTCGGCACGGGTCTCGATGACGCCGGCAAGGATCAGGCGCTGAGCGCCGTCGGCCAGGTAGTTGCCGCACACCGCGGCCAGATTGCGCAGGGTCGTCGCGGCGTTGAAGGGGTCGTCCGGTGGGGTCGGCCAGGATCGTCGCAACCAGTCGACATCGATCACGGCGTGCGGGACCTGCCGGGATCGTAGAAGGTCACCGACGGCTTCGGCGATCGTCGTCTTGCCGACGCCGACGGGTCCGGTGATCAGCAGCGCCCGGCCGGCCGGAACCTCATGGGCGGGAACGGTCATGGTTGGGCGGCGCCGATGGCGGTCAGGTGCGCGTCGAAGGCGGCCACCATGTCGAAGTCGGGGTCGAGGAGCCACTGGGTCTGCAGGCCGTCCATCACCGCGAGCAGGTTGGCGGCGACCAGGGCAGCGGGCGGGCCTGGGGGCAGGGTGCCCTGTTCGCGAGCGGTCTCGACGCCCTCGGTGGCGGCTCGGCGCACCTCGGCGTACCGCTTCTGGAAGAAGGTGTGGGCGGGATGACCGGAAGCGGTCGCCTCAGCGGCGAGGGTGCTGAAGAGATGGACCATGCCGCGGTCCGCCGCGTTGCGGCGGACGAGGTCGCGGAGGCCGGCGACGAAGCCGTCCGAGGTCGCCTTCAACTCCCGGCTGTTGCCCAGGTCGCGCTCGTCCAGCAGGGCTACGAGCAGCCCTTCCTTGGAACCGAAGTGATGGATGATGTTGGCGGCGCTGACGCCGGCCCGGTCGGCGACGTCGCGGAGGACGCCGCCGCGGAAACCATGCTCGGCGAAGACGTCCCGGGCGGCGTCGATGATGGCCCGTTGGGCTTCCCGACCGGAGACGTACGGACCACGCGGACCGCGTTTACGAGAATCGGCGGCGTTCGTCACTCGTCGACCGTACTGGGTGCGTTGCGACGGTTCGTCCGGGGCCGGGCCGACCACGACGGCGTGCCCGGGAGGTGGCCTCGGCCGTGACGTCAGTGCAGCTTCGTGAGCGCCTGGCGGGTCAGGTCGGTGGCGGTGGTGAGGGCTTTGCGGCCGTCCCGGGAGTCGGTGAAGTCGAGCTGGACCACGGCGTTGGCGCTGCGGGCGTAGACACGGACGCCCCTGTCCGGGACGAGGCGGGCGAAGGCGCTGTCGCCCAGTTCGTCGATCGGCCGTGTCTCGGCGGACGCCGATGGCGATGCCGATGGAAGCGACGGAACCGACGGGGAGGGCGCGCCGGCGATGACGGTGGTCGTCGCCCGGTCCTTCTCCATCGTGGCGACGGCGAGCTGTTCGGCCGTGCTGCCCCCGCTGGCGGCACGGTACACGGTCACGTTCAGGACGACTTTCTGTCTGGCCTCGGTGGTGACGTATTGGCAGCGGAGGCTGAACAGGTTGGGCCCGTCGTAGGCGGCGGCCGTCCGTCTGCCGGGATCGGTGCCGGTGAGGACGGGGCATTCCTTGACGAAGCCGGTCCAGCGGGCGGCGGCGCCCGGTTCGCGGGCGGATGACGGCGGATCACCGTCGTCACAGGCGGCGACGGTCAGCAGGGCGGTCCCGAGGAGGACCGGGATGACATGCCGTAGGGCGATCTTCACCGGCGGAATGGTAGAGATCCGGATTCGGCCACGCCGTCCCGGAAAGCGTGTGGATCACCACATGTGAGATTGCCGCTGCCGGGCGCCCCGCGGTCAGTCGCCGGTCACCGTGATCGCCGCCACGGGGCAGCCGGCGGCGGCGGCGCGGGCGGCCGTTTGCCCGCCCTCGTCCGGAGAGCTGTCCAGAACGACCACGACACCGTCCTCGTCGCGCTGGTCGAACACGTGGGGCGCCGCCATCACGCATTGACCAGCGCCGATGCATTTCTCCTCGTCGACGGCGATCTGCACAGGACCTCCCGGTGACCGTTTTGAACCTTTGCTACCTCGTCGTCCTGGCCGTACGCTACCAAGTAATCAGACGTTTACTCGAGGAGGCGGCATGCCGGATCAGGAGAACGTGCTCGATTACCCGTTCACACCCCGACCGCGGTGGATCCGCCCGCACAGTGGGAGGAGCTGCGCGCGAGCTGCCCCGTGGCCCACGTGCGGACCGCCGCCGGCACCGACGCGCTGCTGCTCACCCGCTACGACGACGTCCGCACGACGATCACCGACCGCCGGTTCGTCCGCAACACCCCGGCCGGCGGCAACGCCATGGGCACCGGGCCGGCGTTCCTCGACGACGAGGCCGGGCACCAGCGCTGGCGGCGGCTGCTGACCCGCTCGTTCACCGCCCGGCGGATGACCGCCCTGCAGCCGGGCATCACGCGCATCGCCCACCAGCTCGTCGACGACATGATCGCCGGTGGGGCACCCGCCGACCTGCGGACCGCGCTGGGCTTCCCGCTGCCGGTCTACGTGATCTGCGACCTGCTCGGGGTGCCCGCGTCCGACCGGGAGCGGTTCGCCCACTGGTCGGACCGGTTCCTCAACATCACCCGGTTCACCGCCGAGGAGACGAGTGCGTCGGGGCGGGAGTTGTGGGCGTACATGCAGGCCCACGTCGAGGCCAAGCGCGAGCAGCCGGGTGACGATCTGCTCTCCGAGCTGGTCACCGTCGTCGACGCCGAGGACGGCCGTCTCTCCGAGCCGGAGCTGGTCTTCACCGGGCAGGCGCTGCTCGTCGCCGGCCACGAGACGACCGCCAACATGATCGGCAAGATGGCGGCCATGCTGCTGGCCCGGCGCGAGCGCTGGGAGCGCCTGCTCGCCGACCCCGGCCTGGTGCCGACCGCCGTCGAGGAGGTCCTGCGATTCGACGCCAACCTCGGATTCGGTACGCACCGGCTGGTCACCGAGCGCGTCGAGATCGCCGGCACGATCGTCGAGGCGGGCACGACCGTACTGTCGGCGATGCCGTCGGCCAACCGTGACGAACGGGTCTTCACCGATCCCGACGTGATGGACCTGGCCCGTTCCCCCAATCCGCATCTGACCTTCGGCGCCGGCCCGCACTCCTGCCTCGGCCAGTCGCTGGCCCGCGTCGAGCTGCGGACCGTGCTGAGCGTGCTGCTCGAGCGCCTGCCGACACTGGAGCTGGCCGTGCCGGTCGAGGAGCTGCGCCGCCGCCAGGGCCTGCTGGTCGGCGGCCTGGAGGAGGTGCCGGTGCGCTGGTGACCGGTCCCTCACGATTCGGGCGAACCGGCCGATCGTGTACGTGTGCATGTCGGGATCCTCGAACGCGTCGACGGCCAGCCGCTGGAGCTGCTGGTGGAGGCGTTCACCGCCAGTCCGGTCCCAAAGGCGGTGCTCACGCTGGCCGAGGGCGAGGTCGGCCGGTTCGTGGCCGCGAACCAGGCGTTCGCGGACCTTCTCGGCTACGACCGGCACGAGCTGATCGGGCAGTCGTCGCAGATCGTGGCCGCGCCGGAGGACCGGGACGCGGTCGGCGACGTGTTCGCGAGCATGATCGCGGGCCGGATCCGGGAGGCCGCCCTGGAGCGGGTGCTGGTGCGCCGGGACGGCTCCCGGATCTGGATCTCCAGCCGCAACTTCCTGGCCCACGACCGGTCCGGCGCGCCGTTCCTGATCGCCGAGGTGGCCGACAGCGCTGGCCGACAGGCGCTCGCCGACAGCCAGGACCTGCTGGACGTGATGATCACCGCGAGCCCGGACCTGCTGGCGGTCACCGCTCTCGACGGGACCGTGCTGCGGGTCAACCCGGCCTGGCGGCGGCTGCTCGGCTGGAGCCAGGACGAGCTGACCGGCACCCGGCTGTCCGCGCTGCGGCACCCGGACGACGGCGACGACGTCGCGTTCCGGGAGGGCACCGTCCGCTGCCGGGCCCGGGACGGCGGATACCGGTGGGTGGACTGGTCCGGCCGGGTGGTCGCGGACCAGCAGGTGATCATGGCGACCGGGCGGGACGTGACCGACGCGATCGTGGCCGAGCAGTCCGCCGCCCGCGAAGCCGACCGGCTGCGCACCACGATCCGGGTCCAGCGGGAGATCACCGCGGTGGCCGCCGACCGGGAAGCGGTACTGCGGCTCATCGCCGACCGTACCCTCGAGGTGATCTCGACCGGCGAAGCCGCGTCGGTCCATCTGATCGACCCCGAGGGCCGCACCATGCGGATGGTGGCCGGCACCGGCGGCCTCGCCGGCCGGGACGTGCCCGCCATCGCCCTCACCGGATCGATCATCGGCACCGCCGCGGCCGGCGGCGTCACCGTGCGCTGCGACGACACCAGCACCGATCCGCGGGCCAGCCACACCATGTCCCGCACCGTCGGCATGCGCTCGCTGGTGGTGGCGCCGCTGCGCGACCCGGCCGGGTCGGTCTTCGGGGTGCTGCTGGTCGCCAGCACCCGCACCGCCGCGTTCGACGACGGCGACGAGCAGTTGCTCACCCTGCTGGCCGATGCCCTCACCGGGGCGCTGCGGCACGCCGAGGACACCGCGGCCCGCGCCGAGATGACCGACGCGCAGGTGCGCCGGCTCAAGGACACGCTGCAGGTCCAGCGGGAGGTGACGGCGGCGGCCGCCGACCGGCAGGCGGCCATGCACACCGTCGCCCAGCGCGCGGTCGACCTGTTCCCGGCCGCCGACGGCTCCGCCGTCGAGCTTCTGGAGAACGACCATCTGTCGTACGTGGCAGCCGCCGGCACCCTGGCGCAGTTCACCGGATCGCTGATCCCGCTCACCGGATCGCTCAGCGGCACGGCCCTCACCCGTGACACCCCGGCGCACTCCCGGGACACCGTCACCGACACCCGGGTCGACCAGGAGGCCTGCCGCCGCCTCGGGATCGGCTCGATGATGGTGGCGCCGCTGCACGCCGAAGGCACCCCGATCGGCATCCTGAAGATCGCCGCGAGCCGCACCGGGGCCTTCGACGACAGCGACGAACAGCAGTTGCTGCTGCTCGCCGACAGTCTCAGCTCGGCGCTGCGGCACGCCGACGACGCCGCGCACACCGCCCGGGCGCTGGCCGAGCTCGCGGTCAGCGAGAACCGGTTCCGGCTCACCTTCGACAACAGCCCGGTCGGGCTCACCCTGTCCAGCCTGCAACCCGGCGATCTCGGCCGCTACCTGCACGCCAACGCGGCCATGTCGGCGATCACCGGATACTCCGCCGACGAGCTGAGCCGGATGACCTACGCCGACCTGCAGCACCCCGACGACGTGGCCGGCACCGCCGAGCTGGTCCGCCGGCTGCGCGCCGGCGAGATCGACACGGTCCGCGTGGAACGCCGCTACCGGCACCGGCAGGGCCACACCATCTGGGTCGCGATCCGGGTCGCCGTGGTCCGCGACGATGACGGCAACGCCCTCTACGTGGTCAACCAGGTCGAGGACATCACCGCCCGGCGCACCGCCGAGGCCGAGCTGCGCCGCCAGGCCCGCCTGCTGGAGCTGATCCCGGCCGCCGTCATCGTCCGCGAGCTGGACGGGACGATCCGCTGGTGGAACGCCCGCGCCACCGAGCTGTACGGCTGGCCGCTCACCGCCGCGACCGGGAGGACCGCCGACCGGCTGCTGGCCACCGCGTACCCCGCCCACAGCACCGCCGGTGAGCAGCGTGAACGCCTCGAGCACGACGGCCGCTGGGAGGGCCGCCTGCAGCACGTGACCGCCGACGGCCGGCTGTTGACCGTGATGAGCCGCCAGGTCCTGCACCAGCCGGAGCCGGGTCCCGACGGCCATCTCGAGCCGGTCCAGGTCCTGGAGATCAACACCGATGTGACCGCGGCCCGCGCCGCCGAGCTCGCGCTGGCCGACAGTGAGCAGCGGCTGCGCGCCCAGTTCGACAACTCGGCCGCAGGGCAGGTCATCCGCGCCCTCGACGGCACCCTGACCGCGGTCAACCGCGCCTATGCCCAGATGCTCGGGCACACCGTCGACGAGCTCACCGGCCGGGCCGAGGCGGACCTGCTCGACCCGGCCGAGGACGCCGCCGGCCGGCACCTGCTCGCCGGGCTCTTCGCCGGGGAGGCCGAGTCTTACACCCGCGAGGGCCGGCTACGGCACGCCGACGGTCACCGGGTCGACGTCGAGGCCACCGTGTCCCTGGTCCGCGACGACACCGGCCGCCCCAAACACCTGATCGGCGTGGTCACCGACATCAGCGGCCGCCGCGCCGCCGAACGCGCCCGGGACAACGCGGCCGCCGCGCTCGCCGAGCGCAACACCGAGCTCGAAGCGGCCAACCAGCTCAAACTCGACATCATCGGGATGCTCGGCCACGAGATCGGCAACCCGCTCACCACCATCCAGGGGCAGGCCGAGGTCCTCGCCGACGACTGGACGCTCCTCGACGACGACCGCCGGGGCGGGCCGTCGACGCGATCGCCCGGCAGGCGGCCCGGCTCGACGACATCGTCCGCGAAGTGCTGGCGATGGTCACCATCGACGCCGGCAGCATCCGCGCCGACCGGCGGGAGTTGTCGCTGCGCGCCCAGATCGACGGCGTGCTGTCCTCGATGGACCTGGAGAGCCTTCCGGTGTACGGCGACGACGCCCGTGTCCTGTTCGCTCCCGGTCACCTGGAGCAGATCCTGGTGAACCTGCTGTCCAACGCGGCCAAATACGGTGGGGGCGCGACCGCCCTGCGGATCACCGGCAGCGACCGGTGGGTGCACGTGACCGTCGAGGACCGCGGGCCCGGCGTGCCGGAGCAGTTCCGGGACCGTCTCTTCGACCGCCTCACCCGGGCCGACCGGGACGCCACCACCGTCAGGGGAACCGGGCTCGGCCTCTACATCGTGCGCGGCCTGGCCCGCGCCAACGACGGCGACGTCCATCATGAGCCCGGCCCGGGCGGCGGGTCCCGTTTCATCCTCGATCTCGCGCCCGCCCCCTCCCGGTAGTCGACGCGTCCCGGCTGGTCCTCGACCCGCCGACGGCCGGGGTCGGGGGGATCCGGCAGAGGAGGATCGGTGGACGCCGGCACGGGATCCGAGCCGCACCCCCCGGCATGAGCCATCTAGTCTACGGACTATAGTCGTACGCATGGCCTGGCGACCGATGTACCTCGTGGGCAACCGCGAGATCCGCATCCTCCTCGGCGGCATCAGCCGTCAGCGCACATACAAGATCACCCAACGGCCCGACTTCCCCAGGCCGGTCGCGCACCTGGCGCAGGGTGCGGTGTGGCTCGGCGATCAGGTCGAGGAGTGGATCACGGCTTACCGGCCGGGGGAGGCGGCTCGCAAGCGGCTCAGACCAGGTTCTCCGCCAGCAGCCGACCCGCCCGGCTTCCCGGATGACTGACCAGCACGCCCAACAGGGCACTGGTGTCCTCCGGCCAGTCGGCACCGGGTTTGAGCAGCTCCTTCACCGGGAGCCGGTCCTCGTCGCCGCTGTCCCACCGGGCGACGTGCCGCCAGTCCACACCGATCTCGACCAGCGCACGAACGCCCTCGTATCGTTCGTGCGCCGGGCCGAGCAGATGGGGGTAGGCGCAGGCCACCTCGTAGGTCATCAGCATCGCCCGCAGCACGTCGTCGGTCCGTTTCGGGCCGCCGCGCGCCTTCGCGATCAGGTCGGCCTCGAGCGACGCCCACAGCACCGGCACCTCGGCGTAGTTGACACGCTTCCGCCCCATCGCGGATCGCAGGTAGTTCCGCACGCCGCGCCCGCGGTAACGGGATCGCCCGATCAGCCGGTCACGGACCGCCACCAGCTCCGCGGGCATCCGCTCGACCCGAGCCGGCGCCCGGCCCGACATCAGCGCCTCGCGCACCGCGTCCACATCGGCCCCGCACTCCCGCAGCAGCTCCCCCGCATGCGACTGTGGGTCCTCCAACAGCACCAGCAGCAACTGCTCCGCGCTGGGCTCGCCATACGCGAGCCGGGCGCGGTCGACGGCGGCCGAGGCGTCGTCCGGTGTCGCCCACCGCCCGGCCTGCGCCCGGAGGACCGCGTGGAGCACGGTCGGCGTGACGTCGTGGGCGTCGAGGACGCGCCGCACCCCGGCCCCGGCTCTCAGTGTCCCGGCGAGCAGGTGTTCGGTGCCTATCCTCTGCCCGCCGAGCGCCTTGGCCGCGGTCATGACCGCGGAGACCTTGTCTGTCATGACCCGAGACTAGAAATCGACCGCCATGGTCCGCGTCCGTCCACAGACCGATATCGCCTACGACCGGAGTAGTACCCGGCCGCCGACATCAGCAGGCGCGCCCCGTGCCGATGGGTCGCTGCCGATACACGATCTCGCTGCCGCGTTCGCCCTCGGGGACGAAGTGGCCGATAGCGATCTCCCGTCCCGGCCGGCGGGAGCCGGATATCACCCCGATCGTCGTCACGGTCACGATGCGACTCTTTCCAAGGCTCCGGCATAACGGTTTTCGGCGACGAGATCGAGGCACACGGAAAGATGGCGCGAAATGGATCGGAAACCTTGCGTACACCGACCGCGCTCGGTAAACCTCATCCACGGAATACCCGTTGGCACCGAGGTGGGCATGCGAGCTACCCGAATGGACGGCCCCGGTCTGGTGCGGGCGGCTCAGGCCGGTGACCGGGCCGCGCGGGACGAGCTCGTCGCGGCGCACCTGCCGATGGTCTACACGATCGTCCGGCAGGTGCTCGGCGGGCATCCGGACGCCGACGACGTCACGCAGGACGTCATGGTGCGGGCGTTGCGGCAGCTGCCGGCGCTGCGGTCGCCGGAGAGCTTCCGCCCGTGGCTCGCGGCGATCGCGTTGCGGCATGTCAGCACCCATCAGCACCGGATGAGCCGGGCCGCCGCGCACACCGCGCCGCTCGACGAGGCGGTGGGTCTCGCCGATGCGGGGGCGGCATTCGAGGACGTCACGGTCTTCGAGGTGGAGCTGTCGGCGCAGCGGCGGCAGGTGCAGCGGGCCGCACGCTGGCTGAACCCGGAGGACCGGGCGCTGCTGTCGCTGTGGTGGCTGGAGGTGGCGGGGCACCTCACCCGGGCCGAGCTGGCCGAGGCGCTCGGAGTGTCGGTGATCCACGCGGGAGTGCGGGTCCAGCGGATGCGTACCCAGCTGGATCTGAGCCGGACCATCGTCGCGGCCCTGGACGCGCGGCCGGTCTGCCCGGAGCTCGACGCGGAGACCGCCGGCTGGGACGGCGTGGCCGGTCCATTGTGGCGTAAGCGCCTGGCCCGGCACGTGCGCGGCTGCCCGGTGTGCTTGCGGGCCGCCGTCGATCTGGTCGAGACCGACCGGCTGCTACCGAACCTGGTCCTGCTCCCGGCCCCGGCGGCGCTGGTGGCGGCGGTTCTGGCCCGCAGCGAGCACACCGGGACGGCCGGCGTGGGCGGGAGCGGCGCCGATGCGGTGGCCGGCGCAGGCCACGGTGGAGCAGCCGCGGCGACCGGGCGGGTCCGGGCAGCGGCCGCGGCGCATCCGGTGGTGGCGACGGTGGCCGCCGGCGCCCTGGCGGCCGGGATCACGGCCGTCGCGGTGGGGCCGACCCGGCCGGAGGAGCCGCCCCCGCCGGGGGTCGCCTCCGCGGCGAGCACCGGCACGCTGCGGACCGGATCGTTCTCGCTGGAGTCGGCGAACGCGGCCGGGCGCTTCGTCTCGGTGAGCGGTGACCTGGGCATGCTGACGCAGGTCGGCCCCGGGACCACGGCCACGGCCCGACGGCAGGCGACGTTCCAGGTGGTCGCGGGGCTGGCCGACGCGCGGTGCTTCTCATTCCGGGTGCAGGACGGCCGCTACCTGCGGCACGCGTCGTGGCGGGTGCGGCTGGACGAGAACATCGGCACCGATCTGTTCCGCGGCGACGCCACGTTCTGCGCCTGGCCGGGTGGGACTCCCGGCACGGTGACCCTGGAGGCGTCCAACTATCGTGGCTGGTTCCTGCGGCACCGCGGCGACGAGCTCTGGGTCGATCAGTCCAAGGGCGCCGACGCCTTCGGCGCGGATGACTCCTTTCTGGTACGGCCACCGCTCGCCGGTTGACCCGAGTCGCGTAAAAAACATTCGCCGGAAAACCGTTATAGGCGCTGTCGCGAGATGGTCGCACGAGTAATCGATAACGACAACTTGATGCGCCGGAATTCATCTGGCAACATCGCACCTACGATTGTTAGCGTTCTCAATCCGAATGTCGGACCATTCCCCCGGTCCGGCGACGATCCGTTCCCCTCACCACGAATCCCCGGGAGAACCTCATGTCGATGGGTGAGCTCACACCCGTACCGTCAAAGGGGCGGCGACCCTGGCGCACTGCTCTCGCCGCACTGGTCCTGCTCGCCGGAGGCGGCGCCGTCGCGGTGACCGCGACCGCCGCGTCCGCCGCGACGATCGACACCAGCGCGTCGTATGTGCTGGTCAACCGCACCAGCGGTAAGGCTCTCGACGTCTACAACCTGGCCACCAACGACGGCGCCCGGATCACCCAGTGGACCCGCAACGACCAGGCGCAGCAGCAGTGGCAGTTCGTCGACTCCGGCGGCGGCTTCTACCGGCTCAAATCGCGGCACTCCGGCAAGGTCCTCGAGGTCTACAGCTTCTCGACCGCCGACGGTGGCTCGATCGTGCAGTGGACCGACAACAACACCACCAACCAGCAGTTCAGCATCCAGGACATCGACGGCTACATCCAGTTGATCAACCGGAACAGCGGAAAAGCCGTGGAAGTGCAGGGCGCCTCCACGGCGGACAACGCCAACATCGTCCAGTACTCCGACTGGAACGGCGCCAACCAGCAGTGGCAGTTGGTGCGGGTCGGCGGCGGCACATCGTCCCCGTCCCCGTCGAACCCGGGCGGCACCTGCGCGCTGCCGTCGAGCTACCGCTGGTCGTCGACCGGTGTGCTGGCGAACCCCCGCTCCGGCTGGGCGTCGCTCAAGGACTTCACGGTCGCGCCGTACAACGGCCAGCAGCTCGTGTACGCCACCACCCACGGCGTCGGCACCGGCAGCGACTGGGGCTCGATGAACTTCGGCCTGTTCTCGAACTGGTCGCAGATGGGCTCGGCGTCGCAGAACGCGATGAACCAGCGAGCGGTCGCGCCGTCGCTGTTCTACTTCGCGCCGAAGAACATCTGGGTGCTGACCTACCAGTGGGGTGCGGCGCCGTTCATGTACCGCACGTCGAGCGACCCGACCAACCCGAACGGCTGGTCCGCGGCGCAGGCGCTGTTCACCGGATCGATCACCGGCTCCAACACCGGCCCGATCGACCAGACGGTCATCGGTGACAGCCAGAACATGTACCTGTTCTTCGCCGGCGACAACGGCAAGATCTACCGGGCGAGCATGCCGATCGGGAACTTCCCCGGCAACTTCGGCTCCTCGTACACGACGATCATGAGCGACACCGCGGAGAACCTCTTCGAGGCGCCGCAGGTCTACAAGGTGCAGGGCCAGAACCAGTACCTGATGATCGTCGAGGCCCAGAGCTCCAACGGCCGCTACTTCCGTTCGTTCACCGCCACCAGCCTGAACGGCTCGTGGACGCCGAACGCGGCGACCCAGAGCAACCCCTTCGCCGGCAAGGCCAACAGCGGCGCCACCTGGACCAACGACATCAGCCACGGCGAGCTGCTGCGTACCAGCGCCGACCAGACCATGACCATCGACCCCTGCAACCTGCAACTGCTGTACCAGGGTCGCGCGCCCGGCTCGGGCGGTGACTACGGTCAGTGGCCGTACCGGCCGGGTCTGCTGACCCGCCAGCGCTGATCCACACGGCGAGACGCCCCTCCCCGGTCGGAGAGGGGCGTCTCGTCATGTGGTGCTAGCAGCCGAACAGCGACTCGCCGTCGGAGTTCTGGACACAGGTGTCGTCGTAGTCGCCACCGTCCAGGAAGTCGACGACCCCGTCCTGCTCGCCGTCCAGGTGGTCGTAGCCACCGTCGCCGTCGAGGCGGTCGGCGCCCGGACCGCCGAAGAGCCGGTCGTCGCCCAGGCGGCCGTCGAGGTGGTCGTCGCCGGCCAGACCGGACAGGATGTCGTTGCGGCTGGTGCCGACCAGGGTGTCGTTGCCCAGGCCACCGACGATGTGCTCGATGCCGAGCACGGTGTCACCCTCGCCCTTGCGGCCGTCGTCCTTCTTACCACTGTCGGAGTCGACGCTGACGCCCTTCTTCCGGCCCGAGTACGAGAGCAGGTCCCGTCCCGCGCCGCCGGAGATCAGGTCGGCGTCCGCCCAGCTCCCGTCATGACCCTGACTGTGACTGTCGTTGCCGGCGCCGCCGTACTCCCGGTCGTCGCCCTTGCCGCCGTTGAGGTTGTCGTCACCCGCGCCGCCTGCGAGGGCGTCGTTGCCGTCCTCGCCGGCCAGGAAGTCACGGTTGCCGTTGCCCCAGAGGCGGTCCGCGCCGCCGCCGCCGAACAGCGAGTCGTATCCGGACCCGCCGATCAGGTCGTCGTTGCCGGAGCCGCCCTTGGCGAACAGCCGCAGGCCGGTCCGGTTGGTGACCTTGTCGTTGCCCGAGCCGAGATCGACGTCGAGATACTCGAAGTCCGTCCCGATCCGGCAGCGCACCCGGGTCTTGTCACCCTTGACCTGCTTACAGCCGTTACCCGCGCGGAGAGTGACCCGGTCGTCGATCGTGACCGTGTCGCCCGAGCGCGTGACGACCACCGAGTTCCGCTTGCCCGAGCCGGCCTTGAACACCAGGTCGACCGCCTCGTACGGTTGGACCCGCAGCTAGGCGATCCCGGTGCTCGCGGC
Source organism: Actinoplanes sp. CA-252034 (assembly GCF_050956125.1). Lineage (NCBI taxonomy): Bacteria > Bacillati > Actinomycetota > Actinomycetes > Micromonosporales > Micromonosporaceae > Actinoplanes > Actinoplanes sp. CA-252034. The sequence continues at coordinate 6,360,974 of NZ_CP191846.1, forward strand.
CTGGGCGGGCACAGCGACCGCGCCGACCGCGGCCGTCGCGCCGACCAGGGTCACCCCTAGTCTGCGCAGCCACACGTGTGTGGACATGTGTCGTTCCTCCCCCGTTCGCCGAACTGTTCACCGAACGTGCCGGGATCGTAGATCACTCACGGAAGCACCCCGTCGGTAATTACATGCTTACAGCCTTACACCCTCTATGGTGGACGGATGACGGTCGAATACATCCGGTATCGCATTCCCGGTGACACCACGGCGTTCGAGGAGGCGTACGCACGCGCCGCCCGATTCCTGGCACGGGCGCCCCAGTGCGTCGACTACGAGCTGAGCCGCTGCTCCGACGAGCCGGGTGTCTACATTCTCCGGATCGTGTGGACGTCCGCCGACGACCACCTCAAGGGCTTCCGGGGCGGTGACCTGTTCCCCGGATTCCTGGCCGAGATCCGCCCCTACGTCGGGGCGATCGAGGAGATGCGCCACTACGAGCGCACCGCGGTGACCGGGGCCGGCGGATCGGTGCCCAGCATGTTCGAGTGGGCCGGCGGCACCGAGGCGCTGGAGCGGCTGACCGAGCGCTTCTACCAGCTCGTCACCGCCGACGACGTGATCGGGCCACTGTTCGCCCACATGGATCCCGGCCACCCGAGGCACGTCGCGATGTGGCTGGCCGAGGTGTTCGGCGGCCCGGCCCGCTACACCGGTGAGCGCGGCGGCTACCCGGCGATGCTCGGCCACCATCTCGGCAAGGCGATCACCGAGCGGCAGCGGCGCCGCTGGGTCGACCTGCTCGTCGACGCCGCCGATGAGGTGGGCCTGCCCGCCGATCCCGAGTTCCGGGCCGCGTTCGTGGGTTACCTCGAGTGGGGCACACGGCTGGCGCTCGCCAACTCCCAGCCGGGCGCGACCCCGCCGCGTCAGGCCCCGGTGCCGCTGTGGGGCTGGGGTGTCGCGCCGCCCTACCAGGGCTGACGAATTATCCGAAGGGCCCTCACGTCACGCTTTCGGGCGCGATAGTGAGGGTTCGTGCTCTGTTCTCCACCTGCGTGAGGGGCCCCCGCCGTGGCCACATCGTTCTTCGACGATCTGAGCGTCAACGTCAAGATCCTCGCGGTGGTGGTGGCCGGCGTCGTGGTCGCGGTGGTCGTCGGCGTGTTCGGCCTGATGGAGCTGCGCCACAGCAGCCAGGCAGCCGAGCTGATCCTGACCAGCAACGTGGCCAGCATCAAAGCGGTCGGCGAGCTCAAGACCGCCTTCTACCGGACACGGCTGTCGACGGCCAACCAGGCGATCGCCCAGGACCAGACGGAGATCGGCACCTTCACGAGGGAGTTCGACACCCGGGAGGAGGAGTTCGAGGCAGCGATGGACGCCTACCGGGCGAGCAGTCCCGCGGCGCCCACCGACGCCGTCGACAGCGTGCAGGCGGCCTGGGACTCGTACGTGAGGGTCGCCCACGACGAGCTGCTGCCGGCCGGTGCGCGCAAGGACCTCACCGGATGGGCCCGGGTCCGCAACGAGAAGGTCGCGCCGATCATGAAAGCCGTCGACGCGGAGCTGGTCGCGATGGACGCCGCCGAGACCGCCGACGCGGCCCGTAACGGCGACCGTGCGCACACCGGCTACGAGAACGGCCGGCGAGCCTCGATCATCATGATCGTCGCGGGCGCGCTGCTCGCGCTGGCTCTGGGCGTCGCCGTGGCCCGGCGGATCGTCGGGTCACTGACCAGGGTCAAGGGTGTGTGCGAGGCGCTGGCCGACGGCGACCTGACCCGGACCAGCGGGGTGACGTCGCGGGACGAGCCCGGCCAGATGGCGCAGGCGCTGGACCGTGCGGTGGAGAACCTGCGGCGTACCGTGCAGACCATCGACGGCTCGGCGTCGGCGCTGGCCGGCGCGGCGGAGCAGATGTCCGCCACCGCGCTGCAGATGGCCGCCTCCGCCGATCAGGCGTCGTCGCAGGCGCAGACCGTCTCGGCGGCCGCCGAGGAGGTGTCGCGTAGCGTGGAGACCGTCTCGGCCGGCAGCGAGCAGATGGGCGCCTCGATCCGGGAGATCTCCCAGAACGCCACCGAGGCCGCCCGGGTCGCCTCCGAGGCCGTCGACATCACCTCCGCCACGTCGGCGACGATGAGCAAACTGGGCGAGTCGTCGGCCGAGATCGGCAACGTCATCAAGGTGATCACGATGATCGCCGAGCAGACGAACCTGCTGGCCCTGAACGCCACCATCGAAGCGGCCCGGGCCGGCGAGATGGGCAAGGGCTTCGCGGTCGTCGCCTCCGAGGTCAAGGACCTGGCCCAGGAGACGGCCCGGGCGACCGAGGACATCTCCCGGCGCATCGAGACCATCCAGGCCGACACCACCGGCGCCGTCTCCGCGATCCAGGAGGTCTCCCATGTCATCGCCCGGATCAGCGACTTCCAGACCACCATCGCGTCCGCGGTCGAGGAGCAGACCGCCACGACGGCGGAGATGAACCGCAGTGTCGCCGAGGCCGCGACCGGCGCGAACGAGATCGCGCAGAACATCACGATGGTCGCCACCGCCGCCGAGAGCACCAGCCGGGGCGTCAGCCAGACCCGCCAGGCGACCGACGACCTGGCCCGCATGTCCAGCGAGCTGAACGTCCTGGTCGGCGCCTTCCGCTACTGACGGCGCCCACCCGGTCCGGGCGGGCGCCGCAGCGGGTCGGGCGGGGTCAGAGGGTCGGGGTGACGGGGCGGATCGTGCCGTCGGTGTTGAACTCGAGACGGTCGACGGCGGTCTCCCGGTTGGTGCCGTCACCGGCCGGGACGGCGAACCGGTGGTAGGCGACATACCAGGTGTCGGTGCCGGGCGCCTGCACCACCGAGTGGTGGCCGGTGCCCTTGATGCCCAGGTCGAGGCGCTTCTGCAGGATCACGCCGCGCTTGGTCCACGGGCCCAGCGGTGAGGTGCCGGTGGCGTACGCGACCCGGTAGTCCTCGCTCCGGGTGTCGTTCTCCGACCACATCAGGTAGTAGACACCGTTGCGCTTGATGACGAACGGCGCCTCGTTGTAGCCGGCGGGCGTGATCGTGCGTACTGCGGTGGCGTCGAAGGAGGTCATGTCGGCGTTGAGCCGCACCGCCCGGCACACGCCCTGCCCCCAGTAGAGGTAGGACTGGCCGTCGGTGTCGGTGAAGACCGCCGGGTCGATGGCCTGCCCACCGGAGAACTGGCCGCTGGCGACGAGCGGCCGGCCCAGCGCGTCGCGGAACGGCCCGGTCGGCGAGTCGGCCACCGCCACACCCAGTTGCTTGGCCGTGTTGCCGGTGGCCAGGCCACCGGAGAAGTACAGGTAGTACTTGCCGTTGCGGGTGGCGACGCCGGGCGCCCACGCCGAGTCGTCGGCCCACGACACGTCCGGCCCGTGGTCGAGGATCACGCCGTGGTCGGTCCAGTTGACGAGATCGGTCGAGGAGAACGCCTTGTAGTAGGTGCCGCCCCAGCCCGCGTACCCGTCGGTGGTCGGATAGAGGTAGTAGCGGCCGTTGAAGTTGACGATCTGCGGGTCGGCGAACAGGCCGGGCAGCACCGGGTTCTTCGCGGTCTTCGGCGCCCACGGGGTGGCCGGGCGGAACGAGCTGTCCGCGCGGAACGTCGCGGTGTCCTGATAGGCGTCGAGCCACAGCGCGTAGTCGCGGTGCCGGATCCGCCGGTCCGGATAGTTGTAGGAGGCGAGCGCGACCGAGCCCGCGACCGAGCCGTCGACGGCACAGAAGGTGGCGTCCCCGCGGAACGTCGCGTCGCCGGTGTTGGTGTCCAGGCGCAGCCGGTAGTCACGGTGCCGCAGGAACTGGCCGTTCCTGGCCTGGAACGAGTAGCACGAGGGCGAGGCCAGGCCGTTGACCACGGTGAGGGTGGCGTCGAGCTTGGCCTGCGCGGTGCTGCTCGCGGTGATCGGGTCGATCCGGCCGAGGCTGTCGAGGTGGCGCACGAACCGGCCGGGGTAGTTGACCGACTCCAGCGACCGGGCGCCGGTGGCCAGGGTGGCCGCCTGCGCCGGAGAGCTCGAGAGCACCACGACGAAGCCCGTCATCAGCAGGGACGCGGCGAGCAGAGAGCGGGCGGACATGGGCGTTCCTCCAGGGCGGTGAGCCGACCCCCTGGACGTTAGCGATCACAGATTCACAGTCAACGATCCGAACATGTTCGATCACAGCCGTTCGTGGGATGCACTGTGATCGATAACAAACTGGTCGTCATCCGAAGGTGAGCACCCGGCGGCCGGAGCCCTGGCGTGCCCAGGCGTCCGCGATGCCGGTGACCGGGACCGCCTCATGGGCCACGGTGAGCCGGCCGGCCGTGGCGTGGGCCGCGATCTCGCTGATCATGGTCGCGCGCCGGGCCGGGGACAGGGCGTTGTTGGTGTAGCCGACGACTCGCAACGATCGGCTGCGCAGGGTGGCCGAGTCGATGGGCGCGGTCGCGCCGGCCGACGAACCGAGGTTGACCAGGGTCCCGCCGGGACGCAGCACCCGCAGCGCCGCCGCCGCGGGCTCGCCGAAGACCGGGTCGACGACCAGGTCGGCCGGCCCGTCGAGGTGCTCGATCGTGGTGGCGGTGGCGCCCAGGCTCTCGGCGCGGCGCAGAGCGGTCTCGGAACGGGCCACGGCGATCACCCGGCTCGCGCCGCCGAGCAGAGCCAGCTGGATCGCCGCCTGCCCGACCACCCCGCCGGCGCCGAGCACCAGGACGTCCCGGCCGGACGGCCCGCCGCCCGCGTGCAGCGCGCCGTGGGCCGCCACCGCCGACAGCCCGAGGGCCGCGACCAGCACCGGTGGCGCACCCGGCGGCAACGTGACGACGTCGGCCGACGGGACCGCCACGACCGACGCCATGCTCCCGTCGCCCGGTTGCATTCCGGCTGCGGTGGCGAACCAGACGGCCGTACCGTCGCGAAGGTGCCCGACCCCTTGCACACCGGGCACGTAGGGGGTGGCCGGCGTCCCGAAGTAGCTGGTGCCGGAGGCGCAGAGCAGGTCGAGCGGCGTGATCGGGGCGGCCACCACGTCGATCAGCACCCGACCGTCGCCGGGTTCCGGGGCGGGCCGCCGTTCGAGGGCCGGCGGCCGCCCGCATTCCCGCAGAACGACCGCGTCGATCATGTGGCGATGTCCGGGTACGGCAGCGAGAACCCGGAGAGCGCCGCCCCGTACGCCTTCTGGTATTCGAGGGGTTCGGTGTTGTCCCGCTCGAACAGGGCGATGAACAGCGTCAACGTGAGGAACGGGTGGGCGCCCATCTCGAAGAGCCGCACGTGGTCGTGGCCGATCAGCGCATCCCGTTCCTCAGGGGTGAGCGCCAGCCACGTGCTCGCCTCGTCGCCATGGCAGTTGAGCAGGGAGTTCGCCATCGTCGACTCCCACCAGGTGACCAGCTCGCGCGGGGCTTCCCGGTAGCGTTCGACCAGCTCCGGATCACGGTCGACGGTGAAGAGGAACTTGTTCAGCAGATATCTGCTCATGCCGGCGCTCCCTCGGGATACCAGGTGAAGTAGGCCTCCATCGTGTGGAACAGGTCGAACGTGTCCACATAGTCGGCTTTCGCCCCGGCCCCGGCGACACCCATCATCAGCATGAAGTCCATGAACCCGTGGGTGGCGTTCCCCGGTGCGTGCAGGCTGTCCAGGGTCACCTCCCGCAGGCATCCGTCGAGGTCGCCGTTGGCGATCCACTCGACGGCCCTCTCGTCGAACGCCGGGTCCGGCCCGTGCGGCCCGAACTGCCGTGGCCCTCCGAGCTCCAACGAGAGATGACCGGTTCCGATCACCGCGACCCGCAGGTGCGACGGCCACTGCCCGATCATGGTCCGCAACGCTGAACCGAGCTGTACGAACCGGGTCGGCCGGGGCAGCGGCGGCGCGAAGATGTTGGTGTAGATCGGCACGATCGGCAGGTCCGCCTCGGGCCGCAGCGTGATGATCGGGCAGGTGATGCTGTGGTCGATGCGCAGCTCGTTGCTGAACGCGAGGTCGAACCCCTCGTCCAGGCCGGCCCGCAGGATGTGCGACGACAGGTCCTCCTGGCCTTTCAGCGTCATCCGCGGCAGGCCGAACTCGCGCTCCTCGTTGTACCAGTTCGCGTCGTACATCGGCGCCTTGCCGACCAGGAACTGCGGCATGTTGTCCAGCCACAGCTGGTGGAAGTGGTCAGAGCCGACCATCACCAGGACGTCCGGGTTGGCGCGGGTCAGCGTCTCCCGAAAGGCGAGGATCTTGGCCGTCCACTCGTCGGCGAACGGCGGGCGGTCCTCCCCGGTCGACGTGCTGGCCCGGTAGTAGAAGGGGTGATGTGTCGAGGCGATGACCGCGACGATGCTGGCCATGTGGCTCCTTCCTATGCCTCGTAGACGGCGTTGCGGTCGACGGTCAGATAGATCTGGTCGGCGATGGGGCGGCGACGTTCCTCGGCGATCTGCCCGAGAAGGCCCGCGGCGCGGGCGAGCAGCGCGAAGCCGCGCAGCATCTCGACCGGCAACCCCAGATCGGCGAGGGCGGCGCCGCAGACTCCGGCGCCGTTGAGCGGCAGCCTTCGATTCAGGACCTGCGGGTGTACGCGACCGATCGCCTCGAACAGACGCAGGTGAGGCCCGTAGATGCCCTCCTCGGTGGCGATCCGGATCAGAACCGGGGTCCGCGGGTCCTCGACCTTGTGCACGGGATGCCCGAGGCCCGGCACGAATCGCTTCTCCGCCCTGGCCCTCGTCACCGCGGCCAGCGCGATCGCGTCGACGTCGTCACCGTCGGCGCCGGCCAGCTCGGCGGCCAGGAATCGGCCACAGTCCTCGGTCACGCCGAGGAATCGCGAGCCGCCGCCGAGCAGCCCGGCCGCGAGCGCTCCCTGCAGGGAATCAGGGGCGGAGAGGTACGTCAGACGCGCCACGATGGCGGTCGGTGTGAACCCGTGATCGGCCAGCGCCACGAGCACCGCCTCGAACAGGCGCACCTCCCCCGCGCTCGGCCGGCGCCCGGCGACCAGCCAGAACGCCAACTCCCCGAACCCGACCCTCCCCATCAGATCGGCCGCGAGGTCCTGCCCGAGCAGCGAGATGCTGTCGCTGTCGGAGGTCCCGAGTCCGGTGGGGAACCTCAGTTCGTCAGCCATCGACGGATCTCCTCGCCGTGTTCGTCCAGTCCGGGCGGCGGCAGCTCGTACCGCGCCGGGGTCTCCGAGAACGTGATGGGGTTGCGGACGCCGGGCACGCCGCCCACGGTGACCACCGGATTCAGGCCGAGCTCCTCGGCCATGGCGACGCCGCCGTCGATGGTGTTGATCGGCGCACAGGGCACCCCGGCCGCCATCAGGTCGCGGAACCACTCGTCGCGGGTCCTCGTCAGGAGGCGTTCCACGAGGATCGGCCGCAGTTGTTCGCGATTGGCCGTACGGTCCTGGTTGCGGCCGAATCGTGGATCCTCCGGGAGCCCGTCGAGCCCGAGGACCCGGCACAGCTTGCGGAACTGCCCGTCGTTGCCGGCGATCACGATCAGCTCGCCGTCGCGGACCGGCAACGGCTCGTACGGAAAGAGGCTCGGGTGCGCGTTGCCCATCCGGTAGGGAACGGTGCCGCCGGCCACGTACCCGCTGGAGTGGTTGACCAGGCCGGACAGCGCCGAGCTGAGCAGGTTGACCTCGACGTGCTGGCCGCGTCCGCTGTCGGCGCGCCGGTGCAGGGCGGCCAGGATGCCGATGTTCGCGTGCAGCCCCGCCATCACGTCGAAGACCGAGATCCCGGCGCGGAAGGGCGAGCCGTCCGGATCACCGGTGAGGCTCATCAGCCCGGAGATCGCCTGCACCATCAGGTCGTAGCCGGGCATGGCGGCTCCCGCGCCGGCGCCGAAGCCGCTGATGCTGGCGTAGACGATGCGCTCGTTGGCCGCGGCGACGGTGTCGTAGTCGAGGCCGAACCGGGCCAGGCCGCCGGGACGCATGTTCTCGATCATCACGTCCGCGCGGCGGGCCAGCTCCTGGGCGGCGGCGCGGTCGTCCGGGTCCTTGAGGTCCAGCACGATCGACCGCTTGTTGCGGTTGATGCCCAGGTAGTAGGTGGAGACGTCGTCACGGACCGGTGGCATCCACGTGCGGGTGTCGTCCCCGCCCGGTCCCTCCACCTTGATCACCTGCGCGCCGAGGTCGGCCAGGAGCATCGTCGCGTACGGCCCGGCGAGGATCCGGGAGAAGTCGGCGACGAGCAGGCCGTCCAGTGGGCCCTTGGGTTGCTCAACCATCAGTACCGCCCGTTCTACGGACACCTGTCCGCCAAACCAGACTGCTCGCCATCATGAGCCGTGTCAACCACTACGTCACCGCGTCGAAACAAATCCTTGACAACGCAAGTGACCGGGAACACGCTGGCCTGACCACGCTGACCGCCATGCGGACAGCAGTCCGAAAGGAGCGCAGATGAGCGTCGCAAGACCGGTGATCTTCCGCAACGGACTGGTCCTGACCATGGACGACACCCATACCGTGCTGACCGGCGCCGACGTGCTCGCCGTGGACGGCCGGATCGCCGCGATCGGCCACCACCTCACCGCCCCGGACGACGCCGAGGAGATCGACGCCTCCGGCGGCATCGTGATGCCCGGCATGATCGACACCCACCGCCACCTGTGGCAGACCGCCATGCGCGGGTACGGCGCCGACTGGACCCTCACCCAGTACTTCGTCTGGTACTACCTGGAGTCCGGGAGACACTTCCGGCCCGAGGACATCCACGCCGGCAACCTGCTCGGCGCCGTCGAGGCCCTCGACGCCGGCGTCACCACCACCGTCGACTGGTCGCACGGCCTGCAGACCCCGCAGCACGCCGACGCCGCGGTCGACGCCCTGGAAGCGGTGCCCGGACGGTTCGTCCTCGCCTACGGCAACATCCAGCAGGGCCCGTGGGAGTGGTCGGCCTCCGACGGCTTCCGCGACTTCCACCGGCGCCGCATCGACGGCGGGCGGCTCGAAGGCTTCCAGCTGGCCTTCGACGTCACCGGCGATCCCGCGTTCCCGGAGAAGGCCGCCTTCGAGGTGGCCCGCGAGCTGGGCGTCCCGGTCACCACCCACGCCGGGGTCTGGGGCGCCACCAACGACGACGGCATCCGCCTGATGTACGAGAACGGCTTCATGACCCCCGGCACCGTGTACGTCCACGCCGCCACGCTCAGCGCCGACTCGTACCACCGGATCGCGGCCACCGGCGGCTCGGTGAGCGTCTCCACCGAGAGTGAGCAGAGCGCCGGCCAGGGCTACCCGCCCACCTGGGCGCTGCGCCGCTACGGCGTGCCGGTGTCGCTGTCGATGGACAGCAGCGTCTGGTGGAGCGGCGACCTGTTCACCGCCATGCGCACCACGCTCAGCGCCGACCGGTCCCGCGAGCACCTGGAAGCGCACGCCAAGCAGGAGACCGTCACCCACCACCACCTGCGCGCCGAACAGGTCGTCGACTGGGCCACCCGCGGCGGCGCCAAGGCGCTCGGCCTGGACTCCCGGCTCGGCGCGCTGACCGTGGGCCGCCAGGCCGACATCGTGCTGATCAAGAACGACGCCTCGCCCGCGATGTTCCCGATCCTGCACCCGTACGGCCACGTCGCCTTCCAGGCCCAGCGCGGTGACGTGCACACCGTCGTGGTCGGCGGGACCGTCGTGAAGCGCGACGGCAGGCTCGTCGGCGTCGACCTCGCGGCCGCCCGCGCCGGCGTCGACAGCACCGTCTCGTACCTGCGGGAGACACTCGGCGAAGAGGCGTGGCTGCGCGGCCAGAACCCGGACCTGCCGCAAGCCGAGCTGTTCGACAACCCGTACCAGTACACCGACTACGGCTCGGGTTCGCACGAATGAAAGCATTGGCCGGATGACTGACACCGGAAGGGGCACGGGTCCCGACTTCATCGAGGCGCTCGCACGCGGCCTCGACGTCCTGCGCACCTTCCGGCCCGGCGTCCCGTCGATGACCCTCAGCGAGATAGCCGGGCCGACCGGGCTGGCCCGCCCGACGGTCCGGCGGATCCTGATAACCCTCGAGACCCTGGGGTACGTGCGGGGCGCCGGCCGTGGCTACGCCCTGACCCCGCGCGTGCTCGACCTCGGCATGGCGTATGTCGACTCGCTGAGCATGTGGGACGTGGCCCGGCCGCACATGGAGCGACTGGTCGCGCAGACCAACGAGTCGACGTCGATGGCCCAGCTCGACGGGTCCGACATCGTGTATGTGGCTCGCGTGGCCGTACCGAAGATCGTGACCCTGGCGGTGAACATCGGCACCCGCTTCCCCGCGGCAGCCACCTCGATGGGCAAGGTCCTGCTCGCGGCCCTGCCGCCGGCAGCCGTCCCCGGTGTCCTCGCCGAGCCGTCCCGCTCCGGGATCGCCGCCCGATGGCAGCCCGCCGCCGCCGAGCTGGAGACCGCGCTGCGTGAGGTCCGCGCGAAAGGCTGGGCGCTGGCCGACCAGGATCTGGCGCCCGGCATACGGTCGGTGGCCGCCGGCGTCCGCGACGGCGACGGCACCGTCGTCGCCGCCGTGAATGTGACGGTCCACGCAGCCGAGACGTCGGTGGAGACCCTCCTCGACGACCACCTGCCGAAACTCCTGCGGACCGCGGCCGACATCAGTCACGACTGGGCGCTGACCGCCACCATCCCGTCGGTCACGGCGTAGACTGCGGCGTCCCATCGGCACGGCAGGCTCGGAGTGGTTTCACATGTCCGTCTACGGCACCCAGCGTCTGCGCGGACTGCGCATGATCGTCACCGGCGGCGGCACCGGCGGGCACACCTACCCCGCCCTGACCACGGTCAACGCCCTGCAGGCCCGGCTCGCCGAGACCGGCGCCGCCCCCGAGCTGCTGTGGGTGGGGGTCGCCGAAGGCCTGGAGGCGAAGATCGCGGTCCGTAACGGGATCCCGTTCAAGGCCGTCACCACCGGTAAGCTGCGCCGCTCGGTCAGCCCCCGCGATCTGGCCCGCAACTTCGTCGACGCGTTCCGGATCCCGCTCGGCATCCTGCAGGCCGCGTTCACCGTGGCCCGCACCCGGCCCGCGGTCGTGCTCAGCACCGGCGGTTTCGTGTCGGTGCCGATCGGGCTGGCCGCCGCCCTGTTCCGGGTGCCCTATCTGATGCACGAGCAGACGCTGAGCCTCGGGCTGGCCAACCGCATCCTGGCCCGGTTCGCGAGCCGCATCCTGCTCAGCCACGAGGCCTCCCTCGAACATCTGCCGGCCAAGGCCCGGGCCAAGGCGGTGGTCACCGGCAACCCGATCCGCCCGGCCGTCCTGCAGGGCGACCCGGAGAAGGGCCTCGCAGCGTACGGGCTGGACCCGGCCGTGCCACTCGTGCTGGTGACCGGAGGCGCCGCCGGAGCCCAGCAGATCAACCGGATGCTCACCGGCGCCCTGCCCGACCTGCTGCAGCACTGCCAGATCGTGCACCAGTGCGGCAGCCTCAGCCACGCCGAGATGCAGCAGGTCGCCGCCGGGCTGCCCGCCCACCTGGCACACCGCTACCACGTCCTCGACTTCATCCACGACGAGCTGCCCGACCTGCTCGCCGCGGCCGCCGTCGTGGTCGCCCGCAGCGGCGCCGGCACGGTCGCCGAGCTCACCGCCCTCGGCAAGGCGTGCGTGCTCGTGCCGTACCCTCACGCGGCCGGCGACGAGCAGCGCATCACCGCCCGGCACCTGGCCCAGCAGGACGCGGCCGTCATGCTCGACGGCGCGGACGCCACCCCCGAGCGGCTCCGTGACACGCTGAACACCCTGCTCGCCGACCCCCAGCGGCGCGACACGCTGGCGCACAACGCCGCCGGCCACGGCAAGCCGGGCGCCGCCGACCAGGTCGTCACCGAGATCCTCACCGCCGCCGCCGGCGCCTTGTAACGATAAGCTTCAATGTCCTGATGGGACTGGGCACAGCACGACGGATCGCCGGCCGGGCACACCGGGGGCAGCTCTTCGGCGAGGGGCTCTTCACCGAGCATCTGGCGCGGGTGGCCGGGCAAGTCGCGGCGGCCGGGGGCAGCGCCGCCCAGGTGCAGGCGGCCTGGCTGTATGCGGTGCCGGGGCGCGGGGTCACCTCGATGGAGCTGTACCGGGCCGGGGTGCCGGCGGCGGTGGTCCACCTTGTCGAGACCGTCCAGCAGGGGCCCGCGGACTGGCCCGAGGCCTTCACCGAGCGTCTCCTCCGCGATCCGGGGGCGGCCCTGATCCGGTACGCCGTCCTCACCGAGAACGGCGGCCCCAACCCGCAGTGGTTCCGTGAGCAGGGCCTACGTCTCGCCGAGTTCCTGGGACTCACCTCCCTGTCCGCTCCCGCCCCGCTCCCCGCCGGTTCCTCCTTGTCCGCGCCCGTCACGCCGGCCCCACCCGCGGCACCCGCCGCGCCGGCTCCGTCCGCCCCGTCGGCCCCGTCGGCCCCGTCTGCCCCGTCCGCCGACGCCGCTGGTTCGCCGTCCGCGCCCGCCTCGGCGACGCCGGCCGTCGTGGCTCGTGGTGAGCACCTCGGACCGTTCGCGCGGGCTCTTGGTGAACGCGGGGACGCGCAGGCGGCGGCCGACCTGCTCGCCGCCTACCGCGCGGAGGTCGCGGGGAGAGCCCGCAACTGCTGTCTCACGGCGGTTCGCGGCCCGATCTACGCGCTCGCGTCGAAGCCGCAGACCAGCGTTCTCGAGCCGATGCGGCGCATGTCCGAGCAGTGGTGGGAGGCGGCCGACGGCTGGGAGCGGATGGTCGCGGTCCTGGCCCGGGCCGCCGCCCGGAACCCGGCGGACCGGGAGCTGCTGCTCGGCCGGGTCGACCTGGACCATCCGAACGTGGCGACGGTCGCGATCCGCGGTCTGTCCGGTCCGGGCGACGACGCGGAGATCAGGCTGCTCCGGCAGGTGGTGAGCGGCATCGAGCCACAACTGCGCTGGACCCGGCGCGAGGCGGTGCGGCGCTTGCGGGCCATCGGCGGCCCGGAGGCCGAAGCCGCGTTGCTGGCCCGGCCCCTGGACCCGGTCGACCCGCCGTGGCGCGACGCCCCGGGCTGGCTCACCGAGCACGGGGACAGCGTCCTGCCGATCCTGATCGATCAGCTCGCCGAGCCGCAGTGGTGGCACGAGGGGCCGTTCGCGCTGGGAGAGCTGCGGGCCGTCGCGGCCGTGCCCGCGCTGTGCCGGCTGGCCCGGTCGTCGTCGGCTCCGATGCCCGCCGTCGACGCCCTGGGCAAGATCGGCTCCCGCGACGCCGTGCCCACCCTCCTCGACCTGGCCCGGCACACGAACCCGGACATCCGCGACCACGCACTGCGGGCGCTGGACCGGATCGGCGGCCCCGAGGTCACCGACGCCGCCGTCACGGCCTGCGACGATCCGCACCCGACGGTCCGTGACCGGGCCGCGCGGGTCCTGGCCCGGCACGGCGACGAGCGGGCGGTCACCGCGCTGATCCGGCTCTGCGGCACCGTTCACGCCGCCCGGGCCGCGGTGGCTCTGGCCCGCATCGGCGACCCGCGGGCGCTGCCGAGCCTGTGGCACGTGTTCCGGACGGCGCCGGACCGCCGTTCCCGGCACGCCGCCGGCCGCGCTCTCGCCGCGATCGACGGCCCGGTGCAGTACGTGTACCTGCTGGGCGACGTCCACGTCCGGCGTGCCTACCTGTGGTTGCTCGGCCACAAGCCCGGCTGAAAACCCCGGGACATCCTGTTGAAGGCGCTCGCCGACGACGATCCCCTCTGCCGTGCGCACGCCGCCACCGCGCTGGCCCGTCTCGGCGACCGGGCCGCCGCCAAGCCGGTCCGGGCCCTCCGCGACGACCCCGACCCCCGGGTCCGCGCGGCGGCCGGCACGGCGTCACAGCGACTCCGGCGGCGGTTCGGTCTGCGGTGACCTCGTAGCGGGTGCCGTCGCGTCGCTCAGGCCCACTCCCATGACCGTGTTGAGCAACCGGCCGGTGGCGGTCCTTCCTCACCACGGTTCTGAGGAGGGAATCCGGTGGCTGCCCGGCCGGCTCCCGGCGACCCTCAGCGACGAGCGCCCGATGGCCGGGACGGCGCGGCGATCACGGGGCGTCGGTCAGAGCGCGGTGGCTGCCGGGGCGGCGCGGCGATCACGAGGCGTCGGTCAGGGCGCGGTGCGGCCGGTTGTGACCAGGGAGCGGACGGTGCGGTCGATGGCCGCCGCCAGGTCGTCGGGTGGGCCGGGGAACGCGAGCTGGTGCAGGATCAGCCCGTCCAGGTAGTCCATGACGGCCGTACACTCGCGCTCGGGGTCGGTCGAACCGATCGCCCGCAGCCATTGTGTCGCCCAGCGGCGCAGCTCGGCGGCCGACGTCGCGAGATGCTCCTGGAGCGCGGGCCGCAGCGCCGCCTCGATGAACAGCCCGTATCGGGCGATCGTCATGGCGCGATCCGGCCCGAGCGCCCGTATCACGTAGGCGCTCAGCGCCCCGGCCAGCTCGCCCGGGTCGGACGGCCGGACGAACCCGGCGATCGCCTGCCAACCTGCCCGGTCGCGCTCGGCGAACCGCTCGACGACCGCGCTGATCAGCGCGTCCCGCGTCTTGAAGTAGTTGGCGGCCGAGCCCAGGGGCACGCCGGCGGCCGCGTCCACCGCCCGGTGTGTGAGCGCCCGCACCCCCTGGTTTCCGAGAACTCCGATGGCGGCGTCGAGGAGATCCTCTTGACGGGATGGCACCCGGTCACCCTACCGGCCTACAACGCCTGTAGTCGAATCACAACAAGTGTTGTACGTTGAGGTCATGCGTGGACATGCGGTGATCATCGGTGGCGGCATCGGCGGGCTGGCCGCCGCGACGGCTCTCGGCAACGACGGTTGGCGGGTCACGGTCCGGGAACGAGACGCGGCACTGCCTGCCGCCGGCACAGCGCTGGGCATGTGGCCGGCGGCATTGCGGGCGCTGGACGCCATGAAGGCGGGCCAGGCGGTCCGGGAGACGGGCGCCCCGCAGCGGTCCGGCGAGGTGCGCCGCCCCGACGGCTCACGGATCGTCACGATCCGCACTCCGGCCGACGACCCGGTCCACCTGATCTCCCGGCCCGCCCTGCTCACGATCCTGCACCGGGCCGCCGTCGACGCCGACATCCGCTTCGCCGATCCCGTCGACGGCCTCGGCAGCCTCGACGCCGATCTGATCGTGGTCGCCGACGGCGTGTTCAGCCGGACTCGCGAGCACCTGTTCGGTCCGGCGTACCGGGCGCGCTACTCCGGCACCACGGCCTGGCGCGGCACCGTCGACGGCCTCTCGACGGACATGTTCGTGGAGATGTGGGGCCGGGGCGCCAAGTTCGGCGTGACCCCGCAGGAGGGCGGCCGGACCAACTGGTTCGCCGCCGCCGGAGCGCCGCCGGGCAGCTTCCACCCCGGCGAGGAGGCGGGCGTGCTGCGGCGGATGTTCGGCGACTGGGCGGACCCGGTGGCCCCGGTCCTGGAGGCGGTCACCGAGGCGGGCATCCTGCACCACGACGTGTATGTCACTCCCCCGCTGCCGTCGTATGTCAGCGGGAACGCCGTCCTGATCGGCGACGCCGCCCACGCGATGACACCGGACCTCGGGCGCGGCGCGTGCGAGGCCCTCGTCGACGCGGTCACCCTGGCACGCTGCCTGCGCGAGACGTCGACCACGGCCGATGGGCTGCGGAGCTATGACCGCCGTCGCCGCCCGGTGACCAGACGACTCGCCCGGATGGCCGGGGCCGCCGGACGCCTCAGCCGGGTGCGGCACGCTCTGCCCGTACGCGATGGACTGTTGTGGGCGAGCATGCTCGCCGGTCCGCCGGAATGAGTCAGGCGACGAGTCGCGCCCGGCGACGCTCCCGCCGCCACATCAGGTAGGCGACACCGGCCCAGGCCGAGAGCACCGCGACGGCTCCGATCATCAGGGCGTCCCGGCCGACGGCGTCGACGAGATGCAGGGCCGCCCACGACAGGGCCCACGTGATCAGTATCGCCGGCGTCAGGACGGCGCCGGCCAGCACGGTCGCGGCGGCGATGCGGCGCAGCGGCTTGTCGAGCCAGCCGGCGGCGGCGATCCCGGCCGCCCACGGCAACGACCAGACCAGGGCGATCTGCCCGGCGACGGTCACCTCCTCGCTGCCCTCCAGGAGGATCAGGACCGGCGGGACGGCCGCGATCAGCACTCCGGCGGCGACCCATCCGGGGCTCTGCGGCCGCCACGTCATGCCCGGATGCCAGAGCAGCACCACGGCAACACAGCAGGCGACGGTCATCGCGGCCACCAGGACGACGGTCAGTGGGATCAGGACCACCAAAAGGTACGGAGACAGGTTGCCGCCACCCCGGACGTCGAACCAGTCCCGCGATGCCGCGATCCCACCGCCCACCAACTGGAGAGCACAGACGAGCGTCACGACCGCCGCCTCCCGGGCGTGCCGTGGACTGATCATCACGATCAGCGCGGCCACCAGCACCGCGCTGAGCAGCGGCCACAGAGCCGGAATCGTGGACCACCCGAACAGCTCCGTGCCCCGTACCGCCCGCCGGGCCGCCCACAGCGCCGCGAGCAGCGCCACCACCCCACTGCCCATGATCACGATGCCGGCGACAGCCACCGGTCTCCGCTCCGATCCCTGTTCCATACCGTCACCAACGCCCGCGGACCCGGGCCGGGCACCCACAGGGGACGGTTATCGTTGTCGGGATCCGGACCGGCCCGCTACATCCGGCCGGGTGGCTTGCGGCTTCAGGACCGGCCGCCGGATTCGTCCGCACCGACCTCCCGGATCGGCGCGACGTTGACTCTCCCACCATGTCAGAGGGGACCGTCGGGACATGCTTCCTTACATCGGGTCCGGGCCCTACTGCTATGCCAACTCGCTCGCCATGGCTCTCGGGGCGGGCGCACCGTCGCCGTCCGTGCTGGAGGTGCTCACCGGGTCACCGTTCGGGTTCGAGCTGCTCGGCGGGCGGCTGCCACTGTTCGACCCGTACGGATGGGATCCCGATCTGGGGCTTGACCTCGCGATCGAGCTCCTCGGGTGGGAATGCCGGCGCGACTGGACCGAGGATGCGGAGACGGCCCTCGCGAGGCTTCGGGAAGCGGACGGGCCGGTTCTGGTCGGGCCGGTCGAGTTCGGGCTGCTGCGCCACATACCGGGCATGAACGGGCCGATCCGGTCGGATCACTTCGTGACCGTGCTCGACGTCGACGGTGACATGGTCCGGTTCCACGATCCACACGGGTTTCCCTACGCGACCCTGCCCGCTCCCCTGTTTCTGGCCGCCTGGCGCGCCGACACCATCGGGTACCGGGTTCACCCGTACACGATGCGCAGTGGTTTGTGAATGTCGAGACGGTGACCGGCGGGGAAGCGCTGCGCGCCGCGCTGCCGGGGGCCGCCGCCTGGCTCCGCGGCCGTGATCTGCCGGTGCCACCCGGCACGCTCGGCGGCGCCGAGGGACTGCAGCGGCTGGGCGAGCAGGTCGCCGAAGGGCTCGAACCGGCCACGCGTGATCATCTCATCCACTTCGCGGTGCGGGCCGGCGCCCGACGGCTGGCCGACGCGGCGACCGCGCTGACGGGTCTCGGCCTCGACCGCGCGGCGGCGATCGCGACCGGGCAGGCACGGTCGGTCGGAGGCCTCCAGTACGACCTGGTCAGCGGCGATGACAAGGCCGCGGCCGAGACGTTGCGCCGGCTGGCTCCCACCTATCTGCAGCTTGCGGACGCGCTGGGCTGACGGCGCCGTCCGGGACCACGGTCGGACCGTGGTCCCGGACATGCTCATTCGGCCGCGGCCTTCACGTTCGCATCCTCACGACGCGAAGGCCCTCACCTCCAGGAGGCCGACGGAGCCGGTTCCGTTCGATGGGAGCACGACCCGGGACGTCGGCCCCGGTGAAGGCGCCGGCCCCGGACCGGTCAGAGGACCCGGGCGATCTTGACGGCCGAGGTCGACGAGCCGGCCGCCGGGTAGGCGACACTGCCGTCGGCGTAAGCCTTGAACGCCTGGTAGGAGTGGTCCTTCACCGCGATGCTCAGCCGGCTGCCGACCGCCTTGCCGGTGCCCGAGTCGTACGCTTGCGCCGCGATCCCCGAGCCCGACTGCCAGGCCAGCAGCATCCGCCCGCTCCCGAAGGACACCAGATGCGGATGCGCGGAGGCGATCCCCGTGCTGATCGTGGACGTCGACGTGCCGGTGGTGAACCTCTCCAGGCGGACCTTCCCGCCCTGGCTCCACGCCGTCCAGTACCCCTTCGACGCGGCCAGCACCAGGTCACCGCCGAACAGCGTGCCGTCGCACGTGCCGGCCGCGACCGTGCGGTACGGGTTGGGCTGAGCGATCCGGCACGAGTTGTCGGTGGCGCACACCGCCGCGAACCGTTTCGTCCGTGGATCCCACACCACCCGTGACGTCCAGGCGTGGCTGCACCCGACCTCGAACGCGTCCCGGTGCCCGGTGAGCAGCCTGCCGCCGGCGTCGACCACCTGCAGGCGGTCGCCCTCGTGGACGTCGACGCAGTCGCCGTTCTTCACCGTGATCGCGACACCGAAGTAGGCGGCCCAGTCCGAGCCGTTGGTCGCCAGCCGCCCGTGGTGCTGGTACCACCAGATGAACCGGGCGCCGTCGTCGTACCCCGTCCGGCCGCCGGTCAGGTTGGTGACCTGCCGCTCCCAGACCAGTTTGCCGTTCAGGTCGAAGCGGATCATGTGCATCGTGTTGCACGGGCTGGACGTGCCACCGCAGAGGGCTCCCCCACCGCAGTCGCCCTTACGCGTCAGGAGGATGACCCCACCCTTGGCGTCGGCCGCCACGTCCTGCAGGTCGATACCGGTGAAGCTGGTGGGCGTACCGACCAGCTTGTCGTCACAGCCCAGCCTCCCCAGGTAGACCTTGCCGTTCGTGCTCAGCCACGCCAGCCACGACCCGCCGTCGGGCCGGGCCGCGATCGCCATCGGCAGGTTCTCGGTGTCGCCCTCCTGCCCGTAGCCGGCCACCTTCGCCGGGAGCGACACCTGCGTCACCGTCGCCGACGGAGTCGCCGAGGCCTTACGGGCGCAGCTACCGGTAGCCGTCGAAGCGGGCGCCGAGGCCTTGGGCGTGGCGGCGCTCGGCGCCGCGGCGCCGGCGGAGGGCACGGTGGACGCCGACGGCGCGGAAGCGGTGGCCGGTTCGGATCCCGACGCCGGGGCCGCGACCTGCTGACCGGGCACCGGGTCGGTGGCCCCTTGCGAACCCGCGCCTGTCGAGCAGGCCGCGAGGGCGACGACCGCGAAGGCAGCCGTCGCCCAGAGAGCCCGCCGCCGTCCCGCGAATGGTTTCATCGTGTTCTCCTGAGATCCGGACGTCCTGACACCGGGTATGGCGGGCCAGGCCCCGGCCGCATAACAGGTTTCGCGGACGAGATCCCACCGGACCGAACGACGAGCCGGATGGCCGGTGAAAGGCGAACCGGCGGCCGCGACGGCGGAGCGGACGGGCCTGTCGTAACAGGATTTCGGGGAGACATTCGTCAACCCCGCGCGGCGGGCAGGTGGCGGTACCCTGCCTCACGCCATGACCATCACTGATCAGATCCAGACCGACGTCGTCGTCGCCGCACGCTCCGGCGACCGGCGGGCGATCAGCGCGCTCGTCACCGATCACCTGCCGCTGGTCTACAACTTCGTGGGCCGCATGCTGGGCCGCCACCCGGATGTCGACGACGTGGTGCAGGAGACGATGCTGCGTGCCGTCCGGGATCTACCGGCGTTGCGGGAGCCGTCGCGGTTCCGGCCGTGGCTCATGGCGATCGCCCGCCACCAGGTCACCGAGCGTCACCGCACGCGCACCACGGCCATGAGCCATACGGCGCCGTTCGACGAGGAGTCGCAGGAGCCGGACCCGGCGACGGACTTCGCGGGCGCGACGGTGCTGCGGATGGACATGTCCACGCAGCGCCGGCAGACCGCCGCGGCCACTCTCTGGCTCGACGACGATCATCGCGAGACACTCGCCCTGTGGTGGCTGGAGGCGGCCGGTGTCCTCACCCGCGCCGAGGTGGCGGAGTCGATGGGGCTGTCGGCGGCGCACGCGGGCGTCCGGATCCAGCGCATGCGCGAACAGCTCGACGTGGCCCGTACCATCGTCGCCGCTCTGGCCGCTCCCGACCGCTGCCCGGGCATGACCGCCGCGCTTGCCGGGTGGGACGACGTGCCGGGCGCCCTGTGGCGTAAGCGCCTCGCCCGCCACCTGCGCGAGTGTGACGTCTGCGGCGCAGCCGCGAAGTCACTGGTCCCGACGGAGAGACTGCTCGCCGGCGCGGCCCTGATCGCCGTCCCGGTGGACCTGAAGTCCAGGATCGCCGTGCTGGGCGAGGCGCCGTCGGCGGGGCTGCCGGTCGGGAAGCTGGTGGCCGCCGGGTCGGCGGTCGTCACGCTCGCGGTCACTCTGCTCTTCGTCATCGACCGCGATCCGGAGCCGCCACCGGCAGTGGTCGCCGCCCCGCCGTCGCGGGTGGCCACAGCGGCGCCCAGCCCGACACCGACACCGTCACCGAGCGCGACGGAAGGCGCCATCACCACGACGACGATCACTCTCCCCGTCCCGTTCGCCTACCGGATCCCCGGATACAGCGGCAAGCAGCACAGCCGCCGAACCCCGTTCGCGGTCGCTCCGAACGGCACCGCCTGGCTCGCCTGGCTGGCCGCCGATGGCACGAACGTGCACGTCACCCCGCTCGGCAAGGATCTGAGGCGCAGCGGTGACGACGTCGTGGTGCCGGGCCGGGAGGCGAGCGGTCTGGTCGCGCACGACGACGGCTTCGCCCTGCTGACCCGGCGGGCCGACCCGAACGGCAACACGTTCGGTGACAGCGGCGCCTATCTGATCCGTTACCGCGACGGGAAGCAGGCGTGGGCGTCCGTGCTCACCGACGCCGCCACGTCGACGCCGATGCTGGTCGGTGACCTGGCGTGGAACGGCACGGTCTACGGCGCGTACTTCGCCGTCCGTGACGAGTCCGGGCATTTCGGCGACCAGCTCGCCTACCGCAGCGCGAGCGGCGGCGCGGTCTCCGGCGGTTGGACCTGGGGTTGCAGCCACAACACCGGTATCGCGCTGGCCGCCGAGAAGAGGTTGCCGTTCGCGTCGGTGTGCGCCAACGACTGGAAGGACGGCCTGTTCCTCAACACCGGTATCGGCTTCCCCCGCCCGGGCGCGGCCCGTCTCGACCACGAGGAGTGCGTGGCGGGTTACTGCGGCGAGCCGTTCGGTGGCGACGGTGGGAGCTACAGCAACCTGGTCCGCTTCAGCGACGGGCGGTACCTGCTGGCCTGGCAGTCGCGCGGCTGGTCCAGGTCCTCCCCCGACCCGGCCGACGACTTCGGGTATCTGGTCACCGCCCGCTGGAAGAACCACAACGTCGCGGTGACCTCGCTGAAGGACAAGGACTCACCGGCGACACCTCTGACCACGGACCCGTCGACCCGGGCGATTCGCTACCTGACCAGCACGGCCGAGATTGATCACGTCAACGTTCGGATCGGACGCCTCGGCGAGGACGCGTTCGTCGTCTGGGATCAGGTCGCGGTCAGCGGCTGCGGCGCCGGTGTCTGCGACGGCCGCTACACCGGCACCTACGGCCGGGTGCTCACCGCCGCCGGCGTCCCGGCCGGTGGTGCCCGCAAACTCGGCGTCCAGGTCGGCGGCGACCTGGCACCCCTTGCCGACGGCTCTCTGGCCTGGCCTTTCGTCGACAAGACCCCCGATTACCGCAGCCGCGGCAAGGCCTCACCGACGACGAAGACGATCACCATCGCGGTCATCAGGGGCTGAGACCTCACAGGGTACGAGCCACGCATGAGAACCCGGGCTGTCCCCGCGAGGTGGCTGCCGGCGAAGACCGCGGCGCGACCGCCGGGCTGAATGCGCCTGCCGCACGGGCTACGACCGGATCTGATCACGCCGGCGCCGTAGGTAGGCGGTCTCCGCGGTGTTACCGGCCAGGTCGACGGCCCGATCGTAGGCGGCGCGCGCCTGCCCACTGAGCCCGAGCCGGCGCAACAGGTCGGCGCGGGTCGCGTGGAGAGCGTGATAGCCGTCCAGGCGCTCCCGGAGCCGGTCGACGACGGCGAGCGCCACCTCGGGCCCGTCGAGCTCGGCGACCGCGACGGCCCGGTTCAGCGCCACGATCGGTGACGGGTCCACCCGGAGCAGGTGGTCGTAGAGGGCGACGATCTGCGACCAGTCCGTGTCCCGCACGTCGCGGACCGAGGTGTGCACCGCGTTGATCGCCGCGAGGATCTGGTAACGGCCCGGCGCGATCCCGGACGCCACCCGTTCCCGCACCAGCCGGTGCCCCTCGGCGATCAGCGTGTGGTCCCAGGCTCCGCGATCCTGCTCGGCCAGGATCACCAGCTCCCCGCTCGCCGACACCCGCGCGACCCGGCGTGCCTCGGTGAGCAGCATCAACGCGAGCAGCCCGGTCACCTCGCCGTCGTCCGGCAGCAGCCCGTGGAGCAGCCGGGCCAGCCGGACGGCCTCGGTGGTCAGCTCCTGCCGTACCGGATCGGTGTCCGCTCCGGAAGCGAGGTAGCCCTCGTTGAAGATCAGGTACAGCACGGCCAGCACCCCGGAGAGCCGCCCCGGGAGGTCCTCGGCCGACGGCACCCGGTACGGGATCCGCGCCACTTTGATCTTGGCTTTGGCCCGGGTGATCCGCTGTCCCATGGCCGCCTCGCCGACCAGGAACGCGCGCGCGATCTCCGGCATGCTCAACCCACCGATCAGGCGTAACGTCAACGCGACCCGCGCCTCCATGGCGAGCGCCGGATGACAGCAGGTGAAGATCAGTCGCAGCCGGTCGTCGTCGACGGCCCCGATCGGCTCGGGCGACTCGTCCCCGTACCGCAGGAGGGCCTCTCGCTGTCTGTCGTCGCGGCGGCTCTCCCGCCGGATCCGGTCGATGGCCTTCCGGGCGGCGGTGGTGGTCAGCCACGCGCCCGGGTTGGGTGGCACCCCGTCGGCCGGCCACCGTTCGACAGCGGTCGCGAACGCCTCGGCCGCAGCCTCCTCGGCCACGTCGAGATCACCGAAACGCCTGTTCAGCCCGGCGACGATCCGGGCCCACTCGGCATGGTGGACCCGCGTGACCGTCTCGTGGACGTCGCTCATGGGATTGGCTCCGGATGGTTCGAGGGTTGACGGTCACCCCTACCACGAGAACCGCGACCTCGATCCGACACCGCGACGGTGATTTCGTGCCGGTGATTGCGGGTACCCGACCCACCGTGACCCAGTTGGATGAGAAGACGCTCGCGTTCGCGCATCGCATGTTCGACCTGGCGCGTTTCGGGGACGCCCCGGAGCTGACCGCCAACGTGACGGCGGGCCTGCCGCCCAATCTGACCAACGACAAGGGCGACACCCTGTTGATCCTCGCCGCCTACCACGATCACCCGGAGACGGTCGCCGCGCTGCTGGAGCATGGCGCCGACCCGAACCGGGTCAACGACCGCGGCCAGACCGCCCTGTCGGCGGCGGTGTTCCGGCAGAACCCGATCACGGTGCAGACGCTACTTGCCGCCGGCGCCGACCCGGACGGCGGTTCCCCGTCGGCGCTGGCCATCGCCGAGTACTTCCGGCTCCCGGAGATGGCCGCCCTGCTGCGTTAGCTGTTGCGCGGACGGCGGGCCACCACGAGCAGATGGGTGTCCGGCCAGTCGAGGGGCGCGCCGTCGAGCTCGGTGAGCGTGGCGACCGGAGCGATCCGGTTGTCGACGATCCAGTCGTTGCGGATCGGGGCGGACGCGGCGTCCAGCTCGAACCCGGCCTCGGCCAGCAGCTGCGCCCACTCGGTGAAGGACAGGCCGCAGAACTGCTCCTTCGTCTCGGAGAGCCAGTTGTCGACGTAGTCCTTGCGGGTCAGGAAGTCCATGGCCGCGCCCAACTCCAGCCGGACCGTGTCGTCGCCGACGGCCTCGAACGTGAACGGGAACGAGAAGTCGACCGCGAACTGGTCCAGCCGCGCCCGGGTGGACAGGCTCGACACGTACCGCTTGATCTCCCCGGAGTCGAGAGTCGCGAGATCACGCCGCGGCTCGGCGGGGTTGTCACCGTCGCCGTCGGCCAGCCGCAGCAGCACCGGCCGGCGGCGATCGGCGGGCCCGCAGACGTCGCTGTTGATCCAGACGCCGCCGGGCGCGGTGTGGTCGAAGATGCGCCGGGCGAACTGGAGCAACGACGCGCGCTGCCGGCCGTACGACCAGATCTCGTGGGTCAGCGCGAAGGTGAGCGTGGTGTCCACCGACCGGTCGGCGAAGATCGCGCCGCCGAGGACGTTGCGCTGGTAGAAGTACACGTTGGCGTTGCGGAAGACACCCTGCGCCTTCTTGTGCACGCATTCGGAGTACAGGTGCCGGGCGACCTCGACGCCGATCAGGTCGCTCTCGTGCAGGCCGGGCTCGCGGTCGGCGAGCTCGAGGACCGCACCGGCGCCGCAACCGATGTCGACGATCCGGCCGGGCCGCACGTGCCGGCGGACCGCGGCCCACTTGCGGTCGGCGGCGTCGGCGAAGGCCTCCACGTACGTCCGGTAGTCGCGGGTGGCGGTCAGCCCGCCCTCGTCGCCGACGAGCGGGTCGTTGACCACGGTGCGGACCGTGTCGGTCAGCCGGTACCGCTCGTAGACGTCGATGGTGGCGGGGTGGGCCAGTTTGCGCCACGTCTCGTCGCCGGCGGCCAGTCTCAGCAGCACGTCCCAGGGGCGTTCGGGCGTTGTACGCAACTCCGGATCCGCCTCGACCAGGGCGATCGGGAAGCCGATCCGCTCGTAGAGCTTCGCCACCTCCGGCGTGGAGCAGGCGACCACGGTGTCGGCCGGGGTCAGGTCGATCCCGGTGGCCACCGCGATGCTCTTGAGGGTCACCTCGGCGAACGCGTCGGTGGGCGCGGTGTCGAAGACCGGCACGACGAGTGACCGCAGGCCGCTGACCACGCTGAACCGCTCGATCGCCGCTTCCCGCCGGTGGTACGGGACGGGGTTGCGCCGGGTGTTGTCGTGGTTCGCCGACGTCACCGCCCAGACGACGGTGGCGCCGGTGTCCGCCGCGAGCCGATGCAGGTATTCGGCCTGGAAGGCGGTCAGCAGGTGGTGGCGGCCGGGGAACAGCACGAAGCGTGGCGGCAGGCTGATGTGGATCACCTCATGGTTGGACCGGCTTCGGAGCATACCGGTCTTCGGGACCCGCCGCCGAGCTGATCGAAAGTCCCGAAACTATCGGTAGCCGAACGTCACTGTGCACACTGCTGAAGGTTTCAACTCCACCGAGCCCTACGTCTTGACATCGGCGTTTGCCGCTCCATATTTTGAGCGACATCTTTCGGAAACATACCGAAACTTTCGATAATTGAGAGGTGGGCTCCATGGCACCTAGAAGGACCCTTGCGATGGCGGTCGTGGCGGCGCTCAGTGCCATGGGCATGGCCGCGTGCACCGGCAGCGACGACGGCGACAAAGGAGGCGGCGGCAACGTCGAGATGCAGCTGTGGCACAACGCCACCACAGGCCCGGGCAAGGCGTTCTGGGACAAGACGGTCGCCGACTTCCAGACCGCCAACCCGAACGTCAAGATCAAGATCCAGCAGGTGCAGAACGAGGACCTGGACGGCAAGCTGCAGACCGCGCTGAACTCCGGCTCCGCGCCGGACATCTTCCTGCAGCGCGGCGGCGGCAAGATGGCCGCGATGGTCGAGGCCGGCCAGCTCAAGGACATCACCGCGGACATCAGCGACGCCACCAAGCAGGCGGTCGGCGAGGCGGCCCTCAAGACCGGGCAGGTCGACGGCAAGGCGTACTCCATCCCGGTCTCGATCCTGCCCGGTGGTCTCTGGTACTCCAAGGACGTGTTCACCAAGGCCGGTGTCACCGCGCCGCCGACCACCATCGAGGAGCTCAACGCCGCGGTCACCAAGCTCAAGGCCAACGGCACGCCGATCGCCCTCGGCGGCAAGGACGCCTGGCCGGCCGCCCACTGGTACTACTTCTTCGCCCTGCGCGCGTGCAGCCCGGCCGCCCTCGACGCCGCGGCCAAGGACAAGACGTTCACCGACGCGTGCTGGACCAAGGCCGGTGAGGACCTCAAGGCGTTCGCCGACACCAAGCCGTTCAACGAGGGCTTCCTGACCACCTCGGCCCAGCAGGGCGCGGGCAGCTCGGCCGGCCTGGTCGCCAACTACAAGGCGAGCATGGAGCTGATGGGCGCCTGGGACCCGGGTGTCATCGCCTCCCTCACCAAGGACGCCAAGCCGCTGCCCGATCTCGGCTACTTCCCGTTCCCGGCGGTGCCGGGCGGCCAGGGCGACCCGGCCGCGATCATGGGCGGGGCGGACGGCTACTCCTGCTCGGCGCAGGCGCCGAAGGAGTGCAGCGACTTCCTGAACTACATCCTCACCAAGGACGTGCAGGAGGGCTACTACAAGGCGTTCAACGCGCTGCCGGTCAGCAAGGAGGCCCAGGGCGCGGTCACCGAGGACTACCTGAAGGCGGTTCTCGACGCCTACAACAAGGCGCCGTACGTGTCGCAGTGGCTGGACACGATCTACGGCCAGAACGTCGGCAACGCGCTCAACGTCGGCGTGGTGAACCTGCTCGCCGGCAAGGGTGACGTCGCCGGGATCCTGCAGGCCGTCAACGACGCGGCCAAGAAGGGCTGAGTGTCTCGGTGTCCCTGACAACCGACAGTCGAGTCCGGGACGGGGGTGGCGTCGCGGCGCCGCCCCCGGCCCGGCCCCGCCGGCGCGGCATCGGCTGGGCACAGCGCCTCGAGATCGTGGCGCTGTCCGGCCCGGCCGTCCTGATGTTCGTCGGCTTCGTGATCACCCCGGTCATCCTGGCCGGCTACTACGGGTTCTACCGGTGGAAGGGCTTCGGCCCGCCGACGAACTTCGTGGGGTTCGACAACTACGTCACCATCCTGCAGGACAAGCTGTTCCACGAGGCGCTGTGGCACAACGCCCAGATCGTGGTGCTGTCGCTGGTCCTCCAGGGACCGATCGCACTCGTCTTCGCGCTGCTGCTCAACCAGCGGATGCGCGGCCAGTCGATCATCCGGGTGCTGATCTTCGTCCCGTACGTGATCTCCGAGGTCATCACCGGCACCGCCTGGGCCCTGCTGCTGCAGAGCGAGGGCGCGCTCAACGGCGTCCTGCGGTCGATCGGCATGGACGGGCTGACCCAGGACTGGCTGGCGAACCCGGCCCTGGCCATCTGGACGCTGATGGCCATCCTGACCTGGAAGTACGTCGGATTCGCGGTGATCCTCTTCCTGGCCGGCATGCAGAACATCCCGGAGGAGCTGGCCGAGGCCGCCGCGATGGACGGCGCCACCTACTGGCAGACCCAGTGGCGGATCACGCTGCCGCTGCTCGGGCCGACCATCCGGATCTGGGGCTTCCTGTCGGTCATCGGCGCGCTGCAGCTGTTCGACCTGGTCTACATCATCTGGGGCCAGTACGTCGCCTCGACCGCCGGCACGTCGACCATGGCGACGTACATGGTCTCCGAGGGCCGCAACGCCGGCAACTACGGGTACGGCAACGCGGTGGCGGTCGTGCTCTTCTTCATCTCGATGATCATCGCGCTCGTGTACCAGCGTTTCGTGCTGCGCCGGGACACCCAGGGCGCGCTCACCGGAGGACGGTAGACATGGCCACGACCACCCACGCCCCGCGCGGCAATCCGGTCGTCTACGTCGCCGCACTCGCCCTCATCGGTGTCATGCTCGGCCCGGTCGTCTACATCATCATCGGGGGCTTCCGGACCAACTCGCAGATCACCGTCGATCCCGCCGGTCTGCCCGACCCGTGGCAGTTCGGCAACTACGCCGACGTCCTGACCGGTGACACCTTCTGGCTCCAGGTCACCAACTCGACGATCGTCGCCGTGATCACCACGGCCGGCGTGGTCACGCTGGGAGTGATGGCGAGCTACGTGCTGGCCCGCTATCACTTCCGGGGCCGGGGGGCGTTGTACGCGCTGTTCGCGGCCGGCCTGATGTTCCCGCCGACCGTCGCGATCACCCCGCTGTACGTCCTGATCAAGAACCTGGGGCTGGTGAACACGCTGCCCGGCATCATCCTGCCGCAGATCGCCTTCACCCTGCCGACCACGGTCATCATCCTCGTGCCGTTCCTGCAGGCGATCCCGAAGGAGCTCGAGGAGGCCGCCGCCATCGACCGCTGCAGCCGGCTCGGCTTCTTCTGGCGGATGGTGCTGCCGCTGTCGGTGCCCGGCCTGATCACCGTCGGCATCCTCGCGTTCGTCAACAGCTGGAACAGCTACCTGCTGCCGCTGTTCATCCTGAACGACCAGGAGACGTTCACGCTGCCGCTGGGGGTGCAGGCCTTCGCCTCGCAGTACTCGGTGGACACCGCGAAGGTGCTCGCCTTCACATCGCTGTCGATGATCCCCGCCCTGGTGTTCTTCAGCCTCTTCGAGCGCCGCATCGTCGGCGGCCTCACCGGGGCGGTGAAAGGCTGAACAGTCAGCTCCGACCGGTATTCTTCGGCTCATGACCACATCGGCCCGGGGCCTCCAGTCACGCTCGCGGATCCTCGACGCCGCCGTCGCCTGCCTGCTGCGCGACGGCTACGCCCGGACCAGCACGATGTCGATCCAGGCCGAGGCGGGCATGTCGCGCGGACGGATGCTGCACCAGTTCCCCTCCAAGGAGGAGCTGCTGGTCGCGGCGGCGCACCACATCTTCGCCGCGCAACTGGAGGCGCCGGTGCCGGACCCGCTCACGTCACGGATCGCCGAGGCGTCCGGTCCGGGCGAGCGGATCGCCGTGGTCGTCGACTGCCTGTGGGCCGGCTTCCAGGAGCCCAGCTTCTGGGCGGCGACCGAGCTGTGGGTCGCCGCCCGGACCGAGCCGGCCCTGGCCGAGGCGATCCAGCCGGCCGAGCGGCGGCTCGGGCGGGCCATCCGCGAGCGGATGGACCAGCTCTTCGGGCCCGATCTGGTCGCCCGCCCCCTCTACCTTCCGGTGCGCCCGGTGCTGTTCACGAGCATGCGGGGTACGGCACTCAGCTACGCCTTCGACTCCCGGGATCCACGCGCCGAGCCGCTGCTGGAGCACTGGAAGGAGATCGCCCGGCACGCCCTCCTCACCTGACGCCTCTCACTGCCTTCCCGCTGCCTTCCTCGCAGCTCGAGAGCCATTACGACAGAGGGCACAAGCCCGTCCGTTCCGGGTCTTTCGTCATCCGCCGGTTGCCCCCGGTCCGGCGGCCTGCCCCACGCGGCCCGGGCGGCCTGTCCCGCGCGGCCCGGGCGGCCTGCCCCGCGCGGCCCAGGCGGCCTGCCCCGCGCGGCCCAGGCGGCCTGCCCCGCGCGGCCCAGGCGGCCTGCCCCGCGCGGCCCAGGCGGCCTGCCCTGCGCGGCCCAGGCGGCCTGCCCTGCGCGGCCCAGGCGGCCTGCCCTGCGCGGCCCAGGCGGCCTGCCCTGCGCGGCCCAGGCGGCCTGCCCTGCGCGGCCCAGGCGGCCTGCCCTGCGCGGCCCGGGCGGCCTGCCCTGCGCGGCCCGGCAAGCCGACGGCGGCAGCGTCGATCAGCGCACACAATCGGCGATCGTGTGCGCTGGCTACGCCCTGGCGCGGGCAGGCGCACACGTTGCACTGATCGTGAGCGTTCATCCCGCTCATGACGACTACGGGAGCACGCATTGCCGGACCGTGTGCTCTCATCCACGCTCCGGCCCACCGGAAGACTCACGCCCTCACACGCTCACGCCCTCACGCCCTCACGCCCTCACACGCTCACACGCTCACACGCTCACACGCTCACAGGACCTCCCCGCCGAACGGGGCCTGACCACAACGATCTCGTCCGGACTCCCCCACCCGAGCTTCGCCCGTTCACTCTTCGCCGCGCTGTAAACAGACAGCCTTGACTGTTTCCAGGTCGGCGAGCAAGACTCAGCGAGTTCGATTCGCCGCCCGAAGGGAACACGCCGTGAGACTCACTCGGCATGACGTCGCGCTCATCACCGGCGGCGCGTCCGGCCTCGGCCTCGCCACGGTGCAGGCGCTCGCCGCCCAGGGCGCGAAGGTGGTGATCGTCGATCTCCCGTCGTCGGACGGCAAGGCGATCGCCGACGGCCTCGGCGCACGTTTCGTCCCCGCCGACGTGACCAGCGAGGAGCCGGTGCGGGCCGCCCTCGACGCCGCCGACGAGCTGGGCACTCTGCGGGTCGCGGTGAACTGCGCGGGCATCGGCACGGCGGCACGCGTCGTCGGCAAGAACGGCCCGTTCCCCCTGGACCTGTTCCGCCGCACCATCGAGGTCAACCTGATCGGCACGTTCAACGTGATCCGCCTGGCCACCGAACGCATCGCCGCCGCCGAGCCGGTCGACGGCGAGCGCGGCGTCATCGTCAACACGGCGTCGGTGGCGGCATTCGACGGGCAGATCGGCCAGGCCGCCTACTCCGCCTCCAAGGGTGGTGTCGCCGCGATGACCCTGCCGATCGCCCGCGAGCTGGCCAGGTCCCTGATCCGTGTCGTCACGATCGCGCCGGGCCTGTTCGAGACCCCGATGCTGGCCGGCCTCCCCGACGACGCGAAGGCCTCCCTCGGCGCCCAGGTCCCCCACCCGGCCCGCCTGGGCCGCCCGTCCGAGTTCGCCGACCTGGCCCTGGCGATCATCGGAAACCCGATGCTCAACGGCGAGACCATCCGCCTGGACGGCGCCATCCGGATGGCGCCGCGCTGACCGAACCCACAGGACCTGCCGGCGGCAATCACCTCACCCTGCGAAGCATCACGCGTTCAGGCGAGACGCCCTCCACTGTCGCTGGCACGCCGCACGACTGATTCCGACCTCCGGAATCAATGGGGCCGACGAACAGGAACGGCGAGCCACGTCGGCGCTGCTCGCGGTGATGAGTGCGGTTCGCGAATTCGGGCGATCGCTGACACAGCCATACGGAGCACCGGCCGGGGCCGTGCAGACCTACATCGAGGTGCCGTTCATTCTCGGCGATGGAAAATCCTTCCCGGACGGTCTGATCCGGGTGACTCGCGGCCAACGGCAGTGGACGGCACTGGTCGAGGTCAAGACCGGATCGAACGAGTTGAAGGCCGAGCAACTGGAGCGATATCTCGACATCGCCAGAGAGCAGGGCTTCGACGCTCTCATCACGATCTCGAACGAGGTTCCGCCGATGGCCGGGCAACACCCGACACGAATCGACAAACGCAAGTTGCGGAAGGTCGCGCTGCACCACATTCCCTGGTCAGAAGTGCTGACCGTGGCCGTGATGCAAAAGGAGTACCGGGGTGTCGCCGACCCCGACCAGGCCTGGATCCTCGGTGAGCTGATCCGCTACCTGGAACACCCCAAGTCGGGTGCGCTCGAATTCGACGACATGGGACCGTCCTGGGTGCCGGTCCGGGAATCCGTCAGCGCCGGAACGCTCCGCCCGTCCGATGCCGCAGTGCCGGACATCGCCGGACGGTTCGACGCGCTGATGCGGTACGCGGGACTACGGCTCGGGAGGCAGTTGGGCACCGACGTCGTTCCGGCTCTGACACGCAAAGAGCTGTCCGAGCCGATGACCCGGACCCAGACTCTCGTCAGCCAGCTCGCCACCACCAGCTCGATGACGGCGGCGCTTCGGATCCCCGGTGCGGTCGGCACCTTGTCGGTGACCGCGGATCTGCGCGCCGCGAGAATCACTTGCCACGTCGATGTGGAGGCGCCGAGGGAGGGCCGGCCGACGACTCGGGTCAACTGGCTGGTCCGTCAATTGAAGGATGCGCCGGAAACGGTCCGGCTGGAGTCCTATGCCGTACACGCTCGGGGCACGGGCTGTGCCGAACTGCTACGGGTGGTCCGGGAGAATCCCTCGACACTGATCGGTGACCCGACGAAGGAACTGCGCACGTTCCGGGTCGCGCTGACCTCGATCGCCGGGACGAAACGAGGACGCGGGAGAGGGGCGTTCATCGACTCGGTGCTCGACGCCATCGACGACTTCTACAGTCAGGTCATCCAGAACCTGAAGCCGTGGGATGCCCGCGCCTCCGAGAATGCGGGTGTACGAGTCGCAGCTCTCGGCCAGGAACGAGGACCTCGTCGTCACGACGTTGCTGGTCCCGGCGCGCCCCGAGCTGGCGGCGGTCTCGTCCACCGCCGTCCGGGGCGCTTGAACCAGCCGTCGATCAACTCGGACT
Organism: Actinoplanes sp. CA-252034; assembly: GCF_050956125.1. Taxonomy (NCBI): domain Bacteria; kingdom Bacillati; phylum Actinomycetota; class Actinomycetes; order Micromonosporales; family Micromonosporaceae; genus Actinoplanes; species Actinoplanes sp. CA-252034. Next base: position 6,393,144 of record NZ_CP191846.1, read on the forward strand.
CGGCGCGTGATCCGAGAGTTCAGCGGCACCGGCGGGCAGGAGATCTATTCCCTTCGGAGCGAGATCAAGTGCACCTTCCCGTTCGATGATCGCCGCCCACTCGCGGGCCAGGGCGTCGGCTGCTTTGCGGCCCTTCACCTTGCGGCGGATCACGGGCTTCTCGTCGGGGTCGATGAGTTCGTAGGCGACGACCGTCCAGCGACCGGTGAGGGCACGGAACGGCCACACCACCGCCGTGGCCAGCAGGAAGAACGTCAACCTGAACAGCCACCACAGCGGGACCAGAACAATGACGAGGAGGAAGAACTCCGAGTCGACGGCGCCGAACTCGATTAGCGTCATACCCGTGGGGCCGCCACCGATCCACATGGCGCGGCGGCGGCCGACTCGCCACTTCACCCACTGACCGGACCGGGACCGGCACAGGATCTTCATGTCCTCGAGGGTGATCGCCTATGTCAACGGACGGCCGACCGGGAGGGATCAGGGTCATCGGGATCGTCCGGGCGCCGGCTATTACTGAGCTTTTGGAGTCAGGGTCAGGGCGGTGCCAGACCGCTGGTGGCGAGGAATCCTGAGGCGAGACTGGGCCGGTACTGCATCCGTTTGAGCCGGTTCTTCGCCACCCGGAACAGGTCGTCGATGCCGCCGGGTGCGAGGTTGGCCATGCTGCGTTTGAGGCTGGACCACATGTTCTCGACGGGGTTGAGTTCGGGGGCGTAGCCGGGGAGGCGGTAGACGCGCAGCCATGGTCGGGCGGTGATCAGGGCGCGCATCTTGGCGGACTTGTGCTGGGGCAGGCCGTCCCAGAGCAGGACGATCGGCGCGCCGAGATGCTGGTGGGCGGCGTCGAGCAGGTCAGCGAAGTGGTCTTCGCCGAAGCCTTTCGGCTCGCCTTTTCGTCCTCGGTGGACCATGGTGCGGTAGATGATCCGCGGCTGATGTCCGGCGCGGTAGGCGACGATCCCGGCGAGGGAGAGTTTGCGTCCGCCGCGGCCGGCGACGGTGACGATCGGGGTGGTGCCTCGCCGGGCCCAGGTCCGGGCCCGGGCTGGTCTCAGCGAGATGCCGGACTCGTCGGCGAAGCAGATCCACGCGCCCAGCCTGCGCGCGACTCTTTTACCGCGGGCCACTGATACCGCTTGAAATGGTCGATGGCGGCCTCGTCGCGTTCGGCGGCCCGGTGGACCGGCTGTTGCGGCGTGTAGCCAGCGCGGCGCAGCGTTTCCCACACGGTGGCGATGCCGACGGTGAGGTGGAACATCCGGCCGATCAGCGTGCGGACCCGGGCCAGCGTCCAGCGCTGGTCCTCGTCCCAGCCCGCCGCGGCCGGGCCCTGCTCCAGTCTGTCGATCAGCTTCTGGACCTGGACCTCCGACAGCACGGGGTCGGGTCCGGGTGCCCCCTTGGAGGCCAGGGCCTGTTCACCGCCGGCCTTCCAGGCCCGCCGCCACGCGTACGCCGACTTCGTCGAGATCTCCAGCTCGGCGGCCACCTGCGGTGCGCTCACTCCGTCAGCGAACATGCGTGCCGCCTGCCGGCGTATCTGTTCCCGGCGGGCGCGTTGCTGCGGGCCGACCCCGCCGCCATCCCCGTATCGCATGCCCTAAATAGACACCGCTGCCATACAGCTAGGAATCACCCAAAGCGGCGATATGGACATGCGAGTGACCTCAACTCCGATAGCTCAGTAAGCGGGGTGTCGGCATGGCCGGGGCACCTCTCAGATACGGCGGAAATAGGTGTGATAACTGGCGTCGTCACCGAGAAGGAGCGGCTCGAACAGGACGTCGCCGAGCGTGAAGGTGAGCGGGCGAGGGCCGGGCGTGGCGGTGGCGGGATCCGCGGTGAACTGCAGGTAGTCGGTGGCCGGGGACTTGGCGACCAGGGTCAGCGGGCCGTAGAGCAGCGCCTGCAGTGACGGGTCGTCGATGGTGGACTCGGTGTGCAGACGGAACGGGAAGGAGACCTCGACCCTGTCGCCGGTACGCCAGTCCCGCTGGAGACTCGCGTAACCGTTTTCGGTCACCCGTACCCCCGCGATCCTGCCGTTGATCTTGATTGTGAAGTCCTGCCGTGCCCACGACGGAACCCGCAGCCGCAGGTCGAACCGCGCCCGGCCGGTGATCGTCAGCGTCGCCGACGGCGACCGCGGGTAGTCGCCGGCCAGGGCGACCGTGACGCCCCGCTCGGCCCACCGCAGCGTCGAGGCGATGTAGAGGTTGACGTAGAGCGTGCCGTTGTCGGGTGATCGGAACCAGACAGCTTCCTGGTATTTGGTGTGGTTCTCGAGACCGGTGCCGCCGCAGCAGGTGCCGATGTTGCCGTAGCCGCGCCGCACTCCCGGCCCGACCGGAAGCATGTAGGTGACCTGCGGATCCGTGGTGCTGTCGGCGTCCCGCCGCGATCCGAGGATCTGGTTGACCAGCGTCCGTTCGTAGTAGTCGAAGAACCGCGCGTCCGGGCTGAGGGCGAACAGGTTCCGGGCGACCTTGAGCATGTTGTACGCCGCACACGTCTCCGCGTTGGTCGAGGTGACGATGCTGCCGGCGATCACGTCCCGCTCACGGAACACCTCGCCCTGGCCGGTCCCGCCGTGCGCGTAGGTGCGGTGCCGCACCACCATGTCGTAGAAGTTCGCGGCCGCCGCCCGGTAGTCACGGCTCGCGCCCTGCTCGAACATCCGCAGGTAGCCGAGGAACTGTGGGATGTGCTGGTTGGCGTGCCTGCCGTCGAGCGTGTCGGTGTTCGCGGCGCAGTCGGCGAGCAGCTTCGTGTTGTCGAAGTAGGCCGCCGTGGTGAGGAACCTCGTATCACCGGTGAGGGTGGCGAGGTCGGCCATCACCTCGTTCATGCCGCCGTACTCCCCCGCGATGTAGAGCGACCACATTCGGTCAAGCTGCTCGCGCGGGAGCCTACTGAGCCGGGCATGCACCCACTCCCCCATGCCCCTGGCCACCACGAGAGCCGTGGCGTTGCCACCGAGGGTGTACGCGTCGAGCAGCCCGCGCATGATCTTGTGGCAGGTGTAGTAGGGCGCCCAGATCGCCGGATAGGTCACATACTGTTCGAGCTGGATGAACTGGGTCTCCGGGTAGGCGGCCAGGAACCCGGCGTGGCTCGGGCCGGGCGGGCCGTCCACGCCGGTGACGACCGCGGCGTCCCAGCCCCGGCCGGACGAGTCGGCGACCGCGGTCCCGGCCGTCTCGTCGAACCTGTACCAGGCCAGGTTGCCGATCGCGGTGGCCAGCTCGCCGGCGGTCAGCGCCCGGTCGAACAGGTGGAACTCGTCGACGACCGCTTTGAGGCCGGCGTCGCCGTACTGGGAGCGGCCGATCCAGTTGTTCTTCGGGGCGCCCAGGTCGGCCGGGGTCAGGGTCATCGCCGGGTTGGTCCCGGCCACGACGCCGTTGACGTAGAGCGTTCCCACCCGGCCGTCCAGCGTGACGGCCAGGGTCACCCACTCACCGACCGGCAGCGGCGTGGTGACCGCGATGCGCTGCTCGCCGCCGCTGCCCGAGGTGGTGATCGCAAACCTGGGGCCGGTGCCGTCGTGGATCGTCAGGAACATGTTGACGGCCGGGCCCACGCCGAAGTCGAACGCCCGTGACCAGGTCCGCAACTCGTCGATCTTGAGCCGGATCACGATGGTGGCCGCCGTCAGGCCGTCGACCGTGGCGTCCGGCAGGCCCACGTACTGGCCGTCGCCGGACAGCTCCAGACCACCGTCGGCCCAGGTCGCGGGCGGTGGCGGCGTGCCCGGCAGGCCGACCTGGGCGGTCCACGCGTCCTGGCACTGCTTCAGAGCGGTGACAAGATGGTCGAGCTTCTCCTTGAACACCGTCTCGCCGGTGCCGGCCCAGGCCTGCGCCAGCATCGACAGGAAATGGCCGCTGTAGTGGCCACGCAGGTTGCCGGTCGCGTCGTCCCACCCGCCCGGCGGCTGTGCGCCGAGCGTGTCGAGGCCGGCGGCGGCCCGGAAGTTGGACAGGATCCGGTCGGCCGGATAGGCGCGGGCGTACACCAGGATCCGGTCGCGTTTCTCGGTGAAGACGCTCGGGGCCAGGTCGACCTGGTTCAGCGAGAACGGGACGGCCCGCCAAGAGCGAGGCACGGGCAGGCCGTTGACGGTGGTGGTGCACTCGGCGGGAGCGGCTGCGGCCGGCTGTGACGGGATCATGGTCGCTACCGTGGCGGCCGCGCCGGTCTGCAGCAAGAGCCTTCGGCTCATCGAGTGGTCGGTCATGCGGGGAATCACCTCTCGGGGGTCAGGGGGATCCAGACGCGCATCGTGGACGGGCCGCGGCGCGCCCACCGGTGGTAGGGGTGCAGGGCGACCCGGACCGGCGGGGCGTCGGCCGACGGCGCCGGGGGGCGGTAGGGCCAGTCGTGGTCGGCGTTCGCGGCGGGGCGGCAGGTGACCAGGACCGTGCCGTCCGCGTCGATCGGTACGGCGTCCCGGTCCAGGTGGAGCGCGTCGAACGCCACGTCCGGCGGTACGTCCACCGACTCCAGGCAGTACACGACGGGGCCACGTTCGACGGCGGCGGTGCCGCGTACCGCATCGATCCGCTCGTCGGCCGTGACCAGCCGCGGGTGGACCGGAAGCCGGAGTTGCAGGACCTGGCCCGCCGTGAAGTGGCGGCGCAGCTGCACGAGACCGCGACTGATCGGCAGGCCGTCCAGGGTGGCGCCGGACGCCCAGTCGGGAACGCGCAGGCTGAGCGTCCACGGGGTGTCCGGGCCGGCGACGATCCGGATCGAGATCAGGCCGTCGGCCGGGTACGCGGTGTCGATCTCCACGTGGTAGGCGCTGGTCCGGATGGTGGCCGAGGTGTACTGGTGGATCTGCAGGCCGTCGTCGTCGACGGTCGCCACGTAGGCGGCCAGGCTGGCGAAGGTGCGGGCCAGGTTGGTCGGGCAGCACGACACGTCGAACCACGGGGCGCGCAGGTTGGAGGCGGCCCGCGGGACCTGCACGTCGGCGGGCGGCTCGGCTCCGAGGGTCCGCTGGTGCAGGGTGTTGGTGTAGAAGAACCGGTCACCGCCGTCGCCGGGCGAGGTCGCGATCACGTTGAACAGCGTCCGCTCGATCAGGTCGGCGTAACGCGGATCGCCGTGCGCCAGCAGCAGCCGCCACGACAGCAGCATCGAGCCGACACCGGCACACGTCTCGCTGTAGGACCGGTCCGGCGGCAGCACGAAGTCCTCGCCGAACGCCTCGTCCTGGTGCCGGGAGCCCATACCCCCCGTGATGTAGGTGCGCCGGGCGACCGTGTTGCGCCACTGCCGGGTGACCGCGCCGAGCAGCGCCGCGTCGCCGGTCTCGACCGCCACGTCCACCGCGCCGGCCGCCAGATAGGTGGCCCGGACCGCATGGCCGCGGAACACGTCGGCGTCACGGACCGGGATGTCGTCCTGGAAGTAGGCGCGGCCGAACTCGATGTCGGCGAGGGTGCCGTGGCCGTGCCGCTCCACGAACAGGCGGGCCTGGTCGAGGTAACGGCGTGCCCCGGTCAGCCGGTAGAGCTCGACCAGCGCGATCTCGATCTCGGCGTGACCACAGATCCCGTTGCGCCCGTCCGGCCCGAACTCGTCGCACACGTGGTCGGCGGCCCGGATCGCGGCCTCCAGCAGCTCGTCGGGCCCGTAGGTGCGGGCCCGGGCCACGGCGGCCTGGATCAGATAGCCGAACGAGTAGAGCTCGTGACCCCACTCCAGGTCGCTGTAGCGCGGCGCCTGGCCGGGGCGGCCGTACTTGGTGTTGAGGTAGCCGTCCGGCTCCTGCGCGGCGACCACCCGGCGCATGATCGAGCGATAACGATTGTCGATCTCGGGATCGCGGGTCCGGCCGTACTCCCAGGCCAGCGCCTCCAGATACTTGTAGACCTCGGTGTCGGCGAACTCCCGCCCCCGCCGCTCCGCGCCCTCGAAGTTGGCCAGCCAGCCGGCCTTCTCCAGCCAGCGCTCGATGTGCGCCAGCGAGCGCGCCGCGTTGGTGTCCTGGCGCTGCTGCCAGAAGCCGGACCGCAGCGTCACCTCGCCCACGCCCAGCGGCCGCAGCCGGCCCCGGGTGGGGGCCACCGGCATGCCGGACACGGCGGTGGCCAGAGTTTCGTCGATCGTCATGAATATCATCAGCCCTTGAGTGCGCCGGACATGAAACCGCGGACGTAGTGCCGTTGCAGTGCGAGGAACAGGACGACGCAGGGCAGCGCGAGCACCACCACGCCGGCCTCGGTCGCGCCGTAGTCGACGATCCCCATCACCTGCTGGCGCATGTTCGCCACGGCCAGCGGGAGCGGCATCTTCGCCGAGTCGCTGATCAGCACGAGCGGGGTGATGAAGTCGTTCCAGGCGGCGAGGAACGCGAACAGGCCGACCGTGATCAGGCCCGGTTTGACCGCCGGGACCAGCACGTAGCCCAGGGTGCGCAGGCTCCCGCAGCCGTCGACCTGCGCCGACTCGGCCAGATCCTTCGGCACCGCCTCGAACGAGATGCGCATCATGAACGTGGCGAACGGCAGCTGGAACATGGTGAGAACCAGCGCCAGACCGAGCAGCGAGTCCTGCAGGCCCAGCTGGTTGAGCAGCACATAGAGCGGAATGAGCAGGGTCGCGTAGGGCACCATCAGGATCGCCAGCGTGACCAGGAAGAGCACGTCCCGGCCGGGGAACTTGAACTGGGCGAACGCGTACCCGCCGAGCAGCGACACGGCCAGCGTGAACACGACGGTCATCAACGACACGGCGGTCGAGTTCAGGAGGTACTGGCCGATGCCGGCCTGGTAGCTCGCGAGGGTCCGGTAGTTGCCGAAGCCCCAGCCGCCGCTCTGGGCCGAGCCCGCCTGCGGGCTCACCGAGGCCACACTCGCCCAGGCGAGCGGAAAGAGGAACAGCAGGGCGAGACCACCGGTGAAAACCTTCTGAGGGGTACGGAACACGCGTCACCCTTCCTTCCCGCGCAGTCCCCGGAACTGCAGGACGTTGGCGATGAGCAGGGCGGCCAGCACCATGATCGACAGTGCGGCGGCACGGCCGAGATCGTTGCCGCCGAAGAACGCGAAGTTGTAGATCAACTGGACGATGGTCAGCGTGCTGTTGTCCGGCCCGCCCTTGGTGAGCAGGTAGAACTGGTCGAACGCGAGCATCGACCCGGTGACGCAGAGGATCGTGCACAGCGCGATCGACGACCGCAGCAGCGGCAGCGTGACGTAGCGGAAGGTCTGCCGGCGGCCGGCGCCGTCGAGACGGGCCGCCTCGTACACGTCGGCCGAGATGCCCTGCAGGCCGACCAGGAGCAGCAGCATGTAGAAGCCGGCGAACCGCCACACGATCAGCGCCACCGTCGACCACAGGGCGGCGTTCGGCGTGCCGAGGAAGGACACTCCGAGGAACCCGAAAGGGCTGCTCTGCGGCGAGTAGAGGGCGTAGAACAGCAGCGACGCCGAGGCCAGGCCCAGCGCGCTCGGGACCAGGAACGACGTGCGCAGGAAGCCGGTCCAGCGGCTCGACTCCTGCACGAGCAGCGCCAGCAACAGGGCCAGGCCGAGCAGGATCACCGTCGTGACCACCGTGTACTTGACGGTGAACCACACCGCGGGCCAGAACAGCCGGTACTCCACCACGTCGGTGAAGTTCTCCGGCGCGTTCAGGCCGCGGTTGCCGGCGAACAGACCCCAGTCGGACACCGACATCCGGCCCACGAGCAGGATCGGCGCCACGAAGAAGATCAGCACGAACAGGGCGGTGGGTGCGGCGTACGCGAGGCCGGTCAACGCTCTTCTCCGGGCGGGGGCCGGCCTGGAGACCAGGCCGGACCGCTGCTCGGTGACGACGAGCGGGGGTGCCACGCTCACTGGGCGAGAACCTGGGTGAGGGCCTCGTTGTCCTTCTCCAGCGTGGACGCGTCGCCGTACACCTGATTGCGCAGGAGGGTGACCCACGGGCTGCCCGGCGCGTTGAACGCCTGCTGGAAGTTGACCGCGACCGGGGTCTTGCTCTGCGGCGCGCCGGCCACCTTGTTGATCGTGGCGACCCGCGGGTCCTTCGCCGAGTACCGGTTGTCGGCCAGGTCGGTCCGGGCGACCGTGCTGTTGCCGGCGGCGAGCACGTCGACCTGGGCCTTCTCGGACATCAGCCAGGACATGAAGTTCCATGCCTGCTGGGTCTTCTTCGCGTCCTTGGAGATGCCGATGCCGTCGCCGCCGACGAACGTCGACGAGCCGCCGGTCGCGCCAGGGATGCCGGTGACGCCGACGTCGACCGTCTTCGACGCGGTGGGCAGCAGCGTCGCCGGGTACGGCATCACGCCGATCTTGCCCTCCTGGAACGCGGCGACCCAGGTGGCGCCGGTCTCGTCCTTGGAGCCGGGAGCGATGGCGCCGGCCGTCTGCAGGTCACGCCAGGTGCTGTAGACCTTCTGCGAGGCGGGGCCGTTGAGCAGCGACTTCTTGCCGTCGGAGTCCATCACCTCCTCGCCGCCGGCCCAGACCATCGGGAACCAGGTGAACACGTTGCAGCCGCCGCAGTTGCCGCCGAAGTACGTGCCGTAGGTGTCCTTCTTCTTCAGGTTCTGCACGGCGAGGGCCTGCTGCTTGAACTCGTCGAGAGTGGTCGGGCCCTTCTCCGGGTCGAGGCCGGCCTCCTTGTAGAGCCCCTTGTTCCAGAAGATCATCGACAGGTCCAGGACGAACGGGAGCACGTACTTCCTGCCCTCGTGAGTGCCGGCCGCGAGGTGCCCCTGGTTGATCTTGTCGGCGTACGGGAGCTTGCCGATGCTCTCGGTCAGGTCGCTGAACAGGCCCGCCTCGGTCCAGTTCGGGACGTAGACGATGTCCGCGGCGAACAGGTCGGGCAGGTCACCGCTGCCGGCCGCCGCGCCGACCTTCGCCACGTAGTCGTCGTTCGGGACGATGGTGAGCTTCACCTGGTTCTTGTGGGAGCTGTTGTACGCGTCGACGAGCGCCTTGGCCTGCAGCTCGAGCGGCGCCCGGGTCCACAGGGTCAGCTCGGAGCCGTCGTCGACACCCTCGACGCCCGCGCCGACCGGGTCTTTCGCCGCGCCCTGGCCGCTATCGGACGAGCACGCCGCCAGTGGGCCGGCCATCAGGGCCGCCACCGCGGTCCACACCAGCAATCGTCGCACGGATTACCTCCATGAATCGCTTTCAGAAAGTTTCGGAAGGTTTCAGCAGCCGCCGCAGAATCCGGCGGCTCACCTGGAATATCTGGCGTCCATGCTGGACCGAAAAGGTTTTCAGGAACGTAATACTCCAGCAAACGCCCTGTCAAGGCTTCGCGGCGCGGCGCGGGCTCACATGGATCTATTTCGTAACGCGCGGGACATCTTGCCGAAAACGGTTTCGTAGGGCACCGTGGCCCGCACATCGATCGAACCGTTTCGATGCTACGTCCGAGAAGGAGGTATCCATGCGAAGGAAACTGATCGCCATCCTCCTGGCGATCTTCCTGACCCCGGCCTCGGTGGCCCTGGCCGCACCGGCCACCTGGAGTCCGCCGGCCAACCTGGTCACGCCGCTCAACCAGGTCTGGCAGCACCAGGAGCAGACCTACAACAACGGCAACCTGTACGGGTTCCGCAACTACGGCTGGGACCAGATCATGGCCAACCGTGGGTACATCAACTACTGCGTCCGCTGGGACTCCTCGGCGAACGTGACCGCCGCCCAGCGCGACCAGATCCACGCCGCCCTGGCCCGGCAGCACAAGAAGTGGATGGACGAGCTCGTCGGGCACAACGCCTGGCCGTACGGTGACGTGCCGGTCAAGGTCGTCGGCTGGGCCGTGCGCAACCGTTCGCAGCTGCAGTGGACGGACACGTCCGTCGACATCTACGTCAACGACATCCGCGAGAACGCCCCGCAGTGCTCGGTCCCGTGCGGGCGGTTCTTCAACCAGAACGGGCAGTACCCCAACTGCCCCGGCGGCTACGCCCGCCACTACGACCAGTCACTGTGGCTGACCGACGGCTTCGGCGGCGGCGCGGGCGGCGACTGGGGCCAGCGGATGGGCCGCGAGTACTTCATGAACAACATCAACACGGCCAACATGACGATCCTGCTGCACGAGATCGGCCACACGTGGGGTCTCGACGACTTCTACGACTGGACCCCGTCCGGCGTCAGCAACTTCATCATGCGGGCCGGCAGCTCCGCGTCGATCACCGAGTTCGACGCCTGGATGTTCCGCGACTGGTGGCGACACCTGAAGAGCCGCTACGGCTACTGACCGCGCCGTCCCCCACAGGTAGGTGAACCCGTCCCGGCCGGCTTCCCCGCCGGCCGGGCGTCACCGTCCCCTACCGTTGCGGGCACCGTAAGCGTCGTCGGCATCTGGCCCTACTACCGCCCCGACGCCCTGCTGCCGCACTGCACCCTCGCGGTCGGAGTGACCGACCGGGCGGCCGTCGTCGACGTGGTGACCGCCCATCCCACCCCGATCCCGGCGATCGCCTCCGCCGCGTACCTGGTCGAGGTGCCCGGGGGTCACCACCGAACCCGGCTGACACCCGAGGCCTGACCCCGCCGCTCCCCACCGGCATCGCGCCGACACGCTTTCGGCCGCTCCCCACCGGCATCGCGCGACACGCTCTCGGCCGCTCGTCACCGGGAGGGCGCGTCCGGTCCCGAACGCAACACGGCGCGGGCATCCCCGTGGTCTTCCTGAACGGGCAGTTCGCGACCCAGGGGTACTGGATCCCCGGTCTCGGGACACAGTGGCGGCACATCACCTACGAGACCGCGGCCGGAAGTCGAGAACCTCGGCCGATTACTCGTTCGAGGCCGGCGTCCGTGATATCAACGCCGTCCTCGGAGCCCGAGGTGCCGCCCGGGCGGTGATCGTCGGCTGGTCCTACGGCGCGTTCCCCGGCGCACACTGGGCCGCCCGTAGCCCGGATCGCACGATCGGTGCGGTCCTGGTCGACGGCGCGATGCCGCACGACTGGCTGGACGACGCCATGGAGGAACGGATCCGAACGATGTTCCAGCGGATGGCCTGGTTCATGCCGCTGCTGCGCCCGACCGGCCCGGTGCCGCGGCTCAACGCCGAGGAGCAGGCCGCCGGCAACATCGAGCTCGGGAAGATGTCCCGGAAGAGCGCGCTCGGCCCGGTCATGGACGCGATCGCCGTCCCCACCCGGTTCGTTCTCGCCTCCGGCACCTCCCTGGGCAGCAAGGGCGACGAGCAGGAGGTCATCCGCGCGAGCCTCGACCAGGGCGTGGCCTGCAACCCGCACATCAGGATCAGCGCCAAGGTCCCCGGAACCACAGCCACATCCCGCGCAAGGACCACGCGGCAGTCGCCACGGCCGTCCGGGAGGTGGCCGCGCCTGAAACCGGGCCACCCCTGGATCGGAAACCGGCCGGACCACCCCCGAAAGGGCGGTAGGGCGCCCATGTGGGCGCCCTACCGCTCGATCAGCTACAGCGCCAGACGACCGGGCGGCGGGTGGCCGACGAGTCGACGATCAGACCGGTGACGATCCGGCCGTCGTCGCTCACCGTGTACCGCGAATCGGTCGCCGCCTGGCTGTCCGCGGGCAGCGGCAGGGCGACGGTGGTGTCGCCGGCGACCATGACCGGTCGCCCCGACGCATCGGCGCCGACGAGCCAACCGTCCGCCGTCACCGCGGAGACCTGCACGGCAGCCTCGTCGATGACCTCCGCCTCGCCGGTCTCGACACTCCACCGCACGGTCACCGACTTCACGACGTCCCGGACGACGTCCTTGGTGGGCGTCTGCGCCGTGGTGGCAGCCGAGCCCACCACCCACCCGTTGCGAATGTCAATGGCCGTGGCGACCGAGGCTCTCGTGCCGTCGATGTCGGGGCTCTCCAGCTCGCGCCGGGAGCCGTCCGGCAGCCAGACGACAGCCCTCCAGTCGGCGGCGCCGATGACGGTCCCGGCGATGGTGCCGTCCCTGTCGATGGCGACGGCCGACGACCGCTGTGTCCCGGGCGGGACGGGCAGCCGGACCGCGCCGTCGAGCGCCGACGACCATCGCACGGCGAAACCGCCCGACTGCCCCACGACGACGGCCGAGTCGTTGACGGCGAAGGGAAAGCCGCGCTCGACGCCGGGCAGCGGCGACACCGCTCCCTGCACGACGGTGAACGGAACCGGCTCGGCATCGTCGTCTTTCGCGTACCGCCAGCCGACGACCATCCCGGACGAGTTGACATCGGTGAAGGCCGACTTCCCGTCGCCGGGCAGATCCGTGATCAGCCCCTGGCCGTCGGCCCAGCGCACGGCGGTGGCGGTCGGCTCGGTGCGGCCCGCGAAGTAGTGGCCGGAATAGTCGGCCCCGGTCACGTTGACACCGGTCATCCGGGAGTCTCGCACTCCGGGCAGGTCGTGGACGGTGCAAGACGTCGGCGGGCGGAGCGGGCCCGCGACCTCGGTCGGTGCCGGGCGCGGAGTGACCAGGTCGCCGTTGACCGTCAGGACGGCGGCGACAGCCAGCGCCGTCGCGGTGGCGCCGGCCCAGCCGGCGCGGTGGACCGTCCGGCGACGACGGCCGGCGGCGATCGCGCCACGGACGTCGACGGCGGACGGGACGGGTGGCTCGTCGTCGAGCAACTGGATCAGGTCGTGATCGGTACGCATCGTCGCTCCTAGAGTCAGTTCGCGAACTGGACGGCGGCGGCGTCGGAGTCGCCGAGCAGGCGCCGGAGCGTGGCCAGGCCACGTGAGGTGTGTGTCTTGACCGTGCCGGTGGTGCAGCCGAGCATCGCGGCGACCTCGTCGACCGGCAGGTCGTAGTAGAAACGCAGCACGAGAACGGCCTGCTGACGGCGGGGCAAGCGGCTGAGCGCGCCCCGGACCACCTGGCGGTCCTCGGCTCCCGCGTCGCTGACCGGCGGCGGCTCCGGCGCCTCCCGGAACAGGCCCACCCGCGCCCAGGCCAGGCGTTTCTCGTCGACGAAAGTGCGCACGAGCATCTTGCGCACATACGCATCCAGGTGGTCGGCGCCGCGCGCCCGCTGCCATTTCACATACAGCGTGGTGATCGTCTGCTGGACCAGATCGTCGGCCCGGTGACCGTCACCGGTCAGAAGGTATGCCAATCGCCGCAGCGCGGGAATCCGCGCCGAGACATACTCGGTGTACTCGTCATCGGAGCGAGCCCTCATCGTCGTGCCCTCCCCCGTCATGTCTTTCGCGACTGAGACGGGCCCGGGCGGTCAGCCGGTTGACACGTCCTACGAGAGATTCTCGGCGAGCGCCTCGGCGATCATGCGGTGCCCCTGCCTCTCGAAGTCCACCTCACCGTGCGTGTACGCCCAGCAGGCGGTGCCGATCGCCTCGCGCAGGCGGCCACGATGCCATCCGGGGGCCGTGCGCGGGTCCGACCCGTACCCCTCGAAGAAGGCTTTCTCCAGGGTGGGATCGTCGCGGAAGTCCTGCGCCTGCAACCGGGAGAGGTCGGTGTAGGCGGGGCGCAGCGCGGCACGGCCGAAGTCGATGATGCCCACCACACCTTCGTGGACGAGCCAGTTGCGGGGCTGCCAGTCACCGTGCGTAGGAACGACCGGTTCCGGAGTGGTCGGCCATCCGGCGATGAGGCTGCGCAACCGCTCCACCGTGGCCGGGGCGATGCGATGCGGGCCGTCGAGCAGCCGGAGGCACTTGGCGTTCTCACGCGACTCGTAGTCGTCGGCGACGGCGGGCCGGCCGTGCAACAGGGCCAGCAGCTCACCCGCCTGACGGAACACGTCGACGCTGGTCACCGTCACCAGCTCACCCGGCAGATAGGTGGTGACCAGCAGTTTCGCGTCGACGTCACCGTGCACGAGGGACGGGGCCCGACCGAGGTCCGTCCACGGGGTCAGCCACTCGCGGTGGGCGCGCAGCTCGCGGGCGATGTGGTGGTCGGCGGCGCCACCGGCCTTGAGGATCAGCCGCCGGCGGTCGTGGACGAGCTCGAGGACCGTGGTCTCCACGATGCCCCAGCTGTGGTCCTCGACCACCTCCACTCCGGGCAGCCAGGCGTCGAGCAGGGCACGCTGCGGGGGCGAGAGCTTGACGAGCGGATCAGGCACAGTGGCCGATTCTAGAGTGGACCGTGCGGGATTCGGAGCATTCTGCCGGGCTGCGGCAATCCACAGCGGATCCGCATCGATTGTCGAGTCGTTCATTCCGTCTGGTCGGCTCAGTCGCACAGCCGAAAGCACGATAGGGAGGTTCTCGGAAGTTGCTACGGTCGGACGATCGTTCGACCACCCGAGGAATGAATCGTGGCGTACCGCTTCAACACTCCGCCGAACTGGCCGTCGCCACCCGCCGGATGGGTTCCGCCCGAAGGATGGATGCCGAATCCTTCCTGGGGCCCGGCACCCGCCGGATGGCAATTCTGGGTTCCGGACGCACCCGTCATGCCGCAGCATCCGCCACCGGCGACGTTCACCGTAAACGCCCCGGCTCAAGCGCCCGCTCAAATGCCGGTCCAAGCTCCGGACCCGGAACCGGCGCCTGTCCCCACTCAATCGGAGATCGGATTCTTCGGCGCCCGCGGTAAGGCCCGCGAACTCGCCGGAGAAGTCGACCGGTTGACCGCGGAGCTGGCCGGATTGCGAGCCGACGTGCAGCGCCTCGGTGTCCTGTCCGCGGTGGAGCTGGAACAGCATCGGCAACGAGTGCGCCGGGAGACCGCCGAGGAGGCGGCCGGCAGCCGAGCGCGCCTGGCCGAGCAGGTCACCGAGGCGCAGACGCTCCTGAGCGAGCTGGCCCGTCAGGAGTCGGAGGCCAAGATCCGGTTGGGCCAGGCCCGGCAGCAGATCGTCGTCACCGAGGAGACGGCCCTTCTGCAGGAGGCGGGCGTCTACCAGTACCGGCATCCGCTGTCCGACGCCGTGGCCTACCAGACGGCGCTGGCAGAGCTGCAGGGCCGGATCAAGGCGATGGCGAGAGCCGACGGCGGCGCGGTGCAGGCGGCGAAGGGGTGGACGGTCAACGGCTCCGAGGCGCAGGGCCGGGCGATGATCCGGGACTTCTCGAAGCTGATGTTGCGCGCCTACAACGCCGAGGCCGACAACCTCGTCCGCGGCCTCAAACCGTACAAGCTCGAATCGGCGATGGAGCGGCTCGGAAAGGTGGCGACGACGATCGCCCGCCTCGGCAAGACGATGGACATCCGGATCAACGAGGCGTACCACCGGGTGCGGCTCCAGGAGCTGCAACTCACCGCCGACTACGTGCAGAAGGTCGCGGAGGAGAAGGAACGCGAACGCGAGGAGAAGGCGCGTCTGCGTGAGGAACGCAAAGTGCAACAGGAGATCGAGAGAGAGCGTGCCCGGCTCGACAAGGAACGCGCCCATTACCTGAATGCGCTCGCCGCCCTGCGGGCCAACGGCGACACCGACGGCGCCGCGCAACTGCAGGAACGGCTCGCACAGATCGACACCGCGATCCAGGACGTCGATTATCGGGCGGCGAACATCAGGGCCGGCTATGTGTATGTCATCTCGAACATCGGCGCCTTCGGGGAGTCGATGATCAAAGTCGGGCTCACGCGGCGGCTCGATCCGATGGACCGGGTCCGTGAGTTGAGCGACGCGTCGGTGCCCTTCAATTTCGACGTGCATGCGCTGTTCTTCTCCGAGGACGCCGTCGGAATCGAAGCCGCGATGCACGCCCGCCTCGCCGACCGGCGGGTCAACCTCGTCAACCATCGCCGGGAGTTCTTCTACGCGACCTCGGCGGAGGCCAAGGCACTGCTGGCCGAGCTGGCGGGGAACCTGCTGCAGTACGAGGAGATGGCGGAGGCGCTGGAGTTCCGGCAGTCGCGGGCGCAGCGGCCGGACGCCGGGGTGTTGCTGCGGAGCGGAGGCGTCAGGCCGGGGCGGGAGGGGTGAGGAGTCTGCGGGTGGCGCGGACGTCCGGGCCGAGTCGCAGCAGGTGGCCGGTCAGCTCGTCGGCGGCGGCGGTCAGGGCGTCGTCGGAGAGCGGGGCGAGCGCGTCGAGGATGAACAGCGCCCGCGTCGTGTCGTCGCGCAGCCGGGTGCGCCGGCCCTGACGCCAGTTCCAGCGGCGGCACGTCACCCCGGCGTCGTCACACCAGACCACCTCACCCGGTTCCGGATGCTCGATCACGTCGGCACCGTCGGCGACGGTGTCGAACGGCTCGGCGCCGATCGCCCGGATCAGCCGTGGCGGCCCCACATACCGGCTCAGGTCCTCGCCGCCGAGCGGGATCCCGTGCGACACCGACACCGCGTTGTAGATGTCGGTGAGCCGGTTGACCCGCGGCAGCCCGGCCGGCGCCCGCCGCAGCAGCGCCTCCAGGCTGTGCCGGGTGCGCTGCGGTTTCGCGCCGAACGCGCGATAGGCGTCCCGCCACGCGACCGCGTGCGGATGCTGATCGACCGGCACCCCGGCGACGGCCTTCTCCGCGGCCGCCAGCAGGGCGTCGCTCGCGGCGTCGCTGGGCCCGGGAACGATCCCGTCGACCGCGATCAGCAGCGCCCGATAGTCGGGCCGCAGGGCGAACACGTCTTCGGAGACTCCGGCGCCGGCAAGATCGTCCATTCGGGCAACATACTTCACGCGGGACCGGACCATTCGCAATAGCGTGACGCGGGCGTCAACTGCTCGATGAAGGCACGGAAGTCGGTGGCGAGGGTGATCTCCTGACCCCGCTCGTTGTCGATCCAGGCGACCTGATCGAAGGTGGACGCGGCAGACTGGCTGTCGTGTCCACGACCGTGATCGCCGCTCTCGCCGCCGACCCGTCGCCGCTCACCCGCACGATCACGGTGGACGGCGCCGGCCTGACCGTCCGGGCGCTGCTCCCCGGCGACGGGAGCGCCCTGGTCGCGTTTCTCGCCGGGCTGTCGTCGACGAGCCGCCGGTTCTGGCACGGCGACACGAGCCACGAGGCCGCGGCGGCGGACTGGATCGAGGCGATCGGGCGCTACGACAAGGTGCGGCTGGTCGCCGTCGACGGCGAGGACCTCGCGGGGGTCGTCGACCTGAGCCTCTCGCTGCCCGAGGGCTTCGAGATCACGCGGTACGCCGCCCACGGCATCCACCTCGACGAGGAGCGGACGGCCCGTTTCGGCCCCTGTGTGGCCGACGCGTGGCAGGGCCGTGGTCTGGCCGACGCCCTGATCCCGCCCGCGTGGGACGCGATCCGCCTGCTCGGCCGGGACGTGGTGGTCCTGTTCGGCGGGGTGCACGAGGACAACGCCCGGGCCCGGCGCTTCTACCGGCGTCACGGTTTCACCGAGGTCGGCGCCGTGGACATGTGGCGCCACCTGTGACGACACGCCGCCCTGCGGCCACATGCAGCACCGCCCCCGACAAAGGCGCGGCGCCCGCATGCGACGCCGCCTATGACGGGGCGGGCCCGGTGCTCTCCCGCCGCAGGACGCGGACCGGCGGGCCGGGGTATTCGGCCGGTTCGGCGCCGTCGAGGGCGGCGACCACGGCCCGGCCGACGGTGAGCCCGTGCTCGTGCACGTCGATGCTGAGCGCCGACAGCGGCGGCACCGCCAGCTCGCACAGCGGCGAGTCGTCGTGCACGAGCAGGCTGACGGCTCCGGGCACGCTGACACCGGCGCGGATCAGCTCGTGCTCGGCGGCGACGGCCATCACGTCGTTGTCGAACACCACGGCGGTGGGTGGCGGCTCCGTGTCGAGGAGGGCGCGCACCCCTCGTACACCCGCCTCTGCTCCGTAGTCTCCTTCGACGAGGTGCACGAGGACGTCGTGGCGGGCGGCGGCGGCGTGCATGCCGGCGGTCCGTTCGGCGGTGTGCACCAGATCGGCGGGGCCGCTGACCCGGCCGATGACCCGGTGCCCGAGCTCGGCGAGCATCTCGACGGCGGCCGTGGTGGCGCCGGCGTCGTCGGTGACGACCCGGGAGAACTCGGGCGCGTCGGCACGGCCGGCGAGCACCGCGGGCAGGCCCAGCCCGGCCAGGCAGGCGGGCCGGGTGTCGCCGTGGACGAGGTTGACGACGACGACCGCCTGCACGGTGTGGTCGCCGGCCCACCGCCGGTAGGTGTCGAGCTCGGCGTCGAGGTCGGGCACGACCAGGAGAAGGACGGTGGCGCCGTGCGGGGCCAGCGCCTCCTCCATCCCGGCGATCAGCTCCATGATGAACGGCTCGACACCGATCCGGGCGGCGCTGCCGGTGAGGACGAGCCCGATCAGGCCACCCGGGGCGGGCATCAGCCGACCTTGGCCGGCAGGGTGAGCGCGTTCGCCGAGCGCAGCACCTCGGGGCTGCTGAAGGCCTCGGCGTCGACGGCGGCCGTGGTGCGGACCGTGAACGTGTGGGTCTCGCCGGGCAGCAGGTCGATCAGCATGTCGTCGACGAGCGCGTCGGGGGCGACGCGGTCGGCGAGGACGGCGATGTCGCGGGCGAACGATGCGGCGGTCACGGTCACCGAGTATCCGCCGTCGACGGCGACGGTGTGCGCCCGGACCGCGGCGGGGTCGTAGCGCAGGTCCTTGTCCTCGGCGAACAGGTGTGTGGCGCGCAGCCCGCCGGCGTCGACGACCAGCACTTCACGATCGGTATCGGACACGGCGAGCAGCTCGGGGTCGAGGTCGACCAGCGCCACCGACCGTGCCGCCACCTCGAGCTCCACAGCGGACTCGGCGAGGACGGTGCCGTCGAAACGGACGCGCCGCAGACGGGTGCTCGCGCGCCAGGGCTCCTCACGGTCGTTGATCACGGCCAGGACGGTCCGTCCGTCCCGCTCACGGATCGAGAGCACGACCGGGGCGTACGCCCGGCGCAGCGCGAACCACGAGGGCTTGAGCCGCCCGGCCCCGTCGACGACGGCCCACGAGGTGACCGGCCAGCAGTCGTTGAGCTGCCAGATGATGCTGCCCATGGTGCGCGGTGCGTGACTGCGCAGGTGCTCGACCGCATACGCCGTGGCCCGCGCCTGGTTGAGCTGGGTGGCCCAGTGCCAGTCCCCGAAGTCGGTGGGCACCCGCATGTGGTGGGCGAGCCCACGGTCGAGTTTGCCGTTGCCGTCCTCGGCCTTCTGGTGCAGCAGGAAGACCGGCGAGTCCTTGCGCAGGTCCTCGGGGGCGATCGCCGAGGTCAGCGTGGCCCAGGTGGGCGGCGCCTGCCAGCCGAACTCGGAGCAGAACCGCGGCACGAAGCCGTCGTGATGGGTGTAGTCCTCCCGGTTCCAGGCATCCCACTCGTGCCGGGTGCCGTACCGGTCGTCGTTCGGGTGCACCACCTCGGGGTCGTGGCCGGGGCTGGACGGGCTGCCCGGGTGATACGGCCGGGTCGGGTCGAGCTCGGCCAGCAGCGCCGGGAAGTCCTCGTAGTAGTAGCGGGCGCCCCACGTCTTCCCGTCGAGGTCGGCCTTCCAGCCCCAGTCCTCGTGGCCCCAGATGTTCTCGTTTCCGCCGTTCCACAGGATCAGCGACGGGTGCGGGGCGAGGCGGGCCACGTTCTCGCGGGCCTCGGTGAGGATCTCGGAGCGGATCGGCTCCTCCTCGCTGTAGGCGGCGCAGGCCAGCGGGAAGTCCTGCCAGACGAGGACGCCCCGCTCGTCGCAGACGTCGTAGAAGTCGTCGGACTCCCAGATGCCGCCGCCCCAGATGCGCAGCAGGTTCGCGTTCGCGACGACGGCCCGGTCGACGGCGGCCTCGAGATCGGCGCGGGTGATCCGGGTGAGGAGGTGGTCCTCGGGGATCCAGTTCAGGCCGAGGACGAAGATCTCCCGCTCGTTGACGACCAGGGTGAACCGGCTGCCGTGCTCATCGGGGGTCTCGTCGAGGCGGACGGACCGGAAACCGACCCGCGTCGCATGCGTGTCGAGCCGCTCGGATCCGCTGGAGAGGGTGACGGCGACGTCGGTGAGCGGTTGGTCACCGTGGCCGACCGGCCACCAGACCGGCGCGCCGGGGACTTCCAATTCCAGGAGGGTACGGTCGGAGCCGGGTGGGATGACGGCCTCGGCCCGTAGGAACCCGGCCGTCAGCTCGACGCGCAGTTGCTCGTCGGCGGCACGCTCGACGGTGACGTGGACGGTCAGCCGGCCGGTACGCCCGTCGGGGTCGAGGGTGGCCAGCGGGCGGACCTCGGCGAGCCGGGCGGTGTGCCAGCGTTCCAGGCGCACGCCCTTCCAGATGCCGGCGGTCTGCAGGTCGGGGCCCCAGTCCCAGCCGAACGAGCAGGCCATCTTGCGGACCGCGTTGAACGGGTGCGGGTACGGCCGGGGGCGGCTGCCGAGCTGCTGCTCGATGCCCTCCGCATACTCCAGCGCCGAGTCGAAGCGGACGCTGAGCGGGACGTCGCCGCCGGTCAGCAGGTGCCGCACGTCGAAACGGTAGCCGCGATGCATGTTGGCGGTGCGCCCCAGCTCCTCGTCGCCGAGGGTGACCGTGGCGACGGTGTCGAGGCCGTCGAGGACCAGGTCGACGCGTTCGCCGGGCTCGGCCGGGGCGGCGGTGACCGTGGTGTCGTAACGCCACGCGCTGCGGTGGAACCAGCTCAGGTCGGCCTCGTTGCCGCCCAGGTACGGGTCGGGGATCAGGCCGGCGTCGAGCAGATCGGTGTGCACGGTGCCGGGGACGGTGGCGGGCAACGGGGCGGCGGCGATCTCCGGCGGGACCGGTCCACCGGCGGCCCGGACGGTCCAGCCGGTGTGCAGGTCGGTCTTGTGCATGTCGGGGAGCTCCCTGTCGAGTGGGTTCGGGGTTGCCGCCGCGCCGGGGGCTACCACATTCTTAAGCAACTGAACGAAGTCCGTCAACGCTGGTGGAGCGGAGGTACGGGTGGCCGATTATGTCCATCTGAGCAGGGACGGCGTGAGTGTGGTCCTCGACTGCCGAGGGTCGTCACTGCCCGCGATCGTGCACTGGGGAGCAGCCCTCGGCTCCGTCGACGAGGAGGCGTTGGCGCTGGCCGCGGCGCCACAGCCGATCGGGTTCTCCGCGGACGGGACGGTCCGGGTGTCGATCATGCCCGAGCAGTCGGCCGGATGGCTGGGGCGGCCCGGACTCGCCGGGCACCGGGACGGCCGCGCGTGGTCCAGCGCCTTTCGCGTGTCCGGCATCGATCGGAGTGAGGTAGCCGTACAAATCAATGCTCTTGATCGGGAAGCGGGCCTGGAGCTGACCGTCGACCTGGAGTTGCTGCCCGGTGGGGTGTTGCGGGCCCGCGCGCGGCTGACGAGCGTGGCGCCGGGGACGTATTGGCTGGATCACCTGACGCTGTTCCTGCCGGTTCCGGACCATGCCGTGGAGTTGCTCGACTTCACCGGGCACCACCTGCGGGAACGTTCGCCGCAGCGGACCGCGTTCACGCACGGGCTGCGGGTGCGGGAGAACCGGACCGGGCGCACCGGATATGACTCCGCGTATGTGCTGTGCGCCGGGACCGCGGGCTTCGCCAACCGGTCGGGGCAGGTCTGGGGTGTACATACGGCCTTCTCCGGTGGGGCACGGACCATTGCGGAACGTGACTATCACGGACATGCGGCGCTGGGTGGCGGGGAGTTGCTGCTGCCCGGCGAGGTCGGGCTGCGGGAGGGCGACTCCTACACCTCGCCGTGGCTCTACGCGGTGTTCGGAGCGGACGGGCTCGACTCGGTGGCCGGGCGTTTCCACACCTGGCTCCGGTCCCGTCCGCATCATCCCACGCGTCCGCGGCCCGTCGTCGTCAACACGTGGGAGGCCGTCTACTTCGATCACGACCTGCACCGGCTGACCGCACTGGCCCGGGCCGCGGCGGCCGTCGGGGCGGAGCGGTTCGTGCTGGACGACGGGTGGTTCGGGTCCCGGCGCGACGACACGTCGGGGCTCGGCGACTGGGAGGTGTCGGCCGACGTGTGGCCGGACGGGCTGGGGCCGCTGATCGAGGTGGTGCGCGGGCTGGGGATGGAGTTCGGGCTGTGGGTGGAGCCGGAGATGGTCAACCCGGACTCGGACCTGGCACGCGCCCACCCGGACTGGATCATGGGCGTCGGTCACCGTCTGCCACCGGCCGCACGGTCGCAGCAGGTCCTGGATCTGCACCATCCCGATGCGTTTCGCTACGTGCTCGGGCGCCTCGACGCTCTGCTGACCGAAAATGACATCGCCTATCTGAAGTGGGACCACAACCGGGATCTGGTCGAAGCCGGACATCCCGTCAGTGGGCTCGCCGGGGTGCACGATCAGACGCTGGCCGTGTACCGCCTGCTCGACGAGCTGCGGGAGCGGCACCCCGGTGTGGAGATCGAGTCCTGCTCGTCCGGGGCGGGCGGGTCGACCTGGAGATCCTGGAGCGGACCGACCGGGTCTGGGCGTCGGACTGCATCGACGCGCACGAGCGGACGACGATCCAGCGATGGACGTCACTGCTCGTGCCGTTGGAGTTGATCGGCTCGCACGTGGGGGCGCCGACGTCACACACCACGCACCGGACACTGCCGCTGTCCACCCGGGCCGCGTCGGCCCTGTTCGGGCACTTCGGCGTCGAATGGGACCTGTCCGTCGTCTCGCGAGAGGACCGGGACGAGCTTGCGGCGTGGATCGCCCTCTACAAGGAGGTCCGCGGACTGCTGCACACCGGCACGCTCGTGCACGGCGACGTGGCCGACCCCGCATGGTCGGTGACCGGGGTGGTGAGTGACTCCGACGCGTTGTTCGCCCTGACCGCGACGGCGACCAGTGTGTCGTACCCACCCGGCGTCGTGACCCTGCCCGGCCTCGACCCGGACCGCGTGTATCACGTCCGCCCGCAGCCACCCGGCGACGTCCCCGACGGCAACGCCGCAGCGTGGGGCGCTGCGCTACCCTGGTGCACGCCGCGAGGCGTCCGCCTCGGCGGGCGCGCGCTCGGTGCCTCCGGGCTCCGGCCGCCGGTGCTCTACCCCGACCGTGTCCTGCTCGTCCGTGTGACCCCGACCGAGGTGGCTGAGTGAGGGAAACGGTCGGCCAGCCGGCACAGAGCCGCCCCGGCCGTGGCCGCCGGCCCGCCGCCCGGGAGAGCATCCTCGACGCCATCCGCGCCTCGGATCAGCTGAGTCGCGTCGAGCTGGCCGCCGTCACCGGGCTCACCGAGGCCGCCGTGTCGATGACCGTCCGCCGGCTCCTCGACGAGGGCCTGGTCGTCGAGACGGGCCGCACCCCCACCGGCGGCAAACCCCGCACCCTGCTGCGCCTCGACCCGGCCGCCCGCCTGGCCGTCGGCGTCCACCTCGACCGCGACGTGACCACGTTCGTCCTGACCGGCCAGACCGGCGGCGTCATCTCCCGTCTGACCCGCCCCGCCCCCACCGCCCGCCCGGTTCCCTCCGCTCCCACCGCCGGCTCCCACTCGGCCGATCATCCCGCCTCCCCCGCGCCGCTCGTATCCGCCGCCGCGCCGGCCGGTTTCACCGGCACCGCTGCTCTCACCGACGGTGACCTGCTCGCCCACCTGGTCGAGGGCATCGGCACCCTGCTCGCCGCATCCGGTGTGGACCACGCCCGCTGCCTGGGCATCGGTGTCGTCTGGCCGGCGCCCGCCGGGGGCCTGCCGCCCGGCTGGGACTCGCCACCGCACCTGCGCGACTGGGACGCCGACGAACTCGGCCGCCGTCTCGCCGAGGAGACCGGCTGGCCGGTCCTGGTCGAGAACGACGCGACCGCCGCCGCCGTCGGCGAATACTGGGTGGCCCGGGTCGGCCCCGAACGCGCCTTCGCCGCCCTCTACATGGGCAGCGGCATCGGCGCCGGCATCGTCTCCGAGGGCCGCGCGGTCCGCGGCGGTCACGGGGCGGCCGGCGAGTTCGGCCACGTCTGCGTCCAGGTCGACGGCCCGCCCTGCTGGTGCGGCAGTCGCGGTTGCCTGGAGGTTCTAGCCGGTCCGCGCACCGTGGTGGTCGCCGCCCGATCCGACCCGGCCGCGCTGGCCGAGGCGGGTCTCGGCAACACCATCGGCCGCGGCGTGGCCGCGGACTTCGCGGCGGTGGCCCGAGCGGCTCGTTCGGGCGCACCCCGCTGCCTGGCCCTGCTTCAGGACTCCGCGCGGTACGTGGCAGCCGCCGCCGAATCGGTGGTGAACCTCCTGGACGTGGACCTGGTGGTGCTGACCGGCCCCGGTTTCGCCGCCGCATCGTTCGTCTACGGCCCGGCCATCATGCGCCGGGTCGCCCCCGCCGACACGAAGACGTGGCGCCGATCGGTGACGGTCACCGTCTCCCTGGCCGCCGCCACCGCCTCCGCCACCGGCGCCGCCGCCCTGGTCCTCCAGTCCCACCTGCGTCGCTGACACGAGATCGACCCATGTCGAGCCTTTCGGGCCTGGCGGCTGCCGCTGTTCCGCTGGCTGGGCGCCGCGATGACCACCGGTCCACGGCACCGTGGCCAGCCGCGGGTGGTCACCGTGTCGGCTACCTCCGCCGGCCGGGGACAATGCCTCACGTGACGGGGGAAGACGCCGGGCAGTCGACCGGAGCGGCGCCGCGAGGACAGCTGATCATCATCTGCGGTTTGCCGGGCAGCGGAAAGACCACGACGGCGAAGCGGTTGGCCGCCCAGCGAAGCGGCCTGCGACTCGGGCCGGACGACTGGATGACGGCACTCGGCGCCAGCCTGTGGGACTCGACCATGCGCGAGAGGGTGGAGACGCTGCAGTGGTCGGTTGCCAGGGACCTCCTGCTCCTCGGCGGCACGGTGGTCATCGAATGGGGCACCTGGGCCCGATCGGAACGCGACACTCTCCGACTTCAGGCCCGCAGCCTCGGCGCAACGGTTCGGCTGCTGCACCTCGATGCCCCTGATGACGAGTTGTGGCGTCGCATCCAGGCACGCGCCGCGGAGGACCCACCCATTCGGCGCTCGGACCTCGAGCAATGGCGGCGGCTCTTCGAGGCCCCCGACGACCAGGAGCTCAGTCTGTACGACCCATGGGCTTGACCTTGACACTGTGGCAACTCTTCATCTTCGGTGAGCGGTGCGTATCCGCTGGTCAGCACCCCTCTTGGTGTCCACCGGCGTCCAGGGCTATCCACCATGATCACTGGCGATTGTCACCCAATTAGTCACCCAGCGACCCGTGACCGATCGAGTCACTGCGGTTCGGTCGGATCAAGCCGGATGCGAGGCCAGACGGTGCGCTGGCATCCCGCTGAGGTCCCATGCGGCACCTTGCGTTGCTGTACTTCGCTGCTGTACGCCGCCGCAGAATTCGGCCAGCTGCGTCATCCCTGAACCAGCCCGCCCAGCGAGGGCAAATTTCAAGACGACAAGACAACACCAGGCTTGGTAGCATCGCCCACTGTGTCAGCGACGACGTGTCCCTTTTGCAAGGCCCTGGTTAATTTCGCCCAGGTGGCCAGCCACAGCGGCGTACCGCAATTCCTTCGTCCGGTAGATTCGTCGAATTCGCGAATTACTACTCAACGATGCACCAACGAAGAGTGCGGAATGTGGCTTATCATGCTGATGAGTGGTGACATAATCTTACGAGTTTGGCCCCAGGAGGTAGGCGGAAAGTCCTTCCCCGACGTTCCACAGCATATAGGCGAGGCCGCCGATGAGGCCTACCGATGCTACAGCATAAATGCCCACCGCGCCGCCACACTCCTGGCTCGTTCAGTAATCGAAGCCACAGCCAAGGAAATGGGCATCACAAACGGGCAACTCTTCAGCAAAATCGAGGCCTTGCACGATAGGGGCCTAATTCGCGAGTACGTGCGGGACGGCGCACATGAGGTGCGCTATCTAGGCAATGATATGGCGCATGGGGACTTCGTTGATTCCATCGAACCAGCTGACACAGAGCTAGCGCTCTCGCTTATGGACGCTGTTCTTGAGGAAATCTTCCAGGCCCCAGCACGGGTCAACGCTGCACGGGCCCGGAGGCTAGCACGAAGCCAGGCACAACCCTAGAGGGCCCTTGAAGACGTAGAGAAGGTTCTCACCAAACAGCTGGTCGACAGCGCTGGCCTCGCACCCTGACCCCCTCGATGCGAACTCGCGGCGATTCGGTTGGATCAAGTCTCGTACGAGGTCAAGCGGCTTGCACTGGTCCCGCTTGGGCGGAAGCGGTTGACCGGTTGCTGCACTTCGTTGCTGTACCGCAGTGATACATAGCGCGGCCACTGTCTGCTCAGGCAGTATCAAGGTGTGACCTTCAGCCCGAGGCGTCGGAGATTTCGCTAAACCGGAGGTTTGCTTGTTGAGTTTGAGATCTTCTTGAGATTGTAGTTATGGCACCCACCCGTCGTGCCGTTGACGCTTCCAGTTAGTCCATCCGATCCACTCGGCGGAATGTTTCCGGAGAGACCGACCATGCCATAGCTGGATGGCTTTTTTAGCCAGTAGTCGCCTTGGAGCTCGAAGTGATCTGTTGTGAACGTCCCTCGCATTGCGTACGAACCATTGGGAACGTCCGGGTTCGATTCAACCGGGAAGAAGTCGAATGTGGCCAGTAGGGACGATTGGCCTTCGACGTAGATCTTTAGCTCTAGGCCTGTCAGGCCTTGGTCGCATCGGTACGTACCTCGCCAAGCACCTGACAGAAGCTCTGCGACCTTCCGAATGTCCGCAGGACCGGCGATGTCATTTACCTGATCTTGCAGCTGGTCCGTTCGAGTTTCGTTATCGCGAACTTTCTCGTTTGTTTGAGTCTGCTCGTTCTTGATCTTCTCGGTCTCGTTGGCAAGGATGGCGGTCTTGTAGGCGATCCATCCACCCGCAATCCCAAGCACAGGCACCATTACCCCCAGGATGGCTACCCAAAGAGCGGACCTGCCAGGTTGGTGTACTGGATTAACCATCTGCCGGTCTCCCATCCCCTCCTCGGTTTTACCCGGGTGGCGATATCTTCGTCTGACCTGCGCGCTCCAGAACCTCAGTATTACTACGCTTGTCACTCACATGGCCTCTGAACAGGCACTCTAGGGTGACGACTCCTCCAGCGATGTAGCGTCAAGGCTACCTTGACACCCGAACGGTGACCGGTGGCGAGTCGGGTGTCGGGGGTGGTGGCGCGCGCCCTGTGAGGGCAGGCCATCGGCCTGCCCACGACTCCTGCCCGAGGGTCGCAGAGGCTCCGAGGTCAAGGGCGGCCGCTCGCGGCCGTCGCTTGCGACGCGTAGCGCCCTTGAGCTTGGAGGAGCGGCCCGGCACACTCGCGCGCCGCCGACCCCGGCGACCGACGATCGTGAGCCGCGCGGCGACCTAGTGCACCTGCCCAGGTCGAGCCGGTCGGACGCCGGCCAAATCCTCACCATCCCAACCGCGCACCCCTGGCGGTCTTCGGCAGGCCCGATCCTCCGCTCTCCACGCCAGCCGACGGGCTGCCTGCGTGGCCGTCGTGTGCGCCAGCTAAGCGGCGGGCTCGCGCCCTGGCGGCGGCGTGAGCGGCCCGTTTCGGGCCGCCTTGAAGACGTACAGAAAGTTTGAACAAGATCCGGCAGCCGACCGGGACCTGCTCTTTCTTGCCTTCGATCGAGGACGTCTATAGACGTCCCCTCGGGCTCTGGTATGGCTTCACGATCCGTGCAAGCCTGAAGTTGTGAGCCAATTGATCAAGAGGGCAGCGACATTCGCTGAGTCCTGCCTCGCCGAAGCGCTACCTACGCGCTGGCGACATGTCCAAGCTGTAGCCGCGAAAGCGGCCCACGTTTCGACGACCCTTCCGGCTACTGACGCTGAGGTGCTGGTCGCAGCCGCGTGGCTTCATGATGTCGGCTATGCGCCTGACATCGTTGACACCGGCTTTCATTCCCTCGACGGTGCTCGGCATCTTCTGCTGGAAGGGTTTCCTCAACGAATCGCAGGCCTGGTTGCGTATCACTCGTGCGCGATCTTCGAGGCCACTGAAAGAGGTCTAGCTGATCAGTTGACTGCGGAGTTCGAGTATGAGCGTTCGCCGGTCGCTGACGCTCTTTGGTATGCGGACATGACAACAGGGCCTCACGGGCACAGCCTGTCGGTCAGTGATCGGCTTGGTGAGGTTCGCCAACGATACGGGCCGGAGCACCTAGTTACCCGTTTCTGGGCACAAGCAGAACCGACGCTCGTTGAAGCCGTCACCCGTGCTGAGCAGCGGCTGGACACTCAACCGATGTAGGGCTTATCACGGTTCTCGAAACCGTGGTCGATCCGAAGTCTCATCGAAGGGTGGATCGGAAGCGAGTCCAACTCGGTCATGTCCACCCACCGAACCT
The DNA here is from genome assembly GCF_050956125.1 of Actinoplanes sp. CA-252034. Classification (NCBI taxonomy): domain Bacteria; kingdom Bacillati; phylum Actinomycetota; class Actinomycetes; order Micromonosporales; family Micromonosporaceae; genus Actinoplanes; species Actinoplanes sp. CA-252034. Next base: position 6,421,288 of record NZ_CP191846.1, read on the forward strand.
CTGATGACTCGCTACTCGGCGTGGGTTCACCGCCGATGTAGTTGGCGCGGAGGCAGATGGAGAACTGCTGACGGACTTCGCCGTCGCTGTATTCGACTAGGTGATGCGGGTTCGTATAGATGCCGACCACGTCAACCACCTCGACCCTGATACCTGCCTCCTCGGCAGTCTCCCGAACTGCGGTTTCAGCGATGGTCTCGCCGAAATCTTGCGCGCCGCCCGGCAATGCCCACAATTCATTGTCCGTCCGGCGAATGAGCAGCACACGGCCCATGCCGTCCTGCACGAACGTGGTCGCCGCTGAAACTATGCTGTTGGCTTTCGGTGCTGCCGGGTTGTTGAGGTGCTCGATGCGTGCCATGTCCTCACTCTTTCACGGCCAGACGTACTTGGACTTTGAGACGACCCGCTGGAAGCTATTGGCGTAGCCGTCGAACAGGTCTCCACCGGCAAGTCGACGCAGATGGATGACTGGGGCATACGCTGCGGGGATGCCGTAAAGGTGGGTGTTCACGAGCATCTCGTCGTCGAAGCGGTAGATGGAGTTGTAGAGGATCGTCTGGTGGAAGTAGACGGAGGCGTTGTCGTTTCCTTCGAGTTCGCGGTAGAAGGCGAGCGTGTTGCGGATCTTGCTTGCCATCGTGTCGCCGATCCCTTCGTCCTCGCCTCGCTTTGCCACTTCGGCGCAGTCCGGATCACCTAGAACGACCTCGACCACCGCGCCAGAGTCGGCTTTTTCAACGAGCGTCGGAACGAAGCGAGGATTCTGCTCGGGCAGAAACAATCCGGCATAAGCAAGGATGCCGATGTGGTTGTTCGCCTGGTCCAGGAGCTGCTGCCACAGATCATTCGGAACCGCGCTTCGTCGTGGATAGACATGCAGGATCTCAGACTCAGCCACGCGGGTTGCACGTTCCGGCGCTAAGGCCTGCGGCCATAGATAGGCCTCTGACTGCTGCAAGATCTTGGCCAATGCGTGACGGTGCTTCGGGTATGGCGTGCGGTCCTGCGTAATCCAGCGCTCAGCAGTCTTTGGATCCACACCGAGCTGGCCGGCCACCGACGTCACGGTCAGCTCTTTGCGCAAGATCGCATCACGGAGCCGTTCGTTCGCCACAACTCCTCCAGACATCTAGGGACGTCTTCACGCTATTGCAGACGTCCCTGGAAGTCCAGATTACGCGGTGAGGATGCCGTGCCATTTAAAGGAGCCTTCTAGGCATCGAGCGAATCGCCCGCAGGGGGCGTGCTCACTACTGGGGAAGGAACCCCTCGTGAAGATCTACGTGGACACCACCGGCATCACGTTCACGGTGGCGAAGAAGGCTCAGCCGAAGGTGGACGAGAAGGGCAATCAGCGGTCCGAGAGGGGAACGGGCCGTCCGATGTGGCAGACCCAGGTCGTCGCGCTCGACGAGACGGGTGGCGAGGTCATCAACATCACCACGGTCGGTGAGATTCCGTTGGTTGAGGTTGGTCAGTTCGTCACTGTCGAGGCGCTGGAGGCCAAGGCATGGGCTACCAACGGTCGTAACGGCACGGCGTTCCGCGCGGCGTCGCTGAAGCCCCTGACGAGTACCTCGGCGAGCAAGTAGCACTTCCTGCAACACCTGAACACCCGAGCCACAGTGTCCGTGGCCTACCTTCGACCGCTGACGGTCGTCATTCCCACTGATTCAACCTGATGGTCCGGGAATCGCGCTGGTTCTCCAGCATCCCGACCTGTCGGCCACCGTGTGGCCGAAGCAATCCGAAGTGTGGCGCGGGGCTGGTACTGGTCTCATCCCTGCCAGCCTCGCCGCCTTCGACCTCGAAGAGATGACGTAGGGCCGGTTCACGGGCTACCAACCTGCCGACCCCACGCCTTCCAACCCATCCCGCCCCTGATCAGGGAGGACGTGTCGTGTCCAAATCTACCGGAGGTTTCGGTTTCGGCAGAAAACCCGGAACCGTCACCGTCATCGAACAGAGGGTGCTGCGCACCACGGCGCGTAACGCCCGGATGGCGTTCATCATCACCGCGCTGATCGTCGGCGTCCTCGCCATGACGGTGGCGTCCGACCACATGCACCCGATCCTGGCCGCGCTGCTGGCCGCTCCGATCGCCTTCGTCGCCGGCGCTTTCGTCTGGACGCTGGTCCGGATCTGGCCGGTGCTGCGCCTGATCTGGTGGTGGCTCCCGGAGATCACCGCCGGTATGGCGCTGGTCTACGGCTGGATCGCCCTGGCCAACGCCACCCCGGCCCTGGTCACCGCCGCCATCGTGGCGCCCCTCGTGGGCATCCCGGCCGCCGTGCCCGCTCTTCGCCGCCGGGTCACCGCCCTCGGGTGGTGCTTCATCGTCCGGCACCGGCTGCGGGTCTGCTTCTCGCAGTTCCTCATCGCCAACAAGTCCGGCAGCCTGCCGCTGATCCTGTGGGCACGCCCGACCCCGGTCGGGGAACGTGTCTGGGTCTACCTGCGGCCGGGCCTGTCGCTGTCGCGGCTGCAGGGCCGCCTCGACGAGATCGCGGTCACCTGCCACGCCTCGTCGGTGCTGGTCGAACTCGCCAGCGACAACAAGAAGGCCGCCTTCGTGCGGTTCGACATCAAGCGCCGCGAAGTCCTGACCGCCACGGTCAACTCGCCGCTGGTCGGCGTCATCGACACCGAGAACATGCCGCCCGCGTACACGACGGCCACCGATGTGCCGACCGCGCTGGACCTGCCGGACGTTCCGGCCGAGTCCCCGCTCGCCACGGCCGCCAAGTCGGCCACCAGCCCCAACGGCAAGAAGGCGTCCAAAGCGGCTCCGGCCGCCGACACCTTCGACGACGACCCCTGGGACTGACCTGCACGAGAACGACTGACCCGAAACGGACCCGACGCGAAGGCCGCACCGGCCTCCAACAACCAGCGTCCTCCGCGTCGGTCTCCGCAGCCTATCGCCTACCGGAGGCCACCACTATGTCCGTCATTTCCCGCAGCCCACTCGGCACCGACCGGATACCGGTCGCACCCAACCTGTCGATGTTCGACCCGATGTTCGTCGGCATCGACGAATTCGGCGAGCACGTGATGCTCGACGTCGTCTTCCACAACCTGCTGATCGCCGGAGAACCCGGCGGCGGCAAATCCGGCCTGATCAACCTCGCTGCCTCCAAGGCAGCCCTGGCCGCCAACACCCGCATGGTCCTGCTCGACGCCAAGTTCGTTGAGCTCGGCCCCTACCGCGACATCGCCGACGCGTTCATCGGCAACGACATCGAGGCCGCCATCAGCGTCCTCAAACGGCTGCTGACCGTCGCCACCAACCGCTACCAGTGGATCCTGTCGCAACGCCGCCGCAAGGTCAGTCGCGACGACAACCTGTCAACGATCCTCACGATCATCGACGAACTTGCCATGTTCTCCACCGTGCTCGGCACCAAGGCACAACAGGAGGAATTCGAGGGCCTGCTCCGCGGGCTCGTCTCCCTCGGCCGCGCCTGCGGCATGCCCGTCGTCGCCGCGACCCAGCGCACCTCGTGGGACATCATCCCCGCCTCCCTGCGGGACCTCTTCGGCTACCGGTGCGCGTTCCGCTGCACCACCAACGGCAGCTCCGACGTGATCCTCGGCCAAGGCTGGGCCGACCTCGGCTACACGGCCACCGACATCGACCCCGACAACCGGGGAGCCGCCTGGCTACTCGCCGAAGGTGGTATCCCCCGCCGGATCAAGGCCGCGTACCTCACCGACGAGCAGATCTACAACATCGCCGACTACGCCGCCTGGATGCGACGCCCGTCCGGCATCAGCACCCCCGCACCGTCCACCACCAGTCAATGGGAGATGGCCGCATGACCCCACACGCCACCGACCGGCACCGCCGCCCGGCCGCCGGCCACTACATCAACCGCGATCACACCGTCACCGGCACCGCCACCCAGCTCGCCAACATCGTGGCGAACCACCGCACCGCCGGAACCCTCGTCGCCCTGACCCGGCCCCGCCCGGTCGGCGACCGTTTCCAGGTCACCCTCCGACTCCGCGAATACCAGCCCAGCACCCGGATCAGCTCCGTCGGCGAGTACGCCCGCACCCGTGTCCAGCGTCGCCCTCGACGCGCCCGGATCGCGGTCATCGTCACCACCATCACGGGCACCATCGCCGGAGCTGCGGCCGTCGCCGCCTACCTGATCGGCCAGCTCGTCGAGTTCATCGCCGCCCACGTCGGACAGCTCCTCGGCGTCCTGGCGATGGCCGCCATCATCGCCGCCGCTGCGGCCCGTCGCAGCTTCACCAACCGTCGGCACTGCCCCGGCTGCTGACCAGCGGAAATCCAAAACTGCATATGCACGGCCGACAGGACCCGATCCAACGCCTGCCAGCAAGGGCGGGTCCTGCCAGCCATTCGCCAACCACCCCAAGAAAGGGACGTGGCTGCCATGAAGGCTACCCGTCAAACCACTCCGACACCCGACCTCGACGCGACCATGACCCCGGCCGACCTGCTGCGCGGAGCAGCCGTCTACCTCCAGCAGCACGGCTGGACCCGCCACCAGTTCTTCGACATGACCGCCGACACCGCCGGTCCGTTCCCGCCCGCCTGCGCCTCCGGCGCCATCATGACCGCCGCCACCGGCCGCTCCCTGGCCACCGGCATGCTCGTCATCGACGGCGACGACACCGCCGAGGCCATCGCTGCCATCCGCGCCATGCGCGTCTTTGCCGCCTGGATCGACCTCGAATACACCGCGAACGACGGCTACGGCAACAGCGCCATCGACGTAATCGGCGACTGGAACGACTTCGCCGACCGGACCCTTAACGAGGTCATCGAAGCTCTCACCGACGCCGCCAACGAGTGGGACACCATCCACCACACCGGGGGTGCCCGGTGAACGGTTTCACTGTCAACACCGGCTTGACGCCGAACACCGGATCCGGCGACAGCCGGCCTACCAAGCCGCGCCGCCGCAACGTCGTCGAGAACGACGAATACGCCGCCTTCATCCGCCGCATCATCAAGGCGTTCGCCCGCCGCATCGCCACCGGCGACGTCGAAGCACTCCGCGACATGGTCGCCCTCTCCACCCAGCTCGACGACTCCATCAGCGAAGCCGTCAAGGGCCTGCGCTCCCACGGCTACTCCTGGGCCGACATCGCCGACCGGCTCGGCATCACCCGCCAAGCCGCCCACCAGCGCTGGGGAGGCGGCAAATGACCGCCTCCGCCCTCACCAGCGAATTCCTCGACGCACTCGGTGCCCGCACCGGCATCCGCATCGAGTTCTACGACCCCACCGGCAGCCGCTACGGCTTCCCCACCTTTCCCTTCCGCTACGCCCCGGAAGGACTGGCCACCCGGCGCCAGTTGCGGGCCGAGGGACTGCGTCCCGGCGGTTTCGACCCGGTTGCCCAGATCCTGTGGCGGCACAAGAAGCAGCGCCGCGTCGCGTTCCTCTACCGGCGTGACCTGGCCAAACCCAAGCGCACCGCCACCCCGGCCCAGCTCGCCGTCATCGAACGGATGCTGACCGCCCGCCGCACCTGCGACACCTGCGGGATCACCCGCGACTACTACATCCCCCGCTCGCTCGGAACCTGCCTCTCCTGTGCCGAAGGAGCCCACCGATGACTGCCACCTCACCCGAGAACACGACCTGCCGCTGCGGCGACCCCGGTTGCGCCGACACCTTCGGCAAGGCCACCGCCGGTCAGGACCGAACCGACTGCTGCCAGTCATGCGGCTACTACAACTGCGACGTCTGCGGCTGGATCGATCCCGCTCGCAACAGCAACCCGGTGACCCGCAGCGACATCCCGGGAGGCACCGCATGAGCCTCATCGACCTCGGCGCGCACCTCGCCGCCGACGACTGCCTCTGGTGCATCGGCGGGATGAGCCCCGCCGGAATCCACGACGAACTCGGCCCCGTTCTGAGCCTGTGCCCCACCCGACGGTGGTGCGACGAATGCCACGGCCTGTCGCTGTTCCCCGCCGAATACGAAACCCTCGACGACCGCGTCAACGAGCTGCTCGACGACGGCTACGCCGCCGTCTGGTGTTCAGCCTGCATGGGCGTCACCGCCGTCATTCCCGTCACCAACGACGGAGGCCTCCGATGACCACCATCAGCCTCACCCAGCAGTTCGCCACCGAGTACGCCAAGAAGGCCGTGCCCGGCATGCTCAAAGCGATCCGCCTGATCCGCCTGGCCAACAAAGGCATCGTCGTCGGCGCTGTCGCCGCCAGCTACCTTCACCAGGCGCACTTCCTCGATCACCTCGGCGCGGGCATCTTCTCCTGGATCGTGCCCGCCGTCTTCGACCTGGCCATCGTCTCCATGCTGACCATCACCCAGACCGTCGGCATGGCCACCGACGCCAAACGCGCCGCACTCAAAGTCCTCATCGTCGTGGTCGTCATCTCCGGCGCGGTCAACGCCGCCGCCCCCGGCCCGATCGGACTGCGCATCATCTTCGCCCTTGTCGTCGGCCTGGTCGCCGCCGTCGAATGGGTCGCCGGAAAGATCCGGCCCGACTTCACCGCCATCGAACACCGCGAGAACGAACTCACCCCCACCAACACGGCGGAAACCACCGGAAAGACCGACGGCCCTATCGCCGTCTCGACCCCGGCACCGGTACTCACCACACCGCCGGCCGACACCGACCGTCACCCGACACCCGACGTCCCGGCCCGGCTCGTCTCCGCCGCCCGCATGATCACCATGCAGCACCGGCAGATGTCCACCGAACCCATCACCGCCGACGAGCTCGCCGCCCGGCTCAACACCACCCCGGCCATCGCCGGGCACCTGCTGGCCGTCATCGACAACCCGGACCCGACCCGGATCAACGGCAACATCCCCGCCCTCGGTGGCACCCGATGACCGCCTACCTCGTCAACGTCAACCACTACACCCACACCTGCCCGGCCAACCCTGCCGAGCCGCACCCCTACGACACCCGGCGCACCATCGTCGCCGTCTCCCCCGGCGGCCCCTGCCGCAACCCCATCACCGTCCGCTGCGGCAACAAGTCCGCCGTCATCGACTGCGGACGCCACGAACCCGCCCACCGCCAGTGCCCGGCCTGCACGATCACCGTCATCGAGCACACGGTCACCTTCACCCACACCGGCCACCACGGCCCGCAGCACCCGACTACCGGAATCGCTGCCTGATGAGTTCGACGCTGGACCTCGTATCCCGGGAGCACTCTGCCCGGGGTACGGGCTCGAACGGTGAACTTTCCTGGACCGCGCCCTCCCCCGACTACAGCACTGCCGGGCAGGCACTCGCCCGCGCCACCCAGCCCGACTACTTCGACTGGCTCAGCCACGTCCGCGCGGCCGGTGAATGCACCCGCCCGATCCGGCTGTCCGGGAGCCTCGACACCATCGAAGCCGTCACCGGACGGTTGCTCGACTCCCGGCACACCGACCAACTCCCCGACGCCGCCATCTACAAAGCCTGCGGCAACCGGCGTTCCTCGGTCTGCCCCGCCTGCGCGCGTACCTATCAGCGCGACGCCTACCAGCTCCTGCGTGCCGGGCTCGTCGGCGGAAAAGGCGTCCCCGCAACGGTGTCCCGCCACCCGGCCGCGTTCGTCACCCTCACCGCACCCGGCTTCGGCACCGTCCACACCCGCCACATTCGGCGGCACACCTGCACCGACCGCAAACGCTGCGACTGCCGACCCGACCCCTGCCATGCCCGCCGCGACACCCCCGGCCCCTGCCAGCATCAGATGCCGGCTGTCTGCTGGACTCGGCATGAGGCCGACGACCCGGCCCTCGGACAGCCGCTGTGCCTCGACTGCTACGACCACGACCACCACGTCGTGTTCAACCTGCACGCCGCCGAACTCTGGCACCGCACCAAACAACACGCTGAACGCGCCCTCGCCAAACTCTGCCGCACCCGAGGCATCCCACCCGTCATGGTCACCTCGGCCAGCGGCAAGACCCGCAACGTGCCACCGGTGCGGCTCTCCCACGGCAAAGCCGCCGAGATGCAACGCCGCGGCGCCGTCCACTTCCACGCCCTGGTCCGCCTCGACGGCATCGACCCCCACGACCCGACCGCCGTCGTTCCCCCGCCGCCGGGGATCGGACTCGCCGACCTCGTCGACGCGTTAACCAACGCTGCCGGTCAGGTCACCTTCACCACCTCAGCCCATCCTCAGAAGCCGGACGGCTGGCCCATGACCTGGGGCGACCAGGCCGACATCCGCCCGATCAGCCTCAGCGGCTCTGGCGAAGTCACCGACGGTATGGTCGCCGGATACCTCGCCAAATACGCCACCAAAAGCACCGAAGCCACCGGGCACAACTCCACCCGCATCACCGAAGACAACGTCGGGCTCCACGCCCACCCCCAGGGCACCCACGTCCAACGACTCGTCGAAGCCTGCTGGCGACTCGGCCACGACCCCAACAGCCCCACCCGGGAACGTGGCGGACTCCGCGCACACCGGGGCTTTGTCGGCGGGCCTTTCATCGAGCCGTGGCACTGCCCGGACTGTGGCACCCACACCCGATACCGCGCCTGCCCCGTCTGCGTCGCCGAACGTCAAGCCAGCCTTGACACCAAACCGGCCAGCACCACCAAACCGGCCAACTCATACGCCAAACTCCGCCGCTGGGCCCACATGCTCGGCTACGGCGGCCACTTCCTCACCAAAGCCCGCCGCTATTCCGTCACCTTCCGGCTGCTCCGCGACACCCGCATCGCCTTCCGCCGAGCCACCGAAGAACTTGATGACAACGCCGCTGTTCGGGCGGTCGATCACCTCGACGAGACCACCCTGATTGTCAGCACCCTCAGCTTTGCCGGAGTCGGCTGGCACACCTCCGGCGACGCCCTCCTAGCCAACAGCGCCGCAGCTCAAGCCCGTGAGCGACACGAGACCGGACGCGAAGAAATCGCACATGCTCTCGGCCGATCCCTATCGGCTGTCACCACCGCTGCCTGATCACGCTGAAGGAGGAAGAACCTGTGGACGGCACTACCCCAAGAGCGCTCTACCGCGTCCCCGAAGCGATGCGGCTGTTGAGCCTGAGCCGTTCCGTCATCTACGAGTTGATCCGCTCAGGACGGCTTCGCACCGTCAAGGAAGGCCGTACCCGGCTCGTCCCCGAGTCGGCCATCACCGAATACGTCTCCCTACTCGAACGGGAGAGCACGAGAGGAGTCGCCGCATGACGAAACGCCGGAGCCGGGGTGATGGCGGCCTGCACTGGGACGAAGCGCGGCAGCGCTGGATCGCCTCAGTCACCGTCGGCTACACCCCGGCAGGCAAGCGCATCGTCCGCAAGGCCAGCGGCAAAACCAAAACCGAAGCGAACAACGCACTCCGGAAGAAGATCCGTGAGTACGAGGACGGCCGATCGACACCCGCGACTGCATTCACGGTCGCCGACGCCGTCACCGATTGGCTTACCTACGGACTCACTGACGTGGATCAGGAGACCGTCGACAATTACTCCAGCCTGGCCAAGAACCACGTCATCCCCGCGATCGGCGCACGCAAACTACGCGACCCACGTAGACAAAACGAACTCAACGCCACTGACGTAGACAAATGGCTCGCCGACAAGGCCAAAACACTCAGTACCCGAACCCTGCGGCTGCTGCACTCGATCGCCAAACGTTCAATCAACCGGGCCATGGCCCGCGATCTAGTCATGCGCAACGTTGTCGTCCTGTGCAAGGTACCGACCGGCACCGCCGGGCGACCCTCCAAATCACTCAACTACGAGCAGGCCAAAGCGCTCCTCGCCGCTGCCGAGTCGAGCAGCCTGCACGCCTACGTGGTTCTGTCGCTGCTGACCGGCGCTCGCACCGAAGAGCTACGGGCGCTCACTTGGGCTCACGTCGACCTGGTCGGACGACCGGACGCCGAGCCGCCGATTCCGCCGGCCATCCACGTATGGCACTCAGTCCGTGCGCACGGCGACACCAAGACGAAGAAGTCACGTCGCTCTCTCGCTCTGCCCGTCCGCTGCGTCCGAGTCCTCACCGCGCACCATGCTGCACAGGAGAATCCCGGACCGGACGACATCGTCTTCGCCAGCAAGACTGGTACGCAACTAAATCGGCACGCCGTGCTGCGCGCCTTCCGCGCGATGGTCGCGGGTACTGACATGAATCCGGACGACTGGACGGTTCGCGAGCTGCGGCACAGCTTCGTCTCGCTGCTGTCAGACAACGGCATGAGTATCGAGGAGATCGCCGACCTGTGCGGGCACTCCGGAACCTCGATCACCGAGACTGTCTACCGCCACCAACTGCGCCCGGTCCTACTGAACGGGGCGACAGCCATGGACCGAATCTTCGGGCCAGGTGACACCTCTGGGGCTTAGTCACCCAGTTAGTCACCCAGACATGCTGAGAGGGCGTATCCGCCAAGAGGATACGCCCTCTCACCTGCGTAGGACTGGACATGACCTCAACCGCTTGACCTTGACACTGTGGCAAGGCCTTCACTGGGGCGCGGAGGTGGTCCCGGTGATCATGCAAGCTCTCCAGGGGTTGGAGAATCCGAGCTCGTCGGTGCGGTTGCAGGCGGTCATGGCGATCGGCACCGCGCCCGACCCGGAGTACGTGGACCGGCTCGTCGAGCGGTGCTCGGTCGAGCCGGACTTCTACGTGCGGGACATGCTGACGTGGGCGATCACCCGGCATGCGGTGGCCGAGACGGTGCCGCGGCTGGTCGGGGAGCTGGGTTCGGCCAATCCGCGGGCGCGGAGCCAGGCCCTGCACACGCTCTCCAAGATCGGGGACCGGCGGGCGTGGCCGGCGATCACCCGCGAGTTGCTGACCGACCCCGACGACGAGACGGCCCGCACCGCGTGGCGGACGGCGGTGGCGCTCGCGCCGGACGAGGACGTCTCGGTGCTCACGGCGGTGCTGGTGACCCAGCTCGGGCGCGGTGACCGGGAGACGCGGCTGAGTCTGAGCCGGGCACTGACCGGGCTCGGTGAGACAATCGTGCCGGCCTTGACGGCCGCGAAGACGGACCCCGACCCTCGGGTACGCCACCACGCGCTCGCGACGGAACGGCTGCTCCACGACCCGGACGCCGGTTTCGAGGCGGCGGTCGAGGAGGCGAAGCGCATCGTGGCCCTGGGTCCGGACGCCCCGGAGCGGCCACCCGCGGAAGACGCCGGCGACGGAAGCGGTGAGCTACAGGAGTGGGGGGACGGTAGTGCGGGGACAGGAGTCGTGACGGACGGTGCTGATCGGTGAGGTGGCGCGGCGTTCCGGGGTGAGTGCCAGGATGCTGCGCCACTACGAATCGCTGGGTCTCGTGCAACCGACCGGCCGCAGCAACTCCGGCTACCGGGAGTACACCGACGAGGACATCCGGCGGATCTTCCACGTCGAGAGCCTCCGCACCCTGGGCCTGTCGCTGCGTGACGTGAAGCGGGCGCTGGAGGATCCCGGCTTCACACCGTCCAGGCTCGTCGACGACCTGATCGAGCGGACCAGGGATCGCATCGCCCGGGAGACGGAGCTACTCACCCGGCTCCGGCGCATCAGCGACGCGGAGCCGTCGGGTTGGCCGGACGTCCTTCAGGTGGTCGCTCTGCTGCACGCGCTCGGCTCGGACAGCCCGGATCGCCGCCAGCGGGCCGCGCTCTCCACCGAGACCACACCGACGCCCGTCGAGGCGCTCGTCGAGGCGGCGCTGAACGAGACCGACCCGAACGTGGCGGGCGCCCTGCGCTGGGCTCTGGCCCAGGCCGGCGACGCCGGGCCGGCGCTGCTCGCCGACGGCCTGAACGCGGCTCAGCCCGAGATCCGCCGACGGGCCGTGCGGGCGCTGGCCGAGATCCCCACCGACACGGCGACGGCGCTGCTGCACGACGCCCTCACCGACGAGGACATCGCGGTACGGCGACACGCGGCCCTGACGCTCGGCCCACGCAGAGTGGCCGGCACCGTCCCCACGCTGATCGACATGGTCGTCGACGCGGTGAACGACGTGGAGGCCGCCGACGCGATGGGCATGCTGGCGGCCGATCCGGCACTCGCCGAGCGGATCGCCACCGGGCTGGTCGGGCACCTCTCCCCGGTGAGGCCGCCGCGCCGGTCCGCAGGCGCCTCACCCAGGCCCTCGCCGACATTCCCGGCGACACGGCCACCCGCGCTCTGGAGACGCTGGCCCGTGACGAGGACCGTGGCGTCGCCCTGACCGCCGCCTACATCCTGGAGTTGCGCAGCCGACGGTGACGCCGACGGCGTCGGCCGAGCCCGTGGGCCGGCGCATGGTCAAGGGCGGCGCGTCAGCACCTGCGGGCCGCCGGGGGTGATGGCGACGGTGTGCTCGGAATGGGCCGTCCGCGAGCCGTCCGCCGAGCGGATCGTCCAGCCGTCCTCATCAAACTTGATCTTGTCGGTGGAGCGGCAGAACCATGGCTCGATGGCGATCGTGAGTCCGGGGTCGAGCCGCATGCCGCGGTGGGCCCGGCCGCTGTTGGCGACGTGCGGGTCCTCGTGCATGGTGCGGCCGATGCCGTGCCCGCCGAACTCTCCGTTGACCCCGTAGCCGTAGGAGCGGGCCACCTCACCGATCGCCGCGGACACATCGCCCAGCCGCCCGCCGGGCTGGGCCGCCGCGATGCCCGCCTCGAGCGCGACCTCGGTGGCCTCGATGAGCTTCAGGTCCTCCGGGTCGGGGGTGCCGACGACGACCGAGAGCGCGGAGTCGGCGACCCAGCCGTCGATGCCGACCGCCATGTCGATGCTGACCAGGTCGCCGTCGCGCAGCACGTACTCGTGCGGCAGGCCGTGCAGGACGGCGTCGTTGACCGACAGGCACAGCACGTTACGGAACGGGCCCCGGCCGAACGAGGGAGCGTAGTCCCAGTAGCAGGACTCGGCGCCGCGCTGCTTGATGCGGCCGCGGGCGTGGTGCTCGATGTCCATCAGGTTGACGCCGACGGCGGCGACGTCCTTCAGCTCGGCGAGCAGTTCGCCGACGAACTGGCCGGCCACCGCCATCCGGCCGATCTCCTCGGCGGACTTCAGCTCGATCACGACAGTCTCCCTCTCCGTGTGCGGTATTTTTATACCACGCAGTCCGGGAGGCTATCCTGCGGACATGGTCCGGCAACCACTCACCCCCGAACAGATCGCCGCGGGGCAGCGTCTCGGAACGGCACTGCGGGCCGCGCGGGGCGGGCGCAGCCTGGTCGAGGTGGCCCTGGCCGCGGGCATCTCCCCGGAGACCCTCCGCAAGATCGAGACGGGCCGCCTGCCCGCTCCGGCATTCGGCACCGTCGTCTGCCTCAGCCAGGCACTCGACATACCACTCGCCGATCTCGCCGACGTCTGGCTGGCCGGCACTCTGATGAGCCGGGCTTCCTGACGGGTCAGACTTCCCGACAGATCAGCGCGGATCGGCCACGCGCCCTGATCAGCCACGCGACCGATCGGGCACGCGCCCCGATCGGTCACGCGCCCTGACGGCCCAGGCGGCGTTCCGGGTTCGGGGTGGCGTCGGCGAGCAGGCGGGTGTATTCGTGCTTCGGGTTGAGGATCACCTCGTCGGCGGGACCGTGCTCGACGATCCGCCCGCGGTACATGACCAGGATGTCGTCGGAGAAGTGCCGGGCCGTGGCCAGGTCATGGGTGATGTAGAGGACACCGAGATCCTCCTCGCGCTGCAGGGTGGCCAGCAGGTTGAGCACGCCGAGCCGGATCGACACGTCGAGCATCGAGACCGGCTCGTCGGCGATCAGGATGCCCGGCGAGGGGGCCAGCGCGCGGGCGATGGCGACGCGCTGACGCTGCCCACCGGACAGCTCGTGCGGGCGGCGGCCGGCCAACCCGGGGTCGAGTTGGACGCGTTCCAGCAGGTGACGAACCCGGGCGTCGATGTCGGCCCGGGTCAGCGCCGGGTGGTGCAGGCGCAGCGGGCGGGCCAGGTGGTGGGCGACGTCGTGGTGCGGGTTCAGCGAGGCGAACGGGTCCTGGAAGACCATCTGGACCAGCCGCCGGTAGCGGACCAGCCCGGCGCCGCGACGCGCGACCGGCCGCCCGTCGAGCAGGATCTGTCCGGCTGTGGGGCGTTCCAGCTGCAGGAGCAGCTTGGCGATGGTCGACTTGCCGCTGCCGCTCTGCCCGACCAGGGCGACGGTCCGGCCGTGGTCGAGGGCGAAGCCGACATCGTCGACGGCCCGCATGCGACGCGACCGCAGCCCGTCACGCAGCCGGTATTCCTTCGTCAGCCCGCGCACCTCGAGCCGGGTCATGACGCGACCCCCGCGAAGCCCAGGCCGACCACGAGATGGCGGGTCATGACGCCTCCAGGGCGGAGCCGCGGACGAACGCGCCGCGATCGCCGGTCAGGCTGGGGAAGGACGCCAGCAGTCGCCGCGTGTACTGATGCCGCGGCGTCGTGTAGAGCTGCGCCGCCTCCCCCAGCTCGACGATCTCGCCGTGCCGCATCACCGCGATCCGGTCGCTGATCTCCAGCAGCAGCGGCAGGTCGTGGGTGATGAAGACGACCGCAAACCCCAGCTCGTCACGCAACCGGCTGATCTCGCGCAGGATGTCGCGCTGCACCACCACGTCGAGCGCGGTGGTCGGCTCGTCCATGATCATGATCTGTGGCTCCAGGGCCATGGCCATCGCGATCATCACCCTCTGCCGCATGCCGCCGGAGAGCTCGTGGGGATAGGACCTCAGCCGGGTACGGTCCACGCCCACCCGTTCCAGCAGGTCACCGCAACGCTGTCGGCGTTCGCCGCGGGACATCTGCGGCCGGTGGGTCACGAACACGTCCTCGAACTGGTCACGGATCGAGATGACCGGGTTGAGCGAGTTCATCGCCCCCTGGAAGACCATCGAGATCCGGTCCCAGCGCGCGGCCCGCAACTCCTCCGCGCCCAGCTCGCCCCAGTCGATGTCCGTGCCGTCCGGGGCGTGGAACACCGCACGCCCCGAGGTGACGGCGGCCGGTGGTTTGAGGAGACGCACCATTCCGTACGCCAGAGTGCTCTTGCCGCACCCGCTCTCGCCGGCCAGGCCGAGGATCTCGCCCCGCCGCAGCGTGAAGGAGACGTCCTTGACCGCGTGCACGACCGGCTCCACGAGATAGTCGACGCTGAAGCCCTCCACGGTCAGCACCGGCCGGTTCACAGCGTCGCCTCCTCGGCCCGGCGCAGCTGTTCCCGCGACATCCGCCGGCCACGGCGTGCCGCGCGAGTCCGGGTCCGCAGCCGGGGGTTGATCTTCTCGTCGATCGAGAAGTTGATCAGCGCGAGGGCTGCGCCGAAAAGGGCGAGGAGCAGGCCGGGTGGTACGAACCACCACCACGCGCCCAGTCGGAGGGCGAGCCCGTTCTGCGCGTAGTAGAGCATCGTCCCCCAGGTGAACGACTCGCTGGCGCCGAGCCCGAGATAGGACAGTCCGGCTTCGCCGAGGATCGCGAAGATGACCGCGAACACCACCTGGGAGGCGAGCAGCGGAACCAGGTTCGGCAGGATCTCGATCAGCATGATGCGCCAGCGCCGCTCTCCGGCGACGCGGCTGGCCAGCACGTAGTCGCGGTTGCGCAGGCTGAGGGTGGACCCGCGCAGCACCCGTGCCGACCCGGCCCAGCTGGTGATCGCCAGCACGAGCGAGACGAGCAGCAGGCTGCGGTCCGGCATGTACGCCGAGATGACGATGACCACCGGCAGTCCCGGTATGACCAGCATGATGTTGATGAACAGGGAGAACACCTCGTCCAGCCAACCGCCCGCGTACGCGCCGACGATGCCGAAGAAGCCGGACAGGACGAGGGTGAGCACGCCGACGACGACACCGACGATGAGCGAGCCGCGGGTGGCGTACGCGAGCTGGGCCAGGATGTCCTGCCCGGTCTGGGTGGTACCGAGCACGTGGCCGGCGCCGGGTGCGCTGAGCCCGATGTCGTCGACGCGGGACGGGTCCTGCACGAGCAGCGGGCCGATCAGCCCGAACAGCGCGATCGGGCCGGCGAGGAGCAGACCGGCGAGGAGCTTGCCGGTCACGAGGCGATCCGGGTGCGCGGGTCGATGATCGAGTAGAGCAGGTCGACGAGCAGGTTGGCGCCGAGCACCGAGAGCGTGATGATGAGGAAGATGCCCTGCATGAGCGCGTAGTCGTTGCCGCCGACCGCCTGCAGCAGCGCGGAGCCGATGCCGGGGTAGGAGAAGACCGCCTCGGTGACGATCGAGCCGGCGACGACGAAGCCGAGCGAGATGGCGAACCCGGAGATCGACGGCAGGATCGCGTTGCGTGCGGCGTACCGTCTCATGATCTTGCCGGGTTTGAGGCCCTTGGCCTCGGCGGTGAGCATGTAGTCCTCGGAGAGCGTGGAGACCATCATGTTGCGCATGCCGAGCATCCAGCCGCCGATCGACGAGATGATGATGGTGAGCGCCGGCAGGGTGCCGTAGTAGACGACCGAGCCGAGGAACGGCCCGTTCCAGCCGGGCGTGACGTTGTAGACGTCGTAGCCGCCGTTGAGCGGGAAGACCGGCCAGATGCTGCCGAAGACGAAGAGCAGGATCAGGGCGAGCCAGAAGTACGGCACGGACTGGAACATCGTGGTGACCGGGATGAGGTTGTCCGTCCACGATCCCCGTCTCCAGCCGGCGAGGGTGCCCAGCCCCACGCCGGTCAGGAACGAGATGATCGTGGCCAGGCCGATCAGCCCGATCGTCCAGGGCAGTGTCTGCCCGATGATCGAGCTGACCGGCGCGGGGAAGAACACCAGCGAGACGCCCAGGTCGCCGCGGGACAGCCCGGCCAGGTAGTCGGCGTACTGCGACCAGATCGGCCGGCCGGAGTCGGCGCCCAGGAGGGCTTCGATGGCCCGGCGGGTCTCCTCGGTCACCGGGCCCTTCTGTCCCATCTTCGACAGCATGATCTCGACGGGATCACCGGGCATCATCCGCGGGATCGCGAAGTTGACGGTCAGCGCCGCCCACAGGGCGACCAGGTAGAAACCGAGCTTGCGGAGCAGGTGGCGCACGGTGCTACTTCGCGGGCTGGAGGTTGGCCAGGACGATGCCGTTGTCCCAGATCTTCCAGGAGGCGGGCAGGGCGTACTTGTTGTCGTTGGTCGGCCAGCCGGTCGCGCGGCTCGTGTTGAACTCGGTGAGCAGCGAGTTCACGTAGATCGGGATGTACGGCAGGTCCCGCACGATCTCCTTCTGGATGATCGTGTACTGCTCCTTCTGCAGGGCCTCGTCGTTGGTGCCGCCGGCGACGTCGAGTGCCTTGTCGACCGTGGCGTTGCTGTAGCGGGCGAAGTTGCCGCTGGTCTGGGCCGCCTCACCGACCTTGGCGGTGGTCACGGTGGCGTACTTGGCCTGGTAGGTGTGGTAGGGGTTGGAGTTGGCGCCGAGACCGATCGAGTCGAGGGAGAGCTGGTAGCGGCCCTGCACCTGGTTGTTGTTCCACTCGTTCCAGGACAGCTGGGTGGGCTTCAGCTCGATGCCGGCCTCCTTGAGCTGCTGGCTCATGGCGTCGTTGAGCGAGATGAAGTCACTCCAGCCGGTGACCGTCTGGATGGTCAGCGACAGGCGCTGCCCGTCCTTGGCACGGATGCCGTCACCGCCCTTGACCCAGCCGGCCGCGTCGAGGATCTGGTTGGCCTTCGCCGCGTCGGGGGCGCCGGGGATGGTGACCTGGGCGGGGTCGGCGATCCACTTCTTGTCCCGCTCGGGCAGCAGCAGGGTGGGCGAGGCGACACCGGCGTAGCCGCCACCGGCCAGTTTGTTGAGCTGGTCGCGGTTCAGCG
Source organism: Actinoplanes sp. CA-252034 (assembly GCF_050956125.1). Classification (NCBI taxonomy): domain Bacteria; kingdom Bacillati; phylum Actinomycetota; class Actinomycetes; order Micromonosporales; family Micromonosporaceae; genus Actinoplanes; species Actinoplanes sp. CA-252034. The sequence continues at coordinate 6,439,040 of NZ_CP191846.1, forward strand.
CGTGGTAGATGGCCTGGCGCACCGCGGTGTCGGTCTGCGGGCCGGAGCATCCGTACGCGGTGCTGGAACACGTGAAGATCGACGCCGTCAGGACGGGCGTGTTCACGTACGAGAGGTCCTTGTGGTTCTTGAGCAGTTGATCCAGACCCGGCAGGAAGGAGCTCATCCAGTCGACCTGGCCGGCGGTGAGTGCCGCGCTGGCGGCGTCGGCGGTGGCCAGCGAGATGTAGCGGACGTTCTGGATCTGCGGTTTGCCGGCCTGCCAGTAGTTCGGGTTCTTCTCCAGGACGAAACTCTGCGAGGAGAAGGACTTCAGCTTGTACGGCCCGGTGCCGACCGGGTTCGGGTTGATCGTCTTCGCCGGGTCGTCGATCGTGCTCCAGACGTGCTCCGGGACGATCGGGGTGTGGCCGATGATCGACGCCTCGTCGGTGAACGACTTGCTGCCGAAGGTGAGGACCGCGGTCCTGTCGTCCTTGGCCACCGACGACGTGAGGTCCAAGCCGGTCGCGTTGATCGCCTTGGTCCGCTTGATCAGGTCGAAGGTGAAGGCCACGTCCTTGGCGCTGAACGGTTTCCCGTCGTTCCAGGTGACGCCCTCGCGGGTGGTGACGGTCAACTCGGTGCCGTCGGCGTTCCACTGGTAGGCGGTGCCGAGCATCGGCGCGGGCGGCGCCTCGCTGGCCACGTTGTACCAGAAGAGCGCCTCCATCATGGTGCCGTTGGTCGGCTGCAGCTGCGTCGGTGAGAACGGATTCCAGTTCTCCACGATGGTGCCGTTGGCTCCGTTGAAGATGGTGATCGAGCTGTTCGCGGCGCCCGGTTTCGCCTCGCCGTCGGAGCTGGTGCATCCGGCGAGCACCGCGAGCGTCACCGCGGCGGCCGCCGCGACGGTCTTCTTCATCGGCGGGTTCCTCGTTCCAAGACAGGGATCAACTTCGATGACGACATTATTAAGCGGCTTAAGTTTGCGATGTCAAGCGCCGGTTCTCATCGAAGATCATTAGCAGCCTGCCTCTTGACCGGCTTAGTTAAGTCCTTTTAGATTCTCGACGACCGTCCCCCGACATCTGTCCGTCGCCGTCCCCTGGCGGACAGGGAGGAATCCCCATGAAAGCCAAATGGTGGGGCGGCCTCGCGGCCGTCCTGACCGCCGCCGCGGCGGTCCTCACCCTCGCCCAGCCGGCCCAGGCCGCTGCCGGATTCACCGTCTCCGGCACCCGCATCCTCGACGCCAACGGCAACACGTTCCTGATGCGTGGCGTCAACCACGCCCACACCTGGTACGCGAGCCAGACCAGCAGCTCCCTCACCAACATCAAGGCCCTCGGCGCCAACACCGTGCGCGTCGTACTCGCCAGCGGCCAGCGCTGGACGGCGAACGCCGCCTCCGACGTCAGCAACGTGATCACCCAGTGCAAGGCCAACCGGCTGATCTGCGTGCTGGAGGTGCACGACACCACCGGGTACGGCGAGCAGTCCGGCGCCGCCACCCTCGCCCAGGCCGTCGACTACTGGATCTCGGTGAAGAGCGCGCTCACCGGCCAGGAGAACTTCGTCATCCTCAACATCGGCAACGAGCCGTACGGCAACGGCACCGCCTCGACCGGGTGGACCGCCGACACCAAGTCCGCGATCACCCGGCTCCGCGCCGCCGGGTTCCAGCACCAGATCATGGTCGACGCGCCGAACTGGGGCCAGGACTGGCAGTTCATCATGCGCGACAACGCCGCCTCGGTCTTCGCCGCCGACCCCAACCGCAACACCGTCTTCTCCATCCACATGTACGGGGTCTTCGACACCGCCGCGGAGATCAACGACTACCTGGGCCGCTTCCAGTCGGCGGGCCTGCCGATCGTCGTCGGCGAGTTCGGCCACGACCACTCCGACGGCAACCCCGACGAGGACACCATCCTGGCCACGAGCCAGCAGCTCGGCATCGGCTATCTCGGCTGGTCGTGGTCCGGCAACGGGGGCGGCGTCGAATACCTCGACCTGGTCACCAACTTCAACCCGGCCCAGCTGACGAGCTGGGGCCAGCGGCTCTTCAACGGCGCCAACGGCATCAAGGCCACGTCGAAGGAGGCCACCGTGTTCGGCGGCGTCAACCCGTCGCCGAGCCAGTCGTCGCAGTCGCCGTCACCGTCGAACCCGCCGTCCCCGTCGCCCAGCAACCCGCCGTCCGGTGGCTGCACCGCCACCTACGCGGTCAGCACCTCGTGGACCGGCGGCTTCCAGGGCAACGTCACCGTCAAGGCCGGAAGCAGCGCGATCACCGGCTGGACCGTCACGTGGACGTGGCCCAACGGGCAGCGCTTCACCAACTCGTGGAACGCGACCGTCACCACCTCCGGTGAGACGGTCACCGCCCGCAACGCCTCCTACAACGGGCGGCTCGCCGCGGGCGGCGAGACCAGCTGGGGCTTCACCGCCTCCCGCGGTGCAACCAACAACAACCCGGCTGTGACCTGCGCCGCAGCCTGAGCGCGAAATGCGCCGTGGGCCGTGTGCCCGCGGCGCATTTCACTCAGTCCCTTGAGGGCCGTGCCGAGAGAGGGGTACACACATTCATTAGGAGAAGATTTCCGATGCGACTCGGTGACATCAGTGTCGGCACGCGTCTCGCCGTTTCGTACTGCTCCCTGACCGCCCTCATCGTCACGTCCGCCGCCGTCGGCTGGTGGGGTCTTCGCCAGCAGGCCACCGCCGAGCAGAGGCTCGGCGGTATGGAGCAGCTCCGCGACGCCATCCAGGACGCCAAGTACAACGCCGCCGACGTGACCGGCTGGCAGGGCCTGTGGATCTCCGACGTCGCGGCGTTCGGGTACGAGTACGCCACCGGCCCCGACGGCTACAACCGGCAGGGCGAGCTCAAGTCGAAGAAGGCCCTCTACGACGGCCTGAAGGCGACCGACACCAGCGCGATGACCGACGCCGAACGGGCCCGGTTCGACAAGCTGGAACCGGCCTGGGACGACTTCTTCGGCTGGGACGACAAGCTCGACGACTGGCTGTCGGCGGACAACCGGGCAGCCCTCGACAAGACCATGAAGAGCGTCAACGGCGGTGAGGCCTCCGAGGCGTACGGCAAGGTCCTGGACATCACCGCGGCACTGGACGAATCGGTCAACGCCCGGGCCGAGGCGTTACGGACCGAGGTCGCCGAGGTCCGCACGACCGCGCTGACCATGCTCGGGATCGCGCTCGCGCTGGCCGTCCTGGTCGCCGTGCTGATGGGGTTCTGGGTCACCCGGTCGGTGGTCGGCCCGCTGGCCACCGTGGTCGCGGCGCTGCGGCGCCTGGCCGACCGCGACCTGACCGTCAGCGTCGACCTCAACCGCCGCGACGAGCTGGGCCGGCTGGGCGACGCGGTCAACGAGACCGCCGCGTCACTGCGGGCCACCGTCTCGGCGATCGCCGGTCACGCCGGAGCGGTCGCCACCGCCTCGCACGAGCTGTCGGCGGTGTCCCAGCAGATCGCCGACGCCAGCACCGCCATGGACACGCAGGCGGCGACCGTGGCCACGTCCGCCGGTCATGTCTCGGGCAACGTGCAGACCCTGCAGGCCGGCAGCGCCGAGATGAGCCAGGCGATCGACGAGATCGCCCGCAACGCCGGTGAGGCCGCCCGGGTCGCCGGCGAGGCCGTCACCGTGGTCGACCGGACGAACCAGACCGTCGGCAAGCTCGGCGACTCGTCCGCGGAGATCAGCGCCGTGGTCGCCATGATCACCGCGATCGCCGAGCAGACCAACCTGCTCGCGCTCAACGCCACCATCGAGGCCGCCCGCGCCGGGGAGCTCGGCAAGGGCTTCGCGGTGGTGGCCGGCGAGGTCAAGGAGCTGTCGCAGGAGACCGCGCGGGCCACCGACGAGATCTCCCGTCTGGTCAAGGCGATCCAGACCGACTCGCACGAGGCGGTCGGCGCGATCAGCCAGATCGGCGACGTGGTCGCCCGCATCAGCGACTTCCAGACGCTGATCGCCGCGGCCGTGGAGGAGCAGACCGCCACCACCAGCGAGATGACCCGCAACGTGGCCGAGGTCGCCGGCAGCAGCGCCGACATCGCCACCAACATCGCCGGTGTGGCCGGTGCGGTCGGCGCGACCACGACGATCGCGACCAAGGCCCGGGAGAGCGCCGGCAGCCTGAGTCACACCAGCAACGAGCTGCGCGAACTGGTGGCCGGCTTCACCCTGTGACCGGCCGCGCCGCCCGCGGGTCAGAGCTGAACGACGTGCCCGACCCGCGGCGGGGTGCGGCCCCCGAGAACCTCCAGCCAGGCCCGGCGCAGGTCCTCGGGCCCGGCTCCGGCGTGCACGTCGACCCACCCGGCGACCACCGCGGCGAACCTCTCCCACGACGCGGCGAACCGCTGGTCCAGGCCGTCCCGGCCCCAGTCCCGGCTGCGCTTGCGCATCTGCACCGGGGCGAAGAAGACCTCACCGGCGGCGTGGGCGTTGGGAATGCCCGTGGTGAGGCCGACCGCGATGTCCCGGACCAGCCGGTCACCGAGGCGTTCCCGCAGCGCGGCACGCAGCGCGGGCGCCCCCGACAGGTCGAGGTAGGCGGTCGGCTCGACGTCGAGATCGGCGATCCGGTCGTACGGAAGCACGGTGTCGTAGCAGCCCAGTGACCTGGTGAAGTCCACATTGCCACGCGAGGTGAGCCCGGCCAGCCGGTGCCCGCGGCCGTGCAACTCGAACGCGGCGGCATAGGCTGTCTTGCTCGACGCCGACGACAGCACCACCGTGCGGGCGCCGTAGAAGTCGTTGTCGGCGACCTGGTCGGCCAGCATGAACGACGTGAAGAACAACGGCCGGAACAGGATCAGCAGGTCTTCCTGGCCGGCCCGGTAGGCGGCGTCGCCGGTGGTCAGACGGTAGGCGTTGTACGGCGAGGGCAACTCGGCACGATGGGCGCTGGCGTCCCGGAAGCCGGAGGCGTCGACCCGTTCCGGCCGGACCACCAGGTGCCCTGCGGGCGGTAGGTATCCGTAGACCCGCTGGCCCGGCTCGACACCGGCCACCGTCGACGCGGCGACCTCGGCGAATCCCCACAGCGGTGGCAGCGCCCAGCCGTCGCCGAGCCCGCGTGACGCGGCCGGGAAGAACTCCCAATAGCGCATGGCCTCGCCGAGCACCGCGTAGGTGACGTTGTTGGCGGTGATCCCGACCCGGTCGACCCGCAACAGGGCCTCCCCGTCGGCGAGCGCCGGCACCGGCTGCTCGGCGATCGTGGTGCGCCCGAGATCGTCACGTCCGACAGCGAAAGTCCAGGAGGGAGCCATCCCACGACGCTAGAAAGCCTGGACCCGGCAAACAAGTAGCACGGCAAGTGCAAAATCCCACTCCGGCACGCGGAGGAGGCGTGCGCGACGGCCGGCGGCCTCAGGAGGAGATCGGGGCGGGGGCGCGTTCGACGCGGTTGCGGCCCTGCGACTTCGCGGCGTACAGGGCCATGTCGGCCTCGTGGATCAGGTCGACGGCGGTGCGGTCGCCGTCGCGGACGGCCACCCCGGCACTGAACGTGACCTGGAGCGTCGACCCGCCGGCGGCCGGCACCCGGTCCTCGGACAGCGTGCGGCGCAGCTCGTCGACCCGGGCCGCGGCCTCCTCGCCGGTGACACCGTGCAGCAACAGCGCGAACTCCTCACCGCCGTAGCGGGCGGCGACGTCACCGGGGCGCAGGCCGCCGCTCAGGTGACGGGCCACGTGGACCAGGACGTCGTCGCCGGCGTTGTGGCCGTACCCGTCGTTGATCTTCTTGAAGAAGTCGATGTCGATCAGGGCGATGGCGAATCCGGCGCCGGTGTCGCGGGCGTCGGCGAGCGCGGACATCAGGTGCCGCCGGTTGTACAGCCCGGTCAGGTAGTCGCGGGCCGCCTGGTCGGCGAGGGTGGCGCGCAGCGACTCGATCGTGGCGAGCTGGGCCCGCAGCTGATCGTTGGCGGCCTCGACGTGTTCGCGCTGCCGGTTCTGGTCGGTGACGTCCCGGGCGATCATCATCGTCCCGGCGCGGTTGCCCCGCCGGTCGTGCAGCGGGCTGACCCGCACGTCGAAGTCGACGCCGGAGCCGCGGACGTCGCGGAGCAGGAAGGTCTCCTCGGCGTCGGCGGGCAGGTCGGTGACCAGCTCGGGCAGTCGGATCCGGCCGCGCTCCACGGTGGCCAGGCCCAGGCGGAGCAGGAACCGGCCGGCCGCCGGGTTGGCCACCACGAGGCGCAGCTCCGGGTCCAGCACGATGACGGCATCGTTCATGTTCCGGATCACCTCCTGGTGGGCGACCGGGGCGAGCGCGGGCGTCGACTGGCGGGTGACCAGCCAGTAGACGATCGGCGCGGTCAACGCGAAACTGACCGCGGTCAGGTCGATGATGCGGCCGCCGGTCAGGATGCCGGCCAGGTTGATCAGCAGCGTCGGAACGCTGGTGAGGACCATCAGCAGATAGCCGCGGTGCCGGCTGGTCTCCCGGCTGTAGGTCCGGATGACGACGAAGCCGGCGTAGCCGATCATCGCGTACGAGTAGACGGCGTGCACCCAGAACAGTGGCCCGAACACCGCGGCCTGCGCGCCGTCGATCACGGTCGACTTGAGCCCCGCGATGAACAGATGGTGGAACGGGTTGGTGACGAGCGCCACCAGGACCAGGACCGGCTCGATCGCCAGCAGCAGCACCGACCGCCGGGTCAGTGTCCAGAACCGGTCGGACAGCGCGCGGGCGGTCGCCCACCAGCCGGCCACCAGCGTGCAGACCCCGAGATAGGGCAGGGAGAGCCCGATCATCAGGCTGCCGGGATCCTCGGTGAGCAGCGGCGCCGTGGACACCGCCGACCACCAGGTCGCGCCGGCGGCGACGACCGCGATCGACGCGAAACCGGCCGCCTCGGACCGCCGTCGCCACGCGATGACCAGGACCGTCGCCGCGATGGCGGCCGCCGCCGCGAACAGCGCCGCCAGCGCCAGATGTGCCATTCCCCGTACCCCTCCCCGACCTCGACGCGCTCCTATCGGCAGGCCGGGGCCCGGCTTGACCTACTCCTCGCCGGAGAACCGCTCCCAGGCCGACTGGCGGGTGATCTGCAGGGCGGCGCCGATCCGCGCCCAGGTCACCCGCCGCTCGCGAAGGATGACGACCAGCCGCTGCAGGCTCGCCTCGGTCTGCACCCCGACCGCGGCGATGCGGGGCAGCACCTCGAGGATCTGCTCGTCGCTCATCGACTCCTCCCACACCGGCAGCGGCGTGGACGGCTCGTCCGGCGCGCGCCGCTGCTCGATGCCGAGCACGTCGTTGCAGAGCCCGACGCACTCGTTGCAGATGTAGACCCCCGGCCCGGCGATCAGCTTCTCGACCGTCTCGGCCGGTTTGGCGCAGAACGAGCAGTTGAGCTTGACGTCGGTCATGACACCCTCCCTTGGCCGTCAGGCGCACCCTGACAGCGTCAGGCTACTCCTGACGTACATCGACGGGAAGCGAAGCGTTCGGCAGCAGGAGCACGATGGAGAGCAGCAGCATGGCGGCCAGGGCGACCACGTTGCCGATCCGGTCGGCGACCGGGAAGACCTCCAGGTGCAGGACGTGCCAGAGGAGGTGCTCGGCGGTGAAGACCATCCAGGCGCCGCCGGTCACGCGCAGCGCGGCCGGGGTGGGGCGGCGCAGCGCCCAGACGCTCAGGACCAGCAGGGCCAGGAACAGGCCGCCGACATCGCGGGTCAGGTGCTCGTTGTACGGGCCGAGCGCCGACACCCAGTGCCGCCCGGGCAGCGGGAAGTCGTCGTAGAAGGAGAGAGGGAAGGCCGCGGCCCAGACGCCGAGGACCGCCGCGGAGACGGCCAGCACGGCGACGGCGAGGCGCTTGATGGAGATCGGGATGCTCATGCCGTCTCGACGATCAGGGCCGGCCGGATGTGACGACACCGCCGAGGTGTTACCGACCGTGAAACGTCCGGTGACTTGACGCGACATCGACACGAGTCCCGATTTACGCTGGCCGGATGATCGACGGCCGGCGCACGACCCGGCGCGACGACCTGCCGCCGGCCGGGTCCCGCCGGTCGCACGACTCGGCCGGGGCGGTCCTGCGCGCCGTTCTCGACCACGGACCGATCGCCCGCAGCTCAGTGGCCCGGGCGACCCGGTTGTCGGCCGCGTCGGTGTCCGGGTTGGTCGGGTCGCTGCTGGAGCGCGGTCTGGTGCGCGAGGTGCCGGAGGCGGCCGGGAAGCCGGGGATCGGGCGGCCGCACGTGCCGCTGGACCTGCCGGCCGACGGCCCCGCGGTGATCGGCGTGCACATCGCGGTCCCACGGATCACGGTGTCGCTGCTGGACCTGCGGGGCCGGATCGTCGTGCAGGTCCAGGAACCGCACGGGCGTACCGATCCGGCGAGCGTGATCGCGGCGATCGGGGCACGGATCGCGGCGGTCCGGCGGCGGCACGGGGCACGGCGCCGGATCCTGGGGCTGGGCGTGGCGACCGGCGGCTGGGTGGACTCCCCCCACGGCACGATCGTCGAGCATCCGGCGCTGGGCTGGCGCGACGTGCCGATCGCGGCGGCGCTGGCCGAGGTGACCGGCCTCCCGGTGCGCACGGACACCAACTCACGGGCACTGCTGCGGGGTGAGCTGCTGTTCGGCGCGGTGGCCGGGCGGGCGCGGGAGAGCGCCGTGCACCTGTTCGCCGGCAACGTGGTGGACGTGGCCTTCGCGACCGGCGGGGCCGTTCACCAGGGACCGCGGTCGGCCTCGGGCGCGGTCGCGCACCTGCCGATCGAGGGGTGCCGGGAGGCGTGCTCGTGCGGCCGGGTCGGCTGCCTGCAGGCGGCGGTGTCCGAGCGGGTGCTGATCCGGCGGGCGGTGACGGCCGGGCTGGTCGACCGGCCGGAGATCCCGGCGCTGGTGGAGGCGGCCGCCGCGGGCAGCGCCGGTGCGATCGAGCTGTTGCGGGAGCGGGCGCGGCTGATGGGCCGGGCGGCGGCGCTGCTGCTCGATCTGTTCGACCCGGAGGTGCTGATCGTCGCGGAGGCGGGCGCGAACCAGCTGCCGGAGTCCCTGGCGACCCTGCGGGCCGAGATCGCGGCCCGGTCGTCGGCCGGCGCCGACGTGGACCGGGTGGTGTTCCCGTCGAGCTTTCCGGGCACGGTGCTGGCGGTGGCCGGCGGAGCGGTCGCTCTCGACCAGGTCTACGCGTCTCCACTGGATCTGCAGGCGCGCCTCAAAGCGTCCTGACCTCCGCTTATTTAATTCACTACGATGCATGCTTGCCTTCTAATCCTAGCTGCATAGTATGAATTAAGCCGCAGGACGGGAGCCCACCATGACCATCACTGTCTCCGCCGACGCCGATCTCTTCCGCAAGGCCTTCCGCCGCCACGCCGCCGGGGTCGCGGTCGTCACCGCCGACGCGGGCCGCGGCGCCGCCGGCGTCACCGTCACCTCGCTCGCCTCGCTGTCGGCCGAGCCGCCGCTGCTGTCGTTCGGCATCCTGGCGACCGCGTCGGCCTGGCCACACCTGCGCGACGCCGACACCGCCGTGGTGCACCTGCTGGGCGCCGGGCACACCGAGCTGGCGCGCACCTTCGCCACCAGCGGCATCGACCGCTTCGGCGCACCGACACGCTGGCGGCGGCTGCCGACCGGCGAGCCGGTCCTGGAGGGCGCCGCGGCCTGGCTGCGGGTCGTCATCGAGCACCGCCATCCGGCGGGCGCCGCGCACCTGGTCATCGGCCGGATCGAGGAGGTCGGGCTGGCCGGCCACAGCGCCCCGCTGCTCTACCACGACGGCGACTTCCACTCCCTCTGACTCCCCGGAAGAAGGAAGATCATGAACAGACATCCCAGGGGTACGGTCGGAGCCGCGCTCGCCTCGGTCCTCGCCCTCGCTGCGGGCTGCTCGCAGGAGCAGGCCGCCACGAGACTCGAGCTGACCGCCGCCCTGCCGGACCAGGTCCCCCGTGGCACCGTGCTGCGCCTGGGCGACCCTCAATACCAGGCGGTCATCCAGGCGTCGGGTCTGGACAAGGAGCTGAGCAACGCCGGGGTGACGGTCGAGTGGGCCAACATCAGCGGCGGACCGCAGAGCATCCAGGCGTTCCGGGCCGACAAACTGGACTGCAGCGCGGTCGCCGACATCCCGTCGCTGTTCGCCGCGTGGACCGGCACCTCGACGAGGATCGTGTTCCAGTCGGTGACCCTCGACCCGCTGGAGCACCCGATCTACAAGCTGGGGGTCGCCCCCGGCGTGAGCGTGACCTCCCTCGCCGACCTGCGGGGCAAGAAGATCGCCTACAGCGCCGGCCAGGCCCAGGGCGCATTGGTGCTGCGGGTGCTGCAGAAGGCCGGCCTGTCGCAGTCCGACGTGCAACTGGTCGAGCTGACCAGCACCGGCGACTCGTACGTGACGGCACTGGGCGGCAAGGCCGTCGACGTGGCCCCGATCGGCGCACAGAACATCAAGCTGTACGAGGCGAAGTACCCGGGCGCCACCTCCCTCTTCACCGGCATCCGGGACGACGCGGCCACGCTGTACTGCCTGACTTCGTCGGTGGAGGACGCGGAGAAGGCCGCGGCGCTCAAGGTCTACGTGGCCGTACGCACCAGGGCCGTGCTCTGGGCCAACGAGCACCCGGCCGAGTACGCGAAGGCGTATTACCAGGACACCCAGGGCCTGAGCGAGGCCGACGCGAAAGCGGTCGTGGAGATCCAGGGCGAGAAGGGCATCCCGGCGACGTGGGACGCCGCCGTCACCCGGCTCCAGGAGACCGCCGACCTGCTGTCCACCGAGCAGAAGCACGACAGGCTCGACGTGACCACGCTGATCGACCGCCGGTTCGAGCCGGTGCAGGCGGCCGCCGCGGGCGACAAGGTCGTCACCGGTGACGCCGCATGACCGCCACGCTGCACACTCCCCCGGTCACCGCCCCCGGTGAGAGGGTCGACGCCCGGGTCGTACGCCGCAGACTGGGGCCCGGCCGTCGCATCCGTTTCGCCTTCTGGATCGGCCCGGTCCTCGCCCTCGCCCTCTGGTCGGCGGGATCCGCGTCCGGTGTCGTCAAACCGGCGATCCTGTCCGCGCCGTGGGACGTGGTGGTCGCCTTCGAGGACCAGTGGGTCAACCACGACCTGCTCGGCAACATCCTGTCCTCGCTGGAGCGGTCGCTGATCGGCCTGACCCTCGGCGTGGTCACCGGCGCCGTCCTGGCGGTCCTCTCCGGCCTGTCGCGCCTCGGCGAGTCGCTGATCGACGGTCCGATCCAGATCAAGCGGTCGGTGCCGACCCTCGCGATCATCCCCCTGTTCATCGCCTGGTTCGGGATCGGCCAGGAAATGAAGATCATCACGATCGCGCTGATCAGCCTCGTCCCGATCTACATCCACACGCACAACGGGCTGCGCAGCATCGACGGGCGGTACGCCGAGCTGGCCGAGACGATCGGCATCAACCGCGGCGAGTTCGTCCGGCACGTGGTGCTGCCGGGCGCGCTGCCCGGATTCCTGCTCGGCATGCGGTTCGCGGTCACGTCGTCGCTACTGGGCCTGGTGGTCGTCGAGCAGTACAACGCGGTCGCCGGCATCGGTCACATGATCACGCTGGCCGAGCAGTACGGCCAGACCGACGTGATCGTGGTCGGCCTCGTCATCTACGGCGTCTTCGGCTACTGCGCCGACAGCGCCGTCCGTCTCACCGCGAGGAGGGTGCTGTCATGGCGGCAGACACTCGAGGGCTGACCAGCACGTCGGCGGTCCGCGTCCGTGACCTGCACCGCAGCTTCAACTCCGACGGCGGCGTGCTCAACGGGCTCGACCTGGACATCGCGCCCGGCGAGTTCGTGGCGCTGATCGGGCGGTCCGGCACCGGCAAGAGCACCCTGCTGCGGGCGCTGGCCGGCCTCGACCGCGATGTCACCGGGTACGGTCGGATCGAGGTCCCGGACGCGGTGTCGGTGGTCTTCCAGGACTCCCGGCTGCTGCCGTGGAAGCGGATCCTCGACAACGTGGTCTTCGGGCTGCGCGGCCCGGACGCGGCCGACCGGGGTCGTCAGGCGCTGGCCGAGGTGGGGCTCGCCGGGCGGGAGCGCGCGTGGCCGTACCAACTCTCCGGGGGTGAGCAACAGCGAGCCGCCCTGGCGCGCTCGCTGGTCCGCGAACCGCAACTGCTGCTCGCCGACGAGCCGTTCGGTGCCCTGGACGCCCTCACCCGCATCCGCATGCATGCCCTGCTGCGCAAGCTGTGCGAGGCGCACCGCCCGGCGGTGCTGCTGGTCACCCACGACGTCGACGAGGCCATCGTGCTCGCCGACCGGGTGATCCTGCTGGACGCCGGCGTGGTCGACACCGACGTGCGGGTCGAGCTGACCCACCGGTCCCGCTCCGACGCCGGTTTCGCGACGCTGCGCACACTGCTGCTCGACCGGCTGGGGGTGGCCGCCGATGCCTAGTAGTACTTTGTCATGATCTTCGCCGTCGGCTCTGTTTCCGTTGCGGGAAGCGAGTTTGGCAGGTCGGACAGGTACCGAGCAGGAAGACGAGCAGGTGTTGCAGGCGTCGGAGTACGCCGTAAAGGGTCATTCCGGCGCACGGGTTTTTGGGTCCCGGCGTTGCAGGGTGCAGAAGGCGTGGGCGGCGGAGATGAGGGTGACGTGGTGGTGCCAGCCCTGCCAGGTGCGGCCTTCGTAGTGATCGAGGCCGAGACCGGTCTTGACTTCCCGGTAGTCGTGCTCGATGCGCCAGCGCAGCTTCGCCAGCCGCACCAGCGTCCGTCTCGCGATGCGTTCGGGCAGATTGGACAGCCAGTACTTGACCGGCTCGGCTGCGCCGCGCGGCCATTCCGCGATCAGCCACGCCGCCGGTAGATCGTGGCCGCGATGCAAGCGGCGCAGCACCCGTCCGGCCGGGCGGATGCGCAGGATCGCGAACCGCGACGACATCATCTGCGGCTGTCCGCCCCGTCGGCGTGAGCCCTGCCGCCAGGTGACGCGGCGGGCCGCCTGTTGCCCGCCGGCGGCGGTGACGAGTGCGAGCAGGGTGGATTCCGGATCACGGTAGCGCGGGACCGGTGGGCGGCCGATGCGGCCGTGCGTGACAGTGGTACGCCGCGTGGGGAGCGGGTAGGCGTTGAGGTCACCGCTGACCTGCACCACATAGCCCAGCCCGCGCCGCTCCAGCTCGTAACGGAACTCGGCGTTGTCGCCGTAACCGGAGTCGGCGACGATCAGCGGCGGCTGCCGGCCCCAGCCGATCAACTCGTCGACCATGTCCAGGGCCAGCCGCCATTTCTCCCGATGGCCGATCTCGTCGGCGATACCGGCCTTGCGGCGCCGCTGGTGCACGTCCGGGTGCGCCTTGGGCGAGGCCGGATCCCAGGACTCGGGCACGAACAGCCGCCAGTCGACCGGGCACGACGCGATGTCGGTGACCATGCTGACGCTCACCGCGATCTGGCAGTTGGTGACCTTACCCGCGGTTCCGGTGTACTGGCGGGCCACGCACGGCGACGCGGTACCGCACTTGAGCAGCCCGGTGTCGTCGATCGCCCACGCCTGCGGCTCTACCGCCTCGTCGATGAGTTCGGCGATCCGGGCGCGGACCGGCTCGACCGGCCACGGGCTGTTGGTCACGAAGTGATTCAGCGCCTGCTCGTGCACAGCCCCGCCGAGGCGGACGGCCATCGGCTGGATCGACTTACGCCGACCGTCGAGCATCAACCCGTACAGGTACCAACCCGCCCGGTCCTGCCAACCGGAGCGTGACAACGACGCGAACACATCCGCGGTGTACTCGGTGAGATCCTCACGCAACCGCTCGACGCCAACTACGCGCATACCTCAACGAAACCAAGCCACTGATCGGAAATCATCACCAGTCACCCGGAAGTGACAAAGTACTACTAGGCGACTGCACCTCAACGCGTTCCTGATGAGCGTCGGCCACCACGAGGCGTCATGGCGGCTGCCGGAGAGCGACCCGTACGCCGGATGGAGCGTCAAGCACTATCAGGAGCTGGCCCGGATCGCCGAGCGCGGGAAGCTGGACTCGCTGTTCCTGGCCGACAGCCCGGTCCAGCAGGGCGATCCCGGCCGCCGGCCGACCGGCAAGCTGGAGCCGACCGTCCTGCTCACCGCACTGGCCGGGGTCACGTCCCGGATCGGGCTGATCGCCACCGCGTCGACCTCCTACAACGAGCCGTACAACCTGGCCCGCCGGTTCTCGTCGCTGGATCACGTGTCGGACGGCCGTGCCGGGTGGAACATCGTGACAACCGCCGGCGCCGACGCTGCCCGCAACTTCGGCCTCGACGACGTGCCACTGCATCGGGAGCGCTACGAGCGGGCCGGCGAGTTCCTCGACGTCGCCACGAAGCTGTGGGACAGCTGGGCCGACGACGCCGTGATCGCCGACAAGGACGCGGGGGTGCACGCCGACGCCACGAAGGTCCGCGCGATCAACCATCGGGGGCGGTTCTTCCGGGTCGACGGGCCGCTCAACGTGCCGCGCTCGCCGCAGGGCTGGCCGCTTCTGGTGCAGGCCGGGTCGTCCGAGGACGGCAAGGACTTCGCCGCCGAGTGGGCCGAGGCCGTCTTCACCGCACAGCAGACACTGGCCGAGGGGCAGGCGTTCTACCGCGACCTGAAGCAGCGGGCGGCGGCGCTGGGCCGCGATCCGGACGGCATCAAGATCCTGCCCGGGATCGTGCCGATCATCGGTGACACCCCCGCCGAGGCGCGGGAGTTGGAGGCCGAGCTGGAACGGCTGATCAGCCCGGAGTACGGCCGTGCGCAGCTCGCCGAGCGGTTCAACCTGACGCCCGCCGACCTTCCACTGGACGAGCCGCTGCCGGACGACCTGCCGACCGAGGACGAGATCGAGGGCGCGAAGAGCCGCTTCACGCTGATCGTCGACCTGGCCCGCCGGGAGAGCCTCACCGTCCGGCAGCTCATCGGGCGGCTCGGCGGCGGCCGCGGTCACCGCACCTTCGCCGGCACCCCGCACCAGGTCGCCGACACGATCGAGGAGTGGGCCGACAACGGGGCCGCCGACGGCTTCAACATCATGCCGGCGGTGCTGCCGTCCGGCCTGACCGCCTTCGTCGACAAGGTGGTGCCGATCCTGCAGGAACGGGGCCGGTTCCGCACCGAGTACGAGGGCGCCACCCTGCGCTCGCACTACGACCTGGAGTTGATCACACGGTGACTCGGCAACTGCACTTCAACCTGTTCCTGCACGACACCGGGCACCACGAGGCGTCCTGGCGGCTGCCCGAGTCGGATCCGCACGCCAACCTGTCGCTCGCCGCGCACCAGCACCTGACCCGGGTCGCCGAGGACGCCAAGTTCGACTCGGTGTTCCTCGCCGACAGCCCGGTGCTGTGGAGCGACCCCGGTCGCCGCCCCGCCGGCAAGCTCGAACCCACGCTGCTGCTCGCGTCCCTGGCCGCGACCACCACCCGCATCGGGCTGATCGCGACCGCGTCCACCTCGTACAACGAGCCCTTCAACCTGGCCCGCCGCTTCGCCTCCCTGGACCACCTGTCCGGAGGCCGCGCCGGCTGGAACATCGTCACCACCGCCGGCGAGGCGGCCGCCCGCAACTTCGGCCTCGACGAGCAGCCACAGCACCGCACCCGCTACGAACGTGCCGACGAGTTCCTCCAGGTGTCCACGAAGCTGTGGGACAGCTGGGCCGACGACGCCGTGATCGCCGACAAGGACGCGGGGGTGCACGCGGTCCGGGACCGGGTCCGCGCGATCGGCCACCGCGGCACGTTCTTCCAGGTGGAGGGGCCACTCAACGTGCCCCGCTCGCCGCAGGGCTACCCGCTGCTGGTGCAGGCCGGATCGTCGGAGAACGGCAGGGAGCTCGCCGCCAGGTGGGCCGAGGCGATCTTCGTGGCGCAGCCGACCCTGGAGGAGAGCCAGTCCTTCTACGCCGACATCAAGCGCCGGGCCGCGGCCGCCGGTCGTGATCCGGCGCACGTCGTCGTCCTGCCCGGCATCGTCCCGATCGTCGGTGACACGCCCGCCGAGGCGCGGGAGCTGGAGGCCGAGCTGGAACGGCTGATCGCGCCCGAGTTCGCGGTCGCCACGCTGGCCAACGTCCTCGGCGTCGACCCCGCACGGCTGAAGCTGGACGAGCCGCTCCCTGCCGACCTGCCGGCCGAGGACGAGATCGAGGGCCACAAGAGCCGCCGCACACTGATCGTCGACTGGGGGCGCCGGGAGAACCTGACGGTCCGCCAACTGATCGGCAAGCTCGGCGGGGGCCGTGGGCACCGCACCTTCACCGGTACGCCCGTGCAGGTCGCCGACACGATCCAGCACTACTTCGAGAACGGGGCGGCCGACGGGTTCAACATCATGCCCGCGGTCCTGCCGGCCGGGATCGAGGCGTTCGCCGGCAAGGTCGTGCCCATCCTGCAGGAGCGTGGCCTGTTCCGGACCGAATACACCGGGCGCACGCTGCGCGAACACTACGGACTGCCCCGGCCGGCGAACCGCCTGCTCACACTCCAGGAGGCGTGACGGCCGGCGATCAGGCGAGCGGGCGACCGCGCGGGGTCGGCGCTGACGGACACGCCGTCCGGGCGGGCGACCGCGCGGGTCGGTGACGGGCTGATCGGACGCCTCAGCGAATCGGTACCGATAGGCTGAAAACGGAGGCAGTGGAGGTCGCGCAGATGGCGAGCGGTTCCCGGTCGTACAGCATCGCGTCGTTCGCACTGGTCACAGTGCTCGCGGCGCTGTCAGCCGCGACGCCGCCCCGCATGCTCACCTTCGGCATGCTGGCCCTCGGGCCCGCCCTCGCCGCGGCCTCCGCCAGCCCGCCCGCGGTCCTGGCGATCGGCGCCTACGCCGTGACCGCGGCCTTCGCCATCTCCACCTGGCAGGGCCTGCTCGGCACACTCGACCAGAGCCTGCGACTGCTCGTGATGATCGCCGTCATCCTGATCAGCTTGGCGCTCGCCCGGCACCACCGCAGGCTGCTGGCCTCCTCCGCGGAGGCCGGAAAGGAGCGGGAGATGCTCGCCGCCTTCGCCGAGCAGTCGTCCGACGCGGTGGTCGGCAGCGCCCTCGACGGCACCATCACCTCGTGGAACGGCGGCGCCGAACGGCTCTACGGCTACACCGCGGACGAGATCGTCGGCTGCAACGTGCGCCGGATCCTGCCACCGGAACGCCTCGACCTGCTCGACCACACGTTCGCCGAGCTGGCCGCCGGCCGGGAGATCCACCTCGACGAGGTCCGCCGGATCCGCCGGGACGGCAGCTCGGTGACGGTGTCCGTCGCCGTGTCACCGATCCGCGACCCGACCGGCGCCATCGTCGCCGTCGCCGCCACCGAACGCGACGTCACCGACAAGAAACGGAGGGCCCGCGCCGAACGGATGGAGAGCCTCGGCCAGCTCGCCGGCGGAGTCGCTCACGACTTCAACAACCTGCTCGCCATCATCGTCAACTACGCCGACATGATGGCCGACGAGGTCACCCCGGACGGCGCCCGTGACCTGGCCCGCATCCGCGACGCCGCCGACCGGGCCGGGGCCCTCACCAGCCAGCTTCTGCTCTTCGCCAAACGGGAACCCACCCAGGTCGAGACGGTCGACCTCAACACCGTCGTCGCCGACGCGCAGGAGCTGCTGGGCCGCAGCATCGGCGGCCGGATCCGGCTGGCCTGCCGGACACACCCCCGACCCGTCACAGTACGGGCCAACCGCGGCCGCCTCGACCAGATCCTGATGAACCTGGTGATCAACGCCCGCGACGCGATGCCCGACGGCGGTGACGTGACCATCACGACCGGCCTGAACACCTTCGCCGAGCTCACCGTCACCGACACCGGAGCCGGCATGACCGCCGAAGTCAGAGAGCGCCTGTTCGAGCCGTTCTTCACCACGAAACCTGTCGACCGGGGCACCGGGCTGGGCCTGTCGACCGTCTACGGCATCGTCAGCGACGCGGGCGGCCACATCCGCGTCGACTCGGAACCCGGCTCCGGCACCACCTTCGAGATCCTGCTGCCCCTCGTACCGGCGGCCGCTCCGGCGCTTAGCGCGGGTACGTCATCATGAACGAGTGCGCCTGATCCTCAACATCCTGTGGTTCATCTTCGGCAGCGGCTTCCTACTCGGCATCGGCTACGGCATCGCCGCGCTCATCTGTTTCGCCCTGGTCGTGACCATCCCGTTCGGGGTCGCTGCGATGCGCCTCGCGGTGTACTCGCTGTGGCCGTTCGGGCGGACCGTCATCGACCGCCGCGACGCCGGGGTCGCCTCCGGCGTGGCCAACATCCTGTGGCTGGTCCTGTTCGGCTGGTGGATCGCCCTCGCCCACGTCGCCGCCGGCATCGCCCAGTGCGTGACGATCATCGGCATCCCGTTCGGCATCGCCAACTTCAAGCTGGTCCCGGCCGCTCTGTGGCCGCTGGGCCGCGAGATCGTCGACCTCGACTGACCCCGGGCCCGTGACGCCGCTTCCCGCCACCACACCGGCGGAGAGTGCGGCCGAGGCCATGGACGTCGCCTGATCCCTGCCGGGGTGGTCGCTATCCTGGAACGGTGACCGTGCGCCGACACCCGACAGCCCGGGGGTCGGTGTTCGCGGTCACGCTCATGCTGCTGTCCCTGCTGTCCCTGCTGTCCCTGCTGGCCGCGTCCGCCCTGTTCTCCGCGGCGGCGCCACACCACCACGACACCGGCGCACTGGCACAGTGGCATGCCGCTGTCCACACCTCAGTGGCTGTCCACACCTCGGCGCCTGTCCACACCTTGCCGCCCGCCCACACCTCGGCGCCAGTCCACATCCTGGCGACCGTGCATACCTCGGCGACCGTCCATACCTCGGCGACCGCCCACACCTCGGCGGCAGCGCCCCAGCACCGTCCCGGCGGCCAGATCCTCGTAGCGGCGCCGCAGCGTCACTCGTCCGCGGCGTGCTCGGATCAGCACCGCTCCGACCGGGCGGCGCACGACCATCGGCACGGCAACGACTGGACCCCACGCCTGAGCCAACGGGCCCGCGCGGTGATCGTCATGGCTACGCCGTACCCCCGCTGCGAAGTCGTTCCTCCCACCCCTGAATCAACGGTGCCCGGCGTCGTGCTGAGCAGGTTGGGTGTGCTGCGCGTGTAGGAGCCGAGCCTCCTCCTGGCCCACCACACCCCCGTTTCCGCTTGCCGATCTCGCGCTCGCTATCTGCGGCTGCCATCCGGCTCACCGATCTACGCTCATCGATCAGTGATCAGCGATCCACGCTCGCCAGTCTGCGGCTCACCGGTTTCGCGCTCGCCGATTTGACGCTCGCTGATCTATAACTGCTGATTTGACGCTCGCCGGCGGTTCACCGATTTCGCGCTCGCCCTGCCGATCTATAACTGCTGATTTGACGCTCGCCGGCGGTTCACCGATTTCGCGCTCGCCCTGCCGACCAGGAAGACGACCCCGTGCACCCACGACCTCCCCGGCGCACCACCCACGCCTTCGGCACACCGGAAGACCTGCTCGTCTACGACCGCTGGGGATGTTCCGGCCGCCCAGTGGTGCTCCTGCACGGGCTCGGCTACGACCGCAGTATGTGGTGGCCGACGGCCGCCGAACTCGGTGACGACATCACCGCCCTGGCCGTCGACCTGCCGGGCCACGGTCAGTCCGCGCCCCGCGACCACTGCGGTCTCGACGACCTGGCACAGGACCTGGCGATGCTGGTGCACGGGCTGGACCTGCGGCGGGCCCCGATCCTGATCGCGCACGCCGAGGCCGCTTACGTGGCCACGCGCTTCGCGGCCCGCTACAGCACTCACCGGACGATAACGGTCGGCTGCGCGGGATCGGCCCGTCTCGACGACGTCCCGGAGCCGTACCGCCAGTTCGCCATACCCCACCAGATCCCGAACCTGCTCGACGCCTACCGGGAATGGCCGGCCGACGCGCTCCCCCGGTCGACCCATCCCGGCGCCGAGCATTTCCCGCACCTCCGTGATCCCGCCGGTTTCGCCGCACTCCTGCACAACCTGCGCTGACAGCGATCCGGCGCTTTCGGGACGCTCCTGCGCCGGGCCGTCAGTCGTCGACGCGGAAGCCGAGTTTCAGGCGGACCTGGAAGTGGGCGACATCGCCGTCGATGACCTGGCCGCGAATCTCCTTGGCCTCGAACCACTCGATGTTGCGGACCGTCTCCGCAGCCTTCTTCACCGCGGTCCGGATGGCGTCATCGATGCTGTCCGGACTACTGCCGACCACTTCGGTGAGCCGGTACACGTGGTGCGTCACGACGATCCCTCACTTTCTCGATGTATGTCCGGTTCCGACCCTATGCCAGATCGGAGCCGGCCGTGACCGGCACGTCTGGCCCACCTGATCCGCGGGGCCTCCGGCGCGCTCGGTCTCCGCCGTGGCGCCAGCGGTCCGCACGAATGGTCGCCTCGCTGACAACGTGTGATGCGCCCACCACGCGCGGGCGCGGGCACGCTCGACCCGCCGCGACTCGGCACGATCGTCCGGTGACCATCGAGGTGATCGACCACTACCCCGGGTGGGCGGGCCTGACGGATCTTGGTTGTCGGCGGCGCACCAACGGGATGACCGATCGCCTGCCCGCAGAGGCGAAGAAACCCCGCTGAGCTGCGTATACATTCGGTTTATACATGGTGTGTATAGTAGCACGCATGTCAGTCACCTTCGCGTTGCTGGGCCTGTTGGAAAACGGGCCACGCCACGGCTATGACCTCAAGCGCACCTACGACGACACGTTCGGGCGTGACCGGGCGCTGCACTATGGTCAGGTCTACTCGACCATGGCCCGCCTGCTGAAAAACGGTCTGGTGGAGGTCGAGTCGGAGCCGGGCGACGGTCCCGACCGCAAGCGCTACGCGATCACCCATGCCGGGGTCACCGACGTGGCGGAGTGGATCGGCCGTCCGGAGAAACCGGAGCCCTATCTGCAGAGCACCCTCTACACCAAGGTCGTGCTGGCCCTGATGACCGGGCGCGACGCCAACGAGGTCCTCGACGCGCAGCGCGCCGAGCATCTGCGGCTGATGCGTGAGCTGACCCGCCGTAAGAACGACGGCGACCTCGCCGACGAGCTGATCTGCGACCACGCCCTGTTCCACCTCGAGGCCGACCTGCGCTGGCTGGAGCTCACCGCCGCCCGCCTGGACCGCCTGGCCGCCAGCGTCCGCCCGTGAATCCCCAGGGAGATCCGATGACCGATCAACCGTTGCTGGTCGCCGACGGCCTGCACCTCAACTTCGGCGACACCAAGGCGCTCGACGACGCCTCGCTGCACATCTGGCCGGGTGAGATCGTCGCGCTCATGGGGCCGTCCGGCTCCGGCAAGTCGACCCTGCTGCACTGCCTGGCCGGCATCCTCCAGCCCGAGGCCGGGCGCGTGACCTATGACGGGCGCGACCTGACGGCGATGTCCGACAGCGAGCGCAGCGGCCTGCGGCGCGGCGAGTTCGGGTTCGTGTTCCAGTTCGGGCAGCTCGTGCCAGAGCTGACCTGTGCGGAGAATGTGGCGTTGCCGTTGCGGCTCTGCGGCACCGGCCGTCGCGAGGCGCACCGCACCGCCAACGACTGGCTGGAGCGCCTCGAGGTCGGCGACGTGGCCGCCAAGCGACCCGGCCAGGTGTCCGGCGGTCAGGGCCAGCGGGTCGCCGTCGCCCGTGCGCTAGTCAGCCGGCCGCGGGTGGTGTTCGCCGACGAGCCGACCGGCGCGCTCGACTCGCTCAACGGCGAGCTGGTGATGAAACTGTTCATCTCCGCGGCCCGCGACACCGGGGCGGCGGTCGTGCTCGTCACCCACGAGGCTCGGGTGGCGGCCTACTCCGACCGCGAGGCCGTCGTGCGTGACGGCCGGGTCCGCGAGCAGGAGTATGCCCGGTGACCGGCCGTGGCTCCCTCCGCCGGTGGATCTTCGAGCTGGGGCTCGGCGTCCGGATGAGCGTGGCGGGCGGGCGCGCCGGCTGGGCCCGGCTGACGCTGATCGCCGCCGGCACCGGTGTCGGCGTCGCCCTGCTGCTGTGCATGGCCGCCCTGCCCTCCGCCCTCGAGGCGAGCAGCGCCCGTGAGAGCGCCCGCACCGAGGCTCTCGACAGCGAGCGCGAGATCGTGCGCGGCGACGAGACGATGCTGATCGGCATCGCCACGACCACCTTCCAGGACGACTCGATCCACGGCCGGATGCTCCAGCCGGAGGGTTCGCGGCCACCCGTCCCGCCCGGCGTCACGACATTGCCCCGCCCCGGCGAGATGCTGGTCTCCCCCGCCCTGCAGCGGTTGATCGAGCGCAACCCGATCCTGGCCCAGCGCTGGGATGCCCGGATCGTCGGCACCATCCACGACGACGGCCTGACCGGCCCGGCCGACCTCGCCTTCTACCTCGGCACGGACACGCTCACCGAGGAGAGCGGCTACCGGATCGACGCGTTCGGCGACACGACCGAGGAGACGGGCGTCTCACCGATCATGGTGCTGCTCACCGCCGTCGGCATGGTCGTGCTGCTCACCCCGGTCATGGTCTTCATGGCGAGTGCCGTCCGGTTCGGTGGCGAGGCCCGCGACAAACGGCTGGCCGCGTTGCGGCTGGTCGGCTCGGACGCCGCCATGACCCGGCGGATCGCGGCCGGTGAGACCCTCGCCGGTGCGGTGCTCGGGCTCCTGATCGGCGCGGTGCTGGCCGTCGGAGCGGCGCTGCTGGTCAACAGGTATGCGACCGGGCCGTTGAGCTTCTACCTCTCCGACATGCGCCCGGTCCCGGTGTTGGTCGCGCTCATCGCGGCCGGCGTGCCCGCGGTCGCGGTGCTGGTGACCCTGTCGGCGATGCGCCGGGTCGTCGTGGAGCCGCTCGGGGTGGTCCGGCTCGCCCACACCGTCCGGCGGCGGCTTTGGTGGCGACTGCTCCTGCCGGTCGGCGGGATCGTCCTGCTCTGGCCCCTGACCAACGGGCTCGGTGAGTCGTCAGGCGGGTCGATCGAGTTCCAGGCGGCCACGGGGGTCGCCCTGCTGTTGATCGGCCTGGCCCTGTTGCTGCCCTGGTTCGTCGACGCGGTCGTGCGCCGGCTCGGTGGTGGCAGCGTCGCCTGGGAGCTGGCGGTCCGCCGCCTCCAACTCGACAGCGGCACCGCTGTGCGTGCGGTGTCCGGCATCGCCGTCTCGGTCGCCGGGGTGATCGCGATCCAGGGGCTGGTGACCGGTATCGAGGCGCAGGTCGTCTCGTCCGGCCCCGGCACGTCCAGCTCCGCCCAGCAGCAGGTCCTGCCGAAAACGAACCTGCCTGTCACCGACTGGACCACCGCGTTACGGGAGACGCCCGGTGTCACCGGCGTCGAGACGGTGCGTATCGCGCGAGCCACGCAGGACGGTGTGGAGGCGATCGTCCGGATCGGAAGCTGTGCGGCGCTCGCGGGATATGCGGCGGTGCCCGACTGCGTCGACGGTGACGCCTACGCCATCAACGTCGCCAACAATGGAGTCTTCGCGGTCGTGGGCGGCGGCCAGTGGACGGCTCCCAGCACGACGCGGGACGTGACGGCAATCGACACCCTGCTGGACTTCGGCCCGATGCTGCTGGTCACCCCGGCAGCGGCGGCGGACGCGTTCCCCGCCGGTGAGGCGCGGTACACGCTGACCCTCGACAAGGCCGTACCGGACGCTCTGGACCAGTTGCGCAACACGGCCGCCCGCCTGGACCCGCAGGCTCTGGTCTTCGGTGCCGGCAACGACTCCATCGCCAACGCGCTGCGGACCATCCGGCAGGGCCTGCTGGCGGGCACCATCGCGATGCTCGCGCTGATCGGAGCCAGCATGGTGGTCAACGTGGCCGAGCAGATGCGCGAGCGGCGAAGGGTGATGGCGGTGCTGGTCGCCTTCGGCACGAGACGGCGCACGTTGTCCGGTTCGGTGCTGCTACAGGCGGCGGTGCCCGTGGTGCTCGGCATGACGCTGGCTATCGGGTTCGGCAGTGGCCTGGCATCGGTTCTGATGGCTGCAGTGGAAGCGCCGATCACCGTGGACTGGATCGGCATCGGCACCACCTCCGGCATGGCCGCGCTGGTGGTCCTCGGGACGACGGCCGCAGCGCTGCCGACCCTCCTGCGCCTGACCCGACCAGGCAACCTACGGACCGAATAGGCCGCGGCGAACCGGTCGGCAACCCCAGACCCCGCCGCCCGGTTCGCCGTCTCACTGTGTCGCGGCCACGAACGCCGTCGCATTCGAGGCCTGAGCCGCCGACCCGACACGAGTTCGCCGCAACCGGGACGGCACACATCGCGGGGACCGCCATCCCGAACGGCACACATCGCGGGAGCCGCCATCCCGAACGGCACACATCGCGGGAGCCGCCATCCCGAACGGCACACATCGCGGGGACCGCCATCCCGAACGGCACACATCGCGGGGACCGCCATCCCGAACGGCACACATCGCGGGAGCACCATGCCGAACGGCACGCGGCGGTGAGCAGCACCGGACCGGCGGCGAGCGTGGCCGCATCGCGGGGCCGCGATGCGGAACGGCACGGCTTGCGGCTACCACTTCGGAACGGCCCGGCAACGCGGCCCGCCGCGATCCCGGGATGAATGAGGATCGCGGTGGGCTCGCCGGCCACACGCCGCCGGTTCAGGCAAGGGCGCGAGTGGCCGACGCGGCGGGGGCTGAAGCGGCAGTGGCGACCGGTGCGGCTGTGGCAACAACGGGCGCGGTTACCACCGGCGCGGTGACGACGACCGGCCCGGCCGCGGCGACCGGCCTGGCCGCGGACGGCGCGGTCACCGGGACCGCCGCCGTTACGGCGGCCGTCACCGTTACAGCGGCCGGCGCGATCACGGTGGACGGGGTGGGGCGGTGGGTGGCGAGGAAGCGGGCGTTCCAGCCGATCAGGGCGGCGAAGGTGACCACCGTCAGGGCGGTGGAGACGCCGACCATCACGTCGATCGGCAGTAGGTAGACGAGTACCGCCCGGATCAGGGCCTCGGTCAGCAGGCCACCACCCCAGACCAGGGAGGCGAGACGATGGCCACGGCGTACGTCCGGGTTGGTGGCATATGCCTCGGCCAGCTCGCCCGCCTTGCCGGGCATGAAGCTCTGCTGGGCCGCCAGTGTGAGGGGACGGCCGCCGTACAGGCCCGTCACCAGGAAAGCCAGGCCGACCGCCGCGGCCATCGCCGAGTGCTTGATGATCAAGAACCGCGGGTCGCCGGTCAGCACTGTGAAGAGCAGGCCCACGCCGAAGACGGCTGCCATGACCATCGAGAACGGGCTGAGCGCACGGCTACGGATCGCTACCCAGGCCATCCGCAGTGCCGCGCCCACGGTGCCGGCCAACAGCGCCCCGGTGTCGGAAGCCCCGGCGGCGTGCAGCCCGTAGTAGGTGACGAGCGGCAGACCGAGGTCCCAGACCAGTCCACGGATCATCTCGCGCATGCCGTCGTGCTGCATCACAGTCCCCCTCGGTGGCGGCCACCCCGGTCCGGCGGCGATGCATTCATGCTGCCGTCGGGGGTGTTGTCAACGGGACGACCGAGCCATGGAGGGCGGTTGTCCGTCGACCGGTGGACAACACGGGCACCACCGTCGGTGCGCCGGACGCCAGCACGCCCGCGGCCGGCGCACCGCGAGCAACCAGAACCGGTTCACCGCGCAAGGTCACCGATCCAGCGCAAGAGTCACCCGACACACCGCAAACGTCACCCGTTAAAGCGCGGGGGTAACCGACACAGCCCGAGGACCACCGATACAGCCCGAGGTTCATCGATACGGCCCGAGGTTCACCGACACGGCCCGGAGATCACCAATACAGCCCGGAGATCACCGATACAGCGCGAGGGACGTGTCCGTGACGACACGGTTGCGGCCCTGCTCCTTGGCGGCGTAAAGAGCCCGGTCCGCGCGGCGCAGCAGGTCCTCGACAGCGGCGCCGCAAGTCAGCCCGGCCGCGCCCGCACCGGCAGTCGGCCCGCCTACGCCAACACCGCCAGCGAGGCCGCCGACGCCAACACCGGAAGCGAGGCCGGCAACGCCAACACCGGAAGCGAGGCCGCCGACGCCAACACCGGAAGCGAGCCCGGCCATGCCGGCACCGGAAGCCGGCTCGCCAACGCCTGCACCGGGAACCAGCCCGGCCACCGAGACACGGGCGGTCAGGCCGGCCACATCGGCACCGGGGACCAGTTCGGCAACGCCTGCGCTGAACGTGGCGCGCAGCGGGCCGCGCACGGTGGCGATCGCGGCGGCGGCGCTGCAGTGCCGCCACTGCTCGGCCTGGTCCGCGGCGGCGTGTGCGTCCATTCCGGGCAGGATGATCGCGAACTCCTCGCCGCCGTAGCGGGCGACGATGCCGGTGTCGCCGACCGCCGTGGTGAGCTCCTGGGCCAGGCGGATCAGCACCTGGTCACCGATGGCGTGGCCGTACGTGTCGTTGATCGCCTTGAAGTGGTCGACGTCGAGCATCACCACGGCGAGCGGGCCCTCGCCGGCCCGTTCGTGCAGCACCGTGGTCAGGTGGCGGCGGTTGTAGACACCGGTCAGGCCGTCGCGGACTGCCTGGTCGGTCAGTTCGGCGCGGAGGCGTTCCAGCTCGGTGACGTCGCGGACCACGACGACGGCGCCGGGGGTGCTGCCGTCGGCGGTGCGCATGCGGACCACGCGGACGTCGTACATCGTGCCGTCGCCGCTGGTCAGGGTCTGCTGTCCGGTTCCGCCGCCGAACGCCGCGGTGAGCTGTGGCCCGACCACCTCGAACCACATCCGGCCGACGACGGCGCCCTCGGGAACATGGCCGAGCTCGGCGAGCATCCCGGCGGCGGCGGGGTTGACGTCCAGGACCCGCCCGTCCGGGTCGAGCACCATCACCGCGTCGCTGAGGGCGGCGATCACCTGCCCGTACGCCACCGGGGTCCGCCGTGCGGGCGTGCCGAACCGTTCCGCCCACAGCCACACCGTCGCGCTGACCAGGAACAGCACCGGGGTGAGGTCCACCTGCCGGTCGGTGACGCCGACGAAGACGCTCAGCCCGTTGCCGGCCAGCGGGGCGAGCGCGCCGGCCAGGAAGAGCAGGAACACCCGCCGATGCCCGCGGACCGCCCGGCGCATCGCACCGACCGCCCGGACGAAGCCGGCGCCGATGACCGTGTAGCAGTACGCCGTGTGCAGCCAGTACAACGGGCCGAACTGCACGGTCACGCCGCCGTCGGGATGTCCGGTGACGGCGGTGAAGAACAGGTGGTGCCACGGGTCGGTGAGCACGGCCGTCATCAGCAGCACCGGGTGCACGAGCAGCAGGCCACGCCGGGTCATCGGGCGCCCGGTGAAGACGGCGGTGTGCCACAGGAAGCCGGCGACCACCATGGCGACGCCGGGGAACATGGCGTATGTGGCGGTCAGCGCCGCCGACGGGGATCCGGCCGCTACGGCGACCGCCTCGGCCATCGACCATTCCGCTGCGCCCGCGGTGATCACCGCCAGCGACGACCCGAGCGGCGCCCGCTGCCGCCGTCGCCAGGACAGCACCGCACACGTCGCCGCCACCAGAGCCGCGGCGACGTACAACGTGACCAGTGCGGCTCGCATCCCACTCTCCCTCGCTCCGGGCACTGTCATCGGTCGCCGAGGAGCCGAGCTGAGGAGAACCCGCAGATCGCAGCTGAGGGGGTGCGCGAGGTGGGCGGTAACGGGAAAGGCGGCGGGTCGGGACGCCAGGAACGCCGAGGATCAGGGGGATCAGAGATAGAGGCGATGGAACAGGCGGTAGAGAGGCCGGTCGTACGCCCGCAGCCGCGCCCGCGTGTGCACCTGATTGTGGATGCCGTCACCGCCGACCGGGCCGGGCCGGCTCGCGTCGAACCAGGTCTGCAGGCCTTCGGTGAAGTACTCCTCGACGCCGGCGCCCGCGGCGGTGTTGAGCCACAGCCCGAGCCGGTTCGCGGATTCGTAGGCGGTGGCCAACTCGGCGCCGACGGCCGGGGCGATGTGCCGGAGCGCCATCCGGTAGAGGGTCCGCCCGAACTCGTGGACGAGGGCACCCTCCGTGGCCACCGCCAGCGGGAACGCGTCGGTCGCCCCGAACCCGCTGTGGCACCGCCGGTCCAGGCCGGTGCCGAACACGGCGCGGACTTCGGGGACGGCGCTCACCGGCTCGTCACGGCCGACGACCACCAGCCGTACGTCACGCCGGTCGAGTTCGGGCACCGGCGACGGATCGATCCGGAGCAGGGCGCCGAGCTGCTCACGCAGGCGCACGAGGGTGTCGTCGGCGATGTGGTGCGGGGCGAGCACGGGCAGGCCCCAGGCGTCGATGTGCCGGCCGTACCAGCGGGTGTCCAGGCCGTAACGTTCGATCAGGCGGGCCGGGACCGGCCCGGCGAGGGCAAGGCTCACCGTCGCACCGGTCCCGGGTCTACCCTGTTAGCGTGAACAATGTGCGGGCGGTGACCGAGAGGGGCCGTGAGCTGTATGCGGGCCGGTCCCGCGAGGAGCGGGAGGCCGAGCGGCGTGAGCGCATCGTCGCCGCGGCCGTGCACCTGTTCGCCACGCGCGACTACGACGAGGTGACCGTCGCGGACGTGTGTGCCGAGGCGAAGGTGTCGAAACGCTACTTCTACGATCATTTCCTCGATCGCGCCGATCTGCTCTTCCGGGTGCACACCGCGCAGAACGCCTGGCTGCTCGACGCCCTGGTGGCAGCCGGACCGCCGTCGGGGACGGTCGAGGAGCTGGTGACGCCGGTCATGCACACGTTGACCCGGCTGCTGCGCGAGCATCCGGACCGGGCACGGGTGATCTACATCAACGCCCCTCGGATGGAGCCGCGCCGACGTGGCCTGCTCCGTGAGGAGGCGGTGCTGCTCGGCGATCTGATCCTGCGCGGCGGCGGCACACCGCCCGACCAGCGGTTGTTCGAGCGGGCGGTGCTGGCGCTGGTGGCCGGGGCCACCGAGCTGATCATCGAGTGGGTGGCCGAGGGCTTCACCGAGCCGGCCGAGGAGCTGGCCGGCCACCTGAGCGCGATCGCCGTCGCGACGCTGGCGGGCACCGTCACCTGAGCCCCTGCCCGGCGCGCGGCGACCGTACCCCGTCGTCAATGCACCCTGCGCAAGCGGTTCAGGATGGTCTGGGCGACCACCACGACGGCCAGGAACGCGCCGCTGATCACCTGCTGCCAGTTGCTGTTGAGATCACCCACCTGGTTGATCATGTTCTGGATGACGCCGAGCAGCAGCACCCCGGCGACGGTTCCGGCGATGCTTCCGGCGCCGCCGGTCAGCAGGGTTCCGCCGATCACCACGGCGGCGATGGCGTCGAGCTCCATGCCCGCGCCCAGGACGGTCACCCCGGACCCCAGTTTGGCGGCGTTGACGGCGCCGGCCAGGCCGGCGAGCAGTCCGGATAGGACATAGACCCCGACTTTGGTACGCCGTACGGCCACCCCCATCAGCGCTGAGGCGTCCTCACTCCCGCCGATCGCGTACACCGACTGCCCGAATCCGGTCCGGGCGAGCACCAGCATCCCGATCAGCACCAGGGCCACGGCGAGCCAAACCTGATGGCCTACGCCGAGCAGCGACCCGGTGCCGAGCGTGCCGAAGGCGTCGTTGTCGACCACGTAGGTGGTGGACCCCTCGTTGCTGATGGCCCGCATGAGTCCCCGGGCGCCGAGCAGCGCGGCGAGCGTGACGATGAACGGCGCCATCCGCGTGTAGGCGATCAGCAGCCCGTTGACCACGCCGATCGCCCCGCACACCAGCAGCGGCACGAGCAGCGCCATGACCAGGCCGTATCGGGAGGCCCAGGCGGCGAGCACCCCACCGAGCACGTAGAGCGACCCGACCGACAGGTCGATGCCACCGGTGATGATCACCAGGGTCATGCCGAGGGCGATCAGCATCGGCGGGGCGGCCGCGACCAGGATCGTGCCGGTGTTGTCGAAGCTGCGGAAGTCGGGGAACGCGGCGAGCGCCACCAGCACCACGGTGACCAGGACGGCGAGGGCGCCCTGACGCTGGACGACGCCGACGATCCGATCGGTGCGCTCGCTGCGGCCGGTGTCGGCGGCGGCCGGGGCCGGGCTGCCGGTGAGCAGGGCCGGGGTCATCGGGTCTTCCTCTCCCGGGCCACGTAGACGGCGACGAGGATGATGACGGCCTGCGCCATCTCGGCCGTCGAGGGCCCCAGATCGTGCTTGATCATGGTGGCGATCACGAGTTGCATGAGGACCGCGCCGGCGACGGTGCCGAGGATGCGGACCCTGCCGCCGGTGAGCGGGGTGCCACCGACGACGACGGCGGTGATCGCCGACAGTTCGATGAGCAGCCCGACCGCGGAGGCGTCGCTGGACTGGATGCGGGCCACCGACAGCAGGCCGGCGATCGAGGCGAGCACCGCGCAGATCACGTAGACGGTGATCAGCACCCGTTTGACCGGCAGGCCGGCCAGCTCGGTGGCCCGGCGGTTGCCGCCGACGGCGAGCAGCCGCCGGCCGAACACGGTGCGCCGCAGCACGAACGCGACGATCGCGACCAGGACGGCGGCGATCCACACCAGCACCGGGATGCCCAGCAGGTCGCCGGAGCCGAGGTAGAGCAGGTCGGGGTTGCGGATGTCCTTGAGCTGCCCGTCGGAGACGACCACGGCCAGGCCGCGTCCGCCGACGAACACGGCCAGGGTGGCGACGATCGGCTGCAACCCGACCCGGGCCACCAGTACGCCGTTGATCAGGCCGACCGCGACGCCGGCGGCCAGCGACACGAGTATCGCCGCGACCACGCCGTACCCGAGGTAGAGCGGGATCAGGGCGGCGGCCAGCGCCATCACCGAGCCGACCGACAGGTCGATGCCCTCGGTGCCGATGACCAGTGCCATGCCGAGCGCGACGATCACGATCGGGGCGACCTGGATCAGCTGAATACGCAGGTTGCTGAGGGTCAGGAAGTACGGGGTGAAGAAGACGTTGTAGACGATCAGCAGCCCGACGGCGAGGTAGACGCCGTATTCGGGCAGCCACGACCGGACAGCGGGCAGGCGGCGTACGGGCCGGGTCGACGTGGTCATGCGGGGTCCTCGGAGGGTGCTGCAGCGGCGATGCCGGCCATGAGGTCTTCGGTGTTCACCTGATCGCCGGTGAGGTGGCCGACGACGACGCCGTCACGCAGTACCACCACCCGGTCGGAGCCCTCGACCAGCTCTTCGGCGTCGGAGGAGACCAGCACGACGCCGAGTCCCTCGCCGGCCAGCTCGTCGATCAGGCTCTGCACCTCGGCCTTGGCGCCGACGTCGATGCCGCGGGTGGGCTCGTCCAGCAGCAGGATCTTCGGGTCGGTGGCGAGCAGGCGGGCGAGCAGCACCTTCTGCTGGTTGCCGCCGGACAGGTCGCCGACCGGTTGGTCCGGACCGGACGCCTTGATCCGCAGCCGGGTCATGTACCGCGCGACGACCTGATCGATCTTCGCGTCGGAGACGATGCCGAGGCGCGACATGCGGGGCAGCACGGCGAGGGCGATGTTGTCGCGGACCGATAGGCCGGCCACGATGCCCTCGGCCTTGCGGTCCTCCGGCTGCACGGCGATACCGGCGGCGACGGCCCGGACGGTGGTCGGCCGTTTGAGGTCGGTGCCGTCGACCTCTATGGTTCCGGCGTCGATCGGGTACGCCCCGCCGATCGCCTTGATCGTCTCGCTGCGCCCGGCGCCGAGCAGCCCGCCCAGTCCGACGACCTCGCCGGGGCGCACGTCGAAGCTGATGTCGTGCAGCCTGGTCCGGCTGGTCAGGCCGGTGACGCGGAGGACCGGAGGGGCGGCGTCGTCGGCGGTGTGGTCGCCGGCGAAGGCGGTGAAGCCCTGCCGGCGGGTCTGTGACATCTCCCGGCCGAGCATCATCGCGACCAGCTCGATGCGTTCCAGGTCGGCGAGTCTGCCGGTGTGCACGAGCCTGCCGTCGCGCAGGATGGTGACCGAGTCGCAGATCTCGTACAGCTCGTCCATCCGGTGCGAGACGTAGACGATGCCGATGCCCTGGCCGTGCAGCCGCCGGATCACGCCGAACAGGGTCTGCACCTCGCGCGGTTCCAGCGAGGAGGTGGGCTCGTCCATGATGACGACCTGCGCGTCGATCATGACGGCCCGGGCCAGGGCGACCATCTGCTGCGCGCCCAGCGGCAGGGTGCCGAGCTGCCGGCGGACGTCGGTGGTGACGCCGTAGTCGGCGAGGATGCCCCGGGCCTCGCGTTCCATCCGGCCGCGGTCGATCAGGCCGAGGCGGTTGCGGGGCTCGCGGCCGAGGAACAGGTTCTGGGCCACGCTCATCAGCGGGATGAGGTTGACCTCCTGGTAGATCGTGGAGATGCCGGCGCGCTGGGCGTCCATCGGCGCGGCGAACGACACCGGCCGGCCCTGGTGGCGCAGCTCCCCCGTGTCCGGCTGATAGACGCCGGTCAGGACCTTGATCAGGGTGGACTTGCCGGCGCCGTTCTCACCGACGAGAGCGTGCACCTCGCCGGGCCGCAGGGTGAAGGACACGTCGTCGAGCGCGCGGACCCCGGGGAAACTCTTGGACACGCCGGCTACTTCGAGCAGCGTCACGCGTACCTCTCCATGGGTTGGGAGGGCGCCCGGCGCGGACGCCGGACGCCCTCGCGATCAGTAGGCGCTGCCGACGTCGGTCTTGGCGTTGGTGGTGTCGTACGCGCGGTCGGAGATGATGATGTCCTGGCCGACCGCCTCGCCCGCGAAGAACTTGCCGGCGGTGCCGAAGGCCAGCGGGCCGAAGCGCGGGTTGGACTCGATGACAGCGGAGATCCAGCCGTTGACGATGCCCTCGACGGCGCCCTTGGTGCCGTCGATCGACACGATCTTGACGTCGCCGGCCTTCTTGCCGGCTCCCTTGAGCGCCGTGACGGCCCCGAGCGCCATCTCGTCGTTCTCGCCGTAGATGCCCTTGATGTCGGGGTTGGACTGGAGCAGTTGCTCGGTGACCTTCTGGCCCTCCTCGCGGGAGAAGTTGCCGGTCTGCTCGAAGGTGACCTTGATGCCCGGGGCGATCTTGGCGATCTGGTCCTTGAAGCCGCTGGTCCGCAGGGTCGTCACGTTGTTGCCGGGGGCGCCCAGCAGGATCGCGACCTCGCCGGAGTTGCCGAGGGCCTTGGCCATCTCGTCGGCGGCACGCTTGCCCTGCTCGGCGAAGTCGGAGCCGATGAAGGTCAGGTAGTCCTTGCACGGGGTGGCGTTGATCTTGCGGTCGATCGTGATGATCGGGACCTTCTTGGCCGACGCCTTGGCGAAGACCGAGTCCCAGCCGTCGGAGTTGAGCGGCGCGATCACCAGCAGCTGCACGCCCGAGTCGATCATCTGCTCGACATCGCTGATCTGCTTGTTGAACTGTGAGTTCGCGTTCGCTGTTGTGAGATTGGTGATGCCGAGCTTGGCGGCCTCGTCCTCGATGGACTTGGTCTCGGCGATCCGGAACGGGTTGGCCTCCTTCTCCGACTGGGAGAAGCCGACCTTGGCCGTCTTGAGGTCGATCCTGGTGCCGCCGTACTGGTCGATGGTGCAGGTGGCGGCGCCGGGCGCGGCCGACTGGACCACCTGCGACGCGGCCGGCGCGGGACCGGCGGCGCTACCGGTGGGGCTCTCCTCGGACTTGGCACAGGCACTCGCGCCGGTCAGCACCATGGCAGCGCCGAGCACGGCGGCCGCAGGCCGCCACCTGTTCGACCGAACACTCATTGCATGAACTCCTTGCGAGAGAAAGCGGCTGCTGGCCGCGGTGATGTCCCGGGGTGACCGCAGAATGACTCGCGGTGGGACACATTCACGCACCATCGAACTTTTTCTGTCAAGGACTTGCCCGGAAACCTAACTGAAACGAACATGTTCCAGATGACAGCCTGTCGCATCCCCTCCGGCCTGGCAACCGAACCGCCGTGGGACATCGACATATTTTGTTGAACCTTGTTGACAGTTACCTTAGCGGTCACAAGACTCTGCCGGTGAGAGCGCTCTCTTTCCCCCGTCAAGTGCGTGCAAGAAAGGACGAACCATGCTCCGTCCCGCACTCTTCGGCGCCGCGCTCCTGCTGGCCGCGACACTGAGCCCCACCCCCGGCTTCGCCGCGCCCCCGGCACCGCAGCCCCCGGCCCTCTCCCCCGGCATGCTCGACGCCATGAAGCGTGACCTCGGCCTCGACGACGACCAGATCGCCCGGCGGCTGACCGTCGAGGCCACCGCCCCGGTCGTCGAGAAACGGCTGCGCGCCAAGCTCGGCCAACGGTTCGCCGGCGCCTGGATCCCCGCCGGCGCCACCCGCCTGACCGTCGCCGTCACCAGCCCGTCCGACGTAGCTGCCGTCCGCGCCGAGGGCGCCGTCGCGAAGGTCGTCGAACGCGGCGAGAGCGCCCTCGCCGTCACCAAGGCCCGACTCGACGAGCACGGCGACGCGGCGCCGGACGCCGTGCACAGCTGGCACGTCGACCCGGAGTCCAACAGCGTCGTCATCACCGCGGCGGCCGGCGCCGAGGCCCAGGCCCGCCGGTTCGCCCGGGCCGGCGGAGCGGCCACGGTCACCGTCCGGACCGTCACCACGGCCCGCCCGCAGCCGATGTACGACATCCGCGGCGGCGACCAGTACGTGATCAACGGGAACACACTGTGCTCGGTCGGGTTCGCGGTGGCCGGCGGCTTCGTCACGGCCGGGCACTGCGGCGGGACCGGAAGCCCGACCCTCGGCTTCAACAACGTGGCCCAGGGCACGTTCGCCGGCTCGTCCTTCCCCGGCAACGACTACGCCTGGGTGCGCACCAACGGCAACTGGGTCTCCCAGCCGTGGGTCAACAACTACTCCGGCGGCAACGTGATCGTCGCCGGGTCGCAGGAGGCCGCCATCGGCAGCTCGATCTGCCGCTCCGGGCGTACCACCGGCTGGCGCTGCGGCACCCTGCTCGGCAAGAACGAGACGATCAACTACGCGCAGGGCGCCGTCTCCGGCCTGAGCCGCAGCAACGCCTGCGCCCAGCCCGGGGACTCCGGCGGGTCGTGGATCTCCGGCAACCAGGCGCAGGGCGTCACCTCCGGCGGCAGCGGCGACTGCACCAGCGGCGGGACCATGTGGTTCCAGCCGGTCAACGAGATCCTTTCGGTGTACGGCCTGTCGCTGACCACCTCAGGCGGGGGTGGCGGCAGCGCCGTGGTCAGCAACTGGAACAACAGGTGCCTCGACGTGCCGAACGGCAACTTCTCCGACGGCGTGCTCGTGCAGATGTGGAACTGCAACGGCTCGGCCGCCCAGCGGTGGGAGGCGGTCGGCGGCGCCCTGCGTACCGGCAACAACAAGTGCCTGGACGTGCCGTGGGGCTCCACCGCCAGCGGCGTGATCCTGCAGATCGTCACGTGCAGCGGCAACCCGGCCCAGCAGTGGGTGCTCAGCGCGGCCGGTGACCTGGTCAACCCGCAGGCGAACAAGTGCGTCGACATCAAGGACTGGAACGGCGAGGACGGCGCCCAACTGCAGCTGTGGGACTGCGCCGGAACCCAGAACCAGAAGTGGCGTCGCGGCTGACGGCCTCAGGTCACCAGGGGATCTGCCGACCTTCTCCTCGATGAAGTGGACCCCGTGGACGGCGTACGTCGTGTTCACCGTGCTGGTGCTCACGGCGTACGCGTCCGCCCTGATGACCGCCGCGCCGGTCGCCGTCGTCAGCCTGCTGTCGCTGGCGGCGATGGCGGGCGCGATCACCGCCATGCTGTACGGCCTCCGCCGCCACCGCCCGGCGTCGCGATGGCCGTGGCTGCTGATCATGGCCCAGTTGCTGGTGACGGTCACCCCGGCACTGCCGCCGAGCGTGCTCGCGGGCGGCGCCCATCCGACGGTCACCGATGCGCTGCTGCTGGCCAGCTCCGGGGTCGGCGCGCTCAGCCTGGTGCTGATCCTGCGGCGGCGCACCCCCGGGTGGGACCTGCCCGGAGTGGTCGACGCCGGGATCATCACGGTAGCCGCCTGGCTGCTCTCCTGGATCCATGTGATCCATCCCGCGGTCGGCGGCGCCGCCGACCTCACGGCCCGCACCGTCATCGCCGCCTACCCGCTGTCCGACCTGCTGCTGGCGACGCTCGGCGCACGGCTGCTGCTGGACGCCGGCCCGAAGTCGGTCGCCGTCCGCTGCATCACCGGCTACCTCGCACTGATCATCGTCCCGGACACGATCAGCTCCGTCTCCGCGTTCTCCGGCGACGACCGGTGGATGCCCCTGGCCTATCTGCTGTGGACCGCCTCGACCCTGCTGCTCGGGCTCACCGGCCTGCACCCGTCCCTGCGCGACGTGGACGCCCGGGCCCCGACCGCCACCCCCGACCTGAGCACCGGCCGGCTGGCCGCGCTCGCGCTGGCGTCCCTGGTCGCCCCGGCCGCCCTGCTCGTGCAATACCTGCGCGGCGCGCCCCTGCACGTCCCGGTCGTCTGCGCCTCCTGCGCCGCCCTGTTCCTGCTGGTCATCGCCCGTCTGGCCGGGCTCGTCGTGACACAGCGGCGGATGGCGGCGACCGACGAGCTGACCGGGCTGCGCACCCGCCGCCACTTCCAGGTGGCACTGAACAGCCCGGCACGGCAGCGATCGGCCGCCGCGGTCCTGCTGCTCGACATCGACCACTTCAAGAACGTCAACGACACGTACGGCCACGACGGCGGCGACCGGGTCCTGCGCGAGGTCGCCCACCGGCTCACCGGCGCGGTCGGCGCTCAGGGCATGGTCGCCCGCTACGGTGGTGAGGAGTTCGCGGTCCTGCTGCCGAACGTCACCCCCGACCAGGCCCGGGCCGTCGCCGAGCGGATCCACGTCGCCGTCCGCGACACGCCGGTCGAGGTCGGGCCGGACACGGCCGTCACCGTCACCACCTCGGTCGGCATCGCCTGCCGCCCGGCCGACGGCACCGAGTCACAGCACCTCACACTCCTCGCCGACCAGCGCCTCTACGAGGCGAAAGCGGCCGGCCGGGACCGGGTCGTCGGCTACTCCACGCCGGTCGCGGCGGTGGCGGCCTGATGACGGGCGGCCAACTCGACGTAGACCGCGGCGTTCGCGGCGATGGCGGCGTGCTCGTCGGCGCTGGTCTCCCGGCGCACCCGGCCCGGCGCGCCGAGCACCAGTGAGCCGGCCGGGATCGTGACACCCTCCGGGATCAGCGCGCCGGCCGCGACGATCGAGCGGGCGCCGATGTGCGCCCCGTTCATCACGATCGCGCCCATGCCGATCAGCACGTCGTCCTCCACGGTGCAGCCGTGCAGCACGGCACGATGGCCCACGCTGACGTTGGCGCCGACGGTCACCGGATAACCCGGATCGGCGTGCACGACCGTGCCGTCCTGAAGGTTCGTGCCCGCGCCGATGCTGATCGTGTCCAGGTCGGCGCGCACCACCGTGTGATACCAGACGCTGCTGTCCGGGCCGAGCGTGACCCGGCCGGCGACGACCGCGCCGGGCGCGATCCAGGCGGTGGGCGCGACGTGCGGGGCGTGGCCGTCGATCTCGATCACAGCGTGATCGTACTGGCCGGGCGGTTCCGGCTCACGGCCGCCGCCGGGCAGGGAGTGCCGCCGTCCCCCTGACCGGCCGGTCGTCGCGAACCGCGGTCAGGGCATCAGCGGTAGCGCGGCACAGTTGGAGGACGCCTTCGAGCCGGCCAGCCGCCGGGCTAGCCAGTCGACCGCCGTGCCCTGGTCGGACAGCAGCGGGCCGAAGTGATTGAGCAACGGGCTCACCGTCCACGGCAGCGCGACCGGGGCGTAGACGACCGAGCCGCCGAGGCGGCACCAGGCGGCGGCCATGGTCCGGGCCTGGCCGTGCGGCACCAGGTTGTCGAAGACGCCGGTCGCCACCCGGACCACGCCGGCCGGCTTGCGGGTTCCGATCAACTGCTTTCCGAGGTACGCCCGGAGCGCCGGCTCGGCATCGACGATGTCGGCGACGGACTGGCCGTTCGTCGTCCAGGCGGTACTGCGCCGGCCCGCGTACGCGAAGATCGCGTCCCCCACGCACATGGTCGACAGGTCCTCGAGCACGGCCCGGCCGGACGCGCTCAGGTAACGGTCCAGCAGCGGCCGCAGGCCCGGTTCGGACTGGGCGAACCCGTTGACCGACCAGCCCAGCGCGCCGAGCAGCTCGCTGCCGTCGATGGCCTTGGTGACGGCGGCGAGGTCGGCCGGGGGCGCACCGGCATACGTGGCGGTCACGGGGACGTCCGGCGCGTATGTCACCTGCAGCTCGGCCGCCGAGGCCACCGCGCCGCCGCCCTGGCTGTAGCCGTAGAGCCCGACCGGTGACGCCGCGGTGATCGACGTGCCCGGCAGCGCCCGGGCGGCACGGGCGGCGTCGAGCACGGCGTGCCCGGAGTCGACCCGGTTGACGTAGGTGTGCACCCGGTCGGTGGTCCCGAGGCCCGGATAGTCGGTCTGCACGACGGCGATCCCCCTGGCCAGCAGCCGGTAGATGGCCAGCACCTCGTAGCCGATCGACACCGTGGTCTGCCCGTCGTCGGCGCCGAGGACCAGGCCGCGCTGCAGGGCCAGCGAGGTGGAGCACTGATCGCCCTGCCCCATCGTGCCGGGAGCGAGGACCACGAGAGGACGGGGTCCCCGGTGGGCGGCGGCCGGCTCCAGGTACGCGCCGGTCACGGCGACCGGGTTCCCGGTGGAGTCGGTGGACTTGTACATGATCCGGGTGGCCCGGCCGGGCAGGGTGCCGTCGATGCCGGGCAGGGACAGCGCCAGGGGCAGGGGCTCGGTGCGGATCAGAGCGCCGTCGGCCGCCGGCAGCGTCGCGGGTGGCGTGTAGAAGGCGGGAACGGTGACGCCGCGGGAGACGACGGCGGCCTGGGCGGGCAGAGCGGCGCCACCTGTACCGAGGAGCGTGGCGGCGATCAGAGCGACGGAGAAGCGGGTGCGTACGGACATGTACGGCCTCCGGGGGCTCAACACTGGTTACCGGAAGGTAACCAGACGGAAACGAGAGTCTCCAGAGCTTTCATTTCTCGTCTACCCGCAAGCGTGACCTGCGGTTGATCAGCGAATGAGCGGTTCGAGGTGGCCTCTTGCGCGCGGCGGGGGCGCGCGGACCGTACCGAAGAAGGTCTCCGTCGCCGGGATAGGGTGACCCGGTGGCCGACATGCGTGTCCGGGAGGCCTATGCCTCCGTCGCCGGGCTCTACATCGACCTGTTCGGCACCGAGGACAAGGTGCACGGTGACGACCTCGCCCTGATCGGACGTCACCTGACCGGGAGGCCCGGGCCGGTGCTGGATCTCGGGTGCGGGCCGGGCCACATCAGCGGCCATCTGCGCGGTCGGGGTGCCGACGCGATCGGTGTCGATCTGGTGCCGGAGTTCATCGCGCACGCGCGGGCCGCCCATCCGGGCGGCGACTACCGGGTGGGCTCGCTGACCGGCCTGTCGTTCGCCGACGGCTCGGTCGGCGGCATCCTGGCCTGGTATTCACTGATCCACCTGCCGCCGCCGGAGCTGGACGGGGTGCTGGCCTCGTTCGGGCGGCTGCTGTCGCCCGGCGGCGGTCTGGTGATCGGGTTCTTCACCGGCGACGCCGTGGAACCGTTCGACCACAAGGTCACCACGGGCTACCGCTGGCCGCCCGACGAGCTGGCGGCCCGGCTGGCCGCGGCGGGTTTCGTGGAGACCGAACGGCTGCTGCGTGCGTCCGACGGCACGCACCGGCCGCACGGGGCGCTGGCCGCGACCTACCGCGGGCGCCTGTCCGGCGACGGCACGTTGGCCGTGCGCGCCGGCCTGCCCCTACGCTCGTGAGATGAATCCGCATCCCGGTGAGCCGCACGACACCGGCCTGTCCGGGCGGCTCAACCGGCTGCGGGCCGGCGTGCTCGGCGCCAACGACGGCATCGTGTCGACGGCGGGCCTGGTGATCGGGGTGGCCGGGGCGACGACGGCCACCGGGCCGATCGCGACGGCGGGTGTGGCCGGTCTGGTGGCCGGCGCCGTGTCGATGGCTCTCGGGGAGTATGTGTCGGTCAGCAGCCAGCGTGACACCGAGCGGGCCCTGCTGGACAAGGAGCGCGACGAGCTGGCCCGGTTCCCGGAGCAGGAGCTGGAGGAGCTGGCCGCGCTCTACGAGGCGAAGGGCCTGAGCCCGGACACCGCCGGGCTGGTGGCCCGGGAGCTCACGGAGCGGGACGCGTTCGCCGCGCACGCCGACATCGAGCTGCATCTGGATCCGGCCGAGCTGGCCAGTCCGGGGCAGGCGGCCGTCGCGTCGGCGGTGTCGTTCACCGCCGGTTCGCTGCTGCCGCTCGGGGCGATCCTGCTGCCGCCGCCGGGGATCCGGGTCGCCGCCACCTTCCTGGTGGTCCTGCTGGCGCTCGCCGCCACCGGCTACCTGAGCGCCCGCCTCGGTGGCGCCCGGCCGGGCCGCGCGGTGGCCCGGCTGGTGCTCGGCGGGGCGGCGGGCATGGCGGTCACCTACGGCGTCGGCACGCTGGCCGGTGCGGCCGTCGGCTGACCGGGCGTACTCTTCGGGCCGTGGGGCTGCGGTTCGGGACACGGCGATCGGATTCGCCGTGGGTGGACAGCGTGTGGACGTGCACGAGCGATCGGGTCACCACGATGACGTCGGTCGCCGGGGTGCGCTGGGGGCTGGTCTTCTGGGAGCGGGCCGGGCGGGCGTTCGCGGGCGTCACCGGCCCGGAGACCCGGACCGGCACGGCCCCGGTGCCGGAGGGGGCGACCTTCACCGGCATCGAGTTCGCCGTCGGCACGTCGTTACGGGCGATCGCCACCCCGGCTCTGGTCGACGGTGGCATCGAGCTGCCCGACACAACGCGGCGGACGTTCCGGCTGGACGGCTCCCGCTGGGCGACCCCCGGGCCCGACGACGCCGAGGCCCTGGTCGACCGGCTGGTCCGGGCCGGGATCGTGGTCCGCGATCCGCTCGTCGCCGAGCTGCTGCGCGGTGGGCGCCCGGCCGTCTCGGGGCGCACCGTCGAGCGCCGGTTCCGCGCCGCGACCGGGATGACCCGGGGCGCGGTCCGGCAGATCGAGCGGGCACGCACGGCGGCGGAGCTGCTGGCCGCCGGCGAGCCGGCCGGGGAGGTCGTCACCAAGCTGGAGTATTTCGACGAGCCGCACCTGGCCCGGGCGCTGCGCTCCTACGTGGGCCGGACGGCACGGCAGCTGCGTGCGGGCGTCGGCGGCGCGATCGCCCTCGACCTCGATCAGCGCCGGACGTCGTAGACCAGCTTGAGGATCCCGTTCGGGTAGCTCTGCGACTCGCGCAGCGTCAGCATGTGCTTGTCGCGGTCGGCCCGGCCGAACAGGCTCTTGCCGGCACCGAGCAGCACCGGGAAGACCAGCAGGTGATAGCGGTCGATCAGGCCCGCGTCGGACAGCCGCCGCGCCAGCTCGGCGCTGCCGTGGATGAAGATCGCGCCGCCCTCGCCCGCCTTGAGCGCGGCCACGTCCTCGGCCGAGCGCAGGATCGTCGTCGGCCCCCACCCGTCGACCAGAGCGCCGTCGGCCAGCGTCGACGACACCACGTATTTGGGCAGGTCACGGTAGGCGGCATGGTCCTCCGAGCCGGGCCAGGCCGACGCGAACGCCTCGTAGCTGCGCCGCCCGAACATCAGAGCCGTGGTGTCGGCGAGCTCCTCGCCCTTCAGCGACCAGGCCTCGGGGACGAACTCCAGGTCCTTGAACACCCATCCGCCGCTGCGGTGCCCCTCCTCCGTTCCGCCGGGTGAGTCGACGACGCCGTCCAGCGACATGAAACCGGTGTAGACGAGGTCACGCATTGTCTCTCCTCCTGCCGGGGCGGGCTGCCGGGTCCACGCTAGAGCGCCGCCGGGCGCGCGTCTTGGACGGAAACGACAGCGGTGGGTGGTACTGAGGGTCCTACCGTGCAGCGGTCTCTGGATGACCCGGCCACGGCGGCGGAGGGTGGGGGCATGTCAAAGACCGTTTTCATCACCGGCGCCAACAAGGGGCTCGGCTTCGAGGCCGCCCGCAGGCTCGCGCAGCTCGGGCACACCGTTCTCGTCGGGGCGCGCGACGCCGACCGGGGGCGCAAGGCCGCCGCCGAGGTGGGTGGCCGGTTCGTGGCCATCGACGTCACCGACGACGCCTCGGTGGCCGCGGCGGCCGCCGATGTCGCCGCCCACGAGGGCCACGTCGACGTGCTGATCAACAACGCCGGGATCTCCGGCCCGCAGACGCAGGCCACCGAGCTGCACGCGGACGACGCCACCAGGGTTTTCGACACCAACGTCATCGGCATCGTACGAACGACCGGCGCGTTCCTCCCGTTGCTGCAGGCCGGCACCGACCCGGCCGTCGTGAACGTCAGCAGCGGGCTCGGGTCGCAGGCGCTCACCCACGACCCGGCCCGGGTGGAGTCGTCGGTGGTGGCGCCGCTCTACAACGCGTCCAAGGCGGCCGTCACGATGCTGACGACGCAGTACGCGAAGGCGTTCACCGGCATCCGGTTCAACGCCGTCGACCCGGGATACACCGCGACCGACCTGAACGGGAACAGCGGGCCGCAGACGGTCACCGAGGGGACCGACGCGATCGTGACTCTGGCGACCGAGAGTGTGGAGGCGGGCACCGGCCGCTACCTCGACCGGTTCGGACCGCTTCCCTGGTGAGCTGTCGCCCGTACCTCTGACGGGTATGGCATTTTCTCGGGACATCGAAGAGTGGCGTCGGTGATCTAGGGTCCCCCGAGTGACCCCCGTACTCGAGATATCCGGGCTGCGAAAGACCTATCGCAGCCGTAAAGGTGTCCGGAACGCACTGGACGGCTTCGACATGATCGTCGAAGCCGGCCAGGTGCACGGATTCCTCGGGCCCAACGGCTCGGGCAAGACCACCACTCTGCGTACGCTGCTCGGGCTGATCGAGCCCAACGGCGGCCGCATGGCGATCCTCGGCCGGGAGGTGCCCCAGCATCTGCCGGAGGTCGCCGGACAGGTCGGCGCGATCGTGGAGAGCCCGCAGTTCTTCCCCAACTTCACCGCTGAGCTGACGCTGAGCCTGCTCGCCG
The DNA here is from genome assembly GCF_050956125.1 of Actinoplanes sp. CA-252034. Taxonomy (NCBI): domain Bacteria; kingdom Bacillati; phylum Actinomycetota; class Actinomycetes; order Micromonosporales; family Micromonosporaceae; genus Actinoplanes; species Actinoplanes sp. CA-252034. The sequence goes on from NZ_CP191846.1 coordinate 6,482,069, forward strand.
ACGCCGGCGGCGTGAACCGCAGCCGGGTGCCCGCGGTGCTCGACCTGGTCGGCCTGCGGGACCGCTCCAAGGAGCGGGTGAAGACCTACTCACTCGGCATGAAACAGCGGCTGGCGGTCGCGTCGGCGCTGTTGAAGGAACCGAAGCTGCTCATTCTGGACGAGCCCGCCAACGGTCTGGACCCGGGCGGCATCCGGGAGATGCGCACGCTGATGCGCGACCTGTCCGAATCCGGGATGACGGTGCTGCTGTCCAGCCACATCCTCGGTGAGATCCAGCTGATCTGCGACTCCGTCACGATCATCTCGGCGGGCCGCCGGGTGACCTCCGGTTCGGTGGCCGAGGTGCTGGCCTCGCACAAGTCCGGCATGGTCCGGGTGCGGCTGGAGACGGGCGTGGACCTGTTGGAGGCGGCGAAGGCGCTGCGGGAGGCGGGCGCCCAGGTGACGTTGGAGAACGACCACTTCACCGTCGCGAACGCGTCCAACCCGGCCCTGATCACCAAGGTTCTGGCCCAGCGTGGTGTCTACGTCAGTGAGCTGACCCCGGTCTCCGCCGACCTCGAGGACGTCTTCCTCGAGCTGACCGGCACGGCGCCGGTCGCCGGGCAGAACCGGCAGGTCGACGAGTCCGCGATCAGCGGCGCCAAGAACGGATGGGGCCAATGAGCCTGGCACGTGCGGAGACCCGGCGCCTGTTCCGGCGCCGCTTCACCTCGGTGATCCTGATCGGCGTCCTGCTGATCCTGGCCGCGACCGTGGTCGGGAGCTTCCTCAGCACTCAGAAGGTCGGCCCGGCGCAGGTGGCCTCGGCGAAGGCCGAGGCGGAGCGCAACTACCAGGAAGCCGTGAAGATGGCGGCCGAGGAGCAGCAGCGCTGCCTCGAGGCCAACCCGACCAACGCGGCGGCCTGCCAGCCGTGGACGCCGTCGCAGTCCGACTTCGACTACACCTGGTACATGCCGGAGACCTTCGACCTGAGGGCCGAGTATCCGGACATGATCGCGCTGCTCGCGGTGGTGCTCGCCGCGGCGGGGTTCCTGATCGGCGCGTCCTTCGTCGGCTCCGAGTGGAACAGCGGCGGCATGATGAACCTGCTGCTGTGGCGGCCGCGGCGGCTGCAGGTGCTCGGCACCAAGCTGGCCGTCCTGCTGGGCTGGTTCACCGGGCTGACGCTGCTGCTCGGCGCGCTGTGGACGGGCGCCTTCACGCTGATCGCCCAACTGCGGGGCACGACCGAGAAGATGACCCCCGGGGTGTGGCAGTCGTTCGGCCTGACCGGGCTGCGCGGCATCGCCCTGGTGGTGGTGGCCGCCGCCCTCGGGTTCGCGCTGGCGTCGCTGGGCCGGCACACCGGCATGGCGATGGGCGCGCTCGTCGGCCTCGGAGCGCTGCAGATCGGCGTCTACATCATGGCCCAGCTGGGCGGGGCGAAATACCCGGAGGCCTGGCTCGGACCGGCGTGGATCTACGGATGGATCTTCAAGGAGCTCGAGTTGCCGAACTACAACTCGTGCAACTACTCGTCCGACGGCAACTGCGAGCCGGAGACGTTCACGCTGACGTGGCAGACGGCCGGCATCGGCATGGCGATCATCACGGTGCTGGTCGTGGGCGCGTCGATGTGGGCGATGCGCCGCCGCGACATCACCTGAGCCGTTGACGGGAGAGCCCTCGGGGCTCTCCCGTGCTCAGTCCTGGCCGCAGGTGACGATCATGCACAGGTGCGACCTCGTCAGATGGGTCCGCACCCACGGCAGGAAACAGCACAGGTCCGGCTCGGTGTAGTGGAGATGGTCCATGAACCGCCGGGGCGCCGGACGGACCCGGCGCGGACGGCGGCTGTGCGCCTCCGCCGAGCAGTTCGACATGGCCCGGCCCTCCTCCACGCTCGGTTCCACCAGGTGAATCGTAGGCAGCATCGCTGCTGCGGGGAGAATGAACGGGTGGAACCGCGCCGGCGGGAGCGGCCCGCCGGGCCCACGTTCCCGGCGCTGCTCGGGTAAGGTCCGGGGCAGCGTCGCGTGCCGGTGGCAGACCGTGTCAGGCATGGAGGCGCCCGACCGAAGGAGACCACGATGCTGTCGTGCCCTTCGTCTTCGCGTGTCTGAGCGCGAGACGACCAGGTTCGTGGCCTGGGCTCAAGAAATGCGTGAGGTGCACGCGCGCCTGCGTGCGGCGCTCCGTCTGACCCTCGAGTCGGACGATCTAGCCGTCGACGATCTGCTGCTCTACTGCCGCGGGTTCTGCTCGGCCCTCGACGGCCATCACCGCGGCGAGGACCGCACCCTGTTCCCGGCGATCGCCGCCGCCCATCCGGACCTGCGCCCGGTGCTGCGGAAACTCGAACAGGACCACTCGATGATCGACCATCTGCTCGGTGGCCTGCGGGCCGCCGCGGAGCGCTCCGCCGGGCCGGAGGAGCTCGAACGGCATCTGGAGGGCGTGGGCGCGATCATGGAAAACCATTTCCGGTACGAGGAGCGCATGCTCCTGACCGTGCTGGAGTCCCTCGACCTGCACGTCAGCCCGCAGGAGGCGCTGGGTCCGCTGTGAGGCTCGCGTCCTCCAGCACCAGATGCGGCAACGTCTCGTACCGCGGTTGCTGTGGCAGTCCCGGCGGGAGGACCGGCCGCAGCGCGTCGAACACACGACGGACCGCGGCGTCGTCGTAGTCGAGAGTCGTCCGGGTGGCCCGCAGCAGCAGGCCACCCGGGGCCAACTCGGCGACCTCGGTGAACGCGCCGCTGTCACGCATCGCGGCCGCCCCGCCGAGCACCTTCCCGATCGCGGCGGGGCAGATCGTCACCCAGCCGTAGCCGCGCAGATACCGATGGCTGTCCCGCAGGCTCTCCTCGTCCCGACGCTGCAGCGCGTAGTCGAGATCGGTCGACGGGCCCATCCGGACGCGGTCGGTGATCTCGCCATACCCGAGATCGACCCGATCGCCGACCTGCCGGACCACCCCCACCACGGCGTCGGCGAGCGCGGGCATGACGGTGGGGTCGGCAAGCCGGACGGCGAGGTCCAGTTGAAGGTACGGCTCCTCGTGCTGCCAGGCGCCCAGCCGGACGTCCTCGACCGGCCCGTGCGCCGGATCGTCGCGGTAGCCCCAGGTCACGTGCGCACTCTGCAGGCTCGGATGCAACATCGCCGCCCAGGAGTGGCACCGCACCTTCACGCCGTGGAAGCCGTGGTGAACGCGCCGGAACCGGGGCGCCCCGACCGGGCTGATCATCGGCCCGAGTGCCGCCTCCGCCGCGTCGTGCCACAGCCGGGCGATCTCCAGGTCGGCCTCGTCGAGGTTGACCACCGCCCACAGCACCGGCGGTGGCGGTTCCCCGTTGAGAACCCAGTCCGGCGCCTGCCCCACACCCATGATCGTTCCTCAGTCCGTGGCGAGCCGGCCGCCGAGAAGGCCCTCCCGAGAGGAAGGGCCACCGGGGTCTCAGGCAGAGTCGGTCGAGCCTTCGTGCTGGAGCCTGCGGTTCTCCTCGCGCGCTTCGTCGAGCTGGTCCTCGAGCAGGATGATGCGGCAGGCCGCCTCCAGCGCGGTGCCGGAGTCGACCATCTCACGGGCTCGCACCGCGAGACGCAGTTGGTGGCGGGAGTAGCGGCGGTGCCCTCCGGCGGAGCGCAACGGGGTGACGAGGCCCTCCTCGCCGAGGCGGCGCAGGAACTCCTGTGTGGCGCCGACGATCTCCGCGGCGCGGCCCATCGTGTAGGCGGGGTAGTCGTCGTCATCGAACATGGCCTCGGAACGTGCCATCTAGACCTTTCTGATCCAAACGCGTGACGAGGGCCCCGGCGCTCAAGCGCCGGGGCCCAGGGTTTATGGGTTAAACACCATCAACCGATAGGTTCATCGGTTTTGTCGTATTCGCACACGCCGCCGTGGACGGCTCGTAGTGCGAGGATCGCTGTAGCGTGACCGGAGACCACCTCTCAATCAAAGGCAACTGCGGTGTCCACTTCCGGGCCCGACATCGACCTGGTAGCGGGCGATCCAACGGTGTCCAGCCCTCCCATTCCTCTGAGTTCCGTGTTGCTGTGCTACTTGGTGTTGCCGTGCTACTTGCTCTTCCTTGATTACCGGTATTGCTGGGTTGCTGTCCGCCGGCGTGGAAGCCCCTTGCGATTTCGCGGCCCCCACACGTGCGACGAACCCTGTTGTCACTCGGCGACGGAGAACGGTCTCCATCGCGGTGCCGAGCGAGCCACGAGAATCCGGGCCCTGCTTGACGCTCGGCACGCCTTCGTCAGCGTTTTTACGAAGACCTTGCTGTCAACAAGGACGACACTACCCACGCCTGCGCAGAAAATCTAGTTCCGATGGGCCAGTTTTTCTGTGCCTCCATGCCCAGGCCGCCCGGCGGGGTCAGAGGAAGCTGACGTTCTGGGCCAGGGCCAGGCTGCTGGAGTAGTTGACGGTGTTGGTGGCCCGGCGCATATAGGCACGCCACGCGTCGGAACCGGACTCCCGGCCGCCCCCGGTCTCCTTCTCGCCCCCGAAGGCTCCGCCGATCTCGGCGCCGGACGTGCCGATGTTGACGTTGGCGATGCCGCAGTCGGAGCCGTCGGCGGCCAGGAAACGTTCCGCCTCCTGCTGGTCGCGGGTGAAGATGGACGACGACAAGCCCTGCGGCACGTCGTTGTGCAGGGCCACCGCCTCCTCGAACGTGTCGTAGGTGAGCACGTACAGGATCGGGGCGAACGTCTCCTCCCGGACGATCGCGGACTGCCGCGGCATCCGGACGATCGCCGGCTCGACATAGGCGCCGCCGGCCGTGTCCAGGCGCCGGCCGCCGGCGACGACCTTGCCGCCGTCGGCCTGTGCGCGCTCCAGGGCCGCGGCCATCGCGTCGGCGGCGGCGTCGGTGATCAGCGGGCCGACCAGGGTTCCGTCGGCGAACGGGTCGCCGATCGGCAGGCGGCCGTAGACGCCGGCGAGCCGCTCCACCAACCGGTCGGCGACGTCGCGGTGCACGATGAGGCGGCGCAGGGTGGTGCAGCGCTGCCCGGCGGTTCCGGCAGCCGCGAACACGATGCCCGGCAACGCCAGGTCCAGGTCGGCGGACGGGGCCACCACCGTGGCGTTGTTGCCGCCCAGCTCCAGCAGCACCCGGCCGAAGCGCGCGGCGACACGCGGGGCGACCTCGCGGCCCATCCGGGTGGAGCCGGTGGCGCTGACCAGAGCCACCCGCGGGTCGTCGACCAGCCGCGCCCCCACGTCGCTGCCGGCGAGCAGCAGCCGGTGCAGCTCGCGCGGCGCGCCGGTCTGCTCGACGGCCCGGTCCAGCAGGTGGCTGGAGGCGAGCGAGATCAGCGGCGTCAGCTCGCTGGGCTTCCACACCACGGCGTCGCCGCAGACCAGGGCCACGGCCGTGTTCCACGACCAGACGGCCGCGGGGAAGTTGAAAGCCGAGATCACCCCGACCACACCGAGCGGATGCCAGGTCTCGGCGAGGCGGTGGCCGGGCCTTTCCGAGGCGATGGTACGCCCGTAGAGCTGCCGTGACAGCCCGACGGCGAACTCACAGATGTCGATCATCTCCTGCACCTCGCCGAGCGCCTCGGAGCGGATCTTCCCCGCTTCGATGGTGATCAGATCGGCCAGGTCGGACTTGTGGGCGCGCAGCAGCTCGCCGAGGGTTCGCACGAGCTCGCCACGGACGGGCGGGGGCGTGGTGCGCCACGTGCGGAACGCCTCCGCGGCCTCCCCGATCGCCTGTTCGGCCTGCTCGGCGGTGGTGGCCCGCAGCCCGAACAGGCGCTCCCCGGTGATAGGTGACCGCGCGTGCAGGTCGTCGCCCTCGGGCACGGTCACCCCGATCCGGTCGAGGCTCGCCCGCGCGCGGTCACGCAGTTGCTGGGTGGTCGGCAGGTTGCTCACGGTGTGTCCTTCAGCGTCGTCAGATTCAGGTCCGCGGCGACCGCTTCGAGGGAAACGGCCTGCTCCCGGGCGTACAGATGGAAAGGGTCGTGAATCTCTCGGTCGATCGCGGCGGCGAGCCACTCCCGGTCGTAGCCGATGCCCGCGGCCCGGATGTCGCGGCTGCCCTCGCCGCTGAGGTTGGACTGGAAGATCCCGGCGGCGGAGCGGGGCAGGAAGTCCTCGTAGACGATCGGCGTGGCCGTGACCCAGCCCTGTTCGACGAGGTCGGAGAGGCTTTCCGGGGGTACGCCGTCCGGGCGCGCGGAAACGGCCGTGTAGGTGAAGTAGGCGAGATCCTGCTCTCGCAGCCCGGCTTCGGTGTCGGGCAGGCCCTGCTCCCAGACCTCGACGGCCACGTCCGCGCGGCCACGCCCGGGACTACCCGCCAGCCTCCGGTCGATCTCGGTCAGGAGTGTGTCGTACCGTGATCGGCCCTCAGGGGTGAGCGCGACGCCGCGTGCCTCGACCTCGCCGAACCGGACGCGCAGTGCGCCGGTGTCGATCGTGCCGTCGGCCTCGCGCATCGCGCGGGCCTCGGCGAGCGCCCGGAAGGAGGTCTGCCGGAGGAGCACGTCGGGGCCGCGCCAGCGGGGTGGGCCCTGGATGGTGTCGATCATCTCGATGCCGCGCTCGGTCATCCGCCGGTAGAGGTCGTCGATGTCGAGCACCCGCGGGGTGAGGTGGTTGATGTGGGTGCTGCCCACTCCCCCGATGTCGGCGGCGACCGCGGACACCGCTTCGAGCTCGGCGTACCAGGCGCGGTCGACCGGTTCGGGGGACAGCTCGAAGGCCTGGACGGCGAGCTCGAGGAAACGTTCGGCGTCGGCCTCGGGCAGGCCCTGCCCGGCTTCGGCCCGGTCGGCGAGAGCCAGCAGCTCCGGGCCGAAGAGCTCACGGGTGGCGAGGAAGCGCTCCAGGCGGGCGCGCAGCTCGGGGCTGAAGAACCGCGGGTCGGCGGGGGTGAGCATCGAGGTGAAGACGCGGAACGGGTTGCGGGCCAGCTCGTCGGCGTCGACCGGGCGGAAGGCCGTGGAGATCACCGGGACGGCACTCCTCGCGGCCTCGCGCAGGTCGTAGAAGCCGACCGGGCGCATGCCGAGCGCGCCGAAGATCCGGGCCACCTGGGCCAGCTCGGTGGGCGTGCCGACGCGGATCGCGCCGTGGCGCTCGGCGGTGATCCGGTCGATGGTGCCGAGCCGTTGCGCCGCGTCGCCGTCGCGGCCGACGACGTCGCGGTTCACCTCCTCGGAGACCTGCACCAGCGTGTTGTAGGCGGGCACCTCCCGGCCGTACATGGTGGAGAGGCGCCGAGCGAAGGCGGCTCGCAGCCGCCATGGGGCGATCGTGCTCATCAGGTCCTCCCGTTTCCTCAGACGATGTGCGTTTCCGGACGACCGGGCGCGCCGTCGGCGAAGCGGTCGGCCGACAGCGGTGCCACGTCGACGAACGGCGTCCGGTCCAGGTGGAGGTCGCGGATCACCTCGCCGACGGCGGGCGCCTGGAGGAAGCCGTGGCCGGAGAAGCCGGTGGCGTACAGGAAGTTCGCCGACCGGCCGATGATCGCGTTGTGGTCGGGGGTCACCTCGTACAGCCCGGCCCAGCCGTTGCCCAGGCCGACGTCGAGCAGGCCGGGCGCCCGACGGCCCATGGCGGCACCGAAGCGGGGCAGCCACTCGTCGGAGTAGTCGAGGTGGAAGCCGGGCTCCTGCTCCGGGTCGGACATGCCCATCAGCAGACCACGGCCCTCCCGGTGGAAGTAGAAGGTCGAAGCGAAGTCGATGGTGAACGGCACGGTCCCGGTCAGATCCGGCATCGGCTCGGTGAAGATGATCTGCCGGCGCAGCGGGGTGACCGGCAGGTCGACGCCGGCCATCGCGCCGATCGCCGCCGACCAGGCGCCGGCCGCGCAGATGACGGCGTCCGCGTCGATCGGGCCACGATCGGTGTGCACGGTACGGACCTCGCCGCCGGCCGTGTCGATGCCGGTGACCGTGACCCCGGTCAGCAGGGTCGCGCCGTGCCGCCGGGCGCCGGTGGCGTAGCCGAGCACCACCGACTCCGGGGTGCAGTGCCCGTCGTCGGGTGACCAGGCGGCGGCGAGCAGCCCGTCGGTGTCGATCAGCGGGGACAGCGCCTTGGCCTCGGCGACGTCGATCATGCGGCTGTCGACGCCCATCTCGTTCTGGAGCTCGACGTCGTCCTCGAACGACTTCACGTCCTCGGGCGTCGACAGCAGGAACAGGTAGCCGACCCGGTGCAGGTCGATCTCCTGCCCCGGGTGCTCGCCGAACCGCCCGAACGCGGCGAGGCTGCGGGCGCCCAGCGCGATGTTGATCCGGTCGGAGAACTGCGCGCGGACACCGCCCGCGGCCTTACAGGTGGAGCCGGCGCCGAGCTCGCCGCGTTCCAGGAGCACGACGTCGCGTACGCCTGCCTCGGCCAGATGGAAGGCGATGCTGACGCCGATCGCGCCGCCGCCGATGACCACGACCTTGCCCATGTCTCATAGTCGGCCGCCGGTTTCGTTGACGTCCATTCCTGATCTGTCGGCGAAATCCTTTAGCTTCTCTATATGGATTGGACGAGCGTGCAGCTGCGGTCGCTCGTCGAGTTGCGCCGCCTCGGCACGGTGACCGCGGTCGCCGCCGCGCTGGGTTACACGCCCGGAGCCATCTCCCAGCAGCTCGGCAGTCTGGAGCGGGCGGCCGGGGTGCCGCTGCTGCGACGGGTCGGGCGGCGTGTGGAGCTCACCGACGCCGGGCTGGCGTTCGCCGGCCACGCCCAGCAGATCCTCGACATCGAGGCCTCCGCCACGGCCGCTCTCGAGCGCAGCGCCGGCCGGGTCGCCGGGGAGCTGCAGATGGCGCTCTTCGCCACGGCGGCCGCCGAGATCCTGCCGGTCATGCTGGCACGCGTCGCGCAGCGCCATCCCGAGCTGGTCGTGCGCAGCCGGGAGCTGGTCGTCGACGACGTCTACGACGTGGTGGCGTCCGGGACGGTCGATCTCGCGGTCGGGCTGGAGTATCCGGACGTGCCGATCCGCCGGGACCCGTCGCTGCGGGTGATGCTGCTGCACCGGGAGCGGTTCTCGCTCGCGGCGCCGACCGGGACACTGCCGGCCGGACCGATCAGCCTGGCCGCGACCGGGCCGCCGCTCGGCTGGATCCTGCCGCCCGAGGACACCCACTACGGCCTGGCGATCCGTACCGCCTGCTGGCGCGCCGGGATCGAGCCGGCGCTGCGGCATTCGGTCGTCGACACGGCGGTGTCGCTGGCGCTGGTCGAGGCCGGCATCGGTCTCAGCACGGTCACCGATCTGATGCTGCGGCTGCGGCCGTCCCGGTTCGACGTGCTGCCGCTGGTGGAGACCTTCGAGCGGCACATCGTCGCGGTGGTCCGCTCCTCGGCCGAGCACCGGCCCAACGTCGCCGCCGTCCTCCAGGTGCTACGGGAGCTCCAGCTGGAACCCCTCGGCGGTCAGGGCGGTCAGGAATTCGGTGGGGCCGACGAGCCTCTCCAGGTGGGCGACTCCGGGTCGTAGCCCGGGCAGGCGGCGGATCACGTGGGCGCCGACCAGGCCGGTGGCGCGGCTCTGGCCGCGGCCGGTGAACGAGGCCCGGACGCCGCCGGCCTCGGCGATCACCGCGAAACCGTCGGAGCCCAGGTGCAGGCCGCCGAAAACGCGATCGGTGACGGGCCGCATCACCGGGCTCCTCAGGACCTTCGCGACGGACCGGCGATTGGCCGCACCCAACAGCGCGGTCGAGGACCGCGAGTCGAGAGCCAATCCGGTACGGACGTCCGGCAGCCCCAGTGTGTGCTGGTCGGAGAAGGGGAACCGGTGCACGGTCCGGCGGCCGAACGGGGCGGGGAAGTCGGCGGTCCACGTGCCCTTCTCCCGTCCCAGGCCGTCGATCGTCCACGCTACGGCGGCGGCGCCGTGCCGCTCCCCCGAGCCGAGCAGGACGCCGATCCGGACCGGCTCGCCCGGAGCGAGGTCGCTGACGTGCCTGGCCAGAAGGTTGGTGACACCGGGTGCGATGCCGACGCTGAGCACCACCGGCGCGTTGCCCTGCCCCACCTTCTCCAGCTCCGCGATCACTTCCGGGGTGGCTGTCACGTCGGCGTAGCCGATGCCTCGGTCAAGGCAGGCCCGGGCAAGACGGGCGTTGCCGTGCTCGACACACATGAGCACGGCGTCGACCCCGTCCAGGGCGGCGTCGATGCCGGCCGGGTCGTCGAGGTCGAGGCGGATCGCGGCGACACCTCTCGCCCGCTCGGGGTTGCGCCCGGCGACGACGACCTCGGTGTGCCCGGCCAGCCCGGTGGCGGCTTCGCGACCGACCGCTCCGTAACCGCCGACGATCAATGTTTTTGTAGTCACGCTATGAGAATGTTTTTGTAGTGGCGCTATAGTCAAGTCTTGTGACCGGAAGAACTGACGGCCGGGCCGAGCGGGCCCGCGCCACCCGAGCCCGTATCACCGCCGCCGCGGCCGCGACGTTCACCGCGTCCGGATACGCGACGACCAGCATCAACGCCATCGCGGCGGCGGCCGGGGTGAGCGAGCAGACGGTCTACTACTCGTTCGGCAACAAGCGAGCGGTCCTGGTCGCGGCCCTCGACCAGGCCATAGCCGGCGACGACGAGCCGATCCCCACGCTGGATCGCCCCTGGGTACACGCCGCCCTGGCCGAGCCCGACCCGCATCGCCAGATCGCGTTGCAGGTCGCGGGCGTGGGCGAAGTCCTGCGCCGCGCGGCCCGCCTGCTCGACATCATCCGCAACGCGGCAGCCGACCCGGATCTGGCCGAGGTCTGCACGACGAGCATCAACCATCACCGCGAGGTGCAACGCGTCTTCGCCGCGTCCCTCGCCGGGAAGACGCCGTTGCGTACGGACGAAGCAGCGGCCGCCGACACCGCGGTCGCCCTGTTGTCGCCCGAGACCTATCTCCTGCTGGTCGATCACTGGGGCTGGCCCCACGACCGCTGGCGCGCCTGGGCCGCCGACTGCCTGTCCCGCGCCGTGATCCCCTGAGCCGAACCGTCCTCCCCGTTCGATCGTCCTGCACGGAGCGGCGGGGACCGCCGCGGTGTCGAATGGCGCGGATCGCGTAGGTTTCCATTCATGACGATCTTCTTGCGGCTCTCCTCCGCGGCGGCCGCCGGGGTGGTGGCGCTGTCTCTAGCCGCCGCGACGCCGGTGCATGCCGAGACCGCCACCGGGGCCATCAGCGGCACGCTGACCAGCGCCGACGGCATCCCGATGGCCGACGTCGGAGTCAGCGTCCACACGCTCGGCGGGCCGGGCGCCGGCGAGCCGACCCGCACCGACGACGAGGGCCGCTACAGCATCGCGGACCTGCCGCCGGGCACCTATCGCGTGCAGTTCTGGGTGGAGCGCGACACCAACTCCAGCTGGCACCAGTGGGCGCATCAGGCGACGCAGGCGGCGCGCGCCTCCAGGTTCACGGTCGCCGCCGGGCAGGAGGTGACCGTCGACGAGACACGGTTCCGCACCGGGTCGCTGGCGTTGACGCTCCGGGATGCGGACGGGCAGTCGATCAGCGCGTTCTGTGCGGACGCCAGCGGAGACAACTTCGTCGAGACCGGGTGCACCGAGACCGGCACGCTGATCCTCGACGGCCTGCCCGCCGACGACTACGTCGTCTGGGCGTGGTCCGACAGCAGCTCGGCGGTCGACATGACCACCACCGTGGCCGACCAGGTCAACGAGTTAACCCTCACCGCGTTCTGACCCGCACGCCGGCGCCCGGGGCGGTCGTCAGCCGAATCGGGCCCCGAAGACGTGCGGGCGGACCCTACCGTCGTCCGTCGCGGCGATGGAGGCCCAGCCGGTAGTACGGCACCGGTTCCGGCAGCTCGAACCGCCGGTTCCGGCGCGCGGCGAGCACGAGCAGCAGACCACCCGCGCTGAGCAGGACCATGCCGCCGGCCACCAGGGCGAGATGGTCGCCACCGGTGATCGGGTTCTCGCCCGGGTGGCCGCCGCCGTCGCTCGAGCGGGACGGCGACGGGGACGGCGAGCGCGACGGCGCCCGGGACGGGGTCCGCGACGGTGTGACACTGCGCGACGGCGACCGGCTGGGAGTCACCGACGGCGACGGGGACGGCGTGCGGCTGGGCGAGACGGACGGCGACGGGGACGCCGGCGGGGTCGGGGACGCCGTCGGCGCGGGTGCGGACGGTTCGATCGTCGCGGGCGCGTCGGCCAGCACCGGCGCCACGTTGCCCGGTGGGGTCGCGACGGCCCGTACCAGGAAATTGCCGTGCCCGGACGCGACCTCCTCCGCCGTCAGGTGGTAGGCGTCGGAGACGCACGTCATGCTCTCGCCCGGCGCCAGGGTCGTCTTGGGGCAGGTGACACCGACCGGCAGGCCGGTCAGCGTGACGTTCTGCAGGGTCACGTTGCCGCTGTTGGTGACCACGATCGTGGACGTGACGTCGTCGTTCGTGCCGAGGACCCCGTCACCGTCGACATCGGTCCATCCGACGGTCTGTTCGGCGCCGACCGCGGGCTGGGGCGGCTCGACCGGGGTGCCGACGGCGGCCGGGCCCGAGTCGAACGGGGTGGTGGCACCCGGTTCGAGCCCGGCGGCGCTCGCCGACGTGGTGATGGGGAGATCGTCGTCGATGTCCTGCTGGGTGACGATGTAGAGCTGCGGCGCGACGCAGGTCATCAGCTCCCCGACCAGCAGGGTCGACTGCGGACAGGGGATCGCGCCCATCCGCACGTCCGTCACGGTTACCGACGACATCGTCACGTTGCCGCTGTTGAGGACCAGGTAGCGATACCGGATGCCGTCGCCTACCGCGGGCCTGCCGTTGCTGGAGGCGATGTCGGCGGGGCGTACCCCCCTCTCCTCGATGGTGGCCTCGATGTCGATGGCGAGGCTGCCGTGCCCGGTCACCAGCCGGACCGATGCCGCGTCGGTGTCGTAGGCGGTGTCGGTGAGGACCCCGGGCCGATGCCCGGTCACGGTGGACGGCTCCCGGATGGCGCGGTCGGCGTCGACGTCGTCCTGCGTGATCCGGTACGCCGTCGTGCTGGTGCAGATCATCGACGCGCCCACGGTGAGACTGTCGCCCGGGCACTGGGCCGCCCCGACGAGCCGGTCGTCGACCGCGATGCCGGCCACCTCCACGTCGCCGTCGTTGGTGACCGTGTACCGGAACCGCACCGTGTCCCCGGCCTGCGCGGCGAGCTGCCTCGATGCCGGGGTGACGACGGCCGTGACCGCCAGGTCCAGCGAGTCCGCGGCGACGGCCATCTGCTCGGTGTCGGTGACCGGGCCGAACGTCAGGTCGCTGCTCGCGCCGGGAGCCCGCCCGGTGACCTGGACACTCTCCTCGATCGGCTGCCCGGCCTCGACGTCCGCCTGGGTGACCCGGTACGGCGTGCCGGACGAGCAGGTCGTGGTGGCGCCCGCGGCGAGTGTGCCGGCCAGGCAGTTCGCGACACCGGTCCGGTCACCGGTCACGACGATCCCGGTCATCGTCACATTGCCGGTGTTGCGGACGGTGAAGGTGTAGTCGACCAGGTCGTGCCGGACGAGCTGGTCCCGGTGCCCGCCGGGCGTGACGATCGACTCGGCGCCGATGCTCAACTGCGGCGCGGCGGCGATCACCGGGAAACTGGCCAGCGGCGTCAGCAGGGTGCCGGCGGCGCTGTCGCCCGGCCGCCGCCCGGCGACGGTGACGGTCGTGTCGACCGGGCCGTTGGCGTCGACGTCGGCGGAGGTGACCGTGTACGAGGACGCGCTGGTGCAGGTCATTGACGCGCCCGGGGCGAGGCTCGTGGCGGGGCAGCTCGCCGTTCCGGCCAGCGGATCGCCGACCGTGATGCCGGTGATCGTCTGGTTGCCGTTGTTGATCAGCTCCGTCTCGTACTGGACCGTGTCACCGGCCTCGGCGGCGCTCTGGTGCCCGGACGGGGTGATCACCGCGGTCACGGTCGCGGTCAGGGACGGTGCGGCCGCGGCGACCGCGGTGGAGACGGTGGCCGGGCCGTACGAGTGCGGGTCCGGCTGCCCGGTCTGGCGGCTGATCACGTAGGCGTCGGAGACGATCGGCCGGCCGCCGTCCACGTCGGGCTGGGTCACCGTGTAGGGCGGCCCACCCGTGCAGACCACCGTCCCGGCCGGGGCGACGGACACGTTGGGGCAGGTCACCGGTCCGATCAGGCTGTCGGTGACGGCGAAGTCGTCCATCGTCACGTTGCCGTTGTTGGTGATCGTGTAGGCGTACGTGATGGTGTCGCCGAAAGCGGGAGCGGGCCGCAGCACCGGGTCGGAGACGGTGGCCGCGCTGGCGATCGTCAGGGACGGCGCGGCCGGGGCGACCGGGGCGCTCGCCGTCCGCGGCCCGAACGTGAGGTCGACGAGCGTGCCGATCCGGTGCGCGACGGCCTGCGACGTGTCGGTGATCGGCGACCCGGCGTCGACGTTGCCCTGGGTGATGGTCGCCGCGGTGCCACCGGTGCAGGTCGTGTCGTCGCCCGGGGCCAGCGAGCTGAGCAGGCAGGTCGCGGTGCCGGAGGTGTTGCCGCTGACCACGAGACCGTCCATGGTGACGTTGCCGATGTTGCGGACCGTGAAGGTGAACGCGACGGTGCTGCCGACCACGGCGCCCGACGGCACGGCGGCCGGGGTGAGCTGCAACAGCGGGTTGGCGGGTGCGACCGGCACGGTGGCCTTGAAGATGCCGTAGCCCGTCGCGGCCATGTCGAGAGGGCTCTTCGCGGTGACGTCGAAGGTGAACTCGACCGGCCCGCCGTTGTCGACGTCGCTCTGCGCAACGGTGTAGGCGGCCCCGCTGGTGCACGTCATGTCGGCGCCCGCGGCCAGCGTGGCGAACGGGCAGACCGCGGTGGTGCTGGTGAGCGCCTCGGTCAGGACGATCAGGTCCATCGGCTGGCTGCCGTTGTTGGTGACGAGGATGCTGTGCGTGATCGTGTTGCCGGCCGCTGCGGCGTACCGGTTGCCCACGGGGTTGACCGCCGGGGTGGCGGTGAGGGTGAGCGAGGCGTTGGGCTGGGCGAGGGCGATGCTGTCGGAGCCGGTGGCGTAGGTGCTGTCGGATCCGGCACCGGGCGCACGGGCGGTGAGGACGGCGGCGTCCGTGATCGGCGTTCCGGTGGTGGCGTCACCGACCGTGATCGGGTATGCGGAGACGCTCGTGCAGGTCATCGACGCGCCGACGGCCAGCGTGGTGAACGGGCAGTTGCCGCCGCCGCCCTTCGGGTCGGCCACGGCTATCGACGACATCGTCACGTTGCCGGTGTTGCTGATGTCGTAGGTGTAGTCGATCGCGTCCCCGGCCAGCGCCTGGCTCTGCCGAGACGACGGCGTCACGAAGGCGGTGACCAGCATGTTCAGCGCCGGCACGGACGGGGCGACGCCGACGGTGACGGTGAACGGCCCGGACGGCGGGGCGCCGGCGTTGAGTGTGGTGGCGGCGACGGTGGTGCTCGCCGTGATCGGCTGGCCGGCGTCGATACGGGCCTGGGTGACGGTGTACGGCGAGGCGCCGGTGCACGTCATCGACGCGCCGACCGCCAGTGACGTGAACGGGCAGTTCACCGTCCCGCCGAGGGTGCCGGTCAGGGCGATCCCGCTCAGTGACACGTTGCCGTCGTTGACGACCGTGTACGTGTAGGTGATCGTGTCCCCGACCCGGACGGCGCTCTGATGCGCGGCCGGCGACACGGTCGCGACCGGGGTCACCGCCAGCGACGGCGCGGGCCCCGCCACCGGCACGGTCACGGTGTCCGACCCGTAGGTGGTGTTGCTGACAGCGCCGGGCCGGCGGCCGGACACCGACGCGGTCGCGACCACACCGGTGGCGGCGTCGATGTCGCCCTGGGTGACGGTGTAGGCGCCGGGAGCCGTGCAGGTGACGGTCGCGGCGGCGGCGAGCGGTGTGGCCGGGCAGGTGGCGGCGCCGAGGCGGGTGTCGGTGACGACGACGTTCGACATGGTCACGTTGCCGTTGTTGGTGACCGTGTACGTGTAGGCGATGGTGTCCCCGGCCCGGACTGCGTTCTGCCGGGCGATCGGGGTGACGGCCGGGACGACGGCGACGGCGAGCGCCGGTGCGGCCACGGCCACGGCCACGCTCGTGCTGAACGGGCCGTAGGAGGTGGCGGAGGCGCCGGGCGCCCGGCCGGCGACGGTGGCGCTGTCGGCGATCGCGGCGCCCGCGTCCACGTCGGACTGGGTCACCCGGTACGAGGCGGAGCTGGTGCAGATCATCGTGGTGTTCACGGCCAGCGTGGCGGACGGGCAGCTCGCGGTGCCGACGCGGGTGTCGGTGACGGCGATCGAGGACATCGTGACGTTGCCGTTGTTCGTCACCGCGTACGAGTAGCCGATCGTGTCGTTGGGGGCCGCGGCGCTCTGCCGGGCCGGCGGTGTCACGCTCGCGGTGACCACCGCGGTCAGCGACGGCGCGGGCGCGGTGACCGGAACGCCGGTGGAGAACGGCCCGAACGTACGGGTGGTGTTCGAGCCGGTGAGGCGCCCGCCGAGGGTCGCCGAGTCACGGATCGGCACACCGTCGTCGACGTCGCTCTGCGTCACCACGTACGGGCTGCTGCTGGTGCAGGTCATCGCGGCGTTGACGGCGAGCGTGGTGCCGGGGCAGGTGACCGGCCCGCCCTTGGTGTCGGTGACGGTGACCTGGTTGAGGGCCGCGTTGCCGTCGTTCGTGACCACATAGGAGTAGGTCACGGTGTCGCCGGTCTGTGCCGCGCCGGTGTGCCCGGCCGGGTTGACCGCCGCGGACACGGTCGCCCGCAGCGACGCGGTGCCGGTGGCGAGCTGCACGGTGACCGGTGCCGGGCCGAAGCTGACGGCCGCGGCGCCGCCGGGCGGCCGGGCGGTGACCGTCGCGTTGTTGTAGACCGGCTGCTGGGCGTCGAAGTCGGACTGGGTGATCGTGTACGGCACGGGGCTGTTGCAGGTCATCTGTGCCCCGGCGGCCAGCGTCGTGCCGGGGCAGTCAGCGGTGCCGGTCAGCGCGTCACGGACGGCGACCTGGCTCATCGTCACGTTGCCGTCGTTGACGACGGTGAACCGGTAGGTGACGGCGTCCCCGGTCAGCGCCGCGTTCTGCCGGCTGGACGGCGTGACCGTGGCGGCGCCGGTGATCTTCAGCGAGGCGGTGCTGGGGCTGATGGTGACGGCGGTCTGCGCGGTGTCGTTGGCCGATGCCGGGTCGGTGCTGTCCGACGACACCACCCGGACCACGTTGCTGGGGGTGCCGGCGCTGAGCGCGGTGCCGGACAGGGTGAGGGTGGCCGTGCCGCCGGCCGCCAGCGACGGGATCGACCAGCGGCCGGTGCTCGCGTCGTAGGCGCCCGTACCGGTGCCGGCGCTGATCAGCAGACCGGTCTGCGGCGACACCTGGATCACCACGTTCGCCACGTCGGACGGGCCGCCGTTGCGGGTGGTGACGGTGAACTGCACCGGGTCGGTCGCCACCACCTGCGGGGTGCCGGTGGTCTGGGTCAGGTCGAGGTCGGAGACGTACTGGACGGTCGCGGTCGTGGTGACGCTGTCGTTGGTGGTGTCCGGGTCGGCGGAGGTCGCCGACACGGTCACCGTCCGGGCGAACGACGTGCCGCTGTATCCCGCCTTCAACAGCGTGTCGAAGGTGATCTCCCAGGTCGTCGACGCGTCCATCAGCGACCGGGTGCAGATGAGCACGCCGCCGTTGGGGGTGATGCCGTTGAGGTCGACGGTGCCCTGGAACGAGCAGGAGCCGGTGGAGGTCGACGCGGTCGGCACGGTCTGCCCGGCCGGGACCGGGCGCTGCACCAGGACGCCCTCCGCGCGGGTGGGACCGGCATTGCCGACCGTCACGACGCTGCGGACCCGCTCGCCCGGTACCAGCGTGGTGCCACCGCGGTCCACGTTGGTGAGCGTCTGCGTCACCGACAGGTCGCTCTTGAGCAGCACCGTGAAGTTGGCGGTCTGCTTGTCGTTGGCGGGGGTCGGGTCGGTGGTCGTGGTGACCACCGTGACCGTCGCCGTGCCGGGGCCGGCCTGCGCGTCGGGGCCGAGGACCACGGTTCCCGACAAGGGGATGGTCGCCCCGGGTGGCAGGTGCGGGATGGTGCAGGCGGTCGGCGTGCAGTACGCCGCGAGCGGCCCCGTCGTCGGCCGGACGATGGTCACGCCGGGCGGCAGCACCGGGATGAAGGAGACGTTGTCCGCCATCGACGGGCCGTTGTTCTTGACCGCGAGCGTGTAGGTGGTGGTCTCCCCCGCGTACGCCGTGTACTTGCCGAGCGTCAGGGTGATCCCGACGTCGGCGACCAGGGCGCCCGCGCCGGTCACGGTGACGATGTTGTTGTTGACGTCCGGGTCCGGTGTCGCCGCCTTGAGCGAGACGGCGTTGTTCACCACCGGGTTCGACGCCGACAGCGTCATCGTGATGGTGGCCGTCACGGTGGCCCCGGACGCCAGCGACGCCAGCGCGCACTCGATGGTGCCGGTCGGGGTGGTGGCGCAGGTGCCACCGGGCAGCGTCGCCTGTGCGTTGGTCGAGCCGATCGGGATCGGGTCGGACAGCACGATGGTCCGCGCGGTCGACGGGCCGCGATTGGTGACGGTCACGGTGTAGGTGATGGTGTCGCCACCGGCCGGTGCCGAGGGTGAGTACGTCATGGCCACGTCGAGGTCGGCGCTGGCGGTGGCGGCGTTGCTCACCGACGCCGAGTTGTCCGACTGATTCGTCTCGTACGTGGCGCTCGTGATCGCCGCGCCGAGCGTGTAGGCGGTGCCCGGTGTCTCGCCGGACGGCACGTTGCCGGTGATGGTCATGCTCCGGTTGGCGCCCGAGGCGATGCTCGGGTAGTTGCACGTCGCCTTGGTCCCGCTGACCGTGCAGGTGCCACCGGTCGACGTCGCGGTCACGCCGGTGAGCCCGGACGGCACGGTGCCGGTCAGCACCACGGTGGACGCGGTGCTGGGGCCGGCGTTGGCCCCGGTCAGGGTGTAGGTCGCCGACTGTCCGGCGACGACGGCCGAGCCGGTGAGGGCCGCGGTCACCGACAGGTCGGCGGCCGGGTTGACGGTCATGCTCGCGGTGTTCGACGTCGAGGTGGGTGTGGTGTTGGTGACCACCTCGGTGTAGGTGGCGGTCGCGTCGTTGTCGAGGGCGGTGTTGGCGATCGAGGAGCCGACGACGGCCTGGTAGGTCAGGGTCTGCGACTCGCCGGGCGCGAGGGTGCCGCCGACCGCGCTCGTGGCGCCGGTGCCGACGCGCAGTCTCACGGTCCGGGTGCCGCTCACGTACTCGCCGGCGTCGTCACCTGCCGTATCGCTCGGCTTGGTGGTCGTCGCCCCGGTCACCGAGCGCAGCGACCCCGGGACGTAGGTGGTTCCGGCCGGCAGCGTGTCGGTGATCGCCGACAGGGTTGCCGGGGTGCCGCCGTCGTTGCGGGTGGTCACCGTGTAGGTCAGGGTGTCGCCGACGTTCGCGGTGGCGGTGCCGGCGGTGTCGACGACCGATGTGGTGGTGGTCAGGCAGCCGGCCGAGCCGAACGACACCGCGTCCAGGAAGTTGCCGATACTGGGGTCGACGCTCGCCGACGAGACCGACTTGAACGCGAACCGGGTCTTGGTCTGCCCGGCCGGAACCGTGTACGTGCCGGTGTAGGAGCCCCACGTGTTCTTGTTGTCGGAGAGGTTGGCGCCCTGCTGCACCAGCGTCCCGGTCGACGGCCCGATGACCACGGCCATCGTGTCGGTGCCGGTCCGGCCGCGGTGGTTGAGCTGCCATCGCAGGATCTGCCCGGGGACCGTGGTCAGATCCTGGTAGAGCGTCGACACCATGTTCGCGTTGAGCTCGGCGTGCTGGCTCCCGGACGCCGACGTGACACCGCCGTAACCGCGCCACAGCTCGATCATCTTGTCGGTCGCCGTGGTCAGCCAGCCCGGCACCAACGTCTGCAACATGATCGCCACTTGACCGGCCGCGATCACCGGCTCCTCGAAATCGCCGTTGGTCAGCGACACCGCCGTCGGGCAGACCGATTGCGCGGCCACCGCGGGCGACTCTCGAAAAGGGAGCACCAGAGACAACGCCAGAATCATCGCGAATGCGCCGAGGGTGATCCCGGCACGCCTGACTAGCCCACGCACGGAATCCCCTGTCGGTACTGGTGACGCAGGCCGGATGCCCGGCCCTCCCCGGGCCTTTGCAGGCTAATACGACACCAAGAACCCAAAATCAAAATCACTCATATTTGTACGGCCATCCGTCCCGAATCAGGCCGGTGTAATCGTCAACTCTTTACCCATAATCATTTCAGGCACCATTGTTCGCAGCCGCCCCGGCCGTATCGTGACTATCGAACGACCACTCCCGGCGCGCCGGCCGGCAGGCAGCGCCCCGGGTGAAGGCCTTCGCGATCCGCCCCGTCGGCTGCCCGTCGCCGCTACGGCCGGCCGCCGGGATCGGCGGCGGCGTGGCTCACCACACTCGTCGAGACCAGGCCGCGCGCGGCGGGGACCCGGGTGAACTCCGGCTCGGCCTCGGGGCGCCCGAAGTGGTAGCCCTGCAGCAGCCGGTAGCCGAGGCGGGTGAGCGCCTGCGCCTGCTCGGCGGTCTCGACGCCCTCGGCCACCGCGTCCAGCCCGAGACCACGACTGACCTGGATCATCGCCTCGGCGATGACGGCGTGCCGGCCCGCCTCGGTGATCCGGTCCACGAACGACTTGTCGATCTTGAGGATGTCGACCGGTACGGCCTGCAGCAGGCCCAGTGACGAGTGCCCGGTCCCGAAGTCGTCCAGGGCGATCCGCACACCCAGGGCTCGCAGCTCGTGCAGCGCCGTGACCGCCGGGCCGCCGTCGAACACCGCGGTCTCGGTCACCTCCACGGTCAGCCGGTACGCCGGCAGTCCGGTACGGGCCAGCACGTCCGCGACCGTCCCGGCGAACCCCGGCCGGGCCAGCTGGCGGGCCGACACGTTGACGCTGACCCGGTCCGGCGCGCCCGGCCCCAGCTCGGCCGTCCACCGGACCAGCTGCTCACAGGCGGTCTGCAGGATCCACGCGCCGAGCTCGACGATCAGCCCGTTGCGCTCGGCCACCGGGATGAACTGGACCGGGCTGACCGTGCCGAGCCGGGGGTGATGCCAGCGGACCAGCGCCTCGACGGCGGCGACACGCTGCTCCGGCATGGCCACGATCGGCTGGTAGACCACCTGGAACTGGCGTTCGGCGAGCGCGTGGCGGATCTGGGCGCCGAGCCGGGCCTCCTCGACCGACCGTTCGTCGAGGACGGCCGACCACCGCCGGTACGGCTCGCCGGACTGCTTGGCGGCGAACATCGCGACCCCGGCGCGGCGCAGCACCTCCGCCGGATCGGTCGCGTCCGCCCCGCCGGCCACTCCCACTCCGGCGCCGACCAGCACCTCGTACCCCTTGGTGTTGATCGGATCGTGCACCGCGTCGGCGAGGCGCCCGGCGACCGCGTCCGCCTCGGCCTCCCCCGCGCCCGGCAGGAGAACGGCGAACTCGTCGCCGCTGAGCCGCGCGACCAGCACGTCGGGGCCGGCGAGCGCACGCACCCGGTCGGCGATCCGCACGATGACGTCGTCGCCGGCCAGGTGCCCGAGCTCGTCGTTGATGGCGCGGAGCCGGTTCAGGCCCATCAGCACCACCTGGGGACAGCCGCCGTCCAGCGCCGCGCCGAGCGCCCGGTAGAAGTGCCGCCGATTGTGCAGACCGGTCAGATCGTCGGAGTTCGCCAGCCGTTCCAGGGCGACGGCCTGGCCCCGGACCTCGGTCATCACGCCCGCCATCCGCGCCACGCCCAGGACGAACAGCAGCACGGCGCCGGCCCCGATGACGATGCGGTCGACGGTGTCGGCGCCGATCGACGGGATGAACAGCATGCTCGGCGCCAGCACCGAGGAGCAGCCGAGGATGACGAGACGGCCACGGTTCAGCCGGCCAGGGTTCGCGGGTGCGTCCACGGCCGGCGCCGTCATCGACGGGTGCAGGGCCGCGGCGGCCCACAACACGTAGGCCATCAGCCAGCACCAGTCGATCGCCCGGCCGTCGTAGTCGAAGTACAGGCTCGCCACCGAGAACGCGATGTCCGCGGCCAGCAGCAGCACCGCGGCGACACCCAGCAGGTCGGTGCTCGGGTTGCGTACCCTCCGGTCGATGAGCAGCCGGGCGACCATCGCCAGCAGCAGCGCGTCCAGCGACGGGTAGGCGGTGCTGACCGCGCGTTCCAGCATCGACGCGGCGTCCACGGCGGCGACCGGATGCAGGACGAAGACCCACAGCACCAGGCTCAGGCCGGTGGCGATCATGGCGGCGTCGATCAGCCCGGCCAGATCCCGGCCACGCCGCCGCTGCAGCAGGAACAGACCGCCGATCAGCGGCGGATACGACGCGAGATAGAAGACGTCGGCCACCGAGGGGTACGGCTCCTCGTGCCGGATGTGATCCAGGTACCACCAGGTGAAGTCACCGACGACCGAGAGGATGATGCCGGCGCCGAACAGGATCCACGGCCACGGCCGCTCGGGCCGGTGCCACCGCACCGCGACGAGAATGGCCAGCCCGGCGAGCAGCCCGATCGTGTTGTAACCGAAACCCGACAGCGAGGTGTCCGTGGGCAGCAGGTAGTAGCCGACGGTCGCCGACAGTCCGGCCACCGTGCACCAACGCCACAGGTCGCCACGCACGAAGACAACCATCGGAGTCGTTGAACCGGACCTGAGGAAATACGGAGGCGCCGCTGATCGTGGCCGCCTAGGGTCAACGCACATGAGGCCTATCACCAGCGCATCCCCCGTCGTCCTCTTCGCCGCTGGAAAGGCCCTCCGTGCTGTTCTCGAACCCCGTCGACCCGTTCCCGTCCGGTAACGGCCCCACCCCCGCCGCCGGCGTCCGGCGGTTCCTCCTCCAGGAGCTCCGGCCGTTGCGGCCCGTCATGGTGATCGCCGTGCTCACCACGATCCTGTGCGCCGCGATCGAGGTCTGGCTGATCGGGTACGCCGGTCGTCTCGTCGATCTGCTCGCCGCCACCGACCCGGCGGCCCTGTGGTCCGACCGCGGGCCCGAACTGCTCGCCGTCGCCGCGTTCGTGCTGCTCGTGCGCCCGGCGATGATGCTGCTCGGCGAGGTGCTCGACGACATCACGTTCCGCGCCAACGCGCGGCCGATGGCCCGGTGGCGCGCGCACCGCTACGTGTCCCGGCAGTCGGTGGGCTGGTTCCGCGACGACCTGGCCGGCCGCATCGCCACCTGGGTCCGCGACGGCGGTGACGCGGCTGCCACGGCCGCCTACTCGGTGATCCACACGCTGGTCTTCGTGACGGCCTACATCGCCGGCTCGGTGTGGGTCATGTCGGCCCTGGACGTGCGACTGCTTCTTCCGCTGGGCGGCTGGATCGGCGCGTACCTCCTCCTGATGGTCCTGATCGTCCCCCGCTTCCGTCGCGCGTCGGAGAACCTGCAGGCCGCCGAGTCGGCCCTGAACGGTCTGCTGGTCGACTCCTACGCCAACGTCGACACACTGGCCTTGCTGGGCGGTGCCGAGGCCCGCACCGATCACGATCGGCGGGTGTTCGCCGAGGCCAGGCAGGCTCACCTGCGGTTGCAGCGGGTCGAGGTGACGATCAACAGCAGCATGACGGCCCTGGGCAGCGCGCTGCTGGTCGGCCTGGTCGGCTACGGCATCGTGCTGTGGCGCTCGGAGGCCGCGCCGCTCGGCCTGGTCGCCGCCGCGCTGGCGCTCAGCTTCCGGATCACGTCGATGGCGGAGTGGCTGCTGGACGCGGTGTCCTCCCTGTTCGGCGCCGCCGGCGCCCTCCGGCAGGCGTTGCGCACGATCGCGCAGCCGCTCACGGTCGCCGACAAACCCGATGCGAAACCTCTGGCGGTACGCGCGGGAGCGATCCGATTCCACCAGGTCAGCCACCACTACGGCCGTGGCGCCGGCGGGCTGGACCGACTCGACCTGGAGATCGCCCCCGGCGAGCGGGTCGGCCTGGTCGGCCGTTCCGGCGCGGGCAAATCCACCCTGGTCGGGTTGTTGCTGCGCTTCCACGACCTGGAGGCGGGCACGATCACCATCGACGGGACCGACATCACCGACGTCACGCAGGCCAGCCTCCGTGAGCAGATCGCGATGGTGGCCCAGGAGGCGACGCTGCTGCACCGCTCGGTACGGGAGAACATCGCCGGTCCGGGCCACGCCCCCGCCATCAGCTCCCCCGCCGTCACCTCCCCCGCGGACCACGCGCCCGCCATCACCTTCCCCGCGGGCGGTGCCCCCGCCGCCACCTCCTCCGCGGGCGGTGCCGGGCCCGGCACCGACGACGAGCGGATCCGTCTGGCGCTGGCCCGGGCGTCGGCCGATTTCGTCGGCTCGTTGCGGGATGCGGACGGGCGCACCGGCCTCGACGCCCACGTCGGCGAACGTGGTGTCCGCCTCTCCGGCGGCCAGCGTCAGCGGATCGCTCTGGCCCGGGCCTTCTACCGGAACGCACCGATCCTGGTCCTGGACGAGGCGACCTCGGCGCTGGACTCGGAGTCGGAGGCCGTCATCCACGACACACTCGGGGACGTGATGTCCGGACGAACGGTCATCGCGATCGCCCACCGGCTCTCGACCATCGCCGGCATGGACCGCATCGTGGTCCTCGACGACGGCCGCATCGCCGAACAGGGCACCCACACCGAGTTGCTCGCCCGCGGCGGCCTCTACGCAGACCTGTGGTCCCGCCAGTCCGGCGGTTTCCTCGGCGCCGCCTCCACCTGACCGCCCCCACTCACGCGGCGTCTCCCCACGCGGCGTCTCCCCACCCGGCGCCTCCCCACCCGGCGCCTCCCCACCCGGCGCCTCCCCACCCGGCGCCTCCCCACGCCGCGCCCGTCCTCGCGGAGGGGCGGCTCCGGCGTGGCCCGCCCTCCGCGACGACATTCCCCGCCGCGTGGGCGTTCCTATGGCTAAGGGCTCACGCTGGGGGTAGTACTGGGGATACACGTATCAACAGGGCCTCCCAACGCGCCCGCGTCGGTGATGTCCTGGATGTTCACACCGTTCGTCTTCGGAGGCCGTCATCTCTACCGTCAACGCCATCGCCGCGCCCTCGGCCACCGATCCGCTGGTCCGCACCACCGTCGAGCGGCGTGCCGTCGGCCCACGCGATGTTCTGATCGAGATCCGCTACGCGGGCATCTGCCATTCCGACATCCACACCGTGCGCGGCGAGTGGGGCAAGGTCCCCTACCCGCTGACGGTCGGCCACGAGATTGTCGGCCAGGTCACCGAGGTCGGCGCCGAGGTCACCCGGCACAGCGTCGGCGACCGGGTCGGCGTGGGCTGCATGGTCAACTCGTGCCGTGAGTGCGACAACTGCAAGGCCGGCCAGGAGCAGTATTGCCTGAACGGCAACGTGGGCACCTACGCCGGGACCGACCGGGACGGCACCGTCACCCAGGGCGGTTACTCCACCCACATCGTCGTCGACGAGGATTTCGTGCTGCGGGTGCCCGAGGCCATCCCGTACGAGACGGCCGCTCCCCTGCTGTGCGCCGGGATCACCACGTATTCTCCGCTGGCCCACTGGAAGGCCGGCCCGGGCCGCAACGTGGCCGTCGTCGGCATGGGCGGCCTCGGCCACATGGGCGTGAAGATCGCCGCCGCGATGGGCGCCGAGGTCACCGTGCTGTCCCAGACGCTCGGCAAGAAGGACGACGGCCTGGCATTCGGCGCCAAGCACTACTACGCCACCAGTGACCCGGCCACCTTCAAGGAGCTGGCCAACACCTTCGACCTGATCATCAACACGGTGAGCGCCCCGATCGACATGGGCGCCTACCTTCGCATGCTCCGCCTCGACGGCACGCTCGTCGCCGTCGGCGCCCCGCCGGAGCCTCTGCCGGTCCAGGTGTTCTCCCTGTTCGGGGCACGTCGTTCCTTCGCCGGTTCCAGCATCGGCGGCATCGCCGAGACCCAGGAGATGCTCGACTTCTGCGCCGAGCACGGGATCGCCCCGCAGGTGGAGGTGATCTCCGCCGACGCGGTGAACGAGGCGTATGAGCGGGTCCTCAAGTCGGACGTCCGCTACCGCTTCGTCATCGACATCGACACCCTCCGCTAGCCACGGCGTGGGCGCCTCTTCCCGGGGCGCCCACCTGTCCGGGGGTGGCGGCCGCGCCCCTACCCCTCCTCCAGGCCCCTCGTCCAGTCCCCTCCTCCAGCCCCTCCTACAGGCCCCTCCTCCGGGCCCTTACTCCGACCCCTCCTACGGGCCCTTCGCCCAGCCCCTCCTCCGGGCCCATACTCCAGCCCCTCCTACGGGCCCTTCCTCGAGCCCCTCCTCCGGGCTGGGGCAGATGACACGCTGGGGCCGGCCTCGATCAGGCCTCCGGCCCGCTCCGTCCCGCCAGGATCAGGCCTCTGATGGGCATCATCCGCTCGTGACGGGGCAGTAGGGCGGTCATGAGACTCGCACCGCTCGCCGGAGCCGGGATCGTCGTGGCCGTCGGCCTCCGTGCGGCACGCTCGCGTAGGCAGCGGGCTCTCCATCCGCTCGGCCGGTCGATGAGCGGTGAGCTCCACGTGTGGGGATGCGTCGAACCGACCGGCTCCGACCTCCTCGACCACCCGGCACGTCACGCCGTCACCGTCCGGGTCTCGAAGGGCGCCGGCACCCGCGGGTCCAGGCCCGACGTCCGCGGCATCGCCATCCGCGTGCCCGGAGCGGCTCGCCCCACCGACCTCCTCCTCTCCACGGTCGGTCCCGGCCGTTGGGGCCGGCACGTGCCGATGCCTCGCCGCACGTTCGACGCCGTCTACGGATCGATCGCCCCGTACCGGGCCGATCGTCGTCTCCACCTGGCCGCCGGCCCCGATCCGGAGGGCACGCCGGTGGGTGACGACATCGAGCAGGTCGGCCGGCACCCCGCCGATCTTCTCCTGCACGTCATCCAGTCCGGCAAGGTGCAGACGTTCGGCCGGCTCCACCTCGGTGAGCTCCTGCCCGCGAGCACCGACGCCGAACTGGCCTTCGACCCGATTCGCAACACCTCCCCCGATCTGCGGCCGACCGGCCTCCTGCACGGGGTCCGCGCCCTGGCCTACCGCCTCAGCCAACGCTGGCGCGGAGCGACCCCGGCCGCGGACAACCCGACCGCGGTGGAGGAAACCGCGTCCGGCCAGAGGCTTCGCTGATCGCGGCAGGAGCAGACGACAGACGGCAGACGGCAGACGGCAGGCGGCAACGGGTCAGGTCAGGTCGAGGGTCCAGGTCTGGCCCACCACATCGTGGCCGAAGCTTCGGTGGGGGCTCTCGTCGACCAGGACGAAGCCGTACGACCGGTAGATCTTCCGAGCGGAGGTGAGGATGTCGGTGGTCCACAGGGTGACGGTTCGGTAGCCGGCCTCGCGGGCGAGACTCAGGCACTCGCCGACCAGGCGGGCACCCAGGCCCAGGCCTCGGGCCGCGGGGGTGACGAGCAGGACGCGAAGCCTGGCCACGGTCGGCTCGTCGCCGGAGACCAGCAAGACGCTGCCCGCGCGGGCAGCGTCCACCTCGGCGATCCAGGCGGCTTCGCGACCGGGGTCGTGGTCGGTGGCGTAGTCGGCGACGATGCGGGCCACCAGGGCCTCGAAGTCGGTGTTCCAGCCGAAGTGCTCGCTGTAGATCTCTGCGTGGGCCATCACGACCCAGCCGAGGTCGCCGGGGCGGTCGGCTCGGCGGATGACCACGTGCGGTTGTCTCGTCGGCGTCATGGGATCCTCCGGGTCGACTGAAACGACTGTTTCAGTGAACTGTAGGCTAGCGCCATGAGCGATCACCCGGCCAGCCCGTCCGCGCGGCAGGTCGAGCTTCTGGAGGCGGCCTATCGGTATGCGCTCGAGCACGGTCTCGCCGATCTCTCGCTACGCCCGTTGGCGGCGGCGATCGGGTCCAGCCCGCGGGTGCTGATCTTCCTGTTCGGCAGCAAGGACGGCCTCGTCAGAGCCCTCCTGGCGCGAGCGCGCGTCGACGAGCTGGCAGTTCTTGCCGGGCCTGGACCGGACACCGAATCGGGCGAGGCGGCGGGGCTCGTGCCCGCGGCCGAGGAGATCTGGGCGTGGCTGCGGGAAGCACGGCACCGGCCGCTGCTACGGCTGTGGGCGGAGGCGTACACCCGGTCTCTGATCGAACCCGATGGCGCCTGGGCGGGCTTCGCGGCATCGACCGTCACGGATTGGCTCGGTCTTCTCGCCTCGTGCCAACCCCGGCACGAGCGGGACACCGCGGACGGCACCGCTGCGCGAACGGCCGTTCTGGCCCTTCTTCGCGGCTGCCTCCTCGACCTGCTGGCCACCGGCGACCTGGACCGCGTCGACGCCGCCCTCCACCATCAGCTCGGCCTGATCCGAAACGGACCGGTGAGGTAGGCCGCGGCACCTCCCGGGAGCGGGCACACTGGACGATCCCCAGCGGTCCGACCGCTACCCGGTCGTCACCGCCCCGTCGCTGCCGGATGCGGCGGCGGAGACGCGCACGGTGAGGAGACCCGCTGACCGGGTCACGATATCGACTCGACGACCCGGCCGGCTTCTGACACAGTGGCGCACACCATGACGAACCTCGACCTTCTGACGGCCGCGGACGTGCAACTCATGCAGGGTCTGGCCCAGCGCGTCACCGCCACCCATCCGCACCTGGTCAATGCCGAGGCGACGTACGGTGAGCTGGCCTGGAACTGGGGCAAGAGCCACGCGGTCCATGGTGCGACCTGGCCGCGCCGTCTGTGGTTCGCCGGCGGGCGACTGGTCGCGTGGGCCTGGGCGCAACTCCCCCATCGGGTGCTCCGCAGCGACGGGCAGTCGAAGGACGTCACCAACGCGAACCTGGTCTACCAGGTTCATCCCGATCACGCCGACCTGATCGACGAGGTCATCGACTGGTACGGGCGGGCAGCCGCCGGCCTGGAACGGACCGTGGTGCCGACGGCCGCCGACGATCTCGCCCTGAAGCAGTGGACGGCACACGGCTACGAGACGGATCCGTCGTCACTCGGGGACACCGGCTTCTGGACGCAGCTCAACCAACGTGACCTCGTCGACGTCGAGGTGCCGGTGCTGCCGGACGGTTTCCGGTTCCGCACCGCCCACGATGCGGGCCCGGAAGCGGCGGTGCGGGCGCATGTGGACGCCTGGGCGCCGTCGACGTTCACCGCGGAGGGCTTCCAGGGGGTGCGCCAGACCGCCGGATATCGCGGTGACCTGCATCTGCTCGTCGAGGCGCCGGAAGGGACGATGGCCTCGTCGACGATCATGTGGCTGGACGAGGTGAACCGTACGGCGGAGTTCGAGCCGGTCGGGACCCATCCGGACTTCCGGCGTCAGGGTCTGGCGCGGGCGATGCTGCTGCACGGCATGCGGCGGGTACGCGACGCCGGCGCCACCCACGTCACGGTCGCCTGTCTCGGCGCGCCGGGTCATCCGCGGGCGCGCGGGCTGTACCACAGCGTCGGCTTTCGGGAGATCTCCCGCGACGCCCCGTTGGTCGCCCCGGCTGGGTCGCCGAGACGAGCCTGACGTGCACGACCTGTCGCCGCGGACGCGGTCAGGCGTAGCTGACGTAGACGACCACGTTGCCCTGGCGGATGTGGGCGCCGCGAAGCACGTACCCCGGATCGGTCAGGGTCGGCCCCAGCCTCTCCTCGGTCTCCAGGCCCATCTGCCATCTCATCTCCTCCGGCGTCCGGCCGGGCGGTGGCTTGAGGGTCAGGCTCCACCAGCAGCCACCGGAGGCGCACTGCATGCCGTCCTCGAGGACGGTCGCACCGGCCGGGACCGGAGGGACACGCCATTGCGGAGGCATCGCACCTTCGTCGCTGAAGACGTACAGCCAGGCGAAACGCACGCTCCACAGGAAACCGGCCGTGATCACCACGAGAGCCGCCGCACGGATGACTCGCAGCACTGTCCGGGTCGTCATGCCGGCGAGGCTAGCGAAATCGATCAAGGTGCCCGGGCATCGAACTGTGCGGCGGCTGTGGGCGTATCCCACCATCGAGGGTAGTGCTACCCCCACCACTGGCGGCGAGGTGGCACCATTCAGTGGCTTCTCCGGGACCCGTACGGTCAAGGACAGGCCCAACGGGGAGGACGACGACAGAATGATGGATCACCTGACGCCACTGATCTGCTCACCGTGGCTCTATGTGATCGTCTTCGTGGCCGTGACGGTCGATGGTTTCTTTCCGATCGTTCCGTCCGAGACCGTGGTGATCAGCCTGGGTGCCCTGTCGGCGACCGGCTCGCCGCATCTCCTGGCTCTGGTGGCGGTCGTGGTGGCCGGTGGCGTCGCCGGCGATCGGGTGTCCTGTGTGATCGGGCGCAAGGCGGGCACCCGGATGAGCAAGGGCAAGCTGGCCGCCGCCCGGCAGCGGGCGGAGCGGGCCCTGCGCCGGTATGGCGCGGTGACGATCCTGGTGGGACGGTTCCTGCCGTATGGGCGGACGGCCACCGGCATGATGTCGGGCTCGGTGCGGATGCCGGTGGGCCGGTTCTCGCTGTACAGCACACTCGCGAGCCTGGGGTGGGCGGTCTACGTGATCGGGCTGGGCCGGCTGGGTGGCATGGCGTTCTCCGATTCGCCGCTGCTCGGCACGGCGTTCGGGCTGCTGATCGGGATGAGCCTGGCCGGGGTGTGCGCGCTCGCGGAGAGGCGATGGACGGCCGCGCGGCGGCGGCGGACTCCCGTTCCGGCGGGCCGACCACTCCCGGCATCTTTGCGATAACATCGACGGCGGTCTAACCGGGAGCGCTCCCAGAAGGGAAGCTGATGAAGCATCTCGCCGCCCTCATCGCCGCCACCGCACTGGTCGTCGTCGCCCCGGTTCCCGCCACCGCCGGCCGTGCCTGCGCCGGATATGTCGGGTTGACCTTCGACGACGGGCCCACCCCCGGCAACACCACGGCCCTGCTCGACGCCCTGCGGCATGCCGGGCTGCGCGCCACCATGTTCAACACCGGCAAGAACGTCGAGGCCGACCCGGCACTCGCCAGGGCCCAGGTCCAGGCCGGGATGTGGATCGGCAACCACAGCTGGGACCACCCGTTCATGACCCAGCTGCCGGAGGCCGAGCAGGCCGCCCAGATCTCCCGCACCCAGGAGGCGATCCGCCGAGTCACCGGCGTGACGCCGAGCCTGTTCCGCCCGCCCTACCTGGACACCGACGACGCGTTGCGGGCGGTCCAGCGGCGGTTCGGGCTCACCGAGATCAACGCCGACGTCGACGCGAAGGACTGGGACAACGCCTCGGTCGAGCAGATCGTCGCGGCCGTCGGCCGGCTGCGCGACGGCGACGTCGTCCTGCTGCACGACTGGCCGCCGAACACGGTGGCGGCCATCCCGCAGATCGCCGCCACACTTCGCTCGCGGGGCCTGTGCGCCGGCAAGATCTCGCCGGTCACCGGCCGGGCCGTCGCCCCGCACGCCCGGGCCCTCACCGGCGTGCACACCGTCGGCCGGCTCGACGACCGCGGGGCCGGCGTGCGATACACCTGGCCCGGCGTCTACTTCGAGGGCCGGTTCCGCGGCACCAGCGTCGGCATCGTCCTCGACGACGCGGTCAACGACTACGACGTGCAGATCGACGGACGGGCTGCGGCGACCCTGGTCACCCCGGGGCGGACCACCCACTGGATCCGCGATCTGCCGGCGGGCGTGCACACCGTGCGGCTCGCCAAGCGGACCGAGAGCCCGTGGACACCGGGCCAGTTCGGCGGATTCGTCGGCGAGCTGCTGAGCAGGCCCGCCGCCCGTGACCGGCAGATCGAGTTCATCGGCGACTCGTGGACGGCCGGCTACGGCAACACGTCGACGAGCCGTGACTGCAGCGCCACCGGCATCGACCGCAACTCCAACGCCGACCAGGCCTTCGGCGCGCTCACCTCCCGCGCGCTCGGGGCCGATTACCAGCTCAACGCCTGGTCCGGCATGGGCCTGGTGCGCAACTACGACGGCGGCAACCCCACCGTCGACTACCGCACCTACTACGACCGGGCCCTGCAGGCCGCCGACGAGTCCGGAACGGCACGGCCGGCCGGCTGGCACCCGCAGACCGTGGTCATCGGGCTCGGCATCAACGACTTCTCCACGCCGGTGCACGCGGGCGAGCGGTGGCCCGACGAGGCGGCACTCGCCGCCGACTTCCGGGGCGCCTACCTGGAGTTCCTTCAAAAGATCCGGCAGCGGTACGGCCACCGCACCCGCATCGTGCTGACGTATCCGTCGCTGTGGAACACCCCGGCGCTGGCCGACTCGGTTCAGCAGGTGGTCGCCCAGCGCACGGCCGACGGCGACCGGCGGATCACCGCGCTGCACTACGACAACGACGCCCTGGGCCTGGACCTGCTGGGCTGCGACTGGCACCCGTCGGCTCGCGACCACCGGCTGCTGTCCGGCGCCCTCACCGCCCATCTGAAGACGCTGCGATAGGAGACCCCGACACGGCCCCGAGCCGACGGATCGCAAGCTGAGGCCGCAACGAACGCGGGCGGGCAGCGCGGGTGCAGGCGGCGGCGCGGACGCGAGCAGACGGCGCGGATGGGCAGCGCGGGCAGGCAGCGCGGGCGCGGGACGGGCAGCACGGGCGCGGGACGGGCAGCACGGGCGCGGGACGGGCAGCACGGGCGCGGGACGGGCAGCACGGGCGCGGGACGGGCAGCACGGGCGCGGGACGGGCAGCACGGGCGCGGGACGGGCAGCACGGGCGCGGGACGGGCAGCACGGGCGCGGGACGGGCAGCACGGGCGCGGGACGGGCAGCACGGGCGCGGGACGGGCAGCACGGGCGCGGGACGGGCAGCACGGGCGCGGGACGGGCAGCACGGGCGCGGGACGGGCAGCACGGGCGCGGGGCGGGCGGGTGGCTGCGGTCAGCGGAGGCGGTCGGCGACGGCTGTGATCGTGGTGTGGACCAGGTTGCGGTCCAGCGGCTCGCACTCCCAGGCCTGGTGCATGGGCCAGCCCTCGATCAGCGCGTCGATCGCCCGGCATGCCCGCTCGGAGAAGTGCCGGGACAGGCTGGTCCGGCTGCGGCGCAGCCACTGCCGGAGGGATTCGGCGACGGTGTGGTTGTGGTTGGCGTAGGCGTACATCTCGTGGAGCAGGACCAGCTCACGGGGTGTCGCGTACTCGTCGCCGCAGATCAGGTCGGTGACCGCTGTGCAGGCGGCCGGCTGGTCGGCAGCGGCGGTCAGGGCGGCGTGGTAGCGCTCGGACATCGACTCGGCCATCCGCGCGAACGCCTGCTCGATGATGTCGCCGAGGGAGCCGAAGTGGTAGGTGAGCGACCCGAGCGGCACCCCGGCCTCACCGGCGATCCGGCGGTGGGTGGTGCCGTGCACCCCGTGCTGGGCGATGACGGTCAGGGTCGCGTCAAGAATGCGCTGCTTGCGGAGTGGATCGTTGGCGACCCTTCGCGGTCCGCCCATGTGATTCTCCTCGCCCGACGGTTCGGCCCATTCTAGGGAGCCCACGGATGTGTGTACGTTCGTACACACTCAGAAGGGTTAATCATGGACCACACCACGGCCCGCCGCCGGACCGCTCTGTTCGCCCTCTTCTTCCTGCCGGGTCTCGGCATCTCGTCGTGGGTGACCCGCACCCCGGACATCCGCGACCTGCTCGCCGCCTCGACCGCCGAGATGGGCCTGATCCTTTTCGGGATCTCGGTCGGCTCGATGATCGGCATTCTCGGCTCGGGCGCACTGGTCACCCGCTTCGGCACCCGCCCGGTGGCGACCGTCGGGATCGTCGCCACCACCGTGAGCATCCCGGTCATCGGCCTGGGTGCCGCCTCGCACCAGAGCCTGCTCGTCGCGGCCGGGCTGTTCCTGTTCGGCATCGGCATGGGCGGTGGCGAGGTCGCCATGAACATCGAGGGCGCCGACGTCGAGCGTCTCCTCGGCCGCCCGGTGCTGCCGACCATGCACGGCTTCTTCAGCCTCGGCACGGTCGCCGGGGCGCTCATCGGCATGATCCTCACGGCGGTCGCGTTCCCTGTGGTGTGGCACCTGCTCGCCGTCGGCCTGGTCAGCGTCCCGGTGGCGTTGATCAGCGCGAGCCGCCTGCCGTCCGGTGTCGCGCGGCAGGCACGCGCCGAGTCCGCGGGCGGGCCGGTCTGGCGCGACCCCGTTCTGCTGCTGATCGGCACGGTCGTGCTGGCCATGGCGCTGGCCGAGGGCGCCGCGAACGACTGGCTGCCACTGATCATGGTGGACGGCCACGGGGTCGACCCGGCGCTGGGCTCGGCCGTGTATGTCGGCTTCGCCGCCGCCATGACGATCGGCCGGTTCGCCGGCAACCGGGTCCTCGACCGGTACGGCCGGGCCACGGTCCTGGCCGTCAGCGCCGTGATCGGCGGGATCGGCGTGGCCCTGGTCGTCTTCGTCGACAACCAGATCGTCGCCGGCGCCGCGGTGCTGCTCTGGGGCCTCGGCTCGGCGCTCGGCTTCCCGGTCGCGCTGTCGGCCGCCGGCGACTCGGGCGACAACCCGACGGCCCGGGTCTCGCTGGTCGCCACGGCGGGGTATGTGGCGTTCCTGGTCGGCCCGCCGGCACTGGGCTTCCTCGGCGAGCACCACGGCCTGCGCGCCGCCATGATCACCGTCCTGGCCCTGCTCACGATCGCCGCCGTCGCCGCGACGACCCTGCGCCGCTCGGCCGCCCCCGCCCTGTCGCGCTGACCTGGACCGAGACCGCGACCCCACAGCCGACGCGCCACCGCGACCCCACAGCCGACGCGCCACCGCGACCGACCGCAGCCCGCCGCGACGAACGACCGCGGCCCACAGCCCACCGCGACGCGCCACCGCGACCCACCGCAGCCCACCACGACGAACGGCCTGCGCCACTGCGAGCCGACGCGGCGAACGACCGCGGCCCACAGCCCACGACCGGCCCGCGCCACCGCGAGCCAACGACCGCGGAAGCGACCCCGACATCCAGCCTTGCCGATGGACGCCGGGGTCGCTATGTTAATGGGAAATCACATATCGAAGAACTTTGAAACATGCTCTTCGCCCAGCACGCACCGCCGTCCGGGAAGTGGGTAAGCGAATGCAAAATCTCAGCAGAAGAGGCGTTCTGACTCTGGGGGCCGCACTCGGACTCGCCGGAGCGGCGGCCCCGTCCCAGGCGTGGGCCTGGTCCTCGGCGGGCTCGATCGCCGGGACCGACACGGTCACCGACCCGTGGAGCGTCTGGGACGACGCGACCGACCCGCTGCTCGCCTCCCTCCTGCAGAACGGGCAGATCCCGGCGGTCAACACCGCGTTCGAGACGTGGGTCGACAACGGCGACGCGCTGCCCAGTGGCGTCCCGGCCGCGCTGACCACCTGGCTGCAGACCCACAATCGACTGCCGTCCTGGGCCGACCAGGCGAAACTCGACCGGGCCGCCCAGTTCAACAAGCGCATGAGCATGTATCTCTTCCTGCTCTACGGCCTCGGCAGCGGCATCATGAGCACGGTCATCCCCCGCGAGGCTCGCAACGTCTACTGGTCCGAGGGCGGCGCGGTGATGAAATCAAGGGCCGCCAAAACCTTCACATATGGGTACGATCTAAGCGCCATCGACGCGTTCAAGCCGACCGGCCACTTCGTCGTGACGTCGAACAAGACGCGCCTGACCCACGCCGCGGTCCGGCACCTCCTGCCGCAGTCGACGCGCTGGCGGGCGGTCACCGACGATCAGGACTTCATCCCGATCAGCAATGGCGACATCCTGATCACGTTCCACAGTCTCGGCACGTTCGTCTACGGAAAGCTGAAGTCCTGGGGCATCCGCATGTCGGCCGCCGAGGAGGAGGCGTTCCTGCACATGTGGCAGGTGGCGCTGCACCTGCTGGGCGTGCGCGACGACTTCATCCCGGCGACGTGGGCGGCCGCGAAGGCCCAGTCGGCGTATGCGCTGACACCACTGATGGCGCCGACACCCGAGGGCATCGACCTCGCCGACATTCTGCTCAACCTGACGTCCGCGGTCGATCTGGGCGTCACCCGCGGGTTCCAGCGCGAGTTCGCCCGGTACCTGCTCGGCGACAAGGTCGGTGACTGGCTGAAGCTGCCCCGCGACTACGCGTCCCGCACGGTCATCGAGGTCGGCTGGCCGGCGTACGTGGCGTTCCGTGAGGGCCTGTCACCGATCATTCCGACCACGTTCTCGCTGTTCGACCGGTTCATCCGCGGACTCGCGATGCTGTTCCTCAACAACGGCACGTCCGCGACGTACACCCCGATCACGATCCCGACCGGCAACCGCGCCGGAACCTGATCGCGCTCCGAGAGGTTCGCGGCACTCCGGCATGTCCGCGACGCTCCGAGAGGTCCGCGGCACTCCGAGAGGTCCGTGGCGCTCCGATAGATCCGCGGCACTCAGAAGCGTCCGCGGCGCTCCGGGATGCCTCGCGGGCTATCCGAGCAGGGCACCGATGACCAGGGCGGTCACGGCGTCCCGGTGGGTAGGGGTGTCGCGCCAGCGCAGGGCCCGCCCGGCCTCGACCACCACGCCGAACCCGGCATGTGCCAGCAACCGGGCCCGGCGGCGGTCCAGATCCGGGCGGGCCAGCCGCAACTGCTGCTCCCAGACGGCGATGTGCTCACGCTGGGCGAGGATCAACGGCCGTTGCAGGCTCGGGGGCAGGCCGACGATCTCCGCCTCGGCGACGCTGGTCAGAGCGTTGTGCTCGAAGCTGTAGGCGACGTACGCCGCGGTCAGCGCCACCACCGCCTCGCCCGGGTCGGCCGCCTGGTGCAGGCTCCGGTCGACGGCCTGGGCCAGCAGCCCGGCCGCCTGCAAACACGCTGCCACCAGGATGTCGACCTTGCCGGGATAGTGCCGGTAGATCGCCGACGGGGCCAGCCCGACCGCCTGGGCGATCTGCCCGTTCGTGACGTTGGCGAAGCCGTCCCGGGCGAACAGCGGGATCGCGGCGGCCAGGATCTCGGCACGCCGGGTCCGCGGCACCGGCGGGGTGGGCAGCTCGACGAGCCCGGCACTGCCCGCGGCCGCGGCCGGGTCGGTCGCGGCCACCCGCAGCGCCGACGCCACCAGCATCTCCTCCACCCGGCGCTGCGCGATCGACGTGTGGTGCATGGTGACCGACCCGATCGCCCCGAGCGCGGCCACCGCCCGCAGGCCCGCGTCGGGGAGCGGGAACTCACCGGCCACCAGCTCGGTGACGCGCCCCACCACCTGCCGGAACTTGGCCCGCAACAGCCGACGGTCGTCGCGTTCCAGGTAGCGGGCCTCCCAGCGGTACAGCCCGCCGGACGCCCGGTGCGCGACCGTCACCCGGGCCAGCGCGGCCAGCACGTCCGCCAGCGACGCCTCGGCCGGTGACTCGTCGAGGACCGCCACGAGCCGGTCGACCATGACGTCGGCACACTCGGCGAACAGGGCATACTTGTTCGGGAAGTGGCGGTAGAGCGCAGCCGCGCTGATCCCCACCCCGGCGGCGATCTCCTCCATCGAGGCCGCGTGGTAGCCGCGCTCGCTGAAGACCTGGCCGGCCGCCTCCACGATCAACTGCTTGCGGTTGTGCGGCCGGGTGGCCGAGGTGGGCCCAGCGGTCACCGGGTCACCCGGGCGGACGAGGGCACGCGCGACAGCATAAACGCTAGTCAACCACAGCGCGCACGACGCCCCCATGACCGCCGCGGACGGCCGTGTCCGGTTGAATGCGCCGGTGAGAAGAGTCGAAGTCGTGCGTCCGGACGCCGTGGTGTCCTGTCTCGACGGTGGTCACGGGGACGACGTCGTGGTCCTGCTGCACGGGCTGGCCGGCAGTGCCGAGGAGATGCGTCCCACGGCCACGGCCCTGCTGCCCGGACGCCGGGTGATCGCGGTGGACCAGCGCGGGCACGGGCATTCCACCCGCCGCCCGGGCGATCTGTCCCGACGGGCGTACGCCGACGACGTCCGCGCGGTCGTCGATCAGCTCGCCGACGGGCGGCCGGTGACGCTGGTGGGCCAGTCGATGGGCGGGCACACCGCGATGCTGACCGCGGCGTGGCATCCACGGATCGTGCGGCGGCTGGTGCTGCTGGAAGCCGGCGTCGGCGGCGGTGACAGTGACCACCCGGCGAAGATCGGTGACTGGTTCGCGTCATGGCCGGTGCCGTTCGCCGATGCCCCGGCCGCGGCCGGGTTCCTCGGGTCGTCGCCGATCGCGCGGGCATGGATCGACGATCTGGAGGAATGTGCGGACGGGCTGCGTCCCCGGTTCGATCCGGACGTGATGCGGGCGGCGATCGCGGCGGTCACCGACACCGCGCGATGGGCGGAGTGGCAACGGGTCGAGGCACCCACCCTGCTGGTGCGCGGCGCGAACGGGACCGTGCCCGAACCGGAGGCGCAACGCATGCTGGCATCACGGCCCGGCGTCGCCCAGGCCGTCATCCCGGACGCCGGGCACGACGCGCACCTGGAGCAGCACGACGCCTGGATCCGCATCCTGACGACGTTCATCGCCGGCTGAGCCCGTCCGGCGCCCGGCGACGGGGCCGACGAGACGGAGGAAGGTCAGTGTCGGGCGAGACGGACCGGCAGGTGGGCGTAGGAGGGGATGAGCACGTTGCGGCGATAGCCGCGCTGGTGGATGCGCCAGGCCCGGCCGGGCGCGAGCAGCGTCTCCAGCAGCCCGGTGATCTCGGCGCGGGCGACCGGCGCGCCCAGGCACAGGTGCCGTCCGGCGCCGAACCACAGTTGGCGCTGGTCCGGCTGGTAGCCGCGGTCCAGGTCGAAGCCGCCGGCCGCGTTGTTGGCGGTCCAGGTCAGCATCAGCACCCGCTCCCCGGCCCGCAGCCGGCGCCCCTCCACGTCGACGTCCGCGGCGACCGCCCGGCCGATCACCGGCGCCGGCGAGGTGACCCGCAGACCCTCACGGACCGCGTCGGGCAGCCTTTCCGGTTCGGCGCGGAGCCGATGCTGGGCACCGGTGTCATGCAGGATCGCGACGGTACGGGCCATCGCGCTCGCCGCGGTCTCGGTGCCCGCGACCATGAGCAGCGTCGACAGACCTTCCGCCTGTCGCTGGTCGAGTCCGAGGTCCCGGCATCGGCCGAGCACCGTCTCGGGCGCCGCGGTCCGCCACGCCTCGGCCACGTTCACGGTGAGCCGGGCGACGATGGCCTTGGCCCGCGCCACCGTCTCCGGCGCGAGGTGGGTGGAGGTGGTGGTGCCGAGCGCGAGGGCGGCCAGTTCCTCCCCGACGGCGAAGATCTCCCGGTACGCGTCGTCGCGATCGGCCGTCCGCAGTTGCAGCAGGTCCGCGACGATCCGGCCGACGAGCACGCGCCCCAGGTCGGCGACGTCGACGGCCCGCCCGGCGGCCAGCTCGGCCCCGGCCTGCGCGAGCCGCGCCCCGATCACACGGTCGGTGAGCTGCCGGGCGTTGTCGTCGGTGAACAGGTCCCGGGTCCGTTTCCGCAGCTGGTGGTGCCCCGGCCCGTCGAAGATCTCGTTCACCCAGTCACCGAGGACCTGCGCCCACAGGTGCCCGACCCCGCCCTCGCCGAGCAGCGTGAAGTGGACGGGGTCGTTGAGGACGCGCCGTGCCACCAGCGGGTCGGAGGTGACCCAGCCGATCCGGGGCACCCGGCTCAGCTTCCCGGCCAGCCGCCCGGCGGTCAGCAGCACGGGCAGACTCGGTTTGGCGGCGGCGAGAACCCGGAGCTCGTGGCGGCGCGCAGTGTCCAGCATCCCGCCATCCTCACCCGCCGCCGCGCCGCGCGCTGTCGGATCTCCGGGCCCGCCCGAGCCCGGCCGGCGAAGGTGGGCGTGGGGCGCCGCTCGCGCGTTCGGCCAGGGGGAGGATTCTCTGCAGCTCTGAGGCCCGTGGACAGGCCGCCCGGACATCGGCGATCATTGCTGGGCCCTGGCGGCTTCGACCGATTGCGACGTGCCCTCGATGTATTTGGCGCTCATTGCCGGAATCGTCATGGTTCTGGCCACTCCGGTGGCGACCTCGTTCCTGGTGGGCGACCAGACCAATGCGGAGGCACTCGCGCTGGCCGCGCAGGGTGAACGACTCGACTACGGGATCCCGCCGGTCACCCTCGGCCCGACCGGTGACCTGGTCCTCGGGATCGGCGCCTGTGCGCTGGTGCTGGTGTCGCTCGGCGTGCTCGTGCGGGAGTCGGTCGCCGGCCGGATCCGCCGGGCCTGGTGGTCCGTGCTGGCGCAGCTGATGGCCCTGGCCGTCATCGTCGGGTTCTCGTGGCGGGTGATGACGGCCGGCGGCATCGGGGCGAACATCGGCGAGGGCCTGGTCGTCATGTTCCTCGGTCCGATCGCGCTGGGGCTGATGATCGGCGCGTGCGTGCAGGCCGACCGGTTGATTCAGCGGCACTGGGCGACGAACGCCGACTGAGACGGTTCCGGAACCAGGAAAGGCCTTGCTTGGATAGCGCAAACTGTTGATCAAGTTTACAGTGCGGAAACGTCAGCTTCGCGGAAGTTGATCTTTCGGCTGTACCGGGGGTTCACGTGGGTAACGCACTGCTGGAGATGCGATCGATCTCCAAGGAGTTTCCCGGGGTCAAGGCACTGTCCGATGTGAGCCTGGTGGTCAACTCCGGCGAGATCCACGCCATCTGCGGGGAGAACGGGGCGGGCAAATCGACGCTGATGAAGGTCCTCAGCGGCGTCCACCCGTACGGCTCCTACTCGGGCGAGATCGTCTATCAGGGACAGGAGTGCCGGTTCGGTGACATCCGGGCCAGCGAGCACGCCGGGATCGTGATCATCCACCAGGAACTCGCGCTGATCCCGGGCATGTCGATCACCGAGAACATCTTCCTCGGCAACGAGCCGCGCCGGTGGGGCCGCATCGACTGGAAGGCCGCCAACCACAGGGCGCTCGAGCTGATGCGCCTGGTCGGGCTCTCCGAGGACCCGGACACCCTGATCAAGGACATCGGCGTCGGCAAGCAGCAGCTCGTCGAGATCGCCAAGGCGTTCGCCAAGGACGTCAAGCTGCTGATCCTGGACGAGCCGACGGCCGCGCTCAACGAGAACGACTCCCAGCACCTGCTCGACCTGCTGCGCGGGTTCAAGGAGCGGGGCATCACCTCGATCATGATCTCGCACAAGCTCAACGAGGTGGAGGCGGTCGCCGACGCGATCACCATCCTGCGTGACGGGCGGACCATCGAGACGATCACGGTGTCCGGTGGGGACGTCGACGAGGACCGGATCGTCCGCGGCATGGTCGGCCGTGACCTGCAGAGCCGGTTCCCCGAGCACGAGCCGAAGATCGGCGAGGTGTTCTTCGAGGTTCGCGACTGGACGGTGCGGCACCCGATCTCGGCCGAGCGGCTGGTCTGCAAGAACTCGAGCTTCACGGTCCGCCGTGGGGAGATCGTCGGGTTCGCCGGGCTGATGGGCGCGGGGCGGACCGAGCTGGCGATGAGTGTCTTCGGGCGGTCGTACGGCGTACACCTCGGGGGAAAGATCTTCAAAGACGGTCGCGAGGTGGAGATCAGGTCGGTCGCTGAGGCGATCAGAAACGGTCTCGCCTACGTGAGTGAGGACCGTAAGGCGATCGGCCTGAACCTGCTCGACGACATCAAGACCTCGGTCGTCGCCGCCAAGCTGTCGAAGATCACCCGCCGCGGCGTGCTGGACGAGGCCACCCAGTACCACGAGGCGGAGAGCTACCGGAAGAGCCTGCGGATCAAGACGCCGACC
Organism: Actinoplanes sp. CA-252034; assembly: GCF_050956125.1. Classification (NCBI taxonomy): domain Bacteria; kingdom Bacillati; phylum Actinomycetota; class Actinomycetes; order Micromonosporales; family Micromonosporaceae; genus Actinoplanes; species Actinoplanes sp. CA-252034. The sequence goes on from NZ_CP191846.1 coordinate 6,523,768, forward strand.
GTGGACGAGCCGGTCACCCGGCTCTCCGGCGGCAACCAGCAGAAGGTCGTCCTCGCGAAGTGGATGTTCACCGACCCGGACCTGCTGATCCTCGACGAGCCGACCCGTGGCATCGACGTCGGTGCGAAGTACGAGATCTACGGGATCATCCAGCGGCTCGCCGACGAGGGCAAAGGGGTCGTGCTGATCTCCAGTGAACTGCCCGAGCTGATCGGCCTCTGCGACCGGATCTACACGGTCGCCGAGGGCACGATCACCGGTGAGGTCGCCCGGCGCGACGCCGACCCGGAACTCCTGATGAAGCGGATGACCTCGACCCGGAGCAACGCATGAGCCGCATACGAGACCTACAGAAGAACCTCTTCGGGGGTACGACCTCCAACGCCCGTCAATTCGGGATGATCTTCACGCTGGTCGCGATCATCGTGTATTTCCAGATCGCCACGAACGGGCTGACCCTCACCTCGGGCAACCTGATCGCGCTGACCCAGCAGTACGCGTACATCTCGATCCTGTCCATCGGCATGCTCATGGTGATCGTCGCCGGGCACATCGACCTGTCCGTCGGCTCGGTCGCCGCGTTCGTGGGCATCGTGGTGGCCAAGGCCATCCACGAGCACGACGTGCCGTGGCCGGCCGGCATCGTCCTCGGCCTCGCCGTCGGCGCCCTGATCGGCGCGTGGCAGGGCTTCTGGGTCGCCTACATCGGCGTGCCGGCGTTCATCGTCACGCTCGCCGGGATGCTGCTGTTCCGCGGCGGCAACCAGTACATCGGCAACGCCGACACGGTTCCGGTGCCGGAGGGATTCCGGACCATCGGCGCCGGATATCTGCCCGAGGTCGGCCCGGCCACCGGCTACAACAACCTGACCCTGCTGCTCGGCCTGCTGCTCTGTGCCGCGGTCGCCTGGCGGGAGTGGCGCTCGCGGCAGGTGCGCCGGCAGATGGAGGGCGCCGAGCCGGCTCCGCTGTGGATCTCGGTGCTCCGGCTGGTGATCCTGCTCGGTGTCATCGTCTTCGCCACCCTGAGGTTCGCCGGCGGACGGGTCGGCACCAGCTTCCCGATCTCCGGCATCATCCTCGCCGTCCTGGTCATCGCCTACTCCTTCTACACCCGCAACACCGCGGGCGGCCGGCACATCTACGCCGTCGGCGGCAACGCCCGCGCCGCCGAGCTCTCCGGTGTGCAGCTGCGTCGGGTCAACTTCATGGTCATGACCAACATGGGCGTGCTCGCCGCGCTCGCCGGGATGATCTTCGTGGCGCGGTCCGCTGCCTCCGGCCCGCAGGACGGGCTGAGCTGGGAGCTCGACGCCATCGCGGCCGTCTTCATCGGCGGCGCCGCGGTCTCCGGCGGCCTCGGCACGGTCAGCGGCTCCATCGTCGGCGGTCTGGTCATGGCCGTCCTCAACAACGGGCTCCAGCTCATCGGCACCGGCTCCGACATGGTCCAGATCATCAAGGGACTGTTCCTGCTGGGCGCGGTCGCCCTCGACGTCTACAACAAGAAACAGGGCCGCTTCTCGATCATCGGGTCGCTCACGCGCCCGTTCCGTCGCGAGGATCCGCCCGCACCCGCCGCTGTCCCGGCGCCCAGCACCACCGGTTCCCTCTCGAGAAAGTGACCTGTCGATGCGTACATCTTTGGCCAAGATCTTTGCAGTCGGTCTTGCCGCGGCCCTGGTGGCGAGCGGTTGCAACAACGACCGGGAAGGCTCCACCCCGGCCGGCGGCTCCTCGGCACCGGCCGCCGGATTCGCGAAGGACGCGCTGATCGGCGTGGCCCTGCCGTCGAAGACGTCGGAGAACTGGGTGCTCGCCGGCGGCCTGTTCACCGACGGGCTCAAGGCGGCCGGCTACCAGTCCGACGTCCAGTACGCCGGTGCCTCCACCACCGTCGCCGACCAGCAGGCCCAGATCACCGCCATGGTGACCAAGGGCGCGAAGGTCATCGTGATCGGCGCGACCGACGCGGCCCAGCTGTCCACCCAGGTCGAGCAGGCGAAGCAGTCCGGTGCCGTGGTCATCGCCTACGACCGGCTGATCACCAACACCCCCAACGTCGACTACTACATCGCGTTCGACAACTTCAAGGTCGGTCAGCTGCAGGGTCAGGCGCTGCTCGACGGCATGAAGGCCAAGAAGGCGACCGGCCCGTGGACGATCGAGCTGTTCTCCGGCTCGCCGGACGACAACAACTCGGGGGTCTTCTTCAACGGCGCCATGGAGGTCCTCAAGCCGGCGATCGAGAAGGGGGACGTGATCGTCGGCTCCGGCCAGACCGACGTGAAGCAGACCGCCACCCAGGGCTGGAAGGCGGAGAACGCGCAGAGCCGGATGGACTCGCTGCTCACCTCCACCTACACCAGCAAGACCCTGGACGGCGTGCTGTCGCCCAACGACACCCTCGCCCGCGCGATCATCACCTCGGTGAAGGGTGCCGGCAAGCCGATCCCGGTCGTCACCGGTCAGGACTCCGAGGCCGAGTCGGTCAAGTCGATCGTCGCCGGTGAGCAGTACTCCACGATCAACAAGGACACCCGCAAGCTGGTCGCCGAGACCATCACCATGGTCAAGACCCTGCAGACGGGTGCCACGCCGCAGGTGAACGACACCAAGTCGTACAACAACGGGGTCAAGGTCGTGCCCGCGTACCTGCTGGCGCCGGTCATCGTCACCAAGGCCAACGCCGCCGAGGCCTACGCCGACGACCCGAAGCTGGCTCCGCTCACCAAGTAAACCGTCACCGCAGCGGCCCGGTCTCCACACATGGAGGCCGGGCCGTCGCCGTTCGATCATCCGTCAGGGACGGGGGCGCAGCCCGTCCAGAGCGATGTCGAGGACCCGGCGGCGCTGCTCGTCGTCGACGAACGTGGCCGAGCTCAGGCCGGAGACCAGGCGCAGCACGTCGTCGAAGTCGGCGTCGGCGCGGACCTCGCCGGCCTGCAGGGCGCGCGCGAACAGGGGCTCGCCGGCCGCATACATCACGGCCCGGCACGAGCTGAACATCTCCGAGTCGCGGTTGAGCAGGTCGATGATGGCGCGTTTGGTCGCCACGTAGTCCACGAAACGCTCGAGCCACGCCCGCAGCGCCGGCCACGGGGGCCGGCCGGCGACCGCGTCGGCGGCCACGCGCAGCTGCGTGACCTCCTCGACGTAGACGGCCTCGATCAGGTCCTGCCGGGTCGGGAAGTTGCGGTAGAGCGTGCCGACGCCCACGCCGGCCGACTTCGCGATCTCCTCCAGGGAGGTGTCGGCGCCGTTGGCGGCGAACGCGGCGCGAGCGGCGACCAGCAGCGCGTCGAAGTTGCGCCGGGCGTCGGCTCGCTGAGGCCGGCGCACGGTGATCGGCGTCTCGGTCATCCGAAAACCCCTTGCGAATCGGAGGCATGCCTCCGGTAATGTGGAGGCATGCCTCGACTTTATCAGGCCACGCCACGGACGACCTTCGCGGTTCTGGCCGCGGCCGCTGCCGCGTTCGCGCTCATGCAGAGCCTGCTGACCCCGGTGCTGCCGACCATCCAGCAGGACCTGCACACCTCCACCGGCACGGTGACCTGGGTGCTCACCGCCTGGCTGCTCGCCGCCTCGGTGGCCACCCCACTGATGGGCCGGGTCGCCGACATCATCGGCAAGGACCGCACCCTGCTCGTCGCGCTCGGCGCCATCGCCCTCGGCTGCCTGGTCGCCGCGCTCGCCCCGAGCATCGGCGTGCTGATCGCCGCCCGGGTGCTCCAAGGGCTGGGCGCCGCCGTGTTCCCCGTGTCGTTCGGGATCATCCGCGACGAGTTCCCGCCCGAGCGGGTGGCGTCTGCGATCGGCACCCTGGCCGCCGTCATCGCCACCGGCAGTGGTGTCGGCATCGTGCTGGCCGGGCCCATCGTCGGGCTCCTCGACTGGCGGTGGCTCTTCTGGATCCCGATGGCCGTCGTGACCGTGGTCGGCGCGGTGGCCTGGCGGGTCGTCCCCGCCTCACCGGTGCGCAGCCCGGGACGGATCAACATCCTGTCGGCGCTCCTGCTGGCCGGCTGGCTCGTCGCGCTGCTGCTGCCACTGAGCAAGGGCGCCGCCTGGGGATGGGGCTCCGGGCGTACCCTCGCGTCGTTCGCCCTGGCCGTCGCCCTGCTGGCCGGATGGATGACGGCCGAGTTGCGCACCGCCGAGCCCCTGATCGACATGCGGATGATGCGCCTGCCCGCGGTCTGGACCACCAACCTGGCCGCCATGCTGTTCGGCGCCGCGATGTTCGGCGTGTTCGCGTTCCTGCCGCAGCTCATGCAGGTTCCGGCCGCCTCCGGATACGGCTTCGGCGCGTCCGTGACCACCGCCGGCCTGCTGATGGCCCCGATGCTGGTGGCGATGGCGGTGTTCGGCTCGCTGAGCGGCCCGCTGACCCGGTGGGTGAGCAACAAGGCGCAACTGCTGTGGGGCTCGGCGATGGGCACCCTGTCCTGTCTCACGCTGGCCCTCGCACACGACCAGAAGTGGACGGTGTCCCTGGCGGCCGCGGTGTTCGGAATCGGTCTCGGCCTCATCTACTCGTCGATGATCAACCTGATCGTGCAGAGCGTCCCGCGGCACCAGACCGGCACGGCCAGCGGCATGAACACCAACATCCGCACGATCGGCGCGTCGATCGGGACCGCCCTGGTCAGCGCGATCGTCACCGCACATCCGGGCGCGCACGGGCTGCCCGCCGAGGCCGGTTACACGATGGCGTTCCTGCTGCTGGCGGGGGCGAGCGCGGCCGCTTTCGGGGTGTCGCTGCTGGTCCCGCGCCGGGCGGCGGCACCGGCCGGGGTCGCGCCGGAGAGCGAGCCGGTCCCGGCATGACGCCGGGCGGCCGCCCGACCGCATGCACCCCCGGACAACCGGGGTCGGTCAGCAATCGGCCAGGCTCGCGGCGGCTCTGGCCACCGCGTACGGCTGACGCCGCTTGCGGGCCACCGTCAGCGACCGCTCGTACTCCGCACGGGCCGCCGGCACGTTCCCCGAGCGCAGCAGGGTCGTCGCATAGTCGTACCGGAAGTCCGCCTCGAAGTTGACCTCACCGGCCCGCCGGGCCACGTCGAGCGCCCGCCGGTGCTGGTCGAGCGCCTCGCCGTACCGTTGCTGCTCGGTCAGGACGTTCCCGATCTCCACCCGGGTCTCCGCCTCGAACAGGGCCAGCCCCTGTCGCAGCGCCATCCGCAGCGCCACCTCCAGATAGCGCTGGGCGGCCTGCGGGGTGATCTCGCCGAGCGCCCGCCGGCTGCGCTGGATGCCGATGAGCGCGCCGGCCCGCAGATGCTCGTCACCGGGCCGCTGCGCACCGAGCAGCCCGAGCCGGTCCATCCGCAGCGCCTCCCGCCATCGGCCGAGCCGCTGGTAGGCGATCGACAGCTGCATGGTGGCCGGCGGGCCGACCCGCATCCGGGCGAGGCTGCGCAGCCGCAGGCACTCCAGTCCGGCGTCGACCGCGTCGGTGAACCGTTCCATGGCGATGTGCAGGGCGGCCAGGTTGCCGGTGAGCACCGACAGTCCCCGCAGGTTCCGTTGCCGCTGCCGGATCCCGATGCCGAGCCGCAGGTGGTGCAGCGCCTTCTCGTACGAACCGGCCCGGTAGTGGGAGGACGCCACCAGATTGGACATCTGCGCCACGGCCTCGTCGTCGCCGTGCTCGCGGGCGGCGGCCAGCCCGCGTTCGTTGAGCGCGGCCACGTCGTCGTTCCAGTCGCGGTAGTAGAGGGCGTACCAGGCGGCCCGCGGGATCCACCAGGCGTAGTGGGGCTGACCGGCCCGGACCGCCACGTCGGTGAGCTTCACCAGGTCGCCGCGGATCCGCTCCAGCCGGGCCGCCGGGTCGTCGACAGCCGCCACGAGATCGGGGCGCAGCAGCGGCATCGCCTCCAGGTCACGTTCGACGAACCGGCGGTACGACTCGGTCATGGTCGCCATCAGCGCGTGCGTCTCGAAGTTGAGCACGCCGAGGATCGCGGCACCGGTCGGGCCGGGCAGCGCCGACGCGTACTCGCGGAGCAGCTCGTGCAGGCGGTGAATGCCCGGTTCGGGCTCGTCGACGAGCCGGGCGTCGGCCAGTTCGGCCAGCAGCGCACGCCCACCGGCCGCCGGCAGTCCGGTGAGGGCGGCGGCCGAGAGCGCGTCGACGGTGGTGCCCGGATACGCGCCGAGCAGCCGGAACAGCCGCTGCGCGGGCTCGGTCAGGCCGGCGTAGGAGAGGGCGAAGGCGCCGATCACCGTACGGTCCTCGACCGCCAGCTCGGGCAGCGCCGCCGTGGTCAGCCGGTCGAGCAGGTCGGCCACCCGCCAGCGGGGCCGGTGGGCGAGCCGTGACCCGGCCAGGCGGACCGCCAGCGGCAGCCCGCCGCAGCGCCGCGCCACCGCGACGGCCGCCGCGGGCTCGGCCCGCACCCGGTCCCCGGCGATCCGCTCCAGCAGGGCGACCGCCTCGCCGGTGGACAGCAGGGGCAGCGACTCGCGGTGCGTGCCGGGCGGGCCGGGCAGCCGCCGCCGGCTGGTCACCACGGTCAGGCTGCCGGGCGTGCCGGGCAGCAGGACGGCGGTCTGCGCCGTCGACGCGGCGTCGTCGAGGACCACCAGCAGCCGGCGCCGGGCCGCCTCGGCACGCCAGCGGGCGGCCCGGGCGGGCAGGTCGGCCGGGATGTCGCCGGCGGGCAGACCGAGCTGGCGCAACAGCACCTGCAGGGCCGCGGACGGCTCGACGGGGGCCTGCTCGCTGTGGCCGCGCAGGTCGATGAAGAGGTGCGCGTCGGGGTATTGGTCACCGGCCAGCGTGGCCACGTGCAGAGCCAGGGTGGTCTTGCCGGAACCGGCCATCCCGTCGATCGCCACGACCGTCGCCTCGCCGGCCCGGACCCCGGTGCGCAGACGCGTGATCACCTCTTGCCTGCCGGTGAAGTCGACGACCGTACGCGGAAGGCATCGGATCGGACGGTGAGCGCCGGAAGGCGTGCCGGACAGGACCTCCCGGTGTGCGGCCTGCAGGCTCTCCCCCGGCTCGATGCCGAGCTCGTCACGCAGTGTGTCGGAGGCCCGGCGGAACTCGGCTAGGGCGTCCTCCGCGCGGCCGGCGCCGTGCAGTGCCAGCATCAGCCGCCCGCGCAGCCGCTCCCGCAGCGGGAAGCGCTCCACCAGCGACGCCAGCTCGGTCACCAGCTCCTCCGCGTGCCCGTCGGCCAGCTCGAGATCCACCCAGTCCTCGACCGCGAGAGTGTGCTCCTCGTCGAGCTTCGCGGCGGCCTGGCGGACGGCCGGTGCGTCGATTCCGGCGCAGGCGGCGCCCCGCCACAGGTTCAAGGCCTTCCGGTACGCCGTACGCGCCCCCGCGTCGCCGGAAGAGGCCCGCGCGGCCGCGACGAGCCGCAGGAAGACCACACTGTCCAGATCGTCCGGCCCGGCCTGGATGCCGTACCCGGCCGGATCGGTGAGGATCGCGTCGGCCGGCAGCACCCGCCGCAGCCGGGACACGCAGTTCTGCAGCTGGTTACGCGCGGTCGCGGGCGGCCGCGGCCCCCAGACCGTCTCGGCGAGCTCGCTGAGCGCGACGATCCGGTTCGGGTGCAGCAGCAGGATCGCCAGCACGGCCCGGTCCCGGCCGGCCGTCACCTGCCGCTCGCCGTCCATGATGGAGAGCGGCCCGAGGATGCGATAGCGCACGGTCGGCCAGCGTAGTCCTCACCACGCCTCCGGTGGGACCCCCAGCTCCTCGTAGAGCGCGTGCGCCTCCCGCCGCAGCCGCAGGGCCTCCGGATCCGCGGCGGGCAGGCAGTCCGCGAGGCCGTCGGTGGCGCGGGCAACGGCGTACGGCTGCCGCCGCAACCGGGCCAGCCGCAGCTCCCGAGCGTAGATCTCCCGAGCGCCGTCCACGTCGCCGGACCGCAGCAGCGTGGTCGCGTGGTCGTGCAGGTCGACGAAGAGATGCGCGTCCGGATGACACGCGCCGGCCAGGGACGCCAGATGCAGGGCCAGGGTGGTCTTGCCCACCCCGGCGCTCCCCCACACGCGGACCCAACGCGTACCGAGACGCGGCGCCACGCCGGACGTTCTTGCTGGTGGGAAGCCCCTGGCGGGGCAGTCGGAGACCTACGGGAACCCGCACCGCGAGCGTGGGGTGCGAGGCTGCGCAGCGTATGGCTCTCTGCATGTCGGGTCAGCCTGTTGCTCCTTTTTCCGTCTCACCGGATCTGGTTCGCGGCTGCCGGCTGGAACGCGCCAGCGGACAGGGCGAGTGAGACAGATGCCTGCCGTTGTCTCATCGGATCTGCGGCGCGGTCCTGGGCGGAGGCGAGCCGGCGCCTTGTCGTACCGGGACGTTTGCGCGGCAGCGGTCGCCGGCCGTTGGGGGGCGTCGCAGTGGATTGACGTGCGCCACGCACTCGCCTCCACCTTGGCCCGCGACGCGGCCGGATGTACTACAGCAACAGCGCCCAACCGAGATGCTGCTGATCCTCGCCGCACGGCAGTCCCGCCCGGCATTGCCGAGCGGCAGCCGCGCCTAACGCGATCTGATCTGTGAATCGCCACGTCATCGCCCAGCAGGCTTCAGGCCCGTTCGGCACCGGCCCGGCGTCGAGCCGTCGCAGCGGGCTGCGGTGCGTCGGCAGGTCCCGTTGTTGCTGTGAAAGGTTGGCGTGGCCGTTTCAGCCGCGGCGGTAGCGGGCGTCGAACAGGCAGTAGAGGCCGAAGCAGGCCAGTCCGGCGGCGACGAGCAGCAGCGATGCGGTGCCGTAGGGCTGAGCGGCAAGGGTGCTGAGGGCGGCGTCCAGCCCGACCGCTTTGTTCGGGCGGTAGGTCACTGCCATGGTGATGATCAATATGCCGATGATGCCGTACGCGATGCCGAGTGCGGGGTAGCCGGCCTGTCCTAGCCGGATTGCCGCGTTGCGGGCGGTGGGGCTTGCGGTGGAAAGGTCGAGGTCCTCGACGAACTTCTTGCGGACCCCGCGGTAGATCTCGTACGTCGCGACCGCGAGGAGGGCGACCCCGACCGCGCCGACCAGGAGCTGCCCGATCGGGAGCGCGAGCACGCGGGCGGTGAGGGCTTTCTGCTGGTTGCCGGAGTCTGCGCCGGCACCGGCGGCGAGTTTCCCGGCGCTGACGGCAAGGAGCCCGAACAGCACCGCGGTGAGGGCGCTCTCGATCCGTTTGCGGATGCGTTTGTGGCGTGGTTGCACCCATCGCAGGCCTACCGTCGCCTCGCCGAGTCGCCACAACACGAGCATGGCCAGTCCCACGGTGACCGCCCAGAGCAGCGCCCGCCCGCCAGGTTGGGCGGCGATGGTGGCCAGCGCGCCGCCTTTGTCGGCTTTGGCGCCGCTGGCGCCGAGCGCCACCCGTACGGCGAGGTAGGCGATGGTGAAGTGGACGAGGCCGTATGCGGCGAGTCCTACGCGGCCGAGGAGTTGGAAGTACTTGTTGTCGGTGGTGTCCCGCGCGGCGTCGGCTGTGGCGTGGCCCGCTGTGGTCATCGGGTGCTCCCTTCGAGCGCGGCGTTCATGCGCCTGGTTGAGGGTGGTGTCTGGAGGCGGTGCCGACGCTCAGGCAGCCGCGGTGGCCGATGCCCTTGTGGTTGGGGGCGAACGAGCAGCCCAGGTAGAGGCCGAACAGCGCCTGCTGCACGACGATGAACACGGCCGCTTTGAGTGGGGAGAGCACCAGCATGACGGCGGTCAGGTAGCCGGCAGCGCGGACCTGGCGCATCAGCTCAGCGAAATCACTGCCGCGGACCGTCGCGGCGCTGCCGCGTTCAGCCGGGCCGGCAAGTGTTGACGATGCCATGGTTCAACCTCCGGGTGCGCATCGTGATCATGATGATGCGTTGCCCGGGGTCCGGGGGCCGACCGTTGATGTTACGCCGCCTCCCCGACTACCAGGGGCGGCCTGCGCTCAATATCGACGCTGATACCCGCACGCGACAGAGATGCCACGGCGATAGGTCCGTCTCATCACCGGCTGCCAAGACCGTCGAGCACGGGCCAATGTCGGTTGCTCACGGCAGGCGGCTCGCTGGTGTCAGCCGGACCGTCGCCGCGAGCGTCGCGACGTCGCGGATCGGCGGCCACGATGCAGCCCTGCCACGGCGAGGCTGCCCTGCCGGTGGCGGGTGTTCGTCATCGCGGTCCCGGCAGATTTCGGTCAGTTCGCGGGCGGTCGGCCGGTCTTGTGGGTCGCGTGCCAGGGCCACACGGATCAGGTCGTCCAAGCCCGGCGGCAGGCCGAACAGGTCCGGTTGGGCCGATTGCAGACGCAGGATCCATTCCTGATCGCTGCGGCTGGCGAACGGATGCACGCCATTGGCCAACTGGGCGAGCAGGCAGCCCCAGGCGAACACGTCCACGGCGGGCGTCGCCGCGGTGGTCCAGAGTTGTTCCGGTGCGGCCCAGCCACGGCTGCACTCAACGACTCCGCCCCCACCCTGTTCCCCGATGTACCGGGCGATGCCGAAGTCGATGATGCGTACGTCGTCGCCGCGGACCAGCAGGTTCGACGGTTTGACGTCACAGTGCACGACGCCTCGGGCATGGACTCCGGCAAGGGTACGGGCCAACGCGGCTCCGAACCTCCACAGCTGCCGGGTCGGGGTCGGTTCGCCGGCCAGGGTGGTGGCGCACCGGTAACCGGGAAGGTAGGCGCTCACCAGGTAGGCCCCCACCGCCGAGCTTCCGTAGCCCAGCGCCGGCGCGGTGCAGTCGGCATCCATGGCAGATGCCAGCCGGTATTCCCGCCGACATGCCCCGGCCGCCCCGGCGCCGGCGCGGAGGACTTTCACCGCGACCGGCCGGCCGGTAGGTGCGTCGGCCAGATAGACGTCGGCCATCCCGCCGGAACCCAGCCGGGCCAGTAGCCGATAGCCGTCGACGCTGACCGGATCCGTCCGGCGAAGAGGCCAGGTGGTCCGGCGGTGGCGGCCGCTACGGCGCCGGTCTGACTGGTCTGATCGTTGCGCTGCCAGAGGAGTCGATGGACCTTGGGTTGGGGATTCAATTCACGATCCTGGGAGGTGGACAGGTCGCCGGGTACGGCGGCTCGGGTTAGGCGGGGACAAGAATGCCGACCGACGCGGTTACGGCTGTGGCCGTTGCCATGGGTGGTGCCTTATCGAACTCGGCGGTGAGGACGTCGAGTAGCCCGGCCAGGTCCAAGACCCGGCGCACGAGGGGTTGCGGGTTCATGATCCGCAGTTGACAGCCGGTGCGGGCGGCGGCGTTGCCGGCGACGATGAGGACGGTGAGTCCGCTGCAGTCCAGGAACGTCACCCCGGCGAGGTCGACCTCGATGCGGTCCGGATGCAGCGCGGACAAGACGTTGAGTAGTTTGGCGCGCAGCATGTCGACCGTCGACAGGTCGATCTCGCCGGCCACGGCGACCCGGGCGGTGCCCGGCGATGGGCACCGGGTATCGATGCTCAGTTGTGTCGACGGGGTCACCGGCGCGAATGTTGCGATCATGGTTTCTCCAGCCCAACGACTTCGTCCAGGAATGCGTGATGAGCGGGCAGGGTCTGGACCCGTGGCCGGGGAGGCAACAACCCGAAGATCGCAGGTGTTGCGGGCTCGACAAGGTGCGCACGTCGATGCGATAGCAATCGCAGACTACTCGTCAAACGTCTCCATCGGGGACTTCGCGGCGCGTTAAGACCGCCCGCGTCCAGACCGACTACCGCCGTGCGTCTGCCTCGCCAGGTGGGTTCCGCCCGGTGCTGCCGCCACGGTCCGTGGCAGTACCCCGGGCAGACCCCCTGCCCGGGGCACCATCCACCCCCGGACCCCCAGAAACGACTAGACGAAGCGCGGACCGACATACCGGGCCAAGGATCATGTTTCACCGGCCGCCCGAAGAGCCCGCACCGACGACCTGGCGGACTGGGCCCGCTCGGCCAGCATCGGGTTCGGCGGTGGCACCGTCGGCCTGCAGGGCGTCGCGCAGCCTGATCAGCGAACGGGTCAGCAACCGGGAGGCCTGCATCTGCGACACCCCGATCCGTGCGGCGATCTGCGCCTGGGTCATCTCGCCGACGAACCGCAAGCCGATGACGCGCCGCTCCCGTACCGGCAACACGGCCAGCGCCCGTCGCAACGCCTCGCGCCGATCCACCGCATCAGGCCCAAGATCAGCGCCACTCAGTACGTCAGTCATGATGACACCGGATTGCGGCCGGGCAGGCAGACGACGATCAACGAACGCTTGGACCCGATCATGGTTGACCCCTCAGGTTGCCGCGAGTCCGCAACACCTACGGGACTGCGCCACCGGGGACCGGAGTGACACGGTCACTCTACGCCCTGCAACCCGCAGCACACCGATTTCATCGCCTCGATCAATTTCGATGTCCTGAGCCTGTCCGCCGGCCACCGCTCGTGCTCGCCGCACGGCACGCTGCCAGTCAGACCCGTCCCTCGCAGCTGGGGTATGGTCGGTATCGAGATGGCGGGTGCGTGACCCGCGGCTGCTCCGGACTTTGGCAGTACCGGTCTCCGAACTCGTTTCGGAAGGTGCGCCATGAACCCGGACGATGCGCAGCTGTCCCGTGGGCCCGTGGCGCCGCCTGCCTGTGGGACCACGGTGAGCGACAGCGACGACCCCCTCGCCGGAGCGATGGAGCACGTGGCGCAGCAGCCGGCGGCGGGAGCCCCAGGCGGTGTCGTGGGGGCGTTGCAGCGGCTGTGCAAGGCGGCGGCGGGGGCGCTGGCCGCCTCGGGCACCGGAGTGAGTGTGATGGCCGAGGACGGCGCCCGGGGAATCGCGGCTGCCTCCGACCCGATCAGCGAACGGATCGAGGAACTCCAGTTCGTCCTCGGTGAAGGGCCGTGCATCGACGCGTTCGCGTCGCGCCGCCCGGTCCTGGTGCCAGATCTGACCGACGGGGCGGCGCACCGGTGGCCGGCGTACACGCCGGCGGCGCACGATGAGGGTGTGCGCGCGGTCTTCGCGTTTCCTCTACAGGTCGGCGCGGCCCGGCTCGGGGTGCTCGATGTGTTCCGCGCCCGAGCGGGCCGGCTGTCCGGGGATCAACTGCGCCAGGCATTCGCCTTCACCGACCTGGCGGTCAAGGCCCTGCTCGACGGCCAAGACGACGCCATCCCGGGTGCGGCGGCCGACGGATTGGACGAGGCGATCGAGCACAGCCCTGAGTTGTTCCAGGCCCAGGGCATGGTCATGGTCCAACTCGGCGTCCCCTTGGCGGAGGCGCTGGTCCGGATCCGGGCCCACACCTATGTGGAAAACCGCCGCCTCAATGACGTGGCCCGCGACATCGTCGCCCGCCGGCTCCGCTTCGACACCGACCATTCGTGAGTACCCGCCACATCCATGTCAGGAAGGCCAGGAGCAAGCATGACCACCATCTCCGCGCAACGGCTCGCGAAGGTCTTCGTCGAGGTCGCCGACACCCTCGTCGATGAGTTCGACCTGATCGACTTCCTGCACATGCTCACAGACCGGACCGCGAACCTCGTCGGCGCGTCGACGGTCGGGCTGCTACTGGCCGACCAGCGAGGCCGGCTCCAGTTCATGGCAGCCTCCGACGAGAACACCAAACTCCTCGAACTGTTCCAGGTCCAAAACCATGAAGGCCCCTGCCTGGACGCCTACAACACCGCACAGCCGGTGATCAACGCGGACCTGCGCCAGGCCGCGGCCCGCTGGCCGCGTTTCGCGCCCCGCGCCACAGCCGCCGGGTTCCGCGCCGTGCATGCCTTCCCCCTCAGCCTCCGCAAGGAAGTGATCGGCGCCTTGAACGTCTTCGGCACCGAGGTCGGCGGCGGCTTCGACGACGGCGACGTACAGATCATCCAAGCGCTCGCCGACGTCGCCGCGATCGGGCTGCTCCAGGAACGGGCCATCAGCCGCGGCGAAATCCTCACCGAACAACTTCAAGGCGCGCTGAACAGCCGGATCGTCATTGAACAGGCCAAAGGCGCGATCGCGCAAGCCCACGGAATCAGCGTCGACGAAGCCTTCACGGTCATCCGCGGCCACGCCCGGCGCAACAACAAACGGCTCGTCGATATCGCCCAGATCGCCCTCACCGACCCGGCCAGCCTGGCCACGGTCACCGGCCGCTGAACCCACAACACCCCGATCCGACGCCACGGGAACTCCCGGCCGGCGGTGGAGGCACCCGGAGCAGTTCCTCAATGTGCGAACACGAAGCGACGACATGAGGCTCAGGTCCCGTGGCAAGCATGAGCCGACACGGACATCGTCGCGGCCGTCCTGACTGGCCGAGCCACGACCTTGACCAGCGGTTACGGTGTCCGATGAGCCGTAACGATCGGTAACATTCCGATCGTGCGGGGCGGTGCTCCCGGCTCGCTCCTCGCCGGCTCAGAGTGGGGCGGTGCTCTCCCGGATCAGCAGGCGGGTGTCGAGGACGCCGCCGCCGGCCAGGCCCAGGGCGGAACGGACGGCGAGCGCGCCCATCTCCCGCAGCGGCTGCCGCACCGTGGTCAGCGGCGGCGACGCCCACCGCGCGCCGGGCAGGTCGTCGAAACCGACCACGCTCAGCTGATCCGGAACGGACAGGCCACGGAGCCGTGCCGCCTCGTACACCCCGATCGCCATGAGGTCGCTCATCGCGAAGATCGCGGTCGGCGGGATGCTCCGGTCGAGCAGGCGGCCGCCCGCCACGATCCCGGAGGGGAAGTCGAACCCGCCGCGCTCGACGAGGCCGAGATCCGGCGGGACACCGGCGTCGTCGTGGGCGGCCAGGAACCCGTCCCGGCGCGCCCGGCTGCACATCAGCTCGTCGAGACCGGCGATCAGCCCGATCCGCCGGTGCCCCAGCCCGAGCAGATGCGCGGTCGCGGCCCGGGCGCCGTCGAAGTTGGCAGCGTCCACACTGAGCAGGTCGCCCGCCGTCCGGCAGACCGGATCGAGCGCCACCACCGGCACGTTCATCCGGTGCAGCGCCTTCACCAGCGACCCGGAGGCGGTCATCGTCGCGAGGATCGCCCCGTCGGTGCGCCCGGCACGCAGCCGTTGCACCAGCTGGCGCCGCGCGGTCTCGCCCCGGTCCAGTGACGACACCACGATCCGCACGCCGGCCGCGTGCCCGGCCTCCTCGATGCCGCGCAGGTGCTCACCCTCCCAGGCACAGTCGATCTCCGAGAAGATCACGTCGATGGTGCCGGCCGGCTCGGATCGCCACTGCCGGCGGCCTCGATAGCCGTGCAGGCGCAGCATCTCCTCGACACGCTGGCGGGTGTGGTCGGAGACGTCGGCCCGCCCGTTCCACACCTTCGACACGGTCGCCGACGACACCCCCACGGCCTGTGCGATCTCGGCCATCGTGGCGCGGTCACCCATCGTCCGTCCCCCTCTCGCGGAAACGCCCGGACGGCCCCGGAGGCGGCCGGCGCGACTGTCGGGACGGGACGGGTCGGCGCACTGGCGCATCGACGGCGCTCGTGCGGCCCACCCTACTCGCATCCGCGGGACGACCACGCGAAACGCTCGCCCGGGGCGCCCACGGCCGAGCGTCTCGTGCGGACCCGCTCAGGTCGGTCGCGGTGTGATCGGCCGCGGTTTGATCCACCACCACACGGCCGGCGCCAGCACCGCCGTGACCAGGGCGGAGGCGGCGATGCCACCACGGGCGCCGAGCAGGGTGACCACCGGGCCGCCGACCCCGAGCCCGACGGGCGCCGCCAGGGCGATCCCGGCGGCGTAGATGGTCAGCACCGGCTGCTGGTCCTCGGCGTCCAGGTTGTCCTGCAGCAGGGTGTAGGCGACGGCCAGGAACGGCCCGTACACGACACCGCCCACGATCAGCGCCGCCGCCGCGACCGGAACAGTCGGCGCCACCGCGAGCAGGACCATCGCCACCGCCCAGCCGCCGATGATGACGACGACCGTGGCCTGCGGCGGAAACCGGCGCAGCTGCCCGGTCAGCACCGCCCCGGTGAGCGCGCCCGCCCCGAAACACGTCCACAGGGTGCCGAGCGCGCCCGCACCCGCGCCCAGGTCGGCCGTCACCAGCAGCGGCAGCGCCACCTCGACCGGCCCGTAGAAGAGGTTGAACAGGAAGTCCACGACCAGCAGCCGGTAGGCGACGGCGTTGCGGCGCAGCACCGACCAGCCCGACCGGGTCGGCGCCGCCGTGTCTGCCGCTGTGCCGCGGGCCAGCGCCGCGCAGACGATCAGCGACAGGTAGGCGCATCCGCCGACGGCGACGGCGATCCCGGGACGGGTGACCGCGGCCAGCACGCCGCCGAGCGCCGGGCCGACGACGTACATGGCGAGGCTGTCGGAGGTGCCGAGCAGCCCGTTCACCGACAGCCGCGCCCGTTCGCCGGCCATCCCGGTGGCCAGCAGGCGCCGCCCGCTGGTCGACATCAGCCGCAGTGCCGATCCCACCGCCAGCGCCGTGACCAGCCAGCCGAACGAGATCCGTCCCGCGTCGGCGACCAGCCCCAGCACCCCGAACGTGACGGCACGCAGCACCCCGTCGACGCCGACGACGAGCCGGGCGTCGAACCGCCGCCGCCCGGCACCGAAGTAGAGCGACAGGGCCATGGCCAGCACGTACGGAGCCGAGATGATGATCGAGACCGCGGCGGCCGGGCGCAGGCTGCCGTGCATCTGCAGGGCGAGCAGCGGCAGCACCACGAACAGCATGCCGTCACCGAGCTTGCCGACGGCGTCGCCGCCGATCACCCCGGCGAGCCGCCCGCTGCGCAGGACCTGCAGGTAGGAGACGTCCGTCACCGTGCTTCGAGGACCTTTTGAAGAGCGACGGCGATGGTACGGGACTCGTCTCCCGTGATCAGGCTGAGGAAGTGCCGGCGGATCCCGTCCACGTAGACCGGCGCCGCGGACCGGAATCGTTCCCGTCCCGCCTCGGTGAGAGTCGCATACGCGGACCGCCGATCCTCCGGGTTGCTCTCCCTGGTGACGAGCCCCGCCTCGGCGAGCGCGTCGACGACCCGGCTGACCCGGGTGCGGCTGACCACCGCCCGCTGGCCGAGCTCGCCCATGCTGAGCCGGCCCTCGGGCGCATAGTTCAGCTCGAGCAGCACGTCATACCAGGTGAGAGGCAGGGCGCAGGCGGCCTGCAGCTCGCGGTCGAGGACCGGGACCACCGCGGCGTGCACCCGCAGCAGTGCCGCCCACGCGGTCACGTCGGTGTCGCTCATCACCCGAGCCTAGCGAATTCTTGTGCGTGCGCACGCAACGGAGTAGAAATGTGCGTGCGCACGCATTCACTACTCACCGGGAGAGCCACCGTGAAGCTCCTGCACATCTCCGCCTCGCCGCGCGGCCGCCAGTCCGAGTCGCTGGCCGTCGCCGGCACCTTCCTCGACACCGTGCGGGAGGTGAACCCGGACGCGACCATCGACGAGTGGGACCTGTGGGACGGCACCCTGCCGCCCTTCGGCCCCGAGGCGGTCACCGCGAAGATGACCGTCTTCGCCGGGGAGCAGCCCTCCGGCGCGGCCGCCGAGGCGTGGGCCGCCGCGATCGCCACGTTCCGGCGGTTCGACGAGGCCGACACCTACCTGTTCAGCATCCCGATGTGGAACGCCGGAGTCCCGTACATCCTGAAGCAGTTCATCGACGTCGTCAGCCAGCCCGGCCTCGCCTTCGGCTTCGACCCGGACACCGGATACACCGGCTTGCTGCAGGGCAAACGCGCCGCCGTCGTCTACACCAGCGCGGTGTACGGGCCCGCGCGCCCGCCCACATTCGGCAGCGACTTCCAGGCCCCCTACTTCGAGGACTGGCTCCGCTGGGCGGGCGTCACCGACATCAGCCCCCGTCCACTTCCGCCCCAACCTGGCGACCGCCGACGCCGAATCCGCCCGGCGGGCCGCCCACACCCGCGCCCGCGAGGTCGCCAAACTCCTGACCGCGGCCCGCTAGCCGGGACCCCTCAACCGCCGCCGCTCCGGATCGAATCGGCCTCCTCGCCCGGCGGCCCGAACCATGACCGAACCCAGCGGTGAACCGCTCCAGACCGGGCGCCCCGGCCAGGCCTCCCCGGAGCCGGCGTTCGCCCGCCGTCGCTCGGGGCGGTCAGTTCTCGCAGTCGACTGCGGTGTCGCCCGCGTCGGTACGGCACGTGTCGGCGGCTCCGTCTCCGCCGTCGGCCCAGTCGCCGTGGGCCCCGTCCACCGTGTCGAGGACGTCGGCGCCGTCGAAGCCGATCAGGGTCTGCGCCCCGGGGCCGCCGGTCAGGTGGTCGTCGAGGTGGGTGCCGATCACGGTCTCGACGTCGAGGACGTTGTCGTTCTCGCCGGGGACGCCGTCGTCGGCCAGGCCGTTCAGGGACACGACCACACCGGCGTACGCGCTCCGTAGACCCCAGTACGCGATGGTGTCCGTGCCCTCACCGCCGTCGTAACGGTCCGCCGGTGTCGACGAGCCGGTCTGGGTGGGCTCGATCTCGTCGTCGCCGGGACCGCCCCGCACCACGTCGTCGCCGTTGCCGTCGTCGATCCAGTCGTTCCCGGCGTCGCCGTCGATGGTGTCCGAGCCGGCGTCGCCGTACAGCTGGTCGGGACCGTCGCCGCCGGAGAGCTTGTCGGCCCCGGGACCGCCGCTGAGCGTGTTCGGGTTGTCGTCGCCGGTGAGCGTGTCCGCGCCACGCCCGCCGGTCGCCGACTCGACGTCCCAGCCGATCAGGTCGTTCTCGGTTCCGTCGGCCGAGCCGTCGTTGCGGTCGAAGTCGAGCGTCACCGACACCGGGGCGATGCGGTCCCGGTAGTCGACGGTGTCCCGGCCGTCGCCGCCCTCGATCGTGTCGGAGCCGTCGGCGGTGGCGTCGGCCCGGAACGAGTCGCTTCCGGCGTTGCCCCACAGCAGGTCGTCGCCGGGTCCGCCGTACAACTCGTCGTTGCTGTCACCGCCGAACAGCATGTCGTTTCCGGGCCCGCCGCGCAGCAGTGTCCGGGGGACTCCGGTGTGGACGGTCACCGCGTCGTCGCCGGCGCCGAGGTCGGCCGTCACCCGGGTGATCGCGTTCGCCGGGAGGGTGCAGCGCACGGTCGTCGCGGATGCGGTCTGGCAGCCGGCACCGGCGGCGGCGCCGGTCGACACCTCGACGACGTACGCCGTGGCGTCGCGGCCGACGAGGACCCGGTCTGCGGCGGCGCCGGTCGTCACGACGAGCTCGCGCAGGGCGGGCGAGGTGGACGACGGTTCGATCGCGACCCGGTTCGGGGTGGCGGCGTGGGCGGCGGGCACCGCGACGAGGACGGGGAGCAGGAGCACGCCGGCCAGAGCGGCGCCCCGGCCGGGCAGGGACCTGTGCAATGTGATCAAGAGAGCGACTTTCTGTCAGTGCCGAAGTGGGCCGACGCCGATCTTCCGAACCGACCTTTCGGCGCGCTGTGGGCGAACGGCCCGATGAGGGAGAACCGCGGGCGGGACGGGGAGGACGGTGAGGGCCGCATAGGCCCGGCGGTCGCGCTGCGGTCATGACCCCGGCGGACGTCGCGGTGTGGCCACGGCCGCCGAAGTAGGCCGTACGTCATGGGGGTCGAACCACCCCGACCGAGTGACGGCGCGTGGATCGGGTTAGCGGCCGGGTGGCCGGGTATTGCCTGCGGCCGGGAGCCATCGGGGAGCCTGCTAGGTTACGGACCGTGTCGGATCGTTGGAGCGGTGACTGTTCGTGCTGATCACGATCGGCGTTGTGGCTATCGTCCTGTTGACCGTGGCCACCGGGTATTTCGTGGCCCAGGAGTTCGCCTACGTGGCCGTCGACCGGGAGCGGCTGCGGGTGCTCGCCGACGAGGGTGACGCGGCCGCCGCGAGGGCTCTCGGGGTGACGCAGCGGCTCTCGTTCGTGTTGTCCGGCTCGCAGGTCGGCATCACGGTGACCGCGCTGCTCGCCGGCTACGTGGCCGAGCCCTATCTGGGTCAGGGCACCGCCGAGCTGCTCGGCTCGACCGGGCTGCCGGAGGCGGTGACCACCTCGATCTCGATGGTGTTCGCGCTGCTGTTCGCGACCGTGGTGCAGATGGTGCTGGGTGAGCTGGCGCCGAAGAACCTGGCGATCGCCAAGCCCGAGGCGGTGGCGCGTGCGCTGTCCCGCTCCACGGTGATCTACCTGACCGTGATGGGGCCGCTGATCCGGGTGTTCGACGCGACCGCGACCCGGCTGTTGCGGACGGTCGGCATCGAGCCGGTCGAGGAGCTGCCGCAGGGCGCCACACCGGAGGACCTGGACCGGATCATCGAGACGTCCCGTTCGCACGGGGCACTCGACGCGGAGGCGGCCCGGCTGCTCGATCACGGGCTGGACTTCCGCAGCCGCACGGCCGCCGAGGTGATGCGGCCCCGGCTGGACGTGACGTCGATCAGCGGATCCGAGCCCGCCTCCCGGGTGGTGGAGCTGCTGGACACGGGACATTCGCGGTTCCCGGTGATCGGTGACGGGCTCGACGACGTGATCGGCGTGGTGTCGATCAACGACGTGGTCGCGCTGGACCCGGCGGTGCGCGGCGACACGCCGGTGCGGGAGCTGGCGTCCGACCCGGTGGCGCTCCCCGAGTCGTGCACGCTGCCGGTGGTGCTGGACCGGCTGAAGGCGGCGCACCGGCAGATGGCGGTGGTGGTCGACGAGTTCGGCGGGTTCGCCGGGATCATCACGCTCGAGGATGTGGCCGAGGAACTGGTCGGCGAGATCCGCGACGAGGACGACCTGCCGGAGCCGGTGATCGAGCGGGACGGCGACGGCTGGCTCGTGCCGGGCCGTGCGCGGATCGACGAGGTCGCCGAGGCCACCGGGGTCCGCCTGCCCGACGACGACCTCTACGACACCATGTCGGGGCTGCTGATGACGCGGCTCGGCCGGCTGCCCGCGGTTCGCGAGAGTGTCGAGGTGGAGTTGGCGCCGGCGATCGACGACGACGGTGAGCCGGTGCCCCGGGGTGTGGCCACGCTGACCGTGCTGGCGGTCCGGCGGCGCGTCCCCGGCCGGATCCACCTGATCGTGAAGGAAGACGCATGAGCACCACTCCGGCCCTGCTGATCTCGCTGGCCCTGCTGGTGCTCAACGGTTTCTTCGTGGCCGCCGAGTTCGCGCTGGTCGCGGCGAAGCGGCACCGGCTGGAGACGGCCGCGGCCGAGGGCTCACGCGGTGCGCGGGCTGCTCTGGCCGGGACCCGGCGGCTGTCGATGATGCTGGCCGGCGCCCAGCTCGGCATCACCCTGTGCACGCTGGGCCTGGGCGCGCTGGCCAAGCCGACGGTGGCGCACCTGCTCGAGCCGGTGCTCACGGCGACCGGGCTGCCGGAGGACGCCGCCTACGCGGTGGCGTTCGTGCTGGCGGTGGCGCTGGTCGGCTTCCTGCACGTGGTGGTCGGCGAGATGGCGCCGAAGTCGTGGGCGATCAGCCATCCGGAGTCGTCGGCGCAGCTGCTGGCGATCCCGTTCGTCGGGTTCACCACGTTGCTGCGGCCGGTGCTGGCGGCGCTGAACGGGCTGGCCAACGCCTGTCTCAAGCTGGTCAAGGTGACCCCGCAGGACGAGCTGGCGCAGGTGCACAGCGCCGAGCAGCTGCGGATGCTGCTGGAGACGTCGAAGGAGCACGGCACGATCCCGGACGCCGAGCACCAGTTGCTGACCGCGATGCTCGCGGTGGAGTCGACGACGGTACGCGACGTGATGACCCCGACCGCACGCATCGTGTCGGTGCCGGCCGAAGCGGGCGCCCGTGACGTGGAGCTGCGCAGCATCGAGGCGGGACGGTCCCGGCTGGCGGTCACGTCGGCGGACGGGACGATCGTCGGGATCGTGCACGTGCGGGAGGCGGCGAAGGCGGTCGGCTCCGGCAACGGTGCCACGGCGGGGCAGCTGATGACGAGGCCGCTGCGGCTGCCGGCCGGGACCAGCGGGCTGGACGCGATCGCGGCGATGCGTGCGGAACGCAACCAGGTCGCGCTGGTCACCGAGGCGGCCGCGGTGGTCGGGCTGGTCGCTCTGGAGGATCTGCTGGAGCAGGTGATCGGGCAGTTCGACGACGAGACCGATCCGGTCATCGACGCGGCACGGCGGGCGGGGCGGACGTCCCGGTCAGGCGCGTAGCCACTCGCCGTCGGGGGTGCGTACCTCGAATCCGTTGTCGAATCGGACCTCCGGACAGCCGTCGGTGACTTCGGTCCAGCCTCGCGCGGAATGAACGGCGTGCTGGCGGCAGTGCTTCTCGTCGACGTATCCCCAGGCCATCAGGACGTCCCGGCCACGGTAGGAGTACCGGCCCACGGAGGCGATCCGGTCACCGTCCGGACGGCGGTAGAAGTCGGCACGCAGGCCGGGGACGATCGTGCCCTCGAAGTCGGCGTCCGGCGTCGAGCGGTGCGGGGCATAGGTGGACAAGTCGGGAATATGCACAATTGTTGGTCGGTCGTTCTAGCCCTGTGGTTCCCGCGATCCGTCTTTCAGGTGACTGCGAATCTTCGCCCGCAACGCCCGCCGGGCCAGCGGACCCAGCTCGTCCACCACCTCGACCAGCACCGCCAGCTGATCCAGCGCCGCCATGGCCTGCCGGCCGCCGTCGTGATCCACGCCCTCGTAGAGCTCCAGCCCCACGAAGGCCGCCGCCACCGCCTTGGCCAGCCCCGGCAGGTCGGCGACCTCGGCCACCGGCGAACCCTCCAGCAGCCGCCGGAGCACCGACTCGATCTCGTCCGACCACATCCGCAGCGCCGCCGCCGTAGGCGCGGCCAGCCGCTCCCCGGTCTGGGCGGCCGCGAGCATCTGCGCCAGCACCGACACGTTGCCCGCCGCCAGCTCCGCCTCGTGCAGCTCACGGCCCACCGACAGCAGCTCCCGCAACGAGCCGACCGCCGCGAACCGGTCCGCATACGCCGTCACCCGCTGCCGCGTCGCCTGCTCACAGGCGGTGCCGAGCAGCTCGTCCACCGAGCCGTAGTGGTAGAAGACCAGCGCCTGATTGACCCCCGCGGCGGCCGCGATGGTCCGGGCGGACACGCCGGTGACACCGTGCTCGCGCAGCGCGGCCAGGGCGCCTTCGAGCAGTCGCTGCTTGGTGTCGCTCATGACGCGACATTCTGCCGGGCCTCGCCCGCGCGAGGCGGCACGGGGTGCGGCGGCGCGATCGAGGTATCGGTCATCGGTGGGGGCGGTTTCTTCAAACCCGGGAAGACCCATCGGCGGTACGACCGGAGTAGTCCCCCGTCCTCCGTCTCCCGCCCGGCCGGCACGACGCTACGGGGGCCGTCAGCAACAGACCGATGGTGGTGAACCGGAAGACCCTCCCGTGGCCGGCCGTGAGCGCCGGTATCGCGACGTCCACGACAGGCAGCCCCCCGAACAGCATGGCACCGTCGGCGCTGCCGCACCGGGCCGCCAGCCCCAAGAACAGCAGGGCACCGTCGGCGCTGCCGCACCGGACCGGCAGCGCCATGGGAGCCGCTCCGCAAGGCGGCATCGTCTCGGCCAGGACAGTGGTGTGCCGCCGGAACACCACCACCGATCTCCCCCCGTTTGAGCACTCGCTCAAACGCAATCTAGCGTGTTTTGAGCGATTGCTCAAGACATAGGGTGGTCGGCATGCGCATCCGGGACGCGGCCCTCCCCACCGGCCGGGTGGTGGCCTCCGCCCTTCCCGCCGGACTGGCCGCCGTCCTCCCCGCCGGACTGGCCGCCGTCGCGGCCGCAGCCGTCCCCGCCGGGCTGGCCGCCGTCGTGGCGGCGGTGGCGCTCACCGGCGCGGACGATGACGACCGGGCACTGTGGCCGTGGGGCTGGGCGCTGATCCTGGTGTCCTCGGCGGCCGTTCTGTGGCGACGCCGGCACCCGATCCCGGTCCTGGCCGTTACCGGCGCGGCCTGCCTCGCCTACTACCCGCTCGGGTTCCCCGACTCGCCGCTCGCGTTGTTCCTGCTCGTGGCCCTCTACACGGTGGCACGCACCCACGGCCCGCTCCCGTCCGGCGCCGCGGCCGCCGGGCTGCTGCTGCTCGTCACCGTCACCGCCTCGGACCCGCTGCCCACGGCCGCCGCGGTCGGCCCTCTGCTGGCCCTGCCCGTGGTGCTCGGCGAGGTGATCCGCGGCCGGGCCCGCCAGACCGCACAGGCCGAGGACCGCAGGGCGGTGGCCGAGGACCGCAGGGCGATGGCCGAGGAACGAACGGCGCAGGCCGAGGAACGACGGACCCTGGCCGACGAACGGACGGCACTGGCCGAGGAACGAGCCGTGCTCGCCGAGGAACAGGCTGTGCTGGCCGAGGAACGAGCCGTGCTCGCCGACGCTGCCCGCCGGAGCGCCGAGGCCGCGCGGGCCGGCGCCGAATCGTCCCGGCGGCACGCCGAGGAGTCGCGCGAGAACGAAGCGCTGCGGCGGGCCGCGGAGGAGCGCCTGCGGATCTCCCGCGAGTTGCACGATGCGCTCGGTCACCAGTTGTCACTGATCAGCGTTCAGGCCGGAGCCGCCCTGCACACCCGCGCGCCGGACGCCGCGTTCGCCGCCCTGACGGCCATCCGCGCCGCGAGCGGTGACGCCCTCCGTGACCTGCGCGAGGTGCTGGGCGTCCTGCGCGAGCCGGTGCGGCCCGGCCTCGCCGCCCTTCCCGAGCTCGTCGACCGCACCTCAGCGACCGGTCTGACCGTCCACACGACGATCGACGTCCCCGACCCGGCACCGGCGCCCGAGGTTCAGCAGGCCGCCTACCGCATCGTCCAGGAGGCGCTGACGAACGCGGTCCGCCACGCGTCCGCCGGTGCTGCCGTCCACGTGACCATCCGCCAGGCTCCTGGATCCTCCCTCGCAGACCCACCGCGAGCCGGTGACGCGGCCCCCGGCCCGCCCTTCGCAGACCCACCGCGAACCGGTGACCCGGCGCCCGCG
This sequence comes from Actinoplanes sp. CA-252034, assembly GCF_050956125.1. Classification (NCBI taxonomy): domain Bacteria; kingdom Bacillati; phylum Actinomycetota; class Actinomycetes; order Micromonosporales; family Micromonosporaceae; genus Actinoplanes; species Actinoplanes sp. CA-252034. The sequence goes on from NZ_CP191846.1 coordinate 6,548,605, forward strand.
ACCGCCGCCGGCGAGGGTGCGGTGGGGCGGCGGGTCGCGGGATCGACCCTGGTGGTCGTCGTGGAGAACGACGGTGACGAGGTGGGTGAGGTGGTGGCAGGGGGCGGCGTGCGCGGCATGGCGGAACGCGTCGCCTCACTCGGCGGCGCATTCTCCGCCGAGCCGAGACCGGGCGGTGGTTTCCGGGTGGAAGCGCGGCTGCCCACCGTCCCACCGGCATCCGAACCGCCTGTGGGACCCGGCCCACCGGCAACCGTGGAGAACGGAGCTCGATGATCGACGTCGTTCTGGCCGACGATCAGGCACTGGTACGGGCCGGGTTCCGGGCGATCCTCTCCGGGGAGCCGGACATGACCGTGGCCGGGGAGGCCGCCGACGGGGAGCAGGCGGTGCGGCTGGCCCGGGAGCTGCGACCGGACGTGCTGCTGATGGACATCCGGATGCCGGTCGCCGACGGGCTGGCCGCGACCCGGGAGATCTGCGCCGACGAGACCCTCGACGGGGTCCGGGTGGTCATTCTGACGACCTTCGAGTCCGACGAGTACGTCTACGGCGCGATCAGGGCCGGGGCGAGCGGGTTTCTTCTGAAGGACATCGAACCGGCCGAGCTGATCCACGCCGTGCGGGTGGTCGCCCGCGGTGACGCGCTGCTCGCGCCTTCGGTGACCCGCCGCCTGATCGGTGAGATGGCGGCCCGCCTCAAACCGCCACCCGAGCCGGGATCGGCGGCCCTGACCGCCCGGGAGACCCAGATCCTGGACCTGGTGGCGGCCGGCCGCTCCAACGAGGAGATCGCCGCCGCGCTGGCGATCAGCTACACGACCGCGAAGACCCACGTCAGCCGGATCCTCACCAAGCTGGGCCTGCGCGACCGGGCCCAGCTGGTGGTGTGGGCGTACGAGTCGGGCCGCGCCGTCCCCGGCTGGCTGCCGTGACACCGGGACGGCCGGCCGTCGCATACCGGGGCGCTGCGTCCGCGATGCCCTCGGTACTTCTCGGGAAGTACGCGCGGGCCGCCGGAATACATCCCGCGATGCATTGACGAACGGGGGATACAACCGATTCCGGCGGACGATTTCCATTGCCACCATTGAATTCGTGAAACGTCGAAGCGTCTTTTCTCTGGCAGTTTTCTCCACGGTTCTCAGCGCCTGCGGCGATGACCGGAACGGCGGTGGTGGTGGCGGTGACAACCGGCTGCGGATTCCACCGGTGGCGGGGTCGGCCGTCGACCCGGACGGGGCGCGGCGGTTCATGTTGACGATGCGCGCGGACGGCCGGTCGGAGCTCTTTCCCGGAAAGGTCACCGAGACCTGGGGGATCAACGTCGACCATCTGGGGCCGGTCGTCCGGGCGAAACGTGGCGAGAGGGTCCGGATGTCCGTCACCAACCGGCTGCCGGAGGCGAGCACCCTGCACTGGCACGGCTTGCGTCTGCCCGCACGGATGGACGGCGGCCCGCACCAGATGATCGAGCCGGGCGCGACGTGGACCCCGGAGTGGACGATCGACCAGCCCGCCGCCACGGCCTGGTTCCATCCGCACCCGCACGGGAGGACGGCCATGCACGTCTACCGTGGTCTGGCCGGGCTGTTCCTGATCGACGAGCCGGGCGGGCCGGTCCTGCCGCACGAGTACGGCGTGGACGACCTCCCGCTGATCGTGCAGGACAGGGTGTTCGACGGCGCCGAGATGGCTGCCGGTGGTGTCGACAGCGGCACGTTCGGGCTGCTCGGCGACACGATCCTGGTCAACGGCACGTACCGGCCGTTCCACGAGGTGACCACCGAGTCGGTCCGCTTCCGGCTGCTGAACGCGTCGAACGCCCGCGTCTACCGGGTCGGGTTCGCCGACGGTCGCCGGTTCGACGTGATCGCCGGCGACCAGGGGATGCTGCCACGGCCCGCGACGGTCGACCGGGTGAAGATCAGCCCCGGCGAGCGGCTGGAGATCGTGGTGCGGTTCGTGCCGGGTGAGACCGTCGTCATGAACAGCGCGGGCGAGCCGCGGAAGCAGGCCAACGACATCGAGGAGGACGACTTCGACCTGGTCCGGTTCACCGCCGGGGCCACCCTGCGGCCCTCGGGACGGGTGGCCTTCGACGGGCCCGCCGTCGGGTCGCCGCCGCCGGGCGCGCGGGTGCGCCGGTTCGAGCTCTCCGGTTCGGAGATCAACGGGCGGGACATGGAGATGTCGCGTATCGACGAGGTGGTCCCGGCCGGGGCGGTGGAGATCTGGGAGATCGACAACACGACGTACGCCCACAACTTCCACATCCACGAGGTGGAGTTCCGGATCCTCGACGTGAACGGCGAGCCGCCGCCGGCCTACCTGGCAGGCCCGAAGGACACCGTGTTCGTGCCGAAGAAGGCGAGGGTACGGCTACTCGTCCGGTTCGGCCGGTACGCCGACCCGGTCACGCCGTACATGTACCACTGTCACCTGCTACGGCATGAGGACAAGGGCATGATGGGCCAGTTCGTGATCGTCGAGCCGGGCACCGAGGACCTGGTCCCGAGGGTCATCCCGGCCGGGCACCATCACGACTGAAAGCGACCGTCCTTCGGCAGTCCCGCGGCGGTCAGCAGGGACACCACGTAGGGCCCGTCTCCCCAGGCGTCGGCCTCGATGAGCGACTTCACGACGGCCAGCTGGAGGTCGGTGAACCGGCTGATCAGCCTGTCGGTACGCGGGAACACCGAGTCCACCAGGGCGCCGATGAGGGTGGTGCGGTCCTGGCCGGGCCGGGTCTTGCGCAGCCGGCCGATCAGCAGGTCGACCCGATCCGCGGCGGTCGACGGGTCGAGCCGGGACAGGGTGAGGGCGGCCAGCGTACGCATGTCGCCCTCGAGGAACGGCCAGTTGGGCACCGGGTCGTCGGCGTCGAGCAGGCACTCGTAGACCTGGTCGATCACCTCCCGCGGTGGCCGGGTGTACAGCGTGGCGACCGCGATCGCCGCGGCCCACCGCTCGGTCGGCAGCGGCCCGGCCAGGCGCATGGCGAGCGCGCCGGTGAGCACCCGGTCGGCGGCCACCCCTCCGGCGAGGGCGGCGGCCACCGCGGCGACGGCGGCGACCTCGGCGTGCTGGCCGTGCTCGGACTCGACGACCCGGGTGAGGGCCGGCACGACGGCGTGGCGCTCCTCGGGGAACCAGGCCAGCAGGTGCGCGGTGTGCATCCGTACCGCCGGATCGTGGTCGTGGAGCGCCGCCAGGAATGCCGGAATCCGCGCGCGAACCGCGTCATAGGCCGCCATGTCCCACTGTTCGGGCGCGGGAGCGGCGCGCAACTGCGCCGGCTGGGGGCGCTCGATCAGCCAGTGCGTCTCGTCGCCGATCGCGATCAGGCGCAGCAGCTGGCAGGCGCCGAACCGGTCGCCGGCCGCCGGGTCGGCGAGGACGTCGGTCAGGAACGGGATCGCCGCGATGCTGGTCGGGAAGCGGCTGCCCTGCTGCACGAGGGTGCCGGCCAGGTAGTTGTAGGCGCTGCGCCGGAGGAACTCGTCGCCGGACCAGAGCGCGTGCAGGGCGGCGGGCACGCCCGTGGCGGCGCGGGGGTCGCGAGTCAGGGACGCCCAGTTGACGGCATCCACCATGTGCGTGCGCTCGGGCATACCCCGGAATCTAGACGATCATCTCCCCATCCATCGCCCGCCCCCGGCGACCTCGTCATCGATCGGGGGCGGGTGGCCGTACCAAATAGTGCTTTTAAATGAGAATGCGGGCGGCGACCGCCTCGCCCATCCGGATGGCCCCGTCGACGTGCTGGAATCCGAGGCCGGCGATGTCGCTGCTGGCGAAGGCCAGCGGGCCGACGTCGGACCTCAGGTGCCGGCCGTATCGGGTGAGCGAGCCGATGTCGAAGGAGGTGCCGAAGGCGCCGACCGTCCACTCGTCGGCCATCCACGGGCTCTCGTAGTAGTGGACCGGGGTGAGCGCCTGCTCGCCGTAGTAGGCGGCGAGCGCCTCCAGGACCTTGCGCCTGCGCGCCTCGGGGTCCAGGGCGAGCAGGCCGTCGGCCTTGACGTCGGAGACGAACCCGACGAGCGTGCCGCGGGTCTCGCCCTCGACGTCCTCGTTGGTGTTGTCGTAGGCCTCGTGGACCAGGGAGTACGGGCTGAATGCCGTCCCCGACAGGCCGTGATCGCGCCAGAACGGGGTCTCGTAGGTGACGTGCAGCTTGATCACCAGGCCGAACGAGATGTGCTGGCGCATCTGGGCCTGCACCGGCGGCAGCGCGGGAACGAACTGCACCCGGCTGACCAGGGTCGGCGGGACGGCCAGCACCACGTTGCGTCCGTGGTAACTGCCCCGGCCGGTGAAGACGGTCGCCCCGTCCTCGGTCCACTCGATCTTGGTGACCGCCTCGTCCAGGTGGACGCTGCCCGCCGGCAGGCTCTCCGCGAGCGCCAGCGGCACCCGCTGCAGGCCGCCGACGACCCGCCGGTCCAGGATGAAGTCGGCGTCGACCAGGTGGCTGAAACCGCCCGCGCTGGCCGCCATCAGCACCGCCGACAGTGCCGAGAACGAGTGCGCCGGCTTGGTCAGCATCGCCGGGCCGACGTAGAGGGCCACGTTGTCACGCGCCTCCGGGTCGTCGGTCTGCCCGGCGAGCCACGCGGCGAACGAGATCCGGTCCAGCTCGTCGGCGTCCGGGTGCTCCCACGGCTCGAGCGGGTCCATCTGGGCGGCGAGCCGGTCCATCTCCTTGACCAGGCGCTCCACCTCGGCGGCGGTGGCCGCCGAGACCGGGAACTTCTCCCCCTCGAAGGTACGGCGGACCCCGTCACGGCCGATGTAGATCGACTCGCCGGCCCGGTACCGGGAGTACATCTCCAGGTCGAGCTCGTCGATCAGCGCGAGCAGGGCGGTCTGGTCCGGGGAGACCCACTGACCGCCGACCTCGAGACGGACGCCCTCGTGGTCCTCGGTCAGCAGCCGGCCGCCGACGCGGTCACGGGCCTCCAGGACGAGCACGCGGCGGCCGGCCGCGTGCAGGCGGTTCGCGATGGTGAGCCCGGTGACACCGGCCCCGACCACCACGGCGTCGAAGTCGGTCACGACTCTCCTCCAGGTATAGCGGGTTCCTGCTGGGTGATGCAGTGGATGCCACCACCGAGCGCGAAGATCGCCCGGGCGTCGACGCCGACGACCCGGCGGCCGGGGTAGGCGGCGGCCAGGATCTCCAGCGCCTGGTCGTCCCGGGGATCGTCGAACGTGCAGGCGACGACACCGGCGTTGCACACTAGGTGATTGACGTACGAGTGATCAACTGGCCCGCGCTCGTCCTCGATCCCCTCCGGCGCGGGGAGATCGATGATCGTCCAGTCGCTTCCGATCGCTTCTCGCAGCGCCGCGTCCAGAGCGTGATCCGGATGCTCGGGCGAGGGCTGGACGTGCAGCAACACGGTTTTCGGCGCAGGGAACGTGGCCACGATGTCGACGTGCCCGCGGGTGCCGAGCTCCTCGTAGTCACGGGTCAGGCCGCGCGGCAGCCACACCACCTCACGGACCCCGAGGGTGCGTCGCAGCTCACCCTCCACCCGCTGCCGCGACCACCCCGGGTTACGGCCCGGATCCAGCTGGACCGTCTCGGTGACCAGCACCGCCCCGTGGCCGTCGACGTGGATGCCGCCGCCCTCGTTGACCATCTCCGAGCTGACGACCGTGGCGCCGGCCCACTCGGCGACCTGCCGGGCGATCCTCGCGTCCCTGTCCCACCGCGCCCAGCTCTGCCCGCCCCAGCCGTTGAACACCCAGTCGACGGCGCCCAGCCCGGCCGGGCCGACCACGAACGTCGGGCCGATGTCGCGCATCCACGCGTCGTCCAGCGGGGCCTGGAAATACTCGACGGCGTCACCGAGCCAGTCCTTGGCGTCACGGATCGCGGACGGATCGACGACCAGCCGGACCGGCTCGAACTCGGCGACGGCGAGGGCCACCGATGCCCACGCCCGGCGGGCGTCGTCACCGTCGGTGTATCCCGAGGACGGCCAGGCCATCCAGGTGCAGGTGTGCGGCTCGGTCTCGGCCGGCATGCGCCATGCGCTCATGTGAGACCACCGTAGGTGTCCGGGCGGCGGGTCCGCAGGAACGGGAAGAGCGTCAGCCAATCCCGGCGCTGGTCGAGGTCGAGGTCGGCGATCAGCACGGCCTCGCTGTCGCGAGGGGCACGGGCGAGGATCCGGCCGTACGGGTCGACGATGAACGAGGAGCCGTAGAAGGTGATCCGGCCCTCGTCGCCGGTGCGGTTGGGGACCACGATGAACAGGCCGTTGGCGATCGCGTGGCCGACGATGACCTGCTCCCACAGCGGCTGGGTGTCGAAGTCGGGATGGTCGGGCTCGGACCCGATCGCGGTCGGATAGGCGAGGATGTCGGCGCCCTTGAGCGCATACGATCGCGCGACCTCGGGGAACCACTCGTCCCAGCAGGTCGGCAGGCCCACCTTCGCCCCGAGCATCGAGTGGACGGGGTAGGCGTCGTCGGCCGGGCCGGGCCGGAAGTACTTGTCCTCGACGTAGCCCTCCGTGACGGGAATGTGCGTCTTCCGGGTTCTGGCCACGACGTTGCCGTCCTCATCGACCAGGACCGCGGTGTTGAACCCGAGCCCGTCGCCCAGGTCGACCTTCTCGTAGAGCGACGCGTGCACCATGATCCCGTGCCGTCGCGCCGCCTCGGCCGCGAGCGCCACCGTCGGCCCGGTCTCCAGGTCCTCGGCCAGCGCGACCGGCCTGCCGACCGGCTCCTCGAACGCCGGGTACCTCGACAGGGTGAGCTCCGGCAGGAACACCACCCCGGCCCCGGCGTCCGCGGCCTGCGCGATGCCGCCGAGCAGCACCTCCCGCAGCTCCGCGGGGTCGGACCGCCAGTGGTGCTGAACCAGGCCCACCCGCAGTGGCGGGCGGGTCGGCTCGTCGACACGAGCGGGCGAGTCGTGCAGCGCGGCCCGGATCAGTTCCATGGCTGTCCCCAGAGTTTAACGAATGGCGTTCGTTTTACTATGGTGGTCCACCTCAGCCGAGCGCAAGGGGGTTCGCCGATGGCCCGGCCCGCCACACCGAAACTGTCGGTCGACAAGATCGCCGGGGCCGCGCTCGCCCTCGTCGACGCCAAGGGGGAGTTCACGATCGGCGAGGTGGCGGCGGCCCTGTCGGTGCGCCCGTCGTCGATCTACAACCACCTGAGCGGCAAGACCGAGATCATCGAGGCGATGCGGGCGCTGATCTTCAGCGAGCAGCCGCCGGCCGACGTGTCCGGCGCCTGGCCGGAGGCGTTACGGGCGCTGCTGCTGCGCTACCGCGACGCCTTCGGGCGACACCCGCGGCTCATCCCGATGCTCACGGCGCACACCGTCTCCTCCCCCGACGTCGTGCACATGTATGACGACATCGCCACGGTGCTGCACTCCGCCGGCGTCCCCACAGCCCAGTTGCTCGACGTGATCACCGTGCTGGACAGCTTCGTCATCGGCTCGGCGCTCGACATCGCCGCACCCGACCAGGTCTGGGACCCGGGTCAGGCCCGCACTCCGGTCCTGGTCGCCGCGATCGAGGCCGCCGGGCACGGCCGGGAGCGCGCCGACCGGGCCTTCGAGTTGGGGCTCGGGCTCATCCTCGGCGCGCTCACGACTCTGACCACCGCTCAGGGGCGTGGATACAGCAGGTAGGGCTTGCGCTTGCGGACGAAGGCGGCCAGCTCGTCCCGCCAGGCGCCGGTCACCTCGGCCAGGGGCGCGCCGGCGTCGATCATCGTGCGGTAGCGGTCCGAGCCGGCCAGCTTGTCGACGAAGTGCGGGATCGGCCACGGGTCCTTGCGCCAGACGAAACCGGGGTACCGCCTCGCCTCGATCAGCATGGCGGTGGCCGTACCGATCGGATCGAAGCTCTTCGGGTCACCGACCCGGACCTCGACGCCCACGCACAGCTCGTCGACGAACCTGCCGACCCGCGGCTCGAAGTAGGCCTCCCGGAACTCCACGCCCGGCAGGTCGAGCCCGGCCAGCCGGTCACGCCAGCGGAAGTCCAGGCCGGGGGCGCCGGCCAGCTCGAACGGGCGGGTCGTGCCGCGGCCCTCGGACAGCGACGCCACCCCCTCGAACAGGCACGTGCCGGGATAGACGAGCGCGGTGTCCGGCGTCGGCATGTTGGGGCTCGGCATCACCCACGGCACGTCGGTGTCGGCGGCGAACAGGTCACCGTGCCAGCCCTCGCAGGCGATCACCTCGAGCCTCGCCCTCGGCAGCCACTCGCCCCGGAAGAAGCGGGCCAGCTCCCCGACGGTCATGCCGTGCTGCTGGACGATCTCCTTCCTCCCGACCGCGGACGCGAACGCCGGTTGCAGCATCGGCCCGCGCGCCCGCCCGCCGATCGGGTTCGGCCGGTCCAGCACGACGTAGCGCAGATTCAGGGCGGCGGCCGCGGCCATCGAGTCGTAGAGCGTCCAGATGTACGTGTAGAACCGCGCGCCGACGTCCTGCATGTCGAAAACCACCGTGGTGACCCCGGCCTCGGTGAACATCCTCGTCCAGCCGTCCAGAGTCGCCAGGTGGCCGTCGTACACGGGCAGGGTGGTTCGCGGGTCCGTGCGCATGCCCTCGTCGCCACCGACCGGCGCCGAGCCGCGGAAGCCGTGCTCGGGCCCGAAGATGGCGGCGATGCGGACCCCGTCGGCGTGCATCCGGTCCACGAGGTGCCGGTACTCACGGTCGACGGCGGTCAGGTTGGAGACCACCCCGACCCGTTCGCCGTCCAGCGCCGCCCACTTCGCCGCCGCCTGCCGGTCCATCCCGGTCCGGACCCGTTTCCGGGCTGGAACGGCTCTCGCCGCCCCGGCCGGACCCACCACAGCCGCCAGCACACCGCCGGTAGCGGCCAGTAAGTTTCTCCTCATCACGGGCGTAAATGGTATTATACGGACATAAATCTCACCCGAAGACCAGGCTGGTCAGGCGCTCGCTGCTCTGGAGATAGACGCCGGGACCGTTCGACACCTCGGCCAGGATCCGCCGGCAGCCGTCGCCCTCGATGTTGAGGGTGCCGCCCGGCTCCAGGTGGATCACCGCGAAACGGCCGGCCGGGGTACGGCAGGTGGCGTTGCCGGGAGCAGCCGAGGCCAGTTCGGCGCGAATGGCGGTCCAGTCGGCCGCGGTGAGCGGGCCTCCGTCACGGAAGTCACCGGCCGGCTTGCCGCTGCCACGCTCCCCCACCGGCACGTCGTAGACACAGCGACGCGCCGAGACCGTCTCCGGCAGCGGCCCGAGCGTGCGCTCCACCACTTCGTCCTGGCCCAGGGCCCAGGTCATGTCCCCGTAGGTCTGCGAGCACCCGGCGGTCGCGGCCGCGTCGGACTCCAGCTGCCGGACCACCCGGCTCTTGACCGTGACGGTCACCAGGTCCTCGTAGGCCTTGCGGAACTCGCGGCGCGGCTTGTGACAGGAGTCGATCGGCACACCCGGCCGGATCCAGCGGCCGTCCCGGTCGACCAGCGCCAGCCACGGCACCGCCGGCAGGTCCGCGGTGCAGGCCTCCGCGGTCGCCGGCTCGTCGGACAGCCGCAGCGTGGGCAGCAGCGCGGTCAGATCGTCGGCACGTGCCTCCTCGGCGGTCGACTCGCTGCCGCCGCCGGGTCGCTGCCGGATGCCGGACCGGCAGATGATCGCGGAGACCGGCTGGAAGTCGTCGCCGAGAAGCGGCAGGGTGAGCGCCTCCTGCCCGGCACCGAACGGATCCTCCGCCTGGCCCGGCAGAGCCGCGTCGCAGGAATCCCATCGGTCGTTCACGACGGGCGCCGCCGGGCCGCTGCGCTGCGGTCCCGGAACGGCCCCGCCTCCAGGTGTGTCCTCGCCGGCGCGGGCGCACCCGCCGACGAGAAGGGCCATCAGGGCGACGGTCGTCATGGTCGCGTGAATCCGCATGGTCGTGCTCCTCCGTGTGGCGGACGTGCCAACGGCTCAGACGGGACGGCGGCCCCTCCGGTTGCCGTCACCGCCCGACGGAGTCGAGACCGGCACCGCGGTCACCGAGGCCGCCTGGCAGCCGGGCGCCCGAGCCCGCATCACCGCCGCCGGCCGTCCCACCCTCACCGAGTCGGGCCAGCTCGACCCGTCGTCATGGCCCGACGACCTGCCCTTCGAGCGCGGCCTCGATATTTCTCAATTTCGATTGTTCTATATCCGAGGGGTCATCGAAGACCGCGGAAAGGTGAGAACCGCTCGCTCGTGCCAGCCATTACACGGTCGCGGAAAACTGTCGGAATAGCGACAGTGCGCTTGGCGGCGCATTCCCTCGAACGATACGTCGAGGTCGGGGACCGGGCCACAGAACGGGCTCGCAACGGCCCTACGGAAGCGACTCGGGCATAACTTGCGCGTGTCGTCGGCGCGTTTCCTCGATAGGGCGGGAAAGCTGTGCTAGTGATTCGGTTCCAGGCCCGGGCAGCCAGACCGGCCGCCGACACAAACTGCTAACATCGACGGTACAACTCGGGCGATTATCGGGTGCAAGCGATGAGCGGCCTGATGCCCGTCATGCGCCATCACAATGAGTAAACCGGCTCCGGTCTCGACGATGTGACATCCCGACTGCTGCACCCTCTTGGCAAGGTGGACGCGGGAGGCAGAGAGTGAACAACTGACAGCGACCCCTCCGTACAGACGACGGCATCCGGATGCGACCCGGATGCCGTCGTTCTGTTCGTCGGGCCCTCTTGGCAAGGCGTCCGGCGATAGCTGAAGTAAAACTCATTTCCCACATCTATGCATCGACTGATCGGACCCTCGTGCACCCCGTTTGTCGCCTCGTCCACTTCCGGACGGGCGGAAGACAGCGAAGGAAAATGCGGCATGGAACGGCTCTCCACCAGGCCGGCCTCACTCTCGGTGAACCCTGCACCGCAACTCGAGCACGTAGAACTCATGCCGACCCGACGACTCGTCTGCCGACTCAGTTGTCCACGAGCACCTCCCATTAGCGGAACCACTCGGAATTTACCACAAGAAAGAAACGAGACGCCGCTTATCGCGGATAACTCGAACTATCCCAGATGATCTGGTAGCGGGCACCGGATTTCGGCTTCCCGACGTCGTAGACCGCCTCTCCGGTGGTCGCATCGACGGCCAATGGGCACTCATCGGCGATCTCCCATTCGGTACCGCCACCACGCGGCCGGGTCAGCTCCACGGCCCTGGCCTCGATAGGCCGCATGACAGGCGGGAAAATGACGCGCAGTTTCAGCTCCCCGATCGGCTCGATGATGTTCTTGGCCAACATCGACTGAAAGGTGCGGCCCGTGTCGTGCAACTCTTGAAGAATTTCGATATCAGTGGTCGCGCCTTTCCGTAAGGGGCGCTCCAAAACCACGTAGTAGTACTTCCAGAATCCGTTCCGGGAGATCTCGGTCATCAGCGAGTGCCCGTTGCTGACCACCCGCGGCGGCGGGACGTTCCCGGAGCCGGTCCAGGTGTAGCGGTTCTTGAACATCTCGACGTTGTGCTTGTTGGCCTTGATCCGCACCCGCACCGTCTGCTGATGCTTGAGAATGTCGTCCGGATCGAACCGGTACACGTACTCGGCGCTCTCCCAGGAATATTCCGCGGTCTTGCTCATCCGCCGCTGCATCGTGAGGGTGCCGACGAGGATTCCGGTCCCGAAGGACAGCAGGCCGATCACCGTATACGTCACCACTGCGGGAATCGCGCTGCCAGATCCGGCCACTCTGGCGACGACATAGACGACTCCGGCGACCGCCATCGCGAGCCAGCCGAGATTCCGAACGATCCCGACCCACGTACCCACGCTTTTGATCTTGCCGAATATGTTCACCTCTGCCATCGCCCCCAGAACCCTTCCGACGAATATTCGATATTCACGTTCACCGGGCCACGAAGTGTGGGAAGTAAACGACTCGAACCATATCCGGAAGCACTCAGGGCTGCTGTCACGCGATCGGGGGAGCCACCTCCACAACCAGAGCCGGCAATCCCATCCGGCCCGATAAGGAATGCACGAGCTCGCGAATGTACGGATGCGCTATCTCGATCAATCCGACGGCGCCGAACGCTTTGAGGTCACTCTCCGTCAAAGGTGGATCATCGGGCAGCCGGACCACCACGTGCAACACGATCTTCACGGTGAGGAACCGCTCCGGAGTGGCGTCACGGCCTTCGAGCTCATAGGTGCAGGCGTAGACCATGTGGCCGGGAATCGACGACATCTCACGTTTGAGGTCGAGCAGCACGACGCGTAACGGCGGTTTGACCACCGGCAGCAGCAGTTCGGTGTCCAGTCGGCGCAAACGGAGGTCGACCAGGGAGATCCGGCGGACCACGTTCTCCGAGCGTTGCCGCAGATCGTTCCGCGGCTTCACGCCGGATTTACCGCCTCATCCAGCGCCCGGACGAACCCGTCGTCGCCCGCGGACGCCACGCTCATCTCGTCGTCGCCGGGAGGCGGTATCTGAATGGGCACCCCGGCCCGGGTCACCACGAGAGCGTCACCGGCGTAACCCCATTCCGAGGCATCCGCCTTCAGCACCTTGGTACGGGAGTTCGCCTTGTACGGCAGCGACCGTTCCTCCCAGGAGGTGAAGTGCCGGGTGACGCCCTCGCGCAGCATCAGATCCAGGCTGCAGCCCAGGACCCGCGCGTACCGCTGCAGGGTGGACAGCCGCGGGTCGGTACCGCCGTTCTCCAACTCGGAGATCGCCGACTGGGTCGTCGACATGCGGCCGGCGATCTGCCCCTGCGTCAGGCCACGCCGGCGGCGCATCCACGCCAGCGCACGGATCAACCTGCCGCGGATGTCGGCCTCGTGCCCGACCGCCGACAGGGATGCCTCCACGCCACCCGCCACAGCCTTCACCTCCGCTCAGCCGCGGTCACCGCCCGCAGCGCCTCACACATCCGCCATGACGGAGGCGCCCTTGCCCTATTCAGGCATGATAAGTCCGGTCTGCGGTGCAGACCAGCGGCGTGTCCGACTCGCCGACCGGAAGAAGCGGACGGCGCGACCCGTACCGGCACGGCGACGGTCCCGGCACCGTCAGCCGTACGAGTCGAACAACGCACTGGCGCCGAGAATGGCGCGGCGCCACCCGATCACGACGGACAACCTGTGCGAGGTCACATCGGCGTCAGCTGTTGCCGGGTGGGCAGTTGCGGCTGGTTCGGCGGACCGAGTACTCGCGATCGTCGGCGGTGATGCCGGAGGGCTCGCCCGCGAAGACGGCCTCGCTCTTCTCGCCGGCGGCCCGCTGCTCGTAGTGCAGGTGCGGGGCGCCCGACTTGCCGGTGCTGCCGACGCGGCCCAACTGCCGGCCCTGCTCGACGCGGTCGCCCTCGCGGACCAGGGGCGGCTCCAGCATGTGCAGGTACTGGGTCTCCCACAGGCCGCCGTGGTCGAGTCTCACCCAGTAACCGGCGCCGCTGCCGTGCGGGCCCTCCGGGTTGTCGGGGGTCCGGGACCCCAGGGTGCCGTTGATGCCCGCCTCGACGACGGTGCCGGCGTAGGACGCGTGGATCGGGCGGCCCCACGCCGAACCGGAGGACGGGAAGAAGTCGATGTCGTAGTCGTCGTGGCCGGGATAGGTGCCGAGGATCCACGTCTCCCCGCACGCGACCGGCAGTTGGAAGTCGGGGCGCGGGCCGGGCGTGCGCAGCCGCGGGACGGTCACGACGATGAGCCCGAGGAGGGCGACGAGAGTGACGGCCACGGCTATTCCGGTACGGGCACGCGCTGTCACCCGGCTGATCCTGGCAGAGCATGTCAACACACACTGATCGGGGCTCGTACCCGCCGCACGGTGACACGGCCGGCTCGTGACGGAGTGACCGCCTCTTGCGTGAGGGCGGGGCGGGTGGACCGTACCCCCGAATGGTTCAACGCCGCGGTCAGGGGCAAAATCAGGACCATGAAGCGGGGTGTGTGGGCGGCCGGGGCCGCCGCGGCAGCGTTGGCGGCCGTCGCGGCGCGGGATCTGACGCAGCGCCGGCATGCGCTGCTGCGCAACTTCCCGGTGATCGGGCACGGCCGCTATCTGATCGAGGCGATCGGGCCGGAGCTGCGGCAGTACGTGGTGGCGGCCAACGACGAGGAGCGGCCGTTCACGCGTGACCAGCGGCGATGGGTCTACGCCTCGGCGAAGAGGGAGAACAACTACTTCGGGTTCGGCACCGACAACGACATCGAGTTCACCGCCGGATATCCGATCATCAAGCACCGCACGTTCGGGCGGGCGGTGCCGCGGTCACATCCGGAGGCCGGCTACGAGGCGTCGGTGCCGTGCGCGAAGGTGCTCGGTGGCGCGCGCGGCCGGGCCCACGCGTTCCGGCCCGGTTCGGTCGTCAACATCTCCGGCATGAGCTTCGGATCGCTGTCCGGGGCGGCCGTCGAGGCGCTGAACCGGGGCGCCGCGATCGCCGGCTGCCTGCACAACACCGGTGAGGGCGCGTTGTCGCCGCATCACCGGCACGGCGGTGAGCTGGTGTTCCAGATCGGCACGTCGTATTTCGGCTGCCGCGACGAGCAGGGCCGGTTCGATCTGGCCAGGCTGAAGGACGTCGTCGCGTCCAACCCGATCAGGGCTCTGGAGATCAAACTCAGTCAGGGCGCGAAACCGAGCCTCGGTGGCCTGCTGCCCGGCGCCAAGGTGTCGGCGGAGATCGCCGCGACCCGGGGCATCCCGGTCGGCGTCGACTGTGTGAGCCCGTCGCGGCACGCCGAGTTCTCCGACACCGACAGCCTGCTCGACTGGGTGGAGCTGCTCGCGACGGAGACCGGGCTGCCGGTCGGCATCAAGTCGGCCGTCGGCGACCTGGACTTCTGGGACGAGCTGACCACGCTGATGGTGACCACCGGCCGCGGCGTCGACTTCGTGACCATCGACGGCGGCGAGGGCGGCACCGGCGCCGCCCCGATGATCTTCTCCGACTCGGTGTCGCTGCCGTTCCAGGTGGGCTTCGCCCGGGTGTACAGGATGTTCGCCGAGCGCGACCTGCACGAGAAGGTCGTCTTCATCGGCGCCGGCAAGCTCGGCCTGCCGGACAATGCGATCGTCGCGTTCGCGCTCGGTTGCGACATGGTCAACGTGGCCCGCGAGGCGATGCTGGCGATCGGCTGCATCCAGGCGCAGAAATGCCACACCGACACCTGCCCGACCGGCGTCGCCACCCAGAACAGGTGGCTGACCAGGGGCCTCGACCCGGGCCTGAAGTCGGTGCGGGCCGCCAACTACGTCAAGACGCTGCGCCGCGACCTGCTCAAGGTCGCCGAGGCCTGCGGCGTGGAGCATCCCGGTTTGATCGAGACGTCGTCGGTGGAGATCCTCGACGGGCGGACCACGGCGACACCGCTGGACCGGGTCTACGACTACCAGCCGGGCTGGGGCCTGCCGTCGAAGGCCGACCAGGAGGCCGTCATCGCCCTGATGCTCGACGAGCCGCAGGGCGGCAGCGCGCCACCCTCGCTGTAGACAACGCGTCGTGACGATCACCGAGACGGCTCCGCTGCGGGAACCGGTCTTCCGGAGTCTGTGGCTGGCGGTCCTGGCCGGGAACGTGGGCACCTGGATGCACACGGTCGGCGCTCAGTGGCTGGTGGTCTCCGAGGCGAACGCCGCCACCTGGGTGAGCCTGGTGCAGGCCGCCACCACCCTGCCGGTGCTGGTCCTCGCTCTGCCCTCCGGGGCGCTCGCGGACAACCTCGACCGCAGGCGGCTGCTGCTGGGCGTACAACTGGGGCTGTCGTGTGTGGCCGCGACGCTGGCGGTGCTCGCGGCGCTGGACCGGGTGGAGCCTCCGCTGCTGTTGGTCTTCACGTTTCTGCTCGGCGCCGGGCAGGCGCTGACGCTGCCGTCGTGGCAGGCGGTGATCCCGGAGATCGTGCCGCGCGAGCAGCTGCCGGCCGCGTCGGCGCTCGGCGCCGTCAACACCAACCTGGCCCGCTCGGCCGGGCCCGCTGTCGGCGGCCTGCTCGTGGCGCAGTTCGGCCCGGCCGTGGTGTTCGCGCTCAACGCCGTCTCGTTCGTGGTGTTCGCGCTGGCCCTGGCCCGGTGGCGGCGTCCACCGCAACCGCCGGCCGACCGTCCGGAACGATTCGGGACCGCGGTGCACGACGGCGGCCACTTCGTCCGCTACTCGCCGGACGTGCGCCGGATCCTCGGCCGGGTGCTGCTGTTCGTGCTGCCCGGCAGTGTCGTCTGGAGCCTGCTGCCGCTGGTCGCCCGGGATCTGGGCCTCGGCGCCGGCGGCTACGGCGGCCTGCTCGCCGCGCTGGGCGCCGGCGCGGTCCTCGGCGCGCTGCTGATGCCACGCGTCCGCGCCCGCCTCACCCCGAACCGGATGGTGCTGGCGACCGGGCTGGTCTACGGCTCGGCGCTGCTGGTGATCGCGCTGCGCCCCGGCGTCACGGCGGCCGTCGCCGCGCTGTCCGCCGCCGGGCTGGCCTGGATGATGCTGGTCTCGCGGATGAACACGGCCATGCAGCTCGTGCTGCCGAACTGGGTGCGGGCCCGGGCTCTCGCCGTCTACCAGGTCGTCTTCGCCGGCGCACAGGCGGCGGGCGCGCTGGCCTGGGGGCAGGTCGCGGCGGCCTTCGGCCTAACCGCGACGTTCGGCACGGCCGCGGCGATGATGGTTGCGGGCACTTCGACGGTACGGGTGCTGCCGGTCCGCACCCACGAGGACGCCGACACGAGTCCCGCCGTCTTCTGGCCCGAACCACACCTGATGCTGCAACCCCGTCCCGATCGGGGCCCGGTCCTGGTGCAGGCGTCCTACCGGGTCCCGGAGCCGCACACGTCCGCGTTCGTCGCCGCCATGCACGGCCTGCGTGACTCGCGGCTGCGTACCGGCGCCTCCCGGTGGGGTCTGTTCCGTGACGGCGCCGACCCGCGGACCTTCGTCGAGACCTATCTGGTCCCGACGTGGGAGGAGCACCTGCGCCAGCACGAGGGCCGGCTCACCGGCAGCGACGAGGAAGCCGAGCAGCGGGCGGTGGCCCTCGCCGACGGCCCGCCCGTGATCCGGCACCTGCTGGACGCCGAATCCCTCTGACCGGCGCCTCCGGGCTGTTTGAATGACCTGGTGAGGCCACTTTGGGGCTGGTACTTGGCGATTCTGGGGCTGGCGGTGGGCGGGTACTTCTGGACACCGGACACCTGGGTCCAAACCGTCGTCTACGACTCGATCGCGCTGTCCGGTGTCATCGCCATGGTGATCGGCGTGCGCCGCAACCGGGCCGCGGCCGCCCGGCTGTGGATCATGTTCGCCGGCTGTCAGCTACTCGCGGTCTGCGGCGACTTCACCTACGCCTGGTATGCCCGGCACCTCGACCTGTCCCCGTACCCGGCACCCGCCGACGGCTTCTATCTGGCCGCCGGCTTCCTGGAGGTCGTGGTCCTGGTGCGGATCCTGCGACGCCGGCTGCCCACGCGGGACGCGGCCGGCGTCATCGAGGCCGTCATCCTCACCGGCTCGTTCGCGCTGATCGCCTGGGTGTACCTGATGAAACCGGTCACCCAGGACGCCGACCTCACCACCGGCGGGAGACTCGTCGCCATCGGCTACCCGGTGATCGACCTGCTGCTGCTGACCCTGCTGGCCCGCATGCTCGTCGGCGGCGGCGCCCGCAACGGCGCATTCCGGCTGCTCGCGCTCGGCATGACCAGCTATCTCGTGGCCGACTACGCCTGGGCGTTCACCGACCACTTCCAGTTCGAGGCCGGCACGTTCACCAGTCACCTGATGGACGCCGGCTACCTGCTGGCCTTCGGCCTCTACGGCGCGGCCGGCCTGCATCCGGGGATCCGCGACCTGGCCGAGCCGGTCGAGGTGACCGGCCGGCACTTCTCGCGGTGGCGACTCGGGTTGCTCACCACGGCCACGATGATCGCGCCGGCGCTGCTCGCCGAACAGGCCTGGTTCGCCGACAACCACGTGCCCGACGCGCAGGCGATCGCGGCCGGCTGCATCGGGATGTTCCTGCTGGTGGTGGCACGGATGACGGTTCTGATCCGGCAGGTCGAGCGGCAGGCGTCGGTGCTGGAGAGCCAGGCCGAGGAGCTGACCGAGCTCGCCCAGCGGGACACCCTGACCGGCCTCGCCAACCGGCGCGCCTGGGAGCAGGCGCTGCCGCTGGCGCTGGACCACGCCCGGCGCGACGGGAACCTGCTGACGCTGGCCGTCATCGACCTCGACCACTTCAAACGCTTCAACGACCGGTACGGCCACCAGGCCGGCGACCGTCTCCTGAAGGAGGCCGCCGCGGCGTGGACGGGCGGACTGCGCTCCGGCGATCTGCTGGCCCGCTACGGTGGCGAGGAGTTCGCCCTGATCATCCCGAACGGCGGCGCCGCCCTGGCCGCGGAAGTGCTGGACCGGCTGCGGCCGTTGACCCCGCACGACCAGACCTTCTCGGCGGGTGTGGCCGTGTGGGACGGCCAGGAGTCGTCGGAGATGCTGTTCGCGCGCGCGGACGCCGCCCTCTACGAGGCGAAAGGGGCCGGCCGCAATCGGGTGGCGCTCGCCGCGTGACCCTCGCCGGCGAACTCCGCCACCACCGCGGTCAGCGCCTCCGGAGTCTCGATCTGTGGCAGGTGACCGGTCTCCGGCAGCAGCGTGAACCGGGCGCCGGGAATCGCCGCGGCGTAGGCCCGGCCGAAGTCGGTGTCGCCGATCCGGTCCGCCTCGCCCCAGACGACCAGGGCCGGGGCGGTCACGCCGCTCAGTCGGGCGGCGAGGGTCGGATCGGTCATCGCGCGGCCCGCATAGACCTCGATGGCGGCACGGTTGCCGGCCATCGCCGCCCGAGCCTCCGCGGGTAGCCGGGCCGGGTCGACGCCGTACGTCACCGGGTCGTGATAGCTGAGCGCGGCCAACTCGGCCGGTGTGAGCGCGAAGAAGTCGGCGACCGGGTGGCCGGGAACCTCGATGCCCACCGCGTCGACCAGCACGTAACCGCCGACCCCGGCCGGGTGCAGCAGAGCCATCTCGGCGGCGATCCAGCCGCCGATCGAGTTGCCGACCACCGTGACGCCGGTCAGCCCGAGGGCGTCGAGCAGGGCCACATATGTCGCGGCGAGGCCGGCGATGGAGTCGAGCGCGGCGGGGCGCGGAGTCCCCTGGAAGCCGGGATGGATCGGAGTCAGCACGCGGGCGGGTGCGGCGGCGGCCAGGCGGTCCGCCCACGGTGTGACGGTGAGCGGGCCACCACCGCCGTGCAGCACGAGGATCGGACGGCCCTCACCGCGCTCGCTGAGGGTGACCTCGACCGGGCCGATGGTGGGGACGGTGAGTCGGTGCGTATTCATATAAGGAACCTTAGGTCAGGTTCCTTATATACGCAACCTGCTATAGCCTGGCACCCATGAGCGCGTCGTTGCAGCAGGTCGGCCTGGCGGTCAAGCGCCTTCAGTGGCGTCACCACCGCGAGGCCAACCGTCGACTGGCCCCCCACGGCCTGTCACTGGTCCAGTGGGACACCCTGCGTCACCTGCACGCCGAGCACGAGCCGTCACTGCACCGACTCGCCGAGCTGACCTTCCAAACCGACCAGTCGATGGGCGAGCTCGCCCGGCGGATGGTGGACCGCGGCCTCATCGAGCGCATCGAAGGCCCGGGACGCAAAGTCCAGCACCGGCTCACCCCGGCCGGTGACGAGCTACGCCTGGCCGGGTCGGCGGCGGTCGACGAAGTCCTCCGGGAGTCCCTCGGCCACCTCAGCGAAAGTGAGTGCGAGACCCTGCACACGCTGCTGCTCAAGGCGGCCGGCGCGCTCTGAGGCCTTTCCGCGCCTCCGGGCGGCGCCGCCTGGTGCGGTACTCACCGTCCGCCGCCGCGACACCGCTTCCCGACTGCGATGCGCCGCCGCTCGCCGCTCGCCGCTCGCCGCTCGCCGCTCGCCGCTCGCCGCTCGCCGGTCGCCGGTCGCCGGTCGCCGGTCGCCGGTCGCCGGTCGCCGCTCGCCGGTCGCCGCTCGCCGGTCGCCGCTCGCCGCTCGCCGCTCGCCGCTCGCCGGGAAGGTATCCCGCGGCTCAGGGGTTGCAGTCCACCGCGACATATACGCGATCAAAGCGTCTCGCGATCAGGTCGTCGCGCTGGATCGTCCAAAAGATGGCCGCGCCCGCGCCCCGACCGGCCGTGTTGCACTCGGCCAGCAGCACCCAGTCCGCGGGATCCGGCGACGTCGTGCCGGAACGATTGCCATCCTCTGCCGCCGCGAAGTAGGCGGCTTTTGCGCGCACATCGTCGCCGTTGAAGTCCGTGCCGTACCCGCCGATCGCGAGCGGCGGCGATTCACCCCATTGGTCCTGCCACACCTCGGCCAGCTCCTTGGACCGGGGATGCCCGGGCATCGGCGCGAGCCACGGGGGGCCAGGCAGGCCGATCTCGCCCACGAACGGCAGGGAGACGTCGGCGGTCAGGCGCGCCTCACCGCGCGGAAGTTCGCCGATGACCTCGGCAGAATCCTCGTTGTCCGAGTAGAAATTCGGTTCCGTCCACTCCTCGACGGCCACGCCCGCCGGGACATACACCACATCGCCCATGGAATAGGAGTCTTCCTGCTCGGGGAACCCGAAAAACAGCAGCCAGCCGTCGGACGGCAGAGGCAGGTCCGTCACGTCCGCCGGCAGGGCCGCGCAGTCGATGGTGGCGATCAACGGAAACTGCGGATTCCGGGTGCCGGCGGGGAGCATCACCGGGCCGCCGAACCGGCCCACGACCGGCCCGTCACCGTCCTCGGTCAACCGTGCGCACGGCCGGGCGAGCGTCATCCACCGCTCCACGTCGGGGGCCGGAATGCTCCGCTGGAGAGCCTCGGCGCGGATCTGGTCGAGGATCGCCACGTTTCGGGAGTTCATCGAGGAATCATAATGGCCACGCGTGCCGCGGCTCCTGACGCGACATGGCGTACCTATCGTCGAGGTCCGGCGTGCGAAGGTGAGCACGCTTATGCCCACGATCACTGTTGCGTACGCCGGGCTGCTGGGCGACCAAGGCGAAGTTCACCAAGAAACATCCGCCGGGATCGTCGAAGTCGAATATCTCCTGGCCCACGCCCCGGCTGGCACTCCGATACCGGCGATGATCTCCGCGGCGGGATCGCGCTGGAACATTGAGGACGAAAGACCACCCACTCCGCACCCGGCACACGACCCGAAGCAGCGTCGCGCGCCCCTGATCCGACTGTCGATGGCCGCCCTACGCGGCCTGCTCACCGCGACCGTCCTGGCCCGCACCGCCATCGACCACGCCGCCGATGCGCACCGGCCTTCCGCGGACCTCCTACGCCGGTTCGGAGCGGAGGATCCGGACCGAGCCGACCGTGGCGTAGCCCCGCCACTCGACGGCCGCGGCCGGGCTGTAGGCCGGGAAGTCGACGGTCCAGCCGCCGTCGTCCTGCTGACCCGCGGCGAGCCGCTCCAGGTCGGCGGCAATCGCCTCCTTGCTGAACAGCGCCCGCGACGGCCCGTCAGCATGCGGCGTGAAGGCGAGCGGATGCAGCACCTCCCCGCCGGCGCCGCCGACCGGCGTCGGCCCGTCGGTGCGGACGAATCCCGCCATGCGCTCCAGCAGCGCCCCGGGCTCCGGGACGACGTCGAGAAACTGCATGACGAACATCAACTCGTACGCGCTGGGCGCCCCGCTCAGACCGTCGATCACGGTCAGGCAATACCTCGTGGCGCCGGTCAGCCACGGATGCCCGGCAAGGTCGGGCCGCACACGGGCCAGCCGGTGCGCCTGGGCCGCGAGCTGCGTCGTCATCTGCAGCGACGAGGCGTCCGGGTCGGCGGTCGTCCAGTGCGGGGCGCTGCCGTCGACATCGGCGAACGGCAGCGCGAACGGGATGCCGCCGTCACCCAGCGAGTGCTCGGCCAGCCAGTCGAAGAGCCGGGGTGCCCTCTCGCTCGGGTCACCGACCTCGGCCAGCACTTCGAGGGCGTGCATCGCGGCGACCGGCTGGCTGGTCACCGAGCGCAGGTCGGGTTCGAGCGCCCAGCCGTAGCCGCCGTCGGGATTACGAAACCCATCCAGCACGGTCAGCACCTGCTCCGCGGTGGCCGCGCCGAGCAGGAATCGCATGCGCCGCCAGTCGAGGACCCGGCCGTTCATCGCGACGAACCTGGCCGCGGCGTCGAGATCGAAGCTCATGGCCCGATCCTGCCCGGTCACGGCTGTGGTCGCACGGCGCCGGACACGCACCGCAGGATGAGCCGCAGCACGTCGTGCCGGGAGGCGCCGTGCTCGGACTGGTAACTCCACCCGGCGTAGAGCTGCGACCACACCAGATTCTGCACCCAGACGGGTGGCAGCTCCGGGTCGATGCTGCCGTCGGTGTGCCCACGCCGCACCATGGCGACGAAGTCATCGTCGCAGGCGCCCGTCTCGTCCTCGACCTGCTCCAGGAAGAGCAGCGACAACAGGTCACCTAGATCGAAATACTCCTGGCAGAGCCGGACCAGGGCGGCCCCGCCGGCGCCCTCGCCGAGCCGGGCACGCTCACCGGCACGGCCGAGACGGGCGTTGGCCTCGGCGCGCAGGGCGGCGATGAGGTCGCTGCGCTCCGGGAAATAGCGATGCAGAGTGGTACGCCCCACGTCGGCCGCGTCGGCGACGTCACCGAGCGAGGCAGCCGGATTGCGGGCCAGCACCTCGATCGCCGCATCGAGGATCGCCTGCCGGGTGCGGGCCCGGCTCCCGGTGGGGGCGCTCATCACCGGGACAGAATAACACTTGCCCAGAACGGAACAGTAGTGTTCCATTGCGGGCATGCCGGATTCCACACGACTGAGAACCCTCCTCACCGTGCTCCGCCCGCATCGCCGCACGATGCTGCTCGGCCTGGCCCTCGGCCTCGCCGCCAATGCCGCCGCGCTGGCCACCCCGATGGTCACCAAATGGGTGCTCGACAGCTTCTCCAGCGGCCTCGACCTGGCCCGCCCGGTCGGCCTCCTCGCCGGTCTCGTCGTCATCGGCGCGGCCATCGGCCTCTGGCAGTGGATCCTCATGGGCACGCTCGCCGAGCAGATCGTTCTCGACGCCCGCACGTCGATCATCCGGCGCTACTTCCGGGCCCGGGTGCTCGATCTGCAGCGCCGCCCCACCGGCGAGTTGGTCACCCGCGTCACCTCCGACACCGCCCTGCTGCACGCCGCCTCGGGCAGCCTGGTCGGTCTGATCAACGCCGGGGTCGGCCTGGTCGGCACGCTGATCCTGATGGGCGTGCTCGACCTGACGCTGCTCAGCTGCACCCTGGGCGCGGTCGTCCTGGTCGGTGCGCTCATGAGCCGGCTGCTGCCGCGCATCGGGATCGCCCAGACCGCCGCGCAGGAGTCGGTGGGCCGGCTCGGCGCCAACCTCGAGGGCTCGTTGCGCGCCATCCGGACGGTCAAGGCCAGCCGCGCCGAGACCCGCCAGAGCGAGGAGATCATCGGCAACGCCCGCGACGCCGCCGCCCACAGCGTGCGCGCCGCGCGGGTCGCCGCCACCGTCTGGACGATCTCCTGGTCCGGGGTCCAGCTCTCGGTGATGGTGATTCTGGCCGTCGGCGCCTGGCGCGCCAACCACGGGCTCCTCGAGGTGTCGACGCTGGTGGCGTTCCTGCTCTACGTGTTCCAGCTGATGGGCCCGATCAGCGAGCTGACCCAGAACCTGACGGCCCTGCAGTCCGGCATCGCCGCCGCCGGCCGCATCAACGAGCTCGACGCCATCGGCCTGGAGCCGGCCGACCCACCGTCCACTCAGCCATCCGGCTCACCGCCCGACCCGGCATCCGGCGCAGCGCCCCACCCGGCATCCGGCACGACGCTGATCCCCACGTCTGGCCGGGCGGCTGCGACGGGGTCCGGCACGGCTTCTGGCTCGGGGTCTCCATCCCCGATGACGGGTCCGATCCTGACGTTGCAGGGTGTAACGGCCCGCTACGGTCCTGATGCGGCGCCGGCGGTCCGTGGCATCGACCTGGAGATTCCCCGCCTCGGCCACACAGCGATCGTCGGGCCATCCGGCGCGGGCAAGACCACCCTGTTCTCGCTGTTTCTGCGCTTCCTGGAGCCAGAGCGGGGGCGGATCCTGCTGGACGGCCGGCCCTACACCGAGTGGAGCAACCACGACATCCGCGGCCGCCTCGCCTACGTCGAGCAGGAGACCCCGGTGCTGCCGGGCACCATTGCGGACAACCTGCGGTTCACCCATCCCGACGCCACCGACGATGAAGTCCGCGCCGTGTTGTCCGCCGTGCGGCTGGAGGGCATCGACCCTGTCCTCAGTGCCACCGATGTCTCCGGCGGTCAGCGCCAGCGGATCGCCCTGGCCCGAGCTCTCCTGCGCACCCCGGATGTCCTCCTACTCGACGAGGCGACAGCCCAGGTCGACGGCCTGACCGAGGCCGCCGTACAGGAGTGCATCCGAGACCGAGCCGCGGCCGGCGCTGTGGTGACGATCGCCCACCGCCTGTCCACGGTCCTCGACGCCGACCGCATCATCGTCCTGGAGGACGGACAGGTCCGGGCCCAGGGCAGCCACGCCACCTTGTACGCCTCCGACGACCTGTACCGCCGCTTGGTGGAAGCCCTACGAATAGCCGCCGACGACACGTCCTACGTCTGACCCCCGCTACCCACCGCCGCCGCGCGCGGCAACTCCAGCGCCCCCGCGCGCGGCAACTCCAGCGCCGTCGCGCGCGGCAACTCCAGCGCCGCCGCGCGCGGCAACTCCAGCGCCGCCGCGCGCGGCAACTCCAGCGCCGCCGCGCGGGGCAACTCCAGCGTCGCCGCCGCGGGAAGTCCAGCGTCGCCGCGCGCGGCAACTCCAGCGTCGCCGCCGCGCACAGGAATGCCACCGCCGCCGCGGGCGGCAACTGCAGCGTCGCCGCTCGCGGGAAGGCCGACGCATGCGGTGGCGTCAGCGGGGTGCGCGGCGACGGGTTAGGGCACAGCCTCGGGCTGCGGGGGCTGGCCGGATGGCGAATGCGCCAGGAAGACGCCCTTTCCGCCGGCGAGGGCTAGGAGGTCTCCGCTCTCCGTG
The DNA here is from genome assembly GCF_050956125.1 of Actinoplanes sp. CA-252034. Lineage (NCBI taxonomy): Bacteria > Bacillati > Actinomycetota > Actinomycetes > Micromonosporales > Micromonosporaceae > Actinoplanes > Actinoplanes sp. CA-252034. Next base: position 6,573,626 of record NZ_CP191846.1, read on the forward strand.
GCGGCCAGGCCGGCCACCGGAGCTTCCAACCGCACCACGTCGACGATTCGGTGGGCGGCCACGTCCCACACCGATACCTCGTGGGCGTGGATCACTGCGGCCATCAGACGACCGCCGGCGTGGAAACAGGTCACCGATCTCTCCACCGCCGACCCGTTGGCACCTGCCGCCCCGAACCCCATGGCGTCGGGACTCGAACCCTTGGCTCCGGAGACGGCGCCCGATGAGACGGCGCCCGACAAGGCAGCACCCAATAAGGCAGCAGCCGGCGAGGCAACGCCCGACGAGGCAGCAGCCGGCGAGGCAACGCCCGGCAACCTGTTGATCGCGGTGGCGATCTGGGCTTCGGATGTCTGGAGGTCGCCGTCGGGGGCTGCGGTTATGGTTACCGGGCGGCCGTTCAGGAAAGTGATCGGGTGTTCGTCGAACTCGTCCTTCGCGGTCTTTCGGCCGGAGACCAAGTCGACCAGGAGTCCTCGCCATCGGTCTCCGGTGACCGAGGCGATCAGACGGCCACCGATCGAGAGAAGGCTCAGGTTCGAGCCGCGACGGCCTTTCATCGACACCGTGGTCAACGGTGTGCCGTCTGCGCCGTCCCAGAGTTGTAGGACGTTGCCGTTGTCGATTGAGGCGAGGTACACCCGGCCCGCGTGATGGCCGAACGCCAACTCCATCAGATCGGCCGTGCGCTCGGACCTGCATTCGGCGAGAAGCTCACCGCTTCGCCGGTAGAGGCGCAGACACCCACCGCGGACGCCGACGGCGATGAGGTCGGCTTCGGCCGCGCAGGCGACTGCCGTAACGAAACCCGAACCCGCAGCCGAACCCGCAGCCGAACCCGAACCCGCAGCCGACGTCGACGCGGGAGCCGGCACCGGATCGGTCGTCCAAGACCGCTGCCATCGGAGCGCGGGTGCGCCGGAAGGTGTGCCAGATTCAACCGGGACCAGGGTCTGCCGCAACGGTGCCGCCCTTCACCGGCGAATGGACGAGAACCATCGTAGACCTCAGCGGCTGTCCACAGTTGATCCGAGCGGGCACACGGGAACAGCCGGGCGATCCACGAGAACGGCCGGGCCATCTACGCGAACAGCCGGGCACACGGCAACGGCCGGGCCACCCACGAGAACGGCCGGGCCATCCACGGCAACGGCCGGGTCATCCACGAGAACGGCCGGGCCACCCACGGGAACAGCCGGGCCCACGGCAACGGCCGGGCGTTCCGTGGGAACGGCGAGGCGCACGGGAACGGCCGGGCGTTCCGCGGGAACGGCGGGGTGGCGGCGGGGGCGCAGCTGGACGACGGCGACCGAGGCGAGGACGAGGATGCCGCCGCCGAGTTGGGCCGGGGTCAGGAGCTCGCCCAGCAGGACGGTGGCGAGGGTGGTGGTGACGACCGGCTCTACGGTGGAGAGGATTGCGGCCGTCGACGGGCCGGTTCGGCGTAGGCCGGCGAAGAACGTCAGGGACGCCAGGACCGTGGAGACGACCGCGATGCACGCCGTCCAGAACCAGCCGGCCGCGCTGAAGCCGAGGTCCACTCCCCCGGTCACCAGGGACTTCCCGGCCAGTGACAGGGCCGCTCCGGTCATCACCAGGGTGGCCAGCAGCACCGGTGACACGCTGTGCAGGACGCGGTCCGAGACGAGGATGTAGACGGTGTAGGTCAGGGCCGACCCGAATCCGAGAGCCGCGCCGACCGGGCCGAGGGTGCCGGCGCCGGCGCCGAGCAGGACGAGCAGCGTTCCGGCTGAGGCGATGACCAGGGCGCAGGCGCGATTGCGGGTCATCCTCTCCCGGCCCAGCAGCACCGCGGCGGCGGTCACCATCAGGGGGTACGTGTAGAGGATCAGTGACAGCAGCGACGCGTCCATCACGCGCAGCGCCTCGAAGTAGAGCGTCGCCTGGGTGGCGAACCCGAGCGCCCCGAGGGCCAGCGCGGTGATCACGGTCCGTCCGGTGGGGCGGGCCGCGGGCCGGATCGCGAGGAGGCCGGCGAGCAGCAGCGCGGCCATCGTGAACCGTGCCAGGAGTAGCGCGGACGGTGAGACTCCGGCGTCGTACGCGAACTTCCCGAAGATCGACATCGCGCCGAAGCCGGCGGCTGAGAGCAGGCAGAGCAGTGGACCCATAACGGAAAGCATCAGGCCGACGACCATGCAGGTCCAGTGACGATTACTGGAGTGGAATGGTTAGGATTCGTGCATGGTCACGCTGGATCTGCGGCGCCTCCGGTTCTTGCGTGAGTTCGAGGAGCGCGGCACTCTCGGGGCGGTGGCGATCGCTCTCGGTTACAGCCCGTCCGCGGTCTCCCAGCAGCTGACCGTCCTGGAGAAGGAGGTCGGCGCGCCTCTGCTGGAGCGGGCCGGGCGCGGGGTGCGACTCACCGATGCGGGCCGGCTGCTGGCGCAGCACGCCCGGGTGCTCCTCGCCGCGGCGGAGGCGGCGACGTCCGACCTCGCGGCGCTCGGCGACCAGGTCAGGGGTACGGTCCGGGCCGGCGGCGTCCAGTCGGCCGCCCGCCACCTGCTCGTCCCGTCGCTGTCCCGAATGGCGGCCGAGCATCCGCTGGTCCGGATGGAGGTGTCCGAGCTGGAGCTGGAGCAGGCGCTTCCCGGGCTGCGCCTGGGTGCGGTCGATCTGGTGATCAGCGACGACTACGACGGCCATCCCCGGCCCCGGCCGGCCGGGGTGCGGTTCGAGCCGCTGCTGTCCGAGCGGCTGCTGATCGTGCTCCCGGTCGATCACCCGCTGGCCGCGCCGGGCGGGCCGGTGGCGCTGGCCGACCTGCGGGACACCGTGTGGGTGTCGTCCGACCAGAGCACCGGCCACCACGCGATGATCGTCGGCACCTGCCGGGCGATCGGCGGCTACGAGCCGGACGTGCGGCACCACTCCAACGACGCCGACGTGCAGTTGGCCGTGGTCCGGCACGCGGCCGCGGTCGCCCTGTTGCCGCTGCTCAACCTGCCCCTGGAGGATCCGACGCTGGCCTACCGGCCGGTGGCCGAGACCGATCTGGGGCGGCGCCTGTTCACCGTGACGCGCGACGGTCCACTGTCACCGGCGCTGACCGCTTTCCTGCAGGTGGTGACCGATCAGGCGGACAGCCTCGGCGACACTTTCCTGCGCCGCGGGCAGCAGCGGTAGCCGTACGTCCGCGGTCGGAATGCGACCTTGCGCGCACAGGACCCCTTGACCACCGTCGGGTTGGGCTCGGCGAACAGCGCCCGCGACAGGCCGGCGAGCGGCCCGCCGAGACTCCGGGCCCGCGCCACGTCACCGTCGCGCCAGGCCGCGGCCAGGTCCGCGAACGATCGGGTCGCCACGTGCGCGGAGGCGAGGATTCCGCCGTGCGCGCCGATCGCGAGCATCGGCGAGATCAGCGGATCGTCCCCGCCGAGCAGCGCGAACCCCTCGGGCAGGTCGCCGGGGACCTCGACGGTCCCGGTCGCGTACTTCATGCCGATCACGCCGGGAAGGGCGGCCAGCCGCCGGATCGCCGTGATCGACAGCTCCTGCCCGGTCCGGTAGGGCACGTGATAGATCACCAGTGGCACCTCGCCGGCCCGCGCCTCGAAGTGCGCGATCACCCCGGCCTCACCCGGCCGCACGAACGGCGGCACCAGGCTCAGCGCCGCCGTCACGCCCGGCCGAGCCGCCAGGTCCGGCCGCGCTCCGACGATCAGCGGCACACCCCGCTCCCGGGCCACCCGCGCGGCGACATCGACGACGGCGTCCTGCTCGGCGCCGGTCAGCGACGCCGGCTCCCCGGTCGTCCCGAGCGCCACCAGCCCGGACGCGCCGTCGTCCAAGACCTCGTGGGCGAGCCGTTCCAGCGCGCCGAGGTCGACTTCACGATCAAGACCAAAGGGCGTGATCAGGGGTACGAGAATCCCGTGCAGTTCCATGCCGAAAGCCTCGACCCGATCGAGCATCAGGTCCAGTTCACGTTCCTGACGTGACCCGTAAGCTGAACTGATGCTCGACGTGCGCCGTCTCCGCCTGCTCTGCGACCTGGCCCGGCTCGGCACGATCGCCGCCGTCGCGACCGCGCACACGTACACTCCGTCGGCCGTCTCCCAGCAGCTGTCCGCCCTGGAGCGGGAGGCCGGCCTCCCCCTGCTGGAACGCACCGGCCGCCGGGTCGCCCTGACCGCCGCCGGCCGCCTGCTGGTCCAGCACGCCGAGACGGTGCTGGCCGCTCTGGAGCAGACGGGCGCCGCGCTGGCCGCCGCCCGGGCCGGCCTCTCCGGTGAGCTGCGCATCGGCGCCTTCCCGTCGGCGATCCGCACACTGCTCACCCCGGCCCTGATCACGCTCGCCGACCGGCACGCCGCCCTCGACCTGCAACTGACCGAGCTGGATCCGGCCGAGGTGCCCGCCGCCCTGCGCGACCGGCGGCTCGACGTCGGCCTGCTCCAGGACTACGACGTGGTGCCGCTGGAGACCGGGCCCGGCCTGGAGAGCGTCCCGTTGCTCGACGAGACCGTCCATCTGGCCGTCGCCGCGGAGTCGGGAGTGAGCGGGCTGAGCGACGTCAGCGGAGCCGGGTGGATCCTGGCGAGTCCCGGCACGCTCTGCCACACCGCGACGCTGCGGCTCTGCGAGACGGCCGGGTTCACGCCGCGCGCCCGGCACCGGGTGGACGACTTCGACACCGTCCTCGCCCTGGTCGCCGCCGGCCAGGGGGTCGCGCTCGTGCCGCAGTTGGCCACCGACCGGTTGCCGCCCGGCGTCCGCCTGCTGCCCCTGCCGACCCGCCGCCGCACCCGTGTCGCCTTCCGTTCGGGCGCCGCCGGCCATCCGGCTGTCCGGGCCTTCGTCGACGCGCTGCCGCCACTAATCTGATCACCGTGAATGGCGTCCAGCTGCTTCTCATCATCGGAGTCGGGATCGCCGTCACGGCGGTCGCCCGGCGGCACCGCGTCGAGCCGGGCTGGGTGATCGTGCTGCTCGCCGCCGCGGCGTCGTTCCTCCCCGGGATGCCGCGGCTGGAGCTGGACCACGAGCTGATCCTGGCCCTGGTCATCCCGCCGCTGCTCTACTCGGCGACGAGGGGCGCGTCGTTCGCGGCGTTCGGCGCCAACCTGCGGGCCATCATCTATCTCGGTGTGGTCGTGGTGGTCCTGACCGCTGGCTTCCTCGGCTGGCTGTCCTCGCTGCTGCTGCCCTCGATCGGGCTGTCCGCCGCATTCGTCCTCGGGGCGGTGCTGGCGCCGCCGGACACCATCACCACGGTCTCGCACGGTCACGAGATCGGCCTGCCCCGCCGGGCCACCTCGATCCTCACCGGTGAGAGCCTCGTCAACGACGCCACCGCGCTGACCCTCTTCACGATCGCGGTGGCCGCCGTCAACGGGGCGCACACCACCTGGCAGGGCGGTGTGCGAGAGCTGCTGCACGCCGCCTCGATCGGCCTGGGCATCGGCGCCGCGTACGCGCTGGCCGGCTTGTTCATCCGCAAACGACTCGGCAACCCGACGCTGGAGACGTCGCTGGTGCTGCTGCTGCCGTTCACCGCGTTCCTGACCGCCGAGCAGGTGCACGCCTCCGGCATCCTCGCCGTCGTCATGGCCGCCTTCTCGATGAGCATCAACCTCACCCTCGACCCGAAACACCAGTACCCGGGCGGCTACCTCACCCGGCTCCAGGAGGAGCAGGTGTGGCGGGTGCTGGACTTCCTTCTGGAGACCTTCGTCTTCGCGTACATCGGCCTGCAGTTGAGGTTCGTTCTCGAGGACCTCTCCGAGGACGGCGACCCGGGGCTGGTTCGCACCCTGGTCGCGGCAGGGGTGCTGCTCGTGGCCGCGATCCTGTTCCGGTTCGCGGCGGTGTTCGCGCTGTTCGGCCGGTGGCGGCTACGGCACCGGATGGCGGAGCGCCGGGCCGGGCGCGACCCCCGCTACCGGCGGGTCCGTGAGGCACGGCTGAACCGCCGTCGCAGCCGGCCGCTGCCGCCACCGTCCACGAAGGAGACGGTGCTGGTCAGCTGGACCGGCATGCGGGGAATCCTCACCCTGGCGGCCGCGGCCGGCGTGCCCGAGCTCACCGCCGCCGGCCGGCCGTTCCCCGGTCGTGACGCGATCCAGGTCATCGCCCTGGTCGTCACCCTCGGCACGCTGCTCGTCCAGGGCACCACCGTCGGCCGGCTGGCCCGGTGGCTGCGCTTCGACCTGACCGCCGAGCACGCCGAGCAGGAGCGCCTGCGTGCCGTCGGCCGCGAGGTGATGGCCGAGGCCGCCGCCGATCCGGACAGCGACACCGCGTACGAGGAGCAGCGGCTCGCCCTCGGCCGTGCCGTGCACGAGCAACGGGTCAGCGAGGACGTCGCCCGCGAGCTCATCGAGGAGATCGATCTTCGCCAGGCCGCCCGCCACACCACCGGCGGCTGAGATCCGTCCGCGCCGGCCGCCCATTGATGCGTGACGGGACGCCCCGGCCCGGCGGTCGCTGGTCGGCCGGGACGGGCCGCCCACGCCGCGCGGTGGGCCCGGGACTGACCCGGCTTCGGCGAGGCGGTCCCGACCGTACGATCAGAGGGGTTTGATCGTCAGACGCGGGCGGCGAGGGCGCGGCCTGCCTCGACGGCGGCCTCGTGCGCGGACTTACGCATGACCGCGGCGGTCTCGGTGAAGGCGTCCAGCGCCGGGTTGACGCCGACCAGGGTGAACTCGCGCTCGATCAGGGTCAGGTCGGCGCCCCAGATGTCGGCGACGACGCGGCGCAGGTAGTCGGTGTTGTGGTCCCAGCCGTCGCGGGGCGTGCCCGGACCGTAGGAGCCGCCGCGGGTGGTCAGGACCACGACCGGCTTGCCGTCGAGGAACTTCTCACCGTTCTCACCGCCGGCCATGGCCAGGTCGAACCAGGTCTTCACGTGCTGCGACACACCGTAGTTGTAGAACGGCAGAGCCAGGATCGCGGCGTCCGCGGCGCGCAGCTCGCCGGCCAGCTCACCGGCCAGGGCCACGGCGCCGTGGTGGGCGTCGCTGCGCTGGTCGGCGGGGACATAGGCGGCCTGGATCGCGGTGGCCCAGGCGTCGGCGGGCAGCGGGGACGCGCCGATGTGGCGGCGGACTATCGGGGCGCCGCCCAGCTCCTTCTCGACGATATCGGCGAGCTCGGTGCTCGCGGAGTTCGGGCCCAGGATGCTGGCGTCGACACGCAGAACGGCCATCGAAATCTCCTAATACCATGCCAAGTCCGGATCAGTTGGACTTGAACGTTCAAGACGAAGCATGACACCGCAAGTGTTGAACGTTCAAGAGGTTGATCGCGTATTCTTTCGTTCCGTGAGCGATCCCACAGCCGCCCCCTGGCTCTCCGACGACGAGCGCACCGCCTGGATGGCGCTCAGCGCGGTGCTCACCAGCCTGCCGCCGGTCATCGACGCGCAGCTCAAACGAGACGTCGGGATCAACTACTTCGAGTACACGATCCTGTCGTCGCTGTCCGAGGCGCCGGGGCGTGCCATCCGCATGGGAAGCCTCGCCCACCTGGCCGCCGGCTCACCGTCGCGCCTGTCGCACGCCGTCTCCCGGCTGGAGAAGCACGGCTGGGTCGAGCGCCGGGTCTCGATCGACACCGCCACCGAGACGCGCTGCGTCGAAGCGGTTCTCACCGATGCCGGCTGGGACGCGGTGGTGGCCGCCGCACCCGATCATGTTCGCGAGGCCCGCCGCCTGGTCTTCGACGTCCTCACCCCGGAGCAGGTGGCACAGCTCGCCACGATCGGCCGCAAGCTCCTGACGGCGGCCGCCCCGCACCTGGTCTCCTGCCTGGGCGACCGACCCCCGGCGGCCTGCTGAACCGGCGGCCCCGCACTCCCCGCCCGACCGTCCTCCCCACCCGCCCCCGCTCGGCCTCTCCCGGTCACCCTCTGGGGTCAGGCGGCGATCGCCCGTAGGGTGTCGAGAACCGTGCGGACCGCCGCCCGGTGCAGGGTCTCCGGCCTGGCCAGGACGTCGATGTGCCGGGCGGCCGGGATGCCGGCGAGCGGGCGGAGCGCCAGCCGTGCATCCGGGGTCGTGGTGCGGCCCGGGAGCAGCGCGAGCACCTCGCCCGCCGCGACCACCGAGGCGGCGACCGTGAACTCGTTGATCCGGTGCCGGATCTCCAGCGGCCGCCCGGCGCTCGCGGCGATCGCGGCCAGCACCCCCTCCAGCGGGAATCCCTCGTGCACGCTGATCCACGGCCATCCGGCGACATCGGCCGCGGCGAGCGACTCCCGCCCGGCGAGCGGATGCTCGGCGGACATCGCCACGTACAGTGGCTCCTCGATCAGCGGAATCACCGTGAGCCGGTCGGCGGGCCACGGCGGGCTGTACGCGAGGCGGTGCGCCACCACCAGGTCGTAGTCGCCGACGAGCGCCGGGAAGTCGGCGTGTGCCACGTCCTCGTCGGCGCAGCGCACGGGCGGGCCGCCGATCTCGGCGAGCCGGATGATCAACGGTGCGAACCAGGTCAGCCCGGCACTGTGGAACGCGGCCACACGCACCGGGTCGTCCGGCGCGTCGAGATGGTCGCCGACGGCCCGCGCAGCGCGATCCAAAGCGGTCATCACCTCGACCGCGGCCGCCGCCAGAGCCCGGCCCGCGCCGGTGAGCGCCAGCCGTCGGCCACGGCGCTCGGTGAGCGGCACCCTCGCCGCGCGTTGCAGAGTGTTCAGCTGCTGGGACACCGCGGACGGGGTGATGTGCATCGCACGGGCGACCGCTGCGACGCTCCCCCGCTCGCCGAGCTCGCGCAACAGCCTCAGGTGATGCGGATCCACAAGGCCCCACTACATCGTCGGTTCATCAGTTGGCCTCTTGTCTACCGTATCGCCGGGCCGGACGCTTCCTCCTGTGACCGGAGACCTCCTCCTGCTGGCCGTGGCAGCCGTCTGGGGCAGCAGCTATCTCGCCGCCAAGACCCTGGTGGCGGCCACCGGCGTGCTCGTCGTCCTGGCGCTGCGCTACCTCGTGTCGATGCTCGCGATGCTCCCGCTGATGATCGGCCGACGGGTGCAACGGCGTGAACTGGCCGTCGGCGTGCTGCTCGGCTGCACCCAGGCGTCGGTCCTGGTGCTGGAGACGTACGGGGTGTCGATGACCAGCGCCACCAACGCCGGGGTGCTGATCAGCCTCACCATCCTGCTCACGCCGGTCCTGCAGGGCGGGTTGCCGGCCCGGTTCCTGCTGGCCGCGGCGGTGGCGACCCTCGGGGTGGTCCTGCTGGTGGCGGGGCCGGGACTGCGTACCCCCTCGGTCGGTGACCTGTTGATGCTGGCCGCCGCCGTGGTCCGGGCCGTGCACGTCAACCTCTCCGCCCGCCTGTCCCGTCCGTCGTTCGACACGGTGACCCTCACGACGGCCCAGACGGTGATCGGTGCGCTCGTGTTCACCGTCGCGGCGTGGCCGCTGACCACCGACGGTCTCGGAACCGGCGAATGGCTCGGCGTCCTCTACCTGGCGCTGGGCTGCAGTGTCTTCGCGTTCCTGGTGCAGCTGTGGGCGATCCGCCGCACGTCACCGGCCCGGGCGAGCCTCCTGCTGGGCACCGAACCAGTGTGGGCCGTGCTGATCGGAATCAGTCTCGGAGGCGAGCATCTGACCGTTCTCGCGGGGCTCGGGATCGGACTCGTCCTGGCCGGCACGTTCTGGGGTCAGCGGGTCGAGCGCCGGCACCGCATCGGGTCGCTCACCCCGGCCACCGCCGTCTGAGGCGGCTGCGGACCTTCGGCGCGGGAGGGTCCGGGGAGCAAGGCTCATGAGGTGAAGCCCGACGTCTACGAGTTGACGTAGCGGGCCGCGAGTGCGGGCTGGTTACCACCGGCGAGCCACGCGCCCTCGGCGGCCTGCAGAGCCTCCAGTGCGGTGGCCGGGTCCTCCAGTCCGGGCGCGCAGATCGTCTCACCGAGTCGCAGCCCGGTCAGGCTGGCCGAGGCGACGTCTTCCGGCGACATCGCCCAGGGGATGCGGTGGCCGGCGCCGCTGTTCCATTCCGTGGCCACCACACCGGGGCACAGCACCTGCACCTGCACCGGGCTGTCGGCGAGCTCGTTGGCCAGAGTGCGGGTGAAGCCCAGCGTGGCGGCTTTCGCCGCGACGTACAGGGCACGACGAGGCGCACGCGCATCGGTGCTGCCCGCGCTGAAGGCCAGCAGCGAGGCGACCGTGATGATGGCGCCTTCACCGGCCGTCAGCATGCCGGGGAGCCCGGCACGGACCAGACGGATGGGAGCGACGGCGTTGAGAGTGAGCAGCCGGTCGACGTCGGCCGGGTCGACATCGGTGAACGGAGCGTAGCCGCCTTCGCCGGCGTTGCTGATCAGCAGACGCACGTCGCCGGTGTCGAGGCGTTTGGCAACGGTGTCGATGCCGTCGTGGGTGCCGAGGTCGGCGGCCAGCACCTCGACCGCCGCGCCGCGCGGTCCCAGCTCCTCGGCGAGGCCGCTGAGTCGATCGGCGCGCCGCGCCACCAGGACAAGGTCGTGGCTGTCGGCCAGGTTGCGGGCGTAGGCGGCGCCGATGCCCGACGAGGCGCCGGTGATCAATGCAAGAGGTCGACTCATGAAGACCATGGTTACTCAAGCGTCGAATGCCTGTCAAGCGTTTGATGGTCTGGCCGGCGAAGCGCCCGGTGCCGAGGTGTGCGGTGTTCAGGCCCTACGGAGTGCGGCGGCCAGTTGGTCGAGTAGTGCCCGAAGCTGAGTGGTGTTGTCGGGGCCGAGCGCTGCGGTGGCTTGCCGCTCGACGTCCGCGACGACCGCATCGGCCATACGCAGTGCTTCCCGTCCGGCGTCGGTGAGGTGCAGTTCCTGCACGTGCCGGTGACGCGGATGCTCACGGCGCTCGAGTTGCCCACGATCGGCCAACCGCGCGACCAGCGAGGCCACAGCCTGCGGGGTGACGTTGAGACGACGGGCCAACTCGGCACCGGTCACCCCGGGGTCGGCGTGCAGAGAGATCAGCAGGGTGTAGTGCGCGGTCGCCATGCCCAACGGCCGGAGGCGTTGCTCCTTCAGGGCCTGCACTGCCAGTTCCGCACGACGCAGCGCCCACGTCACCCGGTCCAGCGCGTCGCGCTCCACGGGCTCATCGTCTCGAGTCACCCGCGCACGATACAACGCTTCACGGCCATCAAGCGGTTGACCGTTGCGGAGTGCACGCCGGCAGCCTGCACCAGGCGGACAGCGCCGATGTCTCATGCCGATTCTGGAGAGGGCCGGATTCAGACCCTGACTCCGAGAGCTTCTAGGGAGCTTCCGAGGTCAGGGTCTGTGCCAGGTCACCGCCGCCCCGGCCGGCCCACCTGCCGGGTTCGGGTGTTCTCGCCGCCGTCTACGGTCGGTGACCGAGCCCGGTTCCCCTACCGGGTGCACCGGACGGCTCCGGCGATGGGCCTCGCGCCCACCCGAACCACTGCTCGGATGCGACCGCGGCGCGACACCAGCGTCGACGACCCGACCCCCGCGTGCCAGTAGTCCGTACCAGCGTCGACGACCCAGCCCCCGCGTGTCGGTAGTCCGTGTAGTCGATCTTCTCCGTGGTCGCCGGCGGTTATGGGCGCACACGTAACGGTTGCGTGTGCGCTGGTCGTCGCCCTGGCGTTGGTGAGAGCCCACGATCGGGGTTTCGTGTGCGCTGGTGGTCGTGGTGGCGTGGCTGGGGTCGCACGATCGGTGTTCGTGTGCGCTCGTCCTCGTCCTCGGCAAAGGCCTCGGCGAAGGCAGGGACCGTCCTGGTGACGAGTCCCCCGGGGCAAGGGCAGCGGACGTCTCGGCGACCAGTCCCTCGGGGCAATGGGCCGGAGACGTCTTGGTGACGAGTCCCCCGGGCCGAGGGCAGCGGACGTCTCGGTGACCAGTCCGTGAACCGCGGCGTGAACGGGCTTGCGGCGACGTCATGACTTGGCTGAGCCATGGCCAGCCGACGCCGGCGCAGACCCTGACTCCGAAAGCTCTCTAGCGGTATTTTGTCGTCTTTATGGCGGTAGGTAGAGGTTGAGGGCGTGGCCTCTTCCGACGGCGTTGAGTAGCTGCTGGAGTTCGCGGGGTGGCGGTCTGTCGGTCCAGGCTGTCCAGCAGCGGTGCAGTAGCAGCCAGGGGGTGAGCCAGGCGCGGACGGCGCGTAGCGCTTTCGGCCAGCTGGGTTGCTCAGTGGTGGGGCCGGGGTCGGTGCCCCCTCTCTCCGGAGCCGTCGGGGACAGGTTCCGGGGGAGTCGCGATGTTGTCGCTGGTGGATGGCGGGTCGAACCAGGTGTCCCAGCAGAACGAGAAGGCGCAGTTGACGAGGGTTTGATGCCGACGGATCGCGGTCGCGGAGCGGACTTGGAAGTCGGCCCAGCCCAGTTCGTCTTTGACCTGCTTGTAGCTTTGCTCGATCCAGTGCCGGATCCCGTAGAGCCGCGCGACCTCGGTCAGGTCTGCCGGCTCGTGGACGGCATTGGGAGTGTCGTGGGGGCCGCTGGGTCGGGGCAGGTTCGTGGCCAGGTACCAGGTGGCCTTGTCCGGCAGGGATTCCGGGTCGGTGGTGGCGATCACGAGGCGGGTATGCCCGTCGGGTCCCCACCAGCCGAGGCTGGCGTCGGTGGCCCACCAGGTCTCGGTGTGCCCGTCGCGGAAGGTTCGCGTGACCGGGTGCCAGCCGCCGGGATCGTCCGGGCCGGCCCAGGGCACCGCGCGGGCGGCGTCGCGCGGTGTGTATGCCTCGGCGCCGTATTGCCAGGTGCCTCTCGACGGCTTGAGTGCCATGACGAACCCCAGCCCGCTCTGCCGCAGCACACCACGCAGGTCGTCGTGCTCGCCGTAGAAGCTGTCTGCCACCACCGCTCGGCACATCACGCCCGCTGCTTGCGCTGCGGCGATCAGATCGGCGGCGATCTGCAACTTGGTCCGGAACCCGGGATCGGCCTGCTTCCGAGGGAAATGCGACGCTGGGGTGTACGCCTCGGCGTGCAACGGGTAGTAGACGCGTTCGTCGGCCCAGACGGTAGTCACGGTGACGATGCCGTTGTCGGTCTTGCCGTACCGGCCCAGCCACTGCCGCCCGACGTGCGCCGTCGCGGAGCCGTCCTTACGGTCGCCGGAGTCGTCGATCGCGATCACCCCGCGGGTGTGCGGCGCGGTCGCCGGATCGTTCACCAGCAGCTCGAGACGCCGCTGGTTGATCTCGTCCGCGTCCCATGTGGACTGCGACAGGAAGTACTGCAACCGCTGCACCGCAGCATGCTGTGCCCCCACGACCGGCTCGGACCCGGCCAGACCCGTCAAGGTCTTGTTCCGGTCGCGGGGAGCGAGCAGTCCGGTCAGATATTCACGGAACCCGCGCCGCTGGGCCAGCCGGGAGAACAACTCGTCGAAACACGCCGCGTAGTCTTCCAACGGACCCGCAGCCGGCGGACACACCACACGAGCCACCCAGCACTCCAACGCTCGACAAACCAGTTGCCGAACGCAACGCCAGACACCGCGGAAAGGTTACGAAGCCGACAAACCACCGCTAGAGTGCCGAGCGGGCCTCCAGGGCGCGGATCACCGCGGCCATGTCCTCGCCGCCGTGGCCGGCCCGGTCGGTCTCGGCGTAGAGGGCGCGGCACACGTCCAGCAGCGGCGACGCGAAACCCGCCTGCCGGGCCGCGGCCACGACCAGCTCGCTGTTGTACAGCACGTCACGGGTCGCGGCCTGCACGTCGAAGTCGCGGTCGCGCAGTTTGCGGCCCTTGACCCGGGACACCGTGCTCGCCATCGGGCCGGCGTCGAGCGCCGTGAGCAGCGTCGACCGGTCGAGCCCGTGCCGCTCGGCGAAGTGGAACGCCTCGGCCAGCCCGGTCACCATGCTGATCAGGAAGGTGTTGACGGCCAGCTTCATCAGCAGCGCCCCGGGCACGTCGCCGCAGCGCACGATCTCCCGGCACATCGGCCGCAGCAGGTCCTCGACCTCCGGGCCGCCGACGAGGAGATCCGCGCCACCGGCAGGGACGCCCGAACCGAGGGCGGAGAGATCCGGGCTCCCGGTGGAGGGATCCGCGCCACCGGCGGAGGCGATCATCACCACCAGGTCGCCGGACTCTGCCGGGCCGCGGGACCCCGAGACCGGAGCTTCGACGTACGCCCCACCGGCGCCGATCACATCAGCGCCGAGCCCGGCCGAGTACGCCGGAGCGGTGGTGCCCATGTGGATGATCGTTCGGCCGGCGACGTGTCTGCCGAAGGCCTCGGTGCCCCGCCCCAGGACGTCGTCGATGACCCGGTCGTTGGCCAGCATCAGGATGACGGTCCCGGCGGCCGCGAACACCTCCGCCGGGTCGGCCGCCACCACCGCCCCGGCCGCACGCAACGGCCCGGTCCGCTCGGGGTGCGGTTCCACACGATCAGCTCGGTACCGGCCCGGGCCAGATTGAGCGCCATCGGCTGCCCCATCACCCCGAGCCCGACGAATCCCACGGTCACGCCCCGACGTTACGACCGCGCACCGGCACCGGGCGCGGTCCAATCCACGACCGGTGGCCGTCAGGCACTCCACCAGTGGTCGGTGGCGCAGCCGACCTCGTACTGCCACCAGCCCTTCTCGGTGCCCTCGTCGAGCAGCCGCTTGACTCCGGGGAGGTCGGCGTCGGCGGGCACGTCGAAGGCGACCATCGGGAAGTCCCTGCTGAAGACTTCGCCGCCGAGCCCGAACCGGGCGAACGCGTCGTGCACGGCGGCCGCCGGATCGCCGGGCGACGTCCCGCCGTCTGGCAACGTCTGGCCGTTGGGCGGCGTCTGCCCGCCGGGCGACCCATGGCTGCTGGGCGACGGCCCGCCGAGCGGGTCGCCGGGCGACGTCTGGCCGAGCGGGCCGCCGGGCATGGCGATCACGCGGATCACGCAGTGGCCGGAGGCGGTGACCCGGCCGGTGGCCCAGTGCCGGCCGTCCGGTTCGGTACGGAATCGGATCACGTCGTTCTGGGCGACGCCGTCCTGCAGGAAGGCCACGTTGTCGATGCGCGCCGTGTCCGGGGTCAGGCGGGTCGCCCACAGTCCCTCGGTGTCGATGGGCAGCCAGCCCTCCCGCGGTACGAACCGGAACCAGACCTTGATCCGGTCGTCACCGGGCTGATCGTGCTCGACACTCATGCCGAGCATGATGCCCCGCGTCAGGCGAAGTAGCCCTTGATGGTGTCGGACTCGCTGGTGACGGTGTCGGCGCTGATGAGGTCGCTCGCCTTGGCGGTCAGCACGGCGGCCCGGGTCTGCAGGATCGACGCCGCCTTGCCGCTGGTGTAGAGGGAGGCCTTGAGGTCGGTGAGCGCTTTGTCGTACGACGCCTTGAAGGTCTTGTCGGCGTTGAATCGGGTGACCAGGATGTTGCTGCGCCCGCCGGGACCACCGCCGCCCCCGTTCCGGCGGCCCTGGCTGCCGCCGGGAGCGCCGCCTCCAGGAGCGCCGCCGACGGGAGCGCCGCCGCCGCGGTTGCCACCCCCGCCACCCATGCCGCCGAACGCCAGGTTGTGGTCCCACGCGACCACCGTGAACTGATCCTTGTCGGTCGTATAGCGCAGGTACGAGTTGTTGCCCGGCCCGTCGATGTCGTCCGAGTTCTTGACCAGCTCCTGGAACGCCAGATAGTTCGCGAATGCGGCGACGTCCAGGTGCTTGGCGAGGTCGGAGGCGAACGTGGCGTCGTCGGACTCGTTGATGAACTTGAGGAATGCGGCCAGCGGCGCCACGTTCGGGTTGTCGGAATCGGTCTCCTGGTCGAAGACGTCTTGGTAGCTGTCGGCGTCGTCACCGCGGTACGAGTAGTCGCCGCCGCTCTCCGCCTTGTACAGGATTCCGGCGGACGAGAAGTGGTCGGCGTCCCATTTGTCGCCCGGGTTCTCGATGATGAGCCGCAGTACCTCGTTGCCGCCGTTGACGCTCAGCCGGGTCGAGGCCGACTTCTGGGTGGCGAGCCCGGCGAGCGCCAGCAACTCCAGGGCGACCGCCTCGTTGAGGGCGCTGTCGGTGTTGTTGGAGCGGACCACGAACTCGGTGTAGCCGCCCAGCGCCTGCCCGTCGGTGTACTTGTCGAGCCGGACGAGCCATGGCAGGTCCTGCGGGTTCTCCGCCGAGATGCCGCCGCCCGGGCCGCCGGCGCGGTTGCCGGTGTCGGCGGTGGCGCCCGACCTGGTCAGCCCGCGCAGCGTCGAGTTGCCCTTGAGCCGCAGCCCGGCCTTCTCGAACGTCGTACCGTCGATGGTGACGGTCGCCTCCAGCCACTCCTTCGACTGGTCGCCGAGGTAGGCGTCGATCACCTTGTCATAGGCGTCCTGGTCGAAGGTGAACTCGATGTCGTGCACCTGGGTGGGGTCGAAGAGCCCGCTGCCCGCGGTGGCGGCGGTCGACGAGGCGGAGGCGGAGCCGCTCGAGCAACCGCCGACGACGGCCAGGCCGACCGCTCCGAGCAGGGCCGCGCCGAACGACCGTCGGGACAGGGTGTGAGCGGGCATGCGGGCCATCCTTCGTCGCCATGGGAGCTGGACGACTCAAGGAAAGGCCGGTTGCTGAGGATCCTCTTGTGCCACGGCTGTGCGTCGCCTGTAAAAGCGGACCGCCAGCACGATCAGCAGGATGGTCATGAGCGGCGCCCCGGGGAACTTCACGAACCGGGCCAGACCGCCGCCGTCGGGCAGCACCGAGAACGCGGCCACGATGGCGATCCACATGAACGCGCTGGTCCGCACGGTGACGGCGGCCAGCAGGGTGAGCGGCCACATCACATACCAGGGGTGGAAGACCGGTGACAGCAGGACCACGGCGGCCATCCCGAAGGCGGCTCCCCGCAGGGCGGCCCGGTCCCGGTCGGCGGCACGCAGGGCCGCGACGAAGAGCATGATGAGTACGGTCGTGAGCGCCACGAGCGCAAGAGCGCGGACCGTCGGCACCGCGTCGAATCCGGGGAACAGCGCCTGGCCCGCGTAGGTCAGCGTCATGCCGATCGCGGTCGGCGGCGAGGTGAACTGGATGACCGTGGTGCTGCCCTGCATCGCCGGCACCCAGCCGAAGCCGAGCCCGCTGGCCAGGGTCACCGCCAGCAGCGCCACCACCGACGATCCGCCGACCAGAGCGGAGGCCTTCGCCAGGGGGCCGAGTTGGGCGCGCAGTCCTGGTGAGCCGGGCACCCGGCGGGCAGCGATCAGCGCCGCGAACGGGATCACGACGATCGCGGTCGCCTTCACGGCCACCGCGAGTCCGAGCAGGACACCGCCGGCGAGCAGCGGGATCGGGCGGGCGTCCGCTCGTACGACCAGGAAGAGGCCGGCCACCAGCAACCCGACCATGACCGCGTCGTTGTGCGGCGCCGCGAGCATATGGGCGCCGACCAGCGGGCCGGCGAGCGCCACCCAGATCGCGCGCTCCGGCGCGATGCCGCAGCGGCGCGCCAGGGCCGGCAGGCAGGCGGCGATCACGACGATCGCGGCCAGGGTGACCAGGCGGAAGACGACGATGGTCCCGGTCAGCGTCTGGCCCACCGCGACCGCGGCGCCGGCGATCAGGAGGAACAGGGGGCCGTACGGGGTGATCGTGTCCCGCCAGATCTCGGCGACCGTGCCGAGCCAGGTGCACGGCAGCGCCGACACCCCGACCTCGTACGGGTCGAGCCCGTGGGTGAACATCTCGCCCTGACACGCGTACGAATACACGTCCCGGCTGCCCATCGGTGGCACGAACAGGAACGGCAGCAGCCAGAGGAACGCCGTCCCGATCGCCCACCGCAGCGACGGAACCCGGTCCCGGCCGGACCACCAGGCGTAGGCCGTGATGGCCGTCCCGGCGAGCCAGAGACCGAGGATGACCGGCCCGTAGGTGCTCCGGGCGACGCTGAGCGGAGTGGCCGCCAGATCGGCGCCGGGCAGTGCCCCGCCGAGCCGGCCGGCCACCGCCAGCATCAACGAACCGGCCAGCCCCAGCCACCGGAGAGAACTCAGCCCCATAACCGTCGAGCTTCGCGCATCAGGGCACGAGACGGTGCACCAGGGTCGTGAACGTCACCGGACCACGCGGCACGGTCACACCACGGCGGCGACCTCGTCGCGGGTCAGGCGGCCGTCGGCGACCAGGACGGTGATCTCGCGGGTCAGCGGGACGCCCGGTTTGATGGTCAGGGTGTCCTCCCAGGCCAGGGCGGCACAGACACCGTTGTAGTCGCCGGTGCGGGCGAACCATCGGTCGTCACCGTCCAGGCCGGTGAAGACCAGGGTGTACGCGTCCTCGACGGACAGTGCCAGCCAGGGATCGGTGGAGCCGTGCGGGTCGCCGCCGGACGGGGTGAACGCCATCGCCTCGCCCTCGGTGGCTCGCCAGAAGAAGCCGCCGTAGCCCGCTCCCCCGGTGCGCCCGTTCGTCGCCGGGCTCCCGATCGTCACCTCCGACTGGGTGGGGGCGCCCAGCGCGTACCGGAAGAAGAGCCGCCAGCCTCGCGGCGCCGGGCGGGCCGTGACCGAACGCTGCTCTCTGAGCAGGAGCCGGCCGCCTGCGTCGACCCACCGCAGGTCCTCGGCGAAGCCGCCGGGCAGCGGCGTGCGGCTGCCGGCGATGACGCGCCCGTGATCGTCGCGCCAGATGTAGCCTTGATCGCGCACGTAGGTGCGCCCGCCCCAGACGTTGACGCCGTCGACGTCCTGCATGGTGACCGACACCCCGAGATGCCAGGGGTGGTCCTGCGGGAGCTCGTCGGTGACGACCGTGCCACCCAGCGTGCGGACCGGGTGCAGATAGGGGCGGGGCGCGAGACGGATGTCGAGCTCGGGGGCGTCCACATAGGTGGCCACCCGGGTCCCGTCCACGTTCAGCTCGGTCATCCGATCCCCTTACCGGCAGGAAAGCGCTTTCCGGCAGCCTAGTGGCCCCGACCTCGGACGGGCAAGCGGCGAACTTCCCGTCAACCCGGTGATCCGGGCACGCGGCGGCCACCGGTGCCGGAGAATCAGGGCTTCGACGGAAGGACAGAGAAGATGACCGGCCCGTTCACGGTGTGCAAGCACGACGACGGCGACGGCGTTGTGCGGATCATGGTCAGCGGTGAGATCGACCACGACGTCAGTGAGGCGCTCAGCATCATCCTGATCAACGCCGCCGAGCAGTCCGGCGTCCGGCATGTCGTCGTGGACCTCGCGACCGTGCCGTTCCTCGGCGCGGCGGGCGTGCGGTCCCTGCTGACCGGCCGCCAGGTGGCGGTGCGGCGGGGGCGCGCCTTCTCCGTGGCCAACACGCACGGCATCGTCGGGGACACGCTGCGGGCCGCCGGCGTGGCCGGCATCCTGGCCGCGCAGACGGGCGCCGTCACGGCCTGAGCGCCCGGGCCAGCTCCTCGGCGGGGAACGGGGTGTGCTTGCTGACACTCCACAGCTCGTCGAAGAACTCGCCCATCACCAGGGCAGCCGGCAGATGGCGCCGCAGCACGCGGAGCGCCGGCTCCGGGAGCGCGAACCCGCCCGGGTCCGCCGCATGGGCCCGGAGGCGGCCGGTGACCTCCGGCCAGGGGACGTCGAGCAGCCTGCTGACCAGCCAGCGGACCAGGTGGGCCGCCGTGTAGCCACGGTCGTAGTCGTGGTGCCGCCGATGGAAGGCGGACTCGACGGCGTCGAGGTCGAACCCGGTGTGCACGGCCAGCCCGAAATCGGCGAAGTAGATCCGGTGGCCGTCGGTCAGCAGGTTGAGGAAGTGCGCGTCGAAGTGGGTGAGGCCGCGCGACCCCAGGAACGCCACGCCCTCCTGCACGGCGCGGTCGACGACGTCGTACGCCCCCTCGTCGCCCGCGGCGGTCCGCTCGGCGAGCCACGCGTCGACGGTGAGCGGGAAGCTCTCCATGAACAGGACCACGGCGGCCGAGGCCGAGCCGATCGCCTCCAGCCGGGCCCGGACCGCGTCGTCGCCCTCCCAGTGCTCCACCCAGCGCTCCAGCTCGCCGGGCTCGGTGGGGCCGGGCGTACGCGGCAGCACACGCCAGTGGTGGACGAGCGGGAAGCCGTCGTACTCGCCGTCCAGGACCCACCGCGTCGTCAGGGTGTGCACGGCGAGCTCACGCCAGGCGCCGAATCCGGCCGAGCCGATGCCGTACTGGTAGAACGGGGGCAGGCCGAACAGGTTCGCCGTCGAGCCGACATTCTCCGGGCGCCGCTCCAGGTCGGTCAGCGGCACCAGCTTGACGAAGACCGGCACGCCGTCGACGGTCACCGACGCCGTGCTCCCACCGAAGCCGGCGGTCGGCTCGCCCACGAGCGCGGCGATCCCGGCGTCGTCCCGAGCGGCCAGCGCCGCCGACAGAGCCCGGTGCCGTGCCACCCGTTCGAGATCCACTCCCACTGTCCACACTCTAGTCAGCCCTACCCTTCGCCCGGTGGCCAGCAGGATCGAATCCTGCCCCGGCCAGGCCTAACGTTTGCACGCATGCGACTTCTCCTGATCTGGGCACTGCTGGCCCCGACCGGCGCCGCGGCACCGGTCCCCGAGCTGCAGCGGCACGCCGACGCGATCCACGCGCTCGGCATCGTGGGCGCGCAGGCCCGGTTCGTCTCCGCGGACGGCCGCGCGCACGTGGCCACCAGCGGCGCCGGCGACCTGCGCACCGGGCGGCCGGTGCCGGCCGACGGGCGGTTCCGCATCGCGAGCGCCGGCAAGACGTTCACCGCCGTCGTCGTCCTGCAGCTCGCCGGTGAGGGCCGGCTGCGACTGGACGATCCGGTCGAGCGATGGCTGCCGGGGGTCGTGCGGGGCAGCGGCAACGACGGCCGCCGCATCACCGTCCGTCACCTGCTCCAGCACACCGGCGGCATTCACGACGACATCCCGGACGAGGGCGCGTTCACCCCGGAGCAGCTGGTGGCGCGGGCGATGGCGCACCGGCCGGATGCGGCACCCGGTACCGCCTGGGGCTACTCCAACACCGGTTACATCCTTCTCGACCTGATCATCGAACGGGTCACCGGACGGCACTGGTACGACGAGGTGGAGCGCCGGATCGTGCGACCGCTGGGCCTCACCGGGACGTCGTGGCCCGGTGGCTCGCCCGTGATGCCGGAGCCGTACGCCCGCGCGTACCGCCTCGGCGCCGACGTCACCGCTCAGTCCCCGGCCGACACCGGGTCGGCGATCGTCTCCACGACCCGGGACCTCAACGTCTTCCTCCGGGCGCTGTTCGGTGGGCGGCTGCTGCGGCCGGCCCAGCTCGCCGAGATGACCCGTACCGTGCCGGTGGACTCCCCGGTCATGCCGGGCGCGCGTTACGGTCTGGGGATCTTCCAGCGACCGCTGCCGTGCGGTGGCACGTATTGGAGCCATCCCGGTGGCTGGGGCGGCTACATCACCGACGACGGCGTCACCGCGGACGGCCGGCGCAGTGTGGTGCTGTCGGTGAACAGCGTGCTCGGCGACACCCCCGAGGACCACATGCGACAGCAGCGGGCGGCCGACACCCTGATCGAAGGGGCACTCTGCTGAGACATCGAACGGCAACGCGTGTTTCGGAGTTGCGGCGGCTGGGCTAGTCTGACCAGACGGTCAGTGGGCCGAAAAGGTTTTCAAGAATGTCACGCGGGAGAATCATCTTTGTCCAGGGCCACTCTTCGCGACGTCGCCAAACTCGCCGGGGTCTCGGTCGCGACCGCGTCCAAGGCGCTCAACGGGCAGCCGCAGGTTCGCGCCGAGACCCGTGAGCGTGTCATCCGCGCCGCCGAGCAGCTCTCCTTCTCACCCAACACGCTCGCCCAGGGCCTGATCACCCAGCGCAGCGGCACGGTCGGGCTGCTCACGTCCGACCTGGAGGGCCGGTTCTCCATCCCGATCCTGATGGGCGCCGAGGACGCGTTCGGCTCCGACCAGACCTCGGTGTTCCTGTGCGACGCCCGGGGCGACACCATCCGGGAGAAGCATCATCTCCGGGCGCTGCTGTCGCGCCGGGTCGACGGGTTGATAGTGGTCGGCGCCCGCCCGGACACCCGGCCGTCCCTCGGTGATCTGCCCGTTCCGGTGGTGTATGCGTATGCGCCGTCCGACGACCCGGCCGACCTGTCGCTGATCACCGACAACACCGGCGGCGGGCGGACCGCCGTGGACCATCTGATCCGTTGTGGACGCCGCCGGATCGCGCACATCACCGGCGACCCCGGCTACAGCGCCGCACAGGACCGGGCGCGCGGCGCCGTCGACCGGCTCACCGAGGAGGGGCTGACCCTGGCCGGCGGCGAGGTCTGGTTCGGCATGTGGTCCGAGGCGTGGGGCCGCGGCGCGACCCGGATGCTGCTGGAGCGCTGCCCCGAGGTGGACGCCATCTTCGCCGGCTCGGACGAGATCGCCCGGGGTGTCCTCGACGTGCTGCACGAGGAGCGTATCGACGTGCCGTCCCGCGTCGCCGTCATCGGCTTCGACAACTGGAGCGTCCTGGCGGTCAACTCGCGGCCGCCGCTGACCACGATCGACCTCAACCTGGAGCATCTCGGCCGGATAGCGGCCCAGCGCCTGTCCGCCGCCATGGAGGGGACGGCCACCTCCGGAGTGGAGCGGTTCCCGGTGCGCCTGATCACCCGTGAGTCCACCGCACCTCTGCGCTGACGTGCGCGAGGGTGCAATATCCTCATCCCATCGATGATCGTCACGGGGGTGGGGCGTTGCGAAGCAGGGCCGGGTTGGTGGCTGCCGGGCTGGTGGCAGCCGTCGGAGCGGCCTGGCTGTGGGCGGACGGCCGAGACGAGCCGACGGACCCGCCGGTTCCGGCGGGCGCCGCTCCGACGGTGCGGGAGAGCAATCCGGTCGTGCCGGGGCCGGTGGCGGGGCTGACCATCCCGGGCCTCGCCGCCGCGTGGGGCAGGACGGCGAAGACCACGACTCGTCGTTCCGACGGGCAGGTCAGCGTCTCGTCCGGCAGCCCGGACAGCGACGTCACGCTCACGGTGGTCTCGCTTCCCGGCGACCCGGACACGCCGTGGGGCATGTCCTGTGCGCGGTACGGCACACCGGCCCCGCACGATCGCAAGGCCGTGGCCGCCCTGTTCGGCAGGTGCTGGCCGGCCGGCATCGACGAGCCGGAGCGGGCCGGGGTCCTGGCCTGGCTGTCCGATGTCACCGTCAGCCACCAGCGGACGGCGCACCGGTTCGACGGCTACAGCATCGTGGTGGCGTACGACCCGCCGGGCGGCGGCGAACAGGGGCCGAGCCGGGCCCCGGGCCGGGACGGCTCGGCGTTGCGCATCTTCCTGACCGGTGGCTCCGGGCAGCCCGGTCTGACGTGAGGCCGGTCAGCGACGGGCGTAGAACGGCACGGTCTCGGCGAGCATCCACGCGCTCACCGGTGACTGATCGTCCAGCAGCACGATCTCGATGTCGTGGGCGACCGGGGTGAGGCGGGCGGCATACTCGACGGTGGCCCGAACCTCTCCGGGCCAGGTCGGGACCTGACGGTTCGGGCGGATGCCGATCATCAGCGTCTCCGGCCCGTCGTCGATGCGGCGCAACGCCCGGCGGGCCTCCAGCACTCCGCGCACGGCCTGGAAACCTCCGGCCAGGGCCTGGAGCAGGTGGTACGGCTCCGGGTGCGGAACACCCAGCAGGACGGCCGGCGTGTGGCCGGCGCGGAGGCTGTGCACCCGTTCGGCGGCGACCGGCATGCTGGAGGCCGAGCCCGGGTTCACCGCGAAGCCCAGGTCGCCGGGGAGCCGTTCGGCCAGTTGGCGGCCGGTGAGGCGGATCTGACGGCGGTGACCGGCGCCCGCCTTGGCCAGCTGCTCGGCGGAGGTGTAGACGGTCACGTAGGTCCGGCCGTCGATCGTGGTCAGCGGAAGCGGCCCACCGGACGGCACCGGCACCCAGACCGGGTGGTCGGCGAGGGCGGTCAGTAGGGCTTCGGGTGGTGACTGACCGCGGCGGACGTGCAGGAGTGTGGTCTCCAGAGCATTCGTGGGAAACATGGTCGACTCCCGTCTGTCGGCGTCTCCACCAGCGGGTACGCGACATCGGGCGGGCCGGTTCACCTTTTAAGCAGACCCTAAGGCTGCGTCTCGCGTACCACCGGAAGGTCTTTATCGGGCCGGCCGGGGGCGTTTCGAGGCGACGCGGCGGGTCGGTGAACGGATGCGGATCGGCGGTACAGCCGCCGTAGCAGGGGTGACTCCCCGGCATGACCGGGCTGCGGGAATGGTTCGAGACCGAGATCGCCCGGCGACTCCCCGCCTGCCGCATCCTCTACTGGACCTGGGGCCGGCCGCCTGAGAGCCGGCGCCTCAGCCATGGTGACAGCGGCCGTTCGACCAGCCGGTGCACCAGCCAGGAGACGACCAGGAGCAGGATCACGGTTGCGGTGATGAGCAGCCAGGCGGGCCACCCGGTGCGCTCGCGGACGGTGCGCATCAGGCTGTACCCGATGCGTGGGTGCAGCAGGTAGAACGGGTAGGTCAGTGCGCCGGCTGTGGCGAGCCGCCGCCACGCCAGCCGGTCGGTGAGGCCCAGGGCGACGGCCAGCAGTACGGCGTACGCGCCGGTGATCAGCACCAGGGCGGGCCAGACCGGCACGGCGAAGCCGGGACGCAGCTCCTCGACACGGAGTGTGACGTGGTGCAGGCTGACCAGCCAGCAGCCGGCCAGCAGCAGCCATGACCGGCAGTCCCGCCGGTCCCCGCGCAGCAGGAACATCGCCATCCCGGCGATGAAGTACGGCGCGAAACCGGGCATGACGATGGTCTGCACCAGCGTGCCCGGCAGTGCGGGCGCCAGGACCGCCACGATCAGCCATCCCGTGCCGAGCGCCCGTATCCCCCGGCCGGTCATCAGCCCGGCCGCGATCAGACAGGCGATGATCAGGTAGAACCGCAGTTCCACCCAGAGCGTCCAGTACACGGTGTCGACGAGCGGCACACGGAACGGCTCGGCCAGCATCGTCAGGTTGATCACGACATCGCGAAGGCTCGGCACGCCGGTGACCGGCAGCCCTCCGGTCACCGGCAGCACGGTCACCACGACCGCCGTGATCAGCACCGCCACCCAGAAGGCGGGGTACAGGCGGGCAGCCCGGGAGGCGGCGAATTCGCGGACCGTCCGGCCCCAGGCGCTCATGCAGATCACGAAGCCGCTGATCAGGAAGAAGACCTCGACGCCGAGGAAACCGTAGATCAGCACCGGAGCGGCGCCGGGCAGGAAATACCCGGGCGGGTGTACGCCGTCCAACCGCCAGGACGTGCCGAAGTGATAGCCCGCCACCGCCAGCGCGCAGACCGGCCGCAGAGCGTCGAGCGCGTGAAGGCGTACCGGGCCCGACGGCGCCGGCCGGTCCACACCCGCGTCGGCCGCATGATCGTCGACGGCTGTCGTCATCGAGACTCCTGTCCACGGGCCGACCGGGCCGGGTGCGCGGAAGCCGGGACGCCGCCGTACAGGAGTCACCCGGACGGGGCCCGGTAGAAAGATCGCCCAGGGGCGCCGCCGCTCTCATCGACCTCGGGTACCGGGGCGATGGCCTCAGGTGCCGACGCTCAGGACAGCAGGCCGTGCTCGTGGGCGAACACCGCGATCTGCACCCGGTCGCGCAGCACCAACTTGCGCAGGATCGCCCCGACGTGTGTCTTCACCGTCGACTCGCCCGCGAAGATCTCCGCGGCGATCTCCGCGTTCGACAGGCCGCGGGCCACCGCCCGGAACACGACCCGCTCCTTGTCGGTCAGCGCCAGATAGGCGTCCGGCACCGGCGTCGGCGCCGGGAAGTGACTGGTCAGCAGGGTCGTCAGGTCGGCGGGGGCGAGCACCGCGTTGCCCGCGTGGACGCTGCGGACCGCGTCGGTCAGCTGGGCCGGCGTGGTGTCCTTCAACAGGAAGCCACTCGCGCCGTGCCGGATCGCGGTCGCCGCCCGGTCGTCGAGGTTGAACGTGGTGAGCACCAGCACCCGTACCGGTGGGGTGTGCGCGGCGGCGTAGATCTGCCGGGTCGCCTCGACGCCGTCCATCACCGGCATGCGCAGATCCATCAGTACGACGTCCGGCCGCAACTCCTTCACCAGGCGCACCGCGTCGGCGCCGTTGCCCGCCTCGCCGACCACGGTGATTCCCGGCTGGGCGTCGAGGATGACCGCCACACCGGCCCGGAACAGCTCCTGGTCGTCGACGACCAGCACGGTGATGTCGTTCATGACAGCGGGATCCTCGCGGTCGCGACGAACACCTCGCCCCGCACCCCGGCGGAGAGGGTGCCGTCGACCTTGGCGAGCCGCTCGCGCATACCGTCCAGCCCCGACCCCGACCCGGGTGACGACAGCCGGTCGCCGGGGCCCGGCTCGATCCCGTTACGGACCTCGATGTGCAGAGCATCGGAGGACCAGGTCCTGCGTACCGTCAGGGCCCCTCCTCGCAGACCGTGCCGGATCGCGTTGGTCAGCATCTCCTGAAGCACCCGGTAGGCGGCGGCCCGCTGCGGCTCGGGCAGCGCCCGGGGCGTGCCGTCGTGGCCGGTCACCACCTCGTGCCCGCCGGCGCGGAGGTTGTCGATCAGGTTGTCGAGGTCGTCGGTGGTGTCACCGGTCGCGGTCAGGACCTCCCGCACGTCGCGCAACGAGGCCCGGGCCGACGTCGCGATGGTCGCCAGCGCCGTTTTGAGGGCGGTGGGGTCGTCGTCCGGCAGATACCTGCCGGACTCGGCCTGCGCCAGGATCACGGCCAGGGAGTGACCGACGACGTCGTGCACGTCGCGGGCCAGGCGGGTCTGGGCCTCACGCATCCGGGCGATCTCCTCGGCCCGCGCGCGTTCCCGGGCCGCCCGGTCCAGGTCGATGCGGGCCCGGCGGGAGATCCGCAGAGCGAGCCCGCCCAGCCACGGCATGGCGAGCAGGGCACCGAACACCAGGCCCGCGCCGATCCGCCAGCCGAGCCCGAGGCGGTCGACGGTGGCCGCGAACAGGTCCCGGGAGGCGTACGGCGGGTGGATCCAGACGAGGTCGTTGCCGATCAGCACGACCGCGACCACCGGCCCGGCGGCGATCGAGAAGGCGCTCGCCCAGAGGACGGCCCGGCCACCCCAGCGGGCCAGCCCGAACGCGACGACCGCCCACGCCGCCTGGGTGAGCAGGAACGGCGTCGCCGTCGCCGCCTGGCCGATCGCGGTCAGCCAGACCAGCCCGAGCGAGGCCGGAGGGATCTGCCGGACCAGGCCGACGGCCACGGTGGTGCCGAGCACGACCAGCGCGGCGAGCAGCCCGCGGCCGGACTCTCGTATCTCGTCCTGCATCGCGAGCTCGATGCCCCCGGAGAGCAGCACGCCGAGCGCCGCAGCGGTGCAGAACAGGGTGCCGCGATCTTTCACGCCGCCCACCCTAGGCCGCGGTTGCGCCGGTCGAAGGTCATGCCGTCGATGATCGTGGGCCGCGCGCGGTGGCGCGTCGCCCGCGGGTATCGATCGTGTCGGGCCGCCGGTACCCAGGTACCGGTGGCACCGACCCGAGGTGGATGCGCCACCGTCCGGGCCGTACCCATGCTGGTCGACATGGACGGCATGAGCGGCATCTTTCTGGAGTTCTCGGCGGCGACCGTGGGGGTCGTGGTGGCGGCGGTGCTGGTGACCGGCTGGGTCCTGGTCCTGTGGCGGCGTCACGATCTCACGGCGCGGCGGCTGCTGCTCGCCGGTGTGACGAGTTGCTACCTGGCAGGGGTCGCCATGGTCACCGTGCCGCTGCAGATCCGCACCGGCGACTTCGGCAACCAGGTCCCCTGGTACGAGAGGGCGCATCTGATACCCCTGGCCGGCCTCGACACCACCACGGTCGTGCTGAACATCGTGATGACCGTCCCGGCGGGCGTGTTGCTGCCCCTGCTGGTCCAGGTACGCGGCGTCGGGCAGGTCGCGTGGATCGGCCTGGCGATGAGCGCCGCGATCGAGTCGATGCAGTTCGTCACCGACGTCCTGATCAGCGGCGGGCGGACAGCGGACGTGAACGACCTGGCCACCAACACGCTGGGCGCGGTGCTGGGCTACCTCCTCTACCGCCTCTACCGCGCGCTGACAGGTGTTCCCGCCGGGGACAGCAGGAAGGCGCCGCGGCGAGGACCCCTCAGTCTCCGAAGGTGACGGCGAGGCCCCGGAAGACCTCCTCGAGAAGCTCGAGCCGCTGCAGGCTGAAGCGGCCCGGCTCCGCCTCGTAGACCGCCCGGCCGGTCGGGCTCCAGAGCGCCCCGGGTGACACCGCGTCCGCGCCGAACGCCACGAACTTGCGAGCCTCCGCGGCCGCCGCGGCCGCGGTCAGGAGGTCGTAGCGGGCTCGCCGTCGCTGCTGATCGTCCATGCCGGCCGGTTCCGCGGGTGTGCCGGCGGCGATGGTGTCGGCCACCCACAGCCACTCGCCGGCGTCCAGCAGCTCGGACGGGCGCTCACCCCCGAAGCTCGGCTCGTCCGGGTCGGGGATCGGTGTCTCCTCCGGGAGCCGGAACGTGAACTCGCGGGGGTCACCACACTCCGGACACACGCCGGAATACCTGCTGCACAGCTCGCCGTCCACCACGATGACCGCGAAGTCCCGCTCGAACTCCTCCTCGCCGCAGACGTCACACCCGTGCAGGTCCATGAAGAGGTGTGCTTCGGTGGCGGAACGGCCGAGGCCGATCACCCGGATTCCCGGCCGGCGGGCCGCTCGCTCCTGGACCGGGGTCCCGGTCATGCGGAACGTGAACTCCCGCAGCCGGGCACACTCCACGCAGTAGAAGTCGAAACGGACGGCCGCGACCCCTCCGATCAGGACTCTCTCGCCGGTCCGGTTCTCGATCCCGGTCTCGGTGGCACCGCACACGCACCGACGCTCGTTCACATGGGCGAGGACCTCGTCGAAGGTGCGAGCGTACGGAAACGCCATCGGCCAACCCTCTCAGTCCGCGTAGGTGCCGACAAGGCCCGAACAAGCAGCCGCACCATTTTCACTGAGCGGTCTCCCCGCGAGGCGGGCACAGCGGGCCACGACGTCATCGAGCGCCTGGGCCCGACGGCACGCGGGGCGTACCGCCGACTCCCGCAGCCTCCGCCGCCGACTGACCATGCTGATCTCCCGGGCATAATGGCGCGGTGCCGCACGCCGATCTGACCCAGTCCGCCTGGAACGAGCTCTCCGACGAGGCCGCCGCGCGGATCGCCGCGGCCATCGCCTCCGACACCGGCGCGACCCTCACGCACGTCGGCTCGCACTCCTATGCGGATCGCTCCGGCCGGATCGCCCTGCTCCAGCGCGACGGCATCGACTTCGCCCTGGTGCCCGGCGGCACCGTCGACCTGGGCTTCGATCCGGCCCGCTTCACCGTCACCGCGAGGCAGGCGGCCCACTTCGCCGAGGCCGCGGCCGAGTGGGGTCTGGACGGCACACCGATCGACTTCATCGTCGGCACCACCTCCCCGCCCCGCCGGGTGGCGCTGCCCGCGCGGCTCGTGGCGGTCCGGGCCCGGCCGTCCGAGGAGCTGATCGACGATGACGAGGGCGACGGGCACGACTGGGTGATCGCCGGCCTGCGCGGCCGGGGGCTGCGGCCGCCGACCCCCGACGAGTGGGAGCACGCCTGCGGGGCGGGCGCCGGCACCCTGTTCCGCTGGGGCGACGACTACCCGGACGGTGAGCCCTACGGCACCGTCCCGCTGATCCAGGAGCCGAACCTGTTCGGCCTGATCATCGCCGCTGATCCGTATGAGAGCGAGCTCACCACCGACCCCGCTGTGCTCTGCGGTGGTGACGGCGGGTCGGCGCTCTGCGGCGGCTACGGCGATTTCCTGTCCTGGCTGACACTGGCCACCGCCTACCGGGAGGCGGAACTGGCCGAGACGGTCTTCGACGGTGGGCTCACCGCGGAGACACCGGTCCGGCCGGTCATCGAGATTCCGTGACGGTCAGGGCGTCCGGGCCGAGCGCGGCCAGGAAGTCCAGCGGGTCGAAACGGGCGCCGAGACCCGCGACCCCGGTGGTCGCGCCCTCCCCCGCCAGGATGCGGACGGTCGCCTCGGCCACCAGCGGCGCGGTGATCGCGTAGATGTCCCGGCCGCTCGCCGTGACCCGGCGCTCCTGATCGCCGGACCGCGCCACCACCTCGACCAGGAACGTCTGCGCCGACCGCCCCGACTCGTCGACGGCGACCGGCTCCGGGGCGTCCGGGTCGCGCAGGTCGGCGACGGCGTTCGCGGTCATGAACGAGTGGATCACCGGGGTGCCGATGTGGGTGGGGATGACGGCGCTGTCCGCGGTGACGAACTCGCCGACGACCGCGCGGCGGCCGATCGGGGCGGGGAAATCCCACTCGGCGCGGGGCGCCTCACCGACACGGGGGCGCAGGCGGTGGCCGACGAAGGCGAGCCGGTTCCCGTCGCGGCGGGCTGCCGAGACCTTGCCGGTACGGCGGGTGCCGCTCGTGGGGTGCCAGCTGCTCAGGGCGTACGCGATGGTCAGCTCGTCGACCGCGGCGAACGGTGACGTGGCCGCGGTGGCCAGCAGATCGCCGAGCCCGCCGTAGAAGGCGGCCGCCGGCACGATCGGGATCCCGGCCGCACCGAAGGCGGCCACGGTGTCGCCGACCACCTCGACCTCGGCCGTCACGTCCAGATAGGGGATCTTCGCCCGGATCGCCGCCTCGATCGCCGGCGCGGCCGTGGTGTGGAACGGCCCGGCGACGTTGATCACCGCGTCCGCGTCACGGAGGGCCGCGTCCAGGTCGGTGCCCCGGCCGCACGGGATCGGGGTGAGACCGCGACGCTCCAGCTCGGCGACGACGAAACGACCGGTGTGCCCGGCGGCCCCGAGGACCGCGATGCGCTTGTTCATGCCGTCAATGATCTTTTGCCGGGTACGGGCGGAACAGTGTCCGCAGTGACACCTCCCGTACAGTTTCGGACATGCATCGTGTCGCTCTGCCCGTCACCGACGGCACGCCGCTCTACGAGCTGGCCGCCGCGTGCGAGGTCTTCGGCGCCGACCGGGAGCTGACCGATGCGTGGTATGAGCTGGTCGTCTGCGGTGAGGACGGCGCGACCGTCGGCGGCTGGCTGACCGCCGGCGTCCGGCACGGGCTGGAGGCGCTCGCGACCGCCGACACGGTGCTGATCACGTCCTGCCGCGACCCGCTCGACCCGCCGTCGCCGGCCCTGGTCGAGGCCGTTCGCGCCGCCCACGCCCGCGGCGCCCGGGTGGCGTCGCTGTGCACGGGCGCGTTCACCCTGGCCGAGGCAGGGCTGCTGGACGGGCGCCGGGCGACCACCCACTGGGCGCACACCGATCTGCTGCAGTCGCGGTACCCGTCGGTGACCGTCGATCCCGGCGTCCTCTACATCGACGACGGTGACGTGCTGACCTCGGCCGGGAAGGCCGCCGGCATGGATCTCTGCCTGCACCTGGTGCGCCTCGACCACGGCACGGCGGTGGCCAACGCGCTGGCCAGGACCCTCGTCGTGCCGCCGCACCGGCCGGGCGGGCAGGCCCAGTTCATCCCGGCGGCGGTCGGGCACGGGCGCAACCATGTGCTGACCGGGGTGATGGCGTGGGCGCAGGACCGGCTCGGCGAGCCGCTCACGGTTCGTGACCTGGCCCGCGAGGCGGGCATGAGCTCCCGCAACCTGGCGCGGCACTTCCATGCGGTCACCGGCAGCAGCCCGCTGCGCTGGCTGCACGACCAGCGGGTCCGTCGGGCGCAGGAGTTGCTGGAGCTCTCCGACATGAGCGTCGAGCAGATCGCCACGAGGACCGGCATGGGTACGGCCACCACGCTCCGCCGGCACTTCAGCCAGCAGTTGGGTGTGCCGCCGGAGACGTACCGCCGTACCTTCCGCGCCTCCTCGCATCGTTGACACTCCCGCAACATCGAACCTGTGAATCCCTTCAGGTTCGGCTGGGCGTGACGAACCGGGCGCCCGATCGTTTGCCCAGGTGAGGAGTACAAAGGCTGGGCCGGGCAGCACCTGGCTCCAGCCCTCTCCAAGCCTTTTCACAGCCTCGGGCCGCGGGTTCCATCGTCTCAGGCCGTGACACTCTCGTAACGAAGTCAATGTTCTTGTAAAGTGCCCCCAAACGCACGACGTCGTGCGCGACGTCGGCGTGCCGCTCCCCCATGGCGACGAATTGGACTTTGGCGATGCTCAATCGATCGGTGATGTTCGCGAAGCAGCACACCCCCGATTCCCTTCGGGTACTCGCCCGCCGCGCCCTCCTCGAGGCGCACAATGCGAAACTACGGATCACCGTGCCGGTCGAGGACCGTTGCGAATTCGTCAACATCTACCACTGCGCCGTCCGCAAGACCGCCAGCCAGTGGGTGAAATCAATGTTCAGCGACCCGATCGTCTACCGCCGTTCCGGTCTGGTCACCTATGACCCCCGCTACTACGGCTGGCGCGACGAGCGGGTCGTTCCGCCGCAACGGATCGGCCTGTCACTGTACTTTCCGTACAAGCGCTATCTGAAAATGCCGAAACCCGCGGAGCACCGGACCTTCTTCATCTACCGCGACCCGCGTGACCTGCTGGTCTCCAGCTACTTCTCGACCCGTGACTCGCACACCCCGATGGGCGACGTGCTGGAGGTCCGGGCCGCCCTGCGAGAGCGCTCGCAGAAGGACGGAATGCTCTACCTCATCGAATACCTGACCCGGAAAGGCATGTTCAACGCGGTCCGCTCCTGGGTCGAGGCGCCGCCCTCCGAGACGATCCGGCTGATCCGCTACGAAGACCTCACCGGTGAGCACCAACTCGCCGAGATGGACGCCCTCATGCGTCATTGCGGAATCAACGTCCCGGAAGCGGAACTCGCCACCCTGCTCCAGAAGTACAGCTTCTCCCGGATGAACGAGCGCAAGAAAGCCGGCGGGATCTCGCACTACCGCAAGGGCAAGTCCGGCGACTGGCACAACCATTTCGACGACGACCTCGAGCAGGCCTTCCGCACTGCCACCGGAAATCTGCTGGACGTCCTCGGCTATGCGGAGCCGGCCGTGGCCCGCGCCCGGTCGGCCGGACCGCAGGGCAGGTAAAGGCCGCGCCGCGCCGGCAACCGCGGATGTCACCGTCGGCACCGCCGCCGGACCGGTCGCCGGGTGGCTCACAACAGTCCTCCGCCCGGTCCCACGAGCCTGCGCCCCGAACCCGCCGGCACACGCCAACGCGGCCACCGCCGCGGACGGCCGGTCGCGGTCGATCGTGCAGCCCCGGCGCCACGAGAGGCAGGGTGCCCGCCGCTGTGCCGAACAGGGAGCCCGGTTGACCGCGCCCGCGACCATGCCGACCAGCCGGGTCCGGCCCCAGCGCGGCAATGCCGAACCGCGGTACTTCTCGCCCGCCATCGACGCCGTACGAGGCTCGCTTTCATCCACCGATGACGAGGCCGACGCTCCCGGGGTGAGGCTAGCGTGACGCTTGGTTGACCGATCGATCACTCAGCGCTTCCGTCAGATTGCATCTGGCTGGAGCGCCGGAGGTTCGAGGAGCGGAGGGAGCCCGACATGGCCAAGAAGTCGAAGAAATCCAAGAAGGACAAGAAGTCCAAGAAAGACAAGAAGAAGTAGCCACCCAGGGCCGTCGGCCGAAGCCGGCGGCCCTGCCTTCTTCCCCACCACCCCACCGAGCCTGCCCTATCCCCTCCCCCTCGCCGGCCATGCCGCTGTGTTCCCCTCCCCGCCGCCCTCCCCGGCCCACCCTGCTCTACCTAGCCCCGGCCACGCCGCTTCGCCGAACTCGGTGCCGCCTATCCGGCCCAGCCCTTTCCTGCCGGTTGCTCCAGGGGATGCCTCAGGGCCGGAAAATGTCGGACCCCGGCTCTACGATGCGGGGCATGACGGCGACGATCGATTACTCGGCAGGCGGTCCGCTGACTGACCTCTCCACGATCGAGGGCGGAGCGCTCGCCGACCTCCCGGAGGATCCGGTCGCCATCTGCGGGCTCGTGCATCGTCTGGTCATCCAGCCCCACGACGCCGGTCGACTCGAAATGCCACCGGGCCGATTCGACGAGAATCAGATCCGGCCCGCCGCCCGCCTGGTCAGCACGCTTCTCGGCCTCGACCCGTCTCCGCTGACCGTGCCACGACCACCCGAGCGCCGGGTCGTCGGCACCTGCCGGCACTTCGCCGTCCTGGCATGCGCCCTGCTGCGCCATCGCGGTGTCGCGGCCCGCGCCCGCTGCGGGTTCGCCACCTACTTCCAGCCCGGGCTCGGCTTGGACCACTGGGTGATCGAGTTCTCGACCGGCGGATCGCCATGGGTCCGCGCCGACCCCGAGGCGATGGGCCTGACGGTGCTGCCGACCCCCGAGGCCCTGACGCCGGGCCAGTTCCTGACCGGCGGCGAGGCGTGGGCAGAGTTCCGCGCCGGCCGCCTCGACGCATCGAGGTTCGGCGTCCGGGGCACCGAGAATTTCGGCCCGGCCGAGATCCGCGGCAACGCCATCCGCGACCTGGCCGCCCTCAACCGCGTCGAAACCCTCCCGTGGGACGAGTGGGGCCGGATGGAGGCCTCCTACCAGGGGCGGACGGGCGCCGACTACGACACCCTGCTCGACACCGTCGCCACCACATGCGCCGAGGACGACCCGGCCGCCGTTGCCGCGCTCTACAAGACCGAAGACCTGGAGGTGCCCCCAAGCCTGCTCGCCTGACCAACCGCGCCGCCGGCGGTAACGGCGGTCACGCTGCCACCTGCCGCCGCGCCCAGAGGCATACCGCAGACTCTCACCTCGAAAGGCGTCAAACGGGTGAGGTCAAGTCGAGACGGTCAAGGGCTCAGGGGGACGGTCAGGGCGCGGGCGGCCTCAGCGGCACGGTCGGCGATGTCGTCGACCCGGCGGGCGAAGAAGCCGTCGGAGAGCAGCGCCGCATAACCGTGTGCGACCGCGATGGTGGCCTCGACCAGTAGGACCGTGTCGTGATGGTTGCGGGTGCCGGTCTCGCCGGCGAGGTCGAGCATGGTCTCCATGAGAGCGCGCGTCTGCTCGCGGCGGGCCTCGTCGGGGATTCGGGACAGCTCGGCGGCGTAGATGACCGGCAGTCCGGCGCCGGTGCGCATGACGTAACGCACGTAGGCGCCCGCGGCGGCGGCCAGGCGGTCGGCGGGGTCGGCGCCGGCCGCGTCGGCGGCGGCCACGATCGCGGCGTTCAGATCGTGGGCGGCGACGGCGGAGACGGCGGCGAGCAGGTGGCCGCGATCGGCGAAGTGGCGGTACGGCGCAGCTGAGCTGACCTCGAGCCGGCGGGCGACGGCCGCGACCGAGAAACGCTGTAGTCCGAATTCGGCGAGCAGGTCGAAACTGGCCGCGATCAGCGAGGCGCGCAGATCACCGTGATGGTAGGCCCGTTTCGCCGACACGCTTGCCTCCGTGTAAGTAGGCTCTTACATTAGCAAGTGAGAGACCTCTTACATCAACATCGGAGGCGTACGTGAGCATCAAGCTCGGCTACCAGATCCCGAATTTCACGTACCCCGGCATCGGAGTGGAGAACCTCTTCGACACCGTCGTCGCGCAGGCGCGCGAGGCGGAGGCCAACGGTTTCGACACCGTGCTCGTGATGGACCACCTGTACCAACTGCCCGGCATCGGCCCGGCGGAGAACGCGATGCTGGAGGCTTACACGACCCTCGGCGCGCTGGCCTCGGCGACCTCCACGATTCAGCTGTCGACGCTGGTCACCGGTAACACGTACCGCAATCCCGCTCTTCTCGCGAAGACGGTGACCACGCTGGACGTGGTCTCCAAGGGCCGCGCGATCCTCGGCATCGGAGCCGGCTGGTTCGAGCTTGAACACGACGCGTACGGCTTCGAGTTCGGCACGTTCGGCCAGCGGTTCGAGCGTCTCGAGGAGGCGCTGACGATCATCACGCCGATGCTGAAGGGTGAGCCGGCCTCGCTCGACGGCAAGTGGTACACGGCCCGGTCGGCGATGAACAACCCGCGGTTGCGGCCGTCAGTCCCGGTGATGCTGGGTGGTTCGGGCGAGCAGAAGACGTTCCGGCTGGCGGCCCGTTTCGCCGACCACATGAACATCATCTGCGACGTCGACGATCTGGCCCGCAAGGTGTCGGTGCTGCGCGAGCGGTGTGAGGAGATCGGGCGTGACCCGGCCACCCTGGCCACCAGCTTCCTGGTGATGGGCATGGTCGGCGAGAACGAGCAGGAGGCGAAGGAGCTCGGCGAGACGATCCCGGACGATCGCCGCAACCGGGCCTTCATCGGTACGCCGGAGCAGGTGGCCGAGCAGATCCAGGAGCGGGTGCTCGCCGCCGGTATTGACGGCATCACCATCAACCTGATCCGCAACGGTCACCGCCCCGGCGTCGTCGCCGCGGTCGGCGCAGCTCTGAAGCCGCTGGTCAAGTAGCCCTGAAGCTGGCGGTCAAGTGACTCTGAAGCCGCCGGTCAAGTGGCTCTGAAGCTGCCGGTCAAGTAAAGACGTCAAGTAGAGACCTCGAATCAAGACGTCCCGTACAGCGTCTCGAACCGAGACGTGTCACGAACAGCGTCTTGATTCGAGACGTCATGTACAGACGTCCAGGGAACACGTCATGTACAGACGTCCAGTCAATACGTCGAATACACACGTCCAGTCAAGACGTCATGTACAGGCGTCCAGTCAACACGTCGTGTACACCCGTCCGGTCAATACGCGGCCGCGCGTCTCGGCTGCACGCCGCACGTCTCCGCCCATAAGGGGAGAGCGCTCCAGTGCGTCGACATGAATCCATGGCCTGACAACCGATTCGGGCCCGACGGCAGGGCTCGGGCCGGCAACCAGGAAGCCGAAGTCCGCAGGGTTCCCGTGGCTGACGCGGCCGTCAAGAGGGCTGCCGAACCCGTCAACCGTTCATGATGAAACGGTGCATAAACGCCATTACAACCGAGTCAGCGCAGCAGCGGTCCTGCTCACCGTCCTGACCGGCGCCTCACCCGCGCGGGCCGCCGACGACTTCCGGACGATCGTGAACAAGCTGTCCGGGAAGTGCCTGACCAGCTCGGACACTCCCGACTACCGGGTCACTCAGGCGACCTGCTCCCCGGGCGACCGGCGACAGTGGTGGGACTTCGACGGCGACCACGAGGACCAGCGGTTCGTCAACGCGTCCACTGGGCGGTGCCTGACCGTGTTCGGCGCTTCCGACGGGCAGCCGGTCCACGCGGTGGCGTGTGGTCTGGCCGGTGCGTTCAACCACTGGACGTGGGTGTGGACCGAGGACGACTATGCCTACGAGCTGCAGCCGCTCGACGCCCGCGGCTCCTGTCTCGACCTGGAGCCGGGCGACGTCATCGCGCTGCGCACCTGCAAGGACCCCGGCGGCGCCGACCAGCACTGGATCTTCGAGTCCCAGCCGTAGGGCCTACGAACGGACCCCGCCTAGGAACGGACCTCCAGGAGCAGCCGGTTGACGCTCATCATCACCCAGGGATTGCGCTCCTCCACCGGGGCCACGACGGTGATGTCGCGATAGCGGTCCAGCAGGATGCGCAGTGCCACCCGCGCTTCGAGGCGGGCCAGCGACGCACCGAGGCAGAAGTGGATGCCGTGCCCGAAGCTCAGGTGCGGGTTGGGGCTGCGGCGGATGTCGAACCGGTCCGGGTCGGCGAAGACGCGGCTGTCCCGGTTGGCGGCGGTGATCCAGAGCTGCAGGATCGCCTCGGCCGGCACCAGCGTCGTGCCGATCCGGGTGGCGATGACGGAGCGCCGGGCGAGTCGCGGGAACGGCGTACGGCATCGGATGCTCTCCTCGATGGCGCCCGGCAGCAGGCCCGGATCGGCGCGCAACTCGGCAGCCACGCCGGGGTGCTCGTCGAGGCTGAGCACCGTGTTGCCGACCGTGGCCGTGGTGGTGATGTGCCCGGCGAGCAGCAGCAGGCCGACGAAGCCGACGATCTCCCGGTCGTCGAGGCGCTCGCCGCCGACCTCGGCGGTGAGCAGCCGGCCGGTCAGATCGTCGCCGGGAGCCCTCCGGTGCCCGCGGATGTGGTCGAGCAGGTAGTCGTTCATCTCCCGGATCGTCGGCGCGAGCCGGGTCATCGTCTCGCGGCCGGCCTCCAGCACCGGCGCCGACGGGTCGACGTCGGTGTGGTCGAAGAGGGCGTCCGCCCAGCGGCGGAAGACCGGCTGGTCGGCCGCGGGGATGCCGAGCAGCTCGGCGATCACGATCACCGGCAGGGGGTACGCGAGAGCCTCGATCAGGTCGAGCCGGCCCCCGTCGCCTGCCGCGTCGAGCAGCTCCGTGGTGATCTCGGCTCCAGCCCGGCCACCATCTTGATCGCCACAATAAGGACTATTCCACCGTACGGCCGGGGTGGTGTGTCGGTATGGCTCTCACCGCTGCCTCAGTGTGCTCGCGACAGCGGTGAGAGCCATACCGGGTCTCAGGACTCAGGCACCCAGGGCCGGGTAGTCGGTGTAGCCGCGGTGGTCGCCGCCGAAGGCCGCCGCGAAGTCCGGGGTGTTGAACGGGCCGCCGGTGGCCAGGCGGGCCGGCAGATCCGGGTTGGCCAGGAAGAGAGCACCGAACGACACGAGGTCGGCGGTGCCGTCCTGGATCAGGGCCAGCGCCTCCGGGCCGGTCGGCGCCGGGTGGGTGGCCGGGTTCAGGATGAACGTGCCGGGCCAGGTGGCCCGCAGCTTGCGGGTCAGCTCACGGTCGCCCTCGACCAGGTGCAGGTAGGCGAGTCCGAGCGGGGCGAGCGCCGCGACCAGGGCCGGGTAGACCTCCTCGGCGCCGGTCTCGGTGATGTCGTTGTACGGGTTGGCCGGGGAGAGCCGGATGCCGGTCCGCTCGGCCCCGATGGCCTCGGCGATCGCGGTGGCCACTTCGACGGCGAAGCGGATCCGGCCGTCGACCGAGCCACCCCACGCGTCGGTGCGCAGGTTGACGTTGTCGGAGAGGAACTGGTGGACGAGGTAGCCGTTCGCGCCGTGGATCTCCACGCCGTCGAAACCGGCCGCGATCGCGTTGCGGGCGGCGGAGGCGAAGTCGGCGACGGCGGCCCGCACCTCCTCGTCGGTGAGCTCCTTGGGCTCGACGAAGTCCTGCATGCCCTCGTGGGTGTGCAGCTGCCCGGCGGCCTTGACGCTGGACGGGGCGACCGGGATCAGGCCGTCCGGGAGCAGGCTCGGGTGACCGATCCGGCCACTGTGCATGATCTGCGCGAAGATCACGCCGCCCTCGGCGTGCACGGCGTCGGTGACCTTGCGCCAGGCCTCGACCTGCTCGTCGGAGTGCAGGCCGGGCGTGTTGGTGTAGCCCTGGCCGACG
Source organism: Actinoplanes sp. CA-252034 (assembly GCF_050956125.1). Classification (NCBI taxonomy): domain Bacteria; kingdom Bacillati; phylum Actinomycetota; class Actinomycetes; order Micromonosporales; family Micromonosporaceae; genus Actinoplanes; species Actinoplanes sp. CA-252034. The sequence continues at coordinate 6,612,826 of NZ_CP191846.1, forward strand.
ACCGACGGCTGGGTGCCCTCGGTGATGATCAGGCCGGCCGAGGCGCGCTGGGCGTAGTAGGTCGCCATCAGCTCGGTGGGGGTGTTGCCGGCGCCGTACGCGCGGCTGCGGGTCATCGGGGCCATCACGATGCGGTTGGCCAGCTTGGCGCCGGCCAGGTCGTACGAGTCGAAGGCGTCAGCCATCAGAATGCCCCTCCATGGAAGTTCGTGGCGCGAACAAAACTAGTTCGCAGCGCGAACTTATGCAAGGTAGGATGGCGCCCATGACAGCGACTCCGGGATTCGGCAACAACCTGGTGTATCTGTCCGCCCTGATCCAGCGACGGTTCACGCAGGTCTGCGCCGACCACGACCTCACCAACGCCCAGGCGCAGCTATTGTGCCTGGTCAAGGACCGGCCGCACGGCATGTCCGAGCTGGGCCGCCTGCTGGGGCTGGCCAAACCCGGCATGACCGGCCTGGTCGATCGCACCGAGCGGCGCGGGCTGGTGCAGCGCGGCTCCTCCGAGCACGACCGGCGCGCCTGCACGGTCTCCAGCACCCCGCTGGGCAAGAGGATCGGCGACGCGCTCTACGCCGACGTGGCGGCCCGGCTGCCCGACATCGCCGACCACCTGCCCCCGGCCGATCGGCAGCTGCTCGAGGAGCTGGTCGCCGCCGTCATCGCGACGACTTCGGGTCCATGCCGCGCAGACGATCTCCCAGAGCGGTGATGAGCGCGGCCCGCCGCTCGCGGGCCTCCTGACACAGGGCTTCGATCCGGGCCAGGGCGTCACTGCGCTTGGTGACCAGACCGGCGACCCGCTCGGCATGCGCGTGCCGGGCGTCGGCCACGATCGTCGACGCGAGCAGCTCGGCGTCGCTGGTCAGGCGGGCGGCCTCGACGGACGCCTTGTAGAGCAGGTCCTCGGCCACCCCGCGCGCCTCGGCCAGGTGCTCCTCGGCGGTCTGCTGGGCGAGCTCCAGCAGGCGCGGCGCTTCGCCGTCGGCTGACGGCACCCCCGAGCGGGCCCTCTCCAGCTCTGTCCGCAGCTCCTCGACGCGTTCCAGGGCCCGGTCCCGATCGTCCTGCAGGCGTTGCAGGCGGTCGGTCAGCTGCCCGGTCAGCGCCTGGTTCTCGGCCTGCAGCCGACGCATCTCGTCGGCGACCCGGGCCAGGAAGTCGTCGACCTCGCCCCCGTGATAGCCGAGCGAGCCCTCGGCCGGCTCCCCGAACGCGATGCTGCCGATCTGCGCTGCGCTGAGAGACATCGAGTTACCTACAACCTTCCCGGGCGGCTCGGACGACGAGCCTGTGCACGTTCACACGGCGCCTTCCGGAAGGTGGCACAGGTTTCGGGCACGGGTCCGATCGACGTCAGGAAGTACACGGGAAGGCCCGTTCAATGTCAACACCGCGCGACCGGGCGGGCCTCCGACAGTAACCGGACACCCGGATCAGGAGAGGCGGAACGAGCTCACCAGACCCCGTAGCTCCTCGGCCGTACGCGCCACTTCCGAGCTGGCCAGGTTCGTCTGGCTCGTGCCGGCCACCGAGATCGAGCTGGCCCGCGCCACCTCGGCGATGCTCACCGCGATCCGGCCGCTGCCCGCCGCCACCTCGCTGATGCTGCGGCTCATCTCCGCCGTCGTCGCGGTCTGCTCCTCGACCGCGCTCGCAATCGTGGTCTGGTAGTCGTTGATCTTCGCGATGACCTCGCTGATCCGGCTGATCACCTCGACCACGCCGCCGGTCTCCTGCTGGATCGCCGCCACCCGGCTGCTGATGTCCTCGGTCGCCCGCGCCGTCTCCTGGGCCAGATCCTTCACCTCGCTGGCCACCACCGCGAAGCCCTTGCCCATCTCACCGGCACGGGCGGCCTCGATCGTGGCGTTCAGCGCCAGCAGGTTGGTCTGCTCGGCGATCGACGTGATCAGCTTGACCACGTTGCCGATCTCCTCCGACGACACCCCCAGCTGCTCGATCTGCTTGGTGGCCAGCGCCGCCTCGGACACCGCCTCCCCGGCGATCTGCGCGGCCCGGTTGGTGTTCTCCGAGATCTCCCGGATCGAGACACCCATCTCCTCGCTGCCCGCCGCCACGGTCTGCACGTTGCGGGAGATCTCCTCCGCCTCGGCCGACGCCGTCGACGTCTGAAGGTCGGTCTGGTCGGCCGCCCCGGCGATCTCCTGGTTGGTCGCGGCCAGCTCGGTGGCGGCGCCGGCCAGCGTGCCGGCGTTCTCGGCGATCCGCTGCATCGTCTCGTTGATGCTGTCCACCGCCGCGTCCAGTTCGGACGCCATCACGCCCAGCTCGTCCTTGGCCACGATCCCGGTCCGCTGGGTCAGGTCCCCGTGCGCGAGGGAGCCGACCACCGCGGCGACCCGCCGCACCGGGCCCAGGATCGACCGGACCAGCGGCACCGACATCGCCACCAGCGTCACCAGGCCGATTCCGGCGACCACCAGCATCCACCACATCGCCGACGCCTTCGTCGCATCCATCTCCTTCTGACGCTCCACGATCTGGGCGTCCAGGGTCTCGTGGATCGCGCCGATCGCGTCGTCGACCACCCCGTTCTGTTCGGCGATCGACTCGTAGTCCTCCACGCTCACGCTCGCCGGATCCTTCACCGCGGCGGCAACGAAGTCGGTGACGAAGACGTTGAACGCCTCCACCTTGCTGCCCAGCGCATCGATCGCCTCGCTGATCGCGCCGATCTCCTGGGCGCTCGCCGCCTCGAGGGCCTCGTTCGCCGACACCACGTCGTCGGCCGCGTCCCCCGTCACGTCGTCGCCGTGCGTCGACCGGTACGCGTCGACCTTCAGCTCCGCCTCCCGGGTGTCCAGGTGGTTGAGCGCCGCCTTGGTGACCGTGTAGGCGTTGAGGCTCGCCTGCTTCTCGCTGAGCTGGTCCTGCGACCAGAGTCCGATCCCGGTGAGCGCGCCGGCGACGACGACACCGGTCACCACGATCGACGACAGTCGCTGGGCGACGCTGAGGTCAGCAAGACGAGGCATGGACACTTCCCGGGCAGGTTGATTGCGGCCTTCCCTACACGCATCGGCCCGAAAGTGCCCGAACTGAGGGCACATCTCGTCCCGCGGGCCTCGGCCACCACCGCCGCATCAATCGCGCCCCTTCCAACACCTCGCGGTGCACCTCAGGACCGGCGTGGCCGTCGATGATGCCGAGGCCGGTGATCAACCGGCTGCGGAGCGCAAGAGCGGCGGATGCAGGAGGGCCGCCGGACCGCGGCGGTACAGCTGGGCCGGGCGGCCGCGGTCGCGGATCACCGTGCCGCCGGTGGGCTCGACGAACCCCTCGGCGCCGGTGACCTTGCGGTGGAAGTTGCGGGGGTCGAGACGGGTACGCCAAACGGTCTCGTAGACCGCCCGCAGCTCCGCGACGGTGAACTCCGGTGGGCAGAACGCGGTGGCCAGCGGCGTGTACTCCAGTTTGGCCCGGGCGCGCTCGACGCCGTCGGCGAGGATCCGGTCGTGGTCGAAGGCGAGGTCGGCGCCCTCGACCGGCTGCCAGGAGGCGCTCGCCGCGTCACTGCCGGCGACCGGGGCCGGCAGGTCGGGCAGCAGCGCCAGGTAGGCGACGGTGATCACGCGGCCGCGTGGGTCGCGGCCGGGCGCACCGTAGGTGGCGAGCTGCTCGAAGTGCCCGGCGCGCGGGTCGAGGCCGGTCTCCTCGCGCAGCTCGCGCGCGGCTGCCTCCTCGAGGCTCTCGTCGGGGAGGACGAAACCCCCGGGCAAGGCCCATTTCCCGAGGTACGGCTCGATGCCGCGCCGGATCAGCAGGACCTGGAGCGTGCCGTGACGGATGGTCAGCAGCACCAGGTCCACGGTGACCGACACCACGGTTGTCGTCATGTTGACGATAATACCCACAGCCCTTTATCGTCATCGTGACGACAAAACGAAGGGACCCCACCATGGCCGACGTGACGCGACGCCTCCACCTGCGGCACCTGCGCGGCGCTCCGACGAGCTGGGTCAGCCACACCGTCAAGGGCCGGGAGCGGCGCTCGGGCACCGGGCTCTCGTTCTGGTACCGGCCGTTGACCGCCGTGCTCTCCGAGGTGCCGGTCGACGACCGCGAGCTGCCGCTGCTCTTCCACGCCCGCACGGAGGACTTCGCCGACGTGACCGTGCAGGCGACGGTCACCTACCGGTTCAGCGACCCGGCGGCGGCCGCGGGGCGCCTCGACTTCTCCATCGACCCCTACAAGGGCAGGTGGCGTGGCCAGCCGCTCGACCAGGTGGCCACGCTGCTGGCCGAGCTGGCCCAGCAGCCGGCGCTCGACGTGCTGGCCCGGGTGCCGCTGGCCGAGGCGCTGACCACCGGGATCGCGCCGGTGCGGCAGTCGGTCGCCGACGCCCTCGCCACCGACCCGCGACTGATCGAGACCGGCGTGTCGGTGGTCAGCGCCCGGGTGGTGGCGATCCGCCCGGAGCCCGACCTGGAGCGGGCACTGCAGACCCCGACGCGCGAGCAGGTGCAGCAGGACGCGGACAAGGCGACGTATGCCCGCCGCGCCCACGCCGTCCAGCAGGAGCGGCAGATCGCCGAGAACGAGCTCCAGTCCAAGATCGAGCTGGCCCGCCGGCAGCAGGAGCTGGTCGAGCAGCACGGCGCCAACACCCGGCGGGAGGCCGAGCTGGACGCCGAGACGCAGCTGGTCGCGGCCAAGGCGGAGGCCGACCGCAAGGAGGTGGCGAGCATCGCCGCCGCCGAGCGGGCGAAGCGGGTCGCGGCGAGCGAGGCCGAGGGCGCCCGGGTGCGCGACGAGGCCCGCGCGGCCGGGGCCCGGGTCGTCGGCCTGGCCGAGGCGGAGGCGGAGGCCGCGCGCCTTGCCGCCTACCGGGATCTGCCGCCGGCGGTCCTGCAGGCGCTGGCGCTCAAGGAGCTGGCCGGTCAGCTGCCGTCGGTCAACGAGCTCACCATCACTCCGGACGTGCTCACCAAGCTGGTCGGGCGGCTGGGTCGATGAGCACCCTCAGCCCGAGGATCGTGATCGTGTCGCGGCGCAGCGAGCTCGACGAGTTGCTCGCCCGGCACGGCACGCTCGGCGCGGCGGCGTACTTCCTGCGCCAGCGTGGCCGCGACCTGGACGAGGTGACGGCCCGGCACGAGGCGCTGAAGGCCGCGCTCACCGAGGTGGGCGCGGCCGTCCCGGCCGACTGGCGGCGGGGTCACGTCGAGCGCGGCGACCTGCCCCGGTTCCTGTTCGCGCCGGAGGACGTGGTGGTCGCGGTCGGCCAGGACGGCCTGGTGGCGAACGTGGCGAAGTATCTGGACGGCCAGCCGGTGATCGGTGTCGACCCGGAGCCCGGCCGTAATCCCGGCGTGCTGGCCCGGCACCGGGCCGGCGGGGTGGCGGCGCGCCTGCGCGACCCGCGGCGCGACAGCCGGGAGCGCACCATGGTGGTGGCGCGGCTGGACGACGGCCAGGAGCTCTACGGCCTGAACGAGGTCTACATCGGCCACGCGGGCCACCAGTCGGCGCGCTATGTGCTCTCCACTCCCGACGGGGCGCGGGAGCGGCAGTCGTCGTCCGGCCTGATCATCGGCACCGGCACCGGGGCGACCGGCTGGTGCGCGTCGATCGCCCGGGAGCGGGCCACCGCCCCGGCGCTGCCGGCCCCGGACGATCCGGCGCTGTGCTGGTTCGTCCGGGAGGCGTGGCCCTCCCCCGCGACCGGCGTCACCCAGACGTCCGGCATGCTCAGCGGGGGTGCCGAGCTGGAGCTGACCTGCGAGTCCGAGCGGCTCGTGGTCTTCGCCGACGGCTTGGAGTCGGACGCGCTGGAGCTGTCCTGGGGTCAGCGGGTCCGGATCGGCGTGGCGGCGAGGAAGCTGAGACTGGCCTAGGCGAGCAGCGCCTCGCGCATCGCCTTACCGGGGTTGAAGCCGCCGACGATCCGGTTGGCGGCGGGGTCCCACACGTCGACGGTGTTGTTGCGGCGCATCTGCTCACGGATGCCCGACGGCAGCGGCGGCGCGTCGGGCATGGCGGCCCGGACCTCCTTGGCCGCCGCGATCAGGGTGGCGGCCAGGTTGGCGGCGTCCGCGTCGGGGGCGATCCCGCCGTACTCCCAGCCGGCCGTGACCATGTCGAGGATCTCCAGGACGTGGGTGACGACCGGCTCGGCGGCGATCAGCTTGACGACCTGCCTGGCGCGGGTGGCCATCACCGTGGCGGCGGCCGCGACATGCACGTACGGATGAAGGGTGACACCCGGACCACCGGCCAACGGTGACCGCAGCCGCGGCCCGGCGCCCTGCCACGTCCATCGGTAGTCGCGGCGATCCGCCTGGAAGCCCTGGCCCGCGGTGGCCGCGAACGCGGCGTCGGCGAACTCGCGCAGCACGTAGGCCGCCACGATGATCCCGTCGTCGCCGTCGAGCAGCCGGGCCGCCCCGGCCGCCTGGTCGGTGAACCGCCCCGGCACGTGCGGGCCGAACCGTTGCAGCAGCTCGCGGTAGATCTCCTGCTGGCGGCCGGGGTCCTGCTCAGCCTGTCGCCTACCCGCCCCGAACCGGAACCACCGCATGTCGCCTCGTCTCAGCCGCCAAGAAGAACGCGCAACATGGTAGTTCGTCACCGGTGTTCACATTTAACCGTGGTGCCTCCCGTGGGCACGGGAGGCACCACGGCGATCACACCAGCTGGGTCGTCACGTCACCGTGGGCGGCCCGGACCCACCCCTTGCCGGACAGGCGCAGGTGGAGCGTACGCATGAGGGCCGCCCTGTCCTCGGCGGACAGTGAGCGGACCGCGGCGTGCCCGGCGATGCGCTCCAGCGCGGAGGCGTCGTCCAGATCCTCCGGCCGCGGCGACCGGCCCGCCTGCCGCGCCCGGCGCAGCCCGGCCTGCGCACCGAGCACCGCGATCGGCGCGACGCCCAGTTCCCGCTCCAGATACGTCAGGTCGACGTCGTCGGCGACCTTGTTGCCGACGATCGCGACCGCGTCCAGCACACCGGCGGCCTCGGCCAACTCCCGGTAACGGCGGGCCACCGACACCGACTCGGGCGTCGGCTCGGTCACCACGACGATGGTGTCGAACTGGGCGTGCAGCGAGTTGGCGAACGCGTCGGTCCCGGCGACCATGTCGCAGACCACCCACCCGTCGTCGGCCGAGTCGAGGTGCGAGAGCAGGTTCTCCAGGATCGCGAGGTGCCCGTGGTAGCAGCCGGACCCGATGTTCTCGACCTCGTAGGTGCCGACGTGCATGACGTGCGCGCGCTCGTCCAGGGCGGTCGCGTGCCCGGCCATCACCGGGTCACCGGCGTCCAGCGTCACCAGCCGCGAGCCCGGCCCCGGCGGCGTCGTCGCCACGAAGTGCTCCACCCCCGCGATGCGCGTGTTGTCCCCGAGCAGGTGCGTGCGCACGCGCCGGACGTTCTCCGGGTGCGACAGCGCGTCGTCGGCCCGCGCGGTCACCCCGAGCAGCGGCGCGAGGTGCACGTTGACGTCGGCGTCGACGGCCAGGACCCGGTGCCCGGCGGCCCGCAGGTGCTGCACGAACAGCGCCGCGAGGGTGCTCTTCCCACTGCCGCCCTTGCCAGTGAAAGCGATTTTCATTTGCAAGAGGATAGACCAAAGACCCTTCAGTGGTACGAGCCACGCCGGGTTCCCGGGCTACACCGCGACGCGAGCGGCCGGTCCCGGCCGACAGCGCGACCGCCGGGCGTATGCGACGGCCGGCGAGCACCTACCATCCACCGGGATCACATCGATGAGCACGGAGGACCAGTGAGCGACGAGCACCAGGTGTCACTCAGCCCCAGGCAGATCATCGGAGGGCTGATCGCGTTCGCCCTCCTCGTACTCTTCGTCATCGAGCTCGGCCGGGCGAGCCGGAGGCCGGCCGACAGCCCGGAGACCCAGGCCCGCAACGCCGAAGCGCTCCAGGCCCTCCTCGGCGGCGGCCCGCGCATCCTCTCCCGCGACGCGAATCCGCTCAACAAGTCCACCGGTCAGGCCGCCCGCCTGCGCCAGGACGCCACCGAATGGCTGGTGACCCCGTCGAAGGCCGGTCCCGGCGCCGCCGCGCCGTGCGCCACCGGCTCGCACGTGACCGTCGACCTGACCGTGGAGACCGTCGACGGCGCCGACCCCCTGCCGCTGAACGCCTTTCTCCTGCTCACCCCGGCCGGCCCGGCGGCGCCGGTGGTGGCGTGCTCGACCGGATTCGGCGGCGGCGCGGCGCGGCGCACCCTCGTCTTCGCCGCGGACGACTACGACCAGCTGATCGTCGGCACCGACCCGGCCGCCCCCGTGGTCAGCTGGCAGCTGAGCTGAGCTCCACGGTCTCGACCGCGTGCGGCGCGCGTGTCAGGATGGCGTGCAAACGTTCCCACAAAACGTCAAGGACTCCCCATGCCGCAATCCGACCTGCGCGAAGTGGCCCTGCTGCTCCGTGAGCACGACGACGTCGCCGTGGCGACCCGGGACCTCGCCGCCGGGGAGACGCTGCGGCACGACGGCCGGGAGCTGACCGTCGCGAACCCCGTCCCCCGCGGTCACAAGATCGCGCTGCGGGACCTGGCGACCGGCACGCCGATCCACAAGTACGGGCAGGTCATCGGGCGCACCACCACCGACGTGCCGGCCGGCGAGCACGTACACGCGCACAACCTGGGCATGGCCGCGGTCGACCACGAGTACGAGTTCGGTACCGCCGTCGCCGAGATCCCGCCGGCCGAGTACGGCCGCACCTTCCAGGGCTACCGCCGGTCCGGTGGCGCGGTCGGGACGCGGAACTTCGTCGGCATCGTGACCTCGGTGAACTGCTCGGCGTCGACGGCCCGGATGATCGCCGACCAGTTCCGGGGCCCGCTCATGGACATCTACCCGAACGTGGACGGCGTGGTCGCGCTCGCCCACGACTCCGGCTGCGGCATGGTGCCGGCCAGCGAGGGCGGGCAGATCCTGCTGCGGACCCTGCGCGGCTACGCGAGCCACCCGAACATCGGCGGGATCCTCGTCCTCGGGCTGGGCTGCGAGATGATCAGCGTGGACACGCTGCTCGCCGGGCTGCCGGACGACTCGGACACCATCGTCGAACGGCTCACCATCCAGGACACCGGCGGGGTGCGGGCCACCGTGCGCGCCGGGGCGGAAGTGGTCCGTACCCTGCTGGAACGTTTGAACGAGAAACGGCGCGAGACCTTCCCCGCCTCGAAGCTGGTGGTCGGCCTGAACTGTGGCGGCTCCGACGGGTACTCCGGCATCACCGCCAACCCGGCCCTCGGCCACGCCTCCGACCTGCTCGTGGCGCAGGGCGCGACGACCGTGCTGGCCGAGACGCCCGAGGTGTTCGGCGCCGAGCACCTGCTCACCCGGCGGGCGGTCAGCAAGGAGGTCGGGCAGCGGCTGCTCGACCGGATCGCCTGGTGGCACCGGTATGTCGAGGCGGGCGGCGGCACCCTGGACAACAACCCCTCCCCGGCAACAAGGCCGGCGGCCTGACCACGATCCTGGAGAAGTCGCTCGGCGCCGTCGCCAAGGGCGGTTCGGCGCCGCTGACCGCCGTCTACGAGTACGCCGAGAAGATCACCGACCCGGGTTTCACGTTCATGGACACGCCCGGCTACGACCCGGTGTCGGTGACCGGCCTGGTCGCCGGCGGCGCCACCGTCGTCGTGTTCACCACCGGCCGCGGCTCGGTCCTCGGCGGCAAACCGGCCCCGGTGCTGAAGGTGGCCACCAACTCGGAGACCTACCAGCGGATGCGCGAGGACATGGACCTCGACACCGGCGGCATCGTCACCGGCTCGCTCACCATCACCGAAGCCGGGGAGCAGATCTTCGAGGCGATCCTGGCGGTCGCGTCCGGCCAGGTCACCTGCAGCGAAGACCTCGACCTGGGCCGCGACGAGTTCATCCCGTGGCAGCTGGGAGCGGTGACCTAACCGGTCGGGCCCGACGAGGCGCGGACGACCAGGGTGGTGGGCAGGATGACCTCGGCGCCCTGAGCCGCCGTCATGCTGCCCCGCCCCAGCAGCAGGTCGAGGCCGATCGCGCCGGCCCGGTCCTTCGGCACGGCGACACTGGTCAGCGGAGGATGGCTCATCGCGGCGAGGCTGATGTCGTCGTAGCCGACCACGCTCATCCGCTCCGGAACCACCGCGCCACGCGCCGCCAGCCGGTGCAGCAGGCCCATCGCGACCAGGTCGTTGTAGGCCAGGACCGCGGTCGCCGTGCTCGCCAGCACCAGATCGCCGGCCAGCACCCCGCCGTCGAAGGTCGGCGCCACCGAGCCGACCGGCAGGATCTCCAGGTCCTCGTCGCCCTGGAACTCGGCGACCCCGGCCAGCCGCTGCCGGGAGGCCCACGAGTCCTCCGGGCCGGAGACGTACGCGATCCGCCGGTGCCCGAGCGCCCGCAGGTGACCGACCGCCTGCCGGGTTCCGTCGACGATGTCCGCCACCACCGACGACAGGCCGGGCACCCGCCGGTGCAACAGCACCGTGTTCTCCGGATCGGCCGCCGCCAGCAGCTCCGCGTCCTTGGCGCGGGGCGAGCACAGCAGGATCCCGTCGGTGTTGTGCCGCAGCGTCGCGATCGCCTCCAGCTCGGCCACCGGGTCCTCGTCGGTGTCGCTGATGAACACGCCGCAGTCCACCGCACGGGCCCGCGCCGTGACGCCCTTGGCCACGTCGGCGAAGAACGGGTTACGCAGGTCGGGAACGATCAGCCCCAGATTCCCGGTACGCCCCGTGATCAGTCCCCGGGCCGCCCGGTTGGGCTGGTAACCGAGCCGGTGCGCGACCGCCATCACCGCCTCGCGGGTGGACGGGCTGACACTGCCGCCGGTCAGAGCACGGGACACCGTCGACACCGAGACCCCGGCCGCCCGCGCGACATCCTGCACGGTCGTGCGTACCAACCCGGCTCCTCACGCTGTGTCCTGTTGCCGCGCCAGCATAAGTCCCACTCGACACCGTCTCAGCAGGGGCCGCGCAGGATCACGCTCCGGCGCACCACGGTCGCCCCGTGATCGAGACCCCGGGACCGGCACCGGCGAGCTGACCGGCAGCGGGTGGGCTCACTGCGTCGCGGCGGGTGCCGGGTGGTCTCGCGGGGAACCGGGAGGCAGCCGGCAGTCGTAGAAGAACACGATCTCGCCGGAGCCCTGGTCGATGACCGTCAGGGTCACCGGCTCGCCCTCCCGGCCCGGCGGCGCCGGCGGCAGGTCGTCGCACACGCTCGCCTATCGGCCGTAGCTCAGTAGTCCCATTTCTGATGCGACGCGCCGGAGCACTCCCAGATCTGGACGACGACGCCGTTGGAGCCGTCGGCGTCCGGAATGTCGACGCACTTGATCGCCCACAGGTTGACCAGATCGTATGACGAGTTGTAGTTCCACTGCTGGGCGCGGGCGCCGGTGCAGGTGGCCAGATCGAGCGTCGCGCCGTCACCGGTGCCGGCGACCTGGACGCACCTGCCGCGGACCCGCAGCGTCCCGTCGGACGGGTGGGTGAACCTCTGACCGGCGTCGTCGTTGCAGGCCCCCGACTGGATCCGGCCGGTCGTCCCGGCCGCGTACAGGCAGGTCCCGGTGGCGTGGCTCAGAAGCCGCCTGCCGGAGACGGCCGCCGCCGTCGTGGTGACGGCCGCCGTCGGCGTGGCGGACGGTACGGTCGTGACGCCCGCCGCATTGGACGGCTTCGCCGGGGTGCCGCCGCTCGATGAGTGGCCGGCCGACGGTGCCGTGGCGTGTGACCGGGTGCCCTTGACCGGCACGCTCGCGATCGGGCTGCCCACGCCGCCGGCCCCACCCGCCGACGGTCCGGCGAGGGCCGCGCCCGGCTGCGGGTCCGCGGTGCTTCCGCCAGAGATCCGGGGGTACGCGACAAGCCCGCCCGTGACCAGCACAGCGACAGCGGCGGCAACGACGAGGACACGGCGCTTCGGATTCGCGGCTCTCGTCGAGCCGCTTCGCCTGAACCCGCCCGCCGCCCCGGCACCACCCCGGCGCCCGTGCCGACGACGGGCTGAACAGCGGCGTCCCGCCCGCCCGCCGCCGCGGTGAGGTGCCGGTCCCCACCGGAGGCGGGCGCGGTGTCCCTCCCCCGCGGCGGGGCGGGGCGGGCGTCCGGGCGTCCGGGCGGAGGCGCGAGCACCGCGAGCGGATCGACCGGCTCCCTTGGCGACGGTTCGAGCACCGCGAGCGGGTCGGCCACGGCCGGCACCCCGGGGACGGCAGGACCGCCGCTGACGACGGGCGCCTGCGGGACCGGAGGGCCGGGCTCGGTGACCGGGACGGCCGGGGCGGATCTCGGCGGTGGCAGGACCGGGGCGGGGGTGCGCTGGTGGGGGACGGCGAACGTCGGGGTCTCGTAGCGCGGCAGATCGGCCGGCGGCGACGCGCCCGGGGAGGTCGCGGCGAGCAGCAGGCGCCGGGCGGTCTCGGCGTCGGCGCGCCGAGCGGGGTCCCGCTGGAGCAGCGCGGTGAGAGCGTGCCGCAGAGCGCCGGCCCGTTCCGGTGGGGCGGGCAGCTCGGTGGCGAGAGCGGCCAGGGTCGCCATCGGGGACGAGCGGACGTACGGCGGATGGCCCTCGACCGCGGCGTAGAGGGTCGCGCCGAGGGACCACAGGTCGGCGGGCGGGCCGATCTCGCCGTCGAGGGCGCGTTCCGGGGCCAGGTACTGCGGGGAGCCGAGGACGACACCGGTGCTGGTGATGCCGGCGTCACCGGCGGCGGTGGCCAGCCCGAAATCGGTCAGCACGACCCGGCCGTCGTGGGCCAGGAGCACGTTGCCGGGTTTGACGTCGCGGTGCAGCAGGCCGGTGCGGTGGGCGGCCCGCAGGGCGGCGAGGACACCCAGGCCGACGCGGGCGGCCCGGTCGGGTGACATCGGCCCGTCGTCGCGGACGGTGTCGAACAGCGATCGGGACGGCACCAGCTCCATGACGATCCACGGTTCGCCACGGTCGAAGACGACGTCGAAGATGCGCACCACGTTCGGGTGGTCGAGCATGGCGATGGCGCGGGCCTCGCGGATCGTGCGTTCCCGGAGCGCGCGCAGCTCGGCATCGGTGAGACCGGGGGCCGGCACGACCTCTTTGACGGCCACGTCCCGCGCGAGCAGCTCGTCACGGGCGGCCCAGACGCGGCCCATCCCGCCCTGGCCTATCTGTCCTACCAGGCGGTAACGTTCGGCGATCAGATTCGGGCGCGTGTCGGGCACTGCGGCACGGTACCGGCAGCGCCGGCTGACGTGTGTCCGTGGGGACGGTGGGTCCGGGCCGTCGACCGGTTGTCAATCGATGTCGGCTACCCCCGGCAATCACTGCTCAGACCGGCTCGGCCCGGCGCCGGCGACCGGTCCGGTGGACCACCATGTGGGAGCTGTGACGTCTACCACGAGGCGATCCAGGACGTGACGGGCGCCGCCGGGACGCGCGGGCCGGTCACGACCACGCCCCGGTCGGCGTGGATCGGGGCGACCATCGGGTCGGCGCCCAGGTTGACGGCGATGGCGGCCGCGAGCTCGGCGCCCCGCAGCATCCAGCGGGCCGGTTCGGCGGGTGCGGCGATCTCGGTGCGGCGGGTTGTCGGAAACGCGACGGGAAAGGTCATCTGTGTCATGACACGAGCTTGACCTGCGAATTTCGGTCCATCCCGTGAGCATCCTGTGGAGTTGCTGTCGGGCCGTGGGGGCGGGGCCGTGGCAGGGTGTCCTCAAAGGGCGGGCGACGGTGGGAGAGAGATGACGGTGCTGTCCGCGGGCGCGGCCCTGATCGCGGCGATGATCCCGCTAGCCGCGGGGCCGGTGGCCGCAGTGCCCGTGGCCGCGGCGGCGGAGACGTCGTGCCGGGTGAAGGACGACCGGCTGGTGGAGATCTCCGGGCTGGTCGCCGACGGTGACGGCTACGTGGTGGTGAACGACGGGGCCGACGAGGAGTCCGGGCGGAAGGTCTTCTACCTCACGAGGAAGTGCAAGGTCAGCCGTACGGTGTCCTACCCGTCACGACCCCAGGACACCGAGGACATGGCCCGTGGCGCGGACGGCACGCTGTGGATCGGCGACATCGGTGACAACGACCGCGATCGGGACGGCATCGGGGTGTGGCGGCTGGCCCCGGGCGGGAAGTCGCCGACACTGTTCCGGCTGTCCTACCCGGACGGCGCCCACGACGCGGAGGCGCTGCTCGTGGCCGGCGACGGGACGCCGATCGTGGTCACGAAGGACCCGCTGACCGCCGGGGTGTACGTGCCGGAGCGCCCGCTGGACACGTCGGCGACCGTGCCGCTGCGACGGGCCGGGGCGTTCCGTATCCCCGTCACGACGACCGACAACCCGTACGGATTCAAGGGCCGTTTCGTGGTCACGGGCGCCGCGACCAGCCCCGACGGCGGCAGGGTCGCGCTCCGGACGTACGCCGACGCCTTCGAGTTCGATGTCGAGCCGGGTGGATCCGCCGACGCCGTCGTCCGCGCCATCGGTGAGGGCACGCCGCGCAGGATCGCCCTGCCCGACGAGCCGCAGGGCGAGTCGATCGCCTACACCGCGGACGGCACCGCCCTGCTCAGCGTCTCCGAGAGGACCGACGGCGCGAACGGGGTCGACATGTTGCGGTACGCGCTGCCGGACGCGCCCGCCCCGATCGCCGCCTCCTCCGCCGGGCCGTCGGCGGCCCCGAAGAAGAAGGCCGCTGAACCGGCCGCGGCGCAGCGGCCCGACGAGGGCGGCATTCCGTGGGGCGCGCTCGCCGCGGGCGGCGCCCTGGTCGCCGCCGCACTCGTGCTCGGCCTGGTCATCGCCCGGCGCCGCTCCCGCTGAGTCCGCGGGCGCCCGGGCGCCTTGAGCGCGGCCCTGACCTGGCCGAGCGGGAGCGGCCCTGACCTGGCCGAGCGGGAGCGGCCCTGACCTGGCGGAGCGGAAGCGGCCCTGACCTGGCTGAGCTACGGCCGGCGTGCCCGGTGGTACGGGTCGACCAGCTTGGGGTGGGCGAGCAGGTAGCGGGCCACCCGGTCCTCCTTGACCGCGGCGAAGAAGCGCGTGACAGCGGGATCGAAGCGTTCGCCGAGGTAGCGCTCGTTCTCGAAGACCGGGCCGCCGGGCAGTGTGACCGTGGTGAACGCCGTGGGGTCGACGTCCTTCAGCGCGATCAGCCAGTCGGTGATGTCGTGGCCGCCGTCGTCGAGGGTGAGCCCGTCGCCGACCGCGGTGACCACCTTCATCAGCTGGGCCGGGTCGGTGATCTGCCGCGCGACCGCCCGCAGAAGTTGCCGCTGGTGGCGCTGCCGGTCGTAGTCGCTGCGCGGCAGGCCGTAGCGCTGCCGGACGAAGTCGAGCGCCTCCCACGGCCGCAGGCGCACCGGAGTCGTGCTCTTCGGGTAGGTCTTCTGCGGGCCGGTGTACGGGCGCAGGCAGTTCCCGCCGAGCCGGCACTGTGGCAGCAGGTCGCGGCGGGTGCCGTCCGGTTTGAGGTGCTCGGAGACGACCTCCTGGTCGACGGTGAGCTCGACGCCGCCCAGTGCGGCCACCATCCGCTTGAACCCGCCGAAGTCGATCACCGCCCCGCCGTCGAAGGCCAGGCCGGTGACCCTGCCGACCGTGGTGGCGAGGAGGCGGTAGCCCTGAGCGGGGTCGTAGCGGTCGCCACCGACCGGGCTGCCGAGCGCCATCGCCGCGTTGATCTTCGCGCGCTGCCCGGGGCTGCCGGTCGTGGGGAACGGCGGGATCCACACGACCAGGTCGCGGGGCAGCGAGAACAGGAAGACGCCGCTGCGGTCGGCCGGCACGTGCGCCACGATGATCGTGTCGGCGAGGGGCTTGACGTGGGTGCCGCGCGGGTCGATGCCGGCCAGCAGGATGGTGAGCGGACCGGACAGCCCGCCGCGCCGCGGGCCCGCCACGGACGGCACGATGACCGCGGCGGGCAGCAGCAGGAGGACCCCGACGGCGATGGCGAGCCGGGTCCACCATGGGGTTCGGCGTGTCCCCGACTCGGAGATAAGGCATGTTCGCACGTCGGATGACGATATGACCTGATCAGGGATGAAACGGAGCTTTCCCCTCGTACCCCCTGATGGTTTGACGGTTTTCAGGAAGCCAGGATGTCCCGGACCATCGGGGCGACCTTGGCGCCGAAGAGCTCGACCGCCCGGGTACGCGCACTGACCGACTGGGCGCCGGCGGAGTAGATCAGGTCGAACCGGCCCACGCCGAGCGCCCGGATCGCGCCGGCGATCTTGCGGGCCACGGTCTCCGGAGCGCCGATGTAGAGGGAGCCGGACCCGACCTCGTGGTCGAACTCGGCGCGGGTCAGCGGCGGCCAGCCACGCAGCGCCCCGATCCGGTCCCGCTGGATCTTGTACGCCGGGTAGTAGAGCTCCTTCGCCTCCTCGTCGGTGTCGGCCACGAAGCCGGGCGAGTGCATGCCGACCGGGTGGGCCGTCGTCCCGAGCTGGTCGGCGGCCCGCCGGTAGAGGTCGATGTAGGGCGCGAACCGGGCCGCCGGGCCACCGATGATGGCGAGCATCAGCGGCAGGCCGTGCCGGGCGGTGCGGACCACCGACTCCGGCGAGCCACCGACCCCGACCCAGGTGGCCAGCCGGCCGGACTCGGTCTTGGGGAAGACGTCGGCGTCGGTGAGCGCGGCCCGCGTCGTGCCGGACCAGGTGACCGGCTTCTCGTCGAGCAGCTTCACGAACAGGTCGAGCTTCTCCTCGAAGAGCCGGGCGTAGTCGGCCATGTCGTAGCCGAACAGCGGGAACGACTCGGTGAACGAGCCCCGCCCGAGGATCACCTCGGCGCGCCCGCCGGACAGCGCGTCGACCGTGGCGAACCGCTGGAAGACGCGGACCGGGTCGTCGGAGCTGAGGACGGTGACGCCGGAGCCGAGCTTGATGCGCTCGGTGACGCCCGCGATGCCGGCGAGCACGGTCTCCGGGGTGGAGATCGAGTACTCCGGCCGGTGGTGCTCGCCCAGCGCGATCGCGTCGACGCCGAGCTGGTCGGCGAGGACCGCCTCGGCGACGACCTGCCGGATCGCGGCCGCCTGTGAGATCGGCTGTCCGGCGTCGTCGACCGGGACGTCGCCGAAGGTGTCGAGGCCGAGGATCATGACGCTTCCTCCATACTGGTTGACGTGTCAACTAGGGTTGTCGACACGTCGAACAGGGGAGGGCCGAGGTTTATGCCCAGGAGACTTCCGAGCTCCGCCGAGCTGCGGACATGGCGGGACTTCATCGAGACCGTCGAGGCGCTGCGTACCGTCGTCTCGGCACGACTGCTGGCCGACTCCGGGCTCTCCTCCGGCGACTACGTGGTGCTGCTCGCCCTGAGCGAGGCCCCGGAGACCCGGCTGCGCCCGTCGGACCTGGCCACCACGATCGGCTGGGAGCGCAGCCGGCTGTCGCATCACCTGGGCCGGATGGAGCAGCGCGGCCTGATCCGGCGGGAGGGCTTCAGCGGGGACAGCCGCGGGGCGTTCGTGGTCCTGGAGGAGGCCGGCGCCACCGCGTTCCGCTCCGCGACCGTGCCGCACCTGACGGCCGTTCGCGAGTTGTTCGTCGACGCGCTCGCCCCGGATCAACTCGACGCCGTGGCGCAGATTACGGCAGCGTTACGCGATCGACTTCCGAAACGTTGAACCGCGGCGCCCCGTTAAACGTATCCACTACGGCCAGGATGCATTTCTCGGGGGAGGAGAATCGTCATTCCCACGGCGCGGCGCGTGATCGCCCCGGAGGTTCTTCTGCGGGGCGCGGCATACCATTATCTGCAGCATTCCACGATCGACATGGATCTCCTCGCCGGCGAGCTGGCGATCAGCCGGGCGACGCTCTACCGCGCGGTCGGCAGCCGGGACGCGCTGCTCGGCGAGGTCTTCTGGGCGATCGCCAAGGTGCTGATCGCCGAGGCGGCCGGGGAGGCCGGCGGCACCGGGCCGGACCGGGTGATCGCGGTGTCCCGGATCTTCACCGAGCTGCTCGACTCGGCCCCGCAGATGCGCACCTTCGTCGCGGCGGAGCCGCAGACCGCGGCGCGGGTGCTCTTCACCGCCGCCGCCGAGCTGCGCCACCACGCGATCGACGCGCAACTGCGGATCTTCGTGGAGTCGGGCATCGAGGGCGACCCGGCCGACCTGCGCCGCCGCGCCGCCCTCTACCTGCGGACCCTGGAGGGTGTCCTCTACGGCCCACTGCTGGGCAGTGGCCCGATCGCCTTCGAGGCGGCCGAGCCGGCCCTGCGGGCGCTGCTCACCGAGAACACCGGGCTCACTGACTGAACTGGTCGCAGGTCGCGCGGTACTCCTGGACCGCCGAGCCGGTGCCCGGACCGGGGCAGACGAACTGCCGGTAACGGGTGTCGTCGTCGACGAACAGCTTCAGCCAGGAGATGCTGAACTTCGCGATCGTGGTGTTCGGCGTGTTCGGCGCGAAGTGGCTGGCCCCGTTGAGCTCCAGGAACGCCTTTCCGGGTGCGGCCGGCAGGCTCTGGAAGAACGGCTGGGAGTGGCTGCGCACCGGCGCGATGGTGTCCGCCTCGGCCCCGATCACCAGGGTCGGCACGGTCACACGGCTGAACGACTTGGTCAGGTTCCACGGCGTCAGCGGGATCGCGGCCTGCAACTGCGGGCGGCTCTGCGCGGCCTCCAGGGTGCCGCCGCCCATCGAGTGCCCGACCACCGCCACCCGGCTCGGGTCGATCCGGGCCCGCACGGTGCTGCGCTGGGTCAGGAAGTCGGCCGCCGCGAGCAGCTGGCGGCCGCGGCTGGCGGGCTGATCCGAGGTGGTCAGGGTGTCGATGTTGAAGACCACGAAGCCCTGCGAGGCGAGCCGTGGGGCCAGCCAGGCCATGCTCGACCTGCGGGCCGTGAAGCCGGGCGCGATGACCACCGCCCCGAACGTGCCGGCGCCGGTGTCGGGCGGCGCGTAGATGTCGCCGCCACCGAAGCCGGACACCGACGCCCGGGACACCGTGGACTCGACGATCGCGAACGGGCCGCGGACCGCCTCGATGCTCGCGTTGCTCGGCGCCGGGCCCTTCGCGAACGACGCCTCGGCCGCGTCGGCATCCGGGATCAACGTGATTCCGGCGCCGCCGAGAGCGACCGCGGCCGCGAATCCGAATAACTTTGGAATTACCTTGCCCACTTCTCTCTCCCCACTTTGTGAAACGTTTACCGGGCCAATTCTTGGCTCGCCGGCATCGCCTCAACAACGGCTCGGAGAATGCTGAGACGGGGGTCCGGGCACCGAGCAACAAAGCGCCCGAATCGGACGACGATTGATGGTCAACGATTCGACGCCTGCTGTTCAGCGACTGTCTTCGATGGGCCAATACGGTCCGGCGCATGGATCGGCGAACCCTTTTGCGTACCACCGTGGCCGGCGCCGGAGGCCTGGCCCTGCCCTTCACCGCATGGTCGGCCGCGTATGCCGCGCCCGCCCAGAACGCCACCGGCCCGTACGGCGCACTGCAGGCCGCCGACGCCAACGGCATCCAGCTCCCTGCCGGGTTCACCAGCAAGGTGATCGCCCGCTCCCGGCAGACCGTCCCGGGGACCGGCTACACCTGGCACGACGCCCCCGACGGCGGCGCGGTCATCCCGAACGGGTCCGGCTGGATCTACGTGTCCAACTCCGAGGTCAGCTCGTCGGCCGGCGGCGGGGCGTCCCGCATCCTGTTCGACTCCACCGGCGCGATCGTCGGCGCGTCCCGCATCCTCTCCGGCACCAACCAGAACTGCGCGGGCGGCAAGACCCCGTGGAACACCTGGCTGAGCTGCGAGGAGATCGACCTGGGGCGGGTCTGGGAGACCTATCCGCTGGGCGGGACCGCGGTGGCCCGGCCGGCGATGGGCCGGTTCAAGCACGAGGCCGCGGCAGCCGACCCGGTCCGCAAGGTCATCTACCTCACCGAGGACGAGACCAACGGTCGCTTCTACCGGTTCGTGCCGAACACCTGGGGCGACCTGTCCTCCGGCACGCTGCAGGTCTTCGTCGCGGGGTCCGGCACGTCCGGCTCGTTCACCTGGGCGAACGTGCCCGACCCGGACGGCTCCCCCACACGCACCCGCAGCCAGGTGTCCGGGTCGAAGTCGTTCAACGGCGGCGAGGGCTGCCACTACGCCGGCGACACGGTCTGGTTCACCACCAAGGGCGACAACCGGGTGTGGCAGGTCAACCTGCTGACCAGCACCTACGAGCTGGCCTACGACGACAATCTGGTCACCTCGGGGAGCGCGCCGCTCACCGGCGTCGACAACGTGACCGGGTCGTCGTACGGCGATCTCTACGTCGCCGAGGACGGCGGCAACATGGAGATCTGCATGATCACGCCGGACGACAAGATCTCGGTGTTCCTGCGGGTCACCGGCCAGGGCTCGTCGGAGCTGTGCGGGCCGGCGTTCACCCCGGCCGGCAACCGGCTCTACTTCTCGTCGCAGCGCGGCACGAGCGGCTCGTCGTCCGGTGGCATCACCTACTGCATCACCGGACCGTTCCGGACATAAGGGCATATGCTCGGCGGATGGACCGGGTAGCGGAACTGCTGGACGGTTGGCGGCAACTGGCCGCCTGGCGGCTCGACTGGACCGCGAGTCCCGGGCCCCGCACCTGGAACGCCCTGGTCGACCGCCTCAACCGCATCGCGGAGGAGGCGGTCGCCGACCCGGCCTCGGTCGCCCGGATCACCGAGATCGCCGACAAGGATCCCGACGATGAGGTACGCCGTAACGCGCGCCAGTGGATCCATCCGTGGGTGCCCCGCCCGCCCGAACGCGAGCACCTCGATCGATGGCTGCGGCACCCGCTGATCGGCCTCGGCGAAGTGCCCGCCGAGCACGGGATCATGCTGGTCCCGGGGACGGAGTCGCTCACCTGGGTCGGCTCCGGCGACATCCTCGTGCAACTGGAGACACCCGAATACCCGGCGACCAGCGACGCGTGGGATCACCTGCCCCGCGGCGGTGCGATCCAGTTCCGCCGCGACGGGACGACCCGGCACGTCGAGGACCCACAGCCCGGCGCCGCGAGCTGGGATCCGGTCGACGTCTGGACCTTCCCCGACGACTGCGACCTCGCCAACCGGCGGATGCTGGAGACGGTCCACTCCCAGTGGGGGCTGATCGAGGACCACGGGCCCGTGGAGCCACTCCCGGCGATCGTCGGAACCGGGCCGCGGCGGGTGCTGCGCCTGCCCGGCGAACCGTCCGTCGAGTACCGCCTCCCCGGCTGACCCCGCAGCCGCCGGGCTCGGCAGCATCACCTCACGGATCGGCCCCCAGCCGCAGCACGACCTCGCGGAACGGCCCGCAGCCGCCGGCCGCCGGAGCACGGCCTCGCGGATCGGCCCCGCGGTCGTCGGCCGCGGGGCCGGGCCGATCACGCCTACGGACGATATCGACGCTCGCCACGGCCCCTATCGTGACAGCGTGATGACCGTCGCGACTGTGGCGCTCTGTCTCGGCATCCTGCTCGTCGCCGGGGCCGGCATCTTCGTACTTCTCATCCTCGGCGACCTGCGGGCCCTCTGGACCCTGCGGCGCCTCCGCCCGTCTCCGATCGGCTCCCGCGGCCGGGTCGCCGTGGAGGGGACCACCGAATACGGCACCGCCGGCCGGCAGATCGCCCCGGCCACCGGTGAGGACTGCACGTGGTACAGGCTGATCCTGCTCCGCGAGCCGAGCCGTGCCTTCTCCCACGGCGACGGCCCCGACCACGACGTGATCCTGGAGTCCGAGTCACCGGCCTGGCCCGCCCTGGCCGACCGGCTCACCCGCATCCCGGTCGATCCGCGTCTGGTGTCGCCGCGGCGGGCCCTCTACGACCCGATCATGACCGACCCACCGGCGTACGTGGTCACCGAGCTCGAGCACAGCCACGCCGAACCGGTCCCCCTCCCGCCGATCGTCCCCACCGACGTGATCGACGGACTCCGCGGTTCCGAGCGCCTGCGCCTCACCGAGATCCGGCTCCCGCACGGCACCGAGGTCTTCGCCGTGGGCCGCACCACCCGGCGAGGGCTGCTCCCGAGCCGGGCCGGCCTGACCGTGTTCACCACCGACGACCGTGCCACCACGATCGCCACCCGCCGCTCGGACATCCGTGTGGGCGGCTCCGCCGCCGTCTGGCTCACGCTGATCGGCCTCGTGCTGGCCGTCCCGTCCGCCTTCTACCTGCTCACCCTGCCGGGCTGAACCCGGCCGGGGCTCGCCGCCTCACCGCGGGGCCGGCGGACCCGCTCACGCCCGGCGGTCACTCCGAGGCGGACGGCCCACCCGGATGCCCGACGCGCCGCCGCGGCCGACAGCCACACACGGTCAACGCTCCCGACACGGTCGACGCTCCCGACACGGTCAACGCTCACGACACGGTCAACGCTCACGACACGGTCAGCGGAGAGCCGGGTAGAGGAGGCCGGTGGCGCAGGCTCCGACCAGGGCGCCGGCCAGCACCTGGGCCGTGGTGTGGTCGCGGAGGTGGACGCGGGACCAGCCGACGGCGCCGGCCAACGGCCAGGTGAACAGCAGCGCCCAGCCGAAGACGACGGTGAAGGTCACCGCTGTCCCGGCGGCGACCAGGGAGTGGATGGAGATCTTCCAGCGGGCCAGCAACGTGATCGGGGTGGCGACCATCAGGGCGACGGCCATGCAGCCGATCAGAGCCAGCAGGTCACGGGGTGCACCGACCGCGGCCAGCGCCAGCGTTCCGCAGGCGGTCGAGCCCAGGCAGACCAGCATCGGCAGGGTTCGCTGGGCGCGGACGCCGACGTGCCGGTCGGTCCAGGCGCCTCGGCGTACGCCGTACAGGATGTAGGCGATCGGCAGGAAACTGGCTGCGGCCGCCGCGATCACGCCCATTACCAGCGCCGACATCGGGGACTCCACGGATGCCCAGGCCACCGCGAAGAGGATCCCGGCCACCAGCACCGCCGGTGACAGGACCTCGGTGAGCAGCCGCGCCACCCTGTCCGGGCCGACCGCCCGCTCGGTACTGGACGTCGCCATGACGTCGATCATCGCAAATCCCCGTTCCGGACTCCGCCCCGTCCCGACGCCTCCACGATCCCCGACGGGGATGCCACCGCCGCCGATTCCATCGATCCGGAGACGCGGCACGCCACCGGCTGATACCGGGGTGTTCTGCGGCGGGCCGGGCGGATCGGCCTCTTGCGCGCGGCGGGGGCGGGTGGGGCGTACCGTGGCGGGATCTTGACCTTGGGAAGCGGACCGTAAGAGGCTCGAGGGCGTGAAGCGCTTACTCCCCGCCGCGTCAGCGGCCGCGACGATCTTTCTCGTCGCCCTCTGCCTGCGGCCCGCGATCACCGCGGTGGGGCCGCTGCTTCCGCAGATCAGCGCCGATGTCGGGCTCGGCGAGGCGGCGCAGGGGCTGCTCGGTGCGCTGCCGCTGCTGGCGTTCGCGCTGGTGTCGCCGCAGGTGCACCGGCTGTCCGGGCGGGTCGGGATGGAGCGGGCGGTGCTGCTGGCGCTGCTGGTGCTGGCCGCGGGCACGGTGGCGCGGTCGTACACGGGCACGGCGGGGCTGTGGGCCGGGACCGTCGTGATCGGATGTGCGATCGCGGTCGGCAACGTGCTGGTGCCGGCGATCGTGAAGCGCGACTTCGCGGCCAACGTGTCGCGGGCGACCGGGTTCTACACGGCGTTCATCACGATCGCGGCGAGCACGGCGTCGGCGGTGGCGGTTCCGGTGGCGGAGGCCGTGGACTGGCGGCTGTCGCTGGCGCTGTGGGCGTTCCCGGCCCTGGTGGTGGCCATGATCTGGGCACCGCGGGCCGGTCCGGCGCCGGTCGTCGAGGAGGGTCCGCCGGGTGGTGGCGCGCCGGTGTGGCGGCAGCCGCGGGCGTGGTTGATCACCGCGTTCATGGGGTTGCAGAGCACCTGCTTCTACGTGCTGGTGACCTGGCTGCCGACGATCGAGATCAGTCACGGGGTGTCGCAGCGGACGGCCGGGCTGCACCTGTTCCTGTTTCAGGGAATGGGGATCCTGGGCGGTCTGGCGGTTCCGCTGCTGCTACGGGATCCACGGACCCGGGCTCGGGGCGCGGTCGCGGCGAGCCTGCCGGTGGTCGTGGCCATGGCCGGGCTGCTGGCGGCGCCGGGGCTGACGGCGTTGTGGGCGGCGATCGCCGGGCTGGGGCAGGGCGCGTCGCTGGTGGCCGCGCTCACGCTGATCAGTTTCGGCGGGCGCACCGCGTCGGAGACGACCCGGCTGTCCGGGATGGCGCAGTCGCTGGGCTATCTGCTGGCCGCGGCGGGCCCGATCGCGGCGGGTGTGCTGGCCGAACGGACCGGCGCCTGGGAGGCTACCCTCGTCATGATCATCGGGCTGGGCGTGCTGCAGACGGCGGCGGGCGCGGCCGCCGGGCGGAAAGGGTCCTGATGCGCGCGCTGGTGCTCACCGGGCCGGGGAAGGCCGAGGTCCTGCAGGTTCCGGCGCCGGTCGCCGGGCCTGGGCAGGTGGTCGTCGAGGTGGCGCGGGCCGGGGTGTGCGGCACCGATGTGGAGTTGTTCACCGGTGAGATGAGCTACCTGCACAGCGGGGTGTCGTCGTATCCGTTACGGCCCGGGCACGAGTGGTCGGGCACCGTCCGTGAGATCGGCGAAGGGGTCGACACGTCGTGGCTGGGCCGGCGTGTCACCGGCGACACCATGATCGGTTGCGGTCATTGCCGGCGCTGCACCAACGGCCGGCACCACGTCTGCCCGCAGCGCCACGAACTCGGCATCCGGGACGGGCTGGCCGGTGCGCTGGCCGAGCGACTGGCGTTTCCCGCGGCGTACCTGCACGCTCTGCCGGACGGTGTGGACGCCACCGCCGGAGCGCTCGTGGAGCCGGCCGGCAACGCGCAACGGTGTGTGGAAGCGGCCGCGCTGGCCGCCGGGGAACGGCTGCTGGTTCTGGGTACCGGCACGATCGGGCTGCTCACCGCGATGCTGGCCCGGGCCCGTGGGATCGAGGTGCATCTGCTCGGGAAGGAGCTGGAGTTCGCCCGGTCGCTGGGATTCGCCGACGTCTGGACCCGGGAGTCACTGCCGACGCCGCCGTGGGACGCGGTCGTCGACGCCACCAACGCCCCGTCCATGCCGGGGCTCGCCGTCGAGTTGGTCGAGCCCGGCCGCCGGGTGGTCCATATCGGTCTGTCCGGCACCCCCAGCACCATCGACACCCGTGACGTGGTGCTCAAGGACGTGACCGCCGTCGGCATCCTCGGCGCGTCGGCCGGGCTGGCCCCGGCGATCGCCGCGTTCGCGTCCGGGGCCGTCGACCCGCGGCCGCTGGTGGCAGCGACGGTCTCCCTCGACGAGGCCGCCGACGTGCTCGCCGGGCGGCGGCCGCGGTCCGCCGGAGCCGGTCCCAAGGTGCTGATCGACCCGATCGGCGCCGTGTCAGAGGCGTGACAGGGCGCTGTCAGCGCGGGCCGCGAACCTTCTCGGCATGAGTGATCCAGCGATCGAGGTCTCCGGCCTCAGCAAGGCCTTCGGGACCAGGGTCGTGCTCGACGGCATCGATCTGCATGTCCCGGCCGGCACGATCTTCTCCCTTCTCGGACCCAACGGGGCCGGCAAGACCACCACGGTCAACATTCTGACCACCCTGATCCAGGCCGACGCCGGTTCGGTCCGGGTGGCGGGCCAGGACCTGATCAGAAACGCCAAGGGGGTACGGGCACGCATCGGCGTGACCGGCCAGTTCGCCGCGGTCGACGACCTGTTGACCGGGCACGAGAATCTGCAACTGATGGTGGACCTGAAGCGGGCCGACAGCACCGTGATACCCGGCCTGCTGGAGCGGTTCGACCTGACCGAGGCGGCGCAGAAGCAGGTCGTCACCTATTCCGGGGGCATGCGCCGCAAGCTCGACCTGGCGATGACGCTCGTCGGCGGCCCGCAGATCATCTTCCTGGACGAGCCGACGACCGGCCTGGACCCACGCAGCCGCCGCACGATGTGGGACATCATCCGTGACCTGGTGGCCGGCGGAGTGACGATCTTCCTCACCACCCAGTACCTGGAGGAGGCCGATCAGCTCGCCGACCGGATCGCCGTCCTCGACCAGGGCCGCCTGGTCGCCCAGGGCACCCCGGCCGAGCTGAAGCGGCAGATCCCCGGCAGCCATGTCCGGCTCCGGTTCCGCGACGCGGCCGCGGCTTCGTCGGCTGCCGGTCTGCTGCCCGGCGCGACCCGCGACGACGACGGCGTGACACTGCGGGTCCCCGGCGACGGCGGCACCGCGTCACTGCGGGATCTGCTCAACCGGCTCGACGACCACGGCACCCACGCCGAAGAGCTGTCCGTGCACACCCCCGACCTCGACGACGTCTTCCTGGCCCTGACCGGACGAGAGGTGAGCACCCGATGAGTGACTCGACGATCATGTTGCGCCGCAACTTCAAGCACACCCTGCGGAACCCGGCCGCGGTCTTCAACTCGGTCCTGTTCCCGGTGGTCATCATGGTCATGTTCGTCTACGTGATCGGCGGGGCGTTCGACGTCGGTGTCGACTATGTGGACTACGCGACTCCCGGGATGATCCTGCTCGCCGTCTGCTACGGGCTCAGCGCCACCGCCACGGCCGTCAACTCGGACATGACCAAGGGCATCATCAACCGGTTCAAGGTCATGGACGTGTCCCGTGGCGCGGTGCTGACCGGGCACGTCATCGCGAGCATGCTGAACAACGTGATCGCGATCGCGGCGATCATCGGGGTGGCGTTCGCGCTCGGTTTCCGCTCGCCGGCCGGGCTCACCGGCTGGCTCGGCGTGATCGCGCTGGCTCTGCTGCTCAGCTTCTCGGTCGGCTGGTTCACGGTCGCGCTCGGGCTGTCCGCCAAGTCGCCGGAGACCGCCGGGCTCGGTTCGGTGCCGCTGGTCATGCTGCCGTTCTTCAGCAGCGCCATCGTGCCGGCCGAGAAGATGGGCACCGGCGTCGAGCAGTTCGCCGAGTACCAGCCGTTCACCCCGATCATCGAGGCGTTGCGGTCGCTGCTCGCCGGGACGCCGGACACCACGGCGCTGATCACGTCGCTGGCCTGGTGCGCGGGGATCGCCCTGCTGGGGTACGTGTGGGCGATCCGAACCTTCAACCGGCGAGCGTGACCTCGGCCAACTCGTTCCAGTCGGCTGCCGCGCCCTCCCGCTCCGCCTCGGCGAAACCCCCATCGCCGAGGCGGTGGCGCGCGGTCTCCTCGATTCTCGCGGCATCCGGGTGCGAGCGGTCCGGCAGTCCGCGTACGCCGCCCGCCGCCCCCAGCATCCGGGCCGCCCCCAGGTCATCGCCGTCGCGCAGCGCCAGGTCGGCGACTCCGACGAGCACCCGCGCGATCAGGGTGGGATGCCCCGCCTCGACCGCCGCCCGGTACGCCGTCACCCGCTGCGCCCGTGACCCGGCGGGATCGTCGGCGAGATAGCCGAGCAGGTCATGGATGCTCGCCCGGATGTTCGGCCAGTGGGCCTCGTCGCCGAGCAGTGCGGTTCCCGCCTCGACCTGCCGGTACGCCTCCGCCCGGTCACCGGCCCAGCGAGCCAGCTCCGCCCGGACGAACGCCAGCTCGGCGAGCGCACCGGGCCAGGTGACCTGCCCGGCCAGCCGTTGCGCCTCGGCGAGGGCGGCCGCGCTCGCGTCCCGGTCGCCCGCCAGCCAGTACAGCTGCGCCTGCCGGGCCCGCCGCCGGATCACGTCCTCCGCCGACCCGACCTGGGTGAGCACCTCGACCGCCCGCTCGTAGTGCTCGCACGCCCCGGCGAACTCGCCCCGGGTGGCGATCCGCTCGGCCAGCTCACTCAACGCGAACGAGATCCCGAACCGCTCCCCAGCGCCCGGAACTCGGCCAGCGCCGCCGTCAGGTACTCGTCGGCTTCGCGGCCACCGTGCCCGAGCAGGATGCGCATCTTCCCCAGGTGCAGCCGGGCCAGGGCGCGTGCCCACGGATCGTCGTCGTCGAGCATCGACTCGAACGCGGACGGCGCCGCGCCCGGATCCCGCAGCAGACGCTCCAGCGGCACCACGAACCCGATCAGCGGATGCGCGCGGTCGACGCCGCGACTGAACCGGTACGCCTGGTGGATCCACTCGGCGGCCTGGTGCTCGTCGCCCATTCCCGAGTTCACGTAGAGGCTCATCAACGCGTACACGGTGGCGCGGATCCGGTCGGGCGCCTCACCGGGCATCGACAGGGCCGCGGCGATCAGCTCGTTGCCCTCGGTCTTGTGCCCGCTCAGCCACCAATACCATCCGGCGGCCGCGGCGAGCCGCATCGCCGCCACGGTCTCGCCCGCCGCCAGCGCGCCCCGCATGGCCGACCCGATGTTGTCGTGATCGGCCTCCAGGCGGGCCAGCCACTCCAGCTGGTCGGCGCGGCGCAGGCGGGGTTCCGCGGTCTCGGCGAGCCCGGTGAAGTACGCGAGGTGCGCCTGCCGGGCCGGCTCGGACTCACCCGCCTCGGCGAGACGCTGTGCGGCGTACTCCTTGATCGTGCCGAGCATCCGGTACCGGGGAGCGTCACCGCCCTCGGTGACCAGTAGCGACTTCTCCGCGAGCGAGGTGAGCAGGTCGAAGCCGGCGCCGACGTGCTCGGCCGCCTCCAGGCTCGCCCCACCGGAGAACACCGAGAGCCGGCACAGAGCGGTACGTTCGTCACCGCTGAGCAGATCCCAGCTCCAGTCGACGACGGCCCGCAGCGTCCGGTGCCGCGGCAGAGCGGTGCGGCTGCCCCCGGTGAGCAGCCGGAACCGGTCGTCGAGGCGATGCGCGAGTTGCTCGAGCGTCATCGTCCGCAGCCGCGCGGCGGCCAGCTCGATCGCCAGCGGCATGCCGTCCAGAGCCCGGCAGACCCGCTCCAACAGCACCGAGTCGCCGTCACCGCCCTCCACGACGGTCCCCGCCCGGTCCCGGCCTGCCACACCCGCGCGGCCCAGGCTCGCTGAGCCCGCGCGGTCCCGGCCTGCCACACCCGCCCGGCCCACTGCGCCCGCACGCTCCCGCAGCAGCCTCACCGCGGAGGCTTGGTCGAGGGGCTCCACATGCCACAGGGCCTCGCCGGTGATGCCGAGCGGCTCCCGGCTGGTCGCCAGGATCCGCAGCCGGTCGCACTCGCCGAGCATCCGGTGCGCGAACGCCGCCGCCTGGTCGATCACGTGCTCGCAGTTGTCCAGGATCAGCAGCATCTCCCGGTCCCGGACGGCCGCGACGATCCGGTCGGTAAGGTCGGCGCTCGGCGCGGCGCCGAGCAGCGCGTCCCGCAGGCCCAGCGCGGTGATGGTCGCCTGCGCCACGTCGCCCGCGGCGCCGATCGCGGCCAGCTCCACCAGCCAGACCCCACCATCGAGATCATCGACGAGGGTACGGCCGGACTCAGCGGCCAGCCGTGTCTTCCCCGACCCGCCCGGCCCGATCAGCGTGGTGAGCCGGCCGGCCCCGATCAACTCGCGCACCGCGGCGACGTCAGCGCCCTTACCGACGTAGCTGGTCAGCTCAGCCCGCAGATTGGTCCGGCGGCCCTCCCGGGGACCGCGCCCGTTGCCGCGCAGCAGCGTGACATGCAGGGCGGCCAGCTCGGGCGACGGGTCGACACCCAGCTCATCGGCCAGCGCCTCCCGGGTGCGCTGATAGACCTGCAGTGCCTCGTTCCCCCGCCCGGCGGCCACCAGGGCCCGCATGAGCGCCGCGACCAGCCGCTCCCGCAGCGGATGCGCGGCGACCAGTCCGGTCAGTTCCCCGATCAGCCCACCGGCCGCGGAAGCGCTCCGACCGCCGGCCGCCAGTGGCTCGTCGGCGGGCCGACCGGCCGGGTGCGTGCTCTGCGCGAGGCGGACCTCGGCCTCGAACCGCTCCTCGACCGCGGCCAGGCGCAGCTCCTCCAGCCGGACGACGGCCGCGGTGTCCGGCAGGTCCACATCCTGCAGGGCCGAGCCCCGCCACAGCCCGAGGGCCTCGCGCAGCAGCCGCACCCGCTCCGGGTCGTCGTCGGGACGGGCCCGGCCGGCCGTGAGCAACCGCTCGAACCGCACGGCGTCGACCGCGCCCGGCTCCACGGCCAGCCGGTAGCCGTCGGCGAGGCCATCGATCGAGCCCTCCGGCAGGGTCTTGCGCAGCCGGGACACCAGGCGGTGCAACGCGTTCGTGGCGTCGGCGGGCGGGAACGCGCCCCAGATCCGGTCGACGAGCACCGCTTTGGGCACCACCCGGCCGGGCTCCAGAGCGAGGACGGTGAGCAGCCCCCGCAGGCGCGCACCGGGCACGTCGACGAGGACGCCGGAATCCGTCCGGACCTCGAACGGCCCCAGTATCCCGATCTGCACGCGCCGATTTTGTCACGGGCCAGTCAGGTCGCGGATGTCCCGGCTCACCTCCGGGAACCCGCCCGGTCCGAGGCCCTCCGGCCGGAAGGCCCCGGGCATCCTCGTCGATGAGCATGCCGACACCGTGGTGAGCGGGTACGACAGAATGTCCCCGTGCCGCTCTCTGTCGTGATCGCCCAGGTCCCCGCGGTGTGGGACATCGAGACCAACCTGGCCGCCGTGCGCGACGTCCTGGACGACACCGCCCCGGGCGACCTGGTGATCTTCCCAGAGGGCATGCTCTCCGGTTACGCCGAGGACCTCTCGCCCCTCGACACGTTGAGCCCGGACCGGGTCCGCGAGGCCGTGGCCGACCTGGCCGACCGCAACCGGCGCCACGTCTTCCTGGGCTCCCTCTATCCGACGGCGAGCGGCTGGTCCAACGCCGCCGTCCACCTCTCCCCGGCCGGGAGCCCCGGATCTATCGCAAGGTCAACCTGGCCGTGAACGAGCGCGGCCGCCTGGAGCCGGGCGATCGCCTGCCCACGTTCGACGTGGACGGAGTGACGGCGGCCGTGCAGCTGTGCCGGGAGATCCGTTTCCCCGAGCAGTGGCAGCACCTGGCCTCGGCGGGTGCGGCGTTCTTCGCCTATCTCACCAACGCCGCCAATCCGCGGGAACCCCGGGGCGTCTGGCGCAGCCACCTGATCAGCCGGGCCGCCGAGAACCAGCGATTCGTCCTCTCCGCGAACATCCCCGACCCGGACCAGCACTGCCCCAGCATGATCGTCTCTCCGCGCGGGGAGGTCCTGGCCGAGCTCGAGATGGGCAGGCCGGGGATCCTGCGGCACACCATCGACCCGGCCGAGTCCGCCGACTGGTACCTCGGCCAGCGCAGACAGGACGTGATCGCCCTGGCATACCGTCGCGGCGATTACCCAGCCGAGATGCAACATTGATGTTTATGAATGCCGAGAATCTCAGGAAACCCCCTGAGAGACCCGGAGCCCCCCATGATCCGGAAACACCTCGCCCTGGCCACCGCGGCCGCCGCCCTCCTGGCCGCCGGACTGGTCGCCGTGGTCACCACCGCCGGCCCGGCGCAGGCCGCGTCGATCTCGCAGCCGCTGCGCACCATGGTCGCGAACCTGCCGGTCGCCGCGGAGGTCCGCACCGGCTACGACCGTGATCTGTTCAACCACTGGATCGACGCCGACGGCGACGGCTGCAACACCCGCTACGAGGTTCTGATCGCCGAGGCCACGACCGCGCCCGGTGTCGGCTCGGGATGCACTCTCAGCGGCGGCGCCTGGCTGTCCTACTTCGACGGCGCGACCTGGACCGACCCCGCCGACCTGGACATCGATCACCTGGTGCCGCTCGCCGAGTCGTGGGACTCGGGCTCCCGCAACTGGACGTCCGCGCAGCGCCAGGCATACGCCAACGATCTCGGCGACGCCCGCGCCCTGGCCGCGGTGACCGACAACGTCAACCAGTCGAAGGGCGACCAGGACCCGGCCG
Source organism: Actinoplanes sp. CA-252034 (assembly GCF_050956125.1). NCBI lineage: Bacteria > Bacillati > Actinomycetota > Actinomycetes > Micromonosporales > Micromonosporaceae > Actinoplanes > Actinoplanes sp. CA-252034. The sequence continues at coordinate 6,644,611 of NZ_CP191846.1, forward strand.
AGTGGACACCGTCGCTGACGAGCGTCCGGTGCCGCTACGTCACCGAGTGGACCGCGGTGAAGACCCGCTGGGGCCTGACCGTCGACACCGCCGAGAAGAGCGCGCTGACCGGGTACGCCGCGGCCTGCACGAACAGCACGGTGACGGTGGAGACGGTGCTCGGCGGCGGGACGACGACGTCACCCACGGTGACCCCGACCGGCGGGACGTGCACCGGCACCAATGGCACGGACGTCACCATCCCGGACGCGGGAGCCGCGGTGACCAGCACGATCACCATCTCCGGCTGCTCCCGGACCACCCCGTCCACCGCGTCGGCGATCTACGTGAACATCGTCCACCCGTTCCGCGGCGACATCTCGGTCTATCTCTACGCCCCGGACGGCACCTACTACATCCTCAAGTCCACGAGCAGCACCGACAGCGCCGCCAACGTGATCACCACCTACACCGCGAACCTCTCGGCGGAGACCACGAACGGCTCCTGGCGCCTGAGCGTCAGGGACGGCTACTCCGGCGACACGGGATACCTCAACACGTGGACGATCACGGTCTGAACCGATAGGGGGTACGGCCACGCAGAGTCCCCCGGCTACCCCGCGACGCGGGCGGCCCGTCCCGGCCGACCAGCGACCGCCGGGCCGGATGCGTCCGTGACGGTATGACCTCCCACGGTTGTCCCCGGCGGTCTTGACCGGGACCACCGCATCCGGCCCGGCGGTCGCGTCTCGGCCCGGCGCCGGGTCTGCGTCGCGGGGACAGCCACGGGAGCCGGCGTGGGGCGTACCCCCTCCTGGTCTCGGGTGTGAGCAGGGGGACGCCTAGCGGGACTCCGGCGGAAGGGGGCGACGGCCCGCGAAGCCGAGGTCGGCGCGGTGGTACCAGGTGATGTCGTCGTCGCCTTCGAGCCAGCAGAGCAGAACCGGGACGTCGTCGAAGGTCGCCGGGAAGTCGATCAGCAGCGGGGCCATGCCCTTGAGCTCGGCGCCGGTCTCCTGGACCGTGGTCATCAGCTCGTTGAGGCGGGCTTCGGCGGCCTTGCGTTCGGGGAGGCCGCCGAGCGGCGTCGGCGCGCCGCCGGGGGTGAGGGCGGCGGACAGCTCGACCATGTCGGCGCGGACGGTGACGATCTCGGCGAGGACGGGCCGGAGGCGGGCCAACTCGGCGCGGGCCTCGGGCAGTGTGAACAACCCCATGGCGCCGAGTCTGTCAAAGAGCGGCGGGATTCCCTCGGGTGGTACCGGCAGTACCAGGCTCGGCCCGCCGGACGCGGCGATACTTGACCGGTGAGCGGATCGCGAGAGCTGGGCAGGGCGCTACGGGGCTGGCGGGACCGGACGACACCGCAGGCCGCCGGGGTACCGGCCGGTGGGGTGCGCCGGGCGGCCGGGTTGCGGCGCGAGGAGCTGGCCCAGCTGGCCGGGCTGTCGGTCGACTACGTGGTGCGGCTGGAGCAGGGTCGCGCGATGTCGCCGTCCGTGCAGGTGCTGTCGGCCCTGGCCCGGGCATTGCGGCTGTCCACCGCCGAGCGGGAGCACCTGTTCGTGCTCGCCGGCCAGACGGCGCCCGGCGCCGGCCGGATCCCGACGGACATGCCACCGGGCGTGCGCCGGCTGCTGGACCAGCTCGACGGTGTCGCCCTCACCGTGTGTGACGCCGCGTGGAACATGATCGAGTGGAACTCGCTGGCCGCGGCGCTGATCGGTGACCTGTCGGTGTTCCGCGGGCGGGAGCGCAACGTGGCATGGCGGGAGTTCACCGCCATGCCCAGCCGGATCCGGTGCTCCCCCGAGCAGAACGCGCTGTTCCGCGCGATCCTGGTCACCGATCTGCGGGCGGCGACCGCCCGCTACCCGGCCGACCCGGGCCTGCGGGACCTGGTGGCCGCACTGCGGGCGGCGAGCCCCGACTTCGTGCGGCTCTGGGACACCGGGGTGGTGGGCGCCCACGAGTCCAACAGCAAGAGCGTGCACCATCCCGAGGTCGGCACGTTCACTGTCGACTGCGATGTGCTCACGGCGCCGGGCAGCGACGTGAAGGTCGTCGCGTATTCGGCGCCGGTCGGCAGCGACGCCGCCGACCGGCTCAAGCTGCTCAGCGTGATCGGCACGCAGAGCATGAGCGCGATCTAGCAGCCCTCCCGCGCCCGGGGATCTCGCGTTATCCCTTTTGCCGGTCGCGTTTATCCCTTTTGCCGGTCGCGTTTATCCCTTTGACGGGCCGGGGCCGGGGCCGGAGGATCGGCGGATGTCCGATTTCTCGATCAAGCCGGTGCTCACCGGCGAGCGGGTGATCCTGCGCCCGTTCACCGAGGCCGACGTGCCGGTCTTCCTGGAGGCGGTCGCCGATCCCGAAGTGGCCCGGCTCACCGGCAGCTCACCCTCGGACGCCCCCGACGAGGAACGGACCCGCGCCTGGTACGGCAGCCGCAACACCCAGGACGACCGCCTGGATCTGGCCGTCGTGGACCGGGACAGCGGCGCGTGCGTCGGCGAGGTGGTCCTCAACGAATGGGACCCGGACAACCGCAGCTGCAACTTCCGGACCCTGCTGGTGGCGGCCGGTCGCGACCGCGGGCTCGGCACGGAGGCGGTCCGGCTGATCGTCGGCCACGGATTCGAGCGGCTGGGCCTGCACCGGATCTCCCTCGAGGTGTACGCCCACAACCCCCGGGCACGCCGCGTCTACGAGAAGGTCGGCTTCGTCGCCGAGGGCGTTCTGCGGCAGGTGCTCCGCGACGGCGACGACTGGATCGACGCCACCGTCATGTCGATCCTCGCGCCCGAGTGGTCCGCGCCGCCAGTGACCGACTGAACGCCCGCTCGCTCCTGTTCCCGGACTGCGGTCGTGCGGATCGATCGCCTAAAACGTCTCGCCACAGTCGGTGCCGTGTCCGTCATCGTTCCCGTCGTCGACACCCGATGGGTCACCGTCGCCGTCACCGCCGGGCGCCACCGGGATCCTGCCGGACGGCGCCTACGAAGTCGTCGTCGTCCGCGCAGTGACCGTGGCCGGCCCGATGTGCACACCTATGCCGTGCCGGCCGGCAGCGGCTCTGGTGCACGTGGCCGAACCGGCGAGCTGGTGGCTCCGCCAGGTCCGGATCGCCTTCCTGCCGGCGTCGTCCCGGCCCGATCCCGACATCTCGTGGCCGGACATCGCCTTCCCGCTGATCGGATCCGGTCCGGGCGGGAACGTCTGACGCCTGGCCAGCCGGCCTTCGACAGGGTTCTCGAAGCTCCCCGCGGGTAACGTGCCGGGATGTTCGACGGTTTCCAGCTCGACCACATCGACGTCGGCGAGGTGACGCTCCGGGTCCGGCACGGCGGCGCCGGCACCCCGATCGTGCTGCTGCACGGCCATCCGCGGACCCACACGACCTGGCACGACGTCGCTCCCCGCCTCGCCGGCGACCACTTCGTGGTGACACCCGACCTGCGGGGGTACGGGCGGTCGACGCTCCCACCGGACCAGCCCGGCCACGCGCAGTCGAGCAAGCGGGCCATGGCGCTGGACGTGGTCCGCCTGATGGAGAGCCTGGGTCACGACCGGTTCGCGGTGGCGGGTCACGATCGTGGTGCGGTGGCCGCGTTCCGTACCGCGATGGACCACCCCGAGAAGGTGACGCACCTGGTGGTGATGGACGGCCTGCCCGCGGTCGAGCACCTGGAACGCACCGACGCCACGTTCGCGCTGGCCTGGTGGCACTGGTGGTTCCTGGGCCAGACCGACAAGCCCGCCGAACGGGTGATCAGCGCCGACCCGGACGCCTGGTACCGCCTCCCGTCCCCGGCCGAGATGGGCCCCGGGAACCACGACGACGTCCGGACCGCCCTGCATGACCCGGCGGTGGTACACGGGATGTGCGAGGACTACCGGGCCAACCTGCGTATCGACCGTCGCCACGACGAGGAGGACCGTGCCGCCGGCCGCAAGGTCCGGTGCCCCACGCTGCTGCTCGAGTCGTCCGACGACGACCTGGACATCCACGGCGACCCGGCGGCCATCTGGGCGCCCTGGCTGACCCATCCGCTGCGCCACCAGGTGATAGACAGCGGTCACCATCAGGCGGAGCAGGCCCCCGCCCCGGTCGCCGGCGCCATCCGCGACTTCCTGGCCACCACCTGACCGCCTACTCGGCGGGCAGGTCGTCGAACACCTCGGCGTAACGCTCTCACTCGGCGTAACGCTCGCAGTCGGCGTAACGCTCGCACGCGGCGACGTCACGGAACCCGGCCCCGATCAGATCTCGAAGTCCGACCAGCCGCCCGGAACCCCGTCCGGCCAGCCGCCCGGTACCGGTCTCGGGAGCCGGGGCGTGGCCTCAAACCCGCCCTTGGTGCGCGGACCGCCGCCTTCGCCGTCCGACCAGCGATGGGTCCGGTCGGCGGCATTCGTCAACGCCTGGTTCCCGCCGGAGCAACGTGGTCCCGCCGTCGCCGTCGCCGTCGCCCTCGCCTTTCACCTCCACCTTCGCCTTCACCTCCGCCTTCGCCGACGTGGTCGCCCTCGCCCTGGCCTGGCCCTCGGCCTCGTCGCCGTGGTCGCCCTGGCCGCCCTCGTGCTCGCCGACGGGCAGCCTCGTCCCTGCCCGGGACCACACCGACGAGATCTTCGGGTGGTTCCGGTTCGGCGTCGGCCGCCTCACGCCATTGAGGAGCGTCGACGGGCGTGTGACCATGACCTGCGAGGGCCGTGCCGAGAGGAGTCCTGGTGAGGAGGGTGTACTACCGCAGCTACGACGCCGAGATCAGCAGCGAGGCGTTCATCCGGGAGACGGGCGGGGAGCCGGAGACGTTCACGATCGCCGACATCGGTGACGTCGCGATCAAGGTCGTCGAGCGCCACTGGTGGGAGCCGTGGCTTCCGAAGCAGGTGTGGATTCTTCAGGCCCGCTACCGGGGCCGGTCGGTCACCCTCTACGAGAGCCGGGAGCCACGCGTCTTCAACATGGTCACCCGTGCTCTGCAGAGGGCGCTGGACGAGCGCCCGAAACCTCCCGACCCTACCGCGGCGCCGCCCTTCAGGCCGTGGGGCTGAGGACGGCGACCAGGAAGTCGGCTCCCGGGGTGTAGGGCCGAAGGTCCCAGGTGTTGAGCAGCAGGGACGGCGCGAGCCCGGCCGCGGCGACGTCGGCGAGGAAGGCGTCGAACTCGTAGCCGCGACCCGCACCGAAACCGACCACGGCACGGCCGCCGTCGGCCAGGTGGCCCCGGAAACGCCGGAGGATCTCGCCCCGGGTGGACGGGCCGGCGAACGCCATCACGTTGCCGGCGCAGACGATCACATCAAAGCGGGACGGCAGATCGAGCTCGCTGAGATCCCCGACCTGCCACGTCGCCCCCGGATGCTGAGAACGGGCCTCCGCGATCAGCTCGGGATCGAGGTCGACGCCGGTGACGTGATGACCGGCGCCGGCCAGGTGCCCGCCGACCCGGCCGGTGCCGCAGCCGGCGTCGAGGACACGGGCGCCCCGCGGCACCATGGCGTCGATCATGCGGGCCTCACCGGCCAGGTCGTCACCGCGGGCGGCCATCTGGCGGAACCGATCGATATACCACCGGGAGTGACCCGGGTCCTCGGCGATCTTCTGCAGCCAGAGATTGTCGGTGGTCGTCATGGTGTCACCGTAGTCATGCGGCGAAGTCGACCTTCCCGGTTTCGACGGTCCCGGCGGTGCGCCCCGGAGCGCGGTGGAACTGCCAGTAGAGGTTGGTGTGGGCGATGACCTGCTCGGGGGCCGGCGCACCATATTCCGAGAGGTCCTCGGTGGTGTGCGCGTCGGAGACGAGCGTGACGTCGTAGCCCCGGACGAACCCGCCGTGCAGGGTGGAGCGGATGCACGCGTCGCTCTGGGCGCCGGTCACGATCAGCCGGCCGACGCCCCGCTCGGCGAGCAGCGCCTCCAGGTCGGTCGCCTCGAACGAGTCCCCATACTTCTTGTGGACGACCGGCTCGTCGTCACGACGGCTCAGCTCCGGAACGTATTGCCAGCCCTCGCTGCCCTGGGCCAGGCCACCGTCGTCGGAATGCTGCACCCAGATGACCGGGACGTCCTCGGAGCGGGCCTTGCCGACCAGCGTGTTGATGTTGGCGATCACGTCGTCGCGGCGGGGCGTGCCGGCCACCACACCGACCTGGACGTCGATCACGAGCAGGGCGGTGCGGGGCCGATCGGTCAAAGTCGTCATGTCACCCACCTTAGGACGAGGGTGTGACAATTTTCCGGATGGACGCCGGAGCCGGTTTCGGGGCGGGGCAGCCGCGGGAGACGACGGCCTTCGCTCCATGGGCCTTCCGCCTCACGTGCCCTCCACCCCGCGGGCCTTTCGCTCCACGGGCCCTCCACCCCGCGGGCCCTGCGTCCCACGGGCTCTCCACTCCTCGTCGGTTCGGCGATTCCGGGTGCTCTTCGGCTCTGGCTCGGTGGGCCTGGATCCTGCATATTTGCGGCATGAGCCGCAGTCCGGTACTCGCCGAGGTGGCCCGGCTCGCCGGGGTTTCCGTCGCGACCGCCTCCCGTGTCCTCACCGGACGCGGGCCGGCCTCGGCTGCCAGCCGGGACGCCGTCCTCAGGGTCGCCGCCGACGTCGGATACGTGCCGCATCCGGTGGCCAGCCGCCTGGCCCGCGGGACGGGGACCCGGCTGCTGTTCGCGGTCCGGGACAGCCGCGCCGACATCCTGTCCGATCCGTTCGTCACCCGGGCGGCCACCGCGATGGCGGTCGCCACCGAACCGGACGGGCTCGGCGTCGCACTGCGCCGGCTGCCGCTGGACGCGGCCGCCGAGTTGGACCGGATCGCCGTCGATCGCAGCATCGCGGCCGTCGTACTGGCAGGGCACGACTCGCTCGACACCGTACCCATCCGTCTGCGCGGCCGGCTCTCGGCGATCGGCGCCGGTGGCCTCGACGTGGACAGCACCGCCGGGATCGGCGCGCTGCTCCGCCACCTGCACGCGGCGGGCCGGCGCCGGATCGCCCTGATCGGCGGACCGTCGTGGCTGGCCGCCGCCCGTGTGCCGCTACGCGCCTACACTGCGCTGATGCGCGAGAGCGGGCTGCCGGTCCGGGCCGTTGTGGGCGACTTCACCGCCGTCCGGGGTCGTGCCGCCGCCCGGGCCGTCCTGCGCCGTTGGCCGGACACCGACGCCATCGCCACGGTCAGTGACGCGACCGCCCTCGGGGTGCTCCAAGCCTTGAACACGGCCGGAATCCGGGTGCCCGACGACATCGCCGTGACCGGTTTCGACGACATCCCGTTCGCGGCGTGCTCTCATCCGCCCCTGTCAACGGCAACCCACCCGGTGGAGCTGATCGCCGCTGCCGCCGCCCGCGCGGCCCTGGCCGGGGAGCCGACGTCACGTCTCTTCCCGAGCCACCCCGTTCTCCGCGCCACCGCCTGACCGCCCGCCGCACCGGCCCTCCCCGCGACCACCGACCGCCCCGCGAACCGGCCCTCCCGCCACCGCCCTACCGCCCCGCGAACCGGCCCTCCCGCCACCGCCCTACCGACCGCGGTAGAGGTCGACGAGCTCGGCGCCGATCCGGGCCAGCTCGGCGCGTACCTCCGGCGGATCGAGAACCTCGACGGCGGCGCCCCAACCGGACAGGGTGCGAGCGATGTCGCGGGCCTCCGGCGCGCCCACCCGCACCCGGGACCGCCCGTCGGCGAGGGTCTCCAGAACCTCGCAATGCCGACCGAAGTGGTCACGCAGCACCCACACGAACCGCTCCGCGATCAGCAGCGTCGCCCACGTCCGGGACCGCAACCCCTCGACGTCGCCGACCACCTGCGCCCAGGCCTCGTCCAGGTGGAAGTCGACCGGTCGCTCGAACGTCTCCCCGGTCACGACGACCCCCGACATCCGGTCCACCCGAAAGGTCCGCCGCCCGCGAGTGGTACCGGCGATCAGGTAGTACAGGTCCCCTTTGTCGACCACACCCCACGGCTCCGCGACCCGCTCAGTGTCCGTCGTCCGAGCCTGGGAGCCGGCGTTCGCGCTCCTCGCCGCCCCCTCACGCCGATCGGCACTTTCGCCCTTCCCCGGCCGCTCATCGCCGTCCGGCCCTTCGCTGCCCGCCGCACGCTCACCGCGGCGGATGCCCTGGTAGGTGAAGCGGATCCGCCGGCGCTTGACCACCGCTTCCTGTAGCACGCTGATCACCTCCGGCGGCTGCTTCTCTCGTTCGCCCCAGCCGGCCGCATCGATCAGAGTCGCACCGGCGGCGACTTCGGCCTCGGCGCGGAACGGGGCGGGCAGCGCCCGAAGCAGTTTGCGCAACGCTGTCTTCGCCTCGCCGGACACCGCGGTCGGCCCGGCGAGCAGGAACAACGCCCGCGCCTCGGCCGCTGACAGGCCGCTCAGGTCGGTACGGGCTCCGCCGACCAGTGACCATCCGCCGTGCCGGCCGGGCTGCGGATAGACCGGAACCCCGCTTGCGGCCAGCGCTTCCAGATCACGGCGGGCGGTCGCCACCGACACCTGCAGCTCGGCAGCGACCTCGGCTGCGGTCACCCGACCGCGGGTCTGCATGAACAGAAGAGTGGCTACAAGCCGGTCCGCACGCATACGAGCCAGATTCCCAGAGAAAGTGCTCAGGAGGTGAGCACTTAACCCGGAATCATCGACGTCGACTCCAATCGAAGGGACCACCGCCATGCTCCGCGGATTCACCACCGTCACGTACTTCGCCGACGACATGGCCGCGGCCCGGGCCTGGTATACACAGGTCTTCGAGGCCGAGCCCTACTTCGTCCGCGAGGCCGGCCCGGAAGCCGCCTACCTCGAATGGCGAACCGGCGACTACCAGCACGAATTCGGCCTGCTCAACGCCAGGTTCGCCCCGCACCGGCCGACCGGCGTCCCGTCCGGGGCGATCATCTACTGGGCGGTCGACGACGTCGACGCCGCCTACCAGCGGTTGCTCACGCTCGGCGCAACCGAACACGACAAGCCCACCGAACGCGGCCCCGGCTACGTCACGGCTTCGGTGACCGACCCCTTCGGCAATGTTCTCGGAGTCATGTACAACCAGCACTACCTGGACATTCTCGCGGGTACGCGGCCGGTTCCCCGCGCATGATCCTGACGCCGCCCTGTCGGCCGCAACCAGACAGCCCCGTCGCCGAGGAGCCGACGGGACGCCTGGTTGCGGTCGGCGATGGGGTGGCGCGTACGAGAAAGGGTTGCGGTGGAAGCGTTTCCACCGCATACCGTGCGGCGTGCCCGAGATCCGCCTGTACCGGCCCGCCGATCGCGCCGCCATCTACGACATCTGCGTCCGCACAGCCGATGCCGGCGCCGACGCCCGCGGACAGTATTCCAGTGACGACCTGATGGGTGACCTGTTCGCGGGCCCCTATGCCCATCTGGAACCGCATCTGGCATTCGTCGTCGACGATGGCTGCGAGGTGGTCGGTTATGTCGTGGGCACGCCCGACACCGCCGATTTCGTCCGCCGCTACCGCGCCGAGTGGATTCCACTCGTGGGTGACCGCTATCCGGTTCTGCCTCCGCCGCCGCGCACTCCCGAGCAGGACATGGTCGCCCTGCATTTCCACCCCGAACGCATGTTGGTCGACGGGCTCGACGGATATCCCGCACACCTGCACATCGACCTGCTGCCCGCCTATCAGGGCCGCGGTTTCGGCCGCCGCCTGATCGACCGTTTCCTGACAACGGTCGACGCTCCCGGCGTCCATTTGGGCATGCTCACCGCGAACGTGAAGGCCCGAGGCTTCTACGACCGTCTCGGTTTCACCGTTCTCCCAGTCCCCGATCCTGATCCGCTCACCTTTCTCGGAATCAGGACCGGCAAATAGTCCCGATTCATCGATGGCATCGAGTTGACCGCTCGGTGACTGCCGGTCTTGTCGGCCCAGGTCTCCGGCCGCCATGAGAATCCGCCGGCGAGAGTCGACGAGACCGGCCTTTCCCGTGACCAGCGGCCGCAGCGCCACGGCCGATCCACATCTGAACTCGGGGGGGGCGTCCCGCGGGCCCATCACCCGGCCCTGCCTGGCCCAGCGCGCTCGGGCTCAGCCCGGCCCGGACCGGCCCGCTCACCCTCAGCCCGGCCCGGCCTGGCGCGGCCCGGCCCGGCCTGGCGCGGCCTGGCGCGGCCTGGCGCGGCTCGGCGCGGCGCGGCGCGCTCAGCCCTGCTCGCCGAGCGCGTGGAGGAATCCAGCGGTGATCGTGTCGAGGGTGGGCAGGGCTCGGGCGGTCCCGGGGATGCGGGCCACCGTGGTGGCGTCCCGGATCGCGCTCAGGGCGAGTAGCAGCGACTCACGGAATCGCGGCAGCCGGGCATAGGTGGGCAGGGCCTCCTCGGCGACCGCGATTACCCGGTCGGTGACCGCCACCAGTGTGGCCGCCGTCTTCTCCGCGGTGTCGGGATGGGTCCGTGCGAGCACCAGCAGTTCCGCCACGACGGCGAGGACCGGCGAGCTGAAGCTGTCCCACACGCGGCGAAGCAGCAGCTCGGCCCGTTGACGCTCGGTGGCGCCCTCCACCGGCCGGGACGCCTCATCGAGCAGCCGAGTCGCCAGGCGGTTGATCGCCGAGTCGATGAGGGCGGCCTTCGTCGGGAAGTAGTGCTGCTGCAACCCCTGACTGACGCCGGCCAGCTGAGCCACACCGCGGGTCGTGGTCGCGGCGAATCCGACGGTGGCCAGGCTCTCCAGAGTCGCGTCCAGAAGTGCTTCGACGGCTTGGGCACGCCGCGCCGCCCGCACCCCGCCGTGTGTCACCCGCCGATCCTAACTTTCCCCAAGTCAGCCGACTTCTCAAGTCAGGTGACTTGGTTTAACGTGTCAGCCACGTCCACCGATCCCATCAGCGTCTCCCCTGCCGGTCCCCGTCGTCGCCTGCAGATCCTCAGCCAGACGGAGCTCCGCCCCTACTCGTTGCCCGCCCTCGTATGTTCTCCGACCTCAGTTCTCTCCCCGCGCCGCCGATCGTCCAGACCCGTCATTCGCCCAGACCCGTCGTTCGCCCAGACCTGTCATTCGTCCATCCCGACCGTTTCCAGCTCAACCTGATCGACCTCTCGGAGGAGCCGATGTCCGGAGCCGGGCTTGCCCGTTTGAGCACGATCTACCGCCAGGGCGCTCTGGGGCGGCGGCCCGCGGTCCCGGCTGACTTCGCCGAGTTGGAGCGCCGCGCCCGCCGGGCTGCCGGTGCGCGCGCCTGGGCCTACGTCGCTGGTGGTGCCGGTGAAGGGCGGACCATGCGCCGTAACCGGGATGCCTTCGGCCGCTGGTCGATCGTGCCGCGGATGGCCTCGGGCGCCGTCGACCGGGACCTGTCGATCGAACTGCTGGGCGTCCGTCACCCGACGCCGCTGCTGCTCGCGCCGGTCGGGGCGGGCGCGCTGATGGCCGCCGACAGCGACGTGAAGGTCGCCCGTGCCGCGGCCTCTACCGGCACCGCTTACGTCTTCTCCAATCAGGGCTGCAATCCGATGGAGGAGTGCGCGGCGGCGATGGGCGACGCGGCACGGTGGTTCCAGCTCTACTGGAGCAAGGACGAGCAACTCGTCGACAGCCTGATCGCTCGGGCGGAGGCGATCGGGGCCGGCGCTCTGGTCGTCACTTTGGACACGACCGTGCTCGGATGGCGGCCGCAGGACCTCAATCTGGGCTCGTTGCCGTTCAGCCGCGGCCAGGGCATCGCGCAGTACACCTCGGATCCACGGTTCCGGCAGATCGCCGCCGAGCGGGCCGGGCAGCCCTCGCCGAAACCCGAGGTGACGCTCGGGGCGATCCGCACGCTGCTGGCGATGACCCGCAACCACCCGGGCCGGTTCTGGGCGAACCTGCGCTCGCCACTGCCGAAGGCCTCGGTCGAGACGTTCCTCGACATCTACTCCAATCCCGGTCTGAGCTGGGATCATCTCGCCACGCTCCGGGGCCGGACGCGCCTGCCGATCGTCTTCAAGGGGATCCTGAGCCCGGACGACGCCCGCCGGGCCTTCGACGTCGGCGCCGACGCGATCGTGGTCTCCAACCACGGTGGCCGACAGATCGACAATGCCATCGCCTCCCTCGACGCTCTGGTCGCCATTCGTGCCGAACTCGGCCCGGACCCGACGATCCTGCTGGACAGCGGCATCCGCACCGGCGCCGACGTCTTCACCGCGCTCGCCCTCGGCGCGAACGCCGTGCTCCTCGGACGCCCCTACATGTACGGCCTCGCCCTCGCCGGTCAGAGCGGCGTCGAAGACGTGATCCGCAATGTGATCGCCGAACTGGACCTGACGATGGCCCTGACCGGCACCCGCGACATCGCCGGAATCACTCGAAGCCTGCTGACCGCTGCCTGACCTAGCACTCAACCCGCCCCAACCCCGAACCACGAACCAACCCCCGCAGCCGACCGCCGACCGCCCACCGCAGCCGGCCGATCACCGCAGCCGGGCCGCAAGCCTGCCGCTGCGGCTGCGGCCATGCTCGCCGACGAACCGCTGCCTGAACCTCGCACAGAGCCCGCCGCAGCCCCGACCGACCAACCACCGCAGCCGGACGCCGACGCCCACCGCAGCCGGACGGCCGCCTGCGGGGGCTTGTCGCTGCTGCCCGGCCTGCCGGCAAACCGCTGCCTGCCCGGCCCGCCGATCAGGCAGCGGCGGCTGGTCGGGCAGGCTGCTCGGCCAGGCGAAGACTGCCCGCGCTCAACGCCACGAAGACGGCCAGAACCACGGGAATCCCCAGCGCCGCGGGCAACCCGACGAACGTCGCGGCAGCCCCGATGGCGATCGGCCCGAGCAGGAATCCGACATAGCCGATGCTCACCACGGTGGACAGTGCCTGCCCGGCCCGCCGCGGATCCACGCCCGCCGCCGCCGAGAAGAACTGCGGAGCCACACACGACACCCCGAGCCCCAGCAGGCCGAAACCGGCGACGCCGGCCGCCGGGTGGTCGATCAGCAGGCCCAGGCCGAGACCGGCGGCGGCGATCAGGCCGCTGGCCCGGATCAGGGTCACCGGCCCGAATCGCCCGGCGACCCGGTCGCCCACGAGCCGGCCTGCGGTCATCAGGATGGCGAACGCCGCATACCCGTACGCGGCGAAGCCCTCCGAGGCGCCGAGGTCGTCACGCAGATAGACCGCACTCCAGTCGGCAGCCGCGCCCTCGCCCACCAGCGTGCAGAGCACCACGACCCCGAAGAAGATCAGCAATGGCCGGCCGCCGGATGTGGTGGGCTCGTCCCCGGCCGTCATGTTCGCCGCTGCCGGCGAGGACGGCAGGATCCACCTCGATGCGGCGCCGGCCAGCACGACCGCGGCCAGGCCGACACTGATCAAGGTCACGGCGACACTCAACCCGGCATGCGCGAACAGGCTGCCCACGATCGCGCCGAGGAACCCGCCGATGCTGTAGACGGCGTGGAACGACGCCATGATCGGCCGCCCGTGGGCCCGCTCGACCTCGGCCGCGTTGGCGTTCATCGCGATGTTGAGCGTGCCGTGCACCGCCCCGAAGACGAACAGAGCCACGCTGAGCAGCACCAGCCCGTCGGCGAGCGCCGGTGGGATCAGCAGAGCACCCTCCAGTAGGGCGGCTGGGACGAGCACACGTGAGCTGCCGAAACGGTCGGTCAGACGGCCGATCAGCGCCATCCCGGTAATGCAGCCGGCCGCGAACGCCAGCAGCGCGATGCTGAGCCGCCCGTCGGTCAGGCCGAGGTTGTCCTTGACCGCCGGAATACGGGCCGTCCACACCCCGAGAGCGGCCCCGAACATCAGGAAGACCAGGGAGGTGGCGATCCGGCCACGGCGCACGTGGTTCATGAGGGGCACATTAGACCGACCCTCTGACAAAATCGGCGCATGCCGATCGTACGGAAGGTGATCGCCCTGCTCATGCTGGCCGGCGCCGCCGGCTGCGGTGACGAGCCCGGCATCGTCGACCCGCCGCCCTCGCTCCGGCCCAGCGGAGCGGCCGCTCCGGTCGTCGGCTGCACCGACGCGATCGCCCGGGAGGACTCACCCGGCGAGACCTACCAGGTGGTCGCCGGTGCCGCGGCTGTGCCTTCGAGCGACCAGGTGCTGGAGCCGGCTGAGCACACCTCCGGCGAGGGCCCGACCCGCTTGTTCGCCAAGTGGGGACTGCTGGTGCGCAGCGGCGCCACCGTCGATGTCGCCCTGCTGCCCGGCTGGGCCGACCGGGCCCGCCTGAGCTGGGGCGATACCGAAGTCGAGCCGGCCGACGCGGTGCGCGTCACCGCATGCGGGGATGGTGCGGCGTGGTCGGTCTTCGCCGGCGGCACCTGGGTGGCCGAGGCCGACTGCGTCCCGATCAGGATCACCACCGCCGACGGCACGGAGGCCATCGCCGAGTTGTCGATCGGCGCGCCGTGCAGCCGGCCGGGCGGCTGACGCCTGCGCCCGGTTTCTGAGGCGCCGCACGGCCCCGCATCCGCATCCGCATGCGGTTGCGGTTGCGGTTGCGGTTGCGGTTGCGGTTGCGGATAAGCATTCGCACGCGGCAGCGGTTGCGCATAAGCATTCGCACGCGGCAGCCCTTGCGCGGCAGGCGATGAACGCCACCGGGCGCGGGATGGCCGAGGGCGCCGTGCAGCGTCCCGAGAGCTGGGGACGTCGCGCCTTGCCGGTGACTTTGCTGGTCATCAGCCTGGGCGCGCTGTCCGCCGCGATCGGTGTGGGCCTCATCGCGCTGGCTCTGCGATGGCGCCTTCTTGTACGATCGTACTTGTACATCCGTACAAGATAAGATCGAAGGCCCGCCGTGCACTACCTGTTCCTGTTCATCGCGATCGCCGCCGAGCTCCTCGCCACCGCCCTGATGAAAAGCACCCACGGCTTCACCCGCCTGTGGCCCACCCTCGCCGTCCTCGCCGGTTACGGCGTGTCGTTCATCCTGCTGGCACAGGCGGTCAAGAGCATCGAGGTGGGCGTCGCCTACGCGATCTGGTCCGGTGTCGGCACCGCCGCGATCGTCGCGATCGGCGCGGTCTTCCTCGGCGAACCACTCACGACCGTTAAGGTGGCGGGCATTGCCCTCATCATCGGCGGAGTCGTGATGCTCAATCTCAACACCGGCGGCGCCCATTGACCGCTCGCCGCACCCAGCGCGCCCGTGATCCCGAGGCCCGTAGGGCGGCCCTGGCCGCAGCAGCGATGGAGATCGTGGCGGAGAGCGGTGTGGGCCGGACCACCCATCGAGCGGTGGCCGCCCGCGCGGGCCTGCCCCTGGGCGCGACGACCTACTACTATCCGACTCTCGACGACCTGATCGCGGCTGGTCTGCGGCACGCCCTGGACACTCTGCAGACCGACCTCCGGGCCTGGGACGAGCGCCTGCGCACGGCGCCCGACATGCCCGAAGCCCTGACGCAACTGGTCCAGGAGTATCTCGCCGACCGCCGCCAGGTCCGCATCGAGTATGAGCTGTTCGTCGCGGCCGCCCGCGACGAGGCTCTGCGCCCGCTGGCCGAGGCCTGGCTGAACGACATCCCGGAAACCCTGGTCACCGCCATCGGCACCGCGAAGGCGCGCGACATCTGCGCCCTGCTGGACGGCTTCATCCTCCAGGCTCTGGTGAGCGACACCGAACTCGATGCCGCACGCTTGACATCCGCAATCCGAAAACTAAGTGCATAAGACCCTCCTCTGGTACGGGCCACCGCTCCCTCGACCACACCACCGCGTCCCGTGACTCCCCCGCGACGTCCGCCCGGTGCAGGACGACACCGCGCGCGCCGGGCTGAATCCCGGCGCAAGGCTCATCGCCTCCCCACCGCACCACCTCCCACCCCACCATCTGCGCGTCCTGCAGCAGGCCACCGCAAGCACGTCCTGGAGCGGGCCGCCGCCCGCGCGTCCTGGAGCGGGCCGCCGCCCGCACGTCCTGCAGCGGGCCACCGCGCTGTGCGGAGCCGGCGCCTGACAGGCAAGCTCGAACAGCCGTGGTGGATCAGGGCTCGATCAGGCCGGCCCGGATCGCGTAGCGGGTCAGCTCGAGACGGTCGCGGAGGCCGAGCTTCTGCAGCAGGTTGGACCGGTGCCGTTCGACAGTCTTGACGCTGATCACCAGCAGGTCGGCGATCTCCTTGGACGAATGGCCCTCGGCGACCAGTTTCAGCACCTCCTCCTCGCGGTCGGTGATGGCACGGCCGGAGGCTGGGTCCTCACCGTCGGCCACGCGCTCCAGATAGTTGCGGATCAGCGCGTTGACGGCCCCCGGATACAGGAACGGCTCGCCGCGGACAGCGGCCCGGCACGCCTCGACGAGGTCCCGGTCGGCGACCGACTTGAGTACGTAGCCGGACGCGCCGGCCTTGAGCGCCTCGAAGAAGTACTGCTCGTTGTCATACATGGTCAGGATCAGGATGCTCATGTCGGGCAGAAGCCGGGACAGCTCACGTGCCGCCTGCAGGCCGGTCAGCCGTGGCATCGCGATGTCGAGGATCGCCAGGTCGGGCCGCTCCGCGCGGGCCTGCGTGATCGCCTCGGCACCGTCGGAGGCTTCGGCGACGACGGTCAGATCGGGCTCGCTGTCGAGGATGAGCCGCACTCCGCGCCGGACCAGAGCGTGATCGTCGGCGAGCAGGATGCGGGCGGGGCCGCGGTCAGTCATGGTGTTCCTCTCCGCCGAGTGGCACTCGCAACAGGACCTCGGTGCCCCGGCCGGGGGCGGGGCCGACGGTGAGGTCGGCGCCGATCAGCAGAGCGCGTTCTCGCATGCCCCGCACACCGGCGCCCTCGGGGGCATCGCCCACGCCGCGGCCGTCGTCACGGATGCGCAGCTCGACCTCTCCCGGGCCACCGCTGTCGGGTGGCACGCCGGGCAGGTCGGTGAGGCTGAGGGCCACCTGTCTGGCACCGGAGTGCCGGGCCGTGTTGGTCAGTGACTCCTGGGCGACCCGGTAGAGCACGAGCTCCGTCTCCTTTCCCAGATCCGGCAGATCGCCGTCGATGCTGCAGCGCACGGTCAGCCCGGTCGTCGAGAACTCGCCCGCCAGTGACTTGAGGGCGCTGGCCAGGCCCAGCTCTTCGAGAACCCCGGGGCGCAAGCGGCGGGCGATCCGGCGGATCTCGTCTAGCCCGTTACGGACGGTCTCCTGGACCTGCCGCACCTCGCCGGAAACCGGCTCGGGCGCATGATCGGCGACTCGCTTCAGCTCCAGCAGGACGGCGGTGAGGGTCTGCCCCACCTCGTCGTGCAGCTCCTGCGCGATCCGCTGACGCTCGGCCTCCTGCGCTGACAGCGCTCGGGCGGCGCTGGTGGCGCGCTCGGCTTCGAGCCGGTCGAGCATCGTGTTGAAGCTGCGGATCAGATCGGCGATGCCGCTGCGGCCGGTGACGGCCAGACGGTGCCCGGGACGCAGCAGGTCGACAGTGTTCATGGTGCGGGTGAGCCGGTCGAGGGGCGCCAGGCCGATCCGCAGCAGGCCGGCGTTGGCGACGAGCATCACCACGAGGACCCCGGTGAGGATCATCGCCTCGGTGACCAGCACCGGTGTCGACACCGTGAACGGGCCGACCATGAGCAGCGCGAACGCCGCCGTCACGACCACCGCGTTGAGCAGGAAGATCCGCCAGAACAGGGACAACCGCTGTGGCCTCCTCGCCGGTGTCTCCTCCACTTTCGCACCCATCCGCCGGTTACCCGGCCAAGTCACGGTCCGATTCACCCCTGCCTGTCGAGGGGTGAATGTGATGACCGGCCAAGCGTGCCCAATCGGCGTACGGGCCGTCCATACGGGCAGCCACCCATTCAGGGTTCGGCTTTCCGAACCTCGAATGGGTGGCAGCCCGCACCTCGAATGGAGAGCTGCCCGGATGGTCAGCGGCGGCGCTCCTGGCTTGGATGGAGGACATACGAAAACGAGCAGGAGGTGCCGCGATGACGCTGGAACGGATCGGTCTGCCCGGGGTCGGCGTGTCTCACCTGCTCACCACGCGGGACGGGGACCGGCTGGCCGTCGTCGTCCGCCCGGACGGGTGCCGTGACCTGGCGATCTACGACCCGGCCGAGCCGGACCGGGTGGCCGGCACGGTGCTGCTGTGCGCTGACGAGGCACACTTGGTGGCCGACGTCCTGCACACGACCGTCGTTCTCGATCACGTCGGTGACCCGGCCGTGACCGCCGGCGGGCTCCCCTCGGGCGAGACGCAGGTGGTCCGGCTCAGAGTCCCGGCCGGTTCGGCGTGTGCGGGCCGGCCGCTCGCCGCACCCCACGGCGCCGACGTCGTCGCCGTGATCCGCGGGGTCCGGGTGCTCCCCCATCCGGATCCCGCGCTCGAGCTGCAAGCCGACGATGTGCTGCTGGCTGTCGGCAGCTCCCCCGCGCTGGCCCGCCTGCACGACCTTCTGGCGGCGCCGTGCTGATCCTGTTGGCTGTGCACCTGGTCGCCGCGCTGCTGGCGCCCGTGCTCGTCCGGTTCCTGGGTCCGCGCGCGTTCTACGTGCTGGCGATGGCGCCGCTGACCCCTTTCGGCTGGGCGGTGACGCGTCGCGAGGGTGAGTGGATCCACCCGTGGGTGCCCGACCTCGGGCTGAGTCTGGCTTTCCGGGTCGACGCCCTGTCGTGGCTGCTGATGCTGCTCGTCGGTGGGGTCGGGGCTCTGGTGCTGACCTACTGTGCCCGCTATTTCGCGCCGGACACCCCGGGGCTGGGCCGGTTCGCGGCGGTGTTCGTCGGTTTCGCCGGGGCGATGCTGGGCCTGGTGGTCAGCGACGATCTGCTGCTCATGTACGTCTTCTGGGAGCTGACCACGGTCTTCTCCTACCTGTTGATCGGGCACACCGGGACGGCCCGGCCGAACCGACGGGCAGCGCTGCAGGCGCTGATCGTCACGACCGCGGGTGGTCTGGCGATGCTCGTCGGCATCGTGATCCTGGGCCGGCACGCCGGTGGTTACCGCTGGTCACAGGTGGCGGCCGCGTTGCCGGACGGCCCTGTGCTGACGGTCGCGGTGGTCCTGATCCTGTGCGGGGCCCTGTCCAAGTCGGCGATCTTCCCGGTCAGCTTCTGGCTGCCCGCGGCGATGGCGGCGCCGACTCCGGTCAGCGCCTATCTGCACGCGGCGGCCATGGTCAAGGCGGGAGTGTTCCTGGTCGCCGGGTTCGCGCCGATGATCGCCGCGGCGGGCGGGACGGCGGCGTCCGTCTGGCGGATCCTCGCCGTCGGCCTGGGGCTGGTCACGATGCTCGTGGGCGGCTGGGCGGCCCTCTTCCAGCACGATCTCAAACTGCTTCTGGCGTACGGGACGGTCAGTCAACTGGGCCTGCTGACGGTGGTCCTCGGTTTCGGAACGGCGGGGACAGCCCTCGCCGGTGTGGCGATGCTGCTCGCGCACGCCCTGTTCAAGGCGGCCCTGTTCCTGGTCGTCGGTGTCATCGACAAGACCACCGGCACCCGGGACCTGCGTCGGCTCCGGGGCCTGGGCCGTCGGGCGCCGGTGTTGGCGACCGTCGCCCTCACGGCCGCGGCGTCGATGGCCGGTCTGCCTCCGGCGATCGGATTCGTGGGCAAGGAGGCCGTCTTCGGCGCTCTGCTCGACGCCGGGACGGCCGGCTTGGTGACGCTGGTGGGCGTGGTCGCCGGTTCAGTGCTGACCGTCGCCTACACGGCCCGATTCCTCTGGGGCGCGTTCGCCACCAAGAGCGTCGCGGCGTGCAGGTGGAAGCCGATGACGCGGAGGCCTGGGGAGATGTCGGCGGGTCCGGCCGTGGACACCGACGTGGAGGCGGGCGGCCCGGTCGGTACCGGTGGTGTCTCGGCGGATGGCCCGGCCGGCGTCGCTACGGAGCCGGAGGGAAAGGGCGCGTCCACGGTTGACACGGTCCCTGCACCGGCCGGGTCGTTGCTGGTCGCGCCAGCGGTGCTGGCGTTCGCCGGAGTCGTGGCGGGGTGTCTTGCCGGGATGGTCGAGAGGGTGCTCTCGCCGTACCACCGAGGTTTCGAGGGCGCCGGAGACGTCGCCCACCTGGCGCTGTGGCACGGACCGGGTGTGCCGCTCGCCCTGTCCGTGCTGGCCGTGGCCGGCGGGCTGGCACTGTTCCGGTGGATGCCGGCGGGGAAGGCCGGGCCGCGGCCGGGTGGCGGTGTGTACGAGCGGGTGATGACCGGGATGGACCGGCTCGCCGTCGAGGTCACGGGGGCTACTCAGCGGGGTTCGCTGCCGTTCTACCTGGCGGTGATCTTCATCGTGTTGATCGCGACGGCCGGGCCGGCCATGGTGGTCGGCTGGCCGGGGCGAGCCGAGTTCCGGTTGTGGGACACCCCGCTGCATCTGGTTCCGGTGGCGGTGTCGGTCGTCGCGGCGGTGTTCGCGGTGCCGGCTCCGAGGCGACTGACCGCGGTGATCCTCGTCGGTGTGACCGGGTATGCGAACGCGGGCGTGTTCCTGCTGCACGGCGCCCCCGACCTTGCGCTCACCCAGTTCCTGGTGGAGACGGTCACGCTGGTCATGGTGGTGCTGGTGCTGCGGCGGCTGCCGAGTCACTTCTCGCAGCGTCCCGGCTTGTGGCGGCGGCGGATCCGGATCGGCATCGGTGTCGCGGTGGGCACGGTGATGGCCGGTGTGGGCTATCTGGCGGTGTCGGCGCGGCAGGCGGTGCCGGTGTCGGTGGCCTACCCGGAGATGGTCGTGCCCTACGGTGGCGGCCACAACATCGTCAACGTCATCCTGGTCGACATCCGCGCCTGGGACACGATGGGCGAGGTCGCGGTGCTGGTCGCGGTGGCGACCGGGGTGGCGAGCCTGATCTTCCGGCGGGCGCAGCGGCTGAGCAGGCGCGGGCCGGTGGAGACGGCGTCCGAGCCCCCGCGCGACGAGCCGGTGTGGCTGATGGCCGGCCACACCGTGGAGGCCGGCCGCCGGTCGACCATGCTCGAGGTGGTCACCCGGCTGTTGTTCCACATCATCGTGCTGCTGTCGGTGTATCTGCTGTTCACCGGGCATGACACGCCGGGCGGCGGGTTCACCGGCGGGCTGGTGGCGGGCCTGGCACTGATCGTGCGATATCTGGCCGGCGGGCGGTATGAGCTGGCGGCGGCCGCGCCCGTCGACGCCGGGGCGGTGCTCGGCGCCGGGCTGCTCGTCGCGGTCGGCAGTGGCGCCGCCGGGCTGGTCGCCGGCGGGGAGGTGCTGCAGAGCGCAGTGCTCGACCTGCATCTGCCGGTGCTCGGCGACCTGCACCTGGTCACGTCCACGGTGTTCGACATCGGCGTCTATCTGATCGTCGTCGGGCTGGTGCTGGACGTGCTGCGCAGCCTCGGCGCCGAAGTGGACCGGCACGCGCTGGCGACCGCCGCCGACCACGACCCGGGACACGGGACGGGACACGAGACAGGACACGAGACAGGACACGAGAAACGGCCTCAGGAGGAGCTGGTATGAGACCGAGCATCGTGCTGCTGATCGCGGTGGGCGTGCTGTTCGCCGCCGGGACGACACTGCTGCTGGAACGAACTCTGACCCGGGTGCTGCTCGGTGTCATGCTGCTGGGTAACGGGGCGAACCTGCTGGTCCTAGCAGCGGCGGAGCCCGGCTCGCCACCGATCGTCGGGACCGCCGATCCGGCGGAGATGACCGACCCGCTGCCCCAGGCGATGATCCTGACCGCCATCGTCATCACGCTCGGGATGACCGCCTTCCTGCTGGCGCTCGCCTACCGCAGCTGGCGATTGAGCGGGCACGACGAGGTGCAGGACGACGCCGAGGACCGCCGGGTGCGTGAGCTCGCCGAACGCGACGAGGGCTCGGACGCCGAGGATCTCGACGCCGACGAGGCCGAGACCGCGGAGGTGCGCACATGACCTGGCTCGTGCCTCTCCCGGTGATCATGCCGTTGCTCGGGGCGGCGGCGACACTGCTGATGTTCCGGCGGCCCGGGGTGCAGCGGGCCATCAGTGTGAGCGTCCTGACCGCCACCCTGGTCGTGTCGGTCGTTCTACTGGTGCTCTCCGCCGACGGGCCCCTGGTCGTGGCGGTCGGTGGCTGGCCCGTACCCCTGGGGATCGTGCTCGTCGCCGATCAGCTCGCCACCCTGATGCTGGTCGTCTCCGCCGCGGTGACGCTGTGCGTGCTGCTGTACTCGATCGGGCAGGGCGGCTCGGACGGCGACGAAGAGCATCCACTGTCGGTCTACCACCCGACGTATCTGATCCTCACCGCCGGCGTGACCAACGCGTTCCTCTCCGGTGACCTGTTCAACCTGTATGTCGGGTTCGAGATCCTGCTGGCGGCCAGCTATGTGCTGATCACGCTCGGCGGGACGGAGAACCGGATCCGCGCCGGCACGACCTACGTCGTGGTGAGCCTGCTGTCGTCGGTCATCTTCCTGGCCGCCATCGGGTTGATCTACGCGGCCACCGGCACGCTCAACATGGCGCAACTGGTCGAGCGGCTCGACGCGCTTCCCGACGGCGTGCGCATGGTGCTGCAGGGCATGCTGCTGCTCGCGTTCGGGATCAAGGCGGCGATCTTCCCGCTGTCGGCGTGGCTGCCGGACAGCTATCCGACCGCGCCGGCTCCCGTCACTGCCGTCTTCGCGGGGCTGCTCACCAAGGTGGGTGTGTACGCGATCATCCGTACCGAGACGCTGCTCTTCCCCGGTGGCCGGGTCGCCGACCTGCTGATGGTCGCAGCACTGTCCACCATGCTGGTCGGCATCCTCGGCGCGGTCGCGCAGTCCGATCTGAAACGGCTGCTCTCGTTCACGCTGGTCAGCCACATCGGGTATCTGCTCTTCGGCGTGGGGCTCGCGTCACGGGCCGGCATCGCGGCGGCCGTCTTCTACACGCTGCACCACATCATCGTGCAGACGACGCTCTTCCTGGTGGCGGGGCTCATCGAGCGGCGGGGTGGCAGCACTGCGCTGGATCGGCTGGGTGGGCTCGCGCGTACCGCCCCGTTGCTGGCGGTCCTGTTCTTCCTCCCCGCGCTCAATCTCGCCGGGATCCCGCCGTTCTCCGGGTTCCTCGGCAAACTCGGACTCATCCAGGCCGGGGCCGACGACGGCGCCGTGCTGTCCTGGATGCTCGTCGCCGGGTCCGCGCTGACCAGCCTGCTCACCCTTTACGCCCTCGCCCGGGTGTGGAACCTGGCCTTCTGGCGGTCGCCGGCGTCGCCGGAGACGGTCCCGCTGCGGTCGTCGCGCCTGATGGTCACGCCGACGGCAGCGCTGGTCGTCGCGGGAGTGGTGCTCACTCTGGCGGCCGGGCCGTTGTACTCGCTCACCGACACGGTCGCCGAGGATCTGCTCGCGCGGACCCCGTATGTGGAGGCGGTGCTGCCGTGATGGACCGTGCCCGGGACCGGGTCGTCGCGATCATGATCCTCACCGTCGTGTGGATGCTGCTGTGGGGGGTGTTCTCCTGGATCACCCTTCTCGGCGGGCTACTGGTGTCGATGCTGGTGCTGGCGGTGTTCCCGCTGCCCCCGGTGACCTTCGCCGGACGGCTGCGGCCGGGCGGGCTGGTGCGGTTCACGACGCGGTTCCTGATCGATCTCGTGGTCGCCAGTCTCCAGCTCGTGTGGACGGCTTTCGGTGGGCGGCGGGTGCCGCGCAGCGCGGTTATGGCGGTCCGGCTCACCGTGCGGTCCGATCTTCATCTGACCCTGTGTGCGGAGGCCGTGTCGCTGGTTCCCGGAAGTCTGATCGTCGACATGGACCGGGCCGCGGGGATCCTCTACGTCCACGTCTTCGACGTGACCGGCCCGGCGGACATCGACCGGTTCCGGAGCGACGTGCGCGACCTCGAGGAGCGGATCGTCCGGGCGGTCGGCTCGGACGCCGAGATCGATCTGCTCACCGGAGTCGCCGCCGGTTCGACATCGACTGAAGGAGGATCGAGATGACCGTCGTCGCCGCCGTCACCGCGGTGCTTCTGGCCGCCGCGGCCGGCATGGCCCTGATCCGGATCATCCGTGGGCCATCGACCCTGGACCGGATCGTGGGCACCGATGTGCTCCTGGCGATCACCGTGTGCGCGATCGCCACCGAGGCCGCCTACAGCCGGGACGCGACCGGGCTGCCGATCCTGCTCGGGCTGTCGCTGCTCGGCGCCGCGGGGTCGGTGGCGGTGGCACGGTTCGCCGACCCGGTGGCGCGCCCCTCCCTCGCGGCCTCGCCACCGCCGCCCGCACCGTCGAACAGCGCGGGCTCGTCGGTGGTCGGAGACTCGGCGGAGGCATCGCATGAGGCCACCGCGGCGGAGACACTACCGGGCGAGGCCGGAACGCGGGACGCCCCGGACCTGCCAGGTGGCCGGCAAGCACCGGACGAGGCCGGTATGCCGGACGCCCCGGACCTGCCAGGTGGCCGGCAGGCACCGGGCCAGGCCGGAATGCCGGACGCCCCAGACCTGCCAGGTGGCCGGCAGGCACCGGGCCAGGCCGGAGCGCCGGACACCCCAGACCTGCCAGGTGGCCGGAAGGCACCGGGCGCGGCTCGCGTGCCGGTCACGTCGCCGCGATCGGAGGCCGGAGAATGACCGTCACTGCTGTTCTCGATGGCGTTGCCGCAGTGT
Organism: Actinoplanes sp. CA-252034; assembly: GCF_050956125.1. Taxonomy (NCBI): domain Bacteria; kingdom Bacillati; phylum Actinomycetota; class Actinomycetes; order Micromonosporales; family Micromonosporaceae; genus Actinoplanes; species Actinoplanes sp. CA-252034. Next base: position 6,669,120 of record NZ_CP191846.1, read on the forward strand.
GCCTGCTCGGCGGGGCGCTACTGAGCCTGGCCGCGGGCGTCGGGTTGCTGCGCTTCCCGGATCTGATGTCGCGGATGCACGCGGCTACCAAGCCCCAGGTCCTCGGCCTGCTGTTGATCCTGGTCGGAGCGGCGATCCGGCTGGGTACGGCGGTCGACATCACCACGCTGGTGCTGGTCGGCGCATTCCAGTTGGTCACCGCACCGGTGGCGGCACACATGGTGGGCCGGACCGCATACCGAGCCGGGCTGTTCCGTCGCGACCTGCTGCTCACCGACGAACTCGCCCCCGACCGCCGGAAGACGATCCGGCGGACCGACCAGGCGTCAGCGTCACAACGGTCCGGTCCGACGGCGGCGGCTACGGCGACCGGCCCGTCCACGCCGGGTTCAGTGTGCTGAGGCGCTGACCACGTGACGAGGGCGACGACTGAGGGCCGGTGGAAGGGCGGGACGGTGTGGGCCGGTGACCGGAGGACTCAGCCCGGAGGTCGCGTTTCGGCCCTGGGGCCGGACATGGCGGCGGGGACAGGTACGGGACCGTTCGGTGGCTCGTACCAGAAAGGAACCGGTGGGGTCGCCATCCGGGCGCCGCACTCCGCCGGTGGCAGGGGTTTCGCCATGAAGTAGCCCTGACCGTACCGGTAGCCCATGTCGCGGAGCCGCTCCAGCTGGGCCCGGCTCTCGATGCCCTCGGCGACCGCCTTCAGCTGCAGATACTCGACCAGTTGGGCGACGGCCGCCGCCACGGCGAGGCGTCCTCGGTCGGCGCCGTCGGCGATGCCGTCGACGAACGATTTGTCGAGTTTGAGTACGTCGACGGGGAAAGCGCGCAGCAGGCTCAGCGACGACTGGCCGGTGCCGAAGTCGTCGAGCGCCAACCGGACGCCCATCTCGTGAAGGGCTTCCAGCGCCTCGGTGACCTGGGGCCCGTCGGCCACCGACGACTCCGTCACCTCGATGATCAGGTGGCGTGGCTGGAGCCCGGTGTCGCTGAGGACGGCCGCGACCTCGTCGACGAACCCGCTCTCCCGTAACTGACGGACGGCCACGTTGACGTTGACGGCCTCGACCGCGTCGGCGCCGAGGGTCGTGCGCCATGCGGCGAGTTGGCCGCACGCCTCGCGGAGCACCCAGGCGCCGAGCGGGACGATGAGGCCGGAGCGTTCGGCGACGGGGATGAAGTCGGCGGGTGAGATGAAGCCGCGTTCCGGGTGCTGCCAGCGGACCAGCGCCTCGCAACCGTGCATCCGCCCGTCGACCAGGTCGTATACGGGCTGGTAGAGCAGTCGCAGCTGCCCGCCGAGGATGGCGTCGTGGAGCTCTCCGGCGAGGCGGGCGTGAGCGGTCATGTCCTGGCGCATCCGCGGCTCGAACCGCACCCAGGACGCCTTGCCCGACTCCTTGGCGGCGTAGAGGGCGATGTCGGCGTTGCGGAGCACCTCGTCGGCGGTCTCACCGGGCTCGGCAACCGCGATGCCCACGCTGGCGTGCAAGAGGAACTGCTGCTCACCGGCACCACCCGGCGGCGAGACAGCACCTCCGGGCGGCGAGACGGCTCCACCCGACGGCGACACAGGCGACACAGGCGAGACGGCACCACCCGACGGCGGCACAGGCGGCACAGGCGGCACAGGCGACGCGGGCGGCACAGGCGACACAGGCGACACAGGCGACACAGGCGACACAGGCGGCACAGGCGACACGGCACCACCCGACGGCGACATCGGTGACACCGCGTGCACCGGCCGGCCGACGATGGCCTGGAAGCGGGTGGCCGCGGCTTCGGCGACGGCCGGGCGGTCGGTGGGGAGCAGCACGGCGAACTCGTCGCCGCCGAGCCGGGCCACGCATTCGTCGAAGCCGGCGCCGTCCTGCAGGCGCTGGGCGACCTGGCGCAGCAGCTGGTCAGCGGCGGCGGGGCCGAGGGTGTCGTTGACCTCTTTGAAGTCGTCGATGTCGATGAACATGGCGGTGGACGGCTGGCCGGCGTCGAGTCGTTCGGTGAGCTCGATGAGGAAACCGGTGCGGTTGGCGAGGCCGGTGAGGTTGTCGGTGAGGGCCAGGCGTTCGATCTCGGCCTGCTGGCGGCGGATGCCGCGGAGCGCACGGGTGTTCTCGCGGAGGCTGAGCAGCTGCCGGATGACGATGATCGTGGCGATCAGGACGGCACCGACGATCACGGCGCGGCCGCGGAGGTCGAGGTCGCGGGCGGACACGATGATGACGAGGACCGCGGTGACGGCGACCGAGAGGAACTGCAGGGGGTCGGCGAACGACCAGCGCAGGTGGCGCGGTTCGACGTCGACGACGCGGCCCTGCCGGTAGGCGGCCGCGCTCATGCCGAGCCCGACCAGTGGATATCCGAGGTAGGACATCAGGGTGACGCTCAGGTCGTCGCCGATGAGGAACGCCAGCACCGTCGCGAGGCCGACGACGGGCTCCAGTGCCAGGATGCCGAGCGCGAGCGGGTCGACCCGGCCGTTGGGGCTCATCGCCGCCCGGCTGAAGATCACCAGTCCGAGCAGGCAGAAGATGCCGACCACGCCGGCCGCGGCCCGGGTGGCGAGCGGGGTGCCGTCGGGGACGGTGCGCAGCACGACGTACCCGAAGAAGACGACGCCGGCGACGATCACGGCGGCCCCGTCGAGCAGCAGCCGTACCCAGTCGAGCCTGGTGCGGGAGGCGATCGGCACGTGCCGGAACGCGATCATCGCGAGGCCCAGGCTGACCACGTTCGACGCGGCCTCGTAGGGCGGCATGTCGGCGTCGCCGCGAATCGCCGCGACGGTGGCTGCCAGGGTGCTGACCAGCAGGGCAGCCGCCGATCCGGCCCAGAGCCGCCAGAACGCGGAGACCGACGGGTCGGTGGCGAGGCGGCTGACCCGGTAGCAGGCGACGGAGGCGCACGCCGCGATCACGGTGCCACCGGCGATGCCGAGGAGAACGTCCTGCGGATCACGCCACGCCAGCCAGCCGAGCACAGCCGCCAGGGCGGCCAGACCCATGATCAGGAGTACGGCCAGCGTCCGGTCCCGTGGTGACGGACCCGGGGTGGCGTCCGATCCTCGCATTGTCGGCCTCTCGCCCGTCGGCAGCTTCCGGCACCCAGATCGGCCGGAATCGGGCTCAACTGAGCCGGTGGGGCTCAGTCCTGCGGCGGTTGTGGCGGGGCGGCGGGGGCGCGGGTGGCGGTGATGATGTCGGCGCTGAGCCGGGTCAATAGGGTGGCCAGACCGAGCCCGAGGATGCCGAACAGCCCGGACCGCAGCGGAGCGGTGTCGTCGAGGAACCCGCCGAGCACGCCCATCGACGTCGCTATCCCGGCGATCAGCGTGGTGGCCACGATCAGCGAGTAGACCCGAACGCGCGGCTTGGTCCAGAAGAGGACTCCGGCACGGTCCTGCCGGGTGAGGCGGAGGAGATACTGCGAGTCCCACATCAGGGACAGCACGAGCACCCCGAGCACCTGACTGAGGGTCGTGTAGAAGTCGTCATGCACTCCACCATGCTATGCGGCATCGATGTCCACACTGGATTCCGAAGATCCCCGGCGGCCGGTCCGGTCACCCGGTCAGTGCGGCGGCCGCGTCACCCGCCAGCGCGCGGGCCGCGGTCTCGGCCAGTTCGCTGTCGGCGGCCTGCACCACGACCCGGCTGAGGGTGTCGCCCCTGGCCAGGAGCAGCGTGCATCGACCGGCCGTGTGCTCGGATTCCTCGCAGTAGAGCAGTTGCCGTTCGACGCCCGGGGCGGCGGCCGGCGCGACCGGGTGCACGTCGTGGTATTCGGTTCCCTCGTCGGTGTACTTCTCGCAGCCGAGCCGCCCGTCGACCTGGGCGATCGCCTCGGCCGCGGTGATCCGCCCGTACGCGCCGGTGAACTGCCGGATCTCCGCGCCGGTCTCCACGTCGAAGTCCGGCTCGCGCCACACCCGCTCCTGCCCGAAGGCCGCCACGAGCGCTCCGAATCCCGGTCCGTTGCCGCAGAGGTGTGCCGCGACGTCCTCGACGGGGGCGGTGCCGGGGGTGAGCGGCGTCAGCCAGTCGACGGCGTCCGGGCCGAGCATGGCCCGGTCGGCGCGGCCAGGCGCACCGGACCGCATCGAGTCGGCCGTCTGCCGCAGCGGGGTCTCGGTGCCGCCCGCGCAGTCGGAGTGGCTCCGGATCTCCTCCGGGCCGGCCAGCTCACCCATGTCGCCGAGTGGCCGGGTCAGGTAGCGCACCTGTCGCGGGTCGGTTCCGGCCGGATAGGTGGGAACTCCGGGCACCTGAAGGTGGAGTGACTTGTGGAGTTCCCCGCCGTAGCCGTCGGTGTAGGTCGCGGTGACGCGGAAGTAGGTGGGCATCGCCGGGGCCAGCCCGTTGCTGCCGGCACGGACGGCGATTCGCTGAAACGGCTCGTCGTCACCGAGGGCCACGAACTCCCACGGCTGGCCCGCCGGATCCTTCGCCCCGGAGGCGGCCCACCAGAGGAGGGCGGCGTGATCGTCGTCCGGGAAGGCCGGCGGATCGTGGACCTCGACGCCGGACAGCGCGTCACCGGGACACGCCGGCGTGAACAGGTGATAGTCGTCGCCGATCCGGGCGACGCCCATCCTGTACTCCAGCTGGTCGCCGGGCGCGGCCGGGCATCCGGCGAGCACCAGTCCGGCGAGCACCGTGACGAGCACCGGCCACGTCCTGCGCACCGCACCCCCGCATGTCGACCAGGATGGACGGTCCAGCGTAACCAAGGCGTTGCCTACGGGGTTGCCCTCCCAGATCTAGATCAACTAGCTTCGCGCGATGATCAGCAAGCGCATCCTCACCGCCGTACTCGCCGGCGTCTCCGCTCTTTCGCTCGCCGCCTGTTCCGAGGAGGCACCCGCCACCTCCACGAAGCCGGCCGCCACCACCGCCGCGGCGCCCGCCGCCACCACCGAGGCCGCCGCCCCGCCGGCCGCCGCGGGGCTCTCCGACAAGGAGATCTGCGAGTCGGTGAACAAGGTGACCGACTCGATGAAGACCGCGATGATGACCATCGCTCAGGCCACCCAGGGCGGCGACATCCCGGTCGCCGACCAGAAGGCGATCCTGACCGACATGGCCAAGCAGCTCGACAAGGCCGTCGAGGGCAGCGACACCGAGGTCGCGAAGGCTGTGAAGCTCATCTCCTCGCAGGCGACCGAGGCGGCCGCGGCCAAGGACCCGACGGCGGCGCTCGACAACCCGGAGTCCGACAAGTCCGGCAAGGCGCTCAACGCCGCCTGCAAGAAGGCCGGCGTCACCACCCAGTTCTGATCTGCCCGGCGGCCCGGCGTGCGAGGCACGCCGGGCCGTCTCGCGGGTCAGGACTGGGTGAACAGCGGGGTGCTCAGGTAACGCTCGCCGGTGTCCGGGAGCACGACCACGATCGTCTTCCCGACGTTCTCGGCACGCCAGGCCAGCTCCCGCGCGGCGTGCAGGGCGGCACCGCTGGACACCCCGGCGAGGATCCCCTCGGTACGGGCCAGCTGCCGTCCCGCCTCCCGCGCCTGCTCCACGTCGACCCGGAACACCTCGTCGTAGATGGTCGGGTCGAGCACCTCCGGCACGAACCCGGCGCCGATGCCCTGGATGCCGTGCGGGCTGGACTGCCCACCGGACAGCACCGGCGACTCGTCCGGCTCCACGGCGTACACCCGCAGGTCGGGCTGTTTCTCCTTGAGGATCTGCCCGACGCCGGTGAGGGTGCCGCCGGTGCCGACCCCACCGATGAACAGGTCCACCTGGCCGTCGGTGTCGTTCCAGATCTCCAGCGCGGTGGTGCGGCGGTGCACGTCCGGGTTCGCCGGGTTGTCGAACTGCATCGGCAGCCAGGCCCGCTGCTCCTCGGCGATCTCCAGCGCCTTCGCCACGGCGCCCTTCATGCCCTCGGCCGCGGGGGTCAGGACGAGCTTCGCCCCGTACGCCAGGAGAAGCGCCCGCCGCTCCGCGCTCATGCTGTCCGGCATGGTCAGGGTGAGGCGATAGCCTCGCGCCGCCGCCACCAGGGCCAGGCCGATGCCGGTGTTGCCGCTGGTGGCCTCGACGATCGCCGAGCCGGGCCGTAGCTCCTCGGTGGCCTCGGCCGCCTCGATCATGGCGAGGGCGATCCGGTCCTTGACGCTGCCGCCCGGGTTGGCCGACTCGAGCTTGGCGATCAGCTTGGCCGGCAGTCCGGGCTCGAACCGGGTCAGCCGCACCATCGGGGTCCGGCCGATCAGCTCGGTGACGTCGTTGTAGATCATTTCCTCGCTCCTGAGTTGATGCCGGGGTTCGGTGTTGATGGAACAGTCTCGGCGGCGGGGGCGCGCACCCGGGCTCCCGCCGGAATGTCGGTGACGACCAGCGCGAGAGCGCCGATCTCGGCGTCGTCGCCGATGCTGACCGGGCCGAGGACGGTGGCGCCCACCCCGAGGGTGACCCGATCTCCCACTTCCGGGTGACGGCGGCTGCCCTTGGCGTCCCGCTGCCAGCCCCGGCCGCCGAGGGTGACCTGGTGGTACATGGTGACGTCGTCGCCGAGGCGGGCGGTCTCGCCGATCACCACCCCGGCACCGTGGTCGATGAACAGCCGCCGGCCGATCACCGCGCCGGGGTGGATCTCGATGCCGGTGAGGAACCGCATCAGCTGGGACACGAAGCGGGGCACGAACGGGATGCGGGCCCGGTGCAGCAGGTGGGCGGCGCGGTGGCCCCAGAGCGCCCAGAGGCCGGGATAGAGCAGCACCTCGGCCACGTTGATCCCGTACAGGGCGGGGTCGCGCCGGCAGTAGGCGCGGATGTCTTCCAGCACGGAGCTTTTCCTCGAGAGAACGGGAGCGGAGGGCGGCCTCACGGTGGCACACGCCGGGATCCGCCGGGCCGGCGGCGGGTGTCAGTCGCGCCGGCTGGGACAGCGCTCGTCGAAGACACGGCGCACGTGCGGGCCCGCCATCGGCACGGCGAACCGGTGACCGGCCATCCGCCGCGGGGCGCCCCACTCACTCATGACGGCAAGGCTAGCCGATCACAGCGGTGCTGTTCAGGGGCCGAACGGCCCGCCCCGTGGCGACGCTAGCGGATCAGCGCGCGAACCCCGTTCATGTAGAGCTGCCGGTCGATGTTGCCGAGCAGGATCCGCTGCAGGATGTAGCCCTGGACCAGTCCGAAGAACGCCGCGCCGATCCCGGCCGGGTCGGCGTCGGGCGGGATCTGCCCGCTCTCCTGGGCGCGCTCGGCGGTGCGGACCGCCCGGTCACGGACCCGCCCGTAGATCTCGGCGACCAGCGCGCCCACCTCGGGATCGTGCACCGCCTCGCCCCACACCTGCACGGCGATGCGGATGGTGCCGTCCTCGACCGCGGCGGCGTCGATCAGCTCGAGCAGCCGGTCCAGGATCTCCGGGATCGACGGCATCGGGTCGAGCGCCAGCAGCCCGTCGAGCGCGCCGGTCACCGCGCTGATCTTCTCCCCCGCGATCGCCGTGATCAACTCGTTCTTGCTCTTGAAATACCGGTAGAAGGCGCCGACCGACAGCCCCGCCTCCTTGATGACGTCCTGCATGGACGTCTGATGAAACCCGTTTCTGACGAAACACCGCGCCGCGGCGTCGAGGATCTGCCGGCGGCGGGCGGCGAGGTGGGCTTCGGAGACGCGGGGCACCCCAGAACCTTAATCATTCGGTACGACCTACTCGGAGCACCGTGCCCACCGCGCGGCGCGGGCGGCCCGTCCAGCCCGCCAAGGCGCCTCACGGGCGAGGCGGTCCCGCACCGGAATACCTCTCCGCAGCCGGGCCCGCTCGTCGCCGGGCCCGCTCGCCGCCGGGCACGGCGAGGAAGCCGGGCAGCAACCGAGATTGCCGGAGACTAGAACACGTTCTAGTCTCGACGTCATCGAGAACGGAGGGAGACGTCTGATGACATCGGTGCTGACCGCCCGTGACCTGGCCCGGCGCTCGCAGGCGGCGGCCGGCGCGAAGGACCGTGACACCTGGCTCGGCCTGTTCGCCGACGACGCCGTGGTGGAGGACCCGATCGGCCCGTCGCCGCTCTGCCCCGACGGTGACGGGCATCGTGGCGCCGAGGCCATCGCCGCCTTCTACGACAGCGTGATCGGCCAGGTCGACGCGATGCGCTTCGAGATCGAGCGCTCCTACCTGTGCGGCGACGAGGTGGCCGACGTCGGGACCATCCACCTGACCATGCCCGGCGGCCACACCGTCGGGGTGCACGGTGTCTTCACCTACCGCAGCGACGGTGCCGGCCGGCTCGCCGCCCTCCGCGCGTACTGGGAGTTCGACAGCGTCATGGGCGCTCAGTCGAGGTAGATCGCGGCCAGTCGCGGGAACCGCGCCCGGATCTGGGCGTCGTCCTCGTGATCGAAGTCGTCCCCGGTCAGTTCCAGGTCGAACGAGCCCGCGGGCAGTTCACCGCGTGCCGCGTCGAGGGCGGCGTAGAAGTCCTCCGCCGAGTCGAACGCCGCCCGGCCGACGCCGAGCATGTCCTCGCCCTCGAGGAAGTCGTCGTCGGGATCGATCCCGAGCTCGCCCAGGGTGTCCGGATCCTCGACGGCACGCTCCCACACCGTGCGGCCCTGCGCGACGAGCCAGCCGCGGAAGTAGTCGAAGGCGTCGTCCGAGCAGCCGCCTTTCATGAGGTAGGCGGCGCCCCAGAGGCTCCAGTCGTAGGACCGGGCGGCGAGCAGGTCGTAGCGCAGCGAGAATCCCACCGCCGCCTCCCGCCCCGCGGCGGCCAGACGCTCGTCGACACGCTCGGCCACCTCCTCGGCACCCTCGCCGGTGCGGGTGTCGTCGACACCCGAGCGGGCGGCCTCGACGACCGCCCAGAACTCGTCCTCATCCATGATCGCCACGTGCGCGATCCTGCCACGGCCCGGCACCCGCCGTGACGGGGTCCCGGTGACGGGAGAGCCCCGGACCGGCGGCTGCGCGTCACCGAGGGGCCGGGACCTCGGCGAACGTGGGGGAACCCCCAGAGTCCGGGCCCTCGACGGTGGCCAGAAGGTCACGAATGCCCGGCCCACCAGCCGGTCCTCGGGGACGGTCCCGTTCGCGGCGTCGAGGTGCTCACGCGAGTCGCCGGAGGCGCTGCGATGGTCACCGAGGACGAAGACGCGGCCCGCGCCGACGATCACGTCGAACGGTCGATCGGAGGGTGCGTCCCCGGGGAACAGGTAGTCCTCGTCGAGAGCCTGTCCGTTGACGGTGATCCGCCGGTCCCCGTCGCAGCAGACGACGTGGTCGCCGGCCACGCCGATGATCCGCTTGATGTAGTTCTGCCCGGGAGCAGCCGACCATTCCACCGGCGGCTCGAAGACGACGATCTCCCCGCGCCCCGGTGACTCCGCCCAGTAGGCGGTCTTGTTGACGAGAACCTTGTCGTCCAGATGCAGCGTCTGCTCCATGGACGGCGACGGGATGTAGAAGGTCTGGACGAGGAAGGTCCGGACCACGGCCGCGACCACGACGGCTACGACGATCAGGACGAGGAACTCGACCCAGTTCGCCCGGCCGACCTTGGGAGCATCGGTGCTTGTGGACATTCACCGCACCTTACAAGCACCACCTGTGGTCTGCCGTCATCCGGGCGACGCGAGTCGGTCGCCGAGATGGTCGCGGAGCAGAAGGTGCCAGGCACGTTCCTGGGCGAGCGGCTACACCGAGGCGGGAACGGCAGACGCGGCGGGAACGGTAGACGCGGCGGGAGCCGGCCGGAGCTCGCTGATCCGCTCGGGCGGGACCGGGCGTGAGTAGAGGTAGCCCTGGCCGTACTCGTACCCTAGGCCGCGCAGCAGGTCACGCTGCTCCTCGGTCTCGATGCCCTCGGCCACCGACCCGAACTCCAGGGCCGCCGCCATCTGGCTGACCGCGGTCGCGACCGCCGCCTGACGGCTCACCGTGGTGATCGACTCGACGAACGAGCGGTCCAGTTTCAGCGAGTTGACCGGGCAGGTGAGCAGCAGGCCCAGGGACGACGCGGCGGTGCCGAAGTCGTCCAGGGCCAGCTTCACCCCGAGCGCCCGCAGCGCCTCCATCGTCCGGTGCGACTGCTCGTCGTCCACGACGGCCGTCTCGGTGACCTCGATGACCAGGCTCCCGGCGGGCAGGCCGGTCTCGGCGAGGACCGCCGCGACGTCGGCGACCAGCTCGGGGTCGCGCAGCTGCGGACCGGCCACGTTGACGCCGACCTGCAGCGGGGTCTCGTCAGGTGACTCGGCGATCCAGGCCGCGGCCTGCCGGCACGCCTCCCGCAGCACCCACCGGCCGATCGCCACGATCTGCCCGGTGCGCTCGGCGACCGGGATGAAGTCGACCGGCGACACCAGGCCGCGGACCGGGTGGTTCCAGCGGATCAGCGACTCGACACCCATCAGCCGGTCGTCGGAGAGCCGCACGATCGGCTGGTAGACCAGGATGAACTGCTCCTGCTCGACGGCCAGGTCCAGCTGGCGGATCAGCACCGCTTCGGCGCTGATCCGGGCGCCCATCTCGTCGGCGTACGGGATCCACATGCCCTTGCCACGGTGCTTCGCCTCGTACATGGCGATGTCGGCGTTGGCGAGCAGCGTCGACGGGTCGTCGCCGGGGCGTGCGCCGGTCAGGCCGATGCTGGCCTTCACGATCACCGTGTGCTGCAGGAGCACGATCGGCGCGGCGAGACGCCGCAGGATCTGCGCGGCGACCACCTCGGCGCCGTCCGGCCCGGTGCCCGGGAGCAGCATCGCGAACTCGTCACCGCCCAGCCGGCACACCACGTCGTCGCCGCGGACCGCGTCGCGCAGCCGGGACGCGACGATCACCAGCAACGCGTCGCCGGCGGCGTGACCCATCGTGTCGTTGATCGTCTTGAAGTCGTCGAGGTCGATGAGCAGCAGCGACGAGTCGGCGGTCAGCAGGCGGGTGATCTCGGCGCTGAAGTGGGTGCGGTTCGCCAGCCCGGTCAGGCCGTCGAAGGATGCCTGCTCGCGCAGCTGCACCTCTTGGTCACGCAGTTCGCCGAGCGCCACGTCGAGGCGGGTGATCAGGCTCATGTTGTCGTGGAAGGCGACCAGCTGACGGCCGGCGACCAGGCAGGTGATCACCACGACGCCGGCGGTCGCGCCGACCAGCTGCGACGACGCGGTGCCCGGCAGCATCAGGAAGAACACCACGAAGGTGACGGCGATCATCCCGTACGGCAGCAGGCTGTAGGGGCGGCGCTTGGTGGTGTGCCGCGGGTCCCCGACGCGCACGACGATGACCTGCATCCACGGGCCGATCGCGATCAGGACGCTGGGCAGCAGGCGGATCGCGTACACGTACGCATGCTCGAGGGTTTGGAAGTCGCCGGGCAGCAACGTGCTGACGCCCTGGACCATCGCGGCGGAGACCATCGGCCAGGCGGCCATCCGCGCCATCGGCGGATGCCGGATGAGCGCGACCTTGGTCGCGGAGAACGTCGCGACCAGCACCAGCGCCGCCGTGACGCTCGCGTTGACCCGGTCGGTGTGTGTGCCGTCGAGGGGGTTGAACGCGAAACACCAGGCCACCACACCGCCGCCGACGAGCACGGTGGTGGCGTCGAGCCAGAAGACGAACCGCTCACGGGAGGTCTGGAGACCCTGCGGGAAGATCAGGCAGGCGATGACGTTGCTGCTCATGCCGATGGCGAAGAACACGGTCTGGACGGTGCCGCCCGTGAGCGACGGCACGCCGGGCGAGATCAAGATCTGCACGGCGTGGTACGTGTCACCGACCGTGAACGACGCTCCGGCGAAACTGATCATCGACCAGAAGCGGCGGTAGCGCTCGTGGGCGAGCCGTCGCAGTCGCCAGCCGCCGAGCGCGAGCGCCGCGTCGAGCGGCACCTGCCACAACCAGAACACCTGGGACTGCCGGGTCGAGTTCCCGCTGAACAGCACGAACAGCACACACCCGAGCAGGGTGAACCCGATCAGCCCCCGCAGCACCGGATCCCGGAGCAGGTGGCCGATCGGCCGCGGGGCCGGTCGTGTGTCGGTCAACGGTCGTCCTCTCCCTGGTTCTCCCCCGCTGTATCGGACGCCCGGCCCGGGATCCGAGGAGTCCGCGGGTGAACAGCTGATCAACCGTCCGCCTCGTCGGTCGCCGGACGACCGGGGCCCGACCGTCGATAGACGATCAAAAGACTTTCGATGGACCGGCCGCGAATGATGAACGCACGGTCACGCAGGGCAACATCTGGGAGTAGACGTGCGGAGAACAGCAAGACGGATCGCCACTGGTGTCCTGGCGACGGCGACCACCGTCGCCGTCGCGGTCACCGCCGGCGGCGTCACTCCGGCTTTCGCCGGCTGGAGCGGTGGCATCGGCACCATCGGCGGCCGGTGGTACGCCGACGGCGCCGGATCGTTCTGGTGGGACGACTACGGCGAGCACCTCACGATCAACGACAACAAGGCCGACGGCGCGGGCGTGGCGGTGCGGATCTACGGGTCCAGCCTGAAGACCTACACGTTCAGCGGTGGCGCCGGTAAGAGCGGGTCCTTCAACCTGTCGTACGCCGAGGGCACCGCGCTCGACTTCTACGTCTGCATCTCGGACAACGGCACCATTCAGGAGGACACCTGCAACTACTGGCCGGGCCAGGCCTGATCGAGTGGCCGCCCTCCGCGCCGGGAGGGCGGCCGTCTGGTGTCAGGGGCGCATCTCGTAGGCGCCGGCCAGGGCGAGGACCTGCTGCCACACGGCGGCGTCGCGGGCCTCGTCGACGACCGGGCGGCGGATGGTGGCGAGCGCCCAGTCCGCCTGCTCCGGCGTGGTAGCGGCCTTGCCGTGCAGCTCGGTGACGTAACCGGAGAAGTCGCGCACCAGGATCGCGAAGATCTCGTCGAGCAGGTGGTCGTCGACGCCGCCCTTCTCCAGGATCAGCTGCCCGTAGACGATCAGGGCGAACAGGTGCCCGATCGCCAGGAGGAAGTCCAGGTCCTTCTGCTGCTCCCCGGTGGGGGCGTGCCTACTCAGCAGGTCGCAGAACGCGTCGGCCTGCTCCCGGAAGCGGGCGACGTTCGGCAGGGTGGCGTGCGCGTCGTACGCGGTCCGCCAGTCGTGGAACCGGATGGCGCCGAGCCCGCGCGCCGGGCCCTGCCGGAACAGGAACTCGTCGTCGGCCGGGTCGTGCCGGGTCGGCACCGGCGCGTACTCCGTCGTCGGGTTGAACAGGTAGTTGGGCATGAACTTGAGGATCAGGGCCAGGTTGACGTGCACCGTGCCCTCCAGCTTGGGCAGGCCGCGGATGTCCATGGCGGCCTTGTCGAAGTAGGTGTCCGCCTCGAAGCCCTTGGCCGCGATCACGTCCCACATCAGGTCGACGACCTTCTCGCCCTCGGTGGTGACCTTCATCTTCGTCATCGGGTTGAACAGCAGATAACGACGATCGTCGGGTCCGGCACTACGGAAGTAGTCGACGGCCCGGTCACTGAAGAGCTTCATGGCGACGAGCCGGGCGTACGCGTCGGTCAGCTCCCGTCGCACGTGCGGGAACGCGGTGACCGGCTTGCCGTAGAGGACGCGCTGGTGGGCGTGGGTGACGGCCTCGTACATCGCGTGCTCGCAGATGCCGATCGCGGCCGTGCACAGGTTGAACTTGCCGATGTTGACGGTGTTGAGCGCGGCATCGAACGCGGCCTTGCCGGTGTGCAGCACATCCTGCTCGCGCACCGGATAGTCACGCAGCTCGAAGGTGCTCACGTACATCTGCTTGTTCACGACGTTCCTGATCAGGTGGTAGTCCTCGTGCCTGCTGTCGGCGGCGAAGAACACATACCCGTCCGGGCCCTCGACGTCGGCGCGGCGCCCGAACACCGACACGAGACCGGCGACGTTGCCGTTGCCGATGTAGTACTTGGTGCCGCTCGCCGTGAACCCGCCGTCCGCGGTCGGCGTGAGGATCATGTCGGTGGCGTAGATGTCGGCGCCGTGGCTGCGCTCGGACAGCGCGAACGCCATCACGTGACCCTCGTCGAGCAGCTCGGCGGCCCGCTGCCTCTGGACGTCGTTGGCGCTCTGCCACACCGGGCCGAGACCGAGAACGGTCACCTGCCACGTGTACCAGTAGTCGAGCCCGTAGAAGCCGAGGATCTCACTGAGCGCGGCGTTGCGGGCGGTGTCCCAGCGCTTGTCGCCGTCACCGTCGGCGGCGGGCGTCAGGAACGTCGCGAACAGTCCCTCCTTCGCTGAGAACGCGAGGAAGTCGTCGTACCACGCCCGGTCGATATAGCTTTTGACCAGCGCGTTCTTGCCCCGCTCCTCGAAGAAGGCGACGAGCGCCCGCAGCAGCCGGCGGCTCTCGTCGTCGAGGTGCGCGGGGTCGTAGGTGTTCGGGTTGAAGAGCACGGAACGGTCCTTTCAGAGTGCTCGGAGCGTGTCGAGGACGTCGTCGAGCCAGTCGAGCAGCATCCGCTCGTAGGCGATGCCGCCCCGCAGCACCACGTGCTGAAGCCGCTGCCCGACGTCCAGACGATCAAGATCAGGAAAATCCCTTTTTCCACCATTCATGTACGTGACGAGCAGCGTCTCGTGATCGGCCCGGTAGCGTTCCACCTCACCGATGAGCGCCGCGCGGCCCGCAGCATCGGTGAACGCGGCCCCGCGGATCTTGACGGCAAGCTCATGCCGCACCGCCTCCGGCTGCACCGGCGCCCGCAGCCACTCGACGAGGGCCTGCTCCCCGGCAGTCGCGACCGAGAAGCTGCGCTTGTCGGGCCGCCCGTCCTGGCCGATCTCCTCGGCGATCACCCAGCCGTCCGCCTCCATGCGCTTGAGGACGCGGTAGATCTGCTGGTGGGTGGCCGTCCAGAACCGGCCGATCGACCGCTCGAAACGCCGGGCCAGCTCATATCCGGACCCGGGCTGCTCCAACAGGGAGACCAGGATCGCGTGCTCCAGCGCCATGCCCGCATCATGCTATGCACATCGTTGCTGTGCAACTAGTTGCATAATCCGGGCCCTCAACGGTGTTCGGCGGCCTACATCGGCGACCGCTGCACCCACGCCCATCCGTCACACCGGGCGCCGGGGCCGGGGCCGGGGCCGGCGGGCACCCGATCCCAGGATGCCGCCCGCGACGGCGTCGTGCTGCTGGACGGCGAAACCAACCGGCCGACACCATGCACCTGCCGCAGCCACGTTTCGGCCGATGCCGCCGGTACCGGCGATGCACGGACAACCGTTCCGCGACACGACCCCTGTTCCCGCTGGAGCCGATGCCACCCTCCCCCTCGGTGACCCCACCGCCTCCCCTCCGCGACTCGGTTCGCCTCGCCTCGCCTCGCCTCGGTGAACTCCGCCGCGCACGGCCTCGGCCGGTTCTCGTCGGTGATCGCTACCGCCCGTCGGCGCTCAGCGGGTTGCGTCGCCGGGACAGACGCCGGCGCAGGTCGTTGAGGTAGTGGTCCTTGACGAGGTCACGCACTCTGCCGGGCAGCCGCGGGTAGATCAGCTTCGTCACACCGAAGAAGCCGTCGAAGAGCCGCTGCCGCCGCGGTGACCAGGTGTAGCCGAACTGCGCCCGGATCGGCTCCGGCAGCAGCCCGACGGTGACCAGCCGGTTCAGCGGCTTGGCCGGGCGCATCACGACCGGGAGGTTCTTCGGCCGCATCAGCGCCGCCGCGATCTCCCGCCCCGCATCGCTGACCCGCAGCGTGCTGACGGTGCGCTCCCAGTAGGCGTCGAACGTGTCGCGGTCGGCCGGCCACGCGTCCTCCGGGCAGCCGATCGACGTGGCGAGCACGCTGTACTGCCGGAAGCACTCGTCCAGCTCGGCAGGCGACAGCGGACCGAAAACCCGCTGATAGATCAGGACCGCGGTGTCGTAGAGGGTGGCGTTGACCCAGACCTGCAGATCCGGGTCGTCGGCGTAGTAGCCCGGACCGGTCACCCCGCGGTGCACAGCAGCGACGGCACGGCTGACCACCCGGCCCTCCTCCACAGTGCCGAAGAGCACACCGAACACATAGCTCATCGTGGTGCGCAGCCGGTCCAACGGCCGCTCGGCGAAGTCGCTGTGGTCGTGGACGCCCTGAGCGACGGCCGGGTGTGCGATCTGGAGCAGAGTGGCCCGGCCACCCCCGGCGAGCAGAAGCCCTTCGCGGGCCACGCGCCGGATGACCGCGCTGTCGTCGAAGAGACCGTCATCCATCCCAAGAAGGTAAACCACGATTAACTTCTGCCGGAAGGTCAACAGTTCCTGCCGCACTTCGCAAGGACTGCGCCCGCCTCGATCCGGTCCCGCGGGGTCCGAATCGGGCGTCCACAGCCGACGCCGGCCGGCAGTCGGCGTCACCGGCCGTGGCGGCCTTCGCCCGGCGTCACCGCCCGGTGGCAGTCAACTGGTCCAGCGGAATGGTCACCGTCTCGATCCAGGACGGTGGAGGCGCGGCGCCCTCGCCGACCAGGCCGGCGATGACCCGGACGTTGCCGGGACGGTTGTCGGGCCACGGTGTGTGACCGTCGGTCAGGACGATGACGATGTGCGCTCGCTCCGGACCGCGGAGCGCATGGTCGATCCCGACACGCATGTCGGTGCCGCCACCACCGGCCAGAACCACGTCACCGATCGTGTTGGCGCGGCGGACGGCGTGGACGTCGGCGTCGCAGGCCAGAACGCTCACCCGGTTACGGCCGATGCCCACCGCCCGCAACACACCGCCGACCTCGCCGAGCACGGCCCGCAACTCGTCGTCGCCCATCGACCCCGACGTGTCGACGACCACGGCCACCCGCGGCATCGGGCGGCGAAGGCTCGGGAAGACCACACGGGGTACGGCCGACCCGCGCCGTGACGGCCGCTGATAGGTGTAGTCGACCGCCCCCGAAGCCCACGACGCGGCCTCGCGAACCGCACCGGTCAGTGCTCGTCGCCAGTCGACGACCGGTTCGAGGATCTCGTCGGCCCAGCGGCGCCAGCCGTCCGGGATCCGGCCCCGTGCCTTGGCGTGGGCGCGCATCTCGTTGGCGGTCTGCCGCCGGATCGCCGCCGCCTCGACGGGGCTCACCCGCGCGGCGTCGGACACCTCCCACGGCATCGACCGGCCGTGGGCACCGGAGCCACACTCGGGAGGATGCGGCGTCGGTGGGACACCCGGCAGATACTCCTCGAACATCCGCCCGTCCGGCAGCCCGAACGTCGCCGGCCGCAGCGCGTTCTGCGGCAACGAGGAGATGTCGTCGTTGATCTCGCAGTCCTGCGCGATGTTGACCCGGTGATGGTCGTGCCGCACCTCCGGCGCCACCAGCATGGCCCGGCCGTGATGGTCCCGCAGCAGATGGGCGACCTCGTGCACCCAGACCGCGGCCAGCTCGTGCACCGGCGTCGCTTCGACGAACCCCGGATTGACATAGCACCGCCAGTGCCGGTCGACGCCCATGGTCGGCACGTCGTGGCTGGGCACCACGGTCAGGCTGTAGAGCGCGGACGCCAGGTACGGCTGGGCGCCGGCCGCTTTCAGGCGCGCGGCCAGCAGTTTCGTCCGGTCCAGAGCCCGGCCGGCATCGGCCGCCCGTTCCCGGCCGTCGCCCCCGACCCCACCCTCGGCCCGTTCCCCACCGGCAACCCGCTCCGCCTCAAAGACCCGCTCCCCACCGGCAACCCGCTCCCCACCGGCGACCCGCTCCCCACTGGCGACCCGCTCCGCCTCGGTGGAGGCATCTGGAAGTGACCCAGGGTCGGACGACGCTCCAGCCGGCCGGGCCCACGTCGCAGAACCGGACGGAGCAGCCCGCTGCACCGGCGCAGCCCGGGTAGGCCCCGCCGGCGCCGACGGCACAACCCCATGGACCGGCACCGACAGGACAGGCACCACCGAACCGGACCCAGCACCCCGCTGCACCGGCGCAGCCCGGGCAGGCCCCGCCGGAACCGACGGCACAACCCCATGGACCGGCACCGACAGGACAGGCACCACCGAACCGGACCCAGCACCCCGCTGCACCGGCGCAGCCCGGGCAGGCCCCGCCGGAACCGACGGCACAACCCCATGGACCGGCACCGACAGGACAGGCACCACCGAACCGGACCCAGCGCCCCGCTGCACCGGCGCAGCCCGGGCGGGCCCCGCCGGAACCGACGGCACAACCCCTTGGACCGGCACCGACAGGACGGACTCGGCAACCCGTTGGGCGGGCGCCGGGCGGGTGGACGCCGTAGGGCCGGGCGGCGCCGGGTCAGGAGCCACCGGTCAGCAATCCGGAAGCGGTGAGCACACCGCGGAACGCGTCGATCGATGCCGGGACCGGCCAGGACGGCTCGCGCATCCGGGCCAGGTCGAACGCCGCCCGGGCCGCCACGTCTGGCACGCCGGCGTCGACCGCCTTGGCCAGCACGGTCCAGCCGGCCTCCCATCGCTCACGGGTGACGCGGCCCTCGATGGCGGCGATCACCGCGGTGAGGAACGCCAACTGGCGGTCTCCGCGCTCGGGGAGCGCGAAAGCGGCCGGGTTGGCGAGGACGCGCTCCGGGTCGGGCAGGTCGAGCTCGTCCAGGTAGGTGGTGAGCTCGAGGCCGGGGCCGTCGCCGACCGCGCCGATGATCGCGGTGGCCAGCGCCTCCCGGCTGGTGCCCGCACAGAAGTGGAAGACGAGCAGGCGCAACGCCATGTCCCAGGTGCGCGGGGACGGCCAGGCGCCGCCACGGGCCTCGGCGTCGGCCGGCAGGTGGTGGGTGAGACCGGGCCGGGCGGTGAGGAACCCGGCGATGACACCGCGCGCCCGGGCCAGCGCGCTGTCGGCACGGTCGGCGGTGACGACGGGCACGTCGATGCGCGGCCACACGCCGGCCAGGCCGCGAGCCACGACCCGTGGGTCATGGGTCCAGTGCAGGTGGACGAAACGGTTGGCCAGCGGCGGGCTGAGGTGCCAGCCGTCGGCCGCGGAGGACGGCGGATTGGCGGCGGCGACGATCCGCACCTCGTCGGGGAGCGTGAGGCTGCCGACCCGGCGCTCCAGGACGACCCGGAGCAGGGCGGCCTGCACCGCCGGTGGCGCCGACGACAACTCGTCGAAGAACAGCAGGCCACGGCCGTGGCGGGCGAGCCGGACCGCCCAGTCGGGCGGGGCCATCGGGACGCCCTGGACGGCCGGGTCGTCACCGACGATGGGGAGCCCGGCGAAGTCGGACGGCTCGTGCACGCTCGCGATGACCGTCTCCAACGGCACGTCGAGGCCCTCGGCGAGCTGCGCGAGGGTCGCCGATTTCCCGATGCCGGGCTCGCCCCAGAGCAGCACCGGCAGATTCGCGGCGACGCACAGAGCGAGGGCGGCGGCCCGCGGGTCGGCGACCGGCTCGGTCCGGGTGACCCGGATCCGGCGCAGCAGCGCGTCAGCGGCGTCGAGGCCGGCGGTCATGCTCTCTCCCCGAGACAGACGGTCACAGCTTTCCGACTCCTCATCGACGCCTCCCCCAAAGCCGACTTCGCCGCGGAGCATACGCGAGCCCACCGACATTTCCGGCCACGATTCGCACGCCACCGTACGGAGGCGGTTGATCACCGCGAGGGAAGCCGGGGCGCGTACGCGGAGCGGAAAAGCCCTGGAAGGGGCGGGTTCGGTGCCACCGCACCGAAGCAAGTGCCACCGCGCCGGAGCGGACGAGCCCCCACCGACATCTCTGTCAGGGCGACCGCTCGCGCAGGTAGGCGACGGCCGTCTCGAAGTCGGGATCGACGTCTTCGAGGTAGTCGAGGATCTCGAGGATCTCGTCGCAGTGCTCGATCACCGACATGTCGTACTGGTTGGGCAGGCGGGGGTCGGCGCCGGCGTCGGCCAGGGCGATGATCAGGTCGGCCGGCCAGCGGTGGACGACGGCGAGGTAGAGCGGCGTGCTGCCCTCCTTGTCGCGGGCGTTGACGTCGAGGCCCTCGGCGAGCAGGCGCGGGAGCAGGCGCCCGTAGTCGAACGAACGGGCCCGGTGCATCAGCGTGCGCCCGCGGCTGTCGCGCAGGTGGGGGTTCATACCGGCGTCGAGCAGCTCGAACACGGTCCGGGTACCGCCGTGGATCATGAGCTGCCACAGGTCCTCGCGGTGTGCCCGCAACCTCCGGGGCAGCCGGCCCGGTTCGCCCTGCCAGGCCTGCTCCGCCGCGAAGCACCCGCTGACGGCGCCGCCGAAGGCGCCCAGCGCGCGTTCCCTTCGCCGTTCGGTGTCGGTGTGCCCGGGGAGGTCGAGCCGGCCGAGGCGGACGCCGATCTCGTGCCAGTCGCCCCGGCATCGCACCCGCACCGCCCCGGCGACGACCGCCGGCGCGGGAGCGGCGACCGCACCGCGGCCGGCCGATGGCAGGGGCGGGGCGCTGGGGAACAGGGCCGCACGGACCATCGGGTGCACCTCGGCCGGAGTGATCCGGCCGGCCCTGATGAGGTCGAGGTCGACCTGATGGCGGACCAGGTCCGGGTGGAGGCGGGGCAGGCTCCACGCGGTCGTGGTGCGGTAGTCGCCGACGGACTGCCACGTGGCCCGCACGGTGTCGCCGTCCACGTCGCATCGCAGATGGTCGCTGTGACCGGCCCAGAGGGACCACGTGGTCACGCCGGTCTGCCGGGTGACGAGCCGAAGGTGGTGTGCCAGGCGCACCGGGTCGACCACCCGCAGGAGCTGTTCGTCCTCGTATCCGGGCCAGGGCGTCGCCGGGTCTTCGCCGATCACGAACCCGGCCTCGGCGAACGCCCCGGCGGGAGTGGGTGTCAGGCGCGCCCGCTCGCCGCGGGACGCCGGGTCGTCGGAGGACCCGAGCGCCTCGGCCGGCAGTGGATCACCAGCTCCGGTGAACGCGGGCGCCCGTGTGGTGGAGCCGCCGATCGCGGCGCGCAGGTCGTCGGCGTGCCGGGCGTCCCACAGGTGGGCGGGCACCAGCGAGACCTCGCGGAGGTCCAGCTCGTCCCAGCGGGCGGCGTCGAGTCTGAGCCGCTGGGAGCCGTACATCGACAGGAGCGCCTGCACGACCGGCACCACGGTGTCCGGGCCGATCACCGCGTCGGCCGGCACCAGCACGTGAGGCTGGTCGACGGCGAGGGTGGTGTGGCCGCCGAGCGCCCGTGGCAGGTGCCAGCGCAGCAGGTCCGGGGCGAGATGGGTGACGAGGTCCGCGGCGGCCTCGGACACGTCGATCCGTCCGGCGGCCCAGGCGGCCCGCCGGTCGCCGCGCTCCCGGGCGTCGGCGCACTCGGCGATCATCCGCGGCGGGACGGCATAGCGGCGGACGCGCTGCCACTCGGCGAGCGCGAGTGGGTCGTGACCGCTCACCGCGCCCCCTTCCGAGCCGAGCGGAGCATACGCGACCGGCCGGTCACCGCGCCCGTTCGCGCAGGTGCTCCAGCGCCTCCCGGAACTCGGTGCGCAGCCGGCTGCCGTACTTCAGCGAGGTGACCGCGTAGTCGCGTGCCGACTCGCCCTGCCGGTTGCGGATCCGGGGATCGGCGCCGGCCTCGAGCAGAGTGGTGATCACATCGGCCGGGCCGTGCTGCACGACGATCCGGTGGAGAGCCGTATATCCCTCCTTGTCGACGGTGTCGAGGCCCACCCCGGCAGCGAGCAGGCGGGGCAGCACCCGCCGGTGGTCGAACGCCGGGATCCGGTGGATCAGCGTGCCGCCGGCGCCGTCACGCAGCTGTGGGTCGAGGCCGTCGTCGAGGAGCTCGAGCAGCGTACGGGTACCGCCGTGGATCAGCCGCTGCCACAGGTCGGCCCGGTAGGCACGCAGTCGTCGTGGCAGCCGGCCGAGCGCCCCGTACCACAACTGCTCGACCGCGAAGCAGCCGGTGACCGCGCCGCCGAAGGCTCGCATCGCGCGTTCCCGCTGCCGCTCCTCGATGGTGTGCGCGAGGGGGTCGAGCCGTCCGAGCCGGGCCTCGATCTCGTGCCAGACCCCGTTGCAGCGGACCCGGACCAGCTCGCCGTCGGTGGGCACGAACGGGTCGGCCGGAGTGCCGGGGAAGAGCACGTCACGCACGAGCGGGTGCAGGGCGCCGGGCCGCAGGTGGCCCTGCCGGACGAGCTCCAGGTCGGCGGCATACCGCACCAGGCTGATCTGAATGCCCGGGTCCAGCTCGCGAGTGGTCCAGGTGACGCGCACCGCACCGTCGCCGACGACCACGGTGAGGTAGCGATAGGAGTACGCGCAGAGGGTCAGGACGCGCTCGCCGAGGCGGTCGGCCAGCCAGCGGACGTCGTGCGCCAGCCGCAGCGGGTCGAGTGGCTCCAGCTGCCAGTTGCGGTCGGCTGCCGCCCATTCGTCGTCCTGTCCGGCCGTGAGCTCGAAACCGGCCTCGACGAAGGCCTCGCGGCGCCGGGGCGCCCGCCACACCCGTTCGGCGCGGGCGGGCAGGTCGTCACCGATGCCGAGGGCCTCCTCCGGCCGCGGCTCCCCCGCTGCGGTGAGCAGCGGAAGACGCTGGTCGGAGCCACCGAGCGCGGCGCGCAGCCCGGCGGTGTGCCGGACGTCCCAGAGGTACGCCGGAACGGGTGCCGCCCGTCCGCCGCGCAGGTCGGCCGCCCCGCGCACGGCGCCGAGAAGCAGCCGTTGCGGCCCGTCGTGCGTGTCGGACGATCGCACGGTCAGCAGAACGGTGCCGGACGTGACCGGTTCGTCGGGGATCAGCAGGTAGCGTTGGCCGGCGGCGAACCCGGTCGATCCGTGCAGGGTCCGTGGCAGGTGCCAGCGCAGCAGGTCCGGTGCGAGGTGGACGGCCCGCGCGGCGGCCTCGGCCTCCAGACCGGGCGGGAGGTCGACGTCGATCCGGGCGGCCTCGCAGGCGGCCCGCCAGTCGCCGCGCCGGCGTGCCTCGGCGCACTCGGCGATCATCCGGGCCGGCACCGCGTACTTGCGGATGTTGCGCCAGTCGGACGGGAACAGCGCACGACTCACCGGTAGACGCTCACGATCGCGCTGATGTCCTCGTGCGGTGTGCCGGCCGAGCGTGGGGCGAGCCGTCGCATCCGCCGGGGCACGCCGCCGTTGATGCCGAGGTGGTCGAGCCCGGCACCGGCGGCGAGCAGCAGTTTGGCGCCGCGCCCGCCGATGCCGGTGAACCGGACGTCGAGGCGGCGCAGGGCACTGCCCGGGAGGGTCTCGGCGAGGAGGGCCGCGCCGGTGTCACCGAGCGAGTTGGGGCGGCCGCCGAGCGCGCGCTCGGAGGGTGGGCGGGACAGGTCGAGGGCGGTCCACGAGCGGAGGTTCGCGGCCAGGGCGGTGACGTCGGTGATGCCGTTGCCGCCCAGGCCGAGCGTCATCGCGTACTCCCGGAGGTCCTCGGCGAGCGCCGTGATGCCGGTGTCGCCCAGATGGTTGACGGCGAGGTAGAGCTCGCGAACCCCGCCCTCGCGGACGAACCGGGAGAGCACCGGGACGGCGTCCGGCCGGAGGCCGTTGCCGCCGAGGAAGAGGCGCTCGAGACCGGCGGGACGGGCGGCGAGGGCGTCGGCGAGCGGCTCCAGGCCGGCGGCGGTGAGGCCGGTGTTGACCAGGTCGAGCGTACGCAGAGCGCGGTTGCCCCGCAGTGCGGACGCCAGCCGGGCCACTCCCTCGTCGCCGATCGGGTTGCGCTTGAGCCACAGTGCGCGGATGCCGTCGTCGGCGGCCAGCCGGTCGGCGAGGGCGCCGGCCCCGTCGGCGTCGATCCGGTTGCATCCGAGGTAGACGGTGCTGATGCGGTGCCCGCCGGGCAGGGCGCCGGCGACCGCGCGGGCGCCCTCGGGGCCGAGCCCGTTGGTGCCGAGCAGCAGGTGGGTGGCGTGCGGGGAGCCGGCGGCGACCTCGACGACGCGGGCCGCCTGGACCGGGCCGAGGCCCTGTTTGCACAGGTCGACTCGGCCGTCCGGGCGCAGCAGGCCGCGCGCGAACTCCTCGGTGGTGGTGACCGGGCCGGGCGCGGCGAGCCGGCCCAGGATGCCGTCGAAGTCGGCGGGGTCGGCCAGGCCGCGATCCGGATCGGTGATCGCCGGGCACCGCACCTGCATGTCGCCGCCTCCCCCGGGCTCGCGAAGTAGGGCGGCGAGACCGGCCGGATTCGAACCGGCGTCCTCCTGCTCGATGCCAAGGCGCGACGACCTCTGCGCTACGACCTCGCCGCGCCGGAGCATACGCGAGCCCTCCGACATCTCCTCAGAGCGGCGGATCGCGGCGTGCCCGGTCGAGACCGTCGAGCAGCAGATCCAGTGTGAACTCGAACTCGACCCGGCTGTCGCACCACCCCAGCTCGGCATCGTGCGCCTCGCTCGCGACCATGGCCACCAGGTTGGGCAGCAGGTCCGCGGCGGCGCTCAGGTCGCCGGCGCCGTCGGCGGAGGGGCTGAAGGCCTCCTGCACGAAGCCCAGCGGCATGCTGCCGAAGGCGTGCAGGGCGCGATGGGCGATCCGGTACGAGAAGCCGGCGCCCACCATCACGCCGATGATCGCGTCGTAGTGCCGCAGCACCCCGACCGGCACCGTGGTCCGGGTGTTGAGCAGGCCCGGCCCCCAACGGTGGCGCAGCATCACCTCCCGCGCCGCGAGGAACCACGCCCGCAGCCTCGCCCGCCAGTCCCGGGTCTCGTCGACCGCGGCGACCGCCGTGAGGATCTCGTCGACCAGTGTCTCGGCGACCCCGTCGAGCAGCGCGTCCTTGCCGCGCAGGTGGTGGTAGAGCGACATGGCCTCGACGCCCAGCTCGGCGCCGAGGCGCCGCATGGTCACCGCGGGGAGGCCGTCGCGGTCGGCGATGCCGACGGCCGCCCGCAGGACCCGCTCTCTGGTCAACGCCTTGCGCACGGGCGCTACCTTACATCGTAAGGTTCTTCCTCGGGAGCAGACATGCCGCAAATCGACCGCTCACACCTCGTCCGGACCGCCCGCATCACTGGTTCGCTCTACCTTGGCCTGGCCGTCGCCGGCCTGCTCGGGTTCCTGATCACCCGCCCCCGGCTCTTCGACACCGGCGACCCCGCCGCGACCCTCTCGAATCTGGTCGACCAGCCCGGCCTCGCCGCCGCGCTCGTGGTGTTCGAGCTGCTCATCGTGCTCACCCAGGCGCTGGCCGCGGCCTGGTTCTACCGCCTGTTCCGTCCCGGCGATCCGGTGTCGGCGCTCGGTATCGGCGCGTTCGGCCTGGTCAACGCGGTCGTCATCCTGATCAGCGCGGCCCTGCTGTCGGCCGCCGACAACATCGCCGCGGACCCGTTCGGCGCGGCGGCGGACACCGTCCAGCTGCTCTTCGTGACCAGCGGCGAGCTGTGGGCGGCCGGGGCGATCTTCTTCGGGCTGTGGCTGATCCCGATGGGTACGGCCGTGCTGCGCACCGGATGGATGCCCCGCCCACTCGGCTGGGTGCTGATCGTCGGCGGCCTCGGCTACCTGCTGCACGCGTTCGTCGGGTTCCAGCCGCTGACCGTCCCGGCGACGGTCGGCGAGTTCTGGATGATCGGCTACCTGCTGTTCCGGGGCGTCGCCAGGACGGCCGGGTCAGGCGACCTCCATCGCGACGATGTCCAGCTCGCGGCCCGTGGTGACGGTGACATCGGCACTGCCGCAGGGGCAGAGCGGGATCAGGTCGGGTAGTCGCTGCTCGATCCGGCAGGTCCGGCAGAACACGACGGCCGGGCGCAGGTCCAGGTCGAGCGCGGCCCCGTGCGCGGCCGTCCCGGTGGCGGCCAGCTGGAAACAGAACCGCATGTGGTCGGGCAGGACCGCGGTCAGCGCTCCGATCCGGAGGATGACCCGCCGGACCGGCCGGCCCGCGGCGCGGGTGCAGACCGTGTCCACGATGTTCTCGGCGATCGCCAGCTCGTGCATGAAACCCTCCCCGGCTGTGTACCCCGGTCAGGTGGCGCGGATTGACAGTCTCCCACGTCCACGAGAACCCTGTTACCGGCGTCACACCAAAGGGAGAGTGATGGGCCGCGGTCGCGATGGGCGCGACCGCGGTCCGATCTCAGTGGGTGTACGGCTCCAGGCACCCGAACTCAGCGTTGGCGCCCCGCACCTCGACCAGCAGCCGCTCCGGGCGGATGTCACCGACCACGCAGCCACCGACCCCGAACCGCACCTCGAACACCGCGCCTTCGGGCACGTGATCCATCCAGGACGGCTGCCGCATCGGGGTGACACCCACCCGCTCCGGGTCCAGTCTCAGGCCGATCAGCGCGGCGCGGGTCGACTCGGGCGCGAAGTCACCGGCCGCGCGCAGCCTCGCCAGCGCCTCCTCGACCCGCGCGGCGAGCCGGTCGCCCTCCTTCTGCTCGGCGGCCGTCAGCCCGTGGCGCTGCTTCCACCCGTTGTTGTCGGCGTGGTTGGGCGGCCCGTCACCGGGCGGCCCGGCATCCACCGAGGCCGGGGCCGACACCGTCGCCGAGGCCGGGGCCGTCGCCGGGGCCGGGGCCTTCGCCGGGGCCGACACCGTCGCCGACGGCTCTGGGGTGGAGAACACCGGTCCAGCGGTCCGCCGGCCGGCACATCCGCCGAGCACCGACAGGACGACCAGCCCCGCCGCACCGTACAACCCGAGCGTTCCACGCATTCGCCCCATGCTAGGAGCGGCTGTCCAGCCCGTCCGGGCGCGTCGGCGCCGATGGTGGTGACCGCCGGGATGCTGCTGTCCGGAGCATCCCGGCGGTTCTTCGCCCGGCCGGTGGCCTAGCGGGGGCTGCCGACGCCGGTGAGGATGCGGCTGCGGATGTAGCGGCCCGACTCGGTCAGCACGCCGGTGCCCGCGAACGTGGAGCCCGCGCAGGTGCCCTGCTTGAAGGCCGAGTTGGTCTCCCGGCCGTCGGAGAGGCTCCACATGCCGTACCCGATCTTGTTCGCCTTGAGCAGGTCGAGCCACGCGTCGGTGCTGGCGAAGTCGTTGCCGCCGTCACCGGTGAACGTCTGGGTGCCGAACTCGCTGACGAACAGGGGCAGCTTCTTCGCGGCCCGGGCCACGACGGCCCGCCGGTCGGCGCCGTGCGACGCGGCGTAGAAGTGGAACGTGTACATGATGTTGGCGAACTTCACCGGGTCGTCGACGATCTCGGTCTCGTCGCTGCCGTCGGTGAGGCCGAGCGACGAGAAGCCGCGGGTGCCGACGAGCACCACGCTGTCCGGGGCGTTCTGCCGGATCACCGGGATGACCTGGTTGGCGTAGTTCAGGATGCCGTCCCAGCTCACGCCGTTGGGCTCGTTGGCGATCTCGTAGATGACGTTGTTCTTGGCACGGTGCGCGGCGGTCACGTCGGCGAAGAACCTCTTGGCCAGCGCGGTGTTCACGTTCGGGTCGCCGGGCGTGAGGGTGTGGAAGTCGACGATCACGTACAAACCCTGCCTGGTGGCCTCGTTCACCAGCCCGTTGACCTTGGCGGTGAACCCGGCCGGGTCGGTCTCCAGACCACCCTCCTGGACGTACATGCTGAGCCTGATGAAGTCGGCCTTCCAGTCGTTGCGCAGCGCGTTCAGCGAGCCGGGGTTGACGCAGTTCGGGAAGAACTGCAGGCCGTGGCTGCTCATGCCGCGCAGTTGGATCGGCTGGCCGGCCTGGTTGCAGAGGTTGACCCCGCACACCTTGAGGCGCCCGTTGACGGCGACCGGGGTGCCGCCCGCGGGGGCGGCGGTGGTCGGTGCGGCCGGCGGGGCGGTGGTGGCCGGCGGCTTCGCGGGGGCGGTCGTGGGCTTGGCCGGCGGCTTCGTGGTGGCGGCCGGCGCGGCGGTGGACGGCACCGCGGTCGGCTGCTTCACGGGGGCGCCGCCCTTGGTGTCGAGCTTG
Source organism: Actinoplanes sp. CA-252034 (assembly GCF_050956125.1). Lineage (NCBI taxonomy): Bacteria > Bacillati > Actinomycetota > Actinomycetes > Micromonosporales > Micromonosporaceae > Actinoplanes > Actinoplanes sp. CA-252034. The sequence continues at coordinate 6,696,843 of NZ_CP191846.1, forward strand.
CAGGGCGCCAGGCCCTCGGAGTTCAGATCGGGGCGTGCGGCGTTGCGGGCGATCGCCGTCTCGATCCGCTCGATGGTGGCGAAGCGCTTGTCCTTCAGCGGCCCGAGGATCGCGTTCTGGATGAAGTTCGGCCCGCCCTGCCCCTTGGTGCTGACGATGCGCTTGTTCGCCTCGTCGATCTGGGTGTTGAGCAGCTCCAGGTTGCGCTGCACGTCGGCGCGCTGCTGGGCGGGCACGGCGATGCCGATCCTGACGGCCGGGCAGCTGACCGTGGGCGTGGCCTCTCCGGCGGAGGCGACACCCAGCCCGACGCCGAGCCCGACGACGGTCACACCGGCTACCGCGCCGATCTGCCACCTGCGGGACCGGAGACGGGACTTGTCGAAACGCGATCTGTACATTGGGAGCCTCCACTGAGCCTGCGCTACGCCCGGCTATACGGGAGCGCTCCCAGATCGGATCAACGCAGTACCCCGGCATTTCGCCGCGGCGCGAACCGACACTCAGATCACCGATTTTGCCTGTTTCGATCCGTGCGGCACGTTTTCGGATCTTTGATGCGGTACGTCGTCGCTCGATGTCGTGAACGATGCAGCTCTCGGTGATACGTGCGTGTAAGTGTTACGTACCGCCTGGTCATGAGGGCGACTCGGCGCGCACGGGCGCCGCACTGATCCGTTCCCTCACGGGCGTGAAAGGCGGGTCTCCGCCGCTCAAGCCCGTCCCTGCAGTCAACCTCTCGGGAGGCTCCGCAATGCGCGGATCGTTCGGTGCCCAGTGCGCCGATGTCCTTTTCGTGCCGTGCCCGGTGGTGAGCCGGTGAGGCCCGGGATGACGGTGCTGGCCCGCTACTCGATGGGCCCCGCGGCGCTGGCCGGAGCGGCCATCGTCGCGTCGTCGCCGCAGACCGTGCTCAACGGCGGCATCCCCGCGACCTACGCCGCGACCGGCGCCGCCGGCGTGCCACTGTCGTTCCTGGTGATCATGACGGTCATGGCCTTCCTGGCCGTCCCCTACGTGGCGGTCGGCCGGCACGTGCCGCACGGCGCCCCGTTCTACGCACAGCTCGCCCGCGGCGGCAACCCGACCTGGGGGCTGGCCGGCGCGGCGGTGACGTTCATCGGCTACAGCGCGCTGCAGGCCAGCCTGTACCCGCTGCTCGGCAGCACGGTCGCCGGCCTGGTCGGCGCCGGCGAGTGGTGGATGTGGGCGATCGTCGCCTGGCTGGCCGTGCTGCTGCTCGGCCAGTACCCCGGCGCGGTCGGCGCACGGGTCCTCGGGGTGCTGCTCGCCCTGGAGATCGCCGTGGTGCTGCTGTTCATCCTCGCCGGGCTCACCCACCCCGCGGCCGGCGCAGGCACGGCAGCGGGCGCGGGTCTCGCGTTCGCGCCGTCGAGCCTGGTCGTCGCGGGCGCCACCTCGACCCTGCTGGTGTACGCGGCCGCCGCGTTCGCCGGCACCGAGACGGCACTGGCCTACGCCGAGGAGGCGACCTCGTACCGCGCCATGGCGATCGGGTCGGCCGCGGCGATCGGCGGCGGCGGGCTCCTGTACTGCCTGGCCTCCTGGGCCTACGGCGCCTGGAACGGCTTCGCCGACGTGCGAAACGGCACGGCCCGGCAGCCGCTGGCGCTGCTCGGCGAGGTGTACGGCTCCGGCATCGCCGAGCTGTCCACCCTGCTGCTGGTCACCAGCATCCTGGCCGCACAGGCGTCGTTCGGCGCCGCCATCGCCCGCAACGTGTTCGCCCTCGCCAGAGAGGGCGTGCTGCCCGTCTCGTGGCAGAAGGTCAGCCCCGGCGCCAAGGGCGGCGCCCCGCTCGGCGGGACCGCGGTCCAGGCCGTCACCTCGGCCGTGGTGCTGACCGTCATGGCGCTCGCCGGAGCCGACCCGATGACCACGATCTTCCCGTGGCTGTCGACGATCGGCGCGGTGTGCGTGCTGGCGCTGCTGACGGCGACCTCGTGGTCGGCGTACACCTTCTTCGAGAAGGGTCTCGGCGGCAACGAGAACGTGTTCGTGCGCCGGGTGTGCCCGGTCGCCGGTGGGACCCTCGGCGTACTGGCCCTGTTCTTCATGGCCGGCAGCATCGGCACGCTGCTGGGCACCGAACCGGGATCGACGCGCCCGTGGCTGGTCACCGCGGTGATCGGCGGCGGCGTGCTGACGGCGATGCTCGTCGGACGGCGCCTGCGGCGGACCCGGCCCGACGTCTACCGGGGCATCGGTCGTGGTGTTCCGGACGGGCGTACGGTCCTGGACCCGGCTCTGGAGGACGTGGAGGTATGACAGCTCTCGCCGAACCCCAGTCCGGGGCCCACCCGCCGTCCCTGCCGCTGAACCGTTCCGCCTACCCGGTCCCGGCCGACACCGGTGGCTGGCAGTCACCGGCCGAGCGCCACCGGGAGCAGGAGGCGGCCGACGCCGAGACCCTCGTCCGGCAGAACCTGGAGTGGTCGCTGTTCGAGCGCGCGCACGCGTTGAGCGTCCGGCACGCGTCCGCCGCCTGGGAGCGCCGGTTCCGCCGCCCTCTCGTCCCGTACGCCCTCGCCGCCCTGTTCCGGCAGCGGACCGCCGACGGCATGGTGGTCACCGCGGCCACCCGGCTGTGGCTGGCCGGGCCGGAGCCGTCCGATCCCGTCGACCTGCTGACCGCACTGGTAGCGCTGGCCCGCGACCGGGACCCGCGGCACCCGTGGGACGTGCGGACGGCGCTCGCCAACCGCCACGACGTGCCGGACCAGGCCGTGTACACCGGGCTGGCGCTGTCCAGCCTCGACACCCGCACCGGCACGTTCGCCGAGGCGTGCGCGGACGCCCGGTCGGAGCTGAACATCCCGGGGACCATCCTCTACCTGGCCGGTGATCCGGCGGTGCACGGTGGGCAGCGGGCGCTGGTCGCCGACCGTCGTGGCGCCGACGGCCACAACGCCCTGACCATCTCCAGTCACGAGGCGCTCAGCACTCCGGTCATCCTGTCGCGGTGGCCGTACACCCGGGTCGCCCTGTCCCTGCTGTACGAGCGTTCCGGCTACGGCCGGGTGCTGCAGAGGATGTCCGAGCTGGACAGCGAGATCAATGCCGCGGACGCGCAGAGGCGCGGTCCGTTGTCGTGGTGGAGGAACCACTGATGGCCGGGGACCGCTGCTACGAGCTGGCGTTCCCCGGCGCCACCGACCTCACCTACCGGCACCTGGCCGGAGTCGTCACCGGACGGCTGCTCAACAACGTCGGCGATCCGTTCGAGCACGGGCACGGGCGCAACCACACCAAGGACGTCGAGGTACGGGTGGTGCGCTGGCTGGGCGAGCTGTTCGGCGCCGGTGACGACGTGTGGGGCTATGTGACCGGCGGCGCCAGCGAGGGCACCCTGCACGCCGTCGACGAGGCCGCCACCGCCCACCCCGACGTGGTGGTCTACGCCTCGGCCGCGGCCCACTACTCGGTGGCCAAGGCGGCCCGCCTGGTCCGGGCGCCGCTGGTCCGGGTCGACACCGACGAGCGGGACCGGATGAGCCTGGACCGTCTGCGGGACCGGTTGCTGGAGCACCCGGGACGGGCGGCGATGGTCGTCGCCACGGTGGGCACGACCGAGCGGGAGGCCGTGGACGACGTCGCGGGCATCGCCGGTCTCTGTGACGATCTGCGGATCGTTCGGCGGCGCCTCCATGTCGACGCGGCGCTGGCCGGCATCCCGCGGGCGCTGCTGCCGGACGGGGCGCGGCCCGGGTTCGGCTTCGGCGCGGGCGCGACCAGCCTGGTGATCAGCGGGCACAAGTTCCCGTCGACGCTGACACCGTGTGCGGTGATCCTGTATCCGCGGCGCCCGTCGGGTCCGGACCAGCAACGGATCTCCTACATCGGCTCGTCGGACACGACGATCGGCGGCTCCCGGTCGGGGCACACTCCGCTGCTGCTGGCCGCGTCGCTGCTCGGGCAGGGCCATCGCGGGCACCGGCGGCGGGCGCAACGGTCGCGGGACCTGGCGGCGTACACCTACGACGCGCTACGCCGGATCGGCTGGCCGGCCCAGCGGCTGCCGGACGCGTTCACGGTCACCCTCGCGCAGCCGGGACCGTTGCCGCGGCCGTGGGTGCTGGGCGGCGACGAGCGTACCGGCCGGATCATCTGCATGCCCGGCATCGAGCAGGCGTGGATCGCCGAGCTGGTCGCCGACCTGGACGGTCTGCTCCGCGGGCGCATCCACGTCCCGGTTCCCCGCCGGGGTCACCGGCGGCCGGAGACGGCGGCCAGGTGAGTGGGCGCCCGGCGGCCGGAGACGGCGGCCAGGTGAGTGCCGGCCCGGGCCACCGGCGGCCGGAGACGGCGGCCGGGTGAGTGGGCGCCGGGGTCGTCGCCGGACGGTGACGGCCCCGGCGGCGACGTGCGTGTCAGGCGCGGGCCGCGATCGTCGCGAGGGACAGCCCCGGGTCGAGGGCGCCGTACTCCAGGCTGCGATCGGGTCCGAGGCGGGCCGCCACGAAGGCGTCGGCGACGGCGGCCGGGGCTTCGCGGATGAGCACGGCCGCCTGCAGGCCGAGAGCCAGGGACTCGACGACTCGGCGGGCCGAGGCGCCGGACGTGGACGGGTCGGCCGCGACGCCGGCGATCAGCCTGCGGGTGGCGGCGACGTGGGCGTCGTACGCCGCATGCGCCCCCAGCGCCGACGACAGCTCCCGGTCGACCGCCTCCACCGACGCGGGCTCCCGGGACATCGCCCGCAGCACGTCGAGGGCGATGACGTTGCCCGAGCCCTCCCACACGGCCATGACCGGCTGCTCCCGATAGCGCCGGGCCAGCGGGAAGCTCTCCGTGTAGCCGTTGCCGCCGAGGCATTCGAGCGCCTCGTACGCGTGGTTCGGCCCCCGTTTGCAGACCCAGTACTTGCCGACCGCCGTGGCCAGCCGCCGGAAGGCCACCGACTCGTCGTCGTCGCTGTCGTAGGCGGCGGCCAGGCGCAGGGCGGTCCAGGTGGCGGCCTCGGCCTCGAGCTGCAGGTCGGCGATCACCGACATCATGGCCGGCTGGTCGATCAGCACCGCCCCGAACGCGCTGCGGTGCCGCACGTGCCAGGCCGCCTCGGCGACGGACTGGCGCATCCCGGCGGCGCTGCCGAGCACGCAGTCGAGCCGGGTCTGCGCGACCATCTCGATGATCGTGCGGACGCCGCGGCCCTCCTCGCCGAGCAGCCGGCCGACCGTGCCGTCGAGCTCGATCTCGCTGGAGGCGTTCGACCGGTTGCCGAGTTTGTCCTTGAGCCGCTGGATACGGAACACGTTGCGGTCGCCGCCGGGCAGCACCCGGGGGACCAGGAAGCAGGACAGTCCGCCGGGGGCCTGGGCGAGGACGAGGAACGCGTCCGACTGCGGCGCCGAGCAGAACCACTTGTGCCCGGTCAGACGCCAGGTCCCGTCGCCGGCCGAGTGGGCACGGGTGGTGTTCGCCCGTACATCCGATCCGCCCTGTTTCTCCGTCATGGCCATGCCGAAGATCGCCGACGTCTTCACCGCGGGGTCTTCCAGCGCCGGGTCGTAGACCCGTGAGTAGACCTTGGGCAGCCACTCGTCGGCCAGTTCGGTGCTCAACCGCAGCGACGGCACGACCGCGTGGGTCATGCTCACCGGGCAGGCGTGCCCGGCCTCGACCTGCGCGAACAGCATGAAGGTCGCGGCGCGTGCCACGTGGGCGCCGGGCTGGGGCGCGGACCAGCAGCCGGTGTGGGCGCCGTGCTCGATCGCCGCGCCGATGACCCGGTGGTAGCCGGGGTGGAAGTCGACCGCGTCGACCCGGTGGCCCCAACGGTCGTGCGAGGCGAAGACCGGCGGGTGCGTGTTGGCGAGTTCGGCGTCGCGCTGGAAGTCCGCGCCGCCGACCAGCTCGCCGACCGTGGTCAGGTCCGGTGCCGCCCAGCTCGCGCCGTGACGTGCGACGGCCTCGGTCAGCGCCGGATTGATCAGGTATTCGTTGAGGCCGGTCCGGGGCGGGGCCTGGTTGACGACGTCGTGGGTCACCGCAGCTCCTTCAGGACGGTGCGGGCGACGGCCGCCGCGGCGTCCCGGGCGGCCCGCAGCGCGGTCTGGTCACGTTCCAGGCGGCCCGGCAGCGGGTCGTCGACCCGGGGCGCTATGCACAGCGTGCTCAGACCGTGCGACCAACCGTCGCGGACCTGCTGCAACGTCTCCCGGTAGCGGTGCGGCCGGCCCCGGTAGGCGGCTGCCAGCTCCGGGTTGAGCCGGCGCAGGTAACGCTCGACCACGACGTCCGCGGCGCCGTACGCCGGTTGCGTGCCGGGTGGCCGGGTGGCCAGCACGATCGCGTGGGTGGCGCCCCGCGCGGCCGCGGTCAGCACCGGCACCGCCTCGACGATCCCGCCGTCGAGCCAGCGGCGGCCGCGCAGCTCGACCGGGTCGCCGGCGAGCAGCGGCAGCAGTCCCGAGGCGTGCAGGCAGCCGACCAGGTCGTCGCGGTCGGTGAAGCCGGTGAGCGCCTCGGCCCGGCCGGTGTCGATGTCGGTGGCCACCATGACGAGCTTCTCGGCCTGCGCCGTGCCGGCCAGCGCCCCGAACCCGAACAGCTCGTCGACCCGCCGGACCAGCAGCGGCCCGTCGATCACCGGCCGGCCCCGGACGAACCGGCGCACGTCGATGAACTCGGGCGAGGAGAAGATCTCGGCGTAGGAGTCGGCCATCGGGCCGGCCGCGCCGACCGCCACCGCGGTGGCGTTGACCGCGCCCGCCGACGTGCCGACGATCAGGTCGACCGTGTCGAGGAAGCCCTCCTCCTCGATCGCCGCGGCCATCGCGGCCGACACGATGCCGCGCATGCCGCCACCCTCGATGACCAGCGCGACGGTGGCCCCGTCGTCGTTGTCGCCGGTGCGCCGCCGCCGGGTGAGCACCTCCTGCACGGTGGGCCCGCCGCGACCGGTTCGCCGTGGCGGGATCGACGGGGAGGCCGGTCCCATGATCGTCCCCTGTGCGACCGCCACCAGGAGCGCGCTGCCGTCCTCGGCGACCGCGTGCAGCTCGCACCGGCAGGCGGCCCGGCGGCCCTCGGCGCGCAGCACGGTGCCGGTGGCCCGCAGGGTGCGGCCGTGGGCCGGGGCGAGGTAGTCGACGGTCAGGCCGGAGGTGACGACGTCGGGTCCGAGGGCGGCGGCGCCGGCGAACGCGATGGCGGTGTCCGCCGCGTAGGCGACGATACCGTCGTGGACCGCGCCGCGGTGGTCGCTGATGTCCGGGCGGATGTCGAGCTCGACGACGGCGCTGCCCCGGCTGAACGCGACCAGGCGTGTCCCGAGCATCCGGCTGACGGACTGGTCGGCCAGCGCCTGCTGGGCGGTGGCCAGGGTCGGTGACACGGTCATCGGAATCCCCCCGCGCAGGACACGCCGAGGGCCCGGAAGCAGAACCCGCGGATGCCCTCGATCACGTTGTCCAGCTCGCCCTCCGACGGCTCCGGGCTGTCCGGCCGGATCCACCCGACCAGTGCCTCGGACACCGCGCCCATCACCGCCGACGACGCCAGCCGGGGATCCTGCGGCACGAACGCGCCGCTGGCCAGCCCGTCGCGGATGATCTGCTCGCCGATGTCGGTGTAGGAGCTGCGGTAGACCAGCCGCTCCGCCTCGACGACCGGGCTGACCGGCTCGAACAGCAGCGCCCACGCCATCCGCCGGCCGTGCAGGGCCCGGCCGCTGAAGATCCGGATCAGCTCCCCGATCCGCTCCGACGCCTGCTGTCCGGCATCCGACACGGCCGCCCGGACCAGGTCGATCTCATGACTGGCGGCGCTGCGGAAGACCTCGGCCAGCAGGCGGTCGCGGCTGTCGAAATAGGAGTAGACCGAGCCGACACTGGCCTGGCAGCGGGCGGCGATCGCGGCTACGGTGGCGGCTTTGAAGCCGTCGTCGGCCACCAGCGCGCGGGCCGCCCGCAGGAAGCCGTCGCGCTTGTCCTCCGCGTTCTTCCTGGTCAACGCGGTCGGGCGATAAGGCATCCGGAGACCCCCAAACTCTGAATCCGGATTCATTCCGAAGGCAAGGAGTGAACCACGATTCAAATCAACACCGCAACCAGGGGGTACGGTCCACCACACCCCGACCGCAACCATCGTGGTCCCGGGCCTACCACGCGACCCGGGCGGGCCGTCCCGGCCGCAACGCGACCGCCGGGCCGGGGCGATCCGATTGACCCGCCCGCGAACCGGGCATGGATCATCCACATGACTGTGGTGAGGAAGCGCTCCCGGCTGATCACCGTCGACGGCGTCGTCTACCGCTGGCGGGTCCGCCGGCACCCCGCCCACCTGGGCCCGCTCTCGTTCGCGATCGAGCGCGCCGACCGCCGCGGCACGGTCCTGATCGCCACCACCCCGGACACCCGTCCCACCGACTGGGTCGGCACCGCCACCCCGCCGGCCGTCCCGTCGATCGTGGCCGCGATGATCCGCGAGGCCCAGGAACAGGGCTGGCGCCCCGACGCCCCCGGCCCCTCGTTCCCGCTGACCGTCGACGCCCGCTCCTGGCCCACCTGACTCTCCGGACACGGAAACGGCCGGGCCACGCGGCCCGGCCGTTCCTCAACGCATAACTGCCGCTCCCTCAAGGCGTCACTGCCGCTCCCTCAAGGCGTCACTGCCAGGAGAGCGAGTCCGGCGAGAGGGTGCGCCGCTTCATGCCTTCCTCACCGCCGTCGTCCGGCTGAGCCTCGCAGCCGGTCACGCTCGAGATGTCGGTCACGTAGCAGTGGTCGCCCGCTGCGGTGTGCCCGCCACCGTCCACCTGGTCGGCCGCGGACGGCTCCTCGATCAGGCCGATGTACTCGTGGATCTTCTCGCCGGCGAGCAGATCGTCGCCGTCGCCACCCCGAACCTGGTCGTTGCCGGCGCCACCGGTGATCCAGTCGTCCCCGGCGCCACCCTCGATCACGTCGTGGCCGTCCCCGCCGAACACGAAGTCGGGGTCCTCCTCGCCGAAGATGACGTCGTCGCCCGCGCCGCCGACGACGATGTCGGTGTAGCGCCCGCCGGCCGGCGACGGGTGATCCCCGGCGCCGGCCCAGACGTGGTCGTCGCCCCCTTGGCCCTCGATCACGTCGGCGCCGGTGGACCCCCGGAGGATGTCGTCGCCGCCACCCCCGTCGATCCGGTCGTTCCCGGCCTGGCCGTAGAGGGAGTCCTCACCCGAGAAACCGTAGAGGGAGTCGTCGCCGTCACCGCCGGCCACGATGTCGTCGCCGGTCTCGCCGAAGACGGTGTCGTTCCCGGCGTCGCCCCAGATCCGGTCACCGCCGGTGCCGCCCCGGATCGAGTCGTCGCCCGCGCCGCCGCTGATCCGGTCGGCGCTGGAATCCCCGAGCAGCCGGTCGGCGCCACCGTTGCCGTACAGCCGGTCGGCGCCGGTGCCGCCGTTGAGCCCGTCCGGGCCGGAGCCGCCGTGCAGAGTGTCGGCGCCCGAGCCGCCGGTGGCGCTCAGGGCGACCGGCGTCCTGTTGCGCAGGGTGTCGTTGCGGTCCCCGAGCGAGACGGTGAGCTGCGACGTCGCCCGGGAGGTGGTGCACCGGACCTTGGTCCGGTCCCCCTTGACGGCCTTACAGCCCTTGCCCGCCTTGATCGCCACCCGGTCGTCGAGCGTGACGGTTCGGCCCGAGATGGTGATGGTCAGGGAGTTGGTGCTGCCGGCCGAGGCCTGGAACTGCACCTTGCCGGCCCCGACTACCTTGGCCGAGCCCGCGCCGGCCGCCGAAGCCGGCGACGAGAAGAGGAAGGGCGAGGCCACCACCGCGAGTGCGGCGGCCCCTGTGGCGGACAGCGTCCGCCGATCGATGAGCATCCGATGAGACCCCCGTTTCATTCGAGCGGCCGAAAGTGGGATCCGACCGCGTCCGCAGCAGCGTAGGGGGTGGATTGAGGACAGTCGAGCCCGGTTGATCACGGACGGCCGTCGCTGTAATAGGGTCGGTTACGATGGCGGCGAACAGCAGGGTGACGATAGCGGCACACGCATTGGCGTGGCTGGAGCTGGCGCGACAGCGCGGCCGACCCTGGCTGACCTCGGACGAGGTGGCCGCGAGCGTCAAGACCAACCCGGTGATCCTGCGGCGCAGTCTCGGCGACCTGCACAAGGCGGGGCTGGTCCGGTCCCGGCGCGGCGCGGGCGCCGGTTTCTCGCTGGCCCGCCCGGCCGAGGAGATCACCATGCTCGACGTGTGGAACGCGGTCTCCGCCGAGCCGCTGCTGGCCCTGCACCGCAGCGAGCCCAACCAGGATTGCCCGGTCGGCGCGGGCATCACGCCGGCCCTGACCGACACCTACGACGAGGCCACCGAGGCGTTCCGGGCGACGCTGGCCCGCCGCACGATCGCCGGGATCCTGGAGAAGATCCTCAACCCGTGATCCCCCCGGCTCTCCGTCCGTCCGTTACGGTGACGCCATACGAATGACGGCTGCCCTTTCACCACGAAGGAGACCGCCGATGTCGGAGACCGGCGTCATCCATGACATCGGGTACCAGCGTTACTCCGGTCCCCGGCTGGGCCGCCTCGCGATGCAGCAGGCCCTCTTCGTGCACGGGTTGCGTGCGGCCTTCGGGCTCGGCCGCTCCGCCAAGGCGAAGATCTTCCCCTGGCTCGTGGTCGGCATCATGCTGCTGGTCGCCGTCATCGTGGCGGCCGCCCGCTCGATCACCGGACAGGTGTTCTTCACCTACTTCCAGTACGCCGACCAGATGAGCCTGCTGATCATCTTCTTCGCGGGGATCGTCGCGCCGCAGCTGGTCTCCCGTGACCTGCGGGCCGGGGTGCTGCCGCTCTACTTCAGCCGTCCGTTGCGGGCCGCCGACTACGTGATCGCCAAGGTCGCCGCCATGACGGCCGCGGTCTGGCTGCTGCTCGGCATGCCGCAGCTCATCATGTTCCTCGGCGCCGCGTTCACCACGAAGACCGGCGCCAGAGGGGTGCTCGACGAGCTCGGGGACCTGCTGCCCGGCTGGGCCTACAGCCTGCTCTGGGCGGTGACGTTCGCCGCCGTCAGCCTGCTGATCGCGTCGCTCACCGGAAAGCAGGCGTTCGCCGCCGGTGGCGTCGTGGCGGTCTTCATGATGACCGTTCCGGTCGTCGGCGTGCTGGCCTCGCTGCCGAGCACCACCGCCAACAGCCTGTCCGGGCTGGCCAGCCCGATCTTCCTGATCGGAGGCGTCGGCGAGTGGCTCACCGCCGGCGAGAGCCAGCTCGACGTGGGCGTGGGCAGGTTCGGCCCGATCTACGGCATCGAGGCGGCGTGCCTGGTCACCGCGTGCCTGCTGCTCCTGCTCGCCCGCTACCGGAAGATCGCCTCGCTGTGAGCACCCGGGTCCTCATTCCGGGCCGGCAGACCGCCCCATCGCGAGAAGCGGCACAGGTCAGAGCCGACCGGCCCGGGCGTCCTGCCACGCCTGCCGGGACACCGCGTACGCGGCCTCATGATGTGTCGATGTTGCGTGATGAGGATCTTGCCCGTTTGGAAGCGGCCTGGCGCACTCAGCAGGCACCCATTGCCGGCAAGCTCCTACCCGGTCTGACGGATGCCCGGCGAGAAGAGCTCGAAGCCGCGCATGACGTGGTCGTGCCGGCGGAGTTGCGCTGCTGGTGGGGATGGCATGACGGGGTCCTGGGTGGCGGCCGGCGGGGCGGGTCGGACAGCGTCATCGGCGCGCCCTGGAACTTTCTGTCGCTGGAAGAGGCACTCGACGTGCGGCGGTTCCAGCTCGAGCGGGATCCGGGCCCGTTCCCGCAATCCGCGGAGCTCTGGAACGGTGAATGGGCGCCCTGGTGGCTTCCGGTGCTCAAGGCGGGATCCGCCCACTTCTTCGCCGACCTGTCCGCCTCGACCGATGGCGGCGTGCCGATGCACCTGTGGGCGCAGCAGCCGGATGACCCGTTCACGGCGGTGTTCGCCTCACTCGGCGAGATGATCCGGTGCTGCGCCATCGGCATCGAGCGACGGCATTTCGCGTGGTCGTCCGATCTTCAGGAGTGGGAGATCTCCGACTCCATCTCGGCCGACGCCATGCGGCTGCTCTGAGGCCGGCTCACCGTCGCCGGTGACACCCTCACCCTCGACCTCGCGGAGGAGCAGCCCGCAGGGACCCGTCAGGTCCCTGCGGGCCGGGGCTCAGACGGCCGGGGTGGTCAGGGCCGCCACGCGAGCGAGCGCGTGCTCGTTCACCGCGGTCCACCACGCCGTGCGCGCCGCGGCGTTCTTCTGCTCGGCAAGCCAGAGCTTGCGCACGGCCGGGGCGTCGACCTTGAGCAGGCGCCAGGTCGGGCTGGTCGACGTGGCGGCGGTCGTCGCGGTCCGCTGCCAGTCGTCGATCTGGACCTGCGTGGACTCCTGGTGGGCCGCCCAAGCGGCCAGCGCCGGGGATGCCTGCGCACCGACCGCTTCCCAGGCTCGCACCGCCTCGGCGCGGGCCGGCTCCGCGGCGTCCCCGACCGCGTCCCGCGCCAGCTGCTCGGCGCTCTCCGCCGCGACCACCGCGTCGCGGACATCCGTCCACCGGACGAACTCGGCGGCGACATGATCGGTGCGGAACACCTCGATGTCCACCTCGGCCGAGATGGCCCAGCGGTACAGCAGGAACTCCGCGATGGCGGCGTCGGTGCCGTCCGTCACGGCACGAGCCGCGCGTTCGCGCGCCACCGGGCTCAGGGCACTGACGGCCAGCTCGGCCACGAACGTCCGGTCCTCCGGGACCACGCCGCCCGCACCGGTGTCGAACGGCACCTTGTCGCGGTCCTTGGCGGCGGCGGCACTGTAGCCGGTGCTGGAGAACTCGGCGATCCTGGCCTCGGCGCCGTCCAGCGCCCGCAGGCCGGTCGCGTTCACCCAGGGGTGGTAGATCGCCAGGTGGGTACGGACCATCCGGGTCGCATACTCCGTCTGGCGCGCACGCGTCGCCGCGATGTCCGGCAGCACCCGGGTGTAGGTCTCGGTCAGGAAGGTGGTCCTCGCGGCCTGGTCGGACAGGATCGCCACGCGGGCGCGGCTGCGGATCATGGCTCGCGGGTCCTGGGTGGACAGCCAGCGGACGAACATGCGTTCCGCCTCCGCCTGCGTTTCCACCTGCGTCTCCGCCGCCATGGCCCGTGTTGCCGTCAACGGCACCGACGCCATGGCCACGACTGCCGCGACCAGTACATTTCTGCGCTTCACAACTCTCCCCGTATTGCCGATCGGCTTTCCTCGCCGTGTCCGATCGGACCACGGCGAGACAACGCGACAGTAGCCGCTGATCGAATTCGATGCGCCCCGTCGGTCGATCGACCGAGGACGGACGCGCGGTCTGCTGCCGTTACTCACCGAGTCGTCGGCCTCGATGTCCGGGAAGGCGTAGTCGCCGGGGCCCGCAAGCCTCGTCCGTGCCAGCCGCGAGATGGCGCGCCAACTGCTGGTTGCGCAAAACCCTCCACTCCTCCGCGGCCGCCAGGATGGAGTCGTCCCCGCATGAGCGGGGGTTTCCCGACTGGTCCGTGGACGTGTAGGTGAGACCCAAGGGGATACGGCCGAACCCGCTCAGCCAGTCGTGGGGGTGCTGCCGGCGAGGGTGAGGAAACGGTCGACGGCCAGTTCGGCCTCGGCGCGGAGGCGATCGGGTGGGGGTGCCGGCTCGCCGAGCAGCGACCGGATCTGCACGTCGCGGACGACCAGCCCGTACAGCAGCTGGAAAGCCTCGGCGGGGTCGCCGGAGCGCAGCCGGCCCTCGTCGGTGAGCCGGGTCAGGTAGGTCTCGACCAGCGGCCCGGTGGTGTGCCGGCCGTGCCGCAGCAGCAGGGCGGCGAGGTCGGGGGAGGTCATGGCGGCCCGGTTGAGCGCCACCGAAGTGTCGCTGGTGAGCAGCCGCAGCAGGTTCCCGGCGATGGCGGTCAGGGTCGCCCGCGCCTGGACCCTGGGGTCGGCCACCGTGGCCACCGGCCTGATCGCCGGGTTCTTCTACGCCTACGCCTGCTCCGTCATGCTCGGGCTGGCCCGGGTCGACGACCAGACCTTCATCGCCGCCATGCAGTGGATCAACGCCACCGTCCGCAACGGATGGTTCGCCGCCAGCTTCTTCGGCGCACTGCCGCTGACGGCCGCGGCCGCGATCCTGCACCTGCGCCGCGACGGCAGGCGGGTGCTGCCCTGGGCGGTGGCGGCCCTCCTGCTCTACGGGGCCGCCTTTGCGATCACGATGGGCATCAGCGTGCCGCTCAACGAGGAGCTCGCGGCGGCCGGCGATCCCGGTGCCATCAGCGATCCCGGCGCGGTGCGGGCGGCGTACGAGGATGTCTGGGTGCGCTGGAACCTGGTTCGTACGCTCGCCTCGACCGCCGCTCTGATCTGCCTGGCCCGGGCGCTGATCGTGCACGCCCGGCCGGCCGTCCACGCCTGACCGCCCACTGACCGACCGCCCTGCCCCGACTGGAGACCGCCTGATGGCTGACATTCCCGCCACGCCCCTGGCCGATGGGGCCGGTGAGACCTACATCGGGCTTCCTGTCGCTGCCCTGGCTGCTCGCGTTCGGTGTCGCCAAGCTGGCCCGACGCGGCACGCCGACATCTGATCCGGCGGCGGGTCCCGGACCGGATCCGGCGCCGCCGTCACAGCCCGGACCGCCGTCCGACTAGGGACGGCGCTCGGCCTCAGCACAATGTGGCGGGCCCCACCCCGCGCGGGCGCCATGATAGGCCGATGAAGGCGCGATGGCCGGCGGCGTCGGATTCGCCGGATGCCGTTCGTAGCGTATGTGGAGACGGACACCGGGTCCGGACGAACAGTGGGAGCGAGCATGCCCGAGTACCTCATCTACTTCAACCAGCAGTGGGTGGGCGACCACACCGAGGAATGGTTCCGCGGCCGCGGTCCGCTCTCCAAGGCGGTCGTCGAGGAGATCAAGGATGCCGGGGCCTACGTCTTCGCCGGAGGCCTGGAGGAAGAGGACGGCCCGGTCTTCAGTGCCGACGCCACCAGCGGTTCGGTGATCTTCACCGATGGGCCCTACGTCGAGACCAAGGAGTTCCTGGGCGGACTGACCATCGTGGACGTGCCCGACGAGGAGACCGCCCGCATGTGGGCCGGGAGGATCGCGGAGGCTTGCGGCTGGCCCCAGGAGGTTCGCCGCTTCAAGCCGTGGCGCAGATCCGGCGATTGAGATCGTCGTCCACCGGTCGAGCGGGACGACTCCGGGCGAGGTGGGGAGATGACACGGGTGAGTTTCGTCTGCAGCCTGGTGATCTGCTCGCGCAGCCGCCCCGCGGTCGCCGCTGTGGTGGTGAATACGGGGCTGGACGGGCCGCCTGGCCCGCCCAGCCCCGTGCCACGTCAGGCGCAGGCGCCGACCGTGGTGTTCAACTCGACGCCGGCACCGCTGGTCCCGTCGAGACCGATGGCATCGCCGACCGCCAAACCATCCGTCGAGGTCAGGGACAGGCCGACCCGGAAGGACAGATCAATCTCGGTCGAGCAGGCCGACCGGGGGTCGAAGCGGCTTCCGCCGCCCTGGTAGAACGGGCCGGTAGCGCCTGCCGAGTGGCTGGTCCGCTGGCCGTACCAGTCTGTTCCGTCGAATGAGCTCTCGAAGTAACGGCTGGCCTTCGTCCCAGCCGCGGTGGTGAGCCATCCACTCATCAGGTACTGGGCCGGCTTCAGCTCGGCCAGCTGGTCGAGCTGGAGGCGCACTCGCAGCTCGCATTCGATGGCGACACTCCGCTGGCCGACGGCGGGATACGCGTTGAGCAGTAGTGACGCGTCCCCACCGGCCTGCGCCTGGACGTCGAGCCAGTTGTCGCCCAGGTGAATGGCGGGCTGGCTGCACCCGTCACCCGCCGTCGACAGCAGCTCGGCCGAGACGACCAAGGGCACGTCCAAGCCTGGATCCGCGAACGCCGGCGTGCTGGTCCCGGCAACAACGGCTGTCGCGGCCATGGTGGAGAGAAACGCGGCACGAAGCCTGTTGATCAACATGTCATGGACCCTAATCGATCAACGCCACCACGTCCTTTCCGGTCGTGGCGGCCGGGACGTGGTTCGCGGCCCGGAGTCGCGAACGCCCTCTCAGGCCGAGACGCGGGTGGTGTTCACGCACTCGGCGACGTCCAGGACCAACAGCAACCGGCCCTCGGTCTTGTACGCGCCGGTGACCAACTGCCGTGACGGGCCGGTCAGTGTGGCCGGCGGGTCCTCGAACAGCTGCTGGTCGAGGTAGGCGACCTGCCCGATCCGGTCCACCAGCAGGCTCACCGGCTCACCCGCATACCGCACGATCACGTTCATGACCACGCCGGACATGTCCCGGCGGGGCAACCCGAACTGCACACGCAGGTCCACCGCGGCGATCACCTGCCCGCGGAGGTTGAACAGGCCGCCGATCGCGTTCGGCGCCATCGGCACCGGCGTGTACTCGCTGTACGACAGCACCTCCTGCACGGTCTCCACGTCCACGCCGAAGAATTGGCCCGCGACCTCGAAAGTGACGAACTGACGACTGGACATGCGAGACTCCCCGAGGTTGTGGCCGCCGGAGGACATGCCACGACGGGTCGCCAGGTTTATCGGACGTTCGAGTCCCGAGCCAAGGAAACAGCGCGATCTCCCGTAACCGGCACACCGCGGCGCAGGTGAGCGCTGCCGGCGGCCCACGGCCCACAAGGACGGCACCGGTCCGGCTCGGCTACCGGTCGCTGAGCACCAGCTGGAGCTCGAAGCGGACACGGGGGTCGTCGAGGTCGTCGCCGAGGAGCTCGCGCAGCCGGTTGAGGCGGTAACTGACCGTCTGCGGATGCACGAACAACTCGGCGGCGACGGCCGTACGCGAACCCCAGTGCCGTAACCAGCTGGACAGGGTGAGCAGGAACGCCTCGCGCTGGCTCGACCGCAGCCCCGCCAGGGGCGCGAGCCGCTGGGCGGTCAGGACCGCGAGAGCGCCGGGTTCGCCGCGCAACGCCAGCGCCGCGAAATGGTCGTCGACGAAGACCGGCTCGCGGCCGGTGGTGGTCAGTTCGGCCGCGCGTTCGGCGAGGCGGACGGCCTGCGGCACCTCGGTCCACGGCAGCGCCGGCCCGACCACGGCGTCCCGGCCGTCGAGGGCCTCGGTGAGCGCCGCCCGGTCGGTACGCGTCCCGGCGCGCAACAGCAGCACGGCGTCGCGGCCGCGTTCGGCGACCACACCGTCCGCGCCGAACCGGAACCGGGCGTCGCGGGCCTGGTCGGGTGGCAGCAGCACCGGCACGACGACGTCGACGGCCGGCCAGCCGATGCCGGCGGCGGCCTCGCGCACCGACTCGGGCGGGCTGCCGCCGGCCAGCAGCAGATCGGCCAGCTGGCGCCGCCGCCGGTCGCCTTCGCCGGCCTGTTCGCGCAGCTGGCGGGCCAGGCCGTCGGTGCAGGCGCTGGCCAGCTCGTCGATGAACGCGCTGGTGGCGTCGGACAGGTCGATGACCTCGGCGACGCTGACCGGCCGCTGTTCGGTGAGCGCCTGGGTGGCGGTGCGCAGCAGCAGACGGGACGCGACGCGCAGCGAGGCGAGCAGCGCTTCCGGGCCGCGGTTCTCCCGCGCCTCGGCGGCGCCGAGCGCCACGAACACCTCCCGGATGCGCGGCGGCAGCGCCGGCTCGTCGGTGCCGGCGAGATCCAGGAAACGATCAAGAGCGACCTGCACGGCGGTACGCACGTCGCGCTCGAATTTCTCGCCACCGGCGTCGCTGCTCTCCCCCACCGCGGCGGCGATCGCCTGCACGGCCGCGGGCAGGCGGGGCCGCATGGCGACGGCCAGATCCGCCGGCAGGTGGAGCCAGGGCGAATTTGTCACGCCGTGATAAGTCACCCGTTCATTCTTACTGGTTCGCCGATGATGCTTCGATCGGGAAGCCGGACGACGATGGTTCGGGTAGGACCCCCGCGACCTGAGGATCAGCCGTGAAACATCGCCTTTCCCGTCAGCACGTCGTCGACATGTGCCGGACGATGCTCGACCGCGGTTATCTGAAGGCGACCGAGGGCAACGTGTCGGTCCGCATTCCCGGTCATGAGCTGTACGCGGTGACGCCGAGCAACTACGACTACGACCGGATGCGGGTCGAGGACATCTGCATCGTCGACTTCAACGGCAAGCACGTGCCCGACCCGGGCGGTGCCGGCGGCCTGGTCCCGTCGATCGAGTGCGGGATGCACGCCAACGTCTACCGCGAGCGCCCCGACGTCAACGCGATCGTGCACACCCATCAGCCGTACGCCTCCGCGCTCGCCTTCCTGCGCAAGCCGATCCCGGCGCTCACCGACGAGCAGGTCCGCTTCCTCGGCAAAGAGGTCGCGATCATCGACTACGCCCCGTCGGGCACCGGCTTCCTGGCCAAGAACGTGCAGAAGAAGGTGGCGAGCGGCGACAACGCGTTCATCATCGCCAACCACGGTGTGGTGGCGCTGGGCACCGACCCGGACCGGGCGGTGTTCAACATGGCGCTGCTGGAGAAGGTGTCGATCGCCTATCTGATGGCGCTCACGTCGGAGGCGGGCAAGGTCTACACGATTCCGGACACGATCCGGGAGATCGCGTTCAGCAAGCTGCGCAAGGACGAGAAGCGGATCGCGGCGCAGATCACCGAGGCCGTCGAGCCGGTCCGGGTGCCGGAGGACGAGGAGCTGCCGACCAGCACGGTGGTCGAGACGCCGGCGGAATCCGCGAGTTCGGCGGAACTGGGCTACTCGATCAGCGAGTATCTCGACGTGGACGACACCATGCGCCGGCTCAAGGCCCTGGTCGCCCAGCCCTTGCGCGGCCTGCGCCACGATGCCCTGCTCGACACGCTGAACTACTTCGACACCAAGTGCACGGCGTCGAAGGAGATCACCGAGCGGGCCAAGAAGCGCATCCCCGGCGGGGTCCAGCACAACCTGGCGTTCAACTACCCGTTCCCGCTGGCCGTCGACAAAGCCGAGGGCGCATACCTGACCGACCGGGACGGCAACGTCTACATCGACTTCCTGCAGGCCGGCGGCCCGACGATCCTGGGCAGCAACTACGCGCCGGTCAACGAGGCCGTGGCCGACGTGATCAAGGCGTCGGGCCCGGTCACCGGCCTGTTCCACGAGTACGAGCTGAAGCTCGCCGAGATCATCAACCAGTACATGCCGCACATCGAGATGTACCGGTCGCTGGGCTCCGGCACCGAAGCCGTCATGGCCGCGGTGCGCGCCGCCCGGGCGTACACCAAGAAGAAGATGGTCATCAAGGTCGGCGGCGCCTATCACGGCTGGTCCGACACCGTGGTGTACGGCCTGCGCGTGCCCGGCTCGTTCCGGATGAACGCCAAGGGCATCCCGTTCGGCGCGACCGGCCGCACCCGGGAGGCGTTCCCGCACGACCTGGGCACGCTCAAGCGCAAGCTGGTCGAGAACCGGCTGCGTGGTGGCACCGCCGCCGTGATCGTGGAGCCGCTCGGCCCGGAGTCCGGCACCCGCCCGGTGCCGAAGGACTACAACGAGAAGGTCCGCAAGCTGTGTGACGAGTTCGGCGCGCTGCTGATCTTCGACGAGGTGGTGACCGGCTTCCGTACCGGCATGGGCGGCGCCGCCGGCTACTTCGGGGTCACTCCCGACCTGACCGTGTTCGGCAAGGCCGTCTCCGGTGGCTACCCGATGGCCGGCGGGGTGGGCGGCCGCGCCGACATCATGGCGGTGTTCGGCTCCGGGCTCGACGGCAAGCACGGCGCGCACATCCAGGTCGGCGGCACCCTGTCGGCGAACCCGCTGTCCTGTGCGGCCGGGTACTTCGCGATCAAGGAGATGGCCCGCACCAACGCGCCGGTGATCGCCGGTCGGGCCGGTGACCGGCTGACCCGTGGCCTGCAGAAGCTGATCGACAAGTACGGGCTGCCGTATGTCGCGTACAACCAGGGCTCGATCGTGCACCTGGAGTCCAGTGGCGTGCTGATGCTCGACATGCGCAACCCGGTGAAGCTGTTCAAGGAGAACAAGGGCCGCAAGACGCTGATGGAGCAGATGGGCGCCGCCTACGCCGCCCACGGCATCATCACGCTGGCCGGGTCGCGGATGTACACGTCGATGGCCGACACCGACGAGGTCATCGACGACGCGCTGTCCCGGTTCGACCAGGTCTTCGCGCTGGTCGAAGGGGTCTGACGTTGGCGCAGGTGGTAAAGGGAGCGATCCCGCCGCAGATCCTGGCGATCGACCTCGGTACGTCGGGGATGAAGGCCGCCCTCGTCGCGGCCGACGGCACGGTCACCGGCTGGGCCGAACGGCCGGTCCCGCTCGTGGTGCTGCCCGGCGGCGGGGCCGAGCAGGACCCGGTCGCGTGGTGGGACGCGCTGGCCGAGGTCGTCGCCGACCTCGGCCGCGACTTCCCCGACCACGTCCGCGCGGTGACGACGATCTGCTCGTCGACGCAGGGCGAGGGCACGATCGCGGTGGACGCCGCCGGTGAGCCGTTGACCCGGTGCATCAGCTGGCTCGACATGCGCGGGGCACCGCACCTGCGTAGGCAGTTCGGCGGCTTTCCGGCGTACGACGGCATGTCCGTCTTGAAGATCGCCCGCTGGCTGCGGCTGACCGGTGGCATGCCGTCGGTGACCGGAAAGGACCCGGCCGCGCACATGCTGCTCGTCCGGGACGACATGCCCGACGTGTACAGAAAGACCAAAACCTTCCTCAACGTCCTCGATTGGATCAATCTGAAGTTGACCGGCCGCACGGTGGCGACAGTCGACTCGATCCTGACCTCGTGGGTCACGGACAACCGGAAGGCCCCATCCATCCGGTACTCCCCCACGTTGGTCGCCGCCAGTGGAATCGACGCGGACAAGTTTCCGCCGATCGTGGCCTGCACCGAGGTGATCGGCACACTGGCCCCCATGCTGCCGATCACCTCGGTCTCCCCTCCTCGGTGCAGGTGGTGGCCGGGGCGATCGACAACACGGCGGCGGCGATCGGGGCCGGCACCATCGGCGACAACGAGACCCATCTCTACCTGGGCACCTCGTCGTGGATCGCGGCGCACGTGCCGAAGAAGAAGACCGACGTGCTGACCGGCATCGCGTCGATCCCGTGCGCGATCCCGGACCGCTATCTGATGACCGCGCTGCAGGCGACGGCCGGCGCCAACCTGACCTGGCTGCGTGACAAGATCGTCGAATACGACGACCCGATCGTCAGCGCCGGCCACGTGAGCCGGGACGAGGGCACCATCTTCGACGCCTTCGACAAGATCATCCCGATGGTCCCGGCCGGCGCCAACGGCGTCATCTACACCCCTTGGCTGTACGGCGAGCGTGCGCCCGTGGACGACCCGAACCTACGGGCCGCCTTCCTGAACATCTCCCTCGACACGACCCGCTCCGACCTGCTGCGCGCCGTCTTCGAGGGGGTCGCCCTGAACACGCGCTGGCTGGCGAAGGCGGTCGACAGGTTCCTCGGCGCCCCGGTGCAGTCGATGGTGATCACCGGCGGTGCCGCCCGTTCCGACTCGTGGTGCCAGATCTTCGCCGACGTCCTGGGAGTGGAGATCCGCCGCGACGCCAACCCGGTGACCGTCAACGCCCGCGGTGCGGGCTGGATCGGAGCGGTCGGCGCGGGCCTGATCGCGTTCGACGACATCCCGGCCCTGACCCGCAACGACCACGTCTTCACGCCGGGCCCGGATCACGACCGCTACCTGGAGATCTACGACATCTACCAGGACCTGCACAAACGCCTGGCCCCGGTCTACCGCCGCCTGAACCGGCAGACCGCCTGACGGCATCGAGCCGCCTGGGGCCGGCGGCCGCCACCGCCGCCCCAGGCCCCCCCTTCAGCTGATTACCGTCAGAGGCTCAGCACGCGGCGGGCCTCGGTCGCGACCGCCGGTGACGTGACCGGTGACCAGGCGGCGAAAAGCTCCGTGAAATGGTCGCGGTGCGCGGTCAACAGGGCCGGGTCGTGTTCGAGCACGTCCAGCTCGTTGACGATGCTCAGGTCGACGAAGGGCGTCAGCTGCCAGTCGGCGAGCCGCACGACGCCGCCGGTGAAGCGGTCGGTGATCCGGTGCGTCACGGCCAGGTCCGGCCAGGACCGGTCGCGATCGCAGGCCCCGTACAGATAGACCAGCTCCTCGGCGTCGGGGCCGATCAGCTCGCGCAGCGTGTCACGCTCGCGCCAGAACAGCAGCGCCAGATCGAAGCCGTCGGTGCCGTACGCCGCATGGGTCAGCCCCGCGGCCTGCACGTCGGCGTAGTGGCCGAGGCCGGCCAGACGATCCCGGACCCGGCACAGGTGGGCGTAGAGGGTGCCACCCGGATGCTGGATCGTCTCGGTGCCGCGCTCACGCAGCCATGCCTCGACACTCATCCGCCGAATGTACGAGCATGATCACCATTTCGCCGCCGCGGAGCGTGCCGAACGGACCACACACCGCTCCCCCACCTGGTCAGCCCTCATGCGCGAATCTCGATTGCCGTCGAATCGTGCCTTTGGCAGGGTCCAGGGCCATGGGAGCACTGGACGCGGTAGCCGCCCGGGTCGCCGCCGGGGCCACCGTCGAGTTCCGTCCACGCGGTGGTTCGATGGTTCCTCTGGTGCGCAGCGGTGACCTGGTGACGGTGGCACCGGTGGTCGCGGCGCGCGTCGAGCCCGGCGACATCGTCCTGGTCCGGGTCGCCGGCACGACCTACCTGCATCTGGTGTCGGCGGTCGACCACGAGCGGCAGCGGGTGCAGATCAGCAACAACCGGGGCCGGGTGAACGGCTGGACCGGTCACGCCCGGGTCTATGGGATCTGCGTCGCTGTGGGTGGGCGCCCGCGCCCGCGTACCGCCGGGAAATCGCCCTGATCGGTGACCGTGCGGGTCTCGGTGTCGTAGGAGCGGACGCCGACGGCCTCGCCGGAGATCGCCGGGATCCCGGTGAGCAGCGCCAGCGCGCCGGCCCGCTGCGTCTCGGGCATGTTCAGGGCCAGGCTCACGTGCGGCGCCCAGACGTCCGGCGTGTGCAGCGGGTTCTCCGCGTCCAGGGCCCGCCACACCTCGGCCTGCAACTCCCGCAGCCGCGGGGAGTCGGCGTCGCGGACCAGGGCCCGGCCCAGCATGCGGACCGGCCCGAGACGGACCGGCACGGGCAGCCGCACCGGCGGCAGCGTCTCCAGGGACGCCGCGACCGCCAGGGTGATGTGCGGACGGTTGCTGGGGTGCGTGTGCGTGGCGAGGCTGCGCAGGCCGGCGACGTGCAGCATCCGCCACAGATCACGGACGGTCGCGTCGAGGGTGTCGTCGAGCACCAGTTCCACGGTCCGCACGGTCTCCGATGCTGCCACAGACCGGCGGGCTCCTCCGCGGAGAGGGTGATCAGCCCAGCTCGTGCAGCCGGCCCTCGATGAGGTCGCGCAGCCCGGCGTACCGGTCGCGCAGGATCCCGCCCAGGCGGTCGATCTCGGCCAGCGCGGCAGCCCGTTCCCCGGCCAGGCCGTGCACCGCGGTCGCATGCCGGTGCCGGGCGTCGCTGTCGATGGTGGCCGCCCGGAGTTGTGCGTCGCTGGTCACCTGGTCGGCCTTGGCCCGGGCGTTGTCGAGCAGGATCTTGGCCTTGTCCTCGGCTTCGCGCAGGTGGTCGTCGGCGTGCCGCTGGGCCACCGCGAGCACCCGGTCGCCGGTCTCCGCGGGCCGCTGTGCCGTCTCCCGGGCGCGGGCGAGCTCGGCGGTCAGGGCGCGGGCCTGCTGTTCGGCTCGTGCCTGCTCGGACCGGAGCCGGTCGAGCTCGGCCGCGACGGCTGCCGCCTCCTGCTCCGGCGCCGCCTCCCGGAGCCGTTCACGTAGTGCCCGGTTCTGGCCGTTGAGGCGGGTGAACGCTCGCTCGGCCACACCGAGGAACTCGTCGACCTGTTCCCTGTCGTAGCCGCGTTCACCCGGCATCGGGTCGCTGAACGCCACGTTGTGGATGTCCGCCGAGGTGAGGGGCATGGTGGATGTCCGTTCGGTCAGATCGGGGTCCGCCTGGGCCGGCGCGGTGAAGGCGGGCGGCCCGGGCGGCTTTCGGCGCTGGACGGGTCGGAACGAGCGGCCCGGATGACGGGGCGGCGAGTCGGGGCGATCAGATCGGGGCCAGGGCCCGGAACACGGTCGCCTGTCCGGCCGGCACCTCCACGAGTCGCACGAGACCGTCGGCCCGGACCAGGCGATGGTTCGGGAAGTTCACCGAGCGCAACGCATACCCGCCGGCGGACGCCTCCGGGCAGAAGGTCGCGTCGGCCCGGTAGAGGGCGCTCGGCTCGGCCCGCTCCACGAGGAGGACGTAGTTGCGATGCCGCAGGTGGAAGCCGGGGAACTCGGCCGACTCGAAGGACACGCAGCGGGCGTCCGCGAGTCCCTGCCGTACCACGAACCGCCCGCTCGGTCCGCCGGCGGCACTGTCGGCCTCGATGCGGGCGACGAAGTCCCGGTTGCGCAGCCGGTGGCCGGTCAGTCCGGTCACCCCGACGCCGACGGTGCGGCCCACGGTGAAAGCCGGATCCGCCGCGGGCGAGGTGCCGGCCGCCGAGGTCGGGGAGGCCGGACCGCGGCCGGGGCGGGCGGTGCTCTCGACCCGGACCGTGCGGATCTCCCGGGTCGGCACGGCCGACTCCGCCGGCGGTGAGGGGAGCACCGACACCGGTGGGGTCGCCTGGCCGGGCACCCACTCCGGGGCGGGGAGCGCGCGCTCGGGTGTTCGTGCCGAGTCGGTGCCGATCACCACGACCGCCGCGATGCCGTAGCCGATGACGGCCAGGCCGGTCGCCGCGGCCAGCACCAGAAGCGGGCGGCCGGAGCGTACGGGTGGCGGCCCGTCGAGCCGGTGTGGGCCGGGCCCGGCGCCGGTGGTGGCGTGTTCCGTACCTCCCGGCGCGCGCGGTGGAGTCCATCCGCTGATGCGCTGGGTCTCGGAGTTGTCGGCCTTCGTCATCTGGTGTGGGGCTCCTGGTCACGACAAAGGTCAGCTGGGGCGGGACGGCGTGTCCCTGACAACGTTGTCAAGGGAGTGAACGTTAGCCGCCCATCGTTGTCAACAGATTGTTTCGGGAAGCTTTGTTTGCCGTGGTCAGCGAAGCGTTTCGACGATTGTGCCACCCCTGACATCGTTGTCCCGCTCCCGGGCTGCACTTACGCTGTACCCCGATCAGCATCACGGGGGACGGGGAACACGGGTGGCACCGGAACGGGCGTCCCGCGGGCGAGGCAACGGCCGGCCCACGATGAACGACGTCGCCAAGATCGCCGGCGTCAGCCTGAAGACGGTCTCCCGCGTGGTCAACAACGAGGAGAACGTCTCCCCGCTCCTGGTGGCCCAGGTGCGCAGCGCGATCGAGATCCTCAACTACAGCCCGGACATCGGGGCCAGCACCCTGCGGCGCAACGACCGGCGTACCGAGATGATCGCGCTGCTGCTCCAGGACGTCGGCAACCCGTTCTTCGCCACCCTGCACCGGGCCGTGGACGACGAGGCCCGCTCCCGTGGCGTCCAGGTGATCACCGGCAGCCTCGACGAGTGCTCCAACCGCGAACGCGAGCTGGCCCGAGCCATCACCATGCGCCGGGCCGACGGCCTGATCATGGCGACGGTGAGCGCGGACCAGAGCTACCTGGCGTCGGAGTTGCGGATCGACACCCCGGTGGTGTTCGTCGACCGCCCCGGCCACGGCTTCCCCGGCGACACCGTTCTGGCCACCAACGCCCTGGGCGCCACCGAGGCGACCCGGCACCTGATCGCCCACGGCCACCGCCGGGTGGCCTGCCTCAGCGACCATGTCCGGATCCCCACGGCCCGCCTCCGCCAGGACGGCTACCGTGCGGCGCTGCGGGAGGCCGGCATCGAGGCCGACGAGCGGCTGATCCTCGACGACCTGGGCTCCGAGTCGTTCGCCGAGAGCCGGGTGCTGGAGCTGTTCCACCGCCCCGATCCCCCGACCGCCCTGTTCACCGCCCAGAACGCCGTCACGATCGGTGCGATCCGGGCGCTGCGCCGTCTCCAGCTGCACCAGAGCGTGGCCGTGGTCGGCTTCGACGACTTCCCCCTGGCCGACCTGCTGGAGCCGGCGATCACCGTGATCGCCCAGGACCCGGCGGCGATGGGCCGCACCGCCGCCCAGGCCCTGTTCCGCCGCATCGACGGCCACACCGGCCCGCCCGCCGAGCACTGGATCCCCACCACCCTGATCCGCCGCGGCTCCGGCGAGCTGCGCCCCACCGCCGGCCGGTAGCGACCACCACCCTGATGCGCCGCGGCTCCGGCGAGCTGCGCCCCTCCGGCGGCCGGTAGGGCCCACCACCGACTCGCACTCCGACGACGCCCGGGCCGACGGCGGAAATGTGATGCGGTGCATCGACGGCCGGGTGCAACATTCACCGGTGACGATCCTCGAGGACGAATTGATCGAGCTCCGGCGGGAGATCCACCGCAACCCGGAGTTGGCCGGTGAGGAGCGGGAGACGGCCGGCCTGGTCGCGGAGCAGCTGCGCGCCGCCGGGCTGGAGGTGACGACCGGCGTCGGCGGCCACGGAGTCCTCGCGGTGCTCGACGGTTCCGGGGACGGCCCGACGGTGATGTACCGGGCCGACATGGACGCCGTCGACGTGCGATACAACTCGCTGTCCTTCCCTCGGTCCGGCCGGGTCTTCGACGAGAGCTTCGCCTCCCGCGTCCCGGACGTCGCGCACCTGTGCGGGCACGACCTGCACACCGCGATCGGGGTCGGCGTCGCCCGGACCCTGGCACGGGACTCCGAGGGGGTACGAGGCCGGCTGGTGTTCGTCTTCCAGCCGGCTGAGGAGCCCCTGCAGGGCGCTCGGGCGATGCTGCAGACCGGGCTGGCGCAGAGGCTCGCCCCCCGCGAGAGCTACGCGCTGCACTGTGCCCCGTTCCCGGCCGGGACGATCACGGTGTCCCCGGGGTACGGCCTGCCCGGGGTCGACAACATCCGGATCGTGCTGCCCGGCGGGGACGACGCGGCGGTCGCCTCCGTCGCGTCCGCGGTGGAGGGGATCGACTCGGCCGGGTTCCCGCAGAGCGTCGCCGACTATCGCGCGCGTTTCCACGCGTTGCTGGACCCGGAGATCGCGGCCACGCGCCAGGAGTCCGTGAGCCTCGCCCAGTGGACCGAGCGCACCCCGGACGGGCAGCCCGCCGCCGGCATCATGCTGAAGGTATGGCCGCAGGAGCGGTTCCCGGAGCTGCGCACGCGGATCGAGCGGCTCGCGGCGCGGGCGGGCGGCCACGTCGAGTACCCCTACGACGACCCGTTCCCCGCCATGGTCAACTCGGTGGAGCTCAGCACGGCGGCCGGGCTTCACCTGAGCACGGCGCTGGGGCCCGAGTCCGTCCTGTGGGGCCGGGCGTCGTGGCCGTACAACTGCGAGGATTTCGCCCTGTTCCTCCGCGAGGCGCCGGGCGCGATGCTCTACCTCGGCGTCGCGGACACCGAGGCGGGGATGAACGGCGCACCGCACACGCTCGACTTCGCCGCCGACGAGCGGGCGATCGGTCACGGCGTTCGGGCCATGACGGGCCTGCTGACCCATCGGCTGACGGCCGGTCCGGAGGGCGACGGCCCCACTCCCCCGGTCACCGGCGCCGGTGGTTGACCGGCATACTTGCCGCCGATCATCCCGCTGCTGGTGGACGGGGTGATGGAACCGACGAACGGCGGAGAGTTCCTGTGGGCGATGAATTGACGACGCGTGATCCCGCGGCGGGTGCCGCGGTGGCCGATCGTGACCTGCGGCAGCTGCTGGCGGGGTTGACCGCGGTCCGTGACGGTGACTTCGGCACCCGGCTGCCCGACGACGGGGAGGGGCTGCTCGGGGAGATCGCCACCGTGTTCAACGGCATGGTCGACCAGCTGTCCCTGTTCACCTCCGAGGTGACCCGGGTGGCGCGGGAGGTCGGGACGGAGGGTCAGCTCGGCGGTCAGGCCGAGGTGCCCGGTGTCTCCGGCACGTGGAAGGACCTGACCGACTCGGTGAACGCGATGGCCGGCAACCTGACCGACCAGGTGCGTGACATCGCGCAGGTGGCCACGGCGGTGGCCCGCGGTGACCTTTCGCAGAAGATCACCGTGGACGTGCGCGGCGAGATCCTGGAGCTGAAGAACACCATCAACACGATGGTCGACGAGTTGTCGTCGTTCGCCGACGAGGTGACCCGGGTGGCCCGCGAGGTGGGCAGCGAGGGCCGGCTCGGTGGTCAGGCGGAGGTGCCGGGCGTCGCCGGCACCTGGCGTGACCTCACCGACTCGGTGAACTTCATGGCCGGCAACCTGACGAACCAGGTCCGTAACATCGCCCAGGTCACCACCGCCGTGGCCAGGGGCGACCTGTCGCAGAAGATCACCGTCGACGCGCGCGGCGAGATCCTCGAGCTCAAGTCCACGATCAACACCATGGTCGACCAGCTGTCGTCGTTCGCCGACGAGGTGACCCGGGTGGCCCGCGAGGTCGGCACCGACGGGCGTCTGGGAGGGCAGGCCCAGGTCAGCGGGGTCGCCGGCACCTGGCGTGACCTCACCGACTCGGTCAACTCGATGGCCGGCAACCTGACCGATCAGGTCCGCAGCATCGCCCAGGTGGCCACCGCCGTGGCCAGGGGCGACCTGTCGCAGAAGATCACCGTCACCGCGCGCGGCGAGATCCTGGAGCTGAAGAACACCATCAACACGATGGTGGACCAGCTGTCGTCGTTCGCCGACGAGGTGACCCGGGTGGCCCGCGAGGTCGGCACCGAGGGCCGGCTGGGTGGTCAGGCCGACGTGAAGGGTGTCTCCGGCACGTGGAAGGACCTCACCGAGTCGGTGAACGTGATGGGCGACAACCTGACCGCCCAGGTGCGCAGCATCGCCGAGGTCACCACGGCGGTGGCCCGCGGTGACCTGACGCAGAAGATCCGGGTCGACGCCCGCGGCGAGATCCTGGAGCTGAAGGAGACCATCAACACGATGGTCGACCAGCTCTCCGCGTTCGCCGACGAGGTGACCCGGGTGGCCCGCGAGGTCGGCACCGAGGGCCGGCTCGGCGGCCAGGCCCGGGTGCTCAACGTGGGCGGCACGTGGAAGGACCTGACCGACAACGTCAACGTGATGGCCTCGAACCTGACCAGCCAGGTGCGCTCGATCGCCCTGGTGGCCACCGGTGTGGCGCAGGGCGACCTGAGCAAGAAGATCACCGTGGAGACCAAGGGCGAGGTCGCGGTCCTGGCCCAGACCATCAACACCATGGTGGATACGCTGAGCGCGTTCGCCGACGAGGTGACCCGGGTGGCCCGCGAGGTCGGCACCGAGGGCCGGCTCGGCGGCCAGGCCCGGGTGCCCAACGTCGCCGGGACGTGGAAGGACCTCACCGACAACGTCAACTCGATGGCGAACAACCTGACCGGCCAGGTCCGCAACATCGCCCAGGTCACCACCGCCGTGGCGCAGGGCGACCTGACCAAGAAGATCGACGTCGACGCGCGCGGCGAGATCCTGGAGCTCAAGACCACCATCAACACCATGGTCGACCAGCTCTCCAGCTTCGCCGCCGAGGTGACCCGGGTGGCCCGCGAGGTCGGCAGCGAGGGCCGTCTCGGCGGGCAGGCCGAGGTGGAGGGCGTCTCCGGCACGTGGAAGCGGCTCACCGAGAACGTCAACGAGCTCGCCGGCAACCTCACCCGGCAGGTCCGGGCGATCGCCGAGGTGACCAGCGCGGTCGCCACCGGTGACCTGACCCGGTCGATCACCGTGGACGCCTCCGGTGAGGTCGCCGAGCTCAAGGACAACATCAACTTCATGGTGGAGTCGCTGCGCGAGACCACCCGGGCCAACCAGGAGCAGGACTGGCTCAAGACCAACCTGGCCCGGATCTCGTCGCTGATGCAGGGCCACCGCGACCTGGAGGTCGTCGCGTCGCTGGTGATGAACGAGCTGGTCCCCCTGGTCGGCGCACAGCTGGGCACGTTCCTGCTGGTCGACGACACCGGAGCGGGCGCTGACCTGCGGGTGGTCGGCACCTACGGGCACAACGGCGCGGATCGTCGCTACGCCCTCGGCGAGTCACTGGTCGGCCAGGCCGCGGTCGCGAAACGGCGCATCGTCGTCGACGAGGTGCCGGCCGACTTCTTCACCGTCTCCTCCAGCCTCGGTTCGGCCGTACCCCTGCAGGTCGTGGTCTTGCCGATCCTGGTCGAGGATCAGGCGCTCGGCGTCATCGAGCTGGCCGGGATGTCGCGGTTCACCCAGGTGCACCATGACTTCCTGGACCAGCTGATGGAGACGATCGGCGTCAACGTGAACACGATGGTCGCCAACGCGCGCACCGATGTGCTGCTCACCGAGTCGCAGCGGCTCGCGGCCGAGCTGCAGGCCCGGTCCGAGGAGTTGCAGGCCCGCTCCGAGGAGCTGCAGCGCTCGAACGCCGAGCTGGAGGACAAGGCGTCGCTGCTGGCCCGGCAGAACCGCGACATCGAGACGAAGAACTCCGAGATCGAGCAGGCCCGCCAGGAGCTGGAGGCACGGGCCCAGCAGCTGGCGCTGGCGTCGAAGTACAAGTCCGAGTTCCTCGCCAACATGAGCCACGAGTTGCGTACGCCGCTGAACTCGCTGTTGATCCTGGCTCAGCTGCTGGCGCAGAACCCGTCACGCAACCTGACCACCAAGCAGGTGGAGTACGCCACGGTCATCCACTCGGCCGGCACCGACCTGCTGCAGCTGATCAACGACATCCTCGATCTGTCCAAGGTCGAGGCCGGCAAGATGGACATCGCGCCGGAGGCGTTCGAGCTGCGCAATCTGGTCGACTACGTGGAGGCGACGTTCCGGCCGCTGACCACCTCCCGCGGGCTCGACTTCGAGGTGTCGACCGCGGGGGACGTGCCGCGTGGTCTGTTCACCGACGAGCAGCGGCTGCGCCAGGTGTTGCGCAACCTTCTCTCCAACGCCGTGAAATTCACCGAGCAGGGCGGCGTACGGCTACGTATCGAACGCGCCACGCCCGGTGAGCTGTCGCCGGCGATGGCCGAGCAGGACACCGTGATCGCGTTCCGGGTGACCGACACCGGCATCGGCATCGCCGAACAGCAGCTGACCGCGATCTTCGACGCGTTCCAGCAGGCCGACGGCACCACCAGCCGACGCTACGGCGGGACCGGCCTGGGCCTGTCGATCAGCCGGGAGATCGCCTGGCTGCTCGGTGGGGAGATCAGCGCACGCAGTGTCCTGGGCCAGGGCAGCACCTTCACCCTGTACATGCCGGTCCAGCGAGTGGCCGACCTCGTGCCGCCGGCGCTGGTGTCGCCCGCCGCTCCGCCGGCGCACCCGCTGGCGCCCGCCGCTCCGGACGCGCCCCGGCGGCTGCTGGTGGTGGAGAGCCACGTGGAGGGGCTGTTGACCCTGATCGCCCGTGGCGCTGCGGCGACCGTGGCCGACACCCAGGGGCCGACCGACGTGATGACCGCGGTCTCCCCGGAAGCCGCCGTCGCCGAGCTGCGGTCCCAGCGCTACCACGCCGTGGTGCTCGACCTGGCGATGCCCGGCGACAACGGCCCGAACTTCCTCAAGGCGCTGCACGACGAGGCGGACCTCAGGGACGTCCCGGTCCTGGTCTTCCGGACCCAGAACGCGCCGTTGGGCAACGACACCCTGCTGCAGGCCTTCGCCCAGACCCGCCCGCTGGAGTCGCTGTCGAGCCTGGACGACCTGCGCGAGCGCATCACCCTGCACCTGTCGACCGAGGCCGGTCAGCGGGTGGTGCCGCCGCCGATGCCGGTCGACACGCTCGCCGACGTCTCGGCCTTCGCCCAGAACCTGGCGGGACGCAAGGTTCTGGTGGTCGACGACGACGCCCGGAACGTCTTCGCGCTGACGAACATCCTCGAGCTGCACGGCATGGAGGTCGTCTACGCCGAGAACGGGCGCAAGGGCATCGAGGTGCTCGCCCGGCACGACGACATCGACCTGATCCTGATGGACGTCATGATGCCGGAGATGGACGGCTACGCGGCCACCGCCGCCATCCGGGCCATGCCCAAGTACGCCGACCTGCCGATCATCGCCGTCACCGCCAAGGCCATGCACGGCGACCGCGAGAAGAGCATCTCCTCCGGCGCCAGTGACTACGTGACCAAACCCGTCGACGCCGAGGACCTGCTCACCTGCATCGAACGGTGGCTGACCGGAGGGAGCTGAGCTCGCGTCGCGTGGTTCGCCCACGGGTCAGGGTGCCGGTGAGGGGATCGGCACTCTGACCCGTGGGGGTACGACGGGGGCCTACAGCCGTCCGGCGGCGAACGTGGCGGCCCGGGTGGCGTCGCCGGTGTAGCTCAGGTGCGCGATCGTGCTGGTGCCGAGAGGGTCGCACACCACGTCCCGGTCGGCGCAGATGTCCAGGGTTCGCGCGGCGTACGCACCGGTGATGCCCCGGCCGAGCTTGCGCAGCGGGTATCCGAACACCAGGACGGCCACCACCCGCGGCTGAACGGCGGACGGGATGGTGGCGACGACCGGCGAGCCCACGGCGGCGCCCTGCGAGCTGATGCCGAGGGCGTTGCCGACCACGTTGGCTCCCTGCGAGTAGCCGACGAGGATGAAGCGCTGGGCGGGGCAGTCCCGCGCCTGGGCGGTCACGTGGTCGACCAGGGCGCGGTTGCCCTGGGCCGGTGAGGTGGGGCTGATGCTCGCCGGGTAGTCCACGGCGTGACCGGTCGACGTCGTGCCGGACAGCCGCCGCTGGATGGCCGAGTACACCGGGTCACCGACGATGAGGCCCAGTCGGCCGGGTTCGCCGGTGCCCCGGGCGACGACCACGTCGACGTCGGCGCAGTCGGCGGCGGCCGCGGCGGGAGCGGCCCCGATCATCGTGCCGCCGGTGGCCAGCAGGACCGTGGCGACGACGCCGGTGACAGCGCGGCGGGTGCGGGGACGAGACACGTGCATGGGGGTCACCTCTGCCTCTCGGGGGATGTTCGAGGGCCCGAAACTAACGAAACGGTCACCGGCTGTGACAGTCATCGAAATGCGCGTATCGATGGACAGAACTGTCACTCCGGTGTGTATCCCCACAGGCCCGTACGCTGTAGTAGCTTGACGGCAATAAGTAGACCGACGTCGATACGCGACCCGATGGGAGGGCGCGGCATGACGATGCGTGACACACCACGGCCCACCGCCTCGACGGCGATGACACCGGAGACCGTCGACCTGCTGCGCGCCGACATCCTCGGCTCGGCCGAGACGATGGTCCGGGAGATTCAAAAGCGCGTTCCGGAGTACGCCGCCGACCGCGCCGGCCACCCGTTGCGAGCCGGAGTCGACCTCGCGTTACGCCGTTACCTGCAACTGCTCGACCGGCACGTCGACCCCGATCCGGAGAACGACACCGACTGGCGTGACCTCTACCGCTCCGCCGGCGCGAACGAGATGCGGGCCGGCCGCTCCCTGGACGCGCTGCACGCCGCGGTCCGCCTCTGCGCGCGACTGGCGAACCGCCGGCTCCGGGTGTTCGCCGAACGCCACGCCCTCGCCCCGCACGCGGTGGCATGGCTGTCCGAAGCCATCTTCGACAACACCGACGAGATCGCCGAGGCGTCGGCCGAGGGGTACGCCCAGGCGCGCCAGGCCGAGGCCGGTGAACGGGACCGGCGCCGCCGTCACCTGCTCGGCCTGCTCGTCGGCGACCCCGCCCCGTCGGAACAGGCACTCGCCGCGGCCGCCGCTGCCGCCGACTGGCGCCTGCCACGGCGTCTTGCAGCCGTCGTCGCCGCGCCCGGGCCACAGGCGCCGCCGCCGATCCTGCCGCCGGAGGTCCTGAACGACTTCGAGCACGACCCGCCGTACTTCATCGTGCCGGACCCGGAGAGCGGCGCCGAGGTCCGCGCGCTCGTCAACTGCCTGGCCCACCGCCAGGTCGCGGTCGGCCTGCCGGTGGCGCCGACGGGTGCCGGCAGGTCGTTGCGCTGGGCACGGCTGGCGTTCGACCTCGCCGCGAAGGGGCGGATCCCCCGGCGGCACGTCGTCTGGTGCAGTGAGCACCTCGCCACCCTGACCGTCTTCCAGGACGAGGCACTGGTCGACGCACTGGCCGAGCGCAGTCTCGCGCCACTCGCACCGCTGCGCGCCGACAAACGCCGGCTGCTGGCCGAAACCCTGCTGGCCTGGCTGACGTTCAACCGCAACGCCATCGAGGTGGCCGCCCACCTGCACGTCCACCCACAGACCGTACGCCACCGCCTGCGCCTGCTGACCGACCTGTTCGGCCCGCAGATCCGCGACCCCCGCCGGGGTTTCGAGTTGGAGATCGCCCTGCGCGCTCGCCTCTGACGCGGCTTGCCCGGTGCGCCGCCGAACACCCGGCGGCACGGAGAAAGTCTGGTCCCTGCGGACTAGACTTTCTCCGCAAGGCGGGGTAACGTTCCTCCCGTTGACGACGGAGATCGGTAAAAGACGCCGACGAAACAGGCCGAGCGTCAAGCAGTGCCCGAATCCTTTCGTGGCTCGCTCGGTGACCGCGGTGGAAACACATCACTGCACGCAACAACGTAAGGCAAGGCAAGTTGTCAGGTGCACGTCAAGACCCTGACGTAAGTCCAGGTCAGGGCACCGCCGGCGGGGCTGATGCAGGTTCAGGGCTCCGTCGGATGCAGGTAGATCCGCCGTACGTGTTCGGGGCCATGAAGTCGCGTGGGGCTCTGACACCGGTGGGGTGTCAATGGAAGAGGTAATCAGAGGAAAGGGAGGGTTTGACGCCGTTGGATCGCCCGCCGTCAGGACGTGGTCCTAGTTCTGCGGTGGACACCGTAGTCCCATCGAACGTGAGATGGTCTCCGGTCACGCTTATGCGATCCTCGCGCCCTCTGTCGCCGATAGCGGCACGGTGCGGAAACGAGAACCCGACGAACCTGTCGGTAGATGGTGTATTCAACCCGTAACCCTGGGCCCCGGCGCAACACGCGCCGGGGCCCTCGTTCATGAAGAAGGAAGGTATGGCCCAGCCCGACGACCTGCTCAACGACGACGACTACCCCGCCTACACCATGGGCCGCGCCGCCGAGATAGTCGGCGCCTCACAGGACTTCCTGCGCCGCCTCGACGAGGCAAAACTGATCATCCCGTTCCGTTCCCCCGGCGGCCACCGCCGCTACTCCCGTTACCAGCTGCGCCTGGCCGTGCGAGCGCGGGAGATGGTCGATCACGGCACCGCCCTGGAAGCCGCCTGCCGGATCATCATCCTCGAAGACCAGCTCGAAGAAGCCCTTCACCACAACCAGAACCACCGGTGCCACCAGCAAGCCGACGCCGCATGACCTCTCACGCCTGACGGTCCCTTCCCCCTCAGGAAAGGGACCGCCGGGAAAGGGACCGCTCGCTGTCATCGGGCCGGAATCCAGCAACGTGCGGCGCACCACCGGCACGAACGAGAAGGCGCGCCGGCCGTGACAGCCACCACGTACTCGGGCAATAGACCGCGACCCGGGCGAAACTCGTGCTACGGTCTGCCCGTTGCAGTTTTGATTTCCGTAGACGTTTCCAGCGCCTGTTGGGGTTATCTGACACCCTCACAGGCGCTTTTTCGTTTGTCGTGTCGGTTCGGCGCGGGCGATCAACGCGGCGGCGTAAGGGGTCCGCACATCGCGGTCCCCTACAGCCTGCGAAGGAGCGAGACATGACTACAGGTACCGTGAAGTGGTTCAACGGCGACAAGGGCTTCGGCTTCATCACCCAGGACGGCGGCGGCGCCGACGTCTTCGCCCACTTCTCCGCCATCGCCTCGACCGGCTTCCGTAGCCTCGACGAGAACCAGCGGGTCGAGTTCGACATCACCCAGGGCCAGAAGGGCCTGCAGGCGGAGAACATCCGCTCGCTCTGATCCACCATCTTCTCGCCGAACGGCGGCCCGACTGGTTCAGCGGGCCGCCGTTCGGCGTTTCACCACCCAGCCGCCCCCGGACCCGTGCGCCTGCACCGGATCACCGGCGGAGAATCGGTTCGCGAGTGGTACGGATCCTGCGCTACTGTCCGCCGCATGACCTTGATCTGCTGCGCTGCTGCCGGTCGGACCCGCCGCTCCTGAGCGGCGAGCATCCTGCAGCATCTTGCTCCGCCGCTTCCAACGTCCTCGGCCCGTACGTGTCCACGTATCGGCCTCGCCGTCATGGAACGGAGCATCCGCATGCCCATCAAGTCTCGCGCCACCGTGCCCCCGTACCGAATCCGGCCTCTGACGCCCGCTGATCTGGAAGCCGTCGTCGAACTGTCCCTCCGAGCGTGGGAGCCGGTCTTCAGCTCGTTCGAGAGCATCCTCGGATCCGCGATCTTCGACCTGCTGTACCGCCCGCACTGGCGGGAGGCGCAGACCGCCAGCGTCCGGGAGCACTGCCTCGCCGACGGCGCCGAATCGTTCGTCCTCGTCACGCCCGACGATGTCGCGGCGGGTTTCGTCGTTCTCCGGCAGCACCGGGACGATTCGTTGGGGATCGTCGAGATGATCGCGGTGCACCCGGAGCACCAGCGTCGTGGTCACGGCCGGAGACTGATGGAGTTCGCCATCCGTCGACTCCGTGAGCAAGGGCTCGCCCTGGTAACCGTCGGCACCGGCGGCGATCCCGGGCACGCACCAGCGCGCGCTCTCTACGAAGCGGTCGGGTTCACGGGGCTTCCGCTCGTGAACTATTACCTGGCAGCCGAGTAGCGTCCGCAAGTGCGATCGGCCGTGCCGTCAACGCCGAAACGCCGGACGACTGGCTCTTCGACGCGCCGATCGATCTGTACGAGCCCGAACCGGCCGGGCAGGAGATCACCCCGGCCGAGTTCGAGCACGCCTGGCGCACGGCACGGCCCCACGCCCTGACGAGCAGTAGGTCAGGGCGTGGGCTGCCGACCGCGGACCGCCCCGGTGTCCGCGAGCGTGGTCAGGACTCGTCGTCTCAAGGTCTCGTACTGGCTGCGGCATCGTCGGGGCGCGCCGGGCGGCCGCTGCTGCACCCGGCTGCCGACGACGGTCTCGCCCGGATGGAACTGGCCGGCGGTGAGGTCCACCTCGCGGCCGTCGGGCAGCCGGTTCCAGTAGTGATGGCCGACCTTGGCCTCCCCCACGAGGACCTCGCCGAGGATCAGCTCGCCGCCGAGCAGATCGTGAACGATCAGGGCCGTCACCCCGCATTGGCCACGAGCCGGATTGCCGGGGTGCCAATCTCTGAGGTCGTGGGGGTCGCAGGTGTCCGGTCCCCAGCCGGCTCGCAGGGCGGGTCGCAGCAGTTCCAGGTCGATCATGGAGAACCTCCTCGCTTGGCGTCACCCGGCACTCTGGACCCTCGACCGGATCGAGAGTCAACCCGAGACGGGGGCGGACGGCCCCTTCACGCCGCCGACCGTCGGGCCGGCGTAGGCCGAGGCCGGTGTTCTCCGATCAGGCGGGGCTGGGAGCGGGGGCGGCACGGCGCCCGCCGACGATCGCTGCGGCGGCGAGCAGGCCCAGGGCGAGGGCGGTCAGCACCCGTACCCCCGTGGTGTGGGGAAGGAAGGCGGCCGGGAGGAACGGGACGACCGCGAGCAGAGGCACCGCGACCGCGGCCACGACGGACCAGAACCGGACCGGATGCCGATCGGCCGGTGGCGGGTCGCCGTGCCAGCGGCGCAGCAGGCGCCCGCGTCCGATGATCGCCGCGATCATCGCCATGGCCGCGAGCCCTACGATGTGGGCCGGGTATTCGATGTCCGGGTACCAGGCTTCGAGTCCGTCGAGGACGAGGTGGCTGGCCGCGCCGATGATCGCCGACGTCACGGTGATCCACCAGCGATGCCCGGAGTGGCGCAGCGCGCCGTAGTCGCGCAGGGCGAACGTCCGGCCGGCGGGCAGGTGGGCGGCGATCACCGGGATCGCGCGGCGCACCATGAGGCAGCCCAGCAGCGTGACCGGCAGGCAGAAGATGATCAGCCCGTGGAGCTCGTGGGAGAGCGGCCAGACCGGCAGTCCGCTGCCGTCGACGAGGTACGCCACGTCGGGCGACGCCGCTCCCAGGGTCAGGGCGACGCCGTCGAACCAGCGTGGCCGCCACAGTTTGAGGGGCAGGATTCCGGCGGGGTGGGTGGGAAATGTACTCGGCACCGCACGCAGGATAGCCAATAGTGCCCACCCGGCCCCTAATGTGCGGATCATGAAGTTGCGTGAAGAAGAGGTCCGGGTGGGCGACATCCGGACTGTCGTGATCCGCCCGGCCAACGACAAGGCGTGGCCCGGCCTGCTGCTCTACACCGACATCTTCCAGTTGACCGAGTCGACGCTGCGTACGGCCCGGCGGCTGGCGGCCGACGGGTTCGTGGTGGTGGTGCCGGAGATCTATCCGCACGGCGAGCTGGGCGGGGTCGCGCTGGAGTTCGACGACGCCGGCAAGCAGCGGGGCCTGGCCGGGGCGGCGGCGACCACGACGGCGGCGTTCGACGCCGACCGGACGGCGGTGCTGGACTATCTGGATGCCCGGCCGGATGTGGGCGACGTGTTCGTGACCGGTTTCTGCATCGGTGGACACCTGGCGTTCCGGGCCGCTTTTGATCAGCGGGTCAAGGCGACCGTCTGCTTCTACCCGACGGGGCTGCACAACGGCGCGCTCGGTGCGGACACCGCCGACAGTCTGGAGCGGGCGGCCGACATCCGGGGCCGGCTGCTGATCGTTTTCGGTAGCCAGGACCCGCACGTCCCGGCCGAGGCGCGCCTGGACATCATCACCCGGCTGTACGCGGCGGGCCTGACCGATGTGGAACTGCACGTCTACACCGGAGGCGAGCACGCGTTCATGCGGGACGTCGGCGCGCGTCACGATCCGGCGCTGACCGATCGAGCCCTGGTCGAGGCGGTCGCCTTCTTCCGCGAAACCTAGATTTCACATTCTTCAATGTCTTAGCATCCTGAGGAAGTTTCGCGTTCGTGGCGTACCCCGAAGGGACCCCCATGCGCCGACGCCTTTCTCTCTCCTTCGCCACCCTCCTACTGATCCCCGCGGCGCTCGTCACGGCCGGCCCCCAGCCGGCCGCGGCGGCGTACGCCACCAACGACTACTGCCTCGGCGAGTGCTCCGACATCCTGCCGCCCGGCCAGAACGGTGACGCCGACCTCGCCGCGATCCTGGCCCACCAGGTGTTCGGCACCATGCCGGCCAACGCGAGCAACCAGCTCGCCCCGTACGCCAATCTGACCC
Source organism: Actinoplanes sp. CA-252034 (assembly GCF_050956125.1). Taxonomy (NCBI): domain Bacteria; kingdom Bacillati; phylum Actinomycetota; class Actinomycetes; order Micromonosporales; family Micromonosporaceae; genus Actinoplanes; species Actinoplanes sp. CA-252034. Next base: position 6,736,027 of record NZ_CP191846.1, read on the forward strand.
ACAGCTACACCGGCCTGACGCCGGGCCAGATCAACACGTTCTTCAACAACGCCTCGTACGGGGTCGCCGCCGCGAACGTGGCCAGCACGATCACGCCACGCCCGGACGTCACGATCGTGCGCGACAGGACCCTCGGCGTCCCGCACGTCACCGGCACGACCAGGGCGGGAACGATGTTCGGTGCCGGCTATGCGGGCGCGCAGGACCGGCTGTTCCTGATGGACCTGATGCGGCACGTCGCGCGGGGCAGCCTGACCGGGTTCGCCGGCGGCGCCGCGGGCAACCGTGACCTCGAGCAGAGCGTCTGGCGCAACTCGCCCTACACCGAGGCGGACCTGCAGAACCAGATCAACACCTTGAGATCCTCCGGTACGCGTGGAGCACAGCTCTACGACGACGTGCTGCAGTACCTCGCCGGCATCAACAGGTACATCGACGACTGCATGGCCGCACGTGACTGTCCGGGGGAATACGTGCTGACGGGGCACCTCGACTCGGTGACGAACGCGGGCGGCCCGGTCGACTTCGTGCCGACCGACCTGATCGCGGTCGCCGGCGTGATCGGTGGACTGTTCGGCGGCGGTGGCGGCACCGAGATGCAGTCGGCGCTCGTGCGGATCGCGGCCCGCGCCAAGTACGGCGCCACGATCGGTGACCAGGTGTGGCAGCAGTTCCGGTCGCAGAACGACCCGGAAGCGGTGCTCACCCTGCATGCGGGGCAGAGTTTCCCGTACGGCGGCGGTGATCCGAATGCCACCGGAGTGGCCATGCCGGACGCCGGGACGGCGACCCCCGAACCGCTGATCTACGACCGGACCGGCTCGGCCGCCACCGGCGTGAGCGGGACCAGTGCCATCGCCGACTCGCTGAGCACGCTGACGATCGACGGCGCGCACCGGGGCATGTCGAACGCCGCGGTCGTCAGCGCCGCCCACTCGGCCACCGGCCACCCGGTCGCCGTGTTCGGCCCGCAGACCGGCTACTTCGCACCGCAGCTGCTCATGCTGCAGGAGTTGCAGGGCCCGGGCATCAGCAGCCGTGGTGTCGCGTTCAGCGGCCTCAACCTGTACACGCTGCTGGGCCGCGGCCCGGACTACGCGTGGAGCGCCACCTCGTCGGTGCAGGACATCACCGACACCTACGCGATCCGGCTCTGCAACGCCGACGGCAGCACCCCGACCACGGCGTCGACGAGCTACCTGTGGCACGGCACGTGCACCGCGATGGAGGCGCTGAGCCGGGTCAACTCGTGGGCGCCGACCACCGCCGACTCCACGGCCGCCGGCTCCTACCGGCTGACCGTGCTGCGCACGAACTACGGCCTGGTCACCTGGCGCGGCAAGGTCGGCGGCGTGCCGGTGGCCTTCGCGGCGAAGAGGTCCACCTATGGTCACGAGGCCGATTCGGCGATCGGTTTCCAGATGTTCAACGAGCCCGATCAGATGGGTACGCCGTCCGCGTTCCAGAACTCGGCGTCGAAGATCGCGTTCGCCTTCAACTGGTTCTACGTGAACTCGTCCGACACCGCGATGTTCACCTCCGGCACCGAGCCGATCCGCCCGTCCACGGCCGACCCGAACCTGCCCACCTGGGGTGACGCGGCCCAGGAGTGGACCGGGGTGCGCCCCGCCTCCTCTCATCCGCAGGCGGTGAACCAGGACTACTTCGTGAGCTGGAACAACAAGCAGGCGGCCGGATACTCGGCGGCCGACGGCAACTTCAGCTTCGGCTCCGTGCACCGCGGCGACCTGCTGGACGCGCCGCTCAAGGCCGGGATCGCGGCGGGGACGAAGTACGACCGGGCGTCACTGCTCAAGGTCGTGCAGCAGGCCGGGCTCACCGACCTGCGCGGCTCCCGCATCCTCCCCGTCCTGCTCCGGATGATCGACACGACGGCCGTCACGGACTCCACCCAGGCCGCCGCTCTCGCCAAGCTGCGGACCTGGCTGGCCAACGGGGCGCTGCGGAAGGAGACGGCGCCGGGCAGCAAGGTGTACGCCGACGCCGACGCGATCCGGATCTTCGACGCCTGGTGGCCGAAGCTGGTGCAGTCCCAGTTCCAGAGCGGCCTGGGCACCGGGTTGTACACGGCGCTCGTCGACACGCTGCAGATCAACGAGTCACCGTCGGGCGGGCAGACCGGTCAGGTGTCGACGCTGCCGCACTCGGCCAACGCCGCCCAGGGACACAAGGGCAGTTCCTTCCAGTACGGCTGGTGGGGCTGGGTGCACAAGGACCTGCGGGCGGTCCTCGGTGACGACGTGCCCGGCTGGCCGACGAGGTACTGCGGCGGCGGGACCGTCAGCGCCTGCCGCGGCGCGCTGCTGACCAGCCTGTCCGCGGCGATCGCCGAGCCGGCGGCCACCACCTACCCGGCCGACGACCACTGCGCGGCCGGTAACCCGTGGTGCGCCGACGCGATCCTGCAGAGCCCCCTCGGCGGCATCACCCACCCGCTGATCTCCTGGCAGAACCGGCCCACCTACCAGCAGGTGGTGTCGTTCCCGGCCAAGCGCGGCGACAACCTCGCCAACCTGGCCGCCGGCCGGACGGTCACGGCGTCGGGCAGCCAGTCCGGCAACGCGGCGGCCAACGCGGTCGACGGCAACATGTCGACCCGGTGGGCGAGCGAGTGGGCCGACGGGCAGTGGATCCGCATCGACCTGGGCTCGTCGACGGCGGTGGGACGCGTGCGGGTCTTCTGGGAGTCGGCGTACGCGTCGGCGTACCGGATAGAGACCTCGGCCGACGGGAGCACCTGGACCCGGGTCGCCTCCGTCACGGGAGGTGACGGAGGCGAGGACAACGTGGCGCTCACCGCGAGCACCGGGCGTTACGTGCGCCTGACCGGGGTCACCCGGGCCACCCAGTACGGCCTGTCCACCTACGAGATCGAGGTGTACGGCCGCTGAGCAGGCCGTCCCGCGCCGTGCCTCACCTGTGAGACACGGCGCGGGACGGTCAGCGGCCGGTGATGCCGCGGATCCAGCCGGCGATGTTGTCGGTGCGTGCCGGGATCTCGAGCTCGGTGTGCGGGCAGCTCGGGCCATCGCTCACCACCGCCACCAGCTGCGGAGCCTTCCCGCGGGACTCACGGAAGAACGGGCCACCGGAGTCGTACGGGCACGGTGTGGTGTCGGGGTTCGGCGCCAGGCCACGCACGCCCAGCGTGGAGTCCGCCAGCGACTCCACCACCAGCTGCCCGGTCTGCAGATGTGTCGCCGGTGTCGCGTTGGTGCTGGTCAGTGAGCCGTAACCGGTCAGCCGCAGCACCTCGCCGACCTTCGGGGCGCGACCGCTGACCACCAGCGGCCGGATGTCGGTGATCGGCTCGGCGAGCCGGGCCAGAGCCACGTCCGCGGTGGCCGACTGCCGCACCTCGACGATCTCCAGGTCGTGACCGCCGGTGCCGGTGGTCAGATCGGTGCGCCCGATGGTCGCCACCGTCGAGGCGGCGACCGGGCGTTCGACGCGGACCCCGTTCTCGTCACGGAAGCAGTGCCCGGCGGTGATCACCCACTCGCGGGCGATCAGGGCGCCCGAGCAGGCGCTGTTGCGGGTTCCTCCGCCGAGGACCGGGATGCCGGTCATGGTCAGTTTGGCGGAGAACGCGTACTTGCCGTCCTTCACCGGTTCGCCGTTGGCGATCGCGCTGGCCGGCAGGCTCCCGGCCAGCGTGATGCCTGCCGCGGTCACCGCGACGGCGGCCGCGGCGATCATCGTTCGTCTTTGTGGCACTTGCTGTCCTCCTCGAAGCGAATGTCCTCTTTGACTAGACGCGGCAGGAGGGGAGAAATGTTCACTCTCCGACAGAAAGGCACACATGGGGGAGACCGCTCCGGCCTCGGAGCGGCCCGCCGCTAGACCGACGCCGAGATGCAGAACGGGTGGCCGGCCGGGTCGAGCAGGACCCGCCAGCGATCCGGCTGCGGCTGGTGGTCCGGCTTGGTGGCGCCGATCGCGAGGACCGCCGCCTCGCCGGTCTCCAGGTCGTCGACGCCCAGCTCCAGGTGCGCCTGTTTGGGCACGTCGGAGTCGGGCCAGGTCGGCGGCACGTACTTCTCCACCTTCACGAAGCCGAGGCCGTTGCCGGGTCCCCCGAGGTAGACGAACTCGTCGCTGGTGTAGCTGATCTCCATGCCGAGCAGCTTCACGTAGAAGTCGGCGAGGGTCACCGGGTCGTCGCAGTCCAGCGAGAAACCAACATAACGGGCGAGTGCCATGGTGGTGCTCCTTCCTTCGACACCGACTCTGTCAGGCATGACTGACATCCTGTGGCAGTCTTCTGAGAATGCGTGCCAGCCGTCTCCTGTCCGTGGTCCTCCTTCTGCAGGACCGCGGGCGGCTCACCGCCCAGCAGATCGCCGACGAGCTCGGCGTCTCGGTGCGCACCGTCTACCGCGACATCGAGGCCCTCGGTGCGGCCGGCGTCCCGGTCTACGGCGAGCTCGGCGCCAACGGCGGATATCAGCTGGTCGACGGCTACCGGACCCGGCTCACCGGCCTCACCCCGCAGGAGGCCGGGACGATCTTCCTGGCCGGGGTACCCGACGCCGCCGCCGAGCTCGGGCTCGGTGCCGTGCTCACCACCGCCGAGCTGAAACTGCGGGCGGCGCTCCCGGCCCGCCTCGCCCGGCACGTCGACGAGGTCCGCGACCGTTTCCACCTCGATCCGGCCGGATGGTTCCGCGAGACCGAGACCCACCCGCACCTCGCCGCGCTGGCCGCGGCGGTGTGGAACCGGCGGCGCGCCCGGATGCGCTACCTGCGGTGGCGGCAGCCGCGCGAGGTGGACCGCGACATCGAGCCGCTCGGCATCGTGCTGAAGGCGGGCGTCTGGTATTTCCTCGCGCGGGTCGACGCGGACATCCGGACCTACCGGGTGGCGACGATCCTGGACCTGACCGTGCTCGACGAGACGTTCGAGCGGCCCGACGGCTTCGACCTGGCCGCGACCTGGGCGCAGTGGGCCGCCGACTTCGAGCGGCGGCTGCACCGCGACAGCGCGACGGTCCGCCTCTCCCCCGCCGGCCTGGACCGCATCCCGTACCTGATGACCCGGGCCATGGCCCGCAACGTCCGCGACGCCGTCGGCGACCCGGACCCGGACGGCTGGACCACGGTAACGCTGCCGATCGAGTCGGTGAGACACGCCCACGCCGAGTTCCTGCGCCTCGGCGAGGACGTCGAGGTCCTCACCCCACCCGAGCTGCGCGACCTGATGCGCGCCAGCGTCACCGCGATGGCCGGCCTCTACCGGTGTTAGCGTGCCTGCCATGCCGATCAAGCCCGTGACGGGTGAGCCGCCGATCCCCGTGGACAGCGCCGACGACGTTGCCGTGATCGTCGAGCATCTGGCCCGCGGCGACCGGGATCCGCGATGGCTCGGTGACCATTTCGCCTTCCTGGCCGGCACCCGGCCGGAGTGGTTCCGCCCCTATCAGGAGCGGGTCGTCGCCGAGCTGCTGGACCGTTTCGAGGCGGCCTTCGACGACCAGCTCCTGCTGTTCGCCGGTGCGCCGGACGACAGCGTGGAGGTCCTGGCCCGGCGCCTGCGTGACGGCGAGGAGCTCCACGACGTGCTGGCGCTGGCCGCGATCGGCACCGAGGCGGCACGCACGGCGATCGCCGAGGCGGTACGGGGCGGCGCCGACCGGGCCGTCTACGAGGACACCGGTATCTGGATCCCCACCACCGGGCCGGCGGAGTACCGGTTCAGCACCGAGCGCCGGGCCGTGTTCCTGGAGCTCGGCGACTTCCCGGACGCCGACCACCCGGTGGGGCTGCCGATCGACCGGGTGGTGACCGGGGCGTCGAGCCCGGTGGTCTGGCACTACCTGTCACTGGGGCTCGCCGAGGTTCCGGGGCTGCCGGCGTGGCCGACCGGGCACGCCCACCTGGTCGCCCCGGCGTCGATCGGCCACTGGACGCTGTTCGCGGAGCCGGCCCCCGACGGCCGGTACCACGGTGAGCAGGTCGTCGACGACGATCCGGACGACTTCGTCGACGCGCCGGAATTCGGCCGCGGGCGCGTGGTGCTACGCCCCTACGGCGCTGATCTCGTCTATTGCAACGGGCACGTTCACCTGACGCCGGGACTGGTCGGCACGGCCGGCGGACCGCCGATCGGCCTCTACCCGAACCCGTCGTGCCCGTCGTGCAAGCGCCTGATGTTCCACACGATCACCGTGTCGAGCACGGTTCGCGAGTACGGCGACGGCCCGCGCAGCCTCTACCTGTGCGAAGAGTGCCGGACCGTCGCGGTGACCGCCACCGGCTGGAACTGACCGGATCAGGCGGCCTCGACCGACACCGGCGCGACCAGCTCCATCAGCGGTTCGACCGCGGGACGGGCCAGGTAGTAGCCCTGCGCGTGGCAGATCTGGTTCTCGGTCAGGGCGGACAACTCGCCGGAGGTCTCCACGCCCTCGGCGATCACCACCATGTCCAGCGACGCGGCGAAGTTGGCCATCGCGCCGATCAGGGCGAACCGGGCCGGGTCCACGTCGCTGTCGGCGACGATGCTGCGGTCGAGTTTGATGATGTCGGGGCGCAGCCGCAGGATGTGCTGCATCGAGGCGTAACCGGCGCCCGCGTCGTCGACGGCCAGCCGGGCGCCGAGCGCGCGGATCTTCGCGAGGACGATGGAGACCTCGGTGTAGTCGTCGATCGCGGTGTGCTCGGTCACCTCGACCACGATCCGCCGGGCCTGGTCGCCGAGCGCGGTCAGCAGGTCGAGCAGCCGCGGGTCGGTCAGGGTCTGCGCCGACAGGTTGATCGACAGGTAACCGTGTGCGGGCAGCTCCGGCAGCCGGCGGCAGGCCAGCTCGATGGCGTGCAGTTCCAATGCGATGCCCAGGCCGACCTCCCACGCCTCGTCGAACCACAGGTTCGGCGGGCGCTTCGGCTCGGCCTCGAACCGGGCGAGCGCCTCCATCCCGGCGATCCGCTGTCCGTCGATGTCCACGATCGGCTGCAGCACCACGTACATCGCCGCGGGGTCGTCGAGGGCCTGCTCGATCCGGGCGCGGGACTCGGCGTACCGGCGCTGCTGCTCCTCGTGCGCGGTCGAGGCGACCGTCTCGGCCGTGACGTCGGCGGTGAACCCGCGGTACCCGACCGTCCGTCCCGTCTCGTCGAACATCGGGGCGACCGTGGTGCTCAGGTGCCGGGTCGAGCCGTCGGTGTGCCGCGTCTCGGTGGCCAGGTCCTGCCGGCCGCCCGGGTCGACGTTCGGCTTGGGCGCCGACTCGTCGCTGATCAACTCACAGACGGTACGGCCCGTGACCTCCGCTGACCCCAGCCCGAGCAGCGCGTGCACGCCGTGGCTGGAGTAGGTGATCCGCATGTCGGCGTCGGTCTGCCAGATCCAGCCGTGCGCGTTGTCGACGGTGTCCTGGAACGCCTGCACCGCCTCCCGCTCGCGGGTGGTCAGCAGCCGCTCGAAACGCACGAGCCGACGGGTGACCACGGCCGCGTACGGCAGCCCGGCCAGCCCGAGCATGCCGAACCACTCGTCGGGTTCGGGGAACTCGCCGGCGTTCAGCGCGTCGACCCAGTCCCACACGTAGGACACCAGCGCGATCACCATGCTCACGGCGAGCACGACGACAGCGGACGACACGACGCGACGCGAGTGAAGGATCTCCTCGGTCGCCACCTGACGATGCGGTGCCTGGTCTGTCACATGCTGTTAGTCGGCACACACGGGCCGTGGTTGAGGTGACGGGCGACACGATGACCGCGGACGACCACGGCCATCGTGTCGCCGGCCGGTCAGGACAGCGTGCAGGTGATCGGCGCCGGGGTGGTGGCGGCGCCGTTGCCGACGAACCCGAACGTGGTGGACGCCCCGGCGGCGAGAGCCCCGTTGTGGGCGGCGTTGCGGACGGTCACCGCCGGGGTGCCGGTCACGCCGTTCCACAGCGAGCCGATCGTGGTGCCGGCCGGGTAGGTCCAGTTCACGGTCCAGGCCGCGCCGCCGGTGGTGCCGGTGTTGCGTACCGTCACCTCGGCCTGGAAGCCGCCGGCCCAGGAGGTGAGGGTCTTGTAGGTGGCGGTGCAGCCCTGATCGCCGCTCCCGCCGCCGGCGCTGGTGGTGACGGTGCGGCCGGCCGACGCCGCACCGACGTTCCCGGCCGCGTCACGGGCACGGACACTGAAGGTGTACGCCGTGGAGGCGGCCAGTCCGGTGGCGGTGTACGAGGTGGCCGAGACGGTGGCCACCACGGTGCCGTTGCGGAGCACCTCGTAGGCGGTCACGCCCACGTTGTCGGTGGCCGCCGTCCAGCTCAGGGCCACACTGTTCGCGGTGATCGTCGCCGCGGTGGGCTGCCCGGGCACGCTGGGGGCGGTGCTGTCGCCGTCCGACCCGCCGTCGCCGTAGCGCTGACCGAGGCTGATGCCGGTGGTGCTGCCGTCGCCGCCGAGCGGGATCTGGTGGTCGAGGCCGACGAACTTGCCGGAGTGCTGCCACAGGGCCGGTTTGAGCAGCGCGTACTTCTGCTCGTCCCAGGTCTTCCAGTCGTCGAGCAGCAGGCCGCCGGTGTCGCCGGAGTTGGGGTTGAGCACCCAGAACGTCTGGTGCAGCCGGTTCTCCACGATCAGGTCACGCAGCGCGGTCATCCACTTGTCCTGGCGCGCGTCCTGGCCGAGCCGGCCGCCCCATTCACCGATGAGCAGCGGGGCGGTGCCGTTCTCGTGCAGGTAGAACCAGTTGGGCCGCCACACGTCGTCGGTGAGGCTGGCCTTGTCGAACGGCTTGTCGAACCACGGCTGGTTGAACACGAGCGGCCCGTAGTCGTGCGGGGAGTAGACGAGTTGATCCTGGTTGGCGCCCAGGTTGATCGGATACTGCTTGGCGCCGCGCAGGTTGCCGCCCCACCAGTTGTAGTAGTAGTTGGGCGACAGGTCGGGGTCGGTGTTCGGTGAGCTCCAGGTCTCGCCCTCCCGCGGGTACACCTCGTTGCCCTCGACGAGGATCAGCACCTCGGGGTTGATCGCGAGGATCCGCTTGGCGGCGGTCTCGGCGGTGTTCTTCCAGTTGTCGACGTCGGTCGAGTTGTCCCACTTGGCGCGCACGGGGTCGTTCGGGGTGCCGTGCGGCTCGTTCTTCAAGTCGAAGGCGACCACCGTGTCGTTGGTCTTCCAGCGGGTCGCCGCCCACTCCCACGCCTGGTAGTACAGCTCCGGAGTGACCGTCCCCTTGTACCAGACCGGGTGGATGTGGCCGGAGTTGTCGGCTTCGGCGGAGTGCACGTCGAGCAGCACCTTGATGCCGTACCGCTCGCACAGCTGCAGCCAGTACTCGAAGACCTGCAGGCTGTTCATGCCGGCCAGTTCCGGGTTGGCGTAGGTGTTGACGTTGGGGACGGTGGCCTGTCCCGCTTTCCATTCGAGCAGTAGCTGAGTGGAGATCGGCACGCGGACGAGGTTGATGCCGCGCTGGGCCATCGACCCGGTGATCTCGGTGATGTTGGCCGACCACAGACCGTGGAACACCCGTTCGGAGGCGTTGAAACCGAACCAGTTGGCGCCCGTCAGGCATGCCAAACCATGCTGTCCGCTGACCTATAGCTAAGCAGATGCTCACACCTGAGGTACAGCTGGACATGCGGCCAGACCTGCAGCCTCCGAGGACCATTTAGGCAGAGCGCACCACCGGTAAATCATCCTAGGAACCTGGCTTGATTCCTAATGCCGCCCAAGCTTCGGCCACCAGAGCGGTTCGCCCAACGCGTGCCAACTCGGCGGCTGGCAGGCAATGCTCATAGACCCACTACTACGAGCCCGCACGGCCAGAACCACCACGAGCCGGCCACCAGATCTCGACTATCAACCGACGGAACAGGTGCCCGCTCGGGATGATTACTGGCCGCCCAAGCGCCCCCTGGGCAAGAAACGCGCCCTCCTACCTGATCATTCAGCAGCCGAGGCTGAGCCTGACTCCTGGACCCGCAGCATCCCGGCCTCAACGACTGAACTGGCATTCAGCCACCTCCTCCCCGACGACGCCGCCCGGCCTGCCATGGCAACAGACGACCGCGAAGCCCAGAGAGACTCATTCTCATGCCGATGTGAGTGCGCCAACGAGTCGCTTCCGCCAAGGGGGATCGGTGCGCATAGTGCTACAGGTGAGTGAGTACTGCCAAGCAGGCGCCCGATACATCAGTACGAGGAGGGGTTGACGGTGAACCCACAGCGCGACGGCACCAAGCGGATACTCGCGTTGACGTTCACGCTGGTATTAGGTGCTCCCCTACTACTGGAAGCCATCCTCGAGGACCGCGGCTGGCCCCTGTCTGTCAGGGTGAGTTGGGGCCAGCGGCTCATAGCAAGTCCGCCGGACAGGGCGAGTTCAGGATCGAGAGTCGTTGAATACTGCTGTTGACGTCGTGGCCGTCCAGGATGGGGTCATGAGTCGCAAGAAGGGTCCGCGTGCGGACGGGCCTCGGGCACGCCGGTCGTTCACGCCGGGGCAGAAGCTGGAGTTGCTGGCCGGCTATGAGCAGGCCGTCGCGGCCGGTGAGGGCGGGGCGTTTCTGCGGCGCGAGGGCTTGTACTCATCGTTGATGTCGGAGTGGCGCCGGTCCCGGGACGCGGGATTGTTGCAGGGTAAACCTGCTGGTGAGACGGTCGGGCGGCCCAGTGTCGAGCAGGCCGAGATCGCCCGGTTGCGGCGGGAGCTGGCGCTGGCGCAGGCGAAGCTGGCGCGGACGGAGACGGCGTTGACGATCATGGGAAAAGCGCACGAGCTCTTGGAGGACATCTCCAGGAGCGAGCCGGACGGTCCGGACGTCTTCGGGCTCGGCAAGCGCTGATGGACGCCTTCCAGGCGTTGACGGGTGCGGGGACCACGACCCGGGCTGCGGCGGTGATGACCGGCATCTGCCGGTCCAGCGCCGATCGGGACCGGCGCCGGCCGAGCCCGTCACCTTCGCCGCGTCCGGTGCCGGCGAACGCGTTCACCCCGGCCGAACGCGACCGGGTGCTGCGGCTGCTGGACAGTCCGCAGTTCGTCGACGCTGCTCCGGCACAGGTCTACGCCGCTCTGCTCGACCAGGGCGTCTACGTCGGCTCGATCGCGACGATGTATCGGATCCTGCGTGAGCACCGGCAGGTCCGTGAGCGTCGCCGGCTGGCCCGACATCCGGCCCGCGCTCGCCCGGAGCTGGTCGCCGACGGGCCACGGCAGGTGTTCAGCTGGGACATCACGAAGCTGGCCGGCCCGGTGAAGGGCTCCTACTTCGACGCCTACGTGATGATCGACGTCTACTCCCGCTACATCGTCGGCGTCCGGGTGCACTCCCGTGAGTCCGGCCCGCTCGCGGCGTCGATGATGCGGGAGGTGTTCGACGTCCACGGCATCCCGCACGTGGTTCACGCCGACCGGGGTACGTCGATGACCTCGAAATCGGTGGCGGACCTGCTCGAAGACCTGACCGTGACCCGGTCACACTCGAGGCCGAAGGTGTCCAACGACAATCCCTACAGCGAGGCCTGGTTCAAGACGTTGAAGTACGCGCCGGTCTTCCCGGACCGGTTCGCGTCCCTCGCGGACGCGCGGGTGTTCATGACCGACTTCGTGACCTGGTACAACAACTGCCACCGGCATTCCGGAATCGGCCTGCACACCCCCGCCGAGGTCCACCACGGCCGCCACCACACGGTCCGCGCCGACCGCGAGGACACCCTCGCCGCGGCCCGCGCAGCCCACCCGGAACGCTTCGGCACCGACCGGCTCCTACCCAAGATCCTCGACCTGCCCAAACAGGTCTGGATCAACAAGCCGGAGCCGGAACTTCAAGCCGCTTAACTCCCGCTGGCCTCAAATCCTTGACACGTTCCGGGCGCGCCTGGGTCGGCAGCATTGCCTATGTCTCAATGCTGTGGTCCCTTGTCGATGAGGTCCGCACCGCCCTCCGACAGCGCAAACCCGCCGGACCACAGCAAGTCGAGTAATCGATTCGCAGCTTGCTCCAACGACTGGTCTGGACGCGCGTGTATTCAGGTTCTTCCCGCGGTACTCATCGAGGACACGCTCCTGCGGTCCTGAGTCGTACTCTCCTGCCGCGATCCGGTGCGTGAGGCTCAATCCGTAGAGTTGTACGACCAGGCGATGGCGACATCCGGCTTCATCTGTAACCAGAGCGTCGGGGCCGGCGAGCTGTCTGGAAAATCGACCCTCAGCAACTCGCGGCCTTTGAGGTGCTCGGCGCTGGCGGTACGCACGCCTTGAAGATCCAGGTCGATCACCTTGATGCCGGCGGCATGGAGTCGTAGGGGGTCTGCTGCACCGATAGGTGACAGATCAAGTCACGCGGCCTGACTGGCCGGTGTGGTCATGATGGTTTCGTACTCGACAGGCGTCAACCGGGTCAGCGATCGCTGGCGTCGGCGGCGATGGTAGGTCCGTTCGACCCAGGTCACGATCGCGGTCCTCAGGGACTGCCGGGTGGTCCAGGTCCGGCGGTTGAGAACGTTGTTCTGCAGCAGGGCGAAGAACGATTCCATGGCGGCGTTGTCGCCGGCGGCGCCGACGCGGCCCATCGACCCGATCATGTTGTGACGGTGCAGTTCACCGACGAGCTTCCGGCTACGAAACTGCGACCCGCGGTCGGTGTGCAGCACGCAGCCGGCCACGTCACCGCGGCGGGCGACAGCGTTGCGCAGGGCGTCGACGGTCAGCCGCGACTTCATCCGCGAGTCGATGGAGTAGCCGACGATCCGGCTGGACCACACGTCCTTGATCGCGCACAGGTACAGCTTGCCCTCACCGGTGCGGTGTTCAGTGATGTCGGCCAGCCACAACCGGTTCGGCCCATTCGCGGTGAAGCCGCGCCGGACGAGGTCGTCGTGGACCGGCGGACCCGGCCTTCCACCCTTGCCCCGCCGCCGTTTGCGGCTGAACGAACTCCACCAGCCCATGCCGGAACAGATCTTCCAGGCAGTGCGCTCGACCATCGGCTGCCCGGCAGCACGGGCTTCGTCGGCCAGGAACCTGTAGCCGAACTCCGGGTCGTCACGGTGGGCGCCGAACAACGCGTCCGCCCGGTAGGCCTGGGTCAGTTCGGCGTCGGTGACCGGGCGGGCGAGCCACCGGTAATAGGGCTGTCGAGCGATGTTCAGCACCCGGCACGTCACCGCGACGGGTATGCCGTCGGCGGCGAGCTCGTTCACGAGCGGGTAGAGCCTTTCCCGGCAGGTTCGCCTGCGACAGATACGCCGCGGCCCGACGCAGGACCTCGTTCTCCTGCTCGAGCAGCTTGATCCGTTTGCGGGCCTCCCGAAGCTCGGCCGCGTCGCTGCGGCTCACACCTGGCCGGGCGCCCTCGTCGATGCCGGCCTGGCGCAGCCACTTGAACAACGTCATCGGGTGGACCCCGAAATCCTTCGCGATCTGCTCGACCGTCACGCCCGGGTCGCGGTCACGAGCGACCCGCACAACATCGTCACGGAACTCACGAGGGTAAGGCTTGGGCACAGCAACATCCTTCCAGCCCGCCGTCACGGCAAGCCATCTCAAATGTCACCTATCGGTGCAGCAGACCCTTGGATGTGGTCGAAGGGCGTCGCTACGAGCTTTCCGTACGAGGCTTGGTGGACCCTCTGCCGCCGCCCGTGACGTTGTCGCAGCTTGTTGAGCGGGCCAGGGCCATCACGGATCCGGTGGTCGCCATCGAGGCGCTGTGGGACGGCGACACACAGCGCTGGGGCGTTCTCCTGTTGGCTATCGTCCGGTGTCCCAGCCTGCAGCATCCCATCTTCGACCAGTACGAGCTCATGGTCGCCGACGGGCGGGACGCGCCGACAGATTCCGTCGAGGGCATCCGTACTCCACAGGCCGCTGAAGCGGTAAACAAAGGCTCGGCGCTCGCCCGTGAGCTGGGCGTGCCTTTCAGCTTCCCGGATCCGAACGCCTCACTGCTAGAAGACCTGCGGTGGTGGGACTCGCGATCCGCCTGACGAGGAGATCTAAGTGGTCCGAGCGGTAAGTCCTTCGGGGGTTATGCGGCCAGGGCGAGTGCGGCAGGCTGGTGATCGCAGCCGGCGTGCTGCTGGAGGTTCTGCTCTTTCTGTTCGTGTCGCTCGATCCGGGCCATGAGGTCCTTGTCGAGTCCCGGGTTTGATGGAGAGTTGGTTGGCTGATTCGCCGAAGCCAACCAGCTCTCCATCGAGTTCTTCCAGCAGCGCACCGGCACAATCGCCTTCCGTGCCGAGGTCCGCGGCATCCAGCGCGACGATTGCTAAAGAGTCAGTTGCGTCGCTGGCCGCGGCCTGCGACGAGTGGCGCCACGTCTCAAAGCATGTAGAGGTTTCTGGGCTGAATGCCTTGCCCCGGCGGCACGGCTAGATTCTCACGGTTCGACCAGATCTGACCCCAGAACTCGCGCGGGAACGCGGTGACCGCAACCAAGTCGTCGCGGGCGTTGTCGAGGTGACCTTCTATCGCAACATCCGCATGACGCCGCGGCACTATCGCCGGGACAGGCCGAGATCTCTCGGCGAGTACCGGTCTGGCACCACGACCGGCGAGAAGGCGGATAGCCTTCGGGCCTCCGCCGTTTCGTCGCGTTAGCCGCGCTGACGGCCTCGAGAGGTCAGCGTGCGGGTCAGTTGCGGCGGCCACGAACCCGCCTTGATCCGTCGTTCCGGCGGCGGGTTGAGCCGCTCGATCTGCTGAGGACGACCGGGTTGGCGGCCGGCGGGGAGAATCCGCCGCCGGCACACCAGACCTTTCCGGTACGGGTGGGTCAGGACGCGGAGCAGGTCACGGTGGGTGTCGCCGCCGCGCCGGAACCGATCAGGCCGAACGTGGTAGTGGCCCCGGCGGCCAGGGCGCCGTTGTGGGCCACGTTGCGCACGGTTACAGCCGGGGTGCCGAGCACGCCGTTCCAGACCGAACCGGCGGTGGTTCCGCTCGGGTAGGTCCAGTTGACCGACCATCCGGAGCTGGTGGTGGTCCCGGTGTTGCGTACCGTGACCTCGGCCTGGAATCCGCCGGTCCAGGAGCTGATCGTCTTGTAGGTGGCCGAGCAGCCCCGGTCCTCGCCGTCACCGCCGCCTGCGGTGGTGGTGACGGCGCGGCCGGCGGATGCCGCCGAGACGTTGCCGGCAGCATCGCGGGCGCGCACGCTGAAGGTGTATGCCGTGGACGGCGTCAGTCCGGTGGCGGCGTAGGTCGTTCCGGAGACCGTGGCCACTACGCTCGCCGCGCCGGAGCTAGTGGCCCGCAGCACGTCGTAGCCGGTGACGCCGGTGTTGTCGGTCGATGCGGTCCAGGTGAGCGTGGCGGTGGTGGAGGTCACGTTGCTCGCGGTGGGCTGGCCGGGCACACCCGGTACGGTGGTGTCGCCGTCCGAGCCGCCGTCGCCGTAGCGCTGGCCGAGGCTGATCCCAGTGCTGCTGCCGGCACCGCCGAGCGGCACCTGGTGGTCGAGGCCGACGAACTTGCCGGCGTGCTGCCACAGCGCCGGTTTGAGCAGCGCGTACTTCTGCTCGTCCCAGGTCTTCCAGTCGTCGAGCAGCAGGCCACCGGTGTCGCCGGAGTTGGGGTTGAGCACCCAGAACGTCTGGTGCAGGCGGTGCTCGACGATCAGGTCACGCAGCGCGGTCATCCACTTGTCCTGGCGCGCGTCCTGGCCCAGCCGGCCACCCCATTCGCCGATGAGCAGCGGCGCGGTGCCGTTCTCGTGCAGGTAGAACCAGTTGGGCCGCCACACGTCATCGGTAAGGCTCGCCTTGTCGAACGGCTTGTCGAACCACGGCTGGTTGAACACCAGCGGCCCGTAGTCATGCGGCGAGTAGACAAGCTGGTCCTGGTTGGCGCCCAGGTTGATCGGGTGCGCCTTGACGCCGCGCAGGTTGCCGCCCCACCAGTTGTAGTAGTAGTTCGGCGACAGGTCGGGGTCGGTGTTGGGCGAGTTCCAGGTCTCGCCCTCGCGCGGGTAGATCTCCTGGCCTTCGACTAGGACTAGGACGTTCGGGTTGATCGCCAGGATCCGCTTGGCCGCGGTCTCGGCGGTGTGCTTCCAGTTGTCGATGTCGGTGGTGTCGTCCCATTTGGCGCGGGCGGTGTCGTTCGGGGTGCCGTGCGGCTCGTTTTTGATGTCCATCGCCACGAGCGTGTCGTTGGCCTTGTAGCGGTTCGTCACCCACTCCCAGCCTTGGTAGAACAGCTCAGGGGTGATCGCGCCTTTGTACCAGACCGGATGGATGTGCCCGGAGTTGTCGGCTTCGGCGCTGTGGACGTCGAGCATGACCTTGATGCCGTACTGCTCGCAGAGCTGTAGCCAGAAGTCGAAGATCTGCAGGCTGTTCTTGCCGGCCAGCTCCGGGTTGGCGTACGTGTTGACGTTGACCGTGCCGAAGGTTCCGGCCTTCCACTCCAGCAGCAGCTGAGTGGAGATCGGTACGCGCACGATGTTGATGCCGCGGTTCGCCATCGATCTGGTGATCTCGGTGATGTTACCGGACCACAGGCCGTGGAAGACCCGCTCTGAGGCGTTGAAGCCAAACCAATTGGTTCCGGTAAGCCAGACCGGACTACCGGCTTGGTCGACGATCTGGTTGCCCTGCACGTGGAGCCAGTCGGACGTCGGCACTGCCGCTGCCGCCTCGGGCGCGGCCACGGCTGGCGCGGTGACGCCGCCAGTCAGCGCCAGGGCAAGCCCGGCAGCTGCGGCGGCCAGGCGTCTCCTTGCTTGCCTGTCGAACACGCTCGAACTCCTTCGTGGGGATCGGGGACAGGAGCGCGGGAGCGCTCCCACAACATCCTGTGATCTCCCGGACACAAAGCACAACCCTCAGCCATCAATGAACGTTAAAGTTCCGAAAAGTGGGCCATCGCCCCGTCCTCTGAGTCCCTGCGTATCCGCCCCGCCGGCACAGACCATGGACCGCCGGCGGCGACCACCGACCCGGCAGTGACCCGGGCAGGTGTTCCTACTGCCGCACAACGGCGCGCCAGCGACTCTGGCGCCGTGGCTTGCCGCCGACCGGTCCCCGGAATCCGACGGGTACCGCCTGTTTCAGGACGCCGGATCGGAAGCCCACCCCAGCGCAGACTCGGCGCTGCGGCACGCCAACGTGACCGACCCCGGAGGCCCTCCCCCACCGCCCCATACGGCAACCTGGAGGATGCTCGCCCCGTGGGCACCGTGGGAACCTCCACGGGGTGACGTGCGATCGGTCCATGCCGGCAGCGTCGGCGTAGGGACTCCGAAGGGAAGTCCCGTAACCAACCTGTTGTGCGCACACCTCGGCGTGGTCCTGACCGGCGCCGCCGTTGTCGACACCGGCCAGGACCATGACCCTCGTGCTCGCTTGGTGCCTTATGAGCACGCCCCGCCGTGAGCTCCACGGCGGTTGGGGCGTTGGCCGTTCCGTTGGCGGTGAACCCGACCGTGACCATGGTGCCCGCTGCGTAGCTCGGTGCGGCTACGGTGACGGTGGTTCCGTTTGGGTGACGGTTGCGTTGCAGCCGCTTGCCGGGGCGACTGCCGCGACGCGAGGGCGGTGGCGCCCGCGAGCCATTGTCGGTGTTTCACGGGGGCCCTTCGGGGACCGGAGGGGATGTCGCCAACCCCATGGAAGCGCTTCGAGTTCAACGCTCGTCGATGCATCGATCAGCGCATGACCCGCTATGGGAAGACGGCTGAATCAGGTCGGCGAGAAGGGTCTCGATGAGGCTCTCCTCGTATGCGGCGACCCCCTTGGCTGCCATGACCTGTTGCAGCGTCGGGCACCAGGGTGTGGGTGGCAGGGCGTCAGCGCGAAGGTGGATGCGATCGTCGGCGGGTGTGTCGGCCAGGCTCACCAGGTAGTCCTCGGTGTTCATCCGCCAGGGCAGGGCGGTGGGCACTCCGTCCAGCAAGGCGTTGACGTGCTGGAGGCCGGCCCGGTCGAAGTCGGCGCGCACCAGAATCTGCCAGCCGGTGTCCGCGAGGCGGCGGACGGCGTCGATCTCGCTCCGGGACGGGGTGCCCACGGTGCACAGCAACCGGACCTGCCGGGATGGTGGGGTGGCGAGAACCCGGTCGGCCGCAGCTGTGACCACGGACGGATTCTCGGTGACGAAGATCGGTGTACCGGGGTGTGGTGGAACGGGCCAGGCACAACGGCTGAGTTCTCGCGGCGGTAGCGTGACGACGGCCTCGGCGGGCAGGTGCCAGCCGGACGGGGCGATGCCGAGGGCGAGCAGGCCGCCGGTCAGGTCGTCGCAGTCGACGCCGACGGCTGTCCACGCGGCGCGTGGCGGCGAGCCGGGTGGTATGCGGCCGGCTGCTGTGAGGATGGCGAGGACCAGGCCTGGCAGGGTGCCTGTGTCGAGTGCGTGTGGGAAGCGGGTGACGGTGTCGGCGAGCCTGCGGCGGTCGATGTGCTTCTCGCCGTCCGGGAGTGCGGCGATGACGGCTACCGCCTGGTTGATCAGCAGCTCCGGGTCGTCTTGCCCGTTGATCCGTGCGATCCAGCCCGATCGGCGAAGGGTTTGCCACAGCGATTCCGGATCGATCAGGAGCGGTGTGCGCGTGCCAATGGTGTCGGCCAGCTGGAGTCGGAGTTTCTCCATCTGTTCGCGGTGGCGTGCGTTCGCCCGCTTGCGCTCCCCCAGTGCGCGGCCGGCGGCGTGTGCGGCGACGATGCCGGGGGTCAGTTGTCCGTCGTGCACCCGGATCAGGGCGGTCAGTGTTTCAAGATCGATCGGGACGGTCTGCCCGGCACGCGGTATGCGGCCGTTGAGGAAGCCCATCGCGGCGGCTCGGTCGGCGGCTGCGGCCGGTGCGGTGACTCGGGCGGTGCCGCTGGTCAGCTCGGGGTCGCCGCGCCGGTCGGCGATGTCGGCGAGCTGGCGCCACACCCAGTCGAGGTGGGGGCCCCGGACGGCACTGTCGTCGAGGTCCCGGCAGTCCGTTCGGCACCAGGGGCATGGGTCGGGTGTGCCGGTCATGACAGGTCGTCGCCGGGTAGTGGGGTGAGTCCGCGGATGAGCATGGGGAAGGCGACGACGGTGGTGTCGGGGCCGGCTTCCAGGTCCCAGGCGTCGATGCCGTCCCAGGCGCCGGGTGCCCCGTCCCACAGGTAGCTAGTGCAGATCAGGTCGAGGTCGAGGTCGGCGATGTATCTGGCCAGGCCTTCTCTGCCTCGTTCGTCTACTTCGGCGGGCACTTCGTCGAGGGCGATGAGGCGTGGTCCGGTGGTGTCGAGTTGGTCGAAGTAGGCGGCGACGGCGGCGAGCATGGGGGCGAGTACGACGAGGCGGCGCTCGCCGCCGGACAGGCCGGTCTTGGAGGTCCAGCGGCTGGTCTGCCCGTTGGGGCGGAGGATCTCGTACCAGATGTCGAGCCACTGTCGTACGTCGATGGCGTTGGCGAGTTTCTCGGTCATGGTGGCGCCGTCGGCGGCTGCGATGAGTGACCGGAGCGCTTCCCCGACTTCGGCCTGCTGTTCGGCGGTGAGTATCGATCCCTTGCAGGCGAGCCGGTGGACGGTGAGTTCGGCGGCGCTCAGGTCCTTGGCGAGGGTTCGGGCGATGCGGACGCCTACGCCGGAGGATGCGGCGGCGTTCTGCATCTTGCGGTTGACGTCCTTGATCCAGTCTTCGATGCCGACCCAGGCGGTTCCGATGGCCAGGGGCAGTCGTCCGATGACGAATTCGCGGAGTGCGGATTCCTCGGCCTGGTCGAGTGCTTTCTGGGCGCGGTCGCGTAGTTGGCTGCCGGCGTCGGCGGCGGCAGGCGGGGTGTAGGCGATGCTGTCGTGGGTCAGTAGGTAGGTGTCGAGGTTGCCCACGGTGTCGCTGGGGTCGAGGGTCCACAGGCCGGCGAGGGCGGCCCGGCACGCGTCGTAGCGTTCCCGCAGCAGGCGGCGGCTGGTGGTGCGCCGGTTGCGGAGTGCGTGTCCGACGGCGGTGACGAGGCTGTCGCCGGGGTCGACGGTTTCGGAGCCGAACAGTACGGCGGGCACGCCGGGCACTTCGGTCAGGGCTCTCAGTCCACGTTCTGCGATGGTGACGGCGGGTCGTACGTCGTGCGCACGTTGCTCTGCCGCTTCGAGTTCGATTCGGCTTCTGGTGACGGCGGCCTGTGCTTCCCGCACTTGTTGGGCGGCGGCGGTCAGTCTGGTCGTCAGGCGTTCCCGTTGTCGGATCGCGTCGGCGTGACGGCGGACGGATTCTTCTGCGTCGAGGCCGACGGTGGTCAGCAGTGCTTGATGTTCCGCCGTGATCGTCCTGGCCTTTTCTACGGCGGTGGTCGTTTCTGCATGCTCGTCCGCCAGATCGGCGTTCAGCTTTCCGTCCTCGTCGGCGGTAGCGGTCAGGCGGTCGAGTCGCGCCTTGAAACGATCGGTCAGCCGTTGTGCGAGGGTGCGCAGGCTGGTGGTGCGCCGTTCGGCGCTGTCGCGGAGGTCCGCCAGCCTTCCCAGGTCGATGGGGAGGTCCCGGGCTCGGGTTCGCTGTTCCCACTCAAGGCGTAGGCCGAGTGCCGTGGCCTCGAGTTCGGCGGCTTCCGTTTCGGCTGAGCCGGCTTCGCTGGCGAGGCCCGATGCGCGAGTGGCGGTCGCGGCCCGGGTGGCCTCGGCGTGCGCGGCGGCTGTTCGGGAGGGGAATCGCCGTACGGCCTGGTCGACCCGGCTGGCGTCGTCGGTGGCGCGGCGGGCGTCGGTTTCGTGTTGGCGGGCCTCGGTCTCCAGGTGGGTGGCCTCGGCATCGAGGCTGTTGGCACGGGCCAGTGCGGCGGCCCGGCGCTGGGCCGCGCCGACGTGTTCGGCGGGCGGGAGCGACAGGGGGTCGTCGGTGCCGGGTGGTCGTCCCCGCAGTGGACCTGCGGTGAACGTGCCGTCGCGGCCGATGACGAGTCCGGCGGGGCCGTCCGCGCTGTCGGTGGTGTGACGAAGGGGTATGCGGTGCAGGATGTGATCAGCGATGGCGGCCTGGGGGTGGCCGTGGTCGGTGCTGAGCGCTTCTGCCAGATTCGGTGCGGTGGGCGGGGAGGTCGCGTCGACGTACCAGGTGGCGGTGCGGGCGCCGTCCGGTGACAGCGTCGCGCCGAGGAGCCCACTGGTGGCAAGGGCGTTCTCGATCAGGGCTCGATCGGTAGGGTCGGAGAGGTTCGCATGCCAGGTGACGGCGTCCGCGAACGTCTCCCCGTCGGGCGCCGGCCCGGCCCAGGCCGGGCGGGGAATCGGCAGCATCTTGCCGTCGCGTAGCTGGCGTGCCTCCTCTCGGCGTGTGGCGGCTTCGCCGCGGAGCCGTTTCATTTCTCGGCGGGCGGTCGCCGCTGCCGCCCGGAGCATTGCCACGGCCGCTCCCCCGGTGCTGGTGAGCGCGGTGGCGATGTCCTCGACCACGGGTAAGGCGGCGGCGGGGTCATCGAAGTCGAGCTGGTCCAGGCGGGGAGAACGCCACGGGTCGCCGCTGTCGTCGTGGGGATGGGCGTGCTCGACGACGTCCGCGAGCGCACGGTGTTCGGCGTACCATTCGTTGATCCTGTCGATGAGGTGGCCGAGTGCCTTTCGGGCGTCTTTCGTCGCTGCGGTGAGGCGTTGCTGTTCGCGGTCGGACTGTGCCCGCAGGTTGGCGGCGCTGCTCTTCTTCTGTCCGGCGGTGTCCTCAGCGTCGGTGGTGGCTCGCCGGTCGGTGAGTGCCAGCCGCGCGGCGTCACCCTTCGCCTGGTGGGCTTCGGCCAGCTGTCGCCAGGTGGCAGCACACTCCCCGAGGGAGGTCCGGTCGACGCTGATCGTGGTGCCGGGGCCGGGGTCTACGGTGATGTCGCCGATGCGGTACGGCGGCCGTGGCCGGCTGGTGATCGTCATGGCGGGCCGGTGCGGCATGGCTTGGATGTCCACGGCAGTGGCCTCGGCGGACAGCGCCTCGATGTCGGACAGCAGATCCCCGGCAGTGGTGGATAGGTCCTCGGCGCGTTTCCGGCTGCGGCCGACGGCACTGCGGAACGCCTTCAGGACGAGGTCGGCGGCGCCCTGCTCGGCGACGACTAGAGCGTGCAGGTCGGTGAGCCGGCCGGCGGCCTTGTACGGCTCCGAGTTCTCCAGAGCGTGAATGTTCGCCTCGAGTTGCTCGGCGGTGCCCTGCAGTTCGCTGAGGTGCTCCTCCGCTCCGCTCTGCTGGGCGGCCGCGTCGGCGAGGGTCTCCGACGCCTTGCCGGCCGCCCGTTCGGCGGCGGCGACGGTGGCCACCGCACCGGTCACCTCCTTGTGGGCCTCGCCGACGATCTCCACCACGTGGCCTGCCCAGGCTTCGGTGAAACGGGCTAGAGCGTCAGCCGCGTCCCGGTCACGCTGGAACGCCACGCGGGTCGCCTCGGATTCCGCGAGTGCGTCGGCGGTCGCCGTCACCACGTCGTCGGAGACGCCGGGCAGTGCGTCGCGCAGGGTGTCGGCGGCGGCTTTCGGCGAGACGTCGCCGAGGAGGGTGGGGTTGCGGAGCGCCCGGATGCGGTTGGCCATCTCGGTCAGGCCCCGCTCGTCGGTGCGCCACAGTCGGGCTGCCAGGTGCGCGACGTAGGCGTCCTCGTCGTCGAAGACGATCCCACCGGCGGCGGTGACGGCGTCGGTGAACTGGTCGCTGTTCAGTGCGGCGCGTTTCGGCCCGTACAGTTCCATGTCCCGCAGCGGCACCCCGGGGATGGTGAACGGTACGACCTTCACGGCCGGGGAGCCACTTTCGCTGAACTGCAGCCGTACGCCATAGGAATGGATGTTGCCGTCGCCCGGACCGGCGATCGTCAGCCACAGGTAGCCGAACCGGCGCCGGGCGCCGTCGGCGCCCTCGCGCATCAACAGCGACAGCGACGTCGGTCGCGCTTTGCCGGCGGCCAGCCGTTGGGCGTTCAGGTCGAGCAGGTACGGCCAGAGTGCCTCCAGCGCGGTGGTCTTGCCGGTGCCGTTCGGGCCGCGCAGCAGCAGCCGTCCGGACGGTGCTTCGAGTTGCATGTCGCCGTAGCGCCACACGTTGGCCAGTCCGGCCCCGATCAGCCGCCATCGTGTGGTGAACCGTTGCGGACGACCCGCCGGGGCGATGAGGTCCTCGCCGAACAGGGGGTTGTCAACGAAGGTCATGGGGCTCCTCGCCTCGAGGTGTGCCGGCTCGGCGGGGTGTCGCCGTCCGTGGTTGTGGGGGTGGCTCCCATCTGCCGGCGGTCGGAGTGAACCACCAGACGCCGTTCTCGACACGCAGCAGGTTCGCGCCAACCAGTAGCGCCGTAATCTCGGTGGCCAGGCCGGTCTGGTCGGCCACGTGCTCGGCGGCCCAGCCCTGATCTTTGTAGCGTTCGGCGAAGATTCGCAGGTGGGACCGGATGTCGTCGTCGGTGATCGCGCGCCAGCCGGGTCGTTGCGGGTCGATGATGCCGTGGGCTTCGGCGGTGTCGCAGAGCAGCATCCCGGCGTGGGCGACGGTGCCGCCGCCGGGGAAGACGCAGTCGCCGAGGGCGTCACGGCCGCGGAAGGCATCAGAGGGTACGACGAACGCCGCACCTTCGGCTCGGCGTTCCAGGTGCAACCCGAACGCGTCGGCAAGGGGCAGTCCGTCGTCGCCGCGGACCCGCCGTGACAGCCAGTCGGCCTCGTCCGGGTCGAGGTCGAGGGCGTAGACGGCGGTGTCGTCGATCAGGCGGCGGCGCATCCGCCGGGCAGGATCGGTTTCGCGTTCTACCTGGTCGAGCCAGCCGGCCGGATCGTGTACGGGGTCGGCGGCACCGAAATTGGCGATGACGTGGATCAGCCGGTGATGGTGCACGGCGAGCAGCACCGGCGGATCGTCGTCGCGCAGGATCTGGGTGATGTCGCCGTCGAGGCTCTCCACCACGCCGCGTTCCTCGAGCATCCGGAAGGCCGCCAGGACGGCGTACCGCTCCGGCATGTCGTCCGGTGTCGGGATCTCCGCTTCGGCGGCGGCGCTACGAGCCGCGGACAGCAGCTGGCCGATACCGACCCGGGGTGGCATCGACTCAGCGGCGGCGACCAGCAGAAAGAACCAGGAGCACGTCCGCGGGCTGGGGCCGGCGGCGGCCCAGGCCTCACGCCGGACCGGCGGGGATTTCCGCAGCCGTACGAAGTCCCGGTCGACGACGATGACCCAACCCAGTCGGTCCAGGACTTCGCGGACGGCGTCCTCGTTGCGGCGTACCGTGGCGATGGCCCCGTCGTCGCGGCCCGCCACCAGCCATGGCCGGACCATGAGCAGACGGAGGACGGCTGCGGTCTCCGCTGCGGCTTCGGGTGCGGTGGTACGGCGTTGCCGCCACGCCTTCGACCCTGCCGCTGGGCCGGTCATGCCGCCGCTTCGGGCAGCGGCTGCCGGAGCAGGACCGCTCGCGGCGCGGTGTCCGGCGTGGTCGGCCGCGGTGGTGTCACCCAGTTGCCCGGCAGGTGGAAGACCAGGATTCGGCCGGGGATCAGCACCCGCCAGGTCGGGGCGAGGACGGTGCCGGTCTGGTCACCGACGTGGAAGAGGGTGCACGCCAGTCCGTCTTGTTTCGCCGTCCGCCGGTCGGTGGAGCCCACGACCAGTGGGGCCCGGACCGCGGCCATCAATGATGCCATCGCCACCCGGGCGGCGCGTTCCGTCAACGGCATGCCGGGCTCGGTCGCCAGGATCTCTTCGATCGCTGCTGCATGCTCGGCCCGGCGGCGTTCCCGTGCTTCCAGCACGGCTGCCCGGGCGGCCGTGTCGTCGCGGGCCGCCGGGGCCCGGCCGCGGGCGCCGGTGCGGCCGGTGGTTCGCAGCAGCTCCGGCAACGGCACCGGCGGCCCGCCCCGCCACGTCGGGTTGCTCGCCAGTTCGGTGTCGTCGGCTTCGCCGTGCAGCTTGCGCCATTTGTGGTCGCCGGTGGCTGCCAGCAGGATCGCCGTTCCGTGCTTCGGGTCCAGGCAAGCCTTCGCCAGCAGCAGCGCCCGGGCCCGGCCGGTGGCGTAGCCGGCCGAGCTGTGCAGGCGGCGCAGGTTGGCGTGCATCCCCGGCAGGGCCCGGACCAGGCGCAGGGAGAATCTACTCGACCGGCCCGTGTACGGGTCGCACCAGGCAGTGAGTCCTTCCCAGTCACTGACCCTGCCGCCCTTGGAGGCGGTGAGCGCGCCACGTTCAATCAGCGCCCGGGCCTGCGAGGCGGCGACCGCGATCCCGGCCAGCGTCGCGAAGTATGGCCGCAGCATCCTGTTCAGGACGTCGAACGCCTGCTGGGCGCCGCGTTCCAGCTCACCGGCGACATGGGTGGCGTAGTCCACCAGTAGTCCTTTGAGCTCGGCGGTCGCCTCCTGGTCGAGGTCGAAACGGTCGGCGAGGCCGGCGAGGCTGTCCTCCGCGCCAACGAGCGCAGTGTCCAGATCGTCGTGGCCGGTGAAGAGACGGCCGATCAGCTCAGCGATCAGCTTGTCATCACGGCGCGGCATCGCCATCGCTGTCGCCAGCTGCTCGGCGGAGTCGACGATCCGGGCCAGGCTCGGTAGGGGGATCTCGCGCATCGTCGGTGTGGCGGCCAGCACCGAGGTGTAAAAACGGTGCACCTGCCGGCCCGCGGGTGTGGCCGTCCACCGCCAGTTCCGGGCCAGGATATCGGCGTGACGCCGGATCCTGGAAGGGTCGGAACGGCCGGTGGCCGCGGTCCAGTCCTTCAGCTTGTCGAGTCTCTTCTGCACCACCGCGTCGGACATTGCCGGGCCGGTGGCCGAGACCTGAACCGCTATCTCGGCCGGCGTCAGGTCGTTCACTGACGACTCGAGCACCGCCATGATCCGGATGTAGTCGTCGGAGCCGGGCGCGACCAGGTATGCCATGGCGCGGCGCGAGTCGGTGACGTCCACCTGGAACGTCCGTGCATTGTCGTCATCCGACCGGAGCCCATCCACCACGCTGCGATACCTCCCCCTCGCCGTGGCGGGGCATCGCGGCGCTCACCTCCCCGGCGTCGAGGGAATCCTATCGACCACCTACGACATTCCGTGACGCCGAGATCACTCGATCGGACTGGACGACCGCCCCGGCATCCGTCGTTCCGCCGATGGGCGGCGGTCTGTGCCGTTCAAGCGAAGCGAACCGCGTTCCCGTCAGCTCGTCACGGATCAGCACCTGGCGGTAACGGTGGTCCCCTCGACGCACAACTTCATGGATGCGGTTGTCCTTGATGGTCTACACTCGCAGCACACCGGTACGGCCCGAGTCGGGCCTACGGTCCACTTCGATCGGGCCGCAGTAGACTCTGCATTCCCAGAATCGCCACTTCCGGCATGTCGTAGCCAAGGACATGCCCGCACCACCGCCAAGCGCCAATAGTTACATCGCGCGTGCGATCACCAGCGGTTTTAGGCGGCAGTTATAGACGGTGGGGGTTCAAGTCCCCCCTCGGACACGTTAACCCACACCAAGGTCATTCACGTTTTGGATGATTCTGGTGTGGGTTACTGAGCTTTTGGAGTCAGGGTCAGGGCGGTGCCAGACCGCTGGTGGCGAGGAATCCTGAGGCGAGACTGGGCCGGTACTGCATCCGTTTGAGCCGGTTCTTCGCCACCCGGAACAGGTCGTCGATGCCGCCGGGTGCGAGGTTGGCCATGCTGCGTTTGAGGCTGGACCACATGTTCTCGACGGGGTTGAGTTCGGGGGCGTAGCCGGGGAGGCGGTAGACGCGCAGCCATGGTCGGGCGGTGATCAGGGCGCGCATCTTGGCGGACTTGTGCTGGGGCAGGCCGTCCCAGAGCAGGACGATCGGCGCGCCGAGATGCTGGTGGGCGGCGTCGAGCAGGTCAGCGAAGTGGTCTTCGCCGAAGCCTTTCGGCTCGCCTTTTCGTCCTCGGTGGACCATGGTGCGGTAGATGATCCGCGGCTGATGTCCGGCGCGGTAGGCGACGATCCCGGCGAGGGAGAGTTTGCGTCCGTCGCGGCCGGCGACGGTGACGATCGGGGTGGTGCCTCGCCGGGCCCAGGTCCGGGCCCGGGCTGGTCTCAGCGAGATGCCGGACTCGTCGGCGAAGCAGATCCACGCGCCCAGCCTGCGCGCGACTCTTTTACCGCGGGCCACTGATACCGCTTGAAATGGTCGATGGCGGCCTCGTCGCGTTCGGCGGCCCGGTGGACCGGCTGTTGCGGCGTGTAGCCAGCGCGGCGCAGCGTTTCCCACACGGTGGCGATGCCGACGGTGAGGTGGAACATCCGGCCGATCAGCGTGCGGACCCGGGCCAGCGTCCAGCGCTGGTCCTCGTCCCAGCCCGCCGCGGCCGGGCCCTGCTCCAGTCTGTCGATCAGCTTCTGGACCTGGACCTCCGACAGCACGGGGTCGGGTCCGGGTGCCCCCTTGGAGGCCAGGGCCTGTTCACCGCCGGCCTTCCAGGCCCGCCGCCACGCGTACGCCGACTTCGTCGAGATCTCCAGCTCGGCGGCCACCTGCGGTGCGCTCACTCCGTCAGCGAACATGCGTGCCGCCTGCCGGCGTATCTGTTCCCGGCGGGCGCGTTGCTGCGGGCCGACCCCGCCGCCATCCCCGTATCGCATGCCCTAAATAGACACCGCTGCCATACAGCTAGGAATCACCCAAAGCGGCGATATGGACATGCGAGTGACCTCAACTCCGATAGCTCAGTAAATGCTTTCCGCCGCTGATGCGGAATGACCGACAGACCCGGCAACGGCAACTGCGCAGACTCCGGCGGCGCCTCCGGCTCGTCTTCCGCTCTTTCGCATGCTGCGCCTGGCTGGGGTGCCGGGACATCGGTACTCGCGCAAGCCGTGTCGGCGCCGATGTCGAGGGTGATGCTGACTGGCGTGCACACGAGCGTGTACCCGCGCCACCGCAACTGCCGGCCCAACTCCCCACCGTCCAGCACCCGCGGGTCAACGCCGGCATGGTGCGCCAACTGATGACGGGCCTCCGCCACCACCTGGTCCTCCCGCAGGTAGAGGATCTTCGCCCGGTCCGGCCGCACATCACCGCCGCTGGTGTAGCCGTGCCGACACCGGTACCCGGCCCGGCCGTGCACCCACTGCCCTTCCAGCCGGCGCCCGCACACCCCACAGATCAACAGACCGGTCAGCTGGTAGCGGTGCGGGTTCGCGTCGTCCAGGACGGCGAGCGCGCTAATCTGCTGGGCCCGAACAAAGTCCTGCTCGCTGACCAGCGGCGGGTGCACCACTGCGGCGGAGATCACCCACTCGTCCCGGTCGTTCCAGTGGTGCGACGGCTTCCGGCCCTCCGGCCGGCTGCGCTTGTCCCCCGGTCGCACCTCGTGATGGTCGATTCCCTGCCGGTTCCACACCTGCCGGCCGGTGTACCGCGGGTTCTCCAGGATCGCCGCGACCGTGCGCACCGTCCATGACGTGCCGCTGCGGTGCGGGTTCCGGGCCCGGTCGTACGCCGACGGCGACGGCGTCCCGTTCGCGTTCAACGTCCGCGCGATCCCCGCCACACTCCACCCGGCCAACCGCTGCGCAAACATCCACCGCACCGTCGGCGCCGTCACCGGATCCGGATCCAACCGGTGCAACCGCCTGCCCCACCGCGCATGCGCCGCATTCGGATGCGAACCCGCATCCACCAACCGATACCCGTACGGCGGACGGCCACCCAGATGCCGACCCTGATCCCGCGCCTGCACCCGCATCGCCGCAGTCGTCCGGAACCGCGCCCGCAGAATCTCCCGCTGCGACTGCTGCCCCAGCATCACCATCATCGCCTGATGAACCGGATCCCCCGAATCGACCGGCCCACCCATCTCCGGCAACCACAACCCGACACCATGCTCGTCGAACAACGGCAACAACTCCTCGAACTGCCGGGTAGAGAAGGCCCGCTCGAACTCCCCCACCACAATCGCATCGAACGACCGCCCCGGACCGGCGACCGCAGCCAACAGAGCAGCCGCCTGCGGCCGCCGCGACCACGGCAGACTCCGCGAGCAACCGGCGTCGAAATAGCTGGCAACGATCACCCCATGACCGGCGATCAGGTGCAGGGCGCTGTCACGCTGCCAGCCCCGCGACGACAGATCATCCTGATACTCCACGGTCGACATCCGCCCGTAGAACGCGAACCGCAACGCCCCGACCCGCGTCTTCTGCGACTGGCCGCGCACTCGCGTCGAGCCAGGACGGCTGGTCAGCCAAGCGTCCATCAGATCAGCGGCAGGCGGCGTCATCACGTTCACCCCATCCGGTTCGGATGCAGGTGGGAGCAAGCCGGCCAGCGACGATGACGCCGCATCGAAAGCGATCACCTGCTGGAGTGACCGCGGCAGTCATCGATCAACTGTCGGATTCGCCTGCTCATCGCTGATCCTGCGGGTCGGCGGTCGAGCTCGGTCGGTCAGGCCACCATCGCTTCAGGCTGATCGAGACGATGACCAGCTTCGACCGTCGCCTACTCTGGCGATGTTCTTGTTAAGGGAACAGCCCCGAAGTCTTCTAACCTGATCGCATGCTGAGGCTCGGGGAACTTCAGAACGTCGTGAGCCGCGACGCCGCTGCCGCGATCGCGGGCATGCCGTCGTTGGCGGCGAAGTGGGCGGCGCTACATAGTTCCGGTGTTCCTGCTGCGGCGTTGCCGTATGTTCGAGCTTCATTCCAGGTGCAGTCGATGCTGGCGTGGTCGAGCGCCCAGGGTGTGATGACGGGTCCGGCCGGTAGGGCTGCGGCACAGTATGCCGCCTGGTCGGCCGTGCGGAACGCCGGCAAGATCGCCCTTGAGTGCCACGCGTCGGCCCGAGTCTTGGCTGCAGTGAGCGGCGGGTGCGTCTCTCCCACGCTCATGGCGGCTCTTGACTTCGCGCACAGCTATCGGGGGAAGGGCAGGCCGACCGCCAAGCAGGTAAGGCACAACCGTGCCCGGTTGCTTGAATTGAAGGCGGCCGTCGCGGAGCTGCGCAAGCTCCGGCAGGAGCACCGAATTCCGGCAGAGACCGCCGACCTGGCCGTGAAATTCGTCAAGGCGATCAGCGAGGCGGTCTTCCGGGCCGCTTTCATGATCCGGCTGCAGGTCACGCAGACCGTGCCGCCGAACAACATCGTCCATGCCACGCCTCGCAAGGTGCGTGGACCCAACACCGCGGGCCGACCCCGAACCATCGGCCTGCGGGACGGCGCACGGACGAACCGTGGCCTCCCGTTCTTCCTGGGAGACCCACGTGTCCGACCTGAACCTGGCATCGTTTGCTGAACTGCTTCCGGATTTCCCTGACCTGACACCGCTCGTCTGGGCAGCCGCCGGGGCGGTCGGCTTGTTCGGTGCTTCCCTTCTGCTGTTGCTGCCGTTCACGCTTGTGGCCGGGCCGGTCGGTGAGAATGCCCGGCACGTGTTCCGTGACGTACTCGGCGTGTTCCACCACCTCCTCGAAGTACTCACATCGTGGCGGGGCCCCGCCGGTGAGCAGGCCACGAGTGTGCCCGGACGACACCTTGCTGCTGGTCGTGCAGATGCACCGGGCCGGATGGACGATGCGCGCCATCGTGGATGTGCTGAACACCTCAGGTATCCCGACACCGGGCGGCTGCCAGTGGTGGTGGCCCTCGTACGTGTCTCGCCTGCTGCACCGTGCGGCTGCACGCCGGCTTCTCGCCGCCGCTGATCCGTTCGCTGAACTGGCAATGATGACCGGGCGGCCGGCCGCGCAGCTCGATGAGGCCCTGGGCGCGTCACATCGCCTCGACGGTGGCTGCACCGATTCTGCGGTGCCGCCGGGCAAGGCTTCGGCGGCTGCCGGTGTGAGCGAGTGCCTGGCGGGTAGCCGCCTCGAGTGTGCGGCTGGCCGAGTTGTCTCTGCTCGCGCGGCTGGCGGGGTCGGCTCAGGAGCCGTGCGTGTCGGCCGACGCGGGCGGGCAGCAGCAGGTGAGGTAGACCTGCAGGTCGGTGATGCGGGCGTTGATGGCGGTCGGGTCGGCGCGGTAGCGGACGAGTTTGCCGTCGCGGGTGGAGGTGAGCAGGCCGCCGCGCCGCAGGATGGCGAGTTGTTCGCTGGCGGTGGACTGGCCGAGGCCGCAGGCGGCGGCGATCTCACCGACGGTGAGTCCCCGGCCGCCGACGAACAGCATGAGGATCTGCTGGCGGGTCTCGCTGGCGAGGGCCTTGAGGAAGTCCCGGGTGGGGCCGTCGAGCGGTGTGGGTGTGGTCATCGGCTACCAGTGTCCCCCCGAGCTTTCATTTCGTCATTTCCCGATGTAACGATACATTGCTGGCATGACTTTCGCAGACCTCGTCGTCATCGGTGGCGGCCAGTCCGGTCTCGCCGCCGCCCGTGCCGCCGCGCGGCGTGGGCTCCGTGCGCTGGTGCTGGACGCGTCGCCCGGGCCCGGCGGCTCGTGGCCGGCCTACTACGACAGCCTCACGCTGTTCTCGCCGGCCCGGTTCTCCGGCCTGCCCGGCATGCCGTTCCCGGGCGATCCGGACCGATATCCGGTACGCGACGAGGTCGTCGACTACCTCACCGCGTACGCCGGGGCTCTCGACGCCGACCTCCGCTTCGGCACCCGCGCCGAACTGGTCATCACCGAGGACGACGGCGGGTTCACGGTCCTGGCGGGCGGCGAGGCGGTACGGACCCCGTCGGTGATCGCCGCGAGCGGCGGGTTCGGCACGCCGTTGCGGCCCGCGTTGCCGGGCCTGGACTCGTTCACCGGCCGCGTGCTGCACGCCGCCGAGTACCGCAGTCCCGGCGGGCTGGCCGGGGCGCGGGTGGTGGTGGTCGGTGGCGGGAACTCGGCGGTGCAGATCGCCACCGAGCTCGCCCAGGTGGCGACGGTCAGCATCACGACGCGCGGGCCGCTGCGGTTCCAGCGGCAGCGGATCCTCGGCCGTGACTTCCACTGGTGGCTGACCAGGTCCGGGCTCGACACCTCGCGGTGGGGACCGCGGCTGGCGCCCGGGACGGTGCCGGTGATCGACGACGGCCGGTACCGTGCCGCCGTCAGCGTCGGCCGGCCGGATCACCGGCCGCTCCCCCAGCGATTCGACGACAACCGGGTCGTCTGGTCCGACGGCACGTCCGAGCCGGTCGACGTGGTGCTGCTGGCCACCGGCTACCGCCCGGACCTGCCGTATCTCGCCGGGACCGGCGCCGTTGATGAGCACGGTGTCCCCCGGCATGACGGCGGGGTGTCGACGGCGCTGCCCGGGTTGGGTTTCGTAGGGCTGGAACGGCAGCGCAGTTTCGCCTCGGCGACCCTGCGCGGTGTGGGCCGGGACGCCGAGTTCGTGCTCGACCGGGTGCTGCGGCGGGCGGGCCGTCACGTCGCGGAGGTCCGGTGAGCACGGCCGCGGTCGCGGTTCTGCTGGTCGCGTCGATGCTGGCCGTCGGCACGGCGGCGACCGTCGACGACTTCCGCGCCCTCGTCCGGCGGCGCGGGCTTCTGACCGTCGCGGTCGTGTTCAACGTGATCGTCCTGCCGGGGCTGGCGGTCGTTCTTGTCACGGCGGCGGGCCTGCCTCCGGAGGTGGCGCTCGGGGTGGTGCTGGCCGCCGCGGCTCCGGGCGGCGGCACCGGCGCGCTGCTGACGTTGCACGCCCGGGGTGATCTGGCGGTCAGCACCGGGCTTCAGGTGGTGCTCGGCCCTCTGGGGCTGGTGGCGGTGCCGGTGTGGACGGCGGCCGCCGGGCAGAGCGTGGTTCCGGCGGGCGCGCTCGGACTGCTGGTGGTGGGCGGTGGACTGCTCGGTCAGGTGGTGCCGCTGGCGGCGGGGATGTGGCTACGCCGGTCCCGGCCGGGGCTCGCGGAGCGGATCCATCCGGTGGCACGGCGCGCGGCCGACGTACTGCTGGCGGGTTTGGTCCTGTATTTCCTGATCACCGGCCTGGGGCGGCTGTCGCGGGTCGGGTTGGCCGGTGTCGCCGTGATCGAGGTGCTGGTGATGGTGAGCCTGACGCTGGCGGCACTGCGGTGGCTCGGGACCGGGCCGCAGCGGCGGGCGGTGACGATGACGACGGGGGTCCGCAACCTGACGCTCGCCCTGTTCTTCGCCGCCGCCGCGTCGCCGACCGTCGTTCTCACCGTCCTGGCGTACGGGCTGCTCATGTACGGGATATGTGTGCCGGTGGCGCTGGCGCTGGCCCGTACGAAGCCGGTAGCCGCGCTCTGACGCCTGAGTGGTCAGCCGCGGCCGGCGGCGGATGCCATGGCGTCGACCGGTGCGGGTCTCGGTGATGTGGCACGGGTGAGGATGCCTCCGGCGGCGACCAGGCAGGCGCTGCCGATGGCCGCCAGAGCGATCAGGTATCCGCCGGAGCTAGCGAGCAGGCCAGCGGCGGCGAGTGGCGCTCCGGCTTTGGCGAGGGTGACGCCCGCGGCGAGGGTGCCGGCGATGCGGCACTGGGTCTGGGCTCGAGCTGACGCCAGCGCGGCAGCCCGGCGGCGGGTCAGTGGTCGGCCGTCGGGCGGCTGGGTGTCAGCAGGGCAGCGATGACGGCGCCCACGGCGGAGGCGATAGCGGCGACGAGGAATCCGTTGCGGAAGCCGGCGAGGCTGTCGCTGGCGAAGCTCGCAGCGGCGACGCTGGAGACGACGGCTGCGCCGACGGAGGCACCGAACTCGTGGAAGGTGCTCACGATGCCGGAGGCGACGCCGGCCTCCTGGGGTGCCACGTAGCCGAGTGCTGTGGCCGAGGCGACGACGAGCAGGGCACCGGTTCCGGCGGCGGCGAGGGCGACACCGGCGGTGACCGCGAGCGGTTGGAGGGTGATGGCGGGGACTGTCATGCCGGCTGCGGCGGTCAGCAGGGCGGTGATGGCGAGGGGCCGCGCGCCGAGGCGGCCAATGAGGGTGCCGGTGAGGTGGGCGCCGAGCATGGTGATGATGGCGACGGGCAGGAACAGCAGGCCGGTGTGCAGGGCGCCGTAGCCGCGGGCGTGCTGGAAGTAGAAGGTGCCGAGGAAGAAGGCGGCGACCATGAGTGCGGTGGCCATGAGGATGAGGAACGCTCCGCCGGCGACGGGGCGGCGAGCGAGCATCGTGACGTCCATCAGCGGTGAGCGGGCCTTCTTCTGCCACGTGGTGAAGGCGGTGTAGCCGATCGCGGCAGCCAGCACGAGCCCGCCGGTGGCGAGGGTGAGCCAGCCGTGGTCACCGGCTCGGATGAGGGCGTAGATGAGGGTCGCGGTGGCGCCGGTGACGAGTAGCGCGCCGAGGATGTCGAGTCGCGGGCGCGGGTTCTGGCCGGTGGTGGCGGGCAGCACGACGGCGAGTGCGGCGATCACGGCCAGGCCGATCGGGACGTTGATGAAGAAGACCCAGGGCCAGCCGGGCCCGCTGGTGATGAGACCGCCGAGCAGAACACCGAGGGCCGCGCCGCCACCGCCGAGAGCGGACCAGACGCCAAGGGCCTTGTTGCGTTCGTCGCCGGCGAACAGGGTGACGACCAGTGAGAGCGCTGCGGGCGACAGCAAGGCGGCGCCGACGCCTTGGGCGATGCGCCCGCCGATCAGTACCTCGGCGGATCCGGCGAGTCCGGTGGCCAGGGATGCGGCGGTGAAGACGAGCAGGCCAGTAAGCACGACCCGCTTGGCACCGATGAGGTCGGCGATGCGGCCGCCGAGCAGCATGAGGCCGCCGAAAGTGAGGGTGTAGGCGCTGACAGTCCAGGTGATCGCGGCGCGGCTGAGCCCGAGGTCGGTCTCCATCTGCGGGAGGGCGATAGCGACCACGGTGACGTCGAGGATCAGCATCAGTTGGGCGACGCCCAGAAGAGCGAGGAGGCGCCATCGCAGCGGATGCCGGGTAGTGGTCTCTTGGATTTCGTGTGTGGTCATGACACCCTCCGCGATAACTCGTATGCCCGTGTACGACTTACAAGCGGAAGGTTAACTCGTACATTCCCGTACGGGATAGAGTGGTGGCATGGTTTCCGCCGACACCCGCCCGCGGCGGCGCGCCGACGCCGAGCGCAGCATTACGCGCATCGTGTCCGCTGCCCGGGAGTGCCTCAGCCGCGATCCGGACGCGACCATGGAGGACATCGCCAAGGCGGCCGGAGTCGGGCGGATGACGGTGTACGGACATTTCCGGACCCGCCCCGGGCTGGTCGAGGCCGCCCTCGCCGAGGCGCTGCGAGCCGGTGAGCTGACGCTCGGCAGCGTGGATCTGACCGGCGACGCGCGGCAGGCGATGAATCGGCTGCTGGCCTCCAGTTGGTCTCTGGTCGCGGAGTCGGCGGCGCTGCTGTCGGCGGCGCAGCGGGTGCTGCCCGAGGGGCGCCTGCGGGAACTGCACACCGGTGCCGCGGACCGGGTGGAGCAGTTGATCGGCCGCGGGCAGGGCGACGGCGTTTTCCGGACCGATATGCCGGTGACGTGGCTGGTCAACGCGGTGCAGTACATCCTGCACGGTGCCGCGGAGGAAATCCGTCTGGGCCGTCTCGATCCGGCAGAGGCGTCCGATGTCGTGACCGCCACCGTGCAGTCAATCCTGGCCGCTCCGGCACACACCGGCTCCTGAGATTTGTCTGCCGACGCAGCGGAAGGGACCGAGCCCGCCTCGCGGTGCGGCGAAGGCGGGCTCATGGCGCCGGGAATGGGCTATCGGTTCAGCCGTGGCAGTCGTACGGCGAGGGCCGTGGTGGCGGCGGCGAGGGCGAAGCCGGTCCACGGCTGGGCGGTCTGCAGGGCGAACCCGGTGACGGCGAAGGCCGGGAGCAGGACGGCGTAGGCGATGCCGTGCCAGCGCAGCCGACGGTCGGAGCGAGCGATCGCGGTGCCGAGGACGATCGCGGACACGATCAGGAAGGACGTGGCGGTCAAGGCGACGATGAAGAAGGCTGGACCGTAGGCGGTGTCGGCGTTGAGGGCGGGCATACCCGGCGTCCCGGCGAGGTGGGCGCGGCCGATGCCGGGCTGGACGAAGGTGGCGCTGCCGAAGGTCGAGGCTAGAAACACGTTGGTGATCGTGGTCAGGACCAGTCCGGTGATGGCGGTGCGGGCGGCGCGCCCGTTCGCCAGGAACACGGTGACCGCGAAGGCGCCGAGGACGGCCAGGGCTGCGCCGAAGATGCTGGCGCCGAGGTGGCTGATCAGGAAGACGTCGGTGGTGATGTAGCGGGCGTAGGCGTCGAAGTCGTCGATGCCGGGCTGGTGGGTCCAGGTGCTCAACCCGAGCAGGAGGCCGTAGGCAGGTAGTGCCCATAGTCCGGCGCGGGCGGCGCGTCGCGCTCTGCTGCTGGAAGCGGTGGCGTAGGCAGGGTGAGCGTTGGTGTCATTCAGGAGCGTGGGCATCTCGATCGTCTCTTTTCGTTGCGGGTGATGGGTGGGCCGGGGTGGGCCCAGCGCTCCGCCGGAGCCGGTCCGGTTCCGGCGGAGCGCTGGGACAGCACCCGGTGGTCATCGGGTGGCCGGCGTGTTCTCGGGTTGCGTGGCGGCGGGCTTGCCGTTGCGGCCGGTGAGGGTGATCGCGGCGAGGATGGCGGCCGCCAGGGCGATGCCGGCGGCGCCGAGCAGGGCGGCCGAGTAGCCGTCGGTGAGGGCGGCCGGGTCGCCGAGGGCGTCTGCGCCGTGGGCTGCGGCGACGGCGGTCATGGCGGCCAGGCCGAGGGCGGAGCCGATCTGGTAGCTGGTGTTGACGATGCCGGAGGCGAGACCGCCTTCCTCCGGGCGGGCGCTGGACAGGGCGGTTCCCAGCGACGGGATGAACGCCAGGGCCATGCCGAGGGCGGCGACCAGGGAGGCGGGCAGCACGTCGGTCAGGTAGCTGCCGGTCGGGCGGATCAGAGCGAGCCAGGCCAGGCCGGCGGCCAGCACCGCGAGACCGGCGACCAGGGTGGTCTTGGTGCCGAATCGTCCGATGACCCGTGGGGCGAGGACGATCATGCCGACCATGATGAGAACGGTCATCGGCAGCAGCGCCGCGCCGCTGGGGAACGCGCTGAAGCCGAGGACCTGCTGCAGGTACAGGTTGAGGAAGAACCACATCGGGATCCACGCCGCGCCGAGCAGTAACTGGGCGAGGTTCGCCGCCGTCAGGTTCCGGCTGGTGAAGATACCCAGCCGCATCAGCGGCTGACGGCGACGCGCTTGGATGATCAGGAACGCGGCAAGCAGGACCGCCGATCCGGCCAGCGTGAGCCAGGTCGAGGCGGAGTTCCAGCCGGCCTGCGGGGCGCGGACGATCGCGTAGACGGCGGCGGCCAGGCCGCCGGTGACGGTGAGAGCGCCGGCCAGGTCGAGGGAGCCGGGGCGGTTGCCGCCGGCGGGC
This sequence comes from Actinoplanes sp. CA-252034, assembly GCF_050956125.1. Classification (NCBI taxonomy): domain Bacteria; kingdom Bacillati; phylum Actinomycetota; class Actinomycetes; order Micromonosporales; family Micromonosporaceae; genus Actinoplanes; species Actinoplanes sp. CA-252034. The sequence continues at coordinate 6,773,194 of NZ_CP191846.1, forward strand.
ATGAGCGCCGGGGTGGCGATCAAAGCGAGGACGGCGATCGGGATGTTGAGGTAGAACACCCACGGCCAGCTGACGTATTCGGTGATGACGCCGCCGAGGAACACTCCGGCGGTGCCGCCGGCCGGTGCGGCCGCCCCGTACAGGGCGAGGGCCTTGGTGAGTTCGGCGGGCCGGTTACCGAACAGCATCATCAGCAGGGTCAGTGCGGACGGGGCGATCAGTGCGGATCCTGCGCCCTGTACGGCGCGGGCGGCGAGCTCGAGTTCGACGGTGCCGGCCAGGCCGGCGGCGGCGGAGCCGGCGAGCAGGATCGCCCAGCCGGTGGCGAAGATGCGACGGGCGCCGTACAGGTCGGACAGGCGTCCGCCGAGCAGCAGCAGGCCGCCGAAGGCGACGACGTAGGCGTTGAAGACCCAGGACAGATTGCTCGGGGTGAAGCCGAGGTCGTTCTGCATCTTCGGCAGGGCGACGCCGATGATCGAGGTGTCCATGATGACCATGAACTGGGCGAGGGCGATGAGCGCGAGCGCCCACCACCGGTGCGGACTGCGGGACATGACCGAACCTCCTTGGTACCCCCAGGGGGTATCTGCTTTCCGGCGTCATTGTTACCCCGGGGGGTATATGCGGTCAAGGGTGTGCGTCGATTGACTTCCGCGTCACAGCGTTGGACGTGCCGCTTTACCGAGATACCCTAGGGGGGTACGGTAGCAACTGCTGGAGGGAGCCGGGTCATGGCTCACGGCTACATCACGGACAAGGACGACTATCTGAAGCGGCTGCGCCGGATCGAGGGTCAGGTCCGTGGCCTGCAGCGCATGGTCGACGACGAGACGTACTGCATCGACATCCTCACGCAGGTGTCCGCCGCGACCAAGGCTCTGCAGACCGTGGCACTCGGGCTGCTCGACGATCACCTCGCGCACTGCGTCGTCGGCGCGGCCCGCGACGGCGGACCGGACGCCGACGCGAAGCTGAAGGAAGCCTCCGACGCCATCGCCCGCCTGGTGCGGGCGTGACCTGCTCCCCCAGCTCAGTACCAGTCACACGACAGCAAGGAGAAGCCGATGTGCGGCAGCGACACCGCTTGCGCCTGCGCCACCACGACCCCGGCCACCGAGCCGGCGACGGCGCCGGACGACACCCGGACGGTGTACCAGGTCGCCGGGATGACCTGCGGCGGCTGCGCCGGCCGGGTCAGTAAGCAACTCACCGATGTTCCCGGCGTGCGTGACGTCAGCGTCGACGTCGCCACCGGCGCGGTCACGGTGACCAGCGCCGCGGCGCTCGACGATGACAGCGTGGCTGCGGCCGTCGCCGCAGCCGGCTATCAGCTGGTGCACTGACCGAAGGGAAGGCGTCAGTGCAGCTTTGGCGGGAGGGCACGCCGTCCGCTCTCCCGCCAAGGGACGTCCTCATTTCCGCTTGTCAGCGGCGTTGTACGAAGGCGACCAGTTCGGTACGCCACCCAGTGCCGCTTCACAGCAGTGTCCGCAGGTCGGTGATGAACCTGCGGGCGGCGGCGAGGGACGCGAATCTGCCCGGGACGTCGTAGACCTCCTGTCGCCACGTGTCGGCGGCTTGCGGATCCGTCTCGGGCTCGGACGGTGGCCGGCTGTGCACGGCGAGCCGGGTAGGGGTGACGCCGATCGTGGCGGTCGCCGGGCGGCGGTGCCGCAGGCCGGTCGCGTAGGCGGCCAGCAGGCGCGGGTCATGCGAGGTTTGCAGCAGGCCGCGGTATTGCTCGGGGATCTCGGTGAGCTGCAGGCCGCGCAGATAGGTGTCGACGTCGGCGCACAGGCCTGTGGCGGGGATCGGGTCGACGGCTACCACGGCGTGGGTGGCGTAGCGTGCCGCGAACAGGGCCGCCAGCGTCGCTGACGGGCCGTGCCCGACGATCACCGGTGCGCGCCGCAGTTGCAGGCTGTCGACGAGCATGGCCAGATCGTCGACGAGGTCGTCGGGTTCGTAACGGTCCCGGCCAGGCGAACCGCCATGTCCGGGCAGGTCGACGGCGACGACGGTGGCGTACGGGCGCAGGTCGGCTGCGGTCGGCCACCAGCACGTCCGGTCGAACAACACCGCGGGGATGAAGACGACTGGCCGGCCGGTCCCGTCCCACAGGTCGAAGCACCACCGTCCCCCGGCAGCATCGAACGGGTGGGTGGTGCGCAGCGGCGGCAGGGTCTCGGTCACGGCAGCGCCCCCGCGTCCGGCAGGTGGCGGCCGCCGGTCGAGCGATGCGACTGGGACTGGCGCTGGCGCTGATGGGTGAGCAGGGCAGCGGGGAGGGCGTGAAGGTTCACGAAGGTTCGGCTTTCCGCGCAGGGAACAGGTGGACACCACCGCCGGGCGGGGCGTGACGGCCGGCTTTGCCGGGCCCCGGGCAGGCACGAGCGCACATCCGGCGATGCCGGGATGCGTATGCGTGCGCGGTGTCCTATATGCGGCTTACACCGAGTTGGGTCAGGGTGACGGCGGGTGCCCGGGATGCGATCGGTGGCACCGCCGTGTGGGGTGCGCTGGTGTCGGCGCAGGCGGTCATCGCCGGAAGCGCGACGGCGCCGGCTCGCACGGCGGGTTCGGCGACGGGGGCGCTGACCTCGCAGTGCCCGGCTGTGGTGTCTGCCGTCCGGGCTGCCGTAACGTGCTGCCCACTTGCCGCAACGCCGTGATCCGAAACGCCGTGGTGATGCCCTGCGGTAGCCGAATGCCCCGCATGGTGTGCGCCGGTCGGTCCGTCGGCGCAGTGTGCGCTTTGCACGAGCCCGACACCGGCCAGGGTGATCACGACCAGCAGCCAGCGCAGCAGCCACGGGGCTGCCGGCTGGTGGGATCGGGTCACCGGGCCAGGTTACGACATCGCGGGCTCGGTGACCGCAGGCCACTGCAGCGGGCACGGCGACTGCCGGGACGCGTCCGCAGCCGCACCGGCTGATACCGGTGCCGGGTATCTTGCACGGCATGAGTGAGGCAAAACCGGCCGGTCCGCACGGGTATTCGGCAGAGAAACAGGCGCTGATGGCCCGGCTGAAGCGGGTCGAGGGGCAGATCCGCGGATTGCAGCGGATGGTCGACGAGGACACCTACTGCATCGACATCCTGACCCAGATCTCAGCCGCCAAGAGCGCCCTGCACGCGGTAGCCGTCGGCCTGCTCGAGGATCATCTGAAGCACTGCGTGGTCCACGCCGCGGCGGAGGGCGACGTGGACGCAAAGATCAAGGAGGCGAGCGCGGCGATCGCCCGCCTCGTGAAGTCCTGAGCCGGCCGCCTGTTCTTACCGGCCGGGGTCGATCCATTCTCGCAGCTGCTGCGCGGTCTGCGCCGGGTCGACCGACTCGACCGCCCGTTGCTGTCGTCTGTCCTCGTCGAGTGCAGTAGCGATTGCCGCAGCCGGGACCGGAGTGCGCTGGATGTGCAGTTGGGCACGGAGCAGCTCTCGCCGGTCGGCTGCCGCCGAGGCCGCCGCGGCCCGGCGCCGTTGCTTGCGGAGGGCCAGCAGCGCGGCACAGGTCAACAGGATCAGAACCGCGGCGATGAGTGCCGTCCTTAGCGCGGCAGGGGATGCGGTGCCGGGCTGCGCGACGGCGTTGTCGGTGGGAGTGGCTGTAGCGGTGCGCATGGGCATGGCGGCAACCGTCACCCGGTCGCCGCGGCCGGCATCAACACCGGCGGCTACGGCGATGAGTTCACGGACCTGAGCCAGGTCGAGGTTCGCCGCGGCGGCTTCATCGACGAGGACGGCGACGCTCAGTCTGATGATGTCGCCGGGGGCTTCCCGGCGGGTCTCGTGCAGTTCGTCGAGGGCGTTGACGCGCGACGCGCTGCTGCTGTCGTACCGGGTGCCGCCGTTGTCGCCGATGTAGGAGCGCTCGCTGATCCGTTCGGACAGGGCACCGGCGGACGGATCCTGCTGGTAGGTGGTGCGGGAGGTCGCGACCTGGTCGAGGTCGAGTTCGACGTTGGTGGTGACCGTTGAGCGGCCGGGGCCGAGCACAGTGTCCAGCATGTGCTGCAAAGCGCCGCCCAAGCGGTCCTGGAAGGCCGCGGTGGTGGCATCAGCGGCGAGCACCGCCCGGGTGAAGCCGCCGGTGGCCGGCGAAACGGTGTAGCCACCCGCGGTCGCCTGTCGCTGCGCCATGGTGGCCGCGTATGCGGGCGCGGCGCCGAAACTCGCGCCTCCGGCCAGGGTCAGCGCCACGAGCGCGACGATCAGCCTCCCGGCACGCCCGCCGCGGGGCGACGTGCCCGTGCCCAGGGCAGACGGGACGGAGCGATTTCTCACAGCCTGCCTCTCACAGTTTTTGAACGCCGATCGACCGCCGTGATGGGTGAGACTTCGTGGTCGGGCGATGCGGTTGATGGGGTCTGCCTCATCGCTCGACGGCACGGCTGGTTGAAAGGTCCGGTGGTTGCGGCTCGGTTGCATCGGCGCACCGACCGTCTTGGGTGCGGTCGTCGCCGCAACGGACACCATCGGGCATTCACACCGTGACCCCTGCTTCAGGGATGGCCATCGGTTCGGGCGACGAGCGTCGGACGGTCGGCCACAATGAACCGACCGGCAGTCGCGTCGGACGCGACGAACCGGGGAACACTGCCGGTGCCACCCCCAGCTACCACGTACGAGATCGAGTGTTCCCTTTCACAGATCAAAACCACTCTCGGTTCACCATGCATGAGCAGCCCGTGTCGACAAACCTCGCATCGGTCTTCCAATCGGACACGTCTCGGCACGCCAGTCACTGAGTGTGATTACCTCCGGGAGCTGGGATCGGCGCCGACTGGGCTATCAAGGAGGGGCGGCGAGCACAGGCTCGCCGGTCGTGCCGACCTGGACCACGCCGAGCCCTGCCCCGGTCCGGCGGCACAACCCGCATGACGAGTCATGAGGCATTCGGGGGCAGGGACGGGGGAACCACGAGCGGTCTTCGACCGGCACGCCGCACCGCGGCGACCGGGACATGAGGACCTTGGGGTGAAGCCGCCAGCGTGCGGCCGGGCAACCTTCGCGCCCGAATCCGACAGCTAACCTCGCAGGCGTGCCGGAGGGATTCCTTCACCGTGCGCGTAAGCACCCTGAGCCGGCCCGCCCGTACCCTGGAAGTCGGCGCTCTCGCCCTGTCCGTGGGTCTCGGTCTTCTGACCGGCGGGCTCGGCACACCACAGTCCGCCTCCGCCGCGACGGTCGCCACCACACAGGTGTCCTCGCAGACCAGCGTGGCGTTCAGCCAGACCGGCATCACCGTCAAGGCGGCGGCGTCCCAGGCCGCCAAGTCCAAGGCGGCCGCGAACCGGGTCATGACCGAAGCGGCGAAGCACAAGGGCAAGAAGTACAAGTTCGGCGCGTCCGGCCCCAAGCGGTTCGACTGCTCCGGCTACACGATGTACGTCTACAAGAAGGCCGCGGGCAAGAAGCTGCCGCACAAGGCCCACCTGCAGCAGCGGTACGGTAAGGCCGTCGCGAAGTCCAAGGCCCGCGCGGGTGACCTGATCGTCATCCGTACGGGGACGAAGGGCACGCACGCCGGCATCTACGCCGGTGGCGGCAAGATGTGGGCCGCGCCGCGAACCGGCAAGACGGTCACCAAGCAGAAAATCTGGAGCAAAAACTACGTGGTCCGGCGCCTGGTCTGAGTCGGCTCCCCAACCGACCGCGCACTCCTCCGGGCATAACACAGTGCCGCCTGCACCCGTCCTTGGCGGAGGTGCAGGCGGCACTGTCCTTCGTGATGCTGGTGAAGCGGCGCAGCCGCAGGCTGTTGGCGACGACGAACACCGAGCTGAACGCCATCGCCGCGCCGGCGATCATCGGGTTGAGCAGCCCGGCCGCGGCCAGGGGCAGGGCGGCGACGTTGTAGGCGAAGGCCCAGAACAGGTTGCTCTTGATGATGCGCAGGGTGCGCCGGGACAGGCGGATCGCGTCGGCGGCGGCCATCAGGTCGCCGCGGACCAGGGTCAGGTCGGAGGCCTCGATCGCGGCGTCGGTGCCGGTGCCCATGGCCAGCCCGAGGTCGGCCTGGGCCAGGGCGGCGGCGTCGTTGACGCCGTCACCGACCATCGCCACGACCTTGCCCTGTTCCTGCAGCCGCTTGACGACGTCGACCTTGCCGGCCGGCAGGACTTCGGCGATCACCTCGTCGATGCCGACCTGTCCGGCCACGGCCCGGGCGACGGTCTCGTTGTCGCCGGTGAGCAGCACCGGCGACAGACCCAGCGCCCGCAGCTGGGCGACAGCGGCCCGGCTGGTCGCCTTGACGGTGTCGGCGACGGCCAGCACACCACGGGCCTGACCGTCCCAGCCCGCGACCACGGCGGTCTGCCCCGCCGCGTGAGCGGCATCGACGGCCTGCTCGACGTCGGCGGGCACCATCAGACCGGCCTGGCGCAGCAGTACCGGGCGGCCGACGTGCACGGTGTGGCCGTCGACGGTGCCGGTGACACCGAGGCCTTCGGTGTTGGCGAATCCGGTCACCTGCGGCAGCGGCGCGCTGTCAGCTGCTGCGGCGGCGATTGCCTGGGCGATCGGGTGCTCGGAGGCGGCCTCGACCGCCCCGGCCAGGCGCAGCAGCCGCTCGCGGTCGACGCCGTCGGCGGGAACGACGTCGACCAGGCTCATCCGGCCGGTGGTGACGGTGCCGGTCTTGTCCAGCACGACGGTGTCCACGGTCCGGGTCGACTCGAGGACTTCGGGGCCTTTGATCAGGATGCCGAGCTGCGCGCCGCGCCCGGTGCCGACCAGCAGTGCCGTTGGGGTGGCCAGGCCGAGCGCGCAGGGGCAGGCGATGATCAGTACGGCGACGGCGGCGGTGAACGCGGCTGTCCAGCCGGAGCCGGTGCCCACCCACCAGCCGAGCGTGGCGACGGCGAGGCCGATCACGATCGGCACGAACACGCCGGAGATCCGGTCGGCGAGCCGCTGGACGGCGGCCTTGCCGGTCTGGGCCTGCTCGACCAGTTTCGCCATCTGCGCGAGCTGCGTGTCGGCACCGATCCGGGTAGCACGCACGACCAGCCGGCCGCCGGCGTTGACGGTCGCGCCGACCACCGGATCGCCGGGGCCGACCTCGACCGGTACGGACTCGCCGGTCAGCATGCTCGCGTCCACGGCCGAGGTGCCGTCCTCGATGACACCGTCGGTGGCGATCTTCTCGCCCGGCCGCACCACGAACCGGTCCCCCACCGCCAGGTCGGTGACCGGAATGCGCCGTTCGATGCCGTCGCGTAGCACCGCGACGTCCTTGGCGCCGAGTTCCAGCAGGGCTCGCATGGCGGCGCCGGCACGGCGCTTGGAGCGGGCCTCGAAGTAGCGGCCGGCGAGGATGAAGGTGGTGACGCCGGCGGCGGCTTCCAGGTAGATGGCGCCCGCGCCGTCGGTGGTGCCGATGTCGAGGCTGAACGGGTGCGTCATGCCGGGGACTCCGGCGGTGCCGAAGAACAGCGCCCACAGCGACCAGCCGAACGCCGCGATCGTGCCCATGGAGATGAGCGTGTCCATGGTGGCGGCGCCGTGGCGCAGGTTGGTCCAGGCCGCCTTGTGGAACGGCCACCCGCCCCAGACGACGACCGGCGCGGCCAGGGTCAGCGACAGCCACTGCCAGTAGGTGAACTGCCAGGCCGGCACCATCGCCAGCAGTACCACCGGCACGCTGAACGCGATCGCCGTGAACAGCCGGGTCCGCAACGCGCGCAGTTCGTCGACCGGCTGTGCGTGTTCGGCCGGGTCGTCACCGGGCTGTTGCGGTGGCGGCGGAAGCTTCGCGGTGTAGCCGGTCTTCTCGACGGTGGCGATCAGATCCTCGGCGCTGATACCGTCGGGGTAGGCGACGCTGGCCTTCTCGGTGGCGTAGTTGACGGTCGCGACCACGCCGTCCATGCGGTTGAGTTTCTTCTCGATCCGCGCGGCACAGGAGGCGCAGGTCATGCCGCCGATCGCCAGCTCGATCTGGTTCGGGGCCACGGGCAGCGGCCCGGCGACGGTTGCCATGACGCTCTCCTCCTAGTCGTGGGTGTGGCCGTCGGCGCCGTGCCCGGACGGGCTCGGCGCGGCAGAGGCGGTCGGCGGCGCAGGGCTCGGTACACCGGTGACGGATCCGGCAACGGCGGTGAACTCAGCGGTGCGGACCTTTCCGTCGTGTTGGAAGTCCAGGTACAGCCGGTAGGCGCCGGTGGAGGGCACTTCGGCGTGGAAGCCGACGTCGGGGCCGGCCGTGGTGCGGCCGTCGCCGGGTTCACCGTCGGGGTGCACGTGCAGGTAGGCAAGGTCACCGTCGCGCAGCGCGACCAGGTGGCCGTACGCGCCGAGGTACGGCTGCAGGTCGGTGACCGGCTTGCCGTCCTTGCTGACCGACAGGGTCACCTTGGATGAGGCGCCGGGCGTGAGGTCGCCGGTCAGGATGACCGTGTAGCCGTCGACCGTCGTGGTCCGAGCGGCCGCGGGAAGCGGGGTGGGCCGGTAGTCGCCAGCGGCGGGCACGTCGGCGCCGAGGGTGAGGCCGTCGTGGCCGGAGGGCTTGAAGTCAGCGAAGACCCGGTACTGCCCGGCCGCGGGCACCGCCAGCGGGATGGACCAAATGCCGTCGCTGCCGAGCTCGGGGTGCACGTGCTGGAACCCGGATAGGTCACGGCGGACCACGATCAGGTGCAGGTCCTTGTCGTGGGTGGTCGTGTAGGCGGTGACCGGCCGGTTGTCCGGTCCGGTGATCTGGAACCGGAACGGCTGCGGCGTACCGACCGGCAGGCTGCCGCTGAGTGGGGTGAGCCGGTAGCCGTCCTGGCTGATCTGCAGGCCGGCCGGCAGCACTGCTGTCGGGGTGTTCTGCTCGGGTGGTGTGCTGGCGTGGCCGCCGTGCGCGGCCGGGGTGGCGGGTGTGGCTGCCGGGAAGAGGCTGCCGAGGCCCAGGGCGGCCGTGAACACGGCCGCCAGCCCGATCCCGAAGCCGCCCAGCTTGATGGCGGTGTTCATGACTACCTCGCGAGTTCGTAGCCGGCCTCGTCAACGGCCGCGGCGACCGCGGTCTCGTCGACGGGCTGGTCACTGGTAATGGTGACCGTGCCGGAGGCGAGGTCGACCTGGACGTCGGTGACTCCGGAAACCTTGCCGACTTCGGCGCTGACGGAGTTGACGCAGTGCGAGCAGGTCATGCCGGTCACGGTGTAGGTCTGGGTAGCCATCACGATCTCCTTGCCGTTGGACGTGAGCGGCGGGACGTCGCCGCCCACAAACCAACCATACCCATACCCCCCTAGGGTATCAAGGGGCCTGCCTGGTGATGCGCTGCACGCCTTCCGCGCGATTGCCGTCACGTTCACCGGTTATGGCGATTCCCGCCTGCAGGGTGGCTGACCGGTGCGGTGCGCCGATCCGCTCCATCACTGTTGGCGCGGTGTACGGCCGTGCCCGCGTTGTCAGCCTTCACGGCCGTTGAGCGACAGGTTGTTGTCGCTGAAGCCGGCGGGGTTTCTGTCATTGGTCGGACGCGCTGAGGCACTTGGCGCCGACGGCGGGCGCTAGTGGTAGCGGCTGTCCCAACCGGACGAAGTTGGCACCGTGCGGCTGTAGTTGGCACCGGGCTGGCACCGCCTGGGTGAAGCTGTCGCTTTCTGCGGGACCAGCGCTTGGGTACGTGACCCGACCCTAGGCGCAGATTTACTGAATAGTCACCACTGGAGCCGCCGCGAGTCGCTGGACACTGTCGCGATAGGCCGCTGCGGCCGCGGCCGTGGTCATCCGGCCGGCGGCGACCTCCTGGCCGGCGGCGTGGCCCAGACTGATCGTGGCCGCGGGCAGCCAGCCCTCCGGCTGCCCGGTGGTGAACTCGCCGGTCCGGCGGCCATGCGCCAGGATCTCCGCCAGCCTTTGCATGATCGGCAGGTGCCGGTCGTGCTCGTCGGCCGGATCGCCGGCCGGCAGCGCAACGGTGAGCAGCAGCGGGTATCGCTCGATCACCTCCCAGCTCACGGTCAGCCACCGGGTCAGGGCCGAGGCAGCGGTCCCGGTCGCCGGGTCGATCGCGTCCAGCGCGGCGACCGTCTCCCTCGTGATCCGGTCGACGACCCCGACGAGCAGTGCGTCCCGGGACGGGTAGTGGGCGTACACCGTCTGGCGTGCGACGCCCGCGGCGGCCGCGATCTCCTCCATGCTCGCGTCGGCGCGGCGGCCCAGCAGGATGATCGCCGCGTCGATGATGGCGGTCCGGCTGCGCTCGGCGTCGGCCCGGAGCCGACGGCGCGGAGGTCTCGGTAGTTCTGACACGTTGTCAAGGTTAACCTGCCCACGTATGTTGGACAGGATGTCAGAGTTATACCGGTCTACTGGAGGAGCCGATGCTCAGTTTCACCGACTACCTCGCCCGATACCCCCGGGAGGCGGCCTTCGGAGACGAGGAACCGGCCGTGGTCTTCGACCGATACCACACCCCGGGGTTCACCCTGCACAACGACGGTCTGACGCTCGACCGGGACCGGATCGTCGCGCACATCCGGCCGGTGCGCCGCAACGCCGTGGCCGTCGACGTCGACATCCATCAGGCGCTCACGCGGGGCGACCAGGTGGCCGCCCGCTACACGCTCACCGCACAGTTGCGTAGCGGCGCGGTGGTGGCCACCGACATCCACGTGATCGGCCGGGTCGCCGACGACGGCCGGATGCTGCGGCTCGACCAGCTCACCCGGACCGTCGAGGGTGACCGGTGAGGCGGGCCCGGCTCGCCGGCGGCGTCGCACTGCTCTGCGCAGGGCTGCTGGCCGGGGCGTTCGGCTACGCCCGGGTCTGCGTGGTGCCGACCTTCAACGCCGTACCGATCGACGTGCACCTGACCTACCGGATCGCGCTGATGGACATGAACGGCATCTTCATGCAGGCAGTCATGGGCCTGACCATCGTGTCCTCGGCCGTCTGGGCGGTGGTGCTGCGCGGCCGGGCCCGCTGGGGCGCCGCCGGGGCCGGACTGCTCGCGCTGACCGCACTGCTGGTCACCCGGTTCGGCAATGTGCCCATCAACGGCGAGATCCGCACCTGGGCGGCGACCGGCCTGCCTGCCGATTACGCGGACCGGCTCGCCCGCTGGGAGGCCTGGCACGACGTCCGGACCGTCGCGGCGCTCGCCGCCTTCGTCGTGCTGCTGGTGGTTACCCAAGGGCTGACCACGGGGGCACGGCAGCGGGCCGCGATCGGGTGAGGCCGCATGTGGATCCCCGTCCTGCCGGCCGTCACGATCACGACCACCTCCGGCGGCGTCAGCACGCCCGGCCGGGAATCGACACCCGCGGCCCAGTCCACCGGACCGCGGCTACCTCGTCGGGCCCGGCTCGGTCGCCGCGATCGGGCAGTACGAATTCGTGAGCCCGCACCGATCGCGGACCTCCCGGCCTGGCTATTCGAGCTGCGCGAGCGCCGTTAGGTTAGGTGTTTGGGTCGGCGGCGCAGTTCCGCTCCAGAAGCACGCCAGAGCACCAAGATCATAATTGTCGTAACTCTTCCGAACATTGGTCCCGAGCGCCCAACCCGAGCCCGCACACCAGCCGCACATGCTCGGGCGTCAACGTCCCCGCGACCCGCAACGCCGTCAGCCGGGCGACAGCGGCACGCCGAGCGGACCGACCCGGATGGCGCTGTCGTCCGGACGGTCGGCCATCCTCGCCGGCGACGAGCGCACCGGCGAGGGAGGATCAGCGGGGCGGACGCAACCCAAGGCAGACCGCGGGCCGCGTGGTGATCAGACCAGTCGTAGCGTGGTCAGGAAGGTCGGGGCGTCTGCGCCGGTGCTGATCTTCGACTCGGCGGTCTTGCCGTCGGAGGTGATCCGCAGGGTGCCGGTGATGTTGCGCGGCAGCCAGAATCCGACGAAGCCGTTGGCGAAGGTGGTGCGCGACTCGTCGACCAGGACCGTGCCGTTGGCATCGTTAAGGATCTTGACCTGCACCTGTTTGCCGGCCAGTTCGCCTTTGCAGCCGGTGGGCGCGTGGAAGAAGCAGTCGTGGGTCTGCTGCAGGTACGGGCCGGCCGACAGGTAGAACCGGTCGGCGGGGATAGGCAGGCTGAACTCCTGCCCGCCGTCGGAAATCAGCAGCTCACCGGCCCGCACGGACGCCTTCAGCCCGGCTGGGCGCTGCTGAAGGTCCAACCGGTCGAGCTGGTCGAGGACCTCCACCGTGCTTTTGCCCGCCAAGCCATAGCGAGCCAGCAGCGGCTGCGCCTCAGCCGACGACGACGCCGCCACAGTCGCGCTGGTCGGCCCGGCGATGGGGCAGAACCGTCGGTGCCGGTGCACCCGGCCATCGTCAGCAACGACACCGCACCCACGAGAAAGAGCCGTTTCATGCTCACGATTCTCCATCGGTAGTCAGTCACACGGTTGACCAGGCGCGCAGGTTAGGACTGGGACAGGCCAACATGCCGCCCCATGACGGCTATCCGGCAGCAGCCCAATGGGCAACTGGCCCTTGCCGTACCGGCGGTGCGCCGACCGCTGACGCAGGGTCCCCGGGGAGGGTCACGGAGCCGGGTTGCTGCTGCGCTTGCGCCAGAGCAGCAGGCCACCGGCACCGGCGATCACCGCTACGGCCAGGGCGATCCACCAGGCGACGCGCGAGCCGCCGGAGCCGGTGCTGCTGGCGGTCTGCTCGGCCGCCGTATTGCTGGCCCGGGTGGCCGCCGGGGCGGTGGCTGAGACGGCGGTGCTCGGGTTGCTGCTGGGCGTGGTGCCCGCAGTGACCTCGGCTTGGTTGGCGGCGGGCTTGAGCGTGATGGTGGGTGCCGGGCTCTCGGGTTCGGGCTGGCCCTCTTCGGGCAGGTCGATCCAGCGGGACACCTTGCCGTCGCTGTAGGTCTCCACGGTCTTGAACGACAGCGTGGTCGCATCGGTGGGCAGCTGCGTCACCGTGACGGCGAACTCGGCGTCCTGGCCGACCTTCAGCGCCGGGCCAGCGATGGTGAACCCGTCGGCGCTGCTGGTGAACGTCCAGCCCCTGGGCGCCTTCACCAAGGTCACGTCCGCTGGTTTGATGCCTTGCGGCAGCACCACCCGCTCCGACACGATGCCGGCGCTCTGCGACTCAGCCTCACCGTGGAAGGTCAGTGTGACGTTGGCGGCGCCGGCCTGCGCCTTGTCGGCCTCCACCTCTACGTGGGCGAAGGCCGGAGCTGCGAGTAGCGCGGCGGCCGCCACCCCTGCCGCCAGGGCTCCGACCATACGCGTACGTAACGCCATCGCGCCCGGACCTCCATCTCAACCATCAAGGACAAGCAGACCGTACGGGCTCACCCGTCGGCATCGGTAAGTCGTCACCCGGCTCGGGAAAGTTCCACACCCATTTCCGAAAAGCCGGCCCGCACTGCTGTCATCGTCGCCCGAGACCGCGGCGATCGAAGGGTTATGTCTTCGCGGTACTGCGCCGGTCGCCGGCCGCCGCACCGGGCGTGGTCGTCAAGTGACCGGCACGTGACAGGTAGCCGACCGCCGCGGTGCCCAGTACCCCGGTGACGGTCAGCAGCAGCCACGGAAGCGCAGGCCACCCGAGCGTGACGGCGGTGTCGAGGGCGGCGCCGGTCAGCAGGTTCCCGGCGGCGATGCCGACACCGGCGAGGGTGTTGTAGAGGCCGTAGTAGGTGCCGACCAGGCGTTGGCCGGCGAACTCGACGATGGTGGCCATCTCGAACGGGTACACGATCATCGTCGCGACCGTCAGCAGCACCGTGCTCATCAACACCGGAGTCAGCGCCAGCGCGGTGCGCCACGGGCCCGCGCCGGTCGCGGGGCTGATGGCGGCGGTGGCGGCGAGCGGCAGGAACGCGACAGCCATCAACGCCAGACCGCGGACGATGGCCTGCGGTGGGCTCCACCGATGTTTGGCCCAGGCGGTGACCCGGACCTGCCCGGCCACGGTGAGCAGCCCGGAGACGGCGAACAGGATCGCCACCGGAGTCTCCGATCCGGTCACCCGGCGGACCTCGATGGGCAGGCCGAGGTAGACCTGGAAATTCAGTACGTAGGAACCGATCATCGCGGCCGAGAACAGCAGGAAGCCGCGATGGCGCAGCACCTGCCGCCAATCCGCCGTAGGACTGCGATCGTCGGGGCCGGCCGGGGCGTGCCGGGCGGGCAGGGCGCGGGCCTGAGCGATCAGCAGCAGCAGGAACAGCAGCGCGGCGACCGTGCACACCCATCGGAAGGATGCGGTCAGCAGGGCGAGGCCGATCAGCGGCCCGGCGAGGATGCCGGCCTGGTAGAAGACGTTGAACACGGCGAACGCCTCGGTCTTGCGCTCGCCTGATTCGGCGGCCAGATATGCGCGGACCGCCGGGTTGAACAACGCTCCGGCAAGCCCGGTCAGCACCGACGCGACGATCAGGGCGGGCAGGTTCGTAGCGATACCGAGCAGCCCGAACCCGGCCACGCGCAGGCCGAGCCCGGTCAGGATCAGCGGTTTGTAGCCGTACCGGTCGGCGAGGGTGCCGCCGAGCAGGAACATGCCCTGCTGGCTCAGGTTGCGCACACCCAGGATCAGGCCGACCGCCCAGGCCGCCATCGCCAGGTCGCCGGTGAGGTAGCCGGCCAGATACGGCATGAGCATGTAGAAGCCGATATTGATGGTCAGCTGGTTGACCAGCAGCAACTGCACCGGCCGGTTGAACGACCGGATCTGGGCCAGGGTTCCGGTCACGGGGCGTCCCCGGTGGTGGGGTCGATGACGTGGGTGCAGCGCGTCCAGCGCCGCACTTCCCGCTCGCGGGGGTGACGGATCTCGTCCGGGTCGGTGGCCGGCGCGGATCCGAGCAGGTCGTGGGTGCGGCAGTAGTCGTCGCTGTAGACGGTGTCGGCGTAGCGGTGCGGCCCGTCGGGGAAGATCGCAGCGATGCGGGTGTCGTCGGGCAGGGTCCGGGACAGCCAGGAGGCGACCAGGGCTACCGCGCCGACGCTCCAGCCGCCGCTGATGTAGTGGCCGGCGGCCAGGCTGCGGCAGGCCCACACCGATTCCGGGGCGGCGACCCAGTGCACCTCGTCGAAGGCCGGGTAGTCCACGTTGCGGGGGTGGATGCTGCTGCCGAGCCCGCGCATGAGCCGGGTCTGGGCCGGCTGGCCGAAGATGGTGGAGCCGCACGCGTCGACGCCGACCAGCCGCAGGTCGGGGAAGAACTCGCGCAGCACCCGGGCGGTGCCGGCGCTGTGCCCGCCGGTGCCGACGCTGCACACCAGCACGTCGACTCGGCCGAGCTGCGCGGCCAGCTCCAGGGCGAGGCTCTGGTAGGCGTCGACGTTGTCGGGGTTGTTGTACTGGTCTGGGCAGAACCCGCCCCGGTCGGCGAGGAGCTGGTTGACGCGGTCGCGGCGGGCCTGCTGCCAGCCGCCGGTCGGGTGCGGCGTGTCGACCAGGTCGATGCGGGCGCCGTAGGCGGTCAGCAGGTTCCGCAGCGGCGGTTCCATGCCGGGGTCGGTAACGAGGGTGACCGGGTGGCCGTGGATCAGTCCGGCGAGGGCCAGGCCGAGGCCGAGGGTGCCGGAGGTGGACTCCACGATCGGGGCGCCGTCGGCGAGGTCACCACGTTCACGGGCGCGCTGGATCAGGTGCAGGCCGGGGCGGTCCTTGATGCCGCCGGGGTTGTGGCCTTCGAGTTTGGCCCAGAACCCGCTGTCGCTGGTGGCGGTGATGTCGCGGGTCCACAGGACGGGGGTGTTGCCGACGAGCTGGTCGAGGTGGTGGCAGGTGGAGCTGGAGACGAGCTGGGCGGGAAGTGGCCGGCGTTGGAGCCGGGGAAACGTCACGTCGATCATGTGCGTAGTCGCTTTCGCAGACGTAGCCCCGCCGCCCGGCGTCCACGGCGAGCAGACGTCAGGTGCGGAGGTGAGCAGAGGTCACGGAGGCACGTCGCCGCTACCGGCCCGATCAGCCAACAGGCGCGTTTCGAGGCGGCGGCGTGCGGGACCTGTCAGCTTCGATACACGCTCGTCAGTGCCAGCACGGTGTGATGGTGTCTACCGGGCGGGTGGGCCGCGTCAGCCGCAGCGGCGGCAGCGGTGAGGGCGTCGTCGGTAGGGGGCGGGGCCGGGACCAGCGGCAGATCGACATCGTCGATCTGCGGCTGCGGCAGCAGCGCTACCGGAGTGCAGGGATGCGCGAGATGTGCTTGGTCGGCTGCTGCTGCCGTGCAGGCATCACCGGATGGCGGGGTCGCCGTCTGCGGGCCCGCTGCGACGGTGGGATGGCCATGGTGCGCGTGCTGGGGACGTGATGGGCCAGGGCGCCGCAGATCAGTAGCAGCGCCATGGCGGTCATCCGCACGATCAGCTGGAGCATGGCCCTTCCCGCTCGGCGTTCCAACGAAGCCAAGCGGCAAAAGTACCAAAGACCCGATTAGTTCCGCCGGGTTTCGCGGAGTTGCCACACCGCCTCCCGCACACCCTGTGCGACACCTGAACGCATACGGGCAGGGCGGGCCGGGGCGGCCAGGCGCGTCACGCCTGGCCGCCCGCGGATCGACGGGATCAGAGGCGTTCGAGGATGGTCTTCATCGTGGTGATCTCGGCCTGCTGATCGGTGATGATCTTCTGCGCGAGAGTCTTGGCCTCGGGGTTGGAGCCCTGCGCCACCTCGGTCTGGGCCATCTCGATGGCGCCCTCGTGGTGAGCGATCATCATGGTCAGGAACTGCTTGTCGAACGCGGCGCCCTTGGCGTCCATGAGCTTGGCCATGTCGGCGTCGGTCATCATGCCGGGCATCGAGCCGTGGCCCGTGCCGGAGCCCATGCTCATGTGCGGCTCCGGGGCGGGCTTGCCCCAGGCGGTCAGCCAGCCGGTCATCGTGTCGATCTCCGGCTGCTGCGCGGCCTGGATCTTGCCGGCAAGTTGCTTGACCTCGGCGTCGGCGGCCCGGCCGTCGGCCATGTCGGCCATCTGCACCGCCTGCTGGTGGTGCGGAATCATCGCCTGGGCGAAGGTCACATCGGCGTCGTTGAACGTGCCGACCGCCGACGCGGCCGGCGACGCGGCCGTGGTCGCGCCGTGGTTCATGCCGGTGCCGGACGACGAGTGGTCGCTGCCACCGCAGGCCGACAGCACGAGGGTGGCGGTGACGGCGGCACCGGCGAGCAGGCCGCGGCGCAGCACGGTGGTGGGCAGCTGGGAAGTACGCATCATTGCGGGTCGTAACCTTTCGGCAGATTTTCGGGTACGCGCGAACGCCTCGACACGACCGCAGACGGGTCGACGTCGAGGTGGCGTTGCTATATGCGCAGTACCGCTGCCGATGCGAGCGTGAGTCCGGTGGCGCGATCCGGCGGCGCTCGCGGGGACAGCGCCCGCAGGACCGCGGGCACCGGAAGCAGACGGCGACCCTGGACCAGGGTCAGCAGCCAGTACAGCATCACCACGACGGCAAGGCCGGTCAGGATCGCCAGGCAGGCGCTCCAGGCGCCGGAACCGTGCCCCCGTGGCCGTCGCAATGCCCGTCCGGGCACGGCTGCGCCGCGGTGACCACCGCCGTCAGCATCCCTGCAGGGCCCACCGCGGTCGTGTCCATGCCGGTCGCCGCCGGGTGGAGGTCGGCGCGGACGCCGGTGTGGCCGAGGGTGTGCATGAGCGCCAGCCCGAGAGCGGTCGCCAGCAGCAGCGCGAGGCGGGCCGCACGGCCCACCGCCATCGCTGCTGTCCTCGTCACGGCGTCCACGGTAGCGCGTGCCCGTGACCGCCTTCGACGACGACCGCACCAAGCCCCTTCAGCCGGTCGCGGCAGGACGACGACGGCGGTGTCCGATCGGGGTGAGCCCGCGGGGCTTGTACACCGACAGCGCCAACGCGACCAGTAGCAGGATCGCCGCCCCGGCGGCGTGCACCAGCGGCGACGCGGTGGCGGTAACCGGGGGCCCACCGTGCGCCGCAGCGGTCGCCGCAGCGGCGAGGGCGTCGAGCGTGCTGGTGTACAACAGCAACACCGCGACGGCGAGCGCGGTGAGCACGAGTTTGATGACCACCCAGTAGTGCCGGACGAGACCCCAGACGGTGATCAGCGACTGCGTCACCCCGGTGACCAGGCTCGCAATCCCGAACGGGACCAGCACGTACCAGCCGAGCGGATCCAGGAGCAGGTAGACGGCGTTGGCCATACGCGGGTCGTCGGCGGTGACGGCCAGGCCGGCCATCGCGAGCGAGGCGGCGACGGCACCGAGCCATCCGACGGACGCGGCGATGTGCAGGACCAGGCCTGCCCGGCGCAGCCCTGCGGGCAGCGTCACCCGTGGCCGCCGCAGACAGCGGCCGGGACCGCCCCGTGGCCCAGGTGACGTCCGGGCCCGTGACCGGTCAGCACCGCGACCACGATCAGCGCCAGCAGCAGTGCTCCGCCGGCGAGGAAGATCTTCACCCAGCGCGGCATGCCTTCCTCAGGTACCGGCTCTCGACGTGTCATCGCCACACCTTCCAATTTTGCGATACAGAGTGTATTGAGCATAGGCAGAGTGACGTACCGCAGGCAATGCGTACGATGCAGGGGTGCCGAGGTTGTGGAACGCGACCGTCGAACAGCACCGCCACACCGTGCACGCGGCCATCCTGGACGCCACCGCCGCGCTCATCGCCGACCACGGCCTGGCGGTCACCATGTCGCAGATCGCCGCGCACGTCGGTATCGGCCGAGCCACGCTGTACAAATACTTCCCCGACGTGCAGACCATCGTGTCCGCCTGGCACGAGCGTCAGGTCACCGACCACCTCGACCAGCTCACCGCCGTCGCCGCGGAGTGCGGCGATCCCGGCGAACGCCTGCGCATGGTGCTGGACAGCTATCTGCGGCTGTCCAGCACCGCAGCGGCTGCCGGGCACGGTGGCCACGGCGGCGCGGCGGCCGCGCAGGTCGCGATGACGCTGCACCGCGCCTCGCACATGCCGGCAGCCCATCAACGGCTGCACGAACTCGTCACCGCCGTCATCGCCGGTGCCGCCGACGCGGGTGCCGTCCGTACCGATGTGCCGCCGGCCGAACTGGCCGCCTTCTGCCTGCACGCGCTGGCCGCCGCAGCGGCGCTGCCGCAAGCTGACAGCCGCGAGCGCCTGCTCGATGTCACCTGGGCCGGGCTACTGCCGCTCCGGTGAGCATGGCCGGGCAGGCCGGTCCCAGGGTGGGCACCCTCAGGTGCCGGGCCGGCGTCCGAAGGCGTGCACGCGAGCACCCATCTGCAGTTGGTCCCACATGGTCACGGCGTCGCGGTGCAGCAGGTTGACGCAACCGTGCGAGCCGCGGGCGGCGTCGTGCAGGTACGTGGTCGTCTCGTGGAAGCCGATTCCGCCGACGAACCGCTGCCAGTACGGCAGCCACACCTCGTACGAGTCCGACCACTCCTTCTCGGCACGCTTGTTGATCCGGAAGACCCCGGCCGGGGTGGCGTGACCGGCGAAACCGGTCCGCACGACCGTCGGCCCGGCCACGACGGCGCCGTCACGCATCACCCACGCCGTCTGCAAGGTGAGATCGACACAGGCGGTCACCCCTGGCCCGGCGTCACAACGCCGCACCTTCTCCGGCGCGGAGCTCGCGGTGATCCGGCGAGCGACATCCGCGGTCGTCGCATCGGCCCGCCCAGCGGCGGGCTCGATACCGAACCGCTGCTGGAAGCCGCGGATGGCCGCGCAGTCGGCCGGCGACTGCCGGCCGTCGACGCTCACCGCGCCGAACGTTCCGAGCCGGGCGAGGTTCTCCTCGATGGCGTGCTGCCACCGCCCGCTCGTACACGGTGCCGCGGCGGTTGTGCGCAACCTGTCAGAGTTCGCGGGTGCGGCGCCGTCCTGTTCGCCGGTTGAGGCGGGCCTGGCATCGTGGCGGATCACGGTGACGAACGACTTCCCGGCCGGTGGCGTCGGCCGCGCGGCCGTCGTCGCCGAGGCGGGCGGTACCACTGACTCGAGCATGCTGGCGACATCGGCTGGGCCGGCTGCGACCGCCAGGCCGAGCACCGCAGCCGCGCTCAGCAGGTACACCGCCGCTGGAGAACCCGACACCCTGACAACCCACCTTCCGACCAAGCCGACGGTCGCCAGATCGGCATCCATGCCCGCCGGGCTTCGCGGTCGCTGGGAGCAGTCGCGGTGCGAAGTCCTCCAGGTTGCCGCGCGGGAGGGTAGGCAAAGGGTGCCCCGGCAGTATCGCTGCCGGGGCCACCCACGCCGGCACGGTGCGGCCGGGCCGGTGGTCACTGCTGTTGCGGGGCCAGGTTCACCCGGCGCAGCAGTTGGGCGTTCACCGCGACGACGATCGTCGAGGCGCTCATCAGCACCGCGCCGATCGCCGGGCTCAACGTGATCCCGGCCCAGGCCAGCACCCCGGCGGCCAGCGGGATGGCGACGATGTTGTAGCCAGCCGCCCACGCCAGGTTCTGGACCATCTTGCGGTACGAGGCCTTCGACAGCCGGATCACGCCGGTCACCGCCCGCGGGTCGGAGGAGGCCAGCACGACGCCCGCGGACTCGATCGCCACGTCCGTACCCGCTCCGATCGCCAGGCCGACGTCGGCACGTGCCAGCGCCGGGGCGTCGTTGACGCCGTCACCGACCATCGCCACCCGCAGGCCGCGGGCCTGCAGTTCGGCGACCGTGCGGTCCTTGTCGGCCGGCAGCACCTCGGCGAACACCTCGTCGACGCCGGCCCGGAAGCCGAGGTCAGCGGCGACGGCTTCGGCCACCGGCCGGGCGTCCCCGGTGATCATCACGATCTTGCCGATGCCGGCGCGGCGCAGCTGCTCGATGGCCTGCCGGGCCTCCGGGCGTACCTCGTCCTCCAACGCGAACGCGCCGATCACCTCCGGTGTGCCGCTGTCGCTCAGGCGCAGCAGGTGCAGCACCGCCGCGCCGCGCGCCGACCACTGCCCGGCCGTCTCGTGCAGGCCGGCGGGCACGGTGGCGCCGAGTTCGCGCAGCAGGGCCGGTCCGCCGACGGCGTAGGTGTGCGCGTCGACGACCGCCTGGACGCCGCGGCCGGTCAGCGACCGAAACCCGGTCGCGTCGGTGTGCAGGCCTCGTTCGTGGGCGACCGCGGTCAGTGCCCGGGCGAGCGGGTGTTCGCTGTCGGCCTCGACCGCGCCGGCGATACGCAGCACCTCGTCGTCGGTGAACCCGTCGGTGGCGGCGATGCCGGTGACGGTGTGCACGCCCTTGGTCAGGGTGCCGGTCTTGTCGAACAGCACCGTGTCGACGGTGCGCATCCGCTCCAGGGCCAGCCGGTCCTTGACCAGGATGCCGGCCTTGGCCGACAACGCCGTCGACAGTGCGATGACCAGCGGGATCGCCAGGCCGAGCGCGTGCGGGCACGCGATCACCAGCACCGTCACCGTCCGGACCACTGCCTGGTCCAGATCGCCGAGCAGCCACCACGCCAGGAACGTCACCACCGCGGCCGCGGAGGCGATGTAGAACAGCATCGCCGCGAACCGGTCGGCCAGCACCTGCGCCCGGCCACCGGCGGCCTGGGCCTGCGCGACCAGCCGGCCGATACCCGCCAGAGCGGTGTTCTCCCCCACTGCCTCGACCTCGACGCGGATCGCCGAGTCGGTCGCGACCGTCCCGGCGACCACCCGGTCGCCTGCGCCGCGCGGCACCGGCCTCGACTCTCCGGTGATCATCGACTCGTCGAGTTCGGCCGCGCCGTCGACGATCCGGCCGTCCGCCGGCACCCGGGCGCCGGAACGCACCAGCACGGTGTCCCCGACGGTCAGGTCGGCGACCGGTACCCGCTCGACACCGCCGGTGCTTATGAGGCGTTCGGCGTCGTCGGGCAGCAACGCGGCCAGCGCCGCCAGCGCGCCTTGGGCTTGGCCGATCGCTTTCATCTCCTGCCAGTGCCCGAGCAGCATGATGGTCACCAGCGCCGCCAGTTCCCACCAGAAGTCCAGGTCGAACAGGCCGAGGCTGGTGGCCAGCGACGCCGTGTACGCGACCGTGATCGCCATCGAGATCAGCAGCATCATGCCGGGCGCCCGGTCCCGGATCTCGCTGACCGCGCCGGCCAGGAACGGCCAGCCGCCGTAGAGGAACACCGCGGTGCCGAGGACGGGGCCGATCCAGGACATGCCGGGGAAGTCGAGGGTGTAGCCGAACCAGTCCATGATCATGTGGCTGGTCACGACGATCGGGACCGTCAGTGCGAGGCTGAGCCAGAACTTGCGGCGGAAGACCTCCGGGTCGTGGCCGGCGTGCTTGTCGTGGCCTTCGTGCCCATGGCCGTCATGAGGTCCGGCGCTGGGTCCGCGGGCGTGGTGGTCGTGGCCGGCGGTGGCCTGATGGACGTTGTCGTGTGAGCCGGCGTGGTCGGGGGCGACGGCGACCGGGTGGCGCTCGTGGCCGTGAGGATGGGTGTTGTCGTACTCGTCGTGGGTCGGCATGTCGACCACCTCCAATACCCGAAAGGTATACCCCTAGGGGGTATATGGCAAGGGTGGTGATGGCCGCCGATGTCACACCGCCGGAACGTCTTCACCGACGCCCTGGCCTGTCCCCGGCCGGCCGGATCCGGTCATCGTCGCCGGCTGCCGGGGATGTCACTGGCCGGGTATGTTCGGCGGCCACCGCGCGGGGCCGTTCGCATGCGGCATCACAAGGGGCGACGGATTGGAACGTCGGAGAATCGTCACGGCCAGCCGAGGCGTTCGTTGACGGGGAGCTGCGACGGTGGGCAGGTCTGCCGTCGCCCGCGTTGAGTGTTGTCTGGCTGACGCCGTACCGAAACGCGAGCCTCCGGCCTCATTCACCCACCCGAGAGTCCCGGCGGATCACCGCGACTCCCCCGACCTTCGGCATCCGCAGCATCGCCGCGGCTCCCTCCAGACCAGCCGATACTCCCACCGCCCGGCCAAGGAATGCCGAGCCGTCGACAGGCCTGATTGAGGATGGATCTCACCATGGCGGATCAAGACCTGCTCAGGAAACTTCCCGGGGCGCATACATGATCACGGCGACGCCGATGAGGCAGATCGCGGCGCCGATGAGGTCCCACCGGTCGGGGCGGAACTTGTCGACCACCATGCCCCAAGCCAGAGATCCGGCGACGAAGATCCCACCGTAGGCGGCGAGGATCCGGCCGAAGTTCGCGTCGGGTTGCAGGGTGGCGACGAACCCGTAGGCGCCCAGGGCGATGACACCGGCGGCAATCCACCACAGGCCACGATTCTCGCGCCAGCCCTGCCAGATCAGCCACGCGCCGCCGATCTCCGCGAACGCGGCGAGCAGGAACAGCAGCAGCGAACGGACGATCATGCCCGGCAACCTACCGGCCGGTGCTCTACAGGTGTGGTTACCGAGGTCACCGGGTGCCGCAGGCGCAGTCGGCGCCGGCGCATCCGGTGCGATGCCGGCGTCGCGACATCCACCACCAGGTGCCGGCTGCGGTCGCCGCCAGCACGACGGTGATTCCGGGCATCCAGGAACCGGCGGCGACCCAGCCGACACCGGACAACACCCCGGCGCCGAGCAGCAGCGGGATGATGCAGCACGCAGCGCAGGCGATGCCGGCCAGGCTGGTCAGCCCCGACGGCAGCAGGCGGCGAACACGGTCAGCGAGGATCGGCATCGGGTGCTCCTACCGCGATGGTGGCGAACGGGATGGGACAGCATTGCTGACCGGCGCAGGTGACCAGGTCATCGCAGCCGGCGGCCACGGCGGCGCGCAACGTCGAGGCGATCACCTGCAGGTCGGCGATCTTCGCCTCCACCTCGATGAGCTTGGTCTTCGCCCGCTCCTGCAGGCCGGCGTCGGGACGTCCGTGCCGGTGTCCGCCGGTGGCGAGCAGGTCGGCGACCTCGTCGAGGGTGAACCCGAGCCGCTGCGCCGCTTTGATCACTTTCAGCACGGTGACCGCCTCGGCCGGGTAGAGCCGGTGACCGCCGAGGCTGCGATCGGGTTCAGCCAGCAGGCCCCGGCGTTCGTAGTAGCGCAGGGTCTGCAGATTGACGCCGGCCGCGGCGGCGACCTGGCTGCTGCGCAGCCCGGTCACGACGGCATCCGTTCGGCTGCCCGCCGCTGCAACGCGTCCAGGACCTCGACATGCGCGTGCGGCACCTCGACGTCGAGGTGCAACGCGGTGTCTGTCGGCTCGAAGACGAAGGTGAAGAACGAACAGCAGGTGCTCTCCCGCGCGGTCAGGTCTCGCACTGTCGCCTCACATACCGGATCGAGATTCCAGCGCAGCTTGGTGGCCGACAGTCGCTGCTGGCGGCGCAACGCAGTGGCGAACAGTCGGTCGAACTCGGCCAGCCGCAGCGGCCGTTCGACGGTGGGCAGGGTGCACGCCTCGGGCACCCACGCTTGCTCGTGCGCGGTGGTCATGACACGACGGTAAGCCTGTACCCACGTACCGGATGCAACCCCGAGACGCTGCGCCGATCCACGAACGCCGGCGGGCCCGCAGGCCAGTCGCGGCGGGCGGTGCCTCTTCCTCTGACGGGCACCACGGGCGGCCCGAGCAGGCGCTGTCGAAGCCGCCGGTGTGGCCCGACTCCGGCCCTCGCACATATTTCCAGGGATGATCTCCGCAGGCTGAGCATGCGCCGAACGGCGCGCTGGGCGCTGGGCGAGCTGTCAGCTGTGGTGCCCGGTGTGTTCCCCGGCGGGGGTCGAGTGGGAGGGGCCGGGCTGCGGCGTGTCGTTCACGGCGCCGCGCAGTGCGGGACCGATCACCAGGGCCGACCCGGCGAACATGGCGGCGAACAGCAGCACCGCGATACCGGGCGCCCACCAGGTGCCGAACCGGCGGCGCAGTCGCAGCAGCATCGGTGTCATCATGGCCAGCCCGAGGACGGCGAACAGCACGGTGCCACCGAGCCCCGCCAGCAGTGCCGTGCCGGCGAACAGTCCGATGTGGTGCAGCAGGTGCGGGGCGAGGCCCATCGCCGCACCGAGGACCGCACCGACGCTCCACCGGCCGGTGCGACGGCGCGGCGTGTTCTGCGTGGCGCCGGGCGACGAGGCGGTCACCGCGACCCCGCCTCAGGGCGGGGCCGGTAGTGCCACACCAGACGGGGCTCCGGCACACCGCGAGGGTTGCGGTACGTGTCGTAGCGCACCGGTCCGTCGCGGTACAGCCCGGCGACAGCGTCTATCCGGTCCAGGTTCGCCTGCGACCAGGCGAACCTGGACCGGTGGGCAGGCCCGGGTTGGCGCGCATGACGAGGCGCCCCTGCGGTGTGAGCCAGGAGGCGACGTGCCGCAACTGCTGCTCGATGACCTGCTGACCGCCGAAGTTGATGCAGCCCAAGGCGAGGACCACGTCGACCGATCCGGGACGGATGGGTGCGTCGAGCAGGTCGCAGACCAGGTCGGCGGCCGGGTTGACCAGGTCGATCCCGATCAGGTTGCCGATCTTGCCCTTGAACGGGTTGGTGCCGCATCCGACGTCGACCACGAACCGCGGCTGCCAGGATCGGACCTGTTCGACCAGGGCGTATCCGCTGTGCTCGAAGCCGGACATGGGGCTGCGCCACCGCGCCGGATCGAAGAATGCAGCCACCTCGCGACGCAGCCGCGCCGCACCGTCGGCAGACACGGCGTGAGCCTCAGTCACGTGCCGCTGCGCGCACCTCGGCCGGGGGCGGCTGCCCATCGGCGGCGTCGACCAGGGTTGTCAACGCCTCGATGACCGCCGGGCGTTGCTCGGCGGGAATGTTGCGCAGCAGGTCGGCGAACCTCGCCGCACGAGCAACCGCCAGCTCACCGGCAGCGCGGCGGCCGTCCGGGGTCAGCTCCAGCCACACCAGCCGCCCGTCACCATCACGGTTGGCCCGGCAGACCCAGCCCCGGCTGGTCAGCTGGGAGACGATGCGGCTGACGGTGCTCTTCTCCAACCGCAACCGCTCACCCAGCGCGGTCTGCGTCAATGGGCCGTCCCGATCCAGTTCGCCCACCGCGTGCGCTTCGGAGCTCGGCACCGGCGTCCCGCACGGGGTGCGGTCCGGCTGATGCAACCCGAAGGCCCGCACGAACGCGGTGATCCGCCCCTGCAGGGCAACAGCCTGATCGAGCTCATCATCCAACATGGTTCGACGATACAACTAACAAGTTCGACGATACAACCATCTGTGGTGGTGCGAAGCGAGCCGGGCAGCGGTTACCCACCCGCGCTGGGATCCGCGGGCCCTGCGCTGCTCCCCCGGCGCGGCGGTGACGGCCAGGAGCGTGCAGCATCGGCCAGACCCGTGGCGTCAGCCCGAAGGCGTACGCGGCCGGGTGGCCGGTGAGCGCGATGCCGCACGTCTCGGTGGACAGCGTCACCCGGCAACGCGGTGTACGGGCTGATCGCCGTGCCGGCCGCAGCCGGCACGCGAGTGGAAGAAGCCGGTGG
This sequence comes from Actinoplanes sp. CA-252034, assembly GCF_050956125.1. Classification (NCBI taxonomy): domain Bacteria; kingdom Bacillati; phylum Actinomycetota; class Actinomycetes; order Micromonosporales; family Micromonosporaceae; genus Actinoplanes; species Actinoplanes sp. CA-252034. The sequence continues at coordinate 6,799,510 of NZ_CP191846.1, forward strand.
CAAGCGGCAGGAACACGGCGGTGTTCGTGTCAGTCGCCGTGGCCGTATGGCGGTGCCGTCGCGCTGAGCACCTGCAGGTCGCGGTTGTACTGCTCGTCGTCGATGTCGCCGCGGGCGAACCGCGCGGCGAGCGTCTGCTGCGGTGTCGGTCCGTGCATGACGGGCTGATTGCGCTGCGCGTCGCGTCCGGTGTAGCGGACCACGGCGACGACGCCGGCGATCACCGCCGCCCAGAACAGCACACTGCTCACGGTCATGAGGATCATGCCCCAGCCGCCCATGCCGTAGCCGTTGTACATCATCGCGATCTCCTCTGGTCCTGCACGGGCGGGCTGCCGCCGGTGACGCTGTCGGGGGCGTGAGCGTCTGCCTGGTCAAGGGCATGGGCGTTCTGGCCGGTACCGTGCCCGCCGCGCATGCCGCCCATCATGAAGATCATCATCAGCGGGCAGGTCAGCAGGAACGCCGCGAACAGCAGCGTGTTAGCTGTGATGTCCAGCCAGGTTGTTCAACCGGGTGATGGGTGCCAGTTTGCCGATGGCGGTGTGCGGTTGGTGGTGGTTGTAGTCGTGCAGGAAGGCGGGCAGGGCCGCGCGGCGGGCCTTCTCCGAGGTGTAGAGCTTGGCGAAGGCCCAGCCGTCGGCGAGGGTGCGGTGAAAGCGTTCGATCTTGCCGTTGGTCTGTGGCCGGTAGGGGCGGGTCTTCTTCACCGTGATGCCGAGGTCGGCGCAGGTGTCTCGCCAGAGGTGGGATTTGCAGGCCGAGCCGTTGTCGGACAGCACGCGTTGGGTCGTGACGCCGCGTTCGGCGTACCAGGCGACGGCGCGGCGGAGCACTGCGGTGGCGGTGATGGCGGTTTCGTCGTCGTGGATTTCGGCGTAGGCGACGCGGGAGTGGTCGTCGATGACGGTGTGGACGTAGGCGGTGCCGATGGCCGGTTCGTGGTCGCCGCGGCGGCGGCCGGTGCGCCGGGCGGTGGCCCGGCGGTTGCGGTCACCGGCCGGGCGGCCCACGTAGCGCCAGCCGCCGCCGTCGGGCACGTTGCCGAGCTTCTTGACGTCGACGTGCAGCATGTCGCCGGGTGCGAGGTGTTCGTAGCGGCGGATCGGTTCCCCGGTGGTGCGGTCGAGGTGCGAGAGCCGGTTCGCTCGTTGCCGGGTGAGCACGGCATGCACGGTGGACGCGGCCAGACCGAGCTGGTCGGCGATCGGCACCGGTCCCCAGCGTCGTTTCCGGCGCAGGTGCACGATTTTGCGGACGAGCGGGGCCGGCGTCAGGTTCGGTTGCCGGTGCGGGCGTGACGAACGGTCAGTCATACCCGCTTCGCCCTCGGCGCGGTAGCGGTCGGCCCATTTGTTCGCGGTGCGCCAGGACACGTCGTAGCGTTCGGCCGCTCGTGCGGGTGACCAGCCGCCATCCACGATCAGACGCGCCAGTCGCAATCGCGCCCGCGGGGTCAACGCAGCGTTAGCGTGGGACATGAAGGCCTCCGGTGCTGGTCAGTGGTTTCTCGACAACTCCACTGCATCGCTGGAGGCCTTCATCGTTCACAAAACGAGGCCATGATCGTCAGATCGAGTGGTCACACTCCCTCGACCAACGTCCCCGCCCGCCGCCGGGGCTCCGACCTGGTAAAACGATCCGCGAACCGGGCATGCAACCGGTCCAGCTCACCCGACCACTGATCAACCTCGATCGCCGTCACGAACGGCTCAACGAGCCGATCATCGATACGTATCGCCCGCTGAGTGCCGTTGCAGTACTAAGAACGGTGCAGTCCCGTTGCCTTGCGTGCTCACAGCGGAGGAGTTGAGCCCCACCGCTGTGAACCGGTAGACGCCGCCGATCAACGAACGCGGCGCTGTACACCGTCGACCTCGCCGAAAGCGCCATCACCGACGGCGACACCGACGTCCGGCTCAGCCCGACCGAATGGCGACTGTTGGAACACCTGCTGCGCCATCCCGGGAAGCTCCTCACCCAGCAGGCGCTGCTCGCCCACGTGTGGGGGGCCGCAGTACGCCACCGAGACCAACTACCTACGCCAGTACATGGCACGGCTGCGCCGCAAACTCGAAGCCGACCCGGCACACCCGCGGCACCTGATCACCGAACCCGGCATGGGATACCGATTCCGGCCATGATCATTACGGTGCCGTCGATACGGACGTCGACTCGACACCGAGCGTCTGCATCAGCGTCGACGACCTTCGCGGCATCACCGCCGAACTGGCACACCGGCTCTGTCCGAAATCGGCGCCGGCCAGCGGCAGATCGCCGTCGGCCGCACCCACCCCGGGCTGCAAGATCTGGCCGCCTTCCTCGACGAAGCCCGCAACACCCTCGAACACGCCGAACGGCTCCGGTTCACCACACCCGTACTCAACGCCGCCGACCTGCTCGTCTTCCTCGTGCTGCTGCGTGCCCGCGACGCCATCAATCGACCTGGTCACCACCGTGCTCGGCCCACTTGCCACGGCCCGCGGCGGCGCCAAACCCTACCTGGACACCCTCGCCGTGCTCTTCGACAACCACGGCAACTACACCGCCACCGCCCGGCAGACGGAGTCCTGACCACCTCACCGGTGGGCGGTACGCGAGCTCGGCGGAGGGCTGGACTACTGCACGCTGACCGCACCAGCACAGCGTGGGCCGGACGACACCGACCAAGCCCGGCCGGGCAACCCTGCCGCGGCTGAGCAGACGCAGACGAAACCCCGACCGGCTGGGCCCGATCCTCCGCCCTCGGGCCTCACCCCGCCGGGAACTACGCGCCGACGTGGATGCCGGGACGGCGGTCCGGGTCGGCCTCGTGCTCGCGGATGATCTCGCGGGCGACGGGGGCGGTGTCGCCGCGCCCGAGCAGGAAGTAGCGGACCATGTGGACCAGCGGGCTGCCTTCAGCCCAGGCGAAGTAGCAGTGCGGCCGTACGCCGGTGCTGTCCCGCAGCGCGAGCAGGATCGCGGCGATGGCGTTCGGCGCGGCCGGCGCCGCGGCACGCAGCACCCGGTGGCCGTCGACCTCTACGCCGCGAACAGTGAGAACGTCGCTGAACGCGGACGGGTCGACGACGTCGATCTCTAGGAAAAGGACGTCGGCGCTGCCGGGGACCGGGTTGTCGCCGCGTTGCTCGCGTTCCTTGCCGGCGTACTCGGCGGCGTCCCCGGCCTGCCGGCGGTTGGCGATGAGGTTGATCCGGCCATCGTGGGCGAGGGTGTCGGTGATGAACCGGCGGGCGTTGTCGTCGAACTCGATGTGCTCGGCGCGTAGCTCGGTGGTGCGTGACACCCGGGAGATCAGCGAGAGGATGACGATACCGGCGATGAACATCGCCGAGATGGTGATGCCGTCGGGCTTGTCGATGACGTTCTCGACCAGCGCATAGACGAGGATCGCGGTGAGCAGCCCGAACCCGGCACCGGCGAGACGCTGTTTGGCCCGGAACACCGCGACGGTGACAGCGAACGCGCCGGAGACCATCATCGCGAGGATGCCGGTGGCGTAGGCACCGGCCTGGGCATCGACGTCGGCGTCGAACGCGATGGTGATGGCGACGCTGATGATCGTGTAGACGATCACGACCGGGCGGACCGCCCGGCCCCATTCCGGCGCCATGCCGTAGCCGGGAAGGTAACGGGGCACGATGTTGACCAGGCCCGCCATCGCGGACGCCCCGGCGAACCACAGGATCAGTACGGTGCTGATGTCGTAGACGGTGCCGAACACCTCACCCAGCTGCTCGTGGGCCAGCCATGCCAGGGCCCGGCCGTTGGCGGCGCCACCTTCGGCGAACTCGTCGGCGGGGATCAGCACGGTGGTGACGAGACTGCTGGCCAGCAGGTAGACGCTCATGATGAGCGCGGCGCCGGTGAGCAACTTGCGGGTGTTGTGAATCCGCGAACGCAACCGCTGAGCCTCGTCGGCGCCGGTGGCGGCGACCAGGGGCATCATGCTGACACCGGTCTCGAAGCCGGACAGGCCCAGCACCAGCATGGGGAACGCCAGTAGGGCGGGCACGATCAGGTCGCCGAAGCCACCGCCACCGGCGGTGAGCGCCGTGGTCCACGCCGACCATGCGGCGGGCGTGGTGATGATCTCGGCGATGCCGACGGCGATGATGACGGCGTTCAGGCCGAGGAACACCGCCACCAGGGGGATGGCGACATTGACGGCCTCGCTGAAGCCGAGCAGGAACACCCCGCCCAGCAGCAGGAGCAGGACGACGGTGAGCGTGACGGCGTGGCCGTGCAGGAAGTGCGGGGCGTGCGGGTTCTCCAGCACGTGCAGGCTCGCGTCGGCGGCCGACAGGGTGATCGTGATGATCCAGCTGGTGGCGACGAAGCCGAGCAGGACGAGCACGAAGACCTTGCCGCGCCAGAACGGGAGCAGCCGTTCGAGCATGGCCACCGACCCGGCTCCGTGCGGGCTCTCCTTGGCGACGCGCCGGTACATCGGCAGCATCCCGAGCAGGGTCAGCGCCACAATCAGCAGCGTGGCCAACGGTGACACCGCGCCGGCCGCGGCGGCGGCGATCGCGGGCACGTAGGCGAGGCTGGAGAAGTAGTCGACGCCGGTCAGGCACATGACCTTCCACCATGCGTGCTGTTCGGCGTGTCCTTCACCGGCGGCCGGGCCGACCGGCTGGACCTGGTGCTTGAGCAGCCACGTCGGCAGAGTTCCGCTGCGGTGCTCCCGCTTGGCGGGTGCATCCACGACCGCGGGTAACACGTACGCGGGTTCTGCGGGCTCCTTGTCGGGCGCCTCTGCCTGATCGCTGGTCTCCATAGCTCACTTCCCGTACTGGTTGCACGATGCCGTACCGCCTCGGTCACGCTACGACTGCCGGTCCACCGAGCCTTCTGCGGGGATCATGCTTCCCCCCGAGAGCGCTGCGGCAAGCACACGCCTGTGTTCGGCTCCGGAATGGTTCATCGTGGTCCAGTGGGTTGAGGGTGGGGCGAAGACGGTGGCTGGGCCGGTGCGGCCATAGACTTCCCCGGTCGTGAGGATCGTGAAGGGGCGTCCATGCTGCATGTCCGGGTCATTGCGCCGCAGCCGGTGAGCGCACAGGTGCAGCAGCTGTTGGCCGATGACGCAGCGATCGCCCATCTGATGGTGTTGCCCGGAGCGGCGAAGTCTCCCGCGGGTGACGTGGTGGAGTTCGACGTTGTCCGCGAGGGCGCCAGTCATGTGCTCGATGGCCTGCGTGGGCTGGGGGTGGACCGCGACGGGGCCATCATCGTGGAGAACGTGGACGCCGCGTGGTCCGCTTCCGCCGATCGGGCCGCCCGCCGCATGCCCGGACTGGGTGTGGATGCGGTGGTGTGGCACGAGATCGAGCAGCAGACCGGCGACGAGAGCGCCCTGTCGGCGTCGTTTCTGACGTTCATGAGCGTGGCGACGGTTATCGCCGCGGTCGGGGTGCTGCTGGATCAACCGATCCTCATCGTGGGGTCGATGGTGGTCGGCCCGGAGTTCGGTCCGCTCGCGGCGCTGTGCGTCGGGCTTGTGAAGCGCAGGTTCGCTCTGGTCCGTCGCTCCGTGGTGGCGCTGGCGGTCGGCTTCCCGGTCGGCATGATCGTCACCGTGGCCGCGGTGTGGCTGCTTACCGCCGCCGGCCTGGTCGATAAGGCGATGTTGCTGGAGCCGCGCCCTCTGACCGACTTCATCTGGCGGCCCGATGCGCTGTCCTGGGTGATCGGGTTCCTGGGTGGCATTGCCGGCATGCTGTCGCTGACCTCCGCCAAGGCGGGCACCCTCGTCGGTGTCCTGATCTCGGTGACCACGGTGCCCGCCGCCGCCAACGCCGCTGTGGCCCTGGCCTACGGGGTGGGTTATGAGGCGTCCGGGTCGGCTGTGCAACTGGCGATCAACCTCGCCTCCATCGTGATCGGCGGTGTCCTCACCCTCCTGGTACAGCAGGTCGCTTGGCGACGGCCGCCCCGAATCGCGAAGTGATCACTCGGGGCAGCGGAGCCGTTCCGGCCGACCTGACGTCTCGGATGCTGCCTCACCCGCAGCGACGAAGATGCGGTCAGGTGAGGCTCGCAAACGCCTGAACGCTGCGCGGGTCGCCGGCCACGATGAGCACGTCACCGGCATAGACCCTGGTATCGGCCGTCGTGTAGGTGAACGGCTCACCCGGCCGTTTGATCGACACGACGGTAACGCCGTAGTTACTGCGCAGCTCAGCCTCGGCCAGCGTCCGATCGGTGCTCACGGCTGGTGCGAGAGTCTTGACGAGCACGTAGTCGTCGTCGAACTGTATGAAGTTCAGGATCTCGCCGGTTACCAGGTGCGCGACGCGTTCACCCATCTCGTGCTCGGGCAAAACCACATGGTGAGCGCCGACGCGCCGCAGGATGGTCGCGTGTTGTCGGCTGATGGCCTTGGCCAGGATGTGCGGCACACCCAGGTCGGTCAGCAGCGACGTGGTCATGATGCTGGCCTGGATGTCCGTGCCGATCCCGACCACGACATTGGTCAGCTCGTGCACGCCGAGTTGCCGTAGGGCCTCCTCATCGGTGGTGTCGGCGACCGCGGCGTGGGTGAGCTCGTCGGAGAACGTCTGCACATTGCGGGGGTCGGCGTCGATGCCGATGACCTCCCAGCCCTGGCGTATGAGTTCGAGGGCGAGGGAACCACCGAAACGGCCCAGGCCGAGCACGGCGATGCGGTCGTGGGTAGCCGGTTTCTTAGCCAACGATGGTTCGCTCCTCGGGTAGTTCGTACCGCCGGGTCCGTTCCCGCAGAGCGAGGGCCGCCCCGGCGGTGATCGGGCCGAGCCGGCCGATGAACATCAACGCGATGAGGATGACATGCCCGGCGGTGCCGACCTGTGCGGTGATGCCGGTGGTCATACCCACGGTGGCGAACGCCGAGGTCACCTCGAACAACGCCTGATTCAACGTGAACGGCGTCAACGCCAGCATCGCCAGCGTGGACGCCATCACCAGGCCGACGCTGAGCAGCGCGATGGTCAACGCCTGCCGCTGAACAGCAGCCGGCAGGCGCCGGCCGAGCGCGTGCACGCTCGGCTCACCGCGCATCTCCGCGAGGATCACGAACCCGAGCAACGCGAACGTCGTGACCTTGATCCCGCCGGCGGTGCCGCCGCTGCCACCGCCGATGAACATCAACACGTCATTGATCAACAAAGTGACGTCGTGCATTTGCGCCAGATCAACACTGTTGAACCCGGCAGTCCGGGGCATCACCGCGGTAGTGAACCCGGCCAGCAACTTCTCGCCGAATCCAAGCCGACCCAGCGTGGCGGTATTCGCCCATTCCGCCCACGTGATCAGCAGCCAGCCACCACCGAGCAGAAACCCGGTCACCCCTAAGGTGATCTTGGTATGCAGCGACCACTTCCGAGGGGTACGCAGAGCGCGGCGCAGTTCGAACAGCACCGGAAAGCCGATCCCGCCGATGATGATCGCCGCGCAGATCGGCAGGCAGATCAACGGGTCACCGACGAACCTCATCAGGCTGTCGGCGTACAGGCCGAAGCCGGCGTTGTTGAACGCCGACACCGCATGGAACAGCCCGAGGTAGGCGGCCCGGCCCCACGACTCGCCGTAGCCCTCGGCGAACCGCCACGTCAGCACCACCGCCACGACGGCTTCGACCACCAGGCTGATCCGCAGCACACCGAGCACCACCTGCCGGACATCGCCGACACCCATGGTCTTCGTCTCAGTCTGCGTACCCAACTGCAGCCGCATCCGCAGCCGGCCGGCCACCAACAGCCCCAGCAGCGACGCCAAAGTCATGATGCCGAAGCCGCCGATTTGAATCAGCCCCAGGATGATCACCTCGCCGAAGCCCGACCAGTAGCTGCCGGTGTCCTCGATGACCAGCCCGGTCACGCACACCGCCGATGTCGCGGTGAACAGGGCCGTGACCGCTCCGGCGCCGCGCCCGGCCTCGGTGGCCACCGGGAGCATCAACAGCCCCCAGCCCACCACGACAGCCACCGCGAACCCCAACACCACCAGCCGAGCCGGATGCCGCCCGACCTGCCCCGCCCACCGGGCCACCGGCGCGGGAAGCTGTACACCCTGCAGGCGTTCACCTGCCTGCACAGCCAGCCGCCACACCCAACGCCGCAGCGCGGCACCACCTTGCTGGGTCACCCATCGCGGAGCCTTCGGTGGGCCGACCAGAGGGGCCCAGATCAACAGGGCCACGCCGGCAGCCACAGCGGCGAAGAACCCCACGATCGTCGCCAGCCCCAGCAACAGCTGACCCCACGTCGAATCCACCCGGCCCATGATCCTTCAGGCGGGCACCCGCGTGTCCGCTGACGCCGTCAATAAAGTGTCAACAAAAGGGATGCGGGCGGCCGGGATGGCACATGCTGGCAGACGTGCACATCCTCAAGATCACCGAAGGCGGAGCCGAACGGCACACCGTCACCGACCTCGACCGTCTCCTCGCCGACGAGACCGGTTTCGTATGGGTGGACATCCCGCACTGCGACGACGATGCCGTTCGGTTGCTGTCCGAGACGTTCAAGTTCCACCGGCTGGCCGTCAAGGACTGCCAGGAACGCAACCGGGTGCCGAAGATGCACGTCTACGCCGATCACGTCTTCGTGGTCCTGCACGCCCCGGAACGCGGCGAACGCGGACATGTCCACTACCTGGAACTCGACCAATTCATCGGCGCGAACTACCTGGTCACCGTGCATGGCCCCAACAACCCGGCGGTTTCCGACGCGGCAGCCGAACGCGAGACCCGCGCGGCGCGCGGACGCATCGACAACGGGCGGCTGCGGCCGGCGACCCCTGCCGCGTTGTCGCACGCCATCGTGGCCGCGCTGATCCGCAACCAGGAGGAGTACGTCGAACTCGTCACCGCCGACGTCTGGGCCCTGGAACAACAGGTCACCGGCGGGCAGGTCACCGAGCCGGAGGCGTTCCTGACCGACCTGTTCCGGGCCCGGCACGGCCTGCTGTCGGTGCGGACCATGGCCACGCTCAGCGGCGCCCTCTACTCCCACATGGCTCAGCTGTCCGCACTGCCCGACGGACACCGGGCGTCGGTCGACGACATCGCCGACCGGTTCACCCGGCTCCGGAGCATCACCGACGGGCAACGCGAATACCTGCAGGGCGTGATCGACTTCTACCAGAGCCTGCTCACCCTGCGGTCCACGGTGGTGGGCCAGACCCAGAACGACCGGGTGCAGGAGCTCACCGTGGCCAGTTACGCCCAGAACGAGGAGGTCAAGAAGATCTCCGCCTGGGCCGCCATCTTCTTCGCGCCGTCGCTGGTCGCCGCCGTCTACGGGATGAACTTCACCCACATGCCGGAACTCGAGTGGGCGTTCGGCTACCCGTTCGCCGTGGTGCTGATGATCCTGGCGGGTATGGCGCTGCACTGGGCCTTCAAACGACGTGGCTGGCTGTGAACATCCGCCCGCGGTCGACGGAACCGGCTCAGATACCTACGTCTTCCACCGAAAGCTCGTCCTGGATGGTCCGCAGCGCCAGAGCGTAGAGCTCCGCCGGCAGCAGCGGTTCAAGCTCTTCGGCGGTGTCGACGACGGTGAAGACGGCCTGTACCGGGGTGCGCATCCACGCCTGATCGGGGGACCAGTCCCCGGCCCAAACGCGCCATCCGGTCGACCACTTCCGGCCGCGCTCGGCGTTGGGTCCCACCGGCGTGTGCAGCTCGGCGCGGGAGTAGTGCACGGCGAAGCGCCCCTTGCGGGTTCGAAACAGCGAGTTGGTCTCGTCACCCTCGTTGCCCGATGCGGTCCACTCGCCGAGGACGACGCCGAGGAACCGCTTGATCGAGGAGTTGCCGAGCCCGAGCTTGACGGTTATCTCGTCGAAGCCGGATCGCTTGGCCTGCTCGACCTCGACGAGGGGGCGTAGTGCCGTGACGATGTCGCCGGACAGATTTCCCCCGGTCATTTCCTGAGCCTGCTGCAGCAGCGGCAGGTCGTTGTCGGCGATGTAGATGGTCTGGTTCGGCATTCATCTCACTTCTGGACCGATGGGGTCTCGAGCACACTGTCGGTTCGCCGCAGGCGTGGGTTCGAGACCTCTTCGTGTGGCGTGCCGACCCCCGCATACCGGGCGATCATCGCATCGGCGCGTGGCGTGGCGTGCCCTCATGGCACCCCTCTGATCGAGTTGATGCCGTCAATGGCGTAGCCCTGCTCTGCAGTCGATGGGGCGTTGCGTAGTCACCGTGCGTGGTGCTCCGGCATTACCGGCGCGGACGAGCGTTGAGCGGCTCTGCCAGCTTTGGGTTGCCCTCGCCTGTGGGTGCGGCCGGACCTGGGCGTGGCCTCCGCTTGCACCGGGGCGCTGATATTGGCTGGCAGCCTCAGGCTGCGAACCGTGTTGCGGGATACGACGGTGTCTCTTAGCCGGGTGTCTGATCAGCGCCGGTGGTGTGGCGGGCGTGGTCGATGGCGGCGTGGGCCTGGTCCATCCTGGCGATCGCGGTCAGTTGGGTGGTGTCGGTGAGCAGGCCGAGGGTATGCAGGTTGCTGGCGAGGCGGTACTGCAGGTCGACGAGCCGCTCGCAGGCGTCGAGCAGGCCGGTCTGGTGATTACGGCCGGTGTTGTCGGTGGTGGGCATCGGGAGTCCTGTCAGTAGCGGAATCGGCCGACGGTGGTCTTCAGCTCGGTGACGACGCCGGCGACGGTGTAGGTGGTCCGCGCGGCGTGCTCGGCGGCTTCGGAGATGTTGGTGGCGCTCTGGGCGACGCCGGTGATGTTGGCGGCGATGTGGTTGGCGCTGGTGGCGGCGTCGCTGACGCTGCGGGCCATCTCGCTGGTGGTGGCGGTCTGTTCCTCGACGGCGGAGGCGATGGTGGTGGAGAAGTCGCTGATCCGGCCGACGATGTCGCCGATGGTGGCGATCGCGTCGACGGCGGCGATCGTGCCGGTCTGGATCGCGGCGACCCGGCCGGTGATGTCCTCGGTGGCCTTTGCGCAACCTCAACCACATCTATGCCAGACGTGACGACGCCGGCTGGGCGGGGTTCTGGATCTTCGCCGCCTCGATGGTGGTTGTGGTCGTGGGCTGGGTCACGGCAACACCGTTGACCTTGCGGCACCCGCGCGTCGTGCAGCGCGTCGGCGCCGCACTGATCGGTCCGGTCGAGCGGTTGTTCGAACACGTCGACGCCCAACCGGGCCAGCACACCGAGAACGACATATCTGAATACTTTTGACATAACGGCAAGTACCCCGATTCTGCCGAGTACGCAGCACTCCGTGCGGACGACTTCACCGACTACCGCCTGCGAGTCGATGGTCTGGTCAAGCACCCGTCGAGCTGAGCCTGGCACAGCTGCGAGCGATGGAGCACCACGAGCAGATCACCCAGCACTTCTGTATTCAGGGATGGTCAGGCATCGCCAAATGGGGCGGCGTGTCGCTGCAGACCCTCATGGACGCGGTCGAACCCCTGCCGGAAGCTAAGTGGGTGGTCTTCTATTCGCTCGGCGACGGTCCGGACGGTGGTGTCTACTACGACGCTCACCCGATCGAACAGATGCGCTATCACCTCACGATGTTGGCCTATGACATGAACGGCGAGCCGTTACCGTTTGGTCATGGCGCACCGTTACGGCTGCGCAACGAGGTTCAGCTCGGCTTCAAACAGGTAAAATGGATCAAAGGTTTGGAGTTCGTCGCTGACTTCACCGAGATCGGTGGCGGTCACGGCGGCTACAACCAGGATCACGAATTCTTCGGCTACCGCCAATCCATCTAGCTGGGCACAATACCGACGCCAGTGAATAAATTCGGATACCTGTCGGCGACAGGATGTCCGATCCGTGCGCCATCAATGAGAAAGATCCCGGCATGCAGAAAATGTCACTCACCGCGTTGGTACGTCAGCAGCTTGAGCTCGCACACACCGCCTCCAGCGGTCGCAGCAGCTCCACCGTCTACGGCGGACACGAACACCAACTGCGTCAGACCATCATTGCGCTGGCCGCCGGGCAGACACTCCAGGAACACGAGAATCCCGGCGAGGCCACCATCCACGTCCTACACGGACGAGTCCGCCTCATCGCAGGCGAGACATCCTGGGACGGCACCCCCGGCGACCTGCTGATCGTCCCGGACTCGCGGCACAGCCTGGAAGCACTTGACGAAGCCGCGGTGCTCCTGACCGTAGCCAAACACTGATAACCGATCTGCTTCTACACACTGCCGCCTCGGAGTCCTGAATATGTGGCGGCATCGCCAGAATCCGGCGCATCGGCAGATTCCAGCGGCGCCTGACACGGTCCGCAGCGGTGCTTCAGCCGAAGCGGTGGCGATACGCCCAGGGCCACTGATTCCCCCGGCGCAGAGTCTGAACCAATTCAAACTGCTGTGACTGCTGCCGACCGGCCCTCCGAGCCCGTTCCTCACCGCGGGTTAACGCGGTGAGGAACCGCCCAACCCCAACGGTCGCAATGCCGCGGGTGCGACTACCCGGGGGACCTGGGACATAGCAACAGGCAAGCGAAAGAACGGGCCGGTCGGTGGCGACGATCACTGCAGACCTCTGCTGATCGGTTCGGCCGTGGGAGAAGCAGGTAAGGCGACCTCGATGATGCCGGCGGTGATGCGCACCGGGTAGACCGGAACGGCCCCGGTTGCCGGCGGCCCGGCAGGCCGGCCGGTGGTCAGGTCGAACCGTGAGCCATGCAGATATCACTCCACGAAACCGCCCTCGACCTCACCTTCGGACAACGCGACGTGCCCGTGGCTACATTCATCGAGCAGCGCGTACACCGTCCCACCGCAGCGCGCCAGGCAAACCGGCAACCCGTCCACGTCGGCATGCATGGCGGTGTCATCGGCCAGTTCCGCCAGCGGCCCGGCTGCCAGCCACGGTGTTGTTCTGTCATTGTCCTCGGGGCTGAGGTGGCCACCTTCGGACTCCCATACCTGCAGGCGTCCGGTATCTCGCCTCGTGGCATCTTGCCGAAGAGGCTGCGGCACGCTCGGCCGGCCTACGCCTTGCTGACCGACGTCTGTCGTTGCGGTATTTCGTACCTGCGGTCGCGTCATAGTGTCGTCGCCCTCAGAGGACGTCCACCGGCGTAGGTGAAGGCCATGCCGCCGAGAACGGTCTGCAGGACTGCCGGGGTGCGTCGGCCGTCACCGATCGTCGCGGCGAGTGCACCGGTGAGCGCCAACGCGAGCAGCACGACCAGGAACGTGACGGGAACTCTGGCCGTGACCGACAGCACGAGGATGGTCAGGAGCGGGAGCGCAGCACCCAGCGCAAACGAGACCGCCGAGACGCCAGCGGCGTGCCAGGGGCTAACCGGAGCAACGGGGACGATGCCGGGCACGGCGTCGGCGTGCGGGTCGTCCTGGTCGTTGACGGCCCTCGACGCGCTGTTGAGGTCGATGGCGCCCATCAACGATCACCGAACCAGAGAGTGGCCCCACGGTCGTGCCGGCTGCGGACCAGCGTGTGACGCTCGTTCATCGTTTCTCCGTTGCCGTTGACAGACGCGAAGTAGGCCCAAGATGATCCAGAACACCGAAGGACGCACCGATGCCGCAGATCTGCCGATCGAGACACCGGCCACCGACGACACGCAGCACGTGAGGACCTGGAGCAGGCGTCCAAGTACGAATTGCCGAATCGGGGCCGCAAGGTCCGGGCAGCCATTCGCCGACCGATGTAACCGCACACCGGCGCGACGGGCAGAACGACGTGAGAGATCACGCTCTGGAGGGGATGCCCGGCACCGGGATCGGCAAACCGCCTGCGCGGCGTCCGGCTCAGTGCGCGGCGGTCTTGCGGCTGCGCAGGTTGCGGCGAATGCCGAGGATCGCGGTGCCGAGTCCGGCGCCGGCCACGAGGAACCCGAGGAAGAGGAACAGGAAGATCGGGCTCATCCCGAGAGTTTGTCGTTCGGTGCCGAGGACCGTGCCGATGAGAAATCCGAAGAGTGGTCCCAGGACTGTCACGCCGCCGCCGAGGATGACCAGCCAGACACCGGGGGCGACCGGGGTCAGCTGGATCGGGCGGCCCTTCTGCTCGTCGAGGTCAGAGTTCATCACGCGTCCTCTGGGCGGGGTTGGTCAGCGGGGAGGTGCCGTTGACGCCTGGCGCGGCTTTGCCGCGGACGGCGTCGAGGAACGGGCCGATGATGTCGATCGGCAGGGGAAAGACGACGGTGGAGTTGTGGTCGGCGCCGAGCTCAAGCAGCGTCTGCAGGTAGCGCAGTTGCAGGCTGGCGGGGCTTTCGCTGAGGATTTTCGCGGCGTCCCGCAGTTCCGTCGCCGCCTGGAGTTCACCGCGGGCGTTGATCACCTTCGCACGGCGCTCTCGTTCGGCCTCCGCCTCGCGGGCCATCGCCCGTTGCATCACTTCGGGGATCTCCACGTCCTTGATCTCGACGACTTCGACCTTGACCCCCCACGGCTCGGTCATCGATGCGATTGATGTCGCGAGGTCCTCGTTGAGATCTGCCCGGTGGGCGAGCAGTGTGTCGAGGTCCGCCCGGCCGACGACCGAACGCAGGGCGGTCTGGGCGATCAGTGAGGTGGCGACCGCGTGATTCTCCACCGACATCACGGATCTGACCGGGTCGACCACCCGGAACAGTACGACAGCGTTGACCCTGGCCGACACGTTGTCGCGGGTGATCACCTCTTGAGGCGGAATGGTCAGCGTGACCACCCGCAGGTCCACCCGGACCAGCTTGTCGAAGCCAGGAAGCAGCACCCGAACCCCAGGCTCCACGGGTTCTCGCAACCGTCCCAGCCGAAACGCCACGCCGCGTTCGTACTCCTTCAGCACCCGCAGCGAGGTCATGGCCAGAAGGAGCAGCACGAGCGCGAAGGTGATGGCGGTAGCGATGATCATCCGGTTGCCTCCGGTCCGGGCTTACGTCGGTCTGATCCATAGCTCGAACGTTTGCGGATCACCGCGGCGGCGGCCGCTTCCCGCTCAGCGATCTCGTCGTCGAGCGAGCGGCGGACCATCCCCTCGGGGATGAACACCGTGCTGCGGCGTAGGTGGGACCAGAGCGGCGTGCTCAGCAGCAGCGCCACAAGCATGGCCACGGCGAGGACCAGCAGCGAGTCAGAACCCGGGCCCGTGAGCGCGGTGCCGAGCGGCCACACGAGGCCGAGCGCCACCACGAGGCAGGCGATCCCGCGGTGGAAGCGGGCGGCTTCGGACGCCGGCCACGAATCGACCGTGCGCTGGATCTCGCGTCCGGAGGAGGATGTCGTGCATGTGTCCTTGACCGGGCAGGCGTTGCACACCGATGGGGTGCCGCGGTAGCGCATCACACGGTTCTGCGCGTCGAACGACTGCGGCCACAACCATTGGTTCTGCGGGCACTGCCATGCGTCGTGGTCTGCGTGGTAGGCGAAGCCGCCGGACAGTCCGCCTTCGGCGACCGATGCGGCACGGCGGGCGAGCGCGTCGATGACGTGGGCGAGCCCGACAAGGGCCACGCAGTAGCCGGCTGCCAGCCAGGCCTCTACCCCTACCGCGGAGGCCGAGAACCAGGTCATGGCTGTTCCGGCTCGTCGCGGTGGTCGGAGGAATAGCGGCTCCGCGACCGGGGCACCTCCCCGGCCTCACCCACAGGGGCGGCCATGATCGGAAGCCCGGTGCGGTCCTGCGCGGCCTCGGCGGTTTCCTCGACGTAGAGCGTCTCGGGCGGCAGCTCGGTTGCCGTCGCCTTGATACCGAACCGGATACCGAGATAGGTGATCCACAGGAACGGCAGCACACCGCCGATGATCAGGATGAGGTCACCGGGCATCCGCATCCACTCGAGTAGCGCGTTTCCCGGTTCGGTGATGTAGCCGAGGGTGCGTGCCTCGAAGTATCCGTCGTTCACCGAGTGCCACAGCTGCAGGATCCCCAGCGGGAGCAGGGTCACGAACACCATCCAGGCCAGGCCGATGTTGAGCGACCAGAACGAGGTCTTCGCCAGTTTGTCGGGCCATTTCGACGCGGGGATGATGTAGCGCAGCGCGAACAGTGTCAGGCCGACTGCGAGCATGCCGTAGACGCCCATCATGGCGCCGTGTGCGTGGTTGGCGGTCAGTGCGGTGCCGATCTGGTAGTAGGACACGATCGGCAGGTTGACCAGGAAGCCGAAGACTCCGGCGCCGACGAAGTTCCAGAAGCCGACCGAGACCAGGAACATCACCGCCCAGCGGTGCGGGAACGGCGCGCTGCTGCGGGTCTGTTGCCGGGCACCCAGTTGCAGGAAGGTCCACGCCTCGACGGTCAGGAACGTCAGTGGGATCACCTCAAGCGCGGAGAAGAACGCGCCGAGTGCCATGTGCTCCACCGGTGTGCCGGAGAAGTACAGGTGGTGCATCGTCCCGATGACGCCGCCCGCGGAGTAGAGGATGACGTCGAGGAAGATGATCTGGATGGCGATCTTGCGTCGGACCACACCGAGCATCACGAAGGTGTAGGCCACCATCACCGTGGTGAACAGCTCCAGGAAGTCCTCCACCCACAGGTGTACGACCCAGAACCGCCAGAACTCCGCGACGGTCAAGTGGCTCTCGGTCGAGGCGAGCATGCCGACCGCGTAGAACGCCGGGATCGCCAGACCGGCGTAGAGGAAGAGCCATGGCATGTTGAGTTTGTGTTCGGTCTTCAACCGTGACCGGATGCCGCGGTAGATGATCGCGATCCACAGGAACAGCCCGATCGACAGCAGGGCCTGCCAGAACCTCGGCAGGTCCAGGTACTCCCATTGCTGGTCGAAGAACATCGAGCCCTTCGCCCAGTCGGCGCCGAAGATGCTGATGGCCTCGCCGGCCATCGAGCCGACCACCACGATCACCAGCGCTCCGAGCAGACCCCAGGCCAGCCAGTGCTGCCGCCGGGGCTCCCGGCCGGCGATGATCGGCGTCAAGAAGATGCCGGCGGCGAGGAACGCCGCCGCCGTCCACAGCAGAGATAGCTGTACGTGCCAGGTGCGGGCCAGGTTGAACGGCAACATTTGTGCGAGGTCGATGCCGAAGAAGGTGCTCAGGTCGGCCCGGTAATGCTCGATCGCACCGCCCAGCAGGGCCTGCACCAGGAAGAGAGCAGCCACCACGAAGAAGAACCACGCGGTCACCCGCTGCGCCTTGGTGATCTGTACCTGGCCGGGTTGGAGGAAGGCCAGGGCCGGCTGTTCGGAGGCGTGCCAGCCGATGTTGCGGCTCCACCGCCCGTACAGGGCGAACAGCGCGCCCAGCCCGACCAGCAGGGCGGTCAGCGACAGGCCCGACCAGACCACGACATCGGCGGTCGGGGTGTTGTCGACGCGCGGCTCGGGCGGCCAGTTGTTGGTGTAGGAGTAGTTGTGGCCGGGTCGTTGCGCGGCGCTCGCCCACGCCGTCCACGAGAAGAACGCGGTCAATTCGTGGATCTCCCGAGGATCGGTGATCATCTCCGGGATGAGGCCGTATTTCGTGCTGTCGGTACCGAAGACGTTCGCGTAGTGGCTGGTGGCGATCCCGAAGGCCGAGACCTGATCTGCGGTGAACCGCAACTCGCCGCTCGCCTCGTCGTACTGGTTCGCGCGAAGCATCTGCTTGACCGCCTCGGTTGGCTCCTGCTGCCCTGAGCCCGCGAGTTCGGCCTTGATGTGCTCGGCGGAGATGCGAAGGTACTCTGCGGTGTAGTCGGGGCCGAGGTACCCGCCGTGACCCATCACCGAGCCGTACTGCTGCAGCCCGCGGCGCAGGAAAGTCTGCTGCCCAGCTGTCACGTCAGCTCCGGTGTAGACCACTTGGCCGTCCGGGCCGGTCACTCGCTGCGGCAACGGCATCGAGTCGGTATACGTCCTCAGGGCCAGCATGCCCATCACGAAGAACCCGAAAACCAGGACCAAGGCAACGCCCTGCACCCATCCCCTGGAAAGGCTCAACTCCGCCCGACCGGAACCCTTCACCTGCACATCAGACAAGTCCTCGGCCCCCGTTGCACCAGAGATGCACCTGACCGTAGCGATTCGCCAGACGCTGCGCAGCTCAAAGGGGACCTCTAGCCAGAACCTGCGAAGAAGCACCTGTTCGAGTTCTTTCGGGACGCACGCATTGACGCGTCGTTCTCCCCTCCAGGACGCCGGCGCCGCGCCTCACTCGCCGATCATGGTGCCGCCGGGATGCGCGGCGCGCCAAGCTTGCATGGAGGCTTCCCACTCGTCGCCGCTCAGTGTGGTCAGTGATGCAGGGAAAAGGCCGTCTTCCTCCTTGGCGATGTGCTCGTGCAGTTCGAAGACCGCATCGCGGACGCGGCCCTGGTCGGTCGGGTCGGAGAGGTCAACCGCGCCGAGCAGCGCTTCGAGGTCACGGTGCTCGCGCACCAGCGGGTCAATATGCTCGGCGAAAAGTTCATCACGACCCATCACTGCGAACAGGCCCTTCTCCTCTCCCTGCCAGTGAGATCGCAACTCCACGGCCATTGCACCGAGCAGCTCGGCGGCCTTGGCCAGCTCGCCGTCATCGATCGCGCGGACCGCGTCGCCCCCCAAGTTGATCGCCCGCTCGTGCTCCGCGATGTAGTCCCGGATCAGCGGCGTTTCGCGGCATCCGCAGTAGTGGCACATCAGTAACTTTTTTCGCCCACGGCTGCATCATTCCCACGCGACTCTAGGGCTACCCTCGGCCATCGCCGCGCGCTGAAGCCGGCGCCGACCCAGTCGGTTGCTCACAGCCACCGCGAATGGAAAACATCTTATTTATAGGCGGCGGCCGTCGTAACGGCCAATTCGTCGTCGACCGAGCGACGCACCAGTCGTTCCACGAACACATTGACGAACGCGCGGATGGGGGCTCCGTCGAATTGATGGTATGAACCGCGGACTTTGACTTCGAGGTCTGTCCGGGAGATCTGCTGGGTGTTGTACCGACGCTGGAGGCGTTCGACGATGTCGTCGACCTGGTCATCGGTTACCAACGCGGTCGCCGCCGGGGTGGCGGTCCCTGACGCGGTTGACGGGTGATTCGGCTGCCTTGTGGACATGTCTGTCACGGCCTTAGCTGGAGAAACTCAAGCGTGACACACGGGCCGAGCGGTTTCCGGGAGTCGACCATGAACAGTTCACGTCGTTGACCGCCGACGACAGCGGTGTCAGTCCAATCGCCTGATCAGGCAGGTGACGCCGTCCAGGCTGCTCGTTCCCGCTGGGCAGTTTCCTCGACACCGAGTGGTGCTCGGCCGGTGACCCGCCGCACGTCGTCGGTGAGTCCGGCCGCGAAGCCCATGCGAGCTGTGGTGTAGATGGTGCCGGTGACCACGGCCATGGTGCGGGGCATGCCCAGCGCTCGCCGAGCATGACGCAGGTAGCGCAGTAGTCCGGGGCGGGTGTACGTGATCGAGCGGCCGAGCACTCTCGTGAGGATGTCGGCGACCTCGGCGTAGGTCAGCGCCTCCGGTCCGGTGACCGTCCAGGCCCACCCGCGGTGGTTCTCGGGATTCAGTAGGGCCGCTGTGGCGACGGACGCGACGTCCATCGCATCGACGAACGCTGTCCGGCCGCCGCCGGCCGGGATGATGATCTGATCACGGTCGCGGATGTCCGCGACGTGGGTGGTGCTCAGGTTTTGAGTGAAGAACGATGGCCGTACGAACGTCCAGCCCAGACCGCTGGAACGCAACCAGGACTCCACCTTGGCATGTGGCACGACCCGGTTATGTTGCGCGCCCTGCAGGGACAGGAAGACCACATGCCGCAGCCCGGCTCGCCGGGCCGCGGCAACGGCCGGCAGCAGATCCCGCTTCACGTTGCTGATCGCCGGCGGTCGTAGCAGGAACATGGTCTGCACTCCGGCGAACGCCGCTTCCCAGGTGGCCGGTTCGGAGAAGCCGAACGGTACCCAGTCAGCGCTTCCGCTGGCCTCGCCCAGCGGCCGCACGCCGTCTGACTGAGCCGGCGAATGGCCGGCGGCCCGGACTTCGACACCGGTCGAAGCCAGTTGGTCAACGATGTGTCGGCCCACATTGCCGGACGCCCCAGTGACCAGAACACTACTCATATATGTACCGTACATGTGTTTTCTGGAGGGACGATGGGTCGAAACAGTAGGAACAGCGATCTCGCACGGTTCGACCAGGCTTTGTTACGGCTGCGCAGGATGTGGGACGCGCCCACCGGTATCGCCCACGAAGGGCGCGTCGTGGAGGGCTCAACCCTGCTGGTCTGCCTGGCCATCGCCGAGGCACCGGGCGAGATCGGCGTCAGCGAGGTGACCCGCGCACTCGCCGTGGCTCCTTCGACCGCAAGCCGCCTGGTCGCCCGCGCCACCCAGGCTGGGATGGTCAGTCGCGCGGTATCCGCCCGTGACCCGCGCCGGGTGTCACTGACATTGACATCCGCGGGAACGCGTCTGGTGCAGGCGTCGCGGGTCTTCCGTCAGGCCCGGCTCCAGCAGATGCTCGCCTCCTGGCCCGATGACGACGTCGCCATGTTGGCCGATCTGCTGACCCGATTCGCCGAGAGCGCAGCCGAGCCGATGGTTGGAAATTCCCACCACCCTCGCCCACCGGCCGGTCGCTAGAACTCCCTGGGACGGCGACCACCCGTGCGCTGAACGGCCCCGCGGCCTGGGCGCCGCTAATTGCGGGACAGCTCCCCGGCGAGGGATAGAGCCGGCATGGACTGCGAACGCGCGGCGTACGGTGAAAGAGTCGCCCCGGCCCCCGGTGACGGAAAGTCGGCCGCCGCCGGACGTCTACCCAGTTGGTCGAGGTTTCGATGACTATCCCTGAACCGCCAACCGTGCTTCTTCGATGAGTCTCATTCCGGGAACCGTCGGCCACGGCCCTTCAACGGACGGGCGTGGCGTCAACCCGCGCGCCAGCACCCGGCTCTATCGAAACGGCGTCTGCGTGTCGTCGGATCTCACGCTCGCTGACATCTCCGCTCACCTGACCGATCCGGCGTCGGTGGTGTGGCTCGACCTGTGCCGGCCCACCGCGGACGACTTCGCCATGGTCAACGAACAGTTCGGTCTGCACGAACTGGCGATCGAGGACGCGGGACACGAATCCCAGCGACCCAAACTCGACCGCTACGCCTCCCATCTGTTCCTCAGCGCGTACGCCGTCACCCTCGACGATGACAGCGTGACGCTGACCGCCAACGAGATCGCGGTGTTCATCACCGACAAGGCGATCATCACCGTGCGCAACGACGACCGGTTCGACCTCGCACCCGTCCTCGCCCGCTGGGACACTTCCGCCGACCTCGCCAAGCACGGCGTCTCGTTCCTGCTGTACGGCCTGCTCGACCACATCGTCGACGGCCACTTCGCCGCCGTACAGCGCCTGGATGAAGCGATCGAACAACTCGAGGAACTCCTCTTCGACGAACACCGATCCCAGATCCACGCGGTCCAGCGGCGCTCCTTCCAGCTCCGCAAGAACCTCGTCATCCTGCGGCGGATGGTGCTGCCCATGCGTGAGGTCCTCAACACTCTGCTGCGCCGCGACCTGCACACCGTCAACGAAGCGATGACGCCGTATTACCAGGACGTCTACGACCACGTCCTTCGCGCCACCGAATGGACCGAATCACTACGCGACCTGGTCGCCACCACCGCCGAGACCAACCTGACCATCCAGGCCAACCGCATGAACCTGATCATGAAAAAGGTGACCAGCTGGGCGGCGATCATCGCCGTGCCCACCGCGATCACCGGATTCTACGGCCAGAACCTGCCCTACCCAGGCAACGGAACCCACTGGGGCGTCCTGGTCTCCACCGCCCTCATCGCCGTGATGTCCACCCTGCTCTATGCCGTCTTCAAACACCGAGATTGGCTGTAAGCATTTGAATCAGCGACAGAAGTTCGGCTGAGCGTCACCTGGAAATGGCGCTCGCAATTCAGTGCCAACGCCGTAGCCTTGGACATCTCGCCCCACCCGAACTGCCCCGTGGACTCCCACGCAACCACCCCCGGCCTGAATCTGAAGTCCTCGCCGTGACCGGCCGGCTGCGCCGGCGCCTGCCCGACATGCTCGTCGTCAACGACATGGACCGGTTCCACCTCGTTATGGACGTCATCAACCGGGTACCCGGCCTTGGCCGCAAAGCCGCCGTACTACGCCAACAGACGGTCGACAACGCGCCGAGCACCGCACCTACGTGCGGCGAACCGGCGAGGACCTGCCCGAGATCCGCGACTAGACCTGGCCGCACACGCCGTGACCGGCCCCAAACATCGGACGTTTCAGAAAGGAACTCAGCATGAGCTCCGAGGCTTCCACCCGTGCCGCCGACACCCGCGCCGAGGCCAGGGCGCTATCCGCTGCCGCTACCACGGCGGGGTACGCCCCGTCGATCCACAACACTCAGCCGTGGCGCTGGAGCGTCAGCGGCGACGAACTCGACCTCTACCTCGATCACAGCCGGGCACTCGACGTCACTGACCCCGACTCCCGGCTCGCCATCGTCAGCTGCGGGGCCGCGCTGAATCACGCTCTCGTGAGCCTCACCGCCGACGGCTGGGACGCCGTCATCGCAAGGATGCCGAACCCGGACCACCCCGACCATCTCGCGCGGCTGCGTGTCGACCGGCGGATTCCGGTCAGTCTCGAAGCGCGACGGCGCCGGCAGACCGTCGAGCTGCGGCACACCGACCGGCGGCCCATCGTCGGCACTCCCATCGACGCCGACAAGTTGGACGCCATCGTGGCTGCCGTGGAATCCGCCGGCGCGGGCCTGCATCTGCTGCACCCCGACCAGGTGTACGACCTGGCGAGCGCCGCCGACCAGGCCCAGCGCGCCGAGGCCGAGGACCTCGCCTGGCAGAAAGAGGTCACCTACTGGACCGGCGGCACCCGGCCGCTGAGCAGCGGCATCCCGGACGCCGCCATCCCGGACGAAGTCACGCGGACGACCGTGCCGGGCCGCGACTTCGGCTACCTCGGCCAACTGCCCGTCTCCGGGGAGCACGAAGATGCTGCCGCCTTCGCGATCCTCTACGGGCCGGAAGACGGCGAGGCGGACTGGCTCCGCGCCGGTGAAGCACTGTCGGCCGCCTGGCTCACCGCCATCGAACTCGGCCTGTCGGTCCTGCCGCTGAGCGCGACCATCGAGGTGGCCGTGACCCGTGAACGCATGCGCGGTCTGCTCTCCGGCCTCGGCCGGCCGCATCTGGTGCTGCGTTTCACCACCGGCGACCCGGCATCCACCGCCGCCCCGCACACACCGCGGCTCCCTGAGGCCCAAGTCATCGAACGGTTCTGAGTCAGGGGCGCGAAGCTTTCACCACGCGGTCACCGGGTGTGACTACGCGGTCAGGTGGTCGGCCGATGACATCAGGAGCCACCTGCGTTGCTCTTCCCGCTGTGCGCGGCGTAGCGGTCTGCCTCAGCGGCCGCTTCCAGGTAGTCCACTGATCGTGCAGGATCATGCTCGGCCAACCCTCCGGTAGGCCAGCGCCAATTGGTTCTCGGCAACGGCGATGTTGCCAGCCAGAACGGAGATGTCCTGCTGCCACCGCAACACCTGCGTGACAAGCTCTGCGATGCCGGATCCGCCACCGCCGTCGATGCCAGGGGCTGTACAGGAATCCTGCCGTACGTAAGGCGCACTGGATTTCGGGCGGCCAGCGCCGATGGCGCTGTCCGCCACCCGATTCACGGTCATCTGCGGCACCTTTTCGGACCAGCCCTCGCATGTCCTGTTCAGGGCGCCATCGAGCATGGTTCTACCTCTCCAGCCTTAATCCGGTGGTCACGCTCCGATGCTCGCCACGGCAGATGATCAGGACGACGAGGTCAGCGCTCATACGGGCGTGGACATCGATCCAGGACGGGCACTCACCGAGCAGCGAAGAGTCAGCTACCCGGGGTCCCGAGCAACCTTATTGCCACTAAGCCACGCATGCCGGGCCAGCCGTTTGTGGTCAGCGATGTCAGCACATCGCCGGACGAAGGGTCCATCGTCGCGGCGAACGCCCCATCCGATCGGGCGCGGGCGGCCCACCTCCGACTCGCGTGGGAGGAGATCTACTGCGGCGGCGACGGGGGTAGAGTAGGAGTAGCTGCTCGAGACCCTGGTGGCGTGTAGTAGCTGGCCCGGGCGCGTCGACGTTCCTCGCAGCCGCGAAGATCGCTGCGCCCTTATCGCAAGTGGTCCCCGGAACCTGACATGTAGCTTCGGCCGCGGCGGGCCTTCTTACGCATCTGTCCTGTCGCTTGACGCCATTGCTACGGTCCGGCCGCTGCGCTTCTCCTCTTACCAGGACGAATCCACTATCGCGTCCGCGCAGGTGGCGCTTCGAGGCCAGCACCACTACGCCACGGCAGGATGAGGTGTCGTTCGACAATGACCGCAACCCATGATCACCACATACCGCCGTGCCCACAGCTACGGCAGCAGGAGGATCCCCGGCCCAGTCCGGCCGGTGGCGACCGTGCTGTCAGAGCCCCCGACTGGCACCTGGCCTCTGCTGAACCGATCACGGCGGTTCGGCCCGACTGGCACATCCACCCGGCCTTCACCGCGTATCCGGTGTCGCGATGATCATGGACCGGAAAATGCGTCTCTGGAGCGTGGTTGTCGAACTCGCCCACGGTCGCACCGCCACCATCGACAATGTCGTAGCAGCAATGCTCACCCTCGCCGGGATCGACGCCGCCGCCATCGTGGTGACCCTCACCACCACCCCTCGCGAAACGCTGTACACCAGCGACGGGCTGGCCGATGCGCTGGAAGACCTCGCCTTGACCATCGGCGAGGGACCCAGCACCGAGGCCATCGCCAACGGGCCGTCGTTGATCGCCGACCTGGACGACGCGCAATTTCTCACCCGCTGGCCTGCCTTCGCCCCAGCGGCGATTCGCTGCGGCATCCACGCGGTCTTCGCCCTACCGCTGCGCGTCGGCGGGGTCCGGCTCGGAGTCATGGACCTGTACCGACGAGCCCCGGGGCTCTGGAGGGCGAGCCGCTGGCAGACGCATTGATGTTGACGGAGCTGGCATGCGCCCTGCTGCTGGACATCGACCCCGACGCACCGCCGGGCATGGACGGCCTTCCGGAGCGGACCGCACTGCAACATCCCGCGGTCCACCAGGCAACCGGAATGATGAGCGTGCAGCTCGGGGTGAGTGCCGCCGTGGCCCTGGTCAGGCTCCGCGCCTACGCCTTCACCACCGACCGGGCTTTGCACGACGTTGCCGGCGACGTCGTCACCCGAATGCTGCGATTCGACCGCGACGAGAGCATCGATTGATTTCACCGATCGGGGGTAACCGCGCTCTGCCCACGGCCGGCCGACCGCCTGCGACCCTGCTCACCGCGGCCAACCGATTGGACTACTGCGTGACGAGGTGACGACGTGATCGAAACCCACTTGGCGGATGTCTTCGTAGAATTGTCCGACACGCTTGTCGACGACTTTTATGTGGTCGACTTCCTGCACAGCCTCACCGAACGCTGCGTGAAGTTCCTGGACGTCTCCGCCGCGGGGCTGCTCCTCGCCGAGGGTCAAGGCGCTCTGCAGCTGGTTGCCGCCTCGTCGGAGCGGACCCGGCTGCTGGGGCTGTTCCAGCTGCAGGCCGACCAAGGCCCGTGCCTTGACTGCTACCACACCGGAACACCGGTATCGGTCCCCGACCTACCCCACGACGGCCGATGGCCCCGATTCACCGCGGCCGCCGCGGGAGTGGGGTTCGCGGCCGTTCACGCGCTCCCGATGCGGCACGGGACCAACATCATCGGCGCCCTCAGCCTTTTCGACACCACACCCGGCGTACTCGCTCCGGACAAGGTACGCATCGGGCAAGCGATGGCCGATGTCGCCACGATAGGGCTTTTGCAGCAACGCGCCATCCATGACAGCAGTGTCCTCACCCAGCAACTACAGAACGCACTCAACAGCCGCATCTTGATCGAACAGGCCAAAGGCGTACTCGCCGAACGACTCCAGATCAGCATGGAAGACGCCTTCACCACCATGCGCAACGCAGCGCGCAACCATAACCAGCGTCTGGCCACACTCGCCGAAACGATCATCAGCGGATCGGACGTGGCCACCTCTCCCTTCCTGGCCCCTCCGCATGAAACGCCCGCTCCACCACTGTGACCGGGACCGAAGGCTGCCGCACACCCGCAAGTCACTGTCGGCCGGGGTGCCGCCGTCGAGACGACAACAGCAGCGCTGCACCGGCCATACCCGACGACGACGCGCTCCGAGACGGCATCCGCCCACCCACATGCCCTTGATCAACCGGAAATTGGCGGCCACGTAGGAAGACAGCGAAATCGCCGATGATGGGGACAATCTGCGCACTACCAGCCGTTGACGGTGAACGCAGCCCGTCGGCACTCAGCGGGTAGCCGGGCGAGCACGGGTCACTGGTGCGGGTTTACCCGGTTCCGGCGCTGAGTTCAGCGACGTCGTGCAGCGTCACGTCACGGTCGACGTGCGCGGGCGGCGGCGCCGACGCGGTGCTGCCCAAACCCTGGACACCGCAACAGCTGCTGGCCGCGGCGGCCGCGCTCATGGCACAGAAGGTGGGCTGAAGGTGACTCGACTGGCAACGGGCGTGCCCGGACTCGACGTGGTGCTCGGCGGCGGGTTGGAGCCCGGTTCGGTCACGGTGCTGGCCGGCGCGCCGGGGACCGGCAAGACGATCCTGGCCCAGCAGATGTGCTTCGCCGACGCCACACCCCAGCGCCGGTCGGTGAATTACACGACCCTGTCCGAACCGCACACCAAGTTGGTCCGGCATCTGGCCCCGTTCGGCTTCTTCGCTCCCCAGGTGCTGGGCTCGCGGGTGGAGTATCTGCACCTAGGTGATCTGATCCGTCAGGATCAGGCCGGCCGGATGAGGTCGCTGGTCGACGAGGTGGCGAGTAAGGCGCTGGACGAGAATCCCGTCCTGGTGGTCATCGACAGTGCGAAGGCGTTGCGGGACTTCACCGAGGACCGCGAGCTGCGGATGGTGTTCTACGACCTGATCAGCAGGGTCGCCCACACCGAATCGGCGCTGCTGCTGCTCGGCGAGTACACCCAGGAGGAAATGGCGTCCGGGGTCGAGTTCGCCTTGGCCGACGCCATCATCCACCTCGCCTACGAGCCCCGCGAACCGATCGACCGGCGCTGGCTGCGGGTAGTGAAGATGCGCGGTACCCACCACCTGGAAGGCAAACACACCTTCCGCATCGGCCCCGGCGGGTTGGAGGTCTTCCCCCGCATCGAAACTCTCTCCACCGGTCCGGCGACCGAGGTCACGGGCCGGATCCGCAGCGGCATCACCGGGCTCGACGAGCTCATGGGCGGCGGGATCGGCACCGCCGAGGCCACCGTCATGCTGGGGCCGTCCGGAGCCGGCAAGACCATCTGCGGCCTGCGGTTCGTCGCCGAAGGCATCGCTCAGGACGAACGCTGCCTCTACGTCACCTTCCAGGACACGGCCGAACAGCTCGTCAAGATGGCAGCAGGTTTCAGTTGGGATCTCAGCACCGCCACCGAGAGCGGGAAGCTGGTGGTTCACCATGTGCCGCTCGGCGAACTGGACCTGGACCTGCTCGCCGCCCGCATCCGTCAGGACCTGGCCGGCGGGTCGATCCGCCGGGTGGTGATCGACAGCCTCGCGGAGATGGTTTTCGCCGCCCGCGAATCCGACCGGTTCCCCGCCTACGCCCGCAGCCTGACCGGGATCATCCGTGCCGCCGGCGCCACCCTGCTCGTCACCAGCGAAACCACCATCCTGGGCCCCAGTCCCGAGCCCGTCGGTGGAGTGTCGTTCCTGTTCCACAACGTGATCCTGCTGCGCTACATCGAGATGACCTACATCACCGGCCGCACGTTGAGCGTCGTCAAAATGCGCAACAGCACCACAGTAAGAACGTCTTCGCCTTCACGATCGACGCGGACGGCGTGACCGTCGGGCATTCCTTGGAAGGAGTCTCCGGAGTGCTGGGCTGGAGCGTGCTGCGGACTCCCCCCGTCACTTCATAACTTGAGCGGGCGGGTGGCGAGTGTGCCGCGGTCACGACGCCGTCGGCGACGGTCCATAGATCCTTATCGCGACAGGACCACCTTGAGCGCCCCGCTGCTGATGGGATCGGCGAACACGTCGTACGCCTCGGTGCACTGGTCCAGACCGAACCGATGGGTGATCATCCGCTCGATATCAATTTGCCCGGCGACGAGCATGCCGAGCAGTTTCGGTGTGGAGTACGTATCGACCAGGCCGGTGGTGATGGTGATGTTGCGGATCCACAGGTCTTCCAGGTGCAGGGTGGCTGGCTTTCCGTGTACGCCGACGTTGGCGATGTGCCCGCCCGCGCGTACGAGCGTGGTGCAGAGTTCGAAGGTTTGCGGGGACCCGACCGCTTCCATCACCACGTCGGCGCCGAGCCCTCCGGTCAGGGCCCGCACCGCGGTGAGCGGGTCCTCCGCACCGGCCCGCACGATGGTGTCGGCACCGAACGTCTTCGCCGCCTGCAGCCGGCTGTCGGCCTTGTCGATCACGACGATGTGCGCGGGTGAAAAGAGCCGTGCGGTGATGACGGCGGCGAGCCCGATCGGGCCGGCCCCCACCACCACGACGGTGTCGCCGGGCTGGACCCGGCCGTTGAGCACGCCGACCTCGTAAGAGGTGGGCAGGATGTCGGCGAGCAGCACCGCCGCCTCGTCGCTCACCTGCTCCGGCAGCTTGTAGGTGGACTGGTCGGCGAACGGGATCCGGCCGTACTCGGCCTGCACGCCGTCGACCGTGTGGCCGAGAATCCAGCCACCGCCGCCGAGGCATTGCCCGTAGCTTCCCTCGCGGCAGAACCGGCAGATGCCGCACGCCGAGATGCACGAGGCCAGCACCCGGTCGCCCGCGGTGATCCCGCTTACGCCGCTGCCGGTCTCGACAACGGTGCCTACCGCCTCGTGGCCGAGGACCCGGCCGACCGCCACCTCGGGCACATCACCGCCGAGGATGTGCAGGTCGGTGCCGCAGATCGTGACGGCATCAACCTGGATCACCACGTCCCGTGGCTCCTGAATGACCGGAGCGGGGATTTCCGTCCACGATCTGACTCCCGGTCCGCCGTACACCAGTCCTTTCACGGCGACCCTCCTGACGTAGATGGCTCCAGGTAAACAATTGTCCTCCACCGACTGGGGTCGGCAGGGACGTTCAGCCCGACGGGGTGAGCCGGGCGCGGGTCTACCAACGTGGGAAAGGGCCCCAAGAACGAAGGTCCGGCTCGTCGTGGCCGGCGAGGTGGCGGTACGGCTGGGCGCCGGTCCGGTCGGACGCATCGAAGTGGTGTTCTGCGCCGTTAACGGCACCATGGTGCCGTTCTCTGCCGGTGCCCGAGCCAGCGATGAGCGTATGCTACAGAAGGCACAGGAATCCATGTCGGTCGGCGCGACCGGGCTGATCTTCGGCCGTAACGTGCGCAACGAGTCGCTGCGGTTCGTCGCCCCACCTGCGGCAGGTCCTCGAGAGGTGTCCGATGCCGTAAGGAGGCTGCCATGAATGCACTCGTCGTCTACGAATCGATGTTCGGCAACACGGAGGCGATCGCCCGCGCCGTCGCCGAAGGCTTGGGAATCGGCTTCGAGGTCACCGTCGCCGACGTACGCGCCATGCCGGTGGTCGGCGACACGGATCTGCTCGTGGTCGGCGCTCCGGCGCACGCATTCGGCGTGGGCCCCTACCGGACCCGCGTGGTCGCGACTTGGCACGGCATGGCCAAGGTCCGTGTTCGCGAGGTCGGGCTCCGCGAGTATCTCGGCTGTTCGCCCTGGCTGCCGCAGGTGCGGGCGGCGGCGTTTGACACCAACTTGTACAAGCCTTCCTTGCCCGGGTCCGCCGCCCGGATGGCGGACCGGCGGTTACGGGTGCTGGGTTGCACCATGGTGGCTGCCGCGGAGTCCTTTCATCTGGCGGGCATCAAGGGACCCCTTGTCGACGGCGAGTTGGATCGGGCCCGCCGGTGGGCCGGCACGCTGGCCGGCACCATGCGCCCTGTGCTGCCTCTGTGATGAGGGTGGGGTAGACCGGCCCTGCGATGTCGTCCCGACATGCTGGTACGGCATGCCCGCACCTCTGTGCCGTCATCACCCGGCCCGATCCCCCACGCTGACATCGGTGCGCTATATCAGCCTTGAACTCCGGCGTGATTCGCGGTGCGGCGCGGCCGTTTCCAGGCCAGATGCTGGACCAGCAGGGTCAGCACTCCCCCGAGGACGATCGAGGCGAGGTTGACGGCCAGTTGCACCGCTGATCCGTACGCCTCGTTACTCACCCCGTAGGCGACGGCGACGGCGGCGTTGGCCGCGGCGGGCACCGTGGTGACCGAGATCAGCACACCGACCAGGGTGCCGGCCTTGGCAGAGGTCAGCGACAGGATGCCGGCGATGCCGCCGAGGAACCCGATCACCCAGGACAGGGCGTCGGGTCGCCAGATGAATTCGGTCAGCGGCCGGTCGGCCAGCAGCATCGACTTGTCCACCAGCCCGGCGGCGGTGAGCAGCCACACCGCGATGACGGTGACGAGCATGCCGATCGGAAAGCCGACCACCAGCGCCACCGTGGACCGGCGGACCAGCGCGAACTTGCGTTGCACCAGACCGACGCAGAGTGCGGCGAGGGGCCCGAACTCGGGGCCGACCACCATCGACCCGACGATGAGGATGGGCTGGTCCAGCAGGACCCCGACAGCGGCGATCACCGTGGCCACGCTCATGAAGGTCAGGAACGAGGCCGACAGGGCCGTCTCCTCGCCGGTCTGCTGCTCGATCTCGTTCCACACCACCGCATCGACGCCGAGCCCTGGAGTGTGGCGGGCGGCCCGGTCCGCGGAGGCGGACATCGTGGCGTCGACGTTCTCGACGATGATGGCACCGTCGCGGTCGACGCCCAGACCACGCAGGCAGTCGAGCACGTGACTGGCACCCTCCCGGACGACATCGCACTCCACCACGTCACCTGCCGGGGACTTCGCCGCGCCGGGGTGCACGACGAGGTGGGTGACGGCGCCGTCGTCCGCCAGTAGTTGCTGCACGCGTGCGCTCACCAATGGCGGCGCGATGACCCGAAGATGCAGCATGGACGGCCCCTCACGATCTTCACAGCTCGGGAGAGTCTACGGCCGCCTCCCGCGATACGGGCTGACCGCGGCGCCGGGCGGCCATGGTCAAGCCGGCGTGCCATCCAGGTGCGCGGCCGCGGGCGGGTGGGCCGATGGTTTCCATCCGGTGGCCGCTGCCGGACAGGAGCCAGGCGGTCAGTGAGTTGGAATTCCACATCTCGCCGGTACGGGCTTCGTCACGGCCCCAGACAAGTGCGGGGACGAGCGGCGTCAGGCGTAACACCTCACGTGCCCGGGCGGCGTCCGCGCTGACGATATGCGGGCCGGCAACGGCTTCGGCCACGTCGGGGATGGTGCCGTCGCGCCAGCGCCTGATCTCGTACCGGAACGCCGGCGAGTGTCGGAGCAGCCGCGAACCTACGGGGCCCTCGACTACGACGCCGCGGTCGGCTGTGCCGCCACCGAGTACCGGGGTCATCTCGATGACGAAGCGTTGCGCGCCCAGGCGTACCTGAAGTGCGGAGTGGTAGAGGTCGCGGACCGGTCGGCGCTGGTGACGTGCTTGGAGGTGTTCGAAGATGCGCCCGCCGGTCGCATCAATCCACCCCTCCACCGGCCCCGCTCGCGACCCGGATCCGGCCCCTTCGTGCGACTTCGTCCTCCCGGGCGGTCCGCATGCGGGTCGGTGCTCGGTCAGGAGATCAGCTTGTTCGGATCAGCGAGCATGTCCTGGGCGGCATCGGTCAGCTTTCGGTTGGTGCGTCGGGCGTACCCGCGCAGCGCCGTGAACGCCTCGTCGACGGACAGGCCGTGTGCCTGCGCGACAGCGCCCTTGGCCTGCTCGATGACGATCCGGCTGTTCAGGGCGCCCTGCAACTGTTCGGTGAGCACCTCGCCACGCCGGATCGCGCGTTCCTGCAACAGCCCGATCACGGCCACATCGGTGAGCGCCTGCACGACCTGCACGTCCGCTTCGTCGAAGGTGCCGCCGAGCGTGTTGCCGAAGACGTTCAGCGCGCCGATGGCCTCGCGGCGCACGCGCATCGGAAACGCGTGCACCGAGCCGAAACCGGCGGCGAGGGCGTGCCGGGTGAAGGCTGGCCAGCGCTCCCCCGAACCCTGGAGATCTTCGTTGAGTACCGGCTTCCCGGTGCGGAACGCGTCGAAGCAGGGGCCTTCTCTGTCCTGCACCTGGAAGATCTCCAGGATCCGGGCCCGCTCGTCGGACGCGGCCATGAACTGCAACCGGCCGTCCCGGTCGGCCAGCAGCAGACCAACCGCGGACGCGCCGACCAGGTCTGCGGTGCGCACCGCGAGCATGTGCAGGAAGTCCAGCAGATCGAAGTCGTCCACCAACGTGTCGGCGACCTCGACGAAGATCTTCGAAAGCCGTTCGGCGGATACCGTGCTCATTGATACCTCCCAGGCATCCGATAACTTGTCACGCTATTCGCTCAGTCCTGGTCGAACCGCACGTTACCCGCGATGACGTCGCGAGCGACATCGATCAAACGACGATTCTCCGCGTATTTGTGCGCCCGGATCCGGGCCATCGCCTCGGCAAGCGTCCCGCCGATCTGGATCATCGCCATGCCCTGGGCCTGAAACAGTACGACCGGCCCGGCCATCGACTCGCCGCTCGACAGCTCGTCACCGCCCTGCCCCTGACCGTCGGACAGCATCGTGACCGCCCATGGCAGCTGACGCGGCCATGCGGCACCGCCGCTTGAGCCTCACACCACCTCCGCTTCTGTGGCCCCGGGGGTGGGCCATTGCCGTGCGTCCAGGTCGTGGTCGGCATGCAATCTGCAATCAGTGTCGGTAATATTCTTTTCGTGGCTTTTGCCGATACGCGACCGAACGAGCCGGGCCGACAATGTACGGGCGGCGGCGGCCGCCCAGAGCCGGTCGGGATGACTCTGGGGTCGGGGCCTACGTTGCCGCAGGCCGCAGCCGATCATCTGGTGACGCTGGTGGCGCAGGCCGCGCAAGCACCCACCGCGACGGTTCACCTGCTGGACGGTGAACAGTTACGGCTCGTCGGCGCGTACGGTCTGCCATCACACCGGATGAATTCTGCCTCGGTCCCCGTGTCGTCGACCCTGGACGGCCTGGTGATCTCGCGGGGAGTCCCCGTGGTCATCAGCGACGTCCTCGCTGATGACCGGGTACCGGCGACGACGCCGGCATGTGCGGCGGGTGAACGCGCTTACCTGGGCTATCCGATCCGCGACGGTGCGGTCGCGGGAGTGTGCGCGGCGCTGGACTACCAGCCGCGGCGGTGGCAGCCGGAGCACCTCACCGTGGTGGGCCAAGGGGCACAGGCGTGCACCGCGCTCGTGGGCGAACAACACTCCGCCGCACGGGCCGATGATGTGCAAAGGCTGCTGGCCGCCCTGCTCGACAACTTGCGGACCGGTGTAGCCGCGTGCGACGCCGCCGGGTGGCTGATCTTCTCGAACAAGGCGAATCAGGACCTCAACGGCGAGTTGCCCGACCACATCGACCTGCGGGCATGGACCCGGCAGCAGCTGGCCCAGACCCCTGCCGCGACGCTGCCTCCCGCCGTAGGGCCGCTCCAACGGGCGCTCGCCGGCGAGCGCCTGCATGAAGCGGAGATCACGGTCGAACGGCGGCAGCAGCGACCTTCGATGCTGCTCGCCGACGCACAGCCCATCACCAACGCCGACAGTGAATCGCTGGGCGCCGTGGTCACATTGCAGGACGTGACCCAACGGCACACCGCAACCGTGTTGAAGGACTGCGAGCTGACGATCCGGCGCCTGCTGTCCGGCTCCGACACCAGCCCCGGCGACGAACTCCTGCGCGAAGTCATCGCCACCATCGGGCGGATACTCGACTGGGCGGCCACCGAATTCTGGACCATCGACGAGGTCGGCAACGTCCTGCACCGGCATCTGTGGTGGACCGATAAGCGCAAACTGCTGCCGCCCGGCCTACCGGACCGGCTCGACCACGGCCAAGGCATGCCCGGCAGAGCCTGGCAGACCTCCGAAGCGGTCTGGGCCACGGACCTGCACACCGACGCCGACGCCCGTGCACAGTCTCTCGACTGGGGTCTGCTGCGCTCGGCGGTGACCGTGCCGGTGCCCATCGGATCGGTCACCCGGGGCGTGCTGGCCTGCTACAGCGCTTACACCGAACACCGCGACGATGTTCGCACCGCCGTCATGACCGGCATCGCCGCCCACATCGGGCAGTTCGTCGAACGCCGCCGCGGCTGGGACCTGACCACCGAACTCGGCCACAGCCGCGACGAATACATCGCCCTGGTCGGCCACGAGATCCGCACACCGCTGACCAGCATCCTGTCGTACACCGCCCTGATGATCGACGACCCCGACCTGCCGGCCGCCGACCGGGTCGAGATGCTGCAGGTGATGAACCGCAACACCGGCCGCCTCCAGATCATCATCGACAAACTCCTCGACATCGCCGGCCTGCAGTCCGGCCACGTAACCGTCGAATCCCGACGCACGGACCTGAGCGCCATCGTGCAGACCGCCGCCGCCACCATCCGCACCCGTTTCGCCGACAACGACGTCACCTTCGACATCGACGTACCCGACGAAGCCATCCTGTGGGGCGACGAGCGCCGGCTCATCCAGGTCGTGGGCGAGCTACTCACCAACGCCGCCGACTCGGCCGACGACGGCAGCCACATCACCGCGACCGTCACCACCGACGGACCCGCCACCCAGCTCACCGTGTCCAACACCGGGCAGGTCATTCCCAGCGCCGAACGCGAACGACTCTTCCAACGCTTCTTCCGCACCCAGGGCGCCATCACCAACGCCGTCCCCGGAACGGGGCTGGGACTGTCACTGGCCCGCACCATCATCGAACAACACGGCGGAACGATCACCGCCACCACCGACCACGACCCACCCGGCACCACGATCACCGTCCGGCTCCCCAACGACCGGCCCGCAGCAAGACCACCGGAGCAGTCGCGGGTAACGACAACCGACGTCACACACGACGCGACTCGGCATCGATAACGCCCGGTAGTCGATGCGAGTGCCGAAGACCAGGCCGTCCGCCGCTTGCTGCGAAACCTGATCGACGGCCCAGGCGCCGACGGGCAAACGCACCGCACCGGGTTCTGAGACGTCGTGCAGCGTCACGTCCCGGTCGAGTGCACAGGCGCCGACGCTGGGACGCCGTCACCCCACCAGCGTGACGGAGGACCCCGACGCGGCTTCGCCGATGCGGTCTCCGGTCGGCGCGCCACCCGCTGCCCGGCAGCGGCCAGCGACGTCGGCGCCGGGCGAAGCCACTCTGGCTTTCGACGCCTCACCTCGTCTGCTCGCCCCGACTGCTGTAGTAAGAGGTACCTATGATGAGCGACCCCGGGCGTATCGACAGGTTTCAGCGTGAACATGCCTGGGCGAGCTTCCCACTGGCGGTGCTGTACAAATTCTTCGACGACGAGGGCAACTACCTCGCCGCCCTGATCGCCTACTACGCGTTCGTCTCGATGTTCCCCTTGCTGCTGCTCTCCACGACGATCCTGGGGTACGTCCTGTCAGGCAACCCGGACCTGCAGCACCGCATCCTCACCTCCGCGTTGAGTGAATTCCCGATCGTCGGCAGTCAGTTGCAGGAGCCGTCCCGGATCGGCGGCGGTACGATCGGTCTGGTCATCGGCGTTCTCGGAGCGCTCTATGGCGGCCTCGGGGTGGCTCAGGCCGTGCAATACGCGATGAACACGACCTGGCGGATCCCACGCAACAATCGACCCAACCCGATCAAAGCCCGCGGTCGCAGCGTGCTCCTGCTAGGCACAGCCGGGCTGGCCGCCATCGGGACCACCACGCTTTCCGCCTTCGGCAGCGGCAGCGCTGGATCGCTCAGCGGCGTACTGAAGATCCTCCTGCTCGTAGCGGCGGTCCTCATCAACGCGATGATTTTCGTCTTCGCGTTCCGGCTCGCGACCGCCCGGCACCTAGCAGTGATGGACGTCGCACCCGGCGCGATCGGCGCCGCGGTGGTCTGGCAGTTGCTGCAGACCTTCGGAGTGGCCTACGTCGAGCATGTGGTCAAGGGCGCCAGCGCCACCAACGGCGTTTTCGCATTGGTACTCGGCCTACTCGCCTTCTTCTACATCAGCGCGGT
Organism: Actinoplanes sp. CA-252034; assembly: GCF_050956125.1. Taxonomy (NCBI): domain Bacteria; kingdom Bacillati; phylum Actinomycetota; class Actinomycetes; order Micromonosporales; family Micromonosporaceae; genus Actinoplanes; species Actinoplanes sp. CA-252034. Next base: position 6,835,659 of record NZ_CP191846.1, read on the forward strand.
CGCGGTAGTCCTATGCGCCGAGATCAACGTCGTCCGCGTCGAGCGGCTCTATCCCCGCGCACTGCTCACCCCGTTCACCAACAACGTCGAACTCACCAGCGGCGACACCCGCGCCTACACCGACCAAGCCGTCTCCCAACGCAGCAAAGGCTTCGAAAACATCGACGTCACCTTCACCAAGCCCACACCCACTGGCGAGAACCACAACCACCCGGTCGCCGAAGCGGAGGAACTTCAACCTGTTGATGCGCCGCCACCCACGAGCCGCCCAGCCCGGCCCACCGAGCACAAACGACCAGATCCACCGTGGCAGAAGTAGACCGGCCAACACAACAACGCCCGATCGAGAGCCGTGCGAGGAATCGGGTCCCCGAAGAACCGACGGATATGGCGAAGCTGTGCTGTTGCAGACATGACGTCCGAACGTAAGCAGCTCGACTAAACAGGTAACACCGTGGCGCCCACCTGGACCGGGTGGATGGAATGGCCCTCATGGCCTTGGACTGTCCAGGACTAGCGGTATTTTGTCGTCTTTATGGCGGTAGGTAGAGGTTGAGGGCGTGGCCTCTTCCGACGGCGTTGAGTAGCTGCTGGAGTTCGCGGGGTGGCGGTCTGTCGGTCCAGGCTGTCCAGCAGCGGTGCAGTAGCAGCCAGGGGGTGAGCCAGGCGCGGACGGCGCGTAGCGCTTTCGGCCAGCTGGGTTGCTCAGTGGTGGGGCCGGGGTCGGTGCCCCCTCTCTCCGGAGCCGTCGGGGACAGGTTCCGGGGGAGTCGCGATGTTGTCGCTGGTGGATGGCGGGTCGAACCAGGTGTCCCAGCAGAACGAGAAGGCGCAGTTGACGAGGGTTTGATGCCGACGGATCGCGGTCGCGGAGCGGACTTGGAAGTCGGCCCAGCCCAGTTCGTCTTTGACCTGCTTGTAGCTTTGCTCGATCCAGTGCCGGATCCCGTAGAGCCGCGCGACCTCGGTCAGGTCTGCCGGCTCGTGGACGGCATTGGGAGTGTCGTGGGGGCCGCTGGGTCGGGGCAGGTTCGTGGCCAGGTACCAGGTGGCCTTGTCCGGCAGGGATTCCGGGTCGGTGGTGGCGATCACGAGGCGGGTATGCCCGTCGGGTCCCCACCAGCCGAGGCTGGCGTCGGTGGCCCACCAGGTCTCGGTGTGCCCGTCGCGGAAGGTTCGCGTGACCGGGTGCCAGCCGCCGGGATCGTCCGGGCCGGCCCAGGGCACCGCGCGGGCGGCGTCGCGCGGTGTGTATGCCTCGGCGCCGTATTGCCAGGTGCCTCTCGACGGCTTGAGTGCCATGACGAACCCCAGCCCGCTCTGCCGCAGCACACCACGCAGGTCGTCGTGCTCGCCGTAGAAGCTGTCTGCCACCACCGCTCGGCACATCACGCCCGCTGCTTGCGCTGCGGCGATCAGATCGGCGGCGATCTGCAACTTGGTCCGGAACCCGGGATCGGCCTGCTTCCGAGGGAAATGCGACGCTGGGGTGTACGCCTCGGCGTGCAACGGGTAGTAGACGCGTTCGTCGGCCCAGACGGTAGTCACGGTGACGATGCCGTTGTCGGTCTTGCCGTACCGGCCCAGCCACTGCCGCCCGACGTGCGCCGTCGCGGAGCCGTCCTTACGGTCGCCGGAGTCGTCGATCGCGATCACCCCGCGGGTGTGCGGCGCGGTCGCCGGATCGTTCACCAGCAGCTCGAGACGCCGCTGGTTGATCTCGTCCGCGTCCCATGTGGACTGCGACAGGAAGTACTGCAACCGCTGCACCGCAGCATGCTGTGCCCCCACGACCGGCTCGGACCCGGCCAGACCCGTCAAGGTCTTGTTCCGGTCGCGGGGAGCGAGCAGTCCGGTCAGATATTCACGGAACCCGCGCCGCTGGGCCAGCCGGGAGAACAACTCGTCGAAACACGCCGCGTAGTCTTCCAACGGACCCGCAGCCGGCGGACACACCACACGAGCCACCCAGCACTCCAACGCTCGACAAACCAGTTGCCGAACGCAACGCCAGACACCGCGGAAAGGTTACGAAGCCGACAAACCACCGCTAGTGTCCTGAGTCGTTAATTCGTTGGCAGTAGCGCGCGATGGATTCGAGGATCTGGTCGGCGGTTTTGGTCCAGACGTAGGGGCGTGGGTCGTCGTTCCAGGTCTCGATCCAGGCGCGGATGTCGGTGTTCAGGGCGCGGACGCTGCGGTGGGTGCTGCGCTGGAGTTTCTTGGTGGTCAGTTCGCTGAACCAGCGTTCGACGAGTTTGAGCCAGGAGCTGCTGGTGGGGGTGAAATGCAGGACGAAGCGGGGATGGGCCAGCAGCCATCGGCGGATCGTCGGTGTCTTGTGGGTGGAGGCATTGTCGAGCACGACGTGCACGGTGAGGTCGGCGGGGACTTCGCGGTCGAGTGTGACGAGGAACTTCTTGAACTCGATGGCCCGGTGCCGGGCGTGCAGTGAGCTGATCACCTTGCCGGTGGCCAGGTTCAGTGCGGCGTACAGGCTCGACGTGCCGGCCCGTACGTAGTCGTGGGTGGCGCGGGCCGGGGTGCCGGGCAGCATCGGCAGCACGGGGGCGGTGCGGTCGAGGGCCTGGATCTGGGACTTCTCGTCCACGCACAGCACCACGGCGCGTTCCGGTGGGTTCAGGTATAGGCCGACGACGTCGCGGACCTTGTCGATGAAGAAGGGGTCTTTCGACAGTTTCCAGGTGTCCTGGCGGTGTGGTTGCAGTCCGAACGCCCGCCAGATCCGTGACACCGCGGTCTGGCTCAGCCCGACCTCGGCGGCCAGTGATCGTGTCGACCAGTGCGTGGCGTCCTTCGGCGTCGTTTCCAGGGTCGTGGTGATCACCCGTTCCACGTCGGTATCCGCGATCGTGCGGGGCCGGCCCGGCCGTGGCTCGTCGGTCAATCCGTCGAGACGGTCGGCCGCGAACCGGTTGCGCCATTTACGAACGGTGTCGTCGGTGATCCCCAATTCGTTCGCGATCGCCGCGTTGGTCAGACCCTCCGCTGCGGACAGCACGATCCGACACCGCATCGCCAGTCCACTGGCGGTCTTCCTCCGCCGCGCCCACGCCAGCAACTGCGACCGTTCGGCCTCGGACAACACGACGACAGCAGCAACCCGACCCGGCATGACCGAAGCCTACCCACTACCGACGAATTAACGACTCAGGACACTAGCGGTGGTTTGTCGGCTTCGTAACCTTTCCGCGGTGTCTGGCGTTGCGTTCGGCAACTGGTTTGTCGAGCGTTGGAGTGCTGGGTGGCTCGTGTGGTGTGTCCGCCGGCTGCGGGTCCGTTGGAAGACTACGCGGCGTGTTTCGACGAGTTGTTCTCCCGGCTGGCCCAGCGGCGCGGGTTCCGTGAATATCTGACCGGACTGCTCGCTCCCCGCGACCGGAACAAGACCTTGACGGGTCTGGCCGGGTCCGAGCCGGTCGTGGGGGCACAGCATGCTGCGGTGCAGCGGTTGCAGTACTTCCTGTCGCAGTCCACATGGGACGCGGACGAGATCAACCAGCGGCGTCTCGAGCTGCTGGTGAACGATCCGGCGACCGCGCCGCACACCCGCGGGGTGATCGCGATCGACGACTCCGGCGACCGTAAGGACGGCTCCGCGACGGCGCACGTCGGGCGGCAGTGGCTGGGCCGGTACGGCAAGACCGACAACGGCATCGTCACCGTGACTACCGTCTGGGCCGACGAACGCGTCTACTACCCGTTGCACGCCGAGGCGTACACCCCAGCGTCGCATTTCCCTCGGAAGCAGGCCGATCCCGGGTTCCGGACCAAGTTGCAGATCGCCGCCGATCTGATCGCCGCAGCGCAAGCAGCGGGCGTGATGTGCCGAGCGGTGGTGGCAGACAGCTTCTACGGCGAGCACGACGACCTGCGTGGTGTGCTGCGGCAGAGCGGGCTGGGGTTCGTCATGGCACTCAAGCCGTCGAGAGGCACCTGGCAATACGGCGCCGAGGCATACACACCGCGCGACGCCGCCCGCGCGGTGCCCTGGGCCGGCCCGGACGATCCCGGCGGCTGGCACCCGGTCACGCGAACCTTCCGCGACGGGCACACCGAGACCTGGTGGGCCACCGACGCCAGCCTCGGCTGGTGGGGACCCGACGGGCATACCCGCCTCGTGATCGCCACCACCGACCCGGAATCCCTGCCGGACAAGGCCACCTGGTACCTGGCCACGAACCTGCCCCGACCCAGCGGCCCCCACGACACTCCCAATGCCGTCCACGAGCCGGCAGACCTGACCGAGGTCGCGCGGCTCTACGGGATCCGGCACTGGATCGAGCAAAGCTACAAGCAGGTCAAAGACGAACTGGGCTGGGCCGACTTCCAAGTCCGCTCCGCGACCGCGATCCGTCGGCATCAAACCCTCGTCAACTGCGCCTTCTCGTTCTGCTGGGACACCTGGTTCGACCCGCCATCCACCAGCGACAACATCGCGACTCCCCGGAACCTGTCCCCGACGGCTCCGGAGAGAGGGGGCACCGACCCCGGCCCCACCACTGAGCAACCCAGCTGGCCGAAAGCGCTACGCGCCGTCCGCGCCTGGCTCACCCCCTGGCTGCTACTGCACCGCTGCTGGACAGCCTGGACCGACAGACCGCCACCCCGCGAACTCCAGCAGCTACTCAACGCCGTCGGAAGAGGCCACGCCCTCAACCTCTACCTACCGCCATAAAGACGACAAAATACCGCTAGTAGTACTTTGTCATGATCTTCGCCGTCGGCTCTGTTTCCGTTGCGGGAAGCGAGTTTGGCAGGTCGGACAGGTACCGAGCAGGAAGACGAGCAGGTGTTGCAGGCGTCGGAGTACGCCGTAAAGGGTCATTCCGGCGCACGGGTTTTTGGGTCCCGGCGTTGCAGGGTGCAGAAGGCGTGGGCGGCGGAGATGAGGGTGACGTGGTGGTGCCAGCCCTGCCAGGTGCGGCCTTCGTAGTGATCGAGGCCGAGACCGGTCTTGACTTCCCGGTAGTCGTGCTCGATGCGCCAGCGCAGCTTCGCCAGCCGCACCAGCGTCCGTCTCGCGATGCGTTCGGGCAGATTGGACAGCCAGTACTTGACCGGCTCGGCTGCGCCGCGCGGCCATTCCGCGATCAGCCACGCCGCCGGTAGATCGTGGCCGCGATGCAAGCGGCGCAGCACCCGTCCGGCCGGGCGGATGCGCAGGATCGCGAACCGCGACGACATCATCTGCGGCTGTCCGCCCCGTCGGCGTGAGCCCTGCCGCCAGGTGACGCGGCGGGCCGCCTGTTGCCCGCCGGCGGCGGTGACGAGTGCGAGCAGGGTGGATTCCGGATCACGGTAGCGCGGGACCGGTGGGCGGCCGATGCGGCCGTGCGTGACAGTGGTACGCCGCGTGGGGAGCGGGTAGGCGTTGAGGTCACCGCTGACCTGCACCACATAGCCCAGCCCGCGCCGCTCCAGCTCGTAACGGAACTCGGCGTTGTCGCCGTAACCGGAGTCGGCGACGATCAGCGGCGGCTGCCGGCCCCAGCCGATCAACTCGTCGACCATGTCCAGGGCCAGCCGCCATTTCTCCCGATGGCCGATCTCGTCGGCGATACCGGCCTTGCGGCGCCGCTGGTGCACGTCCGGGTGCGCCTTGGGCGAGGCCGGATCCCAGGACTCGGGCACGAACAGCCGCCAGTCGACCGGGCACGACGCGATGTCGGTGACCATGCTGACGCTCACCGCGATCTGGCAGTTGGTGACCTTACCCGCGGTTCCGGTGTACTGGCGGGCCACGCACGGCGACGCGGTACCGCACTTGAGCAGCCCGGTGTCGTCGATCGCCCACGCCTGCGGCTCTACCGCCTCGTCGATGAGTTCGGCGATCCGGGCGCGGACCGGCTCGACCGGCCACGGGCTGTTGGTCACGAAGTGATTCAGCGCCTGCTCGTGCACAGCCCCGCCGAGGCGGACGGCCATCGGCTGGATCGACTTACGCCGACCGTCGAGCATCAACCCGTACAGGTACCAACCCGCCCGGTCCTGCCAACCGGAGCGTGACAACGACGCGAACACATCCGCGGTGTACTCGGTGAGATCCTCACGCAACCGCTCGACGCCAACTACGCGCATACCTCAACGAAACCAAGCCACTGATCGGAAATCATCACCAGTCACCCGGAAGTGACAAAGTACTACTAGGCCTCAGCCCGGACAGGAACCCCGAAGGGTAGGCGCGGGCAGGGGTAGAGGTCGCGGGCTCGAGTTTCGGATCTCATCCATCGCCGTAGCCTCCCGTGGATGAACGGCGTGACCGTCGGCCACTGCCTGGAAGGAGTCTCCGGAGTGCTGGGCTGGAACGTGCTGCGGACTCCCCCGTCTCTCCCTAACGTGCGCTGGCGGGCTATCGGCTGCCGGGACAGCGCCGACCAGCTGGGTTCCGTTGAGTGAAGGGCAGACCAGCCGTGGATTCCGAGGCGAACCCGGCCGGCGAGAAACCTTCACCCGATCGGCGCGGTCGTGGGGTCCATCGCAGACGTTCGTTTCCGATGCACCTGGCCGACGGTGATCGCCGCCCCACGGCGCCGCAGGGCCGTACCCGCGCCGAGATCACCGCCAGCCTGCTCGCCCCGCTGACCGCCAACCGGCGGGCCGCCGCCGTCCCGGCGGTCGCCGACCTGGCCCCGCTGATCGGCGCGACCGGATTCCAGCGCCACCACCGCATCAGGCCTGTCGGAGCAGGGCGGAGCCGATCAAGGACGCGGTCATGTCGGCGAGGTGCGACCGCTGCCCCATTCGTATCGGACATGTTCGTATCGGACATGGCAGCGGAGACCTCGCTTGCGGACAGCGTTTGTGCTGGTCAGAAGGATATGGGATGTCTTTGTCAATGTGTCCGTGAAGGGAAGGCGTATCGGATCGTGCCGGTACGTTGGGTGTGACGGCGTCGATCGACGGCCTGCCGGGCATGACGCGGTCACCGAGCCGAGACCACCTGGGGGCGTGATGACGCAAGCAGTGTCCGAAAGAGTCAACGCCGTCGACGGCGTGGTACGCCAAGCGGAGACCGTGCTTGCGGTGTCGGTGCAGGCGTACATCGCCACCAGCGCCGACGGCCGGGTCAAGGGATGGAATTCAGCCGCCGAGCGGGTCTTCGGCTACAACGCCGCCCAGGTCTCCGAAGGCGACATCACCGACCTGATCATCCCGGCCCGGTCCCGCGACGCCTACCGCGCCGACCTCGCCCACCTCTCCCACCTCGCCGCCGGTGATCCCAGCCGAGTCCTCGGACAACAGCTCCAGCTGACCGCACTGCACCGCGACGGCCACGAGTTCCCCATCGAGATGACCATGACCGTCACCGAGGAACCCGATGGGCACATGTTCCACGCCTTCGCCCATGACATCACCAACGCGCGCCGGGCCGCCCAGTTCGCCGACGTCCAAGCCGCCATCGCCCTGGGCCTGGCCGAGGCGGCTTCCAGTACCGTCGCCGGCCACCGGGTGGTCGAAGCCCTCGGAGCGAAAATGGGCTGGCCGGTCGTTGAGCTGTGGCTGGTCGACGATCACCAGCAGGTGCTGACCTGTGCCGCCCGCCACGTCGAACCAGGCCGGTATTTGGGTGACTTCGCCCTGGACGTACTGGAGCTCGGCGCGGCGCTGCCCGGCCAGGTCTGCGCCGACGGCACCGGCCGATGGATCACGGACCTGAGCGCTGACCGGATGTCGTTGCGCAGCAGCGCCGCCGCACGTATCGGACTGCACGTCGCCATCGGAGTGCCGGTCTCCTCCGGCCGGCGCACCCTCGGCGCGCTGTGCGTATACGGCGACCGGGTAGAAGACCCCGAAAACCTCCTGCTCGGGCTGCTCAGCGGGCTCGCCACCCACGTCGGGCAGTATCTTGAGCGGCGCCGAGCCGAGGAACTCACCCTAGAACTGGCGCGCACCAAAGACGAATTCGTTGCCATGGTCACCCACGAACTACGCAACCCCCTCGCCGTGATCAACGGCGCCGTCGCGATATTCAGTGACGAACTCGACGAACTCACCACCGAGCAGCAACGCGAGCACCTACGCATCATCGCGCGCAGCTCCCAGCGCCTGTCGGTGATGGCCGAAGACCTGCTCGACCTGGCCCGGCTCGAATCCGGACACCTCGCCGTCAACCCGGTCGACACCGACCTGTGCGCCATCATCGGCGAAGCCGTACAGGCGAACACCGCCTCAGCCGTCGGCAAGCAGCTCGCCGTGACCGTGCGACTGCCCGACCGGCTCGATCTGCACGCCGACCCCAGCCGACTGCGTCAGGTCGCCGACAACCTGCTCACCAACGCCATCAAGTACACCCCCGCCGGCGGCACGATCACCATCACCGCATGCCTCGACGACACCGGCCAGATGATCACCTGGACTGTCGCCGACACCGGTATCGGCATCCCCCGGACGAACAACACCGGCTGTTCCGCCGCTTCTACCGCGCCTCCACCGCCCTCAACCAACGCATCCCCGGCACCGGCCTCGGCCTGGTCATCACCCGCACCATCGTCGAACGCCACCACGGCACCATCACCCTGGCCCACCACACCGGGCCCGGCACCACCTTCGTAGTGCAGCTACCCACCACCCCGCCCCGATAGCGAGACTCATGTTCCCTCGCATTGAGTTCGTTCACGGCTCCCCGGTGGTAGGTCATTGATATGGGACCGGTCCGTTTGCGAGAACGCTCCTGCCCTGCGCCGTCGGAGCTTCGAGCGCCGGGCTCTTGGCGAAACGGGACTCCGACCGGGTCTGCCGACGTGCCACGGCTCTGCGGGCAGTAGGTCCGTTAGCGGGGCTTTGTGACGGTATATCCTTGCTGGAGTCGGGGGCCGCAGAGGCTGCTGCGGCGAACGGATAGTTCGGTGGGCAGGATTCTGGTGGTCGAGGATGAGCCGGATCTGCGGTTCATGTTGCGACGGGTCTTCACGCGTGCCGGTCATGAGGTCACCGAGTGCGGTGACGGTGCCGCCGCTCTGGCATCGGTGCACGAGTTGCCACCGGATCTGGTGGTCACCGACATCATGATGCCGGAGATGGACGGCGTCGAACTCATCCGGGCGCTGCGCGCCGATCCGGTAACCGCGGCGATTCCGATCCTGTCGGTCAGCGGTGATTGGCAGTTGGCGGTCGGCGCCGACGCCGCGCTGGCCAAGCCGTATCAGTACAAAGAAATACTCGCGGTGGCCGAAGGTCTGCTCCGGGAAGGACGTGGCACGAGGTGAAGCGGCTGTCGACCGGGCTGGCGGACCTGGATCTGATCCTCGGTGGTGGACTGGAACCGGGCTCGGTGGTGGTGCTGTCCGGGCCTCCGGGTGCGGGTAAGACGATCCTGGCGCAGCAGATCTGTTTCGCCAACGCCACCGCGGAGCACAAGGCCGTGTTGTACACGACCCTGTCGGAGCCGCATTCCAAGCTGGTCGCGCACCTGCGGGGATTCGCGTTCTTCCACCCCGAATTCCTGGGGCCGAAGATCGAGTACGTGCACCTCGGCGACAAGCTACGCGACGTGGGCGCGGAAGCCCTCGAACCGCTGATCGGCGAGGTGGTCCGCAAGGCCCTCGACGACGAGCCGGTGCTGGTGGTGATCGACAGCACCAAGATGCTGCAGGACTTCGTCAACGACCACGCCCTGCGGATGGCGCTCTACGACCTGACCAGCCGCGTCGCGCACAGCGGGGCGGTCCTGCTGCTGGGTGAGTACACCCCCAAGGAGATGCGCAGCGGGGTGGAGTTCTCCCTCGCCGACGGCATCATCCACCTGTCGCACAAGCGCCGCGAGCCGATCGACCGGCGCGGCCTGCGGGTGATGAAGATGCGTGGCACCAGCCACCTCGGCGGCACCCACACGGTGCACATCACCGACGACGGTCTCCAGGTGTATCCCCGCATCGAGTCGTTCCTCCCCGAAGAGGCGCCCCCGAAGACCGGGCGGATCCCTTCCGGGATCCCCGGCCTGGACGCCCTGATGGGCGGTGGGATACCGCAGGACGACGCCACCCTGGTCCTCGGGCCGTCCGGCGCCGGAAAGACCATCGGCTGTCTCGGCTTCGTTGCCGAAGGCCTGACCCAAGGGGAACGGTGTCTCTACATCACCTTCCAGGACACTGCGGACCAACTGGTCGGCATGGCGGGCAAGTTCGGATGGGACTTCGCCACCGCCCGCACCGACGGGCAGCTGGTGATCTCTCACGTACCGATGGGCAACCTCGACCTCGACGTACTGTCGTCGGTGATCCGCCACGGCCTCGCCGACGGCACGACCAGCCGAATCGTGATCGACAGTCTCGCCGAAATGGTCCAGGCCGCCCGGGAGGCCCACCGGTTCCCCGCTTACCTGCGCAGCCTCGTCGGAATCGTCCGCGCCGCCGACGCGTCCCTCTGGGTCACCAGCGAGACCAGAACCTTCGGACCCATGGAAGATCCCCTGGAAGGGCTCATGTTCCTGTTCCACAACGTGCTCCAACTGCGCTACATCGAGCACCGCGCCGAGATCGGCCGGGTCCTTAACGTGCTCAAGATGCGCAACAGCCGCCACGACAACGCCATGCACGCCTGCCACCTCACCGACGACGGCATCACCGTCGGCGACCGGCTCGAAGGACTCACCGGAATGCTCGGCTGGAGCGTCCTGCGCGACGGCCCGGCCACCCCAGGACACGACGAAACCAGAGCACTGGACTGATCACCGCCTCCGGCCGGTCCACGACGCGGCTCAAGTGGTCCCCGCAGACCCGACCCACCCTGACTGACCGGCCGCCACCCGCCACACCATCACCACCGCGGCCGGCAAGGGCTCCCAGTAGATACGGGCCGAAGAACCCATGGATATGGCTACCTGTGCTGTAGCAGGACATGAAGTCCGAACACAAACGGCTTGGCTACGACAGGTAACCGGTAGCGCCGAACCGGACCGGTGGCTTGAATGGCCCTCCTGGTCTGGGACTGTCCGGGATCAGGCCCTCAGCCCGGACAGGAGCACGCAGGGTAGACGCGGGCAGGTGCAGCGGTGACGGCCTCGGTGTCCGGGTGTGACTCATCGCCGAAGCCTCCCGCGGCTGGCCCGGGTATATGACTATTAAGGGCGCACTGATCGTATTGAAATCATGTGTCCGGTTAGCCGGGCGCCGGTGGTGTGCCGTGGCGTTCACGGCAGGTGAGGATCGTATCGTTGAGGATCTTGGTGGTCGATGACGAGCCGGACTTGCGGTACCTGCTGCGGCGCTTCCTCGAACGCGCCGGCCATGAGGTGACGGACGCCGGTGATGGCGCGGCCGCGCTGCAGGCTCTCCATCGCTTGCCGCCGGACCTGGTGGTGACCGACATGATGATGCCGGTGATGGGCGGGGCGGAACTCGTCCGCCGGCTGCGCGCCGACCCCGGCACCGCGCAGATCCCGATCCTCGCCGTGACCGGAGACCCCCAACTGGCCGGCGGCGCCGACACGGTGCTGACCAAACCATGGACATCGCAACAGCTGCTGGCCGCAGTGGCCGAACTCAAGGCACAGAAGGTGGACCGAAGGTGAAACGACTGGCAACCGGCGTGCCCGGACTCGACGTAGTACTCGGCGGCGGGTTCGAGCCCGGTTCCGTCACGGTGCTAGCCGGCGCGCCGGGGACCGGCAAGACGATCCTGGCCCAGCAGATGTGCTTCACCGACGCCACCCCCCAGCGCCGGTCGGTGTACTACACGACCCTGTCCGAGCCGCACACGAAGCTGGTCCGGCATCTGGGTTCCTTCGACTTCTTCGTTCCCGAGGCACTGGGCTCTCAAGTGGAGTACCTGCACCTGGGAGACCTCGTGCGTGACGACCAGTCCGGGCTGATGAGATCCTTGGTCGACGAGGTGGCGAGCAAGGCACTGGACGAGAACCCCGTCCTGGTGGTGATCGACAGCGCGAAGGCGTTGCGGGACTTCACTGCCGACCGCGAGCTGCGGATGGTGTTCTACGACCTGATCAGCCGGATCGCCCACACCGACTCGGCGCTGCTGCTGATCGGGGAGTACACCCCGGAAGAAATGGCATCCGGAGTCGAGTTCGCCCTGGCCGACGCCATCATCCACCTCGCCTACGAGCCCCGCGAACCGATCGACCGGCGCTGGCTGCGAGTGGTGAAGATGCGCGGAACCAACCACCTGGAAGGTAAACACACCTTCCGCATCGGCCCGGGCGGCCTGGAAGTGTTCCCCCGCATCGAGACCCTCAACACCGGCCCGGCAACGGAGGTCAACGGCCGGATCTCGAGCGGCATCACCGGTCTCGACGAACTCATGGGTGGGGGAATCGGCGCCGCCGAGGCCACCGTCATGCTGGGACCGTCCGGAGTCGGCAAAACCATCTCCGGCCTGCGGTTCGTCGCCGAAGGCATCACTCACAACGAACGCTGCCTCTACGTCACCTTCCAGGACACCGCCGAACAGCTCGTCAAAATGGCAGCTGGTTTCGGTTGGGACCTCGCCAGCGCCAGCGAGAACGGACAGCTCCTGGTTCACCACGTGCCGCTCGGCGAACTAGACCTGGACCTGCTCGCCGCCCGCATCCGTCAGGAACTCGCTGGCGGGACGATCCGCCGGGTGGTGATCGACAGCCTCGCGGAAATGGTTTTCGCCGCCCGCGAATCCGACCGGTTCCCCGCCTACGCCCGCAGCCTGACCGGGATCATCCGCGCCGCCGGCGCCACCCTGCTCGTCACCAGCGAAACCACCATCCTAGGCCCCAGCCCCGAACCCATCGGCGGAGTCTCGTTCCTGTTCCACAACGTCATCCTGCTGCGCTACATCGAGATGACCTCCACCACCGGCCGCGCACTGAGCATCGTCAAAATGCGCAACAGCGACCACAGCAAAAACGTCTACGCCCTCGCCATCGACGCCGACGGCGTCACCGTCGGCCACCCCCTGGAAGGAGTCTCCGGAGTACTCGGCTGGAGCGCTCTGCGGACTCCCCCGTTACTCCCTAACCCGAGCTGGCGGGCTGTCGGCTGCCGGGACGGCGACAACCGGCTGGGCACCGTTGAGTGATGGGCAGACAGCCACCCCCGCCAACACCTGAACCCAGTCGCACTTCGCCGCCGCACAGCCCCGCCAGGGCAAGGCGATGTCCCTCAGCGCCGACTCCGCTGTAGGCCAGCTATCCATAGCTCTCAGGCCCTCAGCCCAAGATCACCCTTAGCGCCAGTTCCGATGTTCCTCAAGCGCCGTGACCTCGACAACCCGAAGATCAAGGTCGAGTGGGACACCGTCGTCGAGGAGGTCCTCGGCACCGACGGCAAGGTCGCCGGCGTCCGTTTGAAACGTGCAGTCCGGCGAAACCAAAGATTCTCGACGTCACCGGCGTCTTCGTGGCGATCGGCTACGACCCGCGCAGCGAGTTCTTCAAGGGCCGGGTCGAGCTCGACGACGAGGGCTACGTGAAGGTGCAGTCGCCCAGCACCCGGACCAACATCGCCGGCGTCTTCGCCGCCGGTGACCTGGTCGACCACACATACTGTCAGGCCATCACCGCCTCCGGCACCGGCTGTTCCGCAGCACTGGACGCCGAGCGCTTCATCGCGTCATTCTAGAGCGTAGCAACACCACGAGAGTCGTCGACCTAAGCAGGCTGACGACCCTCGTGACTTACGTACCCGCCGTTGCCGATAAAGCATGGGCTCGCTCGCAATATCGACGGAAGACTAGATCACCCAACGCTCTGGCCAACTAGTGCCTCGTCAGGCGGCCTTGAAGGGGTAATCCGGGTGGCGGATCTTGGACTTGATCGCGTATCCGGTTTTCGGTCGGGCGCGCTGGTTGTGCCAGCGGATGTAGTCGCCGATCGCGGCGTCCTGTTCGGCGTGTGACTGGTGGTCGGTGCCGTTGAGCGCGAAGTAGCGCAAGGCGGCGAACTCGGCCTCGATCCAGTTCAGCCAGGAACTGTAGGTCGGCAGGAAGACGAGCTCGACGGCGTTCGCGGCGCACCATGCCCGGCGCGAGGGTGTTTGCGCGGGGAGAAGTTGTCCAGGATCAGATGCAGCGTTTCGACTGGCCAGCGGCGTCGGAGGCTCTTGAGGAAGTCGAGGAACTCGCCCGAGCGTTTCCGGTCCCGAATCCGGTAGTGGATACGGCCGGTGGCCAGATCCAGGCTGGCGATCATGTGCCGGACCCCGTGATCACGGTGGTAGGTGGCCCGCAGCCGGACCGGCTTGCCCTGCGGTTTCCAGGCTTTGCCGGGCCGTGGCTGCAGGTTCAAGGGTCCGAACTCGTCGACGCAGACGACTCTGCCGCCGGCCGGTGGATGGTCGTAGAGGTCGAGGATCCGGCGCATCTTGGTGACGAAGTCCGGATCGTTGCTGGCCTTCCACGTCTTCGCGGACTGCCAGGTCACGCCGCGTTCGTGCAGGATCCGCCGGACGGTCTCGATGCTGATCGTGCTCACCCGGCCGGTCTCGATCAGGTAGTCACGCAGTTTCGACAGGCTCCCAGCAGGAGAACGGCTGGGCGAGGAATCGGGGGTCACACCGGGCGATCACGCAGATCCAGTCGCGGGTCTGCTCACTGATCTTGTTCGGTGTGCCCCCTCTCCATTTTGGGTTCAGCGCGTCGAACCCCCTGTCGTTGAACGCGTGGATCACGTCGCGGACGTAGTCGTCGGTGGCCTTGAGCAGGTATGCGATGTCCGCTGCCGGCTGGCCCTGGGCGGACATCAGCACGACGATCGCCCGGCGCAGCTTGACGGGGTCCTTCGCGGTACGGGTGATCCGCTGCAGCCGCTGACCTTCGGGCATCGACAGCACCCGCACGAACACTTCCGGGCGTCGGCCCACCCGGCATCACCTCCCACGAACAGCGAGAGGAACAGCTTGCCCGACACCCATTCAAAACCGACGGATTACACGGCCAACGTTCAAAGACGAGGCACTACCGACCTTGAATGGTCAGGGTGAGTTGATCAAGGCGGTTGGGGTAGGACTGCCAGACCGGTCTCGGCGAGGAATGCGTCCAGTAGGGCGGGTCGGTACTGCAGGCTCTTGAGTCGGCTGCGCACGGTCGCGGCGAGCTGGTCGATCGTGCACGGGGCGAGGTTGCCGATCCCGCGTTTGATGTGCGACCAGACGCCCTCGGCCGGGTTCAGTTCCGGGGCGTAGCCGGGCAGTTGCACGACGGTCAGCCAGTCGTGAGCGTCGACGAACGCCCGCATCACCGCGCTGACGTGGTGGTTGAGGTTGTCCCAGACAAGGATGATCGGCGCGCGGAGCTGGGCATGTACCGCGCACAGCAGCCGCATGTAGTCGGCCTCGCCGAACCCTTTCGCCTCGGTCAGGGGCATCAAACCGTGTTGCCCGGCTGTAGAGGCGTTGGGCCTGATCAACGCGATCGCGGTCACCGTCACAGGCGTCACCGGCAGCGGCGCGGTTACTTTCGAGCCATTGCACCGCCCGAGTCGGCCATGGTGGGCGACGTGCTCTCATGGCCGGCAACTAGCCCAGGGCTCACCTCGTGTCGCGGAGGCGGTGTCTCGGCACACCGGCGGCGGTGAGGAGGGCTGCCAGATGCGCCGAGGTGTGGTCGAGGAAAACGGCGACCTGGTGGTCGTCGCCGATGTGGCAGGCAGCGGCGAGCGTACCCAGGTTGATCGGATCCAGTTCGGTGACGTCGGCGAGGTCGAGGACCAGCCGCAGGGGCCGTTGGTGGCGGATGGCCTGCACCAGTGTGCGGCGCAGGCCGACAGCGTCAGAGGCATCGAGGATGCCCCGCGGATGGATGACGATGGTGCCGTCAGGGGTCTTGTTGACGTCGACCGTGGTGGTCGTCATCGCGGTGACCTTCCGTTACCCGGTGTTTTCCGAGACGTCAGGTTAGAAGGTCTTCACCCGCGAATCGAGTACCAGCGGCAAGAGTTCACCTGGTCACGGTGCGGTCACGACCGCAGCGGCGATCGCCACCACCGCGGTGACCAGGCACAACATCAGACCGGCCGCGGTGAGCCGCCGATTCCGGGCCGGATCATGGGCGATCGGCTGCTGCAACGCGAGCCACGTCGTGCCGCCGAGTACGCCCAGAGCGGCCACCACCAGTGCAATCATGCGCGAACCCCACCCTCGACCACCGTATCGAAGCTCATGGTTTCCCCGGTGACCGTCGGCCACCGGCGACCGCGGCCGAACACCGGGTGAACGATGGAAGGCGACTACCGCGGGTGGTCGAAGAAGCCAGCACCCGTCTTGACGCCAAGGCGACCCGCGTTGATCAGGTCACGCAGCAGTGCGGGCTCCTCGAGGTCGAGGGACTCGGCGACCGACGCGATGACGTCCAGGCCGATCATGTCGATCAACTCGATCGGGCCGAGCGGGTGGGAGCAGCCGAGTCGCATGCCCCGGTCGACGTCCTCGGCGGTGGCGCGGCCCTGCTCCACCATGCGCACCGCGGCGACCAGGTAGGGAACGAGCAGCGCGTTGACCACGAATCCGGCCCGGTCGCCGGATCGGATCACCTGTTTGCCCAGCGGGCCGGTCAGCAGTTCCTGCACCGCGGTGATCACGTCCTCGCGAGCCTGGTCGGCCGGGACCAGCTCGACCAGCGGCATCACGGTGGCCGGGTTGAAGAAGTGGGTGCCGACCACCCGGTCGGGACGGCCGGTGCACTCGGCGAGCGGGGTGACCCGCAACGACGACGTGTTGGTGGCGATGATCGTGCCGGGATCGGTCAGCGCCAGGTCGAGGTCGGCGAACAGCTGCCGTTTGAGTTTCTCGTCCTCGCGGACCGACTCGATGACCAGCTGGCGGTCGGCGAGGTCGGCGAGGGTGTCGGTGAACGCGACAGTACCGAGGATCCGGGCCGCCTCGCCGGCGTCGAGCTTGCCCCGGTCGGCGGCGCGTTGCAGGGACCTGGCGATGCGCCCGCGGCCGGCGGCGGCGGACATCGGCGACGACACCGCGACCCGTACGTCCAGGCCGGCCTTGGCGCAGATCTCGGCGACACCCGCGCCCATGGTGCCGCAGCCGACGATGCCCACCTTCTCGATCATCACGCCTCCGTCCAGCGCAGCAGGGCGGCGCCCACGGACATGCCGCCGCCGAACCCGGCGATCAGCACCAGGTCGTCGTCGTGCAGCCGGCCGTTCTGGCGGGCGTCGTCGAGGGCCAGCGCCACCGATGCGCTGCCGGTGTTGCCGTATCGCTCCAGGGTCCGGTGGGTCTCGGCGTGATCGAGTCCGCAGCGGGTGACGAGTTCGCTGAGCAGCACACCGTTGGCCTGGTGCGGCACGAAATGGTCGACGTCGGCGAGCCGGTGGCCGGTCCGTTCGACGAGGGTGCGCACCGCGCCGGGCACGTTGTCCATGACGAAGTCGCGCACGCCACGGCCGTCCATCCGGAACAGGTGGTCGCCGTTGTCGACGGTGTCGTGGCTGGCCGGCATCCGGCTGCCGCCGCCGTCGACCCGGATGAGCCGGTGGGCGTGTCCGTGGCTGGCCAGTTCGACGTCGAGAAAGCCGCCGGACGGCACCTGGCCGACCAGGGCCGCGCCGGCGCCGTCGCCGAGCAGCACCACGGTCTTGCGGTCGGTGACGTCGAGGATGCGTGAGTACACGTCGGCGGCGATCACCAGCGCCAGCGCATCGGGTTCCTGGGTGACCAGTGCGCGGGCCAGGGCCAGCGCGTAGACGTAGCCGCTGCACACCACGTTGACGTCGAAGCAGGCGGCCCGGTCCGCGCCGATCAGGTTCTGCACCAGGTAGGAGGTGGGTGGCTGCGGTGAGTCGGGGGTGGAGGTGGAGACGATCAGGTACCGCACCGCGCTGGCCGGCACGGCGGCCTGCTCCAGGGTGCGAGTGGCGGCCTCGGCGGCCAGGTCGGAGGTGGCCTGATCGGGGGCGGCGTAGCGCCGGGTGACGATCTGTGTCTTCCGCTCGATCCACTCGGGGGTGACACCGGCCGGCCCGGCGATGTCGGCGCCGGTCACGATCTGCTTGGGCACGTACGACCCGGTGGCGAGGATGCCGATGGACGTCATGGTCACACCCGCGCCGTCGTCGCGTAGCGGCGCCACGAGGTGAGCCGGTGCTCGCCGATGCGCTGCCGGGCCTGCGGGTCGGTGACACCGAGGCCTTCGGACGGGGCGAGCGCCAGCACACCTACCTTGCCGATGTGCCGGTTGTCCTGCACCAGGCGCAGCGCGTCACCGGTCTCGGCGAGCGGGAACACGTCGGTGAGGATCGGCACGAGCCCGCCGTGGCGGAACAGGCGGGCGGTCTCCCACTGCTCCTGCAGGTTGGCGATGTGGCTGCCGACGATGCGTTTGAGGTTCATCCACAGGTAGCGGTTGTCGTATTCGTGCTGGTATCCGGTGCTGGAGCCGCAGGTCACCACCACACCGCCGCGGCGCACGACGTGGACCGAGGTGCCGAAGGTGGCGCGGCCGACGTAGTCGAACGCGATGTGTGGGTCCTCGCCCAGCTCGGCCCGGATCTTGCGGCCGAGGCGTTTGCCGTACTCGATCGGGTCGCCGTCGCCGTCGCCGTCGCCCATGCCGATCTCGCGGCGGTCGATGACCACGTCGCAGCCCTGTTCGCGCAGGATGGCGGCCTTTTGGTGGGAGCTGACCACGCCGACGGCGACACCGCCGCCGTTCTTGACCATCTGTACGGCGTAGCCGCCGAGGCCGCCGGTGGCGCCCCAGATCAGGACGATGTCGCCCTGTTTGATGCGCGCCCCGGTGTCACTGACGAGCATCCGGTACGCCGTACCCGCGCACAGCGTGATCGACGCGGCCTCCTCCCAGGTCAGGTGGGCCGGTTTCGGGACCAGCTGGGTGGCCCGCACCACGGTGTAGTGCGCCAGGCCGCCGAAGTTCGTCTCGTAGCCCCAGGCCCGGCCGTGCGGGCCCATCATGGCGTCGGCGTGGGCGCGCGGGTCCTGGTCGTCGACGTAGGCGGGGCTGACCATGACGTGGTCGCCGACGTTCCAGTGCCGTACCCCGTCGCCGACGCGGACCACGACTCCGGCCGCGTCCGAGCCGACGACCTGGTATGGCAGGTCGTGCCGGGTCGCGTAGCCGCCCTCCCGGGCGTACCGGTGCAGCGAGGTGAACGTGGAGATCGGCTCGAACATCGCCGACCACACGGTGTTGTAGTTGATCGAGCTGGCCATCACCGCGACGACCACCTCGTCCGGGGCCAGCACGGGCATCGCGACCTCGCCGACGTGCAGCGAACGGCGTACGTCCTTGTCGGTCTCGCCGTGGAACATCGCGGCGTCCTCGGCCCGCAGATGGGCCGCGAGGAAACGCCCGGGCAGCGGGATGCGGCCGATCTCCTCCGGGGGCGCCCCGGAGACGACCGCTTCGGCCAACGTGTCCATGTTCTCCTCGCGTTCGCTGAGAGTGTGTGCGGTCAGCCGATGACGTCGACGTCGGCGACGCCGGTGGCCACCGGCACCGGGGGAAGGAAGGTGGCCGCCGGGTCCTGCGGCCAGAAGATGCCACTGTGCGGGTAGACGGTGAGCAGGCCGCCGCCGAGCGCGAGCAGCCCCGCGAGGCCTTCGCTGGACAGGGTCACCGCGACCACCGTCGTGTCGCCGAACGAGGAGCCGAGGTCGTGCCAGTGGCCACCGCCCGGGGTGCCGGGCGGCTCCCACGCGCTGACTCCGCCGTCGGGGCGGCGGACCAGCAGGTCGGGACGGCCGGTGGCGGTCACGTCGCCCATGCCGAGCAGCGTGTCGCCGGGTTTGATCCTGGTCAGGACGGTGCCGTCGAGGCGGACCCGCCCGTCGGCGCCGGCCCGCAGCAGGCCGCCGCCGGTCGCCACGATCTGGCCGGGAAGGGTGTCCCCGGTGGCCGGTGGCAGCCGGTCGGCGTCGAACGGCGCGGTCAGTGTGACCTCGGCGCCGTCGGCGAGCAGGCATCGCAGCCGGTCGCCGGTGAGGGCGAGCGCCGGGACGCGGCCGGGCAGGAAGCCCGTGCCGATCCGGGTGGCGCCGGGACCGGGACGGTCGAAGAGGTCGCCGGTGCGCCGGTCACGGATGGGAACCGTCGCGGTCAGCGTGTGCATGTGTCGCATGGTGGTGCCGGCCGGGGCCGGCCCCTACCCCTGAATGACCCCTAAGCCGGGACGGTGATCGCGGTGATGACCAGGCCTTCGGAGTGCAGCCAGCGGCCGTGGAAGACGGGCAGCGGCAGGGGTGGCGCGGCCAGCAGGGTCGCGGTGAACGTGCCGTCCGGGACGAGGTGGATGCGGGCCTCGTGGAACTCAAGGAATCGCCGGGTGAGCGGGAACCACGCCTTGTAGACCGTCTCCTTGGCACTGAACAGCAGCCGGTCGGCGGGCACGTCGCCGGCGAACCGGCCGACCGTGTCGTGCTCCTCGGGCAGGGCGATGGCGTCCAGGACGCCGTCGGGCAGCGGCTCGGCCGGTTCGGCGTCCAGGCCGATGCTGCGCAGGTCGGTGGCGTGCGCGACGGCGGCGCCCCGGAACCGGGCGCAATGCGTCATGCTGCCGACCACGCCGGACGGCCAGCCGGGGGCGCCGCGTTCCCCCGGCAGGATCGGCGCGGCCGGGATCCCGAGACGGCCCAGGGCGGTACGGGCGCAGTGCCGAACCGTGGTGAACTCGCGGCGGCGCTTCTCCACCGACCGGGCGATCACCTCTACCTCCGCCGGGAACAGGGTCAGCGCAGGCGGGTCGGTGTAGGTCTCGGCGGTGACAGCGGTGGCCGGCAGGATCTGCGTGAGCAGCCCGGTCATGCCGCCGCCCGGGCGAGCGCGACGTCGGCGGCCGTGCCGGGTGCGCAGGCGCGCCGCAGCGCGGCCAGCAGCCGCGGATCCGGGTGGTCGTCGTGGCGTGGCTGTTCGACCAGTCCGGCCGCATTGCCGAGCCACTGTGGTGCGGCGTCCACGCCGAGGAACGCGGCCAGCCGGGTGAGCTCGGCCTCCGGGGTGGCGGTCAGGTCTTCGTACGTCGTCATCATCCACCTCTCCGAGGGGAGCCGCAGCAGCTCGCCGGCGCCCTCGGTGGCCATCGTCGACCACAGGGCGCCGAACGCGGTCACCGGAACATCCTGGCGCATCACCTCGGGCAGCGCGTCCGGGGTGGTGAGCAACCGGTTCAGGGTGGCCGGCAGCAGCCGGAAGTGGTCCGGGCCGAGCTGGTCCGGCGATGCCACCCCGGCGATCCGGGCGGCCTCGCGGGCCAGCAGCATCAGCCAGAACCCGGCGTGCCTGCTCATCGACCGGGCCGAGTCGGGGCCGTTGCGGGCCAGGTAGACGAACCGCGCCTCCGGGAACAGCCGTCGCAGGGCGGGCACCATGCTCAGCGAGCCGCCGGAACGTTCCACCATGACCGGCCGGTCGAAGCGGGCGGCCAGGTGGGCGAAGAACGCCCGGTACTGGTCGGCGATCGGCCGGGCCGGCCAGGTGGGCAGTTCGGCGGCCAGCTCGTCGTGGAGCGCGTCGGGGTCGTCGGTGAGCATGGGCAGGGTCATGTGGCAGATCGCCGGGATCCCGTCGGCCGTGCCGAACCGGCCCGTCGCGTACGGGTAGACCAGCTCGGACACGCCGAGGCCGGCCTCGACCATGACGTCGACGGCCCGGTCCGGGGCGCTGAGCATCCGCCAGAACTCGGCGCCGTCGAGGATGCCGTCGAAGCAGTCCCGGCCGCGGACGGTGCTGAACAATTCGCTGACGCTGAGCACCGACGGGTGTTCGCGCAGCATCCGGGAGACCAGGGTCGATCCGCACCGGCCGGTGCTGATCACGAAAGTGGGGGCCATCGCGATCCGATCTAGAGGGCGAGTAGGAGAAGCTGGTCGCTGATCAGGTTGATCACCGCGCGCTGGTGCTGGGCCAGGAAGAAGTGGCCGCCGCCGAAGACCCGCAGCTCGAAACCGCCGGTGGTGTGGTCGGCCCAGGCCTGCGCCTCGTCCAGCGACACCTTCGGGTCGGCGTCGCCGGTCAGCGCCACGATCGGGCAGTCCAGGGCCGGCCCGGGCTCGTAGCGGTATGTCTCGGCGGCGATGTAGTCGCCACGGATCGCCGGCATGATCATCCGCAGCAGCTCCAGGTCGCCTAGGATGCGGGTGTCGGTGCCGCTGAGCGTCTTCAGCTCGGCCACGATGCCGTCGTCGTCGAGCTGGTGCACGGTCTCCGTCCGGTGTCGTGACGGCGCCCGGCGGCCCGACGCGAACAGCGTGACCGGGCCGGAGCCCAGCTCGCGCTTCATTCGCACGGCGACCTCGAACGCCAGGGTGGCGCCCATGCTGTGGCCGAAGAACGCCAGCGGCCGGTCCATCAGCGGGCGCAGGGCGGTGTACGACTGGTCGGCGAGCTCGGCGATGCTGGTCAGCGGGCGTTCCAGCCGCCGGTCCTGGCGCCCCGGATACTGCAGCGCCACCACCTGCAGGGTGGACTGCATGGCGTCGGAGACCGGGTAGAAGAAGCTGGCCGAACCACCGGCGTGCGGGAAGCAGACCAGGGTGACGCGGCTGTCCGGCTCCCGGTGGAAGCGCCGGATCCAGGCGTTGTCGTTCATCGCGGTGTCGCTTTCGGTTGGAGGTGCGGAACCGCCACGGAGGAGATCCACTCGTCGACGACCCGGGCCGTCGTGGTGGCGTGTTCCTCCATGACCGAGAAGTGGGTGCCGGGGGTGTCCACGGCGGTGTGCGGCAGCGTCCAGGACGACCGCCAGTCGCCGTCACGGGACCAGCCGAACATCGGTTCGCTCGCCCGTACCAGCAGGGTCGGGGTGGTGATCGGGGTCGGCTGCCAGCCGTGGAACAGGCGCACGTAGCCGCCCATCGCCGTCAGCCGGGTGTCGTCCATCGGGACGTAGCCGTCCTCGCGTTCGATCATGCCGCTGGACAGGACCGGCTGGATGCCGGCGAGCGCCTCGACGTCGTGGGAGTAGATGTCGATCAGCACCAGCGCGGTCACGTTGACGCCGTCGCGTTGCAGCTCGGCGGCGACGGCCTGCGCCAGCATGCCCCCGGACGAGTGGCCGACCAGCGCGAACGGCGCCCCGGCGGTGTGTGCGCGGATCGCCTCGGCCTGGGCGGTGACGACCGCTTCCACGCTGGCCGGGAGGGGTTCGCCGGGGCCGAAGCCGGGGGCGGCGACGGCCGCCACGGTGCGGCGGCCGCGCAGGGCGCCGGCGAAACGGACGTACTGGTGCGGGCCCGAGATGGCCAGGATCGACGGCAGGCAGACCAGCGCGGGCGCTTCCGGGCCGGTGGCCAGCCGTACCACGTCGAGGGGCCGGGGCAGGTCGGCGGTGGTCCGGAAGGCGGGCCGGAATCCGGAGGCGTCCACCAAGACCTGAAAGAACTCTCCGGTACGGCCGGAGCGTTCCGCCTCGCGAAAGAGGCTGCCGAGGGTTCCGGCGGTGGCCGGGGCGGCCTGCGGTCCGGCGTCGAAGCAGGCGTCCAGATGACCGACCAGCGCGCCCGGCGTCGGGTGGTCGAACAGCAGCGTGGTCGGCAGGGTCAGCCCGGTCGCGGCGGCCAGCCGGTTACGCAGCTCGACCGAGGTCAGCGAGTCGAACCCGGCTTCCAGGAACGGCCGGTGCGGGTCCAGGCGCTCGTCGTCGCCGTGGCCGAGCACCAAGGCCGTCTGCCGGTCGACCAGGTCGGTCAGCGCGGCACGCCGGTCGGTGGCCGGCATCCGGGCCAGGTTGCGCTGGAAGGCGGCCAGCGCCTGCTCGTCGGGGCCGCTGCGGACCGCCGGGACGAGGCCCTCCAGCACCGGCGGCAGCACCGGGGCGTGCCGCAGCGCGGCCAGGTCGAAGCCGATCGGCACGACCAGCGGGCGGCCGGTGGCCAGTGCGGCGTCGAAGGCGGCCAGGCCCTGTTCGGCGGTGAACGGGACGACACCGCCCTGGCGCAGCCTCCGCTGCTCGGCGTCGGTGAGGGTGCCGGCCATACCGGACTCCCACAGGCCCCAGGCCAGCGAGACCGCGGGGACGCCGTCGGCGCGCAGCCGCTCCGCGTAGGCGTCGAGCCAGGCGTTCGCGGCGGCGTAGTTGGCCTGGCCCGGGTTGCCGAGGATGCCCGCGGCCGAGGAGAACAGGATCAGCGACGTCAGGCCGTCGACGACGGCGAGCAGGTTGCGCACGGCGTCGGCCTTGGGTCGGAACACGGTTGCCAGGCGGTCCGGGGTCAGGTCGGTGAGCAGGGCGTCGTCGAGGACACCGGCGGCGTGCACGATCGCGGTGACGTGCTCGCCGCGCAGCGCGTCGGCGACGGCTCGAGGGTCGGACAGGTCGCACGCCACGGCGGTGACGTCGGCGCCGTCGATGTCGAGGCTCTTGCCGGAGCGTGACAGCAGGATCAGCTTGCGTACGCCGTACGCCCGCACCAGATGCCGGGCCACCAGCCCGCCGAGAGTGCCGCTGGCCCCGGTGACCACCGTCGCCCCGTCGCCGAAGTCCGGGGTGTGCTCGCCGTGCGCCCGCACCAGGCGGGGCGCCTCCACCCGGCCGTCCCGGACGCGGGCCTGCGGCAGCGGGTAGAACGCGTCGTCCGGCCCGTCGAGCAGGAAGATCCGGCCCGGGTGTTCGGCCTGCGCGCTGCGGGACAGGCCGTGCAGGGCGGCACTGTCCGGGTCGTCGCCGAAGGTCCGCACCACGAGCCGCGTCCGTGCCCACGCCGGGTCGGCCAGCCACTGCTGCAGCAGCGCCAGCAGTTGCGTGGCGCGCGGCAGGGCGTCGCCGGGCGCGCTCGCGTCCACGACGAGCACGCCGGTGGGATCCGGGGCGGGGTTCGGGAGGGGGTCGCCCAGGCGGATCGCCGGTGCGGGGGTGCCGGCGACCTGCTGCGGCGCCCAGTCGACGCCGTAGACCACCCGGTCCGCGAGTTGCTGTGCGGCCACCGGGCGCAGGGTGAGCCGGTCGACGCGGGCGATCGGCAGCCCCGCCGGGTCGGCCAGGTCGAGGCGGATCGTGTCGGTGCCGGTGGTGGCGCTCAACCGGGCTCGTAGCGTGCCGCCGGCCGTCGTGAACCGGTGCACCCCCGCGAACGCGAACGGCAGCCGCAGGCCGTCGCCGGGCAGCAGCGCGGCCGGGCCGATCGCGTGCAGCACGGCGTCGAACAGGGCCGGGTGCAGGCCGAAACCGTCGGCGGGCGCGTCGGTGTGCACCTCGGCGAACACGTCACCGCCACGCCGCCACAGCCGCCGCAGACCCCGGAACGCGGTGCCGTAGTCGAGGCCGGCGTCGGCGAACGTGTCGTACAGGCCGGTCAGCGGCAGTTCCTCGGCGCCGGCGGGCGGCCAGGTGAGCAGGTCCGCGTCGACGTCGGGTGCGGGGCCGGAGGTGAGGGCGCCGGTGGCGTGCAGTGTCCATGTGTCGCCGTCGGCGCGGCTGTGGACGGTGACCCGTGCGCCGGTGACGGTGACGCGGACCGCGACCGGGCCGGAGGCGGGCAGGATCAGCGGTGTCTGGAGCAGGAGCTCCTCGATCGCCGTGCTCCCGGCCCGTGCCGCGGCGGTCAGCGCCAGCTCGACCAGCACGGTGCCGGGGACGAGCGCACGGCCGAGGACGGTGTGCTCGCGCAGCCACGGCTGGGCGGCCGGGTCGAGGGTGCCGGTGAGCACCAGCGTGTCCGCGTCAGGGATCTCGACAGCCGCGCCGAGCACCGGATGGCCGGTGGTGTCCAGGCCCAGGGCGTGCGCGTCGCCGGGGCCGCCGGGTGCCGGGCGCGGCCACAGGCGGCGGTGGGTGAAGGGGTAGGTGGGCAGGTCGGCGTGGCCGCGGCCACCGACGACGGCGGGCCAGTCGACGTCGACACCGTCGGCATACAGGGCGGCGACGGCGGCGATCAGCGTGGACGGCTCCGGGCGGTCCCGGCGCAGGGTCGCCACCGCATCGGGTACGAGCGTGGCCAGCACCGTGTCCGGGCCGATCTCCAGGGCGCGTTCGGCGTCGAGCAGGGTCACCGCGTCGGCGAACCGGACCGGCTCGCGGACCTGCCGGATCCAGTAGTCGGGGTCGGTCCAGCGCAGCCGGCGGCCGGGTTCGGCGGTGGAGACGGCCCGCACCCGCGGCTCGTGGAACGTCAGCGTCCGCACGACCGTCCCGAAGTCGTCGAGCATCGGGTCCATCAGGTGGGAGTGGAAGGCGTGGCTGGTCCGGAGGCGAGTGGTCTTCCAGGGGCCGTTCTCCACCGGCGTGAGGCCGGTTTCCGGGCCGGCGACGACGACCGATGCCGGGCCGTTGACCGCCGCGATGTCCACGTCGGGGAACGACTTGCGGACGTCGGTCTCGGAGGCTTGGACCGCCAGCATCATGCCGCCGGGCGGCAGCGCCTGCATCAGCCGGGCGCGGGCGTTCACCAGTTTCGCCGCGTCGGCCAGGTCCAGCACGCCGGCCGCGTAGGCGGCGGTGACCTCGCCGATAGAGTGCCCGGCGACCACGTCGGGATGGATGCCCCACGAGCGCAGCAGCGCCAGCAGGGCCACCTCGACGGCGAAGATCGACGGCTGCGCCCAGCCGGTCTGGTCCGGCCCGAGGTCGGGGATCTCCAGCAGGGCGGTGACCTCGTCGTGGGCGGCCGCGTATACCGGGTAGGCCGCACGGAGCTCGTCGCCCATGCCGGGGCGCTGGCTGCCCTGCCCGGTGAACAGGAACGCCAGCCGGCCGGCGCGGGCTGTGCCCCGGATCGGTTCGCCGTCACGCCCGACGCGAACCGCCCGATGCGGCAGCGTTGCCCGTCCAGCGAGCGTGCGCGCGACGTTGGTGTCCGCAAGAGCCAGGGCGCCGACGCCGGACCCGGCAGGCGCGCCGAGCGCGGACTCGCCCAGCCCAAACCCGGCCGGCACGGGCTCGCCGAGCGCAGCGAAGGCGTGGAGCTGGGCGTCGAGTGCGTCCGGATCGGCGGCGCTGAACACGAATGGCACTACCGGCAACGGCTCGGCCGGTGTTGTCTCGACGGGCGGAGCGGCCTCCAGGATGACGTGTGCATTGGTGCCGCTGATCCCGAACGACGACACCGCTGCACGTCGCGGTCGATGTGTTGACGGCCAATCTCGTGTTGACGTCAACAACTCAACATTGCCGGCTGTCCAGTCAACCTGTGCAGACGGGGAATCAACATGAAGCGTTGACGGCATGACGCCGTACCGCATCGACTGGACCATCTTGATGATCCCGGCAACGCCGGCCGCCGCCTGGGTGTGACCCAGATTCGACTTGAGCGATCCGAGCCACAGCGGCTCGGACCGGCCCTGTCCATAAGTGGCGAGCAAGGCTTGCGCCTCGATCGGGTCACCCAGCGGCGTCCCGGTGCCATGCGCCTCGACCACGTCCACATCCGACGGTTCCAGACGTGCACTGGCCAGCGCCTGCCGGATCACCCGCTGTTGAGAGGGCCCGTTCGGCGCCGTCAACCCGTTCGACGCGCCGTCGGAGTTGACCGCCGAGCCACGCACCACAGCGAGGATCGGATGACCGTTCCGTTGAGCGTCGGACAGCCGCTCGACCAGCAGCATCCCGACACCTTCGCCCCAGCCGGTGCCGTCGGCCCCGTCGGCGAACGACTTGCACCGCCCGTCCGGAGCCAGACCACGCTGCCGCGAGAACCCGATGAACGTGCCGGGCGTGGCCATCACCGTGACACCGCCGGCCAGCGCCAGCTCACATTCCCGATTACGCAGCGCCTGCACGGCGAGATGCAGCGCCACCAGTGACGACGAGCAGGCGGTGTCGACGGTGACGGTCGGCCCCTCCAGCCCGAACGTGTATGCCACCCGGCCCGACGCGATGCTGCCGCCGGTGCCCATGAACCCTTCCGCGGCGTCCGCCGACCCCTGCACCACCAGCGCGTAGTCGTTGTACATGACACCGACGAACACCCCGGTCCGGGAACCACGCAACCCCGTCGGGTCCAGCCCGGCCCGCTCGATCGCCTCCCACGAGCTCTCCAGCAACAGCCGGTGCTGGGGATCCATGGCGAGCGCCTCACGCGGCGAGATCCCGAACAGCCCGGGATCGAAGTCGGCGGCCCCGTCGAGGAACCCACCTTCGCGGGCGTAGGTCGTACCCGGATGATCGGGGTCGGGGTGGTAGAGGCCCGCCACGTCCCAGCCGCGGTCCTCCGGGAACGGACCGACCACGTCGCGCCCGGCGGCGACCAGCTCCCACAGGTCCTGCGGGTTGCGCACCCCGCCGGGGAACCGGCAGGCCATGCCGACGATCGCGATCGGCTCGGCGGCGGCCTGCTCGGCGCCGCGCAACCGTTCCCGGGTGTCGTGCAGCTCCGCGGTGACCCGTTTGAGGAAATATCGCAGCCGGTCCTCGGGAACCTGCCCTGGCTCACTCATTCGCATACGCCTTTCAGGAGATCCCGAATTCCTTGCCGAGCAGGTCGAACATCTCGTCGTCGGTGGCCGTCGCCAGCTCCTGGACCAGGTCTGTCGCGCCGGCGCCGCCGCCCTGCCAGGCCGCCAGAAGCCCGGCGAGCCGAGCGGTGACCTGCGAACGTTCCCCGTCGTCGGGCGTGGTCGCCCGCAGGCCCTGCTCCAGCTGATCGAGTTCGGCCAGCAGAGCCACCACTGGCGACACCACCTCGGGGCGCAGCTCACCGGCGAGATGCTCGGCGAGCACCGCCGCGTTCGGGTAGTCGAAAACGAGAGTCGATGGCAACCGCAGCCCGGTCACAGTCATCAGGCGGTTGCGCAGGTCGACCGCGGTGAGCGAGTCGAAGCCCAGTTCGCTGAACGCCCGCCCCGCCGGGACCGCCGCACCGGAGTCGTGTCCAAGCACCGCGGCCACCTGCGCCTGCACCGTCTCCAGGACGATCCGGTCCTGATCAGTCGCGGACAGGCCGGCCAGACGTGCGCCGAGCAGCGGGCCGGCCGGCACGTCCCGGCGTTCCCGCGGGGCGCGGACGAGCCCGGACAGCAGCGGCGGCAGCATGCCGGCCGCGGCGGCCTGAGCGAGCGCCGCCGTGTCCAGGCCGAGCGCCGCGACCACCGGCCGGTCGGCGGCGACAGCGGCGTCGAACGCGGCGAGTCCCTGTTCGGTGGTGAGTGGCACGATGCCGCCGGCACGCAGGCGCCGGCGTTCGGCGTCACCGAGAGTGCCGCCCATCCCGGCGTCCCACAGGCCCCACGCGATCGAGGTCGCTGGGACACCTTCGCGACGCAGCTCCTCGGCGTAGGCGTCGAGGAACGCGTTGGCCGCGGCGTAGTTGCCCTGGCCCGCGTTGCCGAACAGGCCGGCCGCCGACGAGAACAACACGAACGCCGACAGTTCCCCGGTCGCGGCCAGCAGGTTCCGGGCCGCGTCGACCTTGGCGCGGAACACCGTCGCCAGCCGTTCCGGTGTCAGGTCGGTCAGCATCGCGTCGTCGAGGACACCCGCCGAGTGCACGACCGAGGTGATCCGCTCGCCTCGCAGCGCCTCCGCAACGGCCGCCGCGTCCCCGAGATCACAGGGCACCGCCCGCATTTCGACCCCGTCGATCACCATCGGCTTCGCCGACCGGGAGATCAAAATCAGCCGGGGTACGCCGTGGGCCCGCACCAGATGCTCAGCGATCAACCCACCCAGCGTGCCGGACGCACCGGTCACCACCACCGCCCCGTCACCGAAGTCCGGGGCAGCGGAAACGGCCACCCGGGCCAGCCGGGGAACCAGCACCTGTCCGTCGCGCACCCGCGCCTGGGGCACCGGATAGAAGACGTTCTCCGGCCCATCCAGCAGGAAGATCCGGTCGGGATGTTCAGACTGAGCACTCCGGGCCAGACCCCACAGCGCACCCGCATCAGCGCCACCGTCGGTCCGGATCACCAGCCGCGACCGTGACCACGCCGCGTCGGCCAGCCACTGCTGCAGCAGGACGAGCAGAGCAGCGGTTCGGTCAAGGGCGTCGCCGTGCGCAGTCGCGTCGACGACGAGCACCCCGGCCGGGAACGTGTCCCCGCCGGCGGGAGCGTCGCCGGGCGCGGTCGCGTCAACTACGAGCACGTCGGTCGGGAGCGTGTCCCGGCGGTCGGCATCGGTCGCGGGCTGCGAAGTCAGCACCTCGGCAGGTGATGGGAGGGGTTCGCCCAGAGTGATGGCCGGGGCAGGTTCGCCCTGGATGTCTTGGGAGATCCAGTCGACGCCGAACAGGAGCCGGTCCGCGAGGCCGCCGAGCTGGGCCGGGGCGACCGGGCGCAGGGCCAGGCCGCCGACCACGGCGGCCGAGGTGCCGTCGGTGTCGGCGAGGGTGATCCGCACGGTGTCGGTGCCGTCGGTGGGTGTGATCGTGACGCGCAGCGCTGTCCGGGCGGCGGCCGACGTCACGCGGACGCCGGTGAAGCCGAACGGCAACCGGACACCACCTTCGGCCGGCAGTGCTCCACCGGCACCGATGGCGTGCAAGGCAGCGTCGAACAGGGCCGGGTGAAGGGCGTACCCCGTGGGGTTGTCCTCGATCTCGACCTCGGCGTACACCGTGCCGTCACCCCGCCAGACCCGCCGCAGACCTTGGAAGGCCGGGCCGTAGCCGAGGCCGCCGTCCGCGGCTGCCGGGTAGAACCCGGTGATGTCGACCTCGTCGGCACCCGCCGGCGGCCACACGGTGTCCGCCCCGCGGGACGTGCTCGTGGCCATTCCGTCGCGGCCGCCGGTGACCGTCTCGCCAGTGTCGGCGGTGAGGCGACCGGTTGCGTTGAGGGTCCATTCGTTGTCGCCGGAACGGGAGTGAACGGTCAACTCGCCGTCGCCGGTCACGGTGACCCGGATCTGCGCGCCGCCGGCCTCGATTTCCAGCGGCGCCTGCAGCAGCAGTTCGTCCACGGTGGGCAGGCCGATCTGGTCACCGGCCGCGAGGGCCATCTCGACCAGCACGGTTCCCGGCACCACGACGCGGCCGCCGAGGGCGTGGTCCGGCAGCCAGGGATGGCTTCGGGTGGTCAGCCGGCCGGTGAAGACGTGATCGCCGGACGGCAGGGCGACGGCGGCGCCGATCAGCGGGTGACCGGTGCCGTCGAGACCGAGACCGGTCGCGTCACCGGCCGGTCCGGTCCGCGGGCGTGGCCAGAACCGGCGGTGGGTGAACGCATAGGTGGGCCAGTCGGCACGGGGTCCGCTGCCGAACACCGCGGGCCAGTCGACGTGCTGACCATCGAGCCAGAGGTCGGCGATGGCGGTGAGCAGGGTTTCTACCTCGGGCCGGTCGCGGCGCATCGCCGGAACCCCATGGACGAGGGTGCTCAGAACGGCGTCGGGTCCGAGTTCAAGAATCCGATCGGTGCCGATGCTGGCGACGGTGTCGGTGAACCGCACGGTGTCGCGCACATGCGACACCCAATACTCCGAGTCCGCCCACGGCCCGTCACCGTGGAACGACAGCTCCTGAACGACCGCGCGGAAGTCATCGAGCATCGGCTCCATCAGCCGCGAATGGAACGCGTGACTGGTCTTGAGCCGCGTGGTCTTCCACGGCCCCCGCTCCAGAGCGGCGATATCGGAGGCCGACTCCCCCACCGCCACATCCGGATCGAGCCCCGCCACCACCACCGACGACGGGCCATTGACCGCCGCGATGTCCAGACCCGGGAACGCCGCGCGAACCTCAGCCTCCGGCGCCTGCACCGCCACCATCACGCCGCCAGCCGGCAACGCCTGCATCAACCGCGCCCGCGCCGACACCATCGCCGCCGCATCCTCCAGCGACAACACACCCGTGGCATAGGCCGCGGCGATCTCACCGATGGAATGACCTGCATAAACGTCGGCCTCGACACCCCACGACCGCACCAGCGCCAGCAGAGCCACCTCGACAGCGAAAATTGACGGCTGCGCCCAACCCGTCTGATCCACATCCAGATCCGGAATGTCCAACAGCGCCGAGGCCTCGTCGAACGCCGCCCGATACACCGGGAACGTCTCGTACAACTCACGGCCCATGTTCAGACGCTGCGAACCTTGACCGGTGAACAAGACCGCCAACGGCACCGAGCGCGCCTCACCACGACGGAACTCGCCACTGCCGAGAGCGACCGCACGATGCCTCAGCACCGCACGACTAGCCAGTGCACGACCGACGTCCTCACTGCGGTCGACACGGTCCTGCATCACGTCCAGCGCATCAGGATGAGCGGCGCTCAGCACTATCGGGACGATCGGCATTGTTGACACCGAGGTCGTCTCGACAGCCGGGCCGGCTTCCAGGATGACGTGTGCGTTGGTGCCGCTGATCCCGAACGACGACACCGCTGCACGTCGCGGTCGATGTGTTGACGGCCATTCACGTGTTGACGTCAACAACTCAACATTGCCGGCCGTCCAGTCAACCTGTGCAGACGGGGAATCAACATGAAGCGTCGACGGCATAACGCCGTACCGCATCGACTGGACCATCTTGATGATCCCGGCAACGCCGGCCGCCGCCTGCGTGTGACCCAGATTCGACTTGACCGAACCCAACCACAACGGCTCCGACCGATCCTGACCATAAGTAGCGAGCAACGCTTGCGCCTCGATCGGATCACCCAGCGGCGTCCCCGTGCCATGCGCCTCGACCACATCCACATCAGCCGTCGACAACCGCGCGTTCGCCAGCGCCTGCCGGATCACCCGCTGCTGCGACGGCCCGTTCGGCGCCGTCAACCCGTTCGACGCACCGTCCTGATTGACCGCCGAACCACGCACCACCGCCAGCACCTGATGACCCAGCCGCTGCGCATCCGACAACCGCTCCACCAGCAGCATGCCGACACCCTCCGACCAACCAGTCCCGTCAGCGCCGTCAGCGAACGACTTGCACCGCCCATCCGGGGCCAGACCACGCTGCCGCGAGAACCCGATGAACGTGTTCGGGGTGCCCATCACGGTCACCCCACCGGCCAGCGCCGAATCGCACTCACCATTACGCAACGCCTGAACAGCGAGATGCAGCGCCACCAGCGACGACGAACACGCCGTATCGACGGTGACCGCCGGACCCTCCAGCCCGAACGAGTAAGACACACGACCGGAGGCGATACTGCCGCCGGTGCCCATGAACCCTTCGGCGCTGTCCTCCGACGCGCCGAGAACCATCGAGTAGTCGTTGTACATGACACCGACGAACACCCCGGTCCGCGAACCACGCAGACCCAGCGGGTTCACCCCGGCCCGCTCGAACGCCTCCCATGACGTCTCCAGCAGCAGCCGGTGCTGCGGATCCATGGCGAGCGCCTCACGCGGCGAGATCCCGAACAGCCCCGGATCGAAGTCCGCCGCACCGGCCAGGAACCCGCCGAAACGGCTGTACGAGGTTCCCGGGTGGTCCGGGTCGGGGTGGTAGAGGTTCTCCAGGTCCCAGCCACGGTCGTCGGGGAACGGCACGATCCCGTCGCGGCCGGAGAGCACCAGGTCCCACAGTTCGTCGGGGCTGCCCACCCCGCCGGGGAACCGGCAGGCCATGCCGACGATCGCGATCGGCTCGTCGTTGGCGGACGCCGCGGTGACGGCCACCGGCGCCAGGTCGTCACCGGCGAGTTCGGCGGTCAGGTATGCGGCGAGCGCCGCCGCGTTCGGGTAGTCGAAGACGAGAGTCGACGGCAGCCGCAGGCCGGTGACGGCAGCGAGCCGGTTACGCAGTTCGACGGCGGTCAGCGAGTCGAAGCCCAGTTCCTGGAAGGCCCGTCCGCCCTCGACCGCCTCCGGCCCGGCGTGGCCGAGGACCGCGGCGACGTGGGTACGGACCAGGTCGAGCACCGCCCGTTCCCGCTGGGCGGCCGGCATCGCGGCCAGACGCCGACCCCAACCGGTGTCCGCGGCCCGCCGCACCGGCACCCGGACCAGCCCCGCCAGCAGCGGCGGCAGCATCCCGGCCGCGGCCGCCTCCCGCATCGGGGCCATGTCGAGGGCGAGCGGCACGACAGTGGCACGTCCGGCGGCGACGCCGGCGTCGAACGCGGCCAGCCCCTGTTCAGCGGTGAGCGGCACGATGCCGCCCTGCCGGGCGCGGGCCTTCTCCGCCTCGCTGAGGGTGCCGCCCATCCCGGCCTCCCACAGACCCCAGGCCAGCGAGGTCGCCGGGACACCATCGACGCGCAAACTCTCCGCGTACCCGTCGAGGAAGGCGTTCGCCGCCGCATAGTTGCCCTGCCCGGCATTGCCGAACAGCCCGGCCGCCGACGAGAAGAACACCAGCGCCGACAACTTCCCGGTGGCGGCGACCAGATTGCGAACCGCGTCGACCTTGGCGCGGAACACCGTGGCCAGCCGCTGCGGCGTCAGGTCGGCGAGCATCGCGTCGTCGAGCACCCCGGCGGCGTGCACCACCGCGGTGATCCGTTCGCCGGCCAGCGCCGCCGACAGCGCCTCACCGTCGGCGAGGTCGCAGGCGACCGAGCGGACCTCAGCGCCGTCGATCGTCATCGGCTTTCCGGAGCGAGAGATCAAAATCAGCCGGGGTACGCCGTGAGCCCGCACCAGATGCTCAGCGACCAGACTGCCGAGCATGCCGGACGCACCGGTCACCACCACGGCACCGTCACCGAAGTCCGGCGTGGCCGTGGCCGTCACCCGCGCCAGCCGCGGCACCAGCACCACACCGTCCCGGACCCGCGCTTGCGGCACCGGGTAGAACATGTCGTCCGGACCGTCGAGCAGGTGGATCCGGTCGGGGTGCTCGGCCTGCGCGCTGCGCACCAGACCCCACAGGGCGCCCGCCTCCGGATCGTCGCCGGTGCGCACCACCAGCCGCGACGAAGCCCACGCCGGGTCGGCCAGCCACGTCTGCAGCAGTTCGAGCAGCGCGCCGGTGCGCTGCAGGGCGTCTCCGGGGGCGGACGCGTCCACGACCAGCGCCTCGACAGGTTCCGGCAGACGGTCACCCAGCACCATCGCGGGAGCGGGCCGGCCGTCGACGTCCTGGCGTACCCACTCGACCTCGAACAGCAGGCGTTCCGCGCCGGACGCCCGGGTCACCGGCCGCAGCACCAGACCGGACACCTCGGCCACCGCGGCGCCGGTCTCGTCGTACAACTCGATCCGGATCGTCTCCCCGGCGGGCCGCAGGACCGCCCGCAGCCTGGTCCCGGCCGTGCCGGACACCCGGAGGCCGGTGAACGCGAACGGCAGCCGGATCGTCGCGTCGGTGAACATGCCACCGGCGCCGATCGCGTGCAGCACCGCGTCGAACAGTGCCGGGTGCAGCCCGTATCCCCCGGCCGGGTGATCGAGTTCGACCTCGGCGAAGACGTCGTCCCCGCGCTTCCAGACCGCCTGCAGTCCCTGGAAGGACGGCCCGTACGCGAGACCGGCCGTGGCCGTGTCGGCGTAGAAACCGTCCAGTTCGACCGGGTCGGCGCCGGCCGGCGGCCACTCGTCGATCAAGCCCGGCGTCCGGTCGTCGGCGGTCGCCAGCACACCGGTGGCGTGGGTGGTCCACGGCTCGTCGTCGTCAACCCGGGCGTGGATCGTCACCGGGCGGCGGCCGCTGTGGTCGGGTCCGGCCACGGTGACCCGCAGCTGGACGCCGCCCTGCGCGGGCAGCGGCAGCGGCGCCTGCAGCAGCAGCTCCTCGACCAGCGGGACACCCGTCTGGTCGCCGGCGGCGCGGGCCATCTCGGCGAACGCGGTCCCGGGAACGATCACGCCGCCCTGGACGACGTGGCCGGCCAGCCACGGGTGGGTACGCAGCGACAGCGCTCCAGTGAACAGGGTGGCGGCGGTGTCCGGGGCCTCGATCGCGGCGCCGAGCAATGGATGACCGGTTTCGGTCAGGCCCAGTCCGGCCGGGTCGCGGAAGCCGCCGGTGCGGGGGCGGGGCCAGAAACGGCGGTGCTGGAAGGGGTAGGTGGGGACCTCGGCGAGCGGCCCGTCACCGAGGACGGTGGCCCAGTCGACGTGCTGGCCGCGCGCCCACAGTTCACCGACCGCGGTGAGCAGGGTTGGCACCTCGGGCCGGTCCCGGCGCATCGCCGCAACGGCGGTGCGGTCCGGGTCGATGTCGTGGATCAGGTTCGCCAGGACGGTGTCGGGGCCGAGCTCCAGCACCCGGTCGGCGGCCAGCCCGGCCACGGTGTCGGTGAACCGGACGGTGTCGCGTAGGTGCGACACCCAGTGGTCCGGGTCCGCCCAGCGGCTGCCGCCGTGGAAGGTCAGCGTCTGAACAACGACCCGGAAGTCGTCGAGCATCGGCTCCATCAGCCGCGAATGGAACGCGTGACTGGTCTTGAGCCGCGTGGTCTTCCACGGCCCCCGCTCCAGAGCGGCGATGTCGGCGAGCCCAGCGGCCGCGGTCTGTGCGCTCGGCGAGTCCGGGTCGAGGCCGGCTACCACCACCGACTTCGGGCCGTTGATGGCCGCGATGTCCAGCTCGGGATACACCGCCCGGACCTCGTCCGCCGAGGCCTGCACCGCGACCATCACTCCACCGGACGGCAGTGCCTGCATCAGCCGGGCCCGCGCCGACACCAGCCTGGCCGCGTCCGCCAGCGACAGGACGCCGCTGGCGTAGGCGGCGGCGATCTCACCGATGGAGTGACCTGCGAACTCGTCGGCCTCGACACCCCACGAACGCACCAGGGCCAGGAGGGCGACCTCGACCGCGAAGATCGACGGCTGCGCCCAGCCGGTCTGGTCGACATCCAGGTCGGGGATGTCCAGCAGCGCCGTGACCTCGTCGAAGGCTGTCTTGTAGACCGGGAACGTCTCGTACAGCTCCCGGCCCATGTGCAGACGCTGCGAACCCTGGCCGGTGAACACGATCGCCAGGCGACCCGGCACGGCCGGCCCGGAAGGCACGACAGTGGCGAGCCCCCGCAGGGTGGAGGCCATGACGACGGCACGGTGCCGCATTACCGGGCGGCGGGCGAGCGTCCGAGCCACGTCCGCAATCGGCGCGTCAAGGTCACGCAACTGCTCCGCGTAGGCCTGAAGGCCGGTCTCGTCAGCGGCACTGAGCATGATCGGGACGACCGGCACCGTGGACGACTGCGGCCGCCCGTTCGCGAGGTCGCCGTCCAGAATGACGTGCGCGTCGGTGCCTGTTTCCGAGAGGACCGCCTCGAGATTGACCTGTGCGTTGGTGCCGGCCTCGAGGATGACGTGTGCGTTGGTGCCGCTGATCCCGAACGACGACACCGCTGCACGTCGCGGTCGATGTGTTGACGGCCATTCACGTGTTGACGTCAACAACTCAACATTGCCGGCCGTCCAGTCAACCTGTGCAGACGGGGAATCAACATGAAGCGTCGACGGCATAACGCCGTACCGCATCGACTGGACCATCTTGATGATCCCGGCAACGCCGGCCGCCGCCTGCGTGTGACCCAGATTCGACTTGACCGAACCCAACCACAACGGCTCCGACCGATCCTGACCATAAGTAGCGAGCAACGCTTGCGCCTCGATCGGATCACCCAGCGGCGTCCCCGTGCCATGCGCCTCGACCACATCCACATCAGCCGTCGACAACCGCGCGTTCGCCAGCGCCTGCCGGATCACCCGCTGCTGCGACGGCCCGTTCGGCGCCGTCAACCCGTTCGACGCACCGTCCTGATTGACCGCCGAACCACGCACCACCGCCAGCACCTGATGACCCAGCCGCTGCGCATCCGACAACCGCTCCACCAGCAGCATGCCGACACCCTCCGACCAACCAGTCCCGTCAGCGCCGTCAGCGAACGACTTGCACCGCCCATCCGGGGCCAGACCACGCTGCCGCGAGAACCCGATGAACGTGTTCGGGGTGCCCATCACGGTCACCCCACCGGCCAGCGCCGAATCGCACTCACCATTACGCAACGCCTGAACAGCGAGATGCAGCGCCACCAGCGACGACGAACACGCCGTATCGACGGTGACCGCCGGACCCTCCAGCCCGAACGAGTAAGACACACGACCGGAGGCGATACTGCCGCCGGTGCCCATGAACCCTTCGGCGCTGTCCTCCGACGCGCCGAGAACCATCGAGTAGTCGTTGTACATGACACCGACGAACACCCCGGTCCGCGAACCACGCAGACCCAGCGGGTTCACCCCGGCCCGCTCGAACGCCTCCCATGACGTCTCCAGCAGCAGCCGGTGCTGCGGATCCATGGCGAGCGCCTCACGCGGCGAGATCCCGAACACCGCCGGATCGAAGTCTCCGGCGCCGTAGAGGAACCCGCCCTCACGCGTGTAGGACGTGCCGGGGTGGTCGGGGTCCGGGTGGTAGAGGTTCTCGACATCCCAGCCACGGTCGTCGGGGAACAGACCGACCCCGTCGCGGCCGGAGACGACCAGGTCCCACAGTTCGTCGGGGCTGCTCACCCCGCCGGGGAACCGGCAGGCCATGCCGACGATCGCGATCGGCTCATCGGAGGCCGCGGTGGCGGTGACGACCGGTACGGCGTCGGCGGCCGCGCCGGACAGTTCCGCGGCCAGGTATGCGGCGAGCGCGGCGACGTTGGGGTAGTCGAAGACAAGCGTGGACGGCAGCCGGAGGTCGGTGACGGCGGCGAGCCGGTTGCGCAGTTCGACGGCGGTCAGGGAGTCGAAACCGAGTTCACGGAACGGCAGGTCCGCGGCGATCACCGCGGCGTCGGCGTGGCCGAGGACCGCGGCGACGTGGGTACGGACCAGGTCGAGCACGATACGGGCGCGATCGGTTTCGGACAGGCCGGCGAGTTGGGCGGCGAAGGCACCGTCCGTGGCGGCACGCCGGGCCGGTGCCGGGACGAGTCCGCGCAGCAGTGGCGACACATCGGGGCGGCCGCGCAGCGCGGCGAGATCCAGGCCGATCGGGGCGACGATGGGACGGTCGGCGGCCACGGCGGCGTCGAACGCGGCCAGCCCCTGCTCGGCGGTGAGCGGCACGATGCCACCCTGCCGGGCCCGGGCCCGTTCGGCGTCGCTCAGCTCGCCGCCCATGCCGGATTCCCACAGGCCCCAGGCGATCGACGTCGCCGGGACCCCCTGCTCACGCAGCGTCTGGGCATAGGCGTCGAGGAACGCGTTCGCCGCCGCGTAATTGCCCTGCCCGGCGTTGCCGAACAGCCCGGCCGCCGAGGAGAAGAACACCAGCGCGGACAGGTCGCCGGTCGCCGCCACGAGGTTGCGGGCAGCGTCGACCTTGGCGCGGAACACCGTGGCCAGCCGCTGCGGCGTCAGGTCGGCGAGCATTGCGTCGTCGAGCACACCGGCCGCATGCACGACCGCGGTGACACGTTCCCCGGCCAGCGCCTCGGCGAGCGCCGCCGCATCGGCGACGTCACACGCGACCGAACGGACCTCAGCGCCGTCGATCGTCATCGGCTTTCCGGAGCGAGAGATCAAAATCAGCCGGGGTACGCCGTGAGCCCGCACCAGATGCTCAGCGACCAGACTGCCGAGCATGCCGGACGCACCGGTCACCACCACGGCACCGTCACCGAGATCGACACTTCCGGCCGGGCTCATCCGCGCCAGCCGTGGCACCAGGACCACGCCGTCTCGGACGACCGCCTCGGGCCGGTCGACGGCGACGTTCTCCGCCGCGTCGACCAGGTGCAGCAGACCCGGGTGCTCGGCCTGCGCGCTGCGGACCAGGCCCCATAGCGCCGCGCCGTCCGGGTCGGTGACGCGCGGTCCGGCCGCCCCGTGCGTGCGTACCACCAGACGGGACACGCCGTCCCACGCCTGAAGGGTCGCGAGCAGGGCAGCGCTGCGCGGACCGGCCGCGCCAGGGGCCGGCCCGGACGCCGAATCCGAACCCGGCTCCACACCGGAATCCGGCACCTTCGAAGCGTCGACGATCACCAGCGGGACGTCGGGCAACTCGTCGCCGAGGGTGACGACCGGGGCCGCCTGGGTCGCGGCGTCCTCCGGGACCCACTCGACGGTGTGGAGCAGCCGGTCGGCGGCGGCCAGCTGGGCGCCGTCGATGGCACGGAGGGACAGGCGGCGCACCTCGGCCACGGGACGGCCGGAGTTGTCGGCGAGCTCCACCCGTACGCTCTCGGGGGTCGTCCCGGCGGTGAGCCGGGCCCGCAGGACCGGACTACCCTCGCCGAAGGTCCGCACCCCGGCGAACGCGAACGGCAGCCGCACGCCCTGTTCCGGGAGCAGACCGCCCAGGCCGACGGCGTGCAGCGCGGCGTCGAACAGGGCCGGGTGCAGGCCGTAGCCGGTGATCGCCTGGTCCGTGGCGACCTCGGCGAACACCTCGTCACCGCGCCGCCACACCTGCCGCAGCGCCCGGAACGCGGGCCCGTAGGTCATGCCGGTGGCGGCCAGCGCCTCGTAGAAGTCACCGACCGGGATCTCGTCGGCGCCGGCGGGCGGCCACTCCAGCAGGGCCACCGGCTCATCCCCGGAGGCGGCGGTGAGGGTTCCGGTGGCGTGCAGGGTCCACGGCTCGGCCTCGTCAGCGCGAGCGTGCACGGTCACCGGACGGGGATCGCCCGAGCCGACGGTCACCCGTACCTGGACTCCCCCGGATGCGGTGATGGTCAGCGGTGTCTGCAACAGCAGCTCGTCGACCACACCGGCGCCGGCCCGGTCGGCGGCGGTCAGCGCCATCTCGACCAGGGCCGTGCCGGGTACGACGATCCGGTCCAGGACGACGTGGTCGGCCAGCCACGGGTGGGTGGCGACGGACAGCCAGCCGGTGAGGACGGTGGCCGGTGAGTCGGGAAGTTCGACGGCGGCGCCGAGCAGGGCGTGCCCGGTGCCCACGAGCCCGAGTCCGGCGGGGTCGGTGACGTGCAGGCCGGGACGCGGGCGAGGCCAGTACAGGGTCGGCCGGAACGCGTACGTCGGCAGGCCGATGCGGGTGGCGGCGGTGCCGGCGAGCACGGCCGTCCAGTCGACGTGCTGTCCGCGGGCGAACAGTTCGGCGGCCGCGCTGAGCAGGGTGGCGACCTCGGGCCGGTCGCGGCGCAGAGCCGGGATTCCGTCGGTAAGGGTGCTGAGGACGGCGTCGGGGCCGAGTTCGAGGATGCGGTCGGTGCCGAGCCCGGCGATG
This sequence comes from Actinoplanes sp. CA-252034, assembly GCF_050956125.1. Lineage (NCBI taxonomy): Bacteria > Bacillati > Actinomycetota > Actinomycetes > Micromonosporales > Micromonosporaceae > Actinoplanes > Actinoplanes sp. CA-252034. The sequence continues at coordinate 6,876,539 of NZ_CP191846.1, forward strand.
GTGTCGGTGAACCGGACGGTGTCACGGACGTGGGAGACCCAGTAGGAGGGGTCGGCCCAGACGCCGTCGCCGTGGAAGGTGAGCGTCTCGACCACGGCACGGAAGTCGTCGAGCATCGGCTCCATCAGCCGCGAGTGGAACGCGTGACTGGTCTTGAGACGGGTGGTCTTCCACGGCATATCCGGGATGTCGGCTCCGGCCACGACGACCGCGTTCGGCCCGTTGACCGCGGCGATGTCCAGATCCGGGAACGCAGCCCGAACCTCGCCCTCGGACGCCTGCACCGCGACCATCACGCCACCAGCCGGCAACGCCTGCATCAACCGCGCCCGCGCGGAGACCATCGTCGCCGCATCCTCCAGCGACAGCACACCGGTGGCGTAGGCGGCGGCGATCTCACCGATCGAATGGCCCGCGTAAACATCGGCCTCGACACCCCACGAACGCACCAGCGCGAGCAGGGCGACCTCCAGAGCGAAGATCGACGGCTGCGCCCAGCCGGTCTGGTCGACATCCAGGTCGGGGATGTTCAGCAGCGCCGTGACCTCGTCGAACGCCGCCTTGTAGACCGGGAACGTCTCATACAGCTCACGGCCCATACCCGCACGCTGCGAGCCCTGGCCGGTGAACAGGATCGCGAGACGGCCGTCGGCCGCGGCATGCGCGGGCGGGTTCTCGGCGACGTCCAGCAGGTCGACGACGGTCTGATCGGCGGACCCGGCGAGAACGACCGCCCGGTACGGCAGGGCTGTGCGCCCGGCCAGCGACAGGGCCACATCGACGTACGACGCGGTCGGCCGGGAGTCGAGGAAGTCGAGCAGGGTTGTGGCCTGGGCGGCGAGACCGGTCTGATCGTGCCCGGACAGCACGAGCGGCACGACCGGCAGCGGGATGCCGGTGCGCGGCTCGGCTACCGGGACGGCCGGCGGCTCCTCCAGGATGATGTGGGCGTTGGTGCCGCTGATGCCGAACGACGACACCCCGGCGCGGCGCGGGGTGGCGCCGGCCGGCCACGGCTGCGGCCGGCTGAGCAGTTCGACGGCGCCGGCGGTCCAGTCGACCTGCCGGGTGGGTTCGTCGGCGTGCAGGGTTCGGGGCAGAACCCCGTACCGCATGGCCAGGATCATCTTGATGACACCGGCGACACCGGCGGCGGCCTGGGTGTGGCCGATGTTCGACTTGACCGAGCCGAGCCACAGCGGACCGCCGGCACGGCCCTGCCCGTACGTCGCCAGGAGGGCCTGCGCCTCGATCGGATCACCGAGAGAGGTTCCGGTACCGTGCGCCTCGACCGCGTCGACGGCGGTGGCGGCGAGCCCGGCCGAGGTCAGCGCCTGCCGGATGACCCGCTGCTGGGAGGGCCCGTTGGGTGCGGTGATGCCGTTGCTGGCCCCGTCCTGGTTGACCGCGCTGCCCCGTACCACGGCCAGCACCGGGTGCCCGGCACGGCGGGCGTCGGAGAGCCGTTCGAGCAGTACGACACCGGCGCCCTCGCCCCAGCCGGTGCCGTCGCCGTCGGCGGAGAACGCCTTGCACCGGCCGTCTCGCGCGAGCCCGCGCTGGCGGCTGAACTCGACGAAAGCTCCCGCGGTCGCCATCACGGTGACACCGCCGGCCAGTGCCAGGTCGCATTCGCCGGAGCGCAGGGCCTGGGCGGCCAGGTGGATCGCGACCAGCGACGACGAGCAGGCGGTGTCGACGGTGACCGCCGGGCCCTCGAAGCCGAACGTGTACGACACGCGGCCGGAGACGAGGCTGCCCGCGCTGGCCGCGCCGGCGTAGCCCTCGGCGCCGGTGTCGCTCTGCCGCAGCAGGGTCGCGTAGTCGCCGTAGAGCACACCCGCGTACACGCCGGTACGGCTGCCGCGCAGCTGGGACGGGTCGATCCCGGCCCGCTCCATGGCCTCCCACGAGGTCTCCAGCAGCAGCCGCTGCTGCGGGTCCATGGTAATCGCCTCGCGCGGGCTGATCCCGAAGAACCCGGCGTCGAACCGGCCGGCCCCGGTGAGGAAGCCGCCCTGTTTGACGTACGAGGTGCCGGGGTGGTCGGGGTCGGGGTGGTAGAGCCGGTCGAGGTCCCAGCCGCGGTCGTCGGGGAATCCGGAGATGCCGTCGCGGCCGTCGGCGAGCAGCCGCCAGAACTCCTCCGGCGTGCTCACCCCGCCCGGGAACCGCAGGCCCAGCCCGACGACCACGATCGGGTCGTCGGCGCCGGTCGTGGTCGTCCGCGCGGTCGTGGGCACGGCCCGCTCGCTGAGGGCGCCGACGAGTTCGCCGCGCAGGAAGACGGCCAGCACCTGCGGGGTCGGGTAGTCGAAGGTGAGGGTGGCCGGCAGTCGCAGATCGGTGGCGGCGTTGAGCCGGTTGCGCAGCTCGACGGCGGTCAGCGAGTCGAAACCGAGCTCGCTGAACGCGCGGCCGGCCGGCACGGTGTCCGGGGAGGCGTGGCCGAGGACCGCGGCGACCTGGACGCGGACGACGTCGAGCAGCATCCGGTCCTGATCGGCGGTGGCCAGGCCGGTGAGCTGCTGCAGCAGCCCGGTGGCGGTGGCGCCGGCGGCCGCCGAGCGGCGTGCCGGGTCACCGGCCAGGCCACGCAGCAGCGGCGGCAGGCCGGCGTCACCCTGGCGGGCGCGCAGCACGGTCCGGTCGATGCGGATCGGGACGAGCAGCGGCCGGTCGCTGTCGAGGGCGGTGTCGAACAGGGCGAGCGCCTCGGGCAGCGGCAGCGGAGCGACCCCGCCGCGGCTGAGGCGGCGTTTGTCGACGTCGGTGAGGTTGCCGGCCATGCCGGCGGCGGTGTCCCAGGCGCCCCAGGCCAGCGAAGTGCCGGGCAGGCCACGGCGGCGGCGGGCGGCGGCGAACGCGTCGAGGAACGCGTTGGCGGCGGCGTAGTTGCCCTGGCCGGGGGTGCCGAGCAGGCCGGCCACCGACGAGTAGAGCACGAACGCGTCCAGGTCGGCGCCGGCCGTGGCCTCGTGCAGGTTGACCGCCGCGTCGACCTTGACGCGCAGCACCGCGCCGAGCCGGTCCGGGGTGAGGCCGGTGAGGACGGTGTCGTCAAGGACGCCGGCGACGTGCACGACGGCGCGTACGTCCAGGCCATCCAGGGCCCGGTCGAGGTCCTCACGGTCGGCGACGTCGCAGCGGACCAGCCGGACCCGGGCGCCGGCCTCGGTCAGCTCCGACCACAGCCGGCCCGCTCCGGGCGCGTCGGCTCCGCTACGGCTGAGCAGCAGCAGGTCACGTACGCCGTGGGTGTGCACGAGGTGGCGTACGAGCAGGGTGCCGAGCGTGCCGGTGGCGCCGGTGACGACGGTGGTGCCGGTGTCGCGCGCCGGGCGGGGCATGACGAGCACGTTCTTGCCGATGTGCCGGCCCTGGCTGACGAACCGGAACGCGTCGCGGGCGTTGCGGATGTCCCAGGCACGGATCGGCGGCAGGTGCAGTGCGCCGGTCTCGAAGAGGGCGACGATCTCGGTGAGCATCTGCCGGATGCGTTCCGGGCCGGCCTCGAACAGGTCGAACGGCCGGTAGACCAGGTGTGGGTGGTCGGCCGGGTCACGCAGGTCGGTCTTGCCCATCTCCAGGAACCGGCCGCCGTCGCCCAGCAGGCCGAGCGAGGCGTCGACCAGTTCGTGGGCGAGCGAGTTGAGAACCACGTCGGCGCGGCCGAACTTGGTGGCGAACTCGGCCGTACGGGAGGAGGCGATCCGGTCGTCGGTGAGGCCTAGCGCGCGCAGCGCGTCCCACTTGGCCGGGTTGGCGGTGGCCAGCACCCGCGCGCCGAGGTGGGTGGCGATCTGGACGGCGGCGGTGCCGACGCCACCGGCGCCCGCGTGCACCAGCACGGTCTCGCCCGCCTTGACGCCGCCGAGGTCGACGAGCGCGTAGTAGGCGGTGAGGAACGCCATCGGCACGGCCGCGGCCTCGGTGAACGTCCACTCGGCGGGCATCGGCACGAGCAGCCGCCCGTCGGTCACCGCGACCGGCCCGAACCCGCCGGCGAACGCGCCCATCACCCGGTCGCCGGGGCCGAGATGGTCGACGCCGGGCCCGACTTCGAGGACCACGCCGGCGCCCTCGCTGCCCATGTCGAGAGGGTTGTCGCTGGGGTACACACCCAGGGCGATCAGCACGTCGCGGAAGTTGAGGCCGGCCGCGCGGACGGCGACGCGGACCATCCCTTCGTCGAGGGGGCCGCCGGGCCCCGGGTAGGCGGTCAGCCGCAACTGGTCGAGGGTGTTGCCGCCGCCGCTCTCCAGCCGCCAGACCGGCGCGTCGGGCGGGGTCATCGTCGGGTCACCGGCGACACGGGCGAGGCGGGGCGTGAGCACGGCCCCGCCGCGAATCAGGGCCTGCGGCACGTCACCGGCGGCGACCTGGGCGGGCAGCGCGGCCCAGGAGGCGGGGCTGCCGTCGACGTCGGCGAGGACGATGCGGGCCGGGTACTCGGACTGGGCGGACCGGATCAGGCCCCAGACGGCGGCGTGCGCCAGGTCGGTGGGCTCCTCGCCGGGGCCGCCGCCGACCGCGCCGGTGGTGGTGACGACCAGGGTGGTGTCGGTCAGCCGCTCGTCGCCGAGCCACCGCTGCAGCGCGGCGAGAACCCGCTGGGTGGCGGTGTGGGTACGGGCGGCCAGATCGTAGGTGTCGTCGGCGGGCTCGGGCGCGCAGTCCAGCAGGAGCACCGTGGGCGTCGTGTCGAGGGCGCCAAGCCCGGCGAGCGGGAAGCCGGGGTCGCGGGCCGGGCCGAGGGCGGCCCAGTCGTGCGGGGACGCGACGGGTTCGACGAGGTGCTCGGCCCAGTCCAGGCCGAACAGGGAGTGCGCGGCCTGCGCGGCGGGAGTGGCCGAGACCGGCCGCATGACCAGCGAGCCGACGGTGATCACTGGGGCGCCGGTGGCGTCGGCGGCGAGCAGGGCGACCCGGTCCGTACCGGAGGGGGCGAGTTTGACCCGCAGGGTGGTGGCGCCGACCGCGTGCAGGGTGACGCCGGTGAACGCGAACGCCATCCGCGCGCCCGGTTCGGCGGCGGTGTCGGCGAGCGCGACCCCGTGCAGGGCGGCGTCGAGCAGCGCCGGGTGGATCCGGAACCGGCCGGCCTGCCCGGCGGCCGACGCGGGCAGGGTGATCTCGGCGTAGACGTCGTCGCCGAGCCGCCACGCGGCGGTCAGCCCCTGGAAGGCGGGCCCGTAGCCGAACCCGGCGGCGGACAGCCGCTCGTAGAAGCCGTCGACCGGCACCGCGGTCGCTCCGGCGGGCGGCCAGACACTCAGATCAACGGCGTCGACCCGGGCGGGGGTACGGGCCAGGTGCCCACTGGCGTGCAGGGTCCACGGCTCGTCCGGCAGAGCGTCGGCGGCCCGTGAGTGGATGCCGACCGGCCGCCGCCCGCCGTCGTCGGCGCCGCCGATGACGACCTGCAGGGCGACCGCTCCGGAGCCGGTGACGGTCAGCGGCGCCTGGACGGTGAGCTCGTCCAGCACCGGGGTGCCGGTCTGCTCGCCCGCGCGCAGGGCCAGCTCCACCATGGCGGTGCCGGGCAGCACGGCCGTGCCCTGGATGGCGTGGTCGGCGAGCCACGGGTGGGTGGTGACGGCGAGCCGCCCGGTGAAGACGCTGCCGTCGCCGTCGGCGAGGGTGAGCGCCGCGCCGAGCATCGGATGGTCGGTGGCGGTCAGGCCGAGCCCGGCCGCGTCCACGGTGACCAGGTCGGCCGCCGACGGCCAGTACAGCTCCTGCTGGAACGGGTAGGTCGGCAGTTCGACGCGCCGGGCCGGGCGGGCCGGGTGCAGGAGGCGCCAGCCGACGGTGGCGCCGGCGGCGTGGAGGCGGCCGAGCGCGGTCAGGAACGTGGTGACCTCGTCGCGGTCGCGGCGCATCACGGCAACGGTGACCGGGGCGTCGGGCAGGGTGTCGGCGGTCATCCCGGCGAGCACGGTGTCCGGGCCGAGTTCCAGGTAGCGTCCGGCGCCCAGCTCGTCGAGGGCGCGGACGGCGTCGGCGAACCGGACCGGGCGCCGGACCTGGTCGACCCAGTAGGCGGGGTCGCTCCACTGGCCGACCGCGACCGGCCGTCCGGTCACCGTGGACACCGCGGCCAGGGCCGGCTCGTTCAGGGTGAGCCCGGCGACGATCGTGGCGAACTCGTCGAGCATCGGCTCCATCAGCCGGGAGTGGAAGGCGTGGCTGGTGCGCAGGCGGGTGGTCTTCCAGCCGCGGGCGGCGACCCGCTCGATGTCGGCCTCGGTGCCGGAGACCACGACGGCGGTGGGGCCGTTGACGGCGGCGATGTCGACGTCGGGGAACGCCGCGCGGACGTCGGTCTCGCTCGCTTGGACGGCCAGCATCGCCCCGTCGGCCGGCAGCGCCTGCATCAGCCGGCCGCGGGCGGCGACCAGGGTCGCCGCGTCGTCGAGGGAGAACACCCCGGCGGCGTAGGCGGCGGTGATCTCACCGATCGAGTGGCCGGCGACGATCTCCGGTTCCAGGCCGAGGCTGCGGACGGTGTCGAGCAGGGCCACCTCGACCGCGAACAGCGCCGGCTGGGCGTACCCCGTCTGGTGAAGGTCTTCGGCGTCGAGGATGTCGTGCAGCGGCCGGTCCAGGTGCCGGTCGATCGCCGCGGCCACGGTGGCGAACGATTCGGCGTAACGCGGGAACCGCTGGGCCAGAGCGCGGCCCATCGCGAGCCGCTGTGCGCCCTGGCCGGTGAACAGCATCGCGAGTTTGCCGGCGGCGGGTTCGCCGGTGACCAGGCCGAGGCCGGGTTCACCGACGGCCAGGGAGGCCAGCGCGAGTTGCAGGCCGGCGCGGTCGTCGGCCAGCACCAGGGCGCGGTGTTCGAGGGCGGCCCGGCCGGTGGCCAGCGCCCAGCCCAGGTCGGCGACCTCCAGGTGCGGCTGGTCCTCGAGCAACGTGTACAGCTGCTGGGCCTGCGCGCGCAGCGCCTCCGGGTCGCGGGCGGACAGCGGCACCGGAACCGGGAGCGGGACCGGGGCGGTGATCGGCTCGCCGGCCGGGGCCGGCGGCTCTTCGATGATCATGTGGGCGTTGGTGCCGCTGACCCCGAACGAGGAGACGGCGGCGCGGCGCGGCCGGTCGCCGGCCGACCAGGCGTGGTCCTCGGTCAGCAGTTCGACGTCACCGGCCGTCCAGTCGACGTGCGGGCTGGGCTGCTCCAGGTGCAGCGACTTCGGCATGGTGCCGTGCCGCATCGCCAGGACGGCCTTCATCACCCCGGCGACACCGGCGGCGGCCTGGGTGTGGCCGATGTTCGACTTGACCGAGCCGAGCCGGGCCGGGCGGCCCGTGGTGCGGTCCTGGCCGTAGGTGGCGAGCACGGCCTGCGCCTCGATCGGGTCGCCGAGCCGGGTTCCGGTGCCGTGTGCCTCGATCATCTCGACGTCGTCGACGGACAGGCCGGCGTCGGCCAGCGCCTGCCGGATGACGCGCTGCTGGGAGGGCCCGTTGGGGGCGGCGATGCCGTTGCTGGCGCCGTCCTGGTTGACCGCGCTGCCCCGGATCACGCCGAGGATCGGGTGGCCGAGCCGCTGCGCCCGGGACAGGCGTTCCAGCAGCACCAGGCCGACGCCCTCGGACAGGCCGATGCCGTCGGCGCTCTCCGAGAAGGCCTTGCAGCGGCCGTCGGCGGCGATACCGCCCTGGCGGGAGAACTCGGTGAACGCGCTCGGCGTGGCCATCACGGTGACCCCGCCGGCCAGCGCCATCGTGCACTCGTCGGTGCGCAGCGCCTGCGCGGCCAGATGCATGGCGACAAGCGACGACGAGCAGGCGGTGTCGATGGTGACGGCCGGGCCCTCCAGGCCGAGGGTGTAGGAGACCCGGCCGGAGATGACCGCCGCGGTGGTGCCGGTGATCAGCAGCCCCTCGGCGGCCTGCACGGTGCCGCCGATCAGGCGTACGTAGTCCTGGGTGTTCGATCCGACGAAGACGCCGGTCCGGCTGCCCCGCAGCTCGGCCGGGTCGATGCCGGCCCGTTCCAGCAGCTCCCACGACGCTTCCAGGACCTGCCGCTGCTGCGGGTCCATGGCCAGCGCCTCACGCGGGCTGACATCGAAGAACCCGGCGTCGAACCGGCCGGCACCGTGCAGGAAGCCGCCCTCGGCCGCGTACTCCTCGTCGGAGTCGTAGGCGTCCTCGAGGTTCCAGCCGCGGTCGCCGGGGGCCCGGCCGATCGCGTCGGTGCCGGTGGCGACCAGCCGCCACAGGTCGTCGGGGCTGTGCACGCCGCCCGGGTAGCGGCAGCTCATCGCGACGATGGCGATCGGTTCCCGGTCGGCGCTCTCGGCCTGGCGCAGTCGTTCGCGGGTCTGGTGCAGATCCGCGGTGACGCGCTTGAGATAGTCGAGGAGCTTGTCCTGATCTGCCAACTGGGGCCTCACCAACATCGGTATGCGCGGGGCACGGAAGATCGACGTGACGTGCCAGCCGGAGTGCTGTCCGCACTCCCGCCAGCCTTCGCGAAAGTAGGCCGCCCCCAGCGGGACGGCCTACCCCTAGCGCTCCCCTAGCTGGGGTTTCACCCCACGCCGAGCTCGTCGATGAAGCGGAACACCTCGTCGGCGCTGGCCGATTCCAGGTCCACCCCGGACACTGCGGTCTCGGTCTGGCCGAGACCGTCGAGCAGGCCCCGCAGCCGCATCTCCACACGCAGCCGCAACGCCGTGTCACCGGCGGTCGCGGCCAGCTCCTGCGCCAGCTGGTCGATCGTGGCGAGCACCGTCTCCGGGCCGGCGCCGCCGACGAGCCGGTCCCGCAGCAGCGTCGCCACGGCGGCCGGGGTCGGGTGGTCGAAGACCAGGGTGGCCGGCAGGGTCAGCCCGGTGGCGGCGGTGAGCCGGTTGCGCAGGTCCACCGCGGTCAGCGAGTCGAAGCCGAACTCCTTGAACGGGCGACGCGCGTCGACCGCGTCGGCCGAGGCGTGCCCGAGCACGGTGGCGGCGTGCCCGCGCACCAGGTCGAGGACGATCTGCTCGTGCTCGTGCGGCGCCGACTCGGCGAGCTGCCGGCGCAGGCCGTCACCGGCATCGGCGGGCGGCGCGGCCTCGGCGCTCTCCCGCAGTGCCCGCACGTCGGGTAGGTCGGCGATCAGCGGCCGGGTCCGGGCGAACCCGAACGCGCCCGCGAACACCGGCCAGTCGACGTCGGCCACGGCCAGGAACGTCTCCCCCGCTCCGGCGGCCTGCCGCATCGCGGTGATCGCGGCCTCCGGCGGCATCGCCCGGAACCCGCGCCTGCGCATGTAGTCCTCGCCGCCGCTGTCCTCGGCCATGCCACCGCCATCCCACAATCCCCAGGCCACCGACGTGACCGGCAGACCGCGGTCGCGGGCCTGCTCGGCGAGCGCGTCGAGGGCGGCGTTGGCGGCACCGTAGACACCCTGGCGGGCGCTGCCCCACACCCCGGCGTTGGAGGAGAACAGCACCACCCGGTCCAGGTGGGCGGGGTCGAGCAGGTCGAGCAGGTGTACGGCGCCGTCGACCTTGCCCGACATGACGTGGGCCAGGTCGGCCTCGGTCGTGTCGGCGAGCAGGATCGGGTCGAGGGTGCCGGCCGCGTGGATCAGCGCGTGGACCGGCGTGTCCAGTGCGGCGAGCAGGGCGGCGACCTGGGCGCGGTCGGCGGTGTCGTAGGCGGCGATCGTCGCCCGTACCCCCAGGTCCTCGAGCTCTTGCCGCAGTTGCGCCGCGCCGGGGGCGTCCGGGCCGCGACGGCTGGTCAAGACCACGTGGTCGGCGCCGGAGGCGGCGGCCCACCGGGCGACGTGGCCGCCGAGCGCGCCGGTGCCGCCGGTGATCAGCACCGTGCCGTGCGGCGTCCACAGCGGCTGCGTCGGGTCGGCGGGGGCCGGGCGCAGGCGGCGGGCGAGGACGCCGGTCACGCGGATCGCGACCTGGTCCTCCTCGTCGTACCCGGCGAGGACGGCGGCGATCCGGTCGGTGGCGCGGGCGTCCACGGTAGCCGGCAGGTCGAGCAGGCCGCCCCACTCCTCCGGGTGTTCGAGCGCGAACGTGCGGCCGAGCGCCCAGATCTGCGCGGCGGCGACCTGCGCGGGCGGGTCGCCGGCGACGGCGCGGACGGCGCCGCGGGTCACGATCCACAGCGGGACGCCGGTGCCGGCCACGATGTTCATCAGGTCGAGGGTGCCGGTCACGGTGGTCAGCAGGGAGATGATCCCGGCGTACGGCCGGCCGGTCACCGCGTCGATCTTGGTGGCGTGCTCGACTTCCGCGCCCGCGCCGACCAGTGCCAGCGTCAGGTCCGCCGGGTCGGTGCCGGCCGGATGCAGCACCAGCCATGTGCCGGTGAGGCGGCCCGGCTCGGGCTCGGGCAGCGGCTTGAACACGATCCGGAACCGCCACGCGTCGACCTGCCAGCGTTCGCGCCGGCCGCGGTGCCAGCCGGCCAGGGCGGTCAGCACCGGGGCAAGCGTGCCGGGGTCGACGCCGAGCGCCTCGCCGAGCCGGTCGGCGTCGGTGGCCTCGACGGCGGCCCAGAACTCGTTCTGCGGGTCGCCGCCCGTGGTCGCGCCGGGGGTGTCGGCGAGCCAGTAGTGCTTGCGCTGGAAGGCGTAGGTCGGCACGTCCAGGTTCCGGCGGCGGCCGGTGAGGACGGTGGACCAGTCGACGGGGACACCTGTCACCCAGGCCTCCGCGAGGGTACGGATCTCGCGTCCCGGCTCGTCGCGGCGCAGCGTCCCGGTGACCGCCACGTCGCCGCTGGTGTCCTGGATCGACCCGGTCAGCACCGGATGCGGGCTGACCTCGACGAAGTGCCGGTACCCGTCGGCAGCCAGGCGTTGCACGGCGTCGGCGAACCGGACCGGCAGGCGCAGGTTGTCGTACCAGTAGGCGGCCCCGGCCTCCGGGCTCATCGGCTCGGCGCGCACGGTCGAGTACCACGGCACCCGCCCGGCGCCGATCCGCACGTCGGCCAGCAGCTCCAGCACCCGGTCGCGCAGCACCTCCACCTGCGCCGAGTGCCCGGCCGCGCTGGCCTTGACCCGCCGGGCCCGTACCCCGTCGGCCTCGAACTTCGCGGCGAGCGCGTCGATCGCCTCGGCCGGCCCGGTCAGGATCACCGACGCCGGCCCGTTGATCGCCGCGATCTCCACTTCGGTGTCCCCGAGGATGATGTCGGCGGCCGGGGCGGCGACCGCGAGCATCGCTCCCCCACCGGCGATCGTCATCATCTCGATGCTGCGCAGCGCCACGATCCGGGCCGCGTCGTCGAGGGTGAGCGCCCCGGCCACGCAGGCGGCGGCGATCTCACCCTGGGAGTGGCCGACGACCGCGGCCGGGCTGACGCCGTGCTGCTCCCACCAGGCGGCCAACGACACCATCACGGCGAACAGCACGGGCTGGACCACGTCGAGCCGGTCCAGGTTTCCGGACGTTCCCCGCAGCACCGCCTCGACGGAGTAGTCCAGGTACGCGCCGAGTGCCTTGTCGCACTCGCGGAGCCGGGCCGCGAAGACCGGGGAGCTGTCCAGCAGGTCGGCCGCCATCCCTTCCCACTGGCCGCCCTGGCCGGGGAAGACGAAGACGATCCCACCGGCCGGGCCGCTGGTCCCGGTGACGGCGCCCGGGGTGGGGCGGCCGTCGGCGAGGGCGGTCAGCGCATCCAGGTCGGCGCCGAGCACGACCGCGCGGTGTTCCAGGCGGGCCCGTCCGGCGATGGTGTGCGCCACCTCGGTCACCGGCAGTGCGGGGTGGTCGCGCAGGAATCCGGCCAGCCTTCGGGCCTGACCGGCGAGGGCGGTCTGGTCACGGCCGGACAGCAGCAGCGGGACGACCGGCAGGGCCGGGTTCTCCGGCGCTTCGGGGAGGGCCGGGGCCTGCTCCAGGATGACGTGGGCGTTGGTGCCGCTGATCCCGAACGACGACACCGCGGCCCGGCGCGGGCGGCTCAGCTCCGGCCACACGCGGGCGGTGTCGAGGAGGGTGACGGCGCCGGACTGCCAGTCGATGTGCGGCGACGGCGCGTCGATGTGCAGGCTGCGCGGCAGCACGCCGTGGCCGAGCGCGAGGACCATCTTGATCAGTCCGGCGACACCGGCGGCGGCCTGGGTGTGGCCCAGGTTCGACTTGACCGAGCCGAGGTAGAGCGGGTCGGTCTCGCGGTCCTGGCCGTAGGTAGCGAGCAGCGCCTGCGCCTCGATCGGGTCGCCCAGCGCGGTGCCGGTGCCGTGTGCCTCGACCGCGTCCACGTCCCGCGGCTTCAGGCCGGCGCCGGCCAGCGCGGCCCGGATGACGCGCTGCTGGGAGGGCCCGTTCGGGGCGGTCAGCCCGTTCGAGGCGCCGTCGGAGTTCACCGCGGAGCCGCGCATCACGGCGAGGATCGGGTGGCCGAGCCGCTGGGCGTCGGAGAGTCGTTCGACGAGCAGGACTCCGGCGCCCTCGGACCAGGTGGCGCCGTCGGCGGCGGCGGAGAAGGGCTTGCACCGGCCGTCGGCGGCCGACCCGCCCTGCCGGGCCACCTCGACGAACGTGGCCGGGTTGGCCATCACCGACACGCCGCCGGCCAGCGCCATCGTGCACTCGCCGCGGCGCAGTGACTCGGCCGCCAGGTGCAGGGTGACCAGCGACGACGAGCAGGCGGTGTCGATGGTGAGGGCCGGACCCTCCAGGCCGTAGACGTACGCGACCCGGCCGGAGGCGACACTGCCGGACACGCCGGTGGCCCGGTAGCCTTCGACGCCTTCGGGCAGGATGGACAGTCCGGTGCCGTAGTCGTGGTACATCAGGCCGGTGAACACGCCGACCCGTTCACCGCGCCGCCCGAGCGGGTCGAGCCCGGCCCGTTCGAACGCCTCCCAGGAGATCTCCAGCAGCAGCCGCTGCTGCGGGTCCATGGCCAGCGCCTCGCGCGGGGAGATGCCGAACACCCCGGCGTCGAACTCACCGGCGTCGTAGAGGAAGCCGCCGAGCTGGGTGAACCCGGCGCCGGTGAGGTCCCAGCCGCGGTCCTGCGGGAACCCGGCGATCGTGTCGACACCGTCGTCGAGGACCCGCCACAGGTCCTCGGGCGAGCGCACCCCGCCGGGGAAGCGGCAGGCCATCCCGATGATCGCGATCGGCTCGTCGGTACGGGCCGCCACCGGCTCGGCCGTGGGCGCGGCGGCGCCGAGCACCCGGTCGAGCAGGAACCGGGCGATGGCCCGCGCGTTCGGGTAGTCGAACGCCAGCGTCGCCGGCAGGGTCACGCCGGTCGCCAGCTGGAGGCGGTTGCGCAGCTCGACCGCGGTCAGCGAGTCGAAGCCCAGCTCGCGCAGCGCCCGGTTCGGGTCGACCGCGGCGCCCCCGCCGAAGCCGAGCACGTTCGCGATGACGCCGCGGACCAGCTCGGTGGCGGTCTGCTCGCGTTCGGCCTCGGAGACCCCGGCGAGCTGCTGGGCGAAACCGCCGCTGGAGGCCCGGCGCGGTGCGGTGCGGACCAGGCCGGACAGCACGATCGGCAGCATCCCGGCCGCGGCGGTCTCGCGCAGCGCGGGCAGGCTCAGCGCGACCGGCACGGCCAGCGGCACGTCGGCGCGCAGCGCGGCATCGAACAGGGCCAGGCCGTTCGCCGGGTCCAGCGGCAGCACACCTCCCCGGCGCAGTCGCCGCCGGTCGGCGTCGGTCAGGTTGCCGGCCATCCCGGCGTCGGTGTCCCACAGGCCCCAGGCCAGCGAGGTGGCGGGCAGGCCGCGGGCGCGGCGGTGGGCGGCGAACGCGTCGGTGAACGTGTTGGCGGCGGCGTAGGCGGCCTGGCCGGCGTTGCCGAACAGACCGGCGGCCGACGAGAACAGGACGAAGGCGGCCAGGTCACGGCCGGCGGTCGCCTCGTGCAGATGGTGTACGGCGTCCACCTTCAGCCGCAGCACCGCGTCCAGGCGTTCCGGGGTGAGGTCGGTGAGCATCGCGTCGTCGAGCACCCCGGCGGTGTGGATCACAGCGGTGACCGGCATGTCGCGCAGCGCCGCCAGGACCGCGTCCCGGTGGGTGACGTCGCAGGCCACCCCCCGGACCGTGGCGCCCTCGACGTCGACGGTACCGCCGGAACGCGACAACAGCAGCAGATCCCGTACGCCGTGCGCCGCCACCAGATGCGCGGCCACGAGCCGTCCGAGCGTGCCGGTCGCGCCGGTCACCACGACCGTCCCGCCGGTGAGGTCGGGCAGCTCCCGGTCGGACGGCTCCTGCCGGGCGACGCGGGGCACGAGGATCCGGCCGTCACGGACGGCCGCCTGCGGATGCCCGGCGGCCACGATGTCGGCCAGCCGGCTGTCGTCGGGCGCGTCCACGATGGTCAGGCGACCGGGGTGCTCACTCTGCGCCGAACGGACCAGTCCCCACAGGGCCCCGGACACCACCCCCGGCACCGTGTCGGTCCCTAGTACGGCGAGCGCCCCGTCCGTACGTACCACCAGATGTTTTGAATGATCGTGAAGGTTGTGCTGGAGGACCGTGAGCAGGCGCGCGGTTTCGGCCCGGACGGTCTCCGGGGTGGCCTCGGCGGTGCTCGCGAAGTCGAGGACGACGTGGTCGGTTTCGGACACCGATGAGACGTCGGTCTCCACCCAGCCGAGCGTGTGGAGCGGCGGCACGGTGACCGTGGCCTCGGTGGCGGCCGGGCGGACCGCGAGGGCGTCGATGTCGAGAACCGGCAGGCCGGCCTCGTCGCAGGCCTGGAGCCGGACCGTCTCGGCGCCGGCGGCCGCGGTCAGCCGGATCCGCAGTGTGCGGGCGCCGGTCGCGTGCAGCCGGGCCCCGCCGAACACGAACGGCAGCCGCGCCGTGTCGCCGGGCACCAGCCCACCGGCGGCCAGGGCGTGCAGGCAGGCGTCGAGCAGCGCCGGGTGGATGCCGTAGGCCTCGGCCTCGGCCGGCAGGGTGACCTCGGCGAGGATCTCGCCGTCGCGCCGCCAGGCCCGCCGCAGCCCCTGGAAGGCGGGGCCGTAGACGAGGCCGGTGTCGGCGAGGTTCGCGTAGAGGGTGTCGGCGTCGACCGGCTCGGCGTGCGGCGGCCACGGCAGGTCCGGCCCGGGCGTCTCGCCGGCCGGGCGCAGCGTGCCGGTGGCGTGCTCGGTCCACGGCTGATCACGATCGGTCCGGGAGTGGATGGCGATCTCCCGGTCGGCGGTGACGGTGACCCGCAGGTCGGCGCCGCCGGTCTCGGGCAGCACCAGCGGCGCCTTCAGCAGCAGCTCGCCGACGACCGGCGAGCCGGTCCACTCACCGGCGGCGAGAGCGAGTTCGAGCAGGGCCGCCCCGGGGACCAGCACCCGCCCGAGCACTTCATGATCCAAAAGCCAGGGATGGGTACGCCGGGAGACGTGCCCGCTGAACGCCACCGTTCCGTCGCCGGGCAGCAGGACCGCGGCGGCCAGCATCGGGTGGCCGGTGTCGTCGAGCCCGGCGGCGGCCAGGTCGCCGGCGCCCGGCGCCGAGGCCAGCCAGAAGTGCTCGCGCTGGAACGGATACGTCGGCAGGCCGGGCAGCCAGCGGCCGTCGCTCGGCCAGGCGCGCCAGTCCACGTCCACGCCACGCACCCAGGCGTCCCCGAGCGCACGGATCTGAGCGGCGGGGCCGTCCTCACCGCGGCGCAGCGTGCCCCACACACCGGCGTCCGGCGCGCTCTGCTCCAGCGCCAACGTCAGCACCGGATGGCCCGACACCTCGGCGAACAGGCGGAACCCGTCGCCGGTCAGCTTCTCCACCACCGGCGCGAACCGCACCTGCCTGCGTAGGTTCTCCCACCAGTAGTCAGCCGTCACCAGCTCGGTGACCCGCTCCCCCGTGACCGTGGAATACCAGGGGATCTGCGGAGCCGTACCCGTAACGTCCTTGATCGCCGTGAGCACGTCCTCGCGGACCGGCTCCACCTGCGCCGAATGCGACGCGTAACCGACCTCGACCTGCCGCGCGCGGACTCCCTGCCGCTCACACCACGGCACGAACGCCTCGATCGCATCCCGCCTACCGGCCACGACGACCTGCGACGGCGAATTGACCGCCGCGATCGTGATCCCGTCCCGCAGCCAACCCTCGACCGTGCCAGGGCCCGCGGCGATCGACGCCATCCCGCCGGTGCCGTCCAGATCGACCAGCGCCTGCGACCGCGCGGCCACCACCCGGGCACCGTCCTCCACCGACAACGCCCCGGCCACCACCGCGGCGACGACCTCACCCTGCGAATGACCGATCACCGCGGCCGGAGTCACACCGAAGGACTGCCACCAAGCCGTGAGCGCGACACCGACAGCCCACAGCACCGGCTGGACGATGTGCACCTTGGTGAGCCAGTCGTCGCCGCCGCACAGCACCTCCTCGACCGAGAACCCGACCAGCGGGCGCAACGCCGCATCACACTCACGCAGCCGGTCCGCGAACGCTGGATCGTCCAGCAGGCCCACGGTCATGTGCAGCCACTGACCGCCCTGACCCGGGTAGACGAACACGACGTCGGAGGTGCCGAGGACCGTGCCGGAGACCTGGATGTCCGCCAGGGACTCCGCGTCCCAGGCGACCGCCCGCACCGGCAGCGCCCCACGGGTGAGCAGGGTCGCGCCGAGGTCGGCCATCGACGCCGGGTACTCGCCGACAGTGGCGGCGAGTGCCCGCAACCCGGCCATGTCAGCGCCGGACAGCGGCAGCGGCACGATCGGTGTCGTGCCCTCGGGCGCGGGCTGCGCGGCCGGCGCCTGCTCCAGGATGATGTGGGCGTTGGTGCCGCTGAACCCGAACGACGACACCGCGGCCCGGCGCGGCTCGTCACCGGCCGTCCACGGGCGGGCCTCGGTGAGCAGCTCGATCGTCCCGGCCGACCAGTCGATGTGCGACGACGGGGCGTCCACGTGCAGCGACTTCGGCAGCACGCCGTGCCGCATCGCCTCGACCATCTTGATCACCCCGCCGACACCGGCGGCGGCCTGGGTGTGTCCCAGGTTCGACTTCAGCGAGCCGAGCCGCAGCGGGTTCGCCGGCGCCCGGTCCCGGCCGTAGGTGGCCAGCAGCGCCTGCGCCTCGATCGGGTCGCCCAGCCGGGTGCCGGTCCCGTGCGCCTCGACCGCGTCGATCCGGTCCGGAGTGAGCCGGGCGTCGGCCAGCGCGTCCAGGATGACCCGCTGCTGGGCGGGCCCGTTCGGGGCGGTCAGCCCGTTCGAGGCGCCGTCGGAGTTGACCGCCGAGCCACGGATCACCGCGAGAACCGGGTGGCCGAGCCGCTGCGCGTCGGAGAGCCGCTCCACCAGCAGCACACCGGCGCCCTCCGACCAGCCGGTACCGTCGGCGGCCTCGGCGAACGGCTTGCACCGGCCGTCCGCCGCCAGGCCACCCTGCCGGGCGAACTCGACGAACGTGCTCGGCGACGCCATCACCGTCACACCACCGGCCAGGGCCGTCGTGCACTCGCCGCGCCGCAGCGACTGGACCGCCAGGTGCAGGGCCACCAGCGACGACGAGCAGGCCGTGTCGATGGTCAGGGCCGGGCCCTCCAGCCCGAACGTGTACGCCACCCGGCCGGACACCACACTGCCCGAGGTACCGGTCGCCAGGTAGCCCTCGACCCCTTCCGGCAGGGCGGTGAGCTGGGACGCGTAGTCGTGGTACATGACACCGGCGAACACTCCGGTGGCCGAGCCGCGTACCCCCAGCGGGTTGATGCCGGCCCGCTCGAACGCCTCCCACGACGTCTCCAGCAGCAGCCGCTGCTGCGGGTCCATGGCCAGCGCCTCCCGCGGCGAGATGCCGAACACCGCCGGGTCGAACGCGCCCGCCTCGTCGAGGAAGCCACCCTCCTGCGTGAAGTCGCCGTCCGGCACGTCCCAGCCGCGGTCCTGCGGAAACCCGGTGATCGCGTCGCGGCCGGAGTCCAGCAGATCCCACAGCTGCGCGGGCGTCTCCACCCCGCCCGGATAGCGGCAGGCCATGCCGATGATCGCGATCGGCTCGGCGGCCCGCTCCTGGACGTCGACGAGGTCCCGGCGCGCCTGAAGAAGGTCGGTGGTGGCCCGCTTGAGGTAGTCGCGGAGCTTCGCTTCGGTGTCCATGTCGGCTACTCCCATGTCGGTTACGCGCCGAGTTCGTTGTCGAGCAGGCTGAACAGCTCGTCGTCGTCGGCTGCGGCGATGTCGTCGTGGAGGGTGGTCGCGGTGCCGGCCTCGGTCTCAGCCTTGGTGAGATCAGCGAGCAGCGACCGCAGTCGCAACGCGATCCGGTTGCGAGTGCTGGCGCTCGGCGATCCGGCCGCCAGGGCGGCCTCCAAACCGGCCAGCTCGGCTTCGCCGTCGGTGACTTCCGGAGCCAGCTGTACGCGCAGCGCCTCGGCCAGGGCCACCGGGGTCGGGTGATCGAAGATCAGGGTCGGTGCGAGGCGCAGCCCGGTGTCGGCGGCCAGGCGGTTACGGAATTCGACAGCGGTCAGCGAGTCGAACCCGAGCTCCTTGAACGCCTTGGTGTCGCCGACGTCGGTGTGGCCCAGCACGGCCGTCGCCTGCGTGCGGATCAGGCTCAGCAGGGCCCGGGTCTGCTCGGCCGCCGACAGTGCCGCGAGCTGCCTGCTCAGGGCCTTGTCGCGTGCGCCGGTGCGGGTGGTGGCCGGTTTCGGGCGGGGCGTCGCGAGCTCCGGCAGGCGGCCTGCCGCGGCCACCACCAGGGATGCGCCGGTGGTGAGTGCGGCGTCGAAGAGGTCCAGCGCGGCCGCCGTCTCCAGTGGCTCGACGCCGCCGCGCCGCAACCGGTCCCGGTCCATGCCGGTGAGCGCCCCGCCCATGCCCCCGGCCCACAGGCCCCAGGCAATCGACGTGGCCGGCACGCCTTCGGAGCGCAGCCGGGCCGCGTACGCATCGAGGAACGCGTTCGCCGCCGCATAGTTGCCCTGGCCGGCGTTGCCGAGCAGGCCGGCGATCGACGAGAACAGCACGAACGCGGCCAGCGGCCGGTCGGCGGTGGCCGCCCGCAGGTTCGTTGCGGCGTCCACCTTGGCGGCCAGCACCGACTCGAAACGGTCAGGGGTGAGCGAGGTGATGGTGGCGTCGTCGGTCACCCCGGCCGCGTGCAAGACCGCGCTGACGTGCACATCCTTCAGCAGGTCGTGGACGGCCCGGGCGTCGGCCAGGTCGCAGGCCGCCAGGCGCACGCCGGCGCCGGCGGCGGTCAGCTCGGTGACCAGGTCGGTGGCGCCAGGGGCGCCGGGGCCCCGGCGGCTGACCAGCAGCAGATCCTTCACGCCGTGGGCGGTTACCAGGTGCCGGGCCAGGGCCGCACCGAGCGCTCCCGTCGCGCCGGTGAGCACTACCGTCCCGGTACCCAGTCCGGGCAATCCCGGTCCGGCCGGGCCCGAGGCGGCCGCTCCCTTATCTACCGCGCCCGGTTGCGCCGCTCCCCGGTCCGCCGTTTCCAGGGCCGCCGACGCTTCTCTTTCCGCCGCGCTCGGTTTCGCCGCTTCCCTTTCCGCCGCGCCCGATTCCGCCGCTTCCCTTTCCGCCGCGCCCGATTCCGCCGCTTCCAGGCTCGCCGCTGCCCTTTCGGCAGCGCTCAGTTCGGTGGTCGCCGGTGACGGGTGGCTCGATGAGGCCGTGAGGGCGGTCAGGCGCGGTGCCAGGACGACGCCGTCGCGGACGGCCGCTTGCGGCAGCCCGGCGGCGAGGATCCCCGGAACGAGCGGGCTCGCGTCCGCGTCCACCAGCGTGATCCGGCCCGGGTTCTCGGTCTGCGCCGAGCGGACCAGCCCCCACAGCGTGGCGTGGGTGAGGCCGGGCACCGGATCGGCCGGGCCGGTGGCGACCGCACCGTAGGTCAGAACGATCAGCTGACTGTCCGCCCAGGCCTGATCGGCAGCCCACTGTTGCAGCACGCCGAGCGCGGCGGGCAGCGCCGCACGCACCGGCCACGGGTTGGTGGCGTCGAGCACCACCACGGGCGCGACGGCGGCCGGCAGCGGCTCACCCAGCGGCAGGTGCAACCACCCGGTCGTGTCCCCGTCCCCGCTCACCGCCGTCTGCTGCCACTGCACGGTCCGCAGGCCGGTCGCGGCGGCGGGCAGCGGACGCAACGCCACCCGGTCGACGCCTCCCACCGGCAGGCCGGCCCGATCGGCGAGTTCCAGGCGCACACCGTCGGCACCGTCCGGTGACAGCCTCGCCAGCAGCCGGTCAGCGCCGCCGGTGACGAGCCGGACCCCGGTGAACGCGAACGGCAGCCGCACCGTGTCGACGAGCCGTCCCGCGGCGACGGCGTGCAGCACGCTGTCGAGCACGGCCGGGTACAGCAGGAAACCTTCGGCCGGGTCGGGCGCCTCGATCTCGGCGTACACCTGCGTGCCGGACCGCCACGCCCGGCGCAGGCCCTGGAAGGCCGGTCCGTACCCGAGGCCGGCGTCGGCCATCGCCGGGTAGAAGCCGTCGAGGTCGATCTCGTCGGCGTCCGCCGGGACGGTCACCGTGCCCGGCTCGGCACCGTCGTCCGGGGCCAGCAGGCCGGAGGCGTTCGCCGTCCACACGTCGTCCTCGCCGGTCCGCGAGTGGACGGTCACCGGCCGCCGGGCGCCGTCGACAGGCTCGCCGACCGTGACCCGTACCTGCACGGTCGCCCGATCCGGCAGGTCCAGCGACGTCTGCAGCAGCAGCTCGTCGAGGACCGGGACACCGGCAGGCGCCCCGGCGGCGAGCGCCATCTCAGCGAGCGCGGCGCCGGGGACGACCGGACGGCCGTGGACGGTGTGGTCGAGCAGCCACGGGTGGGTGGCGGCGCTCAGGGTGCCGGTGAACAGCACCAGGCCGGCGCCGGGGATCTCGGTGCTGGCGCCCAGGATCGGGTGCCCGGTTCCGGTCAGGCCGAGGCCGGCGACGTCGGCGGTGACGCCGGTGCGCGGGCGCGGCCAGTACCGCCGGTGCTGGAACGGGTAGGTCGGCAGTTCGGCGTGCGCCCGGCCGATGACGGCCGGCCAGTCGACGTGCTGGCCCCGCACCCACAGTTCGGCAAGCGCGGTGAGCAGGGTGTCGACCTCGCCGCGGTCGCGGCGCATCGCGGGCACGCCGCCGGTGAGGGTGCTGAGCACGGCGTCCGGGCCGAGTTCGAGGATCCGGTCGGTGCCCAGTCCCGCCGCGGTGTCGATGAACCGCACGGTGTCCCGCACGTGCGACACCCAGTACTCCGGGTCGGCCCACCGGCCTTCACCGTGGAACGCCAGCGTCCGCACGACCTTCCGGAAGTCGTCGAGCATCGGCTCCATCAACCGCGAGTGGAAAGCATGGCTGGTCTTGAGCCGCGTCGTCTTCCACGGCCCACGTTCCAGAGCAGCGATGTCAGAACCGCCACCAGGCCCCGCCTCACCCGCCGCCGGTTCCGTGACGCCGCCAGAATTAGCCACACCCAACGCCAGATCCGCGACCCCGCCGGAAACGGCCCCACCCGACGCCAGATCCGCGTCGTTGCCGGAAGCGGCGTCGCCCGAGGCCGGATCCGTGTCGCCGCCGGGAGCCGCCTCGCCCGCCGGCAAGGCCGCGACGCCACCGGCAGCAGCCTCATCGCCCGACGTGGCCGGGAGGAGACCTGCGACGACAACCGACGACGGGCCGTTGACCGCTGCGATGTCCAGATCCGGGAACGCCGCCCGAACCTCCTGCTCAGACGCCTGTACCGCGACCATCACACCGCCCGCCGGGAGGGCCTGCATCAACCGGGCACGTGCCGACACCATCGTCGCCGCATCCTCCAGCGACAACACACCGGTCGCGTAGGCCGCTGCGATCTCACCGATGGAATGACCGGCGTAGACATCAGCCTCGACACCCCAAGAGCGGATCAACGCCAGCAGGGCGATCTCGACGGCGAAGATCGACGGCTGCGCCCACCCGGTCTGGTCCACGTCCAGATCCGGGATGTCCAGCAACGCGGTGACCTCGTCGAACGCGGCCTTGTAGACCGGGAACGTCTCGTACAGCTCCCGACCCATGTTCAACCGCTGCGAACCCTGGCCGGTGAACAGGATCGCCAGACGGTCCTCGGAGGCCACTCCCCGGATCGTCGACTCGCCGAGCACGACGCTCCGGTAGGGCAACGTGGCCCGGCTCGTCAGCGCTCCGGCCAGACCCTCGATCGAGGTGTCGAGCCGCTGCTCCATGGATTGCAGTGCGTCCGGATCCGCGGCGCTCAGCACGATCGGCGCATGCGGGAGCACGTCAATCTGTGCCGTCTCGACAGGCGGCGCGGCTTCGAGGATCACGTGCGCGTTGGTGCCGCTGATCCCGAATGACGACACTGCAGCACGTCGCGGTCGATCTGTTGGCGGCCACTCACGAGTTGACGTCAGCACATCAACATTGCCGGCCGTCCAGTCAACATGTGCAGTGCGTACGTCAACATGGAGCGTCGACGGCATGACACCGTGCCGCATCGCCTCGACCATCTTGATCACACCGGCCACACCGGCCGCCGCCTGCGTATGACCGATGTTCGACTTGACCGAACCGATCCACAACGGTGACTGACGATCTTGGCCATAGGTGGCCAGCAACGCCTGCGCCTCGATCGGATCACCCAGCGACGTGCCCGTGCCGTGCGCCTCGACCACATCCACATCAGCCGTCGTGAGCCCACCGGCGGCCAGCGCCTGCCGGATCACCCGCTGCTGTGACGGCCCGTTCGGCGCCGTCAACCCGTTGGACGCGCCGTCCTGGTTGACGGCGCTGCCACGGACGATGGCGAGCACCGGATGCCCGAGACGGCGGGCGTCGGACAACCGCTCCACCAGGAGCATGCCGACACCTTCCGACCAGCCGGTCCCGTCGGCCGCGTCCGCGAACGACTTGCACCGGCCGTCCGGCGACAGCCCTCGCTGGCGGGAGAACCCGACGAACGTCGCCGGTGTGGCCATCACGGTGACCCCACCGGCCAGCGCTGCATCGCACTCGCCGTTACGCAGGGCCTGGGCGGCCAGGTGCAGTGCGACCAGTGACGAGGAGCAGGCGGTGTCGACGGTGACAGCCGGTCCTTCCAGGCCGAACGTGTACGACACCCGTCCGGACGCGACGCTCGCGCTCGTACCCAGGAAGCCTTCGGCATTGTCGGTCGACTGGTCGAGCACCAGACCGTAGTCGTTGTACATGACGCCGACGAACACTCCGGTCCGCGACCCACGCAGGCCGAGCGGGTCGACTCCGGCCCGTTCGAAGGCCTCCCATGACGTCTCCAGCAGCAACCGGTGCTGCGGATCCATGGCGAGCGCCTCACGCGGCGAGATCCCGAACAGCCCCGGGTCGAAGTCCGCCGCGCCGGCCAGGAACCCGCCGTGCCGTGTGTAGGAGGTGCCCGGGTGCGCCGGGTCCGGGTGGTAAAGGTTGTCCAGGTCCCAGTCGCGGTCCTCGGGGAACGGCACGATGCCGTCGCGTCCGGTGAGGACCAGGTCCCACAGGTCGTCCGGCCCGGTCACTCCCCCGGGGTAACGGCAGGCCATGCCGACGATCGCGATCGGCTCGCCGGGGTCGGCGACGTCCGTCGTCTGCTCCCGCCCGACGAGTTCGCCGGAGACGTCCGTCGCCTGCTCACGGCCACCGAGTTCGCCGGAGAGGTACGCCGCCAGCGCGGTGACCGTCGGATAGTCGAAGGCCAGCGTCGACGGCAGCCGCAGTCCGGTAGCCGTGGCCAGCCGATTGCGCAGCTCGAGCGCGGTCAGCGAGTCGAAGCCCAGCTCGGTGAACGCCCGCCCGACAGCGATCCGGTCCGCGCCGGCGTGGCCGAGCACCTCAGCGACCTGGGCTCGAACCAGCCCGCGCACGGCGGCGTCGCGCTCCTCCGTGGGCAGCCCGGCCAGCTGCCGCCCGAGCAGGCTGGTGGCGCGATTGGCGGCGCGGCCGGGCACGAGCGCTTCCAGCATCGTTGGGACGACCGGCGCCGACCGCATAGCCGCTGTGTCGATGCCGAGCGCCGCGACGACCGGCAGGCCGCTGCCCACCGCCGCGTCGAACGCCGCCAGCCCCTGCTCAGCACTCAACGGCACCACGCCACCGCGCCGCATCCGCTCCCGATCGGAATCGGTCAACGCGGCGCCCATACCGGCGTCCCACAGGCCCCAGGCGATCGACGTCGCCGGGACACCCTCAGCGCGCAGTTCCTCGGCGTAGGCGTCGAGGAAAGCATTCGCCGCCGCATAATTGCCCTGGCCGGCGTTACCGAACAGACCAGCCGCCGACGAGAACAACACGAACGCCGCCAGCTGACCGGTAGCCGCGTGCAGATTCCGGGCCGCGTCCACCTTGGCCCGAAAAACCGTCGCCAGCCGCTGCGGCGTCAGGTCAGTGAGCATCGCGTCGTCGAGGACACCGGCCGCGTGCACGACCGCTGTGACCCGCTCACCACGCAGTGCCTCTTCCAGGGCCGCAGCATCACCGAGATCACACGCGACCGTCCGGACCTCAGCCCCGTCGATCGACATCGGCTTCGCCGACCGAGAGATCAAAATCAGCCGGGGTACGCCGTGCGCCCGCACCAAATGCTCAGCGATCATCCCGCCGAGCGTGCCGGTCGCACCCGTCACCACCACAGCACCGTCACCGAAGTCCGGCACACCCGACGACTTCAGACGACCCAGCCGCGGCACCAGCACCTGACCGTCACGCACCCGCGCCTGCGGCACCGGATAGAACACGTCCTCCGGCCCGTCCAACAGGAAAATCCGGTCCGGATGCTCCGACTGGGCGCTACGAACCAAACCCCACAACGCACCCGCATCAGCACCACCATCGGTGCGAATCACCAACCGCGACCCCGACCACACCGGATCGGCCAGCCACTGCTGCAACAACGCAAGCAACGCAGCAGCACGATCCAGAACACCACCGGCAGCACTCGCATCGACCACCAACACCCCCGCCGGCCGGTTCTCCGCCAGGCCGTCGACCACCAGGCCCGCGGGCCGCGTTTTCGCAGGCTCGTCAACCATCAACATGTCGACCGGCGAACTCTCCCCGACCAGCGGGCTCTCCGCAGCCGTGTCGGACTTGAGCCCCTCGGCCGGCGACGGTAGGGGCTCGCCCAGGGTGATGGCCGGGGCCGGTGCGCCCTGCACCTGCTGCGGCACCCATTCGACGCCGAACAGCAGGCGATCGGCGGTGGCGCCGGGGCGCTGCCCGTTGACCGGCCGCAGGACCAGGCCGTCCACCTCGGCGACCGGCAGCCCGGCCGCGTCGGCGAGTGCCAGCCGGACCCCACTGCCGCCCGCGGTGAGCCGGACCCGCAGGTTCGGTCCCGCAGGACGGGCCAGCCGAACCCCGGAGAACGAGAACGGGAGATGGGCCCCTTCGGCGGGAAGCAGGCCACTCACGCCGACCGCATGCAGTGCCGCGTCGAACAGGGCCGGGTGTAGTCCGTAGCCGTCGACCTGTTCACCGGTCGTTACCTCGGCGAACACCGTGTCACCGGCCCGCCAGGCTCGCCGGAGCCCGCGGAACGCCGGGCCATAGCCGAGGCCGGCATCCGCGAACGCCTCGTAAACGCCAGCCAGATCGAGTTCCTCGGCCTCGGCCGGCGGCCAGACCACCAGGTCGGCGGCGAGGTCAACCGAATCCACCATGGGGGCGAGCACACCGGTCGCGGTCACTGTCGTTCCGTCCGCGTCACCGGTGTAGACCGTGAATGTCCGCCGTCCTGCCTGGTCCGCCTCCTCCAGCAGGACGCGCAGCCGGGCCGGCAGGCCGATTGGCTCCCGCAGCACCAGTTCCTCGACGGCCGGGACGCCGGCGCGGGCGCCCACCGCCAGAACTATCTCGAGCAGCGCCGCGCCGGGGACGATCGGAGCGCCGTGTACCCGGTGGTCGCCGAGCCAGGCCTGGCTGCCGAGAACACCGGTGAACAGCAGCGCCCCCGAGCCGGGCAGTTCGATCGCCGCACCGAGCAGCGGATGGCCGACGTCGTCAAGACCGGCGGCGCTGAGGTCGCCCGTGGGCGCGCTCGGCGCAAGCCAGAACCGCTGGTGCCGGAACGGGTAGGTGGGCAGGTCATCTCGCGGCCCGTCACCGAGAACAGCGGCCCAGTCGACGTGCTGACCCTGGACCCACAGGTCCGCTGCAGCGCTGAGCAAGGTTTCCACCTCGCCGCGGTCGCGGCGCATCGCCGGCACGCCGCCGGTGAGGGTGCTGAGGACCGCGTCGGGACCGAGTTCAAGGATCCGGTCGGTGCCGAGCCCAGCAACGGTGTCGACGAACCGCACGGTGTCGCGCACATGCGACACCCAGTACTCCGGGTTCGCCCACGGGCCGTCACCGTGGAACGTCAGCGTCTCGACGACCTCCCGGAAGTCGTCGAGCATCGGCTCCATCAACCGCGAATGGAACGCGTGACTGGTCTTGAGCCGCGTCGTCTTCCACGGCCCCCGCTCCAGCTCCGCGATATCGGACGCCAACGACAACCAACCGGCCGCCCCACCCGCCGAAGAGAACCGAACCCTCGCCTCACCATCGGGCGAAGACTGAGCCGCCGACTGAACATCCAGCGAAATCCGGGCCGCCACGTCACCAGCCGACGAGAACCCAACGCCCGCCGCACCCGCCGAGAAGGACCCAACGCCCGCGTCACCAGCCGACAAGGACCCAACGCCCGCCGCACCCGCCGACGAGATTCGGGCTGCTGGGTCGCCCGCCAGCAGATCCGGATCGAGACCCGCGACCACCACCGACCTCGGGCCGTTGATCGCCGCGATGTCCAGGTTCGGATACGCCGCCCGGACCTCGTCGGCCGACGCCTGCACCGCGACCATCACGCCCCCGGGCGGCAGGGCCTGCATCAACCGGGCACGAGCCGACACCATCGTCGCCGCGTCTTCGAGCGACAGCACACCGGAGGCAAAGGCGGCGGCGATCTCACCGATCGAGTGACCCGCGTAAACGTCAGCCTCGACACCCCACGAACGGACCAGAGCCAGCAGGGCGACCTCGACCGCGAAGATCGACGGCTGCGCCCAACCCGTCTGGTCGACATCCAGATCCGGAATGTCGAGCAGGGCGGTGACCTGATCGAACGCCGCCCGGTAGACCGGGAACGTCTCATACAGCTCACGGCCCATACCCGCACGCTGCGAACCCTGACCCGTGAACAGGACCGCCAACGAAGCCGAACGTGCCTCACCGCGACGGAACTCACCAGTACCCAGCGCCACCGCACGATGCCTCAACACGGCACGAGCCGCCAGCGCACGACCCGCCTCTTCGGTCCGTGCGACACGGTCCTGCATGACATCCAGCACATCCGCATCGGCGGCGCTCAACACGATCGGGACGATCGGCAACCTCGACGTCGCGACTGTGTCGACGGACGGACCAGCCTCCAGAATCACGTGCGCATTCGTGCCACTGATCCCGAACGACGACACAGCAGCACGTCGCGGCCGATCAACAGACGGCCAGTTACGTGTTGACGTCAACAACTCAACATTGCCGACAGTCCAGTCAACCTGTGCCGACGGCGAATCAACATGAAGGGTCGACGGCATGACACCATGCCGCATCGCCTCGACCATCTTGATCACACCGGCCACACCGGCCGCCGCCTGCGTATGACCGATGTTCGACTTGACCGAACCCAGCCACAACGGCGACTGACGACCCTGGCCATACGTCGCCAGCAACGCCTGCGCCTCGATCGGATCACCCAACGACGTTCCCGTGCCGTGCGCCTCGACCACATCCACATCAGCCGTCGTGAGCCCACCGGCGGCCAGCGCCTGCCGGATCACCCGCTGCTGCGACGGCCCGTTCGGCGCCGTCAGCCCATTGGACGCGCCGTCCTGATTGACCGCCGAACCCCGCACCACGGCGAGCACCTGATGACCCAGCCGCTTCGCGTCGGACAGCCGCTCCACCAGCAGCATCCCGACGCCCTCGGACCAGCCCGTGCCGTCGGCGCCGTCCGCGAACGACCGGCACCGCCCGTCCGGCGACAGCCCGCGCTGCCGGGAGAAGCCGATGAACGTGTTCGGCGTCGCCATCACCGTCACACCACCGGCCAGCGCCGCATCACACTCGCCGTTACGCACCGCCTGCGCCGCCAGGTGCAGCGCCACCAGCGACGACGAACAGGCGGTGTCGATGGTGACAGCCGGCCCCTCCAGGCCGAACGTGTAGGCGATCCGGCCCGAGGCGACGCTGCCGGAACCGCCGATGGCCAGAAAGCCTTCGACGCCCGGAGGAACCTCGGCCGTCTGCGAGCCGTAGTCGTGGTACATGACGCCGGCGAACACGCCGATCCGCCGTCCGCGCAGGCCGAGCGGGTCGATGCCGGCCCGCTCGAACGCCTCCCACGACGTCTCCAGCAGCAGGCGCTGCTGGGGGTCCATGGCGAGCGCCTCACGCGGCGAGATCCCGAACAGGTCGGGGTCGAAGTCGGCGGCGCCGCTGAGGAAGCCGCCCTCCCGGGTGTACGAGGTACCCGGGTGGTCCGGGTCGGGGTGGTACAGGTTGTCCAGGTCCCAGCCGCGGTCGTCCGGGAACGGGCCGATGCCGTCGCGGCCGGAGAGCACCAGATCCCACAGGTCGCCGGGGCTGTTCACGTCGCCGGGGTAGCGGCAGGCCATGCCGACGATGACGATCGGGTCGTCGTCCGCCCGGACGGTGCCGACCGTCTCGACGGCCCGCTCCCCGGAGTGCGACAGCTGCCCGGCGAGGAAGCCGGCGAGCGCGGCCGCGTTCGGGTGGTCGAAGGCCATCGTCGACGGCAGGCGCAGCCCGGTGGCGGCGGCGAGCCGGTTGCGCAGCTCGACGGCGGTCAGGGAGTCGAAGCCGAGGTCGGTGAACGCGCGTTCGGGGTCGACCTCGTCGGTGGAGCCGTAGCCGAGCACTCCCCCGACGTGACGGGTGACGAGAGTGCGGAGAGCCCGGAGGCGTTCCGGTTCGGGCAATCCGGCCAGCCGCTGGGCGAGCGGGTGCTCCGGCACGGCCGTGGCATGGACCGGGACCAGACCGCTGAGCAGTGCGGGAACGTGGTCGGCGGCCCGCAGCGCGATGGTGTCGATGCCGAGCGCCGCGACGACCGGCAGGCCGCTGCCCACCGCCGCGTCGAACGCCGCCAGCCCCTGCTCAGCACTCAACGGCACCACGCCACCGCGCCGCATCCGCTCCCGATCGGAATCGGTCAACGCGGCGCCCATACCGGCGTCCCACAGGCCCCAGGCGATCGACGTCGCCGGGACACCCTCAGCGCGCAGTTCCTCGGCGTAGGCGTCGAGGAAAGCATTCGCCGCCGCATAATTGCCCTGGCCGGCGTTACCGAACAGACCAGCCGCCGACGAGAACAACACGAACGCCGCCAGCTGACCGGTAGCCGCGTGCAGATTCCGGGCCGCGTCCACCTTGGCCCGAAAAACCGTCGCCAGCCGCTGCGGCGTCAGGTCAGTGAGCATCGCGTCGTCGAGGACACCGGCCGCGTGCACGACCGCTGTGACCCGCTCACCACGCAGTGCCTCTTCCAGGGCCGCAGCATCACCGAGATCACACGCGACCGTCCGGACCTCAGCCCCGTCGATCGACATCGGCTTCGCCGACCGAGAGATCAAAATCAGCCGGGGTACGCCGTGCGCCCGCACCAAATGCTCAGCGATCATCCCGCCGAGCGTGCCGGTCGCACCCGTCACCACCACAGCACCGTCACCGAAGTCCGGCACACCCGACGACTTCAGACGACCCAGCCGCGGCACCAGCACCTGACCGTCACGCACCCGCGCCTGCGGCACCGGATAGAACACGTCCTCCGGCCCGTCCAACAGGAAAATCCGGTCCGGATGCTCCGACTGGGCGCTACGAACCAAACCCCACAACGCACCCGCATCAGCACCACCATCGGTGCGAATCACCAACCGCGACCCCGACCACACCGGATCGGCCAGCCACTGCTGCAACAACGCAAGCAACGCAGCAGCACGATCCAGAACACCACCGGCAGCACTCGCATCGACCACCAGCACGGCGGTGTACGAGCTTTCTGCGGCCGTGCGGGACTTGAACACCTCGGTCGGCGACGGCAGGGGCTCACCCAGGGTGATGGCCGGGGCCGGTTCGGCCCGGAGGATCTGGGGGGTCCAGTCGACGCCGAACAGCAGACGGCCGGCGGCGTTGGCCACCTGAGCGGCCGTGTACGGGCGCAGCCGCAGTTCATCGATGCGCGCGACTGGTAGCCCGGTGTCGTCGGTGAGGAGTAGCCGTACCCCATCGTTGTTGTCGCCGGGAGTGAGGCGGACCCGCAGCGTGCCGCCTGCGGGGCCCATCAGCTGCGTGCCGGTGAAAGCGAACGGCAGGCGCGCCCCGTCGGCCGACGGTAGCAACCGGCCGGCGCCGATCGCATGCAACGCCGCGTCGAGGAGGACCGGATGCAGGCCGAAACCGTCGACCGGCTCGTCCGTCGCCACCTCGGCGAACACCGTGTCACCGGACTGCCAGGCCCGCCGCAGCCCCTGGAACGCCGGGCCATAAGCGAGGCCCGCGTCGGCGAACGCGTCATACAGCCCGTCGAGCGGCAACTCGGTGGCGCCGCGTGGCGGCCACACGATCAGGTCGTCGTCGGCGGTCGTGGCCGCAACGGTGAGGGCGCCGGTGGCGTGCAGGGTCCACGGCGTGTCGTCGTCGGGGCGGGAGTGGATGGTGATCTGGTTGCGGCTGTCGGTGGCCGGTTCGATCGTGGTGCGCAGTTGGGCGCCGCCGGTGGCGGGCAGGGTGAGCGGGGCCTGGAGGATCAGCTCGTCGAGCGAGGGCGTGCCGGTCCGGGCGCCGGCGGCGAGGGCGATGTCGGCCAGGGCCGCGCCGGGTACGACGGTGGCGCCGAAGACGCTGTGGTCGGCGAGCCACGGGTGGCCGGCGATGGAGAGGTATCCGGTGAAGACGACGGTGTCGGTGCCGGGCAGGGCGACGGCCGCGCCGAGCAGGGGGTGTCCGGTTCCGGTCAGGCCGAGCCCGGTGGCGTCGGTGGCCGGGCGGTTCCGGCGCAGTGGCCAGAACCGCTGGTGATCGAACGCGTATCGGGGCAGACCGATGAGTCGTCCGCCGCCCAGGACAGCTCGCCAGTCGACGCGCTCACCCCTCACGAAGAGCTCCGCGACTGCGGTCAGCAGCGTCTCGGTCTCGGGCCGGTCGCGGTGGAGGACGGCGACAGCGGTCAGGCTGGGGTCGATGTCGCGGATCAGGTTGGTCAGGACGGTGTCGGGGCCGAGTTCGAGCACACGGTCCGCGCCGAGCCGGGCGGCGGTGTCGGTGAACCGCACGGTGTCCCGCACATGCGACACCCAGTACTCCGGGTTCGCCCACGGGCCGTCACCGTGGAACGTCAGCGTCTCAACGACCTCCCGGAAGTCGTCGAGCATCGGCTCCATCAGGCGCGAGTGGAACGCGTGGCTGGTCTTGAGCCGTGTCGTCTTCCACGGCCCGCGCTCCAGCGCGGCGATATCGGAACCGCCATCGGGCCCCGCCTCACCCGACACCACATCCGCAGCGCCGCCGAGCGCGGCCCCACCCGCCGCCGCGATGCCATCCGCCGTCGAATCGGTGACGCCACCACATGCGGCCTCGTCCGGAGGCAGGTCCGCGACGCTGTCAGGGGCGGCCTCACCCGCTGGCAGGGCCGGAGCCCAGCCCGCGACGACCACCGTTTTCGGGCCGTTGACCGCTGCGATGTCCAGGTCCGGGTAGGCCGCTCGCACCTCGGCTTCCGAGGCCTGCACGGCGATCATCACGCCCCCGGGCGGCAGCGCCTGCATCAACCGGGCCCGGGCCGACACCAGCGTGGCCGCGTCCTCCAAAGACAGCACGCCGGTGGCGTAGGCAGCGGCGATCTCACCGATCGAATGACCGGCGTAGGTGTCGCCTTCGATGCCCCACGAACGGACCAGCGCGAGCAGCGCGATCTCCAGCGCGAAGATCGACGGCTGCGCCCAGCCCGTCTGGTCGACATCCAGATCCGGAATGTCCAGCAGCGCCGTGACCTCGTCGAACGCCGTCCGGTAGACGGGGAACGTCTCGTACAGATCGCGGCCCATGGCGGCCCGCTGTGAACCCTGGCCGGTGAACACGATCGCCAGGCGACCCTCGGACGCCACGCCCCGGAACGTCACGTCACCGAGAGCGACCGCCCGGTGCGGCAGCAGCGCCCGGCTCGTCAACGTCCACGCCGCGTCGGCGGACACGGTGAGCCGCTCGATCCGGCCGGCCAGCGCACTCGTGGTCGGCGTGCCGTCTAGCCGCTCGACCTGGCCGGCCAGCGCACCCGCGGTCGACGTGCTGTCGAGCCGCTCGATCTGGTGGGTCAGCGCCCCCTCGGTCGCCGCGCTGACGACCATCGGGACGATCGGCAAGGACGACTCGGTCGCCACCACCTCGTCCGCGGGAACCTCTTCGAGGATGACGTGCGCATTCGTGCCGCTGATCCCGAATGACGACACGGCCGCACGTCGCGGCCGGTCGACAGACGGCCAGTCACGTGTTGACGTCAACAACTCAACATTGCCGACAGTCCAGTCAACCTGTGCAGACGGCGCGTCAACATGAAGCGTTGACGGCATGACGCCGTACCGCATGGACTGGACCATCTTGATGATGCCGGCGACACCGGCTGCCGCCTGGGTATGACCGATGTTCGACTTGATCGAACCCAGCCACAACGGTGACTGACGCTCCTGGCCATATGTCGCCAGCAACGCCTGCGCCTCGATTGGATCACCCAGCGACGTCCCGGTGCCGTGCGCCTCCACGACATCGACATCGACCGGTTTCAGGCGAGCGGCGGCCAGCGCCGCCCGGATCACCCGCTGTTGCGACGGGCCGTTCGGTGCCGTCAACCCGTTCGACGCACCGTCCTGGTTGACCGCCGAACCGCGCACCACGGCGAGCACCGGATGCCCGTGACGCTTCGCATCAGACAGCCGCTCGACAAGCAGCATCCCGACACCTTCACCCCAGCCGGTCCCGTCGGCCGCGTCTGCGAACGACTTGCACCGCCCGTCCGCCGACAGTCCACGCTGCCGGGAGAAGCCGACGAACGTGCCGGGCGTCGCCATCACCGTCACACCACCGGCCAGCGCCGCATCACACTCGCCGTTACGCAGCGCCTGGACCGCCAGATGCAGCGCCACCAGCGACGACGAACACGCGGTGTCGACCGTGACGGCCGGACCCTCCAGCCCGAACGTGTACGAGATCCGCCCGCTGGCGATGCTGCCGCCGGTACCGAGGAACCCCTCCACCTCGGCCTCGGCCTGTTCCAGCACGGTCGCGTAATCGCCGTACATGATGCCGACGAACACGCCGGTCCGGGATCCGCGCAGCGACCGCGGATCGACCCCGGCCCCTTCGAACGTCTCCCACGACGTCTCCAGCAGCAGCCGGTGCTGCGGATCCATCGCCAGCGCCTCACGCGGCGAGACCCCGAACAGCGCCGGATCGAACGCGCTCGCGTCGTCGAGGAAGCCGCCCGCCGCGGCGTAGGTGGTGCCCGGGTGGTCCGGGTCCGGGTGGTACAGGTGCTCCAGGTCCCAGCCACGGTCGGCGGGGAAGGCGCCGACCGCGTCGCGCCCGTTCACGACCAGGTCCCACAGCTCGTCCGGGCTGTTCACCCCGCCCGGGTACCGGCAGGCCATGCTCACGATGGCGATCGGTTCGGCGGAGGCCGGTGTGGCGCGGGCCGGTTCGGCGGAGTCCGGTGTGGCGCCGGCCAGTTCGACGGCGAGGTGCCCGGCCAGGGCGGCGGCGTTCGGGTAGTCGAAGACGAGCGTCGACGGCAGCCGCAGCCCGGTCGCCGCGGCGAGCCGGTTGCGCAGTTCCACGGCGGTCAGCGAGTCGAACCCGAGTTCACTGAAGGCGCGTGCGGGGTCGACGTCGTCGGCCCGCGCGTAGCCGAGCACGTCGGCCGCCTGGGTTCGGACCAGGCCGAGGACGGCGGTCTCGCGCTGGTCGGCGGGCAGTCCGGCGAGGCTGCGGCCCAGGGCGGTGCCGGCGGCCGGGCGGGACGGGGCGCGAACCAGGCCGCGCAGCAGTTCGGGGGCGCCGGTGGCATCGCGCAGCGCGACGGTGTCGACGGCCAGCGGCACGACCAGCGGGGTGTCGGCGCCGAGCGCGGCGTCGAAGGCGGCCAGGCCCTGCTCGGTGGTGAACGGCAGGACACCACCACGGCGCATCCGGTCCCGGGCCGCCTCGGTGAGCGTCTCGCCCATGCCGGCGTCCCAGAGTCCCCAGGCGAGCGAGGTCGCCGGAATGCCGCGGCCGCGCAGGTGGGTGGCGTAGGCGTCGAGGAACGCGTTGGCGGCCGCGTAGTTGGCCTGGCCGGCGTTGCCGAACACGCCCGCCGCCGACGAGTAGAACACCATGGTGGCCCGGCCGCCGGTGGCCGCGACCAGGTTGCGGGCCGCGTCCACCTTGGCCCGGAAGACCGTGGCCAGCCGCTGTGGCGTCAACGACTCCAGGGTGCCGTCGTCGAGCACACCGGCCGCGTGCACCACCGCGGTGACCTGCTGGTTCTCCAGCGCGGCGGTGAGCGCCACGGCATCGGCGACGTCACAGGCGACCGTGCGGACCTCGGCCCCGTCGATCATCGTCGGCTGCGCCGACCGGGAGATCAGGATCAGCTTTCGTACGCCGTACGCCCGCACCAGATGCTCGGCCACGATCCGGCCGAGAGTGCCGGTCGCGCCGGTGACCACCACCGGTCCGTCCCCGAGACCGGCCGGAGTGCCGGCCGTGACCCGCGTCAGGCGCGGCACCCGCACCACCCCGTCGCGCACCAGCGCCTGCGGCACCGGATAGAAGACGTCGGAAGGCCCGTCGAGCAGGTGGATCCGGTCCGGGTTCTCGCTCTGCGCGGCCCGGATCAGCCCCCACAGCGCCCCGCCGTCGGGGTCGGAGATCTCGTCCCCGGCCGCCCCGTGCGTGCGAACCACCAGCCGGGAGTCACTCCACGCCGGGTCAGCCAG
The DNA here is from genome assembly GCF_050956125.1 of Actinoplanes sp. CA-252034. NCBI lineage: Bacteria > Bacillati > Actinomycetota > Actinomycetes > Micromonosporales > Micromonosporaceae > Actinoplanes > Actinoplanes sp. CA-252034. The sequence goes on from NZ_CP191846.1 coordinate 6,911,483, forward strand.
CCATTGCTGCATCACGCCGAGCAGGGCCGTCGCCCGGTCCAGGGCGTCCCCCGCCACGGTCACGCCGCTCAGCGCGGTTGCGTCCCCGGGCACGCTCGTATCGGCCCGCTCACTTGCGTCGTCCAGAAGACTTGCGCCGGTTGGCGCGCTCGCGGTGGTCGTTGCGGTCGCGTTGATCAGTAGCACCGGCGCCGGGGCGGGCAGCGGGTCGCCGAGCCGGATCGCCATCGGTGTCTCTGCCGGGGCGATCTGCTGGGCGGCCCATTCGATGCCGAACAGGTGCCGGTTCTGGCCGGCCCCGGCCGGCCGCAACTGGAGTCCGCCGACCTCGACGAGCGGCAGCCCGGCCGCGTCGGCGAGCAGCAGCCGGACGGTGTCCGTGCCGTCCGCGCGGGTCAGCCGGACCCGTAGTTGGGCGGCGGCCGTTCCGGTGACGCGCACCCCGGTGAACGCGAACGGCAGCCGCACCTCGGTGCCGGGCAGCAGGTCGCCGGCGCCGATGGCGTGTAGCGCCGCGTCGAACAGCGCCGGGTGCACCGCGAAACCGTCGGTGGTCTGGTCGATCGCCACCTCGGCGAAGATCGTGTCGCCGGCCCGCCACACCCGCTGCAGGCCGCGGAACACGCCGCCGTACGCGAGCCCCGCCTCGGTGAGGTCCGCATAGAGGGTGTCGATCGGGATCTCGTCGGCGCCCGGCGGCGGCCAGGCCACCAGGGTGAGGTCGGGTTCGGCGGGAGCGGCCGGGGCGAGCGTGCCGACGGCGTGGGTGGTCCACTCGTCGGTGTCCTCGGGCTGGGCGTACACGGTGACGGCCCGCCTGTTCGTGTCGTCGGCTGCGCCCACACGCACCTGGATGCGGATGCCGGTGTGCGGTGGCACGACCAGCGGCTCCCGCAGGACCAGTTCCTCGACACCGTCCATCCCGAACCGGCGGCCGGCGGCCAGGACCAGGTCGAGCAGGGCGGTGCCGGGTACCAGGACGGCGCCGTGCACCCGATGGTCGGTGAGCCAGCCCGGCGACCCGGCGGCGAGACGACCGGTGAGCAGGGCGCCGTCGCCGTCGGCGAGCAGGGTGGCGGCGCCGAGCAGCGGATGGTCGGAGGTGAGCAGCCCGGCGGTGGTGACGTCACCGGTGTCGGCCGCGGTGTCGAGCCAGTAGCGCTGATGAGCGAACGCATACGTGGGAACGTCGGCGGGCCGGTGCCCGGTGCCGTCGAAGAGCGCGCTCCACCGGACGTGCTGCCCCCGAACGAACAGTTCGGCGACCGCGGTGAGCAGCGTCTCGACCTCGGACCGTCCCCGGCGCAGCGCGGCCACGGCGGGAAGGTCCGGTTCGATGTCGCGCACGAGGTTCGCCAGAACGGTGTCCGGCCCCAGTTCCAGGATCCGGTCCGCGCCGAGTCCAGCCACGATGTCGGTGAAGCGCACGGTGTCGCGCACATGGGACACCCAGTACGAAGGGTCGGCCCAGACGCTGTCGCCATGGAAGGTCAGTGTTTCGACGACCTCGCGGAAGTCGTCGAGCATCGGCTCCATCAGCCGGGAGTGGAAGGCGTGGCTGGTCTTGAGCCGGGTGGTCTTCCACGGCCCGCGCTCCAGCTCGGAGATGCCGGTGAGCCCACCGGCCGGAGGCGAATTTCCGGCCGCCTGACCGGCCGCCGCAGTCCGGGCCGCCCCGTCCGCCCGCGGTGGGAAGCGGAGCGCTGCCTCGTCCGCCGGTAGATCCGGGTCGAGGCCGGCGACCACCAGCGACGCCGGGCCGTTGATCGCTGCGATGTCCAGCGACGGGTAGGCCGCCCGGACCTCGTCGACCGACGCCTGCACGGCGACCATCACGCCACCCGAGGGCAGCGCCTGCATCAACCGGGCCCGAGCCGACACCAGTCTGGCCGCATCCGCCAGCGACAGCACACCCGTCGCGTAGGCGGCGGCGATCTCACCGATGGAGTGACCGGCGTAGACGTCGGCCTCGACACCCCACGAGCGGACCAGGGCGAGCAGCGACACCTCGACCGCGAAGATCGACGGCTGCGCCCAGCCGGTCTGGTCGGCGTCCAGGTCGCCGGGGATGTCCAGCAAGGTGGTGACCTCGTCGAACGCCGTCCGGTAGATCGGGAACGTCTCGTACAGCTCGCGGCCCATGTCGAGACGCTGTGAACCCTGGCCGGTGAACACGATCGCCAGCCGGCCCTCGGCGGCGACACCCTGAACTGTCGTGTCGCCCAGCAACACGGCCCGCCGCTCGAGCATCGCCCGGGAGCTGAGCACCGCAGCCACGTCGAGCACCGGCGCGGCGGTCTCCCGTACACGCGAGATCTGGTTCTCCAGAGCGACCGCGGACCTGGCCGAGATCACTCGCGGCACCACCGGCAAGGAGACCGTCGCCTCGGCAGGCGCCGGCGCCGTCGGCGCCTGTTCGAGGATGACGTGCGCGTTGGTGCCGCTGATCCCGAACGACGACACAGCAGCACGTCGCGGCCGATCAACAGACGGCCAGTTACGTGTTGACGTCAACAACTCAACATTGCCGACAGTCCAGTCAACCTGTGCCGACGGCGAATCAACATGAAGGGTCGACGGCATGACACCATGCCGCATCGCCTCGACCATCTTGATCACACCGGCCACACCGGCCGCCGCCTGCGTATGACCGATGTTCGACTTGACCGAACCCAGCCACAACGGCGACTGACGACCCTGGCCATACGTCGCCAGCACCGCCTGCGCCTCGATCGGATCACCGAGTCGTGTCCCGGTGCCGTGTGCCTCGACCACGTCGACATCGGCGGCGGCGAGCCCGGCCGACGCCAGCGCGGCCTTGATGACCCGCTGCTGCGACGGCCCGTTGGGCGCCGTCAGCCCACTGGACGCACCGTCCTGGTTGACCGCCGACCCGCGCACGACGGCGAGGATCGGATGGCCGTGCCGCTGGGCGTCGGAGAGACGTTCGACCAGCAGCATGCCGACGCCTTCACCCCAGCCCGTACCGTCGGCCGCGTCCGCGAACGACTTGCACCGCCCGTCCGCGGCGAGCCCGCCCTGCCGGCTGAACTCCACGAACGTCGTCGGCGTCGCCATCACGGTCACGCCGCCGGCCAGCGCCAGGTCACATTCGCCGTTGCGCAGCGCCTGCCCGGCGAGGTGCAACGCGACGAGCGATGACGAGCAGGCGGTGTCGACGGTGACGGCCGGGCCTTCGAGACCGAACGTGTAGGCGATGCGCCCGGACGCGACGCTGCCGGAGTTGCCGTTGCCGAGGTATCCGGCGACCCCGTCGGGCAGGTCGAGCGGCCGGGAGCCGTAGTCGTGGTACATGACGCCGGCGAACACGCCGGTACGCGGGAACGGCACCGCGGTCGGGTCCATGCCGGCCCGTTCGAACGCCTCCCAGGTGGTCTCCAGCAGCAGCCGCTGCTGCGGGTCCATGGCGAGCGCCTCACGCGGCGAGATCCCGAACAGGTCGGGGTCGAACCCGGCGGCGTCGCGCAGGAACCCGCCTTCGAGCCGGGCGCCGCCGTCGAGTTCGCCGGTCTCGTGGTCGTAGAGGCCGTCGATCTCCCAGCCGCGGTCGTCCGGCGGGTCGCCGATGGCGTCGCGGCCGGACGCGACGAGCCGCCACAGGTCCTCCGGCCCGGTGACACCGCCGGGATACCGGCAGCTCATCGCGATGATGGCGAGGGGTTCGCTGCCGCGGTACTCCAGTTCCTCGACCCGGCGGCGGGCGGCCCGCAGATCGGCGGTGGCCCGCTTGAGGTAGGCGAGGTACTTCTCCTCGTTGGCGCCGGCGGCGTCGCTTGCGGAGGTCATGTCGGAACCGCTTTCGGGTCGTCTCACGGGGTGCCGAGCTCGTCGAGGAGGTCGAAGATCTCGTCGGCGGTGGCCGCGGCGAGGTCGTCGTCCCCGTCGGGGGTGGCGGTCCAGCCGGCGGCGAGAGCGCGCAACCGCTGCCCGATCGCCGCACGGTGGGCCTCGTCGACGGCGACGGCCTGCAGGCGGGCTTCCAGACCGGCGATCTCGGCGTAGACGGCGTCGGCCGGGTCGGTTTCGGCCGGCTGCCGCGGCTGCAGAAGGCCGGACAGGTGCCGGGCGAGCGCGACCGGCGACGGATGGTCGAACAGCAGGGTCGCGGCGAGTCTGAGACCGGTCTCGGCGGTGAGCCGGTTGCGCAGTTCGACCGCGGTGAGGGAGTCGAAGCCGAGTTCGAGGAAGCCGCGGGCCGGTTCGACGTCCTTCGGTGAGGCGTAGCCGAGGACCGCGGCGGTGCGCTGCCGGATCAGGTCGGTCAGTGCCTTCTCCCGTTCGGTGTCGCCGAGCCGGGACAGTTCGTCGGCGAGCTGCGCGGTAGGCGCGGCGGCATCGGCCCGGCGCGGCACGGACACCAGGCCGCGCAGCAGTTCGGGCACCACCCCGGCGGTCGAGGCGGCGGTCGAAGCAACAGTCGAGGCGGCGGTCGAGGCGGCGGTCCGGACGGCGGCCAGGTCGAGGGCGATCGGCGCGACCAGGGGATGCCCGGAGGCGACGGCGGCGTCGAAGGCGGCGAGACCGTCGGCTGAGGTCAGAGCCCCGAATCCGGTACGGGCCAACCGTGCCCGATCAGCGGCGGTGAGGCTGTGCCCCATCCCGGCGTCCCACAGCCCCCAGGCGATCGACGTCGCCGGGACGCCCTGTCCACGCAGGTGGACGGCGTAGGCGTCGAGGAACGCGTTCGCGGCGCTGTAGTTGGCCTGGCCGGCGTTGCCGAACAGCCCGGACGCCGACGAGTAGAGCACCAGCGCGGTCAGGTCTTTGGTGGCGGCGACCAGGTTGCGGGCCGCGTCCACCTTGGCCCGGAAGACCGTGGCCAGCCGCTGCGGGGTCAGCGAGGCGAGGGTGCCGTCGTCGAGCACCCCGGCGGCGTGGATCACGGCGGTGACGGGTTCGTCGCGCAGCGCCTCGGCGACGGCGGCCGCGTCACCCAGGTCGCAGGCGACCGCCGTGACCTCGGCTCCGTCGATCATCGTCGGCTGCGCCGACCGGGACATCAGGATCAGCTTTCGTACGCCGTACGCCCGCACCAGATGCTCGGCCACCATCCGGCCGAGAGTGCCGGTCGCGCCGGTGACCACCACCGGCCCGCCGCCGAAGTCCGGGGTCCCGTCGGCCTGGGCCCGCGCGAACCGCGGCACCCGCACCACCCCGTCGCGCACCAGCGCCTGCGGGACCGGATAGAAGACGTCGGCGGGCCCGTCGAGCAGGTGGATCCGGTCGGGGTTCTCGCTCTGCGCGGTGCGGGCCAGACCCCACAGCGCGGCGCCGTCCGGGTCGGGCACGTCGTCGCCGGCGGACCCGTGGGTGCGTACGACCAGCCGGGAGTCGTTCCACGCCGGGTCGGCGAGCCAGGCCTGCAGTGTCGTGAGCAGCTGCGACGCCCGGTCGAGCGCGTCGCCGGGGACGCTCGCGTCGACAAGCAGCACCGGCGCCGGGGCGGGCAGTGCCGCGCCGAGCCGGATCACGACGGGCTTCTCCCCCGGTGTGACCTGCTGCGGCACCCAGTCGACGCGGTACATCGACCGGAACCCGCCGGTGGTGGCGATCTGGTCGGCGGTGACCGGCCGGAACGCCAGCTCGTCTATGGTGAGCACGGGTGCTCCGGCGGCGTCGACGGCGATCAGGCGGACCGTGCTGTCGGCGGTACGGGTGAGGTGTACCCGCAGGCTGGTGGCGCCGACCGCGTGCAGCCGGGCGCCGGTGACCGCGAACGGCAGCCGCACCGTGCCGTCGAAGAGTCCGGCCGCGGCGATGGCGTGCAGGGCCGCGTCGAGCAGGGCCGGGTGCACCCCGTAGCCGTCGGTGGCGGCGCCGTCGAGCCGGACGTCCGCGACGACCTCGTCGCCGTCCCTGGTCACGGCGGTGAGTCCCTGGAAGACCGGCCCGTATCGCAGTCCGGCGTCGGCGAGATCGTCGTACAGGCCGTCCAGCGGGATCGGCTCGCCGGCTGACGGCGCGACGGTCACGGCCGGGGCGGGTGAGTCGCCGAGGGTGCCGGTGGCGTGGGTGATCCAGGTGTCGGCGCCGGCAGGCTGGGAGTGGACGGTGACCGGGCGGCGGCCGTCGTCGCCCGGTTCGCCGACGGTGACCCGGACGGTGGCCGGCGCGACGAGCGGCGCCTGGAGCAGCAGCTCGTCGAGGACCGGGGTGCCGGTGCGGGCTCCGGCCGCGAGGGCGATGTCGACGAGCGCCGCCCCGGGGACCAGGAGGGTGTCGTAGACGGTGTGGTCGGCCAGCCAGTCCGGTGATCCGGCGGCGAACCGGCCGGTGAACAGGCGGGCGTCGGTGTCGGGCAGGGTGATCTCGGCGCCGAGCAGCGGGTGCCCGGCCTCGTGCAGCCCGGCTCCGGTGAGGTCGCCGGCCGGGTCGATCACGTCGATCCAGAGCCGCTGCCGCTGGAACGGGTAGGTCGGCAGGTCGAGCACGGGCGCCGGGCCGGGACCGTAGACGGCCGCCCAGTCGACGTCCTGCCCGGCCACGAAGATCTGCGCGACCGCGGTGAGCAGCGATTCCACCTCGCCACGGCCGCGGCGCAGGGTGGCCGCGGCGACCAGGTCGGGCCGGGCGTCCTGGATGATGGCGGTGAGCACGGCGTCCGGGCCGATTTCCAGCACCCGGGCCGCGTCGAGGGTGGCGACCGTGTCGGCGAACCGGACGGTGTCCCGCACGTGCGACACCCAGTAGGAGGGGTCGGCCCAGCGGCCGTCGCCGTGGAACGTCAGCGTCTCGACCACGGCTCGGAAGTCGTCGAGCATCGGCTCCATCAGCCGCGAATGGAACGCGTGGCTGGTCTTGAGCCGGGTCGTCGTCCACCGGGACAGGTCGGGGAGGCCGGCACCGGCGACCACGATCGAGGTGGGGCCGTTGACGGCCGCGATGTCCACGTCGGGATAGGCGGCCCGCACCTCGGATTCGGAGGCCTGCACGGCGACCATCACACCGCCGGGCGGCAGCGCCTGCATCAGCCGGGCCCGAGCCGACACCAGCGTCGCCGCGTCGGCCAGCGACAGCACACCGGTGGCGTAGGCGGCCGTGATCTCGCCGATCGAGTGGCCGGCGACCACGTCCGGGACCACCCGCCACGACCGCAGCAGGGCGAGCAGCGCCACTTCGAGCGCGAAGATCGACGGCTGCGCCCAGCCGGTCTGGTCCACGTCCAGTTCGGGGATGTCCAGCAGCGCGGTGACCTCGTCGTGGGCGGCCGCGAACACCGGGAACGCCTGGTACAGCTCACGGCCCATGCCGGCCCGCTGCGAGCCCTGCCCGGTGAAGACCATCGCCAGCCGGCCCTCGGCGGCCCGTCCGGACGCGACCGGCTCCGCGTTGTCGAGGAGCACCGCGCGGTACGGCAGCACGGCCCGGGTGGTGAGCGCGTGCCCGACCAGGGGGCGGGGCAGGTCGCGTACCGCGGTGATCCGGGCGATCTGCTGGTCCAGCGCGGTCTGGTCGTTGGCGGTGACCACGAGCGGGACGGCCCGGTTCGGCAGCGGCTCGGCGGGCTCGGCGGCCGGCGGCTCCTCCAGGATGACGTGGGCGTTGGTGCCGCTGATGCCGAAGGACGACACACCCGCCCGCCGGGGCCGGTCACCGGCCGGCCACGGGTGGGCCTCGGTGAGCAGCTCGACGTCACCGGCGGTCCAGTCGACCTGCGGGGTCGGCGCGTCGACGTGCAGGGTGGGCGGCAGTAGCCCGTACCGCATGGCCTGAACCATCTTGATGATGCCCGCGGCGCCCGCCGCGGCCTGGGTGTGCCCGATGTTGCTCTTGATCGATCCCAGCCGGAGCGGTCCGGCGGCGCGGTCCTGGCCGTAGACGGCGAGCAGCGCCTGCGCCTCGATCGGATCGCCGAGGGTGGTGCCGGTGCCGTGCGCCTCGACCGCGTCGACGTCGGCGGGCCGCAGCCCGGCGGCGGCCAGGGCCTGCCGGATGACGCGCTGCTGGGCCGGCCCGTTCGGGGCGGTCAGCCCGTTGGAGGCGCCGTCCTGGTTGACGGCGGTGCCGCGGACCACGGCGAGCACCCGGTGCCCGTGTCTGCGGGCGTCGGAGAGCCGCTCGACGAGCAGCATGCCGACGCCCTCGCCCCAGCCGGTGCCGTCGGCGGCGGCCGCGAACGACTTGCAGCGCCCGTCGGCGGCCAGGCCCCGCTGGCGGGAGAAGCCGGTGAACGTGTCCGGGGTGGCCATCACCGTCACGCCGCCGGCCAGCGCCAGGTCACACTCGCCGGACCGCAGCGCCTGCACCGCCAGGTGCAGGGCGACCAGCGACGACGAGCAGGCGGTGTCGACGGTGACGGCCGGGCCCTCCAGCCCGAAGGAGTAGGCGATGCGGCCGGACGCGACACTGCCCGAGTTGCCGGTGCCGAGGAAACCCTCGACCTCTTCCGGTACGGCCGTGAGCCGGCCCAGGTAGTCGTGGTACATCAGGCCGACGAAGACGCCGGTGCGGGAGCCGCGCAGTCCCAGCGGGTCGACACCGGCCCGTTCCAGGGTCTCCCACGCCGACTCCAGGAGCAGCCGCTGCTGCGGGTCCATGGCCATGCCCTCGCGCGGGGAGATGCCGAATAGCCCCGGGTCGAAGTCGGCGGCGTCGTAGAGGAAACCACCCTCACGGGCGTACGAGGTGCCGGGGTGGTCGGGGTCCGGGTGGTAGAGGCCGTCGACGTCCCAGCCACGGTTCTCCGGGAACCGGCCGATCCCGTCGCGGCCCTGCGCCACCAGGTCCCACAGCTCGTCCGGGCTGTCCACCCCGCCCGGATAGCGGCAGGCCATGCCGACGATCACGATCGGGTCGGCGGCGTCCGCCGCGACCGGCACGATGGTCTGCGGTGCGGCGGCCGGTTGCGGGGCCAGGACGGCGACCAGGTGATCGGCGAGGGCGGACGCGTTCGGGTAGTCGAAGATCAGCGTGGCCGGCAGCCGCAGACCGGTCTCGGCGGCCAGCCGGTTGCGCAGCTCGACGGCGGTCAGAGAGTCGAAGCCGAGCTCCCGGAACGCCCGGGAGGCCGGGATCGCGTCGGCCGACGGGTAGCCGAGAACCGCGGCGGCCTGGCCGCGGACCGTGGCGAGAGCGGCCGCGACCCGGTCGGCCTCCTGCAGCCCGGTCAGGTCGACGGCGAACGACGAGCCGGTGGCGGCGGTGACGCGGCCGGCCGCACGGCGGCGCGCGACGGCCGGGACCAGGCCGTGCAGCAGCGGATGCGGGTCGCCGGCCCGACGTACCGCCGCCGGGTCCAGGCGCATCGGCACGGCGACCGGCTGGCCGGCGGCCACCGCGGCGTCGAACAGCGCCAGGCCGGTCGCCGGGTCCAGCGCGCCGAACCCGGCCGCAGTCATCCGGCGGCGATCGTTGTCGGTCAGGGTGGCGCCGAGCCCGGCGTCCCAGAGTCCCCACGCGATCGACGTGGCCGGGATGCCCTCGGCACGAAGCTGCTCGGCGTAGGCGTCCAGGAACGCGTTCGCGGCGGCGTAGTTGGCCTGCCCGGCGTTGCCGAACAGCCCGGACGCCGACGAGAAGAACACCAGCGCCTTGAGATCGGTCGTGGCCGCGACGCCGGCCGTGCCCGCGACGCCGGTCACGCCCGCGACGCCGGTGGTGGCCGCGACCAGGTTGCGGGCCGCGTCCACCTTGGCCCGGAACACCGTGGCCAACCGGTCCGGCGTCAGTGAGCCAAACAGCCCGTCGTCGATGACGCCGGCCGCATGGACGATCGCCGTGATCCGCTCGCCGGCCAGCGCGTTCCGCACGGCCTCGGCGTCCGCGACGTCGCAGGCCACCTCGCGGATCTCCGCGCCGTCGATCGCCGTCGAGCCTCCCGAGCGGGAGATCAAAATCAGTCGGCGTGCGCCGTGCGCCCGCACCAGATGCTCGGCCACCAGCCGCCCGAGCGCGCCGGTCGCCCCGGTCACCACCACGGCCCCGTCCCCGAAGTCGGGCGCCCCGGCCGCGTCCACCAGGTCCTGCCGCTCGGCCTCGCCGGGGCCGGTCGTCGCCATCCGGGCCAGCCGTGGGACCTCGACGATCCCGTCCCGGACCCGTGCCTGCGGCACCTGATAGAACACGTCGTCCGGGCCGTCGAGCAGGTGAATCCGATCCGGGTGCTCCGACTGGGCGCTGCGCACCAGTCCCCACAGCGCGCCGTCCGCGGCACTGCCGCCGTGCGTGCGCACCACGAGCCGCGACTGAGCCCACGCAGGATCCGCCAGCCACGTCTGGAGCAGGCCGAGCAGTGCAGCCGTCCGCTCCAGGACGCTCGGAGCGCTGCCGTCCGCCGCCATCACCGGCGCGGCGGCCGCCTCGGCCGAGGGCGTCGGCACGGTCGCATCCACGAGCAGCACCGGCACGGGTGCGGGCAGGTCCTGGCCGAGCGTGATGACGGCCGGCGACTCGGTCGCGGGAGCCACGTCGACCGGGGTCCACTCGACCGTGAAGAGGGAACGGGCGGCGTCGTCGCCGGAGGCGGTGTCCTCGGCGGTGATCGCGCGGAACACCAGACCTTCGACCGTGACGACCGGCTCGCCGGCGGCGTCGATCGCGTCGACCCGCACGCTGTCGCCGTCGACGCGAAGCCGGGCCCGCAGCAGGGTCGCACCCTCGGCGTGCACGGTGACACCGGTGAACGCGAACGGCAGCCGGGTCTCCCCGTCACCGTCGGCTCCGGCGCTCAGGCCGTGCAGCACTGAGTCGAGCAGCGCCGGGTGCACGGCGAACCCGTCCGGGTGACCGTCCAGTTCGGCCGCCACATACAGGTCGTCGCCGTGCCGCCAGGCCTCACGCAGCCCCCGGAAGGCCGGACCGTACCCGTAGCCGGACGCGGTGAGCCGGTCGTAGAGGTCGTCGGTCGGTACCCGCTCGCCTCCGGCCGGCGGCCACGCGAACGTCTCGGCGACCGCATCCCCGGCGACGAGGCCGGCCGAAGATGCGGCGGAGGCCGGGGATCCAGCCGAAGATTCGGCGAAAGCCGGCAACCCGACGGGGGACGCGGCGGACGCCGGCAACCCGGCCGGAGACGCGGCGGTGACGAACCCGGTGGCGTGGGTGGTCCAGGTGTCGTCGGCGCGCGAGTGGACGGTGACCGCACGGCGGCCGTCGTCGTCCGGTTCGGCCACGCTGACCTGCACGTCGACCCCGTCGGCGGGCAGGCGCAGCGGCTGCTGGAGGACCAGCTCCTCGACGACCGGCGCGCCCGCCGCGGCACCGGCGGCCAGCGCCACATCGAGCAGCGCGGTGCCCGGAACGAGGACGGTCCCGGTGATCGTGTGGTCGGCGAGCCACGGCTGGGTACGCGCGGCGACCCGCCCGGTCAGGACCGTACCGCCCGATCCGGCCAGCGAGACCGTGGCACCGAGCAGCGGGTGCCCGGCCAGGCCCAGCCCGAGGCCGGCCGGGTCGAGGACCGTTCCGGTTCCGGGACGCGGCCAGTATCGCTGCCGCTGGAACGCGTAGGTCGGCAGGTCGGCGATCGGCGTCCCGGCGTGGTCGAGAACGGCCGTCCAGTCCACGTCGACACCCGCGGCGAACAGGGCGGCGACACCGGTCAGCAGCGTGGTCACCTCGTCGCGGTCCCGGCGCAGCGACGCGACGGCGAGCGCGTCGGGTGCGATCGTCCCGGTCAGGGCGGTGAGCACCCCGTCCGGGCCGGCCTCCAGGAACCGGTCCGCGCCGAGGGCGGTCAGCTCGGCCACCGTGTCGGCGAACCGGACGGTGTCGCGCACGTGCGACACCCAGTACTCCGGGTCCTCCCAGCGCCCCACCCCGGGCAGCGCCGCCGGGTGGAACGTCAGCGTCCGCACCACGGCGCGGAACTCGTCGAGCATCGGCTCCATCAGCCGCGAGTGGAAGGCGTGGCTGGTCCGTAGCCGGGTGGTCTTCCAGCCGTGCCCGGCCACCGCGGCCACCTCGGCCTCGGCGCCGGAGACGACCACCGAGGCGGGCCCGTTGACGGCGGCGATGTCGAGGCCGGGGAAGGCGGCGCGCACGTCCGCCTCGGCCGCCTGGACGGCGACCATCGCGCCACCTGGCGGCAGGGCCTGCATCAGCCTTCCCCGGGCGGTCACCAGGGTCGCCGCGTCGGTGAGATCGAGGATCCCGGCAGCGTACGCGGCCGCGATCTCCCCGATCGAGTGCCCGGCCACCAGGTCCGGCTCGATCCCCCAGTGCCGCAGCAGCGCGAGCAGCGCCACCTCCAGCGCGAACAGGGCGGGCTGGGCGTAGCCGGTGTTCTCGAGGGCGTCCGGGTCGGCGAAGACGACGAGTCGCAGCGGCTGGTCGAGGTGCGGGTCGACGAGCGCGCACACCTCGTCGAAGGCGGCCGCGTAGACCGGGAACGCCGCATAGAGCTGCTCGCCCATGGTGACCCGTTGGGTGCCCTGCCCGGTGAACAGCAGTGCCAGCCGCCCCTCTCCGGCCTCGCCCCGGGCGACGGTGTCGCCCCGTTTGAGCGCCCGCAGCAGCGGTTTCCGGCCGGCCGCCAGGTAGACGGCCCGGTGGGTGAGGGCGGCCCGGCCGGCGACGGTCCGCGCGACGTCGAGGGGGATGGCGCCGTCGTGGCTGTCGAGCCAGTCACGCAGCCGCTCGACCTGGGCCTGCAGGCCGTCATCGGTGGCGGCGGAGACCACGAACGGCAGCACCGGCAGGACGGTCCGGGCGGCGGGCGGCTCGCCGGGCTCGGCGGCGGGCGGCTCCTCCAGGATGACGTGGGCGTTGGTGCCGCTGACCCCGAAGGCGGAGACACCGGCCCGTCGCGGGCGGGTGCCGGCGGGCCACGGCCGGGCCTCGGTGAGCAGCTCGACCCGTCCGGCCGTCCAGTCGACCTGCGGGGTCGGGGCGTCCACGTGCAGGGTGCGCGGCAGGAGCCCGTACCGCATCGCCATGATCATTTTGATGATGCCGGCGGCGCCGGCGGCGGACTGGGTGTGCCCGATGTTGCTCTTGATCGAGCCGAGCCACAGCGGATCGCCGGCGCGGTCCCGGCCGTACGTGGCAAGCAGCGCCTGTGCCTCGATCGGGTCGCCGAGGTTGGTGCCGGTGCCGTGCGCCTCGACCGCGTCCACGTCGGACGCGGACAGTCCGGCGCCGGTAAGCGCCTGCCGGATGACGCGCTGCTGGGAGGGCCCGTTCGGGGCGGTCAGCCCGTTGGAGGCGCCGTCGGAGTTGACCGCCGAGCCCTTGACCACGGCGAGCGCCGCGCGTCCGGCGGCCCGCGCGGTGGAGAGCCGCTCGACCAGCAGCATGCCGACGCCCTCGGCCCAGCCGGTGCCGTCGGCCGACGCCGCGAACGCCTTGCACCGGCCGTCGGCGGCCAGGCCCTTCTGCTTGGAGAACTCGGTGAACGTGCCCGGGGTGGCCATCACGGTGACGCCGCCGGCCAGCGCCAGGTCGCATTCGCCGCGGCGTAGCGCCTGCGCGGCCAGGTGCAGGGCGACCAGCGACGACGAGCAGGCGGTGTCGACGGTGACGGCCGGGCCCTCCAGCCCGAAGGTGTAGGCGATCCGGCCGGAGGCGACACTGCCGGCGCTGCCGATGCCGAGGTAGCCGCTCAGGTCGTCGGCGCTCTCCTCGAGCAGTGACGGATAGCCCTGGTAGGTGGTGCCGACGAAGACGCCGACCGCCTGGCCGCCGAGCCGGGTCGGGTCGAGTCCGGCCCGCTCGAACGTCTCCCAGGCGGTCTCCAGCAGGAGCCGCTGCTGCGGGTCCATGGCCAGCGCCTCGCGCGGCGAGATCCCGAACAGGGCCGGGTCGAACCGGTCGGCGCCGTCGACGAACCCGCCGCTGACCGTGACCGTGGTGCCGGACCGGTCGCCGTCGGCGTCATAGAGAGCGTCGACGTCCCAGCCCCGGTCGGCCGGGAACGGGCCGACCGCGTCGACCTCACCGGCGACGACGTCCCACAGCTGCTGCGGGGTGGTGATGCCGCCGGGGAACCGGCACGCCATCGCGGTCAGCACGATCGGGTCGTCGTCGTCGTCGTCGGCGACCGCGGCCACCGGGGCGGCCGGGGCATCCCCGCCGAACACCTGGTCCTGCAGGTGGCGGGCCAGTTCCAGCGGTGTCGGATAGTCGAACGCGAGGGTCGCCGGCAGCCGCAGCCCGGTCTCGGCGGCCAGAGCGTTGCGCAGATCGACGGCGGTCAGCGAGTCGAAGCCGAGCTCACGGAACGGCCGTTTCAGCGCGACCGCCTCGGCCGACGGGTAGCCGAGGACCCGGGCGGCGTGGCCACGGACCAGGTCGGACAGGGCGGTCTCGCGCTGGGCGGCCGGCAGCACGGCCAGGCGGGCGCGCCAGCCGGTGTCCACCACCGGCTCGGCGACGGTGAGGGCGGCGACCTCGGGCAGATCCTCCAGCAGCGGGCGGCGGCGGGCCGCGGCGAACGTCTCGGTGAACGCCGGCCAGTCGACGTCGGCGACCGTGAGCACCGGTTCCCGGCCGGTGACGGCCTGCCGCAGCACGTCGATCGCCAGGTCGGGGTCGATCGCGGCGAGTCCGCGGCGGCTGAGGGCGGCGCTCGTCCCGCCCTCGGTGGCCATGCCCGCCTCGGCCCACGGCCCCCAGGCCAGCGAGACGGCGGCCAGGCCACGGTCGCGGCGGTCGCGGGCGAGTGCGTCGAGGGCGGCGTTGGCGGCGGAGTAGGCGCCTCCCCAGCCGCTGCCCCAGGTCGCGGCGATCGACGAGAACAGCACGAACGCGTCGAGCGGAGTGTCGCCGAGCAGCTCGTCGAGGTGCCTGGCCCCGGCGGTCTTGCCGGACAGGACCGCGGCGAGGGCGGTGGCGTCGAGGTCGGCCAGGGGCACGCTGTGCGCGACACCGGCCGCGTGCACGACCGCGGTCAGCTCGCCGGGCAGGCCGTCGAGCAGGGCCGCGACCTGGTCACGGTCGGCGAGGTCGGCGGCCACCACGGTGACCTCCGCGCCGGCGGCACGGATGCCGTCGATCAGTTCGGCTGCGTCGGGCGCGGCCGGGCCGCGCCGTCCGGCGAGGACCAGGTGGGCGGCGCCGTTGGCGGCCGCCCAGCGGGCGACCCGTCCGCCGAGCGCGCCGGTGCCGCCGGTGATCAGGACGGTGCCGCGAGGCTGCCAGCCGTCACCGTTCGCGGGCGGGGCGTGTTCCAGGCGGCGTACGAGCAGACCGGCGGCCCGGACGGCGATCTGATCCTCGGCGTCCAGTGCGCCGGCCAGCACCGCGGTCAGACGGTCGGCGGCCCGCTCGTCGAGGGTGGCGGGCAGCTCGATGAGGCCGCCCCAGCGGTCCGGCCACTCCAGGCCGACGACCCGGCCGAGGCCCCAGATCTCGTCGCCGGAGCCGCGGGTCAGGATCCACAGCGGGCCGGTGGCCGCGTTCTCGACGGCCTGCGCGACGGCAAGCGTCTCGGCCAGGCTGGTCGGCAGCGCCACCACCCCGGCCACGCCGGCCCGGCCGGTGATGCTGTCGACGCCCGCGCCGGCCGGCGCCGCGTGGCCGGCGATGGTGCCGCCGTGAGGGCTGGCCGGGAGAACCAGGTCGGCGATGTCGTCGGCCGAGGTTACGGTGATGACGGTCGCGCCGGCTCGGGTCAGGTGGCCGGCGATGTCGTCCGGGTCGGTGGCGGCGACGAGCAGCCAGGTGCCGGTGAGCGGGCGGGCCGTCGGGTCGGGGACCGGCTTCCAGACGTCGCGGTAGCGCCAGCCGTCGGTGCTGCGGCGGCGGCGCCACGATGCGAGGGCCGGTACCAGGGCGCCGAGTGTCTCCCGGTGGGCTTCGGCGTCGATCCGCAACTCCCGGGCGACCTCGCTGAGGTCGGCGGTGTCGATGGCGGCCCACAGTCCGGAGTCGGCGGTGACCGTCTCGCGCGGGGTGGGGCGCAGCCAGTAGCGCTGGTGGTCGAACGGGTAGGTGGGCAGGTCGGCGGGGTGCGCGGCCGGGCCGGTGACCAGGGACGGCCAGTCGACGTGCTGTCCCCGGACGAACAGCTCGGCGACGGCGGTCAGCAGCGTCAGCACCTCGGGCTGGTCGCGGCGCATCGCCGGCACGCCGCCGGTGAGGGTGCTGAGGACCGCGTCGGGACCGAGTTCAAGGATCCGGTCGGTGCCGAGCCCAGCAACGGTGTCGACGAACCGCACGGTGTCCCGGACGTGCGACACCCAGTACTCCGGGTTCGCCCACGGGCCGTCACCGTGGAACGTCAGCGTCTCGACGACCTCCCGGAAGTCGTCGAGCATCGGCTCCATCAACCGCGAATGGAATGCATGGCTGGTCTTGAGCCGCGTCGTCTTCCACGGCCCCCGCTCCAGCTCCGCGATATCGGACGCCAACGACAACCAACCGGCCGCCCCACCCGCCGAAGAGAACCGAACCCCCGCCTCACCATCGGGCGAAGACTGAGCATCCAGCGGAATCCGGGCCGCCACATCACCCGCCGACAAGGACCCAACGCCCGCCGCACCCGCCGACGAGATTCGGGCTGCTGGGTCGCCCGCCAGCAGATCCGGGTCCAGACCCGCGACCACCACCGACCTCGGGCCGTTGACCGCCGCGATGTCCAGATCCGGATACGCCCCCGGACCTCGTCGGCCGACGCCTGCACCGCGACCATCACACCGCCAGGCGGCAGGGCCTGCATCAACCGGGCACGAGCCGACACCATCGTCGCCGCGTCTTCGAGCGACAGCACACCGGAGGCGTAGGCGGCGGCGATCTCACCGATCGAGTGACCCGCGTAAACGTCAGCCTCGACACCCCACGAACGGACCAGAGCCAGCAGAGACACCTCGACCGCGAAGATCGACGGCTGCGCCCAACCCGTCTGGTCCACATCCAGATCCGGAATGTCCAGCCGGGCGGTGACCTCGTCGAACGCCGACCGGTAGACCGGGAACGTCTCATACAACTCACGGCCCATGTTCAGACGCTGCGAACCCTGACCGGTGAACAGGATCGCCAGACGCTCGTCGGTGGCGGCGCCGCGGACGACCGAGTCACCGAGCAGTACCGCGCGATGCTCATGGACGGGACGGGCCGCCAGCCTCACGGCCACCTCGGGGCTCGTCGACCGTACCCCCTGGATCTGGGCTTCCAGAGACGACGCGGACCTGGCCGTGACCACCACCGGGACCACCGGAAGTCCTCCGGCGGACGCCGGTGTGGTCGCCGGGACCGGCGGGGCCTGCTCCAGGATCACGTGTGCGTTGGTGCCGCTGATCCCGAACGACGACACAGCCGCACGCCGCGGCCGGTCAACAGACGGCCACTCACGTGTTGACGTCAACAACTCAACATTGCCGGAGGTCCAGTCAACCTTTGGGGTCGGTTCGTCAACATGAAGGGTTCGCGGCAACTGGGCGTGGCGCAGCGCGAGCACCGTCTTGATCACGCCGCCGACACCGGCCGCGGCCTGCGCGTGGCCCAGGTTGGACTTGAGCGAGCCGAGCAGCAGGGGCCGGTCCGCGGGCCGGTCCTGGCCGTAGGTGGCGAGCAGCGCCTGTGCCTCGATCGGATCGCCGAGGCGGGTGCCGGTGCCGTGCGCCTCGACGGCGTCCACGTCGGCCGGGGTCAGACCGGCGGCGGCCAGCGCCTGGAGGATGACGCGCTGCTGGGCGGCGCCGTTCGGGGCGGTCAGGCCGTTCGAGGCGCCGTCCTGGTTAACCGCCGTGCCGCGGACCACGGCGAGGATCGGGTGGCCGAGCCGCTGGGCGTCGGAGAGCCGTTCGACGAGCAGCAGGCCGACGCCCTCGGACCAGCCGGTGCCGTCGGCGGCCGCGGCGAACGACTTGCAGCGGCCGTCCGGGGCGAGACCGCCCTGCTTGGTGAATTCGCCGAACGAGTCGGGGGTGGACATCACGGCCACGCCGCCGGTCAGCGCGATCGCGCATTCCCGGTTGCGCAGCGCGCGGACTGCCAGGTGCAGGGCGACCAGCGACGACGAGCACGCGGTGTCGATCGTGACGGCCGGGCCCTCGAGGCCGAACGTGTAGGCGAGGCGCCCGGAGAGCACGGCCGGGGCGGTGCCGGTCAGCAGGTGGCCGAGCACCCCGTCGGGCAGATCTTCGACGTATGAGCTGTAGCCCAGGTAACTGCCGCCGACGAACACGCCGGCCTGGGTGCCGCGCAGCCCGGCCGGGTCGATGCCGGCCCGTTCAAGGGTCTCCCAGGCCACCTCCAGCAGCACACGCTGCTGCGGATCCATGGCGAGCGCCTCGCGCGGGCTGATGCCGAAGAAGGCCGGGTCGAAGTCGCCCGCGTCGTGCAGGAAGCCGCCGCGGCCGTCGAGTTCCGGTGCGCCCGGCTCCCACCAGGTGTCCCAGCCACGGTCGGCGGGGAACGCCGAGATCGCGTCACCGCCGGTGGTGACGAGCCGCCACAGGTCGCCGGGTGAGGCGACACCGCCGGGGAAGCGGCAGCCCATCGCCACGATCGCGATCGGCTCCTGGTCGGCCGACTCCAGCTCGGCGAGCCGCCGGCGGGTCTGGGCCAGATCCTCCGTCACCCATTTGAGGTAGTCGCGGAGGGTTTCCTCGGTCGCCATTCAACTCCACCTCTACGGATGCACGGACACCGGCCCAGGAGGGAGGCTAGGAGCGCGCGGAGGGCCCCCGTACCCCTAGCGCTCCCCTACCCGGTCAGCCGCGGCCGAGCTGTCTGTCGATGAATTCCAGCAGCTCATCGTCGTTGTCGACGGGCGCCGTGACGGCTGTCGGAGCCGGTACGCCACCGCGGTCGAGAGCCGTCAACAGTGACCGCAATTTGATCCGCAGCCGGGTCTCGGTGATGGTGTCCGGGGTTTCGGCGGCGAGCCGCTTCTCGATGGCGTCGAGCTCGTCGAGCACCGACCGGGTCTCGTCCGGGACGATCTCCCGGCGCAGGTGTGCGGCGAGCGCGGCCGGGTTCGGGTGGTCGAAGACGAGGGTGGCCGGGCAGCGCAGCCCGGTCGACGCGTTGACCCGGTTGCGCAGCTCGACGGCGGTGACCGAGTCGAAGCCGATCTCCCGGAAGGCCCGCGTGGGCGGGATCTTCTCGGTGTCCGGGAAGCCGAGCACCGTGGCGATGTGCCCGCGCAGCATGTCGACAAGCTCCTGCTCTGCCTCGTCGGCTGGCCGGCCGCGCAGCCGTTCGCGCAGGTCGTCGCCCTCCTCGCCGTCCGGGGCGGGCATCGGCGCCGTGGTCTTCAGCTCGGCGAAGAGCCGGGCCGGTCGGGCCAGGCCGAACGCGGGCAGGAACCGTCCCCAGTCGACGTCGGCGACGACCGGCGCCGGGTCGGCCAGCTGGGTCACGGCCCGGCCGGGGTCCAGTGGCCGGATGCCCAGCCGCAGCAGCGAGCCGTCGGCGGCCGCGGTCGCTGCGATCCCGCCGCCCGCCCACGGCGACCAGGCGATCGCGGTCGCCGCCCGGCCCCGGGCGCGGCACTGCTGCGCGAACGCGTGCAGGTGGGCGTCGGCGGCCGCGGAGGCGGGGTGGCGGACCGTGCCCCAGACTCCGGCGGCCGAGGTGAACAGCAGGAACGCGTCCAGGTCGCGGTCGCCGAGCAGTTCGTCGAGCAGCCGGGCGCCGGTGATCCGGACGTCGGTGACCTCGGCGATCCGGGCCGGGGTCAGCTCGGCGACGGCGGTGTCCTCGCCGGCTCCGGCCGCGTGCACGACCGCGGTGAGGTCATCCGGCAGCCCGGCGGCCAGCGCCGCGACCTGCTCGGGGTCGGTGAGGTCGCACGGCACGAACGTGACGGGCACGTCCAGGTCCGGTGCGGTACGGCCGGCGACGATCACCGTGGTGGCGCCGTTGGCGGCGGCCCAGCGGGCGGCGTGACCGCCGAGCGCGCCGGAGCCGGTGATCAGGACGGTGCCGCGGGGCTTCCACCCGCCGGTCGTGATTGTGGTGGGCCGCAGGCGGCGGCCGTGGGCCCGGCCGTCGCGCAGGGCGATCTGGTCCTCGCCGTCGGCGGCGGCCAGCACGGCGGCCAGCCCGTCGGCGCCGGCCGGTGGCAGGTCGACGAGGCCGCCCCAGAGTTGCGGATGTTCCAGGGCGGCGACGCGGCCCAGGCCCCAGACCTGGGCCTGTGCGGGGCTGGGGTCCGGGTCGTCGACGGCGCCGCGGGTCAGTACCCAGAGCGGGCCGTTCGTCGCGGCCTGGATCAGGGCCACCGTGTCGGTCAGGCCGCGGGGCACGTCCGGGTGGCCGCGGTACGGGGTCTCGTCGAGCGCGAGCAGGGAGATGATGCCGGAGAAGTCGCCCGGTACGAGGTCGCGGGAGATCACCACGTCGGCGCCGGCGCCGGTCAGCTCGGCGGCGACGTCGTCGCCCTCGCCGTCCGGGGTGACGACCAGCCAGCGGCCGGTGAGCTTGGCGCCGGCGGGCAGGTCCAGGGGCGCCCAGTCGATCGTGTAGCGGACGTTCTGCTCGGCGGGCTGTTCCCCGGCGTCGCTGGGCGACAGCCAGTAGCGGCGGTGCTGGAACGGGTAGGTGGGCAGGTCGGGCAGGTGGCGGCCGCCGGTCAGCCAGGTCGACCAGTCGACGTCGACGCCGTGGACCCAGGCCTGGCCGAGAGCGCGGATCCGGGCGGCGGGGCCGTCCTCACCGCGGCGCAGCGTGCCCCACACACCGGCGTCCGGCGCGCTCTGCTCCAGCGCCAGCGCCAGCACCGGATGGCCCGACACCTCGGCGAACAGGCGGAACCCGTCGCCGGTCAGCTTCTCCACCACGGGCGCGAACCGCACCTGGCTGCGCAGGTTCTCCCACCAGTAGTCAGCCGTCACCGGCTCGGTGACCCGCTCCCCCGTGACCGTGGAATACCAGGGGATCTGCGGAGCCGTACCCGTAACGTCCTTGATCGCCGTGAGCACGTCCTCGCGGACCGGCTCCACCTGCGCCGAATGCGACGCGTAACCGACCTCGACCTGCCGCGCGCGGACTCCCTGCCGCTCACACCACGGCACGAACGCCTCGATCGCATCCCGCCTACCGGCCACGACGACCTGCGACGGCGAATTGACCGCCGCGATCGTGATCCCGTCCCGCAGCCAACCCTCGACCGTGCCAGGGCCCGCGGCGATCGACGCCATCCCGCCGGTGCCGTCCAGATCGACCAGCGCCTGCGACCGCGCGGCCACCACCCGGGCACCGTCCTCCACCGACAACGCCCCGGCCACCACCGCGGCGACGACCTCACCCTGCGAATGACCGATCACCGCGGCCGGAGTCACACCGAAGGACTGCCACCAAGCCGTGAGCGCGACACCGACAGCCCACAGCACCGGCTGGACGATGTGCACCTTGGTGAGCCAGTCGTCGCCGCCGCACAGCACCTCCTCGACCGAGAACCCGACCAGCGGGCGCAACGCCGCATCACACTCACGCAGCCGGTCGGCGAACGCTGGATCGTCCAGCAGGCCCACGGTCATGTGCAGCCACTGACCGCCCTGACCCGGGTAGACGAAGACCGGGCTGTCGCCGAGAACGGTGCCGGAGACCGGCAGGGTCGCGAGGGACTCGGCGTCCCAGGCGACCGCCCGGACCGGCAGCGCGCCACGGGCGGCCAGAGTGGCGCCGAGGTCGGCGAGTGACGCCTCATGGCCGGCGACGGATGCCGCCCTGGCCCGCAGACCGGCCGTGTCCGCGCCGGACAGCAACAGCGGAACCGGCCCGGCCACGCCGGAGGCGGGCGCCGGGAGCTCCGAAGAAGAAGGCGCCTGCTCGACGATGACGTGGGCGTTGGTGCCGCTCACCCCGAACGCGGACACCCCGGCGCGGCGCGGCCGTCCGGTCTCCGGCCACGGCATCGCCTCGGTGAGCAGCTCGACCCCGCCGAGCTGCCAGTCGATGTGCGGTGACGGCTCGTCGACGTGCAGGGTCTTGGGCAGCAGACCGTTCCGGATGGCCTGGACCATCTTGATCAGCCCGGCCATTCCGGCGGCGGCCTGGGTGTGCCCGAGGTTCGACTTGATCGACCCGAGCCGGACCGGCTCCCCGGTACGCCCCGCGCCGTACGTGGCGAGCAGTGCGTTCGCCTCGATCGGGTCGCCGAGCGTGGTGCCGGTGCCGTGCGCCTCGACCGCGTCGATGTCGTCGGTGGTCAGTCGCGCATTGGCGAGCGCCTGCCGGATCACCTTCTGCTGGGAGGTTCCGTTCGGCGCGGTCAGCCCGTTGGAGGCGCCGTCGGAGTTGACGGCGCTGCCCCGGACCACGGCGAGGACCGGCCGCCCGGCCCGCTGCGCGTCGGAGAGCCGCTCGACGACGAGCACGCCGACACCTTCGGACCAGCCGGTGCCGTCGGCGGCCGCCGCGAACGACTTGCAGCGCCCGTCGGCGGCCAGCCCGCCCTTGCGGCTGAACTCGACGAACGGCCCCGGCGTGGACATCACGGTGACGCCGCCGACCAGGGCCAGCTCGCATTCGCCCTGCCGCAGCGCCTGCACGGCCAGGTGCAGGGCGACCAGCGACGACGAGCAGCCGGTGTCGACGGTCATCGCCGGGCCTTCGAGGCCGAAGGTGTAGGAGATCCGGCCGGACAGGACGCTCGCCGCGTTGCCGGTGCCGAGGTGCCCTTCGAGGGCGCTGGGGAAGACACCCATCGACCACAGGTAGTCGGAGCCGTTGGTGCCGGCGAACATGCCGGTACGGGAGCCGCGCAGCCCCGTCGGGTCGAGCCCGGCGCGTTCCAGGGCCTCCCACGAGCACTCCAGCAGCAGCCGCTGCTGCGGGTCCATCGCGACGGCCTCGCGCGGGGTGATGCCGAAGAGCCGGGCGTCGAACCCGGCGACGTCGCGTAGGAAGCCGCCCTCGCTGGTGTACGTGGTGCCGCGTACCGACGAGTCGGAGTTGACCAGGTCGCCGAGATACCAGCCCCGGTCGGTGGGGAACGGCGACATCGCGTCCACCCCGTCGGCGACCAGTCGCCACAGCTCCTCCGGCGACTCCGCGCCACCGGGGAATCGGCAGCTCATCGCCGTGATCGCGATCGGCTCGTCGAGGGTGGCGACGCTGCCGGTGACGGTCACCGTCGTGGTGGCGGCGGCCGGTAAGGCCCGGGTGAGCAGGTGCGCGGCGAGGGCGGCGGCGTTCGGGTGGTCGAAGACGACGGTGGCGGGCAGCGCGATCCCGCTCTCCGCGCGCAGCCGGTTGCGCAGGTCGACGGCGGTGAGCGAGTCGAACCCGAGTTCCCGGAACGGCCGGCGCGGCGGGATCTCGTCGGTGCACGCGTGACCGAGGACGGCGGCGGCCGCGGAGCGTACGAACTCGAGGGCCACCCGCTCCCGCTCTGCCGCACCGAGCCCGGCCAGCCGGGCGGTGAGGCCCGATCCGGTGTCCCCCGGCTCGTCAGGTGAGGTGAGGGCGTCGCGGACGGCGGGGATGTCCCCGATCAAGGGCCGGGGCCGTTCGGCGGTGAACAGTTCGGTGAACCGCGGCCAGTCCACGTCGACCACACAGATCGTGGTGTCGTCCTGGGCGATCGCCCGGCGCATCGCCTCTATCGCCGGTTCGGGCGGCAGCGCCACGATGCCGCGGCGGCGTAGGTCGGCGCCGACCTCGGCGGACGCCATCCCGGACTCGGCCCAGGCGCCCCAGGCGATCGCGGTCATCGTGAGCCCGCGGGCGCGGCGCTGCTCGGCGAGTCTGTCGAGGGCGGCGTTGGCGGCCGCGTACGCGGCGTGCGAGTGGCTGCCCCAGACGCCGGACAGCGACGAGAACACCACGAACGCGTCGACCTCGCCGATCAGGGCGTCGAGGTGGACGGCCCCGGCGACCTTCCCGGCGAGCAGCCGGTCCAGCAGGTCCACGTCGGTGTCGGCGAACGGCACGTTCGCGCCGACCCCGGCCGCGTGGATCACCGCGTCGACCGGGCCGACCGCGGCCAGCAGCGCCTCGACGGCGGCCCGGTCGGCCAGGTCACAGGCGTGCACCTCGGCGTTCGGCAGGTCGGTGACGCCGCCGCGGCGGGACACCAGGACCAGCCGGCCGGCGCCGTTCGCGGCGGCCCAGCGGGCGATCCGGCCACCCAGGGCGCCGGTGCCGCCGGTGATCAGGACGGTGCCGCGCGGCTGCCACGGTGTGCCGGGCTTGCGGGCCGGGGCGGGCACGACGCGGCGGGCGTAGACACCGTCGGGGCGCAGGGCGAGCTGGTCCTCGGGGCCGAACGCTCCGGCCAGGACGGTGCCGACCAGGTCCGGGTCGGGGTGCTCGGAGAGGTCGAGCTGGCCGCCCCAGCGGTGGGGCAGCTCCAGTCCGGCGATCCGGCCGAGACCGGCGACCTGCGCCTGGGCCAGGCTGTCGCCCTGGGTGAGGACCCAGACCGGGGTGTCGGCGAGCTGCTGGATCAGGGTCAGGGTGCCGGCCAGGCCGCGGGCCACGTGCGGGTGACCGGGCATCGGGCGCTCGTCCAGGGCGAGCAGCGACACCACCCCGGTCCAGGGGCCGTCCGGCAGGGTGACGGCGGTCGCGTCGACGGTGATCGTCTCGGCTCCCGGCAGCACCTCGGGCACGGTGACACCCTCGGGCTGCACGACCAGCCAGCGGCCGTCCGGCCGTACCGGCGCAGGGGTGTTGATCTTCTGCCAGGTGACCCGGTAACGCCAGCCGTCGATCGTGGAGTCGAGGCGTCTGCGGGTGTGCCAGGCGGCCAGGCCGTCCACGACCGGCTCGACGAGCGCGGTGTCCAGGCCGAGCTCGCCGGCCAGCGCGTCGGCGCCGGCCTCGACGGCCGCCCAGAACTCGGGGTCGCCGCCCTGGTCGCGGCGCTGCTCCTCGGGGGTCAGCCAGTGGCGGCGGCGCTGGAAGGGGTAGGTGGGCAGAGCCGGGTCGGGGCGGAGGCCGGTGAGCCAGGACGACCAGTCGACGCGGACGCCGCGGACCCACGCCTCGCCGAGCGCACGGATCTGGGCGGCAGGGTCGTCCTCGCCGCGGCGCAGCGTGCCCCAGATCCCGGCGTCCGGCGCGCACTGCTCGATCGCCACGGTGACCACCGGATGCCCGGAGATCTCGGCGAACAGCCGGTAACCCTGGTCGGTCAGCTGCTGCACGACCGGGGCGAAGCGGACCTGCTGCCGCAGGTTGGTCCACCAGTAGTCGGCGGTGACCGGCTCGGTGACGCGTTCGCCGGTGACGGTGGAGAACCACGGGATCCGCGGGACCGCGCCGCGGACGTCACCGAGACCGGCCAGGATCGCGTCGCGGACCTGCTCGACCTGCGGCGAGTGGGAGGCGTAGCGGACCTCGACGAGCCGGGCCCGGACGCCACGCTCCTCACAGAACGGAATGAACTGCTGCAGCAGCGGCCGCTCGCCGGCCACCACGACCTGTGCCGGGCCGTTGACCGCCGCGATGTTCAGGCCGGGCCGGCCGGCCAGCCACTGCTCCACGTCGGCGGCCGGGGCGCCGACCGACAGCATGCCGCCGTCGCCGGTCAGGCCGACCAGCGGGGCGGAGCGGGCGGCGACGATCCGGGCGCCGTCCTCGACCGTGACCGCGCCGGCGACCACGGCGGCGACCACCTCGCCCTGGGAATGGCCGATCACCGCGGTCGGCTCGACGCCGTACGACTGCCACCAGGCGGTCAGTGCCACGCCGACGGCCCACAGCACCGGCTGCACCACCTCCACCCGGGCCAGCCAGTCGTCGTCTCCGCGCAGCACGTCCTCGACCGAGAACCCGGTGTGCGGCCGCAGGGCGGTGTCGCATTCACGCAGGCGGTCGGCGAAAGCGGGGTGGTCGAGCAGCCCGACAGCCATGCCGAGCCACTGGCCGCCCTGTCCGGGGTAGACGAAGACGATGTCGGAGGCGTCCAGGGCGGTGCCGGTGACCGGCGGCGCGCCGAGGCTCCCGGCGTCCCAGGCGACCGCGCGTTCGGCGAGCGCGGCCCGCCCGGCCAGGGTGGCGGCGACACCGCCGAGCGGCCCGTCGTGTCCGGCCGCGACGTCGATCTGGGCGCGCAGGGCCGCCGGAGTCGCCCCGGACAGCAGCACCGGGATCGGCCCGTCGACGGCCGTCTCCGGCGGAGACGGCTCGGCGGGGTCGCCCTGTTCCAGGATGACGTGCGCGTTGGTGCCGCTCATCCCGAACGACGACACCGCCGCACGTCGCGGCCGACCTGTTGACGGCCACTCTCGTGTTGACGTCAACAACTCAACACTGCCGGAAGTCCAGTCAACCTTCGGCGTCGGCACGTCAACATGGAGGGTCTTGGGCAGCACGCCGTGCCGCATCGCCTCGATCATCTTGATGATGCCGCCGACCCCGGCCGCGGCCTGGGTGTGGCCGATGTTCGATTTGAGGGATCCGAGCCAGAGCGGACGATCCCTTTCCTTGCCGTACGTGGCCAGCAGCGCCTGCGCCTCGATCGGATCACCGAGGGTCGTGCCGGTGCCGTGCGCCTCGACCGCGTCGACCTCGTCCGGCCCGAGTCCCGCGTCGGCGAGCGCGGCCCGGATGACCCGCCGCTGCGCCGGCCCGTTCGGGGCGGTCAGCCCGTTGGAAGCGCCGTCCTGGTTGATTGCCGTGCCCCGCACCACGCCGAGGATCCGCCGTCCGGCCGCGCGGGCCGCCGACAGCCGTTCGACCAGCAACACCCCGGCGCCCTCACCCCAGCCGGTGCCGTCGGCGGCCGCCGCGAACGACTTGCACCGCCCGTCGGCGGCCAGCCCGCGCTGGCGGGAGAACTCCAGGAACGTGCCGGGCGTCGACATCACCAGCACCCCGCCGACCAGCGCCTGGTCGATCTCGCCGCGCCGCAGCGCCTGCACGGCCAGGTGCAGCGCGACCAGCGACGACGAGCAGGCGGTGTCCACGGTGACGGCGGGGCCTTCCAGCCCGAACGTGTACGCCAGCCGCCCGGACAGCACGCTGGCCGCGTTGCCGGTGCCGAGGTGTCCCTCGAGTTCGCCCGGGTGGTCACCGAGCAGCCCGAGGTAGTCCTGGTCGTTGCTGCCGGTGTACACGCCGGTCCGGGCGCCGCGCTGCCCGAGTGGGTCGAGACCGGCCCGCTCGTACGTCTCCCACGCGCACTCCAGCAGCAGCCGCTGCTGCGGGTCCATGGCCCGGGCCTCGCGCGGGCTGATCCCGAACAGCGACGCGTCGAAGTCTCCGGCGTCGTAGAGGAACCCGCCGCCACGGGCGAACGACGTGCCGGCCGCGTCGGGGTCGTCGCTGAACAGCCCGGCGAGATCCCAGCCCCGGTCGGCGGGGAAGTCACCGACCGCGTCGCGGCCGTCGGCGACCAACTGCCACAGGTCGTCCGGCCCCTGCACACCACCGGGGTAGCGGCAGGCGGCGCCGACGATGGCGATCGGCTCGGTGGCCCGGGCGTCGGTCTCCTGCTGCCGGCGGCGCAGCCGGTCGGTCTCCTTGAGGGCGCTGCGCAGGGCCTCGACGATCTTCTGGTCCGGCTGGGTCATCGTTTACTCCGTGTCGGTCGGTGCGGCGCCGAGGGCGAGTTTCACCAGGTCGTCGATGTCCATGGCGTCGAGGTCGCCGGCCGGTTCCGGTGCGGCGGGCTCGGTGTCGGCCGGTGCGAGCCGCAGCAGGCGGGGCAGCAGCCCAGATGCGCGCAGCCGGTCGACCGGGATCGCGGCGAGCGCCGCGCGGATGTCGGCGTCGGTGCGGCCCGGCTCGTCGGCGGCGGGTGCGATCAGTTCGTCGAGGTACGCGGCCAGCAGCTCCGCGTTCGGGTAGTCGAAGACGAGCGTCGGCGACAGCGGCAGCCCGGTCGCGGCCAGCAGCCGGTCGCGCAGCTGGACGGCGGTCAGCGAGTCGAAGCCGAGCTCGGTGAAGGCCCGCCCGGCCGCGACGGCGCTGCCGGAGCTGTGCCCGAGCACGGCCGCCACCTCGTCGCGGACCAGGCGCAGCAGCGTCCGGGCCCGCTCGTCCGGAGGCAGGTCGGCCAGGTCACCGGGGACCGCGGCCGCGGGTTTCTCCGGCACAGGCGCGAGGTCGGCGAAGAGCGGCCGTTCCCGGGCGGCCGAGAAGACCGGCACGAACCGTTCCCAGTCCACGTCGGCGACCGTGACGGCCACGTCCCCGGCGCCGACCGCGACACCGAGCGCCTCCAGGGCACGCTCGGGTGACATCGGGTTCAGGCCGCGTTTGCGGAGCCGGTCGGCGACCGTGTCGTCGGCGGCCATCCCGACCCGGGCCCACGGTCCCCAGGCGATCGCGGTGCCGGGGCCGCCGCGGGCGCGGCGGCGGGCGACGAGCGCGTCCAGGGCGGCGTTCGCGGCGGCGTAGGCGGCCTGCTCACCGGCGCCCCACACCCCGGCGATCGAGGAGAAGACGATCAGCGGTACGTCCGGCAGCAGCTCGTCGAGGTGCGCCGCCCCGTCGAGTTTCCCGGCCGCGACGGCGCGCAGGTGTGCCGGATCCTCGGCGGCCAGCGGCACGTCGGTGCTGACACCGGCGGCGTGGATCACCGCGTCGACCGGGCCGACCGCGACTAGCAGCGCCTCGACGGCGGCCCGGTCGGCCAGGTCGCAGGCGTGCACCTCGGCGTTGGGCAGGTCGGTGACGCCGCCGCGGCGGGAGACCAGGACGATCCGGTCGGCGTGCGGGGCGGCCCAGCGGGCCACCTCGGTGCCGAGGCCGCCGGTGCCCCCGGTGATCAGCAGGGTTCCGGTGGGCCGCCATCGAGGAGCATCATCCGGTACGGCCACGCGCGCCAGCCGTCGCGCAAGAAGCCGTCCGGGGCCGGCGGCGATCTGGTCCTCGGTCCCGCCGAGGACGGCCGGATCGAAGTCGCCGGTGACGTCGACGATGCCACCCCAGCGGGCCGGGTGCTCGAGCGCGAAGACGCGGGCCAGTCCCCAGGTGGCGGCGGTGTCGAGGTCCCCCGCCCCGGAGGTGACGAACCAGTGGGGCGCGTCGATTCCCAGCTGGACGACCGCAAGGATCTCGGCGGCGGTGCCGACCGCGGCCAGCACCCCGTCCAGGCCACCGGCCGCCCCCATCGCCGGGGCCACGCCGCCGTCGGCCGGCTCGGTGACCACGTCGGCGCCGGCCGCCCGCATCGCCTCGGCCAGGGAGTCGTCGCCGAGCACGAGCCATTGCCCGCCGACGGTGGTGTCCGGCATCGGGACGGGCCGCCACTCGACGCGATACCGCCACCGCTCGGTGCCGGGCTGTGCCGAGTCCAGCCAGAACCGGCGCCGGTGGAAGGCGTAGGTGGGCAGGTCGACGCGGCGGCCGCCGGGGATGACAGCGGCCCAGTCGACCGGCGTGCCGGTGACGTACAGGCTCGCCAGCGCGGTCAGCGCTGTGGTCACCTCGTCGCGCCCGCGCCGCAGCAGCGGAACCGCACCCTCGACCATCGCCGACAGCACCGCATCCGGCCCCAACTCGACGAAACGCACACCGTTCGCGAGTGGCGCCCGGGACACCGCATCGGCCGCGTTCGAGGTACGTGGACCACTGTGGCCCTGGCTCATCTGTGCCACCGCATCCGCGAACCGGACAGTTTCCCGCACGTGCGACACCCAGTAGGCCGGATCCGACCATCGGCCGTGACCCGGCGTGAACGTCAACGTCCGGACGATCCGCTCGAACTCCGGCAGCATCGGGTCCATCAGCCGCGAATGGAAGGCGTGACTGGTCCGCAGCCGCGAAGTCTTCCACCCGTGTGCGGCGATCTCGGAGACGTTGGATTCGTCGCCGGAGACGACGACCGAGGCCGGCCCGTTCACTGCCGCGATGTCGATCGACGGGAAAGCAGCCCGCACCTCCGCTTCGGAGGCCTGCACGGCCAGCATAGCCCCGCCCGCGGGCAGCGCCTGCATGAGCCGGCCCCGCGCGGTGACCAGCGTCGCCGCGTCGGCAAGCGAGAACACCCCGGACACGTGAGCCGCGGCGATCTCGCCGATCGAGTGGCCGACCAGCACGTCCGGGCGCACACCCCACGACGCCAGCAGCGCGTGCAGCGCCACCTCGACCGCGAAGATCGCGGGCTGGGCGTAACCGGTCCGGTTGATCAGCTCGTCGTCGGCGAGCACGTCGGCGAGAGGCCGGTCCAGGTGTTTGTCGATGTGCAGGGCGACCCGGTCGAACGTCTCGGCGTAGACCGGGAACGCCGCGTACAGGCCGAGGCCCATGCCGGCCCGCTGCGAGCCCTGGCCGGTGAAGAGGAATACCCGCTTGCCGCGCGCCGCGACCCCACGGACCGGCGGGTCCGTCTCGTTCAGGTGCACGGCCCGGTGCGGAAGCGCAGCCCGCAACGTCGCCGACCAGGCCGCATCGACGCGGTTCAGGTCCGGATGCTCGGCGAGGTGGCGCAGCAGCCGGTCACCCTGACGGCGTGCGGCGTCCTCGTCGGGGCCGCTCACCACCAGAGGAACGATCGGTCCAGCCGCCGCAACTTGGGAAACGGCCGGGATCAGGGCCGGGCTGCCGGGTGCCGCCGGGGCGGCCGGCGCGGTCCGCTCGTCGAGGGCGGGCGGGGCCTCCTCGATGATCACGTGCGCGTTGGTGCCGCTGATGCCGAACGACGAGATCCCGGCCCGGCGCGGCCGATCCCCGGCAGGCCACGGCTCGGCGCGGGTGAGCAGTTCCACCCGGCCGGCCGACCAGTCCACGGCGGGGGTGGGCGCGTCCACGTGGAGGGTGGCGGGCAGGAGGCCGTACCGCAGGGATTGAACCATCTTGATGATGCCCGCGGCGCCGGCCGCCGCCTGGGTGTGCCCGATGTTGCTCTTGATCGATCCCAGGCGGAGCGGACGATCTCTTTCCCTGCCGTACGTGGCCAGCAGCGCCTGTGCCTCGATCGGATCACCGAGGGTGGTCCCCGTGCCGTGCGCCTCGACCGCGTCGACGTCGGCCGTGGTCAGCCCCGCGTCGGCGAGCGCCTGCCGGATGACCCGCTGCTGGGCCGGCCCGTTCGGGGCGGTGAGCCCACTGGACGCGCCGTCGGAGTTGACCGCCGTCCCGCGCACCACGGCGAGCACCCGGTGACCGTGCTTCCGCGCGTCGGAGAGCCGCTCGACCAGCAGCATCCCGGCGCCCTCACCCCAGCCGGTGCCGTCGGCGGCCGCCGCGAACGACTTGCACCGCCCGTCGGCGGCCAGACCGCGCTGACGCGAGAAGCCGATGAACGTCTCCGGGGTGGCCATCACCGCCACCCCGCCCGCGAGCGCCAGATCGCACTCGCCGGACCGCAGCGCCCGGACCGCGAGGTGCAGGGCCACCAGCGACGACGAGCAGGCGGTGTCGATGGTGAGGGCCGGGCCCTCCAGGCCGAGGGTGTAGGCGATGCGCCCGGAGGCGACACTGCCCGAGTTGCCGGTGCCGAGGTAGGCCTCCACCTCGTCGGG
Source organism: Actinoplanes sp. CA-252034 (assembly GCF_050956125.1). Classification (NCBI taxonomy): domain Bacteria; kingdom Bacillati; phylum Actinomycetota; class Actinomycetes; order Micromonosporales; family Micromonosporaceae; genus Actinoplanes; species Actinoplanes sp. CA-252034. The sequence continues at coordinate 6,942,751 of NZ_CP191846.1, forward strand.
CACGTCGAGGCCCGGGCGGGCGGCGTAGTCGTGGTACATCATGCCGACGTAGACGCCGGTCCGGCTGCCGCGCAGGCCGAGCGGGTCGACGCCGGCGGTTTCCAGGGTCTCCCACGCGGTCTCCAGGAGCAGCCGCTGCTGCGGGTCCATGGCGAGCGCCTCACGCGGCGAGATCCCGAACAGGTCGGGGTCGAAGTCGGCGGCGTCGTAGAGGAAGCCGCCCTCACGGGCGTACGAGGTGCCCGGGTGGTCCGGGTCGGGGTGGTAGAGCCCGTCCAGGTCCCAGCCGCGGTTGCCGGGGAAGAAGCCGATGCCGTCGCGTCCCTGTGCGACGAGTTCCCACAGCTCGTCCGGTGTGGTCACCCCGCCCGGATAGCGGCAGGCCATCCCGACGATCGCGATCGGCTCCCGCTCACCGGCGCCGGCCTCGATCTCGGCCAGCCGTAGACGTGTCTGGTGCAGATCGGCGGTAACCCGCTTCAGGTATTCCCGAAGCTTCTGCTCACTCGACGACACGCGTCACCTCACTGCGGGGTTCCGGGACGGTGCCGCACACACCGGCGGCACCGTCGCGGACGCTAGGAGCGTCCCCGGCCCCTTCCAACCCCTACCGTTCCCTTACGGTCCGCACGCTCATCGCTGAGCAGTGGACTGCCCGGGTTGACCTCAACCTGACTCGAGATCGCATGCTCTCCGGTGTCCGCCACGCGCGAACGACAGGGAGCAGGCGTCATGAGAGTGGTTCAGGCCGTCGATTTCGGCGGCCCCGAGGTGCTGGTTCCCGGGTGGGCGCCGGATCCGGTGGCCGGCCCGGACCAGGTGGTGGTCGAGGTGGCGGTGGCCGGCGTGTCCTTCGTCGAGACGCAGATCCGGCGCGGCACCGACAGGTGGCATGAGCGGCCACGGCTGCCGCACGTGCCGGGCGGTCTGGTGGCCCGACGGGTCAGCGAGGTCGGCGCGCGGGTCGACCCGGCTTGGCTCGGCCGGTGTGACGGTGCTCGGCATCGAACAGCTCTTCGGGTTCGGACGGCGGGTGCCGCGCTGGGCGAGCCAGATCATGTCACTGGCCGCGGAGGGGATCATCCGGCCGCTCATCGGGCAGACCTTCTCGCTGGAGCAGGCCGCCGAGGCGCACGCTGCGATCGAGGGCCGTACCGCCGTGGGGAAGACCTTGCTTCTCCTCGGAGAGGATCCCGGCCGCCGGCCGTCCCGTCGCCGCACGGTGTGAGCGACGGCGAGGGGACGGCCGGACGGGTCGATCAGAGGCCCAGCTCCTGGTCGATGAAGGCGAACATCTCCTCGTCGCTGGCGTCGTCGAGGCGGCCGGTGACCTCGTCGGTGCCAGCCGGCTGCCAGCCCGCGAGCAGTTTCCGCAGGCGGGCCGCGATCTGGTCGAGGACCGCCGGGTCCAGGCCGTCGGCTGACAGCGCCGCCTCGAACCGGTCCAGTTCCTCCAGGGCGGGCAGCGGCGGGGCGGCCGGGGCCAGCTCGCCGTGCAGGTGGGCGGCCAGATCCTCGGGTGTCGGGTAGTCGAAGATGACCGTGGCCGGCAGCCGCAGCCCGGTCGCGGTGCTCAGCCCGTTGCGCAGTTCGACCGCGGTCAGCGAGTCGAAGCCCAGGTCGAGGAAGCCGCGGGTGGGTTCGATCGGCTGGCCCTCCGGATAGCCGAGGACCGCCGCCACGTGGCGGTGCACCAGGTCGAGCAGCAGCTCCCGGCCGGCTTCGGTGGACAGGCCGGTGAGGCGGTGCTGCACCGGGTCGGCGGTGGTGGGCGCGGCCACCCGGGTGGTGGTGGGCCGGACGAGGCCGCGCAGCAGATGCGGCACCTCCCCAGCGGCCCGTACGGCGGCCAGGTCGAGCCGGATCGGGACGACCGCCGCCACCGGTGCGGTCACGGCCGCGTCGAAGGCCGCCGCCCCCGATACGGCGTCGAACGTGAGCGTCCCGGCCCGGGCCATCCGCTGCCGGGCGTTGTCGTCGAGGTCGCCGGCCATGCCGCCGTCGGCCCACGGGCCCCAGGCCAGCGCGGTCGCCGGGAGACCCAGCGTGCGCCGGTGCTCGGCGAGCGCGTCGAGGAAAGCGTTCGCGGCGGCGTAGTTGGCCTGCCCCGGTGTGCCGAAGACGGCCGACGCCGACGAGAACAGCACGAACGCCGACAGGTTCCGGTCGCGGGTCAGCTCGTGCAGGTGCAGGGCGGCGTCCACCTTGGGCCGCAGCACCAGGTCGAGCCGCTCCGGTGTCATCTGCTCGGTGATGCCGTCGGCCAGGACGCCCGCGGTGTGCACGACCGCGGTGACCGGATGCTCGGCGAGCACCGCGGCGAGCGCGTCGCGGTCGGTGACGTCCGCGGCGACCAGGGTCACCTCGGCGTCCAGCTCGTCGGCGAGCGCCTTGCCGCCGCCGCTGCGGCTGACCAGCACCAGCCGCCGGACGCCGTGCCGGTCGACCAGGCGCCGGGCGATGTGAGCGGCCAGAGCACCGGATCCACCGGTGATCAGAACCGGTCCTTCGCCGAACGACACGGGGTCACCCGCGGTGGTCCGGGCCAGTCGTGGTGCGAACAGCTCGCCGCCCCGGACTGCCACCTCCGGCTCGCCGGCGGCAACGGCGGCCGGGATCAGCCGCCAAGAGGCCGGGTCGTCGTCGACGACGATGACCCGGATCCGGTCCGGGTTCTCCTGGCCGGCCGACCGGAGCAGGCCGCGGACCGCCGCACCGGCGAGGGTGTCGCCGGTCAGCGCGACGAACCGGGAGCCGCCGGCCAGGGCCTGCTGAACCAGGCCGAGAATCCGGCGCAGCTCGGCCCCGGTCTTGCCGTCGGGGACGTAACCGGCGGTCACCAGCACGACCGGGGCACCGGAGCCGCCGGAGACGGCCGTCCCCAGCGTGACCGGAGCGCCGAACCCGCCGACACCCGGAACTCCGGGCAGCTGCGGCAGCGGGTCACCGAGGACCGCCCAGCCGGTGGTCGTAGCCGCCGCCGGTACGGGCAGACGCGTCCAGTCGACCGTGTACAGGTCACCGGCACCCGGCTGGACCGACGGCGCCGGCCGCAGCACCAACGAGCCGACCGTCAGCACCGGCTGCCCGTCCACCGTGTACGCGTCCAGCCGCACCGCGTCGCCCGAGCCGGTCAGCCGTACGTGGAGCCGGTCCGCGCCGGTGGCGTGCACCGTGACGTCCGACCAGCTGAACGGCACCCGGGCCACCCCGTCCCCATCGCCGAGAGCCAGCGCGTGCAGCGCCGCGTCGAGCAGTGCAGGGTGCACCCCGAAGCGGGCGGCGACACGCTGCTGCTCGGCGTCCAGAGCCACTTCGGCGTAGCGGGCATCGCCGTGCTGCCAGACCGAGTGCAGCCCTTGGAAGGCCGGACCGTAGTCGAGGCCGATGTCGCGCAGCCCGGGATAGAGCCCGTCCACCGGCAGCGGCACCGCACCGGCCGGCGGCCACGAGGACAGGACGTCCGGTGAGCCGGACGTGCCGAGCGTCCCGGTCGCGTGGTGCAGCCAGTCGCCGTCCCCGCTCCGGGAGTGGATCCGCACCGTGGAGCCGCCGACGGTGACCTGCAGTTGCACGGCCCCACGGTCCGGCACGACCAGCGGCGCGTGCAGGGTCAGCTCCTCGATCGCGGCGCCGCCGGCCTGCAGCGCCAGCTCCAGCAGGGCGGTGCCGGGCAGCAGCGCCGCACCGGAGACGACGTGGTCGGCCAGCCACGGGTGGGTACGCAACGAGATCCGCCCGGTCAGCACGGCGCCGTCCCCGTCGGCGAGCGGGACGACTGCCCCGAGCAGCGGGTGGTCGGCTGTGTCCAGCCCGGCGGCCCCGAGGTCGCCGGTTCCGGAACGCGGGGCGATCCAGTACCGCTGCCGCTGGAACGCGTAGGTCGGCAGAGCGGCCGGGCGTACGCCCTGGTGCAGCGCGGTCCAGTCGACGTCGACACCGTCGGCGAACAGGGTGGCCAGTGCGGTCAGCGCCGTCGTCACCTCGTCACGCCCGCGCCGCAGCAGCGGCACCGCGTCGTCGACCACAGTCGACAGCACCGCGTCCGGCCCCAGCTCGACGAACCGCACACCGTCCAGCTCGGCGATCGCGTCGGCGAACCGCACGGTGTCGCGCACGTGCGACACCCAGTAGCCCGGGTCCGACCAGCGGCCGTGACCGGGCGCGAACGTCAGCGTCCGCACGACCCGCTCGAACTCCGGCAGCATCGGCTCCATCAGCCGCGAATGGAAGGCGTGGCTGGTCCGCAGCCTGGTGGTCTTCCACGGCATGTCCGGAATGTGGGCGCCGGCCACCACCACCGATGCGGGGCCGTTCACCGCGGCGATGTCCAGATCGGGGAACGCGGCCCGGACCTCGTCCTCGGAGGCCTGCACCGCGACCATCACACCACCGGCGGGAAGCGCCTGCATCAGACGGCCCCGCGCGGCGACCAGCGTGGCCGCGTCGGCCAGCGAGAACACCCCGGCGACATGGGCCGCGGCGATCTCCCCGATCGAGTGGCCTACCAGCACGTCCGGGCGCACGCCCCACGAATCCAGCAGCGCGTGCAGCGCCACCTCGACGGCGAAGATGGCCGGCTGGGCGTACCCGGTCTGATGGATCAGCTCCTCGTCGGCGAGCACCTCCGACAGCGGCCGGTCCAGATACTGATCGACGTGCAGGGCGACCCGGTCGAACGCTTCCGCGAACACCGGGAAGGACGCGTACAGGCCACGGCCCATGTCGGCGCGCTGTGAACCCTGGCCGGTGAACAGGAACCCGAGCCGCCGGGACGTCGCCACCCCGCGCGCGACCACGTCCGAGCCGAGCAGCACGGCGCGGTACGGCAGGGCCGCCCGCCGGGCCGCCGCCGCACCGATCCCACGCATGTCACCGGCGGCCGTCTCGACCCGCGACAGTTGCACCTGCAGCGCGGCCTCGCTGTGCCCGGACACCGGCACCGGCACCACCGGCAGCGGCGTCACCGCGGTCACGGCCGGCGCATCCGGCGCCTCCTCGATGATCATGTGAGCGTTGGTGCCGCTCACCCCGAACGCCGACACACCCGCCCGGCGCGGGCGCTCTCCGGCGGGCCACGGCTGAGCCGACGTGAGCAGTGCGACATCACCGGCCGACCAGTCCACGTGCGACGACGGCGCGTCGGCGTGCAGGGTCGCCGGCAGCGTCTCGTGGCGCAGGGCGAGGACCATCTTGGCGATGCCCGCGACACCGGCCGCGGCCTGGGTGTGCCCGATGTTGGACTTCACCGACCCGAGCCACAGCGGCGTGTCCCGGTCCTGGCCGTAGGTCGCGAGCAGCGCCTGCGCCTCGATCGGGTCGCCGAGGGTGGTACCCGTGCCGTGCGCCTCGACCGCGTCCACGTCCGATGCCCGCAGACCTGCCGCGGCGAGCGCCTGCCGGATGACCCGCTGCTGGGCGGGACCGTTCGGCGCGGTGAGCCCGTTCGACGCGCCGTCGGAGTTGACCGCCGTCCCGCGGACCACGGCAAGGATCTCGTGCCCGTGCCGTCGCGCGTCAGACAGCCGCTCGACCAGCAGCATGCCCGCGCCCTCGGACCAGCCGGTCCCGTCCGCGCCATCGCCGAACGACTTGCAGCGCCCGTCCGGCGACAGCCCGCGCTGCCGGGAGAACTCGACGAACACGTCCGCGTTCGGCATCACCGTCACCCCGCCGACGAGCGCCATCGAACACTCGCCGGACCGCAGCGCCTGACCCGCCAGATGCAGCGCGACCAGCGACGACGAGCACGCCGTGTCGACGGTGACGGCCGGGCCCTCCAGCCCGAACGTGTAGGCGACCCGGCCCGACATGACCGACGAGGCCGTTCCGGTGAGCATGTGCCCTTCCAGGCCGTCGACCGATTCGCCGGGCCCGTTGCCGTACCCCATGAAGGAGGCTCCGACGAAGACGCCGACCGGCTCGCCGCGCAGGCCCAGCGGATTCACCCCGGCCGTCTCGAAGGCCTCCCACGACGTTTCCAGGAGCAGCCGCTGCTGCGGGTCCATCGCGGTCGCCTCGCGCGGCGAGATCCCGAAGAGCCCGGCGTCGAACGTGGTGGCGGCGTCGAGGAAACCGCCGTGCCGGGTGTAGGAGGTGCCCGGGTGCTCCGGGTCCGGGTGGTAGAGCGCCTCCAGGTCCCAGCCGCGGTCCTCCGGGAAGGTGCCGATGCCGTCCCGGCCGGACGCGACGAGATCCCAGTATCCGGCGGGCGTCTCGACTCCGCCGGGCAGGCGCAGGCCCATGCCGACGATCACGATCGGATCGTCGCTGGTCACCGTGGTCGCCTCGGCGGGCGGGCGCGTCTCGGTCCCGCCGACGGCCTCGAGGAGGTACGCCGTGAGCCGCTCCGCATCGGGATGGTCGAACACGAGTGTCGCCGGCAGGGCGAGCCCCGTCGCCGCCCGCAGACGGTTGCGCAGGTCGACCGCGGTGAGCGAGTCGAACCCGAGGTCCTTGAACGCGCGGCCGGGTTCGATCGCGTCGCCGGACGTGTGCCCGAGCGCGGCCGCCACCTCGGCGCGGACCAGGCCGAGCACGGCCCGTTGCCGATCGTTTCCGGCCATCGTGGCGAGCCGGGCGGCCAGACCGCTCGCCGGCTGCCCGGCGTCGTCGCCGGCCGGGGCGAGCCGGGCGAAGAACGGCCGCTCCCGGGTGGCGGTGAACAGCGGCAGGAAGTCGGCCCAGCGCACGTCCGCGACGATGACCTGCTCGTCGCCGGCGCCGACTGCCGTGGCCAGCGCGGTGAGGGCTCGCTCGGGGGCCATCGGGTCGAGGCCGCGGCGCCGCAGCTGACCGGCCACGTCCTCGTCGGCGGCCATCCCGACCCGCGCCCACGGGCCCCAGGCCACGGCGGTGCCCGGCTTGCCGTCCGCCCTCCGCCGGGCGATCAGGGCGTCGAGGGCGGCGTTCGCGGCGCCGTAGGCGGCCTGGCCGGCGCTGCCCCAGACGCCGGAGATCGACGAGAACACCACGAAGGCGTCCACGTCGCCGGCCAGCTCGTCCAGGTGCTGCGCGGCGAGGACTTTGCCGCGGATCACCCGGTCGAGGTGACCGGTGTCGGCGTCGACCAGGTCGACGTCCTCGCTGACCCCGGCCGCGTGCACGATCGCGTCGACCGGGCCGACCGCGGCCAGCAGCGCCGCGGCGGCGGCCCGGTCGGCCAGGTCGCAGGCGTGCACCTCGGCGTTCGGAATGTCGGTCTCGCCCCCGCGGCGGGACACCAGGACCAGACGGTCCGCGCCGTAGTCGGCGGCCCAGCGGGCCACCTGCGAGCCCAGTCCGCCGGTGCCGCCGGCGATCAGGATCGTGCCGCGCGGCCGCCAGGCCGTGGCGAGCGGCGCGGGGGCGTGGTCGAGGCGCCTGACCAGGATGCCGCCGGCGCGGATCGCGATCTGGTCCTCGGCGCCGAGCGCGCCGGAGAGCACGGCGGCGATGCGGTCCTCGGATCGTTTGTCGAGGTCGGTGGGGAGGTCGAGCAGGCCACCCCAGAACTCGGGGTGTTCGAGGCCGGCCGCCCGGGCGAAGCCCCACAGTTGCGCCTGGGTGACGTCGGCCCGGCCGGTGGCCACGGCTCCCCGGGTGACCAGCCACAGCGGGGCGGTCACCCCGTCGGCCGCCAGGGACTGGACCAGCTCCAGGGCCTCCTCGGGGGTGGCCGGGGCGGCGACGATGCCGACGGCGGCCCGCACGTCGTCGGTCACCGTGGCGCCGTGCCGCTCCAGCATCGCGGCCAGCGGCACGTCGCCGATCAGCGCCCAGGCGCCGTCGAGGGTCGCCGGGGCCGGGTCGGTGACCGGCTCCCACACCACCCGGTAGCGCCAGCCGTCGACCGTGGCCCGGTCGCGGCCCTGTGCTCGCCAACCGGCCAGCGCGGGCAGCACCGTCTCCAGGTCGGTCTCGGCGACACCGAGCTGGGCGGCGAGGCCGGGCAGGTCGCCCTGCTCGATCCGGTCCCAGAACGCCGCCTCCACCGGATCGGTGGTGGTGGCGCGGAACTCCAGCCAGTAGCGCTGCCGCTGGAAGGGATAGGTCGGCAGGTCAGCCGGTTCAACCCCGTTGAAGAGCGCAGACCATTGCACGGGTACGCCCTGAGCAAACAGCGTGGCCACGCCGGTCAGCAGGGTCGTCACCTCGTCACGGCCGCGGCGCAGCAGCGGGACCGCGTCGTCGACCATCGCCGACAACACTGCATCCGGCCCCAACTCCACGAACCGCACGTCCGCGAGCCTGGGCTCGGACACCGGATCCGCCGGGCTTGAGGCTCGTGAGTGGCGGCTGGCGCTGTCGCTCCCGCCCACCTGGGCGATCGCGTCCGCAAACCGGACTGTGTCGCGCACATGCGACACCCAGTAGGCCGGATTCGACCAGTCCCCCGACGACACCACCGGGATGGTTGGCGCGTTGAATGACAGCGCCCGCACCGCCCGATCGAAATCGGCGAGCATCGGCTCCATCAACCGCGAATGGAACGCGTGACTGGTCCGCAGCCGCGTCGTCTTCCAGGGCCCGCCTTCAACAAGCGAGATGTCGGAATCGGGGCCGGAGACCACGACCGACCTCGGCCCGTTCACCGCCGCGATGTCGATGCCCGGGAACGCCCCCCGCACCTCGTCCTCCGACGCCTGCACCGCCAGCATCGCCCCACCAGCCGGAAGCGCCTGCATCAGACGACCCCGAGCGGTCACCAGTGTGGCCGCATCAACCAGGGAGAACACCCCGGCCACGTGAGCAGCGGCGATCTCACCGATCGAGTGACCGACCAGCACATCCGGGCGCACACCCCACGACTCCAGCAGCGCATGCAACGCCACCTCGACGGCGAAGATCGCCGGCTGGGCGTAAGCCGTCTGATGAATCAGCTCGTCATCGGCCAGCACCTCGGCGAGCGGCCGGTCCAGATACTGATCGACGTGCAGGGCGACCCGGTCGAATGCTTCCGCGAACACCGGGAACGCCTCGTACAGGCCACGGCCCATGTCGACACGCTGCGAACCCTGACCGGTGAACAGGAACCCGAGGCGGGCCGGTGACGCGACCCCGCGGGCGACCACCTCCGAGCCGAGGACCACGGCACGATGCGACAGCACCGCCCGGCGGGCCGCACCCGCACCTAGAGACATCGGGGACGCGTCGACCGTACCGAAAAGGGTCATCTGAGCATCGAGAACGGCATCGCTCGCACCGGAAACGATCACCGGGACCACCGGAAGCGGCGATGGCGCTGCAGGCGCCTCGAACGCCGGCGGCTCCTCGATGATCACGTGCGCGTTGGTGCCGGAGACACCGAACGCCGAGATGCCGGCGCGGCGGGGCCTCTCGCCCGCCTGCCACGGCTGAGCCTCCGTGAGCAGGGCGATCTCCCCCGCGGACCAGTCGACGTGCGGCGACGGCGAGTCCGCGTGCAGCGTCGCGGGCAGCAGGTCGTGGCGCATCGCCAGGACCATCTTGACGATCCCGGCGACACCGGCGGCGGCCTGGGTGTGCCCGATGTTCGACTTGACCGAGCCGAGCCACAGCGGCGCTGACCGATCCTGACCATAGGTGGCCAGCAGCGCCTGCGCCTCGATCGGGTCACCGAGCGTAGTCCCGGTGCCGTGCGCCTCGACCACGTCGACGTCCGCCGTGGTCAGACCCGCGCCGGCTAGCGCCTGGCGGATGACCCGTTGCTGAGCGGGCCCGTTGGGCGCGGTGAGCCCGTTGGACGCGCCGTCCTGGTTGACCGCCGTCCCGCGCACCACCGCCAGCACCCGCCGCCCCGCCGCACGCGCCGTCGACAGGCGCTCCACCAGCAGCATCCCCGCGCCTTCGGACCAGCCGGTCCCGTCCGCGCCCGCGCCGAACGATCGGCACCGGCCGTCCGCCGACAGCCCGCGCTGCCGCGAGAACTCGACGAAGATGTCCGGCGTCGGCATCACCGTCACACCGCCGACCAGCGCCATCGAACACTCGCCGGACCGTAGCGCCTGCCCGGCCAGATGCAGCGCCACCAGCGACGACGAGCACGCTGTGTCGATGGTGACGGCCGGGCCCTCCAGACCGAACGTGTAGGAGATCCGCCCCGAGATGACCGACGAGGCGGTGCCGGTGAGCAGGTGTCCTTCGAGGCCTTCGGACGTGGTGCCGTACCCCATGAAGGCCGCGCCCGCGAACACCCCGACCGGCTCGCCCTGCAGCGACAACGGGTCGATCCCGGCCCGCTCGAACGCCTCCCACGACGTCTCCAGCAGCAGCCTCTGCTGCGGGTCCATGGCGAGCGCCTCACGCGGCGAGATCCCGAACAGTCCCGCGTCGAACTCGGCGGCCCCACGCAGGAAGCCACCCTCCCGCGCATAGAACGTGCCCGGGTGGTCCGGGTCCGGGTGGTAGAGCCGGTCCAGGTCCCAGCCGCGGTCGGTGGGGAACGCACCGATCCCGTCCCCACCGGAGGCGACCAGATCCCAGTACTGCTCCGGCGTCTCGACACCGCCCGGCAGGCGTACCCCCATGCCGACGATCACGATCGGATCGTCGCTGGTCACCGTGGCTGCCCCGGCAAGCGGTTGCGGCTCACTGACGCCCAAGATCTTCTGCTGTACGAACGAAGCGAGCCGTTGTGCACTCGGGTGATCGAACGCGAGCGTCGCCGGAAGGACGAGCCCGGTCGCGGCCTGCAGCCGGTTCCGAAGTTCGACAGCGGTCAGCGAGTCGAACCCGAGCTCCTTGAAGGCCCGTTCCGGGTCGATGGCGGCCCCCGAAGCGTGACCGAGTGCCGCCGCGACCTCGCCGCGGACCAGTTCCAGGACTGCCCGCTGCGACTCGGCCCGCGTCATCCCGGCCAGCCGCGTGGCGAGCGCCGAGGTGGTCCCCCGGCCGCTTCCACCGGCCCGGCTTCCGCCAGCGCCGCGAAGAGCGGCCGCTCCCGGGTGGCCGTGAACAGCGGCAGGAAGTCCGCCCACCGAACGTCGGCGACCGTCACGGCCTCCTCACCCGAGCCGACCGCGGCGGTCATCGCGGCCAGCCCGAGGTTCGGTTCGATCGGGCTGAGCCCCTGCCGCCGCAGCCGTCCCGTCGTGTCGTCGCCGGCGGCCATCCCGACCCGGGCCCACGGCCCCCAGGCGATCGCGGTGCCGGGTTTGCCCTGCGCCCGGCGGCGGGCGATCAGCGCGTCGAGGGCGGCGTTCGCGGCGCCGTAGGCGGCCTGTTCGGCGCTGCCCCAGATGCCGGAGATCGACGAGAACACCACGAACGCGTCCACGTCTCCGGCCAGCTCGTCGAGATGCAGAGCGCCGAGCACCTTCCCGTCGACGACCCGGCGGACGTGCTCGGCGTCGGCTTCGAGGATCGTCGCGTGCTCGCTGACCCCGGCCGCGTGGACGACGGCGTCGACCGGCCCGACCGCGGTTAGCAGCGCCTCGACGGCGTCACGGTCGGCCAGGTCGCAGGCGTGCACCTCGGCGTTCGGAATGTCGGTCTCGCCGCCGCGCCGGGAGACGAGGACGATCCGCTCGGCCCCGTTCTCGGCAGCCCAGCGGGCGACCGCGCCGCCCAGCCCACCGGTGCCACCGGCGATCAGCACGGTCCCGCTGGGCCGCCAGTCCGCCGTCACACGCACCGCCGGCGCGTGCTGAAGCCGCCGGACGAGCAGCCCACCAGCCCGGACGGCGACCTGGTCCTCACTGCCCAGCGCCCCACCCAGAACCGCGGCGATCCGCCCGGCCGCCCGCTCGTCGATGGTCTCCGGCAGATCGAGCAGACCACCCCAGCGGTCGGGGTGCTCGAGGGCCATGGTGCGCCCGAGCCCCCACACCTGCGCCTGCACCGGGTCGGCGGGCAGGTCGGACCGCCCGGCCGAAACCGCCGCACGGGTCACGAACCAGACCGGCGCCGCAGCCTCCCGGGCCACCTCAAGCGCGTCGTCGAGCCCGTCGGCCAGGCAGATGACACCCGCCACCGGCCCTTCCGGCGCGCTGGTGACCACGCGGGCCCCGTGCGCGGTGAGAGCCGCCACCAGCCCGTGCCAGTCCGCACCCACTCCTTCAGGGCCCGGCACCGACTCGCGCTGAGCCGCGCTCCCCCCTTCCTTGCCCGGCACCGCCGCCCCCGACTCGAGGCCATCACCATGCCCCTGAACGGCGCCATCGTGATCCTGGCCAGACGCCGGAGAACGGGTGCCGAGCAGCAGCCAGGTCCCGGTGAGCGGCCTGGGGCCGGGATCGGTCACCGGCTGCCAGGTGATCCGGTAGCGGAGGCCGTCCAAACGGGAACGCTCACGGCCCCGCGCTCGCCACGAGGTGAGCGCGGGGAGAGCTTCCTGCAGTGAGGTGGCGGGGTCGACGCCGAGTTCGGCGGTGAGCTGGGCCAGGTCGCCCCGGTCGATGGTGTCCCAGAAGGCGGTGTCCACCGGGTCGGCCCGCTCGGTGCGGGCCTCCAACCAGTACCGCTGGCGCTGGAACGCGTAGGTCGGCAGGGCCGCCGGGCGGACACCGTCATGGAACGCGGTCCAGTCGACGGCGACACCGCTCACGAACAGCCTCGCCACGGCGGTCAAAGCCGTCGTGACCTCGTCACCGTCACGGCGCAGCAGCGGCACCGCGTCGTCGACCAGCGCCGACAGCACCGCATCCGGCCCCAGCTCGACGAACCGCACCTCGGACACAGGACCCGCCGCGTCCACGCCGGCACCAGGGCCACGTCCTAGTTGCGCGATCGCATCAGCAAAGCGGACCGTGTCGCGCACATGCGACACCCAATAGGCCGGATCCGACCAGTCCCCCGACGACACCACCGGGATGCTCGGCGCACGGAACGACAACCTCCGGACCACCCGATCGAAATCGGCCAGCATCGGCTCCATCAACCGCGAATGGAACGCATGACTGGTCCGCAGCCGCGTCGACTTCCACCCGCCCGCGGCGATCTCGGAAATGTCGGAATCGGGGCCGGAGACCACGACCGACCTCGGCCCGTTCACCGCCGCGATGTCGATGCCCGGGAACGCCGCCCGCACCTCGTCCTCCGACGCCTGCACCGCCAGCATCGCCCCACCAGCCGGAAGCGCCTGCATCAGACGACCCCGCGCCGTGACCAGAACGGCCGCGTCGGCCAGCGAGAACACCCCGGCCACGTGAGCAGCGGCGATCTCACCGATCGAGTGACCGACCAGCACATCCGGGCGCACACCCCACGACTCCAGCAGCGCATGCAACGCCACCTCGACCGCGAAGATCGCCGGCTGCGCATAACCCGTCTGGTGGATCAACTCCTCATCGGCCAGCACCTCGGCGAGAGGCCGGTCCAGATACTGATCGAGATGCAGGGCGACCCGATCGAATTCCGAAGCGAACACCGGGAAGGACGCGTACAGACCACGGCCCATGTCGACACGCTGCGAACCCTGGCCGGTGAACAGGAACCCGAGACGCGCGGACGACGTCACTCCGGACAGCCCGCCACCGGCTGCCACCTCGGCGAGACCGGCCGACAACGTGGCGTGATCCGATGCCAGGACCACAGCCCGATGCGGCAGAGCGGCACGCCTGGCAGCCGCCGCACCGACGGCCGCCACATCGACCCGGCCATCTCGGCCGATCCCGCGACCGGCACGGCCGATGTCGCGTCGGGATCGGTGATCTCCATCAACCTGGCCGCCTGCGCGGCCAGGGCTGCCCGATCGTGTCCGGACACCACCACCGGCACGATTCCCCGGCGCGCCGAAAGCGCCGGGGCGACCGCCGGGGCCTCTTCGATGATCACGTGGGCGTTGGTGCCGGAGACACCGAAGGCGGACACACCGGCCCGGCGCGGGCGGTCGGCCGCCGGCCACGGCTGAGCCGACGTCAGCAGGGCGATGTCACCGGCCGTCCAGTCCACGTGCGGCGACGGCGCGTCGGCGTGCAGAGTCGCAGGGAGGACCCCGTGCCGCAAGGCCAGCACCATCTTGGCGATGCCGGCGACACCCGCGGCCGCCTGGGTGTGGCCGATGTTCGACTTCACCGACCCCAGCCACAACGGCGCCCCGGCACGGTCCTGACCATAGGTGGCCAGCAACGCCTGCGCCTCGATCGGGTCACCGAGGGCGGTGCCCGTGCCGTGCGCCTCGACCGCGTCCACCTCCGACGGGCGCAGACCCGCGGCGGCCAGCGCCTGCCGGATCACCCGCTGCTGGGCGGGACCGTTCGGGGCGGTCAGGCCGTTCGAGGCGCCGTCGGAGTTGACCGCCGTGCCACGGACCACGGCGAGGATCTCGTGGCCGTGCCGCTGCGCGTCCGACAGTCGTTCGATCAGGAGCATTCCCGCGCCCTCGGACCAACCGGTCCCGTCCGCGCCGTCTCCGAAGGAGCGGCAGCGGCCGTCCGCCGACAGCCCGCGCTGCCGGGAGAACTCGACGAACACGTCCGCGGTGGGCATCACGGTGACACCGCCGACCAGGGCCATCGTGCATTCGCCGGAGCGCAGCGCCTGCGCCGCTAGGTGCAGGGCCACCAGCGACGACGAGCACGCCGTGTCGACCGTGACGGCGGGGCCCTCCAGGCCGAACGTGTACGACACCCGGCCGGAGATGACCGACGACGCCGTACCGGTGAGCAGGTGTCCCTCCGCTGCTTCGGCCGCGCCGGAGCCGTACCCCATGAAGGTCGCTCCGACGTAGACCCCGACCGGCTCGCCGCGCAGGCCGAGCGGGTTGACCCCGGCCGTCTCGAACGCCTCCCACGACGTCTCCAGCAGCAGACGCTGCTGCGGGTCCATGGCCAGCGCCTCGCGGGGCGAGATGCCGAACAGGGCCGCGTCGAACTCGCCGGCACCGTAGAGGAAACCGCCCTCCCGCGCGTAGGTCGTGCCCGGGTGGTCGGGGTCGGGGTGGTAGAGGCGGTCGATGTCCCAGCCGCGGTCGGCCGGGAACGGCCCGATCACGTCCGTCGATCCGGCGACCAGGTCCCAGAGCGCCCGCGGTGATTCCACGCCGCCGGGCAGGCGCAGGCCCATGCCGACGATGACGATCGGGTCGTCGGTGGCCGCGGTGGCCGCGGTGGCATGAGTGTCGGCGCTGCCCGGGGCGGCCGTGTCCGGCGCCAGAAGGGCCAGCGCGAAGGACGCGAGCCGGTCGGCGTTCGGATAGTCGAAGACCAGGGTGGCCGGCAGCGCCAGACCGGTGGCGGTCTGCAGGCGGTTGCGCAGCTCGACGGCGGTCAGGGAGTCGAAGCCCAGGTCCTTGAAGGCGCGTTCCGGTTCGATCGCGGTGGCCGAAGCGTGGCCGAGGGCCGTGGCGACCTCGGCGCGGACCAGGTCCAGCACGAGGCGGTGCCGTTCGGCGGCGGGCAGGCCGGCCAATTCGACGGCGAGGCCCGGCGTCCCGGCGGTCGCCGCTGCGAGGGTGACGGCTGCGGTCTCGGGCAGGTCGTCGAAGAGTGGGCGCGGCCGGGCGGCGGTGAAGAGCGGCAGGAACTCGTCCCACCGTACGTCCGCGACCGTCACCAGGTCGTCGCCGGAGCCGACGGCCGAGGCGAGAGCCGCGACCGCCCGCTGCGGGTCCATGGCGGCGAGTCCCTGGCGACGCAGGGCGGTGGCCGCGTTCTCGGCACCGGCCATGCCGACCTGGGCCCAAGGCCCCCAGGCGATCGACGTGCCGGGCTTCCCGGCGGCCCGGCGGCGCTGGATCAGGCCGTCGAGGGCGGCGTTGGCGGCCCCGTAGGCGGCCTGGCGTGCGCTGCCCCAGGTGGCCGAGATCGACGAGAAGACGATGAACGCGTCCACGTCACCCACCATCTCGTCCAGGTGCAGGGCGCCGTCGACCTTGCCCCGCCGCACCCGGTCGAGGTGCGCGCGATCCGCGTCGGACAGGCTGACGTCCTCACCGATACCGGCCGCGTGCACCACGGCGTCGACCGGCCCCACCGCCGCCAGCAGTGCCCGCACCGCGGCCCGGTCACCGATGTCGCAGGCGTGCACCTCGGCGTTCGGCAGCTCGGTCGCACCGCCGCTGCGGGACACCAGGATCAGCCGCTCGGCGCCGTTGCCGGCCGCCCACCGGGCGACTTCCCCGCCCAGCCCGCCGGTCCCCCCGGTGATCAGCACGGTGCCCCGCGGCCGCCAGCCACCACCCCCACCGACAGGTGCGGTCTCCGGCGAACCGCCACCCGCAAGGTTGATCGCGGGTGTGCCGGTGCCGGCCGGGGCGTGGATGAGACGGCGGGCGAGCACTCCGGCAGGCCGGAGCGCCAGTTGGTCCTCCGGGCCGAGGGCGCCGCCGAGGATCGCTGCGAGCCGGTCGGCTGACCGGGCGTCCAGGGTGGCGGGCAGGTCGAGCAGGCCGCCCCACATGCGCGGGTGTTCCAGGCCGACCGCCCGGCCGAAGCCCCAGAGCGCGGCCATCGCCACATCGACGTCCTCGTCCGCACGGCCGGTGGCGACCGCGTTCCGGGTGATCATCCACAGCGGGGCGTCGACGCCGGCCGCGGCGAGGGCCTGAACCAGGTCGAGCGTCTCGTCGGTCCCGTCCAGGACAGAGATAACGCCGGCCAGGCCGTCGGTGACGCCGTCCGCATGGAGAGCCGCGCCGATACGACCGGCTACACCACGACCCGGGCCCACCACCGCCTCGGCGACGCCGTCCGGCGAGACAGCGACGTCGTTGGGCGCCAGGGGTTCGGCCGGGTGCGGCGTGGTTCTAAGGCGCAGCGCCTCGGCCGGGAGGGTGGCTACGGTTGCGCCCCGGGCGGTCAGGGCCTCGGCCAGGACCTCGGTCCGGGCCGAGGCGCCACCGACCAGCAGCCACCTGCCGGACAGGCCGGTGGTTGTGGGGACGGTCAGCGGCTTCCAGATCACCCGATAACGCCAACCGTCCAGCAGCACATGTTCCCGGCCTCGGGCTCGCCAGGCGGCCAGGGCCGGAAGCAGGTGCGCAACGGCGGCCTCGTCCACGCCCAGTCGGCCGGCCAGGGTGGCGGCGTCACCGTCTGCCACCGCGGACCAGAAGCCGTCGTCGGCGCCGTCGGCGGCGACTGCGCGGACACCCTTCGCGGGCCAGAAACGCTGCCGCTGGAAGGGATAGGTCGGCAGGTCAGCCGGTTCAACCCCGTTGAAGAGCGCAGACCATTGCACGGGTACGCCCTGCACAAACAGCGTGGCCACGCCGGTCAGCAGGGTCGTCACCTCGTCACGGCCACGGCGCAGCAGCGGCACCGCGCCGTCGACCATCGCCGACAGCACCGCATCCGGCCCCAGCTCGACGAACCGGACACCGTCCAACTCGGCGATCGCGTCGGCGAAGCGGACCGTGTCGCGCACGTGCGACACCCAGTAGGCCGGGTCCGACCAGCGGCCGTGCCCCGGCGTGAACGTCAACGCCCGGACGATCCGCTCGAACTCCGGCAGCATCGGGTCCATCAACCGCGAATGGAACGCGTGACTGGTCCGCAGCCGCGTCGTCTTCCACTCCCGGGCGGCGATTTCGGAAATGTCGGCATCGAGGCCGGAGACCACGACCGACCTCGGCCCGTTCACCGCTGCAATGTCGATGTCCGGGAATGCCGCCCGCACCTCTTCCTCCGACGCCTGGACCGCCAGCATCGCCCCGCCAACGGGGAGTGCCTGCATCAGACGACCGCGAGCGGTCACCAGTGTGGCCGCATCAATCAGGGAGAACACCCCGGCCACGTGAGCAGCGGCGATCTCACCGATCGAGTGACCGACCAGCACATCCGGCCGCACACCCCACGACTCCAGCAGCGCGTGCAACGCCACCTCGACGGCGAAGATCGCCGGCTGGGCGTAAGCCGTCTGATGAATCAACTCCTCATCGGCCAGCACCTCGGCGAGCGGCCGGTCCAGGTGCTGGTCGAGATGCAGGGCGACCCGGTCGAACGCTTCCGCGAACACCGGGAACGCCTCGTGAAGGCCACGGCCCATATCGACACGCTGCGAACCCTGACCGGTGAACAGGAACCCGAGCCGCCGGGACGTGGCCACACCACGGGCCACCACCTCCGAGCCCAGGACCACGGCACGATGCGACAGCACCGCCCGACGGGCCGCACCCGCACCTAGAGCCATCGAAGACGCGTCGACCGTACCGAAAAGGGTCATCTGAGCATCGAGAGCCGCATCGCTCGCACCGGAAAGGATCACCGGGACCACCGGAAGCGGCGATGGCGCTGCAGGCGCCTCGAACGCCGGCGGCTCCTCCAAAATCACGTGCGCGTTGGTCCCGCTGATGCCGAAGGAGGACACGCCGGCCCGGCGGGGCCGTGAACCGGCCCGCCAAGGCTGGGCGGACGTGAGCAGGGCGATGTCGCCTTCGGACCAGTCGACGTGCGGGGACGGCTCGTCGGCGTGCAGAGTCGCGGGCAGCGCGCCGTGCTGGAAGGCGAGCACCATCTTGAGAATGCCCGCGGCGCCGGCGGCGGCCTGGGTGTGCCCGATGTTCGACTTGATCGACCCGAGCCACAGCGGCGCTGTCCGATCCTGACCATAGGTGGCCAGCAGCGCCTGCGCCTCGATCGGGTCCCCGAGAGCGGTCCCCGTGCCGTGCGCCTCGACGACGTCCACCTCGGACGGCTGCAGCCCGGCCACCGCGAGCGCCTGCCGGATGACCCGCTGCTGGGACGGCCCGTTCGGCGCGGTGAGCCCGTTCGACGCACCGTCCTGGTTGACCGCCGTCCCGCGCACCACCGCGAGGACCCGCCGGCCCGCCGCACGCGCCGTGGACAGCCGCTCGACGAGGAGGACGCCGGCGCCCTCACCCCACGCGGTGCCGTCGGCTCCGGCGCCGAACGCCTTGATCCGCCCGTCGGCGGCGAGGCCGCGCTGCTGGCTGAAGTCGAGGAACGCCATCGGCGTCGACATCACGGTGACACCGCCGACCAGGGCCATCGTGCACTCCCCGGACTGCAGCGCCTGCCCGGCCAGGTGCAGCGCCACCAGCGACGACGAGCAGGCGGTGTCGACGGTGACCGCCGGTCCTTCCAGGCCAAACATGTAGGACACCCGCCCGGAGAGGACGCTGGCCGCGTTGCCGGTGCCGATGTGCCCGGCGGATGCGGCGACATCGGCGTGCCCTTCGTCGAGGAGCGCCACGTAGTCCTGGCCGTTGGTGCCCGCGAACACCCCGATCCGTTCGCCACGCAGGGCCGACGGGTCCATTCCGGCCCGCTCGAACGCCTCCCACGACGTCTCCAGGAGCAGGCGCTGTTGCGGGTCCATGGCGAGCGCCTCACGCGGCGAGATCCCGAAGAGCCCCGCGTCGAAGGTGGTGGCGCCGGTGACGAAGCCGCCCGCGCGGACGTACGTGGCGCCGGCGCGACCGGGTTCCGGGTGGTAGATCGCGTCAAGGTCCCAGCCGCGGTCGGCCGGGAACGCGCCGATCGCGTCGGCGCCGGAGGCGAGCAGCTCCCACAGCGCCTCCGGGGTGTCGGCGTCCCCGGGGAATCGGCAGGCCAGGCCCACGATGACGATCGGGTCGTCGACGGCCGTGGCGACGGGTGCGGACGATGTCGTGGGCCGGCTTCCGGCGAGCCGCTCCAGGAGGTACGCCGTGAGCCGCTCCGCGTCCGGGTAGTCGAACACGAGGGTGGCCGGCAGGGTGAGCCCGGTGGCCGCGGCGAGCCGGTTGCGCAGCTCCATCGCGGTCAGCGAGTCGAAGCCGAGCTCCTGGAAGGATCGTCCGGCCGGGACCGCGTCGGCGTTCTCGTGGCCGAGCACGGATGCGGCGGCCGTGCGCACGTCGGCGAGGATGGTCCGGCGCGCTTCGGCGGGCGGCAGGTCGGCCAGCCGTACGGCCAGTGGCAGCCGCCCGTCGACGGTGACCTCGCGGCCCTGTGCCCGCACCTCGGGAAGGTCGGCGAGGATCGTGGCGGGCCGGACTGCTCCGAGTTCGGCGGCGAACCGGTCCCAGCGCACGTCGGCGACGAGCACCGTGGGTTCGCCGCTGCCGACCGCGTCGGCCATGGCGGCCAGCGCGAGGTCCGGCGGCAGCAGGGTGAGGCCGGTCCGCCGGAACTGCGCGGACGCGGCGTGGCCGGCCATCATCCCGGCGTCGGCCCACGGACCCCAGGCGATCGAGGTGGCCGGCAGCCCGGCGGCGGCCCGCTGTGCGGCGAGCGCGTCGAGGGCGGCGTTCGCGGCGGCGTAGTTGGCCTGCCCGGGGTTGCCGAAGACACCCGCGGTCGACGAGAACAGCACGAACGCGCTGAGCGGCCGGTGTGCGGTCAGCTCGTGCAGCAGCTGCGCGGCGTCGGCTTTGGCGGCCAGCACGGTGTCGAGGCGGGCCGGGTCGAGACCGGCGATCATGCCGTCGGCGAGCACTCCGGCGGCGTGCACGATCGCCAGGTCCGGCTCGTCGTCGAACTCGGCGAGCAGCGCGGTGACGGCGTCCCTGTCGGTGAGGTCGCAGGCGCGGACTTCAACGGTGGGCAGGTCGGTGGTGCCGCCGCCGATGGAGGGCAGGTCGGTGGTGCCGCCGCCGATGGAGGGCAGGTCGGTGGTGCCGCCGCTGCGGGAGACCAGGATGATCCGGTCGGCGCCGTTGTCGGCGGCCCAGCGGGCGACCTGGCGGCCGAGTCCGCCGGTGCCGCCGGTGATCAGGATCGTGCCGGTCGGGCGCCACCGGTCGTGCGGCGCGGGCGCCGGGACGAGGCGGCGCACCAGCAGGCCGGCGTCACGGATGGCGATCTCGGTCTCGTCACCGAGACGGCCGGCCAGGACGGCGGTGAGGCGCGCGATCGCCCGGGCGTCGGGATTTTCGGGCAGTTCGACGAGGCCGCCCCAGCGGTCCGGGTGTTCCAGGGCCGCGACCCGGCCGAAGCCCTGGATCCGCGCCCCGGCGGGGTCGGTCAGCAGCCAGAGCGGGGCGGTGATACCGGCCCGGCCCAGCTCCTGGACAAGGGCGAGGGCCTCGTGGACGGTGGCGGGACGGGCGATCACACCGTCGATCGGCGTGGTAGCGGCCAGATCGGTGACGACGGTGGCGCCGGGCAGCGGCATGTCGGCGCCGAGGACCAGCCAGGTGCCGGTCAGCGTGGCCGGGGCCGGGTCGGCGACCGGCTTCCAGGTGACCCGGTAGCGCCAGCCGGCGATCCGGGAGCGTTCCCGGCCCCGGGCGCGCCAGGTGGTGAGGGCGGGCAGGACGGTTTCGACCGCGCCGGGGTCGACGCCGAGTTCGGCGGCGAGGGTGGGCAGGTCACCGAGTTCGACGGCGTCCCAGAAGCCGTCCTCGACGGCGGCGGGCGCGACGGGCAGCAGCCAGTAGCGGCTGTGCTCGAACGGATAGGTAGGCAGGTCAGCCGGTTCAACACCGTTGAAAAGCGCAGACCATTGCACGGGTACGCCCTGCACAAACAGCGTGGCCACGCCGGTCAGCAGGGTCGTCACCTCGTCACGGCCACGGCGCAGCAGCGGCACCGCGCCGTCGACCATCGCCGACAACACCGCATCCGGCCCCAGCTCCACGAACCGCACGTCCGCGAGCCGTCGCTCAGCCACCGAATCCGCCGGACTCAGGGCACCTGAGCCACGGCCCACCTCGCCCGGAACCAGCTGCGCGATCGCCTCGGCAAACCGGACCGTGTCCCGCACATGCGCGACCCAGTAGGCCGAATCGGACCAATCTCCCTGCGAGATGACCGGGAGGTTGGGCTCATTGAAGGTCAACGTCAGGACGATGCGCTCGAATTCGGGCAGCATCGGCTCCATCAACCGCGAATGGAACGCGTGACTGGTCCGCAGCCGCGTCGTCTTCCAGGGCCCGCCTTCAACAAGCGAAATGTCGGCATCGGGGCCGGAGACCACGACCGATCTGGGGCCATTGACCGCCGCGATGTCGATGTGCGGGAATGCCGCCCGCACCTCGTCCTCCGACGCCTGGACCGCCAGCATCGCCCCGCCCGCGGGAAGCGCCTGCATCAGACGACCCCGAGCGGTCACCAGAACGGCCGCGTCGGCCAGCGAGAACACCCCGGCCACGTGAGCAGCGGCGATCTCACCGATCGAGTGACCGACCAGCACGTCCGGCCGGACGCCCCAACTGTCGAGGAGAGCATGCAACGCCACCTCGACCGCGAAGATCGCCGGCTGCGCATAGCCGGTCTGGTGGATCAACTCCTCATCGGCCAGCACCTCGGCGAGCGGCCGGTCCAGATACTGATCGACGTGCAGGGCGACCCGGTCGAACGCTTCCGCAAACACCGGGAACGACGCGTACAGGCCCCGGCCCATATCGACACGCTGCGAACCCTGACCGGTGAACAGGAACCCCAGACGGGCCGGTGACGCCACCCCGCGAGCGACCACCTCCGAGCCGAGGACCACGGCACGATGCGACAGCACCGCCCGACGGGCCGCACCCGCACCTAGAGACATCGAAGACGCGTCGACCGTACCGAAAAGGGTGAATTGAGCATCGAGAACGGCATCGCTCGCGCCGGAAAGGATCACCGGGACCACCGGAAGCGGCGAAGGCGGCGAAGGCGGCGAGAAGACCGGCGGCTCCTCCAGGATCACGTGCGCGTTGGTGCCGGACACGCCGAACGCCGAGATGCCGGCACGGCGGGGCCTCTCGCCCGCCTGCCACGGCTGAGCCTCCGTGAGCAGGGCGATCTCCCCCGCGGACCAGTCAACGTGCGGCGACGGCGACGCGGCGTGCCGGGTAGCCGGGAGCACACCGTGCCGCATCGCGAGGACCATCTTGGCGATGCCCGCGACACCGGCGGCGGCCTGAGTGTGGCCGATGTTGGACTTCACCGACCCGAGCCACAGCGGCGCTGACCGATCCTGACCATAGGTGGCCAGCAGCGCCTGCGCCTCGATCGGGTCACCGAGCGTAGTCCCGGTTCCGTGCGCCTCGACCGCATCCACGTCCGAGGCCCGCAGACCCGCCGCGGTCAGCGCCTGCCGGATCACCCGCTGCTGGGCGGGCCCGTTCGGGGCGGTGAGCCCGTTGGACGCGCCGTCCTGGTTGACCGCCGTTCCGCGCACCACCGCCAGCACCCGCCGCCCGGCCGCCCGGGCCGTCGACAGCCGCTCGACCAGCAGCATGCCCGCGCCTTCGGACCAGCCGGTGCCGTCGGCGTCCGCGCTGAACGACTTGCACTGCCCGTCCGGCGACAGCCCGCGCTGCCGGGAGAACTCGACGAACACGTCCGCGTTCGGCATCACCGTCACGCCGCCGACGAGCGCCATCGAACATTCACCCGACCGTAGCGCCTGCCCGGCCAGATGCAGCGCCACCAGCGACGACGAGCACGCCGTGTCGATGGTGACGGCCGGGCCCTCCAGCCCGAACGTGTAGGAGATCCGCCCCGACATGACCGACGAGGCGGTGCCGGTGAGCAGGTGTCCCTCGATGCCGTCGGCGGCCTCGACCGGGCCCATGCCGTAACCCATCACGGACGCGCCGACGAACACGCCGACCGGCTCCCCGGCCAGGCCGAGCGGGTCGACGCCGCCGCGTTCCAGCGCCTCCCACGACGTTTCAAGCAGCAGCCGCTGCTGCGGGTCCATGGCGAGGGCCTCGCGCGGCGAGATCCCGAACAGCCCGGCGTCGAAGTCGCCGGCGCCGTACAGGAAACCGCCGCCGCGGGCGTAGAACGTGCCCGGATGGTCCGGGTCCGGGTGGTACAGCCGGTCCAGGTCCCAGCCACGGTCGGTGGGGAACGCACCGATCCCGTCCCCACCGGAGGCGACCAGATCCCAGTACTGCTCCGGCGTCTCGACACCGCCCGGCAGGCGTACCCCCATGCCGACGATCACGATCGGATCATCGCTGGTCACCGTGGCTGCCCCGGCAAGCGGTTGCGGCCCGCTCACCCCGAGGACCTTCTGCTGTACGAACGAAGCGAGCCGTTGTGCACTCGGGTGATCGAACGCGAGCGTCGCCGGAAGGACGAGCCCGGTCGCGGCCTGCAGCCGGTTCCGAAGTTCGACAGCGGTCAGCGAGTCGAACCCGAGCTCCTTAAACGCCTTCCCCGGGTCGATCGTGTCGGTCGAGGCGTGCCCGAGGACCGCCGCGACGTGGGTGCGCACCACATCCGTGATCAGGCGTTCCTGGTCGGCGGCGGCCAGCCCGGCGAGCCGCTGCGCGAACGCCGACGTCTCGGGCCGGTCCTGCTGCCCGGCGATGCTGCGGGCGGCGGGCAGGTCGGCGAAGAACGGGCGCGGCCGGGTGGCGGTGAAAGCGGGCAGGAAGTCGGTCCACCGTACGTCGGCGACCACGACCTGTTCCTCACCCGCGCCGACCGCACCGGCCATGGCGGCGAGCGCCGTCCCCGGATCCACCGGCTGAAGGCCGCGGCGCCGCAGCCGGCCGGCGACCTCGGCCTCGGCGGCCATGCCGACGCGCGCCCACGGGCCCCACGCGATCGCGGTGCCGGCCAGGCCACGGGCCCGGCGGCCGGCGACGACGGCGTCCAGTGCGGCGTTCGCCGCAGAGTAGGCGGCCTGGCCGGAACTGCCCCAGATCCCGGAGATCGACGAGAACACCACGAACGCGTCCACGTCCCCGGCCAGTTCGTCCAGGTGCCGGGCGCCGTCCACCTTGCCGGTGAGCACCCGCTCCAGGTGCCCGGCATCGACGTCGACCAGGTCGGCGTCCTCGGCCACCCCGGCCGCGTGCACGATCGCGTGCACCGGGCCGACTGCGGCCAGCAGCGCCTCGACGGCAGCCCGGTCGGCCAGATCGCAGGCGTGCACCTCGGCGTTCGGAATGTCGGTCTCGCCGCCACGCCGGGACACCAGGACCAATCGGTCCGCGCCGTTGTCGGCGGCCCAACGGGCCACCTGCGAGCCCAGACCACCGGTGCCACCGGCGATCAGCACGGTCCCGCGAGGCCGCCAGACCCCACCGGCGGCAGCGACACCCGAGCCGGGCACGCCCTCTCCGGCGCCGCCGCCCTCAACCGAGCCACCCACGTCAACCGGGCCGTCGTCCCTGGTCGGGCCACCCACCGCGGCCGGACCACCCACCGCGGCCGAGCCATCCACCTCGACCGGCTTTCCGGGCTGGACCGGGTTACCGGGCCGGGACGGATCGCTGGGGAACGCTGGATTCTCGCGGGTTGGGGGGCCGGTTGCAGACGGCGGATCAGGGCGCCGCCGGATCGGAGAGCGATCTGGTCCTCGTCGCCGAGTGCTCCGGCGAGGATCGCGGCGAGGCGGCCGGCGGTCGGCGCGTCGACCGCCCGGGGAAGGTCGATGAGGCCCCGCCAGGTCTGCGGGTGTTCGAGGCCGGCGACCCGGCCCAGGCCCCACTTGGCGGCCTGCATCACGTCGGGGGCACCGTCGGCGCGGCCGGTGGCCACCGCGTTGCGGGTCAGCAGCCAGGTCGGCGCGTCCGCCGTGCGGACCAGGCCGGGCAGGTCGGTGAGCGGCACGGACGGCAGGACGAGGATGCCGTCGACGGCCGCTGCCGCCAGTTCCGCGGCGATGACCGGAACGGCTTCGATACCCGCGGCGGCAAGGGCGTCGGCAAGGCCCAGGTCGTCGTCGCCGATCAGAGCCCAGACACCGGAGCCTCCGGGCCGGGCGACGCCCGGGGAGGCGGGCAGGTCGGCGGGCTTCCAGATGACTCGGTGGCGCCAGCCGTCGATCAGGGAACGTTCGCGGCCGCGGGCTCGCCAGGCCGTCAAGGCGGGCAGCAGCGGCTCCACTGTGAGGGCCGCGACGCCCAGGCGGGCGGCTAGCTCCTGCAGGTCTCCGCGGTCGATCGGCTCCCAGAACGAGTCGTCGGCGGCGGTGGCCGGGGCTTCGGGCCGGGAGCGCAGCCAGTAGCGCTGGCGCTGGAACGCGTAGGTCGGCAGGGCCGCCGGGCGGACACCGTCATGGAACGCGGTCCAGTCGACGGCGACACCGCTCACGAACAGCCTCGCCACGGCGGTCAAAGCCGTCGTGACCTCGTCACCGTCACGGCGCAGCAGCGGCACCGCGTCGTCGACCAGCGCCGACAGCACCGCATCCGGCCCCAGCTCGACGAACCGCACACCCGCAAGCCCTGGCGCGGGCACCGGATCCGCCGCGTTCGACAGGCCAGGGCCCTGCCCCAACTGCGCGATCGCGTCCGCGAACCGAACCGTGTCCCGCACATGAGACACCCAATAGGCCGGATCCGACCAATCCCCGACGACACCACCGGGATCGTCGGCGCACTGAACGACAACCTCCGGACCACCCGATCGAAATCGGCCAGCATCGGCTCCATCAACCGCGAATGGAACGCATGACTGGTCCGCAGCCGCGTCGACTTCCACCCGCCCGCGGCGATCTCGGAAATGTCGGAATCGGGGCCGGAGACCACGACCGACCTCGGCCCGTTCACCGCCGCGATGTCGATGCCCGGGAACGCCGCCCGCACCTCGTCCTCCGACGCCTGCACCGCCAGCATCGCCCCACCAGCCGGAAGCGCCTGCATCAGACGACCCCGCGCCGTGACCAGAACGGCCGCGTCGGCCAGCGAGAACACCCCGGCCACGTGAGCAGCGGCGATCTCACCGATCGAGTGACCGACCAGCACATCCGGGCGCACACCCCACGACTCCAGCAGCGCATGCAACGCCACCTCGACCGCGAAGATCGCCGGCTGCGCATAACCCGTCTGGTGGATCAACTCCTCATCGGCCAGCACCTCGGCGAGAGGCCGGTCCAGATACTGATCGAGATGCAGGGCGACCCGATCGAATTCCGAAGCGAACACCGGGAAGGACGCGTACAGACCACGGCCCATGTCGACACGCTGTGAACCCTGGCCGGTGAACAGGAACCCGAGACGCGCCGGAGACGCCACTCCGGACAGTCCACCGCCGGCCACGACCTCGGACAGGCCGGCGGCCAGCGAGGAGGAATCCGACGCCAGGACCACCGCCCGATGCGGGAGGACGGCACGCCGGGCGGCGGCCGCACCCACCGCCGTCACCTCCACGTCAGCGCCGCCGACCTCGATCAGTCGCGCGGCCTGAGCGGTCAGCGCCGTCCGATCGTTCCCGGACAGCGCCACCGGCACGATCCGCCGGCGAACAGGTTCGGCCGGGGACTTCTCGACGTTCGCCCCGGCAGCAGGGGCCTCTTCGATGATCACGTGGGCGTTGGTGCCGGAGACACCGAAGGCGGACACACCGGCCCGGCGCGGGCGGTCGGCCGCCGGCCACGGCTGAGCCGACGTCAGCAGGGCGATGTCACCGGCCGTCCAGTCCACGTGCGGCGACGGCGCGTCGGCGTGCAGAGTCGCAGGGAGGACCCCGTGCCGCAAGGCCAGCACCATCTTGGCGATGCCGGCGACACCCGCGGCCGCCTGGGTGTGGCCGATGTTCGACTTCACCGACCCCAGCCACAACGGCGCCCCGGCACGGTCCTGACCATAGGTGGCCAGCAACGCCTGCGCCTCGATCGGGTCACCGAGGGCGGTGCCCGTGCCGTGCGCCTCGACCGCGTCGACGTCGGCTGCGGCGAGGCCCGCGCCCGCCAGCGCGGCCCGGATCACCCGCTGCTGGGCGGGACCGTTCGGGGCGGTCAGGCCGTTGGACGCGCCGTCGGAGTTGACGGCGCTTCCCCGTACCACCGCAAGGATCTCGTGCCCGGCGGCCGTGGCCGTCGACAACCGCTCGACCAGGAGCATTCCCGCGCCCTCGGACCAACCGGTCCCGTCCGCGCCGTCTCCGAAGGAGCGGCAGCGGCCGTCGGCGGACAGCCCGCGCTGCCGGGAGAATTCGACGAAGACGTCCGGGTCCGGCATGACGGTGACGCCGCCGACCAGGGCCATCGTGCATTCGCCGGAGCGCAGCGCCTGCGCCGCTAGGTGCAGGGCCACCAGCGACGACGAGCACGCCGTGTCGACGGTGACGGCGGGGCCTTCCAGCCCGAACGTGTAGGCGATCCGGCCGGAGATGACCGACGAGGCGGTGCCGGTGAGCAGGTGCCCCTCGACGCCGTCGGTGGAGTCGACGGGGCCGCTGCCGTACCCCATGAAGGACGCGCCGACGTAGACGCCGACCGTTTCGCCGCGCAGGCCGAGGGGGTCGACCCCGGCCGCCTCGAACGCCTCCCACGACGTCTCCAGCAGCAGCCGCTGCTGCGGGTCCATGGCCAGCGCCTCACGCGGCGAGATCCCGAACAGCCCGGCGTCGAAGTCACCGGCCCCGTACAGGAAGCCGCCCTCCCGGGCGTAGAAGGTGCCCGGGTGGTCCGGGTCCGGGTGGTAGAGCCGGTCCAGGTCCCAGCCACGGTCGGTGGGGAACGGGCCGATGCCCTCTCCTCCGGCGGCGACGAGGTCCCAGAACTGTTCGGGTGTGTCGACGCCGCCGGGCAGCCGCAGTCCCATGCCGACGATCACGATCGGGTCGCCGGTGGCCGCCACGGCCTGGGCCACGTTGGCGTCGGAGACCACGGTGTCCGGGGTGAGCCGGGCTAGCACGAACGTGGTGAGCTGCTCGGCGTTCGGATAGTCGAAGACCAGGGTCGCCGGGAGTGTGAGACCGGTGGCGGTCTGCAGGCGGTTCCGGAGTTCGACGGCGGTGAGCGAGTCGAACCCGAGGTCCTTGAAGGCCCGGCCGGGCGGGATCGCGGCCGCCGACGCGTGGCCGAGCGCCGTGGCGACCTCGGCCCGGATCAGATCCAGCACGGTACGGTGCCGCTCGGCAGCCGGCATGCCCGCGAGTCGTGCGGTCAGCCCGGTCTCACGCTGCTCGTCGGTGGCGGCGACGGCGCCGGCCGTGGCGAGCCGCGCGAACAGCGGCCGCTCCCGGCTCGCGGTGAAAAGCGGCAGGAAGTCCGCCCAGCGCACGTCCGCGACGACGACCTGCTCGTCACCGGCACCGACCGCCGTGGCCAGCGCCGCCAGCGCCCGTTCCGGCGCCATCGGGTTCAGACCGCGGCGGCGCAGCTGACCGGCGATGTCCTCGTCAGCGGCCATGCCGACCCGCGCCCACGGGCCCCACGCGACGGCCGTGCCGGGTTTGCCCTGCGCACGGCGGCGAGTGATCAGCGCGTCCAGAGCGGCGTTCGCGGCGCCGTAGGCGGCTTGACCGGCGCTGCCCCAGATCCCGGAGATCGACGAGAACACCACGAAGGCGTCCACGTCGCCGGCCAGCTCGTCGAGGTGCCGCGCACCGAGAACCTTGCCGTCGAAGACCCGGCGCAGGTGCTCGGCATCGGCGTCGAGCAGGGTGACGTCCTCGCCGACACCGGCCGCGTGCACGACCGCGTCGACCGGGCCGACCGCGGCCAGCAGCGCCTCGACGGCGTCACGGTCGGCCAGGTCGCAGGCGTGCACCTCGGCGTTGGGAATGTCGGTCTCGCCGCCACGGCGGGACACCAGGACCAGTCGGTCCGCACCGTTCTCGGCAGCCCAGCGGGCCACCTGCGAGCCCAGTCCGCCGGTGCCGCCGGCGATCAGGATCGTGCCGCGGGGCCGCCATTCGGGGGTGTTGTCGGCCGCCGCGGCCGTGGTGAGGCGGCGGACGAGGATGCCGTTGCTGCGGACCGCGATCTGGTCCTCGGCGCCGGACGCCCCGGACAGCACGGCCGCGATCCGGCCCACCGCGCGGTCGTCGATCATCTCGGGGAGTTCGAGCAGGCCGCCCCAGAGTTCGGGGTGCTCCAGGCCGACCGCTCGGGCGAAGCCCTGCACCGCCGCCTGGTCGACACCACTGCCCCGGGTGGCGAACCAGATCGGGATCCGCCGTCCGATCATCGACTTCACCAGGTCGAGGGCCTCGGCCGGCGACGACGGGGAGACGACGACACCGGTCGTCGCCTCTGCCAGCGGGACGACCATGGCGCCCAGCCGGGTCAGCAGTTCCTCGTCGCCCGCCCAGCTGCCGGACAGGGTCGCGGTCCGGCTCTCCACCGGCTCCCAGGTGACGCGGTAGCGCCAGCCGTCGAGTTCGGAGCGCTCACGACTGCGGGCGCGCCAGGACGCCAGGGCGGGGACCAGGTCGGTGAGGGCGCCGGCCGGCAGCCGCAGTTGGTCGGCCAGAGTGGCCAGGTCACCGCGCTCGACGGTGGCCCAGAAACCACCGTCGTCGGCCCCGGCCGCAGCGTCCACCGGGGCTTCGTCGAGCCAGTAGCGCTCCCGTTGGAAGGGATAGGTCGGCAGGTCAGCCGGTTCAACCCCGTTGAAGAGCGCAGACCATTGCACGGGTACGCCCTGAGCAAACAGCGTGGCCACGCCGGTGAGCAGGGTCGTCACCTCGTCACGGCCGCGGCGCAGCAGCGGCACCGCGTCGTCGACCATCGCCGACAACACCGCATCCGGGCCCAGCTCCACGAACCGCACGCCCCCACTCGCGAGCCGTGCGTCAGATGCCGGATCCGTGCCGCGCGCGTCGAGCTGCGCGATCGCGTCCGCAAACCGGACCGTATCCCGCACATGCGACACCCAGTAACCCGGATCCGACCAGTCCCCCGACGACACCACCGGGATCGTCGGCGCACGGAACGACAGCGCCCGCACCACCCGATCGAAATCGGCCAGCATCGGCTCCATCAACCGCGAATGGAACGCGTGACTGGTCCGCAGCCGCTTCGTCTTCCAAGGCCCACCTTCAACAAGCGAAATGTCGGCATCGGGGCCGGAGACCACGACCGATCTGGGGCCATTGACCGCCGCGATGTCGATGTCCGGGAACGCCGCCCGCACCTCGTCCTCCGACGCCTGCACCGCCAGCATCGCCCCACCCGCGGGAAGCGCCTGCATGAGACGGCCTCGGGCGGTGACTAGGACAGCCGCGTCAGTCAGCGACATCACTCCGGCCACGTGAGCAGCGGCGATCTCACCGATCGAGTGACCGACCAGCACATCCGGGCGCACACCCCACGACTCCAGCAGCGCGTGCAACGCCACCTCAACGGCGAAGATCGCCGGCTGCGCATAACCCGTCTGGTGGATCAACTCCTCATCGGCCAGCGCCTCGGCGAGCGGCCGGTCCAGATACTGATCGACGTGCAGGGCGACCCGGTCGAACGCTTCCGCGAACACCGGGAACGACGCGTACAGGCCACGGCCCATATCGACACGCTGTGAACCCTGACCGGTGAACAGGAACCCGAGGCGGGCCGGTGACGCCACCCCGCGAGCGACCACCTCCGAGCCGAGGACCACGGCACGATGCGACAGCACCGCCCGACGGGCC
Source organism: Actinoplanes sp. CA-252034 (assembly GCF_050956125.1). Taxonomy (NCBI): domain Bacteria; kingdom Bacillati; phylum Actinomycetota; class Actinomycetes; order Micromonosporales; family Micromonosporaceae; genus Actinoplanes; species Actinoplanes sp. CA-252034. The sequence continues at coordinate 6,973,839 of NZ_CP191846.1, forward strand.
GCACCCGCACCTAGAGACATCGAAGACGCGTCGACCGTACCGAAAAGGGTGAATTGAACATCGAGAACGGCATCGCTCGCGCCGGAAAGGATCACCGGGACCACCGGAAGCGGCGATGGCGCTGCAGGCGCGTCGAACGCCGGCGGCTCCTCCAGGATCACGTGCGCGTTGGTCCCGCTCATGCCGAACGACGACACACCGGCCCGGCGGGGCCGCGAACCGGCCGGCCACGGCTGGGCCGACGTGAGCAGCGATATCTCGCCCGCCGACCAGTCCACGTGCGGCGAAGGCGAATCCACGTGCAGGGTCTGGGGCAGCAGGCCGTGGCGCATCGCCATGACCATCTTGACGATCCCGGCGACACCGGCCGCGGCCTGCGCGTGCCCGATGTTCGACTTGACCGAGCCGAGCCACAGCGGCGCTGACCGATCCTGACCATAGGTCGCCAACAGCGCCTGCGCCTCGATCGGATCACCGAGAGCGGTTCCCGTCCCGTGCGCCTCCACCACGTCCACGTCGGACGACTCCAGCCCGGCGACGGCGAGCGCCTGCCGGATGACCCGCTGCTGGGACGGCCCATTCGGGGCGGTGAGCCCGTTCGACGCACCGTCCTGGTTGACCGCCGTCCCGCGCACCACCGCCAGCACCCGCCGCCCCGCCGCACGCGCCGTCGACAGCCGCTCGACCAACAGCATGCCCGCGCCCTCGGCCCAGCCGGTGCCGTCGGCCGCCGCGGCGAACGGCTTGCAGCGGCCGTCGGCGGCGAGGCCGCGCTGCCGGGAGAACTGGGTGAACGTCTCCGGCCCGGACATCACACAGACGCCGCCGACCAGCGCCATCGTGCACTCACCGGACCGTACCGCCTGGGTGGCGAGATGCAGGGCGACCAGCGACGAGGAGCAGGCGGTGTCGATGGTGACGGCCGGTCCTTCCAGGCCGAACGTGTAGGAGATGCGGCCGGAGACGACGCTGGCGGCGGTGCCGGTGAGCAGGTGGCCTTCGATGCCGTCGGGCAGCGCACCGGCCCGGGCGCCGTAGTCGATGCTGTTGGCGCCCGCGAACACGCCGACCGCTTCGCCGCGCAGTGACAGCGGGTCGATCCCGGCCCGCTCGAACGCCTCCCACGACGTCTCGAGGAGCAGCCGCTGCTGGGGGTCCATGGCGGTCGCCTCGCGCGGCGAGATCCCGAACAGGCCGGCGTCGAACTGGGCCGCGTCGTGCAGGAAGCCGCCCTCGCGGGTGTACGAGGTGCCGGGGTGGTCGGGGTCCGGGTGGTAGAGCGCGTCCAGGTCCCAGCCGCGGTCGGTGGGGAAGCCGCCGACCGTGTCGGTGCCGGAGGCGACGAGGTCCCACAGGGCTTCGGGGGTGTCGGCGCCGCCCGGGAACCGGACGCCCATGCCGACGATGACCAGCGGGTCGTCGCCGTCCGCCGCGACCGTCGCCGGTCCGGTCACGGTGACGGCCGAGCCGGTCAGCTCGTCCAGCAGGTGGGCGGCGAGCCGTTCGATGCTGGGGTGGTCGAAGGCGAGTGTGGCGGGCAGCGCCAGCCCGGTGGCGGCGCGCAGCCGGTTGCGCAGGTCGACGGCGGTGAGTGAGTCGAAGCCGAGGTCCTTGAACGCCCGGCCGGGCGCGATCGCGTCGGTGGTGGCGTGGCCGAGGACCGCGGCGACGTGGGTGCGCACCAGGTCGGCGACGTGCCGGCGGCGGTCGGCGGCGGGCAGGGCGGCGAGCCGCTGGCCGAGGCTGGTGACCACGGTGCCGGTGGCGGCCGGCGCGACCGCTTCGGGCAGGTCGTCGAAGAGCGGGCGGGCACGGGTGGCCGTGAACGCGGACAGGAACTCCGGCCAGCGCACGTCGGCCACGGTCACCGCGGTCTCGCCGGCGCCGACCGCGTAGGCCATGGCGGTGATCGCACGGTGCGGGTCCATCGGGGCCAGGCCGACGCGGCGCAACTGGGTCGCCACCTCGTCGTCGGCGGCCATCCCGACCCGGGCCCACGGCCCCCAGGCGATCGCGGTGCCCGGCTCGCCCTGTGCGCGGCGGCGTTCGATCAGGGCGTCCAGGGCGGCGTTCGCAGCGCCGTAGGCGGCCTGCATTCCGCTGCCCCAGATGCCGGAGATCGAGGAGAAGACGACGAACGCGTCGACGTCGCCGACCAGCTCGTCGAGGTGCCGGGCGCCGTCGACCTTGCCGGAGAGCAGGTCGTGCAGGTGCTGCTCGTCGGCGTCGGCCAGGGAGACGTCGGCGGCCACCCCGGCCGCGTGCACGACCGCGTTCACCGGGCCGATCGCGGTCAGCAGCGCCTCGACGGCGGCCCGGTCGGCCAGGTCGCAGGCGTGCACCTCGGCGTTCGGCAGGTCGGTCGTGCCGCCTCGGCGGGAGACCAGGACGATCCGTTCGGCGCCGTTGCCGGCGGCCCACCGGGCCACCTCGGTGCCGAGGCCGCCGGTGCCGCCGGTGATCAGGATCGTGCCGCGCGGCTGCCACGCCGGGCCGGTGGCGGCGGGCGCGTGGGTGAGGCGGCGGACCAGGACGCCGCTGTCGCGGACGGCGATCTGGTCCTCGGCACCGAGGGCTCCGGCGAGGACCCCGGCGATCCGTGCGGCGGTACGGTCGTCGACGGTCTCGGGGAGTTCGAGCAAGCCGCCCCAGAGTTCGGGGTGCTCCAGGCCGACCGCTCGGGCGAAGCCCTGCACCGCGGCCTGGTCGACACCACTGCCCCGGGTGGCGAACCAGATCGGGATCTGCCGTCCGATCATCGACTTCACCAGATCGAGGGCTTCAGCAGGTGACGACGGGGAGACGACGACACCGGTGGTGGCCTCGGCCAGCGAGACGACCATGGCACCGACACGGGTCAGCAGTTCCTCGTCGCCCGCCCACGTGCCGGACAGGGTGGCCGGTGGGAGGTCGGCCGGTTTCCAGGTGATCCGGTAGCGCCAGGCGTCGGCCTGCGAGCGTTCGCGTCCCCGAGAACGCCACGCGGCCAGCGCGGGCAGCACCTCGGCGAGCGAGTCGGCGGGGAGATCCAGCTGGGCGGCGAGCGTGGGCAGATCGCCCTGCTCGACGGTCTGCCAGAAACCGGTCTCGGCGTCGGCCGGGGCCGGTGCGACCGGCTGACTCTCCAGCCAGTAGCGGCTGCGCTGGAAGGGATAGGTCGGCAGGTCAGCCGGTTCAACCCCGTTGAAGAGCGAAGACCATTGCACGGGTACGCCCTGCACAAACAGCGTGGCCACGCCGGTCAGCAGGGTCGTCACCTCGTCACGGCCACGGCGCAGCAGCGGCACCGCGCCGTCGACCATCGCCGACAGCACCGCATCCGGCCCCAGCTCGACGAACCGGACACCGTCCAACTCGGCGATCGCGTCGGCGAAGCGGACCGTGTCGCGCACGTGCGACACCCAGTAGGCCGGGTCCGACCAGCGGCCGTGCCCCGGCGTGAACGTCAACGCCCGGACGATCCGCTCGAACTCCGGCAGCATCGGGTCCATCAACCGCGAATGGAACGCGTGACTGGTCCGCAGCCGCGTCGTCTTCCACTCCCGGGCGGCGATTTCGGAAATGTCGGCATCGAGGCCGGAGACCACGACCGACCTCGGCCCGTTCACCGCTGCAATGTCGATGTCCGGGAATGCCGCCCGCACCTCTTCCTCCGACGCCTGGACCGCCAGCATCGCCCCGCCAACGGGGAGTGCCTGCATCAGACGACCGCGAGCGGTCACCAGTGTGGCCGCATCAATCAGGGAGAACACCCCGGCCACGTGAGCAGCGGCGATCTCACCGATCGAGTGACCGACCAGCACATCCGGGCGCACACCCCACGACTCCAGCAGCGCGTGCAACGCCACCTCAACGGCGAAGATCGCCGGCTGGGCGTAAGCCGTCTGATGAATCAACTCCTCATCGGCCAGCACCTCGGCGAGCGGCCGGTCCAGGTGCTGGTCGAGATGCAGGGCGACCCGGTCGAACGCTTCCGCGAACACCGGGAACGCCTCGTGAAGGCCACGGCCCATGTCGACACGCTGCGAACCCTGACCGGTGAACAGGAACCCGAGCCGCCGGGACGTGGCTACACCACGGGCCACCACCTCCGAGCCCAGGACCACGGCACGATGCGACAGCACCGCCCGACGGGCCGCACCCGCACCTAGAGCCATCGGGGACGCGTCGACCGTACCGAAAAGGGTCATCTGAGCATCGAGAACCGCATCGCTCGCACCGGAAAGGATCACCGGGACCACCGGAAGCGGCGATGGCGCTGCAGGCGCCTCGAACGCCGGCGGCTCCTCCAAAATCACGTGCGCGTTGGTGCCGGACACGCCGAACGAGGAGACGCCGGCACGGCGCGGCTGCTCCCCCGCGGGCCAGGGCTGAGCCGACGTGAGCAGGGAGATGTCCCCGGCCGACCAGTCGACGTGCGGTGACGGCTCGTCGACGTGCAGGGTCGCGGGCAGCAGCGAGTGCCGCATCGCGAGGACCATCTTGACGATGCCCGCGATGCCCGCCGCGGCCTGGGTGTGCCCGATGTTCGACTTGACCGAGCCGAGCCACAGGGGCGCTGTCCGATCCTGACCATAGGTGGCCAGCAGCGCCTGCGCCTCGATCGGGTCCCCGAGAGCGGTCCCCGTGCCGTGCGCCTCGACGACGTCCACCTCGGACGGCTGCAGCCCGGCCACCGCGAGCGCCTGCCGGATGACCCGCTGCTGGGACGGCCCGTTCGGCGCGGTGAGCCCGTTGGAGGCGCCGTCGGAGTTGACGGCCGTGCCGCGGACGACGGCGAGGACGCGGCGCCCGGCGGCCTGCGCCGTGGAGAGGCGTTCGACCAGCAGCATGCCCGCGCCCTCACCCCAGGCCGTGCCGTCGGCGCCCGCGGCGAACGCCTTGATCCGCCCGTCGGCGGCGAGGCCGCGCTGGCGGCTGAAGTCGAGGAAGGCGTCCGGCGTCGACATCACGGTGACACCGCCGACCAGGGCCATCGTGCACTCGCCCGACCGCAGCGCCTGCCCGGCCAGATGCAGCGCCACCAGCGACGACGAGCACGCGGTGTCGACAGTGACGGCCGGGCCTTCCAGGCCGAACGTGTAGGCGATGCGGCCGGAGACGACGCTGCCCGCGGTGCCGGTGCTGAGATATCCCTCGAGGTCGGTGGGGATGCCGGTGCGCTGGCTCGCGTAGTCCTGCCCGTTGGAGCCGGCGAACACGCCGACCGCTTCGCCGCGCAGTGACAACGGGTCGATCCCGGCCCGCTCGAACGCCTCCCATGAGGTCTCCAGCAGCAGCCGCTGCTGCGGGTCCATGGCGAGCGCCTCACGCGGCGAGATCCCGAACAGGCCGGCGTCGAAGTCGGCCGCGCCGTGCAGGAAGCCGCCCTCGCGGGCGTAGGAGGTGCCGGGGTGGTCCGGGTCCGGGTGGTAAAGGCCGTCGAGGTCCCAGCCACGGTCGGTGGGGAAGCCGCCGATCGCGTCGGCGCCGGAGGCGACCAGGTCCCACAGGGCTTCCGGGGTGTCGGCGCCGCCGGGGAACCGGACGCCCATGCCGACGATGACGATCGGGTCGTCGGCCGCCTCGGTGACCGCCGCGACGGTGCTGGTGGGCAGGGATCCGGCGATCTGCCCGTGGACGAACGCGGCGAGCCGTTCGATGCTGGGATGGTCGAACGCGAGCGTTGCCGGGAGGACGAGCCCGGTCGCGGCCTGGAGCCGGTTGCGCAGCTCGACGGCGGTCAGCGAGTCGAAGCCGAGTTCCCGGAAGGCGCGGGTGGGCTCGATGGGCTCGCCGGAGGTGTGGCCGAGGACGGCGGCGACGTGCGTACGGACCATCTCGGTGACGAGACGTCGCCGTTCGGGGGCGGGCAGTTCGAGCAGCCGCTGGCCGTAGGTGGAGAAGACCGTGCCACCGGTGGGCGGGGTGTCGGCGAGCCGGTCGAACAGCGGGCGTTCCCGGGCGGCGGCGAACAGCGGCACGAACTCGTCCCACCGGACGTCGGCCACGGTGACCGTGATGTCGCCGCCGCCGACGGCACCGGCCATCGCGGCGATCGCCCGGTCGGCGGGCAGCGCGTGCAGACCCTGCCGGCGCAGCAGTTCCGTCTCGCCCTGGTCGGCGGCCATGCCGACGGCGGCCCAGGGGCCCCAGGCGATCGCGGTGCCGGGCCGTCCCGCGGCGCGGCGGCGTTCGATCAGGGCGTCCAGGGCGGCGTTCGCGGCGCCGTAGGCGGCCTGGCCGCGGCTGCCCCAGACTCCGGAGATCGACGAGAACACCACGAACGCGTCGACGTCCCCGGCCAGCTCGTCGAGGTGCCGGGCCCCGTCCACCTTGCCGGACAGCACCCGCCGCAGGTGGTCCTCGTCGGCGTCGGCCAGGTCGGCGTCCTCACCGACACCGGCCGCGTGGACCACCGCGCCGACCGGCCCGATCGCGGCCAGCAGCGCCTCGACGGCGGCCCGGTCGGCCAGGTCGCAGGCGTGCACCTCGGCGTTCGGCAGGTCGGTCGTGCCGCCTCGGCGGGAGACCAGGACGATCCGTTCGGCGCCGTTGCCGGCGGCCCACCGGGCCACCTCGGTGCCGAGGCCGCCGGTGCCGCCGGTGATCAGGATCGTGCCGCGCGGCTGCCAGGCCCGTCCCGAGGTCGCCGGGGCGCTGACCAGGCGGCGGACCAGGACGCCGTTGCCGCGGACCGCGATCTGGTCCTCACTGCCGAACTCACCGGACAGCACGGCCGCGATCCGGCCCGCCGCGCGGTCGTCGATCGTCGCGGGGAGTTCGAGCAGGCCGCCCCAGAGTTCGGGGTGCTCCAGGCCGACGACCCGGGCGAAGCCCTGCACCGCGGCCTGGTCGACACCACTGCCCCGGGTGGCGAACCAGATCGGGATCTGCCGTCCGATCATCGACTTCACCAGATCGAGGGCTTCAGCAGGTGACGACGGGGAGACGACGACACCGGTGGTGGCCTCGGCCAGCGAGACGACCATGGCACCGACACGGGTCAGCAGTTCCTCGTCGCCCGCCCAGCTGCCGGACAGGGTCGCGGTCCGGCTCTCCACCGGCTCCCAGACGGCCCGGTACCGCCAGCCGTCGATGATCGAGCGTTCCCGGCCGCGGGACCGCCAGGCGGCCAGGGCCGGGAGCACACCTTCGACGGCGGCGGTGTCGACGCCGATCTCGGCGGCGAGAGCGGGCAGGTCGGCGCGGTCCACGGCGGTCCAGAACGCGCTGTCGTCGTCGCCGCGGGCGGCGGGGGCGGTGTCGAGCCAGAACCGCTGCCGTTGGAAGGCGTAGGTGGGCAGGTCGACGATCCGGGCGGCCGGGGGGAACAGTCTCGGCCAGTCCAGGTCGGCGCCGCGGGTCCAGAGGGTGGCGGCGGCGGCCCGCACGGTGGCGGCCTCGTCCCGGTCGCGGCGCAGCAGCGGCACCGCGCCGTCGACCATGGCCGACAGGACCGCGTCCGGGCCGATCTCGACGAACCGGGCGTCGCCGACCTGGGCGACCGCGTCGGCGAACCGGACGGTGGCGCGGATCTGGCCGACCCAGTAGTCGATGTCGGTCCACTGGCCGGGTTCGACCGGTCGGCCGGTGACGGTGGAGACGATCGGGATCTTCGGCTCGCGGAAGGTGAGGAAGCGCAGCAGGCGGCGGAACTCGGCGAGCATCGGCTCCATCAGCCGGGAGTGGAAGGCGTGGCTGGTCCGCAGGCGGGTGGTCGTCCAGCCGTGCGCCTCGACCGGTGCGATGTCGGCCTCGGTCCCGGCGACGACGACCGCGTTCGGGCCGTTGACGGCGGCCAGGTCGACGTCGGGGAACGCGGCACGTACGTCGGCCTCGGCGGCCCGCACGGCCAGCATCACCCCACCGGCGGGCAGCGCCTGCATCAGCCGGCCGCGGGCGCCGACCAGGGCGGCGGCGTCGGGCAGCGACAGGACCCCGGCGGCGTACGCGGCCGCGATCTCCCCGATCGAGTGTCCGACCAGCACGTCCGGGGTGATCCCCCAGTGTTCGAGCAGCGCCAGCAGGCCCACTTCGACGGCGAAGACGGCGGGCTGGGCGTACGCCGTACCGGCGAGCAACTCCGGGTCGTCGAGCGCGTCGGCGAGCGGGGTGTCGAGCTGGATGTCGAGGTACCAGGCGGCCTCGTCGAACGCGGCGGCGAACACCGGCTCGGCCCGGTACAGCGCCCGGCCCATCCCCACCCGCTGGGAGCCCTGCCCGGTGAACAGGAACGCGGTCCGGGCCGTGGCAGCCGTGCCGGTCACGGTGAGAGCGCGCAGACCCTCCTCGGCGGTGGCGCGGTCGGTGGCCGGCACGACGGCCCGGTACGGGAAGTGCGTACGGGTGGTGGCCAGCGAGAACCCGAGGTCGGGCAGTGCCGTGTCGAGCCGGTCGAGCAGTTTCGCGGCCTGCGCGGACAACCCCTCGGCGGTGCGGGCGGAGATCGGCAGCAGCGTGACCCCGGCCGGTTCGGCAGCCGGCGCGGGTGCCTGCGACGGCGGCTCCTCGATGATCACGTGGGCGTTGGTGCCGCTCATGCCGAACGACGAGACCGCGGCCCGGCGGGGGCGTTCGGTCACCGGCCACGGCCGTGGTTCGGTGAGCAGCTCGACCGACCCGGCCGTCCAGTCGACGTGCGGGGACGGCGCGTCGACGTGCAGTGTCCGGGGCAGCACCTGGTGGCGCAGCGCCTCGACCATCTTGATCACACCGCCGACACCGGCGGCCGCCTGGGCGTGCCCGATGTTGGACTTCAGCGAGCCCAGCCAGAGCGGCTCGGCCCGGTCGCGGCCGTAGGTGGCCAGCAGCGCCTGCGCCTCGATCGGGTCGCCGAGGGTGGTGCCGGTGCCGTGCGCCTCGACCGCGTCCACGTCGGAGGGCTCCAGCCCGGCGTTGGCGAGCGCCTGCCGGATGACCCGCTGCTGGGCCGGGCCGTTCGGGGCGGTCAGGCCGTTGGAGGCGCCGTCCTGGTTGACCGCGGATCCGCGGACGACGGCGAGGATGCGGCGGCCGGCGGCCTGGGCGGTGGAGAGCCGTTCGACGAGCAGCATGCCGATGCCCTCGGCCCAGGCGGTGCCGTCGGCGGCGGCCGCGAACGGCTTGCACCGGCCGTCCGGGGCGAGGCCGCGCTGCCGGGAGAACGCCAGGAACGACGCGGGGCTGGCCATCACGGCCACGCCACCGGCCAGCGCCATCGTGCATTCGCCCTGGCGCAGCGCCTGCGCGGCCAGGTGCAGGGCCACCAGCGACGAGGAGCAGGCGGTGTCGACGGTCAGCGCCGGGCCCTGCAGGCCGAGGACGTAGGAGACCCGGCCGGAGGCGACGCTGGCGGCGTTGCCGGTGACCAGGTAGCCCTCCAGGCCGTCGGCGGCGTCCTGCAGGCGGGGGCCGTACTCCTGGGTCTCGGCGCCGACGAACACGCCGATCCGCTGCTCGCGGAGGGTGTCCGGGACGAGCCCGGCGGCTTCCAGGGCCTCCCAGGAGGTCTCCAGGACCAGCCGCTGCTGGGCGTCCATGGCGAGCGCCTCACGCGGGCTGATTCCGAAGAACGCGGCGTCGAAGTCACCGGCGTCGTAGAGGAAGCCGCCCTCGCGGGTGTAGCTGGTGCCGGGCTGGTCCGGGTCGGTGGAGTAGAGGGCGTCGAGATCCCAGCCCCGGTCGGCCGGGAAGGTCCCGATGGCGTCGGCGCCGTCGTCGACCAGCCGCCACAGGCCGTCCGGGGTGTCGGCGCCGCCGGGGAACCGGCAGGCCATGCCGACGATCGCGATCGGCTCGTCGGACTGCCCGGGCATCCCGGCGGTGGCGGGCTCCGGGGCCAGGCCGAGCAGTTCGGCGTGCAGGTGGCGGGCGAGCGCGGCCGGGGTCGGGTAGTCGAACGCCAGCGTCACCGGCAGCGCCAGGCCGGTGGCCGCGGTAAGCCGGCTGTGCAGCTCGACCGCCGTCAGCGAGTCGAAGCCGGTCTCGAAGAACGTGTCGCCGGCCGCGACCGGCTCACCGGCGGGCCGGCGCAGCGCCGCAGCCGCGAGGCCGGTGACCAGGTCGGTGAGCAGCCGGTGCGCTTCCGGCGCCGGCATTCCGGCCAGGCGGTCCCGCAGTTCCCCGGACGAATCCATCATCTCGCGCCCACCATTCGGCAAAGAACAGCAATAGCCCACACTATTCGCGGAGGCTAGCGGTGTGCCGAGAGGCGGAAATCCCCTAGCGGACCCCTACGGGTTTGTTTTCCTCAGGTGCGGTTTCGAGGAATTCGTCGAGCATTCCGGGGGTGGCGGCGCGAGCAAGGGCGAGGCCGTCGGCGACCCGGACGTCGCGGATTCGGTAGCCGCTGCGGCCTGCGCCGACCATGGCCACGAACGTGGCGATGCCGGCCCGCCGCTGGAAGGCGGACTGGTCGATGCCCCAGCCGATGACGGCTGACGTGTCGATCAGGACGGTCCGCCGGTTGTAGGTGCCGCAGCGGGTGACCAGGTAGCGGCCGTGCAGCCCCGACCCGAGGTTGCGGTGGGCGTCGACGGCCGCGGCGACGGCCAGGGGCAGCAGGATCGCGGCGGAGATCCCGGCGATGTGCAGCAGCACGTCGGTCAGCAGCGCGCCGAGCAGCACGAGCGGCGCTTCGAGCAGGGCGATGCCGCTGACGGCCCAGGTCAGGCGGCGGCGCAGGGCCGCGCGGGGCGCCCCGGCCAGAGTGAGGCCGGTGAGGAAGCCGGGGTCCTCGCCGAGGATGCCGGCGGCGACCCGGTGCGCCTCGGCCTTCGGCGCGGGCGGTAGCAGGGCGCTCTTGTTCGAGGTGGACCGGTCCTCGTGGGTGCCGAGGCCGATCGCGATCGCGTTGAGCCGGGCGCCCCGGGCCAGCCGCAGCGGCTGGGGCTCGCTGATCTGCAGGCCGCGCAGCCGGGTCCGGTCGAGCCACACCGACCGGGTGCTGAACAGGCCGCGTCGCATGTCGAGGGCGTCGCCGACGGCGTCCAGCCGGTAGCCCCACCAGCTCTCCACGAAGGTGCTGAGCGAGGTGAGCGCGCCGAGGGCGAGGATCACCAGCAGCGGTACGCCGATCGCCGCCCCCAACGGCAGTCCGGCCAGCCCGAACCAGATGGACCGCAGGAAGCCCACGTCGGCCGGGTTGATCCGCAGCGAGTCCAGCAGCCGGAAGAACCCGCCGAGGACCGCGCCGACCCCGGCCACGCCCCACACGCTCAGCGGCGCGTATCGCAGCCAGCGCCAGGTCAGCATGGACAGAGTGGTGTCGCCGCCGGTGTCGCCCGGGTCGAGCAGCCGGCGCAGTGACTCGGCGCGGGCCACGCTCACCCCGTCGAGGACCAGCTGGCGGCTGTCCGACTCGGCCTGGGAGCCCGGGTTGATCCGGACCACCCGCAGCCGCAGCAGCCGGTGCAGGACGGTGGCGGTGACGTCGACGCTGCGGATCCGGTCCTGCGGCATCGTGCGGTGCCGGCGGAACAGCAGACCGGAGCGGACCTCGACCCGGTCGCCGTCGAGCCGGTAGCGGGTGGTGGCCACCCGGACGGCGAAGATCACGGCGATGACGACGAAGGTCGCGGCGATCGAGGCGAGGGTGATCAGCGCGGCCAGGTCGGGATCGCCGCCGGTGAGCAGCAGGGTGAGCAGGGCGGTGCCGAGCGGCGGGACCAGCCAGGTGAGGCTCACCGCGACCATCCGCGGCTCGAGGCGCTCCCAGGTCACTGCCCGTCTCCCGGGGCGGCCTGGGCGCGGGCGGCGAGCGTCTCGGCGAGGTCGGCGGCCACCTGCCGGTCGAGGCCCTGGATGCGCACCGGGCCGGCCGCCGACGCGGACGTCACGACCAGTCCGGCCAGTCCGAACATGCGCTGGATCGGGCCGCTGCCGGTGTCGACGGTCTGGATGCGGGCCATCGGGGTGATCCGGCTGCGCTGCCACAGCCACCCGGACCGGGCGTAGACGGCGGTGCCGGTGGCCTCCCAGCGGTGCACCCGGTAGCGCCAGAGCGGCATGACCACCAGGTACGCCAGCCCGATCGCGGCGACCACGGCCGTGCTGACGCCGAGCCAGAAGCGGGCCGGCGCGATCAGCGCGGTCAGCAGCGCCAGCACGGCGACGGGGGGCACCGCGAACACCGCGGCCTGGGCGATCCACCAGCGCACCGCACGCCGGTCCAGTCGGTTGCCGGGCCGCCGTATCGATTCCACGGGCCCGAGCATAAACGGCCGTACATCGACTGGGGTATCCGAGGTGGGTAGGGGTTGCCGCCATTTCCGGTGGCCGGTAGCAATTCTGGCGGCATGTCTCGCCGGCTGCTCGAATTCGCGAGAGGCGAACCATCGGTGAATGCTTCGGAAACAATGCGAATCGCGTGCTGGCAACCCGATTGGGTCGCCGGCCGTTCGCATCACGACGATTTCCTGAGCCGGTTGACGGAGGTCGCCGCGGCGGCGTCCGGTGCGGGGGCGAGCCTGCTCGTCACGCCGGAGATGTCGGCCACCGGCTACCACCTGGGCCGGGCCCGTACGGTGGAGCTGGCCCAGCCCGCCGACGGGCCGTTGACGGCCGCGGTCGCCGCGATCGCGGCCCGCCACGGGCTGGCGATCGTCTACGGCTGGCCGGAGCGGGCCGGCGACACCGTCCACAACAGCGTGCACCTGGTCGACGCCGACGGCACGGTCACGGCCCGCTACCGCAAGACTCACCTGTACGGCGAGATCGACCGCTCGGTGTTCACCGCCGGCGACGACCTGGTGGTGCAGGCGAAGCTCGGCGGGCTCACGGTCGGCCTGCTGGTCTGTTACGACATCGAGTTCCCGGAGACGGTCCGCGCGCACACACTGGCCGGCACCGAACTGCTCGTGGTGCCGACCGCCCTGGTCCGGCCGTGGGAGTTCGTGGCACGCACCCTGGTCCCGGCCCGCGCCTTCGAGAGCCAGCTGTTCATCGCCTACGTCAACTGGCACAGCCCCAGCCCGGACGGCTACTGCGGGCTGAGCACCGTGGTCGGCCCGGACGGCGCGGCCCGGGCCCGGCAGTCCGGCCCGCTGCTGATCGCCGACCTCGACCGGGACGCGCTGACCGCCGCCCGCCGGGTCACCCCGTATCTGGCCGACCGCCGCCCCGGTCTGTACGGCGGTGCCCGGTGACGCTGCTGGCCGCTCCCCCGATCACCATGTTCGGCCCGGACTTCCCGTTCGGCTACGACCGCTGGCTGGCCCACCCCGACGGCCTGGGCATCGTCCCGCCGGACATGCACGGCACGCCGGTCGCGGTCGTCGGCGGCGGGATCGCCGGGCTGGTCGCCGCCTATGAGCTGATGCGGCTGGGCCTGCGCCCGGTGGTGTTCGAGGCCGAGCAGCTCGGCGGCCGGATGCGCACCGCCTGCTTCCCGGGGCATCCGGACACCGCGGCGGAGCTGGGCGCGATGCGGTTCCCGCCGTCGGCGACCGCCCTGTTCCACTACGTCGACCTGGTCGGCCTGACGACCCGGCCGTTCCCGAACCCGCTGGCGCCGGCCACCCCGCAGACCGTGGTCGACGTCAACGGCGACCGGCATTTCGCCCGCGTCGCCGATGACCTGCCCGCCCTGTACCAGCAGGTCAACGAGGCGTGGCGCAAGGCGCTGGAGGAGGGCGCGGACTTCGGTGCGATGGACTCGGCGATCCGGCACCGGGACGTGGCGGCCATCAAATCGCTGTGGAACCGGCTGGTGCCGTTACTGGACGACCAGTCGTTCTACGGTTTCCTGGCGTCGTCGCCGTCGTTCGCCTCGTTCCGGCACCGGGAGGTGTTCGGGCAGGTCGGGTTCGGCTCGGGCGGCTGGGACACCGACTTCCCGAACTCCATGCTGGAGATCCTGCGGGTCGTCTACACCGACGCCGACGGCGACCACCAGACCCTGGTCGGTGGGGCTCAGCAACTGCCGTTGCGGCTGTGGGAGCATGCCGTGGACCGGCCCGCGCACTGGCCGCCCGGCACGTCGCTGGCGTCGCTGCATCCGGACGGGCCACGACCGGAGGTCACCCGGCTGTCGCGGTCGCGGGGCTGGGTCCGGGTGGAGACCGCGCAGGGCGCCGGGGAGTTCCTGGCGGCCGTGCTGACCCCGCAGGTGCGTCTGCTGACGTCGCGGATCGACACCGACGAGGATCTGTTCCCGACCGGCGTGTGGTCGGCTATCGAGCGCACCCACTACATGGGCGGGTCGAAGCTGTTCGCGCTGGTGGACCGGCCGTTCTGGCACGAGGTCGACGAGCTGACCGGCCGGCCGGCGATGGGGATGACGCTCACCGACCGGGCGCCGCGCAGCGTGTACCTGTTTGACGAGGGGCCCGGCGAGCCCGGGGTGATGTGCCTGTCATACACCTGGAACGACGATTCGCTGAAGGTGTCGGCGCTGCCGGCCGCCGAACGGCTCGACGTGATGCTGCGGCATCTGCGGCGGATTTACCCGTCGGTCGACGTCCGCAGCCGGATCATCGCCCCGCCCATCGCCGTGACCTGGGAGAACGAGCCGCACTTCATGGGCGCGTTCAAGGCCAACCTGCCGGGCCACTACCGCTATCAGCGGCGGTTGTTCACCCATTTCATGCAGGACACACTTCCGGTACGCCAGCGCGGCGTGTTCCTGGCCGGCGATGACGTGTCGTGGACCGGTGGGTTCGCCGAGGGCGCCGTCACCACGGCTCTGAACGCGGTCTGGGGGGTGCTGAACCACCTCGGTGGCCGTACCCCGCGGGAAACCCCGGCCCGGGCGACGCCTTCGCCGGCATCGCCCCGATCGAGTTGCCGTACTGATCAGCGACGCGGGCGCACCAGCGCCCGCCGCAGGTCGCACAGCTCGACACCGAAGTGGTCGGCGGTGACCCGCAGCCGGGAGAACATCGCGTCGGGGCCGGCGACCCACAGCCGGTCCACGCCATGGCCGCGCAGCGCGGTGACGGTGTCGAGCCAGCCGATCGGGCGGACGAACCCGTCGAGCAGGCTCGCCCGCAGCTCGTCCACACCGGTGACGAGCGACCCGTCGAGGTAGGACACGATCGGCAGGCGCGGTGCGGCCAGCGGATACCGGTCGTAGACGGCGGCCATCCGCTCCCGCAGGCCGGCGAAGACGGCGGCGTGCGCGGGCGGGCGCATGGTGTAGAGCGAGTAGCCGCCGGCCTCGCTGATCGCGGCCTTGAACGGCTCGAGCTCGCCGTCACGCAGCGACACCATGTGGAAGTCGGTGTCCAGGTGGCCGGAGATCTCATGCCAGGCCAGGCCGTCGAGCAGCTCGGCCAGCCGGCCGGCGGGGACCCGGGTGAACGAGTGGGTGACCACGTCACGGTGCTCGGTGGCGAAGAACTCCCGCTCGGTACGGGCGATGTCGCCGGCCAGCAGCACGGTGTCGGCGAAGCCGAGCGCGCCGGTGTAGGCCAGCGCGGCGCGTTCGCCGAAGCTCGGGCCGACACAGTAGGCGGGGTCGGCGCCGAGCCAGTCGGTGGACCAATCGGCCAGCGCCAGACAGGCCACCAGCACGGCGACCTGCACCGGTTCGGCGTAGTCGTCGTCGGGGGCGGCGGCCAGCGCGTCGGCCAGGTGGTAGCCCAGGGCCTCGTCGGCTTCGGCGAGACGCCTGCGGGCGTACGGATGGATCATCAGGAAGGTGCCGAGGTCCCGGCGGCGGACCGGGGAGAGCGCGGGGAAGACGATCGCCGAGGTCATTCGCCCGCCGCCAGGTTCTCCAGGGCCTTGCGGTCGGGTTTGCCGTTGCGGTTGAGCGGCAGCCGGTCCAGCACGACGACCCGGTTGGGCTGTTCGTAGGCGGGCAGCACCGCGCAGATCCGGTCGCGCCAGTGGCCGGCGTCGGCGCCGGTCTCGTCCTCGACGAAGAACACCAGTGAGCTTCCGCGCCGCTCGTCGGGGACCGCGATCACCTTGGCCGAGCAGCCGGCCTCGGCGACCCGCGCCTCGATCAGCTCGGGGTAGAGGGTGTAGCCCATCCGGTGCACGGCCAGTTTGCGGCCGTGGACGTAGAGGTTGCCGTCCTTGTCGAGGCGGCCGAAGTCGCCGGTGCGCCGCCACCCGCGCGGCGCGAGGTCGAGTTCACCGTCGGTGTCGAGGTAGCCCTCCATCAGGTCGGGTGAGTCGACCTCGATCTCGCCGATCTCCTCGGCGCCGAGCACGATGTCCTCGTTGTCGACGATCCGGACGCCCATGCCCTCGACCGGCTGTCCGGTGGCGACCGGGTTGTCCTCGGTGGCGAACGCGACGTTGCCCAGCTCGGTGCTGCCGTAACTGTCCAGCAGCGGTTTGCCGCACAGTGCCACGTACCGGTCGACCAGGGTCGGGTCGAGGGGGGCGGCGCCGCTGCAGTACAGCCGGACGGTGCGCAGCTCGGCCATCGGGTCGGGCCGCCGGGTGACGATGTTGAGGATGCTGCGGTACGTCGACGGTGTGGCGTCGAGGACGGTGGCGCCGGTCTGGGCGGCCATTCGCAGGGCCCGGTCGGCACGCCGGTACGGGGCGATCACCAGCGAGCAACGGACCAGCCAGGCGATGAACACCATGGACAGGCCGTACTGATGGGAGAAGGGCAGCAGCGGCAGCAGCACGTCGCCGGGGCGGTGGCCGATCTGCACGGCGTTGCGTTCCAGGTTGCGCAGGAAGCGGGCGCCGGTCTTGACCACACCCTTGGGCACGCCGGTCGACCCGGACGACCACATGATCAGCCCGTCCGGCAGGGCACGCCAGATGTCCAGGTCCAGCGGGCCGTCCAGCTGCGGGACGGGGAGAGCGGTGGCGGCGGCGAGCAGCTGGTAGACGAACACTACCGGGCCGTCGGCGGGGGGAACGGCGTCATCGTCGACGATCGTCAGCGCGGCGCGGGTGAGCCTCTGGATGCGGGTGGTCTCGTCGGCCTTGTCCTGGTGGTCGACGAGCACGATGGAGGCGCCGGCATGGGCCAGGGCGAGCAGCACGGTGACCCAGGCGGCCGAGTTGTCGGCCTTGAGGATCACCCGGGTGCCCGGGTGGACGCCGTGCCCGGCCAGCACCGCGGCGACCCGGGCGGCGGTGCGCTCGAGGTCGTGCAGGGACTGGGCCGAGTCGGGGGCGAAGACGGTGGCGGTCATGGGGGCCGTCCTTCTGCGGTCAGGTCAGCGGGAACTTGAGCTGGCCGGAGGCGATCGGGTTGACGTAGTCGGCGCTGGTCATCCCGGCCTTTCGCATGGCCAGGCCGGTCAGGCCCTCGAAGATGGCCCGGCGCGCGTTCATCGTGGTGGTGTATCCGGGGTCCAGGTGCGGCGCGATCTCGACGACGTCGATGCCGATCACATTGGTCTCGGCGCAGATCCGGCGGAAGGCCGGGAACAGCTCGCGCGGGGTGAGCCCGCCGGGTTCGGGGGTGCCGGTGCCGGGGCGTAGGCCGGGTCGAGCACGTCGATGTCGAGGGAGAGATAGACGAACTCAGGCCCGTCCAGGATCTCCTCGATGACCTGATCGAGCACGGCGGTGAAGCCCCGCCGTTCGATCTCGACCATGAAATGGGTACGCAGTCCCTGCCGCCGCATCCAGTTGAACAGCTGGTCGTCGGGGCCGGTGGGGGTGCGCAGGCCGACCTGGACGAAGTTCTTGCCGGGGATCCGGTTCTCCTCGATGAGCCGCCAGATCGGGGTGCCGTGGGTGATTCGGTGGCCGAAGATGTGCTCGTGGCAGTCGGGGTGGGCGTCGAAGTGGACGACGCCGATCTTGTCCGGGCCGTACAGCTCGGCCAGGGCGCCGACGCTGGCGATCATCAGGGAGTGGTCGCCGCCGAGGATGACCGGGACGGCGCCGACGTCGGCGACCTCGCGCACGGTCGCCGCGATCGACGGCAGTGACTTCTCGACACTGAAGATGTCGACCGCGGCGTCGCCGTAGTCGACCACCTTGAGGGTGTTGAACGGACTGACCCGGGTGCTGGCGCTGACCATCAGCTCGGGGGTGTTGAACAGGTAGCGTTCGTCGGAACGCATCGCCCGGGGGCCGTAGGCGGCGCCGCGGTGCCCGGAGGAGGAGTCCAGCGGCACCCCGAGAACGGCGACGTCGACGCCGCCGGCGCGCAGGTCCTCCTGGTCGAGGCAGATCGGGGTGCCCATGAAGGTGGGGATCCCGGAGTAGGCGGCCTGGAGGAAGTTTCGCCGCAGGTCGATCGGGCCGGGCTCGCGGGCCGGCGCCTGCGATCGATCGACCGGAATCTGCCAGGCCTCGGCCGCGCCGCTCTCCGTCACGCTGTCGTCCTCATCCCGAATAGGTCGGATGGCAATTCTTCCAAGCCGGGCGGACGTTACGAGGCGGCGAATACGGGGCCAACCCCAGGACTCCCCCTACCGGCCTCCACTATGGACTTGAAGGATCGTCGCGTCCTGTTCTTCACGTGGCCTGTTTCAGCCGGCATCCACATCGCATTCACCTACGTGAAAGCCTTGGTTAAGCGGTTCATCTCCCATTACTGGTTCCGGTCGGACACAAGTGAAGCGATAGACACTCAAACACAGACGCCGCAGGTCAAGGGTCGTTTCAACACCGCCACGCAACGGTAAGTTGTCCTAATTATGCCCGGATGCACGAAGACTGCGTCTGCGCGTGACCTCAGTGCTTCATTGCTTGCGTCCGCTTTACAGTGACATACTGTCGCCGCCGATCATGGCGGCTCATGGCATTTCCATAGTCGATATGAATCACACGTCCGGAGCCCGACGATGTGCTCGTGAGATTCGTATCACCCTCATTTTAATCGGATTACAGCGCCCAGGAAAACGGGCGGTTACCTCGGGGGAAGCCAGTCATGGTGTTTGTCGAACGGCAAGATCAGGTTGCCGGTTTCGCGACCACGATGGCGGCGTGCCAGGCCGGCCACGGCCGCTTGGTGGCCATCACCGGGCCGATGGCCAGCGGCAAGAGCACGCTGCTCGGCGAGTTCGTCCAGCGCGCCGCCGCGGCGGGCTTCGTCACCATGCAGGCCATCGGAACCCGGGCCGAGCGGGCCCTGCCGCTGAGCGTGATCAACCAGCTCTGCCACGAGCTCCCGGTCCCCGAGGCCGACCGGATCCTGCTGGTCCGCGAAGCCCACCGGATCGCGGTCCGGCACGCCGGCGGCACCCTGGTCCCCGGTCAGGGCCTGCCCACCATGCTGCACAACGTGTCCGCGGCCCTGCTGGCCACCAGCCGCGAAGTGCCGGTGCTGATCGCCGTCGACGACCTGCATCACGTCGACCCGCTGTCGCTGCACTGCCTGGTCTACCTGGCCCGCCGCATCCGTACCGCCCGGATCCTGATGGTCGTCACCAGCGGCGAGCTCGTCGAGCCGGCAGAACCGCACCTGCACGCCGAGCTGCTCGAGTCTGCCGCCCACGACCACACGCTGCCCCGGCTGTCGCGCGACGGCATCGGTGAGATGCTGGCCGCCACCCTGGGCGCCCCGCCCGCCGACGCGATGGTCGACGCCTGCGCCAGCGCCACCGGCGGCAACCCGCTGCTGGCCCGGACCCTGATGACCGACCTGCGTGAGTCCGGCGCCCCCGCCCTGGACCGCGACGGCCAGGTCCGGCCCGGCCGCGCCTACACCTCCGCCGTCCGCCGCTACGTCGACCGGTGCGACCCGCAGATCCAGCTGGTCCTGGCCGCCGCCGCGGTCCTCGGTGAACGCCCGCCGGCCGGCGCGCTGACCGTGGCCCGGCTGGCCGACGTGGACACCGCCGCCACCCGCCGGGCGCTGCGCGGCCTGGAGCGCGCCGGCCTGCTCGTCGACGGCTGCCAGCTGCGCCCGCACGCCCGGCAGGCGGTCCTCGACCACCTCGCCCCAGCCACGCTGACCGACCTGCACCTGCGGGCCGCCCGGCTGCTGCACGAGGAGGGCTCCACGCCGCTGCCGGTCGCCGAGCACCTGCTCGCCGCCGGTCACGCGCCGCACTGGGCCGGACCGCTGCTGGTCGAGGCCGCCGACCGGCTGTTCACCGGGGGCGACGCCGACCGGGGCCTGACCCTGCTGCGCCTGGCCCACGACAGCACCACCGACACCCGCGAGCGGGCCGCCCTCAAGGTCGCGCTGATGCAGGCCGAGTGGCGTACCGACCCGGCCACCGCCGGGCACCGGCTCGGGCAGCTGGCCGCCGCCGCCCAGGACGGCCGGCTCACCGTCGAGGCCCGCGTGACCGTGGCGCACTGTCTGCTGTGGCTGGGCAACACGGCCGAGGCGATTCAGGTCATCGACGGCCTGCCCGGCCCGGACGCCACCGCCGACATCCGCTTCCTCACGGTGTGGGCCCGCTACCTGTACCCGGGGCTGCTCCCCGACGAGCCGGACGGGCCACTCGTCACCCGGCGCAGCCCGGAGAGCATGGTCAGCACCCGCCACGCGATCGCGCACGCCCTGGAGACGGTGCTGATCAAAGGCCCGAACACGGCTGCCGTGACCGCCGCCGAGCAGTCACTGCCCCGGGCCCAGCTCGGCCCCGGCACCCCGGCCGCGCTGGCCGCCGCGCTGGCCGTGCTGGTCTACGCCGACCACCTGGAGACCGCCACCCTCTGGACCGACCGGCTGATCGCCCAGGCCAGCGAGCTCGGCGCCCCGTCCTGGCAGGCCATGCTCTTCGGCGTCCGCGCCGACATCGCGCTGCGCGCCGGCCACCTCGCCGACGCCCAGCGCTACGCCGAGGCCGCCCTCGGGCAGATGTCCCCGGCGAGCTGGGGACCGGCCATCGCTGTGCCGCTCAGCGCGCTGATCATGGCCGCCCTCGGCCGCGGCGACCTGGAGGCCGCCCGCCGGCAGCTCGACCAGCCGGTGCCCGACGCGATGTTCCGCACCGTGTGGGGACTGTCCTACCTGCAGGCCCGCGGCCATTACTACCTGGCCACCGGCCGTCCCGCCGCCGCCCTCGACGACTTCACCACCTGCGGTGACCTGATGGCCCGCTGGAACCTCGACCTGCCCGCCATCGTCCCCTGGCGGGTCCTCACCGCCGACGCCCACCTGGCCCTGGAGCAGCCGGAACGCGCCCGCACCCTGGCCGAGAGCCAGCTCACCCAGCTCGGCGCCGAACCCAGCCGCACCAAGGCCGCCGCCCTACGGGTGCTCGCCGCCACGGTCGCCCCGGTGCAGCGCCCGGCCCTGCTACGTGACGCGACCACCATGTTCCGCGGTTGCGGCGACCGGCTCGGCCTGGCCCAAGCGCTGGCCGACCTGAGCCGCGCCCAGCGTGCGCTCGGCGACTTCCAGCGCGCCCGGCTGACCGTGCGCAAGGCCTACGACGTGGCCGGCGAATGCCAGGCCGACGCCCTGCGCAAGGTGCTGCTGCCGGACGTCGACGACAACGCCCTGGCCGTCGCCGACGCGGGCGACACCGAGGCGTTCCACTCCCTCAGCGACGCCGAGCGCCGGGTCGCCGCGCTGGCCGCGCAGGGCAGCACCAACCGGCAGATCGCCACCAAGCTGTACGTCACGGTGAGCACCGTCGAGCAGCACCTAACCAAGGTCTACCGCAAACTCAACGTCACCCGCCGAGCCGACCTGCTGATCAAGTTCGGTGCGCTGATCGGCGATCCGGCATGAACCGCTCAGCCGAGGATCCGGCGCAGGCGCCCCGGCGGGGTGCCGCGCCGCCGCCACTCCCGCGGATAACCGACCGACACCTCCTCGAAGCGCACCCCGTCGTAGTACGTGGTCCGCGGAATGTGCAGGTGGCCGTACACCGATGCCGCCGCCCGGAACCGGACGTGCCAGTCGGCGGTCAGCTCGGTGCCGCACCACTGGGCGAACTCGGGAAACCGCAGGATCCGGGTCGGCTCCCGCACCATCGGCCAGTGGTTGATCAGCACCGTCGGCAGGCCGGCCGGGATCGCGTCGAGCCGCTTCCGGGTCTGCTCCACCCGCGCCCAGCACCACTGCTCCCGGCTCGGATACGGGTCCGGGTACAGCAGGATCTCGTCGGTGCAGACCACGCCGGTCTCGTACGCGTACGCCAGTGCCTGCTCCTTGGTGGTGTGCCCCGGCATCCGGAACGAGTAGTCGTAGAGCAGGAACAGCGGCGCCACCACGGCCGGCCCATCGGCACCGTCCCACACCGGATACTCGTCCTCCGGGGTGGCCACACCGAGCTCCCGGCAGGCCTCGACCAGCCGCCGGTAGCGCGCCTCGCCGCGCTCGGTCACCGGATCCTCCCGCGGCGTCCACAGCTCGTGGTTGCCCGGCGACCAGACCACCTTGGCGAACCGGCCGGCCAGCAGTCGCAAGGCCCACACCACATCGGCGAACATCTCCCCCACGTCACCGGCGACGATCAGCCAGTCACCGTCGTCCTCCGGGCGCAGGCTCTCGACGATCTCACGATTCTCCTGGTACGCGATGTGCAGGTCACTGATCGCGAACAGCGTCGGTGCGGGCATTCGACCACGCTAACCAGCGCGGCGCGGGTCGTCGTACCCCTAGCCGACCCCCACCGGCCGCGATGTCCATCACTCGATGGACACCTGTCGGTGGATCGGCCGTCGCGGCCGGACGCCGCCGCCACCGATGCTGACACCGTGACAGAAGCGGTACGAGTACGCGGCCTGGGCAAGAGCTACCCGGGCATGAGAGCCGTCGACGGTGTCGACCTGGACATCACCGAAGGGGAGATCTTCGCGCTGCTGGGGCCCAACGGCGCCGGCAAGACGACCACGGTGGAGATCCTCGAGGGTTTCCGCAGACGCGACGCCGGCGAGGTGCTGGTCCTCGGCCAGGACCCGCAACGCGCCCCACGGCGCTGGCGCTACGACATCGGCCTGGTCCTGCAGAACGCCTCGGACATGGCCGACATGACCGTCGCCGAGACGGTCCGGCACTTCGCCCGTTACTACCCCGACCCGCGGACGGTCGACGAGGTCCTCGACCTCACTGGGCTCACCGAGAAGGCCGGCAAGAAGGTACGCACCCTCTCCGGCGGCCAGCGCCGGCGCGTCGACGTGGCGATCGGTGTGGTCGGCCGTCCCCGCCTGCTGTTCCTCGACGAGCCGACGACCGGTTTCGACCCGGCCGCCCGCCGCCAGTTCTGGGCGCTCGTCCGGACCCTGTCCGCCCAGGACGGCACCACGATCCTGCTCACCACCCACTACCTGGACGAGGTGGAGGCCCTCGCCGACCGGGTCGCGGTGCTCACCGCCGGCCGCATCAAGGCCGTCGGCACCCCCCGCGACCTCGGCGGCCGCGACAGCGCCGAAGCCACGGTCGGCTGGATCGAGGCCGGCGAACACCGGCACACCAGCACGCCGAAACCCACCGTCGTGGTGGCCGGACTGGCCGACCGGATGGGCGGCGAGATCCCCGGCCTGACCGTCACCCGCCCGTCCCTGGAAGACGTCTACCTGGACCTGATCGGAAGCCGGCGATGACCACCATGCCCCTGCGCGATCCGTCGGCGTGGGAGCTGTGCGCCGCCCGCTCCGGCGTCGAACTGCGCCAGTTCTTCCGCGAGCGCACCGCGGTTGTCTTCACCTTCGCGCTGCCGGTGGTGCTGCTCACCCTGCTCGGCTCCATCTTCGACAAACAGCTCGCGGCCGGCGGCGTACCGGCCAGCCAAATGCTCGCCGCCGGCATGATCGCCGCCGGCATCGGCTCGACGTGCTTCGTCAACCTCGCCACCAGCATCGTCAGCGACCGCGAGGACGGCACCCTCAAACGGCTGCGCGGCGTGCCGATGCCACCGATCGCCTACTTCGCCGGCAAGGTCGTGCTGGTCCTGGTCACCACCGTCGTCGAGGTGCTGCTGGTCCTCGCCGTCGGCGCCGCCTTCTACGACCTGCCGCTACCCGCCGACCCGGCCCGATGGCTCACCTTCACCTGGGTCTTCCTGCTCGGCGTGACCGGTTGCGCGCTGCTGGGCACCGCGATGAGCAGCGTCCCCCGATCGGTCCGCGCCGCGGCACCGATCGTCAACCTTCCGTTCCTCGTCCTGCAGTTCGTCTCCGGTATCTTCATCGTCCCGATCACCGTGCTGCCGGAGTCGTTGCAGCAGGTCGGCGCACTGTTCCCGCTGAAGTGGATGGCGCAGGGCTTCCGTTCGGTGTTCCTGCCGGAGGGGGCCGCCGCCACCGAGGCCGCCGGCGCCTGGGAGCACGGCCGGATCGCGCTGGTCCTGGCCGCCTGGTGCCTCGGAGGTCTGATCCTGTGCCTGACGACGTTCCGCTGGCAGGGCAGGAAGGACGGTTGAGTCGCGGCCCCGAGGAGTGGCTGCGCTGGCAGCCACTCTGGGACGCCTACTTCGTCGTGGTCGCCGTGGCCACCGCCGCCGGCGTGACCATCGACCGCGACGCCGCCTACCCTCACCGGGTCATCGCAGTCGCGGTTCTCGTCACTCTGACGACAGCCCATCTGGGGTACGGACGACGCCTGATCCGCCACGCCCGAGGCACCCGGCGGGCACTGCTCTACCAGGTCACGGTCGTGGTGCTGTTCGCGACGGCCGTCATCTCCGTACCCCGAAGCGCTTTTCTGGTCTTCGCTCTCTGCGCCCCGGCGTTCATGACGGCCGGCCCGATCGCCGGCGCCGTGATCGTGCTCGCTCTGCACCTGGTCTGCCTGTGGGCGACCGCCCCCGACACGCTGCTCGGCGCCGCCGGCATCATCGCCGCGTCACTGTCGGTCGTGCTCGGCATCTGGATCAGCCAGGTCATTCGGCAGAGCACCGAACGCGGCGAGCTGATCGCCGAACTCGAAGCAACCCGCGCCGAACTCGCCCGGGTCTCCTACGAGGCCGGCCGCGCCGCCGAACGCGAACAGGTCGCCGACGCCGTCCATGACACCATCGCCCAGGGCCTCTCCAGCACCATCATGCTGCTGCAGGCAGCCCTCGGCGCCCTCGACGACGACCCGGTCCGTGCCCACCGCCACTTGGAGCTGGCGGCCGGCACCGCGCGGGACAACCTGGCCGATGCGCGGGCTCTGATCACCGCCCGACCGCTGCCGGAGGCAACCGCCGGGTCCCTCTCCGACGCACTCGTCCGCGAGGTCGACCGGCTCCGCGAGCTCACCGGCATCGACGCGACCCTGCACGTCGAAGGGGACACCGGACCGGCCGGCCGAGCCGTCGACGTGGAGCTGCTGCGACTGGCCCAGGAGGCGCTGACCAACGTCCGCAAGCACGCCGCTGCACGCCGCGTCACGGTGCTGCTGGCCCACGATCCCGGCCGCATCCGGTTGGAGGTCAACGACGACGGCCGCGGATTCGCCGCCGACACCACCCCGGCCGGGCACGGCCTGCCGCTGATGCGCCGCCGTCTGCGCGAGGCCGGAGGCACCCTGCACATCGACTCGGTGCCCGGCGCCGGCACCCACATCCGAATCGAGGTTCCCACGTGACCATCCGACTGCTGCTGGTCGACGACCACACGGTGATCCGCGCCGGCATCCGCGCGATGCTGCACGACGACCACGACCTGGACATCGTCGGCGAGGCGGCCACCGGCAACGCCGCCGTGCAGGCTGCCTACGAGCTGAAGCCGGACGTCGTGCTGATGGACCTGCGCATGCCCGACGGCGACGGCGTGAGCGCCACCGCGGAGATCCGGGCCGGCCTACCGGGTACCCAGGTGGTGATCCTGACGACGTACGAGACCGACGGCGACATCCTGCGCGCCGTCGAGGCGGGCGCCGTCGGCTACCTGCTCAAGGACACACCCCCCGGCGACCTCGCGCAGGCGGTCAGGGCGGCGGCACGCGGCGAGACCGTGCTGTCCCCGTCGGTCACCGGCCGGCTGCTGGACCGGGCCCGCCGGCCCCGCACCGAGATCCTGTCGCACCGCGAGATCGACGTGCTACGCCTGATCGCCCGCGGCCAAACGAACGCCGACATCGCCCGGGAGCTGCTCATCGCCGAGGCGACCGTCAAGACGTACGTCGTGCGCATCTTCGCCAAACTCGGCGTCGCCGACCGTACCGCCGCCGTGATGGCCGCGGTCCAGTCCGGCATCCTGGAATAGGGGTGCCCTACGGGTGTCGCGAGCCGCCGCCGGGGTGCAGGTTGACATCATGCAGGATCCTCGAGCCCCGATCGCCCGGCTCAGCGCGCTGCTCGACCCCGGTGACATTGTTCTGCTGCACCCGGCCGACGACAGCGGCGTGGTCGCGGTCAGCGGATCGATCAACGGCATTGCGGTGTACGCGTACTGCACCGACGCCACCCGCATCGGCGGCGCCCTCGGAGCGGCCGGCTGCGCCCACATCGTCACCGCCATCGAGACAGCCCTGCGCGACGGCCGCCCGGTCCTCGGGATCTGGCACTCAGGTGGCGCCCGGCTCGCCGACGGCGTCGAGTCGATGGACGGCGTGGCCCGGATGTTCGCCGCCATGACAGCCGCATCCGGCCGGATCCCGCAACTGTCGGTGATCGTCGGCCCGGCAGCGGGCGCGGCCTCCTACGGCCCGGCGCTGACCGACCTGGTGGTCATGGCCGACACCGGGCGCATGCTGATCACCGGCCCCGACGTGATCCGCAGCGTCACCGGCGAACAGGTCGACCTCACCACCCTCGCCGGGCCCGCCGTGCACGGCCGCAAGTCCGGGGTGGCGCACGTGGTCGCCGCATCCGAGGCCGAGGCGTACGAGACCGCCCGCCATCTGACCACCCTGCTGACCGACCGCGCCGCCTTCGACCCGTCCCTGGTCGACGAGCCGACCGACCTGCGCACGCTGCTGCCCGCCTCGGCACGCCGCGCCTATGACGTACGCCCCCTGGTCCGGGCGCTGGTCGACGACCGGCCCGGCGGCGGCACCAGCCTGATCGAGATCCAGCCCGGCTGGGCCCGCAACCTGCTCGTCGGCCTGGCCCGTTTCGCCGGCCGCAGCGTCGGTGTGCTCGCCAACAACCCGCTGCGCAAAGGCGGCTGCCTCGACTCGCTCAGCGCGGAGAAGGGCGCACGCTTCGTACGGATGTGTGACGCCCACGGCATCCCGCTGCTCGTGATCGTCGACGTGCCCGGCTATCTGCCCGGCGTGGCCCAGGAATGGGACGGCGTGATCCGGCGGGGCGCGAAACTGCTGCACGCGTTCGCCGAGGCCGCCGTTCCGAGGGTCACGCTGGTGACCCGCAAGGCGTACGGCGGTGCCTACATCGCGATGAACTCACGCGGACTCGGCGCCACTGCGGTCTACGCCTGGCCGGAAGCGGAGGTCGCGGTGATGGGCGCGGAGGCGGCGGTCGCGGTGCTGCACCGCAAGCGACTCGCTGCGACGCCCGCCGACGAGGTCGAAGCTCTTCGGGCCGAACTGATCGACGACCAGCGACGGACCGCCGGAAGCCTCGACCGGGCGGTGACCCTCGGTGTGGTCGATGCTGTCATCGAGCCCGCCGACAGCCGCCGTTGGCTGGCGAAGGCCCTGGCCGAGGCCGCTCCGCGGCACGGTGCTCACGGCAACATCCCGCTCTGACACGTCACCGTCGCCGTGCAGGACCAGCCCCAACTCCGTGGCGAAGTGCCGGGTGGATCGCAAAGTCGCGACAGCGGCGTCGTGACGTTCTCCCGGCCGGGTGGGACGGGCCTGCGTGAGGCTACGATGCAGGGCCTGAAGTTCGGCGAGGTGGGCATCGAGCAGTTCTATTACGTCGGCGTGCATGGGGAAGCCCTCAAGTGACGTGCGCGGAATACGGCTACTTCCGGTTGTTCATGGCGTCGTCCCTGGCTGCCTGGCTCCTCTCGACAGACAACCACCATCACGCAGGGCATGCGAATCAAGCACTACCTGCAACGCTGCGAGCCTAGGGCAGTCAGATGAACGACTCGGCGTATACCGGGTCATGTCGATGGTCGCGACCGCTCGGCGAAACCGCACCATCTGCCGCTTAAATGCGCAAAAGGGTAATACTCGGCCACGAGAAGTGGCCGGGAGATGGCCGTCACCTGACCAGAGGTTGACTATGATCAGGCCGGCGATCTGGCCATGCACCCAGAACTGCAGTGCCGGCAACACGACAACGATTACAGAAAGTAACGTCGGCCCTCGCGCTCGTCTGAAAGACCACAGCGGCAGTTCCCGTGCCGGCGCAGAAGATACCGGCACCCTGCGACGATCGAACCCGGGTCCGGCCGCCGGAACACGTCGATCGTGACGCTGCTCGACCGGCGGGCGCGATCAGGCTCGTCCGTCATTCCCGTGGCGTGGTGCACAGCGGCTCGGGTGTGCCGTCACCGCGCACGCACGGCGCGTCCTGCTGTGCCGCGATCATCGAGCGGGCCTCGGCGCCC
Source organism: Actinoplanes sp. CA-252034 (assembly GCF_050956125.1). Taxonomy (NCBI): domain Bacteria; kingdom Bacillati; phylum Actinomycetota; class Actinomycetes; order Micromonosporales; family Micromonosporaceae; genus Actinoplanes; species Actinoplanes sp. CA-252034. The sequence continues at coordinate 7,002,030 of NZ_CP191846.1, forward strand.
ACCAGATAGTTGGCGAAGGAGCGCGTCAACGGGTCGGCCTTGTCCAAGTCGCCGTAGCTGTAGAGGTACTCCACGGTCCAGAACGGATAGCCGGCTCGGATGTCGTCGATCGTGGCGGCCCGTCCAGCGAGCCGGACCTGCTTCACCCCGGGAGTCAGCAGCGCGTTGGGCGTGTCCACGTATCCCACCGCGCCCGCCCGGGACCGCACCTTGACCAGGACGTCGCTGGTGGTGGTCTGCTCGCAGATCACCGGCTGCGAGCGCAGCACCCCCCCTCACGCAGCACATCGCAGGAGTCGCTGGTGGCACCGGCCTGCCGGTCCTTTAGGACATACGTCTCCAGCGCCCGCCGGCTGCCCGACCGGTCGTCACGGGCCACCACCCGGATCGGCGCCGCGTCCGCCGCCGCGTCGACGTCCTGCCAGCCGGCGACCTCACCCCGGAAGATGCGGCGCAGCGCGTCAACGGACAGGTCGGTGACAGCGACACCGTTGTTCACGACCACGCTGTACGGCACGACCGCCAGACCACGGCTGGGTACCAGATCGGCGAACCCGATGAACTTTCCGTCAGCCAGCGCAAGCCGCCGGGGCCGCTGCTCGGGAGCGGCGTTCTGCAGATGATCCAGGCCCTCGAAGCTGCCCGCCGCCACCACGGTGATCTTCGCATCGTCGCAGTAGGACATGTACTGCCCGGCCAGATGCGCCGCGATCCCGGCGAACGCGCTGGAGCCCTCCACGATCAGCTCACCCGAAGCACACACCGGCGCACTGGCCGACGTGCCCGCTCTCCTCGGCGAACTGGCGAACAGCAGGGTCGCCACCAGGGCACCGGCCAGCAAGGTGCTCACCGCGGCACCGGCGATGGTGGTCCGCCGGGTCCGTGGCGTATCCGCCGCGGTGACCAGCCCACCCTCGGACAGCCGGCCGATCGCCTTCGCCGGCGGGTTCGGCCCTGCACCCTCGTTGGAGAGCAGGACGACGACCTTGTACTCCTCGTTCGGGTTCAGATCCACCCGCGGCAGTTCCAGGGTCGTGCTGCCGAGTTGCCACTGGAAGTCCTTGAACTCCTTGCCCAGCGCTTCCGTTTTTTCCTCCGTGAAACCCGCGGCGATGGTCCGGCGGCCCGGGAAATCCAGTTCCAGAGTCTTGTAGTCGTGCCGAGAGATAGCCGTACGGCCGACGTTCTTGACCCGCGCCACCACCAGAGCCGGATCCGCGATATGGGCGTTCTCCCGATCCATGACCCGCGCGACGAGCCGGGCGTAGGCGGGGCTGAATCCCAGCGGCGAGTTGAACCGCACCCGAAACGACAACACCCGCTTACGCCGGGCCTGGAACTGATTGAACGCCGTCAGTCCGAGCGCCAGCACCAGGGCGGCGACCAGACTGCCCACCCCCTGCTGAGCACTGAGCCAGTCCACCAGAACCGACACCGCCACCGGTCCCCTTCCTCACCTGCCACGTCCCCCGGAGACGACGAGGACCGGCAGTTGGTCATCGAGGGGCCCACACCGTCAGTCCATCGATGTTTCTCGCCGAACTTGACCCGCAGGAGTGCGCCAAGTGAACAGGCGATCACGCCTTGACGATGTGCCTGGCCCCAAGTCGCGTCCGGATTCGTGAGGAAACGCTCACCTCGGCTGACGGGGCATCCGGCGGCCAACTGACACCGATCTCTACGTGGACGTCCAGATTTCTACACGCTGCACGCAGCCCCCGGACCGACAGATTCGCTGACACCATGAAATACCGCGCCGGTGGCTCGTGTCATTGAGAGCAGATGACCGGGCGGATCTAAATCGAGCGGGGGACCAGTTCTCGCTCCATCAGCAAGGGCACGAAGCCCCGGATCCCCGCATGAACAGCGGTCTATACCGCGCAAACGACGGCGCACGCGACCTTGTCACCTCGTTGCACATCAGCCCCCTGCGGGCCTTGGGGCAGCAGTGGGGTGGAGAGCTGGTAGCCGCCGGCTTTGACGACATGGGGGTCGATGGCTTCGGGTGCAGCTGCGGCGTCCGCGGCGGCTAGTGCATCGTGATGCTGATCGATTTACTTTGAGTTTTTCGCGACGAGTTTCTTGATGTTGCGTTGGGTGAGGCGGACTTTCGCGAGGATCTCGTCGGCGGTCGCGGTCCAGGTGAAGGGTCGCGGGTTGCTGTTCCAGGAGGCGATGTAGGCGCGGATGGTGCGGACGAGGATCTGCACCGAGGCGAAGGTGCCGCGGCGGATGGCCTGGCGGGTGATGATGCCGAACCAAGTCTCGATCTGGTTCAGCCAGCTCGAACCGGTCGGGGTGAAGTGGAAGTGGACGTTCGGGTTCGCGTCCAGCCAGGCCGTCACCTCGGGTGTGGTGTGGGTGGACAGGTTGTCCAGCACGACATGGACCTCGCGGCCGGCGTGCGGGGCGACGGCCTTCTTCAGGAAGGTCAGGAACGCGGCGCTGTTCCTGCTCGGCACGCAGTCGCCGATCACTTCGCCGGTGTTCACGTTCAGGGCGGCGAACAGGTTGGTGGTGCCGTGCCGGACGTAGTCGTGGGTGCGCTGCTCGGACCGGTCGAACTCGATCGGTAACAGCGGCTGGGTGCGGTCCAGGGCTTGGATCTGGGTCTTCTCATCCAGGCTGAGCACGACCGCCCCGCCCGGCGGGTCCAGATACAAGCCGACGATGTCGGCGACCTTGTCCGCGAACGCGGGGTCCCTGCTGAGTTTGAAGGTGCCTTGCTTCTGCGGTTTCAGGCCGTGTTCGCGCCACAGGTTCGCCACCCAGTGATACGAGACGCTCGTCCCGCACGTGCGGGTGACGTAGTCGGCCATCGTCCGGGTCGACCAGTGCGACAACCCGGTCTCCGCCGGCGGTGTCGCCCGGGTCAGCGCGAGGACCCGCGACCGGACATCCGCGCTGACCTGCTCACGAGGCCCGCCAGGCTTCGCGGCCAGAAGCCCGGACGCACCGTCGGCGGCGTACCGGCCGAGCCACAGATCCACCGTCGGCCGTGACACCCCCGCCAGCACGGCGATGTCCTTCTTCAGCCGACCCTCGGCATGCCACAACACGATCCGTGCCCGCGTCCCGACCGCCGCCGACACCTCTGAACTCGTCGTCAGCGCACGCAGCTCAGCAGTCTGGCCAGCCGTCAACGCCACCCCGACAGCCAACCACACCATCATCACGTAAAGGCAACAGAATCACGATGCACTAGTTCGTAATATCGAATGGTCTCATCGCCTAAGGCCACGGGATCCAGGCCCTCGACCCGTTTGAGGTATTGCAGGACGGCGACAGTGGAACGAAGCTGATCGAATAGGAAGTCCCAGTCGCGCCGCAGTAGCACGGTGGCGTGTTCGCGGGGCACGTAGTCAGGCACTCCAGGATGATCGATGACGACCACTGAGAGCCAGGTTTTGCCAGCGGGTCTGATCTCGATGCCCCGGTCGCGTTCGTTGATCAGTGTAATAGCGGGCTTGGTGCCGAGCTTGCGGATGGTTCCGACCGCTTGGCGTGCGGCCTTGACGATACGGGAGTCGAGCCAGGATCGTTCACGCTGAAGGTTCTGACCGCGCTCGGTGCGCGCCTTCACCTGAACCACGGCGGCCAAATCGCCGGCCATGAGGATCGCGTCGCCGAGTTCCCTGACACCGGACCCGCTGGCTTGCTGGATTGAGCGGAAAACGAAGTCGGGTAGGCCCCACGTCGCGGCTGCTTGCCGGGTGGCGTCTTCAGCGGCGGGCCCGACCTCGACGTCCGTGGACAGCGCGCGGGCGGGTTGAATTCGCCGGGCGAGTATGCCGTCGTCGGTTTCAATGAGCAGTGTCAAGTCGCCGTTATGATGACGTTCAGCTCGAGGCGAGTCCACGACGAATTATTATCGTTGCCAACTGGTGACACCGACCGGCGGAGGCTCGACTGGCCTTCCGGGTAGGTTGATGCCGCATCCGCTGTACCGGCTCTATGCCGACAGTGCTCTCGCTGAGCTGCAGGTGCCGCGCCAAATCAGAAGAGCCTTCGTCTCCGCGTTACTCTTTGGAGAGTTGGGTATCGCCTTGGCTGCCTGCGACGCGAACCTGGATGCATTTCGGTCCAGACGCATATAGTTCGCTCATTCGGTCTCCTCAGCGCCACCAGCAGGCAAAAGGCGAGGCAGGGATTGACCGTGGGGGTTCAAGTCCCAGGGCCCCGGCAAAGTCGTGGTGGTGTCCGACTTGAGTGGACTGGGGTAGAAGCGCCGCTGTTCGGTGCAGCAAGACGGGCATGACCGATTCAGAAGATCATCAAGGTTCCTACGCCACGATGATCTATCCGAAGTGAGTCATGCCCGCACTGCCATCATCTCTGATCTCCTCTTTGTCCTGTACACCGGCTCTGACCGTGCCCGAAACCGCTGGCGGGCTGGTGGCAGCGCTGGCCGAGCTGCCCGATCCGCGGGCCCGGCGAGGGGTCCGGCATCAGCTGACGGTGGTGGTTGTCGCAGCGGTCTGCGCGGTGATCGCCGGCTGCCGTTCCTACACCGCGATCGCCGAGTGGGTCGCCGACGTGCCGGCCACGACCGCTCTCACCTTGGGCATCACCCCTGGCCGGCGCCCATCCGAAGCAATGATCCGCCGGCTTTTGCAGGCCCTCGACGCGCAGCTGCTGACCACCGCGATCACTGTCTGGCTCGCAGGCCGGGCCGAGACCCCGGCGAGTCGGCAGGCCATCGCGGTCGATGGCAAGACACTGCGCGGATCCCGCACCGGCGACAGCACCGCCCGACACGTCCTGGCCGCTTGCGATCAGAACGCCGGTATCGTCCTGGCCAGCACTGATGTCGACGGCAAGACCAATGAAATCACCCGATTCGGTCCGCTGCTCGACCAGATCGGCGACCTACGCGACACCGTGATCACCGCTGACGCCATGCACTGCCAGCGCGAACACGTCGACTACCTCGCCGAACGCGGCGCCCACTGGATCCTGACCGTCAAAGGAAACCAGCCTCACCTGCACAAACAACTCTCAAGACTGCCGTGGAGACAGGTCCCGCAAGCTGCCCGCCAGGATGACCGCGGCCACGGCCGCCGAGAGATCCGCACCTTGAAGATCCTGACCGTCGCGGCCGGCATCGACTTCCCGCACGCCGCCCAGGCCCTGCAGATCCGCCGCCGCAGACGCCGTCTCGACCAGCCCCGACGCTTCACCACCGAAACCGTCTACGCCATCACCGACCTACTCCTTCACCAGGCCAAGCCGGCCCAGCTGGCTGACTGGATCCGCGGTCACTGGACCATCGAGAACAAGATCCACTGGGTTCGCGACGTCACCTACGACGAAGATCGCAGCCAAATCCGCACCGGCACCGGACCACACGTCATGGCAGCCCTCCGCGACGCCGCCATCAGCGCGCTACGAGCGGCCGGAACCACCAACATCGCCGCCGCCAACCGGCACCACGCCCGCGACAGCAGCCGCCCACTGGCACTTCTCGGCCTCATTTAGGACTTTGCCGGGGCCCTGGTTCAAGTCCCCCCTCGGACACGTTAACCCACAAATGCGATCATCACTCTGCGTGAGCAGCAAGGCGATTGGTCGGCCGCCTCGGACCTCAATCCTGTAGCTCGTCCTTAACGGATCCGGCCGCATCCCGAATCCGGATTCCTCGATACGCCTCGGCTCCATCCGAATCAACAGCCCAGGTTAAGCGGTCTGGTGGGCTCGGGCGCGAGGATGGCAGTTCGGGCAGCGGGCGACGCCGCCGCTGGCGATTTCGATCAGACGGTTGGGCCCACACGCGTCACATTGGGGGGCCAAAGTAACCGGGGCTGCAGTGACCACATCGCGGAGCTCGGCAAGGAGCTCACAGAGATCATCAACCGGAATGCCTCGAACATAGGCTCCGATACTGCGTGGACGATGCCGATCAGTGAGGAGTTTGACGACGGCTCGCGCTTCCCGGCCGGTCGCTCCGGTGACCCTGATGACGTAGTCGAGGGTCGGACGTCGGGGTTGATCGATGACGGCCACGGGCTCGGACGGATAAGGCGGACGTGCAGCTCCGGCAGAGGGGCCCTCATGTCCGTCTGCCGGAGGTACATGTCCAGCAGGCGCTCTCGGATGTCCTCCTTCATCCGATGGAGGACCTGCAACTCCACCATGCTGAGCTGGTGGTATTGCTGGTGAGAGATCTGCGGGTCCGCCTGACGCCGGCGATCGCGTCGACATAGTCGTGGTGGCGATGCACGTCCCACACTCGCATCCTGGATCAGCCGGCATCGGGGGCAGTCGCCATCGGGGAACCCGCCCGGGGGTGGCGTACAGCGGTTCCCCTCGCCGGTCCGTACCGATCGGCACCCGTACGTTGATTCCGTTCTTGGTAAGCCGGGTGATGGCATGCCGCAGGCCCCGGGAGTCCACCCTGGCACGGCGGCACAGCGTGTCGGTGCTGATCTCCCGGATCTCCCCCACGGTGCGAGAGTTCTCCGCGATGGCCACCAGAATCAGCACCTCGGTCGCGGTAAGACCTTTGGGCGCGTGGTCCAGGACCTCCACAACGAGCTGATACATGTACGACCGTTCTCCCCGGATGGTGTTGCTTGGTCCCGAGCCGGCCTCGGGCAGGACAGTACGGCTGGCAGGCGTGACAGATAGGTGGGCGTGCTCGCGCGGCGCCCGACGCCACGGGCGTGTCCGGTTTTGCACGAATGCCGCGCCACGATTTTGTCGCCTCGTTGCCCGCCGTGCATGGGCTTGCCGATGAGCTTGTATTTGCGGCGCTTCGTCGGCTGACTTCGCGCGCCGGCGCTCAGGCGACGCGCTGCCGCCGTATCTCCGGACAGGGCCGCAGCACCACGGTGCCTTCACCATCGAGGGCGGGCAGGGCGCTCACCACTCAGCGTGCACAGCTTGATACAGGATCCGCGCCACCAGCCACGCATCACTGCCGGCGCCCGGGTGGGTAACGACAAAGCATGCCCGAGCCGGGTCAGCGCGCTCATCAACATGGTCAGCGTCTGATTCATTCTTCCCCATCAAAAGCTCGACTCAGAAGGCGCTCGATGGCCCCTCGGATGATCGGTCGTCAGGTGCCTTCTGAGCTTCGACAAGATGGCGCATCAACGGAAGTTGTCTGCGGTTGTCTCCGGTAGTCCGGTTGGTGTCTCTTGCACCAGCGGTACACCGGACGCCCATTGGTGCAGCCCGTTCTTCCGAACTCTCCCCTGGGCCGGCGCCAGCAAGGTAACCGCGACCACAGACCCCCGGCTCTCTGGTGCGGACAGCACCTGACGCCCGACCGAATTGACCCTCAGTAGGCCGCCCGGCGTGAACACACACCCACCTTCGACCCGGCCCGACGGGGGGACCGGAACGCTGCTGCCGTTCGGGCCATAATGCGTCAGCCCGATCGGGGGCACCAGCTACCTGAAGGCTGGCAGCACGATCCACATTGCCGTAAACGCCTACTACGACGGCGGCGACGCCCGGCCAAGACTGCGAAGATCTCCGCAACCACTGTCTCGCTCTTACCGCTGCCGACCTCCAATGCCGCAACGGTCAAGAGGCAAGTCCCAAACGCAACTCGTCGTCCGTCACACCGACAGGAACAGCGTGCCACCGACTCCCTGCATGGCTGTCCGAGATTCGGCCCGGGCCCATGGCTGCCTCACAGCCTCTGCCGTTACACGCCTGCTGACTCGCGATCGACCTCCCGCCCCGAGTTGCCATCCGATCGCAGATGGCAGTCAAACCCGCTGACTCGACTCGGATCAAGCACCTCGCCGCCAAACGCCCACACCGAAGGTAATGACAGTCGACACGAGATACTGATCCGACGCCCTCGAAGACGACGGGCCAGTCCGATCAAGCAGCCCCGGCAAACGTGCACTCACGCTCACCACGCCGGCTGAGCATCCATCAGAGAGCTCCGCTGATCCGGGACCACCCCCGCACGACTCGCCCCACTTTCAGACGGCGGCCGCGCTCGCGTCTGGCAGCCGGGGCCTCCCGACTCATCGGTGCTCAGATCGAGAGTCACACTGACCGGTGTACAGACGATGACGATGTTCCGCCGGCGAAGACACGCAGCGAAGACCCCCGGCGGAAACGAACTCACGTCACGACGTTCCAAGTTCGCGAATGCGATCGTCGTCTTCTCCAACAGCACGTCCTCTCGCACGTACAGAATCTTGGGCCTGCCGGGTTCGGCCGCGCTCCCGCTGTTGTGGCCGTGCCGGCATCGGTAGCGAGCCAACCCTTTCGACCAGTGGCCCTCCGCGCGCCGGCCACACAACCCGCAGATCACCAGGCCGGTCAGAACGTACCGGCGCTCAATCCCATCAGCTGGCTTCAGCAACGCGGACACCCGCTGCACCTGGAGGAAGTCGGTCTCACTGACCAACGGCGGGTGCGTCACCTTCCTCGAGAAGATCCATTCGTCAGCCGGATTCCACCGCCGGGTCGGCTTCCGGCCGGGCGAACGGCCCCCGTGAGCGCCGAGAGTCGTGTCATGGTGATCGGTGCGCTGCCGGTTCCACACCTCACGACCGGTATAACGGGGATTCGCCAAGATCGCCGCCACCGTACGCACCGTCCACTCCCGGCCACTGCGGTGCGGGTTCCGCGCCCGGTCATGCGCCGACGGCGGCACCACGCCGGCCGCGTTCAACGTCCTGGCAATCCCGGGCGTACTCTCCCCGCCGAGCCGCAGGTCGAAGATCCAGCGCACGTGCGGGGCGGTCACCGGATCCAGGTCCAGGCGATGCAGCCGCCTGCCCCAGCCCGCGTGTACCGCGTTCGGATGCGGTCCCGCGTCGACGATCCGGTACCCGTACGGCGGCCGCCCGCCCAGGAACCGACCCTGCTCCCGGGTTTGCGCGGCCATAGCCGCCGACGCCCGCAACCGGGAACGCAGGATCTCGCGCTGCGACTGATGACCCAGCATCAGCATCAACGCCTGATGAACCGGGCTGTCTGCTTCCACCGGCCCACCCGCCTCCGGCAGCCACATCTGCACCCCATGCGCACCGAACACCGGCAGCAGCGCCTGCAGCTGGCCTCCGTAAAACGCGCGCTCGAACTCACCGACCACAATCGCATCGAACACCCTCGCCGCATCGGCCACCTCGGCGAGCAGCGCGCCAGCCTGTGGACGCAGATGCCAGTCCAGGCTCCGCGGACATCCGACGTCGAAGAAGTCCACGACGATCCTGCCGTGCCCAGCGATGAGCTGACTGGCGCAGTCGAACTGCCATTGATACGACGTCGCATGATCCTGGAAGTCGCCCGTCGACATCCGCCCGTAGAACGCGAACCGGATATCACCCCGGTCATGGCGGGCGTGACGACCCCGACGGCGCCGCGGTACAGCGGTGTCCGACGGTGCGACGGGATCCGGTGAAGCGGCAGGGGAATCCATCACGATCACCTCACTCAGGACGAGGTATCGATGAGAGATCTCACCAACATGCCGATGACGCACGACCGCGCAGGTTCACTCACATGAATGGTCCACCGCTCGAGCGATAGACAACGCCGTACCTACGCCCCGCCGAATCCCTGCCACAACGAATCGGACTCCATGGTGCCCGTGGCCAGCGGATGCGGCTCACTGGTCAGCCACGCCACCACCCCAGCCAACTCCGCCAGCCCGGCGATCGGCTCACCCGTGCGGCCGGTCAGAACCGCCCGGCCCGCATCGGACCCGACATAACCGCGCGCGACACCAGAACCGAATCGGCTGCTGATCCGGTCCAAGGTCGCCCTCCGCAACCAACCCGTGCTCACCTGCTGCTCAGCAACCCACGAGAGCTGCCGGCCGATCCGCCGCCACAAATGGTCATACCGCCGCGAGGTGATGCACCGACCGTCGCGATACCGCAACAAACCCGGCCCCGGACCCGGCCGCCACTGCACATGCTGCGCCAAAGCCGCCGCCAACGACGGCGACACCGGCTGCGTCCGCGCGTCCGCCGACCCCGCCCGCAACACGATCACCGACCGCTGCACGTCCAGATCGGCTGTACCGAGGCCCAGCGCCTCGCCGCGGGTGCACGCCGTCTCCAGGTGCAATCGCAGCAGCAACACATCCAGATCCGGATCTTCGCCCGTCCCCGCCACCACAGTGTTGATCTCCGTCAACTCGCCGTCAGTCAACACCCGGCCTCCGCTCGGGACCGGACGGCGAGGTTTAGCCACCTCACCCGCCGGATTACAGCCAGCAGGCACCACACCATCAGCAACCGCCCGGGAGTAGAGACACCGCAGCGCCGCAACAAGATGCTCCGCAGCGCTGCCTCCCCCACGACCGTTGCGCCGCTTCACCGCCGCCTCCCGACGCTGCCCGGCCAACTCGGACACCTCCGCCGCGGATACCTCGTCCAGACGCCGGCCACCCCACTGCTCGACCACCATGCGCCAGTACGGCTCATACGCGCGCCGTGCACCTGAACCGACCGCCGTCGTCAAGACGGGCAAATACTCAGCGAACGTCGGCGCCCCGTTACGACTCGCCCGATCGGCGGTCCGTACCTGCTCCGCTGTAACGCCGAGCCGACGCATCTCGGACTTCACCCGCTCGAGCCGATCCGGCAACGGCACTTCCTCGGTCACGATGCAGCACCCTCCCGTCTCCACTGAAATCTTGATCACCTCGGAGGCGATACACCCGTTGCCGGGCTCGAACCCACCCACAAGCTGACCCATTCCGCGACAGCCATCGTCCTACCGGCATCAGCCGCCGCGAGATCAGCAACTGCCCCGCACGCATCGGATCGCCACCCGCGACACCATCGTCGGTGGCAGACCGATCCCCGGGAAGTTGTCTTCGGTTGTCCCCGATAGTCCCGGCGCCACCTCGCTCCTATCACCCGCTGCCAGGAGCTCCCCGGCCACATGCTCCTCAACCGGTACTGCAAATCGCGAAGTCGCCCGCAGCCTCGCCACCGACGTCGACCCTGTCACCAATCGGCTCCTAAAGTCAGCCCGCGACGCCGACGACTCACCGGGACAAGCCGTTCCCTGCCCAACAACGCTCAAGCAGAAAGACCGCGGACACGGGTCGAGATCGAACTCCAACGACTGGCACCTCCGATCCGGGACAACCGCAGACAACTTCCGCCACGCCAGACGAGCACGCAACCATAGTCACTGCAAGGGACTTCGTCACCGACTGCAGCCCCTTGTCGCGCCGATCTCGGCATGATGGCCGCCACGGTTCAAGCCCGAGGCCCACAAGCGCCACTACCCGGCCGACGGGAGGGCTCATCTCGATGGCGAAGAAGACAGCAACCGAATGCTGGCAGGACTTCTGGCGAGTGATCGCCCGAGCCCACGCGGACGCATGTAGGCGTGAAGCAGCCGGATTGAACCAGAAGGACGCCGACCAGCCACAGTCACGCCGCGATTCGAGCGGTGGTGATCAACCCCCCGGATGAAGGCATCACCGCATCGCGCCGCGAGTTCGGAGCCACAGTGACCATCACATTGCTTCAACCGCCGCCCACGCCAGAAGCCGCAGGTCCTACTTTCTACACTCGTCAGTCTTCGTCGCCTGCCCCATCAGTCGGGAAGTCATGCAGCGAGCAATCCACCACTACTCCCGCAGCGAGCCGATGCGCGCCCACCGCCTTAAGTAGTTGCTCGTAGAGGTCAGGGCGTATCAAAAGGTCGGTGCCGTGAACGGCTGGTTCGAGTGGGCTGTAGCTGCCGTCGTGGACGAGAACTCCTCGCCATTGGCGGCCGACGATCGCCACACCGTTGTCATCGACCAACACGTGGCGCAGCGCCGGCGTTTCGGGCCGGAGCCCCAACAGGGCGACGACCTCGATCCGTGGAACGAGTACGTACTGTGCGAGTCCGATGCCTCGGTTCGTCGCCGGAGTGCCCGGCTGGCCCCGATAGGTGACGAGGGCAGCCAGCGGCCCCGACATCGACGCGAGAACGGCCGCGGCTCGTTCGGCGTTCAGACCAGGATCAAGCCGGTCGTGGGTCAGCGACCACAGGTTGGGTGGAGTCTGCGACAGCGGCAGACTGTTGGCGGGCAACGGCGAGTCACACGTTTCGAGTCCGGTGGCGATGATCATCGCTCGGCCGGCGGTCTCGGGGTGGCGGGTTGCCGGTGTAGCCTGCCGTTCGAACAGGGCCAGCTGAACCCATCCCTCGTATGGTGCCTCACCAGCGCGTACCGGTTCGGCGTCCGCGCCGGCGAGCTGCCGGACATCCGCCAAGCCGCCCGCGCCCGCTGGTGGCCACTGGGCATCGTCTTCGAACCACGGAATCGGGGTCAGCGACCATTCCAGAGCGCGTGCTCGCGTCCGTGGACGTGGGACCCGCGACGCTTCGCCGCGCAACGCCCACAGAGCAGTCGGCGCCAGCCAATGAGCGAGGAAACGCTCGAAGCGGCGCGGCTCCGAGACGATGCCTTCGACGGACTGGGCCGTTCGAATGCCTGCCGCACAGGCCTGCAACTCGTTCTCGGCGGCCGCTTCATCGGCAAGGTAGGCGTCCGGAATCCGCCGGGACCAGGCTGATGACCGCAGCTGATCATTCTGCTGCCGGAAGCGTTCACCGATGCTCTCGACCTGCCCGGCCAGCCTGTCGACGACCGCGTCACGAAGCCCGGGTGGCTCGTCGGCGTCGGCAAGTCGATTGTCGAGAAATCGGTCCACCAGCGCTTCTGCTTGGTGGCGCGCTGTCGGCGAGCTCATTCGCGTTCTCCCAGCAGTTCGCGAAACGCGACACGTAACTGTGGGGCCGGCTCGGTCGCCGGCGGATCGGGGACGACACGTCCGTGTCGTTGCGAGATCGCTGCTGCGAGCGAGCGCACCGACAACCAATCCGTCCGGGCCAAGATCGCCAGCTCAGCCGCCAACTCCTCGGTCAACTCCCCTCCAGGTAGACAGGCACTGATGACCTCCAGCAGCCATGTGGTCCGGCCCGCATCCAACCCGCGGCGGAATATCCGAGCGAGTACCGTTTGAGCGCACTTCGGACGGCAGGTCAGAAGCAGAGCAGCAGCGAGAAGGCTCTGCCGCAGATCCGCGCGCAAAGGTTGAACGATCGTTGCCAGCGCGAGCGCCGCCAACGCCTCGTCAACCGCTTCCCCGTCCGGTTCAACAGTCGGCCGGTAGGTATGGGCACCACGTTCGGCGGCTCCTGGCAGCCGACGCGCGATCACTGACAATGCGGCTTCCCAGCACTCGACTGCGATCTGACCGGTTGTCGCGGGCGCGGTCACCGCGAACGCCGCGACGACGGCCTGTGTCACCCCGAAGTTGTGTTGGGTAGTTGAGGCGACCGCGGCGGCGATTGCCGCCGCTAGCGTCCGCTCCGCGGTCGGCCCATCAAGATGGTGTGCCGTAGCCCAGAGATCTGTTCGTCGGCGACCGGCGAACGTGCGCCACCCGCCTCCGCCTCGGATGCGGGTGTATGCGAGTGTCAGGCAGTAGCTGGCGACTGTTTTCAACGGCTCGCCACTGGTGTCGCACCGCAGTGCGAGGCCCTGGCCGAGAACGGCGAACATTTCGTTGTCGGCGTGCGAGGGGATTTCGCGGGCGATGTCGTCGAGTAGCCCGATACCTGCGGCTGCCCCGTGGGCAAGGGTCTCCTCGAGGACGCGCCAGCCGATGATGTTCGTGACCGATTCCAGGTCCCAGGACGTATCAATGCCATCCCGAAGACGCTGGCCAGCGAATGCCCGAGCCGCGAGTACCGCGCCCGATCGGCCGGTGGGCAGACTGGGGCTCTGCCCAGCCGCAATCCGGCTCGGCAACTCAAGCCGGTCAGGCGTCGGGCGCGCGTCTCGTCTGCTGTTGCCCTGCTTTTTCGGAAGCGGTGTCCGGGCCAGGAATGCAGTGCCACCCAGCCGGACGACCGCGCGGACGAGTTCGGGTGTCGCCACGGCTGCGGGTTGGCTGTCGGAGTACACCGCCGCCTCGTCGTCGTAGGTGGCTGCGATGCTATTCGCGACGATGGCCAGTAGTACGTCCGTCTGCGGGCTCGATGCGAGCTCTCCGGCGAGCCTGGTCAGCAGTTCACGATCGACGGCCGGATCACGCCAGCCTGTTCCGGTCGTCAGGCGCAGTGCCGCCAGGACGATGGGGTCGGCGGTCGTGATCTGGCCGGTCAACAGGGTGGTGTGCGCGGTGTATGCCCGATTGTCTTCGAAGCCGACGTCTGCAATGAGGACATCGGCGCCGTCGAGGCCCGCAGCGATCGGATCGATTGTCGCGACGTTCTCCCACCACTGACTGACGACGTTCGACGTTCCGCGCCCGTTGGTGTGTTGACTCACCAGGTAGACCGGATCGACGAGATTGTGCAGGCATCGGCGGGCGACGTGGATGTCGGCGACGTCAGCGACGTCCTGGATACTGTCGAGGACCTCATAGATGGTGGGATCCTTGTGGCCGCCGTAGGCGGCGAGCAGCAAGCTGGCACGACGCCAGCATTCATCGGCTTCCTGCCCGGCGCCCGCGGCAATGCAGATACGAGCGGTCGCGAGTTCGAAGTCGGCTGTGATGCGGTACTGGGTACGGGAGTCGTCTCGCCGCTGCCGGACGACCCGCATCAGCGCATGGACTGATGCCACGCCCAATCGGTCGGAAAGGCGAGCGAGGATCCCCAACAGGTCGTTGGTGATCAGGGGCCCGTTTTCAGGCAGTCCCAAGTTAGTTGTGGTGGTGGTTCCATCACCGATGGCGATGAGGTGGCTGAGAACCTGGTCGAGGTCGCTGGGCCGTACGACGGCCAGGGAAGCCTCGAGGACCTGATGGATGAGCGGCTGGATCGAGTGAAGGTCGCAGGCACGGGGTTCTCCAGTGAACGCGTGTGCCTCTTCGGCCAGGTCCGCGAGGGCGACCCGGACTGCTGTTGAGGCGTCCTCGGCCGTGGTGAGGCCCGCGCCGACGTCGCGGGCCGTGCCGATCGTCGCCACGGCGTAACGCAGCCATGCCCGGTAGAAGCCGACGCCGCCCAACAGGGCCGCGCACCGCATCGGGACGGCCCGGTCGACGGCGTGGCCGAGTTCCAGCAGTGACAACCATCGTTGGACGTGTCCATGGCTGCCCGCATGATCACCGACGATCGTGGCGGTGGCCCTCAGTAGTTCCGCTCCGAGGTCCGAGACTCCCGATCTTCCCAGGACATCGGCAGCCGCGACCGAGTGGCTCAGGTATCCGGCGATGTCCAGGGCCGGAGCGAGCGTCCATGCCTGGCTGGCAAGTTCGGCCGGCTCAGGTAGGCCGGGTGTCCCGCCAGCCGCGAGGTTCGCCAGCGTGAGGTAGACCCTGGCGGCTTTGGCCGGATCGGTGATCGCGGCCGCAACATCAGGCATCGTCGCCGGAGGCAGGCCCGCGGCGAACACCTTCGCCAGCTCGTCAAGGGGAACGTCATGGTCACGCCCGAGGTACTCGGCAACCTGTTCGGCCAGGTCAGGGGGAGTATCTCCGCGTTGGATACGCAGGCGAAGCAAACCAAGCTGTACGGCGAGGTGAAGACTGCCGTCGTGATCGGAGCTGTCCGTGCGGCGTCCGCGGCTCGATTCGCGGGTGTGGGCGTCGAGGTACACCTTCCACGGGGCTGCGGCGCCAGCCAGATCAACTGCATGACAAAGCCGCAGACCCCATTGCGGCGCGAACGTCGGTCGCCCTTCGTACAGAAGACGATCGGCAACGGTGTCAGGGCCGACGAGGTCCACCACGACGTCCGCATAAGAAACAAGGGTGTCAGGAAGCGACTCGGTCTCGTAGGCGTCGATCGCCTTGCGAACCTCGACGCAGGTGATCAAGGTTGGCCAGTCAAGCCGTACTTCGCTTTCGCGGGCCACAACGGCGACGACCCGATGTAACGCCTCCGGCGGCTGAAACGCGCTGATGGCCTCGGCCACGAAGCCCGCTTCGATGAGGCGCTTCAGGTCCTGGTACCGGTCGAGACGAGCAAGTAGTTCCGGGAGGTGCCGGAACGCCCTTGCGTCGATGTAGAAGCCGCGCGCCATCAGCCATTCAGCAATCTTGAGGCGGACGGTGGCGACCCAGCCGTCGTCCTTGTCACGCAGAATATGCCGGCTGAAGCTTTCGTGATGAATCCGCAGGCCGCCGAGACCAGGCTGAGAATTCAGCACCGGCGCGAGTGTTGCGAGGGCGCCGGCGACGAGCGGCCGGATCATGGGATCGACCAGGTCGCCGAGCTCGTCTGCAGACAGAGCGAAGTCACACACGGCGAGCGTGCCGATGGTGAACAACTGATCCGGAGTCAAGGCGCCGAGCAGATGCCCGTAATAGGCGTCGATATCCGTGGCCGTGCCGGGAATGCGCTTAAGCCGGTGAACGATCTGGTTGACCGTGCCGGGCGCTGTACCCTCGTCCAGCGGAGAAGTACCGATCGCGTAGCGGCACAGGTAGGTCGCGTACAACGCGTTGCCGCTCGAGCGTTCAAAGAGCAGGTCAACGACAGCGCGTTTTTCGTCAGCCGACGGTGTGATCCCTGCGAGACCGGAGAACAATCCGTGCTTGGCCGCAAGAGCGCACACCTCATCCCACGACATGCGCGGCATCTGGACCAGGCGCCCGCGCGCGGATCCTGAACCAGCGAGGTGCCGGCTGGGCTGACTGGCGATGATCATGCACACGCCGTCGGGAAGCTCAATGGCAAGTAACCGTTCGGCCAGCAGGCGCGACGGGCCGTCCCTCTGACCGGTGTTGCGGCCCAGCACCCGGTCGACATGATCCAGACCATCAACGATCAGAAGCAAGCTTCGCTCCGGATCGCTGACGCGACATCGCCGAACTGCTTCAGTGAGAGCTTCTGCGGTGGCGGCGAACCGTGGTCGCAGGCCGGCCGTGGCTTCGGGAACAACCTGTTCTAGCTGTTTGATCAGGCTACCGATCACTACGTCGGCGAGCACACGTTCGTCCCGGTCGATGTCGGCAGCGCCGAGCCAGCAGTGGTGCCGCGCCACGATCCAGTCGTCGGCGCGGTACGCGTCTGCAAGCTCCTGACACAGCCACGACTTGCCGACGCCGGGCTCGCCGGTGATAACAACGCGGCCACCGACAAGTGCGGTGGCGCCGACATGCTCTCGTACTTCGGCGACTGCTCCTGTTCTGGGCACGACGACGTTCGCCTCGATGGGGTGCCCTTCGGCGACCGCTCCGAAGTCGGTAGTGAGCCCCACCCGGGGCACCAGACTCTCGCGAGTAACCTCACCGTCGCGCGCCCGGGCGCCAGTAGCCGCGTGGGTCAGTGCCAGTGCCACATACTCCGGCTGAACGGCCGTGTTGGGAACACGACCAGCACCGAGTTCCTCGACGACCCGGCGCAGAAGCACACGCTCGGCCGGGCCGGGCGCCGAGAAGTCAAGCGTCGCCGCCGGCGCAGCGGTGTCGATGGTGAGACTTGCACAAGCCGCTTGGATCTTCACCGCGGTCAGACCGTTGAGGCGCTGCTTCCACGGTTCCATTTGCTGAAGCTTCTCCGGATTGAACGCGAATCGTCGAGTTGGCAGGCCCGGCACCGGATCGCCGGGGTCATTGGCCCGCGTGACGGGCTCGAGTACCGCCGCCAGGCCTTCGTCCGGGCCACCGTCTCGGACAACGACCCGATACTCAGTACCCGGATGCCGCTCCAGGTCGGCCAGAAGGGAAGCGAACAGCCGGTCGAGCCGCAAACTTCTTCCATCTGCGGAGAAGGTCTGCTTCGACAGCTTTCTGTCCGTAGTGGTGTGCTTGATCTGAACGCGGACCCTCCGCCCTGTCCGATACCTCACGGTCAGATCGTCGAACCGGTCGCCGGGTTCGCCCTTCGTGTCGACCGTGACCTGGTCGGCGACCCCCAGCACCAGGTCGACGAGAGCGATGCCCGTGATGAGGTCTTGATACGCATAGCCATAGTGAGTAAGTCTCAGATTCATCCGCATCCTCGGACTTGTTCCTGCCCGAGAATCGACCCGGATGAGCCCTTCAGCGGGCGAAGCGCATGAGCTGATCTTCACGTTACCGTGAGACGGTCCAGCACCCACAGGGTTGCAGCGATCTCCGTTCGCGGCGGGGACCCGACGGTGTTGAATACCCGACGACACCACAGATCGCCGTCAAACTCCCGGCGACATCGACGATCCGCGTCGGGACGTCTGCACCAGACGTTCACGCCGGCAGACCACCCGGACCTTCCGGATGCATCACCACACGGCAGAGTCCCGCAGGCCTCGATTCACTCACGCACAAAACGTTGCGCTAGGTACTCAACCGAACGCATCCTGTAGTGCTGTCGAGTGTGGAGGACATACGTTGCCGGAGCTGATTTCGCCGACAGATCCCGAGGTCATCAAACTGACCACCGGCCTCATCACCTACCTGAAAGCCCTGGTGAGCAGGTCACCCCACCAACAAACGCCAGACATCATCACCCACAACCCGCACGCCTGGCTCGACACCTACCAGACGTTCGTCCAGCCACCGTCAGACGACGGCACCCTGCTGGCGGTGGAACATCTTCCCGTCACCGGACCACCACCAATGCCACCCGAACTCGACGAATGGACCGACCACCGCTGGGACGATCCCAAAGGCCCGGAACCGACGCTGGACGACCTCGGTGAAGCCAGCGCCGTTCCAGGCAGAGTCAAAGCAGCATTCACACGATGGTCGCGCACCTGGCGAGAATGGGCCGACGCAGAGATACAGGCTGACGGCACACGTGACTGTTACAACAAACTCGAAGAACTCCGCCAACAGGCCACCCAGCAAGCCGACACCCACGAACTCATCCTCGGCCTGGGACTTCTCACCGCCCCCATCACCGACGCCCCCACCATCTACCGGCATCTGCTGACCGTCGACGTCACCATCGACCTCGATCCCAACACCGACGTAATACGCGTCGAACTGCCAGCACAGACGCCGCTCACCCGCGAAGATCTTGACTTCTTGTCCAACGTCGCCCTGTTTCGGGGCGATCGCGCATCGGCCCAGCACTTCGACGCCTCCCTCGAAGAACTCGACCCCTTCTCGGAGCAGGTGGCCACCTGGCTCGACCGATGGGGCAGAAACTGCTGGAACAGCGCCCTCGACCTGACAGCCACACAACAATGGGCACCGGCCGCAAACGAGACGGCCCACCCATCGCTGCGCCTCGCCCCGGCACTGATACTCCGTAAACGCGAGGCAGGCGGTCAACTCGCCTTCTACGACCGCATCCTCGCTCACCTACGCCAACCCGGAGCGGCCGCCCCGATCGGCCTCGCCCAAATGGTCCTCGCGCTAGGACCCGACGACCGAGTGCGCTGGCTACGAGAAACCACCGGCACCGATGGACAACTAGCCGGTACCGATCCGCTACTGCCATTAGCGACCAACGACGAACAACGCGACGTCCTCCGTGTCCTGGAAACCGACACGGCAGCAGTAGTACAGGGACCACCCGGCACCGGAAAGACCCACACCATCGCAAACCTGATCTGCGCTCTCCTAGCAGACGGCCATCGCATCCTTGTCACCAGCCAGAAAAGCCAAGCCCTGCACGTACTCCGCAGCAAACTCCCACCAGCCGTACGCGACCTGTGCGTCCTCATGAGCGGACTGCAAGGCAACGGACAAGACGAACTCGACCGCAGTATCGGCGCCCTGTCCGACCTTCAATCCACCACGAACACCGACCAGCTACGACACGACATCACACGTCTTCGCGAGCAACGACAGCAACTCCTCGGCCGCGTCGACCGCATCATGGCCGACCTCAGCGTCGCCCGAGGTCAAGAGCACGCCAGACACCCCATCGGCGCCACCGGCAAAACTCTCACGCTGCTCGACCTCGTTGCTGGCATCCGCGCCGGAAGGGAACAACACCAGTGGATCGGCGACCTGCCCGCCAACGCTGATCCTCAACCGCCGATCAGCAACGATGAAGCCCGCACTCTGCTCAAGCTCCTACGCGAAACCACCCCCGAGCGGGCAGCCCGACTGGAGCAACTGTTCCCGGATGAGCAAATCCTCATCGCCGTAGACCACTTCGCCGAAGCGCGCGCAGCCATCTGTGAAGCAGAAGCGGTGGTCGGGACGGATCACGACCTGATAGCTCCGCTGCTGGACGCCGACGCACACGTGCTCGCTGAACTCGGCCGCCTCCTCGACGAGGCCGCTGACGCGCTCAGCGCATGCGGCCTACCCGAATTGATCAACAACTGGGAACGTCAAGACTGGCGGCGCAACGCTGTCTCGACACAACTCAACCGCCGAAACCCCGCCTATTGGGCGGCGCTGCTCGCCGACCTCGCCGCAGTCCTGCACGACGACGACGTCCTCGCCGCCGAACACGCCGCCGACGTAGCGATCGAAATCACACCAGGCGGAGCCTCCCGGACACGCCTGCTCGGGCAGGCCAGACGCCTACACAGCTACCTCTCCCGCGGCGGCCGTGTCCGCCGTTTACTGCCGGCCCAGGAACAACTGGACGCCACCCAGTTCCTCACCCACTGCACCGTCAGCGGCCTGCGGCCGAACACACTGCACGAGGTAGCCACCGCCATCAGCTACCTCCACGCAGACGCCACAGTGACAGCAGTACTCGAGGAATGGTCCCGCCTCGGCGTCACCGTTCTCGGCGGCACCCTGCGCCGCAAAATCGCCCAACTCCGCGACATCCAGCACAACGCCATGGCAATCAACCAGCTCACCGAGACCCGCACCGCCATCGAACTAGCCCTGCGAAACAGCGGTCTCCGGCTTGCCATCCGCACCATCGCAGACTGGGATGCGACAGTCCGCGTCGTCCGTGCCGCACCAATCATCACCCGAGCCCGAACCGCCGGATCGAAACTGCAGCAAGCAGCCAACGAGTTGACCGCCTTCAGCCGCCGAATCAACGCCGCACCCGAAGCCGCGCTCCTCGCCGCCGCCCTCAACGACCTCGACGGCGAGGGCTACTCCACAAACTACGCCCGGCTGACGCAAGGCCGAGCCGACCAGCACACCGAACAACAAAGCCAAACCCTGCTCTCGCGCCTCGCCGCGGCCCATCCCGCCCTGGCATCAACCCTGAGCAACGACCCCTGGCAACAGCACTGGGACAACCGCCTGCCAGCAATCGAACCGGCCTGGCACTGGGCCACCGCACACAATTACTTCCATCTCATACGAAGCGTGGAAGGTCAGAAAAACTACGAGCAGATTCTCGCCCAGACCGAACAACGGCTCAGCGACGTCACCGAACAACTCGCCGGGAAACAAGCACTCCTACACTGCCTCACGCGAATCACCCCAGAACAACGCCAAGCCCTGCAAACCTACCGCAGCCACGTAGCCCGCTACGGCCGCGGCAGAAGCAATCAAAAACACCGCCAAAACACCTCAATCCGCGAAGCCATGCAAGACGCACAAGGCGCGGTACCCGCCTGGGTCATGCCACTGACCGTCGTAGCCAAAACCATCCCCGCCGAACCCAACACCTTCGACGTCGTCATCGTCGACGAAGCCAGCCAAGCCGACCTGGAATCGCTCTACCTACTCTGGCTAGCACCCCGCACCATCGTCGTCGGCGACGAACGACAATGCGCCCCACCACCCGGAAACGACCTCGACGCCGCCGCAGCCCTCCGCGACCGGCTCCTACCCGGACTGAAGCAACACCTCCGCGACGGCTTCGAACCCGGGATGAACCTCTACGAACTACTCGCCGCTCGGTTCCCCAAAGTCATCCGACTCACCGAACACTTCCGCTGCATGCCCGAAATCATCGGCTGGTCCTCCACCCTCTTCTACCAGCCCCGCCTCATTCCCTTACGACAATACGGCGCCGAACGCCTCGACCCCCTGAAAGTCATTCACGTCGAAAACGCCACATCACTCGGCACCGAAAACACTCTCCGAAACCCCACCGAGGCAGAAGCCATAGCAGACACCATCGTCAAACTCACCCAAGAACCCGACTATCAAGACAAAACCATCGGCGTCATCACCCTGCACGGCTCAAAAACCAAACACCTCGAACTCATCGAAAACCTGGTCCGAGAGCGCGTCGATCCCGCCGTTCTCCGTCACCACGAATTCCGGGTCGGACAGCCACCCGACTTCCAAGGCGACGAGCGCCACATCATCCTGCTCTCCATGCTCGTAACACCATTACCAAGCGGACGGCCACTCTTCCCCCACACCGGCCGGCACCAAGAACGCCGATTCAACGTCGCCGCCACCCGCGCACAAGATCAAATGTGGCTGTTCACATCAGTACGACCCAGCGACCTCAAACCCGAAGACCTACGACACCAACTTCTCACCTACATGAGCCACCCACCAGCCCCCCTCACCAGCGATCCACAGTGGGACGACACAACCCGCAACCAACCACGCCGCCCGCTCCAATCCCTACTCGAACAAAACGTCTTCCTCGACCTCCGCAGCCGCGGATACGACGTACTCCCCCAACACCCCGTCGGCGCCCGGACCATCGACCTCGTCGTAGTCGGCGACCGCGGCCTACTCGCCATCACCTGCGAAACGCCAGAGCAAACCCTCAGCCCGGAAGACCTCAAAGCCGAGCTCCGCCACGAACACCAACTCGGCCGCGCCCAGTGGCGCTTCCACCGAATCCGGCACAGCGAATACCTCCACAACCCAGAAGCTGCGATGCAACCACTCTGGCAACACCTCGATCAGCTTCAGATCGAGCCACGATCCCTCACTCGCCCACCCAGGCACTCCGCTCGATAGACGAACGGCCCCACCACCCGAACCAAAGCCAACCGAGAGGGGACACCTCCGTGCTCGAAGACCTCGACGACAACACGCTCGACGGCATCGCCAGCATCGCCTGCGGCGGCGGCGACTACCCCGTCTACCGCAGCACCAACGACATCCGAAAACTACTCACCCAGGCAAAATGGAACGACGTCCCGCCACACGACGGCACCACATCACGCAAAGACTGGCTCGCCAAACAACTACGCTCCCGCCGAAACACCGCCGGCGCCATAGACGCAGTCGTACTACGACTCGTCGACCCTCGCGAATACATAGCCCGCAACGAACCACTCGCCGCCGCCGAAGTCAGCACCCTCCTCAACACCCTGCTGACCGCCGAAGGCTTTGAGATCAGCCACCACCACGGCAAACCCACAATCCGCCCATACAAACCCACCGAAGACGACGGAGACGACCCCACCGACACCACCCTCCACGTCGCCATGGCCGACATCGTCAGCGACCGCAGCCTGGCAGCCGTCCTAGACCAGAGACTCACCGAAGCCAGAATCTGCCGCCGCCACGGCGCCTACACCAGCGCCGTCATCATGCTCGGCAGCCTTCTCGAAGGCATCCTGCTAGACGCCGTAGCCACAAGACTGCCCAACGACACAACCCGACTCGACAATTGGACACTCGACAACCTCATCAAAACAGCACGCCAACACCGATGGATCCAATCCGACCGCCACGATTTCGGACACCTTCTACGCCAATACCGAAACCTCGTCCATCCCCGAGCAGAAATCCGCCGCGGCGACGCACCAGACGCGCACACACTCAACATGTGCTGGCCCGTCATCAGCGCCACACTCAACGACCTAGCCGCCACCGCCCCTTAACCCGAACAGCCAAAGTCGCGTCCCCTCAAGCCAAAGTCGCTCATGCGGCAGATAACCCAGAACCACCACTCCCGCCGCAAAGACCTGAACCGAAAAACTCCCGCTACCCGGCATCCCACACGGCCCCACTCGCCAACCCAACAAGAATGATCAGAAATTTCAACATTTCGGTGCCGACGGGCAAGCTAAGACACCGCCAGACGACCAAAAAACCGCAACATGAACCCGATACAGCCAACATGGCGAGCGGGCTAGGATACCAGCGACGCTTACAGCACACCCACGCTATTAATCGGCCTGCCACAGGGGAACCAACTCCACCTTGCCCGGACCGAACGGCCCCGGATGAACAACCATCCGCCTGAACACCGCAGCCAAAGCCTCACGCTTGTCATGCGCCGTGAACCGATCCCACTCATCCAACAAAGCACCGAACTGACGGACATAGGTGATGCCACTCGCCGCGACCCGCTTCTCAGCCAACCGCTTACCGGCCTCAGCCGCCGCCAGCGCAGCAGCAATCTCGGCACGCTGGCGCACGTAGTCTTCACGATCGATCAACTCATCGGTCCAGGAATCCGCAAGTCGTGCACGCTTCCGCATCAATCGATTGATATCCGCCTCCAGCGCCTCAACATCATCCGTCGCCCGACGACCAGCCTCAAGCCGCCGCGCCTCCTCGGTAACCGACTCACCCCGCTGAACGTGCCGCTCAATCCAACCCAGAATGAACCTCATCGCTCGCAGGTCAGACACATTATTCGGAGCATGGGCCTTGGAAACTTCTGCACGATTACACGTCCAATTCAGCACACGCCCCCGGCCCGACTTCGTCGACACCATCGCGCCACCACAGTCGGGATAGCCACAGAACATCAGACCCGACAAAGCGTGGGATGCCGTCCGCAACCGAGGCGCCATCTTGGCCTGAGCCGCACGCCGCTCCCGATAACGTTCAAACAGCTCCAGCGAAATAATCGGCTCGTGAGCCCCACGCCGCCACACGTCGAAGTGGGCGATTGTGTACTTCCCGGCAGCCGCTGTATCCGACCGCTCCCTGATCCAGCCGGCAGCGAAGCCGGTATCGAGCATGTGACCCAACCGGTTGCCGTTCCACAGGATGCCCGTCGTCGTCCGCAGACCCGCGGCATTCCACTCCAACGCCATGCCCCGCAACGACGCGCCACTCACATACGCCTCATACGCGGTCTTCAGCGTCTCACGCAGCGACTCATCAACCCGGTATCGCTTGCCCTCGTAGATGTACCCCCACCGAGGCTTGCCATCCGTCGGAAGTCCATCACGCCGGCGCTTGTCTTGCGCTTCCTTCCAACTATCCGAAATCATGTCGGACTGAAGCTGAGCGATCGACAGCAGCTGGTCGCGCGTGAACCGGCCGATCGTCGTCTTCGGATCCACATCCTCGGTCGCGGCCCGCACAATGCCGCCGACCTCCTCCACCGCCGCCAAGTGAATCTGCGACTCCTTGAGGTTGCGGCCCCACCGCGACCACTTCCACAGGATCACGTAAGACCAGCGGCCCTCCTTGACGCCCTGGATGACCTCCTTCACGCGCCGCTTGGCGAAGTAGCGACCCGACTTGTCGATGTCCTGGATCTCGGCAACGATCTGGATACCCTCGCGCTCCGCCAGCATGTCGATCGTGTGACGCTGCACCTCTGGCGAGATCAGGTCATCGCCGCGACCACCCACCTTGGAAACCCGGATGTAGGCGACCCCCGTACGTTCCTCAGCCATGCCCGGCTCCTCCCCCAAGATCCAATGTAGCCAGGTTTGGCACGCCTGACGCCGGTCAGCCAGACCGGGTTGCCGGCCGAGTCGACGATCTTGTTGCCGGAGACGTGCAGCCAGTCGGTGGCCGGTGCGGCCGCGGCGGACGCGCCGGGCGCCGCGGTCACCGCCGCGGTGGCCCCGCCGGTCACCGCCAGTGCCATCCCGAGGACGGCGCTGGCGATGCGTTTGCGTGTGGCTCTCACTCGAACTCCCTGGGGACGGGCATGATCGGAATCTGGGAGCGCTCCCATCGACAGTATTTAATCCCAGCGAAACAGGAAGCAAGACTTTTCGAAACCGACTTCCACTTCGGTACGGCCCACCGCCGCCCCATCGCCCGAACCGCCGGGCCCGATGATCATCTATGCTCTGCGCTCGTGCTCGATCGTCTTGTTGTACGGCTGTCACCGTCCGCGCCGTACCCGGAGGCACGCGCCCTGGTCAAGGTGCTCGCGGCCGGTGACTGGGCCGGCTGTCTGCAGATCATCGGCGAGGCCGACGCCCCGGCGCGTACGGAACTGATCGCCCTGCTGGGGCGGCACCGGCGGCTCCATGGCCTGGCGGCACGGGCACTGACGGCCGACCCGGAGGACTCCGTCGCGGCGGCGGCACGGGCGTTCCAGCTGATCCACCAGGGCTGGCAGATCCGCGGCCAGGCGCGGGCCCGGCACGTGTCCGAGCGCCAGTTCGAGATGTTCCACCGCTATCTGGCCGAGGCTGAGAAGGTGCTGCACGCCGGGCTCACCCACGCGGCCCACGACACCGCTCTGTGGACGGCGGCGCTGACCACCGCCCGCGGTCTGGGGATGGGTCTGGAGCAGGCCCGGTACCGGTATGGGAGCCTGGCCGCGTTCGACCCGCACCATCTGCCCGGCCAACTGCAACTGGTGCAGCAGCTGTGCCCGAAGTGGGGCGGCGACTGGGCCGAGGCGGAGGAGTTCGCCCGCACCGCCGGGCGGGCCGCACCCGACGGCGCCCCCAACGCGATGCTGATCGTCGACGTCTACCTGGAGAAGTGGCTCGAGCAGCCCGGCGTGCGGGATCTGTCGACCGCGCAGGCCCGCGCCGACCTTCGTGAGGCCGCCGACCGGTCGGTACGCCACCCCGCGTTCCGGCGCACGGTCGGCTGGGTCCCGGTGGTCAACTCGTTCGCGATGGCGTTCTGGCTGGCCGAGGAGCACGCGGCCGCCAAGCAGATGTTCGCCATGCTCGGGCCGTACGCCTCCGAGTTCCCGTGGGCGTACCACCGGGGCGGTGCGGCGACCGCGTTCCGCCGGGCACGGGTGCGGGCCTACGGCCTGTCCGGTGGGCCGACCAGCGCCGTGGACGCGCTGCTGGTGGCCACCTCCGCACTGACCCGCTACGTCAAAGGCTAGGCCGGAGGTCCGCATGAGCGTCCCGTTCGAGGTGGACGGCGTACCCGCGCTGTTCACCGAGTCGGCCGGCCCGGATCTGTGCCTCACTGCGTGACCTTCCGGTCGGCCGGCTGCCGGTGGAGAAGGAGATCCTGCGCACCGCGGCGGCCTCGCGCCACGGCGACGAGATGCCGGTCCGGCGGCACGGCGCCCGGGGTTACGGCGCCGCCGCGTTCCCCGAGTTCGGCCTGGCCGGCCTCACGGCCGACGACCTGCGTGTCTGGGCCGACCGTCATTTCGTACGCGGGAACGCCGCCCTGTGGATCACCGGCCCGCATCTACCGGACGGGCTGCGGCTGGACCTGCCCGACGGTGAACGCCAGGCCCCGCCGGCCGGTTCGGCGCCGCTGCCGGTCACGCCCGGGTACCTCCCCGGCCCCGACGGCGCCGTCGTCTGGGACACCGTGGTCCCCCGCGAGATCGCCGCCACGGTGTACACCGGCCTGCTCAGCCGCGACCTGCGCCGCGTCCTGCGTCAGGAGGGCGGCCTGTCCTACACCGCTGCGGCCGACCACACACCGTGCCGACGGCACCACCTGGATCACCGCGCTCGCTGACGCCCTGCCCGACAGGCAGGGCCCGGTCCTCGACGGTCTGACCGGTGTCCTCGACCGGATGCGCCGCGGCGAGTTCGACGACGCCGGCCTGACCGCGGTCGTCGAACAGCACTGCGGCGACCTGGTGCGGGCCGAACGGCAGGGTGACCGGCTGCTGCGACAGACGGTCGACCTGCTGCTGGGCCGGCCGCCTCATGACCTCGACGAGGTGCTGGCGGCGATCCGGGCGGTCACCCGCGACGACGTGACGCGGGTGGCGCGGGCCGCGTACGCCACCGGGCTGCTGCGGGCACCCGGCGGTACCGCGCCCGGCGACGGCTGGACCGCCGTCCCGGACGCCTCCGGCGCCCCCGTCACCGGGCAGGTGTATCCGTCACTGTCCGCCCCGGCCCACGACCGGGTCATTCTCGGCGACGACGGCGCCACTCTCGTCGAGGGGTGACCGGCACGTATCCGCTGGCCAGTCTCCCCGCGCAACTGTTCGCCATGGCGCTGGTGGCCGCCCGGGGAGCCTGGGCGCTGCGCGCGCTGCTAGAGCTGCACCAGGGCCGATGACGGCGGGTAGGGTCTGCGTAATCGATCGACACTCCCCTTTCTGTTAAGTGACCTTTACAGATCGATATCAGGCGATCGAAGATGGCGGGTGATCTTCCTTGTCGATGGAGGCTTCATGCGTCGTACCCCGCTCGCCGCCGTGTTGTCGCTTGCCCTGGTCGGGGGTCGGTGGTGGTGAGCCGGCCGGCCGCGGCCGCTCCGGGCCCGAGGTTCAGCACCTCGTTCGAGACCGGGGATCCACCTCCCACCTGGCAGAACACCGCGGAGCGGACCTCCGGGGTGGACGGCCGGCTCCAGGCGGGGATTCCCGGGTCGGTCAACGGCCGGGTCGCCGCGGTCACCGCTTCCGGCGAGAACACCGGCGGCGGCGAGGTCAAGGAGAACCTGCTCGACGCCGACCCGGACACCAAGTGGCTGGTCTTCGCCGGCACCGGCTGGGTGACCTACCGGTTGGACGCGCCGGTACGGGTCACCCGCTACGCCCTGACCGCCGCGAACGACGTGCCCAGCCGGGACCCGCGCGACTGGCGCCTCGAGGGCTCGGCCGACGGCAGCACCTGGACCACGGTCGACACCCGGACCGGGCAGGCCCTCGGCGAGCGGGGCGCGACGACCATCTACGACGTCGCGACCCCCGGCGACTACGGCTTCTACCGGCTGACCGTGACCGCGAACGGCGGCGCGACCATCGTGCAACTGGCCGACCTGCAGCTGTCGAACGGTGACGAGACACCGCCGCCGCCCGAGCCGGCCCGCAGCGCGATCGGGACCGGGCCGTCGAACGCGCCGGCCGCCAAGGCCCGGGTCGGGTACTCCGGCCTGGCCTCGCTGGAGTTCGCCGGACGTCATGCGACGGACGGGCGCGGGTACACGTACAACAAGATCTATGACGTCGATCTGAAGATCGGGCCGGACACCGAGCTGTCCTATCTGGTGTTCCCCGAGTTCAGCCGGGGTGACCTGAGCTATCCGGCCACCTATACGGCGGTGGATCTGGCGTTCACCGACGGCACGTTCCTGAGCGGGCTGAAGGCGAAGGACCAGCACGGGACCGTGGTCAGCCCGCAGGCGCAGGGCGCGGCCAAGAAGCTGTCCGCCAACCAGTGGAACAAGATCGTGTCGCGGATCGGCCGGGTCGCCCGCGGCAAGACCGTCGACCGCATCCTGGTCGCCTACGACAAGCCGTCCGGGCCGCAGAGCCCCTGGCGGGCCTGGTTCGACGACATCACCCTGACCGACGTCAAGGATCACAAGCCGATCAAGAGCCTCGCGGGGTACGTGGAGACGCGTCGCGGAACGCAGTCGAGCGGAGGCTTCTCCCGCGGCAACAACATCCCCGCCGCCGCCGTGCCGCACGGGTTCAACTTCTGGACCCCGGTGACCAACGCGTCCACCCTGAGCTGGCTGTACGAGTACCACAAGGGCAACAACGCGGCGAACCTGCCGGAGCTGCAGGCGCTGTCGGTCAGCCACGAGCCCAGCCCGTGGATGGCGGACCGGCAGACCTTCCAGTTCATGCCGCAGGACGGCACCGGCGTCCCGAACGCCGACCGGGCCGCCCGGGCGCTGCCGTTCCACCACGAGAACGAGACCGCCCGGCCGCACTACTACGGTGTCACGTTCGACAGTGGGCTGACGGCGGAGATGGCACCCACCGATCACGCCGCCCTGCTGCGCTTCACCTTCACCGGCGACGGCGGCAACATCATCTTCGACAACGTCAACGACAACGCCGGCCTGACCGTCGACGCGGCGACCGGCACGGTCACCGGATGGACCGACGTACGCAGCGGCCTGTCCAACGGCGCGTCCCGGATGTTCCTCTACGCCACCGTCGACGCCCCGGTGCTCGGTGGCGGGATGCTGCCGGCCGGCAACCGTCCCTCCACCGGATACGTCACGGTCGGCGCGAAGACGGTGAACCTGCGGGTGGCCACGTCGCTGCTCAGCGTCGACCAGGCCCGGCACAACCTGGAGCTGGAGATCGCCGCCGCGGACACGCTGGAGAAGGTCCGCCACCGCGCCGAGACCGCCTGGAACGCCAAGCTGCGGACCGTCGAGGTGGAGGGCGCGAGCCGGGACCAGCTGGTCACCCTCTACTCCAGCCTGTACCGGCTGTTCCTCTACCCGAACTCGGCACACGAGAACACCGGCACGAACGCGGCCCCGGTGTGGCGGCACGCGGTCCAGTCGTCGACGACCACGCCGCCGAGCACACCGACCGAGACCGGGGCCCCGGTCAAGGACGGGAAGGTGTACGTCAACAACGGCTTCTGGGACACCTACCGCACCACCTGGCCGGCCTATTCACTGCTCACCCCGAAGCTGGCCGGGGAGATGGTGGACGGGTTCGTGCAGCAGTACCGCGACGGCGGCTGGATCTCCCGGTGGTCGTCGCCCGGATACGCGAACCTGATGGTCGGCACCAGTTCGGATGTGGCGTTCGCGGACGCGTACCTCAAGGGCGTGAAGGGTTTCGATCTCGAAGACGCCTATGCGGCGGCCGTCAAGAACGCCTCGGTCGCGCCACCGAACGACAACGTCGGCCGCAAGGGCCTGACCTCCTCGATCTTCAAGGGGTACACGCCGTCGGACGCCACCGGTGAGGCGATGTCCTGGGCGGTGGACGGCTACATCAACGACTACGGCATCGCGAACATGGCCCAGGCTCTCGGCCACACCGAGGAGGCCACCTACTACCGGCAGCGGGCACTGAACTACGTCAACCACTTCGACCCGTCGGTCGACTTCTTCCAAGGTAGGAACTCCGCCGGGCAGTGGCGGTGGGGCCCGACGCAGTACGACCCGGAGGTGTGGGGTTACGACTACACCGAGACCAACGGCTGGAACATGGCGTTCCACGTGCCGCAGGACGGCCAGGGCCTGGCCAACCTGTACGGCGGCCGGGACGCGCTCGCCGGCAAACTGGACACGTTCTTCTCGACGCCGGAGACCGGGCTCAAGTTCGGCTCCTACGGCGGTGTCATCCACGAGATGACCGAGGCCCGGGACGTACGGATCGGCCAGTACGGCCACAGCAACCAGCCGTCGCACCACATCCCGTGGATGTACACGTTCACCGGGCAGCCGTCCAAGACCCAGGCGCTGACCCGGGAGATCGTCGACCGGCTCTACCTGGGCAGCGAGATCGGCCAGGGCTACCCGGGCGACGAGGACAACGGGGAGATGTCCGCCTGGTACGTGTTCGCCGCCCTGGGCTTCTACCCGCTGCAGATGGGCAGCGCCAACTACGTGATCGGCTCACCGCTGTTCACCAAGGCCACCATCAACCTGGAGAACGGCCGGAAGGTCGTCATCCGGGCGCACGGCAACTCGCCCCACAACGTCTACGTCCAGTCCCTGAAGGTCAACGGCAAGGCGTGGAAGTCGACGACGCTGCCGCACTCGATCCTCGCCGGTGGCGGCACCCTCGACTTCACCATGGGGGCGAAGCCGTCGAAGTGGGCCACCGGGGCCGACGCGGTGCCGCCGTCGCTGACCTCCGGCCCCGAGGTGGCCGGCCCGCAGAAGGACGTGACCGGCACGGTGACCACTGCCGCGCTGGCCGACGACTCCTCGGCGACGGAGGCGACCGTCACGGCACAGGAGTGGACGCTGCCTGCGGCGGCCGAGGTCGGCCAGTACACCCTCACCTCCGCGGCGGGGGCCGGCGCCGATCCGGCCGGCTGGAGACTGCTCGGCTCGGCCGACGGCACCACCTGGACCGAACTCGATACCCGGTCCGGGCAGGCCTTCCCGTGGCGGCGGCAGACCCGGCCGTTCACGGTGGCGTCGCCGGGCGCCTACACCCGCTACCGTCTGGAGTTCACCGGCCCGGCCACGGTGGCCGAACTGGAACTGCTGGCCTGACGATGCGAACCGGCCCGGTGACTTCCACCGGGCCGGCTCCGGCCCGGTCAGGCCACGGGGACCCGCGCCGCGGGGGCCAGCCGCGGCCGCCACCAGTTCCAGCGGCCGAGCAGAGACATCGTCGCCGGAAGCAGCAGACCACGCACCACCGTGACGTCCAGCAGAACGGCCACGGCCATCCCGACGCCGATCTCCTTCACCGCGACCAGATCGCCGAGGACGAAGCCGAGAAAGACGATGCCGATCGCCAGGGCGGCCGTGGTGATCACCGGACCGGCGGCGGTGATCCCGGCCAGGACCGCGCGGTCGTTGGCCGCGTCGTCGGAGGCCGTCCGCCGGTCCCACTCCTCCTTGATCCGGGCGAGCAGGAACACCTCGTAGTCCATGGACAGCCCGAACGCGAACACGAACAGCAGCAGCGGTGTCGTCAGGTCGAGCACACCCCAGGGCTCGAAACCCAGCACTCCGGCACCCCAGCCCCACTGGAACACCGCGACCAGCACCCCCATGGTCGCCAGCAGTGTCAGCATGTTCATCGCGATGGCCTTGACCGGCACGACCACCGAGCGGGTGAGGGCGAACAGCAGCGCTCCGGTGGCCACCACGATGACGGCCAGGGCGACGGGCAGGCGCTCGGCCACCGATCGCTTCGCGTCGGTGAGCTCCGCCGCGGGACCGGCCACCAGCACGGGGGCGGGCGCGTCGAGTGCCCGCAGGTCGGCCACCAACCGCTGCGCCTGCCGGCTGTCCGAGGCGCCGTCGGGCACCACGTCGGCGACGCTCACCCCGGCGGGCACGTCTGACCGCACGTACACGTCGGACACGCCCGGCAGCTGCTCCATGGTGTCGAACAGCCGCTTGACCTCCGGCCGGTCCGGGCCCGCCTCGACCACCACGGTCAGCGGCTGCTTCGGCGGGTCGGCGAACCTCTCCTGCGTGGCCTCGTACGCCTGACGTGCCTCGCTGGTCCCGGGGAGCACGCGGACGTCGGAGTTGCCGAGCTCCACGGACAGCAGTGGAGCGCTCAGCACCAGCAGACCGGCGACCACGGCCAGCGCCACCGGGCCCGGCCGGCGCTGAGCGAGCCCGGCCAGCCGCACGAGAAGACCGGGGCCCCGCGACCGGCGCGACCCGCCGTGCGCCGGGATGCGCCGGTGGGCGACCGCGATCAGCGCGGGCACGAGCGTCATCCCGGCCGCCGTCGCCAGCACGACGACCAGCGCTCCGCCCATCGCCATCGCGGCCAGCACGGGGTCACCGAAGACGAAGAGCCCGGCCAGCGCCGCGGCGACCGCCGAGCCGGACACCAGCACCGCCCGGCCGGCGGTCACCACCGTACGCTCGATGAGCTCGGCCATCGGCGCGCGTGGATCGGTGGCCCGCTCCTCCTGGAACCGCGTGATCATCAGCAGGCTGTAGTCGACGGCCAGCCCGATCCCGAGCAGGGTCACCACGTTGACGGCATACTCGCTGACCGGCAGCAGGCGGGCCAGGCCGGTCAGCGCCAGCAGCGTGGCGGTGACCGCGCCCACGGCGGCGCCCAGCGGCAGCAGGCCGACCACCAGGCCGCCCAGCAGCAGGATCAGCAGGATCCCGACGCAGATCAGAGCGATCGACTCACCGACCGCGGCGTCCCGGACCGCCTGATCGCCGAACTCCCGCTCGGCCAGCAGCCCGCCCCCGATCAGGATCTCCGGAGCGTCGATGCGGCGCAGGGCGGCACTCACCCGGTCGGCGGCGCGGAGGGCCTCGTCCTCGCTCAGGCCCGGCGTCAACTCCACCGTGATCAGCGAGCTGTGGTTGTCGGTGGAGATCTGCCGCGTCCCCGTGGTGTACGAGTCCTCGACCTCGGCCACGCCCGGGATGTCGCGGATCTCGTACGCGATGCGGCTGACGCTCTCGACGAGCGCGATGGCGCCGACGTCACGCCCGGAGATCACCGCGACCACCCGTTCGCCCTCGGGCGACAGCGCGTCCAGACGGGCCTGCGCGACAGCCGCCGGCGCACCGGCGGGCAGGGAGTCGATCGACTGCGTGCGATCGTAGACGGAGCCACCGAACACCGCGCCGGCCACCGCGACCGCCAGCCACACGACGATGACGGTACGACGCCAGGCGTGAACGGCTCGACCCAGCCCAGCCGGCATGACGGCCTCCTGACCGGCGCCGGAAGGCAGCCCCGGCACATTCGATCATCGCGGCCGGACGGCACGCAACCATGTGGAGCCGGTCCGGTCCACTACGGTCAGTTCGGCGCCGCGTTGAGCAGGTCGAGCACGCTGTGCTGGCAGCCGTGGCTGGTGGGGACGTAGGGACCGGCCCAGTGGCTGCCGTACTGGTCGAGGGTGTCGCGGTTGCGGGCGTACGCGCTGTCCGCCTGCCGTTGCAGGTACGCCGTGTAGGCACCGCCGGTCGCCGAGCTCAGCACACCGAGGCCCCGGACGGCCGGGCCCTTGAACGAGACGCCGTCACCGCCGCACGTGTTGCTCTCGTTGGGTTCCCGCATGATCCCGCTCGCGTTCAGGTAGGTGCTGGAGGTCAGCGCGTCCCCGATCCGCCGGGCGGCGGCCAGCGTGCCCGGGTCGCCGGTCAGCTGGTTCAGCCGCACCAGGGCGTTGATCAGAACACCCTGGTTGTACGTCCACGTCACGTCACCGTTGTTGCGGCAGGTCGTGAGGTTGACGCCGTCGTTGACCAGGTTGCCGGAGTTGAGCATGCCGGTGCTCTGGAACCACGTCCAGCCTGCCTGGGCCCGTTGCCGGTACACCGTGTCGCCCGGGACCCGGCGGGACAGCTCGGCGTTCAGCTGGATGTAGAGGCTGTTGGAGATGGCGTTCTTGACGGTGCGATCGGTCCGCCAGTAGACCCCGCCGCCGCAGCGGGTGTCCCAGTATGCGTGCATGTGGTCGGCGTCCGCGCGGGCCGTCGCCAGGTAGCGGCTCTCCCCGGTCAGGTCGTACGCGGCCACCCAGGCCAGCCCCCACCAGCCGGTGTCGTCGAGGTACTCGTTGCGGAACTGGCCCTGACGACTGTTGATGTTGCGGTCGTAGGTCTCGCTGACCGCGTACCGGTAGCTCTGCATGCCACTGATCCGGATGCTGTCGATGAGGGCGGTGAGCGCGTTGGCGCCGGTCCACCAGCCGTTGGTGTCGAACAGGCCGGTGGCGCGATCGAAGCGCATCATCAGCGCCGTGGAAGCGGCGGTGCGCCGGTTCGCGGCGTTCCAGGTGGTGCGGGCCCACGCCGTACAGGCGATCTCCGGACGGTCGGCGGCTTTACCGCACGCCCGCAACGCGCCGACGCCCCGCGCGGCCCAGTCGTCGACGTTGACCATGCCCGTACGCCATCCGGTGCCACCCGCCGGGACCCGGGTCTCGCTGACGCGGCTGCCGTCCGGCCAGCTGCGCCCGCCGTCCATCGAGCGGTCCAGCCACACCTCGTCGCCGGCCGTTGCGCCGCTCACCGAGGCCCAGCCCATCGCGTCGGTGTCGTTGACGTGCAGGCGGAAGGTCCGCCCGTACAGGAGCGCGGTGACCGGGACACGCTCGTTCGGCGCCAGCGCCGGGTCACGGCCGTCGCAGTAGCGGTTGCAGATGACGGCGGCGGCCCGGGCCGGGCCGGCGAACGGAACCGGTGCGAGCGCGGCGACCGCGATCAGGGTGAGGCTCGCGAGGAGTCGACGGTTCGTCATACCTGTTAACAAACCTGAAAAATCGCTAGGCGTCAATATGTGACGCGTTCGCTCATCAGAAGATGTTCCAGCGCTGGTTCCAGCTGTTCTTGCAGCTCCACACCTGCAGCGGAGCGCCGTCGGAGAAGTTCACGTCCCGGACGTCGAGGCAGCGGCCGTCGGCGACGTTGACCAGCCATCCCCAGTTGCTGCCGGGCACCACGTCGACGAAGTGCCACTGCTGGTTGGCCGAGCTGGAGCACGTGTACTGGTAGACGGGGGCGCCGTCGTAGTCACCTCGGTCCATGGACTTGTCCAGGCACTTACCGGAGTTGCGATTGCGCAGCTCGACGACGTTGTCCATGCCCGGCACGTAGCTCGACAGGACGTCCCACCGCTGGTTGGCGACGTTCCCCGTCCTCTCCAGACGCCAGAGATGGGCCGGACCGCGGTCGTCCTTGGACCAGTTGGCGATGTCGAGGACCTTCGGCCCGATGACACCCGACGGCGCGAGCACGCTGATGTAGATGTCGTACGCGCCGGCCGACGCCGGAGCGGGCCCGACCAGCAGGGTGCTCAGCCCGACGACCACCGCCGCCAGCGCTCCGAACGCCCGCCGCAGACTCTTCCCGTTCATGCGATTCCCCCGTGATCGATCGACCGGCGGCGCTCATCGCCGCCGCGGGAGAAGGTATCGACCACCTCGGCGGGACGGCCACGATCCGCCGTCTCCGGTTGCGCAGTTGCGCAACCGGAGACGGCGGATGCCGGACGGTCGCATTCGGCCCGGCGGGCGCGCCGCGGCCGGGACGGGCCGCCTGCCTCGCGCGGGAGCCACGGGGCCGCGTGGGTGCGGTCGGGGCGGCAGTGATTCGTACCGTAAGCGGATCATCTGTTTGCGAACTAATCTGGGCGGCATGACTGCGATGGCGCCCACGCGGACCGCGACGGACCTGTCCTTCCTGCTGGACCACACCAGCCATGTGCTGCGGACGCGGATGGCGGCGGCGCTCGCCGAGATCGGGCTGACGGCGCGGATGCACTGTGTGCTGGTGCACGCGCTGGAGGAGGAGCGGACGCAGATTCAGCTGGCCGAGCTGGGCGACATGGACAAGACGACCATGGTCGTCACCGTGGACGCGCTGGAGAAGGCGGGCTATGCCGAGCGGCGGCCGTCGAGCACGGACCGGCGGGCGCGGATCATCGCGGTCACGCCGGAGGGGGCCGGAGTCGCGCGGCGGAGTCAGGAGATCGTCGACGGGGTGCACCGGGAGGCGCTCGGCAGCCTTCCCGACGACGAGCGTGACGTGCTGGTCCGGGCCCTGAATCGGCTGGCCACCGGGCACCTGGGGACGCCGGTCGAGGGCGCCAGGCGGGCCCGCGAGCGCGTCAGGTAGTTCCGACCGGGATCGTCTACAACAAGACTATCTGCTAGCGTCCTTTCCATCCGCATCGATGGGGAGGCTCTCATGCATCGCTGGACCGCGCTCGGCGCTCTGTCCGCCGCCGGGCTGATGACGATTCTCGACGGCAGCATCGTGACCGTGGCGATGCCCGCGATCCAGCAGGACCTGGGGTTCTCCCCGGCCGGGCTGAGCTGGATGGTCAACGCGTACCTGATCCCGTTCGGTGGCCTGCTGCTGCTCGCCGGGCGGCTCGGTGACCTGATCGGGCGGCGGGTGATGTTCCTGACCGGCAACGCCGTCTTCACCGCCGCGTCGCTGCTGGCCGGGCTCGCGACCGGACCGGGCACACTGATCGCCGCCCGGTTCCTGCAAGGGGCCGGCAGCGCGATGGCCTCGGCCGTGGTGCTCGGCATCCTCGTCACGACCTTCACCGACGCCGGAGAGCGGGGCCGGGCGATCGCGGTCTTCAGCTTCACCGGCGCGGCCGGGGCGTCGATCGGCCAGGTCCTCGGCGGGGTGCTGACCGACCTGCTGAGCTGGCCGTGGATCTTCTTCGTCAACGTCCCGATCGGCGTGGCCACGATCCTGGTCGCGGTACGGGTGCTCCCCCGCGACCGCGGTCTGGGGCTGTCCGCGGGCGCCGACGTGCTCGGTGCCGCCCTGGTCACGTCCGGGCTGATGCTCGGCATCTACACCGTCGTCGAGGGCGGGCGGCACTGGTGGACCGGCGTGGTGTCGCTGACACTGCTGGCCGGGTTCGTGGCCCGGCAGGCGACCGCCGCCGACCCGCTGATGCCGCTGCGGATCCTCCGGTCCCGCAACGTCACCGGGGCCAACCTGGCGCAGATGCTGGCACTGTCCGGCATGTTCGCCTTCCAGATCCTGGTCGCGCTGTACATGCAGAGGGTGCTCGGCTACACCGCGCTGGAGACGGGGCTCGCGATGCTTCCGGCGGCGGTCGGGATCGGGGCCGTGTCGCTGTTCGTGTCGGCACGGGTCAATGCCCGGTTCGGCGCCCGCACGGTGCTGATCGCCGGGCTCGTGCTGCTGATCGCGGCGATGGGGCTGCTGACCCGGATCCCGGTACGGGCCGACTACGTCACCGACCTGCTGCCGGTGATGCTGCTGATCTCCGGCGGCGGGCTGGTCCTGCCGGCGCTGGCCACCCTCGGCATGTCCGGGGCACGGGACAGCGACGCCGGACTCGCGTCGGGACTGTTCAACACCACCCAGCAGGTCGGCATGGCGATCGGCGTCGCGGTGCTGTCGACCCTGGCGGCGTCGCGCACCGGCGGGCTGCTCGCGGCCGGGAGCACGCCGGCGGAGGCGCTGACCGGCGGCTACCGGCTGGCCTTCGCCACCTCGGCGGGACTGCTGGCCACCGGCCTGCTGGTCGCCGTGGCCGTTCTGCGGCAGCCGCGGGCCACCGCTGCGCTGCAGCCGGTCCGGCCCTGACGCCACGTCCGACTCGAGGCGGCGGACCGCGCCGGGGTGGTGCCGCGCAGTCCAACGACTGCGTGACGCCACCCCAGCACGGTCCCGACGCGCAGTGTCCCGACGCGCACGGTCCCGACGCGACGGTCAGAGGCGGATGCGCTGCCCCGGGAAGATCAGGGCGGGGCCGCGGAGCTTGTCCTTGTTGAGCGCGTAGAGCGTACGCCAACCGCCCTTGACCTTGTATTTCCGCGCGATCGCGGCGAGCGTGTCACCGGAACGGATCACGTAGGTCTTGCCGGTCGCCTTGACCGACGTCTTCTTGGCCTTCTTCTTCGAGGTCGCCGTCGTCGCCTTGTAGACGCCGGACTTCTTACCGCAGGTCGGCCACGGGCTCAGGCCACGCTTGGCGTAGAGCTTGTTGGCGATGGCGATCTGCTCGGCCTTGGTGGCCTTGTCGGCGGTCGCGGCATACTTGCCACCGCCGTTCGACTTCCACGTGCTGCGGCTGAACTGCAGGCCGCCGTGATACCCGTTGCCGGTGTTGATGTGCCACCTGCCGCCGGACTCGCACTTGGCGACGACATCCCAGTTGACCTGGCGCGCGGCCTGAGCCGGAGTGGCCGGGCCGAGCAGGACGCCGGCTCCGGTGACTCCGGCGGTTGCCAGAACCAGGGCAAGGCGAACTCGTCTACTACCGATCCGAGACATGGAGATCCTCCACGCCTGCGAGGTGAGCTGTCGGATTCGGGCACGGATCGTTCTCGACCTGCCTGGAGTCTCACCTCTCAGGCGATCAGGGCGACGGCGTCCGCCGTCGTGAACGATCCTCGCTGGCCCGGCCGCGTGCACACGGCTTCACCCCTAGGCGCGCATCCCGCGCGCCGTGAAGATTGGGTCCCCCGCTCCTGCCCTCCTATCGAGTCTGTGGACGGGGGCAGGACTCGGCGGTCCGTCCACAGTGCCCGCAACGCGGGACTGCCCGACGGTAACCACGTCGATGGGCTCGGAGCCAACCCGATCGCCCTTCAGAGTGACGTTCTTCTCAGTATTTGCCCACTTTGATCTTCATTGTGGACGGGAATTTCCGACACTGGGCTTATACCTGTTTCATCCTGTTTTTTCGTGGCTCAACGGGACGGGCTGTCGGCTTTCATCGGGTCACCCGGCGGGCCACAAAGCTTCCCATTACCCGCTTTTCGGGCCGGTCATCGATGCTCGGGAGGTTTGCCGGGCCGTGAAGCGGGTCAGCGGACGCCGGCCACCAGGGAGTAGACGCCTGCCGGGTAGCCGGTGACGGGGGTGGCGGTGGCCAGGCCGCGCCGCCGGGCCAGCCAGATGATCACTGCGGCGAAGCCGAGAAGGAGCGGGACGTCCACGGCGAAGCCCTGCCACGGCATGTCGGCCGCGGTCTCGTCGATCGTGAGCTGGCCGAACGCGGCCGCCACCAGGGTGCCGAGCAGGTTGTTCATGACATGCAGGGCCACCGCGGCCTCCAGCCCACCGGTGCGCACCGTCACCCAGCCGGCGACCACG
Organism: Actinoplanes sp. CA-252034; assembly: GCF_050956125.1. Taxonomy (NCBI): domain Bacteria; kingdom Bacillati; phylum Actinomycetota; class Actinomycetes; order Micromonosporales; family Micromonosporaceae; genus Actinoplanes; species Actinoplanes sp. CA-252034. Next base: position 7,041,812 of record NZ_CP191846.1, read on the forward strand.
CCGAACAGCATCAGGTCGGCGAAGCCCCACGGCGTTCCCCACCCGTGCAGCGCGGCGAAGACCACGGCCTGCACCACGATCGGCAGCCACGGTCCGCGCAGGTACGCGCCGAGGCCCTGGAGCAGCCAGCCACGGCACACGTACTCCTCGGCGGCGGCCTGGAACGGCACCACGGCCAGCAGCACCACCGACGACACCAGGAACGGCCCCCACCCGGCCAACGGGTCGCCGAGTCCGGCGTCCTCCCCGGTGGCCTCGGCGAGCGCCGTGACCGCCGTCAGGAACACGACGATCGTCACCGCGGCGACGCCCAGGCAGACCGCGAGCCACCGCCACCGGATCCGGCCGGTCACCGACGACAGCGTCCCGGCCGGGCGCTGCTGGATCCAGCGGGCCGCGATCAGCACGAATGGCAGGATCACGGCGATCGACAGGAAACCCACCGCCAGGTCGGGCAGCGCGCCGAACGAGGCCATGCCGTCCGGCCCGTCCGGGCGCCCGGAGACCTCGGCCGCGATCACGTAGGTCCCGTAGCCGCCGATCATCGTGACGAACCCGGCCACGACGACGAACAGGGTGCCCACCGGGAAACGCCACCAACGGTGCGCGGCGGTACGAGCGGCGCGGTGGTAGGGGCTACCGGGCGGCGGAGGCGTCATCATGCCCACGAGTCTTCCCGCCGGGGCGGGCCGGCGGATCTGGCCGCGGCCGGATTCTCACCCCTAACCTGAGATATAGAGGTCCGGCAGAATACCGATCATGGAACCACCCGAGATGATCAACGCCGGCGAGCTGGTCCTCAAACGCTGGGAACCCGAATGGTCCGCCGAGGTGGCCGCGGCCGTCCAGGAGTCGCTGCCCGAGCTGGCGCCGTTCCTGCCGTTCGCCACCCCGCACTACGGTGTCGCCGAGGCCCGCGCCTACGCCGAGCGGTCAGCGGCCGATTGGGCGGCCGGGACCGAGTTCAACTACGCGATCTTCACGACCGTCGGTGACCTGATCGGGTCGATCGGGCTGATGACCAGGCCGGGGCCGGGCGCGCTGGAGATCGGCTACTGGATACGGACCCCGTGGGCGGGCCGGGGGCGGATGACCGCCGCGGTGACGGTCCTGTCCCGGGTGGGGCTGTCGCTGCCGGGCATCGAGCGCCTGGTCATCCGGCACCACCCGGCCAACCTCGCGTCCGCCGCGGTGGCGGCCAAGGCCGGTTTCGTCGAGATCGGCCGCGACGGCGACTCCGTGATCCGGGAGCGCCGCGCCTGATCACCGTGGGCCGGTGCCCCCGTCCAGGACCACGACACCCCGGGCGGGGAGCGTCGGCGGGGCGCCGGGCAGATCCGGCAGGGCGATCGTCTCGGCGGTGCGGTTGATCAGGAAACGGAACGGGCCGCGGACCGCGAGCTCCACCTTTCCGCGCAGGGCGGGCGGCAGCTCGCTGACGACTCCGGCCGGCGCCAGCAGCTCGTCGAGGATCGGCACCAGGCCTTGCGGCCTCAATCGGGTCGAGACGTACGCCGCGGAGCCGGCACCCACCTCCCGGCGTGTGACGGCCGCCCCGCCGCCGGCGTAGGTGACCAGCACCTTGGTCGCCGGGTCGGTCACCTCCACGCGCTCGGACCAGAGCGTGCCGGCCGTGCCGTCGGACAGCGGCGCCGACTCCCCGTCCAGCAGGGGCGCGAACTCCTCGACCCGGATGCCGAGCAGGTCACGCAGCGCACCCGGGTAACCGCCGAGCCACGCGTGGTCGAACTCGTCGACGATGCCGGAGAAGTACGTCGTCACCAGGTGACCGCCGCCGGTCACGTAGTCCTCGAGGCGCTGCCTCAGGGCGGCCGGGACGAGGTGCAGGATCGGCGCCACGACCAGCCGGTATCCGGTCAGGTCGGCGGCGACCGGCACCACGTCGGCGCGGATGCCCAGGTCGAGCAGGGCCGTATACCAGTCGAGCGCCTCGTCACGGTAGCGGAGCCGGTCGGTCGGGTGCGCGTCCTGTTCGGCGGCCCACCACGACTCGTAATCAATCACCACGGCCACCGCGGACGGCGTACGCCGCACGGTTGCGACGCCGGACAGTGACCGCAACCGCGCGCCGAGATCGGTGACCGCCGCGAAGATCGCGCTGCTCTCGCCGGCGTGCGGCAGCATCGCCGAGTGATACTTCTCGGCGCCCGCCCGGGACTGCCGCCATTGGAAGAAGCAGACGCCGTCGGCGCCGTGGGCGACGTGCGTGAGCGAGTCGCGGGCCAGCTCGCCGGGGAGTTTCGGCACGTTGACCGGCTGCCAGTTGACCGCACCGGTGGAGTGCTCCATCAGGAACCAGGGCCGGCCGGCGATCAGGTTGCCGGACAGGTTGGCCGAGAACGACAGCTCGTCGCGCGACTGCGGGCCGGGCCGGGTGTAGTGGTCGTTGGCGATGAAGTCGACCTCGGCCGCCCAGTCCGGATAGTTCATCTCGTTGATCGGCCCGGCGACCATGAAGTTGGTGGTCACCGGCACGTCCGGGGTGATCTCCCGCAGGATGCGCCGCTCGGCCAGGTAGTGCTCCTTGAGGGCGTCCGACGAGAACCGCCTGAAGTCGAGCTGCTGCGTCGGGTTGACCGGCCCGTTCGCGTGGCGCGGCGGCAGGATCTGCTCCCACTCGCCGTAGCGCTGCGACCAGAAGTCGGTGCCCCAGGCCTCGTTCAGCGCGTCCAGGGTGGTGTATCGCCGCCGCAGCCAGACCCGGAACGCGCGCGCCGCGTCGTCGGAGTAGTCATGGACGTTGTGGCAGCCCAGCTCGTTGCTGACATGCCAGGCGGCCAGCGCGGGATGGCCGGCGTAGCGCTTCGCGATCGTACGGACCAGGCGCAGCGCGTGCTCGCGGAAGACCGGTGAGGTGGGTCGCCAGTGCTGGCGGGCGCCCGGCCACACGGTGCGGCCGTCCCGGTCGACCGGCAGGATCTCCGGGTGCTTCGTGGTCAGCCACGGCGGCGGCGAGGCGGTCGGAGTGGCCAGATCGACCAGGATGCCGCCCGCGTGCAGCAGGTCGATGACCTCGTCGAGCCAGCCGAAGTCGTAGCGCCGCTCGGCCGGTTCGAGCCGGGCCCACGCGAAGATGCCCAGCGACACGATCGTGACCCCGGCCTCGCGCATGGCCCGCACGTCGTCGGCCCACACCTCGCGCGGCCACTGCTCCGGGTTGTAGTCGGCGCCGAACTCGATGCGCGGCTCGCCGTCGCGTTTCAGCCAGCGCGGCGCGTCCCGGGGCGCGCGCAACGCGGCCGCGAAGAAGCCGAGCGACGCGTCGACCGAGTCGGGGACGTCGAGCGGCCGGTTGAGGTGGCCGTGCGTGGTGCCGGGAGCCACGAACGACTCGGCCGGCACCCCGACCTCACGCAGCTGCCGTTGCAGCAGCTCGCCGGAGGGACGCAGGTCGTCGATCTCGGAGAGCAGGATGTGGGCCGGCGGCAGGCCGTCGAGCCGGGCCGCGCCGGGCAGGGCGTCGGCCGGGAGGTCGCTGATCCGGCCCACGTAGTTGCGGACCATGTCCTCGATGTTCTCCAGCGTGCGCCCGTGCCCGAGCGTCGGCGTCGGGAAGTGCGCGAACGGATAGGCCAGCAGGAGCAGGTCCGGCCGGTCGTCCGTGGTGCGCAGCGCGGCCGCGACGGCGAGGGCCGCTCCCGCGCTCGCACCGCCGAGAGCCCGGCGTGCCGGCAGGTCGTCGCGAGCGGCCACCCAGGACCAGACGGCGTGCACGTCGTCGATCGGGACCGGGTAGCGGACCCCGTCGACGGCCAGGCGATAGCCGACCGAGAAGACGACCGCGTTCGCCCGGCGCGACAGCTCGGCGCCGACCATGTCGGACTCGGGAGTGTCCAGGCCGCCGTGGCGGAACCCTCCACCATGGGCCCAGACGAGCACCGCCTCCGCCGGGCCGTCCGGCTCGTAGACCCGCACCGGAATCGGGCCGTGCGGCCCCGTCACCTCGAGATCCGCGCTCATTCACCCATCCTTGTGAAACGTATTAGCCCAGGCAAGCGCTTTCCGCAGGTTTCCGGTGCGGTTCTCCCCCACGCCTCAGCCTCCGTACCACTCGCGGAGCCGGGTCAGCACGAGCCCGCCGATCCGGTCGGCGCCGTACTCCGAGAAGTGGGTGTTGTCGCGCTTCTCGTCGTACAGGAAGATCGGCTTCGAGGCCTCCGGACCGAGCCCTTCGACCAGCGCGGCGCTGTCCGCGGTCAGGTCGATGTAGGGCACACCGGAGGCGCCCGCGACCGCCGCCATCTCCGCGGGCAGGTCCACGCCGAGCCCGTTGACGTGCCTCGCGACCGGCGTGAGCCGGCCGTCCGCGTCGAAGAGACGGCGCACCGGCGGGCTGACCAGCACCGGCCGAGCGTCCAGGGCCCTCAGCTCGGTGACCATCCGGGTCAGGTTGGCGCGATAGTCCTCGGCGGTCGTGGCCTTGTCGTTGTGCCCGAACTGCAGCAGCACCACGTCACCACGGCCGACCCGCGGGAGCATCGTGGCCCACAGCCGCGGATCGGCCAGGAACGACGCCGAGCCCTCCCCCGAGTCGGCGTAGTTGGCCACCGTCACCGACCGGGGCAGGTGCTGCGGGATCGCCTGACCCCAGCCCGTGTAGGGCACGACGGCCTGGTCGCAGACTGTCGAGTCACCGGCGAGGAACAACCGCGGCCCCCGTGGCGGCGCGGGTCGCACGGTCACCCGGCGCACCTGCGGGGCGGCGCCGGTGAAGGTGAGCGTCAGCCCTGGCGTGCCGACGGCGGGCAGGGTCGGCTCGCCCTCCGGCTCGCGCACGTCGACCCGGAACCCCCGGTGCGCGAACCGCCCCGCCCCGGTGGCCGTCTCGGCGAGCATCATCCGGCGCGCCTCGGCCCGCACGGCGGTGCTGCCGGCCGCGTCCGGGCTGCCGAGGGTCACCGCGACGTCGTACACCCCGGGCGGCACGTCGTAGTGGCAGACCACCGGGGCGGTCCCGGCGCACTCGCCGGGGATGTCATGGCGCCCACCGGCCAGAGCCGGGCTCGGCGCCACGACGGCGGCCACGGTGGCCAGCGCCAGCGCTCGGGATCTTCTCATCGGGGTCTCTCCCATCGACATTTTGAAACGTTTACATCGATGAAACCCGATCAGTCAAGCTCTACGGCCGCAGCAGCAGCTTTCCCCGGACATGGCCACCGGCACTGCGGTCCTGGGCCTTACCCGCGTCGGCCAGGGCGAACGTCCCGGCCACCTCGACCCGCAGCCGGCCGGTCCCCGCCAGCTCGGCCAGGGCCGCCAACGCCTCCCCGCTGCGCTCGCCGCCCGCCGAGAACACCACCCCCGACTGCTGGGCGGCCACCGCGTCGGCGATCGTCACGATCCGGTCGACGCCGCCACGCAGCTCCACCGACACCTCCACCGCGCCCTGACCCGCCGCGTCGAAGACGGCGTCGACCCGCGGCGCCACGGCCCGGACCCGGTCGGCGAGACCCGGGCCGTACGCGACCGGGACCGCCCCGAGCGACCGCAGGTAGTCGTGGTTGCCCGGCGACGCGGTGCCGACGACGGTCGCCCCACGAGCCACCGCCAGCTGCACCGCCACCCCGCCGACACCACCGGCCGCCCCGTGGATCAGCACCGTCTCCCCCGCCCCGACGGCGAGCAGGTCCAGGACCCGCTGGGCGGTCTCCCCCGCCACCGGCAGCGCGGCCGCCTCGTCCCAGCCCAGCCCGGCCGGCTTCCGGGCGACCACGGTGGCCAGCGCGTAGTCCGCGTACGCGCCGGTGTCGGTGAACCCGAGCACCTCGTCGCCGGCCGCCAGACCGGTCACCCCCTCGCCCACCTCGTCGACCACACCGGCCGCCTCCCAGCCGGGCGTCGCCGGGAACACGGTCGGGAACACCTGCTCCAGGAGGCCGTTGCGGACCTTGTGGTCGACCGGGTTGACACCGGCCGCCACCACCCGCAGCCGGACCTGGCCGGGCCCCGGCTGCGGCACGCCGACCTCGGCCACCCGCAGCACCTCGGGACCACCGAACCGGTCGAAGACGATCGCCTCCATGACTGCCACCTCTCTCGTGGATCGCTGTGGCACCCAGGCTGCTGCGATCGCGGGCCGTTGTGGAGCGGACCTGTTTCCCTAGGACCGGTGATCCTTGGCTACCGTCCGGCGGATGCGCGAGCATTGCCGTCATGGATCGACGTGAGCTGGCCGACTTCCTGCGCCGCTGCCGGGAGCGGCTGCGGCCAGCCGACGTCGGGCTGACGGCGGGGCCACGACGGCGTACGCCCGGATTGCGCCGTGAGGAGCTGGCCATGCTCGCCGGTATGTCGGCCGACTATCTGATGCGCCTCGAACAGGCCCGCAGCCCGCAGCCGTCGCCGCAGGTGCTCCGCTCGCTGGGGCAGGCGCTGCGCCTCAGCGACGACGAACGTGACCACCTCTACCTGCTGGCCGGGCACCGTCCACCGGCCGGGCGGCCGGCCGGCGCCCACGTCCGGCCCGGACTGCTCTACCTGCTCGACCAGCTGACCGGTGTGCCCGCCCAGGTGCTCAGCGACCTCGGCGACGTGCTGGCGCAGAACGCGCTGGCCGAGACCCTGTTCGGTGACATCTGCCCGCCGATGCGCCACGACCACGAGCAGGATCACAACATCGTGTGGCGGTGGTTCAACGACCCGCGGATCCGGCTGGCCCATCCGGTCGAGGAGCACGACTACCTCAGCCAGGTGTATGTCGCCGATCTGCGGGCCGCGATCGCCCGGCGCGGTCGCGACCCGGTCGCGGCGACGCTGGTGGAACGGCTCCGGGGGTGCAGCGACGAGTTCGCCGGGCTGTGGGACCGGCACGAGGTGGCGGTCCGCCGGCAGAGCCGCCTGCGCGTGCAGCACCCCACCGTCGGGCTGCTCGAGCTCGACTGCGAGACGCTGCTGACCCCGGCCGAGGATCAGCGGCTGGTGCTGCTCACCGCGCCGCCGGGCAGCCCGACCGCAGGCCACCTGGAACTGCTGCGGGTCGTCGGCCGGGAGACGTTCGCGGGCTGAGCCGGGCCACCCTCAGGCGGCGACCTCGAAGGCGCCCTTGCCGCGGTTCTTCGCCCGGTACATCGCCTGGTCGGCCAGGTTGAGCAGATGTGACGCGTCGCCGCCGGCACGGTCGGCCAGCGCGGCGCCGACGCTGGCCCGTACGGTCGCGGTGCCGCCCGCCGGCAGCGGGCACGGCGCGTCGACGGCCCGGATGATCCGGTCGGCCACGGCCGGCAGGCCCTCCGGCGGCGGCCGGTCGAGGAGGATGGCGAACTCGTCGCCCCCGAGACGGGCGACCAGGTCTCCGGGGCCGACCGCGGCACGCAGACGGGCGGCCGTCTCGATCAGCACGGCGTCACCGGCGGCGTGGCCGTACCGGTCGTTGACGGGTTTGAAGTCGTCCAGGTCGATCAGGAGCACCCCGGCCGGGCCCGGGTTCCGCAACGACGCGGTCAGCCGGTCCAGGAAGCAGGCCCGGTTGGCCAGGCCGGTGAGGCTGTCGGTGAACGCCATGGCATGCAGCCGCCGGGTGAGGCCGTCACGTTCGGCGAGCAGCCGGGCGTTGTCGATGAACGCGGTGAGCTGCCGGGCCACGACGATCCCGGTGCAGAGCACGGCGCCGGCCTGGACGATCCAGGCTCGCGGGTCCAGCCCGCCGGTCAGCAGGGCCCAGATGAGCAGCAGGTGGATGCCGGCGAGCGCCAGATACGGCATCGCGCTGTACGGGCGCTTGCGTACCGCCGGCGTCACGGCCCGCCCGGCCAGGAACCGGCGATACTGGAACCACGCCGCGACGAGCAGCAGCGCGTGACAGGCCAGGCTGAGCGCGAAGACGACGCCGGGACGCCCGGCCCGTGCCAGCTCCGGTCCCAGGGTGCGGGCCAGGCTCTCCAGCGTTCCGGCGATCGGGCCCATCACGCCGATGTGCCAGCGGAACGGCGCGGTCCCACTGAGGTAGAGCCGACCGACCGCGAACGCCAGCAGCATCGCGATCAACGGGGCGGCCACCCCGGCGACCTGCCCGGCCCCGAAGGAGCCGGTCATCGTCCAGTACAGGCACCCGGCGCCGACCGCGGTCACCACCGTGGCCAGGTCGAGGTGGTAGCAGAGACGCTCCCTCGCCGACCGGTGCGGCAACGGGTAGGTGGCGATCACGCCGATCACCACCGCGCCGCCCAGGCCGAGCGCCACGGTCCGCGCGATCCCGGTGCCGGTACGGGCGTCGAACGACGACGGGTCGGCCAGCGTCATGGCGACCTGGAGCCAGTCGGCGACACTGAAGATCGCACCGGCGACGATGAAGGCCCGCCAGAAACGGCGTTCCGTGGTGGGCTCCGGCATGAGGCGGACCGCGCGGTACGCGTACCACGTCATCGCCGTGGCGAAGACGGCGACGGTGAGCCAGCAGACCACCGCGTGGACGGCCGGGCTCCCCCACGGCACGACGAAGACGGCGCCGAGCACGGTGGTCAGCGCGGCGACGGCCACCGGAAGGACCGGCATCGGGAGGCTGCTCCGGGGTGACGTCACGCCGGGCTGACCGATCCGGCGGCGGCCACCGGCAGGGTCAGGGTGAAGATGCTGCCCGCCGGGTAGCCGGGCAGGTACCCGACCGTGCCGTCGTTGGCCTCGGCGAGGCCCTTGACGATGTAGAGGCCCAGCCCGGCGCCCTGGATGGTCACGTCTCCGGCGGCCGCCCGGCTGAACCGGTCGAACAGATGCGGCCGCAGCGGCTCCGGGATCCCCGGGCCGTCGTCGTAAACGCTGATCAGCGCGTTGCCGCCCTGCACCTCGACGGTGATCGCGGTGACGCCCCCGGCGTACTTGTCGGCGTTGGTGCAGAAGTTGGTGACGATCTGGTGCAGGTGACTGGGATGCACCAGCACCGCCTGGTCGGGCGGGCAGGTCACTCCGGGGGTGATGCCGAGCCCGGTCACCACCTCGTGCAGGGCGGCCGCGACCTCCACCGGCTCCGGCACGGCGTGCAGCTGGCCGGCGTCGATGGTGTAGAGGGTGAGGATCTCGGCGCGCAGCAGGTTGAGCCGGTGGGTGGAGCGGGCGATGACCTCCAGCGCCTTGCGGTGTGCGGGCGCCAGCTGCCCCGGCTCGGCGAGCACCATCTCGGCATAGCCGGCGATCGTGTTGAGCGGGGTGCCGATCTCGTGGGAGAGCATGCCCATCAGGTCGAGCCGGAACGCGTTCGCCTCGGCCAGCCGGGCGTTGCTGTCCTGCAGCTCGTCGTTGCGCACCCCGAGCAGCCCGGCCGCGGCGTCGCGTTCCCGTTCCGCGGCCAGGCGCGCCGTCACATCCTGGACGACGGCGATGAAGCTGGTCGGCTGGCCGTCGCTGTCGCGCACCAGGGACATGCCGACCTCGGCGTCCACCACGCGGCCGTCGGCGTGCAGCAGGCGCAGGTGGCGGCCGGCCGGGAGGTTCTCGGTGAACAGTATGGCCGCGGCGCGGTGATTGGCGGGCCGGTCGTCGGGATGGGTGATGTCGTCGAGGGTGAGGTCCTCCAGCTCGACGACCGACCGGCCGAGGATTTCCGCGAGCGCCGGATTGACGTGCTGGAACCGCCCGTCGAGCCGGATCGTCGCCTGGCCGACGGTGGCCAGCGCGAACTGGGTGCGCAGACGCTCCTCGCTGTCGGCGAGCCGCCGTTCGGCCTCTTTACGGGCGGTGACGTCGATGTTGATCTCGAGGATCGCCAGCGGTACGCCGTCCTCGTCGTACTGGACGCTCTGATGGGACAGCACCACGACGCGGCTGCCGTCGCTGCGCAGATGGTCCAGCTCGCCGTGCCAGCGGCCCACGTCGGCCAGGGTGCCCTCGATCAGGGTCCGCAGCGCCGGGAACCGGGTGTTGAGCAGCCGGTGCAGGTTGCAGCCGAGCACCGCGTCCGGCTTCCACCCGTAGATGCCCTCGGCGCCCCGGTTCCAGTAGGTGACCTTGCCGGTGAGGTCCCGCACGATCACCGCGGTGGGCGCCAGGTCGAGCAGCTCGGCCTGCTGGCGCAGTCGCGCGGTGTCGCGGTGGCGCTCGGTGACGTCGCTGCAGACGCCGTCGACGAAGAGCACGCCGTTCTCCCGGCGTGGGTGGCCACGGGTCCACACCCAGCGGGTGACCCCGTCGCCGCCGATCAGCCGGCAGACGGTCTCCGCGGCCTGCCCGGTCGTCAGTGTCCTGCGGAACGCGCGGAAGGACTCCTGATCGTCGGGGTGCACCATCGCGGCCATCGCCTCGCCCAGATCGCCGCCGGACGGCGGCGGCCCGCCGAAGACACCGGTGTTGCCGGGGCTGGCGTACATCACCCGGACCGAGCCGTCGGCGGCGATCCGGACCTTCCACAGGAAGTCACTGAGGTTGGCGACGATCTGGTCGAAACCACGCCGGGCACGGCTGAGCTCCAGCTCCAGGTCGAGGGCACGGCGGCGGTGGACGTACTGGCCGATGTGCGCGGCGACCGTGTCGAGGGCGGCCATCACCTCCGGGTCGGCCTCGGTGCGCCGCCGGTCGTAGACGGCGAGGACCCCGACCACGTCGACGCCGTTGCGGACCGGCACGGCCACGACGCTCTGCAGCCCGGCGGCCCCGGCGGCGGCGGCACGCGGGCCGTCGGACGCCGGCAGGTCGGTGGACCAGCAGGCCGCGGCGGTCTCCCACACCTGCCCGACAGCGCCGCGACCACGGCTGATCTCCCGGACCGGGCGCATCGACTCGGCCATCGCGGCGTCCCGGCACCACGCGGCCAGCCGGACCAGGCACCTTCCCCGCGCGGCGTCGAGGTGCCAGTACTCGACGTACGGCCAGCGCAGCCCCTCACCGACGGCGGCGAGCACCGAGTCGGTGGCCTGCTCCACGTTCTGGGCCGCGGCCAGCGCCCCCGCGACGGCGTATTCGAGCCGCCGCAGCCGCTCGCCGTGCTGCCGGGCGGTGATGTCGCGGACGAACGTGCCCATCACCGTCGACGACAGCTCGATCGGGAACCGGCGGCCACCGCGGTGCACGGCCTCGAACTCGCCCCGGCGCCCGGCCTCGTCGAGGTCGTGTTCCACCTCGTCGAGCCACCGGCGGAAGCCCTCGCGCCGGTCCGGGGCGATGATCAGCTCCTCGATCGGGCGGCCGAGCGCCTCCAGCTCGCTCCAGCCGAACATCCGCTCGGCGGCCCGGTTCCAGGTGGTGACCCGGCCGTCGGCGCCGGCAGCGACGAAGGCGTCCAGGGTGCTGTCCAGGATCCGCCGCAGCTGCTCGGAACCGCGCGCCGCCTCGGTGGCCGCGATCCGCGCCGCGATCTCGCCCGCCGCCGCGACGGCCAGGCCCTCCAGGACGGCGATGTCCGTGCCGGTCCACTCCCGCGGCCGGTCGTCGAAGACGCACAGGGCCCCCACGACCCGGCCGTCCGGCGAGCACAGCGGAGCACCCATCCAGGTGTCGGCCAGCACGTGCGGCGCCGCGGTCTCGACCACCTGCCGGCACCACGACTCCGGCGCCGGGGCGGGCTCGATCCCGCTGACGTCGCCGGCGAGCACGGAGCCGGACGGCAGCATCGCCACGCAGGCCCGTCCGCCGGCGAGACGGGCGGCCAGGACGGTGATCTGCTCCAGGACGGGCGACGCCGGGGCGAGGTCCACGTCGTCGGCCACTGCGATCGCGTTCATCGAGAGGCCCATCGTCCATGGCGCGGCACAATTGAGAGCTGGGCCACACACCGCTGTCCGGCAGGGCCGCGGCAGGCGGGCGGGTCGCGGTAGGCGGTAGGGTCTCGGCAGACAACCGAATACTTCGCCGCGATTCCGCCGCGGGAGAGTCCTCGCAGGTCAGCGAGGCGCCGAAGGAGCAACTTCTCCCTCAGAATCTCTCAGGCCCCCGTACCGCGACGGTCAGGCGACTCTGGAAAGTCAGCTCTTTCACGGAGCTGCGCCCACGGTGCAAGCCGCCCCTCCGGCGGTGAACCTCTCAGGCAGAGATGACAGAGCGAGGGAGGCCCGACCCGACAAGGAGCCTCCGTTGCGACACACCGCCCTGCACCACGTCCATCAGACCCACGGCGCCACCATGACCGGTTTCGCCGGCTGGTCCATGCCGCTGCGCTACGGCAGCGACATCGCCGAGCACCACACTGTCCGTACCGGCGTGGGCCTGTTCGATCTCGGGCACATGGGCCAGATCGAGGTGACCGGGCCCGACGCCGCCGCGTTCCTGGATCACGCTCTGGTCGGCCGGTTGTCGAAGGTCGCGGTGGGCCGCGCCAAGTACACGATGCTCTGCCACACGACCGGCGGCGTCCTCGACGACCTGGTCGTCTACCGGCTGGCCAGGGACCGGTTCCTGGTGGTGGCCAACGCCGGCAACGCGGCCGTGGTCCGGGCGATGCTCGGCGAGCACTCCGGCGGCTTCACCGTCACGATCACCGATCAGGCGCGGTCACTGATCGCGGTGCAGGGGCCGAAAGCCGTCGACGTGGTCGGCGAGCACCCGGATCTGCGCTACTACGGCATCCGGCCGGAGCGGCTGGCCGGGCGCGACGTGCTGCTGGCCCGTACCGGGTACACCGGCGAGGACGGGTTCGAGATCTACTGCGCCGACTCCGACGCCGAGGCGATCTGGGCGTGGGCGATCGACAGGGGCGCGGTTCCGTGCGGTCTGGCCTGCCGGGACACGCTGCGCCTGGAGGCCGGGATGCCGCTGTACGGCCACGAGCTCACCCTGCGCACCACCCCGTTCGACGCCGGTCTGGGCCGCGTCGTCGCCCTCGACAAGACGGACTTCGTCGGGGCCGCCGCCCTCCGCGCCGCCCGGCCGGACCGCCTGCTGACCGGCCTCGTGACCAAGGGCCGCCGCTCGCCACGGGCCGGTCACGCGGTCCTCGACCCGGACACCGGCGAGCGCCTCGGCGAGGTGACCAGCGGCGTCCCCTCCCCCACCCTCGGCCACCCGATCGCCATGGCCTACCTCCCGGCCGACCGCGCCGAGCCCGGCACCCGCGTGGTCGTCGACATCCGCGGCACCCGTGAAGAGGCCGAGGTCGTCACGCTGCCGTTCTACCGCAGGCAGGGCTGAGCCGTGACCGTCTCCGTCTTCGACCTGTTCTCCATCGGCATCGGCCCGTCCAGCTCGCACACGGTCGGCCCGATGCGCGCGGCCCGGCTCTTCACCGGCCACCTGACCGGCATCGACGGCGTGACGACCGTGCGGGCCGAGCTGTTCGGCTCGCTCGGCGCGACCGGTCACGGGCACGGCACGCCACGGGCGGTGCTGCTCGGCCTGCAGGGTGAGGACCCGGAGACGGTCGACACCACGCTCGAACCGTCCGCGGACGCCACCGGGTTCGCCGTGGACGTGGTGCTGCACCGGCGGCGCGCGCTGCCCGGCCACCCCAACGGCATGCGCTTCACCGCGCTGGGCGCCGACGGCACCGAGTTGCTGACCAAGACCTATTTCTCGGTCGGCGGCGGGTTCGTGGTGGATGACCGGGCCTCGGGTGTACGTCCGGAGCACACGCTCGTGCCCCACCCGTTCTCCTCCGGCGCTGACCTGCTGGAGCTGACCCGCTCCACCGGACTGTCGATCTCCCGTCTGATGCTGCACAACGAGTCCGTGCGGCGGCCCGTCGCCGAGGTGCGGGCCGGGCTGCTCGGCATCTGGCGGGTGATGAGCGCCTGCATCGACGACGGGCTGGACGCGGAGGGCGTACTCCCCGGTGGTTTGAAGGTCCGTCGCCGCGCCGCGCTGACCGCCCGCAAGTTGACCGCCGACGGTGATCCGCTGGAGTGGTTGACCGTCTACGCCATGGCGGTGAACGAGGAGAACGCGGCGGGCGGCCGGGTGGTGACCGCACCGACCAACGGGGCCGCCGGGATCATCCCGGCCGTGCTGCGCTACTACCTGGACTTCGTGCCCGGGGCGAACGAGGACGGGGTGGTGCGGTTCCTGCTGGCGGCCGGTGCCATCGGGCACCTGTTCAAGGAGAACGCGTCGATCTCCGGGGCGGAGGTGGGCTGCCAGGGTGAGGTCGGGTCGGCGTGCGCGATGGCCGCGGCCGGACTGGCCGAGGTGCTCGGCGGCACCCCGGAGCAGGTGGAGAACGCCGCCGAGATCGGCATGGAGCACAACCTGGGCCTGACCTGCGACCCGGTCGGCGGCCTGGTGCAGATCCCGTGCATCGAGCGCAACGGCATGGCCGCGGTCAAGGCCGTCACCGCCGCGAAGATGGCGCTGCGCGGCGACGGCCGCCACCACGTCTCCCTCGACAAGGTCATCAAGACCATGAAGGAGACCGGCGCCGACATGAAGAGCAAGTACAAGGAGACGTCACGGGGCGGCCTGGCCGTCAACGTCATCGAGTGCTGACGCCGGTCAGCGCCCCTTCTCGTCGCGGGCCGTCGTGACGGCCTCGCACAGGTCGGTCAGCGGGTCCCGGGCCTGGGCACTGCAGGCGATCGTCTGCAGCAGCCCCCGGAAGGAGTCGGCGTCGCCGGCCGGCAGCGCGCCGAGCACGTGCGCCTCGACATGCCGCAAGGCGTCGCGGTGGGACTGCCAGGCCTCGCGGCCCCTGGTGGTGGCGACGACGAGACGGCTGCGGCGGTCGGCCGGGTCGGGGCGGCGGGCGACCAGCTCGGCCCGCTCCAGGTCGTCGATCAGGTAGGTCAGGATGGTCCGGTCGATGCCCAGATCGGCGCCGATCGCGCCCTGGTTGCGGGGTGGCTCGCCGATCGCCGCCGAGAGCACCTGATAGCCGCGCGGGCCGCCGGGCAGATCGCCGAGCACGTGGTCGGCGGCCTTGGCGTAGGCACGGAAGACCACTCCCAGCATCCAGCCGAGATCACCTTCGAGGGGCGTCGTCACACGACCACCCTAGCTCAGCCTTACAGAAGTTCTGCCCTTCAAATGTTCTGTTTGACAGAACATCTTTTCCGCGTCACAGTTGCCGCATGTCCGACTACGGCCACCCGCTCGAGTTCGGGTCCTTCATCACCCCGTCAGCCGCCGACCCCGCCCGCGTCGTCGCGCTCACCGTGCTCGCCGAGCAGGCCGGCTTCGACCTGGTCACCTTCCAGGACCATCCCTACCAGCCCGGCTTCCTAGACACCTGGACTCTGCTCAGTTACGCCGCCGCCCGCACCTCGTCGGTGCGCCTCGCGGCCAACGTCACCAACCTGCCGCTGCGCCCACCCGCCGTCCTCGCCCGCAGCGTCGCCGCCCTCGACCTGCTCAGCGGCGGCCGGATCGAGCTGGGCCTCGGCGCCGGCGCGTTCGCCGAGGCGGTCGAGGCGATGGGCGGGCCCCGGCTCACCCCCGGCCAGGCCGTGCAGGCCCTGGAGGAGGGCATCGACGTCATCCGCCAGATCTGGGACACCGACGCACGCGGCCCGGTCCGCGTCGACGGCCGGTTCCACCGGGTCTCCGGCGCCAAACGCGGCCCGGCCCCCGCCCACGACGTCGGCATCTGGCTCGGCGCCTACAAGCCGCGGATGCTGGCCCTCACCGGCCGCCGCGCCGACGGCTGGCTGCCCTCCCTGGCCTACCTGAAGGACGGCGACCTCGCCGCCGGCAACCGGATCATCGACGAGGCGGCGCTGGAAGCCGGCCGCAAACCCGCCGACATCCGGCGCCTGCTCAACATCGGCGGCCGCTTCACCGACGCCGGCCACGGGCCGCTCGTGGGCCCCGCCGAGCAGTGGGCCGAGGAGCTCACCGATCTGGCCCTCACCGACGGCGTCGGCACGTTCATCCTGGCCTCGGACGACCCCGACGACCTGCGGCGATTCGCGGACGAGGTGATCCCCGCGGTCCGCGAGGCGGTCACCGCCGAGCGCTCCGGCACCCGCACGCTCGCACCGCCCTCCGCCCTGCCGTCGGCCTCCGTCGCGCCTGCCCGGGACACCGCTTCTCCAGGCGCCCGACCGGGCGCTCCGGCGCGGAAGGCGGGCCGGTCACCGTTCGCCGTGACTCCCACTCCCGACGACGGGGTACGCCTGAGCGGCACCGTGGTCTGGGACGAGCAGACCCGCCCGACCGGCCCCGCCCCGGACCCGGATCGCACCTACACCGAGCACGACCTCGCCACCGGACGGCACCTGATCCAGGTCCACGACGGCCTGCGCGGCGAACTGGCCCAGATCCACGACCTGATCGGCCAGGTCGAGGCCGGCACGATCGACGTCGGCACGGCCCGCTCCCACATCAACACGATGACCATGCGGCAGAACAACTGGACCCTCGGCACGTACTGCGAGTCCTATTGCCGGATCGTCACCACCCACCACACCATCGAGGACCGCTCGCTCTTCCCGCACCTGCGCCGGGCCGACCCACGCCTGGCCCCGTGGTGGACCGCCTCGAACAGGAGCACCACGTCATCCACGAGGTCCTCGAGGGTGTCGACAAGGCCCTGGTCGCGCTGGTCTCCACCCCCGACGGCCTGTCCGGCCTGCGGGACGCGGTGAACCTGCTGAGCGACACCCTGCTGTCCCATCTGGCCTACGAGGAACGCGAGCTGATCGAGCCCCTGTCCCGCCTCGGCGCGCAGTAGGCGACCCCGACCCGCCCGCATCGAACCGCTTCACACCACCCGGTCCCGCCGGCAGGCGGGGGCGGACCCGCCGGTCAGCGGGTGGCCGCCGGCCGGGCGCCCGCGCTGGAATGGCAGGGCCGGGACGAGCCCGGCCCTGCCGCACGGGGTGATCGTTTCGTCCGCAGATCCGGACGACGGGAATTCGCTGGTCGTGTTGTCACACGAGCGGCCGCCGGTGCCTTGGCCGGCGGATGCTCCGGAGGCCGGCGCCACACCCCGCTGCGCGCGTGCCGACTGACCGCTGCTCGGGGCGCTCGCGGCAGTCGCCGGCCGGTGGGGTGGGGGGAACGCCCTCCGGCCGGCCGCCGCGACCATGGCCGGGCTCGTCGCGGTCAGAACCGAGGTGCCGGAGCGCGGCCTACTTCAGGGGAATCCGGATCCCGGCGGTGAACATCGACTCGTGTACGACGATCGACGTCAGTTTCGTGCCTGCCGGAACGTCGTACACCAACTTCCCGTTCACCTTGTTGCCCGGGTTGATGTTCTCGAGGAATGTCTGGTTCTGATCGTTGACGTAAACCTCGGCGCCACTGTCGACGGAGTACTCGGTGCCTTTCCCGTCGTAGGCCTTCTGCGAGTTGGAGTCGAACAGTTCGGCCGTCGTAGCCACGTTCTTGACGGTCACGTCGACCATGCAGAACTGGCCCTGGGCCTTCACCCCGAACTCACCGCCCACCTCCTTGGCGCCACACTTCATGCCGGTCACCGTGAACTCGAACTTGCCGTCGGTCGCCGGCTTGCCGAACTCACCCGCGACGGCATTGGCGCCCTTCTGGTTTGCGTCCAGTTCAGTGGCCGCATCCCCGACCACCTTCGCCCCTCCCGCCAGAAGAGCGATTCCACCGATGCAGGCCGCGATGACGGCGAGGGCGATACCGCCGAGAACCCACGGCCACACCCGGCGCTTCCTCGGCGGCGGCCCGAATGGGGTCACGCCATACGGCTGGCCGACGGGCTGCTGATATTGGGGCGGCTGGTAGCTCATGAAGGCGGCTCCACGGATCAGGGTTGAGAATTGTCATTCGGCGGGGTCCAGATCGAAAAGACCGGGCCGCAACCACCCAACTCTCCAAAGTGGTGCCGGAGGATGGCGATTTCGGTCACATCGCCGCAACGATCGTCCAGATCGGACGGGCCGGTCAGCCTCCGATCGCGGTCGTCGGATGACGCCCATCACCCGCTGGTACAGATCCGGCGCGCGTAGCCGACAAGAGTGACGGCTGTCAGGGGTTGGCCGGGGCGGCGAGCTGGGTGATGACCCGGATGGCCTGCGCTGTCACCGGGGAGTCCTCACCGGAGCGCACGGCCAGGGCCAGGTCGATGCGGGCGGTGGGGTCGGTCAGCGGGCGGTATGTCGCGCCCGGCACGCCGAGCTGGGCCACCGGCTCGGGGACGATGGCCAGGCCCAGGTCAGCGGCCACGAACGTCACCAGGGTGGACGTCTCGACGACCTCGTGGCGGATCCGCGGCTCGAACCCGGCGCGGTCGCAGAGGCGGCGGACGGCGCCGTACATGGCGGAGTCGCGTTCGGCGTGGATGACGAAGTCCTCGTCTGCCAAGTCGGTGACATCCAGGCGGGCCCGGGCGGTCAGGGGGTGACCGTCGGGCAGGGCGACGATCAGCGCATCGCTGCGCAGCGTGCGGACGGTGATGCCGGGGTCGTCGACGGGCGGGCGGAGCAGGGCGATGTCGATGTCGCGGCGCTGCAGGGCGGCCACCTGCTGGGCACCGAGCATCTCGCCGCGGAAGGCGACCTCCACCCCGGGCAGCTCCTCGCGCAGGCGGCGGGCGACGGCGGGGAGCAGGCTGTAGGTGGCCGAGCCGACGCAACCGACCGACAGGCGGCCCTGCAGACCGGCGGCCACCCTCCGGGCGACCTCGCCCGCGTCGTCGACGGCGGCCAGGACGGTGCGGACCCGGTCCAGGTAGGCGGCGCCCGCCTCGGTGAGCTCGACGCGGCGGGTGTTGCGGTTGAGCAGTCGTACGCCCAACTCGCTCTCCAGCTGCCGGATCTGCTGGGAGAGCGGTGGCTGGGCCATGTGCAGGCGGGCGGCGGCACGGCCGAAGTGGCGTTCCTCGGCGACGGCCAGGAAGTACCGCAGATGTCGCAGCTCCATGAACTGATACTCGCTGAGTCTCAGTTCCGGCGGAACAGGTATTTCTGAATATCAGAGCTGCTTACTAGCGTGGGAGTCATGGCTGACTCATTTGTGTACGCCGCCGTTCGTACCCCGTTCGGCCGTTATTCCGGAGCGCTGGCCGACGTCCGCCCGGACGATCTCGCCGCGACCGCCCTGACCGGGCTGCTCGCCAAGGCCCCGGAGCTGGACCCGGCCCGGATCGACGACGTGTACTGGGGTAACGCCAACGGCGCGGGCGAGGACAACCGCAACGTCGGCCGGATGGCGGTGCTGCTGGCCGGACTGCCCACCTCGGTGCCGGCCGCCACGGTCAACCGGCTCTGCGGCTCCAGCCTCGACGCGGCGATCATCGGGTCCCGGGCGATCGCCGCCGGTGACGCCGAGATCGTGGTGGTCGGCGGTGTCGAGTCGATGACCCGGGCCCCGTGGGTGCTGCCGAAACCGTCGCGGGCCTTCCCGGCCGGCAACGTGGAGGCGGTGTCCACGACGCTCGGGTGGCGACTGACGAACCCGAGGATGCCGGCCGAGTGGACCGCGTCGCTGGGCGAGTGCAACGAGCAGCTCGGCGACAAGTACGGCATCTCCCGCGAGCGGCAGGACGCGTTCGCCGCCCGGTCGCACGCGCTCGCCGACAAGGCGTGGAACGACGGGTTCTACACCGATCTGGTGACCCCGGTCGGTGACCTGACCCGGGACGAGGGCATCCGCGCCGACAGCAGTGTGGAGAAGCTGGCGCGGCTCAAACCCTCGTTCCGGCCCGACGGGACGATCACGGCCGGTAACGCCTCGCCGCTCAATGACGGGGCGGCGGCCGTCCTGCTGGGGTCGGAGCGGGTGGCCGTACAACTGCGGCTTGATCCTCTCGCTCGCATCGCGGGACGTGCCGCACACGCCGTCGACCCGCAGGAATTCGGTTTCGCGCCGGTCGAGGCGGCCGAGAGGGCGCTGCGGCAGGCCGGGATCGGCTGGTCGGACGTCGGCGCGGTCGAGCTCAACGAGGCGTTCGCGGTGCAGTCGCTCGCGTGTGTGGACGCGTGGGGCGTGGACCCGGAGATCGTCAACACCCGCGGAGGGGCGATCGCCATCGGTCATCCGCTGGGTGCCTCCGGCGCTCGGATCCTCGGCACACTCGCCCACGTGCTGCGCGAACGCAAACAGCGCTGGGGTGTCGCGGCGATCTGTATCGGCGTCGGCCAGGCACTCGCCGTGGTCCTGGAGAACCCGGGGAAGGCATGAGGACGCAGACGGTCGACGCGCTGACCGCGGTTCGTGAGGTCAAGGACGGCGACACCGTGCTGGTCGGCGGCTTCGGCATGGCCGGCATGCCGGTCGCGCTGATCGACGCGCTGATCGAGCACGGCGCCGGCGACCTCACGATCGTCAGCAACAATGCCGGCAACGGTGACACCGGGCTGGCGGCACTGCTGGCGGCGGGTCGCGTACGCAAGATGGTGTGCTCCTTCCCCCGGCAGGCCGACTCGTGGGTCTTCGACGGCCTCTACCGGGCCGGGAAGATCGAGTTGGAGCTGGTGCCGCAGGGCAACCTGGCCGAGCGGATGCGCGCGGCCGGGGCCGGGATCGGCGCGTTCTACTGCCCGACCGGGGTCGGCACGCCGATCGCCGAGGGCCGCGAGACCCGGGTGATCGACGGCCGGGAGTACGTCCTGGAGTATCCGATCCGCGGTGACGTCGCGCTGATCCGGGCGCATGTAGCGGACCGGCTCGGCAACCTGGTCTACCGCAAGACGGCCCGCAACTTCGGCCCGGTGATGGCGACCGCCGCGAAGATCACGATCGCGCAGGTGTCGAAGATCGTCGAGATCGGCGAGTTGGACCCGGAGGCGGTCGTGACCCCGTCGATCCACGTGAACCGACTGGTGGAGGCAGCCTGATGGCCCTGGACAAGAACGAACTGGCCAGGCTGGTCGCCGGCGACATCCCGGACGGGGCGTACGTCAATCTCGGCATCGGCCAGCCCACGTCGATCGCCCGCTATCTGAACGCGGAGAGCGGCGTCATCCTGCACACCGAGAACGGCATGCTCGGCATGGGCGAGGTGGTCCCGGACGACCAGGCCGACTGGGATCTCACCAACGCCGGCAAACAGCCGGTCACCGAGTTGCCGGGGGCCGCATACTTCCACCACGCCGACTCGTTCGCGATGATGCGCGGCGGCCACCTCGACGTCTGCGTGATGGGCGCCTTCCAGGTGTCGGCCGCCGGTGACCTGGCAAACTGGCACACCGGGGCGCCGGACGCGATCCCGGCGGTCGGCGGGGCGATGGACCTGGCCGCCGGCGCCAAGCAGGTCTGGGTGATGATGACGCTGTTCACCAGGTCGGGCGAGCCGAAACTGGTCCCGGCCTGCACCTATCCCCTGACCGGCAGGGCGTGTGTCACCCGCGTCTACACCGAGGTCGCGACATTCCACATCACCCCGAGGGGGTACGGGTGACCGCCACCCACGGCATCGAGGTGGAGGAACTGGCCGCCAAGCTCGACGTGAAGCTGCTCCCCTCAGCGGCGGTGAGCACCACACGGCAAAGGTGATCTTGCTGGTAGCTTTCCTCCATGGATTCCTCCGAGGGTTCGGCGATCCCCTTCCGGACCCTTCATCACACCGTGGAAAGCCATAGAGAGCTCGCCGTGGTCGGGCTTTACCTGATCCCGGACGAACACGTGGCCGACACATGGGATTTCCTCGATGGTGGCCGCACTCCCCGAGCTGCCCCTACCGTAGACCTCGCCACTGAGACCGTGGTCCTCTTCACTCACGGACATCGACCCACCCGGGGCACGGCGTGACCATTGATCGCGTCGTGCTGGAGGACGGGCACCTGGTCGTCGAGGCCACCGAAACGCGCCGCACGGGCGGTCTCGACTCCGCTGTCTCGCCGGCACACCTGATCGCCGTGAAGGGGAAGTGGCCGCCCTATGGCGACATTCGCCTTCGGCTGCAGGTTACGTACGGACCTTAGAACCCCAGTGCCTGACTACGGATGCCCCGCCGGACGATCAGACGGTCAGGCCCGTGTGCATCACCCGTAGAGGACCGGTGAAGCGGTTGATCGGGTTGTCCGGTGATCGGGCAGGATGGCTGTCATGGCGACGATTCTGATTTCCGGCTCCAGCGACGGCATCGGGCGGCAAACGGCCGAGACTTTGGCGGCGGACGGGCATCAGGTGACCCTGCACGCCCGTACCGAGCGCCGTGCCGAGGACGCACGCAAGGCCGTGCCGCAGGCGCATGGTGTGATCGTCGGTGACCTGGCGTCCCTGGCGCAGACCCGCGAGCTGGCCGCCCAGGCGAACGCGGCCGGGCCGTTCGACGTGGTGATCCACAACGCCGGTATCGGTGGCGGGCAGTCCGCCCCGGAGATCACCGAGGACGGACTGGAGCGGATCTTCCAGGTCAACACGCTGGCCCCGTACCTCTTGACCGCGCTGATGCCGGCGCCGGGCCGCCTGATCTATCTGACCTCGGGCCTGGAGGCCGACGGCCGGGCCCGCCTCGACGACCCGCAGTGGCAGACCCGGCAGTGGGACGGCATGCAGGCCTACAGCGACTCCAAGCTGTACGACGTGATGCTCGCCTTCGCGGTTGCGCGGCTCCGCCCCGGCACCCTGAGCAACACGGTCGACCCAGGCTGGATCCGCACCCGGATGGGTGGCCCCAACGCCACCGACGACCTGCCGCAGGGGGCGGAGACTCAGATCTGGCTCGCGACCTCGGACGAGCCGGCCGCCACAGTGACCGGCCACTACTTCAAGCGCCGCACGGCCTTGACGGCGAACCCGCAGGCCTACGACGAGGGGTTGCAGGAGGAGTTGCTCGCTCTTTGCGCTGACCTCACCGGTGTCAAGCTCCCGGGCTAGGCAGCGATCGATCGCCGCCCTCCGAGCCGCGCCGCCCAGACGCGGGCACGGCGCTGGAGGATTTGCCGCGGTCATCCGCTCGCGCGATGACGACGACACCGGCGGTCACACCCAGGGCCCGCATTCAGCGCGACACCGAGACCGACGTTGTTGAGCACGATCCCGGCGACGACGCCGAAGGCAGCGCCAAAAGCGACCCAGACCTCGATATTCGACCAGATCCCAAGACTTGCGGCGCCTAAGGCTTGTCGTTACTCGTCATCGGATCTCTCCCAGGACGTCTAGGGAGCTTCTGAGGTCAGGGTCTGTGCCAGGTCACCGCCGCCCCGGCCGGCCTACCTGCCGGGTTCGGGTGTTCTCGCCGCCGTCTACGGTCGGTGACCGAGCCCGGGTTCCCCTACCGGGTGCACCGGACGGCTCCGGCGATGGGCCTTGTACCCACCCGAACCGCTGCTCGGGTGCGACTGCGGCGCGACACCAGCGTCGACGACCCGGCCCACGCGTGCCAGTGGTCCGTGTAGTCGATCTTCTCCGTGGTCGCCGGCGGCGATGGGCGCACACGTAACGGTTGCGTGTGCGCTGGTCGTCGCCCTGGCGTTGGTGAGAGCCCACGATCGGGGTTGCGTGTGCGCTGGTGGTCGTGGGGGCGTGGCTGGGGTCGCACGATCGGTGTTCGTGTGCGCCTGTGCTCGTCCTCGTCCTCGGCGAAGGCCTCGGCGAAGGCAGGGAACGTCCTGGTGACGAGTCCCCCGGGGCAAGGGCAGCGGACGTCTCGGCGACCAGCCCTTCGGCGCAATGGGCCGGAGACGTCTCGGTGGCCAGTCCCCCGGGCCGACGGCAGCGGACGTCTCGGCGACCAGTCCGTGAACCGCGGCGTGAACGGGCTGCCAGCCACGTCATCACCTGGCTGAGCTATGGCCAGCCGACGCCGGCGCAGACCCTGATTCCGAAAGCTCTCTAGCGGAAAGGCGGACGATCCGGCGGCCAACCGTGGCGAATGCGCCACCGTCACCCTCCACAAATGGGACGGTGGCCGGTGCGGAGCACCGTTCGCTGCTGATCGAGATCCCGGCCTGGCGATGGCACCCCGTGTGCCTCCGGGGTGGCCCAAGTCGCATCGGCGTCCGTCAGTGCGGCGGGGCGGATCACGCTGCCCTACGCTGCCCGCCATGCGAAACGGGGAACGAAACCACACCATCGGACGCCGGGGCCTGCTCGTCGGCGCCCTGGCCGCCACCGCCGCACTGGCGGGTTGCAGCACCGGGACGCAGGACGCTGCTGCGCCGGGCACGTCGTCCGCCGCGGCCACGATGCAGCACTTCGGATCGGATGGGTACGGCAAGCTACGGATCACCATGACCAGGAGCGAGGCGCTGGCTACCGGCGACTTGATCACCTCACCCGTGTCGACGGTGGGCGGCGACGACTACTCGTTCGTCGGCGGTCCGGCTCCCGACCCGAGCCGGATGGCCGCGGACGAGAAGCTGGAGAACGAGGTCGAGAAGGCCGCGAAGGCGGCGGACGCAGCCCGAGCCAAGGCGGACGAGTACCGCAGAACCCACGGCCGTTCCGCGCAGGAGTCCGCGAGGTCGGCCCGGCTGGCGGCCGACTCCGCCGCTGCCGCGGCCAAGAGCATCGAGACGATGGCCGCCTCCACCGAGCGGTCAGGAGAGCGGCTCACGGCCTTCCTGACCGCCGGCGGCGTGTCGTTCACCGGCGAGCGGATGACCACCATCGCGGCGCCGCCCAACGCCACCACGGCCGAAGGCGTCTCGCGCGGCTCGAGCCTGGACCAGCTGAGAGCGGCGTACGACAGCAAAGGCCTGAAATCCACCTCAGAGGGCCGGTACGAGATGGCGGCCGGTCAGCCGGGCTGGACGATGACCTTCGACGTGGAGGCGGGCAAGGTCGCGTACATGATGCTGCGCGCCACCGAAGCCTGAGCCCGTCCCGCATCGATGCGCCTCGGCGGCGCTGGATTCCACGGCCACATGGAATGACCGCCGCCGGGGCCCTGCCCAGCACGTCCCGCCGTGCCGAATCGAGTGCGTTGCCGAAGGCAGGAAGTCGGTGTTCCGTACGCCGTCACTCCGCTCAGAATGCTGTGCATGAGTGACCACGACGCCGGTGCAGCGACCGGGCAGGAAGAAGTACTGGCGGGAGGCAACATGGGCAGGGCAGTGCGCGTAGGCGTCAGCGTCCGTCGCCGTGCCGGTGCCTGGAGCCCGACGATCCAGCGACTCCTCCGGCACCTGAGACAGCATGGCCTGGAGTGGGTCCCCGAGCCCCTCGGGCGCGATCAGGACGGACGTGACAGCGTCGCTTACCTGGCCGGGGAGGTGCCCCAATACCCGCTGCCGGACTGGATCTGGAGCGAAGGCATCCTGACCGACGCGGCCCGGCACCTGGCCCATCTGCACGCAGCCAGCGCAGACTTCCTCGATACCACGGACGCGATCTGGCAGATTCCTGCGCACGAGCCGGTCGAGGTCATCTGCCACAACGACTTCGCTCCCTACAACATGGTCTTCACCGATGGCCGGCTTACCGGGGTCATCGATTGGGACACTGCCTCTCCTGGCCCACGGGTCTGGGATCTGGCCTACCTCGCGTACCGGTTGGTGCCGCTGACCGATCCGGCCAACGGTGACGGCTTGGACAGTGACGTGAGTCAGCGAGCCCGACGCCTGCGACTGCTCTGTGACACCTACAACCGCTACCACGGTCACGAGGTGGACACGGCAGCCATCCTTCCCGTCACCGTGCAGCGCCTGCTTGACTTGGCCCATTTCACACAAGCGCGTGTCGACGCCGGTCAAGACGAGCTCCGTGGCCACGTCGGCCTCTACCGGCGAGATGCCGCATGGATTACCGCCCATACCAGGGCCTTCCAGATGCCCGGCTGAGTCGTTCATAAGCGGGCCGAACGCGCTCATCCGCCGTCGATCGGGCGTCCTGTGGCAGGTCGAGGCCGGAGGTTGAACGGCGAGCTAGCGGCTCACCTCGACGCCGCGGAGCAGCAGTCCTTCGACTGCCTCGGCACGGGTGTCGGGGTCGTCGTCGTCGAGCCGGGCGGCGAGCGCGTCACGCAGCCGGGGGAAATCGGCGTCGGTCTGGCGTGCGAGGCCGAACGTGGCCCAGTCGCGGACCCGGGCGTCCACGTCGGCGGAGAGCGTGATGAGAGCGTCGAGGGCTGCCGCTTCCGGGCGGCCGAGCAGGCCGAAGGCCACGCCGCGCCGGACGCCGGCGTCGGGGTGGGTGTGCAGGCTGATCAGGGGCGCCAGGCTGCGCTCGTCGCCGATGTGCCCGAACCCGACGGTGATCGCGTGGAGCACGTCCGGGTCGGACTCGTCCCGCACCATCGTCAGCAGCAGCGTCAGCGCCTCCTCGCGGAACGGCCGGAACTGGCCGAGCACGTCGGCGGCCAGGAGGCGGCGCGCGGGATCGGGGTGACCGGCCGACCGGGCGGCGATCTCGACTGCCTCCCGCCCGCCGTGACGGTGCAGGTGGGAGATCAGCTCCCAGCGGCGGTCGTCGTCGCCCGCGCGAAGCGCCTCGTCGAAGGCTTCGGCGGTGGTGGGTTCGGGCGTCGACATGACGACCATCGTGTCCGGCTCGTTCACATCGCTCAACAGAGATCGCGGCCGCCGGTGCGGGTAGCACCGGTGGCCGCGTGGTTCACGCCGTCATCGCCGTGGGATCAGGGGTAGGCGATGACGTTGCGCGGGGTGGTGTTGCCGGCCGGGTTGGGCACGGCGCCACCGGTGTCGTTGACGACGTTGGCGATGGTGCCGACGTCACCGAGGGAGACGGTCAGGACGCTGCGCAGCTGAACGCCGGACCGGTTGGGCACCTCGAAGGCCCGGTCCACCCGGACGGCGGGGTTGACGTTGAAGTAGGCGTACGAGCCGCCGCCCCAGAGCTGGTGGTCGGTGACGGCGTCGGCGACCTTGTAGGCGGCGTAGCCGTTTCCGCGGGGCCCGATCCAGGCGGCCTGGTTCGGCACGTCGTACGGCTTCTCGTTCTGGAAGAAGATCGTCTTGCCGCGGTTGCCGTTCCAGATGACCTCGTACTTCTGGTAGTGCTCGACGAACAGGCCGGTCGCAAGGACGTCGTCGCCGTTCACGAGGACGCCGGTGTCGCCGGTGTTGACCGTCCAGCCGGTGGGCGCGCCGCCGTGGTCGGCCCGCCAGGCCCAGATGTGGTCGATGATCGTGTCGTCGCTGTGCACCGCGAGAGTGGTGGTGGCCTTGCCCTGGACGCTGCTGCCGATGCGGAAGAAGACGTCCTGCAGGCTGATCGGGTTCGCGGCGTGGTCGGTGTGGACGCCGGCCCGGCCGACGGTCAGCAGGGTCGGGCTGTTCGTCGTACCCGCGTCGAAGGTCAGACCGCTCACCTTGACGCCGTCGACGTCGGCGATGTTCAGGGCCTCGACCCCGCCGGACGGGATCAGGGTCGGGAAGCCGATGCCGGTGACCACGGTGTTGGCGCGGGTGACCCGGATGGTGTCGTTGAGGGTGTAGGTGCCCGGGGTGAAGAACAGGTTCAGTCCCTGAGCGAGCGCCTGGTTGATCCGGGCGGCGCTGTCACCGGGCTTGGCGACGTAGAACTCCCGCATCGGGATCGAGGTGCCGGCCGCGTTCGGCCAGGTGGCGCCGGCCGAGTTGCGCCGGAGGGCGGGGACGAAGACGCGGTAGAGGCCGGCGTTGTCGACGTACAGGTACGGCTTCTCGCGGCTGACCGGCGTGGTGGCCAGCGTGGTGTGCGGCGGGTTCGGGAACGCGTTGGCCGGGGCGCCCTGGACGCCGGAGTAGACCATGTTCCAGACGCCGCCGTCCCAGCGCGTGATCCGGCTGTCGCGGGTGTACCACTGCTGCTGCGAGCCGGACGAGACGACACCGTCGACGATGGAGTCGGCCAGGTAGCCGCCGCTGGAGTAGCCCTGTCCGCCGTCCTGGTTCGACGGAGCCAGCGTCAGGTTGCCCTTGATGTGCACCCGGCGCATCGGCGCGGCCTGGGAGACGGCCCACCGGTTGGTGCCGCCCTCGGGCACGATCGACAGGTTCTCCATGCTGCGCCAGAAGTTCTGGGTCGCGTTCTTCTCGTCGCCGTAGTTCCAGCCGGAGTCGACGTTCACGGCGCCGTTGATCGTCACGTCGTCGGGGTTGAGACCGAGGCCAGCGATCGTCGTGTAGAACCCGACGTTGGCCCACACCCGCCCGTAGGTGCCGGGCTTGAAGAGGAACACGTGGCGCTGGGAGCCGAACTGCGCGGTCGGGCTGCGCAGCTGCGCGTTGAACGCCGAGTCCACCGCCGACTGGATGGTCGAGGCCGCGGTGCCCGGCTCGAAGATCCGCACGTTCGAGCCGAAGTCCGGGGTGTCCGAGGTCGGCAGCGTCGGGGTCGTGGTCGTCCCGAAGACCTGGAACTCCCAGAGCGAGTAGCCGTACGGGGTGGCCCGGGTGGTGCCGCTCATCCGCACGTACCGGCCACTGCCGGTGACGTTCAGCGTCTGGACGCCGGCCTGGCCCGTCGTGACCGGGGTGACGTTCGTCCAGGAGGTGCCGTTCGCGGAGGTCTGGATGGTGAACGCCGAGGCGTACGCCGCCTCCCAGTTCAGCACGACCTGGCTGATCGACTGGCTGCTGCCCAGGTCGACCTGCAGCCACTGCGGGTCGGCGAAGGTGCTGGACCAGCGCGTGCCGGTGTTGCCGTCGACCGCGTTTGAGGCGGGGAAGGCGGCGCTCTCGACGGACGAGGCGGTGGCCGGCTTGCCTTGCGACAACGGGACGTCCGCGGCGCTGGCGGTGCCGGCGATCGAGGCGACGGTGAGACCGAGGGCGGCGGCGAGGGCGGCGCTCAGCACGACCCGCCCGCGGCGCAGGTGTCTCTGCCGCGGGGAAATCAGTGTCGGGGGTGTCATGTTCCTGCCTTCGGACGGGGTGCCGCGCGTCCGTGATGACGGGCGTACAGCAGGCGAGGGGGACGGGGTGAGCGCAAAGCAGAGAGCGCTCTCCGAGAATTGTTACTTCGGCGTCGCGGCCCGTCAATATGTCGGCAACAAATGAACGGTTCCGGAACCGCGCCGAGATCGAGAATCGTTCGGAATGGCAATTCCTTCGATCAAAACTGTTATCCGTCGCGACCCGGATCGTCCCCTCGCGGCGCGGAGAGCCGCCCGCCGCCCGCCGCCCGCCGCCCGCGCTCAGGGAGCCGGATCGGTGCGGGGCAGGACTCCGTTCAGGAGGAGGTCGACCGTTCCGACCATCTCCTCGGCGAGGTCGAACGGGGCCGGCTCCTCGCTGGCCCATGCGGTGAGGATGACGTAATACGAGGACGCCAGGATCAGGCCGACACGGTCGGCGTCGACGGCCGGATCGATCTCCCCCTTGCGCTGGGCCTCGGCGAAGATGCCGGCGAACTCGACGGCCACCGGTATCCGCTGCCACGTGTCCGCCACCCCCACCGACCCGAGGATCACCGCGACACTCTCGGGCCGGGAGGCGTCGCTGAGCGCCCCCAACTCGGCGAAGTACCGCACGAGGATCTCTCGCGCCGATGACCCGGAGCCGCCGGCATGGGTGGCCCGGAGCGCTTTCTCGCGACGCCGCGTGGCCCATTCCTGCAGGAAGGCGGCCTTGCGAGGGAAGTGGTTGAACACTGTGGCCCGGGCGACATCGGCACGCTCGGCGATGTCCTCCATCGTCGTGCCCTCATACGTCTTCTCGACGAACAACGCGATGGCGACGTCGTAGAGCTCGGCACGACGGCGCTCCCGCTGGCGGGCACGGCGGTCCGGCGATGCCGATCCGGGGTCGGAGGAACTCGAAGTGCGGGCTGTCACCGACTGTTCACTTCCTTGGAGACGACAGGTGTGCTCTACTACGGTCATATTCGTTGGACTCGAGTCCAACAATGGACGTGGGTTCGTTCTTGTACTCCAGATCAGTCTACAACGCCGCCGTGGACACGCCTCCAGGAGAAACCTTTGACTCAGCACACGCACCACGACGCCGCAGCCGACACCAGGCCGACGCCCGGCACGTCCTCCCTGACCGTCGACGGCGGCCGGCTCGCCTACGAGGTGGCCGGCCGGGGACCCCTGGTCGTTCTGGCCCACGGCATGGGGCACACCCGCACCGCGTACCGATTCGTGGCGCCGGCCCTGATCGCTGCCGGCTACCGGGTCGCATCAGCCGACCTGCGCGGGTGCGGCGAGTCGACAGCGGCCTGGCCGTCCTACACACGCACCGACATCGCCGGTGACCTGATCGCGCTGATCCGCCACCTCGGCGGCCCGGCCACCCTGGTCGGCCACTCCATCTCCGGCGGCGCCGCCACCATCGCGGCCGCCCAGGCGCCCGACCTGATCAGCGGCATCGTCGAGATCGCGCCGTTCACCCGCGCGCAGGCGATGAGCATCGGTGACTTCGCCTCCAAGACCTACCGCAAGGGCGCCTACCGGATGCTCGGCACGATGATGGGCAGCGTGCCCCAGTGGCTCGGCTACCTCGACCACGCCTACCCGGGCCGCAAACCCGGCGACTGGGCCGCCCGGCAGGCCGGCATCGAGACCCACCTGCGCGAACCTGGCCGGATGAAGGCTCTGCAGGCGATGCTCAAGACCTCGCCGGCCGACGCCGGAGCGCGACTGGCCGACGTACGCTGCCCGGCCCTGATCATCGAGGGCTCGCTGGATCCCGACTGGACCGACCCGTACGCCGAGGGCCGGGCGATCATCGACGCACTACCGGCGGGCCTCGGCGAACTGCAGATGATCGACGGCGCCGGGCACTATCCCCACGACCAGTACCCTGACCAGACCACGGAGCTGATCCTGTCGTTCCTGGGCGCGAACGCCGGCGCCTGAGCTCTCCCGGGGCCCCGGCTCGCGTCACCCCGCACACCGATCCGCACGCCCATTAGCCTTGCGGGCGTGCCCGGATCATCTATCACCGCCGTCGTCCGTCCCGCCGTCGCCGCCGACGTGGCCACCATCGCGCGGATCTGCTCCACGGCCTACCGCAACGCGTACCGTGATCTGCTGCCCGAGGGGTACATCAACCGCAGCGTGGCCGAGTTCTACAGCGAGCCACGGATCGCCCGGGACATCGACCCGTCGCCGCCGGGCTGGTTCGGCTACCAGGTCGTCGAGCAGGAAGGCCGGGTCCTCGGGGCGGCCGGCGGCGGCATGGCGGACGCGACGGCCGGTGAGCTGTCACTGATCTACCTGGAGGCGGCCGAGCGGTGCCGTGGCCTCGGCACCCTGCTGCTGGACCGGGTGACCGAGCAGATCCGGGCGGTCGGCGGCACCGAGATGTGGGTGTCGGTGTTCCTCGGCGACTCGGCGGGCATCGGTTTCTACCGAAAACGGGGCTTCCAACCAATGGATACGGTACGGGCCACACTGTCCCGCGAGGACGACCACATCCGGAGCCTGCGCATGCGCCGGTTGACGGCGGACGTCCTGAACCGTTAGATAGGCACGCCCAAGATCTATCCGTAGCGCAAGTCGGGGGACTTCCGCCATGTCGTTGCCGCAACCGCCCGCACGGGCGGCGGAGTTCGGGCGGGATGCGCTGATCGTCTGCGACAACCTGGTCCGGATCTACCAGACCGGATCGATCGAGGTGCAGGCGTTACAGGGCCTGGACCTGCTGGTCAACGCCGGTGAGATGATCGCTGTGGTGGGCGCGTCCGGGTCGGGCAAGTCGACGCTGCTGTCGATCCTCGCCGGGATCGACGCGCCGACCGCCGGACGGGCCCGGGTCGGCGAGGCCGATCTGCTGGCCATGTCCCGCAGCGACCGGGTGCGCTACCGGCGGCACACCGTCGGGTTCGTCCGGCAGCAGACGGCGTCGAACCTGATCCCGTACCTCACCTCCCGCGAGGTGATCGAGATGCCGATGGTCGCCGCCCGCCGGCCGGCCCGCACGCGCCGCGCCCGCGCCGACGAGTTGCTCGCCGCCCTCGACGTCGGCGACTGCGCCGACCGCAAGCCCGCCCAGATGTCCGGCGGCCAGCAGCAGCGTGTCGCGATCGCGGTCGCGATGGCCAACGAGCCGCGGGTGCTGTTCGCCGACGAGCCGACCGGCGAGCTGGACACCACCACGTCGGCCGGGGTGTTCGAGGCGCTGCGGCACGTCAACCGCGAGTTCGGGGTGACCGTCGTGGTGGTCACCCACGACCCGGAGGTGAGCGGTCAGGTGGAGCGCACCGTGGCGATCCGGGACGGCCGGACCAGCAGTGAGGTGCTGCGCCGCACCGAGACGTCGTCGAACGGGGACACCCACGTGATCGCCGAGGAGTACGCGGTGATGGACCGGGCCGGGCGGGTGCAGATCCCGCGGGAGTACCGGGACGCCCTGGACCTGACCCGCCGGGTGCGGCTGGCGCTGGAGGCAGACCACGTGACGATCCACCCGGACCCGTCGTGAGCGCGCTGGTGTCGGTGCGGGGCGTGCACCGGCGGTTCGGCAGCGGCCCGGCCGTGGTCCACGCGCTGCGCGGGGTGTCCTTCGACGTCGAGGCGGGCAGCATGGTGGCGCTCGTCGGCCGGTCCGGGTCGGGCAAGACGACGCTGCTCAACGTGGTCGGCGGACTCGACCAGCCGGACGAGGGCTCGGTCGTCGTCGACGGCGACGAGGTCACCGGCATGAGCGAGGACCGGCTGTCCCGGCTGCGGCGCGAGAAGGTGTCGTACGTGTTCCAGACGTTCGGTCTGATCCCGGTGCTGTCGGCCGCCGAGAACGTGGGCGCGCCGCTGCGACTGGCCCGTACGCCCGCCGCCGAACGGGAGAAGCGGGTGGCGCTGCTGCTCGACCTGGTCGGGCTCTCCGAACACGCCGCGCAGCGCCCCGGCGAGATGTCCGGCGGTCAACAGCAGCGGGTCGCCATCGCACGGGCCCTGGCCGCGTCACCGCGACTGCTGATCGCCGACGAGCCGACCGGCCAGCTCGACGCCGAGACCGGCCGCTCGGTGATGGCGCTGCTGCGGGCGGTCGTCGAGTCCGAGGGGGTCACCGCGCTGGTGTCCACGCACGACCCGGTGATGATGGCGCTGGCCGACCGGGTGATCCGGATCAGCGACGGCCAGGTCGACGCGTAGCCGTGCGGACCATCATCCTCCGGCGGGCCCGGGCGCAGTGGCCGCTGCTGGCCGCGGTGCTGACCGTCGTCACCATCGGCGCCACTCTGCTCGGGGTCTGCGCCCTGCTCGTCACCCGGACCTCGGACCGCGCGCTCGAGGTCGCGGCGTCGCGGGCCGTCCCGGCGGACACCGGCGTCACCGCCTACACCGTGACGATGGCCCGCGGCGACGTGGCGTCGGTGGATGCCGACAGCCGGTCGGTGCTGCGCGAGGCGGTGGCGCCGTTCGGCAGCGTGATGGCGGGGCGGATGTCGACCGAGATGCGACACCTCGAGCGCGGCGACGACAAGACGCCGAGCCTGGCGTACTTCTCCGGCGTCGAGGACCTGACGGATCGCGCGACTCTGCTGACCGGTCGATGGCCGCGCCCCGGCGCGGGCGAGGTGGTGCTGCTCGACCGGACCGCCAAGGCGCTCGGCGCACGGCCGGGCACCCGCGTGCGGCTCGGCCGGGAGTTGGCACGCGACCCGGCGCCGGGACTGACCGTGAGCGTCGTCGGTGTCGTCCAGGCCCGGTCCGGCGGTGGCTGGAATCGTGACCCTCTCGAAGGCGCCGGGTACGTGCCCGACTACCGCGGGTCGCCGCTGCCCACCGCCCAGGTGTTCGGGCCGTTCCTGGCCGACTACCGGGACCTGCTGGCCGGCGGTTCGGCGGTCAGCCGACTGGAGATCACCGCCCGGCCCGACCTGTCCGCGTCCAGCCCCCGCGACCTGGACCGGCTCAGCACCGGCGTGCGGGACGCCAACGGGCGGCTGTCGGCGGTGCTCGGCGAACGGGTGCAGATCGAGCGCATCGCGTCGCGGTTGCCCTCGGTGCTGGCCGACACCGCCCGGCAGCAACGGATCACGTCCTCGGCGGTGCTCGCGGTCGCGGTGCTCGGTGCGGTGCTGACCGCGGCGGCGCTCCGGCTGGCCGGGCGGCTGACCGCGGACGTCCGCGCCGACGAGTCGGCTCTGCTGTCCGCCGCCGGGACCAGCCGCGTGCAGCTGGCCGGGCTCGCCGCCGCCGAGAACGGGCTGCTCGCCCTGCTGGCGGTGGCCGTCGCGCTGCCACTGTCGTCGCTGGCGCACGCCGCTCTCACCAGTCTTGCGCCGTTCACCGATGCCGGCCTGACCGCCACTCCGGCGGTGACCGGCCCGCAGTTGCTCGCCGTCGCGGCCGGCGCCGCGCTGCTCTTCCTGCCGACTCCGGCCCGGTCCGGACTGGCCCGCTCCGGCGCCGACCTGGCACTCGTCGCGCTGGCCACCGGCGCCTGGTTCTCGGCGCGCTCCGAGGGCGCCGACGCCCGTGTCGACGTGGTACGCGTGCTGGTCCCGGCCCTGGTGCTGGCCGCCGGCTGTGTGATCGCGCTGCGCCTGGCGCCGCCCGTGCTACGTGCCGCCGACCGGTGGACGAGCCGGGCGCGCGGGCTGGCGCTGCCGCTCGCCATGTCCGAGGCGGCCCGCCGGCCCCGGGCGATCGCGGCCGGGCTGCTCGTCGCGCTCGGGTGTGCGGCGGCGACGTTCGCGGTGGCGTTCGACGCGACCTGGCACCGGTCCCAGCTCGACCAGGCGAACCTGGCGGTCGGCTCCGACATGGTCCTCACGCTGGGTGCGCCCGCGTATGCCGGGCAGGGCGCCGAGGTGTCCCGGACGACCGGCGGCCAGGCCCGGCCCGCCACCGACCGCAACGTGTCGATCGGCCAGTGGCTCGGCGGCAGCGACGCCCCGCCCCGGCTCGTCGCGGTGCGCGGGCCGGCCGCCGCACCGGGTGTCCCGATCGCCCGGAGCACCGTCCTCACCCTCACCGGGCGGGCCACCGGCGAGGATCCGCTGTCGGTGACGCCGCAGCTCATCCTCGAGGACGACACCGGCCTGCGGATCCCGTGCACCGGGGCGGCGATCCCGCTGGACGGCCGCCCGCACCGGCTGCCGGACTGCGTGCCGATCGACGGCATGCGCCTGATCGCCGTGATGCTGCCGGTCGTCTACAACGAGTTCGCCTACGACACCGTCAAGACCAGCAAGATCACCGTGGACCTGTCAGTTCCGGCAGGTGACGGCTGGACCGCCTCGTCCGCTCAGCCCTACTCCGGCCAGCTCACCGACCTCGCGGTCACCGCGAACGGCGCGTCGATGCGGATGAGCGCCGAGGTGGCGCTCGGTGGCCCGCCCGACGCCGCCCGACGCCTGGTCGCCACGTCCTTCGCCGACCCCGGACCGATTCCGGTCACCGTCTCGGAACGGCTCGCCTCGCAGCTGTCGGTCGGGCCCGGTGACGAACTCCAGGTCATGGCCGGCCTGGCCGCGATCCGGGTGACGGTCACGGACGTCACCACGACGATCCCCGGGGCGCCGGGCGCCGCCGCGATCTCCGCCGACCTGGACACCCTCTCGCGGTCCCTGCTCGTGCACGGCGAGCCGCAGTTCCCCATCGACGCGTGGTGGGTCACCGGGGCTGCCGACGCCGCCCCGGCGGCGGCGCTCCATCTCGGTGACATCCGCACGCGTACGGGCGAAGCAGCGCGACTGACCACCGGCCCCGTTCCGGCCGCCCTGCCCGGATCGCTGCGCATGCTGGTCCCCGCCGCGATCCTGCTGCTCCTGGCCGGCCTGATCCTGCACGTGACGTGTGACCTGCAGGCACGGGCCATCGAGGTGGCACGTCTACGCGGCCTCGGCCTGACCAGGCGTGACATCCGTACCACTCTGCTCGGCCAGCACACGATCGTCCTGCTGCCACTGCTGCTCGCCGGAGCCGTCGTCGGGGCCGCCGCGACCTGGCTGGTCAGCCCACTGCTGGTGCGCTCGGAAACGGGGGGCGTGCCGGTTCCGGCGGTCGCCCCGGTCTGGCCCTGGCCCGCCGAGTCGGCCCTGCTGGCACTGCTGCTCACCGCCACGGCGCTCGCGGTCGCCTCGGTCGTGGTGGTCCAGTCGCGTCGCGCCGACGCCGCTCACCTGCGAGTCGCCTCATGAGATCGCTGCCGATGACCACGGGGCTGCACGGGGCGTCGATCCGCGGCCGGGCCCGCGCCGACGCCGGGCCGCTGCTGCTGTCGGCGCTGGTCGTGCTGATGGTCAGTCTCCTGGCCGGTGCGGTTCCCGGACTGGTGGAGAAGACCGCCGACGAAGCCGTGCGCGACGCGGTCCGCCGGGCCGGCGACCGAGCGCAGATCACCGCCACCGCACGGTTCGAGCCCGACTACTCGCGCACCGGCCGGCTCCGGGCACCGCACCTCGCCAAGGACATCGACGACCTGCGTATCCGGGCCACCGACGAACTCGGCAGCGATCTGCAGAAGTTGCTGCGGCCACCGGTCGCCTCGGTCATCAGCCCCACCCTGAAGGTCACCGACGGCAGCGTGCTGCGAACCTTCCGGATGGTGTATCTGGCCGGGGACACCGGCCCCGAGGTCGTCTGGTCGGCCGGCTCGGCCCCGGCGGCGAGCGGCGACGAGACGGCCGAGATCGACATCTACGGCCCACCCTGGCGGGTCCAGGTCGGCGTCTCCGAGACGGCGGCGAAATCCTTCGGGGTACGGCCGGGCGCGCTCCTGAAACTCGCCGATGAACGCGGGAACACCAAGGAAGCGCAGGTGAGCGGGATCTTCCGCCCCGTCGACCCGGCCGATCCGGCGTGGGCCTCGGCCCCGTGGCTGCTGAACCCGGCGATCGGCGGCGACGGCATCGGGACGACCCGGTTCGGTGGGCTGCTCAGCGCCGAGTCCCTGCCCGACGCCCGGCTCGCGTTCCAGCCCGACGAACTGAAGCGCACCGTGTCGTTCAGCCCCGACCCGGCCGCGATGACCTGGGCGAACGCCCACTACGTCAACGCCACCGTGGTCAACCTGCAGGCCAAGTCCGCGACGTCGAGCAGCATCGACACCTCGTCGAGCTGGCAGACCGGGCTCGACTCCGTCCTCGACGAGGTCACCGCACAGATCGAGACGGCCCGGGTGCAGGCGTCGGTGATGCTCGCGGCGATCCTGGCCGGGGCCGTGCTGGTGCTACTGCTCGCGGCCGACCTGCTCGTGCGGCGCCGTTCGGCGGCTCTGGTGCTGGCCCGGCAGCGGGGCGCCACACTCACGGCGCTCGGGCTGGAACTGCTGACCGAGTCGTCGCTGGTGGCACTGGCCGCGGCCGGAGTCGGATGTGCGGCGGCCCTGCTGGTCACCGGGGCCGTGGCCGGAGTGTGGGTGGCGCCGGTCCTGGTCACGGCGATCGCGGCGGTGCCGGCGTACGGCCTGCTCACCGCCGCCTCGGCCACCCGCGACCGTAAGGTGCCCGCCAACCGATCCGCCCGCCGGTGGGCGCAGCACACCGGCGTGCTGCGCCGGGCCGCCGCCGAGGCGACCGTGGTCCTCGCCGCGGCCGCCGCGATCGTCGCCCTCCACCAGCGTGGGCTCGGATCGGGCCTGCCGGTGCTGGCGCCCACCCTCGCGGTGCTCGCCGGCGCCATCCTGGTGGTACGCCTGCTGCCACCGGTCACCGGGCTGGTGCTGCGGTGGGCACTGCGGTCACGGCGGCCCCTGGCGGTGTTCGGCAGCGCGCAGGCGTCATCCGCCTCCGGGCGGGCGCTGCCGGTCGCCGCCCTGGTCACGTCGGTCGCGTTGGCGACGTTCGCGCTGGTCACGGCCGCGACCGTGGAGCGCGGGCTGGCCAGTGGCGCACAGGACACGGTCGGCGCGGACGTACGCGTCGACCTCAGCGACGACGCCGGCGCGACCACCGAGGAGACGGCCCGCCGGATCGCCGCCGCACCGGGGGTGACTCGCGTCGTGACCGGGCAGGTGACCGACGCGGCAC
The DNA here is from genome assembly GCF_050956125.1 of Actinoplanes sp. CA-252034. Lineage (NCBI taxonomy): Bacteria > Bacillati > Actinomycetota > Actinomycetes > Micromonosporales > Micromonosporaceae > Actinoplanes > Actinoplanes sp. CA-252034. The sequence continues at coordinate 7,079,345 of NZ_CP191846.1, forward strand.
GGATCGTCGCGGACGGGAAGCTCACCGCGGCCCGGCTGGTGATCGTAGACAGCCGGACGTTCACCGGCGTGCCACTCGGCGGGGTGCAGGCGCTGGTCCGCTCGTTGAACGGCACGCTGCGCGAGGGCATGACCGTGGAGATCCTTCAGGACGGCAAACCGGCGGTACGGCTGACCGCGTCCGGTGCGGCCCCGGCGGTCGGTGGGTCGGCCGAGGTCGTGATCGTCGACGTGGCGGCCGGGCTGCCGACGGTGCCGAACACCGTCTGGGTCACCGGCCCCGGCGCCCAACAGGCCACCGACGGCCTGCCCGTGGTGTCGCGCGCCGAGGTGGCCCGCTCCCGCCGGGCCGCGCCGCTGGTCGCCGGGCTGATCTGGCTGACCTGGGCGACCGCGGCGTTCCTGCTGGTGGCGGGGCTGCTCGGGTTCGCGTTGACGGCGGCGGCCGGCGCGCCCGGACGATGGCTGACGGTGAGCCGGCTGCGAACGCTCGGGTTGACGCCCCGGCAGGGCCGACTGGTCGCCGCCGGTGAACTGCTGCCGGTGGCGGCGGTCGCGGCGGTCGGCGGCACGGCCCTGGGCGCGCTGGTGGCGACGGTGACGACCGGGCCGTTGGGGTTGCGGTTGCTCACCGGCCAGGTCACCGACCCGGCCACGGTCCTGCCGTGGGCGGGGCTCGCCGCGGTGGCCGCGCTGTTCCTGATCACGGCCCCGCTGCTGGTGCGCGCCGAGGCGGCAGTACGCCGTCGCCTGCGCCTGGCCGAGGTCCTGCGGGTGGGCGGCCCCACGTGACCGAATGGTCCGCGCACGCGTCGGCCACCGCTCAACACGGCGACCGGGCCTCTATTTGATGCGGCGAGTGGAGCGAGCGACGAACCTGTCGTAGGCGGGGTGCTTCTCCAGCCACTCGGCCAGGACCGGGCACATCGGCACGACGGTCCGGTTGCGGCTCTCGGCGTCCTCCATGACGGCGCGGGCCAGCAGCGCACCCACATCCCGGCCCTCGAATCGCGGGTCGATGGTGGTGTGGGTGTAGACGATGATCGGCCCGGTCACCTGGTACGTGAGCATGCCGGCCAACTCACCGGCCTCGTCGCGCGCCTCGAAACGTTCCTTCGCGGGCACCTCGGCCACCGTGATCGTCACCCCACCATCCAACCACGGGCGGTTCGGCGCCGACCTTTCCGGCTGGTCCCAGCTCCGGCGGAAGGACTCGAAACGGACCTGACTTCGCCGACCGCCCTGTCAGGGTGCTGCGAGCATCTCCAGCACTCGGGGCCACCCGTCCACCCGTGCGCGTTGATCGTCCGCGCGGGTGCCGCCCATGCGTAACTGTCCCGTGGCGACGCCGGTGGGAATGTGTGGGTAGGTGCCGACGACATGCCCGGCCCTTGGGTAGATCAGGATCTTGAAATCCGGGCGCCGCCCCCGCAGCCGTCTCGCAGACCCGGCCGAATCCCACAACTGATCGTCGCCACCGGCGATCGCCAGCAGTCCGCCGGAGATCTTGTCGACCGGGATGGGCCCTCGCGGCACCGGCTTGCCCCGATAGGTCCAGGCTGGCCGGTCGTCGTAGGGAAAGCCGGCATGGACGACGTCGCTGGGTGCGTAGACGACCACCCCGCGCACCAGATCGGGGAAGTGCTGCCCGACCAGCAGCGCCGCCTCGCTGCCCCGGGAATAGCCGATCACCGTGACCGGTCCGCCGCCGGTCTGCGCCGCCAGGTGCCGGAGCGCCGTCGCGAAATACTCCAGCGGGACCCGATCCAGCGTCGCCGGCAGTCCCGGCGCGTCGAAGTAGGCCAGCGCCATCGCCGGATGCCCGTGCGAGGCGAGTTGGGCGGCCTCCCAGAGTTGGGAACTACCGCCCTCCGAACCACCGAAAATCAGGACCGGCCGCCGGACGTGGCCCTCTGCCCGCGGCAGATAGATGTCGGCGACGAGCTCGTCGGTGTGCACCCGCTGGTGGGTGACTCCTTCACCGAGCCACTGTCGTCGCGCGACGGCCGTCGCGGCGGCGCCGCTCGCCGCGGTCGCCGTCAACCGCACTTCGGAAGGCCCCAGTTCGGGGCGTTCAGGGGCCAGAAAGCTGGTGTCGGGGTCGGCGCCCTCCGGCACCATCGACCAGAACAGGCCCATCCCGTCCACGCCCTGGTAGCTGCCGCCCGTTGAGGGGGCCGCATCCAGGTCGGCGACGCCGGTCGGGTCGGCGCGTACCACCGCGGTGCCGCGCCAGGTGATGTTGTTCCGGTCAGTGGTCTCCGAGCGGATCGTGACGGAGCGGCCGGCGGCCAAACCGGTCACCCGGATCCCCACCCGCTCATCGGCGAGCGCGACCGGGGCATCCACGGCTATCACGGGATGCTCGTCCGGCGCCGAGCAGGCCGGGAGGGTGGCGAGCAACAGAACTACGGTGACGGCACGACGAAACATCCGGTCAAGCTATTCGATTCGATGACGATGAGCATCGCGGCCGGGAGTCGGACCGGGTCGTGGACTACGCACCCGGATGACCGGCCGCCTGTGGATCCGTGCCCCGCTCGGCCCGCTGGGAGCCATGGTGGCGCGGACGGGACTCGAACCCGCACATGTCCCGGGTGAAAGCCGGGCGACTCTACCTATTCGTCCACCGCGCCAGGGTGGTGCGTGTCGCCGGGTGGGGTCGAACCACCGGCCTCCGACTTATCAGGTCGGCGCTCTGACCAGCTGAGCTACGGCGACGTGTGTTGCGCGCCCCGTGCCGGGATCGAACCGGCGGCCCCCCGCTCGACAGGCGGGTGCTCTCCCATTGAGCTAACGGGGCTGGAAAATCGGTCCGAACACAAAGAACCGCCCGATTCCCGTGGGGGAATGGGCGGCGCGAACGAACGCTGAAGCGATCTATCGGCGCCGCCGGAGAATATCTTCATTGATCGCGTTCATCTCGGTCTCCCCGTTCGTTCGGTCTGGAACTGGGGAGAACATTAAGGCGCTCGCCGGGACGCGGCAACGCATTTATCGTGACGGCGTGCTGCTCGAATTCGTGCCCGGTCTGCGACTGTGCCGGGACTTCTACACCGAGGCCGTCCGTCCGATCCTCGACGAGGCCCATCCGGGGCTGCCGTACGCGGCCGCGCGGATCGGGCCGGGCTCGGAGGTGCTCGGCTTCGACACACCGCGCTCGGTCGATCACGACTGGGGGCCGCGGCTGGAGCTGTTCCTGCTGCCGGAGGACGTCGCCCGGCACGGTGCCGACCTGTCCGCGCTGCTCGCGGCACGTCTGCCGAAGCACGTCGGCGGGTGGCCGACCAACTTCGAGCCGGCCGACGCCCGGGTGCGTGTCATGACGCCGACCACCGGGCCGGTCGCGCACCGGGTGCACATCACCGACGTGGCGACCTGGTCGGTGGAGCGCCTCGGATTCGACGGGCGCGCCGAGCCCACCACACTGGACTGGCTGGCCACGCCCACGCAACGGCTCGCCGAGACCGTCGGCGGCGCGGTGTTCCACGACGGCGTCGGCGAGCTGACGGCGCTGCGGCGGCGGCTCGACTGGTATCCGGACGGCGTGTGGCGGCGGGTGCTGGCCGCTCAGTGGACACGGATCGCGCAGGAGGAGGCGTTCGTCGGGCGGACCGCCGAGATCGGGGACGAGCTGGGCAGCAGGATCGTCGCGGCGCGGTTGGCCCGGGATGTGACGCGGCTGGTCCTGCTGTTGGCGCGCCGCTTTCCGCCGTACGGCAAATGGCTGGGTAGCGCCCTCACCGCCCTGCCGGAAGCGGCCGGGATCGTCGCCGCGCTGCACGACGCCCTCGCCGCCGCTGATGCGCGGCAGCGCCAGGCCTCGCTCTGTGACGCCTACGAGGCGGCCGGCGACTGGCAGAATCGTCTCGGCATCGCCGAGACGGTCGACGCGACGCGGCGCCCGTATTTCGACCGACCGTTCCCGGTCATCGACGCGGGCCGGTTCGCCGCCGCACTGACCGAGGATGAAACGCCGGGGACCGACGGTGAAGCGCCGGGCATCGAGGATGAGGCGCCCGGGACCGAGGGCGGAGCGCCCGAGGCCGAGGGTGAAGCGCCCGGGATCGGGGGGATCGACCAGTTCGCCGACAGCACCGACGTGCTGGAGCGGCCGGACCTCGCTCGCCGGATCATGCGGGCCGCGACCGCCCCGTAAGGCCGAAGTCCGGGTCGATGCCTGCCGCGCGGAACGCGGCGGCCGTAGGGTTTGCCGATGAGCGTTTTGAAGGCCCTGTTGTCCGGTGTCGGCGGCGGCTCGATCGAGGTCGTCGATCTGACCGCGCCGCTGTCCGCGGCTACGCCGATCCTGCAGCTGCCGCCGCCGTTCGCGAACACGATCCCGTTCGGACTCGAGGAGATCAGCCGGTACGACGACCGGGGCCCGGCCTGGTACTGGAACGACATCCACACCGGCGAGCACACCGGCACCCATTTCGACGCCCCGATCCACTGGGTGACCGGCCGCGACGGTGACGACGTGTCGCAGGTCCCGCCGCAGCGGCTCATCGCCGGGGCAGCGGTCGTCGACGTCGCCGACCGGGCCGCGAAGGACCCCGATTTCCTGCTCGAAGTGGAGCACATCCGTGAATGGGAGAGCACGCACGGGCCTCTTCCGCGCGGCGGGTGGCTCCTGATCCGTACCGGATGGGATTCCCGCTCGGGTGACCAGGAGGCCTTCCTGAACGCGAACGAGACCGGTCCGCACACGCCGGGCGTTTCGGTGGAGGCCGCGAAGTGGCTGGCCGAGGAATCGCCGGTGATCGGCATCGGGGTGGAGACCGTCGGCACCGACGCGGGCGCCGCGCATTCGTTCGATCCGCCGTTCCCGTGCCATTCCTATCTGCTCGGGGCCGGGAAATACGGGCTCACCCAATTGCGGAACCTGGATCGGCTGCCACCCACCGGATCGGTGGTGATCGCTCCCCCGCTGCCGATCGTCGGCGGTTCGGGAAGCCCGGTCCGCGTTCTGGCCCTCGTGGAAAAGTGAGCGACCGGACCGTTGCCGACGTCGTCGGCGAGACCCTCGCGAAACTCGGCGCCGACCTGGTCTTCGGTGTCGTCGGAAGCGGAAACTTCCACGTCACCAACGCGCTCGTCGCGCACGGGGCCCGGTTCGTCGCCACCCGGCACGAGGGCGGGGCGGCCACGGCTGCGGACGCGTATGCGCGGGTCAGCGGGCGCCCAGGCGTCGTCACCGTGCATCAGGGCTGCGGGCTGACCAATGCGATGACCGGCATCGCGGAGGCGGCGAAGAGCCGCACGCCCATGATCGTTCTGGCCGCCGAGCCGGCCGCGTCCGCGTTGCGGTCGAACTTCCGCGTCGACCAGGACGCGCTGGCGCACGCGGTCGGCGCGGTCAGCGACCGGGTGCACGGGCCGGCGTCGGCCGTCGCGGACGCCACCCGCGCCTGGCGGACCGCCGTGCTCCACCGGCGCACCGTCGTGCTCAACCTGCCGCTGGACGTGCAGGCCGCGACCGCCGAACCGGCCGAGGTGACGCCCGCTCCGGCGAGCCAGCCGCCCCGCGCGTCCGACGACGCCGTGACCGCTCTTGCCCACCTACTGAAGGGCGCGGAACGGCCGGTCTTCATCGCCGGGCGCGGGGCGGTCGCCGCCCGGGCCGAGCTGGAGTCGCTGGCCACGGCGTCCGGCGCGTTGCTGGCGACGTCGGCCGCGGCGAAGGGGCTGTTCGCCGGCGACGACTGGAACCTCGACGTATCCGGTGGTTTCGCCACCCCGCTGGCGGCCGAGCTGATCCGCTCGGCGGACGTCGTCGTCGCCTGGGGCGCGTCGCTCAACATGTGGACGAGCCGGCACGGATCGCTGATCGGGCCGGACGCCGCGGTCGTGCAGGTGGATGTCGATCCGGCCGCCTTCGGCGCACATCATCGCCTCGACCTGGGCATCTGCGGGGACGCGCGATTGACGGCACTCGCCGTCGCGGCCGCGCTCCCCGATCATCGGGAGGCCTTCCGGACCGAGGGGGTACGCGCGAAGCTGCGCGACCGGGGACGCTGGCGTGACGTCGAGTACACCGACACCGGCGACGACAGCCGGATCGACCCGCGGACCCTCGCGATCGGCCTCGACGACCTGCTCCCGGCCGAGCGGGTCATCGCCGTCGACTCGGGCAACTTCATGGGCTACCCGTCGATGTTCCTGTCCGTTCCCGATCACCAGGGTCTCGTGTTCACCCAGGCGTTCCAGTCGATCGGGCTGGGCCTGGCGAGCGCCCTCGGGCCGCGCTGGCGAGCCCCGGCCGGCTACCGGTCGCGGCATGCGGGGACGGCGGTTTCCTGATGGGCATCGCCGAGCTCGACACGATCCGGCGGCTCGGGCTCGGCATGCTGATCGTGGTCTGGAACGACGAGGCGTACGGCGCCGAGGTGCACCACTTCGGGCCGGCCGGGCACGCGCTGTCCACGGTGGTGTTCCCGGAGACGGATCTGGCCGCCGTCGCCCGCGGCTACGGGTGCGCCGCGGTGACCGTACGCAAGCCGGAAGATCTTGATCCGGTCCGGGAATGGCTGGCCGGTCCCCGGGACGTGCCGATGGTCGTGGACGCGAAGGTCACCGCCGACCATCCGTCCTGGTGGCTGGAGGAGGCCTTCCGCGGCCACTAGAGGTCGAAGGATCCCGACCGGCCGGTTGCCGTGCCACACCAGGTTCCACGGGCCGAAGTCGCCGTGACCGACCAGGTCCCCGGCGCCGAACACCCCGTCGTGAGCGGCCCATCCGGCCACGGCGGCGGGCCGGAACCCGCGCACCGCGTCGTGGTAGTCGCGCAGCAGCCGGGCCGTCGCGGCCAGCCCGTCGTCGGTCACCACCTTCGCCCAGCCGTCACCGCCGGACTCGCCGTCCAGCCAGGTGAGGACCTCCCGGCCGGCCTCGTCGATGCCGAGAACGCGGGGAGCATACTCGAATCCGGTCCGCTCCAGGTGGTGCAGGAGTTCGTGGACCGTCGGCGACCAGGGGTGCATCGGACGGCGGACGGTGTCGCCGATCCGGATCACCCGCCGGTGCGGATCGTCCTGGAGCACGTCGTCGCCATCGGTACACCGCACCACACGGGTGGGCCGGTCGGGAAGGATGGGGACATGTCCGCAGAGGTGTCCCGCCCACGGGGTGTCGGCCGTCCGCCCCGCCTGTCCCTGGAGGCGATCATCGCCGCGGCGGAGCGCCTGCTGGTGGCCGAGGGCCCGGAGAGACTGTCGATGCGGCGGCTGGCGACCGAGCTGGGCAGCACGCCGATGGCGCTCTACCACCATGTCCGCGACAAGGACGAGCTGCTGGTACGGGTGCTGGAGTCGCAGGCACGGACGATGCCCCGGCCGGACCTGCCGGCCGAGCCGCGGGACCGGCTGGTGGCCGCGTCGGTGCTGCTCTACGAGTTGCTGGCGGAGCGCCCCTGGATCGTCGAGGTGCTGACCGGCGACGACCTGATCGGGCCGTCGGCGCTGTGGATCGTCGAGGTGATGGTCGGCGCCGCAGCCGACTGCGGGCTGGCCGAGGACGAGGCGTTCTACGTGTACCGGACGATCTGGTTCTACATCGTCGGCGACCTGATCATCCGGATCACCGGGGCCCGCCGCCGGGCCCGGGCGGCGGCGGCCCACCAGGACGGGGTCGTCGCCGGGCTGACCGCCGACGACTATCCGCGGCTGGTGTCGCTGGCCGGGCGCTGGGCCGACCTCAACGCCCGCGACACCCATCAGCGGGCGCTGACCGCGATCGTCGACGGGCTACTCCCCTGAGAACGCGGCGTAGCGGCCGCCGCGACGCAGCAGCTCGTCGGGGGTGCCCTGTTCGATGATCCGCCCGCCGTCGAGGAAGATCACCCGGTCGGCCCGGCGGACGGTCCGTATCCGGTGGGCGACCATGATGACGGTACGGCCGGACATCAGCCGGTCGATGCCGGCGTGCACGGCCGCCTCGTTGTCCGGGTCGAGCGCCGACGTCACCTCGTCGAGCAGCACGATCGGTGCGTCCTTGAGCAGGGCCCGCGCGATCGCGACACGCTGGCGCTCGCCGCCGGACAGCAGTGCGCCGCCCTCCCCCACGATCGCCGACCAGCCGCCGGGCAGCCGGTCGACGACCTCGTCCAGTCCCGCGGCGGTGGCGGCGGCCCGTACCTGCTGATCGGTCGCGTCCGGGCGGCCGAGCCGCACGTTCTCCTCGATCGTGCCGTCGAAGAGGTAGACGTCCTGGAAGACGATCGCGATACGGGCCATCAGGTCGGCCGGGTCCATGTCACGGACGTCGGCGCCACCGACCCGGATCGCGCCCGCGTCCACGTCGGCGAACCGGGCCAGCAGGCGCAGCAGGGTGGACTTGCCCGCACCGGACGGGCCGACGACGGCGAGTCGCTGCCCCTGCGGCACGGTCAGCGACAGGCCGTCCAGGACGATCCGGTCGCCGTCACGGGCGGTCACCGCGTCGAGCTCCAGGTCGTGGTGGTCGGGGCGGACCGGGGTCGCGGGCTCGGGCAGGGGTGCGGTGCGCAGCAGGCGGTCGAGGCGGTCGAGTTCGCCGCGGGCGGTCCGGAGTTTGCCGCCGATGTCCGAAAGCGACAGCAGAGGGTCGGCGGCGCGGGCGGCGAGCACCAGGATCGCCAGCAGTTCCACGGCGCTCTCTTCTTCCGGGGCGGTGCCCACCGCCAGGTTTAGGGCGAGTGCCAGTACCGCGGTGAAGACGACCTGCACGGTCACCGCCAGGCCGACCGCGCCCGGCAGCACCGACAGGGTCCGGCGGCGCGACGCCCGCTCGACCTCCCGCAGCGCCCGGTCGAGCGGCCCGAACCCGTCCCGGCCACCGGCCCGCAGCACCGGCTGGGCCTGCACGTATTCGACGACCCGGGCGGCAGCCTCGTCCGCCCGCCCGGCGTGGGCGGCGTCGGCGGCGGCAGCCGACCGCGCGGTCACCAGGTGCACGGCCACCACCAGCGGCGCGGCGGCCAGCGCGGCGAGCCCCAGCCGCCAGTCGAGCACGGTGATCACCACGACGATCGTCAGCGGCGTGACGCAGGCGGCCACGAACGGCGCCATCAGATGAGCGGCCACCCCCATCGCGGTGAGCAGCCCTCGCCCGGCCATCGTGGACACCTCGCCGACGCGGGCACCGGTGAACCAGCCGATCGGCAGCCGCGCCAGGTGTCTGCCGAGGCGGTGGTACATGCCGCGCAGCATCGTGGTGCCGACCCGCATGCCCGCCAGGTCACTGCGGTAGCGCAGCAGGGCGTAACCGGCGACCGCCACCGCGAACGCGATAAGCCACGGCCGGGCGTCCGCCGTCGGGCCGCCCAGCAGCGCCCGCAACAGCGGCACGAGCAGGGCGTACAGCAGCCCCTCGGCCACGGCGGTGATCACCATCAGGGCGACGGTGCGGCGCATCGGCACGGCGTATTCGTGGCCGAGCACCCGCAGCAGGGTCCGGATCATCGGACGATCACCCCCTCGCGCAGCGTCACCACGGTGTCGGCGCCGGCGACGGTCTCCGGCCGGTGCGCGATGACCAGCACCGTCCGGTTCCGCAGGGTGGCCAGCGTCTGACGTACCGCCCGGTCGGTCTGCGGGTCGGCGAACGCGGTCGCCTCGTCGAGCACCAGGATCGGGGTGTCCGCGGCCAGGGCACGGGCCAGCGCGATCCGCTGCGCCTCACCGCCGGAGAGCTCGGCCTCGTCACCGAGGACCGTGTCGTAACCGCGCGGGAGCTCGAGAATGCGGTCGTGGATGTGCGCGAGCTTCGCCGCGCGGATCACCGCGTCCCGGTCCGCTTCCGGCACGGCGAGGGAGATGTTGTCCGCCACCGAGGTACGCAGGAGGCGCACGTCCTGGAACACGAAGGAGATCCGCCGGCGCAGCTCCCGCCCGCCGATGTCGCGCAGGTCCACACCGCCGAGCCGGATCGAGCCGGCGTCCGGGTCGAAGAACCGTGGCAACAGCCGCACCATTGTCGACTTGCCGCTGCCGGACGGGCCGGTCAGCGCGGTGACCGTGCCCGGCTCCACCGTCAGATCGATGCCGCGCAGCACCTCCCGCCCGTCGTAGGAGAACCGCACACCACACCATTCGAGCCGGTCACCGTCCGGGACGATCGGGTGCGCCGGCTCCGGCAGCGGCTCGACGGCGAGCACGCCCCGGATCCGGCCGACCGCGCGACCGGCCGCCTGCAGGTCGTCGAAGCCGTGCCCCAGGGCCGCCACCGGTGCGGTCAGGCCGAGTCCGAGCAGCAGGAACGGCAACAGATCAGCCGGGGCGAGGTGGCCGGAAGTGATCAGCGCGGTGCCGCCGGTCAGGACGGCGAGCAGCACGAACGGCGGGGACAGCGCCAACTGCATCCCGGCCGCCACGGCGGACACTCCGCGTACCCACCGGGTGAAGATGCCGACGAAGTCGTCGGCGGCGGTGAGGAAACGGCGATAGGCGTCGCCGGCTCCGCCGAACGCCTTGACGACGGCGATGCCACGGACGTATTCCACGCTGGTGTCGGCGATGCGGCCCAGGGCCGCGTCGAAGGCTTCCTGCTCACGGGTACGGGCGGGCGTCATCAGCAGCGGGACGAGGGCGATCGCCAGCACCACCGGGACCAGGGTGATCAGGGTGAGCCGCCAGTCGATGGTCAGCAGGTAGATCAGCGACACCAGCGGCACGACGAACGCAGCGGTCAGTTCGCCCGGGGCGTGCGCGATGAACGGGTGCACGGCGGTCACGTCGTCGCCGGCGACCTTGGCCAGCTCACCGGTGCGCCGGTGGTCGAGCCAGCCGAGAGGCGCGCGGCCCAGCGCCGCGGCGAGCGCCCTCCGCAGGGTGAGCTGGACCCGCCCGTCGAGGAGGTGCCCGAAGCCCGCCGACGCCGACGTGAAAACCAGCCGGAGCAGCAGCCCGGCGACGCCGAGGAGCACGACCGTCCGCAGGTGATCCTCGTCCACCGGGCCGGGCGCCAGCAGCACCCGGCCCACCTCGGCCACCGCGAGCAGCGGCGCCAGCCCGGCGAGCGCCCCGGCCACCTGCAGTCCCGCAACGAGCACGAACCCGGTGACGTGTGGCCGCAGCAGTTGCCCGATCATCATGCCGATCACTCCCCCGCCTATTATCTTACGCGTAAGATAATAGGCGGGGACCGCTCCGGTCCACCCCGCCGTCCCGGGCGGCTCCGTGCCTCAACCGTTTCGCACCCGGGTGGCTCCCCCGGCCGCACCGGAACCGGCCGACCAGAGGGACATGCAGACGCTTCTCTCGGAACTCGCCACCCCCTTGGTCGCCGGTCTCGCCGGGATGCTCGGCGTCTACGCCGCCGAGGACGTGCTCGGCCGGCTGCGCCGCTCAGGCCGGTGCCCGCAGCGCTGGCGCTGACCACAGCGCCGGCGCCGACGGGTCACCCGCTCGTCAACTGGCGAAGGCCTTCACCTCCAGGAGCCCGACGGAGGCTGCGCCGCTGGTCAGTGCCACCCGCAACCGGGTCGTGCTGACCTGACCGAACGTGACGACGTTGTACTGCCCGGCGGCGACGGGGTAGCCGCTCGCCGACGGCACGTCCACGTAGGCGGTGCCGTTCCAGTACTGGAGCTTCCACGACGCGGGCAGGTCGATGCCCTGGCCGTCGTCGAAGAAGTAGACCTGGGCGGACTTCAGGTTCTGCGCCGTGGACCAGGTCAGTTCGGCCCACTGCTGTCCCTGGTTGGGCCAGGTTCCCCAGCGCGGGTTGACGGTGTCGTTCGACGACGACGGGTCGATGCCGTCGTTGATGGCGGCGACGCTCTCCCACGACGACGTGTACGAGGCGCTCGGGGTGGCCGCCGTCGCCAGGTTGGGGTTGGGATTCGGCGGGACGGTGCCCTGCCCGTACAGCTTGATCTCGGTCAGTCCGGTCTTGGCGCCGCCGGACGGCTGGGTGAACTGGACCCGCAGCCGCGTCGTGCTGACCGCGGTGAAGGTGACCTTGTTGAAGTTGGACTGCGGGGTGCCCGGCGTCTTGACCTGCGAGGCCGTGTTGACCCAGGCGCTGCCGTTCCAGTACTGGACGTTGTAGCCGGTCGGCGGCCGGTACCGGTTGCCGGCCCGGTCGTTACGGAAGTAGAGCCAGGCCTCGTCGACGGTACGGGCGGTGCTGCCGAAGTCGAGCTCGTACCAGTCGGTGGCGTTGGCACTGCCGTAACTGCCCCACAGCGGCGCGTTGGTCGGCAGCCCGTCGATCGCGCCGGCGACCGAGGTGCCGGAGGTGGTGTACGACGCCGACGCGCTCGCCCCGGCAGCCAGGTTGGGCCGGGTGGAGGTGAGGTCGACGCCCGCCTTGGCGAAGACGTCGACCACGCGCGCCCCGCTCTGCACCACGTTCTGCGGCGCCTGAAGTGACGCGAACGCGGTGCTGAACGCGACCGTCCCGGTGGTGGTGACGGCCCCGGTCGCCGGGTTGTAGGTGAACGGCGCCAGCTGGTTGAGGGTGGCGACGCGGGTCCCGTTCAGGTAGATCGAGTACCCCTGGGGCACCCCGGGATACCTGGTCACGCCGTCGGCCGGGTCGTCCCAGACGATCGACAGGTCGGCGTTGCGGTAGCGCAGGTTGTTGACCGCGAAGTGGCTCCAGCCGATGTTGATCGGCGACAGCTGGATCTGGGCGTCGTTGCGCGGCCGCAGCCCGGCGACGTCCTCGATGATGGTCCAGTTGCTGCTGCCCAGGATGTTGTGGTGGATCCACGAGCGGTACGTGATGGCGCTGCCGTTCCAGTCGGCCCAGAACTCGTTGGCGTCCGGCCAGTTGGTGTCGCCGCCGACGTACTGTGCCCAGGCGTTCCAGTAGAGCAGCTTCTTGTAGTCGTCGGTGTTCATCCACGAGTTGGGGTAGTTGCGCAGCACCGACGAGTAGAGCCGGAACTGCACCGTCGAGTTGATCGTGGAGAAGTTGTTGCTGCCCGGGTTCCCGGCGGCCGCGGCGGCCGCCTTGTCGACCTGATTGGCGGTGTAGAAGGGGAAGATCGGGTACTGGCCGGCGTCGGCGAACAGGCGCAGCGCCTCCCGGTACTGGGCGGTGTTCGGCATCAGCCCGACCGCGTACGGGTAGTAGTTGTTGATCTCCTTCCACGGCACGAACGCGTTCGTGGAGACGTGTTTGTGCTCCAGGAGCTGCCGGTCCGGGTTCCACAGCGTGTTGATCACGCCGTTGCGGATCCGGTCGGCGAGCGTCTGCATCTCGGTGGCCTTGGCCGTGTTGCCCATCAGCGTGTAGGCGTCGCGGGCGGCGTTGGCGGCGCTCCACACGTAGGCGGTCTCGGCGCGATCGAGGTTGCCGGCCCGCCAGTGGAACGACACGGCGTCGGCGTCGTTTCCGGTCATCGCGCCCCAGTCGTACTCGATGACGCCGTTGTTGTTGGTGTCGTAGGTGGCCAGCTGGCCCTTGGCGTCACCCTCGGCGTAGCGGGCGAAGTTGTTGAGCATCGCCGGCTGGCCACCGTGGATCTGGTAGGCCCGCCACGCCGCCTCGGCGATGTACTGGGTGTACGAGTTGGACCAGTTCTCCGGGTCGCCCGGGTTGTCGACGAAGCGGCCGTTCGCCGAGTACTGGCCGACCGCCAGGTACGGGCCGTAGGAGTACTCCGGGCTGCGCAGGTACTTCAGGTCGTCGATATGCATCGGCTGGGTGAGCGCGATCGCGTTGTTGTAGCCGGTCACGCCCTCGATCGACTGCGGGAACTGGAAGTCCTGGCCGGGGATGTCGGCGTCGAGGTGGTTGAAGCGCATCAGCCACCAGCGGTAGTAGATGTTCTTCTTGATCGCCGCGTCCGGCACGTCGATGTAGGGCACGTTGTCGGCCCACCATCTGTTGTAGGCGCGGACGTGGGTGGCGAACGCGTCGGCCGGTGTCCGGGTGCGGTAGGCGTCGTACTCGGTACGTGACGCCGGGATCTCGGTGGCGACCCAGCCGAGCTGCACCTTGACGGTGACCGTCTGCCCGGCGGCGACCGTCACCGATCGGCTGAGCGCCCCGTTGGCGGCGGTGAAGCCGTCACCGGAGAACCGCGGGTAGAGCGTCGTCAGGTTGTTCTTGACGGCCCGCGTGCCGGTCAGCTCGGTGCCGCTCACGGTGGTCGCGTAGGGCGACGTGGCGTTCAGTGTCAGGGTCGTCGAGGCGCTGCCGTTGTTGACCACGGCGACGTTGGTGACCAGCACGTTGTTGTCGGTGATGAACTTGGTGACGTCGAGCCGGACCGAGCCGTTGGTGTGCACGCTGCGCCAGTGGCTGGGGGTCTGCCGGCGCTGGGCGGCCTGTTCGGTGAAGGTGCCGGTGGACGCGGTGATGGCGTAGGCGTTCTGGCTGGAGATGTTGTCCCAGTACGCGGCGTTGCCACCGAACCCGATCACCGACGGGGTGTGCGTGTTCATGAACGCGGCCCGCCCGCGGGTCATCAGCCAGGTGCCGGCCGGGTCGTTCCCGGTGCGTGCGAGCAGGCGGTCCATCCAGAAGTCGGTGCCGCTCGACTCGGCGTCGTAGATGGCGCGCATCGTGTCGCCGGTGGTGTAGGCGACCGGCGGCGCCGGGATCGATCCCGTGTTGCCGAAGGTCGGGAACCCGATGGGTTGCGCGGCCAGGGCCGGCTGCGGGTTGACGGTCAGCGAGGCCGCGATCAACGTCAGGCTCATCGTGTACGCCCAGACGCGCCGAATCCTGCCGAAGCCTCGACGGTCCGGCCGTCGTCTGTCGACCGGCCGCCTCATGACTGGAACGCCTTCCACTCGAGCACGCCGGTGGACAGTCCGCTGCGTGAGGTGATCTGCAGACGAAGCCGCGTCGTGTTGACCGCGCTGGCGAACGTGTTGACGTTCTCAACATTGCCGGCGACGCCACATGTTGACTGCAGTTGAACGGATACATATTGACTGCCGTTCCAATACTGCAGTGCACATGACGCCGGGAGGTCGATGCCCTGGTTGTCGTCGAACCAGTAGACCGAGCTCTTGTTGATCGACTGAGCGGTCGGCCAGGTGTACTCGATCCACTGTGTGCCCTGTTGTGGCCAGTTGCCGTACGCCAGGTTGGACCGGTCCTGCGAGTTCGCCGGCGTCCCGCCGTTGTTGACCGCGGCCAGGCTCTCCCACGACGACACGTACGACGTCGTCGCGGTGGCGGACGGCGCGATGTTGGTCCCGCCACCACCTCCACCGCCCGGATTCGGCGGCGGCCCGGTGGTCGTCTGCACGACCGGCTGGATCGTCCCGTCAGCGTTGAAGTACAACCGGTCGACCGCCACCGACCTGCGGAAGTTGCCACCGCCGGGCGCGTTCGCGTTGTGGTAGACGATGTACCACTGCCCGTTGAACTCGACGATGCCGGCGTGGTTGGTCGTCGACGACACCTGGCCGAGCACGACACCCCGGTGCGTCCACGGCCCCATCGGGTTGGTCGCGGTGGCGTACCGCTGGCAGGCGTAGTTGGTGTTGGTGACACAGCCACCGGTGTCGTTGGCGGCGTACATCATGTAGTAGAGGCCGTTGCGTTTGAACATCCACGGGGCCTCCCAGTAGTTGGTGAGTCCCGTCGGCGTGACGACCGACCCGACCGTGTCGATCATGTTGGCCGCCAGGCGCACGGCACGGGGTCCCCAGTAGCCGCCCCAGTACATGTAGGCCTGCCCGTCGTCGTCGACGAAGACGGTGGGGTCGATGTTGAGGCCGGACGAGTTGGCGGTGCTGTCGCTGATCAGCGGCCCGCCCTTGGCGTCGGTGAACGGGCCGAGCGGGCTGTCCCCGACGGCGACGCCGATGTTCATCCAGCCGGCGCCGTTGCCGTTGACCGAGGTGTACCAGTAGTACTTGCCGTTGCGCGGCTCGACCTCACCGGCCCAGGCGTCGGCGCCGGCCCACGGGAACGTGGCGATGTTGGCGCGGGCGCCGTTGTCGGTCCAACTCGCCGCGTCGGTGGAGGACAGCACGTGCCATTCGCGCATCACGAAGTTGCTGCCGCCGGTGGGCGCCTCGTCGCGGCCGGCGTAGATGTACATGGTGTTGCCGACGACCAGGGGGGCCGGGTCGGCGGTGTAGATGTTGGTGATGATCGGGTTGGCGGCCTGCGAGGGGGTGGCGACGGCTGTCGCCGCGGCCGCGGTGGCCAGCACGCTGAACAGCGCCACTGACCGTCTTCTTCTCGACATCGAAACTGCCTCTCTCACTGTCCGGTGGAAAACAGTTGAGCGACCTCCGCCGCGGACAGCGCCCGGCTGTGGATCCGGAACCCGTCGACGGCGGCGGTCAAATACGGATCGGAGGCGTACTGGGAGCGGCCGATCCAGTTCTGGGTGGTCGACGGCAACGCGGACGGGCGTACCGTGAGCGCGGTGTTGCGGGCGACCTCGGCGCCGTTGACGTAGAGGACGCCGAGGTTGCCGGTGTGGGTGACGGCGACGTGGGTCCACGCCCCGGTGGGGAGCGCGGCCGGGGCGTCGATGCGCTGCTCGGCACCGGAGCCGCCGCCGCTGATCGCGTACCGGGCGGCGCCGGAGCCGCTGCGCGGGGTGAGGAACAGGTACGCACCGGTGCCCGTGCCGAAGTCGAAGACCCGGGTCCAGGTGGCGGCGGTGTCGATGCGGACCCAGGTCGCGACGGTGAACGCGGTGACGCCGGCCAGGATGCCGCCGGGCAGGGCGACGTGCCCGTTGCTCCCGTTGAGCAGGACTGCGCTGCCGGTGCGCCCGGCGGTGCGGGTGACGCCGCCGGCCAGGGTGGCGGTCCAGCCGTTGCCGGTGGCGTCGGCCGCGCTCGTGCCGGACGTCTCGTCGAAGGGGTAGTACGCCTCCTTCGGCGTGCCGCTCGTGACGTTCCAGTAGACGGAGTAGCGCTGGCCATGCGTCTTGTAGAACGGCCGGAGCAGCACCGATCCCGCGGTGTACTCCAGTGGCGTGCCGGTCGGCTGCGGAGTCCCCGAGAGTGTCGGCAGGGAGCTGAGGTTGCTGGTGCCGAACTGACCGGCGAGCACGATCGGCCCGTACTTGACGGCGCGCACCGACGGGTTGTCCGGTGCGGCCTCCAGGGTGAGCGTCATCGGCAGGCTGACATCGACGACGTCGCCGGTGGCCCAGATGCGATTGATCGAGAGGTAGGTGCCGGGTGTCGGCGGTCCGGTGAGGACGCCGTTGACCCGGACCTGGGCGCCGCTGGTCCAGGACGGGATGCGGATCCGCATGTCGAAGGCACCGGAGCCGGCGGTCACGGTGAGCCGGGTGGACGGGCTCTCCGGATACGTGGTGTCCTGCCGGATCGTGACGCCTTGACTTGACCACGTCAATGTTGACGAGATGTACATGTTGACGTAGAGCGTCGTGTCGACGTGGAAGTAGATGCTCTCGGCGAACTTGGTGTTCGTCTCCATCCCGGTGCCGTGACAGCAGGTGAAGTTGTCGTAGTCGTTGCTGTACGTCTTGATCCCGCCGGCCCGCAACGGCACGTAGTAGCAGTGGTGCCCGTGTGCCGAGCTGGGATTCTGCGCGCCGAGCAGGTGGTTGTAGAGGCCCTTCTCGTAGAAGTCCATGAACTCGGCGGCCCGTGACGGGTCGGTGAAGAACAACTGCCGGGTCAACTTCAGCATGTTGTACGTGTTGCAACACTCGCACGTGTTGTCGGACAGCTCCGACGCGATCCGGTCCGGTGCCTGGAAGTACTCGCCGTTGGAGTTGCCGCCGATCGCGTACGAGTGACGGCGTACCACGAAGTTCCAGAAGTTGACCGCGATGTCGCGGTAACGGGTGTCGCCCGTCGCGTGGTATCCGCGGATCGCCGCGATGGCCTTCGGGATCTGCGTGTTGGCGTGGAATCCGGCCAGCGCGTCTACCCCGGCGGCGAGCGGGTCGAGCACCTGGGCGTGATCGAAGTACTGGGCGGTGAACAGGTGCACCGGCTCTTCGGTGAGCTGGTAGAGGTTGAACAGGGTCTCGCCGATACCGCCGAACTCGACGCGCAGCATCTGCTGCCGCTGGGCGTGCGTGAGCCGGCTGTTGCGAGCCTGCACCCACGCGGCCTTGCGCTGCAGCACGGCGAGGGCCTGGGCGCTGCCGGTGAGCAGGTGCCAGTCGAGCAGCCCTTGCACGATCTTGTGGAGGGTGTAGTAGGGCGCCCACACCTGCCGGCCGGTCTCGACCCGGTCGATGAACGACTCGGGGTAGGCGGAGAGGAAGCCGTTCGGGCGCTGGCAGAGGGCGAGCTGCGCGACCAGATAGTCGCCCTTGGCCTGGTAGGTGGTGTCGCCGGTGCCGGCGTAGGCCTGGGCGAGCGCGCTGAGCACGTGCCCGATGGAGTGGCCGCGCAGCTCGGTGGTGGGTGACTCCCAGCCGCCGCACGGGGTGGCCGACGACGACAGGCCGGCGGTCACCCGGAACATGTGCAGCAGCCGGTCGGCGTTGAGGAAGCGCAGGTAGGCCTGGGTGCGGCCGGCGTTGTCGGCGAACGGGCCGGCACCCAGCCGGACGGCGGTGAGCGGGAACGGATACGCCGAGACTCCGGCGTCCGGGCGGACGGCGCGGGCCGGGCCGGCGGGCAGCAGAACCCCGGCGGCTCCGGCGGCGCCGGCGATCAGGACGGTACGACGGTTGAAACGCATGAGGACACCTCTGCAATCGAGATATATCGATGCATGGGAAGCGGAGGAGCCCGGGAAAGATGCAGCGTGTGACACCCCTGGGCAGCTCCGGCGGACCCGCCCCCGTGATGCGGCTCGCCTGCGGCACACGCTGCCTTACGAAAACGTTTTCGGCAAGATGTAGAACCGGTTACGAATAGATTTCCGTCACCCCGGACTCTTAGGCGAAATTTAAGATCGTCTATATAAAGCGACGTTCCGAGCACCTAGGGTGGTTTTCCAGATTGTCCACTTCCCGACAGAGGAGCGTCTATTGTCTACCCCACGCGTGAACGAGATCACCTGGCTGCTGTTCCGGGTCGTCGTCGGCCTGCTCTTCACCTGTCACGGGCTCGCCACCGTGTTCGGCCTGCTCGGCGGCGCCCGGGGCACGGGCCAGGCGGTGGCGGTCGGCCTGTGGCCCAACTGGTATGCCGGGCTCATCCAGCTCGTCTGCGGCGTGCTCGTCCTCGTCGGACTCGGCACCCGCCCGGCCGCGATCCTGGCGTCCGGCTCGATGGCGTACGCCTACTTCGTGGTGCATCAGCCGGACGGCCTGATGCCGATCGAGAACGGCGGCGTCACCCCCGCCCTCTACGCCTGGTCCTTCCTCCTGATCGCCGTCGTCGGCGGCGGGCCGTGGTCCATCGACGCGCTGATCCGCAACCAGCGCGCCTCGGTCCCCGCGGTCACCCCGGAGAGGACGACCGCGAAGGCGAGCGTCTGACCCCGGCGACATCCCGGTCGCGTCGGCGGCCGGGATCGTCAGGCCGCCAGGTCCCGCTGCTGTTCGAGTAGGGCCAGGACCTGACCGGGCTCGACCGGCCGGGAGTACAGGTAGCCCTGGCCCCGCTCCGAGCCGAGTGCCAGCAACTCGGCGGCCTGCCCCTCGGTCTCGATCCCCTCCGCCACGGTGGTCAGCCGCAGGATCTGCGCCAGCCGGATCACCGCCTCGGCGATGGCCGCGCCCTCGGCGGTGCCGTCCAGCCGCGCCACGAAACCGCGGTCGATCTTGAGAATGTCGACCGGAAGACGTGTCAGGTACTGCAGGGACGAGTAGCCCGTACCGAAATCGTCGATGGCGATCCGGACCCCCGCGGACCGCAACCGTCGCAGCGCCGCGACCTCGACCGCTTCCTCGACCATCGCCGACTCGGTCACCTCGACGACCAGGCTCTGCGCGGGCACCCCGGCGCGATCGAGCACGCTGAGCACCTCCCGCGCGAGATGCGGCTCCTGCAGCTGGCGCGGTGAGACGTTGACGGTGACCGTCAGGTCGGCGCCGGCCGCCCGCCAGGCCGCCACCTGCTGGACCGCCTGCTCCAGCACCCACCGGCCGATCCCGACGATCTCGCCGGACCGTTCGGCGACCGGGATGAAGGCGGACGGAGAGATCGCGCCGTGCAGCGGGTGCCGCCAGCGCAGAAGTGCCTCGGCCGCCACCACCCGGCCGGTCGCCAGGTCGACGATGGGCTGGTAGACGACGCTGAGCTCGTCGCGCTGCCGAGCGCCCTCCAGGGCCTCGGCGAGCGCCGCGTCCACCGCCCGGCGGTCGTTCATCGACAGCTCGTGGACGACGAACGTCGACGCCGGCGACCGGACGGCGTGGCTCATCGCGATCTCGGCGTTGCGCAGCACCGTCTTGGCGGGCTCGCCGATGCGGGCGACGGCCATCCCGATCGAGCACCGGACCTCGTCGTCGTCGGCCGCGGCGAGGATCCGCTGCGCCGCGATGGTCGCCTCACCGGCCACACCGGCATCGGTGAGCAGCACCCCGAAGGTCGCCGGGCCGGTCCGCGCGACCAGGTCGTCGGCACGGACGTTGCGCCGCAGGATCGACGACATGCGGTGCTGCGCCCGCGGCTCGGCCACCGCGATCACCAGCACGGCGAACGGCTCGCGGCCGCGGACCACCGCGGCGAGCGCCTCCTTCAGGCCCGCCCGGTTGGCCAGCCCGGTCTCCGGGTCGCGGCCGGCCCGTGCCCGACTCGTCCGCAGCGAGATCCAGTAGCGGAACGTCACCGCGGCCAGCATGGCGGCCATCGCGACGACCAGGCCGCTCCAGCGCAGCCAGCCGGACGTCCGCACGATCACCACGAGCAGCAGCGCCACGCCGGTGACCAGCGCGCCCAGGGGCAGATACGCGACCCAGCGCGGCGGATCGGCCCGGCGCGCCCGGTCGGTGACGCTGCCGATGCCGGACGCCGACATCAGCGGCGAGAGCGTGAGCAGCAGATGGGCGGTCACCACGAGGGCGCCGCCGGACGGCTCGACCAGACGTTCCACACCGGTCGGCAGGGTGGTGGCCCATCGGGTGTCGGCCAGGATCGCGAGCATCATTCCGGTGACCAGGACGGTGATCGGATCGCGCCAGTGGTTGACCATGCCGCGCAGCAGCATCGCGGCGATCGCCATGGCCAGCATCAGGTCGGCGGTCAGCAGGCCGCCGACGATGCTCCAGGTCGCGGCGGACCGGCCGGACACCAGCGCCGGGTCCAGCCCCGCGAACCAGACCACCATCACCCCGGCCGCGCCGACCGCCACCATCTCGGCGGCGAACGCCTGCCGGTGCGGGCCGCTGAGTCTCAGCAGCGGGCCGAGCACGGTCGACAGGCCGAGCAGGGCCATCCCGCCGATGTGGGTCGCGGCGGCGGCCCACCACAGCCACGCCGGTGCGCCGGCCAGCCAGGCGGTGAGCGTCACCGCGTTGCCGACTCCCAGCCCGCGGGCGACCGCGGCGAGCCGGCACGGCAGCACGTTGATGCCGAGCCGGGCGACCCGGGTCAGGTAGTGGACGCCGATCGCGTCCACCACGGCCAGGGAGATACCGAGGATCATCGGATACCAGGACGGGACGATCCAGCCGGCGACCTGCACGGGGAGGATCGCGGCGAGAAGCAGCAGCGTACGGCGGGGCACCGGCCTCGCGCCTACCACCGAACTCCGCCTCACATCCGTTCTGTCGGCGCACGCCGACGGGAGATGAGACAAACTCTTGCCCCAAGGGGCCGCAGGCCTCAAGCTGATCGATTGTTACCGGCGGGTAGACCGTCGGCCGGTCGAGGACGTGGTGTTCGCCGAGCGTTGATCCCCGCGCAGCCCGGTGGATGCCCCACCACCCGGCGGCCGTGCGGAGATCCGACGGAACGATTCCCCCCGATCGATACCGAGGAGTCCGATGTCCCCACCACTCCCCGCCGCCGGGCGTTGCGTTCGGCGTTCGTCGCCGGCAGCGCGCTCGCCGTCCTGGCCGTCACGGCCGCTCCGGCGCTCGCCGCTCCCCCGGCCGAGCTGCCCGGCAACGCCGAGGCGATCGAGACCAAGTGGCAGCCGGCGTACGACTACGACACCGACGGCTGCTACCCCACCCCGGCGATCGGCCCGACCGGCGTCGTCAACGGCGGGCTCAAGCCGACCGGCTCGCTCAGCGGCGACTGCCACGACAACTACGACCTGGACAACACCAACGGGTACTCGCGGTACAAGTGCAACAACGGGTGGTGCGCCGTCGCGTACGGCCTCTACTTCGAGAAGGACCAGGCGCTGGCGAACAGCTCGATCGGCGGGCACCGCCACGATTGGGAGCACGTCGTGGTGTGGGTGCAGAACGACGTGGCGAAGTACGTCTCCACCTCGGCGCACGGCGACTTCGACATCGCGGCGGCGAGCGCCGTGCGGTGGACCGGCAACCACCCGAAGATCGTCTACCATAAGGACGGGGTCAGCACGCACGCGTTCCGGCTGGCCGGCTCCAACGACGAGCCGCCGGAGAACGGCTACGCCACCTGGCAGTACCCGTCGCTGGTCGGCTGGAACGGCTTCCCGTCCACCGCCGTGCGCACCACGCTGAGCAACTACGACTTCGGCAGCGCCAACTTCGGGCTCAAGGACGCCAACTTCGTCAACCTGCTCACCGAGGCGATGCCGTCCGGCATCACCTTCAACCCTTCCGCCTGACGTACGCCGCCCGCCCCGCCCGTGGTGGGCGGGGCGGGCACGCCTAACGGGCCGGGAGCACCGGCTGCCGCAGGATCGTGCGCAGCCTCTCCGGTGCCGTCCGGCGCCGGTCGCTGAGATAGATCTCGTGATGCCGGCCGGTCATCCGCAGCCCGTTGGCCGGGATGAACTCGTCGTGCATCCTCGCCAGCGTGGGACCCTCCTCATCGAACGAGCCGACGTGCAGGGTCTGCACGCAGCGGCCCTCGGCGAGGGACCCCAGACGGACGGGACCGTCGACCAGGGTCTCGTCGACCCGGTCCGGCACCATGATCATCAGCGTCCAGCGCCACCGGCTCTTGTCCCGCGCCGCCGTGAACGACTCCATGTCGTCGGCCCACCACAGTCCCTCCAGCGGCATGACGACGTAGTCGTGGCCGAGCCGCCTGCTCGCGAACTTCAACCGGTACGCCACCGGGTAGAGCGCCCCGACCGCGTCGGCGAAAGCCGTTCCCTCGTTGGGATCGCCCTGTCCGTCGACCATGAGATAGCGCAGATTCGGCACGTCCACGACGTCGAACCGGCCGGGCCGGGCCGAGTAGCAGTCCAGTTCCCGCTTGAAGTCCGTCTTCGACGTCACCGCTCGCCCTCGATCGGGAACTGCACCTCGGTGAGCAGGTCCTCGGGCTGGACGGTTTGCGGGTCGTTCAGGTAGATCTCCCGTGGCGGACCCGCCGGCCGCCGCCCGTTCTCCTCGATCCAGCCGCTCACCGCGTGATATGCCGGGGCGATCTCCGCGTAGGGGCCACGATGGATCGTCGACGCGACGGTGCAGCCGGACATCTCACGAAAACCGGCGGCGGGGACACAGATCTCCACGTCGCCTTCGGTGGTCTCGTCGATGACGTCGTGGTAGACGACGAAAGGCGCGCCGCTCGGGGACGCCCCGGCCGTACCGATGGCTCCGACGACCGCGCCGAAGCCCTCCCGGACGGCCTCGCCGATGGTGACCAGGCTGGCCCGCCGCGTCACGCTCGCCACCGTGACCGGCGGGACCACCTTGACCCTCACCTCGTACGGCATCAGGTTTCCTCCTCGATCGATGAGACGTTCGAGGAACCGCAGCATCCGCTCCTGCTCGGCGAGCCGGGCCCGCAGCCGCTCCCGGTGTACGGCCAGGCGCTTTCCGATCAGCCCCGGATCGTCGTCGGCGAGCAGGTCGCGGATCTCCCCGACCGGCATGTCGACCGCCCGCAACACCCGGATCGCCTCCGCCCGTGCCGCCTGTCCCCGCCGGTAGTAGCGGTAGCCGGACGACGGATCCACCCACGCCGGAGGGAGCAGCCCCTGCTCGGCGTAGAAGCGCAACGCCTTGATCGACAACCGGCTCATCCGGGAGAAGCGACCGATCGCGATCAGGTCGTCCACCACGGTTCCTCCTTCGCATCCGAGGCTCCGGTCTCCCCTGACGGGAGAGTCAACCCATTCTCGGCTCCGCCGCCCTCGACCACGGCAGGGGCGGCTGATGTACCCGATACCGGGACCGGCCCATAGAAGGGCGGGGTGAAACCATTGGCGACGCGGATCCCGGTCCCGATCCTTCCTAGAGACGACTGACGGCGGTGACGCCGTTGACGCGCGGCGACGGGATCTGCGGGTCGGCCGGGGCGCCCGCCTCGGCGAACGTCGGCCCCTTGCCGGCGGTGAAGCCGCAGGACGCGATGGTGTGCTGGCGCAGCATCAACGACGTCGGCACCGGGGCGATCTCCCGCCAGGCGAAGCAGGCGCGGATGATCGGCACGTTCTCCCCGCCGGTGATCTCCCGGTCGGCCTGCAGCAGCGCCCGCAGGACGCTGTGGTAGGTGAGGAAGTCCGGCGAGATGTTGCTCCACGTGACCGCGAGCAGCCGGCCCAGGTAGTCGCGGGCCCGCAGCAGCGCGTCCTTGAACGCGGCCTCGTTGCCGGCGTAGGCGGCGGCGAACTCGGCCTCGATCTCGTCGAGATCCTGCGAGGTGCCGGGCAGGTTCGTCGACCGGGTCCGCAGGTCCTCGCTGATCAGCTTCCGTGCCACCAGGTCCTGCTGGAACACCTCGACCATGGTGTCGAAGATGGCGCCGGTCAGCGGCAGCGACCGGTCGTGCGGCTCGTCGCCGACGTCGGACATGCGGCGCGAGTTGAACGCCACCCGGATCTCCCGGCTGTCCGACAGCTCACCCACCCGGTCCAGGCCGTTGATGGTGAGCAGGTTGCCCTTCGTCGAGTCGAGCAGCAGGTCGACGACCGAGTGGAAGTGCAGCGACGCCACGATCGCGACCAGGTCACCGGCCGACTCGTGCATGCCGCCGTAGTCGGTCGCCTCGTCACGCGGGCTGGCCGGCACCCCGACCTCGGCGAAGATGATGCTGTGCCCGAGCTCGTGGGCGAGAACGTCGAAATTCTCGCAGAACGGCCGCTCGTGATCGATGGTCCCGTTCGGTTTGCGCCCGAATCCGAACTCCAGGAAACCGTAGCCGGACTGGGCGTTGTCCCATTCGATCAGCGGGATCAGCTCGAGGCGTGAGAAATCAGATTCAAAATGCCATTGAATGGTACGGCCGAAGTAGTCCTCCCAGATGTCCAGGACACGTCGGACCGTCGCGTACATGGTGGCGGCCGAGAATTCCCGGCCGGCCGGATCGAGGTGATCGAAATGACCGTCGTCACCGGGCTGGACCGGCGGCCGTGCCTCGCCCCGGAACGGCGGGCGGAAGAACCGGTTGTACGGCAGCTTCCCGATCGCGTCGACCACGAACATCCGGTCGTCGCCCGGCCCGGCCTGCATGGCACTCGGCTCGACGGAGACGGTGACCTGCTCGGGATCCGGGAAGAGCGGCCCCGATCCGTCGGCCTTCCGCAGGAACCGGGGCTGCGGGAAGATCCGGAACCGGGTGCCGACCTCGGCCAGCCTGCGATCCAGTTCAAGGGACATGAGTGCCTCCACCCGCCGTTGATTTTCAGGAGGCCTTCATGCGATTCCCTTCTCTCCGGGAAGTCAACGTGACTGTCCAAGAACCATCCCAAAGAAACACGCGCGGGGCCCGGACGGGCGGGGGCAGTAGGGCCGCCCGCCCGGATCCCGCATCGACGACAACGCTACGGCCGAGCTGCCGGCCCGGGCGGGTGAAAAAGCGGGGTGGGTGAATAAAAAGTCACTTATCCGACGTCGACCGCAAGGTGCCGGACAAATGCAGCCACCGCTCGACGCCGATCTCGGTCAGGAACCGCTCGTCGTGACTGACCACCACGAACGCGCCCTGATAGGCGTTCAGCGCGTTCTCCAACTGACCGACGCTCACCAGGTCCAGGTTGTTGGTCGGCTCGTCCAGCAGCAGCAACTGCGGGGCCGGCTCGGCGAACAGGATGCACGCCAGGGTCGCCCGCAACCGCTCGCCGCCGGAGAGCACCGACACCGGCAGATGCGCGCGGGCGCCCCGGAACAGGAACCGGGCCAGCAGGTTCATCCGCTCGGCGTCGGGCAGCGCCGGAGCGGAGGCGGCCAGGTTCTCGGCCACCGTCCGCGCCGGATCGAGCAGGTCCAGCCGCTGCGACAGGTACGCCACCCGGCCGACGGCACCCTTCTCGATGTGCCGCAACAGCGTCGACTTGCCCGCGCCGTTGGGACCGGTCAGGGCGATCCGCTCCGGCCCTCGGATGATCAGATCGATGCCGGAGAAGATCTCCCGCTCGCCGTAGGCCGCCGCCAGCGACTCGCCGTGGAACACCGTGCGCCCGGCCGGCACGTTCGTCCCCGGCAGGTCGAGGACGATCCGGTCGTCCTGCTTGGCGGCCCGGCTGGCCTGGTCGTAGCGTGCCTGCGCCTGACCCACCCGGTCGCCGTGCACGTCGGCCGCACGGGCCGCGGACACCTCGGCGCCGCGTTTGAGATTGCCCGCGTGGATCCGGGCCAGACCGGCGCTGGCCAGGTTGCGCGACGCGGTCGACGAGCGGCGGGCGGCCCGCTCGCGGGCCTGCTGGGCCTCGCGTTTCTGCCGCTTCAGGTCCTGCTCGGCGTTACGGACCTGACGCTCCAGGGTCTCCCGCCCGGCCGCCGCCGACTCCGCATAGGACGTGTAGTTCCCCCCGTGCCACTCCACGTCGCCGTGGTCGAGGGCGGCGATCCGGTCCATCGCGTCGAGCAACTCCCGGTCGTGACTGACCACCAGCAGCGTGCCGGTCCAGGAACGGACCACGCCGATCAGCCGCTCCCGGGCATCCCGGTCGAGATTGTTGGTCGGCTCGTCGAGCAGCAGCACGTCGGGCCGTTTCAGCAGCTCGGCGGCGAGACCCAGCGAGACGGCCTGGCCGCCGCTGAGCGTGTCGAGCCCGCGGTCGAGGGTGACGTCGCCGAGGCCGAGACGGTCGAGCTCGGCACGGCTGCGCTCCTCGACGTCCCAGTCGTTGCCGACGACCGCGAAGTGCTCCTCGGCGGCGTCGCCGGCTTCGATGGCGTGCAGGGCCGCGATCGTACGGTCCACGCCCAGCACCTCGGCGACGGACTGCTCCGACGCGAACGGCAGATGCTGCGGCAGGTAGCCGAGCGTGCCGCGGACGGTGATCGACCCGCTGGTCGGTTGCAGATCGCCCGCGACGAGCTTGAGCAGGGTGGACTTGCCGGCCCCGTTGATCGCGACGAGGCCGGTGCGGCCCTCCGGCACGGTCAGGGACAGGCCGTCGAAGACCGGCGTGTCGTCCGGCCAGGCGAAGGACAGCTCAGAGACAGAAAAGGACATGGTGAACCCCAGGACGGAATCGGTTTTCAGGGCACGACAAAGGCAGCCGCCACGTGGGCGGCCGGGGCGGGGTCCTCACCCGGCGATGTCGTCGTCCCCTGCCATGTCTCTCTCCTACCTTGTGAAAGGTCGTCGGCAACGATAGCCCACCGGTCCCGGATGGATGCACTCGTTTGTCACTGACAGCCCACAAGCACGCCGTAAGTTGCGGGATCGTCGAATCATTCACGGGAGGTAGTCATGTCCGAGAAACCGGTCGTCGTCCTGGTGCACGGCGCGTTCGCCGAGTCGGCCAGCTGGAACGGGGTCGCGGCGAAGCTGGCCGAGGCGGGTGTCACCGCACTGGCCGTGGCCAACCCGCTGCGCAGCCTCTCCGGTGACGCCGCCTACGTGCGGGACGTGGTCGCCTCACTCGGCCGCCCGGTGATCCTTGTCGGTCACTCCTACGGCGGTCAGGTCATCACCGCCGCGGCGGCCGGCGACGAGGCCGTCAAGGCGCTGGTCTACGTGGCCGCGTTCACCCCCGAGGCGGGCGAGAGCGCGCTGGAGCTCTCCGGCAAGTTCGAGGGCAGCACCCTCGGTGGCGCGGTGGTCCCCCGCACGCTGGCCGGCGGCGGTGTCGAGCTGTCGATCGCGGTGGAGAGGTTCCCCCAGCAGTTCGCCGCCGACGTCGACCCGGCGACGGCCGCGCTGATGGCGGTCACCCAGCGGCCGGTCACCGAGGCCGCGCTCACCGAGGGACTTCCCGAGGGCGAGCCGGTCTGGCGTACCGTCCCGGCTTCTTCATCTGGGGCGACGCCGACCGCAACATCCCCGCCGAGGCCATGCGCTGGATGGCGAAGCGAGCCGAAGGCCGCGTCCAGCGGGAGATCGCCGGCGGCGGCCACGCCCTGCCGGTCTCGCAGCCGGCCGCCGTCGCCGAGACGATCCTCGAAGCGGTCGCCGCGGTCAGCTGACCGCGGGCAGGCCGAGGACCCGCAGCAGTGCGCCGGTGAGGTGGTCGGCGGCCTGCTGCGTGGTCCAGCCGAGGGTGTGGGTCAGGTCGACGACGACGCGCTCGTCGAAGACGGTGACCCACATCAGCACGGCGAATCGGACGTCCTGCGGGGGCGCCGCGCCGATGTCGATCGCGCGCCCGACGAGGCGGCCGAGCCGTTCGTAGAGGCCGCCGACGAACGAGTCCTCACGCCGCGCCAGCACGCCGCGCGGGGACCGTACGTGCACCGCCGCCGCACCCCATCGGGAAGCCTGCGCCACCCACTCACCGCAGGCCGCGCGGATGTCCGCGACCGGGTCTTCCGAGACCGGGATCCGGTCGAGGGTCTCCAGCAGTTCGCCGCTGAGCTCGGCGTAGAAGGCGTCGACCGCGCTCGCCGTGTCGGAGAAGTTGCGATAGGCGGTGGCCGTCGATATCCCGGCCAGCCCGGCCGCCTCGGCCAGCGAGAACCCGGGGCCACGCTCGGCCAGCAACTCCCCCACCGCGGCCAGCAGCGCCGCCCGTCGCATCCGCGCGTCACCGCGCCGGGGCCTGTCCGCCATGCGGCGATCTTAGGAGTGGGCCGGATCACCGGAGGATTCGCGGTCGCGTAACACCGCCGAAAAGGATCGCCCGCAGACTGGGAACTGAGAAAACATTCTCAGTTACCTCGGGAGGCTGGCATGTCCACAAGACGAACCCGCGTCGCGGTCATCGGAGCCGGCGCTGTCGGCACAGTGGTCGCCGCCGCCGCAGTGGACGCCGGGCACGACGTCGTCGTCTGCGCGCGGCGCCCGATCGACCGCCTGGTCGTCGAGCGTGCCGACAGCGTGCGCGAGATCGACGTCGAGGTGCTGGTCGACCCGTCCGCGGCGACCGAGGTCGACTGGGTGCTGCTGGCCACGAAGGCGCAGGACGCGGCCGGCGCGGCCGCCTGGTTCGGGCCGCTGGTCGGCCCCGGCACCACGATCGTCGTCCTGCAGAACGGCGTGGACCACGCCGAGCGGATCGAGCCGCTGGTGCCGCGCGGGGCGCGGGTGCTGCCGGCGCTGGTCTACGTGGCGGCCGAGTCGCTGGGCCCCGGGCACGTGCTGCACCGGATGGGCGCGCGGATCACCGTTCCGGGCGCGCCGGGCACCGCTCTCGACGCGGCCCGCGCCACCTTCGACGAGCCGTCGGCCACCAGTGCCGGGCGGGTCTGCGCGACCGCGACCGATCCGGCCGACCGGTTCGCGGCGCTCCTGGACGGGTCGTGGCTGCACGTCGAGCGGGTCGCCGACTTCTCCACGGCGGCGTGGCGCAAGCTGCTCACCAACGTCGGCGCCAACCCGGTGACGTCACTGACCATGAAGCGGATGTCGGTGATCCAGCACGAGCCGGCGGTGCGCGAGCTGACCCGTGCCCTGCTGGACGAGGCGATCGCCGTGGGCCGGGCCGCCGGCGCCCGGCTCTCCGACGCCGACATCGAGCACACCCTCGACATCTACGACGGGTTCGCGGCCGACGACGGCACGTCGATGCTCTACGACCGGCTGGCCGGCCGCGCCACCGAGCACGAGCTGATCACCGGCGCCGTGGTCCGGCTCGGCGAGCAACACGGCGTGCCGGTGCCGCTCAACCGGGCCATTCTCGCCCTGATGCACGGCGTCAACCACAAGTGAGCGCCCGCAGCGCGGCGCCGACCGCGAGACGCCGCCGGCAACCACCACTCCGCCGGCTCCTCTGAGCCGACAGGCGTCGGCAACGCCTGGACCAGGGACCTGTCCGAAGCGTGGGCGCACCGCCCCGCGGCCACACACGCCGGCGCGGCGACGTGGGGATCCGGGCCTCACACCCTGCCGATCCTGATCGAGACGGTGGCCCGGACCGGGCCGGTGGTGACGCGGGTGATCTCGCCGGTCCGGACGTGCCACGTGATCAGGCCCTCCCGGTCGGTCTGTGCCAGCAGGGTCTGGCCGTCGATCCAGTCGAGGACGCCGCAGCAGCTCTTCCAGCGGTCCATGCCGAGATCGAGCAACCGCTCGACCAGGCCGCTGGTGGTTCTCACCACGGTCAGCATCTGCACGCCACCGTAGCTCTGCGGACTGCCGTCGGTCGGGGCGTGGTCACCCCACGCCGCTGCGGCGACACGCCCCGCACTGTCGGGCATCGCCGGGCCGTACCACTCGCTCACCCCGTACCCCAGAGGTTTGACCAGGCCGAAGTCGACCGCGACCGTGCTCGCCGGTCGCGCGTCGCCCGGCCGCCACACCCGGACCCTCCGGTCACCGTCGGCCACGATCAGCTCGGCGATGTCGCCGGAGGCGACCGGGCTGCCACCACCGTGCCACGCCGACATCGCGGCCGGCTCCTGGGTGACGGTTCCGGCGGCCCAGTCGACACGGACCACACCGGCCGACCCCTGGCCGACCAGGACGATGCCGTCACCGGACCACATGACCTGCTCGTTCAGGCCGGGCACCGGGATCCGATGCGCTTTCGCCGCGGGCAGGTCGATCACCACGAGCGCCTCGGGCTGCGGCACGGCGACGCGGCGCCCGTCCGGCGAGAGGGAGGTGCGGCGCAGCGGGTCCGCCTCGTTCCCACCCCCGTCATGGGTACGCACCAGGTCGCCGACATCGATCCGGACCCACTGCCCCGCCGCGTCCAGGACGTGCAGCGGCCGCATCGACTGATCCGCCGAATCCGGGTCGCGCTCCTGAACCACCGCGACCGCCCGGTCCACCGGATGCCCGGACAGCTTCGGCACGTCACCGGGGACCGTGAAGTCGGCGGGCAGCGGCGCCAGGGACCGCACGACCGGGTTCGGCGGCATCACGTCCACGGCCGGCAGCGGCGCCAGGGACGTCCGGCCCGGGTCCATCGGTGACCCGTTCACCCCGGGCGCGGCCGGGGACGGTGTCGGCGTCGCCGCCGGGGCCGGTGGCGCGGGCCGGATGTCGTCGCCACCCCGGTCCCGCAGCGGCACGGTCACCGCGACCACGGCCGCGAACGCGGCCACCGTGGCCAGCACCTGACGGCGGCGGCGCACCCGGCGGCCGGTCGCCCAGGCGGTGGCGGCGAAGGCGGGTGGGGTGACGTCCGCAGACGTCTCCTCGAACAGCTCGGTGAGCCGGTCAGTCGTCATCCTCGTTCCCTTCCGACCATCTCGCCCAGCTCCGGGGCCAGCTCACGGAGTTTGCGCAGAGCCGCGCTGGCCTGGCTCTTCACCGTGCCGACCGTGACGCCGAGGATCTCCGCGGTGCGGGCCTCGGTGAGGTCGTCGAAGTAGCGCAGCACCAGCACCGCCCGTTGCCGTGGCGGCAGCCGTCGCAGCGCCGCCTCGAAGACCAGCCGGCTCGGCACGTCGTCGCCACCGGCCGGGCGCTCCGGTGGCACGTCGCTGAGGTGCTCCCGGCGGAACCGTCGCCACCACGAGACCGCGTCCCGGTACATCACCGTGCGCAGGAACGCCTCCGGGTCGCCCTCGCGCACCCCGGTCCACCGCAGGGCGAGTTTGACCAGGGCGCCCTGCAGCAGGTCCTCGGCGAGGTGGTGGTCGCCGCAGACCAGGTACGCCGAGCGCAGCAGCCGGTGCTGACGTGCCTCGACGAAGGCGGCGAAATCGCTGTCCACACCTGTCCAACGCATGAGCACCCGTGAATGGTTGGCCGCGCCGATCGAGATCGATAAAGTCGAATCTCCTGGCACCCGCCTCAGGAGGAGCACAGTGAGAATCGCCGACGCCCGGGTGATCGTGACCTGCCCCGACCGCAACTTCGTCACTCTCAAGATCGTGACAACCTCGGGGGTGTACGGGGTGGGCGACGCGACGTTGAACGGGCGCGAGCTGGCCGTCGCGGCATACCTGCAGGAGCACGTGGTCCCGGCGCTGATCGGGCGGGACGCCTCGCGGATCGAGGACACCTGGCAGTACCTGTACCGGGGCGCGTACTGGCGGCGGGGGCCGGTGACGATGTCGGCGATCGCGGCCGTCGACACCGCCCTGTGGGACATCAAGGGCAAGGCCGCCGGGCTGCCCGTTTACCAGCTGCTCGGCGGGCGCTCCCGGGAGGGGGTGACCGTCTACGGCCACGCCAACGCCGACACCGTCGACGACGTGCTCCCCGAGATCGCCAACTACGTGGATCTCGGCTACCGGGCCGTCCGGGTGCAGACCGGCGTCCCCGGGCTGGCCAGCACCTACGGGGTGTCCAAGGACCGGCTCTTCTACGAGCCGGCGGACGCCGCACTGCCGACCGAGAACACCTGGTCAACCGCCCATTACCTCGATCACGTGCCGGAGGTCTTCGCCCGGGTGCGTGACGAGTTCGGGCCGACGCTCAAGCTGCTGCACGACGTGCACCACCGGCTCACCCCCATCGAGGCGGCCCGGCTCGGCAAGAGCCTGGAACCCTACAACCTGACCTGGATCGAGGACCCGGTCCCGGCCGAGCTGCAGGAGGGTTTCCGCCTGATCCGGCAGCACACCACCACCCCCATCGCCGTCGGCGAGGTCTTCAACACCATCTGGGACTGCCAGCAGCTGATCACCGAGCAGCTCATCGACTACATCCGGGCGACCGTCGTGCACGCCGGCGGGATCAGCCATCTGCGCCGCATCTTCGACCTGGCCAACCTCTACCACGTACGCAGCGGCTCGCACGGGGCGACCGACCTGTCGCCGGTGTGCATGGCGGCCGCGCTGCATCTGGACCTGGCCATCCCGAATTTCGGCCTGCAGGAGTACATGCGTCACACCGAGGCCACCGACGCGGTCTTCCCGCACGGCTACCACTTCGCGGACGGCTATCTGCATCCGTCGGAGGAGCCGGGCCTCGGCGTCGACATCGACGAGGAGCTGGCCGCACGATATCCCTACCGTCCGGCCGCTCTTCCGGTGAACCGCCTCGAGGACGGCACCCTGCACAACTGGTGATCAGGACAGGCTCCTCCCACCGGTGACGCGGGCGCCCGGCCGTGAATCCCCACGCCCTCGCCGCCAGGGGGCGTGCGCCCGACGAGCCGTCAGCTGCGTCGATCACCGTCACCGGGGGCGGCTCGATCCAGGTCATGCCGCGATCCTGCCGCAGGGGTGTGACATTTTCGGCGGCGAGGCGCCGACCTCAATGAACGGGTGGGATGGGCTGCCACGGGACCTCGTCCCACACTCGGCGTAGGAGGGCGGTCAGGTGGCCGTACGCCGGGAAGTCGATCTCGTCGATCGTCTGGATCGCCTGGTCGGGGAAGTGGGAGTTCGTCGCCGCCGCGGCCGTCAGGCCGGTCGTCCCGCTCAGCGGGACAGGAAGCTCGATCTGCGGGACGCCCATGTCGGTCATGGTGCGGCGCAGGGCCCGCATGGTGATGCCGGCCAGCATCGGCGCCCTCGGCCAGACGACGCGGTCGCCGTCCCAGAAGACCGCGTTCCAGACCGAGCCCTCCAGGACCAGACCGCCGTGGCCGATGAACAGGACGTCGTCGAACCCGGCGCGCCGGGCCTGCAGGGCGTGATGGCTCAGCGCGAGAGTGCCGCAGTGCTTGAGATGCGGCAGGTCACGTTCATAGCGGACCGTGCGCACCCGCAACGGCGGTCGCGGGACTCTAGGGGCGGGCTCGCCCACCGACACCATGACGTCCGCGCCGGGCAGGACGGTCACGCGCACCGAGGCGTCGCGTTCGTCCCGCAGCGCCCGGCCGATCAACGCGACGATCGTCTCGTCCGACGGCGCGAGGTCGTCCGGGAACAGCTCCGCGGACGCCTCGCGCAACCTGGACAGATGCAGGTCGAGGCCGGCCACCGCACGCCCACGCACCTGCATGGACGTGTAGTGGCCGAACCCCTGGACGGCGGCCAGGTGCAGCGCCTCGACGGTCGGGCCGCTGCCGTTGATCTCGACGTGGGTCACACGGCTACCAGATCATGTCGACCTGTCGTTCAAACGTGCGGTAGCCGGACCGTGCGAAAGCCGCCGCCATCGGGACGTTGCCGACATCGGTGGCCGCCCGGATCCGCGGCACCTCCTGCGCGGCGAGGATGCGGGTGCCCTCGGCGAGCAGGTCGTCGATGTGGCCACGGCCACGGTGCGCGGGGACGATCCCGATGTAGGCGATGATCGGGTTGTAACCGTTGTGCGCCGGGATGACGAACCCGACCGGATCACCATCGGGCAGCGCCGCGACCCGCCACCACTCCTGCGGGCTGGGGTATTTCAGCAGCTCACCGTGGAACTGCTCCTCGGCACACTCGCGCGGGGTCATCCGGGTCAGCTCGTCACGGCTGTGCGCGTCCAGCGAACCGTCCAGCACCAGCGTCATCAGGTCGATCAGCTCGCCCTCGCGGGGCAGGCGGAATGTCAGCCGGCCGGTCGGCGCCGGGATCGGGGTGCCCGGCTCCCACTGCAGGCGCAGACGCTCCACGAACGGCTTCGCGCCGCACGCCTCCAGCACCGCCATCCACGTGTCGGCATCGGAGCGCCGCCAGTCCGGAGGCAGGAAGCGGGTGAACTCGGGCGCGGGGTCCGGCAGCGCGGCCGTCACCAGCCGGACCGCGTCGTCGAAGTGACCGTCGGCCACGTCGAGGATGTCCATGATCAGGGGCTGCGCGTCGCCGGGGCGGGACCACCAGGCGGCGCGGGCGGTCACCCGGTCGCCGCGCAGAGCGAGCCACAACCACTCCGGGCGGCGGCGCCCGGCGGTCAGGTCACCGATGATCTCGCTGTTCAAGGGGTACGGGAAGGAGTTGAAGAGATCCAGCTCGCCGGGCATGACGGCGGGACGGATGGTCAACGGTGTCAAGGCTTCTCCAGGAGAGAGTCGCCCACTCCGCGGCCGGGCGGCTGGTCAGCCTTGTGCCCGGGAGGAGGTGAGCGCGATCGACATGCGGTACATGGCTCTCCTCCTTTCTTGTCGAGGTCCTGGTCGGGCATTCCATCAGGCCGACGGCCCCGCGGCAACCGATTATCCGCCGCCGACCAGCCGGTGCGCCTTTACCCGCCGCCAACCAGGCGCCTTATCCGCCGCCGACCAGCCGGTGCGCCGCGCTGTCCGGATCCGGCTCGCCCACCTCCGCCGCCCAGTGCTCGGCGTCGTCGCACGGCCGGTAGCCGATCGCCCGGCCGCCCGCCGGTGACCACCAGCGGCGGGTGTTCGCCGAGACACCCCAGACCAGGTGCCAGCCCGTCGCGGTGAGGGATGCCTCGACCAGTCTCGCCATGTCGTCCGGCGACAGCCACACCGACAGGTCACACGGGTTCGACGGGCGCTCGGCGCATCTGCCTATCCGCAGACAGACGACGTGCAGGCCGAAACGGTCATGATGCAACCTGGCCAGCGACTCGATCGCGGCCTTGCTCCAGCCGTAGTAGGAGTCGGGACGTGGGGGCACGTCGTCCGGCAGCCCGCCGGGACCCGCCTCGTCCCGCGACCACAGGCCGGCGGCGTGATTGCTGGACGCGATGATCACCCTCGGTACGCCGGCCCGGTGCGCCGCCAGCAGGATGTGCTCGGTGCCGCGCACGTTGGCGGCCAGCACGTCCTCGAACGGCTGCTCGTCGGCTATGCCGCCCAGATGCAGGATCGCATCGGCGCCCTTCACGGCCCGCTCCACGGCTGCGCTGTCGGTCACGTCCAGCGCTGCCACGCCCCTCGGTGGGGCTCAGATCGGTCAGCCGAAGGGTGTGCCGCGCCAGCCGGTCCCGCAGCAGAGTGCCTACGCGGCCGGAGGCCCCGGTCATCAGAATCACCGCCATGTCCGAGGGATGCCCCGGTGCGCCCGAGATCAACGTTCTAGTGCGCCACACGGGGATCAGTCCCCTTGCCCTGACCCCTCGGTCGACGCCCTGTCCGTCCTTGGCCGGCCTCAGCGTGCGCCGGCGCGCTCCGCGCCGATGCCGGCCGTGACGACCAGGGCGATGCCGGCCAGGGCCGCCCAACCGGGCGCCTGGTG
Organism: Actinoplanes sp. CA-252034; assembly: GCF_050956125.1. NCBI lineage: Bacteria > Bacillati > Actinomycetota > Actinomycetes > Micromonosporales > Micromonosporaceae > Actinoplanes > Actinoplanes sp. CA-252034. The sequence goes on from NZ_CP191846.1 coordinate 7,115,549, forward strand.
CAGCAGGACGAAGCCGACCGCCACGGCGATCGCCGGTTCCAGGCTCATCAGGGTGCCGAAGGCGGCCGTCGTCAGCCGGCGTAGGGCCAGGAGCTCCAGGACGAACGGCACCACCGGCAACAGCACCGCCAGGAACAGGCCGGCCAGCACGATCTGCGGCGTCAGGAGCGTGATCGTCGACGGGGCCGCGACGAGGGTGGCGACCACCCCCGCCACCGGCATGGAGATCGCCAGGCCCCGGATCCCGGAAACCTCGTCGCCGACGTGCTGGGTGAGCAGGATGTAGGCGGCCCAGCAGGCGGCCGCGCCCAGCGCGTACCCGACGCCGAGCAGGTCCACGTCACCCCGCCACGGCGACGTCAGCAGCAGGACACCGACTCCGGCCAGCAGCGGCCAGAGCAGACGACGGCCCCGGAAGACCGCCACACCGAGCGGGCCGAGGAACTCCAACGCGCTGGCGGTGCCCAGCGGCAGCCGCGCCACCGCCAGCATGAACAACAGCGTCACCCCGGCGGTGACCACACCCAGCGCGATCGCCGCCCTCAACCCGGAACGGCTGATCGGACCCCTATCGACACGACCCTCTGCCGAGGCTCCGGCGGCCTGGCGGGTAGCCCCCTGGTCAGCTCCGGCCCGGCCAGCTTCAGTCTGGCCAGCTCCAGTCTGGCCAACGCCGGCCCGGCCAGCTCCAGTCTGGCCGACTCCGACCCGGCCAGCTTCGGACCCGCCGACTCCGGCCAGGCAATCTGCGGCGCGGTCCGCTGCTGGCCGGCGCGTGGCGATTCGGCCGGGTGCGGTCCGGTGGGAGGCGATCCAACGGGCGGCGGCCCGGACCCGTCCGGTCACGGCGGGGTGGGCCAGGATCAGCAGGATCAGGCCCGCCCATGCCAGCCTCAGCCAGGCGACGCCGAGCGCCCCGATCACCCCGGCCAGACCGACCGAGGCGGCAAGCCCCAGCTGCACACAACTCATCGAGGCGACGGTGAGTGCGGCTCCGGTACGGGCGGCGGTTCGTGGTGGCGTGGCGAGGACGGTCATGCCTGGAAGTAGAAGGCCTCCCCATCGTTCATGTCCACGTGACGATGCTGTACACACCGTTCGTGTTCACTTGACAATGAAGAGATGGACGTACGCCGCCTGGAGACTCTCCTCATGCTGTCCCGGCTCGGGTCGATGCGAGCGGTGGCCGACGAGATGTACACCACCACCTCGACGGTCTCGCAGCAGATCGCCGCGCTCAGCCGGGAAGCCGGAACCCCGCTGACCGAGCCGGAGGGCCGCCGCGTTCGGTTGACCCCGGCCGGACGACGGCTCGCCGAGCACGCGGTCACGATCCTGGCCGCACTGGAAGCCGCGAAACTGGATCTGGACCCCACCGCAGAACCCGCCGGCACGCTGCGTGTCGCCGGTTTCGGCACGGCCATCCGCCGATCGCTGATGCCGATCGCGGCCGGGTTGGCCGTCGATCATCCGAAGGTACGGATACGCATCCTCGAGCACGAACCCACCGAGGCCCTGGCCCTGCTCGCCTCGGACGACGTCGATCTGGCCCTGACCTACGACTTCAACCTGTCACCCGCTCCTCTGGACCGCTCGGTCGCCTCCCACCCACTGTGGTCGGTGCCGTGGTCCCTCGGTGTGCCGGCCGCCGACTTGCCACTGGACGCTCCCGCACCGGAGATCTTCGACCGGTACCGGGATGCCGAATGGATAGTCAACTCCCGAGGCTCAGCAGACGAAGAGGTGGTACGCACGATCGCCCGCATGGCCGGCTTCGACCCACTGATCACGCACCGTGCCGACAGCCTGCTCCTCCTACAGGACCTGGTGGTCGCCGGCCTGGGCGTCGGTCTGCTCCCGGCCGACCAGCCCACTCGTCCCGGGGTTGGCCTCCTTCCCCTCCGGGACCCAGGGCCGGTACTACGCACCTATGCCGTCGTGCGCGCCGGCCGGACCGGATGGCCGCCCTTGGCCCTGCTCCTGAACCTCCTCGAAACCACCTCCCCGCCCTCCTCCTGACCGCTGCATCCTGCCCGGCCGCACCACCGGATCAGGCCTCGAGCGGGCCACAGCTCATTACACGTGGTGGGCCATCGCGGTAAGCCGTCACACGTTCCAGGGAAGCAACGACTCGGGGCCGGCGTCGTGAATGCCCGGGTCGATGCCGGTGACGTATCGGGCGTCGAACGGCCACCCTCGTCGGCCGGCGTCGCGTTCGAGCAGGAAGCGCACGAAGTGTGGGACGTCGCCGGCCACCCGGTAGGAGTAGTCGTCGCCCTCCGCCGCGTCGATGAAATAGACCGCCCCGGACTCCGCATCGACGACATAGACGTTGCCGCAGCCGTCTCCCGCGATGGGAATCCAGCCCCGCTGCGACCAGCCACCGAACTGGTCGAGCCGCTCCAGGGCGTCGCCTGTCCCGAAGACGCCACCGGGGCCGATCGCCGCCCCGTTGCAGACCCGCAGCCACGACACATACGACGATGGCAGCGGCATCGGAAACCGTCCGCCGATCTGCGCGATCTCGTCCTCGGTGGCGCCACGCACCGGCTCATGGTCCTCCGGTGACCGCGTCGCCCGGGCGACCAACTCCAGTAGCCGGGCATCGTCGGCCTCGGGCACACCCAGCTCGCGGTAGAGCCGCTCCGCCGCCGCAGCCTCGTCGGCAGCCGGTCGCCACTCCGCACCGCCGAGGTGTGCACGGGCCAGTCCGTACCGGGCCCGCGCCTGTTCCGGCCGGTTGCCCGCCTCGCCCGCCAGGATGCCGGCCGTCTCGTGCGCGGCGATGGCCCGCGCCGGGTCACCGGTGGCCAGGGCCGCCTCGCCCAGCCCGTTGTGCGCGGCCGCCTCGTCGCTCCGGTTACCGATAGCACGGTAGAGGTCACCGGCCTGCCGGTGCCGGGCCAGCGCCTCCCCCGCGCACCCCTGGTGTCGCAGCAGCAGCCCGAGTTGGTTGAGCACCCGCGCCTCTCCCAGTGGGTCAGCGTCCTTGCGGTGCAGGGCGAGCGCCAGGTCGAGATGCCTGCGGGCCTCGTCATGCCGGCCGAGCTGGTCGAGGATCATGCCGAGGTCGCCGAGCGCGGCCCCCTCCCTGGACCGGTCACCGGCGACCCGGGCCAGGTCGAGCGCCTCCCTCAGGCAGCGCTCCGCCTGCTCGGTCTCGCGGTGGCGCCAGGCCACGTCGCCGAGCGTGTGCATGGCCAGCGAACGGGGGAACTCGTCGGAGGCGACGTCGAGCGCCTCCCGTGCGAAGACCTGCGCCTGCTCGTAGTCACCGCGCCGCCAGTGCGTCCACGCCAGGTCGGCGAGCGCGCGGCTCTCCACGGCCGCGTCACCGTTGGCACGGCTGCGGGTGAGGGCAACCGTGTGCAGGGTGACGGCGTCATCGTGATGGGCTTGCCGGTCCAGATACGGCCGAAGCGCGTGGGCGAGGTGACCGACGCAGACACGTGGACCGTGGACGACCGTGGCGATGATGTTGCCCCGCTCGGCGTCGAGCCAGCTGATCGCCTCGTCCGGCCCGGCCACCGACGCGATCGGGGTGAGCACCGGTGGCAGGCCGGGCCGGTCGCCGATGTTGCCCGGGTAGAGCTGCCGGACCGCCGACCGGGAGCGGTGCAGGTAGTGCACGAGCAACCGCATCAGCGCCTCGTCCTCGCCGGCGAGGGTGCGGGCGTGCTCGCGGAGCAGGTCGTGCATGGTGTAACGCCCCGGCTCTCGCTGCACGAGCATGTGCGCGTCGAGCAGACTCTCCAGCAGATCCTCAGCTGCGCTGACGGGTAGGTCCGCGAGAGCGGCGGCGGCGTGCGGCTCGATGTCACGACCGGGGGCGACACCGAGGAGGCGGAACATCCGCTGCTCCGGCTCGGCCAGCTGCTCATACGAGACGGTGAACGCGGCCGTGACGCTGCGCTCCGCGGTCGCCAGGTCGCACGGCCGGAGACGGCCGGCCAGGTAGGCGACCGTCCACCGGGGACGGTGTTGCAGGCGGGCGGCGGCGATCCTGATGGCGAGCGGCAGGTGCCCGCACAGGTCAAGCACCTCACGCACGGCGCCGGGCTCGGCGACGGCCCGCTCGCCCACGATGCTCCGGAAGAGGGCGACGGCGTCGTCGGCGGGCAGCACGTCCATGGAGAGTGCCCGGGCGCCGTCGATGTCGACGAGCCGTCGCCGACTGGTGATCAGCATGAGGCTGTCGGAGGCGGCGGGGAGCAGGGGCCGCACATGAACGCCGTCAGCGGCATTGTCGATCACCACAAGGACCCGGCGCCGGCCCGTCTCGGCCCGCCACAATGCGCTGCGCTCCTGTGCGCTCCGCGGTATGTCGGTGATCCCCAGCTGCCGCAACAGGATCTCCAACGCTGCGGATGCGGGGATCGGGTCCTGGCCCGCGGTGTTCGCCCGCAGGTCGAGGAAGAGCTGCCCGTCCGGGAAACTCCCGGCCAGCCGATGCGCGGCTCTGATCGCGAAGGTGGTCTTCCCGACCCCCGCCATGCCGTCGATGGTGACGACATTGTGCGGGAAGCCTGGCCGGATCGTGTCCAGCTCGGCCGCACGGCCGGCGAAGTCGGGCAGGTCGTAGGGCAAGAATCCGGATCTGGTGCTGGGCGGGTCACCGGCGAGGACCGTCCTCTCCAGATCCAGGAAGGCGGAGCCGGGGTCGAGGCCCTGTTGCTCGGCGAGAGCCGTCCGGTAGGCGCGGGCCGCGGTCAGGGCGTCAGCCTGGCGCCCCGACCGGTGCAGGGCCAGCACGAACTGACCGGCGAGCCGCTCCCGCAGCGGGTTGACGGCGACGTGGACGGCGAGCTCGTCGACGATCTCGGCGTGGCGGCCGGCATCCAGCCGCGACTCCATGAGCCGCTCGACGGCGGTGAGGCGCCGGTCGTCGAGCAGTGCGCGGGCGGCGGGCGCATAGGCGGCGTTGACGTCGGCGAGCGCCTCACCACGCCAGAGATCGAGGGCTTCCCGGAACTGTCCGGCCGACGCCAGATCGTCGAACTCGCTCACGTCGACCCGGCCGCGCTCGGGAACCGCGACGTACCCACCCGGTCGCGTCTGCAACACGTCGCCGGCGCCCGCCGAGCGCAGCGCCCGGCGTAGGGCGGTCACCGCCGCATGGATCTGTGAGCGGGCCGTCTCCGGCTGGTCGTAGCCCCACATGGCGTCGATCAGCCGCTCCATGCTGATCACCCGACCGGCATGCAACAGGAGGTAGGCCAGAACCGCCCGGTGCCGTGGCGCGATGCCCGTGACCGGCGCGCCGTCAGACATGATCTGCACCGGGCCCAGGAGCCGGAATGTCGGGGCCACGCCGCGAATCTACCGCCTCCCGGACCGCCGGGACGATCTCCGCGGCCCAACGGGACACCGACGTCGGATCCGGTGTCCCGCCGGGCGGAGAGAACAACAGGAATCCGGAAGCGCCGTGCTCCAGGACCGCCGAGGTGAGCTCCTCGATCCACTGGCCGGCGGAACCACCGACCCAGCGGCCGTCGCGGTCTCGCGGCGACGGCAGAGGAAGATCGGTGATCCGGCCGGGAAGGTTGAAGACCGTCCGGATCTGCTGCGGATCACGGCCCACGGCGGCCGCCGCATCATCGATGACCGGCCGCGAGGTGCGATAGCGGCTGCTGAGCCAGTCAGCGGCGTGACCGGGGATCCACCCGTCGGCGACCCGGCCCGTCGCGGCCAGTGAGCGGGGGCCGACCGATCCGGTCCAGACCGGAGGCGCGGCGACCGGAGCCGGCTCGATGCCGTCGACCCGGTAGTGGCGGCCGTGGTGGGTCACCGGCGGGCCACCCCCGGAGAGCTTGCGCACCAGGAAGATCGCCTCCTCGAAGGCGTCCACCGCCTCGCCCGGTGACAGCCGTGGCACGCCCATGTCGCTGATCAGGTCCCACCGGCCGCCGGCGCCCATGCCGAGGATCACCCGGCCACCCGACACGGCCGACAGCGACGTCACGGTGCGGGCCAGCACGGCGGCGGGCCGGGTGGGCAGGTTGGTGACGTTGGCGAAGCCGGCCAGCCGCCGGGTGGCCCCGAGCACGAACGCGATCGTCGCGTACGCCTCCAGGCGGCAGGCCAGGTAGGGATGGTCGGACAGGGAGAAGACGTCGAGGCCGTCGCGGTCGGCCTGCTGAGCCATCCGGAGCAGCTCCGGCCCCTCGTCGATGTCGGTGTGCGCTCCGAAGCCGAAGACGATTCCCTCGTTCATGCCTCGAGACTGCACCGGCCGGAGGCCATTGTGGAGGCCCTGCTGAGGGTGGTACCAGGAGGGACACCTTGAGGGCCTGCAGCGTTGTTACGGTCGGATGGTGGACGACAACGAACTCGGACTGTTCCTGCGGAAGCGCCGGGAGGCGATCACTCCGGACGAGGTCGGGCTGCCCGCCGGCCCACGCCGGCGTGCCCCAGGTCTGAGACGTTCCGAGGTGGCCGCGCTCGCCCGGGTCAGCGTGGAGTATCTGACCCGGCTCGAGCAGGGCCGCGACCGTCGGCCGTCACCGCAGGTCCTGTCGGCGCTCGCCGGGGCCTTGCGGCTGTCCGCCGGAGAGCGCGCCCACCTGCTGCGGCTGACGAAGGCGTCCGATCCGGCCTACAACTGCCTCGGTGGCGACAGCCGCCCGGCGCGCACGGTGCGCCCGACGGTCCGGGCGGTGCTCGATCGGCTCGATCCCGCGCCGGCGGTGCTGCTCAACCGGCTCGGTGACATCCTGGCCCGCACCGCCGCCTACGAGCGGCTGATGGGACCGATCGGCCTGCTCGACGGGGCCCGGCCCAACCTCGCACGGTTCGTTCTCACCGACGAGCGGGCGCGGGTGGCCTATCCCGACTGGGAGCGGGTCGCCGACGAAGAGGTGGCGGCGCTGAAGCAGGGGCCGTTCCGGGCCGATCCGCACATCGCCGCGCTGGCCGACGAGCTCACCGTCACTGCCGGGGAAGCCTTCACCCGGCGGGTCGAGACGGTCCCCGGGCTGCCGGGCGCCAGCGGTGTGCTCCGGTTGATCCACCCGACGGTGGGCCACCTGCGGCTGGCCTACGAGGTCATGGATCTTGCCGCCGACGATGATCAGCGGCTGATCGTTCTTCTGCCCGCCGATATCGAGACGACGACCGCGCTCGACCGGCTCGTGGTCCCACCGCTGCATCTCCTGGCCGGCTGACCGCGGTTCCGGCCAACCAACCGGGGCTCCGGCCCACCGAACCATGGCTCCGGCCCACCGACCGCGGCTCCGGCCGGGCTCGCCGCTGCTCCGGCCGGCTGCCTGCGGCCCCTCTCGACCGACTGCATCTCCCGGCCGGCCAGCCGGCCGGGAGATGCGGCACCCCCAGGCGGGACCGGTATTAAGGGCCTCGCCTGGGCGAAAGGCCGGGGCGCAGCCTCTACGAGCCGTGCAAGACGAGGCATGCAGAAGAGGGAGCCGGATGGCGGGATACGGCCGGAGACCGGCTGGCGATGTGTGTGCGCGAGACGGCCCATCGCGGACGCATCGTCGATGTATCAACCGGGTCGGACAACCTCGGGTGCAAGGCAAACGGCACGCACTCAAGGAGTGAGAACGATGCAGGCACGGATGAAGAACGCGGCAGTCCTCGTCCCCGCGGCGATGCAGCCGATCCAGGGGCTGATCAAGGCGGCGCACTCGCAGGGCGTTCCGCAAGAGGTGCTGGATCTGGTGCATCTGAGGGTGAGCCAGATCAATGGGTGCAGCTTCTGCGTCGACGGCGGGCTCAAGAGCCTGCGCAAGCTCGGGGTGAGCGACGAGCGGATCGGGTTGGTGGCGGCCTGGCGGGAGACGCCGTATTACACCGAGGAGGAGCGGGCCGCGCTGGCTCTGGCCGAGTCGGTCACCCGGCTCGCCGATCGGGTCGACGCCGTTCCGGACGACGTGTGGGATGCGGCCGCGGACCACTTCAGCGAGGAGCAGTTGGCCGCACTGCTGCTGTGGATCGCGGTGACGAACCTGTTCAACCGCCTCAACGCCCCGATCCGCCAGATCGCCGGGGCCTGGTGATCGCGATGACGGCGGTTCGTGCGCACACCTACGCTGTCGATCCGGCCGACCTGGAGGAGTTCCTGGCCCGGCGGGCGTCGCTGATCGGCACGGTTCGCGGGAGTCATCCGGGGCTCACGGCGGCCGTGCTGGTGCGGTTGGAGGACGACACCTACACCGACACCTGGCATTGGGAGAGCGAGGCCCAGTTGCGGGCGGCGCTGGCGGCGATCGCGACCTTCCCGGAAGCGCCGCTGACGATGGCCCTCACCCGGGACGCGTCGACACGAAACGGTCTGATCATCGACCAGCGTTGAGGCGACGACGATGAAAGGACGACGATGAGAGGCGGCAGCACCCAGCGGAGCCGACGCCCACCGTAGGCAGCGCCAGCAGAGGCAACGCCCAGCAGAGGCAACACCCAGCCAGTGACGACGCCCAGCGGACGCGCGCCCAGCCAGAAGCAACACCTAGCGGAGGCGCGCCCGGCCGGGGCCTGCCCGACCCGGCGCTGGAGCCGACCTCAGCCGCCGATGGATCCGCCAATCCCGTTGCAGGGCCGCACGGCTTGGTGGGAGGTCGCAGGGCTTGACGGCCCGGCGCGAGGGTGCACGGCCCGGCGCGAGGAGGTGAGGGGCGGCCCGGCGCGAGGAGGTGAGGGGGCGGCCCGGCCGGTGTCAGAATTCGTCGACGCGGGCGCGCTGGTCGAAGCAGGTGGTGTCGATGGCCAGTTTGATCAGCTCACGCGCGGTGGCGTGATCGGTGGCTTCGGCGTCGAGGGTTCCGAGTGTGCGGGTGGTGTCCACGATCTCGTCGGTGGAACGGCCATCGGCCAGACCGGCGCAAGCGTTGTCGGCGATCGCCTGGATCTCCGCATCCGCCCGGCCCGCGGCGATGTCGGCGAGTTGGGCCCGCACCACCCGTACGAACGCGCCGGCCGATGACGAGCCGGCCGATGACGAAGGCACGCCCGCCGGCGAGCCGGCGGCGGAGGACGAAGACGGCCCGGAAGGAGGAAGAGTGGTTAGGACGACCGGCGACGAGGAGGGCGAGGGTGCTGACTCCGCGCAACCGGCCACCGACAACAGGGCCGCCACCACAGCCACCACCGGCCACATCTTCATCATCGCCCCATTCCGGAAGTTCGAGCTCTCATCTGAAAGCTGAAGATCTCAGCAGCGTAGAAGACGCGAGGCCATGACCGGACCGACCGGTTCAGTGACATGCGCGGCCCGCGCGTGGTAGCCAGATGACAGAATTCGCGAGTCGTTCAGCAAGCGAGTCGTTCAGCAAGCGAGTCGTTCAGGAAGGGACACCCATCCGCGGCCGGGGCGGCTCCGAATCCCCACCCGGACGAGTCGATGCGGGATGGAGAACGATGGCAGAGCGTGGCGTCGGGGATCGACCGGAGTACCTGACTCCGGTGCCGGACCCGGAGACGGTGCCGGATGCCGGGCTGTTGCTGGCGTCGGTGGCACGCGGTGACGAGAAGGCGTTCGGCAAGCTGTACGACCTGGTTGCGCCACGTGTCTACGGCCTGGTCAGGCGAGTTCTGCGGGATCCGGCGCAGGCCGAGGAGGTGGCGCAGGAGGTCCTGGTCGAGGTGTGGCGGACGGCGGCCCGCTGGGATCCGGACCGGGGTTCGGCGACCGCGTGGATCTTCACGATCACGCATCGGCGGGCGGTGGACCGGGTGCGGTCGGAGCAAGCGGCCGGTGATCGGGTCGCCCGGGTGGGCGCTGCTTCGGTGGACACTCCATACGACGAGGTCGCCGACGAGGTGGCGATGCGCCTGGAACGCCAGCAGGTACGGCACTGCCTGGAGGCGCTGACCGAGGTGCAGCGGCAGGCGGTGACGCTGGCGTTCTACCAGGGCCACACGTATCCGCAGGTCTCCGAGCTGCTGAGGGTGCCGTTACCGACGGTCAAAAGCAGAATGAGGGACGGCCTGATCAGGCTCCGCGACTGCCTGACACCGGAGGTGGCGGCATGAGCGCACCCGACGAGAAGAACGACGTCCACTCCCTGATCGGCGCCTATGTGCTGGACGCACTCGACGACCTCGAGCGGGCCGCGTTCGACCGTCATCTGCGCGACTGCGAGGTGTGCCGGCTCGAGGCGGACGAGTTGTTCGAGGTGACGGCCCAGCTGGCGGACGGCGCCTGGTCGGTTCCACCGCCCGGGCTCCGCGACGACGTGCTCGCCGAGATCACCAACACCCGCCAGTTGCCGCCGGCGATTCCACCACGGCCACGTCAGCAGGACCGGTCGCGACGCGGACTGCGTCTGGTCGCCGCGGCCGCCGCGGTGGTCGCCGCGCTCGGGGCGGGCACGGCCGTCTATCAGGTTCAGGATCAGCGGGTACGCGACGCGCAGTCCCGCCTCGAGGCCGCGCGGGCGAGCGAGGCCCGGGTCCGGTCGATCCTCAGCGCCCCGGACGTGCAGACGCGCACCGAACGGCTGAAAAGTGGTGGGCAGGTGACGGTGTCGAGTTCCCGTCTGCAGAATGCGGGTGTCATCATGCTCGCGGCAGACAGCGCCCCGGCCGCGGGCCGCGTCTATCAGATGTGGACCATTCAATCCGGTGCCCCGGCTTCGGCGGGTGCACTCCGCGAGGGCCAGTCGGCGGCCGTGCAGGTCGTCGAGGGCCTGCCCGCCATGTCGAATGTGGGCGTCACCATCGAGCGCGCGCCCGAGTCCGCGACCCCGACTGCCCCGCTCGACGCTTTGGTGGATCTGGTCTGACATCGGGCCCGGCCACGGCTCCCCCGGCTCCGAACCCCTCGACGACGAGAGGGGGCTCAGAGATGGCCGGGAAGCTGGGTGGCCGCTATCGGCTGCCCCAGGCGATCGGGTCCGGCGGGACGGGCCGGGTCTGGCGGGATTGGCCGGGTCTAGGCGGATTGGCCAGGTCTGGCGGGCCGACGGTCCTGGCGGGGAGCGTGATGGCCGTGGCGATCACCGGCGGCGCGGCTCTCGCCGCGGCCACCACGCAGCCCTCACCCCGGCGGGTGAAGCCGGGCCCCGCCTCACCGGGAGCGATGACGGCCGACGCGTGCGGGCACGCCGCCGAGCCCGAGGCCCGCGTGCCGACCGCTGCGGCCCGCGCATGAGCCCGCACGGCAGCCGGTTCGACCACCGCACGAGCCCGACCGGCACACGAGCCCGCGCCACAGCCGGTTCGGCTGCCTTGCGAGCCCGGCCCGCGCATGAGCCCGCGCAATGAGCCCGCGCATGAGCCCGTGCGGCAGCCGGTTCGGCCGCCGCGCGGGCCTCTGCTCACTGGTAGACGCGTACGTAGTCGACGAGCATCTGGCTGGGGAACGGGGTGGTGGCGTCGATCGGGCCGGGGAAGTCGCCGCCGACGGCCAGGTTGAGGATCAGGTAGAACTTGTGGTCGTAGATCCACGGGCCGCGGGTGTTCTCCACGGTCTCCTTGGCGGCGTCGAAGACGAGCCGGCCGTCGAGGAAGAAGCGGATCCCCTTGCTGTCCCACTCGGCCGCCCAGACGTGGTAGTCCTGGGACAGGTCGACGGTGGCGTACTTCTGGCCGTACCCCCGGCTCCGTTGTAGGCCGGAGCGTGCAGCGTCGAGTAGGCCTCGCTGGTGTTGCGTCCGAGGACCTCCATGATGTCGATCTCCCCGTTGTACGGCCACGGCCGCCCCTGCAGGAAGTCGTCACCCATCAGCCAGAACGCCGGCCACAGCCCGTTGCCCTTCGGGACCTTGACGCGGGCCTCGATCCGGCCGTATTGGACGCTGAACTTGTTGCTCGTGTTCATCCGGTGCGAGGTGTACTGCCGGCCCTGGTAGTCCTGCCGGCGCGCCTCGATGACGAGCGAGCCCGAGCCGTTCATCGACGCGTTCTCGCTGTTGGGGGTGTAGTACTGGACCTCGCCGTTCTGCGGGACGCCCGGGTCGTACGTCCACTTGGCGGTGTCGGGTTTGCTGCCGGCCGCCCCGTTGAACTCGTCGGAGAAGACCAAGCGGGTGGCGGGGAAGGTGGGGTCGGCGGGTCGTGCGGGCGGGCTGGTCGGGTTGCCACCGGTGCCGTAGATGCTGAACTCCCAGAGCGAGTAGCCGTAGGTGCTGCTGCGGGCGGTGCCGTACATCCGCACGTACCGGCCGGTGCCGGTGGCGTTGACGACGTCTTTCAGCCCGTCACCGGTGGTGGTGCTGTAGAAGGTGGTCCAGTTGACGTTGTCCGGCGACACCTGCAGTTGGTAGGCGCGGGCGTAGGCCGGGTCCCACTGGAGCACGACCTGGCTGATCTGGGCGGTGGCGCCCAGGTCGACGGAGATCCAGCCCGGGTCGACCCAGCCGTTGGTCGAGCTGGTCGCCCACCGGCTGGCCGGGTCGTTGTCGAACGCCCTGTCGGGGCTGCACGGGTTGCAGTTGACGTCGTTCTGCCAGGTGGAGGCCAGGGCCGGCTTGCCGTAGGAGAGCAGCCGCGTCGTTCCGGTGGGCGGCGTGTCACCGTCGCCGGAGTAGACCTGGAACTCCCAGAACGAGTATCCGTACGCGTCCAGCGCCCGCTGTGTCAGGTTGATCCGCACGTAACGGGCGGTTCCGGAAACGGCGATGCTCTGCTGGCCGCCGGTGCCGGTCGTCGTCGCGTACGCCTGGGTCCAGGTGCTGTTGTTCGTCGACAACTGGATGGTGAACCCGCGGGCGTAGGCGGCCTCCCAGTTGATCGCGATCCGGCTGACCGAGGTCGCGGCGCCGAGGTCGACCTGGAACCACTGGGCCGCCGACCAGGTGCTGGCCCAGCGGGTGCCGTTGTTGCCGTCGACGGCTTCGGCCGCGAGGTAGGCGCCGGCCGACTCGGTGGACGACGCGGTGGCCGCCTTGCCTTGCGAGACGAGCACCTCGGCGGCCGACGCGGGTCCGCTGGTCACCGCGACGAAGCCGGCCATCAGACCGGCGAGACCGAAGGCAAGGGCGATTCTTCTGGTACGGCCGGAGCGCGGCCGTTTTCGGGCAGGAGTGATCATGGGGCGGGACTCCTCGGGGTGTGACGAAGCGATTTCCAGCCGGGGAACAACCTGTGAAACCGCTCTCTTGACCGCCACCGTGGCAGCCTCGTAGAGGGGTGTCAATGCCTCCCGAAACCGGTTCCGGCACCGGTTCCACATTGGCGCTGCTCAGAGGCGATCGACGGCCGAAGTTCCGGAACCTCACACACCCCGGCGCACCTCCGCGCGGGCCGAAAATAAGCCGCATTTGTCTGCTTTGCCCATTGGAAGCGCTTCATTGCGACGCCAATCCCGGCGCCCCGTCGCCGCGCGAACGTCAACGGCGCGGCAAACGTCAACGGCGCGGCCAACGTCAACGGCGCGGCAAACGTCAACGGCGCGGCAAACGTCAACGGCGCGGCGAACGTCAACGGCGCGGCAAACGTCAACGAGATCGGGAAATGCAGGACCGGCATCGGAGGACGCGGGACCGGCGACGGCGCCGCAGATATCGACGAGGTCGGAGAACACAGGGCCTGCGCGGGCGTCAACCGGCGGTGCTGGACGTGCCCTCGACGAGCAGGCGGTTGATCTGCGCCGGAGTCATCGGGTCCACCGGAAGCGGAGTGGCCGCTGGCGCACGCAGACCGTCCAGCATGAAAGCGACCGCCCGCCGCCAGGCGTCGGAGCCGGCGGTGGCCGCGGCCCGGGCCAGGGGCGCGTGGGAGGCGAGGAAGAACAGCAGGTCGGAAGCGGTGAAGTCATCCCTCAGGGAGCCGTCGTGGCGGGCCCGGTCGATGATCGACTCGGCGGCGGCGAACGAGTTGTCGCAGACGGCCATGAGGCGGCTCGCGTCCGGGAAACGGCGGGTCAGCACGTCGCCGAGGGCCGGGTCGGTCGCCTGCAACTCGCAGACCTCGGTCACGTAGCCGGCGAAGCCCAGCCAGGGATCGGGGCAGGCCAGCGCGGTGCGGGCGGCGTCGCCGAGGCGGGTGGCGGCCAGGTCGGCGATCACCTCGTCGATCAGCGCCTCGCGGGAGCCGAACAGGTTGTAGAGCGTCCCGTGGCTCACCCCGGCGTGGCGGGCGATCTCCTTGAGCGACACCTGCAGCCCGCGCTCCTGGAAGAGGTCCGCCGCGGCGGCGCGCAGTCTGGCGGCGTTGCGCTGTGCGTCCGCTCGCATGCCCCTCCATAACTTGACCCGGCGGTCAACATGTCTGCTACCGTTGCGAGCACAAGTTGACCTTAGGGTCAGGATAGCGGAGGAGCGGACGTGCCGGAGACCCCAGCCGAGCAGATCGACGAGGAGATCCCCGCCGAGGAGCTGCCGCAACTGATCATCCTCGAAGGCGCCGAGGACGCGCCCGTCTGCGAGAACGGAGTGTGCCTGTGAGCATCAGCATCGACGTCTGGTCCGACGTGGTCTGCCCGTGGTGCTACATCGGCAAGCGGCGCCTGGAGACGGCGCTCGGCCGGTTCGATCACGACGTCACCGTCACCTGGCACAGCTTCCAGCTCGACCCGACGATCCCGGCGGGCACCCGGGAGCCGGTCCACGAGATGCTGGCCAAGAAGATCGGGGCGCCCGCCTCCCAGGTGCGGGCGATGACCCACCAGGTCACACAGCTCGCCGAGGCCGAGGGCCTGTCCTACGACCTGGGCCACGCGATCTCGGTCAACACCCGTGACGCTCACCGGGTCGCCCACCTGGCCGGCCGGCACGGCCTCGGCACCGAGATGCACGAGGCGTTGCTCAAGGCGCACCTGTCCGACGCCGCGGTGGTCGACGACCCCGACACGCTGGTACGCCTCGCGACCGCCGTCGGCGTCCCGGCGGACGAGGCGGCCGACGTGGTCGCCGGGACGGAGTACGGCGCCGAGGTCGACGCCGACATTCGCAGGGCCCGGCAGCTGGGCATCAGTGGCGTGCCGTTCTTCCTGATCAATCAGAAGTACGGGATCTCCGGCGCCCAGCCGGCCGACGCGTTCCTCAACGCCCTGCAGAAGGTCCACGCCGAAGCCTGACCACCGGCACGCGGGGGCAAACGGCGTCCCGACCGGCGACCCAGCGACCCGACCAGCGACCCAGCGACCCGGCGGCCCGACCAGCGACCCAGCGACCCGGCGGCCCGACCAGCGACCCAGCGACCCGGCGGCCCGACCAGCGACCCAGCGACCCGGCGACCTGGCGGCCTGGCGGCCCGACCGGCGAACCGGGCCGCCGAGGAGGTCGTCTGCGGCTGACAGGGGGCGGTCCCATCCCGCCGCCGACGGGCCATGGGACCGGATAAGCCGGCCGAATCGGACACGGGGCCGGTCAGGCGCCTTGCACGACCCGGCCGGCCGCCAGACGGGTCTGGGCGGCGGGCAACGGCTTGCCGTACAACCACCCCTGGGCGTAGTCGCAGCCGTTGGCCCGGAGCCAGTCGCGCTGGACGGTGGTCTCGACGCCTTCGGCCACGACCCGGTGGCCCAGCGCGTGCGACATGGCGAGCACGGCCCGCACGATCGACTCGTCGGGCCCGCCGTCGCCGACGCCGGTGACGAACGCCCGGTCGATCTTGACGATGGTCACCGGCAGGCGCTGCAGGTAGCTCAGCGACGAGAAGCCGGTGCCGAAGTCGTCGATGCAGAGGGTGATGCCCAGGTTCCGCAGTTCGTGCAGGGTGTGCAGGCAGGCGTCCGGGTCGTCCATGAAACCGGACTCGGTGACCTCGAGCCACAGCGCCTCCGGCGGGAGGCCGGTGCGGATCAGGATCTCCGCGACCCGCTCGGCCAGGCCCGGTTCGCGCAGCTGGCGTACGGCCAGGTTGACCGACACGTGCACGGGAGTCGTCTCGCGCCATTCCCTGGTTCGGGTGGCCGCCTCCTCCAGCAGCCAGGCTCCGGCCTCGACGATGAGGCCGGAGTCCTCGGCGATCGGGATGAACTCGACCGGCGACACCGGCCCGAGCTCGGGGTGGGTCCAGCGCATCAGGGCCTCGAACCCGTCGACCTCCTCGGTCGCCAGGTGCACGAGCGGCTGGTAGTGCACGTCGAGCTGGCCGCGGTGGAGGGCGCCGCGCAGCGCCCGTTCGAGAGTGACCCGTCGCTGCAGCCGTTCGCGCAGTTGCGGGTCGAAGACGGCGTAGCGGTTGCGGCCGGACTCCTTGGCCCGGTACATCGCCGTGTCGGCGTCACGTAGCAGCTCGACGGCGCCGGTGCCGGCGCCGGCGGTCGCGATGCCGATGGATGCGGTGACGTCGACCGGCCCGACGGACAGCGGCAGCGGGTCTTCCAGGGCCTCGAGCAGACGATCGGCCAGGCGCTGAGGCGCGGGATCGCCGGTGGGCGATGTCATCGCGACCGCGAACTCGTCGCCGCCGGTGCGGCAGACCAGGTCGTCGGCGCGGACGGTGGCGGCGACACGGGCGGCGGCGGCGCGCAGCATCTCGTCGCCGACTTCGTGGCCCCAGTGGTCGTTGACCAGCTTGAACCGGTCGAGGTCGAGGAGCAGCACGCTGACCTGGGTGTCCGGCGCGGTCCAGCGGGACACGGTGGCGGCGAGGCGTTCGCGGTTGGGCAGGCCGGTCAGGGAGTCGTGCTCGGCGCGCCAGCGGGCCTCCTGTTCGGCGCGCGCCCGGGAGTTGTTGGCCCGGATGACGCGGGCGACCACGACGCCGATCAGAGCCAGGGCGAGCGCTGCCCGTACCAGCGAGAAGGCCTGACCTCGCGGCGGCGCGACCACGCCGAGGACGGTCGGCACGCACAGCGTCGCCGTGATCAGGGTGATGCGTCCGCGACGCAGCTCGTGGGAGCGGGCCAGCACCCGTTCGGTGAGAACGGGCACGGTGGGATGCAGCACGCAGGCGGCGTTGGCGAAGTCGGCGGCCAGCACGAGGGCGCCCATGGTCTTGAGCGGGATGCCGTCGGGGCCCTGGACGAACCAGCCGCGGTTGGCCAGGACGATGTTGGCCGCCAGCAGGGCCATGCCGCTGGTGACGAAGAACCACATGGCGGGGGCGCGGGTCCGGCCGAGCAACAGCACCGGCAGGGCGATGGTCACCAGTAGGGCCGGGGCCAGGGGCAGGGCCGCCGCGACCAGGTTCTGCCATCGGGGGTCGCCGACGGCGATCCACGGTTCGATCCACAGCGACCAGACCAGCAGGGCGGCGCCGACGCCGATGAGGGCAGCGTCCACCCGTGCCGGGTCGTCGGCGGTGGCGCGGGTGCGCCGTACCAGGTCGGCGACGCTGGCCGTGAGCAGCAGGTAGATGGGGAGCAGCGCGAGGTCCGGGAGCATGGCGAGGACGGTGCCGCCGGGGGCGAGCACCCGCGTCGTCTCGCCGGCCAGCGAGATCACCATCGCGGCCAGGGTGAGGAGCCACGGGCGGCGGTGGCCGGGGGGAACGTTGTGACCGATGCCGACGGCGGCCGCTATCACGCAGACGAGGACGCCGGCCAGGTAGCCGTAGGTGGCGCCGGGCGCGTCGGCGACGCCGACGAACACGGCGGCCGGCATGCCCACGCCCAGCAGCGCCCAGGAGGAGACGGCCCACCGGTCTCTCACCCTTGTCTGTTCGGCGTGCCGGCACGGCGGCTTAGCGCCGCACTCCGCGGCCACCGCCGGAACGGTGACCGCGGAGCGGGTGTCACTGCGGGGTCAAAGGGTCAGGGTCCAGCTGTTGATGTAGCCGGTGTCAGCCGAGGCGGCGTCCTGGACCCGCAGGTTCCAGGTGCCGTTGGCCGCTTCGGTGGACACGTTCGTCGTGTAGGTGGTGTCGATGTTGTCGGCGCTGCCACCGCTGCGGTTGCGCAGGTTGTAGACGCTGCCGTCCGGGGCGACCAGGGAGACGACCAGGTCACCGACGTACGTGTGGACGATGTGGATCTCGACCTTGCTCGTCGACGAGGCGTTGCGGGCGCAGCCGCTGATCGCGATCGGCGAGTTGACGGTGGCGTTGTCGGAGATGGTCACGTCGGTGGCGTTGGTGCCGGAGCAGGTGCCGCCGGCGCCGTTGACGGTCAACGAGAACGTGGTGGTCTTGGTGGCCGCGGAGCCGGTGCCGGTGATGGTGATGGCGTAGGTTCCGGGGGCGGCCGCGGTGGTGGTGGCCAGGGTCAGCGTGGAGCTGGCGCCGGCGGTGACCGACGACGGGCTGAAGCCGGCGGTGACCCCGGACGGCAGGCCGGAGGCGGTCAGGGCGACCGTCTGGGCGCTCCCGCTGGTGACGGCGGTGGCGATGGTGGCGGTGGCCGACGAGCCGGGGTTGACCGCGGCGCTGGCGGGGCTGGCGGTCAGCGAGAAGTCGTTACCGGTGGAGCAGGTGGCGTCGCTGCCGGCGACGTTGACCGCGGTCCAGGCGGCCTGGACGGTCTTGTACTCGGTGGAGCAGGAGCCGTACAGGTCGGTGGCGGCACGCAGGGTGTAGGCGCGGGCGGTGTTGGCCAGGTTCGAGGCCAGGTAGTAGCGGGTGTTCGACGTGAAGTAGGTGTCGAGCGCCCGGAACCAGATCTTCTCGGCCTTGGCGCGGCCGATGCCGGTGACGGCCGGAGCCGAGCCACAGACCGGGGAGGTGCCGTAGGCGGTGGCGCCGGTGCCCTCGGCGAGGTTGAAGAAGAAGTGGTTGCCCGGGCCGGACGAGTAGTGGACGTCGATGCTGTTGGTGTTGGTGGCCCAGCAGCCGTGCGACGAGCCGTCCAGGGTCGGGTTGTACATGTAGCGCAGCGGCGTGTTGTTGCCGTTGATGTTGATCTTCTCGCCGACCTGGTAGTCACCCGGGTCCGAGGTGGTGTTGGCGTAGAACTCGACCATGTTGCCGAAGATGTCGCTGGTGGCCTCGTTGAGACCGCCGGACTCGCCGGAGTAGGTGAGGCCGCCGGAGACGACCGCCTCGGTCACGCCGTGCGACATCTCGTGGCCGGCCACGTCGAGGGAGACCAGCGGCTTGGTGTTGCCGGAGCCGTCACCGTAGGTCATCTGGGCGCCGTCCCAGAACGCGTTGACGTACGCGTTGCCGTAGTGCACCCGGGACGGGACGCCCGCGCCGGTGCCGAAGATGCCGTTGCGGCCGTGCACGTTCTTGAAGTAGTCGAACGTCTTGGCCGCACCGAAGTGGGCGTCGACGCCGGCCGACTGGCGGTTGGAGGTGGCGCCGGTGCCCCAGGTGTTGTCGGCGTCGGTGAAGGTGGTGCAGGTGCTGGTGCCGTTGTTCATGTCGCAGGTGCGGCCGTTGCCGCGCAGCGGGTCGATCAGGCTGTAGGTGGAGCCGGAGAGGGTGGTGTCGACGGTGACGGCGCCCGAGTAGACGCTGTTGCCGGTGCCGGCGACCGTCTCGATCTCGTCGAACTCGCCGATGTACGCGCCGGTCTGCGCGTCGCTGATGACGTGCAGCCGCGACGGGGTCTGCTTGTCCGGGGCCCAGCCGCTGACGACGGTCTCCCAGGCGAGGCGGGCGCTGCCGTCGCTCGCGTCGACGAAGAGCTCCGGCGTGCCGGTGGCGGTGCGGGAGCCCTCGAAGTTGGCCTCGGCGGTCTTTGCGGCCTTGGCGGCGCTGACCTTCGGGGTGACGCTGAGGGCGAGCGGGGCGTCCAGACCGACCGATGTGCCGTCGTACGCGCCACCCGGCTTGCTGTGCACGACGAAGTCACCGCCGTAGACGCGCAGGCCGTGGTAGAGCCGGTCGTAGCGGACGTGCGAGGCGCCGTTGGCGTCCACGCTGGCGCGGTACACCTTGTAGGTCTCGCCGTCGGCGGCCTCGATGTCGGCGGGGCGGGTGGCGATGTGGCTCTCCGCCCGGGCGGCCGCCTGTGCCTCGGAGGGCGGCGCGACGGGGGACGGCGGTGCGGCTGCGGTGCTCGTGGCGGTGGCCACGAGGGCGCTGCCGACCAGCAGGGTGGCGCTGGTCAGCGCAAAGGCTCTCTTCACTCGGTTCCTCCCCGAACCTATTCACACATGACTATGTGTGGCGTTCAGTATGGGGATCCTTAAACGACAGACGTATATATCTCTACGGTCATACCGTGGACATACGTCCAGCGTGACGACACACGGACGGACGGTTTCGCGGCATCAGCGACTTGAGCCCTTCCGCCATCACCCGGCCCGGACGGGGACAGTCCTGCGCGATCCGCTCGCTGGACCGTCGACGGGCGCCTCGGCGGGTTCGCCGAGGCGCCGCTGCGACCGGATCGTCAGGGGTTGCGGTCCGGGCTGGTCAGGACGGTGAACTGGCGGGTGCGGCGCAGCTCGAAACCCATCGACAGGTAGAGCCGGATGGCATTGACGTTGCTCGCGGCGGCGTGCATGAATGGGATCTCGCCCCGCTCGCGGATGTTGTGCGCGACCGCTCGGACCAGCGTCGACGCCAGGCCCTGACCGCGGAATTCCGGATCGGTGCAGACCGCGCTGATCTCCGTCCAGCCCGGCGGGTGCAGGCGCTCACCGGCCATCGCCACGAGCCTCCCGGCCCGGCGGACGCCGAGGTAGGTGCCGAGGCGATAGGTCTCCACCTCGAACGGGCCCGGTTTGGTACGCGCCACGAGCTCCAGCATCTCCGGGACGTCGGCGGCACCGAGGACCACGAGCCCGGCGGAGGGCTCGGAGCGCAGCGCAGCGGTCGAGACGAGCTGGACACCCTCGCCGCGCACCTCGACGGTCCAGCCGTCCGGCGGGGTGCCGATATCGGCGGAGAGGAAAGCCTGCCCCCGCCGGCCGACGAGGGCGTGCAGGTCGGCCCAGGCCCGCTCGTCCGCCTCCGGTGGAATCGCCATGATCGGCGAGATCTCGGGGCGGTAGCGCAGGGCCCGGCCGTCACCCTGCGCGAAGTGGGCGTGCGGGCCGGTCAGGGAGGCCCAGGCGGCCTGGTCGAGGATGTGCACTCCGGTTTCGATCACAGCGGCTCCCAAAGTCCACAAAAACTATAGGAGCAATATGCATTACGGACGGCCCGCGGAGCAAGGATGCCGATCATCACACGTCCGGCCCGGCCACCGTGGGGCGACCGGGCCGGACGTGTGGTGCCGGGAGCTCAGCGCCAGGTGTCGTTCAGGGTGACCTGCCCGGACGCCGGGACCGTGGCGGTGCGGTTGCTGCCGGACTCCCAGGTGACGCTGCCGTCGGCGTTCTTGCGGATGTACTTGTACTCGAACGCCGTGCCGGCGGGCATCAACACCGTGCCCTTCCACACCGGGTAGGAGGTGGCGGACAGAGCGACCGCGCTCGCCGGGGCCCAGCTGCCGAGCGCGGCCTGGTTGCCGACGACGAAGATGTTCTGGCCCAGCGAGGTGGTGGCCGTGACGTTGAAGCCGGCGCCGGCGGTGGCCGTGCTGGTGGGCGTCGGGGAGACCGACGTGGTCGGGGTGACGCCGCTCGCGCCGACGTAGAGGGCGATCGCGTCACCGGCGGGCACGGTGGCGGTGAACTGGCCGGAGGAGTTGACGGCGTAGGTCGTACCCGTGCATCCGCCGTTGGCCGTGGGGTCGCCGTGCTGGACGTCGCAGTAGGTGCCGGCCGGAAGGGAGGTCTGGAACGTTCGCGTCAGCGAACTGCCCTCGTGGTTGATCGCGACGTAGCCCCTGCTGCCCCGGCTGAAGGCGATCTGGTCGGCGCCGTTGGACCACCAGTTGGTGACCGCCGTGCCGCGGGTGGCGTTGCGGAACCCGACCATGTTGCCGACCTGCCGCCACGCGTGCTGGCACTTCCACCCGTCGGCGTAGCAGGCGCTGACCGCACCGTTGTTCGGCGGCCCGGCGTCGTGGTTGCTGAACTCGTAGCCGGAGTTGACGTCCGGCGCACCGTACGGCCAGGCCAGCGTGAAGACCTGGGCCAGGGTGTACGCCGACCCGTTCTTGTAGCTGAGGGTGTCCCCGCCGCGCTCGGTGTCGTGGTTGTCCACGAAGACGGCCGCCTGGTTGCTGGGCAGGTAGCCCCACGCCGTGCCGAAGTTCGACAGGTAGGCGAGGTTCTCGCTGAGGAAGACGCGCTTGAGGTCGCGGGCGAACCGGAACTCCTGGACGTCGCCGGTGCCGGTGTACTCGGTCGGCTGGACCGCCTCGCCGGAGCCGAAGATGACCTCCTGCTTCCAGTAGGCGCCGGTGTTGCTGAGCTTGCCCTTGATGGCGGAGAGGTCGGCGGCGGCGATGTGCTTGGCCCCGTCGATCCGGAAGCCGTCGACACCGAGGGACGCGAGGTCGTTGATGTACCCGGCGATCCTGCCCCGCACGTAGTCGCTGCCGGTGTTCAGGTCGGACAGGTTGACCAGTTCGCAGTCCTGCACGTTGCTGCGGTTGGTGTAGTCGCTGATCGCGGTCCGGCAGGAGTGGAAGTCCGCGTCGGAGTAGACACCCGGGTAGTTGTACTTCGCGTACGAGGTGCCGCCGGTGCCGGTGCCGGAGCCCGCGGACATGTGGTTGATCACCGTGTCGGCGACGACCTTGACCCCGGCCGCGTGACAGGTGTTCACCATGGTGGTGAAAGCGGCACGGTCACCGAGCCGGCCGGCGATCTTGTAGGACACCGGCTGGTACGAGGTCCACCACTGGCTGCCCTGGATGTGCTCCTGCGGCGGGGACACCTGCACGTACCCGTAACCGAGCGGGCCGAGGGTGGTCGTGCACTCGCGGGCGATGGAGGCGAAGCTCCACTCGAACATGACGGCGGTGACGTCCTTCTCGCCGGGCGGCGAGGCGAAGGCCTCCGGACCGGTGAGAACCTGGGCGACACCGAAGCCGCCGACGCCGAGGGCGAGGGTGGTGGCGGCCAGGATGCGGGTCAGGCGTCGCCGCCTGCGGGGACTGTCCACATCTACCTCCGGGCAAAGGGGGGAAGGCTGCAAGCCCTTGCAGCAACAGGCTTGAAACTTTCTGAAAATCTTTGCGGCAAAGATAGATACCAGCGAGTACAGCCGTCAAGACATCAGCCGGAAACAAAACGCCGCCCCGAAGGGCGGCGTCTCTATCAACAAACCTAGCTGAGGCCGTTCTCCGACAGGAACGCCTTCGCCACCACGGTGATGTCCTTCTTGTCCACCTGGACCTGGGCCAGGTAGCTGGTCAGGTTCGCGGTGGTCAACTTGCCCGAGACCGCGTCCAGGGCGCCGGTCACCGTCGCGTTGTTCGCCTCGCTACGGATCAGCGGGATGACGTTCTGCGAGGTGAACAGGTTCTTCGGGTCGGCCAGGGTGACGAACTTGTTGGTGACGATCGACGAGTCGGTCGAGAACAGGTTGGCCACCTGGATGTCGCCGTCCTTCAGGGCGTTGACGGTCAGCGGGCCACCCGGGTCGAGCGGCTTGTACTCCTTGAACTCGACGCCGTACACCTCCTTGAGGCCCTTGAGGCCCTGCTGGCGTTCGGTGAACTCGGGTCCGCCACCGGCGACCAGCGTCGGGGCGACCGCCTTGAGGTCCTCGATGGTCTTGAGGTTGTTCTTGGTGGCGGTGTCCGCGCTGACCGTCAGGGTGTCCTTGTCCTCGGCCGCCGACTGGGTCAGGACCTCGGTGCCGGAGGGCAGCACCTTCTTCAGCTCGGCGAGAACAGCGTCGGGGCTGCTCACCCCGGCCGGGATGCCGTTCGGCGACAGGGCGGCCAGCAGCGCGCCGTTGTACTCCGGGAGCAGCGAGATCGAGCCGTCCTGGAGCGCCTTGAGGTAGACCTCGCGGGCGCCGATGTTGAACTTGCGGGTGACCTTGACGCCCTTGCCCTCCAGGGCCTGGGAGTAGATCTCGGCGAGCAGCTGGCTCTCCGGGAAGTTCGCGGAGCCGACGGTGACCGAGCCGCCGGCAGCGCCGGAGGCGGCCGGTTCGTCGGCGAGCGGATCACTGTTGGTGCCGCACGCGGTGAGCGTGAGCGCCATGGCGACTGCAGCGGCGATGCGCTTCATCTTCTACGAGCCTTTCAATCCGGGTGAGACGATCAGACGCTGGATCAGCGCCAGAACGAGATCGACGAGTACGGCCAGTGCGGCGACGACGATGGCGCCGGCCAGGACTCGGGAGTAGTCGTTGACGGCCAGGCCGTCGATCAGCAGCCGGCCCAGCCCGCCCAGCCCGACCGCGGCCGCCACGGTGGCGGTCGCGACCACCTGCAGGGCGGCGTTGCGGAAACCGCTGAGCATGATGGGCAGCGCCATCGGGATCTCGACGCGGGTGAGCACCTGCCACGGGCGCATGCCCATGCCGCGGGCCGCGTCGACGACCCGGTGGTCCAGGTTGCGCATCCCGGCGTACGCCGAGGTCAGGATCGGTGGGATGACCAGGACGGTCAGCGCGATCAGCACCGGCAGCAGGCCCAGTCCGAGCAGGGTGACCATGAGCATCAGCAGGCCGAGCGTGGGCAGCGACCGGCCGGCGTTGCCCGCGTTGATGGCGATGAACGAGCCCCTGCCGGTGTGGCCGATGTAGAGCCCGACCGGCAGGGCGATCACCGCGCCGATCAGCAGGGCCAGCGCCGTGTAACCCAGGTGCGAGACGATCAGGTTCGGGATGCTGCCGGGGTTGCTCGGATCCCAGTGGGCCGGATCGGTCAGGTAGGAGAAGTTCATGCGGCACGCGTCCACGGGGTGACGGCCCGCTGCACGAGCACGATGATCAGGTCGGCGATCCCGGCGAGCAGCACCGACAGGATGACGCCGATCAGGATCGGCTCCAGATAGAACAGCTGGAAGCCGCGGGTGAACAGCTGGCCGAGGCCGCCGATGCCGATCAGCGAGCCGACGCTGACCAGGCTGATGTTGGACACCGTGGCGACCCGCAGACCGGCCAGGATGACGGGCAGCGCGATCGGCAGCTCGACGTCGATCAGCCGGCGGGTCCGGCGGTAGCCCATCGCGGTGGCCGCCTGCACCACCACCGGGTCGACCGCGCGCAGGCCGTCCGCCACCGTACGGGCCAGCAGCGCCACCGTGTAGACGGTCAGCGCGACCACGACGTTGACCGGGGACAGCACCTTGGTCCCGAGGATGACCGGCAGGAACACGAACAGCGCCAGCGACGGGATCGAGTAGAGCACCCCGAAGGTGTTGATCAGCGGGTGGTAGAGCCACGAGAACCGGACCGCGAGATAGCCCAGCGGCAGCGCGATCGCGAACCCGAAGAGGATCGGCAGCAGCGCAAGATACAGATGCTCCTGCAGCGCCTGCCAGACGATCTCGTGGTTGTTCGTCAGATACTGGATCATGAGCGGCGGCTCGCCAGATAGTCGGCCAGGTCGTGATGGCTGACCAGCCCGTCGGCGGCCCCGTCCGGCCCGACGCGCACCGCGATCCCGCCCGGCGAGCTGATCACCAGGTCGGTGACCACGCGCAGCGAGTCGTCCTTGGTGAAGACCCCCGGCAGCCCGACCGGCCGGCCGGCGTCGTCCAGGTCGACACCCTCCACCGGGCGGACCGGCAGCTCGGCGGCGCTGTCGAAGGAGAGGCTGCGCAGACCACGGTCGCGGCCGACGAACGAGGCCACGAAGTCGTCGGCGGGCGACGCCAGCAGCTCCCGCGGCGTCGCGAACTGGGCCAGCCGGCCGCCGGTACGGAGCACCGCCACATGGTCGCCGAGCTTGATGGCCTCGTCGATGTCGTGGGTCACCATGGCGATGGTCTTTCCCAGATCCTGCTGCAGACGCAGGAACTCGGCGTGCAACTGGGCCCGCACCACCGGGTCGACGGCGCTGAACGGCTCGTCCATCAGCATGATCGGCGGGTCGGCGGCGAGCGCCCGGGCCACCCCGACACGCTGCTGCTGGCCACCGCTGAGCTGGGCTGGGTAGCGCTTGGCGAACTCGGCGGACAGGCCCACCCGTTCGAGCAGGCCGAGCGCGGCGGTCCGGGCCTCGCGTCGCGTCCTGCCGAGCAGCACCGGCACGGTCGCCACGTTGTCCAGCACGGTCCGGTGCGGGAAGAGGCCGGCGTGCTGGATGACGTAGCCGATGCCCCGCCGCAGCTCGGCCTCGTTCTGCCGGGTCACGTCCCGGCCGTCGATCAGGATGCGCCCCGAGGTCGGGTCGACCATCCGGTTGATCATCCGCAGGGAGGTCGTCTTACCGCAACCGGAGGGCCCGACCAGTACGGTGATCTTGCCGGTGGGCAGCTCGAGGCTGAGATGGTCCACCGCCGTGGCGCCGCCGGGGTATACCTTGACGACGTCCTCGAATGTGATCATGGCACTCCCAGTTGATCTTATGAATCATACTATTCATACTCGCTAAGTAGTGAATAATGTGTCAACGTTCGGTCACGGTTCTGGAGACTTCGTGCAGGTCCGGCTAGATGGTCACTCCCTGACGATCCCAGAGCTGGAGACGATCGCCTCCGGCGTGGCCGAGATCACCATCGATCCAGCCGCACTCATCCTGGTCGGCGAACGCCACACCGGGCTCCTCGACGCGCGGGCGCGGGGAGCCGTCTACGGCGCCAACACCGGCGTCGGCGCGAACCGGCACGAGCAGGCCGGCGATCCGGACGGTCACGCGCTGCGCCTGCTGCGCAGCCACTGCGCCGGAGTGGGGCCGGAGGAGGACGACCGTACCGCCCGGGCGGTCATGACCGTGCGCCTCAACCAGCTCCTCGCCGGCGGGTCGGGAGTCTCCCGCCGGGTCGCCGAGGCGCTGGCCGCCGCCCTGCGCGACGGCGCCGTCCCCACCCTGCACCGCTGGGGCGCCATCGGCACCTCCGACCTGTCCGCGCTCGCCGAGCTCACCCTCACCCTCGCCGGGGACCGCCCGTGGCGCAGCGGAACCGCGCCGGCCGTCGGCCTGGACGCCACCGACGCCCTGCCGATGATCAGCTCCAGCGCCCTCACCGTCGCCACCTCCGCCCTGGCCGTCTCGGACGTCCACCGTCACCTACGCGCCTCAACGATCATCGCGGCGCTTTCCTTCCTGGCGCTGCGCGGTAACCCCGAGGCCTACGATCCTGCCGTGCACGCCGCCCGCGCGCACCCGCACCAGATCGCCGTCGCCACGACTCTGCAGGCAATGGTCAGCGGCGCGTCACCAGCGCTGCGCATCCAGGACCCGTTCGGCCTGCGGGTGGTGCCGCAGGTCACCGCGCCCGCCCTGCACGCCGCCGAGACCCTGAGCGCCACGGTCACCGCCGAGATCAACGCAGCCGTCGAGAACCCGCTGGTCACCGCCGCGGGGGTGCACCATCACGGCCAGTTCCACACCGCCACCCTCGCGGCCGGCCTCGACGGGGTCCGCGGCGCGTTCCTCCCGGTGATGTCGCTGTCGGCGGCCCGGCTCGGCCTGCTGATGCGGCCCGACATGACCGGCCTGCGAGCCTTCCTCGCCGACGGACCGCCCGGCAGCTCCGGCCTCATGATCACCGAGTACGTGGTCCAGGACCTGCTCGCCGAGATGCGCGCCGTGGTCCAGCCCACCGCCTCCGGGACCCTCACCATCTCGCTCGGCCTGGAGGAGCACGCCAGCTTCGCCACCCAGGGCGCCCGCTCGCTGCGCACCATGGCCCGGCTCACCCCCACCCTGCTCGCCGCCGAGCTGGTCGCCGCCGTGCGCGCCCTGCGCCTGGCACCCGAGCGCCTCACCGGCGGAGTCCTCCGGGAGGCGTGGTCCCTGGCCGCCACCCAGCTCTCCGACGACCTCACCGACCGGCCCCTCGACACCGACCTCACCCGGGCCGCCGCGCTGCTGCCCACCCTCGCCGCCCTGCTCTGAACCCCTGTCACGGGCACAGACGCCGCGGCCCGGCGCCGGGGAAGTGCCGCTCCCAGTCCACCGAGAGCGGCCGGCCGGCGCACACCTCACCGATCACCCGGGCCACGTCGCTGTCCAGATGCCACAGATCGCCCGACGCGAGCACCGCGATCCGCCCGTCCTCGATGCGCGGGAACCCGAGGCCGAGACCCTGGGCATCGAGCGAGATCAGCGGTTCGCCGGTCGCGACGCTCACCAGGACGACCCGATCGAAGTCGGTCAGCGCCAGGGTCCGGCCGGCCGGATCGAAGGTCACCGTCGACGGATAGCCGAGGCCCTCGACGCGGGCCACCGTCCGCACGTCGGCCGGATCACCGGCGTCGACCATCACCACCTCTCCGCTCTCCGCGATCGCGACGACCATGCCGTCCGGGCCGGCATAGGGCGACATACGGTACGGCGAACGGAACAGCGTGGCGACCCGGGCACCGTCCACCGTCCACCGCTCCAGCACGAACGAACCGTCCTGACGCCGGCACACGACGAGGCCGGAGCCGTCGGGCAGCAGCGCCGTGCTCTCCACGTCGGTCGCGGGCAGTCGGCGCGGGGCCCGCTCACCGACCCGCCACAGGACCGCGGCGTGGTCGCCGGTCACGCCGGACACCACCGAGCCGTCCCGGTCCATGCTCTCCACCAGCGGAAGATCCGCCGGCGTCGGGATACGGCGTGGACTGTCCAGGTCGGAGAGGTCCCAGAGCACCGAGCCGGGCCCGCCCCCGTAGAGGGCCACGGTCTCGTCCTCGCTCCGGCCGTACAGGAACATGTCTCCGGTGGGCAGCTCACCGGCGGGTGCCCACGAGCCGTTGCTCGGGCGCCACAACTGCTCGGTGGCGGGCCGCCCGCCGTACGGCGGCTGCCTGGTGATCGCGATCCGGCCGGGCGTCGTCGCATACCCCAGCCCCAGCGTGGTGGCGGACGACGCGGCGTGCGCCAGCACCAGCATGTCGCGTGACTCGGCGGTCGGGGCGACCCGGTAGGCGGCCAGGGCCAGCGCCTCGGCGTCGTGCGGGCGTGACTTGAGCATGCCCCGGGCGGTGTCCACGGCGCGCAGCGACAGCGCCTCGTTGCGCTGAGCCGTCGCCGAGCGCTGGGCCGCCACGGCGGTGATCGCCGTCCCGGCCAGCAGGACCGTGATGACCGCCAGCCCCGCCACCAGCCGGCGCAGACGTCGCGCCGACCGCCGCCCGGCCGCCGCCGCCTCCTCCTCGGCCGCCAGCCCGGCATCGAGGAACTCCCGCTCCCGGCGGTTGAGGCGATTCCGCAGCCGGGCCGCCTGCTCGAGGCGGGCGCCGCGCTGCAGGGTGTCCGGATCGCGGCCGTGCGCCTCCCAGACGGCCGTCTCCTCGGCGATCCGGTGCAGCGTGCGCAGGTCGTCCCGGTCCCGGGCGAGCCAGCCGGCCAGGCGCGGCCAGGCGTGCAGCAGCGCCTCGTGGACCAGCTCCACACCGTCCCGGTCGATGCTGATCAGACGGGCGGCGGCGAGCCGGTCCAGCAGCGCGTCCGGCACGTCGAGATCGGCACGCGACACCCGCCGCTTGGTGTCCTCGGTGCCGTCCCCCGGCACCACCAGGCGCAGGAACAGCCCCCGGGCCGCGGCCCGGCCGTCCTCGTCGAGCTCGCCGAAGGTCTCCTCCGCGCTGCGGGCCAGCGCGTGCCGGACCCCGCCGACGTCCTCGTAGCCGGTCAGCGTGAGCGCCAGGCCGCGACGCCGCCGCCAGGCCTCGGCCAGGGTGTGCGACACCAACGGCAGCGCGGCCGGCTGCCCCGCGACGTCCGAGACGAGCCGGGCCACCAGCGCCGTCTCCAGCGAGGCCCCCGCCCGGGTGGCCGGCTCGGTCACCGCCCACCGGAACTCCTCCGTCGACATCGGCCCGACCAGCAGCTGAGCGCGATGCAGGGCCGCCACCAGCTCCGGGTGAGCGCCGCAGTGGCCGTAGAAGTCGGCTCGGACCCCGATGACCACCCGGCTGTGCGGTCCGGCGGCCACGGTCAGCGCGCGGATCAGCCAGTCACGGCCGGCGTCGTCGCAGAGGGTGAAGCACTCCTCGAACTGGTCGACCACCAGGAGCAGATCGTCGGCCGCCTTCGCCAGCCAGCCCCGCAGCGCCTGCGGGTCGGCGGCCAGATCGTCACGGACCCGGCCGGCGGGCTCGTCGGCGAGCACGGCCAACGCCACGGCCAGTTCGCCCACCGGGTCGGCGCCCGGCGTGACGACCAGGGCCGTACGCGGGGAGCGGGCGGCCAGACCGGCCCGCAGCAGTGACGACTTGCCGGCGCCGGAGGCCCCGAACACACCGGCGAACGGCCGCTCCTCCACCAGCGCCAGCAGGGTGGCGGTCAGGGCCTCCCGGCCGAAGAACCGGTCGGCGTCCTCGACCTGGTAGGCGGCCAGCCCCACATACGGTGGCGGCGCCTCCCCCGGCGCACCCGGCTGCCCGGCGGCCAGCTCCCGCCAGCGCTCGGTCCAGGCGGCGGCGTCACCGTCGCACGCCCGCACGAACGCCACGGTGACGGCGAGACTGGGCAGACGGCGCCCGGCCACCGCCTCGGACAGGGCGGCGGCCGAGTAGTTGGTTCGCTTCCCGAGGTCACGGTACGTCGGCTCCCCGGCACTACGGCGCAGCCGCCGCAGATCGCCGGCGAACCGGAGCAGCGGCGAGTCCTCGGATCCCAGCGGACGTTCCCGACGAGGCACCCCTGCTGTATATACGACGGCCTCCAGCCGGCCGACAGCGGCTGGGACCGCTCCCACGTATCGACGTTGTTCAGCGTTGCTTGTTCAGCGGCCGAGCCCGAACACGAACAACGCGCAGCTCTTTAACGTCCACGGCATTCGCCTGCACGTACGCCCCACAAAGGAGCTGCCATGCGCTCGAAACCCACCCGCCGCGCCTTCCTCGGTCTCGGCGCCGCCGTCGCCGGCGGAACGCTGTTGTCCGCGTGCGGCGGAGGATCCGCGTCCGGGTCCGGCAAGCTGAAGTTCTGGGACATGCCGTGGGGGCAGGCCGACTACACGGCCGCGGCCCGGAAGCTGACCGAGGGGTACCAGCCGGCGAACAACCTGCCCGCGGCCGGTTATCAGGAGATCCAGTGGGCGAACTTCTCGCAGACCTTCTCCTCGGCGATCGCCTCCAGGACCGGGCCCGCGGTCAGCACCGGCGGCGGCTTCCAGGCCTTCCAGTTCGCCGACCAGGGCGCCATCGCGTACGCCGACAACGTGATCGAGCAGTTCCGCAAGGACGGCACCCTCGACGACTTCCTGCCCGGGCAGGTCGAGTCGATGAAGACCGCGAAGGGCTACGCCGCGGTGCCGTGGCAGCTCGACTTCCGCGTGTGGTGGTACCGCAAGTCCCTGCTCGACGAGGCGGGCGTGGCCGTACCGACCACCTGGGACGAGCTGCTGACCGTGAGCCGGGCGCTGGCCGCCAGGAAGGTCTTCGGGTTCGGCACCGGAGCCGGTGCCGGCAACAACCTCGGCAGCCAGGGACTGCTGCTGATGATGCTGAACAACGGCGGCGGTCTGTTCGACCCCGACGGCAGGGTCGACGTCGTCACCGGCGCCAACCTCGAGGCGGTGACGTTCGTCCAGGAGCTCGTCAAGGCGAAGGCGGTCGACCCGGCGTCGATCAGCTACACCACCGACAACCTGATCGCCCAGTGGAAGATGAAGAAGGTCGCCATGGGCATCCACACGGCAGGCCTCGACACCGACACCGGCGAGACCGACGGCGACCTGCGGGTGATGAGCCCGCTCACCGGGCCCAGCGGCGCCAAGGCGGGCCTGGTCTTCCAGAACAACATCATGATGTACGCGAACACGCCGTCGACCGAGGGCTCGGAGGCGTTCCTGTCCTACTACATCCGCAACATGAAGGTCCTGTGGCAGCAGAACGTGGTCGCCGGGCTTCCGGTGCTCAAGTCGATCGTCGCGCTGCCGGCCTTCCAGAAGCAGACCGCCAAGGCGAAGATCATCGCCGAGTGGGCGCCGGTCGCCAAGACCTTCGCCACCCGGTCGACGACCCTGTTCGGCGGACTGGCCGCGGTCGACTCCAGTCAGCCGCTCACCCAGTTCGCCCAGACCGTCCTCGCCGGCAGCGACCCGCGGGGCGCGCTGAACACGCTGCAGGACGCGCTGCAGGCGATCGTGAAGTGACCCGCGCCCGGCGGACCCTGCTGTTGCTGGTGGCGCCGTCGCTGGCGCTGCTGGTCCTGATCAACGCCTATCCCCTGGTCTACGCCGCCGTCCAGTCGGTACGCGACGGCACGCTGATCGACCCGGGCGACTACGTGGGCCTGGAGAACTACCGGGAGACACTGACCAGTCCCGCGTTCTGGCGATCGGTCCGGTTCACGCTGGTCTTCACGGCCGTCGGCGTGTTCGGCAGCTGGCTGGGCGGGCTCGGGCTGGCACTGCTGCTGCGCACCCGCATCCCCGGCCGGACGGTCTTCAAGACGCTGCTCCTGCTGCCCTGGGTGGTCCCGGTGGTGGTGTCGTCGACCGCGTGGAACTGGCTGGTCGCCACCCCGCAGAGCCTGCTGCCGAGCCTGGTGCACGCGCTCGGCCTCGGCACGCCGCTGTTCCTCGCCGACCCGGCGTGGGCCAGGGTCACGGTCTGCGCCTTCAAGGTGTGGATCAGCGTGCCGTTCATGATGACGATGATCAGTGCGGCGCTGACCGGGGTCGACCGGTCCGTCTACGAGGCCGCGGGGGTCGACGGCGCTTCCCGGCGGCAGCAGTTCGTGCACATCACGCTGCCGATGATCGCCCGCTCCACGTACATCTCGTGGATCCTCATGACGATCTTCTGCGTCAACGACTTCCCCACCATCTACCTGCTCACCGGTGGCGGCCCGGTCGACGCCACCACCTCCCTGGTCGTGCTCTCCTACCGGACCGTGTTCCAGAGCTTCCAGGTCGGCCCGGGCGTCGCGATCGCCTTCGTGATGACCCTGAGCCTGGTCGTCGTGTCGCTGGCCCTGTACCGCCAGATCAGAAAGGCCCACGTATGACCAGGGGTGACAGGCGCGGGCAGTGGTGGCGCTTCGCGGTGATCCTCGTGATCACCGGGGTCGTGCTGGTGCCGGTGGCGGCGGTGCTGGTGCTGTCGCTGCGGCCCGGTGTGGGGTCGGGCAGCAGCGCCTCCTTCGGCATGGCCAACTTCGTCCACGTCTTCAGTGACGTCCCGACCCTCATCTGGCTGGGCAACAGTCTCGGCGTCACCCTGGCGACCGCGCTGGTGTCGGTCGCCGTGGCCGCCCCGGCCGGGTACGTCCTCTCCCGCGGCCGCAGCCGGGCCGTGTCGGCGTACTCGCTGCTGCTGTTCGTCGTGCAGTCGCTGCCGGTGATCACGGCCGTGATTCCGCTGTTCCTGCTGTTCGCCGAGATCGGGCTGGTCGACAACCTGATCGGGCTGGGCATCGTCTACGTCGGGGCGTCGATGTCGGTGGCGGTGTGGATGATGGCCGCCTACATGGACACGATCCCGGTGTCGCTGGAGGAGGCGGCCTGGATCGACGGGGCCTCGCTGTTCAGCGGGTTCACCCGGATCGTGCTGCGCAACTCCCTGCCCGGGGTGCTGTCGACGGCGATCTTCACGTTCCTGGTGTCGTGGAACGACTACCTGGTGGCGATCGTGTTCCTGCGCTCGGAGGAGCGGTTCACCCTGCCGATCGGGGTCCAGTCGTTCTTCCAGCAGAACGGGACGGACTGGGGGTCGGTCATGGCGCTCGCGGTGGTGATGATGCTGCCCCGGTCGTCGTCTTCACCTCCCTGAACCGCTACTTCAGCGTCGGCGGCATCGGCGGGTCACTCGCCGGCACCTGAGACGGCCGGCGCGCCCCGCCGGGAGCGTGTGACGATCGCCAGGAGGGCCACCACGGTGAAGGCGACCGCGGTCCACCCGATCCCGATCGTGTCCAGCCACGTGGTGACGCGGCCCTGCAGCTCCCCCACCGTCCCGACCACCGGATCGGTGGGGGAACCGCCGTCGGCCAGGCGCAGCTCGTACCAGCCGTAATACGTGACGTACAGGCCGGCGGCCAGCAGGAACGCCCCGGACAGGCGGGAGATCCACGGCAGGACGGCGCGGGTACGGCGGACCGTGGCCTCGCGGGCGAAGGCGACCAGCATCGCCAGCAGGCCGACCACCAGTCCCATGCCCACGCCGTAGGCGACGAACGCGGCGACACCGGACGTGACGTCGGCGCCGCCGGAGACCAGACCGGTGACCGCCAGGAACGGGGCGATCGTGCAGGACAGCGACGCCACCGCGTAGGACGCTCCGTAGCCGTACAGGGCCAGGATCGAACCGGCCGGCGAGCCGGCGGCGAGCCGCGGAAGGCGGACCTGCAGCTCCCGGCCGGACAGCAGCCAGGCACCCAGCAGGACCAGCGCGCTTCCGGTGATCACCGCGGCCCACGGCAGATGCCGCTGGATCGGCGCCGTCGTCACCGCCAGAACCGCCCCGATCAGGCCGAAGACGGTGACGAATCCGGCGGTCATCGCCGCCGACAGGCGCAGCGCCCGGAGCACTCCGCCGGGACCGGCGACCAGCAGCGCCAGGAACGACGGCAGCAGCGCGAACCCGCACGGGTTGAACGCCGCGAGCAGCCCGGCGGCCAGAGCGAAGGTGATCGTCTCGTAGTCCACGACCGTGCATACGGCCGCGGGCCGCCCTCCGGATTACCGGGCCGGTGGATCACCGCCTCCGGCGTGCGGATCACCGGCCGGCCGATCCGCACGGCTGACCTGCCTTTCGGCCGTTCGACCAGGAAAGCCCGGTACGCCGACCCGGTACGCCGGACGCGGGGACGATGGTCCCCAAGCACATTCCGAGAACACGAGACGGGGGATCTCGCCATGCGGAAGAACATGATCGCGCTCACCGCCACGACCATCATGGCGGCCGGGGCGATTTCGACTGTCAACGCGTCGCCGGCATCCGCCGGGAGCCGGTTCGGCTGTGACTATCCGCGGGTCTGCTTCTACCTCACCAGCGCCGACTGGCTCGCCCGTGAGCCGACCGCGGCTTTCCGGGACATGACTCAGGATTTCCAGAGACTGGGGCCGCGGGCCAGGCACGCCTATGCCGCCTACAACTCGCGGATCGACGACGCCGCCTGGCTGGAGATCTCCGGCGGAGCGCAGGACTGTCTGGCTCCGGGCGACCCCTGGTTCTTCGACCAGGTCCAGCCGCCGCAGACGGTGATCGGCATCCAGATCGTCGACGAGGACGAGTGCTTCTGAGGACAGTCAGCGGGCAACGGTGAAGAGGCGGCGCCACCACGGGAGCGGCACGGCCGCGGGCGGCGCCTCCGCCGGTGGCGGGGCCGGGCGGGTGGCCAGCCAGTGCGCGACGACCGGCTCCGGGTCGACCTTGCGGACGAATAGGCCGGGCTGGGCCGGTAGGCGCCAGGAGTCGGTGATGCGCTTGTTGAGGTCGGCCACCGCGGCACGGACCTTCTCCTCGGTGGGCAGGGCACCGACCGTGACGTCGATGTCCTCGGCCTCCTTGCGCAACAGCAGCGGCAGGGGCAGCGCGGCGTCGGCGGAGACCTCCTCGCGCTCCATGTAGGCGCGGAACCACCAGTCCTCGTCGTCGGCGCCCGCGGGCAGCGCCTTGCCCGTGCCGGGGAGGTTGTCGAAGTCGCCGCGCTCGGTCGCCTCGGTGATCTGCTGGTCGATCCACGACTCGAAGCTCATGCCCATCGGTTTGCGCTCGGTCATCACCGGTCCCCGAATCCATCGACGTGAACGACGTCCTGCCAGCCTATCCGCCGTTCCGCACGTCCGGCAGACCGCCGGTGACCGTCGCATCCGCCCGGCGGTCGCGCTGTCGGCCGGGAGCGGGCAGCCCCGTCGCGGGGTAGGCCCGGGACGGGGTGGATTGCGGCCGGTCAGGTGTGGTCCGTACCCAGGGAGGGGCCTTGAAGGAGGCGGGAGGGGTTCGCGGTGAAGTACCCGCCGTGGAAGGCGAGCGGGTCCAGGGGCTCGGCGTAGGGGCGGTCGGAGCCGTGCACGACGGCGGCCGGGCCGACGACGCGGGCCAGCGCGGCGATGGCGTCGGAGTGGTAGGACGACGTCTCGTAGAAGACGTTCGGGTCGGGGGCGAAGACCGGCCCG
The DNA here is from genome assembly GCF_050956125.1 of Actinoplanes sp. CA-252034. Taxonomy (NCBI): domain Bacteria; kingdom Bacillati; phylum Actinomycetota; class Actinomycetes; order Micromonosporales; family Micromonosporaceae; genus Actinoplanes; species Actinoplanes sp. CA-252034. Next base: position 7,151,302 of record NZ_CP191846.1, read on the forward strand.
CCGCGGGCGGCGAGGCGCTCGTGATGCAGCGGGGCGAGCCCGGCCAGGGCGACGAACGCGATGCGCAGCGCCGGGTGGCGTCTACGGCCGGCGACGTGCCAGGCCATCCAGGAGCGGTGCATCTGCGCGACGTACGGCACCAGCGCCGGCCACCAGTCGGGCAGCTCACCGGACTCGGCGGGCGCCGGTCCCGGGTGCACGAGCAGCGGTTTCCCGGAGCGTTCGAGCACCTCCAGCAGCGGCGCGACGTGCCCGAGAGCGTCGGGACCGTCCAGCGCGGTGGCGGGCAGCTGCAGGCCGGCGACGCGGTCCTCGCGCAGCACCCGGGTCAGCGCGGCGGCGTCCGGCGCGGCGACCGAGGCGGCGGCCCACACGTGGAACGGGTCGGGCAGCTCGAGCGCGCTCGCGTGCCAGATGTCGATCAGCTCGGCGCCGTCGGGGGCGTGCTCGATCCCGAGCGGGCTGGACAGCGACACGAGGACCCGGTCGGCGTGCTCGGCGGCGCTCCGGCGTTCCACATCGTGAGCGGCCGGGTCGACCCGGTACGGGTTCTCGCCCTCCAGGTACAGCGTCCAGTCGCGCAGGAACGGCATGGCGTCACGCTCCCGCAACGCTGTGACCAGCGCCGGAGGCCAGAGATGCTGGTGACAGTCGAAGCGCATGCGGGTGAGCCTACCGACCGAGGTGAGCGTTAACAGCCGCCGCTTATCTGGCACGATGCCGCCCATGACGAGTATCGACAAGGTGACATTCGGCGAGCTGGCCGACGGCACGGGCATCGAGAGATGGACGCTGAGCAACACGGGCGGCGTGTCCGTGTCGATCCTCACCTGGGGCGCGACGATCCAGTCCGTGCTGGTACCGGACCGGGACGGCAACCTCGGCAACGTGACGCTCGGGTTCGCCGACCTGGCGGGGTACACCGATCCCGCCTATCTGGCCGGGAACCCGTTCTTCGGCGCGACGATCGGGAGGTACGCGAACCGGATCGGGGGCGGCGGCTTCACGCTCGACGGGGAGAGCTACAAGCTCGCGCAGAACGAGGGTCAGACCACCCTGCACGGCGGTTCGCACGGCTTCGACCAGCGGGTCTGGGCGGCCACCGAGGTCGGGAACGGTGTGCGGATGAGCTACACCTCGGCCGACGGCGAGCAGGGCTTCCCGGGGACGGTGCGGGTCAGTGTCACGTTCACCCTCGACGAGCGGGACGCGCTGCGGCTCGACTACGAGGCCACGACCGACCGGGCGACGGTGCTGGCGCTGACCAACCACGCCTACTGGAACCTCGCCGGCGAGGGCAGCGGCACCGCCGAGGGCCATCTGTTGCGCATCGACGCCGAGCACTACACGCCGGTCGACGCGACACTGATCCCGACCGGGGAGATCGCGCCGGTGGCGGGCACCCCGTTCGACTTCCGCGAGTTCCACCCGATCGGCGCACGGGTCCGTGACGAGCACCCGCAGTTGGGGATCGGCCGCGGGTACGACCACAACTACGTGCTAGGCGACGGTGCGGGGCTGCGGACGGCGGCGGTCGTGCGGGACCCGTCGAGCGGGCGCGAGATGACGATCGAGACGACCGAGCCGGGTCTGCAGTTCTACTCGGGCAACTTCCTGGACGGCAAGCTGCGCGGCGGGGGCGGGCTCACCTACCGGCAGGGTGACGCGTTCGCGCTGGAGACGCAGCACTTCCCGGACAGCCCGAACCAGCCAGGGTTCCCGTCGACGGTGCTGCGGCCCGACGAGACCTACCGGTCGACCACGGTCCACGTCTTCTCGCTGTTCGCCTAGGAGATCGAGGGCCGTCGACGACGACCCACCGCTTGTCCATTGCTCCGGGTCGATGGTTAACTTCTGGGAGCGCTCCCACTCCTTCCGTTCCCCATCCCCGGAGTAGGCACATGGCTAGATTCCGCATCTTCGCCGCTCTCGCGGCCCTCGTCCTGGGCGTCGCCGTCGGCCCAGCCACGGCCGCCCAGGCCGCCACCACACCCGCCGTGGCCACCGGCTACGCGCACACCTGCACCATCCCCGCCGACGGCTCGCTGTGGTGCTGGGGCGGCAACTACACCGGCGCCCTCGGCGACGGCACCACCAACCACCGGACCACCCCGGGCCGTGTCGGCACCGCCACCGACTGGGCCTCGATCGACGCCGGCTTCCTGCACAACTGCGCGGTCCGCTCCGGCGGCACCCTGTGGTGCTGGGGCAACAACTTCCGCGGCCAGCTCGGCGACGGCACCACCACCTCCCGCAACGCTCCGGTGCAGGTCGGCACGGCCACCAACTGGGCCACGGTCAGCGCCGGCGACAGCCACACCTGCGGCGTGCGGACCGATGGCTCCCTGTGGTGCTGGGGCTTCAACCGGTCCGGGCAGCTCGGGGCCGGCGCCTACACCGAGACCGCGCCGATCCGGGTCGGCACGGCCACCACCTGGGCGAAGGTGACGACCGGGTTCGCGCACACCTGCGCCACCCGGACCGACGGGACACTCTGGTGCTGGGGTGACAGCACGACCGGGCAGCTCGGCCTCGGCATCCTCAACTACCGGGCCGCTCCGGAGCAGGTCGGCACCCTGACCACCTGGAACACCGTCACCGCGGGGTACGCGTTCAGCTGCGCCACCCGCACCGACGGGACGCTGTGGTGCTGGGGCGAGAACGGGTACGGGCAGCTCGGCCAGTCCGGCACCTTCCAGACCACGCCGGTCCGGGTCGGTGACGCCTCGACCTGGACACGGGTCACCGGCAACGACAACTCGGCGTGCGCCTCCCGCACCGACGGCAGCCTGTGGTGCTGGGGCAACAACATGGAGGCGCAGCTGGCCGACGGGACCACCACCAACCGGTACGCCCCGACCCGGGTCGGCACGGGCACCGACTGGACCGGCGGCTTCGCGATCGGCTACCACGGCTGCGGGATGCGCACCGGCGGGGCCCTGTGGTGCTGGGGCAACAACGCCAACGGTCAGCTCGGCGACGGGACCACCACCCGCCGCCCGGCTCCGCAGACGGTGACCCTGCCCATCTGAGCGACGGGCCATTAGCATCCGTCTATGACCTACCGGATCGGCGGGAACCTGGCCGGCTCTTCACGGCCGGCCGGGTTCGCCGTCGTGACACTCGCCTACCTGGCGGCCGGCCTCGCCGCCTGGGCGGTCGCCGCCGCCGTGCACGGACCGGGGCTCCTGGTCACCCTCTACGCCGACGTGGCCGCCACGATCGTGGTGTTCGTGGCGAGCATGCTGGTGGCGAACGCGAGCCTCTACGACCCGTACTGGAGTGTCGCCCCCGCGGTGATCGTGATCGCCTGGGTGGTCTCCGCGCCGCCGCTGACCGGCCGGCAGATCGCCGTGCTGCTGCTGGTGCTGGCCTGGTCGATCCGGCTCACCGCCAACTGGGCGCTCTCCTGGCGCGGCCTGGGCCACGAGGACTGGCGTTACGTGCAGTTGCGCGAGCAGCGCCGGCCCGGTGTCCCGTGGTGGCTGATCAACCTGGGCGGCATCCAGATGATGCCGACTCTCGTGGTCTTCGCCGGACTGCTCGCCGTCTGGCCGGCCACCACCGTCACCGGCCGCCCGTGGAACCTGCTCGACGCCGCCGCGGTGGCCGTCACCACCGGTGCGATCCTGCTGGAGGCGACCGCCGACCGGCAGTTGCACCGGTTCGCCGGCGACCCGGCCAACCGGGGTGCCGTCATCGACCTCGGCCTGTGGCGGCACTCCCGGCACCCCAACTATCTCGGCGAGATCGCGTTCTGGTGGGGGATGTGGCTGTTCGGGCTGGCCGCGGCCCCGGACTGGTGGTGGACGATCGTCGGGCCGGTCACCATGGTGCTGCTGTTCACCTTCGTGAGCGTGCCCATGATGGACCGCCGGTCGCTGATCCGCCGGCCCGCCTACGCCGAGCACATGCGGCGGGTTCCGGCGCTGCTGCCCCGGCCGTCCGGTTTCCGGATGCGTGGTTGAGGCGGCCGCTGCTGGGCACACGGCCGGCATGACCACTACAAGCGAGAACCGGTTCGCCGTGATCACCGGAGCATCCAGCGGCATCGGATACGAACTGGCCCGGCAACTCGCGACGCAGGGTTTCGACCTGCTGATGATCGCCGAGGACGCGGGCATCGAGGAGGCCGCCGGCGACCTGCGCCGCGACGGCCGCAACCAGATCACCGCGGTGCGCGCCGACCTGGCCGACTACGACGGCGTCGAGCAGGCCTGGGCGGCGATCGAGGCGACCGGCCGCGACGTGGACGTGCTCGCCCTCAACGCGGGCCGTGGCATCGGCGGCGAGTTCGTCGGCGGCACCGCCCTGGCCGACGAGCTCAACGTCATCGCCGTCAACGTCACCTCGACCGTGCACCTGGCCAAACGCGCGCTGCCCGGCATGGTCGACCGCGGTCACGGCCGGGTCCTGATCACCTCGTCGATCGCGTCGATGATGCCCGGGACCTACCAGGCCGTGTACAACGCGTCGAAGTCGTTCGTGCAGTCGTTCGCCGAGGCGGTGCGGGCCGAGCTCAAGGACACCGGCGTGACCGTGACGTCGCTGATGCCCGGCCCGACCGACACCAATTTCTTCCACCGCGCCGACATGGACGACACCCGGGTCGGCGCGGGCGGCAAGGACGACCCGGCGCAGGTCGCCGAGCAGGCCGTCCGGGCGCTGCTCGACGGCCGGGAGAAGGTGCTGGCCGGGTCGGTGAAGACACGGGCGCAGGCGGTCGCGAGCAAGGTCACCCCGGACCGGGTCAAGGCGGCCCTGCACGGGCGGATGGCCGAACCGGGCTCGGCACCCGAATGAGAGCCGGCGGGCTCCCCGGACGGTGACGCGGCGGACGACGGCGTCATAGGCTCGCCGCACCGGCCCGGTCGGCCGGCTTCGGCGCGAGCGACATCAGCCGCCCGGCCGGCACCCTGACACTCGAAGAGATCCGGACCCTTGCACGCTCCGGCCACCGGGTGACGATCCGGGGCCCGCTGGTTCGTCATCAGGGTGACGGTTTCTGAGAAGAGGGAGACGGACCATGCGGTACGCGCTGCTGATGCACCACCACGAGCCGGCTGACGGCGAGCTCGACGCCGCGGTGATCGCCGAGGCCCAGCGGGCTTTCGACGTGTATGCGAAGGCGCTGGAGCAGGCCGGTGTCCTGCTGTCGGCGGACGTGCTGCAGCCAACCGGGGCGACCACGACCGTCACCCGGCGCGACGGGACGCCACGGGTGCAGGACGGGCCGTTCGCCGAGACGAAGGAGGCCCTGGCCGGGGTGTTCCTGATCGACGTGCCGGACCTGGACGCGGCGATCGGCTGGGCCGAGAAGAACCCGGCCACGCAGTGGGGCGCCGTGGAGATCCGCCCGGTGTCGACCTCGTTCCTGGCCGGTGGCTGGACCCGCTGACCGGGAGGGGACGACGGGACGCGGCGGATGGACCCGCTGATCGCGGCCGGGGTGGCCGCCCGTGACTGGCACGGGCGGCTGCTCGCGCTGCTGGCGGCCGGGTCGGGTGACATTCCGGCGGCCGAGGACGCGCTGGCCGACGCCTACGAGGCGGCCGTGCGGACCTGGCCGGAGCAGGGTGTTCCCGGCAATCCCGGTGGCTGGCTGCTGACCGTGGCACGTAACCGGATCCGGGATCGGTGGCGCGCGGCCGAGTTCCGCCGGACGGTGGCGCTCGACGTGGAACGCGACGCACCGGCGCACAGCGACGACGTGGACGTCGACGCGATCCCGGACCGGCGGCTGGAGCTGATGCTGGTCTGCGCGCATCCGGCGATCGACCGGGGCATGCACACGCCGCTGATGCTCAACACCGTGCTCGGGTTCACGGCCGAGCAGATCGGACGGGCCTTCTCGGTGCCGGCCACCACGATGGCCACGCGTCTCGTCCGGGTGAAGAAGCGGATCCGGACCACCGGGATCCCGTTCCGGATCCCCGAGCGGGCCGACCTTCCGGGACGGATGACGGCGGTGCTCGAAGCCGTCTACGGGGCGTACGCGCTCGACCCGGCCGAGGCACTCCACCTGGTCGAGGTGCTGGCCACGCTGGCGCCCGACGAGCCGGAGGTGCACGGGCTGGCGGCGCTCGTGCAGCTGTCGGCCGCACGGGCGGGCGCCCGGATCGGCGCGGACGGGCGGTTCGTGCCGCTGGACGAGCAGGACCCGCAGCAGTGGGACCGGGGGCTCATCGAGTCGGCGCACGGGCATCTGCGGGCGGCGCACGGGCTGGGGCGGCTGGGCCGGTTCCAGGTGGAGGCGGCCATCCAGGCGCTGCACTGCTCGGGGGCGGCGGATGCCCGTACGCTGCTCGAACTGCATCTGATCTTGAATGACCTCGCGCCGTCACTGGGTGGTGGCGTCGCACTGGCCGCGGTGACCGCCGACGTCGGCGGCCCGGCGGCCGGGCTCACCCGTCTCGACGACCTGCTGGCCACGGCCGGGGAGGCCGGGCACCGTTTCCAGCCGGCCCGGGCGACCCGCGCCCACCTGCTGCAACGCCTCGGCCGGCACGAGGAGGCAGCCGCGGAGTACGACCGGGCGATCGCCCTGACCGCCGACCCGGCCGAGCGGGAGCACCTGCGGGATCGCCGCGCGGCGGGAGGACCGGAGCATGGCGCGGAGAAACGCGACGGTGCGGCCCGGAGTGCGTGACCGGGAGCGGGCGACGGTGCTCGGGCCGCGCTAGGAGACGGTGAGCTCGGCGATCCGGGACAGGTCGTTCACGCCGTTGCCGGCCCGGGTCAGGATGCGCAGGGCCGTCACCGACCGGGGCGCGAACGTGCCGGCCCGGGCGGTCGCCGTGTTGCCGCGGACCGTGGCGACGGTCTGCCAGCCGCCGGCCCACACCTGGACGTCCCAGTCGCGCAGGCCGCCCTCGGCCGGCGTCGCCACGTCCGCCCGGGAGACGGTGACCGGTGTCGGCCAGTCGAGCTGGAACCAGTCGGGCCAGACACGGTTCGTGCCGTCGGACCAGAACGTGGTCGGATCGCCGTCGGCGGCGGCGCAGATCGGGTTCGCGGCCCGGAACGACGCGGCGGTCACCTCGGCGGCACGGGCGGTCAGGCCCGCCTCCGGCGGTGGGGCGGTCACCGTGACCGGCACGTCGACGTGCTGGTCACCGCTGCTGACCCGGACCTGATGGGCGCCGGGCGGGGTGCCGGTGGCGGCGCTCACCCGCACCGGCACGGCCCGCGTGTAACCGGCCGGCAGCCACGTCGACACCAGGGTGCGCTGCAGGTGCAGAGCCTTCGGTGCGGCGAGCTCGGCGTCGGCGTACACCGGCTCGGTGGAGGTGTTCGCCAGCCGTACCGAGAGATCGCGGGCATTGCACGGGCCGGTGGTGAGCGGAAGGGATCGCGGGTTCACCGTCAGGTGGACCGGGTCCGGCGCAGGCAGCGCCGGGAGGAGGGCGCAGAGCAGCGCCGCCAGGGCCTTCACGCCGGCACCAGCCCGGGCCGTGCGCGTTCGGAGACGAACGTGGCGCGCGTGGTGATCGGTGAGCCGGGGCGGGTCACGTGCGACAGCACCCGGAAGTCGGCACGCAGAGTGTCCCGGGTGAGCTCGCAGCGCACGTAGCCACGCTGCCCGTTGGTGAACCGCAGGTGCGGGCTGGACCGTTGTTGCTGCTGGAGCTTCGGGACCACGTCCAGGCCGTCGCCGCCGCTGGTGATCGAGGTGCCGACCAGCTCCACGGCGACCGGCGGGGTGTCCGGGCGGGCGAAGTCGGCGCGCAGGTCGGCGGCGTAGTTGAAGTGGATGTCGCCGGTCAGCACGACCGTTCCGGGGACGCGGGCGGCGGCGCCGAGGATCGCGGCGCGGTCGGCCGGATAGCCGTCCCACTTGTCCATGTCGAGGCGGCCGGCCTCGCCGCCGTAGCGGCACTCGGCCATCATCACCTGCTGGGCCAGCAGGTTCCACCGGGCGCCGGACCGGGCCATCCCGTCGACCAGCCACTTGCGCTGGCCGGGGCCGAGCAGGGTACGCCCGGGCTGGTCCCGTTCCGGGCACGCCGCACGGATTCCGTCGCCGCACGCCTGGTCGCTGCGGTACTGGCGGGTGTCCAGGACGTAGGCGTGGGCCAGGTCCCCGAAGCGCAGCCTGCGGTAGAGGGGCATGTCCGGCCCGGCCGGCCGGCGTGGGCGGCGCAGCGGCATGTTCTCCCAGTAGGCGCGGTACGCGTTGGCCCGGTGCACCAGGAAGTCGACGGGCGGCACCTCGAACCGGGGCACACCGGCCGCGTAGTTGTCCTGCACCTCGTGGTCGTCCCAGGTCAGCGCCCACGGGACGGCGGCGTGCGCGGCCTGCAGGTCCGGGTCGGTGCGGTAGAGGGCGTAGCGCATCCGGTACAGGTCGAGGGTGTCGGTGGTCAGCTCGAACGTGTCCGGCAGCCGCAGCGAGGCGTCGTCACGGTCGCCGCCCCGGCTGGTGACGGCGCCCTCGTAGATGTAGTCGCCGAGGAAGAACAGCACGTCCAGGTCCTCGGCGGCCAGGTGCCGGTGGGCGGTGAACCAGCCGTCGGTGTAGTTCTGGCAGGAGGCGATCGCGAATCGCAGCCGCTCCGGACTCGCCGTCCGGGCCGGGGCCGTGCGGGTCCGGCCGGCCGGGCTGACGTGCCGGTCGGTGCGGAACCGGTAGAAGTAGTCACGGGCCGGTTGCAGGCCACGGACGTCGACGTGGACCGAGTGGCCGTAGGCGGCGGCCGCCGTGGCGGTGCCGTCCTTGACCACGCGGGTGAACCCGTCGTCCTCGGCGACCTGCCACTTCACCGGGTAGTCGGCCTTCGGCAGGCCGGCGGCCGGCTCGTGCGGCTGCGGCGCGAGGCGGGTCCAGAGGACCACCCCCTCCGGCAGTGGATCTCCGGAGGCGACGCCGAGAGTGAACGGGTCGGTGTGCGGGGCGGCCCGGACCGGGCTCGGGCTCAGCGCCGCCACGAGCGCGGCACCGCCCGCGGTGAGCACCTGGCGACGACCCAGCATGCCATCTCCTCCTGGTTTGTCAGGAGAAAGGTACCTGCGGTCGCTCAGCGTGGAAGGCGGACCGTGAACACCGTCCCCATGCCGGGAGTGCTCTGCACGGTGATCGTGCCGCCGTGCGCCTCGACCAGCTTGCGGGTGATGGCCAGGCCCAGGCCGCTGCCACCGGTCGCCCGGCTACGGGACTCGTCGGCACGCCAGAACCGGTCGAAGACCCGCGGCAGGTCCTCCTCGCTGATGCCGATACCGGTGTCGCGTACCGTGATCGTGCTCTGCGAGGCCGTGACCGTGACCGTCCCGCCCGCCGGGGTGTAGCGGATCGCGTTGGAGACCAGGTTGCCGACCACCTGCCGCAACCGCACCGGATCGGCATGGACCACCGGATCGCCCTCGACCGACGTCTCCAGCCGCACCGGCCCGGTCCCCCGATGGGCGTCGGCGGCCTGCTCGACGACGTCCCGCACGCGAATCGGCTCCGGATGCACCCGCAACGTGCCCGCGTCCACGGCGGCCAGGTCGCCCAGGTCGTCGATCAGGTGCTGCAGCTGCACCGACTCCTCGTGCAGCAGATCCACCAGCTGGGCGTCGGTGGGCGCCAGATCGTCCTGGGCCGCCTCCAGCCAGCTGCGGATGTTGGTCAGCGGCGTCCGCAGCTCGTGCGCCACGTCGTTGACCATGGCCCGGCGCTGCTCCGCCGACGCGTGCAGGGCCCGGGCCAGGTGGGCGATCTCGTCCCGGCCGGAGACCACCACGGGCGCCTGCCGGTCGGCGGCCTCGGTCAGCGCCCGCAACGGCCGGACCAGGCGACGGCCGGCCAGCACGGTCACCACGATGGTGGCCAGCAGCACCGCGCCGGTGACCGTGACGATCCGGACGGTGTTCTCCCGGGACAGGGTGAACCTGGTCTCGTCGTCGCCGGTGCCCGGGTCGGTGACGAACAGCAGGGCGGGCGGGGCGACGTACGGCTGGAGCTGGGTGCGCCGCGACTTCTCCAGGCAGGAACGGACCCGGGCGGTACGTCCCGCCGCCACGCCCTTGTGCTCGGAGGGGACGATCGGCACGATCGTACGGTCGGAGGCCTCCTTGGCGGTCAGGATGTAGGCGCTGAACCTCGGCGACACCATGACGGTCCCGCCGTCGACCCCGCCGAGGCAGGCGCTGGTCAGCTTGCCGAGCGACCGCAGCGCCTTCTCCTCGGTCCGGGTGGCCGTCTCGTCGAGTCCGGCGGTGCATCGCGACAGCGCCCCGCTCGTGTCCGGCGCGGTCGGCTCCACGGTGGGACGGCCGCTCGGGGTGTCGACGACGCGGCCGGACACCCCGGCCTCGTCCATGCACGACTTCGTCCTCGCGGCGTAGGCGCGCAGCTCGGCCCGCTCGGCGGCGGGCAGACGGTACGGCCCGACCGCACGCGTGTCGATGCGCTCGGCGCCACCGGTCAGGCCCAGATCGAGGTTGAGCGGGTCGACGACGGCCGACGGGCGGGCCGCGGCCAGCGACGGGCCCGGCCCCGAATCGATGATCACCTGGCGGTCCTCGGTCATCAGCGTGATCCGCCGGTCCAGCTTCGCGGCCCGCTCCCGGACCAGATCGGGCGCCTCCGACCAGTCCGGATGCCCGGCCGCGTAGGCGACCAGCATGTCGTAGACACCCTTGTCGTCGGTGAGCGACCGGCCCTGCTCCTGGCTGATCGCGCGGGTCGCGGTCCGGACGGCCAGCCAGGCGGTCGCCCCGATCGCGGCGATCGCGATCAGCACCGACGTCGCCAGCAGACGGGTCACCAGACTGTGCCGCCACGGCACCCCCGTCATGCCCCACCCGCCGTCAGCCGGTAGCCGACCCCGTACACGGTCAGCAGCTGCACCGGCCGCTGCGGATCCGTCTCGATCTTGCGGCGCAGGTTCATCACGTGCACGTCGATGGTCCGCTCGGTCGAGCTGCGGTCGATACCGCGGGTGTGGTGCAGCAGCTGGGCGCGGCTGAACACCCGGTCCGGCTGCTCGCACATGGCCGCCAGGATCGCGAACTCGCCGCGCGTGCACACGATCGGCTCGCCGTCGACGGTCACCCGGTGCGTGGCCGGATCGAGCGCCACCCGCCCCACCCGTTTCTCCGCCACCCCCACCGGCCGGTGCGCCCGGCGCAGCAGGGTACGCACCCGGGCCATCAGCTCCCGCGGACTGTACGGCTTCGTCAGGTAGTCGTCGGCGCCCAGCTCCAGGCCGAGCAGCAGATCCTCCTCGCCGGTGCGGGCCGTCAGCATCAGCACCAGCACGTCGGACTCCTCGCGCAGCGTCCGGCACACGTGCAGGCCGTCCAGCTCCGGCATCATCACGTCCAGCACCAGCAGGTCGGGGCGCAGCCGCCGGGCCTGCTCCAGCGCCTGCCGGCCGTCGTGCACGACGGTCGCCTCGTGGCCGGCCGCCCGCAGATACCGCCGGATCACCTCGGCCTGCCGGAGATCGTCGTCGGCGACCAGCACGTGTGCGCACATGGCGGCGACTATAGGTGCGCCCACCACGGCCGGGCCCGTCGCCGGAGCAGACCTGACAGCTTTCTAAAGATCTCCGCACAGGCTCTGCGCCATGTCTGCTCACTCTCACGTCCGGCGGATCGGGCTCGGGCTGATCTTCGTTCTGCTCGTGACCGCCGGGATCTTCGTCTTCACCAGGCATCGGTCCACGGCCTCCCCCGATCCGGGACCCTCGGCCGCGGCCGCCACCGCCAAGCTCGAGCGACGGGACCTGAACACCTCCAAGACCATTCCCGGGACCATCGGGTACGGCAACCCGCGCGCCGTGGAGGGGCACAAGGAGGCGACCGTCACGTGGCTGCCGGCGCCGGGGGCGAGCATCAAGCGGGGTCAGCAGTTGTACCGGGCCGACGACCGGCCGGTGACGCTGTTCTACGGCGGGATGCCGCTCTACCGTTCGATCGAGGGCAAGGGCCTGGTCGGGCGCGACGTGCAGATCGTCGCCGACAATCTCGGCAAGCTCGGCTATTCGCTCGGCTATCGGCCCCGCGCCGGGGAGTGGGTGACACCGGTATCTCCCCCGGCCTCCTCCGCCTCTCCGGCCCCGTCGTCCCCGCCACCGCCGCCGCCCTCGGTGCGGGTCAAGAAGGACGAGGGAGTCCTCACCGCCGCCATGATCACGGCGATCAAGAAGTGGCAGCGTGACGTCGGCCTCCCCGAGACCGGCGCGATCGCCGTCGGTGACGTCGAGGTCCTCTCCGGCGCCGTCCGCGTCGAGTCGGTCGCCGTCCAGCCCGGCGCCCCGGCGAACGGCCCGCTCATGTCGGTCACCCCGACCCGCAAGGTCATCACCGTGGCCGCCACCCTCACCGACGCCGCCTCCATCGAACGCGGCGCCGCCGTCACCGTGATCCTCCCCGACAGCACGGAGATCCCGGCCCGCGTCCTGTCCGTCGGCCGCACCCTCGCCGCCCCCGAAGGCAGCGTCGGCGACAGCACACCCCAGCTGACCGTGACGGTCACCGTCGACGACCCCGCCACCCTCGCGAAGCTCGACTCCGCCGAGGTGACCGTCGGTTTCACCGGCAAGGCCCGCGAGGACGTGCTCGCCGCCCCGGTCGAGGCCCTCATCGCGCTGTCCGAGGGCGGCTACGCCGTACAGACCCCGGCCGGCCTGGTCGCCGTCACCACCGGCATGTTCGCCCAGGGCTGGGTCGAGGTCACCGGCGACGGCCTGGCCGAGGGCACCGACGTGGTGGTGGCGTCATGACCACCCCGGTGCTGTCCGTCCGCGACGCCGGCATGATCTACCCCGGCGGCGTGACCGCCCTGGCCGGCATCGACCTCGACATCCACGCCGGCGAGTTCGTGGCGATCGTCGGCCGCTCCGGCTCCGGCAAGTCCACCCTGCTCAACATCATCGGCACGCTGGACCGGCCCACCTCCGGCACCGTCCACATCGCCGGCCAGGACGTCACCACCCTCTCCGACCGGCGGCTGTCGGCGCTGCGGGCCCGCGAGATCGGCTTCGTCTTCCAGCAGTTCCACCTGACCGACGGGCTCAGCGCCACCGACATCGTCGCCACCGGCCTGCTCTACGCCGGGGTGCCACGACGGCAACGCCGGGCCCTGGCGGTGCAGGCGCTCGACCGGGTCGGCCTCGCCCACCGCGCCGGCCACCGCCCGCACCAGCTCTCCGGCGGCGAACGCCAGCGCGTCGCCATCGCCCGCGCCCTGGTCAACAGCCCCGCCCTGATCCTCGCCGACGAGCCGACCGGCGCCCTCGACACCGCCACCGGGCAGACCGTCCTCGCCCTGCTGCGCCGGCTCAACGACGAGGGCGCCACCATCGCGCTGATCACCCACGACCGCGACATCGCGGCCGCCCTGCCCCGCCGGGTCGAGATCCGCGACGGGCGGCTGGTCCCGTGACGAACCCGATCGACCTGCTCGGCCTCGGTGTCGTCGGCCTACGGACCCGCCCGCTGCGGGCGCTGCTCTCCGGCCTCGGGATCGCGATCGGCATCGCCACGATGATCGTCGTCACCGGCATCCCCGCCTCCAGCCAGGCCGCCCTGGTCCGCGAGCTGACCGCGCTCGGCACCGACACGCTGCAGGCGATGCCGGTCCCCGACCAGCAGCCGCCGGCGCGGCTGCCGGAATCGGCGGTGGCGATGGCGAAACGGATCGGCCCGGTCCGGGCGGCCAGCGCGGTCGGCAACACCCATGCAGCGGTACGCCGCAGCGACCGCGCCGACCCCACCAGCGGCACCGGCCTGAGCGTCCTGGCCGCCCGCCTCGACCTGCCGCCGGTGATCGGCGCGCGGATCGCCTCCGGTCACTGGCTGACCACGGCCACCGCCGATTTCCCCACCGTGGTCCTCGGCTCCGTCGCCGCCACCCGCCTCGGCGTCACCACCGTCGCCGCCGCCCCGCAGGTGATGATCGGCGACCGCTGGTTCACCGTCGTCGGTGTCCTCGCCACCACACCCCTGTCCCCCGACATCGACCGGTCGGTGCTCGTCGGCTGGGAGGCGGCCCGCACCGAGCTCGGGTTCGACGGCCGCCCCACCGTCGTCTACCTGCGCACCGACGAGACCCAGCTGGAGACGGTCCGGTCGGTCCTGGCCGAATCGATCAACCCGGAGCGGCCCGGCCAGGTGATGGTCACCCGGCCCTCCGACGCGCTCGCCGCCAAACGGGCCACCGAGAGCAGCTTCTCCGTGCTGTTCCTGGCCCTCGCCGGGGTGGCGCTGGTCATCGGCGGGATCGGCGTGGCCAACACGATGGTGGTGTCGGTCCTGGAACGCCGCTCGGAGATCGGCCTGCGACGGGCCCTCGGCGCCACCCGCGGCCAGATCCGCGGCCAGTTCCTCACCGAGTCGATGGTCCTGTCCACCGCCGGCGGCCTGGCCGGAACCGTGCTGGGCCTGGTGGCCACGGTCGCGTACGCCCGCTGGCAGGACTGGCCGATCGTGGTGCCGGTCGAGTCCGCCGTCGTCGGCGTGGGCGGCGCTGTGGTCATCGGCGTCCTGGCGGGGGTCTACCCGTCCGTACGGGCCGCTCGCCTGCCCCCGGCCCAAGCCTTGCACTGAAGCCCGTCTCACCACCTGCTGAAGCCCGTCTCACCGCCTGCGCGGAACGGCGGCCGGGATGTCCCGGCCGCCGTTGCGTGTCAGGCTTCGTGCTCTCATCAGGACTTGGCGGCCACCTCGCGCTCGCAGTCCGGGATGCGGTCCATACCCAGCGAGATCGACCGGGAGTCGTTCTGGTCGCCGCCGAGCGCGATCGAGACACCGTCCTCGCTGACCTCGACGAACTTGACGCCCTCACGCTTCAGGCACTTCACCACGTCGAGTGCGAAATCGCGCGCCTCCGGGTTCGCCGGATCCTTCTCCCACGGCGGCAACGGCAGGAACTGAGGCTCGCAGATCTGATTCGCCCGCTCCGCCGCCTGGGCCTTCTCCCCCGACAACGGCTCGGCGGCCAGCTCCGCCTTCTTCCGGGCGTCCAGCGGGTCGAAGCCCTGCTCACGCATACACTTGTTGTACGGTTCGAGCAGCACCTCGTACTCCTCCGACGTCATGTCGAGCCGCTCCCGGGGCCGCTCCGCCTTCTTCGACGCCGCCGCCGACGGCGCCGTGGCGCCCGCGCTCTGCAACGTCGCCACCCGCGGCGCGCCCCCCGCCTCCGTCTTCCCCGGCTCCTCCGAGGAACCGCATCCCGGCAGCACGGTGAGCGCGACCGCGGCGAACATGAGCGCGGCATTCCTGCGCATGGCAACCCCCTGTCCGGCGAGGACGGTCCCCGCCGTGCCGGAAAGCCTGACGAGCAATGATGAGGAAGTCGTCAGATTCGATCAGGAGCGCCCATGTCCCGGTTCGGTCCCGCGTTGTTCGTGTCCCGAGCCGACGTGGCGGCCATCACCGAGGCCGAGCAGAACGAGATCCTCACCCATGTACGCTCCGCCGCCACCCGCCTGGGCCTGACCCGACTGACGCCCCGCCTCCACGACCGCGACCCCGAGACGGTCGGCGTCCTGCTCCTCTCCGAACACGGCTATCACCACATGCCCGACGAGATCCGCGAAGAACAGGACCAGGCGTGGGCTGCCCAGGCGCTGCGGGTGGGTGCCGAGGTCGACAGGCACGTGCCGGGCGTCTACCGCTTCACCGCCTACACCGTCGAGGACTGACCCGGCCGTGCGCGGTTCGCTCGTGACGGCACGGCTCCTCCTGGGCGCCTTCGTGCCCTCGCACGTGCTCCTCTCCGACCCGCTGACCAACACCGTCGGGGCCGGGCCGTTCACCGAACTCGGACAGACCGAGCGGTGGATCCGCAACCGGGTCGCCTTCCGGGAGTCGCACGGCCTCTGCTGGTACGCGGTCCGCGAACGGGAGAACAACACTCTGATCGGCAACTGTGGGCTCCTCTCCCGGCGTACCGGCGTCGGCGAACCCGAGATCGGCTATCTGATCAGCGCCGGGCACCGTGGGCGGGGTCTCGCCTCGGAGGCGGCCGAGGCCGTGCTCGCCGAGTGCCGTTCGGCGGGGCTGCCCCGCATCCGCGCCTCCCTCCGGCCGCACAACCTCGCCTCCCGGCGCATCGTGGAGCGACTGGGCCTGCACTTCGACCGAACCGGGCACGACGAGCGCGGCGCCCTCGACCTCTGGCTCGTCGATCTCAGCACCCGGGATCCGATCCGCTGAAGGCTTCGGGCCGGTGTCGGTGGCACTGGAGAGCTTCCGCAACCGGGGGTCTACGTCTCGCCTACGCCACATCTCGTCTTCGCCGGTGATGACCGCACACCACGCGGCCCGTGAGAGGCGATGCCGCATCCGTGACGATCCGCCTCGATCGTGCCCGCCTCGCCGGCACCCACCACGCCGGCGCCCACACCCACCACGCCCACACCCACCACGCCCGCACCCACACCCACCTCGCCCACACCCACCTCGCCCACACCCACCACGCCCACGCCCAGAGAGCGCCCGCTGCGGAATCAAGCCCCCACGGGGCCTACCGATACGAGACACGAAGCGAGGCTGCTCTGCCTGAGGCCACCCCCGAGCCAGCGGGCCACAGCCGGCGGGCCACAGCCGGCGGGCCACAGGCCACCGCCGAGCCAACAGGCCGCGGTCGAGGCGACAGGCCGCAACCAGTATCGGTATCGGGCGCTCCTGCCGCCCCACTACAGGCGCCAATCAAACCCAGCCTCCGCACCGGACACACCCGCCACCCGAACCAGACCAAGAGCGCCAAGCCAACCCGAACCACCGACCGGGTGTCGCCACGACCGGACTTCAACGTTCGCCAACTCGACCAGTCCGAGGTATACCTCAGAACCTGACCTCAAAGGCTATGAACGGATCGCGCACGGTGCCGCCGGCACCCTGATGGGTCTTGTCTGCGACCTCATCATCTCTACGGCGGGAAATGCCTCGACGGCGGCCCGACGGCTTCGTCGAAAGGGGCTCCCGGGATTGCCCGAAACTGCCCGAGGACGGGTTTTTGGCATGATCGACTTCTTACACTTCCCGGATTTTCTGAGGGAGAATTCTTGTATGAGGCAAGGGTCGCTGTTCAGTCGTTCTGAAATTGCCGGGATGCGGGATCGGACGGCAGCTCGGAATTATTCTCCTGAGCGTGAGGCGTTTCGCCTGGAGCATGAGCGGCATCGGGCCTGGGGGCTGCGGCAGCGGCATTCTGCGAAATTGAGGCGCGTTCGTGGAGGTGGGGCTGCCTCTACTCGCGGTTCGGGTTTTATTGATTCAGGTGGTTCCGATGGGGCCGTGGCCGAGGTTTCACTCGAGGTTTCTGCAGCGGAAACGGTTGATGGCGGTTGCCCGTCTGTGGCTGAGGTTTCAGTCGAGGCTTGTGCAGGGGAAGCGGCCGGGGAGGGTTACCCAACCGCGGATGCCGTTTCAATCGGGGCTTCAACTGGGGAGGGCCGCCCGCTCGCGGATGCCGTTTCAATCGGGGCTTCAACCGAGGAGAACTTCCTACCTGCAGATGCTGTTTCAATCCGGGCTTCAACCGGGGAGAACTTCACGCCTGCAGATGCCGTTTCAATCGGGGCTTCAACCGAGGCTTCAACCGGGGAGAACTGCCCGCCCACGGCTGCCATTCTAATCGGGGCTTCGGCTGGGGAGGGTTGCCCGCCTGCGGATGCCGTTTCGCTTGAGGACTGTGCAGTGGAAACGGTTGGGGACGACTGCCCGTCTGTGGCTGCGGTTACCTCGCTAAGGATGTTTTTCTTTGCAGCGACTGCAGCGGGTGGGACATGGTGTTTGTGGTGTGGTTTCGTGCAGGTTGCTTTCTCTGAGGATCCTGGTCACCGTTTGCTCGAAGGTTTCAGCGGCGGAGATCACGTGTTCGCCGGGGGTGCCGAGCAGGTCCCGTTTGGCGTACCACGTCTGCATCATCTCTTCGGTTACCGAGATCTTGTCCTTTCTTCCGTGGTGTCTTCTTACCGTTTCCTCGAAGGGGATGTCCATGTAGAAGCAGGCTGTGGGGCCGGGGTGTCGTTCGATGAGGCTGCGCAGGAGGGGGCCGTGTTCTCCGGTGTGCAGGATGCCTTCCAGGATCACGTGGTAACCGGATTCCAGGGCCGCTCTCGTGGTCGCCGCTATGAAGCCCGGGGCGAGCGCTTCGTCGCCGAGGCCGCCGTGTTCTCGCAGCATGACCCGGCGCAGGTGGTCCTGTTCTATCAGGGCGCAGCCCCGGCCGTATCGGCGGCGGACTTCTCTGGCCGTGGTGGTCTTGCCGCTGCCGGAGTTGCCTCGCAGGACTATGAGGGTGGGGTGTTCAGGCAAGTGACTTCTCCGGTTCGGGGGCGTTCTTTCTTCTCTTGGCTGCGAGGGCGAATGCGGCGCCGCCTATCGCCACGGTCACGCCGCAGAGGACCAGTGTGGTGCGATATCCGAAATGTTCCACGGCCGCACCGGACAGGATGCCGGAGATCAGAAGGCCTGTCGTGGAGGCGTTGGAGAAGAGGGTGGTGGCGCGGCCCGTGGCGGGGGCCAGGTAATCCTGGAAGTAGCGGATCCCGGCGGTCGCCACGATCGCTATGCCGATGCCTCTCAGGACCTGGCCGGCCACCAGCAGTGGCATCCCGGTGGCGGCCACCGTCAGCAGGTGGTAGGCGGCGAAGGTGGCGAAACCGGTGAGGATCAGGGTGACCTGGCTGACCCTCGCGGGGAGGGCTGCCAGGGCCAGTGTGGCCACGACCTCCACCGCGGCGCAGACGCTGAAGAGGATGCCCATCGACGCTGACGGCTGGTGCAGGCCCCTGGTGACGAAGAGGGCCAGGGCCAGGCCTCCGGCGAACATGGCGGTGAAGAACAGCGTCACGGCCACGGTCAGCAGGACGGGGGTGTCGCCGGAGGCGGGGGTGTCGGTGGCTGTGACCGGGCCGGGACGGGGCACCATCAGCACCGCGAGGGCGGCTGTCAGGTATGCCGCTGACGCCGTCCACATCAGCCAGGAGTAGCCGCCACGGGACAGCACCAGCGCGCCCAGCAGCGGGCCCACCGCCCACGCCATCGACCAGGATGCTCTCAGGAACGGGGTGGAGCCGCCCTCGCCGAGGATCGACCGGCCCAGGGCGAAGAGCTGGGGGAACGCGGCGCTGACTGCCCCGAAGACGGTGGCCGCCATCAGGAGCAGCAGCGGATAGCTCGTCACCCGGGGCAGCACCAGATAGCCGGCGGCGCCCATCAGGATCACCCCGATGGCGTACGTGCGGGCGGGCCGGCGGTCGAAGAGGCGGCCCAGCGTCCAGCTGATCGTGATGCCGCCCAGCGCGTACACGGAGGTCCACACGCCGAGTTGCAGTGGCGACATGCCGACCACGTCGGCGCCGAACAGGACGACGTAGGAGTTGACCATCGAGTCCGCGATCCCGAAGACGAGGATCGCGGACGCCAGCGTCAGAAGGGGCACGAAGACTTCGTACCGGTTCGGGGGCTAGGAGCGCGCGCGAATTCTCTGCTGCAGCAGTTGGACGAGGTGGACACCGGAGACTCCGGCGAGGTCGTCGGCCTGGGTGCGGCAGGAGAAACCGTCGGCGAGCAGGATGTCGCCCTCCTCCGCCTTCTCCAGCGCGGGCAGCAGCTGCTGCTCGGCCACCTGCACCGACACCTCGTAGTGGCCCCGCTCGACGCCGAAGTTGCCGGCCAGGCCGCAGCATCCGCCGAGCCGCTTGACGGTCGCTCCGGCCTGCTTCAGGAGTCTCGCGTCCGCGTCCCAGCCCATCACGGCGTGGTGATGGCAATGCGGCTGTGCGATCACTCGTACCCCCTCGAGGTTGGGAGGGGTGTAACCGGGGGTGGCGGCGAGCAGCTCGGCCACCGTCATCGTCGCTTCGGCGACCGCCTTGGCGGCGTCGTTGTTCACCAGCTCGACGGCGTCCTGGCGCAGCACGCCGGTGCACGACGGCTCCAGGCCGACGATCGGGATGCCCTTCTTCACCGACTCGTGCAGCTCGGCGACCGTGCCGCCGAGGATGCGGCGGGCCGCGTCGAGCTGGCCGGTGGAGATCCAGGTCAGGCCGCAGCAGGCCTTGCGGCTCGCCACCTGCGGGGCGTAACCGGCGTCGACCAGCACGTCCACGGCGGCCCGCGCGATCTCCGGCGAGAAGTGGTCGGTGAAGCTGTCGACGAACAGGACGACCGGTTTGCCGGTCTTGGGAGCGGTGTAGGACGCGCGGAAGGTCTTGGGCGCGAACGAGGGGATGTTGCGGCGCTTGTCGACGCCCGCCACCCAGAGGGCCAACCCGCGGATGCCCGGCAGCGACGTCATCAGGTTGGCCAGGGCCGGAACACGCGAGGCGAGCCGGGACCAGCGCGGCAGCCAGCCGAGCGAGTAGTGCGACCGCGGCCGCACCCGGCCCTTGAAGCTCTGGTGCAGGACCTCGGATTTGTAGGCCGCCATGTCGATCCCGGTCGGGCAGTCCGACGCACAACCCTTGCACGACAGACAAAGATCCAGCGCATCGTGTACGGCCTCCGCGCGCCAGTCCGGAGCCAGATCACCGTCGAGCATCTCCTGCAGCACGCGGGCACGCCCCCGGGTGGAGTCCTTCTCGTCCTTCGTGGCCAGGAAGGACGGGCACATCACGCCGCCGAGCACGCGGGTGTCGACGCGGCACTTGCCGACGCCGGTGCACCGGTGCACGGCCTGGTTGAAGTCACCGCCGTCGTGGTGGTAGGCCAGCGCCAGCGGCACCGTCACCTTGCGGGCCTGCGACACGCGGATGTTGGCGTCGACCGGGTCCGGGTCGACGAGGTTGCCCGGGTTCAGCAGGTTGCGTGGGTCGAAGACGCCCTTGATCTGCCGGAACAGGCCCATCGCCTCCGGCGAGTACATCCGCGACAGCAGCTCGGAGCGGGCCCGGCCGTCGCCGTGCTCGCCGGAGAGCGACCCGCCGTAGCTGACCACCAGGTCGGCGGCGTCCTCCAGGAACGCGCGGAACAGCTGTGGGCCGTCCGGCTTGTCGAGCGGGAAGTCCAGGCGGACGTGGACGCAACCGTCGCCGAGGTGGCCGTACGGCATGACGGAGAGACCGTGGCGGGCCGTCAGCGCGTCGAAGTCACGTAGGTAGGCGCCGATCCGCGCGGGCGGGACCGCGGCGTCCTCCCAGCCGGCGTGCGCCGGGAGGCCGGACGGGGCCCGGCCGGCGAGGCCCGCGCCGTCCTCCCGGATCTTCCACAGTGGGGCGGCCTCCGCGGGGTCCTCGACGATCCGGTGGTCGACCGCGCCCGACGCTTTCACCAGGCGGGCGGTCCGGTCGCGGACGTCGTCGAGGTCGTCACCGGCGATCTCGATCATCAGCCAGGCGGTGCCACCGGGCAGCGGGGGCACCGCGTCCGGGCCGCGGCGGGACCGGACGACGTCACAGATGCGGTGGTCGAGGCCCTCGCAGGCGGTCGGCTTGAACTCCAGGATCGACGGGATGACGTCGCCGGCGGTGCCGAAGTCGGGGTAGCCGAGCACGATCATCGTCCGGTGGACCGGGTCGGCGACCAGGCGTACCGTCGCCTCGGTGATCACCGCGAGGGTGCCCTCGCTGCCGACCAGGAACTCGGTGAGGTTGAAACCGTTCTCCGGCAGCAGGTGCTCGACGGCGTAGCCGGAGACCTGCCGGCCGAACGTCGCGAACTCGGTCCGCCCGATCGCCAGGTTGGCGCCGATCACGTCCCGCAGCCGGTCCACCGTCTTCGACGTGGACAGTTCCTCGCCGTCGATCGTGTACGCCTTCAGGCCGAGCGTGTTGTCCGAGGTCCGTCCGTAGCCGAGGGTGCGCGCGCCGCACGAGTTGTTGCCGATCATGCCGCCGATCGTGCAGCGGGTGTGCGTCGACGGGTCCGGGCCGAACCGCAGCCCGAACGGCTTCGCCGCCGCCTGCAGCGTGGCCTGGACCGTCCCGGCCTGCACCCGCGCCGTCCGCGCCTCGCCGTCGACGTCGAGCACCCGGTTCATGTGGCGGCTGAAGTCGAGGATGATGCCGGGGCCGATCGCGTTGCCGGCCACGCTGGTGCCGGCGCCACGGGCTGTGATCGGCACCCCGGACTCGCGGCTCACGGCCAGGGTGGCCAGGACGTCGTCGTCGTGCCGTGGGCGGACGATCAGCTGCGGCACGATCCGGTAGAGAGAGGCGTCACTGGCGTACGCCGACCGGTGCGCCGCATCGGTGAGGACGTCGGTGACGCCCGCCCGGCGCAGCAGGGCGGCGAGGTCGTTGCTCACGCGGATCTCCAAGGCTGTCGGCGTGCTGGTCCGCCTTGGCAGCGTGCGGCGGTGAACCTGCTTCGGACGTCGCCGCCATGGTAGTCGCCACCGATCGCGGCCCTGCGCAGCGCCGGTTTCGCTGTGAGATCCGCAATCGCCGGAACTCCTGTTGGCAACTCGACAAAAGGGCGATAACCTCCTGCCCGTACGTTCCACGAATGGTCAGATTCTCGGCGCCGCAAGGAGACGCGTGTGGGGCGGATCGAGCCTCCCTCCGACGAGGGCCAGCGTCCTTCCGCGCTGAGGGTCGGGGATACGTCAAGAGCCGCCGGGCAGCCCGTCATCGTGCTCCCGAGGCGGACGGGCAGGACGTGCGGCTGCCGGACATCTCCGACTACTGGCCTGACGCGCCACACCGGACACGCTCCGCGTGGGAGGGCTTCCTACCGCTGCCGCCCAACGCCGTCACCTCGGTGGCGGTCGACCCGCCACGGCCCGGCACCGGCGACCGGCGGTGGCCGATCGTGCTCACCGGTGTGCTGGCCCTGTCGGTGGTCGCCGGGACGATGCTGCTGGCCCGTCCGCTCGCCGAGTCGGAGATCCGCCGGCAGCGGGCCGCGCTGCCGCCGTCGGCCGTCGCGATCGAGCCGCAGATCACCGTCGCCCCGATGCCGCCGCCGCTGCTGCTCTCCCCCACGCCGTCGCCGTCGCCGTCGGTGACGTCCGGCGCCACGGCGCCGGACGTCCGTTCGGCCCGGCTGGAGTTCGTCACCGGCGTCACCGACCTGTCGGTGCGCATCTCCGACCTCGGCGACCAGCCGTTCGACGTGACGGCGCCGGACGGGTCGGCGGTCGACGCCGCCACCACGTTCACCGACGGCGTTCTGCGCATCGAGATCGAGTCGGCCGGCTCCAACGGCTCGGTCGAGGTCCGGCTCAGCAACCGCATCGTCTGGGGTCTGCAGTTGTCGGCCGGGGTGAAGTCGGCCCGGTTCGACACCACGGCGGGCACGGTCAGCCGGATCGACCTGGACGGCGGCGCGGAGAGTCTCAACCTGGTGCTGGGCAAGCTGTCCGGCGTGGTGCCGATCCGGATGACCGGCGGGGTGAGCGCCTGGCGGATCTGGACCGACGGCCGCGTCCCGACACGTGTCACGGTGGGTGACGGCGCCGGGAACGTGACCGTCTACGGCGACGCGCACGGCGGGACCGGGCCCGGCACCGTCTACCAATCCGGCGACCTCGGCGGCGGCACCGGCCTGGACATCGCCGCCACAGCCGGGATGGGCTCCCTGGAGATCAGCTCGACCGATCAGTCCGGCCGCGGGCGCACGCGCCGCTGACGGACCCGGCCGGCTGTCAGCGCTGTTCCGAGCGCGCTGGGACAGCGCCGGAAGCCGGCCGGGTCTGACCTCAGGCCTGTTCGCCGGCCTGCTGGATCGCCTCGGCGATGCGCTTGATGCGCTGCAGACGGGCATCCCAGGCGGCACCGACCGACGACAGCTGGGCCACGGCGCGGGCCAGCCGGGCGTCGTCGACCCGGTAGCGCCGCTCCCGACCGGCCGGGGTGCCGTGCACGAGACCGGCCCGTTCCAGGACGATCAGGTGCTTGGCCACGCCCTGCCGGGTGACCGACAGCCGGTGGCCGAGGGTGGTGGCGGTGCCGTCGCCGTCGGTCAGGAGCAGGTCGAGCATCCGGCGGCGGGTCGGGTCGCCGATCGCCGACCAGAGATCGTCGTCGACGATCACGGCCGGACCGCCAGGGTGCCGGCGTAGGGCGCCAGCCGGGGCAGGAAGAAGTCCCAGCCGCTGACGTGGTCGCGCCAGGCCTCCTCGGCGACGGCCTCGGTCCAGCCCCGCTCGCGGAAGCCGGTCTCGCTCATCCGCAGCAGGGTCCCGGCGCCCTTCGGGGTCAGGTCGAACGTGACGAGGAACGAGTTGTCCGCGGCCGCGGCCTCGCCCTCCGGGTGTGTCCACCGGAACGCGAACGACCGCGGCGGTCGCACGTCGACGACGGTGAACGTCTCGGACTTGTCCCCGAACGAGATGCGGCCCGCCTCGCCCGGGACGAGCGTGTAGTCGGTCTCGTCGGGCCACCACTGCCGGACGTGCTCGGGGCGGCTGACCACCTCGAAGACGATCTCGGGCGACGCGTCGACGTAGATCTCACGCTCGATGCTTGCGTACTCCATCTCAACCTCCCGCAACCTTTGGTTGCGTATGACTCTAGGACACCCCACCCCCTTGTGCAACCGTTGGTTGCGCATTGCGGGCGGCGTCCGCCCGGACACGTCTCCCGCGACGTATCCGGGCGGACCTCCTCAGCCGGTCACGTCCCCCTCTCCGACGGTCACCCGGTGGACTCCGCCGGTCAGTTCGGCGTCGTCCCGGCCGGGCAGCGACAGCACCCCGGTCACCCCCGCGGGAAGGGTGACGTCGACGGCGAGCTCACCGTCGTCGAGGCGCCAGGACACTTCGATGCGGCCGTGCCGGGTGTCCAGACCGGCACGCCCCCAGGTCAGGCCACCGCCGGGACGGGGCGCGATCAGCACCCGCGAGTAGCCGGGCGCCAGCGGGGCGATGCCGCCGATCACCCGGTGCATCCAGTCGGCGACCGCGCCCAGCGCGTAGTGGTTGAAGCTGGTCATCTCGCCCGGGTTGATCGAGCCGTCCGGCAGCATGCTGTCCCAGCGCTCCCAGATCGTGGTGGCGCCCATGGTCACCGGGTACAACCAGGACGGACATCCCCGCTCCAGCAGCAGCCGGTAGGCGACGTCGAGATGGCCGGTCCGGGTCAGGGCGTCGAGGATGTACGGCGTGCCGGCGAACCCGGTCGAGATGCGGTGACCGCTCTCCGCCACCAGGTCGGCCAGCCGCCGCCCGGCCGCCGCCTCATCGTCGACCAGCCCGAACACCAGCGCCAGCGTGTAGACCGTGGTGCAGTCCGAGACGATCGTGCCGTCGGCTGACACGTACTGCTCGTTGAACGCGGCCCGCACGCGTGCGGCCAGGTCACGGAACTCGGCCGCGTCCTGTTCCCGGCCGAGCAGCGCCGCGGCCCCGGCGGTGATCGTCGCGGACCGGTGGAGGGCGGCGGTCGCCACCACGCCCGGGTCGGCCTTCGCCTTGGCCGGGTTGTCCGGTGGCGCGTCCGGGTCGAGCCAGTCACCGAACTGGAACGACGTGTCCCACACCCCGGCCGGGGACAGCAGCGACTCGACCCGGCGCACGTGCGCGGTCATCGAGTCGTACTGATCCTCCAGGATCGCCCGGTCGCCGTAGGCCTGCCAGAGCGTCCACGGCACCCAGACGGCGGCGTCCGACCAGAACGCGGTGCTGTCCGGCGCGGGGAACTCGGGCACGTCCGGCAGGTATTTCAGCACGTCGGGGACGACGAACGGGACCAGGCCGCCGGCGGACTTCTGCTCGGCGGCCAGGTCGGCCAGCCAGTCGGACAGGAACGGGCCGGTGTCGAAGAGGTAGGCGGCCGACGGGGCGAAGACCGCGATGTCACCGGTCCAGCCGAGGCGCTCGTTGCGCTGCGGGCAGTCGGTCGGCAGGTCCAGGAAGTTGCCCTTCGTGCTCCACACGACGTTGCTGTGCAGCTGGTTGAGCAGGTCGTCGGAGCACTCGAACGTGCCGGTGCGGGTCAGGTCGGTGTGCACGACCACGGCCTCGACGTTCCGCGCCTCTTGCGTGGACAGGCCGGTGATCTCGGCGTACCGGAAGCCGTGGAACGTCATGGTCGGCTCGAAGAAGTCCTCCGCGCCGCTGAGGATGAAACGGTCGGTGGCCTGCGCGTCGCGCAGCGGCCGCGAGCCCAGCTCGCCGTGTTCGAGGACCTCGGCGTGCCGGATCCGGATCTCCGATCCGGCCGGCCCGGTGGTGGTGAAGCGGATCCAGCCGACCAGGTTCTGTCCGAAATCGACGAGCGTCCGCCCTTCGGGCGACTGCCACACCCTCACCGGCGCGACGACGTCCTGCCTGGTCACCGGAGTGCTGATGTACGGGGTGAGCACGCTCGCGTCGAAGTCGAGCATCCTGACCGGCAGGAACCACTCGGGCTCGCCGCCGGCCACGTGCCATGTGGCGGAACGCCGCCGCGCGTCGATGGTCTGCCCGTCGTAGAGGTCGTCCGCCAGCACGTCGGAGCCGCCGGCCCGCCACGTCTCGTCGGTGACGACGGTCTGCCGGTGCCCGTCGGCGAAGGTGATCTCCAGGTCGGCGATGACGCCGAGCCGGTCGCCGTAGAAGGCCCGCCCGCCCATGAACCCGAGCCGCCCCCGGTGCCAGCCGTTGCCGACCAGCACGGTCAGCACGTTCCGGCCGGTCAACAGCGTGGTGACGTCGTGGGTGAGGTAGCGCAGGCGGTGCTCGTAGGAGCTCCACCCGGGGCTGAGCACGTCGTCGCCGACCGGCCGCCCGTCGATCCGCGCCTCGTGCACCCCGAGGCTGCTGATCCGCAGCGTCGCGGCGGTCACCGGCCCGTGCCCGTCGTCGAGCGTGATCTCGGTACGGAACAGCGGCGCGCTGCCCAGCTCGCTCACCGGTGTGATCATCCGACCTTGCACGGCACTCATCCCTTCACCGAGCCGGCCACCATGCCCGACACGATCTGACGCTGGAAGATCATGAACATGATCAGCGGCGGGACCGTGACCAGCAGGATGTCCATGAACAGGAGGTTGTAGGAGTTGGTGTACTGGCCCTGGAAGTTGAAGAGCGTCAACTGGACGGTGGCGTTCTCGTCGCCGGGCAGGAAGTAGAGCGGGCTGGTGAAGTCGTTCCAGATGAAGACCGTCTGCACGACGACGACGGTCACGATGATCGGCCGCAGCAACGGCAGCACGACCCGGAAGAACAGGCTCAGCGGGCCGGCGCCGTCGATGGTGGCGGCCTCGTCCAGCTCCTTCGGGATGCCCGCGATGAAGGCCTGGAAGAGCAGGACACAGAAGGCCATGGCGTACGCGATCTCGACCAGGATCAGGCCGGGCATGGTCTTGAACAGTCCCAGCCTCTGCAGTACCCAGATGGTCGGGACGACCGCGGGCGGCAGCACCAGTCCGGACAGGATGATCAGATTGACGGCCCGGGTCAGGCGGGTCTTGCGCCGCTGCAGGACGAACCCGGCCATCGCCGCCAGCACCACGACCACCGACACGCTGGCGACGGTGAGGATCGTGCTGTTGATGAACGCGATGATCAGCAGGTAGTCGCGGGCCTCCACCACGGCCTGGAGGTTCTCCACGAACGCCCACCGCGTCGGCCAGGAGAAGTCGAGCAGGGCAGACTCCTGCGCGGTCTTGCCCGCGGTGAGCACGATGAACGCGAACGGGACCAGGAAGACGACGCCGAACACGACGACCGTCAGGCCGCTGAGCGGAAGGTTGGTCTTGGTGCGGGTGCTCACGCGTCCCCCTTCCGGTTGAAGAACCAGAACAGCGGCAGCGCGATCAGGATCACCAGCAGGAACAGCACGACGTTGCCGGCTGTGGAGAGCCCGTAGAAGCCGGCCTGGTACTGCTTGTAGATGACCGACGCCATGACGTCGGACGTGAATCCGGGGCCGCCCTTGGTCATCGCCCAGATCAGGTCGAACTTGCGCAGCCCACCGATCAGCGACAGCAGGATCACCGACACGGTCGCCGGCTTGGCCAGCGGCAGCGTGATGTTGCGGAAGCGGTGCCAGGCCCCGGCGCCGTCCATCGTGGCGGCCTCGAAATACTCGCCGGGGATCGACAGGATGCCGGCCATGTAGATGACCAGGGCCAGGCCGACGCCCTGCCACACGTCCACGAACGCGACCGACAGCAGCGCCCAGCCGGGGTCCACCAGCCAGGCCGGGCCGGTGATGCCGATGACGTCCAGCGCCTGGTTGATGACGCCCCGGGTCGGGTGCATCAGGATCTGGAAGGTCAGGCCGACACCGATCGTGCTGACCAGCACCGGGAAGAACGCGACCGATCGCATGAAGCCGCGGCCCAGGATCGGCCCGGTCAGCAGCACGGCCAGCGCCATCCCGAGGACCACCTTCATCCCCGAGGTCACCACGGCGTAGACCAGCGTGTGCCACAGCCCGGACGCCAGCGCCGGCTCCCGGAAGAACTGCACGTAGTTGTCGAGGCCGATGAACTCCTGGTCGAACAGGGTCCAGCGGGTGAGGCTGAACCAGAACGCCATCACCGACGGCACCAGGAAGAAGACGGTGAAGATGACACCGCCCGGGAGGATGAACCAGTACGGATACGGACTCTTGTGGCGGCCGGGCTCCGGGACCGTGGTCGCCGGAGCCTCTGTCACCGCGTCGGTGACGGTCGTCATCACCAGCCCTGGAGTCCGAGCTGCTGCGCCTGCTTCTTCACGTCCTCGTCGTACAGCTTCGCGCCGTCCACCGCGGGACGGATGCCGGAGCCGACCTCGACGGTGATCTGCTCGAGCGCCGGGCCCTTGATCGGGGACAGGAACTCCAGCGCGGGGCTGGCGGCGCCGGCGTCCACGTACGCGCTGAGGTCCTTGACCGCGGTCGCCACGTCGTCCGGGAGCTTGCAGGTCTTCACCGCGAACGGGCCACCCAGCGACGTCGCGCTCGCCTGGGCCGTGCAGCCGTCCGGGGAGGCCAGGAACGCCTGGAACCTCTTGGCGGCGGTCAGCTTGTCGCCCCCGGTGCTCTTCGGGATGTAGATGCCGGACGGCTCCCACAGGGTCACGCCGTTCTTGCTCGCGTCGGTGCCGGGCAGGGCGAAGAAGCCCACGTCGTCGGTCTTGCCGGGCGCCGCGTTCTCGATGGCGGTCACCGCGAAAGTGATCATCGGATAGTGCGCGGCGGTGCCGTTCGCCACGGCGGCCAGGCCCTCGTTGTACTTGGCCGAGGCGTAGTCGTCGTTCCAGTAGCCGGCCCTCTTCAGCTCCTCCAGGTGCTGGAAACCGGCCAGGGCGGCGGGCGTCGTCGCGTACTTCGCCTGGTTGTTCGTGTACTTGCCGGCGAAGCCCGGGTCGGCGGCCGAGACGTTGTGGAAGTCGGCGAGCACCAGGATCTGCGACGTCCAGGTCTCGCTGTAGGTCTGGGCGACCGGCGCCGTACCCGCGGCTTTGATCTTGGCGTTGTTGCTCATGAAGTCGGCCCAGGTCCGGGGCGACTGGAGGCCGAGCTTGGCGTAGAGCGGCTTGTTGTAGAGGATGCCGCCGCCGGAGATGGTCTGCCACGGCGAGCCGTAGATCTCGGTGCCGACGGAGACGACCTTCTTGAACGTCTCGTCCAGGTCGCCGACCCAGGGCTCGCCGGTGATCGGCGTCAGGTTGGTCTGCGGGGCGATCGCCTGCAGCAGCGAACCGGAGTTGTACTCGAAGACGTCGGCCATGTCCCCGGTGGAGAGCCGGGTCTTGACCAGGTTGTCGCCCTCGCTGCCCTGCGGCCGGGTGTCGAGCTTGACGTCGACGTCGGTGTTCTTCGCCTCGAACGCGGCGATGACCGCTTCGGCCACCTTCACGTTGGCGGGGTCGTTGTTGGTCAGGAAGGTGATCGGGGTCTTGCCGCCGGCCTGGTCGTCACTGGACCCCAGGGATCCGGCGCTGCAGGCCGACAGGGAGAGGGCGCCCGCAAGCAGCACCGCCGCACCGAGCCTCATATGAACCTCCGGTTTCGCGCATGTTTGTAGATCGGTCTCCGCGTGTAACAGCCGTCACAGTAGACCGATCTACGTCGGCGACACAAGACGCAACTCGAAACGTTTCAAAGATTGGTGAACCCGCCGTTCCGAGCTGCGGAGAACGGTCTACAGTGAGGCATATGTCGATCACGAGGGGCCGGGGCGTCACGATCAGTGACGTGGCCGCGGCCGCGGGCGTCTCCCGGGCCGCGGTGTCGAAGGTGATCCGCAACGCGTACGGGGTGAGCCCCGGCATGCGCCGGCGCGTCGAAGCCGCCATCGAGGAGCTCGGCTACCGGCCCAGCGTCGCCGCGCGGGCCCTGCGCGGGTCCAGCTACCGGATCGGCCTGGAGATCCCCTACGTCAGCGCCCGGTTCATGAGCCAGATCGTCGAGGGCGCCAACCGGGCCGTCGCCGGCACCCCCTACCAGCTGGTCCTCGCGCCCGCCGACGGCCCCGAGTACAGCACCCTCGAATCACTCGCCGACGGCCTCGTCGACGGGATCATCGCCGTGTCACCCCGCGTCGACCCGCCCTGGCTGGAGGATCTCGCCCGGCGGGTGCCGATGGTCATGCTCGGGCGCCACGACGACCCCGAGGCGTACGACACCGTGGTCGGCGACGACGAGGCCGGCGCCGGGGCCGTGATGGACCACCTGTTCGCTCTCGGCCACCGGCGGATCGCCCACCTCACCGAGCCGGAGGCCGTCACCGTGGCCACCCCGGTCACCCCGCACGTCGTCCGCGTCGCCGTCTACCGGTCGCGGATGGCGGCGGCCGGGCTCGACCCGATCATCGAGGTGGCCCGCTGGGAGGACGGCGACACCGGCGTCCGGGAGGCGACGGCGCGACTGCTGGCGCTGCCGTCCCCACCGACGGCGATCTTCGCCGGCCACGACGACATCGCCCTCATCGTGCTGGCCGGCGTGGCGGCGGCCGGACGCCTCGGGCAGGTCTCGGTCGCCGGCTACGACAACACCGACATGGCGCAGCATCCGCTCATCGACCTGACCTCGGTCGACCAGCAGGGCGCCGAGATGGGCGCCCGGGCGGCGAAGCTGCTGCTGGAACGCCTGCAGGGACGCACCGAGCGACGGCAGCACGTCGTGGCCACCAGCCTGCGGGTGCGCGGCTCCACCCGGCCGCCGGTTACCTGACCGCGGCCACCTCACCGCACGCCGCCGGGCAATCCGTCGTCAAACCGACATCGACGCGGTGTCCAAGAAGCGTGATCACCTTGAGTAGACTCCCGGGGCGCGACGGCCCGAGAGGATGAGACCCAGATGAACATGCCGCTGCGTCCGGGAGACCCGGTCGCCCTCGGCCGGTACGAGTTGGTCGGACGACTCGGCGAAGGCGGCATGGGGACGGTGTTCCTGGGCCGTGACCCGGACGGCCGGCCCGTGGCGATCAAGATGGTCCGGCCCGAGTTCGCCGACGAGAGCGAGTTCCGGGCCCGGTTCCGCAGCGAGGTCACCCGGGCGAAGCAGGTGCCGCCGTTCTCCACGGCCGAGGTCCTCGACGCCGACCCCGACCACGAGCCGCCCTACCTGGTCGTCGAGTTCGTGGACGGGCCGAGCCTGGCCGCCGAGATCAAGGCCAAGGGCGCGCTGTCGGGCGCCGCCCTGCACGGCGTGGCCGTCGGCATCGCCACCGCACTCACCGCCATCCACGGCGCGGGCGTCATCCACCGCGACCTCAAGCCCGGCAACGTGCTGTTCGCCCGCGGCGGCATCAAGGTGATCGACTTCGGCATCGCCCGGGCGTTCGAGGCGACCAGTCAGCACACCCGTACCGATCAGCTGGTCGGCACGGTGGCGTA
This sequence comes from Actinoplanes sp. CA-252034, assembly GCF_050956125.1. Classification (NCBI taxonomy): domain Bacteria; kingdom Bacillati; phylum Actinomycetota; class Actinomycetes; order Micromonosporales; family Micromonosporaceae; genus Actinoplanes; species Actinoplanes sp. CA-252034. The sequence goes on from NZ_CP191846.1 coordinate 7,182,941, forward strand.
CATGGCGCCGGAGCGCTTCGACCCGGTCGACGGGCGGCCCGTCACCGCCGCCGCCGACATCTTCGCGTGGGGCGCCGTCGTCGCCTACGCCGCGACCGGCCGTACCCCGTTCGCCGCCGAGTCCGCCCCGGCCACCGCGATGCGGATCCTCACCCAGGCGCCCGACCTCTCCGGTCTGCCCGAGTCACTGCGCGGGCCGGTCGGGCGGGCGCTGGCCAAGGAGCCCGACGACCGGCCCACCGCCCGCGAGCTGCTCGATCTGCTGCTGGCCGGCGGCCCGGTGCGGCCACCGCTGGACGACACCGTTCTCCTGGCGGCCATCGCGCCGTCGTCTCCCCCGGCGCCCATCGCCGCCTCGGCGCCCTTCTCACCCGTGCCCTCCGCGCCGGCCGGGCCGCATCCGGCGACCACGGCGCATCCGCCGGTCCCGGCAGGCCCGGACGCCGTGCCGCGACGCCCCCGCCGCCGCCGTACCCTCGCGGTCGTCGCCACCGCGGTGGCCGTGGTGCTGGCCACCGGTGTGGGCGTGCTGATCCGCTACAAGGGCCTGTCCGCCCCGAGTGACACGGCGGCCGGCTCCAACGCGTCGGCCGCACCACCGTCGGCGCCGGTGTCGCCGTCCACGTCACCGAAGGCGGGGCACACACCGACCGCCGAGGAACGGCTGAAGGCCATCAAGGCCGGCAAGAACCGCACCCTGATCCACGTCGCCGAGTTCGACCGCGACCTGGCACTCGACACGCACTTCAGCGAGGTCGAGGCCGGTGACGGAACCGGCGCCAAATCGGAGTTCGCGCTCGTCCCGGTGGGTGTGGACTACCTGATCCGCGCCCTGTACGACCCGAACGGCGAAGAGGTGTGCATCGGCGTGCGGATCATCGCCGACGCGTCGGCCAAACTGGTCGGGACCGAGTGCGCCACCAGCGACGGCACCCTGTTCCAGCTGATCCCCACCAAGCAGAAGGACGACAAGAACCGCCCTCGCTTCAACCTCTACAACGACGCGCACGGTTTTGTGCAGTGGGACGCCGACGCCAACGAGGGAGCCGGCGGCTTCTACGTCGAACACGTCGGCGACGCCCCGCCGCTGACCACCTTCAGCTTCGTCGACCGCGGCCCGATACCGTCCCCTGCCCCCAGCTGACCCCGCCCGGGCCCACTGCCGTCTCCCGGCCGCCCGCCTTCGGCTCGCGGCCGTCCTCCCCCGCTCCCGCCGGCCGCGCCTTCCCTGGGACCCGCCGCCCGTCCGTCCTCGCCGATCCCGCCTGAGGTGTGGGCGACCGGCGGGTTCGGTGGAGGTTCCGTGTGCGACCGGGCCCGCCGGCCGGGCCTCGTTCTACCGTGCGGGCATGAGCACGATGGGATGGATCAGAGCGTGGCTGGGCGTCTTCATCACCGGGCTGGTGGTCAGCGGCCTCACCGCTTTTCCGCTGGTCACCGAGATCCGACTGCTGGCCGACCTGCTGCACTGGCTACCCGCCGCGCCGGACGGGCTCGTCGCGTGGGTGGAACGGGTGCGGGACGGACTCACCGTCACCGCACGTGACTACCCGTTCGTCGCCTACGGGACGGACTGGCTCGCGTTCGCGCATCTGGTCATCGCTGCGGCGTTCTGGGCGCCGTGGCGGGACCCGGTGCGCAACGTGTGGGTGGTCGAGTGGGGCATGATCTGCTGCGCCGGGATCGTTCCGCTGGCGCTCATCGCCGGGCCGGTCCGGGGGTTGCCGTTCGGGTGGACGCTGATCGACATCTCGTTCGGCGTGGTCGGCGTCGTGCCGCTGATCGTCGTGCGGTCACTGATCAAGCGGCTGGCGACGGCGGGTGTACGGCAGGACGAACAGGTACAGGCCGGTGATCATGAGCACGGCCAGCGGGAGCAGCGGCACGTAGGAGACCCAGACGATCGGGTCCTTCTGGGCGAGGGCGACGAACGTCAGGACGACGGTCGCGGTGAAGACGGCCGAGGTCCAGCGGTGGATGCTGCGGATGCGATTCTTCCAGGTCATGAGCAGACGCTAACGACGGGAACCCGGCTCGGGCTTCTCGATTCCTGACCGGCTGCGGCCCGGCGCGGGCGACCGGATCGGCGGAACAGGCCGGATCAGCGAGGCGAGGCGGGTGGGGCGAGGCGAGGCGAGGCGGAGGGCGGGGTCAGACGTGGTGGACCGTGGTGAGCTCGGTCAGGCCGGAGATCTCCAGCAGGGGGGCGAGCAGGGGTCCCGTACGCAACTCGATGTGATCGGCCTGGGCGAAGAGCGCCGAGAGACCGGCGCTGTCGAGGTATTGGACCGCGGTCATGTCGACCATCAGGCGCCCGCCGGCCGCGCCCGCGACCGCGCGGGTCAGCGCGCCGGCGAAGGTCTCGGCGTTGCTCATGTCGATCTCGCCGGAGGCGGTGAGGACGACGGCACCGTCCGGGCCGGAGCCCGTCGTGAGGGTGAGCTCGGTGGTCATCAGGTTAGCCTCGCCTGCATGTCGACGACGGTGCCGGTCGTTCCGGAGGTGACGGTGACAGTGTGCATGAAGGCGCGCATGAGCTTGATCCCCCGACCGCGGTACGGGCTGGCGGATGGGTCGGGCGCCTTCCAGCTGCCGCTGTCGGAGATCGTGAGGCGCAGGTCGCCGGCGGTCGCGGCGGCCCGCAGCCGGATGCGGCCACCGGGGTGCTCCCGATGCCCGTGCTCGATCGCGTTGGCGCATGCCTCCCCGGCCGCGACCAGCACGTTCTGAACGGTGGTGGGGTCGATGCCGCACCGGTCGAGCCAGCCGCGCAGGGCGGAGCGGACCGGGGCGAGCCGGGTCGATTCGGCGGCGAACTCCAGCTCCAGCGGCCCGGGGTGCCGGTAGAGGAGCAGGGCGACGTCGTCGTCGTAGCCGGTCTCGGGGGCCATCCGGTTCATGATCTCGGTGGCCAGGTCCTCGATCGGGGTGCCCAGCCCGTGCTGGACGGCGACGCTGGCCTCGCCGATGCCGGTGGACAGCGGGCGACGGCGGCGTTCGACCAGGCCGTCGGTGTAGAGCAGCAGCGTGGCCCGCGGCGGAACCACGTACTCGGCGTCGGGGCGCTCCACGCCGGGCCGCACCGCCACCGGCCGGGACCGGCCGCCGTCGAGCAGCTGGGTGGTGCCGTCCGCCCGGCCGACGATCGCCGGTGGGTGCCCCGCGCTGGAGTAGACCAGGTGACCGGTCCCGGGGTCGAGGATCCCGCAGAACACCGTGGCGCACACGGCGCCGGGCAGCACGGCGGCGAACCGGTCGAGCGCCATCAGTGTCTGCGCCGGGCTGGTGTCCTGCAGGAGCAGGGCCCGGCAGGCGCTGCGGAGCTGACCCATCACGGTCGCCGCCTGCAGGCCGTGGCCGACGCAGTCGCCGACCACGATGCCGATCCGGCCGTCGGGGAGCTCGATCGTGTCGTACCAGTCGCCGCCGACCTTCAACGGACGCGTCGCCGGCTCGTAGCGGACCGCGAACCCACTGGGCAGGTCGTCCGGGCCGAGGATGGCGCGCTGCAGGGCGAGTGCCGTCTCCCGCTGCTGGTCGATCTGGTCGATGCGGCGCAGGCCCTGGCTGAGCCGGCCGGCGAGCAGGGCGAGCAGGGTCTCGTCCGGTGCGGTGAACGGGCGCTGCGGGCCGGGCTCGATCCACAGGGTCATGACACCGTGCGGGTGGTCCATGACGATGCCGGTGCCGGCCGGGGTGAACGGCGGCCGGTCACGGAGCGCGAGGATCGACCGGCGCTGGTCATCGGGGAGGGTGTCCCAGGTCAGCGCGGGGTCGGTGGCGGTCACGATCGGGTCGGCCCGCTCCGCGAAGACGGTCGCCAGCACGTACCTCGCCTGCCAGATGTCCTGGAGCACCCGCAGGACCGCCTCGACGGCGCCGCCGAGGTTCTCCGCCTCGGCGAGGCGCATGCCGAGAGCCGCGAGGGCGCTGTCGCGCTGGATCGTGTAGTGCTCGGCGGTGACGTCACGGAACGTGCCGACGATCACCCGCTTACCCGTGTCCGGGTCGTGGACCTGGTTGAACGAGGCCGCTGCCCACAGCCGCCGGCCGTCGCGGTGCACGACCGGGATGGTGTAGGTGCCGTGCGGCTCCTCGAGCAGCATCGCGAAGGCGTTCGCCACCGCCCGGTGCGCCTCCGGGTCGGTGGCGGAGTCCGGCCACCACGGATGGACCGGGAGGTACGGCAGCCCGTCCGGCCCGTACCCCAGGATGTCGGTGAATGCGCTGTTGATCTCGATGATCGCGCCGTTCTCGTCGCCGACGAAGAACGCCTCCTGCAGCGAGTCGATCAGCGCGGTCCGCCAGCGGGCGTGGTGGTTGCGCAGGCGGGCCAGCTCGACGTTGGCACGCACCCGGGCCAGCAGCTCGGCGGCGGAGAACGGTTTGAAAAGGTAGTCGTCGGCGCCGGCCTCCAGACCCTCGATCGACGCCTCCTGACCGGCACGCGCGGACAGAAGCAGGACCGGCGTGCTCGCCGTCCGCGGATCCGAGCGCAGGGCCGCGACCAGTTGCAACCCGTCGAGGTGCGGCATCATGACGTCGCTGACGATCAGGTCGGGGGTGACGGCCCGCGCGGCCTCCAGGGCCTGCCGGCCGTCGCCGACGGCGGTCACCCGGTGCCCGGCGGAGCGCAGCAGCCGGGTCAGGTAGTCGCGCATGTCCGCGTTGTCGTCGGCGACGAGCAGGGCGGCGCCGCTGTCGGCCACGACGCTCGCCTCCGGCGTCATCGCCGGTCCGTCCCCGGCCGGGAGCCACCGCAGGGCCTCCTGCAGGAACGAGTCGGCATGGCTTTCGCCGGGGGACCTCAGCGCGTACGGCGGGAGGTGCCCACTGCCGAACGGAAGACGGATCGTGAACGTCGTCCCCCGCCCGACGGCGCTCTCCGCGTCGATCGTGCCGCCGTGCAGCCCGACCAGCTCCCGGACCAGCGCCAGGCCGATACCGCTGCCCTCGTTGGAGCGTGATCGCGAATTCTCGATCCGGTGGAACCGCTCGAACAGCCGGGGCATCTCCTCCTCGGACACACCCACGCCGGTGTCACTGACGGTGACGACCGCCTCGCCACCCTCCGCTCGCGTGGTCACCCGGATGCCACCGTCGAAGGTGAACTTCAGGGCGTTGCTGAGCAGGTTGAGGACGACCTTCTCCCACATCCCCGGGTCCAGGTGGACCGGCTCGGGCAGCGGCGGGCACTCCACGTCGAGGGTCAGCCCGGCCCGCTCGATCGCCGACCGGAAGACACTGGCCAGCTCGGCCGTGGCGGCGGACAGGTCGGCCGTCTCGAAGCGGGCCTGCATCTTGCCGGCCTCGATGCGCGAGAAGTCGAGCAGCGTGTTGACCAGCTTGCCGAGGCGCAGCCCGTTGCGGTGGATGACCTCCAGGTCCGCCCGGGTCTCCTCACCGGCGCCGGCGAGGAGCTCCTCCACCGGACCCATGATCAACGTCAGGGGGGTACGGAACTCGTGGCTGATGTTCGAGAAGAAGGCGGTCTTCGCCCGGTCGAGCTCGGCCAGCTCCTCGGCCCGGCGCTGCTGCGTCTGATAGCTGCGGGCGCCGGCGATCCCCGCGGCCACGTGGCCGGCGGTCAGCTCGAGGAAGCCGCGATAGGCGTCGTCGAGCGGCCGGTACCGGTTGAGTCCGGCGACCAGGAAACCGTACGGGGTGTCGCCCTGGCGCAGCAGCGGCACGGCGAGGGCCTGAATCGGCGGGTCCGCCCAGTCGCCGGCGGGCAGCCCGTCCCAGCGGCCGAGGTCGGCCAGCACCGGCTCGCCACCGGCCAGCCGGGCCCCGGGCCAGGTCTCCGGCGCCACGGCCGGATGCCGGACGTCGATCCCGGTGGACGCCGCGAGCCGGGCCCGGCCGTCCTCACCGAACAGGTACGTCAGCGTGAACGGCAGATCGCGCCGGTTGCGATCCAGCTGCCGCCCGACGAAGGCGAGCACCTCCTCCTGGGTCCGGACCACGCTGGGGTCCGAGCCGAGGTCACGCAGCGTGGCCATGCGCCGCTCACCGATCACCCGATCGGTCTCCTCGCTGACCACACAGAGCATCCCGACCAGCGCGCCGTCGTCGTCGCGCAGCGGGCTGTAGGAGAACGTGTGATACGACTCCTCGGGATAGCCGGAGCGCTCCAGGAAGAGCAGGAGCGCCTCGTCCCAGGTCGCCTCCCCGGTGCGCAGAACGGTGTCGATGCGGGGCCCGATGTCGTCCCAGATCTCCGCCCACACCTCGCTCGCCGGGCGGCCCAACGCCCACGGGTACTTACGGCCCAGCGTGTTACGGCGGTAGGCGTCGTTGCAGAAGAAGGTGAGTTGCGGTCCCCAGGCCATCCACATCGAGAAGCGCGAGGACAGCAGGATGCTCACCGCTGTCTGAAGGCTCTGGGGCCAGCCGTCAGGTGGCCCGAGTGGAGTCGCCTCCCAGTCGACCGCGGCGAGGTCGGCGCCGACCGCGGGGTCGGCGGAGAAATACGCGGGAGACGGCTGGTTGTCATCACCGTTCATCGCGACCGCTTGTCCCCCTACCACTGGCCGTCGAAACCACCACGACGGTAACCATTGGCGTGATGATCGCGGCAGGCGGGTCGGCCGTTCAGGGTGCTTTCAGCTTCGGTGGGCAAGGATGGTCGCCATGCGTGTACTCGTCGTGGAGGACGAGAAACGGCTCGCCTGGTCGTTGCGGGTGGGTCTGGAGGCCGAGGGCTTCGCGGTCGACGTCGCACCAGACGGCGTCGACGGTCTCTGGCTGGCCAGAGAGAACGATTACGACGTGATCGTCCTCGACCTGATGCTGCCCAGGCTCAACGGCTACCAGGTCTGCGCCGCGCTGCGCGCCGAGGAGGACTGGACACCGATCGTGATGCTCACCGCCAAGGACGGCGAGTGGGATCAGGTCGAGGGCCTGGACACCGGCGCCGACGACTACCTGACGAAACCGTTCTCCTATCCGGTGCTGGTCGCCAGGCTGCGGGCGGTGGCCCGCCGCGGGGCACGGGAGCGGCCGGTCCAGCTGACCGCCGGTGACCTGCGGATCGACCCGGCGGCGCGGCGGGTGTGGCGCGGTGAGACCGAGATCGAGCTGACCGCCCGCGAGTTCGCGCTGCTGGCGTTCCTGGCCCGCAACGCCGGTGACGTGGTGTCGAAACAGCGGATCCTCGATGCGGTGTGGGACGCCGACTTCGACGGCGATCCCAACATCGTCGAGGTGTATGTGCGGCACCTCCGCAACAAGATCGACCGGCCGTTCGGGCGCGAGGCGATCCAGACCGTGCGCGGCGCGGGCTACCGGCTGGGCGGCGACGGTGGTTGAGCGCGCCTCGATCCGGCTACGGACCACCGCCCTCGCGGTCCTGGTGATGGCGGTCGCCGTCGTGATCGGGTCGGTGCTGTTGGTGCTCCTGACCCGGTCGTCGCTGGAGGGCGGCATCGAGGACGCCGCAGAGAACCGGCTGGCCGCGCTGGTCGCACAGATCGAGACCTCGGGTCTCCCACCGGCCTCCTCCCCGGCCGCGCCCGCCGGCTCGCCTGCCCTGCCCTCGTCCCCACCCGCCAACTCCGCCGGCTCGCCAGCCCTTACCGCCTCCTCCCCACCTGCTGCCGCCGCCGGCTCGCCTCCCCTTACCGCCTCCTCACCTGCTCCCGCCTCCCCACCTGCCACCTCCGCCGGCTCGCCAGCCCTTACCGCCTCCTCCCCACCTGCTGCCGCCGCCGGCTCGCCTCCCCTTACCGCCTCCTCACCTGCTCCCGCCTCCCCCCCACCCGCCACCTCCGCCGGCTCGGACTCCGCTGAGGACGCGGACTCCCCGGATGAGGACGACGACTTCGCGTGGGAGATCCGGGATGCGAGTGGCACGGTCGTCCGGGCATCCGAGGGGCTCGACGATCGCTCTCTCCGGGTCGAGGAGCGCGCGGGGGCGTACACCGTGGTGGTCCTCGCCTCTTTGGAGGAGGTCGACGACGCGACCAAGGCGCTGGCCACGCCGCTGCTGATGGGGGTGCCGGGGGCGCTGATCCTGGTCGGTGGGGTGACCTGGATCGGGGTGACGGGGGCGCTGGCCCCGGTCGAGCGGATCCGCCGGGAGGTCGAGAAGATCACCGGGGAGCGCCTGGACCGGCGGGTTCCGGAGCCGGTCGCGCGGGACGAGATCCACCGGCTGGCGGCGACCATGAACCGGATGCTCACCCGACTGGAGGACTCCCGTGAGCGGCAGCAGCGGTTCGTTGCCGACGCGTCGCACGAGCTCCGGTCGCCCCTGGCGGGGATCCGGCAGGCGGCCGAGGTCGCCCGATCGCACCCCGGGGCACTGCCCGAGGGCGAGCTGGCCGAGGCGGTGCTCGAGGAGTCCGCGCGGATGGAGCGCCTGGTAGAGCAGTTGCTGCTGCTCACCCGCACCGGCGGGGCGGGGCTGCGGGAGCTTCGTGACGTGGACGTGGACGATCTGGCGCTGGGCGAGGCCCGGCGGGTGCGGAGGACCGGGCTCACGGTCGACGCGTCCGGGGTCGGTGCGGGGCGGGTGCGGGGGACGCGACGGCGCTGGCCCAAGTGGTCCGCAACCTCGCCGACAACGCGGCCCGGCATGCCCACGACACCGTCGTGGTGGCCGTCCGGGCCGACCCTGACGGGGTGGAGCTGGTGGTCGAGGACGACGGCGCGGGGATCCCGGAGAGCGAGCGGGAGCGGGTGTTCGAGCGGTTCGTGCGGCTGGACGAGGCCCGTGACCGCGACGCCGGGGGCAGTGGGCTGGGGCTGGCCATCGTCAAGGAGATCGTGGCCGCGCACGAGGGCACGGTGGAGGTGACGGCGTCGGCGCTGGGTGGGGCCCGTTTCGTCGTGCGCCTGCCGGCCTCCTGAGCGGTGCGCCTGCCGGCCTCCTGAGCCGTGCGCCTGCCGGCTTCCTGAGCGGTGCGCCTGCCGCCTTCCTGAGCGGTGCGCCTGCCGCCTTCCTGAAAAGCCTTTCAGGCGCGTTCAGGGGAGATTCAGGGACCGAGGCGCACGCTGTCGCCGTACTCGTTGGTCATTCGAGAAGGGCACAGCTCATGGACACCAGCAAGCTTCGCAGCAAGCGCACCATCATCGGCGGCATCGCCCTCGTGGCGGCTCTCGGCGCCGGCGGCACGGTGTGGGCGACCGCCGCCAACGCGGACGGTCGGCCGGATCCCGATGATCGGGTGCTGAGCGTCGAGGAGCGCACGTCGGCGGAGAACGCCGCTCGGGCCGCGATCCCCGGCGGGACCGTTCTCGAGGTCGAGGCCTCCGACGATCAGGGCGTCGCCTATGAGGCCGAGGTCCGCGACGCGGCCGGTCAGGAGTGGGATGTCGATCTGGACGCTTCCTACAAGGCCGTGACCAAGACGGCGGACACGGACGAAGACGGCGACGACGACTGAGTTTGCGACCAGGGTCTTTCCTCTTTGGAGATCGAGCGGTAAAACAGTCTTCTCGGTTTCGGCACTAGCAGTGCTAAAAGTCCCGCGTTCTCCTCGCCGTGGCCGGACTCCGGCGGCTCGCGCCGCGCCCCACGACAGCAGGAGACGACGATGTCGACCCGCTCGCGTCACTGGCAGTGGCTGTTGGTCATACCGACCGCAGCCCCACTGCTGACCCCGTTCGCCAACCGGATCGAGCCGACGTTGTTCGGCGTCCCGTTCTTCTTCTGGTATCAGTTCGCATGCGCGCTGCTCGCGACGGTTGTGATCACGGTCGTCTACCTCGCCACCCGCGAGGGCCGGCCGTGACCGATCGAGACGTCGAGGTCGGCGTCTTCCTGGTCCTGATGGCGGGCGTCGTGCTGCTCGGTTTCGGCGCCGCCCGCTGGCGCCGGCCCGCCGACCCCTATCACCTGGAGGAGTGGAGCGTCGGCGGGCGGGCGTTCGGCAACTGGACCATCTGGTTCCTGCTCGGCGGCAGCATGTACAGCGCGTACACGTTCATCGCGGTGCCGGCGCTCACCTACGGCGTCGGCGCGATCGGGTGGTTCGCCGTGCCGTTCGCGATCGTCACCACGCCCCTGACGTTCATCTTCACCACCCGGGCGTGGTCGGTGGCGCGACGGCACGGCTTTCTCACCCACAGCGAGTTCGCGGCGGCCCGGTTCGGGTCGCCCGGGCTCGGCGCTCTGGTCGCGGTCACCGGCATCCTCGCCACGATCCCGTACGTGGCGGTGCAGTTGATCTCGTTGCAGGCGGTGCTGCGGACGGTCGGGTTCGGTGGGGAGTGGCCACTGCTGGCCGCGGTGACGCTCGTGTCGATCTGCACGTTCCGCTCCGGGCTGCGGGCGCCCGCCCTGCTGTCCGTGGTCAAGGACGTGCTGCTCGCCTGGATGCTGATCACCGCGGCGCTGATGGTGGCCATGTACGGCGGCTGGGGCAGCGCCTTCCGCGGGGCCGCCGCCCGGTTCGCGGCCACGCCCAACCCGGCCGACGGCCTGCTGCTACCGGAGACCGGGCACCTCGGCTTCCTCACCCTGGTCGTCGGGTCGGCGCTGGCCATCTTCGCCTACCCGCACGCGCTGGTCGGCATGCTCGCCGCCAAGGACCGCGACACTGTCCGGCGCAACGCCGCGGCTCTGCCCGTCTACTGCATGGCGCTCGGCCTGATGGCCATGCTGGGGATCTTCGCGCTGGCCCGGGGCGTGACACCGGCCGACGGCGACCTCAACACCGTGGTGCCGCGGCTCATCCACGAGTATTTTCCCAGCTGGTCGGCGGGTGTGGCGTATGCGGCACTCAGCATCGCCGCCCTCATCCCGGCCGCCGTCATGTCGATCGCCGCCGCCAACGCGTTCACCCGCAGCCTCTACCGCACCTATCTGCGACCGGACGCCACCCCCGCGACGGAGGCATGGGTCAGCCGATGGGTGTCGCTGGTCGTCAAGTTCGGCGCGGCCGCCCTCATCCTGGCCGTCGACCCGGCGTTCTCCGTCGACCTGCAACTGATCGGCGGGGTGCTCATCCTGCAGACCATCCCGGCGGTCTTCCTCGGCCTGCTCACCGGCTGGTTCCACCGGGCCGCGCTCACCGCCGGGCTGATCAGCGGGCTCCTCACCGGCCTAATCCTGCTCTGGGACATTCCGAGACTGGACGCGACCGGCCGGGTCGTCGCCGAGCACTTCGGCGGTTCCAGCTGGTCGATCGGCGACGGCCGTAGCGTCTACGTCGGCGTGGTCGCGCTCGCCGTCAACCTCTGCGTCACGGTCGTGCTCACCCTGCTCGCGCGGGCTGCCGGTCTCCGTGACGGCGACGACGGCACCCGCCCCGACGACTACCACGCCGACGCCGGCGACCCGTACCTCAAACGCCTCGACAACCTGATCGACGGCCTGCCCACTGCCGCGGACCGCGAGCAACACGCCGCCGACAGCCTGGCCGACTCCACCCGTCGAGGGCAGCGGACCGCCGCCGGCGCGCCCGCCTCCGGAGGCCGGCCACCACGAAACGTCTGAGGACGGGGCGAGCGCCGTCATCCGGCGGCGCGGTGCCGCAGTGGTGACCTTTCCGCGCGAGGCCTCTCCGAGGGGTTACGCGCGGCGCGAAAGTGTCGGTGGGGACTGCTAGGTTCTCGGCACTGTTCCGGTGAGCTTCGGTTACGGACTAGGGGAGTCCTGTGGGCATTTACGAGCACGTGGAGATCTTTGCGGGGCTGCCCGTGGTCGCGGCCGACAACGAGGAGGTGGCCGTCGCCGATCCGGGCGCCGTCGCCTGGCGGATCAGCATGGAGGAGTTCGAGGCCCCGCCGGAGGAGTTCCAGGCCGCCTTCGAGCAGCTGCTGCAACGCACCGGCCCGACCGGCCCGACCGCGCTGATCATCGGCGAGTGGGGGTCCGCCTACGACTCCTCCTTCCCGTACCAGTTGCTCATCGACAACGTCTCCCGGCTGAGCGGGCTGAGGGCGCTGTTCGTCGGCGAGCTCACCGGCGAGGAGTGCGAGATCTCCTGGATCCACCAGGCCGACGTCACCCCGCTGATCGAGGCGTTCCCGGCCCTCGAGAGTCTCTGGATCCGCGGCGCCGAGAGTCTCGAGCTCAAGCCGGTGCGTCACGAGGGTCTACGCGAGCTGGTCTTCCAGTCCGGGGCCTGCCCGCCGAGGTGGTCCGTGCGGTCGCCGCCAGCGATCTGCCCAACCTGACCCGTCTGGAGCTGTGGCTGGGCGTCAACGAGTATGGGGGCGACGCCCGCGCCGACGACCTCGCCCCGATCCTGGCCGGCCGTTCCCTGCCCGCCCTCACCTACCTGGGCCTGCGTAACGCCGAGATCGCCGAGGAGGTCGCGACGGCCGTCGCCGCCGCGCCGGTCGTGGCCCGCCTGACCGACCTGGACCTGTCCATGGGCGTGCTCGGCGACACCGGCGCCGAGACCCTCCTGGCCGGTCAGCCCCTCACCCACCTGCGCCGGTTGGACCTCAGCCACCACTTCATGTCCACCGAGATGGCCCAGCGCATGATCGACGAGCTGCCCGGCGTCGAGGTCGACGTCTCCGACCCACAGCAGGAAGAGGAGTGGGGCCGCTACACCGCGGTGGCCGAGTAGTGCGCCTCGCCGTCGTCGGAAACCCGGACAACCGCCGGGTGGCCCTGTTCACCGAGGCCGTCCTGCGGGCCGGCCTCCCCGCACCGGTCGTCTACCCGTGGCGAGACGTGCTGTCGCCGGCCGCGACGCCCTCCACCTCCGGAGGCTTCCCCGCGGCCCTCTCCCCCTCCGGCACCTACCGCGCCGCGCTCTCCTCCCCCGGCGACTCCCCGACGGCCTCCGGACCTTTCCCCGCCGATCTCCCCACCTCCGCGGCCTCCGGACCTTTCCCCGCCGATCTCCCCACCTCCGCGGCCTCCGGACCTTTCCCCGCCGATCTCCCCACCTCCGCGGCCTCCGGACCTTTTCCCGCCGATCTCCCCTCCTTCGGCGGGTCCTCAGGCGGTTCCGTCTCTCCGCGTCCCGGGCCCGGGACGCTTGTGCGGATCGAGTCGCCCGGGGAGGACGCGGAGGTCGACCGACTGCTGCGCGAGATCGGCAGCGGGCGGCCGGCGGTGGCCGCCGAGCACGGCGAGATCGTGGGGACCGCGGCGGCGTTCGCCGGGTTGCGGCAGGCCCTCGACCGCGTCGCGGCGGGCGGCGGCACGCTGCTCAACCACCCGGGCGACATCCTCACCATGAGTGACAAGCCACGCTGCCACGCGCTGTTGGCCGCGGCCGGCATCCCGGTGCCGCCCGCGCTGCCGCCGGTCCACGACTACGCGTCGCTGCGCGCCGCGATGGCCGAGGCCGGCTGGAGCCGGGTGTTCGTCAAGCCGGCCCACGGTTCCTCGGCGTCCGGGGTGCTGGCCTTCGCCACCTCCGGGCGGCGGGTCACCGCGGCCACGTCGGTCGAGCTCAGCGGCGACAAGATCTTCAACAACCTGCGGGTCCGCCGATACGACGACGAAGCCTCGATCGCAGCGATCGTCGACCGGCTGGGACCGGACGGCCTGCACGTCGAGCGGTGGTTCCCGAAAGCCGCTCTCGGCGATCGCGTCCTGGACCTGCGGGTGGTCGTGATCGCCGGTGAGCCACGGCACGTGGTGGTCCGCACCAGCCGCTCCCCGATGACGAACCTGCACCTCGGCAACGCCCGCGGCGACGTGGCCGCAGTCCGGGCCGCGGCGGGCGAGCGCTCCTGGGCAGCGGCGATGGAGACGTGCGCCCGGGTGGCGGCGTGTTTCCCGGGCAGCCTGCACGCCGGCGTGGACCTGATGTTCCGTGCGGGCTGGCGCGACCACGCGGTGGCCGAGGTCAACGCCTTCGGTGACCTGCTCCCCCGGGTCCTGGCCGACGGCGTCGACACCTACGGCGCCCAGGTGGCGGCCCTGACCGCCGGCTGGTCACCCACCGCCACGATGGGCGCCCAGGTGGCGGCCCTGACCGCCGGCTCGCCACCCACCGCCACGATGGGCGCCCAGTTGACGGCCCCGACGGCCGGCTCGTCACCCACCGCCGCGATCATTGACGGGGCGGGTGCGTGATGCGGGAGCTGATCGGAAGTCACGACCTGCTGTTCGTCACGCTCGACACGTTGCGCCACGACATCGCGGTGGAGTGCCTGACGGGTGGGCGTACGCCGTACCTCGCGAAGGTCTTGCCCGGTGGGATGTGGGAGCGGCGGCACACTCCGGCGAGTTTCACCTACGCCGCGCATCATGCGTTCTTCGCCGGGTTCCTGCCGACGCCGGTGACGCCGGGCCCGCACGAGCGGTTGTTCGCGGCGAGGTTCGGCGGCAGCGAGACGAGCGGCCCGGGGACCTATGTCTTCGACGCCCCAGACCTGCCGACCGCGCTGGCCGCCGCCGGATATCACACGGTCTGCCTGGGCGGGGTCGGTTTCTTCAATCCGGCCACGCCGCTGGGCCGGGTGCTGCCGGGCCTGTTCGCCGAGGCGCATTGGGAGAGGGCGTTCGGTGTGACGGCGCCCGACTGTCTCGGCGCCCAGATCGACCGCCTCACCATGATCATCGACGGGTTACCGGTGGAGCGGCCGCTGTTCACGTTTGTCAACGTGGCCGCCATGCATCAGCCGAACCGGCACTACCTGCCGGGGGCGGCCGACGACGGTCCGGCCACGCACGCCGCCGCCCTCGAATACGTCGACGGTCTACTCGACCGGCTGTTCGCCCTCGTCACCAGCCGTGGCCGCCCATGCCAGGTGATCATCTGCTCCGACCACGGCACTCTCTACGGCGAGGACGGCCACACCGGCCACCGCGTCGCCCACGAGTCCGTGTGGACGGTCCCGTACGCCGACTTCATCCTGGACGCCCGGTGAGACTCGACTCCCCCTATCAGGGTTACCTCTACGCCTATCCGCACAAGACCGCCTACCGGCGGCTCGACCCGCGCCCGCTGCTGCGGGACGTGTGGGCGACCGAGCCTCAGGACTCTCTTTTCGGGTACGTTCATCTGCCGTTCTGTGAGATGCGGTGCGGCTTCTGCAACCTGTTCACCCGCGCCAACCCGCCCGACGAGCAGGTCACCGCCTATCTGGCCCAGCTGCGTCACCAGGCGGCCGCGATCCGCGACGGTCTCGGGCCGTCGGCGTCGTTCTCGCGACTGGCGATCGGCGGCGGCACCCCCACCTATCTGACCGCTCCCGAGTTGGAGGAGCTGTTCACCATCGTCGCCGGGGTGTTCGGCTCGGGGCCGGTGCCGCTGTCGGTGGAGACCTCACCGGCCACGGCCACCCCGGACCGGCTGGCGGTGCTCGCCGCCCACGGCACCACGCGGGTCAGCATCGGGGTGCAGAGCTTCCTCGACGCCGAGGCGCGCGCCGCCGGCCGGCCGCAGCGCCTCGCCGAGGTGACGGCCGCGCTGGCGGCGATCCGTGACGCCCGGATCCCGGTCCTCAACGTCGACCTGATCTACGGCATCGACGGGCAGACCGCCGGGACGTGGCAGCATTCGCTGGACGAGGCGCTGCGCTGGCGGCCCGAGGAGCTGTATCTGTATCCGCTCTACGTGCGGCCGCTGACCGGGCTGGGCCGTCGCGCCCACGCCCGCGCCGACTGGGACAGGCAACGCCTCGACCTGTACAGGCAGGCCGTCGACGTGCTCACCGGCGCCGGTTACGTGCGGCATTCGATGCGCCAGTTCCGCCGGAGCGACGCGCCGGTTCCGGACGGGCCCGACTACTGCTGCCAGGACGACGGCATGGTGGGGCTGGGCTGCGGCGCCCGGTCGTACACGACGACCCTGCACTATTCGTTCGACTACGCGGTGGCGGTGCCCGAGGTCCGCGCGGTCCTCACCGACTACCTCTCCCGGCCACCCGACGACTTCCGGTACGCGGAGTTCGGTTTCCACCTGGACGAGGTCGAGCAGCGGCGCCGTTGGCTGCTCAAGTCCCTGCTGCGGGCCGAGGGCGTGGACGCGGCCGCTTACCGGCAACGGTTCGGCACCGACCACACCGGCGACTTCCCGCAGCTCACCGAGCTGGTCGACCGCGGCTGGCTGGACGAGAGCAGGACCGTCCTCACCCCGGCCGGCCTGGACCACTCCGACGCCGTCGGCCCGTGGCTGGTGTCCGGCGAGGTCCGCGCGGCGATGGGAGCCTACGTCCCGCGATGATCCCTTCCGGCCGTCCGATGCTTCCGCTGCTACCCGCCCTCAACGACCTCTACGTGCTGTACCGCGGTCCGCTGGCGAGCTGCAACTACGACTGCCCGTACTGTCCGTTCGCCAAGCGGGTCGACCCACCGGACCTGCTGCGCGCCGACCGGGCCGACCTGGAACGCTTCACCGGCTGGGTGGAGGCCACCACCGACCGGCGCCTGTCGGTGCTGTTCACCCCGTGGGGCGAGGGCCTGACCCGCTCCTGGTACCGGGACACGATCGTCCGGCTGTCGCATCTGCCACACGTCGCCAGGGTCGCCATCCAGACCAATCTGGCCGCCCGCACCGGCTGGCTCGCCGAAGCAAACCCGCAGGTGGCGGCTCTGTGGGCCACCTATCATCCCGGTCAGGTCAGCAGGGAGCGGTTCCTCAGCCGGTGCCGTGACCTTCTCGACCTCGGCGTTCGTTTCTCGGTCGGCGTGGTGGGGCTCCCCGGCCATCACACGGAGGCGGTGGCGTTGCGGGCCGCGCTGCCACCCGAGGTCTACCTGTGGGTGAACGCCGCCGAGGGGCACGTCTACACCTCCGAGGAGGAGGCGCGCTGGACCGCCGTCGACCCGCGATTCGGCGACAGCGTGCGGCCGCATCCGTCACTGGGCGTGCCGTGTCACGCCGGCGAGACCGCCATCTCGGTCCTCGGTGACGGCACGGTGCGCCGCTGCCACTTCATCAAAAACCCGATCGGCAACCTCTACGACGGTACGTGGCGCGCGGCTCTGAAAGCGCGCCCGTGCACGAACGGCCTGTGTGACTGCCACATCGGCTACGTCCACCTCAAGCCGTTGGAGCTGCGTGACGTCTACGCCGACGGACTCCTCGAACGAATCCCCGCCGGCTGGCCGTCGCCGCCCGCCCCACCTCCGGCCGGCCCCTGATCCCCGCGCCGCCGCATGTTCGGCATGTTCGCCCTGCTCGATCCAGGATCGTCGCACCCCGACCACCGCAACGGAACGTCGCACCGACGCCGCAGCACCAGGTGGGTCCCGGCGGCCCCGGCCGGGAAGGGGATCCGCGCGGTCTCGCTGCCGTGGCGGCCCCGGGATCGCGCGGCCACCGCTACCCGGGGTGAGGACGGGTGGTGGAGCGCTGGATGACCCGCCACCCGTGCTCGGCCGGGACGCCGGCGGGACGGCCGAGGGCGGCTCGGGCGCAGTGGGCGCCCTGCTCGCGGAGTGACTGCGCCAGGGTGGTCAAGCCCGCGGGTGCGGCCGTGTCGCTGTCGTCCCAGCCCGTGACGGCCACGTCGCCGGGGACCGACAGACCGGCGGCGGCGACCGCGCGCAACGCTCCGAGGGCCAGCTCGTCGCTCATGGCCGCGATGGCGTCCGGTGGGTCCCCGTCGTGGAGGAGCTCACGGGTGAAGGCCTCACCGTCGGTCAGTCGATTGACCGGGCACACGGCGAGCCGCAGCGCCGCCGCGGGACGGCCGGTGCCGGTCCAGGCCTCCCGGAAGCCCTCCCAACGGTGCCGCGTCACCGGGAATCTGGCGTCCGGCACGTCGTCGCCCAAGCGCAGCTGACGGACCCGGCCGCGGTCGACGGGAAAGCCGAGCACCACGGGACTCCGGGCGCCCGCGAAAGCCACCTCACCGATCGCGGCGGCCGCAGCCCGGTCGTCGATGCCGATCACCGGTATCCCGGGCCGGCGCGGTCCCGCGTGGATCACCGCGGGGAGGCCCGTCTCGGCGACGGCGTCCAGGACCGGATCGTCGTCGCTGGTGGTCCAGACGACGAAGCCGTCCACCGCCGCCTGCGCCACACGCTGGACGTCGGACGTGCCACCGGTGATCGGCACGAGGGTCAGCCCGACACCTTCGGCCGCGCACACGTCGGAGACCCCGGCGAGGAAGCGGGCCGCCTGCGGGTCGTCGAAGGCGTAACTCAGCCTCTCCCCCAGCACCACACCGAGCGAGCCGACCCGCCCACGGCGCAGCGACCGGGCAGCCGGGTGCGGGCCGGGGTAGCCGAGTCGCTGGGCGGCCTCGTGGACTTTGGCGGCCGCTTCGGCGGACACGCGCTCCGGCTGGGAGTAGGCGTAGGAGACCGTCATCGTCGACACTCCGGCGGCCTCGGCGACCTGCCGCATGGTCGGTCGTGGCCTGCGGGTGGCGGCGGGCTCGTTCATGACGCAAACTTTACTTGTGTACCGATACACAGCGAACCCGCGACCGGACGCTTTCGTACGGGACGCACCCACGGTCCTCGCCTACGCCGCGCTGGGCTGCTTCACGTTCTGGCTGTACGCCTTCGGGCCGGCGCTCACCCTCCTCCGCGACGAGTTGCGCTTCTCGTACACCCTGCTCGGCGTCTATTCGACGCTGTGGGCGGCGGGAGCGGCCCTCGCCGGAGCCTCGTTCACCCGGCTCGCCCGACGTCTGCCGAGAAGCCGGCTGCTGTGGGGTTCGGCCATCGGCGCCGCGGCCGGAGCCGTCCTGTTCACCCTCGGTGGCAGCGTGCCGGTGACACTCGTGGGCGCGGGCGTGTTCGGGCTGGCCGGGACCACCATGCTCACCGTGATCCAGGCGATCCTCTCGGACCGCCACGGCAGCCGACGGGAACAGGCGCTCACCGAGGCCAACATCGGCGCCGGAGCATCCGCCGTCCTCGCGCCGCTGGCCTTGGGCGCGCTGGCCGGCGGGGTCGTCGGCTGGCGCGCCGTGTTCGCGCTGCCGATGGTCGTCCTCGCCGCCCTGTACCTCAGGTTCCGCCGGGAGCCACTAACGACCGCAACGCCACGCCACCCGGATCGACCACCACGAGATCGGACGGCACCGTACGACAAACCGCCGCCACCGTCCCTGAGCACCCGGACCGGGCGGGACGAGCATTCCCCACCGCGGCCCCGGATGCCGGCCGGACGGTATCGTGCCCGGACGTTCGGCGGGCTTCCGGCAGCGTGCTGGATGTTCGCGGTGCTGACAGCGATCGGGTCAGCGATCGAGTTCTGCCTGGTCTACTTCGGTCCCCAGATGCTCGTCACCACCGGGCTGTCCGCCACGGCGGCCGGCACCGCGCTCGGGAGCAACCTCTTCGGCATCCTGGTCGGGCGGATCGTCGGCGCCCGTCTCACCCGCCGCCCCGGCCGAACCGTCACCCTCCTCTATGCGTCACTGGCGATCACCGCTGTCGGCTTCCTCCTGTTCTGGCTGACCGGCCACCCCACGGCCGCGATTCTCGGGCTGTTCGTGTGCGGGCTCGGCATCGCGAACCTCTACCCGCTCTCGCTCGCGCTCACCTTCGACGCCGCCGACGGTCGCGATGACGAGGCCAACGCCCGCTCCCAGGTGGTGCTCGGCCTGGTCGCCGCGGCTTCCCCATATCTTCTCGGCAGCCTGGCCGACCGGTATGGCCTCACTGCCGCGTTCACGCTGGAGCCGACTCTCATCGTTCTCAGTGTCCTCCTCCTGGCGGCGGGCCTCCGCGCTCACAGCCGCGTAGCCCGAAGCACCGCCGACGAAGTGACCACGCCACCGATCGACCCGGCCACCACCAACCAGGCCACCACCAACCAGGCCACCACCAACCCGGCCACCAGCGATTCGTTGCCTGCCCGCCCCGGGAAGAGCGGCTTGCGGGCGTAGTCATCCGCCGCCCTCAGGACCGACGCCGACAGCCCCATCGCCGCCACCCGCCTCGCTATCGCGAACCACGCCCGCTGACGAACCGGCCAGGGGAACGACGCAGGCAGACCGGCCGCGGGAGAACTGTCACCGGCATAGCGGAGCCACAAGCGCGGAGCCGTCAGGTCTGGATCAGCGGTTGGTACTCCTCGGCGGTCAGGCCGAACGTCCAGGCGACACCCTCGCGGGCGCTCCTGGTCCGGGGTGGGACGCGCAGCCAGTAGATGCGGCTCGTGCCGTCTGGCTCCGGGGTCGAGTTGACCACCTCGACCATGACCAGGGGCTCGTCGCCGGGGAGATCGAGATACCACAGCGTGCCCGCCTCGTCGGAGCTGAGCTTGCGGGCGCCCGCGTCACGGAGGTAGCGGTCGTAGCCGTAGTGCTCCAGCATCACCCGCCGGATCTCCGCGTTGCCCTCCGACCTGATGCGGTCGATGGTGAGCGTCGGCAACTCGGTGGCCAGGTCGGCGGGGATGGGCATGCCACGCCAGGCCCAGAGGCCGTAGCCGTCGGGGAACTCCAGGGCCGCGCCCTCACCGCGATGCAGGCGGCCGACGTTGTCGCGGGTCAGGTTCGAGGGACGGTCGGTCAGGACGGCGACCTTCTCGTTCGCCCACCACCAGCCCGCGTTTCTCGCCACCGCCGCCAAGCCTGCCAGCCCGGTCATCAGTCCAGCCTCGGGGCACAGCCGGTCGGCGGCGTCGAACGTGGACAGCCACGTGCCGTCATGCTGCCCATAGATCGCGTCGAGCACCGGCATCCGTGCCGACCGGCCGTCGTCGCCGGGGAAGGCCGCCGCCAGGTCCTCACCCAGGCGCAACCGGAGCCGTCCGGCGATCAGGTCCATGACCAGGCCCCACGATCGCCGGCCCGCCGCGGCGCTGAGCTGCGCCCACCCGTCACTGCCGAACGCCTCGACAGCCGCTTTGCGCGCGGCGGCCCACGGCTCGGTCCGCACCTGACGGCGCAGCGACGGCCCGGCCGTCTCCCCGGGCACCCAGCCCTGCCGCAGAAGCTCGGTCACCACCTCGGCGAGCAGCCCACCATCCGGCCCCACGACACGATCCGGCCCCGGATCACCCGCTGCCTCAGCACCGCCCGGCGCCGCAGCGGGTGGTAGGTCGGGGACGGAGAGGCGACCGGAGAGCAGCGCGACCGCCACCGCGCCGGCGCGCGGGGAGCCGAACCAGTAGATCCGGTCGGGAGCCTCAAGTCCGGCCAGGAGATACGAGTCCCGTACTCCTGATTCGGCAGCCGCACGATCCGCGTCGCCGGTCTGGACCGCGGCGGCCAGCCACTGGTCTTCGATGGCCGCGGCCATCGCCTCCTGGGCGTGGGTCAGCTTCATGTCGCGCCCTCTCAGTCGGCGACCGGGCGGAACGCGCCCGGAATGTACTCACGCTGGCGCACCACCCGGTAGTGACCGGATGGCAGCGAGATCGGACCGTGCTCCTCGTGGGTGACCCGCCCGTGCGACGCAACGTCGATGAACAGGCTCTCCGGATCGTCGACATCGGCGAGAAGCTGCAGGCCCGGCCCGCCGACGACATGGGCGTGACCGGTGGCCTCGCCACGGGCCAGCACCATCCGGCCACGGCGGTCGCGGGGCACCGGCGCGCAGGACGGCACCTCCCTCTGCGGTATCGGAATGATCAGCACGTCGCCCTGCCGGTACATCCTCGGCCTCCCTCCGCTGTCCGACCCTGACGCGGGGAACGCTATCGCCGGGGTGTGACATTTTCGGCCACCACCCGGCAGACCTGCGAAAACCCGGGGCCGGGATGTCCTGGTGAGCATGATCGGACCGCGTTACGGCTCCGGCAGGGCAACCCGATCGGCGGCCGGGACCGGCAGCGGCCGCCGCGCGCGCCCGAACCTCGACCGCGAGGACTGCTCGGAACCGTTGGAAGGGAAGGTCAGCGCACGTTCATCCGGGCGACCGCCGTGACCTCGCCGCCCCGGATGGTGACCAGAGCCGCGAACGGCGACGGCTCGTCGCTGACCGTCGCGAACTCCTCGAAGCTGACCTCGCACGTCCCCGCCAGCGTCACCGCGTCGGTGCATCTGCGCCGGTCGGGCCGGAAGTCGCGGTAGACCGGCCGGGCGGCGATCGGGAGGGCGGCCCGGAGTCCGCTCGTCACCGGCACGTACCTGTTCCCGCACTTCGGCGAGGTCAGCTCGAGACGCCGGCAGTATTCGGCGCCGGTCGGGTATTCGGCGGGTTCGGCGATCGCGACCCGCCCGCGGTCGTAGACCATGTGCATGGCGGCGACCAACTCGGCGTCACCGGTGAGGAAGTCTGGCGCCGGGGGTGTCGCCGGATCGGCGCCGGACCGCAGTCGCGCGTCGGCATAGGTGACCGATCCACCGGAGGCCCCGACCAGCACCTGCCCGCTGACCAGCGACGACTCGTCCAGCGGCCCGGTGAGAACGGTCTCGCCGTCGATGCTGACGGTGGCTTCCCGTTCGCGGGCGACCACCTGGAGCAGATGCGGCCTACCGGTGTCGGTGGCGCGTTCCGTGCCCGCGACGGGCGTCGCGTCGCCACCGATCCGGGCGGCCAGCCCGACCCGGTCGGGGCACACGGTGACCTGGTAGGCGTCCGGGAACGTCTCCTCGGCAGCCGTCCGGAACCAGATCGTGGCGCACGACCGGGCGTTACCCAGCGTGGCGCGCACACTGACGTTCTGGCTCGGCGGGAAGACGATCCGCTGGTAGTCGGCACACATCATGGGGGCGGTGGACGTCGGCGTCACCCGCAACCCGTCATCGGCGTACGCACAGCGTCCGTTCTCGGTCCTCGCGACGCTGAACAGGCTCTCGGTGCGCAACGCGTCGAACACGGCCGGTCCGGAGATGATCTCGGGCGCGGCCGGCGGCGGATCCTCGGAGGGTGCGGGCCGGAGGGCGACTCCACCGGCCACGGCCACCGCGACGACGACTGTGGCAGCGGCGGCGACCGCCACGAGACGGCGGCGGGGGCGGCGGCGGTGCCCGGTCGTGAACCGCCCGGACTGCTGGGCGGCCTCGGCGGAGCGCTGGAGCTCGACGGGGAGCGGCGGGGCGCTGGGCGCGCCGGTGACGAGCAGACGGTCGAGCAGCTCGGGGGCGGTGGGACGGTTCTCCGGCTCCTTCTCGAGGGCTGCGGCCACCAGTTCGGCGAGGTACGGCGGAAGGTCACCGACGCGGGGCGGCTGGGTGAGGATGCGCGCGGCCGTGACGGCCGGGCTATCCCCGCCGAACGGGGTACGGCCGGTGCCGGCGAAGGTGACGACGGCGCCCCAGGCGAACACGTCGACGGCGGGTGTGGGCAGGCGGTCGGTCTCGGCGTCGAGGCGCTCCGGGGCCATGTAGGCGAGCGTCCCCACCACCTGGTCGGCGCGGGTGTGGAAGCTGGTCGGGTCGAGCGGCCGGGCGATCCCGAAGTCGATCACCTTGGGGGTGCCGAGGGCGAACAGCACGTTGCGGGGCTTGAGGTCACGGTGGACGACCCCGGCTCCGTGGATGGCGGCGAGCGCGGCCGCCACGCCGACGGCGACACCGTGCAGGCTGCCCCGGTGAGCGGGCCCTGGTCGGCGACGACCTCGTCGAGGCTCGGCCCGTCGACGTATTCGACGACGAGATAGGGCGTCTCGTGGTCGGGGTCGGCGTCGAGCACCTCGGCCGTGCAGAACGGCGGCACCTCGCGGGCCCGGTTGACCTCGCTGCGGAACCGGGCACGGTATTCGGGCTCGTGGGCGTACTCCGGGCGGATGACCTTGACCGCGACGAGCCGCCCGGCCGGGTCCTCGGCCAGGTACACGGATCCCATTCCGCCCGCGCCGAGCCGGCGCAGTGTCCGATATCGGCCGATGGACCGTGGATCGGTGGGGCGCAGTGGATCTGCCACGGGTTGGCAACCTACCGCACGCGGGCCGGCGATCTAGCCTTCGGTAATGGAGTTCACGGAGGCGACATGGGTCGTCGGGGCACGGCGGCTTACAGCGGCGGCGGGGACGATCGTCGGCAACCGCTACCCGGCCAACTTCGACGTGCTGCACCTCGACGCGGCGCGGACGCTCGCCGTGGTGGCGGACGGGATGGGCGACGGCCCGGGCAGCACGGCCGCCGGTCGCACCGCGGTCGAGACCTTCGTGAGTGGGTCAGCGAACGGGTCCGGTCCGGCGGCGTTGCGGGCCGTGGTGGCCGAGGTGCAGCGGGCGGTCCACGACGCGGGCCGCGGTATCGCCAGTCTGACCGGGTGCACTCTGACCGCTTTCGTCGGTGACCCCGACGGCTCGGCGTGGCTGGTGCAACTGGGCGACTCGCGGGCCTACCGGCTGCGTGACGGTGTGCTCGAGTTGCTGACGTCCGACCACACGGCGGCCTGGCTGGGGATACTCAACGGCTGGTATGCGGCGGACTCGCGGGAGGCATACCGCGATCGGCATCGCCTGACCCGCTATGCGGGCCATCCCGGCATGCCGGAGCCCGATCTGCTCAACGTCAGCCTCCGTCCGGGTGACCGATTTCTACTGTGTACGGACGGGGTGTCCGACCAGATCCACGACCGCCGTCTGGCCGATGCCCTGACCGAGCGGACCCCCGTGACGGAGCTGCTCGCGGAGACGCTGGACAACGGCGGCGACGACAACGCCACCGCCGTGATCATCCAGGTCGGTTGATCCGCCGCAGCACGAGCATCCCCCCGATTCCCGGGATCAACGCGAGCAGACGGATCCCGAGCGGCCATTTCGTCAGATTCAAGGTCAAGATCACGATGATGAGGTACGCACACCCGTGCACCGGCCCACATGTTGACGCGATCACGTCAATATGTACGGTCAACATATTGATCAACATGACGGACAGCGTGATCAGCTCAACCCAGGCGGCGATCCGCACCGTCATGCTCCCGTCGTCGAGCCGGGCCGCACGATCATCAACACCGTGACGGTCGCCCACAACAGGTTGAAGATCCCGGTGAGCATCCCGAGTCGATTCGCCTTGCCGTCAACAAGTGCCCGCTCCTGGCCGGGAATGATCAGCAAACCGAGGATCAGTGCGGCGGCCAGTGTGAGAGCGATCGAGGTCAGCAGCCAGGCGTCACCGAGAACGCCGAGACTGCTCGCGGTGGCCAGCCCGAACACCGGAACGGCCACACCGACCACGCCGTAGACACGACAGATCCGGTGCAGCAGGCGCAGCCGTTCACCGACGCCCGATCGGCGCGCGACGGCCGGGAACATGCTGGCCGCGACGGTGACCGGCCCGATCGCGATGATCGCGGCGAGCACGTGCAGAGAGAGGAGCAGTTTCGTCACGCCGGGCACGCTATGCCCGTTTCACCATCCAGCAGAACTGGCAGGACTGCCCACCTCCAACCGATTCTGGCCACACGCGGGCGTAGGCTGACCGCCGCAACGACCGGCCGAAGGGCGCCCCTCGTGACGACCGACCGGAGGGCGACACCCGTGACGACCGACCGGAGGGCGGCACTCGTGACGACCGACCGCAGGCGCGCCGACGCGATGACCGCCGAAGGGGGCCCGGCATGAAGGATGTGCACCTCGTGGCCGTGCTCGCTCTCGACGGGGTCATTCCGTTCGACCTGTCGACGCCGATCGAGGTGTTCAGCCGGGTGCGGCTGGCCGACGGCGGCATCCCCTACCAGGTGCGGGTCTGCGCGCCCACCCCGTCGGTCGACGCCGGGGCGTTCCGTGTGCAGGCCTCATGGGGGCTCGACGTTCTTCTCGAAGCGGACACGATCATCCTGCCCGGCGTTGCCGATCCTCGGGTGGACGTACCCCTGGAGGTTGTCGATCACCTGCGGAAAGCCGCCTCCGGCGGGGCCCGGGTCGCCTCGATCTGTGCCGGAGCGTTCGTCCTGGCCGCCACCGGGCTCCTCGACGGACTGCGGGCCACCACCCATTGGCTGGCCGCCGACGAGCTCGCCGCCCGGTATCCGGAGATCGACGTCGACCCGGGCGTTCTCTACGTCGACAACGGCCAGTTCCTGACGTCGGCCGGGGCGGCTGCGGGCCTCGATCTGTGTCTGCATCTGATCAGGCGGGACCACGGATCGGCGGTCGCCGCCGACGCTGCCCGCCTGTCGGTGATGCCGCTGGAGCGCGAGGGCGGGCAGGCACAGTTCATCATCCCGTCGCCGCCGCCGACCCCGCGCGGAGCCGGGCTGGAGCCGCTGCTCCAGTGGATGCAGGACAACACCAGCGTTGATCTCACTCTGGGGGATCTGGCCACGCGCTCGGGCATGAGCGTCCGCACGCTGAACCGCCGCTTCCGTGAGCAGACCGGCACGACGCCGCTGCAATGGCTGCTACGAGCCCGGGTCCGCCGGGCCCAGCACCTGCTCGAAGCCACCGATCAGCCGGTCGAGTCGATCGCCGCGCGAGCCGGTTTCGGCTCACCGACCGCTTTCCGCGATCGCTTCAAACGCATCGTCGGCACCAGCCCGCACACTTACCGGGCCGCATTCCGCAGCCGCACCGACGCCGGCCCCGGAGAACCGCGGGTCACCGCCTGAGGCAGGCCGACGGGCGTCGGCACCAGCCGCAACCGCGACCGGCGGCGCGGTCGGGAGGTCGCGGCGCTGTACCCGTGAGGCAGGCCGGCGTGGGCGTCGAACATCAGCCGTGGACGCGACCGGCTGCGTGATCAAGGTCGCGACGCCGCCCCGGAGACGGGCCGGCGGGCGCCGACATCAGCCGTGGACGCGACCGGCTGTGCGGTCAGGGGCGCGGTGCTGTGCGGGTCCAGGCCCGCTCGCCCCTGCGGGTGGTCGCCGCCACGCAACGGGGACAGATGTAGCGGACCTCGTCGTCGGCGGTGATCACGTCGGTGGCCCGGAAGTCGAACCGTACGTGTGGGAAGCGCCGCAGCCGGGTGCGGCTCAGGGCGAGACCGCACAGGGTCTGGTTCATGCCCGGCGTCCAGGCGTGAACCTCTCCCCCGGGCTGGCGGACGCCGTCGTCGCCGGTGAGCTCACTGGACGCCGCGACGGCGGCGGAGCGTGGTCGGGCCATGGTCTCCTGGTTCCCCGCCACCGCGCACATAACCCGTTCGGGTACGGGTAAGCGAGCGCTCCGGCATACCGAGAGGACACGTGTGGGCCACACCGTTGTGAGACTTCCCGGCATGGTGCTCGGGATCGGCATGGGCGGTTTCGCCGATGGCATCCTGCTGCACCAGGTTCTGCAATGGCACCACCTGCTGACCAGCGAGTATCCCGCCGACACGGTGGACGGACTGCGGATGAACACGCTCGGGGACGGGCTGTTCCACACGGTCACCTGGCTGGCCGTGCTGACCGGGCTCGGCCTGCTCCACGCGCGGATGGGCACGGTTTCCGGGCGGCTGTGGCGGTCGCGGGACCTGTGGGGGTGGATGCTCGTCGGCTGGGGACTGTTCAATCTGGTCGAAGGGATCGTGGACCACCACCTGCTCGGCATCCACCACGTGCGCGGTGGCCCGTACCAACTGTGGTGGGATCTCGGTTTTCTGCTGTTGGGCGTGGTGCTGATCGTGGGCGGGTGGCTGCTGCAACGCGGCCGGCACGTGCATCAGGGCGGGCAGGACGAACCCGGGCGCGAGCATGCCGGGGATCGCCGGTGACGCACGGGCACCTTCCGGGCGGGGGCCTTCCGCTCCTGCTCGTGGCCGTCGCCATGATCGGTTACGAGGTCCTGGCGCTGCGGGTGGCCCGGTGGCCGCCGTGGCGGACCGTCTCGTTCGTGACCGGGTGCGCGCTGCTGGTCGTCGGTCTCACTCCGGCGGCGTTGCCGTGGGCGTCCGGCGACTTCCGGGGGCACATGCTGGCACATCTGCTGGTCGGCATGTTCGCCCCGATCGCGCTGGTCCTCGGTGCGCCGGTGACGTTGCTGCTGCGAACCGTGCCGCGCCGGGCCGGGCGCGTGATCGGCCGGCTGCTGCGGTCGCGGCCGGTGCATGCCGTCGCCCACCCGGTCGTGGCGCTGGTCCTCAACGTGGGCGGGCTTGTCGCGCTCTATCTGGTCCCGCTGCCGCCCATGCATCCGCTCGTCTCGTTGCATTTCCTGCTGTCCGGCTACCTGTTCGCGTGGGTGGTGGCCGGCCCGGATCCGGCGCCGCGACGGCCGTCGGCGCCGGCGCGGCTGGTCATGCTGGGGGTCGCGATCGCCGCCCACTCGATCCTCGCGCAGCTGCTCTACGCGGGGGTGCTCGTCGACGTGCCGGTGCCGCGGGAGCAGCGGGAGGGCGGCGCCGAGCTGATGTACTACGGCGGGGACATCGCCGAGTTGCTGCTCGCCGTCGCCCTCGTCACCGGCCGGCCGCGACGGGGCGCTCGTCAGGGGACGAAGACCGCCCGTACACAATCGTCGTCCTTGTCCTTGAACATGCGGTAGCCCTTCGGCGCCTCTTCCAGCGGCATCACATGCGTCGCCAGGTGCTCGGTGACCAGCTCGCCCGTGGCCATCCGATCGAGCAGCATCGGGATGTAGCGCTGCCCGTGCATCTGGGCGCCCCGTACGGTGAGGCCCTTGTTCATGAGTGCGCCCAGCGGGAACTTGTCGACGAACCCGGCGTAGACGCCGAGGACGAAGACGGAGCCACCCTTGCGGCAGGCGTGGATGGCTTCGCGGACCGCGACCGGACGGTCGGTCTGCAGCCGCAGCTGCTGCTTGAGCTGGTCGTAGGCGAACTGCGGGCCCGGCGAGTGCGCCTCCATGCCGACCGCCTCGATGCACACGTCCGGTCCCCGGCCGCCACTGCGTTCGCGCAGTTCACCGGCGACGTCGTCGTGCTCGTAGTTCAGCGTCTCGGCGCCGGCGTGCTGCCGCACCTGGGCCAGCCGGTTCTCCAGGCGGTCGATGACGATCACCCGGTCGGCGCCGAGCAGCACCGCGGCCCGGGCGGCCATCTGCCCGACCGCACCGGCACCCCACACCGCGACCACATCACCGGGTTTCACCCCGCCGAGGTCCGCGCCCATCCAGCCGGTGGACGCCGAGTCGGAGGCGAACAGCGCGCGCTCGTCACTGACCGCATCCGGGATCGCGAACGCTCCGACGTCGGCGAACGGCACCCGAATGTACTCGGCGTGACTGCCGGCGTTGCCGCCCATGGCGTGCGAGTATCCGAAGCAGCCGCTCGGCGCCTGCCCCCACAGCGTCTCGGTGATCGCCGGGTTGGTGTTGCCGTTGTCGCACAGCGAGAACAGCTTCTGGTCGCAGTACCAGCAGTTGCCGCACGAGATGAACGACGACACCACGACCCGGTCGCCGACACGGTGGTTGCGCACGTCAGGCCCGGTTTCGACGACCTCGCCGATGAACTCGTGGCCGAGGACGTCACCCTTCTCCATGAACGGGATGTACCCGCCGAGCAGGTGCAGGTCCGAGCCGCACGTGACGGTCCGGGTGACCTTGACGATGACGTCTCCGGGATTGCGCAGCTCCGGATCGGGGACGGTGCCGACGGCCAGCTTGTTCACACCCTGCCACTGCAGCGCCCTCACAGCAGACCCCCTTCACGCCCGTTCTGGGTGACCGTCTGCAACGGCCGGTTGAGCAGGGTCGGCACGGTCGTCGGCGGGCCGGAAGGCAACAGAACGTCACCGGCCTCCAGCAGCGAGCGGGTCTCCCGGAGGGCACGGCGCACCTCGCCCTCGGACACCGGGGAGTCGTCCGGGATCCGTACCGAGATCTCCGTCCCCCGCCCGCCCGGCGCCTCCGCCAGCCGGATCTCCACACCCTCGATGATCTCTTTCAGTGATCCAGGAAGCTGCGTGACCTCCAGTTCGGACAGTGGCCGGTACACCGTGATCACGTGGCGGCGCCGCGGCGGACCCGAACGGCCTCGGCGTCTGACGGCGACCGCCGCGGCCCCGGCCGCCAGCGGCCCGGCGATCAACAGAAGCTTCCCGGTTCGATTCATTCTCGCCGCATACCACTCCCCCGGCGATCTAAACGGCGGTGGTACGGACCAGGCCGTCACCAACGGCAACCATCAGTCCCGTAGCCACCACGCGAGCGCCTGCCGCCTCCCGGCCGCGGCGCGACCGCCGGGCTGAAGCCGGACATGACGCGGCCACCGCCACGGGTGTGGCGGTGGCCGCGCTGGGGGGCCGGGTCAGCCGAAGATCGAGGCAGCCCACTCGGGGTGGTCGATGAACGGGTTCCGGTTGTGCTGGTACGTGGCGTAGATGAGCTGGTTGCGGGCCTTCTCCGCGCTGTCCGGCGGGTCGGCGTTGTGCCAGGCGATCAGGGTGGAGAGCTTGCCGGTGTACGGGACGCTGCCGTTGCCGGTGACGTTGTTGACCTCGAGGTCGGCGAACCCGTCGTCGCCGGAGTAGCGGACCGCCATGTAGAAGAGCATCCGGGCCACGTCGCCCTTGACGGCGGCGCGCGGCTCCCACGAGTCGGAGTCGGAGTAGTTGCCGGAGGCGCCGGAGACCGCGCTGCCACCGTTGTCGAAGTCGAGGTTGCCGCGGAGCGCGTTGACCGTGACGTCCTCGGGACGCAGGTGGTGCAGGTCGGTGCCGGGTCCGGCGCCGGTGCCGAAGTCGCCGTGTGACTGGGGCCAGACGTGTTCGCGGTTCCAGTTGCCGGAGCTGCCGCCGTTGAGGGTCTTGGAACGGCTGATCCCCGAGTAGAACAGTTTGACGTTCGACGAGTTCGACGGGTCCTGGTCGGTGACCTTGAGGGCGTTCCAGACACCGTCGTACGACAGCTTCGTCGTGCCGCTGGACGTGATGGTGTGCAGCGCCGACTTGAGGCTGGAACCCGACTTGCCGAGCGCCGAGGCGTAGTAGGTGTCCGTGGTGCTGGACGCCGTCGGGGAGGCGGTGGCCGTGGCCGTGGCCGTGGCGGTCGGGCTGGTGGTGGAGCCGGTGCCGAGGCTCATCGCGGTCGGCGACTTGAGGCCGGCGTGCGAGAAGTACGCCGTGAGCGTCCCGGTGACGGTGAGCTTCTTGCCGATCAGCGTCGGGTTGGTGAGCAGGCCGAACGACGCCCGGTAGGAGGTGGTGATCTGGACGTACAGCATGCTGCCGGTGCTGGTCGTCGAGGCGCTGTCGGCGATGGCCAGAGCGGTGTCGCCGGTGAAGCCGCTGAACCGGACCGTGTTCGTGGCGGTGGGCTCCCCGACGACGTAGCCGCTGACCGTGGCACTCGCGCCGGTCTGGCCGCTGATCGCCTGGGCGACGGTCAGGGTGGCGGCGGCCGCGGGCTGGGGGAATCCGAAGACGGTGATGGTCGCGACGAGGATGCCGGTGAGAGCGGGGACCATCAGCGCCACGATGCGCCGATGTCGAGTTACGGGACCGGGCATGGGGGGCTCCGTTCGCCGAGCTGTATAGACAGGCTTCAGTGTGGGCGAACCGGCCCCGAGGGGTCTCATACCACTTCGGTCATACGCGGGCCGTCGCAGATCGGGTCGCTGTTCCCGATCCTGAACAACCCGGCCAAGCGGCACCGGCAGCCGGGTTCACGGCGGAGCAGTTCCACTACGCGTTCCAGAGCGGCGGCGAGCAACTCGGGAACCAGCCAGCACCGCATGTACCGGTGGCAGGTCGGCGACGCCGGGTCGAAGGCGCGCGCCAGTACGGCGTACGCCATCGGGGTGCGGCCGTTCACCGTCGAGGAGTCGGTGCGGCTTCCCGGCCCGCCTGGTCGATGGCCGGGCTGGCCGAGCGACTGACCGACGGCGACCGCCGGCCCTCTACGCCCGGTCACTCACCGGCGGCGACCAGCTCCCACCACGGTGACAGCGCCTCGCCCCCGACGTCGACCCGCAGGAGAACCCGGTCGATCCAGTGGGGCGAACACGAGGCCGAACGGCCCAGGAGGCCTCATGGCCTGATGAAGGACAGCAGCGCGTCGGCGGTGAAGGCGGCGCCCCGATCGGTCATGTGCACCAGGTCGTCGCAGTAGAGGCCGTGCGTGTTGTCCGACGAGGGCGACGGCTGGCGGGCCGCGAGGTCGAAGTAGGCGACCCCGCTCGCGCCGCCCGGACCGCCGGTGTCCTCGGCCGCGATCTCCCGCCAGGCCTCGGTGAAGCGGGTGTAATCCTGGATCCGGCGATCGGCGCCGACCCGCGGCGTGCCGTAGACGACGAACGACGGATCGGTGTCGGTGTTCTCCCGGACCGTCGCGATGATCGTCATGAGGTGCCGTTTCATCTCCGCGGCGGGCACCCCGATCCGCCAGTCGTTGATGCCCAACTGCAGGATCACCAGGTGCGGCCGGATCGACCGCAGCCGGGGCGCCCAGGCCTCCGCACGGGAGGCGAAGTCGCCGCTGGTCCGGCCGCCGTGGCCGCCGTTGAAGACCTGGATCCCCTTCTCCTCGTCACCGTCGAAGGTCGCGAACCCGTGGATGCGGCCCGGCCCGCGCACCGTGACGGTGTCACCGTTCACCACGATCTCCGGGGCGCCGTCGTGCCACACCTGCACACTGGTGCCGCTGAACCGGTAGGTCAGGCTCTCCTCCGGCCCGGCCAGGTCGACCGCCTTGAGACCCCACCCGGCCGTGTTCACCGTGGTCCCGCCGCCGGTCACCGGCCACCAGCGCGGCGTGCCCCAGGCAGCCACGTAGTTGTCCCCGCCGGGCGCACCGGCCACCGGGAACGCGGTCCGCAGATTCTCGGTCAGCGCCGACACGTAGCCGCGACCGGGACCGGACGCGCCCACACCCTCACTGCTGGACGAGCCCAGGACGGCCACCACGGCCGGCGCGTACCGCCGGTTCGCCAGCGCGGCATGCCAGCTGAGCAGCGGTAACGCGGCCGCCGCCGAGGACGCGCTGGCCGGGCCGGACGCCGCGGCGCTCACCGCGACACCGGTGGCCAGCAGGCCTCCCGCTCTCATGAAGGTGCGTCGATTCGTCACGTGTCCCCCGATACGTCGTCTTCATTATTGAGTGGATCGGCGCGACCTTCGCCCGTCATTCATGCCCGGCGATCGTAGGAGTGCCGCGCCACGGCGCCCGAATCTGTCGTAGGGGGCCGCTAGGTTGTCCGCCATGGTGAGCCTGTCGCAGTGGGAGTCGTGGATTCGTGCCGGTGACGGCGGCCGGGTGACCGCCGCCCTGGTGGGGCTCGACGAGCCGTCCCGGCGGGCCCTGGCCGCCCCGGCCAAGGGCATCCACCTGCACTGGTCAGACCCCGAGATTCAGCGGCTCGCCCACGGTGACTACTCGCAGCAAACGGCGTTCGCCCAGAAGCGGGAGGGGGCGTTGAGGGTGCTCGGCGCGGCGTGTCTGCCCCGCGCCGCCGACGTCGTCACCTGGCTGCGCTCCGACCGGTTCTGGCACGCGCCGACGCCGGAGACCATCGAGGCCGTCGTGCGGGTCCTCCGGCTACCCGGGCGGCCGTCGCTCCCCGCGATCGCCCGTGCCCTGGCCGACAGGATGCGTCCCGCCCAGGCCGACGTGCAGTGGCCGATGGTCGAGCGGCTCCTCGCCGAGGCCGGGCTGCCGGCACCGGCCACCGAGGCCACGCTGCGCGGCTGGATGCGCCGCGTCGGTGCCGATCGCTACCGCAAGGACCTGGCCGACCTGCTCCGCGCCGACGCCCACCTGGAGTCGATGCTGCCGCACGTCTTCACCATCCCGCTGCTCGGCCGAGAGCTCGACGAGGAGTGGACGAAGGCGCTGACCAGACTGGCCGCCGACGGTGTCCTCGACCGGCAGGCCCTGCTCGACGGCTGCGTGCTGCGCCTGCACGCCGGCGACCGGACCGGCTCGCTGCGCCGCATGGTCGTCCTGCACCGTCTCCTCGACCCGACCGCCGAAGAGTTCGCGGCCCGTCGCGGTGAGTACTCAGGCATGCTCTCCAGCGCCGACTCCACGGTCGCTGAGCTGGCCCTGCGCGGTCTGCGCCTGGCCGACGACGCCGGCCTGGTGGAGCCCGAGACGGTCGCCGAGGCCGCCTGGGCGGTCCTTCCCCGAAAGGAGAAGAAGCTGGTCCGGGCCCAGATCGACTGGCTGAGCGCGGCCCTCACCCGTAAACCGGACGCGCTGCTTCTCGAGGCGCTGCTCACCGGCCTGGCCAGCCCGGCCGCCGATCTGGCCGAGCGGGCCCTGAAAACGGCCGGACAGCACCTGCCCACCTTCGGGCCGTCCGCTGTGGACCTCCTCACGGCCGCCTCGGCCTCCCTGCAGGGCGACGTCCGTCGACAGGCCGACGCCCTGATCGCCGCCTCCCGGCACGGCGACGTCGGTCGACAGCTCGACGCCTTGACCACCACCGCCTCCTGGCACGGTGACGTCCGTCGGCAGGCCGACGCCTTGACCACCGGCGCTTCCCGACACGGTGACGTCCGTCGGCAGCCTGACGCCTTGGCCGCCGCCGCGGGGATCTCGGTCGTCGGTCCTGAGCGCGGGTCGGGGCAGGCTGAGCCGCCGCCCGTGGTGACGGCGCTCATGCCCGCGCCGATCGCCTCGATTCCCGAGTTGGCCGCGGAGGCCAAGCACTTCCTTCAGGAGGGCGACGACCCGATCCGCTTCGAGCTGATCCTCGATGCTCTGGTCCGGTTCGCGGCCGTCGACCGTCCGGCTCTGGCCCGGGCACTGGAACCGATCGTCCCGCGGTGGGATTCGGCATTCGCGAACATGCTGCGCGCCGTCGTCACCGGTGTCGCAGCCAAGTGGATCCCGGCACCGTGGGAGCGCAGGGCCGGCCCGCCGTTCTGGATGACGGTCCGCCGCATGGAGGAGCTGGCCGAGCAGATGTCCGCAACCCCGCCGCCGGCTCTGCTGGCCACACCCGCCACCGTCGGCGGTCACGTCGACCCGGCGCGGGTGCTGCGCCTGCTCGGCGAGGGTTGCGAGCCCGGGCCCCACGATCTGTCCCAGGCCATGCTGCGCCTGCCCCGGGAGATCGACCCCGCGATCCGGGCAGCGGCCGCCCGCCTGACCTCCCCGGCCGGCCGCGTCTTCGCCGAGTTCCTGGAGTCCGGCGGTGTGCCCGACCCGGCCGTGGTCACCCTCGATCCGGGCCGCCCCTGCCCGCACCGGCCCCGGGATCGTTGCTCCTGCGCTTCCCGGACTCGTCGCCGGGTCGTGGCCTTCGACGCGCTGCCGACGAACCTGACCGTTCAGCCCTACCTGCTGGTCCAGCCGGCCGAGTTCGCCGCGGACCGGGCACACGACTACAGCTGGGAGAGCATGTCCGGTTGGCCGCTGATGTTCCCGAGTCACCGGGAGATCGCCGCCGCGCACATGCAGCCCCGGCTCATCAAGGCATCCGAAGGTAAGGGCGCCGCCAGCGACATCACCGCCCTACCGACGCTGGCCGCATGCGACGGCCCGTTCGGCCCGGCCATGGCCCTCTGTCTCGCCTACGGCATGAGCGCCGGCCGCCCCGAGGGCCGCCTGGCGACCAGCGACGCCTTCGTGGACCTGGCCGCACGTGGCATCCTCGACGGCACGCTGGTCGGGCGCGAGCTCGCCGCACTGCACAGGGCCAACGCCCTGGTCCTGAAACGGGTGACGGAGACCCTCGGCCAGATCCTCCAGGCGGGCGCCGCGGCCCCGGTGTGGGCGGCGCTCCGGGAGCTCCTGCCGACGGTCCTCTCCGACCCGAGACCCGCGATCGGCACCCCCGACCTGCTGCTGGTCGCCGAGTCCGCGGCCGCTGCGGTCGGCGCCCACGACGACATCCCCGAAGTGTCCACCCTGGCCACACGCACCCCGCGCAACCGCGTGACGACCGAGGCCGCCCGCCTGCATCGCACCCTGACCGGAAACCGCCCAGCCGGTTGAGAGGCCGTTCGCCCACACCGCACCCCTGGCCAGGCCACCCCACCGGTCGAGAGGCCTCCGCACACATCCCGGTCAGCCGGCAATCCGGTCGGGAGGCCGCACGTCCACATCCCGCCCCGACCGAAGCCACCCACCCAACCGGGCCGACCACCTATCCACGGCCCACCCACCCAGCCGGGGCCCGCCACCCGGCTGAGGCCGCCCATCCATCCGACCCGCCCATCCATCCGGGGCCGCCCACCCAACCGGGGCCAACCACCCAACCGGGGCCAACCAGCCGGCTGAGGCCGCCCACCATCCAGGGCTGGCCACCCATCAGGGCCACCCACTCTGCCGGGGGCCAACCACCCCGCCGCGGCCGGCCTTCCTCATCGCATCCTGACCAGAGCCGCGAGCGGTCTCGCGGCAACGTCCGGGCGTCGGCGTGGCCGAGCGCAACTGCCAGACTGGGAGGATGACTGACCTGGACGAGGCTGTCGGCCACTGGGACGAAGGGCCGTTCGCCTACGGAGCCATGGAAGCGACCGAATTGGTCATACTGCCTGACGGGACCGGGTGGGGTCTGTGGGCCAACGTGGCGGGTGGCCAGGAGCTGACCGAGTTCGGCTGGCGCCGGCTGGGTCCCGGCCGGCTGGGCATCACGTCGACACTGACGGCCTCGGGCACCTGGGATTCCTCGCGCCCCGACCAGGTGATCTGCGACGAGCCCCCGCGACCGGCCGACGAGCACCTCGAATTCGGATAC
Source organism: Actinoplanes sp. CA-252034 (assembly GCF_050956125.1). NCBI lineage: Bacteria > Bacillati > Actinomycetota > Actinomycetes > Micromonosporales > Micromonosporaceae > Actinoplanes > Actinoplanes sp. CA-252034. The sequence goes on from NZ_CP191846.1 coordinate 7,219,178, forward strand.
CGATTGACGACCGAGGTCCCACCGCTCGGCGACGGGCCGGTCCTGTCGCTGACTCTGGACGCACCGTTCATGTTCGCGGAGCGGTTCGCCCTGGTCCGACGCGACGTCTCGGCGGCGGACCGCCCCACCGTGGTGACCGCCTAACCCCACGGCTGGGCGACGTCTGACCTGGGCAACGGTCCGAGTCCCGACGCCACCTGAACCGGGAATCCACCGGATCGGGCGTCGTCCGCGTCGACCATCGCCCGGATCCAGCCGGCGCCGCCTCCGGATGAGGCGACGCCCGCTCGGACGAGAGCGGTGGCGATGGCGGTGGCGGCGGCGGTAGCGGTAGCGGCGGCGGCGGCGGCGGTGCCGGTGGCGGTAGCGGCGGCGGCGATGCCGGTGGCGGTAGCGGTAGCGGTAGCGGTAGCGGCGGCGGTGCCGGTGCCAGTGCCGGTGGCGGTAGCGGTAGCGGCGGCGGTGCCGGTGCCAGTGCCAGTGCCGGTGGCGGTAGCGGTAGCGGCGGCGGTGCCAGTGCCAGTGCCAGTGCCGGTAGCGGTAGCGGCGGCGGTGCCGGTAGCGGTAGCGGTAGCGGTAGCGGTGACGGTTGCCGGCGCCGGCGACGGTGACGGTGACGGTGACGGTGAGCGGGCACGGAGTCCCGCCCACCGTCCCGTGGGTTATCGGGTGAAGGCCTGGAACTCGGCGATTCGCACGTTCAGCGCCTGCGGGCTAGCCGTGGCGCAGTCGGTGTTGGCGCGCGGGTCCTGGTCCTGTTCGCCGGCGTAGTCGGGGCCGCCGGTGCACTGGTTGGTGACGGTCTCGATGCGAAGGTGGGTGGCGGTGACGTCCGGGATGTCGAAGGACCTCACGATCAGTTCCGGGGCCCGGGGGCGCGGGGAACCGGACGGGAAGGCGTCCCGGCGGCTGGTGTAGACCGTCTTGAAGTCGGCCGGGGCCGAGCACGTGACGGTCGCCGTGGCCGTGCAGGCCAGGACCTTGAACTGGCGCAGCGCCGAATAGCGGCTCTGCGCGCCGGCGTCGACGTCGCCGGTGATGGCCGGGCGCAGCAGGGCGCTCACCTGCACGCGCCGGACCCGCTGCGCGTCGCCGGCCAGGTCGACGGTGACGCCCTTGCCGGCGACCGCGCTGCCGACGGACGCCCAGTTGGTGGCCTCGTCGTCGTCGACGAGCCGGACCTGGTTGACGCCGTCACCGGCGGCGGTCGCGCCGTTGGCCGCCGACGCGACGTTGCGCGGCAGCTTCACGGTCAGGGTGGCGGACTTGCCGGACTTGAACCACTGCGGCGACACACGGGCGTGACCGTGGCCGGGGGCCTGCGCGACGAACGCGTACGACCCGGAGACCAGGTTGACCGTGTCGGGCAGGGCGGTCGCCGGGTCGGTGTCGGCGACCGCGACGGCCCGCGCCTGGTAGTCGCCCACGTAGAGCTTCGCGCCCGCGACCGGCTTGCCGTGCTCGTCGACCGGGCGGAACTTGACCGTGGCCTCGGTGGCGTGCGGCGAGCTGAAGCTGGGCGTCGGGTCGGCGTCGGCGGCGCCGTTGCTGGCCGCGCCCTCACCGAGACCACGCTTGGCGAACGCGTTCCAGATGATGTCCTGGTTGGCGCCACCGAAGCGGACCCGGTCGGCGCCGAGCAGCGCGTCACGGGCGTCGACCTGGCTGTTGGCGCTGTTGGCCAGGAGCAGGAACGAGTCGAAGACCAGCTGGATCCAGCGCCGGTTGCCGGGGCACGACGTGACCGGCTTCTTACCGAGGGCGCAGGCCTTCTGCAGGGAGTCGGAGCCGTAGCCGTACCGCTTGATGAACGCGGACCGGACGTCGTAGTTGGTGGCGCTCCACACCTCGCCGGAGGCGTGCACCTGCAGGCCGACGAAGTCGTAGTCGACGGAGCTGTAGTTGAGCCGGTTGTTGCTCATGTTGTAGTTGCGGATGCCGGCGACCGAGTCGCTGGTCACGTACTCGCCGACGGTGAAGCCGCGGGCACCCTTCGGGGCGTAGCCGTTCTCCGCGAGGTACTCGACGGCGAGCAGGTCGGACCAGCTCTCGCTCATGCCCTGCGGGGAGCTGAGGCCGCCGTTCGGGCCGGCGATCATGCGGTTGGTGATGGCGTGGGTGTACTCGTGGCCGATGACCGACATGTCGTAGTCGCCGTCGGCACACGCGCCGTAGAACGCGCCGGCGATCGGCTGCCACAGGTACATGTTGGTGATCGGCGCCTGCCCGTCCGGCGGGGTGATCTGGTTGGCGTTGTTACGGGCCGCGAAGTCCGGCGGGCCGCCCGTGATGCCACCGGCCTGCGCGTTGCCCTGCTCCGGGTCGCCGCCGTCCTTCTCCATGTTCCAGGTGGCCTCGGTGAAGCCGAGAAGGTACGACCAGTCGTGCATCCGGTTGTGCTGGACGAACAGGTTGGCCCGGGCCGCGTCGATGTCGTTGCGGGCCGGCGTGTCGAAGACCGTCGGCGCGCACTGCTCCCGGTGCCACTGGTTGGTCCACGGGTAGGTGTAGTCGCGCGTGGGGCTGGGCGTGGCCAGTTCGGTACCGACCGTGAACGCGTCGTTGGACAGCCAGTTGTGCACCGCGAACGAGTTGTTGCCGCTGGTGGTGTTGGTGGACGTGCCGGTGGCCGGGTCGACGTCCCACGCCTGCGGGGAGGCCGGGCCGGCGACTGCCTCGTCACAACCGCGCGCCCGGACCCAGCAGAAGGTCTCCCGGGTGTCGCGTGACGAGTAGTCGGTTCGCGGCGAGTTCGGGAAGACGTCCCACTTGGGGTTGTCGGAGTCGTGGTCGACGATGTCCTCGCGGACCAGGATGCTGCCGTCGCGGGCGTCCACCCAGGTGGTGTACGCCTCGGGCTCGGCGCTGCTCAGACCGGATCCGAAGGCGACCTGGTACGCGGCACGCGCGCCCTGGTCCGGGGTGGGCACGGCGACCAGCTTGGTGCCGAGCGAGGTGGGGTCGCTGATGCCGGCGTTCTCGGCGGCGATGCGCTCGGCGTCGGCCGCGGTCAGGGTGGCGGGCTGCGGTGCGGAGGCGTCACGGGCGAGCGAGGAGCTCACATACCAGACCTTGCCGTCGCGCAGACCCACCGAGAGCAGGCCGTCACGGCCCGCTTCGAGCTCGCCGAACTTCTGCCGGAGCAGGACGATGCTGCCCTCGCCGGCCTGCTGGGTGGTCAGGACCTCGAGGGACTCGGCGGCGGCCGCGGTGATGCCGAGGACGTCACGGTTGCCGTCGACGTAGGCACGCGCCGCGGCCACCGGGTCGGCCGGGAGCCCGGCGGCCAGCGGCTCGGCGCTCACGGCGGTGAGGCTGGCCGGGGTACCGAAGACGTTCCACCGGGCGGAGGCGCTCGCCTCGGCGGCGAGGGTGCGCTGCGCCGAGGTGGGCGCTACCTTGCCTTTACGGTTGTCGATGATGTCGGCGTGGTCGTTGTCGCCGTGCAATTCCGGGGTCCCGGCCGATGGAGCCGGCGTGGTTGGGGCCGCACTGCTCCCCGCCCCTGGGGCGAGAACGAGCGCGGCCGCGACGAATACTGTGGTGGTGGCCGCCATCGCACGGGATGGTGTGCGCACGGAACCTCCTCTATGGACGGTCGTTACCGGTCTTCTAGGATCCGATCGCACGAACGCATGATCACGGGATGGGCCGAACGTCCATAATCGAGATGTTTCAATCAAATCCTCATCGATGCCTCCCGGGCCGGGGCCGCGAAGAAAGGCCCAGGCGGGCCTGCAAAGCCTGCCCAGGCGGGCCTGCAAAGCCTGCCCAGGCGGGCCTGCAAAGCCTGCCCAGGGCGGGCCCGCAGAGACCGGGCGGGCCCGCAGAGACCGCCCAAGCAGGCCCCGCAGAGACCGCAAGGCGGGGGCCTGCAGAGACCCGCGCGGCGGGGCCTACAGAGACCGCCCAGAGCTGACCTGCTGGCAAGGCTCACGGACGAGGCCCGCAGAAGCCCCACGGATCGGCCGCAAGACCTCACGGGCGAGACCGGCAGCAAAGGGCCAGGACTGCGCCCGCAGACCGGAATCCACCGCGAGGAGGGCACGGTGAAGGCGTGCGACGCAGGCGCGGAAGCATGTGGCACGAGGCCGCGGGGGACGTCTAACGGAACACGACTTCGGGATGGTCGGCGGACGGCCCGTCCAGGAGCGGCTGCGGGATGCCGCGCAGGTGCAGGTCGAAGAATGCGGTGACGTAGTCGCGGGTGATCTGCACGGCCCGGCTGCCCGGCAGCGGGTAGCCGGGGTCAGGGATGCCGGCCTGCTCGCCGAACACCGGGATGTCGGTGAAGTCCAGGTGGCCGGCGCCGGTGACGTCGAGCCAGCGTTTCCAGCCGTCGAGTTTCGGCCAGTCGCGCAGCCACGAGGCGGCCGGGGCCGCCGAGGGCGCGCCGAGCAGCAGGAACGGCCGCCCGCCGAGGCCCTCGGCGGGGATCGGCTCGAACAGGCCACCGTCCATGTTGATCCCGGCGCGGACGCGGGGGTCGGCGGCCATGGTGGCGGCGGTGGCGCTGCCGCCCATCGAGTGCCCGCCCATGCCGATCCGGCTGCGGTCGATGAGGCGGGCGTGACGCCATGCGGGCCGGTCGCCGGTGAGCCGGTCGAGGACGAACGAGAGGTCACGCGCACGGTTGACGGTCGCCGGGGCGTAGTCGCCGGCCGCGGTGCAGGCGGCGCAGGTGAGGGTGCCGCCGGGGAAGTCGGTGCCCACCGACTCGTAGGCGTGGTCGACCGTGGCCACGATGTAGCCGTGACTGGCCAACTCCTCGGCCAGGTGGGTGAGGGTGTGCCGGTGCAGGGTGAAGCCGGGTGAGAGCACGACGAGCGGGTAGCGCCCGCGGCGGGCGGGCGCGGAGGAGACGGCGGCCGCGCGGGTGGCACTCAGCTCCCCCGGCTCGATGAGGCCGGTCGCGCCCCGGTCGGCGATCAGCAGCTCCGCCTCGGCGACCGACAGGTAGGGCGCGGGCCGGCCGGGCAGCCTGACCGCCGGGTAGAACATCGACACCATCAGCTCGCGGGCGCGAGAGGGCACCCATGGGTCGGGCCGGGACCGGTCGGTCAGGTGCAGCACCTCACGGCCGACATCGAGCGGCCCGGACGGCGCCGGCAGAACGAACGTCGGCGCGGTGGCGACGACACCGGTGGCGGCCGGCGCGGCGCCCGCGGGCGAGGCCGGCAGCAGCGGCAACGCGGACGCCGAGGTGGCCGCCGCAACCGTGACAGCCAGGGCCGCAACGGAACGCCCGCTGAGCGGGCGCCGGGAGGGTGACGGCCCGGCGGAGGGACGACGGGCGGACGGGCGGTTGCCGAAGGGCTCGGAGAAAGGCATGCCACAAGCCAACCGGACCCGAGCCTCGACAACAGTCGTCCAGGGTGGACACTTCGAGGTAACGCCAGCACTACCCCATTGCCACGACCTGGTATCCGAGGATACGGTCCGGCCTGATCAGGAGGGCGGGAACCTCTCGGCAAGGCCGCAGAGCCCGGCGGACGATCGCCGGCAAGACCGCAGAGCCCCGGCGGACGATCAACGGCAAGACCGCAGAGCCCCGGCGGACGATCAACGCGGCCGTGGCCGGCGCCGCAGCCCAGCGCGCCGACGCCGGCGAGGTCCTGCGCATCGAGGAGGTCGACGCCGACGTCGGCGGGCCGCTGCACCGGATGGAACGGGCCAACCACCTGGAGATCGCGGCGGTCGCCCACTCGGCCCGGCTCGCCCGCGAGGAGTGTGCTTCGCTACCGAGTGGGGAACAGTCCTCTGGTCGCCGGTTCTCCCCAGCGACGACGGCGCATTTGACCCGCAGGCGGACCACCGGCCCATCACGGCCGGCCATCGCGGCGGGCGACGGCGACCTGGCGCGCCGGCTCACCCGAGGCTCACATCGAGCCACCGATCTCGCCGAGCACGCCTTCGCGATCGCGGACGACCTCCGGGTGCAGGCGGAGCAGCTCGTCCGTACCGCCGGGGATCTGTCGGCGTCGAGGCCCGCGGTGACCGCCTCGCGCGGCGGGTCGATCAGCGGCGCCGGCGTGATCACCGCCGGGCGCCCACAGCGGCTGGAGTGGTGGATGGGCGCCGACCCGGCCCGGCACGCCCCGACCTGGACCTCGACCCCGGCCAGCGACGCCTTCGTCGCCGACGTCGCCGACGTCGAGCGTGCCCTGCGCCCCGCGCTGCGAGCCGTCGGCAGCGCTGGTCGACACGCATGGGCGGGTGGTCGCCGGCACCAGCGCCCACCATCTCGCCGGCTAGCTGATCCGGGACGGGCAGATCCGGGCCGCCCTGCTCGCGCAGATCCCCTCGGCACTGCCCGGCGGAGCCACCCTCACACCCTGCCTTTGACAGTCCTGACCTGGGCATCGTGAAACCGTGAGATAGTCCGGAGCATGCGGACGGGCTGGCGTTGCCTGGCCGCGCCGCTCGCGGTGTGGCTGGTTCTGACCTGTGCCGGCGCCGGCATCCTGATCTGGGTCGAGCGCACCACCAAGAGTGCCGTGGTCCAGCGCTACGACTGGCGTGCCGGCCTGGCCGCCGACTTCGTCGAGGCCATGGTCACCGACCTGCTCGCCCGGGAGGGCACCCAGGCGCGGGCGTTCCTGAGCGACGAGACGGTGGATCCCGCCGACTTCACCCGCTCGGTCGGCGGGTTCGGCTATCCGGCGGCCGTCCTGCTCGACGCGGACGGCCGGCTCCTCCAGGTCCTCCCGGCGAACCCGGCGATGCTCGGCGAGAAGATCTCCGACCGCTACCCGCACCTGCGCACCGCGGTCACCGAGGGTCGGCCGGCGGTGTCGCCCGTGGTGGGCTCGGCCGCCGCCGGCAAACCGGTGGTCGGTTTCGCCGTCCCGTTCGACACCCGCTACGGCCGGCGGGTCTTCTCCGGCGCGGTGTCGGTCAGCGAGGGCCCGCTCACCTCCTACCTGGCGACCGCCGTCCCGTTCGACCGGGTGAAGATCCACCTGACCGACACCGCCGGCACGATCGTGGGCGCCAACCACCAGCACCCCGAGATCGTCGATCCGCTGACCGCCGAGGAGCCCGAGCTGGCCGACGCCCTCACCCGGGCCGGCAAAGGGCGGTACCTCGACGACGGGGAATCGTGGCGGTACACGTCCCGGACCATTCCCGGCACGCCCTGGCAGCTGTCCGTGTCGGTCCCGGAGGACGTGCTGTTCGCCTCCACCTCGGGCAGCCGTGCCGCGGGGCGGGCCGCTCTGGTCACCGCCGCGGTCGTCGGGCTGCTCGTGGTCGCGGCCGTCGCCCGGGCTCGCGGCCACCGCCGGGAGCTGCGCTCGAGCGAGCAACGGTTCCGCAAGCTGTTCGACAGCTCACGGATCGGCATGGCCATGGCGGACCTCGACGGCCGTTTCTTCCGGGTGAACCCGGCACTCTGCACCATGCTGGGCGTCGAGGAGGACCAGCTGGTCGGCAGGCGGTTCACCGAGATCACCCATCCCGAGGACCTGCCCGCCTGCCTGCAGAGCATCCAGGACTGCCTGTCCGGGCGGATCGACGGCTTCGACATGGAGAAGCGCTATCTGCACTCCAACGGCGACCCGATCGAGGTGGTCATCACGGCCGGGCTGCTGCGCAGTCGCACCGGCCGCCCGCAGTACTTCGCCACCCAGATCATCGACGTGACCGAACCCCGCATGCTGGAACGGGGCCGTCGCCGGGACGCGGCCGAGCTGGCCCGGCACGCCGAGCGCCTGGAGCACGCCAACGAGCAGATGGCCGACTTCATGGCGATGCTCACCCATGACGTACGCCAGCCGCTGACCACCATCGTCTCCGCCGGTGAGCTGCTGATCGAAGACTGGTCCGACATGCCGGAGGACACCCGTCTGCACTACGTGCGCCGGATGACCGCCGGGGGCCACCGCGCCGACCAGCTGGTCACCGAGATCCTGACGCTGGCCCGGCTGGATGCGGGCGCTCTCACCGCCCGCCCGGCACGGCTGGACGTCACGAACGCCGTCCGCGAGGCCGTCGCCACGCAGAGCGCCGAGCCCAAGACGATCACGGTGACCGGTCCCGACCACGTCACGGCGTTCGCCGACCCGGTCCATCTGAGCCTGCTGCTGGGCAATCTCCTGGCCAACGCCGTCAAGTACGGCGCGCCGCCGGTCCAGGTCACGGTCACCCCCGACCACGAGCGGGTCGTGATCCGCATCGCCGACAACGGCGAGGGCGTCCCGGCGGCTTTCATCCCGCACCTCTTCGAGCGCTTCACCCGCGCCGAGACCGGCGTCGCCACCACCAAACCGGGCACCGGCCTGGGCCTCTACCTGGTCGCCCGCCTCGCCAACGCCTCCGGCGCCACCATCGAATACCAGGCCAACAAGCCGCGCGGCGCGGTCTTCATCCTCTCGCTGCCGTGCACCCCGAACCCGGCCCGGACCGAGAGCTCCGCACCGGCGTCCCCGGTCACCGTCGCCTGAAAAACCCTTCAGGGGTACGGCCACCCACCCCCGCCGAACCACCCCGTCACGCACCACCACGCGAGCACCCGCACCGCCCGGGCCGCAACGCGCCCGCCGGGCCGAAGCGGCCCGTCACCGCAGACCGTGGGGCTCTCGCGGTGTCTGCACCGCCCCCGGACAGCGCGGCCGGGTGGCGGGACGGTGCGATATTGACGGGACCGGATTCACCGGTATGCCCGCCCGCCTCGGAGGAGCCACCGGCGGGAGCTCGTCGAGGGAGGCCGCCGTGGCGTATGGGTCTTCCGAAGGTGTGAGCAACCGGGTCCTCGGAATGCTCACCCTGGTCCTGGTGGCCGTCGACGCGGCCCTGGTCGGCATCAACTCGATCATGTGGCCGGCGTATCTGGACGGCGACGTGACCGCGGCCGAGGTGGCGCCCTTCGCGCTGTTCGCCGGCTCCGCCGCGCTGGGCGTGGTGGTGATGCTGTCTGCCGCGATCGCGCTCTTCCGGGACGCCCGGGGCCGCCGGCTCGCCGAGGTGGCGGTGCTCCTGGCCGGCCTGCGGGTGGTTGCGATCCCGGTCGCCGCCGCGATCGTCGTGGCCACGGTGGGTGCCGCCGCGGTCACCGGCCCGTCCGACGTCTTCCTGATCGTCCTGTCCGCGTTCGAGGCGATCGTCGAGTTGACCGTCACCCGGGTCGCCGCCGCCCGCACCGACGGCCGCCGCTGACGACGGCGGGACGGGCCTGGTTCAGCGGCCGAGACCGCCATGGTGGACGATCGATCCATGGCGATCATCGCAAAAGTGGGTCAGGCAGTGCTCGGAGCGGTTCTGGCGTTCGCCGGGACCACCCACCTGACCGTCGCCCGCAGCGAGTTCCGGGCCCAGGTGCCCGACTGGTTCCCCCTCGACGCCGACCTGGTGGTGCTGGCCTCCGGCGTCGTCGAGATCACCCTGGGCCTGGCGCTGCTGACGGTGTGGCGGCAACCGGCCCGCGGCTACCTCGGGGCGATCGTGGCCGCCTTCTTCATCGTGATCTTCCCCGGCAACGTGGCCCAATGGCTGGAGCACAAGGACGGCTTCGGCCTCGACACCGACACGAAGCGGTTCGTCAGGTTGTTCTTCCAGCCGCTGCTCGTGCTCTGGGCACTGGCCGCCACCAGCGCGATCAGCACTCTGCGCAGGCGTTTCAGCGGCTGAGGTCGTGCCGGCGGTGCACGATCCTCTCGACGATCCCGGCGGGGAGCAGCCGCCGCAGCGCGAAGACGGCCGGGGCGTTGCTGCCCACCGCGTACCGCGCTTTCGGCCGGTCCGCCTCGATCGCGGCCACGATCGTCTGCGCCACCCGCTCCGCGGTGATCCCGGACCGCTCGTTGCGGTCGAGAGCCGCCAGCATCCGGGCGAAGTCCTCCCGGTAGGGCGAGTCCTCCCCGATGTACTTCGTGCGCCGCTCACTGATCCCGGTCGCGATCGACCCCGGCTCCACCGTCGTCAGCCACACCCCGAACGGCGTCAGCTCCTGCCGGGCCCCGTTGCTGAAGCCCTTGATCGCCGCCTTCGACGCCACATACGACGAGCGGTAGGCCAGCGGGAACGACGCGAGCATCGACCCGACCATGACCACCCGGCCGTAGCCGCGCGCCCGCATCCCCGGAAGCGCCAGCTGGGCCAACCGCACCGGCGCGAGCACGTTCACCTGGAAGATCCGCCGCAGGGCGTCGGCCGGAAGCTCCTCGATCGGCCCGGACTGGCTCTCCCCCGCGTTGTTGACCAGCACGTCGACACCGGCCAGCGTCCCCGCGAAAGCCTCGATCGACGCGTCGTCGCCGAGGTCGAGTGCCAGGTACTCGACGCCGGGGGCCCGCTGCTCGGGCTTCAACCCGTCGGGGTCACGGCTCGTCCCGAGCACTCGATGCCCCGGGCGGCCAGAGCCGCCGCGGTCGCCAGCCCGATACCGGACGAGGCTCCGGTGACCAACGCGGTGCGTTCCATCGGCAAACCCTAGAGCCGAGGGGGTACGCCCGGTAAGCCCGGGTGGCTACCGATCCGGCCCGCATGGCTCGCCGCGGGGTGCCGCGGAGCTCAAGGCGCCGTCGGCAGCCATATCGAGTTGATCGTGGGGGCGATCACGGTGTGGTTGCCGGGCGGCGGGGTGGGAGCGGCCTAGGGTGGTGGCGCTATGACTGCGCAGGATTCCGAAACCGAGACCCGTCCCTGCGGCCACTGCGGCCGCCCGGTGCCACAGCGTTCGTCCGCGGGGCGGCCGTTCCGTTACTGCCGTGACAACGACGGGGAGTGCCAGCGCGCCTCGCGCAACGTGCGGATGCGCCACCGGCAGTCGCCGGGGCTGGCGGGGCAGGTAGCGCGTACCTGGGAAGTGGTCGATCGTCTCGACCAGCTCGTCGGCTCACTGACCGAGGCGCTGCACTCGGAGATGTCCCCGGCGGGCGTGGAGCGCCAGGTCGCCGAGGTCCGTGCCGAGACGTCGGGTCAGGTGGCCGCCGCGCACGCGGAACGTGACGACGCCCGCCGCGACGCCGAGCAGGCGGCCACCGCGGCGGCCGCGGCACAGCAGATCGCCGGGGCCGCCACGGCCGAGCGCGACGAGGCCCGACAGCAGGCGGAGGAGGCACGGCGTACCGCTGAGGAGGCCGGGCGCCGCGCCCAGGAGGCCGCGGCGGCACGGGACGAGGCGGTGCGTGCTGCCACGACCGCGGTCGCGCTGCGTGAGCGGGCCGAGGCCGAACGTGACGCGGCCGCCGAGGATCTGGGGGCGGCGCGGCGTGAGCTGCAGGACATGCGGGGCGCCCGCGACACCGCCGAACGCGATCTCAAGACCGCGATCCAGGACGCGAAGGACTTCCGGAGTACGGCCGAGGCGGCGCAACAGCGCGCGCAAGAGGAGCTGACGGCCGCCCGGGAACAGGTGGAGCAGCTCTCGGCCGACGCCGCCAGGGAGGGGCAGCGAGCCGTCGCCGCCGAGCGTGCCCGCGACGAGGCCGTGGAGCGGGCGCGCCGAGCCGAGGCGGAAGCCGCCGCCGCGCGGGAGTCCCTGGCGACGGCGCTCGCCGAACGGGACGCCGCACGGCGTACCACCGAGGATCTGGAAAGGTCCGCGGAGCGAGCCGCGCGGGACCAGGCCGACCTGGAGCGCCGCCTCGCGTTCGCCCGGGCCGACGCCGACGCCGCGCAGAACCGCGTCGCCCAGCTGACATCGCAGGTCAGCGACCTGGCCGCGGCCCTGGCCTCGCTCGGTGCCGCCCGGCCCGCCGCTCCGGCGCCCGCCCAGCCGTCCCCGACCGACAACAGCTGACGGGTGTACGCGCCGGAAAGTGCGGGTAGGAGAGAGCGGCAGACGGGTGAACATTCTCACGTCAGGCGCCGGGCCCGGGGAGGTCTCCGGAACGCTTCAGCAGGTGCCCCGCCAGCCGATCATTACGGTGTGCGGACCGGGTTGTGACCGAAGGTGCCGTGAATTACGCGTGAATCAGATCGAGTGACCGACATCGCACCACCCGAACAAGCGTCAAAGAACCATAAAGTGGACCAAGGTCCACTCGGAGACCGGTTCGGTTTGCGAGCTGGGGTGAGTGGCCGGTTACGCTCATAGCGTTAACACCGCTGATACAGCGGTGCGGACAAAGAACTCAGGCGGTCGGCAGGGGATCCCGGCGGAGGAATCCAGCGGCCGCGCCTTTCGTTACACCAACGAGAGCAGCACCACGAGCGAGGGGAAAGCCGATCATGGGCGAACGCATGCTGCGCGGCAGCCGTCTTGGCGCAGTCAGCTACGAGTCCGACCGTAACACTGAGCTGGCGCCCCGACAGACCCGCGAGTTCCTGTGCGCGAAGGGTCACCAGTTCGAGGTGCCGTTCGCCGTCGACGCCGAGGTGCCCACCACCTGGGAGTGCAAGTTCGACGGCAGCGTCGCCCGACTGGTCGACGGCAACGAGCCCGAGCAGAAGAAGGCCAAGCCGCCGCGCACCCACTGGGACATGCTTCTGGAGCGGCGCTCGATCGCCGAGCTGGAGGACATCCTCAACGAGCGGCTGCAGGAGGTTCGCACCCGCCGCGGTCGCTGAGCATGAGCCACGGAAAGGGCCGCCCTTCGGGGCGGCCCTTTCCGCATGCCCGGGCGGCGGCGGCCGGCCACCACCCGTCCCGACGCCCGCCAAAGAGCGCCCAAGATCGCCCAGCCGACCCGAAGGGGCGGATGCGGCCACGACCGACCATCGACGCTCGCCACCCCGGCTAAGCAGGCCCGGCACAGCTCAGACCCTGGCGTCGGAAGGTCTTCAGCCGCCTCCGGTGGTGGTGAATCAGGAATGCGCACCGGATGCGCGTCAGGGGCCGCGACGCGGACGCGTGCCTGGAATCCGTCAGGGGTGCGCAAGGCCGGGGCCCGTCAGCGGACGATCTCGCCCTCGATGGCGCCGGCCGGTGGGGTGGTGCGCTGTTCGTCGACGACGACCACGGTCACCGGGTCGCTCTGGTGAACCCGGACGCGGCGGGGGCCGAACAGGTCGCCTGTGGTGGCGCCGCCGAGGCGGCGGGAGGCGAGCCGCTCGATGGCGCGCCGGGCCAGCAGGCGGCTGGGCGGCAGGAGCAGGAGGATGCCCGCGACCCCGGTGATGAAGCCGGGAATCGTCAGCAGCAGCGCCCCGCAGAGGCCGATCAGGGAGTTGGTGACCTGGGCGGCGGGCGGGCGGCCGTCGCGGGTGGCTTCCTGGAAGGCACGGAAGCCTCGGATGCCCTCACGGCGCAGCAGCAGGACGCCGGCGATGCTGAACGTGGCCAGCAGGAGGGTCGCCCAGCCGAAGCCGATGGCGTGGGCCACCGAGACGAAGGCCAGGAACTCACCGAACGCCAGCAGCGGGAACACTAGAGGTAGGTAGGCCAGCCTGCTACGGCGCATCGTCGGTCCCTCCGGGGGTGTCACGCGAGCCCGCCTCACGACGGGCTCGCTCAAGCATGACACCTCGAAGCTGTGTGCTTCCTTAACGCGGTTTGCGGCTCACCAGGTTGCTCAGGCTCTCCTTGCGGGCCTGCACGCCCCACACGGTGACCCTCAGCAGCTGTTCCTTGAAGATGTTGCCGCTCATCTTGCTGACGCCGATTTCGCGCTCGGTGAACGTGATCGGCACTTCCTTCATGCGGAAGCCCTGCCGGTACGACCGCCACGCCATCTCGACCTGGAACGAGTAGCCGGTCGACGCGATGGTCCCGACGTCGATCTTGTCGAGGACGCCGATCCGGTACGCCCGGTAGCCGCCCGTGGCGTCCTTGAAGGGCATGCCCAGCGCCATCCGGATGTAGATGTTGCCACCGCGCGACAGCAGCAGCCGCCGCATCGGCCAGTTGTGGACGCTGCCGCCGGGGATGTAGCGGGTGCCGAGGACCACGTCGTGGTCCTTGAGCGCGTCCAGCAGCAGGTGCAACTCCTCCGGAGCGTGCGAGCCGTCGGCGTCCATCTCGACGACCGCGTCGTAGCCCTTGTCCTTGCCCCACGCGAAACCGGCCTTGTAGGCGGCGCCGAGGCCCTCCTTGCCGGCCCGGTGAAGCACGAAGATGTGGTCGTCGGCCTCAGCGAGCTCGTCGGCGATGGCGCCGGTGCCGTCGGGCGAATTGTCGTCGGCCACCAGGATGTCGACGGCGGGGATCGCCTTACGCACCCGATCGGTGATCAGCCGGACGTTGTCCGCCTCGTTGTACGTGGGGATGATCACGAGGACCCGTCCCACTCCCGGGTAGCCTTCGGCCTCGCTCACCGTTCCTCCGAAACTGTCACGTCGTCACTGTCGATTCTCGTCTTACGGCGGCGCAGGGGCAGCACGCCGATGAGGGCGACGACCGTACCAAACACGATCATCGCCTCGGGCCAGACGCCCGAACGAGTCGCCAGCGTACGCGGTCCGTCAAGGAACATGTCACGGACCACCACCGCACCGGTGTTGAAGGCGGTCGAGCCGTGGACCGCGCCCTCGCCGTCCACGAAACCGGACACTCCGACAGTGGAGACCATCAGTGCCTCGCGGCCGTGCTCGACGGCCCGCAGCCGCACCATGGCCAGTTGTTGCAGCGCCTCGGCCTCGTTGAAGGTGGCGTTGTTGGTCTGCACGGTGAGGATCTGCGCGCCGCCGACGACGGTGTCGCGGACGATGCCGTCGTAGGCGACCTCGAAGCAGATGACGTCGCCGACGACGACCGCGCCGGTGTCGATGACGCCGGGGTGGTCGCCGCCGAGCATGTTGCGGACCAGGTCGACCTTGTCGGTGACGAAGCGGGCGACCGAGCGCATCGGCATGTATTCGGCGAACGGGACCGGGTGGCGCTTCTCGTACTGCTGGGCGAGGTCGGGGCCGGCGCCGGGACGCCACAGGATGCCGACGTTGTAGATGTCGCCGGGGGTGTCGGTGCGCTGCAGGGTGCCGACCAGGATGGGCGCCTTGATCGTGTCGGCGGCCGACTGGATGAGCGCGGCGGCGTCCTCGTTGCGCAGCGGGTCGATGTCGCTGGAGTTCTCCGGCCAGACGACCAGGCCGGGCTGTTTCTGCCGGCCGGCGGCGACGTCGGCGGCCAGCGCGATCGTGGCGTTGACGTGGTTGTCGAGCACGGCCCGACGCTGGGCGTTGAAGTCGAGGCCGAGGCGCGGCACGTTGCCCTGCACGATGGCGACGGTCGTGGTGGGGCCGCCGGGGCTCTGCAGGGGCAGGGCGGCCGGACCGGCGAGCAGGACCGCGGTCAGGGCGGCGAATCCGGCTGCGGCGAGCACACCGGCGCGCCGCCAGGCCAGGGCGAGCAGGGCGCCACCGGCGATCGCGACGACGAACGTGACCAGCGGGGCGCCGCCGTAGGCCGCCAGCCGCAGCGTGGGGGCGTCGCCCTGGGTGAACGCGAGCCGGCCCCACGGGAAGCCGCCGAACGGGGTGCGGTCGCGCAGGAACTCCTGCCCGGTCCAGATCAGGCCGGTGAGCAGTGGCCACAGGGCCCGCCACCGGTCGGCCAGCGGGGACGTCCACGCGCCGGCCAGCCCGGCCAGCCCGATGTAGGCGGCCTGGGCGAGGCTCAGGATGATCCACGGGAGCCAGCCGGCACCGATGGTGGTCCACTCCAGCAGTGGCACGAACAGCACCAGCCCGGCGAGGTAGCCGAGCCCGAACCCGGCCCGCAGGCGCCTGCGGTGCACGGCCGCGGCGAGAAGCGCCACCCCCACCGGGGCGAGCCACCACAGGTCGTACGGAGGCAGGGCCAGCAGCAGCGCGACGCCGGAGGCGACGGCCAGCGCCACGGCCACCGGCAACCGCAGCGGGCGCGGCGGCACCTCGGCCGCGGGGCCCGGCCCGGTGAGCGCCGGAGGGGGCAGTGTCATTTCCACGCCAGGCAGGCTACCCGCCGATATGCAGGGACGACGGAGGGGCGCGGTCTCGGTTCGACCACGCCCCTCGGGTGCTCCACCCCTGTTGAGCCCGGGGAGAACCCGGTGGACGGCGATCGAAATCCGGTGACCTCGTCATGACCTTCGGACCGACCCACCGCGTGCCGGCTGCCCGCGTCGTGTCGTTGTCTACTGGCCATGATCCCGGCCCCCGGAGGGCCACCCGTGCGTGGTCCGTCTCGTGCCGCCTGCGTCTCGGCGCCCCCTGGACCTGGCAGAACGCGCGACCCCTGCGGGGACTGCGGCCAGTGGGCTCCGAAACGTGGAACAGGACCTGAAGACGGTACGTCCCGCCCCCGCCCGTCTGTCAACCGTGGTCCCCGTGTCGCGGCGTGTCTCGTTCATCGGCGTGTCACCCGGATTACCGGATCGAGTTACCCAGCAGTCGGGCGGCGACATCCGGACGGTCGGCCGCGAGCAGGCCCGCGGCGGCCACAATGTACTGCTCATCGACCAGGGCACGGGCCTGTTCGGGTGGGGCCCAGCCACCGCCGACGTCGGCCAGGACGGCCTGCAGGACCGCGTCGCCGCCGCCGTGGCGCAGCACCCCGCCGGAGCCAAGGACGAGACGTACGTCACGTAGGCCGGGACGGCCGCGGGCATGCCGTCGTAGCGCGATCACGGCGGCCGTGGCGGCCAACTCCCGGTCGCTGCCGGGGACGGGCAGCTTCTCGGCGATCGCGGCGGCCCGGGTGCCGTCGGCGCCGACGGCCACCCCGAGGTCGCCCTCGACCGTTCGCGCCCGCCACAGGGTGCCGGCGACGTCACGGCGCGGGCCGGTCTCCGCCTCCGCGTCGGGGACCAGCGCCGAGTAGACGTCGGTGGTGGCGCCGCCGACGTCGACGACCAGGATCCCGTAGCCGGTGAGGTCGGCCAGCAGCTCCACCCCGGCCAGCACGGCGTCGGGGGTGGCGGCCTGCACGAGCCGGGCGAACCGGCGCCCCCGGGACAACCGCTTACCGCCGATGACGTGTCTCAGGAACACGTCACGGATCGCCGCGCGGGCCGGCAGTGGGTCGAGGACGCCGATGCGCGGCAGCACGTTCGCGGTGGCGGTGACGGGGACGCCGCGTCCGGTCATGACGGCGAGCGCCTCGTCTCGTACCTCCACGTTTCCGGCGAGGACCACCGGAAGCCGGATGCGGGCCGCGGCGAGTCGTCTCGCATTGTGGAGAAGGGTCTCGGCGTCGCCGCCGTCGGTGCCGCCGACCAGCAGCAGCACGTCCGGGCGGGCGGCGCGCAGCCGGGTGAGGTCCGGGCCGGTCATCGGGCCGGCGGCGACGTGCACGACCTGGGCGCCGGCGGAGAGGCCGACGCGGTGGCCGGCCTCGGCGGTGACCAGTTGCTCGTAGCCGACGACGGCCAGGCGCAGCCCGCCGCCGGCCGACGAGCAGACATGGAGCCGGTCGCCGCCGCCCACGGCCGCGACGGCGGCGTCCAGGCCCTCCAGGACGTCCGACGAGGCGGTGGTGGGCACCTCGGCGCGGCAGATCAGTTCCGCGCCGTCCAGATCGATCTTGGCGGCTTTGGTGTACGTGGACCCGACGTCGACGCAGACGGCGGTCGTCACGGCTTCGGCGGCACCACGACCGTGCCGACCGCGGTGGTGGCCACGATCGGCTCCGCCAGCACCTGAGCCGCCGACCCGTCGGTGCCGCGGCAGACGACCCGCACCTCGAAGGTGATCTTCCGGGAGCGGGTGCCCATCGTGGTTACCGTGCCGCTGATCTCCAGCACGTCCCCGGCCCGGACCGGCGCCTTGAACTGCACGTCGTCGTAGGAGGCGAACAGCCCCTCGTCGCCGTCGAGCTGGATGCAGATCTCGGTCGCCACGTCGCCGAACAGGCCGAGCGAGTAGGCGCCGTCGACGAGGTTCCCGGCGTAGTGGGCGTGGGCGTAGGGCACGTAACGGCGATGGGTCACAGTGATCATCTGTTGCCTCCGGCGAGGGCGTGGACGAGATAGGAGGCCACCTCACGCGGGGTGGTGCCGCGGCTGAAGATCCGGTCGACGCCCAGGTCGGGGGCCATCAGCTCGTCGAAACGGGGGCCGCCGACGATCAGCAGCGGCCGTTTCCCGGCGGGCAGCGCCTCCCGGAACGCGGCCGACATGGCGCGCGTGTTCTGCAGGTGAGCGTCGCGCTGGGTGACCACCTGGGACACCAGCACCGCGTCGGCCTTGCGCTCCCGGGCCGTCTCCACCAGGTCGGGCACCGACACCTGGGCGCCCATGTTGGTGACCGACAGCTCGGAGTAGTACTCCAGGCCCTTCTCCCCCGCGATGCCCTTGAGGTTGAGGATGGCGTCGATGCCGACGGTGTGCGCGTCGGTGCCGATGCACGCCCCGACCACGTTGAGCCGCCGCCGCAGTCCGCGCTTGATCGCCGCGTTGACCTCCTTGGCGCTCAGCAGCGGGAAGTCACGCTCGACGACCTGCACCTTGTCGGTGTCGACGAGGTGGGCGACCTTGCCGTAGACGACGAAGAACGTGAAGCCGTCGCCCATCTGCTTGGCGTGCACGAGCATCGCCGGGTCCATGCCCATCCTGTTCGCGAGCTGGATCGCGGCGCCCTCGGCCCGTTTGTCGTGCGGGATCGGGAGGGTGAAGGAGAGCTGCACCATGCCGTCGCCGGTGGTGTCCCCGTAGGGGCGGACGATGCTCATTCGAGGCCCTCCGAGACCGGGTTGTAGTAGTCCTCGTCCTGCTCGGCGACACCGTCGAGGCCCTTGCCCCGGTCGGCGGGGCGCTTCATGATCCCGAAGGTGCCGTCGGCGATCGCGTTGAGCATGCCATCGTCGACGATCCTCTCCAGCAGGTCGATCGCCTCGCCCAGGACCTGGTTGGCGCGCCCCCGGATGAACGGGCCGGGCGTGAAGTCCTCGTGCAGATTGCCGGCGCCGTTGAGCACGTACCGGACGTTCTGGAGGGCGATGTCGCGGTCCGAGAGCCACGGGGTGACGACCGCCTCGGTCATCATGCCGACCAGCAGGATGCTCTGGCCGGTCAGCGCGCCCGCCAGGTTGAAGAAGCCGTCCAGCAGGTTGCCGCGGAAGACGTCGCCGGTCATGTGCTTGGTCGGTGGCATCCACTTGAGCGGGGCGTCCGGGAACAGCTCGCGGGCGAGCAGCGCGTGCGCCAGCTCCATGCGGAACGAGTCCGGCAGGTCCGGATTTATCTCGAAAGCGTGCCCGAGGCCGAGTTGCCAGTCCTGAAGGCCAGCCTCGTGCGCGAAATACTCGTTGAGAAGCTGCGACACCGTCACCGTGTGCGCCGCGTCGACCGCGTCCGCCGTCGTCAGGTAGTTGTCCTCGCCGGTGTTGATGATGATCCCCGCGCGGGCGTGGATCTGCCGGGAGAACCGCTGGTCGACGAAGGTGCGAATCGGGTTGATGTCACGGAACAGGATCCCGTACATCGAGTCGTTGAGCATCATGTCCAGGCGCTGCAGCCCGGCCAGCGTGGCGATCTCCGGCATGCACAGCCCGGACGCGTAGTTGGTGAGCCGCACGTAGCGGCCCACCTCCTTCGACGTCTCGTCCAGCGCGGCCCGCATCAGCCGGAAGTTCTCCTGCGTGGCGTAGGTGCCGGCGAACCCCTCCCGGGTCGCGCCCTCCGGCACGTAGTCCAGCAGCGACTGGCCGGTCGACCGGATCACCGCGATCACGTCCGCCCCGGCCCGAGCCGCCGCCTGGGCCTGCGGGATGTCCTCGTAGATGTCGCCGGTCGCGACGATCAGATAGATCCACGGGCGCTGCTTCGGATCCCCGAACCGTTTGATCAGCCGATCCCGCTCGGCCCGCCGCCGGTCGATCGTCCGCAGACCGGCGGCGGTGGCGCGCTTGGCACGCTGACGCGCCTTTCTGGAAGAAGCGGGCATGGTGAACCGGACCGACCCGGCGGCAGCCTTCTGCGCCAGGACCGTCACGTCCTCCACACCGCTCGTCTCCATCGCGTGAAAGACCGGGACGGCCACCCCGTGACCGAGCCCGACGTCCGCACGCACCGCGTCGACCAGTCGGTTCACCCACGGGATGCCGTCCGGGTCGGCGCCGGTCACCCCGGCCAGGCGCAGCACCGCACGCTCCACCGACACGGTGGTGTGCGACCGCGCCAGGTCGACCACCGGCTGCCCCGCACGCGCCGCGAGCGCTCTCGCCCGCGCCACGACGGCAGGATCCAGATCCAGCTTCCCGGCCAAAGAAAACGCCTCCTGTTACCTCTCGAAAATCGTGTCGCCGTGCAGCACCGTGCGCAGGCAGATCGGCCGCTCCGGATCGGCGCCGTCGGTGTCCGGCAGCAGCGCCGGCAGCCCGCCGTCCACGCCACCCGGGGTGTCCCAGAGCGCGAACGTCGCCGACGCGCCCGGCTTGAGCACACCCGCACCGCTGATCGCGGCCGCACGCCAGCCACCCGCGGTGCTCGCCGCGAACGCCGAGCGCACACTCATCCGGAACCGGGGGTTGCGCGGGGCGGCGGCCGCCACGACGATCGCCCACGGGTCCAGCGCCGTCACCGGCGAGTCCGAGCCGAACGCCAGCGCCACCCCGGTCGCGTGCATCGCGCCGATCGGGTTGCTGGCCAGCGCCCGCTCCACGCCGAGGCGCTGCGCGTACATCCGGTCCGAACCGCCCCACAGCGCGTCGAACACCGGCTGCACCGAGGCGATCACCCCGAACTCGACCATCCGCGCGATCATCGCCTTGTCGATCAGCTCGACGTGCTCGATCCGGTGGTGGCCCTCGCGCAGCCGGTCCACGCCGACCGACTTCGCCGCGATCGCGAAACCCTCCAGCACCGTCGCGATGGCGGCGTCGCCGATCGCGTGGAAACCACCCTGGAACCCGACCCGGACGCAGTCGAGCAGGTGCTCGGCGGCCTGCTCGGCGGTCAGGAACGCCTCGCCGCACCCGTGGTCGCCGTCGTGGTACGGCGCACGCACCGACGCCGTCCGCGAGCCGAGCGCGCCGTCGGCGTACAGGTCGCCGGCCGCACCGTGCGCGCCCAGCTCCCGTGCCCGCTCCGCCCCGCCCAGCTCGCCCCAGAACCCGAACACCTGCGGCAGCCCCTGCCCGGACAGCGCCAGCACCGACGCGAAGTCGGCCTCGCTGGACGTGCCCGGCCCGGCGCACTCGTGCACCGCGGCGATGCCCATCGACGCCGCCCGCGACAGCGCCGTCCGCTGCGCCGCGGTCCGCTGGGCGGCGGTCAGCGAGCCCAGCGCGATCGCCCGGACCGCGTGGTGGGCGGCCTCGCGCACCCAGCCCGACTCGTCGTAGCCGTCCACCCCGCGCGCGGCCGGGAGCAGCGACGACGACGCCAGCGCCGAGTGCACCGAGGCCTGCGACAGATACACCCGGCGGCCCCCGGCGGCCCGCTCCAGCTCGCCCGCGGTCGGCGGGGTCTGGTCGGTCCAGGTCGACTCGTCCCAGCCGTGCCCGTGCACCACCCCGTCGGCCGGCCGCGTCGCCGCGAACGCCGCCACCCGCTCCAGCAGCTCGCCCGGCGACCGCACCGCCGACAGGTCCAGCCCGTCGAAGGCCAGACCGGTGTCGGTGGCGTGCAGATGCGCGTCCACGAACGCCGGCGTGACCAGGGCGCCGCCCAGGTCGACCGTGACGTCGGCGGCCGGGGCGTCGGCGGAGTCGCCCAGCCAGGCGATCGTGTCGCCCCGGGTGACCATGGCGGTGGCGCGGGGTTCCGCGGCCGAGTAGAAGCGGCCGTTGACGTAGCGGACCGAGGGAGTGTTCGTCATGCCGGTCAGTCTGCCGCGATCCGCGCCTCGAAAAGCGCCCGCACCGCGGGAACCTGACGCAGCAGGTCCACCGCGAACTCGGCGTGACCAGGCACGTATCCGTTACCGATGAGCATCGTCACGTCCGCGGCCAGGCCCTCGGCGCCGAGCGCGGCCGCCGGGAAGCTGGTCGCCATCGAGAAGAAGATGACGGTGCCGCCGTTCGCGGTCGCCAGGATCGCGCCGTGCTCGCAGCCCGGCACGTCGACACAGACCACGGTCACGTCGGCGGGCTCGCCCACGGCCTCGGCGACCGCAACCGGATCGCGGGCGTCGGCGATCGCGACGCGGTCGGCGAGTCCGGCTGCCAGGAGCGTGTCCCGCTCCCTCTCGTTCACGACCACAGCGATGGTACGGGCACCCGCGCGCCTGGCCGCCGCAAGAGTGAGCGACCCGCTCTTGCCGGCACCACCGAGCACCGCCACTGTCGGCTCGCCCGGATATCCACGGACCACGCGATCGGTCAGCGCCGGCGCCCCGCACACGTCGTAGACGGCGAGCGCCAGCTCCGGCGGCAGGTCGTCGGGCAGCACGCCGACGATCGAGCGCCCGAACAGGATCGCCGTCCCCTCGGCCGGCACCTGCTCACTGAGCCCGTCCCACCCGGCCAGGCCGTCGGTGATCCGCAGCGGGGTGAGGGTCAGCGACACCAGCGTGGCGACCCGGTCCCCCGGCTTGACCGGCAGCGGCGACTCCGGCCCGACCTCCTCGACCACGCCGATCAGCATCCCGCCCGACCCGGTGACCGGGTTGTGCATCTTGCCGCGTGTCTCGACGATGTCGAGCACCTCGGCGCGGATCGCGTCGCCGTTGTGCGCATGCTTCTCGGCCAGCTGCCGATAACTGGCGGCGTCGAGGTTGAGCCGCTGGACCCGGATCCGGGTCTCGTCCGGCCCGATCTCCGGCGACGCGTCAAGCCGCCAGGCGGCCTGCGGCAGCACGCCGACCGGTTCCACTACCCGCCGCAATCCCACCATGCTCATGCTCCTCACGATCTCCACGCGTTAAAAACACTCTCACAGAGCTACCTTGACCGTAAATCCTGCGTACACATGGTTACTAGACCGGAGATTCTCCGGTACCTTGATCCGAATCCAACGAGGGAGGATCTTCCGGTGGCGGACGACCTGGCAGGCCAGCCGTACGAATACCAACGGCGCGAGCTGATCGAGCCGGACTGGACCCGGTTCCCCGGCTGGCGCGACGTGACGGCCGCGCAGTGGCAGTCCTCGCAATGGCAGCGGGTCAACTGCGTCAAGAACATCAAGCAGTTGCGTACGGTCCTCGGCGATCTGGTCGACGAGAGCTTCTACGCCGACCTCGAAGCCGACCAGCAGCGCCTGGCCACGATGTCGATGCTGATCCCGCCGCAGATGATCAACACGATGGTCCCCGGCCGGGTCCCGGACACCGCTTCGTTCCTGGCCGACCCGGTGCGCAACTACATGATCCCGGTCGCCAGTGACCGCCGGCAGGACTGGCCGTCACACCCGCACGCCGCCCGCGACTCCCTGCACGAGCACGACATGTGGGTCGCCGAGGGCCTCACCCACCGCTACCCCACCAAGGTCCTGGCCGAGCTGCTCTCCACCTGCCCGCAGTACTGCGGCCACTGCACCCGCATGGACCTGGTCGGCAACAGCACCCCGACCGTCGCGAAACTCAAACTGCTGCAGAAACCGGTCGACCGGTACGAGGCACACCTCGCCTACCTCAAGGCCCAGCCCGGGGTACGCGACGTGGTCGTCTCCGGCGGGGACGTCGCCAACGTGCCGTGGAAGCAGCTCGAGGCGTACCTCATGGGGCTGTTGTCGGTCCCGACCGTCCGTGACATCCGGCTCGCCACCAAGGCCCTGATGGGGCTCCCCCAGCACTGGCTGCAGGACGACGTGGTCGAGGGGATGCACCGGGTCGCCGTGACCGCCGAGCGGCGGGGCGTCAACCTGGCCGTGCACACCCACGTCAACCACGTGAACTCGCTGACGCCACTGGTCGCCAAGGCGGTCCGCACGCTCCTCGAGGTCGGCGTGCGCGACGTGCGCAACCAGGGCGTGCTGATGCGCGGGGTCAACGCCACCACCGGTGACCTGCTCGACCTCTGCTTCGCGCTGCAGGGCGAGGCCGGGATCCTGCCGTACTACTTCTACATGTGCGACATGATCCCCAACGCCGAGCACTGGCGGGTGCCGGTCTGGCACGCCCAGCAGCTGCAGCACGACCTGATGGGCTACCTGCCCGGTTACGCCACCCCGCGGATCGTCTGCGACGTGCCGTTCGTCGGCAAGCGATGGGTGCACATGGTCGCCGAGTACGACCGGGAGCACGGCATCTCCTACTGGACGAAGAACTACCGCACGTCCATCGAGGCGAACGACAGCGAAGCCCTCTCCAAGCTGTACGCCTACTACGACCCGATCGACACACTGCCCGAGACCGGCCGTGACTGGTGGAGCAAGCAGCAGCAGACCGCGGAATGACCTGAGGGGGAGGCGCTCAGCGCCTCCCCCTCAATCGGTGCAGCGTTCCCTACTTGAAGGCGTCACGAACGTCGCGGCCGGCGTCCTTGACGTGCTCGCCCGCCTGCTTGGCGTGGGCGGCCGCCTCCTGCGCCTGGCCCTCGGCGTAGAGGCGCTCGTTGTCGGTCGCCTCGCCGATGCCCTGCTTCGCCTTGCCGGTCAGTTCCTCGGCCTTGTTCTTGACCTTGTCGGTGATGCTCATGTGTCCACCCTCCGTAGGTCCTTCATAGCTGGTTGCTGACGCCTCTGTGATGCCCGGTGCGATCTGTTTTGAAACGCTTTGTGCCGTAGCGCACCCTGCCTTGATCGTCCTAGGACAAAGCCACAATGGCTTTCCCCTGGATTCCCCCTTCAGCGGTGTTCATACCTTCCGCTCCGTGCTCCCGTCGTGAGCGGCGCGATTGGCCTGCACCTCGTCCATGTGCGACTCGGCCCACGCCTTCAGACCGCCCATCATCGTGTGCAGGGACAACCCGAGAGCGGTCAGCTCGTAGTGGACGGTGACCGGCACCGTCGGCGTGACCGCGCGGCTGATCAGCCCGTCCCGCTCCAGCCCACGCAGCGTCTGCGTCAGCATCTTCTGGCTCACCCCGGCCAGCAGCCGGGACAGCTCCGAATACCGCATGGGCCGCGGCTCACCGGCGCAGTCGGGGCCACTGCCGAGCGCGGACAGGATCAGCACCACCCACTTGTCGGAGACCGTGTCCAGCAGCCGGCGGCTCGGACAGGCCGCGATGAACGCGTCGTACTCCACCTTCGCCGCCGCCCGCTGCTGGGCCGCCGTCGTCGTCGCCATGCGACTCCCCTTCGCGTGCGAAACGCACCCGCAGGTGCGTACTTCCCCACAGGAAGTTACTCCCCCACAGTTACTCCCATGGTTTCCACGTCACTTCCCGGCGGCACCTGGACGCTGGGCGATCTCACCGTCACCCGATTCGGCTACGGCGCGATGCAGCTCGCCGGCCCCTGGGTGATCGGCCCACCCGCCGACCACCAGGGCGCGCTCGACGTCCTACGCGAGGCGGTCCGGCTCGGCATCACCCACATCGACACCTCCGACGCGTACGGGCCACACGTCACCAACCGGCTCATCCGCGAGGCGCTCCACCCGTACCCCGAAGGCCTGCACGTCGTGACCAAGGTCGGCGCGAACCGCGACGACCAGGGCGGCTGGCCACCCGCCCGCGATCCGGCGAGCCTGCGCCGTGCCGTTCACGACAACCTGCGCCATCTCGGCCTCGACGTCCTCGACGTGGTCGACCTGCGGCTCGGCGACGCGCAGGGGCCGCAGCCCGGATCCGCCGCCGAAGCCTTCGAGACCCTCGCCGAGCTGCAACGACAGGGACTCATCCGGCATCTGGGGGTGAGCAACGCGACCGCCGGGCAGATCGCCGAGGTCCGGGCGATCGCGCCGATCGTGTGCGTGCAGAACATGTACAACCTCGCCCACCGCCACGACGACGACCTGATCGACGAGCTCGCCGCCAACGGGATCGCCTACGTGCCGTTCTTCCCGCTCGGCGGGTTCAGCCCGCTGCAGTCGACGGCGCTGTCAACGGTCGCGGCCCGGCTCGGCGCCGGCCCGAAGTCGGTGGCCCTGGCCTGGCTGCTGCAACGATCACCGAACATCCTGCTCATCCCCGGCACGTCGTCGGTCGCCCACCTGCGCGAGAACGCCGCCGGCGCCGGCCTCACCCTCTCCCCCGACGACCTCGCCGACCTCGCCGACCTCACCGTCATCCGGTAGGCCGCCTCGACCGGCGACACCTGATCGGACGGCGGGGCGCCCCTCGGTTCCTGCCTGTTCTTCGAGCTCCGGCCCCGGGCTTGCGGCGGGTCAACGTCTTGACCGGCCCATCCGCGCCGCACACGGCGTCGGCCGAACGGAGGAAGACCCGGATCCCCCCGCCCGCCGCCCCGCGGGGATGAGGAAACAGGGTCGGCGCCTGTTTCCAAGGAGGGCGGGAGCGAGGCGAGTCCGGCCGCGGCCCGGGCATCCCTCACGAGGCAGGCGCTAGGGTCTCGGGCGTGGACGTGATCGTGGTGGGGGCGGGGATCGCCGGGCTGGCCTGTGCTCGGGCGCTTCGCGACGGGGGTGCCCGGGTGCGGGTCGTGGAGCGGGGACGGGTCGTCGGTGGGCGGCTGGCCAGCAAGCGCGTCGACGGGCGGTATGTGGACATCGGGGCCGCCTACTTCGTCGCCGACGATCCGGGCTTCGTGGATCAGATCGCGGACTGGGAGCGGCGCGGACTCGCCCGGCCGTGGACCGACACGCTCCGGGTCTATCCGGGTGCGGAGGAGACCACCGGGCCCGTTCGGTGGGCTGCCCCCGGCGGACTGCGGAGCCTCGCCGCTGATCTTGCGGACGGGATCGACGTACGACTGGAGTCGTTGATCGAGACGGTGCCGGACGACGCGGACGCCGTCGTGCTCGCCATGCCCGGACCACAGGCTCTGCGGCTCGGGCCGCCTCCGGCGGTCGCCGCCGCGGCGCGAGCGCAAACCTGGCGGCCGGTGATCGCGGCGATCCTCACCTATCCGGAGCGGGAGTGGGGTGAGCTGCGCGGGGCGTTCGTCAACGAGCATCCGCTGCTCGCCACCGTCTGCGACGACGGCGATCGTCGCGGGGACGGGGCGCCGGTGCTGGTGGCGCATTCGACGGCCGAGCTGGCCGCTCAGCATCTGGACGATCCGTCGGCGGCCGGGCCGGTGCTGGCCGAGGCGGTCGGTGAGCTGCTCGGGCTGACCGCGAAGCCGGAGGTCCGCGTGCACCGGTGGACGTATGCGCAGCCGGAGCCGGGTGGCGCCGACTACGCCGTCGACGGGCGGGTGTGGCTGTGCGGGGACGCGTTCGGCCGGCCGCGGGTCCAGACCGCCTGGCTCTCCGGGCGCGCGGTCGCCCGGGCTCTCCTCGGCTGAGCACCAGGCACAGGCAGCGGGACTTGGGCGGGCGATCTTCACCTTCCCGGCGGCCCGGGCCGACTCCGCCCTCGCCGCGGCAGTCGGGGACGGCGGCCCTTATCTGCCAGCCGGCCCGGCGGGAGCAGGCCGACTCCGCCTCCGACGCGGTCAGTCAGGGAGGGCGGCCCTCATCCTCCAGCCGGCCCGGCGGGAGCGGGCCGTCGCCGCCTCCGACGCGGTCAGTCGGGGAGGGCGGCCCTCATCTTCCAGTCGGTCCGGCGGGGGTGGTCCGGGAGGGCGATCCGGCCGGTGCACCAGAGCAGCGCCGCCGACGGGTCGCCGGGCGGGGCGTCCGGGAACAGGCGGGCCAGGACCAGCGCGGACAGGGACGGCGGCGGGGTCCAGCCGAGGTTCAGGCCCTGGGCGATGTCCCAGGTGTGCACCAGGGTCTCGTTGACGCCCATGGCCGCGAAGCCCGGCGGATCGGTCGGGCCCCAGTGCCAGGCCCGCACCTCGGGGCCGGCGGCACGCAGCGCCAGTGAGAGCAGCCCGGCGCAGGCCGCGACGATCTGTAGGACCACGCGCGGCGGGGCGTCCGGGCGCACCTCCAGGTCCAGGGGCAGATAGCCGCCGCCGGCCCGGGAGACCGGCGCTTCGAGGCCGGACGGCAGGCCGCGGGCGGTCAGCTGGGTGGCGTAGGCCGTCAGGTCGTGGGCCAGGTGCGCGGCGGTCGTGCGGCAGTCCCAGTCGAGGGTGCCGGCCCGTACCGTCCAGTCGCGGTCCTGGACCGGCATGAGAAGCCGCGACGTCTCCGCCACGGCGGTGTCGAGGTGGTCCGCTGTCATCACATCCACGTGCCTCATCATGGACCGCATGCCCAAGAAGGTGGACCAGCGGGAGCGCCGCACCCTGATCGCCGACGCGTTGATGCGGGTCGCCGCCGAGCAGGGGCTGGAAGCGGTCAGCCTGCGGCACGTGGCGGCCGAGGCGGGCGTGTCGGCGGGGATGGTGCAGCACTGGTTCCGCACCAGGGACGAGATGATGGCGTTCGCCATGGAGGTGGTGCGCGAGCGCAACCAGGAGCGGGTCACCGCGGCCGTCGCGGCGCTGGGTGACTCGCCGGCGCCCCGCGAGCTGCTGCGGACGATCATCGCGACGCTGCTGCCGTTGGAGGAGGAGAGCCGGGCCGACGGGCGGGTGGCGCTGGCGTTCCTGGCGTACACGGCGGTGCGGCCCACGGCGTCGGCCCTGCTGCGGGAGGAGACGGCTCAGCTCGCCGGGTTCATCGGGAGCCTGCTGCCCGTACCCGACAAGGCTCTTGGTCTCCTGGCTCTGATGGAGGGTCTCGGGGTCTATCTGCTCGGCGGGCAGACCACACCCGACGAGGCCCGGGCGGCGCTCGACGCGCAACTGGACCTGCTGTTCGCCGTGCCATAGTGCGGGAATCAACCGTCCCCCTCCCCGCATGGATGTGACAGGCTGCCCGGACACGACGGTCGACCCGGTGGGAGAGTGTTCCGGTGAAGCAGGCGCAACGGCTCAAGGCGGTCCGGTACGACATTCGCGGGCCGGTGCTGCGCCGCGCACAGCAGCTCGAGGACGCCGGGCACCAGATCATCAAGCTCAACATCGGCAACCCGGCGCCGTGGGGTCTGGCCACACCCGAGCCGATCATGGCCGACGTGGTGCACAACCTGGGGTCGGCGACCGGCTACAGCGACGCCCGGGGGATCTACTCGGCGCGGGTCGCGGTCGCCCACAAATATCAGATCCAGGGCGCCATCGACGTGCAGCCGGAAGACGTGATGCTCGGCAACGGCGTCTCCGAGCTGATCGTGATGTGCCTGCAGGCGCTGCTCGACACCGGTGACGAGGTGCTGGTGCCGAGCCCCGACTACCCGCTGTGGACGGGCGCGGTGTCGCTGTGCGGTGGCCGGGCGGTGCACTACCGCTGCGACGAGGGCGCTGGGTGGCAGCCCGACCTGGAGCATCTGGAGTCCCGGATCACCCCGGACACCCGCGCCATGGTGATCATCAACCCGAACAATCCGACCGGTGCCGTCTACTCGCGTGAGGTGCTGGAGGGGATGCTCGACATCGCCCGCCGGCACGGGCTGCTGGTGTTCACCGACGAGATCTACGACCAGATCATCTACGACCGGGCGGTGCACCACACCGCGGCGGCGCTCGCCCCGGACGTTCCGATGATCAGCATGGGCGGCCTGTCGAAGACGCACCGGGCGGCCGGGTTCCGTTCCGGGTGGCTGGCGGTCACCGGTTTCGGGCCGCAGGACACCGACTACCTGGAGGGCCTGCAGCTGCTGGCCAACATGCGGCTGTGCCCGAACGTGCCGGCGCAGCACGCGATCCAGACCGCGCTCGGGGGTTACCAGAGCATCAACGCCCTGGTCACCCCCGGCGGGCGGCTCTACGAGCAGCGCGAGCACGCCTGGCAGGCGCTGACCGCGATCCCCGGCGTGGACTGCTTCAAGCCGGAGGGCGCGCTGTATCTCTTCGCCCGGCTCGATCCGGCCGTCCACAAGATCCACGACGACGAGCGGCTGATCATCGACCTGCTCGAGTCCAAGCAGCTCCTGCTCTCGCACGGCACCGGCTTCAACATCGACACCACCGACCATCTGCGGGTGGTCTTCCTCGCGCCGGTCGATGTGCTCGACGACGCGATCGGCCGGCTGCGATCGTTCCTCTCCACCTACCGTCAGTAGCGGCTATGCCGGCTCGCGCACCCCGCCCTCGTCCCCGTCGTCCGGAATCGGCTCGACGGGGGCCGGCGGCAGCGTCTCCGGCGTGTCCGGAAGCAGCTCGCCCGGGTCGTCCGGGACCGGCTCGCGCGGGTCGATCGGCGGGTATTCGGTGGGGTCCAGATCAGGCTGACTCATCAACCCATTGTCGGTCATCACCGGTGATGTCGCTCGCGGCTTGCCCGCCGCACCACCGGCCGATGCGACGGTCCGATGGCGAAGTCGCCGCTGGTCGTATCGCGGACATGCCGGTTGACGTTGCCGGCCGTCAGGAACCCGGTTCCGGCTCGGTTAGATTCAGCCGGTGAGCGATGAGTTCTCCCCGGCGGCCGGCACCTGGAACATGCTGCAGTGGGCATACGAGATGGGCGCGGCGACGCTCGGTGAGGCCTACGACATGCTGGAGCAGTTCGAGAACAGCAACGACGTGGCCGAGGTGCTGGGCGAGGACGACACGATCGAGGCCGTCCGCGAGGACATCGAGTACGGCCTGGAGACGGCCGGCCCGGACACCACTCTCGCCGCCCTGCTGTGAATCGGTCGGCATGCTGCCCGCTTCGGCGTCACCCGGTGCGGTTTCGGGTCAGGGGGCGATGCGCGGGGGACGATTCTCGTACGGCGTGGACAGCACGACGGTCGTGCGGGTGGTGACGTTCGCCGCCGTACGGATGTCCTGCAGGAGGCGTTCCAGGTCGGCGGGACTCTTCACCCGTACCAGAAGCATGTAGAAGTCCTCGCCGGCCACCGAATAGCAGGAGTCGATCTCGGACAGGTGGGCCAGACGGTCGGGGGCGTCGTCGGGCTGGGACGGATCGAACGGGCGGATCGCCACGAACGCGGTCAACGGCAGGTCCAGTGCCTCGTAGGAGACCTTGGCCGTGTAGCCGTGGATGACACCCCGCTGCTCGAGCCGCCGGACACGCTGGTGCACGGCGGAGACACTGAGGCCCACCCGCTCGGCCAAGTCGGTGTACGACAGGCGGCCGTCCGCGGTCAGGGCCGAGACGATCGCCCGGTCGATCTCTTCCACGGCGTCACCCTACCGACAGCGGCGGCTCACCCCGTCATCGACCGGGCGATCACCAGCCGCTGGATCTGGTTGGTGCCCTCGACGATCTGCAGCACCTTCGCCTCGCGGAACCAGCGCTCCACCGGGTGGTCGGAGACGTAGCCGGCACCGCCGAGCACCTGGACGGCGTCGGTGGTGACCTTCATCGCCATGTCGGTGGCGAACAGCTTCGCCTTGGCGGCCTCGATGGAGAACGGGCGGCCGGCGTCCTTGAGGCGGGCCGCGTTCAGCAGCAGCGCGCGGGCCGCCGACACCTGGGTGGCCATGTCGGCGAGCATGAACCCGATGCCCTGGAACGACGCGATCGGCTTACCGAACTGCCGGCGCTCCTTCGCGTAGGCGGTCGCGTAGTCGACGGCGGACTGGGCGAGACCGACCGCGCAGGCGGCGATGCCGAGCCGGCCGGCGTCGAGGGC
Source organism: Actinoplanes sp. CA-252034 (assembly GCF_050956125.1). Taxonomy (NCBI): domain Bacteria; kingdom Bacillati; phylum Actinomycetota; class Actinomycetes; order Micromonosporales; family Micromonosporaceae; genus Actinoplanes; species Actinoplanes sp. CA-252034. Next base: position 7,250,496 of record NZ_CP191846.1, read on the forward strand.
GCGCATGGCGATGGTGAAGCCCTGGTTCTCCTCGCCGACGAGACGCTCGCGGGGGATGCGGGCGTCCTCGAGGACGATCTGGGCGGGCGCCGACGATCGCAGGCCCATCAGCTTCTCCGGGGCTTGCGGGAGCAGCCCGGGCGTGTCGGCGTCGGCGAGCAGGCAGGAGATGCCACGCGGGCCGGGTCCGCCCGTACGGCAGAAGATGTTGTAGAAGTCGGCCCGGCCGGCGTGGGTGATCCAGGCCTTGGTGCCGGTGACCACGAAGTCGTCCCCGTCGGCGACGGCCCGGGTGGTCAGCCCGGCCGCGTCGGAGCCGCCGTGCGGTTCGGACAGCGCGTACGCCCCGAGCAGCTCCCCGCCGACCATCTCCGGCAGCATGGCCCGCTGTTTCCCGGTGCCGAACTCGGCGACCGGGAAGCACGACAGGGTGTGCACGCTGACCGCCTCGGCGATGCTCAGCCAGGAGCCGGCCAGGATCTCCAGGACCTGGACATACACCTCGTACGGCTGGGCCGCGCCGCCGACGTCCTCGGGATAGGGGAGCCCGAGCAGCCCGGAGCGGCCGAGGGTGCGCAGGACGTCGCGGGGGAACTCACCGCGCGCCTCGAAGTCGTCGACCTTGCCGGCCAGCTCGCGGGTGGCGAGCTCGGTGGTGAGGTCGAGCAGGTCGCGAGCTTCAGGGGTGGGAAGCAGTCGATCCACGGTCATGCCAGCAGCTTAACGGTCGTTAACAGATGGGGTGACCAACCCGGTCTCGTACGCCAGCACCACCGCCTGGGCCCGGTCCCGCAGGTCGAGCTTCGCGAAGATCCGGGCCACGTGAGTCTTCACGGTCGCCTCGCTCAGCGTCAACGCCCCGGCCAGCTCCGTGTTCGACAGGCCACGCCCGAGCAGGGTCAGCACCTCCAGCTCACGCGGGGTGAGGGCGGTCAGGTCACGGTGCACGGCGGGCTCCTCCCCCGCCCCGGCGAAACGCTGCACCAGGCGGCGGGTGATCGACGGGGCGAGCAGGGCGTCACCGGTGCCGACCAGCCGGACCGCGGCCGCCAGGTGGTCGGCGGTCACGTCCTTGAGCAGGAACCCACTGGCTCCGGCGGCGAGCGCGGCGTAGACGTACCGGTCCAGGTCGAAGGTGGTGAGCATCAGGATCCGGCAATCGGGGGTACGGGCCAGGATGCGTCTCGTGGCCTCGATGCCGTCCATGCCGGGCATCCGGACGTCCATCAGGATCACGTCGGGACGCAGCCGGCGCTCGGCCTCGACCGCGGCGGCCCCGTCGGCGGCCTCACCGGCGACGTCGAGGCCACGGGCGGTGAGGATCAGCCGGAACCCGGTGCGGATCAGCTCCTGATCGTCGACGATCAGGACGCGCGGGCCGGTCATCGCGCGTCCGGGGACAGGCGGGCGCGGACCCGGGCCGGTCATCGCGCGTCCAGGGGCAGGCGGGCGCGGACCCGGTAGCCGCCACCGAGGCGGCGGCGCGCGTCCAGGTCGCCGCCGTAGACGGCCACCCGCTCGTGCAGCCCGGCCAGCCCCCGGCCGGTGCCGTCACCGGACGGTCCGGTGGGCGGCGGGTCGCCGGTCAGCACACTCGGGCCGGTGGTCAGCACCTCCACCCGCAGCGCGTGCTCGGCCCAGCGGATGGTCACCTCGGCCTTACCTCCGGATCCGTGCCTGAGGGCGTTGGTCAGGGCCTCCTGCACGATGCGGTAGGCGGTGACGTCGATGCCGGCCGGCAGGGGCCGTGGCTCGCCGGAGACGCGGACCTCGACGGGCAGGCCCGCGAACGCCACCCGGTCCACGAGCGGGCTCAACCGGGACAGGGTCGGCTGTGGCGCGAGCGCCGGATCCTCACCGGACGGATCGGGGGCCAGCAGTCCGAGAAGGTTCCGCAGTTCGGTCATGGTGTCCCGCCCCGCGCGCTCGACCGCGGCGAGCGCCGCCTCGGCCTCCGCCGGCATCGTGGCCAGCACCTCCCGGGCCGCGCCGGCCTGCACGATCATGACGCTGACGTTGTGGCTGACGATGTCGTGCAGCTCGTGGGCGATCCGGGCCCGTTCCTCGTCGACGGCGGCCCGCGCCGCGGCCGCCCGTTCCCGCTCCAGCAGCCAGCCACGCTCCCCCATCGCACGCTCGTGCCGCAGCCGGGCCCGGCGCAACATCATCGCCAGAGCCGCCGTGGCGGCACAGGTCACCGCGAGCATCACCGTCACCACGCTGAACACCTTGGCACGCCCGGCCGCCGGCCCGCATCAACCCCTGGGCGGGCGCCGTACATCCCCGGGATGAGGCGGTGCGGCGATTGCATCCGGCGGCCGATGTGGTCGCCCGCCGGTGGCCCGTAGCGTCCCCGACATGACGACAGAGACGGTGGTCCGCCTCGAGGACGTACGCAAGGAATACGGCGAGACGGCCGCCCTGGACGGGGTCTCGCTGACCATCCGCCGGGGTGAGGCGGTCGCCGTCATGGGCCCGTCCGGCTGCGGAAAGTCCACCCTGCTCAACATGATCGCCGGGCTGGACCGGCCGACCTCCGGGGAGGTGACCGTGCACGGCGAGCGCCTCGACGCGTTGAACGAGACGAGGCTCGCGCTGTTCCGCCGCCACCACCTCGGCATGATCTTCCAGTTCTTCAACCTGCTCGACGACCTGTCCGCCCTGGACAACGTGGCGCTGGCCGCCCAGCTGACCGGCTCATCGGCGGCCACCGCCCGGCGGCGGGCCCTGGAGCTCTTCGACGAGCTGGGCATCGCGGGCCGGCGCGACGTCTACCCGGCGGCCCTGTCCGGCGGCGAACGGCAGCGGGTCGCGGTGGCCCGGGCCCTGATGAACCGGCCCGCGCTGCTGCTCGCCGACGAGCCGACCGGCGCCCTCGACAGCCGGGCCGGCGAACAGGTGATGGACCTGCTCATCGACCTCAACCAGATCGGGCAGACCCTGCTGATCGTCACCCATGACGAGCGGCTCGCGCACCGCTGTGCCAGCCGCCTGGTCGAGCTGGCCGACGGCCGGATCGCCGCCGAGTCCGCCCTGGACCGGGTGTGAGCGCCGTGTGGGCGGCCGCGCGGGCCGCGATCCGCCGCCGGCGGCTGCAGACGTTCGTGATCGGACTGGTGGCGCTGTTGTGCACGGCCACCGTGGTCGTGTCGCTGGCACTGCTCGACGCCACCTCGGCGCCCTTCGACCGGGTCTTCGGGCAGCAGCGCGGCGCGCACGCCGTGGCGTCGTTCGACCGGACCGTGGTCGGCGACGCGCAACTGGCGGCGGCGACCAGCGGAGTGCAGGCTTCGGCGGGGCCGTTCGCGCAGGCGATCGTCCAGCCCGAGGGCGGGTCCGGGCCGCTGCTGGAGGGGCCGCTGACGCTCGTCGGGCGACCCGGCCCGGAGGGTGACGTGGACCGTCTCGACCTGTGGCGGGGCCGGTGGGCGACCGCCGCCGGCGAGATCGTGCTGAGCTCCGAGCCCGAGGCGCCCGGGATGTTCGAGGCCGGACCGCTCGGGTCGCTCACGTCGATCACCACCACCGGCGGTCTGACCCTGCAGGTCGTCGGATGGGCCCACAGTGTGAGCGGATCGGCGGACGGCTGGGTGACGCCCGGTCAGATGGCCACGATGCGGCCGACCGGGACGCAGATGCTCTACCGGTTCTCCGGGGACGTGTCGAGCCGGGAGGCGGTGACACAGCGACTGGCCGGAGCGACCACGGGGCTCCCCGGCGGAGCGCTCGTCGCCGCCAGCCCCTATCAGGCGCTCAAGGAGAAGGCGGGCGAGACGGCCGGCGTCTACCTGCCGTTCCTGGGCACGTTCGGGGTGCTCGGCCTGCTGGTCGCGATCATCATCGTGGCCAATGTGGTCAGTGGCGCGGTGGTCTCCGGGTTCCGGCACATCGGGGTGCTCAAGTCGATCGGCTTCACTCCGCGGCAGGTGGTCGCCGTCTACCTGACGATGGTCACGACGCCGGCCACGGCGGGCGCGGTCCTCGGCACGGCGCTGGGCGTCACCGGCGCCGGTCCGCTGCTGGCCGACACGTTCCGCGGGCTGGGCTACGGGCAGGACTCCGCCGTACGGCCGTGGGTGTGGCTGGCCGGTCTGCTCGGTGTGCCCGCCCTGGTCCTGCTGGTCGCGTTGCTGCCGGCGCTGCGCGGCGGGCGGCTGTCCGCCGCCGAGGCGATCAGTGCGGGCAGCGCGCCGCGGCGGGGTCGCGGTCTGCGCGTCCAGAGAGCTTTGAGTGGTACGCGACTCCCGCGCCCGGTCAGTCTGGGACTGGGCCTGCCGTTCGCCCGGCCGGCCCGGACCGCCCTGACCATGGCGTCGCTCCTGCTCGGCGTGGCCACGGTGACCTTCGCGACCGGGCTGTCCGACACCGTGCTGCGGGTGTCCGCCCTCGGTTCGGAGACCGGCGGTGACGTCGGTGTGCGGCCCATGAACCCCGACTTCGGGCGGGAGCCGAGCACCCGTACCGACCGGGAGGTCGAGGCGCTGCTGCGGGGCCTTCCCGGCACGGAGCGGATCGGTGTCGCCGTCGGCCGCAGCTATGCGTCACCCGGCCAGAGCGAGCCGATCCGGATCGACTTCGTCCGCGGCGACGTCGCGGTCATGGGCCACGAGCGGCAGCTTCTCGAAGGCCGGTGGATGGCAGCGCCGAACGAGGTGGTCGCACCGGTCGAGATGGTCAACAAGCGCGGTCTGGCGGTCGGTGACACCCTGCCGCTCGAACGCGACGGCGACCGGCTGTCCGTCACCATCGTCGGCGTGACGTTGATGGGCCTGCCCGGCTCCGGCGACGACGCGCTGTTCGCACCCTGGCGCGACCTTCCGGGCACGGTGGCGAGCGACTACTACTACCAGGTGGGGCTCGTCGAGGGCACCGATCTGCCCCGGTACATGGCGGCGATCGTGGCAGCCGACCCGGGCCTGGACCCCTGGGACAACACCGGTGGCGACGAGCTCACGCCGATCGTGACCGGGTTCTCCACCGTGCTGGCGCTGTTGCTGGCCACGGTCGCCGCGCTGGGGGTGCTCAACACGGTCGCCCTCAACGTCCTGGACCGGCGCCGTGACCTCGGCATGCTCAAGTCGATCGGGATGACCCCGCGTCAGGTGATCACCATGCTCGTCACGTCGATGGCGGCCCTCGGGGTGGCCGGCGGCCTGCTCGGCATCCCGCTCGGAATGAGCGCGCACCGGCTGGTCGTGCCGCTCGCCGCGGACGCCGCGAAGATCACCCTGCCGGATCAGGTGCTGCGGGTGTGGGACCCGGCGACCCTGACGCTGATGGTGACGGCGGGAGTGCTGATCGCGGTCCTGGGCGCGCTGCTGCCGGCCCGCTCGGCGGCCCGGCTGAGCATCGCCCGGGTGCTGCACAACGAGTGATCGCGGCAGGTGCGCCGGCCGCAGGAAGCCGGCGTGCCGGATCGCGCCATTGAGAGACGTCGATAAGTTTGCCAGGATGACGCCATGACGACGGGGCGACGGTTGTTCTCGGCACTGTCCGTAGCGGCGCTCGTGGTGGCCGGCGCCGTCGACGCCGCACCGGCGACGGCCGCGCCGCCGGCCGGGGACCCGGACACGCCGTGGCGCATGCGGCACTGGCCGCAGACCCAGCCGTGGCAGGTCGACGAGGCGGTCACCCTGGGCGGCCCGGCCGGCACGCCGCAGCCGATCGACCCCCAGCGGTACGAGCTGCCGGACACGATGACCTGGGACGACTACCGGGCTGTGCCGGGCACCGACTGGGCCGACCCGGCGGTGCGCGGCTCGGAGCGCACCTTCAACGGGGCGCTGGTGCTGGTCGACTACTCGAATCAGCCGTTCGTGGTCACTCAGCCGGCGAACTCGACGATCTACGGGAACCCGTCCGGCGTGCAGAACCTGGACCGCTCCGAGGTGCCGGCGTTCTATCGGGACTTCCTGAACAAGCCGGGGACGCTCAACCGGGGCCACACCATCCACGAGTATTGGATGGAGGACTCGAACGGGCGCTTCGGCATCGACTTGAGCGCGTTCGGCGTGTACCGGATGCCGCACGCGAGCCACGAGTACGGCATCGAGAGCTCCATGCAGCGCGGACTGGGCTGCCCGGCCGACGACGTGTGCGGGCGTGACCTGCGTGCCGACGCGCGCGCCGCCTGGATCGCGGCGGTCGGCGAGCAGGAGGCGGGGTCGTACGACTTCGTCTTCTTCCTCTCGGCGGGCCAGGACGAGTCGGCCACCTGGCAGGAGTTCGGCCCGATGAAGTTCACCACCAGACAGGACGTGAGCGAGGAGTTCGGCCCGCCGGACGAGTCGCTGCCGAACTGGAACGCGACCCGTTACGTCGAGTGGACCTCCTGGCAGGCCTCGGCGAACATCTGGCCGAACGCCACCCGGGGCAGCTCACTGCAGGCGGAGAGCTCGGGCATGTCGACGTACGCGCACGAGTTCAGCCACATCCTCGGCATCGGCGACAACTACAACAACCCGTACTCCGTACCGGCTCGCCGCGATTACAGCGGACCGTGGGAGATGCTGAGCCGCGGCACGTTCAACGGTCCCGGCGGACCGCACAGCCGGTGGCTGATCCCGGGAACCGCGGGCTCGTCGATGGGCGCACAACACATGCTGCGCAACAAGATGAAGCTCGGCATCGTCGACGACACCGCGGTGCTGAAGCTCTCCCGCGCGGCACTGGCCGAGTCCGGCGTCGTGGTGACGCGGGTGACGGCGCGCGCGGTCGATCCCGGCCCTCGCCGGCTGGCCGGCATCAACGTCACCCTGGACGGCGGCGACCGCAGCCCCGCCTGCAACACCGCGACGGACCCCTACTGCGACGGCGGCGGATACGACAACTACACCCTCGAAGTCGTCGACCGGATGGGCTTCGACTCGTTCACCCCGGACTCCGGCGTGCTGCTGGCCAAGACGAAGAACGCGGACTCCGCGCCGTTCATCTGGACCGTCGACGCCAACCCGCAGGACATCGACAAGGTCGACTTCGTAACGCCGGACGGCACGCCACAGAAGATGACGATCGGGGACTACCGGCAGCTCTCCGACGCGTTGTTCCACGCCGGCACCGGATCGGGCAGCCTCTTCGAGTACGCCGACACGGCCAACCGGCTGCACTTCTACGTCCTGGACCGGAAGCGGGACCGGCACGGCGTGCTCTCGTACGAGGTCGCGGTCCGTTCCCTCGACGGCGCCGGGCCGTCGGTCCGCGGTGTGAGGGCATCGCCGGCCACCGCCCGCCCCGGGCCGTCCGGCTGGGCCCGGTGCACGATTCCGATCCGCAACACCGGCCGGGACGCCGACGTCTTCCGGATCTCCGCGCCGGGGGCGGTGCTGCCCCGGGCGGTCGTCGGAGTGGCAGGCCGCCAGTCGGCCACGGTCGAGGTCTACGTCAAGGGTGTGCCCACGATCGCGGTCCAGGTCAGGTCGGAGAGCGACCCGGACGCGACCGCCACGACCTCCTGCACCGCGCGACGATGACATCCGGGAGGAGACCGCCGTGCTCCTCGCCGGGTTGGAGGGGGCAGACCGGACGGTCGCTCCGGAATAGGGTGATCGACATGGAATACGTACGTCTCGGCCGCACCGGCCTGAAAGTGTCCCGGATCTGTCTCGGCATGATGACCTACGGCTCGCGGAGCTGGCGTGACTGGGTGATCGACGAGCAGGCCGCCACGCCGATCGTGCGGCGGGCCGTCGAGCAGGGCATCACCTTCTTCGACACCGCCGACATGTACTCGGTGGGCGCCAGCGAGGAGATCACCGGGCGGCTGCTGCGCTCCCTGTTCAACCACCGCGACGACTACGTGCTCGCGACCAAGGTGTTCTTCCCGGTCGGCGAAGGCCCCAACGACCGCGGCCTGTCCCGCAAGCACATCATGGCCTCGATCGACCGGTCCTTGCGGCGGCTCGGCACCGACCACGTGGACCTCTACCAGATCCACCGGTGGGACCGGTCGACCCCGATCGAGGAGACCATGGAGGCGCTGCACGACGTGGTCAAGGCCGGGAAGGCCCGCTACATCGGCGCCTCCACCATGTACGCCTGGCAGTTCGCGAAGGCACAGTTCACCGCGGAACGGCACGGCTGGACGAAGTTCGTGTCGATGCAGCCGCAGTACAACCTGACCTACCGGGAGGAGGAGCGGGAGATGCTGCCTTACTGCCTCGACTCCGGCGTCGGCGTGATCCCGTGGAGCCCGCTCGCCCGTGGTGTCCTGGCCCGCGGCCGGGCCGCCGAGTCGGTGCGCGCCCGGACCGACCAGATGATGGCGCGCCTCTCGACCGACGACGACTTCGCGGTCGCCGACGTGGTCGCCGACGTCGCGAAGGCCCGCGAGACGGCCCCGGCCCGGGTCGCGCTGGCCTGGCTGCTGTCGAAGCCGGCCGTGACCGCCCCGATCATCGGCGCCTCGAAGCAGTCCCACATCGACGACGCCGTCGCCGCCGTCGACCTGCGACTCACCCCGGAGGAGATCGCCGCGCTGGAGGCCCCGTACCGCCCCCACGCCGTGATCGGCCACTAGGGTGGGGCGGTGAGCCGACCACTGCTGGCCGTTGACGCCCCCAGTCTGTATTTTCGTGCGTTCCACGGGATTCCGGAGAAGGCCGCGCAGACTGCGGCCGGGGAGCCGGTCAACGCCATTCGCGGGTTCCTCGACATGCTCGCCCAGCTGATCCGGACACGGCGGCCGGATCGGCTGGTGTGCGCGCTGGACGCGGACTGGCGGCCGGCGTGGCGGGTGGAGCTGGTGCCGTCGTACAAGAAGCACCGGGTCGCCCACGGGGACGTCGAGGAGGTGCCGGCCTCGCTGGAGAAGCAGGTGCCGGTGCTGCTGGAGGTTCTCGCGGCGATCGGGATCCCGGCGTTCGGCGTCGCCGGCTACGAGGCCGACGACGTGCTCGGCACGCTCGCGACCGGGCAGCCGGCGCCGGTCGAGGTGGTCTCCGGCGACCGGGACCTGTTCCAGCTCGTCGACGACACCCGCGGGACGCGGCTGCTCTACTGCGGGCGCGGCGTGGCGAAGCTGGAGGACGCCGACGAGGCGCTGGTGCTCGCCAAGTACGGCGTCGAGGCCCGCTGGTACGCGGACTTCGCGGCGATGCGCGGCGACCCGAGTGACGGGCTGCCGGGAGTCGCGGGTGTCGGGGAGAAGACGGCGGCCCGGCTGATCGAGCGGTACGGCGGGGTCGAGCACATCCTGGCCGCCCTCGACGACCCCGGCGCCGGGTTCGCGCCGGGCGTGCGGACGAGACTGGACACCTCTCGCGACTACCTGGCCAGGGCGCTGCCGGTGTGCAAGGTCGCCACCGACGTGCCGCTGCCGGAGTTCGACCCGGTGCTGCCGGGCTCGCCCCGTGACCCGGAGGCGCTGCTGGCGCTCGCCGACCGCTGGAACCTGGCCGGCTCCGCCCGCCGGCTGGTGGACGCCATCGCAGCGTAGGAAAGTTGCCGTCCGGTTGCGGGCGGGACGGTGCGCTCAGGTCGGGGGTCCAGGCCCCGATACGGCGGGTCGGCAACCCTGCCGCCCGACGAACGGAGTGCGCTTTGTCGACGCGAGTGGCTCGCGCGTGCTTCGGCGCCTGGACGCTGGTCCTGACCATCGTCTACTACGCCGTCCCGGACGCGCATCTGTACAGCTGGGCGGCGCTCGGCTACTCGTGCGCGATCGCCGTGCTGGTGGGTGTGCGCCTCAACCGGCCGCGCCGCAAGCTGCCGTGGTACCTGATCAGCATCGCGATCGCCTGCTTCACCACGGGTGACAGCGCGTACAACCTGATCATCGCGCTGGGCGGGACACCGGACTTCCCGGGAGTCGCCGACTTCTTCTACCTGGCGTTCTATCCGCTCCTGACCGCCGGGCTGCTGATGATGATCAGGGCACGGAACAGCGGGGACGCCAACCGGTCCGCGCTGCTGGACGCCCTGGTGCCGACGGTCGGGCTGGGGCTGCTCGCCTGGGTCTACTGGATCGCCCCGTTCACCCGCTCCGAGCACCTGTCGCTGATGGAGAAGCTGGTCTCGATCGGCTACCCGCTCGGTGACGTGCTCGTGCTGGCGATGATCCTGCGGATGTTCACCGGCTCCGGCAAGCGGCTGGACTCGGTGGTCACGTTCGGCGTCGCCATGGTCGGGCTGCTGATCTCCGACGTGTTCTACGGGCAGTCGCAGCTGAACAGCGCGTGGGCGCTGGGCGGCCCGGTCGACATGGGCTGGATCGTCTTCTACTCGGCGATGGGCTACGCCGCGCTGCGGCCGGCGATGACCTCGCTGACCTCACCTATCGAGCGTCCCAACCCGGGCATGGGCAGCCACCGGCTGTTCTGGCTGAGCACCGCCGCGCTGATCGCCCCCGGCGTGCTGGCACTGGAGTACATGGAGGGCCGGGAGGCGGAGATCGCCCGCGGCGGCGTCGTCGACGCGCCGGTCATCGCGGGCGCCGCGGCACTGATGTTCCTGCTCGTCCTGGCAAGGGTCGCGGACCTGGCCCAGTCACAGCGGCAGGCCGGCAGCCGGGAACGGGCACTGCGCGAAGCCGGATCGCTGCTGTTCGCGGCGGCCACCGAAGAGGACGTGACCCGCGCGGTCAAGAAGGCCGTCGCCCGTCTGATGCCCGCCGACCAGCCGTACCACCTGCAGTTCCTGCCGCCCGTCGAAGGCTTGGACGCGGAGACGGCGGTCCGCCGGATCCCCGCCGCGGAACTACCGGACGGCTTCGAGTCCGGCGGATTCAAGCACGTCGTCCACGCCACCCAGCGGCTGTCCGGTCACCGCACCGGCCGGCTCGTGATCGGCGCGTCCGACCCGGTGCTGCACCTGCTGCTGCCCGCATTCGAGACGCTCAGCTCACAGATCGCCGTGGTGCTGGAACGCATCGAGCTGACCGCCGAGGTCAGCCGCCGCGAGGGCGAGACGTGGTTCCGGACGCTGATCCAGAGCGCGGCCGACGTCATCCTGATCCTCGACGCCAACGGCACCATCCGGTACGCGACCCCGTCCGCCGAGACACTGTTCGCCGAAGACCCGACCGGCTCGCCGCTGGCCCGGCTCATCGCCGACGGCTCGCAAGAGGCGCTGCGCGAGATCCTGTTCCGGATCCGGTCCGGCGTCGGCGACCTCGACGACATCCAACTGACCGGGGTACGCGCCGACGGCCGCACCGTGGAGATCGAGTGCGACCTGCGTGACCTGCGCAACGACCCGTCCGTGGCCGGCCTCGTGGTGACCCTGCGGGACGTCACCGAGCGGCGCGGCCTGGAGAAGGACCTCACCCACCAGGCGTTCCACGACGCGCTGACCGGGCTGGCCAACCGGGTGCTGCTCAAGGACCGGCTGGAGCAGGCGTTCTGCGTGGCCGAACGCGACGGCGCCACCCTCGGCGTGCTCTTCGTCGACCTGGACGACTTCAAGGAGGTCAACGACACCCTCGGGCACGCGATCGGCGACCAACTGCTGCTCGCCGTCGCCCAGCGGATCTCCGAGAACATCGGCAAGGGCAGCACCGCGGCCCGGATGGGTGGCGACGAGTTCGCCGTCCTGGTCGAGCAGAGCGACTCGGTGGACGCGGCCGAGGCGGTCGCGGCGGTACTCGTCGAAGCCCTCTCCGTGCCGGTCGAGGTCACCGACGGCAACGGCAACAAGCACATGATCAGCGCCAAGTGCAGTGTCGGTGTCGCCACCAACCGGGACGCCGAGACCGCCACCGAGCTGCTGCGCCACGCCGACCTGGCGCTCTACCTCGCCAAGGGCAACGGCAAAGGCGGCTGGCAGCGCTACCAGAGCGACCTGCACACCGCGATGATGCAGCGGCTCGAGATGCGCACCGCCCTGCACGAGGCGATCGAGGAGGAGCAGTTCGTGCTCCAGTTCCAGCCGATCGTCGAACTGGTCGACCAGCGGATCACCGGCGTCGAGGCGCTGGTCCGGTGGGAGCACCCGGCCAAGGGGCTGCTCGGCCCGTACCACTTCGTCGAGGCGGCCGAGGAGAGCGGCGCGATCGTCGGCATCGGCAGTTGGGTCCTGCGGGAGGCGCTGCGGCAGTTCACCCAGTGGAAGTCCGAGAACCCGGAAACCACGTTGCGCTACGTGAGCGTCAACGTGTCGGCCCGGCAGTTCCGGACCGCCGACTTCGCCGAACAGGTCCGTGCGGCGCTCGCCGAGACCGGCGCGCGGCCCCAATGGCTGCTGCTGGAGATCACCGAGAGCCTGGTGCTGCGCGACGCCGACCAGGTCCTCGCCGACCTCAAGGCGCTGCGGGCGATGGGCGTGCGCATCGCGATCGACGATTTCGGTACGGGCTACTCCTCCCTGAGCTACCTGAGGCAGATGCCGGTCGACGTGCTGAAGCTGGACAAGTCGTTCATCGACGACATCCTGCACAGCCGTCAGCAGCACGCGCTCGTCGACGCGATCGTCACCCTGTCGCACAACCTCGACCTCGCCGTCGTGGCCGAAGGCATCGAAGAGGCCGGCCAGCGTGCCGCCCTCGACGCGATGGGCTGCCAGTACGGCCAGGGCTACCACTTCGCACGGCCGCTGTGGCCCGGCGACATCCCGGCCCTGGCAGTGAAGCCCGAGCCCTACCCGGTACGCCAGCAGGCGTCGGTGTGATGACATCCGACAGATGAGCCTGCGGGTGGTTAGACGGTTATCTACTGGCGCGGCGGCCCGGGAAGAGGCAGGGTCGGGGGTGTGCTGAACAACCCCGTGTGGGCCGCCCTCACCGGGCCGCAGGCGTGTTTCGCCGAGGCCGCGGGCAACGCCGCCCGATTCCAGCCCGAGATCGCCCCGTTCGCAGCCCTCAGTGACCCCGCCGACCCGGCGGCCTGGCGCGACCTGGCCACGATCACCGACTACGCCGTGCTCACCGGCCCGTCGATCACCCCGCACGCGGGATGGCAGACGGACCGGGTCACGCCCGGAGTGCAGATGATCGGCCAGAGCATGTCCGGGGTCGAAGACCCCGACGCCGTCCCGCTCACCGAGAAGGACGTGCCCGAGATGCTCGACCTGGTCGCCCGCGCCGAACCCGGCCCGTTCCTCAAACGGACCATCGAGCTGGGCCGCTACCTGGGCATCCGAGACGCCGACGGCCGGCTCATCGCGATGGCCGGCGAACGGTTCCGGATGCCCGGATGGACCGAGGTCAGCGCCGTCTGCACCGACCCGGAACACCGCGGCAAAGGACTCGGCGCCCGGCTGACGCTCGCGGTGGCGGCCGGCATCCTGGCCCGCGGCGAGCTGCCGTTCCTGCACACCGTCCACGACAACGAGAACGCGATCCGCCTGTACGGCCGTCTCGGCTTCACCCACAACGCCGACGTCATCTTCGCCAGTTACCGATTGGTGAGCTGAGTTTGGTTTGAGTGGGTTGTTTTGAGTGGGTTGTTTTGAGTGGGGTTGGGTTGGCTGAGCTTGCTGGCTCCGCTTCGCTCCGCGGCAAAACGCCTTATACCCGGTGACGGGGCAGTCGATTTCCCGCCGCCCGCAAAACCCGCGGGCGTCGGCAAATCGGCTGCCCCGTCACCGGCGGCGTTTTGCGGGCCGTTCTGTGGCTCGGTGCTCACTGGAAAACTACGGGGATTGGTTGCGGTTGAGACGGCGGGTCGCGCTGAGACGGACAGTCCCGGCTGAGACCGAAAGACCGGCTGAGACCGAAAGCCCCGGCCGTGACCGAATGACCCAGCCGTGACCGAAAGCCCGGCTGAGACCGAAAGCCCGGCTGAGAACGGAAGCCCGGCTGAGAACGGAAGCCCGGCCGAGACCGAAAGACCGGCCGAGACCGAAAGGCCCGGCTGTGACGGGCCCTCTGCGGGCGGTGGTCGAAGCCGGTCTCGACACTGGGGACACCAGACGCCGGTGTTGAGCGCTAGCCGGGCGCTTCGTTGGTCCGGATCACTGATGGTTTTGGGGTGGGGGTTACCGGCGGGAACTCCCGGCGGGCGCGGTGGAGGGCTGGAGTGGCGCCTGCGTTGCGGGGTAGCCACGTGAGCCTGCGTGGCCGTACCAAATGGTTATAGTTGGCCGTGGTTTGGTGGTAGTTGGTCGGCCAGGTCGTATGCGGCTATGTGGGTGTATTTGTAGTCGATCGGGTCGTGGACGCTGTGGGTTCGCGCGTTGCGCCAGTGCCGGTCGAGGCCGTGTTTTGCGGCGGCCGCGCTGGTGCCGCAGAGGGTGAACAGCTCGGAGCCGGCCTCCAGCGCGATCTCGCTGGCGAACGCCTTCGCGGCGGCCACCGCCAGGCTGCCGCGCGCTGCGGCTTCCGCGTCGGCCGGGATCGGACCCACCGCCTCTAGGGTACGGGCGGCCGACTCCAACAGTGCCTCAGCAGCCAGGACACGGGTCGCCAGGCGGCCGTAACGGTGCCGCACGTGCGGGTCGTCGGTAGCCGTGGCCGCGCCATGGCGGACCGCCTCGGTCGACGGGCGCGCCTTCTCCCGCAGGTAGGCTCGGGCGTCCCGCAGCGCGGCACCGGCGATGCCCACCTCGATGGCCGTGTGCACCAGTTGCGCCCGTGCGCCGAGCTGCTGCGGGATCTCGTAGGCCCGCGCGTAGTCGACCCGCAGCCCCGGCTCGACCGGGACCTGGCGGAACGTGGCCGTGCCGCTGATCGTGGCGCGCTGACCGATCATGTCCCAGTCGGTGCCGACCTCGACGCCGTCGGCGTCGCGCGGCACCAGGGCGAGCACCAGCCGGCCGCTCTCGTCGAGGGCGCTCACCGCGATCCAGGCGCTGGTCAGGGCACCGGTCGTGTAGTACTTGACGCCGTCCAGCCGGCCGTCGGCGATCCGGGTCTTCAAGTCCTGGGCGTGTGTGCCGCCGCGCTCGGCCAGGGCGTTGCCGAGCCGCCGGCCGGCCAGGACGTCGCCGAGGATCCGCTTGCGGGCCTCCGGGCCGCCGTGCACGGCGAGGACGTCGACCATCAGGAAGTGGCCCTGCGGGATCTGGGCGATCGCCGGGTCGGCGGCGGCGAGGACCCTGGTCACCTCGGCCAGGGTCCGCGGGCCGAGGCCGGGCCCGCCGTCGGACGCCGGCACGGTGATGCCGAGCAGCCCGGAGGCGTCCAGGGCGGCGACCGCCTCGTGCGGGACGACGTCGGCGCCGTCCCGGTCGCGCTGGATCGCGCCCGGGATCAGGACCTCGGCCAACTGGTGGGCGGCGGTGACCGCCTCGTCATGGGTCTGGGGTACGGCCATCAGCCGATCCTAGGGACCGGCGGCCCTCAAGTGACGTGCGACCGGACCGATCTGCTCCGGCGTCACATCGTGGAGGAGGCGCCGTGCACACTCGGAGTCGAGGGACGCCGTCGTCGCGGCACCGCCGCCCGGCCGGTGGTCTGCCACCGGCCTATCTGGGGCTCGGCGCGCTCTACCTGGCCGCGCTCGTGGTGTCGGTGGTGAACCTGGCTTCGGCGCTGTCCTGGTATGAACCGGCCGCCGAGGTGGCCCGGCTCTCGTTCGGCGTGTTCGGCCTGGTGGCTGCGGTGCGTGCGGCCCGGATGCCGTCGCTCCCGCCGCGGCTGCGGCAGGCCTGGGGCGCGGTCGCCGCCTGCTTCGCGACCCTCGTGGTCTCCGTGCCGCTGCTGATGGCCTTCGGGCGGACCGAGGTGTCGCACTCGCACTGGGACGACGCCACCCACGTGATCTTCGTGGGGGCGCTGGTGATCGCTCTGCAGCGGTTCCCGCTGGCCCCGACCAACGCCCGGGACCGGATCAAGACCGGCGTCGATGCGCTGACCGTGATGGCCGGCGGCTCGATGGTGCTCTGGTACACCGCGATCGGCCCGATGCTGCAGCGCTCCGGCTTCTCCGTCGACGTCCTGTTCAGTGCGGCCGTCTACCCGCTCGGCGACCTGGCGCTGCTGTTCAGCGCGGTCCGGGCCATGCTCCGCGGCGCCGACGAGTCGGCCCAGCGGCCGCTGCGGCTGCTCACCGCCGGCACCCTGATCCTGTTCACCGGCGACGCGGTGCACGGCTACCTCGACGGCCGGTACGGCGCGGAGATGCCGGCGTCGTGGCAGTTCATCTGCTGGATCACCGCCGACGCGCTGCTCGTGGGGGCGGCCGCGGCGCAGGGGCGGGCCGGATTCGTCGCCGCCGCCGACCGCCGTGACCTGGGGATCGGCCGTTACCTGCCGTTCGTGGCGGTCGCCGTGGCGCAGGTGCTGATGCTGACCGAGGCCACCCGCGACGGCGAGTTCTTCCCGTGGGGCGGGCTCGCCCTGGGCGGGGCGGTGCTCAGTGTGCTCGTGCTCTACCGGCAGACGCTGGTGCAGCGGGAGAGCGACGAGCGCGCCCTCACCGACGGCCTGACCGGACTGGCCAACCGCAGCATGTTCCGGAAGGTGTCGTACCAGACGCTGGCCCGCCGTCGCCGGATGGCCGTTCTGGTGATCGACATGAACGGGTTCAAGGCGGTCAACGACACCCTCGGGCACAAGGCCGGCGACCGGGTGCTGGCCGAGTTCGCCTCGGTGCTGCGGCGGTGCGTGCCCGAGCCGGGCCTGCCGGTCCGGCTCGGCGGCGACGAGTTCGCGGTGGTGCTGCCGGAGATCAAGGACGCCGAGCAGGCGTACGAGGTGGCCGGCCGGATCGCCGCGGCACTGGGCCCGATCATGGTCGAGGGGCGGCTCATCACTCTCGCCGCGAGCATCGGCGTGGCCGTCAGCGCTCCCGGCGAGCTCACCCACGACGAGATCGTGCACCGCGCCGACCTGGCCATGTACAGAGCCAAGTCGCTCGGGCCGGAGACCCGCTGGGCGATCTGGCAGGAGTCCCTGGAGCCGTCGACATCGACGCCCGTCGCTGGGCTGCCCCTCGCCGCCTGATTGCTCCGGCTCGTTACGTTGGCGGGATGGTGACGCGGCGCAGCGACGGCATCCTGTCCGCATTCCGCATCGAGGCGGGACCGGAGCCGCGGATCACGTTCCGTGGACGGGCCGGCGGCGCCTGCACCGCGTCCGCGGCGTACGAGGCGCTGCCCGACCTGATCGCGCACTTCTGGTCACCGCCGCCCACTTCGCCGCGGCGACTGACAGGTTTATGCCAGACCCGTCGGATCCGATGACCACATGAAGCGTGCACTGGCACTGATTCTGACCGCCGTACTCGCGCCGCTCGCCGTACCGACGGCCGCGGCGGCCACCCCTTCCCGAGACGCCGTCATCACCTGGAACGAGAATGCCCAGACCGCGATCTGGGACATCGCCCGCGACAACCCGTGGGTGCAGAGCCGCAGCTTCGCCATGGTGCAGGGCGCCGTCTACGACGCGGTCAACGCCATCGCCGGCAAGCCGTACCAGCCGTACCTGTCGGCGCCCCGGACCACCGGGCGCGAATCGACCGACGCCGCCGTCGCGGCCGCTGCCCACCGGGTGCTCACCGCCCTCTTCCCGGCACAGCAGGACCGGCTCCAGGCCCAGTACGACGCCTACCTCGCCGGCATCCCGGACGGACGGGCCGAACGGGCCGGCATCGCCGTCGGCGAGCGCACTGCCGACGCCATGCTCGCGGCACGCAGCGGTGACGGGGCCTTCGGGGTCGAAGCCTTCCCGGTCGGCACCGCTCCCGGTCAGTGGCGGCCCACCCCGCCCACGTTCGCCAACTCCGGGGCGTGGTCGGCCGACCTGCGGCCGTTCGTGCTGCCACGGGCCGACATGTTCCGAACCGCCGGGCCGCCGTCGCTGACCAGTGGCGCCTACACCCGCGACTTCGACGAGATCAAGGCGATCGGGGCGGCGGACAGCGCGACCCGTACCGCTGACCAGACCGACTCCGCCCGCTGGTGGCACGACCGGCGGCTCGGCCAGTGGGAGATCAACCGGCAGCTCGCCGTCACGCAGCGACTCGACGCGGTGCAGACCGCCCGGCTGCTCGCCATGGTCAACATCGCGGCGTCGGACGCCAACACCGCCTGCTTCAACGAGAAACGGCACTGGGGCTTCTGGCGGCCCGTCACCGCGGTCCAGCTCGCCGACACCGACGGCAACCCGCACACCACCGGCGACCCCTCCTGGATGCCGCTGCTGATCACCCCGGGCAGTCCCGACTACACGTCCGGGCACGCGTGCGCGACCGGCTCCAACATGACGATCCTGCGGTTGTTCTTCGGCCGCGACGACATCCCGTTCCACGCGACCAGCGCCGACACCGGGACCACCCGCCACTTCAGCGGCTTCTCCGATGCCCTCGAGGAGCTGATCAACGCCCGGGTCTGGGGCGGCATCCACTTCCGGTCGGCCGATCTCGCGGGCGCCGGGATCGGGGCCAAGACCAGCATCTACCTGTACGTGCACGCCTTCCGCCGCCGCTGACCATTGTCGGACACCGGTGACCGGGCGCTCGCACGGTCACCGGCGTTTGCGGGCCAGTAGTTGCAGTGCGGCCGACCGGTTCCCGTTCATCGTTGCGACGTCGATCCGGCGCTCGGCCACCACGTCGATCCGTCCCCGATCTCCCCCACCGGTCCGGCCCTGACCTTCCCCACCGAATCGGCGATCATCTCCACTGCCGATTCTCCGCTCGTCTCCCACACCGATTCTCCGCTCGTCCGCTCCGTCGATTCGGCGCTCATCTCCCACACCGATCCGGCATTCATCCCCCACGCCGATTCGCCGCTCGTCTCCCACGTCAATCCGGCGCTCATCCCCCGCGTCAATCCGACGCTCATCCCCCGCGTCAATCCGACGCTCATCCCCCACGTCAATCCGACGCTCATCCCCCGCGTCAATTCGGCGCTCGTCTCCCACGTCAATTCGGCGCTCGTCTCCTACGTCGATTCGGCGATCGTCTCCCACGTCGGAACGTGTCAGCAGGGCACGGAGGTGCTCGGCGGTGTGGTGGCGGCACGTCGCCCCGTCGCCCGTGGTGAAGACTCCGTAAGGCGACCCGGTGTAGCGGCGACGATTGCGGTCGTCGTCCTGGAGCAGGAGGTCGCTGACGTGGATCAGGCCACCGGGGGCGAGCAGGCGGTCCAGCTCGGCGATCAGCGCCCGCTGGGCGGCGTCGTCCGGGACGCAGGTGAGCACCGCGAACAGCAGGATGACATCGACGCTCCCGGCCGGGCGGTCCAGGACCGGCGGGGAATCCAGGACCGTGAACCGCAGGCCGGGATGATCACGGCGACCACGCTCGATCAGACCGGCCGAGATGTCGGCGCCGGTGACGTCGGTGAAGCCCTCGGCGGTGAGCTCGGCCATCAGCCGTCCGTAACCGCAGCCGTAGTCCAGGACGCGGGTGTCCCGCGGGACACCGGCCAGCCACTCGTGACGAAGCGGATGGGTGAACGTCTTCGTGACGCCCACGGTGCTCCAGTACATCGTCTCCCTCGCATAGGCCCGGCGGTCGCGTTGCGGCCCGGTGGCGGGTGGACGTCGCGGGGACAGCCACGGGACTGTTCGTAGACCGTACAAAAGATTGAGTTTGATCTTTTTTGTTCTGACACAAGAAATTCATGAACGTCATCATCCGGCGACGTGCGGCTGCCGTAGAAGTGTGTGGTCCGAATCGGACGACACGAAGGAGCCGTTCATGCCCCTCTCCCCCGCCCCCTGATGGCCGGCCTCACCGCCGCGCTGATCACGATCGGTCTGCTGGCCGCCCCCGCCCAGGCCGCCCCACCGGAATCCCGTCGAAGTCGACGGCCCAGACATACCTCAGCGCGCTGACCGTCGCGGCCGAGGCCAACGCGAGCACCTACGATCGTGATCTGTTTCCGCACTGGATCACCATCTCCGGGACCTGCAACACCCGCGAGACGGTCCTGAAGCGGGACGGCTCCAACGTGGTCGTCAGCTCCGCGTGCGCCGCCACCTCCGGCTCGTGGTATTCGTCCTACGACGGCGCGACCTGGACCGCGGCCTCCGACCTCGACATCGACCACGTGGTGCCGCTCGCCGAGGCGTGGCGTTCCGGCGCGAGCGCGTGGACCACCAGCAGGCGGCAGAGCTTCGCCAACGACCTGACCCGCCCGCAGCTGATCGCGGTCACCGACAACGTCAACCAGTCCAAGAGCGACCAGGACCCGTCGACGTGGCAGCCGTCGGTCACCTCGTACCGGTGCACCTACGCCAAGATGTGGATCGCGGTGAAGTACTACTACTCGCTGACACTCCAGTCGTCGGAGAAGACCGCGTTGCAGACCATGCTCAACACCTGCTCCAGCTGACCCCCCGTACCGGAGGGCGGGAGCCGCCGCTCTCCGGTACGGATCGGCCCGATGCCGCGCTGCGCCCGGTGTCCTATCGCGTCTCGGACAGCCGATGTTCCAGGTAGGCGCGACATTCCCGCCATTCCTCGGTCACCACGGAGAACAGCGCCGAATCCCGCAGCCGGCCCTCCTCCCCCGGCGCCCACGAGCGCGACCAGTTCCGCAGCACACCCTCGAACCGCGCGCCCACGCCCACGATCGCTGACCGTGACCGGGCGTTACGCGCGTCCGTGCTCATCCCCACCCGCTGCGCGCCCCAGTTCTCGAAAGCGTTCTTGAACAGCAGATACTTGGCCTCAAGATTGATCCCGGACCCCTGAGCCGACGCGGCCAGCCAGGTGAAACCGACATCGATCGCGGCCAGCGGCTTCCCGCGCGGATCCCAATAGGCGGTCACCCCGACGGCCCGGCCGGTCCGAAGACAGATCTGCGCGTACGGAGTCAAGCCGTCCCGCCCGATCTGCTCCGCAATGTATCCGTCGACGGTCGCGGCGGTCGGCACCCACGTCCAGTCGTAGGAGTCCCGCGACTCCTCAGCAGCCACGGCAAGCCCGGCGGCGTGACACTTGCCCAGCGGCTCGAGACGAACAAGACGGCCGTGCAGCACAGAATGATCCATGAGAGTCCCCTCGGGGTCGCGGCTTGCCCGGCGCGAACCGCACCGAACCCGGTCATCACCCGGGGCACCCCGCCCACGAAGCGGAGGGTTGCCGGCCAGCAAGCCGGGGCTTGACGCTGGCACTCATGACCTGCGCGCAACATACCACCGCCAATCCGCTCCCAGCGTCCCGTTTCCGCAGCCCCCACCACCCGCGCCCCGTTTCCGCAGCGCCCCAGCAGCGACCTGTTTCCGCACCGCCCCACCACCCGCACCCTGCTCCCGCACCGCCCCACCATGCGCGCCCCGTTCCCGCACCGCCCCACCATGCGCGCCCTGTTTCGCAGCGCCCCGTTTCCGCAGCGCCCCCGCGTTCCGTTTCCGCAGCGCCCCGTTCCCCAGCGCCCCACCCGTAGCGCCGGCCACTACTCGAACGCCCGGCAGGTTGCCAGGGCCGACATCGCGCCGCCGCGGACACCCTCAGTTGGCAGGTCCGGTGGCCCGACAGCCGAGTTCTGGACGATTGATGCACTCGCTGCCCGGTCCGGGCACGCTTACCACCCATCGATGGGCGATGATCGAACCCGCACCCGGCAGCGGGCACACCCACGGCCACGGCCACGGCCACGGCCCCGGCCCCGGCACCATGCCCGCCCACACCAACGATCGGGTGCAGCTACGGCTGGACATCGACCACCACCGACGGGCGCTGCCACGGAGATGACAGGTTGCCGGCCGGGGAGGGCGGGACGATTGGCGCAAGAAGCGGTCGGCTTCGGGTTTCGTTTCTCGCGGCTGGCTGTGCCAGTTGAGGACCGGAGCCCACGCTCACGCGCCGCTCGGCACGCACAAGGACCTGTCGACGGACAAACCGCGGGCTACTGATTTGTCGCTTGGCAGTGGTGGTGAGCCAGCTTCTGCTGCCAGGACTGGGCTGCCGTCCGTCCGTCGAGGAGGGCGGGCTGCGAATCGCCGCCGTTATACAGCGAGTTGTTCGGCGGCAGACCCTAACCGTGCCGAGCGATGGCCGACGGGACGGTCATTTCTAAGCGCGGCTGTGCGGTCGGGGACTCGGCGGCTGATCGACGGCGACGGGGTGCGGGCCCTGACTCGAAAGCTCCCTCTTGTAGAGATGACGGATCAGTGGCGGCTGGTGAGGGCGCAATTGGCAACGGAGTGCCTCGCAAGGGGGTGGCCGGTCAGGGGGTGGCCGGTCAGGGGGTGGCCGGTCAGGGGGTGGCCGGTCAGGGGGTGGCCGGTCAGGGGGTGGCCGGTCAGGGAGTTGCCGGTCACGAGGTAGCTGGTCAGGAGGTAGGTGGTCAGGGGTAGCTGGTCAGGAGGTCGGTGGAGATGGAGTGGCTCGCGAGGAGGTGACTCGCGAGGCGGTGGCTCGTCAGGAGGTGGCTCGCCAGGAGGTGATTGATGAGGCCGCGGCTCGGGACGGGGTGGCTGGTGAGGGAGGGGTGGTTGCCAGGGCCACGGCTGCCTCGTCCAGTAGAGGGGCGGCGGTGTCGATGGCCGCGTTGACTATGAAAGCGAAGATCAAGCGGCGGCCGTCGGGGGCGGTCACGTAGCCGGACAAGGCGTTCACCCCGGACAGGGTGCCTGTCTTGGCTCGGACATTGCCGGCGGCGGGGGTGCCTCTCATGCGGTTGCTGAGGGTTCCGCCGATCAGCGGGGCCGGGTCTCCGGCCACCGGCAGCGCCGCGCGGAACGCTGGGAACCAGGTGCGCCGCTGCGCCCTCTCCAGAAGCGTGGTCACCTGGCGCGCGGTCACCCAGTTGCGGCGGCTCAAACCGGAGCCATCACCCATGGTCAACAGCCGGGTGTCCACGCCCAGCCTGCCCAGGGCTCTGGTCGCGGCGGCCAGCCCGGTCGGCCAACTGCCGGGCCTTACCGGGTCGGTGGCCCTCGACATCGCCTTGACGAGCAGCTCGGCGATACCGTTGTTGGACAGCTTCAGGAATGGCGGCAGGATCTCGGCCAGCGGCTGTGACGTCTGCGTGGCCACGGGACGGGTGCCGCCCGGCACGGTGCCCCGCAGGGTCCGCCCGGTGATCGTCACCCCGTGTCGCCGCAAGGCTGCGCGGAACAGCCCGGCGGTCGTGACGGCCGGGTCCGGCACCGAGACCAGATCCGCACCGGAACGGCCCGCCGCCACATTGCCGGTGACGGTGATGCTTGCGGTTCCGTGGGTTCGCACCGCTCCGATCGTGTCCCCACCGTCCCCGGTGACGGCTCGATTGACGACCCGGACGGTGCCGGTCGGCGGCCACACCCGGATCGTCGGGCGGCGGCCGTTCACACCCTGATACCGGATCTCCACGGCGGCGTTGTCGAACCGTGCGTTCGCGGCGAACGAGAGCGCTGACACGGGTGCGGTCGATCCGAACGGCTCGTCCTGCCACGACCAGTCCAGGCCCAGTGGCACCCGGTCGAACCATGTGTCGTCCAGGATCAGCCGTGCATAGCGCTTCGTCCGCGCTCGTGCCACCGATGCGGCCAGCCGGTCGATGCGCTGAAATGTGAGGGTGGGGTCGCCCTCGCCTCGCAGGTAGAGGTCACGGCCACGCGCTCGCACCGTGGTACGGAAACGGTAGTCGGCGCCCAAGACCTCGAGTGCGGCCGCGGCGGTCAGCAGTTTCTGAGTGGACGCGGGGAGCACCCGTGATTCCGCGTCACGCTGATAGACGATCCGGCCATCGGACGCGTCCCGCACGTCCACCGCCACCGTGGAGCCGGGTGGCCGCCGGCCCGCGAAGATCCGGTCGAGCACCGCCACGAGCGGATCCTCGACGTCGGTGACGGAAGCAGCGGCGGCGGTTACGGCACCGACGACCGGTGACGCAGTGGAGACCGGTAGGGCATTCGCAACCGGTAACGCAGTGGTGGTCGATAAGGCAGGGGCGGGTATAGCAGCGACTGCGGGTGCGGGCAGGGCCAGCAGGGCACCGATGAGGACAACCGCGACAGCACGCATCGGCTCGATGGTCACACGGTGGCGGCCGCCGGCGGCGCGACCCACCGGCACCGTCCCCCTTCGGATGACCTGCACTCCCATGCCCGCCATCGTGCCCGCCGGGATGGTGCGGGCACGATGGCGCCAGGGTGACACTTCGCGGTAGCGCAGGCACTACCCCGAAGCGACCGCGCGGGTACTACCCCGAAGCGACCGCGCAGGCACCACCCCGAAGCGACCGCGCAGGCACCACCCCGAAGCGACCCCGCAGGCACCACCCCGAGACGGGCGGCACGGCCCGCCGCAAGGCGACGGGAATGTGGGGCGTCAAGCCGCGCCCAGCAACTGCAGGGTCCGCTGGTCGGGCCCGTCGTAGAAGCGATCCAGGACCTGCTCGAAGACGGCGGGTTCGTCGGCGGCCCGGGCGAACAGCGTCATCGACGAGCGCAGTTTCAGGTCGTCCGGGTGGCCGAGGATCTCGCCCGCGGTACGTCCGTGGTGCCGGAGCAGCGCTTCAGCACTGGAGACGAGGCGCGGCCCCAGCACCGGATGGGCCAGGTACGCGCGGGCCTCGTCGAGGTCGTGGATCGCGTAGCGCCGGGCGGTGGAGCTGGATCCGAGCCCGTCGAGCTGGGGGAAGACGAACCACATCCAGTGCCCACGCTTGTGCCCGGCGATCAGCTCGGCGAGCGCCGATTCGTGGACGCCGTCCTGGGCGTCCACGAATCGGGTCAGGTCAGCCACGGGCGCGCCGCGTCTCCCGGGCGTTGGCCTTCTGGATCGCGTCGACCAGCTCCGGCTTGGTCATTCTGGACCGGCCGCTGACGTCGAGCCGCTTGGCGATGTCGAGCAGGTGCTGTTTGCTGGCGTTGGCGTCGACTCCGCCGGCGGTCTCGGCTCTGGTGTCGCGTCCACCGGCGGCCTTGGCGTCGCTGGGCCCCTTCTTCTCCTTGGGCTCCCAGTGGTCGCCGACCTTCTCGAACGAGTGCTTGACCGCGGAGAACGCGGTGCGGTGCGCCCGCTCGCCCTCGCCGTACTGGTCGACGGCGGAGTCGTGGGTCTGGATGAACGTGTCCTGCGCCTTCTTCGGGGAGCGCTTGAGGGTGTCGGGGAGTTCGTCACGTCCGGGCATACGGTGGAAATGCCCGCGCCAGGGCCCGGCAAACGCGGGCCCTGGCGCGCCGGCGGTCAGCCGCCGATCGGGGTGAGGGTGTATTTCGGCAGGTCGGACTGCCCGGTCTGGCCGTCGTCGGTGGTGTAGCTGCCGTCGGCGGCGATCGTGTAGTACCGGTACCGGCCGACGCGGTCCTGGACCATGATGCTGTCGATCCACCATTCGCCGGGTGTGGTGGTGGCGGGCAGGGTCCCGGCGAGCTCCCAGCCGTTCTCCTCGTCGCCTCCGGCGGAGCCGAGCCAGCTCTCCGCGCCATCGGTACGGATGTGAGCCGAGA
Source organism: Actinoplanes sp. CA-252034 (assembly GCF_050956125.1). NCBI lineage: Bacteria > Bacillati > Actinomycetota > Actinomycetes > Micromonosporales > Micromonosporaceae > Actinoplanes > Actinoplanes sp. CA-252034. Next base: position 7,275,700 of record NZ_CP191846.1, read on the forward strand.
ACCCGATGATGCCACTCTTGTCATCCTCGGCGTCGATCTTGATCCGTACCGCGCGGTCGACGCTGTTGTCGCCGCTGGACGGGCCGATCATCGTGGCGCCGCTCATCGTGATGGACGGTTTCTCCAGGTCGGAGGCTTCGTCGCCGATGATGGTCAGGGTCGCCGGCCAGTCGACGCCGTCCTGCGCGTCGTCGGGCCGGTAGAGGCTGCGGTACCGGTTGGCCTTGTCCCACAGCGTGATCGCCTGCACGCGCCACTCTCCGGCGGGCAGGCGGGCGGGGACGGTGCCGGTGACGTCCCAGACGCCGTCGTTGACGGTGCCGTCCTTGAGCTCGCTGTTGCCGAGGTTGGCGCTCGGCCCGTTCGGCTCGGTGACGCGGGTGAGCGAGATCCCGACGGAGTTGACGCCGGCCAGGTCGTCGGTGACGGTCAGGCGCAGGGTCGCCGTGCGGTCCTCGGCGTTGTCGAGTTCCCGGGCGGTCCGCCATTCGGTGCCGGTGAGGTCGGCGAGCGGCGGTGCGGCGTCGTATTCGCCGGTGACGGTGAGCGGAGCCAGGGTGACGGTGCCGGCATCGCTGTTCTCCGGGGTGATGCTGCCCTGGACGGTGGCGGCGCCTTCCGGGGTGACGTTGTAGATCGTCCAGCGGTGCACCCGGTCGGTCAGGTAGATACTGGCGACGGTCCATTCGCCGGAGCGGGACAGTGCCGGCAGGGGCCCGCTCATCACGAACGTGCCGTCGTGTGTGTGGCCGGTGGCCGGGCCCTCCCAGGTCCACAGGTTGAGGCTCGGGCCGCTCTCGTCGGGGTTGCGCAGCTGCACCGAGCCGTAGACGATGCCGCTGCGGTCGTCGGTGAGGTGCCCGCTGAGCTTGATGGTCTGTTCCTTGGAGTTCTCGACGCTCGGTTCGATCTCCCACTTCAGGGACGCCAGGTCGATCAGTGGGATGGCCTTGTCGGTGCACTTGTCGCCACCGGCGTCGTCCGGGTCGGGCACGCACGCGTTGAGGCCGGGGCCGCCCTCGACGTCGTCGTTGCCACCACCGCCGTCCATCCTGTCGTCGCCGATGCCGCCGTCCATGCCGTCGTCGCCGTTGCCGCCGTTCATGTCGTCGGCGCCGTCGCCGCCGATCAGCTGGTCGGTGCCGTCACCGCCCTGGATGACGTCGTCGCCGCCACCGCCGTCGAGCTGGTCGTCGCCGTCCCCGCCGACCAGCGCGTCGATGCCGTCGCCGCCGGACGCGACGTCATTGCCCGTACCACCGTCGAGTTGATCGTCGCCGGGGCCGCCGGCGAGTTTGTCGCTGCCGTCTCCACCGGCGGCGATGTCGTTGCCGGCGCCGCCGCGCAGGGTGTCGTCGCCCGCGCCGCCGCCGACGGTGTCGTTGCCGGCGCCGCCGTTGACGCCGTCGCTGCCGCCGCCGCCCTCCAGGTGGTCGGTGCCCTCGCCGCCGTCGAGCCGGTCGCTGCCCTCGTCACCGCTGAGCGTGTCGTCGCCCTCGTCGCCGCCGGCCACGTCGTTGCCGTCGCCGCCGTTGACGATGTCGTCGCCCTCGTCGCCGGCGAGCGTGTCGGCGCCGGGACCGCCGTCGAGGGTGTCGGCGCCGGGGCCGCCGATCACCCGGTCGCCGCCGGAGACCGGGTCGAGCTCGGTGGCGCCGCCGCCGACGGTGTCGTCGCCGGGGCCGCCGTCGACGAGGTCGGTTCCGGTGCCGCCGTCGACGATGTCGGTGTCGTCGCCGCCTTTGGCCTGGTCGTTGCCGGCGCCGCCTTTGACCCGGTCGTTGCCGGCGCCGCCGATGACCGTGTCGGCCCCGTTCTCGCCGTCGAGGTCGTCGTCGCCGGGACCGCCGTCGACGACGTCCCGGCCGCCGCCACCCTTGATCACGTCGTTGCCGCCGAGCCCGCAGATCACGTCGTATCCGTGGGTGCCGAACAGGCGATCGTTGCCGACGGTTCCCACGACCGTGCAGGCCTTGCCGGTGGCGGAGACCGGCTTGCCGCCGGCATGCGCGGGTGCGCCCGTGAGCGCCACGATGAGCGCGGCGGTGACGGTGATTCTCATGACCGGACTCCCAATCACGGATGACTACGGACTCCGCCGCCGACCGGCAGCAGGGTGAAACGCGGGAAGTTCGACTGGCCGCTGAGCAGGCCGTCACGGGTGGTGTAGGAGCCGTCCGCCTGGACCCAGTAGACGCGTTCCCGGCCGACCCGGTCGGTGATGTAGATACCGACGACACGCCATTCGCCGGGGGTGGTGCCCTGCGGCAGGCGGCCGGACAGCTCCCACACCCCGTCCTCGCCGGCCGGGGCGATCGGGTCGAGACGGCCCTGCGCGCCTTCGGTACGGAAGTCGGCGAAGATGCTGCGGATGCCGCTGACGTCGTCCCCTGCCCGGATCCGCAACCGGACGGTACGGTCGGCGCCGTTGTCCGCCGAGGTCGCGCCGACGTACTCGCCCCAGCTCATGTCGGCCGTCGGCCGTTGCAGGTCGGAGACGCCGGTGACGGTCAGCGGGGCGATGCCGGCCAGGCGGTCGCCGGTGATCGTGCGGGTCCGGCCGGTCCGGTCGGTGAGGGAGACGACACCGACCCGCCACGTGCCGGCCGGCAGGTGTGCGGGCACGGCGCCGCTGACCTCCCAGGTGCCGTCGGTGGCGGTGCCGGTGGCGAGCCGCCCGTCGACCAGGGTGACGGTCGGCGCGTCGAGGCCCGCGCCGTCGAGGGTGGCGGTTACCCGGATGGCGCCGCTGAGGTCGTCGGTGACCGGGACGCTGAGCGTGACCGTACGATCCTCGCTGCTGTCCAGGTCGGTGGGCGTGGTCCACGCGGCCCGGCTGACGTCGGCGTCCGGGGCGGTGCTGTCGGTGACGCCGCCGACCCGCATCGGCGGCAGCGTGATGACGCCGGATTCGAGCTCCCACCCGTCGACGGTGTCGGCGAGGGTGTACGCCCCGTCCGGCGCGACGGTGTACCGGCTGTAGCGGAAGACGTTGTCCTGGAGGTAGACCTCGGACAGCGTCCAGTCGCCGGTGATCGAGTGGGCGGGCAGCTCGCCGTTCATCGCGAACACGCCGTCGTGGGACTGCCCGGAGATCAGCTCGGCGCCGTGGAAGCCGACGGTCAGGGCCGGGCTCTGCGGGTCGGGGCTGGTGAATTTGACCGAGACGTACATCATGCCGCTGCGGTCGTCGGTGACGTGGGCGCGCAGCCGCAGCGGCCGGTCGGCGCGGTTGTCGACGGCCGGGTCGGTGACCCAGGTCAGCGAGGCGATGTCGAGGCGGGGCGCCTTCCGGTCGGTGCACCGGTCGCCGGCCTCGTCGCCGGGATCGTTGACGCAGACGTTCGAGCCGGGACCGCCCTCGACGACGTCGTCACCGCCGCCGCCGTCCATCCGGTCGTCGCCGGTCCCGCCGTCGAGGCTGTCGTCGCCGTCGCCACCGGAGGCGGTGTCGGCGCCGGGCCCGCCGCGGATCGTGTCGTCGCCGGTTCCACCGCCGAGGGTGTCGTCGCCCCCGCCGCCGTTGACGCCGTCGCTGCCGCCGCCGCCCTCCAGGTGATCGGTGCCCTCGCCGCCGTCGAGCCGGTCGCTGCCCTCGTCACCGCTGAGCGTGTCGTCGCCGGCCCCACCACCGGCCACGTCGTTGCCGGCACCGCCGTCGACCGTGTCGGCCCCGTCGTCGCCCTTGAGGGTGTCGGCTCCGGGACCGCCGTCGAGGGTGTCGTCGCCGTCGCCGCCGATCACCCGGTCGCCGGCGCTGACCGGGTCGGGCTCGGCCGTACCGCCGCTGACCGTGTCGTCACCCGGACCACCGTCGGCCAGGTCGGCGCCCGGGCCGCCGTCCACGACGTCGGCGCCGTCGCCGCCTTTGACCTGGTCGTTGCCGGCGCCGCCGCCGGCCCGGTCGTCGCCCGGGCCGCCGATGACGACGTCGGTGCCGTCCTCGCCGTCGAGGTCGTCGTCGCCGGGACCGCCGTCGACGACGTCCCGGCCGCCGCCACCCTTGATCACGTCGTTGCCGCCGAGCCCGCAGATCACGTCGTATCCGTGGGTGCCGAACAGGCGATCGTTGCCGACGGTTCCCACGACCGTGCACGCCTTGCCGGTGGCGGAGACCGGCTTGCCCGCTCGTGTCGCGTGAGCCGGGCTCGCGGTGAGTACCGCCGCCACTGCGGCGGCGATGCCGGCCGACCTCATGCGCTCAGTCCTTCACCTTGATCTTGACGGCCTTGGAGGGCGCCGAGACCCCGGCCGCGTTCACCGCCAGCACACGCAGGGTGAGGTTGCTGCCCTTCTTGAGCTTCTTGATCGTGCAGGCACGGGAGGCGGCCGGCGCGGTGCAGCGGGCCACCACACCGGACTTGCCGGACACCTCGGCCCGGTATCCGGTGATCGCGGCGCCGCCGTTGCTCTCCGGCGCCTTCCATCCGGCGGTGACCTTGCGGTCCGACGACTTGGCGGTGACCGAGCGGGGCGCGCCGGGGACGGTCCACGGGGTGGCCGCCACCCGGGTCTGCGCGGGGCCGGTTCCGGCCGCGTTCGTGGCGGTGACCTCGACGAACAGCTTCCGGCCGCCGGTCAGTCCGGTGAGCACGCACGTGTACCGGTTGCCGGGCGCCTGACAGGACGCCTCCGGGGCGCCGCCGGTCGCGGTGCGGAAGGCGCGCGCCGTGTAGCCGGTGATCGCGCTCCCGCCGTCGGAGTCCGGCACGACCCAGGTCACCGTGATCCGCCGGGCGCCGGGTGTGAGATCGAGATCCTGCGGGGCGTACGGCGGCCGCGCCCCGTCGACCGGCCCGGGTGTGGGCGAGGCCGACGGCTCGGGCTCGCCGGACGGCACGGGCTCGGGCGACGGCGTGGGGGACGGCGACGGCGAGGGACCGGGATCGGGTACGGCCGTCGCCACCACCGCCACCCGGGCGGCCGGGTCGCCCTCGCCGAGAGCGTTCACCGCGCTGACCGCCACGTGGTAGGTGCCGCCCGCGTCCAGCCCGTCGATGGTGCAGTAGCTGTCGGTGGTCTCGCAGGACCCGGCCACGGCGCCTCCCCCGGCCGCGGCGTAGGCGCGGGCCCGGTAGCGGGTGACGGCCGATCCGCCGGTCCTCGACGGCGGCTGCCAGAACACGGTGGCGGTGCCCGCGCCGCCCTCGCCCTGGACCGCCGCGGGTGCGCCGGGGGCGGTGGTGGTGCCGGCCCGGGAGGCACGGGAGTAGAGGGCGGCCGTGGCCAGGTCGGCGCCGAGTCCGATGTCGGGCGCCTCCAGGCGTACCCCTCCGTCGGTCGCCGTGGCGGTGACCCTCTGAGGCACGGTCGCGTCGCCGCTGGTGACCAGGTCGAAGCCGGTCGACGCGGCCGCCGCCGCGCTGGTGCCGGCGGCCGCGAAGTACGGCGCGGGCAGGAAGATCGTGAGGACGTTGCGGACCGCCTCGCCGGAGGCGTCGAGTTGCGGGTTGCCGAGCACGCCGAGGCTGACCGGCGGGGAGCCGCCCGGGTCGTAGGTCAGCAGGTCGGCGCGGGCCTGCGCATCGGTGGCGAGGTACGCCCCGTCGAGTCCGGTGGTGTAGACGCCGGCCGAGCCTTCGAGGTCCTGGGTGCGGCCCTCGAAGCGGTACACCGTGGGGTCGGCGGTGGTGTCGCTGTCGCCGCAGGAGTAGCCGGCCGTGCAGTCGGTGTCGGTACGCCAGGCCGTCGGGGTGGCCCGCCCGCTGATGGTGAGCTCGTACTTCCCGTCGGTGACCGAGCGGCTGACCCGCAGTCCGGCCGCGGTGGCGTTGGTGAACCGCGGCACGAACGTCCCGGTGCGCAGCACCAGTTCCAGGGTGCCGCCGGTGACCGACGCCGGCTTGCCCGCCCAGTCCTCGACCGACCAGCGCACCCAGTCGCCGTAGTCGTCGGACTGCGTGACCGCGGAGACGGCCAGCCCGGCCGTGGCCACCGGCTGCGACGAGCCACCGGCGGGGGTGATCGTCGCCGAGGCGATGCAGTAGACGGACTCCGGGCCTGCGCAGGTGGTCTCCCACGCGCCGGCCGGCAGGTCATCCGGGGTCTGAGCCGGGGCGAGACCCAGCGGCAGAGCCGCCAGCAGGGCGATCGCGGCGGTTCGGGTCGGCATCGGGTTCTCCGTTCACGTCCACACTGACGACATAAAAGTGATCGGCACCACAAACCATCAACTGAGCGCGTGCACCCGCTCGACAGTCGGTCACGGCTGCGCCGACGGGGTCCGCAGGGTGAACTTCGGGATGGCCGACGTGCCGGTGAGCTGCCCGGTCGAGTCGGTGTACGTGTCGTCCGTGCCCACGGTGTAGGTGCGCTGCCGGTTGGCGTTGTCGTAGACGGTCACGCGGCACACCCGCCACTGGCCGGGCGTCGTGGTGGCCGGCAGGGTTCCGGCGAGCTCCCAGATCCCATCCGTCTGCTCGGCGCCGACCGAGTAGAGGTAGGTGTTGGCGCCCGTGGTGCAGAAGGTGGCCGAGATGCTCGCGACGCCGCTGCGGTCGTCCGCCGCCTTCACTTCGAGCCGTACCGGCCGGTCGGCGCCGTTGTCGGCCTCGGTGGCGCCGATGTAGCGACCCCAGCTCATGTCGAGCGTCGGGGCGGCGGTGTCCGAGACGCCGCCGGTGACGGTCAGCGGCGGGACCCACGACTCGGCCGGAGTATCGCCCTGCTCGACGAACCGGACCCGGTTGGTCGCGTCGTACGCCCACACCGTCGTCACCTTCCACTCGCCGGTGGGCAGGTACGCGGGCAGACTGCCGGTGAGCTCGACCGAGCCGGAGAGGTGCTCGGACAACTGGGTGCTGTAGAGGTACACGCCGGGCCCGTCCGGGTCGGCCCCGGTGAGGCGCGCGCCGACCCAGGTCACCCCGGTCAGATCGTCGGCCGCGTCCAGGCGGAGGGTCACGTCGCGGCGCTCGCTGTTGTCCAGGGTGGTGGACGTCAGCCAGGTCGCGCCGGCGACGCCGATCTCCGGCGCCTCGTGGTCGTAGTCGTCGCCGGTCAGGACCAGCGGGGTGAACACGAACCGGTCCTCGACCGGGATCTGGCCGTCGGAGCTGGTGTGAAGGGTGTAGTCGCCGTCCGCCTCGATGTAGTACTGGGACTCGCGGTAGACACGGTCCCGGAGCTGCACCATCGTGATCGTCCAGTCGCCGGGGACCGACATCCGGGGCAGGGTGCCGGTCAGCTCGATGACACCGTCGTGCCGATAGCCGGTGACCGGCTCCCCGCCGTGCACCCAGAAACCCGGGCCGCCGGGCTCGGGGCTGCTGAACAGCACGCTCGCGCTGATCAGGCCGCTGCGGTCGTCGGTGACGTGCACACGTACCTTGACCTGGACGTCCTGGGTGTTGGCCACCGGGCTCTCCACGGCCCAGCTCAGTGACGCGACCTCGATGCGGGGCGAGTCGGTGTCGGTGCACTTGTCGCCACCGGCGTCGTCCGGGTCGGGGACGCAGGCGTTGAGGCCGGGGCCGCCCTCCACGTCGTCGTCGCCGCCACCGCCGTCCATGGTGTCGTCGTCGAGGCCGCCGTCCATGGTGTCGTCGCCGTCACCGCCGTCCATGGTGTCGTCGCCGGCGCCGCCCTGCATCGTGTCGGTTCCAGCGCCGCCGTCCATGTCGTCAGCGCCGGGGCCGCCGCTCAGCCGGTCGCTGCCGTCGCCGCCGGTCAACTGGTCGTCACCGTCGCCGCCGCGGACCGTGTCGTCACCGAGGCCGCCGGCCACGGTGTCGTCGCCGGCTCCGCCGCTGACGCCGTCGCTGCCGTCACCGCCGTCCAGGTCGTCGGAGTCGTCACCGCCGTCCAGGCGGTCGGCGCCCTCGTCGCCGGTGAGGGTGTCGTAGCCGGTGCCGCCGGTGGCCTTGTCGTTGCCGGTGCCGCCGGTGACCTCGTCGTTGCCGCCACCGCCCTCGATGACGTCGGCGCCGGGACCGCCTTGCAGCTTGTCGTCACCCTCCCCGCCGATCAGCCGGTCGGCAGCCTTGGCAGGCTCCGGTTCGACCGCGCCGCCGTCGATCTCGTCGTCGCCGCCACCGCCCTCGATGATGTCGTTGCCGGCGCCACCGTCGATGATGTCGCCGTCGTCACCGCCGCGCAGGGTGTCGTTGCCGGCGCCGCCCTTGAGCGTGTCGACCCGGGACCGCCGATCAGGATGTCGGCTCCGGCCTCCCCTTCGAGCAGGTCGTCGCCGGCGCCGCCGTCGAGGGTGTCCTTACCCGGCCCACCACGGATCCGGTCGTCGCCGCCGAGGCCGCAGATGACGTCGTCGGCCGGGGTGCCGGCCAGTACGTCGGCGCCAGGGGTGCCGACGATGGTGCAGGGCCGGCCGTTCGCCGCGACCGGGCCCGTGGCGTGGGCCGGGGACGGGGCGAGAGCGACGATGATCGCGACGGTGGTCGCGGTGCCGTACCGCTGGGAGCGGGTGATTCGCATGGGGCCTGTCCTCTGTCGCGCAATGGGCGGGGGTCAGCCGCGGACCTTGATCCGGATCGGCTCGGAGGGAGTGGAGACGCCGGCCGCGTTCACGGCCATGACCCGCAGGGAGTAGGTACGCCCGGCGGTGAGCCCGCTGCGGAACGCGCAGTCACGGAACGCCGGTTTGTTGGTGCAGCGGGCCACCAGGCCGGACGAGTCGGACAACTCGGCCCGGTAGCCGATGATCGGGGTGCCGCCGACGCTCGCGGGCGCCTGCCACGAGGCGGTGACCCGGCCCCGCGCCGACGCGACGGCGACCTTGACCGGAGTGCCGGGGACCGTCCACGCCGCGGCGGCCGGCATGGTGGCCGGCTCCGGTCCGCGACCGGCCGCGTTGACCGCGCTGACCGCCACGTAGAGCCGGTCGCCGGCCAGCCCGGTCAGAGCACAGGTACGGACCTCGCCGGCGGCCTCGCACGTGGCCACCGGCACACCCCGGGCCGACGTGCGGTAGGCGTTGGCGACGTACCCGGTGATCGGCGCGCCGCCGTCGTCGCCCGGCGCGGTCCAGAAGACGTTGAGCACGCGGGGCCCGGGGGTGAGCCGGATCCGGCGCGGCGCGGCGGGCACGACCGGCGCCGGGGTCGGCTCGACCGACGGGGTCGGTGTCGGCTCGACCGACGGCGACGGCTCGACCGACGGGGACGGCTCGACCGACGGGGACGGCGACGGTGTCACCGGGGGTTCCTCGACCGGCGGGTCGGAGGCCCTCACCGTGACACGACCGGCGGGTGCGCCCTCACCGAAGGTGTTCACCGCGCTGACCGCCACCCGGTAGGTGCTTCCCGGGGTCAGGTCGGTGAGCCGGCAGGTCAGAGCGGTGGTCTCGCAGGAGGCGGCCACGGTGCCGCCGACGGCCTCGGTCCACGCCCGGGCGCGGTAGGCGGTGACCGGAGCGCCGTTGACCGCGGCCGGGGCCCGCCACTCGATCGTGGCGCTGCCGCTGGCGCCGGCCGCGGTGACCGAGCGTGGAGCGCCGGGGCCGCTCAGGTTCTCCGTCCCGGAGGGTGTCGGCCGGTAGTGGACGTTCAGGGGCGACAGGTCGGAGCCGATGCCCAGGTCGTTGAGGTCCATCCGTATCCCGCCGCCCTGGACTCCGCTGACGGCGAGGGGATGCCGGTCGGGGTCGCCCGTGGCGACCACGTCGAAGCCGGTGGCCGCGGCTGCGGTCGGGGTGGTGCCGCCCGAGGTGAAGTAGGCCGGCGGCAGGAAGATCGAGAGGTTGTTGCGGACCGCCGCGCCGGCCGCGGTGAGATGCGGGTTGCCGAACGCGCCGAAGGAGAGCGGCGGGTCACCGCCGGGATCGTGGGCCGGGAGGACCGGCCGCGCCTGCAGGTCGCTGTTGACGTACGCGCCGTCGAACGCCGTCGTGTACGCCAGCGGCATGCCCTCCAGATCCTGGGTGCGACCCTGGAACACGTATCGGGGCGGGTCGGCCATGCTGTTGAGGTCACCGCAGGACACCGCGGCGGTGCAGTCGGCGTCGCTGTTCCAGTGCACCTGGGTCGGGCTGCCGAAGATGTTCAGCAGATTGGCGCCGTCGAAGTCGGTGGACCGGAAGACCAGCAGCCCACCTTTGGCCACCGCGTCGGTGAACCGCGGCACGAAGGTGCCGGTGTTGACGACCAGATGCACCGTGCCGTTGCGGATCTCGGGCGGTTGACCGTCCAGGCCGGCCAACGACCAGTCGATCCAGTCGCCGAAGCCGTCGGAGACGGTCTGCACGGTCAGGGTGAGACCCAGGTCGGCGGGGGCCTGCGGCGGCATCGCGCTCAGCGGCAGGATCTGTGCGTCCTCCACGCAGTAGACGGCGGCGGCGTCGGCACAGGACGCGTCCCACACCCCGATCGGCAGGTTGTCCGGGGTGGCCGCTCGGGCCGGGACCGCGGGGAGGCCCGCCAACAGCAGCGTCGTGACTGCGGCCGACACGGCACGGCGGCTGGGTTTCCGAATGGCGGGCATCGATCTGCGCTCCGTTCACGTCTTCTTTGACGACCAGAAAACGTGTTCGGCAGCACACTGCCCGCACTGAGCTAAGGTCCGGGCTTCTCCTGCCGCCCGAGATCAACAAGGCCCGGCGGGGCCGCACCGAACCGGGCGAAACGGACACCCGGGACGGTCGGGCCGGTCCGGCGGGCCACCCCCAGACCGCTCACCCCCTCGACCGTGACCTCCACGATGTCGGCGTCGGCCAGCAGGGTGGTCTCCCCACCGGCGGGCATCGTGAGGATCAGGTCGCCGTGGTCACGGACCTCTCCGCCGGCGGCCGTCAACCCGGTCGCACCGCTGATCAGATAGGGGTCGAGGTTGGGGTGCGGACTGGCGATGAGCCGGTCGTCGCGGACCGAGAGCACCCAGGGCAGGCTGAGCGTGCCCTGCTCGGCGCCGAGGCGGGCCATCGCGCAGCGGCGCCCGGCGGCGTCGACGAACGTGACGATCGGGCCGACGTCGCCGCGGCCGAACGTGCCCCAGGCACGGGCGGTGAAGTGCATGCCGTCGTAGTTGCCGATGCCGTACGCGATCTGGTCACCCGCGGTGATCATCAGTACCCACGAGCCGTCCAGCGGGAACAGACGCGGGCAGCCCCACCCGGCCCGGTCCCGGGAGACGATGACCCCGTCGTAGGACCAGTTCAGCAGGTCGGCGGAGTGGTACTGGAGGACTCCGGCCGCACCGCCGCGAAGGGCGCCGGCCAGAAGCATCCGCCAGTTCGCGCCGGCCCACCACACGTACGGATCGCTCATCCCGGTGACGCCGGACGGCGGCCCGCCGAGCAGCGGACCGGAGGGGTCGCTCCGCCATCCGGTGAGACCCGGGTCGGCGGCCGCGCGGACCACCCGGCCGCCGTCGACGGTGTGGAACAGGACCGGGCCGTCGGGGCCGGTCACGACGGCGCCGCAGCGGGACGGCCCGTCGCCGGCCGGCGGGCTGACCGCCTGCTCGGTCCAGATGATCAGGTCGTCCGAGGTGGCCCGGCCCCAGGCCGGGGCGCCGTCGGACAGATGCTCGTAGAAGATCTGGTAGCTGCCGGCGGAGGTGAGCACGCCGAAGAGATCACCGACGCGGCCGGCCCGCGGGGTGAAGTGCAGCCGGGGCCGCGGCACTCGTTCCATGCCTCAGCGTGGCATCGACGCCTGTCCTGCGCCAGTGGGGGCCGATGGTTAGTCTGACCGGGTGCCATACACACCGGGGGAGACGGCGGAGCGACTCGGCGTCAGCATCGACACCATTCGCTACTACGAGAAGATCGGGCTGCTGCACGGGATCCGGCGCACGTCGGCCGGGCGGCGGATCTTCTCCGACGATGACCTGTCCCGGCTCGGGCTGCTGCGGTGCCTGCGCGACTCCGGCATGCCGATCGCGCGGCTGCGCCGCTTCGCCGAGTTGCTGCAGCTCGGCGACGAGGGCGCCGAGCAGCGCACCGCGCTCCTGGAGGAGCACGACCGGGAGATCGACGCGAAGGTGGAGCGGTTGCGGCTGGAGCAGAAGCGGGTCCGCGAGAAGATCGCCTGGTACAGGTCAGTGGCGGCATGACCGTCTCGTGGGTGAAGAGCCTGACCTTCGACTGCGCCGACGCCCTGGTGGTGGCCCGGTTCTGGGCGGCCGCGCTCGGCGGCGAGCTCGACCCGACCGGCACCAGCGACAAGGCCTTCGTGGAGGCGCCCGGCTGGGGCGGGCCCAACCTGTGGTTCCAGCGGGTGCCCGAGCCGAAGACGGCGAAGAACCGGCTGCACTTCGACCTGCGCGCGCCGAACGATGATGTGCCCTCCGAGGTCGAGCGGCTGATCGCGCTCGGCGCCACCGTGGTGACGCCGGGCGAGCTGACCGTCATGGAGGACCCGGAGGGCAACATCTTCTGCGTCGAGGTCTAGTAACGGCACCTCAGCAGCACCAGCGTGTGCCGCGACACGGTGAACTGCGTGCCGGCCCGGGCGGTCTTGCGCTTGGCGGCCAGCAGCGGGTCGGCGGTGTTGGCCGCCACCTCCCACGTACGCCCGTAGTCGCGCCCCGGCAGGGTGAAGGCGACGTCGGAGTCCAGTGGGTTGAACAGCACCAGGAACGAGTCGTCCTTGATCTCCTCGCCGAGGGCGTCACGTTCCGGGATGCCGTGGCCGTTGAGGAAGACGGTCATGGTCATGCCGCTGTGGGTGTTCCAGTCGGCGTCGGTCATCACCTGGCCGTCGCGGCGCAGCCAGGCGATGTCCGGCAGGGCCGAGTCGCCGGCCGGCTGGCCGCTGAAGAACCGCCGCCGCCGGAAGATCGGGTGGTCGGCCCGGAGTTTGAGCAGCCGCCGGACGAAGCCGGTGAGCACGTCCTCGTGCCGGGCGTCCACCCAGTCGATCCAGGAGATCTCGCTGTCCTGGCAGTAGACGTTGTTGTTGCCGCGCTGGGTGCGGCCCAGCTCGTCGCCGTGGGCGATCATCGGCACGCCCTGGCTGAGTAGCAGGGTGGCCAGGAAGTTTCGTTTCTGCCGTTCGCGGAGCACGATGACGTCGGCGTCCTCGGTCTCGCCCTCGACGCCGCAGTTCCAGGACCGGTTGTGGCTCTCGCCGTCGCGGTTGCCCTCGCCGTTGGCGTCGTTGTGCTTCTCGTTGTAGGAGACCAGGTCGTGCAGGGTGAACCCGTCGTGTGCGGTGACGAAGTTGATCGACGCGATCGGGCGGCGGCCGTCGTCCTGGTAGAGGTCGGAGCTGCCGGTGAAGCGGGACGCGAACTCGCCGAGGCTGGACGGCTCGCCGCGCCAGAAGTCGCGGACCGAGTCGCGGTATTTGCCGTTCCACTCGGTCCAGTTGGGTGGGAACCCGCCGACCTGGTAGCCGCCGTCGCCGACGTCCCACGGTTCGGCGATCAGCTTGACCTGTGACACCACCGGGTCCTGGTTGACCAGGTCGAAGAACGCGGCCAGCCGGTCCACCTCGTGGAACTCGCGGGCCAGGGCGGCGGCCAGGTCGAAGCGGAACCCGTCGACGTGCATCTCGGTCACCCAGTAGCGCAGCGAGTCCATGATCAGCCGCAGTGACTCGTGGTGCCGGACGTTGAGGCTGTTACCGGTGCCGGTGGTGTCGTAGTAGTACTGCTTGTCCTCGTCGACGAGCCGGTAGTAGGCCGGGTTGTCGATGCCCCGGAACGACAGCGTCGGGCCCAGGTGGTTGCCCTCGGCGGTGTGGTTGTAGACCACGTCCAGGATGACCTCGATACCCGCCTGGTGCAGGGCCTTGACCATGGCCTTGAACTCCTGCACCTGCCCGCCGCCCTCCGGGAACGACGAGTAGCCGTTGTGCGGGGCGAAGAAGCCGATCGTGTTGTAGCCCCAGTAGTTGGTGAGGCCACGCTCGATCAGCCCGCTGTCGTGCACGAACTGGTGCACCGGCATCAACTCGACGGCGGTCACCCCCAGGCCCTTCAAATACTTGATCATGGCCGGGTGGGAAAGGCCGGAGTAGGTGCCGCGCACGTCCGACGGAATGTCCGGGTGCTGCACGGTCATGCCCTTGACGTGCGCCTCGTAGATCACCGTCTCCCACATCGGGATCTTGAGCGGCCGGTCGTTGCCCCAGTCGAAATAGGGATTGATCACGACGGAGCGCGGCGAGAAGGGCGCGGAGTCAAAATCATTGAAAGAGCCGGGATCGCCGAAATTGTACGAGAAGAGCGCCTGATCCCACTCGTAGTTGCCGTCGATCGCCTTGGCGTACGGGTCGAGCAGCAGCTTGCTGGGGTTGCAGCGCAGCCCCCGGGACGGGTCGTACGGGCCGTGCACCCGGTAGGCGTAGCGCTGCCCCGGCACCACCCGCGGCAGGTAGCCGTGCCAGACCAGCGCCTCCCGCTCCGGCAGGTCGATCCGGGTCTCCTTGCCGTCGTCGTCGAACAGGCACAGCTCGACGCGGGTGGCCGCCTCGGAGAAGATCGCGAAGTTGGTGCCCCCACCGTCGTAGGTGGCGCCCAGCGGGTACGGGTTGCCCGGCCAGATATGCATGGCCCCACCTTGCCCAATAAGCGCCCCGAGGAAAACTGTGATCAGGTCAACGCCGCCATCATCAGCCGCCCGGCGATCACCGGCGTGTCGCCGCCCATCCTCAGCGTGTTCACCGAGTAGACCAGCCGCCGGCTCAGGTCGCGGGTGGCGCCCATGCCGTTGTTGTACCCCGGCCGGTCCCCCGACTTGCCCCAGATCTCCAGGCCGTTGAGCTGCAGGCGGCTCAGCCCGCATCCGTACGCCGCGGTCTCGAAGGGCACGGTCAGCATCGCCTGCAACTCCCGCGGCGGCAGCAGCCGGCCGCCGAGCAGCGCGGTCAGGAACCGGTCCAGGTCCGCGGTGGTCGAGATCATCTCGGCGGCGGCCCACTGCAGCGACGGGTTGGCCCGGCTCACGTCCACGTACTCGCCGTCGATCAACTCGTAGCCGTGCGCGTGCGGCCCCGGGATCGCGGTGCGCGTGCCGGGCAGATACGTGTGCCGCAGGCCGAGCGGCCGCAGGATGCCCCGGCGGATCGTGTCGGCGTACGGCCGACCGGTCACCCTCTCGATCACCAGCCCCGCCACGATGTATCCGACGTTGCCGTACACCTGCTTCTCGCCCGGCGTGAACGGCGGCTCCTCGTTCCACAGCACCTGCGACCCCGGCTCGAACGTGTCGAACCGGTGCTCCAGGAACCAGTCCCGGTCCTTGTGCGGGATCGCCCGCGCCTGCAGCCCGCTGGTGTAGTCGAGCAGGTGCCGCACCGTGCCCGGGTAGCCCTCCGGCAACCGCTCCGGAAGGTACCGGCGCACCGGCGCGTCCAGCTCCACCAGCCCGGCGGCCACCAACTGCAGCATCGCGGTCGCGGTGAACGCCTTGGTCATGCTGCCGATCCGGAACCGGGCATCCCACGGCACCGGGCTCCCACTGCGCACGTCACCCACTCCGGCACGCCCGCGCCAGCGCCCGGCCGACCCCTCCACGCGGACCAGGGCGCCACTCACCGCCGGGTCGAGCGGCTCCAGCGCCGCGGCGAGCGCCGCCTCGTTCAACCCTTGAGCGTACGCGGGGGCGCGCCCCGTGAGCGCGAGGGCGGATCCGGCGAACGCGGCTCCGAGCAGGGTACGACGCTGCATGCTGACAACCTCCGAAGTGGACTGCCGCCCACTCTTCCGGCCGGGACGGGTGAGGTCATCCGGGCTGTTCCCGGAGGCGTACCCCTAGGAGATCCGAGCAACATCCCCGGGTTTCCCCGAAAGATCACGGGTAGAACCGTGAGGGTGCAACCGCGCCGCCATCTGATCCTGGCCATCTGCTGCATGAGCCTGCTGATCATCAGTCTGGACGTCACCATCGTGAACGTCGCACTCCCCGCGATGGCCGAGGACCTGGACGCGCCCGTCTCCGGCCTGCAGTGGATCATCGACGCGTACCTCCTGGTCCTGGCCAGCCTGCTGGTCCTGGCCGGCTCCACCGGCGACCGCATCGGCCGGCGCCGCGTCTTCCAGGCCGGGCTCGCGCTGTTCACGATCGGGTCGCTGCTGTGCAGCCTGGCGCCCACCCTCGAATGGCTGATCGCCTTTCGCACGGTCCAGGCCGTCGGCGGCTCGATGCTCAACCCGGTCGCCATGTCGATCATCACGAACACCTTCACCGAGCCCCGCGAGCGGGCCCGCGCGATCGGCGTGTGGGGCGCGGTCACCGGGTTCAGCATGGCCCTCGGCCCACTGGCCGGTGGCGTGCTGGTGCACTCGTTCGGCTGGCCGTCCATCTTCTGGATCAACGTTCCGGTCGGCATCGTCGCGTTCCTGCTGGCCTGGCGGTTCATCCCGGAGTCCCGGGCCGAGCATCCGCGCCGCCTGGACCCGGCCGGGCAGATCCTGGTGTTCACCATGCTGGCGGCGCTGACGTTCGGCATCATCGAGGGCCCGTCCGAGGGCTGGTCCTCCCCCGTGATCATCGGCTGTTTCGCATTGACCGCCGCCGCACTCGCCGCCCTGCTCTGGTGGGAGCCGCGCCGCGAGGAGCCGCTGATCGAACTGCGCTTCTTCCGCAGCGCACCGTTCAGCGGCGCCGTCCTCGTCGCGATCTGCGCGTTCGCCTCGCTCGGCGGCTTCCTCTTCCTCAACACCCTCTACCTTCAGGAGGTACGAGGCCTGACCGCCCTGCAAGCCGGCCTCTACACCCTGCCGATGGCGGTGATGACGATCGTCGCGTCGCCCCTGTCCGGCCGGCTGGTCGGCACCCGGGGCACCCGCCTGCCGCTACGCCTGGCCGGCGTCTTGATGGCGCTCGGCACGATCCCGCTGATCTGGGCCGGCCCGCACACGCCCGCATGGCAGTTGCTCGCCGGCTACCTGCTCTTCGGCTTCGGCTTCGGGATGGTGAACACCCCGATCACCAACACCGCCGTCTCCGGCATGCCCCGGGCCCGAGCCGGAGTGGCCGCCGCCATCGCCTCCACGAGCCGCCAGGTGGGCAGCGCCCTCGGCGTAGCCGTGATCGGCGCGGTGGTCGCCTCCGGCAGCACCCCCGGCGACCCGGCCGGCTGGGTGATCCTGTGCTCCCTCGGCGTCGCCGTACTGGCCGTCGGCCACGTGACCTCAGGCGCCTGGGCCCGCTCCACCACCACCGCCCCCACCCAACCCACCGCCGATCACGCTCCGGCCTGACTCCTCACGTCACCGAGCCCGCCCGTGGCCCGTCATGGCACACCCCGTGGTCTCGCCCTCCCTCCGTCTCCTCGCGGGCCTGCCGGGACTTCCCTCGGCCCGGCCCGGGGTCCCGCACATCCCGTCGCACTGCGCCGCCCCGCAGGACCCCCGAGGCACCGCATGCCTTCGACGCCCCACGTCACTTCGACGCCCCCATGACGTCCACGTCTCGCAGGACCTCCCCGTCTCGCGGGGCTCCCACGCGCCGCACGACTCCACGCGCCGCGTGACTCCCACGCCTTATGGGACTCGGACGCCCCGTCAGGCTTCGCGCCGCGCTCGACCTCCACGCCCGCCTACCTCCCGGCGCCGCAAAGGCCGCCAGGGTCCCGCCCACCACCAGACTCCGGCGCCCCGGAGGACTTACCGCCACACCGCGCCGCCGAACGCATCGGGCTCAGGTGAACCCCGTCGGGCCCATCCCAGCGGACCCGAGCCGCGCCTCAACGGCACGCGACCCAAACCGGGCTTTCCCAGTCAGTCCTACCCCAAAGGGGTATCACCTGGCCTATCCGCCCAAAAAACCGCGTTGCTCTTCCCGGGATGCGCCGCCCCGGCGGCCAGGCCCGCGGTGCACCGACTCACACACATTCGGACCGGCGGACACTCGGGCGACCTCCACACGATCACCGCGCACCTCTTCGGTGCGCACGGACCGTGACTCACCGGCCGCCTTTATGATCGGCACTCAGAGTGAGTCAGGGTGGTCACGCTGTGTTACCGCCTCTTCGGGGCTCCGCGTTCCCACCAGTCACGGGGCGGCCGGTCACGGATGATCGCGGCGGTGAACTCGACCTGGTGGAGATTGCAGAACTTCCACAGCTCCTTCGCCGCCCTCGAGTACTGGAACAACACCTCATCGACCTGGAAGGCGTCGAGTTCGCCGGCGCGGTGGCGGTCCAGCGCCGCACCTACACGGGCGACGAGGGATCCCAACTCAGCCTCGTGATACTCCGCGACCACCGAACGTGCTTCTGCGCGCTCCGCCTTGCCGGACATGAGGACAAGACTACTCAATGACATTGAGCCGGAACATGCCCCGATCCGAACGGTGACCGGCACCGATACACGACCGTAATCGGCTGGCTATAGCTGCTTCCATCACAGGATGAGTCGACAATCCGTCGAGAATTTTCGGGGAAGTTTGGCATGATCGATTGCTGACATTTCGTGAGTGGGGTCGGGGACAATTGGTGGATGAGGCAGGCGTCGTTCTTCAGTCGGGCAGAAATTGCTTCGATGCGTGACCGGAGCCGGTCTCGAAACCATTCACCGGCCGGTGACGAGTTCCGTCGCGAGCACGAGAGACACCGCGCATGGGGCCTGCAGCGCCGCCACTCCGAGAAGCTCCGCCGGCTCCGGCAGAGCGGGTCCGCGCAGACCGCGGGAGACGGCCGGGCACCCGCGACAGGAGATGTCCGAGCACCCGGCACAGCACACGTTCAGGCATCGACGACCGAGCAAATTCGAGCGACCGCATCGACACCCGTCCAAGCACCCACGACGGGACACGTTCGAGACGCCGAAGCGGCACGCATTCGAGTGGCCCCAGCAGACGACCAGGCATCTCCCACGGAGCTTTCCGGGCCACAGACCGGACAAGCTCAAGCATCCGCATCGACACCCGTCCAAGCACCCACGACGGGACACGTTCGAGACGCCGAAACGGCACGCATTCGAGTGGCCGCAACAGACAACCAGGCATCTCCCACGGAGCCTTCCGGGCCACAGACCGGACAAGCTCAAGCATCCGCATCGACACCCGTCCAAGCACCCACGACGAGACAGGTTCGAGAAGCCGAAGCGCGACGCGCTCGAAAGGCCGGAGCAGCCCGCGCTCGAGAGGCCGGAGTCGCACGCGCTCGAGAGGCCGGAGCAGCCCGCGATCGGGAGGCCGCAACGGACGACCGAATGCCTCTCGCGGAACCTTCCGGCGCGCAGACCGAGACACGACGCCCGGCTCCCACCAATGCAGCCGCGGAGCCGTCGCCCACATGCATGGGGCAGCGGCCAGACCAAATGACGAAGCGCCCGCCCAGGTCTCCGAGCACGGCTCGGACAACGCCGGTGCCCACCGCGACCGAACCCCCACGATGTCCCAATGCGGCTGGTCCGGGTCCGATCTACCCGCAGGCTCGACCAATTCGATCTACACCTGCAGCCCGAGCAGCACCACGTCACACCATGGCGCCATCCACACGCTGCACGGAAGGGGCCTTACCAGCGTCCCCTCGACTTGGGGGTCAGCCAGCGCCGCCTGCCATCGCATGTCGACCGAGAGACGGTGGAGCCTTGGCCTTGAGATCGCCGGCCGTTGCACCGATCACGTCAGGGGCGAACCCGGTCGGCACCGGCAGTCGACAAGGCCTTGGACGGCGGCCTGGGATACCCGCCCAGCGAGAGTGCCATGGACAGCGATTCGCGCTGCCCGCCGAACGACAAGACCATGGACAGCGACCCGAGATGGTCGCCCAGCGACAATGCGATGGACAGCGATTCGCGAGGGTCGGCGGGCGGCGAGGCCGTCGACAGCGGCCCGGGATGGTCGGCGGGCGGGAATCGCAACCCCGCTTCGGGCGACGCCGCCACCGACTGTGCCGCGCCGATCGGCTTGCGGTGGGATTCATGGGGGTGGGCGGCCATCGCAGGATGGTGGTCACGGTTGCAGTCGGCGTGGCCGGGTCGGTCCGGGCAAGCCATGGTCACCAGTCGGTGCTCGGCGATAGAACTGCCGTCTTCTGGTTCTCGCCGCTTCGTTTGGGTGCGTCACCGATGTCGGTACTGGTGATTTATCAGGGCCCCGCGCCGCCTGGCCATTCGGGGTGGTATTTCGTATTGCGGTCCGCGCGGGTTCCGTCGGCAGTGCCGAATGCGTCTTTGCGAGGGCGGGTATTCAAAATGACGGGGCGAGGATTACACGACGAGGGGGAAATTACACGACGGGAAGGAAGTTGAATCTCACGTGTTTCGGGCAACGGGCGCGTCGGCGCGCTGTTGAGCGGTCCTTCCTGAACGTGGCGGCGATCCGGAAGCCCGGCGCCCGGTCCGAGAGCCGCGAAACTCGGGCCGATGCCAAATCGAGGAGAAGTTCAGCGCTCCGGCTGCTGTACACGCCGCGGAACCACCGCGGGTCCGGCAGCCGGGGAAATGCGAGTGCCCTCGCGCGGTGACAGTGCCTGCGGAGACGGAGACGGAGACGGGGGCGGTGACGGTGACGGTGACGGTGACGGTGTGCAGTGGGGGGCCGCGCGAGGTGTGGGACGGTTACCCGGCGTGTGGCGGCTTGGGGTGGGGGCTCGCGGGGGTTTCGGGGTTTGGGTGGCCGTTCTGGTGGGTGGGATGGCGGGACAGGTGATGTTGGCGGGCGTCTTAGGGTGCTAGTCCTTATCGACTACTTGCAATCGAGGGCGAGAGGTGACTGTCATGCTGCCCGGCGGGATGATGCCCATAACTTCGCTGGCCGTGATGATCCGCCAGACTCCGCCGCAGTCGGCGATCAGCATGTTGAACGGGCTGCCCGCGGATCGCTTCACGGCCGTCGCCGATGCGCTCAGCCCGGCTGATCTCGCACGGCTGATGCTGGCCGGCAAACCCGGCAGCCGGGGTCGGGTGCTGCAGATGTTCGTCGACAAGGATGTGGTGCGGGCCGGCTCCGCGGTGCGGGCCGGCGATGCCGCCGCGATGCTCGCCGAGCTGCCCGCCGACCGGCTGCGCCGGATCTTCCGCGAGCTGCCCGAGGCGGTCCGGTCGGCGCTGCTGGCCACCCTGCCGGAGGAGCGGCGCGACGACCTGCTCGGCGAGCTTGACGAAGGCCACGCCCAGCATGTCCGGACCCGGATGTACGTGGCGGCGGTCACCGATGCGCTGCGCCGGTTCAACGCCGAGGTCGGGGTGCCGGAGAACGCCCCGGACGGGATCCTGTACGTGTCGGCCTACCACAAGGTGGTCGCGATCGCCGCGCACCTGGGTGACGACGGGCGTACCGGGGTGCCGGCGGCCGAGAACGCGGCGTACTGGCTGCGGTCGCACGCGGCGTTGTCGATCACCGACCTGCCGGTCGCCCCGGAGGTACGGCGCTACTGTGCGGACGCGCGGGAGAAGGGCCGGCCGTTGACCGCCGTGACATGGGCCGACCCGCGCGACGACGGCCCGCTCAAGCGTGCCCTGGCCTCGTTGTTCTCGTAGCGCGTCATCATTGGCGCATGGCGGAACTGCTGGACATCAGCCGCATCTATGTCGAACCGGCCGCGGCGGAGATGCCCCGGGGGCGTGAGATCCTGGCCCGCTGGCCGGAGGCGACGCTCGTCGAGGTGGAGAGCCATCAGCGGATCCCGGAGCTGTTCGGTGACGAGACGAACGTGCGTCGCTGGGTGCGCATCAAGCAGGAGGCGCTGGTCCTCGGGGTGAAGAAGACGATGACCGCCCGGCCCAACGGGCGGTCCGCCGACTTCATCGCGCCGTCCACCGCCAACGGGTGCGCGATGGCCTGCGCCTACTGCTACGTGCCGCGGCACAAGGGGTACAGCAATCCGATCACCGTCTTCGCCAACATCGAGCGCGTGGTGTCGTACCTCCGCGGTCATGTCGGTCGTCAGGGCGGCAAACCGGAAGCGAACGAGTGCGACCCGGTGGCCTGGGTTTATGACATCGGGGAGAATTCGGACTGCTCGGTGGACGCCCTGATCAGCGACAACGTCCGTGATCTGGTCGAGCTGTTCCGTGACCTGCCCACCGCGAAGGCGAGTTTCGCCACCAAGTACGTCAACCGGGACCTGCTGGACTGGGAGCCGCGTGGGCGTACCCGGATCCGTTTCTCTCTGATGCCACCGGCCGACGCGAAGGTCCTCGACATCCGCACCAGCCACGTCGCGGAGCGGATCGCGGCGATCGACGACTTCGTCGCGGCGGGGTACGAGGTACACGTCAACTTCAGCCCGGTGGTGGTGCGTGACGGGTGGCTCGACGACTGGCGTGATCTGCTCGACCACCTGGACGCCGGGATCGGGCCGGAGGCGAAGAAGCAGCTCGCCGCCGAGATCATCTTCCTGACCCACAACCGGGGCCTGCACGAGGTCAACCTGGGCTGGCATCCGCGGGCCGAGGACCTGATCTGGCGCCCCGACCTGCAGCAGGTCAAACGCTCCCAGAACGGCGATCTCAACGTCCGCTACCGCACGGGAGCGAAGGGGTCGTACGTCCGGGCGCTCACCGACCTCATCGCCGAGCGGACACCCTACCTGCGGGTGCGGTACGCCTTCTGACCGGAGCGCGCCCGGCGGAGGTGACCGCCGGGCGCGCTGTTCGGAAACGGTCAGGTGAAACGGGCGGCGATCCAGTTGGCGACCAGGGTCACCGACTGCGAGACGGCCTGGTCGTGGTTGGCCCGGTGATCGTCTCCAGGGTCACCGGCACCCCGTAGGCGGCGATCTGGTCGACCAGCAGGTCGGCGGTGAAGTAGGGCACGGCCTCGTCCAGGGTGCCGTGCACGATCAGGACTGGAGCACTCAGCGGGGTCTGGGCGGGATTCTCGTAGGACGCCATCTTCGCGACCACGGCGTCCGGCACCACGCCACCCTCGACCAGGTCGGTGGCGGCGAAGTTCCGGTAGGTCGCGAGGATCTCCGGCAGGCAGCCGGACTGGAGGACACCGAGCTGCGCCTCGGCCGGTGCGGCGAGCACGTTGTTCGGTTTGAACCCGGGCTCGACGACCGAGATCCCGTAGAGGGCCATCACCAGGTAGCCCTGGGCCGGGTCGCCCGGGATGTAGTTGATGAACTCCTGCGTGTTGTTGACCGGGGCGATCGCCGCGGTGCCCTTCAGCACCAGGTTGCCGTCGTAGCTCGCGGCCAGCTGGTTGGCGAACAGCGAGCCCTGACCGCCCTGCGAGTGGCCGTCGACGACGTACTGGGTGGAGAGGGCGGAATCGAGGTTACGGGCGGCGCGGACGTTGTCGATCAGCGAGCGGCCGGCACTGGCGCCGATCAGGTACGGGTGGTTCTGCGCTGTGCCGAGCCCGGGATAGTCCGGGGCGGCCACGGTCCAGCCGCGGCTGAGCATCTCGGCGATGGCCAGCCGGGCCTCGTTCCAGAACACGGTCTGGTTGGTCGACGGGGCACAGGTGTCGGCGAGCCCGGTGGTGCCGTGTCCCCACGCCACGGTCCGGTTCTTCTTGCCGGTCTTCGGTGTGAGGACCAGGCCGGTCGCCGTGATGATGCCACCGTTGATGTTCGTCGTGACGTACGTGATCCGCTTCCCGGTGGCGAGAGCGGACAAGGTCGGCGGCAGGCTCGCGGTCGTCGAGCTCAGCACGAATCCCGGCAATGTCGCATACGCCGGTCCGGCGGTCGCGACAAGCATCCCGGCCGCGGCGATCAGCGCGGCGAGAAGAAGTCGGGAGATCTTTCTCATGGCACCACGTTCCCCTGCAGAATCCGAATGGATGATCGATGGATGCCACAGCCTAAAGCTGATCTACCCCACAGTGGATCGGTAATCACGGGCACAGGTTCGTGCCTATTCGGCTATCGGCACACGTCAACTGAATGATGTGCCATCCGAATCCAAAAGATCCATTTAATCGGCGGTTCATTATCGTAATCAGACACCGCTGGGGTACGTCTCCGGCTCGTGGACGTCCACCCGGAGAGTGTGCAGGGGTCGCAGCGCCCGCGTCTCGGCAAACCACAGAAACGCGTCGTAACGCTCACCCAGGACCGTCGGAACGTAGTTCGCCCAGCGCTCCCGCCCCGGCCGGTGGACCACGCCGATCGCCCGGAGCGGCAACTCGGTGGTGAGCAGATCCGGTCGCCGGCCCCCTCCGGGAAGACGAACACGGAGGCCGGAGGTACGGCACTCGGTAAGACTTCCTCCGTGGGTGGCCACGCCGATCAGCACCACGCCGCGGCGGCCGAGCGATCGAGGGCAGCGCATCCGAGCACCGGATCACCCACGCCGCGTGCCCGGAGCGGGTCGCGTCATACGTTCGACCTTGCCATGCTGGATGGATGGGACGTCCCTCGCTGTACGAAGCAGCCGGCGGAGCACCCGCCATGCTGGCCCTGGCCGCCGACTTCCACGAGCGCTGTCTGGCTCATCCGACGCTGTCGCACCCGTTCTCGCACGGCGTCGACCCGGCGCACGTGCCGCACCTGGCCGCGTACTGGGGTGAGGTGCTCGGCGGGCCGCCCGAGTACACCCGGACCCGCGGCGGGCACGGGGCGATGATCCGGGTGCACGCAAACCAGTGCGACGAGGATCCGTTCTCCGGGGCGTTCGTCGAGTGCTTCGACGCCGCGGTGGCGGCCACCCTGCCCGGCGACCCCACACTGCGGGCCGTGCTCGGGGAGTACATCCGGGCGGCGACCGCCGAGGTGGTGGCCTACATGCCGCTGTCGGCGGCGGGGCCCGCGGATCCGCCGATGCCACGGTGGTCCTGGGCCGGGCGCCACGGGCTCGACGCCTCGGTCACGACCGGGGACGCGGTCACCCGTACCCCATAGGTCTGGGGTTGAATTTCGCCGAGATAGTCGTGACCGGTCAGATGACACCAGGCCGGGAGGTCCAGCGGCGCCGCCGGGTCGGAGGCGATCAGGTGGACCACCGCGCCGGGCGGCAGGGTGGCGATGAGCTTGCGCAGCTCGATCAGGAGCAGGACGCAGCGGCGATCGCCGCCGTCCAGGACCGTCGGCGTCACGGCAGCAGCGCCAGCGTCGCCGGAAGCTGCGAATGCAGCGGTGTGGGCAGGTCCCCCACGCTGAACCAGGCCAGATCGTCGAACTTGTGCGGCTCGCCGATACGCACGGCCGCCGGATCGACGCGGACCGCGAAGACCACCGCCACCCAGTGCGACGGCGGGTCGTCGCGCAGCACGTTGCGCACGCCCAGCTGCCGGATCTCCAGTGGGGACGCCGTGTACTCCTCGCCCACCTCGCGAGTCACCGCGGCCTCGAACGTCTCCCCGAACTCGAGCGCGCCGGCGCCGCAGTCCCACGCGCCCGGCTCGTCACGGGCCCGCGCCGACCGGCGGGCCAGCAGGATCCGGCCGGCGCCGTCGTGGCAGACGAACACACACGAGACAGAAGGGTTCATGCCATTGATCATGCACGGGGGCGCGCGGCGAGGATGCAGGTGTCGTCGTCGGGGTTGGCGCGGCGCAACCGGGCCAGCAACTCCGTCAACGGCTGCTCCGGTGCGGCCCTGAGCGCGTCGTCGACAGTCGCGATCACCGAGTCCAGGCCGACGTCCGGACCGCGGTGACGCTCCTCGACCAGACCGTCGGTGTAGAGCAGCAGCACGTCACCCGGCGTCAGGTCGATCACCGCGTCGGCGTAGCGGGCGCCGTCCACCACACCCAGCATCGGCCCGGCCGGGCGGGGCAGCGGCGCGGTACGGCCGCCCCGGCTCAGCAGTGGCGGAGGATGACCGGCCTGCGCCCACACCAGCTCGTGCCGCCCCGGGTCGAACCGGGCGATCACCGCGGTCGCCGCCAGCTCCGGATCGTCCGCCTCCATCTCCCAGATCAGCCGGTTCAAATGTTCCAGCAGCATGCCCGGATCGCTGGTCACCACGGCCAGCGCTCGCAGCGCGTGCCGCAGCTGGGCCATCGTCGTCGCCGCCTGCGTGCCGTGCCCGGCCACGTCACCGACCGCGAGCAGCACCGACCCGTCCCGCAGCGCCGCCGCATGGAACCAGTCGCCGCCGATCATCGCCTCCTGTCCGGCCGGCGTCGTCTCCAGTCCCGCGGGCGTCATCCTCTGGCCCGGCATCGTCTTGAGGCCCGCCGTCGCCTGGCCCGCCGTCGCCTGGCCCGCCGTCGCCTGGCCCGCCGTCGCCTGGCCCGCCGTCGCCTGGCCCGCCGTCGTCGTCTGGCCTGCCGGGAGGTAACGCACCGCCACCCGCAGGCCCGGCAGGTCGATCGGCTCCGCCGGGATCGGCAGGATGATCCGCTGCAACCGGGCCGCCAGCTCGTGCTCCGCCGCCAGCGTGCGCTCCACCTCGGCCAGCCGCTCGGCACCCGCCTGCTGCTCGGTGACGTCCTGCACTATCCCGTACACCCGCAGCGGTCGTCCCTCCGCGTCCCGGGCGGCGTCCGCGACCGTCCGTAGATGCTTGACCCGCCCGCCCACACGCACCCGGGTCACGACATCCACCCGCTCCGCCCGGTGAAACGCCTCAGCCGCCGCCGTCCGCAACGGCCGATCGGGGGCGACCCCCATCGACTCGGCCTCGTCCTCGCTCAGCGGGCCCAGCGCCGGATCCCGCTCGTAGATCCGGTACAGCTGGGGTGACCAGTAGATCTCGCCGCTGACCAGATCCCACTCCCCCAGCCGAGATTGCCGAGTTGTTCCATCCCGTCGAGGCGGCCGGGGTGTCTTCGGCGCTCCCAGCTGATCAGCAGCCCGGGCCCGAGCCGGGCGGCGCGGATCATGAAGTCGGACCCGCCCATCCGGATCGGGCCGATGTCGGCGGGTTCCCCGGTGTCGAGAACCCGCTGGTAGATGCGGCGACGATCGCCGGCCGTCGCCTCCGGGTGGTGACGGCTCACCGGCAGACCTATCAGGTGCGTGCCGCGACGGCCGTCCGGAGCCACGGCCTCGGGGCTGGCGGCGGCCCAGATCAGGTCCGTCATCCGGCCCTGGTCGTCGACTTCGGCGAGCAGATAGGCGCACATTCCGGGCAGGGTGTCCAGGACGTTCTGCACGGTCACCAGCCAGGGGGCGGCCTCCCCCATACCGGGCTCGCGCGGCACAGCACCCCACGCCGGATCGCCCGCCGCCGGACCGTCCGCCACCAGACCGGCCACCGCCGGGCCGCCCGTAGCCGGACCGGCCACCGCTGGGCGGCTCGCAGCGGCGCCGATCGTCGCGGGATTCATCATCGCGGCCGTGACCAGCTGTGGCACCGTCTCCGGCGGTGGCAGGGTGTCCGCCACGGCCTCCGGACTGTCGAGCAGCCGGATCACTCGATGAGCGAGCTCGGTGACGTCACATCGTCGCTCCGCCGCCATCCGCAGCAGATGGCGATGAGCCTCGGCGACCCGGCAGCGGGCACGCCCGGCCAGCAGCCCGATCGCCCGCTCCACGGTCACTCGTCCGGCGTCCTCACCAGCGCTGCCGATGGTCCGCATGCCGTGCTTCGCCGCGGCGCCTCCGTCCTGACCTGGGCCACCCCGGCCCGTCCCGCCGGGATCCGTCCTCCCGGGATCCGTTCTGCCACCGGCTCCACCACCGGCCGGACCCCATCGCGCCGTGAGCTGCCGGCCGCCCGCCGTCCGCGCATGCGTCTGACCTCCCACCAGTGACCTCCCAGCCCGCTCGAGGTTCCTGCTTACGCCTGCACACCACCTCACGGCATCCCCCGATCATCCGGCCGGGTGCCAACGGACACCTCTACGTCGCACAGGTCACCCGGTCGAGGTCCGACGTTCGGTCACGGCCACTGAACACCCCATGTGGTACGGCCCACCGCTCCCACCCACGAGCGCCTGAACGTCCCCCGGCGCTGAGCGTGTCCGTTCGCCGCCCGAGGTGCGATGGCGACCTGGTCCGGCCGGCCGTCGGCGCTGTTTCGAGCGCTCTGCAGGAGGCGCTGACGACCAGCCGTGAAGATCCGTCCGGTCGTCAGCGTCATAGGAGTGCCGGGCTGCCGAAGCCGCCCGCGCAGCTCATAGGAAGCGCGCCGAGCAGCGAGGATGAGCGCACCCGATGACGGTGTGGGTGCACGGGTCATCGATATGACGTCCGTCAACGCCCACGATCCACGGGTGTGGACGCTCGTGGTCGTAGCAGCGCTGATCAGGTTCAACGTTCGCTGATCGTGCGCGCCGGCCATCGGCCGTAGCGTCCGGTCGTCGGCCGTAGCGTCCGGTCGTCGACCCGATCGCGTTCTCCGGCGTCAGCACGATGGCGGCGACGCGCTGACAGCGAGACGCAGACGGGGCGACGCGCCGGCGGCGAGACGCAGAGAGGGCGACGCGCCGGCGGCGAGACGCAGACAGGGCGACGCACCGGCGGCGACGCGAAGGGACGACGCACCGGCGGCGAGACGCAGACAGGGCGAGACGCCAAGAGGGCGAGGCGCTGGCGGCGAGATGCCGAAGGACGACCCTCCGACCCGTCGGCTACGCCGGGCGGGGCAGGGATAGCCCGCCAATGGGCGCTGATCACGGCCGGTGCGCGGATTGGGTACCGCACCCGGCCCTGGCAGGGCTCTCGACGGTCTGCCGCGACAGGATCGGATCGTTTTCACCGCCACGACGACCGTCTGGCCGGCCACGATCACGAACCGCAGACCACGCTCAAAGCCTGAACCGGCGAGACGAATGCCTGATCGATCAAGATCACGTATCGCGACCTGCGCTGGAAACCCGAACTGGCGCGGCGACTCCCGATCGTCGATCTTCGCGGACCGCGGACCGCGGACCGCGAACGGCGAACGGAACACACCGCTGCAGAAGTTGCCGAAGCAGGACAAAAAACATGCAACCGAATAAACCGGTAATGGCACAAGGAGCGATATAGGCGCCAAAACCGACAGCACGGACCGGCAGAGGGCGGACCGACGCGGCACGGACCGAGAGAGCGGACCGACGCGAAGTTCACCGACGCGACGCAGACCGAGGCGACGCGGACCGACGCGACGCGACGCGGACCGACGCGACGCGGACCGACGCGACGCGGACCGACACAGGGGCGGACCGAGGCAGGGGTGGCCGTGGGCGGTGATGCGGGACTTGCGCGTGAGGCGCCTTGGAGGGCTGAACCACGTTGGGCGTCGCGATGTAGTGCGGGACGGGGTGGGTTGGGCGGGAGGGGTGGCCGTACCGAATGAGGGCTTGATGAATGTCGCTGAGGGTGAGTGGCCAGGCTTCCGTGAGTGGCGGGGATGCCGGCCGCGGTTTCGGGAAGTGGCCGGGCGGGGCGGGCGCGGGCGAGATCGGTGCGGCGGTACGCTTCCTGCCATGCTGATCCGGACCCCGCCGATCTCCGGGTCATGCTGACATGCGGCGCGGGGAGATCTGGACCATCGGTGACCGGGCCGATCTGCGCTATCGGGTGCTGGTGTTGTCCGGGGACAGCTACAACGAGCGGAAGAATGCGGCGCCGTTCTGTGCGCCGATCGTTCGGCAGCGTGGGGTGACCGAGTTGCCGCCGTATGCGGTGGCGCTGACCGAGCAGGACCCGATCACCGGTGTGGTGGTGGTCAATCGGATGCGGCGTCTGCCGGCTTCGACGGGGGCCGAGCGGATCGGGATGGTCACCGGGGCCAGCATGGCTCGGCTCGCTGAGGCGATGCGGGATCTGTTCGAGCTTTGACCACGGGCGCCTCGAGTGTCGCGGTGCCCACGCCTCTCTCGGATCGCTCGGCCGTGCAAGCCTCGCGCCACCCGACTAACGACTACGGCCCACAACCAACGGCACACCCCCCGACCCGGACGAACGTCGATCCGCAACCCGCCCGCACGGCGATCCACCGGTGGCCGCCGGCGTGTGAGGGAGAGCCCGGTCAGGCGGCTCGGCGGGCGGCTTTCTCCCGGTACATGGCCTGGTCGGCGTGGCGGATGAGGTCGTCGGCGTCGCGGGTGGTGTCGGAGAGCACCGCGCCGATGCTGGCGCCGATCCGGACCTGTTCCCCGGCCACGGTGATCGGCGGGTCCAGAGCGGCGTGCAGCGCTGCGGTGAGCCGGTGGGCGGCGGCGGCCTGGTCGGGGTCGTCGCAGAGGAGGACGAACTCGTCGCCGCCGTAACGGGCGGTGACGGCGCCGGGGATGCGGAGGCGGGCGGCCACCTCGGTGAGGAGCTGGTCGCCGGCCAGGTGGCCGAGGCGGTCGTTGACCTGTTTGAAGCCGTTCAGGTCGCAGAAGAGCAGGACCACCGAGGGGCGGCCGGCCCGCTGTTCGGCGGCCAGGGCGGTGTCGAGGTGGCGCCAGAGCTCGGCACGGTTGGGCAGGCCGGTGAGCTGGTCGTGGGTGGCCTGGTGGCGTAGCCGGCGTTCGGCTTCGTCGCGCTGGCGGCCGAGCCGGGCGATCCGGAACGCGACGAGGCCGACGATGACCAGGTTGCCGACGGTGAGCAGGGCGGCGTCGCCGCGGATGCCGAGGATCTCGCGGACGCCGGTCACGGTGGGGACGACGGTGACGGCGGCGGTGAGCGCGACGACGCGGGCGGTGTGGAGGTGGTCCGGCGGGACGGGGCCGGGGCGGGCGATCAGCGGGGCGCCGGGGTGCAGGACGGCCAGGCCGAGCAGGATGTAGCCGAGCATGAAGAGCATCTCGCGCAGCGCGGTGGTCGGAGCGGTGACGGCCCCGGTGGCGTCGATCACGGCTACGTATCCGGCCAGGTCGCAGACGACCGCGGCGGCGAACATGACCAGCGGGGCGGGCCGGGGGCTGGCGATCCGGACGACCCGGATCAGGGCGCCCAGGACACCGGACAGCAGCAGGACGCTGGCCAGCAGGTTGACCTGCTGTAGCAGCGGGATCCCGGCGGTGTCGAGGCGGGGCTGCAGCAGCAGGGTCCAGGTGAGGGCGGCGATGACGGTGCCGGTGACGGCGGCGTCGATCAGGCCGCCGACGTCGTTGCGGCCGCGGCGCAGCACGAGGGTGGTGGCGGCGGCGAGCAGGTGCAGGTTGCTGATCGCGAGGACGACGTCGGCGAGGACCACCAGCCGGCTGCCGCCGAAGACGGCGAGGAGGCTGTTGACGACCAGCCAGGCGACACCGAGACCCAACTGCACGATGGGGGTACGGTCCGCGCGCGGCACCCGGGACACGAGGTGGGTGACGGCGGCCGCGTCGAGGACGGCGATCAGCAGGAAGATCCAGTGCCGGCCGGCGCCGGGTGTCAGGGGCATGGCCACCGTGCAGGCGGCGGCCACGGCGAGGAAGACCGCCATGCCGGAGAAGCGGGTCACGGCTGTGCGATCGGCCGCGGCGGCGCAGACTTGAGCATGCTCACCACGTGGACGTGATCGAACCGCGAAGGCCCCGATCCCGTAAGAATGACCGCGGGGCCCGTAACGGGCGGGTAACGAGGAAGGACGTAGTCGATGTCGCAAAAGGCGCAGATCGGTGTCACCGGCCTGGCGGTGATGGGCCGTAACCTGGCCCGTAACTTCGCCAGGCACGGGCACACCGTGGCGTTGCACAACCGGTCCTACGGCCGCACCAAGGAGCTGGTCGAGGAGTTCGGTCACGAGGGCTCGTTCCTGCCGGCGGAGTCGGCCGAGCAGTTCGTGGCGAGCCTGGAGCGCCCGCGACGCGTCGTCATCATGGTCAAGGCCGGCCCGGCCACGGACGCCGTGATCGACGAGTTCGCTCCGCTTCTCGAAGAGGGCGACATGCTGATCGACGCGGGTAACGCGCACTACGCGGACACCCGGCGGCGCGAGGCGGCACTGAAGGCGAAGGGCCTGCACTTCGTCGGCGCCGGTGTCTCCGGCGGCGAGGAGGGCGCGCTGCACGGCCCGAGCATCATGCCGGGTGGCCCGAAGGAGTCGTACGAGGCGCTCGGCCCGCTGCTGGAGGACATCGCGGCGAAGGTCGACGGGGAGCCGTGCTGCGTGCACGTCGGCCCGGACGGCGCCGGTCACTTCGTGAAGATGGTGCACAACGGTATCGAGTATGCGGACATGCAGCTCATCGCCGAGGCGTACGACCTGCTGCGGCAGGTCGGCGGGCACTCCCCGGCCGACATCGCCGACATCTTCAAGGGCTGGAACGAGGGCCGGCTCGGGTCCTACCTGATCGAGATCACCGCCGAGGTGCTCCAGCAGGTGGACGCGGCGACCGGCAAGCCGTTCGTGGACATCGTGCTGGACCGGGCCGAGCAGAAGGGCACCGGCCGCTGGACCGTGCAGGCCGCCCTGGACCTGGGTGTGCCGGTGTCGGGCATCGCCGAGTCGGTGTTCGCCCGCGCCATCTCCGGTGGCGTGACCGAGCGTGAGGCGGCCGTGAGCGCGGGCCTGCCGGGCCCGTCGGCGGGCGCCGAGCACGTCGGCGGCGACCTGCGCGCCGATGTCGAGCAGGCGCTGTTCGCGTCGAAGATCGTGGCGTACGCGCAGGGATTCCAGCAGATCCAGGCGGCCAGCAAGGAGTACGGCTGGGACATCGACCCGGGCGCGATGGCGAAGATCTGGCGGGCCGGCTGCATCATCCGGGCCAAGTTCCTGGACTTCATCAAGCAGGCGTACGACAAGAACCCCACGCTGCCGACGCTGCTGGTGGACTCCTACTTCCAGGACGCGGTCGCGGGTGCCCAGGACGCGTGGCGCCGGGTCGTGGTGACCGCCGCCCAGCAGGGCATCCCGGCGCCGGGCTTCTCGTCGGCGCTGGCCTACTACGACAGCCTGCGGGCCGAGCGCCTGCCGGCCGCCCTGATCCAGGGCCAGCGTGACTTCTTCGGCGCACACACGTACCACCGGGTGGACAAGCCGGGCTCGTTCCACACGCTGTGGGCTGCCGAGGGCCGTCCCGAGGTCGACGCCTGACGGTCGTCAGGCCACTGCACGGGCCGGCGTCGCGGGGCGCGCCTTCACGGCGTACATCGCGGCGTCGGCACGGGCGATGAGGCTCTCCCGGTCGTCGCCGGGGCGGGCGGTGGCGGAACCGATCGAGGCGCCGATGCGGACGGTTCCGCCGGGCACGTCGATGGGCTCGCGCAGCAGTGCGGTGATCCGGCCGGCCACGGGCTCTCCCCCGCACTGGAGGATCACGAACTCGTCGCCACCGAGCCGGCCGACGGCGGCGTGCGGGCCGGCCGCCGTGGACAGGCGCTGGGCCACGGTCTGCAGGACGACGTCGCCGGCTTGGTGGCCGTACCTGTCGTTGACGGGTTTGAAGCCGTCGAGGTCGCACAGCATGAGCGTGATCTCGGCGAGTTCGTCCCGGTCGAGGGCGTGCATCGCCTCGTCGATCTTCGTGCCGATGTGACGCCGGTTGTAGAGGCCGGTCAGCTCGTCGTGATGGGCCTGGTGGGCGAGGGTGCGCTCGGCGGCGGCCCGCTGGACCGACAGCAGCCGCAGCCGCAGCACCACCAGCGGCACGACGATCATCGTGGCGACCGGCAGGACCACGCTGGCCGGCCCGTCGGCGCGGATCGCCTGGACGGCGGCGATCAGCGGGTTGGCGCAGAGGGCGGCGCCGAGCCAGCCGAGCGGCGGGTGCCGGACGCCGGCCGGTGCGGGCCCGGGCTCGGTGATCAGCGGCGCGGTCGGCAGGACGGCCGAGGCCGCGAGGGTCAGATACGCCAGCATCATGATCTGGGCGGTCCAGACGGAGCTGCCGTGCACGGTGAGCACGGCGACGATGTCGTTGGCGAGCGTCAGTATGGCGGTCAGCACCAGGTAGCCCAGCGGGCCGCGGGCGCCGCGGGCGGTGATGCCGATCCGGATCAGACAGCCCAGGACGGCCGAGAGCACCAGCACGTCGCTCAGCAGCAGCGCCATGCCTAGGTCGGTGGCGGCCGGCCCGAGATACGGTCCGATCAGCCATTCCCAGAGGGGACCGGCGGCGCAGAGACCGAACAGGGCGGCGTCGATGAGGCCGCCGGGGTCGGTATGTCCGTGCCGCCGCAGCGCGCTCGCGGTGCTGACCAGGAAGAGCAGGTGCGCGGACGCCATGAGGAGGTCGGTGGTGGATCCCTCGGCACTGCCGAAGTGGTGGTCGGGGATCCAGTCGGGCCACATGACCGTGCCGAGGGTGAGGAAGCCGAGCCCGGCGACGCCGGCCAGCCATGTCTTGCGGTCGGTCAGGTGCCCGGCGCCGAGAGCGAGCAGGAAGGTGACGATCGGCACGGCGGTGACCAGCGCGAAGATGGCGTTGCGCAGGTGCGGTTCGGCCAGTGCGTACGTCGTGGCGACCGTTACCGACAATGCGACCAGTCCCGCATGCACGGGCCATGCCGGCGCCGTCGCACGCGGCCATCCCATGGTGTTCCCCTCCGCCGAGTCCGGGTTCTCTCCGACCTATCCAGATCGGCGTCGCGGAGGGGCGTCTGAGGATTGAGCGGGTGAGGTGTGTGGGGCCGGGACGTCAGGTGCCGACGGTGACCGGGCTCTCCTCGGCGACGCGGCCGCTCAGGGACCGGTAGGGGCGGCTGGCCATGGCGAGGGCGGTGGCGATCACGCCGATGATCCCGGTGAGCACGAAGACCAGGGCCATGCCGCGGTCCGGGCCGGTGCCGAACCAGGAGCCGATGGCGTCGGCCCCGGCGCCGCCGTCGCTCATGAACGGGATGAACACGAACTGGGTGATCGGTGAGATGAGGAACGCGGTGAGCGGGGACGCGGCCTGCTCGGCGCTCTGGGCCAGGCCGAAGACCCGTCCCTGCCGCTCGTAGGGGACGACCCGCTGCAGGATGGTCTGCTCGGCGGCCTCGGCGTAGGGCATGAGCAGCATGTACAGGTACATCCCGATGGCCATCGGGATGATCGACGCCCAGAGCGGGAAGATCAGGATGATCATCCAGAGGACCACGTTGATCAGCAGCAGGAGCCGGACCGGGCGGGAGCCGAGGCCGGTACGCGCCACGAGCAGCCCGCCGACGATGAACCCGGTGCTGAGCACTCCCCAGAGAAGCCCCCACGCCTGCACGGAGACGAGCGACAGCCCGTAGGCGTCGGCGAGCGCCATGAACACGCCGCCGAGGAAGTTGTTGAACGTGGAGAACAGGATCAGCGCGGGCAGCCCGGGGACCCCGCCGATGATCCGCAGGGTGCCCCGCAGGTCCACACCCGGCGCACCGGCGGCCTCGTCGTCGTGGGACGGCTCCCGTTCGGGGATGCCGACGAAGGCCAGGTGGACGACGGAGAGCCCGAGCACCACGAGCGCCAGGACGAGCACCGAGAACATGCCGTCGAAGGCGACGAGCACGCCGCTGATCACCGAGGTGACCAGGAAGGAGGTGCCGGAGACCGTGCCGACCAGGCCGTTGGCGCGATCCCGCCGGTCGGGGTCGATGAGCAGGGTGACCAGGGTGGGCAGGGCGATGGTGCGGATGTTGCCGGCGATCACCCCGGACATCAGGAGAAGCACGAACACCCAGAGCCGTGCGTCCGCCGGATCGTGGAACGCGGCGTCCGGCACGGCCTGGTGGACGCCGAGCGCGGCAGCGTACAGCCCCAGGGAGGCGAGAGCCGAGCCCTGCAGGACGGTCTTCTTGCGGTGCCCGTCGACCAGGCTGCCGAACCAGATGCCGGTGAGCGCGGTCAGCACCAGGAAGATGCCGGAGATGACACCGGTCGCGAACACCGACTTCGTCTGCAGGTACGTCCAGAAGGTGACCGCGAACCAGACGGAGAAGTTGATGATCGAGACCAGCCCGGTGTTGAGCAGCAGCTGGTAGAAGGTGCGGACATGGCCGGTGACGACGGTCATGGGTGCACGCTAGTACGTGCACCCCGGTTGAGGTCCAATCGAGCCGGCTCAGGCCGCCCGCACGGGGTCGCCGGCCATCAGCGCGCCACAGTCGGCGGCCGGCAGCGGCTTGGCCATGAAGAAGCCCTGACCGTACCGGTAGCCCATGTCGCGCAGCCGTTCCAGCTGCTCCCGGTTCTCGATGCCCTCGGCGACCGCCTTGAGCTGCAGGTGCTCGGCGAGCTGGGCGACCGCCGCGGCGACCGCGAGACGGCCCCGGTCGGCGCCGTCGGCGATGCCGTCGACGAACGACTTGTCGAGCTTGAGCACGTCGACCGGGAACGCGCGGAGCAGGCTGAGCGACGACTGGCCGGTGCCGAAGTCGTCGAGCGCCAGGCGTACGCCCATGTCGTGCAACGCCTGCAGGGTCTCCTGCACCTGCCAGCCGTCGACCACCGACGACTCGGTGACCTCGAGGATCAGGTTGCGTGAGGTGAGACCGGTCTCGCTGAGCGCGGCGGCGACCTCGTCGACGAACGCGGCGGAGCGCAGCTGCCGGACCGCCACGTTGACGTTCACCGCCTCGACCGCGCCGTCGCCGTGCTCGGTCCGCCACTCGGCCAGCTGGCGGCACGCCTCGCGGAGCACCCACGCGCCCAGCGGCACGATCAGCCCGGAGCGCTCGGCGACCGGGATGAACTCGACCGGCGAGACGAACCCGCGGATCGGGTGCTGCCAGCGCACCAGCGCCTCGCAGCCGTGCAGGCGGCCGGTGACCAGGTCGAAGACGGGTTGGTAGAGCAGCCGCAGCTCGCCGCGGGCGATGCCGTTGCGCAACTCACCGGCGAGCGTGGCGTGGTTGATCATGTCGTCACGCATGCGCGGCTCGAAGCGTACGAACGAGGCCTTTCCGCTCTCCTTGGCCGCGTACATCGCGATGTCGGCGTTGCGCAGCACCTCGTCGGCGCCCTCGCCGGTGTCGGCGACGGCGATGCCGGCGCTGGCGTGCAGCAGCAGCTGCTGTTCGCCGACCTTGAACGGGTCGGAGAGCGCGAGCAGGAGCCGGGTGGCGGCGGCCTCGGCGGCGTCCGGGTCACCGTCGGGCAGCAGGACCGCGAACTCGTCGCCGCCGAGCCGGGCCGGCATCTCGGCGGCCGTGCACCGGTCGCGCAGCCGCTGGGACACCTGGAAGAGCAGCTGGTCGCCGGCGGCCGGGCCGATCGTGTCGTTGATCATCTTGAAGTCGTCGACGTCGATCAGGACCGCCGCGGCGGGCAGGTCGCCGTCGAGCCGCTCGCCGAGCGCGACCAGGAACCGGGTCCGGTTCGGCAGACCGGTCAGGTTGTCGCTGAGCGCCAGCCGTTCCAGCTCGTCCTGCTGGCGGCGGATCCCGCGCAGGGCGATCGTGTTCTCCCGCAGGCTGAGCAGCTGGCGGGCGACGACACAGCCGGTGATCAGGAAGGCGCCGACGATCACGACGCGCTGGCGGGTGCTCATGTCCTGGGCACTGACCGTGA
Organism: Actinoplanes sp. CA-252034; assembly: GCF_050956125.1. Classification (NCBI taxonomy): domain Bacteria; kingdom Bacillati; phylum Actinomycetota; class Actinomycetes; order Micromonosporales; family Micromonosporaceae; genus Actinoplanes; species Actinoplanes sp. CA-252034. The sequence continues at coordinate 7,312,717 of NZ_CP191846.1, forward strand.
TCACCAGCCCGGCCGTGGCGACGACCGCGACGAACGGCAGCATGGTGAAGACCGACCGGGCCGGGAACGTCGAGATGGACGGCCTGATCAGGGCGCGGCGCTGCAGGTGGGCGCCGATGCACACGGCGGCCCCGGTGAGCGGGAGCGCGAGCACGGACAGCGCCAGCCGGGACCGGTCGTCGCCGGCGATCAGCAGGATGGTGCCGGCGACGCAGGTGATCGGGCCGGTCATGAGCACGCGCAGCGCGCCGCTGTCGACGACGGTCTCGGGGGCGGCCGCGGCCTTGCCGACCACGACGAGCAGCAGCACCCCGCCCACGCCGACGACGGCGGCGACCACCTTGTCGGCCAGGGATGTGCCGGCGGGAGCCAGGTCGAGCACCACGTACCAGAAGATCAGGGCACTGGCGATGGCGACGGTCACCGTGTCGAGCGTTCCTCGCAACCAGCACAGGGCGGTCCGGCGCGGGCCAGGCAGGCCGAGGAAGGCGGCCATCAGCAGACCGACGCCGAGCAGCATCGGCACGGCGACCCAGATCGACATGCCGGTGTTGTTGTTGGCCCGGGCCAGGGCGATGACGGCGGTCACGGCCAGACTGCCGGCGGCGAGCTCCATCCGCAGCCAGAAGGAGCGCACCGGCCGCGGGAGACCGGGTGTGCGGACCATCCGGAAGCAGGCGTACGCGCCCGCGGCGAGAGCGACCGGGCCACCCCAGTAGCCGTAGGTGACCTCGTCGGCGTCACGGATCAGCAGCCACACCAGGACGCCGATGTTCGCCCACACGGCCACCAGCACGGGGACCAGTCCCCCGGTCCACGACCGGGGTTCGGTGGCGCTCACGGGTGCGGTCATCAGTCTCGTACGGCTCCTGCCCGGATCAGCCGGTCTGCTTACGACTGACTGTCGGCGCAGGAGCCGCGGACCTGAGATGAACGATCAGCCGGAGAGTGCGGCGGACACCACCGCGCGAGCCTCCTCCTGGATGCGGGCGAGATGGTCGGGGCCGTGGAACGACTCGGCGTAGATCTTGTAGACGTCCTCGGTGCCGGACGGGCGGGCCGCGAACCAGCCGGAGCCGGTGACCACCTTGAGGCCGCCGATCGCCGCGCCGTTGCCGGGCGCGCTGGTCAGCACCGCCGTGATCGGCTCGCCGGCCAGCGAGGAGGCGGTCACCTGCGACGGTGAGAGCTTGCCGAGCACGGCCTTCTCCGCGGGCGTGGCCGGAGCGTCGATCCGGGCGTAGGCGGGCTCACCGAACCGGGCCGTCAGCTCCCGGTAGTGCTCGCTCGGCGACTTCTGCGTGACCGCGAGGATCTCGGAGGCGAGCAGGTCGAGGATGATGCCGTCCTTGTCGGTGCTCCACGGGCCGCCGTCGCGGCGCAGGAACGACGCCCCGGCGCTCTCCTCGCCACCGAACCCGATCGAGCCGTCGAGCAGGCCGGGCACGAACCACTTGAACCCGACCGGCACCTCGTCGAGGCGGCGGCCCAGGTCGGCGGCGACCCGGTCGATCATCGAGGAGGAGACCAGGGTCTTGCCGATGCCGGCGCCGGACGGCCAGCCGTCGCGCGACGAGTAGAGGTACGCGATGGCGACCGCGAGGTAGTGGTTGGGGTTCATCAGGCCGCCGTCGGGGGTGACGATGCCGTGCCGGTCGGCGTCGGCGTCGTTGCCGGTGGCGATCTGGAAGCGGTCCTTCTGCTCGATCAGGGAGGCCATCGCGTACGGCGACGAGCAGTCCATCCGGATCTTGCCGTCCCAGTCCAGCGTCATGAACCCGAACCGGGGGTCGACCAGCGGGTTGACCACGGTCAGGTCGAGCCGGTGCCGTTCGGCGATCTCGCCCCAGTAGTCGACGCTGGCGCCGCCGAGCGGGTCGGCCCCGATGCGCACGCGAGCGTTGCGGATCGCCTCGACGTCGATCACGTTGGGCAGGTCGTCGACGTAGGTGCCCAGGTAGTCGTACTTCTCCGGGCTCTGCGGCCGGGCCGCCCGCCGGACCTCCTTGAGACCGGCCGCGATGATCGCGTTCGCCCGGTCCTGGATCCACCTGGTGGCGTCGGTGTCGGCCGGCCCGCCGTTGGGCGGGTTGTACTTGAAACCGCCGTCGTCCGGCGGGTTGTGCGACGGGGTGACGACGACGCCGTCGGACTTCGCGGCATTGTCCCTGTTCCAGCGCAGGATCGCGTGTGACAGCGCGGGCGTCGGCGTGAACCGGTCGCGGCTGTCGACCAGCACCCGCACGTCGTTGGCGGCGAACACCTCCAGCGCGGTGATCAGCGCCGGCTCGCTGAGCGCGTGCGTGTCCCGGCCCAGGAAGAGCGGTCCGGTGGTGCCCTGGTCCCGCCGGTACTCCACGATCGCCTGGCTGGTCGCGGCGATGTGGTCCTCGTTGAAGGCGGTCCGCAGGCTGGACCCGCGGTGCCCGGAGGTGCCGAACGCGACCCGCTGTCCCGCCTCGGCCGGGTCCGGATGCTCGGTGTAGTAACGCGAGACGACCTTCGGAACATCGATCAGATCGGCCGGCTCCGCGGGGCGGCCGGCACGGGGGTGGACGGACAAGGCGGCCTCCTCGGTGGCGGGGTCAGACGCTGTCACGGATCGTATACACAGCGACTCCTTGAACCTTTCCCCCCGGCGATACGAACTACCCCATGTGACCCGGGTGCTCGCCTTTCTGTTCGTGCTGCTGACCGCCGCCGTCGTCCTGCCGGCATCGCCGGCCTCCGCGCATGCGGCGACGGTCGGCTCGAGTCCCGCGCCGGGAAGTGTGATCGGCGCCTCGCCGTCCGAGGTGACCGTGACCTTCAGCGAGCCGGTCACCCCGGTCGACGGGCGGGTCCAGGTGATCGCCCCGGACGGCGAGCGGATCTCCGGGAAGGTCCAGGGCGGCGGCACCGTGCTGCGCATCCCGGTCCGCAAGGCGGGCAAGCCGCTGGGTACCTACCTGATCAGCTTCCGGGTCATCTCGGCCGACAGCCACCCGGTCGGCGGCGCCATCACCTTCTCGGTCGGCGCGCCGTCGGAGCGCCCCGAGGAGCCCGCCGCCACCAACGGGCCGCACCCGTCGGTCGCGGTCACCGTCCCCCTTCTCAAGACCATCGGGTACGCCGGGGTCACGCTCATCGTCGGCCCGGCGCTGTTCCTGGCGTTCCTGTGGCCACCCCGGCGCTCCCGGTCCGGGGCCCTGCGGATGATCCGGATCGGTCTGGTATTGACCGCGGCGGCCACCCTCGGCGCTCTCGGCACCCAGGCGCAGCAGGGCTCCGGCGCGCCCATCTGGACGCTGACGGCCGCCGAGTTCACCGAGGTGGTGAGCAGTCAGTACGGACTGCTGCTGATCGGGCGCCTGCTGGTTCTGGGCGCTCTGGCCGTACTGCTGCCGCCCCTGCTGCGACGGCCACGACGGACCGTCACCGTGTCGCAGGCCGCGCCCGCCCCGGTCCTTGTCGGCGCTGGTGCGCCGGTGCCCCAGCCGGCGCCGGCCCCCAAAGCGCAACCGCAGGTCACGCCACGTAAGGGGCGGGCCTGGGCGGTTCTCGCGCTCGGTGCCGCCGGGCTGGCCACGTGGCCGATGACCGGTCACGCCATCGCCGTTCCGCTACCCGCGGTGACGGTGACGGCCGGGGTGGTGCACATGGCGGCGATGGCCGCGTGGCTCGGCGGTCTGGTCACGCTGACCGTGTTCCTGCTACGCGGCACCCACGAGCGGATGCTCGGCGTGGTGCTGCCGGTGTGGTCACGGTGGGCGGCGCTGGCGGTGGTCTGGCTGGTCATGGCCGGTGCGGTGCAGGCGGTCATCCAACTCGGCTCGGTGCCGGCGCTGTGGCGCACCGACTACGGGCGGCTGCTGCTCGTCAAGATCGGCATCCTGGCCGTGGTGCTGGCCGCGGCGGCCGGCGCCCGGCGGATGGTGAACCGGGCCCGCAACGGCAGCGGGCTGCGGCGCACGGTCGGCGTCGAGGTGGTGGCGAGCGTGCTGATCCTGGGCCTGAGCTCGGTGCTGGTGCAGGTCGACCCGGGCCGCAGCGCCGCCGCCAACGAGAAGGCCGTCAGCGGCAAGGGCATCGCCGAGACGCTGACCAGCGATCTCTACACGGTGCAGTTCAACATCTACCCGGTCGAGCTGGGCGAGTACAACACGGTGCACGCGTTCCTCTACCGGCCGGACGGGGCGCCGCTGCAGGCCGAGGAGTGGCAGGTGTCGGCCCGGCTGCTCGACCCCGCGCTGGAGGCGGTGAAGCAGCCGATGGCCGGCATCCTGCCCGGCAACCAGGCGCTCGGCTCGCTGGCGTTCCCGCTGGCCGGGGAGTACGAGCTGGTGTTCACCATCCGGGTCAGCGAGATCGACCGGGCCAGCGTGAAGACGACCGTGACCGTCGGCCGGTGACCGGGACCCCGCTAAGGTCTCGACGTGCTCATCCTGCTTCCGCCGTCCGAGGGCAAGACCCCCGCCCCGGACGGCGCCCCCGTCGACCCGTCGAGCCTGTGGCTGCCGTCGCTGGCCGCCGCCCGGACCCGGGTGCTGAAGAGACTGGTCGCCCTCTGCGCGCGGACCAGCGAGCGATCAATAGCGGACAGTCTCGGGGTGCTCGGGCTCACTGACGGGCAGCGGGGGGAGATCGCGCGCAACGCGGGCCTGCTCACCGCACCGGCCGCTCCGGCCGCCCGGATCTACACCGGGGTGCTGTACGAGGCGCTCGGCACCGCGGACCTGCGGGGCGACGAGAGGGACTGGCTGGACCGGACGGCGGTCGTGTTCTCCGGGCTGTGGGGTGTGGTGCGGCTCGGTGACGCGATCCCGGCCTACCGCTGTGCGGTCGGCGTCACCCTTCCCGGAATCGGCGGGCTCACCCCGTACTGGAAGAAGGGTTTGAAGAAGGTCCTCGACGAGGCGACCGCGGGCGCGCCGGTGCTGGATCTGCGGTCCGGTGCCTACGCCGCGATGTGGGCCCCCGGCGCGAACGCGGCCGCCCTGCGGGTGCTGCACGAGCGGGTCGTCGGCGGCGAGACCAGGCGGTCGGTGGTGAGCCACTTCAACAAGGCCACCAAGGGCCGCCTGGTCCGCGCGCTGGCCGTCGAGCAGGCCGCGCCCGAGTCGGTGGACGAGCTGGTCACCGCCCTGCGGGACCTGAAGTTCACGGTCGAGGAGCGGCCGGGCCCGGCATCCGGGCCGCGGCAGCTCGACATCGTGGTGGCGGAGCTGTAGGCCCTACTGGGCCGACAGGATGTCGACGACGAAGCGCAGGTCGCCGCGCTCCGGACCGTAGGCGAGGGCGGCGGGCACGTCCAGCTGGATCCGGCTGCCCACCTTCTGCCCCGGGATGGCCTTGTCCCAGCCCTGGATCAGCTTGCCGACGCCGATCTCGAAGCTGATCGGCTTGCTCGTGCCGTTCGTCCAGGACGAGTCCATCTCCTCGCCGGAGGTGTAGCCGATCAGCTTGTAGTTGACGCTGACCGTCTGACCGGACTTCACCTCCGGGCCGGTGCCCGGGATCCGCTCTTTGATCACCAGCTCGGTGAGGGTGCCCGACCCGGTCGTGACGACCGGCTCCTGGGTGATCGTCTCCGGGGCCATGCTCGTCGGCGCGGCGGCCGCGGCCGGCACCCCGCCGGAGCCGGCGTCGGGGTCCTTCCGGACCAGGACGAAGACCACCACCAGGACGACGAAGACGAGCACGCCGCTGAGCACCCCGGCGATCGCCTGGCCACGGCGCTTGTTGGTGGACGTGGTCATGTCGCTCATTCGTCAATCTCCCGGTCGGCGAGTCGGAAACTCCGGACACGCTACTCGCAACCGGATGCAACACGGCGAAGAACCTCATCCGAATCGCTGAGGTGGGCGATCAGCCGTACGTGCCCGACCGGCCGCCCCCTCTTCACCCCGCCCGCCCGGGATGAGATCGTTTACCGCTCCTGCCCGCCCGAGACCTGGAGGATCCTTGCCTCTGCGCGATCCCGAAGGACGCCGACATCGGCGGGAGCACCTCCAACAGGGCGCCGTGATCCTCGTCGGAGTCCTCGCCGTCGTGGCGGTCGGCTGGGTCGTCCACGAGCAGACCACCCGCGACGAGCCGGCGCCGGTGCCGCCCCCGGTCGCGCTCGGCCCGGTCACGCAGGTCCCGATCCCGCTGCCCAGCGCGACGCCGACGCCGTCCATGGCGCCGGTCAACCAGATCGTCGTCGAGCAGGTGCCGATCGGCGACACCGTCGACCTGGCCGCCGAGGGCCGCATCGACTGGGTGCACTGGGGCGAGGAGGGCCGGTACTCGCTGGAACGCGACAGCGGCGGTAAGTTCACCATCCTCGAAGGCACCCCCGGCGAGCCTCGACTGCGGCACACCGACAGCCCGCAGCGCTTCACCTGGACCGGCGCCCCCGCCAAGGGCGTGACCAGCGGCATCGAGACCTGCGGGACCGGGCACGGATTCACCCTCTCCGCCCCGGCCGGACCCGGGCCGCACACCCTGCGGCTGTATCTCGGCGCGACCATGGCCCGCGGCGACCTGCGCCTCGAGCTCAGCACCGGCGGTGAGGCGTACACCGACTCCTTCACCAGTCGCAAGGCTTCGATGGGCACGACCGCCTACGTCGTTTCCTACCGCGCGACGGGAACTGGCAAGATCTCGATCAAGTGGATCACCGGCGCGACGTTCGACGAGAACTGCGGCGGCGTGGCCCTCCAGGCCGCGACTCTGAGCTGAACCTTTGGACTGACGAAAAACCAGGAAGGGGAACCCTGTGTTCGCGGGCTGGGGATCGCGGGTCGCCCGCCTGAGGTGGCCGGTGCTCATCGTCGCGCTCGTCGCGGTGATCGGCTCCGGCGTCTGGGGCTTCGGCGTGTTCGGTCAGCTCACCGAGGGCGGGTACAACGACCCACGGAGCGAATCGGCCCGGGCCGCCGAGATGGCCGCCGTCGCGACCGGCGGGCAGGGTGGCGACGTCATCGCCATCTACACGCCCGACCAGGGCGGCATCGACGACGCCGCGCTCACCAAGCGCATCAAGGAGCGTCTCGCCGCACTGCCGAAGACGGCGGTCGAGTCACAGAGCTCCTACTGGGACGAGAAGGCCGCGGCGTACGCGTCGAAGGACAAGTCCAGCGCCATCGCCGTCCTCACGCTCACCGGCGAGGACGACGCCGACAAGATGGACGCCTACGCCGACATCGAGGGCTCCCTGACCGTCGCCGGCGCGCACGTCGAGCTGGCCGGCGGCATCCCACTCGGGCACGCGTCGTCGCAGCGCTCCACCGACGACCTGGCCTTCGCCGAGATGGTGTCGCTGCCGATCGTCCTGATCCTGCTGCTGCTCATCTTCGGGTCGCTGGTGGCCGCCTCCCTGCCGGTGCTCGTCGGCGGCGCCGCGGTCCTCGGGTCCCTCGGCGTCCTGCACGCCGTCGCGCTCACCCACGAGGTCAACTCGTTCGCCGTCAACGTGGCCAGCCTTCTCGGCCTCGGCATGGCCATCGACTACGGCCTGTTCATGGTCGGCCGGTTCCGTGAGGAGCAGGCCGTCCACCACACGGCCGAGGCCGTCCGGCGGACCGTGGCCACCGCCGGGCGTACCGTCGTCTTCTCCGCCACCCTGCTGATGACCGCGCTCGCCGGGCTGCTGCTGTTCCCGCAGGGCTTCCTCAAGTCACTGGCGTACGGCGGGCTCGCCGCCGTCTTCCTGGCCATGCTGCTGTCGCTCACCCTGCTGCCGGCGCTGCTCGCCGTCCTCGGGCCGCGCGTCGACCTCATCCCGATCCGGCTGCCCGGCCGCGGCACCGCGAGCACCGGCGGCTGGGAGAGACTCGCCGGATGGGTCCTGCGGCGGCCGGTGCTGGTGGCCGTACCCATCCTCGCCGCCCTCCTGGTCCTCGCCCTGCCGATCACCGACGCCCGCTTCGGTGAGAACGACGAACGGCAACTCCCGGCCGGCGACCCGTCGCGCGTCGCGATCGAGACGCTCAAGACCGACTACCCGCAGTTCGCCTCGGACGGCGTCCAGGTGGTCGTGCACGCCACGAACGGCGAGAAGCCCGACGTGAAGGCGCTCAGCGACGCCGCCGCGAAGGTCACCGGCGTCGAGAAGATCACCACGACCGGCGGCAACTCCGACACCGTGATCCTGACCGCCGACCTGAAAGCCACCGACGCGTTCAGCGACGAGGCCCGCGACGCCGTCGACGGCCTGCGCGCCCTGACACCCCCGGCCGGCGCCGAGGTGCTGGTCGGCGGCGTCACCGCCCGCAACATCGACAGCCTCGAAGCCATCGGCGCCGAGCTCCCCCTCATGATCGGCCTGCTCGCCGGGGCCACACTCGTGCTGATGTTCCTGGCGTTCGGCTCCATCCTGCTGCCGATCAAGGCCGTGGTGATGAGCGCGCTGAGCCTCACCGCCACCTTCGGCTCACTCGTCTGGATCTTCCAGGAGGGCCACGGAGCGTCGTGGCTCGACGTCACCCCGACACCACTCGAAGCCGGGATCGTCGTCCTCATGGCCGCCGTCGTGTTCGGCCTCTCCACCGACTACGAGGTGTTCCTGCTCTCCCGCATGGTCGAGGCACGGCTGCGCGGAGCCACCACCCGCGAGGCGGTCACGATCGGGCTGTCCCGTACCGGCCGGGTGATCAGTGCCGCCGCGCTGCTGCTCATCGTCGTGACCGGCGCGTTCGCCCTGTCCTCGGTGACCACCATGCGGTTCATCGGCGTCGGCATGATCATCGCGCTGGTGCTCGACGCGACCGTCGTGCGGGTGCTGCTCGTACCGGCCGTCCTCGCCCTCCTCGGCGACGCCTCCTGGTGGGCGCCCGGGCCGCTGCGGCGCCTGCAGGAGAAGGCCGGGCTCGCCGAATACGCCGGCGAGGAGGAGGCCACCGGGCGGCACGCCTGGCGGCCGATCGACCCGTCGCTCGAGGAGACCACCGTCCTCGACGGGACGCTGCTGGCCAGGGCGTTGCCGGCGGCGCCGGCGCAGGCCGCGCTGCCGTCCGGCGGCGAGACCTCCAATACGGTGGTGCTGGATTACGAGGCGGTCCTGGATTACCTGTCCGAGAAGAACCATGCCGCGGGTACGCCGTCCAACGATCCGATCGGGAATGAGGCATCGTCGGCTCCCGCCGAGCCGAACCCGCCCACCGGTCGGGGCCGCCATCGCGACGCCCTCACCGCGGGCCCTTCCGACGTCGTCTCCGCCGCCTCGTCCCCCTCCACCGGTGCCGACGTCGCGTCCTCACCTTCTTCCGGTGGGGTCGTTCCCTCGCCGGCCCCGTCTGGCTCGGGTGACGCCGCCCCCTCGTCCCCCTCCCCTCCCCCTCCGCCGACGCCGCGTCTTCGTCTCCCTCCCCGTCCCCCTCCACGTCTGCTGACGCCTCCCCCTCCGCCGCCGCCTCCTTCTCCGCTGACGACGCGTCCTCCGTCTCCGCTGACGGCGCGTCCTCCGCCTCCGGTGACGCCGTGTCCTCGGCTCCCTCCGGTGACGCCGTGTCCTCGGCTCCCTCCGGTGACGCCGTGTCCTCGGCTCCCTCCGGTGACGCCGTGTCCTCGGCTACCTCCGGGGACGTCGTGTCTTCGTCGGCCGACGGTCGCGATGATGAGGAGCCGGCCGGTCCCGACGATCTGTGGGCAGAGGTCGAGGCCACTCTGGCCGCCGGAGCCGAGATCACCCGGCCGGTCGCCGAACCGTCCCTGATCGAGGCCTACACCGAGGCCAACTCGCCGGACGACTTCGATCCGTCGGTGACCCACGTCCTGCACCTGCCCACCGAGCCGTCCGCCGACGACCCCGCGGCCACCCAGGTCCTGCACCTTCCGGCCGTCGCACCCTCGGAACCCGCCCCGGAAGAAGCGGTGATCTTCTCCGAGACCGTCTACAACGGCCTGTTCACCGAAGAGACCGTGCGAGCGGCGACACCCGCCCCCGAGGAACTCACCACCGATCCGGCCGAGGACACCCCGGCCCCCGCCGACGTCGAACCGACCCCGAACGACGCCGACACTCCTCCCGTCGACGCCGACATCCCTCTCGTCGACGCCGAAGACGCCGCACCACACGACGTCTCCTCCACCGAAACGGCCCGGACCGAGGTCACCTCGGCCGATCTCCCCTCAGTCGACACCGCACCGGCCGACGTCTCCGGCGCCGGGATCTTCTCCACCGATGCCCCCTCCGTGGACGTCCCCTCTGCCGACGTCGCCTCCCGCACGCCCGTGCCGGCCGATGTCTCCCCTACCGACGTCTCCCCTACCGACGTCTCCCCGGCAGGCCCGTTCCCTTCCGACTTCTCCCCTGCCAAGGTCTCCCCGGCCGGCCCGTTCCCTTCCGACTTCTCCCCTGCCGACATCTCCCCGGCAGGCCCGTCCCCTGCCGACGTGTCCCCTGCCGACGTGTCCCCGGCCGGCTTCGGACCGGTCGCCGCCGAGGCTGTTGCGTTCGCGCCGGATGACTCGGAATCCACGCCGGCCAAACCCGCCGCGTCCACGACCACGGACCTCCCGGACTCCGGGCGCTCCCGTTCCGGAAGGTCCACGGCCGCAGAGGACGAGGAGGTCGCATACTTCCTGGCACCCTTCGTAGACGCCACCGACCTCGCAACGCCTTCTACCGAGCCCGCGGCGCCTCCCTTCGAGCTCACCACTCCCTCAGCCGAATTCGTGGCCGGTCCTTTCGAGCCCGAAGCACCTTCCCTGGGGCCGGCGGCGTACTCCTTCGAGCCGCACGCACCCTCGACCGAACCTGCGACCCGCTCCTTCGAGCCCGAAGCGCCTTCAACCGAGTCCCGGACGTACCCTCTCGAGTCGCCCACGCCGTCTTCCTTCGACTCGCCCACTCCGTCCCCGTTCGAGTCGCCCGCGCCGTCCTCGTTCGACTCGCCAACGCCGTTCCCGTTCGACTCGCACGCACCGTCCGCTCTCGAGACGCCTGCGCCGTCCGCCGAACCGCCGGCCCCTTCTTTCCTGTCCGAGGCGACTTTCACGGAGCCCAGGCATCTCGCCGACGCGGTCACCCCGGCACCGGCTCCTCAGACCGACGCGCAGGTGGTCGAGCCTGTAATCGACCCGTTCTCCTGGCGTGACGACCCCCGCCTGGCTGCCATCACCGCTCCGGAGCCCGACGCGTTCCCGTGGCTGGACCGCTATGCCGCGGTGCCCGGCACACCGGAACCCGCCGTGCCCAAGCCGGACCCGATCCCGCCGGCCCCGGGGACCGACCCAACCGTTCCCCACCGCCCGCAGACCCTCGACGACTGGCTGACCACGACCCCGTCGCGAAGCCGTGACGACTGGCTGACCACAACCCCGTCGCGAAGCCGTCCGGAAGAGGCACGATTCGACTCCACCGGTGTTCCGGACGTCACGGAGGCTTCAAGGGCACCACGCCCGGAAAGCCTCGGCGACCTGCCGACCACCCCGGTGAGCCCGGCCGCCCGCCCCCGCCCGGCCAGCCTGGCGGATCTCCCCACCCGTTCGGCCGGCGTCAGCGGCCCTCCGGCGTCCGCCTCCACGCCCGACCCGACGGAGCCCACCAAACCGGCGCGCGCAACCTCACCGACCGGCGGAGCAACAGCCACCGAGCCGACGTCTGCGGAGGCCGCGGTGCCGGCGAGCGTCACCACGACCGAACCGGCGCGCGCAACCTCACCGACCGGCGGAGCAACAGCCACCGAGCCGAGGTCTGCGGAGGCCGCGGTGCCGGCGAACGTCACCACGGAGGCACCGGCACAGCCCTCCGCGGCTGACGAGCCGGAACCTTTCACAGCTGCAGCCACACCGGACGCGCCCAACAGCGACACGCCGGACCGGATCACGGCCGCTGAGCCGTCCACCGCATCCACCGCATCCACCGCATCCACCGCATCCACCGACAGCGTTGCCGAGCCGTCGGCCATTACACCGACCGAGATCACCGACCGCCACGGCGTCGAAATCACCGATTCCCACGCCGTCGCGGACACCGGATCCACCGACGCAGTCGTCGAACCCGCCGCTGATCAACCGACCGAGACCGCCGACGTGGAGCCCGCCGACCCCACCGAAGCTCCCACTGCGGCGAAGGTCGCCGCTGTGGCGGAGGCAGCCGCCGTGCCCGAGATCGCCGACGTGCCCGAGGTCGCTGAGGTGGCCAATGTCCCCGCGGCGGCGAAGGCGAACCAAGCCAGCGAGACCGCCGAAACAGCGGAGACCAACCAAGCCAGCGAGGCCACCGAAACAGCCGACACGAACCAGGCCACCGAGGCCACCGAGGCCGCGAAGGTGAACCGGGCGAGCGAGGCCACTGAGTCGGTGGGGTCCGCACATGTGGCCGAGGCCTCCGAGCCCGCCGAGGTCGACGCCTGGCGCGACCCGGCGGTCCTGGCCCAGTCGGCGATCGGCTCGACCACCACCCGCCCCCGGCCCACCAACGCCGAACCTGAAGCCGCCGAGCCGGCCGAGGCGCTCGCCGACGACACATCGCCGTTCGCGTTGACGGAGTCGCTGGTGCCCGCGGAGCCGGCACCACGTGTGGAAGCGACAGCCCCTTCCCCCGTATCAGCTCCAGAGGCGATCGGAGACCCGGTGGACGAGATCTCCGACGAGCAGGCGCCCACGGCCGAGGCGATCGAATCGACCGGCACCGCGGCAGCTGCGGAAACAATCGAAACGGCCGACGAGCAGGAAACTGCGGATGCGCCGGAGACGCCCTACGTCCCGGAAACGACCCTCCCGACTCCCCCGATCCCAGCCCCAGCCCCGGCCCCGGCCCCGGCCCCGGCCCCGGCCCCGGCCCCGGCGAGCCTCGCGCAACCACGCCGCCCGCAGACTCTCGACGATTGGCTGGCCGGCCCCGCTCCGCTACACCGTCCCCGGACCTTGGAGGACATCCCGCTGGCGTCGGCCCGCCCCCACACCCTCGACGACGCCCCGGAGGTCCCCCCGGTACGCCCTGAGCCCCTGGGGGACGCGGAGGTCTCCCGGGTGCGCCCCCAGACTCTGGGGGACGTGAACACCGGAGCCTGGCCGGGCACCGCATCCGTCGAGCAGCCGCCCGAGTCGGACCGCAACGAACCCGACCATTCCCGGGGCCGCCGTCCCGAGACGCTGGACGACCGGATCCGGGGCACGGTGCGCCCTGCGACACTGGCCGACCACATGCCGGATCAGGGTCGTTCGAGTCGGCGCCCGGCGAACACCGGTCCGTCATGGGCCGACGGTTCGGGCGAGTACCCGTACGACCGGCAGACCCGCCGCCCGGCCTCGCTGGCCGACCACCCGGGTCCGGTCCGGCCCGCCTCGGAGCCGACGCCGGACGAGCCCGGACCGGACGCGGCACGCTGACGCCGACGAACCGGCCGTCCGGTGGTCCCACGGGGTCACCGGGCGGCCGGTTCGCCGTCTGGTGGGCTTGATCGCAACTGCTGTGGTGATGGACACCGGTGCCGATGGGACCGCCGGTGGGGCGACGACCCGGCCGGTAAGTACAGTGCGTGCGGGTAGGGAACAGAGGGGGACGTACGAAATGACCGGCATCGACCCGGACGCCGTAAGTGTGGATCCGGACCGTCTAGCGGTCTGTCTTTCGGTCCTGGCCGAGGTGGAGAAGCTGCCGACCGAGCATCCGGACGCGGTGCGGGTGCGGCGGGCGACCGCCGGCCTGTTCAAGACGGTGAAGGTGCAGCGCCGCAAGGAGCGCCGCCAGGCCGTCGTGGCGAGCGACCGCGCGGTGACCGAGGCGACGGCCACCGGCGCGCCGGGCCGCATCGACGACGAGACGGCGGGGATTCCGCTGCGCAGCACGGTGCGCGGAGCGACGGCCGGGGTGCTGAAACAGGCCCGCGGCTGCTATGTGTGCAAGCAGCGCTTCACGATCGTGGACGCGTTCTACCACCAGCTCTGCCCGTCGTGTGCCGAGCTGAACCATTCGCGGCGCGACGCGCGTACCGACCTGACGGGCCGGACGGCGCTGCTCACCGGCGGGCGCGCCAAGATCGGCATGTACATCGCGCTGCGGCTGCTGCGCGACGGCGCGGATCTGACGATCACGACGCGGTTCCCGCACGACGCGGTCCGGCGCTTCGCGGCGATGCCCGACAGCGCCGACTGGCTGCATCGGCTGCGGGTGGTCGGCATCGATCTGCGAGACCCGGCGCAGGTCGTCGGCCTTGCCGAGTCGGTGGCGGCACGCGGTCCGCTGGACATTCTGATCAACAACGCGGCCCAGACGGTACGGCGTACGCCCGGCGCCTATTCCGAGCTGGTGGCCGCGGAGTCGGCCCCGCTGCCGGACGGACCGCTGCCGGAGCTGGAGTTCTTCGGTGGCGCCGCCTCGATCGGTTCCTCGCCGGCGGCGGCGCTGACGGCGGCGCACCCGCCCACGCTGTCGGCGAAGGAGGTCACCGAGATGGCGCTGACGGCCCGTTCGGTGGCGATCGACGCGGGTGGCCTGGTCCCGGACACGACGTCGACGAACAGCTGGAGCGACCGCGTGCACGAGGTGGCGCCGCTGGAGCTGCTGGAGGTGCAGCTCTGCAACGTGACGGCCCCGTTCATCCTGGTGAGCCGCCTGCGCCCGGCGATGAAGGCGTCGAAGTTCACGCGCCGCTACGTGGTGAACGTGTCAGCCATGGAAGGCATCTTCGCCCGCGGTTACAAGGGCGCCGGCCACCCGCACACGAACATGGCGAAGGCGGCCCTGAACATGCTGACCCGCACGAGCGCGGACGACATGTTCGCCGACGGCATCCTGATGACCAGCGTCGACACCGGCTGGATCACCGACGAGCGCCCGCATCCGACGAAGATGCGCCTGCACGAGGAGGGCTTCCACGCCCCCCTGGACCTGGTCGACGGCGCGGCCCGTGTCTACGACCCGATCGTCCGTGGCGAGCAGGGCGAAGACGTCTACGGCTGCTTCCTGAAGGACTACGCCCCCGTGGCGTGGTGACCCACGCCGGGCACAGCGAACGGGCCGCACCTCGAGGTGCGGCCCGTCTGTTCTGAAGGGACGATCACTACCTAGGTAGCGATCAGAGGCTCCCGCCGCCGTGACCGCCGCCGCCACCGTGACCGCCGCCACCACCGTGACCGCCGCCACCACCGTGACCGCCGCCACCACCGTGACCGCCGCCACCACCGTGGCCACCGCCACCACCGTGACCGCCACCCTGGCCGCCGCCACCACCGTGACCGCCGCCGTAGCCGCCGCCACCGCCTTGGCCGCCGCCGCCACCGTGACCGCCGCCGTAGCCACCACCGTGACCGCCGCCACCACCGTGACCACCGCCGTACCCGCCACCGTGACCGCCGCCGTAGCCACCACCGTGGCCACCGCCACCGCCGTGGAAGCCACCGCCGTGACCGCCGCCGTAGCCACCACCGTGGCCGTGGCCGTAGTACCTCACACCCGGCCTGTTACGGAACGGGTGGTAGTAACGGCCGCCGATGTCGTAGGAGTTGAACACGTACGAGGGCCGGTACAGCCAGTTGTCGGGCCACCCGCCGCTCCACGCGGACCATTGCCAGTTGTTCTCCGGGATCTCGAGGACCCACACCGATCCGCGACCGGGGACGGACGCGAGGTAGTAGTCGTAGTCGTTCCAGGCGCCCTGGGTCACGCCGTACGCGCCGGCCTGCTGGCACAGCACCTCGCTGGCGTAGTAGCCGACCACATAGTCGTCATCCCAGCCGTTCGCCGTCATCGGTGACGAGGGCGTGGCCTCCTTGGCAGCCGGAGCGGCCGGTTTGGCCACTAGTCCTGCTGCCGGGGCGGGAGACGCAATGCCCAGCGCTCCAGCAACTGCCAGACTCATGCTGGCCGCAGCCAACATTCGCTTCGGGTTTTTCATTGTTGTCACACCTTTTCGGGACAAATCGCCATGACTTGCGTAGCTCACCATGCCCCTCAAAGGCGAACCGGAGCTTTACCGGAAAGCTGACCGTTCGGACGACCCGGCCCGTGTCCGTAAAGCCAGGTTTGCCGGTTCCATGTTTAGCCAGACAATGCCGCTGACCAGGCACTTCTTTGTACTCACGCGCTACTCACCGGCCGAAGCATGCCCTCCATTGCCGGCTCGTCAGAAAGCAGTAAAAGTCCCTTTAAACCGCAAACCAGACATTCACTCCAGCCCGCCTGGTCTCATCCCGCCCGTCCCGGCAACAACGCCTCACCTCTCACTCATCGTCACCATCCACCACCGACGAATCGCCACCTGACAAAGCCCCTCAGAGGTCCCACCGCCACCAGTCCCGCACCCGCCACAACATCGACGCCCGCGGCCTCGCCCAGGCCCGCGGCCTCGCCCAGGCCCGCGGCCTCGCCCAGGCCCGCGGCCCTGCCACCATCGGCGTCCGCCTCGCCACGCTCACACCCGCACAGCCACACCGAGCCCGGGAGCGAAAGGCCCTCATCCTTGAAGGACGAGGCGCCCCACAGGCGGGACCACCGTCAAACCGCATCCCGCCGCCAACCCCCACTCACGACAGGCACGAACCAGACGGCGCAAGAAGCGGCCGCCAGAAAGCCGTCGAACGAAACGGCGAGGCAGACCCCAACTACCACCACCCGGTGGCGGCGGACAGCCGAACGACGGCGGACAGCCGAGCACCACAAACCCTGGCGGGCAGACGAGCACCCGAACCGCGGCGGGCACCCGAACCGCGGCGGACAGCCGAACCATGACGGACAGCCGAGCAGCCCAATCACCGCGAGCAGCCGGACCATGGCGGGCCGTCAGGTAGTGGCGGGCGACCGAATCCTGACGGGCGACCGAAAGGCGCCGGGCGACCGAACCATGGCGGACACCCAGACCAGCTGAGCCGCGGCGGACACCCAGACCGCGGCCGGCCACCGATCCGTGCCGGACAGCCGGACAATGGCGGGCGGACATCGGCGGGCGGGCATCGGAACGGCATGAACTACCGGCGGACGGGCGGCCGTCCGGGCTTAAGGCGTGTTTAGAACCCGGTCAGAGCCACTCGCAGATGATGACGATGGTCAGGACGGCTTGGAATCGGACGGCGAGTTTGTCGTAGCGGGTGGCGACGCCGCGGTGGCGTTTGAGGCGGGCGATGCCGTTCTCGACGGCATGCCGCATCCGGTAGAGGGCCTTGTCGAACTTGGGTGGGCGTCCGCCTCGGGAGCCTTTTGCCTTTCGGTGGGCGTCCTGGTCCTTCTTGCTCGGATACATGCCTTGATTCCGCGTTTACGCAGGTAGGCGCGGTTGGCTCGGCTGGTGTACGCCTTGTCGGCCAGGACCAGGTCGGGGCAGGTCCGGGGCCGGCCCACGCCGAGGCGGGTGACCCGGATGCGGCGCAGGACCGAGATGAACTGCGGGCTGTCGCCGCGATGCCCGGCGGTCACGATCATCGACAGGACCTTCTGGCCCTGCTCGACCACCAGATGCGTCTTGGTGGTCAGCCCGCCGCGGGACCGGCCGAGCCCATGATCGGCGGGTTCGTCGTGCACGCCGCCGGGTGATTCTTTCTGCAGGTGACCATCGGTGCGGGCGCCGGCGGCGTGCTGGTGGGCGCGGCTGGTCATCGAGTCCACGCTGACAGTCCAGGCGATCCGGCCCTCCGCATCACCGAAGGCCTGCAACGCCGACAGGATCCGGTCCCAGGTGCCGTCGCGCTGCCAGCGGCGGAACAGGCCGTACACGGTTTGCCAGGGACCGTACTCGGCAGGGACGTCTCGCCACGGCGCACCGATCCGGATTCGCCACCGGATCCCGTCGATGAGCTGCCGCTTCTTCCACTTCGGCGGACGACCCGTCGCCGACGCGGCAGGCAGCAACGACGCAAGTCGCTGCCACTGGGCGTCGGTGAGGTCATGCCGCCTCGTCACCGCTAAGGTGGCCACGAGGTCTCCGGTATGAAGTTCTAGCTTGGTCGCTGAACCAGATACCGGAGACCTCTTCAGTTATCGATCACCGCCACGCCGTGACATGCATACCGGCAGCTCAACCTTCTAAAACACGCCTTAGGCGGAGCCCTCACTCACCGCCGAAATCGTCTGCCAGGGCCTGGTATGCCACTCGGAGCACCTCGGTGACCGGCCGCCCCGCGTGGGTGAGCCCTGGCGCGTCGAGCTGATCGAGCAGCGCATCCGGCCGCAGCATCCGGCCACGGCCGTCCGTCGTGGCGTCGGAATGCCGGCTCCCGGCATCCACCCACTCCTGATCGGACGGTGCGCCCCGCCGTCGGGCGGTCTCGGACTCACCGGCGACAGAAGCTCCGGCGGCCGGGCCTTCGGACGACACCACGGCCCCCCAGAAGGCGGCCGGGTCAAGCGCCGACGACGAACCGCCCGCGCCCGTGGGACTGCCGCCGTCATGGCCCCCGCGATGATCTCCACGCCCGCTGCCCCCGATCGGCCCACCGCTGCCCACCGAGTCACCGAAAGCGCCTCCGGGTCCTGCCGAGCCGCCGGTGGGACCGCCAGGATCGTCCGGCTCACCGGATTCGCGCCCAGACCGCAATGAGTCACCGGACAGCCCGCCGCTACCCGCCACCCCACCGCCGGAAGCCGTCGAATCACCGGACCCCGCCAACCCACCAGAGCCACCTCCCGGACCGGCCAACACGCCAGACCCAGCGCCCGGACCGGCCACCCCACCAGACCCAGCGCCCGGACCGGCCACCCCACCAGACCCAGCGCCCGACCCGGCGACCCCACCAGACCCAGCGCCGGAAGCCGCCGGCTCGCCGAACCCGCTGCCGGAAGCCGCCGGCCCGCCGGATCTGCCGTCTGTATCGGGCGACCCGCTCCTGGAACTCGCCGATCCACCGGACGGATCGGCGTATGCCGTCGAGTGGCTGCCGGACAGGGCCCCGGAATCGGCTGGCCAACCGGGCGGACTTTCCCGTGACGCGTCGGCGACCGAGGCCTCCCGCAGGCGGCGGAGGCGCATCAGGAGTTCGTCGCGTGGTCGGCCACGCCACGTGAAGACCTCGAACGGGTCGCTCTCGAAAGCCCTGGCCAGCGCGTAACAGGTCGCCGCCAGGTGGGCGCAGGGCATCGGCCAGCGCTCGCAGGTGCAGTCCATCGCGACCTCGTCGAGGGAGAGCGGCAGCAGGCTCAGCCCCGCGGCGGCGAACATCGCCTCGATGCCCGGCGGCATCCGTCCGTCGAGCAGGTCGGCGACATAGCGGGCTTCGGCGACCAGCGTCGTCTCCACCCGCGCCCACTCAGAGGCGCCGAACGCACGCGCCGCGATCCGCGAACGGAACGCCGCGGGATCGTCGGGGCCACGGACCAGGGCGACTACCAGGCTGCCGGAGACGGTGAGACTGCGAACGTGCCCGGCCCTCTCGTCACGGCGTCCACGCGCGAAGGTCGCTCCCATCCGCAGCGACTCGAACATGCCGAGGAAGGCCGGCGAGAAGTCACTCATCGACTGCCTCCGAAGCAAATCGGCCAGGCCCGAAAGGCACCGACTGCCCCGACAACAACACCGGACAGCCGCCTGCCGACGACAGCCCCCAGCCCAGGCGCAACACCGGAAGGACACCGAAAGCCCGGACACCGACGTCGGGAAGGCGTCCCGCCGACGAGGGCCGCCGCGGTGAGCGCGAAGTCGTAGAGGAGCCGAAGGCACGGACGCGGACATCGGGGAGGCGGTCAGTCAACGAGAGCCTCCGGCGCCAGGGCGAACAGGTCGCGGATCTCGCCGGCGGAGAGGGCGCTCAGCCAACCCTCGCCGGAGCCGACTACGCGTTCGGCGAGGATGCCCTTGTCGGTCAGGACACGGTCGATGCGCTCCTCCAGGGTGCCCAGGCAGACGAGGGTGTGGATGTGGACGTCGCGGCGCTGCCCGATGCGGAAGGCGCGGTCGGAGGCCTGGGTCTCGGTCGCCGGGTTCCACCAGCGGTCGATGTGCACGACGTGGTTGGCGGCGGTCAGGTTGAGGCCGGTGCCGCCGGCTTTCAAGGACAGCACGAAGATACCGGGGCGCTCGGCTCGCTGGAAGTCGGCGACCATGCTGTCCCGGGCGCCGCGTGGCGTGCCGCCGTGCAGGAACCGCACCGGCACCCCGAACCGGGCGGCCAGATGCGGCGTGAGCATCGCCCCGAACCGGGCGAACTGGGTGAAGCACAGCACGCTCTCCCCGGCTCCGAGCGCATGGTCGACGATCTCCTCCAGGCGGTCGATCTTGCCGGAGCGGCCGGGCAGCGGCGAGGCGTCCTTGAGGAGCAGCGCCGGGTGCACGCAGGCCTGTTTCAGTTTCGTCATGGCAGCCAGGACCAGGCCCTTCCGCCATTTCTCACCCGGCTCGGCGAGGCGCTCCAACAGGTCGTCGAGGACCGCCCGGTAGAGGCTGACCTGTTCCACCGTCATCCCGCACAGGTGCCGGACGTGCCGTTTCGTGGGCAGCTCGGAGGCGATGCCGTGGTCGGCTTTGGTACGCCGGAGCAGGAACGGCCGGGTCGCCTGGCGCAGTCGCGCGGCCGCGTCCTCCTCGGCGTAACGCTCGATCGGCACCGCGAACCGGGCCCGGAAGGTGTGCGCCGACGCCAGGATCCCCGGGTTGACGAAGTCGAGGATGGACCAGAGCTCGGCCAGCCGATTCTCCACGGGGGTGCCGGTCAGCGCGATCCGGTTGCGGGCCGGGAACCGGCGGACCGCCTTGGCCGTGGCGCCGCCGCTGTTCTTGATGTGCTGTGCCTCGTCGAGCACCACCCGGTCCCAGGAGATCGCGGCCAGCGCGTCCGCGTCGCGGACCGCCGTCGCGTAGGTCGTCAGCACCACGTCGGCTCCGGCCGCGAGGGTCGCCGCGTCGGCCCGATCGGCGCCGTGCAGCACCCGCACCCGCAGCGACGGCGCGAACCGCTCCGCCTCCCGCTGCCAGTTGCCCAGCACCGACAGCGGGCAGAGCAGCAGCGCCGGCCCCTCCCGGTGATGCAGCAGCAGCGCGAGAAGCTGCACGGTCTTGCCCAGGCCCATGTCGTCGGCGAGGCACGCGCCGAGCCCCAGCGAGTCGAGGAAGGCCAGCCACGAGAAACCCCGGATCTGGTACGGCCGGAGCACCCCCTCGAAGCCGGCGGGCGGGGGCAGCACCTCCAGCCGCTGGTCGAGTCGCCCGCTGAGCAGGTCGGCCAGCCAGCCCTCACCGCGCGCGTCGGTCACCGGCAGCGGCAGATCCTCCGGTGGCAGCAGCCGCATCGTGCGCAGCGCGTCTCCGGCGGTCATCCGCCCTCCGCCCCGCTGCAGGAACGCCAGCCCGGCGGCGAGTCGCTCCGGATCGAGGAACACCCACCGCCCGCGCAGCCGGACCAGCGGAACCTTGGCCCGCGCCAGATCGGTCAGGTCGTCCTCCGTGAGGGTCCGCCCGCCGAGCGCCAGGCCCCACCGGTAGTCGACCAGCTCTTTCAGCCCGACCGCCCGGTCACGGAGCACCTGCGAGACCGGGTCACGCCCGCGGACCTCCAGCGAGAGCCCGAGGCTGGGCCGCCGTCGCCACCAGGCCGGGAGCAGGACACCGTAGCCGCTCTCCTCCAGCAGCGCGGCGTGGCTGAGGAATCGGTGGGCGCCCTCGGTGTCGAGCAGCATCTGGCCCGGATGGGTGCCGTGCAGCGCCTCCGCCAGATCGGGGTAGAGCCGGGCGGCCCGGCCGAGACCGGCGAGCAGCCGCTCCTGGGGGTGTGACGTCCACCGGCGCAGCGGCGCCGACCGGTCGCGCCACACGTCGGCCGCCGGGACCAGCACGCTCGGCTCGTCGACGGCCTGCAGCAGGAACTCGAGACGCCACGTGTCCTCCGGCAGTGGCACCGCGTCGGGCATCACCGGCTCGTGCTCGCGGGGGTCGCTCAGCCGGAAGCACACCCGCACCTCGGCGCCGCGGGCGGCCTGCTCGAACCAGGCGCCGAGCCGACCGGCCAGCGTGTCGGCGAGCGTGGGGGCGGCGTCGAACTCGGGCTCGCCGGTCAGGGCGGCGAGCCATCCGTAGTCGGCGAGGGTGACCCGGGCCTCGGCCAGTCTGGTGCGCACCAGGCCGTCGACGAGCCGGCCGAGCGCGGCCCCGATGAGCTCGGCCGCGGTCGTCTCCGCGCCGGCGGCGGTCTGCTCGGAGCGGCAGGCCGGCGGCATCCGGTCGCGCAGCGAGGCCAACCGCACCGCGTCGCCCCCGGTGACGACCGGCCGCCACCGCGCCACCGGCCGGGGCCGTCGATCCGCACGCCGGGCAGCACCCGCCCGCGCCGGACCAGGCTCGCGGCGAACCCGCACAGCTCGACGAGCCAGCCGGCCGACGGGGCTGGCCTGCCCTCGAACTCGGCGACCAGATCGACGTCGACGAAGGGCACGCTCACCGCCGGGACACGCCAGGCGCGGGCCCGTGGGGTGCCACGGCGCTGCGGCAGCCCCAGATGCGGCGACGGCAGCGGCCCCGACCCGGTCGACGGCAACAGCAGGGTGGCCTCGGCCCGGGTGTCGCCGGCGGGCAGCCCGTTGACGGCCACCGCGAACGGATGCGGCGGCGCCGCACCCCGGCGGGCGGAAGAGCCGGCCGCCGCACCGTCCTCCGCCCACAGGCTCAGCCCGCCGTCACGCCCGACGAGCCCGTGGAGCACCCGCACGCTCGCCGCCTCGGCCCGGACGATCGCGGTCATGCCGGACCCGGGAGGCGCTGATCGAAACGGTGGCTGAACATGCCGCCGACTCTAGGCCGCCCCTCCGACACTTTCCGGCCGCCACGGCCCCGCCCGGACCGCCGACGTAACCACCGTCACTCCCGCACACTCCCGCGCGCTCAGGAAACCTCGCCGAGAGCGCCCCACCGTCCTCGGTGAGCGGCAGGAGGAGCGCTCAGGACACCGAAGAGCCCGCCGTCACTACGCGAGCGGTTCCAGGGTCCAGAGGATGTCGGGCGGGCGGACCCGGGCGCAGCGGGGCCCGCCGTCCGGGCCGGTGAGCCCGAGCCGGCCGACCAGGGCTCCGTCGCCGGCGGCCGCGGTTCGCAGCAGGTCACCGGGGATGTCGCCGAACATCAGCTTCGCCCGCCGGAAGCCGGCGAACACGCCGGTGTCGGTGGCGCCCCAGCTCAGATACAGGAACCGGGCTCCGGGCCGCCCGTGCACCCAGGGCCCGCCGACGTCGATGAGATCGCCCACCTCGCGGCTGTCGACCTCCAGCTCCCAGACCGCCCGGTCCTCGTGCACCGCGACCAGGTCGACGACCTCCTTGCGCCGCTGGACGCCGACCTGCACGCCACCGAGCCGCAACGCCTCGGCCTGTGGCGCCCCGGCCCGCCCGGGCAGGTCATCCCCCTCGATCCGGATCCGCATCCCCCGACTCTAGACACCTTGAAGTCAGGTCGGCGTCGGCACAGCGTGGCCATGACCTGTCGTAGAGCGTCGTGGGCGGTGATGGCGCACGCCGGGCGCGGACGGCCGGGCGGCGCTAGTGTGCGTTCATGGAGGGTGCCGGCGGGGCGTCGTGCGAGGGCACCGTGCTCCGGTTCTGGTATGCCGATCCTCTTCACCTGCTGGCCGGTGTCCGGCTGTGGTCGTCGGCCATCCGTGCTGACCTGGCCTTCAACGCCGATCTCGGCGCCTGGGAGCTGTCCTGTGCGCGGCCGCCACTGTGGCGTCTCGACTATCACTTCGAGCTGACCGGCCCGGACGGCGAGACGCGCGGCAGCGGCCCGGCCGAGCTGCGGTGTCCCGGTTATGCCGAGCCGGACTGGCTCGCGACGGCGCCCGCTGCGGGGACCTGGCGGCGGATGCGGCTGCCGGGCCGGACGGCGCGCGTCTGGTCGCCGGTGGACGACACCGACCGGGTTCTGGTGGCGCACGACGGCCCTGAGTACGATCTCCGCGGCCGGCTGGGCGACTACACGGCGGCGGCGATCGGATCGGGGCGCGTCCGGCCGTACCATCTGGTGCTCCTGGAACCGGGCCCGGCGCGGGAGAGGATCTATTCGGCCGATCCCGGATATGCCTTTCTCCTGGCGCTGGATCTTTTGCCACGGATCCGGGCGCGGCTCTGCGCCGGCCCGGTCGTCGGTGCCGGGGCGAGTCTCGGCGCGCTCGCGATGGCGCACGCGCAATGGCGTTTTCCGGATTCGTTCGCGGGATTGTTCCTGCAGTCGAGCAGTTATTTCCGGGCGCGGCTGGACGGGCAGGAGGCCGGGTTCCGGTATTTCCGGCGGATCGTCCGTTTCACCGGCCTGATGCGGCACCGGGAGAAGGGGCCGGGGGTTCCGGTGACCCTGACGTGCGGCGCCGCCGAGGAGAACCTCGGGAACAACCGCGAAATGGCGGATGCGCTGCGCGGACAAGGGTATGCCGTGGATTTCGCGGAGACCCCGGACGCACATACCTGGACGGGGTGGCGGGATGCCCTGCACCCGCATCTGACCGGCCTGCTGCGGCGGGTGTGGACCTAAGGGGAGGCGATGTGGCCGACGTCGAGCACACCATCGGCATGTTGCTGGGCACCGAGGACGATTGGCCGCGGGCCTACGAGGCGCTGCTGCGACGGCTGGGCGTGGTCTCGGGCGCGGACGGGCGCAGCCATCGGGCCCGTTCGGTACGGGTGACGATCGAGCCGTTCAACCTGCGTGACAATCCGAGGCACGACCTGGTCATCGACCGTCTGGCGTACTGGTACTACCACCCGCGCGAGTGGCTCAAGAAGATCGCGTTGATGGACGACGTCTACCTGTTGAACAGTCCTTTCACGTTTCAGTCGATGGAGAAGCACGCGGCCTACTGCGCGATGATGCGGCTGGGGCTGAAGGTGCCGGAGACGGTTCTCGTGCCGTTCAAGAATCCGCTGGAGAACTCGCGGTGGGCCTATACGGCGGCGCGTTACAACCGTCCTTTCGACCTGGAGGCGACGGCCGCTGCGGTGGGTTATCCGCTGTGGATGAAACCGTATGACGGCGGCGCCTGGGTGGGGGTCTCGAAGATCCGGAACCCGGCCGAGTTGCACGCCGCCTATGACGCGTCGGGTGAGCGGTTGATGCATCTGCAGGCGTCGGTCGAGGGCTATGACGTGTTCGCCCGGAGCCTGAGCATCGGGCCGGAGACGATGGTGATGAAGTTCCGCCCGGAGCAGCCGATGCATGCCCGTTACGAGGTGGACCACAATTTCCTGTCGGCGGAGGCCGGCGACGAGGTGGTGACGATCTCCCGGCTGGTGAACGCGTTCTTCCGGTGGGAGTTCAATTCGTGTGAATCGCTGGTCCACGGCGACGACGTGCACCCGATCGACTATGCGAACGCGTGCCCGGACGTGTCGCTGACGTCGCTGCACTACTACTTCCCGTGGGCGATGACGGCGCTGCTGCGGTGGACGGTCTTCTGTGTGGTGACCGATCGGCGGCCGCGGCTGGACATGGACACGGCGGCGTATTTCGCGGTGGCCGACTCGGACCGGACGTATGCGGAGAAGCTGCTGGCCTACCGGGAGCTGGCCGACGACTACTTCGAGACGGAGAGGTACCGGGAGTTCTGCGAGAAGAGCCTGGGCAACGTGGAGGACATCGTCTACGACTGGGTCTCCTCCGACGAGTTCCACTCATTGCTACGCGAAACGGTCCGCGCCCACTACCCGGTTCACGAGCACGAGAAGTTCCTGGCCCACTTCGGCGGGCTGATCGATGCCTGGATCCGCGACCAGGGGCGTTGACGACTTAACACGTCCGCAACCAATATGTGTCCATGCATCTATGGGAGCGCTCCCGCAACATAGCCGCGATCTCTGTCCTCCTGATCGCCGGCGCAGCGGCGCCGGCCCTTGCCGAAGAAGTCGAACAGGTCGTCAACGGCGGTTTCGACAACGGCGCCGACCCGTTCTGGACCAACGCGGGCATGACGATCGGCCTGGCCGACGGCCGCGCCTGCGTCGACGTGCCCGGCGGCACGGTCAACCGCTGGGACGCCGCGGTCGGCCAGAACGACATCGACCTGGTCGCCGGCGAGACGTACCGGTTCAGCTTCGACGCGAGCGGCGACGCCGGCCACGTGGTGCGGGCCATCACCGGCCTCGCGGTCAGCCCCTACGACACCTATTTCGAGCAATCGCCGGTCCTCGGCGACTGGCAGCACTACGAGTGGACGTTCACCGCCAACGCGAGCACCGCGCAGGGCCAGGTGGCCTTCCAGGTCGGCGGCAGCCCCGACCCGTGGCGCTTCTGCGTCGACAACGTCTCGCTGGTCGGCGGTGTGCCGCCGGAGGTCTACGAGCCGGACACCGGCCCCCGCGTCCGCGTCAACCAGGTCGGTTACCTGCCGGACAGCCCGAAGACCGCGACGCTGGTCACCACCGCGACGACCGCGCTGCCCTGGGAGCTCCGCGACAGATCCGGCAAGGCCGTCCTGCGCGGCACCTCGGCGCCGCGCGGCGTCGACGCGTCCTCCGGCCAGAACGTCCACACGATCGACTTCGGAAAGTTCCGGAGAGCGACGAGCGGCCTCACCCTGGCCGCCGACGGCGAGGTCTCCCGGCCCTTCGACATCAAGCCGCGGGTGTACGACCAACTGCGCGCCGATTCGCTGAAGATGTACTACACGCAGCGCAGTGGCATCGAGATCCGTGACGACCTGCGACCGGGGTACGCCCGCCCGGCCGGTCACGTCGACGTGGCCCCAACAAGGGCGACGGCGCCGTCCCCTGCCAGCCGGGCGTCTGCGACTACACCCTGGACGTGCGCGGCGGCTGGTACGACGCCGGCGACCACGGCAAGTACGTCGTCAACGGCGGCATCTCGGTCTGGGGGCTGCTGGCCGAGTACGAGCACAACCGTGGCTCACGCAAGCTCGACCTGACCATCCCGGAGAGCGGGAACCGGGTCCCGGACATCCT
Organism: Actinoplanes sp. CA-252034; assembly: GCF_050956125.1. Lineage (NCBI taxonomy): Bacteria > Bacillati > Actinomycetota > Actinomycetes > Micromonosporales > Micromonosporaceae > Actinoplanes > Actinoplanes sp. CA-252034. Next base: position 7,339,487 of record NZ_CP191846.1, read on the forward strand.
CGACGAGGCCCGCTGGGAGCTGGAGTTCCTGCTGAGCATGCAGGTACCGGCCGGCAAGGCCAACGCCGGCCTGGTCCACCACAAGATCCACGACCAGGCGTGGACCGGCCTGCCGCTGCTGCCGCACCTCGACCCGCAGCCGCGTGAGCTGCACCCGGTCTCCACGGCCGCGACCCTCAACCTGGCGGCCACGGCGGCGCAGGCGGCGCGGATCTACGGCCGGTACGACCGGGCGTTCGCGACCCGGGCCCTGAGCGCGGCGCGGACCGCCTACGCCGCGGCCAAGGCGCACCCGGACCTGCTCGCGCCGGAGTCCGACGGGGTCGGCGGTGGCGCGTACAACGACACCAAGGTGAGCGACGACTTCTACTGGGCGGCGGCCGAGCTCTACCTGACCACCGGCGAGAGGAAGTACGCGGCCGACATCCTGGCCAGCCCGGAGCACACCGCCGACGTGTTCGGGCAGGTGGCGTTCGACTGGGCGTCCACCGCCGCGGCCGCGAAGATCGACCTGGCGCTGATCCCGAACCGGCTGCCCGGCCTGTCGAGCGTGAAGTCGCAGGTGGTCAAGGGTGCCGACAAGTACTTGGCCATCCAGCGGCAGCACCCGTACGGCGTCGCCTACTCCCCCGCGAACAACGTGTGGGACTGGGGCTCCAACAGCGCGATCGCCAACAACCTGGTGGTGGTCGCGGCCGCGCACCGGATCACCGGGCGGGACCGCTACCGTGACGGTCTGCTGACCGGCCTGGACTACCTGTTCGGCCGCAACGCGCTGAACATCTCCTACGTCACCGGGTACGGCGAGGTCGCCTCGCAGAACCAGCACAGCCGCTGGTACGCCGCACAACTCGACCCGTCCCTGCCGCACCCGCCGGCCGGCACCCTGGCCGGCGGACCGAACTCGTCGATTCAGGACCCGGTCGCGCAGAGCCTGCTCAAGGGCTGCACCGGCCAGTTCTGCTACGTCGACGACATCGGCTCGTGGGCGACCAACGAGCTGACCATCAACTGGAACGCGGCCCTGGCTCACCTGATCGGCTACGTGGCCGAACTCGACTGACATCTGTCAGTGCGCAGCGGGTCCCTCCCGTCCTAGGCTCGAGGCGAGGGCAGGGAGGGACCCGTTGCGCGCTCTACGTTTCGCCACCACGCTGTATCGTCGCCGCCTCGACATCGCCTACCACGGCTACGTCCACGGCGACCCGATGTCACGGCTGCACCTGGCGCCCGGCCGGCACGACCCCTACGCGATCTACGAGTCCATCCGCGCGCAGGGCGACCTGGTCCCGACCCGGCTCGGCAACTACGTGACCGCCGGTCACACGCTCTGCAACGCCGTCCTGCGGGACCGCCGGTTCGGGGTGGCCGCCTCGGCGACGAACGGGCCGGCCGCCCCGGGTCAGCAGGTCGACATGTCGTTCCTGGACCGCGATCCGCCCGACCACACCCGGCTGCGGCGGCTGGCCCAGCCGTCGTTCAGCCCGCGGCAGATCACCGGGTTCCGTCCGCAGGTCGAGCAGACCGTCGACAAGCTCCTCGGCACGGCCGCTGAGCAGGGCACGTTCGACCTGGTCAGCGGCTTCTCGGCGCCGCTGCCGATCGCCGTGATCAGCAGCCTTCTCGGGATTCCGGATCGGGACGAGGCCAGGTTCGCCCGGCACGGCGCCACCATCGGCAGCGCTTTGGACGGCATCCGGTCGCTGGGCCACGCCGCGCGGCTCCTGACCGCCAAGAGCGAGCTCGACGACGTGTTCGTCCGGCTGCTCGCCTCCCGGCGGGCGGCGCTGGAGGCCGGCGCGGAGCCTGTCGACGACGTGCTCGGCCGCATCCTGGCCGTCGAGGGCGACCAGATCCGGGAGCACGAGATCCTGCCGATGCTGGGCCTGCTGCTCGTGGCCGGGTTCGAGACCACGGTCAACCTGATCGGCAACGCGGTCAACGCCCTGCTCGACCACCCGGCCCAGTGGGCGGCGCTGTGCGCCGATCCGGCCCGGCTGGCAGGGCCGGCGATCGAGGAGACGCTGCGGTGGGATCCGCCGGTCCAGCGGACCGGCCGGTGCGCCCTGGAGGATCTGGAGCTGGCCGGGCGCCCGGTGCGGCGCGGCCAGTTCGTGGTGACGCTGATCGGCGCCACCGGCCGCGACCCGGTGGTCTACACCGATCCCGGCCGCTTCGACATCCACCGCACACCGGAGGCCGACCACCTGGCGTTCTCCAGCGGCATCCACTACTGCGTGGGCGCCCCGCTGGCCCGCCTGGAGGCGACCGTCGCGCTGCAACGGCTGGCCGAGCGGATGCCGGGGCTGCGCCGCGCCGGCGTGGTCCGCCGCCGCAGCTCCAGCCTGATCCGCGGCCCCCTACACTTCCCGGTGCGGATCAGCACGCGCTGACCATCCGTGCACCGCCACGGAGCGGCGCAGAACGCGCGACGGACCGCCCCGAGAGCGACGCACGGTCAGCGGTGAGCCGCCACCAGTGCGGTGAGACGGGCGATCAGCGCCTCACGGATCCCGCGCTCGGTAGGGTCGGTGACCGGCCACCACGGGCAGGCGACGTGGACGGCGACGACGCGGCCGGTGGCGAGCAGGCGCTCGCAGGCGGCCAGGACGTCGTCGGCCGAGGGGCCGTCCGGCACCGGGAAACGCAGGCGCGGCACCTCGGCGGCGTCGATGACGTCCAGGTCGACGTGCACGACGAGCGGGCCCGCCGGGGCGGTCTCGGCGGTCAGGTCGGCGACCGGAATGCGGCGGACCGCGCTGCCGGCCAGGTAGGCGGCCTCAGGCGGATCGATGTCACGGGCGTCGGCGAGCACGATCCGCTCCGGCGCGACAGGGCGCAGACCGAACCGGTCGGCATACTCCCCCGGGTGCGCGCCGGCGACCAGGCGCAGCGACATCCCGCCCAGGTACCCGGAGGCGCTGGACTCGACGGTGTGCAGGTCGGCGTGTGCGTCGAACCAGACGACCGCCGGATCGGCGCCACGACGCTGGACGCCGGCGACCACACCGCCGGCGATCAGGCAGTCCCCGGAGAGGACCAGGGGCAGCCCGCCGGCCCCGGCCACGGCGGCGGCGACCGCCTCGTACTCGGCGGCGAGCCGCTCCCAGCGGTCCACGCCGCCGGGGAAGTCCGGGTGCACGGTGGCGTCGGCGGGAGCCGGGATGTCGCCGTCGGGCAGCTGATCGTCCTGGTGGTACGGCACGAGAATGATCGTCACGGTCAGATTCTCCAGGCCGGCGGGCCGCTGGTCGAGCACAGGCCGAGCATCCCGGCGAGCCCGGTGAGCCGCAACTGGCGGTGCACGAACTCGCTGGGGTTGCGGACCACGAACCGGGTGCCCTGGTCACGGGCCGACTGATGCCCGCCGGCGAGCAGACCGATGCCCGTGGAGTCCATGAACGTCACGAGCGTCAGATCCAGGATCATCAGCCGGGGCCGGTCCCGGTGCAGTGCGTCCAGGATCGTCGCCCGCAGCGCGTCCACCGTGGTCACGTCGAGGCTTCCCCGGACGTCCATCACGGTCGCCCCGTCGGCCTGCTGTCGTGCCGTCATCGCGGCCCCGCTCATCACACGCCTCCGACCCCGGCGGACCACATGTCCGCGCCTCCGGCTCGCAGGCTCCCGCGCCGCGGCACGGGCGGGGCGCACACGGCGTACGCCGCAGAGGTTTTTGCGACACGGGGTCGTGGAAACCGCAACCGGAGAGACGGGTTTCGGCGCATCGCGCCGATCATCTTGCGGCGCGTCGTCGGCCGGGGTGACGGTGGCTGAACGATTGCTGAGAGGAGAGCCGATGGCCGGGCGGGGGATCTTCGCGGTACGGGACGTGCGATCGCTGATCTCGGAGACTTCCGAGGAGGGCACGCAGCTCAAACGGACAGTCGGGGCGACCCAGCTGACCGCCATGGGGGTCGGGGCGATCATCGGCACCGGCATCTTCGTGGTCATCGGCAAGGGCTCGTCGCTGGCCGGGCCGGCGGTGATCCTGTCGTTCGTGCTGGCCGCCGTGGCCTGCGCGTTCTCGGCGCTGTCGTATGCCGAGCTGGCGTCGTCGATCCCGGTCTCCGGCAGCGCCTACACCTACGCCTACGCGACGCTCGGCGAGCTGGTCGCCTGGATCATCGGCTGGGACCTGATCCTGGAGTACGGGGTGTCGGTCGCGGCGATCGCGGTCGGCTGGGGCGGCAACCTCAACGCGTTCCTGGACGCGGCGTTCGGCTACGCGCTGCCGGACGCGATCTCGGCGGCGCCCGAGGACGGTGGCGTGTTCAACCTGCCGGCCGTCTTCATCGTCCTGGCGATCACGTTGCTGCTGGTCCGCGGGGTGACCGAGAGCGTGCGCGTCAACCTGATCATGGTCGTGATCAAGCTGGTAGTGCTGGTGTTCTTCATCGCCATCGCCTTCGTCAACTTCAGCACCGACAACTTCACCCCGTTCGCGCCGGAGGGGGTGGACGGGGTGACGGCGGCCGCGGCGATCATCTTCTTCGCCTACATCGGGTTCGACGCCGTCTCCACCGGCAGCGAGGAGGCCCGCAACCCGGCGAAGGACCTGCCGCTCGCGATCCTCGGGTCGCTGCTGATCTGCACGGTCTTCTATGTGCTGACCGTGGTCGGCGCGATTGGCATCGCCACCCCGGCACAGATGGCGGAGTCGGACGCCCCGCTGGCCGCGGCCCTCGACCAGGGCGCCGGGATGACCTGGGCGGCGGCGATCCTGGCACTCGGGGCGGTCGTCGCGATCACCAGCGTGGTCCTGGTCATCTTCTACGGCCAGACCCGGATCTTCTTCGCGATGTGCCGCGACGGCCTGCTGCCGCGCCGCCTCGCCACGGTCAATCAGAGGTACGGGACACCCGCGCGCCTGACCATCGGCCTGGGCATCCTGATCGCGATCCTGGCCGCGCTGGTTCCCCTGGGCACCATCGTCGAACTGGTCAACATCGGCACCCTGTTCGCGTTCGTGCTGGTCAACATCGGCGTGATCGTGCTCCGCCGGACCCGGCCGGACATGCCCCGCCCGTACCGCGTGCCGTGGTCGCCGGCCCTGCCCCTGATCGGCATCGCCTTCGCCGTCTACCTGATGACCGACCTGCCCTGGGACACGTGGCTGCGGTTCGTCGCCTGGCTCGCGGTGGGCCTGGTGATCTATTTCGCGTACGGCTACCGCCACTCCCGCCTGCGCACCGCCCCCTCCGCCGACACGTCCACCGCGACGCCGCCCGCATCCACCGCGACGCCGTCCACATCCACCACGACGCCGTTCGGGTCCACCGCGACGCCGCCCGCAGGGTCCGGGCCCGAGGCGCCGCCGGCCGGTCCGTCGCGATCCGATGACGACGGGACGAGATCGTGACGGCCCCGGCGTCGGGGCCGGTGATCGTCGGCGTCGACGGCGGAACGTCGTCCGCTGACGCGCTGGCCCTGGGTGGCTGGGCAGCCACCACCCTGGGGGTGCCGCTGGTGGTCGCGGCCGTGCACGCGGCCCCGTCGGCGATCGGCTCGGGCCGGGTCGACGCCGAGTGGATCAGCGACCGCCGGGTCGCCGCCGAACGGGCGCTGGACGAGGCCCGTGCCCAGCACACGGCGCCCGCCGAGTACCGGGTGATCGCCTCCAGCTCAGCCGCGCACGGCCTGCACGACCTGGCCGAACAACTGGGGGCGGCGCTGATCGTGGTCGGTTCGGCGGCGACCGCGGCGAACGCCCGCACGTTCGCCGGCAGCACCGCCGAACGCCTGCTGGCCGGCAGCGTCTGCCCGGTGGCGGTGGCCCCGGCCGGCATGCCCACCCCACCGGGGACGCTCGGCCGCATCGGCGTCGCCTACGTCGACACTCCCGACGGGCGTGCGGCCCTGGAGACGGCGGCCCGGCTGGCGATCCGCACCGCGACCCCGTTGCGGCTGGTCACGGTGGTCGCCCGCGGCGACGCGGCCCGCCCTTTCCTGCTGGGCACGGACGCGGAGCGGGCGTTCCTGGACACGGCCCGCGAGTCGTACGAGGAGGCCCTGCGCCGGGCCGCAGCATCGGTCCCGGACGTCACCGCGGAGTGGGAGGTGCGCTCCGGCGACGTGGTCGAGTCACTGGCCGAACTGGACGACGTCGACGTGCTGTTCTGCGGCTCCCGGGGCTACGGCCCGGCCCGCCGGGTCCTGCTCGGCGGCGTCTCGGCCCGTCTGCTCCGCCGAGCCCGCCGCCCGGTGGTGGTCGTCCCCCGCGCCGCCTGACACTCCGCGCCCCGGGAGACTCGAGCGCCGCCTGAGACTCTCGTATTCGCCGGCCAGGCGCGAGGCGACCGACGCGGTCGGGTGCCGTAACCGAAGAGGAGAACCAAGCCCGTCCGCCGGTCAGGCGCGATGGCGACCGACGTGGTCGGTGTCGTCGCCGAAGGGCAGAGCCGGGTCGGCGGCGACGGCGGAGGTCGGGGCGGCGGCGGCCCGCTCGTCCCACGGGGAGACGGTGGGTGGGCGGCGCTCGGCCGGTTCGAGCTCGCGCAGTGGGACGTACACCCGGGCGTCGACGGCCTCGGCCAGCAGCAGAGCCGCGACCAGCGCCGTGGGACGCTCGGCCGGGTCCCGGGCCAGGCAGCGGGAGCACAGGTCGAGCACCTCGGGCGGCAGGAACTCCAGGTGCGGCAGGGGTTCGGGGTCGGCGAAGCGCTGGGCCACGACCATCTCGGTGTGGGTGCGCGCCGACCAGGGCAGGCGGCCGGCGAGGCAGTGGTAGAGCAGGGTGCCGAGGGCGAACATGTCGGCGGCCGGGGTGGCCGGGTGGCCCTCGAAGCGTTCCGGGGCGATGTAGGCGGGGTGCCCATGACCGGGCCGTCCGGGTCGACCTCGGGCGAGCCGACCATGGCGGCGATGCCGAAGTCGAGGACCTTCGCGCCGGACGGGGTGAGCATGATGTTGGCCGGTTTGATGTCGCGGTGCACCACGTTCTCGGCGTGGGCGGCGGCCAGGGCAGCCGCGACCTCGGCGCAGATGCGCACCCCGATGCGCCAGTCGATCGGGCCCCCGGCGAGATGCTCGCTGAGGGTCTGCCCTTCGACCAGCTCCATCACGATGTACGGCACCTCGCGCTCGGCCCCGGGCGAGGTCCCGAAGTCGTGCACCCCGGCGACGTTGGGGTGGGCCAGACGTGCCGCGGATCGGGCTTCGGCGCGGACCAGAGCCACCCCGGTCTCGCCGAGGGTGCCCTCCACAGCCGGATGCATGATCTTGACGGCGACCGGGCGGTCGAGGACCCGGTCGTGACCGCGCCACACCTCCGACATGCCGCCCAGGCCGATCCGGTTGACCAGTCGGTACCGGCCGCCGAGCGTCCGCATCCGCACCCCCTGTCGCAGTGTTCAGGGGCTGCCGTTACCCGGCCGCGCCGGGCACAAAACAACACCCACCCGCACGTGACAGAGAAATGGCGGAGCCCGTCACCTTGTGGGTGGGGACTCCGCCACTCGACAGTGCGGCCGTGTTTCGCGCCCACCTGACGTCGACGACGACGTTAGGTCATCGCCCCGGAGGGCCCTGAACCGGCCCCCACCTGGGGTGATCACGCTCTCATGTGATCATCCTGTGCCCGCGGGCGATCACTCTGTGTCAGAACAACTCGGTACGCAGATCGTGCGCCCCGTCCGGCCGGGTGGCCTCGTAGTAGAGCCGCTGACGGCCGTCGGGCAGCGCGACCAGGCTGAGGTAGCGCAGGCCGTGCGGCTCGTGCGGGCTGCCGACCGGCTCCCGTTCCTCGGCGGTGAGCTGCCCGAACGTGCCGTCTGGCAGCCGCACGCCGTGGGCGACGCCGGTGCGCTCCTCCCAGTTCTCCCCGGCCGTGGCCCGGCCGTCGTAGGAGGCGATGATCCGGTCGCCGTCGACGACCACCGACGAGACGCGCACACCGCGGGCGTCCCATTCGCCGGGGCGCCCGGCCAGCGCGGTCCGCACCCACGTCCAGTGGACGCCGTCGGGGCTGGTGGCGTACTCGGTGGTCATCCGGTCGGCGTCGTCCCACGAGTCGAGGGGGTGCACGGACGCCCACAGGTGCCACCCGTGCTCGTCGTGGTGCAGCACCGGATCCTTGACGCCGGCGGTCTCGTCACCGGCCAGCACGGTGCGCGGCTCGGCGTCGGCCAGCCCTTCCGGGGTGTCGGCCTCGATCAGGTCGACCCGCCAGTGCTTGGTGCCGGGGGTGGCGGCACTGACGTAGAGCCGCCACCGCCCGCCGGGGGTGCGGACCAGCGCGGGCCGCTCGAGCGACTCGGCGCCGAACCGGTCCTTGCTGATCTCGGCGACGACGGTGAACGTGAGGCCGTCGGCCGAGCGGGCCACCACGTTGGCGATCCCGCGGCCGGCGCCGATCGGGAGCCGCAGACGGTACGCCAGGTAGACGTGCCCGTCGGCGTGAACCGTACTGGGGGCGCCGGACCAGGCGCCCGGCTCGGATCCGGGCGGCTCGACCACCACGGTGGCGTCGTCCCAGCCGGGCAGTGGCAGAGCGGTGGTTCCGATGGTCAACGCGGCTCCCCTGGGTAGTCGGGCGACGAACCCGTCAAGTTTGCATCATCTATCGAGCATATAGGGTTTACGAGGTTCTGGCGTGTCGGTCGAGACTGAGCCAGTCGTCGTACCGTTCGCCGGTGACATCCTGCAACAGGGCGATGTCCTCGGAGAAGTAGGGAAGCAGAGCGGCCCTCTCCTCGGGCGTGGTGACCGGCCGGTTCCCCTTCGTACGGTGCAGCAGGGTGAGCAGCGGACCACGGGCGGCCAGGCGCAGCGGCACCGGGAACCGATGCCCGAAGTCACCGCCGGCCCGCAGCAGCCCGCGCAGCACCCGGTTGACCCCGTTGTCCTCGACGTAGTGCCGGTTGACGTTCTCCTTGGGGATGGCGGTCAGGATGCCGGTGCGCACCCCCAGGAAGGAGCAGACCCGGTCGAGGGTCTCGGCCGGGTTGTCCTTGAGGTCGCGGTAGCGCAGTAGGAGCACCTGGTCACGGGAGAACCGCTGGTAGAGGTGCTGGAGCTGCCGGCCGTAGAGCCCGAGCCCGATGTAGTGCCAGAAGTCGGCCCAGTGTCGGGCCTTGCGCGACTCCTCGGCGCGGCAGGCGGCGAGGAAGTCAGCCTCCTCCTCGAGGCCGGCGACCCACAGATGGGTCCAGTTGGAGTGGGCGCGGTCGACCGGGTCGCGCAGCAGGATGATCAGCTTCACGTCCGGGATGAGCGCCTGGATGCGGTCGTGGGCCTTCAGGTCGTACAGGTAGAAGGGTGTGGCCTCGCCCTTGAGGGCTTCGGGCGGCGCCGCGGCGAAGAGCCTCTCGTAGGCGGGGCGGCGCCAGATGTGCTCCTGGTAGGTCTGCACGTCGCCGGGGCCGCCCACGGTGGGCGGCGGGCCGTCGGAGAGGAAGAACTTCGGCTCCTTGACCGGCGACAGGTAGAGGTCGGGGTGACCGGTCAGCGCGGCGTGCAGGGCGGTGGTCCCGGCTTTGGGCACACCGGCGATCAGGAAGTCGGGAAGAGACATGCGGATCCCCTCGGCTCAAAAGTGAGACTTAGCCTACAGATCCACTAGGATTTCGCACCGTCCTCCGTGGCGGACATCTCTCACCGCTCGCCCCTGTGGCGGACACCTCGTTCGGCCATGATGCCCGTTCCGGACCGCGAGGACGCCCAGAAACAGCGAACCGACGGGTAACCGTCGACCCCGGTCCGGCGGCGCGGCCGAGGGGCGCATCGGCCGACCCGGCGAGCGCCGGACGATCACCGCTCCCCCGAACGGCGGAGGCCGGTCAGGCGCCGCCACCAGGGCACGGTCGAGCGGTATCGCCGGCAGCGGCCGGTCGGGCAAAGGGCACATTCAGTGCCGGATCGGTAGTGCTCGTGCGCCCGGTAGGGGTGCCCACAGACGCAGAGTCCGGATTCAGTCGCCATCACTCCACCAACGGCTCACAGCGACGCAGGCCACGCGCTCTCAATGAGATCGATGCTAGCGCTCACCGAATGCAACTACGCCTTCACCATGGCCGGAGGATCGCAGTCACATTGAGTGACTGTCGTGTGCCGGCTCGTAGAAATCGTCACTGAACCGACTTGTCCGGATTTAAGGAACTTCTCCGTTATCTCGCGTATTCGCCGTCGGCGCTCCCCGTCGCCCTGCCAAGTCCACCGATGTCCATTACTAACAGTGATATCAGGCAGGAACCTTCACGATGCGGACACCCTCATCAGCAGGCACTTCACGTGACTGTGACCCTCGCAGCCCTCGCAGACTGTTGACGCTGCGTAATCCGTTGCTAGTTTGATCACTCGAAGCGAGCGGCCGTGCAGATCCCGCCAGGGACGCTCGTCGCACCGGTCGTATTGCCGCCCCCGGAAGGGACCGACATGGAGTTCTCGCACGTGAATCCGAACACCGACAGTGACCGACTGCAGTCACCGACAGTAAGCGTCGTCATTCCGACGCTGAATGAGGAGCGAAACCTTCCCCACGTTTTCGCGAAGCTGCCGCCGATGATCACCGAGGTGGTCGTCGTCGACGGGGGCTCCAAGGACCGCACCGTCGAGGTGGCGCGGCAGCTCCGACCGGACGCGGTGATCGTGCAGCAGACCCGTACCGGCAAGGGCAACGCTCTGGCCTGCGGTTTTGCGGCCTGCACCGGCGACATCATCGTGATGATCGACGCGGACGGATCGACCGACCCGGCGGAGATCCCGCTCTTCGTCGAGAAGTTGCTCCGCGGCGACCACTTCGTGAAGGGCTCCCGGTTCAGCCACGGCGGTCACAGCCACGACATCACCCGGCTGCGCAAGCTCGGCAACGACGGCCTCAACCTCGTCGTGAACATCCTGTTCCGGACCCACTTCACCGACCTGTGCTACGGCTACAACGCCTTCTGGCGCTCGGTCGTGCCGGCCCTGGACCTGCCGGACGTGGACCTGCCCCGCCCGGCCGGCGGCCAGAAGCTGTGGGGCGACGGCTTCGAGATCGAGACGATGATCAACATTCGGGCGGTCGCCGAGAAGCTCAAGGTCGGCGAGGTCGGCAGCATCGAGCACGAGCGGATCTTCGGGCAGAGCAACCTCAACACCTTCCGCGACGGCTTCCGGGTGCTGCGGACCATCTTCAGCGAGTACGGCCGGATGAACGGCCGTCGCCGGCGCGGCCTGCGCCCGTTCGTGGAGAGCCTGCGCCTGACCGCCGCCAAGCCGCAGTCGCAGGTCCGCACCGCCGCGCCCCGGCACGCCACCGATCCCCGCCGCGAGGCCGCGCCGCTCAACCGGGCCGCCCGGTCACGAGTCCCGCTCGACGACTGACCGCACGCGACGAGCCACAGGAGCCCTCCCCCCGTGAACCCCCTGAACACCCCCCTCGCCACGACCATCGTCATCCCGACCTACTCCGAGGTGCGCTGGGAGTACCTGAACCGGGTGCTCGCCTCGGCCCGGTCACAGACCCACACGCCGGCCGAGATCGTCGTGGTCGTCGACCACAACCCGGCGATGTTCGAGCGGATCCAGCGTGAGCTGCCCGGCATCACGGTCCTGCAGAACGCGTACGCCCAGGGCGTCTCCGGCAACCGCAACACCGGCGCGTTCCACGCCCGTACGCCGCTGATCGCGTTCCTGGACGACGACATCATCGCCGACGAGAACTGGCTGGCCCGCCAGATCGAGCCGTTCACCGACCCCTCCGTGGTCGGCACCGGCGGCGCGATCCGGCCCGCCTTCCAGGGCCGGGCGCCACGGTGGATGCCCGCCGAGTTCCTGTGGGCGGTCGGTGGCTCGTACGAGGGGATGCCGACGCGGACCTCGCCGATCCGCAACGTCTGGTCGGCCAACATGATCGTCCGCAAGGACGCCTTCGAGCGGGCCGGCGGGTTCCGGGTGGGCTTCGGCAAGCTCGGGTCCCGTAACCGGCCCGAGGACACCGACCTGTGCCTGCGCATGAGCAGGGTCAGCGGGGGCCGCTGGATGTACGTGCCGAGCGCGGTCATCCAGCACGAGGTGCCGGCCGAGCGGGCCAGCTTCCGCTTCTTCGTGCGCCGCTGCTACGCCGAGGGCCGCGGCAAGGTGCAGATGGCCGGCCTGCACGAGAACGACGCCCTCGGCGCCGAGAAGAACTACCTGTGGTCGCTGCCCCGGGCGATGTTCCGGCACCTGGCAGCCGGTCTGACCGGCCGTGGATCGGACCACTTCCTGCGCGCCGGCGGTGTGGTCGCCGGTGTCGCCGCCGCCGGATTCGGTGGCGTCGTCGAAACCGTCAGCTCCCGGCGGCTCGGCCGTCGTACCCCGGTGGAGGCCACCCCGTGACCGCGACATTCCCGGCCGCTCCGCGGCTCGACGACACCGGCGTCCTGCCGGCCGTCGTCCTCGACCTCGACATCGCCGAACCGCTGCCGGCGATCGCCGCGACCGCGCCCGACGGCCGGCGGGTCCAGCAGGCCTGGGCCCTGGTCCGGCTGTTCACCGAGCCGCTCGGCACCCTGATGCTCGACGTGCCGGAGCACGGCCTGTCCCCCGAGGCACTGGCCGCGGCGATCGACACCGAGCTCGGCGACGTGCTGCGCCCCCGGCTCGACGGCGCACCGGTGCCGTCGGGTGGGATCGTCCCGGACCGGGAGCCCACCTTCCTGGCGAGCCGGCGCGCGGCGCTGGCCGTGGCACCGGACATCACCGTGGTGATCTGCACCCGGGAGCGGCCCGGCGCGCTGGCCCGCTGCCTGGACAGCCTGCTCGCCCAGGTGCACCTGCCGGCCCGGATCGTGGTCGTCGACAACGCACCGGCCACCGAGGCGACCGCCGAGGTGGTCCGGTCGGCGGCCCGTCGCGGCCCGATCGAGTACCTGCGGGAGCCGAAGGCGGGCCTGTCGTTCGCCCGCAACACCGCCGAGGCGGCCACCCGTGGCGAGATCGTGGCGTGGCTCGACGACGACGAGCTGGCCGACCGGTACTGGCTGGCCGAGGTGGCGCGCGCGCTGGTCGACAACCCGGACGCCGACGTGATCTCCGGTGTGATCGTGCCGGCTGAGCTGGAGACCCGGGCGCAGGTCTGGTTCGAGCAGTTCGGCGGGCACAGCAAGGGCCGTGGCTTCCGTCCGGCCACGTTCGGCCCGCACACCGCGCACCTGCAGAGCCCGCTCTACCCGCTGCCGCCGTTCGGCACCGGCGCGAACATGACGTTCCGGCCCGGCGTGATCGAGCGGATCGGCGGCTGGGACACCGCGCTCGGGGCCGGCACCCCGGCCATGGGCTCCGAGGACACCCTCGCGTTCACCCAGGTGCTGCTGGCCGGCGGGACGATCGTCTACCAGCCGACCGCGGTGACCCACCACTTCCACCGGCGCGACTTCGAGGGCCTGCACAAGCAGATGGTCGGGTACGGCACGGGGCTGACCGCGGCGTACACCGGACTGCTGCTGGGACGGCCGGGACTGCTGTGGCCGCTGATCCGGCTGGCCCCAACGGCGCTGCGCGATCTCACCGGCGCCGACAGCCTGCGGGTGTCGACTCTGCGGGCCGATTTCCCACGTGAGCTGCTCACGGCCAACCGGCGGGGGATGATGGCCGGACCGGGTGCGTACCTGCGAGGACGCCGCGCGGCCCGGGCGAAACTGCGCGCTGCCCGCTGACCGGGCGCGGGTGGAGCCCGCGCCGAGAACCCGAACTGTGGAGGGTCTTTTCATGGGGGACCAGCCGACGCCCGCCGAGGATGGGGCGCCGGAGGAGGCGGTGACCGCCGAGGACGAGACGGCGGAAGAGGCGCCGCCCGCCGAGGACGAGACGGGGGTGGAGCCACCGCCGGCCGAGGACGAGACGGCAGAAGTGGCGCCGCCCGCCGAGGACGAGACGGCAGAAGTGGCGCCGCCCGCCGAGGACGAACCGGCGGAAGAGGCGCCGCCCGCCGAGTCGGTCGAGGAGTCATCGCGACCTGACGAGGCGGCCACGGCCGAGAAACCGTCGCCGGGCGAGGAGACGGTCGTCCTCAGGGCGGCCGAGCCGGCGGCGAAGCAGAGCGACGACACCGTCATCCTGAGTGCCGCCGCTGGTAGGAGGACGAACGACGACACGGTCGTCATCCGCCTGCCCACCGCGCCGCCGACCGGCGCCAGGGCGAGACCCGGCGTCAGCGCCCTGACCACGGTACGCAAGCAGGCGGGTGAAGAGACCGTCGTCATCACGCTGCCGCAGCCCGCGACGAGGGAGCCCGGGGACGAGACCGTCGTCCTCCGGCTGCCCGTCGAACCGGAGCCCCGCCCACGTGACGTCTACTCCCTGGGGTGGGCGCCGTGGGTGCTCGCGGTGTCCAGCTTCGGCGTGGTCCTGGTCGCGCTCGCCTACGCCGGCGGCCGGCACGAGGCCGGCTGGGCGATGGCCGCCTACTGGACCGGTCAGATCATCGTCTTCTCCCCCGTGGTGTTCCGGCTGCTGAGCCGGCTGGCCGGGGTGGGCGAGTCGTTCGTGCTGGTGATGGGCCTGGCCGCGAACCAGTACATGCTCAAGTGGATGTACAGCCCCGACCAGTTCCGGTTCCCCGACGAGCTGCAGCACTGGCTGGCCACCACCCTGATCACCGAGTCCGGCGACCTGTTCCGGCCGAACAACGCCCTGCCGCCGGCCGTGCACTTCCCCGGACTGGCCGAGATGGGCGCCGGGCTGTCGCTGCTCACCGGGCTGCCGGTGACCGCGGCCGGGACCATCGTGGCCGGCGTCGCACACCTGGTCTTCGTGGGCCTGCTGTTCGCCGCCGTGCTGCGGGCCGGCAACTCCCCGGCGATGGCCGGGGTCGCCTGCGTGACCTACGCGACGGCCATGCACTACCTGTTCTTCAATTCGATGTTCCTGTACGCGACCGCCGCGCTGCCGTACTTCATGCTGACCGTCTGGGCGCACCGCCGCTGGCGTACCGGAGGCGGACCGCGGTTCCTGGCGCTGGCCGTCGTGGGCATCGCGATGACGACGGTCAGCCACCACGTGACGGCGTTCGCGCTGGTCGCCACGCTGCTGCTGCTCGCCGTGACGGAACTGGCCCTGGACCGGCCGCGGCCGTGGGCGACGTTGATCCCGCCGGCCGTGGCCCTGACGGTGGTGTGCGCCTGGATCGGGCTGGTGGGGCGCGACGTGATCGCGTACCTGGAGGCGCCGGTGCAGCGGCTGGCCACCGCGCTGAGCCAGATGTTCGGCGGCGGGGGCGAGCCGGCCGGCGCCAGCGAGCCGGTTCCGCTCACCCAGCTCGCGGTGCAGGGCCTGGGCCTGCTGGGTCTGTTCGTGCTGTTCCTGGCGGTGGCGCGGGACATGATCCTGCGCAAGGACCGGGACACCTGGCGGTGGGCGGCGCTCGTCGGCGGTGCCGTGTTCTTCGCCGGCAACGGGGCCCGGTTCCTCGGCGCGGGCGGCCCGGAGATCGCCGGCCGGCTGTCGACCTTCACCTACGTCCCGATGTCGATCATCGCGGCGATCGCGATCGTGCACGCCGTACGGATCATCCCGGACAAGGACGAGAACGGACGGCGCTGGCTCTCCGTGCCCCCTCCGGGAATCGCCATCACCACCGGGCGGCGCCTGACCAACCAGGTGTACGTCGGCACCACGCTTCTCACCCTGCTCATGATCGGCGCGCGGACCGGGGGCTGGCCGCCGGTGTCGGCGCTGCTGCCGGGGCCGTACATGCCGGCCGCCTACGAGCGGTCGGTGGACGCCTACGGGGTGGACTCGGCTCACTGGCAGGCGGAGAACCTGCCGCCGCACACCAGGGTCGGCGGCGACATCACCGCGGTGGCGCTCTCCTCGACTTACGGCCGGACCGACCCGGTTCGTGAGGTCGGCCCGCTCTACTGGGCGGACTGGTGGTCCGCGACCGAGGAGGAGACGGCCCGCCGACTGGCGATCGGCTACCTGGTCGTGGACCGGCGGCTGGGTGACTCGGTGCCGGTGGACAACGCGTACTTCCAGGACGACCCGATGGCCGGGCGGATCACCGAACCGCTCAGTGAGGCCCAGTTGGGCAAGTTCGACCTGATCGCGGAGATGTCGCGGGTCTACGACAACGGCGTGGTGCGGATCTACCGTCTGGAGGCCTCATGAATCCGGTACGCGCCGGGGCGCTGGCCGGCCTGACGGTCGCGGCGGCGGTCGCCGTCGAGCTCGGGCCGCTGCCGGTGTCGCTGCCGGGTGGGCTCCTGCTCGCGTTCGTGCTGCCCGGGTTCGCGCTCGGCGAGGCGATCTTCCGGCCCGGCCGGCGCGACATCGGCGTGGTCGAGCGGGCCGTGCTGGCGCCGGCGCTGAGCCTGGCCGTGCTGGTGCTCGGCGGCCTGATCCTCTGGGCCGCCGGCGGCCACCTCAACCGGACCAGCTGGACCCTGGTGTGCGCGGTGACCACGCTGATCGCGGCCGGTGCCGCCTACTACCGGACGCTGCGGGCCGAACCGGCGGCGCCGGGCGGGGAGCGCGCCGCGGGGCCGGCGAAGAGCGTCCAGGAGCGGCTGATCCGGGACGTGCTGCCGCTGGCCCTGGCGGTGCTGCTGGTCGCCGGGGCGGGCGTGTGGTCGTACGCCGACTCGGTCCACACCCACGATGTGCCGGTCAGCACCCTGTCGGCACAGCCGCCCGGGCCGGTCGACGCCGACGGCAACCGGGCCGTGCGGGTGGCGGCGACCGGCCTGGCCGCCGGTGAGTGGACCATGGTGCTCAGCGATCCGGCCGGGGTGGAGGTGGGCCGGCAGGAGGTGACGCCGGACGGTGACGGCGACTGGTCCGGGCAGATCAGCGTGCCGGGCGATCAGCGGGTGACGGTCGGCCTGTTCCGCGGTGGCGAGGCGGCCGCGTTCCGTACGCTGATCATCGCCGCAGTCCCCTAGCAGCGCAGACCTGGAGTCGCCCGGATGCCGTCTCGCCGCCGGCCGGCCGCGGCCGTGATCGTGCTGCTGGCCGCCGGCTGCACCCCGGCCGCCGAGGAGCCCGCGCCGCAACCGTCGGCGTCGGTCTCGGCGTCGGCACGGGCGCCGGCCGATCCCCGGTCCGCCCGCGCCCGGATCGCGCTCCCCCGGGAGGCGGGTGCCTGGCCCGGCCCGAACGGGTTGTCCGGGGTGAACGGCTTCCCCCTGCTCGACACCGCGTCGGTGACCGCGTTCTGCACCGACCGCGGGCGACCGTGCGGGATGGCGCAGACCTACACCGACCGCACCGACTACACGTCGATGACACGCGGCTCGGCGTGGGTGTTCGAGTCGTTCGCCGGCTTCGACGGCGTCCTGGTGATCTCCCAGTCGCTGGTGCCCGACAAGGGCGAGGCCCTGATCGAGGACTGCGCGAACGGCGACTACGACCAGCACTGGCGCGACTTCGGGACGCTGATGGCCCAGCACGGGCGCGGCGACTCGGTGGTGCGGCTGGGCTGGGAGATGAACGAGTCGTCGATGGCCTGGCGCGGCCTGGACGCGACCGCCTACATCGGCTGCTACCGCAGGGCCGCGACGGCGCTCCGATCGGCGAACCCGCTGGTCGTCCTCGACTGGACGATCAACGCGCACAACACTCCGGCCGATCTGTGCGGCGGCTCGAGCACCAACTGCTACCCGGGTGACGAGTACGTCGACGTGATCGGCATCGACAACTACGACCATCACCCGTGGTCGCCGACCAAGGCCGATTTCGATCGCACGGCGGCGGCTCCGGAGGGCCTGGACTGGCTGTTCGCGTTCGCCCGCGCGCACGGCAAGCCGTTCTCGGTCGGCGAGTGGGGTGTGATGCCGACCGGGGACGCCGGCAAGGACAACCCCGACTTCGTGCGGTGGATGCACCAGTGGTTCGCCGACCACGCCCCGGACCTGGCGTACGAGGCGTGGTTCCAGCGATGTGACGGCACCGTCTCCCAGTCGGCGATCCTGCGGCCGGACGACCCGGACTGCCTGCCGAACCCCGGCTCCTCCGAGGCGTACCGGGAGCTGTTCAGCCGCTGAACCGCGGGTTCCCGGCCATCTCCCGGTATGCGGCGGCCGCGTCCGGCAGCGAGTCGAGCCGCCAGTGCTCGGGATAGCTGGGGTGGGTGTCGGTGTCGAACCAGACCACCCCGCCGATCGCCGGCCGCTGCTCCACGTAGGCGCTGAGCTGCCGGATCCAGTCCGCCTTGGTCGTGCCGCCGTAGTCCTTCGACCCGACCTCGGTGATCATGATCGGCTTGCGGGGAGAGTATTTGGCGTAGATCGGGTCGAACAGCGTCTCGGGCGACTCCCTGTGCAGGTTGTAGCCGGAGACGCCCACCCAGTCGACGTGGTCGTCGCCCGGGTAGTAGGCGTCGATCCTGTTCCAGTCCGCCTTCGGGCTGGAGTTCCAGTTGGGGCTCCACACCCACGACACGTTGTCGGCGCCCTCGTCGTCGAAGATCTTCCGCAGCTTCCGGAAGCACTTGACGTACCCGTCGGTGTCCTGGTCGTTCCTGGCCCCGCCCCACCGGTACCAGTCGCCGTTCATCTCCCAGCCCCAGCGCAGCAGGGTGGGCTGGTCCAGGTCACGGATCCGGCGGGCGGCCGCGGCGATCAGCTCGTCGGCGTCGCCGCCGAGGATCTCGGTGTACTCGGGGCCACGCCAGGACACCATCGGGACCGACTTCTTCGGCTTCCCCTCGATCCGGGCGGGCAGCTTGTCCTCCCACGCGTAGAAGACGTGGGTGATCCGCTGGTCGCGGCCGATCTGCTCGCGGCGCAGCTTCACCGCGTCCGGGTAGGTCATCCCGTCCAGGCCCAGGTAGGAGCCGAGCATCGCCTTCCCGGCGATGAACGGCACGGTTCCGCCGAGTCTCTCACCGGCATCGGCGAACGGCGACGGGGTCGCCGACGGGACAGGCGCGGGGGTGCTCGTCGGGGTGCCGCTGACCGCGAGCGGCGCCTCCCGGGACGCGGCCCGCCACATGCCGAAGACCCCTGCCGACGACGCCGCGCCGAGCCCGGCCAGGCCGAGCAGCCCACGCCGGGTGACACCCTCCTCGGGACGCCGGTGGCCGCCGGTCACGTGAGCTCCCGGCCGGCCTTGCGGGCCAGCCTGCGGACCATCCGCCAGCCCGGCTGGGCACACTGCCGCAGCCGGGCGGCCGGTGTCGCGGTGGTCCGGGCGACGAGGGCGACCAGGTCGGCTCCGGTGTGGTCCGGGGTGGGCTGGAAGCGGGGCACCGCGAACCGCCGCTCGGACGGGGTGTGCGGACGGCGGCCGACCTCGGTGGCGTTGTCGTGGCCGGAGCGCTCGACGACCCGGCGGACGAGGGCGCTGTTGTAGCCGTGCGGGTAGGCGAACGACCGGACCCGCCGCTGCAGACGTTGTTCGAGCTGGTCGCGGCTGCTCACCACCTCCTCGCGGAGCTGGGTCGCCGACAGCACGTCGAGCGGGTGGTGCACGAGGCTGTGGTTGCCGATCTCGATCCCCGCCGCGGCGACCTCGTCCAGCTCGTCCCAGGTCATCATCGGGCCGAAGTCGGATGCGTACCGGCCGAGCCAGCCGGCGTGACCACCGAGGTGGCCGACGGAGGCGTAGAGGGTGGCGCCCGCACCGGCCTTGCGCAGCGCCGGGACACCGGCGGTGAGGAAGTCGCGGTAGCCGTCGTCGAAGGTGAGCGCGACCATCCGCTCGGTGCTGCCGGCCGCCAGCAGGTCGAGCGCCTCGGTCAGCCCCACCAGCCGGTAACCGGCCGCGCTCAGGGCGTCGAGCTGCTCGGTCAGTCGGTCCGGCGGCACCGCGAGGTCCCGGAGCGGCCCGTCGACGCGAGAGACCGAGTGGTACATCAGCGCGGGCAGCGTGCTCACCGCGTCCTCCCCCATGATCTTGACTTTCCGACGGCCAAAGTTACCCGCTGTGACCGCCTCGTCGGGTCCTCCTTTCGACTGGACCTCTGGCCTTTTCACACTACAGCCAGTAATGTCCGAGGCCCTCCACGTCCCCAGCCAGCGCAAACGGCGTCACACGATCATTACTCAAAGTGATATGTGAACCGAAGGCCAACCGGAGACGTATCGGAGGGCAACACCGAAACCGCTCTAAACCCCGGGAGCGCGCACCATGTTCCGCCTCATTCAGTTGCACACCGAAAGCGGCGTCCCACGCATCGGCGTGGACCCCGACGGCTACGCCAGCGCCCGTGCCGCGCTGGCCCACTACCGCACCGCCCCGGCGACCTACTTCGCGGTCGGCCGCTTCGACCACGAGGGCACCCTCACCGAGGTGATACTCGACCCGATATGCGGCCTCGACGGCGCCTGCCAGCGCCCGGCTTCGGTGATCCACTCGCAGACCTACGAGCGCCTCTGCGAGCGGTGCGCTTCCGGCCTCGACGTGCTCACCGTCCCGCAACTGGCCCGCCGCCTCGGCATCGCCTGCCGGCTCGCCCCGAGCGTCGCCCGCTTCCGGCAGACCGCGCTCGGCGGCCTGCGCGCGCCCTCCGGCAACCGGATCGCCCGCGAGTTCCCCGACCACGTGCACGATCCGGCCTGGCGCCAGGAGCTGTGCATCAGCCTCACCCAGAGCCCCACCGCCCTGAACGGCCTGCTCATCGGGGTCGGAGCCCTCAGCCACCGGCAGGTCCTCGACCTCTTCCCGGCGCTGTGCGCCCTCGGCGACGAACTGCCCGACGCCATTCACGAGGACCTCGCGCGGGCCACCGCGCGGCCACTCTCCCCCGCGGGCGTCGCCGGCCTCCGGCTCGGCCTGCGCAACAAACCCTGACCGATTCGGTACGGCCTACGCCGGGTCACGTGGCTACCACGCGACGCGGGCGGCCCTCACGCCGCCACCGCGCCTCACGGGCGGAGGCGCCGGGTCACCGGGTGGTCGTCAGCGTTGTCTCACCAGCCCCGAGACAACGCTGACGACCACCCGTCGCACCCACACCCGTCAGTCAGAGGCGGATGCGCAGGACCGCACCGGTGTCCTTGCAGGTGCTGCAGGTGGAGACGTAGGCGTGACCGCCACGGATCGCCAGGCCGCCCGGGTCGTGCAGGGCCGCCGTGGCGGTCGACCGGCGCTTGCCGGACGCGTCGATGCTGGTCAGGGCACCCTCCTCCAGGACGTGGAGACGGTTGTCGGGGCCCCACGCCAGGTCGACGACGCCGGTGAACCCGGACGCCCAGACAGTGGGCGCGCGGCCGGGCTCCACCCGCCAGATGCGGGCGGCGGACGACCGTACCGCTGAGGGATCGAACCTCTCCCCGACGTACCAGGCGCCGTCCGGGCCCACGGTGACCGAGCTCGGCCCCGCCGGGCCCTCGAACGTGGCGATCGTCTGGACCCGCCCGCGTGGCGTGAGCCGCACCAGCGCCCGGCGGCGGGCGTCGAGGACCGCCGTGCCCGCGACCGCCACCGGCGCCGGGACCGCGGTCAGCAGGTTCGTGTCGCGGTAGAGGCCGCACGGCTCGGAGGTGGCGGTGTGCAGCGGCTCGCCGTCCGCGCCGATCGTCACGTCCGACGGGCCGGTCGCGCCGGTGCCGGCCGGCGACGCCTCCGACGGCAGGCCGGAGCGGATCCGCCACTGCCGTCCGAACTCGACCACGGTGATCGCCCCGGTCACTCCGGAGCAGACCGAGCCGCCCTCCACGGTCGGACGGCAAGCCGGACCACCCCGCCCCGCCTCGGCGACGAAGAGCTCGCCGCGCCCGCCGAAGGCCAGGCCGCGCGGATTGTCCAGACCGCGGGCGACGATCTCGACCGACGGCCGGCCCGGCAGCGGCAGTCCCGGGTCGGCGGGACCGGCGATCAGCAGACCGAGGACAGCAAGATATGAACGGATCGTGACCAACTAGAACCCCCGTGTAGTCGCCTCTCCCTCGGACAGGCTCGGCGGAACGCCCATGGGGCGCATATCGCCCGAACGGCTCAAGGGGGTGGTGAGTCGGAGATCCGACCCCCGGCCGGGTGACCGGTACGGTCGCGGCATGACGTTCGCCGCACTGGTGTCCCGCGCCCGAGGGCTCGCCGAGGACGGGCGGCGGGCCGTGCTCGGCATAGCCGGACCGCCCGCCGCCGGCAAGACCACTCTGGCGGTCGAGCTGGTCGGGGCCCTGTCCGCCGATCCGCCGCCGGGGCTCGGGGCGGACTGGGTGGCGCACGTGCCGATGGACGGCTTCCACCTGGCCGACGTCGAGCTGGACCGGCTGGGGCTGCGCGACCGCAAGGGCGCACCGGACACCTTCGACGCGTACGGATACGCGGCACTGCTGCGGCGGCTCCTCGAGGACCGCGACGAGATGATCTACGCGCCCGGGTTCGAGCGGGTGATCGAACAGCCCGTCGCCGGGAGCATCGGGGTTCCCCGGGCGACCCGGCTGATCATCACCGAGGGCAACTACCTGCTGCTCGACCAGCCTCGATGGACGCCGGTACGGGAGCTGCTGACCGAAGTGTGGTACGCGGACCTGGAGAACGAGGAGCGGCTCCGGCGGCTGATCGAGCGGCACGTGCGGTTCGGCAAGGAGCCGGCGGCCGCGGCGGCCTGGGCGACCGGCACCGACGAGCGGAACGCCGAGGTGATCGCCGCGTCCCGTGAGCGGGCCGACCTGATCGTGGACTACGCGGCGCTGGCCGTCGGCCTCCGGGGAGAGCCGGCCTGAGAGTGGGCTGAGTAACGGCTTTCGGATTTCGGCGCCGCGCGGTGGCATGCTTGCCGTCATGTCGGTGGGTGAGGCGGTCGAGACCGAGCCGCGCAGGCGCGGTCCACGGTTCGCGCGTTTCGGTCTGGTCCTGGTCGCGGTGCTGTCGCTGCTGTTCGGCGTGCCGTGGGCGACTCTCGTGTGGTCCGGCAACGACTGGCCGCTGCCGGCCTTCGTCGCCGGGACGCTGCTGTTCCTCGGGGTCGCGGCCGGTTTCCCCTACCTGATGTTCCGCGGGCACGGCGGCCACCGTGACCGCGAGTCCCGGATCGCCGACACCCTGCTCGGCGTGATCTGGGTGCTGTTCACCTGGTCGCTGATCGGCCAGCTCGCCGGCGTGCTGCTGCTCGCCCTCGGCGTCGACGACCCGGTCCGCTCGCGGGTGGTGTCGGCCGGCGTCGTGGTGATCTCCGCGGGCCTGCTGCTCTGGGGTCACACCGAGGCGATGCGGGTCTCCCGGGTGCGGCGGGTGGACGTGACGATTCCCCGGCTCGGTCGCGGGCTCGACGGGCTCAAGGTCGTGCTGATCACCGACACCCACTACGGACCGATCGATCGTTCGCGCTGGTCGCGGGGCGTCACCGAGGTCGTCAACTCACTCGACGCCGACATCGTGGCGCACACCGGCGACATCGCCGACGGCCTGGTCGAGCAGCGACTCGAGATGGCGGCCCCGCTCGGCGACGTCGAGGCACGGTTCGCGCGGGTCTACGTCACCGGCAACCACGAGTATCACAGCGGCGCCCAGGGCTGGGTCGAGCACATGGAGCACCTCGGCTGGGAGACCCTGCACAACCGGCACGTCGTGGTCACCCGCGGCGGGGACTCGCTGGTGGTGGCGGGGGTCGACGACCGTACCGCGGGGGGCTCCGGCCTGCCCGGCCACCGGACCGACCACGAGGCCGCCCTGGCCGGCGCCGACCCGGACCTCCCGGTCCTGCTGCTCGCCCACCAGCCGCAGCAGATCAAGGACGCGGTGGCGCACGGCATCGACCTGCAGTTGTCCGGCCACACCCACGGCGGGCAGATGTGGCCGTTCCACTACCTGGTCCTCACCGACCAGCCGAGCCTGCAGGGCCTGTCCCGGCACTCGGAGCGGACCCAGCTCTACACGAGCCGGGGCACCGGGTTCTGGGGGCCGCCCTTCCGGATCTTCGCGCCCAGCGAGATCACGCTGCTGACGCTGCGGTCGGGCCTATAACGGTCAGGTGGCCGGTTCGTCCACTTCCGCGACCCGGACGGCAACAACTGGTCCCTCCAGGCGATCGACTACCGACCCCAGGGATAGCCGTTGACACGACACCTCGCCCGCGAGATCGCCACCGCCGCCCTGGGCCGCGACCCGGGACCGATGACAGGGGCCGACAGCCTCTCCCATCAGGTGTATGTCGGCGCTGACGTGGTCGTGAAGGTCATCGAGGCGGGGCGGCATCCGCGGCTGGAACGAGAGATCGCGCTGGCGCCGCATCTGCCGGCCGGGGTCACGGCGCCGCTGCTCGACAGTGGCGTGCACCCGGCGGGCGACGGTTCGGTGCGGTTCGCCTGCTACGCCCGGATGCCCGGGGAGGCTCCCGGCATGGGCCTGCCCGGCGCCGGCGAGGCGACCGCACGCGACCTGGCCGAGCAGGCGGTGCGGCGACTGCGCATCCTGCACGACTGGGCTCCGCCCGAGGACGCCGGGCGGGTGCTGCGGCAGTCGCTCGACCACGGTGGTTTCGCCGGGCGTACCGCGCTGATCGCCGAGATCGACGCCATCGCCGCCGCCGCGTCGCCCGCCCTGGTCGACGGACTCCTCGCGCTGGCCGAGGGCGCACCGGAGCACGTCCGGGCGACGGTCCCGGTGCACGCGGACTGTCACTGGGGCAACTGGCTGGCGGCGGACGGCCGGATCACCGCGCTACTCGACTTCGAGTGGGCCCGGTTCGGCGACCCGATGGACGACTGGTTCTTCGTCATCGCGGACAGCGGACCGCATCGGGCGGCGGTCCTGGACGTGGTCGCCGGCGCGACGGGCATCCCGGCGGACGTGCTGCGCGCCGAGTGCGAGATCCGGCACGTGAGCCATCTGGCCGCCGATGTGCGCCTGGCGGTGACCGACCCGGCCGGGCACGGAGGATTGCTCGAGACCCGATGGGAGCAACTTCACGAGGTCATCGACCGGCGGACCTGGCAGAAGTCCACTGTCGACTGATCCTCCCCGGGTGGATTGTCGGGAATAAACCTGTTGAGCCGTGCTCTATGGGCCGAGCAGGATGGGTGAACCGCCTTCCCCTTCGCGCCCTGAGGATTCTTCATGCGTCTGCTTCGCGACCTGTGGGCCACGAGCCGAAGTCGCACCGCGCTCGTCGCGTTCCTGATAGTCATCGGCGCGTCCGGTTCGGCGGGCTCCTTAGCCCTGGCCGGCCCGGTGCTGGTCGATCGCTCCGCCCCGCTGTTCACCCTGCTGGCCGTGGGTCTGGTCGCGTCGGTGCTCAGTGACGTGGTGGTCGGCCTGGTGGTGGCGAAACTGACCGCCGACTGGGCGGCCCGTACCCGCCGCGACCTCAACCGCCGAGCGTTCGGCCAGGACATCCCGACCCTGGAGAACACCCCGGTCGGCGAGTTGCTCGACCGGATCGACTCCGACGTCTACCAGGTCGGCGCCGAGCTTCGCGGCAGTGGTGTGCGCCTGGCCCAGTCGCTGGCGGTGGCCACCCTCTCGGTGGTGACCACGCTCTTCGTGTGGTGGCCGGCCGCGATCGCGATGATCGTGGTGGCGTCGCTGCTGTTCGTGGTGATGAACAAACCGGTCCAGCGGATCGGCCCGGTCCGCATCGCCGAGGAGGAGGCCTGGTCCGACCTGGCCGCGGTGATGGAGGAGGCCATCCACGGACAGGACGACGTGCGTACGAGCCTCGCCGCGCCGTACGTCCGCCGCCTCTACGCCCAGCGCTCGGCCGAGGTCCTGCGCCGTGGCCGCCGGGTGTGGCGGATGTCGGCGAAGGTGACCATGACCGCCGGCGGGATCAGCCGCGCCCTGATCGCCGCGCTGGTGGTCGGGGGCGCCTGGGCGCTGATGAACGGCCACATCGACGCGGCCCGGCTGACCGCGGTCTGGCTGCTCGCGCTCGGCTTCGGCGGCACCCTCGAGCACCTGACCCGGATGGTGCCGGAGATGCAGAACGCGCTCGGCGCCTGGGGCCGGGTGCGCCTGCTGGCCGAGGTGCCGCAGGAGCCGGTCGACGGTGTGGACCCGGTCGACGGTGACCTGGTGGTGCGCGACCTGACCTTCCGCTACGGCGAGTCGGACAGCAGCCGGCCGCCGGCGCTGCGCGGTGTCAGCGTGACCTTCGCACGCGGCCGGTCGTACGCGCTGATCGGCCGTACCGGATCCGGCAAGTCCACCCTGGCCAAGATCCTGACCCGGGCGGTCGACGTGCCCCGCGGAACGGTCTTCCTGGGCGGCATCGACATCAACGACATCGGCGTCGAAGCGCTGCGCCGGCGGACCGCGATCGTCCCGCAGCGCACCGAGATCCTCGCCGGCACGCTCGCCGAGAACATCGCACTGTTCGACCGTGACCTGCAGCCGCGGGCCGGGGCGGCGCTGGACGAGCTGGGCCTGAGCGCGTGGGTCGCCGGCCTGCCGGACGGTCTGGAGACGAAGCTCGGCGAGGGCGGCTACAAGCTGTCGGCCGGGCAGGAGCAGCTGGTGGCCTTCGCCCGGATCCTGGTCCGGGACCCGCAGGTGGTGATCCTCGACGAGGCGACCGCCCGGATGGACCCGGTCACCGAGTCGTGGGTGCAGCGAGCCACCGACCGGCTGCTGGACGGCCGGATCGGCGTGATCGTGGCGCACCGGCTGTCGTCGGTGCAGCGCTGCGACGAGGTCGTGGTGCTGGCCGACGGCGAGGTCCTGGAGCAGGGCCCGCTGCGCGAGTCGCGCCGCTTCGCCGAACTGATGGCGAGCAGCAACCTCGCGGTGCCCGCCGCTCCGCCGGCCGCCGGCGGGGTCCTGCTGGCCGAGCGCGACTGGGACGCCGGGATGCGCGACGAGCTGGGCCCGGACGCGCTGACCAACCCACTGCCCACGGTGGAGCCGCCGGCGCTGCCGGAGCCCCCGCGCTCCCGCACGATGCGCGAGATCGTCCGGCTGGCGACCAACGACAAGCGGTACGGCCTGGGCGCCTGCGTGTTCTTCGTGGGCCTGGTGCTGCTCGGTTTCGACGGCGCGATCCTGCCGCTGCTGTGGACGAACGTCGTCGACGGCATGGGCAACCCGCTGCTGCCGGCCCTGGGCATCGCGGTCGGCCTGCTGGCGCTGATCCCGTCGCTCTACTACACCGGGGCCTGGTTCCCGGAGTGGTGGGTCCGGCAGATGCTGCGGATCAGCCTGCGGCTGCTGCACGGACAGATCGGCCCCCGCCGGGTCAGCAAGCACACCCCGGCCGAGGTCGTGGCGCAGGGCGGTGACACCGAGCGGGTGGTGCAGCTGGCCGACAACGTCATCGACAACACCGTCGCGCTGTTCGCGCTGGCATCGATGACGATCTTCTCCCAGTCGATCGTGCCGGGGCTGTTCTTCGCCGGGACGATGGTGCTGTCCGGGCTGGCGGCCACGCTGTTCGGTCCGCGACTGGAGAAGGCGGCCCGCCGGACGGTGGCGGCGCGGGCGGCGTTCGCGACGTCGCTGGTGTCGTCGCTGTCGGCGGTGCGCACGGTGAAGCTGGCCGGCGCGACCGGCCCGGTGCTGACGCATCTGGCCGACCTCGACGCCGACCGCAGCGAGCTGCAGCGCCGGGAGATCGCGATCCAGGTGTGGGCACGGTCCACGCCGTCGATCGCGAGCGGTCTGCTGCCGATCGCGGCGTGGGCGCTCTACCTGGGCGGTCACCTGACGCCGGCGGCGGCGCTGATCGCGGTGTCGGTGCTCGGCGCGGCCCGCTGGTTCGCGTGGACGACGGCGTCGCTGGTGTCGCACTTCCCGTCGGCGCGGGTGTGGACGAACCGGACGGCCGCGATGACCGGCACGTCGGAGTACTCGGCGGAGATCTCCGGGGTGGACATCTCGGCCGGCACGGCGCCCGCCCCGCCGACGGCGCCGCGCAACCCGCTGCGCACGCTGGAGCTGTCCGGCTTCAGCGCGGTGCACGAGAACGGAGCGGTGGGGGTACGCGAGGTCGACCTCACCGTCGAACGCGGACAACTGGTGCTCGTCCTCGGCCCGGTCGGCTCCGGCAAGTCGTCGCTGCTGCGGGCGCTCGCCGGCATCGTGCACCACACCGGCGAGCTGCTCTGGAACGGTGACCCGGTGAACGAGCCGGAGGTGTTCCTGCGGCCGAACCAGGTGGGTTACGTGGCCCAGCTGCCGCGGGTGCTGTCCGGGACGGTGGCCGACAACATCCAGCTCGGACACGAGGTGGACGCGGCCGACGCGGTGTCGGTGGCGCAGCTCGAGCACGACCTGGCCGCCGCCGGTGGTGGCCTGCAACTGCTGATCGGGCACAAGGGCACCCGGCTCTCCGGTGGCCAGCTGCAGCGGCTGGCCCTGGCCCGGCCCTGGCGCCGCGGACCGAGCTGTTGATCGCCGACGACGTCTCGTCCGCGCTCGACGTGACGACCGAGCTGGAGCTGTGGCGGGCGCTGCGCTCGCACGGGGTGACCGTGGTCGGCTCGACCTCGAAACGGGCCGCCCTGGCCCAGGCCGACCGGGTGGTCGTGCTGATCGGCGGCCGCGTCGAGGACCAGGGAACCTGGGACGACCTGGCCGACCGCTGGGGTCACCTGGCCGGCTGACGGCTAGGTTGGGCGGCGTGCGCGCGTTCGTTCTGCTGAAACCGGACTGCCTACGCCGGGGTCTGGGCCGGGAGGTGGAACGGGCCGCCGTGGCGGCCGGGCTGACGATCGACGGGCGGAGGGCGGTGACGCTCTCCCCCGCCGACGTCCGGTATCTGTGGTCGGAGTACTCCGACGCCGGGCACGGCCTGACCCTGGGCTTCCTGGACCGATACCTGACCACCGGCCCGTCCGAGGTCCTGCTGGTCAGCGGGCCGGACGCGTTCGAGGCAGCCCGGCGCGTCAAACGGGAGATCCGGTCCCGGCACGCCGACGGCCCGTTCGCCAACGTCGTGCACGCCGCCGAGCGGCACGGCGAGCTGGCCCGGCAGCGTGACCACCTGCTCGGCGTGGAGAACGCCGATCCGCCGGTCAGCCCGTCCCGCCCGCCGGGCCTGGACTTCGCCTCTCTGTTCGATGTGCCCGCCCTGGTCGGCGAGCTGTGGCCGCGGGTTCAGGGCGTGCCCGACTTCCCCGGGCCACACCGGCTCGACGACGCGGTCTCCGGCGCGGCGGTCGTCCTCGGCCCGGACCGCGACCACACACTCGACTCGACGGTCACCGCCCTGTGGCACGCCCTGCCCGGCGTGCAACCGGCGAGGGCGGTGCTGCTGGCGCTGCACACCGGATGGTCGGGCGGCACCCCGATCGCGGTCGGCGGCCGGACGGCCCTTCGCGACTGTCTGCGGACACTCCGTGAGCACGGGATCCGCAACTGTGCGAAGGGCGCCTGGCAGCCGGGCCGGCCCGAAGGTGACCGTGCCGGGTTCAGGACCGGTTGAGGCGCTTGGCCAGCCACTCGACCGCCAGCGGATACCGCCAGTCGATGCCGCCGTGCTTCGCCGGGAACAGCTCGAACGCGATCTTCTCCGCCGGCAGCCCGATGCGCAGCAGCCCGTCGCGGAACGCCTCCGCGCCCAGGTCCAGGAACCACTCGTCCCGGGTGCCCGCGTCGATCCACACCGCCCGCAGGGAGCGCAGCTCGTCGGCGTAGCGGTCGATCATGCGGATCGGGTCCCAGTGCAGCCACCGCTGCCACACCTCGGGCAGGATCTCGCCGGTGCGCGGATTGAAGGGCAGCCGGGGTGTGCCGTCCGGGTCGGCCGAGAACGCCGCCGTGCAGCCCAGGACGAGGACCAGCAGCATGTCCTCCTCCTTGGTGAACGCGACCCGGGACTGGAAGTCCTTCCAGTACGCCTGGATGTCGTGGCCGTAGTCGCGCAGCGCCCGGGTGGCCTTCGCGAACTCGTTGAGATAGCAGTACTCGTAGAGGGCGTCGCCGGCGTGGGTGGCCAGCGCGCCGAACAGGTCCGGCCGCAGCATCGGCGTGATCATCGCCCCGAACCCGCCGGACGACTTGCCGGTGATGGCCCGCGACTCCCGGTCGGCGATCGTCCGGTAGTTGGCGTCCACGTACGGCACGACCTCGTCACAGAGGTAGGTGTGATAGTTGCCGGTGCCCGGCGAGTCGACGAACTGCGAGCCGCCGTACGCCGTCCACGCGTCCACGTAGACGAGGATGCAACCCGGCGCGCGCCCCTCGGCGAACACCTGGTCGGCGGTCTCGACGAACGGCTGCCGGAACGGCGTCCGGTTGCCCCACATGGTGACCTGGCCGGAGTAGCCCTGGATCACGTAGATGGCCGGGTAGCGCTCGTCGCCGCCGGTCTCGTAGCCGGGCGGCGTATACACCCAGAGCGGCCGCTCGTGCGGATCGCCCAGAACGTTGCCGCGCAGCGCCTGCGAATCGATCGTGTCGTGATGCAGGGTCCCCGCGAGCTCACTGGTCCATGTCGACATGCCCTTGAGTCAACTATCTTTCACCGATGACCGCACCCAGGATGGCTTGGCTCGACGGGCTCCGCGCCGTCGCCGTGCTACTGGTGGTCTATGCGCATCTGACCCGGTTCGTCTTCACCGATCTGCGGGCCGTCACCGGCGAGTGGCTGCATGCCGGCACCGCCGGGGTGATGCTGTTCTTCCTGGTCAGCGGCTACATCATTCCGGCTTCGCTGGAGCGCCACGGTGATCTGCGGGCGTTCTGGCGCAGCCGGGTCCGGCGGCTCTTTCCGCTCTACCTCGCGGTGATCGCGGTCCTCGTCGTGGCCCATCCGCCGGCGGACCCGCTGGCCACGGCCGTGGGGCACGCGACCATGCTGCCGTTCCTGGCCGGGGTGCCGTTGATCACAGCGGTGCTCTGGACGCTCTCCTTCGAGATGGCGTTCTACCTTCTCGTCACGACCCTTTTCACGGTACGAGCGACGCGCTCCGTCCTGCCGCCGGTGCTCCTCGCGCTCGCCGGCGTGGTCACCGCCCCGCTGGTCCCGCTGCGGTGGGGCGAGGTGCCGATGGTGACGGCGGCGGTGCTGGCGCTAGGGCTGGCCGGGGCGGTGTCCGGGCGGCGCTGGGCCGAGGTCACCGGCGGCCTGCTGCTCGGCGGGCTGGCCCTGACGCTGCTGGTGTTCAACATGGATCCGGCGCACACCCACGACGGCCTGCTGATCGTCGCCGTGATGTTCACCGGCACCGTGATCCACCGCGCCGACCACGGGCAGACCTCCTGGTGGCGGGCCGGGGCGGTGATCGCCGTGGTGGCCGGGTCGCTGCTGACCGTCTGGATCGGCGAGCTGGCCGCCCTGCACGGGCTGACGCCGCGCTACATCGCCCGCTCGGTGATCACCCTGCTGGTCTTCGGCGGTTCCTTCGCCGCCGGGATGCTGCTGCGCCACCGGCACACCCCCGCCTGGCTGGCCCGGATCGGCGTGATCAGCTACTCGGTCTATCTGGTCCACTACGTGCTGATCGAGCTCGGCCGTCCGCTGCTCATCGCCGACGTCCCCGGTCCCCTGGTGGCGGTGGGCTACCTGTCGGCGGTGCTGGGCATCTCCTGGCTGACCCACCGGTACATCGAGGTCCCGGGTCAGCGACTAGGGTCGGCGCGTGTCGATCCCCTTCCGCTGGCGACTGTCGGACGTGACCACCGATGACCCGGTCACCGAGTGCATGGAGATCGACGGTCTCTTCACCGATCTGACGTTCCCGGTCGAGCCGGTCTACGAGCGGCACATCCTGCAGGGCTGTGAGCCGTCCGGGCGCCTGCGGGCGGTGATCGACGGTGGCGAGCCGTCCTGGTTCGGCAATCTGGTCCTGGAGGCCCCGGAGGCCTGGAGTCCCGTCGAGACGCTGGAGTCCCTGCTCGACGTGCGGGTCGTCGGGCACCGGCCGGCCGCCGACGGCTCCGGGCGACTCGACATCGAGATCGAGGGGCATCGCGAGCCGGACACCGCCAACGCGGGCGGCACCGTGGCGCCCGGCGTCCCGAAGTGGTTGCTGTTCGACGGGGACACTCCCGTGGGCGAGTGCCGGGCCGTCGCCGGCCTGTTCCACGAGCGGCCACCGATCTGGCCTCCGGGTCCTCCGGTGACGCTGCGCGGGTGCCGTACCGGGCCCACCGGGTTCGTCGAGGCCGAGGTCTCCCATGTGCGCGTCGACGGAACGGTCCACGACCTGTACTGGGAGCAGCGGATCGTCGGGAGGGTCCGGTCCACGGAGCCCTCCGCGCTCGGCGACGGTCTCGTCGACGTCGCTCTGGACGCGCGCGTTCCGTCGCCGCTGGCCGCCAACGAACGGCAGCTGTGGGACATGTGGCGGGCCGGAGGGCCCACCGAGCCGAATCAGTGGGCCGGCCTCGATCGCAGTGGCCGTTACCTGTGGGTGCGGGCCGCCGCCGTCCACCGGGTCCGGGCCCCCGACAAGCCGGACGGAACGGTTTACCACCTGGACGGACGGCACGTCACCGACTACGACGGGTTCTACTGCGCGATCGGCGAGGCGATCAACGGGCCCGGCGGCTGGTTCGGCGGTGACCTGTTCTGGCTGCACGAGAACGCCGCCACCGGCGACGGCGGCGCGACCCCCGGGTTCCGCCTGATCTGGCACGACTCCGAGGTGGCGCGCCGCCATCTGGTCGCCGGTTACGACCGCAAGAGCTGGACGGCCGCCGTCACGTTCGACGAGCTCGTCGCCTACCTCACCGGCGAAGGAGTGCGGGTGGAGCTGCGCTGAGGCGCGCGGGCGGAGCCCCACCGAGAATGCGGGCTGAGTCCCGCTGAGGGGGTCACAGGTGGCGGTCGAGCCAGTCGACGGCCTCCTCCTGCATCTCGGCGGTGAAGACGTGGCCCAGGCCGGGCCACGTCCTGGTGCGCAGGCGGTGAGCGGCCCGCTGGTCGGACCAGACCCGGGTGAGCTTGGCGTGGGCGACGGCCACACCCTCGGCGGTGAACAGGGGGTCGAGCTCCCCGCCCATCACGAACATCGGCCGGGGCGCGGCGAGACTGGCCACGTCCGGGATGTCGAGATGCCGGTAGAGGCCCGGGTGCAGCATGTAGAACGCCGACTGCCCGCGCAGCGTGTTGTTGCCGGGCACCATCATCTCCTTGAGGCCGGTCATCCAGCAGGCGGCGACGGTGGCGGCGATGTGGTCGGAGAGGGCGGCGACCTGCCAGGCCCGGTAGCCGCCCATGGAGAAGCCGACCGCGGCGATCCGGCGCGGGTCGACCTCGGGCACGGTGGCGAGGAAGGCGGCGGCGCGGGCGTCCTCGCGGGCCGTCAGCCCGGCCGGTGACGAGCCCAGGTTGAACAGGTTGCTCGCCAGGGCCTGCTGGTTCTCGTAGGTGAGCCCGCCCCGGTCGCCCCAGCCGAGCGCGTCGACGGCGAGGACGGCGTAGCCCCGCCGGGCGAGGTGGTCGCCGGGGAACAGGCCGCTGAAGTAACGGGCCGCCCAGGCCTGCGCTGCGGCGAGACGCGTCTCGTCGTACCACGGCTGAATGAGCTTCTCCTTGCCGATGTCGAATCTGGCGCCGTGGTCGTGGAGCAGCAGCGCGGCCGGGAACGGACCGGGGCCGTCGGGCACGAGCATGGTGGCGCGGACGCGGCTGTGGCGGGTGACGTTGAAGACGATCTGGCGGCGGCGGTAGCCCGGTCCGGCCTGCTCGTCGATGGTCTCCGGCGCGAACGGGGTGCGGTCGGCGGGGTGCTGGAGCAGGCTCTCGAACTGGTGGCGGGCACGGCGTTTCCAGGCGCGGAAGTCGCGGTCGTGGGAGCGGGGCCACGCGAGGGGGAAGGTGAGCTCGTCCCGGAGGCGCTCGTAGAAGACCGGGAGGTTGCCGGTGATCACCGACGGGCCCTCGAACCCGGCGGCGGCCAGGGCGTCGGTCAGGTGTGGCGCGACGAGGGCCGCGGCGGGCAGGGAGATCACGGAGCGGCGCTTCATGGGGATTCCTGTTCTTCGATGGAATCCCGACGCTAGAAAGCCCTTTCCCGCATGTCAACAGAGCGCCGCCCGCCCGGGGACGGTCCGGGCGGGCGGCGATCGGGGCGGGTCAGCGACCCTGGAGAGCCTTGACGTTGTCGCCGAAGGTCCAGTTCTTCGACCCGTCCCAGTTGATCGACCAGGTCATCAGGCCCTTGATGCCGGGGACACTGTTGACGGCCTGGGCGACCAGGGCCGGGCTCATGTGGCCGCCGCCGGCGCCGACCTGCGCGGGCAGGCCGGGGACCTGCTTGTCGTACGGGATCCGGATGGTCGTGCCCTGGATGGTGAGGCCGTTGGCCAGGCACTGGGTCTGCACGGTGAAGCCCTGGACGGTGCCGGCGCCGTACGAGTCGCCGGAGCAGCCGTACATGCTGCCGTTGTAGTACTGCATGTTGAGCCACCACAGGCGGCCGTTGTCCAGGTACTTCTTGATGATCGGCAGGTACGAGCCCCAGATCGAGCCGTAGGTGACCGAGCCGCCGGTGACGTACGCGGTCTCCGGTGCCATGGTGAGGCCGAAGTTGGACGGCATGGCGGCGAGGACGCCGTCGATGATGCGGATCAGGTTGGCCTGCGAGGTCGACGGGGTGTTGATGTTGCCGCTGCCGGTGAGACCGGTCTCGATGTCGATGTCGATGCCGTCGAAGTTGTACTGCTTGAGGATCGGCACGATGGTCGCCACGAACCGGTCGGCGACGGCGCTGGAGCTGAGGTCGACACCGGCGGTCGCGCCACCGATGGACATCAGGATGGTGGCGCCCTGAGCCTTGGCGGCGCAGATCTCGGCGGCGGTGGGCACCTTCACGCCGGCGTCCATGCCGTTCTCCCACAGGACCGTGCCGTCCGAGCGGATCACCGGGAAGGCGGCCATCAGCACGTTGTAGCCGTGCTGGGTGATCCGGCTGTCGTTGATCGGGATCCAGCCCATGCCCGGGTGCACGCCGTTGGAGGCGCCGTCCCAGTTCTCCCAGTAGCCCTGCAGCACCTTACCGGCCGGACGGCCCTTGACCCCACAGCCGGTGGGGTTGCTCGGGCTGGTCGACGGGCTGGGGCTGACCGAGACGCTCGGACTGGGGCTGACCGAGCGCGACGGCGACGGCGACGGGTTGGTGCCGCCCTCGCAGGCGCCGAGGCTCTTCCAGAGGGTCGGGGTGGCCGCCGGGTTCCAGCCGGTGCCGGCCCACGCGGTGTGCGTGACCAGGGCCTGGTAGAGCGCCGATTGATAGGTGACCTGCTGGCCGGCGGTGTAGGCGACCCCTTCGGCCCAGATCGTCGAGGAGCAGGCCACGGCCGCGTTGCCGGTCGAGGCGAAGGCGACGGCCGAGCTCAGCACCACCCCCGCTCCGACGACCAGGGCCAGCATCTTGCGGCGAACCCTCATGGCGAACTCCTCGACGACGAATGTGACGCGCGTGACGTGTGTGTCCACATCCTGGAGTTCACATACGTAAATATCAAGGGTTCTTAACAGTAATTCTCGGGCCGCATCTCCGGACGATGGCCCGGCCCGGCGGCGGCGAGATCACCGTGGCCCTCGCCCTGACCAACCGGGCGCTAGGGCAGACGGCGACAGAGCAGGGCGTCAGGGGTACGCGACGAGAAGATCCGTGCCGTGAAGGCGATCCCGGCCACGTACTCGTCGTCGGCGCACTGGCCCTTGTGGTGGCCACTGGCGAAGTCGCCGCCGGGGCCACCCGCCGGACGGTTGTCGCCCCGGTCGAACCAGACGGTCCGGCCGCTGTCGGTCGCCGCCGTGATCGCGGTCGCGCACAGGGCGCTCGACACGGCCGCGCCCCGGACCGCGTAGCCGACCAGCACCGACGTCGCCGGGCACTGCAGCTTGGTGTAGCCGGACGCCCAGTCCCGGGAGACGTGCTGCTCGCCGGTCACCACCTGGTACGCGCTCCAGGCCACCGGGCGCGCATGGTCGGTGCACAGGCCCCGGTTGCCGGTGTGGCTGAGCCCGATCAGGCGCTGACCGTCGGGGCAGGCGGCCTTACGGGCGCCGCTGTCCCAGTCGGGCCTGCTCCGCATCGTCGCCGACGCGATGAAGTCACCGTGGTCGGGACTGAGCATGCTGCGGATGGGGACCGGTGCGACGTACCCCTGCCGGGTCGTGGCCGTGACCAGCCGCTGCCAGGCGCCGGATCGCCAGTCCGGGCCGTCGAGGACGCCGGATCGCCGCCCCGCGGCGTCGAAGAACAGCAGCCCCCACTCGTTGCCGCTCTCCGCCCAGCCGACCGCCGGCCAGTAGGCGAAGTCGGCGTCCGCCCGGATCAGGATGTCCACGA
This sequence comes from Actinoplanes sp. CA-252034, assembly GCF_050956125.1. Lineage (NCBI taxonomy): Bacteria > Bacillati > Actinomycetota > Actinomycetes > Micromonosporales > Micromonosporaceae > Actinoplanes > Actinoplanes sp. CA-252034. The sequence goes on from NZ_CP191846.1 coordinate 7,375,516, forward strand.
AGCTCTCGAACCAGGCGCGCTGTCTGCTGCCCTCGACCGCGTCGGCGGCGACGCCGAACTCGCTGATCCACACCGGCGCGGTGAAGTGGTTGCCGGGCTCCCCCGCCACGAACAGGGCGTCCCGGTCGACGACCGCGGCCAACTCGGCCGGGCTCAGGTCGCGGTAGCGGGGGTCGGTGGTCTCACCCGTGCCGGTGGCGCCGCTGTGGTTGGGGCCGGTGTAGTCGTAGAAGTGCGCCGAGTAGACCAGCTTCCCCGACCTGACGAGCGTGTGCGACAGCGTACGGGCCGGGCGCAGAGTGGGCCGCTCGTGCGCGAGGCCGTCGACCGGGATGCCGGTCCAGTTGATGCCCTCGACGATGATCAGCAGATGGGGATTGGCCTCGGCGAGGATCCGGTCACCGGCGCGCTGCGAGGCGGCGAACCAGTCGTGGGCGTTGCCCCAGCCCCAGTTCGGATCGTCCAGGATCGTGCGGCGCACCTCGTTGTACAGATCGGCGCCGACCACCCGCGGGTTGTCCCGGTAGCGGCGGGCCATGAACAGCCAGTCGTCCTCCCACCGCTGGACGCTCTGCGAGGTGTTCCACCGCTCGTTGCCGTCGACCGCGCAGCACCAGCGGGTCGTGTTCGTGTGGTTGTTGAGGATCACCGCGAGACCGGCGCCGGTGAGCTCGGCGACCACCCGGTCGTACACCTGCAGAGGGGTCGATCCCCGCAGTCCGGGGTTGGCGGCCACGGCGGCGTCGGTGACCGGCGTCGTGTCGCGGACCATCTCGTTGGAGAACGGCAGGCGCACGCTGTTGAGGCCCAGGTCACGGAAGCCGGCGACGATGGTGGCGAGCGGCGCGCGGTCCAGGCCGAGCGGGACCCGCCCGGAGTTCTCGCCGGCATGATGGCTCGCGTTGTCGGCCGTGTCACCGGAGCCGTTCCAGGTGCCGCTCGCGCCGTGCCAGTTGCCGGAGCGCAGCTTGAACCGCTGCCCGTCGGCGTCGACGACATACCGTCCCCGGGTCGACAGTGGCCCCGTCCATCCCGGCTCCGCCGCCGCGGTCGCCGCCGCCGCGGGCGTGCCGGGCAGCAGACCGGCCAGGACCATCACAACCATCAGCAGGGGTACGGCCGGACGCGCGATCACCATGGCTCACATTGAAGACCATCAGCGCCGTTCAGGGAACACACCTTACTGAACTGACGTACCGGGCCGATGGGGGCACGGACGACGCCCGTACCCCCGTCGACTCGTTGGCCTTCCCGTCCTCAGCCGATCGCGAAGCTCGGGTGCGGCGGCTGGTTGTAGGCGGTGTTCTGCCAGGCGACCGCCTCGCGGTACATCCGGTCCTGCATCAGCGACGGGCGCGAGATGCTCGTCGCGTCGGTCGTCGAGTAGATGCGCAGCGCGGTGTTGTTCGTCGTCGGCCAGATGACCTCCTCGCGCCAGTCACCGAGGATGTCGGCCTGCACCGACGGGGTGGCCTTCGTGCCGTTGTTGGAATGCACCCCCGACGCGGTCAGCAGACGCGTGTCGGCGCTCGTGCCGTACTTGTCGATGTGGGTGCCGTCGAGCAGCTCGCGCTGCGCGTCGCCGTCCCACCAGATGACGAAGTTCGCGCTCGACGGCTTACGCCCGATGTTCTGACCGGACGTGTTGTAGAGGCCGGACACCGCCGACGACCACGACTCGGCGCCGGGGCTGCCGGCATAGACGTCGGCCGAGACACCCCGGCCGTTGTCGCAGCCACAGGACGCGTTCGACCAGATGATCGATCCGGTACGGGCGTCGGCCATCCAGGCGGCCAGCTTCGTCGTGCTCTCGTCGACCTTGAAGACCTCCAGCCCGGCCCGGCTCGGGATCAGGTCACCGACGTGCATCGCGTCGCCGTGGCCCTGCCCGTTGGTCCACAGGCCGGCCCCGTTGTCGTCGACGGCCATCGCGCCGTACATGATCTCGTCCCGGCCGTCGTTGTCGACGTCGGCGACGGAGAGCTGATGGTTGCCCTGGCCGGCCCAGGCCGAGCCGTTCGTCGACGAGCTGCTGTCGAAGGTCCAGCGGCGGGTCAGCGCGCCGTTGCGGAAGTCCCAGGCCACGATCACCGAACGGGTGTAGTAGCCACGGGCCATGATGATGCTCGGGTAGGAGCCGGTCACATAGGCGGTGCCGGCCAGGAACCGGTCGACCCGGTTGCCGTAGCCGTCCCCCCACGAGGAGACCGTGCCACGTGCCGGGACGTAGTTCGCGGTCGCCATGGCCCGGCCGGTCTGGCCGTTGAAGACGGTCAGGTACTCCGGACCGGTCAGGATGTAGCCCGACGAGTTGCGGTAGTCGGCGGAGGCGCTGCCGATCACCGTGCCGCCGCCGTCGATCGTGCCGTCGGCGGTCTTCATCGCCACCTCGGCCCTGCCGTCGCCGTCGTAGTCGAAGACCTGGAACTGGGTGTAGTGCGCGCCGGCCCGAATGTTCCTCCCCAGGTTGAGGCGCCACAGGCGGGTGCCGTTGAGCTTGTACGCGTCGATGTAGACCGGCCCCGTGTAGCCGGACTGCGAGTTGTCCTTGGCGTTGGACGGGTCCCACTTCAGGACGATCTCGTAGGAGCCGTCGCCGTCGAGGTCACCGACCGAGGCGTCGTTGGCGCTGTAGGTGTAGGCCACACCGTCGGGGGTGGTCCCACCCGGCGGGATCTGGATCGGGACGTCCTGATAGGCGGCGGCCAACGCGACCGTCGAAGCCGCGGCCCCGGCGAGCGTCGAGACACCGTTCGCCGCCGGGCGGACCGTGTAGGTGGCACCGGCCGGGGCGCCGCTGTCGGTGAAGTTGGTGCCCCTGGTGATCGGGGTGGCGGTCATCCTGGCGCCGTCGCGGTAGACGTCGAAGCCGACGCCGGCCGGGTCGGACTCGAGGAGCCGCCAGGAGAGGAAGTTGCCGGTGGGGGTGCGGAGGCTGATCAGGCCGCGGTTGGTCTCCGCGCTCGCTTCTGCGCTCGCGGCTGATCCGGGGACGGCCAGCGTCGCGGCGGCGGTCAGGGCCGCGATGACACCGGTGAGCAGTTTGAACATGGGGGATCCAAACTCTGTGCGGGGGAAACGGGGATTCCGGCGGCGCTCTCGTCGTGCGGCCGGGGTGGCGCTGGGCCTCCCATTCATGAGGTCTTACCGCCGACCGGCATGTGGGGATCATGCTGGTCGGCGGGGTGCGCGCGGGGGTCGGTGGGCTTTGAAAGCTTTCAGAGACCCCGGGCCGATGCTATCGACGAGTGCCGATATCTGCAATAGGCCGGGCCGCCGGTGCCAGGAGGGCGAGGGCGCACACCAGCGCGTATGCGAGTGCGGTGGGTGAGGCGTTGCCCGCGGTCCACAACAGGGCCATGACCGCCAGATAGACGGCCCCGGCGATCGGCGCGTAAAGGCGCATCACCTGGTCCCACACGTCGGACGGCTCACCACGGTCGCGCCCGGTGAGCCGCCCTTTGCCGGCCTGCTCACCACTGCCGTCCCGGGCAGGTTGCCGCCGGTCGGTCTCCTCGCCGCTGCCGCCTCTGACGGATTGCCGCTGGCCGGCCACCTCGCCGCCGCTGCTGCCTCTAACGGATTGCCGCTCGTCGGCCACCTCGCCGCTGCTGCTGCCTCTGACGGATTGCCGCTCGTCGGCCACCTCGCCGCTGCTGCTGCCTCTGACGGGTCGCTGGTCGACCTCCTCCCCGCTGCCGCCTCTGCCGGGTTGCCGTCGGCGGTGGATCGGGGCCGTCTCTCGACCCCGGCGGAAGGCCGCGACGGCGACGATCATCAGCGCCGCCATCTCCGTCCACAACACCGCCGCGCGTCCGGCCGGGCCGAATGGCACGGTCGGCGCCGAGAACACGATCATCGCCAGGGGCGTGAGCAGGCCCACGGCAGCGATCCGCCACACCCGCAGCGGCCGCCCGGCCAGCAGCAGCCGGGTCAGCAGGGCCGTGCCGAACGGCGCGGCGGCCGCGAAGATGACGGCGCTCGTCAACGGGGCGTCGCCGATCATCGGCGTGTTCGAGGGCGCGGCCGGATTCCACGCCCACCAGCGCAGACCCGGGCCGAGCTGATCGAAGATCTCATAGCCGAGATGAAAGACCACCGCGACGCAGGCCGCCCCGATCAGCGGGTTGCGGCGGTCCAGGATGCCGGTCCGCTGCACGAGGACATAGGCGAGGTACGTCATGGCGGGGTACAGAGCCACGATGTACAACGGCAGCCGGTCGAAGAGGAACTGCACCGTGAACACGTTGTGCACGAAGATCAGACCGACCTGCTCCGCCAACCCGAACCGGTCCGGGAAGTACAGGGGCGGCTCCAGGATCAGCACGTAGACGACGGTGGCGAACCAAAGCCCCAGATTCCCCGCGTCACCCCGCCGGCGCCACCACAGGATCGCGTGGATGAGTGCGGCGATCGCGCCGGCCACCATCAACGACTCCAGGACCGGCTGGGTCCAGCTCTGCAGCGAGCTCGGGTCGCGTACCGTCACCAAAGGGTCTGCGGTCTTGCAGTCGATCCCGCCGAGCGTGCCGGCCAGCGCCGTGAAGTCGTCGGAACAGGGACCCATCGCCGTCACCTCCCGCCCACCGCGCCGCTGCGAACCGGCCTCGCCGCCGCAGCTCTTCCCGCCGTCACCCCCGCGGCCACCGCCACCCTCGTGGCCACCAGCGTCCCCGCGCCCACCGCCACCCTCGCCGCCACCGCCACCGGCGTCCCCGCGTTCGCCGCCGTCCCCGCGTTCGCCGCCGTCCCCGCGTTCGCCGCCGTCCCCGCGTTCGCCGCCGTCCCCGCGTTCGCCGCCGCCCCCGCGGTCGCCGCCGTCATCTCGCGGTGGCCGAGTAGTACAGGCTCAGGTCGAGGCCCCGGTCGTAGGCCTCGAACCAGCGGGCGGCGAAGTCCGGCAGCGGCTCGTTCGCGGGCCGGTGGTGTGGCACCTGCGAGAGCAGCAACCGGTAGGCGAGGACCGCCATCTCGGTGTTGCCGGCCGGCGCGAACGGCGACGGCGGCGAGATGCCGAGCCGTTTCCGCAGGCCACCGGCGAAGGGGAGGCGGGTGAGTGCCTCTTCCCGGCGCACCCCGTCGGGCGAGATGTTGCGGTACTCGGCGCGGCGGTCGGCCTCCGGCACGTGCCTGTCGAAGCCGCGCAGGATGGTGCGGTACACCGTCATGACGTGACTGAAGGTCGCCTTGGTCACACGGCTGCGGTACCACCGGTTGTGCACGACCGCGTCGAAGACGACCAGCGCCGAGCTGCGGTGCTCCACCTCTTCGCAGAAGTGCCACAGGAACAGCGAGGCCACCCGCTCGTCACCCGGCCGGAACAGCACGTCCTCGTGGTCCAGCATGATCTTGAACAGCGGCGTGAACGTCGCCTCCAGATCGGCGGTGTACGCGAGCTGCCACTCCAGCGGCCGGGTGCGCAGCAGCTCGTCGTAGCTGGCGACCGCCTCGTCCACCACCTCCTGCAGACCCGGATACCGCGAGACGAGCGCCGCCACATGCCGACGGTGATTGTTGGCGTGCTGAGCCTCCTGCCGCAGGAACGACTCGGCCTCCGCAGCCGCCGCCGGGTCCTTGATCAGCGGGATCGCCTTCCGCGTGGAGGCCACGATGAACTTCTCGAACGCGACGGCGATGATGCTGATCGCGTTGCACATGAGCCCGAATTTGGGATGACTGGGCAGCCATTGAAACGGAATGCTCTCGTCCAGCCGAAAGTTGATGCGGCGGATGGGCAGGTCCGTCATCACACACCTCACAGACGCCGGGCCCTAAAACTAGAACACGTTCTACATCTGTGTCCACCTTAGGGTCGGCAGCGTGCGGTCGCGATGCCGGCGCTGGACGCCGACCAGGCCCCCGGGCCGATGGCGGAACTGGTCGGCTGGCTACTCGGCGGAGACCTCGACGCTCCGGAACCCCTCGCCGAGCAGCGAGGACTGGCCGAGCGAACGGTGTCCGCCGTCTACTCGGGTGACCCGTACGCCTAACCCGGCTGAACGACCTTCACGGTGAGTGGCAGGCCGACGAAGGCGGCGAACGGCTCCAGCGCCGGCCGGGCATCGTCGAGATCGAAGTCGGTCAGAGGCTGGACGGTGACCGTCACCGACTTCTTGCCGAGGGTGCGTTTCCAGGTGGCCATCACCCGCCCGTCACGGACCAGCGTGGACTGGAAGATGCCGTTGCCCCCGGGGATGATCTTGGCGATCTGCTCCTTGGTGGCCATCATCGAGCGGTCCTTGTAGCCCAGCATGTACTCGTCGAAACCGGGCAGCGCCCACCAGCCCGTCACCGGCCCCGCGTCGAGGACCTCGGGATCGGCCCACATCTCCACGCCGTCGACGTCGACCGCGGTCAGCCCGGCGGCTGCGACGCCCTTGCGGCAGTCGGTGATCGTCAGCCCCGTCCAGCCGGCGAAGTCCTTCACGGTCGTCGGGCCGTGCGAGCGGAAATACCGCTTCGCGAAGATGGCCAGGCCCTCCTCGCGGGACGGGCTGTTGCGCTCGGCCGCCCACTCGTCGAGCAGCACGAACGTCTGCTCGCTGCCCCGGTTGGGCGCGATGGCCGTCACGCCCCGCTGACTCACATACCACAACAGGTGGTAACCACGCTGGCCGTCGACCGAGATGCCGGCCTCGGTCAGCGCGGTCATGCACTCGGATCGCGTGAGACGGCCGCCGCCCGCCGCGACCGCGGCGGCAAGGACGTCCATGGCCTGGTGGGCGGTCTTCTCGTCGAGCCCCAGAAACTCCCAGCGCTTGGCCACGCCGCCGAGCGAGCGAACCCCGGCCAGCTCCAGCATCCAGTGCGCGTCGGCGGACGGGATCAGGTGGACGGTGCCGCGCATCGGCCAGGTGCGCACGACGTCACCCTGCTCGGTGGCGGCGACCACCTCCGGCAACGCCGAACCAGGCAGGCGCACACCGAGCGACCACAGCACACTGTTGAGGTCTTGCGCCTGCATGGCGCCGAACCACTCGACGATGCCCGCCACATCCGGCCGGCTCTGCGCGCCGAGCAGCAGACTGGTCATCCGGAGGCTCAGGGCCGTTTTGGTGTCCACGGCCCTGAGCCTAGAGAACGGGTACGACAGGAATCAGCGGCCGCGCTGCGTCCGGTACCGCTTGATCAGTGTGTTGGTCGACGAGTCGGCGTCGTCGGCCGGCGTCTCCCGGGAGGTGAGTTTCGGCGCGAGCTGGTTGGCCATCACCTTGCCGAGCTCGACACCCCACTGGTCGAACGAGTTGATCTCCCAGATCACGCCCTGGGTGAACGTGATGTGCTCGTAGAGGGCGACCAGCTGCCCGAACGTTGCGGGGGTGAGCCGCTCGGCGAGAATCGTGGTGGTCGGGTGGTTGCCCTGCATGACCCGGTGTGACGCCACCTTCGGGTCGGTGCCCTCGGCCTGGACCTGCTCCAGCGTCCGCCCGAAGGCGAGCGCGCCGGTCTGGGCCAGGAAGTTGGACATGAACAGGTCGTGCATCTCGCCGATGTCGTGGTTGGGCACGCTGAAGCCGATGAAATCGGCCGGGATCAGCTTGGTGCCCTGGTGGATCAGCTGGTAGAAGGCGTGCTGGCCGTTGGTGCCCGGCTCGCCCCAGAAGATCTCGCCCGTCTGGAACGTGGCCGGCTCGCCCGACAGGCGCACCGACTTGCCGTTGCTCTCCATGGTCAGCTGCTGCAGGTAGGCGGCGAACCGGTGCAGATACTGCGCGTAGGGAAGGACGGCATGCGACTGGGCGCCGAGGAACGTGTCATACCAGACGTTGATCAGGCCGAGCAGGGCCGGCACATTGCGCTCGATCGGCGTGCTGCGGAAGTGCTCATCGACGGCGTGGTAGCCGGAGAGCATCTCGGCGAACCGCTCCTTACCGATCGCGATCATGACGGCGAGGCCGACCGCGGACGGCAGCGAGTAGCGGCCGCCGACCCAGTCCCAGAAGCCGAACATGTTCGCCGTGTCGATGCCGAAGTCACCGACCTTCGACGCGTTGGTGCTCACCGCGACGAAGTGCTTGGCGACCGCCGACGCGTCGCCCCCGAGACCCTCCAGCAGCCAGGAGCGCGCCTCCTTGGCGTTGGTCAGCGTCTCCTGCGTGGTGAACGTCTTGGACACCACGATGAACAGGGTGGTGGCCGGGTCGAGGTCGCGCGTCTTCTCGAACAGGTCGGTGGGGTCGATGTTCGAGACGAAGCGGCACTCGATGTCACGCTGGCTGAAGTCCTTCAGCGCCTCGTACGCCATGACCGGGCCCAGGTCGGATCCACCGATGCCGATGTTGACGATCGTCCTGATGCGCTCGCCGGTGTGGCCCTTCCACTCCCCCGACCGCACCTTCTCGGCGAAGGCGCCCATCTTGTCGAGGACCTCGTGCACGTCGGCCACCACGTCCTGGCCGTCGACGACCAGCGACGCGTCGCGCGGCAGGCGCAGCGCGGTGTGCAGGACGGCGCGGTCCTCGGTGATGTTGATGTGCTCGCCGGAGAACATGCCGGTGATCTTCTCGCTGAGCCGCGCCCGTTGCGCCAGCGCGAAGAGGGCGCTCAGCACCTCGTCGGTGACCAGGTTCTTGCTGTAGTCCACGTAGAGTCCGGCGACCTCGGCGGCATACCGCTCGCCGCGCTGGGGGTCACTGCCGAACAGGTCGCGCAGGTGCACCGCGGCGAACTTCTCGGCCAGCCCCTGAAGGGCGTGCCACTCGGCGCTGTCGGAAACGTGATCGCTCATCTCTCCCACTCCGAACCTGGACGACGCACAAATCGTGGCACGATCCGGTGCCCGCCACCCGCGAACCGGCCGCACGGTCGTGTCCTGTCCGCGAGGTTAGTCCTCCCGACAACCCCATGCGGCGCTGGTGTCCTTCTTCTCACTTCCGTGAACCCTGTACCCGTCGGGACCCCTTCCACACGCGCGCGGGCCCAGGTCGGACGGCCGGCGGGACTCCGGATCCGGACGGCCGGTCGTAAATGTCGTACCCCGCCTCTAGGTTCTGCGCATGGTTTCCGCGGCGTACTCGTACCTCGGCTCGTCGGCCCTCGACGACGGCCTCACCCTGCAGACCTCCGGTGGTCCCGCAGCGCACCCCCGCTTCTTCACCGGCTTCCTCACCGACCCTGGCGCCGCGGCCACCGGCCTGTTAGCGGTGGCCGAGGTCGCCCGCACCCGATATTTCCGGCCCCTGCCACCGGCAAGCCTCGATCCGGTCGTCACGGCCGGCTCCGACCGGCTGCGGTTCGAGTCGTTCTCCGGCTGCTGCGGCGTCTACGCCCGCATGGACGTGCTGCCCGAGGGCCTCGACGGCGACATCGTCGCGCACGGCACCACCAACGTCGACGTCAACGTGCCGCTGCAGCGGGCGCTGACCCGGGTCGGCCGGGCTGATCCGATGCACGTCGCGGTCGGGCCCGACGATCTCACCGTCACCACGTTCGACGGCAGGCTGGTGGAGAGGAAGGTGCCTCTGCCGTCTCGCTGGCTGCGCGGGTTCGCCGAGGCTCAGGTGCTCACCGCCCGGTTCGATCCACGTGCCGAGATCGGCGTCGCCGAGGCCCGCATCCTGCTCAACCGGCTCCCGGCCACCGACAAGTCGATCCTGTGGGCGGTCCCGGCGGGGCGCTCGCTGCGCTTCACCTCTCGGCCGGTGCCGGGCGCGGTGTGCCTGCCGGGCGCCGGGCGGCTGGCGGCTCTCAAACCCTTCCTTCGGTACGCGACGCGCCTGCACGTGTACGGCCCGGCTGTCGTCGCGGGCAGTGGCCCGGTGGCCAGCACGTGGGAGCTGAGCATGCCGTCGCTCCGGTTGTCGCTGACCCTCTCCCCCGAGCCGTACCGCGGGTTCTCCGGTGAGGGCGCCGTCCTCGACGCCCTGGTCAGCGACGAGGCCGTCGACGACGCCGACCTGGTCAGCGCCCTGCTGTCGTGGGATCCGACGATCGACGTGGACGCGCTGGCCACCGCCTCCGGGCTGGACGCCGGCCGGGTCCGCGACGCGCTGACCCAGCTCGGGACGGCCGGGCGGGTCGGCTACGACGTTGCCGAGGCGGGCTACTTCCATCGCACGCTGCCCTACTCGGCGGAGGTGGTGGAGCGGATGAACCCGCGGTTGGCCGGAGCCCGCGCCCTGGTCACGGCCGGTGCGGTCACCGCCGGGCCGGAGGTGTCGGTGGTCCGCAGCGGCGAGGAGACCTACCACGTCCGTGACGCCACGTCGTGCACGTGCCCGTGGTGGGCCAAGCACCGTGGCGAGCGTGGTCCCTGCAAGCACGCTCTCGCCGTCCGCATGGTCCAGGCCGGCGCGGTCACCGAGGACGCCGCGGAGGAGGTGGCGGCGTGACCCTCGATTGGGAGAGCGTGGACCGGCGGTCACGCAGCGGCGACCAGCCCGGGGTCGCCCGCCTGCTCCTGGCCGTCGGCGAGCCCGAGCGGCTGGCGTTCGCCAAGGCGGTGGAGGCCGGGATCAAGGGCACCGACCCGGACGTGAGGTGGCGATCCCACGTCGATCCGGCGCCGGGATATGCGCTCGCCGTCATCGGGACCGCGCCGACCGCCGCCCGGGCGGCGACCATGCTGCTGCGGCGCGGGCTGCGCGACTCGTGGCAGCGGATCCAGTTCGAGCGGCTCACGCAGATCGCCGACGCACGGCAGCTGGACTGGCTGGGCGAGCTGGGCGAGCGGCTGTGCGCCCGGCTGCCGACCCGCGACGTGTGGGATGGCGCCGACTGGGCGTTCGCCGCGCGGATCCTCGAGGCCGGAAAGGCGCAGCCGCCGGTCACCGAGGGTGTGGTGCGGGGCTGGCTGGCCCGGTTGATCCGGCCACGAGGCAAGCGGCTACCGCCGTTGTCGATGCGGATGCGCGACGACCCGTACCTCGATCTGCTTCTTCCCGGGGTGTTCGAGATCGACGGCATGGGCGCCGACATCTACAACGCCACCTGGGGTGAGGCCTCGGCGCCGCCGAGGTCGGGGATCCGTTTCCACGAGGCGGTCGCCGCGCTGGTCGCCGAGGGCCGCCTGGAGCGCAAGACCATCCTGGCCGCCATCGCGGACCGTCTGGCCCGCGGCGACAAGCCGACCGCGTTGCGCCCGTTCGTGCTGCTGCACGACGAGCTGGCGCCGACGGTCGACGAGATCGCCGCGCACGCGCTCGACTACGCCCGCTTGCTCGCCGAGGGGCCGGGGCCCATCGCCACGGTGGCGCAGCGTTGCCTGCGCTCCCTCGACGACACCGGCCGCCTCGACCTCGACACCCTCCTCGAAGCCAGCCTGCCGGCCCTGCTCCGCAAAGAGAAGACGCTCGTCAAAGCCCAGATCACTTGGCTGGAGAAGGCGGCGGGGCGCGAGCCGGAGCGGGCCGTAGAGGTGTTCGAGACGATCGCGGCAGCCTTCGGTCACCCGGCGCTGGACATTCAGGAGCGCGCCCTCACCGTGATCATCAGGCATCTGCCGGCCCTGCCCGCCGACGCCGTGGCCCGGCTCGCCGACGCGTCCGCCGCCCTGGCCGGTGACCTGCCCGCGCGGGCGGCCACCGTGTTCGGCACGGCCGTCGTCGCCGAGACCGTGCCGGAGCTGCCGCCCTTCGCCGGGCCGGCCGCGATGCCGGCGCCGATCACCACGGCCGCCGAGCTGGCCGAGGAGATCGCGGTCCTGGTGCACGAGGAGTCCGGGGTCCGGTGGGAGCAGGTGCTGGCCGCGCTGGTCGCCCTGCACGCCGACGGCCGGCGCGACGAGCTGGCCGCCGTGCTGACACCGCTGCTGGAGAGATATCCGGGCGAGCTGGGCGAGCACTCGTGGAACGTGGGCGAGCCACTGGCGTGCCTGGGCGTCGCGATCCGGGTGGCGACGGGTCTCCCCCGCGACCACGACACCCACCGGCAGCTGTATGGCGCGGTGCGCACCGCCTGGCAGGAGGGTCGGCGGGGCGGCTCCGGCTCGGAGCTGTCCAGCGCCCCCGACGGGGTGCTGGCCCTGCGGGTCGCCGAGATCGCGGTGCACCTCAACGGCTCGATGATGCCGATGCTGGTGGCCACGCCCACCCACGTGAACGGCAGCCTCGACCCGGAGGTGCTGTCGGACCGGCTGTCCCGGGCCGAGGGCGAGGGCTGGCAGCCGTGGCCGTTCGACCTGGAGCAGGCCCTGCTGCGCCTACCCCGCAACGGGGTGCCGGCCGAGGTGGTGGCGGGAGCCGGGGCGCTGACGTCACCGGCCGGGCGGCAGTTCGCCCAGTGGCTCGCCGGTGGCGGCCTCCCTGACCCGGTCAGCGAACTGTTCGTGCAGGTGCCGGCGAGCAACGGGCACGGCTTCGTGTGGGGCCTCGACCTGCCGCGGCGGATGGCGGCGACGCTGCGCCCGTCCCGTGACGGCGGCCTGCGGCTGGAGCGGCAGTTGCTGACACTGGACCCGCCGAAGCACCCCGAGTGGGCGCCGCAGCGGTTCGGGAGGCAGCCTGGTGTGCTGTCCATGGTGCTGCCACACCATCGGGAGGTGGCCGCAGCCTGGGCCATCGGCGAGCTGGCCGCCCTCGCCGACCAGGACCAGCGAGACAACGGCCGGCTGCTCCCCCTGCTGACCGAGTGCAGCGGGCCGGTCGGCCCGGCTCTCACCTACGGCCTGGCGTATACGTTCGGCGCCAAACAGGAGTCCGACCGCGCCGCCGCCGTCGACGCGTTCCTGGTGCTGGCAGCAGGCACAAACCCGTTCGCCCACGCGGTCGGCGCGGCTCTGGCCGACCTGGCCGCGGACGGCTCGGTGAAACTCAACCGCGCGCTGCCCGCCCTGACCGACGCCCACCGTTCCGGTGCGTCCGCCGCGATCTGGGAGCTCCTGACAGCGGCGCTGCCACCGCTGCTCGCGGCCGGTCACCGGGCCGTCCCCGACATGCTGGAACTCGCCACGCAGGTCGCCGTGGCGATCGGCGCCCGATCCGCGATTCCCGGCCTGGCCGAGGCAGCGGCCCGACCAGGCTCCTCCCGCCTGGTCCAGGAGGCGAAGCGCCTGCATTCCGCCCTCGCCTCCTGACCCAACGTCCACCCGTGGGCGCCGCTCCCCCGGCGCCCGCGGGCGGACGGTGCCGGCCACCCGCGACCGGGTCCGTCACCCGGCCGCCTTCAGGTGCCGGGGCGGGCGCCCCATCCGACCGGCTGCGGCTGCGGCCGCGCCTCGTGACCGGCCCTGACCAGTCCTGGCCGCCCACCCACGGCCGTGCCCCATGATGTTCCCCTGACCAATCTCGGTCCCTGCCATCCCCGGCCGCCCACCCATGGCAGGGCCGCCTCCGGGTCCCCATCCAGGGCACCCATCCTGATCAACCGCGACCGCGGCCGTGCCTCATGACGGCACCCTGACCAGTCGCGATCCCCGCCACCCCCGGCCGGCCACCCACGACAGGGCCGCCTCCGGGTCACCATCCCAGGCGCCACATCCCGATCGACTGCGACCGCGGCCGTGCCTCACGACCGCACCCTGACCAGTCGCGATCCCCGCCACCCCCGGCCGGCCACCCACGACAGGGCCGCCTCCGGGTCACCATCCCAGGCGCCACATCCCGATCGACCGCGACCGCGGCCGTGCCTCACGACCGCACCCTGACCAGTCGCGATCCCTGCCACCCCCGGCCGGCCACCACCGTTTCCGTTCCCTCCGGCGACGGTCGGGCGCTTGTCGAGGCGAGCCGGGAGGGTTGGTCGTCTGCGGCGCTCCCCACGAATCCGAGCGTATGACGGCCATGACCGGCCCGGCGCATGGCGGCCATGACCGGAGACGCGCCTCTGGGTGGAAGCGACCATTCCGGCACGGCAGAGCGCCGTTGGGCGAGAGCGCACGGGCCGTCAGGCACGGCGCCCCTCGGCGACAAGTGAGTCGCCGGGCACGAGGCCGCACCCGTCGCCCAGCACGATCATGCGGACACGATTCGGTGGCTGAGCGACGGCCGGCGGGCTGCAGGCCCTCATTCCGAAGCTTTCGAGAGGGCGCGGGCCATCAGCGCGGCCGTGCCTGACGGCTGCCAGGCGCGGGCCGCCCGACACGGACCGCCCGACACGGACCGCCCGACACGGACCGCCAGGCGCGGGCCGCCAGACACGGGAGCGCGCCCTCGGGTGAGGGCGCGCGGCCGTCGGGGTGGGGTTCGGGTCAGGTGGCCAGGAAGGACCTGATCTGGGTGAGGATGACGGTGTCGGTCAGGTAGCCGAGGTGGGTCTGGCACGCCACGTAGTTGTTGGTCGCGCCGCTCAGTGTGGTGCTGGTGTAGGGGATGATGATGCCGTCGCACGGGGAGTACCAGGTGGCGTATCGGGTGCTGCCGGGCGTCTCGTCGCCGGCGCTCAGCGTGTTGACGAACGAGGACCCGGGATACATCTGCTGGCAGGTGACGTAGATCAGGCAGGCACCCGCGTAGGTGGTGCCGTGGTTGGCGCCGGCGATCGATGCCAGATGCCGGACGTACTGGGCACCGCCCAACTGCTTCAGATACCACTGGCTGACCAGGCCGCCCATCGAGTGGTTGACGATGTCGACCTGGGCGGCGCCGGTGCGGGAACGGACCTGGCTGACGTAAGCGGCCAGCCCCTGTGCGTTGGTGATGTTGTTGCCGTAGGAGTCGTACTCGTAAGCGAAGAGCTGACTGCTCGGGTAACCGCCGGCGCGGAACACCGACATGGCGGTGGTCCAGTTCGAGGCGCTCCCGGTGTAACCGTGCACGAAGATCACCGGGGTGCCGGGCGCGGCGGCCGCCGGCAGGGACGGGCTCAGGGATAGCGCGGCCAGCACAGCGGTAAGGAATACGACGAGACGACGCATGAAACCTCCAGGGGAAGTCGGGGGTTTCTGCATCGTCAGTGCAAAAGATATGAACGAGCATCGGTGAAATTGCCAGCGATCGATGTTTGCCCATGTCGGGCGACAAGATGCGCGCGCCGTGTAGCGACGGCAGCCAGCGGCACCGGCGCCGCGATCCAGCGGCCATGCAAAGAGCAGAGGAACAGCCGAATGACCAACCGCCACCAACCCGGAAAGCGGGACGGACCGACGACAGACCGGAAGCGCCACGGGCCGACGACAGACCGCAAGCAGCGCGGGACGACGGCAGACCGAAAGGCGGCGCGGAGGGGTCGGTGAGTCCGGAGACGCGGGTTGGGCTGACCGTCGCGGGAGGGTCAGCCCGCGCCGCAGCCCCGGGGCGGGCCGCGGCGTAAGGGCGGAGCAGAAGCCCAGGGCGGAACAGACAGCCAGCGAGAAGCAAGACCAGCGCGATGCAGACGGACAAGGCGAAGGAGAAGCCCAGGGCGAGGCAGGCGGCCAGGGCGAGGCAGGCGGCCAGGGCGAGGCAGGCGGCCGGGGCGGGGCGGGGCGGGGCGGGCGGTCAGCCGGAGCGGCGGATCTTTCGCATCAGCATCGCCCAGACCCCGAAGCCGGAACCCACGTCGCCGGTGATGGCGCCGGCCGCGGAGCCGGTCAGCAGGGCGTTGGCGCAGTCGGGACAGACCTCGCGGCCGGTGATCGTCGTGGTGAACGGCTCGCTGACGCGGCGGCCGCAGTCGGGGCAGTCGCGGCCTGACAATGCCATGGTCGCCTCCGGTATCTGGGGCGTCCCAGCGTACGGCCGCGCCGCACCCGGTGAACCTCTATTCCTCGCCGGCGGCGGGAGCCAGGATCCATTCGACCGTGATGGTGGCCGACAGACGCTGGCGGCCCGGCTCGATCGGGACGGACTGGTCCTTCAAGGCCAGCGCCGCGGCCATGTCGTCCCTCTGGCCGGGCTCCGAGTAGCCGTACGCCGCCTCGCTGATCTTGACCACTCGGCCGAGGGGGCGGCCGGCCGCGCGGGCGTACAGCTCGGCCTTGTCGTGGGCGTCGGCGAATGCCTTCTTCCGCGCCTTGGCGATCAGGGCGGCGTTCTTCTCGATCGTGAACGACACCCCGTTGAGGCGGGCCGCGTCGCCGCCCGCGGTTATGGCCGCGGTCATCAACGGGCCGGCCTTCGGCAGGTTCCTGATCGTCGCGTTGAGGCCCTGGCTCACGGTGTAACCGGTGACCTTGCCGGTGTCGTCGGTTGTCGAGTTGATGCTGACGTTCGCCGTCTGCAGGTCGGCGCGGGCCACACCGGCGCCCACGAGGGCGTCACGCATCCGGGTGGCCGCGGTGAGCGCCTGTTCCAGGGCCGTGCCGACCGTGGCGGCGGTGGTCTCGACTCCGAAGTCGGCGCTGAGCGTGTCGGGCTCGCCGGACACCTCGCCCGTCCCGGTGACCAGCACAGTCTCCCGAGCCGGGTCACCGGCCGTCACAACCCCGCCACGAGCGCCGGAGCGTGCGACCGCCGGAGCCGCACCACGAGCGCCGGAGAACCCGACCGCAGCCGACCGGGCCGCACCACGAGCGCCGGACGATGGATCAGCAGCACGAGAGCTGGAAGAGGTAACCGCACCATCAATCATGGGAGATGACGGGAGCGGGCCGTGGGCGGCGGGCGGTGCCGGGACGCGGGGCGCGGCGCAGGCGGCGCCGGCGGCGAGTGACTCCGCGGACAGCACGCCTACCGTAGCCAGCACGAGCGCGGGAGCGGTGACACGTAAACGATTCATTTCTCCACCTTTTGCGAGGATTTACACCCTATTCAAAGTGGCTCGAGTAGCACGGCAACGGGATTGGCCGCATCTCGACACGTCAGGGCGAAGGGGCCGCGACATGACGCGGGACGAGTGGCTGCGTACTGTATGTCGGTCCCAGTCCGCAGACGTCGATGGGCCTGATCGATGAAGAGTCCGCTGCGCCCCGGCGACCCGCACTCGCTGGGTGGCTATGAGCTACTGGCCCGGCTCGGCGAGGGCGGCATGGGGTCGGTCTTCCTGGGGCGGCGCGACGGCGGCCCGCTGGTCGCCATCAAGATCATCAAGGCGGAGTACGCCCACGAGGAGGAGTTCCGGGGCCGGTTCCGCAGTGAGGTGAAGCGGGCCCGTCAGGTGCCGCCGTTCTGCACCGCCGCGGTTCTCGACGCCGATCCCGAGCACCGTACGCCGTACCTGGTAGTGGAGTACGTCGACGGCCCGAGCCTGGACGAGGTCGTGACGCGGGAGGGACCGCTGGGCGACAGCCGCCTGCACGGCGTCGCGGTCGGGGTGGCCACGGCTCTGACGGCGATCCACGGGGCGGGCGTGATCCACCGGGATCTCAAGCCGCGCAACGTGCTGTTCGCGCTGGGCTCGCCGAAGGTGATCGACTTCGGGATCGCTCGGGCGCTGGAGGTGACGAGCCAGCACACGCACCCGGATCAGATGGTGGGGACGGTCGCCTACATGGCGCCGGAACGGTTCGACGGCATCCACCGGGACATCACTCCGGCCGCCGACGTGTTCGCGTGGGGCGCCGTGATCGCGTACGCGGGCACCGGCCGCACCCCGTTCCGCGCCGATTCGCCGGTCGCGGTCGCGGCGCGGATCCTCACCCAGCCGCCCGACCTGACCGGGCTCACCGGACCGCTGGCCGACCTGGTGGCGCTCGCCCTGTCGAAGGATCCGGAGGACCGTCCGACCGCCCACGAGCTGCTGAATCTGCTGCTGGCGCAGAACACCGACCCGAACTCGTTCAGCCGGCCGCCGACTCTCGATCCGCGTCTGCGGGAGGCGGCGGAGGCGGCGCAGCTGTCCGGTCACCACGTGTCCGGCGCGGGGAAGCGGCCCGGTCTGCCGGTTCCGGCCCGGAAGCCGCGACGGCGCCGGCTCACGGCGGTCGTCGCCGGCACCGCCGCCGCGACCGTGCTGATGGCCGGTCTCGGGCTGTTCAGTCGCAACGCCGTCGAGGAGGTCGACTCGGTGGACGGTCCGGACACGATCACTCAGGCGGCGATGCCGGTTCCCGGTGCGGTGCGCGGCCCGTGGGTGGTGGACGCTCTCGACCGCCGCGGGCAGTGGAGGGATCTCACCGACGACAACGACGGGCAGTGCTCCTTCAAGGACGGCCTGGTCATGACCACGACGAGCTTCTCGCTGATGTGCCCGGGCCCGGGCGAGACGTTCGCCGGCAACCAGTCGATCTCCGCGGGTGTCACCGTGTCCGGTGCCGGGTCCTGTGCCGAGGTGCAGTTCCGGGCGGTGGGTGCGAGCTCGTACTGGCTGGACCTGTGCCCGGAGACGATCCGGATCCGGCATCAGGGCGCGGTCCAGACCACCACGCTCGGCTCGGAGGAGTCCGATCTGTTCGCGCCGGGGCAGCGCCGGCTCGTCGCGTTGCGGCTACTCGACGAGCAGGCCTCGGTGTCGGTCGACGGCACGGTGGTCCTCGAGGCGTCGCTGTCGGATCCGAGCCTGCTGGCCGGCAAGGTGGCTTTCGGTGTCGGCCCGACCGATGCGACGCGCAACGACGAGAAGAAGGTCGGCGCGGTCGTCCGCGATGTGGAGATCAGGCCGATCGAGGACGCCGAGTCGGAACCGGACCCGTCGAGGCCGGCGTTCACCGATGTGCGGACCGGCGCGACGAAGTCGATCGTGAAGGTGCGGGCGTACCTTCCGAAGACCCGGTCGATCGTCGTGGAGCCGGTGCTGTTCATGACCGGCGAGGAGTACTGCGAGACGTTCGGCCTGGAGCCCTCCGCCGACGCGCCCTGCGAGCATGCCTGGGTGACCGAGGACAGCCGGATGACCGTCACCCTGTCCACCTCGGCCACACCGAAGCTGACCAGCACGTTCGACGAGCCGGACCGCTGCGCGGGCACCCCGGTCACGGTCGGCACCTGCACGATCACCGCCGCCAAACTCGCCACCCGCCTGGGCACCGAGGGGCTCGCCGAGATCACCACCAAGGACGGCGTGGTCACCGCGATCGCCGAGGTCTACACCCCATAGAGGAATTCAAAGACCTCAAAAACCGGCATGGGGGTACGGTCGAACGGGTCCCGTGCCACTGCTGAGGCATAGTCGGCTCTACCGGTGACGGGCGGGATCAACCCGGATAACACTTTCCCGGCCCGCGCCCACTAATTGCGTACCAATGGACGGTCTTTTCTTTTCTTTGTTTTAAGTGCCTGTCCGGCGCCCACGCGCGCTGCCTAGCATTTCGGCGGCCGTCAGTCGCGCATGTCAGGGAGTCACCGTGCCGTCCTCCGCATTCCCCGAGCCGCCCCCGGCGCCCGGCCGTCACGCCCGGCGTCCGCGGGGCGCAGCCGTCGCCGCCGCCGGAGTGGCCGTCGCCCTGATCGCCGGGGCAGCCGTGTGGATGACCAGGCCGGACGCCGGGTCCGGCAATGTGCCACCGGCGCAGGACGCGGCCGCCAGCCGCCCCGCGTCCGCACCGGAGAGCGCCGCGGGCACAGCGTCGGCCCCGATCGCCGCGTCCGGCCCCACGAAAGCGGCCGTGTCGGCCTCGACGAAGCCGACCGCGCCGCAGGTGGTCGCCAAGGGCGGCTGGATCCCCGTCGACCAGGCCGTCTGGGGTGAGCAACTGGCCGACTACGAACGCACGAAGGCCGACCCGCCGGTCAACGCGGGCAACCTGCCGGAGTTCCGGGCCGACTGCAAGTACAGCCACCGCGCACCCGACGACCCGATCGTGGCTCCGGGGCTGCCCGGCGCCTCGCACATGCACTCGTTCGTCGGTAACAAGGCGGTCGACGCCCACACCACCGCCGCCGATCTGATGAAGTTCACCGCCACCAGTTGCAAGCCGGTCGTCGACCATTCCGCCTACTGGGTGCCGACGCTTTACGAGGCCGCCTCGAAGAAGCCGGTCGAGACCACCGGTTTCCGGGTCTACTACCGTTCGCTGCGGAAGAGCTCGACCGGTGTCGTGCCCATTCCGAACGGCCTGCGAATGATCGCCGGTGACGCCAAGAAAAAGGTCCCGACACCGCGGGGCGCGCAGGGCCAGTTCTACTGTGCCTTCTACGGTCCGGGTGACATCGACGGCTATGCGCGCAGCGAGAACGGGAACTGGCCGATATGCGCTGAACCGGCGAGCCTGCATTTCATGCTGCAGTTCCCGGACTGCTGGGACGGCAGGCACCTGGACAGCCCGAACCACAAGGACCATGTGGCGTTCGGCAACGACGCGGGCTGCCCGGCCGCCCATCCGGTGCGGATCCCGGCGCTCACCTTCGACATCGCGTACGGCGCGAAGGGCTCGAAGGCCGGCTACCACCTGTCGTCCGACCCGGACGGGCGCAGCGCCTCGTCGATGCACGGGGACGCGTTCGTGATGTGGGATGTCGACGCCGTGAACCAGCGTGTCCGCAACTGCATCGCCCAGCGCCGGACCTGCAACAACGACGGCTACGACCCGTTCTCGTACTGAGTGGCCCGCGGAGTGCTCAGGAGCCGGTGACCCGTACTCCGGTGAAGGTGGCGTCGGCGCCCCAGGCCCGGACGGCGACGCCGCCGCATTCGACCTCGGGCAGGTCGTAGGCGGCCAGCTCCCGGCCGTCGACGCTGACGGTCATGGTCGACCCGACCGACGTGACGGCGACGTGGCGCCGGGTCCGCAGATCCGGGGCCGGTGTGGGCGCGACGTCGACCGACCAGGCCCCGCCGGGCAGTTCCACCGGGCGCACGACCGGGCCGGGCCGGCTGCTGACGTCGGCGGTCTGCCACTCGTACTGGACGGAGTAGCCCTGTGGCTGGTCGTCCGGGAGGGTGCTGCGAGGGGCGACGGCGATGCCGTAGTTGTCGCCGACCGGTTTCACCTCGACGTCGAACTCGACGGTGGAGGCGCAGTGCCGGGTCGGCGACCAGAAGCCCCAGAGGTGCTTGAATCGGTCGGCGCCGGCCGGCGGGCTGATCGACAGCGTCTCCGGCCCGGCGGTGGCGGGGAAGTCGGCCCACTTCCGCCCGAAGACGGCGAAGTCGACGTCCTCGACCGCGCCCGGCCCGACCGAGCCCGGCCCGACCGACGACCCGCCCGGCCCGACCGACGACCCGCCCGGCCCGGCAGAGGACGCGCCCGGCCCGGCGAGAGCCGCCGGCTGCCGCTGCCGCGATCCGTCCGGCCACAGCGTCCAGACGGCCGCGCCCAGGACGGTCGTCATCGCCGCGGCGGTCAGTGCCCGCCCCACATGCCGCCGCGCCCGGCCGACGGGAAGGGCCGGCTCCCCGGCCAGGGCCGCGGCGATCCGGTTGCTCCAGGCGACGGGTCCCAGCCCGGCCCGGAACACGGGATCCGGCGACAGATACCGGCTGATCAGCTCACGTACGCCCGCGTCACCGGCCGCCTCCGCCCACGTGGCGACGGCGAGCCTCCGGTCGACCTCGGCGTGGTAGCCCGGGTCCTCGGCGCTGGGCGGCGGCTCGCCGACGAGGAGGTGGTAGGCGACCGCGCCGAGCGAGAACAGGTCGGAGGCGGCGGTGCGTGGCCGTTCCGGCGCGGCGAGGACCTCCGGCGCCGCGTAGGGCGGGGTGCACAGACCCCGCCGGGTGGCGTCCGATCCGAGCCGGGTGACCGCCCCGGTGTCCACGAGAACCAGCCCCCGGTCCGCGGTGACCAGGCAGTTCCCGGGTTTGATGTCGCCGTGGACGATCGGGTTGTTCTCAGTGCGGGTGACCGAGTGCAGCAGGTCGATCGCCTCGGCCAGGTCCCGGATCCAGCCGGTGCGCTCGGCGACCGGCACCGGCCGCGCGCCGAGGACGGCCGTGGGCGGCGTCCCGTCGATCCATTCCATGACGAGGTACGGGGTTCGGAACACCCGCGCCGGGTTACGCGCCGTGCCGGCCCCACCGAGGAAGAGCTCGCGCACCCGGACCAGATGCGGGTTGTCGGGCAGCCCACGCAGCAGGCCGACCTGGTCGTCGAGGTGCGGCCAGGTCCCGTCGTGCGGCCAGGACCGATCGGCTCCGGCCGGGCACCGGTACTCCTTGACGGCGACCAGGCGCGTCGATGCCCGGCCCCGCCCGGCGAACCGGGCCCGGTAGACCGTCCCCTCGACACCGCCCCCGACGTGCTCGAGACGCTCGTAGGCCGCCGGGGCGTGTTCCGGGCCGATCCAGAGCCCGTGGTCGGGAACCGGCGGTGGGACGTAGGCGGGCAGCGGTGTCGCTGCGGAGGCGTCGGTGGACGCGGCGGTGTCCGGCGCATGATCAGGAGTCATCCGCGATCCGTTCCAGATCGCCCTCGGTGACGTTGCCGGACCGGATCGCCCAGTGGGCGAGCCGCTCGACGGTGATCAGGTCGGGGATGTCGTGTTCGTGGGTGAGCCAGGCCCGCAGCTCGTCGAGGTTGTTGCGGATGGTCTTCGCCCGGTACGGGTGCCCGTGGGCGGCGAGCAGTTCCTCCATGGCGGCGTAGGACGGCACCTGGCCGCGGGGGCCGGACGAGGTCATCACCGGCAGGCAGAGCGCGGCGAGGAAGAACCGGTGCCGGGGCCGCATCGTGGCGATCCGCTGGAATCCGGCCGTCGGCGCCGATCCGTCGGCCCGTGACGGCCGGTCGCGGGCCACGCCGAGCGGCCGCAGGTCGATCGTGATCCGGTAGTCGGCGACGGCCCCGGTGAGGCTCAGGCGTACCAGCGGATGCGGGTGGGTGCCGGTGACCATCATCGGGAGGATCTCGTATCCCGGGCCGGGGAACGTCGACACGGTCAGCGTCCGCTTGTCGCTGAGATTGTGGATGAGCACCCCGTCGTCGCGGCACTCCAGCATTCCGGCCGTACGCGGCACCCGCCGGTCCTCCGGGCAGTGGCCGATGCGCAGATCGTTGCCCACGGCACGGCCGAAGCTCAGCGACCGCCCGGCGGCGAGCCTGCGGGTGAAGTCACCGGAGGTGATCAGCGCCGCCGGGGTGGGTTCGTCGGATACGGTCACGGGCCCGGAACGTCAGAAGCAGGAGTAGCCGGGGACGATCGTGCCTCCGCCGCTGCGCCAGATCGCCGGCCGGACCGAGGTCATCCGGTCGTTCCAGGTCGAGTTGAAGCTCCTCGCCTGCCCCGGCTCGACCCGCAGCGAGGTGCTGCCGCCGTAGTTGGGGTTCGCGTAGACGCAGACCGGAGTCGACGTGCGGTTGTACCAGGAGCTGGCCATGTCGTTCCAGGTTCCGTTCGCGCCGCTGTTGGTGGAGCTGCGGCAGCCTCCGCACGGGTTGTTCTGCAGGTTGGCGTTGCGGCCGGCGCCGAGGTTGTACCGGGCGCCGGAATAGTTCGAGTCCACCCAGAAACAGAGACTGCCGTTCGCGCAGTCGCCGGCCGCGGCCGAAGCCGGCGACACCACGCCGAACACACCGGCCAGCACCATCCCGAGGCTCACCATGAGCGCCGTGATCCTTGTTCGCACCTGCATCCTGTTCCCTCCCCAGATGACGCGCGCAAGGTTAGCGGGATGCGCGGGCCGGTCTCATGGCCTTTCCGGAGTGGAGAGGTGGGACATTCGGCCAGGTCAGCGCCGTGCTGCGGGGCTTCTGCGGCGGGCGATGGCCGGAAACAGTTCACTCGCCGGGATTAGCCGGAAAGGCGGAGAAGGTGGGTACCCGGGCACCCCTGCCCTGGAGCGGAGGCCCTCCCGGCCGCGAATCTGTTGTCGACGCACCGGTCCCACCTCCGGGACCCGGTCACGAGCAGGAGGTTTCGCGATGACACACACCACCCGGACCAAGCGCACCCTCCGCGCACGTCTCGCCGCCCTGGCCGTTCTCGGCGCCGTGGCGACCGGCGGCGCGGTGGCCGTCCCCACCCCGGCGCTGGCCGCGAGCACCTACGGCCCGGTCACGATCAACTGCGGCATCGTCACGTGCAGCGCGTACCTGTCCCGGTCGGCGACCAAGGCGGCCTACCGCAAGCTGACGATCGGCGGCGGAGGCTTCGCGGCGGCCGCGGCGGTGGTCTGTGCACCGCTGATGGTGCCGCCGCTGACCCCGATCGGGGTGGCGTGCGGGGCGGTCGCCACCGTCCACGGGGCGTGGATCGCCCAGTCGATCACCGAGGCCGCGACCATGCACGGCTCGCGGGGAGCCTGCCTGAAGGTCACCTACACCCGGCCGGTCCGCGGTCTGTCCACGATCACCTACTGGTCGACCAACAACGGGACCTACTGCAAGAACTGACCGCGGGCGTTCAGCATGGCGCAGAAGAGCGCGCCCTGTTCGAGGGCGTCGTCGAGGGCCACGTGGCTGTGCGGGGAACGGTCGAACCAGGCCCGCGGCATGGTCCGCTTCACCGTCGACCGGAAGTCGGTGCCCAGCAGGGCCATGGCGTACGACTTCATGTCCAGGGCCGAGTGGGAGAACGGGCTCGCACCGGTGAAGCGGATCAGGTACCAGTACACGAACATGAAGTCGAAGGCCGCCGGGTAGCCGACGAAGACCGGACGGCCGGGCAGGCCCTCCAGCCAGGTGCGGTAGGCGGCCATCGCGGTCGCCGGGTCCTGCTGGTCGGCCCGGCACGCCGCCCACGCCTCCGGCTGGGTCTCCCACCAGGCCATCGTCTCCGGGTGGCCGCGCGCCTCGGGAAGCGTGGTCAGGTTGGCGGTGAAGGTGCCCAGCAGGGTCTTGTCGGCGGTGAGGGCCGCCGACGCGAAGCTCAGCATCGAGTGCGGGCCGGGAATCGGGCCGTCGGACTCGATGTCGGTGCTGATGTAGATCTCGGGTCGTGCCACTCCGGCACCATAGGTGGCACGATCCGCGACGTCGACCGGATTCGCTAGCGGGGTCCCTCCGGAAGGGAAGGCCCCAGCCCGGCGGCCGCGAGTCGGCCGGGACGGTCCGCCCCGCTCGCGGGGTGGCCCCGGTCGGGTGTGGTGTGGTCGGGGACCGGGTGGCTCGTACCACCTGATGTCCAACGCCGTGTGAGACGGACCAGCAACCGGCGGGATGGTTCCTCGATGTACCGATGGGCGCCCTCGGCGATCAGGAGCAGCACGGCGAGGGTGATGAGCAGGGCGCCGTAGGGGGCCCAGCCGCCGCCGGTCTTGATGCGGTCGGCGGTGCCCAGGTCGAAGAGGATCCAGCGGTGGGTGATGTAGAGGGCGTAGCTGGCCAGGCCGAGACGGACCATCACGGTGGTGGAGAGGATCCGGGCCATCCAGCCGCGGCCGGACGCAAGACTGATCATGACCAGCGCGAACGGCACCACGAAGAGCAGGCCGTAGGCGGCCGAGCTCCAGCCGGAGCCCATCGGGCGGAAGGCGGCCAGGCCGAAGACGTAGCTGAAGACGAACGTCTGGATGGCGTGGTGGCGCCGGGTGGACCAGCGCCCGGTGTACGGGATGAGGAAGGCGACCGCCATACCGGTGACGAACATCGGCAGGTGGCAGAGCGGGTTGCGGTAGAGCCAGCGGTGCGCCGAGGTCGGGTTGTCGGCCTTGAACGAGGAGTGGCCGGTCAGGTGGAAGGCGGCCCAGAGCGCGAGGATGACCGTGGCCATCGCGAGAATCAGAACGATCAGGCCACGCCAGCCGAAGCGGCGGGCCAGCCCGGCGACGAGCGGGACGAGGAACGGGAACAGCGCGTAGAAGAACAACTCGACGCCGATGGACCAGCCGGGGCTGTTGTAGTAGCCCATCGCCACCTTGAGATCGCCGCTCCAGGTCTGTACGGCGAGCAGGTTCTGCAGCAGCGCCCAGCCGTGGTTGGGCCGGCCGTACACCCAGAGGTAGATGGCGCAGTAGGCGATCACCGCCCAGTAGAGCGGCATGACCCGGGCGATCCGGGCGATGTAGAACTTGACCGTGCGGCGGCCCTCCCACCCCTTGAGGTGGGAGTAGTTGTAGGCGAGCACCACCCCGGAGAGCATGAAGAACATCGGGACGCCGATGTGGCCCCAGCTCGCGATCTTGTCGAGGTGCTCGGGCAGGCTCGCCGGCACTCCACTGTGCGAGATGACGACACCGATCGCCGCGACCGCCCGTAGGCCGGTGAGGGCCGTGAGCACGGGCCTGTTCTGTTCTGCCACTTACCTGGTCCCTCATGTGCGCGATGCCGACTCGGCATTGCAGCAGCGGTCGGCGAACGCAGAGTGTCGGGAGAGGAAATGCACAGCGAAAAGCGCCGCCCGGCGGGGGACCGGGCGGCGCTTCTCATCCGGGGGGACGTCAGCCGAGCTTCACCTTGAAGATCGGGTTGGCGGCCAGCTTCTTGAACGCGGCCAGGCTCGCCTTGGTGCTGTCGATGCTGATGTCGCGGTCGCCCTGGTCGTCCTTCTTGGTGTCGAAGTGCACGATCGCCTTGATGGCGGGGCGCTTGCGCAGCTCCGAGACGACGCTGTCGTAGACGGCGGCCTTGTCGGTGGTCTTGCCGACGCGGTGGTAGGCGCCCCACTCGGCGACCATGATCGGCTTGTTCTTGTGCTTGGTCACGGCCCAGTCGTAGAAGCCGAGGCCGCCGCCCTTGGGCTTGCGGTCCAGCAGGTCGGCGAAGTCACCGAAGTGGTAGTAGCCCTTCTCGACCGAGACGTAGGAGTCCAGGCCGATCCAGTCCACCACGTCGTCGCCGGGGTACAGGTCGGCCCACCAGGACTGGGCCATCCACTTCTCGTTGCCCATGTAGGCGACGACGTTGACGACGTTGGTCACGCCCTGCGAGCGCAGGCGCTTGATCGTGTGCCGGTACATGGCCGCGAAGTCCTTGGCCTCGTAGCCGGAGCCCTTCGTGGCCTTGACGTCGTTCTCCGGCTCGTGGTTGAGGACCAGGAAGAACTTCTTGCCGTACGACTTGGCGCGCGCCGCGAAGGCGTCGATCCGCTTGTTCTGCTCGCCCTTGGCGACCTTGGCCCACGACGAGCCGTAGGCGATCTTCCAGTTGAGCAGCAGGGCACGCGGGTTGGCCGGGTCGTTGGTCATCGCGATCTCGGCCTTGGTGGGGAACGCCTCGTCGCCCTTGTGGTACTGGTGGAACAGGCTCGCCGTCCGGCCGCTGGCCTTCTCCCAGGTCTTCAGAGCCTGGTCACGCGGCGTGCTGGTGAATCCACCGGCCGCGCCGCCCCAGAGGACGCCGCAGGACGGGACGAGCTTGGCGTCGGTGACACATGCCGCGGGGGCGGCGGTGGCAGCGGTGCTCGGGGCCAGGACGGCTCCGGTTCCCGCGAGAACGGCGGTCAGAGCTGTCAGGAACTTCGGCAGCTTGGCCAGGCGCATTCAGTGACTCCCCCAGTTTGTCCGGCGCGTTGTCGGCCGGGCATGTGAAAGAGATTCCAGGGCGGGAGGTGCGGGCCGAGTGCCCGTGCCGGTGCCACCCGGTTGCGGAGAAACGAGCCCCGAACGGGCGGATCCCCTTGCACGGCCGGGCGGCGGGCGGTAGCCAGGGGAGATGGACTTGATCATCGACGGCCACAACGACCTGCCGATGCGCCTGCGGGAGTGGCACGGTTCGGCCGTGCCCCGCCTGCACGAGGAGAGCCCGGGCCTGCACACGGATCTGCCGCGGCTGCGCAGAGGGGGCGTGGGCGGGCAGTTCTGGTCGGTGTACGTGCCGTCGGACCTGCCGGAGCCGGTGGCGTTGGCCAGCACCCTGGAGCAGATCGACCTGGTGCACCGGCTGGTCGCCGCGCATCCGGACGACCTGGCGATGGCCTACACGTCGGCGGACGTGGAACGGGCAATCGCGGGCGGCCGGATCGCGTCGCTGATCGGCGTGGAGGGCGGGCACTGCCTCGCGAGCTCCCTGGGCGTGCTGCGATGCCTGGCGCGGCTCGGCGTCCGCTACGTCACCCTCACCCACAATCACCACACCGGGTGGGCGGACTCGGCGACGCAGGACGCGGCGCACGGTGGCCTGACGGCCGAGGGGCGGGTGATCGTACGGGAGATGCAGCGCCTGGGCGTGCTGGTGGACCTGTCGCACGTCTCCGCCGCGACCATGCACGCGGCCCTGGACGAGGCCGCCGCCCCGGTGATCTTCAGCCACTCCGGCGCCCGGGCGGTGACCGACCATCCGCGTAACGTGCCCGACGACGTGCTGGCCCGGCTGTCCGGCAACGGCGGGGTGATCCAGTTGACGTTCGTGTCGTTCTTCGTGTCGCCGCAGGTCCGGGACTGGTTGCAGGCCGCCGACGACGAGTGGGGGCGGCTGGGCCTGCCCCCGTACGGCGACGACTGGCCGCGTGCCCCGCGCCCCGGTGAGGAGCCGGCGAACGTGCCGGTGAGCGTGCCGCACGACTGGGCGGCGGAGCCGGCGTTCGCGCCGTGGCTGGCGGCGAACCCGAAGCCGTCGGCGACGGTGGCCCAGGTGGCCGACCATGTGGAACACGCCCGCGAGGTGGCCGGCATCGACCACGTGGGCATCGGCGGCGACTTCGACGGCACACCGGAGGTGCCGGACGGCCTGGCCGACGTGTCCGCCTATCCGCGGCTGCTGGCCGAGCTGCGCGATCGCCGGTGGTCACCGGCCGACCTGGCGAGACTCGCGAACCGCAACATCCTCCGAGCGATGCGGGACGCCGAGGAACATGCCGAGGAACCGCTCTGGCCACGCTGAACCATCACCTCGAACAGGGGCACCGACTGAGATGTATCGACATCTGTCACTTTCTTGTAACTTCGGCCGCGGGCACCAGCCCGTTCCCCCGAAGGCAAGAAGGGACGTCACATGCGCCTCTCAGCCCGGATCCTCCTGGCCACCGCTGTCGCGGTGGCCGGAATGTTCGCGCCGGCCGCCGCCCTGGCCGCGCCGCCCGACCCCGGCCCCGCCACCCAGGTCGTCGGCGGTGAGCCGGCCAGCGAGAACTACTCGTTCATGGTCTACGTGTCCGGCTGCACCGGCTCGCTGATCAAGGCGAACTGGGCGGTCACCGCCGCGCACTGCCCCACCCCCAGCACCGTGCGGGTCGGCAGCATCAACCGGTCCAGCGGCGGAGTCGTCGTCTCGGTCCGCCGGGCCGTGACTCACCCGCGGATCGACGTCAAGCTCCTGGAGCTGGCCTCCTCGGTGACCTACGCCCCGGCGCCGATCCCGACCACGTCCGGCGCGGTCGGCACCGCCACCCGGATCATCGGCTGGGGCCAGACCTGCCCGACCCGGGGCTGCGGCTCCACCCCGACGGTCGCCAACCAGCTGAACACCTCGATCGTCGCGGACAGCCGCTGCTCCGGCATCGACGCCGCCTACGAGATCTGCACCAACAACACCAACGGCAACGCCGGCGCCTGCTACGGCGACTCCGGCGGGCCGCAGGTCCGGCAGGTCAGCGGCCGGTGGGCGCTGATCGGCGTCACCAGCCGGGCCGGCAACAACAGCTCGACCTGCGCCACCGCCCCGTCGATCTACGGCGACCTGCCGTCGATCCGCGCGTGGGTGAACACCCAGGTGGGCGGGCTTCCGGCCTGACCCCTCGGCACGAGCGGGCGGTCAGGCCGCCCGCCCGTGCCGCACCGCCACCACGCCCGGCATCGGGGAGACCTCGTCGACCAGGGCGGGGAACACCCCGGGACTCGTCAAACCGATCTCCCAGAAGTACGGCACCCGCATGCCCGAATCACCGGTGAGCTCCCCGCCGTCGCAGTACGCGTAGCGGTACTCGTCGTCGGTAGGGTCGTAGTGGAACGAGAAGGACGTCGCGCCCCAGACCCGGGCGATCGCCGCCTGGGCGTAGTCGCGCTGCTCATTCGTCGAGTCCTGGGCGATGTAGACGCGCGCCACCCGGCTGTGCGCGACCTCGGCGGGCGGCGCCCACGGGGCCCGGTCGCCCCAGAGGACGCCGGTGTAGCTGAGCACCAGGTCGCCGCGGGACGCCCAGAACGCGGCGGTGCCGATCGGCGTCACGGACTCCTCGTCCTCCTCGAAGGTGACGTCGCCGTGCACGTCCCAGCCGGCGGCGGCCAGCCGGTCCCGGGCGCCCCTGGCGTAAGCGAGCACGTCACGGGTCCCGTCGTCGTGCTCGATCCAGTAGTCGGCGAAGCCGTAGACGGTCTGCTCGCCGTCACCACTGGGCACGAAGGTCTCCGCGTCGCCGCCGCCCCACACCTTCCGGCCGGGGAAGACGGTCTCGCCCAGCGCCCGCGACTCGGCGCCGGACGGCAGCGACGGGGCGGCCGCCCAACCGGCCCGGGCCGCCGCGGCCGCCCCGAGCAGGCCCGAGGCGAGCGCGATCAGGACGGCCAGGACCACCACCGCGGTGCTCGCCGGCCGGCCCAGGCGAGCGCGTAGGCCGTACCCCACGAGGTTGAGGATCTCCCGGCCGGTGGGCCGGACGCGCTCCGGCGGAGCGCACTCCAGGAGGGTCGCGAGCATCTCGGCGCGGCGCGGGCCCGGCGGAGAGAAGCGCAGCCAGAACGCATAACGCCGGGTGAGCCGGTCGCTCATGACGACACCGGCCCCAGGCCGAATCGGCGACGGGCCGCCAACTGGGCGGTGGCGGCCTCGACGCTCGCGCGCAGCCGCTCGGTCTCGGCGTCCAGCGCGGTCGCGCCGCCCGCGGTGAGCCGGTAGTAACGGCGGGGACGGCCGTCGACGGTCTCCTCCCGGTCGAGCTCGACAAGGCCGAGGGCGACGAGCCGGTCCAGGGCGGCGTAGAGCGTGCCCGCCTGGAGGGTGATCCGGCCGTCGGAGAGGCGGCTCACCTCCTGGATGACCGCGTAGCCGTAGCGAGGCTCGGGGGCCAGCGCGGTGAGGATCCAGAACGTCGGTTCACGCATGGGTGCGGGCGGCATGCGGCCCAATATAAAGATGATCTGACTATGGGGTCAACCGATGTTCGCCTTTGGCTGTTTGTGAACGAGTGGGCTCGAACGATCGCGTGAACGTTCACATCATTACCAAGGTGTTGCCAGACACGTTCCCCGCGTGGAAGGACGAGACCTTGAGACCCACCCTTCTCCGAGCCGTCATCGGCGGCCTCACCGCGCTGGCGCTGATCCCCCTCGGCGTCGTCACCGGGGCGTCCCCGGCGGCCGCCGTCACCAACCAGTTCCGCGGCATGAACTGGGCCGTGCTCGGCGACAACTTCAGCACCGGCCCGCTCGTCGTGCAGGGCCTGAGCCAATCCGACAGCAACGCCACCGTACGGGCCAAGGCCAACGCCCTCTACGACGACATGGCCGCGATCGGCGTCAACACGGTCCGGCTGCCGATCAACACGCACACCGTCGGAACGACCTGGTGGAACGCCTACCGGGGTGCGATCGACGCGGCCACCGCACGCGGCTTCAAGGTCATCCTCGCCTACTGGGAGGACGGCGCCGCATCCGGCGGGCGGATCACCAACATCGCCGCGTGGAACACCATGTGGTCCAACGTCACCTACCTGTACGGCGCCAACACCAACGTCTACTTCGAGCCGATGAACGAGCCGCACGGCTACAGCTCGGCCGAGTGGCGCAACGTGGCCGCGAACTGGATGAGCTACCACTACTCGGCGGTACCGGCCCGGACCCTGATCGGCGGCACCGGCTACAGCCAGGACCTGCGCGACGTCTGCAACGACAGCCGGTTCAGCGGGACGCTCCTGTCGTTCCATCACTACGCCTTCTTCTACAGCGCCATGACGTACGACGCCTTCCGCAGCCACGTGCAGACCCGCCTCGGCAACTGCGCCTCCCGCGCGGTCGTCACCGAATACGGCGCGCCCATGTCGACCGGCCTCAACTACGCCGATGCCGGCAGCACCGACAACTTCGTCCGCCACATCAGGGCCGTCACCCAGGTCATGCGCGACAACCAGATGGGCGGCGTCTACTGGCCGGCGCTCGGCGGCAAACCCACCGGGACCTCCGGCTTCGACTACTACTCGATGTTCGCGTTCAGCGGCAGCGGCACCAACCTCAACCTCGCGGTCCGCAACACGTCCGGCCGCGACCGCATCCGGTACGGGTGGGGCCTCTAGAGAGCGTTCGGAATCAGGGTGTGTGCCGGCGTCGGCTGGCCATAGCTCAGCCAGGTCATGACGTCGCCGGCAGCCCGTTCACGCCGCGGTTCACGGACTGGTCGCCGAGACGTCGCTGCCCTCGGCCCGGGGGACTGGCCACCAAGACGTCTCCGGCCCATCGCCCCGGGGGACTGGTCGCCGAGACGTCCGCTGCCCTTGCCCCGGGGGACTCGTCACCAGGACGGTCCCTGCCTTCGCCGAGCACGAGGACGAGCACAGGCGCACACGAACACCGATCGTGCGACCCCAGCCACGCCCCCACAACCACCAGCGCACACGAACACCGATCGTGCGACCCCAGCCACGCCCCCACGACCACCAGCGCACACGAAACCCCGATCGTGGGCTCTCACCAACGCCAGGGCGACGACCAGCGCACACGCAACCGCTACGTGTGCGCCCATCACCGCCAGCGACCACAGAGAAAATCGACCACACGGACCACTGACACGCGCGGGCCGGCTCGCCGACGCCGGTGCCGCGCCGCACTCGCACCCGAGCAGCGGTTCGCGCGGGCACAAAACCCATCACCGGGCCGTCCGGCGCACCCGGTAGGGGAACCCGGGCTCAGCCACCGACCGTAGACGGCGGCGAGAACACCCGAACCCGGCAGGTAGGCCGGCCCGGGGCGGCGGCGACCTGGCACAGACCCTGACCTCGGAAGCTCCCAGCCACCGAACCGGACCGGGGCGGCCGGGCCACGGCGTGGCCCGGCCGCCCCGAGCGAGCTGTGCCGAGGCAGACTCCGACTTCAAACGGTGGCTAGCCTCGAAGGATGATGCGCGACGAGTTGGTACGGCTGCGAGCGGAGTTCACCGCCTCGGCCGCGACGCTCGCCGCCGACCTGGAGGCGCTGTTCGAGGCGTCCCGTGACGTCAACGGCGACGACGAGCACGACCCGGAGGGCGCCACCGTCGGGTTCGAGCGCGCCCAGCTGACCGCGATGCTGGCCGCCGCACGGCAGCGCGTCGACGAAGTGGACGAGGCGCTGCGGCGGATGGAGACCGGGAGCTTCGGTGTCTGCGAGGGTTGCGGCCAGCCGATCCCGTCGGAGCGGCTGCGGGCTAGACCGTTCACCCGCAGCTGCGTGACCTGCGCCTGAGTGGGAATGTCGTACCCCCGTGGCAGGCTCGGGGGGTGTACGAGGAATGGGCGTCACCGCTGCCGCACGTCGTCGCATGGCGCAGTGTCACGCCGCCCGGCGAGGGCCGGGCGAAACGGATTCTGCCGGACGGCTGCCTCGACCTGATCTGGCAGGACGGCTCGGTCTTCGTCGCCGGACCGGACACCACGGCCCAGATCGGGCGTCCCCCACCCGGCAGCCGCTATGCCGCGCTGCGGTTCGGCGCCGGCACCGGGCCGGGCGTGCTGGGGGTGCCCGCCTGCGAGCTGGTCGACCGCCAGGTGCCGCTGGAGGCGCTGTGGCCGGCCGCCGAGGTCCGGGCCGTCGCCGAGGCCGACGACCCGATGGCGGCGCTCACCACCGCCGCGGGCCGGCGCTGGCAGGGCGCCGATCCGCTGATGGTCGCGCTGGCCGGGGCCGCGCGGGCCGGGTCACCGGTGGGCGCGGTCGCCGAGCGCTGCGGGCTCAGCCCACGGCAACTACAACGGAGGAGCAATGCCGCTTTCGGGTACGGTCCGAAGACCCTCCACCGGATCCTGAGGCTGCAGCGGGCCGTCGCGCTGGCCCGGGCCGGCCGTCCGTTCGCCGCCGTGTCGGCCGACGCGGGCTACGCCGACCAGGCCCACCTCGCGCGGGAGGTGCGGGCCATGGCCGGCGTGCCGCTGCGTGACCTGCTCTGACCCCGCTCCCGCCTGCTCCGGCTTCGCCTCCCGCACGCGCCCACTGCCACGCCCCCGCGAGCGCCGCCTTCCCGCGCCCCGCGAACGCCGCCTCCTGCACGCCTGCCGCGCCCCTACTGCCGCGCCCCCGCGAGCGCCGCCTGCCGCTACGCCTCCCGCGCGCCTGCTGCTATGCGTCCTGCTTCGCCCAGGCGAAGAGGTCGACGACGTTGCCGTCGGGGTCTTTCACCTGCGCATACCGCTGGCCCCAGGGGGCGTCCCAGGGCTGGTGGACCGACGGGTGGCCGGCGGCGACCAGGTCGGCGTGCACGCTGTCGACCTCGGCCGCGTCGGCGCAGAGGAAAGCCCAGCCGCCCGACGGTGACCCCGGCTCGTAACCGGGGTCGAAGGTGCGCAGGGAGGCGTGCGTGTCCCACATGAGCCGGATGCCGCCGGCGACCACCGCCTCGGTGTGCGGCTCGAGTTCGGCGCCGTCCGGGAACTCCAGGCCCAGCCGCCGGTAGAAGGACAGGGACGCTGCCATGTCGGCCACAGCCAGGCCGATCGCGTTGAAGGTGGGTGCCATGGACCTGACGCTACGAGACACCGGGAGGCCGGGTCTTGAACGAATCAGACATCGGCGTCGTAGGCGGTGCGGGCCGCGAGGACCGACTCCTGATGCCGCACCGACCAGTGCAGCAGCTCGGTCAGCGGGCCGGCCAGGGCACGACCGGGCGCGGTCAGCTCGTATTCGACCTTCGGCGGCACGGTCGCGTGGACCGTACGGGTGACGAGGCCGTCGCGTTCCAGACCACGCAGCGTGTGTGTGAGCATCCGCTGGCTGATGCCCTCGGCGGCGCGCATCAGCTCGGTGAAGCGGCGTGGTCCGGGCAGCAGCAGCACCACGACGATCACCGTCCAGCGATCGCCGATCCGGTCGAGGGTGTCACGCAGCGGGCACTGCTGTTTCATCGCTGGTGTCACCGTCATGCCGGGTGGCAGCAGTAGTGCGAGCTCCATCGGTTACTCCCGTGTGCCTGGGGCAGGAAACAGTGCGTTCTTCCGGGTGGGCGGATGCTCGCCGACGATGGGCGGCATGGGCAAACGAATTGCGGTCACCGGTGGGGCCGGGGCGCTCGGGTCAGCGGTCGTGCGCCGGCTCCGCGGCCGGGCGGAGCTCATCGTGCTGACCAGGCGGCCGGAGACCGTACCCGCGGGGGTGGAGGTTCGCCGTGCCGATTTCGACGACATCGGCCCCTCAGCGTTCGCCGGGGCCGATGCGGCGCTCGTGGTCAGCACCGATCACCGCGACAACCGTCACCGGGCGGCCCAGCATGCGGCAGCCGTCACGGCGGCGGCCGAGGCCGGAGTCGGGCATCTCGTCTACACGTCGCTGGTCGGCTGCGACGGGCCGCCCGACATGCTCAACGCGGCCCACCGGGCGACCGAGGCCTCGCTGCGCGCTTCCGGGGTGCCGTGGACGGCCCTGCGCAACAACCTGTACCTGGAGGGACTCGACGGTCTGCAGGCCGCCGCGGCGGCGACGGGACGGCATGTCAGCAACGCGGGCGGCGGCGCGGTGTCCTATGTGAGCCGGTCACGGTGCGCCGAGTTCGCGGCCGAGACGCTGCTGGGTCCGGCACGGGGTGTGGTCGAGGTGCACGGCCCGGTGCCCCTGGACACGGTGGCGGTGGCGGCCCTCCTCAGCGCGCGGCTGGGTCGCCCAGTCGAGCCGCTCCTGCTGGACGACGAGCAGTACACCGAGCACCTGTTGTCGACGAGCGCCCCACCACCGTTGGCGGCCGCGCTGGTCGCCCTGGGCCGGGCCGTACGAGCCGGCGTCTACACCGGCCCACCGGCCCACTCACGCTGAGCGAATCGCCGCCACGATGTGATCGTGCGCAACCTGATCGTGCGCGACCTGCCCCGGCCCGCCCATCACGCATGCCCGTCACAGCGAGCCGGACCCTGCGGGGGCCGTCCTGCTGTGCGACAGACGGCTCGTCGCCACGGCTTCGGTCGAGTTGCCGGCGGAGTTGCGGGCCGAGGCGGCCGGACGGCGGATCCTGCTGCATGCGATGCACTCCGTCTCCGACGCGTTGACGTTCGCGGTGTGGGAGGACGGGAGGCTGGTCCGCTTCCTGAGCCTCTCCCCGGATACCGGCGTCGTGCGGAATCTCGGCGAGCCGTTTCCCTTCGAGCGCCCGTACTGGGCCGGCGAGCACCCGGTCACCTCGGTCATCCCCGGCGTGGGCCCCTATCCGCTGCCGTTCCACCCGCTGGATCTCGGCGAGGAGGCGCTACGCGCATTGTTCGGCTTCATCATCGAAGGCCGTCTCCAACCTGACGACGTCGACGCCGAAGCCGTCACGCTGCACGGTTTCCGGGTCGCCGACCCGACCGGCCGGGAGACAGCCGAGACCCGGACAGCGCCGCCCCGAACGGCCGAGACCCGAATACCGTCGCCAACCGGCACGACGCTCCAAATGGCCAAGACCGGCAACGCTCCGGAGCGGCCCAGGCCCGCAAGGCTGCTCAGACCCGCAAGGCTGCTCAGCCGTCAGCGGCCCGGACCGCGGCGGCGACCGGTTCCAGTCCGGCGATCAGCTCGTCGAGCTCGTCGGGGGTGAGCACCTCGTACGGCGGAGCCGCCAGCTCGTCGGTGAGTGCCTCGATCCGCTCCCTGGTCTGCCGGCCGGCCGTGGTGAGACCGCCGTCGGCGTCCACGAGACCTCCGGCGCGTAACCCGTCGACGACCGCGGCCAACTGCGGCCGGGGCAGGTGGTGGACCCGGCCGAACTCCTCCGCCCGCATGCCGAGGGCGAGAGCGAGCAGGACGTGGGCCTCGGTGCCGCCGATGCCGTGGGCGACCAGGGCCACCGTGTGGCCGTCGCCGCGGTGCTCCCGCAGCAGCGTCGCCGCGTGCCAGAGCCGGGCGACCGTCTCGTCGGGCACGGCGAGCACCCGGAGCCCGGCATAGAGCGGCCGGCCCTCGGTCGGCGCGCTGACCGCGGCCCGGGTGGCGAGCTCGGCCAGGCGCGCCAGACCGGGCGAGTCGGCGAGCTCCCCGATCATCCGCCGCAGCGCGGTGGCGCTGCCCCGCTCGCGCACGACGATCGCCTCCCGCGGGGTGATCCTGCCCCACACCCACGGGATGTGGCGTGCCACCTCACCGTCGGCGAAGTTGTAGAAGACCGCGTGCACCACCTCGGCCGGCGCCGTGCCCAGCGGCGCGGCCCGGCCAGCGAAGTAGCCGTCCCAGTAGTTGCGCATGCCGACGGCCAGGAACGCCTCGTTCGGCACGTCGGAGAAGGTGACGGCGCCGATCGGCTCGACCAGCTCGAACATGCGGTGGATCTTGGCAGGTGGGTGTGGCATCGGGCGACGGCTCCCGGTGGTCGGCTATACGGGCTTCCAGGTGTACCGGATGTCGGGGGCCTTCTCCTCGTTTCCGGAGCCGTCGGTCGTCTCGGCCTCGGTGAAACCGTGACGGAGGTAGAGCTCCCGGGCCCGGCCGTTGGAGGCGAAGGTCCACAGCTGCAGGCCGTCCGGGCGGCGCGACTTGGCCAGCTCGACCAGGCGCGAGCCCAGGCCATGGCCGGTGGCGGACGGCTCGACGTAGAGCTGGTCGATCCAGTCGTCCTCCAGCACCAGCACTGCCAGCGGGCGGCCGTCCGGCGCCTCGGTCAGCCACACCTCGCGGTCGGGGACCACGACGGCGGCGACCCACGCCCGGATCTCGTCGTCGGTGTGGGCCGGCGGTGGGATCGCGTCGCCGGCGCCGCGCCGGGAACGGATCAGCACGTCGGCGACGGCCGGGGCGTCGGCCGGCCCGGCTCGGCGAGTCACGCCCGGCAGAGTCATGACCGCCATCCTTTGCACGGCCGGTCACGGGCGCAACCGCATTTCGAGTGTCCCGGCCCGGGCGTCTCCCGGCGGGTGACGATTCGTACGCTGCCGGGCATGCAGATCGAGTTGGTCGCCCTGATCGTCGACGAGTACGACCCCGCCATCGCGTTCTTCACCGGGGTCCTCGGTTTCGACCTCGTCGAGGACTCGCCGTCGCTCACCACCGACGGGCGAGCCAAGCGCTGGGTCGTCGTCCGGCCGCCCGGCGCGCGGACCGGCCTGCTCCTGGCCAGGGCCGACGGGGACCGCCAGAGCGCCGCGGTGGGCGATCAGGCGGCCGGCCGGGTCGGGTTCTTCCTGCGCGTCGACGACTTCGACACCACCTTCGCGCGGATGGTGGACGCCGGCGTCACGTTCGTCCGGCCGCCGCGCGCGGAGCCGTACGGTCAGGTCGCCGTCTTCCTCGACATCGCCGGCAACCGATGGGATCTGCTGGGCGCCCCGCCGGCCGACTGATTCCGGCGAAGGCCGACAGATTCCGGCGAAGGCCGGCTGACTCCGGCGAAGGCCGGCCGGGTCCACCGCCCGCCGGCTGATTCCGCCGCCGACCGTGAAGATCAACATCGAGCCCCGCCAATCAGAAGGGACACTGGGCTACGAGAGGCAACGATGGGTGGACAAACGATCGGCGAGGTGGACGTGGCGGGTCCCGATGCCGATGTCGCCGCGCTGCTGCGGTCGCGGACCGAGCCGGAGTGCTTCGCCGCGCTTTTCGAGCGCTATTTCGCGGCCCTGCACGGCTACGCGTCGCGCCGGCTGGACGGGGCGGGTGGCGACGATGTGGCCGCCGAGACGTTCCTCATCGCGTTCCGGCAGCGGGACCGGTTCGATCCGGCGCGCGGGTCGGTCCGTGCATGGCTGTACGGCATAGCGACCAACCTGATCCGGGCGAGGCGGCGCGAGGAGGCGCAGGGCTGTCTGGCGTACGCCCGGGCCGCCGCCCATCCGCCGGACGAGCCGGTGCACGACGAACGGACGGCCGACCGCGTCACGGCCGAGGCGGCCGGTAAACGGATCGTCGCGGCGCTCGCCGAGTTGTCGGCCGGGGACCGGGACGCGTTGCTGCTGGTGGTGTGGGGCGAACTGTCGCACGAGGAGACCGCGGCCGCTCTCGACATCCCGGTCGGCACGGTCGGCTCCCGCCTGCACCGGGCCCGCCGCAAGATCCGTGCCGCGCTGGACGACGTCGATCCGAGCCGCCCGACCGAGAGGACCGCCCGCCATGGATGAGCTCGATCTGCTGGCCGGCGCCCGGCCGGTCCCGCCACCGGACGCCGACACCACGGCGGCCGCCCGGGCCCGGCTGTTCGACCTGATCAACGCGGAGAAGACCGCGATGGGCCGGCACCGCTTCCGTCTGTTCGGGCCGGCGTTCACCACGAGGACCGCACCGCGGGCCCGGCTGTCGAACACGTCGGACCCGACGCGCCGGGCCCGGCTGTTCGGATGGGGCCTGGTCCCGGTGGTGGCCGCCGCCGTCGCGCTGGTGACGGTCCTGACGATGCCGTGGACGCCGCCGGACGATCCGCCCGGCCGTGACGTCGACATCGCCGACGCCGGCCCGCGTCCGCCGCAGGAGCTGCGGAATCTCCTGCTCGCCGCGGCGGATCGGACGGCCGGCGACGACCCGGCCGCCGGGCGCTTCTGGGTCTCCGAGGTCGAGTCGGGGACGCTGATGCAGGTGGGACCGGCCGACCGCCGGTACGCGATCATGGGCCGCACCCTGGAGACGACGTGGCACACGACCCGCGGCGACGACCGGGCCGTACACCTGCAGCAATGGGCCGGTGGCGCGCCCGCCTCGGGCGCCGACCGAGCCGCGTGGGAGCGTGCCGGCTCGCCGTCGAGCTGGCTGAAAGACGAGTCGTGCCCCGCGTCGGGCACCGTGACCGCCGGGCCGGGCGCGACGCGCACGGTGGTGAGCGAGCCGGGGGCGAGCACGTTCGCGATCGGCGGCGTCGACCTCACCGCGGCGCAGGTGCGTGAGCTGCCGACGGAGGCCGGCCGCCTGCAGGTGCACCTGATCGGCTCGCTGCTGCGGACCAGCCCGGAGCTGACCGCGGCCGAGCTGTCGGAGGCCCTCTTCCACTCCATGACCAACCTGCTCTTCCAAGCCCCGAGCACGCCGGCTGTCCGGGCCGCCGCCTACCGGCTGCTGGCCGATCTGCCCGGACTGCGCGACCTGGGACCGGTCACCGACCCGAAGGGCCGCGCCGGCAATGCCGTCACGCTCGTCACCAACGAGGAGACCCCGGGCGTACGGCAGGCCGACACCGGTGGCGCACGGGAGGAACGCCTGATCTTCGACCCGCGGTCGGGGCGGCCGTTGGCGCGGGAGACGCGGGTCCTGCGGCCGGCCGACTACCTGTCGTGGGTGCCGGCTCGTGCGGTCTTCGACTACGAGGTGGTCCTGCGGACGCGGTGGACCGGGGACGTCCCGCCGCCGACCGGGGGCGCCCTGCCGGAGGACGTGCTGGAGCAGCCGGCCTGTTGAGCCGCGGCCGTTCGCCGGGGCGTGAGGGGGACGCCCCGGCGGACGGCCGCCCCGGGCGAACACGTCGCCGACAGCCTGCCCCTAGTCGTGGCCGTGCAGGTCGGCCAGGGCCCGCAACCGGCGGACCTCGTCGACGACGAGCCGGTCGTCGGCCTCCGGGAGCCGCAGCACCGTCGCGAGCGTGGCGAGCAGGTCCCCGGACGGGGCCGCGTCGAGCTCGCGCAGCATCATCTGCACCGCCCCGTCCACCTGGGCCCGGTCGTAGCCGCGCAGCACGACGGTGAAGTCGGCCGCCCGCAGCGCCTCCCGTGCCCTCGCACGCTGTGCCGCGTCCTCGGCGTCGAGTGCCGCGGACGCCCGGCCGAGCTCCGCGTCGACCTGGCCCCGGTCGTAGCCGCGCAGCACGATGGTGAAATCGAGCCTCATGCCGGACATCCTAGAGACGACGCGCACCCGTCACCGGCGGCCGTCGGCGGGCTCGTCGTCGGTGGCCAGCCACAGCCAGACGACGAAGGCGATCGCCACCACCGCGGCGATGCCGGCCGCCCCGGTGACCATGGTCAGGCGGCTGGGCTCCGGGGAGGCCGCCGTCATGGCGTCGGACGACTTGCCCACGAGCAGCCCGGCGACCGTGGCGGGCACCCCGACGGCGGCGGTGATCAGCAGCGGCACGGTGGCCAGCCGGGTCGGGCGGCCGGGCGCGGCGACGGACCGGCGGGCACGCAGCAGCCGGACGCCGAGGACGGCGACGGCACCCCACGCCAGGACCACCAGCAGCGCGGCGATGATGTCACTGGGCCGGTGCCAGCGGGCCCACACGGTGCCGATCGCGATGGCCGCGGTGTAGCCCGCGCCGACCAGCGCGGCCGGCCCCCGCAGCGCCGCCGGTAACACGATGACCAGCGCGAACGCGACCGAGGCGGCGGCCGTGGTGTGGCCGCTGGGCAGCGAGTTGGGGTAGGTCAGGCCGTCCAGTGTGGGCCGGGGCAGCCAGTCCTTGAGCAGTTGGGTGGTGGCGTTGCCGCCCAGCACCAGGACGGCGGCCGCGATCGCGAGGTCGAGGCGCTTGCGGACCACACCGACGGCGGCCGCGATCAGGCACACCAGCACGAGGCCGGTCAGCGTGGTCGCGTTCAGGACGGTGCGGAGCAGGTCCTCCAGGCGCGGGTGGTGCACGTCGGTGCCGAGCATCGCCGCGGTGTCCAGCCACTGGCCGGAGATGGTGCGGACGAACACGTGGTAGGTGGCGAGCAGGCCCGCCCCGGCGGACACGCCGATGAGCACCGGCGCCGCCAGGTACGCCGCGCCGGGGCGTTTCCCGACGCGCTCCCGCACGCTGTCAGGACTCAGCGTGGTCATTCGTGGCCACCTCCCGGTTCGCCGTGACGGCCGAGCCTACGGACCGCCGTCAAACGCGCCGACGACGCCGAGGAGCTCCAGTCTGCCGTAGCTGTCGGAGCCCGGCACGGCCGTGTACACCAGTAATGAGTGTCCCTGGTCGGGGTCGAGCAATGCCTGGCAGGTCAGCTCCAGGGCGCCCACCTCGGGATGGACGAAGCGTTTGAGGTGGGCGTACCGGATGCCGATCTCGTGCTCGTTCCAGACGGCGCGAAACTCCGCGCTGCTCTCCAGCAGCAGGCTCTGCAGGTGGGCGGCCCGGGAGCGGGGGCCGCGGAGGGTGACCACATGACGCAGCCCGGAGGCGAACACGCGGGAGTGCATCGGGTGGTCGTCGGGGTGGTAGAGGGCACGGCAGGCGGGATCGGTGAACCAGCGGTAGCCGATGCTGCGGGCCGGCCCGGTGAACCGGGTGAGGTCACCGTTGAGGGCGACGCCGAGCCGGTTCTGCCGCAGGGTCTCGCCCAGCTCGGTGACGATCTCGGCGGGTGTGTCGGTGAGCCGGTCGAAGATGCGCAGCAGGCCGGGGCTGATGTGCTCGCCGGATCCGCCGCGGACCGGCGGGTGGTGCCCGGCGAGCCGGAACAGGTGGTCGCGCTCGTCGTGGGACAGGTGCAGGCCCTGCGCGATCGAGGCGATCATCTGCTCGGAGGGGTGCGGGCCACGCTCGCGCTCCAGCCGGCTGTAGTAGTCGGCGGAGATGTGGCAGAGCGTGGCCACCTCCTCCCGGCGCAGGCCGGACGTCCGGCGGCGTTGCCCGCGCGGCAGGCCGACGTCCTCGGGTTGCAGCGACTCGCGGCGCCGGCGCAGGAACTCGGCGAGACCGGCTCGATCGATCTGCATCACGTCACCGTATCTGCGCGAAAGACGTCTCGGTCAACTCCTCGGAGGTCCGCCACACCCGCTCGGCCTCCTCGCTGCGCAGACGCGAGTACAGCTTCTGCTCGGCCGGCGCGCCACCGAGGTGCCCCGGCCCGCTCGGTCCGTAGAAGCCGCCGTCACGCCCGGCCGTGGCGGCGAGAACGGCGGGCAGCGCCGCGGAGCCGGCCGTGCCGAGCAGGACGCCGCGCGCCGAGAGCGCGCCGATGAGCCTCCGGGCGACGGTCTCGCGGGATCGGCCGACCTCGGGGCGGGCGGCGAGCAGGCTGGTCGGCGCGACGCCGGGATGCGACAGGTTGCTGGTGACGCCCCACCCGTGCAGGCTGCTGCGCCGGGCCAGTTCAAGACCGAAGAGACCAAAGGCGATCTTCGACTGGCTGTACGCGCGCATGCCGTCATAGGAACGTTCCCAGTTGAGGTCGTCCCAGTTCACGGCGTTGGAGTTGGCGGCGACGCTGATCTGCGAGACGACTCGTGCCCGTCCGTCCCGTAGCAGCGGCATCAGGTGCGCGACGAGCGCGAAGTGCCCGAGATGGTTGGTCCCGAACTGCAGCTCGAAGCCGTCCGCGGTCACCTGCCGGTCGGGTGGTGTCATCACCCCGGCGTTGTTGACGAGCAGGTGGATCGGCCGGCCCTCGTCCCGCAGCTCCGCGCCGAGCGCCGCCACCGATGTCAGCGACGACAGCTCCAGGCTGCGCAGCGACAGTGCGGCGGCGGGGGTGCGCCGGCGGATCTCGGCGATCGCCGCCTCGCCCTTGCGGGGGTTGCGGACCGGTAGGACGATCTCGGCTCCGGCGGCGGCAAGGCGGGCGGCGATCTCGAGGCCGATCCCGTCGCTCGCACCGGTGATGACGGCGCGCTTGCCGGTGAGGTCGGGAACGGTGACGGTGGGTTGTCTGCGTGGCATGTGACCAGCATGCGGCCGTTCTCCGGGCGTATCCACGGCCTGACGATCCCAGGCTCGGGTGCGGTCAGCCGCGGCTGTTGAGGTAGCCGAGGACCAGGGCGGTCCACCAGGCGGCCTGCGAGATCGTCGTGGCCAGCCCGGAGCGGACCAGCAGGGACGTCGGCGGTTCGGGGTGGCGGGTCAGCTCGCGCAGGAGCACCGCGGCGTACACCCCGTTGACGCCGATGACCAGGACGGCGAGCGCCTTGGGGCCGGCCGGCATGCCGAGCAGGGCGCCGGAGGCCAGCAGACCGGCGAAACCGGCCCAGATCGGGACGTGGGTGCCCCGGGCGGTGCTCAGGACGTCGGCGAAGCCACGCCGGCCGGCCAGCCACAGCAGCCCGAACCAGTCGACGGTCAGCACCGCCCCGAACCCGATCACCATCGAGCCCAGGTGCACGAGCAGAGCCAGGTCGTGCACCCGCGGGGACACGTGCCGGTACGGGCTGACGGCGAGCACCGTCAGCCAGCACACCGCCACGAGCACGGCCTGCCCGACGGGCGAGGCGGGCCGCCGGTGCCGGCCGATTTCGACAACCACATACGGGAGACGGTGGCCGGCCCGGCGGACAACAGAAACTTCAGATCATGACCCAGGCGCGGGTACGCACGGAGTCGAGCACCGCATCGAGGACGGCGGCGGCCGCGGCCGCGTCGTCGAGGGTCGGGCCGTGCGGCGCGCCGTCGGCGATCGACCGCAGGAAGCCCGCCGCCTCGATGACCTTGGTGTCGTCGTAGCTCATGGCGATCCCGGCCCCCGGCTGGAAGGCCCCGAAGTCGCCCTGCCCCGGACCGGCGAAGACGGTCCGCCAGCTCTGTGACTGGAAGTCCTCGCCGGTGCTGACCGACAACTCCCCCATGCGGCGGAAGTCCCAGGCCAGCGCCCCGGTGGTGCCGTGCACCTCGAAGCCGTAGGTGTTCTGCTCGCCGACCGCCACCCGGCTCGCCTCCAGGACTCCGCGGGCGCCGCCGGCGAAGCGCAGCAGCGCGTGGACGTGGTCCTCGTTCTCGACCGGCCCGGGCGGTCCGTCGGCGCGCGAGAAGTGGCTGGCCGCGCCGGTGACGGTGGGCCGCCGCGGTATCACCGTGGTGGTGTCGGCGACCAGGGACTCGATGTCGCCGAGCAGGTGCCGGGCCAGGTCCACGGCGTGCGACGCCAGGTCGCCGAGCACGCCGCTGCCGCCGTGCGAGCGGGTGAACCGCCACGACAGCGCGCCCTCGGGGTGGGCCGCGTA
This sequence comes from Actinoplanes sp. CA-252034, assembly GCF_050956125.1. NCBI lineage: Bacteria > Bacillati > Actinomycetota > Actinomycetes > Micromonosporales > Micromonosporaceae > Actinoplanes > Actinoplanes sp. CA-252034. The sequence continues at coordinate 7,419,910 of NZ_CP191846.1, forward strand.
GTCGCTGAAGAACCGGAACCGGGCGTTGGTGACCCGGCCGATCGCTCCACCGGCGATCAGGGCCCGGGCCTCGGCGACGGCCGGCGCGGCCCGGTAGTTGAACCCGACCGTGCTGCGCACCCCCGCTTTCGTGGCGGCGTCGGCCACCGCACGGGCGTCGTCGCCGGTCAGGCCGACCGGCTTCTCGATCCACAGGTGACGCCCGGACGCGGCGACGGCGGCGCCGATCTCCCGGTGCAGGAAGTTCGGGGCGGTGACGCTGACCGCCTCGACCCGCGGATCGCCGAGCAGCTCCCGCCAGTCGGTGGTCGCGCCGGCGAAGCCGTACTGCGCGGCGGCGGCCTCGGCCCGGCCCGGTTCCGGGTCGGCGACGGCGACGAGGTGGGGCGCGATCGGCAGGTCCGGGTAGTGGTGGCGCAGACGCAGATAGGCGCGGGTGTGCGCGTGCCCCATCCACCCGAACCCGACGACCGCGACACCGAGCGGCCGGGTCATCGGGCGACCCTGGTGAGAAGGCGGCCCGCCGACGAGGACGCCCCGGCGGAGAGGGTCATGACGGCTCGCGTTTCAGCTCGTGGGCGAGCTGGTCGAGCTCGGCGCCACCGGCCATCATTCGGGTCAGCTCGGCCAGCGACAGCTCGCTCTTGGCGAAGTCACCGAGGCTCTTCCCCCGGTTGAGCAGCAGGAACCGATCGCCCACCGGGTATGCGTGGTGCGGGTTGTGGGTGATGAAGACGACCCCGAGCCCCCGGTCGCGGGCCCGCGCGATGTAGCGCAGGACGACCCCGGCCTGTTTGACGCCGAGCGCCGACGTGGGCTCGTCGAGGATCAGCAGCCGCGCCCCGAAGTGGACGGCCCGGGCGATCGCCACCGACTGCCGTTCGCCGCCGGAGAGGGTGCCGACCGGCTGGTCCGGGTCGCGGATGTCGATGCCCATCTCGGCCAGCTCACGCCGGGTGGTCTCGATCGCGGTGGCCCGGTCGAAGCGACGGAACGGCCCCCACCCCTTGGTCGGCTCGGAGCCGAGGAAGAAGTTGCGCCAGATCGCCATCAGCGGCACCATCGCCAGGTCCTGGTAGACGGTGGCGATCCCGGCGTCCAGCGCCTCCCGCGGGCTGCCGAGCCGGACCGGTGCCCCGTCGATCAGCAGTTCACCGCCGTCCGGCTGGTGCACCCCGGACAGGATCTTGATGAATGTCGACTTGCCGGCGCCGTTGTCGCCGAGCACGCAGGTGACCTGCCCGGCGCGGACCGTCGTGGAGACGCCGCTGAGCGAGATCACGCTGCCGAACGTCTTGCTGACGTCGCGGATCTCCAGCAGTGGAGCGTCGGTCATCGCTACCTCCTCGACAGTTCGGCGAAGCGACGGATGTACTGGTTGGCCAGCACCGCGAGCAGCAGCATCGCGCCCAGGAAGAACTTGAACCAGTCGGCGTCCCACCCGGCGTAGACGATGCCCTGCGAGGTCATGCCGAAGATCAGCGCGCCGACCGACGCCCCGATCGCCGAGCCGAACCCGCCGGTGAGCAGGCAGCCGCCGATCACCGCGGCGACGATGTAGATCAGCTCCTGCCCGAAGCCGGCCTGCGCCTGGATCGAGGTGAGCCGCACGATCTGGGTGGTGCCGACGAACCACGCCGCGAACGACGTGATCATGAAGAGCGAGATCGTGGTACGCGCCACCGGAACCCCGACGTTGCGGCCCGCGTTCGCGTCACCGCCGGTGGCGAAGATCCAGTTGCCGAACCGGGTGCGCAGGAGCAGCCACGAACCCAGGATCGTCGCGACCACCCACCACAGGATCGCGATCTGGAAACTGGCCCCGGCGATCGTGATCTCACTGGCGAAGACGGCGTGCAGTACGTCGTACCCGATGATCTTGTTGAAGTTGTTGACCTGCACGGTGTTGGTCACGAGCTTGGTGATGCCCAGGTTGAGTCCCTGCAGCATGAGGAACGTGCCGAGCGTGATGATGAAGCTCGGCAACCCGGTCCGCACCACGAGATAGCCGTTGACGAAGCCGATGCCCAGGACGAGGGCCAGCGAGATCAGCAGCGCGACCCAGGTGTTGACGCCGTAGTAGGTGGTCAGCAGCCCGCTGGTGAGCGCCGCGGTGCCGGTCTGCACGCCCGCGGACAGGTCGAAGTGGCCACCGATCATCAGCAGCGCCACAGCGACCGCCATGATGCCGAGCGTGGAGGCCGGGTCGAGCCAGTTCGCCACCCCGGCCGCCGACCGGAAGACGTCGGAGAGGGCGGCGAAGAAGACGAAGACCAGGACGGCGCCGATCAGGGCGCCGAGCTCCGGCTTGAGCAGTACGCGTTTGAGCGGGCCGACCCGGGCCACACGTTCGTCCGGGCCGGCCGATGTGACGGTGTCTGCCGACATGTCAGCGGGTCCCGGCCGCCGCGAGCTGGGCGATCTGGGCCGCGTTGTCCTTGGTGACCAGGGCCGGGCCGGTCAGCACCTGCCGGCCGCCGCCGAGGACGTTGAGGTTCGACTTGTACTGGGTCAGCATGACGACCGCCTGGTAGCCCTGCAGGTAGGGCTGCTGGTCGACGGCGAAGAGGATGCTGCCGTCCTGGACTGCCTTGGCCACGTCGGCGTTCAGGTCGAAGGTGGCCAGTTTCGCGGCCGAGCCGGCCTCCTTGATGCCGGCGGAGGCGACGCTCGCGACCGGCCCGCCGAGGGTGACGACACCGTCGACGGCGGTGTCCGACTGGAGCTTCGACTTGATGGTGGCCTGCGAGGACTGCAGGTTGTTGATGTCGACCTGCAGGTTCTCGATCGGCGCGCCGAGCGTGCTCGCGACCGCGGCGCAGCGCTCCTCCAGGCCCACGTTGCCGGCCTCGTGGATGACGCAGACCGCCTTCTTGACGCCCTGGTTCTTCAGCTCGGCACCGACCGCCTCACCGGCGACCTTCTCGTCCTGTCCGATGTGGGTCAGGGCGCCGAACTCGGCAGACCGCGATGCACCGGAGTTGATGGTGATGACCGGGATGCCGGCCGCGACCGCCTTCTCCACGCTCGCCTTGAGGGCGTCCGGGTTGGCCATCGAGACGACCAGGCCGTCGACCTTCTGGTTCACCGCGGCGTCGATGAGCTGGGCCTGCTTCTGCGGGTCGCCGTCGCTGGAGTAGTTGACGGTGTCGCCCATGTCGGCGCCGGCCTTCTCCACACCGTTCTTCACGATGCTCCAGAAGGCGTCGCCGGCCGCCCCGTGCGTGACGACGGCGAGCTTGTATCCATAACCGCCCTTGCCACCGCTGGTGTCGGTGGTCTTCTCGGCGTTGACCGCGTTGTCGCTGCTGCACGCGGCGAGGACGAGCATCGTGGCGGACAGGGCGGCCACCGACGCCCACCTGCGAGACCTGCGCATCATCGGGGGATCCTCTCTATATATGTTTCGGCCGTGTTTCGCGACGTCTTGAGTGCAGCCTGTGACGCACCAAGACCAAGGTCAATACTTTGTCCTGACAATATTCGGAAGCCGGTGACAAGGCGCCACGATTGTCAGTACGCGCCACGGTAGGGCGCGGGCACGGCGACGGCACGCCGGAGGTCGTAACCGGGTTCGAGCGTGCCGAAGAGGCGATCCCACACGGTGGTGTAGAAGCCTAGGTTGTAGCGCGGATCGGCGTGGTGCCCGACGTGCATCGCCGGGGTGGCGACCCAGCGGAAGACCACGTGGCGGCGCACGGCCGGGGGCAGCGGCTCCACCCCGAGGTGGCCCAGGATCCCGAAGGCGAGGTTGAGGACCGCGTAGGCGCCCAGCGCCCACACCGAGAACGGGTGGACGGCGAGGATCACCAGCCACATCGCCCCGAACCCGACCGCTTCCAGCGGGTGCAGGGCGAACAGGGTGATCGGGCGGGCGTCGGCGAAGACGTGGTGCAGCCGGTGCACCCACGGGAACAGCACACGCAGGTGGACGGTGGCGTGACCGAGATACATCAGAACATCCATGACCAGGACCAGAACGGCGATTTCGGCGATCACGGCGAGGTCCAGCCCGGTCCGCAGGACGATGACGTCGGCCTTCCACAGCCACCAGCCGGCCACCGTGATCGCGGTGTTGACCACCGTCGTGCTCACGACCAGGGCCAGCTCGAGGCGCTCGACCGGGCCCGGATCGGGGGTGAGCCGCTGCGCGCCGGGCAGCCGGAGCGCGACGTGCCCGAGGAGGGCGCCGACGCCGACCAGGACCACGTTCTCCACCAGGGCGAGCAGCGTGAACCATCCCGGGTGCAGGCTATCGAGGAAGGTCAGCACGCTGGTCACGGGGCTGAGCGTACGGGGCAGGCCCGGCAAGGGGTGCCGGGCCTGCCTGTCCGTGGTGGTGGTTACTCCTGCTCGGGGGTGAGGACGATCTCGGCCGAGCCGGTCTGGCCGTCGGCGTCGGTGTACTCGGCGACGAAGACCGCCGCCAGGTTCTCCGCTCCGGCGTGACCCGGGTCGATGAACGTGGTGATCGAGCCGCTGCAGCCGGTGCTGGTGGAGAGCGGGTGCCCGTGCTGGTCGTGGCCGAGGATGTAGGACACCTGCACGTTCGCGCAGTTGACCGGGCTGTCGTCGACGATGGCGACCTCGTAGTTCACCGTGTCGCCGAACTCGAAGGGCTGGCCCTCGGTCGGTGTCACGAACGAGACGGTGGGCGCCACCGGGCCGACGTGCAGCAGGAACTCGGCGGAGGCGGACCGGCCGGTGGAGTCGGTGACCTTCAGGGTGGCCCGGTAGTCGCCGTTGACGGTGTACGTGTACGACGGGTTGGCCTGGCGGGAGTCGACGTCACCGTCGGCGTCGAAGTCCCATGCGTAGCGCAGCCGGTCGCCGTCCGGGTCGACGGTCCCGGCGCTGGAGAAGTCGACCGTGAACGGGGCCGAGCCGACCGTCGGCGTTCCACTGATCTTGACGATCGGGGTCTTGTTGCGCGGCGCGTAGTCGATCCGGGCGAGCTGCGCCTCCGGGTTCTCGGCGAAGTAGCCGTCACCGTACTCCAGGACGTAGAGCGCGCCGTCCGGGCCGAACTCCAGGTCCATCGGGTTGTCGAAGACGATCGACGGGAGCACCGACTCGATCGCGGTGACCTGGTTGCCGGTGCCGAGCGTCAACGCCTTGACGTAGTCACGGGTCCACTCGTAGAACAGCGGCTTGCCGTCGAAGTCGGCCGGCCACTTGAACGGCGACCGGTTGCGCCGGTCGTACTGGTAGGCGGGCCCACCCATCGGGCCGATGCCGCCGGTGCCGAGTTGCGGGAACTGGGCGCTCGCGCCGTACGAGTAGATGACCTCGGCCTTCTCGACCGGGGGCAGATTGCGCAGCCCGGTGTTGTTGGGCGACTCGTTGACCGGCTGCGCGCAGTTGAACGGCTGCCCGGAGGTGCTGGTGGCGAAGTCGTAGTCGACGTAGGGCATGTCCGGGGCGACGCAGTACGGCCACCCGTAGTTGGCGGGCCTGTCGATGGCCATCCAGCGGCCGTGGCCGGCGGGCCCGCGGGCGGCGTTGGGCTGGTTGGCGTCGGGCGAGTAGTCGGCCATGTAGATCACGCCGGTCTGCTCGTCGACGTCGAAGCGGAACGGGTTGCGCAGCCCCATCGCGTAGATCTCCGGGCGGGTCTTCGGGGTGCCCTTCTTGAAGAGGTTGCCCTTCGGGACCGTGTAACCGCCGTTCGGCTTGACCGTGATGCGCAGCAACTTGCCACGCAGGTCGTTGGTGTTGGCCGAGCTGCGCTGGGCGTCGAAGGCCGGGTTGCGGTCCGGGCGCTCGTCGATCGGCGTGTAGCCGGAGGAGGCGAACGGGTTGGTGTCGTCACCGGTCGACAGGTACAGGTTGCCGTGCCGGTCGAAGTCGATCTTGCCGCCGACGTGGCAGCAGATGCCCCGGTCGACCGGCACCTGCAGGATCTTCTGCTCGCTGCCCAACTGGAGGGTGTTGCCGCGCAGCTTGAACCGGGACAGCTGCAGGTGGCCCTTGAACGGGGCGAAATCGGCGGCCGTGCCGGTCTCCGGCGCGTTGCCCTCGTTGACGCTGGGCGTGGCCGGGTCGTCCTCGGGAGTGTTCAGCACCGGGGAGTAGTAGACGTACACCCAGTGGTTGCGGCTGAAGTCCGGGTCGATGGCGATGCCCTGCACGCCCTCCTCGTCGTGCAGGTAGACCGGGAGGGTGGCGGCCAGGACGTTGCGGCCGGTGCTGGGCTCGTGGATGCGGATCTGCCCCTTGCGGGCGGTGTGCAGCACCCGCTTGTCGGGCAGGACGGCCAGGGCGATCGGCTCGCCCGGGAAGTCGTTGAGGGTGACCTTCTGGAAGTCGGAGTCCGGTGGCGGGGCCGCCTGGGCGGGGCTGCCGAAGCCGGCGACCCCGGTGGTGGCCAGCAGGATCGCGGCTGCCGTGGCGAGGAGTCGTCGCATGTCAGTACCTCAGTCCGGTCAGGTACTGGTAGCCGACACGGGCGGTGTCCAGGGCCTGCGCGGGGGTGCGGGGCGGGCTGCCGGCGTCGTCGCGCTCCACGATGTACTCGATGAGCCCGGCCTCGTTCGCCCGGCGGAAGACCCGCTCGAAGTCGATCAGCCCGTCACCGGGGTCGGCGAAGCCGCTGTTGATGTTCATGTCCTTGACGTGGACCTGCTTGATGCGGCGGCGGTTGCGCTCGATCAGGTCGACCGGGTCGGCGGCACCGCGCCACGCCCAGTAGATGTCGACCTCCAGGTGGACCAGGCGCGGGTCGGTCTCCTGGGTGAGGATGTCGAAGCCGGTGCGCTCGCCGCCGTCCTGGCGCAGGAACTCGTTGTGGTGGTTGTGGTAGCCGAAGCTGAGCCCGGCCCGGCGGGCCAGCTCACCGGCCTTGTTGAGGTCGGCGGCGAAGGCCCGGTAGACGGCGCCGTTCCGGATCGGGCCGTTGGCGTCGGTGCCGAAGTACGGGTGGACGATGTACTTGTTGCCGACGATCGCGGCGTCTTCGAGCGCGCGCTTCCAGGTCTCGGCGTTCCACGGTTGCGGGATGCCGGCGTGCCCCGAGGTGGCGCGCAGCCCCGCGTTGTTCAGGGCGGCCCGGAACTGGGCGGCGGTACGGCCGACGAACCCGGCGTGCTCGACCCGCTTGTAGCCGATCGCGGCGAGCTGGGTGAAGCTGCCCTCGAGGTCGACGGCGAGCTGGTTGCGCAGCGTGTAGAGCTGCACGCTGATCTGGTCGCGGGGGACCCGGTGCGGTGAGGAGTGCCCGCCGGCCGCGGCCGGCGAGCCGAGCGCGGTGGACGCTCCGATGGCTGCGGCCCCGGCGGCCGCGGCGCCCAGGAGGCCGCGGCGGCTCAATGAGGACTGTTCGGGCGGTGACTCGTGCATGCGGTGGTGCCTCCGGTTTCGCATATTGAACACGGATGGCATGCGGGGGCACGGTGACGGCAGACCCGCATGCGGCAACTTTCGTGCAGAGCGGCTTCCGTACCGGACGTTACCGCGAATTCACGGTCGTCACTAGAGAAACATATGGATGAAACAAATGAAACTTTCGTCGCCGTAGACAAAAGGGCACGGCGGAGTGGCCGGGCGCTGTCGCACCCGGCCCCTTGCGGACGGCGGTTACTGGTTGGAGGAGAAGGCGGCGTCGAAAGCGGCCGACGGGGCGTCGAACGCGAGCCGGCGCACGAACTGCAGGGCCTCCGGCGCGCCGACGAGCCGGTCCATCCCGGCGTCCTCCCACTCGATGGAGATCGGGCCGTCGTAGCCGATCGCGTTGAGCGCCCGGAAGCAGTCCTCCCACGGCACGTCGCCGTGGCCGGTCGACACGAAGTCCCAGCCGCGCCGCAGGTCGGCCCAGGGCAGGTGGGAGCTGAGCCGGCCCCGGCGGCCGTCGCCGGTGCGCACCTTCGCGTCCTTGCAGTCCACGTGGTAGATGCGGTCGGCGAAGTCGAAGATGAAGTTGACCGGGTCGAGCTCCTGCCAGACGAAGTGCGACGGGTCCCAGTTCAGGCCGAACGCGGGCCGGTGGCCGATCGCCTCCAGCGTGCGCTTGGTGGTCCAGTAGTCGTAGGCGATCTCACTGGGGTGCACCTCGTGGGCGAACCGGACGCCGACGGAGTCGAAGACGTCGAGGATCGGGTTCCACCGGTCGGCGAAGTCCTGGTAGCCGCGCTCGATCATCGACGGCGGGACCGGCGGGAACATGGCCAGCGTGTGCCAGATCGACGATCCGGTGAATCCGACGACGGTACGCACGCCGAGCGCCGCCGCGGCCCGGGCGGTGTCCTTGATCTCCTCGGCCGCCCGCTGCCGTACCCCTTCGGGCTCGCCGTCGCCCCAGATCCGGGCGGGCAGGATGTCCTGGTGCCGCTCGTCGATCGGGTGGTCGCAGACGGCCTGGCCGACCAGGTGGTTGGAGATCGCGAACACCTGCAGGTTGTGCTTGGCCAGGGTCTCGCGTTTGCGCTCGATGTAGCCGTCGTCGGCGAGTGCCTTGTCGACCTCGAAGTGGTCGCCCCAGCAGGCGATCTCCAGGCCGTCGTAGCCCCAGCCGGAGGCCAGCCGGCACACCTCGTCGAACGGCAGGTCGGCCCACTGGCCGGTGAACAGCGTGATCGGTCGTGCCATGGTCTCACTTCCTCGCAGCAGGTCCCAGGATCGGTACACGGGATTCGATGCCCGGCGCGAGGAGCCGGAGAGGTGAGCGGTCAGGGCAGGCTGCGGCGGGGCATGCCGGGGTGGGTTGCGCCTCCCGTCCCGGACACCGCTGTGTCCACGGTCACCGCAACCCACCCTAGTAGCGGAGGTACGTCTAGGGAAGACGCCACTGCTGGTTCGCGGCGGTGTGACAGTCCCAGAGGTGGATCTGCTGACCGTCGGCGGAGCTGTTCTGCGACACGTCCAGGCACCGGCCGGACTGCGGGTTGCGGACCGTGCCGTTCGCCTGCGCCGCCCAGCTCTGCGCGCCGCTGCCGTTGCAGGTCCAGAGCTGCGCCTTCGTGCCGTTGGCGGTGCCGCCACCGGCCACGTCCAGGCACTTGCCGGACTGCGGGTTGCGCCAGGTCTGGCCGCTGATCGCCCAGACCTGTGCGCCGGAGCCGTTGCAGGTCCAGAGCTGGACCTTCGTGCCGTCCGCGCTGCCGCCGCCACTGATGTCCAGGCACTTGCCGGCCAGCCCGACGACCGGCCCGCCCGGCGAGGGCGACCCGGTCAGCTCCTTGATCCGGACGTTGCGGAACGAGGCGTCGTCACCGTCACCGTGGTTCTGGAGACCGATGTGGCCGGCGAGCGACCGTACCGGATCGGTGTTGGTGAAGTCGTTGATCTTGACGCTGTTGAGGAAGACCTGCAGGCGCTCACCCTCGACCAGGAGCTCGTAGGTGTTCCACTCCCCCGGCGGGTTGAGCGCGGCGTCGCGGGCGGCGATGTCGGCGGCCTTGAAGGTGTAGACCGAGCCGGTGGTGCGGTCGGCCGCGTCGGTGGCGTCGATCTGGATCTCGTAGCCGTTGTTCACCGCCGACCACGGGTCACTGGACGGCGGGAAGCCGATGAACACGCCGGTGTTGTCGTCCCCGGCCAGCCTCCAGTCGAGCTTCAGCGAGTAGTTCGTGAACTGCTTCGCCGAATACCAGAACAGGCCCATCCCGCCGGTCGACGTCAGGGTGGCGTCGGTGCTGGTGAAGGCGCCCGGCCCGGCCTGCGACCAGCCGGTGGTGGACCCGTTGTAGAGAGCGGTGTAGCCGGTCTCCGGACGGCAGTCGGCGTTGGTGCGCTTGGCCGTGTAGCGGATCCCGCCGAGCAGGTGCGCCCGGAACGCGGTCTCGCTGTAGGCCGACGCGGTGTGACCGCCGCCGGTGTAGAAGGAGCGGCCCGCGTCGACCGTCTTGCACCAGGCGTGCGGGTGGTCGGCGCCCATCTGCCCACCGGCGTACGAGCCCTCGTCGAGCGTGGCCAGCACGTGCGCGGTGCTGCGGGCGTTGGTGCGGTAGTCGTACCACTCGTCGGTGCGCGGCCAGGTCTGCGGCAGATGGGCGGTGGCCGCGTGCGCCCGGTCCTCCACCTTGACGGTGGCCTGCTGCACCGCCGGGTGCGAGGCGAAGTACGCGCCGACGAGCTGGCCGTAGAAGGGCCAGTCGTACTCGGTGTCGGCGGCCGCGTGCACGCCGGTGTAGCCGCCACCGGCCCGGATGTAGGACTCGAACGCGGTCTGCTGGCTAGCGTCGAGGACGTCGCCGGTGGTGTTGAGGAAGACGACGGTCTCGAAACGGGACAGGTTGGCGCTGGTGAACGCGGTCGCGTCCTCCGTCGCGGTCACGGTGAAGTTGTTGGCCGCGCCCAGGTCACGGACGGCCTGGACACCGGCGGCGATCGAGTCGTGCCGGAAACCGGCGGTCTTGGAGAAGACGAGCACGTCGTAGGCGGGGTCGGCGGCGACGGCGGGAGCCGCCACGGCGGTGAAGGCCACGGTGGTCAGTGCGGCCGTGAAGATACGTTTGAGCATGGTCTCTCTCCTCATCGAGGCAGGGTCCACTGCTGGTTGGCGGCGCCGAGGCAGTCCCAGATGTGGATCTGCTGACCGTCGGCGGAGCTGTTCTGCGAAACGTCCAGGCACCGGCCGGAGACCGGGTTGCGGACCGTCCGGTCGGTCTGGCCGGTCCAGTTCTGGGCGGCGGTGCCGTTGCAGGTCCAGAGCTGTGCCTTGGTGCCGTTGGCGGTGGCGCCGCCGGCCACGTCGAGGCACTTGCCGGACTGCGGGTTGCGCCAGACCTGCCCGTTGATCGACCAGACCTGGGCGGCCGAGCCGTTGCAGGTGTAGAGCTGGATCTTCGTACCGTCGGCGGTGCCGCCGCCACTGATGTCCAGGCACTTGCCAGCGAGACCGACGACCGGCCCGGTACGGGTGGTGGCGAGGGTGAACGCGTCGAGGTCGAAGAGCGCGCCTGCGCCGCCGCTGAACGTCAGGTACAACGTGGTGGTCCCCGCCGGCGGGTTGGTGATCGCGCCGCTGACGTCGGTGAAGACGTTCCAGCCGCCGGTCACCGGCACGGTCGCCGAGCCCAGCACGGTCCCGGTCGCCGATCCGGCCCGGACCTGCACGGTGCCGCCGGCTCCGGCCGACGAGGCGCGGACGGTGAAGCGGTTGACGTTGGCGAGCTGGTACGGCTGGAACGCGATCCAGTCGCCGTTGTGGATGTCGCCGACCGTCTTGCCGCCCTCGGCCTCCGGCTTGCTCATCTGTGCGATCCCGGCCGACGTCCGGTAGTGCTCGGCCTGCCGGTGTGCGGGCTGCAGGGTGTGCTGGGTGTGGGTGGTGAGCCCGCCCGCGTCGGTGTACTCGGCGTCGAAGACGGCGAAGATGTTCGCCGCGGTGTCGTGCTCGCCGTCGACCGGGATGGTCAGCGAGCCGGTGCAGCCGGTCGTCGAGGTGATCTGGTGGCCGTGCTGGTCGTGGCCGAGCACGTAGGTCATCTTGACCCTGGTGCAGTCGATCGACGGGTCCTCGGGGTCGGTGACGGTCACCGAGTAGGGGACGGTGTCGCCGAAGCTGAACACCCGGCCGTCACCGGGGGTGTCGATCCGGACGGTGGGCGCGGTGTTGCCGACGCCGACCCGGACGCTGTCGCTGCCGGTGGCGCCCTGCGGGTCGGTGACGGTCAGGGTCACGTCGTACGTGCCGTTGCCCGTGAACGTGTGCGACGGGTTGGCGGCGGTCGAGGTGCCGCCGTCACCGAAACTCCACGCGTAGGTGAGCGCCCCGCCCTCCGGGTCGGTCGAGCCGGCCGAGGAGAACTGGACGGTCAGCGGCGCCTGGCCGGACGTCTTGTCGGCGGTGGCGTTCGCGGTCGGGGACTTGTTGCCGCCGCCCACGTGGTCGTAGCGGTACAGGGCCGAGTTCTCGTCGCCGCTGAAGTAGCCGGTGCCGTAGTCGAGCACGTAGAGCGCGCCGTCCGGGCCGAACGCGAGGTCCATCACCTGCTTGCCGTTCCAGGGGAAGCTCGAGATCTCCCCGACCGCGCCGTCCGTGCCGACGTGGATCGGCTTGATCCAGCCGCGGCCGAACTCGGCGGCGAAGAAGTGGCCGTCCAGCGACTGCGGGAACTTCGTGGTGGACGGGTTCGCGGCGTCGTAGCGGTAGACCGGGCCACCCATCGGCGATTCCGAGCCGCCGCCGAACTCCGGTGGGGTGCCGGCGTCTCCGCCGTACCGGATCCATGCGCTCTTGGCCGCCGGAAGGGTGCTAAGCCCGGTGTTGCGCGGCGAGTTGTTGGCCGGGCCGCCCGCGCAGTTGAACTTGGCGCCGAGGGCGCCGGTGGCGAAGTCGTAGTCGGCGTACGTCTCGGCGCCGGTGTTGGTGCCGGTGCAGTACGGCCAGCCGTAGTTGCCGGGCGCGGCGACCCGGTCGAACTCGACCTGGCCGCTGGGCCCGCGGGTCGAGGACGATCCGGCGTCCGGTCCGTAGTCGCCGACGTAGACGGCGCCGGTGGCCTTGTCGACGGTCATCCGGAACGGGTTGCGGAATCCCATCGCGTAGATCTCCGGCCGGGTCCCGGCCGTGCCCGGCGCGAACATGTTGCCGGCCGGCGAGGTGTACGAGCCGTCCGCGCCGACCTTGATGCGCAGGATCTTGCCGCGCAGGTCGTAGGTGTTGCCCGCGGTCCGCTGCGCGTCGAAGGCCGGGTTGCGGTTGGCCCGCTCGTCCAGTGGCGCGTAGCCGTCGGACTGGAACGGGTTGCTGTCGTCGCCGGTGGACAGGTACAGGTTGCCGGCCGCGTCGAAGTCGATGTCGCCGCCGACGTGGCAGCAGATGCCCCGGGTGGCGGGCACGTCGAGGACGGTCCGCTCGGCGCTGAGCCTCCAGTCCGCGGTCAGGGTGAAACGGGAGAGCCGGTTGACGCCGTTCCAGGCCGAGAAGTCGGTGCCGGTGTCCGGGGCGTCACCGGCCGGGGTGCTCAGAGGCGGGGCGTAGTAGAGGTAGATGAACCGGTTGGTGGCGAAGCCGGGGTCGACGCCGACACCCTGCAGGCCCTCCTCGTCGTGGGTGTAGACGGCGAGCGTGCCGACCACGGCGGTGTTGCCGGCGGCGTCGGTGCGGCGCAGGGTGCCGTTGCGGGCGGTGTGCAGCACCGAGCGGTCCGGCAGCACCGCGAGGCTCATCGGCTCGCCCACCTCGGGCTCACCCTTGGCCAGCGTGACCTGCTGGAAGTCGGCGGGGTCGACGGGGTGTGCCCGGGCTGGGGCCTGCGCCGTCGCGAGGACGAGGATCACCACCGCCCACATGCGGCGGCGGAACAAAATGGACATGGCTCTGCCATCCTCTCGAAGCAGATTCCTTCGCCGCGCCGCCGGCGTCATCTTCCCGAAACAGTAAAGAAACCATCGACTTTTGTCACTACGAGCGGAACTTTCAGCGCTGACGGTGAACCGTCTCGTAGGCCAGGGCGGTCAGCGCGGCCTCCACCTCGGCCGGGATCCCCGCCCCGGCAAGCGCCGACAAGGCCGCGCCCACCCGCAGGTCGATCAGCCGCTCCACACCGTCCAGTGCGCCGGTGTCGATGATGATCGCGCGCAGCTCGGCCGCGCCGTCGGCGTCCAGATCCGGGCGGCCCAGCAGCTCCCGGATCCGGGCCGCCTGCCGGAAGTCGGCCGCCTCCCGGGCCAGCGCCATCATCACCGTGCGCTTGCCCTCACGCAGGTCGTCCACCACCGACTTGCCGGTCACCGCCGGATCACCGAAGACCCCGAGCACGTCGTCACGCAGCTGGAAGGCGTCGCCGAGCGGGTCTCCGAAGGCGGCGTACGTGTCCAGCAGCTTGTCGTCGGCGCCGGCCAGGGCAGCGCCGATCTGCAACGGGCGGGTCACCGTGTAGCGGGCCGCCTTGAGCCGGATGACCGTCAGGGCGCTCGCGGCCGAGCCGTCGCCGACACCGGAGACCAGATCCAGGTACTGACCGGCGATCACCTCGGTACGCATCGCGCCGAACACGGCGTACCCCCGGCTGATCTGCTCGTTGCTCAGCCCGCAGCCGTGGAACATCTGGTCCGCCCAGGCCGCGCACAGGTCGCCGCAGAGCAGCGCGGTGTTGCGGCCGTAGCTGGCCGCGTCGCCACGCCACGCCGACCGGGTGTGCAACTCGGCGAAGAGCGCGTGCACCGACGGCTCGCCCCGCCGCCGGTCGCTGCCGTCCATGATGTCGTCGTGGATCAGCGCGAACGCGTGGAAGATCTCCAGCGCCGCGGCGGCCGTGACGATGCCGGGCTCGTCGTCGCCGCCCGCGCTGCGCCACCCCCAGTAGCAGAATCTCGGGCGCAGCCGTTTGCCGCCGGCCAGCACGAACCGCTGGATCGTGCTGAACAGTCCGCGTGGCGCACCCTCCGGCCATTGTGGACCCTGACCGGTGAGGAAGTCGGTGAGCCGGGCATCGAAGCGGGCCCGCAGCGTCACGGCCCCTCCCCTACCGGCCGGCCAGGCGCAACAGCAGGCTCTTCACCTCGGTCGCGGCGATCCGATCGACGGCCGCCGACGGGTCCGAGCAGAGCAGCACCGGGGCGTCCTCGGCACTGTCCGGCAGGCGGCCGTGCGAGCCGCGTACCGCCCGGGCCCCGGCGTCCAGGCCGACCACCTGCATCAGATAGCGCATGCCGAGCTTCTTACGCGCCAGCGCGACCGCGGCACGGCGTTTCGCGGCGGCCGGACCGGCCGGGTCGAAGAACAGCTCCGCCGGGTCGTAGCCGGGCTTGCGATGGATGTCGACCAGGCGCGCGAAGTCCGGGGCTCGGTCGTCGTCGAGCCAGTAGTAGTAGGTGAACCAGGCGTCCGGATCGGCGACCAGCACCAGCTCGCCGGACCGCTCGTGGCCCAGGCCGTCGTGGACCTCGGCGACCCCGTCGAGATCACCGAGCAGCGCCGCGACCTTCGGGACGTCGGCCGGGTCCCGCACGTACACGTGGGCGACCTGGTGATCGGCGACGGCGAACGCCCGGGACGTCCACGGGTCCAGGTACTCCATGCCCGCCTGGGTGTACACCCGCAGCAGACCGTGCTCCCGCAGCAGCCGGTTGACGTCGACCGGCCGCCGGACCGGGGTGATGCCGTACTCGGACAGCGCGACGATGGTCGCCCCACGGGCCTTCGCGGCGTCCAGCAGCGGGCCGAGCACCTCGTCCAACTCGGTGGCGGCAGCCGCCGCACGCGGATCATCCGGGCCGAAACGCTGCAGGTCGTAGTCGAGGTGCGGCACGTAGACCAGGGTCAGATCGGGGTCGTGGACGGCCATCACCCGCTCCGCCGCCCGGCAGATCCACCGCGACGACGCCAGACCCGCGCCGGGACCCCAGTAGGAGAAGAGCGGGAACGTGCCCAGCGCCGCCGTCAGGTCGTCGTGCAGCTCCGGCGGATCGGTGTAGCAGTCGGGGTCCTTGCGCCCGTCGGCGTGGTAGATCGGACGGGGCGTGACCGTCCAGTTCACGTCGGCGCCCATGGCGTACCACCAGCAGATGTTGGCCACCGTGTAACCGGGATCGGCGCGCCGGGCCGCCTGCCAGACCTTCTCCCCGCCGACCAGGGCGTTGTGCTGCCGCCAGAGGAAGACCTCGCCCAGGTCCCGGAAATACCAGCCGTTGCCGACGATGCCGTGCCCGGCCGGCGTCTCCCCGGTCAACAGGGTGGCCTGCACGCTGCAGGTGACGGCCGGGAGCACCGGGTCGAGACGGGCGGCGGCGCCGACCGCCCGGAGGCGGGGCATGTGGGCGAGCAGGCGCGGGGTCAGCCCGACAACGTCGAGGACCACGAGTTTCGTCATGCGTTGACTCCGGTCAGCTGGTCGCGGGTCCAGGCGAGCTCACCGGCGATGCCGTCGGCGAGCTCGGCCGGTGAGGTGGGGCGCTGCCCGGCCGGCAGCACGTCCCAGGTGTAGGTCTCGACGTCGAAGTGGTCGCACTCGACGACCGACAGGGCGTCGCGCAACAGCGGGGTGGTGGCGGTCAGCGGCGGCGCGGGTGCGGCGTGCAGCGGAACGTGGAAGTGGATGCGCCACGGGCCGGGCGGGTTCTCGGCCAGGGCGAGGTCCAGGTCGTCGCAGGCATGGCCGGCGGCACTGCGGGTCTGGTGCAGGAAACGCGGCTCGGCGTACTGCTCCAGCACCGGCCGGGCCGCGACCGGGTCGGCGACCTCCAGGGCGGCCGACACCTGCACCTTGACGATCGGGATCCCGGCCGTGGCCAGCCGCTGCACGGCCTCCGCCGGGTCCTCCCAGGCGCAGGCCAGGTGAGCCAGGTCCAGGCAGACCCCGAGCCGGTCGGTGTCGGCCCCGGCGAGCATGTCGACGGCCTGCGCGGTGGTCTCGGCGACACAGCCCGGCTCGGGCTCGAAGGCCACCCGCACCACCCGGCCGGTCTGCCAGGCGATCTCGCCCAGCCCCGCGGCGAGCCGGTCGAGCATGTGCCGGGCGGCGTCACGCTGAGCCGTCGACCACGGCTCGCGCCAGGCCAGCGGCAGCGTCGACACCGAGCCACGGTCGGCGTCGTCGGGCAGCAGGTCGACCAGGACGCGGGCCAGGTCCAGGGTGTAGTCGAGACGGGCGGTGGTGGTCCAGTCCGGCCGGTAGACGGCGTGTTTGACGACCGGGGCCTGGAACGCCTCGTAGGGGAAGCCGTTGAGGGTCACCACCTCCAGGCCGCGCGCGTCGAGCTCACGGCGCAGCAGGCGGCGGGCCTCACCGTCGTCGGCCAGGGCGGCGGCCACCGGCGCGGCCAGCCACAGACCGAGACCCAGCACGTCGGCGGAGAGGCGTTCCCGGACCGGTACGGCGTACGTGTCGAGCTGCCCGATGATCCCCGGCAGGTCCTCGGCCGGATGGACGTTGGTGCAGTAGCTCAGATGCACCGTTCGCCCGTCCGTACGGCGTACCCGCATCAGCTGCCCCCTCGCAGGATCGAGCTGCCCTCGAAGAGCGGCCCGGTGTCGGCCACGTCGCTGAGGTCGAGCCGCCCGGACTGCCCGTAGAACGCGACCGGGTTACGCCACAGCACCCGGTCGACGTCGTCCTCGCTGAACCCGGCCGCGAGCATCGCCTCCCCGGTCCGCACGGTCAGCAGCGGATCCGACCGGCCCCAGTCGGCGGCCGAGTTGACCAGCACCCGGTCCAGGCCGTGCTCGCGCAGGATCTCCACCATCCGCGGCGGCGACATCTTGGTGTCGGGGTAGATGGAGAACCCCATCCAGCAGCCCGAGTCGTGCACGGCGGCAACGGTCACCTCGTTGAGATGGTCGACGACCACCCGGCCCGGGTCGATGCCGCTCTCCCTGACCACGTCGAGGGTCCGTTTCACGCCGTGCGCCTTGTCCCGGTGCGGGGTGTGCACGAGCGCGGGCAGCTCGTACTCGACGGCCATCGCCAGCTGCCGGGTGAACGCGTCGTCCTCCTCCGGCGTCATCGCGTCATAGCCGATCTCCCCGACCGCCACCACCGAGTCCTTGTCCAGGTAGCGCGGCACCAGGTCGAGCACCGGCCGGCAGCGCGGGTCGTTGGCCTCCTTCGGGTTGAGCGCGATGGTGGCGTGGTGCCGGATGCCGAACTGGGCGGCCCGGAACGGCTCCCAGCCGACCAGGGAGTCGAAGTAGTCGGTGAACGAGCCCGGGTTGGTGCGGGGCTGGCCCAGCCAGAAGGCCGGTTCGACGACGGCGCGGACACCGGCCGCCGCCATCCGCTCGTAGTCGTCGGTGGTGCGTGAGGTCATGTGGATATGCGGGTCGAGGATGCGCACGGGACCTCCAGGGCGATCAGGGGACGGAGTCGAGCAGGCGGAGCGCGTCCGGGGGCAGCCGCCGCCCGGCCGCCTCGCGCTCCGCGCGCAGAGCGGCCACCATCGCCGTCAGCTCACGGTCGGCGCGTTCGTCCAGGTCGGCGACGTTCTCCAGGGGTACGGCCAGAAAAACGCACTTGAGCACGGCATGCCGCCACGCGTGCTGGTCGAGGTGCCGGGCGTACGGGCCGAGCGCCGCCGCGAGCAGCCGGGTGTCGTTGGCGCGTACCGCGTCGTGCAGCAGGGGTACGGCCTCGTCGCCGAGCGGCAGCTCGGGCAGCGCGGAGAGGACGGCCAGCTTCTCGCTGTTGTCGCCGTGCCGGTACAGATCGTCGATCCAGTGGGGCAGGACGTCGGCCGGCAGCGCGAGCAGCAGTCGTGTCCTCGCCGCGACCGGGTCGGCGCAGTGGCGGCCCGCCGAGGCGAACAGCCGCACGATCGTCTTCGGTTCGGCGCTGACCTTCGCGACGGCCTCGGTGAGCCACGCGTTCTGTTCCATGACGCCTCCTCTAGCTCTTCCGGGCGGCTCGCAGGAACTCCAGGGACTGTGCCGCCACGGTCGGGGCGGCGTGGGAGTGGCGGGGCAGCTCGACGGCGACGAGCCCGGTGTATCCGGCGGCGGACAGGGCGGCCAGCACCGGCGGGAAGTCGATCTCCCCGGTGCCGAGCTCGAGGTGCTCGTGCGTACCCCGTCGCATGTCGTCGATCTGCACGTTTACCAGATGGCCGGCGACCGCGGTGACGCAGTCGGGGACCGGGTCGGGCTCCAGGCAGCGGCAGTGCCCGATGTCGAGGGTGATGCCGAACCCGGCCGGCTCGCCCAGAGCGGCGTGCAGCCGCCGCCAGGCGGCGATGTCGGGGACGAGCATGCCCGGCTCCGGCTCGAAGCCCAGCGTGACGCCCCTCTGCCGCGCCCGGTCCAGGGTCTGCGCGCAGCCGTCGACCAGGCGGTCCCAGGCGAGGATGTCGTCGACGTCGGGGGGCCGGACGCCGGCCCAGAACGACACCGCCTCGGCGCCCAGGTCGGCGCCGATGTCGACAGCCCGGCGCAGGAAGTCCAGCCGCAGCTCACGGCCCTCCTCCAGCAGGGTCGGTGAGTGCTTGCGCCACGGGTCGAGCAGGTATCGGGCACCGGTCTCGATCACCACGCCCAGGCCCAGCCGCTGCAGCCGCTCACCCACGGCGGCGACCCGGCGGGGCAGCTCCGGGGCGAACGGATCCAGGTGGTCGGTGTCGAGGGTGAGCGCCACCCCGTCGTAGCCGAGGTCGGCGATCACCGCCAGGGCGTCGTCGAGCCGGTGGTTGGCGAACCCGTTGGTCCCGTAGCCGAACCGCAGCGTGGCCGGGCCGGGTCCGGTCGGGTCGGGCTCCGGTACCGGGATCATGTCGGGCTCACCACCTTCGCCAGGCGTTTCGCGGCGACTGCGGCCCCCGCGACCGCGATGCCCGCGACCGGGGAACCGGCCCGCGCGGTCAGGGCACCCTGCAACGCGGGGAACGCGGTGATCCCGGCGGCGACCGCGTTCTGCAGGGCGGCCGCGTCCGGGCGGGCACGAGCGGCCTGCTGGGCGGCGCCGAAACGGGCCGCGTACCAGGCCGAGAGCAGCCCGGCGGCCGGAGTCTCCCGGGAGACGGCCAGCCCGGCCACGACCGCGGTGCCGGCGAGGGTCACCGACGGCAGCGCGGCATCGGCGCCGGTGGTCTCCCGGCGGGACAGGACCGTGATGAGGTACGTGTGAGCGGCCACCGTGACAGCCGCGGGCAGTGCCGCGCGATGCCGCCCGGGGCCCACGCCGAGCAGCACGTCGAGTCCACGGCAGGCCGCCATCACGGCCGGTCCGGCCGGCGTGCTCTTCGCCGCCAGGTCGTAGGCCCAGACCGCCCCGGCCAGCGGCACCGCGACCGCGAGCGCCCGCCGCCCCCGGCAGCCGCCGCGAGGGCCAGGCCCGCGCCGGTCAGTCCGGCGGCGATGCCGAGAGCCGTGCCGGGCCGGACCCGCCCGGACGGGATGGGCCGGCCGGGCCGTTCGACGGCGTCGATGTGCCGGTCGGCCCAGTCGTTGGCGGCCATCCCGGCCCAGTAGAGGCAGACCGACGCCCCGGCCAGGCCCAGGGTCCGCGGCCGCAGCGTGCCCGCGGCGGCCGCGCCGGCGACGACGTCACCGGGCACCGACAGGGCAGCGGGCGCGCGGACCAACCGGGCGATGTCCCGCCAGCTCGTCATGCCGCCGCTTCCGGCCCGAGACCGGCTACGAAGTCCACCAGCAGCCGCCACTGGTCCGCCAGGCCGTGCGGGACGTCGCCGAGCGGGTCCTTGAAGAAGAACGCCAACTCGGTGAGCGGCCCCGATCGTCCGGCGGCGTGTGCGGCCGCGGTCAGTCTCGCGAGGTCGAGCACGAGCGGGGCGGCCAGCGCGGAGTCGCAGCCGTGCCAGGTGAACTCCAGACGCATCCGGGTGCCGAGGAACCCGGCGAACGTCACCAGGTCCCACGCCGTCTTGAAGTTGCCGATGTCCTCGACGTACTCGATCCGGACCGTGCCCTGCGGCTGCTGCCCGAGCGTCTCCTGGAGCACCCGCTGCTTGCTGGCGCTCTTGGCGCTGTTGGCGGCCGGGTCGGCCAGGTTGGCGCCGTCGCCGCCGCCGAGCAGGTTGAACCCGGACCAGGTGCGCACCTCCAGGTGCCGCTGGGCGAACATCGGCGCGAGCACCGACTTGAGCAGGGTCTCGCCGGTCTTGCCGTCACGTCCGGCGTACGGCAGCCGCTGTCGTTCGGCGAGCTCGGCCAGGGCGGGCAGCCGGGCGCCGGTCGACGGGGTGAAGTCGACGTAGGGGCAGCCGGCGCGCAGGGCGGCGTAGGCGTACAGGGCGCTGGGCGGCAGCACCGGCCGTTCCCGCTGCAGGGCCGCCTCCAGCAGGGCGAGGCTCGCGTGGGCGGGATCGTCGTCGGGCACCGGCTCGGTGGAGGAGACGTTGACGACGACGACCCGGTCCAGGCCGTGCCGTTCCCGGAACTCGACCAGGTCGGCGACGATGAGCCCGGCGGTCGCCGCCTGGGTGGCGGCGTGCGGCAGCGGCCGGATGTCGGCGTCCACCACGGTCAGATCGGTGTGCACGGCGGCCACCAGCGATGCCGGGACCACTCCGGCGTCGGCGAGCGCCTCGGCCTTCTTGGTCAGCGGCACCGGGGACGGGTCGTGGCCGCCGAAGACGAGGTCACCGAAGCCGGGCAGCGCGTCGCTGCGCAGGTCGGGTAGTTCGGTGACGCAGCCGGTCGGCGCGGCCAGGCCGGCGCGCAGGGCGAGAGCTCCGACGATGCTGGTGACCGCGACACTGCCGCGGCCCCCGACGAGCCAGACACCCAGGGACATGACTCCTCCGATTCGTTGGCGGCACTGGCGGGCAGGCGGAGCCGGTGCGGCGTTCCGGCTCCGCCTGCCGGTCATCGGGCCACCCGGGCGGGGTACTGGCGAATCCCGTCCGCACCTCGCCGGGTGGCGGTCTCTCCGCGCCGCCCGTCCGGACACGGGGCGCACCGTGTGCCGGACCCTCGCGGGCGGCGGGAGAGCTCAAACGGCAGTGGTCAGGCGGCCACCTCCGCGAGGATCGGCTCCACATCGGTCCAGCCGGAGCCGCGTTCGGCGGAGCGGATGACGGCGTCCAGCACCAGCTGCACCTGCAGGGCGTCGGCGAACGACGGCGTCGGCCCGCTGCCGGCCGCAATCGCTTCGACGAGGTCGCGCGCCTGATGGGTGAAGGCGTGCTCGTAGCCGATCCCGTGGCCCGGCGGCCACCACGCCGACAGGTACGGGTGATCCGGCTCGGTCACCAGGATGCGGGTGAAGCCCTGCTCGTCGGAGGGTTCGGTGGCGTCGTAGAACTCGAGCTCGTTCATCCGCTCGAAGTCGAACGCCACCGACCCGCGCGAGCCGTTGATCTCCACCCGGAGCCCGTTCTTGCGGCCGGTGGCGAATCTCGTGGCCTCGTACGTGGCGATGGCCCCGCCGTTCAGCCGGGCCAGGAACAGCGCGGCGTCGTCGACCGTGACGGGGCCGGTGGCCGGCGTACCCCCGTTGCCGTCTCCCGCCGCGGCGCTGAGCCCGCTGGAGGCCTGCGGCAGCGGCCTCTCCTTGACGAACGTCTCGGTCAGCGCGGTCACCCCGGTGATGTGCTGGCCGGTGACGAACTGGGTGAGGTCGATGATGTGCGCGCCGATGTCGCCGAGCGCGCCGGAGCCCGCCTTGTCCTTCTGCAGGCGCCAGACCAGCGGGAACTGTGGATCGGTGATCCAGTCCTGCAGGTAGGCGGCGCGGATGTGCCGGATCTCGCCGATCCGCCCGTCGGCGACCATGCGCCGCATCAGGGTGACCGCTGGAACCCGGCGGTAGTTGAATCCGCACATCGACCGGACGCCGTTCGCCTCGGCGCGGACGGCCGCGGCGGCCATCTCCCGTGCCTCGGCGATCGTGTTCGCCAGTGGCTTCTCGCAGAGGACGTGCTTGCCGGCTGCGAGAGCCGCGATGGCGATCTCGGCGTGGCTGTCACCGGGCGTGCAGACGTCGATCAGGTCGATGTCGGCACGGCTCACCAGTGATCGCCAGTCGGTGGTGTGCTCGTCCCAGCCGAGACGCTCCGCCGCCGCGGCGACGCTCGCCTCGTCACGGCCGCAGACCGCCGTCATCCGGACGTGCAGTGGCAGGTCGAAGACACGGTTCACGGTGCGCCACGCCTGGGAGTGCGCGGCGCCCATGAACGCGTAGCCGACCATGCCGACCCGCAGGGTTGATTGCGTGGACAAGATGGGTCTCCCCCGTACGCGGTCAGAACCCGAGCTGGATGTAGCTGCTCGCGTTCTCCTTCGTGATCGTCTCCGAGGCCAGCACGATCTCCTTGGGCACCTGGAGCTCCACCAGGTCGGCCAGGCCCTTCTTCTGGCCGATCAGCCGGGCCAGGGAGATCGCCGAGGAGGCCATCGACGGGCTGTAGGTGACCGTCGCCTTGAGTACCGTGCTGTCGGCCTGGATCGTCTCGATCGCCTGCTTCGAGCCGGCACCGCCGACCATGATGAATTCCTTACGGCCGGCCTGGTTGATCGCGGCGAGCACGCCGACGCCCTGGTCGTCGTCGTGGTTCCACAGGGCGTCGATCCTGGGCAGTGCCTGCAGCAGCTGGGACGCCTCCTGCTGTCCGGAGTCGACGGTGAACCGGGCGGCCCGCCGGTTGGCGACCTTGAACCCGGCGGACGCCAGCGTGTCGGAGAAGCCCTTGGACCGGGTCTGGGTCAGCTCCAGCTCGTCCATGCCGGCGATCTCGCCGATGACCGGGCTGGCCACGCCCTTGGCCTTCATCTGGGCGATGATGTAGTCGGCGGCGGCCACGCCCATGCCGTAGTTGTCGCCCATGATCTGGGTGCGGTAGGCGCGAGCGTCCGGGAAGGCCCGGTCCAGGTTGACCACCGGGATGCCGGCGGCCATCGCCTCCAGGCCGAACGAGTTGAGCTCCTTGCCGTCGTGCGGCAGCAGCACGATGACCGTCGGCTTCTGGGCGATCAGGGTGGACAGGGCGGCCCGCTGGGCGGCCGCGTCCGCGCCGGCCTCGACCGACTTGAACTCGACGTCGCTGAACGTGGCGGCCTGCGCCTTGGCGTTGTTGGTGATGGCGGCGATCCAGCCGTGGTCGGCGGCCGGCGCGGAGAACCCGATGGTGACCTTCGTGCCGGGGGCCGCGTTGCCGCCGCCGCTGGTGTCGCCGGCCTTGGTCTGCGCCGGGGTGGGCGCCGCCTCGTTGCCGGTGCAGGCGGTGAGAAGGGCTCCCGCACCGACCGCGGCGCCGCCGAAGAGCAGCCTGCGTCGTGACAGGTCGGAATTGATCTTGGACATGACCATCTCCTATGTCTTATGAGAATGGAGCGAATCAGGGTGTACGGATCCCGGCGGCCGTCGGCGTGGACGGTCACCCGGTGGAGACGTGTCGCTCTAGGCGCGGGAGAACAACCGCGTGACGGACTTGAAACGGAACTGCTGGACCAGCACTGCGGCGACGATGATGCCGCCCTTCACCATGTTCTGGGCCTCGGTGGAGAGACCGTTGATGGCGAACAGATTCGTGATCGTCGCGAAGATCAGGACGCCGAGGATGGAGCCGACGATCGTGCCCCGTCCGCCGCTGAGCAGGGTGCCCCCGATGATCGCGGCGGCGATGGCGTCCAGTTCGTAGAGGTTGCCCATGGCCGCCTGCGCGGAGGTCGCCTGCGAGGTGAGCATGATCGCCGCGATGCCGCAGCAGAGACCGGACAGCCCGTACAGGAGCATGGTGTGGCGTTTGACGTCGATGCCGGCCAGGCGGGCGGCCTCCGGGTTGCCGCCGACCGCGACCGTGCGGCGGCCGAAGGTGGTGCGGTTGAGCAGGACCCAGCCCGCCACCGCCACCGCGGCGAGGATGTAGACCAGCACCGGGATGCCGACGACCTTGGTGCTGGCGATGCCGTTGATGAGGCTGTTCGAGGAGATCTGCGTCTGCTTGCCGGAGATCGCCGCGGCCAGGCCGCGGGCGGCGACCAGCATCGCCAGGGTCGCGATGAAGGGCACGAGGCGGCCGTACGAGATGAGCAGCCCGTTGACCAGCCCGACCGCCACCCCGACCACCAGAGCCGTGAAGATCATGCCGCCGGCGCCGTAGGACTGGGTCGCCAGCGTCGTGCACCACACCCCGGCCAGGGCCACGATCGCGCCGACCGACAGGTCGATGCCACCGCCGATGATCACGAAGGTCATCCCCACCGTGACGACGCCGACCACCGATGCGAGTTGCAGGATGGACAGGATGTTCGTCCACACCCAGGTCGAGTTGCCGTAGAGCTCCGGCTGGGTGATCGCGCCGATCACGATCAGCGCCACCAGCACGCCGACCAGGACCAGGTTGCGGGTCACCGATTCGCCGGCCTCACCGGCCCACGACCGTTTGCGTCCGCCCGGCAGAGCGGGCTCGGGTCCGGCCGGAGCCGGCGTCTGCAGCCCGGTGCCTTCACTGAGGGTCACGCCGGCGCTCCTTCCATGAGTGACCCCGCCATGACGAGGTCGAGGACGGTGTCTTCGTCGATTTCGGTGGAGGGCGCCTGGTGCACGACCCGGCCCTCGCGCATCACCAGCACGCGGTCGGAGAGGCCGAGCACCTCGGGCACCTCGCTGGAGACCAGCAGCACGCCGACGCCCTCGGCGGCGAGACGGCGGATCACCCGGTACAACTCGGCGCGGGCGCCGACGTCGACGCCGCGGGTGGGCTCGTCGAGCAGCAGCAGCCGGGTGTCGCCGAGCAGCCACCGGCCGACGACGACCTTCTGCTGGTTGCCGCCGGACAGCGTGCCCACCGGGCGGCGCACGTCGAGCGGGCGCAGGTCCAGCGAGCCGGCGATCCGGTCGGACTCGGCGCGTTCCCGGCGGGCATTGGTGAAACCGAACCGGGCCAGGCCGGTGAAGGTGGCCAGGGTCATGTTGCGGTAGATCGGCTCGCCGAGCAGCAGCGCCTGGCTCTTGCGCTCCTCCGGGGCCATGCCCATACCCGCCTTCACCGCGGAGCCCACGCTGCCCGGGCGCAGGGGCCGCCCGTCGAGCTCGACGGTGCCGGTGTCCGGGCGGCGGGCGCCGTAGATCGTCTCCAGCAGCTCGGAGCGACCGGAGCCGACCAGACCGGCGATGCCGACGATCTCGCCCGCGGCGACGCTGAGCGACACGTCACGGAACTCCCCGGCCCGGCTCAGGTCCCGGACGCGCAGCAACTCCCGGCGCGACTCCGGCTCGGTGGGTCGGGGCGGGAAGACGTACTCGATGGTGCGCCCGGTCATCCGGCTGACCAGCTCGCTGGTCGGCGTCTGCGCGGCGGACAGGTTCGCCGCCGTGGTGCGGCCGTCCTTGAGGACGGTGACCCGGTCGCCGATCTCCCGGATCTCCTCCAGGCGGTGCGAGATGTAGATGACGGCGATACCGCGGGCCGTCAGCCGCCGGATGATCCGGAACAGGTTCTCCACCTCGTCATGGGCGAGCACCGCGCTCGGCTCGTCCATGATCAGCAGCTGGGCCTCCTGCGACAGCGCCCGGGCCATGCTGACCACCTGCTTCCCCGCGGCCTGCAGGGCGTGCACCATGCGGCCGGCCGGGATCTCGTCGTGCCCCAGCGAGCCGAGGATGCCCCGGGTGCGCTCGGCCATGGCTCCGCGGCGGACGAAACCGAGACGGCGCGGCTCGTGGCCCAGGAACACGTTCTCGGCAACCGAGAGGTCGTCCACCAGGTCGAGCTCCTGGTAGATGGTGGCGATGCCGGCCTTCATGGCGGCCTGCGGGTTGCTGAAGGAGACCGGCTGGCCGAGCCATTCGATGGTGCCGGAATCGGGGCGGTGCACCCCGGAGAGCACCTTGATCAGGGTGGACTTGCCGGCGCCGTTCTGCCCCAGCAGGCAGTGCACCTCACCGGCCCGGACCTCGAGTTGCACGCCGTCCAGCGCACGGACGCCGGGGAACGTCTTGACGAGGTCGGTGAGCCGGAGCACCACGTCAGGCTCCACGGCGGACTCGTTGGGAACGCCCGCGCCAGAACCGCCCGCGCCGGAACCGCCCGCTCCGGGGGTGCCCGCTCCGGGAACGCCCGCTCCCGGGGTGTCCGCTCCGGGGGTGCCCGCTCCAGGGGCGCTCATGACGCCTGCTCGAAGGCGACGTCGCTGGCCAGGACGGCAGCGCCGGTGACTCCGGCGCGTGAGCCCAGCTCGGAGAGGACGATCGGCAGGTTGCCGGTGGCCAGCGGCAGCGACCGCCGGTAGACGGCGCTACGGATCTCGGCGAGCAGGATGTGGCCCAACTGGGCGAGCCCTCCCCCGATCACGATCATCGACGGGTTGACGAAGCTGACCAGCGACGCCAGCACCGAGCCGATCCGGTGGCCGCCCTCGCGGATCAGCTTGATGCAGGCGACGTCACCCTCGGCGGCGCCCTCGGCCACGTCGCGGGCGGTGAGCGAGCCGTTGGCGGCGAGCCGGTCGGCGAGCGCCTGGGAGGCGCCCGAGCGTGCCGCGACCAGGGCCTCCCGGGCCAGCGCGGTGCCGCTGAACAGCGCCTCCAGGCAGCCGACGTTGCCGCACGAGCACATCGGGCCGTGCGGGTCGACCTGGATGTGGCCGATGTCGCCGGCGCATCCGTCGGTGCCGCGGTAGACCTCGTCGTTGAGGTAGATGCCGCAGCCGATGCCGGTGCCGACCTTGACGAACAGGAAATCCTGCACGCTGTGCGCGACCCCGCCGTGCTGCTCGCCGACGGCCATGATGTTGACGTCGTTGTCGACCACCGCCGGGCAGCCGTGCTCACGGGTGAGCAGCTCCCGCACCCCGAACCGGTCCCAGCCCGGCATGATCGGCGGTGAGACCGGCACC
Organism: Actinoplanes sp. CA-252034; assembly: GCF_050956125.1. NCBI lineage: Bacteria > Bacillati > Actinomycetota > Actinomycetes > Micromonosporales > Micromonosporaceae > Actinoplanes > Actinoplanes sp. CA-252034. Next base: position 7,447,079 of record NZ_CP191846.1, read on the forward strand.
CCGTCGCGGAAGCTGACCGGCCCGGGAACGCCGATGCCGATGGCGTCGAGCCGGTCGTAGGCGCCGTCGACGCGGGCCTTGGCGAGCAGTTCGTTGACCCGGTGCAGGATGACCTTGGGGCCGGAGCGGATGTCGGCCTCCTCGGTGTAGGCGGCGACCGGCTCCAGACGGCCGTTGGTGACCTCCACGTCGATGGAGCTGGCCCCGAGATCGACAGCGGCGAACCGGAGCCGGGAGTGGAGCTCGACGAGGGTGGAACGCCGGCCGCCCCGGGAGGCGGCCATTCCGGCCTCGACGACGTAGCCCTGGGCGACCAGACGCTCGACCTCAGCGAGCAGTCGCGGCCGGGGAAGTTGCAGGCGATCGGCCAGCTCAGCCCGCGAGATGGCGCCCTCGTTACGCAGCAGGCGCAGTAGCTGCAGGTAGGGGGATCGATCGTCATACGCACGGTTGACCTCATATCCGCACGCCACGGCGTGCCCGAGCCCGTCGGGTGTGACATCCATGTTTCGTCGATGTGTTACATGCGCCACAGTAGAAGCCTTTGCTCTCCATGTCCACAGCTTCTTCATGATCTACATCTAACTTTTGACAGATTCTGCAAAAGCCTCGTGACGCGCCCGGCCGTGTGCGCTCGATCATGGCCGTCCGGGGAGCCCCCCGTTAGGGTCACCGCCATGCCGGAACCCGCCGCCCTGCCGTACGACGCCGTGCTCTTCGACTGCGACGGGGTCCTCGTCGACTCCGAGGCCATCACCAACGCCGTGCTCCGGACGATGCTGCACGAGCTGGGCTGGCAGATCTCCGAGGCCGACTGCTTCCGGCTGTTCGTGGGCCGGGCGCTGCGCGACGAGACCGCCGTCATCGAGGCGCACACCGGCTTCACCGTGACCGACGAATGGCTCGGCGACTTCCGCAAGCGCCGCAACGACGCGCTCGTCCTCGACCTGCTGCCGATCCCGGGGGCGGTCGCCGCGGCCCGCGAGATCGACCGGCTCTACCGCGGCAACCTGGCCTGTGCCAGCGGCGCCGACCGTCACAAGGTCGAGCTGCAGCTCACCAAGGTCGGCCTGGACACGGTCTTCGCCGGCAAGGTCTTCAGCGGGATGGAGACGCCGCGCAGCAAGCCCGCCCCCGACGTCTACCTGGCAGCCGCGGCCGCGCTCGGCGTCGACCCGGCCCGCACCGCGGTCGTCGAGGACACTCCGACCGGCGTTCGCGCCGGAGTGGCCGCCGGCGCCACCGTGTACGGCTACTGCCCGCCGGACAGCCCCTCGCACAGCACCCCGCGGGCGCTGCTGGACGCCGGCGCCTCCTTCATCCTCACCGACATGGCGCGGCTGCCCGCGGAGCTCAGCGGTTGACGTAAGCGGCCAGGCCGCCGAGCTCCTCACTGGCGATGAACACCGACCGGACGGTGATGATCGCCTCCTCGACATGGGCGGAGCAGCCCCATGCCGCGTCGCCCCACGAGTCGGCCAGTTTGATCTCCGCCGGCTCGTCGCATCCGGCGGCGCCGCCGAGCTGACAGTGCTCCGGATGCGGGGCGGCCACCTGCGCGGCCGCGGCCGCGCGCACCTGCGCGGCCAGGTCAGCCGCGGCGGCGGCGCGCTGCTCGGCCTCGGCCCGCAACCGCTGCTCGGCCCGGACCGCCTCGGCCAGCGCGTCATGAGCGGCCCGCGCACGCTCCTCGGCGGCGAGTCGCGCCTGCTCGTCGTGGTGCCGCTCGATGGCCAGCGCGGCCGTGCCGGCGAACACCCGGGCCAGGGCGAGATCGGACTCCAGCGGCACGCTCGGGGCACGGTGGTACATCGCGAAGGTGCCGAGCAGGCGGCCGTCACGGGCCAGGATCGGCGTTGACCAGCAGGCGGCCAGCCCGGCCCGTCCGGCGAGGTCACGGAAGTCGGTCCAGAAGTCGTCGACGCCGATGTCGGTCACGATGACCGGCTCCCGCCGGTGCGCCGCGGTGCCGCACGACCCGACGCCCTCACCGGTGGCGATGCCGTCGATGGCCTCGTTGTAGAAGTCCGGCAGGCTCGGCGCGGCGCCGTGGCGCAGGTGACGGCCGTCCTCGTCGGCGAGCAGGACCGAGACGAGCACCTCCCGCGGCGCGAGGCTCTCGATGCTGCGGGCCATCCCGTCGAGCACGTCGGACAGGGGCGCCTGCCGGGCGATCTGCTCCAGCAGGGCACGGTGTTCGGCCATCAGCTGCTGGGCGTGCTTGACCTGGGTCGTCTCCACGCCGATCAGGTGGATCCCGGTGACGTCGCCGCCGGCGTCGCGCCGCGGCTCGTACGTGACGTCGAAGAACGCCTCCCGGACCTGTGGGCCGTCGCGCAGCTCGACCCGGACGTCGCGCCCGGTATAGGGCACACCGGTGCGGTAGACCTCGTCCATCACCGCGATGAGGCCCTGGCCGGCCAGCTCGGGTGACAGCTCCGCCAGCGCGACGCCACGGTCCCGCGGGTCGCCGCCGACGGCGTCGAAGAACGCCTGGTTAGCCGTCTCCACCAGGTGCCGGGGCCCGCTCAGCGACGCGAAGAGGGCGACCGACTGCCCGAACAGGGCCCGCTGGTCCTCCTCCGGGCGCCCGCCCGTCACCGCTGTCATGCCGTTGCCGCCTCTCGCTGGGTCCCTCAACCTAAGGGACGGCCTGGCCGGGCGCGACTCGAGTGCGGTCAGGAGGGGGACGTGTCGCGAGATCGCTCGATCAGGGCCTCCGCGTGCTCGGCCGGCATGGGGCGGGCCAGCAGGTCGCCCTGGCCCAGGCGGCAGCCGGTGGCGTACACCGTCTCCAGGTCGTCGTCGGTGGTCAGGCCGTCGGCTATCACGTCCAGGCCGAGCCGCCGCCCCAGCATCACGGCGACGTCCATGATCGCGCCGGCCGCGACCGGGACGTCCTCCGGCCGGGTGAAGACGGCCCGGTCGACCTTCAGCACGTCGACCGGGAGCACCCGCAACCGGCTCAGCGAGGTGGGACCGGCCCCGAAATGCCCCACCGCGGTACGCACATCGCTCATCCGCAGACGCCTCAGATGATCGACGAGCCGCTCCCCGGCCTCCGCCCCGTGGTGCAGGTCGTCCTCGCTGATCTCCACGACGAGCGCCGACCGTGGCACCCGGTGCGCCGCCAGGACCTCGTCGAGCCCGGAGTGGAACAGCTCGTCGCCGAGCTCCCCGGGCCGTACGCCGATCGAGAACCAGAGTGGACCGTACCGCTCCCGCCAGGCCGCGACCTGACGGCACGTACGGTGCAGCGCCCACCGCCGCAGGTCGCCGAGCACACCCAGGTCCTCGGCCAGGGCCAGCAACTCGCCGGAGGGCAGCCGCCCCAGCACCGGATGCCGCCAGCCGAGCACCGCCTCGACCCCGACGGGATGCCGGCCGGACAGCTCGAAGACCGGCTGGAAGAGCAGCTCCACCTCGTTGCGGTCCATCGCGGTCGGCAGATCCTGCTCGAGTGTCGACCGGCGGACCAGCCGCTCCTCGATCACCTCGTCGTACCACTCGACACCGCCGGGCGGCTGGGACCGGGCCACCCGCAGGCCGAGGTCGGCGCGGCGCAGCACCTCGTCGATGTCGGTGTCCGGGCACAGGTCGCTGAGCCCGGCCCACACCTGCAGATGAGCGCTCGCGCCGTCCAGCTCGTACGGCGCGGTGAGCACCGTGACCAGCTGGTTGGCGAGCAGATGCGCCCGCACCGCGCCGTTGCGGGTCAGCACCGCGAGCCGGGCGTCGCCGACACGGGCCGCGACGTCGGTGTCGCCGATCCTGGTCCGCACCCGCCGAGCCGCCTCGACCAGGACCGTCTCCGAGCGCTCCGGCCCGTGCACGTCGGTGATCGCGGTGAGGCCGCCGAGCTCCAGCAGCAGCAGCGCGCCTCCGTCGGACGCGGGCGGGCCGGCCCGTCGCAGCCCGCGGGTGGTGGCCAGGCCGGTCAGCGGGTCGAGGTGTGACGCCTGCTGCAGGGCCTCCTCGAGCTCGCGCTGGTCGGTGACGTCGCGGATGTGCAGGACGAGGCTGCGGCCGGGCATCGCCGGGTCGGCGCCGCCGACGGTCCACTCGGTGTCACGCCAGCGGCCGAAGCCGTCCCGGAACCGGGCCGAGACCGAGCGCGCGTCGGCGAGGTCGACCCGGTCCTCGTGGAGCCGCTCGGTCAGGAACGCCCCGACCGGGCCGGACTGCTCCGGACGGACGTGCGAGGTGATCGGGCGGCCGAGCACGTCCTGATCGGACAGGCCGAAGAGCCGGGCCGCGGCCGGGGACTGCCAGCAGACGGCCAGGCCGGTGTCCAGGACCATCGCCACGTCGGAGGAGCCGAACATCAGGCTGCGCAGCCGGTTGCCGTGGTGGGTGAGCAGCTCGGCGTGCCGGCGCAGGGCGATGGCCGAGACGAACTCGCGGGCCGCCACGGCCAGCAGGGCGATCGCCGCCAGCGCGATGGCGGTGGCGTCCAGGTCGCCGCCGTGCAGCAGCCGGGCCATGACCGCGACCGACGAGCCCAGAACCGGCAGGGCGAAGAGCGGGAATCCGGCGGCCGGCTCACCACCGGCCGGAACCGGTGGCCCGGCGTCGGGGTCGACCCGGACGGTGCCCCACCACATCACCCAGGCCGCGACGTTCACCGCGGCCCCGGCCGCGACCGCGGCGAGCGCCGAGTTGGGGTTGGCCGGGTTGTCGGCGGCGATCACCTGCGCGGTGAGGCAGACCAGGGTCAGAGCGACGCCGGGGCCGGCCCAGCGCAGGGCGGCGCGGTGCCGGGTGGCGTGCACCCCGGCGACCGCGGCGGTGGCCGTGGCGATCGCGCCGAGGAACGCCCCGATCGCCGAGGGGCCCCGCAGGTAGCCGTCGCTGAAGATGAGCACCCAGGTCGGGAGGATGAGGCAGGCGGACACCCCGACGACGTCGAGGCAGACCCGCAGCCGGCCGAGCGGGTCGCGGTGCTGGTGCGGGCGCAGCAGGCCGGGTGTCATCACCAGGACGGTCACCACCAGGGTGACCAGGTGGAGACGGGCGGGCGGCGGGACGCCGTCGGCGCCGGCGCCGGGCTCGACGAGCGTGAGGACCGCGCCGGCCGCACCGGCGAGACCGGTGAGGAGCAGGCCCGCGCCGAGCAGCTGGGCACGGAACCGTGGGCCGGACCGCAGCATCAGGACGGCGGGCACGAGCACTCCGGCGGTGAGCAGCCCACCGGCCACGGCCAGAGGCAGCAGCACGACCGACAGGGCGCCGATCGCGCCGATGACGACGAAACCGGACGGACGCACCGTCCGCAGGACATTCATGGCGCACATCCTACGGATCCACACCCGATCTGATAACCGGCCGTAACCGATCGATGACTCCTTCCGGTGTCTTGTGCCTCTTCAGTGGCGGATCACCCTGCCGATGGGTAGGCCACTGCCCGGCAGCGATGAGGAGACGGATGAACGGCGAAGCCACGGCCCGGCGTACCGACGCTAGGCCGCCGCTACGGTTCGGCCTCGACGGGCTGACCCTGCTGCTGGCCACCACGGCGTTCGCGTGGCACTTCGTGGCGCGGCCGGTGATGGACGCCCGGTTCAGCGCCCTGGCCGTGTTCGCGGTGCTGTTCGGCGTCGTCGCGGTGTGCCGGGCCGCGCCCGCCCTCCGGCGGCTGCCGACCTGGCTGCCCTACCTCGCGCTGGCCGCGGTCGACGCGTTGCTGCTGTTCCTGATCGCGCAGGGCCATGCCGACGCGCTGCCGACAGCCGGCGTCGCGGTGGTGCTCACCGGTCTGATCGTGGCCCGGCAGCGGACGGTGTTCCGGGAGAACGCGAGCCTGGCCGCCCGCCTGGACCACGGCGCCACCCACGACACCCTGACCGGGTTGCCCAACCGGGCGCTGTTCACCGAGCGCCTCGGCGCCGCCCTGTCCGCCGGTGACCGGGACACCCCGGTGAGTGTCGCGCTGATCGACCTGGACGACTTCAAGACGGTGAACGACACGCTCGGTCACGGTGTCGGCGACGCGTTGCTGGTCGTGGTCGCCGACCGCCTGAACGGCGCGATCCGCGCCGGGGACACGGTGGCCCGCCTCGGCGGTGACGAGTTCGTGGTGGTGCTGGAGGACATCGACGCCGAGGCGGCCGAGGCGGCCGCGCACCGGATGATCGAGGCCCTCGCCGAGCCGGTCGTCGCCGAGGGCCATGAGCTGCTGGTACGGGCGAGCATCGGGCTCGCGAACGGCCACAGCGGGCAGGACGCCGCCGACCTGCTGCGGCGCGCCGACATCGCCATGTACGCCGCGAAGCACGACGGCGGCAGCGGCGTGCAGAGCTACCGCGACGGGATGGCCGTCGCGATCGCCGACACGGCGGGCCTGGGCGCGCAGTTGCAGCACGCGATCACCGACGGCCAGCTGTTCCTGCAGTACCAGCCGATCGTCGCGCTCGGCACCGGCCGGCTGCGCGGGGTCGAGGCGCTGGTGCGGTGGGCGCATCCGGAGCGGGGGGTGGTGCCTCCGGTCGAGTTCGTGCCGGTCGCGGAACGTACCGGGCTGATCGTGCCGCTGGGTGACTGGGTGCTGCGGGAGGCCTGCCGGCAGCTGGCCGCCTGGCGCGACGAGCACGGTGACCGCGCGCCCGGCGTGCTCAACGTCAACGTCAGCGCCCGACAGCTGCGCGAGGCCGGTTTCGTGGACCGGGTCGCCGCGATCCTCGACGAGACCGGCGTGCCGGCGCACCGGCTGACGCTGGAGATCACCGAGAGCACCGCGGTCGCGCTCGGTGAGGCGGTGACCCGTCTGGACGATCTACGCCGGATGGGGATCCGGATCGCGCTGGACGACTTCGGCACCGGGCAGTCGACGCTGACGCTGCTGCACGAGCTGCCGGTCGACCAGCTCAAACTGGACCGGTCGTTCACCCAGGGCACCGACACCGGCCGCCGCGACACCATGCCGGCCGCCGTGATCGCGCTGGCCGACGCGGTCGGGCTGGACCTGGTCGCCGAGGGTGTGGAGACCGGCGACCAGGCCGCCCGGCTGGCCGAGCTGGGCTACCAGCACGCCCAGGGCTACCACTTCGCGCGTCCGCTTCCGGCCGCCGCCGTCCGTGAGCTGATGGTCCGCGAATTGGCGGCCGCAGACAGTTAAGACAGCGCCGGGATCAGTCGATCCTCGGGCTGGGACCGGATCGGTCCGTCGTCACGATCGCAGGGAGAAAATCGGTGCTGGCACGACGGTGGGTGGCATGTACGGCTGTTGCGGCGGTGCTGATCACCACGAGCGGCTGTGACGACGGCGCCGAGTCCGCGGCGGCCCCCGCCTCGGACCGGGGCACGGTCGGGCTGGCGATGCCGACGAAGAAGTCGGAGCGCTGGATCGGTGACGGCCAGAACATGGAGCGGCAGTTCCAGCTCCTCGGCTACCGCACCGACATGCAGTACGCCGACGACGACATCCAGAAGCAGGTCGAGCAGATCGACGGAATGGTCGAGGACAAGGTCCGCGCCCTGGTCATCGGCGCCATCGACGGCACCGCGCTCAAGAGCGTGCTGGCCAAGGCGGCAGCCGCCGACATCCCGGTGATCGCCTACGACCGGCTGATCCGTGACAGCGGCGACGTCGACTTCTACGCCACCTTCGACAACTTCAAGGTCGGCGTGCAGCAGGCCGGCGCGATCGTGGACGCGCTGAACCTGAAGAGCGGCGGGGGCTCGTACAACCTGGAGCTGTTCGCGGGCTCTCCGGACGACAACAACGCCACGTTCTTCTTCAACGGGGCGATGAGCGTGCTGAAGCCGTACATCTCCTCGGGTCGTTTGAAGGTTCGCAGCGGCGAGACGAAGTTCGAGCAGGTGGCCACGATGCGGTGGGATGCCGCCGTGGCGCAGAAGCGGATGACGCGGCTGCTCGGCAGCGACTACGGGCAGGCCCGGGTGGACGCGGTCCTGTCGCCCTACGACGGGATCAGCCGCGGCATCCTGACCGCTCTGGAGGCCGGTGGGTACGGCGCCAAGGGCCGGAAGCTGCCGGTGCTCACCGGGCAGGACGCCGAGCTCGACTCGGTGAAGCTGATCGCCGCCGGCAAGCAGACCGAGACAGTCTACAAGGACACCCGTGAGCTGGCGAAGGTCGCCGTGCAGATGACCAACGCGCTGCTCATCGACGAGAAGCCGATGATCAACGACACCGAGCAGTACCACAACGGGGTCGAGATCGTGCCGACCTTCCTGCTGCAGCCGGTGAACGTGGACCGGTCCAACTACGAACGCGTCCTCGTCGACGGTGGCTATTACACCGCCGCCCAGATCTCCTGACGCCCGGCCGAGACGAAGGAGGCCCTGAGATGTCCTACCGCACCCTGCTCGCCGATGCCTCGGTCAGCACGAAACTGACCGCCCTGGTCACGTCCGGTCTGCTCGCCGTCGGCACCTGTGTCGGCGTGACGCTCTACAACAACCGGGTCGCGGACCGTACCGCCGACGAGCTCGCCGCTCTGAACTCCGCCAGCACGCTGGTGCTGCGACTGGACCGGGCGGCCAGCGACTACAAGACGCATGGACTGCAGGCGATCACCCGCCGCACCCCGCAGGAACAGAACGCCCTGCTGAAGGACGAGCTGGCCAAGGCCGAGAAGCTGCTGGACGAGCTGGAGGGGATCGCGCTGCCCGGTGACCTGTCCGCCTCGGTGGGCCGGATCCGGACCGTGTACAACGACTACGGCCAGGTGATCGAGCAGTTCGTGGCCGGCGCGGTGGCCGAGCAGAGCCAGGCCCGCCTGTCGTGGGAGCAGATCGACGTCGACAACTACCTGACGAGCGCGGTGCTGGAGAACGAGCGCACCCTGTTCGCCGCCACCATCGACAAGGCCAGCGCCGACGCGACGGCCAGCCGTGACCAGGCGCAGACGATCCTGCTCGCCACGGCGCTCGCCGCGATCATCGTGCTGTGCCTGCTGGCCCGGATCATCGTCACCTCGATCACCCGGCCGTTGCAGCGGGTCCGTACCGCCCTGAAGGCGATGGCCGAGGGCGACCTCACGGTCACCACCGACGTCACCTCCGGCGACGAGATGGGCCAGATGGCCCGGGCTCTGGACGAGGCGCAGGGCAACATGCGTACGGTCGTCGCGCAGGCCGCGGCCTCGGCGAAGGCCCTGTCCACCGCGGCCGACGACATGACCGCCACCGCCGGCAGCATCGCCGACGCGGCGCTCGGCTCGTCGCAGCAGGCCCGCACGGTGTCCGGGACGGCCGAGTCGGTGTCGTCGAACGTCAGCGCGGTCGCGGCCGGCGCGGCCGAGATGGCCGAGTCGATCCGGGAGATCGCGCAGAGCACCGCCCGGGCCGCCGAGGTGGCCGGCCAGGCCGTCGACGTCGCCCGCTCGACCAGCTCGCACATCGACAAGCTGGGCACCTCGTCGGCCGAGATCGCCGCCGTGGTCGGCGCGATCACCAGCATCGCCGAGCAGACGAACCTGCTGGCCCTGAACGCGACCATCGAGGCCGCCCGGGCCGGCGAGTCCGGCAAGGGCTTCGCCGTGGTCGCCAGCGAGGTGAAGGACCTGGCGCAGGAGACCGCGCGGGCCACCGAGGACATCACCCGCCGGGTGACGGCCATCCAGCAGGACACCGCCGGCGCGGTCGAGGCGATCAGCCAGATCACCTCGGTCATCGAGCAGATCAACGACTTCCAGGCGACGATCGCGGCGGCGGTGGAGGAGCAGACCGCCACGACGGCGGAGATGAACCGGGGCATCAGCGCGGTCGCCGGCGGCGCCGGTGACATCGCGGCCGGAGTGGCCGGGCTCGCGTCGGCGTCGGAGGTCACCACGGCCGGTGCCGCGCAGTCGAAGCAGGCGATCACCGAACTGAGCTCGATGGCCCGGGAGCTCCAGGGCCTGGTGGCGCGATTCCGGGCATAACGCCTTTCCACATACCGGGATGATCGACTCCACCCGGCCGGCTTTACGCTGGTCGGGTGGAACTCATCGACGTCATCGGGTGGGGCGGCTCGGCCCTGCTCGTCTGGTCACTGCTGCAGAACCGGCTGCTGCGCCTGCGCGCCCTCAACCTCGTCGGCTGCCTGGTGCTGATCGGCTTCAACGCGGCGGTCGGCGTCTGGCCGATGGTGGGCCTCAACGTGGTCCTCGCGGTGATCAACGTCTGGTACCTGTGGCGGATGCTGGCGACCCGCCACGACGACAAGGTCTACCAGGTGGTCGAGGTCCGCACCGATGACGCGTTCCTGCTGCACGTGCTGCGCAACCACGACGCCGACATCAGGGGATTCAACCCCGGCTTCGGTACGGAGGCACTCGCGCGCCCCGGCGCCGCGGCCTTCCTGATCGTCAACGTCGACGAGGTCGCCGGGGTGGTGGTGTTCCACACCGCCGGTGACGGGGTGGCGCAGGTGGACCTGGACTACGTGATCGAGCGGTACCGGGACGTCACCCCCGGCGAGTTCGTGTTCCGGCGCAGCGGCTACTTCACCGACCGTGGCTGCCGGGCGGTGATCACCCCGCCGGGGATGCGCGCTCCCTACTACAGCCGGCTCGGGTTCGAGCGCAGCGGCGACTCGTACCGCCTGGATCTGGCCTAGAGACCCCGGGATCGGGGTCCACCTCTCTACGCCGCCACCGGGGTGTGCCGGAAGGTGCGCCGGTAGCTGTGCGGCCCGACCCCGGTGACCGCCCGCAGATGCATCCGGAACGACGCGGCCGTGCCGAAACCGGCCCGCTCGGCGACCCGCTCCACCGGCAGGTCGGTGGTCTCCAACAGGTGCCGGGCCAGGTCGACGCGCCGGCTGATCAGCCACGATCCGGGGGTGACGCCGGTCTCCTGCCGGAACCGCCGGGTGAACGTGCGGATGCTCATCCGGGCGTGCCCGGCGAGCGCGGCCAGGTTCAGTGGCTCGTCCAGGTGCCGCAGCGCCCACTCGCGGGTCGGCGCGGTCGACGTCTCGGCCCGCTCCGGAACCGGCTGCTCGATGTACTGCGCCTGCCCACCGTCACGCCACGGCGGCACCACGCAGCGGCGGGCCACCGCGTTGGCGACCTCGCTGCCGTGGTCGCGGCGCACGATGTGCAGGCAGAGGTCGACACCGGCGGCGGCGCCGGCGGAGGTGAGCACGTCGCCGTCGTCGACGAACAGCACCGTCGGGTCGACCGCCACCGTGGGGAACAGCCGCTGGAAGTGATCGGCGCAATACCAGTGGTTGGTGGCCGGGCGGCCGTCGAGCAGCCCGGCGGCGGCCAGCACGTAGGCGCCGGTGCAGATCGACACGAGCCGGGCGCCCGGCCGGAGGTGCGCGAGCGCGGCACGGACCGGCTCGCTGAGGACGCCCTCGGTGAACATCGGCGCCAGCGGGGCGAGCGCCGGCACGACGACCGTGTCCGCCGTGGCCAGGATCTCGGGACCGTGCTCGACGGTGATGGCGAAGTCGGCGTCGGTCGGCACCGGGCCGGCGCTGAGACCGGCCGTGACCACCTCGTAGAGCGGCACGCCACCGCTGTCGACGACGCTGCCGAAGACCCGCTTGGGGATCCCCATCTCGAACGGATAGACGCCGGGCAGGGCGAAGACGACGACGCGATGCATGGCCAGATCCTTGCACATCTCGTCATTCAGGCCACTGTTTCGGTACGCCCGGTCCCGCGACGCTGTACCTCATGCGCGTCATCACTCAAGATCAGCTGGGCGGTCCCGACGTTCTCCACGAGGGCACCGCGGACCGTCCGTCGCCCGGGCCGACCGAGATCCTCGTCCGGGTGCACGCCGCCGGCCTCAACCCGGTCGACGTCAAGTCCCGGGCCCACGGCGGCTTCCTCGGACAGCCCCCGTTCGTCCTCGGCTGGGACGTCTCCGGCGTCGTCGAGGAGGTCGGCGTCGGCGTGACCCTGTTCGCTCCCGGCGACGAGGTGTTCGGCATGCCGTGGTTCCCGCGGCCGGCGGGCGCCTATGCCGACCACGTGACCGCCCCGGGCCGTCACTTCGCCCACAAGCCCGCCGCCGTGGACCACGTGCACGCGGCCGGCCTGCCGCTGGCCGGCCTGACCGCGTGGCAGGCGCTGACCGACCGTGCCCGGGTGCGGCCCGGCCATCGGGTCCTCGTCCATGCGGCGGCCGGCGGGGTCGGTCATCTCGCGGTTCAGATCGCCAAAGCCCGGGGGGCGTACGTGATCGGCACCGCCCGGGCAGCCAAGCACGACCTGCTGCGCGACCTCGGAGCGGATGAGGTGATCGACTACACGGCGGTCGACTTCACCGAGGCCGTCGAACCGGTGGACGTGGTGATCGACCCGATCGGCGGCGCGGACGGCCCCCGCTGCCTGCGGGTGCTCCGGCCCGGCGGCGTCCTGGTGTCGCTGAGCTCCCCGGCCGAGCAGCACCTCGTGGCCGAGGCCGAACGACTCGGGGTTCACGCCGGCTTCCTGCTGGTCGAGCCGGACCGGGCCGGCCTGCTCGCGCTGGCCGGCCTGGTCGACGCCGGGCGGTTGCGGGTCCTCGTCGAGGCTTCGCTGCCGTTGGCCGAGGCGGCGAAGGCCCACGAGCTGAGCGAGACCGGCCGGGTGACCGGCAAGATCGTCCTGACCACCGGCGCGAGCTGACCGCAGCGGAGCCGCTCCACGCGGGCACCGGGCTCCGGGTCTTCGGGCACGGCACGGCTCCCGGCCGCCCGCGGGCTCCGGATGGTTCGTGAGGTCCGCCGCCGCTTCGGTCAGCGGGCGGGTTCCGGGGCTCGCCGCCGGTCCGCGCTCAGCGTGCGCGTTCCGGCGCCCGCCGCCAGGAACACGCCGCCGAGCAGGATCCAGCCCGGCAGGCCGAGACCGACGGCCGTCGACGTGACCACCACCGGGGCGACGGCCCGGCCGATGGCGACACCGGCCTGGCTGACCCCCTGGTAGGCGCCGGAGCTCGCCGGATCGGCCCACTCGAAGGCCAGCTCCCAGCCACCGGTCTCGGTGACGATCTCGCCGAGGCTGTGCGCCACGACCGCCACCACCAGCAGCGCCGTGGCGAGCCAGGCGCCGCGCGGGTGACCGGCCGCCGCATAGCCGAGACAGGCCACCAGCAGCAGGACCGAGCCGCGGAATACGGCCCGGCCCGCCGACGGCACGTCCCCGACCAGCCGGGTGGACCAGACCTGAAGGCACGAGACCAGGGCGGTGTTGAGCAGCAGCAGCACCGCGACGGTGACGTCCGGTGCGGAGGTGTGGCCGGTCACCCACAGCGGCATCCCGACGGTGAGCAGCAGGAACTGCATGCTCACCACGGCATGCAGCGCCGTCGCGGTGAGATAACGGCGATCGCCCAGCGGGGACCGGCCACCCTCCTCCGGCCGGCCCCCGCCACCCCGGTCAGCGCGGGCAGGGCCTTCAGGGGAACGAGAGCGAGCAGGAGGAGTACGGCCGCGACCAGCACCGCCGTCACGTACGCGGACCGGCTGCCCACCACCAGCGCGACCGCGGCGAGCCCGGAGCCGGCCGCGATGGACACGTTGTCCACGACCCGCAGCCAGGCACGGACCCCGACCCGGTCCGGACCGGTGAACGCGCGAGCCAGCAGCGCGACATGCGCCGTCCGCTGGACGCTCTCCGCACCGACCGCCACGCAGGCGACCAGCACGAACGTGGCCGCATCGCGGGTCAGGCAGTAGCCCGCGAGCGCCGCGCCCTGTGCCGCGGCCGCCACCAGCAGCACCCGCCGGGGTCCGAACCGGTCACACAGCCGCCCGGCCGCGAACGCTGTCACCACTCCTCCGGCCCCGGCGATCGTCAGGCCGACTCCCACGGTCGCCGGGCTGATCCCGGCCACGGTGGTGAAGAACAGCGCGCTGACGCTGAACATCACCCCCTTGGCTGTCGAGGCGGCCACGGTGGCCCAGGTCAGTACTCGTCTCACAGGCACGGGAACAGTCGACCGGGCCGGGCCTATCAGCGCGATTGATGTAGCGTTCTGCTTCATGCCGGTGCGCTACAGGCTGGTCGGCCCCGATCTGGCCGGGGTGCGGTTCGCCGTGTCGCCGCTCAACGAGCTGGTCCTGTCGCTGCGCAGCTGGCGCGATCCCGGCCGCTTCCCGGTCCACCTGCCGTGGATCCGCCGCATGCAGCGGGCCCGCGAGGCCCTCGACACCGAGATGCTGCTCTCGCTGATCGACGAGCGCCTCTCGACACCGGACTTCCTGACCCCGCCGCCGCGCTCCCCGTTGACCCGCCTCGAGGACGAGCTGGCCGCGATGGCAGCCACACCGGCCGACGTGGTCCGGCGCAATCTGCGTCAGCTCTACCGCACCGACGAGGACGTCCCGCCGCCGCTGCGCGAGGCGGACGCGCTGCCCCGCATGGTGGCCGCCCTGGCCGGCTACTGGGACGCCTGCTTCGCCGCGCACTGGCCCCGGATGCGGGCCCTGCTGGAGGGCGACGTCACCCACCGGGGACGGGAGATCACCCAGCACGGCCTGGCCGCGATGTTCGCGAGCCTGTCCGACCGGGTCACCATGACAGGCGACACCGTGGAGGTACGGCTGCACTCCGACGTCCACTACACCCGGCCGACCCTCGGCGGCCTGACCCTGGTCCCGACGCTGTGGACACCCGCGGTGGCGGCCCCGATCTCCCCCGACGAGCCTCCGATGATCATCTACCTGGCCCGGGGCAGCGGCACCCTGTGGGAGCCCGAGCCGCTCCCCGCACCGGGCGCCCTGGCCGCACTGCTGGGCGCCCACCGCGCCGGCCTGCTGGCCCGCCTGGACTCCCCCGCCTCCTCCACCGAGCTGGCCACCCGCCTCGGCGTCACCACCCCGGCCGTCAACCAGCACCTACGTGCCCTCCGTGCCGGCGGCCTGCTGGTCAGTGCCCGTCATGGCCGGTCGGTCCTCTACCGCCGCTCCGACCTCGGCGACCGTCTCCTGGCCGGGTCCGCGCGCCCGGACCGGTGATCCGGGCGCGCGGCGGCCTTCGTCAGGGCAGGGTCCAGCGCTGGTTGTCGCCGGCGAAGCAGTCCCAGAGCTGGAGCTTCGTGCCGTCGGCCGAGGACGGGCCGGTGGCGTCCAGGCACTTGCCCAGCGAGCGCAGGGTTCCGTCGGTGCCGGCGGTCCACTGCTGGGCCGCGGTGCCGTTGCAGTCGTAGATCTGGATCTTCGTGCCGTTGGCGCTGGACGCGGCGTTGACGTCCAGGCACTTGCCGAGGGCGCGGATCGTGCCGTCCGAGCCGACGGTCCAGGTCTGGGCCGACGAGTTGTTGCAGGTCCAGAGCTGCACCTGGGTGGCGTTGGCGGCGGACGCGCCCGCGACGTCGACGCACTTGCCGCCGAAGCCGGTGATCTGCCCGGAGCGCGACGGGCCGGCGCCCGCGTCGCCCGCGCCCGCCCAGACGTAGGTGCCGGTGGTCTTGGCCGGCAGCGTGCCGGTGAACTGCCGGGTTCCGGCGCGCAGCGTGAAGGCCTGGTTCGACGCGGTCTGGTTGACCACGACGGTGACCAGGGAGTTGTCCGGGTTCACGAACGCGACGTTGGTGACCGTGCCGGTCGAGCCGTAACCGGTGGCGACACGTTTGGCGCCGGCCTGCACGAACTTCGAGAACTGGGCGACCATGTTGAAGTCGGGGGTCTTCCAGAACGTGTCGGGGTTCGAGGTGCTCTGCACCAGCATCGTCGGGTCGGGCGAGCCGCTCCAGCGCTCCGGCGAGCGGTTCTGGTCGAGCATCGAGACCCAGCCCTCGTAGAGCGTGGACTGGTTGCGGAAGTACTGCACGATGCGGTCGGCGCCCGAGGTGCCCCAGACCGAGCGCTCGGTCATCAGTACGTCCTTGTCGGGGAACTGCGCCTTGACCTGTGCCATCGCCGACGGGTCACCGGCGTAGTCGTGGAAGGCGATGCCGTCGACGGAGGATCGGGCGTCGGCGGTGAGGACCCCCTGGGCGTACGCGACGCCCTCGCTGAAGTTGTGGTCGAAGGCCCAGATCCTGGTGGCACCCAGCCCGTTGCCAGTGAGCTCGGCCCGCAGCGCGATCGCGAGACGCCGCTCCTGGTCGGCGGTGACCCGCATGCCCGGGTAGTCGGCGGGCTCGAACAGCGGCTCGTTCTGCAGGGTCAGCCCGTGGATCGGGATGCCCTGCGCCGCGTACGCCTGGATGGACTTGCGGTAGTAGGTGGCGAGCGTGGGGATGTACTGGTCGAGCAGGCTGCCGGTGATCAGCGAGTTGCTGCTCTTCATCCACGCCGGCGCGGACCACGCGCTCGCGAAGACCTTGAGGTTCGGGTTGATCGCCAGCGCCTCGCGCAGCGTCGAGACGATCTTGTAGTCGATGTCCCGCTGGATCGAGAACCGCGACAGCGACGGGTCGGCGGCGCCGTCGTCGTAGGTGTAGAAGTCGTGCGAGGTGAAGTCGCTGGTCCCGAACGTGATCCGGGCGACGTTGAAGCCCGCGCCGGCACTCGGGTCGACGAGCGTGCGCAGGGCGTTCGTGCGCCCGGCCGGGCTCATCCGCGCCAGGTTGAAGATCGTCGACTCCTCCAGTGAGGAGCCGACGCCGAGCACGGTCTGGAACTTCTGGTTGGTGTCGACCGAGATCGTGGCGGTGCTGCCGGCCGCGGCCGTGGCGATGTCGGCCTGCCGGCTGAGCTGGTAGGGGGTACCGGCCAGACCGGTGGCGGGATCGGTGTACCAGTTGGCGTTCTTGGGCTCGTAGCCCGCGGTACGCGACTCGGAGCTGAACCACACCTGCACACTCGCGGCGGGCGCCGCCTGGGCGGCCTGCGGGATGAGGAGACCTGTGGTGGCGAGCAGGCTCGCTACCAGGCCGGCGAAACGGGGACGGGTCATTCGGCGGAGGCCTCTCCACTCAGTCGAAATAGCAAAGAAACTGAACGGAAATCCTTCTGACCCCATCGGATCGAGTCAATGGCCCTGCCCGCCCCGGAGGCGAAGGAGCGACGAAAAACTATGAAACACCTCAGCCGCGGTCACTTCTCGGGGCCGGACAGGGCGGCTCGCAGAATCGGCTCGGCGTCGGGAGCCGCGTCCAGGGTGTCGAGAGCCAGCAGAGCTGCACCGGTCACCGGCGGGGTGGACAGGACCGTGACGTCGGCCAGCGGCGCCTGGGCCCGGAGACCACCGACGACCGCATCGTGCAGGCGGGGGATGCGGGCCTGCAGGACACCGCCGCCCAGGACCACGGCGTGCGGGGCGGTCAGCAGGCCCAGGCGGGTGGCGGCCACCCGGTGCTGGGCCAGGATCTCCGCGGCCTGCCGGTCGACCAGCGCCGACGCCACCTCGTCACCGGCCGCCGCCACCTCGAACAGCAGCGTGGTCAGCTCGGGGATGCGGTCGCGGGGCACGTCGCCCAGGTGCAGGGCGATGCTCACCCGCTCGACGGTGGGCAGCCCGAAGTGGGCGGCCACCGCGGCGGACAGGGCGGTGGGACGGCCGCGGCCGTCCTCGCCGCGCGCCGCCTCTCGCAGTGCGTGCTCGGCGAGGTCGTGGCCGCCGCCCCAGTCACCGGAGATCGGGCCGAGGGCGACGAACCTGGCGGTACGCCCGTCGGCCGCCCGCCCCACACAGTTGGTGCCCGCGCCGCACACCACGGTGACCGCGTCCGGTGTGGACGTCCCGGCCCGCAGCAGGGCGAAGCAGTCGTTGTCGGCGAGCGCCCGGCGGGCCCACCCCTGCGCGGCGACGGCCTCGTGCAGACGGGTCACCTCGATCGGCAGGTCGGCTCCGGCGAGGTAGACGGCGACCGTCTCGACCGGCACGTCCGCGGCCAGGCCGGCCCGGTCGCGGGCCTCGCCGATCAGGTCGCCGAGCACGTCGATCGTCCCGGCGAGGCCGATGTTGTGCGGGGACGACGTGCCGCCGCGGACCGTGGCCAGCACCTTGCCGGTGGCGTCGCCCAGGACCACGTCGGTCTTGGAGTTGCCGCCGTCAGCCGCCAGGTACAGCGTGTTCACCGGGCCCACGCGAGGTGGGCACGGCCGGCCGCGATCAGCCTGTCGGCCAGCGCGTCGGCGTACTCGTGCTGGCCGATCAGCGGGTGTGCCAGCAGCGCCCGGTAAACCCGGTCACGGCCACCGCGCCGAGCCGCGTCGAGAGCCAGCTCCTCGTACCCCCAGGTGTGGGTGATCAATGCGGCCAGATCGGGCGGGACCGCGGTGACCGGCAGCGGCGTCGGCCCGTTGAGGCCCGCCCGGGCCGAGACCTCGATGACCGCGTCGGCCGGGAGGAACGGCAGGGTGCCGTTGTTACGCACGTTCACCGAGTGCACCGCGGTGTCGTCGAACCCGAAGAGGGAGGCGAGGAGACCGACCGCGGCCTCGGAGTAGAAGGCGCCGCCGCGTTCGCCGAGCAGTGCGGGCTTCTCGGTGAGGGTGACGTCGCGGTACATGTCGAGCAGGGTCGCCTCGATCTCGGCGACCCGTTGGCCCCGCGTGGACGTGCCGACCGATTGCCGCACATGCGCATCGTGTCGATAGAAGTAGGACAGATAATATGAAGGCACCGCACCGAGCATGGTGATGATGTCAGCCGGAATGTCGACCTCTTCGGATATCTCCGACAAATGAGAGTCGATGAGCCCCGGCAGGCGGTCGACGCCGTCCACCAGCGCCGCCCGCTCCCACGTCAGGTGGTTGAGCCCGACGTGGTCCAGCACCACGGCGGCAGGGTCGACACCCAGGTAACCGGCGAAACGCCGCTGGAAGCCGATGGCCACGTTGCAGAGGCCGACCGCCCGGTGCCCGTCGTCCAGCAGGGCGCGGGTGACGATGCCGACCGGGTTGGTGAAGTCGACGATCCAGGCGCCCGGCTTCGCACGCCGGCGGACCCGGTCGGCGACGTCGAGGATCACCGGGACCGTGCGCAGCGCCTTGGCCAGCCCGCCGGCCCCGGTCGTCTCCTGCCCGACACAGCCGCAGTCGAGCGGGAACGTCTCGTCGGTGATGCGGGCCTGCTGGCCGCCGACCCGCAGCTGGATGACGACGGCGTCGGCATCGGTGACCCCGGCGTCCAGATCGGACGTCCAGGTCACCTTTCCCGGGTGCCCGTAGTGCCGGAAGATCCGGGCGGCGAACGCCCCGACGATCTCCAGCCGGTCGGCGGCCGGGTCGATGAGCACCAGTTCGGAGACCATCGTGCCGAGCCGGGCGAACCCGTCGACCAGCTCGGGCGTGTAGGTCGATCCGCCTCCGACGACTGCGATTTTCACCCTTTGAATCCTGTCAGCGTGATGCCCTGCACGAACGAGCGCTGGGCGAAGAAGAAGATGACGATCAGTGGGGCCATGGCCAGTACGGTCGCGGCCGTGACGAGGTTCCAGTCGACGTGGTGGACGGTCCGGAACGACGCCAGGCCCAGCGAGAGCGTCCACGAGCTCTCGTTCTCACTGGTGTAGAGCAGCGGGCCGTAGTAGTCGTTCCAGCAGTAGAAGAACTGGAACAGCCCGGCGGCCGCGATACCGGGACGGGCCATCGGCAGCACCACCCGCAGCAGGGTGCGCCACTCGCCGCAGCCGTCCACCCGGGCCGCGTCGAGGTATTCGCTCGGAATGGTCAGCAGGAACTGCCGCAGCAGGAAGATGCAGAACGCGTCACCGAACAGCGCCGGGATGATCAGCGGGGCGAGCGAGCCGGTCAGTCCGTAGCGGGCCCACATCAGATACAGCGGGACTGTGACCACCTGCGGCGGGAGCATCATCACGCAGATCACCACGAGGAACATCGGGTTCCGGCCGCGGAACCTCAACTTCGCGAGGGCGTACGCCGCGGGCACGCTCGAC
Source organism: Actinoplanes sp. CA-252034 (assembly GCF_050956125.1). Taxonomy (NCBI): domain Bacteria; kingdom Bacillati; phylum Actinomycetota; class Actinomycetes; order Micromonosporales; family Micromonosporaceae; genus Actinoplanes; species Actinoplanes sp. CA-252034. The sequence goes on from NZ_CP191846.1 coordinate 7,466,813, forward strand.
ACGAGGGTGAGGACGGTGGCGGTCACCGCGTACAGCATGGTGTTCAGCAGGTAGTGCGGCAGCGGGGTGGCCTGGAAGACCTTGAGGTAGTTCTCCGGATGCCAGGTGTTGGGCCAGTAGTCGCTGGTGAGGGCCTGGTCACTGGTCATCAACGACAGCAGGACGAGGTAGACGACCGGCGTGACGAACATGATCGCGAGCGCGATGGCGATGCTGTGCCGGGCGATCCAGGCGAGCCTCTGCTGCCGTCGCCCGGCCTTCCTGTCGGAGAGCGGTAGGGCGGTCACGATTCCTCCCCGGAGAAGGCCTTGGCGCGGCGCAGCAGGATCACGGTGACGGAGAGCGCGACCAGGAAGAGGACGATGGCGAGGGCGTTGGCGTAGCCGAGCGCGCTGTAGCGGAACCCGACGGTGTAGAGCCACAGTGGATAAGTGAAGGTGGAGCCCTCCGGGTAGCCGAAGGCCTGGGAGATCCCGGCGCCGACGGTGGCCTGCCCGCTGGCGATCGAGCCGGCCACCGCCGCCTGGTCGAAGTACTGCAAGGTGTAGATCACGCCGGTGACCGCGGCGAAGAGGATCACCGGGCGGATCGTCGGCAGCGTGATCGACCGGAACTTGTGCCAGGCGTTCGCGCCGTCCAGCGACGCGGCCTCGTAGAGGCTCTCCGGGACGCCCAGCACCGCCGCCAGGAAGATGATCATCAGGTCGCCGATGCCCCACAGGCCGAGCAGGACCAGTGACGGTTTCGCCCAGGCCGGCGAGTTGAACCAGAGCGGGCCGTCGATGCCGATCATCTCGAGGAAGTGGTTGACCGGACCGGTGCCCGGCTTGAGCAGGTAGACGAACGCGATGGTGGCGGCCACCGGCGGGACCAGGGCGGGCAGGTAGAAGATCGTCCGGAAGAACCCGGCACCCCGCTTGAGCTGCACCAGAAGCATCGACAGGCCGATCGCGCCGAGGATGCGGATCGGGACGAAGACCACGACCATCCACAGTGTGTTGCGGATGGCCTGGAGCAGGAAGGGATCCCCGCCCATCCGTCGATAATTGTCCAGACCGACCCATTGGGGTACGGACAGCAGGTCGAACTCGGTGAACGAGAAGTAGATCGCCGAGAGCAGTGGGTAGACGAAGAAGATCGCGATGCCGAGGAGCGCGGGCGCGACGAACGTGAACGTCGTCGCGCCCCGGCGCAGGGAGGTTCCGGTCACCGATCAGCCGCCGAGCGACATGACGCTGTCGATCTGCTTGTCCGCCTCCAGCAGGCCCTGGTTCAGGTCGGCGACCTTGCCGGACTGGTAGCCGGTCAGGAACGTCCCGAAGGTCTCCTGGTAGGCGGGCCCGGACGACGACGGCGGCGAGGTCATCGAGTTCGGGTTGTTGAAGATGTCGATGAACGCCTTGAAGTCCTGGTCGGCGTTGAGCCCCGGGTCGGCGATCGCGGTGGTCGTGGTCGGCACGTTCTTCAGCAGGCCGGCCAACTTGATGACCGCCTTGTCGTCGGCGGTCAGGTACTTGATCAGCTCCCAGGCCGCCTCGGGGTTCTTGGCGTTCCTGCTGATGCCGACGATGTTGCCGGTCACGTAGCCGCCGCCGTAGCGGGACGGGTCGCTGGTCGGGAGCGGCGCCACCCCGTATTTCAGGTCCGGGGCCTGGTCCTTGAGGAAGGCGAGGCGGTACTCGGCGTCGACGTTGATCGCGACCTGGCCCTTCTGGAAGGCGTTGTCGGCGCTGAACTCGTCACCGAGACTGGCCTTGAACCGGGTCAGGTCGTCGTAGCCGTACCAGTCGACGAGGCTCTTCTGCCAGGTCAGCAGAGTCTTCCAGCCGGGGTCGGTGCCGACCGCGCTCCTACCCTCGGCGGTCAGCCACTTGGCGCCGGTGGCCGGGGCGAGGTGCGAGGCCGAGTTCTCGTAGAAGTCGTAGAGCGGCAGGAACCCGACGGTCTTGAGCGAGCCGTCCGGGTTGCGCACGGTGAGCTTCTTGGCGTACTCGGTCAGCTCGTCGAGGGTCTTCGGCGGTGCGGTCAGGCCCGCCTTGGCGAAGAGGTCCTTGTTGTAGTACATCCCATACGCGTCGGCGAGGAACGGCATCGCGCAGCGCTTGCCGCCGAACTCGGTGTACGTCCGGGTGGTCGCGTTGAGCTTGTTCAGGTCGACCTTGTCGCGGGCGATGTACGGGTTGAGGTCGACCCACGCGCCGGAGGAGCAGAACTTGCCGACGATGTCGGTGGAGTAGGACAGGCCGATGTCGGGCCCGTTGCCGGCGCCGATGGCCTGGGTGACCTTGGAGTCGTCCTGTCCGGACTTGACGGTGACCTTGATGTTCGGGTGGCCGTCCGAGAAGTCCTTGATCACCTCGTCGATGGCCTTCGCCTCACGCTCGGTGAAGAAGTGCCACAGTTCGACGGTCCCGGACACCGCGGTCCCGGGGTCGGCGATCTTGTTCTCCTTGGGCGCGGGGGTGCACCCGGTGGTCAGCAGAACCGCTGTTGTCATGACAAAAAGGGCATGGGGTATCCGCTTGTTCACTATTCAGGCCTTTCAGCTGTCTCTAGCTGTCGCGAATGGCGGTGATCAAGGCTTGCCGGACCGCGGCGAGACCGGCGTCGAGTGCGCCGACCAGCACCGCGTCGTCTTCGATGGTGGTGACGGCGAACGAGCTCTCCAGCGGGGCGGCCCGCCGGAACGCGGTGTTCACCGCGGCGAGCAGGGTGTCGCCGCCGGCCTGGGCGATCGGGCCGGCGAGCACCACGAGGTAGGGGTCGAGGATCGCGGTCACCGCGGCCAGGCCGACGACGATGCGGTCGGCCAGGGTGTCGATGAAGTCCTCGGCGCCGGTCGCGGCGGCGCTGGTGACCACGGCCGCCGGAGTGTCCCCGGCGACGCCGTTGTCCCGGGCCAGCTCCATGATCGCGGCGCCGCCGAAGAGATCCTGCAGGTCGAGCTTGCGGTGCGGGGAGTCGGGTGAGTAGAGCGGCACGTAACCGATCTCGCCCGCGCCCCCACGGGTGCCGCGCAGCAGTGTGCCGTTGATGTCGATGGCCAGACCGAGGCCGTCCTGGCCGATCCAGAGCAACGCGAAGTTCTCCGCGTCCTGGCCGGCACCGCGCCGGCGTTCGGCGACGGCGGCCAGGTTGACGTCGTTGTCCACGCCGACCTGCGCACCGAGCGCCGCGGCGATCGCGGACCGCAGGCCGGGCCGGTCGAAGCCGGGGACGTCGACCAGGCGGATCGATTCGGTACGCGGGTCGTAGGAGCCGGGCACGCCGAGCTGCACGTGCCGGATCCGCTCCGCCTCGACGCCGGCCTGCTCGCGCAACCGGTCGACCACGCCGGCCACGACGGTCACCGGGTCGGCGCCGAGGAAGTCGACGCGCGACTCGAACCGGGCCCGGACCGCACCGGTCAGGTCGCAGAGCGCGGCCCCGACCGACGGGGTGCCGCTGGTGCCGACGTCCCGTACCGAGACGGCGACCGCGTAGGCCGCGTCCGGGTTGGCCGCATAGACCTCGGCGTTCGGTCCCGGCCGGCCGCTGGCGTGCCCGACGACGTCGACCAGCCCGGCCTCGGTCAGCCGGCGCAGCACCTCGGAGATCGTCGGCGTGGAGAGCGCGGTGAGTTTGCGGAGGTCGGCCCGGGTGAGGTTGCCGGGCTCCAGGAGCAGCTCGAGTGCGGCGCTCTCGTTCATGGCGCGCAGCAGTTTGGACGAGCCGGCCAACCGCGCCATCGGACCTCCGTTAATAGGCAAAGTGTTTAACAGTTGGCTCATCCTGTGCCAACGAGCCGCCCGCGTCAAGCCTCTCAGCAAACATTGATAAAGCTACTTAACAGTCGTAGAGTCCGACTCCAACGCGCGCGCCACCCCCATCATTCCCCCTCTCTCAGGAGCGCCATGATTCGCGTCAGGACAATCGCCTACGCAGCATCAGGCCTGGTCATCGCCGGAACAGCCGTGATCGTCGGGCTGCTTCCGGCCAGCGCCGCCACCGCGGGCCCGATCAAGGGACTGGGCGGCAAGTGCATCGACGTCGCCGGCGCGGCGTCCGCCAACGGCACCGCCGTTCAGCTCTACGACTGCAACAGCAGCGCCGCCCAGCAGTGGACGGTCGGCAACACCGACAACACCATCCGGGCGCTCGGCAAATGCCTGGACGTCACGGCGGCCTCGACCGCCGACGGCGCCAAGATCCAGCTGTACGACTGCAACGCCACCGGCGCCCAGAAGTGGACCGCCGGCAACGGCACCCTGGTCAACACCGGGTCGGGCAAGTGCCTCGACGTCACCGGCAACACCAGCACCAACGGCACCCGGCTGCAGATCTGGACGTGCGCCGCCACGGCGAACCAGAAGTGGACCCTGCCCGGCGGCTCGACCCCGCCCACCAGCCAGCCGCCGTCCACCGGTAAGAACCTCGACGATCCGGCGAAGAAGGACGTCGCCATGCAGATCGTCTCGGCGGCGGAGAACTCCTCGCTGAACTGGCGAGCCCAGTTCTCCTACATCGAGGACATCAACGACGGCCGCGGCTACACCGCCGGCATCATCGGGTTCTGCTCGGGCACCGGCGACATGCTGGAGCTGGTCGAGGCGTACACCGCCACCAAGCCGTCGAACGTGCTGGCCAAATACCTTCCGGCGCTGCGCAGCGTCAACGGCACCTCGTCACACGCCGGCCTCGACCCCAACTTCACCAGGGACTGGAAGAGCGCGGCGGCCGATCCGGTGTTCCAGGCCGCCCAGGAGTCCGAGCGGGACCGGGTCTACTTCAACCCGTCGGTCCGCGACGGCAAATCCGACGGGGTACGGGCACTCGGGCAGTTCGCCTACTACGACGCGTCGGTGGTGCACGGCTACGAGGGCATGCGGTCCATCCGTACCCGGGCCCTGAGGAAGGCCAAGCCGCCCACGCAGGGCGGTGACGAGCGCACCTGGCTCAACGCCTTCCTGGACGAGCGGGTCGTCGAGATGAAGAAGGAGGCGGCCCACGACGACGTCACCCGGATCGACACCGCCCAGCGGGTCTTCCTGAACAACGGCAACTTCGACCTCAACACGCCGCTGGACTTCAAGGTCTACGGCGACCCGTTCCACATCGGATGAGCCCGCGCCGGGGCCCCGATCCCCTCGGGGGCCCCGGCGTGTTCCGGAACCACAGACCATTGACCGCCGCCGGTCGCAACAGCGAACATCCCTTCCCATCGCGACAACACGAAGGGTCCCCTATGCGTCGCCTCGCCCGGATCGGAGCCGCATCCGGCTTCACCGTGCTCCTCCTCACGGCCACCGCCGCACCCGCCCTCGCCGACCCGCCCCACAACCTCCCCCAGAACGCCGGCGGGTACGAGCAGTCGTTCTCGCCCGCGTTCGACTACGACGGCGACGGCTGCTACGCCACCGCCGCCATCGGACCGGACGGCACGATCGCACCCGGACTGAAGACCACCGGCGCGGTCAACGGCAGCTGCCGCGACCAGTCCGATCTCGACAACTCGCAGACGTACGCCCGGTCGAAGTGCAACAACGGCTGGTGCGCGATCGTCTACGCCGGCTACTTCGAGAAGGACCAGGCTGTGGCCGGCAGCGGGCTCGGCGGCCACCGGCACGACTGGGAACACGTCGTCTCCTGGGTCAGCCAGGCGAGCAACCAGGTCGAATACGTCAGCACCACCCAGCACAGCTCGCAGAAGACGTACCCCCGCTCGCAGGTCCGTTTCGACGGCAGCCACCCGAAGGTCGTCTACCACAAGGACGGCCTGTCCACCCACTTCTTCCGGCTGGCCAACAGCAACGACGAGCCGCCGGAGAACCACTACCACAACTGGCGCTACCCGCCGCTCGTCGACTGGAACGGCTGGCCCAGCCTCGACCTGCGGAACCGTCTGATGGCCGCCGACTTCGGCTCGGCCACCATCAAGATCAAGGACGGCTCGTTCGAGTACCTGCTGAACGCGGCCAAACCGGCTGGCATCCCCTTCGACCCGTACGCCTGACGCCCGCAGCCGTTCTCAGCCGGGCGGGCCCGCGTCTGCGGAGCCCCGCCCGGCGTAGCGCCGGTAGGTCCACTTTCCGAGCCGAAAGACGAGGTAGGCCGGCACGACCACGATCGCCAGCGCCACGTCGAGCAGCTTCTTCAGGATCGGGTCCACGACCCGGTCGACGGCCCGGTCGATCCGGTCCCCGATCGCGCTGAAGAGCAGCACGAAAGGCAGGAAGACCAGATAGATCCCGCACGTCAGGGCCACGGCGATGAGATGGACGTAAAGGGGGACGCCGGCGATCTCCTGCTCGAAGAACGAGGGCTCCGGCTCACGGGGCGGGTATGGGTACACGCGATCACCGTAGAGACCCCTGCCAATACCGGTTCCTCCTTGCGGGTACCGCCTGTCGTCGGCCCCGTGCCATTCACCGAGCATAATCCGACGCGCTGAGCCGGAGGGCCGCCGCCAACCAGTGGAGCTCCGCGGTGGCGTCCGGTGAGCTGCGCTGCCCGCGAACCCTGGCGACGAGAAGGCGATATCGCTCCGCGCCCGCCTCGATTCCGGCCTCCAGGGATCGCAGCACGACAGCCCGGTCGGCGTCGCCGAACATGTCGGCGATCAGCTGCTCCGCGGCCGGATCGCCCGGGTCGACGCCGTCCTCACGGGCTTTCGCCACGAGCGAGACGACCTGCCTGGCCCACCAGATGCGCGCCCCCGGCGGCACCGGCCCGCCCGGCACCGGGGTGTTCGATGCCAGGAAGACCCGCATTCCCGCGCGGAAATCCGGATCCTGCACCAACTCCGCCAGTTCCACCCAGGCGTCCACCTGATCCGGCGACGGGTCGTCGGGCAGTTCGATGCGCAATTCACGAACCCTTTCCCGCAGCTCCGTCCCGATGTCCAGACTCCCGAACACCTCCGCCTTGAAATCGTCGATGATCTGCACGCGTTCGGCGGCCGAGAGCCGCGCCAACCGGTTCATGAAAGCTGTCTCCTCCACGGTGGAACCACGCTGTGACACGGTGGACAGAACCGCCCGGCTGACCTTGAGGGAACGGATCTGCGCATCGAGCGCCGCCACATGAGCCGCGGCGACCTCCGCCACCGTGGCCGACCCGTCCAGCACCCGGCACACCTCGCCGAGCGGGAGCCCGAGCTCCCGCAGCGTGCGAACCAGCTCGACCCGGGCCACACCCGCAGCGTCGTAGAGCCGGTAGCCGCCCGCCGACCGGCCCGCCGTCGGAACCGCCCCCTCGTCCGACCAGAACCGCAGGGTGCGTACCGAGAGCCCGGTACGGCGTGCAAGCTGACCGATGGTGATCAGTTCGGGTTCGTCGTCCATGAACGCATCCTCGACGTTCCAGCCACGGGAGGGTCAAGCCACCCGAGGCGAATCCGGGGCCGGTAGCCGTACGGTGAAGGTGCTGCCCTCGCCCGGAGCACTGACCACGGTGACGTCGCCGCCGTGGGCCCGGGCCAGTTTGCGGGCGATGGACAGCCCGAGGCCGCTGCCGACGGTGGCGCTGGTTCGACGCCGCCACCGAACGGTTCCCCGCGGTCGTGCTCGGCGCGGAAGCCGCCGGGCGCCTCGGCATCGAGGACCCGTCCGGCGACCCTCAGCTGTGGATCGGCGCCCGCTGGTTCACCGTGACCGGCGTCCTCGATCCGATCCCGCTCGCCCCCGAGATCGACCGGGCCGCGCTGATCGGCCGGCCGGCCGCGAAACAGCTTGCCGTCAAGAAGGACGGCGAATGGGCTCCCGGCCCCACCTGGTTCGGTGACGACGCCCTGCCGCCGAACGAGAGCGTCGAGCTCGCCTGCCAGGCCGAGGCCTTCGACGGCCGCAAGGGCTAGCTAGCCGGCCAGGCTCTTGACGAACCGGGCCGAGGACGCGCAGACGTCCTCGTAGCCGAGGAGCCGATAGAACTCGTGGGTCCGCGTCCGGTGCCGGCTGCTGGTGACCTCCATCCTCACGCAGCCGGCCGCGCGGGCCTGCTCCTCGACCGCCGTGACCAGCGTCTGCCCCAGCCCACGGCTGCGGTACCGCTCGTCGACGACCAGAGCCAGCAGGCGACCCAGCCGGCCGTCGACCTCCAGCATCGGCATGACGTGGAGCGCCGCCACACCGGCCAGGACGCCGTCGTCGTCCGCCCCGGTGAGCCGGCTCGACGGGTCGTCCAGCCACCGCCCGAGCCGCTCGCTCACCTCCGCCTCGGTCGCCGGATACCCCAGCTGGCCGAGCAACCCGGCCAGCTCTGCCGCGTCCTGTCGCCGAATCGGCCGAAGCTCCAGACCCATGCCGGGCATGTTGTCACCCGTCCGCCACCACCGCGGTACCGGCTGCGGGACGGCGCCGCTGCCGCGCGGCTACTTCCCCGATCCGGCTTGACCTCGGTGAGCTGCAGCGATATATCCTGCACCGGAAGCATGTCGCTCGTCGATGGCCCGCGTGCGCCGCGAAGCACGTTTCCACATGACTCTCGAGTGCTGGAGCGCCGCAGCTCCCCCACGGTGAAGCCCGCGATCCGGGTCCGGACCCCACAGGAGATCCGGTCGGCCCGGCGACCTCGACGGCACCGATGCTGGGGCCATCTCGTCGCAGCCCCCCTGTGGCCGATGCACGGCGCCAATCTGGGCACGCTCCTGCGTACCTGTGACGCCGTCGGCGCGTGCCTCGCGGTGCCGCCGTTCGGCTGGGTGGACGAAGCCCTCGCCCGCGGCAACACACTGCGGCAGCCGTCTTGCGTGCACCGCGTCGGCAATCCGCTGACATGGCTCGCCGAGGAGCGCCGGACGGGCGCGGCGGTCCTCGGCGTGGAGTTGGCCGACGAGGCGGTACGGCTCGCCGACCTGCCGCCCGCCCGGCGCCGCACGGTGATGGTTCTCGGACACGAGGCCACGGGCATTCCACCGGAGGCGCTGGACCTGCTCGATGGGGCGGTGGAGATCCCGATGACCGGCACCGGCTCGAGCCTCAACGTCGCGGTCGCCGGGTCACTGGTGCTCTACCGGCTCGCCGGCCTGCTGTGAGCCGGCCCGCCATCGGCCGGGCGGCCCATCGGGAGGCGGCCCGTCAGGGGCGGGCCGCCGCGAGCCGGCCACCGGCGGGTCAGCCGAACTCGATCTCCACCAGGGGGCTTCCGGCGATCCAGCTCTCCAGGCTGCCGCCCCAGTCCAGTGCCGGCACTATCTCGCCGAACACGCGGGCCCGCTCGTCCGGATCGGTCACCGGGCGTCCCCGTACCGCGAGATCGCGATCTTTCAGATGCAGGGTGAAGCCGGGGTGCGCGACCACGTTGGCATACCAGTCCCGCGCGCCGGGGCTGCCGGTCAGCCAGAAGCGGCCGGCAGCCAGATAGCGCCATGTCTCGATACGCCGCGGCCGGGCGCTGCGCCGGCCGACCGTGGTGATCTCCACGGTCCGCTGCCGCTCCAGCGCCTGCCGCACCTCGTCGGAAACCGTCATGCGCCCATGCTGCGACCTGAACCCCACTTCAGGTCAAGACGATCACTGCTCGACGATGTCGCCGTCGACCACACGAGCCCCCGGCTGCGACAGCTCCAAACCGGCGAGGTGTTTCTTCAGCCTTTTGGCCATCGGCAGATAGGTCGCAAGGGTGAATCCACCGGAGATGACCGCCCCGATGATCGGGATTGCTTTGGAAACCGACCGCGCGAACGTCTGTTTCGTCATGTGGACGCCGAGATAGCCGGCCACCTTCTTCACCGCCGGATAGATGACACCCTTGGTGAGGGCCTGCTGCGGCAGCTTCTTGACGGCCTGTTCGGAGAGCATGCCCGCGACCTTTCCCACGGCGGCGTTCGCCGATTGGGTGCCGACCATGACACCGACGAAAAGAGTGAGCACGCTCTTGGTCGCATCGTCGACGTCGTCACTGTCGTTGTCGAACAGATCCGGCCAACTGTAGAGGTAGGCGAGTTTCTGCGCGATACGCAGCATGTGACCGAAATACTGGGCCACGTCGGCCGGGATCGTCGCCGGCAGGAAGAGCAGGCCCGGGATCCCGGCGGCGGCGGACAGCGCACTGGCTTTGGCAGCCTCGTAGTTGATGGACTCGTTGGCCGCCTTGTCGAGGACCTCCAGAGGAATTCCCGCCGCGGCCGGGCTCTGCTCGATCGCGCGGCTGATCTCACCCTCGGAACAGTGTTTCTTCAGAGCCGTCCGGAGATATGCGTTTCTTTCGATCCGCACTCCCGGAAGCCTTGCCGCACCCACCAGTAATGCGGTGAAGGTGGAATCCGGATTGTCGATGGCGCTGCTCGCGGTCACGGCAGGAATCTACCGCACGACTCGGCATCCCCATTCTCGGGCGGAAATGGCCGGGATCTCCGGAACCGGCGATTCACCCCGCAGTGACCGATGACGATAGGATCCGCCGCGGAGGGGGTTTCTTGAAACGCACGATGCTGCTCCTGCTGGCTCTCGTGGCCGGCGGCGCCTGGCTGATCGCAGGAGCCGACCGGGGCCTGCGCCACGAGCACGTCACCTCGGCCGGGAGGCCACTCGACGTGGTGCACCCGTCGGTGAGCGGCCGCCGGCCCGGTGTGGTGGTCGCGCACGGTTTCTCCGGGTCGGCGAGGCTGATGGCGCCGTTCGGTGACACCCTGGCCGCCCGTGGCTACGTTGTCGTCCTGGTCGACTTCGCCGGCCACGGGGCGAACACGAGCCCCCTGCCGGACCAGACCGCCGGAACCGAGAGGTCCACCGACGCCCTGGCGGACGACCTCGCCACGGCGGTGGCCCATCTACGGTCCCGGCCGGACGTCGACCCGTCCCGGATCGCGCTGGTCGGGCACTCGATGGGCGCGGGCGCCGTGACCAGATATGCGGCGGCCCACCCCGACGTGACCGCCACCGTGGCGATCTCCCTGCCCAGCGCCGTCGCCGCCTCCGCCGAGCGGCCCGCCCGCCTGCTCACCGTGGTCGGTGCCCTGGAGTTCCCCGGCTTCCGGTCGGCCGCCACCACCGTCGCCGCCCAGCGCGACGACCGGGCGGTCCGTGTCGTCCCCGGCGTCGAGCACATCTCCGTGCTGTACGCGCCGGCCACCCACCGCGCCACCGTCGACTGGCTCGACCAGGCCTTCGACGCCCCGCGCGCCGAAGACGGGACCACCCCGCCCAGCCCGCGCGCCGACGACGGGACCACCCTGTCCGACCGGCGCGCCGACGACGGGATCCCCTTTCCCGGCCGTCGCCTGGCCGGCGCCGCCCTGCTGGGGCTGGCCCTTCTGCTCGGCCTCCACCCGTTGGCCGCCCGGCTCGGCGAGCGGCGCGCCACCCCACGACGGCCGGCTCCCCGCCTCATGATCGCGGCGATCGCCACGGGGGCGGCGGTGGTCGGAGCGCTGACCGCCCGGCTCCTGCCCACCACGATCCTGCCCCTCGCGATAGGCGGTTATGTCGCCGCCTACGCGGCCGTCACCGGGGCATTGCTTCTGCTGTACGCAACCCGGCGCACCCGGGAACACCTGAAGCACGAGGACCGCACCGTGGAACAGGCCGGAGCCCACCACCCACCCCGATCCAGTGGCCCCGCAGCGGCAACCGCCGGCGACCGCCGACCGGCACAGAGCGCCGACCGGTCCCCAGGCCCGTCGGACGACCGTCAACCGGCACAGACCGCCGGGCTCTCCCTGGGACCGTCGGACGACCACCGACCGGCACAGACCGGCGACCACTCCCCAGGACCGTCGGACGACCACCGACCGGCACACCACGGCGGGCCTGCCGCGGCCGGTTCGGGCGGCCACCTCCCGGCCACGAAGGGTGGGCCCGGTTCGGAGGGTTCCAGCGATGGCGCATCGGCGAAGACCGGCCTCCGTCTGCGCTACCTGCTGGTCCCGGCTTATGCGGCGATCGCGATCGCCGTACCCGTGCATCTGGGTATGACCCACGCCCTGCCCGTCGGTGACCGCTGGTGGTTGCTGTCGATCATCTGGGCCGCGTTCGCCCTGCTCGCCTACGCGACCGAACGCGTCACCGACGGCGATCCCGTGGCCGTCCTGGCGATCGCGGCGGTCTTCGTGGCCGTCCTGGCCGTCGCGGCGATGTCCGGTCTGACCCACGGCTTCGTGGTCCTGGTCCTGTTCCCGCTGATCGGCCTCCTGCTCTGGCAGGCGCTGTGGAGTGCCCTCCTGCACCGTTTCGCGGCGCCCACCTGGGCGATCGCCCTGGCCGGCTCCCTCGTCGTGACCTGGCCGCTGGCGGTGACGCTGCCCCTGGTCGGCTGAGCGCACCGATCAAGCCGGCGGGCCACGCCGGCCGGTCGTGTAACGGCCGCGCTCACCGGCAGCACTCGCGGGCCGCGCTCACCAGCAGCGCTCACCGGCAGCACTCGCCAGCAGCACTCATTGGCCACGCTTGCCAGCAGCACTCGCCAGCAGCACTCACCGGCCACGCTTGCCGGCCACGCTTGCCAGCAGCACTCGCCGGCAGCGCTCACCGGCCACGCTTGCCAGCAGCGCTCACCGGCAGCAGTCACCGGCCGTGCTCACCGACGTGCTCGTCGACCGCGCTCGCCGGGCACGCTGAAACCATTCAGCGCTATCGTCGTCCCATGATGGATCAACGGCCCACGCTCGCCGACGTGGCCCGGGTCGCCGGAGTGTCCCGGGCGGCCGCGTCACGGGCGATGAACGGCGCCTACGGCGTGTCCGACACCGTACGCGACCGGGTCCGCGCGGTCGCCGCCGAGCTCGGCTTCGAGCCGCACGCGGTGGCGCGGGCGCTGGCGACCGGCCGGGCCAGCGCGGGCCGCCGGGAGCGCATCGAGGTCCTGATCGTCGATCCGGATCCGGCCGCGATGAGCGCCAAGCCGTTCTACAGCCGGGTGCTGACCGGCGCGATGCGTGCTCTCGGCGACCGGGACATCACCCTGGAGGTCCGCCGGGTCGCCACTCTGCCCGCCGATGACGCCGACCCGCCGTTCGGGCGGTTGCTGATCAACGTGCCGGGCGCGGCGGGGGCCGCCTACGCCCGCCGGGGGCGCACGGTCGCCCTGGGCCGTTCCGCGCCGGGTGTCATGTTCGTCGCCCCGGACAACGACGGCGGTGGCTATCAGGCCGCCGCCCATCTGGTGACGAGCGGGCGTGAGCGGATCGGCGCGGTGTTCGGCCCGCCGACCCCGTGCGCCGACGAGCGCCGGGCCGGTTTCCTGCGGGTGATGGCCGGCGCCGCCCGCCCGGTGACCGCCGCCGACGGCGATTTCACCCGGGCCCGCGGTTACGCCGCGGCCAGGGAGCTGCTGGCCCGCGAGCCACGTCTCGACGCGGTGTTCGCCTCCTGCGACGTGACCGCGATGGGTGTGCTGCAGGCGCTCCGCGAGTCCGGCCGCCGGCTGGCCGACGACGTCGCGGTGGTCGGTTTCGACGGCAGCACCCTGGCCGAGGCCGCCGACCTCTCTTCGGTGTACATGCCGGTCGAGGACGAGGCGACGGCCGCGGTCCACCACCTGCTCGATCCGTCCCTGCCGCCGCCTGCCCGTCTGCCCACCAGCCTGACCGTCCGCGGTTCCAGCTGAGACAGGCCGCACCCGGCCACCTCACCGCGCCGCACCGCACCGCGCCCCCACCGCGCCGCACCCGGCCACCCGACCGCACCGCACCCCGTCACCCGGCCGCACCGCACCGCACCCGATCACCTCACCGCGCCGCACGGTCCGTCATAGGAGCCTCCACGGGCTGCTGACCGCACCGGTCACCGGACGGCGCGCGACAGGCTCGGTCAGGCCCGGCCGGCGCGGAAAGGCCCGGTGGCCCGGCGGGCGCCGTCGGGTCCGGCGGGCGCGGTCAGGCCCGGCGGGCGCGGCGGGCTCGGCGGGCGCGGCAGGCGCGATCAGGCCCGGCGGGCGCGGCAGGCGCGGTCAGGCCCGGCGGGCGCGGTCAGGCGCGGAAAGGACCGGCAGGCGCGGCGGGCGCGATCAGGCCCGGTGGCCGGACGCGGGGGTGGACTCCTCGAAGAGCAGGAGGGTCCGGGTGCTGACCACCCCCGCCATGCCCTGGATCTCGTCGAGCACGAGGTGCCGCAGCTCGGTGTTGTCGGCGACCCGGACCAGCAGGATCACGTCGAAGTCGCCGCCGACCAGGCCGATGTGCACGACACCCGGCAGGGCGCGCAACCGGCCGAGGACCTCGCGCCAGTTGGCCTGCTGCAGGTTGAGCGTCACGTAGGCGGCGGTGGTGAGCCCGGCTGCGACCGGGTCGACGTCGGCGTGGAAGCCGCGGATCACCCCGTCCTGTTGCAGGCGGGCGACCCGGGCGTACGCGTTGGCGCGCGAGATGTGCAGTGTCTCGGCGAGCGTGCGCATCGACATCCGCCCGTCTCGCCTGAGCTCGGCGAGGATGCGCCGATCGGTGTCGTCGAGCATGTGGCCACCTGTCTTCCCGGCCGGGCTGACGACCGGTCGTGAAAAGACGATCGGCCCTCTTTTCGGGGCGTACACGAAACAATATCTCGTCTTCTCCACACCTCTGGTGATCGTTTGGCAACGTGGCCACAATCCTGGCATGACACGTGACGCAGCTCTCCTGCTGCCGTCCACGGAGCCGGTGACGCTCATCGACCCGGACGGCCACCCCGTTCCGCACGTCGGCCACGATCTGCCCGACCCTCAGGCACTGGTACGCGCGTACGCTGCGCTGATCTCCGCCCGGCGCTTCAACGACCAGGCGAACGCCCTGGTCCGACAGGGCAGGCTGGCCGTCTATCCCTCCTCGCACGGACAGGAGGCCTGCCAGGTCGCCTGTGTCCAGGTTCTCGACGACGGCGACTGGTTGTTCCCCACCTACCGGGACAGTGCGGCGATCGTGGCCCGCGGTGTCGACCCGGTGGAGACGCTGACGCTGCTGCGCGGCGACTGGCACAGCGGCTACGACCCGCACGCCACCCGGGTCGCGCCGCAGGCCACGCCGCTGGCCACGCATCTGCTGCACGCGGTCGGCGTCGCTCACGCGGCCCGGCTGCGAGGCGAGCCGACGGTGGTGATGGCGCTCTGCGGGGACGGCGCGACCAGTGAGGGCGACTTCCACGAGGCGCTCAACTTCGCTGCGGTCTTCCGTACCCCCGTGATCTTCTTCATCCAGAACAACGAATATGCGATCTCGGTGCCGCTGGCTCGCCAGACGGCGGCGCCGTCGCTGGCGCACAAGGGCATCGGGTACGGCGTGCCCGGCGAACGTGTCGACGGCAACGACGTCGCCGCCCTGCTGAAGGTGCTGGGCACCGCCGTGGCCCGGGCGCGTGCCGGCGAGGGCCCGCAGCTGGTGGAGGCGCACACCTACCGGGTGCAGGCGCACACGAACGCCGACGATCCGGGCCGTTACCGTTCCGCCGACGAGGTCACGCCGTGGCTGGCCCGCGATCCGATCACGCGGTTGGAGACCCATCTGCGGGGGCGCGGGCTTCTCGACGACGACACCGCGCGGGGGTACGCCGAGCAGGCCGAGCACCTGGCCGGGCGGATGCGCGCCGGACTGGGCGAGGACACGCCCTCGGACTACCGGGACCTGTTCGCCCACGTCTACGCCGAACCCACCCCCCAGCTGCGTGAACAGCAGGCCCTCGTCGCCGACGAGCTGTCCCGTGAGGAGGTCCGCGGATGACCGCCGAGAAGCTCACCATGGCCACCGCTCTCAACCGCGCCATGCGCGACGCCCTGCGCGCCGACCCGGCCGTGGTCGTCTTCGGGGAGGACGTCGGCCCGCTCGGCGGCGTCTTCCGGGTCACCGACGGACTGACCGCCGAGTTCGGTGACCAGCGCTGCTTCGACACCCCGCTGGCCGAGTCGGGGATCCTCGGCATGGCGATCGGGATGGCGATGAACGGCATGCGCCCGGTCGTGGAGATGCAGTTCGACGCGTTCGCCTACCCGGCGTTCGAGCAGCTGGTCAGCCACGCGGCGAAGATGCGGAACCGGACGCGCGGCCGGGTGCAGGTGCCGCTGGTCATCCGGGTGCCGTACGCCGGTGGCATCGGTGGCGTCGAGCACCACTGTGACTCGTCCGAGGCCTATTACGCGCACACGCCCGGCCTGCACGTGATCGCGCCGTCCGATCCGGCCGACGCGTACGGGCTGCTCCGCAAGGCCATCGAGTCGGACGATCCGGTCGTCTTCCTGGAGCCGAAGAAACTCTACTTCTCGAAGACCGAGGCGGATCTGACCGCGCCGGTGCCGCCGATCGGCCGGGCCGTCGTCCGCCGGCCGGGCACCGACGCCACGCTGATCGCCTACGGCCCGGCCGTCCCGATCGCCATGGAGGCCGCCGAGGCCGCCGCGCAGGAGGGCCGCAGCCTGCAGGTCGTGGATCTGCGCTCGATCGTGCCGTTCGACGACGAGACCGTCTGCGCGGCCGTCCGCTCCACCGGCCGGGCCGTCGTCGTGGCCGAGGCCGCCGGGTTCGCCAGCGTGTCCTCCGAGGTGGTGGCCCGGGTGACCGAGCGCTGCTTCCACTCGCTGCACGCCCCGATCCGGCGGGTCACCGGGTTCGACATCCCCTACCCGCCGCCGAAGCTGGAGCACGTTCATCTGCCGTCGGTCGACCGGATCCTCGACGCCGTCGACGAGTTGCAGTGGGAGTACGCGTGACCGCCCCGAGCACCACCGCCCGTACCTTCGTGCTGCCGGATCTCGGCGAAGGCCTCACCGAGGCGGAGATCGTGCGCTGGCTCGTCGCCGACGGCGACCTGATCGAGGTCGACCAGCCGGTCGTCGAGGTGGAGACGGCCAAGGCCGTGGTCGAGGTCCCGTCGCCGCACGGCGGACGGGTCGTCACCCGGCACGCCGCCGAGGGCACGACCCTCGACGTCGGCTCGCCACTGATCACGGTGGCCGCGCCCGCGACGGCCGGGCCGTCGACGGCGGTGGCGGCCGAGACCTATCGCGAGGAGGAGCGGGCCGGTTCGGGCAACGTCCTCATCGGGTACGGGACCAGGCCTGGCCACGCCGCGGCCACCCGGCACCGCCGCCCCCGCAACTCGCGCCCGTCCGCCCCCGAGCCGCCCGCCCGTCCGGCCGCGCCCAAGGTGGCGTCCCCGCTGGTCCGGCGGCTGGCCAGGGAGACCGGCGTCGACCTGTCGGCGCTGCACGGCACCGGCCCGGACGGCGTGATCACCCGGCAGGACGTCGAGTCGGCGGCCAGGCCGGGGCCGGCTCCGGAGAGCACGAAGGCAGCCCCTCCCACGGCGGCGGTGACGGCCGCCGCCGGGGAGCGGAGGGTTCCGCTCAACGGGTTCCGCAAGCAGGTGGCGGCCGTGCTGAGCCGCAGCCGGGCCGAGATCCCCGAGGCCACGGTCTGGGTGGACGTCGACGCGACCGCCCTGTGGGAGCTGCGCGAACGGGGTCGCGGAAAACCGGGGGCGCCGGGCCTGATGGCGTACGTGGCCCGGTTCACGGTGGCGGCGCTGCGCGAGTACCCGGTGTTCAACGCGCGGCTCGACACCGAGCGGCAGGAGATCGTCGAACTCGACCGGATCAACCTAGGCATCGCCGTGCAGAGCCCCCGCGGCCTGGTCGTCCCGGCCGTGACCGACGCGCAGACGATGACGGCGACCACCCTGGACGTCGCGATCCGGGACGTGACGGCACGGGCGCTGCGCGGGGAGTCGACCGCGGCCGAGCTGTCGGCGGGTACGTTCACGCTGAACAACTACGGCGCTCTCCGGGTCGACGGCAGCGCGGCGATCATCAACCATCCCCAGGTGGCCATGCTCGGTCTCGGGCGCATCATCGACCGCCCCTGGGTCGTCGACGGCGCTCTGGCCGTACGAAAGATCGCGCAGTTGTCCTTCGTCTTCGATCATCGGGTGTGTGACGGCGGTGCGGCGGCCGGTTTCATGCGGGCGGTGGCCGACGCGATGGAGGATCCGTCGTCGGCGCTGGCCCGCCTGTGACCCGCTGATCCGTCGTCGCGGCGCGGGCCGGTGGCAGGGCCGGGCCCGCTCGTCGCGGGCCGGCCCGCGCCGCGCGACTTCGGCCCTGGTCCCGAGGGGTCTAGAAGGCGGCGCCGCCCGCGCGCAGCTGCTCCAGGACCAGCGGGTCGATGGCGCCCGCCACGATCCGCTCCTCCAGGTTCTCGACACCGGCCCAGCTCGCCAGCGTCTCGTCCAGGTCGGGACCGGTGTGGCCGGCCTTCGCCAGGCGGGCGCGTACCTCGTCGGCGATCTCGCCGGTCAGCGGGATGAGGGTGGCCGGGTCGGGGCGCTCGAAGTAGAGCGTGTGCAGCTCCAGCAGGCGCGCCAGCTCGGCCACCGGGTCGGGGTGGTCGTCGACCCGCAGATCGGCCAGGACGTCACTGGTGCCGCCATACCCCATGCCCTTGGCCACCACCAGCAACGCGGCGCTCTGCCGGCCACGCCGGTCGCCGCCGGCCAGGTCACCGGCACGCAGCGCGCCGAGCAGCCGGTACGGCAGTCGTGACTGATCCGCGCCGGCCAGCCACGCGGTCTCCATGTCGGCGACCACCTGCGGGCCGGCCAGCATGTTGCCCTGGATGGCGTAGCCGTCACCGGCCACCCCTCCCGCCCATGGATGACACTCGTCGCCGGTGAACGTCGCGCCCGGCCCCGTCACGCCGACGACACCGACCTGCCGGTGCGTGACCGGCCCGGCGTCACCGGCGATCAGCGCCTGCACGGTGCCGGTCGCGGTCACCCCGGTGCCGAGCAGCGCCAGACCCTGCGGGCGGTAGGCGAGGTTCGCATACGACTGGGTGGCCACCGCGCCGACGTCGGCCAGGGCGGCCGGAACAGCCGCGCCGACGCCGAGGAACCTACTGGCCACGGCCACGCCGAGCACGGCGTCGTCGGCGGAACGGGCAACGATCGAGAAGGTCATGGCGTGACCGTACGCCGATCGTGGATCATCGTCCCCCGGGAGGATCCGCGGCTCGGCCGAACCACTGACCGCCGGGGACGTACCCGTGCCCGTTGTGGCCTTGCCCGCCGTTCCCGGGTGGGACCGTCGGCGAAAGCCGGCGGATCGGAGGCCCGACGTGACAGTGGTGGACGACGCGTACGGTCCGGTCCGGCGCACGGCGGCGTTCGTCGTCGCCACGATCCTTCTGCTCGGCTCCGCGCGGGCGGGCGCTTCCGAGGTCACCGTGTGGGTGGTGTTCGCGGTCTTCATCAGCGTCTCGACGATCTGGATCCGCGGTCAGTACGTGGACAGCCTCGACGGCCGCCAGTGGGTGCTGCCCCGGCGGGCCGTCGCGACGCTCGCCGTCCTCGCGGCCGTCCTGTTCGTGATGCCCGGCCCGGAGTGGTTCGGCACCGGTTTCTGCAGCGTCGGCGCGGTGGTCCTGGTGTACCTTCTCGCCGGATCGCTCCTCACGCGCCTGCGGCAGAGCGCGTCCGTTCCGGTGTTGCGGAGGCGGGTGACGACCGGCCGGTTCGGTGTGTGGCTCACCGGCGGCGGTGTCCTGACCGTGCTGGCCGGCGCGCTGCTTCTGGGTTCCGGTCTTCCGATCATCGTCGGCGCGGTGGCTCTCGCACTGGGTTCGTTGCTGATCCTTCCGGCCGGTCTGGCCCTCACGGCCGAGGGCGCCCTCCGCGTGCTGTGCCGTCGCGAGCGGGCGGCCGCGCTGCTGTGGGGGCTCGGCATCGGCGGCGTCGTGGTCTTCGCCGGGGCCGCCCACCTCGCCGTGGAGGTGAGCGGGTCGCGGTGGCTGACCGTCGTCCTGGTGGTTCTCGGGCTGGTGGTCTTCGCCCTGGTGTCGACGACCCAGGCCGACATCGTCGCGGTGCTGGCGCTGGTCGCGCTGATGGGGGTCACCCCGTCCCAGGAGCCCCAGCCGGACACGCCGAAGCCGGCCCGCAGGAACGTGCTGGTGGCTCTGGGCGACTCCTACATGTCGGGTGAGGGCGCCCGGGTCTATTACCGCGACACCGACAACGGCGGAGTGAACGAGTGCCGCCGGGCGCCGACCGCGTGGGCCGCCATGGCCGCCCACGAGCAGTTCTACGGCATCCGGTTCCTGGCGTGCTCCGGCGCCCGGACCCGGCACGTCCTGACCGCGACCGGCCCGGACACCGGGGCGTCCGAGGAGAAGGTACGGACCGGCATGAGCCCCGGCCCGGAGCCGCAATACCCGGCGGAGGGATTCACCCAGCTCGACGCCTACCTCGCCGCGAAAGCCAACCCGGCCACCGATTTCCAGCCGGCGATGGTGGTGCTGAGCATCGGCGGCAACGACGCGGGCTTCTCCTCGATCGGGGAGATGTGTGTGGCGCCCGGCAACTGTCACGACCGGAAGGAGCTGTGGGAACGGACGGTTCCCCAGCTACGGGCGCAACTGCGGGTCACCTACTACGAGGTGGACCGGATCTTCCGGAACATCCCGGTGGTGGTGGTCCCCTACCCGGATCCGATCGCGCTGCGGGGAGACGAGTGCACCGGTGTGGCGCTCTCCGCCGGCGAGCAGGTCTTCATCCACGACTACGTGACACGGACGTTGAACCCGGCGATCCGCGCCACCGCCCGCGAGTACGGCTTCCACTACCTCCAGGAGATGGAGAGCGCGCTGGCGGTCGCGGGCCTTCAACTCTGCGACCGGGTCAACGGTGACCGGCCCGGCATCAACTTCATCGGTCTCCGGTCGGTGGACGGCTTCGCGCACCATCGCTTCAACCCGGCCAAGTGGATGCACGGCAGCCTGCATCCGAACGAGCGCGGACACGTGGCGATGCTGCGGGCCTTCCAGACGTGGCGGGCGAAGCAGCCTCCCTACATCAGCGCGCGGGAGCCGATCAACTGGACCACCTCGGTGCGGAGCCGGAGTGAGCTGCACAAACTGGACCAGGCCAGCGAGAGCGAGGTGGAGCGGACGGCGCGGGCGGGAAGGCCACCGTGCGACCTGCTCGCGGCCACCGAGGACGGATGCCGGCGGCAGGCGCAGAGCTGGGCGTACCGGAAGATCGGCCAGAGGCTCACGGAGGACGGGCTGTGTCTGTGGATCACGGCGGCCGTCGGGGGCGCATGGTGCGTCGGCGTCGCGTTCTTCGGCCATCGCCGCCGGGTGTGGGCACGACGCTGGGCGAAGTCTCGTCCGGGGGACCGGTCCGGCGCGCCGGACGGGCCGGACCGGTGTGATCCCTAATCTCGGCGACGTGCCTGAAAACACCACGCAACGCCGCACGACCGCACGCGCGATGATCGTGCTGGCCGGACTGTTCGCCCTGGCCGTGCCGCCGACGGCGATACCGGCGCGGGCCGCGGCAGCCGACTACTACGACGCCGCGGCCGGCCTCTCCGGCGCCCGGCTCAAGGACGCACTGCACGACGTCATCTCCACCGGGACGACGGCCATCTCGTACCGGAGGGTCTGGGACGCCCTCAAGGTCACCGATGAGGACCCGTCGAATCCGGACAACGTGATCCTGCTGTACTCGGGGTTCAGCCGGGCCAAGGCGCGCAACGGCGGCGGCGTGGGCGACTGGAACCGTGAGCACGTCTGGCCGCAGTCGCACGGTCCGTTCACCACCGGCACCACACCCGGCACCGACCTGCACCATCTGCGGCCGGAGGACGTCCGCGTCAACAGCGACCGGGGGAACAAGGACTTCGACACCGGCGGATGGCCCGCCGCGGGGGCGCCGGGCAACCGGACCGACGCCGACTCCTGGGAGCCGCGGGACGCGGTCAAGGGCGACGTCGCCCGGATGGTCTTCTACATGGCCGTGCGGTACGAGGGCGGGGACACCCGTCCCGACCTGGAGGTCGCCGAGGGCCCCACGCACGGCAGGACCCCACTGCTGGGCCGCCTGTCGGTGCTGCGTGCGTGGCACGAGAAGGACCCGGTGGACGCCTCCGAGCGCCGTCGCAACCAGATCATCTTCGACCGCTACCAGCACAACCGGAACCCTTTCATCGACCACCCGGAATGGGTCGACGAGGTGTTCTGAGAGCCGGTCCGCCGGAGCGCGGAGCCCCCCGGTGCACGAACCGCACTCCGGGGGTCTCCGACGAGGCCGCGCCCGGGGACGGTCGGGGCGGGGCCGAGTGGGGGTCAGCCGCGGTAGGCGGTGTGCAGGGCCGGGCCGTAGCGGCGGGCGGCGTCCTGGCGGCTGAGGATGGCGTCGATCTCCGCCGTCTCGGCGGCGCTGTGGCGGCCGAGCACGAGGTCGAGCTCACTGCGCTCCGCGGCGGTGCGGAAGGCCGCGAGCTCGTCGCTCAGACGGCGGTGGGCGCGGCGCTCGGCGAGACGGTGAGACAGGGCGGTACGGGCGTTACGGATGAACTTCACGGCGAGCTCCTCGACGGATAGTGACGGGGACTCTGACGTGACCAACCATCCCTCAGCCCCGCGTCGTCCCCAAATCCACCAGGTAAAACTCCCGTGCGGAAAGTGACCGCCACCACCGGATTCCGGTAACCCACGTCACTGTGCGTTGTGGACCCGCTGGTCACGACGGGTTAGTGATCTCCCCCACCGGAAGAGCCGACAGCAGCTGTGTACGCGACCGGACGCCCAGTTTGCGGTAGACGCGGGTGAGTGTCGCCTCGACCGTCTTGACGCTCAGATACAGCCGGGTGGCGATCTCCCGGTTGCTGGCCCCGTCCCGGACCATCCCGGCGATCCGCAGCTCGGTCGAGGTCAGTCCCTGATCGGGGGTGCCCTCGGTACGGGCCAGCGCCCGCTCCGCCTCGAGCAGCCACGGGCGGGCCTCGGCCGCGCGGAACAGGGCCGACGCCTCCCCGATGGCCTGCCGCGCGGCCGCGTACCGTCGCCGCCGCCGTTCCGCCCCGGCCACCACGAGCAGGGCGTACGCCTGCTCCACCGGCTGACGCAGCAGCTCGAAGTGCTTGGCCGCCGCGGTCGCCAGATCGGCGGCGGTGTCGGCCTGCCCGGACTCGGAGTTGACGATCGCCGCGGCCCGGTGCAGGTAACCGCTGAGCGCAGGGGTGCTGCCGAGGCGTTCCGCCGCGGCCCGGGCCAGCGCCAGGGTGGTCGCCGCCTCGCCGTGCTCGCCGAGCGAGGCCAGCGCCGCGGCCAGGTCGGCACGCCACCGCACGATCATCGGGTCGGAGCTGCCCGCCTCCGCCTCCTGGTCACGCAACTGCCGCAGGGTGACCACCCCGGCCCGCGTCTCCCCGGCACGCACCTGGGCCTGCCCGAGGGCGTGCAGCAGGCGGCGCAGATAGAGGCTGTCGCCCTCCTGCTGAGACGACCGGATCCCGCGCCGGGCGAATCCGGCCGCCGCCTCCAGGCTGCCACCGGCCAGCTCGGCGACCGCCGCGGTGTACCAGGTGGGACCGGGGCTCAGGCCCGCCTCCTGTGCCGCCCGGACCGCGCGGTGGGCGTACCGCAAAGCCTCCTGGCACCGGCCCGCCCTGGTGGCCACCTCGGAGAGGCTGCGCAGCACCTCGACCCTCGCCTCGCCGACCCGGTCGTGCTCGGCGACCGCGAGCAACCGCAGCAGCTCGGCACGGGCCTCGTCGAGCCGGTCGTCGAAGAGCGCGAACCGCGCCGCCATGTAGTGCGGGCCGTAGTGCAGCCAGTCGGGCGCGGGCGCGGCCGGCAGCGCCATGGCCCGGTCCAGGGTCTCCTGCCAGCGGTCCTCGCCCTGCACCCGCTGGATCTGCGCCTGCATGGTCAGCGCCATCGCCTCGATCGTCAGGTCGCCACCGAGACGCGCCGCCTCCTCGGCGCGGCGGGCCTCGTCGGCGCCCGCGTCCAGGTCACCGACCAGGAACGCCGCCCAGGTCAGCCGCAGGCGAACCGGGGCGGCCAGCACCGGGTCGTCACCGGCCTCGGCGAGAGCCGCGGCGAACGTCTCCCCCATCTCGGCGAGCGCCTGCCCGGCCAGGTCGAGCAGCACCAGCCGGGCCCGGACCCGGTGGCCGGCCGGCGCGTCGGCGGCCAGGACGGCCTCCGCGGCGCGGCCGGCCAGTGCGGGCGAACCGCCGGTGATCGCGGTGCGGGCCGCGGTGACCAGCCAGTCGAGACGGTCGGCGGACCGGTCCGGGGTGCACCGGTCGGCGGCGAGAAGATACAGCTCGGCGGCGGTACGCTCGGCGCCGCTCCGTGCACAGCGCCCGGCCGCGGCGGCCAGATCGGCGGCGACGGCGGCGTCCGGGCGGGCGGTGCGCAGCGCCTGCTGGCGAAGTGCCTCGACCGGGTCGTACGCCGCGGCGGCCAGCTCGGCGTGCACCCGGCTCCGCCTGGCCGCCGGCGTCTCCTCGGCGAGCACCTGGGCCAGCAGCGGCGGCGTGAACCGCATCCGCTCACCGGACACCTCGATGACCCCGGCGGCGACCGCGACACGAAGCTCCCGGGCGGCGTCGTCACGGCCGGCGCGCAGCATCAGACCGAGCGTCGGCTCGGTTGCCAGGGCCGCGGTCAGCAGGGTGTCGAGGACCTCGGCCGGGAGCAGGGCGAGCCGCTCGCGGGCCATCTCGCGAACCGGCTCCGGCAGCGGGGCGGGCCGCCACGACGGGCCACGGGCGACGGCGCCGCCGAGGGCGAGGGCGAGGAACGGGTTGCCGGCGCTGGCCCGGTGCAGCTGACTGGCCGTACGGCAGGGGAGCCCGTGTGATTCGAGCAGGGCGGTCAGGTCGTCCGGTGACAGCGGCGGGACGGCCAGCTCGACGGCGGGGGCCGGGCACAGCCGGACGGCCCGGGACGGGCCGGGCCGGCGCTCGGCGGCGAGCATGCGGACCCGGGCGCCCGGGCGCCGGCGCATGGCGAAGGCGATCAGCTCGGCCGACTCGGGGTCGAGCCACTGGGCGTCGTCGAGGACGATCAGGACCGGGCCGTTACGGGCGCAGTGGGCCAGCAGCTCGGGCAGGACCAGGCGCCGGGCCAGGGCCGGGACGCCGGTGCGCGACGGTCGCCGGCCCTGGCGGAGGGCGGCCAGCGAGTGCCGTGGCGCGGGCGCGAGGGCGGCGACCGCCTCGTCGGGGACCTGGCGCAACAGGTCGGCGACCCCGGCGTAGGCCAGGACGCGCTCGCCGCGGGCCGGGCGCAGGCGGAGAACCGTCTCCCCCCGTGCCGCGGCCCGATCGGCGACGGTGTCGAGCAGTGCGGTGCGGCCGATGCCGGGCGGGCCCTGCAGGGCGACCCCGCCCCCGGCGGCGAGCCGGGCTTCGATGGTCGCGAGCAGGGCCTCCCGGCCCAACAGAGAGGGCACTGGGCTCTCACCCCCTAGGTCTGAGGTCGTCAGCCTAGGAACAGCGACGTACAACCATCAATAAGTTCGCGGGTATGTCACATCGCGGTCATTTGGTCGCGGTGACCGCGGTGGCGGTCACCGAGCCGTCGTCACCGGTGGCGCCTTCGACGGTGATCGATTGACCGGCCTTGACGTCGCCGAGCTTGCCCCTGGTCGCGGTGTTGACCGTGGTCGATCCATCGGTCTTGACGGTGACGACCGTGCCGTCCGCCGTCTCCACGTAGATGGTCTTGCCGTTGACCAGCTTGACCTTCCCCGTGGCGCCACTACCCGCCGCCGCGGTGCCGGTCGTCGCCGCGCCGGGGAGGTTCCCGCCCGGCGCCCCGCTGGCCCCGGTCCGGGGGAATCCGGCGCCGCCCGCGCCACGTGTGCCCGTGCCGCCGCCGGGGAAGCCGCTCGCCGCGCTGGTGGTCGCCCCCCACTGCTTCTGCGCCTGCACCCCGCCCAGGAAGCCGCCCATCAGCAGCACCGCCACCCCGAGGGCGACGGTGCCCTTGTTCCACCACTTCTTCGGCGCGGCCGCCGCCAGCTCGGCGGAGAGACCGTCCCGGTCCGGCTCCTCGATCTTCGAGATGATCGCGGTCTCGTCGTTCATCGTTGTCACAGCAGGGTCCTCACTCGTAGCGCAGCGCGTCGATGGGACGCAGCCGGGCGGCGCGGGCGGCGGGCAGCCCGCCGAAGAACAGGCCGATCGCGATGGACACGCCCACGGCGTACCCGATCGAGCTGGGCACGATCACCGGTTTCACGCCGACGATCTCGAACTGGCTCCCGATCAGGGCGGCGGCGACCCCGAGGGCGCCGCCGAGCACGCTCAACAGACTCGCCTCGATCAGGAACTGGGTCAGGATGACCCGGCGGGGCGCGCCCAGGGCCTTGCGGATGCCGATCTCCCGGGTCCGCTCGGTCACCGTCACCAGCATGATGTTGGTGATGCCGATGCCGCCGACGAGCAGACTGATCGCGGCGACCGCCCCGAGCAGCGTGGTGAACGTGTCGGCGGTCTCGGTCTGCGTCTCCAACAGCGACGACGCGTTCTGGATCCGGTACGGGGTGCTCGTCGACGACGCGTCGACGTCCAGTCTCTGGTTGAGGATCGTGGACACCTCGGACTGGGCGGCGTCCACCCTCTCCGGGTCGGCGGCCTCCACGATGATCGACGTCAGCGCGCCGTAACCGGTGAGCACCTGCTGCACCGCGGTGAGCGGGGCGACCGCCGTGTCGTTGGCGTCGTTGAAGCCGGTGGAGCTCTTCTCCTCCAGCACGCCGACGATGGTGAACAGCGCCCCGCCGACGGTGACCTGCTTGTCGATCGGGTCGACGCCGGGGAAGAGCTCCTCGGCGACGGTCTGGCCGATCACCACGACCCGCCGGCCCTGGTCGACGTCGTCGGAGCTGAAGGCCGAGCCCCGGCCGACCGGGGTGGTGGAGGCCGCGAACCAGCTGGGCGTGGTGCCGACGAACGTGGCGACCGAGTGGTCGCTGCCCTCGTAGGTCATGGTCGCCGACGACGAGCTGACCACCGGCGACACGGACTTGACGTCGGGCGCCAGCTCGGGGTCGGTCAGCGCGTCGGCCATGTCCTTGGTGAGGGCGGTGCTGCTGGATCCGCCGCGGCCGGTGCTCATCACGGTGATGGTGTTGGTGCCGAGCGCCTCGATCCGGTCGCTGATCGTCTTGGCCGAGCCGTTGCCGACCGCGACGAGCAGGATGACGGCGGCGACGCCGATGAGGATGCCGAGCATGGTCAGGGCGGAGCGCAGCTTGTTGGCCGACAGACCGCGCAGGGAGAAGCGGACTACCTCGAAGAAGTTCACTGGGAGTGTCGCCCTCCGGAGTACATCGCGGCACGCCCGGCCGGTGGCTGATACGACTGGTGCGACTGGCGTGGGCCGACCGGGGGCAGGTGGATCGGCGACTGGCGCACGTCGGTGACGATCGAGCCGTCGACCAGGCGGATCAGCCGTTTGGCGCGGGCGCCGACCTCGTCCTCGTGCGTGATGATCACGATGGTGCGGCCGGCGGTGCTGAGGTCGTCGAAGACCTGCAGCACGTCGTCGGTGGACTTGGAGTCCAGGTTGCCGGTCGGCTCGTCGGCGAGCAGCAGGGCCGGCTCGGTGACCAGGGCCCGGGCCACCGCGACACGCTGCTGCTGGCCGCCGGAGAGCTGGTTCGGCTCGTGACCGCCACGGTCCGCGAGACCGACCACGTCGAGGGCCTCCATGGCGCGCCGGCGGCGTTCCCTCGGCTTGACCCCGGCGTACGCCAGAGGCAGCTCCACGTTGGCCACCGCGGTCGTCCGCGGGATGAGGTTGAACGACTGGAAGATGAACCCGATCAGCCGGTTCCGGGCGAGCGCGAGCTGCCCGTCGGACAGCTTGCTCACGTCCACGCCGTCCAGAAGGTACTGCCCGGAGGTGGGGACGTCGAGCGCGCCGAGGATGTTCATCAGGGTCGACTTGCCGGAGCCGGACGAGCCCATGATGGCCACGTAGTCCCCACGGTGCACGGTCGCGGAGACCCCGCGCAGCGCGTGCACGGTCGCCTCGCCCTGGCCGTAGATCTTCTTCAGGTCGGTCACCTGCAGGACGGGTTTGCTCACCGGGTCCGCCCGCCGCCGCCGGGCGCCGCTCCGCCACCGTTGAGCCCGCCGCCGCCGAACCCGGTGCCGCCGCCGGGGAATCCGCCGCCGCCCTGCTGGGTGCCGCCACCCGTACTCGTGGAGGTGGTCTTGACGACGACCTGCTCGCCCGCGGTGAGACCGGAGGTGACCTCGGTGGCGCTGTCGCCCTCCAGGCCGATCTCCACCGACCGGGTCTCCTGGACGCCGTTGGTGACCACGGTGACCGTGTGCCGGTTGCCGACCGTGGTGATCGCCGCCGCGTTGACCAGGACGGCGTTCTCCTTGGAGCCGGTGGTGACCGACACCGAGACGGTCTGGCCGACTTTCGCGCCGGCCGGCACCGCGTCGAGCGTGAGCGTGACGCCGTAGGTGACCACGCTGTTCGACGTGGTCGCGGACGGGTCGATCGCCGCGATCTTCGCGCTCTGCGAGGTGCCGCTGAGCGCGTTCCAGGTCACCGTGGCGACCTGGCCGTCCTTGAGGCTGGTCGCGTCGGCCTCGGCGAAACCGGCCGACACCTGCATCTTGGTGAGGTCGGCGATCTCGATGAAGCCGGTGCTGCTGCTGGAGGAGGACGAGCTGGTGGAGCCGCCGCTCTGGGAGCCGCCGCCGGAGGTGGAGCTGGAGGAGCTGCTGCCGGAGGCGGAGCCGCCGAGGGTGCCGTTGACGGCGGTGACGGTGCCGGCCATCGGGGCGGTCAGCGTGGCGCCCTCGACCGCGGCCTCGGCCTCGTCGACGGCCAGGTTCGCCTCGGTGACCTGGTTCTCGGCGTCGGAGGTGTCCGAGCCGGCGTCCTCGGCGCGGTCCAGGGCGTCCTGGGCGGCGTCCAGGTCGGCCTCGGCGGCGTCGAGTGAGCGCTGGGCGGCGGCCGGGTCGACCTTGGCCAGTACCTGGCCCTTCTTGACCTTGTCGCCGACTTTCACACTGATCGAGGTGACCGTGCCGCTGGTCTCGAAGGTGGCGCTGGCGGTGCTCGCGCTCTCCAGGGTGCCGTCGGCGGTGGCGGTCTTGGTGACCGTGCCCTGCTGGACGGTGACCGTTCGCTCGGAGGCCGTCGCGGCCGTCGCCCCGTCGTCGGTTCCGGAAAATGTCTCGTACACCGTATAGGCCCCGGCGACGAGCACGACGCCTATCACGGCGTTGACCACCAACGACGGGTGGCGGCTCAGACGTACCTTCATGGCGGACACTCTGGAGCCACGGGCTATGAGGAGCTTCGGCGCAACCTGGGAGCCACCTCAAAACCTCACACGGAGTCACTGACAGCAGGCAGGGCCACACGGAACGTCGCGCCACCGCCCGGAGTGTCGCGCAACTCCACCCGGCCGCCGTGCTGCGCCACGATCGCCGCCACGATCGCCAGGCCCAGTCCGGAGCCGCCGCCCTTGGCCCGTGACCTGCTGGAGTCGGCCCGGTAGAGCCGCTCGAAGACACGGGGCGCGTGCTCAGTGGGCACACCCGGGCCGTCGTCACAGACCGCGAGCACCGCCTCGTCACCGTCCAGCCCCACCCGTACCGTCACCGTCGTCTCCGGCGGGGTGTGGCTCAGCGCGTTGGCCACCAGGTTCGTCACCACCTGCCGCAGCCCGTGATCGTCGCCGAGCACGGTCGCGGGCTCGAACGTGTCCTCCTCGTCGCTGAGCCCGGCGAGCAGCACCTGCCGGCCCGGCATCCGCGCGTGCGCGTCACGGATGGTGTCGGCCGCGATCTCCAGCAGATCGATGCGGCGCAGGTCGAGTGTTCGGTGCTGGTCCATCCGGGCCAGCCGCAGCAGATCCTCGACCAGCACCGCCATCCGCGCCGACTCGGCCTCGATGCGGCCCATCGTCTCGTCGAGTTGCGGGCCGGGCGGAGAGCCGCCCCGGCGGTAGAGCTCGGCCCAGCCGCGGATCGAGGTGAGCGGGGTGCGCAGCTCGTGCGAGGCGTCCGCGACGAACTGCCGCAGGCGCTGCTCCGAGGCGGTCCGCGCGTCGACCTCGCCCTCGATGCGGGTGAGCATCGCGTTGAGGGCCAGGCCGAGACGGCCGGGCTCGGTGTGCGGGTCGGTGCCGGGCACCCGGCCGGACAGGTTGCCGCCGGAGATGTCGGCGGCCACCGCCTCCATCTCGGTGAGCGGCCGCAGCCCGATCCGCACCACGAACGCCGCCCCGAATCCGAGCAGGGTCAGCACCAGCAGCAGCACCCCGGCGTCGATGAGCATCAGCTGGTCGGTGGTCTGCTCGACCTCGACCAGCGAGTAGCCGATGAGCGCGCGCTCGCCGGTGTCGGCGATGTCGACGGTCAGCACCCGCCAGTCGGCGCCGGCGACGGTCGAGACGGTGTAGGGCAGGCCGGCGCCGCCACCGATCGCGTCGGTGACCGGCCGGGTGTCGTCGGCCGGGGAGCTGCGGGCGGCGTCGAGAGTGCCGTCAGCGTTGTAGAAGTACATGATCTGGTCGGGGCCGAGGCCACGGAAGCGGCCCGGTCGCGGCCCGAATCCACCCTGCGGCGCGTCGGCCAGCGGGCGGCTGATCGCGATGAGCTGGTCGTCGATCCGGTTCTCGAGGTATTTCCGGATCAGCAGCACCCCGGCGACGTTGGCCACCACCAGGGCAATGCCGGATAAAACCGCAACGACGAGGACGAGTCTGGACTTGAGTGTCCAAAAACGCCAGCTTCTCACTCCTCGCCGCTTCGGGGCAGGCGCAGGGCGTACCCCACTCCCCGCACCGTGTGGATCAGCGGCGGATCGGTCTTGTCGATCTTTCGCCGCAGGTAGTAGACGTAGGACTCCACGATGCGGCCGTCGCCCCCGAAGTCGTACTTCCACACCCGGTCCAGGATCTGCGCCTTGCTGACCACCCGGCCCGCGTTGATCATCAGGTACCGCAGCAGGTTGAACTCGGTCGGGGACAGCTCGATCAGCCGGCCCGCCCGGCGCACCTCGTGGGCGTCCTCGTCCAGTTCCAGGTCCGCGTACCGCAGCACGCCGGTGTCCTCCTGCGGCTCCTCCGGCTGGCTGCGGCGCAGGATCGCGCGTATCCGTAGCACGACCTCCTCGAGACTGAACGGCTTGGTGACATAGTCGTCCGCGCCGGCTGACAGCCCCAGGATGCGATCCTCCACCGCGTCCCGCGCGGTCAGGAACAGGACCGGGACCCGGTGGCCGGCGGCTCGCAACCGCCGCGCGACCTCGATCCCGTCGACGTCCGGAAGCATCACGTCCAGGACGATCAGATCCGGCTCGAAGTCCTGCACCGCCACGAGAGCGCCGTGCCCCGTCTCCGCCACCCGGACCTCGAAGGCGACCAGCCGCAACGTCGCGCTCAGCAGCGCGGCGATGTTGGGCTCGTCGTCGACGACCAGGACCCGGAAGGGCCGGGACGCGGCGTCACTGAGGGTCACGGGACCACGGGTTTCGGAGAGCACCGTAAAGAACTATCAGCGTTTTCTTTGAATGACCTATGAACGGGTGGGGAGGACGCTGCTCACCAGGACTTCGCCACCGGGTCGCCCTCGGTGATCCCGGAGGCGATCTCGGTATACCGGTCGCCGCGCAACCCCAGCTTGACCTGGACCTCGGCACCGCCCTTGAGGACGGTACCGCTGTCGCCGGACACATCGTGCACCGCCGTACTCGGCACCCGGAGCACATCCTCCTCACTGCCGGTTGTCACCCGGACGTTTGCACTCTGCCCGACGAGCAGCTCGTCCGGCGCGTCGTTGAACGACAGCACCACCCCGAAGCGGGTGAGCGTGCCGTCGCTGGTGCCGACCGGGTCGACCTGCACCACGGTCGCGTCGAAGGTCTCGCCGGGCCGGTCGGCGAGGGTGATCACCGCCTTCTGGGTGACCTCCAGGTGATCGGCGTCGGCCTCCGGGAAGTCGGCGCTGATCTGCATGTCGTAGACGTCGGCCAGGGTGATGAAGGCCGACCCGGACCTGGCCGTGCTGCCCACCTTGCCACTCACCGAGATGATCTTCCCGGCGATCGGCGCCTTGATGGTGGCCCCGGCCAGGTTCTCCTCGGCCTCCTCCAGCGCCACCTCGGCCGCGTTGACACGCTGCTGTGCGCTGAGGATCGCGTCACCGCCGGAGCCGCCGCGGGTGGAGCCGCCCGTGGAGGTGGCACACGTCTTCGTCGCGGTCGCCCGCGGCTTGGTGGTCGTCCTGGCCGGCGTCGGCGAGGGCGACACCGACGGGGAGGACGACGGCGAGGGCGAGGCCGAGGGAGACGCCGAGGCCGAGACGCCGGGTGAGGTGCTGGTGTAGGCCGCCGCCACGTTGCAACCGGACGTGGCGGCGGAGGTCGAGGCGGACTGCGCCGACTCCAGCGCGTCGTAGGCGTCCGAGAGCGTCGACGTGGCGTCGTCGACCTTCTCCGCCGCGGCGGTGTCGTCGACGGTGGCGAGCACCTGGCCCGCGGTCACCGTGTTGCCGGCCCGCACCTTCACCGACTCCACCTCGGCCGACACCGCGAACGACAGGCTGCGCGTCTGCGCCGCCTGCAGCGTGCCGGTGGTGGCGACCTCGGTGGTCACCGTTCCCCTGTCGGCCTTGACGATCTCGGCCGCCTTCGACTCCTCCTGCGCCGCGCCGGCCGTCAGCGCCCGCACCACGCCGAAGGCGATCAACGCGAGTACGACGACCGCCACGGCGAGCCAGATCAGACGCCGGCGACCGGCCAGTGCAACACCCATGGTCGCCGAGTGTGACGAGCGGTCCTCGCCGCGGGCTCGGTCCTACCTGGGAGTTCGCTCGGAGCGCCGGAAGTCGTTCTTAGGTAACTCCTAGGGTCGTCCGACCTTGCGCACAGGTGCGGCCGCTTTCCTTCACACGTCCGGAGCACCAGTGCCGATCCTAAGGAGAACCCCCGTGCCGGTGATCAGTTCGAAGGCGCCCCGCCGCGCCGTAGCCGTCGTCGCGGTCTCGGTCGCCATGCTCTTCACGGCGGCGTGCGGCTCGGACGAGGCGACCACGGACAACAGCGGCACCACCGGTCAGAACGGCGGCGGCAGCAACGCGTTCGCGGCGTACATCAGCTGTCTCAACGAGAACGGCGTCACGATCACCATGCCGTCCGGTGCGCCCGGTGGCGGCATGGGCAACGGCGGCGCCCGGCCGTCCGGCGCGCCCGACGGCGTCCGACCGTCCGGCGGCGCGCGCCCGTCCGGCCAGCCTCGGCCGGAGGGCAGCGCCGGCCAGCGTGGTGGTGGCGGCTTCCCCGGTGGCGGCGGTTTCAGCAAGCCCGAGGGTGTCGACGACGCGACCTGGCAGAAGGCCCAGGAAGCCTGCGCCTCGGTGCGCCCGAGCATGGGCGCCGGTCGCGGCGGCAACGGCAACGGTGGCGGCGGCCGGGGCGCGAACGCCGCCTACGAGAACTGCCTGAAGGAGAACGGCGTCACCGACACCGCGAACCCCGACACCTCCGACGCGACGGTGAAGAAGGCCGTCGAGACCTGCGCGGTCCTCAAGCCCACCGCTAGCGCGGCTTCCTGACGAAGCCCACCCCGGTCCCCGTGCCGGCATCGCCGTCCCCCCGTCGATGCGATGCCGGCACGGTGTCATCTCTGATGCGATCCAGGCCTTCATCCGGTACGGGCCACCCGGCCCCGCCGAACCACACCTCCCGGACCACCCCGCGACGGGGCTGCCGGGTCCGGGCCGCAGCGCGACCGCCGGGCTGGTCGCCCACTCACCGAACAGCCGGTGGCCGGGCCGTGTCCAGCACGTCCTGGACCAGTTCGCGATCGGGGCCGGCCGCATAGACGGCCAGTTCACCGGCGTACACGTACCCCGCCCAGGTCTCGCCCTCGCTCTTGCGCACTCCCGGCCGGTGCGCCGGGTCGAACGTCGCCGCCCCGTAGAACACGACCCCGACCGTCATCCGGCACGGCGGCGCACCGGGCGGCGCCCACCGCTCGAACCGCAGCTCACAGCCCGTGCCGTCCGGCTGCACCCAGTCGGCGGGGACGTCCACCCGCACGTCCCGGTACTCGACGGTCTTCCACCCGTCCCGCAATCGAGGTGCCTCCGATGCCGACGGCGATGCCTCCGCCGACGGGGCCGTGACCGGGGCTACGGCAGCGGTCGATCGTTGCTGCTCGCCCGCCTCCTTCTCGCCCGCCGTGCACCCCGCGACGACGAACAAGGCGAAGGCGGTGGCCGACGCGACGAACCGGGCACGGTGGGAACCGCTCTGATGAGTCATGCTGCTCCGACGGTCCCCGGCGTGGCCGAGTTCCGCCGGCCGTGCGCCGCCCACCGCTGAGACCTCCGCCGGCCGGGCGCCGGGCGCCGCTGAGACCTCCGCCGGCCGTGCTCCGCACATCGCTGAGGGCTGTGCGGGAGGGCGGTGGGCGCCTCACCGGCCCCGGGACGCCGCGGGTGGGGGGCCGGTCGTGGTGCGGACGACGAGGCGGGGCGGGAGGATCACGGCCCGGGGGCCGGACGGGGTGCCCTCGACACGCTCGACCGCGCGCTCGATGGCCCGGGTGGCCAGGGCGTCGATGTCCTGGCCGATGGTGGTCAGGTCGATGTGGGCCAGGCGGCTGAGGCTGGTGTCGTCGTAGCCGACGACGCTGATGTCGCCGGGCACACGCAGGCCGTGCTGGCGCAGCACGTCGAGCAGGCCGGTCGCGCTCAGGTCGTTGAAGACGGTCACCGCGGTCGGCGGGTCGGTCAGCAGCCTCGCGGCGGCCCGGGCGCCGTCCTCCTCGCCGGCGCCGCCGGGCACCACCCGGATGTGCTCGCCCAGACCGTGCCGGTGCATCGCCTCCTGGTAGCCGGCGCGCCGCTCGGCCGAGCCGTGCACGGTGCCGCCGTCGACGTGCGCGATCCGCCGGTGCCCCAGCGACACCAGGTGGTCGACGGCCTGGTGGGAGCCGAGCGCGTCGTCGTTGTGCACCACGTCGACGTCGCGCCGGCGGGCGCTGCGCATCATCGCCACCACCGGCAGGCGGGACGCGATCGAGGCGAGCTCGGCCGAGCGCATCGTGCCGCCGAACAGGACGATCGCCTCGCACCGGTCCTGCAGCAGGTCGCCGACGGCCGTACGCTCGCCGCGTCTCGGTGTCACCGCGCTCAGGGTGAGCTGATAGCCGGCCGCGCCCGCCGCGTCGTAGAGCCCGGTGAGCAGGTCGTGGTGGAACGGGTGCCGCACGTCGAAGACGACGCCGATCAGGCGGCTGCGACCGCTGCGCAGCAGGCGGGCCCGGCTGTCCGGCTGGTAGCCGAGGTCCGCCGCGACCTTGAGCACCCGCTCGCGGGTGGCCTCCCCGGCGCCCGGCGCGCCCCGCATCACGATCGACACGCACGCCACCGACACCCCGGCCTCGGCCGCGACGTCGGCGAGCGTGATCCGCCGCTCCCCTGAACGCATGTCGCGATGGTACGGGGTGTGACAACTAGAACGTTCTACCGACACGGCCACTAGAACGTTCTAGGATCCGGTGAGTGGACACCCTCACCCGCGGCCGCCGATGGGCC
Source organism: Actinoplanes sp. CA-252034 (assembly GCF_050956125.1). Taxonomy (NCBI): domain Bacteria; kingdom Bacillati; phylum Actinomycetota; class Actinomycetes; order Micromonosporales; family Micromonosporaceae; genus Actinoplanes; species Actinoplanes sp. CA-252034. Next base: position 7,502,069 of record NZ_CP191846.1, read on the forward strand.
GCCCTGCTCGCGCTCTCCCTCGGCGGCTTCGGGCTCGGCCTCACCGAGTTCTCGGCCATGGGCCTGCTGCCCGAGATGGCCCGCGACATGCTCCCCGTCGAGTACGCCGCCTCACCGCCCGACGCGGTCGCCAAAGCCGGCTGGATGATCACGATCTACGCGCTCGGCGTGGTCGCGGGCGCGCCGACCATCGCCGCCCTGACCGCCCGGCTGCCCCGCAAGCGCCTGGTCCTCGGGCTGCTCGGGCTCTTCCTGGTGGGCACGGTGCTGTCCGTCGCGGCGCCCACGTTCGAGCTGGTCCTGGCCGGGCGGTTCGTGGGGGCGCTGGCCCACGGCGCCTACTTCGGCGCGGCGGCGATCCTGGCCGGGCGCATCCTCGGCCCCGGCAACCAGGGCAAGGGGTTCGCGATCGTGCTCGGCGGCCTGACCGCGTCCAACCTGCTCGGGGTGCCACTGGTCACCAGCCTCGGCCAGAGCCACGGATGGCGTACGGCGTACCTCCTCGTGGGTTTGATCTTCGCTCTCAGCCTCCTGGCCGTGCTCGCCACCGTGCCCACCGTCGCCGCCGCCCCCGGCGGATCACCGCGCGCCGAATTGCGCGCCTTCCGTTCGCCGCGGGTGTGGCTGGCGTCCGCCGTCGTCGCCGTCGGGACCGCCGGGTTCTTCGCCGTCAACAGCTACATCGCGCCGCTCACCACCGAGGTCGCGGGCCTCTCCAACGGCGCCGTCCCGTGGGTGATGGCGCTGATGGGGCTCGGCATGACCATCGGCATCGCGGTCGGCGGAGCCGCCGCCGACCGCGACCTGAGCCGCACCCTCCGGTACGGGTTCGTCGCCGTCGTCGCCGCGGTCGTCCTCTTCGGTCTCGCCGCCGGCCACCCGGCCGCCCTGTTCCCGGCCGCCTTCCTGGTCGGGGCCACCAGCGCGTTCATCGGGCCGGCCCTGCAGTCGCACCTGATCGAGAGCGCGCCCGGAACCCAACTGATGGGCGCCGCCGTCAACCAGTCCGCCGCCAACGTCGCCAACAGCCTCGGCGCCGCCCTCGGTGGCGCCGCGATCGCCGCCGGCTGGGGCTACCTGTCGTCGGTGTGGATCGGCGCCGTCCTCGCCGCGGTCGGGTTGCTGCTCGCGCTCCGCAGCCTGCGCCCGGCCCCGACCCCGGCCCCGATCTCGACTTCGGCCTCGGATCCGGCCCCGGCCCCGGCCCCGGCCCCGGCCCCGGCCCCGGCCTCAGCTTCGGCCTCGGCTTAGGCCAGCCCCAGCCTGGGCTCCAGCGCCGGCTTCGGCTCCGGCCCCGGCTCCGGCCCCGGCTCCGGCCCCGGCTCCGGCTCCGGCTCCGGCTTCGGCTTCGGCTTCGGCGGATGCCAACGATGCGGTATCCGCCTAAGCAGGGCTCCACGCCCCCCTGTGATTGCTAGAACGTTCTATTCCCGCCCGGACTAGAACGTTCTAGGGTCGCGGGGTGGACACACTCACCTCCGGGCGTCGCCTCGCGGCCCTGATCGCGCTGGCGCTGGGCGGCTTCGGGCTCGGGCTGACCGAGTTCGTCGCCATGGGACTGCTCCCGGAGATGGCCCGCGACCTGCTGCCCGAGGCGTATGCGGCCTCGGTTCCGGACGCGCTGGCACAGACCGGCTGGATGATCACCGTCTACGCGCTCGGCGTGGTCGTGGGCGCCCCCACCATCGCGGTGATGACCGCCCGGGCGCCACGGCGCCGGCTCGTCGTCGGGCTGCTCGTACTCTTCGTCGCCGCGACCGCGGCATCGGCGCTCGCGCCCACGTTCGAGCTGGTGCTGGCCGCACGGTTCGTCGCCGCGCTCGGGCACGGCGCATACTTCGGAGCGGCCGGGATCCTCGCCGCCACCATCCTGGGGCCGGGCAACCACGGCAAGGGCGTGTCGATCGTCATCGGCGGGCTGACCGCGGCGAGCCTCGCGGGAGTTCCGCTGATCACGGTGCTCGGGCAGTCACGCGGATGGGAGGCCGCCTACCTGGCGGTGGCAGCCGTCTTCGCCCTCAGTCTGCTCGCGGTGCTCACGACCGTACCGTCGACGGCGGCCCCGGCCGGCGGATCACCCCGCGCCGAACTGCGGGCCTTCCGCTCGCCGCAGGTCTGGCTCGTCGCCCTGGCCGTCGCCGTCGGCACCAGCGGATTCTTCGCGGTGAACAGCTACATCGCGCCGATCACCACCGATGTGGCCGGGCTCGACGAGTCGACGATCCCGTGGGTGCTCGCGTCGATGGGCCTCGGCATGACCGTCGGGGTCGCCCTCGGTGGCATCGCCGCCGACCGTGACCTGCGGCGCAGCGTGCTGGCCGGGTTCGGCGGCCTGATCGTGTCAGTGGCGTTCTTCGCCCTCACCGCCCACCATCCGGCCGGGCTCGTTGTCGGCGCGTTCCTGGTCGGGGCGGCCAGCCTGTTCATCGTCCCGGCGCTCCAGTCACGGCTGATCGCCGTCGCGCCCGGCGCACAGCTGATGGGCGCGGCCGTCAACCAGTCGTCACTGAACATCGCCAACAGCATCGGCGCCGCCCTCGGCGGAGTGGTCATCGCCGCCGGGTGGGGATACCTCGCGTCGGCGTGGCTCGGCATCGGGCTCTCCATCGCCGGCCTGTTGCTGGCGCTGCTCAGCTTCCGCCTCTCCTTCAAGCCTGAGACCGCCGAATTCGACGAGAAGGCACTGGTCAACAGCTTGTGACTTGCACTCGGCCGGTCCGAGTGCTAACACAGAAGTAGTGGATGTCCGGGAGGTTCTCCCGGCACCCGGCCGGGATATCTCACCCGGCAACGCGTCCGGGAGGTTCTCCCGGCGACCTGTCCGGGAGGCTTTCCCGGCATTGGTGAGGCTTTTGGTGAGGGAGCACCGAAGGAGGAGATGACCATGCTTCTGCGCACCGACCCGTTCCGTGACCTCGACCGCCTGTTCGAGCAGTTCAACGGCACCAGCAGCCGCCCGGCGGCGATGCACGTCGACGCCGAGCGTGACGGCGACACCTTCTACGTCTACTTCGATCTTCCCGGCGTCGACCCCGACTCCATCGACGTGACCGTCGAGCGCAACGTCCTGCAGGTCCGGGCCGAGCGACGCCGCCGGACCAAGGACAACGCCGAGACCGTGATCAGCGAGCGTCCGATGGGCGTGTTCAGCCGGCAACTGTTCCTCGGCGACACCCTCGACACCGACAAACTGCAGGCGGCGTACGACAACGGCGTCCTGACCCTGGAGATCCCGGTGTCCGATCGCGCCAAGCCCCGCCGGATCACCATCGAGTCCGGCACTTCCGGCCGACGGCAGATCAAGGGCTGACCCCTCCCCGAGACCTTGACCCGGTCACCTCCATAGCGGCCCGGCATCCGGCACCCAGTCTGGTTGCCGGGCCGTGACCACGCCAAGCGACAGACCGGGATCCAGGCGGGCCGCCGTCGTAGCCGGTCGGGATGCCGGCGGGCCGCCTACGTGGCCAGCCGGGATGCCAGAGGCCGCCTACGTGGCTGGCTGGGATACCAGCAAGTCTCCGTCATCACCGGCCGGGTAGCCGGTGGGCCTCCGGGGTAGCCGGTGGGCCTCCGGGGTGCCCCGGCGGGGTCAGGCGTCGTTCTCGGGGGCGGTGAAATCGGCGAGCCTGCTGCGGTCGGTGACGGTGACGCCGTTGGGGCTGAGACGGACGGCGGCCGCGCGGCTCAGGCGGTTCAGCGCGCGGTTGACCGTCACCCGGCTCAGACCGAGCGTGCGGGCCAGGTCGTCCTGCGAGCCCGGCCACGCCGTCCGGCGGCTCGGGTCCTGATCGAGCAGCCGGGTGGCGACGCGGGCCACCGCGGGCAGGGTCGCCGAGCGGACCAGCTCCCGGCGGCCGGCCAGCGCGTCCCGGGCCAGGGCCGCGAGCACGTGATCGCGGACCTCGGGTTCGTCGTGCAACAGCCGGCGGAAGTCGGCGGCGGGCAGGAGCCGGGCGGTGACGGCGGTCGTGGCGCGGAGCCCCGTCGGGGACGGCTCGCCGCTGAGAACGGCCGGTTTGTCGGCGATCGTGGGCCCGGTCCACCGGCCCGGCCACACCTCACCGCCGCCGGCCGTCTCGTGGGTGGCGACGACCGTACCCGAAAGAAGAAGGACGACGTCGGACGCGCTCGCCCCGGCCCGGCGCAGGAGGTCTCCCGCCGCGAAGCGTGCGGCTCGTGCCCGGCGCCCCAGGTCGTCGAGGCGCTCGGGCGGGAGACCGCGCAGCGCCGGGATGGTGCCGAGAGAAGTCACGTATCAACTGATACATCGTGGCACCGGCAGGCCGCCGTAGCGTCGGGCGCATGTGGATCGTCGAGCTCACGTTCACCCCGGCGCCGGAACGGCTCGCCGCCCGCCCCGCCCATCGGGACCGGTTGACCGCGCTGCACGCCGCCGGTGCCGTCCGGGCAGCCGGCCCGTTGGCCGACGACAGCGGCGCCCTGATCATCCTGGACGTGCCCGGCCGGGCCGGGGCCGACGAGATCCTGGCCGCCGACCCGTACTTCCGAACGCCGGGCGTCGAGGTGCGATCCGTACGGGAGTGGAGCCCGTTCCTTCGCTGAGGAGCACCTTCACGGAACGGACCGGCGAGACCCTCTTCCTGGTTGAGGCCGTCGACCGGCGGCCATCACGTCTCGGAAAGGGTGCGTGCCCGGTGAACGACATCGACTCTCCATCCGGTGACGGCGAGCAGGCGGCGGTACGACAGGTGACGCCGCTGTCCGCCGAGAACCTGCTGATGGTGATCAACGGGATCCTCGTCGGAGTGGGTGGGGTGTTCCTGACGACCTCGTCGCTGCCCGTCACGGCCGTCGCCGCGGCCTCCGCGGTTCTCCTCGCCGTGGTGATCCTGCGATCGCGCCGCTGAACACTATGTCCGAAAAAAGATTAAAAAGGATGTCACAGTCGGGCATCTCGGCACCTCTTCTGTATGACAGCCGGTCACTACGACGAGCCAAAGCAGGTGCCGATGGGCCACAAGGAGACCAACCGTCCCGACGACGGTCCTCAGTTGCCCCCCGCAGCGGAGTTCGACCCTTTCTTCGACCTGCTCTACCCGCAGTTGGTGAAGTACGGCGCGGTGGTGTGGGGAAGCATCCCCGACGCCGAGGAGGCCGCCGCCGACTCGATGACCTACCTGTACCGGCACTGGTACAGCATCGAGAACAAGGAGGCGTACGCCCGGACCATGGTGACCCGCTCCATCGGCCGCCTACGCCGGGACGAGGCTCGCCACGCTGACCGGCTCGACCGGGCCGAACACGCGAACCGCGCCGGCAACCCGATCTCCGAATACGTGCAACGACGGTGGATCACCGAGCTGCTGCGAACCCTGCCACCCGCTCAACAGGCGGTCATGGCCGGCTTCCTCGACCAGGTGCCCACCGCCGACATCGCCGCCGCGCTGGGCAAGACCGAGGCGGCCGTACGCAAGAACCTGCAACTGGCCCGCCGGAGGCTGCGTGACGAGGTCGAACGGCAACGAGCACGCGACGCGGTCACGTCGGCATCCGGAAAGGAGGCAGCGTGAGCCACTTCGACGATCGTGAACAGCCCCTCGGGGAGTTGATGTGCGAGGTCATCGGGCTGGCCGACGAGGCGGTCACCGACCGGCTGGCCGGCGATGAGCTGGCCCGGCGCCGGGAGCTCCTCAAGTTCGAGGCCTACATCGGCCCGGACACTCCACCGGCGCAGAGCCGTATCCGCCACGGTCTCGCCACCGCGGCCGCGGGCATGCGCCGCTGCGTCGCTGCGCTGCGGCCGACGACGGCCGTGGCGATGGTGGTGCTGTTCGGCTTCCTGGGCACCGGGCTGACGGTCACCGCACTGCACCGCCAGCAGGAGCGGCAACAATTCGCACACTTCATGGACCTGCAAACGCAGAGCGCCACCCGAGCGGTGTCCGCGAGCCTCTCCCGTTACACCGAGCTGGTGGACAGCCTGGCCGCCGCTGTCGGTGGACTGTCCGACTCCGACACGGTGCGGTTCTGGGACCTGTCCGCGCCCATGGATCAGCAGCCCCTTCCGGCGGCGGCCGGCGTGGCATATGTCGTCGCCGGTCACACGACCGAGATCCCGCAGCTTCAGGCGTCGTGGCGTGCACTCGGCGTATCGCAACTCGATCTGCGACCTGCGGGCTCATCGGATTCGCACCTGTTTCCGGTTCTCAGCTGGCCACCGCAGAGTGCCACCGACGTGGTCGGCAGCGATCTCTCCGTCCGGCCGGAGGTGGCCGACGCGCTGCAGGACGCCCGGCGCACGCGCACGACCGTGACGAGTCGCACCTATGTCACGCCGACACGACAATCGTCCGCGGTACTCAGCGCGCCGGTCTACGACACGACCGACGACTTCCGGGGGTGGATGGTTCTCAGCCTGCGCTGGCAGATCCTCCTCGCGGAGAGCCTTGACGGCATCACGACGGGCGGCATGTCGGTTCGCCTGGCCGACATCGACCACGAGGAGCTCGCGACCTACGGGCAGACCGAGGACGCCGAGGCGACGAGGAGCACGCTCGTCCTCACGTCAAGCCGGGAGTTGGCGCTGCGGATCAGTGCTGACGAACGACCGGGCGGTTCGGGCGGCGTTCTGGCCATGTGGCTGGTCGGCTCGGTCGCCACTGCGCTACTCACCGCGCTCACCTCGACGGCGACTCGGCGCAGGAACGGTAGCCCGCGCCGAGACGAGCCGATCCCCCTCGCAGCCGGCCTTCCTGTACTCGATGACCCTGCCGCCGACGAGGACGATCTGGTGATCCACGGTGAGCGGGTCAGCGGCGCCGGGTGGCGACGGTGAGGCCGAGGTCGGTCGGTCTGCGGGTGATCACTTCGGCGCAGACCGGGTGGCGGCCGTCTACTGCGGAGCAGCCGATTTCCGGGCGGCCCGGGCGAAGAACCGGCCGATCATGCGGGCCCCCGTCCGGGTGGGCAGGATCCGGCTGAAGACGAACACCTGCGCGGCGTAGAGACGGCCGTCGACCACGGCTGGAGCGCGCCCGCGCAGGGCCGCGACCACGGTGTCGGCCACCTGTTCGGGGCTTCGCTTGCCGCGGAAGTGGCCGGGGTTCATCGGGGTCTCGACCGCTCCGGGGCTGACCGCGACCACCCGGACGCCGGTGCCCTCGGTCTCGATCGCGAGCGCCCGCGTGTAGGAGAGGACGAAGGCTTTCGAGGCCGCGTACGCGGCGTTCCAGGGCGCGGGTGTGTACGCGGCGGTGCTGGCGATGTTGACGATGGCGCCCCGGCCGCGGGCCAGCATGGCGGGCAGGAACCGCGCGGTGATCTCGGCGAGGGCCGTGGCGTTGAGGTCGACGGTCGCGCGGATCCGGTCCGGTCCGGCGTCGGCGACCGTGCCGACGTGGGCGACGGCGGCGTTGTTGACCAGCACGTCGATGTCCGTGCCGGCGAGGTGCTTCTCCAGTTCGGCGGCGGCGTCCGGCCGGGACAGGTCCAGGGGTACGGTCCGCACCTCGATCCCGTGGGCGGCACGCAGCCGCCGGGCCGTCTCGTCGAGGCGGGCGCCGTCGCGGGCCACCAGGATCAGGTTCGTGCCGTCGGCGGCCAGGCGGTCGGCGATCGCCGCGCCGATGCCGGTGCCCGCGCCGGTGATGATGCCGTTTCTCGTCATGACGCCAACGCTAAACTTTCACGTTGACGTCAATGTCAAGCCGAGGACGGAGCGGGTGGCGATGCGGATCGGGGAGCTTGCGACGGCGGCCGGGGTCAGCACCCGGGCGCTGCGCTACTACGAGGAGCAGGGCCTGCTCACCGCCGAGCGGCGCGGCAACGGTTACCGGGAGTATGACGAGCAGGCGGTCCGGCAGGTCGCCTTCATCCAGGATCTGTACGGTGCGGGCCTGCCGTCGGAGGTGATCCGGGAGATCCTGCCGTGCACGGGGGCCGCCGGGCCGACCGGTGACTGTTCCGCGCTGCAGGTGAAGGTGCAGGAGGTCCGCGATCGGCTGGCCCTGCAGGAGCGGCAGATCGCACAGCGCCGGGAGATGCTGGAGCGCTACCTCACCGGTGCGGCCGCGCCGGCCGAGTTCAGCGGACTCCCTGGGCTCTCAGCAGGCGCGTGATCACGGGCCCGGGCAGGGCCGGGTTGGCGGCGGCGGCCTCGGCCGTGGACTCGTCGTCGACGAGCGCGAGCAGCCGTGACCGTGGGATGCGCGGGTCGGCGGCCATCGCGCGGCGGACCGGGCCGGCCGGGTCGTGACTGAGCCGTTCGATCAGCGCCGGCGGGGCGGAGGGGTCCAGCGCGACCAGGGCGCGGGCTCGAGGGGCCGGGTCGTCGGCGAGGCGGGCCAGGTCCGTACGCGGAAAGGCCGGATGCCGCAGCAGGTCCTCGTCGCCGGTCGCGAGATACGTCTCCAGCACCAGCTCGCCGGGGGCGTGCGCCTGATGGGAGCAGAGCAGCGCCCGTACCCCCGGGTCGGGGTCGGCGGTGAGCACGGCGAGCAGGTCGGCCGGCAGGTCCGGGTGGCAGGCGGCGCTGCGCCGCAGGGCGGGATGCGCCGAGCGTACGCACCGGTCCAGCTCGGCCGGCCCGGAGGCGAGCACCCAGTCCAGGGGCGGTGTGGCGTCGGCCGGTCCGGTCCGGTGATCGATGGCGGCGCGCCGGGCCTCGGTGAGCTCGGGGCGGGTGGAGACGGCCAGGCGCACCCGGGGCGACGGGTCGGCGGCGAGAACGGTGATCCACTCACTGGGGAGGGCGGGGTCGGCGGCGGCCCGTTCGCGGTTCCAGTCGGCGGCGTCGGCGGCGAACCGGGCGGCCTCGTCGCGGCCGAGGGAGACGGGCTCGTACGGCTTGCGGTCGAGCAGGGCCCGGGCCGCGTCGGCGATGCCGGGGTGCCGGTCGCGGGCGAGCAGCGCGACCACGTCACGGGGTGTGCCGGGCAGGAAGGTGAGCAGGTCGCGCACGAGCGGTTCGGGGTGTTCGGCGAGGCGGCGGTACACCCAGTCGGGCAGCGGCCCGGCCCAGCGGGTCGGCGGGCCCTCGAGCACGGCCTGCAGGACCCGGACGCTGAGGTCGCCGACGAGCCGGGCACGCTGGTCACCGGTGGCGCCGGGGCTCTGGGCGAGCGCCTCCCGGACCTCCGGGTCGGGGTGGGTGGCGAGAGCGTCGAACGCCTCGTCGGTCCATGCGCTGCGGGCGGCGAGGTCCCACCGGCTGACCCGGTCGTCGCCGGCGAGCCGCAGGAGGGCGGCCGGCGGGAGGGCCGGGTTGCGAGCCAGGCCGCGCAGGGGGGTGGACACGAGGAGGAACATTACGGCTCTTCGTTTCTCGTATCCATGTGCTGTCGTGGGGGTGACCGAAATGGATCCGGCCGGGCCGGTGTGACCGGCCCGGCCGGATCACCGGGGCATCAGCTCAGCGGGCAGCTGCTGCGGTAGTCGGAGATCGCGGTGCCGCTCGGCCCGGGACAGATGAACTGGTCGTAGCGGGTGTCGTTGTCGACGAACCGCTTCAACCAGGACACCGCCTGCACCGCGGTCGGCGTGTTGGTCGACTGCGGGAAGAAGTGACTGGCGTTGTTGAGCTCCAGGTACGACTTCTCGGCCGACGACGGGATGCTGTTGTAGAACGGGATGGAGTGCGAGGCGACGGCCGCGATGCTGTCGCTCTCTCCGCCGACGATCAGGGTCGGCACCCGCAGCTCCGACCACGACTTGTCGGTGTTCCACGGGGCCAGCGGGACGGCGGCCTGCAGCGACGGCCGGTCGCTGGCGGCTTCGAGGCTGCCGCCGCCGCCCATCGAGTGCCCGGCGACCGCGAGCCGGGTGGCGTCGATCCGCGTCCGCACGGAGCTGCGCTGGGTGAGGTAGTCGAGGGCGGCCAGGAGCTGGTCGCCGCGGGAGCCCGGCTGGTCGGCGGTGGTCAGCGTCTCGATGCCGATGACGACGAAACCGTGTGAGGCCAGCCGCGGCCCGAGCCAGGAGATGCTCGACCAGTAGGCGGTGAAACCGGGCGAGATCGCGATCGCGCCGAAGGTCCCGTCGCCGGTGGTGGTCGGGTAGTAGATCTCGCCGCCGCCGAATCCGGTGGCGGCCAGGCGGGACACCGAGGTGGTGCTGACCGCGTAGGGGCCGCGGGAGGCCTGCAGGGCCGCGAGGGTCGGTGCCGGGCCTCGCTCGTACGGGTTGGCGGCGGCCGCTGCCGGGGTGACGCCGGCGCCGGTGACGAGGGTGATCGCGGTGGCCGCGACGACCAGCCAGCGTCGGGCGCGATCGGAAACGAATGTCACGTCGATGTCTCCTTACCGTGGGGGAACAGATCGACGGGGGTCAGTTTTGGCGCTCCGGCAACAAGCGCGCATCGGCGAAATCACCTGCGTCGTGTCATCGCCCCGCAACATCCCGGAAATTTCATTTGCCGCAACGGTGTTCCGTTCCGGCCGGGGGCACGGCACACTCGCCGCATGATTGATGCACCGGCAGTGCAGAAACTTGGGCTGGCCGGGCGCGCGGACGCCCTGGCCGTCATCGGCCGTCTGACCTCGGCGGCCGCGGCCGGGCGCGGCGGCATCCTGGTGATCTCCGCGGGCCCCGGCGAGGGCCGGACCGCGCTGCTGCACGCCGTCGCCGAGCACGCCGACGGCTGGACGGCACTCACCGCCTCGGGCTTCGCCGACGAGCGCGATCTGCCGTACGCGAGCCTGCAGACCCTGCTCGCGCCCCTCGATGACCGGCACGCCGACCTGGCTCCGGCAACGCGCGAAGCGCTGTCGCGCGTTGCCGGCGGTGACCGAGGCGATCCCCTCGCGGCCGGCCTCGCCGCACTGTCCCTCGTGCGTACGGCCACCCGCACCCGCCCGGTGCTGTGCCTCATCGACGACGCCCACCTGCTGGACCCGTACTCGTGGCGGGCCGTCGCGTTCGCCGCCCGCCGCGTCGGCGGTGAACGGATCGCGATCGTCGCCTCCGTGCCGGCCGGTGCCGAACCGTCCGGCTTCCCGACGCACCGGCTCGCCCCGCTCGACCCGGCCGCCTCCCGCCGGGTGCTCGCCGCGCACGCCCCCGACCTGGCCGAAGATGTCGCCGGCACACTCACCGAGATCGCCGCCGGGCACCCGGGCGCCCTGATCGACCTGGTCCACGGGCTCAGTCCGGAGCAGCGCCGCGGCTACGCGCCCCCACCGGAGGCGCTGCCGCCGGACAGTCCACTGCGCCGCCGGCTCGCCGCCGAACTGCACGCCCTGCCGGCCCGCACCCGGGAACTGCTGCTGCTCGCCGCCGCGGCCCCCGACGCCTCCCCCGACACCCTGCTCACCGCGGCCACCGCACTCCACGCCACCGGCCAGGCAGAACGCCACGCCCCCGGAAACGAGACGGCCACCGCACTCCACGCCGCCGGCCAGGCAGAACGCCACGCCCCCGGAAACGAGACGGCCACCGCACTCCACGCCGCCGGCCAGGCAGAACGCCACGCCCCCGGAAACGAGGCGGCCGCCGCATTGCGCGCCACCGACCCGGCCGGCCACGACCGGGAACACGGCACGGTGGACAACCGCGGCCTCGACGACTTCGCGCCCGCCGAAAGGAAGGGGCTGGTCACGGTCACGGCCGCGGGTGTGCGCTTCCGGGGGCCACTGATGCGCGGGGTCGCGTACGCCGAAATGCCCGTCGCCCGCCGCCGGATCGCCCACGCCGCGCTCGCCGCCGTGCTGGAGGAACGCGGCGCCCACCTGCCCGCGCTGCTGCATCGCGCCGCCGCGACCACCGGCCCCGACGCGGCCCTCGCGCATGATCTGGCGGTCGCCGCGAGGGAGGCGGATCCGGTGGTCGCCGCCGAGGCCGGACGGTACGCCGCAGCGCTGTGCCCCAATCCGGCGGAGAAGGCGGGCCTGCTGCTGGCGGCGGCCCGTTCGGCCTGGCTGGCGGGCCGTCCGCACCAGGCCGGCCAGTTGATCCGCCGGATCCCCGCGGCCGGTGGCGCCGCCCGGGTCCGCGCCCGCGGCCTGACCGCCGAGATGAGCCTGCCGGAGGGCCGGCCGGGTGCCCGCGACGTGCTCCTGGACGTGGCCGCCGAACTGGCCGAATCCGATCCCGGCACGGCCCTGGAAGCGCTCGCCCTGGCCGGCGAGTCGGCCTGCCGTTCCGGCGAGCAGACCCGGTACGCCGCCCTGGCCCGCCGGGTCGCGGCCGGCCGGCGTGGCGACGAGCCGCCCGCGGTGACACTGGCGTTCCACCATGTCGCCGGGCTGGCCTGTATCGCCGACGGTGACGAGCCGGGTTCGTTCACCCGGTTGCGGCAGGCCGTCGAGCTGGCCGACCGGGTCGCCGAGCCGGGACCGCTACTGCGGGCCGCGACCGCCGGCATCCTGATCGGCGACGCCCGCCGGGCCGGCGCGCTGGCCGGGCGGGCCGCGGTCCTGGCCCGGGAGGCGGGGGCGTCGGTGCTGGTCCCGCAGGCTCTGGAGCTCGCCGCGCTGGCCGGGATGGCGGCCGGCGACTATCCGGCGGCGAACGAGGCCGCGATGGACGGCGCGGCGGTGGCCCGCGGAACCGGGCAGCCGATCCTGGCCGGCGCCCACCTGGCGGTGCTCGCGGTGCTGGCCGCCCTGGTCGGTGACCGCGACACCGCCCTGACCCGGATCGCGTCGGTCCCGGACGGCCCGTCCCGGCCGCTGTGCGAGTGGGCGCTGGCGCTGCTCGACATGGTCGACGGCCGTTGCCCGGCCGCCGCCGAGCGCCTGCTGGCGGTGGTGTCCGCGCCGCCGGGCCCCGGCTCGGCGCTGCTGCGGGTGGCCGTGGTGCCGCATCTGCTGGAGACGGCGGCGCAGGCCGGGGTGCGGCAGGCGGTCGAACCGGTGGCGGTCGCCTTCGACCGGTGGGCGGACCGGACCGGTCAGCCCGGCTGGCTGGCGTTGCGGGACCGATGCCGGGCGCTGCGCGCCGACGACGCCGAGACCGCGGCCGACCATTTCGAGACGGCGCTGGGGCGAGAGGGCGAGGCGGGTTTCCCCAGGGCACACACCGAGCTGCTGTACGGCCGGTCGCTGCGCCGCCGTCGCCGGAACGTGGAGGCCCGCACCCACCTGCGCCGGGCGGCCGAGACGTTCCAGCTCCTGGACGCCGCCCCGTGGGCCGAGCAGAGCGTCCGTGAGCTGCGCGCCGCCGGGGAACGGGTGGAGACTCCCCTTCCGTCGGGACCGGCACTGACCGCCCAGCAGGAGCGCATCGCATCGCTGGTCGCCGGGGGCGCCACCAACCGTGAGGTGGCGCAGGAGATGCACCTGAGCCCGCGGACGGTCGACCATCACCTGCGCAACGTCTTCGCCCGGCTGGGGGTGCGCTCCCGGACCGAGATGGCCCGGTTGCTGACCGCCCGTTAGCCCGGCGGTCCAGGTACCGGACGCTCGCCGACCTCGGCCGTCCGGGAGCCGGACGCTCGGTCGACGTCGGCCGTCCGGGAGCCGGAGGCTCGTTCAGTGGGGCAGGTCGAGGGTCTCCCAGCGTTCGGAGAGCTGGCGGCGGCGGCAGGCGACCAGGTGGCCGGCGAGGACGCCGGGGTGGCCGCCGCGCACGCACACGTCGGCGCCCGCGGTCAGGACGCCGGAGACCACCTCGGCGGCGGCCCAGTCGTCGATCAGGGCGATCACCCGGGTGGTCTGCGGCAGAACGGCGCGGGCCATGCGGACGTCGTGCACGGTGGCGCCGCTGAGCACCACCAGCTCGCCGGGGCGGACGGCGTCGAGGCCGTCGATGCGGCGCATCCGCCAGCCGTGCGGCAGGTGCTGCGGCAGGGCCGCGACCCGGCTGAACTGGCCGAGAACCGCGACGGTCGGCTGCGGTGCGGGGGCGATGTCGTGGTCGATCTGCACAAGCATGGTGTCTCTCCTAGCCCGGTTCCCTCGTGTGACCTCCACGATTCGCCTCGCGCCTGTGCGTCACCATGTGCGCATCCTGTGCGTTCACTGTCCACCGGCGGGCGCGCTGAGCTGCGCTTTTCAGGCCGGCGCATTCCAGGTCAGGAGCACCGGGTCGGTGTCGTGCTCGAAGCCGAGCGCCGAAAGGGTCGCGGTGTCCAGCCGCAGGAGCCCCCCGCCGGCCGGTGGCAGGCCGATCCATCGGGCGCCGGCCACGCGCAGGCAGTGACCGTGACCGATCAGTGCCACGTCACCCTCGGCCGACAGCTCACGGGCGCGGGCCAGGACCCGGTCGAGGCGCTCGCCGATCTGCTCCGGCGACTCGCCGCCGGGACAGCCGTCGGTCCACAGCGACCAGCCCGGCCGGCCGGCGCGGATGTCCGGCGTGGTGATGCCCTCGTAGTCGCCGTAGTCCCACTCGGCCAGGTCCTCGGTCACCTCGGTCACGGTGAGCCCGGCCAGCTCGGCGGTGCGCAGCGCCCGCTGCCGCGGACTGGCGATCACGGCGGCGAAGGCACGCCCGGCGATCCGCTCACCGGCGGCACGGGCCTGACGTTCACCCTCCGAGGTCAAGGGCAGGTCGGTGTACGACGTATGCCTGCCGTTGGCGCTCCACTCGGTCTGTCCGTGCCGGATGAGCACGATCTCCGCCATCGCCCCTCCTCTGTCCCGGCCCTCCATCCTGCCAGGGCGGGCGAGCGCTCAGGGGTGGGCGTCCCAGGGCACGATCATCGGGTGGCGTTCCTCGTCACGGGCGGCGATCTTCTCCTGGGCGCGCAGATACTGCGAGCGGGTGATCTCCCCGCCGATCAGCTGGGCGGTGAGGACACCCTCCAGGCTGCCCGGAACGGCCGGCTCGGCGTGCCCGTGCTCCAGCGCCGTCGCGGCCCTGTCCGGTTCGGCCCGCTCGTCGCGGGACGGCCAGAAGGCCAGCGCGGCCGCGACGATCAGGCCCAGCGTCGCCACCAGCAGGACCACCATCGGACACCACCACCCCTCCTGTGACATCTTCGTCACTCCCCGCAATGATCGGCAGGCAAAGCGCGAAAGATCCCTTTCGACACACCGCCTTTCGACACACCAGCCGAAAGCCCCGACGAATGACTACCGGCCCCGACTGTGTCCGGCCTGTCGAATCACCGTGGATTTCCGAGGTCCCGGCGTGAGACGACCAGGCGCTCCGCCCGCACCGCATCGACAGGCGCGAAGTCGAGGTGACAGCGGACCGAGGAGGAGCCATGCGGACCGGAACCGTCGTCGCCACCGAAGCCGAGCCGGACCCGGCAGCGCCGCCGGCCCGCCGCCTCCGGCCCGCCCGCCTCCGGCCCCGCAGCGCGCAAGCCCAGCCGCCACCTCAACCCTCGCGGCACACCGAGCCCGGCCGCCCACAGCGGGCCTCGCCGCCCACCAACCAAGATTGGCCGCCAGGCCAGCCCTCGCTGCCCGCCACCCCGGGGCCTCGCGACTCGCTAACCGAGCCCGGCCGCCAAACCTCGGGTTACACCGCCCGCTAACAACGTCCGGCTGCCAACCCCGGGCCCAGGCGGCCGCTATCCGCGTCCGCGGCCCGGGCCCGACACTTGGCAAATCGGAATAGAATTCACAAAAAGGCACCGCTTGATGACCCTGGGGAGGCAGTGATGAGCACCGGTCACCTGATCGTGGTGGGCGTCGACGGCTCCGAAGGCGGCCGCCGCGCCCTGGACTGGGCGGCCACCGAGGCCGACGCCCGTGGAGGCGCGGTCCGGGCGGTCATCGCCTGGTCGTGGAACGGGCTCGACTACGGCCCGGTCACGGCCGTCACCCCGCTCGAAGAGGACGCACTGGCCGCCCAGGTGGTGACCGCCGAGGTGGACGCCCTGGTCCACCGGCGTGGCTCCCGTGTGCCGGTCACCGGGGAGGCGATCGAGGGCAGCCCCGCCGACGTCCTCACGATCGCCGCCCATGACGCGGACCTGCTGGTCCTGGGCAGTCACGGCCACAGTCGGGTCCGGCACACCGTGCTCGGCTCGGTCAGCGAGTCCTGCATCCGAAAGGCCACCTGCCCGGTCGTGGTCATCCCGGCTCAGGTCCACGAGCCCGCCGCCGTCTGACTCGACCGCCAGTCCACCGTTTCCCGCCGCGAGCCCGCGCTTCCTGCCTCGCGGATCCGGCGGCCCTCTCCCCCACTGCCGCCCCAAGTACCCGCCCCGCGCGAGCCGCCCGAAACGGCCACCTGGAGAGGCCCGGGTCGATGGTCCTGAAACGGGCGGGACTTCGGCCCGACCAGGACGGGGTTTTCGGCACGGGCGTCGATGCCTCGCCGGGCGGAGAGTCACAGGTGAAGACATCGCCTCGAGGAGGACCAGATGGCCACCACCGCCCACCCCCACACCGCCCAACTGGAACAGGTCGAGGCCCCCGGCTCGATGATCACCCACACCGCCGCCCGCGTGCTGGCGGTGCTGCGGATCGCCACCGGGTTCGTCTTTCTCTGGGCGTTCCTCGACAAGGCCTTCGGATTCGGGTACGCCACTCCCGCGGCCAGGGCCTGGATCAACGGCGGGTCGCCGACCAAAGGGTTTCTCTCCGGTGTCGCGGTCGGGCCGTTCGAGAGCGTCTTCCACGGCATCGCCGGAGCCGTCTGGGCGGACTGGCTGTTCATGCTGGGCCTGCTCGGCGTCGGCGTCGCGCTGATCCTGGGCATCGGCCTGCGGTTCGCCGCCGTCGCCGCCGGCCTGATGATGGCTCTCATGTGGGCCGCCGAATGGCCGCTCGCCCAGGAGACCAGCGCCGGCGAGGCCACCCGGTCGAGCAACCCGCTCGTCGACTACCACGTCGTCTACGGCGTCACGGCCGCGGTGCTGGCGCTGACCTACGCGGGACACACCTGGGGTCTGGGCCGCTGGTGGGCGAAGCTCCCGCTGGTGCGGAAGAACCGCTGGCTCATCTGAGAGCCCCGATGGAACAGCCCGGCCGGGACACCCCGGCCGGGCTCCTTCTGTCTAGGGTGTGCCGGTGACGGAGATCGTTGAGTACGGGGTCGGCGACGTGACCGTGGTGGCGCTGTGCGACGCCGTCAGCTCCTTCGATCAGCCCGCCCGGGAGTTGTTCCCCGGCGCGACGCCGCGGCTGTGGGCCGAGGCTGCCAGGATCGACCCGCACGGCGGCGACCTCGACGACCCGTGGCGGCTGACGTTCCGGTGTTTCGCGGTCCGGGAGCCCGGCGGCGGAGTGCTGCTGGTGGATGCGGGGATCGGGCCGTCGTCGGACTGGTCGCCGTCACCGGGCGAGCTGCCGGCGCGACTGGCCGACGCCGGCATCGCCCCGGACGACGTGACCACGGTGCTGCTCACCCACCTGCACACCGACCACATCGGGTGGGCGGCCGTGGACCGGGAGCCCTATTTCCGCAACGCCCGCTACCTGCTGCAGCGCGACGAGGTCACGCACTATCCGTGGCTGGAGGAGACCCTGCTCGAGCCGTTGCGGGACCGGCTGCACCTGCTCGACGGGCGTACCGCGGTGACGGCGGCGGTGACGGCGGTGCCGGCGCCCGGTCACACTCCCGGGCATCAGGCGGTTCTGGTGTCGTCGGGCGGCGCGGATCTGCTGATCGGCGGGGACGTGGTCCAGCACGCGGTGCACCTGCTGGATCCGGAGGTCGGGTACGCGTACGACGCCGACCCGGACGTGGCCCGGGCCACCCGCCGCGCGCTGCTGGCCGAGACTCTGCGGCGGGGCGCGGCCCTCGGCACGGCGCACCTGAACGTCCCGTTCGTGACAGCATGGGCCGGATGACCCCGGAGCAGCTCGTCGCCCACGCCGTGGACGCCGCCGAGGACGGACTGCGGGCCGGCGAGATGCCGATCGGCGCGGTCGTGGCCATGGGTGACGAGATCATCGGGCGCGGATTCACCTCGGAGCGGACGAGGGGCCGTCGCCTGGTTCACGCCGACCTGCTGGCCATGATCGAGGCCGACGAGCGTCTCGGCTGGTCCCGTCGCGAGCAGCCGCTGCGCATGGGGATCACGATGGAGCCGTGCCTGATGTGTCTGGGCACCGCCCTGACGCTGGGGGTCTGCGAGATCTACTTCGGCCTGGCCGCCCCGGACGACGGCGCCGCGGGCGTCCCGGCGGTGTGGCAGCCGGGCGCCACCGACGGCATCTTCTTCCCGCTGCCGACCCTGTCCGGCGGTTTCCTGCTGACCGAGTGCCGGGACCAGTTCCGCCGCTACGCGACCATGACCACCAAACCCCACCTGCGCCGTTACGCCGAGGCGATGGCCGGTCCGGCCTGACCCGGACGTGGCCGGGGCGCGGCAGGGCACCTCGCGTTCGAGGTGCGCGTCGACCTGGACCGGCTCTGTACAGGGCCGATCGCGTGCCATGACCGGGTCGAACCGGGTTCCGGCGGCGGGCGTACATCCGTGCATGTCCGGTGATGGTGTGCACCTGAGCAGGAACTTTCATTTCGAGGGCGGGACCTGGGACGCCGAGCATCGCGATCCGTGGGCCGGTGACCGGCCGCGGCTGCCGGGACGGGCTGTCCCCGGCCTCGTCATCATCGCCCTGATCACGCCGCTCTTCCTGGTCGGCGCCGTGCTGGCGGCCGCCCGCGGCGAGTGGACGATGGCGGCGGGGTTCGGCGCGTGGGGCGGGTTCTGCGGCCACATCGCGGGCAGCGTCGCCTTCGTCCGGTGGCGGCCGTTCAGGTCGAAGGCGCTGCCGACGACGGCCGTCACGCCGGACGGGGTGACGGGTCTGTGTTTCCGCTATTCGGGCTGGGCCTACTTCTGGCTGCTCGGGATGATCGGCTGGAGCGCGCTGGTGCCGCTCGCGATCGCGACGGTCTGGTTCGTGACCGGCGGGGTGGCCGTGATCGGCTCGGTCGTCCTGGTCGGCGTCGCTCTGCTCGTCCTGGCGCAGGTCGTCGCCACGCTGAGCCTCGCGCCGGGGCGCCTGATCGCCACCCCGGACGGCCTGTACCACCGCGGGCAGTTGATCACCCAGTATTCGCCCTGGTCGCAGGTCACAAGTGTGGAGGCGGGGCGGGCCGGCCGGGCGCGGCTCGTCCGGGTCCGGGTCACCGCGTCGGCTGCCGACCGGCCGCGGATCCTGCTGCGGCCGTGGTTCCTGCCGGCGGAGGAACGGGTGACGCTGCCCGGCATCGTGCTGCGCGACCCATGGCTGGCCGTCGACCCGCGGCTCGTCCACCAGGCGCTGCGCCACTATCTGCTCAACCCGGCGCATCGCGGTGAGCTGGGCGGGCCCGCCGCGGTCGAGCGCATCGAGCAGGGCCGGCTCTTCCTCTACTGACAGTAATGAACGAACTCCACTGACAATCGTGAACGAACTTCACCGACAGTCGTGAAGGAATTTCGCTGCGTGGTTGAACCCGTTCGGGTGCGCACGGGTACACCCGGTCGTCGTCCTGAGAGGAGTCGCGCCAATGACCGATCGACTGCACGTCGACCCGATATCGCTCGAGGGGATCGCCGACCAGTTGCGGCGGTCCGGCGGCACCCTGCGGGCCGCCGCCGGCGGCGGGCCCGGCACACCGGACGCCGGTACCGACACCCCGATCTTCGAGGATCTGATCACCCGCCTGGTGCAGGACGCCACCGCGCTCGCCGGTGGCCTCGACGAGGCCGCGACACGGGTTCTCCAGGCGAGTCGGACGTACGCCGACGAAGACCTCGCCAACGCCCAGAACATCTCCGGGAGCCGATGATGCCCATCGACACCCGCCTCGACGGCAACCCCGCCACGTTGTACGCCGGCAGCCAATACCTGCGCGCCCGGCTCGGATTCGAGGTGGACGGGGCCGCCACCACGCTGCGTGCCGTCGGCGACGAGGCCCGGCACGGGTGGCTGGGGTCGGCCGGCGCCGCCTTCAGCGACCGGATGACCGCCGCCGCCACCCGGGCCGACGCGCTGCGTGCCGAGGTCGACGCGACCGCGCTGACCTTCTCGCAGTACGCCGACATGCTCACCAGCGCGCAGACCACGATGCTCGTCGCCCGGCAGATCGCGGCGAGCGGCGGCCTCATCGTGGCGGGAACGATGATCCTCGACCCGTACTCCCCGGATCCGGCCACCTATCAGCAGCAGCGCCTGACGTACGCGCTGGCCGTCCAGCAGGTGTCGCAGGCCCGCACGCTGATGGTGACCGCCCGGACGATCGCCCAGGCCCGCCAGTCGGCGGCGCGGGCCCAGCCGATGATCAAGCCCGGCGACGTGGTCGGCGGAGCGGCCGGCGCGGCGGGCGGTGCGCCGAGACGGGAGGCGAACGGGTCGGGGGAGATCCGCTTCGCGCCGGAGCAGCGTGAGCCGTCGCTCGCCCACGAGCAGGCGCACGTACCGCAGCAGGGCGGCGCCCGGCGCGCGACCGAGTGAGCGTGCCGGGGGTGGGCCTCCGAGCCGCGGCTCCGCGGAGCTGAGCGCCCCGGCACGGCCGGCGACGCTACAACCGGGTGGCAACCCGCGTCGCAACCGTGACCGGGCAGAGTGCGCTGCATGCGAAAACTGGGAGCAACCGTCGCCGTCGTCGCGTCGATCATCGGTGTGGCCGGGAGTATCGCCGGTCCCCTGTACGCCGTGTTCGGGGCGAGCTGACACACTTGACCGATCATGACGCTGACCGATCGCCTCCCGCGCTCCCCCGAACCTGACGCCGTCTTCGACGCCTTTCAATCGTGGGTGGCGGAGCAGGGCCTGACCCTGTATCCGCATCAGGAGGAGGCGCTGATCGAGATCGCCACCGGGGCGAACGTCATCCTCAACACCCCCACCGGCTCGGGCAAGAGCCTGGTCGCGACCGGCGCGCACTTCGCGGCGCTGGCCGACAACCGCACCACCTTCTACACCGCCCCCATCAAGGCGCTGGTGAGCGAGAAGTTCTTCGCCCTGTGCGCGGTCTTCGGCGCGCAGAACGTGGGCATGCTGACCGGCGACGCCAGCGTCAACGCGGATGCGCCGATCATCTGCTGCACCGCGGAGATCCTGGCCAACCTGGCGCTGCGCGAGGGCAAGGACGCCGACGTCGGCCAGGTCGTGATGGACGAGTTCCACTTCTACGCCGAGCCGGACCGGGGCTGGGCGTGGCAGGTGCCGTTGATCGAGCTGCCGCAGGCCCAGTTCATCCTGATGTCGGCGACGCTCGGGGAGACCGCCCGGTTCAAGGACGATCTGACGAAGCGCACCGGGCGGGAGACGGCGGTCGTCGCGAACGCCGAACGGCCGGTGCCGCTGATCTTCGAGTATGCGATGACCCCGCTGCACGAGACGATCGAGGAGCTGCTGAAGACGAAGCAGTCGCCGGTCTACATCGTGCACTTCACGC
Source organism: Actinoplanes sp. CA-252034 (assembly GCF_050956125.1). NCBI lineage: Bacteria > Bacillati > Actinomycetota > Actinomycetes > Micromonosporales > Micromonosporaceae > Actinoplanes > Actinoplanes sp. CA-252034. Next base: position 7,523,261 of record NZ_CP191846.1, read on the forward strand.
AGATGGCGGCGCTGGAGCGGGCGCAGTCGCTGATGAGCATCAACATGTGCACCCGCGAGGAGAAGGACCGGATCGCCGCGGCGATCGGCAACTTCCGGTTCACCTCCGGCTTCGGGCGTACGTTGTCGCGGCTGGTCCGGCACGGCATCGGTGTGCACCACGCGGGCATGCTCCCGAAGTACCGCCGCCTGGTGGAGACCCTCGCCCAGGCCGGCCTTCTCAAGGTCATCTGTGGCACGGACACGCTCGGCGTCGGCATCAACGTGCCGATCCGCACGGTGCTGTTCACCGGCCTGTCGAAATATGACGGGGTGAAGACCCGGCTGCTCAAGGCCCGCGAGTTCCACCAGATCGCGGGCCGGGCCGGGCGCGCCGGCTACGACACCATCGGCACGGTGATCATCCAGGCGCCGGAGCACGTCATCGACAACGAGCGGGCGCTGGCGAAGGCCGGTGACGACCCGAAGAAGCGCCGCAAGGTGGTTCGCAAGAAGCCACCGGAGGGGCAGATCGGCTGGGGGCGGCCCACGTTCGACAGGCTGGTCGACGCCGAGCCGGAGCCGTTGACGTCGTCGTTCCAGGTGTCGCACGCGATGCTGCTGAACGTGATGAACCGGGGCGGCGACCCGTACCCCGCTCTGAAGCATCTGCTGACCGAGAACCACGAGGAGCGGCCGGCCCAGCGCCGGCACATCCGGCGGGCGGTCGGGATCGCGCGGGCGCTCATCGCGGGTGGCGTCATCGAGCGTACCGAAGAGGGTGTCTATCGGCTCGTGGAGGATCTGCAGCTGGACTTCGCGCTGAACCAGGCGCTGTCGCCGTTCGCCCTGGCCTGCCTGGAGCTGCTCGACAAAGAGTCGCCGGAGTATCCGCTGGACGTGGTCTCGGTGATCGAGTCGACCCTCGAGGATCCCCGGCAGATCGTCTCCGAGCAGCGCAAGAAGGCGCGCGGCGAGGCGATCAACGCGATGAAGGCCGAGGGCATCGAGTACGAGGAGCGCATGCAGCTCCTGGAGGACGTGACCTGGCCGCAGCCGTTGAAGGAGCTGCTCGACGCGGCGTACGAGACGTACCGTCGCGGGCATCCGTGGGTCGCCGACTACGAGCTCAAGCCCAAGTCGGTGGTCCGTGACATGTACGAGCGGGCCATGACGTTCACCGAGTACGTGTCGTTCTACGGCCTGTCCCGCTCCGAGGGGCTGGTGCTGCGCTACCTCGCCGACGCGTACCGGGCGCTGCGTCAGACCGTGCCGGAGGACGCCCGTACCGAGGAGCTGACCGACCTGATCGAATGGCTCGGGGAGCTGGTCCGGCAGGTCGACTCCAGCCTGCTCGACGAGTGGTCGCGCCTGCAGAACCCGGAGGCCCCCGAGGCCGAGGTGCGGATCGACGACAAGCCGCCCGCGGTCACCCGCAACACCCGCGCCTTCCGGGTGCTGGTCCGCAACGCCATGTTCCGCCGGGTCGAGCTGGCCGCGCTGCGCCGGTGGGACCTGCTCGGCGAGATGGACGCCGAGCACGGCTGGATCTCCGAGCGCTGGCAGAAGGCCATCCAGGAGTACTTCGAGGAGTACGACACGCTGGGCACCGGCCCGGCCGCGCGCGGCCCGGCGTTCCTGCACATCGAGCAGGGCGCCACCCAGTGGATCGTCCGGCAGGTCTTCGAGGACCCGGAAGGCGACCACGACTGGGGCATCGACGCCACCGTGGACCTGGCCGCGTCCGACGAGGCCGGCACCGCCATGATCACGGTCACCGCCGTCGGCCCGCACTGACCGGCCCGCCCGGCCCGGTCAGGATGGTCGGTGGTCGAGGATGCGGCCGATGTCGGTGACCGCGGGCAGGCGGACGGTGAACATGGTGCCCAGCCCCGGCTTGCTGGTGGCGGTGACGTCGCCGCCCTGGTCAGCGATGATGCGGCGGACGATGGTCAGGCCCAGGCCGGAACCGCCGGTGGCGCGTTGCCGCGCCGGGTCGGCGCGCCAGAACCGGTCGAAGACACGGGCCACCTCGTCGGCGTTCATACCGACGCCGGTGTCACGGACGGTGAGGACTGCGTCCGGCCCGTCCCGGCTGACCGTCAGCTCGACGCGGCCGCCCGCGTCGGTGTAGCGGATCGCGTTGCTCATCAGGTTGCCGACCACCTGACGCAGCCGGTCCGGGTCGGCGCACACCTCCACCGGCTCGGGCGCGTCGACCACCACGTCGATGCCGGCGTTACCGGCGACCACGCGATGCGCCGTGGCGGCCATCTCGGTCAGCTCGGACAGGTCGAACGGGACCGGGTCGTAGCCGAGCTCCCCCGCCTCGGCCAGCGCGAGGACCTGCAGGTCGTCGAGGATGCGCCGCTGCAGCAGGGTCTCCTCGTGCAGGGACGCGAACAACTCCGTCGACGGCTCGATCACCCCGTCGGCCAGGCCCTCCAGGTAGCCGCGCAGGTTCGACAACGGCGTACGCAACTCGTGGGCGACGTCGGCGACCAGCCGCCGCTGGCGCTCCTCGCTGCGCTGCAGGGCCTCGGCCATCGCGTTGAACGCGCCGGACAGGCGGGCCAGCTCGTCCTGGCCGCGGGTCGGCACGCGCACGTCCAGCCGGCCGGCGGCCAGCTGCAGGGAGGCGCCGGTGAGCAGCCGCACCGGCCGGCTCACCCGCCGGGCGATGGCGGCGGTGCCGACGGCGGCGAGCAGCAGCAGCGCGGCCACCCCGAGCAGCGCGGGCTGCTGCAGCACGTCCAGGTCCTGATCCTGCCGGGCGCCGAAGAAGATCTCCACGGGTACGACCGACGGGCTCGCCACCGCCTGCTGGAACCCGATCATCAGGCACTTGTCGTAGCCGGACCCGGTGATCGCGCAGTCACCGAGCCGGGACCACGCCTCGTTCTGCCACGTCGTGTCCCGGAAGACCACGGCGATGGCGTCGCGCACACATTCCGGCTCGGCCCGGAGACGCTCGTCGTCGAGATACGGTGGCCGGTCCGTGGTCAACGACGCCGACCAGCCACCGGTCTCGGCCATGCACCGGACCGCGATCAGCGCCGCACGGTACTGCGCGGCCTGGGCCATGGCCCGTGCCGACGGCTCACCCCGGGCGGCGGCCGGACCGAACAGGTCGTCCGGCAGGTCGGGGGCGGTCCGGACCACGTACGGCCGCGTCTCGCGCACGTCCTTACCGGAGGCCGTCAGTTTCGCCTGGAGCGCGGCGCCCTCGGTCTGCGCGGCGATCTGGATCGCCGCGTCCAGGGCCGGGACCGGGTCGACGTTGCTGGGCAGCAGCTGCACCGGCCCGGCCGCCCGGTCCTCCATGTTGTCGGAGTCGGTGAGCACGTCGCCGTCGCGGGTCTCCACCCGGATGTGCAGCCCGGTCCGGTCGGACAGCTCGCCGACCACCGTGTCGATGCCACCCCACTGGCCGTTGAGCACGCCGAACAGCCGGATCGCATCGACGATCTCGGCCTCGTGCCGGTCGCGGGCCTCGGCGACCCGGGCCGCCTCGCGGGAGGCCAGGCTCAGCGTGAGCCAGGCGGTCGCGCCGATCGCCGAGCCGGCGACGACCAGCACGAGCAGGAAGATCCGCAGTCGGAAGCTCACGGCTCGGCGATCCGGTAGCCGCGCCCGTAGACGGTCTGCACATACCGCGGCTCGGCCGGGTTGACCTCGATCTTGCGGCGCAGGTTGACGACGTGCGCGTCGACGGTGCGCTCGGACACCTCGTTCTCGAAGCCGAACGTCTTGTCCAGGATCTGACCGCGGGTGAACACCCGGCCCGGCTCGCGCGCGAGCAGCTCCAGGATGCCGAACTCCTTGGCCGTCAGCCGCACGGGGGCGCCGTTCACCCGTACCTCGAATCGGGGTGCGTCGACCTCGAGCTCGCCCACCCGCAGGATCTCGGAGGCCTCGTTGCCGCGCGCGCGGCGCAGCAGCGCGCGGATGCGGGCGGTGAGCTCGCGCGGGCTGACCGGCTTGCTCAGGTAGTCGTCGGCGCCGATGTCCAGGCCCAGGAGCATGTCGTTCTCCGCGGACCGGGCGGTGACCAGCAGGATCGCGACGTTGGCGAGGGCGGCGTCGGAGTCGGCGCGAAGGATGCGGCAGACGTCGAGGCCGTCGACCTCCGGCATCATCCAGTCCAGGACGAGCAGGTCGGGGCGGCGGGCCCGGGTCTGCTCCAGGGCGGCCCGGCCGTCACCCACAGTCAGCACCTGATGCCCCTCACGCTCCAGGTAGAGGCGGATCAGCTGGGCATGCTTGGGATCGTCGTCGGCTACGAGGATGCGGGCGGTCACGGCTCGAATTCTGACCCAGCCTGTCCAGGCCGACCAACAATGCGAGAAACCTATGAAGATCAGGTCCCGGATTCGTGCCGCGCACATTCTCGGCAGCTTCCGCACAGGTTCTTCACAGGTCGGAGCCTACGGTCGCCTTCTTGAATCGTTGAGGAGGATCTTTCGATGTGTGGCCTGAGCGCTTTTGTCAGCAGCCGCCCCGACCCGGGGCCGCTGGACGCCACGTTCCGCGAGGCCTTCGCCGCCGCCCTGGCGACCCTGCACCACCGTGGACCGGACGACACCCAGATCGAGTTCGGCGACGGATTCGCGTTCGGCTTCAAGCGCCTCGCGATCATCGACCGGGAGCACTCGGTTCAGCCGCTGCACTACGGCGACCGGTGGACCGTCGTCTTCAACGGTGAGATCTACAACTACCGGGAGCTGCGGACCGAGCTGATCCAGCAGCACAACGCGGTCTTCGCCACCGAGGGTGACAGCGAGGTGCTGGCCGCGGCGTTCCACTACTGGGGCGAGGCGGCCCTGCCCCGGCTGCGCGGCATGTTCGCGTTCGTGGCCTACGACCACCGCACCGGCACGCTGCACGCGGCCCGTGACGCCTTCGGCATCAAGCCGCTCTACATGCTGGAGACCGCCGACGGGCTGTTCCTGGGCAGCGAGCGCAAGGCCCTCGACCCGTTCGCGGCCCCGGCCGGCGCGGCGCTGGAGACCGAGTCGCTCGCGCACTACCTGACCTTCCAGTTCGTGCCCGACCCGATGAGCCTGCACCGGCACATCCGCCGGCTGCCGCCGGGTCACCGGATCATCTGGACGCCGGGTGGCGGCATCCGCATGCACCGCTGGTTCCGGCCGTCGCTGCGCCCGCTGCGGGTCGAGCCGGAGGACGCGTACTCCCGGATCCGGGAGGCGCTGACCGACAGCGTCCGCGCGCACATGCACGCTCACGTGCCCGTCGGGACGTTCCTGTCCAGCGGCGTCGACTCCTCCGCGATCGCGGCGCTGGCCGTCCGGGAGAAGCCGGACCTGCACGCGTTCACCGCCGGGTTCGCCGCCCAGGGCTACTCGGAGATCGAGATCGCCCAGGACACCGCCGACCAGCTCAACATCCGGCTCACCCCGACGGTCGTCTCCGACGAGGACGTGCTGACCCACCTGCCGCGGATCATCCAGCTGCTCGACGACCCGATCGCCGACCCGTCGCTGATCCCGCTGTTCTTCCTGGCACGTACGGCGTCGCAGTTCGTCACCGTGGTGCTGTCCGGTGAGGGCTCCGACGAGCTCTTCGGCGGCTACACCATCTACCGTGAGCCGCTGTCGCTGGACCGCGTCGACCGGCTGCCCCCGGGCATGAAGCGCGGGCTGAAGCACCTGGCCGAGGTGCTGCCCGAGGGAGTGCGGGGCCGGTCGTTCCTGGAGCGCGGCACCACCCCGATCGAGCAGCGCTACTACGGCAACGCGCGGATCTTCGACCCGGACGAGAAGGCCCGGGTCATGCGGTTCACGTCGCAGCCGCACACGGCGATCACCGCCCACCTGTATGCGGAGACCGCCGACGTCGACCACGTCGCGTCGATGCAGTATGTGGACCTGCACACCTGGCTGCCCGGTGACATCCTGGTCAAGGCCGACCGCATGTCGATGGCGCACAGCCTGGAGCTGCGGGTGCCGTTCCTCGACCAGCAGGTGTATGCGGCGGCCGCCGGCCTGCCCACCGACCTGAAACTGCCGCCCGGCGTCACCACCACCAAGCACGCGCTGCGTGAGGCGATGAAGGGCATCGTGCCCGAGTCGGTGCGCTCGGCCAAGAAGCTGGGCTTCCCGACCCCGACCCGGCTGTGGCTGCGCGGCCAGATCGGCGACTGGGTCGACCACCTGCTCTCCACCTCGCAAGCCGGCGACCTGATCGACCTGGAGTATGTGCGCGGCCTGCTCGCCGAGCACCGCGCCGGGGGCGCCGACCGGTCCCGCAAGGTGTGGACCGTCGCGATGTTCTGCCTGTGGCACGCCATCGCCGTGGAGAAGTCGATCATCGTCGACAACCCGTTGCCGGCGCGTCTGCCTGCTCCGCGCCAGGAGCCGGGCCTGTCGCACGTCTTCGGCTGACCCCCGTGACCCGGTGCGGCGGCTCCCAACCCGGACCGCCATCCGGTGTCACGTCGCACCGGGTCACGGTTTGCCCATGGACCGGCCCGGCAGCGGGGAGCTAACGGCCGCGCAGCCCTCCCCGTTGCCGGGTCCAGACCCGGCGCCGGGGGTACTCCCCCGGATACCCGGACATTCCCGGGCTCCGGGGCGCCTTCCGAGCGCATCGGGTGTGTTCCCCGGATGTCCGGAATGCTTCCCGGCTCCGGGGCGCCTCCCCGCGCGGGGGTGTTCCCCGGCGGCAGGCCTGGGTCCCCGCTTCTCCCGGCCACCGGTGTTCCCTCCTGGTGCCCGGCCGCCCGGAATACTTCCCGGATGCCCGAGAGCATCCCAGCGACGTTCAAACTCGGTTCTGCGGTCATCACAGGTCTCTCCTTCGTGATCTTCAAGCAATCCGAAGGATCTGCGGTGGCCGCCTCGCTCATTCCGGAAAATCCAGGTCGTACGCCACTTCGGTGGACGCAACCCCGGCGGCCCGGTGCCGCCGCCCGGAAGCCCGTGAGCATTCCCCGATTCCGGGGTGCCTTTCCGCGCGCGGGAGTGGATCCCGGGCGGCTAACCTACTTGCCCGCACCCGACATACCTCCCCGGCCGCCGGTGTTCCCTCCCGGCGCCCGCCGCCCGGAATACTTCCCGGACCCCCGCGACGCTTCCCCGATCCCGGGGCGCCTCCCCCGCGCGCGGGAGTGGATCCCCAGGCGGCCAACCTGCTTGCCCCCACCCGACATACCTCCCAGCCGCCGGTGTTCCCTCCCGGCGGCCGAATGCTTCCTCAGGTGTCTGGCACGCTCCCCGACGGCCGGGATGATTCCTCGCCGCCGGATGTATCCGCTGGTGCCCGGGTGCCGAGGCCGCCAACCGCCGTACCGCGCCCGCCGCCCTCCACCCGCCGACTATTCGACCGCCGCTTGCCGCCCGCCGCACGGCGCGCGCCGCTCGGCGCCTGCCTCCTCCCTCCCCGCCGCCTGCACCTCGGCGCCCGGACGCCTGCCTCCTGCTGTCTGGGCGTTCGCCCAGCGGGCGAACGGCGGCGGCCGATCCGGCATGATCGCGGTGTGACCGTTCTGGAGCAGGCCATGATCGACGCGGCTGCTGATCCGCGGTCGGCCGCCTGGGACGTCGTCTGGCACGAGACGATCGACCAGGGCGACGCGGTGATGGGCAGCGAGAAGCTGTTGCCGTGGCTCGCGGCGACCTGTGCCGGGTTTCCCGTCGCCGAACGGGAGAAGGCTCTCGTCCTGGCCGGACTGATCGCCGTCGACACCGTGGAGCGTGACCGGGAACGGTATGCGGCGGAGATCGCGGCGCTGCGGAGCCTGACCGTCGAGAACCTGACGGCGGGCGCTTCCGACGAGCGCATGTTCGTGTATCTGCAGCAGGCCGTCCTCGGGTTCGACGGCGACGACGTCTGGGGCCGGCAGCTCGACCTGATCAACGACGGTGAGACGGCGGTCGAGTGTCCGTCGTGCGAGGCGGAGTTGCTGCTGTCGCTGGACCCGGCCGACTCCGAGATCGAGCCGGATCTGCCGGGGCCACTCGCGGCCCGTCTGCACGCCGAAGCGGTGGCGGGCGGTTTCCCCGAGGTGGCGTCCACGGTCGGCCTGCTGTTCGGCCGGGGTTCCTGCCCAGAGTGCGGTGCCGGCTTCCAGGTCGCCGATCGGGTCGCGGCGTGAGCACCGGCGAACCCGGCCGCGGTGCGGAGTCACCGACCGACATCACCGTGGGCGCGGGCGCTGAGTGGTGGCGGGGGTTGCAGCGGTCCGCGGAGGCACGGGAACCGACGGATGCCTGGCTTCAACCGCGGGTGGCTCTCCACTGGGAGGCCGTTGACCTGCCGATCCACGGGCCGGTGGCAAAGCTCGGCGGGCAGCCGCACTGGTTGGGCGAGCCGTTCTGGCCGGTCTCGGTGACCTTCGGGACGCCGATGGTGTTCATCGGGCAGTTCCCGCTCCCGACACTGGCGATGCATGCGGCAACGGGAACGCCCGAGACAACCACACCGGCAACGGAACAGGCGATGGCGGCCGAGAGCGCCCCGTGGACTGCGACGGGGCAGGTTCCGGCAGCCGCGCAGGGTCCGGTGACCGTGCAGAAGACCGCGACAGGACAGACCCCGGCAACCCCGCAGGAGAGCACGACGGGGGCGGGGACGGCGATGGCGTATCTGTTCATCGCTGACGACCCCGACGGCACCGGACTGACGATGGAACCGGAGGAGGGCGACAATCTGCTGCTCGTGCAGCCGGATGGCCGGGTTCCGGGATTCGTTCGAGGACTGCCTCTGCGGACCGGGCCGTCGTTGTGGCGGCGGGGTGAGCGGTGGACCGATCGGGTGCCGGTTGAGTTGCGGGTGACCGCGACGGGATCGGTGGACGAGGACTGGTTCAGTTGGGCCGGTGGGCGGCCCCGCGGGTGGCAGTCGGACTTCGTCGAGCTGCTCGACGGACGGTGGCGGTTCTTCTTTCAGATCGACGGGGCCGAGGGCATCGGCGGGGACGCCTATGCGCTGAACTTCGGGGGCGGGACGGGATATGCGTTCCTGAGCGCGGACGAGCGGGAGGGCCGGTTCTTCTGGGACTGCGTCTGACGGGACCGCGAGCTGACCGCACCGCGAGCCAACCGCACCGCTAGCCAACCGCACCGCTACCAACCGCACCGTGGGCTGACCGCACCGCGGCGGAGTGGTCGGGCGTGGTGCAATGGGGGCGGCCGGCTGGGCAAGATCGGTCACGAGCCCCGTGGTCCGCCTCTGGTGGACGGTCGTGGTCTCCGCCCCGGTGTAACACCGACGTGGAGATGGATGACGTCCCGCCGCTATCTGCGGGATCCTGCCCGGTCGGCGATGAGTTTCGGGGCCGGCGGCGGTCTTCACTCTCATGGGGGACACTGCGGTTCGGTTCACGGTCGGGGTGGCGGTCACTCGCGCCGACATTCCGGCGTTGTGTGCCCGTCTGGCCGATCTGCTGCGCGGAAAGGGCGGTGGCCTCGTCGACTGTGACGTCGGCGCCATCCGCGAACCGGACGTGGCGGTGGTCGAGGCGGTGGCCCGGCTGCGGCTCACGGCCCGGCGGCACGGCCGGCACCTGGTGGTCACCGGCGCGGGACCGGATTTGGTGCTGCTGTTCAGCCTGCTCGGCCTCACCGACCTGCTGACGCCCGTCAGCCCCGGCCTCGACGCATCCGGCCCCGGCATGCCCGGCTGCTGACACGCCCGGAGCCGGGCGAGGCCGGAAGCGGACCAGAGCCCGCGCGGCGCGCCCGGCGGTGCTTCGCCAGGGCGAGCACCTGGGCTTGGAGAGGGCCGGATCGAGTTCTGGGACCATGCGCGCCCGCCAGGCCCACCGCGCAGAAGCCAAGACCCGGCACACCCGCCGCAACCGGCGCGGGCAAGCCAGGGCGCGGGCACGGCCGCAGGGACCGGCAAGGAGGGGCCGGGCCCGGCGGGGGCGGTCAGGGGAGGTCGTTCGGGGGCAGGTGGAGGGGCAGGCCGAACAGGGGGAACAGGCGGGCGGTGTCGAGGAAGTTGTTGACGGCGGCGATACGGCCGTCGACGATCTCCAGGACGATCAGGGCCCAGGCGTCGTGGCCGTCGCCGATGGGGGCGGCGCGGTACTGGCCGAAGGCGGGCAGGCCGCTGGCCACGACCGGGATCAGGCGGGAGCCTTCGCAGCCGCTGCCGGTGCCGGACATCCAGGCGCTGATGTCAGCATGACCGCGTAGCCACAGGGCCAGCGGCGGCATCGACAGGGTGGCGTCCTCGTGCAGGAGTGTGGTGAGGGCGCGCAGGTCGTACGCCTCGAAGGCTTTGACATAGCGGGCGAGAAGCTCGCGCTGCTCGGCATCGAGGGGCCGGAAGGTGTCGCCGGCCGAAGGCGTGGCGGCCGCGAGGGTGGCCCGGGCGCGTTGCAGGGCGCTGTTGACGCTGGCCACCGACGTGTCGAGCAGGTCGGCGACCTCCTGTGCCGACCAGGCCAGCACCTCGCGCAGGATCAGCACCGCCCGCTGCCGGGGAGGCAGGTGTTGCAGGGCGGCGACGAACGCGAGGCGGATCGATTCGCGTTCGGCGATGAGGTTGGCCGGGTCGGAGCCTTCGGGGAGGATGCGCTCGTCGGGGACCGGGCCGACCCAGATCTTCTCGGGGTGCACGGCGCCGGGGTCGGTGGCGTGGCCGGAGCCGGCGGGGCCGAGGTCCATCGGCCGGATCCGCCGCTGTGCGCTGTCGACCATGTTGAGGCACACGTTCGTGGCGATCCGGTAGATCCACGAGCGTAGCGACGAGCGGCCCTCGAAACTGTCGTGGGCGCGCCACGCCCGGATCATGGTCTCCTGGACGGCGTCCTCGGCCTCGAAGGCCGAGCCGAGCATCCGGTAGCAGTAGCCGGTCAACTCGGCCCGGAAGCGTTCCAGCTGCGCCTCGATGGGTGGGTCTGTCACCGCGTCACTCACGCGCCCGAACCTATCGCGATTCTTTTCGCACGGCAGCGATGAGTTTCCGGTACGGGCCGGGTCTACCCGATGTAAGCAACGATGAAGATCATCTCCAGGGAGCAACGATGAGCTACGCCGAGGTCAACGGGATCAACCTGTACTACGAGACGCACGGGACCGGCCGGCCGCTGGTCCTGCTGCACGGCGGTCTCGGATCGGGTGAGATGTTCGGCGCGTCGCTGGCCGCGTTCGCCGAGAGACACCAGGTCATCCTGCCGGATCTGCAGGGGCACGGGCGGACCGCGGACATCGACCGGCCGCTGGACTTCGCGGTGATGGCCGACGACGTGGCGGCGCTCATCGACCACCTGGGCCTGGAGAAGCCGGACGTCGTCGGGTTCTCCCTCGGCGGCGGGATCGGCCTGCACCTGGCGATCCGGCACCCGGAGAAGGTCGGCCGGCTGGTGTCGGCGTCGGCCGGGATCCGCCGGGACGCCACCTATCAGGAGATCCTCGACCAGCAGGGGCAGGTGACCGGCGCGGCCGCCGAGTTCATGAAGGAGACCCCGATGTACGAGCTGTACCAGCGGGTGGCGCCGCGGCCGGAGGACTTCCCGCGTCTGCTGGACAAGATCGGCGCGGCGATGCAGCACGATTTCGATCTGACCGAGGAGGTACGGGGTCTGCGCGTACCGACGCTGATCATGGGCGCCGACGCCGACATGGTCCCGCCGAGCCACTTCGTGGAGATCTTCGCCCTGCTCGACGGCGGACAGCGGGACGGCGGCTGGACGGGTGACGGCCGGCCCAAGGGTGGGCACGCGCTGGCGATCCTGCCGGGCACCACCCACTACGACATCATCGACTCGCCGTTGTTCGCCACGACCGCGCTGGCCTTCCTGGAGACGTAGTCGCGCAGGTGCTGGGCGGTCAGGGTCTCGGATTTCGCGACCAGCTCGGTGGGGGTGCCGGTGAAGACGACGCGGCCGCCGTCGTGCCCGGCGCCCGGCCCCAGGTCGATGATCCAGTCGGCGTGGGCCATGACGGCAAGGTGGTGTTCGATGACGATGACCGTGTTGCCGGTGTCGACGAGACGGTCGAGCAGGGCCAGCAGCTGGTCGACGTCGGCCAGGTGCAGGCCGCTGGTGGGCTCGTCGAGCAGGTAGGTGGCCACGCCGCTGCCCATGTGGACGGCCAGTTTGAGGCGCTGCCGCTCGCCGCCGGACAGGGTGTTGAGCGGCTGCCCGAGGGTGATGTAGCCGAGCCCGACGGCGTTGAGGCGTTCCAGGATCGCGCGGGCCGCCTTCTCGGTGAAGAAGTCGAGGGCCTCGCTGACCGGCATGGCCAGGACCTCGCTGATGTCGCGGCCGCGCAGCTTGTACTCCAGCACCCGGGCGGTGAAGCGTTTGCCCTCGCACTCCTCGCAGACACCGGCGACACCGGCCATCATCGCGAGGTCGACGTAGACCAGGCCGATGCCTTTGCAGTTCGGGCAGGCGCCCTCGGAGTTGGCGCTGAACAGGGCGGCCTTGACGCCGTTGGCTTTGGCGAAGGCGGCACGGACGGCGTCGAGCAGCCCGGTGTACGTGGCCGGGTTGCTGCGCCGGGAGCCACGGATCGCGGACTGGTCGACGACGATGACGCCGTCACGCTGCGGCAGTGACCCGTAGATCAGCGAGCTCTTGCCGGACCCGGCGACACCGGTGACGACCGTGAGCACACCGGTCGGGATGTCGACCGAGACGTCACGCAGGTTGTGGGTGGACGCGTCCTTGACGGCGATGTGCCCGGTGTGCGGCCGTGTCGAGTCCTTCAGAGCGACCCGGTGCCCCAGGCAGCGGCCGGTCAGCGTGTCCGAGGCGCGCAGCTCGGGGACGCTGCCCTCGAACTGGATGCGGCCGCCGGCCGGCCCGGCGCCGGGTCCGATGTCGACCACGTGGTCGGCGATGGCGATCGTCTCCGGCTTGTGCTCGACGACCAGTACCGTGTTGCCCTTGTCACGCAGGCGTTGCAGCAGCCCGTTCATCCGCCGGATGTCGTGCGGGTGCAGCCCGACGGTGGGCTCGTCGAAGACGTACGTGATGTCGGTGAGGCTCGATCCGAGGTGCCGGACCATCTTGACCCGCTGCGCCTCACCGCCGGACAGGGTGGCCGACTCCCGGTCCAGCGACAGGTAGCCGAGCCCGATCTCCACGAGCGAGTCCAGGGTCTGCCGCAGGTTGCTCACGACCGGCCCGACCGACGGTGCCGTGACCCCGGCGAGGAACTCGGCCAGATCACTGACCTGCATGGCCGAGCACTCGGCGATGTTGCGGCCGTCGATTCGTGACGCGAGCACGGACGGTTTCAGCCGGGCACCGCGACAGTCGGGGCAGGAGGCGAAGGTGGCCGCCCGGTCGATGAACGCCCGGATGTGGGGCTGCACCGACTCACGTTCCTTCGTCAGGTACATCCGCTGCACCTTGACCACGAGTCCCTCGTACGTCGTGTTGATGCCGTTGACCTTGATCTTGATCGACGGTTTGTAGAGGAAGTCGTCGAGCTCGGCCTCGGTGAAGTCGCGCACCGGTTTGTCCGGGTCGAACAGTCCCGACTCGGCGAACCCGCGCACGTACCAGCCGTCGACGCTGAAGTTCGGGACCGTGATCGCACCCTCGTTGATCGACCTGGACCGGTCGACGAGCTGGTCCAGGTCGAGGCTGGACACCTTGCCGAGGCCCTCACAGTTCGGGCACATGCCCTCGGCGTTGAACGAGTAGGCCAGCGCGCTGCCGGCGCTCGGCGACCCGAGACGACTGAAAATGATCCGGAGCATGGTGTACGCGTCGGTGGCCGTCCCCAGTGTGGACCGGGCATTGGCGCCCATCCGCTCCTGGTCGACGACGATCGCGGCGCTCAGATTGTGCAGCGCGTCCACGTCCGGGCGGGCCGGGCTGCCCATGAACGACTGGAGGAACGCCGAATACGTCTCGTTGATCATCCGCTGCGACTCGGCGGCGATGGTGCCGAACACCAGCGACGACTTACCGGAGCCGGAGACTCCGGTGAAGACGGTCAGGCGCCGTTTCGGGATGTCGAGCGAGATGTCGTGCAGATTGTTCTCCCGGGCCCCGCGGACCTGGATGACATCGTGGCTGTCTGCGATGTGAGTCACGAACAGACAGTAGCCACGATTGCGGCCAGTTACCGACCGCTATCCCGCCCGGCGCCGGGCCCGTCGGGCCGCCAACTCGTCGTTCTCATCCGGGGCGGCAGCGGCGCCGACCGGCTGCGGACCCGCGGCGGGCTCGGACGGCAGGTGCGACAGCGAACCCTGGATCTCCTTGAACGCCCCGCCGATCGCGATGCCGAACACACCCTGGCCGCCCTGCAACAGGTCGACGACCTCCTCCGGGGACCGGCACTCATACACCGTCGTCCCGTCGGAGATCAGCGTGATCTCGGCCAGATCGTCCACCCCGCGCGAGCGCAGCGTCTCGATCGCCCGCCGAATGTTCTGCAACGACACCCCGGCGTCCAGCAGGCGCTTGACCACCTTGAGCACCACGAGGTCGCGGAACGAGTAGAGCCGCTGGGTGCCGGAGCCCGACGCGTCGCGCACACTCGGGACCACCAGCGTGGTCCGCGCCCAATAGTCGAGCTGCCGATAACTGATCCCGACAGCCTGACACGCGGTCACCCCGCGATATCCGACCTCGCCGTCCTCGCCGACGAGTGGGCCTTCAAGAGGTTGCTCGTGCACGCGACTACCTCCCCCGCGCCCATGATCGAAACTAGGCGGTGTGCCGGTTCACCTGGACTTCACGAGCGTATATCTCAATCCCAGCTGAAACATGGAGGTAACCGCTCGACACGCCGCGCAGGGACGAACGGTGCCGGTCGATGTCACCCGGCTCCGGTCACCCTGCGAAGTCCTCGGGCCGCACCTGATCGAGGAACTCGCGGAATTTCTCCACCTCGTCCTCCTGCTCGTCGGGGATCACGATCCCCGCCTCGGTGAGGACCTGGTCGGCACACCGGATCGGGGCACCCACCCGCAAGGCCAACGCGATCGAGTCACTCGGCCGCGCCGACACCCGCAGATCGTCACCGATCAACAGATCGGCGTAGAACACGTTGTCCTTCAACTCGGTGATCTCCACCGCCTTCAACGGCGCCTTCAGCGCCGCGAGGATGTCGCGCAGAAGATCATGGGTCAGCGGCCGGGCCGGCTTGACGCCCTGCTGCTCATAGGCGATCGCGGTGGCCTCCACCGCGCCGATCCAGATCGGGAGATAACGGTCGCCGTCAACCTCCCGCAACAGCACGATCGGCTGGTTGCTGGGCAGCTCCACCCGGACCCCGACCACGCTCAGCTCACGCACCGCCGCCTCCGTGTCGTTATCGTCTCGGCTGCAGCGCAGCCGCCCTAACCTGCACGGTACACGCACACCGCGGGCACCTGATCCGCACGGCGGCGGGTTCAGCGGCCCAACTCACCCCGTAGACCCGACCGAACCAGAGCCGCATGCAACCGCTGCGAGAGCGCCTGCAGCTCACGCGCGGTCTCGGCGGCCCGCGCCCGCGCAGCCGGATCGTGCTGACGAGCCATCGGCGCCAGCAACTGTGTGAACAGGCCCACCTCACGGTCCGCGGCATTGCGGAAAGCACGCAGGTGACGAACCTCCAGCCCGTAGTGGGTCAGACCCACCACGGCCTCCACGATGATCACCTGATCGGCGTCATACCAACCCGGCGGCCGCGCCGTCACCAGACCGATCTGCTCCAGCTCGGCCAGCAGCGCCTCACCGGCACCGGTCCGCTCGATCAGATCCGCCTTCGGCACCCGGGCGTCCGCCGGATCCTTCGCCTGGGAGGCACCCACCGCCACCAACGTGGGCCGCTGCGGAACGACCGGCTCCTTCTCCATCCGGTCCAACTGCTCCCGGATCACCCGCAAGGGGAGGTACTGATCGCGCTGCGCGGTCAGCACGAACCGCAGGCGTGCCACGTCGTTCCACGAGTACTTCCGGTACCCGGAGGCGGTGCGTTGCGGGTCGACCAGACCCTCCGCCTCCAGGAACCGCAACTTCGAGATCGTGGTGTCGGGGAACTCGGTGCGCAGATGGGCCAGCACCTCCCCGATGCTCATCAGCGCACTCTCACGCCCGTCCTGAGGGCGCGAAGCCCCCGGATCACGCGCAGCCGCCCCCGACGCCGTCACGCCCGGCCCTCGCCCTCCGGCCGCGGACCGGCGATGAACACCAGACGGAACTTGCCGATCTGGACCTCGTCGCCATTGCTGAGCGTCGCCGATTCAACCCTTTCCCGGTTCACGTACGTACCGTTCAGGGAGCCGACGTCACGAACCGTGAAGGTCCCGCCGTCACGATGGAACTCGGCGTGGCGACGCGACACCGTCACGTCGTCGAGGAAGATGTCACTGTCCGGGTGCCGGCCGCTGGTCGTCACATCGTGATCGAGGAGGAAGCGTGCGCCGGCATTGGGCCCACGGCGGACCACCAGCAGAGCCATCCCCGGGGGAGCGAGCCGGCCATCCGGCTCGGAACCACGTCCGTCTCGGGTCCCTCCAGCACCTCGTCAAGGGCGCCAAGGTTCAGCGTGGACGTGACGTCGAGCGGGGGGAACTCGTCGTCTGGGCGCGTCATCGGACCACCTCACGGATCAGTTGGTCGTCGCCTCCCAGCGAAGCCAGCGACGTTGCGGCCCCGCCGGGGCCATTTCGGCCCGACGCACGACTATCGGTTTCAAAGGAATAACAGTTCGCGGTGTGCTCCGCGAGCCTAGTCAGCGCCAATATCGCTGGGCAACCGGACTCGCGGAAGAATGAATGGACGGGCATGAAATGCCCGCGGCGTCAGCTTTCGGTGAGAGCCCGGTACGCCGCGGCGTCCAGCAGAGCGGCCACCGACGCCGGATCATCCGGCGCGATCTCCACCAGCCAGCCGGCCGCATACGGCTCGCCGTTGATGATTTCCGGCTCGTCGGTCAGCGTGGCGTTCTTCGCCACCACCGTGCCGGAAATCGGTGCGTAGATCTCCGAGACGCTCTTGGTCGACTCGATCTCACCGAGCGAGTCGCCCGCCTGCACCACCGTGCCCTCATCGGGCAACTGCACATACACGATGTCACCCAGCGCGTCCTGGGCGAAATGGGTGATCCCCACCCGCACCGGCCCGCTGCCGTCACCGGCGACCCACTCGTGCTCCGCGGTGTACCGCAGATCCTCAGGAATCAACGCTTCCTCCGTTAATCACGACACCGGACGCGCATACCGCAAGGCTGCCGCCTTACGCACCGCAGTCACTTCGACCAGCGAACGCGAGTCCATGGTCACGCTACCGCCGTCACTCTTCGCCGACGCCACCACCCCGCCCGGGATCTGCAGCGCCGTACTCATTGTGCTGGCCGGCCCGATCACCAGCAGACGGAACGGACCCGCCAGCTCCTCACCGTCGGCGATGATCCCACCACCCGACGCGTCCACGAAGAAACTCGACGCGACCAGCCGCACCGACACCCCGTTCGCGCCGTTGAGCTGCATCACCTCGCCGCCGGCGCCACGCAGCTCCTGCACCGTGTTGAGCACGTCCGACGCCCGCACATCACTCAACGTGATGTCCAGGCCCGGCCCGCTACCCGCCACCGTGCCGGCCAGCAGACCCAGGTCCTGACTGCGCCGCTGCGCCTCCGCCACCGCCGCCTCACGGCCTCCGACCTCGGAGTTCAGCTCCTGTTTACTCTGCTGAAGAGCCGCGATCTGAGCCAGCAGACGACTGTCCTCCGACTCCAGGTCACTCAGGATCCGCACCAGGTCCTCCTGCCGCGTCGCGGCCAGCCCGTCGTCGGCGTCGTTGCTGCGCAACTGCACGACCAGCGTGAACCCGAGCAACGCCAGCAGCACCCAGATCAACGTCCCGGCCGGCGCCGGCCGCCGGATCCGCGGGCGATCAAGATCACCTTCTCCGGCGGCCGCAGAAATCGACGGATCGGGTGACATGTCCGGCGTCACCCCCGGCTCACCCTTCCGGGGCTCCGCCGCCGCGACTTCGAGATCAAGATCACCAGGGGGTACGGCCGGAGCACTCCCCCTTCCCGTACCAGCCGCCGGGCCGCCGACCGCCACACGCTCGGCCCCCGGCCCGGGCAGTCCCACGCCGGCCGCCCCGGAGCGCGGCGGGAAACCGTCGCGCCCGGCGTCGCCGCGTCCAGCGTCGTCGCGCCCGACTTCGTCCCGTCTGGCATTGCCACGTCCAGCGTCGTCCCGCCTGGCATCGTCGCGCCCGACTTCACCGCGCCCGACATCGCCGCGTCCAGCGTCGTCGCGCTCGACTTCGTCCCGCGCATCGTCGCGCCCGGCCACGACCGGTCCACTCGATGCGGCTGGGATCCCCCCGACCGCTCGCGGTCCGTCCGAGGCCGCCGGGTCGGTTCCGAACGGCAGCGGGTCACCCCGCCCGGTCAGATCGCGGCCCGCCAGCGAGACGGTCGGCTCGTCGGCGTCCGGCGACCCGGTCAGCGCCCGGAAAGCCCCCAGCGGGACGGTCGGCTCCTCGTCGGCGTACGGGGGGACGGCCGGCGGCGTGCCACCGGAATGATCTTCGTCGTGGGGCCGTGCGGCGCCCGGCGTGCCGTCAGGATCGGTCATCTCATGTCCTATGCCCGGAAGAGGTGCCGTCGGATCGCCGCGACGTTACCGAAGATCCGCACGCCGAGCACGACCACGACACCCGTCGACAGCTGACCACCCACACCCAGCTGGTCGCCGACGTAGACGATCAGACCGGACACCAGCACGTTCGAGATGAACGACACCACGAACTGCTTGTCGTCGAAGATGCCGTCCAACTTGGCCCGCACCCCGCCGAACACCGCGTCCAGCGCCGCGACCACCGCGATCGGCAGGTACGGCACCAACTCCGGCGGCACCGACGGTTCGAACAGGATGCCCAGCAGGACACCGGCGAGCAGGGCGAGTACGGCGATCATCGGCCGCCTTCCGTCACTGACGAGTCCGGCACGGGTGACCCCGCACCGGACGAAACGTTCGCGGAGCCCGACGGAGCGGGCGCGACGCTGGGCTCGGCCGACCGCAACTTCAGGTCGGTCGCCGCCTCCAGCGTCACGTCGTCGGCCTCGGCGGTCTCCAACGAGATCCCGAACCGCGCCGACAACGTCTCGAAGAACTGACCCGCGTACCCATCGCGGAAATCGTCGGCCAGATCGTCCGGGCCGATCGCCACGATCTCGTACGGAGACCCGACCGGCCGGATGTCCACCAGGATCGCCTCGCCGGCCTGCCGGATCCGCGACGTCGCCGTCAGCCGCTGCCCGTTGATCATGATGGCCTCGGCCCCGGCCTCCCACAGCGCGTTCGCCGCCAGCTGCAGATCGGTGTCCTTCACCTGCGCCTCGGTCCGCCGCTCCCCGGTCACCGCGTCCACCGAAGTCGGACCGTCCACCAGCGTGATCCGCGCCCCCGAGCCACGCACCCGCGCCATCCCGGTGACCGCCTCCAGGTCCCTCAGCCGAGCCGCCGTCTCGCCGCTCAGCTCCCGGTCACGCAACGCCGCCACCTCGTCGGCCAGCTCGTCCGCCCGCCGCTGCAGCTTCTCGGTCTCCTCGCGCCGGTTCTGCACCTGGCCGATCAACTGCTCCCGCGCCTGTGTCCGGGCCGGCTCCTGCGCCATGGTCTGCCGATAGGCCACCACCAGCAGCACCCCGATCACCGCCAGGGTCAGCGCCGCAGACACCGCCGCGAAGCCACGCCGGGCGCCCGTCCGGGGGCCCTCCTTCGCGCGCCGCGCGGCCGCGTCCGCATAGCCGGGGTCGAGTGGATTCTGGAACAACTCGGTCAGGAAGTCCGGACCCCACCGCCGCTTCCCCGAACCACCGTCCGGATCCGGAGGCCCACCGATGCTGCCCAGCCCCTCCCAGGCGCCGCTCGGCTCCCGGAGCGCGGCCCGGGCGGACGCCGTCGGCCCGCCCGAGGTCTCGCCCGCCTTCCCGGCGCCCGCCTTCCCGGCGCCCGGCCGGATCGGCGAGCCGCCCGCCGTTCCGGACGCCGACCGGGCCGGGATGTCCTGCGGCCCTCCGGACGCCGGCCGAGCCGGGATGTCCCCGGACGGTGTCGCGGGGCCGTCGCCGAGCGGATGGCTCACGAGGGGCCCTCGCGGTCGGCGCGCAGCACACGCACCGCCTGCACCACGTAGAGGGCGGCCGCGCACCAGTAGAGACCGAGCGCCCACCAGGACAGGCCCCAGCCCACCGGGCCGACCCACCAGTCGATCGACGGCACCGCTTTCGCCAGCAGGATCAACGGGAAGGACGCCAGCAGCAGGAACGTCCCGGTCTTGCCGACGTAGTGAACGGGCGGCGGACCATACCCGTGCCGTCGCAGGATCACCAGGACGACACCGAGGACCGCCTCACGCAGCAGCAGCGCCCCGGTCAGCCACAGCGGGATCACCTCCCGCACGGTGAACCCGGTCAACGTCGCCACGATGTAGAGCCGGTCGGCGAACGGGTCCAGCAGCTCACCGAGACGGCTCACCGAGTTCATCCGGCGGGCGACGTAGCCGTCCACCCAGTCGGTCGAGCCGCCGATCATCAGCACGATCACGGCGGCCACGTCGTTCTCGGTGCCTAGCAGCAGATAGAGAAACAGCGGCACGCCGAGCAGCCGTAGGAAGCTGATCGCGTTGGGCAGGGTCCAGATCCGATTCGAGGATTCGATGGACGGCGCAGGGTGCTGCGACATCGCGACTTCCTCTCCCCCTCGGCCGAGGCCCCCGCCCGGCTCGTTTGCGAGCCCGGCCCGATCACCGCCGCCTTCCCGGGCGGCGGTGCGTACGCATTCCCGGTCGCTCGCCGAGCAACTATAACCAGCCGCGTCGCCCCACCTGACGCGCAGTCACACTGGCCACACTCGCTAGTCCATCCTAGGAGGCTAGCCTCCAGCCCGAACCGGCGCCCTCAAGGACGCCCGTCGGCGACTCGACACGCCCCCGACCCCCGGCCGGCAACGGCTCGACATTCGCCGTCGCCCCCGGCCGGCGGCGGCTCGACATGCGCCACCGGCCACCCGGGCCGGTCAATGGGAGTGGCGGCCGCGGCGGGCCCGGACGTAGTCGTCGATCACGTAACGGCCCAGATCGCCCGGGTCGGGGCTGAAGACGCGGCCACCGTTGCGGTGGGCCACGGCGGACACGAAACGGCGCAGCCCCGGGTCTTCGCCGAGCATGAAGACGTTCAGGGTGGCGCCGAACCGGGTCAGCAGGTCGACCTCGTGGATGGTCGCCTGGACGGTCTCCGGCAGCGGTGGCCACCAGAAGACGGCCTCACCGTCCGCCTCCAGGTGGGAGGTCGGCTCGCCGTCGGTCACGACCAGGATCACCGGCTCGGCTCCGGGGTGACGGCGCACGTGACGGGCGGCGAGCTTGAGGGCGTGCTGCAGGTTGGTGCCCTTCTCGATGGTGGGCTCGATGGCGGCCAGCTCACCCTGCGACAGCGTCTGGGCGTAGCGGCCGAAACCGATGATCTGCAGAGCGTCCTGCGGGTATTTGGTCGCCACCAGGTGCGACAGGGCCAGGGCGGTCTGCTTCATCGGGCCCCAGCGGCCGTCGGCGTACATCGAGTAGGACAGGTCGACGCACAGGGCGACCGCCGCCGAGGCGCGACGCTCGGTCTCGGCGACCTCGAAGTCGTCGGGCTCGAGGCGGACCGGCAGGGTGGCGGAACCACCGGCGGCCCGGCGCCGGACCGCGTTGCCGATGGTGCGGACCACGTCGAGGGGTTGATCGTCGCCGAACTCCCACCGGCGGGAGGAGCCGATCAGGTCGCCGGCCGCCCCGGCGTCGTGCATGTCGTGCTGGCCGCGTTTCCCGGCGACGTCGCGGAAGATCGCGGACAGGGCGGTACGGCCGAGACGGCGCAGCGCTTTCGGGGAGAGGGTGAGGCCGTCGGCGTCGCGGTGCACCCAGCCCTGGCGGCGTAGTTCGCGTTCGAGCTCGCGCAGGCGGCGCAGGTCGTCCGCGGCGGACCGGCCGAGCTGGCGTTCGACGGCCTCGACGTCGACGTCGTCGAGGGTGGCGCCCGGATGCTCCTGGCCGAGCTGGTCGATGAGCTCGTCGAGGTCGGCGATCTCACCGAGCGCGGCGGTGGCGTCGCCGTAGCCCAGGTCGGCGGGGCCGCGCATGCGCTCGCCGCGACCCCAGTTCAGGCCGGGGCGGAGGGCGCGCAGGTTGTCGGTGAGCTCGGCGAGCTGTCCGCGCAGCGGGCCGTCACCGAGCGCCTGGGCCATGAGCTGCTCCAGTTCCTCGCGCTGTTGCGGGCTCAGCGAGCGCATCAGGCGCTCGGCGGCGGCGGCCTGCCGGGCCAGGGAGTCGATCAGCTCGTCGACGTTGCGCGGGCCGTCCGGGAAGAACCGGCCGTGCCGGTCCATGAAGTCGCGGAAGGCGTCGTCGGTGTCCTCGCCGCGGGCGTGCCGGCCGAGCAGGTCGTTCAGATCCCGGAGCATGTCCGAGACGTCGGCCATGTCGCCCTGCTGGAGTGCCTGTTTCATACCCGCGAAGCGCTGCGAGACCACCTCCTCCCGCAGGCCGGCGAGGATCTGCTGGTAGATGTCGCGGGCCTCAGTCGAGGACCAGTCGTATTCCGACAGGTCGGAGACGGCCTGGGAGACAGATCGAGGCAGGTTGTCGAGGACCGCCTCGCTGAACCGGGCCGCGTCGTCGTCGCGGGCCGCCAGTGAGTCGCGCTCGGTCGCCAGCGCCTGGTCGAGCATCTGCCGTGCCCGCGTGACCGCCCCGTCGAGGTTGCCGCGCCGGAGGGCGTCCCGGCGCAGCCGCCGGGCACGGTCACGCAGCGAGTCCAGTCCGCGCCCGTCACGGGGGCCCTGACGGATCAGGTCGCGCAGCGCGTCGCGCAGGCTGTCGCCCGCGAGGACCCGCTCCCCCATCTCGTCGACGGCCACCCGCACGTCGTAGGGCGGCGCGAGCGGATCGGGCCCGTCGCGCCAGGCCCCGTACCGGAAGACGTTGCCACTCATCGCCGGTCAGCTTCCGTAGATGGTGCGGCCGTCGTCGGTCAGCTCCTTCGCCAGGCGGCGGGTCAGGTGCAGGCCCTCCAGGGCGAACTCGATGCCGGAGGCCGCCTGCCCCGGGCTGGGCGCGTCGCCGAGATCGAGCCGGTCGAGGAGCTTGGCCAGGCCGGGGACCGTGCCGATCTGGGACAGCAGCTCCTCGGCGCTGACCAGGTCGCCGGTCTGGATGATGGCGCCCTCGGCGACCAGGTCGGTGAAGCCGGACAGGTCGAGGCCGGCGAGCCGGGCCCGGAACGTCTCGGCGGTGGCGACGCGCAGCAGGTGGCCGAGGATCTCGGTCTCCCGCCCCTCCTCGCCGCTCTCGAACTCGACCTTGCCGCGCAGCGTCGACGTCACCGACACGGTGTCGCAGACGCGGGCGACGGCCTCACGCTCACCACGCAGCCCGGCCCGGCGCAGCGCGGACGCGGCCACGGTCTCGGCGGCCGCGATCGCGAACCGGGCCGACACGCCGGAACGGGCGTCGACCGACGGCGACTCGCGGACGCCGCGCGTGTAGCGGGCCAGCACCTCCACCAGGAAGGCGGGCAGCTGCGCGACGAGCGACGCCTCCTGCCGGATCAGTGCGGTCTCCAGCTCGAGGTCGACCGGATAGTGGGTGCGGATCTCGGCCCCGAACCGGTCCTTGAGCGGCGTGATGATCCGCCCGCGGTTCGTGTAGTCCTCCGGGTTGGCCGACGCCACGAGCAGCAGGTCGAGCGGCAGTCGCAGCTGGTAGCCGCGGACCTGGATGTCGCGCTCCTCCAGCACGTTGAGCAGCGACACCTGGATGCGCTCGGCGAGGTCGGGCAGTTCGTTGACGGCGAAGATGCCCCGGTTGGTGCGCGGGACGAGGCCGAAGTGGATGGTCTCCGGGTCGCCGAGCGAGCGGCCCTCGGCCACCTTGATCGGATCGACGTCGCCGATCAGGTCGCCGACGCTGGTGTCGGGGGTGGCGAGCTTCTCGCCATACCGCTCGGAGCGGTGCAGCCAGGCGATCGGCAGCAGGTCACCGGCCTCGGCGGCACGCCGGCGGGCGCCGGGGGTGAGCGGATGATAGGGATGCTCGTGCAGCTCCGAGCCCTCGATGTAGGGCGTCCACTCGTCGAGCAGGCCGACGAGCGCGCGGATGAGCCGGGTCTTGCCCTGGCCACGCTCGCCGAGCAGGACCATGTCGTGGCCGGCGAGCAGCGCGCGCTCGACCTCGGGCAGCACGGTGTCCTCATAGCCGACGATGCCGGGGAAGCGGGGCTCGCCGGAGCCGAGCCGGACCAGGAGGTTGTCGCGCAGCTCCTGTTTCACGGTGCGGAACTCGTGGCCGGTGGCACGCAACTCGCCCACGGTGCGGGGCAGATCGGTGGGCGGGACGGGAGTGATCGCGATGGGCGCCTCTGTCACCGCAAGAACGCTACCCCTCCCCTGTGACAAACCACGACTGTGCGGGCGGACACATCCAGGGCCGCACGATTGGCTCTGGTCGCGGTCTCCGCCGCGCGGCACGCTTCGCGGCATGACGACCGACATTCAGAGGTACGCCGCATTCGCTCACGATCCGGAAGGAGGCAATCCGGCCGGCGTGGTGCTCGACGCGAGCGCCCTGGACGACGCCGCCATGCAGGCGATCGCCGCCGACGTGGGCTATTCCGAGACGGCGTTCGTGACGGCCCGTGACGGCGCCCGTCTCCGGGTGCGCTATTTCAGCCCGCTGGCCGAGGTGCCGTTCTGCGGGCACGCCACGGTGGCGACAGCGGTGGCCCTGGGGCCGGGCGAGCACCTGTTCGAGACCAACGCCGGCGATGTGCCGGTGGTCGTCGACGAGGCCGGGACGGCCACGCTGACCAGTGTGGATCCGCACGTGGCGGACCTGGGGGCGGACGATCTGACGGCCCTCCTCCGGGCGCTGCGGTGGAGCACCGGTGACCTGGATCCGCTTCTTGCGCCGAAGGTGGGGTTCGGTGGGGCGTACCATCCGATTCTTGCCGTGACGAGCCGCAAGCGCCTCGCGGACCTGGACTACGACGTGCCGGCGCTGAAAGCGCTGATGACCGAGCGTGACTGGACCACGGTGCAGTTGGTGTTCCGGGCCGGGGTGGACGAGTTCGACGTGCGCAATCCGTTCCCGGTCGGCGGGGTGTATGAGGACCCGGCGACGGGCGCGGCCGCGGCGGCGTTCGGCGGCTATCTGCGGGAGCTGGGCCTGGTGGCCGCGGACGCGACGATCACGCTGCGGCAGGGCGACGACATGGGACGGCCGAGCCGCATCACGGTCCGCCTGGATCCGGAGATCAAGGGGATCCGCGTGAGCGGCGCGGCCGTCCCGATCGTCAGCTGAGGCGGGCCGTCAGGAACGAGGCCCCCGGCTGGACGCCGACGACCGTCCCCGCCGGGTAGCGCAGCGTGTGGTCGCGGTCGGTGGAGATCAGCACCACGCCGATCCGGTGCCCGGCCGCGAAGACGTGGTCGGTGCTCTGCAGCTCGAACCGGAACGTGTACGCCTTACCGGCCGTGACCGGTGTGGTCCGCGACGGCGAGATCCGGTTGCGCACGTCGATCCAGCCCCGGGTGACGATCTCCTGGTCGGAGGGCGCCGTCACGTACTCCCGTCTGGCGAAGCACCCGGGGTCGCCCTCGATGCCGGGCCCGACGCAGTCCTGTTCGGCGAGGGTCCGCACCCGGACGAACCGGTCGGCGGTCCCGTAGTCGACGAGCAGCGCCGTCAGATACGGCGAGTCACCGGCGAGGTCGGCCCGGACGCTGATCTCGGGTGTCCCGGAGAGCCGGACGTCCCTCGTCAGCGGCGCGGTCAGGTGCACGAAACGGTTCGGGTCGGCGGCGTCCGGGGCGGCGGCCAGCGACTCGGCGGTGCGGGTGGTGTCGTCGACGAAGGTCTGCCGCGGTCCCGCGCCCAGCCGCAGGGTGGTCTCCCGGCCCTTCAGCGGCCAGGTCGGCGAGGTCACCCAGCGGTGGGGCGCGACCTCGACGTCGGCGGCCGGCTCCCGCATGATCCCGGTGTCGATCCGGTAGAGCCACTGGTCGAACCATCGGTGCAGGGTGTCGAGCCACTCGGCGCGGCGGATGTTGAATGGGTCGGTGTGCCCGGCCTGGTGCAGCCAGATCTTGCGGGGCACGTGGTTGCGGCCGAGCGCGTCCCACCACTGCCCGGCGTGCAGAGTCCGCACGTTGAAGTCGTGCAGCCCGTGCACCAGCAGCACGCTGGCCCGCACCTTGTCCGCGTCCCGCAGATAGTCCCGCTCGGCCCAGTAGCGGCTGTAGTCGCCGGTCTCCCGGTCCTGTTCCCGCTCCAGATCGGCCATGACTTCGGCGCAGGCCTCGGGGTTCGCGCGGGTCAGGACCGCCTTGGCGAGGATGTCGGTGTCCTCGCCCTGGAAGCCGCCCGGCGCGACCACGCCGCCGTTGGCGCGGTAGTAGTCGTACCAGCTGCTGATCGCGGCGATCGGGACGATCGTCTCCAGACCGCGGACCCCGGTCGCGGCGACCGCGTTGGGCAGGGTGCCGTTGTAGGAGACGCCGATCATGCCGGTCCGCCCGGTGGTCCAGCCTGCCCGCACCGGCGCGCCGGCGGCGTCGAACCCGGGGGCCCGCCCGTTGAGCCAGTCGATCACGGCCTTCATGCCGAGGGTCTCGTTGCGCCCGCCGGAGGTGGGGCAGCCGTCCGAGCCGCCGCTGCCGAGGCTGTCGGCGAAGATCACCGCGTAGCCACGGGGCACGAAGTAGTTGTCCAGGTAGCCGCCGAACGTGATGGTCTCGGCGCGGTCGGCGGTCGAGGAGGCGGCGAGACCGGCGGCGCCACGGTCGATGTCGTCGTGGTTCGGGATGTCGTTGAGGCCCGCGTAGTACGGGCTGGGCTGGAAGATCACCGGCACGCGGCGGGTGGTGTCGGGCCGGATGATCCGGACGGCGACCCGGTCGGGCCGGCCGTCGGAGTCGCTGTCCACGGGGGTCTGCACCCAGACCCGCTCACGGATGGCGGCGGCGTAGTCGTGGACCGGCTGGGTCCCGGTCGCGGCGTGAGCCGGTGTCGCGGCGGTGACCGCCGACCCGGCGAGAACCATGAGGACGCAGAGGCCTCTGGCGAGCAGTCGCATCGCCACACCATATCGTCATGCGTGAATGTCAGAGGATGTGTGGATGAGCGCCACAATGATCGCCCGGCAACTCGCGGCAGGGCACGGGGACCGCACCCTCTTCACCGAACTCGACCTGGTCGTGGCTCCGGGCGACGTGATCGGGCTGGTCGGGGTGAACGGCGCGGGCAAGACGACGCTGCTGCGTACCCTAGCCGGACTGATCGCCACGGAGAGCGGGAGCGTCGCGCTGAGCCCGCCCACCGCCAACGTCGGCTATCTCCCGCAGGAGCGGGAGCGGCGCCCCGGCGAGAGCGTGCGCGACTTCCTCGGCCGCCGCACCGGCGTCGCCGCCGCGCAGGAGGCGATGGACGCCGCGGCCGTGGCCCTCTCCGACGGCGAGCCCGGCGCCGACGACCGCTATGCGACCGCCCTGGACCGCTGGCTCGACCTGGGCGGCGCCGACCTGGACGAGCGGGTCGCCGAGGTCGGCCTCGGGTTCGACCTGGACCTGCCGATGACCGCCCTCTCCGGTGGTCAGGCGGCCCGCGCCGGGATGGCCTCGCTGCTGCTCAGCCGCTACGACATCTACCTGCTCGACGAGCCGACCAACGACCTCGACCTGGACGGGCTGGCCCGCCTGGAGGCGTTCGTGTCCGGGCTACGCGCGGGCGCCGTGGTGGTCAGCCACGACCGCGAGTTCCTCACCCGGACCGTGACCAAGGTGCTCGAGCTCGACCTGGCACAGAGCCAGGTCAACCTCTACGGCGGCGGCTACGGCGCCTACCTGGAGGAGCGCGACCGGGCCCGCAGGCACGCCCGCGAGGAGTTCGAGGAGTACTCCGACAAGAAGGAGGATCTGCTCGAACGCGGCCGGATGCAGCGCGCCTGGATGGACAAGGGCGTCCGCAACGCCCGCCGCAAGGCCCCCGACAACGACAAGATCGCCAAGTCGATGCGGGGGGAGAGCAGCGAGAAGCAGGCCGCCAAGGCACGGCAGACCGAGCGGATGATCGAGCGCCTGGAGGTGGTCGAGGAACCGCGCAAGGAGTGGGACCTGCGGATGGAGATCGCCACCGCGCCCCGCGCCGGCGCGGTCGTCGCCACCCTGCGCGACGCCGTGGTGCACCGCGGCGACTTCACGCTCGGACCGGTGACCCTGCAGATCGACTGGGCCGACCGGGTGGCGATCACCGGCGCCAACGGGTCCGGCAAGTCCACCCTGCTGGCCGCCCTGCTCGGCCGGCTCCCCCTCGACGCGGGCGCCCAGCACCTCGGGCCGGGTGTCGTGGTGGGCGAGGTCGACCAGGCGCGCGGCCTGTTCCTCGGCGGCGAGCCGCTGGCCCGGGCGTTCGGCGCGGCGGTCCCGGACTGGCCGGACGCCGAGGTGCGCACGCTGCTGGCGAAGTTCGGCCTGCGGTCGTCGCACGTGCTGCGCCCGGCGGTCACCCTCTCGCCCGGCGAGCGGACCCGCGCGGCCCTCGCGCTGCTCCAGGCCCGCGGGGTGAACCTGCTGGTCCTCGACGAGCCGACCAACCACCTCGACCTGCCGGCGATCGAGCAGCTGGAGTCGGCGCTCACCTCCTACACCGGCACGCTGCTGCTGGTCACCCACGACCGCCGGATGCTGGAGGCGGTCGTGACCGACCGCCGCCTCGAGGTCGCCGACGGCCGGGTGACCGGTTAGGACAGCTTGGTGACGGCGGCGCGGGCGGCGGCCTCCAGGTCGGCGACCGCGGGGTCGGCCTCGGACATCAACAGGACGGTGACATAGGACTCCCCGGCGGCGGCCGCCAGGAGGCGGCCCTTCACGGTCAGCTTGAGGGCGGGCACGGTCATCACGAAACTCACGGCCGCGGAGGCGTCACCGATCTTCGGAGCGAGGGGGTACGGGCTGAGCGCGAACCCCATCTCCGCCGGCAACTCCCCCGCGGCCCGGGTGAACGACGTGCACGCCGGCAGCACCCCGGCCACCGTCGTCACCGCCGCCCGCGCCGCGTCGCCACCCGGCTCGGCCAGGGTCTCGACCAGCAGCTCCTCCTCGCCGGCGCCGCGCACGTACTCCCGGTAGACCGTTCCGGCGGGCACCCGGGCGCCCTTGCCGCAGGCCGCGATCTCGGCCGGGATCCGCGCGAACAGGTCGTCCACGGCGTCGGTCTGCAGCGTGAACCCGGTCGGCGCCTCCCCGGCGGCCAGGAGCAAGGCGGTGAGCCGCTCGGCGACCGGGTCGTCCGGCGGCGGCACACTCGCGGCGCCCGCCGACTTCTGCGGAGCCGGCGCCGTGGAGGTGACGGGACTCGCGCCGGCCGGTTCACCGGGGGCTGCTTGCGCGGACCCCACCCCGGCCGGTTCACCGGGCGGTCCGGCATGGACGGCCTGCGCGGAGCCCACTCCGGCCGGTTCGCCGGGCGGTCCGGCGGGAGCGGCTCGCGCACCCGCCGGGTCTCCGGGCGGTCCGGCGTGGGCGGCCGAGGGCGGGGTGAGCACGGTGGAGAGCAGGGCGGCGGCGGTGAGCGCAATGATTCGGGACACAACTCACGCTAACGCCGCAAATAGCACTATACGGACAAAATGCCAGAATGCCCTGAGGCGTCAGCCCGCGGTGGTGAACGGGCTGCTCAGAGGCCCCTCGTTGGCGGAGCGGTCGAGGCCGCTGACGCAATAGGTGGCGGGGCCCGCCGGGGGCTTCGGATCGGCCACCGGACTGCCCGCCCGGCCTGTTGCGACGAGGGAGGCGGCGCCCTTCTCCGTACGGTAGAGGGCCCAGCTCGTGCCGCCGCCGTCAGCGACCGTCAGGGTGACCGCCCCCGCCTCGGACCTGGTCGCGGCGGTGATCCGGGGCGCCGCCGGCGGCGCTGCCGGAAGGCGCGCGATCCGCGGGAGGAACGCCGGCGCCGCGTAGTGCTTCGCCCGGTAACGGGTGGCCGCGCCCAGTTTGTCGTCGCGCACCGACGCGGCGCTGTAGTGGACCTGACCCTGCACCCCGAACTTGTCGTTCAGCGCCATCTGCCGGTCGAGCTCGGCCGGATCGCTCCAGTCGCCCTTCTCGCCGACCCGATAGTCGGCCATCCCGATGTAGAGCTGCACACCGGTGCCCTTGACCGTTTTCGCCCACCAGGGCAGCACCTTGGCGTAGTCGGCTTTGTCGAACCCGATGGTCCAGTACAGCTGCGGGACGATGTAGTCGAGCCAGCCCTCACGCACCCAGGTGCGGGTGTCGGCGTAGATGGCGTGGTAGCTCTCCAGGCCGTTGGTGTCCGAGCCCTCGCCGCCGTTGCGCCAGATCCCGAACGGGCTGATCCCGAACTTGACCCACGGCTTGACCTCGGCGATCCGCTGTCTCATCTCACGGACCAGGGTGTTCACGTTCTCCCGGCGCCAGTCGGCCCGGCTCTTGCCCCCGCCGTACTTCGCGAACGACGCGTCGTCGGGGAAGTCCTGGCCCTTGCCCTCGCCGGGGTACGGGTAGAAGAAGTCGTCGAAGTGGACGCCGTCGACGTCGTACCGCGCGACCGCCTCCAGCATCGCGTCCTCGACGAACCTGCGGGCCTCCGGGTTGCCCGGGTCGTAGTAGTAGCGGCCCTTCGCACCCGCCGGGTGGGCGATCCGCCACTCCGGGTGCACCACCAGCGGATGGTCGGCGGGCAGCTTCGACAGGTCGGTCCCGGCGCCGGACGGGGCGAACTGGGTCCCCCGGTACGGGTTGAACCAGGCGTGGAACTCCAGGTTGCGCTTGTGGGCCTCGTCGATAATGAAGGCCATCGGGTCCCAGCCCGGATCCGCGCCGTCCAGCCGGCCGGTCAGCCAGTTCGACCACGGGGCGTAGTCGGACTTCCAGAACGCGTCGCCGCTCGGGCGCACGTGCACGAAGATCGCGTTGTGGTTCTGCGCGACGGCCAGGTCCAGCCATCTCAGGTACTCGGAGCGGACCTGATCCTGCGGCAGGCCCGGCCTGCTCGGCCAGTCGATGTTGTAGACCGTGGTGAGCCACATCCCGCGCAGCTCCCGCGGCGCCGACACCGGCACCGACCCGCACAGCCCGGTCACCGTCTGCGTGGGCGCGTCGGCCACCGCCACCGTGTCGGCGCTGCGGGACGGCGGCTCGTAGAAGGCCGCCCGCAGCAGGCCGATCCCCAGCACCGCCACCGCGAACAGGACGGCCGACAGCAGCATCGCCACCCGCACCGATGGCCGGCGCAACAGACTCACAGCACCGACCGGTAGATCTCTAGGGTGTCCTCGGCGATCCGTGACCAGCTGAACCTCTCGACCGCCCGGCGGCGGCCGGCCTCACCCATCCGTTGCGCGAGCTGCGGGTCGTTCAGCACCCGGGTCAGGGTGGCGGTCAGATCGGCGACGAAGCGCTCCGGGTCGACGGGCGTGCCCGTACCGTCCTGGAGCTGCTCGATGCCGACGAGCAGGCCGGTCTCGCCGTCCGCCACCACCTCGGGGATGCCGCCGGTCGCGGTGGCGACCACCGCGGTCTCGCAGGCCATCGCCTCCAGGTTGACGATGCCCATCGGCTCGTAGATCGACGGGCAGACGAAGACCGTGGCATGCGTGAGGACCTGGATGACCTCCTGCTTCGGCAGCATCTCCTGCACCCAGACCACACCCTGCGGGTCACGCTTCTCGCGCAGCTCCCGCGCCAGCGACTCCACCTCGGCGGCGATCTCCGGCGTGTCGGGCGCGCCGGCCAGCAGGATGATCTGCGCCTCGGCCGGCAGCTCCTGGCAGGCCCGCATCAGGTAGGGCAGGCCCTTCTGCCGGGTGATCCGGCCGACGAACACGACGCTCGGCCGGTTGCGGTCGATACCGAGCCGGTCGACCACGTCGGTGCCGCGATCCGGCTGGTAGAGCTCGGTGTCGATGCCGTTGTAGACGACGTGGATGCGGTCCGGGTCGACCGAGGGGTACGCCCGGAGCACGTCACGCCGCATCCCGCCGGAGACCGCGATGACGGCGTCGGCACCCTCGATCGCGGTCCGCTCGCAGAACGAGGAGAGCGCGTAGCCGCCGCCGAGCTGCTCCGCCTTCCACGGGCGCAGCGGCTCCAGGCTGTGCGTGGTGACCACGTGCGGGACGCCGTGCAGCAGTTTCGCGGTGTGGCCGGCGAAATTGGCATACCAGGTGTGGCTGTGCACCACGTCGGCGCCGGCGCAGCCCTGGGCGATCGCAAGGTTGACCCCCATGGTGCGCAGCGCGGCGTTGGCCTGCGCCAACTCGGCCGGTTCCGGGTACGCCGTGACGCCGGCCTCGTCGCGCGGAGCGCCGAAACAGTGCACCCGCACGTCGGCGAGCCCGCGCAGGTCACGTGCCAGATACTCGAGGTGGACCCCCGCGCCGCCGTAGACCTCCGGCGGGTACTCACGGGTGATCAGGTCGGCGCGCAGTCGAGAGTCCGTCACGACTCGCAGCTTAGCCGCCGTGCCTCAGGTCGGCCGCCGGCGGTGACGATGGGTCCGGGCGTGAGAAGCCTCGACCGCCGGCTGTGGCCCGCCTTCCTGCTCGGCGGCGTCGCGGCGACCCTGGTCGCCCTGCTGCTGCCCCGCCCCGCTGACGAGTGGGCGCTGAGCGGTGTGGAAGCCGGCGCCGGTCTGGCCGTGCTGGCCGGGATCCGCCGGTACCGGCCGGAGGGTGCGCTGTTCTGGAGACTGCTGGCGGGCGGGCTGTTCTTCTTCGCCCTGACCCACCTGGCCGGCCCGCGCGGGCCCGGCCCCCTCGTCGACCAGCTCGCCTTGGCCTCGGCTTTTCTGCTGGTCACGGTCGCGATGGTGGTCCGGGTGCGGGCCTGCTCGCTGCCGGTCAACCGGCGTGCCAACCTGCTCGACGGCGCCATGGTGGTGCTCGGTGTGATGGCCGGCGCCTGGCCCATGGTGATCGGCCCGGTCCTCGCCGAACGCTGGCACCACCCGACACCGGCCGCGGTGTTCGGCTTCTACACGATCCTCACGCTGCTGCGGCTCGCGGCCGCGGCCGTCCTGCTGCTCGCGGGCAACCCACGCAACCGGGCCCACCAGCTGATCGTGGCCAGCACGTTCCTGCTGTTCGCGGCGGACGCCGCCTACGCCGCCTCGGACCGGCCGCCGACCGCCTGGCACATCGCGGCCTGGATGGCCGGCCACCTGATGATCGGGGCGGCGGCCCTGCACCCGTCGATGGCGACGGCCGAACGCGGCGCCGACCCGGAGACGCTGTCCCGGACCAGGCTCGCCCTGTTCGCCGCGCTGACCGCGTTCTACCCGCTGATGACCGGGCTGAGCGCACTGCCCCGGATGGCCGGCGGGCCGCCGCCGGACCGACCGCCGCCCGGGGACGACGGCCTGCACATGTTCGTGCTGCCGATGTTGCTCGGCGTCGGGGTCAGCGTGCTGCTGGTGCTGCGCATGGGCATGCTCGGCAACCTGGCCCAGCGCCGGGCCCGGGCGCTGGACGCCGCGCTGCGCGAGCAGGAGGCGCTGCGCGCCGAGTTGGAGCACCGGGCCACCCATGACCCGCTGACCGGCCTCGGCAACCGGGCGGCGCTCACCGAGGCCCTCACCGCGGCCGTCGCCCACCCCCGGGGCGACCGCGGCTGGCTGCTGCTCGTCGACCTGGACGGCTTCAAGGAGGTCAACGACACCCTGGGCCATCCGGTCGGCGACGAGCTGCTGGTCGCGCTCGGCGCCGAGTTCCGGCGGATCGCCGCCGGGGGCCTGGTCGCCCGGCTCGGCGGCGACGAGTTCGCGGTGATCGTCCCGGAAGGCGCTGCTGCCGTCGCGGACGAGCTGCTGAGCGCCGCCGCCCGCGAGCACCGGCTCGGCGGCCATCCGGTCCGGGTGTCGGCCAGCATCGGCGTGCTCGCCCTCGACGACGTGGACGACTGCGCCGAGGCGCTGCGCGACGCCGACGTGGCCCTGTACGCCGCGAAGGCCGCCGGCCGTGGATGTCACCGGGCGCACGCTCCACAGGCCGACCGCACCGTGACCGGGGTCAACGCTACGGAACGTGACCGCGGCCGCAACCGTTCCGCAACCGGGGTCGGGTGACATGGCCACGTGCCCACTCACCGCATCCCGGCCTGGCAGCTCGCCCTCGCGGGTGGACTCGCCGCCGTGCTCGCCCTGCACGCGCTGGGCAGCCCGTACGCCTGGCTGATCCCGCAGGTGGCGGGCACCGCGGTGCTGTTCCGCGCGGCCCGGCTGCACCGGTGCGGCTGGTGGTTGTTCTTCGCGGCGAGCGTGGCCGGCACGTCCGCGTCGCTGTGGTGGGCGGCGCACCCCGGCGAACCGGCCACCACACCGATGGGGCTGTCCCTGGCCGTCCAGTACGCCCTGCACGCGGCCGCCGCCGTCCAGTTCAGCCGCCGCCGCAAGCCGGGCGGGGCGGTGGAGGCCGCGGCCGTGGTGCTGACGGTGGCGATGCTGGCCTGGTCCTTCATCGTCCTGCCGTACCTGGGCCGGCCCGGCTACGCCATGGTCGACGACGCCCTGGCCGGCCTCTACGCGTTGCTCGACCTGGCGATCCTGGCGACCGTGCTGCGCACCGCGGCCGACGCCCGCCGGGTGCCCGGCATCCTGGTCGCCGCCAGCGGGTCGACCCTGCTCGCCGCACACCTCTTCTACGCCGGCACGGCCGCCGAGGGCACCGGCCCGTTCCTGCCCGGCGGTGGCCCGCACCTGCTGATGCAGCTGTGGTGGGTGCTGATCGTCGCGGCCGCCCTGCACCCCCGGGCCGCCCAGCCGGTCGCCGCCGACCAGGCGCCGGGCCGGGCCACCCTCGCCGTCATGTACATCGCCGCGGTCGCCAGCCCGATGCTCCCGGCCGTCGCCGACCCGTCCCTGAACGCCATCGTCCCGGGGCTGATCACCGCCGCGCTGTGCGGGCTCCTGCTGCTGCGGATCGTGGTGCTGGCCCGGCTCGCCGAGCGCCGGACACGGCAGGCGCGGGAGGCGCTGCAGGAGCAGCAGGTGCTCCAGCGGCGCCTGATCCACCGGGCGGGGCACGACGCACTGACCGGGCTGGCCAACCGTGACCTGCTGCTCGAGCACCTGGGCCGGGCCGGCGCCGGGGACCGGCCGTACGCGCTGATCCTGTGCGCGCTCGACGGGTTCAAGGAGATCAACGACTCGTACGGCCACCACGTCGGCGACACCGTGCTGCGCCAGGTGGCGGGGCGGCTGCTGCTGTTCGCGGCCGAGGTGGAGCTGGTGGCCCGGCTGGGTGGGGACGAGTTCGGGTTCCTGATCACCTCCGGGACCGATGCCGCCGACCTGGCCGAACGCGTCGTGACCACGGTGTCCGCGGCCCCGTACGCCGTCGACGACCGCCGCATCCACCTCACCGCCCGGGCCGGGCTCGCCGACGGGACGCCCGGCAACGACGCCGTCCTCGGCGACGCCGACCTGGCCCTGCGCGCCGCCAAGCAGGCCGGTGGCGCGCGGACCGCCCGGTTCGACGAGTCGCTGCGCGCCGAGCAGTCGGAACGTGCCCGCACCGCCGCCGGGCTGCGCCAGGCCCTCGCCGACGGCAGCCTGTTCATGCACTACCAGCCGGTCGTCGACACCCTCACCGGGCGGGCCACCGGCGTCGAGGCGCTGATGCGCTGGCGCCGCGACGGCGAGCTGGTGCCACCCGGCGTGTTCATCCCGGTCGCCGAGCAGACCGGCCTGATCGGGGCGATCGGGGCCCGGGCGCTGCGGCTGGCGTGCGCGCAGGCCGCCGCCTGGCACCGCGAGCACGGCCTCTACCTGACCGTCAACGTCTCCACCTTCCAGCTGCGCGACCCCGGCTTCACGGCGTCGGTGCTGGAGATCCTCGCCGACACCGGGCTGCCCGCCTCGGCGCTGGTGCTGGAGATCACCGAATCGGTGCTCATCGACGCGGCCGACACCCCGGTGCTGGGCTCGCTGCGGGCGCACGGCATCCGGATCGCGATCGACGACTTCGGCACCGGGTACTCGTCACTGGCGTACCTGCACGCTCTGCCGGTCGACATCCTGAAGATCGACCAGTCGTTCATCCGCCGCCACCAGGACCCGCCCCGGCCCCAGGACGTCAGCCTGACCAGGGCGATCTTGGAGCTGGCCCGCGGCCAGGACCTGCTCGCGGTGGCCGAGGGCGTGGAGACCGCCGGCCAGGCGGAGCTGCTCCGCGAGCTGGGATGCCCGCTGGTGCAGGGCTACTACTTCGGGCGCCCGGTCGATGCCGACGCGATCGACGCGCTGATGCGTGAGTATGCTTTCCAGGCCGCCGCCTGACAGGTAAGAACGCGGCAACAGCAGCAAGAATTTTCTAACCGCCCTTTCGGGTGGCGCGGGGGCGGCGGGAATATTAGCGTCCTCCCCATGGCAGTCAAGGTGCTTGCGATCGTTCTGGCTGGTGGAGAAGGCAAGCGCCTGATGCCGTTGACGGCCGACCGGGCCAAACCCGGTGTGCCCTTCGGTGGCATCTATCGCATGATCGACTTCGTGCTGTCGAACCTCGCGAACGCGGGGTATCTCAAGATCGTCGTGCTGACGCAGTACAAGTCGCACTCCCTCGACCGGCACATCTCCAAGACGTGGCGGATGTCGACGTTGCTCGGCAACTACGTCACCCCGGTCCCCGCCCAGCAGCGGCTCGGGCCCCGCTGGTTCGCCGGCTCCGCCGACGCGATCTACCAGAGCCTCAACCTGATCAACGACGAGTCGCCCGACTACGTGATCGTGTTCGGCGCCGACCACATCTACCGCATGGACCCGAAGCAGATGGTCAACGACCACATCGCCTCGGGCGCCGCGGTCACCGTCGCCGGCATCCGCCAGCCGCTGTCGCTCGCCGACCAGTTCGGGGTCATCGACGTCGCCGAGGACGGCAAGAGGATCAAGGCGTTCCGGGAGAAGCCGAAAGACGCGACCGGCCTGCCCGACTCCCCCGGCGAGGTGTATGCGTCGATGGGCAACTACGTCTTCACCACCCGGGCCCTGTGCGAGGCGGTCTCGACCGACGCACAGAACCCGGACAGCAAGCACGACATGGGCGGCAACATCATCCCGATGCTGGTGGAGAAGGGCGAGGCGAACGTCTACGACTTCCGCGACAACGACGTGCCCGGCGCCACCGACAGGGACCGCGGCTACTGGCGGGACGTGGGCACGCTCGACTCCTTCTACGAGGCGCACACCGACCTGATCGCCACCCTGCCGATCTTCAACCTCTACAACCACGACTGGCCGATCTTCACCAACTACGGCTCGTGGCCACCCGCGAAGTTCGTGCACGGCTACGACGACCGCCAGGGCCGCGCCATCGACTCGATGATCTCCCCCGGCGTGGTCGTCTCCGGGGCACTGGTGGAACGCTCGGTCATCTCCCCGAACGTGCGCGTCAACTCATGGGCCCACGTCGACGGCGCGGTCATCATGGAAGGCGTCTCGGTCGGCCGGCGAGCGGTCATCCGCAACGCGATCATCGACAAGAACGTGGTGATCCCCGAGGGCGCCCAGATCGGCGTCGACCTCGACCGAGACCGCAAGCTCTACACCGTCAGCGACAACGGCGTGGTCGTGATCGGCAAAGGCCAGCGCATCGAGCTGTAGGCCACCGTTTCCGGCTTCGGGGCGGCCCTCTGGACAGGCATCGAGACCGCCCCGCGCCGACCTTCCTACACGGCTTCACCACGCTCTGTCGCGGTCACCCTTCGCCGGGCTCGCGCGATCGCCCTCCGCCACGCTGCCGCGATCGCCCTCCACCGGCCTTCCGCCAGCGCTCTCCGCAGGGATTCCGCGATCGCCCTTCGCCGGGCTCTCGCCAGCGCCCACTGCCACGCTGCCGCCATCGCCCGCCACCGGCCGTCCGCCAGCCCTCACCGCCACGCTGTCGCCATCGCCCTCCACCGGCCTTCCGCCACGCTGCCGCCATCGCGCCTATGCCGGCCTTCCGCCAGCGCCCACCGCAGGACTCTCGCCATCGCCCCTATGCCGGGCTTTCGCCGTCGCCCTCCGCCGGGCTGTGGAGACGGCCTACTGCTGGGCGGCGGCTCCGCACGGCCCTTTCAAAGCACGTCGCGGTACGCAGAGTCGCCGGCTCATTCCACACGACGCTGAGGACGGCATCCGCGTCAAAGACGTGCACCCGGCCTCGGGCCTTTACCAGCAGGTTTACCGTCGGCGACCGGCCAGATCTGCACCCGCTCACCGCTGACCCCGTCCGGCAGGTCCATGTCATGGCCGGACTCGGTGTCGACCAAGCGGAAACCGACCCGGATCAGGTCCAGATCGCTGTTCTTCGCACCGACGATCACCCGGCGCCCATCGTCGGAGAACCTCCTGCACGCTGAACCCGCCGGTCGGACTCTCGTCCGCGTGGGCCACCCTCCGCGTCTCGGTGCCGTCCGGCACGGCCACCACGATGTCCGTGCCGTCCCGGTAGGCCACGACGCCACCCGCCGGTGACCAGGCCAGATTGCCGGTCACCCGCTGGACCGGGGTGGCGGCGCGCGTAATGTCGACGCCCCTGCGAGGCCACGCGTTGCCCTACCGGATCAGCACCTGCCTCGAGCCGGGCATCCACACCGGCCCGTTGCCTCCGGAACACGCCACCCCGGTGAGAACGATCGCCGCCCGCTGCTGTCCGACTCGGCCACCACCAGATCGCCCATGCCGCCACCACCGTCAGCCACCACCAGATCGCCCATGCCGCCACCACCGTCAGCCACCACCAGATCGCCGGTGGCGCCGCCGTCGTTGGCCTCCACTCAGGCGATCCGCCCACCATCCGGTGAGACGGTCAGCCCGCCGGCGCCCGGGGAGGACGAGAACAAACGGGTAGCAGTGTCGATCCGCAGCGTCCGGAGACTCCCGTCCTGACCCACGTAGAACAGAGACTCCGGCACCATCACACCCGGACGCGTCACGTCCCGGCTCGGCACGAGCGGCGGACTGGACGACAAGACCACATCGACCTGCCCATGCCGCGTCGGCGCCGCTTGGCAGAGCCCATAGGGACACCCACCATGCACCCGATGGCAGCCCCTGTGGCAAATCCAGGGCGGGAGCAGAAGTCGAAGACCCGGTTCCAGACTGGACAAAATGCAGCACTCGGCGAATTAGACCAGAACAGAAATTTCTAACGCCAACCAAAGGCGGGCGACCCAAATTAACCCGCCTCAGTCCGGCTACGATGAGTGAAACCTCAACCCTCACTCTGCACGGACCACACAAATTCATGGAAAACCCACGGCGACCCGAAGAAACCCGAGCCAAATCAAGCTGCAACCTCAGACAGTAGGCGGCAACAGAGACTGCGACCATCCTCACCGGAGGATCACCTGCGGCAATATCCGCTGCTGGCGACTGCACTGCTGCTTCTACTGCTGCTGTGGCGGCAGTCGCGGTCGCGGCGGTGGTCGCGGCAGCCGCGGTCGCGGTCGCGGTCGCGGGAGCGCTGGTCGCGGCAGCAGTCACGGTCGCGGTAGCGGCGGCGGTCGCAGTCGCGGCGGCGCTGGTCGCGGCAGCAGTCACGGTCGCGGTAGCGGCGGCGGTCGCGGCGGCGCTGGTCGCGGCAGCAGTCACGGTCGCGGCGGTGACGGCGGCCTCTGCCCTACTCTTACGCAGACGTCGAAGTTTCTCACCATGCCGTTGGCGCAAACCCCATTCACGATGAATCTCATGCTGACGGCGAAACTCGTCACGGGCGGCAGAATAGTTTCGCGCTCTGGTCCGGTCGCGCATCGAAGAGATCTCTGACCGACTGAACAACGAAACCTGCCCCATCCCCATACATCAATTCTCCCAGCTCTCCGTCTCCCATTGTCAGCAGTCGATCATGCCAAAGTTTCGGCGTGGCGGAATCAAGTTCCGTCTATGAAGAAGGGCCCGCAACGAAATGGGAGCGGCAGGGATACAGACCATGCCGAAGGGGAACGGACCCGGGCGGGACTGAAGAGAGGTGACGGACTGGGCGGTCGGGCGGAGGGCCGGGTCAAGCAGCGGGCAGGAGGAGGCTGGCGGCCAGGAAGGGGTCCCAGGCCACACGGCTGGGAAGGGAGCCCGGCCCGACACCCTCAAGAGAGCCCGACCTGACACTCGGCCAGAGGGCCCGACCGGGCCGCCGACAAGCAGGGGCGATCAGCGTCCCAGAAAGGGCCACGGCGGGGCACCCGAGAGGGGGCACAGCCGGACACGAAGGCACAGCCGAGATGAGGTGGCCGGCGAGAAGAG
The DNA here is from genome assembly GCF_050956125.1 of Actinoplanes sp. CA-252034. NCBI lineage: Bacteria > Bacillati > Actinomycetota > Actinomycetes > Micromonosporales > Micromonosporaceae > Actinoplanes > Actinoplanes sp. CA-252034. Next base: position 7,563,458 of record NZ_CP191846.1, read on the forward strand.
AGCACGGCTGACAAAAAGAGGGGGCGGCGGGAAAGGAGGCCTGGGCCGGGCGACCGGGAGGAGGTGTGGGGACTCGACGGGTGGCAGCCAGAACGAGGACGGGAACGGACCGGGAACGAGGACGGACCGGAAACGAGGACGGGAACGGGAACGGCGACGAGGACAGCGACAGCGACAGCGACGGGAACGAGGACGGCGACGACGACGACGACGGGAACGACGACGGGCGCGGGAACGGCGACGACGGCGACGGGAACGACGACGACGGGAACGGGAACGGCGACGACGGCGACGACGACGACGGGGACGGCGACAGGGACGGGAGACATGGTTGTCGGCTTGTCACGGTGCGGGCGGGCGTTGACGAGTGGATTCAGGAGTGAATGGGGATCGGGGGCGATCGGGGCCACTCGTCGGGTTCGGGGCGGAGGGTGTGCGGTTGGAGGGGGGCTTCGGGCGTACGAGATGGGGGTCTTCAGGAACGATCGCGGAGGGTTTGTGAGGGGGAGACGCCGAACCGATCGCGGTAGGCGCCCGCGAAGCGGCCCAGGTGGGTGAAACCCCAGCGGTAGGCGACCTCGCTGACGCTGACCTGGCCCGGATCGGAGCGGGTGAGCTCCGCGTGCACCTCGTCGAGGCGTAGGCGCCTCAGGTAGGTGAGTGGGGGCTGGCCGACGTGCTGGCGGAACGACTCCTGCAGGACGCGGGCGCCGACGCCGGCCAGGGCGGCCAGGTCGTGGGTGGTCCACGGGCGCCAGGGTTCGGTGTGCATGGCGTCCAGGGCGCGTTTCACGGTGCGTGGCCGGTGGGGGCCCTGCAGCCCGGCCGGTTCCTCGCCGTAGGGGTGCTCGACGGTCAGGGCCAGGCCGCTGACCACCATGTCTCGCCAGCGGGCCGCCATCCGGGGGCGGCTGGCGAGGGCGTCGGGGCAGCGGAGCTCGTGCAGCAGCAGGCGGGTCAGCGCGGACCAGGTGCGGCCGGGGCCGTCGACCACGTCGAAGGTGGCGCCGAGCGGCAACGGGGAGACGACGCGGTGGTCGAGGGCGGCGTCCACCTCGCGTTCGAGGGCGGCGCGGTCGACCTTGACGCTGAGCAGCCGGCAGGTGCCGGGCCAGTCGAGCTCGATGTCGCCGGTCGGGCGATAGACGACGGCGCGGGTGGCGTCGGCCTGGACGACGGCGCCGCGATGCCGGGAGCGGACGGCGCCGTCGAGGGGGACCAGCACGTGGTACGCGGTCTCCAGCGCCCCGATGGTGATGCGGATGTCGGTCCCGTATCGCACCTCGCCGAGGGTGATCGGGCCGATCGTGACCACGTCGGCGGTGAACCGCATCCGGCCGGGGTCACCGACCGGATCGATCCGCAGTGGTCCGTAGTAGAGCTTGCGGCAGAACTCCCGGGCCTCGTCCATGTCGGAGGTGCGCAGGCCGACATGGACCGGGACGTCCGCGCCCGGCGATGCCGGGCCCGGGAGCCGACCGCCTGCCATGACGTCCAGACTAGACCGCCACGGGTGCCCGTCCGGCTATGAGATTCGCCGGCCAGGTGACCTCGGCGACCGCACCGCCGGTGACTTCGACCTGCGTGAGCGGGGTGTCGTCGTCCTGCCAGACCACATAGCGGCCCTCCGGAAGACTGTCGATGACCACGCAGAAGGTGACACCCGACCGGACGTACCGGGCGCGCACCGCTGCGTGGGTCCGGTGGCCGGTGTCGCCGACCGGGGACACCTCGATCTCGTGTCCGTGCAGGGTGGCCGGCGTGTGGATGATCAACGCGCCGATCGTGCCGCCGATGTTCAGCATCACCGTGCCCTGCCCGGAGGGGGCGTAGGTGTGGTGGTGATGGTGGTGGTCGCCGTGTCCGAGGCTCATGCCGTGCTCCCTCGAGGTGGTCGTCAGGACGGGTTGTTGAAGCCGTCGAACGGGGTGGGCAGGAACGGGAACTTCTTGAGCAGCGAGGCGCTGACGTCCTTGATGCTCAGGCCCTGCTCTACCAGCCCGGAGGCGGCGTCGGCCTTGAAGTCCTTCTTGACCAGCGGCAGCGTGGCGCCGGCGATCGCCTTGATCGAGATGGAGACGACGTCGTCGGCGATGCGGCGGCCGTTGGGGAAGCCGGCGAGGTCGCCTCCGACGACCCCGAGCGCGTTCTCCTTCGCCGCCGGCGGGATGGCCGTGTTGAGGCGCAGCATGTCGGCCTGGAGGGCGCCGGTGTTGTTCTGGAAGCCGTCGATGACGCCGTCCGGGATGCCGGTCAGCAGGATCGCCAGCAGGTCGGCGCGGGCTTCCTTGGTCTTGTTGAACTCGGCCAGGTTGTCGAAGAGGCCCGGGTAGAGCACCGGCAGGAGCGCTCCCAGCTCGGGCGTGGCGACGAACTCGGCGAACCGCTTGTCCTCGCTCGGCGGCAGGCTGTTCCACTTGTCCTTCTGGGCCATCGGCACGATGACCTCGTTGAACAGCGGGTTGCCGAGACGGGAGACCTGCACCTGCGGGCCGACCACGACGTCGCCGCCGCCCTTGTCACCGCGCACCTCGACCTGACGGCGGCTGGCGGACGTCCACACGCCGATGACGGCGCCGGCGTCCTTGGCCCGGACCCGCTTCTTGCCCTCGCGGCGGACCATGTCCAGCGGGATCTGGATGGCGATGCTGTGCACGTTGGTCTTGTCGGTGGCGTTGACGGCCTTGCCGGCGTAGTTGAACAGCTGCTGGCCGACCAGGTGCTTGTCCTGGAAGGGGCGCAGGGTGCCCAGGTCGAAGATCGAGCCGAGGTCGACGAAGAAGGCGTCGGCGCGCTGGCCGGCGAAGACCTTCTCGCGGCTCTTCAGCTTGTGGACGGCGTCCTCGGCGAGCTTCGCGTAGTTCGGGATGGAGATCTTGCCGACGTTGCAGGGCGGGCACGGCAGCTTGTTGGCCAGGACCGTGCTCTTGCCGTGGCTGTCGACCTTCGTCACCGAGTAGAACTGGCGGCGGTTCCAGTTCTCGTCGTCGAGCGACTTGATCTGACCGGTGTTGTACAGGAACGTCTTGTCGTTGCGCAGCTCGGTGCGGAACCGGAACTGGTAGGTGATGTCGGGGCGGGCATCACCGTTCGCATCGATGTGGATCTCGTAGAGCACGTCGTCGCCGAACTCGAAGAAGTTCGGGCCGCTGGACGGAAGCTGCAGCGGCACGTAGTTCGCGATGATCGTGACCGTGTCCGGGTCGTCAGGGCTGACGAACGCGTACAGGTCGGAACTGTCGGCAACCGGGTCCTTGCTGATCTCCGGCGCTTCGCGATGGGAAGACATGTTCGGGGGGATCTCCTGTCGGGAAGTCTAGGTCGAAACGTCGGAAGTCAGCGACCGGCTGCTTTGAGCAGGCTGGCCACGAGCTTCTTGTCGGTGATCGTCTTGACCTTCTCACCGGAGAAGACGTCGATCGTGCCCTTCTTGACGTCGCGCAGCGAGATCACGAGCGGCGCACCGTCGTCCTCGCTTTCGGACGTTCCGGCGAGGCTCAGTCCGGCGACACCGGCGGCGGAGACGCCCACACCTGTCGCGGCGAGGGCCAGCACGCGGCGGCGGGACAGCCACGAGGTGCGGCCCGGTGCGCGGTAACGAACACGACTCATGCTTGGCCTTTCGTCGTTGGGGGCCTGACAGGCAATGCATCGTCGACGCCGATCAGTACGAGATCCAGAAGCCGGCGGTTCAACAGAAAACTCAGGGAACTCTCAACGAGTTGTGCGGCGGCGCAGCCGGGAGAGGCCCGCACCGGCCGCGACCAGCGCGGCGACGGCAAGCGCGCCGCCGATGAGCCAGTGACCGAGACCGATCATCGGGTCGTCGGCTGTCGTCACCCCGGCGGCGAGCTCGGGCGTCACGGTGGGCGCCGGTTCCCCGGCGAGCGTGGGCGCCGGTTCCCCGGCGGGCGTGGGCGCCACAGAGAGGGGGGCGGCGGTGGTCTTCTTCACGACCGGCGCGGCGCTCTGCGGGACGGACGGCGACGGGCCGGCGGCGGCCGGGAAGACGAGGTCGGAGCAGGAGTAGTAGGTGTCCGGGGTGCTGGACGTCTCCCACACCGTGTAGAGGATGTGGCGTCCGGTTCGTTTCGGCAGCTTCACCGACATCCGGTACGACCCACCGGTCAGCGGTGGATCCTTGATCTCGGTGATCGGGTCGCCTAGGTCACGCCAGGTCAGCTTCTTCGCGGGGTCGTAGCCCGTACCGGTGATGAAGATCCGGAACGAGCCCTGGTGCGGAATCGTCCCCCGGTAGGTGATCTTCAGGTTCTGCCCGGATCTGACCGCGGTCGACGGGAAGTCGTCGCGTGCCAGGTCGAGCCCCCGGTAGAGGTCGATGCCGGCGCTGCAGAGCTGCCCGTCGGGCACCCGCGTCCGGTCGTCCTTCACGTTCGCGAGGCGAAGGTTGTCGTAGGCGCCGAGGAACCCGTCGGTGGCTTTCAGCGCCGCCTTGCAGGCCACGGCGCCGCGCTGGACGCCGTTTCCGGCACAGGCGGCGCTGCGGCTGATCGGTGTCATCGGCGCGCCGTGCGCGCTCGCGGGCGAGGGCGCGGCGGGGACGGCGGCCGCGGCGACAAGGGCAGCGGCGGCGATGCGGCGGACGAGCATGAGATCTCCCGGGTACGGCAGTGCAGAGCCACCCGGGGGTACGGACTTCAGGCACCGCTCGTTCACCGGCCGTCGCGCTGTGATTGCATGGCCGAGTCAGGTAAGAAACCAGGAGGATTCATGCACAAGCCCGATGTCGGCCCCATCCCCGAAGCTCCGGCCACCGAGCTGCAGATCGAGGACATCGTCCAGGGCGAGGGCCAGGAGGCGAAGGCGGGCGACTTCGTCAGCGTCCACTACGTGGGTGTCGCCCAGTCCACGGGCAAGGAGTTCGACGCCTCCTACAACCGGGGCGAGCCGTTCGGTTTCCGGGTGGCCGGCCAGCAGGTCATCGCCGGCTGGGACCAGGGTGTCGCCGGGATGAAGGTGGGCGGCCGCCGCAAGCTGGTCATCCCGCCGCACCTGGGCTACGGCTCGCGTGGCGCGGCCGGCGCGATCAAGCCCAACGAGACCCTCGTCTTCGTGGTGGACCTGCTCCAGGTCCACTGAGGTGGCGGGCCCGAGACGGGTCCGAGCCACCGCTCGCGGCGGCCGCGTCGCACTGATGGGAACGCGGCCGCCGAGAGCGAGACGACAGAAGACCGACCTCCGCTGGAGAAGCCGGGAATGGCCACGGTACGCGTCGCGCCCACCGCCGACCTGCGCCCCGACGAGCGCGCCGCCGTTCGGGAGCTGCTCGACCTGGCCTTCGACGGCCGCTTCGACGACCACGACTGGGACCACGCCCTCGGTGGCCTGCACCTGATCGTCGCCCGGGACGGCCGGCCGGTCGCTCACGGCGCCGTGGTGCAGCGCCGCCTGCTGCTCGACGGCCGCGCCCTGCGCTGCGGATACGTCGAGGCGGTCGCCGTCCACCCCGGCCGGCGTGGACAGGGCCTGGCGGCCGCGGTGATGACCGAGGCCGAACGGCTCATCGACGGCGGCTACGACCTGGGCGCTCTCTCCGCGTCGGAGAGGGGCCGCGGACTGTATCTGTCCCGCGGCTGGCTGCCCTGGCCAGGCCCGACCGCGGTCCTCTCCCCCGGCGGCCTGCTCCGCACCCCGGACGACGACGGCAGCACCCTGGTCCGCCCCACCGGCGACCTTCCGCTCACCGGCACCCTCACCTGCGACTGGCGTGACGGCGACGTCTGGTGATCCGGCGCCCCTGGCCGGTGACTCGACGTCCACCGCTCAGCGGGCGGACCACAGTCGTTCGAGGAGCGCTCGCAGGGGGATCTCTTCGTCGGGCCTTTCGAGGGCCCGCGCGTCGGCCACGCCGATGACCGCCGCCGTCGCCGCGGTGATCAGCTCCACCCCGGGCCCGGCGTCGATCAGGCCGATCCGCACCCCGTCGGCGACCATCGCGGCGATCCACCCACCGTCCTGACCGGGTGCGGACGGGCCGGGTGCGGACGGGCCGGGTGCGGACGGGCCGGGTGCGGACGGGCCGGGTCCGGACGGGCCGGGTGCGGACGGGCCAGGTGCAGGCGGGCCGGCTGCCAGTACCGCCCGGTCGTCGGGATGCTCGCGCAGGTGCCCGGACAGTCGCGCCGACCCCGCGGAGAGCTGCTTCCAAAGCTCGTCCGCCGTCCGCACCGGCGTCCAGGGACCGAGCGCCGCCACCACCCGGGCGGTGGTGTCCGCGGCCACGGCGGCGAACAGGTCGTCCTTGCCGTCGAAGTAGTGGTAGGCGCTGGTCTTGGAGATCCCGGCGTCGGCGATGATCCGGTTGAGGGAGGCGCCGTCACGGCCGTCGCGGGCGAAATGCGCACGGGCCACGGCGAGGATCGCGGCACGGGCCTCCGGAGCGAGCCGGTCGAATCGGGGCAGCGGCATCGTCAGGACCCTACCCCGGAACCATGACCGCCATTCGGAAGGTCACAAGGCCACCCGGCGGCCGAGACGCCGGGTCCGGACCCGGCGGACGAGGAGGCGAGGGCGGCCAGCCGGCGGTTCAGGCGGGCGGTCAGCACCCAGTGCGCGCCCCACAGCGGCAGCGCCATCGCTCCCCCGGCCAGGCCGGCCGCGCCGGGCAGCAGTGACACGATCTGCAGGGCGCACCAGCCGTACCCGAGAGCTGCCCATCGCCGTACCCGGGCGGGTGGCGTCCCGGCGGCGGCCAGTGAGCCGGCCACCGCCCGGACGATGTAGAAGTCCTCGACGAAGTTGTGCGGGATCGCGAACATCCACCACACCGAGGCGGGACGGGTCCCGGTGCGGGTCAGGGTCAGTGTCCGCTGCAGGGTGCGGCAGAAGAGGGCGACCAGGCCGAGGAAGCCGGCGACGATCGCGGCGCTAGCCCAGGGGGGCTGCCCCGCGATCTCCCCCAGCAGGCCGGCGCCCCACTGCGGGGCCCAGATCGGGTAGGTCAGCAGGATCGTCACGCCGCTCGTGCCCGCGATCCGTGTCGCCACGCTCATGAGCCCACAGCGTACTATCAGTGTGCACTACCGGTACACCATCGTCGATCGGTTCGCCGATCGGGTTCACGCCTGCCTCCTGAGGTCCGCGCACTCCTTCTCATCCGGCAGCAGCGGCCGGAACTTGATCTGCCACTTCTTGCCGGCGGACTCCCACGGGGTCCGCTCGTTGGCATCGATCGCCGCGGCCAGCACCTCGTCCTTCGCCGCGCCCTCGACGGTCAGGCAGTTGATCCGCAGCTGCTCGTTGAGGAACGGGCCGGGCAGCTCCGCGGCGGGCCACTTGACCGGGGCGCCGACGATCCCGTCATCGGTCTGCTGGTAGGGCGAGGCCAGCACGGCGACGCGCTCCGCCCGGTACGGCGCAGCCGCGGGACTGCCGCCCTCGGCGAACAGGTCGTGCAGCGACTTCACGAACGCGCTGAGCTTCTTGCGGGCGGCCTGCTGCGACGCGGTCAGCGAGGTGTCGTCGGGGCGGGCCTCGCTCAGCGCCATCACCTCGACGGACTGCTCGCCACCGGCGGTGACGACGCTGATCCTCGTGCTGGGGATGTCGGCGACTCCGGGCGTACCGAAATCGGATCCGGAGGAGACGCCCGCGGCGACGGCGTCGGCGGTCAGTTGCCGCACCTGCGCCTCGCTGAGTTTGATCTCCCGCAGGTTCGGCAGCGCCGCGCCGGGATAGATCAGGGTGACCGGGCCCTCGGAGATCGCGCGGCCGTCGGCGTAGACGCTGAACAGCGGGATGCGGGAGGGGATGGTCTCGGCCGGGACGTAGCCGCCGCGGTATTCGACACGCAGGGCGATCGTGGGATCGGCGGGGGTGCTCTCGGTGACCGGAGCGGCGGAGCCCGGCGAGCCGGCCTCACCGGCGACGCCGGGCCGGGCGCAGGCGCCCAACAGCAACAGGGGGACGGCGACGGCGGTCATCAGACCGCGATTGGGGGTCATGACCGGTACGACGAGACGGGCCCCGCCGAGGTTCCGGCCTACGTCAGGAAACCACCCTCGCCCGGCGGCCGAGGACCTCGACCACGTCGCCCGGATGCAGCTGCCGGCCGCGGCGCACGTCGACCTCGCCGTTGACGGTCACGTCACCGGAGGCGATGAGGATCTTGCCCTCGCCACCGGTGTCGGTGAGATCGGCGAGCTTGAGGAATTGGCCGAGCCGGATCATGTCGCCGTCGATGGGCACGTCACGCATGGGCTCATCATCCGTCACGAGATCTCCTCGAAATCTTCCGGGTTGGTTTTGAACCATCGGGACCGGTGATCCGAACTACATGTCGTGAGGTATCTCGGGCTGGCCCGCCGTGCGGGCGCGATGACCGCTGTTACCGCCGTCGGCGTGCTGTTCGCCGCCGGCCCCGCGATGGCGGACGTGACGGTGAATCCGGCGACCGCGCCGCAGGGCAGTGGAGCGAATCTGAGCTTCCACGTGACCAACGACGGCACCGCGCCGATCAGCGAGGTGACACTGAGGATCCCGGCGGACACGCCGGTGGCCGAGGTGTACCCGCTGTCGGTGGACAAATGGGCGCCGAGGATCACCTATCAGAAGTTGCAGGTGCCCCTGACGACCATCCACGGTGGCACCCCGGCGGTCGAGGCCGCCGAGGCGATCACGTGGATAGCGGTGGAGGGCGCCGCCATCGCGCCGGGTGGCTCCGCCGACCTGACCGTGGCGATCGGCCCCATGCCGACGCTGAGCACGATGCGGTTCATGGTCGAGACGAAGTACGCCGACGGGAAGGCCGGTCCGGTCATGCCCGCGACGATGGCACTGACCCCGTCGAACGGCGGCCTCCCGGTGTCGCACCACGGCGCGACCACCACCACGCAGTCGGACACCACGGCGGCCGAGGAGCTCCTCTTCGCCGAGCTCGTGGGCAGCGTCGACGACGGGCCGTCCTGGCTCTCGATCTCCGGCTGGATCGTGGCCGCGCTGGCCCTGCTCGGCGCCGGCTGGACGATGCTGCGCAACCGGCACCGGGCCGTCGAGGACGAGAAGCCGGCCGAGGACGAGAAGGAGCCGGTCGGCGCCGGCACCGCCAAGTGGAGCTACAAGGGCGACTGAGACTCCCATGCAGGCCGGGCCTGCAGTTTGGGAAGACCCCCGCGCGGGTGGGTGTGGGGGGAACGTCGTGGCGAGCGCGTGGGGCGCGGAACCACGACCGGCGGGTGGGGCCCGGGCAAGGCCCGTGATCCGCGTGCTGTACGGGCGGGACCGTCACGGTCCCGCCCGTACGGTCATACGGTGACCGTGCGCTCCGTGCGCAGCGCGTCGATGATCTCGCGTTCCACCCGGTCGGACTCGTCGTGCGGGACCTGGCAGGTGCCGGCCGCGAGGTGACCGCCGCCGCCGTAGCGCAGCATCACCTCGCCGATGTCCACCGGGGACGTGCGGTCCAGGATCGACTTGCCGCAGGCGAACACGGTGTTGAGCTTCTGCCGGCCCCAGATGATGTGCACCGACACCCTCGACTCGGGGAACAGCGCGTACACCATGAACCGGTTGCCCGCCTCGATCACCTCTTCGTCACGCAGGTCGACGATCACCACGTCGCCCTCCATGTGGCACACCCGGTGCAACTGGTCGACGAACCGCTGCGAGCACTCGTGGAACAGCTCGGACCGCTCGACCACGTCGGGCAGGGCGAGGATCTCGTTGACGTCGTTGTGCTCGATGCACGCGTCGATGAGCTGCATCATCAACTGGTAGTTGGAGATCCGGAAGTTACGGAACCGGCCCAGGCCGGTGCGGCTGTCCATCAGGAAGTTGAGCAGCGTCCAGCCGCTCGGGCTGAGGATGTCGGTGAGCGTGTAGTCGGCCGAGTCGGCCTGGTCCACGGCGCGCATCAGATCGTCGGTCACCTTGGGGAACCGGTCCCTGCCACCGAAGTGCTCGTAGATCACCCGAGCCGCGGACGGCGCGTCCGCGTCGATCACGTGGTTGTCCAGGCCGCCGGTGTTGCGCAGGGTCTCCGAATGGTGGTGATCGAACACCATGTTGGCGCGCGAGTCGTACGGCACGTTGGTCAGGATGTCCCGGTCGGAGATGTCCACGACGCCGTCCTGCACGTCCTTGGGGTGCACGAAGAGGATGTCGTCGATCATGTCGAGATGGCGCAGGAGCACGGCACACACGAGACCGTCGAAGTCGCTACGGGTCACGAGCCGGTACTTCACAGGGTCCCCCTCGGTTGCCAGACCTTTGAACCCAGTTTGCCACTTTTTTCGCAATGGTCCGGCCGCATCGACTGACGGACGTGTTCACCGCCACGTTGTCCCGCTTTGCAGGAAGCTGATGAACCCTCCGGGGGTTACCGGCCGTAAGGTTCAAACGGACGGTTACGACCCGGTCGGAGGACTCGCACACCATGGACCACGCACCTCAGCTCATCCAGGAGCGCAGCGCCCCGCCAGCCACGCTGGTGATCTTCGGCGCGTCCGGCGACCTGACCCGCCGCAAGCTGCTGCCCGCGGTGGACAACCTGGCCCGGCACAGCCGCCTGCCCGACCAGTTCGCGCTGGTGGGTGTCGCGCGGACGCCGATGAGCGACGAGCAGTTCGCCGAGAGCGCGCTCGGTGGTCGCAGTCTCGCCGAGAAGCGCCAGCTGGCGGGCGGGATCCGTTACGTGGCCGGTGGGTACGACGACCCCGAGACCTACAAGCGCCTCGCCGAGACCCTCGACGAGCTGGACGCGGTCCGCGGCACCTCGGGCAACCGGCTGTTCTACCTCTCCACCCCGGCCGGGGCGTTCGAGCCGGTGATCAACGGGCTGGCCGGTGCCGGGCTCAACCAGGCGCGGGAGGGCTCCTTCTCCCGGCTGGTGATCGAGAAGCCGTACGGGCGGGATCTGGCCACCGCGCGCGAGCTGGACGGCATCGTGCACGGCGCGTTCGAGGAGCACCAGGTCTTCCGGATCGACCACTACCTGGGCAAGGACACCGTCCAGAACGTGCTGGCGCTGCGCTTCGCCAACTCGATCTTCCAGCCCATCTGGGACCGCTCCTGGGTCGACCACGTGCAGATCACCGTGGCCGAGACGCTCGGTGTCGGCACCCGCGGCGGATTCTACGAGGGCGCCGGCGCGATGCGCGACATCGTGCAGAACCACGTGCTCCAGGTCCTCGCGCTGGCCCTCATGGAGCCGCCCGCGTCGTTCGGCGGCGAGGGGCTGCGCAGCGAGAAGGTGAAGCTGCTCCAGGCGATCCGGCTCCCCACCGACCGCGACATCGCCGACGCCGCGGTCCGCGGGCAGTACACGCGGGGTGGCACCCGCGAGGAGCTGATGGCCGGTTACCGCGAGGAGGTCGGCGTCGACCCGCTGTCGCGGACGGAGACGTATGCGGCGATGCGCCTCAACGTGGACAACTGGCGCTGGGCCGGGGTCCCGTTCTACGTCCGGACCGGCAAGCGCTTGCCGGCCCGGCTCACCGAGGTGGCGCTGCAGTTCCAGCGGCCGCCGCACCTGCCGATCCCGACCGATCAGCTGACCGGCCTGGAGGCCGACGCGCTGATCCTGCGGATCCAGCCCAACGAGGGCATCTCACTGCGGTTCGGCGCCAAGGTGCCCGGTCACTCGTTCCGGGTGCGCACGGCGAGCATGGACTTCTCGTACGATCAGACGTTCGTCGAGGAGTCGCCGGAGGCGTACGAGCGGCTCCTGCTGGACGCGCTGATCGGTGACGCGTCGCTGTTCATCCGCAGTGACGAGGTGCAGCACAGCTGGCGCATCGTCGACCCGATCATCGAGCACTGGAACAAGGACACCTCGCCGATCCCGACGTACGAGGCCGCGTCCTGGGGCCCGACCGACGCCGACCGGCTCATCGGCCGCAACGGGCGCAAGTGGCGCAACGCGTCCTGAGTGGCACACCTGCGTGTGGTGACGGGCTCGCATAGGGTATTCATCGATCCCCCCAGCGAGCCCGTTCCACGCAAAGGACACACCGACATGCAGGTCTCGGTCGCGCATCACCCACCGAACACGGCCGTGCTGGTCCTGCGCGGATCACTCGACATCGACACCGCCCCCGCACTGAAGGCGAACCTGACACGGCTCGTCGAGCGGCCCGCCCCCCGCGTGGTGGTCGACGTCTCCGGCCTCGACTTCTGCGACTCGATGGGCGTCGGGGTGCTGGTCACCGCGCACGGCCGGGCGGCCGAACGGGGCGGCTGGGTCCGTCTCGCCGCCCCGTCGAGCTTCCTGCGCCGCCTCTTCGACACCCTCGGGCTCAGCGACTACCTGCCGATGTTCCCCGACGTCGCGGCGGCCCTCAAGGAGGAGTGACCGTCACGGCCGCCCCCAACCGTCGCGGCGGCCGTCACAGGGGAGTGACCGACGTGAGGGCGGCCACCGCCGCGCCCCGGGCCCCGGCCATGTCCCGGTCGGGGACCAGCGCGAACGTGGCGACCGCCTTCTGCTCGTCGCGCAGGTCGGTGTTCTCCCGGACGGTGTTGAGGAACCACTGCCGGAAGTGGGGCTGCGCCTCGACCACGCCGCCGCCGAGGAAGTAGGCCGACGGGTCGGTGAAGTTCGCCGCGATGGTGAACAGCTTGCCGATCGCCTTGGCCTGCTGGGCGAAGACCGCGAGCGCGAGCGGGTCCTCCTTCTCCCCGTAACCGCGCAGCGCCTTGGCCGCCGTCACGATCGGCTCCGCGGCCAGCGGGTGGTCCGGGAAACGGGTCAGCCAGTACGGCAGCAGGTTGTTCCTGATACCGGTCAGCGAGGCGATGCTCTCCACGTCGCCGGCGAACCCGCAGTTGCACCGTGGGACGGGCTGACCATCCTCGAGGACCCCGTGCAGCGGGATCTGCACGTGCCCGAGCTCGCCGGCCATCCCGGCCGCGCCGCGGACCACCTGGCCGGCCTCGACCACTCCGCCGCCCAGGCCGGTGCCGACGATCGCGGAGACCGACGAATGCGCCGCCGCGGCGGCGCCGAAGTGCTGGTGGTGCGCGTAGAGGGCGGCCGCGTTGCCGTCGTTGTTGTAGACCACCGGCATGCCGAGCCGGGCCTCGAGGGCGCCCCGGATGTCGAACCCGTGCCAGGAGACCTGGTTGAAGTTGGTCGCGCCCTTCGACGAGATCACCCCGTGCGCGCTGGCCGGGCCCGGTGTGTCCAGCCCGACGGCACGGACCAGCGACAGCGGTGTCCTGGTCAGCTCCAGAATGTTCGCGAAGGCGTCGGCCAGGGCCTCGACGGCCGACTCCGGCCCGTCGAGCACCCGGCTCGGGTTCTCCACGAGGTTGTTGACGAGGAACTGTCCCGTCGCGTCGAGAACGGTGGCGTTGTTGCAGGTGCCTCCGTTGTCGAGTCCGACGACGACCCAGGAGGACGGGGTACGTACGGTTTCAGCCTGATCCACGGTCTTGAGACTAAGTCAGCACCTGGTTTCCGGTCACGGGTGCGCCCGGATTGCGGCTCCGTTAGTCACGGTTGCAGCCGTGACTCGATCGGCGTTGCGGGCCGAACCGTCTGGCATGACTCAGCCGACCCGCCGTACCGTGCTCGCCGGTTCCGTCGCCACCGCCGCCCTCACCGTCACCGGCCTGGCCGTCGAGACGCCCGCCGCCGCCCAGGCCGCGCCCGCTCCCGACCTGGCCCGGACGATGGGCGACGACCCGATCGCCCACCTGCTGCGCCGCGCCACCTTCGGCGCCACGCCCACGTCGCTGGCCGAGGCCCGGCGGCTGGGTGTGAGCGGCTGGCTCGACCGGCAGCTCGACCCGGCGCGGATCAGCGACACCCGGTGCGACGAGGTCCTCGAGCGGCTGCCGATGGCCGGCGCCGACCCGGCCACCGTACGGGCCACGCTGCCGAAGGACTCGTACGACGCCTTCAAGCAGCTGGGGCGGGCCGCGATCGCCCGCGCCGCGTGGAGTGAGCGGCAGCTGTTCGAGCAGGCCGTCGCGTTCTGGGCGAACCACCTGCACGTGGCCGCCCCGTCCAGCGGCGTCTGGGACACCCGCGCCGACTACGACACCACGGTCATCCGCAAGCACGCGCTCGGCAAGTTCGCCGACATGCTCAAGGCCAGCGCCCGCCACCCGGCCATGCTGACCTACCTGGACCAGCGCTCGTCGACGAAGGCGCACCCGAACGAGAACTACGCCCGTGAGCTGATGGAGCTGCACACCGTCGGCGTCGGCGACTACTCCGAGCCGGACGTGCTGGCCGCGGCCCGGCTGCTCACCGGCATGACGGTCGGGAAGTCGTCGCGGGCGTACGTCTACGACGCCTCGCTGCACGCCACCGGCGCCGTCGAGATCCTGGGCTTCAAGCACGCCAACGCCGCGAGCGACGGTGAGGCCGCCGCGTTCGCCTTCATCGACCACCTGGCGCGCCGTCCGCAGACCGCCGAGCGGATCGCCCGCAAGCTGTGTGTCCGGTTCGTCGCCGACAGCGCCCCGGAGTCGCTGGTCGCCAAGCTCAAGAAGGTCTACCTGGACAACGACACGGCGATCGTGCCGGTGTTGCGGGCGCTGTTCCTGTCCCCGGAGTTCGCCGGGTCGGTGGGGCAGAAGGTGCGCACCCCGTTCGAGGACGCGGTCGCCACGATCCGGGTGCTCGGCCTGGGCCCGGACCCCTCCGGCGTGAAGTCGCTCGACGCGCTCTACAACCACCTGGCGCAGGCCGGGAACGCCCCGTTCCGCTGGAGCCCGCCGAACGGCTACCCGGACGTCGCTGCGGCCTGGGCGTCGCCGTCGGCGTTCCTGCTGCGCTGCAACCTGCACCTGAACCTGGCCGCCGGCTGGTACCCCAAGCAGCTGGCCCGGCCCGCCGACCTGCTGAAGTCTCTGGTGCCGGTGCTGCCGGGGACGTACGGCGCGCTGGTCGACGCGATCGCCGTGCGGCTGATCGGGGCGAAACTGCCCGCCGCGCACACCGCCGCCGTGCTCAGTGTCGCCGGGAAGCTGCCGACGAGTCCTCTGACCGCCAAGGACAAGTCGCTGGCCGGCGCCGCGCCGTACCTCCTGGCCCTTGTTCTTGACTCGCCGTCCTTCCAGCTGAGGTGACCCATGACCACACCACTGCTCTGCTGTGACGAGAACGAGAAGCTGCAGCTCACCCGCCGGGGGGTGCTCGGCCGTGGGCTGGCCGTCGGCGCCGGGGCGGCACTGACCGGCCTGGCCGGTGAGGCGCTCAGCACCAGCCTGGCCTTCGCCGCCGGGACGTACACCGGGGACACCCTGGTCGTGGTGTCGCTGCGCGGCGGATTCGACGGCCTGTCGGCGTTCGCGCCGATCGGGGACACCGACTACTACCAGGCGCGCCCCGGCATCGCGGTGCCGAAGGCGAAGGTCATCGGCGGCGACGGCGGCATGTTCGGCCTGCACCCGGCGCTGGCCCCGCTGCTACCGCAGTGGACGGCCGGCAGACTCGCCGCGGTGCACGCGGTCGGGCAGCCCGATCCGACCCGGTCGCACTTCGCCGCCATGGAGGCGATGGAGAACGCCGCTCCCGGCACCTCGATCCGCAGCGGCTGGCTGGACCGGATGCTCGGCCTGACCGGCGCGTCCGGTCCGCTGGCCGCGGTGTCGCTCGGCGACGCCATGCCGGCCCGCCTGCTGGCCGGCGCGTCACCGGACGTGTCGATGAAGGGCCTGGACGACTTCACGCTCTCGGCCGACGGAAAGAAGCCGATGGCCGCGGCACTGCGCGCCATGTACGCCGACGCCCCGCCGGTGCTGGCCGGCCCCGCGCTCGCCGCCGACCGGGCACTGGCCGCCACCACCGCGGTCAA
Organism: Actinoplanes sp. CA-252034; assembly: GCF_050956125.1. Lineage (NCBI taxonomy): Bacteria > Bacillati > Actinomycetota > Actinomycetes > Micromonosporales > Micromonosporaceae > Actinoplanes > Actinoplanes sp. CA-252034. Next base: position 7,579,225 of record NZ_CP191846.1, read on the forward strand.
GGGCGCCTACACCCCGGCCAACGGCGCGGTCTACCCCGACACCGACCTCGGCGAGGCGCTACGCGACGTGGCCCGGCTGATCAAGGGGAAGTCCGGCCTGGTCACGGCCGCGGTCGACTGCGGTGACTGGGACATGCACCAGGGTCTCGGCCCGGCCGTCGCGGGCCAGCGAATGTACGACAACCTGCTCGACCTGTCCACCGCGCTCGCCGCGTTCGTCAAGGACCTCGGCGACCAGGGCATGAGGAACGTGACCGTGCTGACGATCAGCGAGTTCGGGCGCCGGGTCAAGGAGAACGGCTCCCGTGGCGTCGACCACGGCCACGGCAACGCGATGATGCTGCTCGGCGGCGGCATCCGCGGCGGCCGGGTGTACGGCGACTGGCCCGGCCTGGACACGCAAGCGCTGGTAGCCGGCGATCTGGCGGCGACCACCGACTACCGCTCGGTGATCGGCGAGGTGCTGCAGAAGCGCTGCGGCCTGGGCGCCCTGGACACCGTCTTCCCGAAGGTGAAGCCGTCGGCGTTCGGGCTGGCCGCCGCCCGCTGAGACGGAGGAACGAGTAGGGGCCGGTGCTTCTCCCAGAAGCACCGGCCCCTACTCGGCGGTCCCGGCCAGGTCCTGGCCGGGAGCGCCGGGTCCTACTTGGCGCCCGCCGTGCGGCGCTTCGACCAGACGTCGAAGGCGACCGCCAGCAGCAGCACGCCGCCCTTGACCAGCATGACCGTCTCGGTCTGCCAGCCGAGCAGGCCGGCGCCGTTGTTGATGACGCCCATGATCAGGCCGCCGGTGATGGCGCCGACGACCTTGCCGACACCGCCCTGGACGGCGGCGCCGCCGATGAACGCGGCCGCGATGGCGTCCAGCTCGAAGCTGTTGCCGGCGGTCGGGCCGGCCAGGTTGAGCCGCCCCGCGAAGATCAGGCCGGCCAGTGCGGACAGCACGCCCATGTTGACGAACAGCCAGAACACCACCGACTTGACCTTGACGCCGGAGAGCGTCGCGGCCTGGAGGTTGCCGCCGACCGCGTAGATCTGGCGGCCGAACACGGCCCGGTTGGTGACCAGGGTGTAGCCGACCACCAGCACCGCCAGCAGGACCAGCACCCACGGCAGGTTGCGGAACCGGGCGAGCTGCACCACGAGGAACAGCACCAGCAGCGCCGGGACGACGGCCTTGAGCAGGAACAGCCACATCGGGTCGATGGCCTGGTGGTAGCGGATCCGGCCGGCACGGGCCCGGAACTGCACGATCAGCATGCCGACGACGACGGCGACACCGACGATGATGCTGAACAGGTCGGCGCCACCCAGCGGGCCCAGGGCGATGTTGTTCAGGAAACCGGGGGTGAACCCGTTGGCCAGGGTCCGGACGGTGTCCGGGAACGGGCCGATGCCCTTGTTGCCGAGGATGTAGTAGGTCACGGCACGGAACAGCAGCATGCCGGCCAGGGTGACGATGAAGGCGGGAATGCCGAAGTACGCCACCCAGTAGCCCTGCCAGGCGCCGATCACGGCACCGAAGGCCAGGGTCGCCACCACCGCGATCGGCCACGGCACGTCGTTCTCGACGATCAGCATCGCGGCGAACGCGCCGGTCGCGGCCACCACCGAGCCGACCGAGAGGTCGATGTGCCCGGCGATGATGATCAACACCATGCCGATGGCGAGCACGAGGATGTACGAGTACTGCACGATGATGTTGCTGAGGTTCTGGGGCGAGAGCAGAGCGCCGTCGGTCGCCACCGCGAACGCCAGGACGATCAGCGCCAGAGCGATGTAGATACCGTTCTGTTTCAGGTCGAAGCTGACCCTGCGGGGAGCCGTGTCGCGCCCGGGCGCGCCCACGCCCTTGCCGACCTGCGCGGGTGCGGCCGTCACGGCGCTACCTCCTGTACGTCCTTCGTCATCAGGGTCATCAGGCTCTCCTGCGTGGCCTCGGCGCGCGGCACCTCGCCGGTGATCCGGCCGGCCGAGAGGGTGTAGATGCGGTCACAGATCCCGAGAAGCTCGGGTAGCTCGGACGAGATGACCAGCACGGCCTTCCCCTCGTCGGCGAGCCGGTTGATGATCGTGTAGATCTCGTACTTCGCGCCGACGTCGATGCCCCGGGTCGGCTCGTCCAGGATCAGCACATCCGGGTCAGTGAAGATCCACTTGGAGAGTACGACCTTCTGCTGGTTGCCACCGGAAAGCTTGCCGACGACGGCCTCGACGGTCGGCGACTTGATGTTCATGCTGGTCCGGAACTCGTCGGCGACCTTGAACTCCTCGTTGCCGTCGACCCAGCCACCCCGGGCGAGTTTGCTGAGCCCGGCCGCCGAGACGTTGCGCTTGATGTCCTCGATGAGGTTCAGGCCGTACCGCTTGCGGTCCTCGGTCGCGTACGCGATGCCGTGGTCGATCGCCTCGCGTACGGTGCGCGCCTGGATCTCCTTGCCGTCCTTGATCAGCTTGCCGGAGATGTTGACGCCGTACGAGCGGCCGAAGACGCTCATCGCCAACTCGGTGCGGCCGGCACCCATCAGGCCGGCCAGGCCGACGATCTCGCCGCGGCGCAGGCTCAGGTTGGCCTTGCGGACCAGCGCCCGGTCGGGCTGGGTGGGACTGTAGACCGTCCAGTCGACGATCCGCAGAGCCTCCTCACCGATCTTCGGCGTGTGGTCCGGGTACCGGTGCTCCATGTCGCGGCCGACCATGCCCGCGATGATCTTCTCTTCGGTGAGGTTGGCGGTCTCGTCGGTCCAGATGGTCCGGCCGTCCCGCAGGATGGTGACCCGGTCCGAGATCCCGATCACCTCGTTGAGCTTGTGCGAGATGATCACACAGGTGATGCCCTCGTCACGCAGGCCGCGCAGCAGGTTCAGCAGGTGTGCCGAGTCCTCGTCGTTGAGCGCCGCGGTCGGCTCGTCGAGGATCAGCAGCCGGACCTCCTTGGAGAGGGCCTTGGCGATCTCCACGAGCTGCTGCTTGCCGACACCGAGGTCGATGACCGGCGTGACAGCGCTCTCCGCGAGGCCCACCCGGCGCAGCAGCTGGTCGGCCGCCGCGTTGGTCCGGTTCCAGTCGATCCAGCCGCGCGTGGCCTGCTCGTTGCCGAGAAAGATGTTCTCGGCGATGGAAAGATTGGCCGCGAGCGCCAGCTCCTGGTGGATGATGACGATGCCGCGATGCTCACTGTCACGGATGCCGGAGAACTTGCAGATCTCGCCCTCGTACTGGATGTCGCCCTCGTAGGTGCCGTGCGGGTAGACACCCGAGAGCACCTTCATCAGAGTCGACTTGCCGGCCCCGTTCTCGCCGCAGATGGAGTGGATCTCTCCTCTGCGTACCTCGAGGTTGACGTCCTGCAGCGCCTTGACGCCCGGGAACGTCTTGGTGATGCCGCTCATCCGCAGGATCGTGTCGGTCATGGAGCCCTCCTATGGGCTGATGAGGCCGCGCCCCCGCCCGCCGGGGGACGGGCGGGGGCGCGGGTCCTACATCACTTCAGCTGGTCAGCCGTGTAGTAGCCGGCGTCGACCAGTTCCTTCTGAACGTTGTCCTTGGTGACGATGACGGACTCGAGGAGCTGCGACGGGACGACCTTGACGCCGTTGTCGTAGTCCGTGGTGTTGTTCGTCTTCGGGGTCCCGCCCTTGAGGACGGCGTCGGCCATCTCGCCGGTGGCCTTGGCCAGGTTGCGGGTGTCCTTGAAGATGGTGGAGTACTGCTCGCCCGCGAGGATCGACTTGGCCGAGGCCAGCTCGGCGTCCTGGCCGGTCACGATCGGGTAGGCCTGCGCGCCGGTGCCGTAGCCGCCGGACTTGAGGGCCGAGAGGATACCGATCGAGATGCCGTCGTAGGGCGAGAGAACGCCGTTGACCTTCGAGCCGTCCTTGTAGGTCGAGGTCAGGATGTTCTCCATGCGCTTCTGCGCGGTCTCCGGGTCCCACCGCAGCGTGGCGACCTTCTCGAAGTCCTTCTGGCCGCTCTTGACGACGAGGGTGCCGTCGGCGATGTACGGGTCCAGAATGCTCTTGGCGCCGTTGAAGAAGAAGGTGGCGTTGTTGTCGTCCGGCGAGCCGGCGAAGAGCTCGACGTTGAACGGGCCCTTCTTGTCGGTCTTGGCGCCGGTCGCGTCGACCACACCCAGGCCGGTCAGCAGCGAGGTGGCCTGCTGGACGCCGACCTTGAAGTTGTCGAAGGTGGCGTAGTAGTCCACGTTCGGGCTCTTACGGATGAGCCGGTCGTACGCGATGACCTTGATGCCGGCCGTCTTGGCGTTCTCCAGCTGGGTGGTGATCGCCTCGCCGTCGATCGACGCGATGATCAGCAGCTTCGCGCCCTTGGTGATCTGGCTGTCCAGCTGCTGGGTCTGGGTCGGGATGTCGTTCTCCGCGTACTGCAGGTCGACCTTGTAGCCCAGGCCCTCGAGCTGCGACTTGAGGTTGTCGCCGTCGTGGATCCAGCGCTCCGAGGACCGGGTCGGCATGGTGATGCCGATCAGGGCGCCGGCGGTGTCACCGCCGCCGGTGGCCTCCTTGTCGGAGGTCTTCTCGGCGTTGCCGCAGGCGGCCATCGTGGCGACCATGGTGGCAGCGGTCAGAACGGCCGCGAGCCGGGGATATTTCACGGTGGATCTCCTCTTTGAGAACGGGTGTTACAGGGGGCGGGCCAGGCGGAAGTACGCCTGGTTCCAGCGCACCCGGTCGGAGAAATCCGCCGGGGTGGTGCGCTCATCGATCAGCAGGAGTTCGGTCTGGGCCATCTCCGCGAAGTCACGAAGTGTCTCCGCGCCGACAGCCTGGGTGAGCACCGTGTGGTGCGGTCCGCCGGCCATGATCCAACACTCGGCCGAAGTGGACAGCGACGGGGCGGGCTTCCACACCGCGCGGGCCACGGGCAGGTTCGGCAGCGGCTCGTCCGGCGGGATCACCTCGATCTCGTTCGCGACCAGGCGGAACCGGTCTCCCATGTCGGCCATGCCCATGACCACCGCCGGGCCCGGGGCCGCGTCGAAGACCAGGCGCACGGGGTCCTCCCGCCCACCGATTCCCAACGGGTGGATCTCGGCACGTGGCTTCGCCGACGCGATGGACGGGCAGACCTCGAGCATGTGCGCGCCGAGGATCTTAGGCTCACCCGGACCGAAGTGGTAGGTGTAATCCTCCATGAATGAGGTGCCGCGTCCGGTTCCGGTTCCCATCGCCTTCACGGTGGCCACGAGCACCGAGGTCTTCCAGTCGCCCTCGCCGCCGAAGCCGTAACCGTCCGCCATCAGACGCTGAACGGCGAGTCCCGGCAGCTGCCGCAGACCCCCGAGGTCCTCGAAGTTCGTCGTGAACGCGCCGAAGCCGCCCTCGGTCAGGAACCGCCGCAGGCCGGCCTCGATGCGGGCGGCGTAGCGGAACGAGTCGAGGCGGTCGCCGAGCAACTCCGGGGCGATCTCGAAGACGTCGCGGTACTCGGCGATCAGCTTGTCGATCTCGGCGTCCGGCACCTCGTCCACGACTGCCACGAGGTCGTTCACCCCGTACGTGTTGACCGAGACCCCGAACCGCAGCTCGGCCTCGACCTTGTCGCCCTCGGTGACCGCCACGTCGCGCATGTTGTCACCGAAGCGCGCCAGCCGGAGGCCACGCATGTGCTGCAGGCCGGTCGCGGCCCGGGCCCAGGCGTCGACGCGCTTCACCACCGACGGGTCGGCGGCGTGCCCCGCGACGACCTTGCGCGGCACGCCGAGGCGCGCCTGGATGAACCCGAACTCCCGGTCGCCGTGGGCGGCCTGGTTGAGGTTCATGAAGTCCATGTCGATGGTCGACCACGGCAGCGACCGATTGTGCTGGGTGTGCAGGTGCAGCAGCGGCTTGCGCAGCGCGTCCAGGCCACCGATCCACATCTTCGCCGGCGAGAAGGTGTGCATCCAGGCGATCACGCCGATGCAGTCGCGGTCGGCGTTGGCCTCCAGCATCACCTGCTTGATGGCGCCGGAGTCGGTGAGCACCGGCTTGCCGACGATCTCGGCGGTCAGCCCACCGGCGGCCAGGGTCCGCTGGATCTCGGCGGACTGGCCGGCGACCTGCTGGAGGGTCTCCGGGCCGTAGAGATGCTGGCTACCGGTCAGGAACCAGATCTGCGGGTTCATCGGTTGGTCCTTTGGTCGAAGAAGTTCAGGCGCCCGCGGCAGCGCGGCGCACCATCGCCGAAACCGGCAGGCACGTCTTCATCCGGTCGCCGGACTTCAGGGGCACCGGCAACCCAGTGATCTTACGTCCGGAAACGGGGCCGCCGTCACCAAACGTCACGCCATACCCGGCCACGGGTCGTACCTCCGAGGGACGGCCGGGAGGGTGGCCGCGGCCACAACCCGGCGGGAAACCTCAGTGTTATCGTTAACAAATACGCTGTCAACGGGCGTCGGCAACAACGAGGTAACGGCCCATTAACGTGGGCGGAGAGTAATCGTTCAGATGCGCCGGGGGGCGCTTTCCCGGACGATCAGCTGCGGCGGCACCACGATCTGGTCGGCGGTGCCGGAGATGTCCCGCATCTGGCCCAGGAGCAGGCTCAACGCGGCCCGGGCCACATCACCGAAGGCCTGCCGGACGGTGGTCAGCGGCGGAATGAAATAGGCCGCTTCCGGAACGTCGTCGAAACCGACCACGCTGACGTCGTGCGGCACTCGCCGGCCGCGCTCGTGCAGCGCCCGCAGAATGCCCAGAGCCAGGTGGTCGTTCGCCGTGAAGATGGCGGTCACCTCGGGCATCCGGGCCAGCATCTGACCGGTCCGGTAGCCCTCGGCGGCGGACCAGTCGGCCGACAGCAGCGGCGGCACCTCGGCGCCGGCCTCCTCGAGGGTCTGCCGCCAGCCCTGGATCCGCCCGGCCGAGTCGAACCAGTCGGTCGGCCCGGACACGTGCCAGACCGTCTCGTGCCCGGCGTCGAGCAGGTGCCTCGTCGCCGCCCGGGCGCCCGCCACCTGGTCCACCGTCACGAGCGGGCGCCCGCTGGACGGATCGCCGTCGATGAAGACGACCGGCAGGTCCTCCGGGATCTCGGCGAGCGCCTCGGTGGCCGACGCGGTGTTGGCGATCACGACCAGGCCGGCGACCCGCTGGTCCAGGTGCCGGTCGACGACCGCCGAGATGGAGGAGCGGTCCAACTCGTGAACGCTGCCCACGCTCACCGCGAAACCGGCGTCCGCGGCGGCCTGCTCGAACTCGCTGAGCATGGTGGCCGGGCCGAAGAGGGTGCTGTTGCGGGCGACCACGCCGATCAGCTGGGAACGGCCGGTGACGAGAGCGCGGGCGGCGCGGTTGGGACGGTAGCCCAGCTCGGCGATGGCGGCACGGACCCGGATCCGGGTCTGCTCCTTGACATTGGGATGATCGTTGAGCACCCGCGAGACGGTCTGGTGGGACACCCCGGCCAACCGGGCCACATCCGTCATCGCCGGGCTACGTGATCCCTTGTCCACTTGCGCACCTCGTCCGATCCGGTGAACCATTTCAACCGGGCATCGATCGGGGACCGGGCAGCCGGAGACCTCGCCGAGTTGAGAAAAGCTCAGTTCTGATGGAGCGTAGCGGGCAGTCGCACGCGCTCACAGACTCAGAAATGTTATCGATAACATCGGCTTTTCACGAGCCCCGCGCAGACGATCTTCGGCGGCACGTACCCTCGGCAGCGATGGAACCGTCAGGAAACACCGCGCCGGGTGTGCTCGGCAGCTTAGCGGACGAGGGGTTCACCTCGTTACGCCGGGCCGCCGCACCTCGCGCCGAGCGCTACGAGATCGGCCGGTCCCTGCGCGAGCGGTCCCCTCGCTCCGACATGGCCCACTGGAAGGCCCCCGACCGCCGCCCCGACCCGGTGGCCCAGGTCATCGCCTCGCACGAGGGCCGGCTCAGCCGGCTCGTCCCGGTGCGCGTCGGCCGGATGATGGCCTCGCCCTACACCTTCCTGCGCGGCACCGCGGGCCTGATGGCCGACGACTTCGCCGGCCTGCCCAGCACCGGCATCACCCCGGTCATCTGCGGCGACGCCCATCTCGGCAACTTCGGCTTCTACGCCTCCCCCGAGCGGGAGCTGGTCTTCGACCTCAACGACTTCGACGAGGCCCACCCCGGCCCGTGGGAGTGGGATCTGCGCCGCCTCACTGTGAGCGTGCACGTGGCCGGCCGGGTCAACGGGTTCCGGGAGAGCTCCTGCTCCGACGCCGTCCAGCACTGCGTCGAGTCGTACCGGGACCAGATCGCCCACCTCGCCGAGCAGCCGCTGCTCGCCCGCTCGTTCGACCAGCTCGACGTCGAGGGCATGCGCTCGGCGGCCACCCGGGCCAGCTTCCGTGACGAGATCGAGCGCGCCGCACGCCGCGCCCGCCGCCGCACCAGCGACCGCGCGCTGCCCCGCTTCACCGAGCGTAACGACGGTGCCATGCGGCTCGTCGAGGAGCCGCCGCTGATCACCCGGCTCCCGGCCGACGAGCGCGAGCAGCTGGCCGAGGCCCTGGACGGCTACCTCAGCACCCTCAAACCGCACTGGGCACGGATCCTCGGCGGCTACCGGATCGTCGACATCGCGCACAAGGTCGTCGGCGTCGGCTCGGTCGGCCTGCGCGCCTACGTCGCCCTGTGCGAGGGCAGCAGCCCCGACGACGTGCTGTTTCTACAGCTCAAACAGGCGCGCCGCTCGATCGTGGCGAAACATCAGCACGGCGCGCTCGCCTGGCACCGCCACCAGGGGCAGCGCGTCGTGGAGTACCAGCAGGCCCTGCAGACGGTGAGCGACCCGCTGCTCGGCTGGACCACGGTCGGCGCCCACCAGTACTACGTGCGCCAGTTCCGCGACATGAAGGGCGCCATCGTCGTCGACGACATCAACGCCGGCGCGCTCGCCGACTACGCCGCCATCTGCGGCTTCCTGCTCGCCAAGTCGCACGCCCGGACCAGCGGCGCCTCCATGATCGCCGGCTACGTCGGCAGCGGCGACAAGCTCGACGAGTCCGTGGCCCGCTTCGCCCGGGCCTACGCCGACCAGGTCGAGAAGGACCACGAAGCCCTGGTCGCCGCGGTCCGCCGCGGCGACCTGCCGGCCGAGCCCGGCCCGACCCCATGACGATCACAACCCCCGATGAGGTACGCCCGTGAGCGGCACGATTCCCCTCGACTCCCCCGCGCTCGCCGCCTTCTGGACCGAACGCCACCTGTGCACGCTGACCACACTGCGCGCCGACGGCTCCCCGCACGTGGTCGCGGTCGGCGCCACCTTCGACCCGGTCGCCGGCCTGGCCCGGGTGATCACCTCCGGCACCTCGACCAAGGTCCGCAACGTGCTGCGCGGCCGGCAGCGGGTGGCGATCTGCCAGGTCGACGCCGGCCGCTGGAGCACGATCGAGGGCCTCGCCGTGATCCGCGACGACCCGTCCTCGGTCACCGACGCCGAGCAGCGGTACGCCGCCCGCTACCGCCAGCCCCGCCCCAACCCGGCCCGGGTGGTCATCGAGGTGACGGTCACCCGCGTCCTGGGCTCGGCGTCACTGATGCCCGCGGCGGACTGAGCCCGGGCACTCCCGGCACGACCAACCCGGGCGCTTCCACGACGAGCCTGGGCGCTTCCGGCACGACGAACCCGGGCGCTTTCGGTGCGACGAACCCCGGTGCTTCCGCGCGACCAACCCGGGCGCTTCCGGCACGACCAACCCGGGCGCTTCCGGTGCGACGAGCCTGGGCCGCCGATACGCCCGCGCACTAGTCTCGGGGGCATGAGCACTCCGCCGGACATCGTCGACAGCGTGCTGCTGCCGGGCCATGACGTGCCGCTCGGCCGTTACACGACGGTCCGGCGGCTGCTGCCGCACCGGGAGCGGCGCATGATCGGCGCCTGGTGCTTCGTCGACCACTTCGGACCCGACGACGTCAGCGGCCGGCCGGGCATGCAGATCCCGCCGCATCCGCACTGCGGCCTGCAGACGGTGACGTGGCTGGCCGACGGGCTCATCGAGCACCGCGACAGCCTCGGCAGCCACCAGCTCGTCGCGCCCGGTCAGCTCAACCTGATGACGTCCGGGCACGGGATCGCCCACTCCGAGCACACCCCGCCCGAGCACCCGGACGGCATGCACGGGCTCCAACTGTGGATCGCCATGCCGGACGACGCCCGCCACGGCCCGGCCCGCTTCGAGCACCACACCGGGCTGCCGTCGCGCCGGGACGGTGACGTGACGATCACGGTCGTCGCCGGCAACCTCGGCGACCTGCGGTCCCCGGCCGGCGTGCACTCGCCTCTGATCGGGGCCGAGCTGGTGCACGCCGCGGCAGCCGAGCACACCCTCGAGCTCGACCCCGCCTTCGAGCACGGCGTGCTGGTGATGTCCGGCCGGGCCACGGTCGCGGGCACACCCCTGGAGCCGGGATCGCTGCTCTACACCGGCCCCGGGCGCGACACCCTCCACCTGGCCACCGACGGTCCGGCGCGGCTGTTCCTGCTCGGTGGAGAGCCGTTCGACGAGCCGCTGGTGATGTGGTGGAACTTCGTCGGGCGCAACCACGACGAGATCGCCCGGGCGCGCGCGCAGTGGATGGCCGGGGAGCCCTACGGCTCCGAGAGGTTCGGCACCGTCGACGGTTGCGCGGCCGGTCCGCTCCCGGCTCCTGAGCTTCCCTCGGTACGGCTGAAGGCGCGCGACCGGCACGGCGACACGTACTGACACGCGGCTTCACATTTGCACCGGCGACCGTCATGATCGTCCGATGACGCCCGCCCGACTCCTCGCGGTCCTGGCCGGCGTTCCCGGCCTGCACCCGCACACCGACCAGCGGGTGCCGCCGATCATCACCTGGGACGACGGGCCGTCCGGGAGCACCGCGGCCGCCGCGCTGACCGCCGCCGGCTTCGCGGTGACCGAGCCGTTCTGGGCCGGGGCGCTCGTCGACGTGGGCGTCGAGCCGTGTGTCTTCCAGCGGGTGCTGCGCCCGGAGACGGCCGCCCTGCTCTGGCTGCACAGCACCGGGCCGGACACCCCCGACGGCGACGCCGCCCTCGCCCAGCGGGTCTTCGCCGCCGATCTGCCGGCCGAGGGCCACCGGCCCGCCACGCACACCGAAGAGCTCGCCGTCCACCTGCTGATCGGTGAGCTGACCGGGACCGACTTCGGCGGGGACGACCTGTTCGCCCGGATCGGCACGACCGTCCGGCGCGTCTTCGGCGGCCGGCCCGGTCTCGTCGAGCTCGCCGGCCGCGCCGTCATCTGACCCGTGGACGGGGCCCGTTCGGCGCACGCCGGCTACATCCGGGCCGTCGCGGCGGCACTGGAGGCCGCCGGGGTGCCCGTCGCCGACTGGCGTGCCGACGACGGACCGGTCCGTGACGGGTGGATCCCCTTCGACCTGGCCCGGCAGGTACGGCTGCACGGACGGCCGGTGTGGGACCACGACGAGGCCGGGGCCGGATGGTCCGAGGAGCGGGGCTGGTATCTGCTCGTCGTCGACGATCCGGCCGGGCGCTCCGTGCGTACCACCGAAGCTCTTGCCGTCGCGACGATCGCCGCGCCGGGCGCGGTGGCCCGGGCCGTCGCCTCCCTCGCCGGTCTTCCCGGCCCTGCCCCACCGGCCCCCGATTCCCCCGCGGGCCTTCCCGCGCCTGCACCACCCGCTCCCGATTCCCCCGCGGGCCTTCCCGCGCCTGCACCACCGGCCCCCGATTCCCCCGCGGGCCTTCCCACGCCTGCACCACCCGCTCCCGAGGAGGCCGGCGCCGACTTCCCGGGGCACCGGGCCGACGTGGCCGATCCCGCTTTCGAGGCGGCGCTGGGTCGCTATGCGGCACGTCGCACAAAGTCCGTTGACGGGTGGCGGGGCGCGGCGGAAGGTCGAGGGTAGACCGACCCCACACCGGCGGAGGACGCCCGTGACCCTCCTGGACGCCAGCCGTATCGCCCTGATCCTCGCCGCCCCGGGCCTGGTGATGGCCGGATGCCGCTACGTGCCGCGATGGTGTGCCGCGGTGGCTGAGCGCTGCCGCCCGCCCGTCGTGCGACCGCACGGCCCGCCGATCGAACGGCTCGCCGCCGATCTGCGCCGGTTGCTGCGCCTGCACGGGGAGCTCGCCGCCTCGGCGCACTCGGCGTTCTGCGCTCACCGGCTGTGGGCGGTCGAGGCGGCCATCGGCACGCGTGCCATCGAGGCGGCCGTCGCGCTGGAGGTCCCGCACCCGCCTGCCGACGCCGCGGCCACACTGACCAGGACCCAGTTGTCCGCGCTGCTCACCGCCCTGGCCGCGGCCGGCCTGGTGCTGCCCGCCAGGGTCGAGGGCTTCACCACCGACGGCCGCCTCTGAGCCGCACCCCACCCGGGATCGGGCCGGTTCGATCATGTCGGCTTGCGAATCCTGTCCCGCGCCGTCGTCGCGACCGTCGCCCTGACCGCGCTCCCTCGGCTCGCGGCGACTTGGGCGTGGTCATCGCCCTGACGGCGCTCCTGCGAACCGCGGCGACCTGCACCTGGGCGCCATCTGCTCACCTGCGCCGGCGCGGAGGGACGGCGGCGGAACGACCGGGTTCCGCCGCCGCCTCCGGTCCCGGCTCCATGACCCGGTGACACGCACCGCGAGAATGCGGAGGGGGTCATCCCCGCGGGGGTCTGCCGGGCACGGCACGGCCACCGTGCTGGGATCGGTGACCGCGGAGCCGGGGGCTGGGAAGAGAGCAGCGGCGGGAGATGGGCTCCCGCCGCTGCCTCCGTCCCGGCGACACGCCAAGAACCGCTGCCCGCGAGAAGACGAGGGGGCGTCGTCTCAGCGGAACGTCTCGGGCATGACACGGCCGCCGTGAAACTGGGGGGCGACGGCCGTGGGCCGGGAAGTCAGGGGCCGCAAACAACCCGCCGGGACATCACTGGCCGCGGCGGGGTGCTCCTCCACCGTGACAGATCACCCATCCATGATCCGCGAACACGGAGCGTGTCCTTCGCCACCCGCCGGTCACGCGTGCGACGCCGGACGTTCACCGGGCTCCGATACAGGTGGTCACCTGTTCAGGGTCACCCACAAGTCCTTGGTTCTCCTGAAGAGCACCTTAAAAAGTCCTTAAGTCGACACCGCTACCGTCACCTCACGGCAGTGAATCCCGTTGATCGGGACAGCACCCGGACCCGGTCCGCGACCATCACCGGACCGCTGTCATAGTCACTGCTCAACCGGTTGAACCGGGGCAGCCCTCCAGACGTATACCCCGATGATCGCGCACCATCGGCGGGCTGCGGCGCCGATGCGATCAACGCTCGCGGGCCGGCCGCGAGGCCGATGACGGGGACCCGCAGGGCGGTGGCGCAGTGCGCAAATCCGTGGTTAACCTTCCACATCCACCACGTGGCAGGTATTGATCGCGGGACGCAGGGGGCGGCACCGGGGTGCGGAGGTGGTACAGGGTGAGGACGGTGGCACGGATGCGGCGTCGGGGCGTTGGGTCCTTCCCCAGCCGATTCGGGGCCGCGTCATGAGCTTCGAGGACGACGAGTACTGGGCGGACGAGTACGACGAGTACTCGTTCATGCCGAGCTCCGCGGTCAAACAAGAGAAGCACTACACCAAACGTTCCGTTCCGGACCCGGTCATGCCGACCCGCCGGCGCACCGGCCGAGCCGACGACGGCGACCTCCGCCAGAAGGCCGCCTTCGACGCCGAACGGCCCGGCTGGCTCGACGACCCCGACTTCGAGCCCATCGACACGTCCGTCGACAACCTCGTCGGCGACGACTTCGACGACGTCGACTTCAACCGGCCCGAACTCGCCGTCGACTTCGACAAACCCGACTTCCCGATCGTCGACCCCGCGGCGCGACCCGAGCTGCGGCGAAGCGCGGCAGACCGGCGCCACGGCGGGGACAACCGCTATGAGCGTACGGGCGACCCGCGCCGTGACGGCGACCACGGATACGGGCCGTCCGCCCGCTACCGCGACGACGCCCCGCCCCGCCGCGACGACCGGCGGGAGCGCAGCGGTGGACGCCCGGACGACGGGCGCGGCGGATGGGACGAGCGGCGCGACGGGGCGCCCGGACGCCGGGACGAGCGCGATCGCCGGCCCGCGGCTCGCGAATCCCGCGACGACCTGCGTGATCCCCGCATCGACAGTGATCCCCGTGTCGGCCGTGATTCCCGCGGCTCGCGGGACGTGCGTGGTGGGCTCCGTGACGCTTTCGACCCGCGTGATCCGCGCGGTGGTACCGACTCGCGGGACCTGCGTGATCCGCGCGATGCCCGCGGTGACGTGCGCGATCCCCGCGATTCCCGCGGTGACCTGCGTGACCCCCGCGATGCTCGCGGTGAGCTGCGCGATCCCCGCGACGCCCGCGGTGACGTGCGTGGTGCCCGCGGTGAGCTGCGCGACCCGCGTGATGCCCGCAGCGACGCGCGTGACCCCCGCGGTGAGTTGCGGGATTCCCGTGACCCGCGTGCTGAACTGCGTGATCCGCGCGGTGAGATCCGTGATGCGCTCGACCCGCGCGACCGGCGCGGCGACATCCGTGACCCGCGTGACGATCTCCGTGCGGCGCAGAACGATCGCCGTGACGACTCTCGTGACCCTCTGGAGGCCCGCGACGGCCGGAACGACCCGCGCGACGAACGCCGGGACCCGTCCCGTGACGACCGCCGGGGACGTGGCCCGCGCGCCGTGGAGATCCGTCCCGACGAGTCGTGGGACGACGAGGGTCACATCGAACGGGACGACGAGCGGCCCGGCAGCGGCCGGACCATCGAGTTGGGCACCGACGAGTACTGGGAGGAGCCCAGCCGGTCCCGCGATGGCCGGCGCCCGGCGCGGCCCGACGGCTCCGGCGAGGCGTGGGACGACTTCGGTCCGATCCGCCCGGTCGGTGGGCGGCGTCAGCGCCGCGACGAGGACGCCCGACGGTCCGGTCCGGCTCGCCGCGACGACTACGCGGTCAGCGGGCGGGCACAGGTTCCGGCCGGCCCGGAGCGCGGCGACGGCTTCGGCACGGTCGACGGACGAGCCCAAGTCCCGACCAACCCCGAACGCAGCGACAGCTTCGGCACGGTCGACGGACGAGCCCAAGTCCCGACCAACCCCGAACGCAGCGACGGCATCGGCCCCGCCGGACGGGCACAGGTCCCGACCAGCCCGGAACGCGGCGACGGCTTCAGCACGGCCGGTGAGTCCTACGACGGTTACCGCCAGGAGCGCGAGCCGCTGACGGCAGCTCCCTCAGTTGGCGACTCCCGTGCCGCCGACCAGGGTGGACGCCGACCCACCACGGCCGGCGACGACGCCAACCGGCCGGAGCTCGGGGCCGATGGATCCCCGCTGCCCGACCGTGGAACCAGCGGCGACCTCTCGCCGGACACGCCGGCCGGTCGTGCCGAAGTCCGCGACGGATCCGGGCGCGCCACGGCCGGTGACGCCTTCGGTCGTGCGGCGGGCGAATCCGCCGAAACCGGCGACCATCGCGAGACGGCGGACGGGGGGCCCGCGTTCAACCGTGCCCGTACGGGATTCGGCAGTGCGGGCGACCACCGCGGCACACCGGCCTCCGGCGTCGGGACGACAGCCGACGTGGGCGGCCAGGACGGCGCCGACGAGCGCCGCGTCGCAGCATCCGGCGGAGCCGAGGGTGGGCGTCCTGCCACCGACGACCGCAGCGCTTCGGGCGCCGGGAACAGGGCTGACCGGGCCGACAACGGCGGCGGCCGCTCCGGCGCGGCGGACCCCGGTGGTCGTCCCGAATGGACCGCCCCCGGCCACGGTGAGATCGGGCGCGGCGCCGGTCATGGCACCCCGGTCTCGGATTCCAGGAACGGGGCTCCGGAGCAGGTCGGCGGAACGACCGCGGCGCATGACGTCGCCGGGCACGGGACAGGCGGTTCCGGTGCGCCAGGCTCGTCCGGGTCGCGCCAGCAAGGACCGGCCACAGGTGGAGCGCCCACGGCCGACGGCTGGGCCGCGCCGCAGGGAGCCGGATCGGGCGGAACACCCGCCGCCGACGGCTGGGCCAACCCGCAAGGAGCCGGATCGGGCGGAGCGCCCACGGCGGACGGCTGGGTCACTCCGGTCGGCGCGGGTGACCGGGGCGTTCCGGGGGCGGGTGTTCCCGGAGAGGTGGCGGGTCACGGCGAGGCCGACGGTGCTGGGCGGCAGGCTTCCGGCAAGGACGAGCGGAAGGGCTCGGAGCGGCGCGGGGGCTGGCGTTCGGCGGTGGCGCGGCTGGTGCCCGGACATCGGGGCGGGGCGGCCGACAAGGGCGTCGAGCCGACGACGGATGTCAGTGGACCGGGCGGGACCGGCTCCGGCGCTGGTGTGGGGCCGAACGGGCCGGCAGCCGCGAACCCCGGGGATGGGAACGATAGGGCCGCAGCGACGGGCGCTACCGACGGCGGGCCTCGTGTGGTGCGTCGCGCTGAGCCGCCCGTACCGCCGAAGGTCGTCAGCACGGCCACGCCTCCGACCGCACCGCGCGTGATCAAGGCCGACCCGCCGGTGGCGCCGCGTGTCGTCGCCGCGCCGGCGCCGGTCCCGCCGGCGCGCATCATCGGCCCGAACGGACCGCAGCCGGGCGCTGAATCCGCACGCCCGGGCGCCGGAGCGCCGGAGAACGGCTCGCCCGGCGCACCGTCGGGGAACGGCAACGGCGGCGTTTCGGCTGCTCGCGGGCCGGAGACCGGCCGCGCCGGAGCAGCAGACGGACCAGGAGCTCCCGGCTCAATGCCGACCCAAGGAGCTTCCGGCGGGATCCCCGGACAGGGCGGGCCCGGAGTGCCGCCCGGACAGGGCGTTCCCGGCATGGCGGCCGGACAGGGCGCAACTCCCGGATACGGAAATGCGGGCCCGGCTTCCGGGCCCGTCGATGCACGTTGGGGCGGCGCCGGCGGGCGACCGGATGGGACCGGCGGCTTCGACCGACCTGGCGCACCCGCCGACAACCAATGGGGCGGCACCGGCGGACGGCCCGACGTCACCGGCGGCTTCGACCGACCCGCCGCACCCGGCGACAGCCGCTGGGGCGGCGCCGGCGGGCGACCGGATGTGACCGGCGGCTTCGACCGACCCGGCGCACCCGCCGACAACCAATGGGGCGGCACCGGCGGACGGCCCGACGTCACCGGCGGCTTCGACCGACCCGCCGCACCCGGCGACAGCCGCTGGGCCGCGGACGGGCGGTCGGACGTTCCGCAACAGCGGTCTCGGCGGACGCCACGGACCGCGCACGTCTTCCTCTCCGAAGGGGACGGGCCGTGGGCCATGGTTCCCGACGACGCTCAGCCGGCCGCCGGTGCCCGGCCGATCTCGCCGTCCACCACGGGTGACGTCGCTGCCGGTCAGCCCGCGCCGACGGCGGCCTGGCCGCCCGCGGCTCGACCGCAGGTGCCGGGCGTCGACGCGGGTCCGGTCGGGTACCCGCCTCAGGGCCAGGGTCCCGCCGCAGCCGGTGCTCCGTCGACCGCGACCGCCTGGCCGCCGGCTGATCAAAGCGTGCCGGGTGTTCACGGTCCGGGCGGGACGCCTACGGGATCGCCGCAGCCGACCGTCGGTGGACCGCAGGCCGTTCCCGGCACTCGGCAGCCGGGTTTCGGGGCGTCACCGTCTGCTCCCGGTGGGCCTCGATCGGTTCCTGGGGCGCCGCCGTCGGTTTCGGGCGCTCGGCAGCCCGGCCCCGGTGTGCCTCAAGCCGCACCGAGCGGTCCCCCGCCGGTTGCCGGAACGCCGCAGTCCGCGGCCGGCACGGCACAGTCCATGCCGGGTCTCACACCGCCGGGTCCCGCGGCACCGCCCTCTGCGCCCGAAGCTCGGCACTCCGCTCAGGGTCCGCAGGCCGTTCAGGGACCCTGGGCCGCCCAGGGATCGCAGTCCGCTCAAGGACCGCAGTTCGCTCAGGCGCCGCAGGCCGTTCAAGGCCCGCAATCCACGCAGGGGCCGCACGCTGCTTCCGGTGGGATGCCGCCGGCTCCCGGTGCGCCGAACGCGGCATGGTCGTCAGCGCCGGGTCAGGCCACTGGTGGGTGGCCGGCCGTTTCGCCGCAGGGGACGGGTCCGACACGGCCGGGCGAGCAGTGGAACGAAACCGAGAGCGGACGATCGGGCGACGGGCGGAACAGCGCCGCACCTCGGTCGGCACCGCCTTCGCCGGATCCCCGCGGCCCTGGGGCGTCGTGGAACGGGTTCGGAGCACAGGAAGCCGCAGGGCTCGGCGCGACGGCAGGACCGGCGGCCGGTGGCAGCGCGCCCCGGTCGGCGCCTCCGGCGAACGGCGCTGACGGGTCCGGCCCCCGGCACGGGTTCGGTGTGCCGGGCGCGCCGCAGGCTGACGGCGGACGGAACGGCGCCACGCCCGGTGACGCCTCCACCATGCCGCGGTCGGCTCCGCCCCCGGCGAGCGGAACGTCCGGTGCGCCGTTCGGGCCGTGGAACGGTTTCGGGCAGGCCCCGGGAACGGCGTCCCCGGCGGGTGCCGGCTGGGACGGTCCCACCGGGGATCAGGCCGCTGTGGGCAGCGTTCCGGGTTCGGCGCCCAGCTCGGGTGGTCCGCGGCCCGGAGCGCACGCCGCCGACGACACCGGCTCGCGGTCCGGCGCCGCCCCGGGTTCCGCTCATGGTGTGGAGGCTGCGGCACCCGTCTCGGGCGCTCAGAGCGGCCGGCCCGGATGGAACGGCGCCACACCGGTCTCCCCGGCGCCCGCCGCCACCCCGGAGGCCCGGCAGTACGGCCCGGACGGGGTCACCGGGAGGGGCGCCACACCGGTGTCCCCGGCTCCCGGCGACATGCCGGACGGACGGCAGACCGCCTGGAACGCCGCCACACCGGTATCCCCGGCTCCCGGCCACATCCCGGACGGACGGCAGACCGCCTGGAACGCCGCCACACCGGTGTCCCCGGCCGCACCCACCAGGACGGGCGGGCCGCAGACCGGTCCGGACGGCATCACACCGATCCAGGTTCCGCCCGCCGCCAACGGCCCGGCACCGGTCTCCCCGACTGTCGGCTACGCGCTCGACGGACGACAGAACAGCTGGAACGGGACCTCGCCGGCCGGGTCGGACGGGTGGAACGGGATCACACCGGTCTCGCCCGCGCCCACCACGAACTCTCCTGCTGCCGGTTTCGCGCTGGGCGGGCGTGGCCGGAACGGGACTGCCCCGATCTCGCCCGCGGCCGCCACCGGGGCAGACGAGTGGAACACGACCGCGCCGGAACCTGCCTCCTCGGGCGACGCCCTGCAGAACGGGCGAAACGGCGACGCCCTGCATAACGATCAGAGCGGCTACGCCCTACAGCCCGGGCGCAACGGCGACGCCCGGCTGTCTGGGCCGCACAGCGACGCCGGACCGATGGGACCGCACGGCGACGCCCGGCCGACCGTGCCGCACGGGGCCTCGCCGGTTTCCGGCGCGCCCTCGGGGGGCGACTCGGGTGACGGGCGATCGGTTCCAGGTGCCGGCGCGACGGGTGAGCGGCCCACGGTGGCGTTGCCCAAGCCGGGTTCCCGGCCGGGCGCGGCTGCTGGTGGGCCGAGTACGGCCGGGCGGGAGAAGATCGGGTTCCCGCTGACCAGGCCGGAGTCGGACGGGGCGGACCGGCCGTATATGGATCCGGACGGGACGCTGCACAACCTGCGGCCGATCGGGCGGCTGGAGACGTCGGGGCCGGACAGCGAGCCGAGGCGGTATGCCGACACGGCGTTCGGTGGCGGCTGGTTCGTCTCCAAGATCGGCGGAATGGCCGCGGCCGGTGGCGGTTCCGATGCCGCGAAGCCGGTGGACGGCACTGCCACGGGCGGCACGAACGCGGGCGGCACGGCCACCGGCGGCACGAACACGGGTAGCACGAACACGGGTGGCACGGCCACCGGCGGCACGAACACGGGTAGCACGAACACGGGTGGCGCCGATGCCGCCAGCGGTGACGCCGACAGCGTCAATGCGGGCATCGGTAACGCGGATGACGGCGGGGCCGGGGCCGAAGGCGGTTCCTCGAACAAGGCCGGACGGCACGCCTCCGGGGCCGGGGTGGATCCGGCGAGCGGTAGCGCGGACCAGCTGACCCGCGACGCCGGCCGGACGAGTGGCGCATCGGGTAGGCGACGGGCCGCAGAGGTGCAGGGCACCGAAACCGCTCACGGCGGCGACGGTGCCGGACCAGGAGCTTCCGGCGCGGCAACGGCTGGAACGGGAGCCCCGAACCCGGGAACGCCCGGCGCGGCAGCGTCCGGTGCGGGTACGACCGACACGGAGGCGTCGGTCACGGCTGACGCGGGAGTCTCCGCTGTGACCGGCGCGAACGCGTCGGGCATGGCTGGCGCGAATGCCTCCGGTGCGGCTGGCGCGGGCGCCTCCGGTGTGGTCGGGGCGGACGCCTCGGGAGCGGGAACGCCTGGACACCGGGCCGTGGCCGGCGGCGAGCAGGCCGGTAACGCCGGCGACCGGGATGGCGACAGGAAACCAGGCGGCGGAGGGAAGCCGGGCGGCGACGCGGCTCAGCAAGGCAACGCGGGCCAGCAGAGCGGCACAGGCCAGCAAGGCGGCGCGGCCCAGCAAAGCGGCGCGGCCCACCAAGGCGGCGCGGCCCACCAAGGCGGCGCGGCCCAACAAGGCGGCGCGGCCCACCAAGGCGGCGCGGCCCACCAAGGCGGCGCGGCCCAACAAGGCGGCGCGGCCCGGCAGGACAATGCGGGCCAGCAGGGCGGCGCGGGCCGGCCGAGCGGCACGGCACCGGCACGGGACGTGCCGCGTGGACCGGATTTGGCGCCGCATCTGCCGCTGACCGCGGCCGAGCTGTCGGCGATCCGCTGGCGGCTCGACGGCGCCACGCTGCGGGAGGTCGTGGACAACCGGGACGCCCTCCGGGCGCTGGGGGAACGGCTCGACGGGCCCCTCACCGACGAGGCGGACAACATCGTCAAGGCGGGGCTTCTGAGCGTACGCGCGGAGGTGTACCGCCTGCTCGGTGAGCTGGGTATGGCCGCGGCCGCGAGCCGGCTGGCTCTGGCGCACGCCGAGTCGGCGCAGGATCTGCAGTCGATGGTGATCGCGCAGGCGGAGCTGGCGCACGTGTTGCGGTTGCGTGGTGACTACATGGAGGCGGACCGGCTGTTCCAGAGGGCCGTGGAGGCGGAGGTGTCACCGGCGGTGCGTAGCGTGGTGCACGAGAACGCCGGGCGCAGCTGCTTCGACCAGGGGCGGCACATGGAGGCGCTCGACCATTTCGCGCGGGCGATCCGGCTGGGCGCAGCGGAGGACACCGACCTGGTGGAGCGCATCGGGGTGTGTCTGGAGGCCGTCTACATCCACGTGCTGCGGGACGGCTGGGGTCCGTACCCCCGCAGGTCTCCGGAGATCCTGACCCCGCTGGGCGGCAAGCCGGCCGCCGACGGTGACCCGGCGCCGGAGCAGCGGCCGGGCTGAGACCGGGAGCGGAACCACAAGCCGACCCCACGCCGGAACAGCGGCCGCGCTGAACCCGGGCGCGGAGCCACAAGCCGGCCGACCTCGCGCCGGGGCAGCGGTCAGGCTGAGGCGCGGAGCGTGACGGTCGGATGGGCCATCTTGCTGCGGCCGCGGCCGCCCTCTTTGGCCCGGTACAGGGCGGCGTCGGCGACCTTCTGCAGGTCGTCGCCGGTGTGGGCGTGCTCGGGCAGGACGGCGATGCCGATGCTTAGGCTGGGTGGGCCGCTCGGCAGTTCGGCGGTGGCGGCGACTCTGGCGCGGACGAGCTCGGTGAAGTGGACGGCGGCGTAGGGGGCGGCACGCAGCAGGACGGCGAACTCGTCGCCGCCGAGGCGGGCGACCATGTGCCGGCGGCCCTCGGCGGCGTCGCGGAGGGCGTCGGCGACGGTACGCAGGGCGAGGTCCCCGACCGCATGCCCCCACGTGTCGTTGATCGTCTTGAAGTGGTCGACGTCGATCATGATGAGGGCGACCGGGTCGTGGTCGCCGGCGGTCGCGACGGCGTCGCTGAGTGCGGCGTCGAAGGCCCGGCGGTTCGCGGCGCCGGTGAGGGAGTCGGACGTGGCCTGCGTCTCCAGGACGCCACGGAGCCGGTCGTTGCGTTCGCGGAGGCCGGCCACGACGACCGCCGTCATCGACATGGCCACGGTGATGGCGATCCAGTCGAGGAGCGCCTGACCGCTCTCCTGGAACTGGAAGGCGGTCAGCGCATGCCCGGCGGAGATCTGCACGACGGTGAGGGCGATCACCCGGCGGTTGAGGAACATCGCGGCGTAGAGCAGCGGCCACAGGTAGAACAACTGCGGTCCCATGGTGGCGTCGGCCGTGGCCACGTTGAGCCCGGTGATGACGCCCGCGCCGAGCAGGGGCACGAGCAGCCAGAACAGCCGGGGCATGCGTTCCGGGCGGCGCAGGCAGATCAGGCCGACGGCGAACAGGACGAACGAGGTGACGCCGAGGGCGACGACCTGGCCCAGCGGGTCGCCGAGCTTCATCAGGACGCCGGTGACGAAGTTGTAGGGTCCGGCGGCCAGCATCAGGTAGGCGACGGCACGGGCGGCGCCGTGCATGTCGCGCAACTGATGGGCCAAGGCGTACTCCTCCAGATCAGGTCCGAAACCCTCATTCGGTTCCGGGCGGCGTCACCTGAGGCGTTGGCCCACGGTTCCGGGCGGCGTCACCCGAGGCGTTGGCCCACGGTCCCGGGAGGCGTCACCTGCGGCGTTGGCCGGTGGCTCCGGGAGGCGTCACCTGAGGCGTTGGCCGATGGCCCGGCGGGGCCTCATTCGGTACGCAGCGCGACCACCGGGTCGAGCCGGCCGGCCCGCTGCGCCGGAACCACGCCGAAGATGATGCCGACGGCCGCGGACACGCCGAACGCGAGCGCCATCGACCACCAGGTGAGGGCCGCCGGCACCGGGCTGAGCCGGTCGACCAGCAGGGCGGTGCCGCCGCCCAGGAGCATGCCGAGGATGCCGCCGGTGGTGGTGAGCAGCACCGCCTCGAAAAGGAACTGCAGGCCGATGTCGCGGGGCCGGGCGCCGACGGCCTTGCGCAGGCCGATCTCCTTGGTGCGCTCGCGGACCGAGACGAGCATGATGTTGGAGACGCCGACGCCGCCGACGAGCAGGCTGATCCCGGCGATCGCGGCGAGCACCCCGGTGAGCACGCCGAGGATGTCGCCGAGCACACCGAGGATCTGCTCCTGGGTGACGGCGGAGAAGTCGGTGTCCGGGTGGCGGTCGGCGAGGGCGGCGACGACGGCGGCGGACAGTTCGCCGATGCGCTCGCGGTCGGGGGCGCGGATGGCGATGCCGTCGATGCGCTCGGTGCCGAGCAGGCGCTGGGCGGCGGTGACCGGCACGTGGACCTCGCCGTCGCGGTCGACGCCGAGGCTCTGCCCGAGCGGCTCGAAGACGCCGATCACCCGGAAGCGGACGCCGCCGATGGTGATCTGCCTGCCGATCGGGTCACGGTCGGCGAACAGGGTGCGGGCCAGGCCGGCGCCGAGGACCGCGACCCGGCGGCCGGTGCTGACATCCGTACGGGTCAGATAGGAGCCCCGGTCGAGCCGGCGGACGAAGACGGTCGGCGTCGTCTCCAGGACGCCCTGCATGCTCGCGAAACCGGTGCGCGACCCGGCACGGATGGTCTCGCCGGAGGCGATGGTGACCGCGACCCGGCTGCGGTCGCCGACCACCCGGTTGATCGCGTCGATGTCGTCGAGGGTGAGCGGTGACGAGGTGGGCGCCGAACCGGCCTGGAGGCGCCCGGGGACGACCAGCAGCAGGTTGGAGCCGAGGCCCTCGACCTGGTTCTCGATCTGCTGTTTGGTGCCGGTGCCGATGGCGACCAGGGCGACGACCGCGGCCACCCCGATGATCACGCCGAGCATGGTGAGCATGCTGCGCAGCCGGTTGGCGCGCAGCGCGTCGAGAGCGACCCGCCAGGCCTCAGCGAGTCTCACTGATCAGTCCGTCCTTCATCACGATCTGCCGGCGGGCGCGGGCGGCGACGTCGCGGTCGTGGGTGACCAGGACGACCGCGACACCGTCGTCGACGAGCGACTCGAGAAGGGCCAGCACGGACTGGCCGGTCGCCGAGTCGAGGTTGCCGGTGGGCTCGTCGGCGAGCAGCACGGACGGGCCGGTGACCAGGGCGCGGGCGATGGCGACGCGCTGTTGCTCACCGCCGGACATCTGATTGGGCCGGTGGGTGACGCGGTGGGCGAGGCCGACCCGTTCGAGCATGGCGGCGGCGCGCTCCCGGCGCTCCCGGCGGCCGGCGCCGCGGTAGACCAGGGGCAGGCCGACGTTGTCCTGCGCGGTGGTACGGGCGAGCAGGTGGAACGACTGGAAGACGAACCCGATCGTGGTGTTGCGCAGCTCGGCCATCTCGTCGGGGCTGAGCGTGCTGACGTCGCGGCCGCCGATCAGCAGGGTGCCACCGGTCGGCCGGTCGAGGCCGCCGAGCAGGTGCATGAGGGTGGACTTGCCGGAGCCGGAGGTGCCGACGATCGCCACGTAGTCACCGGGGTCGACGGTCAGGGACACGCCGCGCAGCGCCGCCACCGACACCCCGTCGAGCTCGTAGGTGCGGCTCACGTCGTCGGCGACGATCGCGGCGGTCACGGCGCCTCGCCGCCCGCGTCGACCTGGTCGGCGCCGGCGACGACGACCCGCTCGCCCGCGGTGACGCCGGAGACGACCTGCACGGTGTCCTCGCCCTGCACGCCGAGCCGCACCGGGACCGCGGTGTAGCGGCCGTCCCGGACGGTCCAGACGGTGTCCCGCCCGTCGGCGCTGACCACCGCGGAGGCGGGGACCGTGACGGCGCCGGCGGCCTGCCGGACCTTGAGGCGGATGACCGCGCTCATGCCCGGCCGCGGGCTGGGGGCGGGCTCGCCGCTGTCCGCGAACGATCCCGCGCCCAGCTCGAGCCGCACCCGGTAGGAGACGCCGCCGCGGGCCGAGGTGGTGGGCAGCAGGTCGACGGCGCGGACCGTGGCGGGATAGCTGGCGCCGGGAGCGGCGTCCAGCTCGGCCTCCGCCTCGACGCCCTCGCCGACCAGGAGCACGTCGGTCTCGTCGACCTCGGCGGAGAGCCCGAGACGGGCGGTGTCGACGACGGTCACGACCGGGGTGCCGGCGGCGACCCAGCCGCCCTCGGGGATCGCGGCGTCCACCCCGGACATCGTGCCGGACGTGGTGGTGGGGGCCTGCCCGGACTCCAGGAGCCCGGCGAGCGGGTTGCCGCCGGTCTGCGCCGGGCCGCCGAGCTGCACCACGCCGGCCACGGGGGCGCGCAGCGTGAGGGCGTCGACGGCGGCGTCGGCCAGCTCGTACGCCTGCTCGGCCTGCAACCGTTGGGCGGCGGAGAGGGTGCCCATGGCGCGGCTGAGTGAGGCGACGCCGCGCTGCACCGACCGCAACGCGGTCGCCGAGGCGGCCGAGGCGGTCTCGTAGCTGCGCTCGGCCGCGTCGACCTGATGCAGCAGGGTCTTCTTGACCTGGGGGTCGGCGATCTGCGCGGCGGCGGCGCGGGCCTGCTCGAAGGCGTCGGCGGCCTGCTCGTCGGTGCGTTCGCGGACGGCCGCGAACTCGGCGGTGCCGCCGGTGCTCACGCCCGTCCCGGTCGGGGCCTGCTCGACGGCCTCGGCGGCGGCGTCGCGGCGGCGGGTCAGCTCGGGCGAGTCGATGACGGCGAGCACGTCTCCCTTGCGCACCCGCCGGCCGGGCTCGGCGTGCAGCTCGCGAAGGGTGCCGGAGGCGGGCGCGGTCAGGGTCGCGGCGGTCCGGGCGGTGACCGTGCCGGGGGCCTCGACGATCTCGTCGACCGTGCCGATCTGCGCGTTGCCGAGCCGGACCGGGTCGGGCGTGTCGTCGCAGGAGGCCGCGGTCATCGGGAGCAGCACCAGGACACCGGCGGCGAGGATCACGGCACGTGAGCGATACACGACCGCCACTCTATGCCGACGACGACGAAATGCCGACGACGACGAAATGCCCCGGGACGACGAAGCGGGCCGCCCCGGAGGGACGGCCCGCTCTGCTGTCACGCGACGATCAGGTGCCGGGGCGGCGGCCGATGACCTTCACGGTCATGCCGATCTTGCCGATGCTCCAGTACTTCTGGGCGTCCTGCTGCAGGAGGTTCACGCAGCCGTGCGACCCGCGCCACTTGTCGTGGATGTAGGTCGTGGTCTGGTGGAAGCCCCGACCGCCGATGAAGCGCTGCCAGTACGGCAGCCACACCTCGTACGGGTCGGACCACTCCTTCTTCGTCCGCTTGTTGATCGTGAAGGTGCCCGCCGGGGTCCGGTAGCCCTTGTACCCGGTACGGGTGACGGTCGGCTTGACGTGCACCGCCCCGTTCTTCATCACCCACGTCGTCTGGTTGGTCAGATCGACGCAGAAGGTGATGCCCTTCTTCTTGGCCTTGCAGGCCGACGTCTTCGTCGCCGCCAGTCGCTTGGCGACGTCGTAGGTCGTCGGGCCGGCCAGGCCCTTGGCCGGCTGGATCCCGAAGCGCTTCTGGAACTTGACGATCGCGGCACAGTCGGCGGGCGACTGCTTGCCGTCGACCGTCATGGTGCCGTATCCACCCAGCTGCTTCAGGTAACCCTCGACCTGCTTCTGGTACTTGCCGGTCGCGCACGACGCGGCGGCCGCCTTGGTGACCACCGTGGTGGTCACGGCCGCGGTCACCGGCGCGGACGCACCGGCGCTCGCCGGCGTCAGCGCGAAAGCGCCGAGACCGCTGCCGACCAGCGCCGCCATGGCAGCGCCGGCGAGGCGAGCGGAAACCCGTCCCCTTGCCAAAACGTTCCTCCCCAGGACTGTTGTCCGCACATAGAAGCACAGCAGGCCCACCTGTGGAGTACGGGGAAGGCCGGTGACACGAAACCGGTATGCCATCGGCATCCGGAGCCACCGGGTTGAGGTAAGTCAGCTACGGGGAGTGGCGAACTCCTGGACCCAGTAGGGGGTGTCGTCGGTGTCCACGGCCAGCCCGACACCCATCTGGTCGAGGCGGCAGTCCAGGATGTTCTCCCGGTGGCCGGGGCTCTTCATCCAGTCGGCCATCACCCGGTGCGCGCTGTCCTGCCCCTTGGCGATGTTCTCGCCGTAACGGCGCCACGTGTAGCCGGCGTCGGTGACCCGCCGGCCGGCCTTCTCCCCGCCGGGGACTCGTGGTCGAAGTAGCCGCGCCGCGCCATGTCGGAGGCGTGCCGGCCGGCGGCCTCGCTCAGCCGCCGGTCGAGGGTGACGGGGTCGCAGCCGGCCTCCTTCCGCTTCTGGTTGACCAGCGTGAGGATCTGCTGCTGCACCGCCGCCGGCGAGCCGGGGACGGCCGACTCGGCGGTGCGGGCCCGTGGACGCTCCGGACGGGTCCGGGACGGGCGGCCGGGCCGGACGGGCGCGTCGCCCCATCCCGCCACCGGTGGCCGCGCGCTCGCCGTGACGTCCGGTGTGCCCGGTGGCCCGTACGCCAGCGCCGGCGTGCCGCATCCACCGGCCGCCAGCGCCGCCACCGCCAGACCGAGCCCCACCGAAAGTTTGCGCATGTCGCCGTCGATCCTTTCGTCCGGGCGCCCGGACGCTTCGGGTCGCTCCAGAGATGACCAACGGCCCGGCCAGCGGAAACGGAACGGAGGACGAATCACATGAGTCGCACAGCCGCACAGGATTCCGGCTCTACTCCGCCTATCGGGGTAATCCACTCAGTCCGATCTCGCCGTCCGGCCGGTGGTCCCGGCCGCGGGTTCGCCGTCGCTACGGTTTCGCGGTGCGCAACCGCTACCTGGACACGCTCCGTGCCGCGGCGATCGTCCGGGTCGTCGTCTACCACCACTTCGGATGGGCCTGGCTGTCGCTGGCACTGCCGGCGATGGGCGTCATGTTCGCGGTGGCCGGCTCGCTGACCGCCGCGTCCCTGGACCGGCGCCCGGCCGGCACGGTCGTGATGTCGCGGCTACGCCGGCTGCTGCCTCCACTGTGGCTGCTCGGCGCGGTCGTCGTCCCGGCCATGCTCACCACCGGCTGGGCCCTGGAGGAGGACGGCGCGCACCCGTACAGTCCGGCGGGTCTGGCGCTCTGGATCCTGCCGCTGGCCGACCCGCCCGGCAGCGACGCCGCGGTCGACGTGTGGGAGCCGCTCTGGTACATCCGCGCCTACCTCTGGTTCGTGCTGCTCACCCCCCTGCTGTACGCGCTGTGGAAGCGGCTCGGCTGGGTGCTGGTGGCGGTGCCGATCGCCGGGCTGGCCGTGCTGGACCGGACCGGGTTCACCCTGCCGGACGTCGCCGACGCCGCCATGTGGGACCTGGTCACCTACGGCGCGTGCTGGATCGCCGGGTTCGCGCACCGTGACGGCCGGTTGGCCCGGCTCCGGCCCGGTGCCGTGATCGCGGTGGCGGTGGCGCTCGGCGCGGCCGCTCTCCACTGGCAGAGCGGCCACCAGGGCGACGCGCTGTGGGACCTGAACGACGTGTCCGAGTCGCAGGCGCTCTGGTCGCTGGCGTTCGTTCTGATCGCGCTGCGGTGGCAGCCGGACATGACCTGGCTCGCCCGGATCGGTCCGCTGGACCGCCTGGTCAGCCTGCTGAACGGGCGGGCCGTCACGATCTATCTGTGGCACAACATCGCGATCGCCGCGATCTGGCCGGTGCTGGAGCTCTCCGGCCATGACGAGCTGGGCCGGTGGGAGCAGCCGATCACGCTGGCGATGACGTTCCTGCTCACCGGGGTGGCGGTGCTGGTGTTCGGCTGGGTGGAGGACGTGGCGGCGGCCCGCCCGCCCCGGCTGTGGCCGGCCTACCAGCCACCCGAGGCCGGTGCCGCGCCACCCGCCCCGCCTGTAGAGGCCGGGCAGCCTGTGGAGGCCGGGCAGCCTGTGGAGGCCGAGCCGGTCACCGAACGGATCGCCGTCCCCTGGACGCCGCGCCCGCCGCAGCAGGCCCGCCGGTACGCCGGACCGGAGCCGGTCACCGAGCGGATCGTCCGGGACATGCCGGTGGCCGGGCGGCGGCCCGGACGTGCGGGCGGGCACGACGGTGTGCCGTGGGCCGGGAACACCGCTCCGCAGCAGGGCGGGCCACCCCTGCCGGTGCGGTTCACCGGGCACGACGGCGCCCCCTGAGCAGGCTGGTCCCGGTTCGCGGAGGGCGGCCGCGCACCGGGACCGGCCACCCCGGTCGAGCCGGGAAGGGCCAGGCTCGGCGGGAGGCGTACGGCGTACCTCCGGAATGCTTTGAAAGCGAGCGGAGCTCGAGAAACGCTGGCTAGCCTGAGGCCGTGGGGGGGCTGCCGGGCGGTGTGCTGACTCCGGCGCCTGCCGCCGGAGTGGTCGCGCTGGTCTTCCGGGCCGGGCCGCTCCACTGCGCGCTGCCGCTC
This sequence comes from Actinoplanes sp. CA-252034, assembly GCF_050956125.1. Taxonomy (NCBI): domain Bacteria; kingdom Bacillati; phylum Actinomycetota; class Actinomycetes; order Micromonosporales; family Micromonosporaceae; genus Actinoplanes; species Actinoplanes sp. CA-252034. Next base: position 7,608,556 of record NZ_CP191846.1, read on the forward strand.
GCCGACGTCATCGAGACCATGCGCCCGCTGCCCACCCGGGCGCTCGCCGGCACCCCGCCCTATGTGCGCGGACTGACCGTCCTGCGCGGCGCGCCGGCCCCGGTGATCGACATGACCCGGCTGCTGACCGGTACGGAGGCGCCGGTCGACCGGTACCTCGCGGTGCGCGCCGGCCGCGGCCCGGTCGCCTGCGCCACCGGCCCGGTGCTCGGCGTTCAGGACGTCGAGGTGGCGCCGCCCGAGGGACCGGCCGCGCTGTTCACCGGCGTCTCCAAGGCCCTGATCGCGGCGGTCGGCACGATCGGGACCGAGCCGCTGTTGCTGCTGCACAGCATCACCGCCGTGCCCGACGAGGTGTGGGAGGCCGCCGGTGGCACGCCACCGGGGGTCCCGTCATGATCGGCGCGGCGTCGCTGACCCGGTTCCGGGAGCTGCTGCAGCGACGCCTCGGCTGGACGTTCGCCGACAACGACCTGGGGCAGACCGCCGAGGTGCTGGCCGCCCGCGCCCGCGCGCACGGGCTCACCGACCGGGAGTACCTCGACCGGCTGGCCGGGCGCCGCTGGACCGCCGAGGTCGCCGAGCTGGCGAGCGCGCTCAGCATCACCGAGACCTACTTCTTCCGGCACACCGAGCAGTTCCGGGTGCTGCGCGAGCGGGTGCTGCCGGAGCTGATCGAGGCGCGGTCCGGGCAGCGGGTGCTCCGGCTGCTGTCGGTCGGCTGCTCGTCCGGGGAGGAGGCGTACTCGCTGGCCATCGCGGCGATCCGGGCCCGGCCGGGACCGGACTGGATCGTGACGGTGACCGGGGTCGACGCCAACCGGGAGATGCTGCGCCGGGCCCGTGACGCCGTCTACTCGTCCTGGTCGCTGCGCGACACCCCGGACGACGTACGCCGGCGCTGGTTCCGCCCCGCCGAGGAGGGTTTCCGGGTCGCCGACGAGGTGGTGGCGACGGTCCGGTTCGTGGAGCACAACGTGGCCGGCGACGACCCGCAGCTGTGGCACCCGGCCCGCTACGACGTGGTCTTCTGCCGCAACCTGCTGATGTACCTGACCGCGGACGTGGCCGCCTCGCTGGTCCGCCGGATGTCCGGGGCCCTCACCGAGGGCGGGTTCCTCTTCCTCGGGCACACCGACTCGCTCGGCAGCCGCCCGGACGGCCTGGACGTGTGCCACGTCGACGGGACCGTCTACTACCAGCGGCGGTCGGCGGTCGCGCCCCGTGAGCCGGCGCCCGCCCCGCAGGCCCGCCCGGTCGCGGCCGCGCCCGAGTCGCCGTCGCCGTCTCCGCCTCCGACGCCGTCCGGCGGCGCCGACCCGCGGCGGGTGCTCGGGCTGATGCGCGACGACAGGTTCGCCGAGGCCCTCGACGTCGCCGGGCCCGGTGACTCGCTCACCCGCGGTGTCCTGCTGGCTCAGCTCGGCCGGGTCGGCGAGGCCCGGGACACCGCGAACCGGCTGCTGCACGCCGGTGGGCCGCAGGCCGACACGCACCACCTGCTCGGCGTGTGCCACGAGCTGGACTGCGCGGACCGGGCGGTCGGGCAGTACCGGCTCGCCGCCTACCTGGATCCGCGGTTCGCGATGCCGCGCCTGCGGATGGGCCTGCTCGCCCGGCGGCGCGGCGACGACCGGGGCGCCGCCGCCCACCTGAGCGCCGCGCTCGAACTGCTGCCCGGCGAGACCGACGAGCGGATCGTGCACTTCGGCGGCGGGTTCGGGCGGCTCGCGCTGACCACGCTGTGCCGCACCGAGCTGGACGCGTGCGGGGTCCGCCGATGACCCGGGTGAGCGTGGCCGAGCGGGTGGCGCGCCTGCGCGACGACTTCGACCGGTCGTTCGCCGAGCCGGCCCGGGTCTTCGACGACGAGAACATCGAGCTTCTGGCGGTACGGGCGGGCGACCGGCCGTACGCCGTGCGTCTGGACCAGTCCTCCGGCATACATCCCGATCGCCCGGTGACCGCGCTGCCCACCACGGTCCGGGCGCTGCTCGGGGTGGCCGGGTACGCGGGCACCGTGGTCCCCGTCTACGACCTGGCCGCGCTGCTCGGCCATCCGATCCCGCAGCGGCCCCGATGGCTGCTGCTCACCACCGGCGCCCCACCGCTGGCACTGGCCTTCCACGAGCTGGAGCGGCATCTACGGGTCCCGGCCGCCGACGTGATCGACGGGGCGGACCGGCGCGGCTGCCTGCACGGCATGGTGCGGCTGGCCGACGGCAACCGGCCGATCGTGGACGTGCCGGCGGTGCGGGAGCTCGTACATCAGCTGGCCGGACACCGGCCCGTCCCCGAGGAGATCCGATGATGGCCGGGCGCACCTACGGCGGAAAGCTGGCGATCGGTGTCGTCATCACCGTCACGCTCACGCTGCTGACCATCGTCACGTCGGTGGTCGGGCTGGCGTTCGTGGTCAGCTCCAAGGACGCCGCGATCCGGTCGGCGACCGAGGACCTGACCGGCGCGGAGAACCTGAGCCGGATGATGGAGATGCGGATCGCGGACTACCGGGCGTACCTGTTGAACAAGTCAACCGAGAGCGCTCAACTGACCCAGAGCAGTCACGAGGCGTTCCGCAGGCAGCTCGACGCTCTGAACCGCAGTATCTCCGCCTCGGCGGCGAAGGCGAAGATCGCCGAGATCGCCGACCTGGACGACCAGCACGCGGCTGCCACCACCGAGTTGATGGCCGCCCGGCTGCGGACCGACGACATTCCCGCCATCGACCGGCTGAACGACGAGAAGGTCGTCCCGATCCGCAAGGCCCTGCAGCGCGCGCTCGCCGACCTCATCGAGCTGGTCCGCACCGACGTCGCCGCCGACCGGCAGGCGTCGTCGACCCGGGCCACCCAGGCCATCGCGCTGGTCATCGGCCTGGGCGTGCTCACCACGATCAGTGCCGTCCTGGTCGCGCTGCGGCTGAGCCGTGACCTGAAACGGGAGGTGGGCGCCGCGGTCGGGCACATCCAGAGCTCCTCGGCCCAGCTGGAGGCGGCCGCCGAGCAGCAGGTCAGCGGCGGTCGGGACCAGGCCAGCGCGATGAGCGAGATCACCACGACGATCAGTGAGCTGCTGATCACCTCCCGGCAGATCGCGGACACCGCCCAGCGGGTGTCGAAGATCGCCGAGGAGACCGAGGCGGCGGCCCGGACCGGCGACGCCACCATCGACCAGACCCGGGCCTCGATCGACACGATCCGCTCCCAGGTCGACCAGATCGTCCAGCACATGCTCGCGCTGGGCGAGAAGTCCCAGCGCATCGGCCAGGTCGTGGATCTGGTGTCGGAGCTGGCCGAGCAGACCAACATCCTGGCCATCAACGCCACCATCGAGGCCAGCGGCGCCGGCGAGTGGGGGCGGCGGTTCGCGGTGGTGGCCGAGGAGATCCGCAAGCTCGCCGACCGTACGGCCGCGTCGGCCAAGGAGATCAGGGCGCTGATCGAGGACGTCCGGGGCGCGGTCAACACCACGGTCATGGCCACCGAGATCGGGGCGAAGGCGGTCGACGCCGGGGCCCGGAAGTTCGACGACGCCACCAACTCGTTCCGCGCGATCGTGCAGCTGGTCGCCACCACCAACGACGCCACCCGGGAGATCGAGCTGTCCACCAAGCAGCAGACCACCGCCGTCGAGCAGGTCAACGTGGCCGCCTCGGACACCGCCCGGGTGTCGCGGGAGACCGAGGCCAGCGCGGTGCAGACCAAGCAGACCGCCGCCCATCTGAGCACCCTCTCCAGTGACCTGCTGGAAATGGTCGGTACCGGGCGCCACTGATGGCCGACGGCAAGGATCCCCTCCGATACTTCCGGATCGAGGCGCGCGAGCTGGTCGACCAGATCAGCGCGGGTGTGCTCGACCTGGACCAGCGGGCCGGGCCGGAGCCGGTGGCGAAGCTGCTCCGCTTCGCGCACACGCTCAAGGGCGCGGCCCGGGTCGTCAAGCAGAAGGACATCGCCGACCGGGCGCACGCGTTCGAGGAGGTCCTGGTCCCGCACCGCGCCGACCCCGGGCCGCTGGCCGCCGAGGAGATGCGCGAGCTGCTACGCCTCAACGACGAGATCAACTCCTTCGTAGCGAGGCTGGAGAACCCGCCCCCGCCCGAGCCCACGACGGCCGCCGTGACCGAGCCCATGCCGGCCGCCGTGACGGAGCCCGGGCCGCCCGAGCCCGTCACCCACCGGGCCGCCACCCAGGATCTCGACGACCTGCTCGACGCGATCGGCGAGACCAACACCCGGATGGCGCCGCTGCGGGCCGGCTGCGCCACCGTCGAGCGGCTGCACCGGACGGCCGCGGACCTCGCCGATCAGCTGCGGCTGGACCGGGGTACGGCGAGCGGGTCGGCGCGGGCCGCGGCCGTGCGGCTCGCGGCGGAGCTCGGCTCGGCCGGCCGCCGGTTCACCGACGCCGTCGACCAGATCGAACGGGAGCTCGACGACGTCCGGGCCAAAGCCGAGGGGCTGCGGCTGGTACCGGTCGGCTCGGTCTTCACCACGCTGCACCGGGCCGTCCGGGACGCCGCCGACGCGGAGGGCAGGCGGGTCCGGTTCAGCGCCCGGGGCGCCGCGATCCGGATGGGCGCGCACCTGCTCGGACCGGTCAGCGGCGCGTTCCTGCACGTGGTCCGTAACGCGGTGGTGCACGGGATCGAGCCGGAGGACGTGCGGCTCGCGGCCGGGAAGCCGGCCGAGGGGACGATCACCGTCGAGGTCGAGCGGCGGGGGCGGTTCGCGGTGTTCCGGTGCGTCGACGACGGGCGGGGCTTCGACCTGGACGCGTTGCGGCGTACCGCCGAGGATCGTGGACTGCTGCCGCCCGGCGGTCCGCCGCCGGACGGCGACGACCTGCTCCGCCTGGTCCTGCAGGGTGGCATCAGCACGTCGCCGTCGGTCACCGAGGTGTCCGGGCGCGGCATCGGCATGGACGCGGTACGCGAGGTCGCCGCCCAGTTGCAGGGCGAGGTGACGGTACGCAACCGGCCGGGCCGGGGCGCCACGGTGGAGCTGGTCATCCCGCTGGCCCTGCTGGCGATGACCGGCCTGATCGTCGAGGCCGGCGGCACCGTGGCCACGCTGCCGCTGGACTCGGTCCGGGCGTGTGTGCGGCTCGGCGCGGACGAGGCTCTCGCCGCCGTCGCCGGCGGACGGCTGGTCCACGAGGACACGGCCGCCCCCTTCCTGCCGCTGGCCGAGGCGCTCTACACCGGATCGACCGTCCCCGACTCCCCGGCATCGGCGCCGCCGTCGTGGTGAACGGCCCGGCCGGGGTCTTCGCCATCGGCGTGGACCGGCTCGCGGGCACCTCCGCCCTGGTCGCCCGCCCCCTGCCGGACCTCGCCCCGGCCTCGCCGGTGATCGGCAGCGTCGCCGTCGACGCCGACGGCAACCCGCGGCTCGTGCTGGATCCGGCCGGGCTGGCCGAGGAGGTGCTGCGCAGTCATCAGGAGTCCCGGCCGGTGGCCGCCGGCCAGGCCGACCCGCTGCCGATCCTGGTGGTCGACGACTCGCTGACCACCCGGATGCTGGAGCGCAGCATCCTGGAGTCGGCCGGTTACGAGGTCGATCTGGCCGCCTCGGGCGAGGAGGGGCTGGAGAAGGCCCGGTCCCGCCGGTACGGCCTGTTCCTCACCGACATCGACATGCCCGGCATCGACGGGTTCACCTTCGTCGAGCGGACCCGCGCCGATCCGGGGCTCGCGTCCGTCCCGGCGATCCTGGTCAGCTCGCGGGCCAGCGCCGCCGACCGGGAGCGTGGTCGTGCGGCCGGGGCCGGCGCCTACGTGGTGAAGGGCGAGTTCGACCAAGAGCAGTTGCTCGCTCACATCCGGCGTCTGGTGGTTCGATCGTGACACGAGTGCTGATCGTCGAGGACTCCGCGACCATGCGGCACCACCTGCGGGAGGCGCTGCAGGCGGATCCGCAGCTGGAGATCGTCGGCGAGGCCGCGGACGGGGAACGGGCGGTGCAGATGGTCGCCCGGCTGCGACCGGACGTGATCACGATGGACATGATGCTGCCCGGGATCAGCGGGCTGGCCGCCACCGAGCAGATCATGGCCGAGCACCCCACCCCGATCCTGGTGGTGTCGTCGGCCGACCGGGAGGAGCTGTTCAGCACGTACAACGCGCTCGCCGCCGGTGCGGTGGACGTGATGGAGAAGCCGCGCGGCGACGACTCGGACGCCGATTGGGCGGCGCGGCTGCGGACGTCGCTGCGGCTGGTCGCCCGGATCCGGGTGATCACCCATCCCCGGGCCCGGCTCGGCCGGCGGAGCAGCCCGCCGCCGCCGCCCGCCCCGACGACGGTGCCGGTGCCGCCGCCCGGCGGGCTGGCCGTGGTGGCGGTGGGCGCCTCCACCGGCGGGCCGGCCGCTCTCACCGAGCTGATCCGCGTGCTGCCGCCGAGCTTCCCGACCCCGGTGCTGGTGGTGCAGCACATCGCGGCCAGCGAGCAGTTCGCGGTGGCGTTCTCCGACTGGCTGGCCGGGCAGACCGGCCGGGACGTGCGCTACGCCCGCGACGGCGCCCCGGTCAGCCGCGGGGCGGGGCAGGTCCTGCTCGCACCACCGGACCGGCATCTGTTCGTCCGGGACGGGCTGCTGCGGCTCAGCGCCGGGCCGCCCCGGCACTCGTGCCGGCCGTCGGTGGACGTGCTGTTCGAGTCGGTGGCCGGGGAGTACGGCCCGAACGCGGCCGGCTGCCTGCTCACCGGGATGGGCCGGGACGGCGCGAGCGGGCTGCTGCAGATGCGCAACCGGGGCGCCGTCACGTTCGCCCAGGACGAGCACAGCTGCACCGTCTACGGCATGCCGCGGGAGGCTGCGCTGCTCGGGGCGGCCGTGCACGTGCTGCCGCCGGGCCGGATCGCCGTCCGGCTGGGTGAGCTGGCCACGGCGGTACGTCGATGACACCGACCGTGCTGATCGTCGACGACAGCCTGACCGTACGGATGGATCTGCACGAGGCGTTCTCCGACGACGGGTTCACGACGATCCTGTGCGCCACCGGGGAGGAGGCACGGACCGCGTTCACCGGGGCCAGCTTCCAGGCGGCGGTGCTCGACGTGCTGCTGCCCGACGCCGACGGCCTGGAGCTGCTCACCGAGCTGCGGCGCACGCCCGGACGCGACGGGGTGGTGACGATGCTGCTGTCCAGCGAGAGCGAGGTCACCGACCGGCTGGCCGGGCTGCGGATCGGCGCCGACGAGTACGTGGGCAAACCCTACGACGCGGGGTACGTCGTGGCCCGTACCCGCCAATTGCTCGGGGAGACGCCGGACCGGACCGCCGACCGCACCACCGTCCTGGTGATCGACGACAGCATGACGTTCCGGGAGCGTCTGCGGGACCTGCTCGAACCGGAGGGTTACGCGGTCCTGACCGCGGCCGGCGGTGAGGAGGGCCTGCGGATGGCAGCCGACCGCCGCCCGAGCGCGGTGATCGTCGACGGGGTGATGCCGGGCATCGACGGCGTCACCGTGATCCGCCGGATCCGTCTCGACCCGGCGCTGCGCGACACCCCGTGCCTGCTGATGACCGCCGCCGACGACTACGCCACCGAGATGCAGATGCTCGACGCGGGCGCCGACGCGTTCGTGCGCAAGCAGCAGGACCTGGCCGTGGTGCTGGCGAAGCTGGCGGCGGTGCTGCGGCAGAGCGCCGAGCAGCTGCCGATCGAGGCGCTCGGTGGCCTGCACGGGCCGGGCAAGGTGCTCACCGTCGGGCCGGACCGCGCCGAGCTGGACCGGTGGGCCGAGGTGCTGCGCGCCGACGGCTACGACGTGGTGCACGCCGCCGGCATCGACGACGCCCTCGACCTGCTGGCCGCCCAGCCGGTCGACTGCATCGTGATCGGACTCGACGGCGACGTCGACCGGGCCCGCGACGACTGCCGCCGGCTGCGGGACATGCCGCAGATCGGCGAGCTGCCCCTGGTGATGACCGGCGCCGAGGAGTCCATGCTGGACTGCCTGGCGGCCGGCGCCGACGACTACGTGCGGGACACCGACGGGCCGGAGGGGCTGCGGGTGCACGTGCGCGCGCAGATCCGCCGCAAGCAGTCGCACGACGAGGCCCGCCGCATCCGTGAGGAGCTGATGCGCCGTGAGCTGGACGCCGCCGAGGAACGGTCGGCACGGCAGCTCGCCGAGACCCGGGCGGCGCTGGTCGAGGAGCTGGAGTGGCGCAACCGGGAGCTGGAGGCGTTCTCCGGCTCGGTGTCGCACGATCTGCGGGGCCCGCTCCAGGTGATCAGCAGTTTCGCCGAGCACATGCTGGAGGAGGAGGAGGAGCCGCTCGGCGAGAAGACCCGCTACCGGCTGACCCGGATGCACGCGGCCGCGATGCGGATGGCCGACCTCGTCGAATCGCTGCTGATCCTGGCCCGGGCCAGCCGCGGGGAGCTGCGGCGGGAGCATTTCGACATGACGGCGACGGCCCGCCAGGTGATCGGCGAGGTCGCGGCCCGCGACCCCGAGCGGCAGGTCACCTTCGCGGTACGCGAGGAGATGACCGCCGACGCCGACGAGGGCCTGGTCCGGGTGATCCTGGAGAACCTGATCAACAACGCGGTGAAGTTCACCCGCAGAGTCGACGATCCCGTCGTCGAGGTCGGCGCCGACGACGGGCGGTTCTACGTGCGTGACAACGGTGCCGGGTTCCCGCCCGAGCAGGCGGGCCAACTGTTCCGGCCGTTCGCCCGGCTGCACGACGCCCGCGACTTCCCCGGCACCGGGATCGGGCTGACGACCGTGCACCGGGCGGTCGAGCGGCACGGCGGCGAGATCTGGGCGGAGAGCGGGGAGGGCCGGGGGGCGACCTTCTGGTTCACGCTGCCGCCGGCGGACTGGGACGGGCCCGAACGGCGCAGCGCCGCACGCCGCTGACGGGGAGACCTCAGCGGATGTACGCCAGCCCGTCCGACACCACGGTGGTCCGCCCGGCCGTCCCCGCCACCACGATCATGACGGTGTGCTTCTTGACCGAGGTCGACGACACCCACAGCGCCTGGCGGTACCGGGTGGCGCCGGATCGGGTGTCGATCGTGGCGACCTTCCTGCCGTCGAGGTAGACGTACGCCTTGCCGGTTTTGGAGCCGCGGGAGAACAGCAGCGCCGCGGACCGCCCGGTGAAGGTGTAGGTCAGCTTCGCGTTCTTCCTCGTCGCCGCGAGCGCCTTGCCGCCCAGGTAGGACTTGCCGGTCCGCCTGGTCCACGTGCCGGACTTCTTGGCGGCGGTCTCGGCGGACAGCACCACGCCGCGCGACATCGACGTGGCCCGGGTGTTGCCGGCCGTGTCCCGTGCGGTCACCCGCCACGTCACCGTGCCGGGCTTGACGGTGGTGGCCCAGCTCGCGACCGGGCCCAGCGTCGCCGCCCGCGGGCCGCTCACCGTGTATCCGGCGAGCTTCAGGTTGTCGGCGCCGGTCAGGCCGAGCCGCACCGGTGCCGACGTCGCACTGTAGGTGCCGGTGGTCAGGTCGAGCGGCAGCGCACCACGGAAGGTGGGCGCCGTGGTGTCGCCGTGGACGGTGCCGCCGACCCGGGCGGTGCTGCCCGAGACGTGCACGGCCCGGACCGTGACGCCGTGCCGGCCGGCCGGGATCGCCACCGTCGCGGTGTGGACGTCACCGCCGAGGGTGCTCACCACCGTGCCGTCGACGAGCACCTCGAACCGGGCGATGTCGGCCGCCGCGGTCGCGGTGCTCCAGGTCAGCGTCGCCGACGACTTCACATACCAGGCGCCGCCGGAGTACGTGCCGGTCACCGAGCCCAGCGTCAGGCCGGTCACCATCTGCTGCGACCGGGCGCGGATGTCGGCGAGCCGGGCGTACAGGTTGGCGCCGGGGCAGGCGGTGGCGTCGGCGTCACGGTGGCCGGACAGCCGGGGAATCGTGATCGTGGCGCCCTTGGCCAGCTTGTCGTTGGCCACCCCGGCGGTGAACGTGCCCTGGGCGGCCGGGTTGAAGCCGTACTTGCCGAGACGGGCGGCGCCGACCTGCGCGAGGACCGTCTCGATCGCGGCGGACGACGCGGCGGTCTCGTAGTTGCCGATCACCGCGATCGCGGCGAACCCGGTGTTGAAGCCGACCGTGGCGGCCGGGACGATGGCGTTCTCCACACCGCCCCGGCGCCCCTCGAAGAGCCGCCCACACCTGTCGACCATGTAGTTGTAGCCGAGGTCGGACAGACCCTTGACCTTGACGTCGTTGATCTGGATCGCGCGGACGATCGCCGCCGAGTCGGCACAGTCGTAGTTGTTCGAGGTGCCGGTGTGGTGCACCCACACCGCCTTGACCTGCCCGGCGTCGGTGACGCCGCCGACGATCGTCTCGTCGGCGCTCCAGGCGGTCCGCGTGTAGTAGGTGGGGAACTGCGCCTTGACCGGCGCCGTCGAGGTCGGGGCGGCGGTCGGCTCGCTCGCCGCCGCGGCGGCCGGGGCGGCCTCCCGGCCCACCGAGTCGACGCCGGCGTCCGGATCGGCCTCCACCGCGGGCGGGGCCGTCTCCTCGACGGCCGCCGGCGCCTCGACGGGCTCCTCGACGGTCTCGTCGACCGGCCCGTCGCCCTCGATCGGGGTGTCCTCGGGCGCTGCCGCGGTCTCGGCCGGCGTGGGCGACGGGTCGGCCGGGACGCCGGGCGACGGCTCGCCGCCACCCCGGCCGCCGCTCTCCGTGCCCGGGTCGATCAGGTCCAGCCGCAGGCCTTTCGTGAGACCGGCCTTGCCGCCGATCCGGACGGCCACCCCGTCGGATGCGCCGGCCCAGAGCGGCTCGGTCGCGCCCCTGCGGCCGGAGACGGCCGCCTCGGCGGCGTCCGGGCCGGTGTCCGCCTTCTCCAGCGTCTGCCAGCCGGACCACCTGCCGGTCGCCACGGCACGGGTACGGACCTCGATCGTGCCGTCCGGCTCGGCGGCCGGGTCCGACCAGCTCACGCCGAGCAGGCTGAACCGCCGGGTGTCGTGCTGGGTCGCGCTGTTCGGCCTCGTCAGGTCCACTGCGGCCAGCGCGGTCCTGATCCGTGGCGGCCGGGCTGCCGGGTCGGGCGGCAGCTCGGTCGGTGTGACCACCGGCGCGGCCCCGGCCGGTTCCGTCCCAGCCGGCCAGACCAGGACGGCGACGCCGCCACCCGCCGCCAGCACGGCGGTCGCCGTGCCGATCCCCATCGCCAGTTTGCGCCGCATTCCCGTGGCCCCCGTACCGAGAAAGACTCACTTGTGGCGGTGAACCTACCGGACGGTCCGGCCCCGTCCCGTCCCGCATCGGCCATCGCGGCACGGGCGGCCCGCCGACCGTGGACGGGTCGGCGGGCCGTGCGGCGGACGGGCCGTCAGTCGGTGCCGAGGGCGGTCACCGGGCTCACCCGGGCCGCCCGGCGGGCGGGCATCACCCCGGCCAGCGCGGTCAGCGCGACCAGCACGAGGAAGACCACGACGAGCTGCCACACCGGGAAGGTGAGCGGCGCGTCGTTGGCGAGGGCCGAGATGGCGAGCCAGGCGTACGGCACCCCGAGCGCCAGCCCGAGCAGGGCGCCGATCACCCCGTACAGGGCGGACTCGGTGGTGAGCATGGCCTGCAGTCCGCCACGCGACATCCCGACCGCACGGAGCAGGCCGGACTCGCGGACCCGTTCGACGACCGACAGCGCGGTGGTGGCGCCGACACCGACGACCGCGATCAGGACGGTGAGCCCGATCAGTGCCAGCGCGATCACCATCAGGGTCGCCAGCGCACTGTTGATCTCGTCGCGCTGGTCGGCCAGGACCTCCACGCTGATGTCGGGCTGGGCGGAGGCGGCCGCCCGGAGCGCCTGCAGGCCGGCGGTGCGGCCCTCCTCCCCGGAGCCGGCGGCGTCGGCGAGGACCCCCGTCGGCGCGGCCGGGACGCCCAGCTTCGTCAGATCCGACGGGTCGAGCAGGGCCTCGGTGTGCAACGGGGTCTGCCCGCCGAGGACGGCCGCGACGGTGAGGCGTACCTCCTTGCCCTCGCGTTTGAGGGTGATCTGGCCGCCGGTGGTGACCCCGGCGATGTCGGCGAGGTATCCGGCGATGATCGCCTTGCCGGGGGCGAGGTCGGTGACGTCGCCGGAGGCCGTGTCGAGACCGGCCAGGCGGGGCAGCGCGGACATCGACAGGTCGGTGGCCCCGGCGTCCCGGAAGTCGCCGATGGTGATCCCGCCCGCCCACCGGTACGGGGTGACCCGGGTCAGCTCGGTGCTCTGCTTCGCCCGGTCGGCGACGCCGTCCTTCAGGGTGGTTCCGGTGTTGCCCTTGAGCTCGAAGTCGGCGGGCGCGGCCGCGATCGTCTCGCGTTCGGCGAGGATCCGGATCGAGTCGCCGCCGACCAGCACGCCGGTGAGCAGGGTGACGCCGAGCGCGACCACCACCGAGACTGCCGCGGCACGCCGGGCGCTGCCGCCGACCCCGCCGACGGCGAGCCGGCCGACCGGACCGAGCCGCCGCAGCGGCCATCCGGCGAGCGCCAGGACCGGGCGGACCAGGACCGGGCCGAGGGCGATCAGCGCGACGAACGCCAGCCCGCCGGACGCGACGATGCCGAGCAGCAGGCTCTGCGCGTCGACCTCGTCGTCGGGGGTCTGCGGCAGGCCCCGCCACACCACGACGGCGACCGCGGCGGCGGCCAGCACCAGCAGCACGCCGGTGATCGCCCGCAGCCGGCCGACGCCCTGCTTGGCGCCGGTGGTCGAGGCCGACCGCAGCGCCTCCAGCGGGGCGACCCGGGCGGCGGACAGCGCCGGGGCGAGTACGGCGACGACGGTGATCAGCACGGCCAGCCCGACGGTTCCGGCGGCCTGCGCCATCGGGAACCCGGGGCCCGCCACCTCGAAGCCGAACGCGGACAGCGCCGGGGGATCAGATGGCCGACGGCGAGGGCGGCGAGCACCCCGGTGACGCCGACGACCAGGCCGGTGAGCGCGCCCTCGGCGGCGAGCGCCCGGGTCAGCGCACCCCGGCCGGCGCCCACCGCGCGGAGCAGGGCGAGCTGCCGCATCCGCTGGGCGAAGACGATCCGGAACGTGGAGGCGGCGATCAGGCCGGCCGCGAGCACGGCGACCGCGACGAACACCTTGACCACGATGAAGACCTGGTCGACCTGCGCGGCGGCCTCACGGGCCTCGGCCAGGCGGGTGTCGGCACCGGTGGCGACCGACGGTGGGCTCTCGCCCTTGAGCCGGGAGGCGATCCTCTCCTGTACGGCCGTCGCGTCGGCGCCGGAGTCGAGGCGGATGTCGACGCGCTCGACCCAGTCGTAGCCGGCGACACCGGCGGTCGGCAGTAGCCCGTAGGCCAGGAATCCGATGTCGTCGCGCGGCTGCACCACCCCGACCACGGTGAGGGTGACCGGTTTGGCGTCGCCGCCGGGAGAGACGGTGTGTTTCGAGCCGACGGTCAGCGCCATCCGCTCGACGGTGCGCGGGGTGACCGCGATCTCGCCGGCCGCGGTCGGGTAGCGGCCCTCGGTGACGGTGACCGTGCTCAGCGGCCCGGAGCCCGGGTCGGTGGCGACGACCAGGTCACCGGCGGGCAGCCGGACCCCGATGGAGGTACGGGCCACCGCCTCGGCGACGCCGGGCGTCGCACTGATCGCGTCGAGGTCCGCCTTCTTGATCTCGCCGTTCTGGACGACGAGGTCGACGGCCTCCGGGGTGCCGCTGAGCCCGTTGAGGACGCTGCGCTCGGTGATCTGCTGGGCCAGGACGGTGGCGTAGACGACGAACGAGGCGACGAGCACGGCCAGGCCGGTGAGCAGCAGGCGGGCCGGGCGTCTGCCGACCCCGGCGAGCTGGGTGCGCAGGACCGGGTTCACCGGCCGGCCGCCAGGCTCTGCAGGGCGTCGGTGACGGCGGCGATGTCCGGGTCGTGGATCTCTCCGGCCAGGCGGCCGTCGGCGAGCATGACGACCCGGTCGGCGTACGCCGCCGCGCCCGGGTCGTGGGTGACCATGACGATCGTCTGGCCCAGCGTGTGGGCCGAGTCCCGGAGCAGGGTGAGCACCTCGGCGCCGGAGCGGGAGTCGAGGTTGCCGGTCGGCTCGTCGGCGAAGACGACCTCGGGCCGGGAGACCAGCGCACGGGCCAGGGCGACGCGCTGCTGCTGGCCGCCGGAGAGCTCGGCGGGCCGGTGACCGAGTCGCCCGGCCAGCCCGAGCGTGCCGATCAGCCGGTCGTGGAACTCGGTGTCGACCTTGCGCCCGGCCAGGTCGAGCGGGAGGGTGATGTTGGCGGCCGCGGTGAGCTGCGGCAGCAGGTTGAACGACTGGAAGACGAAGCCGATCCGTTCGCGCCTGGCCTTGGTGAGCACCTTGTCCGGCTGCGTGGTCAGGTCGGTGCCGCCGAGCAGCACCTGACCGGAGGTGGCGGTGTCCAACCCGGCGAGGCAGTGCATGAGGGTGGACTTGCCGGACCCGGACGGGCCCATGATCGCGGTGAACCGGCCGCGGTCGAAGCCCACGGTGACGCCGTCGAGCGCACGGACCGCGGTGTCGCCGGAGCCGTACACCTTCACCAGGTCGACGGCCGCGACCGCCGCCAGGCCGTCGCGGTCCGTCACGGGTGAGGACTGCCTCTGCATGTGAGCTCCAAGCTCGTCGAAGAATCGGACGTGAGAGATATTGGCCGATCGATCGGTTCGGCCACATCCGCCCGCTGTCGGGGAGCCGGGTCTTACTTTCGGCCGATGATGGCCCTCATCCGCCCGCCTACGCTGGGTCACGATGATTAATCTCGCCCTGCTCCGGATGGGTCAGCTCGCCGCTCTCGGAGCGCTGGCCCTGCTCGGCGTCCTCGATCTCCGGGGCGGCCTGGCATCGCACAGCGTCGAGGTGACGCTGTGGCGGGTGGGCGCCGCGGTCGCCGCGGCGGCGGTCTGGCTGCCGGCGCACCGGCAGGGCTCGACCCGCCTGCCGAAGGCCGCGCTCCTGCTGGGCCTGCACTCGCTGCTGCTGACCACGGCTCTGTTCGTCTACGGGGGTACGGAGTACAACTCGCTGTGGGGCCTGGCCGAGTCGTCGGCGCTGCTCGGGGTCCTGATGGTGGTGACGCGCCGGGGCCGCTCGGACTGGGCCCTCCCGGCGGTGGCGGTGGTGCTGCTGGCGGTCGGCACACTGCCGTTGCGGGCCGGGTCGGAGAGCATCGTCATCACCTTCGGCCTGATCCAGGCGCTGGCCGGAGCGGCCGCCATCGGCGTCGGCATCTACCTGCGCACTCTGGAGGGCAACCGGCAGCGGGCGGTCGACGCGATCCGGGCCGAGCAGCGCACCGAGTTCGCCCGTGACCTGCACGACTTCATCGCCCACCACGTGACCGGGATCGTGGTGCAGGCGCAGGGGGCCCGGTTCATCGCCGAGCAGGACCCACAGCGGGTGCTGCTGGCGCTGGAGCAGATCGAGCAGGCCGGGGCGGAGACGATGGCGTCGATGCGGCGGATGGTCGGCGTGCTGCGCGACCCGGACTCCAGGCCGGACGCGCCGCTCGCCCCGGTGTCGGGGGTGTCCGACCTCGAGACGCTGGTCGGGCAGTTCGACGCGGCCGGCGGCCCGTCGGCGCGGCTGCAGGTGGACGGGGAGCTGGCCGGGCTGCCCGTGGAGGTGTCGACGTCGGCCTACCGGGTGGTGATGGAGGCCCTCACCAACATCCGGCAGCACGCTCCGGAGGCGTCGTCGGTGGACGTGTCGGTCACCCGTACCCCCTTGCAGTTGATGGTCCGGGTGAGAAACGACGGACCCGCCGCCCGCACGCCCACCGTGCGCGAACGGCCGGGGTACGGTCTCGTCGGCCTCGCCGAACGGGTCCGCGCCGTGGGTGGCCGGATCACGGCGGGCCCGGGCGTCGGCGGCGGTTGGATCGTCGACGCGGTGCTGCCGCTGGAATGGAGCAATTCGTGATCCGGGTTCTGATCGCCGACGACCAGGCGATGGTCCGCACCGGCTTCGGCATGATCATCGGCGCCCAGCCGGACATGGAGGTGGTCGGGGAGGCCGCCGACGGGGTCGACGCCGTGGCCGAGGCCCGCCGGCTGAAGCCGGACGTGGCGCTGATGGACATCCGGATGCCGCGGATGGACGGCCTGCAGGCGCTGCGGCTGCTCGCCGGACCGGACGTGACCGACCCGGTGAAGGTGGTCGTGGTGACCACCTTCGACCTCGACGAGTACGTGCATCAGGCGCTGCTCGGTGGCGCCGCCGGCTTCCTGCTCAAGGACTCCGGCCCGGCTCTGCTGGTGGAGGCGGTCCGGGCGGCCGCCTCCGGTGACGCGCTGATCAGCCCGTCGATCACGGTCCGGCTGCTGCAGCACCTGTCCGCGCCGGCGCCCACGGGCGGTGACGGCGGCCTGTCCCCCCGCGAGCTGGAGGTGGTCCGCCTGACCGCCCGTGGCCAGACCAACGCGGAGATCGCCGGTGAGCTGTTCATCTCCGTCGGCACGGTGAAGACGCACCTCGGCAGCATCCACTCCAAGCTCGGCACCCGAAACCGGGTGGAGATCGCCGCCTGGGCGTGGGAGCGCCGGCTGGTCAGCTGACGCCCTTCACCTGCCCCGAGGTGAGCAGGGCGGCGACCGGCGGTTCGGCCGTCTCGGACGAGCGGATCTGGGTCCACAGGTTGCGGGCGGCCTGCCTGGCCGGGCCGAGCCGGTGGCGGGCGATCAGCTTGGCGTTCGAGCGCATCCGGGCGCTGCGGGCGACCGGCGCCGACGGCTGGTAGCCGAACTTCGCCAGCCGGTCACCGAAGGCGGCCTCGCAGCGGCGCAGCTCGTCCTCGCTGAGCCGGGTACGCCAGCTCTCGATCCGCTCGGTGGTGGGCGCCTGATGGGTGAGCGTGTGCCACGTCTTGTACTCCGGGACGGCCACCGACGCCAGTTTGTTGGGCGCGCTCATCGCCGGGTCGTACTCCTCGCCGAGGAACTCGCACATCCTCCGCAGATGCGGCTCCGGGTCGGCCACCAGGTCCTCGTAGCGGACCTGGTGGTAGACGTCCTTCGGGTAGCGCCGGGCGGCCAGCAACGACGCGTCGGCCGACTGCACCCAGTAGTCGACGAGGGTGTCGAACTCGGACGGCTTCCACGGCGTCTCCTTGAGCGACGCCACGCAGTCCCGTCCGTCCCGCATGATGTTGATGATCTGCGCGTCCGGGAACAGGCGCAGGATGGTCGGCAGGTGCCGCAGGTAGAGCGGCCGCTTGTCGCCCCAGCGGGGTTTGCCGAACCGCTGGGAATACATCCGGAAGACGATGCCGAAGGCCGAGCCGAGCGTCGGCGGGCCGGCCAAGATCGCCTCGGTCACCTCGTCGCGGTCCAGCCCGAGGTCCTCGAACTGTGACGACTCGACGATGTACCGGGCCAGCTCGTGCCGCTGCGTCGGGTTCGCCAGATCGCCGAACCCGGCCCGCTTCTGGTAGGCGGCCAGCAGGAACCGGGTCTCCGGAGGCAGCGCTATCCGGGGATGGGCGTGCAACATCAGCTGCAGCATCGTCGTACCGGACCGGGGACAGCCGACTACGAAGATCGGGCGGTCTGATTGCCCCAGCGCTGTCATTTCGCTCCTCTCCAGGTCATCCCTTCGATCTTGATGACTTGGCAAAGATTTCGCAAAAAGTCTGTGCAGCCAAGGGGAGTGAGCTGTCGCCGTCCTGTGAGTTGACTGGCAATCCTCCCAGCCACGTGATCACCGTGACGGCTCCAGCACCCGCTCCTCGGCGCGCCGCGCGGCCGGCCGCGTGCAGAACCAGCAGCCCGCCACCACGAGGGCGAAGCCGGCGATCGTGCCGGTCCCGATCGGCTCGTCGAGCAGCGCCACGCCCAACAGGACCGCGATCACCGGGTTGACGTAGGTGATCAGACCGGCCCGGTTGGGCCCGGCCAGCGCGATCAGGCGGTAGAAGGCGAGCAGCGCGACCGCCGTGCACAGCACCCCGAGAACCGCGAGGGCGCCCCACGAGCGCGCGCTCACCGGCTCGGTCGGCAGGCTCGCCAGGGCGACCGGTGCCAGCACGATCGTGGTGGTCACGGTGGTGCCGACGGTCAGCGTCTCCGGCGGCAGATCGGCGGCCCGGCGCTGGACCAGGATCGTGGCGACCGCGTAGCTGACCGCCGCGGCCAGCACCATGGCCGCGCCGAGCAGGCCGTACCGGTCGCCGGAGAGGTCGACGCCGACCAGCACCACCACGCCGGCGAAGCCCAGCAGCAGGCCGACGATCCGGCCCGGCGTCAGCGGCTCGGTACGGGCCAGCAGCAGCGCGATGAGCACCGGCTCGACCGCGATCAGGATGCCGGTCAGCGACGAGGTGATGTGCTGCTCGCCGTAGGTGATCAACAGGAACGGGCCGATGATGTGCACCGCGGCGAGCAGGGCGATCGTCCGGCCCCGGCCGCGCAGCGCCCCGAGCGTCCCGCGGAACAGGGCGAACGGGATCAGCACGGCGGCGGCGATGGCGGTACGACCGGCCACCACGAGCACCGGCGACAGGTCCTCGATGGCGATCTTGATGAGGAAGTACGGGAGGCCCCAGAGCACGGAGCAGAGCACGAACAACGACCAGGCGAGACGATTCACCCCCTCAGCCTGGTCCCGTACGGTAGTAAGCGGAAGCGGTTACTTACTGATGCCGTGTTAAGGAAAACTGATGATCGATCCGCGTCGCCTCCAGGTCCTCACCGAGGTCGCCCGGCAGGGCAGCTTCAACCGCGCCGCCGCTGAGCTGCGACTCACCCCGTCCGCCGTGTCCCAGCAGATCAGCGCTCTCGAGCGGACCGTCGGCACCCCGGTCGTCCGGCGCAGCACCCGCGGCGTCGAGCTGACCGACGCCGGCCGGGTGCTCACCGAGACCGCCGCCGCCATCGCCGCCGAGCTGCTCACCGCCGAGCGGGAGATCGCCCGGCTGGCCACCGTCGGCGCCGAGCGGCTCACCGTGGCGACCTTCACCAGCGGCGGCCAGCGCATCCTGCCGCACGCCCTGACCAGGTTCACCCGGGTCCGGACCGACGTCGAGCTGACCGTCATCGAGAGCGAGCCCGAGGAGAGCCTGGCCCTGGTCCGCTCCGGCGCCGCCGAGCTGGCGCTCGTCTACCACTTCGACGGCCCGCCGCAGATCCCGGCCGGTCTCGACTTCACGCCGCTGCTCGACGACCCGATGTGGATCGTGATGCCGGCCGGCCACCGGTACGCCGGCCACACCGAGCTGACCGTCGCCCAGCTCGCCGGCGAGCGCTGGGTGCACGGCTGCATGGCGGTCGGCGAGATGCTCGAGCACTACGCGGCGATGGCCGGCTACGAGGTGGTCACCGCGTGCCGGGGCACCGACTACCAGTTCGCGCAGTCGCTGGTCCGGGCCGGTGTGGGCATCGCGATGATCCCCGAGGTGGCGCTCACCACCGACGCGTCCGGGCTCAGTGCGGCCCGGCTGACCGGCCCCGGCCCGTGCCGCTACGTCGGGGCGGCCACCGCCCGCCGCCGGCGCACCGACCCGCTGGTCGCCGCGCTGCTCGGCGAACTGCGCGACACCGTCGCCGCGCTGCCGGCCGGCCCGCTGGCTACAGCGTGATCCAGTAACGCCGGACGGTGCCGATCCCGGTGTCCCGGACGTCCTCCAGGACGCCGCCGTTGCGCTCGATCGTGCGGGCCGAGGCGGCATTGTCGACGTTGCAGGTCACCAGCACCCGGTCCAGGCGCAGCGCGCGGGCCTCCGGCAGGATGCGGGCCAGAGCCCAGCTCGCCAGACCGTTGCCGCGGGCCGACGGGCGCACCCCGTAACCGATGTGGCCGCCCGCCTCCAGCAGGAAGTCGTTGAGCTCGTGGCGCAGGGCGATCGCGCCCAGATAGCGGTCGCCCTCGACGATCCAGCGGAACGAGCAGGCCACCCAGTCCTCCGGGGCCTGTTTCGCGGCGGCGTTCAGCCGGTCCACCCAGGCCGCGAAGCCCTCCGGCGTGTCGACCTCGTCGACCTCGCGCAGACCCGCGCCGTCCTGGTGGACGCCACGGCCCCACTCGTCACGGGACTCGATCCAGGAGGCGTGCAGGGCGGCGGTCGGCGCGATCAACTCGGGCATGCGCCGACCGTACCCAATCCTCGCCATTGATCTTTCAGCCCGCCGCCAGCGCGAGAAGCCGCTGGATCTGGCCCTGCCGCGCCTCCGTCATGCGTTTGGCGAGATCAACCGCCTGGGGGTACGCCCCACCGGTCGCCTCCATCCGGATGGTCTCCATCGCGTTGTGCAGGTTGCCGAGCAGCAGAGCCACGGTGGCCCGGTCGAAGTCGGCGCCCGCCATCGCACCCAGGCCCGTGTAGTCCTCCTCCCGCAACGAGTGCAGTTCGCCGTGCCCGGCGTGCAGCCCGGCCGACGGATCCGCCTCCAGCGGCCGCTGCCACTGCTGCAGCCAGCCGCGCATGGTGTCGCGCTCGGTGCGCCACTGACCGCGCAGCTCGGTGACGACCGCGCGGATCTCCGGATCGACCGCCCGCCCCTCGGCGATCTCCGCGACCCGGTCGCCCTCGCCGATCTGCTCCAGGCCCATCTGCAGGAACATCACGTCGGTGTCGTTGAACGCGGGCGCGGCCGGCTTGTCCGCGCCGCACGCCGCGAGCAGGCAGAGCAGCAGGAGGGTGAGGGCGGCCCGGCAGGCCGGGCCGCCCGTTCCTGCTAGACGGCGGCCCACAGCGCCGCGACGTACGGGGGCTCCCAGCCGGCCAGCGCGGTGTGCGCCTGCCGGCACTGGTAGGTGGCGCCGTTGTACGTGACCCGGTCGCCCACCCTGTACGCCGTACCGGCCTTCCACGAGGTCGAACCCGGGTTGGTCGTCTGCGTCGGGGTCGGGGTCGGCGTGGTCGGCGTCGGGGTCGGCGTGGTCGGCGTCGGCGTGGGGGTCGTCGGCGTCGGGGTCGGGTTGGTGACCCCGCCGAAGTTCAGGTCCACGCACGAGTAGAACGCGTTGATCGTGTCGGCGACGTTCCACCGGGCCAGCACGGTCTGCCGTCCGGTGTACCCGGCGAAGTTGACCGTGTGCGACTTGGTGGCTCCCGGCTGCGCGCCGTTGTCGTTGAACGACGCGACCAGCTTGTTGCCGATGAAGTACTCCCACGTCGAGGTGGCGTGGCGGGCGGTCAACACCCAGTTGAAGGTGACGCTGGAGCCGACGCTCGCGGCCGGCCAGCTCTTGGAGGTGTCGTTGAGGACGGTGAACCGGCTCGTGCCGCCGTTGCACTGCGTCGACCCCTTCGGCGCCTCGACGCTCTGCGGCTCGTAGACGATGTCACCGCAGCCGGAGACCGCGCCGCTCGCGCAGTTCGCCTGACGGCTGGGCGGGGAGGAGATGTAACCGTGCGCGGACGCCGGGGAAACGGCCACGAAGAGGGATCCGCTGACCGCCGCCACGGTCAGCGCGGGAAGGGTGAACCTGCGTCGCATGCATTGCTCCTTGTCAAGGGGGCGTGTTCACCAACGTAAATTAAAGACTCCTTACAGTAAACAGTGTTAAGGAATTTTTAGGGCTGTTTTACGCTCGAACGATGCCCGTGGACCTGTTCGCCGGAATCTCGGTCACCGACTATCCGGCCGCCCTGACCTGGTACGAGAAGCTGCTCGGCAAGCCACCGACCTTCTCCCCCAACGACGTCGAGTCGGTCTGGGAGATCGCCGAACACCGATACGTCTACATCGAGCACCGGCCCGCCCACGCCGGGCACGGCCTCATCACCCTCTTCACCGACGACTTCGACGACCGCGTCGCCGGGATCGCCGCGCGCGGGCTGACCCCGGCGCGCGAGGAGACGTACGAGAACGGCGTCCGCAAGACCACCTACCGCGACCCGGACGGCAACGAGATCGGCTTCGGCGGCGCGCCGGTCTGAATGTCGTACCCGGGTGGCATGCTGCGGACGTGAAGGTGGAGTTCGAGAGCGAGCTGTGGATCTGGGATGCACGGCGTGACGAGACCTGGACGTTCGTGAGCCTGCCGGTCGAGGCATCCGAGGAGATCCGTGACCTGACCGCCGGGCAGCGGCGCGGTTTCGGCTCCCTGCGGGTCCGGGCCACCGTCGGGCGCAGCTCCTGGACGACGTCGGTGTTCCCGGACAGCGGCCGCAAGACCTACGTGCTGCCGGTCAAACGCGCGATCCGGGCCGCCGAGTCGCTGACCGCCGGTGACCTCACCACCGTGACCGTCGAGCTGCTCGACCTGTGACCCTTCCGGTCCGCCGCTGACTGCGGGTCCCGACCGCCTCTCGGCCGTCGGGCCCAAGTTGCGGCTCAGCCTTGGGTCTCAGGCTGCCGCTCGGGTTCGGGCTGCCGCTCGGGTTCGGGCTGCCGCTCGACCGCCGGGCCAGCCACCTGCTCGGCTGCCGGGCCAGGGAACGGCTCGGCGGTGGGTCTCAGGCGGCGAAGGCGTCGGCTATCGATGCGCGGGCTCGGGTGAGGTCGTCGCCTGCGCCGACGGCGAAGTTGGTGAGGTGGGCGCGGAAGTCGGTGTCGCCGGTCGCCGGATCGCCGTGGAAGCCGGCCAGCTCCAGACTCGCCAGGCCGTGCGCCAGACACCAGGACTGGCGGGTCAGCACCCATGGCTCGGCCGGACGGAACCGCCCGGCCTCGATGCAGCGGGCCACCGCGTCCCGGGCCACCCGCAGGGTGTGGGCACCGCTCCCCCGGTCCTCGTCGGTGAGGTCGACGCCGGTCGCGCCGAACATGACCCGGTACAGATGCGGGCCCGGTGGGCGGCCCGCCGGTAGGCGAGAGCCAGGGCCGCGCAGTCGGCGACCGGATCGACGGTCGGCGGCACTCCGGCCAACTCCGCGGCCAGCCGGGCGAACCCCTCGTTGATGATCGCCCGGACCACCGCGGGCATGCCGCCGAAGTGCGTGTACACCGCCATCGTCGACGTCCCCGCCGCGCGGGCCAGCGACCGCGCCGACAGGGCGCCCGGTCCCTGCTCGGCGACTCGTCGGCCGCCGGATTCGGCGCCCCCGACCACGCCACCGCCCTGGCCGGCCAACTCGCCTCAGCCCTGGCCACAAGCTTGGACCGGACCGTCTCCTGGCGGGTCGCGGCCCGCGGCGGCGCCACCGCACGCACCCTCACCGCCCTACTGCCTCGGCTAACCGACCCGGACACCGGCTGGCGCCCCGACCTGGTAGCCGTCGCCGTCGGCGTCAACGACACCACCCGTCTACGCCGCCCCGCCGCCTTCCAGCGAGACGTGACCCACCTGATCGCCACGCTGCGAGAGTCCCTCGCCGGCCCGGCCCCACACGACGACCCGCCCACCTGCCCCGCCTCGCACGCTCGGAACACCGCCGCCCCGGCCCCGCACACCAAGCCGTCCACCGGCCCCACCTTGCATGGTGCGCCGCCCGCCGCTCCGGCCTCGCACGCCGGGCACATCGGCGGCCCGGTCCCGGTGGTGCTCTCGGGTCTGCCTCCGGTGCACCGGTTTCCGGTGCTGCCCGCACCGGTCCGGCTGCTCTTCGGCGCGCACGCCCGCCGCCTGGACCGCCGGCTGGCCGCGGTGGCCGCCGCACTTCCCGCCACCCACCATCTCCCGATCGGCGACATTCCGATGGACGAGCCCGGCCTGTTCGCCGCCGACGGCTTCCACCCCGCACCGCCGGCCTACCGGATCTGGGCCCACCTTCTCGCCGCCCAGGCCACCCCGCTGCTGGCTTGACCCCGCCGGTCAGGGGCGGCTTCGCCCCAGCCCGCCGGCAGTGACGACTTCCACCCGACCCCGCCAGCCCGGCGCAGCCCTGTAGGCGGACCTTGACCAGCTCAGCACAGCCCGTCGAGCAGAGGCGCCTTCGACCCCGCCCGTCAAGCGGTGGCGACGTCGGACAGCGGCCTGGCCATCTCCGGTCGGCCGAAGTGGTATCCCTGCGCCCGCCGGTATCCGAGGCGGTACAGCTCGGCGGCCTGCTCCGCGGTCTCGACCCCTTCGGCGATGGCGACCAGGCCGAGACCGTTGGCCACGTGGATGAGCGAGGTGGCGATGACCGCGTGGCGGCCGGCCATCGTGACGTTCTCGACGAACGACTTGTCGACCTTGAGGATGCGCACCGGGAGTGTCTGCAGCAGGCCGAGCGAGGAGTGACCGGTGCCGAAGTCGTCGAGGGCGATCTCGACGCCGAGCTCGGTGAGCTCGTGGACGGCTCGGACCGCGGCGCCACCGCCGAAGACGGCGGTCTCGGTCACCTCGACGATCAGGCGCGCCGGGTGGACGCCGGTCTCGGCCAGGATCTCGGCGACGAGGGAGACGAATCCGGGCTCGGCCAGCTGGCGGGCGGAGACGTTGACGCCGAAGCGGTACGGCGCCACGCCGTGCCGCCACCACTCGGCGAACTGCCGGCAGGCGGTTCGCAGGATCCACTCGCCGAGCTCGACGATGAGGCCACTGCGCTCGGCGACCGGGATGAACACGTCGGGGGCGATGTAGCCGCGATCGGGGTGCCACCAGCGGACCAGGCTCTCCACGGCCAGGACCTTGCCGGTCGGCAGCTCGACGATGGGCTGGTAGACGAGGTGGAACTGGCGGCGGTCGAGGGCGGTGCGCAGCTCGGCCCCGAGCCGGGCCTCCTCGTCGGTGCTGGTGTCCAGATCGGCGGTGTAGCGGCGGTGCCGGCCCCCGTCGGCCTTGGCGGCGTACATGGCGACGTCGGCCCGTCGCAGCACCTCGACCGGGTCGGTGACCCGGTCACCGGAGACCAGGCCGCCGGATACCGAGCCGTCGGAGACCTGGCCGTCGAAGACCGTGCCACCCCCGAAGACCTGGCCGTCGAGGATCGGGCCACCGGGACCGCCACCGGAGACCAGACCGCCGGAGACGGAGCCGTCGCGGATCGGACCACCGGAGACAGCGCCGGAGGCCGGACCGCCGGAGACGGAGACCGGACCGCCGGGGCCGCCGCCGGAGACCGGGTCGATCACGCCTGCGATGCCGATGCTGGCGCCGACGAGCAGGTCCTGGCCGCCGGCGTGGATCGGCTGGTGGATGGCGGTACGCAGCCGGGCGGCCAGGTCGTCGCCGACGTCGGTGGGCAGCAGCACGGCGAACTCGTCACCGCCCATCCGGGCCGCGACCGCGCCGGCCGGGATCGCGCCGCTGATCCGGGCGGCGACGGCGGCCAGCAGTTCGTCGCCGACGGCGTGGCCGAACCGGTCGTTGACCGCTTTGAACCCGTTGAGGTCGAGCAGCAGCACGGTGGGGGTGCCGGTGGCTACGGCGGCACCGAGCGCCTCCTCGAAGGCCCGCCGGTTGGCGAGCCCGGTGAGCGGATCGAGCATGGCGAGGTCGCCGAGCCGGGAGGCCTGCAGCTTGACCTGCCGCACCAGCCCCCACATGCGCATCACCACGAGCAGGCACAGCACGACCGCCCCGATGCCCAGTGACACCCAGGCGATCGCGGCGGGGTCCCCGGCCCCCTGGAAGAAGAGCAGGCCGGGCGGGATCAGCACGAAGGCGGTGAGGATGCCGAGCCGGGTCCGCCCGATCCGGTGGACGTCGAGGACGGTGTCGGGGCGGCGGGTCATGCTCGGGTGGAGGGCGGCGGCGCCCCAGCAGGCGTACGCCATGAGGAAGCCGGAGTCGACGAACCCGCCGGTGTACTCGGACGTGCTGGACATCGTGGTGTAGATGAGGTCGCCGGTCAGCATGATCACCGCCCCCGTCGCCATCAGCCGCATGCTGGGCGTACGGTTGCCGGCCCGGGTGAGCATCCGGGCGACCGCGGTGGTGAGCAGCACGTCGGCGAGGGGTAGCCGATGGTGACGAGCCGTTCCAGCAGGGGCGCCCCGGCGTCCTGGAGGGTGGGGCCGACCACCCACACCCAGAAGATCAGGCCGATGCCGGTGGAGATGATGGCGGCATCGATGAGGGCGCCGCGCTCCCGGTCTCCGCGGGGGTTGCCGAGCCTCGACAGCGACGCCCAGAGCAGGGGGTAAGCCGACAGGTAGAGCAGGTCCGCCCAGTACGGGTACGGGTACTCGCCGAGCCGCAGCTCGGTCACGTCGTAGGTGATGTCCCCGGAGACGAATGTCAGCACCCCCGCCGCGAACAGCGCCCACGCCCGCCAGTGCTCGGGCCGGTTCCGCACGATGCCGACGACCATGGCCGCCACCGAGGAGAGCCCCACCGTGTTGACGTAGATCTTGGCGGGCAGGGTGTCGTCGGGCACCAGCGGGAAGCACAGGGCCGCGACGACCGCCGCTCCCAGCCACCCCGCCCACACCGGGACCCGCATCAGCACACCCCGCGCAATCGTCCGGCCCCCCGGCCGGTTGAGCGAACCGGCCCCAGGAGGTCCCCGCGATCGGCGAACATACCGGTGGGGGGCGATTCCGGCCGGCCGCGGCCTTGCGCCGGGGCGAGCTGCTCCCGGTTCTGGGCCTGGTGGCGGCGATGCTGGCCATCCTGGGGGCGCCGGTCTATCTGGTGACGGTGTCGGCGTTCGACCGGGTGGAACGCGCTCAGGTCGGCCGCGAGGCGGAGGAGTTGCGGGTCGCGATCAGCGCCCACGCGCAGCGGCTGCGCGATTTCGGCGTGACCAACTCGATCTGGACCTCGCTCTACGACGACCTGGCGGCCCGCGACGCCCGGCAGTTCGCCGTGGACCTGCCGCCGGACGTGCTGACCGGCCAGTACGGCTTCACCGCCGCGATGGCCGTCGACCCGCGGGGCGGCGTCCGGGCGGGCGGCCGGATCGTGGGCTCGGCGTATCAGGCGATGACGCCGCCGCTGGACGATCCGGCGACGCTGACCGGCTATCTGCGCGACGGCCCGGCCGGCTCCCACCACTGCGGGCTGACCAGCGTGACCGGTACGCCGACCGAGTTCTGCTCGTTCCCGGTCTACCGGGACGAGGGGGTGGGCGTCTCGAACGGGCACCTGCTGGTCCTGCGCGAGCTGGACGAGGCGGGGCTGACGTCGCTGGCCGGGCAGACCGACGACGAGGTCACGCTGCGCACGGCCCCGCGGGAGAACGCCGAGTCGCTGCGCGAGCTGTCCAGTGGGTTCGGCCCCATCACGGTGACGACGGCGGTGGCCGGTGACCACATCGCGGTGGCCTGCACGCTGATCGGGGTGGACGGGGCGCCGATCCTCTTCGAGGGCCTCAGTGACCGGGCCATCCTCCGTCAGGCCCGGACGACGTTGGCCCAGCTGGCCGTGGTGGTGCTGGTGGCGGTGGCGATCGCCGGGCTGGCGATCAGCATGGCGATGCGCCGGGCGGTCCGGCATCACGTCAAGCCGCTGCGCCGGACCACCGAGAAGATCATGAGCTCGCGGGATCTGGCGCTGCGGGTCCCGCCGTCCGACGACGCCGACATCAACGTGGTGGCGGGCGCCCTCAACGACATGCTCGCGTCGATCGGCCGGCACGGTGCCGAGCTGGCCGAGATGCGGGCCCGCGAGGAGCGCGAACGGGAGCGGGAGATCCGGGAGCGCGAGGCTCAGCGGGAGGAGATGCTGCGCCGGGTGGAGGCCGAGTCCGAGCAGATCATCGGGGGTGTCGCCTACCAGTTGGGCGACGCGGTCCGCGGGGTGGACGCGGTGAAGTCGTCGGTGCAGGACATCAACTCCGGCGCGGCGACGGCGCACGCCGCGATCGAGCAGATGGCCGATCACGCCGAGCGGGCCGATCAGGCCGCCGAGGCGCTGACGGTCAGCCTGCCGGCGGCCCGGGAGATGGTGGCGATGATCGCGTCGATCGCCGGGCAGACCCGGATGCTGGCCCTGAACGCGACGATCGAGGCGGCCCGGGCCGGTCATGCCGGGCTCGGCTTCACGGTGGTGGCCGACGAGGTGCGCAAACTGGCCGACGACACGGCCGAGTCGACCGAGCGGATCACCGCGACCCTGAACATGCTGACCAGCACGGCCACCGACGTGTCGGGGGCGGTCGCCACGATGACGGACACGATCGAGAGTGTACGGGCGGCGATCGGCCGGGTCCGCTCGGTAGCCGACGACCAGCAGGTCAACATCAGCGGACTGGTCGACCAGGTGCAGAGCGCGATCGGCCAGATCAACGACTTCTCCAGCGACCGGACCCGCCTCACCGACGCCTCGGGCGGCGACACCCGGATGGAGCTGTTCTGACCCTCCCACTGACAGGAGCTTCGCAGGTTGGCTGTGGGGTAATGGTTCGCCATGCGGTCTGAGCCACCGGTCGTCCGAGCCGGTCTGATGGTCCTGCTGCTGGTGCCGGTCGCCGTGCTCGCGGCGTTCGTGAGCGCCGGCTGGGAGCCGTTGCGCGCCCTCGACCGGGCGGTCGCCACCCAGTTGCACGAGGCCGCGCATGCCGCACCCGCGCTGACCACGGTGATGATCTGGGTGACGAACGTCTTCCAGCCGAACGTGCTCCGGGTGGCCGCGCTGATCCTGGTGATCGTGCTGGCCCGCCGGGGCGCCCGCCGGACGGCGACCTGGGTGGCGGTGACGATGATCGCCGGTGGCGTCCTCGGCGGTCTGCTGAAACTGCTGTTCGGCCGGGTCCGCCCGGAGTTCCTGGAGCCGGTGTCGTCGGCGGTCGGCTACGCCTTCCCGTCCGGGCACGCGCTGAACGCCGCGCTGGCCGTGACGATCGTCGTGATGATCCTGCCGCGCTGGTGGGCGCTGTGGCTGATCCCGGTGCTGACCGCGCTGAGTCGCGTCTACCTGGGCGTGCACTGGACCACCGACGTCGTCGCCGGCCTGCTGCTGGGGACCGCGGTGCCACTGCTCACCGCACGTGCGTTCGCACCGGCCCGTGAAGCGCTCCCCGCTGTCCCAGCGGACGCGAGACAGCGGTGAGCACCACACCACCGGATCAGCCGTAACGCCACATTACCCATATTCCGATGGGAGCAAAGGGATTGCCGGGATGCGCGACACTCGATGTCGTGCCCCGATGGATCACGGCTTGGCGCATCGAGCGCGTCTCGCTCCCCTGCCGCCTGCCACGCCACGAAGCGTTGCGCCACATCGCCGCCGGCATCGACGGTCGTTACCAGCACAGCCTCCGGCAGCATCTGTTCGCCGAGGTGGACTTCGTGATCCTCGGCCGCGCCGTCGACGACGACGACATCCGGATCTGCGCCGCCCGACCGCACATCCAGAACAGCTATCGCACCTATCTGCACGCCCGGCTGGTCTCGGACGGCGCGGGCAGCCGCCTCGAGGGTCACCTCGGCTGGTTGCCTTCCGTCCGGCTCTTCTTCGCCGTTCAGGTCGTCGGCCTGGCTCTGCTGTGGTGCGGGCTCGCGGGCTTCGTGGGGCGCTCACTGTTGATCGGCAGCCCGCTCGTGGAGGCCGACGACGGCCCCTTCGTCGAAGCAGTCGGGGGCATGGTCCTGATCCCCCTCGCCCTGGCCGGCATCGTCGGCCTGGCCGCACTCTGCGCACGCCTCGCCCGGCCCGAGGCCGCCCATCTACGGGCATGGCTCGCCGCGCGTCTCGACATCCCCGCGCCCGCCCCCGCCCCCATTCCCCCGGCGCCCGACAGGATCCGGCCACCGGCGCCCACATGACGATCGTGGGCCGCGCCGCGCCGCGCCGGGCCGGGCAGGCCGGGCGGGCCGGCGGTGCGAGCATGAGCGCATGACGAAGCTGACCGGACAGGAGATCACCGAGCGGACGCCGCCCGGCTGGGTGTATCTGCGCAACGCGCTGCGGACCCGGCTTCGGACCGGCGACTTCGCGACCGGGCTGGCGCTGGTGAACGCGATCGGCGCGGCGGCCGAGGCGGTCGATCACCATCCGGACCTGGATCTGCGCTACACCCATGTCGACGTGCGGCTGTACAGCCACGACGTGGGCCGGGTGACCGGGCGGGACCTGCGGCTCGCGGCGACGATCAGCGAGCTGGCCGCCGGCGCCGGGGTGGGCGGTGGCGCGGACGGGCTGACCGTCCTGGAGCTGGCGCTGGACAGTCCGGGCTTCCCGGAGCAGTTGGGATTCTGGGAGGCGGTGCTGGGCTATCCGCCCGACGCCGACGGTGATCTCGTCGACCCGTACCAGAAGGTGCCGTTGATCTGGTTTCAGCACTCCGGCGACGAGGAGCCGCGGCAGCGCTGGCACCCGGATCTGTGGGTCGCGCCGGCGGAGGTGGCGCCGCGGATCGAGGCGGCGCTGGCCGCCGGGGGCACGCTTGTCAGTGACGCCGGCGCGCCGAGTTACTGGGTGCTGGCCGATCCGGAGGGTAACCGTGTCTGTCTCTGCACGTGGCAGGGCCGCGAGTGAGACGCGTGCGACGGCGGTGAGAGCATCCGGGGAAACGGCGAACGGGGCGGCGTGGACCGAGACCACGCCGCCCCGCCCTCATCCGATCAGGCCGCGACAGGAGCCTGAGCGGTGACCGGAGTCGCCACCCCACCGGACAGGTGCCGTAGGTAGGCCGGCAGGGTGAGGAACTCCGGGCAGGTCCGTTCCGACAGCAGGACGGTGAGCAGCGTCCGGGCCTGGCCGAAGCACCGGGCGGCCTCCTCGTCCAGCGCGCCGGTCTCGCTGAGCACGTCCAGCTCCTCGCGCAGCATCCGGGTGACCAGGCCGGCCGTGACCGGCACGCCGTAGTCGGTCGGGGTGCCCGAGGAGATCCACTGCCAGAGCTGGGCCCGGCAGATCTCGGCGGTCGCCGCGTCCTCCATCAGGCCGCCGAGCGCCACCGCGCCCCGGCCGCCGAGCCACGCGGCGATGTAGCGCAGCGCCACGCTGACGTTGGTACGCAGCGCGACCTCGCTGACGGTGATCGAGCTGGTCTTGATGTCGAGCAGTTCGGCAGCGGTGACCCGCACGTCGTCGCGCTTGCGGACGATCTGGTGCGGCTCGTCGCCGAGCCACTGGTCGAACACCTCACGGCACGTCTCGACGAGGCCGGGGTGCGCGACCCAGGAGCCGTCGAAGCCGTCGCCGACCTCGCGCCGCTTGTCCTGGCGGACCTGGTTGAGGGCCCGCTTGGCGGCGACCGGGTCACGGCTGGGCACGACCGCGGCCATCCCGCCGATCGCGTGGGCGCCGCGCTTGTGGCAGGTCTTGACCAGCAGCTCGGTGTAGGCCCGCATGAACGGCGCGGTCATGGTGACCTGCGAGCGCTCGGGCAGGACCACGTCGGGACGGTTCTTGATCATGCTGAACAGGTAGTCCCAGCGGCCCGCGTTCAGGCCGGCCGAGTGCTCGCGCAGCTCGTACAGGATCTCCTCCATCTCGAACGCGGCGTTGATGGTCTCGATCAGGACGGTGGCCCGGATCGTGCCGCGCGGGATGCCGAGGTATTCCTGGGCGAAGACGAAGACGTCGTTCCAGAGGCGGGCCTCCAGGTGCGACTCCAGCTTCGGCAGGTAGAAGTAGGGACCGCTGCCCCGGTCGATCTGCCGCTGCCCGCAGTGGAACAGGTACATGCCGAAGTCGAACAGCGACGCCGACACGGCCCGGCCGCCGATGCGCAGGTGGCACTCCGGCAGGTGCCAGCCCCGCGGGCGCACCATGATCGTCGGGACCTGCGCGCCGATCTCGTAACGCTTGCCGTCGGGCGCGGTGAAGTCCAGCGAGCCGTCCAGCGCGTCACGCAGGTTGAGCTGGCCGAGGATGACGTTGTCCCAGGTGGGCGACGTGGCGTCCTCGAAGTCGGCCATCCAGACCTTGGCGCCCGAGTTGAGGGCGTTGATGGTCATCTTGCGCTCCGGCGGGCCGGTGATCTCGACCCGCCGGTCGGTGAGGTCCGCGGCGGCCGGGGCGACCTGCCAGGACAGGTCGTCCCGGATGTGCGCCGTGGAGGCGAGGAAGTCCAGGTCGGTGGTGCGGGTGGCCCGGCGGCGCCGGCGGCGCTCCAGGAGCTGGACCCGGCGGGCGCCGAACTCGCGGTCAAGTGCCACGATGAACTCGACGGCCTCAGCGGTCAGGATCTCGGAGTAACGGCCTGCGGTCGTACCGGTGATGGTGATCTCTTCGGCGCCCATTGTCTCTACCTACCTGTCGCTTCTAAGGAACTGCTCGGCTCAGAACTGCTCGGCCTCGGTGGAACCGGACAGCGCCGTGGTGGAGCTGTCCGGGTTGAGAGCGGTGGAGACGGCGTCGAAGTAGCCGGTGCCGACCTCGGCCTGGTGCTTGGTGGCGGTGTAGCCGTCGGCCTCGGCCGCGAACTCGGCCTCCTGGAGCTTCACGTAGGCGCTCATGCCGGTCTGGGCGTAGCCGCGGGCCAGCTCGAACATCGAGTGGTTGAGCGCGTGGAAGCCGGCCAGCGTGACGAACTGGAACTTGTAGCCCATCGCGCCGAGCTCCTTCTGGAAGCGCGCGATCGTGTCGTCGTCCAGGTTCTTCTTCCAGTTGAACGACGGCGAGCAGTTGTACGACAGCAGCTTGCCCGGGTGCACGGCGTGCACGGCCTCGGCGAACTTGCGGGCGAAGTCCAGGTCCGGCTTGCCGGTCTCGACCCACAGCATGTCGGCGTAGTCGGCGTAGGCGACACCGCGGGCGATGGCGGCGTCGTCACCCGGGGTGACCCGGAAGAAGCCCTCGGAGGTGCGCTCGCCGGTGACGAACGGCTGGTCACGGGGGTCGACGTCGGTGGTCAGCAGGTCGGCCGCGAGGGCGTCGGTGCGGGCGATCACCAGGGTCGGCACGCCGGCGACGTCGGCCGCGAGACGGGCCGCGTTCAGGGTGCGGATGTGCTGCTGGGTCGGGATGAGCACCTTGCCGCCGAGGTGGCCGCACTTCTTCTCGCTGGCGAGCTGGTCCTCCCAGTGCACACCGGCGGCGCCGGCCGCGATCATGCCCTTCATCAGCTCGAACGCGTTGAGCGGGCCACCGAAGCCGGCTTCGGCGTCGGCGACGATCGGGGCGAACCAGTCGCGCTCGTACTTCCCGTTCGAGGTGTCGATCTGGTCGGCGCGCAGCAGCGCGTTGTTGATCCGGCGGACCACCGCGGGGACCGAGTTCGCCGGGTAGAGCGACTGGTCGGGGTAGGTGTGGCCGGAGAGGTTCGCGTCGGCGGCGACCTGCCAGCCGGACAGGTAGATCGCCTTGAGGCCGGCGCGCACCATCTGGGTCGCCTGGCCACCGGTCAGCGAGCCGAGGGCGTTGATGTAGTCCTCGGTGTGCAGCAGCTCCCACAGCTTCGCGGCGCCGCGCTCGGCCAGCGTGTGCCGC
Organism: Actinoplanes sp. CA-252034; assembly: GCF_050956125.1. Classification (NCBI taxonomy): domain Bacteria; kingdom Bacillati; phylum Actinomycetota; class Actinomycetes; order Micromonosporales; family Micromonosporaceae; genus Actinoplanes; species Actinoplanes sp. CA-252034. Next base: position 7,641,665 of record NZ_CP191846.1, read on the forward strand.
TCCTGCAGGGTGCCCCGCAGTCGCACGACGTCCTGGGCGGTGTAGTCACGCTTGATGCCGGCCCAGCGGGGGTTGTCAGCCCATTCCCGAGTGAGGTCCTCAGCGGTACCGCCACGGTTCTGGTTCTCAGTCATCAGAAGAATCCCTTTCGTGCCCTGTCGCGTTCTTCCGTGTGGAAGAACTTCACTCTCAGGGATCCCACCACCCCCTATGAAGGCCCTTCTTGAGGAAAGAAACGCGAAAATTCTGTTAGGGTCAAACCCGTGACCGCTTCACTTTCCCCCGAGCCCTCGGTCGACCTCGTCACGCTGGGCCAGCGCCTCCGGCACCTGCGCCGCAGCCGGGGCATGACCCTCGACCAGCTCAGCGTCGCGGTCGGGCGGGCGCCGTCCCAGCTGTCACTCATCGAGAACGGCAAGCGCGAGCCCAAACTGTCGGTGCTCCAGGCGATCGCGGGCGCGCTGGGCGTACCCCTGCAGGATCTTCTCCGCCCGGAGGCGCCGAGCCGTCGCGCCGGCCTGGAGATCGAGCTCGCCCACTTCCAGCAGAATCCCGCCTACCAGGCGCTCGGCCTGCCGGCGGTGAAGGCCGGCCGGCGCCTGCCGGCCGACGCCCTCGAATCGCTGATCGGCATGCACCGCGAGCTCAACCGGGTGCTCACCGAGCAGACCGCGACCCCCGAGGTGGCGCGGCGCGCCAACGCGCAACTGCGGGCCGACATGCGGCGGCGGGACAACTACTTCGCCGAGATCGAGGCGGCGGCGGCGAAAGTCCTTCAGTCGGTACGGCACACGACCGGCCCCCTGTCACAGCGAGGCATCCTCGACATCGCGGCGCAGATCGGGTTCAGCCTGCATTACGTCAACGACCTTCCCGCCTCCACCCGGTCGGTGACCGACCTGAAAAATCGCCGGATCTTCCTCCCGCAGGTGGCCAGCGGCAAGGGCCACGACCCGCGGGCGGTCGTGCTGCAGACCCTCGGGCACTTCGTCCTCGGTCACAACGACCCGTCCGACTACGGCGACTTCCTGCGGCAGCGGGTCGAGGTCAACTACTTCGCGGCGGCTCTGCTCATGCCGGAGAAGTTCGCCGTCGACTTCCTGGCCGAGGCCAAGGCCGACCGGGCGCTGGCGATCGACGACTTCCGCGACGCGTTCGGGGTGTCCTACGAGACGGCGGCCCACCGGTTCACCAACCTGGCCACGCACCACTTCGGGATCCCGGTGCACTTCGCCCGCGTCCACGAGACCGGCATCGTCTACAAGGCGTACGAGAACGACAACGTCCGCTTCCCCTCCGACGTGACCGGCGCGATCGAGGGCCAGCCGGTGTGCCGCAAATGGGCGTCGCGCACCGTCTTCGAGGCCGAGGACCCGTACTCGTCGTTCTACCAGTTCACCGACACCACCGCCGGCACGTACTGGTGCACCGTCCACGTCGAGTCGACCGGTTCCGGGCTCTTCTCGGTGACCGTCGGCACGCCGTACGAGCACGCCCGCTGGTTCCGCGGCGGCGACGTGTCCGGGCGGACCGTCTCCAACTGCCCCGACCCGGACTGCTGCCGCCGCCCGCCGGCCACCCTGGTGAGCCGTTGGGCCGGAAACGCGTGGCCCAGCGCGCGCGTCCACTCCCACCTGCTGGCCGCCCTGCCCCCGGGCACCTTCCCCGGCGTCGACAACCGCGACGTCTACGACTTCCTGGAGCGCCGCGCGTAGGAACCGGTCCGGCGCTCACCCCCGGGTCTCAGCAAGCGTGCGAGCGCCGCGCGTAGGACCCGGTTCGGCGCTCGCCCACGGTCTCAGCGAGCGAGCGGGCGAGCGCCGCGTGTAGGACCCGGTTCGGCGCTCGCCCACGGTCTCAGCAAGCGGGCGACAGCGGGGCTCAGGCGAGGAACGCGTCCAGACGACGGCGGGCCGCGGTCTCGAAGGGCTGCACGGCCGTCGCCATACGGGTGAACAGGTCGTCGCAGGTGGCGCGGGCCTCGGCGATCACCTCCGGTGGGTAGCCGTAGCGGATCTGGTGCTCGGCGAACTCGTCCTCGTCGAGCACCGCCACCGAGCCGTCCCAGAGCCGGATCACGTCCAGGTCGAGGTCGACGGCGTGCACCACCCCGTCGACGACCCGGGGCCGGTCGGTGACGTCGATGTAGACGGCGATCTCCGACGCGGTCGACGGGGCGTTGACCGAGGCGATCCAGCAGCCGGACCCGGGCACCAGCATCACGAAGTCGTGCAGCTGCGGAAACATCTCGCCATCGCCGCGGCGCATGCTGATCCCGGCCCGCCCGCCGAGCCACAGCCCGTGCTCGTCCGCGCCGAGCGGCTCCAGGTCGCACTCCCAGTGCCGTCCCCCACCCCACTTGGTGAACCGGACCGCCCCGCTCATGCCGCCCTCTCCATACGCCGGATCCCGATCCGTCATGCCACCCTCGTCATACGCCGGAACCGGATCCGTCATGCCGTTCTCGTCATACGCCGGATCCGTCATGCCGGCACCGCGGCGACGGCCTCGATCTCGATCAGCAGGTCGGGCCGGAACAGCCCCGCCACCTGCACCAGTGAACTGGCCGGCGGCCGTGCCGTGTCGACGAACTCGTCCCGGATCGACCGGATCGCCGGCAGCTCCGAGGTGGCGGTCACGAAGTAGGTAAGCTTGATCACATCGCCCCAGCCGGCGCCGCCCGCGGCCAGTGCGGCCTCCACGTTGCGGAACGTCAGCCGGGTCTGGTCGGCCCAGCCCTCCGGAACCTTGCCGTCCGCGTCGATCGGCACCTGCCCGGAGATGTAGACCAGCCGGCTGCCCGGCGCGAGGACGACGGTGTGGCTGTACCCGTTCGGGGCGGGCGGCCCCGGGAAGTCGATGATCGCCATCCGTCCACCCTAGAGACTCCCCACCCGCCCACAATCGCATTTCCACCGGCGCAAGGGCGGCAAGGCGAGAAGGCGGCGGCGCGAGAAGGCGACGGCGCGAGAAGGCGACGGGACGGCGGGCGGCGCGGGTCAGGAAGCGGGTGGCGGGGTGCCGCGGAGGGCCCGGATCGCGGTGAGCAGGTCGGACTGGGCGATCGGGGGGACGACGATGCCGCGGGCGTCCTGCATGGCCTTGGTCAGCTGGACCCGCCGCAGCACCTCCTTGATGTCGGCGCCCGTCATGCCGGTGCTGGCGACACCGAGCGCGGCGAGGTCCAGGTCGTCGGCGAACATCCGGAACCCGGGGGTCTCGTGGGCGCTGATCAGGCCACGGATCATCTTGCGGAAGATCTCGGCACGGGTCGTCTCGTCCGGTTTCGGAACACTGATCTTGACGTCGAAGCGACCGGACCGGATCAGTGACTCGTCAACCCGGTTCGGGAAGTTGGTGGTGGCCACGACGATGACGTTCGGATTCTCCTCGATCAGGTCGTTCATCTCCTGCTTGAAGATCCCGGCGACCGCGTTGAGGGCCTGGCTGGCCGCGTCCCCGCCCATCCCGGCGTAGCTGACGATCGAGTCGAACTCGTCGAACAGCATGAGCGTGGGCGTCCGGTAGCGGCGGGCGTCGCGGAAGATCTGCTTGATGTTGCGCTCCGAGCCGCCCAGGTACTTGTCGAGGATCTCGGGGGTGCGGATCTCCCGGAAGTCGGCGCCGATCTCGTTGGCGAGCGCGCGGGACAGCATGGTCTTGCCGGTGCCGGGTGGCCCGTACATCAGCAGGCCCTGAGGGCGACGGGCCCCCCACCGCGCCATCGCCTCGGGATGCCGGAAGGAGACGGCGATCTGGCGCAGCTCGGCGACGACCTCGGCGAGACCGCCGACCATGTCGAGGGTGACCGACCCGGTGGTGGCCGGCGTGCTCACCTGACGACCGACCACGTAACGGCGGCCGGTCAGCGAGCCGGGACCGGCGATGTCGGCGACGGCCTGGAGGGTGAGGGTGACGAAGGCGCGCAGGTGGGTGACGCCGACGGCGTCGCGCGGGATCCGCGACTCCAGCCGGGCGACACCGCCGTCGTAGGTCACGGTCGCCTCGATCCCGGCGGAGGCGTCGGCGAGCAGTCCGGGTTCGCGGTCCACCGGCTTCTCCAGACCCAGGCTCCGGTACGCCACGGCGGCTGCCATGCCCACGCCGTCGACGATGCGGGTCACCACCTGGTCCCCGGCGGCGATCCGGCGGGCCAGGAGACGGCCGAGCGGGTCGATGTCGAGCACGATGCCGCGCATCTTCTGCTGGGTGGCGGCCGCCGAGTCGAGGGTGACGATCCGGGCGGTGAAGACGTGCTCGGTGCCGCCGGTGCCGTCGACCGTCACCTCGACCCGGTGCACCGGCTCCGGCCAGGCGGCCTGGTGCAGCAGGTCCACCGCGTTGACGCGGGCGGCGGCCAGCAGGGTGCCGGGGTCGACCAGGTCGACGGTCGCCCCCGCGTGCTCGAAGGTCTCGGTGTGCGGCCGGGTGGAACTCGCCTCGGTCATGTCGTCTCCCGCCGGAGTCGGGTGCCTGACGTACTCCCCCAGCGTGACACGCGATCGCATGGACGGCAGTTTGGCCGGCTCCGGGGCGGGCAAACGACCCGGTATGAGCGACTTCCTGAACAAGGCCAAGAGTTTCGCCGACCAGCACGACGAGCAGGTGGATCAGGCGCTGGAGAAGGGCGGCGACCAGATCGACCAGCGGACCGGCGACAAGTACTCCGAGCACATCGACCGGGGTGTGGACGAGGCGCAGAAGCGCACCGGCGAGGGCGACACCGTTCCGGGCTGAGGAAAACCGCTGGTAAAGCACGGCCCGGTGCGGCGACGATTCCACGATGGATCAGATCACGGGAGACATCGTCGCGTTCTACACCGGCTACGACGAGGCCGGGCGCCTGGAGCGGCGGGCGTCGTTCCAGTTGGAGCGGATCCGCACCCGCGAGCTGCTGGATCGGCACCTGCCGCCGGCGCCGGCCTCGATCCTGGACGTCGGCGGCGGGCCGGGGCGTATGCCCGCCCGCTGCTCGCCGCCGGTTACCGGGTGCGGCTGGTCGACCTGGTCCCGGCGCACGTGGAGCAGGCGCTGGCCGGGCAGCCGCCGGTCGACGCGGTCGTCGGCGACGCGCGGGACCTCCCGGTCCCGGATCACTCCTGGGACGCGACGCTGCTGCTGGGGCCGCTCTACCACCTGCTGGACCGCGACGACCGGGTGCGGGCACTACGCGAGGCGGTACGGGTGACGCGCCCCGGTGGGGTGGTGATGGCCGCGGTGATCTCGCGTTTCGCCGGGCCGCTGGACTTCGCGGCGACCGGCCGGTTCACCTCCGAGCGGCTGTACGCGGAGGCGCGGCAGATCCTGGCCGACGGGCGTAACCACCCGGGCCTGGGGTTCACACACGCGTACTTCCATCGGGCGTCCGAGCTGGTCGCCGAATGCCGCGAGGCGGGGCTGGCCGAGGTCGCCGTGCACGGCATCGAGGGACCGGCCTGGCCCGCCGCGGAGGCCGCCACCGGCACCCCGGCCGAGCAGACGGTCCTGGACGGCGCGCTGGCTCTGGCCCGGCTCTACAGCACCGAGCCGGACGTGCTCGCGACGAGCGCTCATCTGATGGCGGTGGCGACCACCCCGGGCGGACGATGACGTCGGCGTGAATCGGCGGGACCCGATCGGGCCCCGCCACCGAGCCTGAACCGTCACCGGGCGCAGTGCCCTGCCCTCGCCGGATTGATTCCCCCGCAATGCGGCAGCCCGCACGACAAACGAATCGCGCCCGGATCCCATCTCGACCAGAATGGTTCGCCGGTCCGGCGGGGATTCGTCCGGCCCGATCTGGTGGCGATGCGACAATTTCACGATCATCCATGGATGTCAAGATCGAGTACTCGCGCGACGGCCCGAGCCCGAGACATCGACCACAATGCAATCGGCGCCGCCGAGGCGGGTTGCGCGGTGATGATCGTGGATCTAGGGTGGCTCCCGCGAAGCATGGCATGCCGAACGGGGGAGCGGTATTCGGTGATGAACTACAACTGATGTGAACAGGTCTGCGGGCGGCGTCCTCACGATTAGCCGATCCACGCGTATCGCGTGGCACCCAGAGTCATTTCCTGTCACCAGACTTCCCATTCAGCGCGATACTCGCGGCACCAGCCCGGCCTTTTCCAGGCCGGGCCAATTCATTGCGCCCGAATGCATCGAAAGCAGGTAACCATTGTGATCCGCAAAGTGACACGCCTCGGCGTGGCCGCAGTCCTGACGACGGCGGCGACCCTCGGCATCACCGCCACTCCGGCCTTCGCCGCCTGTGGCAGCAAGTGCGACGGCAAGAACCCGGCCAGCTACACGTACCTCGACACCAGCGTCGGCGGCCCCGGCGCCACGGTGCTGTGCCAGACCGACGCCAAGCGGCCCTCGGTCTCCGGCAAGGTCTACAAGAAGCTGGCGAACCCGAACCTGGGCGAGAACAGCGCGTACGTCGAGCTGCGGTACAGCCCCACCTGCCGGACGGCGTGGGCCCGGACCAACGCGTACCAGTGGACGGTCTACGTGGTCAGCTACAACGCCAACGGGAGCTACCGGACCCAGGCGGAGCAGGTCACCAACAGCACCGTCAAGTGGTCGGCGATGGTCAACGACGCCGGCATGAAGGCCAAGGCGTGCCTCGTGGTCCCGGTCAGCGAGCCGGACCTGTGCACCGACCTCTACTGATCCCCGGGATCCGGTAGCCCCTGGCCCGCCCGTTCACCGGGCGGGCCACGGGCGCACGACCGGCCGTTTCCGCGATCGGAACAATGTCACGCCCGCGGATACGGACTACGCCGATCAATCGGTACGCCGTCCGGAGCCGGGATTTTCTGCGACGATGCCGGAGTGACTTCGGCATCGCGCTACCTCAGCGAGCACATCGACGTTCCGGCCGATGACGTGTACGCGTTCGCCGCGAACCCGGCGAACCTGCCCGCCTGGGCGCCCGGACTGGCCACGTCGGTGACGAGGGAGGACGGCCGCTGGCGGATCGGCGACGACGGCGCCGAGCTGGTCTTCACGCCGCCCAACGAGCTGGGTGTGCTCGACCACTGGCTGCGGCCGCCGGACGGCGGGGAGGTCTACGCGCCGATGCGGGTCATCCCGGACGGCGACGGGGCCGAGATCATGTTCACGCTGCGCCGGCTGCCCGGCATGACCGACGAGGACTTCGACCGCGACGCCGACCTGGTGCAGGCCGACCTGACCCGGCTCAAAGCGGTGCTCGAGACGGCCCGCTGACGCTGGGGCCGTCCGCACCCGTACCGCGAAGAAGAACAGCAGGGCCTGCAGGCCCGGCACCGCGAGGACCACCGCCAGCATCGGGCCGCGGGGGTCCATGGCCAGGTGCAGCACCATCATCAGCGCGCTCAGCACCAGCAGGGTCGTCCAGGCCGCGCGGTCGGCGGGGCGGCGCAGGAGCGAGAGACCGCACGGGACGCAGACCAGCGCGAGCACACCGAGGGCCACGAGCAGCGCCGGAGCGTGCCCGGCGTGACCGCCGGCCAGTGCCACGTGCACGGTGACCCCGGCCACACCCGCCGCCGCGGCGAGCCGGGCGAGGGCGGCTTGGTCCACATCGGGGAGTCTGCCATATAACAGTCGGCCAACGACTGCTTTCGATCATCTGCGGCGCGTGGAAAAGTGCAGGGAAACCCCCGGCGACGGCGGAAGGGCCGAATTCGCCCCGAGGTCTCCTTCCGTATGTCTGTCCTCCACCCGGCACTTCCATGATCCACCAGCGCGCACCGGTCACCGGTGCCGCAGAAGGAGGAACTCAGTGCGCACCACCCTTGCCCGCTCCGCAGTCACCACCCTGACGGCTGCCGCGATGATCGCCTTCGCCGGCGCCTGCTCGCCCCCGGAGAAGGAGTCCGAGGCCGCCACGAGCAAGGCCGGGACCGCCACCAGCGCCGCCGACCTGGGCGGCCTGGACGCCCTGATCGCCGAGGCCAAGAAGGAGGGGCAGCTCAACGTCATCGCGCTGCCGCCGGACTGGGCCAACTACGGCGAGATCATCAAGGCCTTCGGCACGAAGTACGGCATCAAGGTCAACTCGGCCCAGCCGGACGGCTCCAGCCAGGACGAGATCAACGCCGCCACCCAGCTCAAGGGCCAGGACACCGCCCCCGACGTGTTCGACCTTGGCGTCTCGGTGGCGACCGCGAACACCGCGCTGTTCGCCCCGTACAAGGTGGAGAAGTTCGCCGAGATCCCGGACACCCTCAAGGACGCGAACGGCACCTGGGTCAACGACTACGGCGGCTACATGTCGATCGGCTACGACAGCGCCAAGGTTCCCGCCCCGACCAGCGTCGCCGACCTGCTCAAGGCCGAGTACAAGGGCAAGGTCGCGCTCAACGGCGACCCGACCCAGGCCGGTGCGGCGTTCGGTGGCGTGCAGATGGCGTCGCTGGCCAACGGCGGGACCGTCGAGGACATCACCAAGGGTGTCGAGTTCTTCGGCAACCTGAAGAAGGCCGGGAACTTCCTGCCCGTCGACCCGACCTCGGCCACCGTCGAGTCCGGTCAGACGCCCGTCGTCTTCGACTGGGACTACCTGAACGCCGCGCAGTCGAAGAAGCTGCCGACCTGGAAGGTCTTCGTGCCGTCCGGTGCGGTCCTCGGCTCGTATTACGTGCAGGCGATCAGCAAGGACGCCCCGCACCCGGCCGCGGCCCGGCTGTGGCAGGAGTTCCTCTACTCCGACGAGGGCCAGAACCTGTGGCTGAAGGGTGGCGCCCGCCCGGTCCGCGCCGACGCCATGCAGAAGGCCGGCACCATCGACGCGACCGCGTTCGCCGCGCTGCCGACCGTCGAGGGCACCCCGGTCATCCCGACCGAGGCCCAGAGCGCCAAGGCCAAGGAGTACCTGACCGCGAACTGGGCCAAGGCCATTGGCTGAGATCGCCGCGGACGCTCCGCAGCGCGTGGCTCCACGGCCACGCCTGCGGGGCGCCGCCCTGCTCGGCACGATCCCGTTCTTCGCGTTCGTGACGATCTTCCTGGTCATCCCCACGCTTACCGTGGTGATCGGCGCGTTCACCGGTGACGGCGGCCGCGGCTTCACCCTGGCCAACGTCCGTGCCCTCGCCGACGGGTACATCGTCGACGCGTTCGGCCGCAGCATCGCGCTGTCGGCGTCCAGCGCCCTGATCGGCGCGGTCCTCGGCGCACTGCTGGCGTACGCGCTGGTCACCGCGAAACCGGACGGGCTGCTGCGCCGGCTGGTCACCGCGGCCGCCGGGGTGCTCGCCCAGTTCGGCGGCGTCACGCTGGCCTTCGCGTTCCTGGCGACCATCGGCCTGTCCGGGTTCGTCACGCTGTGGCTGCAGGAGCACGGCCTCGACCCGTACGCCAACGGGGTCTGGCTGTTCGAGCTGCCCGGACTGACGCTGGTGTACACGTACTTCCAGATCCCGCTCATGGTGATCGTCTTCCTGCCCGCGCTGGACGGCATCCGCCCGCAGTGGCGGGAGGCGCACGTCAGCCTCGGCGGCAACACCTGGCAGTACTGGACCCGGGTGGCCGGCCCCCTGCTCGCCCCCGCGTTCCTCGGCTCGACGCTGCTGCTGTTCGCCAACGCCTTCTCCGCGTACGCGACCGCCGCCGCCCTGGTCAGCCAGGGCAGCCCGATCGTCCCGCTGCAGATTCGCGGCGCCCTGACCAGCGAGGTCGTGCTCGGTCAGGCCAACCTGGGCAAGGCGATGGCGCTCGGCATGGTGGTCGTGGTCGCCGTGGTGATGACCCTCTACGCACTGCTGCAGAAGAGGACCGCCAAATGGCTCGGGTGATCTTTCGCTGGACCGTCCTGTCCGTGATGGGCGTGTTCTTCCTGCTGCCGCTGGTCGCGATGGTCGAGTTCAGCACCCGCGACGACAGGACGTGGCCGCTGCTGCTGGACTGGCCGCGGCTCAGCTCCGAGTACCCGGCGCTGGCCGAGGGCATCACCGCCTCGCTGCTCCAGGCGGCGCTCACCTCGCTGCTGATGCTGGCGCTGCTGGTGCCGACCGCGGTCTGGGTGCGGCTGCGGCTGCCCCGGCTGCGCCGGCTGGTCGAGTTCCTCTGCCTGCTGCCGCTGACCATCCCGGCGATCGTGCTGGTGGTCGGCCTGGCCCCGGTGTACGCCTGGGTCAACTACTTCCTCGGCGGCTCGTCGCTGACCCTGGTGTTCGCCTACACGATCCTGGTGCTGCCGTACGCGTACCGGGCGATCGACGCCGGCCTGTCCGCGATCGACGTGAAGACCCTGGCCGAGGCGGCCCGTAGTCTCGGTGCCGGCTGGACCACCGTGATCGTGCGGGTGGTGCTGCCGAACATCCGCTCGGCCGTGCTGTCCGCCGCGTTCCTGACCGTGGCGCTGGTGCTCGGCGAGTTCACCATCGCGTCCCTGCTGCACCGCACCAACCTGCAGGTCGCCATCGAGTACCTGGGCAAGAGCAGCGCCGGTGTGTCGGTGGCGGTGTCGCTGGCCGCACTGCTGCTCGCGTTCGTGCTCCTGCTCGTGCTCTCGCTGGCGGGCGACTCCTCGTCGCGGCGTTCCTCAAAGGAGAAATCATGACCGGCGTCGCCGTACACCTCGACGGGCTGCGCCGCACGTTCGGCAGCGTCCACGCCCTCGACGACCTGGACCTGTCGATCGAGCCGGGTGAGCTGATCGCGCTGCTCGGGCCGTCCGGCTGTGGCAAGACCACCGCGTTGCGGATCCTTGCCGGGCTGGAGGAGGCCACCGCCGGGCGGGTCCTGGTCGGCGGGAAGGATGTCACGCGACTGCCGGCCAACCGTCGGGACATGGGGATGGTGTTCCAGGCGTACAGCCTCTTCCCGCACCTGAACGCCCTGCAGAACGTGGAGTTCGGCCTGCGCCTCCGCAAGGGCCGGGCTCCGAGGGAGAGGGCCGCGGAGATGCTGGACCTGGTCGGTCTCGGCAGCTTCGGCAGCAGGTATCCGCATCAGCTCTCCGGTGGGCAGCAGCAGCGGGTCGCACTGGCCCGGGCGCTGGCCATCGAGCCGCAGGTGCTGCTGCTCGACGAGCCGCTGTCGGCGCTCGACGCCAAGGTCCGGGTGCAGCTGCGCGACGAGATCCGGCGGATCCAGACGGAGGTCGGCACCACCACCCTCTTCGTCACCCACGACCAGGAGGAGGCGCTCGCGATCGCCGACCGGGTCGGCGTGATGCGGGCCGGGAAGCTGGAGCAGCTGGCCACCCCGTCGGAGGTGTACCTACGCCCGGCGACCGCGTTCGTGGCCGATTTCGTCGGCACCAGCAACCGCCTGCCGGGAACGGTGACCGGCGACGTCGTCGAGGTGCTCGGCACTGCGCTGCCGCTGGTGAGCCCGCACTCCGACGGCGGGGTGACCGCGCTGATCCGGCCCGAGGCGGTCGAGGTGACCCCTGACGCGGACTCCACCGCGAAGGTGCTGACCAGCAGTTTCCTCGGCCCGACGAGCCGCGTCACGGTGTCCGTCGGGGATCATCTGGTGATCGCCCAGGTGCCCAGCGGACGGCTGCCGGAACTGGCTCCCGGCACCGGGGTCCGGGTCACGATCCAGCCGGTGGCGGTCGCCCTGGAATAGACGCCGGTTAACGCAGGCGTTACAGTCGGAGATCCTGGGAGCGCTCCCAGGGCGGGTTCCCCCACTGCCGGTCCCCAGCGGCAGCCCGCACCCATCCCCCGAGGTGATGCTTTCGTGAAACGCCGGACAGCAACGATCTTGACCACGGTCCTGGCCGTGGCCGCGGCGTCGACCGCCGCCTTCTTCGCGCTCCCCGCCAGCGCGGAGACGGCGGCGTTCGCCGTGCAGAGCTCGTGGAACAACGGCTACCAGGCCCAGGTGACCGTCAACAACAACACATCGTCGCAGATCAGCACGTGGAAGGTCGAGCTGACCTTCCCGGCCGGCACGACCGTGACCCAGTCGTGGAACGCCACGCAGGCCGGCAGCGGCAGCAGCTACACGTTCACGCCCGCCGGCTGGAACGCGACGATCGCGGCCGGCGCCTCCACCAGCTTCGGCTTCATCGTCAACGGCACCGGCCGCCCGACCAACTGCCTGGTCAACGGGCAGGCGTGCACCGGGACGACGAACCCGTCACCGTCTCCCTCCGGTTCGGTGAGCACCTCCACGCCGCCCACCACCGGCACACCGGTGCAGGTCAACGGGCAGCTCAAGGTCTGCGGCACAAAGCTGTGCAACGAGTACGGCCAGGCGGTCCAGCTCAAGGGCATGAGCACGCACGGCATCCAGTGGTTCCCGAACTGCTACACCGACGCCTCGCTCGACGTGCTCGCCAAGGAGTGGAGCGCCGACCTCCTCCGCATCTCGATGTATGTGCAGGAGCAGGGCTACGAGACCGACCCGGCCGGCTTCACCAACCGGGTGAACAACCTGGTCGAGGAGGCCACCGAGCGCGGGATGTACGCGCTGATCGACTTCCACATCCTCACGCCCGGCGATCCCGCCTTCAACCTGGAGCGGGCCAAGACCTTCTTCGCGCAGGTGTCGGCCCGCCACGCGAACAAGAAGAACGTCATCTACGAGATCGCCAACGAGCCGAACGGCGTGAGCTGGGCGCAGATCAAGAACTACGCCGACCAGGTCATCCCGGTGATCCGGGCGAACGACCCGGACGGCGTCGTGATCGTCGGCACCCGGGGCTGGTCGTCGCTGGGCGTCTCGGAGGGCTCCAACTCCTCGGAGATCGTGAACAACCCGGTCAGCGCCTCGAACGTGATGTACGCCTTCCACTACTACGCGGCGTCGCACAAGGACAGCTACCGGGCCGAGGTGGAGCGGGCCGCGGCCTCGCTGCCGCTGTTCGTGACCGAGTTCGGCACGGTGACCTACACCGGTGACGGCGCGGTCGACGTGGCGAGCAGCAACGCCTGGTTCGACCTGCTGGACCGGCTCAAGATCGGCTACGCCAACTGGACGTACTCCGACGCGAGCGAGGGCAGCGCCGCCTTCAAGCCGGGCACCTGCAGCGCCGGGAGCTTCTCCGGCACCGGCTCGCTGACCGAGTCCGGCGCGCTGTTGCGCAACCGCATCCGCGCCTGACCCGCGAACTCCGCCGGGCCCGCCTCCCTTCCACCGGGCGGGCCCGGCGGCCTATTTTAAAACGCACCACTTATATAAGCCGCATCTGATAGGGTCGTGCTCGTGCATGCGTTCGACGTACTCGGTGATCCGGTCCGCCGCCGGATCCTCGAGCTGCTCACCGAGGGTGAGCAGACCTCCGGAGCCGTCACCGCCGTCATCCGCGCGGAGTTCGGCATCACCCAGCCGGCCGTGTCCCAGCACCTTCGGGTGCTGCGCGACAACGGCTTCGCGACCGTGCGGCCGGACGGCGCACGCCGGCTCTACGCGGTCGACCACACCGCGCTGCGGCAGGTCGACGAGTGGCTGGCGCCGTTCCGGAGGTTCTGGACGCCGCACCTGTCCGCGATGGCCACCGAGGTGGCCCGCGGCAAACGCCTTCGGCGACTCGGCGAAGGCGTCGGGACCAGCGATGCGAGGAGCGCAGGATGATCGAGGTCAAAGAGCAGATCAGCAGCGTACGGCGGACGATCGGCACCCGTGTGCTGGAGGCCGGCGAGGCGCGCGTGATGACGATCAGCCAGGCCTACGACACCGACCAGGCCGACCTGTGGGACGTGGTCACCAACCCGGAGCGGATCCCCCGGTGGTTCCTGCCGGTCTCCGGTGACTTACGGGTGGGCGGCAGCTACCAGTTCGAGGGCAACGCCGGTGGCACGATCACGAAGTGCGAGCGGCCGCATGCCGTCGGCGCCACGTGGGAGTTCGGCGACCAGGTGAGCTGGGTCGAGGTGCGGCTCGTCCCGGAGGGCGACGGCCGCACCCGGTTCGAGCTGGAGCACGTGGCGCACGTCGCCGACGAGCACTGGGAGCAGTACGGTCCGGGCGCGGTCGGGCTGGGCTGGGAGGGCGCGTTCTGGGGCCTGGCCAACCACCTGGACACCCCGGAGGCGACGATCACCCCGAGGCGGCCATGGAGTGGGCGACGTCGCCCGACGGCCTCACGTTCATGCGGCTCAGCGCCGAGGCGTGGACCGAGGCGGACATCGCGTTCGGCACCGATCCGGAGCAGGCCCGGCGCCAGGCGGCGAACACGCTGAAGGCGTACACCGGCCAGGAATGATCCTGATCTAGAGGCGGGCGGGCAGCACCGGGCCCGCAGGCGGCCACGGACGTCCTCGGCGCGGTCCCGGGCCGGGCTGATCCTGTCCCGCACGGTCAGCCAGGTGCGGACGGCCCGGACCCGGGGCGTGCGGCGGCAGTCGGTGGCCGGCTGATATCCGAAACGGATCAGCCGGTCACCGAAGACCGCCTCGCAGCGGGCGATCTCGTCACCGGTGAGGCGCTGCCGCCAGCTGCTGACCCGGGCCGTGGTGACGTCCGATCTGGTCAGCGCGTGCCACGTCTTGTACTCCGGCACGGCGACCGCAGCCAGGTCGGACGGGTGGGACATCGCCGGGTCGTACTCCTCGCCGAGGAACTCGCAGATCCGGCGCAGGTGCGGCTCCGGGTCGGCGACGAGGTCCTCGTAGCGGACCTGGTGGTAGACGTCACCGGGGAGCGTGCGGGCGGCCCGCAGCGCGTTGTCGGCCGACCGGGCCCAGATGTCGATCAGCTCCCCCAGCTCGCCCGGACTCCACGGGGCCTCCTTGAGCGAGGCCACACAGTCGCGGCCGTCGCGCATGATCGCGATGATCTGCGCGTCCGGGAAGAGGCGCCGGATCGTCGGCAGGTGACGCAGGTAGAGCGGCCGCTTGTCGCCCCAGCGTGGCTTGGCGAAACGGGCGGCGTACAGCTTGAAGACCGTGCCGAGCGCCGAGCCGAGCGTCGGTGGCGCCGCCTCGACCGCGGTGACCACCGCCTCCGGCTCCAGACCGAGATCGCCGAAGTGCGGGGTGCCGGTGATCCACTCACCGAGGGCGCGCCGCCGGGCCGCGTCGGCGAGGTCGCCGAACTCGCGTCTGCGCTGGTAGGCCGGCAGCAGGAACCGGCTCTCCGGGGGCAGCGCGATGCGTGGGTGTGCGTGCAGCATGAGCTGGAGCATGGTCGTGCCCGAACGCGGGCAGCCGACGACGAAGATCGGGCGGTCAGACATGCCTTAGACCGTAAAGTAAGAATTGTCCGCTTTGCAAAAAAGAGGCATGTATGACCGGCGAAGAGCCGTTGCAATACCGTCTCGCCAAGCCCAGCGCCCGGCCGGACGAGCCGTGGGCGGGCGACACGGTCGCGAAGGCCGGCGCCACGAGGCGAGAGCCCCACCGCCGCGCGGCTTCGGCGGCGATGGGGCTCTCGATGATGCGGGGCGGTCAGGCCAGCTTCTTGGATTTCGTGATCGCGGCGGCCAGGGCCTCGAGCAGCGGCGCGGCGCCGGCCCAGGAGTAGATCGGGACGGGCTGCCACGGGAAGACCTGGTTGGCCTTGACCGCGGGCAGCGCGCTCCAGCCCGGCTTCGACGCCAGGTCCTTGGGCTGCAGGGGGTCACCCGGCCGGGCGTCGAGGAAGATGATGTCGGCGTGGTATTTACCGGCATTTTCCCAGCTCAAGGACTCGTAGTAGTCCGCGCCCTTGACCTCGGGCATGATCAGGTCGACGCCGAGCTCCTTGAAGTACATCAGGTCGGAGCTCACCGCCGCGCTGGAGACGTAGAAGATGTCGGCCGAGCCGGAGCCGAACAGCACCTTGACGCCACCGGACGCCTTCGCGGCCGCGGTCAGGTCGGCGGCGGCCTTCTCGAAGCGGGCCTTGGCCTCGGCGACCTTCGGCGCGTTCAGGTCGGCGCCCAGGGCCTTGGCCAGCTCGGCATACCGCTCGATCGGCTTGTTCAGCGGGACGCGTCCGACGTTGACGGTGGCGACCTGCGCGAGCTTGACGATCTGGTCCTTGCTCTCGTCCGGCACATACCAGTAGTTGCCCGGGTCGAACTGGTGGGTGATCAGCAGCTCGGGGGCGAGCGCGGCGTACTTCTCGACCGAGAACTCGCCCCACTTGTTCCCGACGATCTCGACCTTGCTGATGTCGAGGTCGCCCGCCTGGTCCTCGGCAGTGCCGTCGGCCTTCTTCGTCTCGCCGAAGACGCCGACGATCTTGTCCTGCAGACCGAGGTCGACGAGGGCGGCGGCGGTGCCGGTGAAGGCGACGATCTTACTGGGGACCTTGTCGGCCTTGAGCTCCTTGGGCTGGTCGTCGGTGAAGGACCACGAACCCGCAGCGGCGCCCGAAGCGGCTGGTGACGACCCGGTCTCGTCCTTGCCACCACCACATGCGGCGAGCAGCGCGCCGAGCCCGGCGGCGCCGCCGGCGGCCAGGAGGCCGCGACGGGACAAAGAATGCTGTGAATACGTCATCTTCGAGAGTCTTTCTGGGGTACGACCGGCCCTTCGGCCGCCTGCGATGGTTAGGCTAACCTAACGAACCGATCGCGCGTCAACAGGATCCAGACCACCGGGACGGGAGAACCGCACTGTCCACCTATGACACCCCTACCGACCGTGGGGTACGTGTCGTCGCTCCGCCCCAGGCGGGACGGCGGTCGTCCGTACGCCTGCTCGGTCTGGGCCTCGCACTTCTCGCGCTCGCCGCGGTTCTCATGCTGAGCATCGGATTCGGTGCGCGGTACCTCACTCCCGCCGAGGTCTGGTCCGGGCTCTGGGATCCGGGGTCGCCCTACTACGGGATCGTCCACGAGATGCGCCTGCCGCGGACCTTGCTCGGCCTGATGGTCGGCACGGGCCTCGGCCTGGCCGGGGCGATCATGCAGGCGCTGACCCGCAACCCGCTCGCCGATCCGGGTCTGCTCGGTATCAACGCGGGCGCCTCCGCGGCGGTCGCCACGGCGGCGGTCTTCTTCGGCGTCAGCACCTTCTTCGGGTTCGTGTGGTTCGCGCTCGCCGGCTCCGCGATCGTCACCGCGATGGTGTATGCGGTCGGCGGCGGCCGGTCGGCCACCCCGGCACGACTGGCCCTGGCCGGAGCGGCCCTCAACGCCACCCTGCTCTCCTATGTGTCCGCCCTGCTGCTGTCGGACACCCAGGCCATCAACAAACTGAAGTTCTGGACCGCGGGCTCGCTGGCCAGCGCCGACTTCGCCACCGTCGAGCGGCTGCTGCCCTTCTTCGCGGCCGGCCTGCTCACCGGCCTGCTGGTGGCCCGCCCACTGAACGCGCTGTCGCTCGGCGACGACGCGGCCCGCGCCCTGGGCGCCAACCCGTCGGTGATCCGGGGCGCGGTCATCGTCGCGGTCACCCTGCTCTGCGGCAGCGCGACCGCGGCGTGCGGGCCGATCGTCTTCGTCGGACTGCTCATCCCGCACATGGTGCGCCCGTTCACCGGGCCCGATCTACGCTGGCTGCTGCCGTACACGGCGATCCTCGCGCCGGTGCTGCTGCTCGGCGCCGACGTGCTCGGCCGGATCCTCGGCAGCCCCGGCGAGCTGCAGGTCGGCACGGTCACCGCAGTGCTCGGTGGTCCCCTGTTCCTCTATCTCGTGCGAGCCGCCAAATGACCGCCGTCCTCATCGACAGGAAGAACCCGATCGGCCGGCGGATCGGCATCCGGCCGCGGGCCGTCGTGGTCGGTGTCGCCGCCGCACTCGGCGCGTTCGTGATCAGCGTGTTCAGCCTCGGCACCGGCGACTTCGAGATCGCCCCGGCCGACGTGGTGGCCACCCTGTTCGGCGAGGGCAATCCGGCACACGAGTTCATCATCGGCGAGTTGCGGCTGCCCCGCCTCGTCACCGCGCTGCTGGTCGGCGCGGCGCTGGCAGCCGGTGGCGCGGTCTTCCAGTCGCTGGTGCGCAACCCGCTCGGCAGCCCGGACATGCTCGGTGTCACCAACGGCGCGAGCACCGCCGCGCTGGCCGTGGTGATCCTCGGCGGCACCAGCACCCAGCTGTCGATCGCCGCGGTCGCCGGCGGGCTGGCCGCCACCCTGCTCATCCAGCTGATCGCCGGCCGGGCGCTGCACGGGTTCCGGTTCATCCTGGTCGGCATCGGCCTGGCGGCGATCCTCACCGGCATCAGCGGCTACCTGCTGACCCGCGGCGTGCAGATGGAGAACGCCCGGGCGCTGCTCTGGCTCACCGGCAGCCTCGACGGACGCGACTGGGGTCAGGCCGTCCCGATGCTGATCGTGCTCGGCATCACCCTGCCGTTCCTGCTGCTCGCCTGCGGCCCGGGCCTGCGAATGCTGGAGATGGGCGACGACGCGGCAGCCGCGCTGGGTGTCCCGGTGTCGCTGCTGCGGAACGCATCGCTGCTGGCGGCGGCGCTGCTGGTGTCGTTCGCCGCGGCCAGCGCCGGCCCGGTCAACTTCGTCGCCCTGATCGCTCCGCACCTGGCGAAACGGCTCACCCGGGCGCCCGGGCCCAACCTCCTGCCGTCGATCGCGGTCGGCGCGCTGCTGCTCACCGGCGCCGACTTCGTCGCCCAGCACCTGCTCGAGGATCGTCCCCTGCCGGTCGGTGTGGTCACCGGCCTGGTCGGCGGCGCCTACCTCGTCTGGCTGCTGACCACCGAGCGCCGAGCCGGGCGGATCTGAGGCCTCGATGACCGACACTGCGACAGGAGATGAGATGACGGGTCACACGCCCCGGCTCAGCGGCGCCGGGATGACGCTCGCCTACGACAAGCGGGTCATCGCCGAGGACCTGAGCGTCGAGATCCCGGACGGCTCGTTCACCGTGATCATCGGGCCGAACGCGTGCGGCAAGTCGACCCTGCTGCGGGCGCTGTCCCGGCTGCTCAAGCCCACCGCCGGGACGGTCCTGCTGGACGGCAGGGACGTGCACTCGCAGCCGACCCGGATGGTCGCCAGGACCCTCGGGCTGCTGCCGCAGTCGTCGACCGCACCGGACGGCATCACCGTGGCCGAGCTGGTGGCCCGGGGCCGCTACCCACACCAGGGCGTCCTGCGCCGCTGGTCGGCCGAGGACGAGCAGGTCGTGCAGGAGTCGATGGCGTCGACCGGGGTGGCCGACCTGGCCGACCGGCAGGTCGACGAGCTCTCCGGCGGCCAGCGGCAGCGGGTGTGGCTGGCCATGGCGCTCGCCCAGCAGACGCCGTTGCTGCTGCTCGACGAGCCGACCACCTATCTGGACATCGCCCATCAGATCGAGGTCCTCGACCTCTGCGCCGAGCTGCACGAGCGCCGGGGCCGTACGCTCGTCGCGGTCCTGCACGACCTCAACCACGCGGCCCGTTACGCCACCCATCTGATCGCCATGCGGTCCGGCCGGGTGGCCCGCTCGGGACAGCCCTCCGAAGTGCTCACCGCCGAGCTGGTGGAGGAGGTCTTCGGCCTGCCGTGCCGGGTGATCGACGACCCGGAGACCGGCACTCCCCTGGTGATCCCGGCCGCCCGTCGCTCGACAAGCGCATCGGTCTGACGATCAGGGGTGACAGGGCCTCGGCACTCCCGGGGCCCGGCCGGCGCCGTTCATCCGAAGACTTCGGCCACCACATGCTCGGCGATCGCCAGCGAGGACGTCGCCGCGGGTGAGGGGGCGTTGCGTACGGCCGTGACCGGACCCAGACGGTGGATCCGGAAGTCGTCGACGAGGCTGCCGTCGCGGTCCAGTGCCTGCGCGCGCACGCCGGCGCCGGCCCGTACCACGTCGCTCGCGCCGATCTCCGGGACGTACCGCATCGCCTCGGCCATGTAGCGGCTCTTCGACAGCGAGCCGCGGACCTCCTTGATCCCGGTACGCCAGTGCTTCCGCGCCATGTGCCAGGTGCCCGGCCACGCCGCGATGCCGGCCAGGTCGGGGATCGAGACCCGGGTGCGGGTGTAGCCCTCACGCGCGGTGGCGAGCACCGCGTTCGGGCCGACCTCGACGATCCCGGTGACCCGGCGGGTGAAGTGCACGCCCAGGAATGGGTAACGCGGGTCCGGAACGGGGTAGATCATGCCCCGGACCAGGTCCGCCTTCTCGTCGCTGACCCGCATGTACTCGCCCCGGAACGGGATGATCCGCGGTTCGGCGGCGTCACCGGCCAGCCCGGCGACGCGGTCGGAGTGGATGCCGGCACAGACGATCACCCGGTCGACGGTGACGCTGCGTTCGCCGGACTCGATGCGGATCGAGCCGACGTTCCGCTTGACGGCGGTCACCGGGAAATCGAGCCGGACCTCCCCGCCGGCGGAGCGGATGTCCTCGGCGAACGCCTTCGCGACGCCCGGGAAATCGGTGATCGCCGTCTCCGGCGAATGCAGCGCGGCGAGGCCGGCGGCGTGCGGCTCGATCTCGCGGATCCCGCTCGGGTCGACCCTTCTCAATCCGGGTACGCCGTTCTCGCGCGCCCGCTTCTCCAGGTCGTCCAGGCGCCCCAGCTCGTCCTCACGCACCGCGACGACGAGCTTCCCGCACTCGTCGTAGGCGATGGCGCGGTCCGTGCAGTACTCCCGCAGCAGCAGCCGGCCGCGGGTGCAGAGCTCCGCTTTCAGGCTGCCCGGCGTGTAGTAGATGCCGGCGTGCACGACTCCCGAGTTGTGGCCGGTCTGGTGCTGCCCCACCTCGGACTCCTTCTCGACGACCACGACGCGGGTGCCGGGCCGTCGCAGGCTGATCTCCCGCCCGATGGCCAGGCCGACGATGCCGGCTCCGATGATCCCGATGACCTCGTCCGCCACAGGTGTCGCCTCTCTGATACGGCCATCCCGGCCGGTGCCGGAGTCGATGGCGCAGTCTTTCACCTCCGTATGGAACCGCATCACCGCCGGTAAAAGATGATCTTGTGAGTTTGCGCCCACCCGTTGGGTTCGCCGCCACCCCGGCCGGTTCGCCGCCACCCCGGCCGGTTCGCCGCCACCCCGGCGGGCTCGCCGCCACCCCGGCGGGCTCGCCGGTTGGCTCGCCGGTCGGCTCTCAGCGGGCGAAGAGGCGGCCGTCCAGGACCAGCCGGGCGGTGCTGACCACCGACGAGCCGGGCACCACGTCGAGGAAGCCGGTGGGATGCTCCAGGCGCAGCAGGCCCGGTGGCACCACGGCCCGGTCGGCGTCCCGGAGCAGCCGGGCCGCCACACTGCCGGGCCGGGTGGCGGCCGCGCCGACGCCGACCGCGGCGCGGATGCCGATCGCGGCGTGCACGCGGTGCGGCAGGAGGGTCCGGGTGCTCAGGCTGCCGCCGTCGGCCGGTGGGGCCAGCAGGCACATCGTCGGCTCGGTGCCGATCAGCTCGGTGGCGAGCCGGCGCAGGCGGCCGACCCGGTGACGCAGGCGCTCGTCGTACTCCAGCCGGGTCGGGGTCTCGTGTCCGGTGACACCGAGCCCCGCCGCCTCGGCCAGCGCGAGCGGCACACCGTTGTCGACCAGGGTCACCGGCACACCGTCGAGGTCGTCGGCGACCCGGCCGGTGGGCAGCACGGCGACGTCGCCGAAGTCGATGAGCAGCCGGGCCGCGGTGCCCGGCACCCCGCTGACCGCGGTGTCCCCGGCGTAGGCGGGACGGCCGCCCGGAGTGGGGACGTGCACGGTCGCGTGGGCGCCGGTGGCGGGCATGCGCACCCGTACCGCCGTGGTGTCGCCCTGGACGGCGACCAGACCACGCTCGATCGCGAAAGGGCCCACGCCGGCCAGCAGGTCGCCGCACGGCCGCGGCTCGGTCACCGTGTCGCCCTCCACCCGCAGGAACCGGTAGTCGACGTCGGCCGACCGGTCGGCACACTCCCCCACCACGGCGATCCGGCCGGCGAGCGGGTACGGCCAGTCGGCCAGCCGGGGTAGCAGCCGGTCCCGTTCGGCGGGGTCGGCGGGCAGATCACCGGCCAGGAGGTACGCACCCCTGGACCGGCCCCACCGCGCAGCTACGCGGCATCGACTATCCGGGTGTCTGAGCTCCGGGCAGCCGCACCGTCACGACCGTCCCGCACGGATGGTTCGGGCCGGCGGTCACACCGCCGCCGTGCTGGGTGGCGGTCTGCGCGACGATCGCCAGACCCAGGCCGGAGCCGGGCATCGAACGGGCCGCCGTCGCCCGGTAGAAACGGTCGAACACGTGCGGCAGATCCTCGTCGGCGATCCCCGGCCCGTTGTCGGCGACGGTCAGCACACCACCGGACAGCCTCGTCGTGACGGTGCCGCCCGGCGGGCTCCACTTGGCCGCGTTGTCCAGCACGTTCACCACCATCCGCTCCAGCTCGCCGGGGCGGCCCAGCACGGTCACCGGCGTCAGATCGGTGTCGAAGGCCAACCCGGGCGCGCGGATCCGCACCCGGTTGATCGCGGCCGTCACCACCTCGGCGAACTCCACCTGCTCGATCGTCTCCCGGCTGCCCTCCTCGCGGGACAGCTCGACCAGCTCGGTGGTGAGCGTGGCCAGCTCCCGGACCTGGGCGTCCAGGTCGTCGAGCAGCTTGACCCGCTCCTCCGGCGGTAGCCGGTACGCCAGATCCGGCTGGCGCTCCACCGCCATCAGCAGCTCCACATTGGTCCGGATGCTGGTCAGCGGGGTCCGCAGCTCGTGACCGGCGTCCTCGACCAGGGCCCGCTGCGCCTGCCGGGAGGCGTGGATGGCGGTCAGCATCGCGTTCACCGAGCGGCCCAGGCGGGCGATCTCGTCGTTGCCGGACACCTCGACCGGCCGCGTCAGGTCCATCGACACGGCGACGTCCTCGACCGCGCCGGTCAGATGATCGACCGGGGCCAGGCCGGCGCGCGCCACGGTGCGCCCCAGCACCGCCGCCCCGGCGATCCCCGCCGCGCAGCCGACCGCCAGCAGGGCCGCGAACGCCACCAGCACCCGCTCGTCGGGGCTCGGGTCGAGACCGACCTGGACCGCGCCGCCGCCCTCGATCGGGACGGTCAGCATCAGATACTCGCCCGGGCCGATGATGACCTGCTCACGGGTCCCCGGCTGCCCGGCGGTGGCGATGGCCACGGCGGTCGCGGTGACCGGGAGCCGGACGGCGCTGCCGCCGACCACCACGCCGGACGGGTCGAGGACCTGCCAGCAGGGCCCGATCTCCTTGTCGCCCGGGTCGGGGCGGGCGCCCTGCGACTTCAGCCACTGCCAGGGGTTCTCCGCGATCGTACGGGCGTCGGCCAGCAACTCCGCGGAGATCTTGTTCTGCTGGATCGCGCGCACGCTCACCCACGCCCCGGCCGACACGAGCAGCACCGCGGCCGCCACCGCACCGGTGACCAGCAGCGACAGCCGGTCGTGCAGGGGCCGGGATCGCCACCACGCTCTCACCACGGCTCCTCCCGCAGCACGAATCCGACACCGCGGACGGTGTGCAGCAGACGCGCCTCACCCTCGGCCTCCAGCTTGCGCCGAAGATAGCCGAGATAGACGTGCAGGCTGTTCGACCCCTCACCGAAGTCGTAGCCCCAGACCTGCTCGAACAGCGCGGTCCGGGTCAGCACCTGCCGCGGGTGGCGCAGGAACGCCTCCAGGATCCCGAACTCGGTACGGGTCAGTTTCAGCGCGCGCTCGCCCCGCCACACCTCACGGGTGGTGGGGTTCATCCGTACGTCCGCGAAGGTCAGAAGGTCCTCACCGGTCTCCTCGGCGGGGGCCGGCGAGAGGGCGGAGCGGCGCAGCAGCGCCCGGATCCGGGCCAGCAGCTCCTGCAGGGCGAACGGTTTCACCAGGTAGTCGTCGGCGCCCGCGTCGAGACCGGCGACCCGGTCGCCGACGCTGTCGCGGGCGGTGAGCATCAGCACCGGCACCACCACGCCACCGGCACGCAGCTGGCGGCAGGTCTCCAGCCCGTCCATCCGGGGCATGCTCACGTCGAGGACCATCGCGTCCGGCTCGCCGGCCCGCACCGAGTCGAGGGCGGACAACCCGTCGCCCGCGGTGTCCACCTGGTAGCCCTGGAACCGCAGGGTACGGGCCAGCGAGTCACGCACGGCCGCGTCGTCCTCCACCACCAGGATCCGCATGGGGTCCATTAAATCCCGGCCGCGTCGATCGCCGACTGCAGGGACTGCCGGTAGCCGCCACTGGTGTAGGTGGCGCCGGAGACCGAGTCGATGTCCGCGCTCTGCGCCGCCAGGGTGGCCTCGACCAGCACCGGGAGGGCCCGCGCGCTGATCTCGTCGTGCTTCTGGCTGCCGGTCGGATAGACCGGCACGGCGACCGAGGTGATCTTCCCGTCGGCGACGGTGATCACCACTTGGACGTCGCCCTCCCGGGTCGTGGCGGTGTCGCCGGTGAAGGCCCGCCCCTCGCCCGAGGTGGTGGCCGGCGCCACCGCCGCGGTCTCGGCGACGGCGGCCCCGGTGCTGGTGCGGTAGCTGAACAGCAGCACGAGCGCTGCCACGGTGGAGAGCATCCACAGGCTGATACGTCGCATCGGATCTCTCCCTTACCAGGCGAAGAGCTCGGTGTGGACACGGTCGGCGCGGGCGCCGGCGGCGATGGCGGCGGCCTTCGCGGCGGCGGCCCACTCCTCCGGGCCGCAGATGTACACGCGGGCGGTCGCGATGCGCGGTGCCACCTGCCGCAGCGCCTCGGCGTCGCCGGCGCCCGCCAGGCTGCCGGGCAGCCAGGAGGTGCTGCGGGCGCGGGATCCGGTCACCGGCACGACACGCACGCCGCGCCGGTCGGCGAACCAGTCCAGCTCGTGACGGAAGGCCAGGTCGGCGTCGGTACGGGCGCGGTAGACCAGGGTGGCGTCGCCGTCGCGGTAGGGCAGCTCGCCGAGCAGCGACAGCAGCGGGGTGATGCCGATGCCGCAGGCCAGCAGCACCACCGGCTCGCCCCGGTAGGACTCGCCGGTCAGCTTGCCGTAGGGGCCCTCGAACAGCACCCGGCTGCCGGGCTTCAGGGTGGCGATGCGGGAGCTGCCGTCGCCGGAGTCCTTCACAGTGATCCGCAGCGCGTCGCCGTGCGGCGTCGCCGACAGCGAGAACGGGTTGGCGCGGGTCCAGCCCGGGCCGCCGAGGAACCGCCAGTGGAAGAACTGCCCGGCCCGCGCGGGCAGCTCGGCGAGCCGCCGCCCGGTCAGATGGACCGAGGTCAGGCCCGGCCCCTCGGCGACCACGCGGCTCACCGTGAGGCGGTGCCTGCGGTTACGGATCAAGGGCAGACCTATGCGGTACGCCAGAACGGCGCCCGCCGCGGCCAGGTAGAGGGTCCACCAGTAGGCACGCGCCCAGGCCGTGCCGGTGAAGTCGGCGCCCGCCCAGATCTGATGCGGCAGTGCCAGGCCCACACCCAGGTACGCGTACAGGTGCAGCAGGTGCCACGACTCGTAGCGCAGGCGCCGCCGGGCCGCCCGCATCGACGTGACCACGACCATCACCAGCGCGAGCGTGCCGGCCGCGGCCAGCAGCATCCCCGGGTAGGTGAGGATCAGGTTCCACAACGTGCTGAGCGGGTTCGCGCCGGCCGCGTACCCGATGGTGATCGTGACGATGTGCAGGACCATCAGCCAGAACGAGGTGAACCCGGTCCAGCGGTGCCAGCGGGCCAGCCGGTCCTGGCCGAAGGCCCGTTCCACCAGCGGGATCCGGGCCATCAGCAGCACCTGGAGGAGCAGCAGGTCGGAGGCGTACAGGCCGGTGAGCCGGCCGATCGCGGTGATCGCGTCGCCACCGGTCACATCGGACACGCCGCCGTTGCCCACCCAGAGCACGGTGACGATCAGAAGGCTCAGCGCGGCGGCGGTCGCGCCGGCGCCCGGCCACCACGCGGGGGTGACGGGAAGCCGGCGCCGGACGGCGGCGGGCTCAGTGGTAACGGTCATGAGCGCCAACCCTGACGTGATCTTCTAAGACCTCCGAGGGTGGTTCGTAAGGGTTGGCTAAGAGGACGGCGGACAGCGAGACGGCCCGGGTGACGGAAGTCACCCGGGCCGTGATCACCTACCGATCGCCCTACTGCGGGTAGTCCTCACGGCAGGCGGCTGCCGCGGGGTTCCGGGTGGCGGTCGGGACGAACGCCATGGCGTCGAAGGCGACACTGTCGTTGCCCTCGAACTCGGGGACCCCGATGTTGCTGATCTGCACCTGAGAACCGCGGCCCATGTCGTAGTTGCCGAGGTAGACCCACTTGCCCTTGCCGACGACGCCGGGGATGTCGCTCTGGGTCTCGGCCTCGAAGTCGACATGGCATTCCTTGGTCACATCGGTGATGGGACCGTTGTAGATCTGGTAGTCGCCGAAACCGTCCGCGCCGTGGTTCGGCAGGTGAGCGACGACGCTGTACCGGCTCCGGGTGCCCGGCGCCAGGTCGAGGTCCGGGATCCAGGTACCGACGATCTTGTGCTTGTAGCGTTCGTTCGGATACATGTACGTGAACCACGAGTGGCCCTTGTAGCCGGCACCGGCCTGGTGCAGGTCGATCTCCGCGTACGGCGCCGTGTCCGGGCTGCCGGCCGGGTTTCCGAGACGGAGGGTGAACTTGCCGTTCTGCTCCTCGACGTCGCCGCAGCCGAGATTGTGCCGCGAGGTGTCGTTGAGGCTGTATACGATCGACACCTTCTTGGTGGCGTCCCGGGCCGGGTCGCTCCAGAAGCCGAAGGTGTCGCACTCCTTCGGATAGATGCGGTCGGTCTCCGGCTCGGAGCTGCCCAGCGAGTAAGCGAGCTTCTCGGTCGTGCATTCCTCGAGCAGGCAGTTGGCGATGTCACCCTTGTGCTTCTGCTGCCCGGGGCCGGCCGGCCAGCGCGACTGCGAGTGGCCGTAGAACCAGCAGGAGGCGTTGACCGCCGGGCAGCCGTTGGCCGCCTCGGAACAGCCGTTGACCGCCGGATTGCAGAAGTCGAACCGGCCCGGCACCGACAGGATTCGCTTCAGGTTCTCGTCGTCCGACCGGCCGCTGTTGCCGAAGGTCGGCTTCGAGTAGGCCTCGGTCCAGATGACCAGGCCCTTCTTCTGCGGGTTCTCGACCCAGCCCATGATGCGCTCGGGGTAGGACCATTTGCTCGGTCGCTCCGCGTCGGCCATCGTCTTGCGCAGGAACGGGTCACGGTCGGCCGGGTACTCGGTGTTGGCCGGGTTGTTCAGCCAGCCGATGCCCCAGTAGCCGCCCTGCAGCGTGCTGTTGCGCCGGTCGTACGGGTAGTAGCCGCTGTTGTAGGCCCAGAGCGCGGTGAACCAGTTCTCGACGTACGAGGGATCGTTGTTGTTCATCAACGTCTGGTACTGGCTCGGCTCGAGCTGGAGCTGGTTCCACTTCTCGATCAGGATGTTCAGGCTGGCCGCGATGTTCGCTGCGTAGTCCAGCGAGATGGCGCGCGCCTGTGTGTCCGTCCACAGTCCGCCGGCCATGCCGTCGGTGACCTGGCCGATGCCGTACCCGCAGTCGGCGTCGTCGTAGTTGATGTAGTCGAGGTTGCCCTTGTTGCCGTAGTAGCTGCCGATCAGCGGGTTGCCGGTGTCACCGGGAACCACGTGCCACGACGCCTGCGACATGTTCGTCTCCTGGGCGACCACGCCCAGCAGGACGTTGGCCGGCACGTGACCGCCGCCGATCAGTTCCTTCCTCTCGAACAGCGCCTGCGGCCTGTACGCCGGCAGTCCCGCCTTGAGGTAGTCCGCCGGGCGTTGCACCATCAGACGGCCGTGGACCGCCTGGTCGATGGCCCACTCGACCTGGTTCGGGCTCGGCTGGTGCGGCTGCATCATGGGGTCGTTGCGCCGCACGATGCACTTGGGCTGGGTGATGCTGCGCGCGGCCAGGGCGGCCGACACCTTCGCGGCGCCGCCCTTGTCCGGCGAGGAGTTGATGTCCGCGTCCAGCACGGGCGCCTTGGTGGCCTTGAGCTCGTGGGTCACGCGGGCACCACTGGTGGCGGCACGCAGCTTGACCGTGACCTTGCCGGCGTCCTCGGGATCGGCGAACTGCAGCGGGCTCTGCACCGCGACGGCGGACTGCTTGCTGAAGACCTCCTCGGCGAGCAGGTGGCCCCTGGCCGAGACCTTGTCCACCCGCGCGTCGGTGGCGACGGTTTTCAGCTGGGCCGTGGTGACCGCCGACGTCGTCGTGCCGACCAGCGCGTTCTCGCCGCCGGCCTGGCCGAACAGCTGCAGCTTCCCGACCGGGCCGCGGGCCGTCTCGCGCAGCTTGCCGCCGCTGAAACGCTCCGCGACCGTCTCCCTGCCCCGCACCGAGACGATGTCGAGGCCGGAGCGGGCGGTCGCCCGTACACCGAAGGCCTGGCCGTTGATCGTGGCGACCTTGGTCGTCCGGCCGTCGGCCGCGATCTTCACCAGCTTGCCACCGGCGATGCCGTAGTCCCCGTCGGGCGCGGGGGCCGGCGTGGTGAGCTGCCCCTTGACCTTGCGGGTGCCGGTCACCTTCGCGGCTGCGGCGTCGATGGTCAGGATCTCGGTGTCGGTGCCGAAGTCGTCGCCGATCGACCGGTTCACCAGGACCCGGTCGTCCGGCCCGCACGCCGGGTTGTAGTAGGAGAGCGACACCCCCGTCGCGACGTGGGTGGACTTGCCGGTGGTGGTGTCGACGACGGCGGCGAAGCCACCGGCACGCATCAGCTCCGGCTTGTTCGCCGCCTTCTTCGGGGCGAACACCGCGACGGCGTACCGGCCGGAGCCGGTGACACACACCTCACCCATCCACGGGCCGATCTCGAGCGAGCTCGACTTCAGCGTGGCCAGCGTCTTCCAGGCGAAGGCGTCCTTCTCCCGGGCGATGTAGAGGTGGTAGCCGTCGGTGTCGCCGGCGCCGGTGACGATGACGTCGGAGGACTTGCGCCACGACGATCCCAGGGTGGCGTCCGGCTGCGGCATGGCGCCGCCGTCGGCGGATGGAGCCGTCGGCGCCGGCGTGGGTGCCGGGGCGGACAGGGCCTGGCCCGGCACGGCGAGGCCGGCGGCGACGGCCGCCGCGGTACTCACCGCCAGGAGGCGTGACTTGGCGAAACGAGAGTGCACTTTTCCCCCGTGCGAATGGTCGTTGCTGTTGCGATGAGGCGTCACTGATCAGCGCCAGAGCGTGCAGAACGCGTTCGGCATGCCGGTGACGGCGCAGAACCGGACCGACCGCTGCCAGCCGACCAGGGTCGTGACGTAGTTCTGCGCGCCGGTGATGCCGAGGTTCGCCCGCTGCTCGTTCACGCCGCCGTACTCGGGCGAGAACTCGAGGTAGACCGAGCCGGAGAATCCGGCGGTGAGCGAGGTGAAGTCGGCCCACATGGCGTGACAGGTCACGCTGTAGTAAAGGTCACCACGTCCGACGACCGCGCCCGCCGAGTCGAGGACCTTGGTGCCGGTGATGACATACGCGTTGGCCTTGCAGTCGGTGTCCGCGACCTTCAGGCCGTCACAGCCGAAGTTGACGCAGTGGACCGCGGCGGCCGCCGGGGAGGCCGGCAGCACGAAGGCGCCGAGCCCCAGCAGGATAGTGGACAGGAAGACGATGATTCGCCGTAGAAGCATATAGATCCCCGTGGCTAGATTCTGCGGCGTCATCCTGCCTCAAGTGATCGACCTCAGTCAAAGCTCCGGCTCAACATCAATTTGATACGCTTCGCTGCCTTCCCGGACACGAATGAGCTGCTGAGGACACCCATGTCAACACCCGAGACACACTCGTCGACCCGTTCGAACGGCAGGCGAACGATGGTAGTGATCTTCATTGCTCTGCTTCTGCTGGCTCTGACCGCCTTCGCGGTGAAGCAGCTCCTGAGCGTGGACGCGGACCCGACGGGCGGCTCGGACTCCGGCCTTCCGGCGGTATCCGCCGGGGCGGTCGGCGCCGACGGCACCCCGGACTCCGGAGAGTCCAAGGCCGGTGGGGACGCCGAGTCCACGGCCGGTGGGGGCGTCATGGTGCCCGGCACAAGCGAAAGCGATCCCGCCCGTCTCGCCTACACCTTGCCGCCGTTGGGGCCGATCCAGGGCGTCGATGGTCAGGCCGTGGCCAGGGCCTGGGAGAAGCGCTGGAAGGCGCCTCTGAAGGAGAACGCGGAGCTGCGCGAGCGGTACACGATCGTCGACTATCCCGCGGGCGGCGGCCGGCTGAGCTTGGTCCTCACCACCATCGTGGGCGGCGCCGAGGCGGAGTCCGTGCGATGCCTCCTCGAGCACGGCACGAAGAAGGTCGACCGGAAGGTTCTGGACGGCGTCGTGAACGACTGCCTCGCTCCGGCGTTGGAGCAGTCCGAGCGCGCCGAGGTCATCACGTGGCTGAGCGCCCAGGACTACAAGGCCGCAACCAACATGCAGACCTGGAAGAAGTCGATGCCGCGCTTCGACCTGACGGTCGACGTCTTGGCGGGCAGTCTGCGCGCCAGCGTGGTGGGCCGCCCCTAGACGATTCACCGACGCGGGTCACCACCGGCGCTGCAGGCGGCCCGGTGGTGACCCGCGTTACGTTCGGCGGGTCTCAGACCCGCAGCACAGAGGCTCCACAGGACGCGCACAGGGTGTTCCGGCGAAATGGAAACACCTGATGAACGCCACCTGAAGGAAGCCTCTAGTGACCACGTTGCTCGCCGTCGCCGCGGATCTCGTCGCGATCATCGTCCTGACGTTCGGTGTCTACTTCCCCCGCCACCGGCGGCGGGATCTGGTCACCGCCTTCCTCGGAGTGAACATCGGCGTCCTCGCGGTCGCCACCGTCCTCGGCTCCTCGACCGTGGGGGCGGGTCTCGGGCTCGGGCTCTTCGGCGTGCTGTCGATCATCCGGCTCCGCTCCGACGAGATCAGCCAGCACGAGATCGCGTACTACTTCGCCGCGCTCGCCCTGGGCCTCATCGCGGGGCTCGGTAACGTGATGAACGTCCTGCACCTGAGCCTGATGGCCCTGGTCGTGGCGGCGCTCTTCGTCGGTGACCACCCGGCGCTGTTCCGCCGGCACCGCAACCAGCTGATCCGGCTCGACGTCGCCTACAGCGACGAGAGCGCCCTGCGGGCCCACCTCGAACAGGTCCTCGGTGGCCAGGTGACGGCCGTCGCGGTCAAGCAGATCGACATGGTCAACGACAGCACCCTGGTCGAGGTCCGGTGGATCGCCGGCTCCGGCCACGGCCGCGCCGCCGGCCGGCTGGGCCCGCAGATGGAGCGGGTGAACGCCCGATGACCGTCACCACCGAGGTTCCGCTCTTCCACCGCTTCGCCCCGATCAGCCTGGACGAGCTGGTCGGCGAGGCCGCCCTCCTGACCCGCCTGGACCGCAAGTACGTGCTGCCCGCCGAGGCCCTGCCCGGCCTGCTGGACCGGATGCCGCACGAGGTTCGGGCCCTGCAGATCGATCACCAGCGCACCTTCGGCTACCGGTCGGTCTACTTCGACACGGCCGCCCTGGACAGCTTCCTGGCCGCGGCACACCAGCGTCGCCGCCGCTTCAAGGTCCGCGTGCGCACCTATCTGGACAGTGGCCTGAACTTCGTCGAGGTCAAGACGCGCGGCTGCCGCGGGGTCACCGTCAAGGAGCGCATCCCGTACGCCGGGGACGGCGCCGACCTGGGCGCGGACGGGCGGGCGTACGCGGCCGCCGTCCTCGCCGAGGCCGGGCTCCGTCCCGACGTGGACCTGCTGCGCCCGGTGATGGCCACCTACTACCGCCGCAACACGCTCTACGTGCCGTCGACCGGCAGCCGGGTCACCGTCGACACCGGCCTGTCCTGGCAGCTGCCGGACGGCTCGGCCGTCCACATGCCCCGCTCGGTGATCGTCGAGACGAAGTCCGGCCGGGCCGCCTCCGACGTCGACCGGCTGCTCTGGTCGCTCGGCCACCGTCCCGCCTCCATCTCCAAGTACGCGACCGGGCTCGCCGCCCTGCGCCCCGAGCTCCCCGCCAACCGCTGGCGCCCCGTCCTGCGCCGGCACTTCACCACCACCTCGAAGGGACTCTGATGAGACTCCGCAAGAAGGTCGTCGCCGCCGTCAGCTCCCTGGTCCTGGCCACCGCCGTGCTGGCCGGGTGCTCCTCCTCCGATGCCACCACCGCGGCCACCGAGGTGGCCGCCACCAGCACCGTCGCAGCCTCGACGGTCGACGGCACCCAGGACGCGGCCACCGTCCTCAAGGCGGACAAGGCGGTCCACACCGCCGGCGACTCCTCCTCCGACGCGGTCGCCGTCGAGCTGACCGGCAGTTCGGCCACCGCGTCCGGGGAGGGCGTCACCGTCGACGGGGGCACGGTCACCATCGCCGCGGCCGGCACCTACCGGATCAGCGGACGACTCGACGGGCAGATCGTCGTGAACGCGCCGGACGCCACGGTCACCCTGATCCTCGACGGCGCCGAGATCAGCAGCACCACCACCGCGGCGATCGCCGCCACCGAGGTCGGTCAGCTCGTCGTCTCGCTCGCCGACGGCAGCAGCAACACCCTGTCCGACGCGTCGTCCTACGCCGACGACGCGGACGTCGACGCCGCCCTGTTCAGCGCCGGCGACCTCACGGTCACCGGCGCCGGGAAGCTGACCGTCACCGGTAACGGCAACGACGGGATCACCAGCAAGGACGGCCTGCTCGTGGAGTCGGGCACGATCACCGTGACGGCGAAGGACGACGGGCTGCGCGGCAAGGACTACGTGGCGGTCTCCGGTGGGACGATCACGGTCACCGCGGGCGGTGACGGCGTCAAGGCCGACAACACCGAGGACGCCGACTCCGGGTACGTGTCGATCTCCGGTGGGACGGTCGAGGTGACCAGCGAGGGTGACGGCGTGGACGCGGCCACCGACATCGTGGTCACCAACGGGACGCTGACGATCACGGCCGGCGGTGGGCACACCGTCCAGCCCGCCGACGACACGTCGGCCAAGGGGCTCAAGTCCGGGGTGATCACGGTTCTCGAAGGCGGCACCATCGCCGTCGACGCGTCCGACGACGCGGTGCACACCGACGGCGCGGTGCACTTCAACGGCGCGAAGGTGACCGTGGCCAGCGGCGACGACGGGGTGCACGCCGAGGGGCAGCAGATCATCGACGGCGGCTCCCTCGAGGTGACCGCGGCGGTCGAGGGCCTGGAGGCGGCCGTCTTCGTCCTCAACGACGGCACGGTGCACGTGATCTCCAGCGACGACGGCATCAACGGCGCGGGCGGCACCACCGGCACCGACACGGCCGACCAGGGCGGGCAGCAGGGCGGCGGGTTCCCGGGCGGCGGCGGTGGCCCCGGCGGCGGCGAGGAGGTCGGTGACTTCTCCGTGACGATCAACGGCGGGAGCCTGGTCATCGACTCGGAGGGCGACGGGCTCGACTCCAACGGCGTCGCGTCGATCACCGGCGGCACGGTCGTGGTGAACGGACCGGAGGGCAACGGCAACGGGGCGCTCGACGTCAACGGCACCTTCACCGTCAGCGGCGGCACGCTG
The DNA here is from genome assembly GCF_050956125.1 of Actinoplanes sp. CA-252034. Taxonomy (NCBI): domain Bacteria; kingdom Bacillati; phylum Actinomycetota; class Actinomycetes; order Micromonosporales; family Micromonosporaceae; genus Actinoplanes; species Actinoplanes sp. CA-252034. The sequence goes on from NZ_CP191846.1 coordinate 7,674,908, forward strand.
CTCGCCGCGGGCAGCGCAGGCATGGTGGTCACGCCGGGCGCCGACTCGGGGCAGGGCTGGATCTCGGCCACTCTGGACAGCGCGATCGCGGCCGGCACCACGGTGCAGATCACCGACGGTGACGGTACGGTCGTCGCCACCTACGTGACGAGCAAGAGCGTGCAGAACATCACCTTCTCCTCGTCGAAGATCACGAGCGGGGAGTCGTACACGATCAGCACCGGCGGGACGGCGACCGGCGCGAGCACGGGCGGTCTGGCCGCCTCGGGCTCGCTCGGCTCGGCCACGAAGGTCGCCACGGTGACCGCCGGGCAGGCTCCCGCCGGTGGCGGCCAGGGCCGTCGCGGCGGCCGCTGACCACTCCTGCACCCCCCGGTGCGGCGCCCGGGACCGGCGACGGTCCCGGGCGCCGCCGTCGTGACCGAATCGTCGCTCTTCGAGTTGACCTCCGGAGCGGGTGGGGCCCTCACGTGAGTATGCTGATGCGGATCGCCAGCCCAGGATCCACAGAGGACTCTCGAAGAGGTCCACGTGCCCGACCAAGTGACCGATAACGACGACGGCTTCAGCCACAACAGTGGGGCCACGGTCCGCCGGCTTCAGCTCGGCGGTCATCTGCGTGCCCTGCGCCGGGCCAAGGGGCTCACCCGTGACCAGGCCGGCTACACGATCCGGGCGAGCGAGTCGAAGATCAGCCGGATGGAGCTGGGCCGGGTCAGTTTCAAGGAACGTGACGTCACCGACCTGCTCAAGCTCTACGGGGTCGAGGACCCGGCCGAGCACCGGCGGGTTCTGGCGATGATGCGTGAGGCCAACGCGCCGAGCTGGTGGCAGGCGTTCGGGGACGTGCTGGACACCTGGTTCCAGAACTATCTGGATCTGGAGCAGGCGGCCGAGCTGATCCGCACCTACGAGATCCAGTTCGTGCCCGGCCTGCTGCAGACCGACGCGTATGCGCGGGCCGTGATCGCGCTCGGTCACGAGGACGGCGGGCCCGAGGAGATCACCCGGCGGGCGCAGCTGCGGATGGCCCGTAAGCAGGTGCTGCGGCGACCGGACGCGCCACGGCTGTGGGCGGTCCTCGACGAGGCGGTGCTGCGCCGTCCGATCGGCGGCCGCGACGTGCACCGGGAGCAGATCGAGTATCTGCTGGAGGTCTGCGAGTCGCCGCGGGTGCGACTGCAGGTCATGCCGTTCGAGAAGGGCGGGCACGCGGCGGCCGGGCAGGCGTTCAGCATCCTGCGGTTCCCGCACGAGAAACTGCCGGACGTCGTCTACATCGAACACCTCACCAGCGGCCTCTATCTGGAGCGGCGTGAGGAGGTCGACCGGTACGCGGCGGCGATCGGCCGGCTGTTCATCGAGGCGGAGCTGCCCAGCCGGACGCCGGAGATCCTTCGCGAGCACCTGGCCCGGCTTTAACTCACGATCGACCCATGGGCCGGGCACAGGAGGCCCACAAGATCCGCCGGTTGACTGCGATGCGTGACGACGAATCCCGTACCCCCGAAGTCCCGCCGGATCGGCCGCCGCGGTCTCCTCGCCGGTGGGCTGGGCCTGCTCGCCGCTGCCGGCGGCGGTAGCGCCTGGGCCCTCGACCGCTACGTCCTCGACCACGTGGAGGTGTCCGGCGTCTCCCAGCTGGCCGCACAGAACGTGGTCGCGGCCGAGCCGGACAGCACCGGAACGGCGACCGCCAGCAGCTACTCCAGCGACACCGCCACCATCAAGATCAAGAACGTGGCGGTCGGGTCGGGCAACGACAAGGTCACCTACTACGTGGCCGACGTGCAGGTCACCGACGCGACGATCGTCAGGTCGGCGTTCGCGCAGGACCAGTTCGGCGAGAACATCATCGCGAACCCCTCCGAGATCGCCGCCTCCGCCGACGCGGTCCTGGCGATCAACGGCGACTACTACGGGTTCCGGGACACCGGCATCGTCGTCCGCAACGGGGTCAAGTTCCGTGACTCCGGGGCACGGCAGGGGCTGGCCCTCTACGCCGACGGGTCGATGAAGCTCTACGACGAGACGAAGACCAGCGCCGACGAGCTGATCGAGGACGGGGTGTGGAACACGCTGTCGTTCGGACCGGGGCTCGTCCAGGACGGCGCGGTGATCTCCGGCATCGACCAGGTCGAGGTGGACACCAACTTCGGCAACCACTCCATCCAGGGGCAGCAGCCACGCACCGGGATCGGCATCGTCGACACCAACCACCTGCTCTTCGTCGTCGTCGACGGGCGCAGCAAGGGCTACAGCCGGGGCGTGACCATGCCGGAGTTCGCGGAGATCTTCGCCGGGCTCGGAGCGCGGGTCGCCTACAACCTCGACGGGGGCGGCAGCTCGGCGATGATCTTCCAGGACAGGCTCGTCAACAACCCGCTCGGCAAGGGCCAGGAGCGCGGCACCAGCGACATCCTCTACGTGGCCGGGTGACGACGATGATCGTGCTCATTCCCGCATACCAGCCCGACCGGCGCCTGGTGCACCTCGTCGAACGGCTGAACCGCCATCGCATCCTCATCATCGACGACGGTTCGGGTGGCCCGTACGCCCAGGTGTTCGAGACCGCCCGCCTCGCCGGCGCCGAAGTGGTCACCCTGCCCACCAACCGCGGCAAGGGCTTCGCTCTGAAGACCGGATTCGCGCACATCGCCGCCCGCCACCCGGGTGAGGACGTGGTCTGCGCCGACAGCGACGGGCAGCACCGGGTCGAGGACATCGAGGCGGTCGCCGGGCGGCTCAGCACCTCACCGGCCGCCATGGTGCTCGGGGTGCGCCGGTTCACCGGGCCGGTGCCGGCCCGCAGCCGGTACGGCAACGCCGCCACCCGGATCCTGTTCCGCCTGATCACCGGGCTCGCGGTGACCGACACGCAGACCGGGCTGCGCGGCTACCCGGCCCGGATGCTCGGATGGCTGGGCCGGGTGACCGGCGACCGCTTCGAGTACGAGCTGAGGCTCCTACTCCGCGCCGCCCGCGAGCGGCTGCCCGTCGAGGAGGTCGAGATCGCCACCGTCTACCTCGACGGCAACAGCTCCTCGCACTTCCGGCCGATCATCGACTCAGCGCGGATCTACGGGCCGCTGCTCGCCTTCGCCGGATCGTCGCTGCTCGCCTTCGCCGTCGACGCCGCGCTGCTCGCCGTCCTCGTCTCATGGACCGGCCAGCTCGTCACCTCCGCCGTCATCGCCCGGCTGATCAGCGCGACCCTCAACTACACGGTCAACCGCGCCGCCGTCTTCGGTGGTGACGGCCGGACCCCGCACCGGGAGGCCGCACCCCGCTACGCCGCCCTCGCCGCCGCCTCCCTCACCGCCAACGTGCTGCTGCTCGAATGGCTCACCGCGGCGACCGGATCGCTGGCGGTCGGCAAGGTCGTCACCGAGCTGGCGCTGTTCGCCGCCGGGTTCACCGTCCAGCGGCTGTTCGTCTTCGGCCGCAGAACCGCCGAGCCGGGCACCCCGATCGCACCCGAGCGGCAGCCGGCAGGGACCCGCGGGTGAGCAACCTGGGCACATGACCCTCCGTCGCGTGGCGGCCTGGCACCTCTGCCTCGCCGCCGCCCCTGTGCTCATCGGCGCCTACTACCTGCTCGCCCACGCCGGCATGTGGCCGGGTGTCCAGGTGGCGCTCTACGTCAGCGCCAACGCCGGCTTCGCCGTCGCCGCCCTGGTGACCGCCCGCCGTCACCCGTCGATGCGCGCCATCATGCTGCTGCTCGCCGGGTCCGCGGCGGCCGGGGTCACCGGGGACATCCTGTTCTACTTCGAGGCGCTGGTGCACGGCGAAGCGCCGTACCCCGGCGTGCCGGACCTCTTCTACCTGCTCGCCTACCCGCTGATGGCGGTCGGGCTACTGCTGATCGTGCGGCGGCGGACCCCCGGCTGGGACAGCGCCAGCATGATCGACGCGGCGATCGTCGCAATCGGCGCCGGCTACCTGGTCTTCCAGTTCCTGATCGTGCCGCTGGTCGACTTCGAGGACAGGTTCACCTCGCTGGTGTCGGTCGCCTACCCGATCGGCGACCTGATGATCATGATGGTCGGCGCGCGGCTCATGCTCGGCGCCGGGCCCCGCACCGCCGCGCTCCGGTTCGTCGGCGCCTACCTGGGGCTGGTCCTGGTCGCCGACGCGCTCTACGGCTACCAGACGCAGGCCGGCACCTACCAGGCCGGTAACTTCCTCGACGCGTTCTGGATGGGCGCGAGCTTCCTCTTCGCCGCCGCGGTGCTGCACCCGTCGGTGCCCAAGATGATCAGCGCCTCCAACACCGCGACACCCGACGCCACCCCCGGCCGTCTCGCCGTCCTGGCGATCGCCGCGGTCACCGCTCCCACCTCGATCGTCATCCAGCACTACGCCGGCGGCCAGGAGCACGTGGTCGCCGCGGCCATCGTCTGCAACCTGCTGTTCCTGCTGGTCATGCTGCGGATGGCCGGGCTCGTCCAGGCGCAGCGGCACGCCGCCGTCACCGACGGGCTCACCGGGCTGCGCAGCCGCCGCTTCTTCGAGCAGGCCCTCGGCAACCAGGGCGAGCGGTCGTCCAAGAGCGGCGTCCCGGTCAGCGTGCTGCTCCTCGACATCGACCACTTCAAGACCGTCAACGACACGTACGGCCACAACGGCGGCGACCGCGTCCTCGTCGAGGTGACCCACCGTCTGCGCGAGCTCGTCCGGCCCGGCGACGTGGTCGCCCGCTACGGTGGCGAGGAGTTCGCGGTCCTGCTCCCGGACACCACTCCGGACCAGGCCGCCGAGGTCGCCGAACGGATCCGCCGGGGCGTCAGCGCCGCGCCGATCGCCGTCGACGAGTCCCGCCTGCACACCGTCACCGTCTCCGTCGGGATCGCCGGCATGCCCGCCGCCGCGACCACCGACGAGCTGGTCCTGGCGGCCGACCGGGCGCTCTACGCGGCAAAGAACGCCGGCCGTAACCGGGTCGCCAGCGCGAGCGAGTCGTCGTCCGGCGTTCCCGTCCCCGCCTGACCGCTCCCCGGGTCCTCGCCGGACAGACCCGGGACGGCAGAATCGTCGGCATGCGGTTCGGTGTCCTGGGTCCCGTCCGGGCGGAACGGCCGGACGGGACCCCGATCCCGCTCGGCGGCCCCCGCCTGCGTGCGCTGCTCGCGATGCTGCTGCTCGACGCCGGCCGCCCGGTCCCGATCGACCGGCTGATCGACGGCCTCTACGGTGACGAGCCGCCGGCCGGGGCGGCCAACGCGCTCCAGTCACAGGTGTCCCGGCTGCGGCAGGCGCTGCCGGTCGAGCTGGGCCCGGCCGGATACCGTCTGGCGGCGGCCCGCGACGACGTCGACGTGCACCGGTTCGCCGCGCTCGCCGCCGACGGCCACCGGGCCCTCACCCAGGGCGACCACGAGCGGGCGGTCACCGTGCTGCGCGAGGCGGCGGGTCTCTGGCGGGGAGAGCCCCTGGTGGACGTACGCGACGCGCCGTTCGCACAGGCCCAAGCCGCCCGCCTCACCGAGCTGAGACTGACCGCCCTCGAGGACCGCTACGACGCCGAACTGGCCCGGGCTACGCCGCTGCCTCCGGAAGCGATCACCGAGCTCCGCGGCCTGATCGCCGAGCACCCGCTCCGCGAACGCCCCCGCGCTCTGCTGATGCGCGCGCTGACCTCGGCCGGCCGCCCCGCCGAGGCGCTCACCGCGTTCGAGGACGCCCGCCGCACCCTGGCCGACGAGCTCGGCACCGACCCCTCCCCGGAGCTGTCCGCCCTGCACACCGGCCTGCTCCGCCGGCACACCGGCGCCCGGGACGGCCCCGCCCGGCACGGCGTCCCCGGCCAGCTGACCAGCTTCGTCGGACGCGACGGCGACCTGTCCCGGGTCGCGGCCGTGCTGCGTACCCGCCGGCTGGTCACCCTGCACGGCCCCGGCGGCGCCGGGAAGACCCGTCTCGCCGCCGAGGCCGCGGCCCGCCACGACGGCGACGTCTGGTTCGTCGAGCTGGCCGGCGCCGGACCCGACGGCGTCCCCTCCGCCGTCCAGGCCGCCCTGGGCCTGCGCGACGTCCTCGTCAACCCGCCCCGGCCGGCCCCCACCGCGGCGCCCGGAGTGATCGACCGGCTCGTCGGCGCCCTCAGCGACCGGCGGCTCCTGCTCGTCCTGGACAACTGCGAACACGTCGTCGACGCGGCCGCCGCGCTGGCCGCCCGGCTGCTGGCCGGGGCGCCCGGCCTGCGGATCCTCGCCACCAGCCGGGAGCCGCTCGGCATCACCGGGGAGGCCCTGCTGCCGGTCGCCGGCCTCCCGGTCCCACCCGAGGTCCCGGCCCGGCCGGCCGGCTCCGCGGGCACGCTGCCTTCACACCCCCGGGCGACCGCCGCCGCGCTCGCCGCGTTCCCGGCGGTACGGCTCTTCCTGGACCGGGCCGCGGACGTCACGCCCGGATTCACGGTCACCGCCGCGAACGCCGACGCGATCCGGCAGCTCTGCCGCACCCTCGACGGGCTGCCACTCGCCGTCGAGCTGGCGGCGGCCCGCCTGCACGCGCTGCCGGTCACCGAGATCGCCGCCCGGCTCGGCGACCGGTTCCGGCTGCTGTCGGGTGGCAGCCGCACCGCCGCGGGACGGCACCGCACGCTGCAGGCCGTCGTCGCCTGGAGCTGGGACCTGCTCACCGAACCGGAACGTGTCCTGGCCCGCCGCTTCACCGTCTTCACCGGCGGCGCCACCCTCGACGCCGTCGAACGGGTCTGCGGTCCCGTCGGCGCCGACCCGCCGGACGTCGAGCCAGCCGCCGTCGTCGACGTGCCGGCCGGTCCCGTCGGCGCCGGCCCGCCGGACGTCGAGCCAACCACGGTCGTCGACGTGCTGGCCGGGCTCGTCGGGAAGTCACTCGTCGAACGGGACGGGGACCGCTACCGGATGCTGGAGACCATCCGGGCGTTCTGCGCGGAGCGTCTCGCCGAGTCCCGGGAGCAGGAGCGGATGCACCGGGTGCACGCCGGGTACTTCCTGGAGCTCGCGGTTCGCGCTGATCCGTACCTCCGAGGGTTTGATCAGATCGCCTGGCTGGACCGCCTCGACGCCGACCGGGACAACCTGCACGCCGCGGTCCGGCGCAGCGTCGCGCACGGCGCGACGCCGACGGCGTTGCGGCTGGTCGCCGCGCTCTCCTTCTACTGGTGGCTGCGGGGGCTGCGAGGCGAGGCCGCGACGCTCGCCGATCTCACCCTGCGCGCGGCCGGTCCCGAGCCGCCGCCGGGACACACCGAGGAGTACGTGATCGCCGTGTTCAACGCGGCGCTCAGCGACGGGGACCGGACCGCCCGCCCGGCCGAGCGCTGGACCGACTACATGCGGACGCTGACCGCGGCACCCGCGCACCCGTTCCTGCTGTACCTGTCGGCGATGGCGGTGGGCCCGCCGTCCGGTGACCCGGCGGGCGTCATGGAGCTCAACCGGCGACTGCGCGGCCAGATCGCGGGCGACCCGTGGAGCAAGGCGCTCGGCGGGATCGGCGCGGGCTGGATGGTGATGTTCTCCGGCTCCGATCCGGCCCTGGCAGAACCCGAGTTCCAGTCGTCACTCGACGGCTTCCGTGCTCTCGGCGACCGCTGGGGCGCGATGCTCGCCCTCTCCGGACTCGCCGAGCTCGCCTCGTGGCGGGGCGACCCCGCGGCCGCCATCGCCCCGACCGCCGAGGCCCTGGACCTGGCCGGCGAGCTGGGCTCCACCGTGGACGCCGCCGACCTGCTCCGCGGGCGCGCCCAGGCCCGCATGGACACCGGCGACCTCGCGGGCGCCGCGGCCGACTTCACCCGTGTCACGGAGCTGGCCCGCTCCGCCGGAGCCCCCGAGCTCGTGGCGGCCGCCCTGCTCGGCCTCGGCTCCCTGGCCCTGCACCGCTCCGCCCCATCCCGGCCCGCATCCGCATCCGCCGGAGCCTCCCGACCCAGCGACCCGACGCCGCCCACCGCGCTCTCCCCAGACGCCCCGCCCCCGGCAGATCCGGGCTCGGCGGCCGGGACCGACTTCACGGCAGGGTCCAGATCGGCGGTCGGTGACATTGATCGGGAGGCCCTGGCCGAGGCGCTGCGGTACGGCAACGAGGCCCTCGCCGCGTGCCCTGCCGGCTGGTACAGCGCCGATGGGACCCGGATGACGATCCTGGTGATGCTGGGCCGGATCGCCGAGCTGACCGGCGATCCGGCCGCCGCCGGGGCACGGTATAGGGAGGTGTTCACGGTCCGTGCCGGGATGCTCGGATTCCAGGTGATGGCGGAGGCCCTCGACCGGCTCGCCGGACTGGCCGTCGCCGCCGGAGAGCCGGAACGCGCCGCCCGCCTGCTCGGCGCCGTTCACGCCCTCGGCCTGCGCACCGACCCGGAAGCCTCCGAACCGGCACGGTCCGCCGCCGCGGCCGCCCGTGCCGCCCTCGGCCCGCAACGGTTCGCCGCCGCCCTGGCCGAGGCGGCCGTCCTCCCCCGGACGAGGCCATCGACCTGGCGTCGGCCCCACCACCCTGACCGGCACCGCACCTGGCTGCGCAGCAGGCGATGTGGGCGGCGACAGGAGCGTCGTACGATTCCGGGCGATGGAGCTGTGGGAACGAGCCGGGGCGCTGGCGCAGCTGGACGGGCTGTTGCGGGACAGCCGGCGTTCCGGGCGGGTGGCTCTCGTCGCCGGTGAGGCGGGGATCGGGAAGTCGGCGCTGGTCACCGCGTTCACCCGGCGTTGCGGCCCGCGGGCCCGGGTGTTGCTCGGCGTGTGCGATCCGCTGGTCACGCCGCGGGCGCTGGGTCCGGTGCACGACATCGGGCGGCAGGTCGGTGGCCGGCTGGCCGAGCGGCTGACCGCCGGAGCGGACCGTGGCGAGGTGCTGTCCGCGCTGGTCGGCGAGTTGTCGGGGCCCCACGCGCGGCCGCTGCCGGTGGTGATCGTCGAGGACGCGCACTGGGCCGACGAGGCGACGACGGACCTGCTGGTGTTCCTGTCCCGGCGGATCGGGCGGCTGGCGGCCATGCTCGTGGTGACGTTCCGCGATGACGAGGTGGGGCCGGAGCATCCGCTGCGGGCGGCGCTGGCGGCGATGCCCCGGGAGGTGGTGCGCCGGATTCCGCTGGCCCCGCTCTCCGAGGCGTGTGTGAGCGAGCAGGCGGCCCACGCCGGCCGGGACGCTGTGGAGCTGTTTCATCTCACCGGGGGTAACCCTCTCCTGGTGACGGAGGTGCTCGCCGATGACGCGGCGGGGCCGCCGGCCGCGGTTCAGGATCTCGTGCTGGCCCGGCTGCGGGGCCTGCCGGCGCCGGCTCGTGAGCTGGCCCGGCTGGTCGCGGTGATCCCGACACGGGCGGAGACGGCGGTTCTCGGCGGGTTCGGGGCCGAGGTGCAGCAGTGCCTGGACTCGGGGGTGCTCACCCGGTCGGGGAACGGGGTCGCGTACCGGCATGAGCTTCTGCGCCGGGTCGTCGAGGAGTCGCTGTCGCCGGTGGCCCGGGTCGCGCTGCACCGGCGGGCTCTCGACCTGCTGGAACGTGTGGACGGCATCGATCCGGCGCGTCTGGCACACCACGCGCGCCCGGCCGGTGACGGGGCGGCGGTGTTGCGGCACGGCACTGCGGCGGCGGTGCGGGCCGCCGGGCAGGGCGCCCACCGCGAGGCCGCGGCCCACTACCGGGCGATGCTTCCGTACGCGTCCGGGCTGCCCCCTGCGGAGAGGGCAGATCTTCTGGAGGCGTACGCCGTACAAGCGTATCTGTCCGGGGTCGCCGGAGAGGGCCTGCCCGCCTGCCGCGACGCGCTGCGGGTGTGGCGGTCTCTCGGCGACCGGGACCGGGCCGGCGACTGTCTACGCTGGATCTCCCGGCTGGCGTGGTGGAGCGGCCGTGGCGTGGAGGCCCGGGAGGCCGCGGCCGAGGCGGTCGAGGCGCTGGAGCAGGGGCCGCCCGGCCGGCCGCTGGCGATGGCGTACAGCAACCGGTCCCAGCTGCACATGCTGGCGTACGAGCCGGACGCGGCGGTGCGGTGGGGTGAGCGGGCCGGGGAGTTGGCCGCCGCGCTCGGTGACACGGAGACGGAGTTGCACGCGCGCGTCAACGTGGCCAGCGCCCGCATGCTGTCGGGTGATCCGGCCGCCGCCGGGCAGCTGCGCCAACTGCATCGCGAGGCGGCCGCGGCGGGGTCGGCCGACCACGCTGCCCGGGCGCTGGTCAACCTGACGTCGGCGCTGATCGAACAGGCCGGCCACGGCGACGCCATCGAGACGACGCGGGAGACGCGGGCCCGCCACGACGATGCCGGGGAGGTGCTCGAGGAGGCGCTCGCCTATGCCGTCGAGCAGGATCTGGACGGGTACGTGCAGTATCTGCTCGGCCTGCGGGCGATGATCCGGTTCGCGGCGTGGGACTGGGCGGGCGCGCTGGAGGATGCCGAGGCGTCGCTGGGGCGGCCCAGCCGGGGCGGCGTGGCGGTGGTTCCGGCGCTGGTGGTGCGGGGGCGGATCCGGTCGGCGCGGGGTGACGACGGGGCGCTGGCCGACCTGGATGCGGCGGCGGCGCACGCCTACGGTCTGGCGGAGCTGCAGTGGACGGGTCCGGTGGCGGCGGCCCGGTCGGAGTATTTCCGGCTCGACGGTGACCGGGAGCGGGCGCTGGCGGAGGCACAGCCGGCATACGAGCAGGCGGTCGCACGGGGGCACCGGTGGTTCGCCGCGGAGCTGGCCGGTCACCTTCGGCTGGCCGGGGACGCGCCGGTTTCCGTACCCCCGGAGGTCTTGACCGCATGTGATCGGTTAGGTGCCGTGCGGGCGGCGGCCTGGCTGCGGGCGGCGCTGCGCCGGCAGGGGGTGACCGGGGTGCCGCGTGGGCCGCGCCCGGCGACCGTGGCCAACGACGCGGGGCTGACGGCCCGGCAGGCGCAGGTGCTGGCTCTGCTCGCCGACGGATTGTCGAACGCGGACATCGCGGCCCGGCTGACCCTGTCGGTGAAGACCGTCGAGCATCACGTCTCCGCGGTGCTCGCGAAGCTCGGGGTGACCAGTCGCGGTCAGGCGGCGGCCGCGGCCCGGCGGCGCCCGAGTTAGGGGGTTTCCCCCACGAGATCGCGCCGGCGCACCGCTACGGTCGGCGGCCATGACACTGCTGCAGACTCCGGAGTCCTCGCCGCTCTACGACGCCGACCGTGGGCGGATGGGTTACGTCGCCAACTATTCGCGGGTGTTCGCGCTGGCCCCGGACGTGCAGGCGGGCTGGGCCGGGCTCTCGAAGGCGCTGCGGTCGGCGATGGATCCGCGCCGGTATCAGCTGGTGACGCTGGCCGCGGCCCGGCGGATCGGCTCACGGTACTGCTCGCTCGCGTTCGCCACGGCGCTGCGGGAGGCGTTCCTCGACGACGCCGGCCTGCTCGACGCGGTCACCGGCCGGTCGCGTCTGGCGCCGGTCGATGTCGCGGTCATGGAGTTCGCGGAGATCGTGGCGGGTGATCCGTCGGCCGTCACGCCGGCCGACGTGGACCGGTTGCGCGAGCACGGCCTGTCCGAGACCGACATCTTCCACGTGATCGCCGCGGTGGCGGCCCGCCGGTTCTTCACCACCGTCCTGGCGGCGACCCGGACAGAGCCGGACGAGGTCTACGGCTCGCTGGATCCGGAGGTGCGCAAGGCCCTGCCGTGAGTGTCCATCCGCCGCACCACCACGGCGATCACGTTCTCGACCGGGATGAAGCCGAGATGCCGGGAGTCCAGGCTCTGCGCCGGGTTGTCGCCGAGGACCGCGACATGACCGGCCGGCACGACAGCCGTGCCCATGCCCTCCGGGGCGGGCCCGGCAGGCCCGGCGGCGACGCGTTTGACGAGCAGCGGCCCGTCGGACGATCCGGGGACGCCATGCGCTCGCGGGTTGCGGAACACCACGACGTCACCACGCCCGGGCGCCGACCGGCGGCGGCGCGCGACCAGACGGTCCCCGTCGTCGTAGGTGGGCCGCATGCTGGGCCCACGGACGACCACCACCAGCACGTTCGCGCGGATCCACAGCGTGACGGCCCCGGCCACGGCGAGGATCACGGCGGCGGCGATCAGCATGTGCGGCCCTTCGGCGACAGGGGAACGGCCCTGCCGCCGGCGCGGCAGGGCCGCCGGGATCATGCGGCCGGGCAGCTGTACGTGACCCGGTCCGCGCAGTTGTCGTAGATGTAGGTGTACTTGTAGCGGGGGATGCGGTCGCCCGTGACACTGCCCCGGCACCAGCCGGCCTGGACGGTGGTCTTGCGCAGGAAGATGCAGGCGGCGTCGACCTCGGCGGTCGGGGCGACGGTCGCCAGCAGGCGATCGGCGAGCTTGCCGAACATGCTCATGTGCTCACTCCCTCGTTGCACCGGCCGGTGGGTGACCGGCCGGCTCCTGATCACCCACCGGTCGGCGGGTGAAGCTCCTCGGCATAGCCGGACGCCTGCAGGGTGTACAGGCCGGCGTAGATCCCCCCGCCGGCCAGCAGTGTGGCGTGATCGCCGAGCTCGGCGACGACGCCGCCGGACAGCACGGCGATGGTGTCGGCGTCCCGGACGGTGCTGAGCCGGTGCGAGATCAGCACGCTGGTGGCGCCGGCCCGCAGCGCGCGCAGCCGGGTGTGCACCTCGTGCTCGGCGCCGGCGTCGAGTCCGGCGCTCGGCTCGTCGAGGATCAGCAGGTCACGGTCGGCGCGCATGAAGGCGCGGGCCAGCGCGATCCGCTGCCACTGACCGCCGGACAGCAGCACCCCGGCACTGTCGCCCGGCTCGTCGTCCAGCCCGTCTGCCGGCTCGTCTGCCGGCTCGTCCTGCGGCTCGTCCTGCGGCTCGTCTTCCGGCTCGTCTTGCGGTGAGAAATACCTGGTCAACAGGGTGTCGTAGCCCTTGGGCAGCTTCTCGACGGTCAGGTTCACCCCGGCCCGCCCGGCGGTCGCCTCGATGGCCGGGCGGTCGTCGATGCGGGCCACGTCGCCGAGGCCGATGTTCTCGGCGGCGGTCAGGTCGTAGGACATGAAGTCCTGGAACACCGCTCCGAGGCGTTCGCGCAGGTCGGCGACGTCGAAGCGGCGCACGTCGACGCCGTCCCAGAGCACCGTGCCACGGGTGGGGTCGTAGAAGCGGCACAGCAGTTTGACGATGGTGCTCTTGCCGGCGCCGTTCAGCCCGACCAGCGCGGTCGCCTCACCGGCACGGATGGTCAGATTCACGCCCTGCAGGATCCAGGGCAGCGTGGGGGCGTACCGGAACCAGACGTCCTTGAACCGGATCCCGTCGCGCAGCGGCGGCGCGGCGCGGACCGGCAGACCGTCCGGCGCCGCGAGATCGGCCGGCGCACCGGTCACCTCGCGGAAGTGCCTGAAGATCAAGAGCGCTTGATGGGTACGGGCGAAGCCGCCGATGATCTGTGCCAGGAGGTTCTGGACGCCGCCGGTCGCCGCCGCGAAGACGACGATGTCGCCGATGCCGAGTCCGCCGGAGCGTGCGGAGAGCGCCGCCCACACCAGTCCCCCGCCGGCGACGACCGCGGCGAGCCCGGTGAGCAGCGACTGCATGCGCAACTCCCGCAGGTCGAGGCTGCGCATGCCCCGGTTGATCTTGCGTAGCTCGCTGCCCATCCGGGTCGCGAACAGGTTGCTCAGCCCGTAGAGCCGCACCTCCTTGGCCGCGGTCACCGAGGAGATCAGGTCGGCGTAGAACAGCTCCCGCCGGGTGGCGTGCCCGAGTTGCAGCATCATCGCCGCCCGCGCGCGGGCGAGGATCATCTCGCCCCGGACCGTCGGGATCGCCGCGACCGCCACCACCAGCGCCATCCACGGGGCCATGCTCGCCAGCACGGCCACGAACCCGGCGATCGTGACCGTCGACTGGGCGATGGCCAGGCCGTTCGCGGCCACCTGGGCCGGGGTGGCAGGCCCGCCGGCGACGGCCACCTGCAGCCGGTCCTGAAAATCCGGATCCTCGAACCGCCCCAGTCCGGCGAACCCGCCGATCGCCCGGAACAGCTCCTCCCGCCCGGCCAGCTGGGTGCGCCGGCTCATCTCGGCGTCGACGAACTCGCCGGCCGACGGCATCAGCGCGCCGACCAGGCCGGCCGACGCCAGGGCCAGCACGACGGCCAGCACGTCGGCGTCCGAGCCGTCGCCCGCCAGGTGGTCGAGCAGCAGCTTGGTCAGCCAGGCGACCGCCACCGGGGCCAGGCCGCCGAGCAGGGCGATGCCGGCGCGGGCCGCGAGAAGCCACCGCGACGCGCGCCAGGCCAGTGTGAACGCCGCCCGCAGCAGGGTGACGGTGCCGTGCGCGCCGGGTTCCGCGACGGTCACGCCACCGCCGCGATCGGTAGGTCGTCGAGGGCGACGCCCCCGGCGACGATCCGGGCGTCCGGGCCCACCACGAAGAACGACGGGAAGGCGGTGATCGCGAACGCCGAGATCAGCGGCCCGTCCGGCTCGTCCAGCACGACCCGCGCGACCGGCGTCAGCGACGGCAGGTAGTCCGACGCAGACAGGGCGTCCGACATCACGATCGCGAGCGACCGCTCACGGCCGAAGACTCCGGCGGCGGAGACGAAATCCGGGAGACGGTCCCGGCAGGCGTCGCATCCGGGGGAGAAGAAGCCGATGAGGGTACGGCCGGAGAGCTCGGTGCGTGACACGGCCCGGCCGTCGCGGTCGTGGGCGGTGAAGTCACCGATCAGCGAGCCCGGTGTCAGGAACCCGGGCGTGGAGACGATCGTGTTCGCCGGGCGGGTCCGCAGCCGGCGGATGACGCCGAAGGTCAGCAGCAGGTTGAGGAGGGTCAACGCGCCGAAGAGCGCCACCAGCGCGTACAGAGTTGCCATCGTCGTCCCCTCACCACGGACCGCCGGGGTGACCGGCCGGTAGCCGAACGTTAGGTTCGACGACTGTCGATCCGCTATCGATTCGCTGTCACCGATGCCCCCGGCTCGTCAGCGCACGGTGCGCGACTCGTCAGCGCGGACCGCCAACCTGGGTCCATGACATCCACGATCGTGGCCAGTGGGCTGCGCAAACGTTACCGGGGCGGGCAGGGGACCATCGCGCTCGACGGGTTCGACCTGGAGGTTCCGGCCGGCATCGTGCACGGCCTGCTCGGGCCCAACGGAGCCGGGAAGACCACCGCCGTACGGGTGCTGTCCACCCTGCTCGGCTTCGACGCCGGCCGGGCGGAGGTGGCCGGCGCCGACGTCGCCCGGCAGCCCGGCCTGGTCCGGGAACGGATCGCCCTGACCGGCCAGTACGCGGCCGTCGACGAACTGCTCAGCGGCCGGCAGAACCTGATCCTCTTCGGGCGCCTGCACCACCTGGGCGTACGCGACGCCCGTCGGCGCGCCGACGAGTTGCTCCACCGGTTCGGGCTCACCGACGCGGCCGGCCGGTCCGCGAAGGACTACTCCGGCGGCATGCGGCGGCGCCTCGACCTGGCCGCCAGCCTGATCCGGCGGCCGCGGGTGCTGTTCCTCGACGAGCCGACCACAGGCCTCGACCCGCGCAGCCGCAACGAGGTGTGGGACGCCGTCCGCGGTCTGGTCGCCGACGGGACGACGGTGCTGCTGACCACCCAGTACCTGGAGGAGGCGGACCAGCTGGCCGACCGGATCTCGGTCGTCGACGCCGGCCGGGTCGTCGCCGAGGGCACCCCCGACCAGCTGAAGTCGGCCCTCGGCGCGGACCGTCTCGAAGTCGTCATCCGCGACGCCGACCGCCTCGACGACGCTGCGGGTGTGCTGGCCCGCATCACGGGCGCGGCGCCGGACATCGACACCGACCGGCGGCGGTTGCGCGTACCCCTCCGTAAGGACCGGGTGGAGACGCTGACCGCAACCGTCCGGGCGTTGCAGGAGGCCGCGATAACCGTCGCCGACGTCGGCCTGCACCGTCCCACCCTCGACGAGGCGTTCCTCCACCTCACCGCGGGCGACTCGACCGCGTCGTCCGCCGGCATGCCGCCCTCCCGCTCGTCCTCACCGACCCCGTCGCCTCACTCACCCACCTCTCCCCCATCGCCTTCGCGCACCTCCACGTCCTCGCCTCCGGCAACCCACCACCCCTCGCCCCGGCTGGCTCCGCGTCACAATCTGCGGCGTCTTCCTCAGGGCCTTCCTCGGCGCCTTCCTCGGCGTCTTCTTCGGCGCCTTCCTCGGCGCCTTCTTCCGCGCCTTCTTCGGCGTCTTCGGAGGTGGGGGCATGAGCGCGGCCCTTGCGGATGGTCGGGTGATGGCCGGGCGTTACCTGCGGCATGTGGTGCGGGCGCCCGAGGAGATCGTCATCTATTTCAGCCTGCCGATCATGTTCGTACTGGTCTTCGGCTATGTCTTCGGCAGCGGCATGTCGGTGCCGGGCGGCGGCGGATATCGCGAGTTCCTGATCCCCGGCGTCTTCGTGATGACCATGCTGTACGGCATCGGCGCGACCGCCACCGGCATCGCCGTCGACGTGGGCCGTGGAGTGCTGGACCGCTTCCGTTCGATGCCGATGGCGAGATCCGCGTTGATCACCGGCCGGGTCACCGCGGACCTGGCCCGTGCCCTGCTGGAGACCGCCGTGCTGGTGGTGTGTGGACTACTCGTCGGCTGGCGCTGGCATCTGGGTCTCGGCAACGTCCTGGCCGCGATCGGCCTGCTCCTGCTGCTGCGCCTGGCCCTAAGCTGCGTCGGCGTGGCACTCGGCCTGGCCACCCCGAACCCGGACACCGTGTCGATGATCGTCTTCCCGCTGGCGTTCCCACTGAGCGCCGTCTCGAACGTCTTCGTAGCCCCCGAGCTGATGCCCGGCTGGCTCGGCACCGTCTCCGAATGGAACCCGATCTCCGCGACCACCACCGCCCTGCGCGACCTGTTCGGCAACCCCGGCCTCGGCTCCGACTCGTGGCCTGCCGAACACGCGCTGCTGCTGGCCGTCGCCTGGCCGATCGCGTTGATCGCCGTCTTCGGGCCGCTCTCGGTCCGCCTCTACCGCCGCGTGGGCCAGTGACGCCGCCCTTCCGCCCGGGCACGCCCTCCGCACCAACCCGAACCGCGTGGTCATCTGCGGTGCCCAACCACGCCACAGGCCACCGAGCCGGCCATGACCGGCGGATTCATTTGCGGTGCCAGCCGCACCACGGACCGACCGAGCCAACCATGACCGGCGGGCTGATCTTCGGCGCCAACCACGCCACGGACCGACCGAGCCGACCGTGATCGGCGTGAGGATCTGCGGTGGCCGGCACGTGCAGTTGTGGGTGGCCATGGAGCCGGGATGCAAAGGAGCGGCAACCGGGGCCGAAGCCGACAGGTGAAGGAACGGCAACCGGGACCGGAGCCGGGATGTCGATGAGCGGCGACAGGGCCTGGAGCAGGCGCGGTTGACACGCTGCAGGCGGGCGGACGCGGCAACGCCCCGCCCGCCCGCAGCGTTTCCGGGACACTCGGGTGGAAGCGTCCCGGTGGGACCGCACTCCGGCCAGGCGGTCCGGATCGACCACGCTCAGGGCGGTGAGCATGGCCACGCCTTTGCCAGGCAGTGTGCGCGCCCTGTGTTACGGAACGCCACCCCTATCACAGCGGACAAATAACTCAAAAACCCACGGAGTAGTCAATTCCCCTGCGAAGATCAACTCGTTGACGTGATCTACAGCGGGGGTTTGCCGTGCGCAACGAGGAGAGCCGGAGCACGCCGGTCATCAGCAGGCCGGTGCCGCGACCGGTGACGAGAGGGCCTCAACCGGCCCGCCTCCCTCGCGCCGAACCCGGCCGAACCGGCACTCTCCCCTTCGAGCTGGTCCGCCGCGACATCGCCGGAGATCACCCCGGCGTCCCGCTGATGCTGCGAATTCGCGTCCTCGACGCCTTCGACACGACCCCGGTCTCCTCAGCCGTGGTGGACCTCCGCCACCGCGAGCCCACCGGCGACGGCGAAGTCCGTGGCGCCCAGGTGACCGACACCGACGGCTACGCCGAGTTCCGCACCGTCCACCCCGGGCGCGAACCAGGAAAGCCGGTCCACATCACCACCTCGGTCCACGTAGGCGGTTACCTCGCCGGAGGCCGAACGGTGACCTACTCCGGCCCTCTCTACATCCCGGAACAGATCGCCGGCCAGGTAGCCGAAGGACTTCCCCCCGCCGAAGACCGTGAGCCCACAGCCGGAAACCTTCTCCACGTGGTCCCCCGAGACCGTTTCGACCTGTCCGCAGGCTTGCTGGCCACGATCACGGTAACCGTCGGCGACTGATCCCACTAAAGCCGAGCCGCCAGCCACCCCGGCTCCCCCGCCGCGACTCAACCGCGCTGAGCCCCAGCAGGCAGCCCGAGCACACCCACCGCGACAACGAGCTCGTGCCCAGCACCCGACAGCCGGCCCGAGCCGCCTGCCAGCTCGATCCCCACCACAGCAACGAGCCGCGCAAGGCACCCCAGCAGCCGATCCCGGACCGCCAGCCGGCTCGGCACCCACCAACAGCAGCAGACCGCCCTCAGCACCCCAACGGCCGCCCGGTCCACCACGCCAAGCCCAAGCCACCCCACCAACCACCAAGCCCCGCCCACCACCCTCACGGCAGGCGCGGACCGCGCCACCAACCACCAAGCTCGGTCCACCACGCTCACGGCAGGCGCGGACCGCGCCACCAACCACCAGGCCCAAGCCACCCCACCAATCACCAAGCCCCGTCCACCACCCTCACGGCAAGCGCGGACCGCGACACCAGCAGCGGGCCCGATCGCCGGCGGCCGGGCTCATGCGCCGCATCTGCGGCGGGTAGTCGGCCCGCCTCGTATATCGGCTGGGGCGCGACGATCAGCCGCGAAGATAGGCCAGGACGGCGCGGACCCGACGGTGATCGTCGCTGTCGGGTGGGAGCTCCAATTTGGCGAGCAGGCTGTTGATGTGCTTGGCGACCATCGCCTCGGTGACGACCAGTTCCCGGGCGATTCCGGTGTTGGAGCGCCCCTCGGCCATCAGTGCAAGGACCTCGCGCTCACGAGCGGTGAGTCGGTGCAGTGGGTCGCGACGGCGGCTCAGCAACTGGCGAACCACCTCCGAATCGACCACCGTGCGCCCGGCGGCCACGTCCTCGATCGCCTTGACGAACTCGGTGACCTCACCGATGCGGTCCTTCAGCAGATAGCCGACGCCCGCCCCGTGATCGGAGTCGATCAGCTCGGCGGCGTAGGTCTGCTCGACATACTGGCTGAGCACCAGCACGGGAAGTCTCGGGTCGGTCGTCCGCATCTCGATCGCCGCTTGAAGGCCCTCGTCGCTGAACCCCGGTGGCATCCGCACGTCGGTGACGACCACATCGGGCCGATGCTGGGCGACCGCCTCCCGTAGGGCGACTGCATCCCCGACGGCGGCGACCACGTCGTGGCCGAACCGCCGCAACATGCCGGCCACCCCCTCCCGGACGATCACACCGTCCTCCGCAATGACCACCCTCATGCGACCGCCTCCGATACCGGGATCTCCACGCGCAGCAGCGTCGGGCCACCGGCTGGGCTGGACAGGCTGACCGAGCCGTCGAGGACCGCCACCCGGTCGGCGAGCCCCATCAAGCCGGAGCCGCTCGCTGGGTCGGCCCCGCCACGGCCGTCGTCACGAATTTGCACGATCAGGCGGTCGCCCGTCAGGGACGCCTCAACGCTTGCCCGCTCCGCCCCGGCGTGTTTGGCGACGTTGGTGAGCGCTTCGGAGACCACGAAGTAGGCGGTCACCTCGACGGCCGACGGCAACCTGCCGGGCAGGCGCAGGTCCAGGTCGACGGGTAGGGGCGCGACGGAGGCGGCCTCCCCCACAGCCGCGGCCAGGCCACGGTCGGTCAGAACCTTCGGATGAACGCCCCGGATGAGCTCCCGCAGATCGGTGAGCGCCTGCTTGGCCAGCAGATGTGCGGCTTCGAGCGGCTCGGCGCCGGGCGTGCCGGCCGGCACCTCCAGTCGTGCCATGCCGAGCTGCAGGCTGAGCGCGACGAGCCGCTGCTGGGCGCCGTCGTGCAGGTCGCGCTCGATGCGCCGGCGCTCCACCTCGAAGGCGTCGACCAGCCGCGCCCGGGAACGGGCCAGCTCTCTCAGACGGGTGTCGTCGGGCGGCGTCAGCATGGCGCGGGCCATCGCCGCGCGGGCACCGGCCCAGGCGATCACCGGATAGGCCAGGATGGGGCCCAGCAGCAGCCCGGCGACGACAGCCGGAAGAGTGGCGGACAGCGGCTCGTCCGCGATGGTCCACGGCGCACCGATCGAGATCGCCAGCGTGTAGCCGACACCCACGAGGACGAGTAGATCCATCCAGCTCAGCATCGCCGCCGCGAGCGCCGCGTAGAACAGCTCCCGCCACGTCGCCTCCTCCCGCAGGCGCAGAGTGACCCACGCGCGGAGGCCCGCCCCCGGAGGCGGCAGGTGCGGGTCGGGCAGTTCCGCACGGTCGACCAGCCGGAGCCGCCGCCGCTCGACGCGGGCCACCACGATGCCGGACAGCAGACACCCCACGTAACCGGCGACGCCGACGACCACCGCGGCCAGCAGCGTGCCGACGACGAACATGACCACGACCGCCGCGATGGTGGCGGCGCCGAGCAGTGAGCCGCTCGCCAGATATGCGAGGGAACGCCATGGCCAGGACGAACGTAACAACGCGACCGGCCGCAGGGTGAGCGCCTCGAGCGCGTTGCGGGGTTGCATGTCCGGCACGCTACCGGCCGGGCGAGCCGCTGTCGGTAGTGCAGGGTTTACCTTCGAGTGTGGACTCCGCGTGACTGTGCCGGGCCCGCCGGAACGGTTTGCTGGTCGCATGACGGATCACGGAATACCAGCGGTCGAGCTGCGGGCGGCGACCAGGACGTATGGAACCGGCGAGCGCGCGGTCACGGCGTTGGACCGGGTGGACGCCCGGTTCGAGCCGGGCACCTTCACCGCGGTCATGGGCCCCTCCGGGTCGGGCAAGTCCACGCTGCTGCACTGCGCGGCCGGGCTGGATCGGCTGTCGGACGGCGAGGTCGTCATCGACGGGGTCCCCGTCCGTGGTCTGAGTGAGCGTGCTCTGACCCGGCTGCGCCGCAGCCGTGTCGGGTTCGTGTTCCAGGCGTTCAACCTGGTGCCGGCGTTGACCGCGGCGCAGAACGTGGCGTTGCCGCTGCGGCTGGCCCGCCGCCGCCCCGAGCCGGGCGCCGTGACGGCGATGCTGGCCGAGGTGGGCCTGGCCGGCCGTGAGGGGCACCGGCCGTCCGAGCTCTCCGGTGGCCAGCAGCAGCGGGTGGCGATCGCCCGGGCCCTGGTCTCCCGACCGGCGGTGCTTTTCGCTGACGAGCCGACGGGCGCGCTGGACGCAGCGTCAGGTGCCGCGGTGCTGCACCTGCTGCGTGAGGCCGTGGACCGCCATCGGCAGACGATCGTCATGGTGACCCATGACCCACTGGCCGCGGCCACCGCCGACCGGGTGCTGTTCCTGGCGGACGGCCGGGTGTTCGACGAGTTGCCCGGTGCCGCCGGCGCCGAGCGGATCGCCCTGCACATCGCCCACGCACAGCACACGGTGGTGACCCGATGACCGCGGCGTGGGCGATGGTCCGGCACCGGTTCGCGAGTTTCGCCGGCACGTTCGTAGCGGTGTTCCTGGGAGTCGCCGTCGTCGCCGGGTCCGCGGCGCTCCACCTCAGCTCTCAACCGGAGGCTCCGGCCCGTTACGACCTGGCCCCGGTGCTTGTCACCCCGCCGGATCCGGGCACCGGCGACGACCGCGACCGGCCAGCCTGGACCGCGGTGCAGGCGGCCGATCTGGCCACCCGGCTCAGACAGTTGGCCGGTGTGACCGCGGCCGTCCCGGATCCTTGGTTCTACGTGCAGCGTCTCGATGCCGGCCGGCCGGTCGGCGACTCACAGGCATCCCTGCTGGACGGGCACGCCTGGTCGTCCGCCGCTCTCGGTGGTTACCGGCTGACCAGCGGCCGCGCTCCGTCCGCCCCGGACGAGGTGGTCCTCGGCACAGCGTCGACTCCGTCCTCGCCGCCGAAAGCCTTAGCCACCACGGCTTCCGACGGCACTGCTTCCAACGGCACTGCTTCCAACGGCACTTCAGGCGGTGACGCCACAACCGTCACACCAGGCACGAAACCCACGGCGAGAGCATCGAGCTCGGAAAAGGTCACGGCAAAAGAAGCCACCACGGAAAAGGCCATACCGGAAGGGGTCACCACTGGACAGGCCACGGCGGGAGACGCCGCGGCCAGCATGACCACTGGGAGTAAGGCAACAGCGGGAGAAGCCCCTGCAGGGAAGGCCATCACGGGAAAGGTAACCCCAGGAGACGCCGCACCTGGCATCGCCACCAAGGGTAAGACCACCGCGGGGAAGGCAACCGCGGACGACGCCACAGTTGGCATCGCCACCACGAGGAAGACCACCGCGGGGAAGGCAACCGCGGACGACGCCACAGTTGGCATCGCCACCACGGGGAAGACCACCGCGGGAGACGCCGCAGCGGGCATGGCCGCCACGGGAAAGGCCACCGCCGGAGAAGCGGCCGTCGGTAAGGCGACGGCGGGAGAAAGCACGGCTCCGGGGACAGTGATGGTGCTTACCTCCGTCGGCCAGGAGGAATGGCGGGTCACGGGGACCGTCGACGGGCCCGGGTTCTACGTGACTGACAGGGCGGCCGCGCAGCGGGCGTCCGGCGTTCGGGTCATCGGTTTGACCGTGAACGGGGATGCCCAGCGAGTGGCCGATGCGGCCGCTTCCGTGGTCGGGGCGGCGGGAGTGGTGCGGTCGGGTGCGGAGCGGGACGCTCTCGAGCCGGGTTCCGTCACGCGGATCCGGTGGATCGGTGCGCAGCTGCTGATCGCGCTGGTCAGCCTGGGTGCGTTCGCGACCGTGTTCGTCGTGTCGTCGACATGCGCGCTGAGTGCGGCGCAGCGGCGGCGTGAGCTGGGATTGCTCCGGGCGGTCGGCGCGACGCCGGGACAGGTGCGGCGGATGATGTATGCCGAGACGGCACTGATCGCTGTGATCGCCGGCCTTCTCGGAGCTCCGGCCGGCATGATGACCGCGCCGTTGCTGGCCGAGCCGATGATCCGGACCGGCCTGGAGCCCGCCGGTTTCACCGTGACCTGGCAGCCGGCGGCGTTCGCGGGGGCGGTCGTGCTGGGTCTGGTCGTGGCGCTGGCCGGTGTGACCGCGGCGGCACGGCGGGCCAGCCGGATCCCACCGCTTGAAGCGCTGCGCGAGGCGGCGGCTGACCCGCGTTCGATGACTCCGGCCCGTTGGGTGGCGGGGCTGCTCTGCGGCGCTGCCGGGGCGGCGTTGCTGGTGATGATGCCGTCGCTGCCGCTGGAGACCCGCAGCACTGCCGGGTTGGGTGCGGCGATGTTCCTGTTGTCCTCGGCCGCTCTGCTGTCGCCGGTGCTGATCGTCCCGCTGGTCCGGGTGGTGGCACGGCCGTGGCAGAGCACCGCCACCGGAATGCTCGTCCGGGAAGGCACGCTGACCGGGGTTCGCCGGGTCGCGTCGACGGCGGCGCCGGTGCTGGCGACGGTCGGGCTGACGGTTCTGCTCGCGGGGACTGTCGCGACGATCGAAGTGGCCACCGGAATCGACGAGACCGCCCGGTATCCGGCGGGGAACGTGCTCGTTCCGGACGGCACGCCCGGGCTGTCGGCGGCCGCGGTCCGTGCTCAGGGCATCGAGCCGGAACTCACCACCAGGGTGCTGATCACACACGGCGACCGGACCGCGGGCAGGCCGGTGACCGGTCGCGGCGAGGCCCTCGTCCTGGACCGGATCACCGCGGCAGAGCTGGGCGCCACGGTCGGTGACACGGTCACGATCCGATTCGCCGACGGGGCCGAGACGAGACTGCCGGTCGCCGCCGTGGCCGACGAGGTGAGCATTCCGCGCGGTCTGGTCCGGGAGCATGATCCCGATGCGCTGACCAGCATGGTCGTGTTGACGAAGCAGGCGGTGGCGGTTCCCGGAGCACGCGTCCTCCCGATTCACGACTTCGTCATGGAGGAGGTCGACGAGGAGGGGCGCCTGGTCGATCTGTTCCTGCTGGTGCTGATCGGGCTAACGGCGGGATACACAGCGATCGCCGTAGGTAACACGCTGCTCATGGCCACCGCCGCGCGCCGGACCGAGTTCCAGGCGCTCCGCCTCGCCGGCGCCGGGACCGGCCAGGTGTTATGGGTGGTCACCGTGGAGGCGCTGCTCGCGGTCGTGGTGGGTGCCGTCCTCGGCGGGCTCGTCGCGGTCGTCTCCCTGGCCGGGGTTCGAGCCGCTGTGGAGGACGAGATAGGCCGAGACATTTCGCTCGTTCTACCGTGGGGCGTGACCGCGGCGGTGACCACTTTGTGCACGGTCCTGGCTTTGATCGCGGCAGCGTTCCCGATTCTCCGGCGCAGACCCACCAGCACATGACAAGCCGCGGCGAGCCGGACCGACAGGCTCGGCCGGGCCACCGGGCGGACGGACCGGCCGGCCGGGCGGGCGGGCGGGCGGACGGACGGACGGATGAGCGGGCGGACCGCATTTGAGGAGGCGGGCCGCATGCACCGAACAAGCCGGGACGACTCGGAGGACCCGAACGGTTCGGCTGGCCGGAGCGATCCGGCAAGCCGAAACGGCCCAGCAAACCGGAGGGAGCGGATACGGCCCGGCGGGTGGGGCGAGCCGGGTGAAGAGCAGACCGGACGCGGCGGGCACGACCGGCGACCGCCCTCGGACCGGGCGCGGGACGACCGCCCACAGTCAGACCGGACGAGACAATCGCCCGCAGTGAGACCGCAGACGAAGGCAACCGCCAGCCTTCGGACCGGGCACAGAGGCAGCCGCCCGAAGTCGGGCCGGACGCGAAGGCAACCGCCCGCAGCCGGGCCGGACGCGAAGGCGACCGCCCGGAGTCGGACCGGACGCGAAGGCAACCGCCCGCAGCTGGGCCGGACGCGGAGGCGACCGCCCGGAGTTGGGCCGGATGCGGAGGCGAGCCCTGAGGTCAGACCGGGCGCGGGGCCGCTGGGCCGCGGCGGCGCTTGGACGGGGTCGGGGAGAAGCGGTGGGCGGCGGTGAGGGTTCGGGTGGACCAGCGCATCGCGTCGAGGGACAGGCCGGCCAGGTCGCCGGTGCCCCACTCGCCGTTCTCGTAGGCGCGGACCGCCCGCAGCACGTCGCCGAGGCGGCCGGTGCCCACGGTCAAGGCGTCGGACACCTCGATGGTGAGGGGCAGTTGCTCGGCCATGGCGGCGGGCGTCATGGCCATCAGGCGTGCCATGCCGGTGACCAGGCCGGCCACGAAGGCGGCACCGGGGTCGGCACGGAAGCGCGGGGCCAGGCTCTCGCACAGACGGGCCTGGGCGAGCGCGGTGAGCAGCTGCTCCTCGGGGGCTTCGCCGACGTCGTCGACGACCATCAGGGTGGCCCAGCGGCGGATCCGGTTCAGGCCGACGAGCATGACGGCCTGACGGACCGAGGAGATGCGGCTGACCACGCCGGCCGCGACCGAGTTGCTGACGCGCAGCACTCGCAGGGCCAGGGCGGGGTCGCTGACGATGATCGAGGTGATCTTCTCGAGGGGGACGTCGGGGGACATGAGGGCGGCGACGAGCTCCAGGCGGCGCAGCCGGGACGGCGACAGGCTGGGGGTGCTGAGGACCTGGGGGCGGCTCAGCGCGTACCCCTGTCGCAGCTCCATGCCGTGCCGGTCGGCGATGGCGACCTGTTCCTCGGTCTCCAGACGTTCGGCGACCAGCTCGATGCCGGGGTAGGCGCGGCACGCGGCGACGATCTCGTCGAGGCGGCTCAGGTCGCCGTCGAGGAGGTCGAGTTTGACGTACGACGCCAGGCCGAGGAGTTGTTCGTGGCCGGAGCCCCAGACGAAGTCGTCGAGGGCGATCTTGTAGCCGGCCTCGCGAAGGGCGGTGAGCCCGGCGATCACCTCCTCGTCGACGAAGACCGTCTCCAGCACCTCGAGGACCACCTGTTCGGGGCCGAACGGCAACGGGAGCCGCCCGGTCACGAACTCGCGGGTGAGGTTGATGAAGCACGGTCGGGTGCCGGCCACTTCGGCGATACCGAACTCGGTGAACGCGTTCACCATGACGGCGCTGGTGGCGTATGTATCCTGCCGCCCTGACGCGACGTCATCCATACGGCCACGGAACAGCAGTTCGTAAGCCACGACGACGCCATGGACGTCGAAGATCGGCTGACGTCCCACGTGTACCGCATCCAACACCGGGATTCCCACGCCGGTGCATTCGGCAGGGAAACAGCCGACCTAAAGGAAGAGGGGCGGAAACAAAGACGAAACGGAGCCTTCCACCGGCGCGGGCACGCATGTTGGGATGAGACTGCAGTCGCAAACTCACCGGTGAGAAGGGTGTCACCACATGCTCAACCTCTCCGTGCTCCTGGAGGACAGCGCCCGTAACCATCCGGAGCGCGCCGCTGTGGTGCTCGGCCCGCAGCGCCTGACCTATGCGCAGGTGAACGCCGCGGCGAATCAGGTGGCCGGGATGCTGCGTTCGCGTGGCGTGCAGCCGGGCGACAAGGTGGCCCTGACCTGCCCCAACCTGCCGTACTTCCCGATCGTCTACTACGGCATCCTGAAGGCCGGCGCGGTCGTGGTGCCGCTGAACGTGCTGCTCAAGGGCCGGGAGATCGCCTATCACCTGCGGGATTCGGGCGCGAGGGCGTACTTCTGCTTCCAGGGCACTCCGGAGCTGCCGATGGGCGCCGAGGGGTTCGCCGGCTTCAACGAGGTCGACGCGGTTGAGCATTTCTTCCTGATCACCGCGGATCCGGCGGCGGCGTCGCCGATCGAGGGCGCGGAGACGCTCGGCGCGGGTCTGGCCGGGCAGCCGCCGGTGTTCGAGACGGTGCAGCGGGCCGAGACGGACGCCGCGGTGATCCTCTACACGAGCGGGACGACCGGCCAGGCCAAGGGTGCCGAGCTGTCACACTCGAACCTGGTGCTGAACGCGCTGACCTGCAACCGGTTGTTCGGCACGCAGCCGGCCACCGACACGCATCTGCTGGTGCTGCCGCTGTTCCACTCGTTCGGCTCGACGGTGAACATGAACGCCGGTTTCTCGACGGCGTCGACGCTGGTGCTGCTGCCCCGGTTCGACCCGGATGCCGCGGTGCAGTTGCTGCAGAGCGAGAACGTGACGTTCTTCGCGGGCGTGCCGACCATGTACTGGGGTCTGCTCAACGCCCTCAAGGAGGGCGTGGACGTCGAGCGGATCGCGGCGAACATGCGGGTCGCGGTCTCCGGCGGGTCCAGCCTGCCGGTGGAGATCATCAAGGCGGTCAAGGAACGGTTCGGCGTCACCATCCTCGAGGGGTACGGCCTGTCCGAGACGTCCCCGGTGGCCACGTTCAGCGCGCCGGGCAGCGAGCCGCGTCCCGGGTCGATCGGCATCCCGATCTGGGGTGTCGAGGTCAAGCTGATCGACGGCGACTGGAACAGCATCGACAACCCGGACGAGATCGGCGAGATCGCGATCCGTGGCCACAACATCTTCCGCGGCTACATCGGCCGGCCGGAGGCGACCGCCGAGGTGATGCGGGACGGCTGGTTCCGTACGGGTGACCTGGCCCGGCGGGACAAGGACGGCTGGTACTACATCGTCGACCGGGCCAAGGACATGATCATCCGGGGTGGCTTCAACGTCTACCCGCGGGAGATCGAGGAGGTCCTGCTCATGCACGAGGCGGTGTCGCTGAGCGCGGTGATCGGCGTGCCGCACGAGCAGCACGGCGAGGAGATCAAGGCTTTCGTGATCCTCAAGCCGGGCGCCACGGTCACCGAGGAGGAACTCGTGGCGTGGAGCCGGGAGCAGATGGCCGCCTACAAGTACCCTCGGATCGTCAAGATCGTCGAGTCCCTCCCCATGACCGCGACCGGCAAGTTGCTCAAGCGCGAACTGAGCTGATCACCCGCGTGTGAACGAGGCGCCCGGCGGTTCCCGCCGGGCGCCTCTTCGACAGCGGAGGCTTGCGCCCATGACGCACAGTGGACGTGCGGTCCCACAGCGAGAAACAGTGAGAGGCGACCCAGCGTGACAGCAGTTCAGGCGCCACCGCGCGCGGCGTTGACCCGCCTCGCGGGGCTGCGGCACACCTCGCCCGGCCGCCTCCAGCTACTGCTCGCCGTCGTGCTCGTCCTCACCGCCCTGACCGGCCTGGTCGCCGGCCTGACCGCGGGCTCGGCCGCCACCGGCACCACCGATCTGCGCGACCGCGCCCAGCCGCTGCTCGCCGAGGCCGAGACGGTCTGGTCGTCGCTGGCCGACGCCGACGCCACCGCCGCGCAGGCGTTCATCACCGGCGGTCTGGAGCCGCCGGCGCTGACCCGGCGCTACGACGAGAAGCTGGCCGCCGCCGCGACCGCCCTGACCTCGGCCGCGCGCCGGGTGCCGGAGGGCAGCGAGGGCGCCGAGGCGATCCGGGCCATCTCGACCGGTCTGGGCGACTACACGGCGCTGGTCGCCACCGCCCGGGCGCTGAACCGGCAGGGCAAGCCGGTCGGCGCCTCCTACCTGCAGGCCGCGTCGCAGCTCAACCGGGACACCCTGCAGCCGCAGGCGCAGGCGCTGTTCCAGCAGGCCCGGCGGGAGGCGGCGGCCGGCTACACCGATGCCCGCAGCTCCTGGTGGCTGGTGCTGCTGCTGGTCCTGATCATCGGCCTCGGCGTCGCCCTGGTCGTGACGCAGGCCCATCTGAGCCGCACCACCCACCGCACGTTCAACGTGCCGCTGCTGACCGCCTCGGCGCTGACGGTGCTGCTGGCGGTGCTCTGCGCCGGGTTCTTCGCGCACCAGCGGGCCCGGCTGGACAGCGCGGACCGGGACGGCTCGGCACCTGCCGAGGCGCTGGCCGAGACCCGCAACCTGGTGCTGCGGGAGCGGGCCGACGAGGCGCTCACCCTGGCCGCCCGGGCCGGGCGCGGCAAGCTGGAGGACGACTTCGCGTCGCTGCGGCAGCGGTTCTCGGTGACCGGGCCGCGGTTCGACGACGTGGCCGGGCTGATGACGACGGCCACGCGACAGCACGACGCCTACCTGGCGGCGCACGACGAGATCCGCCGGCTGGACGACAGCGGCGACTACGAGGGCGCGGTGCGCAAGGCCGTCAGCGCGGAGACGGCGACGACGTTCGACGGTCTGACCGCCGTTCTGGACGAGGCGCTGAGTGACCGGCGGGCCGCGTTCGACGACGAGATCCGCTCGGCGGGACGCGGCCTGGGCGCGCTGACGATCCTCGGCCCGTTGCTGGCACTGGCGGTCGGCGTGTCCGCGGCCCGGGGACTCCGCGTCCGGCTGGAGGAGTACCGGTGAGCGGAAAAGGCCCGGGGACCCCGCGCCCGGCTGGAGGAATACCGGTGGGCAGGCAGAGCCCGGGGACTGCGGAATCGGCTGGGGGAACACCGGTGAGCGGATTGATGAGCGGGACGGGGACTGCGCCTCGGACTGGGTGGGGGCGCGTGGCCCGTACCCCCCTTGTGGTTGCTCTGATGCTCGCCGCGGCCGGGCTGACCGCCTGCACCACCGCCGAACCGACGGCCGAGCCGACGGCGAAGCCGGAGGCGAGCGCGGCGCCCTCCGGAAGCGCCGCACCCGCAGCGGTTCCGACCTGCGACCCGCGGGCCAGCCTGCGGCCCACGACGGGCCTGCAGATCCCGGCCGGCAGCCACATGCAGAAGATCAAGGACCGGGGGCGGCTGATCCTCGGCACCAATCAGGGCACCGTCCTGTTCAGCTCCCGTGACCCGTTCACCGCCCGGATCGAGGGCTTCGACGTGGACATGGGCCGGGAGATCGCGAAGGCGATCTTCGGTGACCCCGATCGCCTGGCGATCCGGGTGATCCCGAACGCCGAGCGGATGGACCGGGTCGAGGACGGCACCGTCGACCTGGTGATCAGCACCATGACCACCAACTGCGCGCGTCTGCAGCGGGTCGACTTCTCCACCGTCTACTACGAGGCGGGGCAGCGGGTGCTGGTCGGCAAGGACTCGCCGGTGCAGCGGATCGAGGACCTGGGCGGCCGGCCGGTCTGCTCGGTCGCCGGCTCCACCTCGCTGGACAACCTGCAGAAGGTGGATCCGAAACCGGCGCTGGTCGTCCGGGCCGACTACGGCGCGTGCCTGGTCGCCTTCCAGCTGGGCGAGGCCGAGGCGGTCTCCACCGACGACACCATCCTCGCCGGGATGGCCGCGCAGGACCCGTACGCGAAGGTGGTCGGCCCGAGGTTCACCGAGGAGCCGTACGGGATCGCGATCGCCAAGACGCACCCGGAGTTCACCCGTTACGTCAACGCGGTGCTGGAGCGCATGCGTGCCGACGGCACCTGGGCGCGGATCCACGACCGCTGGCTGGGCGGTACCGCCCCGCAACCTCCCGCGGCACGGTACCGATGACGATGCATGCCGCCGAGACCGAGTTGGCGCGCCTGGAGAAGGCGGTCGCCGCGATCGCCGCGAACCTGGTCGAGCTGGATCAGAACCCGGACCGTCAGGAACTGGGCCGGATCAAGCTGACCGGCCGGACCGCGACCGCGTGGGCCGACGCCGGGGACGCTCTGGCCCGGCTCTGGCAGGGGCATCGGCAGCTCGGCGAGGTGATCGAACGCGCGCGGGCGCTGCGCTCGCAGCGGCGGATGAGCGACGCCGACCGGGCCGCCTTCCAGCAGGAGGTGCTGGGCAGCTCGATCACCCTGTCGACCGCGACGGTGCCGCTGGCCCAGCGCGGGCTGCTCGGTGCCGGCCAGGTGGTCTCGACCTGCACGCCGGCCGAGCTGCTGGCCGCGATGGAGGCGGCGTTCGCCACCGCGGTCGCGGTCGTGACCAGCGCCGGGGACGCGTGGCGGCGGGCGACGCCGGCCGCCGCCGAGGCCGCCGACGCGCTGCTGCACGTGCGCGATCTGACCCGGCAGACTGCGGTCGGGCTGGCCGCCGAGACGGATCGGCTGCTCGACGAGGCGGACCGGCTGCTCGGTGATCTCACCGGGACGCTGCTGTCGGATCCGCTGGGCGCGGACGTCTCCGGCCTGGACCGGGTGCGGGCGCTGATCGCGCGGGCGGACGCGGAGCGGACCTCCGCGGCCGAGCTGCGGGCCCATCTGTCGCAGCGGCTGCGCGACGCCCGGTCGGTCGTCGCCGAGATCGAGGCGGCACAGACGTCCGCGGACGCGGCCCGCGAGGCGGTCGCCGGGCGTTTCCCCCAAGAAAAGATCATCGTGGTACGGGGTGCCGACCCCCGCCCCGAGCTGGCCGCGATCGACGCGCTGGCCGCCGCCGGCCACTGGGCGCTGATCAGCCCGCGGCTGTCGGCGTGGAACCGGCAGGCCCGGGAGCGGCTGGCGGCGCTGCGGTCGGCCCAGGCCCACCACGCCGGGCTGCTCGCCGAGCGCAACGAGCTGCGTGGCCGCCTCGACGCCTTCCGTGCCAAGGCACTGAGCCGGGGACTCGGCGAGGACCCGGTGCTCAGCCCGCTCGCCGAGACCGCACGTGACACCCTGCACCAGGCGCCCTGTGATCTCGCCGCGGCGCGGGCCGCCGTCGAGAGATATCAGGACGCGCTCTCCGCCACCATCGCCGCCCGGGAGGCCCGATGACCTGCCAGCGCCCCAACTGCTCCGGAACGATCGAGGACGGCTACTGCGACACGTGCGGCCTGGCGCCCGCCGCGGCGCCGACACCGGTCCCGGCCACGTCCGGTCCGGCCACTCCCGTTCCGGCCGCTCCCGTCTCCGGCCGGTGTGCCCGCGGCGACTGCGGCGGGACGATCGAGGACGGGTACTGCGACACCTGCGGCCTGGCCCCGGTCGCCGGCACGCCCGCCCCGGTGCCCACGCCGCGGCCGGGCACCGCCTCCTCCTCCCGCAGCAGCGCGCTCTCCACCCGTACCCGGGGAAGCGGCCGGACCTCCGGAAGCTCCCGGACCGGCTCGGCCCGCCGCTTCGGCGGTGGCCTCGTCGAGATCGCGCCGATTCGCAGCGCCGACCCGGCGACCGCGGTGCTGCAGGTCGCCGAGGTGCCGGAGAGCAAGCGCTACTGCGCCAAGTGCGGCAACGCGGTCGGGCGGGCCCGCGGCGACCGGCCGGGACGCACGTCCGGGTTCTGCCCGAACGACGGCGTCGCGTTCAACTTCACCCCCAAGCTGGTCAAGGGCGACCTGGTGGCCGGGCAGTACGAGGTGGTCGGACCGCTGGCGCACGGCGGCCTGGGATGGGTCTACCTGGCCGTGGACAAGAACGTTTCGGACCGCTGGGTGGTGCTCAAGGGCCTGCTCAACTCGGGTGACGAGGACGCGCTGGCCGCCGCGGTCGCCGAGCGGCGGTTCCTGGCCGAGGTCGAGCACCCGAACATCGTCAAGATCTACAACTTCGTCGAGCACGACGGCGCCGGCTACATCGTGATGGAGTATGTCGGCGGCAAGTCGCTCAAGGACCTGCTCAAGGAGCGCCGCAACAACGGGGCGGCCGACCCGCTGCCGGTCGATCAGGCGCTCGCCTACGTGCTGGAGATCATGCCGGCCTTCGGCTACCTGCACGAGCGTGGCCTGATCTTCTGCGACTTCAAGCCGGACAACGTGATCCAGTCCGGCGACCAGATGAGGCTGATCGACCTGGGCGGCGTCGTGCACGTCGACGACCAGGAGGCGGCGATCTACGGCACGGTCGGCTATCAGGCGCCGGAGATGGCCACCGACGGCCCGTCGGCGCAGTCCGACCTCTACACCATCGGCCGTACGCTGGCCGTGCTCACCACCGACTTCCGCGGCTACCAGACCACGTACGCGCGGAGCCTGCCCGAGCGTGGCGAGTTCGAGGTGTACCGGAAGCACGAGAGCTTCTACCGGCTGCTGCGGCAGGCCACGCACACCGACCCGGACCAGCGGTTCGCCGACGCCGCCGAGATGGCCGAGCAGATGCTGGGCGTGCTGCGGCAGGTCCTGGCCACCGACGGCACCCCACGGCCGGCGATCTCCCGGTTCTTCACCGGCGAGCTGCGCACCGACCTGCGGGACGACCGGGCCCGCCGGCAGGACCTGCCGACCCCGCTGGTCGACCTCAGCGACCCGGCGGCCGGCATGATCGCCTCCATCACCGCGGCCGACCCGAAGACCGTGCTGTCCCAGCTCGACGCCGCCCCGCAGGACTCGGCCGAGGTGGGGCTGCGACGGATGCGGGCGCACATCGACCAGGGCGACGCCGAGGCCGCGGCCCGGGTCCGCGACGCGATGGAGCCGGACTGGCGGGTGGACTGGTACGACGGCCTGCTCGCGCTCGCCACCGAGGACTACGCGCGCGCCCGGCAGCGGTTCGACGCCGTGTGGGCGGCGCTGCCCGGCGAGCTGGCCCCGCAACTGGCGCTCGGTGTCACCGCCGAGCTGGCCGGTGACATGACCACGGCGTGCGGCTACTACGACGTGGTCAGCCGCACCGACCCGGCGTACACGACGGCGGCGGCCGGGCTGGCCCGGTGCCGGATGGAGAGCGGGGACCGGACCGGGGCGGTCGAGGCGTACAACCGGGTTCCGGGGACGTCGTCGGCGTACCCGATCTCGCAGATCGGCGCGATCCGGGCGCTGGTCCGGGCACACCAGGCCGCGGTCGTCGACGTGGGCTCGCTGACCCAGGCGGCCGGGCTGATCTCGCGGCTCGAGGTGGAGGCGGCGCAACTGGCCACCCTCCGGGCGGAACTGCTCGAGCAGGTGCTGCGTACTCTCGGCGGCGGCACCAAGATCACCGGGGGCGACCTGGCCGCGGTGATCGGCGCCGAACCGGCGGAGAAGCAGCCGGAACGAGACGTGCGGTTCGCCCTGGAGTCGGCGTACCGGGAGATGGCCCGGGCGACGCACGGCACGGAGAAGATCCGCCTGGTGGACCTGGCGAACGCGGTGCGCCCGCGGACGCGTACGTGAGAGGGGCGGAACCGCGCTCATGACCCTGACGACCGACTGTGCCTCCTGTGAGGACGAGCTGGCCTCCGGCGCTACCTTCTGCGAGGCGTGCGGGCGTAGGCTCGCCGAACCGCCCGTTCCTGACGTGGCCCCGGCCCCGGCGCCGGCCGGCAAGGACTGCACGCGGTGCGGAGCGGCGGGCTCCGTGGGCGACGACGGGTACTGCGAGGAGTGCGGCATGATGGCCGGCCGATCCCGCGATCATCTGGAGGCCGACGGCGGTGCGGTCGGCGCGGCGGTGAGCGACCGCGGGCGGCGGCATCACCGTAACGAGGACGCCATGTGGCTGGCGGTCGGCGACGACGCCGCCGACGTGGTGGTCTGCGACGGTGTGTCGGCGTCGTTCGACCCGGACGCCGCCTCCGACATCGCCGTCCGCGCGGCCGGCGAGCTGCTGGCCGGCGCGCGGCACCCGGACCTCCCGTTCGTCACCGACGGCACCGACGAGACCGTCGACCTGGAGGGTCTGGAACGGCCGGCGGGCGCGGTCGGGCTGGCCGGCGCGGTCGCGCACGCCATCACCGGCGCCGCCGCCGCGGTCGCGTCGCTGGCGCACACCGGCGATCCCCGCCGTGCCGCCGCGAACCCGGCCTGCACGATCGTGGCCGCCGCGGTGCGCGGCCCGCACGTCGGCTACGGCTGGGTCGGTGACAGCCGGGTCTACTGGATCGGACCGGAGGGCCCGGCCGAGCAGCTCACCGAGGACGACTCGTGGGCGACCCACGTCATCGCGCTCGGCGCCGACCCGATGACCGCGATGAACGATCCGAAGGCGCACGCCATCACCGCCTGGCTGGGCGCCGACGCCGGGCCGGTCCGGCCGCGGGTGCGGTCGTTCACCGCGACCGAGCCGGGGCACCTGCTGCTGTGCAGTGACGGCCTGTGGAACTACCTGGTCGACCCGGCCGAGTTCGGCGGCCTGGTACGTGAATGCCTCACCGCCGCGAACAGCCTGCTCGGAGCAGCGCGGGCGATGGTCGCGTACGCGAACGCGGCCGGCGGCGCCGACAACATCACGGTCGCGGTGATCCCGGTCCGGCCGGCGCTCACCGATCCGGAGCCCGAGACCACCGACCTCGACACCACCAACGCGTAAGGAGTCCCGAGAGTGTCCTACACCGCCGAGACCTTCCAGAACGAGTACCTCGCCCTGGGCGCGAGTGAAGTCAACGCGATCGTGACGGTCACGTCGAGCGGTGGCGAGGGCGGCCGCCGTACCGGTGGCGCGACCGAGATCATCATCGTCGACGCGTCCGGCTCGATGCAGGCCGAGGGTCGCATCGGCGCCGCCCGCCAGGCCGCCAAGGCCGCCGTCGAGTGCATCGACGACGGTGTCCATTTCGCCATCATCGCCGGGGTCAGCACCGCCCAGCAGCTCTTCCCGGACCCGGGCCAGCTGGCCGTCTCCTCGCCGCAGACCCGGGCCACGGCCGCGGCGGCCATCGACCGGCTGCAGGCCAACGGCGGCACCGCGATGGGCGCGTGGCTGCTGCTCGCGGCCCAGCTGTTCGGGCAGCGGCCGGGCGACATCAAGCACGCCATCCTGCTCACCGACGGCGACAACGGCGAGCGGTACGGCTACCTGGACAGCGTTCTGGACCAGATCAAGGAGCAGTTCACCTGCGACTGCCGGGGCGTCGGCGCGAACTGGAAGGTCGCCGAGCTCCGCAAGATCGCCGACAAGATGCTCGGCACCGTGGACATCGTGGCCAAGCCGATGGAGCTGACCGCCTCCTTCCAGCAGATGATCACAGCGGCGATGGGTAAGACCGCCGCCGACGTGCAGCTGAAGGTGTGGACGCCGGTCAACGCCTCGGTCCGGTTCGTCAAGCAGGTCGAGCCGCAGGTCGCCGACCTCACCGGCAAGCGCGTCGAGGACGGTCCGCGGGCCGGCCGCTTCCCGCTCGGCTCGTGGGGCCGGGAGAGCCGCGACTACCACCTCTGCATCGACGTGCCGGCGGGCGCGGCCGGCGACGAGATGCTGGCCGCCCGGGTGCACATCATGGAGGGCGACACCGAGCACGCCCGTGCCCTGGTCCGGGCGGTGTGGACGGACGACACGGCACTGTCCACCCGGATCAACCGGCAGGTCGCCCACTACACCGGGCAGGCCGAGCTGGCCGACGCGATCCAGGAGGGCCTGGCCGCGCGGGAGGCCGGCGACGACCGTACCGCGACGATCAAGTTCGGCCGGGCCGCGCAGCTCGCGCACGCCAGCGGCAACAAGGCGACCGAGGATCTGCTGGCCAAGGTGGTCGAGATCGAGGACGCGGTGACCGGTACGGTCCGGCTGCGGCGCAAGGTGGCGGCCGAGGACGAGATGGCCCTGGACACCCGCTCGACCAAGACCGTGCGGGTCGGGCGCGGCCAGTGACCATGTACACCTGCCCGAAGGGTCACGCCTCGGCGGAGGGTGACTTCTGCGACACGTGCGGGGCGCGCATCGACGGCGCCCCCGCCGTGCCGCTGGTGACGGCGCCGCCGACCGAGGCGATCGCCCCGGCCAAGGAGAAATGCCCGAACTGCGGCTATCCGCGCAGCGGCCCGTTCCGGTTCTGCGAGGACTGCGGGTACGACCACAGCACCGGCCGGGTCCCGCAGATCGACCCGCAGCCGGTGGCGGCGCCGGCCGGCCCGTGGACCGCCACGGTCGCCGCCGACCCGGAGTACTTCGCGCTCAACGACATCGAGGGCGTGGTGTTCCCGGCGGGATCGATCCCGCAGACCATCACGCTGGCGCCCCCGCAGGTGCGGATCGGGCGGACCAGCACGTCCAAGGGCACCACCCCGGAGATCGACCTGGGCGCCGCCCCGTCCGACCCCGGCGTGTCACACAACCACGCGCTGCTCACCTTCAGCATCGACGGGACATGGCTGGTCTCCGACGTCGGCTCGTCGAACGGCACCTGGATCAACGACGAGGACCAGCCGCTCGGCACCGGCATGCCCCGAACGCTCAAAGACGGCGACCAGGTGCACGTGGGCGCCTGGACCACCATCACCCTGCACGCGCCGAACTGACCGGCGGCCCTACCTCAGCACGGCCAGGGCGGCGTCGCCGAGCTCAGCGCTCCGGCTGTAGAGCGACGCCCCCGGGCCGGGTGTGGTCCGCCCGTCGAGGCCGCGGTAGTCGCCACCGGCCTCGGTGACGATCAGCGACGTGGCCGCGAAGTCCCAGATCTTGCCGCTGGTCTGCACCGCCACGTCCAGGTCGCCGCGGGCCACCAGCAGGCCGGGGTGCAGCGACCAGGGCCGCTCGGCGGTGGCCTCGATCAGGGCCGCGACGTCGGCCCGGTCCCAGTCGGGGACCACGCCGAGGCGGCTGATCGCCAGGTCGGGCGCGCCACCCCCGGCGACCGCGATCTTCTGCTCACCGGTGATCCGGCCGTCGTGGAACTCGGCTTCGCGGGCGCCTCCCCCGCGGACCGCCCAGAAGATCCGGCCCTGCGCCGGCAGCGCCGCGACGCCGACGGTGACCTCGCCCTTCTCCTCGAGGGCGATCAGCACCAGCCAGCGGTCGTCGCCCTCGACGAACAGGTGGGTGCCGTCGATCGGGTCGATGATCCACCGGCGGCCACCCTCACCGGCGGTCTCGCCGTGCTCCTCGCCGAGGATGGTGTCACCGGGGCGGGCGGCGGACAGGACCTCACGGATCCGGTCCTCGACGGCCCGGTCCGCGGCGGTCACCACACTGCCGTCCTGTTTCAGCTCGCGAGGCAGCCCGGCGAGCGCCGCGAAGTGCCGCAGGCCCTCGGCGGCGCCGGTGAGCGCGGCCTCCAGGGCGAGTTCCCGATCGTCAAGCGTGTAGTCGGCCACGAACCCATCCTGCCCCGGACCGCCGTACGGGGTTGTCAGGTGACCGATAAGTTCATGAGAATTCTGCTCGTCTCACCGGTGGCGATCGTCACGTGTCGCAATTGGACGATACCGGTCAGTAGGGTGTGATCATGCATCGCAGCCGCCTCTTCGGCATCTTCATCGACACCCCGTCCGCCGAGACGCCCGCCGCCGCGTCGTTCTGGGCCGGCGCCTTCGGGGCCACCGCCACGCCCGTGCCCGGCGAGGAGGAGTTCATCGCCCTGGTCGGTGCGCTGCCGGGACTGGCCGTGGACGTGCAGTCGGTCGACGACGCGCCGCGGTACCACGTCGACATGGAGACCGACGACGTGCCGGCCGAGACCGCCCGCCTGCTGGCGCTCGGCGCGACCGTGGTCGCCGACCACGGCGGCCACAAGACGCTGCGCGCGCCCGGCGGCCACCTGCTCTGCGTGGTCCCGGTCCAGAGCGACCAGCATCTGTTCGATTCCACCGCGCGCACCTGGCCGTCGATCGATTAGGCTCACCGCCGCAATCGATCATGGGGGTCCCACTTGAAGCCGTACCACCCTTTCCTGGTGGCCGTCGCCGTCCTGCTCACCGCGGGCTGCACCACCCCGTCCACACCCGCCGCACCGGCCACGGCCCCCACGGTGTCCGCCGACGCCAGCGTGGCGGCGTCACCGAGCCCGGCCGGCCCCGGCGCCCGGGAGCTGCTGCTGGCCGCGCTGGAGAAGTCGAAGAACGCGACCTACCGGTTCTCGACCAGCGGTCAGGTGCCCGACTCCAAGAAGATCACCGGGTCCGGCACCTACGACCCGAAGGCCAAGCGGATCTCGGTGAAGTACAAGGTCACCGGCGGGGGCGCGAAGACCGAGGCGACCCAGCGGATCGTGGTCGGCACCGACCTGTACTCACGGTCGAAGGACGGCGAGACCTGGGTGCATCTCAACCTGAAACGGCTCAAGAAGGACTCGCTGTACGCGTACGACATGAGCGATCCGACTGGCATGTCCCGTTTCGTCGAGTCGATCGAGAAAGTCACCAGCACCGGACCGAACACCTTCAGCGGCACCCTGGACATCGAGGGCGACCGTTTCAACGAAGGTTTCCTGCCGATCGGCACCCCGGCCATCTCGGTGCTCTTCGGCGGTAACGCCACCTTCACCGCGACCACTGACGCGGCCGGCTGGGTCACCTCGATCAAGGTGTCACTGAAGGACAGCGAGGACTCCCTGCAGATGACCACCACCCTGAGCGGTCACGGCAAGGCGTCCGGCATCAAGAAACCGTCGAACTTCGGCGAGGCGATGGACTTCTACTACGACTGACCGATCTCGTACGGCTACGCCTCACCCGTCTCGGCTCGGCCGTCTCGGCTCGGCCGTCTCGGCTCGGCCGTCTCGGCTTGGCCCTTTCGGCTCGGCCGTCTCGGCTCGGCCCTTTCGGCTCGGCTCGGCCGTCTCGGCTCGGCCCTTTCGGCTCGGCCGTCTCGGCTCGGCCGGCTCCTGCTCTCCGCTCGACCTTTTCGGTGCATCGTTCATAGGCCGTCGAAGAGGTCGGCGGCGCGGGTGGCCTGCAGCAGCCACCGCAGGTGCGGCTGCGGGTCGTGCAGATGGCAGGTGGCCCGCCGGGACTCGGCCACCCGCCGGGCCGCCACCAGCATGCGCAGCCCGGCCGCGTCGCAGAAGTCCACCCCGGCCACGTCGATGTGGATGTGCCGGACCGGCCCGGTCAGACCGAGCAGGTCGTGCAGCCGGGTCAGGTCGTAGAGCTGGCTCTGCAGGGCGTCCACCGACATCGCGTCGAGGCTGCCCCGCAGGGTGATCAGCAGGCGGTCGCCGTCACGTGCCCCGTCGATCCGGGTTGCGCTCACCACGGCGCCTCCTCCGGCCGGGAACGGACGATGGCCCACACCAGTTT
Source organism: Actinoplanes sp. CA-252034 (assembly GCF_050956125.1). Classification (NCBI taxonomy): domain Bacteria; kingdom Bacillati; phylum Actinomycetota; class Actinomycetes; order Micromonosporales; family Micromonosporaceae; genus Actinoplanes; species Actinoplanes sp. CA-252034. Next base: position 7,714,570 of record NZ_CP191846.1, read on the forward strand.
GCCGCCGCGGGCCGGCAGCGCGCCCCACGACGAGGCCGCCGCGCTCACGATGCGCAGTCCCAGCCCGCGGTCGGACAGCGACGGCCCGAGCAGCCCCGGCACCGGGTCACGCACTCGCGGCAACACCGGGTCGCCGTCGTAGACGGCCAGGTGCAGGGCCGCCCCGGCGCCGCGCGACGACACGATCACCTCGACATCGGTACCCGCATGCTCGGCGGCATTCACCACCAGCTCGGAAATGACCAGCCTTGCCCGTTCACGCAGATGGCCGAGACCCCAGCCGGCGCAGGCATCGGTCACCAGCGAGCGGGCCGGCAGTGCCGCAGCCGGGTCGGGCGGCAGGGCCAGGTGCATCCGGTCCGGCAGCGGATGCCCACCCGCCATGGCGTCCCGCGCCTGCGGCACCGTCGCATACAGCACCAGCCAGTCCCGTGCGCCGAGCCGCCGCAACCGGCGGGCCAACGGCGCGGTCGCCGGCACGCAGACGGCGACGGCGATCGGCGGCTCCATGGCGGCGCCCTGCGAGCACGCGGTCAGCCACAGCGAGGCGCTCACCGCGTGCGGGTCACGCAACTGGTGCAGGTCGACGATCACGCCGGTGGGGTGCTCGGCCAGGCACTTGTCCAGCACCGTACGGGCCTGTGCGGCGAGCCGGCGATCCCAGCCGCCCCACACCGAGAGCTCGATGACCGCGGTGTCCGCGTCGATGACCGCCAGCACCGACTCCGCCACCGCGTCACCGGACCACCCGATCAGATGCGGTGAGCCCGCGCTCATGTCCCCTACTTCCGGACCTCCGGTGTCTCGCGGTGCGCCGCGACAACAGATGAACCCCGCCAATGCCGCCGCCGCAATTCTTGAATCATCCCAATGACAGCGTCAACGGAGATTCACCATCCGCGATGATCGCTCCATCACCGGCAGCCCCCAACCGGCGCGGTCCGGCGTCCCGGATCGCCACGCCCGACCCGACAGCCCGGACCCGACAAGCCCGATCCAACAGCCCCACCCGGGTGGGCGGCCTGGGTAGGCGGCCCGGGTAGGCCAGGCCAGCCAGGCGGGCGGGCCAGGCCGGGCCGGGTGAGCCCGGTGGCCCAGGTGAGCCAGCCAGCCGGGCGGCCCGGGTGACCGGGCGGCCCGGGTGACCGGATCAGATCGCGCCTTGCAAGGCCAGCACCCCCGATTCACCGCGGTGATCGCCTTACGCGCCGTCTCCTTGACGCTCGGCGAAGCCGCCGACGCCTCCCTGACCTGGCCGAGCAGATCGAGGACCTGCCGCGCCCACCGCACGAAGTCACCGGCCGGCATGTCGGCGTCGTTGTGCCCGCTGGCCAGCACCCGGGCCAACGGCTCGCCCCGGGCCCAGCGGAACATCGGCCACACGAACCCGGGATCGGGCTCGCGGGTCAGCGACAGCCCGTACTCGCTCTCGTCGGCGGCGATCTCGCCCCACAGCTTGGCGCAGGCGTCGACGGCGGCGCTGATCGGGCCCTTCGGCACCGACGCACGGTCGTCGCCCTCACGGCGCGACTCGTAGAGCACCATCGACACGGCCGCGGCCAGCTCGTCGGGCGCCAGACCGTCCCACACGCCCTGCCGCAGGCACTCGGCGACGAGCAGATCGGCTTCCGACCAGATCCGGCCGAGCATCCGGCCGGCGTCGGTCACCTCGCCGTCGCCGGAGAGATAGCCGCGGGTGGTCAGCACCGCGCACACCTGGTCGAAGGTGCGGGCCAGCGACCCGGTCCGCCCGGCCACCTTGTCGCGCAGCGCGTCGGTGTCACGCAGCAGCCGGTGCCGGCGCTCGGCCCAGCGGGCGTGATCCTCCCGCTCCGGGCAGGCGTGGCACGGGTGCTGGCGCAACTGCACCTTGAGCAGGGCGACCTCAGCGTCCTCACCGGGGTTGGCCCGGCTGCGGCCACTGCGGCGACGGTCCGGATGACGGTCCAGCCCGGTGTCGCTGATCTGGGCGGCGAGATCGCGGCGGGCACCCGGCGAGCGGTGGTTGAAGTTGCGCGGCACCCGCACGCGGGCCAGCACCTCCACCTCGCCGCCGAAGTCGCCGGGGCTGACCCGGCCGGACCACCTGTCCTGGGTGAGCACCAGCGGCCGCGGCTCGCCGAATCCGGTGGCGGCCGGCTCGAGCACGACGGCCAGCCCGGCCCGGCGGCCCTGCGGAACCCGGATCACGTCACCGATCCGCAGTTTCTCCAGGGAGGAGACGGCGGCCGAGCGGCGCTGCTGCACACCTTGGCGGGACAGTGCCTTCTCCCGGTCGGCGATGGCCACGCGGAGCCCGAAATACTCGTCGAAGTCGCCGTGGTGACAGGCGGCGTCCTGTCCATACGTCTCCATGGTCTCGACGTTGCGCTGGACCTGACGGGCCAGGCCGACCACCGACCGGTCCGCCTGGAACTGGGCGAACGACGACTCCAGCAGCTCCCGCGACTTCTCCGCGCCGACCGAGCCGACCAGGTTGACCGCCATGTTGTACGACGGGCGGAACGACGACCGCAGCGGATAGGTGCGCGTGGAGGCGAGCCCGGCCACGTGGCGCGGATCCACGTCGGGGCTCCACAGCACCACGGCGTGGCCCTCGACGTCGATGCCGCGGCGCCCGGCACGGCCGGTCAACTGGGTGTACTCCCCGGGGTGAGGTCGACGTGCGCCTCGCCGTTGAACTTGACCAGCCGCTCCAGCACCACGCAGCGGGCCGGCATGTTGATGCCCAGCGCCAGCGTCTCGGTGGCGAACACCGCTTTGACCAGGCCCTTGACGAAGCACTCCTCGACCGCCTCCTTGAAGGCGGGCAGCATGCCGGCGTGGTGGGCGGCGACCCCGCGCTCCAGCCCGTCGAGCCACTCCCAGTAGCCCAGCACCGACAGGTCGTCGGCCGGCAGGTGGGCGACCTTGGCTGACACGATGCGCCGGATCTCGGCCCGCTCGTCCGGGTCGGTGAGCCGCAGACCGGCGTTGAGGCACTGCTGGACGGCGGCGTCGCACCCGGCCCGGCTGAAGATGAACAGGATCGCCGGGAGCAGACCGGCCCGCTCCAGCCGGTCGACCACCTCGGCCCGGGGCGGCGGCTGCCAGCGCTTGCCCCGGCCGCCGCGCCAGCCGGACGCGGCCCGGTCGGTGAACTCCATCCGCCGGTCCATCTCGCGCGTGTAGCGCAGCAGCTCGGGGTGGACGTCGTGTTTCCGTGCCGCGTCGGCGTCGTGGAACAGGTCGAACATGCGCCGGCCGACCAGCATGTGCTGCCAGAGCGGGACCGGCCGGTGCTCGCTGACCACCACCTCGGTCTGGCCGCGGACCGTCACCAGCCAGTCGGCGAACTCCTCGTAGTTGCTGACCGTCGCCGACAGGGAGACCAGCGTGACCGAGGCCGGGAGGTGGATGATCACCTCTTCCCAGACCGCGCCGCGGAACCGGTCGGCGAGGTAATGCACCTCGTCCATCACCACATAGGCGAGGTTGCGCAGCTGGTCGGAGCCGGAATAGAGCATGTTGCGCAGCACCTCGGTGGTCATCACCACCACCGGGGCGTCGCCGTTGATCGCGTTGTCGCCGGTCAGCAGGCCGACCTTGTCGGCGCCGTAGCGCGACACCAGGTCGTGGTATTTCTGATTGGACAGCGCCTTGATCGGCGTGGTGTAGAAGCATTTGCGCTGCCCCGAGCGCAGCGCCAGGCTCACCGCGAACTCACCGACCACGGTCTTGCCGGCGCCGGTCGGGGCGCAGACCAGCACGCCGCTGCCCCGCTCCAGGACCTCGCAGGCCTCGCGCTGGAAGTCGTCTAGGTCGAAGCCCACGTCGAGCATGAAATCTTCGAGCGCCGGATAGGTGGCGACCCGCGCCGCCCGCCGCTTGGATGCCGAATATTTCTCGGCGGGACTCGTCATGAACACAAGGCTAGTTCGTGGGTATGACAAAACGCAGCACGGTTATGGGGCCGTCAGCGCTGCCGACACGGGTCGGTAAGGTGCACCACGTGCCGCATGCCTCGAATCCACCTGTCCCACCGGCGCGGCCCGTCGAGGCCGTCCTGTTCGACTTCCACGGCACGCTGGCTCAGGTGGAGGACGCGCTGGCCTGGGTCATCGCCGCGGCGGCCGCCTGCGGGGCCGAGCTGGACCGGGGTCGGGCGACCGTCCTGGCCGACCGGCTGACCACGGCGGGCCGGGCCGGTGGGCCGCTGCCGCACCGGGTTCCGCCGCACCTGGCCGAGCACTGGGCCGACCGCGATCTGTATGCGCACAGCCACCGGGCCGCCTACACCGGGCTGGCCGCGACCGTGCCGACCGACGTGGAGGGCCTGGCCGACGCGCTGTATGAGAGGTTGCTCGTGCCGGACGGTTGGGTCCCGTACCCGGATGCCGAGCCGACCCTGCGCAAGCTGCACGAGGCCGGGGTGAAGGTGGCCGTCGTCAGCAACATCGCGTTCGACGTCCGGCCGCTGTTCGACGCGTGGGGGCTGACCGAGCTCGTCGACGCGTTCGCGCTCAGCTACGAGGTCGGGCGGATCAAGCCGGACCCGGCGATCTTCTGGCGCGCGTGCGGCATGCTCGGCGTGGACGCGGAGCGGGCGCTGATGGTCGGTGACAGCCCCGCCGACGCGGGCGCGGTCAAGGCCGGCTGCGCCGCGTACATCGTGCCGGCCGCGGATGCCGGCAAGGCGAACAACCTGTCCGCCGTCCTGTCACTGGCGCTGCCGCCGCAGGCGTGAGACCCCGGCAGGCTCAGGCGTAACGGTCCAGCACGGTGCCGCGGCGGCCCTTCCTCGCGGCGGTCTCGGCGATGGCGGCCGGCGACTCGCCCTGCGTGTTGACGGCGGCGTCGGCCATCGCCTTGAAGGCGTCCTTGGTGCTGCCCAGCAGCGAGGTGGCGTTACCGAAGAGCGAGGCGGCGCGAGGTCCGATCGAGTTCGTCATGCCCTACCGTTCGGCCCGCCCCGGCAAATCTGACCCTCGACTCAACGGAGCAACCGAACCGCACCCGGCACACAGCTCACCTCCAGCGGCAGAGGACCGAGCCGCTCGCCGTCCGCGTACGCGACGATCCCGGCGGCCACGATGCGCACCTCGCGCGCCCGCACCACGGTGACCCGCGGATCACGCACATGGGTTCCGAGGCGCAGCCGCGGCTTGAGCCGCATCAGGTCGAGCCGCCCCAGCGGCGCCGCGAACAGCACGTCCAGCAGCCCGTCGGCCGGATCGGCGTCCGGCAGCATCCGCATCCCGCCGCCATAGCTCGCACAGTTACCCACCGCGACGATCTCGGCCGGGAAGGCGTGTTCCTCCCCGTCCAGCGTCAGGGTGTAGTGCCGGGCGCGCAGCCGGGCCAGCTCCAGAACGATCGCCAGGTCGTAGCGCCGCGGGCCACGCGGGCGGCGCATCCGGTTGGCGCGCTCGTTGACCAGCGCGTCGAACCCCGCGGCCAGGACCGCACAGAACCACCGTCGCTCCCCGTGGGCATCAACGGTTCGGGCGAGATCAAACCGGTGGGCACGGTCATCCCGCAGCGCCGCGGCGATCCCCTTCGCGGCCTCCAACGGATCAGGGGGTACGCCCACCGCGCTCGCGAAGTCGTTGCCGGTCCCGGCCGGCACCACCCCGAACCCGACCGGCTGCCCGGCGACCGACTGCAGGGCCCGGTGCACCGTGCCGTCCCCGCCGACCGCCACGACGGCCGCCGCCCCGTCCGCGACCGCCGCGTGACAGGCCTCCTCGGCCTCGATCCCGCTGCCCGCGGTGAGGATCCGAACGGCGCGCCCGGTCGTCCCGAGAGCCTCCACGACCCCCGGAAGCAGACCGCGGTGCCGGCCGCGCCCCGCTGAGGGATTGGCCAGCACCGCGATGAAGTCACTCACGATCCGGAATTAGATCAGGTCATGTCGTCGAATCTGCGCTCGATCGACCGAGGCTGTGCGACCGGCGCCGGAGCGTCGATCGCCGTGGGAGCCTCGATCGGGTCGGAGGCGCCGACCGGCACCCGCTCCTCCGGCAACTCCGAGATCTCGTCGTCGTCGAGCCCGGCGTAGATCTCCTTGCCGCGGCCCTTGCGCTTGTCGTTGACCGCCGCGACGCCGCAGGCGATGAAGTAGAGCGCCGAGAGGCAGGCTGCGAGCAGCGTCATGCCGAACGGGCCCGGATCCGGGGTGGCGACGGCAGCGAACGCGAAGGACAGGAACACCACGGTCCGCCACCAGCTCAACAACCGCTTGGCCGAGGCCACGCCGGTGAAGTTGAGCATCAGGAGCACTAGCGGGAACTCGAACGCGACCCCGAACAGCAGGATCATGCTCGTCACGAAGTCAACGTAGGCCGATGCCTCGAGTGTGGTCCCGGCACCGGTGACACCGGCATCCAGGAGGAACTCCAGGCCCTTGTCCACCACCGCGTAGGCCAGGACAGCGCCACCGGCGAACAGCGGCGCCGCGAGAGCGACGAACACATAGGCCCACTTGCGCTCGTGCCGGTGCAGGCCCGGCGCGATGAAAGCCCACAGCTGGTAAAGCCAGACCGGCGCGCTGACCACGATCCCGACCCAGAGCGCGATCTTCAACTTGATGACGAAGCCGGTCGCCGGTGACAGCTGGACGAACTGCCGACAGACGCCGTTGGCATCAGTCGCGTCCGGCAGGCTGCAATACGGCTCTTTGAGTAGGTCGAACGTCGGCTGGGACAGGACGAAACCGACGATGAGACCCGCGACCAGGCCCACCGATGCGAGGAACAGCCGGTTACGCAACTCCCGAACGTGCTCGATGAGCGTCATGGAGCCGTCGGAAGCCTGCTGGAACTTCGTAGGTCCCTTTTTCTTACGCAGGCTCAGAGCCATCGGGCTGGATCAGCGGTCGTTGGTGCGGTGCTGCACCGGGTCGACGAAGGGCTGCGCCGGCGGCGGCTGGTAACCCTGCGGCGCCTGCTGCTGGTAGCCGGCCGGCGGCGGGGGCGCCTGCTGGTAGCCCGGCTGCTGGTAGGGCTGCTGGACCTCGCCCTGCAGCGGGGTGCGGCTGTGCTGGGGCTCCGCTTTCTCCGCGATGTTGTCGTCGTCGACGAGGCCCTTGGTCTCCGCCTTGATGATCCGCAGGGAACGGCCGAGGGAGCGCGCCGCGTCCGGCAGCCGCTTCGCGCCGAAGAGCAGGATCAGCACGACAACGAGGACGATGATGTGCCATGGCTTGAGGGCGCCCATGGGATGACTCCAGTCGGTCGGATCAGTTTGCGGGGTCCATCGTACGTGTGGATCCTGACGATTTTGCCGTGCGGATCCCTCAGGTTTCTTATGATCTTGGTAAGGCCAGGACAACAGGGCGGTAACTGCCCGTCACCGGCCGCGGCCCGCCTTGATCACCTCGACCTTCGCCTGCGCGCGCTCGGCCCGCTCCTGAAGGCCCTGCACGGTCGCCTGCAGCCGCTCCGCGCTCTGCTGCAGCACCAGGGCCTCGTCACGGCGGCGCTCCAGCTTGCCCGCGGCCCGGCGCAGCGCGGGCAGCCGCCCGATCACCCGGGACGCGGCGAAGATCAGGACGAACAGCGCGATCACCACGACGGCGATCCAGACCCACATCAGCACGCGGCCCACCCTATCGGCCCGCGACCGGGTCCGCTCCGAGGCCGGTCGGCGCGGCGTACTGATCGAGGGCCGTCGCGGCCTGCGCCCGGATGCGGTCGAGCAGCTCCGGCGGGCCGATCACGGTGACGTCGCGGCCCTGGCCGGTGAGGAAGCGCTGCGCCCATCCGAGGTCGGTGACCCGCATCGTGACCAGCCACTCGGTGCTGTCCTTGACCACCTCCTCGACCGGGTAGTACTCGGTGATCCAGCGGCCGCCGCGGCCCACCCGCAGAGTGACCAGCGGCAGCTCCGGGCCGGGCCGGAAGACTCCGCCGGTGACGTCGTGCGGCACCGCCTCGACCGGGGGCGCAGCCGACTCGTCCAGCTCGGTGAACCCGTCGATCCGGTCGATCCGGAAGAGCCGGGTCGCCTCGGCCCGACGGCACCACGCCTCCAGGTAGTTGAAGCCGCCGACCATCAGCATCCGCATCGGGTCGATGACCCGGTCGGTCGTCTCGTCGCGGGCGGCCGTGTAGTAGGTGAGCCGCAGCGCGTGCCCGGAGTCGACGGCGGCGCGGACGGCGGCCAGCTTCTTCTGGTTCGCCGGGAGGCGGACCGCGACCGGAGCGTCGGCCAGGTCGCCGGCCGCGCTCTCGATCTTGGCGAGGGCCCGCTCGATGGCGTCGCGGGTGCCGATGCCGGGCGTCTCCGCGAGCATCCGCAGTGCCACCACCAGGGCCAGCGCCTCGTCGGGATTGAGGCGCAGCGGCTTGTCCATGCCGGCGTCGTGGCTGATCGTCACGTGGTCGCCGTCGATGGCCATGTCGATGAGGTCGCCGGGGCCGTAACCGGGCAGCCCGCACACCCAGAGCAGCTCCAGGTCCTCGCGCAGCTGCTTGTCGGTGACGCCCAGGTCGGCGGCCGCCTCGGAGATCAGGATGCCGGGCCGGGCCAGCAGATAGGGCACCAGATTGAGCAGGCGCCCGAGCCGGTCGCCGGACGGGGTCCGCACGGTGCTCACGCTGTGCCTCCCTGGGAACGCTCGACCGGCACCCGCCCGTGGCGGCGCCGGCGGATCATGCCGTCACCGCCGGGAGCTCGTGGCGGGTGATGAGCTCTTTGAGGTGCTGGACGACGGCGTCGCGCAGCTCGGGCGGGCCGTCGGCGCGTGCGTCCGGACCGTACCCGGCGATGCGCGAGGCCAGCCAGTCGACGTCGCCGTAGACGATGGTCAGCCGGTCGCCCTCCGGGCCGGGGACGACGTCGGCGGCGAGCCGGCGCAGCCCGGCGGCCCGGCCGTGGCGGACCGTGACGGTGGCCCGGCCGTTGCGGGCGATCGGGCCGGACGAGCGGGCCACGTGGCTGATCAGGTCGGCGCCGGCGGGCGGCTCGAAGGCGTCGCCGCGGCCGGTGGCGCGCACGTCGCCGACGATGCGGGACAGCCGGAAGCAGCGGGTGGCGTCGCGGTCGCGGTCGTGGCCCACCACATACCACCGGCCGCGCCAGCAGACCACGCCCCACGGCTCGAGACGGCGGGTGCTGGGCTCGTCGACCTCGGGAACCCGGTACTTGAAGGTGACCGCGCGGCGCTCCCGGGCGGCCGAGGTGAGCGGCCCGAACGCGGGGTCGACGGTGACGACCGGCTCCACGCCGAGGGTGGCCTGCGGGTCCACCTCGACCCCGGCGGCGCGGAGTTTGGCCAGACCGGACGATGCGGCGGCGGCGAGACCGGCGTGCTGCCACAGCCGGGCGGCGATGCCGACGGCCGCGGCCTCGTCCGGTTCGAGGAGGATGTCGGGCAGCGCGTACTCACGGTGCGCGATCCGGTAGCCGGGCTCCTGGTCGAAGATGCTGGCCGTCCCGGTCTCCAGCGGCACGCCCAGGTCACGCAGCTCGGCCTTGTCCCGCTCGAACTTGCGCTGGAACGCCTCGTGATCGCGTGGGTCGGACGGATCGTGCTCATATCCGGGCACGGTCGCGGCGATCTGCGCGGCGGTGAGGAACCGTCGTGTGGACAGGAGGCAGATCACCAGGTTCACCAGGCGCTCGGTGCGAGTGCGCGACACGGGCGCAACGCTAGCAGGCGCCCCCGGGCGACGGTTATCCGTCACTGCGCCGGGGAAGACCGCATTCGTGACCTCCACTGAACCGTCCGTGCCCGCGCCCGCGGAGCCCCCCGCCGAGTCGGAGAGTGTCGGCACCGTCCTGGTCGCCGGCGCCGCCAATCTCGCCATCTCGGTGGCCAAACTGGTCGCCGGCCTGCTGTCCGGGTCGGCCGCGATGCTGTCCGAGGCGGCCCACTCGCTCGCCGACACCGTCACCGAGGTGTTCCTCTACGTCGCGCTGCGGCGGGGTACCAAACCGGCCGACGAACAACACCCGTTCGGGTACGGCAAGGAGAGCTGGGTCTGGGCGTTCATCGCCGCGATCTTCACCTTCGTCGCCGGCGCCGGGTTCTCGATCTACCACGGCATCGTGACGGTCATCGAGGGCGAGCACACCGGGGACTACCTGGTGTCGTACATCGTGCTGGCGGTGGCGTTCGCGGCCGAGAGCGTCTCGTTCGCCAAGGCGCTGAAGCAGGTCCGCGGGGCCGCCCGCCGTTGGGAGACCACACCCGCCCGGTATCTGCGGTACACCTCCGACACCACGGTGAAGGCGGTCTTCTTCGAGGATCTCGCGGCGCTGGCCGGGCTGGTGCTGGCCGCCGCCGGACTGGGGCTGGCCCAGGTCACCGGCTCGGAGGCGTGGGACGGCGCGGCGTCGATCGTGATCGGCCTGCTCCTGCTGGTGGTGGCGATCGTGCTGGCCCGCAGCAACATGTCGCTGCTGGTCGGCCGGGCCGTGCCGCCGCGGGTGCACGACACGATCGCCGCCGAGCTGGCCGCGATCCCGGTCGTCATGGGTGTCCCGACGCTGCTGACGATGCAGATCGGGCCGGGCGAGATCCTGGTGGCCGCAAAGGTCGACTTCGCCGACGACGTGCCGGCCGGCGAGATCGAGACGGCATGCGACGAGGCCGAACGACGATTGCGGGCGGAGTTCTCCGGCATCCGCTACGTGTTCCTGGACCCGACCCGGGGAAGAACAGACCCGACCCGGGGAAGCACGGACTCGACCCGGGAAGAACAGACCCGGCCGGCGGAACGACGGACCCGACCCGGGGACGGCCCGCCGCCGGCGGATAGGGTCGCGGCCATGGTGCGATGGCGGTCCGGGACGGTGCGGAAGGTACGGCGGAGCTGGCACGGAGCCGTCGAACTCGACGTGGACACCGCCGACGGACCGGTGCGCGCCCTGGCGTACCCCGATCTGGTCGGTGTCCCCGAGCCCGGCGACCGGGTGCTGCTCAACGTGGGTGCGCTGGTGATGGGCCTGGGCACCGGCGGGTACGCCCTGGTGGTGGCGATCCCCGACCGGCTGCCCGCCGACCCGGCCGACGACGGCGCCACCCGCGACGCGGGCCATCTGGTGAAAGCGCGGTACACCCCGCTGCAGCCGATCCGTCTCGGCGTCGACGAGGAGGCCTCCCCGCATCGCGCGGTGCTGGCCGCCGCCGAGTCGATCGACGGCATGCCGGTGGTGACCGCCGACCTGCATTCGGCGCTGCCGGCGATCCTGGCCGGGATCCACGCCGACCGGCCGGGCGCGCGGGTCGCCTATCTGATGACCGATGGCGGGGCGCTGCCGGCCTGGTTCTCCCGCACGCTCGACGGGCTGCGCGGGCACCTGGCCGGGACGGTCACCACCGGTCAGGCGTTCGGCGGCGACCTGGAGGCGAGCACCGTGCACACCGGGCTGCTGGCCGCCCGGCATGTGCTGCACGCCGACGTGACGATCGTGGCGCAGGGGCCGGGCAATCTGGGGACCGGTACGACCTGGGGTTTCTCCGGGGTGGCGCTGGGCGAGGCGGTCAACGCGATCGCGGTGCTGGGCGGGCGGCCGGTCGGCTCGTTGCGGATCTCCGACGGCGACGGGCGGGAACGGCACCGCGGGGTGTCACATCACAGTCTGACGGCGTACGGCAAAGTCGCTCTCGTCCCCGCCGACCTGCCGGTGCCGGACGGCCTGCCGGAACCGCTCGCCGAGGCGGTCGACGCCGCGCTCGCGCCGCTGGCCGCACGGCACCGCATCGTCCGCGTGCCCTCGGCGGGCCTGGACCGGGCGCTGCGCGAGTGCCCGGTGCCGCTGTCGACGATGGGCCGCAAGCTGGACCAGGACCACGGCTATTTCCTGACGGCCGCGGCCGCCGGCCGTCACGCCGCAAGCCTGCTGGGCTGATCGGCGGTCTCCACCCGGTTGCGGCCGGCCGCCTTGGCCGCGTAGAGCGCCGTGTCGGCCCGCTGGAGCAGCTCGTCGGAGGTCTCGACGCCGTCCCAGACGGCAAGCCCGGCGGAGAAGGTCTGCCCGAGCGGGGTGGCCTCCAGCGCCCGGGCCATCGCGCGGCGCCCGTCGCCGGCGTCGGCGTCGGGCAACAGCACGACGAACTCCTCGCCACCGAAGCGGGCGATCACGTCGACGTCGCGCAGCGCCGCGTGCCAGGCCGCGCTGGCGGCCTTGAGCAGCTGGTCGCCGGCCGGGTGACCGTAGGTGTCGTTGTACTTCTTGAAGTGGTCGAGGTCGAGGATCGCGACGGCGACCGGCTCACTGTTACGGCGGGCGCGCTCCAGGGCGCGGGGCAGCTCGTCGTTCCAGGCGCGCCGGTTCGGCAGTCCGGTCAGCTCGTCGGAGCGGGCCAGCTCCCGCACCTGGCGGGCCTGCCGTTCGACGTGCCGCAGGAGCAGCGCCATCCGGGCGACGACCAGCAGGAACAGCACGGCCGAGCAGATCGCGATGCTCCAGCCGTCGGTCACCTCACCGGAGGCGGTCTGTGCGGCCAGCACCGCGGGGGCGATCAGCGACGCGCCGGCGAGCAGCGCCAGCAGGCCCTTGCCGAGGCCGGCCGGGCGGGCCTCGGCGGGCGCCGCCACCTCGCGGGCGCCGCGGTGCAGGCAGGCGACGCCGAACAGCACGAACGCCACGAGGAATACCGATTCCAGCGCGTGCGCGAACCAGGGGGTCTCGGCGAGGGCCTCACCGGCGTCGCCGAGGTTGCCGAGCACCACCCAGGCGCAGTCGCCGATCAGGAACGCGGCGAGCGAGCCGGTGATCCACCAGAACGGGGCGCCCCGGCTGCCTCCGCTGCGCAGCAGGCGGGTGGTCATCGCGATCAGCAGGAGGTCACCGATCGGGTAGGCGACCTGTGTCGCCCGTGCCCACCGGTCCATCAGGTCGCCCAACTGAACCGGCGAGATCACGTAGACCCAGGCGAGCAGACCGAACCCGGTGGTGATGGTGGCCGCGTCGACCAGGGCCGCCGAGTCCACCCGCCGGTCGCGGCCCCGGATCAGGACGGCCAGGCCCGCCACGGCCGCCGGGTAGAGGCCGAGGAAGAACGGGTCGGCCGGCGTCGGAAGGTCCACCAGCCCGTATTCCGCCGAGACGGCCGCGACGCCGATGCCGGTGGAGTTGGCGAGCACGCCGGCCGCGAACAGCCACCACGGCAGCCGCTCGGGGCGGGGCAGCCGGGAGGCGCCGATCAGGATCGCCGCGACCCCGGCCCAGCCGATCCCGACCTGCCAGACGGCGTGCCACCAGCCCTCCTCCGGGAGGAACTGGTATGCGGCGATGGCGGCAGCCGCCATCGCCGCGAAGACCGTCGCGGCCCGACCGGCCCGCACGCGCTGTTCCGACACGCAGTCCAGGAGACGTCATGGCGGGGGCGCCCGAGGTCGCCGGGCCGGTGCGAACGGGTTGCTCAGCTCCGCTTGCGGATCAGCGTGACCCCGTCGCGGACCGGCAGCATCACCGAGTCGACCCGCTCGTCGGTGACGATCCGGTCGTTGAGGCCGGCGACCACCCGGTCCGGCTCGTCCTGCGGAGCGAGGACCCGCCCGCCGCGCAGCACGTTGTCGAAGACCATCAGGCCGCCCGGGCGCAGCCGCGGCACCAGTTCGTCGTAGTAGTCCGGATAGCCGGTCTTGTCGGCGTCGACGAATGCGAAGTCGATCACCGGGTCGGAGGGGAGCGACCGCAGCGTGTCGAGAGCCGGGGCGATCCGCAGCTCGATCCGGTCGGTCAGCGCGGCCCGCTGCCAGTAGTCACGCGCGATCGAGGTCCACTCCTCGGAGACGTCGCAGGCCAGCAGCCGTCCCCCCGGTCGCAGCCCGCGCGCGATGCAGATCGACGAGTAGCCGGTGAACGTGCCCACCTCGACGGCGCGCTCCGCACCGGTGAGCCGCACCAGCATGGTGAGCAGCGCACCCTCGTCGTGCGAGATCTGCATCCCGGCGGCACCGGGCGGGAATTTCGCCCAGGTCTCGGCGGCCAGGTCGCGCAGCACGTCGTCGGCGGGCGTGCAATGGGTCAGCAGGTAGTCGCCGACGGCGGGATCGATGATGTCAGCCATACCGGACAGCCTGCCGCAAACCCGACGGGCTTTTCAAACCGCGGCAAGGGTACGGCCACACCTGCACCACCTGTCTCCAAGGCGTGCTCAGGCGCTGAGGATCAGGTATGCCCACCCGGCCACGAAGAGGACGAGCACAAGCGCGAGCACCCAGGTCGGAACCCGGTGGTTGCCCTCGCGGTTCTCCTCGATCTCACGCCGGATCTTGTCACGACGGCGGTCGAGCCGGTTGAGCCGCACCTCGGCCTCGGTGCGCTCGGATGGTTCAGGCAGATCAGGTGTCGTCATAGCCGGGCCAGCGTAGCCTGCCTAGTAATTGGCGTACACCCGCCACAGGTTCTCCTGGTCACTGAGCTGACGGCTGTAGGCGGCGAGCTCGTCGACCGTCCCGGTGAGGTAGGGATTCGGTGGCTCGGACGGCCAGCCGGCGAGCGGCAGGAGCGGCAGCCCGCCCCACCGCCAGTACCCTGTCGCCGACGCCGACGTGGTGATCGCGGTGTTCGCCACTCGCACGCCGTCGACGTAGAGCTTGAGCCCGTCGGCGCCCACACTGCCCATTACGTGGTGCCAGCCGCCGTCGGTCACCGTCGCCGCGCCGACCACGGTGACCGGGACGCCCCCGCTGATCACCCCGAACCGTGCCTTGCCGGCGGTGTCGACGTAGAGCATCCGGTCGGTGGAGGCGCTGCCCAGACCGCTACTGGTGTCCGCGAAGCCGGCGATCACCCCGCTGTCCCCGGCGGCCACCCGGATCAGGCACTCCACGGTGAACGCCGACGGGGCCGCGGCACCGGAGTACTTGCCGTTCCACCCGTTGGCGACGCCACCGAACGCGACCGCCGTCGAGTTGGCGTGGCCCGTCTTGGTGGTGCCGTCGAGACCGCCGAACTCCTCGACCGCGAGGCCGCCGAGCAGCTGGGTGAGGCCGGCGGTGGTCAGGGCGTACCCGTTGAGGATCCGGACGTCGTCGATCCGGCCCTGCCAGCCGGCCGCGGTGGCCCCGCCGGTGAGCCGCCGGCCGATCTGCACCGCGCCCGACGAGGTCCAGTCGGTGGTGTGCGCGGTGGCGGTGCCCGAGGACCGGCCGTTGACGTAGAGCCGGATCTCGTTGCCGGCCTGGTGGACCCCGGCGACGTGGGTCCACTGGTCGAGCACCACCGAGCCGGCCGCGCTGTAGGTGACCGTCGGGGTGGCCGCCGCCGAGTCGCTGGGCCACAGTCGCATCGCCCACCGGTTCTGGGCCTGGTCGTAGCCGATCGTGAAGGCCGTCGTGTTGGTGCCGTTCTGCGAGATGATCGTGCGGTCGGCGCTGGTGTTCGTCAGTTTCACCCAGGCTCCGGCGGAGAAGCTGCCGTTGGTGTCGACCTGCCCGGCGGGGCCCTGGAGGTATCCGTTGGAGCCGCCGTGGGGATGCTCAGACCGTTACCGGTGCGACCGGTGGCGAGCGAGGCGGCCGACCCGAGAGTCACGCCGGTCGTGGACCGGGCGCTGACCGTGCCACCGCCGGTGCCGGCGGCGCTCGCCGTGTACCCGGGGGTTCCGGACGCCTCGTCGAAGGCCCAGCGGGCGGTGGCGCGTACCGGAAGCTCGGCGACCTCGGCCGCCGACAACGCCCGCCGCCAGGTCCGCGCCTCCCCGATGATCATGCCTGTCCCGGTGTCCCGGCCACCGTAGGAGGACCACGCGTTGGCGATCCGATACCGTCCGAACCCGATGTTGCGGCCGGTCGCGGCGTTCACCGGGACGGTGTGCGCGGCGGTCGCCGCGGCCGCGGCACCGTTGACGTAGAGCGTCATCGTCCCGGTGCCGGATTTGAACACCCCGGTCAGCAGCGCCCACGTGTTGATCACGGCGGTCGGGCCGTGAACCGTGTCCCAGCCGGTGACGCCGGTCAGGGTGCTCGGGTCCTTCGCCATCGTGAAGGTCCAGCACGGCGGCGCCGCACAGGAGGCACTGTGGTCGGCGACCAGGGCGACGTCGCTGCGCGGGTACGAGCTGTTCGTCAGGTGGGCGACGGCCGCCCGCGTCCCGTTCGTGGCCGGCGCGGTGTCGCCGAGGTTGGCCCACACCGACACGGTGAAGCTGCGGTCGGCGCGGAACGGTGACAACACCGACGAGAGCGCGGCTTGGGGGAACGAGGGGTTCGAGGACGCGCCCAGCATGTACGCCCCACCGGTCGGCCCCGGGCTCGCGGTGATCGTCATGCCGCTCGCCGTGTGCTGGCCGGTGTTGGTCGCCCCCGAGGCGTCGGCGAACCTGGTGGCTCCGCTGCCGTCGTCCATCCGCCACCACATCGACGACCCGTTCGTCGGGCCGGCGTAGGTGCCGTTCTGGCTGTTGCCCGACGAGTCGGCGGCGACCGACGTGACCGCCCCGGACTGGAGGTCCTCGCCGCGGTGATAGAAGACCGGGCCGCCGCCGGTGATCACCTCGGGCACGCCGGGGAAGTTCGCCGACGCCGCCACGGTGGCCGGCGCCGACGCGGTCGCGGTCCACGCGCCGCCGGCCGTGCCCCAGAGCCACGGGCCGGCGGCCAGGAGGACGCCGGCCAGCACGATCAGCAGCATCCGGCGCACGGTCAGCTCCGGGCTTCCCATACGGCGGTGAAGGTGCTGGTCAACCCGGTGGCGGTGTCGTCGCTGGGCAGCAACAGCTCGAAACGCCAGGCCCGGGTGGCGTTCTGGGTGGCCGCCCAGGAGCCGTCGCCGGTGGCCCAATCGGTGTGCGCGGAAAGGTAGGCGTCGAGTTTCAGGGTGCCCGACGCGTTGTAGAGCACTCCGGCCGAACTGAAGTCGCCGCAGTCGGTCTGGGTCCCGGTCCCGTAGCGGACGCGGGCGATCAGCTTGGCGCCGAGACCGCCGCTCACCGCCGGAAAGAACATCCGGACCGTCGCCGGGATCGAGCCGGTGTACTGGGTGATCACGCAGGTGACCGGATTGCTGCCGGGGATGGCACCGGTCACCGCGAAGACCTTGCTGCCGGGTGCGTCGGCGGTGATCGCGACGGACCCGGCGGTGAAGCTGTTGGCGTCCGAGGACGTGGTCTTGACGAACGCGGCGTCGACCAGCGGCAGTTGTAGCCCTGCCACTGCCGCCAGCACCAGGGCATGAGGCCACCTACCTCTCGCCATGCCCCTCTGTTCGGCCGTTCCCGCGGCGGCGTTAACGTCCCGGGCGGTAGCCGCCCGCCCGGGACGTCGGGTCAGTTGACCTGTGCTTCCCAGGTGAACGTGGCCGTCGCGGACTGGCCGGACGACGCGTTGCCGGTTCCGGCGGGCATCAGCCAGGAGATGCGGTACCAGGCACTGTCGTTGCCGGTCACCGTCCACTCGGTGCCCGACGAGGAGTTGAACGTGGCCGGGAACCCGCTCAGGACACCGCCGGCCGCCGTGCCGAGGGTGTTGTAGACGTCCGCGGCGGTGGTGTAGCTCGCGCAAGCCGAGTTGGTGGCACCGGTGCCCCGGTCCACCTTCACGATCAGGGCACCCTGCAGGGCCGCGTTGCCGCCGAGGGTCGCGTACATCCGGATCTTCGCCGCCCCACCGGTGTAGACAACCTCCACACAGCGGGTTTCACCGGTGTAGACATTGTCCGGCGCGAACGGGTAGGCGATCGTCGTGTCCGTGCTGTCCGGGCGGATGTTGCTGACCGTCCAGTTCACGCCGCCGGTCATGGTGTTGGTGATGTTCGTGACCGAGCCCGAGTTCCAGGTGTTCACCGCGCTGTTCGTGGTGGCCGAGTAGGCGGCTTGCGACGACTGCCAGACCAGCAACGAACCCAGCAGGATGCTCAGCGGCACCGCCACACCGGTGACACGGCGCCGTCGACGGCGTCCGTCGGCAGATTCGGTCATGTCTTGACTCCTCGTGGGTACCGATGACTCCGATGACCACGATCGGTAGCGACCAGGGCACTTTAAGCGAACGCCGGACGGGACACAGTGAGTGGCACGCCTGGGCCAGGCTCGTCTCGATCCTCGCCGCCCGGATCATCATCGGCACCGCGGCGGTGGGCGTGTTGTGGTCGATCCTCCCGGTCGCGTTCGGCTGGACCAGCGTGGTCGTGACGTCCGGTTCGATGGGCCCGCGGATCCGCACCGGTGACGTGGCCATCGCCAGCCCGGCGACCAGCGCCCAGATGGTCCCCGGGCAGCCCGTACTGGCCGACAATCCGGTGCGCGCCGGAAACCTGCTGCTGCACCGGGTGATCCGCCGCAACGCCGACGGCGCGCTCGTGACCAAGGGCGACGCGAACCCGGCCGAGGACTCGACACCCGTGCCGCCGAGCTCGGTCGTCGGGCGGCCCCGGTTGCTGGTCCGCTACATCGGGCTGCCGGCCTACTGGCACGGCATCGGCGAACATCGCAAGGTGGCCGCCACCGCCGTTGTGGGGGCGTTGCTCCTCCTCGTCGCCATGCGTCGCACCGACGAGGAGGAGCTCACCCCGGAGCATGTGCCGGCCCGGCACCGGCGCCGGTCACCCGCGCACCGGCGCCGCCGGGGTCCCTACATACTGGCGATCAGGCGCTCCACCCGCTCGTCGTAGGCACGGAACGGGTCCTTGCAGAGCACGGTCCGCTGTGCCTGGTCGTTGAGCTTCAGGTGCACCCAGTCGACGGTGAAGTCGCGCCGCTTCTCCTGGGCGTGCTTGATGAACTCGCCGCGCAGCCGGGCCCGGGTGGTCTGCGGCGGCGTCTCCTTGGCCTCGAAGATCTGCAGGTCGTTGGCGATCCGGTCGACCTGCTTGCGCTTCTCCATCAGGGCGTAGAGGCCGCGGCCCCGGCGCACGTCGTGATAGGCCAGGTCGAGCTGGGCGATCCGCGGATGCGACATCGGGATCTCGTGCTTGGCCTGGTAGCGCTCGATCAGCTTGTATTTCGACACCCAGTCGATCTCACGGGAGACGGTGTCGAGGTTGTCGCTCTCGACCGCGTTGAGGACCCGGCCCCACAGCTCGACGACCCGCTTGGCGACCGGGTCGCCCCCGCGCCGCTCGACGAACTCCGTCGCCTTCGCCAGATACTCCTGCTGGATCTCCAGCGCGGAGACCTCCTTGTTGTTGGCCAGCCGGATCTTGCGGCGGCCGGTGACGTCGTGACTGACCTCGCGGATCGCCCGGATCGGGTTTTCCAGGGTCAGGTCACGCATCACCACGCCCGCCTCGATCATGCGCAGCACGATGTCGGCGGACCCCACCTTCAGCAGGGTGGTGACCTCGTTCATGTTCGAGTCGCCGACGATCACGTGCAGCCGCCTGTACCGCTCGGCGTCGGCGTGCGGCTCGTCGCGGGTGTTGATGATCGGCCGGGAGCGGGTCGTCGCGCTGGAGACGCCCTCCCAGATGTGCTCGGCACGCTGCGACAGGCAGAACACCGCGCCCCGCGGCGTCTGCAGCACCTTGCCTGCGCCGCAGATCAGCTGGCGGGTCACCAGGAACGGGATGAGCACATCGGCGAGCCGGCCGAACTCGCCGTGGCGGCTCACCAGATAGTTCTCGTGACAGCCGTACGAGTTGCCGGCGGAGTCGGTGTTGTTCTTGAAGAGGTAGATCTCCCCGGCGATGCCCTCGTCGTGCAGGCGCTTCTCTGCGTCGACGAGAAGGCCCTCCAGGATCCGCTCCCCCGCCCGGTCATGGGCGACCAGATCGGTGACGGAGTCGCACTCGGGCGTCGCGTACTCGGGGTGGGAACCGACATCGAGGTAGAGGCGGGCGCCGTTACGAAGGAACACGTTGCTGCTGCGTCCCCAGGAGACCACTCGGCGGAACAGGTAGCGGGCCACCTCGTCGGGCGACAGCCGCCGCTGTCCCCGATAGGTGCACGTGACTCCGTACTCGGTCTCGAGGCCGAAAATTCGCCGTTCCATGTCAGAACACTACCGGCAGAAACCGGTTCAGCGGCACCCACAACCGGCCCTTTCCATGATTGCGGGGCGTGGTCACCCTGACCACGCCCCGCAATCGTCACGCAAATCGCTACTCGGTGTCCTCCGAGGCGGCCGATTCGGTCGGCTTGCCCTCGGACGGCGCGGGCGGGGCCGCGTCGACCTCGCCGAGCTCCGCGTCCGCCACCGCCTCGTGCCCGAGCAGGGTGGTCAGCGCCGCCCCGGTGAGCCGCCGGAACGCCCTGCCCGGCCGGCGCCGGTCCAGCACCGCCACCTCGAGCTGCTTGTCGGTGAGCTGGCGGGGCTGCCCGTTCTCGCCGCCGACGCTGCCGAGCGCCTCCGACGCGAGGGCCAGCGCGACGGTCAGCTCGGCCGTCGCGTCGTGCCGGTCGCGCAGGACGTTGCCGATCGCCTCGGCCTGCCCGCCCATCGCCATGAAGCCCGGCTCGTCCATGACCGAGCCGTCGTAGGTGATCCGGTACAGCTCGTCGGACTCGGGCGAGGCGCCGACCTGCGCGACGCAGATCTCCACCTCGTACGGTTTCTGCGTCTCGGAGAAGATCGCACCGAGCGTCTGGGTGTACGTGTTGGCCAGCGACCGGGCGGTCACGTCGCGCCGGTCGTAGCTCAGGCCGACCATGTCGGCCATCCGCACCCCGCCGCGGCGCAGCGCCTCGAACTCGTTGTACCGCCCGACGGCAGCGAACGCGATCTTGTCGTAGATCTCGCTGATCTTCCGCAGGGTGGTGATGTTCTCGGCGACCAGCAGGATGCCGCCCTCGTAGGTGAGCACCACGGCCGACCGGCCGCGGGCGATGCCCTTGCGGGCATACTCCGAACGGTCGCGCTGGACCTGCTCGGGTGATGCGTAGAACTGCATGGCCACAGGTGGCTACCTCTCTTCCTCGAAGTGCGGGTCAGCCGCCCGGGTTCTCGTTACGCCCCGCGACGACCCGCTCGGCCACCGTGGTGATCTCTTCGTCGCTGAGCCGGTGCGTGCCGGCCGCCGTGGCGGTCATCACCACCGGGTAGATCTTGCGGATCACGTCCGGCCCGCCGGTCGCGGTGTCGTCGTCGGCCGCGTCATACAGCGCCTCGACCGCCAGCGTGATCGCGTCCTCGGTGCTGACGCCGGGACGGAAGCGCTTCTTCAGCGCCGCCTTGGCGAACAGCGAGCCCGAGCCGATCGACTCGTAGCCGGTCTCCTCGTAGATGCCGCCGGCCACGTCGAAGCTCCAGATCCGGCCGGGGCCCACACCCTCGGCCGGCGCCAGGTCGAACCCGGCGAACAGCGGCACCACGGCCAGGCCCTGCATGGCCGCGCCCAGGTTGCCACGCACCATCGCGGCCAGGCGGTTCGCCTTGCCGTCGAGGGAGAGCATGGCGCCCTCGATCTTCTCGTAGTGCTCCAGCTCGACCTGGAACAGGCGGATCAGCTCGATGCCGATGCCCGCCGTCCCGGCGATGCCGATCAGCGAATACGCGTCGGCGGGGTGCACCTTCTTGATGTCCCGGCTGGCGATGAGGTTGCCCATGGTGGCCCGGCGGTCACCGGCCATCACCACACCGTCGGCCGTCGCGATCGCGACGATCGTGGTGCCGTGCGGCGCGATGTCGGCGGACAGACCCGGCGGCAGCGGCCGGCGGCCCGGAAGAAGCTCCGGGGCGGCCTGACTCAGGAACTGCGTGAAGGAGGACGTCGAAGTGCTGGTGAAGAAATCCGGTAGACGCCCGGATGGATCAAAGCCCGTCGCCACGTGGTTCCTTTCAGGTACGTGCAGTTGAGGCACACTATCCCGCCGGAGCGTGCGGGGCGCTCAACATCATCGACATGTCTTGGGGAAATGGCGGACGCCGCCGAAGCGGCGGCGCCCGGTCATTCAGAAACGGACAAAACCCTTACTGGCCGCCCTTTTGGACATAGCCTCGGACGAACTCCTCAGCGTTCTCCTCCAGGACGGAGTCGATCTCGTCC
This sequence comes from Actinoplanes sp. CA-252034, assembly GCF_050956125.1. NCBI lineage: Bacteria > Bacillati > Actinomycetota > Actinomycetes > Micromonosporales > Micromonosporaceae > Actinoplanes > Actinoplanes sp. CA-252034. Next base: position 7,736,431 of record NZ_CP191846.1, read on the forward strand.
AGGAGGTCGTCGACGTCCTCGGTGATCTCGGCGTGCCGTTCCGCTACCTCGGGATTGGCCTCGACGGTGACGTCCTCGATCTCCTGGTCGCTGGAGCCCTTACTGCTCTGCGACTGACCACCTGTGTCTCGGGTTGCCATGGATGTCCCCCTTCTCAGCCGTCCCCGAAGTCCTGCAACATCGGGTTGGGAAAAACCTACCTCGCGCCTATGACGAAACGGCCCGCCGGAACGGGTGTTTTATTACCGGCTCGTGATCACCTCGAGCAGATCCTTCGCGCTCTCACACTTGTCGAACAGCGCGCCGACATGCTTCCTGGTACCGCGTTCCGGCTCCATCATGGGCACCCGGACCAGAGACTCCCGGCCCACGTCGAAGATCACCGAGTCCCAGCTGGCGGCGACCACCTCGGAGGCATACTGCGCGAGGCAGCGGCCCCGGAAGTAGGCGCGGGTGTCCTCCGGCGGCTCATACATGGCGCGGTGGGTCGCCTCCGGGTCGAGCAGGGTCTTCATCGATCCCCGCGCCACCAGGCGGTGGTAGAGGCCCTTCTCCGGCCGCACGTCGGAATACTGCAGGTCGACGAGCTGCAGTTTCGGCGACGACCAGCCGAGGCTCTCCCGCTCCCGGTAGCCCTCGAGCAGGCGCAGCTTGGCCACCCAGTCCAGGCTGTCGGAGAGCAGCATCGGGTCGCGGCCCAGCTTGTCGAGCGCGTCCTCCCACCGGTCGAGCACGTCGGCGGTCTGCTCGTCGACGTCGGCGCCGAGCCGGTCGTCGACGAACTGGCGGGCCCGCTCGAAATACGCCCACTGCAGGTCCAGAGCGGTGAGGCGGCGGCCGTCGCGCAGCCGCATGAGGTGCTTGAGCGCCGGGTCGTGGCTGACCGCCTTGAGCTCGCTGACCGGGTCGGCGATGCCCAGCTCGCCGGTGAACACCTTCTCCTCGATCATGTTGAGGATCAGAGCGGTCGTGCCCACCTTGAGGTAGGTGGAGATCTCCGACAGGTTCGCGTCGCCGATGATCACGTGCAGGCGGCGGTACTTGTCGGCGTCGGCGTGCGGCTCGTCGCGGGTGTTGATGATCGGCCGCTTGAGGGTCGTCTCCAGACCCACCTCGACCTCGAAGAAGTCGGCGCGGGAGGAGATCTGGAAACCGGCGCCGCTGCCGTCCTGGCCGATGCCCACGCGACCGGCGCCGCAGAAGATCTGCCGGGTCACGAAAAACGGCGTGAGGTGGGCGACGATGTCGGCGAACGCGGTCTGCCGGCGCATCAGGTAGTTCTCGTGCGCCCCGTACGACGCGCCCTTGTTGTCGGTGTTGTTCTTGTAGAGCTGGATCCGGTGGGCGCCCGGGATGGTGGCGGCGCGGCGGGAGGCCTCGGCCATGACGCGCTCGCCGGCCTTGTCCCACTTGACGATGTCGAGCGGGTTGGTCACCTCGGGCGTGCTGTACTCCGGGTGGGCGTGGTCGACGTAGAGGCGGGCACCGTTGGTCAGTATCACGTTGGCCAGGCCGAGATCCTCGTCGGCGAGCGCCTCGGCCGGATCGTAGGCGGCCCCGGAGTAGGTGAAACCGCGAGCGTCACGCAGCGGCGACTCCTCCTCGTAGTCCCAGCGGGCGCGGCCTTTGCTGCTGAGCTCGGGGCGGGCGCCGTAGGCGTTGACCACCTGGGAGGACGTGACCATCGGATTGGCACCGGGCTGACCGGGAACCGAAATGCCGTACTCGACCTCGGTCCCCATAATCCGTCGAACGCTCATGCGACCACCCTGTCCGCCACGAAGCTGCGCCTGCTCATGCATCGAGCCTAGACGCTTTCGTATCGCTTTCCGAAGCTCCCCGTACGCGCGTCTGTACCTTGCGTGGCGATGTTGATCACGATGTCCCGGCGGGCGAGAGCCTGAGCGGGCCGTTCGACCCAGCGATGACCTGCCCAGGCCACGGCCGGTGCGCCGATCAGAAAAGCGACCGCGGAGATCATCGGGTCCGGCGTGCCCCAGCGGATCACCGCCAGGACGGGGAGGTGGAGCAGATAGAGCGAATAGCTGATCGCGCCGAGCCGGACGAGGCCCCCCGGCACCCACCGCTCCCGCAGGAGGAACGCGATCGCGAACGTCGCACCCACCGCGACCGCGACGCTCGGCGAGGTCCGCATCGCCACACCCACGGCGACCAGGGCGAGAACGGGGATCGCCACCCGGCTCGAGCTCTCGCGGTGCTGCGCCCGGTAGATCACCGTCCCGGCGAACATGACCGCGAGCATCTGCGTGGCCTGCGCCGACGACGCGCTGGTCACCATGTCGGTGGCATGGCCATTGAGCAGCGGCAGGGCGATGGCGGCGAGCCCGGCGGTCCCGGCCGCCAGGGCGAGACGTCGCTTCCCGGAGAGGTACGCCCAGAGCACCGCCCCCAACAGCACCGCCGCAGCCACCGCGGTGATCCGGCGGGCCGCCGGGCTCCCGCCGAGCAGATCGCTGGGCGGCCCGATCACCGCCGCCAGGGTGAGCCCGGCAGCCCACCAGGCGCTGTCGCGGTGCCGCCCCCACACGAAGAGCCCGGCCACGACGAGGTAGAAGACCATCTCGAAGGAGAGCGTCCAGAACGGCCGGAGCACGCCGCGGGTGCCGATCAGGTCCTGGAGCATGGTCAGGTGCCCGAGGACGCTGGCCGTCGTCTCACCGGCCAACTGATCGGGCATGCGCACGATGCCGGCCGCCGCGAGACCGATCGTGACGAGGACGGCGAAGAGGTAGGCCGGGTAGATCCGCAGCAGCCGGCCGGTCCAGAACCGGCGCAGGTCGCCGTGCCGCTCCAGCGACATCGGGATGACGTAGCCGCTGACCAGGAAGAACAGCAGGACGCCGTACTTGCCGAGGTCGATGATCGCGAAGATCCGCAGGTGCAGGTCGCGACCGAGGACCACGGGGCTGAGGTGGAACACGGCGACGACGGCAGCGGCCCAGCCGCGAAGAGCGTCGAGCCAGGCCAGACGGGTCATACGGGATGAACGAGAGCGGGGCCGGAGGGAAACCCCCGGCCCCGTTCGTGGAGCTGTTACAGGTACTGGCCGGTGTTGGACGCGGTCTCGATGGACCGGCCGGCCTCGGCGCCCTTGCCACCGGAGACGAGCGTGCGGATGTAGACGATCCGCTCACCCTTCTTGCCGGAGATACGGGCCCAGTCGTCCGGGTTGGTGGTGTTCGGCAGGTCCTCGTTCTCCCGGAACTCGTCGACGCAGCTGTCGAGCAGGTGCTGCAGGCGCAGCCCCTTCTTGCCGGAGGTGAGGAACTCCTTGATCGCCATCTTCTTGCCGCGGTCGACGATGTTCTGGATCATCGCGCCGGAGTTGAAGTCCTTGAAGTACAGGACCTCCTTGTCACCGTTGGCGTAGGTGACCTCCAGGAAGCGGTTCTCCTCCGTCTCCGTGTACATCCGCAGCACGACCGCCTCGATCATCGCGGCGACCGTCGCGTCCCGGTTACCGCCGTGCTCGGTGAGGTCGTCCCCACTGAGCGGCAGCTCCGACAGGATGTACTTGGCGAAGATGTCCTTCGCCGCCTCCGCGTCCGGACGCTCGATCTTGATCTTCACGTCGAGCCGGCCGGGCCGCAGGATGGCCGGGTCGATCATGTCCTCCCGGTTGGAGGCGCCGATCACGATCACGTTCTCCAGGCCCTCGACACCGTCGATCTCGCTGAGCAGCTGGGGAACGATGGTGTTCTCCACGTCACTGGAGACACCCGAGCCACGGGTCCGGAAGATCGAGTCCATCTCGTCGAAGAACACGATCACCGGGGTGCCCTCGCCGGCCTTCTCACGAGCCCGCTGGAAGACCAGGCGGATGTGCCGCTCGGTCTCACCCACGTACTTGTTGAGCAGCTCCGGGCCCTTGATGTTGAGGAAGTAGCTGGTGTGCTTCTCCTCGCCACGCCGCTCGGCGATCTTCTTGGCCAGCGAGTTGGCCACCGCCTTGGCGATCAGGGTCTTGCCACAGCCGGGCGGGCCGTAGAGCAGGATGCCCTTCGGCGGGCGCAGCTGGTGCTCCCGGAACAGGTCGGCGTGCAGGAACGGCAGCTCGACCGCGTCGCGGATCTGCTCGATCTGCGAGTGCAGGCCACCGATGTCGCTGTAGTCGACGTCGGGAACCTCCTCCAGGACGAGCTCCTCGACCTCGCTCTTCGGGATCCGCTCATAGGCGTACGCCGAGCGGGGCTCGATCATGAGCGAGTCACCGGCGCGCAGCTTGTCGACGTCGAGCGAGTCGGCGAGGAACACGATGCGCTCCTCGTCGGCGTGCGACATCACCAGCGCCCGGTCGCGGGGGCCGCCGGACGGGTTGTCCAGCACCTCCTTGAGCGAGACGACCTCGCCGGTGCGCTCGAACCCGAACGCGTCGACGACGTTGAGAGCATCGTTCAGCAGGACTTCCTGTCCCCGCTGAAGCTCGTCGGCCGCGAGCGACGGCGAGACCGCCACCCGCAGCTTGCGGCCACCGGTGAACACGTCCACCGTGCCGTCCTCGTGCGCTGCCAGAAAAACGCCGTAGCCGCTGGGCGGCTGGGCGAGCCGGTCAATCTCTTCCTTGAGAGTGACGATCTGGGCTCTGGCTTCCTTGAGGGTCGCCACGAGCCTCTCGTTGTTCTCGGTCACTCGGGAGAGCTGCGCCTGCGTCGCCGCAAGCCGTTCCTCGAGCTGCCGGACGTGTCGGGGGCTCTCCGTCAACTTCCGCCGAACCAGAGCGAGTTCTTCTTGCAAGAACGCGACCTGACTGGAGAGATCGTTGACTTCCTTCTCCGCTCGCGCGGCGCGGGAGTCCGCTTCGTCGCTACGTGCCACGTCCCACCTCCCCGGGGGGCTCGAACGTTATGGCTCAACACTAGCCGTTCAGAAACCGTTTTTGACCCATGCAACACCCTCGTCACCGACTCTTGATCGATTGGTGCGACCGCGGCTGAGCCGGTCGGTCAGAGTTCGGGTACCGTCGGCCCCGACGGGTTGCGGGAGGTAGATGTGTCGGCTGACACTGATGAGCTGCGGGTCTGGATCGATCAGGATCTCTGTACCGGTGACGGACTCTGCGTTCAGTACGCCCCGGAAGTGTTCGAACTGGACATCGACGGCCTCGCCTATGTAAAAGACCACACCGGCGAGTTGCTGCAGGCTCCAGGCCTGCGCGCGGACGTGCCGCGGCAGTTGCTGCTGGAGGTCATCGACTCCGCCAAGGAGTGCCCCGGCGACTGCATCCACGTGGAGCGGGCCGCCGACGGCATGGCCGTCGCCGGCCCCTTGAGTGAATCGGACTGAGCTCAGAGAGTGGGACGGCCGACCAGCGAGGCGACCACCCGGGAGAACTCCTCGAGCCGGGCGATCTGACCGGCGCCACCGTCGTCCAGCGTCTTGCCGAAGCGCAGCGCGTCGTGCCGCAGCGGCGCCCGGCCCTCGTCCTCACCCACCCCGGGCGGCGGGACGGCGTCGTCGACCGAGCTGAGCAGCAGGTAGACGTCGATACTGTCGACCCGCGCCTGCCCGTTCGGTGTGCGGGTCAGCCGCCGCCGGCAGCCCACCTCGGTCACCGTCGACAGCGGCACCACCCGTAGCGACGACGTCATCGCCCCGACCGGGCCGTCGCCGGGCGCCACGTCCTCGCCGTGCCACAGGACCAGGCGGCTGCCGTCACACACGACGACCTCCTGCCACACCCCGTTCACCTCGTTGACGAAACGCTCCAGCGTGAAACACAGCACCTGGGCGCCCCGCAGGACCCCGAAGAGCGCCTCCAGGGCCACCTCGGGGTCACGCAGATAGGCGCGGGCGGCCGAGTCCAGGTCCGGGTACGGCGACCAGTCCGGGAAGACCGCCGGCATCTCGTTGCTACCGCCGAACGGTGGAGAACTCATCGCGCCGCCTTCGGTTCGCTCGCGAGCTCGCTCAACGCGCCCACTCCTGTCCTCCCGAGGCCTGGGCCCCCAAGGAACCTACCGGACGAAAGATACGGCGGTCACTCCCCCGCCGCTTCGACGGCCTGCACCGCCAGCGCCGCCTGGGTCGCCTTGCGAATCGCGTACGCCTCCGCGCCCTTGCTGGGTTTGCGCCGCCGCGGCGGCGCGGTGACGCCCGGGGCGAGCTTGCGGGCCGACACCAGGAAGGCGGTGTGCGCGATCATCCGGTGATCCGGCCGGACCGCGAGCCCGTCGGCGTGCCAGTCGCGGACCAGCGACTCCCAGGCCCGCGGCTCGGTCCAGCCGCCGCGCTCACGCAGCGCCTCGACCAGCTCGGACAGCTGCGGGGTGGTCGCCACGTAGCCGATGAACACGCCACCCGGGATCAGTGCCTTCTCGACCATGTCGAGGGCCTCCCACGGGGTCAGCATGTCCAGGATGATCCGGTCGAAACCGGTGATGTCGTTGCCCGCCACGTCACCGTTGTGCAGATGCCACGCCGGGTGCGGACCGCCGAAGAAAGCCTCCACGTTCTTCCGGGCGATCGCCGCGAAGTCGTCGCGCAGCTCGTAGCTGTGCACCTCACCGGAACTGCCGACGGCCCGCAGCAGCGAACAGGTCAGCGCACCCGAGCCGGCACCCGCCTCCAGCACCTTCGCGCCCGGGAAGACGTCGCCCATCGCGACGATCTGCGCCGCGTCCTTCGGGTAGATCACCTGCGCGCCGCGCGGCATCGACAGCACGTAGTCCGACAGCAGCGGGCGCAGCGCCAGATAGGCGGTGCCGCTGGCCGCGGTGATGACGCTGCCGTCGGGCAGGCCGATCAGCTCGTCGTGCGACATGGCGCCGCGGTGCGTGTGGAACGCCTTACCGGGCTCCAGCACGATCGTGTGCATCCGGCCCTTCGGGTCGGTGAGCTGAACGCGGTCGCCCACCCGGAACGGCCCACGGTGCGCGGGGACGTCGTCGACGGCGGGGGCTGGGGTTGTGGTCACTGCTCTTCTCTCAGGAGGTCGCTAATTTCGGCTCGCGCGCCGGGGTTCCAGCACGGCGGCCACGTCGGCGACCCGCAGGACGCCCACGACATCCTCGCCTGCGGTCACCAGGTACTGCGCGCCAGGGTGGGCCTGAAGCGCGCGAACCACCTGCTCACCGGTGAGCCCGAGCGGCAGCGTGGTCAGCGCGTCACGGGACCGGGCCACGCTCTCCACGCTCACCCAGGGCCGCCGGTCGACCGGAATCCGCTCGGCGGCGACCGGATCGACCAGTGCGGTGAGGCTACCCGCCGAGTCGGCGACCGCCAGCACCACGTCCGGCCGCGGGTCCTCCGAGCGGCGCCGCTGCGCCTCACCCAGCGGCGTCCCCGCCGGGACCGCGAGCACCGGCCGGACCAGCGCACCCAGATCCACCAGCGGGAACCGCCCGGTCATCCGCCCCAGCCGGATCGACTGGCCCGCGCCCTGCCAGAGGGTCAGCACCACCAGCAGCACGAACACCAGACCCAGCCCGGTGATCACGTCGACCCGGTACAGCACCATCGCCCCCGCCGCGGTCAGCAGAGCCAGCGCCCGACCCGACCAGCCGGCCACCACGGTCGCCCGGTTCCGGTCCTTCAACACCGCCCACAGCAGCGCCCGCAACGCCCGGCCCCCGTCCAGCGGCAGGCCCGGCAGCACGTTGAAGAACGCCACCAGCACATTGCTCAACGCCAACTGGAAGGCGATCTCCCCGGCCAGCGTGTGATCGGGCAGCACCACCGCGGCCACCGTCGCCGCCCCGCCCAGCAGCAGCGACACCGCCGGGCCGGCCAGCGACACCAGAGCGTCCACCCGGGGAGCCGGCGCGTCCCGGTCCATCTCCGTCCAGCCGCTCAAGAGCTCCAGAGTGATCCGCCGCACGCCGATGCCGAACCGGCGGGCGGTCAGCGCGTGCCCCAGCTCGTGCAAGAGCACCGACCCGAGCAGACACCCCACAAAGCCCAGGCCGACGAGGTACGCCCACGGCTGCGCCAGGTCGAGCTCGGTGCGCGCGTAGTTGCCATACACCACCGTGACCAGCACCGCTAGCAGCAGCATCGACCCGTTCGCATGCACCGGGATGCCCGCCACGTGCCCCACCGGCCGCCCGGCCCCGGCAGGCGGCCCGGTCGCGGCCCACCCTGCGGCCCCTGCGCTGCTCGGCTCTGCTCCACGCGATCGATGCTACGGACACGCCCGCGCGGGACCCACCCCGCGTTTTTCGTCGTACCCCTGGCCTAGCCTCTGTGACATGACGGCGCTCTCTCCCATGGCGGCCCAGCCGGTGTCCCCGACCCCGCAGGCGGTCCCCCCGCAGTCCGGCGGCCGGGCCGCGGCCGAGGGCCGGACCACTCCGGCGCCCTCCGCCGTGGACCAGACCACCGACCCGGCCTCCCCCGCCGCGAGCCACACCACCGCCTCGGCCTCTCCCGCCCCGGCCTCTCCCGCCGCGGGCCGGACCGCCGCCGCGGGCCACACCACCCCGACCTCCTCCGCCACGGGTCAGGCCGCCGACCCTGCCTCTTCCGCCACGGGTCAGGCCGCCGACCCTGCCTCTTCCGCCGCGAGCCAGGCCGCCGACCCTGCCTCTTCCGCCGCGGGCCAGGCCGCCGACCCTGCCTCTTCCGCCGCGAGCCAGGCCGCCGACCCTGCCTCTTCCGCTGCGGGCCGGGCCCGTCGCCCGGAGACCCCGGCCGGCCCCTCGCTGTCGCCTTCGCGGGCGGCCGACTTCAAGACCTGCCCGTTGCTGTTCCGCTTCCGCACGGTGGACAAGCTGCCCGAGACGCCGTCGGCCGACCAGATCCGCGGCACGCTGGTCCACGCCGTCCTTGAGCGCTTGTTCGACCTGCCCGCCGCCGACCGCACCCCGGACGCCGCGGCCGCCCTGGTCACTCCCGAGTGGGAGCGCCTGGTCACGCAGGAGCCCGAGCTCGCGGCCGTCTTCGCCACCGACCCACCAGTCAGGGGCCGGCCGGCCCCCACCCCACTCTCCGGTGCCGCCACCGGCGGCCCGTCCACCCCGCTCGGACCTGCCACGGCCGACGGCACCGCCGCCACCCCGGCTCCCATGGACGGCTCATCTGCCGCCGGCGGCTCGATCGCGGCGACCGGCTCGCCCACCGCGAGTGGGCTGGTGCGTGATCCGGCCGCGGTCGAGGCGGAGATCGACGCGACCGGGCAGGCCGCGCTGATCGACCTACCGGACGGTGCCGCCGAGGCAGCCCGGATCGCCGCCTTCCTGGCCGGCGCCCGCGACCTGCTCGCCGGTTACTTCGCCGTGGAGGACCCCCGTCGCCTGCAGCCGGCCGAACGAGAGACCCTGATCTCCACCACGATCGGCGACGACCTGCTGTTGCGCGGCTACATCGACCGTCTGGACGTCTCCCCCGCCGGTGACCTGCGGGTGGTCGACTACAAGACCGGTGGCGCTCCCCGTGAGGCGTTCGAGGGCCGGGCGCTGTTCCAGCTCAAGTTCTACGCTCTGGTCCTGTGGCGTGCCCGGGGTGTGGTCCCCGTGCCTTACGACTGCTCTACCTGAAAGATGCCGAGGCTCTCGACTACAGCCCCGAGGCGGGCGAGCTCGAGCGCTTCGAGCGGACCCTGATCGCCCTGTCCGCCGCGATCGAGCGAGCCAAACGCGACCGCGACTTCCGGCCCAAGCCCAGCCGTCTGTGCGGTTGGTGCAGTTACCAGGCCCTGTGCCCCCAGTTCGGCGGCACCCCACCGCCGTTCCCGGAGTCGCCCTCCACCAGCACGTTCGTCGCCGACACCGAGCCCGACCGGGTGGGTGCCCTCCTCCGGGACGACCCCGTTGGCTGATCCCGGCCGACCTCGGTCGCGCACTCCGGGTCTTCGCCCGGCGGCGAGGACCGGATCGGCGTGCCCGCTGGAGGTGGCGCCATGACCGGACCGATCCGTGTCCTGCTGGCGGACGCGGCTCCCCTGCAGCGGGCCGGCCTCCGAGCGGTGCTCACCGGCGGTGGAGCCGCGCGGCCGGGTAGGGACGGCTCGGCGGACCGGTCCACCCCGCTGAGCGAGCACAGTCAGGCGAGCCCGACCGCTCACCCTGTCGAGGGTGATCATTTGAGCCGGACCACTCCGCAGACCGGGGACGGCCAGGTGAACCGGACGGCTCCCCATGCCCGGGACGGCCAGGTGAGCCGAGCGGCTTCACACGGCCGAGATGGCCAGGTGAGCCGCACCGCTCCACACGGCCAGGACGGTCAAATAAGTCGAGCGGCTCCCACTGGTCGGGACGGCCAGGTGAGTCGTACCGCCCCCCACCGCCAGGACGGTCAAGTGAGCCGGACGGCTCCTAATGGCCGGGATGGCCAGGTAAGCCGCACCGCTCCACACGGCCAGGACGGTCAAGTAAGCCGGACGGCTCCCGATGGCGGGGACGGCCAGGTAAGCCGGAACGCCCCATATGGGCAGGACTATCAGACGAGCGGGACCGCCACACCCGGCCGCGACGGTCGGGCCACCCGTGTCGACCCATACGGCGAGAACGGTGCGATGGATGGGGACGGTCGGACGGGCGGCCGGGAGATTGTCGTCGCCGGGGAGGCCGGTGATGGTGTCGAGGCGGTCGACCTGGCTCGGCGGCTGCTCCCGGACGTCCTGATCGCTGATGTGACGCTGCCCCGCATGGACGGTCTCGCCGTGGCCCGGGCCGTCACCGAGGCTCGCCTCGCCGTGCGTGTCCTGCTGTTGACCGGTCACGACACCGACGAGGAAGTGGTCGCCGCGGTCGGCGCCGGAGCCGCCGGGTACCTCTGCAAGGACGCCCCACAGGCGGAACTCGTCGCCGCGGTGCATGCCGTGGCCTCCGGAGGTGCGGTGATCACCCCGCCGGTCCTGGCGCGAATGCTGACCCGGCTCGCCGGGACCCTGCCCACCACCCCGGACGGGGCCGCGACCGCCAAACTGTCCCCGCTGACCGGCCGTGAACGCGAGGTCCTGGTGCACGTGGCCCGAGGCCGCAGCAACAGCGAGATCGCCGCCATCCTCGGCGTCAGCGAGACCACCGTGAAAACCCACGTCGGCCACGTTCTCACCAAGCTTCGTCTCCGCGACCGAACCCAGGCTGTCGTCCTCGCCTACGAGACGGGCCTGGTCCGCCCCGGCGTCTGACACCAGCCTCCATCGGGCCACCGTCTCCGTCAGCGGTGGGGAGCTCTCCCACCATGGATCTTCCGGAGTCAAGGTCTCCAGGCCCGGACGATCGCGCCCTCCGCAAGCCGCCGAGGACCACAAGCCGCCGAGGAGCGCAAGCCGCCGGGGAGCGCAAGCCGTTCTCGTTGCAGCTCATGGCTTGAACGGCGCCACGCCGGCCCTCAGCATCCTTCCGTGGCACGTCCGCAGGCATTCAGGCCCAGATGCTTGTCCGGCCGGGGCATGGCCGAGTCGCCGCGCGAGCGCGATGCGGGCTCAGCGGGACTGCCGGTCAGGCGGCGCGTTCGACGCGGATGTCGCCGGAGGAGGTGCGGACCTTCAGTTCGAGGGTGGCGCCGGTCGACGGGGGGTTGTCGGCGGGGGCGGCCAGGCTGTTGACGTTACGGCCGGACGAGGTGTTGAGGTCGAGCCAGACGCCGGTGCCCGGCGCCACGCCGACACGGACGTCGCCGGAGGAGGTTCGGATCCTGGCATGGCCCTGGTGCAGGCGGCCCACCTTGATCTCACCGCTGGCGCTGGTGGCGTCCAGGGAGGCGCCGACCGAGCCGAGACGGATGTCGCCGCTTGACGTGTCCGCGGTGACGTCACCGATGACGTCGCCGATGGTCAGGTGGCCGGAACTGGTTTTCAAGGTGACCGCGCCGCCGGCCCGGCCGAGGGTGAGGTGGCCGCTGGAGGCGGTGATGCTCGCGTCGCCGTCGACGTTCTCGACCTCGGAGTGGCCGGAGGAGAGTTTCAGTCCGACCTGGGCGTAGCGGCCGGTGGCGCGGATCGCGGCGGAGGCACTGCGACCGGTCAGGGTGCTGCCCTCGGGGACCCTGATGCTGATGGCGAGGCTGTGTCCTCGCCGCCAGAGGGCGCCGCGGCGTTCGGGGACGTGAACCACCAGGGTGTCGCCTTCGAGGGCCACGGTGACTTCGGCGGCCAGCTCACGGGCGGCGCTGCTGTCGCCGATCGGGGTGATGTCGACCTGGATCGTCTCGTGCCGGCCGGCTTCGACGTCGACCCGGCCGCTGAGGGCGCGGAGCGAGACGGTCACGGGTTCGGTGCGCGCGTACTCGTACATCTGAGGTCTCCTCGAAAGACGAAGGGTGCGGGACTCGAAAACCGAAAGGCAACGCCCAGCCGATCGCCGGACGAGAAGCGTGAGACTCGGAAACCGAAAGGAACCCCTGCCGGTCAAAGCGCACGGTGAGGAAGAAGAACGCCAGGCCAGCGGGCCGGCGAACGGCGGCCGGAAGGGCGAACCCAGCCGGATCACGAACTCGGTGAACGAGAAGGTGAAGCCAGACGGCGGGTCCCGATGAAGAGGACGAACGACCGGACGGTGAGGCGTAGACGAAAAGTGATCGACGGTCGAAAGGAGAGGCTCAGGCTTGGAAGAAGCCGGTGACCCGGCGACCCCCCGAGCCTCCCGAGTCGCCGGGTTTGACGGCGGTGGCGACGGCCCGGACGAGCCACGCGTTGACGGAGACGCCTTCGGTGGCCGCGGTCTGCTCGACCAGGGTTTTGAGGCTCTCCGGCATGCGCAGGGTGAGCCGGGCCAGGTCGCCGCCGGTCTCGGTGACGGCGGGCGCCGGGGCCGGTGGCTCGGGCGCGGCGCCGGTGACGACGAGGTCGGCTTCGCGCCCGCGGAGCCTGACCTCCACGGCGGGCCCGTTGAGCCGGGTGGTGATCTCGGCGGCGGCGTCGGAGAGGGCTTCGAGCAGGGCGAGCCGTGCGGATGACTCGAGGGCGCCGCCGAGGAGGTCGGCGGCACGGACGGTGTCCGGTCCGGCGGGCGCGGCGACGGCGGCGAGGTCGGCGCGGAGCCCTTCGAGGTACGGCGTCAGGTCCATGCCTCCACTATGACGTCATCATGACGTCAGATGCAAGGATCGATGGAAACTCATGACGTCGTCTCGGGCAGAGGAGCGAGGAGTCCCGCCAGAAACGCCGGGTCCACGCCGGCGAGTGTCGACCGCAGATGAACACCGTCGACCGGGGCCAGCTCCAGCTCGGCCGGCACCGCGAGCACCACCGCCCCGGCCGCGGCCGCGCTGGCCACACCGCTCGGCGAGTCCTCGATCGCCACGCACGCGTTGATCGGCACGCCCAGCAGCGTGGCCGCCGTCCGGTAGGGCTCCGGGTCCGGTTTGGGCCGCTGCACCTCGTCACCGCAGACGACGACGTCGAAGTTCTCCACCCCGAGCGTCCGGAGGGCGACCTCGACGAGCCGCCGTCCCGTGGACGTCACCAGCGCCGTCGGAATGCCTGCCGCGCGAACCGCGTGCAGCAGCTCCATCGCCCCGGGCCGCCACACCAGGCCGTCGGCGAACATCTCCTGGACGCGCGCCGTCAGCCACTCCGCGTCGGCCGCCTCGGGCCGGTCCGGCTGCCCCAGCTCGTCGCGGAAGATCTCCATGCTGCGGGCCATGCTGGTGCCGACCATGGCGAGGCGGGCGGATTCGGACAGGGAGCCACCGGCCTGGACGGCGAGCTCGGCCAGGGCAACGCCCCAGAGCCGCTCGCTGTCGACCAGTGTCCCGTCCATGTCGAAGAGCACGGCGGCAGGATTCACCGGCCCATTCTGGTGCGCCGCCGGGTCCGCCGCCGAGCGGATGTGACCCTGCCCTCAGAGCCCGCACGGCTCCAGGGATTCCTCGTAGCCGTTGGCGAACGACTGGAACCGCTGCTGGGGCGAGCCGTGCGCACCCGGCGCGAACCACGGCTGGTCGGGGTCGTCGCCGACCGCTTCGAGGCCGTCGGAGAGCTCCGTGGTGTCGTTGTCGTCCATGGTCAGGTTCCCCTCCCGGACCTGGTCGCCGATGTACGCCCCGGCCATGCAGTCTGCCTGGAGCTCCTGGTCGATGGTGAACTCCTTGCGGATGCCGAGCCGCGCCTGGACGGCGTGCGCGTACTCGTGGCCGAGCAGGTAGTAGACGAAGGCGTCGCCGAGCTGCTGGAACGCGGCGAACGCCCAGTTGACGTCGTAGGCGATGAAGTCTCCGGCGGAGCAGTAGACGGCGTTGTTGAGCGGCAGGGGCTGCCCGCCACAGGACACCTCGCCCTCCCGCTCGTACGCGACGACCTCGGCGACCGGCTGGAAGCCGCCGCCGATCCGCTGTGACCAGTAGTGCTCGGCCACCGACTGGGCGGCCCGCATGTCCCGGGCGAACTCCTCGGGGGTGTCGGTGCCCTCGGGCCCAGGTCGGCGCTGCGGGTGGCTTTCGGCGCGGGGGGTCTCCCGCCGTCGGACGGCGGCTCCTGCACGGGCAGGCAGCCGGTGGTCAGCAGCAGGGCGAGAAGGGCCAGAAGCGATGCCGGGCGTACGCGCATGCGGTCCTCCAGGACGGGGTTACCACGTTAGACCGGATTCAGGAACATCAACGTTGTCAGGGAAGTCCCTGAGAAGTTCCTCAGTGCTCTCCTCAGGGATTTCTCCGCGTCGGCATCACCCGTCGGGCGGACGCCGCGAGCCCGGCCCGCCGCGACACTGAGCCGGACGGAACTTCGGACCACAGGGGGAGACACGGTGGCAGCGACGAATGCCGGCGGGCCGGTAGCGGCGCGCGCGGACGGTATCTGGAAGGTCTACGGCTCGGGCGAAGCCCGGGTGGCGGCGCTCCGGGGCGTCAGCGCGGAGTTCGGCCGGGGCCGGTTCACGGCCATCATGGGGCCGTCCGGCAGCGGCAAGTCGACTCTGATGCACTGTCTCGCCGGGCTGGACACGGTCAGCGAGGGCACCGTGCACATCGGCGGCACGGAGATCAGCACCCTCGGCGACAAGGCACTGACCCGCCTGCGCCGGGACCGGATCGGCTTCATCTTCCAGCAGTTCAACCTGCTGCCGACGCTGAGCGCGGCGGAGAACATCAGGCTCCCGCTGGACATCGCGGGGCGCAAGGCCGACCCCCAGTGGTGGGACACCGTGATCGGCACGGTCGGCCTGAAGGACCGGCTGTCGCACCGGCCCAGCCAGCTCTCCGGCGGCCAGCAGCAGCGGGTGGCGTGCGCGCGGGCGCTGATGGGCCGCCCCGACGTGATCTTCGCCGACGAGCCGACCGGCAACCTCGACTCGCGGTCCGGGGCCGAGGTGCTGTCGTTCCTGCGGTCCAGCGTGCGCGAGCACGGGCAGACGATCGTGATGGTCACCCACGACCCGGTGGCGGCGAGCTACGCCGACCGGGTGGTGTTCCTGGCCGACGGCTCGATCGTCGACGAGCTGGCCGACCCGACGGCCGAGACGGTGCTCGACACCATGAAGCGGCTGGACGCACCGTCCGACTCGGTGATGCTCTGATGCTTCGCGCGACCCTGAAGAGCCTGCTCGCCCGGAAACTGCGGCTGGTCCTCTCCGGCCTCGCAGTGATCCTGGGTGTGATGTTCGTGTCCGGGGCGCTGGTGCTCACCGACACGCTCAACCGCACCTTCGACTCGATCTTCTCCGACGTCTACGCCGCGACCGACGTGTCGGTCACCGCGAAACCCAAGGTCGAGGTCGGCGAGATGGACGGTGAGGAGGTCTCCACGCCGCTTCCGGCGTCCGTCGTGGAGACGATCAAGACCCAGGAGGGGGTACGGTCGGCGACCGGCCGTGTCGACGCTGACGGGGCCCGCGTGATCGGTACCGACGGCAAGGTGCTCACCTCGTTCGGCCCGCCGCGGATCGGCTCGAACTGGACCGGCACGGACGACATGATGGAGATCCGCTCCGGCCGTGGCCCCGAGTCGCCGGGCGAGATCGCGATGAACGCGACCACCGCGAAACTGGCCGGCTACTCCGTCGGCGACCGTGTGCCGGTCCTCACCCAGCAGCCGAAACGTGAGTTCACCCTGGTCGGCGTCTGGGGCTACACCGGCGGCCGGGACAGCATCAGCGGCGTCCAGGAGGTCGCGTTCACCACCCCGGTCGCGCAGGAGCTGATGCTCGGCGAGAAGGACGTGTTCACCTCGGTGATCGTGGCCGCCGCCGACGGCGTCACCCCGGACCAGCTGCGTGACCGGCTGACCCCGGTGCTCGGCGGCGCCTACGACGTGAAGACCGGCGATCAGCTGTCCGCGGAGAGCTCGGCGGACCTGAAGGAGGGCATGGGCTTCTTCAACCAGATCCTGCTGGGCTTCGCCGGGATCGCGCTGTTCGTCGGCATCTTCCTCATTCTCAACACGTTCTCGATCGTCGTCGCCCAGCGCACCCGCGAGCTGGCGCTGCTGCGGGCGATCGGTGCCTCCCGCCGGCAGGTGATCAACTCGGTGCTGGCCGAGGCGGTGGTGGTCGGCGTGATCGCCTCGGTCCTCGGCCTGCTTGCCGGGGTCGGGGCGGGCGCCGGGCTGGGCGCGCTGTTCAGCAGCATGAGCGGCGGGATGGACCTCGCCCCCATCGGGGTGCCGCTGTCCGCGGTGATCAGCTCGTTCGCGGTCGGCATCCTGGTCACCGTGGTCGCCGCGGTGATGCCGGCGCTGCGCGCGTCGCGGATCGCCCCGGTCGCCGCCATGCAGGACGTGGCCACCCCGGACCGCCCACTCACCAGGCTCACCGTCGCCGGGACGGTCGTCACCGCGGCCGGCGCGGCCGGCCTCGGCACCGGCCTGTTCGTGGCGACCGGCGACACCGCGCTCTACCTGATCCTCGGCGGAGTGCTGGTCACGTTCATCGGGGTCGCCCTGCTCACCCCGCTGATCAGCCGTCCCGTGGTGGCGCTGCTCGGCCGCTTGTTCTCGTGGTCGGTGCCGGGACGGCTCGGCCGGCTCAACTCGGGCCGTAACCCGCGCCGCACCGCGATCACGGCGGCCGCCCTGATGGTCGGTATCGCCCTGGTCACCGGTGTGACCGTGGTGATGGACTCGGCGAAGAGCAGCCTCACCGCGGAGGTGGCGCGCATCCTCAAGGCCCAGATCATGATCAGTGGCGATCAGGGTGGGCCGCGGCCGCCGACCTACGATCCGGGCGTCATCGACGAGGCCGCGGCGATCCCCGGGGTCCGAGCGGCAGCAGGTCTCTACAACGACCTGGTCGCGGTCGGGGACGACCGGGCGTATGCGGCGGCCACCGAGGACCTGTCCCGGCTCGCCGAGGCGTACGGCACGACGGCCCCTCGTCTGACTGCCGACCAGATCGCGGTGAGCGAGGCCGACGCGAAGGAGAAAGGCTGGCAGACCGGGTCGCGGGTGCCGATCCAGACGTCGCGGGGCGAGGCCCACACGTACACGGTCGTGCTGGTGTTCCCGGAGAACGCGCTGCCCGGCAACCTCATCCTCCCGGCCGAGGCGATCAAGGGCTTCGGCATCACCCAGCCGGTCCTCGGGTTCATCCGTCTCGACGACGGTGTCGCGGTGTCGGCGGTGCTTCCGCAGGTGAAGGCACTGGTCGCGGACAGTCCCGAGGTGTCGGCCACCGACCAGCAGACGTTCGTCGACAGCCAGGCCGCGGTCTTCGACCAGATCATCACGATGATCCAGATCCTGCTGGGCCTGGCCATCCTGATCGCCGTCCTCGGTGTGGTGAACACGCTGGCCCTGTCCGTCCTGGAGCGCACCCGCGAGCTCGGCCTGCTCCGCGCCGTCGGCCTGGGCCGCGCCCAGACCATGCGGATGATCACCGTCGAGGCCGTGGTCATCGCGGTGTTCGGCGCCCTGCTGGGCGTCACGGTCGGCGCCGGCATGGGCAGCGCGGTGGCCCGGGCCCTGAAGGACGACGGCATCACCCAGATCGTCCTGCCCTGGGACCGGATGGCCACCTACCTGGCCCTGGCCGCCCTGGTCGGCGTCATCGCGGCGGTCGTCCCGGCGATCCGGGCCGCCCGCCTCAACATCCTGAACGCCATCGCCCACGACTGATCGGCAGCCCGCTGCAAAACCGGCCGCGCCCACTGGGGGCGCGGCCGGTAAGGGACGCATACGCCCCGGCGGTCGCGCTGTCGGGCGGGACGGGCCGCCTACCTCGCGGGTCGGCACGAGCGGGGCGCGTCGTCCGTACCGCATGATGGTGTGGCCGGGCCGCTCGAACCGGATGCCCCCCACCCACCGTGAGGGAACGCCCCGTCAGGAAAGGATCTTGTCGAGCTTGGTGAAGCTGGAGCCCCAGCCCTCGCGCGCGCCGTCGGCCATCTCGGTGGGGAACGGGCTCTGCGTGACGACCAGGCGGGTGCGGCCGCCCTCCTCGTCGTGGAACTCGACGGTCAGGCGCAGCTTGTCGGCGCCGAAGTCGGGGATGTGGCTGACGTCCTCCTCGCCGACCAGCAGCTCGTTCTCGACGACCTCGACGAACGTCGCGTTCACCGGTGACGACATCGACGGGTCGTCGTCGTTGACCATGGTGAAGACCTGTTTGCCGCCGGGGCGCACGTCGAGGTCGACGGTGTCGCGCGGCACCGACCAGCCGACCGGGCCGAACCACGCGGCCAGCTGATCGGGGTCGGTGAAAGCCCGGTACACCAGGTGGCGCGGCGCGTCAAAGATGCGGGTGATGACGAGATCGGTCATTTGTCGTCCTCCTGGAGGCGTTTGAGGTGGGCGTCGAGGCGGGTGAGGTTCTCGTCCCAGAAGCGGCGATACCGCTCCATCCACGCGGTGGCCTCACCCAGCGGCGCCGCCTCGAGACGGCTGGACCGCCACTGCGCGGTCCGGCTGCGCGAGATCAGACCCGCGCTCTCCAACACCTTCAGGTGGCGGGAGATCGCCGGGAGGCTGATGTCGAACGGCTCGGCGAGCTCGGTCACGGTGGCCTCGCCCTCGGCGAGGCGGGTCAGGATCGCGCGGCGGGTGGGATCGGCCAGCGCCGAGAAGATCACGCTGAGCCGGTCGGTCACTTCACTTAACCCCTTCGTTAATTAACGAGTAGGTTAAGAAGCTAGCCGCGCCGACGGCGCCTGTCAAACCTTGCTGGGGACCCGGCGGTGCAGCTCGGCGAGGAGGACCTCCGGTCCGGGCGACATCAGACCGACATCGATGATGTACGCGAACTCGCCGCCCCGCCGACGCACCCGAGGCGGGCCGCCCTTACCGGCGAGCTCGGTGGCGTAGTCGTCGGCGATCGGGGTGATCACCAGCTCGGTGAACGGCCCACGGCCGTGCAGTGCCACCGCGGCGATGCCGGACCACGGCAGGTGGATCGGGCGCCGGCCGGTCGCCGCGAAGTCGAGCCCGTGCACCGACGTGTGCAGCCAGCCGAGACGGCGCCAGACGGCGAGCATCAGGACGGCCGCGACCACGGCCGGGACGATCAGGGTGTACTCGACGAGGACCACGATGTCGGTGGGGCGTGGCCGATATCCGGCGGCCACCCGGACCCCGAGGGTGATCAGCAGCATCGGCAGCCAGGCGGCGGCCAGGACCCAGAGCGCCGTCACATAGAACATGCCGCGGGCCTGGAAGAAGCTGACGGTGTCGTCGGTGGGCCCGAGCACCTGATCCACATGATCGGCCATATGCCGATTATGCACGGATAAATACGACTTCGTGGGTCGTATCGACGGTGAGCCTGATCGATGCCTCAGGTGGCCCGGCGCGGCCACCGGGTAGGTTCCCGCAGCCGCACGTAGGCTGTGTTCCATGACTGAGTTCGACGGCCTTCCGCTGCTCCGCTCCCCCGTGGCCATCGCCGCCTTCGAGGGCTGGAACGATGCTGCGGACGCTTCGACCGCGGCCGTGGAACACCTCGAGCAGGTCTGGGAGTCCCGCGAGGTCACCAGCATCGACCCCGAGGACTTCTACGACTTCCAGGTCAGCCGGCCCACCATCACCATGGCCGAGGGCGAGACGCGGAAGATCGAATGGCCCACCACCCGGTTCACCGTGGCCAGCCCGCCCGGCGCCGACCGTGACGTCGTCCTGATCCGCGGCATCGAGCCGAGCATGCGGTGGCGCACCTTCTGCGAGAATGTGCTGGAGATCTGCCACAGCCTCGAGGTCAACCGGATCGTGTTGCTCGGGGCACTGCTCGCCGACGTGCCCTACACCCGGCCGCTTCCGATCAGCGGCACCGCCAGCGACCGCGACACCGCCGAGAAGTACAAGGTCGTGCCGACCCGCTACGACGGCCCGACCGGCATCGTCGGGGTGCTGCAGGAGGCGGCCACCCGCGCTGAGCTGGACGCGCTGTCGTTCTGGGTGCACGTGCCCCACTACGCCAACAACCCGCCCTGCCCCAAGGCGACGCTGTCGCTGCTCAGCCGCATCGAGGACGTCCTCGACCTGCCCGTTCCGATGGCCGACCTCGCCGAGCAGGCCGACGAGTGGGAGAAGCGGGTGCGCGCCGCCGCCGAGCAGGACGCGGAGCTCGGGGAGTATGTGCGGGAGCTGGAGGAGCGGGTCGGCGACGCCGGCATCCAGCCGCTGACCGGCGACGAGATCGCCAGCGAGTTCGAGAAGTACCTGCGGCGGCGCGGCGGCTCGGCGGGCCCGACGGCCGGCTCCTGGTAAAAGCGCGAACGGATCAGCCACGCGAACGGGTCGGGCGCCCCGCCGGGACGCCCGATCCGGACGAACCGCTAGGACGACTTCCCGATTGCCAGAACACGTTCCTGGAAACCGGTCCACTCGCGAAGAGTGAAGACGACCGGCGGCAGTTCGGGGTTCTTGCCGTCACGCAATCTGATGGTGCCGTCGACGTGCGCGATCTCCACACATGATCCCGAAGCACAGAAGGTGCTCCGCCGCCACGCCGTTGTGGTGTCTTCCATCTCAACCTCTCTCAACGACAACCTCAGGACTCCTTGCCCTGATCTTGGCCGAGGGTCTTGGCCATCCGTGCTCTGAGGTCGAAAACCCGCGCCAGAACCAGAGTTCTGCTGGCTTCCTCGTCGAGCGCCCGGCGCCAGAAACGGTCGAAGACGTCACGGTGATAGGCCACCTGACCCGTGTCCTCGACGATCTCGTCATGCAGGTACGTCTCTCGATAGAGCACGGCGTCGTCAGGCTGATCGCTCAAATCGAGCACGACGAAGGCGCCGAACGTCCCCATCAGGGTGCCGTTGTCCATCGGCAACACACGAATGTGCACGTTCGGCCGGAGCGCCACCTCGGCGAGATCCTCGAACTGGTCGGCCGTGATCGCCGGATCGCCGACCATGCGCCACAGCGCCGACTCGTCGAGCAGCAGGAGATAGTCCGGCCCGCCGGACCGCGTGATCATGCGCTCGCGCCGGCTCAGCCGCACGTCGCGCAGCACCCGGCGCGCATCGTCGCTGAGCATCCGGTCGAACCACGCCAGCGTCGCGTCGACCACCGCCGAGGTCTGCAGGTGCCCGGGCAGCAGCGTGGATTGGTACTCCCGGATGGTGGTGGCCGCCCGCTCGAACTGCAGGAGCTGCAACAGCCCCGGCGGAAGATGGTCGCGGTGCTCGGGAGCCGTCCAGTAGCGCTCACGGCGGGCGACCCGCGCCTGCTCGACCAGCTCGGCGATCCGTGCCTGGTCGGTGAGCTGGTAGATGTCGACCAGGACGGCGCGCAGGTCGGTGGGCGAGATGGTGACCTCGCCCAGCTCGATGCGCTGCACCTTGGAGAGCGACCAGCCCAGTTTCTTGGCGACCTCGCTCTGACTCAGGCCGGTGCGCTCCCGGGCCGCGCGCAACGCCAACCGCACCCGCCGCCGCGACACTGCGGGAAGGTCGTCACGCGCGACCGACATTCAGCCCCCACCAAACCTTCAAAAGCCGCTAATCGCCCTTGATTGCGACACTGCAGACTGCGGTTCTGCTCAAAGACCGCCGAAATATACCGCAGACCGCATGGCGAACCACTCGTCAAGCCTCCGCGTATTCGAGCGATCTCACCAGACCCCGGCAGAACTCGGCGAACTCCCTCTCGTCGCGGGACGAGAAGATCTCGACCACGGCGCCCCGGTAGCCGGCCCGCAACTGCCACCAGCGGGCGTTGCGCGGACGCAGGCAGACCACCGCGCCGGCGCTCAGGGCCCCGGCGACGACGACCGTCAGGAGCATCGACGCGGGGCCCACCACGGGCACCGCGATCACGGCCGCCACCAGCGCCGAAACGCCGGCGATGTGCCGTCCGGCGTCGTCCGCGCCGGGATCGAACCGGACGATGTGGACGTCGCTCATCTCGGCCACCATGAACAGCCTTCGGTGCTCCTTCGACACCTCGACGACGTGGTGGGTGATGAGGGCGCGTGGACCTCGGTAGAAGACCGGCAATTCCCATCCCTCCTCTCGGCTTGCATGCCGGAGGAGGGCTGCATGAAGATGACGGTTGACACGGCTCTCCTCCTCCATGGACGAGAGGCCTGGGCGGCGGCCAGCGGCTACTGGTCGCCGCCTCTTCGTGTGACCCCACATCCCTTAACGTCGATTCAGTATGCGGTCGAAGCCTGCTGTCCGCCAGATGCCTGACAGCCGTATAGCTGATAGGCGAATTCATTCACGGCATCCCGGGCGTGTCGACTCGCTGACCTCGCCCTTTCTGGCCCATCCTAGGAACCTAGCTGGAAGGAGCCGGTCATGAGCATCAATCCGGGCGCCGCCGAGTTCCCGCATCGGCAGATCGCGGCCCAGCTGCGGGAACGCATCCGCCGCGGTGACTGGCAGCCGGGCGAGCGGCTGCCGTCCATCCCCGCCATGGCGGAGATGTTCGGCGTGGCCAAACAGACCGTGCAGCGCAGCGTCGACCAACTGCGGGTCGAGGGCATCCTGATCACCAAACCCGGATCGGGTACGTACGTCCGCGGCACCCGCCGTCGCCTCAACCGCCTCTCCCGGGGCAGGTACGGCGCCCACCGTGGCTACCACGCCGATCTCGCCGCCCGGTACCGCCAGCAGCTCACCGGCGTCGGCCGGGAAGCCGCGCCGGCCGAGGTGGCCGACGCCTTCGGGGTCCGCGACGGGACCGAGCTGCTGGTCCGGCGACATGTGGTGCGCACCGACGACGCCACCGTCGAGGTGGGCGCGTCGTGGTTCCGCGTGACCGACGCCGGCGGCACCTCGCTGGAACGGCTCGAAGCCTTCGGGCGGCCCCTCTACCAGGAGGTGGAGGAGGTGCTCAGCCGCCGGTACACGTCGGCCACCGACACGATCAGCGCGCGGCAGCCGAGCCGGGAGGAGGCCGAGATCCTGCAGATCCGGCCGGACACGCCGGTGCTGCACCTGCTCCATGTCGCCTTCGACGAGACCCGGAAGCCGATCGAGGTGGCACAGGCGACCTGGCCGGGACCGATGACCACGCTCACCGAGGAGTACCGGATCCCGGGGCCGGCGCCCGAACCCGATCCGGACCCGGGACTGGCCCTGGCCTGACCGCCTTCTCCCCCACAGGCCTGGGGCCACCCATTTCTCCCCGCGGCCGGGTCACGCCGTTGTCCCCGCGCCCGAGTCGTGCCGTTGTCCCCGCGCCCGGGTCGTGCCGTTGTCCCTGCGCCCGAGTCACGCCGTTCGCCCGCGCCCGAGTCACGCCGTCCCCGGGCTTGGGTCACGCCGTTGTCCCCGCGCCCGGGTCACGCCGGGATGAGGGCGGCCAGAGTGTCGGCGAAGCGGTCCGGCTCCTCGGCCATCGGGCGGTGGCCCGACTCCGGGAACGTCACCAGGCGCTTGTCCGGCGACCGCAACGCCGCATACCAGGACGCGAACGGCACGGCCAGGCCGCGCATCTCCCGGCCGCCCTGCACGAACCAGGCGGGGATCGGCAGGTCCGGCACGTCACGGTGCAGGTCCACCTCCTGCAGCCGTGGGTAGAGGGCGTCCCAGGTGTCGAGCATCGTGGTCATGAAGTGCGCCTTCTGCAGGAGCGTGTACTCCTCGACGAACAGGTCGAACGGCGGATCCGGCAGTCCGTACGCCGCGGTGGCGTACAGCAGGAACGGCTCGTAGTCGTAGGCGTCCGGCCACGGCGGTGGGCCCTGCCGCTCCAGCCGCGCCACCAGGTCGGCACGGTTGCCGGCTCGCGCCCAGGCCAGCATGTCGGCGTGGAACATCCGGTCCGAGTCGCGCAGGTTCACGGCCTGGCCGGTGCCGATGTAGGCCCGATACCACTCCGGGTGCCGCCGGGCGGCCAGGACCGCCGGGATCGAGCCGCCGGAGTGGCCGACCAGGACGATCCGGTCCCGGCCGAACCGCTGCCGCAGATGATCGGTGACGGCGAGGACGTCGGCGACCTCGGTGTCCAGCGTGACCGCGGCGGCCCGGCCCAGCGCGCCCGCCGACCCGCCCCCACCACGCCGGTCCAGTGTGGCCACCACGAAATGCTCCTCGAGCGCGCCCAGACGGGTCCGCATGGTTCCGATCTCCGAGCCGCCCGGCGGCCCCGGCACATACAGCAGGACCGGCAGAGCCGGAGAGCGGCCGCGGATCATCACCGCGAGGTCGCCCACGCGGCTCAACTCGGCGATCCCACCGGGCACGGATTCGGTACGGGCGGGCACGGCCACGGCCACGGCCAACGCCGCCACCAGAGCCGTGGCGAGTCCGGTCACCACCCGCCCGGCGACCCGGCGCGCCCTGCTCCGGGCTGGGCGGCGATGCCCGAACGCGGCGCCCACCACCATCGGGAGCAGCGCGAGCAGGCCGTGCACGCCCCGGCCGGTGACCAGCACGACGATCCCGACCGGGGTCGCGTGTGGCAGATCCACGGAAGGGCCGGACACCGTCGCCCTGGCCAGTTCGAGCGCTGTCGCGTACGCCAGCGGGGTCAGAAGGATCGCCCACCGGGACCGCGCCGCCCGCCCGGCCAGAACGCCGACGCCGGCGCTGATCACGACCGACCACAGAGCCTGGGCGCCGGTCAGCGGGCCGCGTGGCGTCCACAGTGCGGCGATCACTCCCCACACGGCGGCGGGCAGGAGAAGCACGGCGATCCGGATCGGTGTCATGCCCGGAAGCTTCCGTCGCCGGAGGTCGATGCCGCAGCGGCCGAAAGAATCGATCAGGAACATACTTTGGTAGCTGCCGGAGATACTTTCGTCAGCCCTAGTCTTGCGGCATGTTGTTCGCGCTCCTGGTGCCCGATCCCGGCGCTCGCCGGGCCGCCGCCCGGGACCGGCTCGCCGACACTGTCGCCGTCGTTCTCGCGCTGGCCTACGGCTTGGTGATGATGCTGCTCGGCGACGCCACCCGGCCGGGCGCGGCACTCGTGGGGCAGGCCGACCTGGCTATCGGCGCCGCCGGCGCGGCCGCCCTGCTCGTCCGCCGCCGGCACCCCCTGGCCGTCACCGTCACGCTGCTGCCGCTCGGCGCCGTCTCGGTGGCCGTCACCGGCCCGGTCATCGTGGCGCTGTTCACGCTCGCCGTCCGGCGCCGGCCATCGGTGCTGCTGCCGGCCGCCGTGGCCAACGTCGCCACCGGCGCCGTCTACTTCCTACTGCACGACAGTCCGGCCCACGGCATGTGGATGGATCTGGTGGTGCGGTCGGTGATCACCGTGGCGGCGGTCGGCTGGGGCCTGTTCGTGCAGGCCCACCGGCGGCTGACCACTTCGTTGCGGGAGCACGCGGCCCGTTTGGAGGCCGAGCAGGCGCTCCGCGAGGAGCAGGCCCGGCTCACCGAGCGCGCCCGCATCGCCCGCGAGACCCATGACGTGCTGGCTCACCGGATGTCCCTGATCAGCCTGCACGCGGGGGCGCTGGAGGTGCGGGCCGGGGTCTCGCCGGAGGAGCTGTCGATCGCCGCCGGGGCGATCCGCAGCAGCGCCCACGACGCTCTCGAGGAGTTGCGGTCGGTGATCGGCGTGCCGAGTTCACGACCGGAGCCGCCCCAGCCCGGCCTGGCCGAGATGGACGACCTGATCGGCAACGCCCGCGCCGCGGGCATGACGGTCGACTACGTCAACGGCGTGCCCGCGGCGGACCTGCCGGCCCAGCTCGGCCGCACCGCGTATCGCATCGTCCAGGAGGGCCTGACGAACGCCCACCGCCACGGCTCTGGCCCGGCCGCCAGCGTGCGCGTGACCGGCGAGGCCGGCCGGGTCCTGCGCATCACGATCATCAACCCCCTTGCCGGTACGGTCCACGCACGGTCCCCGGGGGTGGCGCCTCCGGCGGCCGCGGCCTGGTCGGCATCGGCGAGCGGGTCACCCTCGCCGGGGGCCACGTCACCCACGGCCCGATCCGAGACACGTTCCACCTCGAAGCGGAGCTGCCATGGCCGCCCTGATCCCACCCCTCGACACCACGCCGCCCGCCGGCCCGCGCCTCGTCCCGCCTCCCCGCAACACACCACCCGCCAGGCCCGGCCCGGTCCGGCCTCTCCGCGCCTCTCCGCGCCTCTCCGCGCCGCCCGCCGGCCCGCGCCCCGTCCCGCCTCCCCGCAACACACCACCCGCCATGCCCGGCCCGATCCCATCTCTCCGCGCCGCGCCGCGTACCGCGCCCGCTCAACGCCTGCGTCCGGCGCCGCCGGTCTCATTCGGTCCACGCTCG
This sequence comes from Actinoplanes sp. CA-252034, assembly GCF_050956125.1. Classification (NCBI taxonomy): domain Bacteria; kingdom Bacillati; phylum Actinomycetota; class Actinomycetes; order Micromonosporales; family Micromonosporaceae; genus Actinoplanes; species Actinoplanes sp. CA-252034. The sequence continues at coordinate 7,762,902 of NZ_CP191846.1, forward strand.
CATCGGGGCCTCGCCTGGTTCGCGACCTGCGGCCCGGCATCGAACGCCGGGTCGCCAGCCCCGGCCGGACCGGACGCACGCCCGAACTCCGCACACATCTCCACCTACCACCCACATGCCGCGCCACCCGTGTCAGCCGGACCCGACACACGCCCGGACGCCCCACACCCACATACCGCGCCACCCGCGCCGGCCGGACCCGACGCACGGCCGGACGCTGCACACACCCCCGCCTACCACCAACATGCCGCGCCGACCGGGCTGGCCGGACCGGACGCCGCACACACCTCTACCTCACCCCCACATGCCGGGCCGCCCGTGTCAGCCGGACCCGACACACGCCCGGACGCCCCACACCCACATACCGCGCCACCCGCGCCGGCCGGACCCGACGCACGGCCGGACGCTGCACACACCCCCGCCTACCACCAACATGCCGCGCCGACCGGGCTGGCCGGACCGGACGCCGCACACACCTCTACCTCACCCCCACATGCCGGGCCGCCCGCGTCGGCCGGACCCGACGCACGCCCGGGCGCTGCACACACCCCCACCTCACCCCCGCACGCCCCGCCGCCAACCACAGCCGGGCCGGGCACGTGGCCGGGCGCCGGGGAGCCGGGGCACGGTGGCGCCGGGGGTGAGCGGCCGATCCGGCTGGCGATCGTCGATGACGATCCGCTGGTGCGGGCGGGGTTGCGGATCCTGGTGGGCGGGTCGCCGGACATCGAGGTGGTGGCAGAGGCCGGCGACGGTGCGGAAGCGGTCGTGGTCGCTGACGCGCACTGGCCCGACGTGGTGCTCATGGACATCCGGATGCCGCGGGTCGACGGGCTGGTCGCGACTCGCCGGATCCGCAGTCGGGTCGGTGCGCCGCAGGTCATCGTGCTCACCACGTTCGACGCCGACGAGTATGTCCTCGAGGCGCTGCGCGGCGGGGCGAGCGGGTTCCTGCTGAAGGACACACCGCCGCGGGAGATCCTGGCGGCCGTCCGGTCCGTCGCGGCCGGGGCCGGCACCCTGTCTCCCGGTGTCATCCGCCGGCTGATCGACCACGTCGCCGATCCCGCCGCCGGTACACGGCGTGCCCGCGCCCGGGCCCGCCTGGCCGAGCTCACCGAGCGGGAACGTGAGGTCGCTGTCATGGTCGGCCGGGGCCGGTCCAACGCGGAGATCGCCACCGACCTCTGCATGAGCCTGCCCACGGTCAAGGGCCACGTGTCGCGGCTGCTGAGCAAACTCGACCTCAACAACCGCGTCCAGATAGCCCTGCTGGTCCACGACGCCGAGCTGCTGTGACCGTCTCCCGCGGACCGCGGCCGAGCCCGCCTGACACGCCCCTACCGGCCCACGCCGCCGAGCCGTTGTGACCGTCACGCGCGGACCGCAGCCGAACTCACCTGACACGCCCCCACCGGCCCACGCCGCCGAGCCGTTGTGACCGTCTCCCGCGGACCGCGATCGAACTCACCTGACACACCCCGACCGGCCCACGCCGCCGAAAAGCTGCGACCGTCTTCCACGGGCCGCGACCGAACTCACCTGACACGCCCCCACCGGCCAACGACGCCGAGCCGCTGTGACCGTCTCCCGCGTGTCGCGGTGGGGTTCGCCTTGACGCGCCGGCCCACGACGCCGAGCCGCTGTGAACCCACTTCCCACGGTGGCAGCCGTATTACCCCTGGGCGCCGGGCCGGCGAAATGTCCTGGGGCGAGCTGTAGAGTCTTCATCGCCCGGCGCTCAGCCACCGAGTCCCGCCCCATGACCGTGCTGGGGTGCGGCCGGCGAACCAGGCGGTACCCCGGCACGGTCATGCGGGTGCCGAAAGGCGCCTGAGCGACGGAACAGCCCGGAACCCGTTTCCGGGAACTCTCCGAGGTCCGACAGAAACGGCCGCAGTCGGGGTGAGCGGACTCCGCAGATCGATGGACCACGGGCTCCGGAATCAATGAAATCGCGGCGGACGCGATCGCCTATCCATCCGGTGACCTATCGGCTTGCGCCCGGCTCGCGGTGACCGATGGAGGAGATGCAGGGGATTCTCGGAACGGGGGGCAAAGAAAACGGAAAGCCCGAAGACAAAGGCGCGGGGAAGCCGGGGCTGGAAGACGGGAGCACCCAGAGGAGGAAGAGTCCGGACCACGAATGTGAGGGGAAAGGCCCGGGCTCACCGGATGAGCGGCGGAGAACCCGAGGGTGTGCGGCGGAGAACCCGAGGGTATGCGGCGGGAAGCCCGAGGGTATGCGGCGGGAAGCCCGAAGGTGTGCGGCGGGAAGCCCGAAGGTGTGCGGCGGGGAACCCGAGGATGTGCGGCGGGCGGAGAAGTGAGGGAAGCCCGGGGCACCTGGTGGCGCCTCGGGCTTCAGTCGTTCATGGCGTCGGGTTCGCTGGTGAGCGGCCTGACCGATGTCCTCAGATGAAATTGATCGGGCTGTCGATCAGGCCGAGGTTGAACAGGCCGTTCTGCTGGATGATCTCGGTCGAGGAGCTCGAGTGGTACGAGCCGCCGTTGTCGCAGTAGTAGTCGTAGTCGTGGCCGCAGTCACCGGGCACGACGGCTACGTGCCGCTCCTGGGTGTAGCCGGCGACTACGTAGTCCTCCTGCCAGGTGCCCTCGGCGGCTTGGGCGGGGGCGGCCATGGCGATGGCTGCGCCGGTGGCCAGGAAGATGCCGCCGAGGTACAGAACGCGACGCATGATGAATCCCTTCAACGGTTGGTTGCTTGGGAAAAATTCTGGACCCCCAGAATCCATTCCGCGTGCATTTGCCCGAATAAGCCGTTGCTTTTCATCATTTCGTGGTTTCATGCCAAAGGGTCCCGTAGCCGAGCTAAGGTCGCGCGGGGCCCTTCGCGCTCAATGCAGAAAACCCCCGCCCGAAACGTCGGGCGGGGGCACTGCGAACCTCTTACAAACGCACGCCGAGCAAGGCGTCCACCGTTCTCACCAGAACATCGGGGGCCCCGGCGTCGTCGCCGGCGCCGGACAGGGCGGCTTCCGCCCACGCGTCCACGACTGCCAGCGCCGCCGGTGTGTCCAGGTCGGCGGCGAGCGCCTCGCGCACTGCGCCGAGCAGGGCCGTGCCGGACGGGCCGGCCGGAGCAGCCGCCGCCTCACGCCAGCGGGCGAGCCGCTGGTGACCGGCTTTGAGCACGTCGTCGGTCCAGTCGCGGTCGGCACGGTAGTGGGTGGTCAGCAGCCCGAGGCGCACCGCCATCGGATCCACACCGTCGCCACGCAGGCGGGACACGAAGACCAGGTTGCCGCGGGACTTGGACATCTTCTCGCCGTCCAGCCCGATCATCCCGGCGTGCACGTAGTGCGAGGCGAACGGCTCGGCGCCGGTCAGGACCTCGGCGTGAGCGGCCGAGCACTCGTGATGCGGGTAGAGCAGGTCGCTGCCACCGCCCTGGACGTCGATCGTGTCGCCGAGCAGGTTCAGTGCGATGGTGGCGCACTCGATGTGCCAGCCGGGACGGCCGGGCCCGAGGTCAATGCCGTCCCAGACCGGCTCGCCGTCCCGGGCGCCGCGCCACAGCAGCGGGTCGAGCGGGTCGCGTTTGCCCGCGCGGTCCGGGTCGCCGCCCCGCTCGGCGGACAGGACGAGCATCTCCTCGCGGGACAGGTGTGACTCGTACCCGAATCGCGGAGCGGCCGACAGGTCGAAGTAGACGTCGCCGGTGCCGTCGCCGAGCTGGTACGCCGCGCCGCGCTCGACCAGGTCCTGGACGTGGGTGACGATCGACGGGATGGACTCGACCGCGCCGACGTAGTGGGCGGGCGGGATGATCCGCAACGCCTCCATGTCCTCCCGGAAGAGTGCGGTCTCGCGCATGGCCAGGACCAGCCAGTCCTCGCCGTCGCGCTGGGCACGCTCCAGCAGCGGGTCGTCGATGTCTGTCACATTCTGCACATACCGAACGTCGAGGCCCTGGTCGCGCCACATCCGGTTGACCAGGTCGAACGTGATCATCGTGGCGGCGTGGCCGAGGTGCGTCGCGTCATACGGCGTGATGCCGCAGACATACATCGAGGCGCTGCCGGACGGGGCACTGGGCTGCACCGACGCCCGCGCCGTGTCGTAGAGCCGCAGCGGGCCACGCCCCGGAGTGTCCGGGAGGGCGGGTACGTCGTGACCGGTCCAAGCATCCATGCTTCGGAGCCTAAACGGCGCCCCGGACCTGGAAGCCGGGGCGTGAGCTAAACCTCAAGCATCCGCCCGGCGTGACTGACAACGCAGAGGGGGCCACGCGGAACCGGGACGGGGCGCGGCTAGATCGGGGGCCAGGGGATGGCGGGCCAGTCGGTCGGCGGCTTCGGGAAGCGGGCGGCGCGCAGCAACCGTTTCACCCGGAGGCCGACGTGCTGGACCTCGGAGACGGTGAGGTGCTCCTCCAACCCGGCGCCGAGCGGTCCGGTCAGCTGCTCGCGCAAGCGGGTGAGGACCTCGCACGCCTCGGGGGGCAGCGGCTTGCCCGTCCAGCCCCACAGGACCGTGCGCAGCTTGGGCTCCACGTGGAAGCTGACGCCGTGGTCGACGCCGTGGACGCCGCCGGTCGCCGGGTAGAGCACGTGGCCGCCCTTGCGGTCGGCATTGTTGATCACGGCGTCGAAGACGGCGAGGCGGGCCAGGCGCGGATCGTCGGCGTGGGCCAGGGCGTAGGCGTCGCCGTCGTCGTCGCGGGCCGCGGCCACCGGGAACCAGCCGGGCGGCACGTCGTAGGCCGGGACGAAGCCGATCAGCGCGCCCACCTGCTCGGGCTCGTCGATCCACAGCTGCAGGGCGCCCGGGCCGAGCGGGCCGTCACGCAGGATGGTCGGGGGCACCACGTCCCAGCCTGTCGCGCGGGACACCAGGTAGGCGGACACCTCACGGCCGGCGAGCGTGCCGTCCGGGAAGTCCCACAGCGGGCGCTCGCCGCGGACCGGCTTGTAGACGCAGCGCCGGGTCAGCCCGTCCAGGGTGATCTCGGCGCGCAGGGTGGTGTTGGAGGCGTCGGCCAGCCGGCCCTCGATCTCGATGTGCCCCCGCTCGAGCAGGGCGAGCGCATCCGCCTCGGCCAGCACGTGCGTGGGCTCCGCCGTCACCGGTGGTAGCCGTTGTGCCGGGGGCAGAGGTGACCGGCCGGGTCGAGCGGCTGGCCGCAGAGCGGGCACGGCGGGCGGCCGGCGGCCACCACGCGGCGGGCGCGGTCGATGAACGCGCGGGTCGCGTCAGGGGTCAGCCGGACCCGCAGCCGGTCGAGGTCGTCGTCGGGCTCGTCGTCCTCGTCGTCGTCATCATCGTCCTCGGGGTCCTCGTCGCCGAGGGACTCGCCGATCAGATCGGGCTCCGGCTCGCCGGCCTCGATCGCCTCGATCACGACGGTGCTGGTGTCGACGTCGAACGCCAGACCCAGCGTGCCGACCCGGAACTCCTCGTCGACCGGGGAGTCGAGGGGCTCGTTGTCGTGCACGGCCGGCAACGGCTCCTCGGGCAGCGAGACACCGAACCGCTTACTGGCCTCGAGCAGGAGCTCCTCGAGCTTCTCGGCGAGCAGCGACACCTGGACCTTCTCCAGTGCCACGCTGATCACCCGGCCTCCACCGCGGGCCTGGAGGTAGAAAGTGCGGTCCCCCGGCTCGCCCACCGTCCCGGCGACGAACCGGTCCGGTGGCTCGAAGGCATGCACTTGGTGGGTCATGCCGACAACCCTAACCATCCAAGCGGACGAGCGCGCGGGCCAAGGTGCCGGGTTCGCCGAGGGCGCAAAGGGGTACACGCTGCGGCGATACACCGATCACGGAGCGTCGTCAGACACCGGCTCCGGCGCCACCGCCCACGGCCGCGTCACTGTCCGCGGCCTTCTCCCGGCCGTCCGATTTCGGGGGTACGAGCGATCCCAGCTCGCCCGTCTCGTTGACGCGCACCACGAACGGCCGCCCCGGCGTGTAACGAATCACGGTGATCGATGCCGGGTCGGCCACGATCCGCTGGAACTGGTCCAGGTGCAGACCGAGCGCGTCGGCCACGATGGCCTTGATCACATCGCCGTGGCTGCACGCCAGCCAGATCGCCTCCGGCCCGTGCTCCTCGGTCACCCGGGCGTCCCAGGACCGGACCGCCGCCACCGCGCGCGCCGACATCGCGGCCATCGCCTCGCCGTTCGGGAAGACCACGGCGCTCGGGTGGTGCTGGACGACCGGCCAGAGCGGCTCCTTGGCCAGCTCCTTGAGGGGGCGGCCCTCCCAGTCGCCGTAGCCGCACTCGATCAGCCCCTCCTCCAGGACCGGCTCGGCGCCCGGGGTGGCCAGCTCCAGGGTCTGCCGGCAGCGGATCAGCGGGCTGCTCACCACCGCGGCCAGTGGCAGCTCCTTCAGCCGCTCGCCGGCGCGGGCGGCCTGGTCACGGCCGGTGTCGTCGAGCTCGACCGGCTGCCGGCCGGCCAGTCCGCCGGACGCGTTCGCGGTGGTCCGGCCGTGCCGGAGCAGCAGGACGGTGGCCACTAGCCCACCACCCCCGACTCGGCGTACGCCTCGGCGACGACCCGCAGCGTGTCCAGGCCGCTCTGCAGGTCACCGACATACGGACTGATCGACAGGGTCCCGACGCCCGCCGCCGCGTACTCCCGGATGCGTTTGATCACGTGCTCCCGCGTACCGATGATGGAGGTTCTCTCGATGAAGTCCCGCGGCACCGCCGCGGCCGCCTCGACCGGCTGCCGGCTCAGATAGAGGTCCTGGATCAGCTTCGCCTCGTCGGCGTAGCCCATCCGGACCGCGATGCCGTTGTAGAAGTTCTGCTCGCGGCTGCCCATGCCGCCGACGTAGAGCGCCGCGTACGGCCGGATCACGTCGGCACAGGCGTCCAGGTCGTCGCCGATCACCACCGGCACCGACGCGACCACGTCGAACCCGGTCAGGTCCTTGCCCACCGCCGCCCGGCCGGTGGCGATGTGGCCCAGTTGGTCGCCGGCCGCGTCGGGCGCGAGGAAGATGGCCAGCCAGCCGTCGGCGATCTCACCGGCCAGCTCCAGATTCTTCGGGCCGACCGCGGCCAGGTAGACCGGGATGTCCGAGCGCAACGGGCGGAAACCGAGCTTGAGGGCCTTCCCCGCGCCGCCGGGCAGCGGCAGCTGGTGATGCTCGCCCTGGTACGACACACGTTCGCGGGCCAGCGCCAACCTCACCACGTCGACGTACTCCCGCGTACGCCCGAGGGGTTTGGCGAAACGCACACCGTGCCACCCCTCGGAGACCTGGGGCCCCGAGACGCCGAGGCCCAGCCGGAACCGGCCGCCGGAGAGCGTGTCGAGGGTCGCCGCGGTCATCGCGGTCATCGCCGGTGTGCGCGCCGGGATCTGCATGACGGCGGCGCCCAGATCGATCCGCTCGGTCTGGCCGGCGATCCAGCCGAGCATGCTGACCGTGTCCGAGCCGTACGCCTCGGCGACCCACAGCACGGAGTAGCCGAGCCGGTCCGCCTCCCGTGCCATCGCGAGGTGATCGGCGGGCGTGCTCCACGCCGCCTGGTATCCGAGGTTGAGTCCGAGCCGCACGACGGTGCCCTCCCGCAGATCATGAGCTGTCGACGGCAAGCCTACTGATCGGTTCCATGACCGTTTCGGTCCGGTAACCGACCCACCCGGCTGAGGCAGTGGCATTTCGCTGAGCAGGGAGTCTGAATAAGGTTCACTCATGCATCAGCGACCGCTCGGCCGAAGCGGGCTAGCGGTCTCGCGGCTCGCGCTCGGCACCATGACCTGGGGCCGGGACACCGACCCCGACGACGCGGCGGACCAGTTGAAGATCTTCCTGGAGGCCGGCGGCACGCTGATCGACACCGCCGACGTGTACGGCGACGGCGACGCCGAGGCGGTGATCGGCTCCCTGCTCGACCACCTGGCGCCCCGTGACGAGATAGTCATCGCCACCAAGGCCGGGCTCACCCCGCACCGCTACCGTCCGCGCGACGCCTCCCGCGGCAACCTGCTGCGCTCCCTCGACGCGTCGCTGCGGCGGCTCGGCACCGACTACGTCGACCTGTGGCAGGTCCACGGCTACGACGCGCAGACCCCGTTCGAGGAGACCCTGGCCGCCCTCGATCAGGCGGTCGCGAGCGGCCGGGCCCGTTACGTCGGCGTGTCCAACTTCGCGGCGTGGCAGACCGCGCGGGCCGCGACCTGGCAGTCGGCGTACCCCGGACGGGCCCCGATCGTCGCCGCCCAGATGGAGTACTCACTGCTCGAGCGCGGCATCGAGCGGGAGATACTGCCGGCCGCCGCGGCGCTCGGCTTCGGGGTGCTGGCCTGGTCGCCGCTGGGCCGGGGCGTGCTCACCGGCAAATACCGCAACGGGCGGCCACTCGACTCCCGGGCCGCCTCCGAGCACATGGCGTCGTTCGTCCAGGCGTACCTGGAGCCGCGCAGCTCCAGCATCGTCGAGGCGGTCGTCACGGCGGCGGCCGGGCTCGGCGTGTCCCCGCTCGAGGTGGCGCTGGCGTGGATCCGTGACCGGCCGGGCATCTCCTCGGTGATCCTCGGCGCCCGTACGTCGGGGCAGTTGCAGGGCGCGCTGCGCAGCGAGCAGCTGACGTTGCCGGCCGAGATCGCCTTCGCCCTCGACGACGTGTCGGCCATCGAGGTCGGCTACCCGGAGCGTGAGGGAGCCGGCTACCCCGACACCTACTTCGGCTGACCTGAGCCCACCACGCCCGCCGTGTGTGCAGCCCGGTGACGGAGCGGGCGCAGGACGGGGAACGGGCCGTGGCCGGTGAGCTGTTCCGGGGCTGTTCCCGGCGGCGACGGTGGGAGGGGCGTACATCACCTGGCCGGTCGTCGACAGTGCCGCGTGGCGGGCGCTCACGGTGTTCCTGTGCCTGATGCACGCCATCGGCACCGGGATCGGCGTCTCGATCGGGCTGGACCGTGACCTGGAGAGTTTCCCCTGGCGCCGGATGGGGACGGTGGTGCTGTTCATCGTCCTCAGCCTCGGCGTGTACTGGGTCCGCGAGACGGTGCAGTTCGCCTGACCAGCCGAAATCCTCTACGGAATGAATACGCACTGGTCACACAGCTTGTCGCCGGTTGGACCGGAGGGCATATTGGTTCGATGGACTACGAATATGCGCCCTTGCGGTTGCCTTCGAATGTCGATCGCCTGACCGCGGCGGCGCAGCTCGCCATTGCGGCCGAGTTCTCCGGATGGGAGCTGGCCCGCGTGCAGCTCTTCGCCGACGGCACGCGGAAGGTGATGCTCCGCCGCCGGCTTCAGGGGACGCCCCAGCCCGGACTCAGCTACTGAGAAGGCCCGCCCGCACCCCGCGGACGGGCCTTCACGTTTCGCCGGTCAGTGGTGGTGGTTGTGGCCGGCGTGATCGTGGTCGTGCTCGTCCTCGTCGGGCAGGAACGGGTGCTCGTCCAGGCGGCCGACCAGCATGTCGGTCTCGACGGGTGCGAACGGGCCGGAGCCGTCGGCGTCGTCGAACTCCTCCAGGTCGAGCGGCTCGGCGACCTCGGTCACCGTGAGCAGGCCGTCGAGCGGCTCCAGCTCGGGCACGTCCAGCGACGCCAGCGAGCCGTCGCCGGCCTGCAGCAGCTCCAGCACGGCCTCACCGACCGACTCGACCGGGCCGGCGTCCTCGTCCTCCGGCACCGAGCTGCGGCGGGCGGTCTCGGCGACGCGCAGCAGCGCGGACACGCTCGGCACCCGGTAGTCACGGCGCTGCCGAACCGACACGATCTGCGGGTACGGGTCGGCGCCGCCCGCACCACCGGCCTCGGTGAGCTGACCGAACCGGCGGTCCGCCTCGTCGGGGTCGATCGACTCGACGTCCCACGGCGTGACCTCGCCGAAAGCGTCGAGGAGCTGCTCGTCGTACGCGAACGACGCGTTGTTGAGGTCGACGTACGCCTGCCAGACGTCGTCGTCGTCGATGCGACCCGCGGCCGCCTTGACGGCCGTGAGGTGCGCTCGCGCCGCCTCGATCACCCGGTCGAGGGCGACGTCGAGTTCGGCGTTCTGGTCAGTCATGGGATTGGGGGTCCTTCCGATTTCAGCTGTTTCGAAGCAAGCGGTCGAGCACACGCACGCCGAACTTTAGTCCCTCCACCGGAACTCGCTCGTCGATGCCGTGGAAGAGCGCACTGAAGTTGAGGTCGGGCGGGAGACGCAGCGGCGCGAAGCCGAAGCACCGGATGCCGAGGGTGGAGAACGCCTTGGCGTCGGTGCCACCGGACATCAGGTACGGCACGGTACGCGCCCCCGGGTCCTCGGCACGCAGCGCGGCCCCCATCGCGTCGACCAGGTCCCCGTCGAAGGTGGTCTCGACGGCCGACTGCTGGTGCACGTGCTCGATCTCGATGTCCGGCCCGATCACGTCGCGCAACTCGCGCAGGAACGCGTCGGCGTGCCCCGGCAGGGTGCGGCAGTCGATGGTGGCCGACGCCTTGCCGGGGATGACGTTGTCCTTGTACCCCGCTGCGAGCCGGGTCGGGTTGGCGGTGTTGCGCAGGGTCGCGCCGATCAGGTTGGCGATCGGGCCGAGCTTGGAGACCGCGAGCTCCGGCTCGTCCGGGTCGAGCTCGATCTCGAGGGCGTCGCTGACCTGCTCGAGGAAGGCGCGCACGGTCGGGGTGAGGACGGTCGGGAAGCGGTGCCGGCCGACCCGCGCGACGGCCTCGGCCAGGTTGGTGACCGCGTTGTCGTCGTGGATGAAAGAGCCGTGGCCGGGCCGCCCGGTGGCGTGCAGGCGCAGCCAGTCGAGCCCCTTCTCGGCGGTCTGGACGAGATAGAGGCGAAGATCATCATTGACGGTGTACGAGTAACCGCCGACCTCGCCGATCGCCTCCGTGCAGCCGTCGAACGCGTCCGGGTGGTTCTGCACCAGCCACTGGGAGCCGTACTCCATGCCGGCCTCCTCGTCGGCGGTGTACGCCAGGACGATGTCGCGCGGCGGGACGTAGCCGGTGCGCCGCCACTCGCGGACGACGGCCAGCACCATGGCGTCGAAGTCCTTCATGTCGACGGCGCCGCGGCCCCACAGGTAGCCGTCCTTGATCTCGCCCGCGAACGGGTCGACCGACCACTCGCTCGCGTCGGCCGGGACCACGTCGAGGTGGCCGTGGACGAGCAGCGCCCCGCGGGAGGGGTCGGCGCCGGGGATCCGGGCGACCAGGTTGGCCCGTTTCGGCGCGGACTCCAGGAGACGGCTCTCGACGCCGACCTCGGCCAGGCGCTCGGCGACGTATTCGGCGGCGGCCCGCTCCCCCACGGTGGTCCGTGGGTCGCCGGTGTTGGTGGTGTCGATGCGGAGCAGGTCGCGGCACAGGTCCACTACCTCGCTCTCGGCGGTGTTCTCCATCCGCCCTTCTTATCAGCCGTATGTAAAGGCCGGTGGTGGGCGGGTGTTTGATCGCATCGTGCCGTTGGGTACCTCGGGGCCGTGTCTGACGTGAATCTCCCCCCGCTGCCGCCGACCGGCGGCGAGATCCCTGGGCGCAGCATCGTCGATGTGGTCGCCGCCCAGCATCGTGAGCTGCTCGGCCTGACCGAGCGCCTGTCCGAGTCGCCGGAGAACCGTGACGTCGCGTCGGTCCTGGTGGCCACGCTGTCCCGGCACCTGGCCGCCGAGGAGCAGTACCTGTACCCCGCGATCCGGACCGCGGTGCCGGGCGGCGAGCAGATCGCCGACCGGGAGCTGGCCGAGGATCAGGCCATCCTGGAGCGGCTGCGTGATCTGGAGCGCACCGGCGACGGGCGGGAGGAACTGGCCGAGGCGGTACGCCGGCACGTGGCCGCCGACGCCGAGGAGCTGCTCCCGCTGCTGGAGCAGATGGTGCCGTCGGAGGACCTGGTCCGGCTGGGCAACCGCTTCGAGACCGCCGAGGAGGCCGCGCCGACCCGGCCGCACCCGTCCACGCCGTCCACACCGCCCTGGAACAAGGTGGTGGATCCGCTGGTCGGAGTGGCCGACAAGATTCGTGACGTGATCAGTTCGCGTGCCACATACGTACGAGATCTGTGACTAACAGCAGGTTACAGCCAGTAAGCGACGAACGTCCTGTTCGTTCATACGTTTGTCACAGGTTGCCGATCATTCCACGGCTTGCGGACTAGCGTTCGATCCCTTTCTAGTCCTAACGTCACGCTATGAACCTCGAGCTGCGGCATCTGAAGGTGGTCTGCGCCATCGCGGAGACCGGCAGCGTGACCAAGGCCGCGTCACAACTCGGCCTTGCCCAGCCTGCACTCACCGCCCAACTTCAGCGGATAGAGCGCACACTGGGTGGCCCGCTGTTCGACCGTGACCGCCGGGGCGCACGTCCCACGGCCCTGGGAGAGCTGGTGCTGTCCCGCGCCAGAGTGCTGCTGCCCGCGATGAAGGGCCTGCAGGACGAAGCGGCCCGGCTCGCCGCCGGCGGCGATCACGACACGATGAGCAGGTACCGGATCGGAGCGGTCGGCGGACCCGTCGTCGCCCATCTGGTGCACCGCCTGTCGGCTGCCCAGCCGGAGGCGCAGATCTCCACCCACGCGTCCTACTACATCTCCGAGCTGTCCAGCATGGTGATGGCCGGCAAGCTGGACTACGCCCAGGTCGGCGTCTGCGGCGACGCGCTGCCGTCGGCGGAGTACGGGCTGGTCTGGCAGACCATCGGGATGGACGCCGTCTGTGTGCTCATGCCGGACGACCACCCGCAGGCCAAGAACCTGTCGGTCGACCTGGCGGAGCTGGCCGACGAGCAGTGGGTGGCCGGCGCCGGCGACGGCTGTTTCGGCGACTGCTTCGCCGCCGCGTGCGCCCGGGCCGGTTTCGCGCCACGCCGGGTCCTGGAGTCGGACGTGCGCAACTGTGTCGACATGGTGGAGCTGGGCCTGGCCATCGGCCTGTGCCAGCCCACGTTCCGCCCACCGGCGGGACTGACCAGCCGGCCGTTGCGCGGCGCCCCGCTGCGCTGGCGGCTGGTGCTCGGCTGGCATCCTGACTCCCCGGCCGCCCGCAGCGCGTCCAAGCTGATGGATCACGCGCAGGAGGCGTACCAGGACATCCTGGCCCGCAACGAGCACTACACGCAGTGGGCGCAGAGCCTCCCCGGCGCCGGCGGCAACAGCCACCTCGCCGCGGCCTGAGACTCGCGGAGGGGGCGCCCGGCGCCCCCTCCACAAAATGATCACCGCGCCGCGGCGGTCATCTCCACGTCGAACACGAGCGCGCCGTCCTGTGCGTCCACCCGGACCGTCCGGCCCGGCGCCAGATCGGCGGCGAGCAGCATCGTGGACAGCCGGTTGTCCAGCTCCCGCTGGATGGTCCGGCGCAACGGCCGCGCCCCGAACTCGGGCTGGTAACCACGCTCGGCCAGCCAGTCCACCGCGGCCGGCGTGACGTCGAGGGACACGTCCTGCGCGTGCAGCCGGCGGCGGGTCTCCTCCAGCATCATCTCGGTGATCCGGTGCAGCTGGTCGTCCTCCAGCTGGCGGAAGATGATGATCTCGTCGATCCGGTTGATGAACTCGGGCCGCAGCTGCTCCTTGAGCCGCCGGTCGAGCCGGTCACGCAGGTCCGCGTCCGGTGAGCGCCCGTTCTCCGCCCCGGCGAACCCGACGCTGCGGGTGCTGCCGTTGATCAGGTCGGAGCCCAGGTTGCTCGTCATGATCAGCACGGTGTTCTTGAAACTGACCGTACGCCCCTGACTGTCGGTGAGCCGCCCATCGTCGAGCACCTGCAGCAGCAGGTTGAAGACGTCCGGGTGCGCCTTCTCGATCTCGTCGAGCAGCACCACGCTGTACGGCCGACGCCGCACCGCCTCGGTGAGCTGCCCCGCCTCGTCGTAGCCGACGTACCCGGGAGGCGCGCCGACCAGCCGGGACACGGTGTGCCGCTCCTGGAGCTCACTCATGTCGAGCCGGATCATCCGGTCCGCCTCGCCGAACAGCGCCTGCGCCAGCGACCGGGCCAGCTCGGTCTTGCCGACCCCGGTCGGGCCGAGGAACAGGAAGCTGCCGACCGGCCGGTCCGGGTCACCGAGCCCCGCACGGGCCCGGCGCACCGCCTCGGCGACCGCGCTCACCGCGTCCTCCTGGCCGATCACGTGCCCGTGCAGGTGCTGCTCGAGCCGGAGCAGACGGTCCCGCTCGGCCTCGGTCAGCTGCGCCACCGGGATGCCGGTGGTCCGGGAAACCACCGCGGCGACCTCCTCCTCGGTCACCTGCGGCACCCCGTCGGCGGCCGAACCCGACCTCGCCAGCTGCGCCCGCAACGTGTTGATCTCGTCGCGCAGCGCCGACGCCTGCTCGTAGTGCTCCGCGGCGACGGCCTGGTCACGGTCGCGGGTCAGCTGCTCCAGGCGGCGCTCCCGCTCACGGCGGTCGGCGTCCGGCGTCTTCGTGCGCAGCCGGACCCGCGCCCCCGCCTGGTCGATCAGGTCGATCGCCTTGTCCGGCAGATACCGGTCGGTGATGTAGCGATCGGACAGCACCGCCGCCGCGTCCAGGGCCTCGTCGGTGATCCGTACCTGATGGTGGGCCTCGTAGTTGTCGCGGAGCCCCCGCAGGATCGCCACCGTGTCCTCGACGCTGGGCTCCCCCACCAGGACCGGCTGGAACCGACGGGCCAGGGCCGCGTCCTTCTCGATGTTCCGGCGATACTCGTCGAGGGTGGTCGCGCCGATCACCCGCAGCCGCCCGCGGGCCAGCGCCGGTTTGAGCATGTTGCCGGCGTCCAGGCCGCCGCCCTCGCCACCGCCTCCCGCGCCGACCAGGGTGTGGATCTCGTCGAGGAAGACGATCAGGCCGTCACCGGACGCCTGGATCTCCTCGATCACCTTCTTCAGGCGCTCCTCGAAGTCGCCGCGATACTTGGTGCCGGCCACCAGAGCGGCCAGGTCGAGCTGGATCACCCGCTTGTCCTGCAGGGTCATCGGCACCTCGCCGTCGACGATCCGCTGGGCAAGGCCCTCGACGACGGCCGTCTTGCCGACCCCGGCCTCGCCGATCAGCACCGGGTTGTTCTTGGTTCGCCGGGACAGGATCTCGATCGCCTGCTCGATCTCGTCGGCCCGCCCGATCACCGGATCGATCTCACCGCGCCGCGCCGTCTCGGTCAGGTCGACGCCGAACTGCTCCAGCGTGGGCGTCGGGGCACTGTTGGGACGCGGCCCCGCCTGCGCGCCACTGTTCGGCTTCGGCAGCTCACTGTGGTGCGGGATGCTGCGCGGGTCGACGATCCGGCCGGCCAGCAGCCGCCCGGCCGCGGAGTCGGTGTTCATCCCCAGCGCCATCAGGATGTGCTCCGGCCCGATGTACGAGGCGCCGACCGCACGGGAGATCTGCAGACTGTCCAGCAGCGCGCGCTTGGCCGCCGGCGTCATCGCGATGCTCTCCGGCAGATCCGGGGACGCCGCCGCGGGACGGCCCAACTCGGTCAGCAGCCGCTCCGGGTCGGCGCCGGCACGGCGTACCGTCTCCTTCATCGCCTCCTGCTGGAGCACCGCCCACAGCAGATGATCGGTGTCCAGGTCGGCCAGTGGCCGATCGCCGCCGGCGACCTCGGCGGCCCGGCGCGCCGCATCCGCCAGCACCTGGCGGGCATCGTTGCTCATGTATCTCGCGATGTCGAAACGCTGCGCCTGCCGGCGCGGCTCGGCCGCACCGAAGAAGCGCGCGAACAGGTCGTCCCACTGGCCGGGCCCTGCCGGCCCGAACGGTCCGATGCTCATCTGTCTCTCTTCTCCTGGTACCTCGGGCCGGAGCCACCCACCAGGGGCCTACCCGGCCGGATGGGCGGCAAACGCGAGCCCTCCGGGTGTCAACAGCGTTTGCCGGCACCCACCGATTCCCGAAATCGCGGCGAAGTTGATACGCCTACACTCAACTTCATGGCCGCGCCTTCCGATCCACCCTCCCTCACGCCGCTCTTTCTGGAGCCGGAACCGCCCGAGCCGATCCCGCAGCACCCCTCCGGCCCGTCACCCGCGGGCCCGCCCGCTCCCGCATCCGCCGACCGGCCCGACACCACGCCCGCACCCCCCGACCGGCTTCCCGCCACGCCCGCACCCCCCGACCGGCCTGCCGCGCCGCCCGCGCCGCCCGCGCCGCCCGGCCTGTCGGCCCTCGCGCCCTCCGACCCCGCGGCCTCGGCGATTCCGTTGGTGGTCGTCGACGGCGCCAACGTGGTCGGTTCGGTCCCGGACGGATGGTGGCGGGACCGGGCGGGTGCGGCGGTCCGGCTCCGCGACCGCCTGGCCGAGGTTTCCACCGCCGGGCTTCCCGACGTTCCGGGGCCGGTCGAGGTCACTCTGGTGGTCGAGGGCAAGGCCCGCGACATTCCGCAGGATCCCGGGGGCGTGCGGGTGGAGCGCGCGTCCGGCTCCGGCGACGACAAGATCGTTGATCTGGTACGGGAGACCGCCGCGACCCGCCGAACCATCGTCGTCACCGCCGATCGCGGCCTCCGCAACCGCGTCATCGCGCTGGGAGCCGAGGTCCGCGGCCCGTCCTCGGTCCCCCGCTGACGCCTCGCAAGATCCCAGACACCTTCCCGCGCCGCTCCTCCCGCCTGTCGCCGCCTGCCGCCGCCCGGCCGCCTGCCGCCTGCCGCCGCCTGGCCGCCTCGCCGCCTGCCGCCGCCTTGTCGCCTGTCGCCGCCCTGTCGCCTGTCGCCTGTCGCCTGTCGCCGACCCTCGCCGAGGTCGAATTGGACCACCAGGCCGACACCCGCGCCCCTGACCCCGTCAGCCGACACCCGTAGTCCCGACCCGCCCAGCGGCGAGCAGGCGCGGCGATTAGAGCGGGCGCGGCGAGACGGCGACGCGGTGAGAGAGCAGGCCGGCGAGAGGGCGCGGTGGAGGGATGCGGTGAGAGGGCAGCGCGATGACGGGGTGGTTGGGTAGGCGGGGGTTCGGGGTGGGGCTGACTCGGCGGGCTGACCCCGGGCGAGGGCGTGTCGGTACCCCCGGCGGTGACCCGCGAATGACCCCGGGAGGCCCTTATGATCCACTGTGGACGGGCTTCGGATAGGATCTCACCAGGGAGATCTTCGGTCGTCGTGGGTGAAACCATGTCGTGCCGTGCCTGGCAGGCTCTGATAAAACGGGGCATGCGAGGAGGGCCCGGCGTGAACCAGACGCTAGGCTGGAGACGCAATGTAGACCCCCGTTCAGGAGGCTGCCCGGGTGGCCAGTGTCGCCGAGCTCAGAGCTGCCGTGGAGGCCGCGCTTCAGCAGGTCACCGAGGGACAGCAGGCGATACAGGCGGCGCGGGAGAAGATCGGCGAGGCGCAGCAGAGCCTGGCCGCCGCGCTCGACGGCAGCGCCAACGACGCGGTCGGGGCCGCTCACGCCTCGCTGTCGCAGGCAGACCAGCAGCTCGAGGATTCGATGAGCGCCACCCTCGCCGCGGTCGAGCAGGCCCACACCTACACGGCGAGCCTCTGACGCGATGTCGCTGCTGCAGGAACTCGGTGCCCAGCTTCGCGCCACCTCCGACGACCTTCCCACGGGGCTGGTCGCCGTGGCGATGGACAAGCTGCGCAGCGCCACCGACCTGCTCCGGTGGGTGCAGGAGGAGTCCAGCAAGGATCTCGGGGTGCAGCGTCTCGGGCACGCGACGGAGCACGCCGAGACGGCCGCCGCGGCGCTCCGGGCCACACAGGACGCCGTCGAGGCGTACCTCATGGTCCTCGGTCTCTCCGGCACGCCCGGCGCCGCGCCGGGCCAGGAGTGGCGGACCGAGATGCGCCGGGAGGAGCGGCCGGAGCGCGCAGCGCGACCGGACGAGGAGCCCCGGGAGAGAGTGGAGAGTCTCGGCCCCTGGTGGCAGCAGCGGGTGGCGCAGCTGACCGGGGAGTCGCCGCCGGGCGGCCCGGACCGGCCGGAGATGGGTGAGCAGGCCGACCCGTCGGATCTGCTGCGGCGGATCGCGGCCGGGGTGCGCGCCGGTGACCGGGCGCGGCTCGGCCGGGAGCTGCACGGTGTCAACGCCTCGACCGGGCTGGGTCTGTCCGCGGTGACCCCGCAGCTGCTGCACCGGCTCGCCGGCGACCTGCTCGGGCACGAGCCCCGCCCGGAGGACGTGCCGCGCCTGCGCACGGCCGCGGAGGGCCGGGTCAAGGCGCTGCTGCCGGGCACCCAGCCGGACGTGCTGGAGACGCTGCTCGACCGGATCTGCCGGGTTCCGCTGCGCCAGCAGCAGGAGAAGCGCGGCGACCGCCCGGCCGGGCATCCCGCGGACACCGCGGTCACCGCGAGCGTGCTGACCGGGGTGCTGCTGGCCCGGCTGGGGCGTGACGCCGGCTCGCTGGACCCGGAGGCCCCGGAGCCGGTGCGCCCGCGCCCCGAGACCGCGGAGGAGCGCCGGTGAGACGGGGCGGGAGCTCGATGACAACTGCGACGATGCCGGCGGGTCATGGCTGAATCCACCAAACACCGGGTCATGGAGGTCCGGGCCGGGCTGTCGCACGCGCTCGGCGCCGCGCAGGTCGCTCTGCAGCGGGCTCGCGAGGCCCGGGAGGCGGCCGAGGCACGGTACCAACGGATCGTGGCGGCGGCGACGGCCCGGCGACGGAAGCTGGCCGCGGCCCGGGACGAGCGGATCCGCGAGATCGACTCGTGGCACGACGCCGAGCTGGCGGCGCTGGCCGGGGCGGCTGCGGGGGCGGCCGACCGGGCGGCGCCGGGTGCGGCCGGCGAGCCGTGGCACAGCTGGGAGCCGACCCCTCTGGACCGGGCGGCCGAGCTGCGGGTCGGGCGGCTGATGCTGCCGGAGGCGCCGCTGCCCGCGCCGGCCCGGGCCGAACGGCACCCCGCGACCGGCAGGACCGGTGACGACAGCGGCAGGGACGGGACCGACGGCGACAGGGCGAGTTGGGGCGGCGGGGCCTGGGCCGGTGCGCCGGGCGAGGTGACCGAGGCCTGGGCCGGGCCGGACAGCGAGCCGCCGGAGAGCACGGCGGGGCCGGTCGTGGACGAGGCGCCGTCGGAGGTTCCGGCGCTGGTGCGACTGCTCGACCACGGGCACATCGTGGTCGAGGGCGACCGGCGGGCCGGTGACGACGTGGTGGCCGGGCTGCTGTTGCGGGCGCTCGGCACGAGCGTGCCGGGGCAGGTGCAGATCATCGGGTACGACCCGGAGGGCCTCGGTGGCGGGCTGGCCGGGTTCGCGCCGCTGGCGACCGCGGGGGTGCTCACCTTCGTCGGGCCGGGAGGGCTGGACAAGCTGCTCGACGAGCTGGTCGGGCACGTCCGGCGGATCAACGAGACGGTGCTGGCCGGCGAGTACTCCTCGGTGCGCGAGCTGCACGCGGCCACGAGGCGGCGGCCGGAGCCGTGGCGGGTGGCGGTGCTGCTCGGCGGCGGGGAGATGTCCCGGCATCAGCGCACCCAGCTGGACCGGCTGCTGCGGACCGGGGCGGCGTGCGGGGTGCACCTGGTGATCCGGGGGCAGTCGGTGGAGCCGGGGCCGGGGATCGAGTTCGTGGTGGCGGCGCCGGGTGACGGGGCCCGTATCGAGGGTGCCGGTGATCTGCCCGTACGGCTGGATCCCGCTCCGACGTCCCTGCTGCTGACCGCGACGTGCCGGCAGATCGCCGAGGCGGTGGCCGCCGGGCCGGCGCCGGTGGCGCTGGACAGTCTCCTGCCGGAGGCGGGCGCCGAGTGGCGGGAGAGCTCCGCGGCGGGATTGACGGCGCCGCTCGGCGACAGCCCGCAGGGCCCGCGCGTGCAGGTGACGTTGAGTGACTATCCGCCGCATGCGTTGATCGCGGGGCCGTCCGGGACCGGCAAGACCAACTTCATCTACGCCTGGATGGGAGCGCTCGCCGCCCGCTACTCCCCCGACGAGCTGGCGTTCTACCTGCTCGACTTCAAGGAGGGGGTGTCGTTCGCCCGGTTCGCGCCGGGCCGCCGGGACCCGAGCTGGCTGCCGCACGTCCGGCTGGTCGGGGTGAATGTCAACACGGACCGTGAGTTCGGGCTGGCGCTGCTGCGGTTCCTGAGCGCCGAGTTGAAGCGCCGGGCCGACGCAGCGAAACAGCATGAGGTGACGAACCTGGCCGAGTTGCGCGCCGAGGATCCGGAGGGCTCGTGGCCGCGGATCGTGGCCGTGGTCGACGAGTTCCAGGTGCTGCTGGGCGGGCGTGACTCGGTCACCGGCGAGGCCGTGGACCTGCTCGAGGACCTGGCCCGGCGCGGCCGTTCGCAGGGCATCCACCTGGTGCTGGCCAGCCAGGACGTGTCCGGCATCGAGGCGCTGTGGGGTCGTCCGGCGCTGGTGGCCCAGTTCAGTCTGCGGATCGCCCTGCCGAAGGCGCGGCGGGTGCTGGCCGAGACGAACCCGGCGGCCGACTCGCTGCCCCGCTATCACGCGGTCGTCAACGCCGACTCGGGCGCGCCGGAGGCGAACCGGGTCGTCCGGGTCCCGGCCGCCGGGGACCGGGAGCAGTGGAGCTCGCTGCAGCACCGGCTGTGGCGGCGGCGCCCGCCGGAGCTGGGCCCGCCGCGGCTGTTCGACGGTGACGTCATCCCCCGGCTCGCGGACAGCCCCGACTACCGGGATCTACGGGTCGGTGACTCGGGCACGGCGCCGGTGATGCTGCTGGGGCAGACCATCGACGTGGCGGCGAGGTCGGCGCAGACGGTGCTGCGGCGGGCGCCGGGGCGGAACCTGGCGGTGCTGGGCACCCGGACCGAGGAGGCGTGCGCGATCCTGGCGACGGCGGGCCGGTCGCTGGCGGCGCAGTTCACCCCGGCCGGCGCCCGGTTCTCGGTGGTCTGCCTGGACACCGACGCCCGGGCGGCGGCGGAGGCGCTGCACGCGCGTATCCCGGGTTCCGGGTTCTACCTGCCGGACGACGTGTACTGGCTGCTGGAGGACGCCGCCGCGGAGGCGACCGCGTCGTGGCCGGCGGACCGGCCGCACTTCATCATGATCTACGCGGCGGACGCGCTGCCCGGCGGCAAGGAGGCGGCCGACCAGTTGCGGACAGTGCTGCGGCAGGGGCCGGAGCGGCGGCTGCACGTGCTGGGCTGGTGGCGCGGGGCGGGGCTGCTGCGTGACTCGCTCGGCGGGCACGCGTCGCGGACCGATCCGATCGGGGCGTGGGTGGCTCTGGACGTGCACGGCAGCGAACTGTCGCCGTACTACCCGGGGCAGGGGGCGCCGAACTGGTATCCGCGTCCGTGGCGTGCCCTGCATTTCGACCGCTCGGTCCATCGGGGCGCCGAGGTCATCATCCCCTACGGAACAACATGAGCGAGTTGCAACCGGCTGACTTCGAGCGCGCCGACTACCGTACCGTCCTGCGCCGGCTGACCAGTCTGGACGAGAAGGCGACCGGGCTGCGGGAGGAGGCGCGCCGCTGGTATGCGGACCGGCTCACCAACGCCGACGTAGCCGTCCAGGAGGCGGCCGGGCGGCTGGAGGCGGCCGAACGGTCGGTCCGGGCCGCGCAGCGTGGGCTGGAGGAGGTCGACGCGCGGGCGGCGGGCCTGTGGTCGGACTTCGTGCACCGGGTCGGCCCGGCGGCGGAGCGGTTCGGGCGGACCCTGCCGCCGGCCAGCATCCCCCGGCAGCGCGGCGACGACGGGCCGGACCGGGATGCCGAGGACTATCTCAAAGAGGTGGAGAACCGGGTGCGGTACACCCCACCGGCCCGGCCGATCACGCTCGGCACGAAGATGCTCTTCGGCATGCTGGGCGTGGCCGGCGGAGTGTTCGGGGTGATCGGCAACCTGATGGTCCGGCGGACCGGCGTGGCCGCGGGCGGGGACTGGCAGCAGGCGGCGCCGGTGGTGGCACTGCTGGTGATGCTGCTGTTCCCGGTGCTGGCGGTGGTGACGGCGAAACTCATCGCCGACCGCCGGGATGCCCCGCTGGACACCTCGGCGGTCGTCACGGTGCTGGCGACCGGCCTGGTCACGGCCGGCGTGCTCTTCTCGGCGGTCCTGGTCAGTGGCGGCTGAGGTCCCTCATCCGTTGGGCCTCGTCCTCGAGGGCGGCCGGGACGTCGGGACCGGTGTCACCGGCACCGTGCGCCTCGTCGTACTCGTAGTCGTCGCCCCGCTCGTCCTCGCGAGGTTCGTCCGCTGCGTCGGTCATGGAATCGGTTGTACCCGGGTATGGCGTCGGAATGCTGAGAATCGGCACATCGGGGTGGCAGTACCGCGACTGGCGACCGGACCGGGGCGCCGACGACACCGGATACCTGTATCCGGCCGGTCTGCCGCAGCGGGCCTGGCTGGAGCACTATGCGGCCCGGTTCGGCGTGGTGGAGGTCAACAACGCCTTCTACCGGCTGCCGGAGCGGGACACGTTCGCCCGGTGGCGGGACCGGACACCGGACGGGTTCCGGTTCGCGGTGAAGATGAGCCGCTATCTCACGCACATCAAGCGGCTGCGCGAGCCGGCCGAGCCGGTGGCCCGCTTCCTGGGCCGCGCCGAGGCGCTCGGCGACAAGCTGGGCCCGGTGCTGCTGCAGCTCCCGCCGACGATGCGCGCCGACCTGGCGGCGCTCGACGCGACACTGCGGGAGTTCCCGGAGACGGTACGGGTGGCGGTCGAGCCCCGGCACGCCAGCTGGTTCACCCCCGACTGCGAGGAGCTGCTGCGCCGGCATCGGGTGGCGCTCTGCTGGGCCGACCGTTGCGGGCGACCGGTGACCCCACTGTGGCGGACCACCGATTTCGGTTACCTGCGTCTGCACGAAGGGGCCGCGAAACCGTGGCCGCGCTATGGAAGGGCGGCGCTGAGATCGTGGCTCGATCGCAGTGACCCGCCGGAAATGCTTGTCTTCTTCAACAATGATCCGGGTGGCGCCGCCGTGATCGACGCCGGCGTGATGGCGGCGGAGGCCGGCCGTCGCGGGATCGCGATGGGGCCGGTCCCCGGATTCGGCCCCGGCGGAATTCGCCGCCGGTGACCGCCGGATAAACAATTGTTCAGTAATGAATATGTGGCGCGCGTCTCGCCGCACGCGCGCGCAATTGGATTAACCGGGCCCGTCCGGCGCGGCGGGCCCGGCGGGCGTCAGCTGGCCCGGCGCTCGCGCACCTGCTTGCAGTTCACACACGTGGTGGCCGACGGGAACACTTCGAGCCGCTCCACCGGGATCGGCTTGGAGCAACCCTCACAGTTGCCGTACGTCCCGTCGTCGAGGCGCTGGAGCGCGTGCTCCGCCTGCGTGCGCCTGTCCAGCAGCGTCCTCAGTAGCGAGGTCGCGGCGTCGCGCTCAGCCGTCTTCGACCCGCTGTCGGCCTGGTCGTCGCCGGCGGCGTCGCCGATCTCGACCAGCCGCAGCCGGGTGTTCTGGGCGACGGCCTCTTCGTACTCGCGGTCGAGCTCCTCGAACCGGCCCTGCAGGATCACCCGGATCTGCTCGAACTCCTCGGCCGAGCGCCCCTTGACCGTGCTCGCGCCCTTACCCGCAACAACCGCTCCGTTGACGAGCATGCAGTCCCCCTGCCCTTCACTCAGCCCCGACCGGTGGCCATCCCCGGGTCACCCTCGTCCCGGCCGGCTCGGCATGTGGAGCCGGACGATACCCACCGCCGGAGATCCCAAACGGGACCCCCGCGAAAAAGTAACCGGAGCATAACTGTCGGTGTTCAAATCCGCCACGGACTCGGCACGCGGGTCTTGTGCCGAGCGTCACGGGGCGGTTTCGACAACCGCCGGACGGCGGGGGTCGTCGAGACGAACGACCACGTCAGCAAGGGTTTCCGGGGCCACCTCGTCGGCGTAGCGGCGGTACGCCGGAAGGGTCCAGGCGAGATCATCCGGGGTCCGCCGGGCCAGAGCGGCCGGAGACAGCTCAAGGTGGACGGAGAAGTCGAACGGCAGCCCGGAACCGAGCAGCAAAGGCCCACTGACCAGCACTATCGCCCCGGCGGCAACGACGTGTACGGCGCACGCGCGGCCCGGTCGACGCGCGCGTCCCACAACCGCTCGACAATGCGCCCGGAGCCATTCGGACCCGCCGGGGACAGAACCTCGCGGATCAGCCCCGCCTCGTCGAACCAGCCGGTGTAGAAAGAGTCCGGATTGGTGCGCCCGAACTCCAGCCGCAACGACGCCGGGCGCAGGAAGTCGCTGGTGTCGACGCGGACGGCGGGGCGGCCACGCACCCGCAACGGCCCGGCGAGAGCGTCCGCCAGACGGCCCGGATCAGCCGCGTCGGCACCGTCCACGGCCACCCGCAGCCGGATGTCGGATTCCCGACTCGCCAGCCGATCGGCGAGGTCCTCGACGAGCAGGGAAAAGGAGACCGGTCGTACCCGCATGGATCAATCGTGCGGCAGGATGCTGATCCGTGCGTCGTCGGCCAGCCGGTAGCCCACTCCGTAGACGGTGGTGATGAGCGGCAGGTGGCCGCCGAGCTTGAGCCGCAGGCGGCGGACGTGGACGTCGACGGTGCGCTCCCCGGCCCGCTCGTAGCCCCAGACGGCGGCCAGCAGCTGGGCCCGGGTGAAGACCCGTCGCGGGCGCTCGGCGAGGTATTGCAGGAGGTCGAACTCCAGCCGCGTCAGCGGCAGCGCCTCGCCCTCCAGCAGCGCCTGGCGCGACGAGGTGAGCAGACGCACCTCCGGGCCCTCCAGCGCCGCCTCGGAGGGCTCCCCGACCGTCTCCGGATCGGCGGCGGGGGCCTGCTCGACGGTGACCGTGCCCCGGCTCAGCTCGACCAGCTCGCGAACCGCGGCCAACAACCGGTGAGCCTGTGGAGACACCACGTCTCCGGTGAGCGGAATGGCGAGTGTCACGGTCAGCGCGGGCTCGGCGGGCCGGCGGGTGGAACTCCGGCCCGGTCCGGCGGAACGACGATCGGCACGCGGCGACAATGCGCTGACCGGCATTGATTCATCTCCCAGAATTTGCTGACGCAAGCGAATACGATTTTTCACTCTGCGTAAAGGCCCGACCGATATTTCCGGGCTGCCGGTGAGCGGGTCAAGTCGCCAACCACAGTGTGGGAAAGACGTTCCATATTGTCGTGCGCCCCTCTAATTAATTCCGGGAACGTTTTCTGTCAGCCTCATTAAGCATTGCCGAACGTCATGGGCCGAGAAGACAACCGGGGGTGCCGCCGTCAAGGCGACACCCCCGGAGGGAACGATATTTCGAGTGTGAGATCAGCCGCCCGACGTGAGGCGGCGACCGACGGCCGCGATGAGGCGGTCGAGCTCGGAGCCGAACGGGTTGTCGTGCACCAGGTAGGTCCAGGTGGCGCTGGGACGGACGATCTCGGCCCGCTCCGGCCGCCAGCCGTCCTCCAGGTCGACCTCCTCGAAGGCCTCGATCGTCTTGGCCTCGACCTGGGTGAGCATCTCCTGGAAGGCCGGCACGGCCGAGCGGTGGAACTCGTCCAGCGGGTCCAGCTTGCCCAGGGCACGCAGGTGCACACCCTCACGGACCTCGGAGAGGTACGCCAGGTGGTCCGCCCAGAGCTTGTCGAGGTGGTACAGGGCGATCGCCCGGGCCGCGTCGGACAGCACGTCCTCGTCGGTCGCCTTGGCCTTCTCCGCCGACTTCTCCAGCAGCATGATCGCCGCGACCTCGGAGGTCAGCAGACGCTCGCGCCGCTCGGCCAGCAGCAGGCGCTGCTGCTCGATGACGACGCTGTAGCGCCAGGTGTTCTTGTGGATCTCGTGGTTGACGCCCTCGGCGACCCGCTGGGCGTGCTCCACCGCATACTCCACCTGGGCGTCGTGCACGACACCGTCGATGTCCATCCGGGGGGAGGCCGGGATGATGTCGCCGGCGTGCCGCTGGACCAGCTCGTCCTCGAGGCTGACGAAGAACACCGAGCGACCCGGGTCGCCCTGGCGGCCGGCACGGCCACGGAGCTGGTCGTCGACGCGGCGGCTGTCGTGCCGGCCGGAGCCGATCACGTAGAGGCCACCCAGCTCGACCACGGCGTCGCGGTCCTTCTCGTCGCTGCCGCCGAGGCGGATGTCGACACCGCGCCCGGCCATCTGGGTCGAGACGGTGACCGCGCCGAGCGCGCCCGCCTCGGCGATGATCGAGGCCTCCTCGGCGTCGTTCTTCGCGTTCAGCACGTTGGAGGGGACACCCGCGTCGGCGAGCTGGCGGGCCAGGCGCTCGGACGCCTTCACGTCCAGGGTGCCGATCAGCACCGGACGGCCCGACTCGTGGGCGATCTTGATCTCCTCGACCAGGGCCTCGTCGCGCATGTCGTGCGCCGAGTAGATCCGGTCGACGTCGTCCTCACGGATGTTCGGCGTGTTCGGCGGGATGACCGCCACCTCGAGCTTGAAGTACTCCCGGAGCTGCTCGCCGACGTGCACGGCGGTCGCCGTCATGCCGCAGACCGTCCGGTAGAGGGCGATGAACGCCTGCACGGTGATGGTGTCGAGCACCTCGCCCTCGGCGGTGGCGGACAGGCCCTCCTTGGCCTCCACCGCCGCCTGCAGACCGTCCGGCCAGCGGCGGCGCTGGGCGACCCGGCCGCGCATCTCGTCGATCAGCTCCACACCGCCGTTACGGACGATGTAGTCGACGTCGCGGCGCAGCAGGGCGTGCGCGTGCAGCGCCACGTTGACCGCGGACAGCTTCTCGACCTGGTCGTCGGCGTACAGGTCGATGCCGCCGAGCTGCTCCTCGATGTTCTTCAGGCCGTCCTCGGTGAAGGCCACCGAGCGGCCGTCCTCGGCGACCTCGTAGTCCTTGCCCTTGCGCAGGGTGCGCATCAGGGCGGCGGCCTCGTGCACCGGGTCGCTCTCCACCGAGGTGCTGCCGGCCAGGACCATCGGCACGCGGGCCTCGTCGATCAGGATCGAGTCGGCCTCGTCGACGATGCACGTGGCCAGGTCACGCTGGACCCGGTCGGCGACGTCGGTGACGAGCTGGTCGCGCAGGTAGTCGAAGCCGGCCTCGCTCACCGAGACGTAGGTGACGTCCGCCGCGTACGCCTCGCGGCGCTCCTCCGGCGTCATCAGCTCGGTCACCGAGGAGACGGTCAGGCCGAGGAGCGTGAAGATCGGCTCCATCCACTCGGCGTCGCGCTTGGCGAGATAGTCGTTGACGGTGAGGACGTGCACCGGGCCGTTGCCGAGGCGGGTGTGCCCGTATGCCGCGATGGTCGCGGTGAGCGTCTTTCCCTCACCGGTGGCCATCTCGGCGACCCGCTTGTCGAGCAGCGCCATCGCGCCGAGGAGCTGCACGTCATACGGTCGCTGGCTGAGCGCGCGGCGCGACGCCTCACGGCCGATCGCGCAGATCTCGACATAGTCGGTCGCCTCGCGGGCGGCGTCGGTCAGCGCCGCGTCGTCCAGCTCCCGCAGAGCCTCCTCGCGCGCCTCGATCGCGCCGAGCCGCTTCGACAACGGGCCGAGGTCCACCGTCGTGCCCGGACGCTGGAGAAACTTCTGGAACCGGCTCTTCAGCCGCTGAGACACACCCATGGCGCGCAACGGTACTTCATTTCGCCGCATCTCAGGCGCCGGACTCCCGGCGGACCGTCAGAACGTGATGACCGCCTGCAACTCCTGCCGCCGGCGCTGTGCCAGATCGGTGAGCAGCGCGGGCGCCTCATCGAACGGGACCAGTGCGGTGACCAGGTGTTTCCGGACGGCGTCACCGTCGACACGGAGCAGGTCGAGAGTGGCCGCCGAGAGACGCTCCCGGTCCCACGCGTGGGCCAGGCCGCGCGGCACCCGGCCGATCTGCGCGCAGCGTACCCCCAGGCCGTTGTGGTGGAACTCCTCGCCGAGCCGCACCGCGTCCGCACCGCCGGGGTAGAAGGCCAGGTCGATCACCGTGCCCTGGGGGCGCAGCAGACGCAGCGCCAGGTGCAGGGCGGCGGCCTGGCCGCGGCACTGGAAGACCACGTCGGCGCCGCGGTCGGCGTCGGCGTGCCGCCAGCGGGTCTTCAGGACCACCGCCGGATCGTCCGCCTCCGGGTCGAGGGTCTCCAGGCCCAGCGCCTCGGCGACCGCGCGTCGGGCCGGGGTGGGGTCGACGACGACCACCGAGGCGGCGCCGTGCCGCCGGGCGAACAGTGCGGTGAGCAGGCCGACCACGCCGGCGCCGACGACCGCGACCCGCAGGCCCGCGACACCGTCGGCGAGCGAGCGGACGGCCGGGCCGAACCGGTCGGCGGCCGCGTGCAGCAGGCCGTTGGCGCAGATCGGGCCCATGTGCGCGACGTAGACGCCGAGCACCGGGTCCAGGTCGGGCGGCAGCGGCACCACCCGGTCGCGCAGCGGGTCGGCCGGATAGCCGGTGCGGTGCCCGTAGGTCATCGCGACGACCGTACCGTCCGGGAAAGCGCTCGTGCGGCTGTCCTCGACCCGGGCCACCTCCATGTAGCCGAGGCGGGTCACCGGCCAGGCCTGCTCGGGCGGGGCGCCGAACAGCCCCAGCACCGGGTCGAAGCCGGCGTGCAGGGCCGGGTTTACACCCTTGACAAAGGTCAGCTCGGTGCCGGCGGACACCCCGCTGAACAGGGTGCGGGCGTGGAAGCCGGCCTCCGGCACGTCGCCGTCGGCGATGTGGGCGATCTCGACCCGGCCGGGGGCGGCGACGATCAGGTTGCGGTCAGGCACGGACCGCTCCGGGGGTCACCGCACGGCCCTCGGCCGCGGAGAGCGCGACGGCCAGAGCGAGCTCATGGGTACGGAGCGCCTCAGCGTACGGCACCCGGATGTCGTCCTCCTCGCCCCGGACCGCACGGACGAACGCCCGGTCCACCCCGACGTGCCCGTCGGTGGGCTCGCAGCGGACCGTCTCGACGCCGTCGCCGTCGCGGATCACCAGCTCGGTCTCGGTCAGCGACAGGGCCAGCCCGTCGGCGTAGACCTCCAGCCCGGCCCGGTGCTTCCAGCCGAGCACGCAGGTGGCGGCCAGGGTGCCGACCGCGCCGCTCGCGAACCGCAGGATCGCCGTGGTCGCCCCGTCGACGTCGGCGCCCTCGACCGCGGGCGGGGTGCCGTTGCCGTAGGCGGCCACCTCGTCGACCTCGCCGGCCAGGTGCCGGGCCAGGTCGAGGACATGTGCGGCCTGCTCGACGACCGGGCCGCCGGAGCGACCACCGATCGGCCACCACGCGACCGGTGGCGTCTTGTCCAGCCAGGAACCGGTGATCAGCCGGACCGGACGGCCGGCCAGCACCTCGCGGGCCCTCTCCACGACCGGGAGGTAGCGCCAGTGGTGGCCGACGGCGGTGAGGACCTTCCCCGTCTCGACCAGTGCGGCGATCTCAGCGGCCGTGCCGTGGTCGACGGCGATGGGCTTCTCCACGAACATCGGCAGGCCGGCCGCGATCACGGCCCGCTCGGTGTCGCCGTGGGCGAACGGCGGGACACACAGGTAGACCGCGTCGGGGGCCGAGTCGAGCAGGGCTGCCGTGTCGGCGTACACCTGCGCCCCGTGCTCGTCGGCGAGTCGCCGTGCCGCCTCAGGCACCACGTCGGTCACGCCGCTGACCTGGACACCCGGCAGCCCGGAGAGCACCCGGGCGTGCCGGGCCGCCACCCCGCCCGCACCGATCAGGCCGATCTTCGTCGTACTCATCCGCTCCCCTGTCGCCGCATTTGTCGGCAGTCCTGTAACCGGCTCTCCGCACCGCAAACATGGCCTACGTCACGTTCGGGCCAGATTGATCGGCGCCTCTGAGGGAATGCAGCCCGCGCAGACAAGATCGTGAAAATGGGGGTAAGCCGATGTGGCCTTCGCACACGACCGTCTCGCCGGTCGTCGAGGCGTGGACGACCTACCGCACCGGCCATGCCGGCCGATGGAGCGCCGAGGGGCTGGCCGCCGCAAAGGGCCGGACCACGGTGAGCGTGGTCATCCCGGCCCGCAACGAGGAGGCGACCATCGGCGCGATCGTCGCGACGATCCGCCGTGAGCTGATCGAGCGGGTGCCTCTGGTCGACGAGATCGTGGTGGTGGACTCCCGCTCGTCCGACGCCACGCCGCTGGTCGCCCGACGGGCCGGCGCCCGGGTGGTCAGCCAGGACCAGGTCACCCGGGGACTGCCGCGGATGGAGGGCAAGGGCGACGCGCTCTGGGCCGGGCTCGCGGCCAGCACCGGAGACGTGGTCGCCTTCGTCGACGGCGACCTGCACGACTTCTCCGCCCACTTCGTCACCGGGCTGCTCGGGCCGCT
Source organism: Actinoplanes sp. CA-252034 (assembly GCF_050956125.1). Lineage (NCBI taxonomy): Bacteria > Bacillati > Actinomycetota > Actinomycetes > Micromonosporales > Micromonosporaceae > Actinoplanes > Actinoplanes sp. CA-252034. The sequence continues at coordinate 7,793,001 of NZ_CP191846.1, forward strand.
GCTCACCGACCCGTCCGTCGAGTTCGTCAAGGGCTTCTACCACCGGCCGCTGACCGGGACGGCGAGCGTGGAGACCGACGGCGGCGGCCGGGTCACCGAGCTGGCCGCCCGCCCGCTGATCAACCTGTTCTTCCCGGAGCTGGCCGGATTCGTGCAGCCGCTGGCCGGCGAGTACGCGGGACGCCGCCGCACCCTGGAGAGCATCCCGTTCGTCTCCGGCTACGGCGTCGAGATCGGCATGCTGATCGACCTGGTCGACCACGTCGGCCTGGACGCCCTGGCCCAGGTCGACCTGGGCGAGCGCAAGCACCGGCACCAGGGCACCGAGGCACTGGGCCGGATGGCCGCGCAGATCATGGTGACCGCCTGGTCGCGGATGCACCGCCGCGGGCTGGTCCCCGAGGCGCTGCCACCGTCGACGCTGCTCACCCAGTTCCGCCGGGGCGGGGAGGCGCTGCCCAACCTGGAACGGCAGATCGCCGTCACCGACACCGCCGTCACCGAGCGGCCGCCGCTGGCCACCCTCGAGCGGGCGGTGGCCGCATGAGGGTTCTGATGAACGCGGGCCCCTGGCTGCCGGTGCCGCCCGCGGGGTACGGCGGGATCGAGAACGTCATCGCCACCCTCGTTCCCGAGCTGCGCAAGCTCGGTGTCGAGGTGGTCCTGGCGAGTGTCGGGGAGAGCACGATCGAGGCCGACGGCCGGGTGTCGGTGTTCGAGCGCGGGCAGTTCGGGCAGATCCAGCGGCCCTACAACCAGGCGGTCGGAGTGGTCCAGGCGCACCAGCACGCGGTGACCCGGGCGATCGCCGGCGGCGGCATCGACCTGATCCACGACCACGTCGAGGCGGCCGGGCTGGTCACCGCCGCGGCCCTCGGCGACGGCGCGCCACCGGTGCTCCATACGCTGCACTGGGACCTGCACAAACATCCCGAGCTGTACGCGACGTTCGACGGCGGCGACCGGGTACGGGTGAACGGCGTCTCGGCGTCGCAGCTGGCCCGGGCCCCGGAGGCGCTGCGCCGGCACGCGATCGGGCACGTCCACCTGGCCACGCAGCTGGCCGCACAGCCCGCCCCGGAGGTGAGCCGCGGATCGTACGCCGTGGTCCTGGGCCGGATCTTCCCCGGCAAGGGGCAGGACCTGGCGGCACGGCTGGCGCACGAGCACGGGTTCGACCTGGTGCTGGCGGGGCCCGTCGGGCCGTACCGCAATGCCGCCGAGCTCGCCCTCGCCGACCGGGAGAATCCGGACGTGCGCTTCTGGGAGGAGAAGGTGGCGCCGCACGTCGACGGCGTGCGGGTGCGGTGGGTCGGCACGGTGACCGGCCGTGACCGTGACCTGCTGGTGGCCGGGGCCCGCGCCGCGCTGTTCCCGCTGCGCTGGGAGGAGCCCGGCGGCACCGCCGTGGTCGAGTCGCTGGCCCTGGGCACACCGGTGGTCGGCATCGCCCGCGGCTGCCTGCCCGAACTGGTAGAGGACGGGCGGACCGGCCTGCTCACCGACGACGAACAGGCGCTGGGCGAGCTGGTCGCCAAGGCGGGAGCCCTCGACCCGGCGGACTGCCGGGCGGAGGCGGAACGCCGGTTCACCCCGGCCGTGATGGCATCGGAGTACCTGCGTCTCTACGAACGGCTGCTCTGACGTTTGCCCCGGCCGGGCACCGGGCAGTTGTCTGCCTGACGCCCGGCCGGGCGTCGCCCGGACCGGCGGAGGGGGCGCAATTGCCCAGCCAACTCGTCTGCCGGCCGGAGCGGAGCCTCCCGGTGGCCGTCCTGCGGGTCAGCGGCACGCTGGACCGCGAGACCGGCGGGGCCCTCGGCGCCGCGGTGCGCCGCAGCCTGGCCGTGCAACCGGTGAAGGTCCTCCTCGACATGAGCCGGTTGAACGTCGGCGACCCGGTGGCCGTGTCCGGGCTGGGCGCCGTGATCTGCCAGGCCGAGGAGTTCCCGGCGGTCCCGATCGTGATCTGCGGCGCCGACCCGCGGACCCGCGACGCCCTCGCCGGTGACCGGGACTGCGCCGGGCTGGAATATGCCGACGACTGCGACAAGGCGCTCGCCACCGCCGAAACCGAACCGGGCGGGCCGACCGTGCGCGTGCGGCTGCGGCCGGTCCCGGAGTCCTGCCGCCAGGTCCGGCACCTGGTCGTCCAGGCCTGCGCCGCGTGGCAGCGCGCCGATGTGACGGCCACCGCCACCCTGATCGCCACCGAGCTGGTGGCCAATGTCGTCCGGCACGCGCACACCACCATGGAGTTCACCCTGGGCCTGCGCGGCGACCGGCTCGTCCTGGCGGTCCGGGACGGTAGCCGCCTGATGCCCCGCGCTCTCGACCCGGCCGTCACCGACGCGGGCGGGCGCGGGTTGCACCTGGTCCGCGACCTCACCGACGCATGGGGCGTTCTTCCGGTCACCGACGGTAAGGTGGTGTGGACGCAGTTCACCACCGGAGCGGCCATGTGACGACCGAGCACCGCGACCTGATCGCCGTCGGCGCGTCCGCCGGCGGTGTGGAGGCCCTGCGTGCCCTGGTCAGGGGTCTGCCACCGGACTATCCCGGCGCGCTGCTCGTGGTGCTGCACGTGCCCCGCTCCGCGCCGAGCGCCCTGCCCGGCATCCTGTCCCGCAGCGGCCCACTCCCGGCCGGCCCGGCCCGCGACGGCGAGCCCGTGCAGGCCGGCCACGTCTACGTCGCCCCGGCCGACCACCATCTGCTGCTGCACGACGGGCATCTGCGGCTGAGCCGCGGGCCCGCCGAGAACGGTCATCGCCCGGCCGTCGACCCGCTGTTCCGCTCGGTGGCCCGGGTCGCCGGACGGCGGGCGATCGGCGTGGTGCTCTCCGGCGCCCGCGACGACGGCGCGTCCGGGCTCGCGGCGATCGCCTCCCGCGGCGGGACGACCGTGGTGCAGGAGCCCGCGGACGCCCTGCAGCCGTGGATGCCGCGGGCCGCGCTGGAGGCGGTGACACCCGACCACGTGGTCCCAGCGGCCGAGATCGGTCCGCTGCTGGCCGCCCTCACCGCGACGCCACTGGCGCCCTCCCCGGCCTCCAGGCCGGATCCGTTGCTCGATGCGGAGGTCGCCATGTCCGAGCTGTTCCCGATGACCAGCGACCAGATCGCGGCGCCCGCGGGGTTCGGCTGTCCCAGCTGCGGTGGCAGTCTCTTCCAGATCGACGGCAGGCCCGTGCCCCGGTTCCGCTGCCGGGTCGGTCACGCCTGGTCCCCGGAGACCCTTCTGGACGAACAGGCCGAGGTTCTCGAGAGCGCGCTCTGGATGGCGTTACGGGCCCTCAAGGAGAAGGCGGAGCTGAGCCGCCGGATGGCCGTCCGGGGCCGTGAGCACTATCTGAGCGCCGCGGAGGACGCGGAGGCGGCGGCCGGCACACTCCGCGAGCTGATCGCCCGTCTCGGTGCCATGGCCGCGAGCTGAGATGCGGTAGCGTTCCGGTTCGTGCAAGAGACCGACCCGCACTTCGAGGCCCTCCTGGTCTACCTCAAGGAGTCCCGCGGCTTCGACTTCACCGGCTACAAGCGGTCCAGCCTCATGCGACGGGTCAACCGGCGGATGACCCAGGTGGATGCGGCCGGCTACCAGGATTATCTGGACCATCTCCAGGTCCACCCGGACGAGTTCACGGCGCTCTTCAACACCATCCTGATCAACGTGACGGCGTTCTTCCGCGACGCCGACGCCTGGGACTATCTGCGGGCCGAGGTGCTGCGGCCGATGATCGAGGCCAAGCCCGCCGACTCGATGATCCGGATCTGGTCGGCCGGGTGCGCGTCCGGCGAGGAGGCGTACACGCTGGCCATCTTGCTGGCCGAGATGCTCGGCTTCGACCAGTTCAAGGATCGGGTCAAGATCTACGCGACGGACGTCGACGAGGAGCAGCTCAACGAGGCCCGCCAGGCGTCGTACGGTGAGCGCGAGATCCAGGACCTGGACCCCGAGCTGGTCGAGCGCTACTTCGAGCAGATCAACGGGCGGTACACGTTCCGTAAGGACCTGCGCCGCTCGGTCATCTTCGGCCGCAACGACCTGGTGCAGGACGCCCCGATCTCCCGGATCGACCTGCTCACCTGCCGCAACACGCTGATGTACTTCAACGCCGAGACGCAGGCGAAGATCCTCGGCCGGTTCCACTTCGCGCTCGCCGAGACCGGTGTGCTGTTCCTCGGCAAGGCGGAGATGCTGCTCAGCCACAGCAGCCTGTTCACCCCGATCGACCTGAAACGGCGGGTCTTCCGCCGGGTCCCGCGGCTGTACGCTCCGCCCGGCGTGGTGTTCGCCGATCCGCCCCGGCCGGCGCCGGCGGCGTCACCGGCCTCGACGAGCTGCGCAACGAGGCGTTCGCGGCCAGCCCGCTGGCCCAGCTCGTCCTCACCTCAGACGGGCTGATCGCGTGCTCGAACCGGCACCTGGAGAAGATGTTCGGGGTGTCCTCGCGCGACATCGGCCGTCCGTTCCGCGACCTGGACCTGTCCTACCGGCCGGTCGAGCTGCGCCGCTACATCGAGCAGACCCAGCTGGAGCGCCGCACGCTGCGGGTCACCGACGTGGAGTACCCCCGCGGTTCCGACGTCGTCCACCTGATGGTGCAGATCAGCCCGCTCAGCGGCGCCGACGGCAGCCTCCTCGGCGTCAATCTGATCTTCCACGACGTGACCGCGTCCCGGCGCCTGCAGGACGATCTCGAACACGCCAACCAGCAGCTCGAGGCGGCGTACGAGGAGCTCCAGTCCACGAACGAGGAGCTGGAGACCACCAACGAGGAGCTCCAGTCGACCGTCGAGGAGCTGGAGACCACCAACGAGGAGCTCCAGTCCACGAACGAGGAGCTGGAGACCATGAACGAGGAGCTCCAGTCCACCAACGACGAGCTCCAGAGCATCAACGACCAGCTGCGGGTCAGCACCAGCCGGCTCGACGAGGCCAACGCCTTCCTCGAGACGGTCCTCACCAGCCTCCAGGCGGGCGTCGCCGTGGTCGACCCCGACCTGCGGATCCGCATGTGGAACCGGCACGCCGAGGACCTGTGGGGACTGCGCCCCGCCGAGGTCATCGGGCAGCACTTCCTCAACCTCGACATCGGGCTGCCCATCGACATGGTCCGGCCGCTGCTGCGCGGCGCCCTCGACGCCGACGGTGAGTCCGGGGAGATCCGGCTCGAAGCGGTCAACCGCCGTGGGCGCGCGATCACCGTGCGGGTGGCGTGCACGCCGCTGCGCAGCCGCGACGGTGACCCGGGCGGGGGCGACGGGGCCATCATCGTGATGGAGACGGCCTGACGTTTGCCAGCCGGCCGGCGGGGAAACCGCCAGTCCTCGGGAAGGCGGTGCCATGACGGTCCGGTGTGAGGTGAGCGGCGACGGCGGAAACCTGGTGGCCACACTGTCCGGCGAGCTCCGGCTGACCGACAGCGCCCGCCTCCGCGAGCAACTGCTCAAGTGCCTCGCCGAGCAACCCGACGCGCTGCTCGTCGACGTGTCCGGACTGCGGGTCGTCCAGCCGCTCGCGCTCTCCCTCTTCCGGGTGGTGCTGCGGCAGGCCGCCCGCTGGCCCGGGACGCCGATCCTGATCTGCGCGCCCGGCCCGAGACCCGGGAGCTGCTGTCCACCGCGGCCGGTCACACCCTGCCGCTCTACGACAGCGTCGCCGCGGCCCGCACCCATCTGCACGACGATCGCCGGACCGTGCCGTCGATCAGCGAGGTACTACTGCCCGTCGCCGGATCCACCCGCCACGGCCGCGACGTCGTCACCGAGGCGTGCGCCCGCTGGGACCTGCCCGACCTCGTCGCGCCCGCCAGCATCATCGTCACCGAGCTGATCGCCAACGTCGTCGACCATGTGGGCAGCATGATGACGCTGCGGCTGTCGCTGCGGCGGCGCTACCTCAACATGGCGGTCCGGGACGGCTCGCCGCAGCCGCCGGTCCCGGCGCTCGGCATGTCACCACAGGCCGCCGGCGGGCGCGGACTGCTGCTGGTCAACGAGCTCACGTACAGCTGGGGCTACCTACCGTCGACCGGCGGCAAGGTGGTCTGGGCGGCGCTGCGCCGGACCTAGACGACGCGGTCCGTCACCGTCCGCGATCAGGGCCGCCGCAGCACACCGGCGAGACCCGACACGGCCAAGATCCTCGCGACGTACGGCTGAGCGCCCGTCACACCGAACTCGACCCGCGCCGTGGCAGCGGCCTGAACGGCGTCCAGCAGCACCGACACGCCCGCCGCGTCCACCAGCGGAACAGCCGTCAGATCCACCACCACCGCCGGCACGCCCTTCCCGGTGATCGCGTGCCGCAGCCCGATCCGCAGCCGGTCCGCGGTGTCCCGGTCGACCTCGCCGCGCACCCGCACCACCAGAACGTCGCCCTCGCGGGCCACCGACACCTGCATGCCCGACCGGGTGCCCCGCGACTCGCCCTCCCAGTGCGGCGAATCGTCGCTGAGCATCGCCTGCCGCAGCCACGTCAGCGCCCGGCTCAGCAGCCGCGACACGTGCATCTGCGAGATGCCCAGTTCGTCGGCGATCTCCGCCTGCGTGCGGTTGCCGTAGAAGCGCATCGCCAGCATCCGGCGCTCCCGGGCCGGCATGCGCATCAGCAGGTCGGTGACGGTCAGCTTGTCGGTCACCGACTCCAGATCGGTGTCCACCCCGCCCAGCAGGTCACCGAACTCCATCGCCCCGTCCTCGGCGACCGGCGCGTTCAACGACGCCGGCGAATAACCGGCGGCCGACTCCACGGCCTCCAGCACCGCGGCCTCCGGCACACCGAGACGCTCGGCCAGCTCACGGGTCGTCGGCGTACGGGCCAGGGTGCTCGTCAACAGCATCGAGGCGTGACCGACCTCCAGGCTCAGATCCTGCACCCGGCGCGGCACGTGCACGCCCCAGGTGCGATCCCGGAAGTGACGCTTCAACTCGCCCGAGATGGTGATCACCGCGTAGGCCGTGAACGAGCCGCGCTCCGGATCGTACCGATCGATGGCCTTGACCAGTCCCAGCCGGGCGACCTGCTCGAGATCCTCCAGATACTCGCCCCGGCCACGGTAGCGACGGGCGAGCCGCCCGGCGAACGGCAGACAGTAACGGATCATCTCCTCGCGCAACGCCTCAGCCTGTGTGGGTATGGCGCCCTCCCGGCGATCCGCGTAGGCGATCGCGGCCGCGTCGAGATCCTCCAGCACGTTCTCGGCCGAATCCCCGACCTGACCTCGCGAGGGCATGTCACCCCTTCCGGAAGCGATCCGGGGCGATACCGGCCTTCCCGACACCCGCCCCGCCATCGGAACCTACTGCCCGTTCCCCACCCATCCCAAACCCGTCCACCCGAACCCGGCCGCCTCTCCCCGGTCCCGTCCACCGCCACCCGGCACCGCGCCCGTACCCGCCGTCACGCCTTCGACCAGGAGCGATGCGGATGGGCGAGTGGTCGTACGGCTCCCGTCCAGGGTCTCCCGCCGGCACCCGCCGGACGTGCCGGACATCCGCGACTTCAGCCCAAAGCGCGACACCCTCCCGCCCGTTCCCCGCCGTCGGCGGACTAGGGAGCTTCAGCCGCCACAGGGTTCGGGGCGGCTCGGCTGCTGAGCCGTCACGGCTGTGGGCGACGGCCCGGAAGGCCACTGGGTGCGGACGATGGATCTTCCAGGACCTCCGGTGCGGGGGCGGACGAGGACGGGCGGGCCACGGCCGCTGGGCGGGACGGGAGCCCGGACGGGGCGTTCTGTTCGTCCGACGGGGCGCCGTCGGCAGAGCGGGCGGGCGGCTGACCGCCGGTCGGAGACGGTGCGTTGTGCTGGCCCATGTCCGGAGCCTGCAGCGGTGAGCGGGCCGCGGCGGGACGCCCGCCGGCGTCAGTCGGCGGCAAGGGCGCGTTGTGCTGACCCATGTCCGGAGCCTGCAACGGTGAGCGCGTCGCCGCCGGCGGACCGGGATTGTGCTGACCCATGTCGGGCGCCTGCAACGGCGACCTCGCCGCCTGCTGGCCCCCCTCAGAGGCCTGCGGGGAACGCGGCGCGTTGTGCTGACCCATGTCCGGAGCCTGCAACGGCGACCGCGCGGGCGGCTGACCCGCACCGGAGGCCGGGGAGGGACGCGGCGCGTTGTGCTGACCCATGTCCGGAGCCTGCAACGGCGACCGCGCGGGCGGCTGACCCGCACCGGAGGCCGGGGAGGGACGCGGCGCGCTGTGCTGGCCCATGTCCGGGGCCTGAAGTGGCGACCGGGCAGCCTGCTGGCCCATGTCGGACGCCGGCGCGCTGTGCTGGCCCATGTCCGGAGCCTGCAACGGAGAACGGGCGCCGGGCTGCTGACCGCCGGCGGGTGGCGACGTCGGAGCGTTGTGATGACCCGGTTCCGGGGACTGCGGTGACGGCAGGGACGGTGGCTGACCCCCGAGGGCCGCGGATCGGGCGTCCGCGGAGGGCGCGCCGGAGTGCGGGGCCGGCATGCCCGGCGGAGGCAGGGCTCCCGCCTGGTCCCGGGGGGCGGGCGATGGGGGCGCTCCGAACGTTCCCGGCATCGGCGGCAGGGCGGGCGGCTGGGGCGGCCGGGCCGAACGCGTGAAGCGGGGCGCGTCGAGTGGGCTGTTCTGCTGGCTGTAGAGCGGCGGCCGCCGCATCAACTCGTCCACGTCGTCGGAGGGTGGTGCGCCCGGGGTGGGCATGCCACCGAACGGTCCGGTGGGCGGCGGAGCTCCCGGCCCGGGTGTCACCGGCACGGACGGCATCAATCCGGTGGCGTCGAGACCGCCCGGCACACCCGGAGAAGCCCCGGCCGCAGCGGATCCGCCGGGGAAACCGCCGCCGGGGACAGTGCCGTTCCGGCCGCCGGCCTGGTCCGGAGGGCTCTGCCCGAAGCCGCCCTGAGCGGCCGCGCCCGGACCGAAACCCTGGCCCGCCGAATCCTGACCCGATCCACCCTGCCCGCCGAACCCACCTGAACCGGGCCCGCCCTGACCGTGAAGGCCCGATCCACTCGACCCACCGAACCCGCCCGAACCAGGCACACCCTGACCGGGAAGGCCGGAACCGCTCGGCTCAGCGAACCCGCCGGAACCCGGCACGCCCGAACCGGGAAGGCCTGAACCGTAACCGCCCTGGCCCGCCGCGCCCTGACCTGCTCCCCCGGTGCCGTAACCGCCCTGGCCCGCCGCGCCCTGACCTGCTCCCCCGGTGCCGTAACCGCCCTGGCCCGGAGCACCTTGGTATGAAGCACCCGGCGCGCTCGCGCCATGATCCCCTTCGCCCTGACCATGCGCGTGCTGGCCCGAAGCGCCCGGAATGCTTGAAGTGCCCGCTCCGTAACCTCCTTCGCCCTGGCCTGATGGGCTCGGGCCCGGGGCGACCCACCCGTGAGCGCCTGGAGCTGGCGTGCCGTAGCCGCCTGTACCGGCATCGCCCGGCATGGCGGCGTCCGGCCGCATGCCGGCCTGACCGAACGGAGGACCGACACCAGGGCCGGACGCAACCCCGCCGGGAGCGAAACCACCCGAGGAGATGCCACCCGGAGCGGATCCGGGCGGAAGACCACTGCCGGGGAATTGATCGCCGCCGCCGGCGGGGTCGCCGCCCGGGAACTGTCCGCCGGAGAAGGCGCCGCCCTGGGCGCTTCCGGGGAGGCTGCCGCTGCCGGAACCCGGGAAAGCGGGCCTCGCACCCGGGCCGTCCTGCTGGCCGCCACCCGGATAGGCACCGGGGACGGACGCGAACCCGGCAGCGCTACCGGGAACCGAGGCGGTTCCCGAGACGGAGCCGGTTCCGGGAGCACCCGGGAACGAGGCCGCGCCAGAGGGAGCGCCCGGGAACGGGCCGCCGCTTTCGGAGGGAGCGCCTGGGAACGGGCCGCTCCCGGAAGGAGCGCCGGGGAACGGACCGCCGCTTCCGGAAGGAGCACCCGAAAACGGGCCGCCGCTTCCGGAAGGAGCACCCGAAAACGGGCCGCCGCTTCCGGAAGGAGCACCTGAAAACGGGCCGCCGGTTCCGGAAGGAGCGCCTGGGAACGGGGCGCCGCTTTCGGAGGGAGCGCCCGGGAACGCGGCCGGCCCGGGCGCGAACGATGCACCGGAGCCTGGTGCGCCCTGCTGACCAGCGTCGCGGGGCGGGAAACCGGTGGGACCGCCGGAGGACGGGGTGGCGGGGGCCTCGATACCGGGACCGGTGAGCCCCGCGCGGGACGCGAGGCTGGTCCGGGGCGGGGCCGTCCCCTGGAAGTGCTCGCCCCCCGATGTCGGTCCGCCACCAGCGGAAACTCCGCCGGGACCACCATGACCCGCGCCTGGCCGACCGTAGGCGGCGCCCGAGTCACCAGTGCCCGGCCCGCCCTGAACGGTGCCCGGCCCTCCGTAATTGGAACCACCGTAGGCAGCAGCCGGACCGGCCTGCCCGGCATCCGAACCCGTGTAATCGCGACCACCGTAGGCGGCCTGGCCGGCATCCGAGCCTATGTGACCGGAGCTGAAATCATCGTGCCCGGCGGATCCGCCCGGGCTGACGCCGGGAACAGCGTGTCCACCGCCGGGACCGCTCGGGGCCGCGCCGAAACCACCGAAACCACCGCCGTAATCGAGCGGAGCGGTGCCGGGACCACCATGCCCACCGCCAAAACCACCCGGGACCGCGGCCTGACCACCATGCCCACCGCCGGGACCACCCGGCGCCGCGCCCGGACCACCATGCCCACCACCGGGAGCACCCGGGACCGCGCCGAAACCACTCGGAGCGCCCGGGACCGCCCCGGGACCGCGCGGGGTTGACGCGTCAGCGGATGACTGACCGGGCTCACCGGTTCCGGGTGGTGGGGGCGGGGCGCTCCTGCCCTGCGAGTTCAGCCCGAACGGCCCCGCCGGGATCCCTGGTGGTGTGCCGTCCGAGTGTCCGGAGGCCGCGTAGCCGGCACCGGGCTGGGACATGCCGGCATTGCCCGCCTGGGCGCCGCCCGGGGTGTCCTCGCCGATCAGCCACGGCGGGCGGGAGCCCGGGGCCGGTCCGGGGCCACCCGTCTGCCAGGCGCCGGTCTCCTCGGTCGCCCAACTCGGCGCGGACGGTTCGGCGGCTGAGGGACGCAGGCCGGACGGGTCGGACGACGGCCAGGGTCGGCGGCCCTCGGCGGCGCCTCCCTGGTTGTCGGCGGGGCTGCCGGCTGCGGGCGACGGCCATCCGTCAGAGGATCGATAGCCCTGGTTAGGGCTGTCATTCGGCGTCGGCATCGGGCCGGGCGGCGGGGGCATCGGGAAAGCCCCTCGCGCGGGTCCGCCTGGGCCGATCCCGGAAGAGCCCGGCCCGAATTCGGTAGATCCGCCGGGAACGGCCCCGAAGCCGGTTCCCGACGGAGCCTGCCCGGCCCCGAAGGCGGCCGAACCCGGCTCGAGAACAGCAGAACCCGGCTCGGAGACGGCCGGACCCGGCCCGTGGACAGCAGAACCCGGCTCGAAGGCGGCCGAACCCGGCCCGTGGACACCTGAACCCAGCTCGAAGGCGGCCGGACCCGGCCCGAAGGCAGCCGGACGTTGACCGGCGTCCGCCACTGGACCCGGCCCGAAGGATGCAGGGCCGGATGAGGACGTTCCGGAGGAGGCCGCCCCGAAGGGCGGGCTCTCCGTGCGGTAGCCGGGTCCGGGAGCGGCTCCGCCCGAGGGCGATCCGAACGGCTGCTCACCCGGCGTCGACCCGTAGGCGGCTCCCCCGGGCCGGCTCCGGAGCCCGGCTCCCCCGGCGCCGCCCAACCAGGTGCCGCGCCGTGGCTACCACCGGCACCGGCACCCGAGAATCGTCCGGGCTCCCGATCAGAGGCGGATCCCCCGGCCGTAAGACCCCCCGGCTCCGCACCGAACGAGGTCGCTGACGCGTCGAACGTCGATCCGCCGGACGAGTCCGAGCCGAGAGGCCGACCACCGAGCGGATCGCCACCGAAAGAGCCGCCACCAAGCGGACCGCCACCGAAAGAGCCGCCACCGAGCGGACCGCCACCGAAGGACACAGCGCCGAGCGGGTCGGCCCCGGCGTGGAGCGGACCGCCACCGAGCGGACCGGCACCGAGGGAGCCGCGGTCGAGGGGCCCTTCCGATACTGCGGGACCGGGAACAGGCCTCTCGCTGTGATGGGCACCGGTAGCCGTACCGGAAGAAGAGTGGTAAGCCGCCGCCGGACCGGATGTGGTGAGCCCGGAGCCGCCGGGCGGGGCCAGGCCAGGAGGCGGAGGAGCAGGTACAGCAGGTGTTTCGCCATATGAGGACTCCTCGACCACCCAGGGTGGTGGTGTGGGTGCGGCCGGTGGCATGAGGCCGGGCGTGGAAGGCGACCAGGCGGGGCGGGTCGCGGCGACGAGCCCGGAGGCTTCGGCGAGGCCGGCGGCGGCGAGGACCTCGGCGGCGGCCTGGGCGGTACGGCAGGGAAGCGGCTCACCGCAGGCGGGACACTCGGTGATCCCGTCGTGGGGGCCGAGCCCGCCTCCGTGTGCCTCGACCATCTTGGTCGCGGTGCGGGCCAGCACACTTTCCGGTTTGACGTAAGTCGATGCCATCGCCCTGTCGCCCCCATCCCGGCCTCGTCCACCTGCCGGGACGACACGATGGTCCCGCCGGTTGTCTCGGCTCCGCTCCAGTTCACCCCTTCGGGGGTACCCGGAGGGCGGATTTCCCCAGATCAGTGCGGATCGGGGTGCGGGTCGGCGGAAATCGGGACGGGCCGCCTGACCGGGCGGTATGCAGTTAGAGGAAATTCACTCACGGTGTTTATCCGTGCTCGCTCCGTAGCATGAAGGTACTTCCAGGAGGTGACCCCCCATGGACGACACCGAGCTGCACCGCGAGCGGATCCTCCGGCACGTCAGTCCGATCATCACCGGCCGCTTCGTCGGTTTCCAGACGTCCTACACCCGTGAGGTGCGCATCGGCCGGCCGGTCGCCCTCGCCGTCTTCCTGATGGCCGGCATCGCCCAGCTCATCGGCTCCCTGTTACGGATGACCCCGGCCCGGCGCACTCTCAAGGAGCTGCGCAAGGGCCCGGAGTTCCTGGTGACCCCGGTGCGGCTGCGTGACGACCTCGGGCAGATCTACGAGATCGAGATGCACGGGCAGCTGCCGCAGTCGGCGTTGCACCGCGGCGATCTGATCCAGGTGCGCACCGAGCCGCAGGCCGATCCGACCCTGCCGGTCCGGCTGTTGCAGGTGGTCAATCTGACGACGATGCAGCCGCTGACGCCGCGCATCCCCACCCAGTGGTCACACCTGGGCCCGGCGCTGTTGCTGCAGGCCGCCGTGGGCGTGACGATCTTCGGCGCCGTCATGGCCGTCTGGCTGGGATGATTTTCCTCCCGGCGGGGTACGAACGACGCCCATGAAAGATCGTTTGGACAACTGGCGAGAATGGACGGTCCGCACCGGGCGCTCCGCCATCGACAGCCGTCATCATGTCGAGGGGGGACGGCGGCTACGGCGCCGCACGCTCCCCTGGCGTCTCTGACGGCTCGAAAGGTGGTGCGCGGTGGGCGAGAAAGTCGACCAGACCAATTTCACCCGCGAGGACCGGACCCGCTACCGGCAGAAGATCCGCCGTAGCCTCGACGTGTTCGCGACGATGTTGCGCGAGGCACGGTTCGAGTTCGAACGTCCGCTGACCGGCATGGAGATCGAGCTCAACCTGATCGACGAGCATGCCGATCCGGCGATGCGCAACGCCGAGGTGCTGGGCGCGATCGCCGATCCGGACTTCCAGACGGAGCTGGGGCAGTTCAACATCGAGATCAACCTGCCACCGCGGCGGCTGGCCGGCGACGACTTCGCCGAACTGGAGCGCGGCCTGCGGTCCAGCCTCAACCAGGCGGAGCGGCGCGCCCGGGCGGCCGGCGCGCACATGGTGACGATCGGCATCCTCCCGACCCTGCGCCGCGAGCACCTCACCGGCGAGGCGCTCACCGCCAACCCGCGGTACCAGCTGCTCAACGAGCAGATCTTCGCGGCGCGGGGCGAGGACCTGGACATCCGCATCGACGGGGTGGACCGGCTGGCCGTCACCACCGACACCATCGCGCCCGAGGCGGCGTGCACGAGCACCCAGTTCCATCTGCAGGTGAGCCCGGCGCAGTTCGCCGCGTACTGGAACGCCTCGCAGATCGTCGCCGGCATCCAGGTGGCGCTCGGCGCGAACTCGCCTCTGCTGTTCGGCCGGGAGCTGTGGCGCGAGACCCGGATCCCGCTGTTCGAGCAGGCCACCGACACCCGCTCGGAGGAGATCCGAGCCCAGGGGGTGCGCCCGCGCGTCTGGTTCGGGGAACGCTGGATCACCAGTGTCTTCGACCTTTTCGAGGAGAACGTCCGGTATTTTCCGGCGCTGCTGCCGATCTGCGACATCCACGACCCGGCCGAGATCCTGGAGCGTGGCGAGATCCCGGAGCTGAGTGAGCTGCGGCTGCACAACGGCACGGTCTACCGGTGGAACCGGCCGATCTACGCGGTCGTCAACGGCCGTCCGCACCTGCGGGTGGAGAACCGGGTGCTGCCGGCCGGGCCGACGGTCGCCGACACGATCGCGAACGCCGCGTTCTACTACGGCCTGACCCGCACGATCGCCGAGGCACAGCGGCCGCTGTGGACACAGATGAGCTTCAAGGCGGCCGAGGAGAACTTCCACAACTGCGCCCGGCACGGCATCGACGCGACCGTCTTCTGGCCCGGCCACGGCACGCTGCCGGTCACCGAGCTGGTGCTGCGCTGGCTGCTGCCGCAGGCCGCGGCCGGACTCGACCTGTGGGGCGTCGCCCCGGCCCACCGCGACCGGCTGCTCGGCATCATCGAGCAACGCTGCCTACGGCACCGCAACGGAGCGTCGTGGCAGGTGGAGACGTTGCACGCCCTGGAGGACCAGGGGTACGACCGAGACCGCGCCCTGCACGAGATGGTGCGCCGCTACCTGCCGCTGATGCACGACAACATCCCGGTTCACGAGTGGCCGGCCGCCGCCAAGTCCTGACCGGCGATCGCCGCGGTCACCCCGTCGCGGGTGGTCTTCGGCAGCATCAGCACCGCGCCGGGGCCGGCGGCCAGCAGCGCCGCGGCCTCGGCGACGCTCGGGGAGCCCGTCGCGGCGGCCACCCGCCGGCTCGGGTTCGGCGCCGGCTGGGCGGCCAGCTCCGCCGCGGTGAACCCGGTCAGCCGCCACCCGAACTCGGCGGCCAGATCCCGGAACCGGGCCTCGGCCGCCCGCCGGTCCAGGGTGGCGAGCAACCCGACGTCGGCGGGCCGGAGCCGTGCGCCGGCCAGCGCGGCCAGCACCGGCGCCCGCAGCGCGACACCGCCGCGCGCGCCGAGGCCGAGCACGATCATCGCGCCGCCGCGGCGACCAGGTTCCGGGCCAGGGACGGCGTGCCCGCCCAGTGCAGGTGCAGGTAGGACGCGTGCACCGAGCCGGTCGCGAAGCCCTCCGGGTCGGCGCCCCGCCACGCCCAGGCCGCGCCGCCGGCCGGGGACAGCAGCAGACCCGACCGCGGGTGCACGGTGGTGCGGTGGAACTCGTGCCCGGTGACCCGGGTGCCGGCAGGGGCGAGAGGGCTGTCCGACAGCGCCACCGCGTCCCGGTAGCCGAGGGTCAACGTCGGGGTCATCACCGCTTCGGCGTCGAGCACGCCGCACATCGGCTGCCCATCGAGGGTGCGGCACAGCCAGAGCAGGCCGGCGCACTCGGCGGCGACGACACCCGTGAACCCGGCCACCTCGGCGCGCAACGCCGCGTTGGCGGAGAGCGCGGCGGCGTGCACCTCGGGGAAACCGCCGCCCACCACGATGGCGCGGGTCCCCGCCGGCAGCGACTCGTCGTGCAGCGGGTCGAACGGGACGACCGTCGCCCCGGCCCCGGTCAACAGCTCGGTCGTCTCGGCGTACGAGAAGGTGAAGGCCGGGCCACCGGCGACCGCGACCACCGGGCTCCCGGGCACCGGGTCCTCCGCGGCCGGTGACCACGGGTCGGCCGTGAAGGGTGCCGCCGACCGGGCCACCGCGGCGACCGCGTCCAGATCGATCGACGCCGCGATCAGCGTGGCCAGGGCGTCCACCGAGGCCAGGGCTTCGGCGCGCCGTTCCGCGGCGGGAACCAGCCCGAGGTGCCGCGACGGCGCGGCGACCGCGTCGGCCCGCCGCAGCGCGCCCAGCACCGGGGTGCCGACCTCCTCGCAGGCGTCCCGCAGGATCTGCTCGTGCCGGTCCGAGCCGACCCGGTTGAGGATGACCCCGGCCATCCGCACGTTGCCGAAGCTGCGGAACCCGTGCACCAGCGCCGCGATCGACCGGCCCTGCGCGGCCGCGTCCACCACCATGATCACCGGGGCGTCGAGGAGCCCCGCGACCTGCGCGGTCGATCCGGTCTCGCCGGCGCCGGTCCGCCCGTCGTAGAGCCCCATCACGCCCTCGACGATCGCCAGGTCCGCGCCCGCCGACCCGTGCGCGAACAGCGGCCCGACCAGGTGCTCACCGACCATCACCGGGTCGAGGTTGCGGCCCGGCCGCCCGGCCGCGAGCGCGTGATAGCCCGGGTCGATGTAGTCGGGCCCGACCTTGAACGGCGCCACCCTCACCCCGCGCCGCGCGAACGCCGCCAGCAGCCCGGTCGCCACCGTCGTCTTCCCGTGCCCGCTGGCCGGAGCGGCGATGACGATCCGGTTCACCATTCGATGCCCTGCTGTCCCTTACGGCCGGCGTCCATCGGATGCTTGACCTTGGTCATCTCGGTCACCAGGTCGGCGGCCGCGATCAGATCCGGGTGCGCGTCCCGCCCGGTGATCACCACGTGCTGGGTGCCCGGGCGGTTCGCGAGGGTCTCGATCACGTCGGCGACGTCCACCCAGCCCCACTTCATCGGGTAGGTGAACTCGTCCAGCACATAGAACCGGAACGTCTCCGCCGCCAGGTCACGCTTGATCTGCGCCCAGCCCTCGGCGGCCTCCACGGCATGGTCGCGCTCGGTGCCGGCCCGCTGGATCCAGGACCAGCCCTCACCCATCTTGTGCCAGGTGACGGGGGCCTGCCCGGCCGCGCCGAGCGCCTTGAGGGCGGCCTCCTCCCCCACCTTCCACTTCTCCGACTTCACGAACTGGAACACCCCGATCGGCCACCCGGCGCTCCACGCCCGCAGCGCCATCCCGAACGCGGCCGTCGACTTGCCCTTGCCCGGCCCGGTGTGCACGGCGAACACCGCCTGCCGCCGCCGCTGCCGCGTCGTCAGCCCGTCATCGGGCACACTCGTCACTTTCCCCTGCGGCACCATTCCTCCTTCCGCACGGCCTCACGCCGCTCACCGTCTTCACAAACCTGCAGTGGTACGGCCACTCCGCCCGCCGAACCCACGCCGTCCCGCCGGTTCGCGCATACGCCCAAGACGCGGCTCACGCCCCTCACCGCCCCGGACCGCGAACGGTCGACGGAGTACGCAACCGCATGACCCGCCCGCGCGACGGCCCGCCGCCGATCCCGATCCGGCCGGGACGGGTCACGCAGCGCGACGGTACGCGCGGTCGGGAGTCGGAGCCGGGCCGCCCGCGGCAGAGGCCGGCGTGCCGCGACGGACGGTGGCGGCCTCGAGATGGTCGAGGGGCATGACGTCGGCGTCGAGGGCGGCGGCCAGTTTGCGGGCCAGGCCCAGGCGGATCGGGCCGGATTCGCAGTCGACGACCACGGAGGCCACGCCCGCGAGCATCGGCGCCAGGCGCAGCGGGTCGGGACCGCTGGTCGCCCGGCCGTCGGTGACGATGATCAACAGCGGACGGCGGCGGGGGTCGCGGCGGCGCTCGGTGGCGATCGTGGCCGCAGCCGCCCGAAGACCGGCGGCCAGTGGCGTCCGGCCGCCGGTGCGCAGCGCGGCCAGCCGCTGCACGCCCACCTCGTGGCTGGAGGTCGGCGGCAGCACCACGTCGGCGTCGGCGCCCCGGAACGTGATCATCCCGATCCGGTCGCGCCGCTGGTAGGCGTCCCGCAGCAGGGAGAGCACGGCGGTCTTGACCAGCGTCATCCGCTTGCGCGCGGCCATCGAGCCGGAGGCGTCCACCACGAACAGGACGAGGTTCGCCTCCCGCCCCACGTGAACCGACTCCCGCAGATCGCGCGGCAGCACCCGAATCCCCGAGGACCCCGGAGCGACGCGCCCCGGAGCGGCGCGATCCAGAGCAGCCCGGTCCAGAGCAGCGCGATCCAGAGCAGCGCGATCCAGAGCAGCGCGATCCGGAGCAGCGCGATCCGGAGCGGCCCGATCCACAGCGGCCCGATCCACAGCGGCCCGGTCCAGAGCAGCGCGGTCCAGAGCGGCCCGGAGCGTGGCGAACAGGTGGGGAGCGCCGGAGAGCTTGCCCTGTGGGGGGCGACTTCCCACGACCCGGCCCCGGCGGGCGAAGGCCGGCGAGCGGCGGCCGGCGTGGCCGCCCTCACCGCGGGCCGCGATGCGCAGCATGCGGGGGCGGTAGGCCGGGCCGGCCACGGCGGCCGCCCCGGCTCGGTGCGGCTCGGCGCCGGGCGAGGGCTCGGACGACGGCTCGGACGAGGACTCGGCGGCACGCGGACCAGCGTCGGGTGCGCCGTCGGCCGGGGAGCCCGAACCGAGAGGCGGGACGCCGGGCGGACCAGCGGACTCACGGGACGCGTCGGCCGTACCGCCGGAGGGGCCGTCACCGTCTCGCGGACCGTCACCACCGTCGGGTCCTCCCGGGCCGTCCGGGCCCGGATCCGGGTCGTCGTCCTCGTCGTCCTCGGGTGAGGCGGAGGCCGCGGCCTGGCGTTCGGCTTCGGCGAGGGCCTCGTCGAGTCGCTGCTCGTCGGTGCCGGGCGGGTCGAGGGGGTCGGTGCGGCGGCGGTGCGGGAGGGCGAGCCGGGCCGCGTCGGCGACGTCGCCGGCGGTGACCCGGTCGCGGCCGTGCCAGGCGGTGAGCGCGACCGCGCACCGGGCGACGACGATGTCGGCGCGCATGCCGTCGACGCCGTAGGCGAGGCAGACCCGGGCGATGCGGTCGAGCTCGGCGTCGGGCAGCTCGACCGACGGGAGCACCGCGCGGGCCGCGGCGATGCGGGCGGCGTAGTCGCGTTCGTCTGCGGCGAAACGGGCGGCGAACGCGTCCGGGTCGGCCTCGTAGGCGAGCCGCCGCCGGACGACCTCGGCCCGCTGGACGGCGTCGCGGGGCGCGGCGACCGTGACGACCAGGCCGAACCGGTCGACGAGTTGCGGGCGGGGTTCGCCCTCCTCCGGGTTCATGGTGCCGACGAGCAGGAACCGGGCGGCGTGTTTGACCGAGACGCCGTCGCGCTCGACGTGGGCCCGGCCCATCGCGGCGGCGTCGAGCAGCAGGTCGACGAGGTGGTCGGGGAGCAGGTTGACCTCGTCGACGTAGAGCACCCCGCGATGAGCGGCGGCGAGCAGGCCCGGCTCGTACGCCTTGACGCCGTCGCTGAGTGCCCGCTGCAGGTCGAGGGTGCCGACGACACGGTCCTCGGTGGCACCGACGGGCAGCTCGACGAGGCTCGCGGCCCGCGCCACCGACGGCCCGCCGGGCGTGTGCGGGCCGTCGGGGCAGCCGGGGTCGGGCGCTGCCGGGTCACAGGCGAACCGGCAGCCGTGCACGACCTCCACCTGCGGCAACAGGCCGGCCAGGGCGCGGACCACGGTGCTCTTGGCGGTGCCTTTCTCGCCTCGGACCAGCACCCCACCGACGGCCGGTGACACCGAGGTCAGCAGCAGAGCCAGGCGCAGGTCGTCGAGGCCCACCACGGCCGAGAACGGGTACGGAGTCGTCAAGAGGATCCCTTCCGGCGGGTGTCCACGCCCGCGCGTCGGTTGTCACGAGCGGCCGGAGTTCCTGGCTCCCGGAATCGGTGTCCGGTCACAGTGGCGGGACCGTCCCGGATTCGCACCGGGTTCCTCCGCTACCGCTCGCCGGTCACTCTTTCCTACCGGCCGGTGACCCGTCAACGCGGGGTCCGTCACGGCAGGATCCGCGCCGCCAGGGTCGTAGCGATGCCGGCGATCTGCCCGGGTGTGAGCGGCGCCTCCCTCGGGGTGCGGTTGCCTTCGAGGACGTCGAGGGTCTGGACATGCAGCACCCGTCCGTCGGCGAGCTCGACGCCGACGCGGTGGGGTACGCCATCCGCCGGTCGGGATCAGCAGCGTTCCGGCGGCCGCCCCGGCGGGGCGCAGGCCGGTCCGGCGGCGTTTCTCCCGCCGGTAGGCGGACCGTCTCCACCGTTCCACCCCCTGCTCCAGGAGCTCGTGGTCGTCCACTCGGGACGAGGTGTTCCTTCCGGTGGGCGGGGTCGTAGTCACGCGTACGACGCCGCGCCCACCGGGCAGGGTTGCACGAGGGTCAGCGACCGACCGCCTTCTCGGTGGCGGGCAGGGGCTCGGGGGCCAGCTTGTCGAGCTCGGCGACGATGTCGAGGACGGCGAGGGCGGACTTCTCCACCAGGGGGCGCAGTCGCCGGTAGAGCTCGGCGTCGTCCGGGTCGGGCCGGACCGGGTCGCCGGTCGAGACGAGCGCGGCGGCCCGGTCCAGGTCGGGCAGCTCTCCGATGGCGTGCCGGGCCAGCAGGCAGGCGCCGAGCGCGGTGCCCTCGGGCACGTCGGCGACGGTCACCGGCAGGTCGAGGGCGGACGCGAGAATGGTGATCCACAGTTTCGAGGCGGCGGCCCCGCCGGTGGCCCGGATCTCGGTGAGCGGGTGGCCCTCGGCGTCGAACGAGTCACGGACCAGCGCCAGCTGCTGGCAGACGCCCTCGACGGCGGCGCGGACCAGGTGCGGGCGGCCGTGCTCGCGGCGCAGGCCCAGGTAGCCGCCACGCAGGCCGGGCCGCCACCAGGGCGCGCGCTCGCCGAGCAGGTAGGGCAGGCAGAGCAGGCCCTCGCTGCCGGCGGTGATCCCGGCGGCCTCCTCCAGCAGCTGGGCGTCGCGGTCGTCGGCATCCTCGCCGTCGCCGCCGGGCAGGAACGTCTGGCCCGCCCAGCGGACCACCGAGCCGGCATTGTTGACCGCGCCGCCGATCACCCAGCGGTCCTCGGTGAGCGCGTAGCAGAACAGGCGGCCCGCCTCGTCGCTGGTGGGGCTGCCGACGACGGTACGCAGCGCGCCGCTCGTGCCGAGCGACACCGCCCCGACCCCGGGTGGGGTGGCGCCGACCCCGAGGTTGGCCAGCGGCCCGTCGGCGGCGCCGATGATCAGCGGGGTCTCGGCCGGGAGTCCCGCGGCGGCGGCGACGTCGGCGTGCAGGCGCAGCGCGTGGGTGGTGGGCACGACCTCGGCGAGCTGCCCGGCGCGTACCCCGGCGATCTGCAGGGCCTCGTCGTCCCAGCGCCGGGCGTGGATGTCGTAGAGGCCGGTGCCCGACGCGATCGACAGGTCCACCAGGAAGGGCCCGCCGGTCAGCGCCGCGACGATCAGCTCCTTGACGCCGCCCCAGCGGGCGGTGGCGTGCAGCGTCTCCGGGTCGTCCTCGGCCCACCAGGCGAGCTTGGTGAGCGGCGACATCGGGTGCACGGGGGTGCCGGTGCGGGCCTGCAGCTTCCGGGCGCGGTTGTCGGCGACGATCCGCTCGCACTGTGCGGCCGACCGGTTGTCGGCCCAGGTGACCACCGGGCCGAGCGGCTTGCCGGCGGCGTCCATCGGGACCAGGGCGTGCAGGAAGGAGCTGAGGCCGATGGCGATCACCCGGTCGCCCTTCGCCCGGCACTCGGCGGCCACGTCGGTGAGGGCCTGGACGGCGGCGTCGGTCAGGGCGCCCGGATCGAGCTCGGCACGACCGGGGCCGGGCACCGACAGCGGATAGTGGACGCTGGTCAGGGCTCGGATCTCACCTCCGGGGCCGGCCGCGATCCCCTTCGTCGAGGTGGTTCCGGTGTCGATGCCGATCACGACGTCCATGCGTGTCCTCCTGCCGTACCGCCTGCTTCCGGAAGCCTTTCATGCCCGGCGGGCCGGAAATGCGAACGCCCCACCGGTGTCGGCCGGCGGGGCGTTCGCGGAGAGACGGATCAGCGCTGCTCGACCGGGACGAAGTCACGGACGGGCGAGCCGGTGTAGATCTGCCGCGGGCGGCCGATCTTGTTGGCCGGGTCGACCATCATCTCGCGGTACTGCGCGATCCAGCCGGGGAGCCGGCCGATCGCGAACAGGACCGTGAACATGTCGGTCGGGAATCCCATGGCCTTGTAGATGAGGCCGGTGTAGAAATCGACGTTCGGGTACAGCTTGCGGGAGATGAAGTACTCGTCGGAGAGCGCGATCTCCTCGAGCTTGAACGCGATCTCGAGAAGCGGATCGGGCTTGTCCAGGGTGTTCAACATCTCCTGGGCGGCCTTCTTCACGATGGCGGCGCGCGGGTCGTAGTTCTTGTAGACCCGGTGGCCGAAGCCCATGAGCTTGACGCCCTTTTCCTTGTTCTTCACTCGCGTGACGAACGAGTTGACGTCTCCGCCGTCCTTGCGGATCTGCTCGAGCATCTCGAGGACCGCCGCGTTGGCGCCGCCGTGCAGCGGGCCGGAGAGCGCGCCGATGCCGGCCGAGATGGAGGCGAACAGGTTGGCCTGGGAGGAGCCGACCAGGCGCACCGACGAGGTCGAGCAGTTCTGCTCGTGGTCGGCGTGCAGGATGAACAGCATGTCCAGGATCTTGGCGACCTTGGGGTCGACGTTGTACTGGACGGTCGGCAGCCCGAAGGTCAGGCGCAGGAAGTTCTCGACGTAGTCGAGGGAGTTGTCCGGGTACGGCAGGGGGTGCCCGATGGACTTCTTGTAGGTGTACGCCGCGATCGTCGGAAGTTTCGCCATCAGGCGGATCGCGGAGATGTCCACCTGCTCCGAATCGAGCGGGTCGAGCGCGTCCTGGTAGAACGTGGACAGCGCGGTGACCGCCGACGAGAGCACCGACATCGGGTGCGCGTTACGCGGGAAGCTGGAGAAGAACGTGCGCATCTCCTCCTGCAGGAGGGTGTGCACACGGATCTTGTCCGCGAAGTCCTGCAGCTGCGCGGCGGTCGGCAGCTCACCGTTCATCAGGAGGTATGACACCTCGAGGAACGTGCTCTTCTCGGCCAGCTGCTCGATCGGGTATCCGCGGTAGCGCAGGATGCCCTGGTCACCGTCGATGTAAGTGATCGCCGACTTGGTCGACGCGGTGTTCACGAAACCCTGGTCCAGGGTGACGTAACCGGTCTCCTTCAGCAGAGCACTGACGTCGATGCCGCCCGGACCGTCGACGGCCTTCGTGACCGCCATCGACAACTGACCACCAGGGTGGTCGAGCTTGACATCCGTCATGTATTTCCCTCACTTCACCGGCAGATGTCCCAAGGATTTTGCCGTTCACCGTAAACCCTCAACCTGAATGGGTCATCAGGTGGCCACCTGTTGAGGCATTGGTCACCAGTACGTATGGGTCGTTGCGCCATAGACAATGGTCGGTATATTGCGACTTCGTTACGGGAGGGCCCATGCAGATCCCGAACCAGGGACCCGTCGTCGTGGCGGTCGGCGACCCGGTGACCGACGCGGCCGCGGTCCGCCTCGCCGCGCGGGAGGCATGCTCCCGCGGACGGATGTTGCAGGTCGTGCACGCTTTCACCGGGCCCGGCGACGCCGGCTGGGGCCCGGCCCGGCGGACCGCCTCGCACCTGGTGGAGGAGGCGGTCTCCATCGCCAAGCGTTCCACACCCGGGGTCGACGCGCGGCCGCATCTGGTGGATGGCCCACCCGGACGGGTCCTTCTGCGCCTGAGCCGGGCCGCGGTCCTGGTGGTCGTCGGCGGGCCGCTGGTCGAGGTGGTGGCGCGGGCCTGGTGCCCGGTCGCGGTCACCCGTGCCCAGCGGACCCCGTCGGGGCCGGTGGTGGCCGCCGTGGACGACTCGCCCTACGCGACGCTGGCGCTGCGGTTCGCGGTGGAGGCGGCCGGCCGGCGGGGCGGGCCGGCGCACGCGGTGCACGTGACCGAGCCGGGGCGGGAGGCCGAGGGCGAGCGGGTGCTCGACGAAGTGCTCGCGCGGATGCCGGACACGACGGGCGTACGCCGCCGGATGCTGATCGGGCACCCGGGGGCCACCCTGGCCCGGGTGTCGCGTAGGGCCGGCCTGCTGGTGCTCGGGCCGCGCGGCGCGCACGCCTCGGGCCGGCTCGGCACGGTGGCCGAGGAGGTGCTGCGCCGTGCCGCCGGTCCTGCGGTCTTCGTGCACGGTGCGCGCCGCCCGGCAGGTTTCGTGAAGCCCGGTGACGTGGTGCCCGTATTGCTACCGTTGACGCATACATAGGTCTTCGGGCTGTACGGGAGGAATGCCCGGTGCGATCGGTACTCCCGCCGGGAATCGCCCGCCGGCTCTGGCAGATCATGGCCGCGGTCGGCGTCATCGCCACGGTCCTCTACGTGCTCTTCCCGTCCACCTCCACCGGTGACACCGCGTTCGCCCTGCTCGCCGTCACCGTGATGGCCGCCTGTGTGGTCGGGCCGCTGCGCTGGAACGCCGAACCGCCGTCGGCCTGGCGGTCGATGGCCGCCGCCGCGATCACGTTCATGATCGGCGTCCTGATCCGCCCCACGGTCAGCGAGATGGCGATGCCGTGGCCGCTGCTCGCCGACCTCGCCTCGTTCAGCGGCTATCTGCTGCTCGCCGCGTTCGTGCTGATCCTGCTGCAGCGCCGGGGCAGCCTCGACCGGCACGCCCTGCTGGACGGGCTGACCGTGTGCCTGTCGGCCGGCGTCGCGAGCGCCCTGCTGCTGGCCCTGCCCGCCGCCGAGGTTCCCGGCCGGCCCGTGCTGCTCTCCGTCATCCAGGGCATGTACCCGCTGGTCGACGTGATGGTCGTGCTGCTGATGGTGAACCTCACCTTCACCGCCAGGCACTGGCCGGTCAGCCTGATCGCGCTGATCATGATGATGGTCGGCATCTTCGCCGGCGACCTGGCCTACGCGATCGAGGGAGTGGACGGCAACGTCTACGCGTCGCCGCTGCTCAACGTGCCGTTCATGCTCGCGTACACGGCACTCGGGGTGGCCGCGCTGCACCCGTCCGTGGTGGACATGGGCCGGGCCGCGAAACCGCCCGCACAGGCCTGGTCCTGGCCGCGGCTGTCGCTGCTGCTGCCCGCGCTGGCCGTGCCGTTCGCCCTGCTGCCGACCCCGGTCTCGGAGTCCACCACGGGCCGGGCCCTGATCGCCGTGGCCGGCGCCCTGTCGGTCGCGCTGCTGCTGATCCGGGCCGTCTCCGCGGTCCGCGCCCAGGTCGCCGCCCAGCTGCGCTCGGAGCACCAGGCCACCCACGACCCGCTCACCGGCCTGCCGAACCGGCAGTCCATGTCGTCGGAGGTGGCCCGTCTGGTCACCGTGGCCGACCCGGAGGGGCACGATCGGGTCTGGGTCTACATGCTCGACCTGGACGGCTTCAAGTGGGTCAACGACTCGTGGGGCCACGACACCGGCGACCAGCTGGTGATCGAGGTGGGGCGGCGGCTGCGGGCGGCCGTGCCGATGAACATCCCGGTGGCCCGGGTCGGCGGCGACGAGTTCCTGCTCGGGTTCATCGGCGAGAAGGGCGGGGCGCTGCGCCTGGTCGACGACATCCGCGGCTGTTTCGCCCGGCCCTTCCCGGTCCGCGACCACGACGTGGTGATCAGCGCGTCGATCGGCATCTCGCACGCCGAGGCCGACCCGGTCAACGCCGCGGTCACCGCCGAGGCCCTGATGCGTGACGCCGACACCGCGATGTACCGGGCCAAGGCCGAGGGGCCCGGCCGGTCCACCATCTTCGACACCAGCATGCACGCCCAGGTCCGGGAGCGGATCGAGCTGGAGGTGGCGCTGCGGCAGGCGCTGGCCGACGAGCAGCTGTACGTGGCGTACCAGCCCCTGGTGCGCCTGGAGACCGGAGTCCCGCTCGGGGCCGAGGCACTGGTCCGGTGGGTGCACCCGGAGCGCGGGCCGATCCCGCCGATGACGTTCATCCCGATCGCCGAGGACGCCGGGCTGATCAACGCGATCGGCACCTGGGTCCGCAAGGAGGCGCTGCGCCAGCTCGGCGTGTGGCGTTCGGAGGGCACCGTCACCGACGACTTCTACCTGTCGATCAACGTGTCGCCGCGTCAGCTGTCCGACCCGGAGTTGCCGTTGATCGTCTCCGGGGAGATGCTCCGGTACGGGGTGCCGCCGCAGTGCGTGGCCCTGGAGATGACCGAGTCGGTGATGGTCGACGGGTCCAGCGTCACCTCACGGGTCCTCTTCGAGCTGCGTGAGCTCGGCGTGAAGCTGCTGGTCGACGACTTCGGCACCGGCTTCTCGGCGCTCGGCTACCTGCGCCGTTTCCCGGTCACCGGCGTCAAGATCGACCGCTCGTTCGTGACCGGTCTCGGCGTCAACCACGAGGACGACGAGATCGTCCGCGCCGTCGTGGCGATGAGCCACGCCCTCGGCCTCTCGGTGATCGCCGAAGGCGTGGAGACCCCGCTGCAGCGGGAGGCGCTGTGGGCGGTCGGCGTCGTCAACGGGCAGGGCTGGCTGTGGGGCGCGGCGGTGCCGGCCGCCGAGTTCGCCGAGCGCTGGCGGGACGCCATCGTGCGCGCGCCACACCTGCCGGCGATCCTGTCGGATCCGTCGGGCCGGCACCGCCGGCCCCACTGAGCTCCGCCGTCAGACCCGGGCCACCCGGCGGTCCTCCCCGCCGTCCCGCCGGCCCCGGTTGTACCCGGAACGCCGTTCCTCCCGCCGGAACGGGGCGTCGTTCTTCGGGAACTCGTACATCCAGAACGACTGCGCGTCCAGGCGGGTCGGCTGGGCCCGCCCGGCCTCGGCGGCCCGGCTCAGGATCACCGCGATCATCCGGGGCAGCTGGTGGCGCTCCTCGTTGTACGAGCAGATGTCGAAGAACACCTTGCCGTCCACCTCGCCGATCGGGGCGTACATGGCCCGCTGCAACGCGACGAAGACACCCTGGCCCCGGTGTCCCAGCGCGGAGCCCGCGAACAGGCAGTAGAACAGGCGGCGCTGCTCGTACATCTCGGGGAAGTGGTATTTGAAGTACTCCGCCGAGATCAGCGGGATCGACTCCAGCTCGTTGGTGAGCGTGCCCATGCCGATCACCGCGCCGTCCTCGTCGTCCAGCGCCACGTATTTGCCGATCCGTTTGTCGGCCATCACCTCGTCGAACTCGCTGCGGTACATCAGGTGCCGGTTGACCGCGAGATACTGCAGGTCGCTGAAGCAGTCCTGGTAGAAGTCCCAGGACTCGTCCAACAGCTCGGCCGGCAGCTCGGGCATGATCTCCAAGCGCACGTCGTCGCCCCCTCTCTCGACGACAAACCTTCCAGGGACCCCGGCCCCGCGAGGGCAACTCCGGCAATTCACCGGGTAGAAAGCGGGTATGCGCTTCGCCACCTGGAACGTCAACTCGGTCAAGGCACGCCTGCCCCGCCTGCTCGACTGGCTGGCCGGCACCGCCCCCGACGTCGTCTGCCTGCAGGAGACCAAGGTCACCGCCGACGGCTTCCCGGAGCGGGAGGTCGCCGAGCTGGGGTATGCGACGGCGGCGTACGGCCAGGGCCGCTGGAACGGGGTCGCCGTGCTCTCCCGGATCGGCCTGGACGACGTGCGCCGCGGTTTCGCCGGGGAGCCCGGATACCCCGACCCGGAGGCGCGGGCGGTCAGCGCGCTCTGCGGCGGCATCCGGTTCATGTCGGTGTACGTGCCGAACGGCCGCACCCCGAGGACCCGCACTACACGTACAAGCTGAAGTGGCTCGCCGCCCTCCGCGACGCCCTCGTCCCCGACCTGGAGGCCGGGCCGCTGGTGGTGGCCGGCGACTACAACGTGGCGCCCACCGACGCCGACGTGTGGGACGTCACCCGCTTCGCCGGCTCCACGCACGTGACACCGCCGGAACGCGCCGCGCTCGCCGCGATCCGCGACCTCGGGCTGGCCGACGTGCCGGCCCGGCCGCTCAAGGGTGATCACCCGTTCACCTACTGGGACTATCGTGCCGGGATGTTCCACCAGAACAAGGGCATGCGGATCGATCTGGTCTACGGCAGCGCCGACGTCACCGCACGGGTGTCCGACGCGTACGTCGACCGTGAGGCCCGCAAGGGCAAAGGGCCTTCCGACCACGCCCCGATCGTGGTCGACCTGACCGCCTGACCACGGGTGCACGTAGGCTGAGGCCGATTCACACGGGTCGACGGGGAAACGGAAGGAGGCGGCGATGACATCCCGAACACCGGCGGTTGCTCCGGCGGTCACGCCGGCACCCGCCCTGCTCGCCGCCGTTCTCGACGCCGCCGCCGAGGCCGTGGTGCTGTGCGAGACGGCCGGCGACGTGGTCGTCATGGCCAACGCGGCGGCCCGCCGGCTGCTGCCCGGTACGCTCCCCGGCCACCCGGCCGGCGCGCCCCTGCCGACCGGCGGCGCCGACTCGTTCCAGACCGAGCACGCGGGCCGCCGGCTGTCCGGGACGCGCCGCACGGTCGCCGACGGGCACTACGCGTGGTTCCTGCGGGACCGGACCGAGTCCGCCGCCCTGGAGCGGGAGCGGTCCCGGACGGCGTTCCTCGCCGAGGCGGGCCGACGGCTGTCCGCGTCGCTGCACGTGCGCCGCTGCGCCCGGACGGCGGTGGAGCTGGCCGCCGCGCATCTGGCCGACGCAGCCGTGGTGGTGCTGCCCCCGCAGCATCGGCAGAGCGACTGGACCCGGCTGTTGCCCGGCCTGCCGATCGAGGAGGGCACCCTCCGGGAGCCGCAGCTCGGCGAGGTGCCCGGCCTGGTCGAGGCGCTCGATGGCTTCCCGCCCATCCCGAGCCGCTGGCTCGACCCGGCGCAGGCGCCCGCCTGGCTGGTGCCCGCCGGGTTCGGCCCGGTCGGCGCGCTGCTGGCGATCCCGCTGCCCGGCAACGCCGAGCCGGCCGGGGCGCTGATCCTGGCCCGCTGCGGCCCCGGTGCCGTGTTCACCGCCGAGGACGAGGCGCTGGCCCGGGTGTTCGCGGCCCGTGCCGGCGCGGCGATCGCGGCGGCCGTGCTCTACCGCGAGCAGGTCGACACCGCCGCCGTCCTCCAGGCCGACCTGCTGCCGCCGGAGCTGCCGCAGCCCGACGGCTTCGAGTTGGCCGGCTCCTACCAGGCCGCCGGTGACGCGCTGCGCATCGGCGGCGACTTCTACGACGTGTTCGGCCCGGCCGGGGGCGACGGCGACACGATGATCGCCCTCGGCGACGTGTGCGGCACCGGCCCGGAGGCGGCGCTCCTCACCGGCAAGGTCCGCCAGACGCTGCGCGCGCTGCGCCTGGTGCGGACCGAGCCGGCGGCCATGCTGACGGTGCTCAACGAGGCGTTGCTGCAGTCCGCACGCCAGCCACGGTTCGTGACCATGGTGGTGGGCTCCGTCCGGCGTACCGACCACGGCCGGGTCCGGCTCGAGCTGGCCAGCGGCGGCCATCCCGCCCCTCTGGTGCTGCGCGCCGACGGCAGCGTCGAGGAGGTTCCGACCAGAGGCACCCTGATCGGCGTCCTTCCCCGCACGGTGGTGCACCCGGCCACCGTCGAGCTCGCGCCCGGCGAGTTGTGCCTGCTCTACAGCGACGGCCTCACCGAGGCGCGCGGCGGCCCGTCCGGCGGCGAGCAGTTCGGCGAGGACCGTCTGCACCAGGCGCTCGCCGAGTGCCGCGGCATGCCGGGCGCCGCCACCGTCGACCGGATCCGCCAGCTCGTCGCCGACTGGATCCGTGGCGGCGGCTCCGACGACATCGCGATGCTCGCGGTCCGCGCGCCGTCCCGCACCCCGCTGAGCCTGCGTGGCGGCGGAGCACCCACCCCGTCGCCGTATGTGGCGGCCGCCCGCCGTGGCGACCGCCGCCCCCGGACCCGTCCATGACCGTCTCGTCACGACCCGCCCAGGACGGCCTCACCGAGACCCGCGCCGCCGCCGGAGGACGCTCGTGACCGCGCCCGGCGGCACCCTCACGCCGATCACCGCGCCCATCGCCGACGCCTACCTCGGCCTGGTCGCCGACGGTGACGAGGTCGGCGCCACCGAGCTGATCGGCAGCCTCCTGGCCGACGGCGTCCCGGCCCAGCGGATCATCGTCGACCTGATCGGCGGCGCCCAGAGACGTGTCGGCGAGCTGTGGGCGGCCAACCAGTGGACGGTCGCCCGCGAGCACGCCGCCACCGCCGTCGGCGAACGCGCCCTGGCCGCCGTCGCCGCTCGCACCACCGTCCCTCCGAGGCGCGGCCGGATCGCCCTGGCCTGCGTCGACGGCGAATGGCACGGCCTGCCCGCCCGCATGCTCGCCGAGCTGCTGCGCCTGGACGGCTGGCGGATCGACTTCCTCGGCGCCAACGTCCCGGGCCGCCATCTGATCGTCCACCTGCACCAGACCGGCCCCGACGCGGTGGCGCTGAGCTGCATGCTCCCCACCCGTCTCCCGCGGGCACACGCCGCGATCACCGCCTGCCGCGCCGCCGGCCTGCCGGTGATCGCCGGAGGCCGCGGCTTCGGTCCGGGCGGCCGCTACGCGCAACGGCTGGGTGCCCAGGCGTGGGCCGCGACCGGCGAGGAGGCCGTCACCCGCCTGGCCACCGACTGGCCCCCGCGCAACGTGACCGACCTCCCTCTGCCGGAGGACGAGTCCTTCCTCGGCGACGAGGAGTACACGCACCTGGCCCGCTGCCGCCCGCAGCTCATCGCGACCGCCATGGACCGGCTCCCCACGGTGTATCCTCCCGCCCGCGACTACGACCCGGTCCAGGCGGAGTCCACCAGCGAGGACATGGGCCACATAGCCGATTTCCTGGCCGCCGCCCTCTACGTCGGCGAGCCGGAGATCTTCCTCGACTTCGTCAGCTGGACAGCCGAGGTCCTGAGCTCGCGGAGCATCCCGTCGACGGCCCTGCGCCAGGGGCTGACGCTGATCAGCGACCAGCTGGTCGACTTCCCCACCGCCACGTCGATGCTGACGACGGCCCTGCAGTCGCTCCCCCGCACCTGACGGGCATCATCGCCTCATGAGCGTGCGGCAATCACGGGAGGAACGGGCGGCTGCGCTGACCACCGCACTCCGGGAGGTTCAGGTTGCGGAGCACTGGCAGCGGTACGAGCCGTCGGGCTACATCGACACCGCGGTACGCCGGTGGACCAGATCAACTCGCCCGGCCGCCGGTACCCGATCAGGCGGATCTGCTCGCGCAGCGCCCGCACATGGAGCTCGATCACCGAGGCTCTCCGGCCGGGGCGGGGAGGCGGCGGGACGGGCCGGCGGTGACCATGGGCCACGCCCGTCAGGCGCGCCGCGTCGGTGAGCGACGCGGACGTCGCGCGGTGGTCAGGGACGCGATCGTTGCGGTCGGGGGCGGCGCCGGGCGTACGAGATAATCGGTGGCGGCCGTGCGAAGGCCGGATTACCGTGGGCGCCATGCTGTGATGCCGTCCCGACCGCCGCCCGCAACCCGCCGCATCTCGCGCCGGGGCCGCCGGGCCGCGTTGTTCTCCGCATGCCGATCCGGCCGGAGTGGGATGGTTCGCGCGTTCTCTCCGTTCCGTGGTGGCACGTCCGGGTGGTGGCCTCGCGCCGCGCCCGGGCTCACGGCCGTTCACCGCTCTCGCCGGGAGACCGATCCCGGGCGTCGCGGGTTCCGCCGTCGCCGAAATGCGCATTCACGCCGACCGTGCCCGTGACGCACGGTCGCTTCCCGCTCCCCCAGCGGGAGCCGCAAGGAGGTAGCTCATGCCTGCCAAACCGTTCTCCGTGCACCTGGACCTCGACGAGATCGCCCAGCGGGACATCGCCGCGGCGCTGCGCCCGGCCATCGGCTCGGGAGCCGCCGACGACCAGCAGGGTGATGCCGCGACGGCACACCACGGCGCCCGGGACGCCCGTCAGGCAGCCCGGGACCGATCGGGCCGCGATCACGCCGGACGGGCCGGTAACGCTTCCGGCGGACGCTCCTACGCGTTCCGCCGCAGCTAGGCCGCGACCGCATACCGCCGATGCCCGGCGCCGCACGCATGCGGCGCCGGGCATCTCCGTGTCCCGGAGGCACTGACGCCGGTGTCGCGGGCGCGGCGCCGGGCATCGGGTTCGGAGGATCAGCCGACCTGGACGTAGATGTCGTCGATCTGGCCGTGGTACATGTCGCTGTCCTTGGCGAAGTTGGGCCCGCCGACGCGCAGCGGCATCGTGTTGTCGACGGCGACGGTGGCCGGGACGGCGACCTTGCCGCCGGCGGACCCGTCGACGGTCACGGTGAGGGCGCCGTTGGCGCGCTCACAGACCACCCGGTGCCAGTTGCCGTCGGCGACCGGGTTGGCGGACATGACGGAGAACGTCTGGCCGCTGGTGCGCGCGACCAGGACGCACTGGGCGCGCCCGCTGCGGCCGGTGATCTGCATCTTCCACTGGCTCTCGACGTTGGCGACGCCCTTCTGCATGACGTTGGCGTTGCCGCTGAGCTGGCCGGTGGTGAGCCGTACGCTGGCCGCCCACTTGATGTTGCGGGTGCCCGGGTCGAGGTCGGCGTCGTCGGGCGCTTCGAGGAGAGCCTTGGCGCAGGTGGTCGCGCCGGCGGCGCAGACGCCGGGGAAGGACGCGAACCGGTTGGCGCCTTCGGAGGCGATGGCGACCTGTCCGTTGGCGGAGCCGCGGATGGTGAGGGCGGTGCCGCGCCCGGAGAGGTCGGAGATCTTGCCGGCGGTCGCGCCGCCGTCGAAGTTGTATCGGGCGACGAGGGCCGGGCCGACGGGGTCGTCGGCCGCCATCGCGGGAGCGCCGAGCAGAGGCAGGGTGAGCAGTGCGGTCAGGGTCGAGAGCCCGAGGATCTTCATGAGAAGAAGATGGACTATTGGGCGTTTTGTTGCACTAAATGCCTTAAAATGTAGATCTAACGAGTCAGAGAAGTCCCTCCGCCTCCGCGACGAGGCAGACCGCGACCAGTCGCAGCAGCGGGAACCCGGCGGCCAGCCACTCGGCGCCGGACATCGGGGCGAAGCCGGGCTCCGGCAGCGGGCGGCCGCTCCGGACGGCGCCGGCGGCGAGCGACCGGGCGTAGGCCGCGAGCCCCTCGGCGTCGGTGACCCGGCCGGCGTCGAGCAGCGCCTCACGGACCGCGGCGGCGTGCTGGTCGAGGCGGGCGAGCAGGGCGGGCTCGGCGAACGCGGCGGTGAGACCGTCGACGCCGACCCGGGCCATCATGTCGTCGAGGTAGGCGCCGGCGGAACGGGCGGCGGAAACGGCGGCGATCGGGGCGGCGAAATTCGTCATGCCGAGAAACCTAATGGTCGCCGTACGGCCACGACAGAGGCGTGACCGAACGGCACCAAGGGTGCACCGAGTCGCAACCGACTACAGCGGCAGAGCGTCCATGGCCTTGAATATGCGCTTGTCGGAGACGGTGTAAGCGGTGCCGAGCGCCTGTGCGAAGTAGTTGATCCGCAGCTCCTCGATCATCCAGCGGATCTCCCGCAATCCCTCCTCGGCGGGACCGTTCGGGGGCGTGGAGTTCCTCAGTTCGCGGTACTCCGCCTCGATCTCGTGAATCTGCGTGGTGAGCTGACGGTCCCGTCCGAGACTGCCGCCGAGCCGGTCCAGCCGGTGCACGATGCCCTTGAGGTAGCGGGGCATCTGGTGCAGCTGCCGCCACCCGGCCTCGGTGACGAACCCGGGATGGACCAGGCCCTTGAGCTGCTGCCGGATATCGGCCAGGGCGGGCAGCAGCGAGGGATCCCGCAGCGACTTGAGGCGCTGCTCGACGTCGTACGCCGTGGACAGCACCGCCTGCACCTGGGTGACCAGGTTGGCGACCGCGTCGACGAGGTCCTGCCGCACGGTGTCGCGCAGCGACGCGAACTCGACCGACGACCACACCGGTCCACCGGCCTCGGCCACGAGCCGGTCCACGGCCGCGCCCGCGCAGTCGTCGAGCAGCTCGGCGATCGACCGGTACGGGTTGGCCCGGGACAGCTCCAGCTTGGCCCGGTTGTCGAGCCGCCCCTGCAGGAACCGGGCGGCCGGGGGCAACGTGAGCAGCAGCAGCCGGCGCGTCCCGGCGACCATGGCGACCCGCTGCGACGCCTCGTCCTCGAAGACCCGGATCGCCACGCTGTCGCCCTCGTCGACGAGCGCCGGCCACACGTTGACCTCGTAGCCGCCACGGACCTGGGCGACCCGCCGGGGCAGCACGCCGAAGTCGTTGACGGTGATCCCGCGCCGTTCCAGGTTGCCGGCCGCCTTGGAGATGACGGCCTGCACCTTGGGCGCCAGCTGCCGGCGCAGCACGTCGAGGTCGCGGCCCTCACCGACGGTCTCGCCGGCCTCGTTGACGACCCGGAAGTTGATCCGCAGGTGATCGGGCACCTGGTCGGGCCGCCACGCGTCGCGCGGCACCACGGTCCCGGTGAGACGCCGCAGCTCGTTGCCGAGGGCGTCGGGCAGCGACCCGCGCCGGGCCGGCACCCGGTCGAGGACGGCCTCGGCCCAGTCCGGTGCGGGCACGAAGCTGGTCCGCAGGTGCTTGGGCAGGGCCCGGATGAGCGCGATCACGACCTCCTTGCGGAAGCCCGGCACCGACCATCCGAAGTCGTCGGCGTCGATCTTGTTGATCAGCTCGATCGGGACGGTCGCGGTGACGCCGTCGTGCGCGGTGTTGGGCTCGAACGTGTAGGAGAGCGACATGCGCACGCCGTTGCTGATCCACGCATCCGGGAAGGCCTGTGGATCGACGGTGTCCCGGCCCGCGTTGACCAGGTCGTCACGGGTGAAGGTCAGCAGCTCCGGATCGTCGTGGCGCGCTTTCTTCCACCAGCCGTCGAAATGGCGCGCCGACACCACCTCGGCCGGTATTCGCGCGTCGTAGAGGGCGTACACCGTCTCGTCGTCGACGGCGATGTCCCGCCGTCGGGCCCGGTTCTCGATCTCGATGATGCGGTCGAGGAGCCGCTTGTTCTCGGCGAGGAACCGGTGGTGGGTGTCCCAGTCGCCCTCGACGAGCGCGTGCCGGATGAACA
Organism: Actinoplanes sp. CA-252034; assembly: GCF_050956125.1. NCBI lineage: Bacteria > Bacillati > Actinomycetota > Actinomycetes > Micromonosporales > Micromonosporaceae > Actinoplanes > Actinoplanes sp. CA-252034. The sequence goes on from NZ_CP191846.1 coordinate 7,827,997, forward strand.
GCTCCCGGGAGGCGACCGGATCGACCCGCGAATATCCGACCCGGCGGCGCGGCACGATCGGCAAACCGTAGAGGGTCACCTTCTCGAACGCCATCACGGCGCCCATCTTGCGATCCCAGTGTGGTTCGCTGTAACTGCTCTTGACCAGGTGCGGCGCGAGTCTCTCGGCCCATTCCGGCTCGATCCGGGCATTCACCCGGCCCCATAGCCGGCTGGTCTCGACGAGTTCCGCGGACATCACCCAGCGGGGCTGTTTCTTGAACAGCGCCGAGCCCGGGAAGATCGCGAACTTGGCGCCACGCGCGCCGATGTACTCGCGCTTCTCCTGATCCTTCAGGCCGATGTGGCTGAGCAGCCCGGCGAGCAGGGCGGTGTGCACCGGCTGCGGCGCGACGCCGGCCTCCCAGTCCTCCTTCAGGGACAGATCGAGGGTACGGGCGACCTGCTTCAGCTGCGAGTAGATGTCCTGCCATTCCCGCACCCGCAGATAGTTCAGGAACTCGCTGCGGCAGAGCCGGCGGAACTGGTTTCCGGACAGTTCCCGCTGTTTCTCACGCAGATAGCGCCACAGGTTGAGATAGCTGAAGAAGTCCGATTCCTTGTCCACGAACCGGGCGTGCTTCTCGTCGGCCTGCTGCTGTTTCTCGGCCGGGCGCTCGCGCGGGTCCTGGATCGACAGGGCGCCGGCGATCACCATGACCTCGGCCAGGACCTCCTGCCGGTCCGCCTCGATCACCATCCGGGCCAGCCGCGGGTCGACCGGGAGCTGGGCGAGCTGCCGCCCCATCGGGGTGAGCTTGCGGTCCTCCAGCGCCCCCAGCTCCTCCAGGAGCTTGATGCCGTCGGTGATGTTGCGCTGGTCCGGCGGGTCGATGAAGGGGAACTTCTGCAGGTCACCGAGGCCCAGGTTGGTCATCTGGAGAATGACCGAGGCCAGGTTGGTACGCAGGATCTCCGGCTCGGTGAACTCCGGCCGCTGCTCGAAGTCCTCCTCCGAGTAGAGCCGGATGCAGATGCCGTCCGACGTACGCCCGCATCGGCCCTTGCGCTGGTTGGCGCTGGCCTGCGAGACCGGCTCGATGGGCAGCCGCTGCACCTTGAGCCGATGGCTGTAGCGGCTGATCCGGGCGGTGCCCGGGTCGATCACGTATTTGATCCCGGGCACCGTCAGCGACGTCTCGGCGACGTTGGTGGCCAGCACGATCCGGCGCTCGCTGTGCCGCTCGAAGACCCGGTGCTGTTCGGCGGCGGAGAGCCGGCCGTAGAGCGGGACGACGTCGGTGTTGTAGAGGTTCTTCTTGGCGAGCGCGTCGGCGGTGTCGCGGATCTCCCGCTCGCCGGAGAAGAAGACCAGGATGTCGCCGTCGCGGGGCAGCTCGTCGACGGCGTCCGCGATGCCGTCGATCACGTCCCGCGGCTCCTCGGTGTCGTCCTCGGTGACCGTGATCAGGGGCCGGTAGCGGACCTCCACCGGGTAGGTCCGCCCGGTCACCTCGATCACCGGTGCCGGCTCGCCCCCGGCCGAGGCGAAGTGCTGGGCGAACCGCTCGGTCTCGATCGTCGCCGACGTGATGATCAGCTTGAGGTCGGGCCGTCTCGGCAGCAGGTCACGCAGGTAGCCGAGGATGAAGTCGATGTTGAGGCTGCGCTCGTGCGCCTCGTCGATGATCAGCGTGTCGTACCGGTACAGCATCCGGTCGGTCTGGATCTCGGCCAGCAGGATGCCGTCGGTCATCACCTTGACCATGGTGTCGTCGCTCACCTGATCGGTGAACCGCACCTTGTAGCCGACCGTCGACCCGAGCGGCCGGTCCAGCTCCTCGGCGATCCGCTCGGCCACCGTGCGGGCCGCGATCCGCCGCGGCTGGGTGTGCCCGATCTGGCCGCGGACCCCCCGGCCCAGCTCCAGGCAGATCTTCGGGATCTGGGTGGTCTTGCCGGAACCGGTCTCACCGGCCACCACGACCACCTGGTGATCACGGATGGCGGCGGCGATGTCGTCCTTGCGGGCGCTGACCGGCAGGCCTTGCGGGTACGTGATGCGCGGCACCGACGCGATGCGGCTGTCCAGCCGGAGCCGGGCCCGCTCGGTCTCGGCGGCGATCTCGGCGAGCGCGGCCGACCGGGCGTCCTCGTCACGGATGCGCCTGGTCCCGTCGAGACGGCGCTGGAGCCGCCGCTGATCACGGGGTAGCAGCTCGGAGATCTGGGCACGCAGGGTGGCGACAGGCGTTATCGACATGGCGGGCCAAGGATAGGCGCAAGCGGCCGTAAACGCCTGGTGATTAACACCGCCCCGTGTCCCGGGGCCACCGTCTCTCGATATATCGGATGACGCCACACACGCAACGACAGAACGGGGCCGACGGTGATCGTAGTCGCGGAGGATCACGACGACATCCGGTACGTGCTCAAACGCTCGCTGGAACGGGCCGGCCACCGGGTCGTGGCCGCGGCCGACGGGCGGACCGCGCTGGCGGCGATCCGTGAGCACCAGCCCGACCTGGTCGTCACCGACGTCGACATGCCGAACATGACGGGCCTCGACCTGTGCCGGGCGATCCGTGCCGACGACGCGCTGCGGCACATCCCGATCGTGGTGGCCAGCGGATCGCTGATGCCCGGCGACAACCTGGCCGAGGACGCGGGCGCCTCGGCCACGTTGCTCAAGCCGTTCGTCCCGGCGCAGTTGCTGGCGCTGATCGCCCGGTTGCTGCCGCCCCGTGTGGTGTCCGAAAGTCAGCCCTGATCCTGGCGCTGCCGTTCCGGGACGGGCGCGCGCAGCCGGCCGGGCTCGGCGACGGGCGCGGTGCCGGACGGCATGGCCAGGCCGGGCAGGCGGGCGGCCTCCATCAGGGCGGCGCGTTCGGCCAGGGCGCGTTCCAGGGCCTCGCGGACGGCCTCGTCGTCCTCGGGCCCACTGGTGTCGTTACCGGTCATGTCACTGTCCTCCGTGATCTCGGCGGCGGGGAGGGTGAACCAGAAGCGCGTACCCCCGCCGGGGTTGTCGGTGACGCCGATCTCTCCGCCGTGACGCTCGACGATGCGCCGGCAGATGGTGAGGCCGAGACCGGTCCCGGCGTAGCCGGCGGCCGCCTCGGTCCGGTGGAACGTCTCGAAGACGTACGGCTTGTCGGCGTCCGGGATGCCGATGCCGGCGTCGGCGACCTCGATCCGCACCCGTTGCGGCCCGGCCGGCCTGCCGGTCACCTCGACCCGGGGCGTGCCGCCGGGCCGCACGTACTTGATCGCGTTGCCGATCAGGTTGTCCAGGACGTGGCGCAGCATCGCCGGATCGGCCTGTACCGGTGGCAGCGGGTCCAGAGACCACTGCGGGGCCGGCCGGCCGGTGCTCAGCCCGCCGATCCGCTCCTCGATGATCTCCCGGATCATCGGGGCCGGGTCGACGGCGACCGCCCGCAGCGGCGCGTCGCGGGCGGTCGTGTACGCCAGCATCGTCTCGATCAGGGCGTCCATCCGCTCGACCGCGCGCACGATCCGCCACAGCCCCTCACGGACCCCGCCGGACTCCGGCCACCCGTCCGGCACGTCGTCGAGGACGAGCTCGGCGTGCCCGCGGATCAGCGCGAGCGGCGACTTCAGGTCGTGCGCCACCACCCCCGCGAAGATCGCCAGGTCCGACTCGTAGCGGCGCAGCTCGGTGATGTCCCGGCAGACCGCGACCGCCCCGTGCTCGCCGGCGCTCGGGTCCAGCGGCCGCCCGTCGATGCTGAGCAGCACTCCTTCTGGTCGTCCCGGGTTACGGACGAGCACCTCGACGCGGTCGGCGGTCTCCCCGTTGAGCGCGCGGAACAGCGGCATCTCGGCCAGCGGCATCGGTGTCCGCCCGTCCGGGTGGTAGACGCCGAAGTGCTCCTGCCACTCCTCCGGCCGGTCCGGGAAGCCGGCGACGCCGAGCAGCTCCTTCGCCGCCGGGTTCTCCAACAGGATCATGCCGCGCGAGTCGACCACGATGACGCCGTCGCTGATGGTCAGCATGATCGCGCCGAGCAGCTCGGCCTGGCGGCGGCTGGCCGCCTCGGTCTCGCGCAGGTCGGCGGTGGCCTCCTCGACCCGCGCGCGGGCCCGGGCCCGGCCGGTCGCGAGCACGTGCACCAACCACGCCAGCAGCGAGGTGAGGGTGAGCCCGCCACCGAGCGCGACCGCGGGCAGATACCATCCGGCGCCGGCCAGATGCCGCGAGTCGCCGTGGGTCTCCAGGATCCAGTTCTGGCCCGGGCCGACCTCGACGGTCCCGGTCCGCGTCAGGTCCCGCTCGCCCTCGCCGGTCCACTCGGCGACGGTGTGCCGGGTCTGGTCCTCGTCGACCGAGATCAGCTCGCCGGAGATCTGCCCCAGCGGGCCGAGGATCTTGTCGAGGAAGGTGCCGCCGCGCAGGCCGGAGGCGACCCAGCCACGGAACTCGGGGGTGTTCTCGCGGGTCCAGACCGGGGCGGCGAAGATGAAGGACTGCTGCTGCTCGGCGGCGGGCTTCTGCCGGTCGCGCATCAGCACGTACGCCTCCGACACGGTCAGCTGGTGGCGGTCCCGGGCGGTGCGCAGCGTGGTGGCCAGCGGCTCGACCAGGCCCGCGTCGGCGCCGGAACGCACGCCTTGCTCGTTCTCGTCGAGTTTGCGCACGAAGACAGCGAAGAAGTGCTCGTCGGCGGCCGGGTCGGGGCGGAACGTCAGGCCGAGGGCGCCGCGGGACCGCCACAGCCGCTGCGCCTCGGCCAGGCCGTCGGTGGGCACCGCGACGATGAACGCCACGGGCGCCGCCCCGAGCAGCCCGGCGTCGACCAAAGGCCCCGTCGCGGTGTCGAAGTCCTCCCAGGTCAGCTCGGGATCGTTGACGATCCCGGCGGCCAGGGTCTCGATCAACTGGCGGTACCGCTGGGTCTCGGTGCGGATCGTCGCCAGCGCCGTGTCGTGCCGCTTGTCCATCTCCCGGGCGGCGGTGTCCTGCTGGGCCGAGGAGAGGCCGGCCGCGGTCAGGATGGTGGAGATCAGTCCGACCAGAAGCACGAAGACGGAGAGCAGCGGACCGGTGGCCCGCCGCGCTCCGTCCGTTCGTCGCCCCACCGTTCGTCGCCCCACCATAAGGAGCGTAAGCCGCTAATTACTTCCAGGTGTCGTACCGGTACAAATCGTAGTTCGTCATGATCTTCGTTACCTTGGTGTAGTAGTCGGGGTCGGTCGCGTACCCGGCCTTCCACACCGCCATGATGAACTTGTTCGCGTCCCTGGTGAACGCGAACGCCGGCGCGTACCGCTTGTTGCTGCGCAGGAAGTGGCCGTGGTCGCGGAACGAGCGGCCCATCGAGGCGTAGGTGCGGAACGCGTCCGACGTGGCGAAGCACTTGCCCGCCTTGTCGCACTCGGTCGTCTCGTAGACGTGGCAGCCGTTCGCGTGCGGGCCGAAGGAGCCGTTCTGGCACTTGATGCCGAAGTAGTTGCGATCCACCGCGGACAGCCCGCTGCGGCCCCAGCCCGACTCCAGGACGGCCTGCGCGATGGTGATCGAGGCCGGCACACCGTACTCCCGCCAGCCCTGTTGCGCCCCGGGCACGGCGGCCGCGATGAACTGCTCCGGCGTCAGCGCGGGCACCGTGGGAGCGGGAGTGGCCGGCGGACAGGCCCGCACCGTCGGCGAGACCACATAGGCGTGTGACACGTACCGGCCGTCGCTCAGCCGGTCCCAGAGGGTGGTCGTGCGTACCGTGCCGGCGACCTTCGCGCCGGTCACCGCGCAGACGATCTTCACGGCGGAGCCGTCGGCGGCCTTGCGGACCACCGCGTTCAGCGTCGACGGGCCGGTGCGCACGTTCACCGCGCCGTCCCGGGTCCGGATCTTCCCGCTGACGTACGCCTGTGAGCCCGCCTTGGCCTCACACGCCGGGATCACCGCCGACGTGCGGACGTAGGCGTGCGAGATGTAGCGGCCGTCGGTGAGCCGGTCCCACTGAGCGGTGGTGCGGACCTTCCCGCTCACCTTCTGACCGGTCACGGCGCAGTCCACGGCGACCCTGCGGCCGTCGGCGAGCGTGCCCACCACACCGGCCGCCCAGCTCGGCGCGGACCGCACCTTGAGCTCGCTGTTCACGTCGATCGTCGCGGAGATCCCGGCCGCCTGCGCGGCGGTGGGTGAACCGGCCAGCCCGGCCCCGGCGGCGAGCACCAGCAGCGGGCTGATGAGCAGTCGTCGGGTGGTGTGCCTCATGAAGACGTCCCCTTCGTTCCGGCAGCGCCGGATGTATCCGTCGGCATCGGATATGAAGGTCCGTCGCGGGCGTTGCGCCCACCGGGCCCGATCGGGTGCGCGCACGTTGCGGACGGTCCGGAAAACAGGGCGCTTGGAAATCGGGCGTACGGGGAAAGGCGTGTCCGCATCGCCAGCCCGCAGGAGGTCCTAGATGACGGCCGTCGCGTCCAGCCCGGTCACCGAAGAAACCACCGAACGCCCGACGGGCAGCACGTGGCACACCGTCAGCCCACTACTGCTCGCGGTCCTCGCCGCGGGCGGGGCGTACGCCGTGCACCGCCTGTTCGTCGGCACGCCGCTGGGCCAGGCCATCGACACCGCGGCGCTGCGGGGCGGCGACTTCGACCATCCGCGGGTCATCGAGGTCCTCACCCGTACCCTCGACGCCACCCGTCTCGCATCGCTCGCGCTGGTCTGTGTCCTGGCCGCCGCGTTCGGCGTCGTCCGCCGTCGCCTCGACCTGGCCGTGGCCTCGGTGTTCGTGGTGATCGCGGCCAACCTGATCACCCAGCAGCTGAAGGCGAACCTGGACCGCCCGCTCCTCGACGACTTCCCGGCGCCCAACTCGTGGCCCAGCGGTCACGCCACCGCCGCCGCGTCGGTCGCGTTCGTGCTGGTGCTGGTCTTCCCGCGGGCGCTGCGGGGCATGGTGGGCCTGGTCGGCGCCGGCTACGTGGCGATCGTCGCGGTGGCCACCGTCTGGGCCGAGTGGCACCGTCCCAGCGACGTCATCGCGGCGCTGCTGATCGTGCTGGCGTGCGGCTCCCTCGCCGTCTTCGGGGTCCGCCTGCGCCGCACCGGGCCGTCCCGCCGCATCCACCTGCCGAACCGCCTGGTCATCATCGCCCTGGCGGTCGCCGGTCTCCTCGCCACCGCGGCCGGGGTGTTCGGCATGGCGTCGGTGGCCCTCTCCGAGCGCGCCCTCCCGGACCTGGTGTCCGAGCGCTTCGCATTCCTCACCGGCACCGCCGGCATCGTGGCCGCCACGGCTGTCACGTTCATCGTCTGGGTCAGGCTGACCGCCGCGGAACCCGCACCCCTTCAGGGAGGCACCAAATGACCACGTCGTCCAACGACTCCCCCACCGCGCCCATCGCGCCGGCCGACACCACCGCCGCGATCCCCCCGGCCGACACCACCGCCGCGATCCCCCCGGCCGACTTCCCGACGGCGCCGATCCCGCCGCAGCCCGGCCCCACCGGCTCGACCGCGCCGGCCGGCCACGCCGTACCGCCGGCCTCCTCCACCGGCCACGACGTTCCGCCGGCCTCTCCCGCGGGACCGGCCGGCACTCCCGACGGCACCGGGACGCCCGTCCCGCCCGGCCCGGCCGGCGCGGTGCCGACGCTCCCGGCCCAGACGACCGGCACCGGCCTCGCGACCGGGCCCACCGCCGTCGTCGGCACCTACCCCGACTACGCGATGGCCCAGCAGGCGGTCGACCACCTCTCCGACAACAAGTTCCCGGTCGAGCGGACGTCGATCGTCGGCACCGACCTGCGTCTGATCGAGAACGTCCTCGGCCGCCTCACCATCGGCCGGGCAGCCGGCGCGGGCGCGGCCAGCGGCGCCTGGTTCGGCCTGCTGATCGGCCTGTTCTTCGGCATCTTCAGCGACTCGAGCTGGCTGGCGGTCCTGTTCACCACGGTGGCCATCGGCGCGGTCTGGGGCGCGATCTTCGGCGCCATCGCCCACGCCGCCACCGGAGGCCGCCGCGACTTCACGTCGCGCAGCTCGCTGCAGGCCGCCACCTACGAGGTGCACGCCGCCGCCGACGTCGCCGACGAGGCGCGCACCCTCCTGATCAGCCTGAACTGGCGGGCCAGCGGCGCCAAGTGACCGTCACGGCCCGCGGTCCCCTCACGGTCCGCGGGCCGTCCTCTTCACCCTCATGTCGTACGGGACACGAGCCCTCGACCGCATCGAGGCTGTCCCGTGGCTCCCGCGCGGCGTGATCCCGGCGCGGGACCGCCCGGCGACCGCCGGGCCGGGACCCCGGTCACCGTCACCCCGGGCGGGCCCTCAGCACCGTCCGCCGCCGCCGGGTCTCAGTCGGTCAGCTCGCGACGCAGCTTGGCCAAGGCCTTGGTGAGCAGGCGGGAGACGTGCATCTGCGAGATGCCGATCTGGTCGGCGATCTGGCTCTGGGTCAGGTTGCCGTAGAACCGCAGCGACAGGATCCGCTGCTCACGCTCGTCGAGAGTGGCCAGGGCGGGCCCGAGCGCCACCCGTGTCTCGGCGATCTCGTACTCCCGGTCCTCACCGCCCAGGGTGTCGCCCAGCTCCGTCGTGCCGTCCTCGCTGATCGGGGTGGACAGCGACGTGGCGTTGTAGGCGCGGGCGCCTTCCAGGCCCTCCAGCACCTCCTCCTCGGTGATGCCGAGGTGGACGGCGATGTCGGAGACCTGCGGGGAGCGGCCGAGGGAGTGGGTGAGGGTGGCGTTGGCCTCGGTGATGGCGAGGCGGAGCTCCTGCAGGCGGCGCGGGACGCGGACCGACCAGGTGCGGTCGCGGAAGTGGCGCTTGATCTCGCCGATGATGGTGGGGATGGCGTAGCCGGCGAAGTCGACGCCGCGCTCGGGGTCGAACTTGTCGACGGCCTTGATGAGGCCGACGGTGGCGGTCTGCACGAGATCGTCGGTGGGCTCACCGCGGCCGGAGTAGCGGTGCGCGAGGTGGCGGGCGAGCGGCAGCCAGCCCTCGATCGCCCGGTCCCGCAGGCGGGAGCGCTGACGCCCGGCCGGCGCCGCGGCCATGGCGGCGAGTAGCTCCGACGCGCTCGCCGTGGGCGACGGGGCGGGCGGCGACGTATCGACGGTCGGTGATTGCAGCAGGGTCATGAGTGGTCCTCCATCCGACGGGCAGAGAGCCGTGCCCGCACGCGGCGACCGTTCTGAAGTGCAACGCTAGCCGAGAAGCCTAGCGACGCCTAGCTGAAAGTATGAGTGACAACGCGTGAACGAAGACATCACGCTGCGAATTCATCCTATGGTGTCCGCCCGACAGGTACCGGGAGACGCTGGATTCGATGTCGTCCGCACGTGGTACACAGCATCAGCGAACGCAACCTGACGAAGGAAGACGGATGACCATCCTCGGCATCGACATCGGCGGCTCCGGCGTGAAGGGGGCGCCGGTCGACCCGGCCGTCGGCGAGTTGCTCGCCGAGCGGTTCCGGGTGCCCACCCCGCAGCCCGCCGACGTGACCAGCGTCGTGGAGGCGGTCGCGGAGGTCGCCGCCCGCTTCGACGGATTCGACAGCATTGGTGTCACGTTCCCGGGCGTGGTCGTCGACGGTGTGACCCGCAGCGCCGCCAACGTCGACAAGTCGTGGCTCGACGCGCCGGCCGCCCGCCTGTTCACCGAGCGGCTGGGCACGCCGGTGACGGTGCTCAACGACGCCGACGCGGCCGGGGTCGCCGAGGTGGCCTTCGGCGCCGGGCGCGACCAGTCCGGGCTGATCATGATGCTGACCTTCGGCACCGGCATCGGCAGCGCCCTGTTCCTCGACGGAGTGCTCCTGCCCAACACCGAGCTCGGCCACCTGGAGCTCGACGGCGCCGACGCCGAGCTGCTCGCCTCCGACCGCGTCCGGGAGACCGAGGACCTGAGCTGGGAGCAGTGGGCGGCCCGCGTCGAGCGCTACCTGCGCCATGTGGAGATGCTGCTCTCCCCGCGCCTGTTCATCGTCGGCGGCGGCGTGAGCAAGAAGTCGGAGAAGTTCTTCCCGCTGCTCGACATCCGCACCCCGATCGTCCCAGCCACGCTGCTCAACAACGCCGGCATCATCGGCGCCGCGATCGCCGCCGGCCAGGCCGCCGCCGGTCCGGGCGGGCAGCACCCGGGCGCCATTCCGGTCGACGCCGCCGAGCCGGCCGCCCACGCCTGACGGAAGGAGCGGACATGGCACGCACCATCGCGACGAACAACCGGGTCAGCCGGGAGGAGCTGGTCGAGTTCCTGCGGCCACGGCACCGGGCGATCCTGCTGACCACCCGTAAGGACGGCCGCCCGCAGTCCTCGCCGAACACGTGCGGCGTCGACGGTGAGGGCCGGATCGTCATCTCCAGCTATCCCGAGCGGGCCAAGGTGGCCAACATCCGCCGCGACCCTCGGGTCACCCTGACCATCCTGTCCGACGAGTGGAACGGCCCGTGGGTCCAGGTCGACGGCGTCGCCGAGGTCATCGACCTGCCCGACGCGGTCGAGCCGCTGGTCGACTACTTCCGCAGCATCTCCGGCGAGCACCCCGACTGGGACGAGTATCGCCAGGCCATGCGCGACCAGGGCAAGTGCCTGATCCGGGTGGCCGTCGAGTCCTGGGGGCCGATCGCCACCGGCGGTTTCCCGGCCCGCCTGGCCGACTGACGGACCCCGCGGCGAGACGGCGCGGGGCCGGAAACAGGGAGAGGCCGCAAGACCGGCGCCCAGGAGGACAGGAGGCACCGGTCTTGCGGCCTTCGGACCCCTCCCGTTTCCGGCGGGACCGGGCGGTCGCGTGTTTCACCCGGCCCCCGGGAGGGGGTTTGCTGAATTCAGGCCGCCAGGGGGGTGCGGTCCTGCTCAGCGTCGAGAAGATAGAGGAGCGTGTCGCGGTGCATGGCCGCGATCGGCTCGAGAAGGTCCGGGTGGCGCAGCAGGACGGCGGACTCGCGGTCGCGGACGTCGGGCTGCAGCAGGCGGCGGAACTCGCTGGGCATCCCGGTGGTGACGGCGCGCCGGGAGTGCGGGCGCGGCCGCTGGTCGGGGACGGGGATGGCGGCGATGACGGCGTCGACGCCGCGACGGGCCAGGAGCGGGTCGGCGAGCAGGCAGGCGGCCCAACTGACGACGACCTCGTCGACCCAGGTACGCCAGCCCTCCCCGTCGGCGAACTCGTCGTCGGGCTCGCTGCCGGCCTTCCAGTCGAGGACGGCGGAGCCGCCGGGGCCGGCGATCGCGACGAGCGCGGCGTCGATCTCGGTGGGGTAGCGCAGCCAGGCGGCGACCGTGACGGCCTGCCGGGCCTGCAACTCCGCGAGCGTGTGCGCCACCGTGTTGGATTCGCCGCCCGGGTAGGCCCGCGCCAGCCAGTGGGTGCTGGCGGCGATCACCGGGGACAGTGCGGTCGACGGTCCGGGCACGTTAATGCTCCTCCCTTCGTGCGCTTGCCGGGTCGTCGGCTCGCGTCGAGGATTAACTCGGTGACTCGAGGGCGCTCTTGAGCCGGGTTCCTCGATGGCAACGCAGCGCAACCGACGCACTCCCGTGGCCACGGCAGCCGGCGGACTCCCGTCGCGGCGGCACGTTCGCGATGGACATCACCGGCGTGCCACCTTCTCCTCGCGGGCCCGGACCCGGCGGCCGCCCCCGTGATCGACGTCCGGCGATGCGACTCCGCTGGGGCCGGTCGATGCCGCGAGAGGCCGCCGCACCGGGAACGTGATCTTGCTCGCCCACGCGGCGCGCGCGCTCACTCCCGCGCGGCCGGAGCGCTCACCCCCGCGCGGCCGGAGAGAGATGAACGCCTGTTGCGAACAGGTGAAATTGTCATGTTCTCCGGCGGCACACGGCCCCGTCCGGATGCGCTGTAGGGCTACCCCTCCGGTAGGTTGGGACACAGCGGCGATCGGTCGTTTCAAAAACTCCACTGCGGAGAAGTCATAGAGACGCCGGCGGTGGTTTTCCCGGTCGCCGAGTCCTCCTGCGCCCCTCTGACTACGGTGGAGATCATGACCGGACGCTTCCCGATCGAAGACGTGACACCGGCTGTTTCCGGTGGCCGCTATCCCGCGAAGGCGGTGGTCGGCGAGCTTGTCCCGGTCTCGGCGGTGTCCTATCGCGAAGGTCACCACGCGCTCGGCGTGAACGTGGTATGGCGTGGACCGGACGGGGAGATCAAGCCGTTCACCCGCATGACGCCGGGCGAGCCGGGGCTCGACCAGTGGCACGGCGCGATCCGGCCGGACTCGATGGGCCGGTGGACGTTCACCGTGGAGGCCTTCGACGATCCGTACCGGACGTGGCGTGACGCGGTGGTGAAGAAGATCGGCGCGGGACAGGGCGCCGAGGATCTGGCGAACGACCTCGTCGAGGGCGCGGACGTGCTCGATCTGGCCACCAAGATCGTCCCGGCCGAGCAGGAGGACCGGGTCCGCGACGCGGCGGTGGCGCTGCGCGACGATCAGCGGTCGCTGTTCGCCCGGGTCACCCCGGCGCTGGACCTGGAGGAGCTGCTCTGGCACAACCCGGTGCGCAACCTGGTCACCACGACCCGGTCGTTCGTGATCTGGGTCGATCGCCCGCGCGCCCTCTACTCGGCGTGGTATGAGTTCTTCCCGCGGTCGGAGGGCGCCGAGATCGGCCCGGAGGCGACGCCGATCAGGCACGGCACCTTCGCCACGGCCGCGGAGCGCCTGCCGGCCGTGGCGGCGATGGGCTTCGACGTCGTCTACCTGCCGCCGATCCACCCGATCGGCAAGATCAACCGCAAGGGCCGCAACAACACGCTGGTGGCTCGGCCGGAGGACGTGGGCTCGCCGTGGGCGATCGGCTCCGACGAGGGCGGCCACGACGCGATCCACCCGCAGCTGGGCACACTCGACGACTTCAAGGCGTTCATCGCGCGGACCGAGGAGCTCGGCATGGAGGTCGCCATGGACCTCGCGCTGCAGGCCGCCCCGGACCACCCCTGGGTCACGCAGTTCCCGCAGTTCTTCACGACCAAGCCCGACGGCACCATCGCGTACGCGGAGAACCCTCCCAAGAAGTACCAGGACATCTACCCGATCAACTGGGACAACGACTACCGCACGCTGCGCGACGAGGTCTATCGCGTGGTCATGCACTGGGTGAACGCCGGCGTCAAGATCTTCCGGGTGGACAACCCGCACACCAAGGCGATCAACTTCTGGCAGTGGCTGATCCCCAAGGTCAAGGAGACCGACCCGGATGTGCTGTTCCTGGCCGAGGCGTTCACCCGCCCGGCGATGATGAACGGGCTGGGCAAGATCGGGTTCACGCAGTCCTACACGTACTTCACGTGGCGCAACTCCGCGCAGGAGATGCGGCAGTACATGCAGGAGCTGCTGACCTCGATCGACTGGATGCGGCCGAACTTCTGGCCGAACACGCCGGACATCCTGCACGAGTCGCTGCAGCACGGCGGCCCGCCGATGTTCAAGATCCGCGCGGTGCTGGCCTCGATGCTGACACCGTCCTGGGGTCTCTACTCCGGCTACGAGCTGTTCGAGCACGTGGCCCGGCCGGGCGCCGAAGAGTACATCGACAACGAGAAGTTCGAGCTGAAGCCACGGGACTGGGCCGCCGCCGAGCGGGCCGGGCGGTCGCTCGCGCCGTACCTGACCAAGCTGAACCGCACCCGCAAGGAGAACCCCGCGCTGCACTGGCTGCGCAACCTGCGGTTCCACGAGGTCGACAACGGCGCGCTGCTCTGCTTCTCCAAGCGTGATCCCGACACCGGCAACACCGTCCTGGTCATCTGCACGTTCGACAGCAGCAACGTGCAGTGGGGCAACACCACACTGGACATGCCGGCGCTGGGCCTGGACTGGCACGACCGGTTCACGGTGGTCGACCAGATCACCGGCGCCACCTACGAGTGGGGGCAGTACAACGCGGTCCGGATCGACCCGTTCGTCGAGCCGGCGCACATCTTCGTCGTCAAGACGGAGTAGGCATCTTCGTCGTCAAGGCGGGGTAGGGGGAGCAGATGGAGCTGTCGAGCGAGCACGACCCGGCCGAGGGTAGCCACAACGAGGGCGGGGTGGTCGAGCATCCGACTTCCGACGACTTCGGGCACGCCCGCGCGCTTCCGGCGGACCGGACCTGGTTCCAACGGGCCGTGTTCTACGAAGTGCTGGTCCGGGCGTTCTACGACTCGGGCTCCGACGGCGGCGGTGACCTGCGCGGCCTGATCGAGCGACTGGACTACCTCCAGTGGCTCGGTGTCGACTGCCTGTGGCTGCCGCCGTTCTACGACTCGCCGCTGCGCGACGGCGGCTACGACATCCGCGACTTCTACAAGGTGCTGCCCGAGTTCGGCACGGTCGAGGACTTCGTGGCCCTGCTGGACGCGGCGCACAAGCGTGGCATCCGGGTGATCACCGACCTGGTCATGAACCACACGTCCGACTCGCACCCGTGGTTCCAGGCGTCCCGCACCGACCCCGAGGGGCCGTACGGCGACTTCTACGTCTGGAGCGACACCAGCGAGAAGTACCAGGACGCGCGGATCATCTTCGTCGACACCGAGGAGTCGAACTGGACGTTCGACCCGGTGCGCCGGCAGTTCTACTGGCACCGGTTCTTCTCCCACCAACCGGATCTCAACTACGAGAACCCGAAGGTGCAGGAGGCCATGCTGGACGTGCTGCGCTTCTGGCTGGACCTCGGCATCGACGGGTTCCGGCTGGACGCGGTGCCGTACCTCTTCGAGGAGGAGGGCACCAACTGCGAGAACCTGCCGCAGACCCACGCGTTCCTCAAGCACTGCCGCAAGGTGATCGACGACGAGTTCCCGGGCCGCGTGCTGCTGGCCGAGGCCAACCAGTGGCCGGCCGACGTGGTGGAGTATTTCGGCGACGCCCGCTCCGGCGGCGACGAGTGCCACATGGCGTTCCACTTCCCGCTGATGCCACGGATCTTCATGGCCGTCCGCCGGGAGTCGCGTTTCCCGATCTCGGAGATCCTGGCCCAGACACCGCCGATCCCGGACAACACCCAGTGGGGCATCTTCCTGCGCAACCACGACGAGCTGACGCTCGAGATGGTCACCGACGAAGAGCGCGACTACATGTACTCGGAGTACGCCAAGGACCCGCGGATGAAGGCGAACGTCGGCATCCGCCGGCGGCTCGCTCCTCTGCTGGAGAACGACCGCAACCAGATCGAGCTGTTCACCGCCATGCTCCTGTCGCTGCCCGGCTCGCCGGTGCTGTATTACGGCGACGAGATCGGGATGGGCGACAACATCTGGCTCGGTGACCGTGACGGTGTGCGCACCCCGATGCAGTGGACGCCGGACCGCAACGCCGGTTTCTCCACGGCGACGCCGGGCCGGCTCTACCTGCCGGTCAACCAGGACCCGGTGTACGGCTACCAGGCCGTCAACGTGGAGGCCCAGCGGGACAGCGCGACCTCCCTGCTGAACTGGACACGCACCATGCTGGCCGTGCGCCGCAGACACGAGGCGTTCGCCGTCGGCACGTTCCGCGAGCTGGGCGGCTCCAACCCGTCGGTCCTCGCCTACCTGCGCGAGCTCGGCGACGACGTGGTGCTGTGCGTCAACAACCTGTCCCGCTTCCCGCAGCCGATCGAGCTGAATCTGCAGCACTGGAACGGATACACCCCGGTGGAGCTGACCGGGCACGTCAACTTTCCCCGGATCGGCCAGCTGCCGTACCTGTTGACGCTTCCGGGGCACGGGTTCTACTGGTTCCAGTTGTGCGGGTCGGAGGAGAAGCAATGACGCTGCCGTTCGCCGAGTGGTTACCGAATCAGCGCTGGTATGCCGGGCGCAGCCGGGTCCTGTCATCGGTCAAGGAGTCGTCCGCGACCCCGCTCGGCGAGGATCTGGACCTGGTCCTCGTCGACGTGGAGTACACCGACGGCAGTTCCGAGCGCTATCAGATCCTGGTCGGCTGGGGCACCGGGCCGATCCCGGAGTACAGCCAGGTCGCGACGATCGGCACCGCCGACGACGGCCGGGTGGGCTACGACGCGGTCTACGATCCGGCGGCCGCCCGTTACCTGCTGGGACTGGTCGACCGGTCGGAGCTGGCCGGCGACGTCACCTTCGAGAAGGAGCCGGGCGTCGCGCTCCCGCTGCAGGCCTGGCCGCGGGTGTTCGACGCGGAGCAGAGCAACACCAGCGTGATCTTCGACCAGAACGCGATCCTCAAGCTGTTCCGGCGGGTCACCTGCGGGATCAACCCGGACATCGAGCTGAACCGGGTGCTCGGCCGGGCCGGCAACTCGCACGTGGCCCGGCTGCTCGGCTCGTTCCAGGCCGACGACTGCTCGCTCGGCATGGTCACCGAGTACGCGGTCAACTCGGCGGAGGGCTGGGCGATGGCCACCGCCTCGGCCCGTGACCTGTTCGCCGACGCCGCCTTCGCCGCGGACGAGGTGGGCGGCGACTTCCAGGGCGAGTCGTACCGGCTGGGCGAGGCGGTCGCGTCGGTCCACCGGACGCTGGCCGAGGAGCTCGGCACCGGACCGGCCCCGTTCCCGCTGGACGCCGTGCTGGCCCGGCTGCGGACCGCCGCCGCCACGGTGCCGGAGCTGCAGCCGCACGTACCGGCGATCACCGACCGGTTCAACGCCCTCACCGGCGAGCAGGTCGAGGTTCAGCGCATCCACGGCGACCTGCACCTCGGGCAGGTGCTGCGCACCCCGGAGAGCTGGCTGCTGATCGACTTCGAGGGCGAGCCCGGCCAGCCGCTGGAGGAGCGGCGGCTGCCCGACTCGCCGCTGCGCGACGTGGCCGGGGTGCTGCGCTCCTACGAGTACGCGGCCTACCAACTGTTGGTCGACCAGGACGACGACGAGCCGCTCGCGGCACGGGCCCGGGAGTGGGTGGACCGCAACCGGGCGGCGTTCTGCGACGGATACACGCATGTGGCGGGCACCGACCCGCGTGATCAAGCGGCGCTGCTGGCGGCGTACGAACTGGACAAGGCGGTCTACGAGGCCGCCTACGAAGCCCGGCACCGGCCCGGCTGGCTGCGGATCCCCCTGCGGTCGATAGCCCGGCTCGTCGGATGAACCCCGGAGGGCATCCCAACACCATGATCGGTCAGACCAGCACCGCACGGCTCGCCGCCGACAAACGCGCCATGGACAGCGTGATCGCCGGGGACTCGCACGATCCGCACGGCATCCTCGGGGCGCATCCGCACGGCGGCCGCACCGTCATCCGCACGCTGCGCAAGGGCGCCACCGAGGTGGCGGTCCTGCACGAGGGCGAGCGGTACGAGGCGACCCTGGTGCACCCGGACGGGATCTTCGCGGCCGAGTTGCCCGGAACCGTACTCGACTACCGGATCGACGTGGACGGGACGCAGTGCGACGACCCGTACCGTCATGTGCCCACCCTGGGTGAGCTCGACCTGCACCTGATCGGCGAGGGCCGGCACGAGAAGCTGTGGAAGGTGCTCGGCGCTCAGCCGCGGGGCGCCGGCGTCGGCTTCGCGGTATGGGCGCCCGGCGCCCGTGGCGTGCAGGTGATCGGCGACTTCGCCGGCTGGGGACCGTACGACGGGTGGCCGATGCGGTCGCTCGGCTCCAGCGGCGTCTGGGAGTTGTACGTGCCGGGCGCGCACATCGGCACCAAGTACAAGTTCAGGATCCTCGGCCGGGACGGGGTGTGGCGTGACCACGCCGACCCGCTGGCCCAGCACACCGAGGTGCCGCCGGCGACCGCGTCGGTGGTCCACCAGTCGTCGTACCAGTGGCACGACGAGCAGTGGATGCGCGAGCGGTCCGCCAAGTCGTGGCACCAGGAGCCGATCAGCGCCTACGAGGTGCACCTGGGCTCGTGGCGGCCCGGCCTGACCTACGTCGAGCTGGCCGAGCAACTCGTCGACTATGTCGTCGACATCGGCTTCACCCACGTCGAGCTGATGCCGGTGATGGAGCATCCGTTCGGCGGCTCGTGGGGTTACCAGGTCACCGGCTACTACGCCCCGACCTCCCGCTTCGGCTCGCCCGACGAGTTCCGGCACCTGGTCGACAAGCTGCACCAGGCCGGCATCGGCGTGATCCTGGACTGGGTGCCCGCCCACTTCCCGAAGGACGAGTGGGCGCTGGCCCGCTTCGACGGGACCCCGCTCTACGAGCACGGCGACTGGCGGCGCGGCGAGCACCCCGACTGGGGCACCTACGTCTTCGACTTCGGCCGCAAGGAGGTCCGCAACTTCCTGGTCGCCAACGCGCTCTACTGGTGCGAGGAGTTCCACGTCGACGGCCTGCGGGTCGACGCGGTCGCCTCGATGCTCTACCTCGACTACTCGCGCAAGGAAGGCGAGTGGACCCCGAACCAGTACGGCGGCCGGGAGAACCTGGACGCGATCAGCTTCCTCCAGGAGATGAACGCGACCGTCTACAAGCACCACCCCGGGGTCATGACGATCGCCGAGGAGTCCACCGCGTGGCCGGGCGTCACCCGCCCCACCCACCTCGGCGGCCTCGGCTTCGGCTTCAAATGGAACATGGGCTGGATGAACGACACCCTCTCCTACATGGAGAAGGAGCCCGTCCACCGGCAGTGGCACCACCACCAGATGACCTTCGCCACCGTCTACGCGTGGAGTGAGAACTACACGCTGCCGATCAGCCACGACGAGGTGGTGCACGGCAAGGGCTCGCTGACCGGCAAGATGCCCGGCGACCTGTGGCAGAAACTGGCCAACACCCGCGCCCTGCTCGGTTTCATGTGGGCCTTCACCGGCAAGCAGCTGCTCTTCATGGGCGCCGAGATGGGTGACCTCGCCGAGTGGAACGAGGGCAGCGGCCTGAACTGGGCACTGCTCGACGATCCGCAGTTCGGCGGGATCCGCGGCCTGGTCAAGGACCTGAACCGGGTGTACAGGGAAACGCCGGCCCTATGGACGCAGGACACCAGCCCGTCCGGCTTCCGGTGGATCACCAGCGAGGACTCGCAGCACAACACGTTCTCCTTCGTCCGGTTCGCGCCGGACGGCGGCGCCCTGGCGTGCGTCGTCAACTTCGCCGCCATCCCGCACGAGGGTTACCGCATCGGCCTGCCCCGCACCGGCCGCTGGACCGAGGTGATCAACACCGACAGTGAGCTCTACGGCGGCTCCGGCGTCGGCAACCTGGGCGAGGTCGAGGCGGAGAACGTCCCCTGGCACGGCTTCGACGCCTCGGTGTCCCTGCGGATCCCACCGCTGGGCGCCGTCTGGCTGCGCCACGAGAGCTGATCAGCGGCCGGCCGCGCTGACGCGCTTCACCCCGGCTGTGCGCTTCACCGCCGGGCCGGGCGCTTCACCCCCGGGCCGGGCGCTTCACCCCCGGGCCGGGCGCCTCACCCCCGGGCCGGGCGCCTCACCCCCGGGCCGGGCGCCTCACCCCCGGGCCGGGCGCCTCACCCCCGGGCCGGGCGCCTCACCCCCGGCTGTGCGGGAACAACTCGCGCAGCCGGGGAAAGTGGTGCTCCCGACTCCAGTCCGGTTTGAACGGGTCGGACCGCAGCCGGACGCCCCGGGCCAGCACCGCGTGATAAAGCGCGTCCTCCTCCTGGTCCGGGTAGGCGGGCCGTGCGACGTAGGCCAGGCACTCCCACTCCGGCCACTCGTCGTCGCTCCACGTGCCATATGGCCGGGTCGCCAGGTGCCGTAGCGCCGGCAGGTCGGCAAGAGTGTCCGGGTCGGCGGCGGCCCGCTCGAACACCTCCCGTCCCTGCCCGATCAGCCAGCACTGGAAATACCAGAACCCGTCGGTGGAGCAGCCGTCAATGATGACGTCGGCGGCCGACCACACGCGGGCGCTGTCGACGCGATCCCGAAGCTCCTGAAGCCGGATCTCGAAGTCCTCGATGTCCACCCGATCGAGCCGGCGCAGGGTGGCCGTCAGCCAGGCCTCCCGGCCGTCCTTGCCGCCACCCTCGCGGGCACTGCGCTCGATCAGCCGCCAGAACTCGTCGATGTCCATGCCGGCATCCAAGCACCGGGGTACGACAATTCCTCAGCGGCCGGGCCATTCGGTGGCGAGCAGCCCGTACAGCAGATCGTCGGTCCACTCGCCCTTGATGAAGGTCTGCTGCCGCAGCAGGCCCTCGCGCTGGAATCCGAGCCGCTCCATCAGCGCCGCCGACCGCGCGTTCCGCGCGTCGCACTCCCCGGTGACCTTGTGCAACCGCTGCGCCCGGAACAGCCGGTCCAGCACGGCGCTCACGGCCTCGGTCGCAAAACCCTTCTTCTGGTACGCCGTAGCCAGCGTGAACCCGATCTCCCCCTGGAGCAGGTTGTCGTGCAGCCGCACATAGACGTCCCCGATCAGCCGCTGCTCGTCGGCGAGCTCGATCGCATACTGGAACCGGCCCGCCGCCGTCGGTGAGCCGGCCGCGAAGTTGCGGACCGCCAGCCGCGCCGCCTCGAGCGGGAAGGGCGCGTCCCACGACTGGTAACGGGCCACCTCCGGATCGGACCGGTAGGCCGCCAGCACCGGCGCGTCGGACGCCCGGAAACGCCGCAGGATCAGCCGCTCGGTCGTCATCAGCACGGGCCCGAGAATATGTCACACCTGCGGAGCAGAATGCGGGGCATGGACTCGACGACCGAGCGGATCCGCGACATCTGCCTGCACCTGCCCGAGGCGACCGAGCGTCTCAGCCACGGCGCGCCGGCGTTCTTCGTCCGTGGAAAGAAGCAGTTCGTGATGCTGTGGGCCGACGGCCATCACGACGACGAGTTCCCACACCTGTGGTGCGCGGCCGGGCCGGGCGTGCAGGCCGAGCTGATCGCCGCCGATCCGGCCCGCTTCTTCCGGCCACCCTATGTGGGCCACCGCGGCTGGGTCGGCGTCCGCCTCGACCGTGACCCCGACTGGGCGGAGATCGCCGAGCTCTGCGAGGACGCGTTCCGCGCCGTCGCGCCGAAGTCCCTGCTCACCCGCCTCGACGAGGCCGGCGCCGGGAAGACGGAGGCCGGCCGGCCCGTGCCCTAGGGCGGCCCGCGGTTTCGGTGGCAAGGCCCTTGTTGTCGGTGGCAAGGCCCTTGTTGTCGGTGGCGAGGCCCTTGTTGTCGGTGGCGAGGCCCTTGTTGTCGGTGGCGAGGCCCTTGTTGTCGGTGGCGAGGGCCATTTTTCGCGGGGAGGTCCCTTCTCCCAGTGGCGAGGTCCGTGTTTTCGATGGTGCGTTTAGTGCGCAGGGTGCGAGGCTTTCGGCATGCCGGAGCGTGGATGAAAGCCCACAATCCGGCAATGTGTGCTCCCGTCGTCGTCATGAGCAGGATGAACGCCCACGATCAACGCAACGTGGGCGCCTACCCACGCCAGGACGTAGTCAGTGCACACGATCGGCCATCGTGTGCACTGATCGACGCTGCCGCCGTCAACCGGCCGGGAGAGACACTGCCGTCCTCAACCAGCCCGGGCAGACACTGCCGTCCCCGACCAGCCCGGACAGACACCGCCGTTCTCAACTGGCCGGGACACTGCCGTTCTCAACCGGCCGGGACACTGCCGTCCTCAACCGGCCGGACGGACGCGACGAAGCCGCCGGGGCCGGCCCGCCGACGGATCATGACCAAGCCGGAACGCACGAGCCCGGACCCTCCGTCACTCTCTGGCGGTAGCCGCTTCCGGTAAGCGCGCCGGGGCTCTCGAGGGCTTGACCGCGACCAGGCAGGATGCAGGATCTGGCCCTGACCTCCGGAACCTTGGCCCCGAAAATGGCGAACTCGGGGCCACCAGGAACGGTGATGAATCGTCAAGATCGGCGGGGAACCGGTGAAGGTGTGTGGCCACCGCACTACCCGTGCCGCAGTCGCCCGCCCGCCTGCCGGGCTCAAGCCGCGCGGACCCCAAGCCGGGCGACCCCAAGCCAGACGGCCCCAAGCCCAGCCGCCCCAAGCCCAGACGGCCCCAAGCCGGACGGCGCTCTCAGGAGCCGGCGGGCGGGACACCGCAGTTGCGGCGCAGCATCGTGTCGAGGGCCTTGCGGTCGTCGTCGTCGACCGGGACGGTGCTGTAGAGCTGCTCGCCCCCGTCGAGGGAGATCCGCACCGGGAACTCGAAGGGCTTCTTGACCTCGGCGAAGGCGTGCAGGTCGCAGCGCAGCGGTGACGCGACGAAGGGCAGCGCGGTGACCGGGGCGGCGGCGGTGACCTCGGCCAGCGGGTTCGCGACGGTGTAGGCGAGGCGGTACATGACGTTGCCGTCGAAGGAGTGCAGGCGTGCCGTGCCGGTGGCCGCCGCTGTCCGCTCGACCACGAGGCTCCCCCGGACCCCGTCGGCGCCCAGGTCGGTCCAGTCGCCGAAGCGCAGCGTCACGCTCTTGCGGACGGTCTCGGCGGCGCAGTCGTCGGCGAGCAGCCGGTTCAGCAGCTCGTTGGGGTGCGGCAGGGGCAGCCGGACCCGCTGGGTGCGGGTGTCGCCCTCGACGCGGGCCACCACGGTCACGAAGGACGGCTCAGCGGCCGCCACGCAGCCGCCGGTGCCGTAGGGCACGGTCACGTCGACCCGGAGCCCGTTCGGCGGTAGCAGAGCCGGCGTGTCGACGGGCGTCTCACCCTCGAAGGAGGGCAGGTCGGGTTCGACCCGGGAGATCCACACCGGCACGTCGCCGTCGTTGTGCAGGGCGATGCCGAGCTGCCGGGCGACCTCGTCCTGCCGCCACTGCTCGGCGGTGGCCCGCAGGCGCAGCTCCGGCAGGGCGGCGCGATCCGGCGACGACGCGCCCCCGGAACAAGCGGCGAGCCCCCGAGCAGAACAGCGACCCCCACAGCGGCAGCCCGACGGCTGGCCCGCGACCCGAAAAAGACACCACCGGCAGACCGACGTCCCGCCCGCGACCCGAGAAAGGCAGCCCGGTGACCGGCCCGCGACCCGAAGACGCCTTCTGCGGGACGGGCCCGGGACGGGGCAGCCGCCGCCACCCCGGCGAGGAGGCGGCGGGGGCTGATCATCGCCGTCAGGCTTCGACGACGTCGGCGACGATGACCGTGACGTTGTCCGGCGCCCCGTTCTGCAGGGTGCGGTTGACCAGCTCGGCGGCGCAGCCCTTGCGGTCGGCCACGTCGCGCAGCGTCTGGGCGATCACGGTGTCCTCGACGTAGTCGGAGAGCCCGTCACTGCACAGCAGGTAGCGGTCGCCGACGCGGGCCGGGATCATCCGGCCGGCCGGGCGGAACGGGCCGCCCTGCACGGCCTGGGTGACCAGCGCCCGCTGCGGGTGCCGGCGGGCGTCGTCGGGGGTGAGCACGCCCTGGTCGACGAGGGCCTGCACATAGGTGTCGTCGCGGGTGAGCTGCTGGAAGTCGCCGTCGCGCAGCAGGTAGCAGCGGGAGTCGCCGACGTTGAGGGCGGCCAGGCGGTCACCGGAGAGCAGGAGCGCCGTCACCGTCGTACCCATGCCGTCGCGGGCGTCGTCCTCGGCGACGGAGGCCTCGATCCGCTGGTTGGCGGTCTGCAGGGCGTTGATCAGATCCTGGAGTGGCTCGCCGTTGTCCGGAGCGGTGTCGACGACGCTCAGGCTCTGCACCAGGATGTCGCTCGCCAGCTCCCCGGCGGGAAGCCCGCCCATGCCGTCCGCCACCACGAAGAGTCGATTACCGACGAAGACGGCGTCTTCGTTATTGGACCGGACCAGGCCCTGATCAGTGGCGGCGACCGCCCGGACAGCAAGCGTCATGTGACAACTGTGCCAAAGGCCAAATCCGTTGTCTCTAGTACCTCCTACCAAGTGTCGGCGGATCCCTGGTATGACACCGCGGGACCCCTCGGGCCGCCACCCCCTCCGAACGGGGCGATAGCGCAGGTCAGGGGCGGTAAAGGGCCGTCGCGGGGCGATTCGGCGGCGCTGCGCGGCACGTTTCGCGGCGAACGGAGCCGTCCGCGCCACCGCGACACGCCGGTCAAGACCGACGTGACATTCCCGACAACGGGGTACGGGCGGCACCTCACGGGCGGTTCACGGGCGGGTTCCGGACGTCCCTCGCAAGCGGTACGAGACGTGCTCCCGGTGAGCCGCCGCACGCGGGCCGGACGATCGCGCGCGGGTGACAGAGCGGGGTGGCGCGACACGACGGGGCGGGCTCGGTAACAATCGTCGACGTGACGACAGCTATCCATCAGCGCATCGCCTCGGAGCTCGGGGTACGGGAAGGGCAGGTCACCGCCGCGGTCGAGCTGCTCGACGGCGGGGCCACGGTGCCGTTCATCGCCCGCTACCGCAAGGAGGTGACCGGCATGCTCGACGACGCCCAGCTGCGCACCCTCGAGGAGCGCCTGGGTTATCTGCGGGAGCTGGAGGACCGGCGGGCCGCGGTGCTGGAGTCGATCCGCTCCCAGGGCAAGCTCGACGACGCCCTGGAGCAGCAGATCCTCGAGGCCGACACGAAGGCTCGCCTGGAGGACATCTACCTCCCGTTCAAGCCGAAGCGGCGGACCAAGGCGATGATCGCCCGTGAGGCGGGCCTGGAGCCGCTCGCCGACGGCCTGCTGGGCGACCCCACGGTCGACCCGAAAGCGGCCGCAGCGGCGTTCGTGGACGCCGAGAAGGGTGTCGCTGATCCGCAGGCCGCCCTGGACGGCGCACGGGCGATCCTGATCGAGCGGTTCGCCGAGGACGCCGACCTGATCGGTGAGCTCCGTGAGCAGATGTGGACGCGCGGCCGGCTGGTCGCCAAGGTGCGCGACGGCAAGCAGACCGACGGGGCGAAGTTCTCCGACTACTTCGACTTCGCCGAGCCGTACTCGAAGCTGCCGTCGCACCGCATCCTGGCGATGCTGCGCGGTGAGAAGGAGGATGTCCTCGACCTCACCATGGAGCCGCACCCGGAGGAGGACGAGGGCTACTTCGAGGGCCGCATCGCCGGGCGCAACGGGATCAGCGACCACGGCCGGCCCGGCGACAAGTGGCTGGTCGACACGGTCCGCTGGGCCTGGCGGACGCGGATCCTCATCCACCTCGGCGCCGACCTGCGGGTCCGGCTGCGGGAGGCGGCCGAGGACGAGGCGGTGCGCGTCTTCGCGGCCAACCTGCGTGACCTGCTGCTCGCGGCGCCGGCCGGCACCCGTACCACCATGGGTCTCGATCCCGGTTTCCGGACCGGGGTGAAGGTCGCCGTCGTGGACGCGACCGGCAAGTGCGTCGCCACCGACGTGATCTACCCGCATGTCCCGCAGAACAAGTGGGACGAGTCGATCCACCGGCTGGCCGCGCTGGCGTCGAAGCACAATGTCGAGCTGATCGCGATCGGCAACGGCACCGCGTCGCGGGAGACCGACAAGCTGGCCACCGAGCTGATCAAGAAGCACCCGGACGCCAAGCTGACCAAGGTGGTCGTCTCGGAGGCGGGCGCGTCGGTCTACTCCGCGTCGGCGTACGCCTCGCAGGAGCTGCCCGGCATGGACGTGTCGCTGCGCGGCGCGGTGTCGATCGCCCGGCGCCTGCAGGACCCGCTGGCCGAGCTGGTGAAGATCGACCCGAAGTCGATCGGTGTCGGCCAGTACCAGCACGACCTGTCCGAGGTGAAGCTGGCCCGCTCGCTGGACGCGGTGGTCGAGGACTGTGTGAACGGTGTGGGCGTGGACATCAACACCGCCTCCGCCCCGCTGCTGACCCGGGTCTCCGGGATCACCGCCGGCCTCGCCGAGAACATCGTGATGCACCGCGACTCCAACGGCCCGTTCCGGAACCGCAAGGAGATCAAGAACGTGGCCCGGCTCGGCCCGAAGGCGTTCGAGCAGTGCGCCGGCTTCCTCCGGATCCGCGACGGCGAGGACCCGCTCGACTTCTCCAGCGTGCACCCGGAGTCGTACCCCCTGGTCCGGACCATCGCGGCGGACGCCGGGTCGGACGTGAAGACGCTGATCGGCAACAGCCCGCTGCTGAAGGGCATCCGGCCGGACAAGTTCGTCACCGACGCGGTCGGCCTGCCGACCATCACCGACATTCTCAAGGAGCTGGAGAAGCCGGGCCGTGACCCGCGGCCGGCGTTCACCACGGCAACCTTCGCCGAGGGCGTCGAGAAGATCGCCGACCTGAAGCCGGGCATGGTGCTGGAGGGCCAGGTGACGAACGTGGCCGCGTTCGGTGCCTTCGTCGACATCGGTGTGCACCAGGACGGTCTCGTGCACGTGTCGGCGCTCTCCGACAAGTTCGTGCAGGACCCGCGTGAGGTGGTCAAGTCCGGTGACGTGGTGAAGGTCCGTGTCCTGGAGGTCGACCCGGTCCGTAAGCGGATCTCGCTGACCATGCGCCTGAGCGACGAGCCGAACCGGGGCCGGCAGCCGCGGGAGGACCGCGGGCAGGGCGGCGGCCAACGTCAAGGCGGCGGCCAGGGCGGCGGTGGCGGCCAGCGTCAAGGCGGCGGCCAGGGCGGCGGTGGAGGGCAGGGCGGACAGCGCGGCGGCGGCCAGGGCGGCCAGCGCCAGCCCGGCAGGGCGGCGGACAGCGCGGCGGGCAGGGCGGTGGCGGTGGCGGTGGCGGGAACAGCTTCGGTAACAGCGCCATGGCCGACGCACTGCGCCGGGCCGGCCTGACCCGCGACTGACCGGACGGACAGCGGGAGGCCTCCGGCTTCCCGCTGTCCGAAACGGCGAACGCCGAAACCGCTACCTGACGTCCCAGATCTTGAGGTCGGTGTACGCCACCTCGTACGGCCCGACGTCCGGCGCGTCCCGCTCGTTGTAGACGCCGAGCAGCACCCGCCCCTCCTGGAGCTCCGGGCGGGTGAGCGGGGCGGTGTCGACGAGCGCGCCGTCCCGGTACACCTCGACCTTGTCGCCCTTGGCGATCAGCCCGATCCGGGCGCCGTCGCCGTGCAGGGCGATCGGCGCGTCCCCCAGCGGGATCGTCTTGTGCACGGCGATCTTGCCGTCGCCGTCCTTGTTGTGCAGGCCGATGTAGATGTTGCGCTCGCAGATCCGGGCCTGGTAGCCGACCTGGCCGTTGTTGCGGAACCAGATCGCCGCGCAGCTGTCCGTGGTGTTCAGCCGGACCGTCACCTCGATGCGCATGTCGGCCGGGATCTCGTCGAGCGGCCCCCGGCACTTGTAGGTGCCGGAGCGCTCCCGGCGGGCCACCAGTGCGTCGGCGAAATAGCAGCTCGCCTGCTCGTCCGGCTGGTCCTTGGCGCTCCACAGCGACGGCCGCCGCAGGCTGTCCTGCAGGCGCGGCCCGGCCTGGCCGGGGACGGTGACCGACGGCGCGGGCGACGTGGTGCGCCCGTCCCCGGCCCGGCCGCGGCCGTCGTTGCGCAACTCCAGGGCCACCAGCACGGCACCGGCCACGAGGGCCGTCACGAAGACCGCGAGCAGCGCCGGCATCGCCCAGCGACGACCCTGACGGGGCGTGGGCGACGACGCGCCGGTCATCGTGTCGGCCGGTGGGGCGGAGATCGGCACCGTGACGATCGAGTTCTCGTCGTAGCCGACCATCCCCGGCGGGATCGACAGGGTCGGCAGGCTCACCGACGGGTCGGCGGCGACCCCGGTGACGGCCTGCGCCTCGGTCGCGGCGACGCGTAGGTCGGGCTGGTCGGCGAACGCCGCGGCGGTGGCGGCCGGCCGCTGCTTGCCCGAGATCAGCAGGTCGAGCAGCTCGCGTGAGCTGGGCCGGTCGGCCGGGTCCTTCTCGAGGGCGTGGGCCACCAGCTCGCGCAGCGGGCCGCTCAGCCCGTCGAGCCGGGGCGGCTGGGTGAGGATGCGGGCCGCCATGGCCGGCGGCGAGTCGGCGAAGAACGGGGTCTGCCCGGTCCCCGCGTACGCCACCACGCTGCCCCAGGCGAACACGTCCGCGGCCGGGGTGAGCGGGGTGTCCTCGTCCGAGGAGAACCTCTCCGGCGCCATGTACGCCACCGTGCCGACCATCTGGTCGGTACGCGTGTTGGCGCTGGTCGCCTCCATGGCCCGGGCGATCCCGAAGTCGATCACCTTGGGGCTGCCCGGCGCCAGCAGCACGTTGCGCGGCTTGAGATCACGGTGGATCACCCCGGCGCCGTGGATCGCGGTGAGCGCGGTCGCCACCCCGATCGCCACGCCGTGCAGGTTGGCGCTGGTCAGCGGCCCACGCTGCTCGACCACGTCGGCCAGGGTGGGTCCGTCGACATACTCGACGACGAGGTAGGGCGACTCGTGGTCGGGGTCGGCGTCGAGCACCTCGGCGGTGCAGAACGGCGGCACCTGCCGGGCCCGGTTGACCTCGCTGCGGAACCGCCGCCGGAACTCGTCGTCGTGGGCCAGGTCGGCGCGCACCATCTTGACCGCGACCAGCACCCCGGCGGTGGTACGGGCCAGATAGACCGTGCCCATCCCGCCCTCGCCGAGCCGCCCGAGGAGTCGATAGTCGCCGAGGGTCTGCGGATCGCCCGTGCGCAGCGGCTGTGTCCGCTCACCCGGCGATGTGCCGTCGACCATTCCGCTGCCCCCCGGAGCGCCCCCTTACGTATGCGCTCGCACTGTATAGGGCCGTGTCTCTCTCCCGACAGGTGGCGGCCTCATGGAGATCCCCGATACGAGGATCCGGGCCATGCCCGATGTGGGAGGGCCCCGTCCGGCGACACCATGGAGTCATCATCTCACCACGAGTGAAGGCAGGGATCCCCTCATGAACGCCGTGCACGACTCGCTCGCCCGTCAGGGCCTGGTCCGCCCGCTGGACGGCCGGATGATCGCCGGCGTGTGCGCTGGCCTCGGCCGCCGGTTCGGCATCGACCCGTGGATCGCCCGGATGCTGTTCGTGCTGATCCTCTTCGTCATCCCGGGCAGCCAGATCCTGGTCTACCCGATCGCCTGGCTCCTGATGCCGTCGGAGAAGCCGGCCTGGCAGGCCCCCACTCCGACGACCTTCTGACCCTCTCCGGGGCCGGCCGCTCAGGCGGTCAGCTCCCGGACCTTCTCGGTCAGCTGCAGGTCGTCGAGGTAGCCCTTGTACGCGACCTTGCCGGTGCGGTCCAGCATCACGTACCAGCTCTGCTGGACGATGCCGAACCTCTTCCACAGCTTGCCGGCCTTGTCGTTGAGGTGCGGCATCTTGGCGAGCTCGAAGTCGGCGACGAAGTCGTCCATCTCCGGGACACTGCCGAGGCTCGCTATCCCGAGGATGCCCAGGCGGTCGGCGTACTCGTCATGGATGTCGGACAGCGACTGCGCCTCGCTGGCGCAGGTCGCGCACCAGGGTGCCCAGAACCAGAGGATGGCCGGCTTGCCGGCCATCGACGCGGCGTCGAACTTCTTGCCCGCCAGCGTGGTCCCGGTGAAGGTCAGCGTCTTCGGGACGGTCACCGCTTCCGCGGTGGCCGCCCCGGAGGCCGGAGGCGCGGCAGCGGCCGGGGACGGTCCGGCCGCCGGCGCCTCCGGGGACGCGTCCGGCGTGGTCCCGCACCCGGCTGCCGCGAGCACGGCAGCCAGGGCGAGGGGCAACATCAGCCGGGGTACGCGAGACCCGCGCATCATTTCGACGGGGTGGGCTCGGTGAGCCGCAGCGCGAGCGCCGGGCACACGTTGACCGCCTTGCGGGCGCCGTCCTCGAGCCACGGCGGCAACGGCGTCTGCGGGAACGCCGGGAAGCCGTTGTTGTCGAGCCGGATGATCTCCGGGGCGACCGCCGAGCACAGGCCGTGCCCGTCGCAGCGTGACCAGTCGAGCGCGAGCTTGCGGGCGCCCTTCTCGGCCGTGTAGGGCAGCGGCAGGATGCCACGGACCTGCTTGCCGCAGCCCTCGCCGTTGGCGTGCGCCCGGACGTCCTCGTGGAAGACCTCGAGCGCCGACAGGGCGAACCGGGACGAGCCGTCCGGGTGGCTGCACGCGCCACGGCCCTTGACCATGCCGGCCGCCTGCCGCACCTGCTCGACCGCGTTGCCGCCGAGCGACACCAGGGTGACCGCGCGGGCCAGGTCGGGCAGGCCGATCCGGCACGGGCCGCACTGACCCGCCGACTCGCCGGCCAGGTACTGCACGACCTGGGCGACCTCGCCGACCGGGCAGGTCTTCGAGCCGATCGGGATGAGCATGCCGGCGCCCAGGGTGCCGCCGACCTTCGCGAACCCCTTGCGGGAGATGTTGATGGTCTTGGCCTGCTCGGCGGTGACCCACTTGCCGTGGTAACCGCCGACCAGCAGGCCCGGGCCCAGGTCGGCGCCGCACATCTCGAGCACCTCCATGAGCGGGGTGCCGGTGGGCGCCTCGACCACGGCCGGCGCGGTGGCGGACCCGCCGACGGTCAGCATGACCGTGCCGGGCTCCTCCGGGATGCCGACCGAGTTGTACTCCCACGGGCCGAGCCGGGCCGCGATCGCCAGCTGCGAGTACGTCTCCGCGTTCGACAGCAGGGTGGGCAGGCCCATCACGCCGTTGTCGCTGGACCGGACCTTACGGCCGGGCGGGATGTGCGCCTCACCGTTGATGCCGCGGACCAGCGCGCCGCCCTCACCGGAGATGAACCGGTGCGGGACCACGACGATCCGGGTCGGGCAGGGCATCTTCCGCTCGGCCAGCGCGGCCGCGAGGGAGTTCTGGCCGACACCGTCGTCGGCGACGCCGATGACGATCTCCTCCGCGTCCAGGGCGGCGGCGGCCAGCGCCGCGCCGTCCAGGATCAGGTGCGGGCCCCGGGTCAGGACCGCCTTGTCCTTCCAGGACGGCGGCTCGCCCTCGGTGGCGTTGACCACGATCACCGGGGGCAGATCCTGACGGCGGCAGGAGTCGACCACCGCGCGCACCTTACGGGCGAACGGGAAGCCGGCGCCGCCGCGACCGCGCAGCTCGATGCGGTCGGCGAGGCCGATCAGCTCCCCGGAGGAGAGCGCCGCGAACCCGCCGTGCACCTCCTGGTGGGCCAGGAGGTCGAGACGGCCGTACTCGTCGAATCCCGCGGTGATGCGGGGCGTGCCGATGGCCGTGACCGGTGGAACCTGTGCCGTGCTCAATTCGTGTCCCTCGAGTCACCGCGGAGCTGGGAGAAGTAGCCGTCGTCGGCCTCGTCCCGGCCCCTGCGTCCTGCACCGCGGCCGGGTTCGCCACGGCGGTTCCGGCGGGAGCCGCTGTCCACCAGGGTGGGGGTGTCGTCGGCCGGGTAGGCGGGCCCTTCCGCGAAGTCGACGAACTCGCTGCGGCTGGGCCGCCGGGCAGGCGGCTCCTCGTAGCGGGGCTCGTCGTAGCGCTCGCCACGAGGGAGCGGGGTGGGCTCGTCCTCGAATCGACCGCCACGGACGCGGGGGGCGTCCTCGTACTCGTCCTCGGCGCGACGGCGACCTCGGGGGCGCTCGTCGTACTCCGGCTCGCGGCGCCGCACCCGCGGGGCGGGCTCGTCGTCCTCGAACCGGCGCATCCGGGCGCCGGTGGACTCGATGTCGTCACGGCGCATCCGCGTGCCGGTCGACTCCACGTCGTCACGGCGCATCCGCGTGCCGGTGGACTCGATGTCGTCACGGCGCATCCGGGCGCCCGTCGACTCGATGTCGTCACGGCGCATCCGCGTGCCGGTCGTCTCCACGTCGTCACGGCGGCGCGGGCGCGGGGCCGGCTCGTCGTCCTCGAACCGGCGGCCACGTCCACGGCCGTCGTCGTACATCTCCGATCGGGCGCCGCGGGTGCGCGGGGCGGGCTCGTCGTCGTACCGGTAGCGCTCGTCCTCGAGGTCACGCCGCGACATCCGGGTCTGGGTGTCGTAGCGCTCGTCGTCCTCGACGGCCCGGCGCGGCCGGGGCGCGGGCGCCTCCAGCTCGGGCCGGCGGCGGGGCGGGTAGTCGTCCTCCACCGGAGCGGGGGCCGGGCTGACCGGACGGGCCACGGGAATGGGCGCCGGGCTGACCGGACGAGCCGCCTGCGGCGCGGCCGGCTGGTTCCAGACCGGCACGGACGGACCCGCGGACGGGGCTCCGGTCGGCTGGTTCCAGGCCGGCGGCGCCATCGTGGTGGGCTCGGCGCCGGCCGGGGCAAGCAGGTCGACCGCCGGCTGACGCGACGCACGGCGGATCGGGGCCGACGCGGTGGGCAGCAGCGTCCCGGTCTCCTGCGGCTTGACCGCGCCGACACCGGCCGGTGAGGCGAAGTCCTTGCGCCGGTTGAGGCTCACCGACAGACGCACGGCGAGACCGACGACCACACCGAG
Organism: Actinoplanes sp. CA-252034; assembly: GCF_050956125.1. Taxonomy (NCBI): domain Bacteria; kingdom Bacillati; phylum Actinomycetota; class Actinomycetes; order Micromonosporales; family Micromonosporaceae; genus Actinoplanes; species Actinoplanes sp. CA-252034. Next base: position 7,860,057 of record NZ_CP191846.1, read on the forward strand.
CACGCAGACGACGTAGCTCACGGTGACCCAGGTGGCCGCTGTCCGGCCGGCGGAGAGGCCGTGGGTCAGGGCGATCGGCCACATCAGGTACGAGATGGAGTGCACACCTCGCCACATCCACGGCCTGCCGCGGCCGATGAACCGGGCACGGGCGATGCCGGACCACATGACCAGCACCATGATCCAGGCGGAGATCGTGCCGAAGCCGATGTACCACTTGTTCAGGCCGTCGGTGAGGAACGGCACGAAGATGTCGATCAGGCCGATGAAGTCCTTGGCGTACTTCGTCCAGACGTGCAGGAAGAGCGCGCCGACCGCGATCACACCGGTGGTGCGGTGCGCGGATTGCAACAGCACCCGCTGACGGACGCTGAGGACGAGCCGGTCGGTGGCGACCAGACCGACCATGATCGTGACGGACAGCGACACCAGGCTGATGACGCCGACGTAGTAGTCGGCGTAGGCGAAGAAGTAGTAGTACGCGACGCGACCCGGAGCGGTCATCATCGCCACTGCCCACAGCGCGGCCAGGATGCTCAGAATGAGCATGGCCACGGCTGATCTCGACGCCGGACGGGTGCCGGTGGATCCGACGTCGACCGCCGCCACGCGGGGAGCGGTTGCCTTGTTGTTCTTCGAGCGGGCCATGGACTCCTCGTTTTCCTTGGTGCGGTCACGTCCCGTGGGCGGTGGGACGCCGGCGTCCGTGGGGAACGCCCCGCGCTCAAGCGCTGTTGCTGGACCCGGTCCTCGGCGGTGCTTTCCCCTGCGTGCTCCGGTCCGTGTCCTCCCCGGATTACGTGCCGGGGGCGGGTTCGGATGAACGCTCGCTCAAAATTTTGCGTAGCCGGGCCACTACGTTCCGCGCAGGCCCGCTGAGCTGCACGAATAACGGAAACGTTGCCCGCGTAAGGAAAAAATAAGGATTCCGGGAGGAGTGACGCGGGCCACCCGGTGAACCATTCTCTCCCGGCAGGCGAACTAAGTAGTGATGACGAATCGAGGGCAGGCCGTGGAAAGGGGGACCGTCATGCGTCACCGGATCACCGCGCTCGCCGGCGCGGTCGTCGCGGGCGCGGTGCTGAGTGCGCCGTTCGGAGCCGCGCCGGCCGCCGCCGACGTGCCGGGATTCAGCGTGCGCGTGACGGCGCCGGACACGTTCACCGCGGCCCGGTCCGCGGAGACGGTGACCGCCGTCGTCACGTCGGAGAGCCGCCGGTGCCGCAAGGTCCGCTGGGTGCTGATCGTGCGCTCGGAGGTCGACGCCGGCCAGTTGCGGGTGACCCGGGTCGAGGAGGACGGCGAGTTCGACACGAGCACCAGCACCGACGGCGACACCACCACGATCATCGACGAGGCGCTCGACCCGGGCACGCTGTGCCGGGGCCGCACGGTGACGGGCCGCTGGCAGGTCTCGTTCGACGGCCCGGACGGCGGTGACGTGCGGTTCGAGGCGCAGGCCTTCGACGAGCAGGAGACGCTGCTGACCACCGCGGGCGCGTCGTCGGCGGTTCGCGGGCAGCGCGCCCCGAGCCCGTCGCCCGAGCCGTCGGAGACGCAGGGCGCCGCCGAGGAGGAGGACGCCGAGAACGACGACGCCGGCGACGACGGCGGGGCGGCGATCGTCCCGGACGCGGGCGACGCCGAGACCGCCCTGGTCGCCCAGCAGACCTCACTGCTCGGGCCCGGTCTGATCATCGGCGGCATCTGCGTGTTCCTCGGCGTGCTGCTGCTGATCCGGTTGCGCATGCGGGCCAAGGTGGTCCAGGTCGAGGAGCAGAGCCTGCCGACCGGCTTCTACGGGATGCCACCGCGCCGATAGGAGCACTTCCTCCGGGTGAAATACCCGCATGACGGGCGGGAAGTGACGCTGTGCCGTTTAGCGTGATGGCGCAGCGTCACCGTCCATAGGGGAGGACTCCGTGGCTCAGCGCCCGTCTGCCGTACGCTCGTTCGCCCACCGTCGCACCAGGGTCGCCGCCGCGTTCGGCGCCCTGGCCGTCGTCTCGGTGGCCGTGCCCGCCGGCGTCTCGTTCGCCGGGACCGACCGTGTCCCGGCCGCCGCTCCGGCGCCCGCCGCGCCGTCCGACGGATACGGCGTCGACCCCCGGGTGCCCGACGAACTGGCCCCACCGCCCGGCCACGTGCTGCACGCCGTGCTCAAGGCCCGGGGTGTGCAGGTCTACGAGTGCCGCTCCGGCGCCTGGGCGCTGCTGGAGCCGGCCGCCTCGCTGACCGGCGTCACGGTGCGCCCGGTCAAGCGGGTGAGCGTCCTGCACTTCCGTGGCCCGAGCTGGCAGTCGGACCAGGACGGCTCACTGCTGGAGGGTGACCCGCAGGGCGTCGTACGGGTGGCGTCCGAGCATCCGGGCAGCATCCAACAGCTGCGGATCCGGGCGAAGACCACCCGGGGGACCGGCACGTTCGCCAAGGTGACCTGGATCCAGCGGATCGACACGGTCGGCGGGCTGGCGCCGGCCGGCCCGTGCACGGGCGGGACGGTCTCCGCCCCGTACCGCGCGGTCTACCGGTTCTTCGTCGCGGCCTGAGCCAGGAACTCGCGGGCTGCCTCGACCAGGGCCTCCGGATCGTCGGCGTGGAAGCGGACGGTGGACGCGGGCTGCCCCTTGGCCTTGCGGACGGCGAGCACCAGGGGCTCGGTAAGGCGCACGTCGATGCTGGTCTGACCGGCCATACCGAGGGAGAGCACGCCGTCCTCGAGCTGGGTCTGGCCGCCCGGCGGCATCGACCGGCGGCGCACGTCGATCGCGGCGATCCGGTCCCAGGCGATGCCGACGTCGAGGGTGAGGCTGTTGCGGATGCGCAACCCGGACTCCCCGACCAGGTGGGGATGCACGACGATGGTGGCGTAGAGGCCGATCATCCAGATCAGGCCGTAGACGCCGGCGAAGAGCAGGACGTTCGCGACCGGCTCCCAGGGGATCATCAGCTCCAGGATCGGGATCTCGATCGCGGAGACGACGATGAACGCGATGAGGATCATCTTGACCGCGCCGATGTACCCGAATCGCCGGGTGCCCGGCTCGACCGGGATCGGCCGCCGCAGGATCCAGCGGAACAGCGCCGCCCAGAGCCGCAGCTCGTAGACGACCACGAAACGCGCGAGACCCCATACCTTCGTCACGGCCACCACGGTAGGTCACGATGCACTTGTATTGCAATAGCACTGCCGGCCGGTGCGGGGCACCGGCCGGCAGCTAACTGCGGGTTCGCTCAGAGAGCGGGGTACGCGTTCGCCATCAGCTGCGCGAACTGGGCGGAGAACCAGGCGCCCGAGATCGGGGCGTCGGGCAGCGCGCCGGAGAGGCTGTTGCCGTTACGGGCGTTACCGGTGTAGGCCGGGTCGCACATCTGGTCGAAGCCCTTGCCCTCGTTGTTCGGGATGAGCTTGCTGGAGCCGTCCGACTCACCCGGCGGCTTCACCCAGACGTAGGCGTCGATACCGGCGGCCGGGGCCGCGGTGGGACGCTCGCCCAGACCGGCGCCGGACTGGTTGCACCAGTTGCCGGCGTGGATCCGGCGGTCGATGCGCGAGTCGTTGACGAAGGTGTCGACGTTGGTGCTGCTGCTCGGTCCGGTGGGCCGGGCCGACCCGCCCCAGCCGTTGCGGGAGGTGTCGATCAGCATGCCGATGCCGGAGTCGAAGCCGATCGAGACCAGCTTGGCCCGGAAGGCCTGCGCGAAGGTCAGCTCGTCGACGTACTGGTTCCAGTCCACCCACTTCGACTGGCGCACCGAGGTGCCGCCGACCGTGGTGCCGATCGTGAAGTTGGTCTCCCGCAGGGCCGAGTAGTTGGCCGTGTTGGTGATGAAGCCGTGCACGTTCTTCACGTTGCCGGAGGCCTGGGCCGCCTGCAGCATGATGTCGGCGGTCGGGCCGAAGTTCGAGTCCCAGCCGATCCAGCCGTGGTGGGCGGCGTCCACGTAGTTGTACGTGTTGGCGAGCCCGCCGAGCTTGCTCAGGGCGTAACCGATGCCCTGCACATACCCGCCGTTGGCCTTCATCGTGTCGCAGGTCGCCGTGGCACCCGCGGCGCTACCGACGTTGGTGACCAGGTTCGGCAGCGAGTCGATCTCGACGATGTTGATGATCCGCAGGTTCCGGTACTTCGCGTCGGCCTGGATCGCGGCGATCGGGTCGATGTAGTCGGTCTTGTACTTCGGCAGGTCGTTCGGGCCGAGCTCACCGTTGGAGGCGAGCGCCGCGCAGTCCCGGCCGGGCAGGTTGTAGATGACGAACTGGATGTAGCCGGCACCCTGCGCCAGAGCCGCGTCCAGGTGGGCACGCACGCCCATCGCCCCGTTCGAGCTGCTGTCCGTGCTGCCGTTGATCGCGGCGATCCGGTCGATCCACACCGCGGTCGGGTTGTTCGACACCCGGCTGCCGCCGGACACCGACTCGGCCTTGGCCTTCCACTCGGGGTTCACATAGCCCTTGGCCCCGGCGTACGGGTTGTCGACCTTGACACCGGGCGTCACCGAGGTCGACGGCGAGGGGGATGTCGACGTGGACGGCGAGGTGGAGGTGGACGGGGACGTCGAGTTCGACGGCGACGGCGAGGTGGTTCCGCCGTTGCAGACCACGCCGTTGAGCGAGAACGACGCCGGGGCGGTGTTCGTACCCGAGTAGTTGGCGTTGAAGCCGAAGTTCGCCGTGCCGTTGGTGGCCAGCGCCGCCGACCAGCTCGGGTTGGCGGCCGTGACGGCCGTCCCGGACTGGGTGATGTTGGCGCTCCAGCCCTGGGTGATCTGCTGGTTGCCGGCCCAGTTCCAGGTGAGGCGCCAGCCCCCGGAGATGGCGTCACCAAGGTTGGTGACGGTGACGTTGCCGGTGAAGCCGGTGCTCCACGAGTTGGCCGAGTAGGTGACGCTACAACCGGCAGCGGCACTGGCGCTGGTCGCGACAGTGATGGCGCCGCCAGCGGCGACGACGCCCACGGCAGCGGCTGCTGCCAGGGCCCGTGCGCGGGTGGGGATGGGTCTCATGAGGGCTCCTCGAGACGGGGACGACGTGGGAGCACGCCGGGGAACGGTCGGCAACACATCGGTGGGGATCGTTGGCCGATATGGACAGCATTCCATGGGAGCGCTCCCAGCGCAATCATTCCGAAACAGCAGGGCAATCGGGAGTTCACGGCGCAACATCCTGGCCGGTCACGGCCATGGTGGGTGGTGACGATCAGCCCGACACCCCCGGCCGGACGGCGATTTCACCGCCACTCCCGCACCGTGTACAACCACGCCTTCCGGCTCACCGGCTCGTGGTCGGTCGCCGAGGACGTGACGTCGGCGACGTTCCCGACCGGCCGCGCACTCCCCCGCACCGAACGCGAAGCCGTCGCCCTCTGCCTGTGGTCCGGAGTCTTTTACGCTGAGGCGGCCGCGTTTCTCGGCGTCACCGAATCCTCCGTCCGCAGCCGGGCCGGCCGGGCCCGCGCACGGCTGAACCCACCAGCTCACCGCACCCGACGAACCGAAGAGCCCGGCCTGCCGCACCAGGGAAACCGTGAAGCGGCACGAGCGCTGCCCGGGGTGGGCGGCGCGACAGCGCTCGGCCACAGCCGGTTCAGCCTCCAGTCACGGCCGATCCAGCCTCCAGTCACGGCCGCATCAGCCTCCGGCCACGGCCGGATCAGCCTCCGGTCGCGGCCGATTCAGCCTCCGGTCGCGGCCGGATCAGCCTCCGGCCACGGCCGATTCAGCCTCCGGGCGGCTGGTTCGATCTGAACGGGAGCTTCTAGCGGTCGGGCTCGAGGCGGGCGAGCAGGTCGACGAGGGTGGAATCAAGGGCGGACGGGAGCAGGAGGGCCGCCTGCACAAAACGGGCGTTGTGGGCGTACAAATGGGGAATTGCGACACACCGCAACCCGGCGGCCACCGCGGCCGAAACGCCGTGCGGGGTGTCCTCGAAGGCCACCGCCGCCTCGGGCGGCAGGCCGAGGCGGTCCAGGGCCAGCCGGTAGACCGCCGGGTCCGGTTTGGGCGCGGCGACCTCATCGCCGCAGGCCAGGACCTCGAAGCGGTCCAGATCGCCGGTCCGCGCGAGATGCCCGGCCACCCATTCGCGCGCCGAGCTGCTCGCGACCGCGAGCCGCAACCCGAGGCCTTCAGCCTCCGCCAGCCAGTCGTCCAGGCCGGCGATCAGGCCCATCGTGCGATGTCTTTCCTCACGGTACGCCGTACGCCGCGCCTGGCTGGCGGCTCGATCGAAACCCGGCCCGACCGCAGCCGCGAGCAGCGCATACTGCTCGTCGGTGGTGTCGCCTCCGTGATCGGCGAAGAACACCGCCTCGTTCAGTTCGTGCCCGTGGCGGCGCCATTCGGCTCGCCAACTCTCCAGCAGAGTGGTCTCGGTGTCCATCAGCAGACCGTCGAAGTCGAAGATCAAGGCCTTGATCGTCATTCGAGGATTATGAACGGCACCCGAGCGCACCCGATTTGCGACCGCTCAGTGGCCGTTCGCGGCTCAAGCCGGACCCCGTGGTGCCGACCCTAGGGCCATGAGCGTGGGCAGCGAGATGCACACAGCCGGTCCCGGGTTGGAAGGGGTCGGCGAGGACATGACGCCGGACCGGCAGGGGCTGATTCTGGCCGAGCTGGTGGCGTTCATGACGAAGGACACCCCGTCGGTGCAGCATGTGCTGGACCTGACGGCGCCGCACCTGACGGAGATCGCCGGGCTGACCGCGGCCACCGTCTTCGAGCTCGACTCGGAGACCGGCATGATGACCGTCAGCGCGAGGGTGGGCGAGCCCGGCCGGCGTGACCAGCTGGTCGCCGGCAAGGTCTTCCGCGCCCCGGCGGGTGGCAAGCCGGTCGTCAACGGTGAGCAGATGGCGGTCCGCCTGCGCATCGGCGGGCAGACCGTCGGTGTCCTCCTGCTGACCGGCACCCGTCTCGACGAGCTCCAACTGGACACCATCTCGACGATGGCTCTGCACTTCGCGACCACCCTGCAGGGCCTGGCCGCCGAGAAGCAGCGGCAGTTCGTGGCGCACAGCAGCGCCACCATCCGGGAGCTGTTCGAGCAGGGCATGTCGGCCGGCAACGTGGAGACCGCCGCCGAGCTGCTGGCCCGCTCGTGCGCCACGGCGTTCCGCACCGAGCACGCCGCGATGCACCTGATCGACAGCGAAGGGCGGATCCGGTACGTGCACGGCGTCGGCTTCTCCGACGAGATCCACCGGTCGCTCACCGACAACCTGCTCGGCAAGGCGGCCGCGGAGTCACCGGTCTGGCGCAACAGCGCCGAGAAGGGCGAGCCGATGCTCGTCGCCGACGCCAGCACCGCGAAGGTACGGGTCGGCGGGCTCACCCAGACGATCGGGCTGCAGTCGTTCATCGCGATGCCGCTGCTCTCCGCGCAGGGACCGGTCGGCATGGTGATGTGCGGCGACTCCAGCGGCCCCCGCGACTGGACCGCCCAGGACCGGATCCTGGCCCAGCAGCTGGCCGTCGAGGGCACGCTGATCATGGACAGCGCCCGGATGCGGCAGGCCGCCGAGGTCCACATGAACGAGCTCACCAAGCAGGCGTTCCACGACTCGCTGACCGGCTTGCCCAACCGCAAGATGCTCCTCGACCGGGCCCACGCGGCCGTCGACATTGCCGCCGCCACCGGCACCCGGATGGCGCTGCTGCTGCTCGACCTCAACGGGTTCAAGCAGGTCAACGACACTGTCGGACACCACGCCGGCGACGTCCTGCTGCAGCTGGTCGCCAAGCGTCTCCAAGGGGTCGTCCGGCGGCCCGACCTGGTCGCGCGTCTCGGCGGCGACGAGTTCTCGGTGCTGCTCACCGGCGACCCGGACGAGAAGGCGGCGATCAGCGTCGGCGACCGGATCTGCGAACGGCTCCGGGAGCCGTTCGACATCGAAGGCGAGCCGGTACGGATCGGCGCCAGCATCGGGGTCGCCCTCTTCCCCGACCACGGCACCGAGTTCGCCGTCCTCATGCGTGAGGCCGACGCCTACATGTACCAGGCCAAACGCGGTGGCGGCGGGGTTCGTCTGGCCGGCAGCTGAGCCGGGACCGTCCTCGGGCGGTCCCGCGGCGCGCGGACGCGCCCCAACCCATCAGAAGCGGCGAAAGGTCCTTCTCGGACTGGTAGTTTTCGGGCTGAAACTCTCGAAACCACTCAACGGGGAGGACACGGTGGGCAGTACCCGCTTGCTCACGATCGGCACCGCGCTGGTCGCCACACTGGCCGGCTCGGCGCCGGCCGCGGCGGCGCCACCGCCACCGCCGAAGACGGAGATCAACACCGGCATGCAGTTCGCGGCCGGACCGGACGAGACGACGCCGGGTGGCAACGTCGTCCTCAGCGGCTGGGCCGGGATCGAGGGCCGGACCACCGGCAACGCCGGCCGGGTGGAGTTCCACTTCCGGAAGAAGGGATCCGACGAACAGGTCTACGTCGGTGCGACCGACGCCGGCAGCTCGGGCAAGTTCCGTTTCACGACGAAGGCCACCGTCAGCGGCGAGTACAACGCCCACTACCGGCACCGGAAGATGGCCATCACCGCCGACGGCACCGACTCGCTGAACGTCTACGTCGACCGCCCGGTGGACCGCTTCCTCTACTCGTGGAGGGCCGACGCGCTGTCCTGCCTGCCGGCGTGCGTCGCTCAGGGCCCGGACCAGTTCGTCACCGCCGGCCCGATCAAGGTCGAGCTGACCCGCGAGTGCCTGCGCCCCGGGTCGGGCGGCCGGATCGGATTCACCGCCGATCCGGCGAACACCTACACGGCGGGCGCCCCCGGCTGGCGTGACTTCCCCGACGGCGAGGGCCCGACCCGGTTCGAGCTGAACCCCGGACTCACCCGCGGCCACTTCCACCTGGAGTGGACCAGCGGGCCGGCGGCCGACGACAAGGAGCTCACCTCCTGCAACCTCGCGTTCAGCGCCACCCAGCAGCACATCGAACGTCAATACGTCTGACCGTCGAGGGCGGTGGCCCGCCCCGCCTGATCCCGGGCGGCCACCGCTCGCTCCGCCCGCCCCCGCCCTGCCGCACCCGGCCCCGACCTGCCCCGCCCGGCCTCCCGCCTGCCGCGCCCGGCCTTCCGCCTACCGGGCCCCGGCTCCCCGACGGCCGTCGTCTTCCGCTCAGACGAAGGCTCCGTGGCCGGTGATGGCCCGGCCCACGATCAGGGTGTTGATCTCGCGGGTGCCCTCGTAGGAGTACAGGGCCTCGGCATCCGCCACGAAGCGGCCGATGTCGTAGTCCAGGACGATGCCGTTGCCGGCCAGAAGCTCCCGGGCCCAGCCGACCACCTCACGCATCCGGGTGGTGCAGTAGGCCTTGGCCAGAGCCGAGTGCTCGTCCTTGTAGACGCCGGCGTCCTGCAGCTGGGCCAGCCGCACGCACATCCCCAGGGACGCGGTCACGTTGCCGGCCATCCGCACCAGCAGGTCCTGGACGAGCTGGAACTTCGCGATCGGACGGCCGAACTGCTCGCGCTCCCCGGCGTAGCGCAGCGCGATCTCGTAGGCGGCGATCATCACGCCGACCGCCTGCCAGGCCACACCCGCCCGCGTCGCCCGCAGCACCCGCGCGGTGTCCTTGAACGAGTGGCCCAACTGCAGCCGGTCGGACTCCGGCACCCGGACCCGGTCAGCTCGATATCCGCGTTCTGCACGATCCGCAGGGCGATCTTGTTCTCGATCCTGGTGGCGGTGAACCCGGGCGCGTCTTTCTCCACCACGAAGCCCTTGACCTGATCGTCCGCCTCGTCGCGCGCCCACACCACGATCAGGTCGGCGAAGGTGGCGTTGCCGATCCAGCGCTTGCGCCCGTCGAGCACCCAGGTGTCGCCCTCGCGCCGTGCGGTGGTGCGCAACCCGGCCGCCACGTCGGAGCCGCCGGTCGGCTCGGTCAACGCGAACGCCCCGATCCGGTCGAACGACGCCATCGCCGGCAGCCAGCGCTCCTTCTGCTCCGGGGAGCCGCACTCCTGGATGCTGCCCATGGCGAGGCCCGCGTGCACCCCGTAGAAGGTGGCCATCGAAGCGTCGGCACGACCCATCTCCAGCGCCAGCCAGCCGTCCATCAACGACGAGCGCTCCACACCGGCCAGACCCAGCCCGGCGAACTGCTTGATCAGGTGGGACGGGAACTCGGCCCGCGCCCAGTATTCATTGGCGATCGGCGCGACCTCGGCGGAGAGGAAGTCACGAACCCGGTGGACGGTCGCGGCCTCCTCATCCGTTAGGAGGTCCTGAAAGGCGTAAAGATCTCCGACGAGCATATTTGCGTACCTACCCCCATCGGGGCCCACCTAGACTTCGGACCCATGCTCACCATGCAGGACGCGCTGACCCGGTTGACCGCGTATTGGACAGATCAGGGCTGCCTGGTGGTCCAGCCGATGAACACCGAGGTCGGCGCCGGAACACTCAACCCGGCGACTCTCCTGCGGGTGCTCGGGCCGGAGCCGTGGCGTGTCGTCTACACCGAGCCGTCGGTCCGGCCGGACGACTCCCGTTACGGCGAGAACCCGAACCGGCTGCAGACCCACACCCAGCTCCAGGTGATCCTCAAGCCCGACCCCGGCAACCCGCAGGAGCTCTACCTCGGCAGCCTGGCCGCCATCGGCATCGATGTGGCCGCCCACGACGTCCGGTTCGTCGAGGACAACTGGGCCGCCCCGGCCGTCGGCGCGTGGGGTCTGGGCTGGGAGGTCTGGCTGGACGGGCTGGAGATCACCCAGTTCACCTACTTCCAGCAGGTGGGCGGCGTCAACCTCGATCCGGTCAGCGTGGAGATCACCTACGGCATCGAGCGGATCATCATGGCGCTGCAGGAGAAGACCCACTTCAAGGAGATCGAGTACGCACCGGGGGTCAGTTACGGCGAGGTCTTCGGCCAGTCCGAGTACGAGATGTCGCGCTACTACCTCGACGACGCCGACATCGACGCCAACCGCCGCCTGCTCGAGATCTACGCCACCGAGGCCCAGCGCCTGATCGACATCGGACTTCCGGTGCCGGCTCACTCGTACGTCCTGAAGTGCTCGCAGGCCTTCAACGTCCTCGATTCGCGTGGCGCGGTCTCCACCGCCGAGCGGGCCGCCGAGTTCGCCCGGATGCGGCGGCTCGCCGGTGACGTGGCCCGGCTCTGGATCGACCGTCGCAGCGAACTGGGCCTCCCCCTCGGCACCGTCGACCCGCTCGCGCCGGCCCGCCCGGCCGCCACGGTCCAGACCGGCGACGGCGAACGCACCCTGGTCTTCGAGATCGGCGCCGAGGAACTGCCCCCGGCCGAGGCACGCTCCGCCCGCGACCAGGTCGCGCGGCTGCTCACCGACGGGCTCGCGGCCACCCGGCTCGGCCACGGCGACGTGCGTGTCTTCGGCACACCGCGCCGGATCATCGCCGTCGTCCCGGCGGTCGCGGCCCGCGAGGAGGACCACGTCCGCACGGTCAAGGGCCCCAAGACTCAGCAGGCCTACGGACCGGACGGCGCACCGACCAGAGCCCTCGAGGGTTTCGCCCGCGGGCAGGGCGTCGCTCTCGCCGATGTCGAGACGGAGGAGGTCGGTGGCGTACCCCATGTGGTCGTCAAGAAGCACGAAGCCGGACGCGCCGCGCCTGCCGTGCTCGCCGACGTGCTCGCGCAGGTCGTCACCGGTCTGCGCGCGGCCAAGAACATGCGGTGGAACGACCCGAAGCTCGCCTTCAGCCGGCCGGTCCGCTGGCTGACCGCCCTCTGGGGCGACGACGTGGTGCCGGTGGCCGTCTCCACCCTCGCCGCCGGCCGCCGGACCCGGCTGCTGCGCACCGCCGAGCCGCCGGTCGCCGAGATCGCGTCGGCCGAGACCTTCCTGGAGACCCTCGGGGTGAACGGGATCGTCGCCGACTTCGAGGACCGCCGTGAGCTGATCGTCATCGGCGCCCAGGACCTCGTCTACCCGGACGGGAAGATCGACGTGGCGGGCGAGGCCGCGCTCATCGACCAGATCACCGACCTGGTCGAACAGCCGCTGCCGCTGCTCGGCACCTTCGACGAGAGCTACCTGTCGCTCCCGGACGCGGTGCTCACCACGGTGATGCGCAAGCATCAGCGTTACCTGCCGGTGCGCGACGAGGACGGCGCGCTGCTCCCCCTCTTCGTCACCGTGGCCAACGGGCCGGTCGACGTGGAGTTGGTGCGGGCCGGCAACGAGGGAGTGCTGCGGGCCCGTTACGAGGACGCGGCGTTCTTCTACCGCGCGGACCGCGAGAAGTCGCTCGCGGAGATGAAAGCCCACCTGGACCGCCTCACCTTCACCGACAGACTCGGCTCGATGGCTGACCGGGCTCGGAGGATCGAGGCCCTTGCACTCTCTATCGCCGAGCGCCTCGAATTTGGTTCACCTGTTCTAAAGAGGGCGGCTGAGCTGGTCAAATTCGACCTCGGGTCGCAGCTGGTCACGGAGATGACCAGCCTGGCCGGGGTGATGGCACGCGACTACGCGCTGCACGCCGGCGAGGACCGGCCGGTGGCGCAGGCCGTCTACGAGGCCGAACTGCCCCGCAACACCGGCGACGCCCTGCCCGCCTCGGTGCCCGGCGCCGTGCTGTCCCTGGCCGACCGGCTCGACCTGGTCGCCGGTCTCGCCGCGACGGTCGGGCTGCCGACCGGGTCGAGCGACCCCTTCGCGGTACGGCGGGCGGTGCTCGGCCTGCTCGCGGTGCACCGCGCCACCCCCGCGCTGGCGGGGTTCGACCTCTTCGACGGACTGTCGCTGGCGGAGCAGCCGGTGCCGGTGCCCGAACAGGTTCTCGCCGACAGCCGGGAGTTCCTGGCCCGGCGGCTGGAGCAACTGCTCGTCGAGGAGGGACAGCCGGTCGACCGGGTACGCGCGGTCCTGCCGCACGCGGGTCGGCCGGCACTCGTCGACGTCCTGCTGGCGCAGCTGGGCACGGCGGTGACCGACCCCGGGTTCCGGGCGGTCGCGGCGGCCATCCAGCGGGCGCGCCGGATCGTACCCGCGGGCACGGTGGCCGGTTACGACCCGGCGGTTCTCAAGGAGCCCGCCGAAGTGGCCCTGCACGAGGCCGTGACCTCGGTCTCCGGGTTCTCCGACGTGACCGGGTTCGTGACCGCCGTACGGCCACTGGTCGATCCGGTCGGACGGTTCTTCGACGAGGTGTTCGTGATGGACGAGGACCCGGTGCTGCGGGCGGCCCGGCTGGGTCTGCTCGCGACGGTCCGCGACCTCGGCACCGGGCTGCTCGACTGGGACCACCTGCGGATGTGATTTCCTGTCGTACCCCGCTCCTAGGGTGACCTCATGGCACTCACCTGGGACGGGCTCGACGAGCCGTTTCGCCGGACCGACAGCGCCGCGCTGACGACGCTCCTGCTCGACGCGACCGAGCAGGAGCGGCTGGCGTTCGCCGGTGAGGTGGAGCGGCGTGTCCGCAGTGGATCCGGCGAGTGGTGGGCCCGCTCGTTCGATCCGGCCGGCCTGTTCGCGCTCCTGGTGATCGCCTGCGTGCCCACCGCCGCCCGGGCGGCCACCCTCCTCCAGCGCCGGGGCATGCGCGGCTGGCGTGACATCGCGGCCGGCCACTTCCTCCGGATCGCGCGGGCCCGGCAGGTGCCCTGGATCGGCGACCTCGGCGTCCGGCTGGCCCGCGGGCTGCGCCGCGATGCCTGGGGCGACGACTGGCGGTTCGTCGAGGCGCTGCTGCTCGAGGGTGATGCCGAGCCACCGGTCACCGAGGGCGTGGTCCATGGCTGGGTGGCGGCGGTCCGGGAGCACTCGTGGAGCGTGCCGCTCACCGACGCCCTCCGCGGCAGCCCCTGGCTCGACCTGCTGCTGCCGTCGGTGTTCGAGATCGACGGGCTCGGCAGCGAGTTGCCGTCGGCCGACTTCGACGACCGGGAGACGTCGTTTCCCGCGGCGATCGCGCGTCTCGTCGCCGAGGGCCGGCTGGAGCGCCGGGCGATCGTCGACGCGACCGTCGACCGGCTGGCCCGGGGTGACCGGCCGGGTGCTCTGCGGCCGTTCACGCAGCTGCACGAGGCCCTCGCGCCCACTCCCGCCGAGCTGTCCCGGCACGCCACGAGCTACGCCCGGCTGGCCGGTGACGCGCCGTCACCGGTCGCCCGGACGGCCCTGGCCGCGTTGCGTGACCTCGGCGAGCACGGCCTGCTGGAGATCCCGACGGTGCTCGAGGCCGGTGCCGGCGTCCTCGCCCGCAAGGAGAAGGTCCTGGTGAAAACGGCGCTGACCTGGCTGGACGAGACGGCTCGCCGCTCACCGGACCATGCGGGCGAGATCCTGGCCACGGTCGCGGCCGCGTTCGATCATCAGTCGCTGGACATCCAGGAGCGGGCGGTCACCGTGGCGGCCCGTCACCTGGCACACGCACCGGCCGACGTGGGGGCCCGGGTGGCCGCCGCCGCTGCCGCCGTGACCACCGTCCCCGGCGCCATGACCGCCAACGGAAGCAGCGCGGCAGCCGCCACGACGCCCATCGTGAGGCCGCGGATCGCCGGCGGGCCGGACGTCCCGGCGCCACCGGAGCCGTCGCTGCGGCCGGGACATCCTTCGTCGCCGGGGCCGACAGCGCTACCGGATCAGCTCGGCCCGCTGGAGCTGTCGGATCTACCGGGTCAGCACGACCCACTGACGCCGCCGGACCTACCGGGTCAGCTTGACCGGCTGGGGGTGGAGGGGGCGGGGCCGGAGGAGGCGGGCCGGCTGGGGCAGTGGCTGCCGCCGCTGCGGTCGGCTCCGGCGGCGCTGCCCGGGGCGATCGGAAGCGCCGCCGAGCTGGCGGAGGAGGTGACCGCGCTGATCCAGGATCCGGCGGCGGTGCGGTGGGAACGGATCCTGGCGGCGCTGATCACGCTGCCGCCGGAGGGTTTCGCGGAGGCGCTGGCACCGGTCCTCGACCGGCATCCGGGTGTCTTCGGCGACCGGTGGGGGCGTTTCCCCTTCCTGGGCGAGGTGATCGCCGCCCGGCTCGGCCGGGAGCGCGGCCACGTCATGCGGGAACGACTGCGCAACGCCGTCCGGTGGAACCTCGCCGACATCGGCGGTGGAACGGCCCGGTCGATGGTCGGCACCCCGTCCGGCATCCTCAGTCTCCGGGTCGCGGAGGCGGCGGTGCAGGTCGTGCAGGCGCCGGTTCCGGTGCTGCTCGCCACCCCGACCGACGTCACCGGCGGCATCGACGCCGGTGCTCTGGTCGGCCGGCTCGCCCGCTACGAGGAGGCGGGGGTGGACCCCTGGCCGCTCGACCTGCAGCAGGCGATGATCCGGGTGAGCCGCGACATCGACGCGGAGGTGCTCGCGCGGGCCGAGACGATGAAACTCCCGTCGGGCGAGCTCGTGGCCGGCTGGCTCCGGGCCGGCGGGATGCCTGATCCGGTCAGCGCCCGCTTCGAGCAGCACAGCCGCGACTCCGCAGGCCAGGTCGTCGCCCGCCGGGTCGTCGCCTCCCTGGAGTCCGGCCGGGCCGGCGGCGACCGGATCATCCTCGAGGACGCGCTGGTCGGCCTCACGCCGCGGTCCCGCCCGGAGTACCACGTGACCACCAACTTCCAGCCGGACGTCCTCGCGATGGTGCTGCCGCATCACCGTGAGGCCGTGGCGGCGTGGGCGCTGCCCGACCTGGCCGCGCTGGCCGATCAGGACGGTCGCGACGCCGGCCTGCTGCCCCTGCTCGCCGACATGAGCGGGCCGATCGGGCCGGCGACCGTGCTCGCGCTGGCGTACGGTCTGGCCGCCCGTTACGAGGCCGACCGGATCGCGGCCGTCGACGCCTTCCTGGGTTTCGCCGCGGGCAGTGAGCCGTTCGCCGCGGCGCTCGGCGCCGAGCTGGGCGATCTGGCCGCGGACGGCACCGTCAAACTGGCCCGGGTGGTGCCGGCTCTGCGTGACGCTCGGCAGGCGGGCGCGTCCGCAACCGTCTGGCAGGTGCTCCTGGCAGCGCTGCCACCGCTGCTGCCGGCCGTCCCCCGCGGGCTGCCCGACCTGCTCGAGCTCGGCACCCGCGCCGCCTCCGCCGTCGACGCCCGCGACACCGTTCCCGGCCTGGCCGACGTGGCCGCCCGAGGGGGCGGGACACGCCTGGTCCGCGAGGCGAAACGCCTCCTGGCCACGCTCACCCACTGAGGACGACCGGGGTACCGGCCAGTGGCACACCACCCGGACGACGGTCGACGGGCCACGCACCCACCGGCAACCCGACCGGCCGACCACACCCGCGCCCGCCACCCACCCACGACCATCCGCGCCGCCGGCCGCACACGCACACGCACCCCGACCGGCTGGCCAGCCACCCACGACCATCCGCGCCCGCCGACCGCCCACCCACGCACCGGCAACCCGACGTGTCGTCGCGGGCAACCGGTGGAGCGGGCAGAGGTGGCGCACCGGAGTGGGCTGCGGAGCGGGGCCGGGGAGTGACCATTGATCCCTCGTTCGCGGAAACGCCACGGGAACGTCGCCTGGGGGTCGGTTCGGTCGCGTCGACTCTGTGCGGACGTCCGGTGATGATCGCCGGATCCGAGCACTCTGGAGGAAGACGTGGCAGATCGCCGTCAGGTGCTGCGCTTCGGCGCTGTCGCCGCCGCTGCTCCGGCGCTGGCCGGGGCCGCTTCCGCACCCGCCTGGGCCGGTGGGCACGGGCACGGCGGGGCCCGGACGAAGCCGCTGGTGGTGGGCCACCGGGGCGCCTCCGGCTACCGGCCCGAGCACACCCTCGCGTCGTACGAGCTGGCCGCGCGACTGGGCGCCGACTACCTGGAGCCGGACCTGGTGATCACCAAGGACGGCGTCCTGGTGTGCCGGCACGAGCCGGAGATCGGAGGCACCACCGATGTCGCGTCCCGGCCGGAGTTCGCCGCCCGCAAGCGCACTGTCGTCCTCGACGGGGTCAGCGTCACCGGCTGGTGGACGCAGGACTTCACCCTCGCCGAGCTGAAGACGCTGCGCGCCACCGAGCGGATCCCGGCGATCCGACAGCAGAACACGGTGTACGACGGCTACTTCGAGGTGCCGACCTTCCAGGAGATGCTCGACCTGCGTAAGCGGCTCTCCAAGGAACTGGGCCGCGATCTGGGCGTCTTCCCGGAGACGAAGCACCCGACCTTCTTCCGGAGCATCGGGCTCGAACTGGAGAAGCCGCTGGTCCGGACGCTGCGCCGCAACGGTCTGGACAAGCGGGGCGCCAAGGTGTTCATCCAGTCGTTCGAGGCGGCGAACCTGCGCGACCTCGCCGACGACCACCGGGTCGAGGTGCCGCTGGTCTTCCTGAGCAGCGCGGCCGGGACACCGTTCAACGACCCGCGGACGTACGCCGACTACCTGTCCCCCACCGGTCTCAAGGAGCTGTCGGGCTTCGTCGACGGTATCGGCCCGGAGAAGGGGCAGATCATCCCGCGCAAGCCGGACGGGACGCTCGGTGCTCCGACGAGCCTGGTCGCCGATGCCCACGCCGCGGGGATCAAGGTGATTCCCTACACCTTCCGCGCGGAGAACTCGTTCCTGCCCACCGAACTGCGGGTCGGCGCGGACGCCACCGCCTACGGTAGGTCGATCGACGAGCAGGTGACGTTCCTGCGCACCGGCATCGACGGCCTGTTCACCGACAACCCTGACATCGGCGTGCTCGCCCGCTCGCTGGTCTGATCAGCGCCGGCCCGGCCGCTCGTGGGGAGCGCAGCACGGGCGAAGCGGGACGACGCACCACGAGCGAAGCGGAACAACGCGGCACAAGCGAAGCGAGGCGACGCAGCACGAGTGAAGCGGGGCGACGCGACGCGGGGTCATGCAGAGCGGCGCGGGGCGGCGCGGGGCGGGGCGGCGCGGGGCGAAGCAGCGCGAGGGCGACTGTGGGTGCGGGGCGGCGTAGGGCGGTGACCGTCGGCTTCCGCCCGAAAGGCGCGCTGGTGGGCGGGCCCACCGGCGCGCGTCGCGTCGTAGCCGCGGTACCCCGCGGCTGCGGTCGAGGGAGGCGCGGACCGTACAGAATGGGAGGGACCGGCAGCCTGAACGGCGCCGGCCCCTCCCGCGAACGCGAATCCGAACGCGGACCCTATTTCTCGATGAGCGTCGGGTACACGTGGGTGAAGTCGAGCTTGTATCCGAACCCGCTGGCCACGATGAAGGTGAGGCCGAGCAGCACGCCGACGACGACCACCGCGAACAGGGTGTAGCCGAGGATCGTGCCGAGCGGCCGGACCGGGCCGGGGGTGTCGCTCACGGTGGTGGCTCCGGCGCCCCAGGCGAGGGAGCGGATGCCGAGGGCGAACACGATGGGCAGGCCGGCGCCGAGGGCGAGCCCGGCGAGAAGGACCTGCCAGGCGCCGTCCAGGGCGAATCCGAGGTTGTGCACGGTTGGCCCTTTCAGTTCGCCGCGACGGCGGGGACGGGGGTGGCGACGACGGGGACGGTTTCGCCGTCCCAGTCGTCGTTGACGTTCTCGTGGTCGACCTTGCCGGTGCGGGAGCGCAGGTACATGCCCCCGGAGGCGAGGGCCAGCAGGGTGAAGACGACAAGGGCGCCGGACATGCCGCCGACGGCGTCGCCGATCCAGTACATGACCGCGCCGACGAGGCCGGCAGCGGGCAGGGTGATCAGCCAGGCGAGGATCATGCGGCCGGCGACGGCCCAGCGGACGGTGGCGCCGGGGCGGCCGAGGCCGGAGCCGATGACCGAGCCGGTGGCGACGTGCGTGGTGGAGAGCGCGAAGCCGAGGTGGCTGGAGGCGAGGATGACGGCGGCGGCGCCGGACTGCGCGGCGGTGCCCTGCGGCGGGTTGATGTCGGTGATGCCCTTGCCGAGGGTCCGGATGATGCGCCATCCGCCGAGGTAGGTGCCGAGCGCGATGGCGACCGCGGCGGAGACCTTCACCCAGAGCGGGATGTTCTCCAGGTCGCTCCAGTGACCGCTGGCGATCAGGGCGAGCGTGATGACGCCCATCGTCTTCTGCGCGTCGTTGGTGCCGTGCGCGAGGGAGACGAGGGAGGCGCTGCCGATCTGGCCCCAGCGGAAGCCCTGCTCGGTGAAGCGGGCCGCGACCCCGGTGGTGATCTTGAAGATGATCCAGGTGCCGGCCGCGGCGACGACACCCGCGATGACCGGCGAGATCACGGCGGGCAGCAGCACCTTGCCGACGACGCCGTCGAGCTTCGAGCCGTCGCCGTTCCAGTTGACGCCGGCCACACCCAGGCCGGCGAGGGTGGCGCCGATCAGGCCGCCGAAGAGGGCATGGGAGGAACTGGACGGCAGGCCGAGGAGCCAGGTCGCCAGGTTCCAGACGATGCCACCGACGAGGCCGGCCAGGATGATCAGCAACAGGGTGCCGCCACCGTCGGCGAGGAGTCCCGCCTTGGGGGCGCCGCTCTTGTCCTGAATCTTGACCACGGCGTTGGTGACGGTCAGCGCGACCTCGACCGAGAGGAACGCGCCGACGAGGTTCAGCACACCGGAGAGGGCGACGGCGGTCTTGGGCCGTAGCGCCTTGGTCGCGATGGAGGTCGCCATCGCGTTGGCGGTGTCATGGAACCCGTTGGTGAAATCGAAGGCCAGGGCCGTGATGACCACCAGCGCCAAGATCACGGATGTTTCTGTCACGCCGTGATCGTGACCGAGTTACGGGCGCGCTGCCATAGGCAGAACGAGACATGTACAAGGTTCCGCTGTCGTTAACCTGATGTTTCCCCAAACTGCACGGAAAGCAACCGGCCTGCTACCGATCGCTTCCACAGATGGACCAAAGGTGAACAATAGCTTAGCGCCAAACGCTGATAAGTCCGACTTATCGGACCTGATATTCGGCGTCTGCCGTCATGATCGCGTCCCGCAGGATCGCCAGTCCCTCACGGGCCTCGTCCTCGGTCAGCGTCAGCGCCGGCCCCATCCGCAGCACGTTGCCGTGCAGGCCACCCTTGCCGACCAGCAGGCCACCCGCCCGGCACAGGTCGAAGACGCGGAGGGTGGCAGCCGGGTCCGGCTCGGTGGTGCCGGGGCGGACGAACTCGACGCCGATCATCAGGCCGCGGCCCCGCACCTCGCCGATGATGGCGCACGACAGCGCCCGCAACCCGTCCAGCAGGACGGCGCCCACCCGCCGCGCGTTGCCCTGCAGGTCGTGGTCGAGCACGTAGTCGAGGACCGCGTTGCCGGCCGCCGCGCTGACCGGGTTGCCGCCGAAGGTGGAGAAGCTGATCGCCGGCACCGCGTTCATCACCATGGCGCTGCCGACCACCCCACCGAGGGCGAAACCGTTGCCGATCCCCTTGGCGAACGTGATCAGGTCCGGAACGACATCGTGCGCCTGGTAGCCCCAGAAGTGGTCGCCGGTGCGCCCCCAGCCGGTCTGCACCTCGTCGGCGATGAGCAGGATCCCGTGCTCGCCGAGGACCTTCTGGTACGCCCCGAGCAGCCCGTCCGGTCCGGCCACGAACCCGCCCACACCCTGGACCGGCTCGGCGATCAGCGCGGCCACGTCCCCGGCGGTGACCGTGGCGAGCACCTCCCGCAGGTCGTCGACGGCCGCCTCGATCAGGTCGGCGTCGCCGAGCCGGGCCATCCGCCCGCGCAGCCGGTCGGCCGACGCGAGCCAGTTGACCGTGAACGGGCTCAGCGAGCTCGACGACCAGGTCCGGTGCCCGGTGATCGCCATGGTGCCGAAGGTCCGCCCGTGGTAGCTGTTCTTGATCGCCAGGATCTGGTTGGACCGCCGGACGTTGGTGGCCATGAGCAGGGCGGACTCGTTGGCCTCGGTGCCCGAGTTGGTGAAGAACACGCGTGCGTCCGGGATGCCGGAGAGCCGGGCGATCTTCTCGGCCAGCTCGACCTGCTGCCGGATCAGGTAGAGGGTGGACGTGTGGGCGACACCGGTGCCGATCTGCCGGCGGACCGCGTCGCTGATCTCGGCCACGTCGTAACCGATCATCGTGGTCAGCACGCCGCCGAAGAAGTCGAGGTAGGTGCGACCGTCGGCGGTGGTGACCCGGCGCCCGCTGCCGGAGACGATCTCCAGCGCGTCGTCGCCGTAGTAGACCGGCATCCAGTGGGGCATGACGGCACGATGCCGGCCTAAAAGCTCGCTCATGGGGTCCTCCTTCGGGTGTTCGGAACGGTGGCGACCGCCAGCACGTCGGCCAGCACGTCGTAGCCGCCGGCGACCAGGCCGGCGGTGATGCGCAGATGGTCCACATCCAGCGGGGTGACGCAGAACGGAGCGCCGGGCGCGGCCGCGACACCGTGGGCGGCCAGCGCGACCATGGCGTTCTGCTGGTCGGGGACGGCCATCCAGAGGTTGATCCCGTCCGCCGCGGTGGCCGTCACCCCGCGGGCGCGCAGGGCGGAGAGCAGGGCGGCACGGCGCGCGGCGTAGGCGTCCCGGGCGGCCGCGACGCGCGCCACGGCCCGCGGGTCGGTCAGCAGATCGAGGAGTACGCCCTGAAGCAGCCGACTGGACCAGCCGGGCCCGAGCAGCCGCCGGTCGGCGAGCGCGTCCAGCACGTGCGCCGGCCCGCCGACCGCCGCGAGCCGCAGGTCCGGCCCGTGGCTCTTGGAGAACCCGGCCACGTGCACGGTGCGCTCGGGCAGGTAGCGGCCGATGCTGACGGGCGGCGCGGTGGCGATGCCGCCGGCGTGGTCGTCCTCGACCACTAGCAGATGCGGCGCGTCGAGGAGGACGTTCGCCAGTAGCGCCGCGCGCGACTCGTCCATGCTGGTACCCGTGGGGTTGTGGGCACGCGGCTGGAGGAAGAGAGCGACCGCCCGGTAGTCACGGAGCGCCTGTCGCAGGGCGTCCGGGACGATGCCGGCCGAGTCCATCGGCACCCCGACGACGGTGGCGCCGAGGGCCTGGAGCAGGTCGAGCAACGGCGGGAAGGCCGGGTTCTCCACGAGCACGTGGTCGCCATAGCGCAGGACGGCGCCGGCCACCCGGTCGAGGGCGTCCATCGCGCCGTCGACCACGGTCAGCTTCTCCGGCGGGTACGGCCACCGCTCCCGCAGCAGCGCTTCGAGCTCCGGCAGCACCGGGGCGTCGAGGTAGCTGCCGGCCCATCGCCCGTCCCCGATCCGCCGTAGCGCCGCGGTCAGGTCGGGCAGCAGCAGCGGGTCGGGCACACCGGTGGACAGGTCCTGCGGCAGGTCCACCCGCGCGCCGCTGAGCTGCGCGTACCGCAGCCGGGCCCGGGGTGGCAGCGGCCCGGAGACGTAGGTGCCGGACCGCCCGCGGGTCTGGATCGCCCCGGCCAGGATCAGGTTGCGCCACGCCTCGCTGACCGTCGTCGGGCTCACCCCGAGCGAGCCCGCGACCACCCGGACGGTGGGCAGGCGTGCGCCGGCGGGCAGGTGGCCGGACGTGATCAACCGGCTCACGGCCGCAGCGATGCCGCGGGCGCTTCTGTCCTGAACCGCCCCGGTGATCAGGGTCAGCAAATTATCGTCTCCGAAACATTCCGTAACGTACGGGCAATTGTTCGCCTCAATCTGTGTCGTTAGTGTCCTACGGCATCCGGCGTCGACAAGCAAGGCCTGGCGCCGAACCTATAACTAGGAGTAAACACACGATCACAGGCGCTTCCCGGCGCACTGCGCGTGCGTAAAAGATCAAAAAGAGAGGGGCCGCTATGACGACCGGAGTCGTCCGCGCCGCCCTCGTCCAGACCACCTGGACGGGCGACAAGGAATCGATGATCAAGGCACACGAGGACTACGCTCGTGAGGCCGCCGCCCAGGGGGCGAAGGTGATCTGCTTCCAGGAGCTGTTCTACGGCCCGTACTTCTGCCAGGTGCAGGACGCCGCCTACTACGAGTATGCCGAGAGCATCCCCGGCCCGACG
Organism: Actinoplanes sp. CA-252034; assembly: GCF_050956125.1. Lineage (NCBI taxonomy): Bacteria > Bacillati > Actinomycetota > Actinomycetes > Micromonosporales > Micromonosporaceae > Actinoplanes > Actinoplanes sp. CA-252034. Next base: position 7,882,888 of record NZ_CP191846.1, read on the forward strand.
ACCGAGCGCTTCCAGGCTCTCGCGGCCGAGCTGGGAATGGTCATGGTCCTGCCGATGTACGAGCAGGAGCAGCCCGGAGTCCTCTACAACACAGCGGCGGTGGTCGATGCCGATGGTAGATATCTCGGCAAATACCGGAAGAACCACATCCCGCAGGTGAAGGGTTTCTGGGAGAAGTTCTACTTCCGTCCGGGAAACCTGGGTTATCCGGTTTTCGACACCGCGGTCGGCAAAGTGGGCGTTTACATCTGCTACGACCGGCATTTCCCGGAGGGCTGGCGCGCGCTCGGCCTGAACGGGGCGCAGATCGTGTTCAACCCGTCGGCCACGAGCCGCGGGCTCTCCTCCTACCTGTGGCAGCTGGAGCAGCCGGCCAGCGCGGTCGCCAACGAGTACTTCATCGGCGCGATCAACAGGGTGGGCGTCGAGGACCTCGGTGACAACGACTTCTACGGGCAGACGTACTTCGTCGACCCGGAGGGGAAGTTCGTCGGCGAGGTGGCCGACACCCACAACCCCGAGCTAATCATCCGCGACCTGGACCTGGGTCTGCTCGCCACGGTCCGCGACCGGTGGCAGTTCTACCGGGACCGCCGCCCGGACAGCTACGACGGGCTGGTGGCGCCGTGACTCTGCTCATCCGCGGCGGAACCGTCGTCGGCCCCACCGGCGCGACGAAAGCGGACGTGCTGATCGACGGCGAGACCATCGTCGCGCTCTTCGCGCCCGGCGCCGCGCCTCACATCGAGAATGTCATCGACGCGACCGGAAAGTACGTGATCCCGGGCGCCGTCGACGCCCACACCCACATGGAGCTGCCGTTCGGCGGCACCCACGCCAGCGACACCTTCGACACCGGCACCCGGGCGGCGGCGATCGGCGGCACCACGACGATCATCGACTTCGCGGTGCAGCGGACCGGTGAGGTGATCCAGGACGGCCTGGCCGCCTGGCACGGCAAGGCCGACGGGAACTGCCACATCGACTACGCCTTCCACATGATCATGGGCGGGGTCGACGACGAGTCCCTCAAGGCGATGGACCACCTGGTCGCCAACGAGGGCATCAGCAGTTTCAAGCTGTTCATGGCGTATCCGGGCGTCTTCTACTCCGACGACGGCCAGATCCTGCGCGCGATGCAGAAGGCGCGCGACAACGGCGCCATGATCATGATGCATGCGGAGAACGGCCCGGCCATCGACGTGCTGGTCAAGCAGGCCTTGGAACGCGGCGAGACGGATCCGATCCACCACGGCCTGACCCGGCCGCAAGAACTGGAGGCGGAGGCCACCAGCCGGGCCATCTGGCTCGCGTCGGTCGCCGCCGACTGCCCGCTCTACATCGTCCACCTGTCCGCGTCGAAGGCCCTCGAGCAGGTGGCCCGGGCCCGGGACGCGGGGAAGAACGTGTTCGCCGAGACCTGCCCGCAGTACCTCTATCTCACCCTGGAGGACCAGCTCGGCGCGCCCGGTTTCGAGGGCGCCAAGTGGGTCTGCTCGACGCCGCTGCGGAGCAAGCACGAGTCGCACCGCGCCGACCTGTGGCAGGGCCTGCGAACCAACGACCTGTCGGTGGTGTCGACCGACCACTGCCCGTTCTGCTTCAAGGACCAGAAGGAGCTGGGCCTCGGCGACTTCTCGAAGATCCCGAACGGCATCGGCAGCGTCGAGCACCGGGTGGACCTGCTCTACCAGGGTGTCGTCGACGGCAAGCTGTCGCTGGCCCGCTGGGTGGAGACGATCGCGACCACCCCGGCCCGGATGTTCGGCCTCTACCCGCGTAAGGGGGTCATCGCGCCCGGCTCGGACGCCGACATCGTGCTCTACGACCCGAACGGGCGCACCCGGATCAGCGCCGAGACGCACCACATGAACATGGATCACTCCGCGTGGGAGGGCTGGGAGATCGACGGGAAGGTCGACACCGTCCTGTCCCGCGGCGAGGTGATCGCGTCCGGCGGCGAGTACACCGGGCGGGCCGGCCGCGGCCGCTATCTCAAGCGCGGCCTCAGCGACTACCTGATCTAGAAAGGGGTGGGCCACTTGGACATCGGTGTTGTATTACAGAACGACCCGCCCGCGCTGGAGGTCGTCGAGTGGGCGAAGAAGGCCGAGGCGGCCGGCTTCAGTCACTTCTGGACGTTCGACTCGCACGTGCTCTGGCAGGAGCCGTTCGTCGTCTACTCGGCGATCCTGGCCGCGACCGAGCGGATCGTCGTCGGGCCGATGGTCACCAACCCGGGCACCCGGGACTGGACGGTCCTCGCCTCGACCTTCGCGACCCTCAACGAGATGTACGGCAACCGGACCGTCTGCGGCATCGGGCGCGGCGACTCCGCCCTGCGGGTGCTCGGCCTCACGCCGCAGACCCTGGGCCAGTTGCGCGAGAGCGTGCTGGCGATCAAGGGCCTCGGCAACGGCGAGAGGGTGACCGTCCGCGGTCAGGAGCTGCAACTGGCCTGGGCCGCGGACAGCCGCCTGGAGGTGTGGGTGGCCGCCTACGGCCCGAAGGCGCTGGCCGTCACCGGCGAGGTGGGCGACGGGTACATCCTGCAACTCGCCGACCCGGACATCGCCGAGTGGATGATCAAGGCGGTGCGGGCGGCCGCGGTCAAGGCCGGACGGGACCCGGACGCCATCAAGTTCTGCGTGGCGGCTCCGGCCTACGTCGGTGACGACCTGGCGCATCAGCGGGAGCAGACCCGCTGGTTCGGCGGCATGGTCGGCAACCACATCGCCGACATCGTGGGCCGTTACGGCGGCGACGGCGGCGCGGTGCCGCAGGCCCTCACCGATTACATCAAGGCACGGCAGGGGTACGACTACAGCGAGCACGGTCGAGCCGGCAACAGCCACACGACCTTCGTGCCGGACGAGATCGTGGACCGGTTCTGTGTCCTCGGCCCCGTGGAGAGCCACGTCGCGAAGCTGAAGGACCTCCGGGCGCTGGGCGTCGACCAGTTCTCGGTCTACCTGCAGCACGATGGCAAGGAATCGACTCTCGCCGCCTACGGCGAGCACGTCATCCCGGCGTTCTCGTGAGGCGCGTCCTCTCGGTGATCGCCGGACTGATCGCGGCCGCCCTGCTGTGGGAGGGGTACAAGGCAGTCGGCGAACCCGAGGGGACGGTGCTGTTCGGCGTACGGGTGCTCCCGCGCGCCGACGACCTCTCCATGCCACACCTGTGGACGATCCTCACCCGGCTGGCCGACCCGGAGATGACCGGCGGCCGGCCGGTGTGGATCGTGGTGCTCGACGCTTGCCTGTTCACGCTCGGCATCACGGCGGCCGGGTTCCTGGCCGGGACGGTGATCGGGCTCGTCCTCGCGGCGGCCATGCAACGGTTCCGGATCGTCGAGCGCGGGCTCCTGCCGTACGTCATCCTCTCCCAGACCGTGCCGCTGGTGGCGCTCGCGCCGCTGATCGCCGGCTGGGGCGGCGCGCTGATGCCGCCCTGGGCGACGGTGGCGGTGATCGCCGCCTATCTGGCCTTCTTCCCGGTCGCCGTGGGCATGCTGCGCGGGCTCCAGTCGCCGTCGGCGGCCGGCGCCGAGCTGATGCGCAGCTACGCGGCCGGCTGGTGGCGCACGCTGGTCAAACTCCGCTTCCCGGCGGCGCTGCCCTATCTTTTCCCGGCGCTGCGCCTGGCCGGGGCGGCGGCCGTGGTCGGCGCGGTGGTCGGCGAGATCTCCACCGGCACCCGCGGCGGCATCGGACGCCTGATCATCGAGTACTCCCGGGAGGCCACCAGCGATCCCGCCAAGGTCTACACGGCGATGCTCGGCGCGGCCCTGCTGGGCCTGCTCGTCGCCGGCGCCGTCTCCCTTCTCGAACTGCCGCTGATGCGGCACCGGCGCCACGTGGAGGTGGTCACCCTATGAGCGAGCTCGCGAGCCCCGACGTCGTGCCGGCGCCGGACCGTGACGACACGGCCGCGGTGGTCGTCGACGACGTCACGAAGGTCTTCAATCCGGGCCGCTCGGACGAGGTCACGGCCCTGTCCGACGTGAACCTGACGGTGGGCCGCGGCGAGTTCGTCTCGCTGATCGGGCCGTCCGGCTGCGGCAAGAGCACCCTGCTGCGCCTGATCGCCGACCTGATCGCGCCGACCACCGGCACGGTCACCGTCGCCGGGCGGCCGGCCGCGCAGGCCCGCCGCGAGCAGGAGTACGGCATCGCCTTCCAGCAGGCCGGCCTCTTCGAGTGGCGGACCGTGCGCCGCAACGTCGAGCTTCCCCTCGAACTGCGCGGCATGTCCAAGGCCGACCGCCGGGCGAGGGCCGAGCAGATGCTGGAACTGGTCGGGCTCTCCGAGTTCGCCGGCCACTACCCCGGCCAGCTCTCCGGTGGCATGCAGCAGCGGGTCGCGATCGCCCGGGCCCTGGCCGTCCAGCCGCCGCTGCTGCTGATGGACGAGCCGTTCGGCGCGCTCGACGAGATGACCCGCGAGCGCCTCCAGTCGGAGCTGCTCGGCATCTGCGCCACGACCGGGACCAGCACGGTCTTCGTCACCCACTCGATCTCCGAGGCGGTGTTCCTCTCCGACCGGGTGGTCGTCATGTCAGCCCGCCCGGGCCGGATCACCGCGTCGATCGAGGTGAAGCTCGCGTCCCGGGACGAGGCGGGGCGGCAGTCGCCGGTCTACTTCGAGAAGATCACCGAGGTCCGACGGGCGCTGCGCTCATGAGCGAGCCTGTGAGCGAGTCACCGGGCGACGTCCGTCACTCATGCCGATGCCGGAGCGAAGCGGAGGTGGCGGCATGAGACGTGTACTGCCGCCGGTGGTCTTCGGGGTCCTCGCCCTGGTCCTGTGGGAGGTCTTCGTGACTCTCGGGCGGGTCGCCCCGTTCATCCTCCCCGCCCCGTCCGCGATCGGCGCGCAGATCGCCGAACAGCGGCAGAACATCTGGGACGCCGCCCTGGCCAGCGGCGCCAACGCGCTCGCCGGGCTGATCGGCGGCACGATCCTGGCCGTGCTGGCGGCGCTGGCGGCGAGCCGGTCGAGGTTGCTGGGCGAGGTGTCGATCCCGTTCGCGGCAGTGGTCAACGCGCTGCCGATCATCGCGCTCGCCCCGATCCTCAACAACATGTTCGAGTCGACCAGCAGCATCCCCCGCCGACTGGTCACCGGCATCGTGGTGTTCTTCCCGGTCTTCCTCAACCTGCTGCGCGGGCTGCGCGAGGTGAGCCCGGTGCATCAGGAGCTGATGCGCACGTACGCCGCCTCGGGCTGGACCTTCGCCCGGAAGGTGCGGCTGCCCGGCGCGCTCCCCCACCTGTTCACCGGCCTGCGGCAGGCGTCGTCGCTGGCCGTGATCGCCGCGGTCGTCGCCGAGTACTTCGGTGGGCTGCAGGACGGGCTCGGCGCGCGGATCACCTCCGCCGCGGCGTTCACCGCCTATCCCCGCGCCTGGGCGTTCGTGGCCGGCGCCTGCCTCCTAGGACTCGCCTTCTACCTGGTCACGCTCCTGCTGGAGCGTCTGGCCATGCCCTGGAAACAACGTTTGATCAGCTAGTCAGGAGCACGCCTTGAAGCTCTCCCGGATATTCCTCGCCTCCGTTCTCGCACTCACCGCCTGCGGCACCGCCGACACCCCCGCCACCCCGGCCCCCGGCGCGAGCGGCTCCCTCACCCCGATCAAGTTGCAGCTGCAGTGGTTCTACCAGGCCCAGTTCGCCGGCTACATCGCCGCCGTGGACCAGGGCTTCTACAAGGAGCAGGGCCTCGACGTGGAGCTGCTCGAAGGCGGTGTCGACATCGTCCCGCAGGTCGTCCTGGCCACCGGCAAGGCCGACTACGCGATCGCCTGGGTGCCGAAGGCGCTCGCCTCCCGCGAGGAGGGCGTGGGCATCACCGACGTCGGGCAGATCTTCGCCCGTTCCGGCACCTACCAGGTCGCCTGGAAGGACAGCGGCATCACCAAGGCCGCCGACCTCAAGGGCAAGAAGGTCGGCAACTGGGGCTTCGGCAACGAGTTCGAGCTGTTCGCCGGCATGACCAAGGCCGGGATCGACCCGGGCAAGGACGTCACCCTGGTGCAGCAGCAGTTCGACATGCAGGCGCTGCTGAAGAAGGAGATCGACGCCGCCCAGGCGATGAGCTACAACGAGTACGCCCAGCTGCTGGAGGCGAAGAACCCGGCGACCGGTCAGCTCTACACCGCCGACGACTTCGCGATCATCGACTGGAAGGCCGAGGGCTCGTCGATGCTGCAGGACGCGGTGTGGGCGAACACCGAGAAGCTGAACGACCCGAACTACCAGGCGCAGACCGTGAAGTTCCTGACCGCCACGATCAAGGGCTGGGCGTACTGCCGGGACAACGCGGAGAAGTGCCGTGACCTGGTCGTCGCCAAGGGCTCCAAGCTCGGGAAGAGCCACCAGCTGTGGCAGATGAACGAGGTCAACAAGCTGGTCTGGCCGGCGGCCGGCGCCGGGATCGGCGTGATCGACGAGGCGGCCTGGAAGCAGACCGTCGAGATCTCGCAGACCACGAGGAACCAGACCGGTGACACGGTGCTGAAGGCCGCCCCGGCGGGCCTGGCCTACACGAACGACTACATCAATCAGGCGATCGAGCAGGCCAAGGCCGCGGGTGTGGACGTGACGGGCTCGGCGTTCCAGCCCGCCACGGTGACCCTCACCGAGGGTGGTGCATGAGCTAGACCGGAATGAGACGGGCCGCGAGGGCGACAGCTGTCAGGTCGCCCTTGCGGAGCTTCTCGGCGGCGTCGGTCTCGCCCAGGCCCTCCAGCCGGACGGCTGACGCGTCGATCAGCGCGTCCTCACCGGCCAGCAGGCGGCGGGCGATCCTCGACTGGGCCGGGCTCAGCTCCGCATACGCGCATTTGTCCAGCGCCTGGACGGTCTCCTGGTCGAGGTGGCCGTCCATCGCCCGCTCGGTGACGATCTTGATGAGCCAGCTCGGCCACCAGCTGTACTTGCCGACGACCAGCCCGGACTGCATCGCCGCGGCCGGCTGATGCCCGGCCGCGAGCATCTTGACCGCCAGGTCGGCGTCGAACCGCTCCATCCGCATCGCGCCGACGAAGATCCGCAGGATCTGCTGCGTCTTGACGAACTCCTCGGCCGCGTTCGCGGCCTCACCGAGCCGGCCCTCGAGCAGATGACACAGCGCGTAGGCCTCGGTGAGCGAGAACCCGTCACCGGAGCGCTCCTCCAGCCGCGTCACCGTCTCGACGAGCCGCGCGGTGCTCTTGCGGGCGCGGTCCGCCAGCTCCTCGGCCTGCGGCTTGTTGAGGTGCCGCACCACGACGTCGGTGGCGATCTCCGCCTCCCGCCGCAGCAGCGGTGAGCCGATCTTCGGGGTGATCAGGTCCCCCATCCCCTCGGTCAGGTACGCGGTGTCGAACCGCTCGGAGGCCTCTTGGAACTGCGCCCACCAGGACGCCGGGTGTCTCCGCAATTGTTGTGTCACGCACCTAGAGTGACCTACCGATTACCCTCCGGCAAATGATTCGGCCGAGAGGAATGCGTGATCAGACTCATCGGGTTGAGCAGGCCACCCTTGACGACGGTCCGGCTCAACGGTCGGGTCAGCTCCGCCAGGCGCCGGCAGCCGTCCTCGCCGATCGCCCGGTAGGCCACCTCGGCCACCTGGTCGGTGCGGTCCTCGACGTGGGCCCGCAGCGCCACCCCGGCCTCGGTCAGCTTCCCGTCGGCGTCCATCAGGCCGCTACGGCGCAGATCGTCCTCGGCCTCCGCCCACTGCTCGGCGCTCCAACCCCGGGTGGTCCGCAGCAGGCCCGCCGGTGACGCGCCACTCGCCTCGTACATCACGATCGCGTCCAGCCCGCTGATCCCGTTGGCCAGCAGCGCCGCCACGTGCCCGTCCCCACGGAACTCGCGCAGCAGCGTCTGCGCGTGGAAGAGCACCAGGTGCGGCCGGTCCGGCCAGGGCAGCGCGGCGTGCGCGGCGAACAGCGGCCGGCCGTGCGGCAGGGTGACCGCCTTCTCCGCCGCCCGGCGGGCCAGGGCGGCCGCCTCGGCGACTTCCGGCCCGTTCACCACCTCCACACCCAGGCCGCGGGTCAGCGCGGCGTCAGCGGCGTCCAGGCGGGCCGCAAGGAGCTGCTCCGGCGACGCCTTCGACCAGACCGCCGGCAGGGCGCGGGCCACCCGGGCCGGGTTGAAGTTGTAGAAGGTGGCAGCCACGATCCCCGGCCCCACCGGGCCGAACGCGGCGCCCCGCGACCCGAAGTAGCCGTCCATCGGGCGGATCCCGAACGCCGCGTAGCGCTCCGGCGCCTCCGGGACGAAGTAGATCATCGCGTGCAGCGGCTCGGTCACCCGCCAGGCCAGACGGTACGGACTCTCGGTCACAGCTCCCACGGCAGCTCCTCGGCGTGGACGGCGTCTCCGGAGGGGACGGCCCCGGAATGGCGCGGCGCGGGTGGCGCTGCCGACACGGTATGCCAGCGGCCCGCCCGGCGGGACGCCTCACGGACCACCAGGTGCACCGGCAGCGGTGGCGGCGGGAACGGGCCGGTCCCCCACCGCACCCAGATCGCGACCCGGCCCGCGGCGGCCTCGGCCAGCAGCTTGTCGACCGTCCGCTGACGGTCGGTCCGGTCGATCTCGATCGCCAGCGGCGGGCTGCCCGGGCGGGCGCAGGCCACGTCGATGACCGAGTTGCCGCGCAACGGCGGTGGCAGCGGGAAGACGCTGGGCGCACGACGGTAGACCCGCCAGCCCTGCCACTGCGCCCACCGCTCGACCGAGTCGGCGATCCGCGTGGCGGCGTCACCCTCCGGCAGGTCGGCGAACGTCAGCTCGTCCAGCCACTCGGTGAGCGACCGGGCGGTCTCTGTTCCGTCGTCGGCCGCGCTCATCGCCGTACCTTATCGGGGGTTTTTCAGGCGGCCGCCCGCACCCGCCGGGCCGCGAAGATCTCGGTCAGCTGCTCGGGCGGCATCGGCCGCCCGAGGTGGTAGCCCTGACCGACGTGATAGCCGAGCCGGAGCAGGCGGTCGGCCTGCTCCTGGCTCTCGATGCCCTCGGCCACGGTGTCCAGGCCGAGCGCGTCGGCGAGCTGCGCCACCGCCCGGGCCACCGCCTGCCGGGCCTGCGCCGCCGGGGTGTCCGGCTCGTCCAGCTCGATGCCGTCGACGAACGACTTGTCCAGCTTGACGATCGCGGCCGGGAACGCGCGCAACAGACTCAGCGACGACTCACCGGTGCCGAAGTCGTCCAGCGCCAGCCGCACCCCCATGTCGTGCAGCTCGTGCAGCACCTCGGAGACGTGCTGGCCGCGCAGCACCGCCGACTCGGTCAGCTCCAGCACGAGAATGTTCGCGGGCAGGCCGTGGTCGGCGAGCGCGGCCGCCACGTCGGCCACGAAGTCGGGATCGTGCAACTGCCGCACCGACACGTTCGGGGCGGCCTTGTCCAGCACCTCCGGGCCGAACTCGGCGATCCACGCGGCCGCCTGCCGGCACGTCTCGCGCAGCACCCAGCGGCCCAGCGGCACGATGAGGCCGGTCCGCTCGGCGGCCGGGATGAAGTCGGCCGGCGACACCAGGCCGCGTTCCGGGTGGTCCCAGCGGACCAGCGCCTCCACCCCGACGATCCGGCCGTCGTCGAGCGCGACGATCGGCTGGTAGACGAGCCGGAACTCGCCCGCGTCCAGGGCCCGGCGCAGGTCGCCGCCGAGCCGGGCGTGCGCCGACTTCGGGCGCTCCATGCCCCAGGCGTACCGGACCCAGTTGGCGCGGCCCCGCTCCTTCGCGGCGTAGAGCGCGGCATCGGCCTGGCGCAGCACGTCGCTGGCCGAGGTGTCGGGCGGGGCCGTCGCCAGCCCGGCGCTGAACCTCACCAGCAGCCGCTGCTCACTGATCGGCACGACGGTCGCGGCGGCGATCCGCTCGGCCACCTCCTCGCCCCGCACGCCGCCCGGCACCAGCACCGCGAACTCGTCACCGGCCAGCCGGGCCACCTCGGCGCCGGGACCGGCCGCAGCCCGCAGCACCTGCGCGAACGCGACCAGCAGCGCGTCACCCGCGTCGTGGCCGAGCGAGTCGTTGACCGTCTTGAACTCGTCCAGGTCGGCCAGCAGCACCGTCGCCGGGCCGGCCTCCAGAGCCCGGTCCAGGGCATACCGGAACAGGGCACGGTTGGCCAGACCGGTCAGCTGGTCGTGGGTCGCCTCGTGCCGCAGCAGCGCCTCCGACTTCTGCTTCTCCCGCAGCAGCCCGGCGTTCTCCCGGTAGACCACGTACTGCCGCAGCGCCACCAGCGCGGTGACCACCACCGCGGCCAGCACCACGGCCCGGCCCTCCCAGACGCCCGGCGCCCAGTGCCACGGGCGGATCAGCACGTCCGCGACCGGTACGTCGACGGCCAGCACCGCCAGGTACGGCAGCCACACGTTGCTCCCGCCGCTCTCCCGCGGGTCGTCGACGGCGGCCAGCTGGCGGCGCGCGCCGAGCGCGATCAGCAGGCCGCTGGCCGGCATGCACACCGCCTGGCCGGGCAGGATCCCGTGGTAGCCGCCGAGCACCGCCAGCAAAGCCACCCCGGCCGCGATCAGGCCCGTGGAGGCGACCAGCCGCATCGCCCGGCGGTCCACCGGGCCACCCGCTATGTACGACACCTTGGTGATAGACCCGGCCGCGAACAGGCACGCCAGCAGCAGCACCACGAGCGCCGACGGAGTCCACGGCTCGGGCGCCCAGAACATCGGTGAGATGCCGAAGTGCCACAGCACGGTGGCACACCCGAGGAACGCGATGGTCCGGTCCAGCCACTGCTTCCCACGCTCGTACCAGGTCGTCACTCCGAGCGGGACCTGGGCCACACCCCACATCGCGACCAGCACCCCGGCACCGATCAGGGCGGCGCCGAGCGGGGGCATCGCGGGCAGCTCGGGCGCCTGCCGGAACGCGTCGAACGCCAGCACCGAGAACCCGGCCGCGAACAGGAAGCAGCAGATCTCCAGCAGCAGCCAGAACCGGCGGCCCGACGGAGCCAGCGACGCCGAGCGGAGCAGCGTGTGCACGGCCAGCCCGCCCACGCTCATCGACAGCGGCATGAACAGGTAGCCGATCGCCACGGTGCCGGGCGCCATGGCCGTCCACAGCAGGAACCAGAGCGTGCCGAGCAGACAGAGCAGGGCGGCCGACACGACGTGACGCCTCATGACGTCCACGCCCGGCTACGCTGCTTCTCCTCGTACATCAGCAGGTCGGCGGTGTTGAGCAGATGGTCGCCGCCGCCCGCCGGGCCGGTCGCCGCACCGATGCTCGCGCCCACCGTCACCTCCCGGCCGTCGATCACGGCCGGAGTCGCGAACCGGGCCCGCATCCGCTCCACCATCCGGTCCGCCGCGGGCCGGTCGTCGCCGGTCAGCACCGCGAACTCGTCGCCGCCCAGCCGGGCCGGCACGTCGTCCGGGCCGGCGCAGTCGCGCAGCAGGTCCGCCACATGTCTCAGCACCGCGTCGCCGGTCGCGTGCCCGTACGTGTCGTTGATGCCCTTGAAGCCGTTGAGGTCGATCAGCAGCACGGTGGCGTCGGCCGGGCACGCCTCCATCGCCGCGGTGAACCCGCGCCGGTTCGCCAGCCCGGTCAGATCGTCGTGGCCGGCCTGATAGCGCAGGCGCTCGTGCAGCTCCCGTGACTCGGTGACGTCCCGCGAGTTGCACACCACGCCGTCGATGCCGGGCTCCCCCGTCAGGTTCACCGCCACCACCTCCAGCCAGCGCCACGATCCGTCGGCGTGCCGGTAACGGCCCTGGAAGGTCATCTCGACCCCCGGCTTCGCGTACAGCTCGTCGAGCCCGGCCGCCAGCCGCGCCCGGTCGTCGCGGTGCAGGATGTCCAGCGAGCACCGGCCGAGGGCCTCCTCGACCGGAAATCCGAGGATCCGCTCGACGGCCGGGCTCACGTAGAGGAACCCGCCGGCCGGATCGGCGATCGAGATGATCTCCGAGGAGTGCTCCAGCAGGGACGTGAGGCGCTGCTCCCGGTGCCGGATCTCGCCGACCAGCGAGTCGTTCTCGTCCAGCGCCAGCACCTGCCGGGCGATCACCAGGCCCACGTTGACCAGCAGACCGGCCAGCGCGCCCCACGCCGACACGCCCAGTCCCCGGTCGGCCAGCACGAACACCAGCGCGACCGCGCAGACCAGGGTGCCGGCGTACGGGAGGACGCTGTACCGCCGTCGCCGGTCGAACCACTCCCGCCCGTCCAGGCCGTCCACGCCGTCCAGCAGTTGCAGCCGCGGACCGGCCAGCACCAGGAAACACGGGAAGATCGTCAGGGCCATCTGCGCGCCGCTGCCGGGCACACTGCCACTGGGCAGCAGCACGCTCGCCGCCGCCAGGCCGATCGAGGCGGTGATCATCGGGACGGCGGCGGCCCGGCTCATCGGCGACACCCCGGTCAGACCGGAGCGGATCCCGGCGAAGACGGCGCACAGCACCACACCGCAGCCGAACAGGGCCAGGAAGAGCGCCGCGGGGCCGGCCTCGGCCATCCCGGGCCGGGTCATCAGGCACCAGGCCACCACGGCCGAGGCGGACATCAGGATCGCGGCGTCCAGCAGCAGACGGGTCCGCTCGCGGCGCGACCGGCTCGCCACCCGTTGTGGCAGCAGCAGGCCGACCAGCATCACCAGGACGCCCAGCATCATCGTCGCCGACTGCGCCGGATGGAACGCGAGGCGCTGGATGCCCGGATCGGTGACGACCGTGACCAGTTGCACCAGGTCGCCGGCGAGGAACAGCAGCCCGGCCGCCCCGGTGGCGCCCCAGAAACGGCGCGCGTGCGACGGCAGGCCCGGGACCCGGCACACCCGGAGGGCCAGCCAGGTGAGCGCGAGATCCAGGACCGGGCCGACGATCGCGCCGGCGATCAGCTGGGCGCGGGGCGTCCCCACGTCCAGTAGGAAGGCCCCGACCACGACCACGGCCGACACGGCGACCGTGATCAGTACCGGATCACGCCACGAACCGGCGCGTACCGCTGGTGGCATGCCACTCTCCGTCCTGCTCCGGTCCCTCCCCGCCAGCAATCGGCCGATGGGCTCCGGGTCTTAGTCTTTGAACGCCGACGACCGGCACGCCCCGGCTTGTCATGGCGGGTGGGGCGTACCGGTCGCCGGGGGTCTGTCAGTCGTCCTCGGACTCGGACGGCTCGGGGGACCCGGTGGGCTCGCCGGAGTGGGACGGCTCGGCGGACTGGGACGGCTCGGCGGACTGGGACGGCTCGGCGGAGTCGGACGGCTCCGGAGTCGGCGTCGCGGTGGGGGACGTCGAGGCGGTGGGGGTCGGCACCGGGGCCGGCTTCACCTTTCCGGACGCCTGGATCCTGGCCACGGTGTAGGCGGTGTCGACCCGCGTGCCGGTGACCGACACCTTCAGGCCGGCGGCGAGGCCGTCCAGCTTGACCTTCCTGCCGTTCAGCACGATCCGCGCGCCGGAGGCGACCTTCATCGTCACGGTCCTGCCGCGTACGTCTCTGGTCCCGCCGCGGGCGGCGACCGTGAGCGTCCCGGCGGCCGTGTCGACGGCGGTGACCGTTCCGCTGGCCTGGAACGGCGCCTTCCTCACGGGCTTCGCCGGCTTTCCGGGAGCCGGCTTTCCGGGAGCCGGCTTCTTGGCGGCCTGCACGTCCGCGGCGGTCGTCGACGGGCCCTGGGCATAGGCGGCCACGCCGGTCACAGCGGTCGGAACGACGACCGCCACGGCCAGAGCGACGGCTGCGGCACTACGGCGCATACGCATTCGGGAGGACTCCTCAACTCGGGGGTGATGTCATCGTTCGCCCGCCCGGGTTCAGTCCGGTGCGCCTCCGGTTGCGGATCGGTTGCCACGGGATTTCTCACCGAGGGTGAGATGCGCCGCGCCCCGCGAATCCGGGAGTTGACATGCTGTGCCGGACTGGGCGAATGTCCTGGGATGCACGAAGTTTGGCCGGACTCGGGAGTGCTGCTCGCCTCGCGGTACCGCCTCGTCACCCTCCTCGAGACCGGTGGCATGGCGCAGGTCTGGCGAGCCACCGACGAGCTGCTGGACCGGCCGGTGGCGGTCAAGTTGCCGGCCGGAGACACCCGTGCCGCGCACATGGCCTGGCGGGAGGCGCGGCTCGCGGCCCGGCTCTCGCACCCGGGCATCGCCGCTGTCCACGACTACCGTGAGGCGGTCCGCCCGGACGGCTCGGTCGCCCCCTTCGTGGTGATGGAGCTGCTCAGCGGCGAGACGGTCGCGGCCCGGCTGTGCGACGCCGACGGCCCGGTGCCGTGGGGCGAGGCGGTGTCGATCGGGGCGGCCGTGGCCGAGGCGCTGGCCGCCGCCCACGCCGCCGGGGTGGTCCACCGCGACATCAAGCCCGGCAACGTGATGCTGTGTCCCGGCGGGGTCAAGCTCCTCGACTTCGGGATCAGCGCCGCCGCCGGCGAGCCCGACGACGACGACACCGGGGTCAGCTTCGGCACACCCGCCTACGCCGCGCCCGAGCGGCTCGACGGCAAGCCCGCCGAGCCGGCCACCGATCTGTACGGGCTGGGCGTGCTGCTGTTCGAGATGGTGACCGGCGATCCGCCGTACGACGTCAACACCTGGGAGGAGCTCGCCGCCGCGCAGGCGCACGGGCCCACCCCGCTGCCGGAGACCCTGCCGGCCCGGCTGCGCGAGCTGATCCTGCGCTGCCTCGACGACAATCCGAGCCGCCGCCCCACCGCCGCCCAGGCCCGCCGCGTGCTCACCCGGCTCGTCCCGTCGGCCCCGGCCCGTCTCACCATCCCGCTGCCCAAGCCACCGCCGACCGGACACGCCAAGGTGCTGCCCGCCCCGCCGCGGGTCACGTCCCCCGGCGCCCGGCGGGTGGCGTTCGCCGCCGCGCTGGCCGGGGTCGCCGCCATCGTCGTGGCGGTCCTCTACGCCGCCACCACTCCCGACGATGCGGTCGAGCTCGCCCAGCCGCCGGCCTCGTCACCCACGACGGCCCGCACCGAGTCGGCGGGTCCCACCGAGAAGGCCGAGCCCAGCATCTCGGTCGCGCCGCCGCCGTCCCCACCCGAGCCGAACAGGGTCACCCCCACCGACCCGGTGCTGACCGTCGAGGCCGCCCTGACCCGCGTCCAGGCCACGGTCGAGAAGGGCGAGCAGTCCGGGGGGATCCGCCCCGACGTGGCCCTCGACTTCCAGAATCTGCTGCGCCTCATCGACCCGGCCGCCGACGACGTCACCGACCAGGTCGACGAGTTGCTCGACAAGGTCCGCCAGCGCGTCAACGAGCGCGGCGTCACCCCGGAGCAGGCCACGCTGCTGCGCGAGCGCCTCAACGACCTCCGGACCGCCTCGACCTCCTGACCACTCCCCGGCGGACGGCGGGGTGACGGTGGGCGGCGGCTTCCGCCCGGCGGGCGCGCTGGCGGGCGGGACCCACCGCCTGCGCCGCGGTGTGGCCACGGGCGCCGGCGTACGGCGTACCCCTTGAAAGGGTTAAGCGGAACCGCGCAGGATCAGGCGGGTGGGCAGCACCGTCTCGAAGTCGGAGGGCTCGTCGCCGTCGATCTTGGCGAGCAGGAGGCGGACCATCTCCTGGCCCATCTGCTCGATCGGCTGGTAGACGCTGGTCAGCGGGGGGTCGGTGTGCCGGGCGACGACCGAGTCGTCGAAGCCCACGACGGCGACGTCCTGGGGGACGCGGCGGCCGGCGCGGCGCAGCACACGCAACGCGCCCGCGGCCATCATGTCGGAGGCGGCGAAGACCGCGTCGATCTGCGGGTACTGCTGGAGCAGCCACTCCATCGCGGCGGCGCCGGAGAGCTCGCCGAAGTCGCCGCGGGCGGCCGGGCCCTCGCCGACGACGTCGCGGTAGCCGTCGTAGCGGGCGATGCCGACGGCCATGTCGAGCGGGCCGGTGATCGTGGCGATGCAGCGGCGGCCCTGGTCACGGAGGTAGGCGGCGGCGGCGCGGGCACCGGCGCGGTTGTCGGCGTCGACGAAGCTGACCGGCTCCGGGTGATAGGGCCGCCCGGCCCGGACGGTGGGGACGCCACGCTCCTCCAGGATGGCCGGGAGCGGGTCGTCGCCGTGCAGCGAGAGCAGCAGCGCGCCGTCGACGTGCTGGCGGGTGAGGTAGCCCTCGAGCTGGCGGCGCTCCTCGGGGGCCTGCGCGATCATCAGGACCATCTGCAGGTTGCGCGCCACCAGCACCGACGAGATGGACTGCACGATGCGGCCGAAGAAGGGCTCGGCGAAGAACCGCTCACCGGACTCGAAGATCACCAGGGCTATCGAATCGGTTCGCTGAGTCACGAGCGCGCGCGCCGCCCGGTTGGGGACGTAGCCCAGGGCGTCGATGGCCTCCTGGACGGCTTCCCGCGCTTTGGGACTGACCTGGGCCGATCCGTTCACCACTCGGGACACGGTGCCACGGCCGACGCCGGCCCTGGCCGCGACCTCTTCGAGAGTCGGCCGCCCGGTAGCGCGGCTCCGATCTTGATTCATCGCTGAACCGTCCTTTCCGCGACCGACCCACGGTACACGTGCGGCCTGCGGCTTTCCAGGGTGGTGGCGGCGCTGCGGCAGAGTTGTCCGGGTGAGACCTCACCGCATCACGGTCCTGGTGCTGCCGGGCGCCGCACCTCTGGACGTCGGGATCAGCGCGCAGATCTTCGCGCCGAGACACGGCCTGCCGTACGACTTGCGGCACTGTTCGCTGGTGGCCGGCCCGGTCAAGGGGCGCGACGGGCTAGGTTTCGTGGTCGAGCACGGCCCGGAGGCCCTCGACGACGCGGACACCGTGATCGTGCCCGGCTACAACACTCCGCTGCAGCCGCTGGACCAGCGTGTCCTCGACGGGTTACGGGACGCGGCGTTCCGTGGCGCGCGGATGGTGTCGATCTGCACGGGCGCGTTCGCACTGGCCGCGGCCGGGATCCTGGACGACCGGCGGGCGACGACGCACTGGTCGATGGCGCCGGTGCTGGCCCGGGAGTATCCGAAGGTCACCGTCGATCCGGGAGTGCTGTTCGTCGACGAGGGGACGGTGCTGACCTCGGCGGGGGTGGCGGCCGGGATCGACCTGTGCCTGCACCTGATCCGGCGCGACCACGGGGTGCAGGCGTCCAACGACGTGGCCCGGCGGATCGTGGCCGCCCCGTACCGCAGTGGTGGCCAGTCGCAGTTCGTGCCCCGTACCGTGCCGGAGCCGTTGGGTGAGGTGTTCGCCGCGACCCGCGAGTGGGCCCTGCGCCGGCTGGGCGAGCCGATCGGGGTCGCCGACCTGGCCCGGCACGCGGGTGTGTCGACCCGCACGTTCGCCCGCCGGTTCGTCGAGGACACCGGGTACACGCCGATGCACTGGATCCTGCGGGCCCGGATCGACCTGGCGCGTTCGCTGCTGGAGGCCAGCGCCCTGAGCGTGGAGCAGGTCGCCGGCCGGGTGGGTCTGGGCACCGGCGCGAACCTGCGGCTGCACTTCCAGCGGATCCTGGACATGACGCCGACCGAGTACCGCCGTGCGTTTGGCGGAAAGCTTGCGGGATCCGGCGCTGCACCGCCTGCTTCCCGGCCGGCGAACGGCGAAGAATCATCGACATGAGAGCTGCTATCAACGGCTTTGGCCGTATCGGTCGAAATGTCCTCCGTGCTGCCGCGGGCCGGGACGGCGATCTCGAGATCGTCGCGATCAACGACCTGACCGACGCCCGGACTCTCGCGCACCTGCTCCGCTACGACAGCACCCTGGGCCGCTTCCCCGGCACCATCGAGGTGGCGGACGGTCATCTGATCGTCAACGGTCACAAGATCGCCGTGACGGCCGAGGCCGACCCGGCCCGGCTGCCCTGGCAGGACGTCGACGTCGCCATCGAGTCCACCGGCCGGTTCACCGCCGGCGCCGGCGTGCACGTCACCCGGAAGGTCCTGGTCACGGCCCCGGCGAAGGGCGCCGACGTGACCATCGCCTACGGCCTGAACCACGACGCGTACGACCCGGACCGCCACCGCGTCGTCTCCAACGCCTCCTGCACCACGAATGCCCTCGCCCCCGTCGCGTCCGTGCTCGACGACCTGGCCGGCATCGAGGCCGGCTCGATGACCACGGTGCACGCCTACACGCAGGAGCAGAACCTGCAGGACGGCCCGCACCGCGACCTGCGCCGGGCACGTGCCGCCGGCGTCAACATCGCCCCGACGACCACGGGCGCGGCCACCGCGATCGGCGCCGTCCTGCCCCGGCTGAACGGGAAGCTGTCCGGCTACTCAGTGCGGGTCCCCGTCCCGGTCGGCTCGCTCGTCGAACTGAACGCCCTGGTCAGCCGGGACGTGACGGTCGCGGAGATCAACGCGGCGTTCGAGGCGGCGGCGTCCGGCCCGCTGCGCGGCGTGCTCGAGTTCTCGGCCGACCCGCTGGTGTCGTCGGACATCACCGGCAACCCGGCGTCCTCGATCTTCGACTCGCTGCTGACCGCCACGAACGGCCGGCTGGTCAAGGTCGTGGCCTGGTACGACAACGAATGGGGCTTCGCGAACCGGGTCGTCGACACATTGACGCTCCTGGCCCGTTAACCTGTGCGGATGGCGGTCACCCTGGCGGATGTTGCCCGGCTCGCCGGGGTCTCCCCGGCGACCGTCTCCCGCGTCATCAACGACAGTGCGAAAAAGGTCAACGAGGACCTGCGGGAGCGGGTCCTCGCGGCGGTGCGCCAGCTGCACTACGTGCCGAACGCGCACGCGCAGAACGTGGCGCGCCCCCGGAAGTCCGCGGTCGGCGTGATCGTCCACGACGTCTCCGACCCGTATTTCGCCGAGATCACCCGCGGCCTGCAGCGGCAGGCCGGCGCCCACGACCGGCTCCTGGTGATCTGCAACAGCTACCGGGAGCCGGAGCGTGAGCTGGCGTATGTCGGCCTGCTGCGCGCCCAGCAGGTGCACGCGCTGATCCTGGCCGGGTCCGGCTACCACGACGACGAGTTCACCGAGCGGCTCAACGGCGAGCTGGGGGCGTACCAGCAGGCCGGCGGGCGAGTCGCCGTGATCGGCCGGCACCGCCTGGTCGGCACCGCGGTCCTGCCCGGCAACGAGGCCGGCGCCCACGAGCTGGGCCTGCGCATCCTCGAGCTGGGTCACCGCGAGATCGGCGTGATCGCCGGCCCGCGCTACCTGACCACGACGACCGACCGGCTCACCGGTTTCCGCCGCGCGTTCGCCGACACCGGCGTCGACCTCCCCACGTCGAGGCTCATCTACTCCGACTTCACCCGCGACGGCGGCGCCGCCGCGGCCGGCACCCTGATGGACGCGCAGCCCGGCCTGACCGCCCTGATCACCCTGAACGACTCGATGGCCGTCGGCGCGATGGCCACCCTCCGCGAGCGCGGCATCCGGGTCCCCGACGACGTCTCGGTCACCGGTTTCGACGACATGCCGATCGCCCGCGACGTCACCCCCGCCTTGACGACGGTCCGGTTGCCGCTCGTCGAGATGGGCGAGCGGGCCATGGCCCTGGCCCTCGACGACGACCACATCCCCCACGCCGAGCCCGCCGACGCCACCCTGGCGTGGCGCGCCTCATGCGTACCCCCGCCGCGCTGACGCCTCGCGACACCGACCCGGCCACCGCACCCGACGGCCGTCGCCGCTC
Source organism: Actinoplanes sp. CA-252034 (assembly GCF_050956125.1). NCBI lineage: Bacteria > Bacillati > Actinomycetota > Actinomycetes > Micromonosporales > Micromonosporaceae > Actinoplanes > Actinoplanes sp. CA-252034. The sequence goes on from NZ_CP191846.1 coordinate 7,902,500, forward strand.
CCCCACGCCGACCCGGCTTCCGCTACCCGACGGGCCTCGCGATGGTCCGCTTTTTCATTTGATACGGCCACCCATGCTCCGGTTCACGCAAGAGGCATCCCCGCCGCGCTCAGGATTCGGGTTCGGTCCACCGCTTGAGCACAGTGACCGGTCCCGGCCCGCTCGGCCACAGTTGAATCAGCACGCGCTCGGTCGTGCCGGGATCGTCGTCCGAGTCGACACCCGCGCGCCAGGCGGCCTCCAGGTTCGACAGGGAGACCCTGATCCGTGTCCACCCGCCCGGAACGTCGAACCCCGCAGCATCCTCCACACCGTCCGTGCACCCGAGCACGAGGACCCGTCCACTCCCGACCTCGAACGCGCCCTCGACCACATGATCGAACCCGCCGGGATCGACATCCGGCGCCGTCTCCAGGACGTCCACGGTCACCTCCACGAACACGTCGACCGCCGTCCCCACGCCGGCCACCCCGTCAGCGACGGCCAACCGGTCGGCGGCCGCGCCCTCTGTCCACGCCTCCCCGAGATCGCCTCCGTGAACCGGATCAGTGACATGGATCTGGTGATAGTCGGCGAAGAGCCGCAGTACACGGGCCATCCGAAGATGATCCGTCACGCGTCGACGTGGTTGCGCTCGCCATCCGGATCGAACACCGCGATCACCTCGGCCGGACCGCCCCGAGCCCCGAACGCGTGCGGAGTCATCGTCGAGAAGGACGCCGCCTCCCCCTCGTGAACGAGCACCTCCCGCTCCCCGAGCAGCAACTCGATCGTCCCCGACAGCACCGTGAACCAGTCCCGCCCCGGATGCACCCGCTGATCCTCGGCCCGCCGCGAAGCCGGCCGGCTGACCCGGATCCGCGCGACGGTCAGCCCGGTACGACCGTCCTCCCCGCTGAGGACCCAGGTGGTCATCCCGCGCTCAGGATGATGATGAGGCTTGATGACGACAGCGTCCCCCGCGGTCTCGACGAGCTGGTCGAGGCTGGCCCCCAGCGCCCGGGCGATGGCCGTGAGCTGGTCGAGCCCGATCCGCCGATGCCCCGTCTCGATCCGGCTCAACGTCGACGGACTGAGAAAGCACCGCCCCGCCAGCTCGTCGAGCGACCAGCCCCTGGCGATCCGCAGCCCCCTGATCCGGGCCCGCACGATCGCATCCACCTCAGCATCTTGCGTCATACGCAAGATTGTATGCGCTAGCCGCAATCACGACCTACAGTCGTTCCCATGGCAAACGCTCACCACACCGCCGGCCCGCACCTCCACACGAACCACGGCGACCCCACCCCCGACGCCGTCACCCCCGGCGACCCCACCGCCCCGGCCATCACAGCCACGGTGACCCGACCGCCGACGCCACCAACCTCGGCGGCGATAAGCCGGCGCACGGAAAGGGCAACGGCCACGGCCAAGAGCACGGCCACAGCGACGGGCACGGCCACGGCGAGGGGCACGGGCACGGCGAAGAGCACGGCCCCGCCCACGGGCACGGCCACGGCCACGGCCACGGTGACGGGCACGGGCACGGGCACGATGACGGCCTTCAGGAGATGCTGGATCTGGACGCCGAGGTGACCGCCGGCCAACTGGCCGAGCTGACCGCCCGCATCGCCGAGCTGGCCGGCGACCATCCGGTCCGCGACGTCCTGGACATCGGCGCCGGCACTGGAACCGGCACGTTCGCTCTGCTCCGCCGCTTCCCTGAGGCGACGGTGACCGCGATCGACACGTCCGACGAGATGCTGCGGCACCTGCACGAGAGCGCCACCCGCCACGACGTGGCCGACCGGGTCCGCCCGCTCCGCGCCGACCTGGACGAGGCATGGCCCGCCATCGGTCACGCCGATCTGGTGTGGGCTTCGTCGTCGATGCACCACATGGCCGACCCGGACCGGGTGCTCCGCGACATCCACGCCACGCTCCGCCCGGGCGGCCTCCTGGCCATGATCGAGATGGAGCAGATGCCGCGGTTCCTCCCCGACGACCTGGGTTTCGGCCGTCCCGGCATGGAGGCCCGGTGCCACGTCCTGCTCGACGAGGCCAGAGCCGAGCACCTGCCGCACATCGGCTCGGACTGGCCGTCCCGCCTGATCGCCGCCGGCTTCACCATCCGCGAGTCCCGCGACGTGACCGTCGGCCTGCGCTCACCACTGCCGGAGACCGCGATCCGCTACGCCTACGCGACGCTGGGCCGTATCCGCTCCCGCATGGCCGACCAACTCTCCGCGGACGATCGTTCCACGCTGGACACCCTGCTGGACAAGGACGACCCGAACGCCCTGCACACCCGCTCCGACCTGCGGGTCCTCAGCACCCGCTCAGTCTGGATCGCCACTCCCCGGTAGAACCCGCCCCGGCGACCCCCGGTAGAACCCGCCCCGCGACCCGGTAGAACCCGCCCCCGCGCCCCCGGGTAGAACCCCCGCCCCCGCGACCCGGGCCGACCCCGCGACCCGGGCCGACCCCGGCGCCGCTCCGAACGAACCGGGACGGCAACTGGAAGCAGCGCGAGACGCCGGCCCCAGGACGGCATCAGCGCTGCCCCGGAGGTTGCCGGGACAGCGCTGACAGGATCCTGTCTCATCGCGACCGGTGACCGGGAAGCCCGGCCCGCGGTCGTCTCGAGACGGCAGGGTCAGGCGGTGGCGGTCTCGGCGGCCCGCTCCTCGATGATGGACTTGATCCGGTCGGCCTGGACACGGCTCTTGATCCCGGTCACGGCCTGCACCTTGTACCGGCTGAGCCGCCCGGTGCTGCGCAGATGCTCGAAGAGCTCGGCGCCGTGCATCTCGAGCAGGTCCTCGTCGCTGGCCGGGCGCACGCTCTGCGGGCGGGGCAGCAGCTCGGCCCAGGGCTGGGCGCTGCCGGGGGCGGTCATGCCGCTGAGCGCGAGCACATAGTCGCCGATGAACCGCCGGATGGTGGCCTCGTCGAGCCGGGGCGCGCTGGGCGCAAGCAGGTCGGCGAGCTCTTCGGGGTCGAGGGGCGTGCCTTCGCCGAGTTCCTCCTCGAGGGCGGTACGCAGGTCGAGCAGGGCCTTGTGCCAGGCGTCCGAGTCGACGGGGGCCACCGCCGGGGAGGGCAGGAAGTCCCGCCACGGGTAGGCCGACTCGACGTGCTCGCCGTCCAGCTCGCTGATGTACTCGTTGATGAACGTGCGGACCACGCCCTCGCCGAGCTCCTGGACTCGCGGGGCGAGTTTGCGGGCGAGCTCGGTCCGCCGCATGTAGTTCATCTCCGGCAGGTCCTCGGCGCCGATCTCCTCGGCGACCATCTTGCTGAGCCGGTCGACGGCGAGCCGCCACCAGGGCGATCCGGCGATGCTGACCGCCGGGCGGGCCCCGGTCGGGGTGGCCGCCCAGGCCGGGGCGGCGGCCGGGGCGGGGATGATCGCGGGCGCGGCGACCATACCCGGCGCGGAGCCGGCGGGGGGCGCGGTGGTGACGACCGGCGCCGGCGGGAAGGGACCGGGCCCCGCCGCACCGTCGCGGGTCACCCCGCGCTGGGCGGGAATGGGGAGCACGCCTCCACCGGCCGCGATCGTCCGTTCGACGAGGGTCGCTCGCCCGGTGCCGGTGGGCCCGGACGGAGCGTTGATGCCATTCGTGACGGGCGGCCCGTCGACCAGTGCCGACTGGTTCGCGGCCGACCGGTCGTCCACCCCGGCGGACACCGGACCGACCGGACCGGGCTCCGCCGTCCCGGCGGAGGCGATGGCGGGCTCGATCTCGGGAGCGGTGGCCGGCGACGCCGGCTGGACGAACTGAACCGGCTCCACGAACTGAACGGCCTGACCGGACGACGGCGAGCCGCCCGAGACCACCGACCCGGACGAAGCCACCGAACCGGACGAAGCCACCGACCCAGACGAAGCCACCGACCCAGACGAAGCCACTGAACCGGACGAGACCACCGAGCCGGAGGAGGCAACCGACCCGGACGAAGGCACCCCGGACGAAGGCGAGACCACCGAGCCGGACGACGACATAGCAGCCGAGCCGTCAGAGGACGGGGACAGGGACGGGGACAGGGACGGGGACAGGGACGGGGACGGAGACGGGGATGGAGACGCCGTCGAGGGCGATGCCACGACGGTGCCGAGGGACCGGGCCGACTCCGGCGACGATGGGAGTCCGGCCAGGACAGCGGCGGCCGGTGTCTCCGCGGGCGCCGGGTTCCGGACCGGGACGGCGATCCGCACCGCGCCCGGCACCAGCAGGTCCATCACCCGCTGAATGCGGGCGAGCTGCTCGATCACCTCGTCGACGACGGGCTCGCCGGCGGTGCGCGCGTCCTTGAGGAGCCGGTTGCGCCACCACGGCTTCGGGAACCGCCCGGCACTGACCCGGTGGTAGTTGACGACCATCCGCCGCACCTGGCGATCGGCCGCCATGCGTACCAGATCGGGGTCGTCGTCCGGAATGAGCCATCCCCAGCGCTCCGCGAGGCGGCGCGGGCTGTAGGCGAAGCGCCCTCGCCGCACCCGCTGCCCGGCGGCGGTCAGTGCCGCCCACCACATCAGGAAGATCATGCAGGGTACGGCCAGCCGCAGCAGTTTCTCGGTGAAGGTGACCGCGTTGCTGGCCACGATGACACCGGAGAGTCCCGCGATGAGGGCCGCGATCCACAGCATCGGCCCGGGGTGACCGGGCGTGACGATCGTCCCGTCGGGCGCGTAGGTGGACGTGCGACGGTACTGCTCGGCGGCGAGCGACGTGGCGGTGAGGAAGCAGATCTCGAACACCGCGAACACCAGCACCGCGAAGATCGGCGGCAGCCTGAGCTGGTCGATCGCGATGACCCACATGCCCTCGGCGTTGAGTAGCAGCGCCAGGTTCATGCTGAAGGCCAGCGCGATCGGCCGCAGCGGCTTCTTCGATCGTTTCGCCCAGATGCCGAAGCTGATCAGGAGCACGACGCCGAGGAGGCCGCCGGCCAGCAGGACCAGGGCGGCATAGTCCTGCCAGAAGCCGGCGACCAGGTCGTTGAACTGCTTCACGAGGTGACGCCTTTCGATGCCGGGAGGAACTCGTCGAGCGCCGCGGCGATCAGCGCGGAGCGGTTGCCGGTAGTGTGCCGTGCCGCCAGTTCGTCGATCACGGCGAGGTTGACCGGGTGGGGCCGGATGGACACCTGCACCCGGTCCTCACGATGCCGGCGGCGACCGGAGCGCTGGGTGATGAAGATGCCGTCGGACTCCGCGACGGGCTCACCGTCGCCGCCGACCACCTCGGCGAGCCGGGTGTGGGTGGCGTTGAGGGCGTCGAAGACCAGCTGGGTGTGGGAGCGGCCGGTGTCGGCGGCCAGCTCACGCAGCCGGGAGCGCACGCCGACGGGCAGGTAGACGACCACGCTGCCGCCGGCCCGGACGGCTCCACCATCGCCGTCGGTGATCGTGCGTGTGCTCCCTGGCACGGCTGGCCCTCCCCTGTGTCGATTGGTGTCGGCCGGCTTTCTACCACGTCCGCGTTACGGACTCGACCTGCCACGCGCGGGGAATGACCGCGATCCACATCAACGCGGCCCGAGGCTATCCGATCGTGCTATCCGCCAGCGATCGTGATGGTCCGCGGGTGTCGGCCGTCTCTCCGGCAGGGCCCGGCTGGCGAAGATCCATTCGTCCTTCTACGGTCGGAATCGATGGGAATCGAGCGCGGGGGAAGGGTCCGAAGGTGATGGTCTGGACGTGGGCGGCTGTCGCCGCCGCGGCTGTCGTGTTCATCCTGACGTGCATGGCGGCGGTGGCGGCCTGGCAGCGGCCGGCCCGGGCGCCCGCGGTGCCGGGTGAGGTGCAGGAGCTGCTGGCCGATGTGGACGCGGTGCGCGCCGCCGCCGACCGGGCCGCGGACGACGCCGAGGAGGCACGGCGCCGGGCCGAGCTGGCCGCCGGGGCACGTGATCAGGCGGAGGACAGGTTCCTGGAGGCCCAGTGGGAGGCCCGGGTGGCCACCGTCGACGAGACACATCTGCTGGTGCAGCGGGCGGCGCTCGCGGCGTACCGGCGTGGTGAGCTGTCGGTGGAGCAGCTGAACGGGATCTGGCATTCGGCCGGGCCACCGGCGGCGCTGCTCGACGACGGCCGGGTGCTGGCTGCCCGCCGGGCCTATGAGGCGGCTGTCGCGGAGACCGTCCAGGTCCGTGAGCAGGCGCGTGTGGCGTCGGTCGCCGCCGAGGTCCTGGTCGAGGAGGTGTGGAACGCCGAGTTCGACGCGGTGGAGGCGTGGGAGGCGCAGGAGGCGGCCCGCCCCACCCTGGACAAGCTCTTCGTCGACACCGCCCCCTCCACCGGCCACTCCGGCGAGCCGGTGGCCCTCGACCCCGAGCGACCACCACGTTCCTGATGCACTCCCCCGTAGAGCAGCGGAGGGGTCAGAGGAACCACCGGACGACGGTGACCACTCCGATCACCGACAAGACCAGCATGGTCAGGAAGATGATCCCGGCGACGGCGTCGCTGGGCGACAACGGGGGCTCGACCGCCCGGGTCGGCCCGGGCGCGGAGTGCGGGGACGCGGCCGGCGAGGAGGCGCGGTCGACCAGGTCCGCGAAGCGGGCTTCGGCGAGGGGCCCGAGACCGCGCGGTGTCTCGCCGCGCAGGGTCAGGGCACGCAACTGGTCGGAGGCGGAGCGGTAGTAGGCCTTGGCGAACGCCGTGAGCTCGGCCGGGGTGACGTCCTCGGTGAGGTAACCCCAGCGCCCGGCTTCGGCGGCGTTTCCGGTGCGGCGGTGGACGGCCGCGAGCCGGGCGCGCAGGTCCAGGTCGTAGAGGTCGGCGGAGATGAGGCTGTTGAGCCGCTGGGCGGCGAGGTGGGTGTGGCCGCGTTCGAGGTCGGCGTCCACTTTGGCCAGGACTTCGAGCTTCGCCATGCCGCCGATTCTGGTGGATGCGCACCACCGGGCAAAAGCGGGACGAGACGGAACCGGTGCGCGAAAAGGCCCGGCCATGCGGCCGGGCCCCTTCGTCGATCAGGCGTGGGTCACTTGTTCAGGTTGCAGGCGGCCAGGCCCTCGGCGTTCAGGTTCGGCTTGGCGGCGTTGCGGCCGATCGCCGTCTCCATCCGGTTGATGGTGGCGAAGCGCTTGTCCTCCAGCGGGCCGAGGATCGCGTTGTTGATGAAGTTCACGCCGCCCTGGAAGGCGGTGCTCTTGATCCGCGCGTTGGCCTCGTTGATCTGGGTCTGCAGCAGAGCCTGGTTCCGGTCGATCTCGGCCTGCGCCTGCGCCGGGACCGCCACGTTGATCACGACGTTCGGGCAGTCCACCTGCGCGGTGCCGTCGTTGATCCCGACGTTGCCGGTGTTCCGGCTGGCCGCGGCCTGGTTGTTGCCCGCGTTGCCGTTGTTGCCCGCGTTGCCGTTGCCGGCCGGGGCCTGCGTGGTCGGGGCGGCGGTCGGCTCGGCCGCGGCGCCACCGCCACCGGCGGCGTCGAGCGAGCAGGTCGACAGGCCTTCGGCGTTCAGGTTCGGCTTGGCGGCGTTGCGGCCGATCGCCGTCTCCATCCGGTTGATGGTGGCGAAGCGCTTGTCCTTCAGCGGGCCGAGGATCGCGTTCTGCACGAAGTTCGCGCCACCCTGGCCGACGGAGCTCTTGAGCCGGGCGTTGGCCTCGTTGATCTGGGTCTGCAGCAGAGCCAGGTTCCGGTCGATCTCGGCCTTGGCCTGCGCCGGGACCGCGACGTTGATGACGACGTCCGGGCAGACGATCGCGCCGACGTTGCCGACCGCGGCGGCGCCGGCCGACACCGCGGCGGCGGGTACGTCAGCCGGCTCGGGCGAGGCGTTGCCGCCGCCGTTGGCGTTCAGCGAGCAGCCCGACAGGCCCTCGGCGTTCAGGTTCGGCTTCGCGATGGTCCGGCCGATCGCCGTCTCCATCCGGTTGATCACGGCGAAGCGCTTGTCCTTCAGCGGGCCGAGGATCGCGTTCTGGATGAAGTTGGCGCCGCCCTGACCCTGGGTGTTGCGGATCCGGGTGTTCGCCTCCTGGATCTGCGTGTTCAGCAGCTGCAGGTTACGGGCGATCTCCGCCTGCGCCTGGGCCGGCACGGCGCCCAGCTTGTCGGCGACCGTGGGGCAGTTCACCGTGGGTACGGCGTTGTCCGCCGCCGCTGCCACACCCAGACCCACGCCGACCAGGGCCACCGCGACACCCGCCACACCGGCCACACGCCAGCGTCGGATGTTGGATCCCCCGGCGTTGCTCCGGTAGCTCTGGTACCGCTTCATCTGCGTGCCTTCCTCTTGGACCACCTTCTCGCCGGTCCATACGGGAACGCTCCCAGCGGCGGATCACCCTTGATCGAAATAAAGAGAAACTTAAGGTTCAGGGTCTTCCTCTTTAAAGGAACCTCACCATGCGAACGTCTCCTCGGCGCTCACGCTCGTGGCCCTGGCACGCAGGACGCCGTTCAACTTGCCGGTGAACGTGGTCTCCGCGGCGACCCACCGTTTGGTGTCTCTGGTGTAGAAGGAGAACTGGCCGCCGGGCGCGCTGTTGGAGTAATAGCGCTCCCAGCCGCCGACCTTGTCGGCCTGCGCGCGCAGCATCCCGTAGCGGGCGCCGGCGTAGTCGAGCTCGGCGGAGACGAAGTCGTTGTTCGCCTGTGCACGGATCTTGGTGACGCCGGTGCCGGCGTCCCGGCAGACGAGGAACCTCTCCCACTTGCCGGGCGTCACGGCTCGCGCCCGTAGCGCGCCGTAGTCGCCGCCGCTCCAGCCGATCTCCGCCGAGACGTAGCGACCGTTGGCGATGGACTTGATCGTGAGGTCATGCCAGCACGGCACGTCGGCCGCGCCGGTGGCGGCGGCGACGTCGCGGCGCATCTGCTCCAGCACGGGTGTTCCGGCGCCGGGCGGGGTGAGGATCGCGGTGGAACCGGACGCACCGGCCGGTTCGGCGAGACTGGCGAGGAGAAGGATTCCGACCGGGACCGCCGCCAGGCGGCGGGCAGCTGATTTCATGAGAACCACTCCGCAAATACGGAAATGTCGGGAATAGGCGTCAGCGTAGTCGAGGTGAACTCGCTGGTCCGGGCATTCCCGAATCCGTGCGGAGACCGATTCCCGGCCCGTCACCGACGGGCCGGGAATCAGCGGTTCAGCACCGGCCCGCGCCGGCGCCCTTGTCGACCAGCGCCGGAACCGCGGCGGTGGGGGTGACCGGACCGGCCCGCAGAGCCGGCGTCCAGCCGGCGTCGGTGCCCAGGTCCGGATCGTGGGTGGCGTTGTACCGACCGACCAGGTCGACGGCCTGGACCGGTCCGGTGCCGACCCGGGTCAGCGTGCCGATCTCGGTGATCGCCGTACCGCCCCAGTCGTAGACCACGTCGTCGAGGGCGATGTCCGCACTGCGCAGGAGGAAGTTGTTCTCGGCGTAGATCGCCGAATAGACCCCCACCCCCCACGAGTACGAATAGGTGTCCTCATCGGTCTGGTAGTAGTAGTTGTCGTACACGTCGACCTGACCGAAACGCACCCGCGGAACGCGCTGTCCGACATTCGCGAATTTGTTGTGGTGCAGGGTGACGCGCAGTTTCCCGACATCCGCGCCGACCGTGTTCGTCGACCCGATCAGCATCGTCTTGTCGTGTTCGGAGAAGACGTTCCAGGAGGCGGTGACGTAATCGGAGGCCCGGATGATGTCGAGCGCGCCGTCGTGCACCTGATAGGGCCGCCCGAGGTGGAGCGGCTGATTCGCGTCGTCGTTGTTCCCGTCGCTGAACGTGTTGTGATCCGCCCACACGTGCGTCGCCCCGGTCAGGGTCACCAGGTCATAGGCGGAATTCCAGTTCCCGAGCGATCCGTCGGTCGGATCCCAGGCCGGGAAACAGTCGGCCGCGTCCTCGAACCGCACGTTGCGCACGATCACGTTGTCCACGTTCTGGATGAGCAGGTTGCCGCCCACCAGCCGTGCGTTGGGCAGGCCGTAGACGGTGGTGTTCGCACCCACCTTCAACTGGATCCGGGCCGCCTGAGCGCGCTGTGAACGGACCCGCGCCTCCTCCAACGGCCCGGTCGGCCGGGTGGCACGACCCCACACCGCGGGATCGTAAGCGGCGAGATAACCGTCGAGCGAGTAGGCCGGATCCGCATAGTCGGCACACGTCAGCGGATTACCGGCGTCATCCTCGTTGGCCCGGATGGTGCCTTTGATCAGCACGATCCGGGGTGTCGGATCGGTGCCTCCGGCCAGCGCGGCAGCCAATTCGGCGCGATTGCTCACGACGAACACGTGCGCGTCGTCGGCCGCGGCGCCACCGGTGGTTCCGGTGGTGGCGGCGGCCCATCCGTCATTCGCGGGAAGGACCTCCCGTGCCCCGGCCGGCGTTTTCACGGGGGCCGCGGAGGCGGGGACAGTGGCGACACCGGCGGCGAGGACGAGGCCGATGGTCGCGGCGAGAGCGGTACGCACGGCCTAGCCGGCCGTTTCCCGGTCCGGCAGAGCATTCCTTGACATCAGAACCCTTTCTCTAGATGACGAGACCCTTTCTGGTACGGCAGAGGACGCCCACGACCGCAGGACGCCTCCTCCCGTGGCTCCCCCGCGACACCGGCGGGACACCGGGCCGTTCCGCGACCGCCGGGCTGGATCCGGTTGTTCCGCGCGGCGACTCCCGGGTGCGGTCCGCACCCGGGGGCCACCACGCGGGGCGGTCAGCGGGCGGGCACGCCGCCGATCGCGACCTGATGACCGGACCGCGCCCACGGCACGCCGGCCTCGGAGGGCAGCCGCCCCGTATCGGCCACCTCCCGGACCAGCGAGTCGATGCCCGCGACGACCGAGCCGCCCCCGTCCGGGTGCGGTGCCAGCCAGCGCGCGCCGATCTCCTCCGGCGCGGGCGAGGCCACGATCGCCTCGGCCACCGCCGTGAAGCCGGCGGTCCGCCCGAGCGGCGCCAGCAGCGGCACGGCCCGGTCCCGCCGGTGGTCGAGCAGGTTCTCCAGCAGCCCGACCCGGCCGGGGACGTGCCGGAGCTGCGGCGACCCGGGCAGCCGCAGGCGGTCGGTCGGGTATTCGAGGACGGCGTCGCCGACACGGATCTCGCCGGCGATGAAGACGGGCGAGGCGAGCGTCACCGCCGCGGTGATCCGCCGTCCGTCCGGGCCGGTCAGGCGCACGAACGTGGTGTCGTCGGTCTCGATCGCCCGGGTCCGGTACCGCTCCAGCTCCATGCTCACCGGCCGGAAGGAGTCGCCGGCGACGACGAGCGCCTGCATGAGCGCGTGCGCGAACGGGTTGACCAGCGCGCCGTCGAGCACCGGCCGCCCGTCGACCAGGCGCTTCCCGGCCCACGGCGCCCGCTGGTAGTAGGTGTCCGGCCGCCACCAGGCCCCGGTCACCCCGATGTCCCCGGACGGCCCGGCCGCGCACAACTCGGCCAGGGCCGCCGACCCCAGCGCCTGGAAGCCGATCTGCAGGATCCGCCCGTTGTCCGACGCCGCCTCGGCCAGCTTCCGGTGCTCGGCCAGCGACATCACCGGCGGCTTCTCCAGCAGCAGATCGGCCCCGGCCGCGAACACGTCCAGCGCGAGCGCCAGATGGGTGTGCGGCGGCGTGCAGATGACCACGACGTCGGGCCGCGTCTTCTCGAGGAGCTCGGTGTGGTCGCGGTAGAACGGCGCCCCGTCCAGCGGTGCATCCGGGTGCGGTTCCACCGGTCGCCGGTCACAGAGCCCGGCCACCTCGATCCGCCCCTCGTCGGCGAGCCGTTGCAGCACCCGGCGATGAGACAGCCCGTGCCCACCCGCCCCGATCAACGCGACCGTCGTCGTCATCGCGCGAGCCCTCCGATGGTCGCCTCGACGCCGTGCTTCTCCAGCTCGCCGTACCAGCGGATCAGCTCGCGGCGCAGGACGTCGTCGCCCGCCAGGTGGGGCGGGAAGACCTCGTCGAGGGCCAGCAGCGCGCCGACCACGCCGGGAGCGGTGTCCGGTGCCGCGGCGAGCGCCTCGCGGATCCGGTTCGCCAGCGGGTCGTCCAGATGCAGGGGGGCGCCGCTGTCGGCGTACCCCCTCGCGAAGCGCATCCATGCGGCCAGGACGAGGATCGCCCACCCGGGAGTCTCGCCGGTCCTTCGCCGGTCGGCGATGGTGCCGAGCAGCCGGTGCGGGAGTTTCTGGCTGCCGTCCATCGCCACCTGCAGGTTGCGGTGGCCCAGCTCGCGGTTGGCGAACCGGCCGAGGGCGGTCTCGCCGTAACCGGTGACGGTGACGCCCTCGGGCGGCGCGATGGTCGGCGCGACGTCCTCGGCGACGAACCGGCGCAGCACCGCGGGCAGCCCGGGGATCTCCAGGGAGTCGGCGATCAGCTCGCGGCCCGCCAGTGCCCCGAGATAGGCGCATGCCGAGTGGACCGCGTTGAGGGCCCGCAGTTTCAGCTTCTCCCAGCCGGTGACGTCGTCGGTCATGATGGCGCCGACGCCGTCCCAGTCCGGCCGCCCGCCGGGGAAGTCGTCCTGCATCACCCATTGCAGGAACGGCTCGGCGACGACCGGGGCCGCGTCGTCGGCGCCGAGCGCGGCCGCGGTCCGCCGGATGTGCTCGGCGCTGGTGGCCGGCACGATCCGGTCGACCATGGTCGCCGGGAACGCGATTCCGCCGGGCAGTTGCCCGCCGGCGACGTCGAGTCCCTGCTCGACGAGGCCGCGGATGCGCGGGCCGTTGCCCATCAGGTTGTCGCAGCACAGCACGGTGAGCGGTCCGCCACCGGCGGCCTGCCGCCGCAGCAGACCACGCACGAGCAGCGCCGGTACGCTCGCCGGCGGCGCGTGCCCGGTCAGCTCGGCGCGCAGCTCGTCGTCGAGCAGCAGCTTTCCGGCCGGGTCGAGCCGGTAGGCCTTCTCGGTCACGGTCATCGACACGATCCGCACGCCGGGGTCGGCGATCGCGGCGACCACTCCGTAGGGATCGCCGGCCGCGTGCCCGAACCCGGCGAGGATGCCGACCGCCCGGGCCCGGTCGGCCCCGTCGCCGACGGTGAGGACGCTGTAGAGCCCGTCCTGCTCGCGCAGTTTGTCGAGGATCGCCCGGGAGCGCGGGGCCACGCCGATGATCCCCCAGTCACCACCGGACGCGGCGACCGCGGCCTCGGTGTAGACGGCCTGGTGGGCCCGGTGGAACGCGCCGAGTCCGAGGTGGACGATGCCGGGCCGGACCGAGCCGGGGGTGACGGCCGGGCGGCTCGCGGCGGGCAGGGACGACAGGGCGCCGCGGTCGAGGCGGTAGGTCACGGTCATGCCTGCCGGTCCAGGCGGAAGACCCGCTTCGGCAGGTGGTACGCCAGGTCGGCGATGGTCTCGGCGGCCTCGTCGAGCGGCAGGGTGCCCTCGGACACCAGCTTGGCGAGGTATCCGGCGTCGACGCGGCGGGCCACGTCGTGCCGCGCCGGGATGGAGCAGAACGCCCGGGTGTCGTCGACGAACCCGGACGTGTTGTAGAACCCGGCCGTCTCGGTGACCGTCTCCCGGAACCGCCGTAGCGCGTTCGGGCTGTCCAGGAACCACCAGGGTGCGCCCAGGTAGAGCGACGGGTAGCCACCGGCGAGCGGGGCGAGCTCCCGGCTGAACGCGGTCTCGTCCAGGGTGTAGAGCACGACCCGCAGGCGGGGGTCGGTGCCGTACGCGTCGAGCAGTGGCCGCAGCGCGTGCACGTAGTCGGTGGCCGACGGGATGTCGCCGCCGGTGTCCCGGCCGTGCCGCTGGTAGAGGTCGCGGTTGTGGTTGCGCACCGAGCCGGGGTGCAGCTGCATGACCAGGCCGTCGTCGAGCGACATGCGGGCGAACTCGACGAGCATGTGCGCCCGGAACGCCTCGGCGTCGTCCTCGCTCGCGCTGCCGCCGAGGGCCTTGCGGTAGAGCACGGCGGCGTCCGCGTCGTCGAGGACCAGCGTCTTCGCGGTGAGGTGGCCGTGGTCGGAGCTGGTGGCCCCGGCCGCGATGAACGCCTCGCGCCGGCTGCGCAGCGCGGCCAGGAAACCGGAGTAGGTGCCGACGTCGAGGCCGGTGAGGGCGCCCAGGTCGGCGACCCGCTGGGCCCAGCCCGGCCAGTCCGGGTCGACCAGGTTGTCCGGGCGGAAGGTGGTGATCACCCGTCCGCCGGGGCCGCCCCAGCCGTCGGCGGCCAGCTTGGCGTGCGCCTGCAGCTCGTCCAGGGGGCTCTCGGTGGTGGCGAGGACCTCGATGTTGAACCGGGTGAACAGCGCACGCGGCCGGTACGCGGGCTCGGCCAGACGAGCGGACAGCTCGTCGTAGATCTCGTCGGCCGTGTCGGCGCCCAGCCGGGAGGAGATGCCGAAGACGTCGGCGAGGACCTTCTCGGTCCAGAGCCGTGACGGGGTGCCACGGAACAGCTTCCAGTTCTCCGCCAGCAGCCGCCAGATGGCGCGGCCGTCGGTCTCCACCGCGGAGCCGTCCACACTGGGCACACCGAGGCGGGCCGGCGGGATGCCCTGGCTGGCGAGCATCCGGGTGACGTAGTGGTCGGGGACGACGAACAGCCGGGCCGGGTCGGGGAACGGCTCGTCGTCGGCGAGCAGCACCGGGTCGACGTGCCCGTGCGGGCTGATCAGCGGCAGGTCCTTCGCGTGCTGGTACAGCTCGCGGGCGATCTGCCGCTGGGCCGGCTCGGCGGGGAGGAGATGGTTCTCGTCGGTCACCTGTTGTCCTTGAGATCTAGGAGGTCGTGCACGCGAATGGCCTGGCCCTGGACCAGGGACTCGTTGGCGGCAAGGCCGGTGAGCAGGGCGCGGGCGCCGTCGACGGCGCCCGCGGTGCGGCCGAGCGGATCGGCGGGGGCGTCCGGACGGATCAGGTCGGCGAGCATCCGCACGTCCGCTCCGCCGTGCCCGTGGCGGGCCAGCCCCTCCACGGTGATCTCCCGCGGCGGGGCCCAGAACGGCCGTACCAGCAGTCGTTTGAAGCCCTTCTCGGCGGTCGACTCGGCGCCCGGCTCGCCCTTGACTCCGGCGGCCGCACCCGGCGCGACGTGGTCGCTCTCCACCACCTCGAGCTCGAGACGGCCGCGGCTGCCGTTGAACATGACCCGGTAGCCCTCCCACGGGGCGTACGCGGTGAGGTGGTAGCTCATCGACGCGCCACCGGTGTAGCGGACCAGCACCGCCATGTCGTCCTCGATGGTCACGCCGGGCGCGAACACGTTGCGGTCCCGGTGGTAGCCGTCGTGGCCCTCGGCGTCGAGGTAGAGCTCCTTCATCGCCGGCTCGTCGGCCATCCGCAGCGCGAACGGGTCGCCGTCGGCGTCGGCCGCGCCGTGCGCCCGGTCGTAGTCGCGGGCGTAGCCGTGCCGTCGTCCCGCCTCGCCGTAGAAGAACAGGCGCCCGGCCGCGAAGACCTGATCTGGACCGTCGTCGAGCCACCAGTTGACCAGGTCGAAGTGGTGCCCCGCCTTGTGCACCAGCAGGCCGCCGGAGTTGGCCTTGTCGCGGTGCCAGCGGCGGAAGTAGTCGGCGCCGTGCCGGACGTCGAGCAGCCACTCGAAGTGGACCGAGCCGATCTCGCCGATCTCGCCGGAGGAGATGACCCGCTTCACCGCCTCGTGCAGCGGGTTGTAGCGGTAGTTGAAGGTGACCCGGACGTCGCGGCCGGTGCGCCGCTGCGCGTCCAGGATGCGACGGCAACCGGCGACGTCGACGGTCATCGGCTTCTCGGTGATGGCGTCGCAGCCGGCTTCGAGTGCGGCCACGACGTAGTGGTCGTGGAAGCGGTCCACGGTCGCGACCAGCACGACGTCGACGCGCTCGCGCTTGAGCATCTCGGTGAAGTCGGCCGCGTCGTAGACGGGCACGGGCTTAGCCAGCCGCTTGTTGTGGGCGGCCGGCCGGGCGGGATTGGTGTCGGCCATGGCCACCAGCTCGGCCACGTCCGCGTGGTCACCGGTGATCGCCCGGACGAACATTCCAGCCCGTGCGCCGGCGCCCACGAGGGCGTACCGGCGGGGTGGGGACGGGGACATTCCGGTCGCCTCCATTCGGCAAACGTTTGCAACAGATTAGGGACGGAAGCACGAGCGAAGTCAATGCGTAACACGCATTTGTCCATATTTGACCCAGCCTGAACACGATCTTGAAACGGGAGCGACATAGAAGGGCGTTGACACCACCGCAACCGTTTGCATTAATGGCTCTCACCGAGAGATCCGGGTCACATCGGATCGCCATCAAGGAGGGCACCGTGGCCGTGACGATCCGGGACGTCGCCAGAGCGTCCGGAGTGCACATCTCCACGGTGTCGCGCACGTTCTCCGCCCCGCACCTGGTCAACCCCGAGACGCGTTCCCGGGTCCTGGCCACCGCGGAGCAGCTCGGCTACCGCCCCAACCGGGCGGCCCGGGCGCTGATCACCGGACGTACCCACAACATCGGCCTGATCGTGGCCGATATCGCGAACCCGTTCTTCCCACCGCTGATCAAGGCGGCCGAGACCCACGCCCGGCGGCGTGACTACCACGTCTTCGTCGCCGACACCGATGAGGATCCGATCGTCGAGCTCGATCTGGTGCAGGCACTGGCCAAGCAGGTCGACGGGATCCTCCTGTGCAGTCCCCGGATGAGTGACGACCAGATAGAGCAGGTGCGCCGTGAGGTGCCACTGGTCGTGATCAACCGCCTGATCACCGGCTTGCCCGCGGTGGTCATGGACGTGGGACACGGCGCCCGGGAAGCCGTACGCCACCTGCTCGATCTGGGCCACCGGCACCTGGTCTACCTGGCCGGGCCACGGGGCTCATGGACCAACCGGGAGATCCGCCGGGCCGCCGGGACCACCACCCGGGCAGCCGGCGCGGATCTGACCGTCCTCGGCCCGAACCAGCCGGTCGAGGAGGCCGGCGCCGCGGCCGCCGAGGCGGTGCTCAAGACCGGCGCCACCGCGGTGCTCGCCTACAACGACCTGATGGCGATCGGCCTTCTCCAGTCGTTGCAGGACCGCGGCGTCGACGTTCCCGGGCAGGTGAGTGTCGTCGGCATCGACGACATCGCGTACAGCGGGCTGGTCCGCCCACGGTTGACAACCGTGGCGAACCCGACCGCGGCCGCCGGCCGTACCGCCGTCGACATGCTGCTCCAGCAGGGCGACGACGGGGCGACCGGACAGGTCACGCTCCGGACCGACCTGATCATCCGCAACTCCACCGGCCCGGGGCCGTACGCCCCGGCCGTCGCGCTCAACGCTGAGGTTGCCGCAACCGTCAAGGAGTGACGAGACCCCATGACCGCATACCACCCCCTTCCCCGACGCCGCGTGCTCAGCGGTGTCGTCGCCGCCATGCTGGCGCTTCCCCTCGCCCTCGGCGCGTGCAGCAGCGACGACAAGGCCGCCGACGACGGCAAGGTCGAGCTGAGCTTCTTCTGGTGGGGCGGTGAGGCCCGCGCCCAGCTCACCGAGCAGGCCCTCGCCCTCTACACGTCTAAGCACCCGGAGGTCACGTTCAAGAAGACGTGGCAGGCCAACCAGGGCTACTTCGACAAGCTGGCCACCCTGACGGCCGGCAACGACGCTCCGGACATCTTCCAGATCGACGACAACTACCTGGCCGAGTACGCGACCCGCAACGTCACGGCCGACCTGTCCGAGTACACCAAGTCCGGGAAGATCGACACGGCCAAGTTCCAGAAGGGCCTGATCGACTACGGCACCGTCGACGGCAAGCTGGCCGGCCTGGCCCCCGGCGAGAACACCCAGGGCCTGGTCTACAACAAGGCCAAGCTGGACGCCGCCGGGGTCGCGGTGCCCACCACGGGGCAGACCTGGGAGGAGCACATCGCCTGGGCCAAGGACGCCGCCACGAAGACCAAGGTGGCCGGCACCATGGACCCGAGCGCCGACTACAAGGCGTTCTGGCTGTGGCTGCGCCAGCAGGGCAAGGAGCTCTACAAGGGCAGCGAGCTCGGCTTCACCCAGGCTGACGTGCAGGCCTGGTTCGAGCTGTGGAAGGGCGCCCGTGACGGCCAGTCCACCCCGACCCCGGACGTGATCCACGAGGGCAACGCCACCGACGTCACCAAGCAGCTGGTCGTGACGAACAAGGCGCTGACCTCCTGGGTGTGGGCCAACCAGCTTCCCGAGCTGCAGAAGAACACCAAGGACGACCTCGCCGTGATCGCCTACCCCGGTGACGCGACCAAGCAGTGGGCCCGCGCCTCGATGTACTTCTCGGTCTACCGCGGCAGCAAGCACAAGGACGTCGCCGCCGACGTGCTGAACTTCCTGGTCAACGACCCGGAGGCCGGCAAGATCCTCGGCACCGACCGTGGCCTGCCGTCGAACCTCGACATCCGTACCCAGGTCGCCGGGTCGACGGACAACGCGGCGATGAAGGAGACCATCCAGGTCATGGACGAGCTCGGCAAGAACTTCGGCCCGGCGCCGACGGTTCCGCCGAAGGGCCACAGCACGGTGCGCTCCGAGCTGATCAAGGCCGCCGAGGAAGCCCAGTACGGTCGCGCCACCCCCGCCCAGGCCGCCGAGCAGTTCTTCGCCGCCAGCCAGGCCGCGATCAAGCGGTGAGTCCGATGGCAACAACAACGGCCCGGCCCTCGTCGACCCGGCCGCCGGCCGGCCCCGCCGCTGCCCAGCGGCGGGGTCGCCCCGCCAAGCACCGGACCGACGGCGTCGCCGGCTACCTCTTCCTCTCCCCCTGGCTGCTCGGGCTGCTGACCATCACGGCCGTCCCGATGCTGATGTCGCTGTACCTCAGCTTCACCAACTACGACGTCCTCTCCGACTGGGAGTCGATGGAGTGGGTGGGGCTGGACAACTACCGCACGATGTTCACCGAGGACCCGTCGTTCTGGCACGCGGTCCAGACCACCCTGGTGTTCGCGCTGGTGGCCACGCCGCTCAAACTGGCGGCGGCCCTCGGCGTGGCGATGCTGCTGAACCGCCCGTTCAAGGGCGCCGGCCTGTTCCGTGGCCTGTTCTACCTGCCGTCGCTGCTCGGCGGCAGCGTGGCGCTGGCCATCGTCTGGGTCAACATGTTCAACCGGGACGGCGCGTTCAACTCGTTCCTGAGCTGGTTCGGCATCGAGGGCAAGGCCTGGGTCAACGACCCCGACTTCGCGCTCGGCACACTGATCCTGCTGGCCGTCTGGCAGTTCGGCGCTCCGATGGTGATCTTCCTGGCCGGTCTGAAGCAGGTGCCGGTCGAGCTCTACGAGGCGGCGTCGGTGGACGGCGCGAGCCCGTGGCGGAAGTTCTTCAACATCACGCTGCCGATGCTGTCCCCGGTCATCTTCTTCAACCTGGTGCTCGAGACGATCAACGGCTTCCAGGGCTTCACCTCGGCGTTCGTGCTCTCCAACGGCACCGGCGGGCCGGTCGACTCGACCCTCATGTACACGCTGCACCTCTACATCAAGGGCTGGAACGAATACCAGATGGGCTACGCCTCGGCGATGGCCTGGGTGTTCCTTCTCTTCATCGGCCTGGTCACCGCCGTCGTCTTCCGGACCGGCAGGTTCTGGGTGCACTACTCGGACGGAGAAGACTGATGACCCTCCAGCGCCTGGCCCGGCCTCTCACGCTGGTCCTGCTCTCGGCGGTGGTGCTCTACCCGCTGGTGTGGATGCTCGGCAGCTCCTTCAAGAGCCAGGAGGAGGTCCTCAACAACATGGGGATCCTCCCGAGCCTCTGGACACCCGGCAACTACGGGGCCGGCTGGAGCAACTTCGACGTCAGCTTCGGGCGGTTCTTCGTCAACAGCGCGATGGTCGCCGGCCTCACCGTGATCGCCAACTGCGTCTCCTGCCTGCTGGCGGCGTACGCCTTCGCGCGTCTCAAGTTCAAGCTGCGCGGCTTCTGGTTCGCCATCATGATCGGGACGCTGCTGCTGCCCGGGCACGTGCTGATCGTCCCGCAGTTCGTGATGTTCAAGACGTTCGGCTGGGTGGGCGGCGACTGGCCGTACGCTCCGCTGATCGTCCCGCAGCTGCTGGCCACCGAGGCGTTCTTCGTCTTCCTGATGGTCCAGTTCATGCGGGGTGTGCCCCGCGAGCTCGACGAGGCCGCCATCATCGACGGCTGCACCCCGTTCGGGGTGTTCCGGCACGTCATCCTGCCGCTGTCGCGGCCGGCGCTGGTGTCGACGGCGATCTTCTCGTTCATCTGGACCTGGAACGACTTCTTCCGCCAGCTGGTCTACCTCTCCGACCTGGAGAAGTACACCGCCCCGGTGGCGCTGACGCTCTTCATCGACTCCAGCGGCCAGTCCTCGGTGGGCCCGATGTTCGCCATGTCGGTGCTCTCGCTGGCCCCGGTCTTCCTGTTCTTCGTGGCCTTCCAGCGCCTGCTGGTCGAGGGCATCAACACGTCAGGGCTCAAGGGATGACACGCTTCTTCAGCCGCCCGCTCGCCGCTTCGGCGGCGGGCGGGCCGCCCCTCACGGTCTCCTCCTCCGCGGGTACGGGTGGAGCTGCGCCGGACTGGCCACGCGAGGACGAGCCGCAGTCCCGCCCCGACTGGCGGGAACGGTTCGCCCTCGGCACCGACCTGGCCCTGATCGGGGTGGTGGTGACCGCCGCGGCCCTGCCGGTGCTGACCCTCACGGCCGCGCTGGCCGCCGGGTCCACCGCCGTGCACCATCGTTACCGGGAGGGCCGGCTGCCCGCGTTCCGGCCGCTGCTGCGCCAGTACGGTCGCTCGATCCTGCCCGGCATCCCGTTCGTGCTGGTGGCCGTACTGCTGCTGATCGACCTGATGGCGCTGAGCCGGGGCCTGGTCCCCGCGGCACACCGGTCCTGCTGATCACCGGTGGGGTCGCCTGTCTGCTGGCCGGAGTCGCCACGCTCGCCCTGGTGGCCGTCGGCCGGGACCCGGGCACCCCGTGGAAGGCGGCCCTCTCCTGGGCGTGGAGCCGGACGTCGGCCCGGCCGTGGGCCGCGATCGCGCCCGCTCTCGCCGGGGTGCTGGCGTTCTTCCTGGCGCTGTCGGTGCCGGCGACGATCCCGTTGGTGATCGGCTTCCACCTGTTCGCCGCGCACATGATCAGCGACCGCCTGGCCCCACCGTCCTCGATCCGGGGCGGACATCACCCGTCGGCGTGACACCGGTCACAGTGGAGCAACTCCGGGGGCCGGGTACGACACTACGGGCCGATCGGCCCGACCACCCCGCCCCCGAGGAACGCGTGCACCGGAACTCCGCCTTGCGCCTCAGCCGTCCCGGCCCGTCACGGCCCCGGCGGCCACCACCTCCCCCGCGCCGTCCGGCCTCCCCGCAGTGCCCCTCCGGCTACCGCTAGAGGCCCGCTTCTCGCAGGGCTCTCGCGAGCCGCCACTGGGGGCCTGGTCCGCCCGGCTCAGCTGAGCTTGGAACCGCTCGTCACCGGATCGCCGCTGCCCAGGTAGAAGATGCCGGGCAGCCCGTCGGTCTCGAAGCCCTCGCTCACGTTCTTGCGCAACGTCGAGTTGCGGATGGTCAGCGTGCCGGTGCGGTCGTTGCTGACGAAGAAGATCGCGCCGCCGCCCTCGTTGGCCCGGTTCTTCTCCACCACGGTCCCGTTCAGCGTCAGCTTGTAGGTGTCGCCGTCCTGGTAGATCGCCCCGCCGCTGCCGCCGCCGGGTGTGCCGTCGCGGGCCGGGTTCGCGCCGTTGCCGACGGCCGAGTTGCCGGAGAAGACACTGTTCAGAATGGTCCACGAGACGTGGATGCTGCTCAGCGCGCCACCGTTGGAGCAGACGCCACCGGAGAACGTGCTGCCCACGACGTACACCGGCTGGTTGCCACCCTGCAGCCGGACCCGGATCGCGCCGCCACCGATGTCGGGTCCCGTACCCGCGCACCGGTTGTCGGTGAACCGCGAGTTGATCACCCGCAGGCCGCCGCCGTTGACGAAGATCGCCCCGCCGCCGCCCAGCTCGTCGGTCGGGTCGGTGGCGTTGCCCTTGGTGAAGGCCATGTTCTGCACGGTCAGCCGCGGGGTCACCTTGTCGTGGCAGTGCCCGCTCGCCGAGCTGACGCCCTGGGCGGTGTCACAGACGTTCATGTAGAGGATGCGCCGCTTCCCGCCGCCGCTCAGGGTCACCCGGCCGCCGCCGTCGAGCACCACCTTCGCCACCGGGTTGCGCACCTTCGCGGTCGCGGCCATCGTGATCGTCACCGGGGACGGGCCACAGTCGAAGGTGATGACACCGCCGGCCGCGACCGCCTTCACCACCGCGGCGGAGGTGCAGCCGGCCGGGGTGCCGTCGCCGATCGTACGGTCGGGCCTGCTCGTGTCGACCGCCTTCGCCGCCGCCGGGACCGCGGCCGAGCCGGACGCATTGCCGGGTCTCGGAAGGGTCTTGACCGTCACCTTCGACGGTGACGGGGACGGCGATCCGGACACCGGCGGCGACACGGACACCGACGGCGCCGACGCCGACGCGCCCGGCGCCGACGCCACACCACCCTCGGTCACCGGCGCGGGCGCCGCGGCGACCGGCTCGGCCGGCGGCGTCTCACCGGACTGGCAGGCGGCCAGGCTGCCGGCGACGAGCAGGGTCAGAGCGATCCGTCGAAATACCACCGGCAGATGCTACGGCGGACGGTGACCGGCCGCTGCCCGCCGTCCGGCCACTTCAGCGCCGCCGCCTCGCCGGGGCACCGTCCGCCGGGACCATCGGTCAGCGCCGCCGCCTCGCCGACGCACCGTCCGCCGGGACCATCGGTCAGCGCCGTCGCCTCGCCGGGGCTCCGTCCGTCGGGACCGTCGTCAGCGCCGTCGCCTCAGTGCGGCCGCCACCCGCCACGCTCCCAGGGTGAGCAGGATCATCAGGGACAGGGCGACGATGCCGAGGACGGTGACGAGGATCCCGTCCACGTCGAGCAGCGGCGGCGAGCCGGGGCGGATCTCGCCGCGGGCCAGGACGCCGTCGGCCACGTCGATCGACTCGACGTCCCCGGTCATGCCCCACTGGTCGCCGTCCATCAGCGTCACACCCGTGCCGAGGGTGATCAGCCGGGCCGCCGCGATGCTGTCTTGGCTGCTCAGGTCGTACTGCGGGCCGGGTTTGTCGAAGACCGTCGCGGTGGCGCCCTCGACGGCCGTGTACTCGACCGCCACCGGCTGCCCGGACGGCCACCAGCCCAGCACCCGCAACGCGTAGCTCCCGTCGCGGGTGTACGCCGTACCGGTCGCCGTGCCGTCGGCCACGGAGATCGGCGTGACCGTCCAGCGGATCGGGTGGGTGCCGCAGTCGCACTCGGCGCCGGTCACCACCAGCAGACTCCGGCTGTCAGTGGTCCACGCGCCCCTGCCGGCGAGCCGCGCCCCGGCCGGAGTCGGCACGTCCACCGTCGTCCCGTCGGCGCGGGTGAGGACGCTGATCCTGTCGCCGCTCTGGTAGGCGAGGCGGGTGCCGTCCGGGGAGAACGCCGCCGTCCAGCCGCTCATCGCCACGACCCGGTTGAGCTCGGCGACCTGCCGCGGGGTTCCCGTGGCCACGTCGTAGAGGAACAGCCTCGTCGTGTCGTCGGCCAGCCCCGGATCGAGGAAGTCCCCGGCCAGCACCGCGACCGTGCCACCGTCGGGCGACCAGGCCTCCGGCTCCACCGCGACGCCGTCGCCCCACTGCGGGCCCCAGCCGGTCACCTTGCCGGTGGCGAGGTCGACGATGCCGCCCGCGGTGGCGAGCCGGGCGCCGTCGGGGGACAGCACCGATCCCATCCCGGCCGTACCGGACCGGGTCGCCACGCGGTAGGTGTCGTCGCTGCGGCCGACCAGGCCCGAGAGCCCCTGCGACCCGTCCGGGTACCAGGTGTTCGAGCTGTAGAGGACCGAGGCCGCGCCGATCGGGGCATCCTCGAGATCCGGGGTCCACGGCGTCGGCGCCCCGATCCGGGCCGGCAGCGTTCCCGCGCCCTGCGCCTCCGGTGTGGACGAGCCGCCGATCGGATGCCACTCGAAGGCGAGGGCGCCGAACCCGCAGACGAACGCCATCACCGAGAACGCCGCGGTCAACGCCGCGCCCTTCGCCAGCCGGCTGGTCCACTCCGGCAGCTGTGCCGACCGCATCGTGCCCTCCCCCACCGCCGTGCCCCGTACACGGCGCGCCGAGCATAGGGGATCTTGCCAAGCCGGACGAGGTATCGATCATCGCCGAGCGGTACGCGCTACCCGCCGGGCCGCGCCGCCTCTCCGGCGGTGCCGCCCCGGCGGTGCTCGAAGATCAGGTAGGTCTCGGTGCCGGCGATCAGGCGGGTGCCGCTCAGTCTCTCGGTGATCACGGCCCGCAGGTCGTCGACGTCGGCGCAGGCCACGTGCAGCAGGAAGTCGTAGGAGCCGGAGACGAAGTAGACGTCACGGACGGCCGGGATGCCGGCCAGCGACTCGGCGAACCGGCCGATCGCCTCGCGGGCGTCCGAGCGCACCCGGACGGCGATCATCGCCTGGATGGGGCGCCCGATCCAGGCCGGGTCGACATCGGCGTGGAAGCCCCGGACGGCGCCCAGCTCGCGGAGCCGGCGGATCCGGGTGAGACACGTCGACGGGGCGATGCCGACCCGGTCGGCGAGGGCGTTGTTGGGCATCCGCCCGTCCGCCTGCAGCAGGCTCAGCAGCTCCAGATCGATGTGGTCGAGGCCTCGAACATCCTTCGGAAGATCAGTCACTTTCGGCCGTCGCCGCGAAGAATCTGCACCGACGGCATTACGGTCAGAATCTTCTTCGCTCCACTTGCCGGTCTGCTGCACATCGTTCCACCCTATCGCCATCACTTGGTGACGGAAGGAAAGTCCCATGCACATCGGCGTGCCGGCAGAGGTCAAGAACCACGAGTACCGGGTGGCGATCACCCCGGCCGGCGTGGTCGAGGCGGTGCGACACGGGCACACCGTGTCGGTGCAGGCCGGCGCCGGAGTGGGATCCGCGGTCACCGACGAGGACTATACGGCCGCGGGCGCCACGATCCTGCCGGACGCCGACGCCGTCTGGGGCACGGCCGACATGATCCTCAAGGTCAAGGAGCCGATCTCCTCCGAGTACCACCGGCTGCGCGCCGGGCAGGTGCTCTTCACCTACCTTCACCTCGCGGCCGACGCCGAGGGGACCAAAGCACTGCTCAACAGCGGGACGACGGCCATCGCGTACGAGACCGTGCAGCTCGCCGACGGATCGCTGCCGCTACTCGCCCCGATGTCGGAGGTGGCCGGCCGGCTCGCTCCGCAGGTCGGCGCGTACAGCCTGATGCGCAACAGCGGCGGGCGCGGCGTGCTTCCCGGCGGCGTGCCGGGGGTCGCGCCGGCGCGGGTGACCGTCATCGGCGGCGGCGTCTCCGGGGTGAACGCGGCGACCATCGCGCTCGGCCTCGGCGCCGACGTCACCATCCTCGACCTGAGCCTCCCGAGGCTGCGGCAGATCGACGCGCAGTTCGGCGGGCGGGTCAAGACGCTGGTGTCGAACGCGTACACGATCGAGCAGTCGGTGCTCGCCGCCGACATGGTGATCGGCGCGGTGCTGGTGCCCGGCGCGAAGGCCCCGACCCTGGTCGGCAACGATCTGGTCAAGCGGATGAAGGCGGGCTCGGTGCTCGTCGACATCGCGATCGACCAGGGCGGCTGCTTCGAGGACTCGCGGCCCACGACCCACCAGGACCCGGTCTACCGGGTGCACGAGTCGGTCTTCTACTGCGTGGCCAACATGCCCGGCGCGGTGCCCAACACCTCGACGTACGCGCTGACCAACGCCACCCTGCCGTACGTGCTGCGACTGGCCGACCTGGGCTGGCGCGACGCGCTGCGGGCCGACCCGGCGCTGGCCCTCGGCCTCAACGTGCACGCCGGCGTCCTCACGAACGAGCTGGTCGGATCGGCCCTCGGCCTCCCCACCGAGTCCGTCAGCTCGGTTCTGGCCTGATCCGGCCGGCCCCACGCGCCCTCCGTCATGTGACTTCTGTTCACATGGCGGAGGGCGCACCCGTTTCGGGGCGAGTGCGCTTTTCTATTAGGAAACCTTGCTTTATATTTCTGTCACATCCATCCATCGATGTTCATCTTTGGGGAGTGACATGCGCAGACTCATCACCCTCCTCGCGGTAGCCCTCGTGGGCGCCGCCGGATCGCTCATGGTCGTGTCGCCGGCCTCGGCTCACGGCTACGTCTCGTCACCGCCCAGCCGGCAGGCGCTCTGCGCTCAGGGCCGGGTCGCGTGTGGCCAGATCAAGTACGAGCCGCAGAGCGTCGAAGGCGCCAAGAACCTGCGGACCTGCCACGGCAACAACTCGGTGTTCGCCGAGCTCAACGACGACAGCAAGGGCTGGCCGGCCACCAACGTCGGCACCTCGCAGACGTTCACGTGGATCAACACGGCCCGCCACGCGACCGCGAGCTGGGAGTACTTCATCGGCGGCACGCGGGTCGGCTACTTCGCCGGCAACAGCCAGCAGCCGCCGGCCACGCTCTCGCACACGGTCAACCTGAGCGGGTTCTCCGGCCGGCAGAAGGTCCTCGCCGTCTGGACCATCTCCGACACGGCGAACGCGTTCTACTCGTGCATCGACGTCAACATCGGCGGCACCGGTGGCGGCCCCACCACTCCCCCGCCGACCGGATCGTGCACGGCACCGGCGTGGAGCAGCGGCACCGTCTACGTCGGGGGCAACCTGGCGTCGCACAACAGCCGCACCTGGCGGGCCAAGTGGTGGACGCAGGGCGAGACGCCCGGTGCCGCCGACGTGTGGGCCGACCAGGGCGCCTGCTGAGAGTCCCGATGGCGAAGGGGAGCCTCACGGCTCCCCTTCAACGCGTCAGAACGCGGCGAGGACCGAACCCTGGTACTTGTCCTGGATGAACTTCTTCACCTCGGCCGAGTGCAGCAGCTTCTCCAGCTTCACCACGCGGGCGTCGGACTCGTCGCCGGTCCGGACCACGACCAGGTTCGCGTACGGGTTGTCGTCGCCCGTCTCCAGCGCGAGCGAGTCGGTGGCCGGCTTGAGACCGGTCTCGATCGCGTAGTTGCCGTTGATCACCGAGATCGCGGTGTCCTCCAGGCTCCGCGGGAGCTGGGCCGCCTCCAGAGCCTTGAACTGCAGGTTCTTCGGGTTCGCGGTGACGTCCTTCTCGGTCGCCTTCACACCGACGCCGTCCTTGAGCGTGATCAGGCCGTTCTTGGCGAGCAGGTTCAGCGCGCGGCCCGAGTTGGACGGGTCGTTCGGGATCCCGACGACCCCGCCGGCCGGCACGTCGGCGATCGCCTTGACGGTCTTGGAGTAGACGCCGAGCGGCTCGATGTGCACCGGCTCGAGCGCGGTGAACTTGTAGCCCTTCGCCGCGACCTCCTCCTCCAGGTACGGGATGTGCTGGAAGTAGTTGGCGTCCAGCTGCTTCTCGCTCAGCGCGACGTTCGGCTGGATGTAGTCGTTGAACTCGACGATCTCGATCTTCAGGCCCTCGGCGGCGGCGAAGTTCTCCGAGACGTACTTGAGGATCTCGCCGTGCGGGACGGGGCTGACGCCGACCTTCAGGGTGTCGGTCGACTTCGCCTCGCTGTCGTCCGACGAGCCGCAGGCGGCCAGGCCCAGGGTCAGGGTGGCGGCGGCCAGGACGGCGGCGAGAGAGCGGCGGCGCATTGTTTGGACCTTTCATTTCTATGGGCATTGCATGATTTCGGGCCGAGTCGACGACGACCCGGCCGTACCGCTCAGCGGTGCGACAGCCTGCGGACGAGCAGGTCACCGACCATCTGAACGAGCTGGACGAAAAGGACGAGCGCGATGACGGTCGCGATCATGACCTCGGTCTCGAAGCGCTGGTAGCCGTACCGGATCGCCAGGTCACCGAGACCGCCGCCACCGACCACACCGGCCATCGCCGAGTAGCCGACCAGAGCGATCACCGTGATCGTCAGGCCCGCGACCAGTCCCGGCAGCGCCTCCCGCAGCAGCACCTTCCCGACGATCTGCCGCCGGGTCGCGCCCATCGCGGTCGCCGCGGCCACCACGTCCGGCGGGACCTCGCGCAGCGCCGACTCGACGATCCGGGCGAAGAACGGGATCGCGCCGATGGTCAACGGCACGATGGCGGCGTCCGTGCCGATCGTGGTCCCGACGACGGCCCGGGTGAACGGGATCACCGCGACCAGCAGGATGATGAACGGCAGCGACCGTCCCACGTTCACGATCGCGCCGAGCACCACGTTGAGCGGCCGGAGCCGGCCCTTGTCGGTGAGCACCAGCAGCACCCCGACGAGCAGGCCGCCGACCGCGGTGAGCAGCGCGGACACCCCCACCATCCAGGCCGTCTCCCGCAGACCCCCGGCCAGCAGCTCGAAAACCTCGGACCAGGTCATGACACGACTCCGCGTTTGCGCAGGAACTCCAGGGCCTCACGGTTGTCCTCGGGGGCGCCCGGCAGAGCGATCCGCCACCGCCCGGCCCGCGTCGCGGCCAGCGTCTCCACAGACCCACCGAGGATGCGTACGTCCGAAGCGAACCGCCGGGCCAGCTCGGCGATGATCGGCTCCTCCGCCTCCGGACCGCTGACCGTGACGTCGACGACCGTCGCGCCGTCGACCTCGGCCGGCCCGTCCAGCGGGAACAGGCCGCGGGCCAGCTCCGACCCCGGCGCCCGCAGCAGATCGGTGATCGCGCCGGACTCGACGAACCGCCCGTCCCGCATCACCGCCGCCGACGTGCAGATCCGCTTCACCACGTTCATCTCGTGGGTGATCAGCAGGATGGTGAGGCCGAGCCGCCGGTTGAGGTCGTGCAGCAGCCGCAGGATCGACTCGGTGGTCTCCGGGTCCAGCGCCGAGGTGGCCTCGTCGGAGAGCAGCACCTTCGGCCGGGCGGCCAGCGCACGTGCGATACCGACCCGCTGCTTCTGGCCACCGGACAGCTGAGCGGGGTACGCGTCGGCGCGCCCGGTGAGCCCGACCAGCTCCAGCAACTCGGCGACCCGGGCCTTGCGCTCGGCCCGCGGGCTGCCGGTCACCTCCAGCGCGAACGCCACATTGCCGGCGACGGTCCGCGACGACAGGAGCGCGAAATGCTGGTGGATCATCCCGATCCCGTGCCGGGCCAGACGCAGCTGCTTACCGCGCAGCCTCGTCATCTCCAGGCCACCGACGCTCACCGTGCCGTCATCCGGCCGCTCCAGCATGTTGACGCAGCGCAGGAGGGTGCTCTTGCCGGCACCACTCTGCCCGAGAACCCCGAAGACCTCCCCGTCGCCGACACGGAGATCCACCCCGTCGACAGCGACGACAGACCCTCTCCTGGAGCGGTACGTCTTACGAAGACCGCTTATTTCAATCACGTAAACACCCTGGTCAGCAGTTGTGACGAGCGTCGCAATGCCTACTTGTTGAGTGGGCATTTGCGGCAGGGCCCACGCTAGCCCGTGTCACGCCTCCAGACCACTTCCTGTAACGACCCTCACGACTTCGGTCACTTTCACCGTCCCTTCCGGACTTCTGCCCCGACTGCTTCATGCCCGGCCCGCCCCCGGCACCGGCCCCACCTTCGACAGCTCTCCGGCTTGTTCATGACCGCGGCCGGTCCTGCTCGCCCGTGTCGCGGCCACAGGCATGTCGCGGGCCCACAGGCATGCCGACGCCGCCGCAGGCATGCCGACGCCGCCACAGCCATGCCGACGCCGCCACAGCCATGCCGACGCCGCCACAGCCATGCCGACGCCGCCACAGCCATGCCGACGCCGCCACAGCCATGCCGACGCCGCCACAGCCATGCCGACGCCGCGATAGGCAATTCGAGGCCACCATAGGCGTGCCGAACGCCGCCATTGGTCCACCTCTGCGCCCGGAGCGGGCGCTTCGCCCGGCGACGACTTTCAGCGGGCCTCGTGGATGAGGATCGCGATCTGAACCCGATTGGCGCAGCCCAGTTTGTCGAGGACCCGGGAGACGTAAGCCTTCACCGTCGGGACACTCATGTGCAGGTCGGCGCTGATCTCGGCGTTGGACCGGCCAGTGGCGACCGCCTCGGCGACGGTCCGCTCCCGCTCGGAGAGCCGCCGCAGTGTCGCCACAGCATGAGCGCGCCGAGCCGACTCGGCGATCGGCGCCCGGTTGCGACTGGAATCGGCTGCCGCGTCGTCACCGTGCCCCTCTCGCCCACCCCCGCCGCTACGGATGGCCCCGCCGGCCGGTGCGGCGCCGCCGTTACGGTCAGCCCCGTCGGCCGTTGCGGCGCCGCCGTTACGGTCGGCGCCGCCAGCCGGTGCGGCGCCGCCGTTATGGTCGGCGCCGCCGTTACGGTCGGCGCTGCCGGCCGGTGCGGCGCCGGTGCGGCCGACCGCGTAGTCGATCAGGCGGGGCACCACCGCGGGCGCCAGGATCGACTCGCCGGCCGCCGCGCGGCGCACCGCGCTGATGATCTCGGTCGGTGCGATGTCCTTGAGCAGGAAGCCGTTGGCGCCCAGCCGAAGCGCGCCGAGCAGATACTCGTCGGTGTCGAACGTGGTCAGCACGATGATCGCGGGCTGCGGCCCGTCACGGCGCAGCGCCTCGGTGGCGGCGAGGCCGTCCATCCGGGGCATCCGGACGTCCATCAGCACGACATCGGGCTTCAGGTCACGGGCCATCGCGATCGCCTCGGCGCCGTCACCGGCCTCACCGACGATCTCGACCTCCGCCGCGGCGCCCAGGACCAGTGACAACCCGACCCGGACCAGTGGGTCGTCGTCGGCGATCAGGACCCGGACGGAGTCGGCCATGGCACCCAGGCTTCCAGATCGAAGGTGAGCCCGGTTCGCGGGTCTCCGTGGACACCGTGCCGCAGACGGCCGTCCAGCAGCTCGACCCGCTCGGTCAGGCCCGGCAGCCCGCTACCCGCTCCGGGAATCGGCGTCCCGCCGCCCTCACCCGGGCCACCGTCGGCGGATGAAGCGGCCTGGCCGGCAGCAGCGTCACCGCCGAGTTCACCCGACACGGCGCCGCGAGCACCGCGGCGGAGTGGGCGGCCAGGCCCGGAGGGGAGGCGGTTGACGGGTGGGAGCGGATTGGAGACCTGGATGTACAGCTCGCCGTCGTCTGTGCGCTCCAGCAGAAGCGTCACGGGACTGCCGGGGGCGTGTTTGCCGGCATTGGTCAAGCCCTCCTGGACCAGGCGGTAGGCGGTGCGGCCCAGGGAGGGGCTGAGCGCAAGGTCGCCGAGACGGTTGGCCGCCGTCACCTCCATGCCCGCCGCCCGGGAATCGGCGATCAGACGATCCAGGTGGCGCACGTCGGGCTGGGGGCGCAGAGCGTCACCGGGGCCGGCCCGCAGGACGCCGAGGATCTCGCGCAGATCCTCGAGGGCGTGGTGGGCACTGTCCCGGATCGTCGCGGCCGCCACGGCCACCTCTTCCGGCGTCAGGTCGGGGCGGACCTGCAGCGCCCCGGCGTGCAGGCTGACCATGGAGATGCGGTGGGCGAGGGCGTCGTGCATCTCGCGGGCGATCCGCTCGCGTTCACGGGCGCGCGACTGCTCGGCTCGCAGTTGCGCCTCCGTCTCGGCGCGGACGGCCCGCTCGCGCAGCGACTCCACCAGCTCCCGTCTGGAGCGCGCGGCCAGCCCGAGCGCCACCGTGGCGGCGAGGACGGCGACGGTCAACATGAAGCCCACCACCGAGCCCACCGTGACCGGCATGGTCGGATCCGGGTAGACCAGCGTGTAGGCGATCCCGCCGGCCAGATTGAACAGGACCAGAGCGACGACCGATCGGCCGCGCCGCAACGACACCACGGTGTAGAGCCCGATCAACCCGGCGACCCCGGCGCCGTCGGCGAACACCGAGGCGGCCGTGAGGAAGACGGCCACCGGCATCGGATGGGTGCGCCGCCACCACAGTGCCGACGACAGGACGCACCCGGCCACGAAGTGCAGGAAGACGACGTT
Organism: Actinoplanes sp. CA-252034; assembly: GCF_050956125.1. Lineage (NCBI taxonomy): Bacteria > Bacillati > Actinomycetota > Actinomycetes > Micromonosporales > Micromonosporaceae > Actinoplanes > Actinoplanes sp. CA-252034. Next base: position 7,934,321 of record NZ_CP191846.1, read on the forward strand.
CTCGGAGAGCCCACGGGTGGTCTCGGCCTCGCCGACCAGCAGCAGGCCACCGAACCACGCGAACAGGATGGCCGCCACATCCATGGCACGCCCGCTCAGCCGCCGCCCCCGGCCGGACGCCGTGCCCGACGGTGCAGCGGACACGACTGGCCCGGCGGACACGACCGGCACAGCGACCGGCCTGGGGGACACGGCCGGCACGGCCGACACGGCGGACACGGCGGACACGGCCGGGGCGGCGGACACGAGCGGCGCGGCGGACGGAGAGGTGCGCCCGGCCGGGGCGGCAGGCGCGGGGAATGCGACGGCGGTCGGATCCGGCGGGCTCGCGGGCTCGGCGACGGACGCGGGCGGGAGCGTCTCCGAGGCACGCCTCGGCGACACCGTCTCGGATGCAGGCCCCAGCGAAAGCGCTTCGGGAACGGGGTGCCGGCCGGGTGTGCTCATGAGCGGACCAGCGGGCGCCAGAGCTGACGGTCCCCGTCGTCGCGGACCGCGTAGCCGAGCTTCTCCAGGGAGTCGCGAAGCTCGGCGGCCTCACGCGTGGCCTTCTTGCGCAGGGCCACGGCGCGGGCGGACAGGACCGCCTCGACGGCCACGGGGAGCTGCTCCCCGCCCGGGATCCACGGCTGGTAGAGGCCGGTGAAGGGGTCCTCGTCGTGCCAGGGGTAGCCGTACTCCATGAAGGTCTGCTCCAGCGGGCGACTCTCCGCCTGCGGCTCGCCGTGGAACAGCTGCCGGGACTCGCGGTCGAGGATGACCAGGAAGCTGCCGTCCATGAAGACGAAGTCGATCTGTGGGCGGGCGAAGGCGACCTCGCGGTCTCCGGTCTGCAGCCGCACCTCGCCCGGGCCGACGGTCACCCGGGTGCTGCGGCGCACGATCTCCACGCTGGCGAGCGCGCCGAGCACCGCCAGGATGACGGCCTGGACCGCCACTTTCCACCAGGTGTCGACGGACCCGACCAACCGCCACACGACGCCGAGCACCGGGAAGTGCGCGCTGACCAGCCAGCGCGCGAGGATCGGCGCCAGCACGGCCACGAGCACGCCGGCAGCGGCGGGGCCGAGCAGCACGAGCACCCGGCCGGCCGGGGAGAACGCGAGCACCGTCGGCTCCCGGCCCGATGTGTCGCCACCCATTCCCGCTCCCGTTCCGCCGTACCGATGCCCTCGACGCTATGCCCGGCGGCGGCGACCCGGCCAGTTGCCGAAAGTCGATCCTTCGAGACTTTGGTATATGTCTGCGCTCACGCCTCCGGGATGGCCAGGGCGATGGTCAGCGCGAGCACCCACTGCGGGTCGCGGAGCCGATCACCGTACAGCTCGCGCAGCCGCGCCATCCGGTAGCGGACCGTCTGCGGGTGCACGAACAGCTCGGCCGCGACGTCCTCGCGGCGGCCCTGATGCAGCAGCCAGCTGCGCAGCGTCTCGATCAGCTTGGCGGCGGCGGCCCCGCGCTCCCCGGCGAGTGGCGTCAGCGCCCACGCGCGCAGGTCCTCCAGGGCGCTCGGGTCGGCGGTCACCACCACGGCCGCGAGATGGTCCTCGGTGTCGGTCACCGCGCCGCCGTCCGGCGGGCTGAGCCGGTGCACCCGCACCGCCCGATCCAGCGAGCTGCGCGCCTCGGTCCACGGACGGGCCGGGCCGATCACCACATTGTGCCCGGTGAGCAGCCGGTTCAGCGTCGGGCGGGAGCAACCCTGCGGATCCGGCACGAACAGCACGGTCAACCCCGGCAGATCGGGTACGGCGTCCGCGAGCTGCAGCGTGCGCGGATCCAGCAGGTCGATCACCCAGCGTGCGGCGCGCTCCGGCAGCAGCAGCGCGGTGAGGGTCTGCGGCGGCGCCCACTCGGCCTGCTCCGCCAGACCCTGCAGGACGTGTGGGGGCTCCCCCGCTACCAGCGCCTGGGCCAGCTCCTGGAGCCGCCGCTGACGGATCCGGCCGGACGCCGCGAGCTCGTCGGCATGCCCGGCGACGCTCGCCGCGGACAACTCGTCGATGTACGCGAAGACCAGCTCGGCGAAGTCGGCGATGGTGGCTGCCGGCTGTCCCGCCTCGACGCTGATCGCCGCCAGTCCGCGCCACGCCACCCGGGCGCCCACCCGGTAGGCCGCGAGCAGCGCGTCCAGGCTACGGCCGGATCGCGCCTCGCCACGGCCCAGCGCGTACGCCGCCTCGATCGCCGACGACATCGGGGTGCCGGGGTCGGCGCCGGGCCGGGACACCAGGCTGAGGAAGGTGCCGAGGGCGGCCCGCACCGCGCGCGCGATCTTGTGCCCGAGCACGCCGGAGAACGGCTCCGCATATGCCGGCACCTCGCGGATGATGGCGGCTATGGTCTGGGAGGACACCTTCGGAAGGCCGTGCCGGAGCGGATCGATCACCTCAGTCGGCAGACGATACGACCGTACGTCACGTATCGGTTGTTTCACGCGGTCTGCCCGCATTTCGCCCGACATGCCTTCTCCTCTCCCGCAGGTTTGTTCACGATGCCCCGCAAACCCGCACTCTGGAAAGGTTTGAGCAGGCATCCTTGTCCCCGTCGAACAAGTATGCCGCCACGGATTCACTTCCCCTGGTCAGGACTTTGCTCTTGTCAGGCAGCAGGCTTGGTCATGTGGCAGTTACCCAGAAGTTGCGCGACGGCGCGTGGCGCGTAGTCGAGCTGATCACCACCCCGGTGGTGCCGGCCGACTACCTCGACGTGATCGCGCCCCTGCGCAACCCCACCGTCCTGCGCGCCCGGATCGACGCGGTGCGCCCCGAGACCGCCAAGGCGGTCACGCTGGTGCTGCGCCCCGGCCGTGGATGGCAGCCACACCGCCCCGGGCAGTATGTTCGGCTCGGCGTGGACGTCGACGGCGTGCGGCTGTGGCGCGCCTACTCGGTGAGCAGCGCGGCCGGCCGCGGCGACGGCAGGTTCACCGTCACGGTGAACGCCGTCGAGAACGGTGTGGTCAGCTCCTACCTGCTGAAGAACGCCCGCAAGGGCATGATCGTCCACCTGGACCTGCCGGACGGCGAGTTCCAGTTGCCCGAGCAGCGGCCCGCGAAGGCGCTCTTCGTGACGGCCGGCAGCGGCATCACCCCGGTGATGGGCATGCTGCGCAGCGCCCTGCACGAGCTGAGCGACGTCGTCGTGGTCCACTCGGCGCGGACCGCCGAGGACGTCGTCTTCGGCGCCGAGCTGCGTGACCTCGCCGCCCAGGGCCGGATCCGGCTGATCGAACGGCACACCCGCGCCGACGGACGACTCAAGCCGGACGCGCTCGCCGACCTGGTCCCCGACCTCTTCGAGCGGGAGACCTGGGCGTGCGGCCCCGGTGACCTCCTCGACGATCTGCAGGAGCACTGGGCCGACGCGGGCGCCGCCGACCGCCTGCACATCGAGCGCTTCCGGACGGTGGTGCTCGTCGCCGGAGACGGCGGGACGGTCACCTTCGAGAAGTCCGGTCTGGTCGTCGAGGCCTCCGGCGGCACCTCGATCCTGGAGGCCGGCGAGGCCGCCGGGCAGCTGATGAAGTCCGGCTGCCGGATGGGCATCTGCTACAAGTGCGTGCTCCCGATGCGCGAGGGCATCGTCCGTGACCTGCGTGACGGCACCATCACCACCGCCTCCGAGGTGGACGGCGACAAGCCCTTGATCCAGACCTGCATCTCGGCTGCCGCCGGCCCGTGCCGGATCGACGCCTGACCCTCCCTGACCTGATCCCCTCCGAGGCCGCAACCCTCTCCAGCCCCACCCGAGAGCCGCTCCCCGGCGAGCCGGCTCCCACGAAAGACGAGGAAGTTCCGTGACGACGCTGCAGCGCAAGGAAGTCAACCCGATCGCCCACCTGTCCCCCGAGGACATCGAGCAGATCGGCCGCGAACTCGACGCCATCCGGGACGAGGTGCTCGCCGTCCGCGGCGAGAAGGACGCGAAATACATCCGGCGGATGATCGCCATTCAGCGGCGCCTGGAGGTCGGCAGCCGGGCCGTGCTCCTCTTCTCCGTGCTCCCGCCGGCCTGGATCCTCGGCACCATCGGCCTCTCCATCTCCAAGATCCTGGAGAACATGGAGATCGGCCACAACATCCTGCACGGCCAGTACGACTTCATGCGCGACCCGAAGATCCACTCGACCACGTGGGAGTGGGACTTCGCAGCGCCCGCCGAGCAGTGGAAGCACTCGCACAACGAGCTGCATCACAAGTACACCAACGTGATCGGCCGCGACAACGACCTCGGCTACGGCATCATGCGCGTCGACGAGCAGCAGAAGTGGGCGCCCGCGCACCTCGGCCAGCCGCTCTACAACTTCATCAACGCCTGCCTCTTCGAGTACGGCATCGCCGCCTACGACCTGGAGCTCGGCCGCAACCTGTCGAGCAAGCGCCGCCGCAACAACCCCGACTTCCGGGCCCGGCTGCGTCAGGTCGGCCGCAAGATCCGCAACCAGGCGTTGAAGGACTACGTCGCCCACCCGGCCCTGGCCGTGCCGGTCGGCCTGGCCTTCGGCAACCCGTTCGGCGCGTTCTTCGGCACCTTGGCCGCCAACGTGGTCGCCAACGTGGCCCGCAACCTGTGGAGCCACTCGGTGATCATGTGCGGTCACTTCCCGAAGGGTGTGGAGACCTTCGAGCGGACCTCGATCACCGGCGAGACCCGCGGTGAGTGGTACCTGCGGCAGATGCTCGGGTCGGCCAACATCTCCGGCAGCAAGCTCATGCACATCATGACCGGCAACCTGTCCCACCAGATCGAACACCACCTCTTCCCCGACCTGCCGGCCAGCCGCTACGCGGAGATCGCGCCGAAGGTACGGGCCCTGTTCGAGAAGTACGAGCTCAAGTACGTCACCGGGCCGTTCGTCGTGCAGGTGGCCTCGGCGTGGGCCAAGGTCTTCCGCCTCGCCCTGCCGAACCGCAAGCCGGCCCGCGAGATCGACCACGCGGTCCCGCCGCGCCACCCGGCCGAAGCCACCGTCTGATCCACTCCGGCACGCTCCGCCGCTGCCCGGCCGCTCACCCGCGGCCGGGCAGCGGCGTTTCCGGCCCGGCCTGCCGCGCTCCACAACGGCGGCGCCCCACCACAGCGGCCATCACGGCAGCAACACCCGACAGCAGCTACGCCTCCCAACAGCGGCGTCCCCCAACAGCGGCGGGGAAACCCGCCGGAAACAGAGGCGCGGGTGGCGGAAGGGCCTCCGGAACGGAACCGCAGTGTGCCAACGGCTGCTGGATAGGGGCCACTTCCGAGGATCGGCCGCCGGAACGACCGTTGGAACAACAGCTGTGGAAGATCGACCGCTCGGGAGGGCGGCCCTACTCGGCTGGGAGGCCCAAGCCGCCGAGCACGGTGAACTCGCGGCTGGTGAACTCGCCGGTCAGCATGGGCATGGCCTCGGCGATGGCGGCACGGGTCTCCGGGAGCTGCAGCGAGGCGTCGTGATGCTCCTTGCTGTCCCACACCTCATGGACCCAGATCGTCTGATCATCATCGTCGGCGACACCGACCACGTAGAGATGACAACCGGCGGCACGCACACCGTCGGAGGCGCGCAGCAGGATCTTCGCCACCTGGTCACGGTGGCCGGGCTTCACCTTCATCGAACCGAAGTAGCCGTATTTCACGATCGTCTCCTCCTCGGTCGTCCCCGTCCTGCCTCACACCCTGCCAGCCGGGTACGACACTTTTCGCCCGACAGGTCTCCACCCGGCCCCCGGGCGTAAGCGGCGTCACACCCGGCTCGGCGCCTGGTCAGGACGCAGGTAGGCCAGTTCCGGGAACTCGGAGCGGTAGGCGTCGATCAGGCGGGCCGCCACCTCGGGCCCGACCAGCGGGTGTGCGGCCATCGCCCGTACCGCTGAGGTCCTCGAACCGGAAGCGACCGCCTCCAGAATGTGGCGCTCGGACGTCTTGACCGCTCTCACCAGCTCCGTGCCATGCTCCGGAAGCGGAGCGACGCGCTGGGGAACGGCTCCGGCCGCGGTGACCGTGCAGGGCACCTCGACCACCGCATCGCCGTCGAGAACGTCCAGCGTGCCTCTGTTGCGCACGTTGAGGATCAGGGTGGCCGGCTCGTCGTGGGCCAGGGCGCGCATGACCGCGAGAGCCACCCCCTCGTAGCCGGCCGGACGGGACTCGTCGTGCTCACGGTCACCGGCCCCGGTCAGCTCCCGGTTCTCGGCCATGTAGGTGGCCTCGCGCTCACGCCACGCCGCCAGCCAGGCGTCGAGGGGATCCCCGGCGGCGATCTCGGCGTAGCAGCGGTGCTGCTGGCCGAGCAGGAACTCACCACGCGTGCGTGCCGCACCCCGCACCGCGGCCAGGGTCCCGGCAGCGTCGTAATAATAGTGCAGATATTCATTGGGTACGGCGCGCAGCTCCCGTAGTAGGCCGGCGCCGAAGAGCCGCCCCTCCTCGATCGACTCGAGCCGTTTCGGATCGTCGAGCAGCACACCCAGCAGCCCTTCGCTGCTCTCGGCACCAGACGCCCCCGCCCGACCCGACCCGGACGCAGAGCCCAGCGGGCCAGCCCAACCGGGCCCGGACGGGAATAGGTCAGCCGAACCCGATGCGGACGTGGAAGCGAGCGGGTCGGCCTGACCTGATCCGGACGGGGAGGCGGACGGGTCGGCCCGACCTGATCCTGGCGTGGGGGTGGACGGCGGTTCGCCGAGGGGGTGGATGCCGTAGAGCCAGCCGAGATGGTTGAGCCCGGCGTAGTCGACGCGGACCGTGGCCGGATCAGCGCCGATCGCACGGACCACCCGGTCGGCCAGGCCGGACGGAGAGTCGCAGATGCCGATGACCCGGTCGCCGAGGTGGGTGGCCATCGCCTCGGTGACCAGGCCGGCCGGGTTGGTGAAGTTGATCGTCCAGGCGTCGGGGGCCAGGCGGGCGATGCGGGCGGCGATACGGTGGGCCTCGGGGACGGTGCGCAGACCGTAGGAGATGCCGCCCGCGCCCACGGTCTCCTGGCCCAGCACTCCCACATCCAGGGCGACCCGCTCGTCGACGACCCGGCCGCGGAGGCCACCGAGCCGGATCGCGCAGAACACGAACGCGGCGCCGGTCACGGCCTCGTCCAGGTCGGTCGTGGTGACGAGGGTGGGCGCGTCCGGCACGTCACGGGCCTGGGCGGCGAGCACCCGGCCAATCGCGTCGAGGCGCTCGCGGTCGACATCGTGCAGGACCAGCTCGGTGATGCCGGTCCGGCGGCGGTCGGCGAGCAGCGCCCGGTGCACCAGCGGCACCCGGAAACCGCCGCCGCCGAGAATCGTCAGTCGCATCTCATCACCGTAGTTCTCGTCTGCGGCACGGCTCTCGGACGGTCTGGCCTCACCGGGTATCGGTCCGGAACGTGTTTCCACCCTCCCCCATCTCGAGCGATCGACCCCCCGGAACCGTGGTGGACCGAACATCGACCAGATGCGGCTGGCAAGCCGCTTCCAGCGAGAGACGGCAGAGGCGGCCAGGGTGGGCCGGTAGGCAATGGCGTCGACATTGGGGCAGGCCGGTAAGCGAAGACGCCAACATTGAGGCAGGCCGGTGAGCGATGGGTGTCGAAGACGGCGGCAGGGCCGGGCCGGGCAGCGGTCAGTGGTCGGGCTGGGCGTCGGAGAGGCGGGCGATCGTGGCGGTCGCCCGGTGGACGGCGTTGCGGCTGCCCGGGGGGATCACGTCGTCGAGGAAGCCGAAACGGGTGGCCAGCTCCGCACTGGTGTCTCGGTGGCGGGTGGCCTGCCACCAGTCGGCGATGTCGCCCCAGCCGGGCGCCGAAAGGGAACCGCCGAAATGCTGGACCGACAGCGCGCCGACCAGAGTGGCGAAGGCGACCCGGTCAGGCAGCGGCCAGCCGCCCAGGGTGCCGGTGATGAACCCGGCGGTGAAGACGTCGCCGGCGCCCGTCGGGTCGAGGGCCTCCACCGGCACGCCCGGGACGGTCGCCACCTCACCGGTCGTGCCGTCGACCGCCAGCGCGCCGTCGCCGCCGCACGTCACGACCACCACCGGGACCAGGCCGGACAGCTTCTCCAACGCCTGACGCGGGTCGTCGGTGCGGGTGTAGCGCATGGCCTCGACCTGGTTCGGCAGGAAGGCGTGACAGTCGGACAGGTCGTCCAGCACGTCGAACGACCACTGCTCGGTCTCGTCCCACCCGACGTCGGCGAACACCATCGTGCCTGCGGCCCGGGCCCGCCGCACCCAGCCGGTCCCCTCCGGTGCCAGGCTCACCGCCGCGCTGCGGGCCGCCGGGAGACCATTGACCAGGCCGTCCTCGTCGGTCGGGAGCGGATGGCCGTGGGTGATCATGCTGCGGTCGCGGTCATAAGCCAGAGAGACGGTCACCGGCGAGTGCCAGTCGTCGACCCGGCGCGACGCGGACAGGTCGATGCCCTCCTGGCGACTGAGCACCCGATGGCAGAACTCACCATAGGCATCCGAGCTGAGCGCGGTGCCCAGGCCGGTGTGCAGGCCGAGCCGGCTCGCGGCGACCGCCAGGTTGGCCACCCCGCCGGGGCACGAGCCCATGCCGCTCGCCCGGACCTCCTCGCCGGGTGCGGGCAGGTCACGTAGCCCGGTGAAGATGACGTCGAGATAGACGACTCCCGGAACGAAGAGGTCGAGCGGTCGCGCCATCGTCCGATCTTAGCCCCGCTCCTATCGGCCAAGTCGTGATTGATCAGCCTGCCTTTCGTAGATCGGCGTGGGCGGCACGCAGTGTGTCGACGACCCGATCGGTGCCCCCCGGCCGGATGTCGTCGAGCAGGCGCCACGCCTCGTCCAACGCTTGGGACAACTCGCCTATCCGGTGGGCGTGCTGACGGCGAACGTCCTCCCGAACCTTCTCGATCCGCCGCATCCAGCCCTCGGCACCGGCGCTGGACGGGGTGCCGGACCGGCCCTCGGCACGGGTCTCCGGCCCGGACGGCGAGCGCGGCACGGAGGTGGACGGCGAACGCGGCGCGGAGGTGGACGGCGAACGCGGCGCGGAGGTGGACGGCGAGGCAGAGGGATCGACGGCCGGTGGGAAGGCGCCGCTCGGCGGGGCCGGCCCGTTGCCGAGGGCCTCGGACACCGGGACGATCGCGGCGATCGGCCGGCCCCCGTCGACCACGACGGTGACCTGGCCGGTCAGCCCGGTGACCCGGACGAGTTGCTGGAACCGCAGGCGAGCCTCAGCGACCGTGAGCTCGATCTGGCGGCGAATCGGCGTTGCTGGTTCTCCCATACCGCGATGATGCGCCGGGGGTATGACAAAAATGCGTGGGCGGCCGGTTACCCGTACGGATAGATTCCGCCCCATGACCACCGCCGATGATGTGCGCGCCGCCGTCTCTCTCGCCGCAGCCACCTTGCGGACAGCCGTCGGGCGGGACTGGCATGTGCCGGCCGCGGGCCTGACCTGGTCCTGCTGGGAGACTGTGGAGCATGTCGCTGACGACCTCTTCGCGTACGCCGGGCAGGTGGCCTCGGAGAACACGCCGCCGGAGTCGTATGTCCCGTTCGGATGGCGGCGCAGCCGTCCCGACGGGCCGGCTCTGACGATCTTCAGCGAGGACCCGAAGAACCAGGAGGGGCTGGTACAGGTCCTGGAGTCGTCGGGTGGGCTGCTCGCTGCCGTGGTCACGGTCGCGCCGCCGGAGCGCCGGGCGTTCCATCCCTACGGTGTTTCGGATCCGGCCGGGTTCGCGGCGATGGGCGTGGTGGAGACGCTGGTGCACCTGCACGACGTCGCGGTGGCTCTCGACCTGCCGTGGGCGCCGCCGGAAGACCTTTGCGACCGGGCGCTGCGCCGTCTCTTCCGAGAGGCCCGGAAACGGCCGACCGAAGGGAGACCCCGGAAACGGCCGGCCGAGGGGAGACCCCGGAAACGGCCGGCCGGTGGGAGACGCTGCTGTGGGCGACCGGCCGGGCCGAGTTGCCGGGCCGCCCCCGCCGTACCGAATGGAAGTGGGACGGCACACCGGCGACCGCTATCTGAGCCGGTAGGCGCAGAGCAGCTTCATCGCCTTCTCGGCGCCGTCGTTGAGCACGGCCAGGTCCACGTCGCTGAAGATCCGGGGCCGGGCGTCGATCACGCAGTGCGCCCCGAGCGAATGCCCGCCGCTGCCGGTGAGCGGCACCCCGAGGTAGCTGCGCAGCCCGGTCAGCTGCAGGAACGGGTTGCCGGCGTGTCGTGGGTCGGTCATGCCGTCGACCACGCAGTACGGTTCGCCGGCGAGCACGGTGTGGGCGCAGATGGCCCACTCCGCGGGGACGCCCCGGGTCTCGGCGACCCATCCGGCGATGCCGTGGGAGCCGATGATGAACTGGGACGTGTCGAGCACGACCGAGACCAGGGCGACGGGGGCTTCGAGGAGGCCGGCGCTGCGCTGGGCGAGAGCGTCGAGGCTGGTTCGCAGGTCGGGGTCGAAGAGGTCGTAGCCGGCGATCTCCCGGATGCGCTCCGGGAGACCGAGCCGGTCGAACAGGTCGGTCCTCACGACAGCTCCTTCGTCAGAAGTGACAGCCGGGTGTGCGCGGCTCGCGGGTCGTTGAACGTGGGCCGGGCTCAGGTCGGCCCAGATCCTTCGGCCTCAGCCGTACATCTCGCTCATCCTGTTCTCCCGATACGGATGGCCCTCGTTGCCCGCACCATTCAGGTCGGCAACCCGCGGCAACCTCTGAGCAACCATCCGGACCAGGCAAAACGTCAGTCCGGCACCGAGGGGCCGTTACGGGTGAGGCGGCGCGGGTAGTCGCCAGGACATGACCACGGTGCAGAAGGAACAGGATGTCATCGAGCTGCTGCTCAGCCAGCATCAGCAGATCAAGGCCCTCTTCACCCGGGTGAACCAGTCCACCGGGGAGACGAAGCGGGATGCCTTCCAGGAGCTGACCCGGCTGCTCGCGGTGCATGAGAGCGCCGAGGAGCAGGTGGTCCACCCGGCTGCCCGGGCCGACGCCGGCGACGCGGTCGTGGAGGCCCGCCTCGAAGAGGAGAACATGGCCAAGCGCGATCTGGCCGACCTCTACGAGCTGGGTGTCGAGTCGCCGGACTTCGACGCTCGGTTCGCCGAGTTCGAGGCCGCGGTGCTCAGCCACGCGCTGCACGAGGAGCAGGAGGAGTTCCCGCAGCTGCGGACGAAGACCGACCCGGACCGGCTGCTGCGGATGGCCGGGGCGGTCCGCGCCGCCGAGGCCGTCTCGCCGACCCGCCCGCACCCGGAGGCCGGTGAGAGCCCGGTGGCCAACCTGATCGCCGGTCCGCCGCTGGCGATCTTCGACAGGACGCGGGACGCCGTCCGGGACTGGCACCAGTCGCAGAAGGACTGAACGCGGTGGCCGGTCACGCCGCCCGGCGCGCCGGCGAGGGGCGGTGTGACCGCTTCTGATCAGGCTGGGCCGGTCGTCGGCCCGGGGTGATGTGCCGGACGGCGGGGGTGATCCGCAGCCGGCGCAGCAGCGGGGCGAACGGGTCGCCGAAGGTGCGGGCCGCCGTGTTGAGCAGCAGCGCGGCGGCCACCATGCCGACCGCGGGCATCCCGACGAGCAGGGCGATCACCGAGATGACCAGGCCACCCCAGACCATCACCCGCAGCCCGACGTCGGCGACCGGGATGCCGCTGGGCCGCTGCCTGGTCCAGACCGGCAGGAACGACGAGGCCAGGGCCAGCGTCACGGCGCCGAGCACGGCTGCCGCGGTCAGGAGCACCTGCGGCCAGTCGTAGTGGCGGCCGAGTGCGTAACCACCGGAGAGGACCACCCCGAACCACACCTTGGCCAGCGCCCAGCGCCCGAAACGGATCAACGGGTCCTCGGTAGGCGTCGTCATGCGGGCTCCAGCCTTAGGTGAGCAACACCCTACCTTCCGTGACCTCGGCGTGGACGGCTGCGCGCTCAGCTCCGGCCGAAGGCGGCACGGGACCCCGGTGTGGACGGCTGCGCGCTCAGCTCAGGCCGAAGGCGGCACGGACCCCGGCGTGGACGACTCAGCGCTCAGCTCAGGCCGAAGGCGGCGCGGAACTCGTCGCGGACGGTCTCGCGCCGGTCCAGGATCGCGAAGACCGCCCGGTCGAACCACGGCGCGCGGGCCAGCGCCGCGGCGAAGACGGCGGCCACCTGCGCCGGGTCGTTGCCGAACACCCCGCAGCCCCAGGCGCCCAGCACCAGCTCACGACAGCCGTGCGCGGCGGCCACCCGCAGCACCCGATCCGCCCTCCGGGCGAGGGCGCCGGGCACTTCCGGCAGGAGTCCGGGCTGGTCGCGGGCGATCATGGCACGGTTCGGGGCGGCCGCGGTCAGGAAGGAGACATGGTACGGCCGGGCGAGAAACCGCCCACGGTCGTCGCGGAACACCGGAACCCCGGGTGACCAGATGACCCGGTCGGTGTAGAGCAGCCCCCGATCCGCCCGATGGAAGGCGTAGAAGTCTCCGGCCGCCCGCAGCGACGGGTAGATCGCCGAGGCACGGGCGATGCTCTCCTCCTGCGCCTGGGCCCCGTTGAGGAACCCGCCTCCGGGGTTGCGTGCCGACGCGAAGTTGAGGCAGGCCACCCCGTCGCGCTCGGTGGCCACCCGGCGTGCGGCGTCGAGGCTGCTCTCCGCGGTGACCTCCACGGCGAGCGGACCGGCCGCGGCCGGCGGCGGGGCGAGCACGTCGTCGGGCAGGTGGAGCCGGGTGCCCCGGACCGCGCGGGCCACGGCATCGGCGATGTCGACGACACCGTCCGGGCCCTCGTAGGTCCCGCGCTCCACGATGGAGACCGTCTCCTGGGCGATCGCCCGCAGTCTGCCGCTCACACCCCTGATCATGACGCACCGGGCGGCCGCCCGTACGCCCCCGGTCGTATCCGGGGCTACGCCCGGGACATGACGACGCCGATCGTCCGTACGGCGCATGCTCGCCCTCATGAGAAAGCCGGTGGAGACCGCGGCGTACGCCATAGGCCTGGTCCTGATCGTGTCCGGGATCGTGCACCTCGGTGTGTTCGTCGCGGACGACGTGCCGTGGGCCGGGCCGGTGTCGTGGCGCAAGCCGGCCACCTTCGGGTTGTCCTTCGGCCTGACGCTGATCACGGTCGCCTGGGTGACGCGGTGGCTGGCCCTCGGGGACCGGGCGCGAGCCTGGCTGCTGGGTGTCTTCGCGGCCGATTGCGTGGTCGAGGTCGCCGGGATCACCGTGCAGGCGTGGCGTGGGGCGCCGTCGCACTTCAACACCGAGACGACGTTCGACCGCGGGGTGGCGATGATCCTCGCGGCGGGTGGGGCGGTGCTGGTGGCGACTCTCGGGGCGTACGCGGTGACGGCTCTGCGCGGGCGGATGCGCGGGCCCGCGGACATGCGGCTCGCGGTGCGGGCCGGGTTCGCGCTGATGCTGGTCAGTCTGGCGAGCGGGGTGGCCATGGTGGCGCGCGGGACGGTCCTCTTCCGGACGGTGAGCCCGCGGGCGGCGTACGAGATGGGCGGTTTCCTGAAGCCGGTGCACGGTGTCGCGCTGCACGCCGTGCTGGTGCTGCCGTTGCTGGCGGCCGTTCTGCTCCGGTTGGGCCGGGATGATCGGGAGCGGCTGTGGGTGGTCGGGGCCGCGGTCGTCGCCTATGTCGTGGCTGCCGTCGTGGCTCTCGCGCTGTCCTTCGGATGATCTCTGTTACACTCCCGGAACGCCCACACGCTCTAGTAATTCAATAGGAATAGTGGGTAGGCTGCGCGGCATGAGTGCTGTGCCCCTGGAGATCTCCGGTGTCGGTAAGGAGTTCACCGCGAGCGGGCGGCGGCGGGCCGTCCTGTCCGGGGTGGACCTCGCCGTCGCGGCCGGCGAGGTCGTCGCGCTCCTCGGCCCGTCCGGGTGCGGCAAGTCGACGCTGCTGCGCCTCGCCGGCGGGCTCGACACCCCCACGTCCGGTCGCGTCCTCGTCGACGGGCAGCCGGTGCGCGGCTTCGAGCCCCGGTGCGCCGTCGTCTTCCAGGAGCCGCGTCTGCTGCCGTGGCGCACCCTCGAACGCAACGTCGCCTACGGCCTGCCCCGAGGCTACGACCGGGCACGCGGCCGCGCGGAGGTCGCGCACTGGCTCGACGTCGTCGGGCTCGCCGACTTCGCCGGCCACCGGCCGCGGCAGGTCTCCGGCGGGATGGCCCAGCGGGCGGCGCTCGCCCGGGCGCTGGCCCGGCGGCCCGGCGTGCTGCTGCTCGACGAGCCGTTCGCGGCGCTGGACGCGCTGACCCGGCTGCGGATGCAGGACCTGCTGGCCGAGGTGCAGCGTGCGGCCGGGACCACGGTGCTGCTGGTCACCCATGACGTCGATGAGGCTCTGCACCTGGCCGATCGGATCGTGCTGCTCGGAAGCGGGCCGTCGGCGAGCGAGACAGCCGCGAGCGAGACAGCCGCAACCGCCGCAACCGCCAGCCCGCCCTCCCAGGGGGAGCCCCACAGGCCAGTGTGGTCGAGAACGGGGCCCCGCGTCGGGCGGCCTGTGGACAACCCGGCGATGTGGACGACGCCGCCTCGATCCGGCTCGTGCTCGACGTGCCCCACGCCCGGCCGCGGGACCGTGCCGACACCGGGCTCGCCGCACTCCGCTCCCTGTTGCTCAGCGAGCTCGGCGTCCGTACCCCCACTGCCGTCGCCTCCTGAACCACCACCCAACCGCAACAGATCCCCCTGGAAGGACCCCATATGAAGATCTTGCGCGCCGTTTTCGCGACGGCCGCCGCGACCGCTCTGCTGGCCGGCTGCGTGCAGGGCGAGGACGCGCCCGCCGCGAACGCCGACGGCACGAAGTCCGTCACGCTGCGGCTCGACTACGCCTACTACAACCCGGCGAGCCTGGTGCTGCGTGAGCAGAAGTGGCTGGAGACGGAGCTGGCGGGCAAGGGCGTGACGGTCAGCTGGCAGCTGTCGGCCGGCAGCAACAAGGCGAACGAGGCGCTGCGCGCGGACGCCGTCGACGTCGGTTCGACCGCGGGCGCGGCGGCCCTGGTGGCGCGGGCCAACGGGTCGCCGATCAAGACGATCGACGTGTTCAGCCAGCCCGAGTGGGCGGCGATCGTCGTGCCGAAGACCTCCACGGTCACGTCGGTGGCGCAGCTCAAGGGCAAGAAGATCGCGGCGACCAAGGGTACGGACCCCTACTTCTTCCTCCTGCAGGCGCTGGAGGAGGCCGGACTGAAGCCCGCCGACGTGACGGTGACGAACCTGCAGCACGCCGACGGCAAGACGGCGCTGGAGCGTGGTGACGTCGACGCGTGGGCCGGGCTGGACCCGCTGATGGCGACGTCCGAGGTGGACGCCGGGTCGAAGCTGATCTACCGGAACGTGGCGTTCAACTCCTACGGCGTGCTCAACGCGCGGGAGGCGTTCCTGGCCGAGCACCCCGACCTGGCGCAGTCGGTGGTGAACGCGTACGAGAAGGCCCGTCAGTGGATCACCGCGAACCCGGACCAGGCGGTCGCGTTGTACGCCAAGGAGGCGAAGATCTCCGAGCCGGTGGCGAAGGCGGTCCTCACCCAGCGGACGGTGCTCGACATCGACCCGGTTCCCGGCGCCGCGCAGAAGGCCGTCTTCGAGAAGATCCTGCCGGTCCTCGTGGCCGACGCCAACGTGAAGAGCGAGGCCGACGCGCGGACCGCGATCGACACGCTGTTCGAGCCGAAGTACGCCGCCGCCCGGACCGTTTCGTGACGCTGCCGCGTATCGGCCGGATCGCCGCCGGGGCCCTGCTCCCGGCGGCGATCCTGCTCACGTGGCACCTCGTCGCCTCGGCCGGGGTCTACTCGGCGGCACAGCTGCCGCCGCCCGGCGAGGTCC
This sequence comes from Actinoplanes sp. CA-252034, assembly GCF_050956125.1. Taxonomy (NCBI): domain Bacteria; kingdom Bacillati; phylum Actinomycetota; class Actinomycetes; order Micromonosporales; family Micromonosporaceae; genus Actinoplanes; species Actinoplanes sp. CA-252034. The sequence goes on from NZ_CP191846.1 coordinate 7,950,105, forward strand.
TGGCCGCCCTCGGTGAGCTGCTCCGGCGCGGCGAGCTCTGGCATCACGTGGCGATCAGCACACAACGGGTGCTGATCGGTTTCGCCGTCGGCTCGGCGCTCGGGCTCACGCTCGGCGGCCTGGTCGGGCTGTCCCGTGCGGCGAACGCCGTCCTCTCCCCCACGGTGCAGGCGATCCGGGCCGTACCGTCGCTGGCCTGGGTGCCGTTGCTGCTGCTCTGGCTGGGTATCGGGGAGACGCCGAAGATCGTGCTGGTGGCGATCGGCGCGTTCTTCCCGGTCTACACCACCGTGTCGGCGGCGCTGTCACACATCGACCCGCACCTGGTCGAGGTCGGGCGGGCGTACGGGCGGTCCGGGCTGCCACTGCTCGGCACCGTGCTGTTCCCGGCCGCGACCCCGGCGATCCTGTCGGGGTTGCGGCTCGGGCTGGCACAGGGCTGGCTGTTCCTGGTCGCGGCGGAGCTGATCGCCTCGTCGATGGGGCTCGGCTTCCTGCTGATCGACAGCCAGAACACCGGGCGTACCGATGTGATGCTGCTGGCCATCATCCTGCTGGCCCTGATCGGGAAGCTCAGCGACACGCTGCTCGGCCTGGCCGCCGTCACGCCGTCCGCAGCGCCCCGGTAGGGGCCGGTCCGGGCCGGGTGACCGGGCCGCGTCTGGCCACGGTATGACGGGAAGGTCGGACCGCGGGCTGACGGCAGCCGCGCCCGGCGGCTCTAAACTGGACGGATGTCCTGGAGGAAGGGCCTGTGGTGGCTGGCGGTCGACCTCACGGTGGCGCTCGTACTGACCGCCGCGTCGGTGGAGGAGCCGCGTGACGACGTCGACCGGTGGTCCACGTTCACCGTCGTCATGGTGGTCGGTCTGGTGCTGTGCCGGCATCGGCCGTCGGCCGCCGTCGTCCTCACCACGGTCGGCACGCTCGGCCATCACCTGCCCGAGCCGTCCGGGGTGGAGGCGCTCGACCTCACCGTGCTGATCGCGATCTTCGCGATGGCCGCCGCCGACGATCGGCCGCGCCGGATCGGGGCGATCACGTGCGGGGCGCTGATGGCGGGGGTCGCCGTGCTGAGCCTGACGCTGCCGTGGCCGGCCGGTGACGACGCCCGGATCCCGGTCGACACCCGGGTGATCGCGGTCCACGACCCGCGCGCCATGGTCCCGGTGCCGCAGCCTGAGGTGCCGGGCATCGGCGACCGGCTCCTGCAGAGCAGCGGCCTGATGCTCGCGATCGCCGCCGCCTTCCTGCTCGGCGACAACCTGCGCGGCCGCCGCATCCACCTGCGCACCCTCGAGCGGCGAGCCACCGATCTCGAACGGGAGGGGCGGCAGCGGGTCGCGCTGGCCACCGCCGCCGAGCGGGCCCGGATCACCCGCGAGTTGCACGACGTCGTCGCCCACGGGCTGTCCGTCATGGTGGTCCAGGCTCAGGGGGCGGCGGCGGCTTTGAAAAGACATCCCGAGCGTACGGAGACCGCGCTCCGTGACATCGTCACCACCGGCCGGTCGTCGCTGGCGGAGATGAGGCGCCTGCTGGCCATCGTCCGTGAGGAGCCGGACCTGGCGCCGCAGCCCGGCGTCGACGCCCTGCCCGCGTTGATCGACCGTGTCCGGGCCGCCGGCACCACCGTCACGTTCACCGTCGACGGTGATCCGGCCCCGCTGCCGGCCGGTGTCGACCTGTCCGCGTACCGGATCGCGCAGGAGGCGCTGACCAACACGCTGAAACACGCCGGTGAGGGCGCGACGGCCCGGGTCCGGCTCGGGTTCCACGCTGATCTGCTGGAGATCGAGGTGTCCGACGACGGCCGCCGCCCGTCGGCGCGTCTGCGCGACGCCCACGGCAACGGCCTGCGGGGCATCGCCGAGCGGGTGCGTCTCCTCGACGGCACCCTGGAGACCGGCCCGCTGGGCACGGGTGGGTTCCGGGTCCTGGCCCGCCTGCCGCTCGTGCCGGGCGCTCTGCCGCCGCCCGTCGCCGGCCCCGCGCCGGGGGGTGGCGCCGGGGAGGAGCTGCGGGTGCGGACGGTGGGGGACTCATGAGCATCCGGGTGGTGCTGGTGGATGATCAGGTGCTGGTGCGTACCGGGTTCCGGATGATCCTGGACGAGACCGGGGACATCGAGGTCGTCGGTGAGGCCGGCGACGGGGCCGCGGCTCTGGAGGTGACCGCCCGGACCCGGCCGGACGTGGTTCTCATGGACGTCCGGATGCCCGGGGTCGACGGGATCACCGCGACCGGGCGGATCCGGGCGCTGTCGCCGGCGCCGAAGGTGATCATCCTGACCACGTTCGACCTGGACGACTACCTGTTCGCCGGGCTGCGGGCGGGGGCCAGTGGCTTCCTGCTCAAGGACACCCTCGCCGACGATCTGATCGCCGCGGTCCGGGTGGTGGTCTCCGGGGAGGCGGTCACCGCGCCGAGCGCCACCCGGCGGCTGATCGCCCACTTCGTCGACGCTCCGGCCGTTCTGCCGTCCCGGCCGGACAGCCGTCTCACCTCACTGACCGCCCGCGAACGGGAGGTGCTCGTCCTGATCGCCCGCGGACTGTCCAATGCGGAGATCGCCGGCGACCTGACCGTCTCCGAGGGCACGGTGAAGACCCACATCAGCCGCATCCTGGCGAAACTTGGTCTCCGCGACCGGGTCCAGGCCGTGATCCTGGGTTACGAGTGCGGCCTGGTCCGGCCGTGATCCCGGGTTACGAGTGCGGCCTGGTCCGGCCGTGATCCCGGGTCATGAGTGCGGCCTGGTCCGGCCCTGCGGTCAGGGGGCCAGACGGAACAGCTCGGCGTGGATCTGCCCGGCCGGGACCTTCAGCCGGCGCAGGGTGGCCAGGACGGCGTTCGTGAGGGCGGCCGGGCCGCACACGTAGACGTCGCGGGACGTGATGTCGGGGACGAGGGCGTGCAGGCTCTGCGGGGCGAAGGGCTGGTTCGTGGCGGAGCTGCGGCCGGACAGCACGTGCAGACGGGCGCCCTTCTCGCGGGCCAGGTTACGGAGCTCACCGAGCAGGACGGCGTCAGCACCGGACCGGACCCGGTAGAGGACTGTCACGTCGCCGCTCAGGCCGGGATCCTCGAGTAGCGAGCGGATCGGGGTGATGCCTATTCCGCCGGCGATGAGCAGGGTGGCCGTACCCCGCCGGTTGTCGATCGTGAAGGAGCCGTAAGGGCCCTCGGCGAAGACCCGCGCGCCGATCGGGAGGTCCCGCAGGCCCGCGCTGGTCGTGCCGACGCCTTTGGCGGTGAGCCGCAGCGAGCGGCCGTTCGGGGCCGCCGAGAGGGAGAACGGGTTGACCTGCCACCAGCGGTTGTGGCCGGGGAACCGCCACAGGAAGAACTGGCCGGCCTTCGCGCCGAGCAGATGCAGGTCACGGCCGGTGACGTGGACCGAGACGACGTCGTCGGACTCGGGAACGACCGCGGCGACCCGCATCCGGTGGCGGTTGTTGCGGACCAGCGGGACGATCAGGCGGTACGTGATCAGCGCGCCGAGTGCGAACGCCCACAGCCCCCACCAGTAGATCTGCGTCAGCACGTTGAGGGTGAACGCGGTGCCCTCGTAGGCCTGGTGGACGATGCCGAGTACCAGCACCGCGTAGAGCAGCAGGTGCACGGTGTGCCACGCCTCGTAGGAGAGCCGGCGCCGGGCGATCCGGACGGACAGGGCCACGACCAGCACGATCAGCGCCACCGCGATCAGGCCGAGCAGCACCGGGAGCTGCCGGGACAGGGTGAGCGCGGTCTGCGGGAACGACACCCGGTCGTAGCGGGCGAAGCCGAGGATCACGAAGGTGGGGTGCAGGACGGCCAGCCAGAAGACGGCGAAGCCGGTCCAGCGGTGCCAGCCGGTCAGGCGGTCCATGCCGATCGCCCGGTCCAGCAGCGGCAGCCGGGCCACGAGCAGCGCCTGCACGGTCATCGCGAACGCCAGGTAGAGGCCGAGCAGCCGGCCCAGCTGGCCGAACAGGTTGTGGGCGGGCGGTCCGGCGATCAGGAACATCGCATGGATCACCGCGAGGTTGACGACGAGGAACGTCCCGATCGCGGCACGCGCGATGAACGGCTGAGTCACGGCGGTCTCTCCCCTGCTGATCCCCTATCTTCAGCGGTGTACCGCGATCATCGCCATCCGGTTCACGACAGAGACCGCCGCCTGCTCCCAGGTTCATTCCCCGGAAGCAGGCGGCGGGGGGTCAGCGGAAGCTCGCGTCGGTGGCGAGCGCGGCCAGTTCGGCGTCGGTCAGCGGCAGCGCGGCCAGCGGGGCGAGCCCGTTGGTGGCGGGGTCGGCGTAGCTCGGCGACTTCGACTGCATCACGTAGACGACCGTGCCGTCGGAGTGCCGGTATCCGGCCCAGGCGGTCCCGTCACCCTCGTGCACCACGCCGACCTGGGAGTCTCCGACGGTCACCTTCGTGCAGTCGCCGCCACGCCCCAGAACTGCTTCGCCACGGCGCAGGCGTCCGTGGGCAGGTCGTTGCCCGGCTCGCTGACCTCGACGAGAAGCTCGCCGACGCCGTCGCCCCTACCGATGGCGACCCCGGCCATGTTGCGCCAGAACTCACCCTCGATCGTGGACTGGTGGGAGCGGAACGGGATCCCGTCGGTGGTGTTGCCGGACTTGGCGTCGTACCCGTCCGGAACCGCCGCCAGCACCGCGGTGAGCAGTCTCTTCCCGTTCTGGTAGTGCGGTCCGCTGTCGGCGGTGGCGTCGCCGCCGTTCTCGGCCGGCCACGACGGCTTGCTCTCGGTGAGCCCGGACGGGGTCGCTTCGGCCGAGCTCGGCGTCTCGGTCGGGAACGGCTGGACCGCACCCGACGGCTCGGCGGCCACCTGCAGCCCCGGTCCCCCGCCGGGCTGACCCTGCCCCGGGATGACGGCGAGGGTGATGCCGAGGATCGCCGCGGCCGATCCGATGCCGGCCAGCAGGTTACGCCGGGTCTGTGTCCGGCGGGCCACGGCGATCGTGGTCTTCGACTCCATCGGCGGTGGCTCGGGGTGGAGCGTGATCGTCTCCCGGAGCGCGTCGCGCAGTTCGTTCTCGTTCATTCTCGGTTCCCCTCAGTCGGCCGTGACGGGATGGGCGACCAGGGTGCGCAGCGTCTCCAGACCCCGCGCCGCCTGGCTCTTGACGGTTCCCGCGGAGCAGCCGAGGGCTGCCGCGGTGTCCTCCACCGAGAGGTCCTGCCAGTAGCGCAGCACCAGCACGGCCCGCTGTCGGGGTGGCACCTGGGCGAGCGCCCGCATCAGCGTCACCCGGTCCTCGGTCGGCTCCGGGTCGGCCACCCGCTCGATCCGGGTGTCGTGCGGCCGCTCCCGCTTCCACCAGCCCCATCTGCCCTCGTCGATGAAGGACGAGATCAGGACCCTACGGAGGTACGGGTCGAGCGACTCGTGCCTCTGCACCCTGCTCCAGCGCAGGTAGAGCTTCGTGAAAGCGTTCTGTGTCAGGTCCTCGGCGCGATGCCAGTCCCCGCACAGAAGGAAAGCGGTCGCCCGCATAGCGGATGACCGTGCCGCGAAATACTCGGCGAACGCAATATCCCGCTCGCTCATGCCGCCGCCTCCGCTGCGCTCCGGCGTCGCCATGAGTTATGAACGTTGCCCGATGATTCGCTCGCGAGCTCGCTCATGCCGGTCCCCCATCCTGTCGGTCCGCGTAAACACGAGGTGACCATCCCGCAGGGTTGCACGGCCCGGACAGAAAAAAGCGGGGAGGCCGCCGGACCGGCCTCCCCGCTCGTGATCAGCGTGTCACTTCGGGGCGCCCAGGTCGTCGAGCGCCTTGGCCGCGCCGCGGTGGACGACGACCGGGCTGGTCTTACGGGCGGTGTCGACGCTGATCTCCTTGGCCGCCGCGTTGGCCTGCTCCAGCTTCGCCTTGCTGCCGAAGAGCGTCTTGGTCAGCACGCACGCCACGTTCGGGTCCAGGTTCTCCCGGACGAGCAGCACGTTCGGGACGATGATCGTCTTCACGTCGGCCGGGGTCTTGTAGGTGGCGGCCGGGATGACCCCCTCCTGGTAGACCTCGTTGATCTTCTGCATCTCCGGCAGCACCGACGTGATGTCCAGGAACTCGACCTTGTCCGCGCTGGTGGTGAACAGGTCGGTGATGCCCGGCGTGGGCAGGCCGCCGGAGAAGAACAGGGCGTCGATCGTGCCCTCCTTCATCCCGTCGACGGTCTTCGTCAGGTCCAGTTTCTGCGCCTGCACGTCGGTCTCGGCGAGGCCGGCGGCCTTCAGCACCCGGGTGGCGATGACCTCGGTGCCGGACTTCGGTGAGCCGGTCGAGACCCGCTTGCCCTTCATTCCGGCCACGTCCTTGATGCCCGCCTCCTTGCGGACGATCACCTGCGTGTAGTTGGTGTGGATACGGCTCAGCGCCTGCACCGGCTGCTTCGTGGTGAAGCTGCCGGTGCCGTTGACCGCGTCGGCGGCGGTGTCGGCCAGCGAGAACGCCACGTCGTAGGTGCCGGCGACCAACTGCTGGATGTTCTGCACCGAAGCGCCCGTCTCGGCCGCGGTGGCCTGGACGTTCTTGCCGGACGCGTTCACCTGTTCGGCGAACGCGTTGCCGACCGCGAAGTAGACGCCGATGGCGTTACCGGTGGCGATGCCGACACGGGTGGCCTGGGCCACCTCGCAGGTGACGGCGCCGCCGGTGTCGGTGCTGGCGGTGTCCTGCCGGCCGCCGCACGCCGCGGTGGCGGCCGCGAGCGTGCTGACCAGCGCGATTCCCACTATTCGTCTCATGCTTCTCCTTCAGGAGGGGTGATGCGGCAAGGGGCGAACTTCAAAGGGGGGTCTGTGTGCCGGCGCCTTCGGCTCGTCTTCGGTCGAAGACGCTCAGGAGTACGGCCACCAGCAGCGCGATCAGGCCGGCGACGATGCCGGCCGGCTCGAGGTAGAGCAGGAGGAGCCCGGCGAGCCCCGCCGCCATCCGGCTCACCCGTCCCGCCGGGCCCACACCCAGGACCCAGCCGCCGGTCGCGATCGCCAGCCCGAGCACGGCGAGCGCCGCGACCACGGTCGTCCACACGATGCCGGGCAACGAGCCGCGGGCCAGCAGATGCTCCCCGTTGGAGGTGAGGACGAAGGCGAGCGGCGCCAGGAACGCGGGCAGCGCGTACTTGAGGGCCTGCCACATGGTCGGGATGGTCCGGCCGCCGGTGATCGCGCTCGCGCCCACGGCGGCCAGTGCCGTCGGCGGGGTGACCTCGGACAGCACCGAGTAGTAGAAGACGAACATGGCCGCGGCCGGCGCCGGCACCCCGAGTGTCAGCAGCGCCGGCCCGATGATCACCCAGCCGATGATGAAACTCGCCGTGACCGGCACCGCCAGCCCGAGCAGGGCCAGCGCGAACGCCGCGAGCACCGCGGTCAGCGCCAGCACCACGGCCGGCTCGTCGGTGACCGCCTTCGCCCCGTTCACCAGCAGCGAGGCCAACTGGGCGCCGAGCCCGGTCTTCGTGGTGGTCGCGGTGATCACGCCGGCGGCGGCGCACACGGCCACGACCGGCAGCACCCCGCGGACCCCGGCCGCCAGCGCCGCGAAGATCCGTGGCGGGGTGAGGCGGGCACTGCGGTCGAGGAAGGACAGCACGCCGGCCAGGATCGTCGCGTACACCACCGAGCGGGTGGCGCTCTGCCCCAGCGCCAGCAGCACCACGATGACGATCAGCGACGAGAAGTGGTAGCCGAACCGGGTCAGCAGCCGCCACGCGCTGGTCTCCGGCGCGTCGACGGCCCGGACCGCGAACCGCCGTACGTCGATCTCCACGGCCAGCAGGATGCCCAGGTAGTAGAGGACCGTCGGGATCATCGCCCAGCCCAGGACGGTCAGGTAGGAGACGTTGAGGTACTCGGCGACGATGAACGCGGCGGCTCCCAGCGTCGGCGGCGAGAGGATCGCCCCGACCCCGGCCGCGGCCAGCATGCCACCGGCCTGCTCGGGCGGGTATCCGGCCCGGCGGAGCATCGGCCAGGTGACCGCGCCGACGCTGACGGCGGTGGCCGTACCCGATCCGGAGACCGTGCCCAGAAGGAACCCGGCGGCGACCGCGGTGCGTCCCGCCGCGCTGCGTGATCGCCGGAAGGCGGCGACCGAGAGGTCGACGAAGAACCGGCTCGCGCCGGACAGGTCGAGCACCGCGCCGTAGATGGTGAACAGCACGATGTAGGTGGCCGCGACATCGAGGGGGGTGCCGTAGAAACCGCTGCCGGAATTGTAGAGAGCGTCGATGATCTGCCCGAAATCGAGCCCGGCATGCGCGATCGGCCAGGTCTGCGGCAGCAGGCCCCCGTAGTAGGCGTAGGCGAGGAAGAGCAGGCAGACCACGGGCAGCGCCCAGCCGGTGGTGCGCCGGCACGCCTCGATCAGCAGGATCAGCAGAATCGCGCCGAGGACGACGTCGACCGGTTCGAGCAGCCCCTGCCGCGACAGGAAGCCGTTGTAGCCGCCGTCGAACGGATTCAGCGGATGCAGACAGACGAGCGAGGCGCCGGCGGCGAGGATCCAGTCGATCACCGAGGGCGATCGCCGGCCCTCACCCCATCCCGATTTGTACGCCAGGAAGACGAGCGGAAGAGTGCCGGCCAGAAAGATGATCAGGTAATACTGGCTGCCCTGGGCCAGCGGCCGGAACACCTGCCACAGCACGAGGCCCGCGACCACGAACGCCGCGATCGAGACGGCCGCCCCGACCCGCCCGCCGAGCTCCCGGGCGGGCCGCTCCTCGTCGTCGTAGTGCACCGCGGGCGCCCCGGCCTCCGCTTCGGCGAGCCGCTGCGCAGCCCCCATCGAAGATCGATCATCACCCATGAATCGGACAGTACTATGTGGCATCCCGTCCGGTGTGTGCCGCGCCCTCACGCCCCCTCAACGAGCGACGCCCGCCACCCGCCACCCACCGGGGCCGGCCGGGCGCGGGCAGCACCGCTTCCCGCGACCGCGCGCCGTGTCCGTGCCCTCTCAGGGGAGCTCGACGGTGTGGGTCGAGCGGGTGACCACCTCGACCGAGTCCAGGGCCAGCAGCTGGGTGTCGGTCGCGGCGAGCCGGGCCCGGGCCTCGACCGGAACCGACACCGGGGAGCCGGCGGCGAGCGGCAGCAGGTGCAGGGTCACCTGGGCGCCCGGGCGGTAGCCGGCGTCGGTCAGGTTGACCGCCCAGACGGCTCCGTCCCAGTAGCGGTCGGTGACCGGGCGGCCGTCGATGCGCAGCTCACCGATGTCGCCGGCCCAGGTGATGCGCAGCAGCGGGTCACCGGCCGGGTCGGCGGCGAGGTCCGGCAGGTGCAGGCGGTAGACGGCGGCCAGCTCGTCGAAGGCCTCCGGCGCGGGGGCGGACGGGCGGCCGTCGTGTTTGCCGTGGCTGACCGGGACCGTGGGGGCGGCGGGGCGCAGCTGCTCGACGGTCACCGGCTGGAGCGTCGGCGCGGGGGACCGGGGAACGGCCACCTCGGTGAACGCTCCGATCGTGGAGTCGTAAACGCGTACGTCCGCGGGTCGTGACGCCTTGACCGTGAGCGTTCCGGCGGCGTCCCACTGCAGCTCGTCGTCGGTGAGCAGGAGGCGGCGGCCGCCGTCCTCGGCGACCCATAGCGAACCGGCCGTCTCGGCCGGGAGCACGAGCACGTCGAGGCCGCCGAGCCGCACCGGGGTGAGCCCCGGCGTCACCGTCTGGACCCTGTCGGACACGGCGATCTCGACGTCGATGCCGGGCTCGGCCACGAGGACCAGCGTGGGGATGTCGCCGGGCAGCAGGGTGAGCGCCGACGCGGTGGCGTAGGTGACCGTGACGCCGCCGGCCGTGAGGTTGAGCGGCCAGCGGGCGAGGGTGCCCGGCGGCACGTCGATGGGCTTCGACGGGAACGCGAGGACCTCGTTCTCCAGGGACACCGTGAAACGGGCGCCGCGGTGGACCGGCAGCGGGAAGTGCGGCTGGTGCCAGGAGACGAACAGGAAGCCGCTCTTCCCGTCGCTGCGCAGCGCCCACCGCAGTGTCGTGGTGTCCTCGACGTCGGAGGGCCGGATGTCGGGCAGGCTGGACGGCATCTCCGCCAGGCGATGACCGAAAGCGGACAGGAAGGCGTGCTGGCGGCGTAGTTCGGCGTGGCTGGGGGCCAGGGTCCCGGCCTCACCGATCGGGGCGTGGAAGTCGTAGCCGAGCGGGGCGATGTCGTTGGGGTAGCCGGTGGCGTGCGATTCGTGCAGGTCGGGGCCGGGGTTGGTGCCGCCGGCATACATGTAGTAGCCCTGCCACGCCGACCCGTTGCCGATCTTGCAGTGTGCGATGGCGGCGACGTCGAGGGCCGCGGGACGGGGACGGCGGTGGTATGCGGTGGCCATGCCGCCGCCGAGCTCGCAGGTCGCGGGCGGGAACTCCTCGGACGGGGTGCGCGGGCCGCCGGAGGCCGCCTCGATCGCCTGCGCGCGCCGCACGTCGGCGCCGATGCCCGCGTCGTCCCAGACGTGCGAGAAGAAGTAGTGGTCGCGGAAGGTCGGGTCCCACGGGGCGTCGGCGTCGACCCAGAACCCGTCGCCGTAGCCGCCGTAGAGGGGCAGGACCTCGCCCTCGGGCAGGTCGGCGCCGCCCCACGCGGTGGCGGTCCAGAGCGGCGCGGACATCCCGGCCTCGCGGGCCAGGCGCTTGAGCGTCACCAGGTGCCGGGGCTGGTCGTAGAGCTCGTTCTCCAGCTGGATGCCGAGCACCTTGCCGAAGCGGTCACCGACGGCGGCGCTGATCTGCGCGAACCACTCGGTGACCAGCTCCAGGTAGGCCGGGTCGTCGGTGCGGTGCCGGACCGGCGCGTGCTGCACCCAGTCGGGGAAGCCGCCGTTGCGGCTCTCGCCGTGGCACCACGGGCCGATCCGCAGCACCACGTCCAAGCCGGTCTCGACGGCCAGGTCGACGAAGGCGCCGACGTCGAGGCCGCCGCCGAAACGCGCCTCTCCCCGCTGCGGCGAGTGGTGCAGCCAGAAGACGTAGGTGGCCACCACGGTGACGCCGCCGGCCTTCATCTGCCGTAGCCGCTCGGCCCAGCGCTCGCGGGGCACCCGGCTGTAGTGCAGCTCGCCGGAGACCGGGATGACCGGAACACCGTCGCGGGACAGATAGCGGTTGGTCAGCGAGACGCCGGGCCGCGCGTCCTCGTCGTTGCTCATCCGCGGCCGGCGCAGCGGAGTCGCCCAGGCTTGGTGGCGAACGGAGAGCGGCTCGAGCCACGACATGGGATCAGCTCCTTGCGATGTTGACTGTAACCGGTCACAGGCCGGCGAGCCCGAACGATACACAGGCGTAACGGGTGGGACGCAAGGGCTTGACACATGGCCGTAACACCAGCACTGTAACCGGTCACAGGGGCCGACCGGAGCACTCGCTTCCCGGCCGGTCCCCGTCACCGGCTTCCCTCTCCCGGCCAAGCCGATCAAGGAGGATCAATGAAGATTAAAATCGCCCCGCTCATGGCGGCTCTGACCGCAGCGGCCCTTTTCACCACCACAGCGTGCAGCAGCTCCGACTCCGGCGCGGAGAACCAGAGCGACCCGAACGAGAAGGTCGCGCTGACCTACTGGACCTGGGCGCCGAACATGGACAAGGTCGCCGCCGCCTGGAACGCCAAGAACCCGAACATCCAGGTGACCGTCAACAAGCAGGACGGCGGCGACCCGGCCGTCACCAAGCTGCTGACCGCGATCAAGGCCGGCTCCGGCGCGCCGGACATCATGCAGGCCGAGTACCAGAAGATCCCCACCCTGGTCTCCTCGGACGCGATCGCCGACATCTCAGCCGAGGTCGGCCCGGTCAAGGACAAGTTCCCGGCCGGCATCTGGAACGGGGTGACCCTGGGCTCCGAGGCCGTCTACGGCGTACCGCAGGACTCCGGCCCGCTGATGTTCTTCTACCGCTCCGACGTCTTCGAGAAGAACGGCCTCGCGGCCCCGAAGACCTGGGACGACTACGCCGCCGCCGCTGAGAAGATCCACAAGGCGGACCCGAAGCAGTACCTGGGCACCTTCTCGGCCAGCGACGCGGGCCTGTTCACCGGTCTCGCCCAGCAGGCCGGCGCCTCCTGGTGGGGTGTCAACGGCGACTCCTGGACCGTCAACATCAACGACGCCGCCACGCAGAAGGTCGCGGCGTACTGGGGTGGGCTGGTCGAGAAGGGCGTCGTCGACAACAAGCCGATGTACACCCCCGAATGGAACGCCGCCCTCAACGACGGCACCCAGGTCGGCTGGGTCAGCGCGGTCTGGGCGCCCGGCGTGCTCGACGGCTCGGCCAAGGACACCAAGGGCAAGTGGAAGGCCGCCCAGATGCCGCAGTGGGACGCCGCGGCTCCGGCGACCGGCGCCTGGGGCGGCTCGGCCACCAGCGTCACCACCCAGACCAAGCACAAGAAGCAGGCCGCCCAGTTCGTGTCGTGGCTCAACAGCGACCCCGAGGCCCTGAAGCTGCTGGCCACCGAGGCTTTCGTCTACCCGGCCGCGAACGACGCGACGAGCGTCCTGACCAGCCCGCCGGCCTTCTTCGCCGACCAGGCCGACTTCTACACCATCGCCGCCGACGCCTCGAAGGCGATGAAGCCGTTCACCTACGGCCCGAACGTGAACGTGGCCTACAGCGCGTTCAACGACGCCTTCGCCAAGGCCGCCGAGGCGAAGAAGGCCACCGCCTTCACCGAGTCGCTGGTGACCATGCAGAAGACGACCGTCGACGACATGAAGAACGCCGGGTTCACCGTCGCCGGATGAGCACGACTCCGGGCGGGCGGCCCCCTGGCCCGCCCGGAGCGTTCGGAAAGGAAAGCGGCGATGGCCCTGACCACCCTCCCGAGAAAGACCGCGGCGCCCACGCCCGCGGCACCCCGGCCGCGCGCCGGAAGGAAGGCCGGCACCCCCTACGCCTTCCTCGCTCCCGCGCTGTTCCTGTTCGCCGCGTTCCTGGCCGCGCCGATCGTCTACGCCGGTTACCTGAGCCTGCGCAAGGTCAAGGTCAGCGGCCTGGGCCTCGGCGCGAAGTCCCGGACCGAGATCTGGGCCGGCCTCGACAACTACGTCCGGTCGCTGACCGACCCGGACTTCCTGCCCAGCGTCTATCGGGTCGGGGCGTACGGCCTGATCGTCGTCCCCACCATGCTCGGCCTCGCCCTGCTGTTCGCGCTGCTGCTGGACGCGAACCGGACCAGGGAGACGATCGGCAAGTTCGCCCGGATCTCGATCTTCCTGCCGTACGCGGTGCCGGCCGTGGTCGCGTCGCTGCTCTGGGGCTTCCTGTACCTGCCCCGGGTCAGCCCGATCAACGACGCCATCGAGGCGCTCGGGATCGCCGCGCCGAACCTGCTCTCCAACGACCTGACCCTGTGGGCGGTCGCCAACATCGCGGTCTGGGGCGGCACCGGCTTCAACATGATCGTCATCTACACGGCGCTGCGGGCGGTGCCGACCAGCCTGTACGAGTCGGCGCGCATCGACGGCGCCTCGGAGCTGGCCATCGCCTGGCGCATCAAGATCCCGATCGTGATGCCGTCGCTGGTGATGACCTTCGTGTTCTCACTGATCGCGACGCTGCAGGTGTTCGCCGAGCCGATGACGCTGCGGCCACTGGCCAACACGATCTCGACGACCTGGACGCCGCTGATGAAGGTGTACCGGGACGCGTTCACCCGCAACGACCTCTACGCGGCCGCCGCCACCTCGGTGATCATCGCGCTCGCCACGTTCATCCTGTCCTTCGGCTTCCTCAAGCTCGTCGGGCGCCGGGCCTTCAACCAGGAGGACTGAGTTGACCACCACGTTGAAGCGCAGCCCGATCGCCACAACGCTGCTGCTCCTGGGCGCCGCGTACTGCCTGCTGCCGGTGCTGTGGGTGCTGATCGCGTCGTCGAAGAGCGCCGGCGAGCTGTTCTCCACCTTCACCCTGGCGCCGAGCACCCACCTGTGGGACAACCTGGTCGACCTGGCCGGCTACCGGGAGGGCCTGTACTGGCGCTGGATGGGCAACACGGTCGTCTACGCCGGCATCGGCGCGGCCGTCTCCACGCTGATCTCGGCGATGGCCGGGTACGCGCTGGCCAAGTTCGACTTCCGGGGCAAGGCCACGGTCTTCAACATCATCCTGGGCGGTGTCCTGGTGCCCGGCGTCATCCTGGCCATCCCGCAGTACCTCCTGCTGGCCAAGCTCGGGATGACCAACACCTACTGGGCGGTGCTGCTGCCCAGTTTCATCAGCCCGTACGGCATCTACCTGGCCCGGATCTTCGCGGCCGCGGCGGTGCCGACCGAGATCCTGGAGGCGTCGCGCATCGACGGCTCCGGGGAGTGGCGCACCTTCGGCACGGTGGTGCTGCCGATGATGCGGACCGGCCTCGTGACGGTGTTCCTCTTCCAGTTCGTGGCGATCTGGAACAACTTCATGCTGCCGTACATCATGCTGGGCGACGACCGGCTCTACCCGATCACGGTCGGTCTGAACGGGCTGCTCAACCAGGGCGCCAACCAGCCGTCCATGTACACCTCGGTGGTGACCGGCGCACTGGTGTCGATCATCCCGCTGATCGCCCTGTTCCTCACGTTGCAGCGCTACTGGCAGGTCGACCTGGCCGCCGGCGGTGTCAAGGCGTGACTATGATCCCGAACGTGTCGCGTAAACGGCCCACCATCCGCGACGTCGCACGAGAGGCCGGCGTGTCCTACGCGACGGTCTCCCGCGTGCTCAACGGCCGTGACTGGGTCAGCCCGGAAGCGGTCCGGGCCGTCCGTGACGCCATCTCCCGGACCGGCTACACGGCGAACCCGCACGCCCGCTCGCTGGCCACCGGCAAATCGGGGTCGATCGCGTTCCTGCTGACCGAGCCGCAGCACCTGCTCTTCGAGGACCCGAACTTCTCGGTGCTGCTGCGCGGGGTGGCGCAGGCCCTCTCCGACCGGGAGCTGACGCTGATCCTGATGATCGCGTCGACCCCGGACGAGCGGAGCCGGGCCATCGCGTACCTCTCCGGCGGGCACGTCGACGGGGTGCTGCTGGTGTCGCCGCACTCCGGTGACCCGCTGCTCCGGCAGCTGGTCGAGGCCGAGGTGCCGATCGTGGCGTGCGGTCAGGTGCTCGGCTTCGAGGACCGGATCAGCTCGGTGTCGGCCGACGACTGGGGTGGCGGCCGGTCCGCGGTCGAGCACCTGCTCGCCCAGGGTTGCCGGCGGATCGCCACGATCACCGGGCCGCAGGACACGTTCGGCGGGGTGTTCCGGCTGCGCGGCTACACCGACGCGCTGACGGCGGCCGGGATCACGGTCGACCCGGCCTACGTGGTGCACGGCGACTGGAGCCGGGCCAGCGGCGCGGCCGGGATGCGCACCCTGCTCGATCGGGTGCCGGACGTCGACGGCGTGTTCGCCGCGTCCGACGCGATGGCGGCGGCGGCCCTCCCGGTGCTGCGCGAGGCCGGGCGCGAGGTGCCCGGCGACGTGCGGGTGGTCGGCTTCGACGACTCGGGGCTGGCGGCCACCACCGAACCGCCGCTCACCACGGTCCGTCATCCGCTGGAACGGATCAGCGAAGAGATGGTCCGGCTGCTCACGGATGTGATCGCTGGGCGTACCCCACTCTCCATCACCGTGCCCACCAGCCTGGTGGTCCGGGCCTCGTCGCCCGCCTGAAGCCGGTCCTGACCGGGCCGAAGGCCGGCTCCATCGAATGAAACACCCCTTTTGTCACGGAAGATCATGAGGAGTGTCATGAGGAAGCTCCCCCTCGTCGTCGCCGCCGTCCTCGCGGCGACCCTTACCCCCGCCCCCGCCCAGGCCCATTCCCCAGGCCTGACCATGCGTGGCGCCGACGTCTCCACCCTCCAGCGCTCGATCGAGCTCGGGCAGAGGTTCTACGACGCCCGCGGCCGCCGCGGCAACCCGTACGAGATCCTCGAGGACGCCGGGGTCAACTACGTCCGGCTGCGCATCTGGAACGACCCGACCAGCGGCTACTCCAACAAGGCGAAGGTGCTCAAGCAGGCCCGTGCCGCCAAGGCCGCCGGGCACAAGCTGCTGATCGACTTCCACTACTCCGACACGTGGGCCGACCCGGGCAAGCAGTTCATCCCGGCGGCGTGGGAGGGCCACGACCTCGCTCAGCTGCAGCAGGACGTCTACGACTACACGTACGACATCTGCACCAGCCTGAAGCGGCAGGGCACCACCCCGGACAGCGTGCAGATCGGCAACGAGATCAACGTCGGCATGCTGTGGCCCACCGGCTACGTCAGCAACAGCGACTTCGCGCCGCTGGCCGGTCTGCTCAACGCCGGCCACGACGCCACCAAGGCGTGCAACCGGAAGACCCAGGTGCTGGTGCACACCGCGCTGGCCGGGAACATCGAAGCCGCGCACTGGTTCTACGACGGCATCACCGCGGCCGGCGCGAAGTGGGACATCACCGCGCTCTCCTACTACTGCATGTGGCACGGGTCCCTGGCGAACCTGTCGACGGTCATCGGTGACGTCAAGTCCCGCTACGGCAAGCCCGTGGTGATCGCGGAGACCGCCTACCCGTACACCACCGAGAACTTCGACCACCTCGAGAACATCATCCTGTCCCCCGCCCCCTGCGACGGAATCCCCGCCACCCCGCAGGGCCAGGCCCAGGAGTTCGCCGCCGTGCAGACCACCGCACGCGACGCCGGGGCGATCGGCGTCTTCTACTGGGAGCCCACCTGGACCGGCATCGCCGGCAACGGCTGGGACACCGAGGACATCGAACACTCCGGCAACGCCTGGGAGAACATGGCGACCTTCGACGACAGCGGGCGCATCAACCCCTATGTCCGCTGGCTCCGGTAAATCCCCGTTTAAAGGAGCAGCACCATGAAACCGTCCCTCCGAGCCGCCTTCTCGGCCGCGGTCCTCGCGGTCGCGCTGGTGGTGTCACCCGCCCCCGCATAAGCAGCATCCCTCACCATGCTCGGCGCCGACGTGTCGTCGCTGCAGCGCACGCTCGACCTCGGCGGCAAGTACTACAACGCCTCGGGTGCCCAGGCCAACCCCTACGACATCCTGAAGACGGCCGGCGTCAACTACGCCCGGCTGCGTGTCTGGAACAACCCGGCCAGCGGCTACAACAACAAGGCCAAGGTGCTCCAGCAGGCCGCGGCGATCAAGGCCAAGGGCCTGAAGCTGATGGTCGACTTCCACTACTCCGACACGTGGGCCGACCCGGGCAAGCAGTATCCCCCTGCCGCCTGGGCGTCCTACTCGCTCACCCAGTTGCAGACGGCCGTCTACAACTACACCTACGACGTCTGCACCAGCCTCAAGGCGGCCGGGCTCACCCCCGACAGCGTGCAGATCGGCAACGAGATCAACGTCGGCATGCTGTGGCCCAAGGGCCAGGTCGTCAACAGCAACTTCACCCCGCTGGCGTCGCTGCTGAAGCAGGGCTACAACGCGACGAAGGCCTGCAACAGCGGCACCCAGGTGATCGTCCACGTCGCTGACGCGGACAGCATGAGCAACATGCGCTGGTTCTACGACGGCATCAAGGCGGCCGGCGTGACCTGGGACATCACCGGCCTGTCGTACTACTGCATGTGGCACGGCACGCTCGCCAACCTGTACAACGTGATCGTCGACGCCCGGACCCGGTACGGCAAGCCGGTCGTGATCGTCGAGACGGCGTACCAGTTCACCAGCGCCGATGCCGACAGCGAGAAGAACTCCATCCCCGGCACCGTGCTCTGCGACAACATCCCGGCCACCTCGGCCGGCCAGGCCCAGCAGTTCACCTGGGTCCAGAACACGGCCCGCAACGCCGGCGCCGTCGGCGTCTTCTACTGGGAACCCACCTGGTACGCCATCAAGGGCAACGGCTGGGACCCGGCGAACATCAACGGCACCGGCGACGGCTGGGACAACATGGCCACCTTCGACTGGGGTGGCAAGGTCAACCCGTACATCAAATGGACCGCATGACCCACCGTTAGCGGCCCGGCCCGGGTCTTCCCGGGCCGGGCTTCCTTATCTCGTACGGGCCACGAGGAGTCCCGGGCCTACACCGCTACGCAGGCGGCCCGACACGGCCCGGCCGCGACCGCCGGCTTGCCGGCCCCTCACCGCCACGCCAGATACGTCAAGGCAGCCCATGTTTACCGATCGCTATACTAATCGAGGGGCTGCCGATGAGTGGGACATCTACATCGTCGATGAGGTTCGGGACTGGATCGACAACCTCGACCCAGCTGCCCATACCCGTGTCGTGCAAGCCCTTGATCTCCTGGCTGAGGTCGGGCCAGGACTTGGCCGACCCCTCGTCGATACGATTCACGGATCGTCGGTCGCCAACCTCAAAGAACTACGCCCGGGAACCGTACGGATTCTGTTCGCCTTCGACCCGTGGCGCAACAGCATTCTGCTCGTCGCCGGCGATAAGGCCGGGCGCTGGACCGAGTGGTACACCGAAGCCATCCCCCTGGCCGAGAAACGGTATGACGACTACCTCAAGGAACGCGGCGCGGAAGGGAGCGGCACGTCATGACCAGCTACTCGCGGTGGAGCGACATCCGCGGTGAATACGTCGAACGAGCCGGCGGCGAACAGGCGGTCGAGGCCGGCAAACAGGAACTGCTGGCCACCATGGTCGGGCACCGCCTCGCCGAGGTGCGCCGCGCTCGCGGGTTGACCCAGCAGCAGGTAGCCGATCACATGGGTGTCACCAAGGGCCGCGTCTCCCAGATCGAGCAGGGAAAGATCTCCGGGCAGGACGTACTGGCCCGCTACGCCGTGGCCCTCGGCGGGCGCCTGCACCAGGCGATCTACTTCGACGACGGGGACATCGCCGCGATCGCGTGACCGTTCACCACCTCGGCCCACCGGGCGCAGGCCGCCGCTGGAGAAAGGTCACTGAGCGACGGCCTGCGGGCTGGGGTGGGGTCAAACGTGGGCCGGGGCCTGGTCGGACGGGGTGGTGTTGTCGTCGACCACCGGCGGGTGGCGTTCGAGGGCCGCGCCCTCCACGTCGAGCTCCGGGAGCCGGCGCAGCCAGGACGGCAGCCACCACGCCGAGCCGCCGAGCAGGGCAAGCGCCGCCGGGACGGCGATCATCCGGACGATGAAGGCGTCGAAGGCGATGCCCACGGCCAGGGCGAAGGCGATCGGCTTGATGGTGTCGTTGCCCTCCGGGACGAACGCGGCGAAGACGGCGAACATGATGGTCGCGGCGGCGATGACCACCGGGGCGGCCTGCCGGAAACCGGTCACGATCGCGTTCCTCGGTGCGGCGCCGTGGGCGTGCGCCTCGTGCATGCGCGAGACCAGGAAGACCTGGTAGTCCATGGCCAGGCCGAACAGGATGCCGACGATGATGATCGGGGCGAGGCTCAGGATCGGTCCGGTGGAGCCCGCGTTCACGGCGTCGGCGGCCCAGCCCCACTGGAAGACGGCCACCGTGGCGCCGAACGCCGCGCCGATCGTCAGCAGGAAGCCGAGGACGCCGATCACCGGGACCAGCAGCGAGCGGAAGACCAGCACCAGGAGCACGAACGCCAGGCCGACGACCAGGGCGAGGTAGACGGGCAGCGCGTCGTTCAGCTTCTGGGAGACGTCGATGCTGACCGCGGTGCTGCCGGTGACGTAGAGGCGGGTGCCCTCCGCGGGGTTGATCGAGTCACGGATGCGGTGGACGACGTCGAGGGTGCGCTCGTCCTCGGGGCCGGTCGTCGGGATGACGGTGATCAGCGCGGCCGTGCCCGCACGGTCGGGCCGCGGGGCAGGACCAGGGTGCCCTCCGGCAGGACCGAGGTGAGGTGTTTCTGCACGGTCGGGGCGAAGTTCACCGCGTCCGGGCCGTCGATCAGGACGATCAGGGGGCTGGTGATGCCGGGGCCGAAGCGGCTGTCGATGATCGCCTGGGCGCGGGCCTGCGTGGTGCCCTCGGCGGCGCGCTGGGCGAGGGTCGTCTTCATCGAGAAGAACGGGACGGCGATGACGGCGAGGAGCGCGACCGCGGCGATCAGGCTCAGCCAGCTATGTTCGGTGACCAGTCGGGCCCAGCCGCGGATGAAACCACGCCCGGCCGGCAGCTCGTCGTCAGCGCCGGTGCCTGCGGCCGGGGCGAGGTCGCGCTGCTTGCGGGGCAGGGCCCGCTTGCCGATGTAACCGAGGATGGCCGGGACCAGGGTGATCGCGATCAGGACGGCGATCACGATGGTGGCCGCGGCGGCGATGCCCATCTCCGACAGGAAGGGGATGCCGACGACGAACAGGCCGGCCAGGGCGATCACCACGGTCAGTCCGGCGGTGACCACGGCAGAGCCGGCGGTGCCGACGCTCATCGCGGCGGCCCCCTCGACGGACAGGCCGCGGCGCAGCTCGTGCCGGAACCGGGTGACGATGAACAGGGCGTAGTCGATGCCGACGGCCAGGCCCAGCATGACGGCCAGGATCGGCGTGGTCGACTGCAGCTCGGTGAAGCCGGTGAGGGTGACGATGCCGGCCGCGCCGATGCCGACGCCGACGATCGCGGTCAGCAGGTTCATGCCGGCGGCGATCAGGGAGCCGTAGGTGAGGGCCAGGACGAGGAGGGCCACCACGACGCCGAGGATCTCGGAGGCGCCACCGATGTCGGCCGGGTTGCTCAGGGCCTCGCCGCGGGCCTCGACGGTCAGGCCCGTCGCGCGGGCCCCGGTGACGGCGGCGGTGATGGCCTCACGCTGCTCGTCGGTGACCTCGGACGGCTGGACCGGGTAGGTGACCGAGCTGTAGGCGGCCACCTGGTCGCGGGAGACGGTCGGCGCCTTCGGGTCGAGCGGGTTGCTGACGGCGGCCGCGCCGGGAAGCCTGCCGAGGGTGGCGACGATCTCGGCGACCTTCGCGGCGTTCGCCGGATCGGTGATCCTCTGACCGGCCGGTGCTTCGAGGACGACCTGGACGGTGGCGCCGGCCGACGTGTCGCCGAACCTCTCCTTCATCAGCGACAGGGCCGTGGTCGACTCCTGGCCGGGGATGCTGAAGCTGTTCGCGGTGGCGCCGGAGAGCGTCCCCGCGCCGACACCGACCGCGACGAGGGCGACGAGCCAGGCGAGGGTGACGAGTAACCGGTGCCGTACTGACGCCAGCCCGAGCCGGTGCAGCAGCGTTGCCATGAGAGGTCCTTTTCTAGCGATGAAACGGAGACGTCGGGCGAACGGGATCGCCGGATGAAAAGGCGGGGTCAGTGACCCAGGGCGTCGTAGCCGATCTCGGCCAGCCGGGCCGGGGCGTCGGAGGTGAGGTGGTCGCAGAGGGCCAGGCTGGCCACCGCGACGGCGCCGAGCGCGCCGGTGACGCGCAGCGCGCGGGTGGTGTCGGCGTGCAGGTCGTCACCGAAGGCGGCGGCCAGGGTCTGACCGATCACGGCCAGGGCCTGCCCGATCTCGCTCTCCGGCTCGGCCAGCATCGAGGAGAGCAGGAGGGCGACCATGCCGGGCTGGGCCACGGCCAGATGGGCCAGGCCGGTCAGCACCACCCGGTCGCGCTCGGGGCCGGCCGGGAGCGCCGCGACATCCGTGCCGGTGTCGCGGATCTGCTCGACGCAGCGGTCGATGACGGCTGTCTGCAGTGCCTCCTTGGTGGGGAAGCGGTGCAGCAGGCCGGTCTTGGAGTAGCCGACCGTGTCCGCGATCCGCTGGACCGAGGTCTCCTTGAACCCGTGCCGGGCGAACAGGTGCGCCGCGGCCTCGAGGATCTCGTCGTCGATCTGCTGCTTCGTGGGACGAGGCATGTGGACCACCGTAGACCGTTATGGACCGGACTGGTCCGTCAGGGACCGTGTTGGTCCCCACACTGCGTGACGTCACGAGCTGATTACCCCGCGCTATCCCGATAAACCGGGTCGTGCCCGTTGCCGTCCATCGAACGATGCGCGGTTGAATGGGTCGACGCCCCTGACGTACAGATCGGATGCGCTGATGCCCCACCCCTACGCCGACCTGCTCTTCACCGGAGGGCCGGTGTTCACCGCGGGCGGCGGGCCGGCCACCGCGGTGGCGGTCCGTGACGGCCGGATCATCGCCACCGGCCACGACCTGAGCGCCCTGACCGGCCCGTCCACCGAGGTGGTGGACCTGGCGGGCCGGCTGCTGCTGCCAGGTTTCCAGGACGCCCATGTGCACGCGGTGATGGGCGGTGTCGAGCTCAACCAGTGCGACCTGACCGAGACCACCGACCTCGACGAGTACCTGCGACGGGTCGCCGCCTACGCCGGGGATCATCCGGACGCGGCGTGGATCGTCGGCGGCGGCTGGTCGATGGAGACGTTCCCGGGCGGGGTGCCCTCCAGGGAGCTGCTGGACCGGGTGGTGCCGGACCGGCCGGTGTTCCTGGCCAACCGTGACCATCACGGCGCCTGGGTGAACAGCCGGGCTCTGGAGTTGGCCGGGATCACCGCGGACACCCCGGACCCGGCGCACGGGCGGATCGACCGCAATCCGGACGGCAGTCCGGCCGGCGGCCTGCAGGAGGGCGCCATGGAGCTGATCACCCCGTTGCTGCCGGAGGTGACCACGGCCGACCGGATCGCCGGACTGAAGCGGGCCCAGCGGCTGCTGCACTCGCTCGGCGTGACCGCCTGGCAGGACGCCATGGTGTGCGCGACGAACGGCTACCCGGAGGTGTCCGACGCCTATCTGGCCGCCGCGTCCGAGGGCTGGCTGACCGCGACCGTGGTCGGCGCGCTGTGGTGGGACCGGGATCGCGGACCCGAGCAGATCCCGGAGATCGTGGCCAACCGGGAACGGCTGACCGTGGGCCGGCTGCGCTGCGACAGCGTCAAGCTGATGCTGGACGGGGTGGCGGAGAACTTCACGGCGGCGATGACCGAGCCGTACCGGGACGGGTGCGGGTGCGCCACCGGCAACACGGGACTGTCGTTCATCGATCCGGCGGCGCTGCGCTCCTACGTCACCGAGCTGGACGCGCTCGGCTTACAGGTGCACTTCCACGCGCTCGGCGACCGGGCAGTGCGCGACGGGCTGGACGCGGTGGAGGCGGCGCGGGCCACGAACGGCTTCACCGACACCCGGCCGCATCTGGCGCACCTGCAGGTGGTGCATCCGGACGACGTGCCGCGGTTCCGGCGGCTGGGCGCGACGGCCAACCTTCAGGCCTACTGGGCGTCGCACGAACCGCAGATGGACGATCTGACGATCCCGTTCCTGGACCCGGCGCTGGCGCGGCGGCAGTATCCGTTCGGCGACCTGTGGCGCTCGGGGGCACATCTGGCGGCCGGCAGTGACTGGCCGGTCAGCACACCCGACCCGCTGCAGGCCATCCACGTCGCGGTGAACCGGGTGCACCGGGGCGAGGAGTACGAGCCGTTCCTGCCGGAGCAGCGGCTCGACCTGGCGACGGCGCTGGCGGCGTACACGGCCGGGTCGGCGTATGTGAACCGCCTCGACGACACCGGCACGATCCGCCCCGGCAACCGCGCCGACCTGGTGGTGCTCGACCGCGACCCGTTCGCCGCGCCGGCCTCGGAGATCGGCGCCGCTTCCGTGGCCGGCACGTGGGTCGACGGCCGGCAGGTCCACGCCGCATGAGAAAGGGGGCCCGTGGGCCCCCTTTCGCTCAGTCCTTCTCGTCCTCGTCAGCCTGCTCGTCGTCGTCGCTGTGCTCGGCGTCGTGGGCCGCCTGCGCGTGCCGCGCCGGGGCCGCCTCGATCACCTCGGGGACCGGCTCCTCCTCGACGTACTCGTTCATCTGCGGGGCGTCGACCCAGAGGGCGCGCAGCTGGCTCTGCATGAAGCCGGTGAGGCGTCCCCGGTACTCCCGGTCGAACTGCTCGAGCGCCTCGATCTGCTGCTGCAGGGCCTCGCGCTTGACGCCGAGGCTGCCCACCACGTCGTCGTAGCGCTGCTGCGCCTGGTGCTTGAGCTGCTCGGCGCCGGCGATCGCGTCGGCGCCGATGGTCTCGGCCCGGGAGCGGGCGTCGGCCACGATCTTCTCCGCGCTGCGCCGGGCCTCCTCGGCGCGCGACTGCGCGTCCCGGGCCATCTGCTCGGCGCCGGCGCGGGCCTCGGCCAGCACCCGGTCCGCCTCGCGGCGCACGTTGTTGGCATGGGCCTGCGCGTCGCGCGCGATCTGCTCGGCCGCGGCGAGCGCATCCGTACGGATCTTGTCCGCGTGGTGCTGCGCGCTCGCCACGTGCTCCTCGGCCGTGCGCTGCGCGAGCGCGAGAACCTGCAGCGCCTGGTTCGGCAGGCCGGGGTTGGGGGCGATCACCGCGTGCTCCGAGGTCTGACTGTCCGTCCCATTGAGCAGCACTTCCACACGATCCTTACTCGAGGGGTGGGGTCCGGCGACCGGCAGACTGGGGTGGGCCGGCGCATGGCCATGATCGGCGGATGCTACCAAGCTGAGCTGCCGATTTGCGAGGGTCCGCTGACGATCACATTTGTGCCACTAAAGCCCGTTTCCGACAAATCACGTATTACCCTGAATTGGATCTTGTGTCCGACCCACCGGAGGACGATCCATGCGAACCGCCCTTTTGACCTGCCTCTTCCTCGTCGCCGCCGGTTCGGAAGCGGGTGCCGCGACCGCCGCGAGCGCCGACGACGTCCGGATGGCGGTCTGGACGATGGACGAGTCGCCCGGCAGCGCATGGATGACCGACGTGAGCGGCCACGGGCATCACGGCCAGATCGGACCGGAGGTCGGCACAGGTCTGTCCACCGGGTACGGCCGGGGCTACCGGTTCGACCGACTGGAACCGGACACCCCGCCCGCCCGCCCCGGCCACCTGGTCGTCGTCGCCGACCACTCGGACCTCGACCCGGGCGACCGGAGCTTCGCCGTGACGGTCCGGCTCCGGACCACCCACAAGTTCGGCAACATCGTCCAGAAGGGCCAGGCCACGGTCGCCGGCGGGAGCTGGAAGATGCAGATCCCGAACGGGCGGCCCACCTGCACCTACCGTGGCGGCCGGGGCACGATCGAGCTGATCTCGCCGTACCGGATCAATGACGGCGACTGGCACGTGGTCCGCTGCGTCCGCCTGCGGGACGGGGTCGTCCTCGCCATCGACGGCCTCCGGGCGGCGTCACGGGAGGGCTGGACCGGCACGATCCGCAACGACTGGCCGGTCACGGTCGGTGGCAAGATCGACTGCGACCAGGTCGACGTCGGCTGTGACTACTACGCGGGCGACCTCGACTGGGTGAAGGTCGAGGCGGCGTGATCAGAGGTGTGACAGCCCGAACGAGAGCAGGAAGCCGGTCACCGTGATCAGGCCGATCAGCAGGTGGGCGTCGTCGAACGCCTCCGGGATCATGGTGTCGGCGACCATGGTGAGGATCGCCCCGCCGGCCAGCGCGGTGATCCAGCCGAGCAGGGTGGCCGGCGCGTCCGCGAGGATCGTGTAGCCGGCGATCGCGGAGAGCCCGCTGATCAGCGCGATCCCGGACCAGAGGCTGAAGACGTACGCCCGGCTGCGACCCGCCGCCCGCAGCCCGGCCGCGCTGGACAGCCCCTCCGGGACGTTGCTGACGAAGACCGCCGCCACGGTCGCCACGCTGACCCCGCCGCCGGCGAGCAGACCGGTGCCGATGACGATCGACTCGGGAATGCCGTCGAGGAGGGCGCCGAGCGCGAGCGCCAGCCCGGACCCGTCGTCCTTGCGGTCCTCCGACCGCTTCCGGTTGCGGGCTCCACGCCGGGCCAGCAGCACGTTGCAGCCGGTGTAGATCAGGGCGCCGGCGATCGCCCCGGAGGCGGCCCACTCCATGCCGGCCTGCTCGTACGCCTCGCCGACCAGCTCGAACGCGACCGCCGAGAGCAGCACTCCGGCACCGAACGCCATGATCGACGCGATGATCCGCCGCGGGATGTCGGCGAGGTAGCCGACCGCCGCGCCGAGCAGCAGCGCGGAACCGGCCAGCAGACCCCAGCCACCCGCCTCCAACCAACCGGGCATGCGGGTGAGCATGCCCGGTCACCCCGCCCGGTACACCACCCGGGCGGGGTGAGCGGCGGGCTAGCGGCCGAAACCGCGGGCGAGCCGGTGGTACGCCTGGTTCCAGCGCACCTCCTTGACGAACGACCGGGTGGTGGTCGCCTCGTCGATGACCAGCAGCTCGGTGCCGACCATCTCGGCCAGGTCGGCCAGCTCCTCCGCGCCGACGGCCGAGGACAGCACGGTGTGGTGCGGGCCGCCCGCGGTCAGCCAGCACTCGGCCGACGTGGACAGCGACGGCGCCGGCTTCCAGACCGCGCGGGCGACCGGCAGCTTCGGCAGCGGCGCGGTCGGCGGTACCACCTCGATCTCGTTGGCGACCAGGCGGAACCGCTCGCCCAGGTCGGCCAGGCCGAGCACGATCGCCTTGCCGGGGGCGGCGTCGAAGACCAGGCGGACCGGGTCCTCACGGCCGCCGATGCCGAGCGGGTGGATCTCCAGCTTCGGCTTGCCGGCGGCGATCGTCGGGCACACCTCGAGCATGTGGGCGCCGAGGATGACCTCGTTGCCCGGGGTCAGGTCGTAGGTGTAGTCCTCCATGAAGGAGGTGCCGCCGCCCGGGGCCATCGCCTTGAGAGTGTGCACCAGGACCGACGTCTTCCAGTCGCCCTCGCCGCCGAACCCGTAGCCGTCGGCCATCAGCCGCTGGACCGCGAGACCGGGCAGCTGCCGCAGACCGCCGAGGTCCTCGAAGTTCGAGGTGAACGCGCCGAAGCCGCCCTCGGTCAGGAACTGCCGCAGGCCCAGCTCGATCCGTGCGCCGTAGCGCAGCGAGTCCAGCCGCTCCCCCAGCAGCTCGGGAGCCACGTCGTAGGTGTCGGTGTACTCCTCGACGAGCTTGTCGATCTCGGCGTCCGGCTGCTGGTCCACCACGGCGACGAGGTCGTTCACCCCGTACGTGTTGACCGAGACGCCGAACCGCAGCTGAGCCTCGACCTTGTCGCCCTCGGTGACCGCGACGTCGCGCATGTTGTCGCCGAAGCGCGCCAGCTTCAGGTTGCGCATCGCGGCATAGCCGCGGGCGGCCTTCACCCAGGTGGAGATGCGGGCGGCCACGGCCGGGTTGCTGACGTGCCCGGCGACGGTCTTGCGGGGTACGCCCAGACGCGTCTCGATGAACCCGAACTCCCGGTCGCCGTGCGCGGCCTGGTTGAGGTTCATGAAGTCCATGTCGATCTCGGACCACGGCAGTGCGACGTTGTGCTGGGTGTGCAGGTGCAGCAGCGGCGCCCGCAGCGCGTCCAGCCCGGCGATCCACATCTTGGCCGGGGAGAACGTGTGCATCCAGGCGACCACGCCGAGCACGCCGGGCGTCGACGAGGCCCGCCGGCAGATCTCCAGGATCTGCTCCGCGCTGGTCAGCACCGGCTGCCAGACCACGTCCGCGTCGAGCTGCGCGTCCAGCTGCCCGGCGATCTCGCGGGACTGGGAGGCGACCTGCTCCAAAGTCTCCGGTCCGTAGAGGCCCTGGCTGCCGGTGAGGAACCAGACTTCCCCGTTACTCATGTGGTCGCCCTTCTCGTACTTGTTAGTCATGCCGGTTATTTCGCTTTTCTCGTGACGAGTCGCTGCATCACGATGAAGGCGAAGAGAAGCACGCCGATGATGATCCGCGCCCAGGCCGCGTTCAGATCGCCCTGGAAGTTGATGATCGTCCGGATCAGGCCGGTGACCAGGACACCGAGCAGCGTGCCCCAGACGAAGCCGGAGCCACCGGTCAGCAGCACGCCGCCGATGACGCAGGCGGCGATCGCGTCCAGCTCCATGCCGTTGCCCTGCAGGGCCCAGCCCGAGGTGGAGTTGATGCTGAACAGCACACCGCCGAGCGCCGCGCAGAAGCCGCTCAGGGTGTAGACGGCGATCTTGGTACGGCCCACCGGCAGGCCCATCAGCAGCGCGGAGTCGGCGTTGCCACCGATCGCGTACACGTTGCGGCCGAAGCGGGTCCAGGCCAGCATGGCGGCCGCGACCACGACGGCGAGCACCGCCACGATCGCGATCGGCTTGGTGACGACACCGTCCGCGAGCGGGATGCGGTACTCCGAAAGGGACTTCCACATCCCGTCACGGATCGGGATCGACTGCTGGTTGATGAACAGGGCCAGACCACGGGCCAGGAACAGGCCCGCCAGAGTGGCGATGAACGGCTCCACCTTGAAGAAGTGGATCACCGCGCCCTGCCCGGCGCCGATCAGCGCGCCCAGCAGGAGCACCACCGGCAGCACGACCAGCGGCGGCCAGTCCGCCTTCAGAAGGGTGGCGGTCAGCACCGTGGTCAGCGAGATGACCGCGCCGACCGACAGGTCGATGCCACCGGTGAGGATCACGAACGTCATGCCGACCGCGACCACCAGCAGCACCGCGTTGTCACGGAACAGGTTGACGATGACGCTCGGGTCCTCGAAGTTCCGGAAGTTGGCGACGCCGGTGCTGTACATCACGATCAGCAGGAACAGGGTCGCGAGGATGGGGATGTACCGGGTGTTGGGCTTGTAGACCCGGCGCCGCTTGTTGAGCTCGGGGCCGTCGCCGCCCTTGGTGACCGGAGTCATGTCCATGGTGGTCATGCGGGGACTCCAACCTTCTCCACGGCGGGACGCGACTTGAAGCGCCCGAAGACCTTCGCGCGGAAGTCCGGCGACTGGGACAGGCAGAGCGCCACCACCACGACGGACTTGAACAGCAGATTGGCCTCGGGCGGGATGCCGACCGCGACCACGGTGACCCGCAGCGTCTGGATGATGATCGCGCCGAGCACGGTGCCGATGATCGAGAACCGGCCGCCGATGAGGGCGGTGCCACCGATGACCACGGCCAGGATGGCGTCGAGCTCGATCAGGTTGCCGGCCGAGATGCTGTCGGCGCTCTTGATGTCGGCGCTGGCGATCAGGCCGGCCAGTCCGGCGAACCCGCCGAGCACCACGTACACCATGATCGTGATCCGGCGTGCGCCGATGCCGGCCAGGCGGCTGGCCGTCGGGCTGCCGCCGACCGACTCCAGGAGCAGGCCCAGCGCGGTCTTCCTGGTCAGCAGGACGGTCAGTGCGACCGCGCCCGCGGCGATCAGGAAGGCGACCGGCATGGTCAGGAAGAAGCCGGAGGCCAGCGTCGAGTACGGGTCGGACCGCACGTTGATGATCTGACCGTCGGTGATCAGCTGCGCCACACCGCGGCCGGCCACCATCAGGATCAGCGTCGCGATGATCGGCTGGATGCCGACGACCGCCACCAGCGCGCCGTTCCACAGGCCGAGGACCAGCGACACGGCGATCGCCACACCGATGATCAGCAGCACCGAGCCGACGGCGTTCTGGTCGCCGAGGTCGCTGATCAGCAGACAGGCGACCGCGCCGGAGATGGCCATCACCGAGCCGACCGACAGGTCGATGCCGCCGGTCGCGATGACCAGCGTCATGCCCAGGGCGACGAGGATGAGCGGCGCGCTGCCGCGCAGGATGTCGATCAGGGTGCCGAAGAGGTGGCCGTCCTGGATGGTGACGAACTGCTGGGAGGTGAAGGCGTTGATGCCCAGCATCACCACCAGGATCAGGGACGGCCAGAACAGCCGGTGCTTGAGGACGGTCGTCATGAGGTTGCTCCGCTGGCGATGGTCTGCATGATGCGATCCGCGTCGACGTCCGCGGTGTTCTCCAACTCCTCGACCAGGCGCCGGTCCCGCAGCACCGCGATCTTGTGGCTGAGCCGGAGGACCTCCTCCAGCTCGGCGCTGACGAACAGCACCGCCATGCCACCGTCGGACAGCTCGGCGACCAGGCGCTGGATCTCGGCCTTGGCGCCGACGTCGATACCGCGGGTCGGCTCGTCGATGATCAGGAGCCGGGGCTCGGTGATGAGCCAGCGGGCCAGCAGCACCTTCTGCTGGTTGCCGCCGCTGAGGTTGCGGACCGGCCGCTCGGGGTCGGCGGGCCGGATCTGCAGCGCCTTGATGTACTTGTCGACGATCTCGTCCTGCTTCTTGCGCGGGATCGGGCGCGTCCAGCCGCGGGTGGCCTGCAGCGCCAGGATGATGTTCTCCCGGACGCTGAGGTCGCCGATGATGCCCTCGGTGCGCCGGTTCTCCGAGGAGAAGGCGATCCCGTGCCTCATCGCCACCTGGGGATCACGCAGGTTGATCCGCTTGCCGTCGACCAGCACCTCACCGGTGTCGGGCTTGTCGGCGCCGAAGAGCAGACGGGCCAGCTCGGTACGGCCGGAGCCGAGCAGGCCGGCCAGTCCCACCACCTCACCCTCGTGGATGGTCAGGTCGTAGGGGGCGATCGCACCCGTACGGCCGAGGCCCTTGGCCTCCAGGACCGGCTTGGCCTCGGCGGCGCGCTCCCGGTTGCTCTGCGCCTTGTCCTCGAGGTCCTCCAGAACGGCCAGCTCCTTGCCGATCATCTTCTCGACCAGCTGCACCTGGGAGAGCTCCTCGATCCGGTGCTCGCTGATCAGCTGGCCGTTGCGCAGGATGGTGAGCCGGTCGGAGATCTCGTAGATCTGGTCCAGGAAGTGCGAGACGAAGAGGATCGCCACGCCGGACTCCTTGAGCCGGCGCATGATCCGGAACAGCTGCGCCACCTCGGCCGTGTCCAGGCTCGAGGTCGGCTCGTCGAGGATCAGCACCCGGGCGTCGACGTCGATCGCGCGCGCGATGGCGACCATCTGCTGGATCGCCAGGGAGAAGGAGCTGAGCGGCGCGGACACGTCGAGGTCGAGGTCGAGCCGGGCGAGCAGCTCCGCGGCACGCCGCCGCATCTTGCCCCACTGGATCCTGCCGAACCTCCGCGGCTCGCGGCCGATGAAGATGTTCTCCGCGACGGAGAGGTTGGTGCAGAGGTTGACCTCCTGGTAGACGGTGCTGACGCCGGCCTGCTGCGCCTGCAACGGCCCGGCGATGCGCACCGGCTCACCGCCCAGCCTGATCTCGCCACCGTCGATCTCGTACACCCCGGTCAGGGTTTTGATCAGGGTGGACTTGCCGGCGCCGTTCTCGCCCATGAGGGCGTGGACCTCACCGGGGAACAAACGGAAATCGACGCCGTCGAGGGCGACGACGCCGGGGAAGACTTTTCGGATCCCGGTCATCTCGAGGACCGGTGACTGCTCGCCCATCTATGGCTCCGTTTCGGGCCCACAGGCCGCCCCGGCGAACCGGGGCGGCCTGCGAACAATCGATCAGTACTTGCGGGTGGGCAGAGCCGCCTTGGCCTCTTCCACGGTGAAGGTGCCCTCCTTGGTGAGGATCCGCTTCTCCACCGGCTTGCCGGCCTTGACCGCCTTGACGGTCTCCATCAGCTGGTCACCGAGGAGCGGGCTGCACTCGACGATGAAGTTGATCTCGCCGGCGGCCAGGGCGGTCATGCCGTCCTTGACCGCGTCGACCGTGATGATCTTGATGTCGACGCCGGGCTTCTTGCCGGCCGCCTTGATCGCCTCGATGGCGCCCAGGCCCATGTCGTCGTTGTGGGCGTAGAGCACGTCGATCTTCGGCACCGACTGCAGGAAGGTCTCCATGACCGTCTTGCCGTCGGCACGCTTGAAGTCACCGGTCTGCGTCTTGACGATCTTCAGGTTCGGGTTCGTCTTGATGGCGTCGGCGAAACCGGTCTGCCGGTCGATGGCCGGCGCCGAGCCCGTGGTGCCCTGCAGCTCGACGATGTTGACGTCACCGGTCTTGCCGGCGTACTCCTTGGCCAGCCACTCGCCAGCCTTCTGGCCCTCCACCTTGAAGTCCGAGCCGATGAAGGACTCGTAGAGGGAGGTGTCGGTCGAGTCGACGGCACGGTCGGTCAGGATCACCGGGATACCGGCGTCCTTCGCGTCCTTCAGCACCGCGTCCCAGCCGGAGGTGACCACCGGCGAGAAGGCGATGACGTCCACCTTCTGCGTGATGAAGCCGCGGATGTCGGAGAGCTGGTTCTCCTGCTTGCCCTGGGCGTCGGAGAACTTGAGCTCGATGCCG
The DNA here is from genome assembly GCF_050956125.1 of Actinoplanes sp. CA-252034. Classification (NCBI taxonomy): domain Bacteria; kingdom Bacillati; phylum Actinomycetota; class Actinomycetes; order Micromonosporales; family Micromonosporaceae; genus Actinoplanes; species Actinoplanes sp. CA-252034. Next base: position 7,982,050 of record NZ_CP191846.1, read on the forward strand.
GCCGCCGCGGCCGACGCCTTGATCGATTCGGTGTTCGCGGTACGCCAGCCACTCTCGGCGCCGACCTGGGAGAAGCCGAGGACGATCTTGCCGTCGTCGCTGCCACCACCCTCGGTGCCGCCGTCCTTGCTACAACCGGCGAGAGCGGAGACGGCCAGCAGACCACCGAGCACCGCCACAGACAAGGTCCTACGCACTACAACCTCCAGAAACTGTTACCGTTCACAAATAAGCAGCGGGTAGGGCTACCAGCCCAAATCCGCGGAGATCGGCGTCCTTCTGCGACCGCCGTCACAGCTTGCGTTTCTGGAGTGTTACCGTTCTCATCCGCCTCGTCAAGAGATCCGGATCAACGTTTCGGATCTGTTGCAAGAACGCCCTCCTCACCCGTGGTGATCGAACCGAAGCTGCTAGGAATCGTCCAATGGCGACATCTGAACAGGTGCCGAGCACCGATCCGGCACCCGAACCACCCGCGCCGGCGCCCCGGCCGAGACCCGGCAAGGAGCGCGGCAGCGTCATGCGTGACGTGGCCAAACTCGCCGGCGTCTCGCACCAGACCGTGTCGCGCGTCATCAACGAGCATCCGAACGTGCGCGCCGAGACCCGGGAACGGGTCCTCGCCGCGATGCGCTCGCTCAACTACCGGCGCAACCTGGCCGCGCGCACGCTCGCCACCAGAGAGTCACGGACCCTCGGCATCGTCGGCTTCGAGACCACCCTGTTCGGCCCCGAATCGATGCTCTACGGCATCGAGAGCGCCGCCCGGGCCGCCGGATACCTCGTCAGTGTCGCCACCGTCCGGGACCTGTCGCACCGCCCCGTGCTCGAAGCCGTCGACCGGCTCGTCCAGCACGGCGTCGACGGCATCATCGCCATCGCCCCCAAACCGGCGGTCACCACGGCGCTCACCCACGCCCCGGCCGGGATCGCGTGCGTCGCGGTCGGCGGCGACGGACAGGCCGGATTCCCCACGGTACGGGTCGACAACGCCGCCGGCGCACGCATCGCCACCCAGCACCTGCTCGACCTCGGGCACGCCACCGTGCACCACGTCGCCGGTCCACTCGACTGGCCCGAGGCCCAGGCCCGCGTCGACGGCTGGCGCGAGACGCTGTACGCGGCCGGTGCCGTCGTCCCCCCGGTCACCGCCGGCTGGTGGGACGCCGCCGCCGGATACGAGCAGGGCCGCCGCCTCGCCGAGGACCTGTCGGTCACCGCCGTGTTCTGCGCCAACGACCGGATCGCCCTCGGCGTCCTGCGTGCCGTGCACGAGTCCGGCCGCCGCGTGCCGGATGACGTCAGCGTCGTCGGGTTCGACGACATGCCCGACTCGGGCTACTTCCTTCCGCCGCTGAGCACCGTCCACCAGGACTTCGCGGAACTCGGCCGGCGAGCTCTCGCCCTCCTGCTGCGCCACCTGACACTGCCCGACGGCGACGCGCCGCCGGAGGACGTGGTGGTGGCGCCCCGCTTCAACCCCCGGGCCAGCGCGTCCCCGCCCAGCGTCTGAGCGCCCGGCGCCGCTTCCCACCCGGCGCCGCGGCTGATCGGCGACGCCTGATCGGCCACGGCGCCGCGGTATTTTCCGGAAAAACATCCTGTGATCGCTAACAATTTTTCCGCTCCGGCACATGCGCTTCCACCAGCGACAATGGAGAGCGGATCGGGGAATACGGCGCCGGTGCCAACTATCGCCGGTCTTGCCGATTCAGGAACCTCCATGTAAAGATCGGTGCCGCACGGGGGTGCATGATCGATTCACGGCCGATTACCGAGACGGCCCTGTTCAATGGCCTCCGCAGCGGCTCGGAGTAGGCACCGGGCCCTCAATGCGCTGCGATACGGGGAGGCCTGCGCGTTCTCTCTCCGCATCCGCATTCAGCCGATGCCGTCCGGCATCCGCTGCTTCATGATCGGGGGATCGTTTTGCGCAACAAGACCGCTTTCCGGGCGATGACCGTCGGGCTCGCCTCGCTCTTCGGCGCCACGCTGCTGGCTCCGGTCGCCGCCCAGGCCGCGACCTGCAGCTTCTTCAGCATCCAGGACGTCGGCGTGACCGTTAAGGGTCACCACTGCCGCGACGCCAACAACAAGTACGTCTCGGTGGACGGCTACGTCGAGGACACCAAGGCCGACGGCAAGTCCGCCTACTACGGCATCTACTTCTTCAAGAACGGCACCGCGGTGGGCTCGGGCAGCGCGAAGATCGGCGGAAAGGGCAAGCGGGCGAACTTCTCCATCAGGTCGTCCCAGCCGGCCAACACGATCGACGAGTTCACCAACCTCGTCTGATTTTCCAGCAACACGCGGTGTGCGGGTCGTGGACCCGCACACCGCGGCTCCATATCTGTACACGAAACATCATTCGCCCGAATTCCGGTGGATAATGTAAGCGTGGCGGTAATCAAAAGGAACGTAAACTAAAGAATTGCCATCTGCGGGCTCTGTCTGTTCCGATCCGACTCCGAAACGATCATGGAATGGCACGGCTCACCCCATCGGGTCGTCTCTCCCCGCTCACCGGCACGCCTCGCGCGTCCGGGATCATCCTCGGCGGTGAGGGCCATTGCGATCTGGCGGGACGCCACTACAGTCCGAGGGAGTGCTCGACGACGACACTCCCGTCCGCGGATTCCGGCGCCCCGGCGTCGGGTGGTCGCGTCGCGCCTCCGGTGACGCGGTCGCGAAGGGACGGTGGGCACGTGGCTCCCGGAACGAACGGATGGTTCCGCCGACGATCACCCCGGCTCTCCGGGACCCTGCACATCCGCGACACCACCGGCCGTGAGCTGGTCGTCCCCCTACGCGGCCGGGCCGCCCTGCTGACGTCCGGCGGCACCCGGCTCCGCGGGCACGGCGAGGTGTGGGCGGTGCACACCACGGCTCCCGCGGCCGAGACCAGCCTGATGATCATCTACGGGCGGGCCGGCGCTCCCGCCCTGGCCTCCGGGCTCTGTGCGGCCGGCCAGACCGTCGTCCTCGACGGGGTCACCTTCACCTGGCGGGCGCCGGGCGGCCCGGCCAACACCGTTCCCCGCCAGCGGTCCGCACCCGCGGGCCTTCCCCGCAACCGCCGAACTCCCCCGGCCCGCTCGTCGAACACCCGCTCCGAGCCCGACCCCGCCGCCGGCCTGCGCTCCCGGCTGCGCAACATGGTCCGTGTGGTAACCCAGACCACCCGTCACTGATTTACCGGTAGCGTCAGGCCCGAGCCGATCTCCGCCGGCTACCGCTGTTGTCGCTAACATGCGGTCCGGCGGTCAAATACGGAGCGTTTCGGCCTTGTGTCGAACCATGTCGGTTCCGTTATCGTGAGCGCTAACATCTTGCGGTCGAGGAGAAGACGACGTGACTTACGGTTCGCCGGCCCTGCGCCGGGCCGTGCTGCTGGCCAACCAGACCATCCCCGCGGCCGGTCTGGCCCAGCTCACCTGGGGCAATGTCAGCGGCATCGACCGCGAGGGTGGCTTCTACCTGATCAAGCCGTCCGGGGTCGCCTACGACCAGCTGACCGAGGACCACCTGGTCCCGGTCGACCTGGCGACCGGCAAGGTCCTCGCCGGCGACCTGCGCCCGTCCGTCGACAGCGAGAGCCACCGCGCGTTCTACCTGGCCTGGCCCTCGATCGGCGGGGTCACCCACACCCACTCGACGAACGCGGTGGCCTTCGCGCAGGCCGATCGGGACATCCCGGTCCTGGGCACCACCCACGCCGACACGTTCAACGGCCCGGTTCCGGTGACCCGCACCCTCACCCCCGAGGAGTGCGCCACCGACTACGAGCTCAACACCGGCCGCGTCATCATCGAGACCATCGGCGACGACGAGGCGGCCGCCGGCATCCCGGCCGCCCTGGTCGCCAACCACGGCCCGTTCACCTGGGGCGCCACCCCGCAGAAGTCCGTCGAACACGGCATCATCCTCGAAGCCGTAGCCGAGATGGCCCTCAAGACGCTTGCCCTCAACCCCCACGCCGGCACCCCGCCCCACCTGCAGGAACGCCACTTCAGACGCAAGCACGGCCCGGGCGCCTACTACGGAAACCCCAAACCCTGACCCTCATTCGGTACGGCTACCGGCCCCCACCCCTGCGGAAGCGGGCCGGTAGCCGAAACCCCTTCTCTGCCAGGCCCCGCCTCCTCGCCGCTCCGAAGCAACCCGGTGCCCGAGCCTCGTCCTGCCAGGCCCTGACTCCTGCCCGCTCCCAAGAGGCCCGCCGCGGTCGCCTTCCGCTGCCCACACCGACCCGGCGCGGCTCGCGGCTGGACCGTGCTGCTCGTCGGGATGCCGCGGACCGTTTGTCGTCGAGGTCGCCGCCCCGAACCACCGCGCCCGGGCGGATCTCCAGGCCGGGAGGTCCGTCGATCGGTTCCGGTGAGGATTCGCAGGGAGCTGTGGCTGGTCGGTGCCGGCTCTCACCGCGGCGCCGGCAGACATCTCAAACGGCGGGCGTGTTCGTGAGCGCCGCGCCGCGGGAGCGCAGGACTGCCAACAGCCGGGCCTGTTCGGTCGGGGTCAGATCGGCGGTCGGGATGCTCGACGTCCGGATCTTGCGGTCGGAGAGCCCGTGGTGCGAGAGCAGGATCTGTCCACGTGCCCGCCGCACCGCCTTGATCGCCGGCCAGGGCAGCGTGTCCGTGGAGAAGCCATGGGCGGTGTGCACACCCACGGCGTCGATCCGGTAGGCGATCGGGCCTCCGATCTTGTGGGCGTCCCGGGTCACGACCTGCTGCGGCACCGCGAACATCATGAACGGCATCCCGACGACGCAGCCGACCAGGATGGGTAGCACCCAGCCACCCGGATTGCCGGCCCGGTACAGCAGCGCGGCGAGGGCCAGCGCGACGGCCACGACCCCCATGGCGATCGGAAGCAGCGAACGCCGTATCGATGCCTTCACCAGCTTCGGGTCCGTCCGGGCCTGAAAGGTCAACTCCCCCGCGTCTTCCATGCACGCATCATAGAGATGATCTTGGTTGCCCACTCCGGGGAGGTCGAGGACCCGCACGGCGATGCCGGCGGTGATCCCAGGACGAGACGACGAGACGGGACAGAGGCACAGATCGGATCCGGCCGGGGCGACCGCCGTCAGCCGAGAGTGGCGATCGCCTCGGCCACCCGGACGCGGAGGGCGCTGGGGAGAGGGGCGTATCCGGCCTGTTCGGCGGCCCTCTGGCCGGGTGCTCCGGCGGCGTAGGCCAGGAAACTGCGGGCCACGTCGGAGATCGTGGTGCGGCAGACCACCTCGTAGGTGACCTGGACGATCGGGTAGGCGCCGGCCGTCGCGGCGGTGTAGTCGATCTCCAGGCGCAGGTCCTCGGTGACGGTGGCGGAGGCGATCGTCTGGGCGGCGGACCGGTCGGCGGCCTCGGCGAAGCTGCCGTCGGGGGTGCCGACACGGACGGTCGGGAGATCGGTGACCCGGGCGTACGAGGACTCGACGTAACCGATCGCGCCATCCGTCCGGGCGATCGCGGCGACCACGCGGTGACTGCCGCGCTCACCCACACCCCCCTGGAGCGGCCACTCGCTGCCGGCGCCGTGGGGCCAGTCGGACGGGGCGGCCGCGGTCAGGTAGCGCAGAAGGTTGGCGGTCGTGCCCGAGCCGTCCGCGCGGTGGATGGTGCGGATCCTGGTGGACGGCAGGACCGTGCCGGGGTTGTCGGCGGCGATGGCCGGGTCGTTCCAGGTGGTGAGGGCGCCGCTGAAGATCCTGGCGATGGTCGGCGGTGTCAACCGGAGGTCACCGACGCCGGCGACGTTGTAGGCGAGCGCGATGGGGCCGATGACCAGGGGCAGGTGCACGACCGGGCCACCGCATCGGGTGCCGGCGCTCTGCAGGTCGGCTGCGGTGAGCGGGGTGTCGGTGCCGGCGAAGTCACCGGTGCCGCCGAGGAACGCTTTGACACCTGCCCCGGAGCCGGAGCTCGTGTACTCGACGGCGGCGCCGGAGCAGGCGATCTGGTAGGCCTTGATCCAGGCGTTCACGGCGTTGGTCTGGGCCGACGAGCCCTGCCCGGTCACCGAACCGGAGGCGCAGGCGATCGACGGCTCCGGCTCGGCGGGCGTGTCACAGGCGGTCAGGGCCAGGACGAGCGGGGCCAGCACGGCGAGGGCTCGCAGCCGCATACCTCTATCACCTTTCCATGGGAGGTCGACACCCCTCAGCACGGACCGAACGGCCGCCACGACGAGGTGAACACCCCTCAGCGCGGACTGAACGGGCGCCGCGCGAAGGGTGCGGGAAAGCGGACCGGCCCCAGCGTCCCCGAAGCGAGCGCGGACGGATGCGGGGTGGGCACGGGAGTACGGGTCGCGCGGAAGCGCGGGACGGCGTGGATGCCTCATCGGTATTCGGTGAGGCGTGGCCGTACCGCCAAAGGTAGTAAGGCCAGGACCAGGGCCAGGAGGATAGCCGGGATGAAGGACCAGCCGGTCAGCGTGATCTCCGCGGCGCGCAGCGCCCGGTCGAAGTCCTGGCGGCGGGTCTCGGTGACCTCGGCGATGGACGCGTCGAAGTAGGCGAAGTCGAAGGCCGCGTCGCCGCGCCGGATACCGGTCAGCAGCCGGACCGCCTCGTCGGTCCGGCCGGCGTCGGCGAGAGTGAGAATCCGCTGGTGGACGGCTTGATAGGCGGCCCAGCGCCCGGTGGCGGCCGGTCCGGCCAGGCGGGTGAGGCCGTCGCGGGCCGAGGCGGCCGAGGTCACCGGCGAGGCGGCGGTGACCTCGCGGCCGGCCCGGTCCGTGGAGGGGATCCTGCAGGTGGGCTCGCCGGTCAGGCAGCCGGACTTGGCGGTGAAGTCGTCGCGGTAGTAGGAGAGGTTGGCCGACACCAGGTAGCGGCCGGTGTCGGCGGCGGCGTCGTAGCCGAGCGCCCGCAGCTCGGACAGGGCCAGGTAGGGGCCGAGCCCGGTGTCGCGGCCGTCGGCGAGCTGCCGGGACTGCAGTTGCAGCACCACCGTGGCGGCGATCGCGAGCAGCAGGCTGAGCGCGGTCGCGGCAAGCAGCGCCGGGTTCCACAGGCGGCGGAAGCGGCGGGCCAGCCAGACCTGGAGCAGGATCAGGAGCGCGACGAGGGCACCGCCGAGGAGGACGGCGACGGCGGTTCCGGTGGTCTCGGTGGCGGACTTCCGGGCGTACGCGTCATCGAGGCGCTGCTGGCTCTGCTCACGTAGCTCCTGGGCGTCCGGCAGCAGGCGCTGGTGCAGCAGGTTGGTCGCCTGTGTCCAGTAACCGAGCCGGTCGGCCCCGGAGGGTGCGGCGAGGGCCTGGCCGATCCGCTGGCGGTAGACGGCCAGCCCGTCGGTCAGCCGCAGGGTGATCGCGCTGTCGGCGTTCGACTTCTGCAGGTCCTGGTCGGCCTGGTAGCCGCGGGCCCGGTAGACGCCCAGCGCGTCGATGCGGCTGCTCGCCAACTGGTCGCTGTCGCCGGCCAGCAGGATCCGGGTGACCTGGGCGTCCAGGTCGCTGAGGGCGAAGTAGAGGTCCGCGGCGGTGGCGGCATGTGGCGCCGCCTCGCGGCCGATGACCCGCACCTGGTCGCGGACGCTGATCATGAGGAGGGTGAGAACGGTCAGCAGCACGACGGCCACAGCCGCCGTGACCGCGGTGAACAATCGCAGGAGCCCGGGTGTGTCGCGCCGGATCTCTATCGCTGGCACGCCGCAACGGTAGGCCATTACCGCAATTCCGCGACCGCGCGCCCACGCGTTCACCGTCAGTTCTCCGGGAGTCTATCTACCGGCCGTGAGCTGGAAAGACGCACTTCTGGGAGCGCAGCGCCGAGAGCGGATCAATGGTGATCAGCGCATTCTGATCGGCCACTTCGGTGATCCGCCCACCGGAGAACGGCAATTTGTTGTCGTTCGATATCGCGACGGGGTCAGGCCTTCACCTTCCTGGCTGGTGCGGGCGCGGTGTCGTGACGCGGCAGGGTCAGCGGATCGGGCAGTTCGTGGGCGGCGCTGAGCCCGTCGGCGTGCCGGTGCAGACGGCCTTCGGCGACCAGATCGGCGACCAGGGCGGTGAGCCGGGCGTCCAGCTCGATGGACCGCCGGGCCGCCCAGCCGTAGAGCCGGCCGGTAGCGGCGAGCAGACCGTCCACGTCGATGGCTCCGGCGTCGGCGACCAGGTGCTCCAGGGCGACCCGCAACTCGGCGTCGGCGATCTGGTCGGCTTTGCGGGCCACGTCCTCGGAGCGGAGCCGGACCGTGGGCACCAGCTGGCCGGGGTCTCCGAGGAAGTCGTCGGCCCAGGTCACGTCGCCCTTGGCGGCCAGTTTGGTGATCGCCGCGTCGATGGCGGCGCGGGCCTGCTTCGTGACCCGGGTCAGAGCCCACTCGTCGCGCATCCGCTGCAGGGCGATGCTGATGTGCACCGGGCCCTCGACGGCGGCGATCCGGCGGACCGCGTCGGTGATGCGCCGCGCGGTCTCCGGGGACGCCAGGCTCGCGCCGTCCGGCAGGGCGGTCAGCCTCGCCTTCCGGTACGGCTGCGCCCATTCCTCGGGGCCGTGCTCCGGCTTCGGGGCGGTCTTCTTCGCCGGTCTGGTGCGGGTGGCGCGTTTGCGGGCGGGCGGCGGCTCGGTGGTGAACTCGGGCGAGACGAAGACCGGCTGGGCGATCGGCAGTCCCTCGACGACGGCCGCCGCGACGCGGGCCGCCTCGGCCTCGGCGGCGCGGGCTTCTTCGACCCTCGCGGCCTCGACCCGGGCGGCTTCCACCCGCTGGGCTTCCACTCGCACGGCCTCGGCACGGGCGGCCTCGGCACGGGCGGCCTCCGCGCGGACGGCCTCGACACGGGCGGCCTCCGCGCGGGTGGCCTGCACCCGCTGGGCTTCCACTCGCACGGCCTCCGCGCGGACGGCTTCGGCGCGCTCGGCCTCGGCGCGCCGCACGTCGGCCCGGCTGAGACGCTCGAAGGTGGCCCGTACGACCCGTGGCTCGTCGAACTCCCCGAACTCGCCGAAGTCCTCGTACTCGCCATAACCGGCGTACTGCTCGACCTTCTCGGCCCGCGTCACCCGCTCGAACACCGCGGGCTGCACACGCGGGCCCTCCTCCTCGGCCCGGGTGACCCGCTCGAAGATGGCGGCCCGAACCCGGGGCTCCTCCTCCGGCTCCTCATCCAGGTCGTCGGTGGTCGCCGCAGGCGTCTCCGCCCGGATCTCCGATTCCTCGAAGACCTCCTCAGTGGGTACGATCTCCGCCGCCCACTGCTCGGCCGTGTGCTCCTCGACGTCGCCGAACCCGGCGAGGTAGGCGTCGGTCTCGTCGTCGAGGGCGCCCAGCGCGTCGACCGGGACGACCTCCTCCTCCGGCTCGTGCAGTGCTTCCGGCTCGGCCGGCTCCTCCGGCTCGACCTCCGCCACCACCTCGACCGTCTCGACTGCCTCGACGGTTTCGACTCTTTCGACCGCCTCGACGGTCTCGATCAGCTCGGGTTCCAGCGGCTCGGTCGGGGCGTACCCCTCCTCGGTGTGCACGAGGGTGACCGGTTCGCGCAGCTCCTCCTCGGCCGTCGCCGGCATGGCGGACCCGTCCAGTTCGGCGGCCTGCTCCTCGGGCGGGAACTCGGCGAGCGCCTCGTCGATGGCCGTGCGCAGCCGGCGCTCCTCGTGCTCGCGGTCCAGGTACCAGGCGGTGCCCCAGATCCGGTGCAGTTTCCAGCCCAGGCTCTCCAGGACCTGCTCGCGCAGCCGGTCCCGGTCACGGGCGGCGGGCGCCGAGTCGTAGGTGGTGCCGTCGCACTCGATGCCGAGGGCGAACGGGGCGTTGCGCCGGGCCGAGAGGCGGACCGCCAGGTCGATCCGGAACGCGCCGGTGCCGACCCGGGTACGCACCCGGTAGCCCCAGGCCCGGATCACGTCGCGGACCGAGTCCTCGAACGGGGTCTGCTGGTCGGGACGGGGGTCCTCGAGGTTGAGCGCCGCCTCACCGCGGGTCGCGTAGTCGAGGTAGGCGGCGAGCGGCCGCAGCTCCTCGGTCTCCGGCAGGTCGCGGCCACGGACCGTGGAGATCACCTCGATCCGGCGGGACGCGCGGGTGGTCGCGACGTTGAGCCGCCGCCAGCCGTCCGGCCCGGCCAGCCCGCCCAGGTCCTCGCCGACGGCCAGCAGGACCACGTCACGTTCGTCGCCCTGCACGGTGTCCAGGTCCTTGACGAAGAACCCGCGCAGCCGGTCGTCGTCGGGCGGCACCACCATGTCGGCGACCGCGGCCTCGATCCGCATCGCCAGCTCGGTGGTGCAGGCGATGACACCGAGGCTGAGCTCGGGCCGGGTGACGAAATGGTGGGCGACCCGGCTGGCGACCAGGTCGGCGAGCCCCGTGTCGCCGTTCTCCGCGATCGCCGGGAACAGCTGCACCCCGGTGTCCGGACCGGCCGGGCCGGCGGGCGGGAACGTGTTGAGCATGCCCTGGTAGAAGGTGTGGTTGGCGAAGGCGATCAGCGACTCGTGCCGGCTGCGGTAGTGGGTGCTCAGATCCAGCACGGGGAACGCGGCACAGCTGATCGCCAGGTCCAGGACGGACCTGCCCTCTCCCGGGGTGGGCAGGGCGGTGAGCTGCCGGTCGTCGCCGACGGCCACGAACGACGCGCCCCGGTAGATGCAGGTGATCGCGTCCGGGACAGGCACCCGCGAGGCCTCGTCGATGATGACCACGTCGAAGGTGAGATCGGCCGGGACCAGCCGGCTCACGTCGGCGGGGACGGTCAGGAAGCACGGCTTGACCGCGAGGGTGGCGTGCCGCGTCCGGCCGATCAGCTCGCTGACCGGCAGTTTGCGGCCCTGCTGGGCGGCGGACGCCCGGAGCAGCGCGGCCTCGGCGGCAGCGATCCCGGACGGCTGCATCTCGTCGACCGCGTTCATCACGTCGGCGGACGCGGCCCGTTGCAGCCGCCCGTCCCAGACCCGGAACTCCTCGACGAGCCGGTCGCGGGCGGCCGCGTCCAAGGGTGGGAGCCGGTCGTCCTCGCGGATCACGGTGTCCGCCCACGACTGGAACAGGGCCCGTCCGAGGACCGGCAGGATCTGCTCGACCGCCAGGTCCTCGCGGGCGCAGAAGTCGACGGCCGCGTCCAGGCCGTGCTCGGCGAGGACCTCGCGGGCCGCCTGGTAGTCGAACCACTCCTGCTGGCCCTTGCCGTCCTCGAGCAGGGCCTGGAGGAGCTGCCGGGCGTGCTCGTAGTCGTCGAGGGCCGTGGTGAGCTGCGCGTGGCGACGGGGTGCGAAGGCGCGCAGGATCCAGTCGCGGGCGGCCTGCCACTCGGCGACCCGGGACGGCAGCGTGTCGGTGGGCCGCGACCGGCCGAGGGCCTCGACCTGCTCGGCGGTGAGTGCGGTGTCGACGCCGACCCGGATGCGCCGGGCCTCCGCGGTCCACGCCATCGCGGTGGCCAGGGCCTCCACGTCGGTCTGGTTGCCGCGGTACACGGTGCCGAGCACCTTGGCGTACTCGCCGGCGTTGGCCGCCAGCGCCGCGGCCGCGTCGGCGGCGCTCTCCCGGAGCAGTCCGACGGCGGCCGACTCGGCGAGCGTGAAGTCCCGCCCGGCGGCGACGCTGTACGCCTGGACCAGCTCGGCCGTGGCGGTGAGCGGCTCGACGTGCGCCCGGAGCCAGGTGACCGCGTCGTGGATGGGCCCGGCCGCGAGTTGCGGGCGCGGGGCCGGCTCGGGCGCCGGGCGCAGGGCCGCGGTCCACCTGTCGAACTCCTTACGCGCCTCCGAGACGATCCGGATGATCGCGCTGTTCGGGGTGGCCGCGCTGACCCGTTCGATGACCGCGGGCAGGGCCTCCGGCGGGGTGACCCGCAGAACCTCCTCGGCGGTGCCCAGGGCGTTGCGGATGGCGTCGAAGTCGGTGTCCAGGCGCCTCCAGTGGCGGCCGAGGATCCGGCCGTACTGTCGCTCGGCCTCGTCGAGCTCGGTGAGTGCCTTCTTCCAGGCCGCCGCGGCGGCGAGGTTGGCCACGGCCTGCTTGCGTTTCACATCCGGCCGGGCGATCTCGGCGGCCGCCTTCTTGTCCCGCCGGTACGGCGCCCGCAGCTTGCGCAGCCCCTTGTGCACGCTGGCGAACCGGTCGGCCAGCTCGTCGACCGGGTGGGCGAGCGCGCCCTCGTTGAAGTGCTCGCGCGCCTTGCCCTCGGCGGCGCGCACCACGTCGACGGCCCGCTGCAGCATCCGGGCGGCGGTGTGCGCGGCGGCCATCCCCGCGGCGTCGAACCATCCGGCCTCGGGCTTGTCGGCCCGGGACAGCAGGTCGACGATGGACGCGACCCGGCCGATGTCGGAGAACGCGACCACATTGGGCAGCCCGAGCCGGGCGGTGACCCGGTCCAGGCTGTGCTGATGCTGTTCGAGCCGGTCGGCCTCGTCGGCGAACCGGCGGGCCAGGCCGCGGGCCTGCGCGGCGGTGAGCGGCAGCAGCTCCACAGCCGGCGGGTCGAGGTGCACGAGGCTCGGCACGATCGGCAGCTTGCCCGGGGTGGGCAGCGCCGACCAGGTGACACCGGCACGCGAACGGACCGCGTCCTCCGCCTGATGCAGCGACTTGAGGTGGCGCAGCAGACCCTCGGCGGCGCGGGCCACCGGTTCCAGGCTCTCCAGGGTGAGCCACTCGTCGACGGCCTCCGGCGGCCGGCGGGCGGCATGCCCGATCAGGGTGGTCAGGGCGATCGCGTCGGCCAGGTGCCGGGCCCGGAACGCGGAGGCCAGCGGGTCGTCGCCGGCCGCCGCGATGAGGTGCTCGAGGGCGGTCTGCGCCTGGTGCAGGCGGGCGTCCAGCCGGTTGCGGTCGACCACGTCGCGCCACAGGAAGGCGTCACCCTGCAGGGCCGGGCGCCAGGATCTGCCGAGGCGTTCAGCGGCGTCGCGGACCTTCTGCAGGGACTGGGTGGTGAGCGGGAGCGGCAGGACCGGCGGGACCGGGGCGGCCGGCACGTCGGTCATCTGGGCGCACATGCCGAGCACGTCGTGCAGCCGGTGGCCGAGGGGCTCGCGGACCTCGTTCATCGCCTCGGCGTACGCGTTCAGACGTTCCCGATGCTCGCGCAGCTCCTGGCGCTCGTCGGTGGACAGGCTCGGCGGCGGCAGCGGGATGAAGTCGAGCGCTGCGGCCAGGGTGGACGCCACGTGGTCGCGCCCGGTCTGGTCGCTGTGCAGTTCGAGGAGGTAGTCGTCGAGCCCGGCGTGGGCCAGCCGGTCCTTGACCACGTCGAGGGAGGCCGCCTTCTCGGAGACGAGCAGCACCCGCTTCCCGGCGTAGATCAGCGCGGCGATCATGTTGGCGACGGTCTGCGACTTGCCGGTGCCGGGCGCCCCGCGCATGACGAAGCTGCGCCCGGCCATCGCGGCCGCGATGCACGAGCGCTGGGTGGCGTCGGCGTCCAGGACCAGCGGGATGTCGTCGGGCGCGGCCAGGTCGTCGATGCGGCGGGCGCTGATCGGCTCGAACTTGAACGCGTCGATCTGCGAGCGGGCGTCGGTGGCCAGCGCCCGGATCACCGGGTGCGCCAGGATCTGCCGCTCGTTGTCGACCAGGTCCTGGTAGACGACCTCGCGGTGGACGGTGAACCGGGACAGCAGGATCGCCTCGTCGGTACGCCACTCCGGGTGCTCGCTGATCGCCGCGTCCAGACGGGCCCAGAAGACGGTGACGTCCAGCCCGGTCAGGCCCTCCACGGCGGGCAGTTCGACACCACGCGACTTGAGACGGACGGCGAGGGCCGGGTTGACCAGCGGGTCGTCGGGACGGGCCCGCAGCCGCGGATAGTCCAGCGGGTCGGAGTCGACCAGGTCGACCGGGATGAGCAGGATCGGGCTGGCGTACTCCTGCTCGTCGTCCTTCCAGTGCAGCGTGCCGAGCGCCAGGTAGAGCGCGGAGATGCCGTATTCGAGCTGGTCGCGGTGGTCGATGCGGCGCAGGGCACGCAGCGTGGTGTCCATCTCGGCGTCGGTCATGTGCGTCTGGAACACGCTGGCGGTCCGCGGGCGCGGGCCCTCCTCCTGCTCCTCCACGCCCAGGAAACCGCACTCGCGGCCCTGTTGCAGGGCCTCGAGCACACCCCGCGGCGACGGACTGTCGATCGCCACCACGCCGGGACCCCACGGATCCGCGTGGATCAACGGGTTGGAGGCGGTGAGATCGAGCAGACCGGCACGCCAGCTCTCGAGCACTCCCCGGACACGCGCATCCGGCCGCCCGGTCAACCCGTCAGCTTCATCCCACCGCATTCGCCCATTCCAGCAAGGCGAGGTGGGTCACCGTGGTGGTTTTCCGGGTTAATCCGACGTATCCGGCCCAGAAAGCCTCCCCAGAGGGTCAGTCCCAGGCCGGGACCCACCACTGCCAGCCCGTCGGGGCCAGTGGCCAGGACGGGTCCGGCCGCCATCCCTCGGGGGGATACCACCCGTCCGGCGGCAGCGGCCAGCCCGGCGGCACCACGAACTTGATGCCGGTCGGAGCGGGCGGGATCGCCGGGTGCTGGTTGCCGTCGGCCGAGACCGCGGCCAGGGCGCCGGAGTTCGCCTTCACCACGGCGGCGAGCGCCGGGATGACCGTGGTCTCGGCGATCGCCTGCTGCTCCTGGGCCTCGGTGTAGGAGGGCGTCGCCGGACTGACCGGGTGGACGCCCATCGACGGGTCGGTGAGCAGCGCCCCGTCGGTCTGCCGCACCGGTGTGGTGGCGGGCGGCTCGAACCGGGACCCGGACACGTACGGCGCCGAGTAGCTGCCGGCGTTCCAGGCGGGCGGGCTGACGTTGTTCCACGCCGGCGGGACGGCCGGCGAGGCGGGCGCCGCGCCCGCACTGTTCCACGCGGCCGGCTCGGCGGCAGTGTTCCACCCGGGCGGCTCGGCGGTGTTGTTCCACGCCGGCGGCTCGGCGGCGTTGTTCCACGCCGGCGGCTCGGCGGTGTTGTTCCACGCCGGCGGCTCGGCGGTGTTGTTCCACGCGGCCGGCACCGCCGGAGAACCGGGCGCCGCACCCGCGCTGTTCCACGCCGGCGGCACCGCCGGGGAGCCGGGCGCGCCGGACGGGACGGCGGGTGAGCCGGTCGACTGCGCGGGGACGCTCGGGGACACCGGGTTGACCGGCAGGGAGGACGGCGGGAGCGGGGCCACCGCGGGCATCGACGACGGCGGCGACGCCCAGCTGGGCAGCGCGTCGGCGGGGGTCACCCAGTTCGGCACCAGGCCGCCGGAGGCCGGGCCGCCGGTCATCAGCCCACCCGGCATGCTCAGGCCGGGCACCGCGGAGGCGCCGGGAGCGCCGGACGCGGCGGGCGCCAGCGGGGGCGACGGGGAGACCGGGGTGGGGCCCGGCGTGACCGGTCCCGTGCTGGCCACGCCGGGGGCCGGGACGCTCGCCGTGCCGCGGCCCGCCGACGGCGCGGCGGCCTGACGGCTCGGGCCGGCCTGCCAGCTCTCCGGCAGGTCCTGGACACGGGCGATGTAGAGCATGACCTCGGTGGTGCCACTGTTGCCGCGGACCATGGCGCGGGCCGCGGTGACCAGGCCACGCTCGGCCAGGTGCCGCAGCACCGGGGACAGCTCGCCGCTCATCTTGGGGCTCAGGTCACCGACCCGGGCGTCGCCGATCCGGATCTCGACCAGGTGGTCGGCGGTCTCGTGCAGGGTCACGTACGCCCAGCACTCCCCTCCGGGCGCAGCAACGGCACGAGCGCGTCCAGCGCCTGATGCTGGCCGACGACCTGTATGGCCGAGCCGGACGGGAGCAGCCGGTGCTCCTGTGCGGGCGGCGCGTTGACCGGCACCAGCATGTGCGGCTCGGCGAGGTCGAGGCGGATGGTGCTGTCGAACGCGGCGGGACGGCCGTCGGCGGCGCCCCACTCCCGGCCGGTGATCCGGGCGTTGACCTCGGGCAGCAGGCCACGGCCGTGGAGCGCGGAGAGAACCGTGACGTAGCGGGCGGCCTCCGGGCGAGGGAGGTGTCCGAGCAGGCTGTTGCCGGACCAGACCCCGACGGCGTTGCGGTCGTGACGGTTGTTGCGGTCGGGGATGAGCTGGACGGGGATGGTTATGTCGGTTCCGCGGGGGTCGAAGTCGTTGCCGAAGAGAGCACGTATCGCCTTCGCGTAGTGCGTCTCGCCGACCACCTCGGCACTAGCCCAGCCCGCTTGTCCCCAAAGGGGGAACCGATTCGCCACACGGGAACGCTAGTGTCTGCTTTCCGTCAGTCACCTCACCCGTACGGACGAGGGCGATCGTCCATACGTTCCGTATCCGGTCCACTCGCGAGAGCTACTGAGTTACCGTTCAGTTCCAGGCGATACCCGGCGACCCGTACGAAAAGGTCGCCGGGTGGAGCTTAAGCGCTGGTTAACGCAGCTTGACCACCATCTTGCCGGTGTTCTCGCCGCGCAGCAGCCCGAGGAACGCGTCCGGGGCGTTCTCGATGCCCTCGACGACCGTCTCCCGGGCGGTGATCCGGCCGGAGCGGAGCCAGCCGCCGACCTCGGCCACGAAGTCGGGCATCCGGTGCGAGTGGTTGCCGACCAGGAAGCCGCGCAGATTGATCTCCTTGCCGATGGTGGAGGCCAGGTTGCGCGGTGCGGCCGGCGGAGCGGTGTCGTTGTACTGCGCGATGGCGCCGCACATGGCGATCCGGCCGTACTTGTTCATCACGCTGATCGCGGCCTCCAGGTGGTCGCCGCCCACGTTGTCGAAGTAGACGTCGATCCCGTCCGGCGCCGCCGCCTTGAGCTGGTCGCGGACCGGCGCGTCCTTGTAGTTGAAGGCGGCGTCGAAGCCCAGGTCGTCGATCAGGTGCCGGGTCTTCTCGGTGGAGCCGGCGCTGCCGATCACCCGCTTGGCGCCGCGCAGCCGGGCGATCTGGCCCACCACGCTGCCCACCGCGCCGGCCGCGCCGGAGACGAAGACCGTGTCACCCTCCCGGAACTGGGCGATGTCGAGCAGCCCCGCATACGCGGTGAGGCCGGTCATGCCGAGCAGCCCGAGGTAGGCCGAGAGCGACGGCGCCGCGCCCGGGTCGACCACACGCACCCGCTCGGCCTCGGTCACCGAGAACTCCCGCCAGCCCAGGCCGTGCACCACGTGGGCGCCGACCGGGACGGACTCCGCGTTCGACGCGACGACCTCGCCGACCGCCCCGCCATCGAGCGGCTCACCCACCTGGAACGGCGGCATGTAGGACTTCACATCGTTCATCCGGCCCCGCATGTACGGGTCGACGGACATGTAGACGTTGCGGACGAGCACCTGGCCGGGACCCGGCTCGGGAACCGCCGTCTCGGCGAGCTCGAAGGTCTCGGCGGTCGGCCAGCCGACCGGACGGGCGGCGAGGCGGATCTCTTTCATCAGGGCTCCCAACAAGTCGTCGTTACTTATCGACAGTACGTCGAAAAACTCGACACCGCGTTACCGTGTTCGGATGAGCACACCTCCGGGCCGGCGCCGGGGACCCAGCAAGGGTGACCGCCGGGAGCGGGCCATCCTGGAGACCGCACGGGACCTGCTGGCCCGCAAGCCGCTCGCCGACATCACCATCGACGAGCTCGCGGCGGGCGCAGAGATCTCCCGGTCCAGCTTCTACTTCTACTTCGACTCCAAGCTGTCGGTGCTGGTGGCGCTGCTGCACGGAATGGCCGGTGAGCTGGGCCGCGACGCCGGCCCGTGGCTGGACGGCACCGGGCCGGACGCGACGGCGCTGCGTGAGGCGCTGACCCCGCTCGCCCGGCTCTGGCGCGAGCACGGCCGCATGCTCGCCGGAGCGCTTGCCGCAGCGCCCGGCTGCCCGCCGCTCGCGCAGTGGCGTGCCGGGCTGCGGTCGGGCCACGTGGAGCGGCTCGCCGCCCGCATCGCCCGCGACCGGGCGGCCGGCCTCGCCCCGGCCGGGCCCTCGCCGGAGGTGCTGGCCGGGCTGATCGACGACCTGCGGACCGCCGCGCTGGCCGGCAACGCCGAGCCGGAGGCCCTGGTCGACGACCTGGTCACGGTCGAATTGCGGATGATCTACGGCGATTTCGCCGATCATCACCCGGCCGGGTGATCGCGAGCGCACCCTGGGAGCATGCGTATCGGTGTCATTGGAGCAGGTCAGCTCGGCGGCACACTGGCCAGGTGGTGCGCCGAGAGCGGGCACGAGGTCGCGGTCACCTCGCGGCATCCGGAGCGCCTGCGGACGGCGATGGACGGCGAGGGGCTGCGGGTCATGTCGATCCCGCAGGCGGCCGCCTTCGGTGACGTGGTGATCTTCAGCCCGAACTGGTCGTCCGCGCACGAGGCGGTCGACCTGACCCGGGGCGTGATCGCCGACAAGGTGGTGATCGACGCCACCAACCCGGACGCCCCGGACGACATCTCGGGGCTGGAGACGCTGATGGACTGGGCGCCCGAGGCGCACTGGGCGAAGGCGTTCAACACCGTCCCGGCCGAGGTGCTGAGCCGGCGGCGCGGGCACGATCCGCTGCTCACCGAGTACGTCTGCACCGACGACCGCGAGGCGCGGGCGGCCACCTCGATGATCATCCGGGACCTCGGGTTCGCGCCGGTCTACGCCGGCGGGGCACACGCCGCGCTGCTCACCGAGACCGGCGGGCCCCTCCAGATGCGAGAGGTCGACGTCAAGGACGCGACCGACGTGCTCGCCGAGGCGCTGGCCGTCCTGCACTAGCGCCTCCGCGGTCCAGGTCCACGGCCCGCGCTCGGCAGGTGATCAAGGCGCCGGCGGCTCGCGATCCCCGTCCGGGACGGCAACGCGGTATACGGAACCCCGGCTCCGGAGGCTCTCCGGATCGCCACCGTGTCCCGCTCTCCGGAACCGTAGACTCCGGTCCATGCCGGAGATCGTGGAACTGCTCGCCTCGCCCGTGCACCGGTTCGAGGGGCGGCCGTCCGACGGGCCCGCGCCGGCACCCGAGGGCGAGCTCACCGGTGAGATCCGGATCCGGGCCGGGCTCGGCATCGTGGGTGACCGCTACTTCAACCACCGGGCCCACAAGGACGCGAGCGTCACCGTGATCGCGGCCGGCTCGCTGCCGGCCGGGGCCGGGCTGGCCCAGGTGCGGCGCAACGTGCTGATCTCCGGCGTCGCGGTGGACGACCTCATCGGCTCGGTGCTGACGCTCGACTCCGGTGACGGCCCGGTCCGTCTCGCCGTGCGGCGGGCGGCCGCGCCGTGCGCGTGGATGGACGTGACGCTCGGCCCCGGCGGGCACGCGGCGCTGCGCGGCAGGGGCGGGGTGCGCTGCGTGCCCCTGGACGACGGCGTGCTCCGGGTCGGCCCGGTGACCGTGTCGATCACCGCCGAGGCCTCAACCGCGGCCTGACCGGGCCGATCACACCGGCACGACCCTCGTGGCCTGGGTTGACCAGACCGATCACACCGGCACGACCTGCACTACCGCGGCCGACCCGGCCGGCACGACAGTCGTGGCCTGGTTGACCAGACCGATCGGACCGGCACGACCTGCGCCACCGCGGCCGGCACGGCCGCGGTCGGCAGTAGCGCGGCCGGTCAGATCAGGACGTCGATCAGGCCGGGTGGGGTCATGCGGGCTATGGCGTCGCGGCTCTCCAGGACGGCGGTCCGGTCGGCGTTCAGAGCCCCGTCCCCCGCTCCGGCCACGACGTCGGCGGCCAGACGGTTGCAGTCCTCACGCAACCGCAGCCATGCGGCGTGTGTCTCCCAGGCCGACGGCGCTTGCGACGAGCCGATGCTGATGGTCATGCGGGCCTCCGTGATCTTCGCGGCGGTGCGGGCCCCGACTATCGGCCGGCCGCCGTCACGCTGAAGGAAACCGGCGGAAGACGCACCCGAAGCCGGCCAGGCGGAAGACATGCCCGAAGCCGCCAGGTGGAAGGCTCGCCCTGAGCCGGACGAGTGGCTGGTTCGGCTTGCCACGAGCGGGACCGGCGACTAACGTACAACCACATGGTTGTAGATCCGGACGCGGTGTTCCACGCGCTGGCGGACGCGACCCGACGGGACATCCTCGAGCGGGTGATCCGGTCCGGGCAATCCGTGTCCGAGCTGGCCCGGGCGTACCCGATGAGCTTCGCCGCGGTGCAGAAGCACGTGGCGGTGCTGGAACGGGCGGCTCTGGTCAGCAAGACCCGGCGCGGCCGGGAGCAGATCGTGCACGGTGAGGTCGAGACGCTGCGCCGGGCCGCGCGGCTGCTGGACGGGTACGAAGAGCTTTGGCGGCAACGTGCCGCCGGAATCGAGCGGATCCTCGAGGAGGATGAGCAATGACGGTCATCAGCTCACAGAAGGATGTCAGCGCGCTGACGTTGACGTTCGTCGCCGAGTTCACGGCACCGGTCGAGCGGGTCTGGCAGGTCTGGGCCGATCCGCGCAAGCTGGAGCGCTGGTGGGGCCCGCCGACCTGGCCGGCCACCTTCGACCGGTACGAGTTCAAACCGGGCGGCGACGTGCGCTACCACATGACCGGGCCGGACGGGACGAAGGCGCGGGGCTGGTGGGTGATCACCGACATCGAGGAGCCGCACCGGCTGGAGTTCGACGACGGGTTCGCCGACGACCGGGGTGAGCCCGTCGACCCGGAGGACATCACGCACGGCGTGGTCACCCTGGAGTCCGTCGGCGGTGTCACCCGGATGACCACGGTCAGCACGTTCCGCAGCGCCGAGCAGCTGGAGCGGATGGCCGAGATGGGTATGGAGGAGGGCATGCGGCTGGCGATGGGCCAGATCGACGCCCTGCTCGCGGAGGACTGAAAACGCCGCACGAGGGCCATCCGGGCACGGTACGGTCGGATCATTATGCCGACCTGGTTGGTCCTCCTGGGAACGCTGATCGCGATGGGTTGCAGCGCGCTCGTGGCCTTCCGGCTGGGCCGTCGCGCCGTCTCCGAGCCGGGGATGGACGGCGACGGCCGGGAGGCGGGCGAGCTCGCCCGGGCGACGCACGAGCGCGACGCCGAGATCGAACGGCTGCAGGCCGAGCTGGAGACACAGGCGCAGAACGCGCAGGCGTATCAACGTGAGCTCAACCAGCGGCTACGGCGCCGGGCCCGGGAGGCGATCGACGACACGGCCGAGGTGATCGGCGACAAGCTCGAGGACGTGGTGGTGCAGGTCGGCGCGGCCCGGGACGCGGCGGCCGCCACCCACGAGCGGGTCACCGTCACCAGCCACGCCGCGAACGCGCTGGTCCAGCGGGCGCACGGGGCCGGTGCGGCGGCCACCGCGCTCAACGACAGCCTGCACCAGGTCGCCGGGATCGCCGGGGTGATCTCCGGGATCGCCTCGCAGACCCGGCTGCTCGCGCTGAACGCCACCATCGAGGCGGTCCGGGCCGGGGCGGCCGGCAGCGGGTTCGCGGTGGTCGCCGACGAGGTGAAGAGCCTGGCCGACACGACCGCCCACTCGACCGAGCAGATCACCAGCACGATCTCCGCCCTGGAGTCCGACGTGGCGCAGATGGGGCAGACCCTGCGCGCGATCATCTCCGACGTCGGCGACATCGAGGACGCGATGCGCCACCTGGGCGGGATCGCCGACCAGCAGCACGACATCGTCGGCCGGCTGCACCGCAGTGTGGACGCGACGATGGCCCAGATCGGCGATCTCTCCGATGTGGCGGAGCGACTGGAGCGCCGCCGCCACGACCGGCTCAGGGTGGACGGCGCGGTACGGATGCAGACGGCGTCCGGGTCGCCGATCACCGCCGACATGGCCGACCTCAGCGCCGACGGGCTCGGCTGTCACGTGCCGGCCGGCGCCCGGATCGTCGTCGGCGACCTGGTCCGGGCGGAGATCGCAGTCGACGGCCTGACCGTGGCGGCCGACGCCAGGGTGGCCCGCCGGATCGAGCGCGGCGACAGCGCCGAGATCGGCCTGCAGTTCCAGGGCGTCCCCGATCACGTCCGGCACGAGATCAACCGCTACCTGACCCGGATCGGCGCCGACGCCTAGCCCGGACCCGTGTCGCCGGCGAAACGCACGCGCGCGCGTCGGCCGTACACCCGCGCATCGGGCTGATCGGACGGCGCGGTGAGCGCCTCGTCCACGATGCCCTCCGCGCACGGCGCGTCGACCGGTCTCCCGGTCTCCCCCTTCATTCGGGGAAGACTCCGGGGAGGTCGCCGGTGAGGTATCGCTGGACGGCCGGCCCGACCGCGGCGACCAGCGTCGCCGACGGGGCCGAGGCCAGCGGCTCGACCTTGACCACATAGCGGGCCAGCGCCAGGCCGACCAGATGGCTGCCGGCCAGGGTGATCCGCAGATGCGCCTCGGCCGGGTCGAGACCCAGCTTGGGCACGGCCCGGCGGAGGATCTGGGTGATGATGAACTCGCGGAACAGCTTGGTGGTCCACTCGGTGCCGACCACGGAGCGCAGCAGCGCGACCGCCGCGGCGCCGCGCGGGCCGTCCCACATGGCCAGGAACGCGCGGACGAGCCGGACGCCGATCTCGTCCCGCTCGCCCACGGTCGCCTCGGTGATCAGGTCGACCGGGTCGACCGGCGAGTTCATCGTCTCCAGGAACAGCTTGTCCTTGGTGCCGAAGTAGTGGTGCACCAGCGCCGGGTCGACCCCGGCGCCGGTCGCGATGGCCCGGATCGACGCTCCGTCATACCCCTTCTCGGCGAACGCGCTGCGCGCGGCCGACAGGATCGCTTCGCGTGTGTCCGGGTTGCCGGGCCGGCGTCCGGTCCGTCGCACCATCGCTTCAGACTCCTTCGTTGTACGTGCTAAGCAGTCCTGCGCCGCAGGGTGGCCGCGCCCAGGGTGAGCGCCACCATGATCGCGCCCACCACGACGGTGAGGTCACGCCACATGATGCCCGTCGGCTCGGAGTGCATGCCCACCTCGGTCAGCGCCTCCACGGAGTAGGACATCGGCAGGACGTTGCTGATCGCCTGCAGCCAGCCGGCCATGTCGTCGCGCGGCACGAACAGCCCGCACAGCAGCAGCTGGGGTGCCACCACGAGCGGCATGAACTGGACCGCCTGGAACTCGGTGCGGGCGAAGGCGCTGCACAGCAGGCCGAGCGCGACCCCGAGGACGGCGTTGGCCACCGCGATGAGGATGACCAGGCCGATGCTGCCCGCGGTGGTCATGCCGAGCGCCCAGTAGGCGAACCCGGCCGCCACCGCCGCCTGCGCGGTCGCCGCCAGCCCGAAGGCGATGCCGTAGCCGAACAGCAGGTCCAGCTTGCCGACGGGGGTGGTGAACAGCCGCTCCAGGGTGCCGGTGGTCCGCTCGCGGAGCATGGCGATGCTGGTGATCAGGAACATCACGATGAACGGGAAGACGCCCAGCATGGTGAGGGCGATCCGGTCGAAGACCCGCGGCTGACCCTCGTACATGAAGTACATCAGGGTGATCAGCAGCGTCGGCACCACGATGATCATCGCGATGGTCCGCGGGTCGTGCCGCAGCTGGCCGAGGATGCGCTTGACGGTGCTCATGAGGATCATGGTGCTGTCACCTCCTGCTGCCGGATCAGGGTCAGGAATGCCTGGTCCAGGTCGTCGGTGCCGGCCGAGCGCTTCACCGCGGCCGGGGTGTCGTCGGCGATCAGGGCGCCACCCCGGATGAGCAGCAGCCGGTCGCACCTGTTCGCCTCGTCCATGACGTGGCTGGAGACCAGGACCGTGGTCCCGTCGGCGGCGAGCCTGCGGAAGTGGTCCCACAGCTCGTCGCGCAGCACCGGGTCCTGGCCGACCGTCGGCTCGTCGAGGATCAGCACCTCGGGACGGCTGACGATGGCGCAGGCCAGGGAGGCCCGGCTGCGCTGGCCGCCGGAAAGGGCGGCGACGAGCTGGCCGCTCGCCGCGGACAGGCCGACGGCGTCGACCGCCGCGTCGGCGGCTGCCGCGTCGAGGCGGTAGAGGGACGCGAAGTAGCGCGCGTTCTCCCGCACCGTCAGGTCGGCGTAGACGCTCGGGGCCTGGGTCAGGTAGCCGATCCGGCTGCGCAGCGGCGCCGATCCGGCCGGGTGCCCGAGCACGGTGACCGTGCCCGCGGCGATGATCTGCACGCCGACGACGGCGCGCATCAGGGTGGTCTTGCCGCTGCCGCTCGGGCCGAGCAGCCCGGTGACGCTGCCTCTCGGTATGGCGCAGGAGAAGCCGTCGAGGACGGCCCTCGCTCCGCGTCGCACGACGAGGTCGCGGACCTCGATCGCGGTTTCCATGATTCCTCCCCAGAAACTCATCAACTGTTGAACTCAACGCTAGATGAGTTTCCGGGGACGGGGCAAGCCCCGAACTCAACACATGATGAAATTTTCCACGTCGGCGTCGGTGAGCTGCTCGAAATCCTCGTACCAGCGGCCCACGGCGTAGAACGGGTCGGGCGCGCTCAGGCAGATCACCGCGTCCGCCTCGCCGGCCAGGGCGTCCCGGGCCTGCGGCGCGCAGACCGGCGCGGCCAGGATCAGCCGGGCCGGGTCCCGGCCGCGCACCCAGCGCAGCGCCGCGTGCGCCGTCACGCCGGTGGCCAGCCCGTCGTCGACGACGATCACGATCCGGCCGGCCGGCGCCGGGGCCGGCCGGCCGCCCCGATAACGGTGGATCCGGCGGCGCAGCTCCTCCCGTTCGGCGGCCAGCACCCCGGCCAGCCCGTCCTCCGTGGTCCCGGCCCAGATCAGGTTCTCCGGGTCGTACACCGGCGGGGCGTCCTCGGCGATCGCGCCGAGCCCGAACTCCGGCCGGCCCGGCGCCCCGATCTTGCGGGCCACCACGATGTCCAGCTCGCCGCCGAGCCGCCGGGCCACCGGCCCGGCGACCGGCAGGCCACCCCGCGGCAGGGCCAGCACCAGCGGATCGGCCCGGTCACCGACCTCGACGGCCAGCCGTTCGGCGAGCGCCCGCCCGGCCTCGGCGCGATTGGGGAAGATCATGGCGGCTCACCTCGTCATCGCGGCCGACAGGTGCGAGCCGAACCAGTGGGCCGCCTCGTCGGCCACCGCCTCCATCGCCCCCGGCTCGGCGAACAGGTGCGTGGCGCCCGGGATGATCCGCAGCTCGGCCCGGATCCGCATGGTGTTGCGGGCCTCCTCGTTGAGCTCCAGCACCTCGGTGTCCCGCTCGCCGACGATCAGCAGCGTCGGGGCACGGACCTCCAGCACCGCCGGGCCGGCCAGGTCGGGCCGGCCGCCGCGGGACACCACGGCGTGCACCGCCTCAGGCCGGCCGGCCGCCGCGACCAGGGCCGCGCCACCACCGGTGCTCGCCCCGAACAGGCCGATCGGCAGGGCCGCGGTCTGCGGCTGGGCGCGCAGCCAGTCGATCACGCCGACCAGCCGGTCGGCGAGCAGGCCGATGTCCGGCGTCAGCAGATCGACGAGCAGGGTCGCGAGGCCGTGGCGGTTGAGCTCGGCTGCCACCGCCTGGTTGCGGGGGCTGTGCCGGGAGCTGCCGCTGCCGTGTGCGAAGAGCACCAGGCCGGTGGCGTGCTCGGGGAGGGTCAGGTCGCCGTCCAGTCGTACCGCGCCCAGGTCGATCCGTTCCCGGGTCATCCACGTCGTCATCGTCCGTCCCTTCTGATCCGTTACGGAGTGTCGGGGGACGATTCCTCGTGACGAGGGATACCCGCAGGTGAACCGGAAAACCCCTCAGCAGCAACCGCCCCGCACCGATCTGGAGGGCGTCGAACGCTCCACGGACGGAGGTCATGCCGCCCATGTCCATCTCCCGGTTGAACCCGTACCGACCCGCCTACCCCCCGCCGGTCGCCGCCACCCGCGAGCGCAACCACGCCGCGCGGGAGGACTCCGCCTCGCTCACCGACCGTGATCGGGAGCTGATCTATCAGGCCACCGGCCAGCGCATCCGTCCCGGCGAGACGAACCCCGGCTGGATCAACTCACTGGCCGCGGCGATCGCGGCGGACCGGGCCGCCGGACGGCTGGCGCCCACACAGGAGATCACCGCCGTCTACCTCAAGGACCTGATCCGCCGGTACGACCAGAGCCCCACCGGGCGCAACCCGATCGCGGGCTACCTGGAGCCCGCGTTGCGCCACCTGGAGCAGAGCGGCGCCGGACGCGGCCGCCTCGACGTGACCGCTTAGCCCCGCTGGGTGCGCTCGACCAGGGCGGCGGCCACGTCGCGCAGCTTGCGGTTGGTGTCCTGGGAGACCTTGGTGAGGATGGCGAACGCCTCGTCCGGAGTGCACCGGCGCTCGCCCATGATGATGCCCTTGGCCTGCTCGATCACGGCACGGCTCTCCATCGCGGCCTGCAGGTGCTGGGCCAGGCTGGCGGTGGTGTCGTAGAGGTGGGCGTTGGCCAGGGCGACCGCCGCGTACCGGACGAAGGTCTGCGCCAGCGTCACGGTGGCCGGGCCGAGGACCCCCGGCGCGTCGGCGTAGACGTTGAGCGCGCCGTTCACCGCGTCGCCGATCGGCAGGCTCAGCGACAGCACGCTGCACATGCCGGCCTTGGCGGCGTAGGCTCCCCAGCCGTCCCATCGCTCGTCGGCCGCGGTGTCCGGCACCTCGACGGTGGCTCTCGTCGCGGCCGCCTCCAGGCACGGGCCGGCGCCGCGCTCGTACTGCAGCTCGTCGAGTCGCAGCGCCGTCTCACCGGTGCGCGCCGCGGTGACCGCCCCGCGCTCGCGCAGCAGAGTGATGGAGACCTGCGCGGCCCCGGGCAGGGTGCGGCCCGCCAGAACGGCGACGTGGCTCAGCACCCCGTCGAGATCGGTCTCGCCCAGCTTGATACGACCGAGCTCCGCGAAAGCGGCAGCGGCGTCGGTCGGGTCGTGCGCCTTCAACGTCAGAGGATCCCCGCAGCGGTCCACGAGCCGCCCGGGCGGCCGTGCCAGTCGATCGGTGTCATCCCGTGGGCGGACAGCCCACGGGCCCGCGCCGCTGCTTGACGCTGGTGGGCCGGGGTCGTCGACTCCGGCCGCAGGACGACGATATTACCCAACCCGCCCGAGGGGTACGTACGCCCCCGACGGGGTAACGCCGTGGTGTGGACACCACCGACGTCCTCCGGGAGCTGGGCCGTATCGACCTGGGCGAGAACGGCCTGGACGAAGTCATGGCACGGGTGGCCGCCCTGGCCAAGCGGACGGTGCCGGGGGCGTACGAGGTGTCGGTGACCCTGGTCCGCGACGGCGGCCCACGTACCGTGGCGCACACCGGCGCCCCGGCGGAGGTGATCGACCGCTGGCAGTATGCGAGCCATCAGGGCCCGTGCCTGGACGCCGCGGCCGACCGCAAGACCGTCCTCGTCGACGACGTGGCCGGGGAGCACCGGTGGCCGGGATGGGCGGAGCATGCCGGAAGTGTCGGAGTGTGCAGCGCGCTCTCGGTCGGGCTGCCGATCCGCGATCACGTGATCGGGGCGGTGAACGTCTACGCCGCGTCGCGTCTGGCCTTCGACGACGACGCGGTGCAGCTGGCCGAGACGTTCGCCGAGTACGCCGCGGTGGCTCTGGCCAACGCCGACCTCGTCCACGCCGCGGCCGCTCTGTCCCGGCAGATGCGGGCCGCGATGGAGAGCCGGGCGGTGATCGAGCAGGCCAAGGGGATCATCATGAGCCAGCGCCGGTGCGGCCCGGACGAGGCGTTCGGGATCCTGTCGCGGGCCTCGCAGAGCGCCAACCGCAAACTGCGGGACGTGGCGGCCGCGGTGGTGGAGCGGGCTCAGCGCCCTTGACACCATATTTGTGATCGTTAACATAGCGGCAACACGTGAGTCACCGGCCCGTCCATCCCCCACCGTCCAGGACGGACCGCCGCGCCCCGGCCCACCGGCGGGAGCCGCTCACACCGCGTTCCTTTCCCCGGAGGGACTGCCATGTCTCTTGCACGCCTCAGATCATTCGGCGCCGTCCTGCTGCTGCTCCTGGCGGTCGCCGTCGCCGTCGAGACCCGCACGGCCGCGCCGGCCCGCGCCGCGGCCACGTTCACCAACCCGGTCGCGTCCGCCCCCTACGGCGCCGACCCGTGGATGGGCTACTACAACGGCTACTACTACCTGGCCGCGACGACCTGGAACAACCAGATCGTGATCAAGCGGGCCACCTCGGTCGCGGCGCTGCCGGGCGCTACCGAGAACGTCGTCTTCACCGGCACCGCGGCCGCGAGCTGCTGCAACGTGTGGGCGCCGTCGATGCACCGGCTCAACGGGCCGAACGGCTACCGCTGGTACTTCTACTACTCGGCCGGCACCGCGGCGTGCTGCGACGGGCAGCGCTCGTTCGTACTGGAGAGCTCCGGCGACAACCCGCTCGGGCCGTACACGTTCAAGGGCCAGCTCAACGTGCAGGCCGGCAACGGCTGGGCGATCGACGGCAGTGTGGCCACCATCAACGGGGCCAACTACTTCCTCTACTCCTCGTGGGTCGGCGATCTGCAGAGCCTGTTCATCGCCCCGATGAGCAATCCGTGGACGGTCAGCGCCTACGGCACGCGGATCTCGTACCCCACCTACGACTGGGAGAAGCAGGGCGGCAACACCGAGGAGGGGCCGTACATCCTGCAGCGCAACGGCAAGACCTTCCTCACCTTCTCGGCCAGCTCGTGCAACACCCCGGACTACAAGCTCGGCCAGCTCACCCTGACCGGCACCAACCCGCTGGCCGCCTCGTCGTGGACCAAGAAGAGCACGCCGATCTTCCAGCGGTCCGACGCCAACAGCGTCTACGGCCCGGGCCACCACTCGTTCTTCACCTCGCCCGACGGCACCGAGACGTGGATGGCCTACCACGCCAACGAGACCACCGCCCAGGGCTGCGGCGGCACCCGGACCACCCGGATCAAGAAGGTCAACTTCAACAGCGACGACAGCCCCAACCTGGGTACGCCCGACAAGCTCTCCACCACCCTGACGGCCCCGTCGGGCGACCCGGGCGGCACGGTCTCGTTCCCGGTGGCCGGCACCCAGTACCGCCTGGTCAACCAGGCCAGCGGCAAGGTCCTCGACGCGGCGAACTGCGGCACCGCCAACGGCACCGCCGTCCGGCAGTGGGCGTCGCTCGGCAACGCCTGCCAGAAGTGGACGTTCACGAAGACGACCAGCAACTACTACCGGATCACCAATGTGAACAGCGGGACCGTCCTCGACTCGGTCAACTGCGGCACCGCCAACGGCACCGGGCTCAACCTGTGGGCCTCCCTGGGCAACGCCTGCCAGGAGTGGAGCGTCACCCCGGTCGGTGGCGGATACCTGATCGCCAACCGGGGCAACGGCCTGGTCCTCGACGTCACCGACTGCGGCACCGCCGACGGCGTCGCGGTCCGGCAGTGGGCGTCGCTGGGCAACGCCTGCCAGCAGTGGAACATCACCGCCTGATCCACCCACCGGCTCCCCGTCACCCCTCGGGGAGCCACCCGTAGACGTACGCGCCGGCCGACACCGTCCCCCGGCTCGCGCGCCGTCTGCCCACCGGGCCGGAGCACGACGTGCTCCGGCCCGGCCCGAGCCTCACAGCAGCTTGCGGAGCAGGTCGTGGACCCGGTCGGCGTCGGCCGGGGCGGTTCGCCAGTTGCTGAAGGCCGCCCGGAGCGCGGGTATGCCCTGGTAGACCGTCGGCGTCAGGAACGCCTCACCGGAGTCGGCTATCGCCCGGACCACGGCCGGAAGATCACCGGGGACACTGAAGCAGACGACGTTCAGCCGTACCGGGGAGAGCAGTCGAACGCCCGGGATGGCGGTGAGGCGCTCGCCGAGCCGGTGGGCCGCGGTGATCGCGCCGTCGACGATGGCCCGGTGACCCTCCGTGCCGTAGGCGGTGAGCGTGAACCAGGCGGCCAGCGCGCGCAGGCGACGGGAGTTCTCCGGCGTGAGGTGGAAGAAGTCCGGCTCGCCGGAGATCGCCGGCAGGTAGGCGGCGGTATTTTGGAAGACCGCCACCTGCAGGTCGCGATGCCGGGTGAACTGGACCGCCGCGTCGTACGGCACGTTGAGCCACTTGTGCAGGTCGATGCAGACGGAGTCGGCGGCGGCCAGCCCGGCGACGAGATGCGCATGCGGGGGCGACAGTGCGGCGAACCCGCCGAACGCCGCGTCGACGTGCAGCCAGAACGGATAGCGGTCACGCAGCGCGACGATCGCCTGCAGGTCGTCGAAGTCGACGGTGTTGACGGTTCCGGCGTTGGCCACCACGATCGCCGGGCCGTCCAGGGCCGCGAGCGCCGCTTCGAGGGCGGCGACGTCGATCGCCTCGCGGTCCGGCAGAGTGGGCACCGGCCGCAGCGCGTCCCGGCCGAGGCCGAGGATCGACAGCGCCTTGTAGACGCTGGAGTGGGCGGCCCCGGAGAGCACGGTGACCTCGCCCAGCGCGGCGAGGCCCTGCCGGGCGACGCTGACGCCGCGCTGCTCGCCGATCCACTCGCGGCCGATGGCGAGGCCGACCAGGTTCGACATGGTGGCACCGCTGACGAACGCGCCGTGGTGCCCGGTCAGGCCGAACATCTCCCCCAGCCAGGCCACCGTCTCGTCCTCCAGAGCGGCCGCCGCCGAGCCGGACCGGTTGGACGCGTTCTGATCGAAAGCACTGGTCAGCCAGTCACCGGCGAGCGCCGCCGGGGTGCTGCCGCCGGTGACGAATCCCAGGTAGCGGGGACCGGCGCTGGCGGAGAACCCGGGCGCCCAGCGACGGTCGAACGCGGCCAGCGCCCCGGCCGTGCCGACCCCCCGCACGGGCAGTGGGGCGGGCGGGACCGGGGCGGGCGCGGGGGCGACCGGCCGTTCGGCGAGGCCGTCGAGCACGGTCACCGCGTAGTCGCGGGTGGCCTGCAGCAGGTCGGGCAGGGCGGCCAGGTCGCCGTCGAGGGGTGAGGTCACACCGGCACGGTAGGAGATCAGCGTGCCCGCCGTCGCGGGCCACTTCGGCGGGCCTGGCCCTCAGTACCTGATCGGGACGCGCCACATCGGGACGGCCACCTCGCGGTCGGCCCGCCGGCGGACCACCAGCAGCCAGGCGATGCCGATCAGGGAGACGCCGATCAGCCCGCCCCACGACAGCAGGGTGAACAGGTGCGGGTCGCCCTCGATGTCGGTGATCACCTGCGCGATGCTCTGCCAGCCGTCCCACAGGGCGTGCAGGACCGAGACGCCGAGGTACGACACCAGCAGCCGCCCGGTGAGAGCGAAGTGCCGCTGCCCGCTCGCCGAGAAGAGCACACCGCCGAGAATGGCCGTCCACAGCCCGTGCCCGACCGGCGCGAGCACCCCGCGCAGCAGCTCGGTCTCGACCAGCGTCATCAGCGACATGCCCTGCTGGGTGAAGAGGGCGGTGAAGGCGTACCCGGCCGACTCGAACGCGGCGAACCCGAACCCGACGGCCGCGCCGAGGATCACCCCGTCGACCGCGAACTTGTGCTGCAGCCGGCGGCAGAGGAAGGCGAGCGCGGCGAGTTTGGCGGCCTCCTCGATCAGGCCGACGCCGAGGAAGAACAGCGGGTTCGGGTGCAGCAGGTAGGTCTCCAGCAGCGACGCGGCCAGCACCCCGAGGACACCGCCGGTGACGAACGTGCTGAACAGCAGCTCGGCGGTGACCTCGCCGCTGTGCCGTTTGGTGAACGCCCACAGCACGAACGTGACCGGCACCAGGAAGCTGCCGAGCAGGACCAGGGTGGGGATCAGGTTGGGGTTGCCGGTGACGAAGGTGACCACCACGGTCAGCAGCCAGAGTGCGAAGCCGGTCAGAAAAACCCGCCGCCACAGTTTCATGTGCGCCTCCCGCGCTCGATGGGCGGCACCCGGGTACCCCCGACGTGCCGCCCGACGCGGAAATGAGACCTACGAGTCAGCGGCGGCTGTAGATGAACCCTAGTTTGTCCACGGCGGTGCCGGAGCGGCCGTGGAAGCCGGCGATCTGGAACCCGCTCGGCGCGGTCCTGGTCACACAGTCCGGCGTGGTCGTGCCGCCGGCGATGCTGCGGCCCAGGCTGGTGGTGAACTTCGTGTAGAAGATCCGGGTGCGCCCGTTGTACTGGCCACGGCACAGGTAGGCGCTGGTCACGTACTCCGACGAGCCGAGGGTCAGCGACTGCGCGGTGCCGCCGGTGCCCCCGTGCGCCAGCGCGCCGAGGCTGACCTGGTCCACCCGGGACCCGGCCCGCAGCCCGACCGTGGCCGGGCGGGCGACCACGGCGTCGATGTCGTTGTAGTAGTCGCCGTGCGGTCCACCGAACTGCTCACTGAGCTCGTACGCCGTGTTCGTCGACCAGGTGAACGAGGTGCTGATCGGGAAGTGGTCGGAGAGCATCTTGCCGTCGGAGGTCCGGAACCCGGCGTCCTCGTTGTGGTAGCCGGTCGCGTTCAGCGTGACGAACCGGCTGCCCCGGTAGAGGATCTTGTCGACGACCTCGCAGGTGTCGGTGACCGCGGCCGCGTCGCAGACCAGCGCGTCCGACCCGGCGGCGGGCGGGGTGCCACCGCGTTCGAGCTTCACCCACGCGTCGGTCAGGCCGTTCGCCGTCACGAAGCCACGGATCGTGTCGGCCGTACGCGTGTATCGGGTGTTGGTGTCGCCCATGACGACCACCGCGTTGCCGGCCGAGTGGGTGCCGATGAAGGCGCTCAGCTGATTGAGGTTGGAGGCCCGCGACTCCTGGTCGCCGGCGCTGGTCCCGGCGTTGGTGTGCAGGTTGTAGAAGTCGACGTAGACGCCCTCGGCGAGCCGGTGCCGGGCGAAGGTGAAGCCCTTGGGCGTCAGGCAGTCGCCGGAGTCGAGCTGGCAGGAGTCCCAGTCGCCGCGCTCGAAGTCGTCGGCGTCGTAGGCGACCGTCGACAGGCTGTTGAGCCCGGAGCCGATGCCCGCGCCGCCGCTGGTCGGGGTGCGGTGGGCGTGCGTGGTGTCGGCCGCGTACAGGTAGGCGTGGAAGTTGAAGTCCTCCTGCACGTGCACGATGTCGTACGGGCCGAGGCGCTGCCCGATCGCGGTGTGCGCGGTCTTCCGGTCGACCTCGGCGCTGGAGATGATGTCGGGCAGGCCGGCGACGTTGTAGGTGAGGACGGTGAACGATCCGCTCGCGGCGTGGGCGGGGGCCGGCGCGAGCAGGAGCGGGCTCAGGACGGTGGCGAGAGCCACGAGAGCACGTTTCATGGGGAACCTTCCGGCGGACGGAGGGAACGGCTACCGGACGGTAACCATCGATAGCCTCCGACCGATAGCCCCTTCGAGTTTTGTTCACGTTCACAACGACGGGCGTTCCGTTTTAGGTCACTTGATCCACCAAGGCTGTGCCCCCGTGAACGTCAGTCGCCGTACCCTCCTGCTCGCCGGCGCCGCCGGCCTCGTCGCCGGATCGACCTCTCTCGAGGGCTCCGCCACCGCCACCACCACGACGGCCGCCGCCTTCGTCGACTCGTACAAGACCAACACGACGGCGAACCTGACCGCCGAGAGCAATGCCGCGGTCCGCATCCTCTCCGGCTTCCAGAAGGTGTGGAGCACCGGCGCGGCCTGGAACACCGGCACCGTGCTCGACGAGGCGTTCCTGCGCGCCAACATCCGCTACGTGGTCAGGACCACGCGCAACCGGACCGCCGCCGAGGCCGCCCGCTCGTTCGTCGTGGACCGCCAGCACCAGAGCTACTCGGTGATCGCCGGCCTCGGCCCGCTCGCCGACCTCTACAAGGCGGGCGCCCTCGCCGTCACCGGCATCACCAGTGCGCCCGCGACCACCCCGGCGACCACGGTCAGCGACGCCGTACCGCCCGGCTCCCCCGCCGGGTCCACCCTGGGCGCCGGCAACCCCACCTCCGCCCTCGGCAAGGTGGTCACCCTGGTCAACACGGTCCGCGGCAACTGGTCCTCCGGCAACCCGAGCAAGTTCGCCTACCAGTACCCGCGGCCCTGGCGGATGACCGGGGACAGTGAGGTCGTCGACACCGGCGCGGTCGACGACCTCGGCTACCCGGTCTACGACTCCGACGTGGTCGTCACCCCGCAGCTCCGGCGCCAGCGCAGCACCACCCCGGCCGAGGACGGCGGCTACGTCAGCGGCCACACCAACGCGCTCTACATGGCGGCGCTGGCCTTCGCGTACGCGGTTCCGGAACGGTTCCAGGAGATGGTCACCACCGCCTACGACCTGGCGCACACCCGGATCGTCACCGGCATGCACTCCCCCGCCGACGTGATCGGCGGCCGGATCCTCGGCACCGCGCTCACCGCCGCCATCCTCGGCGACCCGGCCAACGCGACCCTCAAGGCCGAAGCGCGGGCCCAGGCCCTCGCCTACTTCCAGGCGCAGGCGGGACCGGACCTCATCGCCGCCGCGCGGTCCGGCGCCGAGCGCGACGCCAACGCTTCGATCGTCAAACCCAAGCAGACGTACGGGCTCCCCGCGCGCCGGTCGAACCTGAGGTTCGAGGTCCCCACCGGGGCGGAGGTGCTGCTGGAGACGCGACTGCCGTATCTGGACGCCGCCCAGCGCCGCGAGGTGCTCCGGACCACGGCCCTGGCCGCCGGCAACCCGATCCTGGACGGTCCCGAGCAGTGGGGCCGGATCAACCTGTTCGCGGCCGCCGACGGTTACGGCGCGTTCGACTGCACCGTCGCCGTCACGCTCGACGCGGCCGCGACCGGTTTCGCCGCCGCCGACACCTGGCGCAACGACATCGACGGCCGCGGGGGCCTGGTCAAGCTGGGCACCGGAACCCTGACGCTGACCGGCGACAACGGCTACCGCGGCGGCACCACCGTCGCTCAGGGCACCCTGGTCGCGGCGAGCAGGAAGGCCCTCGGCGACGGCGACGTCACGGTCTCCGGCGGCACCCTGCGCCTGGCCGCCTCCAAGGTCCACGTGAACGGCTCGGCCCGGCTCTCCTCGGGCACGCTCGCCGTGTCGGTGCGCCCGCACGGCGCCGCCCCGCTGACCGTCGGCGACGACATCGTGATCGGCGCGAACGCGGTCCTCGAGGTGACGGTGCCCAAGGACGACAGGTACGACTCCCCGGTCCCGGTCCTGAAGGCCCGCCGGGTGCGCGGCCGGTTCGCCCGCGTCGTCGTGACCACCCCCGGTTACCACGCCACCCTGGTCCAGCAGGGCGACACGATCGCCCTGCGCCTCCGCCGGGCCTGACCCCCGACCACCCGGCCGTCGCCACCGTGGGTGACGGCCAGGCGATCCGGCCGTCACCCACGGCGGTTCGCGGGCCGTCTTCACCGGTCCGGGCGACGGCCGGCGGGGTGGACGGGGACGTTCTTCAGGGCCGGGTGGGACGGCGGGAGGTCGGTGATCACGGCCGTCACCGCGTCGCACGGCAGGACCAGGAACGGGGAGGCGGCGCCGATCTTCTCGGAGCTGGCCAGCACGTAGGTGTCGGCGGCGCGGGCGGCCAGCGCCCTTTTCATCGCGGCCTCGTCCGGGTCGCCGGTGGTCAGGCCGGCCTCGTGGTGCACGCCGGTCACCCCCAGCAGGAACACGTCCGCGGTGACGGCGGCGGCCGCTTCGGCAGCCGCCGCCCCGCACGTCACCGCCGAGTGCTTGAACAAGCGTCCACCCAGCACGAACACGTCGACCGACGGATGGGAGACGAGCGCCGCCGCGACGGTCGGGCTGTGCGTGACGATGGTGGCCCGCAGGTCGCGGGGCAGGGCCGCGGTGACGGCCAGCGCCGTGGTCCCGCCGTCGAGCAGGACGGTCTGACCGGGCCGGATCAGCGCGGCGGCCGCGGCGGCGACCCGCTCCTTGCTCGACGTGGCCACCGTGGCCCGGGTCGCGTAGTCGGCGACGGCCGGGGAGATCGGCAGCGCTCCCCCGTAGACCCGCTGGCACAGCCCGGCGGCGGCCATCTCCCGCAGATCACGGCGGATGCTGTCCTCGGCGACGCCGAACTCGGCGGCGATGTCCTTGGCGACGACCTTGCCGTGGGCGGTGAGCCGGGCGAGCAGGAGATCACGACGTTCCGCGGCGAGCATTGCGTGTTTCTCCTCATTGTTGTCGACTGTTGCGCGTTTCCGAGTGTAGGTTCCCGATCATGAACACACCAGGGATGGATGTGCCGGATGCCCGGGGGCGGACCGCGCTGGACCGGGTGGGCCGCGATCTCCGCGGGAACCCGTCGGTGATCGTGCGCGACGTGGAGCTGCTCGCGGCCGCGTGGCACGTGCTGCGGCGGACCACGTACGACTACCGGCGGCGCGACGGCAGCTGGACCCGCGAGCAGCGGGAGACCTATGACCGGGGCGACGGGGCGACCGTGCTGCTCTACGACCCGAGCCGCCGGACCGTGCTGCTGACCAGGCAGTTCCGCTTCCCGGTGTATGTGAACGGCCACCCCGACGGGATGTTCCTGGAGACGGCGGCGGGCCTGCTCGACGGCGACGACCCGGCCGCGGCGATCCGCCGGGAGGCGGCCGAGGAGCTCGGTGTCACGGTCGGTGAGCTGACCGAGGTGTTCCGCCCGTGGACCAGCCCGGGTTCGGTGACCGAGCGGCTGCATTGCTTCGCCGCGGCGTACTCACCGGCGTCCCGCACCGGCGAGGGCGGCGGCCTGGCCGACGACGGGGAGGACATCGAGGCGGTGGAGCTGCCCTTCGACGACGCCCTCGCGATGGTCGACTCCGGGGAGATCGCCGACGCCAAGACGATCATGCTGTTGCAGTGGGCGGCTTTGAAGGGGGTCCTTGACAGGGATCGATGACGGCCATTAAGTGTTACCGGGAGGTAACACGATGATCGTCCGCCGTGCCCTGCTCGTCGCCACTCTGCTCGCCGGGATCCTTACCGGTGCACCGGCCGCCGCCGCGCCGCCGTCGTGCACGGCACCGACCCCGAGCGACACCAAACCCGGCTATCTGGTCGCCGACCCGGACTGTGAGCTGGACGGGACCCCGTTCACCGCGCTCCCCGGCGCGACCGTGCACACCGGTGTCCGGTCCGGCGCCGCATACCGGATCGAGGTCCCGAAGCGCTGGAACGGGCGGCTCGTCGTCTACGCGCACGGCTACCGCGGGACGGGCACGACGGTCTACGTGAGCAACCCGGAGCTGCGGCAGCACTACATCGACGGCGGGTACGCGTGGGCGGCGTCCAGCTACGCCACCAACGGCTACGACGTGGGCCAGGGCGTCCGTGACACGTACGCGCTGACCGGGCTGTTCCAGCGGGTCACCGGCCGGACGGCGAAGAAGACCTACATCAGCGGCGCGTCGATGGGCGGGCACGTCACGGCGGTCGCCATCGAGGAGTATCCGCGCACGTTCGCCGGGGCAATGCCGTACTGCGGGGTCCTCGGCGACGCCGAGCTGTTCGACTACTTCCTGGACGCCAACGTGACGGCGGCGGCGCTGGCCGGGGTGGACATCGAGTTCCCGCTCCAGCCGGACGCCGCCTACCCGGCCCGGTTCGCCGGCCAGGTCGCCCGGATCAAGACCGCGCTCACCGGCACCGAGGCCGGGAAGACCTGGTCGGACGTGCTGGAACGCCGCAGCGGCGGGGAGCGGCCCGGCTTCCCGGCGGCGTACGCCTACTGGAACGCGGCGAGCCAGGGCGGACTGCCGTTCCTGTTCAGCGTCTACCCCGGGCTCAGCGGCGGCACCGCCGGGATCGCGCCCGGCAACCTGACCGACAACCGGCGGACCTGGTACAAGGCCACCGACCGCTGGTGGCCGACCGCGGCGGAGCGCGCGCTCAACGCCTCCGTGCTGCGGGTCGCGCGGACGGCGTACCCCGATCGCGGACTTGCCGGTGTC
Organism: Actinoplanes sp. CA-252034; assembly: GCF_050956125.1. NCBI lineage: Bacteria > Bacillati > Actinomycetota > Actinomycetes > Micromonosporales > Micromonosporaceae > Actinoplanes > Actinoplanes sp. CA-252034. Next base: position 8,019,672 of record NZ_CP191846.1, read on the forward strand.
CCCCGCATCGACGGCCGCCCCAGCGTCCCGGTCCTGTCGCTGCACGGTGTGGGCGACCTGTTCGTGCCGATCTCGATGGAGCAGGAGTACGCCCGCCGCGCCGCGGCCAACGGGCGCTCCCGCCTCTTCGTCTCCCGGGCGATCCGCACCGTGGCCCACTGCGGGTTCACCCAGGCCGAGCTCAGCCGTGCTTTCGACGAGCTAGTCGTCTGGACCGACCGGGGCCTTCGCCCCGCGGGCGACGCGATCCTCGACCGGCGCCGGGTGGCTTCCGCGACATTCGGCTGTCGTTTCACGGTCGGGGTACGGCCGGAGTACTCCCCGAACGGTTGCGGGACCGGCCCGGCAGGTACCGCCGGATGATCGGCCACGCGAGGATCACCGCGACGATCACGTAGACGACGTAGGACACCGCACCGCCGAGCAGGCCGGACAGGTCGCCACCGGAGAGCTGCAGCGCCATCCGGCCCTGCCGCTCGGCCATCGGCCCGAGGATGACGCCGACGATCAGCGGCAGCACCGGCAGCCCGAAGCGGCGCATCGCGAACCCGAGCAGGCCCAGGGTGAGCAGCAGGAACAGGTCGAACGGCTGGGCGTTGACGGCGTAGGCGCCCATCGAGGCGAAGAAGACGATCCCGGCGTACAGGTAGGGCCGCGGGATCCGGAGCAGCCGGGCCCACGCCGGGGCCAGCGGGAGGTTGAGCAGCAGGAGCATCAGGTTGCCGACGAACAGGCTGGCGATCAGCGTCCACACGAGCGTCGACTCCCGCGTCAGCAGCAGCGGGCCGGGCTGGATGCCGTACGTCTGGAATGCCGCCAGCATGACCGCGGCCGTCGCGTTGGTCGGCAGGCCGAGCGCCAGCATCGGCACCAGCGTCCCGGCCGCCGAGGCGTTGTTGGCCGCCTCCGGTCCGGCCACGCCCTCGATGGCGCCCTTGCCGAACTCCTCCGGGTGCTTGCTGAGCCGCTTCTCCAGCGCGTAGGAGAGGAACGTGGGCACCTCGGCGCCGCCGGCCGGCATCACACCGAACGGGAAGCCCAGGGCGGTGCCGCGCAGCCACGGCTTCCAGGAGCGCCGCCAGTCGTCGCGGCCCAGCCACGGCTGACCGACCGGGATCACCTCGGCCGGGCGGCGGCGCAGGTGGGCGGACACCCACAGGGTCTCACCGACGGCGAAGATGCCGACCGCCACCACGATCACGTCGATACCGTCGGCGAGTTGCGGGATGTCCATGGTGAGCCGGGGCTGACCGGTCACCTTGTCGATGCCGACCAGGCCGATGACCAGGCCGAGCAGCAGGGCCGAGAACCCGCGCACCCGCGAGGTGCCGAGGACGGCGCTGACCGCGATGAACCCGAGGATCATGATCGCCAGGTAGTCGGGGGCCCCCAGGTCGATCGCGAACGCCACCATGACCGGGGTGACCAGCACCAGCAGCAGGGTGCCGATCAGGCCGGCCACGAACGAGCCGATCGCGGCGGTGGCCAGGGCCTGCGCGGCACGCCCGGACCGGGCCATCTTGTTGCCCTCGATGGCGGTGACCACCGAGGACGACTCGCCGGGGGTGTTGAGCAGGATCGAGGTGGTGGAGCCGCCGTACATGCCGCCGTAGAAGATGCCGGCGAACATGATGAACGCCTGCGTGGGCTCCAGGCCGTAGGTGAGCGGCAGCAGCAGGGCGACGGTCATCGCCGAGCCGATGCCGGGCAGCACGCCGACCGCGGTGCCGACCGTGACGCCGATCAGAGCGACCAGCAGGTTCATCGGCGTGAGGACGTGCCCGAACCCGTCGAGCAGCTGGGACAGGTCGTTGATCACAGGATTCCCTGAAGTATTCCGGCGGGCAGGTTCACGCCGAGGCCGATCGCGAACCCGTAGAAGGTGATCAGGGCCAGCGCGATCGCGACGGCGGCGGTGAGCAGGTGCCGGCGGGCGCCCAGAGCGAACGCGGTCGACCAGAACAGAATCGACCCGCTGATCACCCAGCCGAGCGGCTCGATCAGGACCGCGTTGACGCCGAACGCGATGGCCACCAGCACGACGGTGCGCCAGTCGATCGACGAGGTGGGGTCGACGTCCTCTCCGCCCTCCGGCTCGCCGGTGCCGCCGCGGGTCACGTCGATCGCGTAGACGGCGGCGGCGATCAGCAGCAGGACGCCGAGGATGATCGGCACCGGGCGCGGGCCGATCGGGTCGTTGCTGCTGGTGGCGCTACCGGTACCGAGGGCGTCGACGAGGACGAGGACGCCGGCCAGGGCCAGGAACGCGCACATGCCGTACTGCGCGCGATCCCGGCCCCGCCCGCTCACCGGAGGAGGGGCCTGCTCCGGCGAGCCGGTGGACGGCTGGCCTGTCGTCATGCCAGCCCGAGCCCGGTCAGGATGTCGGCGACCGCCTTGTCCTGGTCGGTGAGGAAGGTGGCGAACTGGTCACCGGTGACGAACGCGTCGGTCCAGCCGTGCTTGGTCAGCTCGGCCCGCCACGCGTCGGTGCCGTGCATGCGGGTCAGCACGTCGATCCAGGTCTTCCTGTCGGCGTCGGAGATGCCGGGCGGGGCGACGATGCCGCGCCAGTTGGTGAAGACAAGGTCGACGCCGGACTCCTTGAGCGTCGGCACCGCGGAGACCGCGTCGATCCGCTTCTCGCTGGTGACGGCGAGGACGCGGACCTGACCGGCCTCCACCTGGTCGAGGAACTCGCCGACACCGCTCGCGCCGAACGCGATCTTGCCGCCGAGGACGGCCGGGAGCAGCTCGCCACCGCCGTCGTAGGAGACGTAGCTGACCTGCCGGGCGTCGATGCCGACGGCCTGGGCGAGCTGCATGGGCAGCAGGTGGTCGGGGCCGCCGGGCGACGAGCCGCCGCCGACCGCGAGCTTCTTCGGGTCCGCCTTCCAGGCCGCCACCAGGTCGTTGATGGTCTGGTAGGGCGAGTCCTTGGCGACGACGATCGCGCCGGGCTCCTCGATCACCTTGGCCAGCGGGGTGGTCTCGGTGAGCTTCGCCGGGGACTTCTGCGTGTACGAGGCACCGACCACGCCCAGCCCCATCTGCATGGCGAGCTTGCCGTTGCCCTTCTCGTTGACGGTCCGCTGCAGGCCGACCGTGCCACCGGCGCCGGACAGGTTGAAGACCTCGACCCCGGAGGCGATCTTGTCGTCCTCCATGATCTTGGCGATGCTGCGCGCGGTGGTGTCGTACCCGCCGCCGGGGCTGTTCGGCACCATCAGCCGCAACCCGGCGACCGGCCCACCGTCCGTGCCGCCGCCGGAGTCCGCGGTCGCGCCGCAACCGCCCGCTGCCGCGGCCAGAGTCACGGCGGCCGCCACGCCCAGGAACGCCCTGGCCAGAGATTTCATCGCGGTTTCTCTTTCGTTTCGTCAATGTCCAGCGCGATGATGGTGGCCCTTCGGCGGCCGCCCGGTCTGCGTTGTGACGACAACGGAGGTTGAGTTCATTGTGGTCGTGAAGCAGCGGTCGTGGACGTTCCGCCGGACCACCCTCGCCGGCCAGCTCCTCGGCCTCCAGGTGACGATCATCCTGGTCGTGCTGGTGGCGGTGGCGGCGCTGACGCTGGCCCAGTCGGCGGCCACCTTCAGCAGCGTCGAGGGGCGGCGGGTGGCGGCGCTCGCCGAGCAGCTCGCCGACAACCCGCTGGTACGCGACCGGCTGCCCCGCCCCGCGCCGGGCGAGACCCTGGCGCCGCTGGTGCAGACCATCCGTACCCAGTCCGACGTCACGTCGGTGACCATCGCCGACGCCCGCGGGATCGTGGTGAGCTCGACCGACCCGATCCTGGTCCGCACCCTGCTGCCACTGGGCGATCCGGGCGTCGCCGAGGGCCGCGGCTGGTCCGGTGAACTGGTCGTCGACGGCTCACGGGAGCTGGTGGCCCAGGTCCCGGTGCTGAGCGCCGAGCCGGGCACGCTCGGGCAGCGGCTGGGCACCGTGATGATCGGCGAACGGTCGCCGACGGTCTGGCAGCGGGCCCGGGACGGCGCCGGCAACCTCGCCATCTTCCTCGGGATCGCCAGCCTCGTCGGGATCGCCGGGTCGTGGCTGGAGGCCCGGCGGATCAAGCACCAGACGCTCGGGCTGGAGCCGCGGGAGATCGCCGGGCTCGCCGAATACCGCGAGGCGATGCTCTACGGGATCGCCGAGGGGGTGATCGCGCTCGACCCACAGCACCGGATCACGCTGGTCAACGCGGTCGGGCGTACGCTGCTGGACCTGCCCGAGGACAGCGCCGGGCGCAGCCTCGCCGAGTTGGGCATCGACGGCCGGCTGCACGACGTGCTGACCGGCAGTGAGCTCGGCGAGCGGGACGAGGTGGTGGTGCGCGGCGGCCGGGTGCTGGTGATGAACCGGATGGACGTCACCAAGGACGGGCGCCGGCTCGGCTCGGTGACCACGCTGCGCGACCGGACCGAACTGGCCCGGCTGGAACGCGAGATGGGTTCGTTCCGGAGCACGACCGAGGTGCTGCGGGCCCAGGCGCACGAGTTCGCCAACCAGCTGCACACCATCTCCGGGCTGATCCAGATCCGTGACTACGACGAGGTGGTCCGCTACGTGAACGCGCTGGCCCGGCACCGGGAGTCCCTCGATCTGACGCTCACCAGCCGGATCCACGACACCGCGGTGGCGGCGCTGCTGATGGCCAAGTCGGCGCAGGCCGCCGAACGCAGGGTGCGGCCCGCCGACCGGTCCGCCGACGTCGCCACGGTCGTCGGCAACCTCGTCGACAACGCCGTCGACGCGGCAGCGGCCGCCGCCGACCCGGACCGGGACGCGTGGGTGGAGGTCGAGCTGCGACAGGACAGCACGGCTGTGGAGATCGTGGTCCGCGACTCGGGGCCGGGCGTGGCGCCGGAGCTGGCCCAGGAGGTGTTCTCGCACGGGTTCACCACCAAGGCGGCCCAGGGCGGCGAGCGTGGCATCGGGCTGGCGCTGACCCGGCTGATCTGCAAGCGTCACGGCGGCGAGGTGGCCGTCACGAACACGCCGGACGGCGCGATGTTCACCGCCCGCCTGACCGTCCCGGAGAGGGTGAGCCCATGATCGGCGTCCTGGTCGTCGACGACGACTTCATGGTGTCGCGCATCCATCGCGGGTTCGTCGAGCAGGTGCCCGGCTTCCGGGTGGTCGGCACCGCCCACACCGGGCAGGAGGCGATCGACGCGGCTGCCGCGCTGTCGCCCGACCTGATCCTGCTCGACCTCTACCTGCCGGACATGTTCGGCCTGGACGTGGTGGTGCGGTTGCGGGCGGCCGGGCACGACTGCGACGTCATGGTGATCACGGCGGCGAAGGAGGCCGACGCGGTTCGCGGGGCGGTCCGGCACGGGGTGGTCAACTACCTGCTCAAACCGTTCGGTGTGGACGACCTGCGGCAGCGGCTGGAACAGTACGCACGGCGCCGCAGCGGGCTCGGCGAGGTGCGGGTGCGTGATCAGGCCGACGTGGACCGGGCGCTGGCCCGCGCCGCGGCACCCACGGCCGGGCTGCCGAAGGGGCTCAGCCCGGAGACGGCCCGGCTGGTCGAGCAGGCACTGCGGTCGGCGGCCGAGACCCTGTCCGCGGCCGAGTGCGCCGACCGGATCGGGATCTCCCGGGTCAGCGCCCGCCGGTACCTGGAACACCTGCGCGACAGCGGCCGCGCCGAGGTCCGGCTGCGCTACGCGGTCCCCGGCCGCCCGGAGCACCGCTACCGATGGATCAGCGGCTGACGAGGCCTCTTGCGCTAGGCGGGGCGGGTGGCCGTACCGGATGAGGCTTCCTGTTCGAGCAGGTCGCGGAAGGCGCGGGCGGCGGGTGAGGCGGCGCCCGCGGTGCGCTGGGCCGTGAAGATCGTTCGGCGCGGGGAGCCGGCGAGTTGCAGCAGCCTCGCGGAGGTGTCGCGGCCGGCCCAGATGAGGTCGGGGATGAGGGCGACCGCGTTGCCCGACTCGACCAGTCGCATGTGGGCCTGCAGGTCGGCGGTCTCGTAGCGGACGTCGGGCTCGAAGCCGGCCACCCGGCAGGCCTGCTCGGCGAAATGGCGGGAGGCGGCGCCGCGCGGCTCCATCACCCACGGCATGTGGCGGGCCGTCTCGAGCGAGTCGACCGGGTGCAGGGACTCGGCCTCCGCCGGCAGTGCCAGGCGGATCGCGTCGGTGGTGAGGTCGCGCCGGTCGAGGCCGGGATGGTGTGGCGCGGCGTGCGCCGGGTACTGCTCAGCGATGACCATGTCGAAGTCGCGGGCCCACGTCTCGCGCAGCGCCTCCTCGGGTTCGCGCTGGACCATCTCGACACGGACGTCGGGGTAGCGCTGGGCCATCGCGCGGAGGGTGGTGGGCATGAAGGCGAGTGCCGCGGACTGGAAGACGGCGACCCGGACCCGGCCGGTGACCCGGGTCGCGGCGGCCTGCAGGCGCGCCTCGGCGCGCTCCAGGGTGTCCAGCACCTCGGCCACCGACGCGACCAGGACCTCGGCCTGCGGGGTGAGCTGGACCCGGCGGCCGGCCTTGCGCAGCAGTTGGGTGCCGGTCTCCTTCTCCAGCTGGCTGAGCTGCTGGCTGACCGCGGACGGGGTGAAGTTGAGCGCCTCGGCGACCGCCGCGATCGTGCCCCGGACGGCCAGCTCACGGAGCAGGATCAGGCGGCGGATCTCCAGCATCCCGTCACGTTAGCCGAACTTAACTACATCACTAATAAAGCATCGCTTTTCCTTACCTGATTCGGGACTGCAGACTGTTGCGCATTACGGAAGGAGCATCCCGATGTCTGAGATCGCCGAAGAGACGATCGCCCTGGTCCGGCGCTGGCTGCGCGAGGCGGCGTCCATTCCCGTCGGCGGCTCGGCTGCGCAACTCGCGGGTGTTCTGCGCGACCCGGGCGGGCTGGCGTTCACCGTCGGATTCGTGGACGGGGTGATCCGGCCCGAGGACGTCCGGGTCAGCGCGCGCAACCTGTCCGCCCTGGCACGCGACATCCCGGCATTCCTTCCGGCACACCTGCGCCTCGCCGTTCGCGCCGGCGGCTTCTTCGCCCCCCTCGTGCCGGGTGTGGTCGTACCGGTCGCCCGCCGTGCACTGCGGCACATGGTCGGGCACCTGATCGTCGACGCGAGCGACAAGCGGCTCGGCAAGGCCATCAAGCGGATCCGCCGGCGCAACGTCCGGCTCAACGTGAACCTGCTCGGCGAAGCGGTCCTCGGCAAGGGTGAGGCGACCCACCGGCTCCGCAGCACCGAGCAGCTCCTCGCCCGCCCCGACGTCGACTACGTGTCGATCAAGGTGTCGTCGGCGGTCGCCCCGCACAACCCGTGGGCCTTCGACGAGGCCGTCGACGAGATCGCCGGCAAGCTCCTGCCCCTGTTCACGCTCGCCGCCGAGCAGCGCAAGTTCGTGAACCTCGACATGGAGGAGTACAAGGACCTCGACCTCACGATCGCGGTCTTCACCAAGCTCCTCGACCGGCCCGAGCTGCTCGGCCTGGAAGCCGGCATCGTGCTCCAGGCCTACCTGCCGGACGCGCTCAGCGCCATGATGCGCCTGCAGGAGTGGTCGGCGTCCCGGCGCGAGCGCGGCGGCGCAGGCATCAAGGTGCGCCTGGTCAAGGGCGCCAACCTGCCGATGGAACGGGTCGAGGCGGAGCTGCACGGCTGGCCCGTCGCCACCTGCGACAGCAAGCAGGCCACCGACACCAACTACAAGCGGGTCCTCGACTACGCGCTGCACCCCGACCGGATCCGCAACGTGCGTCTCGGCGTGGCCGGCCACAACCTGTTCGACGTCGCGTACGCCTGGGTTCTCGCCGGGAAGCGCGGCGTCCGCGACGGCATCGAGTTCGAGATGCTGCTCGGCATGGCCGAGGGCCAGGCCGAGGCGGTCCGGCGCGAGGTGGGCGGTCTGTTGCTCTACACGCCGGTGGTACGCCCGGAGCAGTTCGACGTGGCCATCGCCTACCTGATCCGTCGTCTCGAAGAGGGCGCCAGCCAGGACAACTTCATGTCCGCGGTGTTCGAGCTGCACTCCGACTCGGCTCTGTTCCAGCGCGAGCAGGACCGGTTCCTCGCCTCCCTGGCCGACCTGGACTCCGAGGTCCCGCAGCCGCACCGGGTCGCCGACCGGTTCGCGGCCGTCCCCCGCTCGGCGCCCGGCTCGTTCGTCGGCACCCCCGACACCGACCCGGCCGTGGCCGCCAACCGCGACCGCGTCCGTCAGGTCCTGGCCCGGGTCGAGTCGTCCACGCTCGGTGTCGACGTGCCGCGGATCAGCGACCGGGAGCACCTGGACGAGGCCCTGGAGAAGGCGGCCGCCGCGAGCTGGGGCGCCGCCGACCGCCGGACCGTGCTGCACGCCGTCGGCGACGCCCTCGAAGAGCACCGCTACACACTGCTCGAGGTGATGGCGGCCGAGGCGGGCAAGACCGTCGACCAGGCCGACCCCGAGGTGTCCGAGGCGATCGACTTCGCCCACTACTACGCCGAGCGGGCCTTCGAGTTGAGCGAGACCGACGGCGCCGTCCCGGTGCCGGCCCGGCTCACCCTGGTCACACCGCCGTGGAACTTCCCGGTCGCCATCCCGGCCGGGTCGGTCCTGGCCGCCCTCGCCGCCGGCTCGTCCGTGGTCCTCAAGCCGGCCGGCCCCGCCGAACGCTGCGGAACCGTGCTCGCCGGGATCCTGCGCGACGCGCTGTCCACAGCCGGCGCCGACCCGAACCTGGTCACCCTCCTCCAGGTCGACGAGGGCACGCTCGGCCGGGAGCTGATCGCGCATCCGCTCGTCGACCGGGTCATCCTGACCGGCGCGTACGAGACCGCCGAGCTGTTCCGGTCGTTCCGTGACGACCTGCCGCTGCTCGCCGAGACCAGCGGCAAGAACGCCATCATCGTCACCCCCAGCGCCGACCTGGACCTGGCCGTCAAGGACGTGGTGTCGTCGGCGTTCGGCCACGCCGGCCAGAAGTGCTCGGCGGCGTCGCTGGTCGTGCTGGTCGGCAGTGTCGCCCGGTCCCAGCGGTTCCGCACCCAGCTGCTGGACGCCGTGTCGTCGCTCGACGTGGGGTGGCCGGCGGACGCGCGTACCAAGATGGGCCCGCTCGTCGAACCGGCCGCCGGGAAGCTCCTCGACGGGCTGACCACCCTCGGCGCCGGCGAGACGTGGCTGCTCGAGCCGCGCAAGCTCGACGACTCGGGCAAGCTGTGGAGCCCGGGTGTGCGCGACGGGGTGGCCCGTGGATCGGCCTACCACCGCACCGAGTACTTCGGGCCGATCCTCGGCATCATGACCGCCGACAGCCTCGACGACGCCATCGACATGGTCAACGAGGTCGACTACGGGCTGACCTCGGGGCTGCACTCGCTCGACGAGGACGAGATCCGTACCTGGCTCGACCGGGTCCAGGCCGGCAACCTGTACGTCAACCGCGGCATCACCGGGGCCATCGTGCAGCGGCAGCCGTTCGGCGGGTGGAAACGGTCGGCGGTCGGGCCCGGCACGAAGGCGGGCGGCCCCAACTACCTGGTCGGCCTCACCGGCTGGGCATCCCGTCCGGCCTCCTCCGGCGTCGAGATCAGCCACCCCGGTGTGCGGGCCCTGCTCGCCGACGCCCGCGCCTTGGCCGCCACCCCCGCCACCCCGGACGCCCCCGCCACCCCGGACGCCTCCGTGACCGACGGGGTCCACCCGCTGATCGACTCCGACGCTCTGGCGTCGATCGAGCGGGCCGCCCGCAGCGACGCCGCCTTCGACTTCCGCACGCCGGCGGACGTCACCGGGCTCGCCGTGGAACGCAACGTCTTCCGCTACCTGCCGACGCCGGTCACCGTGCGGCTCGCCGCCGGCGGGTCGGTCGCCGACCTGGTCCGGGTCCTCGCGGCCGGACTGCTCACCGGCGCCGAGATGCGGGTGTCGAGCGCGGTCCCGCTGCCGGACGCGCTGGCCGCCCGCTGCCCCGGCCTCACCGTCGAGGACGACGCGGCGTTCGCGGCCGGGCTCACCGCCGGACGGGTCCGCCTCATCGGCGGCGACGCGGCGGCGCTGGCCGCGGCCACCGGCGGGCGCCCCGACCTGGCGGTCTGGTCCGGCCCGGTCACCGAGGCCGGGCGGGTGGAGCTGCTGCCGTTCCTGCGCGAGCAGGCGATCAGCATCACCGCCCACCGGTTCGGCAACCCGCTGTCCCTCGCGGCCGCGGTCCTTTAAGCCCTTCCTCCGGTACGCCCTCCGCGCGCTTCACATCAGCGCGGAGGGCGTTTCGCCGTGCCGCGGGGAGCATTTCGGCCTCGGCGCGGGGAGCATTTCGCTCTGGCGCGGGAGCGTTTCGCCCTGGTCAGGCGCCGAAGCGGCGGTTGCGGGCGGCGTAAGAGCGCAGCGCCCGCAGGAAGTCGACCCGGCGGAAGCCCGGCCAGTAGACGTCGCAGAAGTGCAGCTCCGAGTAGGCGGCCTGCCACAGCAGGAAGCCGGACATCCGGCGTTCGCCGCTGGTGCGGATGACCAGGTCCGGGTCGGGTTGCCCGCCGGTGTACAGGTGGGCGGCGATCTGATCCGCGGTGAGCCGCTGGGCGATGTCGGCGACGCTGTGCCCGCCCCGCGCCTCCTCGTCGAGCAGCGCGCGGATGGCGTTGACGATCTCCTCCCGGCCGTCGTAGCCGATCGCGATGTTCAGATGGAAGCCGCTGTCACTGTCGCCGGTGGAGTCCGCGGCCAGTTTCAGAGCGTCCCTCGTGGAATCCGGGAGCACGTCGAGACGGCCCGCCAGATGCAGGCGCCACACGCTGGACGGGCGGGACAACCGCTCGGCGACGACGTCCTCGATCATGCGCATCAGGTTGCCGACCTCACCGGCGTCGCGCTTGCGCATGTTGTCGACCGACGCCACGAACACCGTGACGTGCCGGATCCCCATCTCCGCACACCAGCCGAGCACCTCGTCCAGGTGCTCGGCGCCGTACCGGTGCCCGACGCGCGGATCCTCGAAGCCCATCTGACGGGCCCAGCGCCGGTTGCCGTCCATCACCATGGCCAGGTGCCGTGGCAGGTTCGCCCCGTCGAGCCGCTTCCGGAGCCGCCGCGCGTAGACCGCGTACACGAACTTCCTCAACCACGTCATACCCGAACCGAACCACTCCGCCCGGCCGGTGACGCTCCCTTTCACACAACCCACACCGACCACACACACGGTGCCCGGTCGGGTGCCCGGGGCGCCCCGGCGACGGACGACCCGCCCGCATCCTCCTGCACCGGGTGCGTTCGGCGTACCTGCCGCGCGGTGGTCGAGGTTTCGCGGTGGCGTTGTGGGTGCTCCTGCCGACGCCCACGGCCGCCGGCGCACACCTCATGATCGGCTGAGCGGTGACCAGTGAGCGGTGCGCGGAGTCAGACGACGGAGAAGTCGGTGGGCAGCGCTGCGCGGCCGGTGAGGGCCCGGATGGTGGGGACGCCCTGACCGACGGCCACGGCGACGCGGGCGGCGAGGGCGGCCGTCGATGCGAGCGTCTCGTGGTCGAAACCGATCGGGAGCCCGGCCGCCACGGCGGCGTCGGAGGCGTGGACGACCAGCTCGAACGTACGGGTGGGCAGCCAGTCGGCGACGCGCATGCCGCCCGCCGGGGTGGCGACGAGATCATCGTCGGCGGCGCCGGCGAGGGCGGCCGTGGCCCGGCCGATGTAGCCGCTGACGGCGGTGGCCGGCTCGTCGCCGAGGGTGGCGCCGGTGGCGCGGGCATCGTCGGTGGACGCCTTCCGGGCGGCGGCCACCAGGTCGGCGGGGCCAGCCGGGCGAGGGCGAAGTAGGCCTCCGGCGCGGGGACCAGCAGGGTGGGCGCGGGCTCGGCGAGCACGGTGGGCACCTGGCGCAACGCCGAGCTGACGGTGTGGCCGAGCAGGTCCCGCAGCGTCCACTCGCCGAGGCCGGGGCCGTCGAGGGCGTCGGTCGGGATCCGGGAGACCAGGTCGGCGAAGGCGATGGCGGCCGATCGGTACGTACGGCGGTAATCCATCTCACCACGGTGCCACGTGCGCGGCGGGCCGGGGCCGACCTCGCGGGGTGCTGCCTCCTCTGCCCGACGGCGCGTTAAAGGCCGGCGGCCCGAGAAATGTGCTCGTGCCGCCACCCTGGCAGCGGTGAGAATCGATAGATGATTCATCAGCGTGCATTGGAGTATCTTCTCGGGCTCGAGGGCGCCGCCCTGCTGCGCTCGTTCGTGGAGGAGTCGGCGCCGGGGTTCGGCCGGGCGCGTGTGGCCGAGATGCGGCGATTACTGGCGATCGCCGAGCTCGACGTGGAGCCGGTGGCGGTCGAGCGGATCTCCGCCGGCGACGGCTACCGGGTGTGGTCGCGGACCTATGACGAGCCGGGCAACGGCCTGTTCCCCCTGGAGGAGGAGGCCGTCCACGGCATCCTGACCGAGCTCGGGGCCGGGATCGACGTGGTCGTCGACGCGGCCTGCGGCACCGGCCGGCACAGCGAGTGGCTGGCCGGGCGCGGACACCGGGTGATCGGGGTGGACGAATCGCCGGAGATGCTGGCCCGGGCGCGGGTCCGGGTGCCGGCCGCCGAGTTCCGGGAGGGCCGGCTGGAGGCGCTGCCGGTGGAGGACGGGCGGGCCGACGCGGTGGTGTGCGCGCTCGCCCTCGCCCACGTGCGGGATCTGCGGCCGGTGTTCGCCGAGTTCGCGCGGGTGCTGGGTCCCGGCGGCCATCTGGTGATCTCGGATGTCGCCCAGGAGTGGATCGCGATGGGCTCGGTGCCGCGGGTGCGGCTCGACGACGGGCGGCCGGCGCTGATGCCGGGGCACCGGCACCGGACCTCCGACTATCTGGGTGCGGCGTTGCCGGCCGGCTTCGCGGTGGTGTCGTGTGCCGAGCCGCCGGCGGCCCCGGCCGTGCCGCTGGACGCCGGACCGGAAGCGCTCGGCACGCTCGGCGCCGAGCCCGAGGGCGCCGGCGGTGGGACCGGCGGGACCGGGCCGTGGGAGCAGTGGCCTTGGTCGCTGGCCGGTGTGCTGCCACACGTCTGGCGGGCGGTCACCGGCGGCGTGCCGAACCTGATCATCTGGCACTTCCGGCGGGGTCCAGCGGATCGATGACCCGGTTGCGGTGGTGCTGGTAGATCACCGAGCTGCGGAACCCGACGATCTCCCGGCGGGCGGAGAACCGGTCCATCAGGAAGGCGTGCAGGCCCTCGACGCTGGGCACCGCCACGTGCACGAGGAAGTCGTCACCACCGGCCAGCACGAACACCGACAGCACCTCGGGCAGGCCCGACGCGTACGACTTGAAGCCCTCGATCACCTCCCGGTTGAGAGGGCGGACCTGGACGTGCAGCAGTGCCTGCACCTCGCGGCCGAGCGCGGTGAGGCTGACGTCCGCGTGATAGCCGGTGATCACCCCGCGGTCACGCAGCAGACGCACCCGCTCCAGACAGGTCGACGGCGCGACGCCCACGGCGCGGGCCAGCTCGCGGTTGGTCTGCCGGGCATTCGTCTGCAATTGCCGCACGATCGCCGAATCAATGTCATCCACGGCCATCATTCTGACCTATCCACCGAACAACGTTCGGCGAGATCATTTGCGGCCCGGCTGCCGTTCTAGCTTCAAACCACAACCCCTTCAGATGTACGGGAGAAGCACATGCCGATCCACCAGCGTGTCGTGGTCGAGCGCGGGGCACGGTCCGGGTTCCCGATCGTCGTCGCGGTGCACTCCACCGCCCTCGGGCAGGCGGTCGGCGGCTGTCGTCTCGCCGTCTACCACGACTGGCGGGCCGCTCTCGACGACGCGCTGCGCCTGTCCGCGGCGATGACGTCGAAAGCCGCGCTGGCCGGCCTGCCGAACGGGGGCGGCAAGGCCGTGGTGGCGCTGCCCCGGGACGGCCTCGTGGACCGGCGGGCCGTCCTGCACGACGTCGCGGACGTGGTCGAGAGCCTCGGCGGGTGCTTCGTGACCGGGCCGGACGTGGGCACCGGGCCGGGCGACATGGCGGTCATCGGAGAGCGTACGGCTCACGTGCTCGGCCGTGCCGGCGGATCCTCGCCGGCCACCGCGGCGGGGGTGGTCGCGGCAATTCAAGCCGTAGCGGCTGACCGGTTCGGATCACCGTCACTGGCGGGGCGGAGCTTCGCCGTCCTCGGGGCCGGGCGGGTCGGCGCGCACGTGGTGGACCTGCTCGTGGCAGCCGGTGGTGAGGTGCTCGCCTCGGATGTGGACCCGTCCCGGCGTACCGTCGCAGAATCGTGCGGAGCAACCTGGACCGATCCGCGAAGCTGCCTCACCGCCGACGTCGACGTCCTCGTCCCCGCCGCCCTCGGCGGTGTCCTCACCGCCGCGACCGTGCCCACGTTGCGCTGCGCCGCCGTGGCCGGCCCGGCGAACACCCAGCTCGACGAACCCGCCACCGCCGACCTGCTGCACGCCCGCGGCATCCTGTGGGCGCCGGACGTGGTGGTCGGCTCGGGCGGCCTCGTCCACGCGGTCGCGACCGACCTGCACCGGGAGCCGCCGGACCGGGTCGCCGCCCGGATCCAGAGCATCGGCGACACCCTCACCGGCATCCTGTCAGCCGCCCGCGAGACCTCCTCGACCCCGGCGGCGGCCGCCTCCCGCCTGGCCCGCTTCCTGATCGACGACCCCACCCCCACCATGGCACCCTGCTGACCACCTCCCTCTTCCACTTCGGCGCCCTCCTGACCGACACCGGCTTCCACTTCGGCGCTTCGCCGACCGTCACCGGGGTCTTCCGGCGGCGTTCTGCCGACCGCTTCGGCGAGCCCTCGGCTTCTACGATGGCGGCATGCTGACTGCGGAGAGCACCGGCTTCTGGGGCACCAGGTACACCGTCGCCGAGAACGGCATACCGGTCACGACCTGGGACAACGACTGGTGGAAGTCGGGCGGCACGTTCGAGTTGGCCGGGCGCGCCTATCACGTCCGGTCCACCATGTGGGGCAGCCGCTTCACGATGCTCGACAGCGGCGGCGCCGTGGTCGCCGAGGCCGAACGGGTCGGCCACAAGAACTGGACGGTCGTCGCCGGCGGCCGCGTCTACGGGTTCCGGCGCGTGTCGATGTTCAAGGGCGAGCAGCACCTGATGGACGGTGAACGCCCCGTGGGCGTGATCAAACAGACCGGCATCCTGAGCGGCAACCTGTCCGCCGACCTACCCGGGCTGCCACTCCCCCTGCAGGTGTTCGTGCTGGCCGTCCTGATCGTCCACTGGCAGAACTCGAACGCATCGGGCGGCTGACGACCTTCCGCCATCAGTGCCGGGGCCTGGGCGGCCGGTGCACCCGTACCGGGATCGGTTTCGACGACCGCCTGCAGAGGGGCGGCAGGAGTGCCCGGACCCGGCTTCGGGTGCGCCGTGGGCACGGGCAGGGCGGATCATCGCGGGAGGCATCGCCTCTGAGGCGGACACGAGCGTCCAGTCGTCACCGAACGCCCACGAGACGGAAGTAGACGAACCGTAGGCCCTGATCCGGAAGCTCTCCAGCTCAGCCGGTGGTGACGGTCGCGTAGAGGAAAGCGGCGTAGCAGGGCAGCGCCAGCAGGGCGATGCGCTGGGCGGCAACCGGCGCTCCGAGGGCGGCGGCGGTCGCGGCCGCGCCCAGGAACAGCCAGGTCAGTGAGTGTCCCCAGCGCAACGCGAACCACAGGAAGCCCTCGGCTCCGGCAGCTTGCCCGGCGGGCCAGACGAAGATCCAGACGACGGAGAGCACCAGGCAGAGACCGGCCCAGCCGAACGCCGGCACTCCAAACACCTTGACCACACCGGCAGGGTAGTAGGCCCTCACCAACGGTGCCGACCGACGCCCGACCGGGCCAGGTGGGAGGGGGCGGCGGCGGCGGGAAGGGCGGGTCAGAAGGGGTAGGGGCGGGGCTCCTGGCGGGCGCTCACCCACTGGACCTCGGTGAACTCCTCGGCGGCGAAGCCGATGCCGAAGCGGCCCGCGCCGCTGTCCTTGACGCCGCCGAAGGGCATCTGGGGCTCGTCGTTGACCGGCTGGTCGTTGACGTGGACGATGCCTGCCCGGAGGCGGCGGGCCAGGTCCAGACCTCGGTACGGGTCGCCGGTGATGATGCCGGCGGTGAGGCCGAAGTCGGTGGCGTTGGCGCGGCGCAGCGCGTCTTCGGCGCCGTCGGACGTCTCCAGCAGGACGACCGGGCCGAACGTCTCGTCGAAGGACAGCTCCGCCGTGGGTGGGACGTCGGCCAGGACCGTCGGCGGGAAGCACCGACCGGCCGGGACGCCGCCGGTGAGTAGCCGGGCGCCGGAGTCCACGGCCTCGCGGACGCGGCGTTCGAGCAGGGACAGCGCCCACTCGTTGATCACCGGGCCGACGACGGTGGCCGGGTCGCGCGGGTCGCCGATGGGCAGGGCGGCGGCCCGGGCTACGAAACGGACGGCGAAGTCCTCGAACAGCGACCGGTCGACGATGATCCGGCGGGCGCACATGCAGGTCTGGCCGCTGTGCACGAACGCGCCGTAGACGGCGGCGTCGACGGCCTTGTCGAGGGGCGCGTCGGCCAGGACCAGCAGCGGGTTGTGGCCGCCGAGCTGGAGGACGGCGCGTTTGAGGTGGCGGCCGGCGGTCTCGGCGATGCGCCGGCCGGTGACGGTGGAGCCGGTGAAGCTGACCCGGCGCACCCGCGGGTCGGCGATCAGGGTCTCGGCGACGGCGCCGGCCTCCCCGGGGGCGTGGGTGACCACGTTGAGGACGCCGGCGGGCAGGCCGGCCTCGCTGAGCAGACCGGCCCAGAGGGCGCCGCCGGTGTACGGCGCCTCCTCGGACGGTTTGAGGACGACGGTGTTGCCGGTGGCGACGGGGGCGACGACGGCACGGCCGGCGAGCACGAGCGACGCGTTCCACGGGGCGATCGCGGCGACCACGCCGACCGGGCGGCGCATGGCCAAGGACCGGGTTCCGGCCAGGTCCGACGGCAGGATCTGACCGGCGGGGGCGTACGCGAGGGCGGCCGCCTGCCTCAGCAGGTTGACGCAGAAGTCGAGCTGGACGTCGGCGAAGTGGACGCCGCAGCCGGTCTCGGCGGCCAGCAGCCCGCGCACCTCGTCACGGCGGTGGTCGAGGGCGTCGGCGGCGCGGAGCAGGATCCGCTGCCGCTCGATCGGCAGCGACGCCGACCACGCCGGGAAGGCGGCGTCCGCGGCGGTGACCGCGGCGAGCGCGTCGTCGGCGTCGCCTGCGGCCACCTCGGCGAAGACACCGCCGGTCCACGGGTCGGTCTTGGGATACGTGCGCCCGCTCGCGGAGCCCACCCAGTCCCCGCCGATGTGGTGTCGCACGCCGATCGCCTGGTTCATCGCGTCGCCGATGCTATCCGACGGTGAGCCTGAGGACGACGAGGCGTTTCAGCAATCAGAACGAGGGGTTAGGGTTCGCCATGCCCGTCGACGAAGAAGCCGGTAGCGGCGCCGCGTTCTCCCAGTCCCTCGAACGCGGGTTGCTGATCCTGTCGTCGTTCGACGAGAGCCATCCGGTGCTGGGCATCGCCGACATCTCCCGGGCGGTGGCGCTGAACAAGAGCACCACCCACCGGTACGTGTCGACCCTGGCCCGTCTCGGCTACCTGCAACAGGACCCGGAGACGAAGAAGTACTCGCTCGGGCCGAAGGTCGTCGACCTGGGCTTCGCGGCGCTCAACTCCCTCGAGGTCAACCGGGTGGCGGCGCCCTGCCTGCAGAGCCTGGCCGACGAGACCGGGTACACGGTGAGCATGGCGGTGCTCGACGGCCCGGACATCGTCTACGTCGAGCGGCGGCGCAGCGGGCGGGCCGTCGGCGGGTTCGCGATGGGGCTCAACCTCACCGTCGGGTCGCGGCTGCCGGCGTACTGCACGTCGATGGGGAAGGTGCTGCTCGCCCACCAGGAGCCGGCCGTGCTGCGCCAGTTGCTGGACCGCACCGACTTCGCCCGTCGTGGGCCGAGGACGCTGACCAACCGGGAGCAGCTGATGGCGGCGCTCGCGAAGATCCGGCAGACCGGGGTGTCGGTCAACGACGAGGAGTTGGCGTCGGGGCTGCGGTCGGTGGCGGCGCCGGTGCGCGACCGGACCGGGCGGGTGGTCGCGGCCGTCAACATCGCGGTGCACCTGACCGTCTGGTCCACCAGCGCCGATGCCGTGGTCGCGCGCCTGGAGCGCCCGCTGCGCCAGTGCACCGCCGAGATCAGCACCCGTCTCGGCCACCGCTGACCCCGGACCGCCGTCGCTCGCCACGGTGTTCGCACCCGTGCGAGCCGGTGTTCGGACGTTCCGTTTTCGGGGCCCGCGTTCGAGTGAGCGGAACGAGTCGTTGATCTGCCGTTAACACGGGCATACCTTCGGCGCACCCCTGCGCTTGGAGGCGACCCGCATGCTTCTCGACGAGAAACTCTGGACCGGCAACATCTTCATCGGCGGCGAGTGGCGGCCGGGGCGGGGCGGCACGTACGACGTGACCGAGCCCGCCACCGGCGCCGTGCTCGGCCGGATCGGGCGGGCCACACCCGAGGACGTGACCGAGGCCGGCCGGATCGCGGCCGAGGCACAGCGCGCCTGGGCGGACACCCCGCACCCGCGGCGGGCGGCGATCCTGCGGCGGGCCGCGCAGCTGTGGATCGAACACGGCGAGGAGATCTCCGGCTGGAACGTCCGCGAGGTCGGCGCGATCCCGGCGATGGCCGGGTTCGCGCTGCACGTGGCCGAGCAGGAGTGCTACGAGGCCGCGGGGTTGCCCGCCCGCCCGTACGGCGAGCTGCTGCCCAGCGAGGAGCCGCGCCTGTCGATGGCCCGCCGCGTGCCGGCCGGCGTGGTCACGGTGATCGCGCCCTTCAACGTGCCGATCATCCTGGCCATCCGCTCGGTGGCGCCGGCACTGGCGCTGGGTAACGCCGTCCTGCTCAAGCCGGATCCGCGCACCGCGGTCACCGGTGGCGTCACGCTGGCCCGGATCTTCGAGGAGGCCGGTCTGCCGCCGGGCGTGCTGCAGATGCTGCCGGGCGCGGCCGACGTCGGCGAGGCCCTGGTCACCGACCCGAACGTACGGGTCATCTCGTTCACCGGCTCGACCGCGGCCGGCCGCAGGGTCGGCGCGCTGGCCGGCGAGCACCTGAAGCGGGCGCACCTGGAGCTGGGTGGCAACTCGGCGCTGGTGGTGCTGGAGGACGCCGACATCGAGGGCGCGGTCGCGGCCGCGTCGTTCGGGTCGTGGTTCCACCAGGGGCAGATCTGCATGACCACCGGGCGCCATCTGGTGCACGCGAGCCGCTACGACGAGTTCGTCGAGGCCCTGTCCGCGAAGGCGGCGAACCTGCCGGTCGGCGACCCGGCCCGGGAACAGGTGGTGCTCGGCCCGGTGATCGACGCGGGCCAGCGCGACAAGATCCACTCGGTGGTCACACGGTCGTCCGGTGCGGGCGCCCGGGTGGCTGCCGGCGGCACCTACCGGGACCTGTTCTACGCCCCCACGGTTCTCGCCGACGTCACGGCCGACACGCCCGCATTCCGGGAAGAGATCTTCGGCCCGGTGGCGCCGGTCATCCGATTCGGTGACGCCGACGAGGCGGTCCGGCTCGCCACCGCCAGTGAGTACGGGCTGTCGCTCGGCATCATCACCCGGGACGTGATGCGCGGGCTCGCGCTGGCCGACCGGATCCCCACCGGCATCGTCCACATCAACGACCAGACCGTCAGCGACGAGGCGAACAGCCCGTTCGGCGGGGTCGCCGCGTCCGGGACCGGTTCACGATTCGGTGGCGCGGCCGCGAACGTGGAGGCGTTCACCGAGACCCGCTGGGTCACGCTGCGTGACAAGCCGCCCGCGTACCCGTTCTGACGAAAGTTGTTTCCGTGCCGTTACAGGCGCTCCGGGAGGCTTGCGCGAAATGCACGTTCATCAATAATGAGCGCCATGAATCGAGCCGAGGCGATACCGGTTGACGGGTCCCGGAGCACGACCGAGCCCCCAGTGGCGACGAGCCGGCGGCACCCCCGCCGGCTCCCGGCCCCACCGCCACGGGCCGGCCGGCCGGTGGCGGCAACACCCTGGTGGTGCGCCCGCCGGTGCCCGCCATCTCCCCCTACCGAGGCCATCGACGGCCGGACAGCACGCCGGACAGGCTCCCGGTCCGGCGCGCCGAGCCCCCACCGCCGGAGCCGTGGACCGGCCCCGACCCGCGCAGCGCCAACACGGCGGTGACCCGCCGGACCGGGCGCCGCCGGGGCGCGGTCGCCGCCCGTCGCGTGGTCGGGCTGTGAACGCCACGACGCGGCCGGCGGCACCACCGGCCGGGCGGCCACGACAACGCGACCGGGGCCGCTCCGAGCCCGCGGACGGTCACCCACGTGGGGTCACGGGGAACGGGCGGGACGGGATCGCGGCGTGCCGGCCACGATGCGGCCGGGGTAGCCCCCTGCGGACCACCGAACGGCTGCTGACGGGCATGACCCACCGGGGCGGGACTCCGCGCGGGATCGGGCCGGCGGCGCGGCGGGGCGGCGTGGTCGTGGGGGCTGCGGGTGAGTCCGGGACGGCCCACCGGAGACGGCGACGGCTGGAGAAAGCCGCCGGGCCTACGGGAACGGCCGTGCGGGATCCTGCTGGACCGGGGGCGGGTAGGCGTACCCCAGAAGGCTCTTCCGGGCAATCGCGCACCGTGACCAATCTCGCAAACCGGACACCGACCGGATGTCGGGGTGACGCTGCGCCACCATCAGTGGCCCATTCGGGCCGGCCACCACCAAGCGCCGGTTGAATCCGGCTTTTAACCTCGATGTCACAGTTGGTCACAAGATTCTCACCTGAGCCGGGTGATCCGGTGCACCCCCGGTGGGCCGCGGCCCTTCAAGTGTTGGGACCACCCCCTCTTCGGGGTACAAGTGAGGCACATCGCTCGCCTCGCCGGTCACCGTCGGCGAGCCGGGCGGCCCGCACCCGCTGAAGAGGGAGAGCATTCTCCATGGGCGACACGCCTGCCATCACGCTCAACAACGGCGTCGAGATTCCGCAGATCGGTTTCGGCGTCTTCCAGATCCCCGAGACGCAGACCGCGGCCGCGGTCACCACCGCGCTCGAAGCGGGCTATCGCAGCATCGACACCGCCGCCATCTACCACAACGAGTCGGGCGTCGGCGCCGCCATCAAATCAGCCGGGGTGCCGCGCGACGAGCTGTTCATCACGACCAAGGTCTGGAACACCGATCAGGGGTACGACGAGACGCTGCGCGCGTTCGACGCCAGCACCGCACGCCTCGGACTGGACCATCTCGACCTCTACCTGATCCACTGGCCCACCCCGAAGCGCGGAAAATACCTGGACACCTGGCGGGCACTGGAGAGCCTGCTCGCCGACGGCCGGGTGCGCGCGATCGGCGTCTCCAACTTCCTGCCCGAGCACCTGCGGGCCGTCGTCGACCTCGGTGGCACGGTGCCCGCGGTCAACCAGATCGAGGTGCACCCGCTCCTGCAGCAGCGTGACGCCCAGGCCGCCGACACCGAGTTGGGCGTGGTCACCGAGGCGTGGAGCCCGCTCGCCCAGGCCGGTGTGCTCGACGACCCGGCGGTGCTGCGGATCGCCACCGCCCACGACCGCACCCCGGCTCAGGTGGTGCTGCGCTGGCACGTACAGCAGGGCCGGATCGTGATCCCGAAGTCGGTGACCCCGTCCCGGATCCAGGAGAACCTGCGGATCTTCGACTTCGAGCTGACCGCGGACGAGCTGGCCGCGATCGACGCGCTGGAGAACGACGGACGGACCGGGCCGCACCCGGATCACTTCAACTGACCGGTGTCTCTGTGACGGTCACGGGCTCCCGTGGCCGTCACAGAGATCGTTAAGCAGCTTCACAGGAACCCGCCGCACACTGGGGTCACGTCCCCCCACAGGAGGTTCCGATGGGTCTACTCACCCTGGTCAGCTACGTGTTGCTGCTGGTCCAGCTGGTGCTGCTGGTTCGCGTGGCACTCGACTGGAGCGTCATGCTGGCCGGTCCCGCCATGCCCGGGTCGGCCCGGGCCAAGGCCCTCGACGTGATCTACCGCATCACCGAGCCGATCCTCGCGCCGGTCCGCAAGCTGCTGCCCCCGCTGCGGGTCGGCGGCGTCTCGATCGACCTGGCGTTCATCGTCGTCTTCATCACGATCGGCATCGTCCGCACGATCATCTGACCGGCGGTACGAGCGTCGAAGTCCGGCTCGGTCGAGGCGGTGGGCGTGCCGGTTGCCGTTACCGCCCTTCAGGAGGCGGCGGTCGAACCCGGCCCCGGCCACACCCGCTTTTCAGCGGGCGCCGATCGAATTCGACCCCGGGCACCGGCTTTCTCAGCAGGCGCCGATCGAACCCGGCCCCGGGCACACCGGCTTCAGCTGGCGCCGACCGAATCCGATCTTGTCTCCCGGCACACCGGCCGCCCCGCCCCTTCAGCTTCGCGGCATGCCTGAGACCCCACCTCCCGGCTGATGCCGGCTTTCGGGGTTCAGACCCCGCCCTAGCCGTGTGTCTCGGTGACCACCGTCGCCGCCGGTTGGGGTTGGGGCCCCGGCGCCGGTGCCGTCCCGGTCTCCGGGGCGTCGCCGGGGCGGGCCGCCAGCAGGACCGCGGCCGGCAACAGGATCAGGGCGGCGCCGGGCAGCATCGAGATGCCGTCGGCGGGGTAGCCGGTTCCGTCGACGGCGAAGAGCAGGTCGGCGGCGAACGAGAGCGGCATCATCGCCGCGATGACGAGAACGACGCTCGCGGGCAGCCCGGCTACGGTGAGCAGCGCCCATGTCAGTGCGGTCCGGCCGTGGCGGCGGGGACGGTGCCGGCGCAGCACGGCGGTCACCAGCACGGCGAACGGCACCGAGAGCACCAGCCCGAAGCCGGACGTCCCGTCGGTCGCACCGTTGCCGAGGAAGACACCGAAGCCGGCCACGGCCGCCGGGGGCAGCGCCACGAGCAGGACGGCCCCGATCGGGTGGAGGCGGTGGGCGCCGGTGGCGACGGCCGTCACGACGCCCAGCAACACCATTCCGGCGGCCACCACGACGGTGGTGAGCGGCAGGCCCAGCGGCATGAACGGGTGGTTCTCCGGCGGGGTTCCCTGGCCGAAAAGGATCGGGCCGAGGCCGGCCGCGGCGATCGCGGCGGCGGTGGTGCGGGTGCGGGTGACCGACTCGGCGACCCGGCCGGCAAGCGTCCAGCCCAGGCCGATCACCGCGGCGGCGGCCAGCAGTGCGATCCGCAGGCCGGACAGGCCGGTGACCTCGTGGTTCAGCAGGACCGATTCGGTCGCCAGCAGACCGGCGGCGACCACCGCGGCCGCCCGGAACGCCGACCGACGGTCGGCCGTGGCGACCAGCATCCCGAGCGCGGTGAACAGGGCCGCGGCCCAGCGCAGCTCGGCCACCCACAGGTAGATCTCGCCGTCGCCGCCGGGCATCGGGGCGGCCGCCGACATCACCGGCATGGCCGGGGTCAGGTAGGTCACCGTGTAGGCCCAGGAGAGCACCCCGGCGAGCGTCGCGACCACCCCGGCGATCAGGACCGGGAACGGGAACATCGGCCGACCGGCGGCGTGCGGCGGTTCCTCACCACCGAGCCGCGGCCTCCCACCGCCGAACAGCGGCCTCCCACCGCCGAACAGCGGCCTCCCACCGCCGAGCGGCGAACCCCCACCACCCGCACCGGCGCCGAGCGGCGAGCTCCCACTGCCGGGACCGGCAACGAACGCCGGCCCCTCACCCGCGACCGACGAACCCGCACCGGAGGCGGACGGTGAGCGTTCGCCGACCGGGCCGGTAGCGGGGGCGCCGTCGTATCGCAGTGGGCGCTCCGGCGCTGTCGCGGCACGCCGCCCGTAGAGGACCGCCAGCCAGCCGTACGCCAGGAACGTGCCGGCCAGCCCGCCGGTGTACACGATCGAGCCGGTGTCGTCGGGCCGCAGCGCCTCGGTGCCGAAGGACATCAGCAGGGAGGCCCTCGCGGCCTCGCCGCCCTGGCTGATCAGCACCGGGACGGTGGCCAGCGCGGTGGCCGCCGCGGCGACCGCCGGGACGCCGGCCAGCACCAGCGCGATCGCGGCGGGGCGGCGGCTGCGGGCGGCCGCGGCCCCGGTCAGCGCGGTCAGCACCACCCAGGCGACCACCCCGATCCCGGTGGTGAGGTGCGGGATCAGCGGGCCCTCGCCGACGTCGCCGACGAGCAGCGCGGGGACCACGGCCAAGGGTGCGAGGAGGGCGGGCCCGGCCACGCCGGAACGGCCGTCCCGGGCCATCGGCAGGCGGCGGCCCAGCCACCAGGCGAGCGGCCCGCACCACAGGGTCAGGATCGCCGCGTTCACCACGACGGCACCGTGGAGATGCCACCACATCGGCGTCTCCCACCCGGCGGCCTCGAAGCCCAGTTGCGCCAGCGAGCGGACCGCCCGGACCACACCGATGCCGAGCAGGGCGGCGAGCATCAGCGCGGCGGCCGGGCTGATGCCGGAGCGGGCCTCGGCCCATCCGCGCGGGACACCGGCGGCGTCCCGCGCGGGCGGTGAGGTGAGCAGGCTGACCGCATAGCCGAGGCGCGCGCCGGCGCGGCCCGGCTGCTGCTCGAGGTGGGACAGCTCGGCGAGCCACTCCCGGTGCAGGTCCTCGCGCAGGTCGGCGGGCCAGCGCCGGGCCGCCGCGCGCAGCGCCCACCGGGTGAGCCGGGTCAGGATCATGCCGGACACCGTAACCCACCCTCTGCCGTTTCTCTACATAGGGTGTCAGCTCAGTCGATCGTCGACGAACTCCAGGGCCGCGGTGTCGAAGAAGCTGCGCCCGCCCGCGTGGTCGTCCCACGGGTAGACCTCGATCTCCTTCTGGGCGTCGATCGCGTTGTAGGCGGCGAACACCCCGGACGGCGGGCACACGTCGTCCATCAGCGCGGCCGACAGGATCGACGGCGCGGTGATCCGGCGCGCGAAGTGGACCGCGTCCACATGGTCGAGGGTGTCCAGCGTCCGCTGCGCGGCCTGCGGGTTCGCGCGCAGGAACCGGACCACCTCGGCGTACGGGAAGCTGTCGGTGATCGTGATCGCCCGCTGGATGTCGCAGAGGAACGGCACCCCGGCGACCACCGCCGACACCCGCTCCGGGGCCAGCCCGGCGGCCGACAGGGCGAGCGCGCCGCCCTGGCTCTTACCGGTCACCACGAGCCGGGACGCGTCGATGCCGGGCAGCTCGGCGGCGGTCTCCACGGCCCGAACCGCGTCGGTGATCAGCCGGCGGTAGTAGAACGTCTCCGGGGCGAGGACCCCGCGGGTCAGGTAGCCGGGCGTCGACGGGCCCGCGCCGTGGTCGTCCGGGTCGGGGGTGTCGCCTCCGCGCCAGCCGCCGCCCTGTCCGCGAGTGTCCATGACCAGGTGGGCGTACCCGGCGCTGGACCAGGTCAGCCAGTCGATCGGCAGGCCGCGGCCACCGCCGTACCCGATGAACTCGACCGCGACCGGCAGCGGCCCGTCGGCGGCGGACGGACGGTTGAGCCAGGCCCGGATCGGCTGACCGGCGTAGCCGGTGAAGGTGACGTCGAAGGTGGTGACGCCCTTCAGCGGCGTGCCGACCTCGACGATCTTGGGCGGCAGGGCGGCCCGGTGCGCCGAGGCGAGCGTGCCGGACCAGAAGTCGTCGAAACCGGCCGGCTCCGGGCGGTCGAGCCGGTACTCGCGCAATTCGGGGAGAGGAAAGTCAAACAGCGCCATGCTGATCACGCTAGGCGCTGGGACTGGCCGGTTCCACCCCCGTACGGGCACGATAGGCGCGTGCCACCGGAAGCCGCCACCCGTCCACCACACGTTCTCGAGGCCGTCCTGGAGCGGCTGACCTATGTGAACGAGGAGACCGGCTACACGGTGGCCCGGGTCGCGCACAAGAGCAGCACCGATCTGCTGACCGTGGTGGGGGCGCTGCTGGGCGCGCAGCCCGGGGAGAGCCTGCGGCTGAGCGGCTGGTGGTCGTCGCATCCGCAGTACGGGCGGCAGTTCGAGGTCGTCTCGTACACGACGGTGCTGCCGGCCACCATCCAGGGCATCCGCCGCTACCTGGGATCAGGGCTGGTCAAGGGCATCGGGCCGGTGTTCGCCGAGCGGATCGTGGACCACTTCGGACTGGACACGCTGGAGATCATCGAGACCGCGCCGGAGCGGCTCATCGAGGTGGCCGGGCTGGGGCCGAAGCGGACGAAGAAGATCACCGCGGCCTGGGCCGAGCAGAAGGCGATCAAGGAGGTGATGGTCTTCCTCCAGGGCGTGGGCGTGTCGACGTCGATCGCGGTGCGGATCTACAAGAAGTACGGCGACTCGTCCATCTCGGTCGTCAAGAACAGCCCGTACAAGCTGGCGGCGGACGTCTGGGGCATCGGGTTCAAGACCGCGGACACGATCGCGCAGGCCGTCGGCATCCCGCACGACAGTCCCGAACGGGTGAAAGCCGGCCTGCAGTACACGCTGTCGCAGGCGACCGACAACGGTCACTGCTTCCTCCCGTCGGCCACCCTCGTCGAGGAGGCCGTCAAGATCCTCGACGTGCCGCCGGCGCTGGTCCCGGCCTGCCTCGACGAGCTCGTCGAGGAGGAGGGCGTGGTGCGGGAGCAGGACGAGGTCTATCTGGTGCCGTTCCATCGCGCGGAGATGTCGCTCTCATCGTCACTGATCTCGCTGTTGCGCGACCGGGCGGACCGGATGCCGCACTTCCGTGAGGTGGACTGGAGCAGGGCCCTCGCCTGGCTCCACCAGCGGACCGGCTCGACCCTCGCGACCGAGCAGGAACAGGCCGTCCGGCTCGCGCTGACCGAGAAGGTGGCGGTCCTCACCGGCGGGCCCGGGTGCGGGAAGAGCTTCACCGTACGCTCGATCGTCGAGCTCGCCGCCGCGAAGAGGGCGAAGATCCAGCTCGTCGCCCCGACCGGCCGGGCCGCGAAACGGCTGGCCGAGCTGACCGGCCACCCGGCCGCCACCGTGCACCGCCTGCTCAAGCTGCAGCCGGGCGGCGACGCCACCTTCGACCGGGACAACCCGCTCGACGCCGACCTGATCGTCGTCGACGAGGCGTCGATGCTCGACCTGATCCTGGCGAACAAGCTGGTCAAGGCGATCCCGCCGGGCGCGCACCTGCTGCTCGTCGGTGACGTGGACCAGCTGCCGTCGGTGGGCGCCGGTGAGGTGCTGCGCGACCTGCTCGCCGCCGAGGTGATCCCCCGGGTGCGGCTGACGCAGATCTTCCGGCAGGCCGCGGAGAGCGGCGTGGTCACCAACGCGCACCGGGTCAACCAGGGCCGCCCGCCGCGTTTCGAGGGCCTGACCGACTTCTTCCTGTTCCCGTGCGACGACACCGAGGCCACCGCGGAGCTCACCGTCGACGTCGCGTGCCGCCGGATGCCGCGCAAGTTCGGCCTGGACCCACGCCGCGACATCCAGATCCTCACCCCGATGCACCGCGGTCCGGCCGGCGCCGGCGCCCTCAACGTGCTCCTGCAACAGGAGCTCACCCCGCACCGCGAGGGCCTGCCGGAGCGGCGGCTGGGCGGGCGGGTGTTCCGGGTGGGCGACAAGGTCACCCAGATTCGCAACAACTACGACAAGGGCGCGGCGGGCGTCTTCAACGGCACCGTCGGCGTGGTCACCGGGCTGTCGCCCGAGGAGCAGACCTTGACGGTACGCACGGACGAGGACGAGCAGATCGAGTACGACTTCGACGAGCTGGACGAGCTGGCGCACGCGTACGCCATCACCATTCACCGCTCGCAGGGCTCCGAGTATCCGGCCGTGGTGATCCCGCTGACCACCAGCGCCTGGATGATGCTGCAGCGCAACCTGCTCTACACCGCGATCACCCGGGCCAAGAGGCTGGTGGTGCTGGTCGGCTCCCGGCGGGCGCTGGCGGCGGCGGTGCGCACGGTCGGCGCGGGCCGCCGGCACACCGCCCTGACCAGACGCCTGGGCTGATCGGCGGCGGCTCTACCACACCGTGCCACCGCCTGTGCGGTGATTCCGGAAATCCGGCCGAATGGTCGTGTTGTCCGGACGCTGGTACGGCTGTTTCGCGCACCGCTCCCGACAGTTCCTGATCTCGCTAGTGTGGGCCTTGTAAACAATTCTTCACGCCCTTTTCCGAGCCATTTTCCGGTCTCGGGAAAGGAACCCGAAACTGACGGGGGAAATGCTCATGTTGCGTTCCATGACGGTCGGCACGGCACTTCTCGGCGCGCTCGCGATGGCCGCTCCGGCGCATGCTCAGCCGCAGCCACCGAAACCCGACAAGATGATGGTCATCGACGTGGTCTCCGCGAACGGGTCCGGTTGCCCGGGCGGCAGCGCGGACATCCAGGTCTCGCCCGACTACACCGCGTTCACGGTGACGTATTCGCAGTACACGGCCTCGGTCGGGCCGCAGGCCACGCCGCTGGACTTCCGGAAGAACTGCCAACTGGCGCTGGACGTCAGGGTGCCGTCCGGATTCACGTTCGCCATCGCGAGCGCCGACTACCGCGGATACGCCAGCCTCCGGCCGGGCGCGTGGGGCCAGCAGTCGGCCAGCTACTACTTCCAGGGCCACTCGCAGACCGCGCGCAGCCGGCACGACTTCAAGGGCCCGATGGAGGATTCCTGGCAGCGCACCGACCAGGTGGCCATCGCGTCGTACAGCTACCTGCCGTGCGGTGAGCGGCGATACCTGAACATCAATACCGAGCTGCGTGTGAACCGCGGTTGGTCGGACACCAAGAAGCACACCAACTTCCTGTCCATGGACTCGACCGACGCCTCGATCAACACGCTCTATCGGATCGCCTGGAAGAAGTGCGGCAAGTAGTCCTCACTCACTGCTCCTTCTCGACGAACGCCGCCCACGGATCCCCGGTCGGTCGCGGCTCCGCCCGCCGCCGCGGCGCTGCCACCGGCTGGGACCGGCGGGCGGCCAGCAGTGCGGCCAGGGCCGTCGTGATCGGCACCGCAGCGACCAGGCCGATGGTGCCGACCGCGCTGCGCACCAGCTCCTGCGCGATCATCTGCGAGGTCATCAGCTCGCCGATCGGGGTGTCGCCGGCCGCGAACAGCAGCATCAGCGGCAGCGACGCCCCGGCGTAGGCGAGCACGATCGTGTTGATCACCGAGGCGATGTGGGCGCGGCCGATCCGGGTGGCGGCGCCGTAGAGGCGTGTGAAGCCGTACGACGGGTTGGCCAGCGCCAGCTCGGCGACCGTGGCGGACTGGGTGACCGTCACGTCGTCGAGCACGCCGAGCGATCCGATCACGATGCCGGCCAGCAGCAGGCCCCGCATGTTGACGTCGCCCCGGGTGATGGTGAGGAAGTTCGACGTCTCGTCGGCGACCCCGGTCAGGTGGATCGCCCCGGTAGCGACGGCGGCCAGGATCGCGGTGATCGCCAGACTGGCCAGGGTCCCGGCCACCGCGACGGTCGTGGTGATCGACAGTCCGTGCGTCAGGTAGAGCACGATCAGCATGATCGCGGCCGCCCCGACCACGGCGACCAGCACCGGCGACCGGCCGTCCAGGATCGCCGGAACGATGAAATAGAGCAGGATCACGAAGGTGACCGCGAGACCGGCCAGCGCCGTCACCCCGCGCCACCGGCCGAAGGCGATCACCGCGAGCGCGAACGCCGCACCGAGCATCCACAGCTCACTGCCCCGCTGATGGTCGGAGATCGAGTAGCTGGTGCTGCCCTCGTCGTTGAGCGCCAGCAGGGTGATGTCGTCGCCGGCAGCCACCTCCGGGGCGCCCGGGCCGTTCGGGATGTCGGTGGTGATCACCGCGCCGTCGTCGAGGCGCACCTGCACGGTCCCGCAGTTCTCCAGCGGGGTGTCGCCCTCGGGCACCGGCGGGCACTCCTGCGGGGTCACCGCCACCACCTCGCCGGTCACCACGGCCGGGCCCTGCGCGCCCCCGGCGACCTGCGGGGTGTCGCGCGGCCAGAGCAGCAGCATCCCGACCAGGGTGACCAGCACCGCCGGCACCAGCAGCAGCAGGGTGAGCCGCCGGGCCTGCGGGAACTCGGGCAGCTCCCCGTGGGCGTGGTGATGGTGGTCGGCGCTCATCGTGCTCCTCGTCGCGGCCGGCGATCGTCCCCGCGAACCGTACCCGTCACCGCCCCCGCCGCCGCGCCGCGCCACCGCGTCCCACCTCCGCGCGCCGCCACCGCGCGGCCGCCACCACGCGCCGGAAGCGCCGTGCGGCTCGCACCGGTGTCTCAGCGCGGTGGAGACGTCACCGAGAGCCGCTTCGGTGTCTCAGCCGGCGGAACGGGACTTCGCCCGCTCCTCGGCGGAACGGCCGAAGGTCAGCCAGAAGTCGGTGATGGCCAGGCTCAGCACGGGTCGGCGGCCGGCCAGGTAGGCCAGTGGGCCGCCCGGCTCGGGACGCCACGCCGCGGCGGCCGTCCGGAGACCGGCCCGGCCGCGGACGGGGGTACGCCGGACCTGCTCGCCGAGCTGCTGGGCCACCGTGAAGCCGACAGGGTACCGACCGGGCAGCCGCCGCTTGAGACGGACCAGCGCGGACCCGATCGGCGCGCCACCGGGAGCGGTGATCGTCGCGTCGACCAGGGGCTCGGTCTCCGCATCCAGGATGAAGTCGGCCAGCTCCTTGGGGATGCCCCAGAGCCGGCGGCCGCCCTCACGGGAGGCGACGCTGTCGACCCAGATGTCGGTGATGCTGACCCTCGGGCGGCCGCGCTCGTGCACCAGGACGGCGCTGAGCAGCTCCCGGTAGTGCAGGACGCCGCCTGGCTCGTACGACACCCAGGCGGCGCCGACCGCGACCCGGCCGCCGACGGTGATCGGCCGCACCGTGGCGTCCAGCACCGGTGGCAGGGCCGGCATGTCGCGACGGGGGATCAGGAAGACCGACAGATACATCTGTCCGCGCAGGTGCCAGGGCTCGGGCGGGTACATGTCTCCACCCTGGCACCCCGCGGGCGTACGTTCAACGCTCTCGATGGCTCAGTATCGGAACCGGGAGACGACCGCCTGCAGCTGCGCCGCGGTCTGGCCGAGGTCCTCGGCCGCGTGCCGGGTCTCGCCGACCGTGTCGGTGGTCCGGCGGGTCGCCTCGGAGACCGTGCCGATGGTCATCGCGATGTCGCCGGCGCCGTTGGCCGCCTCGCTGAGCGTGCGGTTCATCTCGGCGGTGGTCGCGGTCTGCTCCTCGACGGCCGAGGCGATGGTCAGCTGGATGCCGTTGATCCGTTCGATGATCTCGGTGATCTCGCCGATCGCGGTGACCGCGCCGCTGGTGTCGGCCTGGATCGCCTGCACCCGCTGGGAGATGTCCTCGGTGGCCTTCGCGGTCTCCTGGGCCAGGTCCTTGACCTCGCCGGCGACGACCGCGAAGCCCTTGCCCACCTCACCGGCCCGAGCCGCCTCGATGGTCGCGTTCAGGGCCAGCAGGTTGGTCTGCTCGGCGATGCTGGTGATCACCTTGACCACGGTGAAGATCTCCTCGGACGAGGCGCCGAGCCGCCCGACGATGGCGTTGGTCTCCGCGGCGACCCGGACGGCCTGCGCGGCCACCTCGGTCGCCTCCGAGGTCGACACGCTGATGTCGCGGATCGCCGAGCCCATCTCCTGCGAGCCGGCCGAGACCACCTGCAGGTTGTGCGACACCGTGTCGGCCGCCGCCGCCACCGTGCCGGCCTGCACCGACGCCTCGCTGGCGGCCGCGTCCACGCCTCCGGCGACCGAGCCGAGCCGGCCGGCCGCGTCCTGGAGGGTGCCGACGCTGCCGCCGACCTGCGCCATGTCCTCACGGAGCCGGGCCACACCCTGGTCGAGGGCGGCGGCCATCAGGCCGATCTCGTCGCGGCTGGTGATCCCGGAGGTACGGGTGAGGTCGCCCTCGGCCAGCCCTTCGGCGATCAGGGAGACGGCCCGTACGGTCCGGCGCACCCGGCCGGCCACCTGGAACCCGATGAGCAGGCTGAGCACCATGCCCACGACCAGCACGACCGCGACCGTCCAGGCCGCGCTGGAGCCGGCCGCCTCGGCGTCGGTGATGCTCTTGTCGGCCATCTGGACGGCGCGTTCCCGCAGCGCCGTCTGGTCCTCGGCCAGGGCGGCGCGCAGCGTGTCGTACTGCTTGAGCGCCTCGGCGAAGTCCGCCTGACTGCCCCCGGGCTTCGGCGGGGCGTTGATGAAGGCGAGGTAGTCGTCCCAGTCGCCCTTGGCCTTGGCCACCGTCGGGTCGCCCGGCAGGTGGGTGTCGAGCGCGGCGAAGGCGTCCGCGACGGCGGCCTGGTTCGCCGCCATGCCCTCCTTGATCCGGGTGGCGATCGCCGGGTAGAGCTGTATCGCGGACATGTTGCCGCTGAACGCCTCGATGTTCGTGCTGAACGAGCCGACCGCCGACTCGATCGCCAGCGATCGCCGCTGAGTCGCGGCTCCGTCGTCGTTGAGCTCGTGGATCGTCGTCACCGCCAGCGCACCGACGATGAGGCCGCTGACGGTCGCGGTCAGCGCCGCCGCTCCGATCTTGACGCGCAGCGAGCGGTCGTCGATCAGTCTGCTCAGCCCCATGGTGTTCCCATCCCTCATCGCCCTCGGTAGTCGACCACAGGATCGGCACCGCCGGTACGAGGTTGAGAAGGGCCGCCCGGCCTCAGTCTGTCCGGCCGGGCGGTCTCGGCGGGCGCACTCGTCCAGATTGGCGCAAGGGACCGCAGGGACGGGTGGGACGTCAGGGAGCGGTCACGTCGGCCAGCGCCTGGAAGATCAGCCAGGTCGAGGTGGCGCCCGGGTCCTGATGGCCGGCACTGCGTTCGCCCAGGTAGGAAGCCCGCCCCTTGCGAGCCGTCAGAGAGATCGTGGCGCGCGCCCCGTCACCGGCGGCGCGGGCCGCGCCGGCCGCCGCCTCGGGCAGGGCCGCGCCACCGGCCACCGCCTCCTCGAACGCGGCCACCGCGGGCCGGTACGCGTCCACGATGGTCTTGTCCCCGGGCGCCGCGCCACCCAGGGCGGTCACCGCGTCCAGGCCCGCGCGTAGCGCCCCGGCCAGGTCCGGCAGGGTCACCGCCGGGCCCGGGGGCAGCGCTTTGCCGAGGGCGCGGAAGGCACTGCCGTACAGCGGGCCGGACGCGCCGCCGACCTTGGAGATCAGGGTGCCGCCGGTCCGGACGAAGACATCGCCGACGCCGGTGAACGCGGTGCCGTCCAGCAGCGCGGTGACCGCGGTGAAGCCACGCCGCAGGTTGACGCCGTGGTCACCGTCGCCGATCGCGGAGTCCAGTTTCGTCAGCTCGTCCGCGTCGGCGTCGACGGATTCCGCGATGGCGCGCAGCCACGCGGTGGCGAGTACGACATCCACGTCAGGCGCCCCACCGCAGCCCCGGCGTACGCACCGGCGCGTCGAACAACCGCAGCATCTCGTCGGTCACCCGGGTCACGGTGATCGACAGCCCGGCCATGTCGAGGCTGGTGACGTAGTTGCCGACCAGCCGCCGTTTGATCTCGACACCGCGCTCGGCGAGCACCGTGGCGACCTCACCGTAGACCAGGTACAGCTCGATCAGCGGGGTGCCGCCGAGACCGTTGACGAGCACGATCACCCGCTCGCCGGGGGTCACCGGCTTGGCGTCGAGGATCGCGTCGAGCGCGGAGCGGACCAGCTCGCGGGCGGGGCGCAGCTTCTCCCGGCGGCGGCCCGGCTCCCCGTGGATGCCGACGCCGGCCTCGATCTCGTCGTCCGGCAGGTCGAACCCGGGCCGTCCGGCCGCGGGGTGGTGACGGCCGTCAGCGCGTACGCGAAAGAGGCGGAAGCGGCGTTGACCTCGCGCCCGATCGCCGCGACCTCGCCCAGTTTGCCGCCCTCCTCGGCGAGCGCCCCGGCGATCTTCTCCACCAGCAGGGTGGCGCCGGTGCCGCGCCGGCCGGCCGTCCACGTCGAGTCCTCCACCGCGACGTCGTCGTCGACGAGCACCGTCTCCACCGTGAGGCCCTCGTCGGCGGCCAGTTCCGCGGCCAGCTGGAAGTTCATCACGTCGCCGGTGTAGTTCTTGACCACGTGCACGACGCCGGCCCCGCCGTCGACCGCCTTCGTCGCGGCCAGGATCTGGTCGGGCACCGGCGACGTGAAGATCTCGCCGGGGCAGGCCGCGTCGAGCATGCCGGGCCCGACGAAGCCGCCGTGCAGCGGCTCGTGCCCGGAGCCACCGCCGGACACCAGGGCGACCTTGCCCGGGCGCGGCGCGTCCGACCTGGCCACATACTGCCCGTCCGGGTCGACACGCAACTCCGGATGGGCGGCGGCGAGCCCCGCGAGCGCCTCGGCCACCACGTCGTTCGGATCGTTGATGAATTTCTTCACGGCCGGCTCCTTTGCCTCGGTCCCCTCAGCATGGTCGCGCTGAGTGATTCGGCCAAGCCTTTGGCGTGACTACCATCGGGACCCATGGCGTATGTGGGAATCGTGCTCGTGTCACACAGCGGAACACTCGCCGCCGGCGTGCGGGAGTTGCTCTCCCAGGTCGCCGGCCCGGACGTGCGGGTCGAGCCGGCCGGGGGCGCCGACGACGGGTCGCTGGGCACCAGCGCCGGCAAGATCGAGGCGGCGATCGCGGCCGCCGACGCCGGCGCCGGGGTGCTGGTCCTGGCCGACCTGGGCAGCGCCGTGCTGACCACCCGCGCGGTGCTGGCCGAGCTGTCGCCGGGCCCGGTGCTGGTGGACGCGCCGTTCGTCGAGGGCGCGGTGGCCGCGGCGGTCCTCGCGTCAACCGGCGCCGACCTGGCAGGTGTCGCCGCCGCGGCCGGGGAGGCCCGTGATGTCCCGAAGTTCTGAGGTCGAGGTCGTGCTGCCCGCGGCGTTGCACGCGCGTCCGGCGGCCGAGGCGGTGCGGGCCGCGTCCACTTTCACCGCCGACGTCGAGGTACGCCACGGCGACCGTTCCGCGAGTCTCCGCAGTGCTCTGCGCCTGATGTCGCTGGGTGCGCCGGCCGGGGCCACGGTCACCGTGCACGCCACCGGCGACGACGCCCACCTCGCCGCGCTCGCCGTGGCCGAGGTGCTCCGTACGGCCGAGTAGTTCCGAAACTTTCGGAGCCGCGAAACCGCATGGGCGCGCTCCCATCCTCATCATTACCGGGGAGAAAGGACAATTCAGCCTTGGTGGATCACGGGCGGGATCACTAAAGTTTCGGCCGTCCCGAGCCACCCGTCGATGCCCCGAATCGACTGGACCGAAGGCAGATCCCCATGACCCGTCCCCGCACCGTCGTCGGCGCGCTGGCCACCGCCCTGCTGGCGACCGGAGCGTTCGTCGCCCTGTCCCCGACCGCCGAGGCCGCGGCGTCCACACTGGGCGCGGCCGCCGCCGAGAAGGGCCGCTACTTCGGCACCGCGGTCTCGCTCAACAGACTGAGCGACTCGACCTACTCGACCATCCTCAACCGCGAGTTCACCATGCTCACGGCCGAGAACGAGATGAAGATCGACGCCCTAGAGCCACAGCAGAACCAGTTCAACTTCACCACCGCCGACCGGCTGATCACCCGCGCCAACGAGATCGGCGCCCAGGTCCGCGGCCACACCCTGGCCTGGCACTCACAGCAGCCGGGCTGGATGCAGAGCATGAGCGGCACCGCCCTGCGCAACGCCATGAAGAACCACATCACCCAGGTCATGACCCACTACAAGGGCAAGATCCACTCCTGGGACGTGGTGAACGAGGCGTTCGACGACAGCAACGGCGGCCGCCGCGACTCCAACCTGCAGCGCACCGGCAACGACTGGATCGAGGACGCGTTCAAGACCGCGCGGGCCGCCGACCCGGCCGCCAAGCTCTGCTACAACGACTACAACACCGACAACTGGAGCTGGGCCAAGACGCAGGGCGTCTACAACATGGTCAAGGACTTCAAGGCACGTGGTGTGCCGATCGACTGCGTCGGCTTCCAGTCGCACTTCAACAGCGGCTCGCCCTATCCGGGCAACTACCGCACCACGCTGGAGAGCTTCGCCGCGCTCGGCGTCGACGTGCAGATCACCGAGCTCGACATCGAAGGCTCGGGCAGCACCCAGGCCACCACGTACGGCAACGTGGTGCGCGACTGCCTCGCCGTCGCCCGCTGCAACGGCATCACCGTCTGGGGCATCCGCGACACCGACTCGTGGCGGGCCAGCGGCACCCCGCTGCTCTTCGACGGCAACGGCAACCCGAAGCAGGCGTACACCGCCGTGCTCACGGCGTTCGGTGGCGGCACCAGCTCACCGTCGCCGAGCAACTCCGGCTCGGTCTCGCCGTCCCCGTCGGCCAGCCAGTCCCAGGGCACGGGAGCGTGCACGGCGACCGTCTCGGTCAACGCCTGGACCGGCGGCTTCGTCGCCACCGTCACGGTCAAGGCCGGCTCGGCGCCCCTGACCGGCTGGACCGCCGGTGCCACCCTGCCGACCGGCGCCGCGGTGACCAACACGTGGAGCGCCACCGCGAGCGGCAGCACCGGCGCGGTGTCCTTCACCAATGTCGGCTACAACGGCACGGTCGCCGCCGGAGCGAGCACCCAGTTCGGGTTCCAGGGCACCGGCAACGCGCCGTCCACAACCCTGACCTGCGCGGCCCGCTGAGATGACGGTCCCGGGGCGCCCGTCCGCGCCCCGGGACCGGTCAGCGCTCCAGGATCGCCACGACGCCCTGGCCACCGGCGGCACAGATGGAGATCAGGCCGCGGCCGGAGCCCTTCTGTGCCAGCAGCTTCGCCAGCGTGGCCACGATCCGGCCGCCGGTCGCCGCGAACGGATGACCGGCCGCCAGCGACGACCCGTTGACGTTCAGCTTCGCGCGGTCGATCGAGCCGAGCGGCGCGTCCAGACCCAGCTTCTCCTTGCAGAACGACGGCGACTCCCAGGCCGCCAGCGTCGACAGCACCTGCGACGCGAACGCCTCGTGGATCTCGTAGAAGTCGAAGTCCTGCAGTGTCAGACCATTGCGGGCGAGCATGCGCGGCACCGCGTAGGCGGGCGCCATCAGCAGGCCCTCCTCGCCGTGCACGTAGTCGACCGCAGCCGTCTCCGAGTCGGCGAGATACGCCAGCACCGGCAGCGACCGGGCCGCCGCCCACTCCTCCGACGCCAGCAGCACGGTCGACGCGCCATCGGTGAGCGGCGTCGAGTTGCCCGCCGTCATCGTGGGGTTCTCCCCGCCGTACACCGTCTTGAGCTTGGCGAGCTTCTCCAGCGAGGTGTCGGCGCGCAGATTCTGGTCACGGGTCAGCCCCAGATAGGGCGTCAGAAGATCATCGAAGAAGCCACTGTCGTACGCCGCCGCCAGCCTCTGATGTGACGTGAGCGCCAACCCGTCCTGCGCGGCCCGGTCGATGTTCCAGGTCAGGGCGGTGATCGCCGCGTGCTCCCCCATCGACAGCCCGGTCCGCGGCTCGGCGTTGCGCGGCAACTCCGGCTTGACCGCGTGCTGCGGCCGCAGTTTCGCGACGGCCTTGAGCCGGGCGCCGAGCGTCCGGGCCCGGTTGAGCTCCAGCAGCGCCCGCCGCATGTCCTCGTTGAGCTGCAGCGGAGCATCCGACGTGGTGTCCACGCCCCCGGCCACGCCCACGTCGATCTGCCCGAGCGCGATCTTGTTGGCGACCAGGATCGCCGCCTCCAGGCCGGTGCCGCACGCCTGCTGGATGTCGTAGGCCGGGGTCCGCGGATCGAGCCGCGACCCGAGCACCACCTCACGGGTCAGATTGAAGTCACGCGAGTGCTTGAGCACCGCGCCCGCCACCACCTCACCCAGCCGCTCCCCCGCCAGCCCGAAGCGCGCCACCAGCCCGTCCAGCGCGGCGGTGAGCATGTCCTGGTTCGACGCCTCGGCATAGCGGCTGTCGGAGCGCGCGAACGGAATCCGGTTCCCGCCCAGCACGGCCACACGGCGCACGTTCGGCACGACTACTCTCCATATCGACAGGGGGACGTGTTCATAGGGTTACTCACCGGTAGGGTACTCGTATGGCTGACAGGTACGCGAACTTCGCCAACTCCGGTCTCGGCCGGACCGTGGTCAAGCGCCTCGGGCTGCCTGATCCGCCCCGACTGCGCCGTCACAAGACGGGAGATCCGCTGGTCACCGGGCCGGTCCTGCTCGGCGCCGCCCCGGGCGG
This sequence comes from Actinoplanes sp. CA-252034, assembly GCF_050956125.1. NCBI lineage: Bacteria > Bacillati > Actinomycetota > Actinomycetes > Micromonosporales > Micromonosporaceae > Actinoplanes > Actinoplanes sp. CA-252034. The sequence goes on from NZ_CP191846.1 coordinate 8,057,758, forward strand.
GCGGCTCTCCGAGCCGATCCGCAAGCTGCTGGAGACGGCAGGCGCCGAGGTCACCGACAAGGCCACCGAGGGCGTACGCGTGAGCGCCCTCGTCTTCGACGCAACAGGCATCGCCGACTCCCCACAGCTTCGTGAGCTCTACGACTACTTCCACCCGTACGCCCGCGCCCTCGAAGCCTCCGGCCGGGTGATCGTGCTCGGCACGCCTCCCGAGGCCACCGCATCGCCGAAGGAGGCGATCGCGCAGCGGAGCCTGGAAGGGCTGACCCGCAGCATCGGCAAGGAGTTCGGGCGCGGAGTCACCGCCCAGCTGGTGTATGTGGCGCCCGGCGGCGAGACCGGCGCCGAGTCGACGCTGCGGTTCCTGCTCAGCGGCCGGTCGGCGTACGTGTCCGGCCAGGTGATCCGGATCGGCGCCGGGCCCGCGCCCGCCCCCGCCGAGTGGGACCGGCCCCTCGACGGCAAGCTCGCCCTCGTCACCGGAGCCGCCCGGGGCATCGGCGCGGCCATCGCCCGGGTCCTCGCCCGCGACGGCGCCGACGTCATCGCCCTCGACGTGCCGGCCGCCGGCGACGCGCTCGCCGGGGTCGCCAACGAGACCCGCGGCCGGGCCTTGCAACTCGACCTGACCGCCGACTCGTCGGCCGAACGGCTCGCCGGCTACCTGGCCGCCGGCCCGCACGCCGCCGTCGACATCGTCGTCCACAACGCCGGCATCACCCGCGACAAGACGATCGCCCGGATGTCCGAGGACCGATGGGACTCGGTGATCGGGATCAACCTGACCGCCCCCGAACGCGTCAACGACCTGCTGCTCGAACGTGGACTGATCCCGTCCGGCGGGCGGATCATCGGGGTCGCGTCGATCGCCGGCATCGCCGGCAACCGGGGGCAGACCAACTACGCCACCAGCAAGGCCGGGGTGATCGGGCAGGTCCAGGCGTATGCGCCGCTGCTCGCCGAACGCGGCATCACGATCAACGCGGTGGCGCCCGGATTCATCGAGACCGCGATGACCGCGAAGATGCCACTCGGCCTGCGGGAGGCGGGACGGCGGCTCAACAGCATGTCGCAGGGCGGCCTGCCGTCCGACGTCGCCGAGGCGATCGCGTGGCTCGCGTCGCCCGGATCGGCCGCCGTCACCGGCAACGTGGTCCGGGTCTGCGGCCAGAGCCTGCTCGGCGCTTGACATCACCCTTCCCACCGAGCCGGACATGGCCACCTCACCCAACTCGCCGGGAGCCTGACATGGTCGCGGTCGTCGAACTCACCTCGGGCCCGGGGACCCTGGCGGCGTACACCCGTGCCGCTCTCGGCCTCGTCCCCGGCTTCTCCCGCTCCGGCGGCGCCCTCCCCGACGTGGAGATCCGCCGGCGCGGCGTCACCGTCGACCGCGCCCACCTGGCCGCCTACAACCGGGTCTGCGGGTTCCGGCTGACCGACACGCTCCCGGCCACCTATCCGCACGTACTCGCGTTCCCGCTGGCCATGCGGCTGATGACGGCCCCGGACTTCCCGCTCCCACTGATCGGGCTGGTCCACGTCACCAACCGCATCACCGCCCACCGGCCGATCCCGGCCGGCGCCGCCCTCGACCTGTCGGTCCGGGCCACCTCGCTACGCGACCATCCGCGCGGCCGCCAGTTCGACGTCACGGCCACGGCGACCCTCGACGGCGCCGAGGTGTGGCGCGGCCTCTCCACCTACCTGCGCCTGGGCCCTGCCACATCTCGTGGGCCGCAGGCCACCGACGGCCCGGCCACACCTGATCGGCCGCAGCCCCATGACAGCCCGGCCACACCACACCGGCCGGAGCCCACCGGCGACCCGGCCGACGGATCGCGGTCCGCCGGGGCGGATGGCACCAAGGCAGGCAGCATGTGGCGGGTGCCGGTCCGGGTCGGGTCCGATTACGCGGCCGTCTCCGGCGACCGCAACCCGATCCACACGTCCTGGCTGGGCGCGAAGCTCTTCGGCTTCCCGCGCCCGATCGCTCACGGCATGTGGACCAAGGCGCATGCCCTGGCCGCCCTGGAGGGCCGTCTGCCCGACGCCTTCACGGTCGATGTCGCGTTCAAGAGGCCGCTGCTCCTTCCGGCGGAAGCGACATTCACCGCGACCCCGCTCACGGACGGGTGGTCCTTCACGCTGGCGTCCCGCCACCCCCATCTCACCGGCCTGGTCACCACCCTGACCTGAACCGATCACGAGCGGCCGAACTCACCGGACCCGCCCGGCTGGTGCGGTGCCCACCTGCCATCACCGGTTGGCCGAGCGCCCGATCCGGGTCGATTCACCGTCGTTTCCGGTGACCTCAGCGCCGTGGCAAGTGCTGTTCCGGTGGTCGCCCCGATAGCCATCCGTCGGGCGTGTGACGCCGTCATATCCGGCGATCCGCGCAGGCTCAAGGCATCGCCGACGCTGTCGGCATCACCAACATCGCCGCCAACATCAACATCACGCCCGCGACAGCACCCGCCCACTGGCACTACTCGGCATCATCTGATGGCTTTGCCGGGGCCCTGCCCCGGCCGCAGACGTCGATTCCTGCTTTGGTCGCGTCACCCCTGATGATCCGCAGCGGCAAACTCCCGAGATGCTCGCGTACGGACGGCGAATACCACGACCGGAATAAGCATGATCAGCCAGCCCTGCCAGCCGCTGAGCCCGGTCAACCAACCGTCGATCCTCGGTTCGGCCGCCTTATCCGCGACCACCACCTGCACGAACCCGAAAACGACGGTGTTGTTGACCGCATGCCCCACCACCGCCGGCCAGATCGACCCGGCGGCCAGCCGCAGCCACCCGAGCACCATTCCGAAGAACACACAGAAGACCGTGAACGGCAGCAGGGACCGCAGCGCGTCCCCGCTCATCGAGAACCACGGCCCGACATAGAACGGCAGATGCCACACCCCGCAGATCACGCCGATCAGGACCAGCGCCGACCACGTGCCCATCCGCTCGCGCAGCCGGTTCAGCAGATAGCCGCGCCAGCCCCACTCCTCGCAGAACGCCAGCGGCAGGATCAACGCGAACTGCGCCAGGTTGGCGGCGAAAGCCTGCCCGATCAGCACCCACGGGACACCGGCCTGACCGGCGGTCTCCGGACCGTAGACGTCGCGCAGCGCGGAGAATCCGTCCAGGTCAGCCGGATAGAGCCCGGTCACCGCATTGAGAGCGACGGCGAGCGCCGACATCGCGATGAACAACACGAAGGCGAGCAGGCAGTACCGGACCGTCCGCCGGATCGGGCGGACCGGAACCAGCGCGGTCGCCTCGGCGATGTTCACCGGCCGCCACACATAGCGGGCCGCTACCCAGGTCGCGACCGCGACCGACAGCATCGCCGCGAAGAAGAGGATCCGCACACCGGTGACCTGCTCGAACACCCACAGCAGCCACGGCAGCCCGAACACGATCCCCAGAAACACCCGGACGTCGGCGCTCAGTCTCGTCGTCCCCATCGGGCAATCATGCCGTTCATCGTGTCCGGGCGCTGTCCGCGAGCATTGCGGGCAACTTCACCGTGCTGCGCGACCCCGCCTGGCTCGACGCCGGGCAATCTACCGGCATCATCCTCGGCGGCCTGCTGCTCGGCGTGGTCCTCGATACAGTGCTGGTCCCCGTTCCTCGCCCTTCTGCTGCTCCCGGTCCTGGATCAAGCATCGCCGCCGGCACCCGGCATCACCCCCGCGACAGCCGCCGCCCGCTGGCACTCCTCGGCATCATCTGACGACTTTGCCGGGACCCTGGGTACGCGGCGGGCGCTGTCCTGAAGAGCACCTCGCCTGGGGATCGATACTCGACCTGAGCCTTCGGTTCCAACTACCCGTGACCAGCTTCCAGCTACCGTGGCTCGGCTCATGTCGCGAGGCCACCTCGAAGCCATCGGTGACAACCATCGAGCCCAGGTGACAGCTATCTCGAAAACTCGCAGCGGATCAGGGGCGGCTGGTGTGCCCATTGGCAGCATTGGGTCCACTTTCCGCCTGTGGAGGGGCGGCAAGAGCGCCCAGATCCGGCAGGGGGCGCGCCCGGCGGTGACCGGTCGGAGCGGCGGGTATCGGCAGGGTTCGGCGCCGGTGATCTTGTGGAGTTGCGCGACCCGCCGCCGGTGCCGGCTCACGGGGCTTCGGGCGGCGGCGGGTGCGGACACCGGGGTGGGGTTGACGGTGACCACCGGATTCGGCCCGGCGGGCGCGGGTCGGCCGGGAGTGGGAAGGACGTCGCGCGGTGGGCGCGGGACGGGGTGAGAATGGTGGGGCGGGGTGACCCGTACCGGAGAAGCCGCCGGAGCCGACGACAACCGAGACAACACCGCGGGGTTTTTAATTCATCGATGGCGGTTGTCATGGTGGTTACGCGCTCGTAAGGTTACCGGCGAGTTAACCTGCTGGCGGGAGGGCTGTCCGTGGAGTTCTGGCTCGATCTCAACGAGGAGCAGCGTGAGCTGCGTGACTGGGTGCACGGGTTCGCCGAGTCGGTGATCCGGCCGGCCGCCCCGGAGTGGGACGAGCGGGAGGAGACTCCCTGGCCGGTCCTGCAGGAGGCGGCGAAGATCGGGCTGTACGGGTTCGAGTTCCTCGCCAACACCTGGTCGGACAGCAGCGGGCTGAGCCTGCCGATCGCGAACGAGGAGCTGTTCTGGGGCGACGGCGGGATCGGGATGGCGATCTCCGGCACGTCGCTGGCGGTGGCGGCGATCTTCGGCTCCGGGACGTCCGATCAGCTGCTCGAATGGGTGCCGCAGTGTTTCGGCGACGCCGCCGACCCGAAGGTGGGCGCGTTCTGCAGCACCGAGCCGGAGGCCGGTTCGGATGTGGCGGCGATGCGGACCCGCGCGGTCTATCACGAGGCGACCGACGAGTGGGTGCTCAGCGGCCAGAAGGCGTACGCCACCAACGGCGGGATCGCCAACGTCCACGTGGTGACGGCCAGTGTGGACCCGTCGCTGGGGTCGCGGGGGCAGGCCGCGTTCGTCGTGCCGCCGGGCACGAAGGGGCTGGCCGCGACGCGGAAGCTGAAGAAGCTGGGACTGCGGGCCTCGCACACGGCGGACGTGTTCCTCGACGACGTGCGGGTGCCGGGCAGCTGCCTGCTCGGCGGCAAGGAGGCCCTGGACAAGCGGCTGGCGCGGGCCCGGGAGGGCAGCGGCGGTCCGGGCAGGCGGCGATGCGCACGTTCGAGCTCTCCCGGCCGGCGGTGGGCGCGCAGGCGCTGGGCATCGCGCGGGCGGCGTACGAGTACGCGCTGGAGTACGCGAAGACGCGGGTGCAGTTCGGGCGGCCGATCATCGAGAACCAGGCGGTGGCGTTCGCGCTGGCCGACATGCGCACCGAGATCGACGCGGCGCGGCTGCTGGTGTGGCGGGCCGCGTGGATGGGGCGCAACGAGAAGCCGTTCGAGGCCGGTGAGGGCTCGATGTCGAAGCTGAAGGCCGGTGAGGTGGCGGTCGCCGTCACCGAGAAGGCGGTGCAGATCCTCGGCGGGGCCGGTTATCTGCGGGAGCACCCGGTGGAGCGGATGTACCGGGACGCCAAGATCTACACGATTTTCGAGGGCACCTCGGAGATCCAGCGGCTGGTCATCGCCCGAGCCATCTCCGGCGTGCAGATCCGCTGATGGACGCCCTGTTCATCGTGTCGACGATGGCGCGGCGCGGGCTGCTCACACCGGGTGATCCGGTGCGGGTGGCCCGGCAGTTCGCGTCGCTGGGGCGGTGGGGTTTCGGGCTGGCCGGGGAGGTTCGGCAGGCGGCGGCCCGCAGCCCGGAGCGGGTCGCGGTGATCGACGACGAGCGGCGGGTGACGTACGCCGAGCTGCTGGACCGCTCGTCCCGGCTGGCCGCCGCGCTGCCGGTGAAGGCGGGCGACCGGGTCGGGCTGCTGTGCCGCAACTCGGCCCGCATGCTGGAGGCGCTGCTCGGGGTCGCCACCCGGGGCGCCGACGCGGTGCTGATCAACACCGGGCTGTCGGGGCACCAGCTCGATCAGGTGGTGCTCGCGCAGGGACTGTCCGCCCTGATCCACGACGACGAGTTCACCGACCGGGTGGCGACGTGTGCGAACCGGATCGGTGAGAAGCAGGTCGACGAGCTGATCGAGGCCACCCCGGCCGGGCCGGCGGCGCCTCCGGAGCGGCCGGGGCGCACCATCGTGCTGACCTCGGGGACGACCGGCGTGCCGAAGGGCGCACGACGTCCGACGCCGGGCGGTTTCGGCCCGCTGTGCTCGGTGATCGACCGGATCCCGCTGCGTGCCGGGGAACGGATGATGATCGCGGCCCCGCTGTTCCACACGTGGGGCTACGCCGGGATGCAGATCGCGCTGGCGCTGCGGGCGACGATCGTGCTGCGCCGCCGGTTCGACCCGGCCGACGTGCTGGCGACCCTGGCGCACGAGCAGGTCACGGCGCTGGTGGCCGTACCGGTGATGCTCCAGAGCCTGATGGACGCCGAGGGTGGGTATCGCGGGCTGCGGGTGGCGGCGGTGAGCGGATCGGCGCTGCCGGGTGGCCTCGCCACCCGGTTCATGGACCGCTACGGTGACGTGCTCTACAACCTGTACGGCTCGACCGAGGCCTCGTGGGTCTCCATCGCCACCCCCGCCGACCTGCGGGAGGCCCCGGCGACGGCGGGCCGGCCGCCGCACGGGACGCGGGTCACGATCATCGACGGGCAGATCCACGTGAGCAACGGGATGCTGTTCGAGGGCTACACGGGGCAGGACGCGGCGAGCCGTGACGTCGTCGGCACCGGCGATCTCGGGCACCTGGACGACAAGGGCCGGCTCTACGTCGACGGCCGGGCCGACGACATGATCGTCTCCGGTGGGGAGAACGTCTTCCCCGGCGAGGTGGAGGATCTGCTGGCCGCGCTGCCACAGGTCCGTGAGGTGGCGGTGGTCGGCGTCCCGGACGACGACTGGGGTCAGCGGCTCGCCGCCCACCTGGTGCTGAAGCCCGGCGAGCGGCTCGACGCCGAGACGGTACGCGAGCACGTGCGGCACCATCTGGCCCGGTTCTGCGTGCCGCGTGACGTGACGTTCCTGGACGAGCTGCCGCGCAACGCCACCGGCAAGGTCCTCAAACGGGAGCTCTGAACGCGAGTTTTGCTCCCACCCGCACCAACGCGGCCTTCGAGTGGACCGATCACGTCCACAGTGGTCAGGGTGGGACGCATGCTGCTGCTGCGGGCCGACACGTTCCAGGGCATGTTCCGGTCGTTCGACCGGACCGCGTTCCACCTGGAGGTACGCGACGTCTATCACGCGCCGGAGGAGGCTGTGCCGTTCCAGCGGTTCCTGGACGGCGAGCCGGACGACTTCGCCTGGCAGCGGCCATGGCTCGAGCTGATGCGTGAGGTCACCGAGTCGGGCCGCAGCGTGCGACGGCTGCGGGTCGTCACGGCGCCGCACGGCGACTACACGCGCTGGCTGTTGAGCATCTCCGGCTTCAACGTGGAGGCCGGTGAGGACATCCGGTGGCTGCCGCGGACCGCGACGGCCGGGCTGCCGGTCGCCCCCGACGACTTCTGGCTCTTCGACGACCGGCGGGTGGTGTTCACGCTGTTCGATCCGGGCGGGGCCGGTGTGGGCGGGGCGATGACCGAGGATCCGGCGATCGTGCGGCACTGCGTACGGGTCCGGGCCGCCCTGTGGACGGCCGGCACACCGCACGACGACTACGTCAAAGGTTGACCTCGATCCGCATCGTCCGGCCGGCCTCGTCGCGCCGCGGCAGCGTCGCCGGGTCGGGCAGGTCGAGCAGGTCGGTCTCGGGGGCGGCGATCAGCCCGTTGCGGTGGGCGATGAGCCGTCCCGCCGACACCAGGTCGTCGAGCATCGCGGCGAGGCGGGCCGCGCCGGTGCGGCTGCCGCTCCACCCGAAGAGCCGGCCGGCCGCGGCCAGCAGGTCCTCCCCCTCGACCAGGCCGGCGTCGAGCACCAGGTATTCCAGGGCGAGCTGCAGCTCGGCGTCGGCGACGTGGTCGGGTTTGCGGCTCACCCCGTCGGCGGGGACCCGGACCGCGGGGATCGGCGCGTCGGGGCGGTCACGAACGAGCCGTCGAACCCGGCCCGCGACTCGGTGATCGCCGCGTCGATGGCGGCCTTGAGCTGCTGGGTGATCCGGCTCAGGCCCCACGCCTCGCGGATCCGGCGGGTCAGGGTGGCCACGTGCACCGGGCCCTCCACCTCGGCGATGTGCTCGACCGTGGCGAGGAGCAGCCGCCGGGCCGTGTCGTCGTCGAGCCTCGTCGCGGCCGGCAGCGGCGCCACCTCGGCCCGCTCGTAGGGCAGCGCCCACTCGGGTCGCTGCGCGGGGCGGACGGTCAGGGTCTCCTCCGGCAGGTCCGCGAAGACGTCCGGGGTGGCCAGCGCGTTCTCCACGGCGACCCGCAGCCGGGCCTCCTCGGTCTCGCGGTCGGTGTGCCAGGCGACGCTCCACACCCGGTGCAGGCGCCAGCCGAGACCCTGCAGGATCTGGTCGTGGAGACGATCCCGGTCGCGCGACGAGCCGACCGGGGTGTCGCAGCGGACGCCCAGGACGTACGCCCCGTCGAGCCGGACACCGATGCCGATCGACAGCGCGTCCACCGGGTGACCCCAGCTCTGCAGGGTGTCGCGGACGGACTCCTCGAGCGGGGTGAGCGGCCGGTCCCCGGTGGCCGGGCCGCCGCGTTCGGCGTAGTCGAGGTAGGCGGCCAGCCTGCGCTCGCCCTCGCCGCCGGGCTCGTCGCGGTCCGCGGCGCCGATCGCGGAGATCACCTCGACGCGCTGCCGGGCCCGGGTGATCGCCACGTCGAGGCGGCGCGCGCCGGTGGGCCCGCCGGCCGCGCCCAGGTCGGCGCCGGTGGACAGCAGGATGACGTCCCGTTCGTCGCCCTGGGCGGCATCGGCGCCCTCGACCACGAAGTCGCCGAGGAAGCCCTCCAGATCGGGGCGGCCGGCGAGGGCGGCCTCGACCGCGTCGGCGATGCCGTCGGCGTGGTCGGCGGTCAGCGTGACCACGCCCAGCGACAGGGCCGGCCGGGTGGTGAGGTGGTGCAACACCCGCTCGGCGACCGTGGCGGCCTCGGTGTCCGGGCCGGCCGGGTAGAGCTGCACGCCGAGGTCCGGCCCGGCCTGCTGAGCGGCCGGGAAGGTGACCAGCCGGTCCTGGTAGAAGACCTCGTTGGCGAAGGCGATCAGGCTCTCGTGCCGGCTGCGGTAGTGGTTGGTCAGGCCGAGCCGGGTGAAGGCGCCACAGTCGTTCGCCACCACCAGCACCGACGGCTGGTCGTCGGCCGGCGGCAGTTGCGCGTCGTCACCCACGATGATCAGCGAGGTGCCGCGGTAGGCGCAGGCGGCCGCGGCGGCCGGGGTCATCCGGGACGCCTCGTCGATCACCACGACGTCGAAGCCGGCGTGGGCGGGCAGCAGCCGGCTGACCGCTGACGGCGGCATGACCAGGCACGGTTTGAGGGCGGCCACGGTGTCCCAGGCGGCGGCCAGCTGGTCGCGGACCGGGAGGTGGCCGTCCTGCTTCTCGTCCTCGGCGCGGATCAGGGCCGGGCCGCCCGGGCCGGAGACGGCCGGGCGGCGGGCGTTGAGCGCCTCGATGACGGCGCCGGCCGCGTCCTGGGCGAGCTCGGCGTCGAGGCGGCGGAACTCGGCGGCCAGCTCGTCGCGGCCGGCCGAGGCGAGCGGTTGCAGGCGCTCGTCCTCGGCGAGGATCGCGTCGATCCAGGACCGGTACGCGGCCCGCTCGATCACCTCCCCGAGCAGGTGCACGTCCACCCCGTGATCGGCGCAGTAGTCGACGACACTGTCCAGGCCGTATTCGGCGAGTACGCCGCGCGCTGCCAGGTAGTCGAACCACTCGGCCTGCCCGGTGTCGTCGTCGAGCAGGTCACGCAGCAGGTCACGGGCGGTCTCGTAGCGGTCCAGAGCGGTGCCGAGACGGACCTGCCGGGCCGGGCCGAACGCGTCGAGGATCCGCTGCCGGGCGGTCTGCCACGTCGCCAGCAGCGCGGTCAGGTCCGGGACGGGGCGGCCGCCCCCGGTCATCGCGTGGGCCTGCTCGTTGTTGAGGGGGGCGTCGGTGCCGGTGCGCAGCGTACGGGCGTGCGCCGTCCACTCGATCGCGTCCTCCAGCGCCCGCAGGTCGGTCTGCTTGCCCCGGAACACCGGGCCGAGGGTGGTCTCGTAGCCTCCGGTGGCGGTGGCGAACGCCTGCTCGGCCTCGATCACGCCCTGGCGTACCTCGATGACCCCGATCGCCTCGGCGACGTTGAGGTCCCGGCCGACGGCGTCGCCGAGCTGCCGCAGCAGGGCGGCGGTGTCACTCAGTGGGCCGACCTGGGCGCGCATCCAGGCGATGGCGTGCTGCACCGGGCCGTGGCCGAGCTCCGGCCGGCCGGCCGGGTCGGGTTCCGGGCGCAGCGTGGACCGCCAGTGCCGGAACACGTCGCGGGCCTCGGTGACCGCCCGGTGCAGCTCGTCGCCGGGCGTGTGCGGGGCGCAGACGTAGTCGACGACCTGGGCGAGCGCCTCCGGCGGGGTGACCCGCAGGGCCTCGGCGACGGTCTGCAGGGCCCGGCCGATCGCCGGGAAGTCGGTGTCGAGACGCTTCCAGAAGCGGCCGAGCTGGGCGGCCTGCTGCTGTTCGGCGGCGACCAGGCCCTCGTGGGCGCGGCGCCAGGCGACGGCGAGCCCGAGCTCGGCGACCGCCTCCTCCAGGCTGACGCCCGGCTGGGTGAACCCGGCGACCGCCTCCTTGTCGCGCCGGTGCGGGGCGAGCAGCTTGCGGGCGCCGCGGTGCACGGTGGCGAACCGCTCGGCGAGGTCCTCGACGGGCGCGGTGAGGGCCGCCTCGGTGAAGATCTCGTGGGCGCCGGCCCGGGCCGCGCTGACCGCCTCGACGTGCAGGCGCAGCGTGCCGGCCGCGGTGTGCACGGCGGACTGACCGCCCGGCGTGAACCACGATCGGTCCGGCTTGTCGGGCCGGGCACCGAGCTCGGTGATCAGGTGGACCAGCTCGACGTCGGAGAAGGTGATCACGTCGGGCAGGCCGAGCCGGGTGGTGGCCCGGTCCAGATTGCGCTGCTGATGCTCCAGCTCGTCGGCGTCCGCGGCGAACCGTCCGGCGAGTGCCTTGGCCTCGGCGGCGGTGAGCGGCTCCGTGCGGACCGCGGGCGGCTCCAGGCGGGGCGGCTCGGGCAGGGCGTCGAGGTCCATGGGGGCGGCGAGCACCTCCCAGGGCACGCCGGCGCGGTGCCGGACCGCCTCGGCGGCGCGACGGCTGACCTCCAGACGCTGGGCGAGCTCCTCGGCGGCCTGCCGGACCGGGCGCAGGGTCGTGGCGGTCAGCCACTGGTCGGCGACGCCGGACGGACGCTGGGCGGCGTGCTCGGCGATCTCGGCGAGGGTGGCGGCGTCGGTCGGCAGGCGCAGGTGGAAGGCGGCGGTGACGGCCGCGTGCGCGGCCGCGGCGCCGGCCAGGCCCTCCAGCGCGAGCAGGGCCTCCTGCAGCGCCTCGGCGAGCGGCTCCCGCTCGGCGACCTCACGCCACCGGAACCCGCTGCGCTCGTTGGCCGGCCGCCACGCCCCGACCAGCTGCGCGGCGGCGTCACGGATGCGGTCCATCGCGTCGTCGGTCAGGGCGGCGGCGTGCAGCGCCGGCGCGGGCGCCTCCGGCACCTCGGCGAGACGGGCGAAACGCCCGATCATCTCCTGCAGGCTGCGGCTCAGCGGTGGGCGCGGCTCGTTGACGGCTCGGGCGTACGCGTTGAGCTGCTCCCGCCGTTCCCGGAGCAGGTCGCGGGCCTCGGCGTCCATGCCGGGTCCCGGAAGCGGGGCGGCGTCGAGCGCGGCGGCGAGGGCGGCGGCCACCTGCTTGCGGGAGGCCCGCGCCCCGTGCAGGTCGAGCAGGTAGTTGCCGAGTCCCGCGGCGGCCAGCCGGTGCTGGACGGTGTCCAGCGCGGACCTCTTCTCGGAGACGAACAGGACCCGCTTCCCGGCGTGGGTGAGGGCGCCGATCATGTTGGCGATGGTCTGCGACTTGCCGGTGCCGGGCGGGCCGTCGACGACGAAGCTGTGTCCCTCACAGGCGGCCGCCACGCAGGCGCGCTGGGCGGCGTCGGCGTCCAGGACGAGCGGCACGTCGTCGGGCGGCGCCAGGACGTCGATCTCGTCGGCGGCGACCGGCTCGAACGCGAACACCCCGGCGGCGTCGTCGGCCTCGGCCAGCGCCCGGACCACCGGGTGCGCCAGGACGCGGTCCTCGTTCTCCATCAGGTCGTGACGGATCGCCTCGGCCGCCGGGTCGAACCGGGCCAGCACCACGATCGGGGCGGTACGCCACCCGGGTCGCCGGCTCACCGCGGCGCCGATCGCGGCCGTCATCGCGGCCACGTCGAAGTCGGCCAGGTCCGCACCGTCGAGCAGGTCGTCGACCTCCGGCAGGGTGATGCCGAGAGGGCTGAGCCGGGCGGCCAGCGCCGGGTTGACGATCGGATCACCGGCGCCGGCCCGCAGCCGCGGCACCTCGCCGGGGCCGAGGGCGACCAACTCGGCCGGGACCAGCAGCAGCGGGCTGGCGTGGTCGACGCCGGCCGGATCCGTCCAGTGCAGCAGGCCGACCGCCAGGTGCAGCACGTCGACGCCGCGGTCGGCCTGCTCCAGCTGGGCGTGCCGGCGCAGGCGGCGCAGCAGCGGGGTGAGCACCTCGTCGGGCAGATCGGTCCGCAGGGCGCCGGTGGTCTTGCGGGCCCCGGCGCCGGTCAGCGGGCAGTCCCGGCCGTGCCGCAGGGCCGCCACCACGCCCGGCGGGTCAGGGGCGACGATCTCGACGAGGTCGGCCCCGCCGCGCGGCAGGTCGATGAGGCGGTTCGCGCCGCCGGGGTCGACGAGCCCGTCACGCCAGGCCGCGAGAACCGCCCGGACGTCGTCGCCCGGGCCGGCAGGTCCTTGAGCATCATCCGGCCGCATGAGCCCATTCCAGCAAGGCCGTGGGTGCCCCGTTGCCCATTTGCCCGCAAACAGTCAGCCAATACGCAAACATATCGCCCGGCGAGCCTTGGCCGGCCGCCGCTCAGGCAGGCGATCCGGCCACGGAAAACGGTCTGAGCGACGGCCGGCCGTCGGTCACGGGTGACGCTGGGCGACCAGGACCGCGTCGTGGATGGTGATCTCGCGGCCCTCCGGATCGGCGCCCTGGCGGGGGCGGGCCTCGGCGGTGACGATCTTCCAGCCGTCCGACGGCAGCAGGGCGGCGATCTCCTCGGCGGTGAACAGCATGTCCGGGAAGTGCATCCGGCCGACGAACGTCGCCAGGTCCAACGGGTGGTGGCCGACGACGAGCAGGGTGCCGCCCGGAGCGACGGCCGACGCCAGGCGGGTGTAGAGGGCACGGCGCGGCTCCGGCGGCAGGTGCATGAACTGGGCGCTCACCAGGTCGTACCCCTGATCGGGCTGCTCCTGCTGAAGGTCCGTGTGCCGGAAGGTGATCCGCTCGCCGACACCCGCCGCGGCGGCGTGGCCGGCCGCCCGGCCCAGGGCCACGGTCGAGATGTCCACGGCCGTCACCTCCCAGCCCTGCTTCGCCAGCCAGACCGCGTCGGCGCCCTCGCCGCAGCCGACGTCCAGGGCGCGGCCCGGGGCCAGCCCGCTCGCCTCGGCCACCAGGACCGGGTTGGGGCGGCCGCTCCAGATCGCGTCCCTACCGCGGTACCGCTCCTCCCAGGCGTCCTCGGTGAACATGGTGGCGATCCGGTCCCGGTAGGCGGCGACCGCGACACGGGTGTCCTCGGCGATCAGGTCCAGGTTGATCGCGGCACCCGCGGACTGCCCGCCGGCGATCGCGACCGCCACGGTGGCGCCCAGGTTCGTCACGTTCCCGGCCACCCACACGCCCGGAACGGTGGTGGCGCCGCTCTCGTCCGCGGCGATCCGCCGGCCCAGCAGGTGACCGTGCATCTCGAACCCGGCCGCCTCCAGACCCAGCGACTCGAGCACCCCGGAGCGGGCGGTGAACCGTGGCCCGGCCACGACGGCGTCCACCGCGACCACGTCACCGCCGGCCAGGCGCACCCCGGCCAGCCGGTCGCCGGACACCTGCAGGCCCTCGATGACGCCCGGCACCACCGGGATGCCGCGGGCGGCCAGCTCCTCCGACGGCCCGGCCCCGAACGTGTCGGTGCCGTTGAGCAGGATCAGCACGTGCGGGCTGATCTGCCGCCACATCTGCGCCTGCACCACGCTCAGTGGCCCGCCGGCGATCACGCCGATCCGCTTGTCGCGCAGCTCCCAGCCGTGGCAGTACGGGCAGTGCGCCACGTCCCGGCCCAGCGATCGGCCAGTCCCGGGATGTCCGGCAGCTCGTCGACCAGCCCGGTCGCCACCAGAAGCCGCCGGCCGTGGGCCACCCGCCCGTCGTCGAGCGTCACCCGGAACCCGTCACCGTCACGCGCCGCCGACTCGGCCCGGCCGGTCACCACCTCGGCGCCGTACCCGATGATCTCGGCCCGGCCCGTGGCCAGCAGCTCGCCCGGTGGCGTGCCGTCGAGGCCCAGCAGGTTGTGCATGTGCGCGGCCGGGGCGTTGCGGGGCTCGCCGCTGTCCACCACCAGCACCGATCGCCGTGACCGGGCCAGTGCCAGCGCCCCGCTCAGGCCGGCCGCGCCGCCACCGATCACCACGACGTCGTACGTCTGCTTCTCCACGGCGTTGTCCTCTCTCGCCCGTCCGTTCTCTGCGCTTCACCGTGCTCCCACCCCGGACGGGTGGCAACTATCGTTGCCGTTATGGCAAAAGCGCTCACTGCGGTCGGTCCCCGGCTGCGCGAACTCCGACAGCAACGTGACCTCACCCTCACCCGGCTGGCCGAGACCACCGGCATCTCGGTGAGCACCCTGTCCCGCCTCGAGTCCGGCAGCCGCCGGCCCACCCTCGAACTGCTGTTGCCGCTCGCCGAGGCATACCAGGTCACCCTCGACGAGCTGGTGGACGCGCCGGACACCGGCGATCCCCGCGTCCGGGCCCGCCCGATGCAACGCGACGGGCACACGTTCATCCCGCTCAGCCGGCGGCCGGGCGGGCCACAGGCCTTCAAGCAGATCCTGCCGCCCGGACCGCCGTCGTGCGGGCAGGAACAGCAGACCCATGAGGGGTACGAATGGCTCTACGTCCTGTCCGGTCAGGTCCGCCTGCTGCTCGGTGACCACGACCTGCTGCTCAGCCCGGGCGAGGCCGCCGAGTTCGACACCCGGCTCCCCCACTCGATCGCCAACGCCGGCCCGGAGCCCGCCGAGCTGATCAACATCTTCGGCCCGCAGGGCGAGCGCCTGCACGTCCGCGCCCGCTCCCGCTGACCCGCCCCGGCCCCGCCATCGGTCCGCACCGCGGCGGGAGCGGCCTCAGCGGGAGACGACGTTCAACCCGCCCCGGCCCCGCCATCGGTCCGCACCGCGGCGGGAGCGGCCTCAGCGGGGGACGACGTTGCGGAGCGGACGGTTCTCGCGGTAGGCGGCGAGGTTTTGGCTGAGCAGCGCGGACGCTCCCTCCGGACGGCCGCCCGCCGCGTGCGGGGTGATGATCACGTTCGGTTCGTCCCAGAGCCCCGACGTCACCGGCAGCGGCTCGGTCTCGAAGACGTCCAGGGCCGCCCCCGCGAGCCGCCCGGACCGGACGGCGGCCAGCAGCGCGGCCTCGTCGAGGGTGGCCCCGCGCCCGACGTTGACCACCCAGGCGTGGGCGGGCAACTGCTCGAACACCGCGGCGCCGACGAGTCCGGCCGTGGACGGGGTGGCCGGCAGGATGTTGATCAGCAGATCCGTGGCCGGCAGCAGTCGCGGCAGCTCGGCCTCGGTGACGACCGGGAACCCGTGCCGCTCCCCCGCATGCCGTGCCACGCCGGTGACGTTCGCCCCGAGGGCGGCCAGCAGCGGCGCGAGCCGGGCCGCGATGCCGCCGAAGCCCCAGATCACCACGTGGGCGTCGCCGAGCGTACGGAAGGCGTTGCTGTCCCGGACCGGTTGCAGCCCGCCGAGCTCTCCCGCCCAGCGCCGCCCGATCTGTGCCCGGACCAGCAGGTTCAGCCTGCGGGCGGCGGCCAGAACCAGCCCGAGGGTGTGCTCGGCGACGGTCCGGTCGTGCAGTCCCAGACCCGCTGTCACGATGACGTCCTCGGCGAACCCGGCCTGCAGCACCGCGTCCGGGCCGGCGGCCAGCGTCTGCACCCACCGGACCGCCTTGAGCCGTCGCGCCGCATCGGCCAGGTTGTCGCCGGAGTTGCCCCAGGCCACGAACACCTCGGCGTCGGTGTGCTCCGCCGGAACCGGCGCCCGCACGTCGTAGACGACGCCGTGCACTCCGGCGGGCAGTTCCGGGTCGAGCGCGATGGAATCGGGCAGCAGAACCTTCATGCGGCCAGCCTGCCATCCCCACCGCCGCCATGGGAGATCGAGGACCGGGAAGACGGGCCGGAGCGGTCAGGCGTTCTTCTCGTACAGGGCGACGGTCGCGCTCTTCGGCTGCCAGAGGCCGGCCCGGTGGTAGCCCGCGGTGATCAGCGGCGCCAGGTCGGGCCGGCCGGTGAGCGGGTCGGCGCGGCGGTCGGCGATGACGAGCCAGATCCGCGCGGCGCCGGTGACCTTGGGGACGGCGTCCGCGTACTCGTGGGCGATCAGCCAGCCGGTGCGGGCCGACGGCACCTCGACCAGCACGTCGGCCGGTGCCGCGGGCTGCCGGCGCAGGTAGTAGGCGGTTCCGGCACGGATCGCGCGGTTGCCGTTCGGGTAGACGACGATGTCACCGGGGCGTACGTCCGCGCCGATGATCTTCGCGATGGTCCGGTAATCGGCGCCGTTCTTGGCGGTCGGTTTGCGGACGGCCCGCTCGCCGGGCATCGCGGCGAACCCGAGGAGCAGCACCACGGCGACGACCCGGGCGATCGTGTGGCGGGGTCGTTCACCGGATCCGGCGAGCAGGGCCACGGCGGCGAGCAGGGCCAGCGGGGCGAGGACGACCAGGAGATAGCGGGCGACCCACATCGGCGAGATCAGCGCGGACACGGCGGCGACCACGGCGAGCGGCACGAGTGCGTAGACGGCGATCGGGACGAGGCGGCGCCCGGGCCGCCACACGGCGAGGACGGCCAGGCCGATCAGCAGCCACGCGACCTCCCGGGATCCGGTGATCTCGCCCGGCATGTCGTGGACGCGGGCCGGGGTGATCGGCGCGACCCAGTGCAGCTGGGTGTCCTCCTGGGTGGTGCCGAGGTAGGCGATCGGCAGGACGGGCAGGATCGCCGCGCCGACGGTGACAGCCCACGGCCGCAGCCGGTCCCGGGCGTGGACGGCGAGGTAGGCGGCGTGCGCGGCGAGGGTGGTGAGGGCGATCAGGTGGGAGAGGCCGAGGAACACGACGCTCAGGCCGTACCCCGCCCATCGAAGTCGCCCGCCGCCCTGCTGGACCGCCCCGACCAGCAGGAGGAACGCGAGCGCCGCGAAGAAGCACGCCAGGGCGTAGGGGCGCGCCTCGGCCGCGTATCGCGAGGTGTTCGGCACGAAGCACAGCAGCATGCCGGCGATCAGGCCGGTGGCCGGGGTGAACAGCCGTCGCCCGATCTCGGCGGTGATGCCGACGGCGCCGGCCATGGCCAGGATCGACGGTAGCCGCAGCGCGATCTCGCCGGTGCCGGCCAGGGCCGTCCAGAAGTGCAGGAACAGGTAGTACGGGCCGAAGACGGCGTCGATGTGCGGGATGACGTCGAGGATCTGCGGCACCGACCGGGAGGCGACCTCGGCCGAGGTCACCTCGTCCCAGCTGAGCACCGGCCGGCCGGCGCCGATCATGGCGATGGCGAACATGAGCAGGCCGGGCAGGACCGGGAGGAGCCGCCGGACGTCGCGGGACGGCGTCCGGACGGGCGGTGCGGGAGGCGCGGCGACCGGTGGGCCGTCGGCCGGCGTCCTCGGTGCCGGTACGGTCCTGGACCTCGTCGTGGGTCGTGATTCGCTCACGATCCGTCACCCCCGCGGTGTTCGGCGCATGTACCCGCCCACCCTGGCCCCGCGGATCCGCCCAGCCAACCCCTAAACCGTGTCAATGGCACGTTCAAGTGAGGTCGTCGCAGGATGCGACGCAACAGACAAAGACCCTTTTAGGGTACGGCCGAAGGCCCGGCCCCTGCCGCGATGAGGCGGTCCCGCGGGGCGCAGCCGGGAGCGGCCCCGTCTCGGGCCGCTCCCGGGCTCCCGTCGGTCAGCTGCCGATCGGCCCGCCGTCCTTGCGCCAGGTGACGACGACGCCGGGCTTGGCGAACCCGCCGTCGGGCCAGACCGAGGCCGGCTTGTCGATCGAGGCGCCGGTGATCTCGCCGGGGTGCTGGACCGCGACGAAGACCGACCTGTCGTCGGAGGTGACGAACGGGCCGCAGGTCTCGGCGCCCTTGGGCACGGTCAGGAACTGGCGCAGGTGGCCGCGCTCCTTGCCCTCGATCGGCGTGGCGAACAGACCGTCGTTGCTGCCCAGCGCGTTGCCGTCGGTGGAGATCCACAGGTTGCCGGCGCTGTCGAAGGCGACGTTGTCCGGGCAGGAGATCGGGGAGACCGCGGTCTTGTCGTAGCCGCCGAAGTAGGTGTCGGCGGCGGCCGGGTCGCCGCACACGATCGGCAGCTGCCAGGTGAAGGTCAGGCCGGTGTGGTCGCCGCGGTCCTCGGTGATCTCGAAGATGTGGCCGTGCTTGTTGGCGTTGCGCGGGTTGGCCTCGTCCGGCTTGGCGTTGGCGCCGACACCACGGTTGGTGTTGTTGGTCATCGCCGCGTAGATCTTGCCGGTGCGCAGGCTCGGCTGGACGTCCTCGGGACGGTCCATCTTGGTGGCGCCGACCGCGTCACCGGCGAGCCGGGTGAAGGTGAGCACGTCGACCGCGGTCATGCCGGGCACGAACGAGGTGTTACCGGAGACCAGCTTGATCCACTGGCCCTTGCCGTCGAACTTCCCGTCGGTGGGCAGCTTGCCGGTGCCGTCGATCTCGGCCGGGTCGCTGTCGCCGGTGACCTTGGCGACGTAGAGCGTGCCCGACTCCAGCAGCGTCAGGTTGTGCTTGCGGGCCCACGGCGAGTCGCTGTCGATGTACTTCTTGTCGGACACGAACTTGTACAGGTAGTCGAAGCGCTCGTCGTCACCCATGTACGCGACGACCTTGCCGTTCTTGGCGACGATGACGTTGGCGCCCTCGTGCTTGAACCGGCCCATCGCGGTGTGCTTGCGGGGGCGGCCCTCGGGGTCGAACGGGTCCACCTCGACGATCCAGCCGAACCGGTTGGCCTCGTTCGGGTGCTTGGCCAGGTCGAAGCGCTCCTGTGCCCGGTCCCACTTGCGGCTGTCGCTCGGGTAGCGGGCCGTGGTCGAGATGCCGTAGCGGTTGAGCTTCGGCTTGACGTCGGCCGCGACGGCGTCGCCACCGACGAAGTACTGGTTGAAGTTCTCCTCGCCGGACAGCACGGTGCCCCACGGGGTGACGCCGCCGGCACAGTTGTTGAGCGTGCCGATGACGATCCGGCCGGAGGGGTCGGCGGCGGTCTTCACGACCGCCGAGCCGGCGACCGGGCCGGTCAGCTGGAACTCGGTGGCCAGCGCTGTGATCCGGCGGTTGTACCGCAGCTTACGGCTCTTGACCGGCTTCCATTCACCGGTACGGCCGACGCGCTCGATCTCCACGACGGAGAGGCCGTGCGCCGCGATCGCGATCTTCAACTGCTCGACGCTGAGGGCGTCGAGGGTGGTGAAGCCACGGAACATCAGGTTCTCGTTGGTGTACTCGTGGTTGACCACGAGCAGGGCCCGGTCGCCGCCGCAGCCCGGGATCGGGATGACCCCGACGAAGTCGTTGTTGTAGCCGAACTGCCGGGCCTGCGCGGCAGCGGTCTGGTTGTCGACGTCGAAGGCGGGCGCGCCGGGCACTACCGGGTCGCCCCAGCGGATCACCACGGACGAGCGGTACCCGGCCGGGATGGTGACCTGGTCCAGCGTGTTCGGGGCGACGGTCTCGAAGGTCAGCCTGCCGGCCTTCTGCGGGCGGTGGCCGTGCCCGAGGGCGCCGCCGAGCGGGGCCGTCTCGACGGGGGCGGCCATGGCGGGCGAGGCGGCGGCGAGCGCGGAGCCGCCGAAGCCGAGCACCATGGCGCCGACGGCACCGGCACGGACCACACCACGGCGGGTCATCTCGGCGTTGACAACGTCGCCCAGGTACGGGTTGTCGGACTCGTTCGGGGCGGGGTGGTCACAGGCGTTGCCACAGCGGTACAGACATGTCATCGCGTCCCGGCTGCCCCCGCTGTGTCCCAGCAACGGCAGCAGACGGCGATTGAAGTCCGGCATCGGTTCGTTCTCCTCGGTCTCTCGTCACCTTGCGATGACGGGCTCGAGCGGACGCTAAAAGGCCAGGTGTACGGCGACCACCCAGCCCCGGTGGATCGAAAGTGAACGAGGCATGAACGTCCGTCACGTTTATCCGGCGTCCATTCGCGACTCGCACGATACACCGGTGACCAGCCCCACCGTGACTGTCCGTGGCCTGCCCGGGCCGCCGCCGCTGCCCGCCCTCGGCAACCTGCCGGACCTGCTGCGCGACGGCCGGCCGCACCGCAGACTCGAGGACTGGTGCGACCGGGCTCGCCGGATCACGAACCAGAGCTTGAACCCGGCCCACCTGGCCGGATACTTCCCGGCGCTGACCACCGGGGTCCGGCGGCTGACCGGGCTGTGGGCGCCGGGCGGCAGCGTCGCCGTCCTGCCGGATCTGCGGCGCTACACCTTGGACGTGACGTTCGCGCTGGCCACCGGCCATGATCTCGACTCCCTGGAGCATCCGAAGGGCCGCCTCGCCACGCTGCTGCCGATGCTCCTGCCGGCCGTCAACCGGCGGATGAGCGTGCCGGTGCCGTACTGGCGGTGGGTGCGGCTGCCCGCCGACCGCCGCCTCGCGACGATGCTGAGCGAATTGGACCGGCTGATCCGCATACGCACCGTGGCCGCCCGCGAGCGGATGGCGGCCGGAGCGACGCCGCGGACCGTCCTGGAGTCACTGGTGTCGACACCCGACGGTGAGGAGCCGTTCACCCCGGCGGAGCTGTTCGGCAATGTGCTGACCATGTTGCTGGCCGGAGAGGACACCACGGCGTCCGCGATCGCCTGGGCGCTGCATCACCTGGCGGCCGATCCGGTGGCACAGCGGCGGGTGCGGGCCGAGGCGGTGGCCGAACTGGGCGACGGCCTGCCGTCCACCCCCGCGGAGGTACGGGGACTCGGGTTCGCCCGGGCCGCGGTGCGCGAGGCGCTGCGGCTGCACCCGGTCGCGTCGCTGACGGTGGTGGAGGCAGCCGAGGAGACCGAGCTGCCCGGCGGTGACGGCCCGCGGCTGCGGGTGGGCCCCGGCACCCCGATCTGGGCCCTGATGACGTACGGCTCGCGCCGCGACGCCCGCCGGTTCCCCGATCCGGGCCGGTTCCGCCCGGATCGCTGGCTCGACCCGGCGGCCGCGCGCCAGGGTGATCTGCGGCACCTGCCGTTCGGCGCCGGCCCGCGGGCCTGCCCCGGCCGGAGCCTGGCCCTGCTGGAGGCGACACTGGCGGTGGCCCTGATCGTGCGGGACTTCGACCTGGCCCCGGACCCGGCCGGCCGGCCCCGGGAGCGGGTGGCGTTCACCGTCTCGCCGGCCGGGCTGCGGCTCCGCTTGACCCGCCGCTGACGAGTTTTGCAAGTGGCCGTCAAGTGGGCCCGGTGAGACTGGCCGCGAAAGGAACCCCCGGCCGGTCGTGGCCACTGCCTCCACCCCCGTGAGGCAGCGGCCGCGACCGGCCGGGGTTCTCCGCGACGATCCACCGAGGAGTAATGCCGTGCCCGTCACGACCACGCCGTACACCCGGGAGATGGTGATGATCCACCGGGTGTTCCGTCGCGAGGCCGCCCAGCTGTTGCGCTTCGTCAGCGCCACCGGAACCGGGGACGTCGCCCGCGCACGCCGGCTGGGCCGGTGGACCCGCGAGTACATCGGCGGGCTGCACCACCACCACGCCACCGAGGACGCCCTGATCTGGCCGCTGCTGCACCAGCGGGTCACCGTCCACCAGGAGCTGGTCGACCGGATGGAGATGCAGCACCACGCGCTCGACGCCACGCTGGCCGAGGTCACCACCCGGCTCGGCGCGTGGGAGGAGTCGGCCGGCGAGACCGACCGTGACCTGCTGGCCGACAGCATCGCCGACCACCAGCGGGTCCTGCTGGAGCACCTCGGCGACGAGGAGGACCTGGTCATGCCGCTGGTCGAGGAGCACCTGGATCCGGAGGAGTGGGAGAAGGTCGGCAAGGCCGGCCTGGAGAACCTGCCGAAGGAAAAGGTGTTCCTGGCGCTCGGGGCGATCCTGGAGGAGGCCACCGACGAGGAGCGGGCGTTCTTCCTGGCCAAGGTGCCGGCCGCCGGGCGGATGCTGTGGAAGCTGGTCGGGCAGCGGCAGTACCGCCGGCAGATGGCCGCGCTGCGCGGCGGGACACAGTGATCGCCTTCTCCCTGCTGGGCCCGGTGCGGGCCTGGCGGGACGGGGCCGAGCTGCCCCTCGGCTCGCCGCAGCAGCGCACCACCCTGGCCGTGCTGCTGCTCCGCGAGGGCCTGCTGACCACGATGGACGAGCTGGTCGACGCGATCTGGCCGGAGGACCCACCGGTCGCCGCGGTCGCGACCGTCCGCACGTACCTCTCCCGGCTGCGCCGTCTCCTGCCGATCGCCACCGGCGTCCGCATCGACTGGATCGGTGGCGGCTACGTGCTGACCGCCCCGGAGGGGGCTCTGGACGTCGAGGTGTTCCGCAAGCACACCGCCCGGGCCGCCGAGGCGATGCGCCGCGACGACAAGCGGGACGCCATCGCCCATCTGCGCGCCGCGGTGGCCCTGCACCGCGGGACGCCGCTGGCCGGGGCGGCCGGCGGCTACGTGGACGGTCAGCGGGCCCGGCTCGCCGAACTGTGCCGGGGCGCGGCCCTGGACCTGGTGGCGCTGACCGTGGAGACGGGCGGGCACACCGAGGCGATCGCCGACCTGCGGGCCATGGTCGCCGAGGAGCCGTTGCGGGAACGCTGCCACGCCCTGCTGATGACCGCGCTGTACCGGGGCGGGCGGCAGGCCGACGCGCTCGCCCACTACCGGCAGGTGCGCCGTACCCTCGCCGACGAGCTCGGCGTGGAGCCCACCCCCGAACTACAGGCCCTGCACCAGCGCATCCTGCTCGGCGCCGGCTGACCTCCGGCGCATCCTCAACCGATGACGGGCGGCCGGGTTCCCCACGAACCCGGCCGCCCGCTTTCGTGCCCCGGCCGGGCTCCCCACGAGCCCGGCTCCGGCACGAGTGCCCGGCCGCCCGCTCAGCCGGCCAGGCACGCCACGCCGGCCAGTGCGCTCAGCACTCCGCAGAGGTGAAGGGCCGGCAGTTTCTCCCGCAGCACCACCCGGTTGAGCAGCACGGTCACCGCGGGATAGAGGGAGGCGACGATCGCCGCGGCGCCGATCGCGGCGCCGGACGCGGACCAGGCGAACGCGGCGTCGGCGACCGGCTCCAGCGTTCCGACGGTGAGCGGGAAGATCCACAACCGGGGCGGGAGGCCGCGCAGGGTCTGCCACCCGGTGGCGGCGAGCAGTACACACCCGGCGAGACCACCGAAGATCAGGGCGTACGCGGCAGCGCCGAACGGATCGTGCGGGGCGGCCTCGTGCAGCAGCACGAAGAAGGTCCCGAATCCGGCGGCGGCTCCGGCCGCGCACCACACCGCGGGCCGCCGCCGCGGCCCCGCCGGATCGCCGGCCGGCCAGCTGGCCAGGGTGATCCCGGCGAGCGCGGCGACCGCGCCGATCACCCCGCCGGCGCCGAGCCGTTCACCGTGCAGCAGGCCCCACCCGACCGGGACGAGCGCGGCCCCGGCCGCCACCGGGGCGACCACGGTGAGGGATCCGTCGCGCATGGCCCGGTAGAGCAGCCCCATCGACGGGACGCCGATCGTCCCGGCGGCCGCGCTGAGCACCACCAGGCGTACCCCGCCGGGCAGCGGGTCGGCCCGCCCTGCCAGGTAGAGCAGGGCGAGCAGCATGCCGGTCAGTTTCGAGCCGATCAGCAGCGAGCGGACCGGAAGCCGCCGTGCGCAGAACCCGGCGATGAAGTCCGAGAACCCCCACGCCCCTGCCGCGAGACCGGCGAGTGCCCATGCCCAACTCAACGCTCCGTGACTCCGCTCCCCGGCCCGGATGACGCGGGACCCGCCCGGCCGGTGCACGGCGAGCCCGTCCTCCATTGCCGGACAGAACCGTCGACAGGCGATTGACAGCGGCAAAACCCGATACGGGGAGAGTGTCGCGTTCCCGACGCAGTCCGTTCCGGAAACGAGAACGACGCGGAAGTGCGCCTAAGATCTCGGGGCGAACCGGCTCACGGTGACTCTGCGTCAGGTTCTGTTCGGCCGGCGCGAGACGGCGGTCGCGGAAGCGGAGGACGTGGCGGATGCAGACCGAGATACGTGTGCTCGGCCCGCTGGAGGTGCTGGTGGACGGGCGTCCCGTCCCGCTCGGCGGCCATCAGCAGCAGGCGGTGCTGGCCATCCTGGTGGCGGCGCGCGGCCGGGTGGTGCCGGTGGAGCGGATCGTGGCACAGGTGTGGGCGGGCGATCCGCCTCCGCGGCCACTGGCGTCGCTGCAGGCGTACGTCTCGAGGTTGCGCCGCGCGCTGGAACCGGATCGCGCCCCGCGGACGCCGGCCCGGGTCCTGGTCAGCGATGATCATGGTTACGCCCTGAGACTGCCCGAGGAGGCGGTGGACGCCTGGGGGTTCGCCCGGGACGTCGACGGGCTGCCGGACGCGCCGGAGGACGCCGAGGAGGCGGCCACGCTGGTACGGGAGGCGCTGTCCCGCTGGCGGGGCGCCCCGTTCGCCCAGTTCGCCGATGAACCGTGGGCGCGGGCCGAGATCAACCGGCTGACCGGTGTGCACCGGGCGGCCCGGGAGCGTGAGGTGCTGGCGAAGCTGCGGCTCGGCCACGTCGGTGAGGCCGTGCTGGCCGCGCAGGAGCTGGCCGAGACGGAACCGCTGCGGGGCCGGGCCCGGTGGCTGTACGCGCTGGCGCTGTGGGCCGCGCATCGGTCGGCCGAGGCGCTGGAGGCGCTGCGCCGGCACCGGCGGCTGCTCACCTCCGAGCGGGGCCTGTCCCCGGATCCGTCGATCGGGGAGCTGGAGCGGGCGATCCTGGAGCAGCGCCAGTCGGTGCTGCACGACGTGCTCGGCGTCGCGCCCGCCGACCGGGTGCTGCCCGCCCGGCTGCCCCGCGCGCTGCCCGGCTTCGCGTCGCGGGAGGCGGAGCTGGCCGAGCTGAGCCGCCACCCGGACGGCCTGCTGGTGATCACCGGCACCGGCGGGGTGGGCAAGACCGCCCTGGCGATCCGCTGGGCGCATCAGGTCGCGGCCCGCTTTCCGGACGGCCGGCTCTACGCCGACCTGCGCGGGTTCGGGCCGGAGGGCGCGCCGGTGGCGCCGGGCGAGGTGCTGGCCGTGTTCCTGACCGCGCTCGGGGTGCCGGACCAGCGGATCCCGCCGGGCGAGGCGGAGCGGACGGCGCTGCTGCGCAGTGTGCTGACCGGCCGGCGGGTGCTGCTGGTGCTGGACAACGCGCACGACGCCGAGCAGGTCCGGCCGCTGCTGCCCGGCTCGGACGGCTGCGCCGTGGTGGTGACCAGCCGCAACCGGATGAGCGGCCTCGTCGTGTCGGACAGCGCCCGGATCCTGCCGCTGGACGTCTTCGGCGCGGACGAGTCTCGCGCCTACCTGCGGGAACGGCTCGGCGCGGAGATCGTGGACGCCGACCCGGCGGCGCGGGACGCGATCGTGGCCCGGTGCGGCGGGCTGCCCCTGGCGCTGGCCGTGGTCTGCGCGCGGGCGGGCGGTTTCCCGATGGCCGCGGTGGCCGGGGATCTGGAGCACGGGTCGCTGCCCGACCTGGGTTCGGTTTTCTCCTGGTCGTACCGGCAGCTGCCGGACGAGGCGGCCCAGCTGTTCCGGCGGCTGGCGCTGCACCCCGGGCCGGACGTGACGCTGGCCGCGGCGGTCAGCGTGAGCGGGACGAGCCGGCCGGCCACCCGGGCGGTGCTGCGCCGGCTCACCGACGCGCACCTGCTCGACGAGCGGCTTCCGGGCCGCTTCGTCTACCACGATCTGCTGCGGGCGTACGCGGCGCGGGCGGCGCGGGAGGAGGACACCGACGCGGTACGCGACGACGTCATCCGCCGGCTGGTCGAGCACCACCTGCACTCGGCGAACAACGCGGCCAAGCGGTACATGACCTACCCGGTTCCGGACATCGCCGGGGAGCCGGCCGCCGACGTGACGCCGGAGCAGTTCGCCGACTCGGCGGCCGCGCTGGCGTGGATGGCCGGCGCCTACGACAACGTGATGGCGCTGGCCGCGGTCGCCCCGGATCGCTACCTGGGCCCGCTGGTCGGCGTGCTCTGCCCGTACCAGCAGGACTTCCGGTTCTTCGTGGACGACTCGATCGCGCTGTGCCGGCGGGCGCTGGCGGTGGCCGAGCGCGACGGCCAGGACTGGTGGAGCCGCTACCTGCGCTTCCTGATGGCGCGCGGGCACCTGTGGCGCAACGAGGGGCACGCCGCCCGCCCGCTGCTGGAGCACGTCATCGCGTCGGCCCGGGAGGCGGGCCTGCCGATCAGCATCGCGCAGGGGCTGATCGCGCTGGTCACGGCGATCACCGGCTACATCGGCACGCCGACGCGGGAGTCGGTACGGCAGGCGTACCCGTACGCGCTGGAGGCTCTGGAGAACTACCGGGCCGCGCTTGACGATCCGGTCTACGGGCCGACCGCGCACATCGGCACGGCACGGACCATGCTGACCATCGCGTGGCATCGGTTCTACGAGGACGGTGACGCGGGCGAGGCGGCCCGGATGATCGGCGAGGCCGTGGACCAGCACGCGGCCGGCGGCAACAGCCAGCACGTGGCCGAGGCGCTGCTGAACCTGGGCTACCTGCGGCACGCCGCCGGCGACCCGGACGGTGCGGTGGCGGCGTTCCAGCGGGTGCTCGACGAGCCCTCCGACGTGGCCGAGCACCGGATGGACCCGCTGATCGGGCTCTACCTGGTGCACGCCGGCGCCGGTGACACGGCGGCCGCCGGGCAGGTGCGCGAGCAGGCGCTGAAGCTGGCCGAGACGGCCCGCTACCACGACGTGGCCCGGCTGCGCGCGGTGCTGGGGCCCGGGTCGTGATCGAGGTCCGGGTGCTCGGCCCGTTGCGGGTGCTGGTGGACGGCGAGCCGGTGGCGCTGGGCGGGCCCCGGCAGCGGGCCGTGCTGGCGATGCTGGTGGCCGCGCACGGCCGGGCCGTCCCGGTGGACCGGATCGTCGACGAACTCTGGGGCGACGGCCCGCCCTCGTCCGCGCTCGCGACGCTTCAGGCGTACATCTCGAGGTTGCGCAAGCTGCTGGAACCGCGACGCGCGCCACGCGCCGCGAGCACCGTCCTGGTCAGCGATCCGGTGGGGTACGCGCTGAGCCTGCCCGCGGGGGCCGTGGACGCCTGGAGCCTGGAGCGGGAGGTGCACAGCGTCCAGGAACGGGCCCGGGAGCTGACCGGGGAGCAGGCGCTGGCGATCCTGCGCACCGCCCTGGACCGGTGGGGCGGTGAGCCCTACCCGGAGTTCGCCGGGGCGCCGTGGGCGCAGGCGGAGATCACCCGGCTGCGGGAGGCGCGGCTGGTCGGCCGGGAACGCTCGATCGCGTGCCTGCTCAAGCTGGGCCGCGCCGGCGAGGCGATCGCGGCGGCCGGGGAGCTGGCCGGGGAGCATCCGCTGCGCGGGCTGTCCTGGTGGCTGTACGCGCTGGGCCTGTGGGCCGCGGACCGGGACGACGAGGCGCTGGCCGTGCTGGACCGGCACCGTGCGCTGCTCGCCGACGAGCTGGGCCTGGACCCGGAGCCGGCGCTGGCCGAGCTGGAGCAGGCGGTCCGGGAGCGGCACGTCGACGTGCGCGAGCGGCTGCTCGACTTCGGCGCCGAGCCGCCGGACGAGTTCACCGTGCGGCCGGCGCAGCTGCCGCGGACCGCCGCCCCGTTCGCCGCGCGGGAGGCGGAGCTGGCCCGGCTGGCCGACGGGGACGCCGATCTCACCGTGATCACCGGGCCGGGCGGGGTCGGCAAGACCACCCTGGCCGTCCGCTGGGCGCACCAGGCCGCCGTCCGCTATCCGGACGGTCAGCTCTACGCCGACCTGCGCGGCTTCGGCCCGGAGGAGACGCCGGCCGACGCCGGTGACGTGCTGGCCGGGTTCCTGGTCGCGCTGGGTGTGCCGGACCGGCGGATCCCGCCCGGCGCGGCGGAGCGGTCGGCGCTGTTCCGCGAGCTGCTGGACGGCCGGCGGATGCTGCTGGTGCTCGACAACGCGCACGACGCCGGCCAGGTGCGGGCGCTGCTGCCCGGCCGTCCCGGCTGCGCGGTCGTGGTGACCAGCCGGAACCGTCTGGCCGAGCTGGGCGCGCGCACGTGTGAGCTGGACGTCTTCGACGCCGGGGAGGCGGCCGCCTATCTGCGCGGACGGCTGGGTGCGGAGCTGGTCGACGCGGAGCCGGAGGCGCGGGACGCGGTGATCGCCCGATGCGGCGGGCTGCCGCTGGCGCTGGCCGTGGTGTGCGCGCGGGCGGCCGGATTCCCGCTGTCGGCGGTGGCGGCCGAGCTGGCCGAGGAGGAGGGCCTGGACGCGTTCGCCGGGCCCGGCTACGACCTGCGGGCGGTGTTCTCCTGGTCGTACCGGCGGCTGCCGGACGACGCGGCCACCCTGTTCCGGCAGTTGGCGCTGCACCCCGGCCCGGATCTGTCACTGGGCGCGGCGGTGAGCGTGAGCGGGCGCGGGCGGGCCGTCACCCGGGCGCTGCTGTGCCGGCTGGCCGACGCGCATCTGCTCGTCGAGCGGCGTCCCGGTCGGTATTCGTACCACGACCTGATCCGCAGTTACGCGGCCGGCCTCGGGGCCGTGCCCGCGGACCGGGAGGACGTGCTGCGCCGGCTCGTGGAGCATCATCTGCACTCGGCGAACACGGCCGTGCACCGGTATGCGCCGTACAAGCGGCCGGACCGGGTGGGCCCGGCACCGTCGGACGTGACGCCGGAACGGTTCGCGTCCGGGCGGAAGGCGCTGGCCTGGCTGCACGCCGAGTACGACAACGTGATGGCTTTGGCCGGCCTCTGCGACGAGCCGTGGGGGCGCCGCTACCTGGGGCCGCTGGCCTGGGCGCTGGCGCCGTACCAGCAGGACACCCGGTTCGCCGTGGAGGACTCGTTCGCGCTGTGCCGGCGGGCGCTCCCGGAGGCCCCCGACCGCTGGTGGTCCGGGTTCCTGAACTACATGATCGGGCGCGCGCACCTGCGGCTGGAGCAGCTCGAGCAGGCCCGGCCGTATCTGGAACGGACGATCGAGGCGGGCCGGGCGCTGGACGACCCGGTGCGACTGGGGAACGGGTTGTTCGGCATGGCGGTCGTGATGATGGGCAACAACAGCACACCGACGCGGGAGCAGACGATCGCGGCCTACCCGTACCTGCGGGAGGCGCTGCGGGTACACCAGCGGCACGAGTACGGCGAGCAGGACCGGGCGCGGGCGCTGCCTCCTCTCGCCTGGTACCACTTCTACCGGCCGGGCGGACAGGACAAGGCGTTACGGCTGCTCGGCGAGGCACTGGCGGTGCACCGGAAGTGGGGTCACCCGGAGAACGCCGCGGATGTGCTGCTGAACATCGGCCGGCTGCGGAACGCCGCGGGCGACCCGGCGGAGGCGATCGCGCCGTTCCGGGAGGCCGCCGGGCTCCTGTCCGACATGCCGGAACTGCAGATCGAAGCAATGATAGGGCTGTATGCGGCGTTACGGGACACCGGCGATGTGGACGAGGCCGAGCGGGTGCGCGCCGCGGCGTGGGCACTGACCGGGAAGGCCCGCCACTACGACGTGGACCGACTGCGCGCGGTTCTGGCTGGTTAACGCTAACAAAATAGCGCTCCTGGGCTTTCAGCGCTGCAAACATCGAGCCTCAGCTCTTGACAGGGGTGTCGATGTTTGCGTACACATTGCTGAGCTAGTCCACCGGAAACACTTCTGAAACCGTTGCGATCCGCACCGGAGGACCCCTCATGCGCAAAATCCCCTACCGTCTCGCGGGCGCGGCCGCCGTTCTGGTCTCGCTCCCGCTCGCGGTCTCGCCGCCGGTCGCCGCTCACGCGGTCGAGCCGGACTACACCATCACGGTCGACCCCTCGTCGACGGGCGCGTCCATCCCCAAGTCGATGTACGGCGTCTTCTTCGAGGACATCAACTACGCGGCCGACGGCGGCCTCTACGCCGAGCTCGTCCGCAACCGCTCGTTTGAATTCAACACCACCGATGCTTCCGGCTACAACGGACTGACCGGCTGGACCGCCACCGGCTCGGCCGTGGTGACCAACGACGACCAGCGGCTCAACGAGCGCAACCGCAACTACCTGCGGATCACCGGCGCGGCCGGTATCACCAACGCGGGCTACAACACCGGGCTCGCGGTCAAGAAATCCGATAAGTACGATTTTTCGGTCTGGGCACGCGCTGATGCCGCGACCTCCCTCGAGGTCACCCTGCTCACGTCGTCCGGGGCCGCACTCTCCGCGCCGCTGGCCGTCCGGGTCGCCGGGGACACCTGGAAGAAGTACACCGGGGTGCTGAAGGCCACCGCGACCAGCGACGTCGCCCGGCTCTCGGTCAAAGCCTCCGGCAGTGCGAGGCTGGACGAGGTCTCACTGTTCCCGCGCGACACCTACAAGGGACGCGCCAACGGACTGCGCAAGGACCTGGCCGAGAAGGTCGCCGACCTCAAGCCGGGCTTCGTCCGCTTCCCCGGCGGCTGCCTGGTCAACACCGGCAGCATGTACTCCTACGACGCCGCGAACAACTACCCGCGCGCCCGGTCCTACCAGTGGAAGGACACCGTCGGCCCGGTCGAGACGCGCGCCACCAACAAGAACTTCTGGGGCTACAACCAGACCTACGGCCTCGGCTACCACGAGTACTTCCAGTTCTCCGAGGACATCGGCGCCATGCCGCTGCCGGTGCTGCCGGCCCTGGTGACCGGTTGTGGCCAGAACCGGGCCACCGTGGACGAGGCGCTGCTGCAGCGGCACATCCAGGACGCGCTCGACCTCGTCGAGTACGCCAACGGGCCGGTCACGAGCACGTGGGGCAAGCTGCGCGCCCAGTCGGGGCACCCGAAGCCGTTCAACCTGACCACGATCGCGGTCGGCAACGAGGAGAACCTGCCCGAGGAGTACTGGGCGAACTTCCTCAGGTTCGAGTCGGCGATCAAGGCGAAATACCCGAACATCACCGTGGTCAGCAACTCCGGCCCGGACGACCAGGGCGGCACCTTCGACAACCTGTGGGCCAAGAACCGGGCGCACGGCTCGGACATGGTCGACGAGCACTACTACAACAGCCCGGCCTGGTTCCTGCAGAACAACAGGCGCTATGACTCGTACGACCGCAATGGTCCCAAGGTCTTCCTCGGCGAATACGCGTCGCTGGACAACAAGCTGTACAACTCGCTGGCCGAGGCCGCCTACATGACCGGCCTGGAGCGCAACGCCGACGTGGTGAAGATGGCGTCCTACGCGCCGCTGCTCGCCAACATCGACAACGTGCAGTGGAAGCCGGACATGATCTGGTTCGACAACGACGAGTCGTGGGGCTCCACCAGCTACCAGGTGCAGAAGCTGTTCATGAACAACGTCGGCGACCGGGTCCTGCCGTCGTCGGCGACCGGCGACGTGCTGCAGCCCGAGCCGATCACCGGCGCGATCGGGCTCTCCACCTGGCGTACCGCCGCGACCTACGACGACGTCAAGGTCACCCGGCCGGACGGCACCGTGCTCTACAGCGACGACTTCAGCGACGGCAACGCCGACGGCTGGACCTCGGTGACCAACCGCGGCAACTGGGCGGTGACCAACGGCGCCTACACCCAGACGACCACGGACACCGAGGACACCATGGTCAAGGCGGCCACGATCGGCGAGACCGATTACGACTACACGCTGAAGGCCACCAAGACGGCCGGCGCGGAGGGCTTCCTGGTCGCGTTCGGGATCAAGGAGACCGGCCGGTTCTACTGGTGGAACCTGGGCGGCTGGAACAACACGCAGGGCGCCGTCGAGAAGGGGATCACGTCCGCCAAGGAGCAGATCCTCACCAAGCCCAACACCGTCACGACCGGAAAGACCTACGACCTCAAGATTCAGGTACGGGGTACGAAGGTCACCCTGATCCTGGACGGCGTGGAGTGGGCCTCGTTCGACGACAACGCGGTCACCGAGCCGTTCGCACAGGTCGTCACCGAGGACACCAAGCGCGGCGAGATCATCGTCAAGGTGGTCAACGCCCAGGACACCCCGGCGGTCACGAAGGTCGACCTGGGTGGGCGCAAGGTGGCGCGTACCGCGAAGCAGACCGTGATCACCGGTGACCCGGGCGAGTTGAACACCCGCTCGGCCGAGCCGATCCAGCCGGTCACCTCGACCGTGCACGGGATCTCGTCGGTGTTCACCCGCGAGTTCCCGGCGAACTCGGTCACCTTCCTCCGCATCAAGACCCGGTAAGGGGCCCGCTCATGAACCGACGAACCGTGTTGGCGGGTGGCGCCGTGGGTGCCATGGCCGTCGTCCTGCCCGTGGGCGCTGAAGGGGCCCCTGTCGTGAAGGCCCGGACCGATGCCGAGATCTACGGCGTGCCCACCGTGGATCCGCTGATCAGCCAGCGCGCCGACCCGTGGATCACCAAGCCGGTGAACGGGCAGTACTACTTCACCGGCTCGGTGCCCGAGTACGACCGCCTGGTCGTCCGGGGTGCCCCGACCATCGAAGGTCTGGCCACCGCCGAGGAGAGCGTCATCTGGCGCCGGCCCACCAGCGGGAAGATGGGCGGGCACATCTGGGCGCCGGAGCTGCACCGGATCGGCGGGAAGTGGTACATCTACTTCGCCGCCGGCGACGCCGGTGACGTCTTCCGGATCCGCACCTACGTGATGGAGTCGGCGCTCGACGACCCGCGCGACCCGGCCGGCTGGGCGCTGAAGGGCCAGCTCGCCACCGAGTGGGACGGGTTCACGCTCGACGCCACCAGCTTCACCCACCGGGGCCGGCAGTACCTGGTGTGGGCGCAGAGCGAGCCGGAGATCGCGGTCAACACCAGCCTCTACATCGCCGAGATGGCGAACCCGTGGACGTTCAAGACCAAGCCCACCCGGATCGCCACGCCCACCAGGAGCTGGGAGATCATCGGCTACCGGGTCAACGAGGGCCCGGCGGTGCTGATCCGCAACGGTCGCGTGTTCCTGACCTTCTCCGCGAGCGCGACCGACTCCAACTACTGCATGGGGCTGCTCAGCGCTCCGGCCTCCGCCGACCTGCTGTCGCGCTCCAGTTGGACGAAACACCCGGATCCGATCTTCGTCACCAACGACGCGACCCAGCGGTACGGGCCGGGGCACAACTCGTTCACGGTGACCGCGGACGGGACCGACGTGCTGGTCTACCATGCCCGTGACTACAAGCAGATCACCGGCGACCCGCTGTACGACCCGAACCGCCACACCCGCGTGCAGAAGCTGTACTGGCACGAGGACGGGACGCCGCTGTTCGGCATCCCGGTCGGCTCGGGCGGGCCGATCGTGCGCCTGTCCCCCGCGGACCGGCCGCGCTCGTTCGTCAAGCACGTGGGCGACGCGTTCCAGGTCGACCACGCGCCGCGCGAGCTGGAGCTGACCCAGTTCCGGTTCGTGGCGGCGTCCGACGGCACCGAGACGGTCCAGTCGGTCGACCAGCCCACGAAGTTCCTGACCGTCAGCGGCACGAGCGTGACGCTGAGCGGCGCCGGGACACCGGTGACCCGGATCGCGGTCAAGGGCGGCGTGACCGTCCGAGTCGCACCGGGCCGGTTCCTGCAGCACCGCAACGGTCAGCTCGTCGTCGGTGACAGGGCCACGGTGTTCAAGCTCAGCTGATCCCGTCGCGGGGAGGGCGTATGCCCTCCCCGTGATCTATTCCTCAAAAGAGGATTATGAGATACCTCTTTTAGTACTGTCGACTCGTGCGACTGAACCGCTCCACCGACATCGGTCTCCGGGTCCTGATGCTCGCCGCGGCCCGCCCCGAGGATCTGCTGACGATCGACGGGCTGGCGTCCGCGGTCGTCGTGCCCCGCAGCCATCTCGCCAAGGTCGTCCAGCGGCTGCAGCACCGGGGCCTGCTGGAGACGGTGCGCGGCCGCAACGGCGGGGTGCGCCTCGCCACCGGCGCGGCCGGCGCCTCGATCGGCGGTCTGGTCCGTGAGCTGGAGGGCTCGTCGGAGGTCGTCGACTGCGACGGCGAGCCCGGGTGCCCGCTGAGCGGCGGCTGCCGGCTGCGCGGGGCACTGCGTGTCGCACAGGAGGCCTTCTACGCCTCGCTCGACCACATCACCGTCGGCGACCTGGCCGCGCCACCGGTCCGGCAGGTCCTGCTCACCCTCGGGCGTCCGCCCGTGTGATCTTCGCCCACGGCCGTTCATCCCAGCGCTGTCCCGCGCCGGGCCGTTCAACCCTGTCCCAGTGAAGAGGAGATCCCTCATGCTGTCCGCATCCAGCGCCCCGATCATCGAGGCCACCCTGCCCGTCGTCGGCGAGCACCTCGAGGAGATCTCCGACGTCTTCTACCGGACGATGATCGGCGAGAACCCGGAGCTGCTGAACCTGTTCAGCCGCAGCGCGCAGGCCACCGGTGAGCAGCGCAGCTCACTGTCCGGGGCGGTCGCGGCGTACGCCATGCACCTGATCGGGGCCGGGCCCGACGGCGCGGCGTTCGAGCACATCGTCGAGCGGATCGCGCAGCGGCACTGCGCCCTCGGCATCCGCCCCGAGCAGTACACGATGGTCGGCCGCTACCTGCTCGGCGCGGTCGCCACGGTGCTCGGCGACGCCGTCACCCTGCCGGTCGCCGCCGCCTGGGACGAGGTGTACTGGCTGTTCGCGGCCCGCCTGATCGGCCGCGAGGCACGGATCTACGCCGAAGCCGGGGTGGACGGAACCGATCCGTGGCGCGATTTCACCGTCGCCCAGCGCATCGCCGAGGCCCACGACACCGTGTCGTTCGTGCTGGTCCCGGCCGACGGCGGCACGGCTCCCGGCTTCCACCCCGGGCAGTATGTGACGGTCGCCGCCGACCTGCCCGGCGCCGGGCGCCAACTCCGGCAGTACTCGCTGTCGCAGGCCGCCACCGGGGGCACGCTGCGGATCACCGTCCGGCGGGTGCGCGGGGCCGGTGGGGCGCCCGACGGGCTGGTCTCCGGTTTCCTGCACGAGCACGTCCACGCCGGTGACACGCTGCGGATCAGCCGGCCGTACGGCGATCTGACACTGCGCCCGGGGACTTCGCCGTTGCTGCTGGTCAGCGCCGGGGTGGGGGTCACTCCGATGGCCTCGATCCTGGAGCACGTGGCGCGTACCCAACCGACCCGTGAGGTGACCGCGGTGCACGCCGACCGCAGCCCCGACCGGCACCCGCTGCGCGCCGACATGACCGCCAACGGCGCCCGGCTGCGCGCCTTCCGCAGCCTGTACTGGTACGAGCAGCCGTCCGGTGAGCCGGGTACGTACCCCGGCCGGATCGACACCGACCTCATCCCGGTCCACCCGGACGCCGAGGTCTACCTGTGCGGGCCGGCGCCGTTCATGCAGGCGGTCCGGGCCGGGCTGCACCTGCGCGGCGTCTCCGACGAGCGCATCCGGTACGAGGTGTTCGGCTCCGAGCAGTGGCGGCCCGCTCCCGCCCCGGCCTCGGTCTGACCGTTCCGGCCGCCCGGCCGGTCTCTCAAGTCGGTCGCCGCCGGGTCGATAGAGCGGGGCGTGTTCACCGTCGAAGCCCCCCAGATCACCGCCCCGCCGGCGGCCGGCCTCCGGGACCGTGCCGTGGACGCGTCGGCCCAGGCCTTCATCCATATCGACCGCTCCGGGGTGATCCGGGACTGGAACCCGGCCGCCCGGAAGCTCTTCGGCTGGACCCGTGACGAGATCGTCGGCCGGCGCCTCGCGGACACGATCATCCCGGCGCCGCTGCGGTCCGCCCACAGCGCCGGGTTCGCCCGGCGGCTGGTCGGCGGCGACAGCGGCGGCCTGGGCCACCCGATCGAGGTCCCGGCCGTCCACCGGGACGGCTCCGAGCTGCGCATCTCGATGACCGTCGACGCGCTCGGCGACGAGGGGTTCTTCG
Organism: Actinoplanes sp. CA-252034; assembly: GCF_050956125.1. Classification (NCBI taxonomy): domain Bacteria; kingdom Bacillati; phylum Actinomycetota; class Actinomycetes; order Micromonosporales; family Micromonosporaceae; genus Actinoplanes; species Actinoplanes sp. CA-252034. The sequence continues at coordinate 8,094,099 of NZ_CP191846.1, forward strand.
CGTTCATCTCGGACCAGACCGACGTGCACCGGGCCCAGCAGGAGCTGCAGCGCAGCCACACCCTGATCACCGCGATCCTGCAGCACACCACGGCGATGATCTCGGCGAAGGACCTGGACGGCCGCTACCTGTTCGTCAACGGCGAGTACGAGCGCGTCTTCCAGGTCACCGCGGCCGACATGGTGGGCCGGGCCGAGGCCGACCTGGTGTCCGCCTCGGTCGCCGCCGTCGGCCGCGGCCACGACGAGGAGGTGATCGCGTCCGGCGCCGCCAAGACCGTGCTGGAGGAGCTCCCGTTCGGTGACGAGATCCGCCAGTACGTGGTCACCCGCGTCCCCCTGACCGACCCGGACGGCTCCGTCTACGGGGTGTGCACGATCGCCATCGACGACACCCGGCGGCGCCGCGACGAGGCCGTCATCGCCGCCGGCGAGCAGCGGTTCTGGAACACCGTCAACAACGCGCCCGGCATGCTCTACCAGTACCGGGTGGAAGCGTCCGGCGAGCCGTCGTTCACCTTCGTGTCGGACGGCTGCCGGGACATCTTCCGGCTCGACCCCGCGGACCTCGTCGCGTCGGCGCAGCGGATCCTCGACATGATCGTCGAGGAGGACCGGGAGGGCTTCGCCGTCAGCGTCGCCGAGTCGGCCCGGACCCTCGAGCCGTGGCACTGGCGCGGCAGCGTGATCCGGCCCGACGGCTCCCGGCGCTGGCTGTACGGCGTCTCCCGGCCGCACCGGGACGCCGGCGGCGCCGTCGTCTGGGACGGCATGCTGCTCGACCGCACCCGGGAACGCCACACCGAGCTCGACCTGGAAGCCGCCCGCAACGACCTGGCCGACCTGGTCGACCGCCTCGCCGTCCTGTCCGTCACCGTGCCGGCCGGTCCCGAGCCGGCCGGCGTCCTCGCCCAGCTGGTGACCGGGAAGGATCAGGAAGCCCTGTTCGACCTGTGGCGGTCCGCGCTGCGCCGCGAACGGGCCGACGGCATCCTCGGCGGACACGACGGCCGCCTGCTCGTCCGGCTGCGCCCGCGCGGCGCCGACGAGATCGGCATCACCTGCTTCCACCTGGACGGACCGGCGTGACCGCGCCCAGCGGCCCTCGCCTGCCCCGCAAACTCGGGGAGATCGGCATCCCGATGCTCCCCCTGCCCGTCACCACCCCGATCGCCGAGATCGAGGCCGCGCTCGCCGCCGACAGCATCGCCCCCGGCGTGATCGTCGCCTCCGATGACGGCTACCTGCTGCTCAGCCGGGCCACGATCGACCGGGCGCGCGCGGCCGGGCCGACCACCGGGGATCTGGCCGGCACCGTCACCGGCGGTCTGCGGCTGCCCGCCGACACCGACATCGACGTGGCCGCCGAGGCCGCGCTGGCCCGCCCGGCCACCGAACGCGAGGAGCCGGTCCTGGTGTCCTGGCCGGACGGCCGGTACGGGATCGCGCCGATCGTCGACCTGCTCGCCGCCATGGCCGGGCGGTTCGCGAGGCTGTCGCGCACCGACCCGCTGACCGGCCTGCCGAACCGGGCCACCATCCAGGCCGAGGGCCAGCGCCGCCTCGACGCCGGGCACCTGATCGCCGTCGTCCACCTGGGGCTGGACCGTTTCCAGGACGCCAACGACGTGCTCGGCCACCACGGCGCCGACACCCTGCTGCACCGGGTCGCGACCGCGCTCGGCACCACCCGCGGCGCCGGCAACGTGGCCGCCCGGCTCGACGGCGACCAGTTCGTGGTGCTGCTCTCCGAGTTGCCGCCCGGACAGACCGTGCACAGCGTCGGCCGCCGCCTGGCCGCCGGCATCCGCGGCCCGCACCCGGTCGACGGCCTCCCGATCAGCGTCGAGGCCAGCATCGGCATCAGCCACGCCGACCACCACGACGTCACGGTGCTGATGCGCCGGGCCGCCGCCGCCATGCGCCGTGCCAAACACGAGCGCACCGGCGTCGTCGAGTGGACCCCGAAGCTCGACACCAACCAGCGCGTCGACCTGCGGCAGCTCACCGAGCTGCGTACCGGTCTGCGCGCCGGCCACCTGCGCCTGCATTACCAGCCGCTGCACGACGCCGGCAGCCGTGTCATGCACGGCGTCGAGGCGCTGGTCCGCTGGCAGCACCCGCAGCGCGGCCTGCTGCCGCCGGGCGTCTTCCTGCCCGACGCGGAACGCTCCGACGTCATCCTGGAGCTCACCGACTGGGTGCTGGCCGAGGCACTGCGCCAGGCCGCCGTCTGGCACGCGCAGGGCCACCACCTGCCGGTGTCGGTCAACCTGCCACCCGCCTACCTGGCCCAGGACCGCGCTGTCGGGACCATCCTCACCCTCCTCGACCTGGAGCAGGTGCCCGCCACCATGCTCACCGTCGAGATCACCGAGACCGCGGTGCTCACCAACCAGGAGCAGGTGGCCGCCCAGCTGGCCCAGCTGCGCGCCCGCGGCATCCGGGTGGCCATCGACGACTTCGGCACCGGCTACACGTCCCTGGGCCTGCTCCCCCAGCTCCCGATCGACGAGCTGAAGATCGACCGCTCCTTCGTCATGCGCATGCACGACTCGCCGGCGCACGCCACGATCATCGACTCGGTGATCGCGATAGCGAAGGCCCTGGGCCTGACCGTCGTCGCCGAGGGAGTCGAGGACGAGCCCACCGCCCGCGACCTGACCGCCGCCGGCGTCGACCTGCTGCAGGGTTTCGGCCTCAACCGCCCCCAGCCCCCCGACGTGATCCCCACCCTGCCCGGCATCCCGACGCCCCTACTCACCCCGGCGTGATCCCCTTGCCCGGCATCCCGACAGCCCCGCTCACCCGGTGTGATCGCGCCGCCCGGCATCCCGACGGCCCCGCTCACCCCGGCGTGATCCGCGCCCTGCCGGAGTCATCTGACGGCCGTGCGGCCTCCGCCCGGCCCGGGGCTGTCTGGGCCCCGGGCCGGTCTCGCCTCGGCCTGATCCCACTCGTGCCGGGGTGGTCAGGCGGGCTTGACGGCGGGTGACGCCTGGTCGGCGATGCGCCGCAGCTCCTCCAGGTGCGCGGTGAGCTCGTCCCGGCCGAGCGGAGTCAGCTCCAGCCAGGTCGTCCGCGGGCCCTGCGCCGACTTTCGCACGGTGACGTAGTGCGCCTCCTGCAGCACCTTGATGTGCTTGCTCAGCACCGAGTCGCTGACATCGAGCAGCTGACGGAGAGCCGAGAACTCGGCGGCCTCGACACCGGCCAGCACGGCACAGATCTGCAGACGGTTGGGCGCGTGGATCAGCTCGTTGAAGCGGCCCACCGTCACGCCGCCCCGGATTCGCGGCGCAGCGCCCGGTCGATCGCCGGGCTGAGCACCACGGTCATCAGGCCGATCAGGACCCCGGCGACCACCAGCGACCAGCGGACGGCGAAGCCCCACTCCAGCACCATGCCGGAAACGCTGATCACCAGCAGCCCGGCAAGCCAGATCAGCGACAGCCGACGCGTGCCCGGTGTCGCGGTGTAGCGGTCGAACGAGAGCCCGGTCCTGACCCGGAGCGCATGGAACAGGCCCACCGCCGCCGCCATGGCCAGCGGAAACCCGGTGGAGCCGATGATGCCGCGAAAGCTCATGGACGCGAACGCGACGGTGAAGACGACTCCGAGGCCGGCATGCAGCCACCAGGGGGCGACGGCACGCGAGGCCGCACGGGCCTTGGCCTCAGCCACGAGCCGCAGCGCGGCCCGGGCGTCAGTGGCATCGACGGAGGACGAAGACGGAGACGAGTTGCTTTCCATGATGGAAAGTATGCCTCAAACTTTCCATCATGGAAAGCGGACGAGCCACATCGGCGTGTCAGCGGTACGACACACGCCCTCACTGAACCCGGCGAGGGCCCCAGGTGTGTACCGATGTGGACGGTGTAATCACCGCGAGGACGAGGGGCGACGGCGTGAACAGATCGACAGGCAACGCCACACGTGTGGGACCGCTCACTTCGGTGGTGCTCTTCACCCTGACGGCGAGCGGGATGGGTGCGGCCGCCTTGGCCGTGAGCATGGACAGTGACAATGCGGCCGCGACCCCGTTCGGAAGGGTCGGAGTCATCATTCTGGCCGGCCTGACGATCCTTCTCTCCGCCTTCAGCCTGGTGGCCCTGCTCCGGGGAACAGCCTGGCGCTACCGGAAGGCCCTCGGCTACCTGCTGATCCTCGCCATGTTCTCGGCGGCCGTCCTGGCGTACTACTTCTTCGCCTCCGGAGCCGCGACAGGCATCGTCGGGTACATGCCTGCCCAGGCCGCCGTCGGGCTCGCCCTGACCGGCCAGGCGGTTCTGGCTGCCGGATCAGAGCGTAGGGGGCGTTGAGAGTCATGCAGCCGGAGATGAAGCGGCGCCTGGAGCGACTGCGGCAACGCGCCGAGGAACTGGGGCGACTGGCCGCGGAGGCCCACAGTGTAGTTCCGGAGAGCGCACCGGGTGTGGACGAGAGCGAATGTGTACGGATCCGTCTCGGACCGGATCGGGTGCCCCTCCAGATCCAGATCCGCGAGAGGTGGCAGGACCGCCTCGACGCCGATGCACTCGCCGACGCGGTGATGGACGCGAACACCGACGCCGTCCGGCGCGCCTACCGGGCCTGGAGTGACCGTCTGGACGAGAGCGGCTGGTGGCGGCGGCAAAGGGATGCCGACGAGATGCCGGAGCGCCGCCCGATGCCGATGGCCTCGCCACCACCGCGGGAGCCGCGAACGGGGCACATCCCGGAGGACCCGGAGATGGGCGAGCGGATCCTGCGCCTGCTCCAGGACACACGGCGAAGCGCGTCCGATAGGGGGCCCGTCGAGGTGGAAGGATCGAACGACAGTGGAAGCGTCAGCGTGCGACTGTCGGTCGGTGGGCTTGCCGGATGTGTGATCGACGAGGGCTGGGCACGCCACCGTTGCGGTGACGACATAGCCACTGCCCTTTCGCACGCGCTCCGGCGGGCCCGTCGCCGCCTCGACTCGCCGCGGCCGGGCCTGCTGGAGGCGGACGCTCTCATCAGCGAGGCACTGACCGCACTGACCGCATGCACCGGCACCGAACCGGCGGGGAGCGGGGAGCGATGAGCCAGCCGACCTCCGGCGAGGTCCACATCGCCTGCGAAGCGCTCCGCAGGGAATCCGTTCAGTGGGACAGCCAGGGAGAGAGGCTGCGCATCGTGAGCGCCACGGCTGCCGAATTCGAGTTCAACCGGGTGGAGGCCGGCTTGTTCCAGGTCATGGTCGGCGCCTACAACGACGTGATCAACGCGGTCTCGGCTCGCTGCAGTGAGGGCGCGACAGCCATGGCGGAGGTCGCCGCCACTCTCCGTCGCGCCGCGGACGTCTACGAGGCCGAGGACCGCGCCGGCGAGCACCGGATTCGTAACATCTACTGAAAGGAGCCGGCCATGGAGTTCAGCCTTGCCCAATACGAGGCCGTCATGGCCGAGATCGAGTCCGGCACCAGGACGCTGGAGGCACAACTCGCCGAGGTCGAGCCGGCAGCGGACCGTGCGGCGAGTCAGTGGTGGGTACCCCCGTCCATCGGCGACATGATCAGATGGATCGGCCAGAAGACGGTGGAACTGGGACGAGAGATCCTCGCCTTCATCGGGGACCTCCTTGAAGGCATGACCGCGCCTGTCGTCATGTTCTACGACGCCTACCGCTGGATGAGCCTCAAAGGGTCGGCCAACGCGGTGGCGACCGATCTCGGCACGCAGAACCTCGTCGTCGACGACACCGACTGGTCCGGCAAAGGCCGAGACGCCTACCTCGCCCTCACGCAGGCTCAGTCCGCTGCCGCGGCGCGGGTGGGCTCCATCTCCGGAAACGCCTCGGGCGCTCTCGCGATGTGCGCGGCGGCCGGGCTCGCCTTCTACATCGTGCTGGCCGCTGTGATCGCCAAGCTCATCATCGCCTGCACCGCGGCCACCGGAGCATTCGCAACGGTCATCTTCTCCGAGATCGGCGCGATGATCTTCGTTGAGGAGGGCACCGTGAACGTCATGGTCATCGCCGGAGCCGTGACCGCGCTGGCGACATTCCTCGGCACACAGGCCACCGCCCTGATCACGATGCACGGTGACGCCGTCGACCCGACCAGCTTCCCGGGCGGGAGCTGGCCGAAGGCGAACGCCGGCCTGTACTCCGACGCGACCGTGAAGGACGGCGACGCCGACTGGTCGCTTCAGGCCGAATAGGCCGGTCAGCGGGGTAGGAAGTCGGAGCGGTCGAGGGTTGTGGTTCGGCGGCGGTATTCGGTGGCTTTGCCCGGCCAGTTCGTCACGATGCGGCCGGTGGCGGTTCGGTACCAGGACTGGCACGCCGTCCAGACGCTTGTCGACAAGCGGGACTGGATCTCGCTGTCGTAGGTGGTGGCGACGTCCGGGCGTACCTCCAGATCGTCGCCTGCGGCGACCGACCGCACCGCCTGCGCTATCCATCGGGCCTGCGACTCGTGGAAGTAGATGACCGAGGTGTTGCCGGTGTTGGTGTTGGGGCCGTAGACCAGGAACATGTTGGGGAAGCCGGGGACCGCCAGGCCCAGGTAGGCGTGGGCGCCCTCGCGCCACTCCTCCGCCAGCGGGCGCCCGTCGCGGCCGGTGACGCGGATCGGGACGAGGAACTCGGTGGCGGCGAAACCGGTGCCGTAGACGAGGACGTCGCACGGGTGGTCGGCACCGTCGGCGGTGCGTACGCCCGTCGGGGTGATCGTGACGATCTTCTCGGTGACCAGGTCGACGTCGGGGCGGGAGAGGGTGGGCAGCCACGCGTTGGTGAACAGGAGCCGTTTGCAGCCGATCGGCTCGTCGGGGGTGACCTTGGCGAGCAACGCGGGGTCGCGGACCTGCCAGCGGCGCTGGATCCAGGCGTAGCCGCGGACGCCCGCGTTGACCAGCCGGTTGCCGTGCAGGGCGGCGCCGGGCACCAGCGTGAGCAGCCACGTCGCGCCGCGCGACAGGCGCATCAGCACGGGGAGGCGGCGGGACAGCAGGCGGCGGATCCGGCCGTAGCGGCGGTCGGGTTTCGGGACCGTCCACGGGGCGGTGCGCTGGAAGACGGTGATGTGGGCGGCTCTGCCGGCGATCGCGGGGACCAGCTGGATGGCGCTGGCGCCGGTGCCGACCACGGCGATCCGCCTGCCGTCGATCGGGATGTCGGGCGTCCAGTGTGCGGTGTGGACGGCGACGCCGGTGAACGTGTCGGCGCCGGGCAGCGACGGGATCGCCGGGCGGGACAGCTGGCCGACGGCGGGGATCAGCACGTCGGCGTCGACGGTCTCGCCGCCGGTCAGCGTGATTCGCCAGCGGGTGCCGTCCCAGTTGGCGGAGGCCACCTCGGCGCCGAACCGGACGAGCGGCGTGATCCCCTGCTCGTCGGCGACCCGCTGCAGGTAGGCGAGGATCTCGTCGTGCGGCGGGTAGCGCCGCGACCAGTCCGGGTTGAGGGCGAACGAGAACGAGTAGAGCGGGGCGGGCACGTCGCAGGCGCAGCCGGGGTACGTGTTGTCGCGCCACACCCCGCCGGCCCGGTCGGCCTTCTCCAGGATCACGATGTCGTCGAATCCGGCGTCGCGCAGCTCGACGGCGGCCGCCACCCCACCGAACCCGGCGCCGATGATCACGATCCGGGTCACGGTCGCCTTCCGATGGTCAGTCGCAGCGCGCCGGGCGCCGACGGTGGGACGACGGGGTTCCGGGGCGCGACCGGCGCGACCGGCGTGTAGCCGGAAGCCGGCCGGGGATCGGCGTCGCCCGCGTTGGGCCACAGCGCCACCGCGCGTTCGGCGAGGGCGGTGATGGTGAGCGACGGGTTGACGCCGAGGTTCGCGGCGACCGTCGAGCCGTCGATGACGTGCAGGCCGGGATGGCCGAAGAGCCGGTGGTACGGGTCGACGACACCCGTCTCCGCGGTGGCGCCGATCGCACAGCCGCCGATGAAGTGCCCGGTGACCGGCCGGTTCACGATCTCGGTGAACGCGCCGGTCGGCACCCCGTCGATCTGGGCCGCGACCCGCCGGGCCACGTCGTGGGCGGCCGGCACCCACACCGGGTTGGGCCGGCCGATGCCGGGCCGGCTGGTGACCCGCCGCCCGAACAGCCCGCGCCGGGTGTGCACGGTGATCGAGTTGTCGAGCGGCTGCATGGCCAGCAGGACGATGGTCTCCTTGGACCAGTTCCGCGGTGAGGTGTAGAGCCGCAGGTCACGGCCGGCCCGGGCGAGCGTCTTGAGGGCGTGCCACCAGCGGGGCGGCCCTCGTCGACGAGCACGGTGGCGAGCAGGGCCAGCAGGTTGCTGCCGGGTCCGTACCGGACGGGCTCGACGTGGGTGACCGGGTCCGGGTGGATGGACGAGGTGATCGCGACGCCGTGTGTGTAGTCGCGGTCGGTGCGGCGGGTGCGGGCGCCGAGGATCGATTCGGAGTTGGTACGGCTGAGCTCGCCCAGCCGGGACGAGAGGTGCGGCAGGTGTCCCTGGTCGCGCATCCGGTGCAGCAGCCGCTGGGTGCCGAGCGCGCCACCGGAGAAGACGACCTGCGTGGCCGTGAACACCCGTCCCCGGGTGTGCACCGCGTAACCGCCGTCCGGCAGGGGGCGCACCGAACGGACCGTGGTCCGCTCGTGAACCACCGCACCGGCCTTCTCGGCCAGGTACAGATAGTTCTTGACCAGGGTGTTCTTGGCGTTGCCGCGGCAGCCGGTCATGCAGGAGCCGCACAGTGTGCAGGTGCGCCGGTCAGGGCCGGCACCGCCGAAGAACGGGTCCTTGCGCAGTGCCCCCGGCTCGTCGCCGAACAGCACGCCGACCGGGGTGGGCCGGAAGGTGTGCCCGACCCCCATGTCGACGGCGACCGCTTTCAGCGCGTCGTCGGAGGCGGTCAGGACCGGGTTGACCGTCACGCCGAGCATGCGTTTGGCCTGGTCGTAGTAGGGGGCGAGCTCGGTCTTCCAGTCGGTCACACCGGACCACTGCGGGTCGGCGTAGAACGTGTCGGGCGGCTCGTAGAGGGTGCACGCGTAGCCGAGTGATCCACCCCCGACACCTACGCCGGACATGATCATCACGTCTTTCAGGAGGGTGAGGCGCAGGATGCCGTAGCAGCCGAGCGCGGGCGCCCAGATGTAGTCGCGCAGCCGCCAGGACGTCTTGGCGAACTGCTCGTCGGTGAACCGGCGGCCGGCTTCGAGGACGCCGACGTGATAGCCCTTCTCGGTCAGGCGCAGCGCGGTCACGCTGCCACCGAACCCGGAGCCGATGACGAGGACGTCGTAGTCGTACGACATCGCCGTACCATCACACCCTTATTGGCGACATGTCAACAACATGCTCCCGGGTCTTGCGCGAAGCGCGAAACGGTCTCATAAAAGACTGATGACCGAGCTGGTGTACGACCGTCGTGGATCCGGCCCGCCACTGGTGCTGATCCACGGGCTGGGCAGCCACCGTCAGGTGTGGAACCCGATCCTCGACGACCTGGCCCCGCGCCACGACGTGATCGCGCTCGACCTGCCCGGATTCGGGGAGTCGCCACTCTGGCCACCCGCCCCGGGCGCGGGCTCGGTCGCCCACCTCGCCGATCAGGTGGAGTCCTTCCTGGACACGCTCGGCATCCCGAGCCCCGAGGTGGCGGGCAGCTCGCTGGGCGGCGGTATCGCCCTGGAGCTGGGCCGACGTGGCCGGGCCCGCGCGGTCACCGCGTTCGCGCCGATCGGGTTCTGGTCGGGCGCGGGCCGCCGCTGGTGTCAGAGCGTGGTCACCGCGGCCCGGATCGCGGCCGGCCGGCTCGACGCCCGGCTTCCCGCGATCATGGCGTCCTCGACCGGCCGCGCCGCGTTCTGCTCGCTCTTCTACGCCCGTCCCGGCCGCCTCGACCCCGCGGACGCGGTGTCCGCGGCACGCGCCCTGGCTGCCGCGCCCGGCTTCGCCGCGGCACGCGACGCCTTCACAGACCTTCCACCCTGGCAGTACGAGCAGACGACCATCCCGGTCACGATCGCCTGGGGCACGCGTGACGCCGTGCTGCCGTTCACCCAGTCACGCCGCGCCCGCGCGCAGCTCCCGCAGGCCCGCCACGTCACCCTGGCGGGTTGCGGTCACCTGCCGTTCGCCGACGACCCGGCGGCCTGCGCCGACCTCCTGAGATAGAGCCGTCACCGCCGGCGGCCCGCGCCGCCCGGCCCAGGTGGAGCCGTCACCGCCGTTCGCCCGCTGAGGTGGGGCCGGTCACCGAACTGCGGTCGGCGGCGAGCGGCGAGCGGCGAGCGGGCTCAGCGCACCAGCCAGATGATCAGCATGGCGATCAGGAACACGCCGGCCGCGACCACGGTGACCGTGCGGACCAGAGTGCTCAGGCTGTCGTCGGAGAACGCGGGCCGATCCCCGGGCGCGGTCCAGTCGCCGACCGCGGTCAGCAGCCGGTCACCCGCGTGACGCAGGCGGCGACGGGCGTTCTCCCGGTGGGACGACGACGACAACGGCTACCTCCATACTCGACCGCTCAACGAACCAACGGCGGAATGGACTCTGGGACACTCTTCCGTGCTGGGTGGACACGGGCTGGGGGAAGCGATGGTTGACGTGCGTGAGGCGGCGAAGGCACTGGCCGGGGCACGGCGGGTGGTGGTGTTCACCGGGGCGGGCATCTCGGCGGAGAGCGGGGTGCCCACGTTCCGGGACGCGCTGACCGGCCTCTGGGAGCGGTACGATGCGCGGGCGCTGGCCACCCCGCGGGCGTTCGAGGACGACCCGGATCTGGTGTGGGGCTGGTACGAGTGGCGCCGCAGCCTGATCCAGCGCGTCGACCCGAACCCGGGGCACGTGGCGGTCGCCGCGATCGAGGCCCGCGCCCCGCACACCGTCGTCGTCACTCAGAACGTCGACGACCTGCACGAACGCGCCGGTTCGCGGGCGCCGGTCCATCTGCACGGCAGCCTGTTCACGCCGCGCTGCGCGTCCTGCTCCAGGCCGGCGGAGCCGGGTCCCTGCGACGAGCCGGAGGAGGGTCGCCGGCTGGCCCCGCCGCGCTGCGGGTGCGGTGGGGCGATCCGGCCCGGTGTGGTGTGGTTCGGCGAGGCGCTGCCCGAGGAGGCCCTGGAGGAGGCGGTGCAGGCCGCGACCGACTGCGACGTGCTGCTGACGATCGGCACGTCGGGGGTGGTCTACCCGGCGGCGGAGATCCCGAAGGTGGCGTCGATGTTCGGCGGCACGGTGATCCAGGTGAACCCGCAGCCCACGCCACTGGACGCGGTCGCCGCCGTCAACCTGTACGGCACGGCGGCCACCGTGCTGCCGAAGCTGGTCAGCGCGGCCTGGCCGGACTAGGCAGCGGCAACGCGCGCAGCGGCCCCTTGCGAACCTTGTTGGAGCCGGTGCGCGGCAGGTCGTCGACCACGTCGACGTAGACCGGGATCTTGTACCGGGCGAGCCGGCCGGACAGGAACTCCGGGACGTCGCCGGGGGTCAGCGACGCGCCGGGCGCGGGGACGACGAACGCGCGGCCGACCTCGCCCCACGTCTCGTCGGGGACGCCGACGACCGCGGCCTCGGCCACCGCCGGGTGCTCGAAGATGGCCGCCTCCACCTCGGCCGGGTACACGTTCTCGCCGCCGGAGATGAACATGTCCTTGGTGCGGTCGACGATCCGGAAGTGGCCGGCCTCGTCGACGGTCGCCAGGTCACCGGAGCGGAACCAGCCGTCGGTCAGGGCCGCCGCGGTCGCCGACGGGTCGTTCCAGTAGCCGGGAGTCACGTTCGGGCCGCGCACCAGCACCTCACCGGGTTCGCCGGGATCGGCCGGCGTGAGATCGGGGCGGCTCACCCGTACGTCCGCGAAGAAGACCGGAAGGCCCGCCGAGCCGATGTGCGCCCGGCTCTCCCGGGCCTCCAGGAACGTCGCGCCCGGCGACGTCTCGGTCATGCCGTAACCCTGGCAGAACGCCAGCCCGCGCTCCTGGTAGGCACGGATGAGCGCTTCCGGGACGGGCGCGCCGCCGGTCATCAGGCATCGCACCGAGGTCAGGTCGGCGTCCGCCCAGCGCGGCGACTGGGACAGGCCGGCGAACATCTGCGAGACGCCGAACATCCAGGTGATCCGGTGCTCGGCGATCGCGTCGTAGCAGCCGTCGACGTCCCAGCCCGGCATGATCACCGACGTGCCGCCCTTGAGGAACGTCGGCAGCAGGCACTGGTTGAGCGCGGCCACGTGGAAGAGCGGCGCACTGACCAGGGTCATCTCGTCACTGGCGACGTCGACGCAGACGAGCAGGTTGTAGCAGTTCCAGATGATGTTGCCGTGGGTGAGCATCGCGCCCTTGGGGTGGCCGGTGGTCCCCGAGGTGTAGAGGATGCAGGCGACGTCGTCGAGCCCGGTCTCCGGCTCGTCGACCCGCTCCCCGGCCGCGGTGAAGGTCTCGAGATCGTCGATGGAGACCCGGACCGCCACGTCGACGTCCACCGGGGTCGCCGAGATCAGCGCCGCCGCCCCGCTGTGCCGCAACTGGTACTCGATCTCCGGCGGGCTGAGCCGGAAGTTGAGCGGCACGAAGATCGCGCCGAGCATCCACGTCGCGAACATCGTCTCGACGAACGACGGATGGTTCGGGCCGAGGTAGGCGACGCGGTCACCGGAGGTGACCCCGGCGGCACGCAGGGCCGCGGCCAGGCGCGAGATTCGTTCATGCAGTTCGGCGTACGTCGTACGCCGGCCGGCGAAGATCAGGGCGGTCGCGCCGGGTGACATGGCCGCCCGGCGCGCCGGCCACGAGCCCAGCCCCGCGTTGCGCATCAGGCGTAGTGGCGGTAGACCGGGCGGGCCACGCACGCGGGCTTGGCCGAGCCCTCGACCTCGACGGTGAAGTCGAAGGTGCTCTGCACGCCGTTGCCGGCCACGTCCTCGACGCTGACCACCGACGCGGCCAGGCGGATCCGCGCGCCGACCTTCACCGGGCTGGGGAACCGCACCTTCTCCAGCCCGTAGTTGACGCCCAGCTTGATGCCGTCCACCTGCAGCAGGTCGCTGAAGAGCGGGATGACCAGCGACAGCGTGAGGTAGCCGTGGGCGATCGGGGCGCCGAACGGCCCGGTCCTGGCCCGCTCGACGTCGACGTGGATCCACTGGTGGTCGCCGGTGGCGTCGGCGAACGTGTTCACCCGCTCCTGGGTGATCTCCAGCCACCCACTGTGGCCGAGGTCCTTGCCGGCCAGGCTCTTGAGTCCGTCGAGGCCGTTCACGGTGGTGGTCATTTCGGCTCCTTCACGAGTAGGCGGGCGGCGTTCTCTTTGAGGATCTTGGGACGGACCGTGTCCTTGACGTCGAGTCTCTCGAAGTCGGCGAGCCAGCGGTCCGGGGTGATCACCGGGTAGTCCGAGCCGAACAGCACCTTGTCCTGGAGCAGGCTGTTCGCGTACCGGACCAGCTGGGGTGGGAAGTACTTCGGGGACCAGCCGGACAGGTCGATGTACACGTGCTCCTTGTGGGTGGCGACCGCCAGGGCCTCGTCCTGCCACGGGAACGACGGGTGGGCCAGGATGATCCGCAGGTCCGGGAAGTCCACGGCCACGTCGTCGACCAGCATCGGGTTGGAGTACTTGAGGCGTATCCCGCCACCGCCGCGGACCCGCGCGCCGATGCCGGTCTGGCCGGTGTGGAACAGGGCGACCGCCCCCAGCTCCTCGATCGCCTCGTAGAGCGGGTAGGCGAGCCGGTCGTCGGGGCCGAAGCCCTGGATGCTGGGATGGAACTTGAAGCCGCGTACGCCGTACTCCTCGACCAGCCGGCGGGCCTCGCGGACACCGGCCCGCCCCTTGTGCGGGTCGATGCTCGCGAACGGGATCAGCGTGCCGGGGTGTCTCGCGCAGTCCTCGGCGATCTCCTCGTTGGCGATGCGCGGGTGGCCGGTGGCGTGCTCGGCGTCGACGGTGAAGACGACGGCCGCCATCCGGCGCTCGCGGTAGTAGGCGGCCGTCTCGTCGATGGTCGGCTGGCGGTGGCCGTGCGCCCCGAAGTAGTCGGCGGAGGCGCCCAGCAGCTCGGGGCTCAGCGAGCTGTGGCCGGCCCGGCTCACTTCCGCGTGCGTGTGCACGTCGATGGCGACCAGCTGCGCAACGTCCATCATCGCTCCTTCGGCGCCGGGATGCCGTACGTCTCCTGGTCGAAGTCCCACTCGGCCTGGATCGCGTCGCCGGGCCAGCCGCCCTCGCGGTAGCGGACCGCCTTCTCCGCCGGGTGCGACCACAGGGCCAGCTTGTCGCCGCCGATGCCGATCGCCTGACCGGTGATGCCCTTCGCCGCATCCGAGGCGAGGAACGTGATCAGGCCGGTGACGTCCTCGACCGTACCGAGGCCCTCGTCATGACGCAGCCAGGCCGGGTACGGCGTTCCGGTGCGCTCGGCCTCCTCGATGACCGGCCCGAACGCCGGGATCGTCTTGGTCATCTCGGTGGCGGCGATCGGGATCACGGCGTTGACGGTGATCTCGCTACGGGCCAGTTCGAGCGCCCAGGTGCGGGCCATCGCGGCGATCCCGGCCTTGGCCGCGGCGTAGTTGGTCTGCCCGAAGTTGCCGCGCTGCCCGGCCGGCGAGCCGATCAGGATGATCCGTCCGCCGGCGCCCTGCTCGCGCATCCGGATCGCGGCGGCGCGGGCGCAGGTGAACGTGCCCCGCAGGTGCACCCGGACGACGTCGTCGAAGTCGTCGTCGGTCATCTTCCACAGCACCCGGTCGCGCAGGATGCCGGCGTTGGTGATCAGCACGTCGAGCCGGCCGAACGCCTGGACCGCCGCGTTCACCAACTGCTCGGCGCTCGCGGTGTCGCCGACGGCGGCCGTGACGCCGACCGTGTCGCCGCCGATCTCGCCGACCGCCGCGTCGACCACGGCCTGGTCCACGTCGTTGACGACGACGGACGCGCCGGCCGCGGCGAGCGCCTTGGCGTAGCCCAGGCCGAGCCCGCGACCACTGCCGGTCACGACGGCCACCCTGCCGGTCAGATCCATACTCTTCAACCTCTCACGGACGGGGTACGGGGTCGACCCACGCTTTTCCGGCCGCCCCCGACACTCCCGGGCTCCGGCCTCGATCATCAGGAATCCTGTTGATTCCGATCCTGTAGGACGATCAGGTTTCCTGTCAACGGTGTAATCTGCCAGCCATGCCATCACTGCTCTACCTCGTGAAACAGCTCGAACTCGCGGTGCGCGCCCGCCTTGACGAGGTGGTGCGCGGGCATGGCATCACCGCCCTGCAGTACACGGCCCTCACCGTTCTGGACCGTCACGACGGCCTGTCCGCGGCCCAGCTCGCCCGTGACTCGTTCGTCACCGCCCAGTCCACCGCCGACCTGGTCCGCGCCCTGGAGACCCGCGGCCTGATCCGCCGCGAACGCAACCCGGCCAATCGCCGCGAGCTGCTCATCCACCTGACCGGCGAGGGACGGGCACTGCTCGCGGCGGTCGACACCCCGGTCCGTGACCTGGAGACCCGGATGATCACGAAACTGACCGCGGACCAGGCGGCCGGCTTCCGCCAGTCCCTGATCACCGCCTGGCAGTCGCTGGCCTGAACTCCTTCTTCGGGCTCCGACGCGGCCGATACGTCCGGCATGCGAATGAGCGGGTTCCTCCGCCACCTGTGGTGGATCTACCTGGTGCTCGCCTCGGCGGCGGCCACGGCCTATGTGCTGACCCCGTTCAACGCCGTCACCCGCTGGGTCTACGTGCTGCTCAACTGCACCGCCCCGATCGCCACCTGGATCGGCCTCACCCGTAACGCGCCGCAACGCCGGCGCGGCTGGCAGATCATCGTGGTGGGGCTCGCGCTCTCCGGAATCGGCGACATCGTCTTCGCCGGGTACGCGGCACACGGCACGAACCCGCCGTTCCCGTCCCCGGCCGACGTGCTCTACCTCGCGGCCCACCTGGCCATCGCGGCCGGCGCGGCGATGCTGGCCGCCCGCTCCGGCCGGACCGCGTTCCTCGACTCGGCGGTCATCCTCGCCCCGTTCGCCAGCATCGCCTGGCTGCTCGTGGTGAACCCGCTGGTCACCGAAGGCGGCACGGCACTCGCCCGGACCGTCGCGGTCGCCGCCCCGGCCAGCACCCTGGTGGTGCTCTACTGCGCGCTCGCCCTGGCGCTCGGCGTCGAGTTGCGCGCGCCCGGTGTCCGCTGGCTGGTCGGCGGTCTGATCGCCTGGTTCGTGTCCGACGCCCTCTACACCCATCAGGTGCTGACCGGCACGTACGTCGAGGGCAGGCTGATCGACCTCGGCTGGATGGCCATGCCGATCCTGATCGCCACGGCCGGCCTGCACCCGTCGATGGTCTACACCACTCCCCGCCGGTCGAGCGTCACCACGCTCACCGTGACCCGGGCGCTCACCCTCTTCGGCGCCGCCCTGCTGCTGCCCAGCCTGCACCTGCTCTGGGAGCCAGCCTCCGACACACCGCTGGTCATCGGCGCCTGGACGACGGTGGCCCTGGTCGCGCTGCGCCTGGTCGCGCCGATCCACGACCTGGCCCGCCGGGTCGGCCACGACGCGCTCACCGGCCTGGCCAACCGGCCCCTGCTGATGGACCGGCTCGCCCTGGCCCTTGCCTCGCTGCCGTCCGACGGCACGACCCGGGTCGGCCTGCTCTTCTGCGACCTCGACCACTTCAAGAACGTCAACGACAGCCTCGGCCACGACGCGGGCGACCAGCTGCTCGTCGCCATCGCGGGACGGCTGCGCGGCGCGGTCCGCCCCGGTGACATGGCCTGCCGGCTCGGCGGCGACGAGTTCGTCATCCTGATGCCGTCGGTCGGCGAGGACGAGGCCGTCGTGGTCGCCGACCGGGTGGCCGCCGAGCTGGGCCGGCCGATGCGCCTGGCCGACGGCAGCGAGTTCTTCGCCTCGCTCTCGATCGGACTGCGCACCACCGACGAGCTGAACGCCGACCCGGAGGCCCTGCTGCAGGACGCCGACACCGCGATGTACCAGGCCAAGGCGGCCGGGCGGGGCCGGATGATCCGCTTCGACGTGCAGAGCCGTACCGACGCCACCGAGCGGCTGCGCCGGGACGCCGACTTCCGCCGGGCGCTCACCCACCCGGGCGAGCTGTTCTGCGTCTACCAGCCGGTGTTCCGGGTCGACGACGGCAGCCTCAGCTCGGTCGAGGCCCTGGCCCGCTGGCAGCACCCGGTCGAGGGCGTGCTGCCGCCGGCCGCGTTCGTCGGTGTCGCCGAGACCACCGGCACGGTCGGGCAGCTGTTCGCGCTCGTCCTCGACCAGTCCCTGCACGAGCAGCGGACCTGGTTCAACCGGACCGGCCGCTGGGTGCCGATCGCGGTCAACCTGTCGCCGCGACAGCTCGACGCCGGCACCGCCGAGGTGGTCCTCGCCGCCCTCGACCGGGTCGGGTCCCCGGCGACCGCGCTCACCCTCGAGCTCACCGAGATGGGCCTGGCCATGCCGGAGACCGTCGAGGCCGCTCTGGGCCCGCTGCGCCGCGCCGGCGTGCAGATCGCCGTCGACGACTTCGGCACGGGGTACTCGTCGATGGCCCGGGTCGCCGACCACGCCTGGGACACCGTCAAGATCGACCACACGGTGGTGAACGGGATCGCCGCCGACCCGGCCCGCCGCGCCCTGGCCGACGCCATGATCGGGATGGCGCACGCGCTCGGCATGGCCTCGCTGGCCGAGGGCGTCGACGACGGCGACGACCTGGCCGTCCTGGCCGAGCTGGGCTGCGAGTACGCCCAGGGCTACCTGCTGGCCCACCCGGTCGACGCCACCGGGATCCTGGAGATCCTGACCGCGTTCACCGCCGACGACGCGGGTGATGCCGTCAGTCCCGACGACGCGAGTGGTGCCGTCAGTCCCGACGACGCGAGTGGTGCCGTCAATCCCGTCGACGCGGTCAGTGCCTGAAACCCCCGACGATCGCGGTCAGGTCCGACGCCAGCCGGGTCAACTCGTCCGCGGCCTGCTGGGTGGTCCGGGCACCGTCGGCGGTGGCGGCCGCCACGTCCGCGACCCCGCCGACGGTGGCCGCCACGTCGCCGCTGTTGCCGGCCGCCTCCGCCACCGAGCGGCTCATCTCAGCCGTCGTCGCGGTCTGCTCCTCCACGGCCGACGCGATCGTGGTCGTGTAGTCCCCGATCAGCCCGATCACCTCGGTGATCTCCGCGATCGCCGTGGCCGCGGCGCCGCTGGACGACTGGATCGCCGCGATCCGGGCGGTGATCTCCTCGGTCGCCTTCGCGGTCTGCTGCGCCAGCTCCTTGACCTCACCGGCCACCACGGCGAACCCCTTGCCCAGCTCACCGGCCCGCGCCGCCTCGATCGTGGCGTTCAGGGCCAGCAGGTTCGTCTGCTCGGCGATGCTCGTGATCAGCTTGACCACCTCCCCGATCTCCGCGCTAGCCTCACCCAGCTCGGCGACCTGCGCGTTGGTCCGCTCGGCCACCGACATCGCCTTGGTGGCCACCTGGGCGGCCCGCCCCGCGTTCGCGGCGATCTCGGTGATCGAGGCGCTCATCTCGTCGGCACCCGCGGCGATCGACTGGACACCCGCGTTGACCTCCTCGGAAGCCTGGGACGCGTGGGTCGCCTTGGTCGCCGCGTCCCCCGCCCCCGCCTGCAGTTGCGCGGCGACCGCGGCCAGCTCCTCGGCCGCCGCCGACAGGCTGACCGCGGTCCGCGACATGTCGCCGCCGATCACCGACCGCAGCCGGCCCGTCGTCGTGTTCAGGGCGGAGGCGAGCTGGCCCACCTCGTCCTTGGACCGCACGTCGGCCGTCGCCGTCAGGTCACCCTGCTCCACCCGGCGCAGCGCCGTCACCACCCGGCCCAGCCCGGCGCTGATCGACCGGGCCACGTAGAAGCCGGCCCCCAGCGCCAGCGCCATGCCGACGACCAGGATCACGATCAGTTGGGTACGCGCTGACAGGTACGCCTCCTGGGCGGCGGCGGCGCTCGCCGTACCCTCCCGCTCCTGGATCTCCCCCAGCGTGCCGAGCGCGTCGCTGACCTTGTCGAACGCCGGGTCGAAGACCTCGTTCTCGGCCTTCGTCACCTCCGCGGTCCGCATCTGACGGCTCGCCGGCAGCACCCTGTCGTCGGCGGCCGCGTACATCGCGGCGAGCGCGGTCTCGAACTGCTCGCGGACCTCCGCCTCGCCCTCGGCCACCGGGGACGTGACGTATTCGGCCCACGCCGCGTCCAAGTCGTCGCGGAACCGGGTGATCTCCTCCTCCCGCTCCGCCATCTCCGCCGCGTCGGTCGCGATGACGTGACGCAGGACGGTCGAACGGACCTCGTTGGAGAGGCCGTCGACGTCGGCCAGCCGGACGGCCGGGATCAGGTTGCGCTCGAAGATGCCGCCACCGGCCTCGTCGACCTCCCCCAGCTTGACGACGCCGACGGTGCCGGCGACGGCCGCCGCCAACGCGGCGACCAGCACCGTGCACAACACCTTCACCAGGACCGGCAGATCGGCCCAGCGACCACTTCCCGCCATCGGACACCCCCGACGACCAGCTAATACCTTTTCTCCCGGTCAAACCGGGAAATCAGGCACCAGCCCCGTCGAGCCGCGCCAACTCGGCGGCCTCCAGCTTGACCCCGATGGCGGGCACCAGGTTCTCCCACTGCTCCGGGGTACGCGGCCCGACCAGCGGCAGCACCGGGGGCTCCGACTGGTGCAGCAGCCACGCCAGCACGAGCTGGTTCGGGGTGATCCCCCGCTCGGCGGCCAGCCCGGTCACGGCCTCCAGGCGGGCGTCGGCGTCCGGCCCGGCATACGACTGCATCATCCAGTGCTCGGCCCGCCGCGCCGGATCGTCGTAGATGCCCTTGACGATCGGCGAGTAGGCGACGAGCGTCAGATCACGGTGCTCGGCAAGGTAGTCCAGCTGCTCGTCGTCGACGATCGACGCGGTGCTCAGCCCGGCACGCCGCCGCAGGTAGGAGTGTTGCTGCTGGAGGGCCACCGGCGCCGGCCAGCCGTGCCGGTCGCACAGCTGCCGGATCCGCTCCAGCCGCCAGGTCCGTACGTTCGACCAGCCCAGGTGACGCACCTTGCCGGCGGTCACCAGCCCGGCCAGCGCCTCCAGGGTCTCCTCCAGCGGTGTCGCCCGGTCGTCGACGTGCACGTAGTACAGATCGATGTGGTCGACGCCGAGCCGCCGCAGACTGCCGTCCAGCGCGTGCCGCACCGTGTCCGCCCCGGCGCCGGCGAACGTGCGGCGCGCCAGATCCCAGTTCGCGGTGCCGTCGGCCGCCCACAGATCCGGCGAGTACTCCGGCAGCGCCGTGCCCTTCGTGGCCAGGAAGATCTCGTCCCGGTTGCCGCGCGAGCGCATCCAGCGGCCCAGCAGCTCCTCGCTCTCGCCGCCCCGGCTGCCCGGCCGCGACCACCACTCGTAGCAGTCCGCGGTGTCGACGAACGACCCGCCCAGCTCCCGGTAGCGGTCCAGGATCCGTACCGCCTCGGGCTCCGCGGTGGCGCTGCCCATCTGCATCGCCCCGAGGGCGAGGCTGCTGACCTGCTCGCCGGTCCGTCCCAGTTCGATGGTTCCGATACGCGTTGTGCTCATGGGATCGACGCTAGAACCTGGAGCGCGCTCCAGGTCAAACCGCCCGGCCACGCAGCGGTCCCCCTCCAGGGCGGCACGCCCCCGCACGAAAGGGCGCGGACGGCGGTGGGCCGGCGCGCTACCGGACCGGGGAGCCGGTGGTGGCCGGGCGGAACGAGGCAGCGGCCATGGCCAGCACGGCGCCCGCTCCGGCCAGCGGCGCGAAGGCGAACGCGTACCGGATGCTCTCGGCGACGAGGGGCCCGGTGAGGGCCGCGCCGGCCGCGCTGCCCACCGTGAAGGCGGTGATGATCCAGGCGAACGCCTCGACGGCGGTGCCCGGCGGCGTCAGCCGATCGACGGTGAGGAACACCGCGGTGAGCAGCGGCGGCAGCGAGAGCCCGCTGACCGCGAGCAGCACCGCCATCGGCACCGGGCCCGGGACCAGCAGCAGCGGCACGTATCCGGCGGCGAACGCGGCCGCGGTGAGCGGCAGACGGCCGGGCCCACCGGGGCGGACCCGGGTGTAGAGCAGTCCGCCGGCCAGAGCGCCCGCGGCCTGCGCGGCCAGGAGCCATCCGCTGAGCGAGCGGCTCCCGGCGGCCTCGGCGTAGCCGGTGACGACGACCGGCAGGCTGCCGACGGCGGCGCCCGCGCAGACCACTCCGGCGACGATGACGACGAAGCGGGGCACCCGCAGCGGTCCGGCCCAGTGCCGGGCGGCCGCCTCGCCGCGCCAGGTCCGCACCACCGGGCTCAGGGCGAAACCGGCGACACCGGCGAGTTGGAGCACGGCCATGACGAGCAGGCCGGCGGCCGGTCCGGCGAGGCCGATGGCGGCCAGCGTGACCAGCGGGCCGGTCACGTAGATGACCTCCTGGACGGCGAGGTCCAGCGAGTAGGCGGCGGTCACGTGCTCGCCCGGGACCAGGGCCGGCCAGAGGGCACGCAGGCAGGCCTCCAGCGGCGGCGTCCCGAACCCCGCGACGACCGCGCCGGCGATCATGACCGGGATGCGGTGGCCGCTGGCGGCGACGGCGGCGAAACCGGCGCCGGACAGCAGCGCCGAACCCCACAGCACCGGCGGTTGCCGCCACCGGTCGACGATCCGGGCGAGCAGCGGCGCGCTGATCGCCATGCCGACGGTGTACGCGGCGACGACCAGCCCGGCGAGGGTGAGGCCGTGGACCTCACGGGCGTACAGGAGCAGGGCGAGAGGGGCGGCGGCCATCGGCAGGCGGCCGGTCTGGCTGGCGACGAGCAGACCGCGCACGTGTTTCGCGCGCAGCACGACGGAGAGGGAGGGCACGACGGTTCGCTCCGGAGGTGAGGAGTGCCGGGACTGACGGACGGCGGGAGGGAACGCGCCGTGTCAGGGAGCGAAGTCGGCCCGGTCGTGGTCGTTGCCGTAGAGCGGCAGGTCAGGTGTCACCCACCGCGCGTAGGCGGCGGCGATGGCCTGGACCGGGTTCACTCCTGCAGCCTAAGCCATTCCCGGATGGCGCGGGTCGCCCGTACGTCGTCCTCGTTGTAGTCGAGCAGCCGCCGGGCGGCGACCGGATCGCCGTCGCGGGCCGCCGCATGCCATTGCTGGGATTGCAGGCCGCCGGGGTCCGGATCGCGCCAGACATGGCCGGGGCCGTGCCGGGCGATCGCCTTGAGGCCGTGCCCGGCGCGGGAGTCGACAGCCGCCCGGACCAGCGGCAACAGGTCGATCCAGGCGTCCGGGTGGGCGGGGCCGTCCGGCAGTGGCGGGAACCGGCGGGCCTGCCGGGGCTCCGGCGACGCGTAGTGGAAGACGAGCAGGCTGCGGCCGCGGGCGGCGGCGTCGGCCGCGACGGCGGCCAGATGGTCCAGGCAGGCGCGCGCCAGACGTTCCTCGTCGGTCGCCGCGAGATCGACGAACGGGGTGTACGCCGACACGCCGTCCTCGGTGACCAGCAGCCCCCACAGATAGACGACGTCGTCGGCACTCCATTCGACGTCGATGTCGACCTCGACGTCGGCGTGCGGCACGTCGTGACCGGCACGTCGCCGCACGACCAGGCCGTCCCGGGCCAGCCGGGCCGCGGTGACCGCCTTGCGCAGCCGGAACGCGCGGGTGCGCAGGTGACCGACCTCGCCGCCGTAGAGCCCGGCCAGCAGCGTGGCGGGATCACCGGCGGCCAGGTCGTCGACGGTGCGGATCCCGGCGGCGCGGAGGGCCAGGTATTCGCGGACGCCCAGCGCACCCCTCAGCTCGGCACTGAGGTCCCCGGCGGGCAGCGTGTCGACGCAGACGCTCGCCCAGCGGCAGGTCGCGCACTCGTCCTGGCCGACCGGCTCGACCAGGGGCGCCGGATCGCCGGGCTCGCCACGCCGCTGCCGGGCCACGTCGGCGACCCGGCGACGGAACCCGTGCTCGTGGTCGTAGCGTTCCAGGGCGCTGCGCGTGGCCACCCCGCCGGTGCGGGAGAAGGTGCGGAAGGCGGGGGTGCGCAGGTCGTACCAGACGAGGATCGGATCGCCGGGCCGGTCCGTGCCGCAGATCGCGCCGCGGGGCTCGGCCGCCTGATGGCCGCACGCCTGCAGCATGCGCCAGTAGTGGGCGAGCTGGAGCAGGTCCTCCTCGCGGTGCCGGGCGCCGCCGTCGGGCAGCGGCGCCGCGTCCCGCCAGGCCGGCGCCTTGAGCGTGCTCGCCGGCGCGTTGTCGTGCTTGCGGTCCAGGACGTGATGCGCCTTGATGTCGGCCGGATGGTAGCCGCGGTCCCCGTCGTGCAGCAGGATGTCGGGTTTGCCGGTCCGGCCGCCGTCGAGGTCGTCGGGTAGCCGGCCGCCGACGATGACGGCCGCGCCGGCCCGCATGGCGCCGAGCGTCGCGCCGATGTGGACACGTTTGTCGCCGTCGAGATCGCGCAGGTCGACGTATCCGGGCAGGCGCAGGGCCGCCCACGCGTCGAGCACCTCGGCCTCGAAGTCGACACCGGTGTCGAAGAGCGCGCGCAACTCGGGCGCGACCGGCACGTCCGGACGGGGCACGGTCGGGTCGTACGCGTTGTGGACGGCCCGCGCGCAGGACTTGGCGGCGTAGCCGCTGAGCAGGATGGGCCGCAAGTCAGGGGCGCAGGGTGCCGGAGGTGAGCCCGTCACGGGCGCGCGCGACCGCGTCCACACCGAGCGCCGCCAGCTCGCGCAGCAGTTGCTCGGCCTCGTCGAGCGCGCGGAACGCGGCACCGTAACGTCGCTGCCCGTCGAGGTCCATCTGCGGGATGCGGGCGCCGCGGACGTCGATGCGGTGGGTGCCGCTGGTGCTGGTGCTGCGTGCCGTGTTCGCCGGGGCGCGCAGGAAGCCGCGCAGATAGTCGGTGTCGAGCTGGTCGCTGGCCGACGTCGCGGTCCGCTCGCCGACCTCGACGAGACCGGCGCGGGCCAGGTCGGCGATCCGCAGCGTCCCGCCCTCGATCGATCCGGCGCCGGCCGGCAGGTCGGGCAGCAGGGCGGCGATCCGCCCGGTCAGCTCCCGGAGGCGGGCACGGACCGCGGCATACTCCCCGGCCGGATCGGAGCCACCAGCCGACAGGTGCGCGGCCGGGGTCAGGTCGACCGTCTCGTCCAGCAGCTCGATCACCGGCACGTCAGCCTGCGCCGAAGGGTCGACCGGGCCCGCCGGATCGGCGGCCGACAGATCGATCATCCGCACCACCGGCGCGGGCCGCTCACCGTCAGCGGGACGACGCAGGACCCACAGGTGTACGGGTTGAGCGTGCGACGCCACCATCCCGGACGGCAGAGCGACCACCGTCCGCAGCACACCGGCCCGCAGCAGCTCGGAGCGGATGCGCTTGCCGGCCCGGCGGTAGGCGACCGACGGTGGCATCACGAAGACGACCCGCCCGCCCGGCGCCGTGTGCGCGTAGCAGTGCTGCAGCCACGCCAGCTCGCTCTCCGCCTTCGTGGGGAGGCCGAACTCCCAGCGCCGGTCGAGCAGCAGACCGTCGCGCCCCCAGTCGGTGAGGCCCACCGGCGGGTCGCAGACCACCAGCTCGGCCCGCAGCTCCGGCCACGCGTCGTGCTGCAACGAGTCGCCGACCCGGATCTCCAGCTCCACCCCCGCGAGCTGCGCCCGCGCCCGGGCCAGAGCGGCCGCGGACGGATCGCCGTCCTGACCGGCCCGGTGGGCGGCTCGGCACGCCAGCAGCAGGGTGCCGGCGCCGGCGGCCGGGTCGAACACGGTGCCGTCGACGTCGCCGGCGAACCGGGCGACAGCCTCGGCCAGGTGGGTGGTGGTCATCGCCGTACCCGAGGAGATCAGCCGGCCGGTGAACGCGGTGACCACCTCGGCGGCGGAGGTCTGCCCGGCCATCGCCCGCAGCCGCAGCCGGGACGCCTCGTCGAGCCGCCCCGGCTCCTGCCCGGTCAGCAGCGCCGCCACCTCGGCGACGGCGCTCGTCATATCCTCGCCGTAGCGGGCCCGCAGCTCCTGCCAGACCAGCACCTCGTCGGAGACGTCGGTGCTCTTGCGCTGCCGGTCCAGCCAGCCGGTGACCTCGGAGAGCGCGAACAGAGCGTTGCGCCCACCACCGACCGGCTCGGGGAAGTCGGGGTGACGGCGCCGCCAGTTGGAGACCGCCGCACGGGTGACGCCGGCCAGACGCGCCACCTCAGCGGCCGAGATCAGCCTGCCGTCCGCACTGTCCGTCACGAG
The DNA here is from genome assembly GCF_050956125.1 of Actinoplanes sp. CA-252034. Lineage (NCBI taxonomy): Bacteria > Bacillati > Actinomycetota > Actinomycetes > Micromonosporales > Micromonosporaceae > Actinoplanes > Actinoplanes sp. CA-252034. Next base: position 8,119,320 of record NZ_CP191846.1, read on the forward strand.
CCAAACCCTACACGTTGACCAGTGAATCAACGACTCTCGGCCATGACACTGTCAACACGTACCGTCGTGCCGGGTGTGCGCGACCGCTGGGTCACGACCACGAAGACGAGCACGACCAGAGCCGCGGCGACGGCGGAAAGGCTCACCCGCTCGTTCAGGAGCAGCGCCGACCAGAGCAGGGTGAGCACCGGCTGGACGAGCTGGATCTGCCCGACCCGGGCGATCCCGCCGCGAGCGAGCCCGGCATACCAGGCGAAGAACCCCAGGAACATCGACACGACGGTGAGATAGCCGAACGCCGCCCAGCCGGCGGGCCCGGCGTGCGGCGGACGAGCCACGGCGGCGGCCAGGGTCAGCGGCACGGTCAGCGGCAACGCCACGATCAAAGCCCAGCAGATGGTACGGGCGCCGCCCAGCTCCCGGGCCAGCAGACCACCCTCGGCATAGCCCAGCCCGCACAGGCCGACCGCCGTGAGCAGGTAGAGATCGGTGACCGTCACGCCACCGCGCACGGTCCCGCTGAGCACCAGGAACGCCAGTACCGCGACCAGCCCGCTCCCGCTCGCCACCCAGAACAGCGGTCGCGGCCGCTCCCCGGCCCGGACCACGGCGAGCACCGCGGTCGTCGCCGGGAGCAGGGCGATGACGACCGCCCCGTGCGCCGACGTCTGGCTGGTCAGGGCGAGCGAGGTGAACAGCGGGAACCCGGCCACCACACCCAGTGCCACGATCACGAGCCGTCGCCACTGCTCGCGGGTGGGCCGCGGCGCCCCGCTGAGCCGTAGCCAGCCCGCGGCCAGCACGGCGGCGCCGACCGCCCGGCCGAACGCCACGAACCAGGGGTCGAGCTGTTGCACCGCCACGCGGGTGGCGGGCAGAGACATGCTGAACGCCAGCACTCCCAGCGCCCCGAGGGTCATCGCCCCGGCCGTTGTCGCTTTGCCCGTTGCCATGCCGCCCGTTATCGCAGTGGCCGTTTTCGCTGCGGGCGTTATCGCTTTCTGGACAGTAGCGCTACTCTTGTCTCTCATGTTCAACAGTAACGCAGCCGATCGGGTCGTCCAAGAGCTGCGTGGCCTGGCGGTCGCCTCGGCGGCCGGCACCCGCCTGCCGTCGGTGCGCGAGCTGACCGGCCGGCACCAGGCGTCCCCCGTCACCGTCGCCGCGGCTATTCGCCAGCTGGTCGCGGAAGGGCTGGTGGAGACCCGATCCGGGCAGGGCACGTATGTGGCCGCCCGGCTCGTCGCCGCGCCCACGTCGCCGCCGGACATGTCCTGGCAGACGGTGGCGCTCGGCCCGCGCCGATTCGGCGAGGAGGAGATGCAGGCGTTACTGGCGTTACCGCCCTCCGGGGCAATCCCGCTGACCGGCGGCTACCTGGACGCCGACCTGCAGCCGACCGCCGCCCTGGGCGCGGCCCTGGCCCGCGCCGCCCGCCAGCCGGCCGCCTGGCAGCGTGGTCCCGTGGAGGGCCGCGAAGACCTCCGGGCATGGTTCGCCCGAGAGACCACTCTCGCCGACGGCCCGTCCGCCCCCGGTCGTCCCACCGCCGGGGCCCGGCCCTCCCCGCCGGCACTCTCCCCCGCCGCCCGGCCGGCGTCTTCGGTCGGCACCGAGCCCGCCCTCTCTCCCACCGCCGGGCCGGGGTCTTCGTTCGACGGTGGGCTCAGGGCTGCGGACATGGTGATCTGCTCGGGTGGGCAGGCGGCCCTGTCGTCCACGTTGCGCGCTCTCACCGAGCCGGGGGACACGCTGCTCGTCGAGTCGCCGACCTACCTCGGGGCGCTGGCGGCCGCGCACGCCGCCGGACTGCGGGTGGTTCCGGTCCCGGCCGACCGCGACGGTGTGCTGCCCGATCAACTGTCGGCGGCGTTCGCCCGTACCGGCGCACGGCTCTTCTACTGCCAGCCGTTGTATGCCAACCCGACCGGAGCCACCCTGTCCCCCGCCCGGCGCCCCGAGGTGCTGGCCGCCGTCCGGGACGCCGGTGCGTTCCTCATCGAGGACGACTACGCCCGCGACTTGACGATCGACGGCGAGGCACCGCCGCCGCTGGCCGCCTCCGATCCCCATGGTCACGTCATCTACCTGCGGTCCCTCACCAAGTCGGCCGCGCCCGGCCTGCGGGTGGCCGCGCTGGGCGCCCGCGGCCCGGCCGGCGCCCGGCTCCGCGCCGCCCGCCTCCTGGACGACTTCTTCGTTGCGGGCCCACTGCAGCAGGCGACGATCGAGTTCGTCACGAGCCCCGCCTGGCAGCGCCACCGTCGGCGGCTTCGCACCGAGCTCCGTACCCGCCGTGACGCCCTGCTCTCTGCCCTGCGCCGACACCTGCCGGCGCTGATCCCACCGGCCATCCCCCTCGGCGGCCTGCACCTGTGGACCCCGCTGCCCGCCGGCTGCGACGACATCGCCGTGGCCACCGCCGCCGCCTCCGCGGGCGTGACCGTCTTCCCCGGCCGTCCTTGGCACGCCGCCGAGCCCCCGGCCCCGCACCTGCGCCTCACCTACGCCGCCGCGTCCCCGTCCGCCATGGACGAGGCCGTCCGCCGCCTGGCCACCGTCCTTTCCCTCCAGGCACCCGTCCCCTGACAAGGGCGTCCTTCCGCGCCAGGCACCCGTCTCCTGGCAAGGGCCGCCTTTCCCGCCAGGTGCCCGTCTCCTGATGAGGGAGCACACCCGCTCCGGTGCCCGGCAACTGTCGTCCGCCCGGGAGAGCGCCCGCGGCAATCGCCGCGACGGCCACGCCCTCGTCGGAGAACCTCACGCCAGAGCGGCTCCGACGTCTCCTCCGACAGCTACTTCTCCAACGCCAGGGCGGCTCCGGCCTCCCCTCCACCCGATCGGCGGTCCGGGTGCGCGGGGCGCCCTCGGCCGGGGCGGCCGGTGGTGGAGTGGGGTTCGGCCACCGCCTCGACAGCGGCGGCAAGGAGGGCCGGACCCGGCGCTGGGTGCACCTGCCGCCCCGGCGGTCGACCTGGACACGGAACCGGATTCCGACAGTTCACCAGCGGTCCGACAAGGATCTTCTCGGCGGTTCGGCGCGTCTCGTCGTGGCTACTTCTCACCACTGCTCGTCCCATTGCGCGAGACGGCGGCGAAGTCGGCGGGCGTCGTGTCGTGGCAGGGCGTGGGCGACGATGTGCAGGAGGCGGCGCAACTCGATCGGATCGGGGCAGCACGCAAGAACGCCACAGCCGGAGGCCGGGTCGAACAGCCGGTGGAAGGGGTCGCGCAGGAAGCCCGTCCAGGCGTCGAGGGCTTCACGGGCCGCACCGGGCCAGAGGCGGGTGCGTTCGAGATGCGCGATCGCGGCGCGGCCGCGCGGGCTGAGGCCGGGAAGATCGGCGGGAGGCCGTTCGAGGCGGCGGCGTGCGGCGGCGCGGACGCCCGCCGGGGATCTACGCCCCAACGCTCTTTCTGATGATCGTCATGACGACATGCTCGCATGCAGGTCCGTTACGGGCCGCTTCCGCCCGTGAGGCGCGCTGGCGGCCGTGAGGGGCCGGGGTGTCGCGGGGTAGCCACGGCACCTTCGATGGAGCGTACAAAATGAGATCAGGTGCCACAGAAGGTGCGGTAGGTGCCGAAATCCGGCGGAGCCGGGTCCGCGAAGCGGGAGAGAGCCGGGCGCTCGTCGAACGGTGACGTGATCGCCTCGAGGAGCTGATGGAGCGGGTCGAGATCACCGTCGGTGGCGGCGGTGAGCGCTTCCTCGACGAGGTGGTTGCGGGGGATGTAGACCGGATTGACGCGTTTCATGGCATCGGTGTCGGGGTCGAGGCTCCGCCACCGCCGGATCCAGTCGCCGAACTCGCCACCGGCTGCCTCCGGGTCACGGAAGAACGACGTGAAGTCGGTGCCGTCGGTCTTGAGGAGCGCGAGCAGATCCTCGGTGAGCGAGGTGAGCGTCGCGTCGTCGACGTCACGCCCGGTGAGGCCGAGCTTGGCCCGGAATCCGCGGAGGGTGGCCGCCGCATATCGCCCCCGGAACTCGGTCAGCGCCTCGGTGGCCTTGGCGATGGCCCGCTCCTGATCGTCGTCGAAGAGCGGGAGCAGCGCCTCCGCGAGCCGAGCCAGGTTCCATTGGGCGATCCCGGGCTGATTGCCGTACGCATACCGCCCACCCTCGTCGATCGAGCTGAACACGGTGGCCGGATCGAACGCATCCATGAACGCACACGGACCGTAGTCGATGGTCTCCCCGGAGATGGTCATGTTGTCCGTGTTCATGACACCGTGGATGAACCCGGCCAGCATCCACTGCGCGATCAGCTCGGCCTGCGCACCCACGACGGCGCGGTAGAGCCCGAGCGCGTCCCCCGCTTCCGGGTAGTGCCGGTCGGCGGCGTGCGCGGCGAGCCGCCTGAGCAGGTCGTCGTCACCGGTGGCACGGGCGAACTGGAAGCTGCCGACCCGCAGGTGACTCGCCGCGACCCGGACGAGGAGCGCCCCGGGCGCGAGATTCTCCCGGACGATGCTCCTGCCCGTGCCGATCACGGCGAGTGACCGGGTGGTGGGGATGCCGAGTGCGTGCATGGCTTCGCTGATCACATACTCGCGCAGCATCGGCCCGACCGCCGCGAGCCCGTCGCCGCCGCGTGCGAACGGCGTGCGCCCCGACCCCTTGAGGTGCAGGTCACGACCGCCGATCTCGCCGAGCAGCAGCGCCCGCCCGTCGCCGAGCCGTGGCGAGTATCCACCGAACTGGTGCCCCGCGTAGGCCTGCGCGACCGGCACGGCCCCCTCGGGCAGCCGGTTGCCGGTGAGGAACGCGAGCCCGTCGCCGGTGCGCAGCCACTGCGGGTCGAGACCGAGCTCGACGGCGAGCGGCTCGTTGAGCACGAGCAGCCGTGGCTCGGGCACCGGCGCGGCCTGCCAGGACACCGCCAACTCGGGCAGCTCGTCGGCGAAGCGGTGGCCGAGGGCGATGACGGGCGCGGATACGTCGCTCACCGGGCCAACGGTACGTCGCCGCCCGCCCACCGGCCCGTCACCACCACCGTGGGCCAGGTCACCCCCGGCGGCGTCAGGCGGCGCGATCGGCGAGCCGGCTCAGGGCGCCGGTCAGACCGGCGACGGTGGGCCGCTGCCCGGGGTCGCGGTGGAGGGCGGCAGCCAACGTCTCGTCGAGGCGGCCCCACTCGGGGCGCAGCAGTGACACCGGAAGGGGATCCGTGACCGGCGCCTCACCGGTCACGAGGTGGTAGACGATCGCCGCGAGCTGGTAGACGTCGGTGGCCGCCCCGGCGACGGCCCGTCGTTGCTCGGGCGCCCGGTAGGCGTCGGCGCCCTCCCCCGCTTCCGGCGGCGCCGCCGCCAGCCCGGCGTCGCGCAGCCACATCCGGTCCCGCGACGCGAGCAGGACTTCCGGCCGCAGCGCGCGATGCGCCCGTCCGGTCCGATGAAGACCTTCGAGGGTACGGCCGACCAGCACCAACCCACGAAGGACATCCCCGAGGACCCGTCCCGACCAGGGCGGCCGACCGTACAGCTCGGTCAGCGCAACCCCGGGCGGCATCCCGGTCGCGAAGGTGAGCGCGTCGCGCTCCTCGAACCGGAACACGACCCGGGGCAGCCCCGCCACCTCGTCGTGCAGTCTGGCCTCGGCCTTCAGCCCGGCCCGCCACTGATCGGCGCCCACGCCGCCCCGGAGCACGTCGAGCCGCACGAGCCGCACCTCCCGCGCCCGCACACTGCCCTGCCGCGCGTCCGCCCGCAGCACCCGGCAGGTCCCGTCCGGCGCGACGATCTCCTCGAACCCCCGCACGGAGAAGATCTCGCTGCCGGCCCGGATCTCACGGCGCCTCGCATACATATCGACACCAGTCGACAACACGCGGTCACCATAGGCTTCCGGCTCCACTTCGGCAACCCAAGGTGACCGCCCGGTCACGCGCGCCGTCCGGCCGTACCTCCGCATCGAGCGTTTCCGGACCTTCTGCTGCGGCTCAGGGACGATGAACCGGGCGGAAATAGCCGCCCGTGATCTGGGCCGGCGTGGCGTCGGCCAGCGTGGGGGTGGCGACCCCGAACGGGCCCGACCTGTTCGAGGTGAGCGTCGGCAGCCGCCCCTCGACGACGATGCGATGCAGGCTTCGCAGTGACCGGGCGATGTCCTCCTCCGCGACGAAGGTGTCGTTACCGAGCACGCTCTGGGCGTTCAGGATGTTCGAAGCGACGCCCGTGGCGGTCTCGGCCGCCAGTTCCAGCTTCGTCTTCTCCTCCTCCGGCGGCACCAGGCCGTTCAGGATGGTGCCCCCGACATCGACGATCACGGCGCCCGCCAGCACCGCGGCCGGACCCGTCACCAATCCGCCGACGGCGGTGCCCACCGCGCACATCGCGATGGAGGCCCACTTCATCACGTCGGCGCCGGTGCAGGCGCCGTTGCTCAGCTGCTGGGTCGCCTTGATGCCCGTGTCCAGCATGTTCAGCACCGACCGGCGCATCCGGATGTGGACGATCTTCGCGCCCTCGATCGCCTGGCGCGTGCACTTGATGACCTCGCGCTGGTTGGGCACCATCGTCTCCAGCGGGGTGACGAGGTTGTCGATGAAGTTGTCCTTGAACGCGCCGTCCCAGAACTTCAGGTCGTCGCGCACGTCGTTGATCCGCGCGAGCGCCGGGGACGTCCCGGTCCAGGTGCCGTTCGCGTTGGCGTCGCCGTCCAGCGATCCCTCGATCGTGGCGAGGGCGTCGATGATCGGGTCGAGCGCGTCCGGATCGGGCACCAGGAACCGCTCGAACGACGGCACCACCCACTCATAGTCCTGCGTGCTGACCTGCTGCCGGTACCGGTCGACCTCGGCGCTATCGATCGGGACGCCGTCCCACTCGCCGGGGTGCGCATCCGCCCACTTGTCGTTGACCGCCCGTGCCCACGACGTGGCGTCCTCGAGGGTCTGCCGGATCAACTCCTGCTCGAGTTTGCGGGCCCTGTCGCGTACCGCCTGCTCGTATGCCTGCCCGGCGAGCTCGGCCGGGGTGACGATGTCGGTTGTCGCCATGGCGCCTCCTTCGGGCCCGTCGGATCCGGCTCAGGACGCCGGGTACGGCGTGCCGGGGTCCTCGCCCGAACCCGCCACCGGCGGGTTGGAGGCCGGGTCCGACGTGTCGAGGTTCCGCGGATCGGCGAGGTACTCGCGCAGCAGATCGGCGTTGGCGGTGTCCACGTCGAGGTAGGCCTGCGTCGCGTTCCTGACCCCTTGGGCGGCGTCCGACACGGTGGTGCCCGCGTGTTGCATCATGCTCTGAAGCTCGGCGCGCATGGCCTCCCAGGCGCCGCCGATCGCGCTGGTCATGACACCGGATCCGGGGTATGCGGGCGCACCCGCGCGGAACGTGCCGTCACCGCCCTGCGACCCGCCGAGCAACCGGTCGGCGTCGTAGAAGACGTCGGCCACTCGGGGCAGGTGCACCTCCGACACCCGCCACAGGCGGAACAGATCACCACCGGTCACTTCAGCCGCCATGTCGCCGTCACCCCGTTCGATGGTCAGGCCCGCCGGCGGCGGGCGATCCAGATGATCAGAGCCAGGAGTGCTAACAGCAGAGCGCCGCCCACGGCCCATCGCCACGTCGCGTCGCCGGCCCCACCGTCACCGGCCGGGCCGGGGGCCGTGACGGGTGTCGAGAAGATCCGGCTGCCCACCGTGTCGATCAGGTAGAGCGGGCCGGCCGGCGCGGCACCGGCGGCGAGGGCGACCGGATCGTTGGCGCCGAAGGGATCCGCCGGCAGTTCCGCCACCGTGCTCACCACGCCGTCGCCGGCCAGCCGCCGGGCTTCCCTCCGTGTGTTGTCGACGATGTAGACGCCGTCCGCGCCGGCGCTGACCGCGATGGCGTCGAACGGCGAGGATCTCGGCCGGTTGTCGTCGGCCTGCCACCCGCTGTCGGGCGACTCCACGATCGTCGCGACCCGCCCGTCACGCAGACGGCTCACCATGGACGACGCGCTGACGATCCACACGTCGCCGGAAGCGTCGGCGGTCAGGCCGACAGGAAGGCCGACGGGCGTGGATACCGGCCGGCTGCCGGAACCGGGCGGAATCTCGACGATGCGGTTGTTCTCCCGGTCGGCGAGATAGAGGATGCCGTCGCCGGTCACCGCCAGCCCGTTGATCGTGTTGATCGGCCCGCCGAGGACGGTGGGGTCCACCCGAACGGTGACAGCGCCGTCCGGGGCCAGCGCGTAGACCCGGGAAACGGTGCTGTCGGCGATGAAGAGCGTGCCGTCACCGCCGAGGGCGATGGCGTTGGGTGATCCCAGGGCGACGCCGGTGCCGGTCGCGCCGGGCGGCAACGGCAGCTGCGGCACGGTCGACCGCCCGTTGCCGGCCACCGTGCGGATGATGCCGTCCGGACCGATCGCGCGAACCCGGCGATTGACCATGTCCGCTACGTAGAGCGTGCCGTCCGGGGCGACCACGGCTGCCGTCGGCTTGTTGAGCGCGGCCCCGATGGCCGGGCCGCCGTCTCCGCTGAAGCCTGCGCGGCCCGCACCGGCCACCGGCGTCGGCGCAGCGCCGCCCGGTTGTGCGAGCACCGGCGACGGCGCCCCGAGCACCAGGATCGTCAGAGTCGCGAAAGCAGCGGCGCGTTTCGTCATCACGTTCGAGGTGTACCACCGAAACCCGGTTGTAGGTTCAGCTGAGTCGATGGAAAGTGTTGATCAAGCTGGGGGAACGTGGATCACATGTGGGACGGCGGGGTGGATCTCGGCGAGCGACTGCGGGCGATGACGGTTACCGGCGCCTCCCCGGACGGTGCCGTCCGGGCGACGGTCACCGGGGACAACCGACTGTCACTGCGCTTTCAGCCGGGGACGTATCAGTGGTACGACGAGCGCGGACTGTCCCGGCAGCTGTCGGCTCTCGGCACCGTCACGTGGGTGGCGTGGACCCGGCAACGCGAGGAGGTCGTCCGGCTCGCGTCGGGCCGGAGCCGGAGCGAGGCGGAGCAGAGCCGGCAGAGCCACGACGGCCCCGGGCGGCAGGGCTTCGCCGACGGTCTACGGCGGCTGGAGTGCGAAGGCCGGTCCACCGAAGGCTCGGTACGCCTCAGCCTCTCCGGCGCCACCCGCTGGCAGGTCGAGATCGAGGAAGGCGCGCTCGGCGCCCGGACCGAGCACGCGTTCACCGACGAGGTCGTGACGGCGTTCGACGCTCTGATCCAGGACCGCCGATCGAGACTGGCGCTTCTCCGGGCCGCGCACTTCGACATCGGAGTGCCGGGGCGCTGGCTCCGGCGGGCGGCCGGGACCGACTGAGGTTCAGCGGGTGCCGCAGAAGCGCTGCAGCTCGTCGGAGGCGTTGGGGTCTATCCACTCGAAGGTGCCGCGCAGCAGGTCGGCCCGCTGGTCGACGGTGGTCACGGCGGCGGTCAGCTCGCCCCACGGCATGGTCACGTGGAGGAGGGTTCGCTCGATGCCGTACGGCAGGGACGGCAGTTTGTCGTCGGTGGTGGCGCGCAGTAGCAGGCCGGAGGTGGAGATGTCCTCGACGCGGCCGGTGAGCGGGACCAGCTGGCGGCCGTCCAGGTTCTCGATCTGGGCGGTGCCCACCGCGGGATAGGTGCCGGGCCGGCGGGCCGACGCGCGGCGCTGGACGACGTCGGTGGGGGCGTCGCCGATCACGGTGATCTGGTCGTTGCGCAGCTCGGTCTCGACCCAGGTCACCCCGGCCGACGTGACCAGCTCGAGGATGCCGAGGCGGCGGACGCCGGGGCCGTCGAGGCTGAGGACCGGGATCGGTGGCAGGTCGGCCAGGAACGGCGCGGCCACCTCGGCCAGGGAGACCAGGACGATCGGTTGCGTACCCGGGCAGCGCAGCGTCAGGCTGCTTCCCGCCGGTACGGTGATCATCATTCCCCCGGAGAAACGCCGTCGATGAACCGCACGTTACCGGCCCTCGAACGGCGTTTCCGGAATACCCGAAATGTCGGGAGCGTCGCCCTCCCGGCGGGTGGGACGTGACGCGGGAAGCCTGACCCCTGCGCCGGAAAAGCGGCCCCGGACTAGCCGAGCCCCGCCGGATTTGCCGAGCCCCGCCGGCCAGGCCGAGTCACGCGACGGCGGCGCGACGCGTCAGTGCTCCGCCAACCGGATGTCGTCGACCTTCACCGTGCACTCGCTGACGTGCAGGCCATAGCGCTCGACCGCCTCGATCACCACCGTGCGCACGGCCGCCGTGACGTCCGCGACGACCTCGCCCGCCGAGATCACCAGGATGACCGTGATCTCCACATCGGCGCCGTCCACCTTGGCCCACACGCCGCGGGTGGAGTCGCCCACCTTGTCGAGGCCGATCTTGTCGAGCACCGAGTTGAAGAACCGGGCCACGTCACCGCCGAGCTCCGCGACACCGGGCACCGACCGGGCCGCCGCCGACGCGATCTTCTCGATCACCTCGCGCTCGAACTTGGTCTCGCCCCGGAACGCCGCGACCTCGATCACCTCGGCGCCACCGTGCTGCGGCGGCACGGCCGGGACCACGGCCGGCAGGTAGAACTCCTGCGTCCGGTCCGCGTGGAACTCGGCCTCGTCACTCATATCCGTCCCTCTCGAATTCACAACGGCCCCGAGCCTACTAGTGAGAGCTCCTCAGACATCAAGGCACACCACGAGCCAATGTGAGTACGGCACACTCCATCCTCCACCCGCACCGATCCCGTCCCGTGGCATCCGCGCGACCGGAGCGCGACGCCCCGGCCGCAAGGCGCCTCACGGGCGTAGCGGCCCGTCACCGACCCACCGCGCAACGCCGTGAGCCGTTCGTGGTCAGGGCCTCACGCGTCGTCTGCTCCCACCGGGTGGACGCCCGGACGACCAGGACCCCGTCCCCGTCAGCGACGACGCGAAACAGTCTCTGGAGACCCCGGAGGGCGACTACAACTCCGTACCCACATCAGTGTTGCCGTTGTAATGGTGTGTGAGACACAGTATCGTGAGCGACATGACAATGGATGCGACGCTCTCCGGTCACCTGCAGGAGCTGCGCCGTGGCACGGTCGTCGTCGCGAGTCTCACCGTGCTCCGCACGCCGGGGTATGGGTACTCGCTGCTCGAGACGCTGAGCGCGGCCGGATTCGAGGTGGAGGCCAACACGCTCTACCCCCTGCTGCGGCGCCTGGAGTCCCAGGGCCTGCTGACCAGTGAGTGGAACACCGCCGAGGCCCGGCCGCGGAAGTTCTACCGCACCACCGAGCAGGGCGACGCCATCGCGGCGGCGCTGCGCGGCGAGTGGGCGCGGCTCGACGACGCGATCGGCGACCTGGACACCCCCGCCGGCACCGATTCAGGGAGCGACCTGTGACCACCCTCATCGACCGTTACGTCTTCACCGTGCTGCGCCGGGTTCCCGAGCAGCAGCGGTCCGACATCGAGCGCGAGCTGCGCACCTCCATCGACGACGCGGTCGACGCCCGGGTCGGCGCCGGCGTCGTTCACGGCACGGCCGTCGAGCAGACGCTGATCGAGCTCGGCGATCCCGACCGGCTGGCCGACGGATACGCCGACCGGCCCCGCTACCTGATCGGCCCGGCCGTCTACCCGGCGTGGAAGCGGCTGATCACCATGCTGCTGTCCGTCGTGCTGCCGGTCGTGGTCCTGCTCACGGTGGTCGTGCGGGTGCTCGGCGACGCCACGTTCGGCGAGGTCGTCGGCTCCGCCGTCACCACGATCCTCACCGTCGGCGCGCACATGACGTTCTGGTCGACGCTGACGTTCGCACTGCTGGAGCGGGGCGGGGTGACGCGGGCCGGGCTGCCGCGCCGGGAGTGGACACTCGACGACCTGCCCCGTTACGAGCCGGGGTTCCTGACTGCGGCGCAGCTGTGGTCGATGGTCATCTGGCCGGTGCTTGTGATCACCGCACTGGTCCTGCAGCAGTTCACTTTCACCACCGAGCCCGTGCTGGACCCGGCCAACTGGTCGTTCTGGTGGCCGTACCTCATCGTGGTCTTGATCCTCGAGGCTCTCTATGTCGTCTGGCTGTCGCGCCGCGGCGCCTGGTCGCGGACGGTGACGCTGGTCAATGCCGCCCTGGCCGTCCTGTCGGCCGGCCCGATCGTCTGGCTGGCCGCGACCGATCGGTTCTTCAACCCGGCCTGGCTCGCCACGCTGAACTGGGGCGACGCCGAGCCGCTGAACTGGCTCACCGGCATGGTCATCGTGATCGCGGTGGTCGGCGCGCTGTTCGACATCGTCGAGGTCGCCGTCCGCGCCGAGCGATCCCGCCGGGGTCTGGCCACCGCGGTCCCCGGAACCGAGCGGCTCGTCTGAGCGGGATCCCGTGAGGTTGCGCTCCCGCCCGGCCACGACCTCACGGGAGCGCCGACGCGAGCGGCAACCCCCGCCGCGAGCAGCAATGCCGACGGGAACGGCAACGCCGACGCGAGCAGCAATGCCGACGGGACGGCAACGCCGACGGGGTGCGGAGGCGCGATTCGCCTCAAGTCGGCGCATGGGGTGCCGATTCTCGCGGCACTACCGGAGAAGGCCCGGCCATGGACGGCCGGGCCTCGTGGTCTGCGAACCGCACACGGACGAGCGGGAAGGACTCGAGATCCCCATGACCCCATCAACACAGAACGATCTTCCGGTACGGGGTGACCGGTGGAGACCGTCGAACCCGCTACTGGAGAACGTGATCCAGAAGTACATCGACGAAGCCCAACGGGATGCCTGCGACACGACCGGCAACACCGGGACGATCACCGGCGGAGGTCTGGTGCTTGTCGGCCTCGGAATCATCCTGGCGCTCGGCACCGGCAATCCCCTGGCCGCGATCTTCGTGGTGATCGTGCTGGCGCTCGCCGGCCTCGCCTTCATGGGCGTCAAGGCGCCGCCGCTGCGCCTCGATCCACTGCAGATTCTCGCGCCGATGGGCGGTCCGGGCAACCTGCCGGCCGGCTACCTGGTGCACCCGCTCGCCTGGAAGGCCGGCATGCCGGAGTACCTGCGGGGTGTCCCGGAGCGCCGCCTGCGGATCGCCGTCGACCTGTGCCGCCGGCATCCGGGCGCCGTCACCGACCTGCTGCGCCTGGTGGAGCGGTCGGAGCGGTGGGTCGCCGAGAGGCAGCCTGGCAAGGACTTCAGCCCGGCCGGCCGGGACGCCGAGGTCGCCGTCTTCGCGAACCGCCTGATCGAACAGCAGATGCGTAACGTCCCGGTCGCCCGCTGACCGGACAGCGCCCCCGGCCGACGCCGGGGGCGCTTCGCCGTTGCGCCGAAGTCGGTCAGGCCGAAAAGCCAGCCGATCGAAGGCAGTCAGACCGACAAGCCAGCCGATCGAAGTCAGTCAGGCCGACAAGCCGGCAATCGAAGTCGGTCAGGCCGAAAAGCCGACCGATCGAAGGCAGCCAGACCGAAAAGCCAGCCAATCGAAGCCGGTCAGGCCGGATCGTCGAAGCCCTCGTCGGCCCGCTCGCGGCGCAGGTGGGCCTCGGCACGGCGGGCGACCGGCCCGGGTTCCGCGGCCAGCCCCTGGTACATGGATTTCACCTGGTCGTACGGCCGGCCGGGCGGCAGCAGCGGCACAGCCGGGTCGGTGACGGCCTCGATGACGACGGGACGATCGGCGGCGAGGGCCTCCTCCCAGGCCGCGACCATCTCGTCCGGTGTGGTGACGCGCACGCCGCGAAGGCCGAGAAGCTCGGCCCACCGGGCGTACGGCACTCCGGGCAGCCGCTGTGACGCGGGGAAGCGGGGCTCGCCCTCGGTCTCCCGCTGCTCCCAGCTCACCTCCGCCAGGTCGCCGTTGTCGAGCACGCACACCACGAACCGGGGATCGGCCCAGTCTCGCCACCGGTCGGCGACGGTGACGAGCTCGGCGAGCCCGCTCATCTGCATCGCCCCGTCACCGGACAGGACGACCACCGGGCGGCCGGGCGCGGCGAGTTTGGCGGCCAGGCCGTACGGGATGCCGCACCCCATCGACGCGAGCGTGCTCGACAGGTGGGCGGGTACACCGCGGGGCAGGCACAGGTGCCGGGCGTACCAGTAGACGACCGAACCGACATCGACAGCGACCTGCGCGTCGGCGGGCAGCCGCCCGGTCAGCGAACGGACCACGTGCTGCGGGTTCACCGGCTCGGCGACGGCGGCGGCACGGGACGCGCCGATCAGGTGCCAGCGGCGTGTCCACTCCTCGACGCGCCCGGCCCAGGCACCGGGTTCCCGGGCGGGCACCAGGGCGAGCAGGGCGCGTACGGTCTCCGCGGCATCCCCGAGCAGCGGCACCTCGACGGGGTAGCGGATGCCGAGCCGCCGCCCGTCGATGTCGATCTGCACGGCCCGTGCCTGGCCGGGTCGCGGATAGAACTCGGTCCACGGGTCGTTGGTGCCGATCAGCAGCAGGGTGTCGCAGTGCCGCATCAGCTGCTCGCTGGCGGTGGTGCCGAGGTGCCCCATGACGCCGGTGTGCCGGGGCAGGCTCTCGTCGAGGACCGGCTTGCCGAGCAGGGACGCGGTGATGCCCGCCCCGAGCCGGTCGGCCAGTTCGCCGATCTCCGCCGCGGCCCCGTACGCGCCCTGCCCGACCATGATCGCCACCCGTTCGCCGGCGGCGAGCACCGCGGCCGCCTCCCGCAGGTCCTCGTCGCGGGGCACGAGACGGGCGGGGCGCAGGCCGGGGCTGGTCACCATCACCCCGTGCTCATGGGCGCCCGGGTCGGGCGCCGGCAACTGCTGCACGTCGTGCGGGAGGATCACGCAGGTCGGGCTGCGGGTGGCCAGGGCGGTGCGGAACGCGCGGTCGAGCAGCATCGGCACCTGTTCGGCGGTGTGCGCGGCCTGCACGAACTGGGCGCACACGTCGCCGAAGAGCCGCACCAGGTCGATCTCCTGCTGGTAGGCGCTGCCGAGGACGCTGGACATCTGCTGGCCGACGATCGCAACGACCGGCTGGGAGTCGAGGCGGGCGTCGTAGAGGCCGTTGAGCAGGTGCACCGCGCCGGGGCCCTGGGTGGACAGGCAGACACCCACGCCGCCGGTGTACTTGGCGTGCCCGACGGCCATGAACGCGGCCGCCTCCTCGTGCCGGGCCTGCACGAACGCCGGTTCGCCGGCGCGCCGCAGGGCGCCGATGACCCCGTCGATGCCGTCGCCGGGGTAGCCGAACACGCGGGGCACACCCCACGCCGTCAGCCGTTGCACCACCACGTCCGAGACCGTCTGATCCGTCGCCATCCCCGCCGACTACCCGGGCGCGGGCGAATCAACCGGCACGCGACCACAGGAGCGAGCCGGCCGATCAGCGCCATCCGAGAACGAGGCGCCACCCGAAACGAGGCACCACCCGAAACGAGGCGCCACCCGAAACGAGGCACCACCCGAAACGAGGCACCACCCGAAACGAGGCACCACCCGAACGGGAGAGGTCAGCCGTGGGGCGAGGCGGCGGGCGCCTCGGGGCGGATCAGGCGGCGGTCGTCGGGGAGACGTTCGGTGGCGCCGGTACGGTCGAGCAGCTCCAGCAGGGGCACGGCGACCCGGCGGGTGGTGTCGAGGGCGCGCCGGGCCTCGCTGAGGGTGAACGGCTGGGGCAGGGCGGCCAGCACGCGTACCGCCCGGGCCGGGGTGTCCGGGGGAAGCAGGACGTTGCCGTCGAGCCGGATCGCCAGGCCGGCCCGGACGGCGGCGCCGATCTGGCGGGCGCCGAGGCCGAGCTCGGTCAGCCGGCCGGCCTCGGGTGCGGCGAACGGGCGGCCGGCGAGTCCCGCGAAGGCCTCCCGGACGGCGGTCGTGAGCGTCTCCGGAACGGTGGGCTCGCCCGCGCCGACCCGGCCGTCGCGGATTCGCAGCGGTGGCCGGACCAGGGCCTCGACCAGGGCGCGGTCGGGCAGGCCGAGACGGTGGCGCAGCGCTTCGAGCGGGGCGCCGGGTTCGAGCGGGTGCCCGGCGGTGTGCCGGGTGACCTCGTCGGCGAGGCGCTGCCGCAGCTCCTCCCAGTGGCCCGGGTCGGCGAGCCAGTCCCCCGCGACCGGTTCGATGTCGGTGGGTACGCCCAGCCGTCGCAGGTCGTCGCGGCGGATCAACCGTCGGCGGCGCAGCTCATCGGCCGGGTCGGGCGCGCCGTCCAGGCGGGCCAGGTCGGCGGCGCGGCGGGCGGCGGCGCCGCGCCGGGTGAGGGTGGGCGGTGCGGCGTCGAGGACGGTGACGCCCCCGGCGATGTGGTGGCGGCCCGGATCGCGCAGCAGGGCCCGGTCACCGAAACGCAGCGGCAGTGGCCGGCGCAGCCGCAGCCGGGCGGTGTCGGCGCCGAGCGGCCGCACCCGGACCGGGACCGCCGCGGAGCCGGCGTGCAGGGTGAGGGTGGCGGGCAGGCCGGCGACGGCGTCACCGTGGACGCGGACGTCGACGAGGTCGGTGAGCCGGAACCGGCCGGGGGTGAGCAGGGCGGCGCCGCGGGCGATCATGTCGCGGTCGACGCCGCGCAGGTTGACGGCGACCCGGGCGACGGCGGCGACGTCGCCGGCCGGCGTTCCGAGGGACTGCAGGCCGCGGACGCGGACGCGCCGGGGCGGGCCGGTGAGCTCCAGCTCGTCGCCGGTGTGCAGGACTCCCCCGCCGAGGGTGCCGGTGACCACGGTGCCGGCGCCGCGGATGGTGAAGGCCCGGTCGATCCAGAGCCGGACGTCGGCGGTGGTGTCCGGTGCGGGCAGGGCGGCGGCGAGCCGGTCGAGGGCGGCGCGCAGGTCGTCGAGGCCGGTGCCGGTGTGCCCGCTGACGGCGACGGCCTCGACCGGGCCGAGGGAGGTGGCGGCGATCCGGGCGGCGGCGTCGGTCAGCGCCGGGGCCGGGTCGGCCAGATCGGTACGGGTGACCACGAGCAGCCCGTGCCGGACCCCGAGCGCGTCCAGGGCGGCCAGGTGCTCCGCGGACTGTGGTTTCCAGCCCTCGTCGGCGGCGACCACGATCATCACGGCCGGGACCGGCCCGATCCCGGCGAGCATGTTGGGCACGAACCGTTCGTGGCCGGGCACGTCGACGAACGCGACGGGCGCTCCGGAGGGCAGGGTGGTCCAGGCGAACCCGAGGTCGATGGTCATGCCGCGGCGGCGCTCCTCGGCCCACCGGTCGGGTTCCATGCCGGTGAGCGCGCGGACCAGGGTGGACTTGCCGTGGTCGACGTGCCCGGCGGTGGCGACGACGTGCACGTCAGCCTCCGCCGGCAAACGGGGCGGCGTGCACGTCAGCCCCCGGCAGCAGTTGAGGCGGCGAGGATCGCGGCGTGCACGTCAGCCCCCGGCAGCGGAGGAGGCGGCGAGGATCGCGGCGTGCACCGTGTCGTCGGCGACGGCCGGTACGCAGCGCAGGTCGAGCAGCAGCCGTCCCTTCTCGACCCGGCCGGCCACCGGGGGACGGCCGGTACGCAGCGCGGCCGCGTACCGCTCGGGTAGCGACAGCGCCCACGACGGCAGTTCGAGCCCGGGGGCGCCACCGCCACCGACGACCGCGGCCGACGGGGTGACGGTGGCGTCGACTCCGGCGGCGGCCACCCGTTCGCACAGCCGGGTGGTGCGGTCGCGCAGCACGTCCGGGTCGGCGTGCAGCGCCCGCCGGGTGGGGGTGGCCGGCCCCTCGAGGGTGGCGTGCAGGGCGGCCAGGGTGAGTTTGCCGACCCGCAGGGCGCGGGCGAGCGGGTGCCGGCGCAGGCGTTCGATCAGGGCCGCCTCGCCGAGCAGCAATCCCGCCTGCGGGCCGCCGAGCAGCTTGTCGCCGCTGGCCACGACGAGGGCGGCCCCGGCTCGCAGGGCGCCGGCGGCGTCCGGTTCGTCGGGGAGCAGCGGGTCGGGGGCGAGGAGCCCGGAGCCGATGTCGGCGACGACCGGCACGCCGAGGCCGGTCAGCTCGCCGATGCCGGCGGCGCTGGTGAAGCCGCGCATCACGAAGTTGGACGGGTGGACCTTGAGGATGAAGCCGGTGGCCGGGCCGACGGCTGCGGCGTAGTCGGCGGCCGACGTGCGGTTGGTGGCGCCGACCTCGCGCAGCCGGGCCCCGGTCGACTCCAGCAGGTCGGGCAGCCGGAACCCGTCGCCGATCTCCACCATCTCGCCGCGGCTCACGATGATCTCGCGGCCGGCGGCGAGCGCGGTGGCGGCCAGCACGAGAGCGGCGGCGCCGTTGTTGACGACGTGGACGGCCCCGGCGGCGGGGACGGCGGCGGCCAGTGCGGTGAGGGTGGCGCGGCCTCGGCGGGCGCGACGGCCGGTGGCCAGGTCGAGCTCGACGTCGGTGTGCCCGCTCGCGGCGGTGACCGCCTCGATCGCGGCGGCGGACAGCGCGGCCCGGCCCAGGTTGGTGTGCAGGACGGTGCCGGTGGCGTTGAGGACCGGGAGCAGGCCGCCGGGCGTCGCGGGCAGAGTGGCGAGGGCGGTGTCGGCGACGGCTGCGGGGTCCAGGTCGCCGGCCCGCGCGAGCTGCTGGGCGGCGATGACCGCGGCCTTGACCGGGGCTCGGCCGAGGCGGCCGGCGGCGGCGATCAGGCGGGGGTCGTTCAACACCTCGTCGGTACGGGGCACCCGTCGCCGGGGATCCGCGGTGCCGTGCTCCATCCGTACCCCCGCGGGATGTTGATCTCGAAAGGAACGACCCGAAGGCGGAGGCGGACGGGAATCGAACCCGCCTGACCCGGATCCCGGGCCACGTCGGTGTTGAAGACCGCGAGGAGCACCAGCAACCTGAACGCCTCCGCCGATCACCGTATCCCCGCTGACCGGTTTGTGCTCGCCGGGCCGGTCCGCGGCATCTGTGCGAGAGTGCGAGGCATGACGCAGACGGCGGCGGTCCGGCTCACGCAGTACGCGCACGGCGGCGGTTGTGCCTGCAAGATCCCGCCCGGTGAGCTGGAGCAGATGGTGGCCGGGCTGGTCGGCGCCGAGCCGCCGCGGGGGCCGGGTGAGCTGCTGGTCGGCCTGGACGACGGGGACGACGCGGCGGTGGTGCGGATCGCGGCCGGCACCGCCGTGGTGGCGACGGCGGACTTCTTCACGCCGGTGGTGGACGACGCCTACGACTGGGGGCGGATCGCGGCGGCCAACGCGCTCTCCGACGTGTACGCGATGGGCGGCGTCCCGGTCGTCGCGGTGAACCTGCTGGGCTGGCCGCGTGACGTGCTGCCGATGGAGCTGGCGGCCGAGGTGCTGCGCGGCGGTCTGGACGTGGCGCGGGAGGCGGGCTGTCATGTGGCCGGGGGGCACAGCGTCGACGATCCGGAGCCCAAGTACGGCATGGCGGTCACCGGGGTCGCCGATCCGGCCCGGCTGATGCGCAACGACGCGGGGGTGCCGGGGGTGCCGCTGACGTTGACGAAGCCGCTGGGCGTGGGTGTGCTCAACAGCCGGCACAAGGCGACCGGTGAGGTGTTCGCGCAGGCGATCGCGGCGATGACCACCCTGAACCGGGCGGCGGCCGAGGCGGCGCTGGCGGCGGGTGTGGTCTGCGCCACCGACGTGACCGGCTTCGGGCTGCTGGGCCATCTGCACAAGCTGGCCCGGGCCAGTGGGGTGACGGCCCGGATCGATCCGGCGGCGGTGCCGTATCTGGAGGGGGCGCGGGAGGCGCTGCGGGACGGTCACGTCAGTGGCGGGACCCGCCGCAACCTGGAGTGGGTGCGGCCGCACACCGATGCCGGCACCGTGCCTGAGCAGGAGTTGCTGCTGCTCGCGGACGCGCAGACGTCCGGAGGTCTGCTGATTGCGGGTGAGGTTCCGGGGTACCCGGTAATCGGTGAACTGGTGCCGGCCCGCGACGGTGTGACGGTGACTTTCTAGCGCCTCAGCGGTGCGGACCGGGTGCCGATCTGTGGTGCGGCAGGTTCAGGAGCGGCGAGGAACTGGACGGTGCGATGGCGCTCATCGTGGTGGCCGAGGACGACGGGGACATCCGTGAGGTGATGACGCGGGTGCTGCGGCGTGCTGGTCACACCGTGGTGGAGACGGATGACGGCGCGCAAGCGTTGGAGGCGGTCCGCGAGCAGCGGCCGGACATCCTGGTGAGTGACATCGACATGCCGCGGATGTCGGGGGTGGAGCTGTCGCGGGCGCTGCGGGCGGAGCCGGCGACGCGGGACCTGCCGGTGGTGTTCGTCAGCGGCAGCCTGGCGCCGGGCGACTCCCGGCCGGGCCTGGCGCAGGCGACGGCGGTGCTGTTCAAGCCGTTCCTGCCGCGGGAGTTGTCGGTGTGCGTGGAGAAGGTGCTCAACAGTGGGCACACCCACGGGCAGGAGCCGTCGGTCTGCCCGTAACGGGCTCGGGTCATCGACCGACCGACTAAGGTGACGATATGGGCGATATGTCGGAAAAACTCGACTATCGGAGGCTGTTCGCGGGCGCACCGGTCGCACTCCTCGTTCTCGACCCCGACCTGGTCATCGTCGAGGCCAACGACGCCTTCGTGACGGGCGCCATGAGCACACGCGAGGCACTGGTGGGCCGGCCGATGTTCGACGCGTTCCCGGACAACCCGCAGAACCCGGCCGCCAACGGCGTGGCGACGCTCGGCGCCTCCCTGCAGCGGGTCCGCACCGAACTCGTCGCCGACATCATGGAGATCCTCAGATACGACGTCCCTCAGCCCCACGGCGGCTTCGACCACCGCTGGTGGTCGCCGGTGAACGTGCCGGTCCTCGGTGCGGACGGGCGACTGCGCTGGATCATCCACCGGGTCGAGGACGTGACGGAGTGGGTGCGGGCCGGCCAGGCCGGAGACGAGCGGATCCAGGCCGAGACGTACGCGCGGCTGCGCCTGCAGGAACGCCAGGAGGTCCTGGAAGCCGTCGTCGACAGCCTCGACGTGGCCGTGGTCGGCAGCGACGCGAACGGGATGCCGGTGCTGTTCAACGACGCCGCCCGGACGCTGATCGGCGAGCGGATCGCCGAGATGCCGGCCGCCCAGTGGGGTGCGCACCTGCACCTGCACCACCCGGACGGCCGGCCGATCGGCGACGACCTGCCGCTGCTGCGGGCACTGCGCGGCGAACCGGTTCGCGACGCGGAGGTGATCCGTCGCACGCCGGACCGGGCCCGCCGGGTGTTCCGCGTGCACAGCCGCCCCGTCGACGGGCTGTCCGCAGTGGCCGCCGTCGTGGCGATCCACGAGGTCACCGAAGCCCGGCGGGCGGCCCGGCTGCACGAGTGCGAACTGGCGGTCGCGAAGGTGGTGGCCGCCGGGGGAACCGACGAGCAGGTGCTGGGCGAGGCGGTCCGGTTGATCGGCACGCTGATCGGCTGGGACCAGGTCGAGTTGTGGACCTGCGACGACACGGCGGGATTGCCGCGCCTGACCGCCCGATGGGCCGATCCGGTGGACGGTGCCGTGTCGGGGCTGGAGCTGGCGACGCTGGCCTGCGAGCGACGGCGCCCGATCGTGGAGCCGTCGGCGCTGGCGGTGCCACTGCCCAGCGGGCCGGAGGTGCTGGGCGTGCTGGTCTGCCGGACCGCGGCGGCCGACATCCCGGAGGATGTCAGCGCCGGCCTGGTCGGCGGGCTCGCCCCCGCCGTGGGGCTGTTCCTGGCCCGCCTCCGCGCCGAACGGCTCACCACCGAGCTGGACCGCGCCCACGACCAGTACATCGCGCTGGCCGGGCACGAGCTGCGCACCCCGCTGACCACCATCCAGTCGTACACCGATCTGCTGCTGGACGAGCCCGGCCTGACCGACGACCAGCGGCACATGCTCACCGCCATCGAACGCAACGCGGCCGGACTGCGCGCCGTCGTGCTGAAACTGCTCGACGTCGCCGCGCTGCGGTCCGGGCGCCTGGACATGAGCATCCAGCCCGCCGACCTGGCCGCGATCGTCCGGGACGCGGCAGCGGGCAGCGATCACCGGATACGCATCGACACGCCCGCCACGATGCCGATCGACGGTGACCCGGCCCGGCTCCGGCAGGCGGTGGAGGAGCTGCTCGCGAACGCGCGGACCTGGGCGGCGGACGGCTCGGGCGTCGACGTGAGGCTGTCGGCCGACCGGCACACCACGGTGCTGTCGGTGTCCAATCAGGGACAGCCGGTCCGTGACGAGGAACGCGACCTGCTGTTCGACCTGTTCTACCGTGGCGCCGACGCACGCCGCCGGGGTGTGCCCGGCAGCGGGCTGGGCCTGAGCCTGGCCCGGGCGGTCGTCGAACAGCACGGGGGACACTCACCCTCGACGAGTCGGCGGACGGGACCACCACGTTCAAGGTCTGCCTCCCGGACCGCCGGCCGTCAGGCTGACCGGCCCTCCCGCTGCGGCACGACCGTGTAGCGCGGGTCCTTCGCCGAGGCGACCCCGCCGTCGAAGACGCCGAAACGGGTGGCCAAGGCGGCCGCCAGCAGGGACACCCCGGACAGCGCCGACACCGCCCGGCTGCGGCGGCCCAGCAGCGCCCCGGCCACGCCCAGCGCGGTCAGGGCCCGCCCAGCACGCAGCAGCCGCCCGGCACGCCCGGTGGTGTACGGCTCGCTGAGCAGGCCTTTCGTCGTCTCGATGCGGTGGGCGCCGTACAGCTCGAGGGCGGCGCCGAGCACCGCCATCCGCCGGGCCGGGCCGGTCTGCGCGGTCGGCGCGGCGATCAGCCCGACACCGGCGCCGCTGGCCAGGGCGCTGCCCGCGAAGATCAACGGCAGGTCCGGGTACGCGGCGTGCCAGCTCGGCGTGGCGGTGTCGGAGAGCAGCACGGCCGTGTACGTGGCCAGCGCGGGCGCCAGGACGGCCGCGCCGTACTGCCCTACCGTGCCCAGCACGGTCACCGGGCGGCGCAGCGGGCCGGGCAGCAGCGGGGCGGCCTCGGCGACCGCGGCCGCCCCGGCGGCACCACCGAACGCGCTGAGGATCCAGGTGCCCACCGACATCGGCGAGGTCGGCTTGGCCACCCGCAGCATGTGGTGGAACCGCGACGGCCGGCCCAGGTCGTTGATCAGGAAGTAGGTGCTGGCGATCAGGGCGCCGAGGGCGGTGGTGCGCCCGGCCCGGCGCAGGGCGGGCCGCCCGGTGGCGTCCCCGCCCGCGGCCAGCAGCGCCGATCCGGCGGCCAGACCGCCGGTGAACAGGTAGGCGGCGATGTCGTGCCGCCACACCGGGGCCGCACGATCGGCCGGCCGTAGTACGAGCGGAAGTCGGCCTTCGGCACCATGGCCCGCTCTTTCACGATCCACCCCCACCCAGGAAGGACACCACCACGGCCGCGGCCATCGCCAGCCCGGCCAGCCCCGCCCGCCGCCACATGGCCGGCAGGTCACGCGTCGGCACGACCGGGGCCGGCGGCAGGCCGTACACCTCGGGCTCGTCGAGCAGCAGGAAGAACGCGCCGTTGCCGCCGACGCCGTCGTCCGGGTCGTGGCCGTACAACCTGGCCTCGCCCACACCGTGAGTGTGCAGGGCCCGCACCCGGGCGGCGGCGCGCTCGCGCAACTCGCCGACCTCACCGAACTGGATGGACTCGGTGGGGCACGCCTGGGCGCAGGCGGGGGTCAGGCCGTCGCCGACCCGGTCGTAGCAGAGCGTGCACTTCCACGCCCGGCCGTCGTCCCTACGCTGGTCGATGACGCCGTAGGGGCAGGCCGGGATGCAGTAGCCGCAGCCGTTGCAGATGTCCTCCTGCACCACGACGGTGCCGAACTCGGTGCGAAACAGCGACCCGGTCGGGCACACGTCGAGGCAGCCGGCCTGCGTGCAGTGCTTGCACACGTTGGACATCATCAGCCAGCGCACGTCGCCCGGACCGGACCCGGCCTCGACCTCGGCCAGCACGTCGGTGGTGACCGGCTGCTCGATGAACGCCACGTGCCGCCACGAGTTCGCCGACAGGCCGCCGGTGTTGTCGTAGGAGTGGCCCAGCAGCTCGAACCCGTCGTCGGGGACCGCGTTCCACTCCTTGCACGCCACCTCGCACGCCTTGCAGCCGATGCAGACGCTGGTGTCGGTGAAGAACCCCATCCGCGGCTGCGGATCGGGCCAGCCACCCAGGTTGTCAGCCGTCATGGCCCTCCGCCCGTCTGCGGTACTCCTCGACGTACGCGAGAAGGTCCTTGCCCGTCGGCCGCCGGCCCGGCCGGATGTCGCTGGTGCCGACCTTGCTCTCCTGGATCAGCACGTTCGGGTCCAGCACGATGCCGATCAGGTCGTTGGCCGAGTCACCGGTGACCAGGCCCGAGCTGCCCCAGTGGTAGGGCATCCAGATCTGGTGGATGATCCGGCCGTCCACGCGCAACGGGCGCAACCGGTCGGTGACCAGCACCCGCGCCTCGATCGCGGCCCGGCTGGTGATCACGTGCGCCCACCCGTGGTGCTCCAGGCCGCGTTCGGCGGCCAGCGCCGGCGACACCTCGACGAACATCTCCGGCTGCAACTCCGACAGGTACGCCAGCTGCCGGCTCATGCCGCCCGCGGTGTGGTGCTCGGTGAGCCGGCTGGTGCTGAACACGTACGGGAACACCGGCGACGCCGGATTGATCGGGTTGTCGTCCCGGTCGTACCGCTTGCGCGTGGGGTTGGCCCCCTGCCGGTAGAGCGGGTTGCCGATCGGTGACTCGGCCGGCTCGTAGTGGGTGGGCATCGGGCCGTCGATGAGACCGCTCGGCGCGTACAGCCAGCCCTTCCCGTCGCCCTGCATGATGAACGCGTCGTCACCGGCGATCGCCGCGACCCCGCTCGCGCCCTCGGGCGGCCGGTAGGACGGCGGCTTCGTCCTCTCGAAGTCGGGCACGTCGTAGCCGGTCCACTCGCCCGCCTCCGGGTCCCACCACACGTACTTCTTCCGCTCCGACCAGGGCCGGCCCTCGGGGTCGGCCGAGGCGCGGTTGTAGAGGGTGCGCCGGTCCGACGGCCACGCCCAGCCCCACTCCCGGGCCACCCAGTCCTGCTCGATGCCGGGCCGGCGGCGGGCGGCCTGGTTGACGCCGCCGGAGAACACCCCGGAGTAGATCCAGCACCCGCAGGCGGTGGACCCGTCGGCCCTCAGATCGGTGAAGCCGGACAGCGGCGCGCCGGTGGCCACGTCGTAGCCGTTGATCTCGCGCAGCACGTCCTCACCGGACGGCTCCTCGTCCGGCCAGTTCAGGCGCAGGACCGCCTGGTCACGGGGCAGCGTCGACCCGGCCAGCCGCTCCCGGACCAGCCGGCCCAGGTGGTGGAAGAACCACAGCTCCGAGCGGCAGTCGCCGGGCGGGTCGAGGGCCTTCTCCCGCCACTGCAGCAGCCGCTGCGTCTGGGTGAAGGTGCCCTCCTTCTCGGCGTGCGACGCGGCCGGCATCAGGAACACCTCGGTGCTGCACCGCTCGGGGACGATCTCGCCGGTGGCGACCTCCGGCCCGTCCTTCCAGAACGTGGCGCTCTCGATGGCGAACAGGTCACGCACCACCAGCCAGTCCAGGTTGGCCATGCCGAGCCGCTGGGCCCGGCCGTGCGCGGAGCCGACCGCCGGGTTCTGACCGAGCAGGAAGTAGCCCCTGATCTTCCCGTCGATCATGTCGAGGACCTGCCGGTAGGTGCCGTGGTCGCCGGTCAGGCGGGGCAGCCAGCCGTACCCCCAGTCGTTGTCCGCGGTGGCGGCGTCGCCGAAGTAGGCCCTCAGCAGGCTCACCGCATACGCCTCGGCGTCGGCCCAGAACCCCTTCTGCTCGGGATGCCGGATGGCGTCCACCCACTGCCGGAACGTCTCGTGCTGCCGGTGGTGCGGCATCGGCAGATAGCCGGGCAGCAGGTTGAACAGCGTCGGGATGTCGGTCGACCCCTGGATGCTGGCGTGCCCGCGCAGCGCCATCACCCCACCGCCGGGCCGGCCCATGTTGCCCAGCAACAGCTGGATGATCGCGCCGGTGCGGATGTACTGCACCCCCACGCTGTGCTGGGTCCAGCCCACCGAGTAGACCAGCGCCGTCGTCCGCTCCCGGCCCGAGTTCGCGGTCCAGGCCTCGCAGACCTCCAGGAACTTCTCCGGGGGTACGCCGCACACGCGCTCGACCATCTCCGGCGTGTAGCGGGCGTAGTGCCGTTTCAGGATCTGGTAGACACAGCGCGGGTGCTGCAGCGTCGGGTCCCGGGGCACGCCGGCCGGGATCGGCGGGCCGTGCGACTCCTGCTCCAGGCCGGACGCGGTCTCCCGGTCGGCGTGCGCCTCGCCCTCCTCCTGGCCCTCGTCCTCCTGCCCCTCGTACTGCCAGCTCGTCTGGTCGTAGACGTTCAGCTCGGGGTCGTAGCCGGAGAACAGCCCGTCGAGGTCCTCGGTGTCACGGAACCCCGCACCGACGATCATCGACGCGTTGGTGTACGCGACCACGTACTCCCGGAAGTCCTTCTCGTTGCCGAGGATGTAGTTGACCACCCCGCCCAGGAACGCGATGTCAGCCCCGGCCCGCATCGGCACGTAGGTGTGCGCGAGCGCGCTGGTCCGGGTGAACCGCGGATCGATGTGGATCACCTTGGCGCCGCGGTTCTTCGCCTCCACCACGTACTGGAACCCCACCGGATGGGCCTCCGCCATGTTGGAGCCCTGGATGACGATGCAGTCGGCGTTAGCCAGATCCTGGAGGAATCCGGTGGCCCCGCCACGGCCGAAGCTGGCTCCCAGACCGGGAACGGTGGCGGAGTGTCAAATACGCGCCTGGTTCTCGATCTGGATCGCGCCGAGCGCCGTGAACAACTTCTTGATCAGATAGTTCTCTTCGTTGTCCAGGGTGGCGCCGCCGAGACTCGCGATGCCCAGCGTCCGGTTCAGCGGGCGGCCCGCCTCGTCGGCGTCCTCCCAGGTCCGCTCACGCGCCTCGACGACCCGGTCGGCGATCATGCTCATCGCCGTGTCGAGGTCGAGCTCCTCCCAGTCCGTCGCGAACGGCCGCCGGTAGAGCACGCTGCGCAGCCGCCGGTCGCTGGTGACCAGGCTCTTGCTGGCCGAGCCCTTCGGGCAGAGCCGCCCCCGGGAGATCGGGCTGTCCGGGTCGCCCTCGATCTGGACGACCTCGCCGTCCTTGACGAAGATCCGCTGCCCGCAGCCGACCGCACAATACGGGCACACCGACCGGGCCACCGAGTCGGCCGACCCGGTGCGCGCGGTCAGCTCCCGCGAGCGCGGCGACTGCGCGGCCGCGCCCCGGCCCAGTGGGTCGGTGCCGGTGAGCTGCCGATAGACCGGCCAGCCCTCGATCCAGGTGCGCACACCCATGAACCGACCCTAGCCCCGATCGCCGAGGGCCGCATCCGATGCCGTGCGGGAGCGGTTGTTCAGACGGGCGGTGGCCTCCTCGGCCAGCCGGCGCGCGTGGGCGGCCCGCTCCCGCGAAGCCTCGGCCATGGCGGCCCGGAGGCCGGCGCTCAGGCGCGCCCGGGCGGTGAAAGCGGTCAGCGCCGCGAGTCGCTCCTGTGGGTGCATGACTTCCATGGGCGGGCCCCGGAGGGCCAGACTCAAGCACGATGTGGCGGTTCGTGCGTTCGGCGCACACCGGATGCGCGGCGGGCACGGAGCGGGAGGACGAACGTGACGGTAACCCGGTCGGATCTCAGCACGACCGACATCGGCCGGGCCCACGAGTTCCTGAGCAGCGTCTACGTCGACCATCTGCCCCGCCTGGCCCGTCCCGGCCCGGACTTCCTGTTCCGCTCGCGGACCGCCGCTTCCGGCGACGTGGCGCTCAACCGGCTCAGCTACCGGGGCAGGGCCGAGACCCGCGCCGAGCCGTTCGGCGCGGTGACCACGGCCCTGCTGTTCGACGGCTGGTACAGCGTGGGCGCCGGCGGCCGGTCACACCGGTTCACCGCCGGCGACGCGCTGCTGGTGCCGCTGGGCGCGGCCCTGGACGTGTCGTGGTCCGGCATCGACCTGCAGACCGTTCGGTTCCCGCTGGCCGCGGTGACCAGGGCCGCTCAGCGTCTGGGCGTGGAGCCGGTCGACTTCCGGTTCGACGCGCCCACCCCGGTGTCGGCACGGATGAACCGCCACTGGATCGCCACGGTCGGCTACGTGACCCGCGTGTTCGCCGGCCCCGACCCGGCCGTCACCCACCCGCTGGTCTACGCGACCGCCCTCGACACGCTGGCCGCGGCAGCCGTGGCGGTCTTCCCCAACACCACCATGACCGCCGGCTACACGGCCGGCCCGGGACAGGTCCCACCGGCCGTGGTCCGGCGGGCGCTGGCCTACATCGACGCGCACGCCGCCGAGCCGATCACCGTGGAGGACATCGCCGCCGCCGCCGGCATCGGGGTGCGCGGGCTGCAGGCGGCGTTCGCCCGGCACGGTGACCTCACCCCACCCAGAGCCTGCGCCGGGCGCGGATGGAGGGCGCCCACCGCGACCTGCGCGACGGCGACCCGCAACAGGGTGACACGGTGGCCGCGATCGCCGCGCGCTGGGGATTCGCCACACCCGGCCGGTTCGCCGCCGGCTACCGGAAGATCTACGGCCGGTCCCCGCGCCACACGCTGCGCACCTGATCCCAGGGCACCTGATCACACCGCGGCCGGGTGCGCGATCTCCCGTTCGAGCAGCCACGCCGTCGTCGCCACGGCGTCCTGCGGGCGGGCGATCCCGTACCCCTGGGCGAGGTCACACCCGTAGACACGCAGCCGCTCGAAGACGTCCCCGTCCTCCACCCCTTCGGCGACGATCTGCATGCCCAGCGAATGGGCCAACTGGACCGTGCTGTGCACGATCGCGGCGCTGCGCGGGTCGACGACGCACCGGCTCACGAACGCCCGGTCCAGTTTCAGGTCGTCGACCGGCAGCACCTGCAGGTAACTGAGGCTGGAGTAGCCGGTGCCGTAGTCGTCGACGGCCAGCCGGATGCCCATGTCCCGCAGCCGGCCCAGCAGTTGCAGCGCGTTGTCGGCGTCGGTCATCAGGACACTCTCGGTGACCTCCAGCTCCAGGGCGGCCGGCGGCAGGCCGTACCGGCGCAGCAGCTCGCCCACCTGCTCCGGGAATCCCGGGTCACGCAGATTCGACACCGACAGGTTCACCGCCACCGACACCGGCAGCCCCTGATCGTGCCAGGCACGGCTCTGCCGGCAGGCCAGGTCCAGCACCACCGTGGTGATCCGGCCCATCAGGTCGGCGCTCTCCGCCGTGTAGAGGAACGCGTCCGGGAAGACCAGGCCGCGCACCGGATGCTGCCAGCGGACCAGCGCCTCCACGCCGGTGACCCGGGCGGCCCCGTCGACGGTCACCTTCGGCTGGTAGTGCAGCATCAGCTCGCCGCGGTCCAGGCCGGCCCGCAACTCCTCCAGCATGGTGAGCCGGGCCCGGGCGTGGTCGTCGAGGCCGGTCGCGAAGACCGGGCCGCCGTGGCCGGTCTTCGCCGCGTACATCGCCACGTCAGCGCGGCGCAGCAGCGTGGACCGGTCGGCGCCGTCGTCGGGACAGACCGCGATGCCGATGCTCGCGTCGACGTGCAGGTCCACCTCCGGCAGCACGAACGGCTCCCGCAGCGCCGACAGCACCCCGGCCACGATCTCGGCGGCCTCCGCCCGGCCGGTCCCCGGCATGATCAGCCCGAACTCGTCGCCGCCGAGCCGGGCCAGCAGCACGTCCGGACCCAGCGACTCGCGCATCCGGGCGCCGACCAGCCGTAGCAGGGTGTCCCCGACGTCGTGGCCGAAACTGTCGTTGACCTCCTTGAACCGGTCCAGATCCACGTAGGCGACCGCCAGCTCCGGGGCGACGCCGTTCAGGTCCTGCTCCAGCCGCTCGACGAAGAACCGGCGATTGGCCAGCCCGGTCAGCTCGTCGGTACGGGCCTGCCGGCGGGCCGTGCCGAGCGCCTCCGCGCTGCGGACGCTGGCCATCATCCGTACGATCGCCGCCGTCACCGCCGTCCCGGCGAGCAGGCTGCTGACCGGCTCGATGGCGCTCGCGGTCAGCGCCGCCCACAGCAGCAGGCCCATGCAGCAGACCGCCAGAACGGCCGGAACCGCGGTGCTCAGCCACAGACTGGGCCGGCCCGCCTCGGCGACGGCCGGCTGCCGGGCCGCGAGCGCCAGCAGGATCAGGCCGATGATCCACGACATGTCGACACCGACCGGAACGTCGACGCCCTCCCACAGCAGCACCATGCTGACCGTGTCGGCCCCGGCGAGCACGGCCATGCCGGCGATGAACAGCCCGAGCGCCCGGTCCGCGCGCCAGCCGTTCAGCGCCCACGCGCCGAGCAGGCAGCCGGTGATCGCGATGTCGGCGATCGGGTAGGCGGCGTTCACCACGACCCCGAGCACAGTCGAGTGCGGGGCCGGCTCCACCGCGGCGAGCACCGGCACCGACACCAGCGACGCGACCGCGGTGGCCGCGATCACCCCGTCCAGCCAGGCGGGGACGCTGACCCGCCGCAGCCGTTGCCGCAGCATCAGCACCAGCGCGATCCCGACACACGGATAGAACGCCAGCCAGAGCGGGTCGGCCGGGGTGATCAGCGGCTCCGGGGCGAGATCCCGGACGAACGTCCACCAGTAGAGGTTGCCGCAGGCGTAGGCGAACAGGCCCACCGCCAGGAACACCCAGGCGGTACGGAACGGTCGCGCCGCCCGTGCGGCGGCGCCCGCGACCAGCAGGCCCGGCATCAGGTAGAGGACGTTGTGCAGCAGCCCCGCCGCGGCGCCGTCGTCGAGCCCGGTCCCGTAGAGGACCACCTGAACACCCGTCAGGACGCCGAGGACCCACCACGCCACCTGTTCGCGGCGGGTCGCCTCCGCGAACAACGAACGGGACCACACTCCGGACCTATCGGTGCCACTCCACCGATCTTGAGTGTTACCTCGGTCTCCCCATGGCCCGGCGCGCCGCGGGCCGTGACGCCGCCCCGGTCTCCCCGTGCGCCCGCGCCGCCCCGGTCTCCCGCGCCGTGACGCCGCCCCGGTCTCCCCATGGCCCGCGCCGTGGGGCTAGCCCGGTCTCCCCATGGCCCGCGCCGTGGGGCTAGCCCGGTCTCCCCATGGCCCGCGCCGTGGGGCTAGCCCGGTCTGCCCGTGGCGCGGCAGGGGCGCTGTGCCACCTTGCTGCCCGCGACGTCCAGCTGCTGATGCTCGGGCAGCCGGGTGCCGTGCGCGGGCAGATGCACGGTGGTCACCACTTCGACGGTGTCACCGGCGGGCAGCGTGATCCGCGAGCCGGGCGGCGCGACCGTGTCCGGTGGGCACAGCACGGTGAACCCGTCCGGCCGCCGCGCGATCACACAGGGACCGACGGGAACCGCACGACGTCCCGGCGCCTCCACCCGGACGGTGCAGGGCTCGTCGACATGGAGCAGAGAGAATTCGAGCCAGTTCACCCTCCCAAGATTGCCCGACACCGCCGCCTCTAATCCCACGCCCTCCCCCGCGGCCCTCTCCCACCGCCGCCGCACCCGCGGCCGCGCTCCGCCGCGGGCTCCCTCAGCCGCGGGCTTCCTCCGCCGCGGGCTTCCTCCGCCGCGGGCTCCCCCTGCCGAGGGCTCCCCCTGTCACGGCTTCCTCTGCCGCGGCATCCCGCTTCCGCAGCCTCGCTCTGCCGTCGGCTCCTCCCTGTCGCGGCCTTCCCCTGCCGCGGCCCAGGCGATCCGGGTCACCCTCACGACCTCTCGGCGGTACGCGGCCCGCGTGACAGGATCTCCGGATGCCGTACTACCCCGCCCACGACGGCCTGCGCCTGTTCTATGACGTGGCCGGGGACGGGCCGCCGCTCGTGGTGCTGCCCGGTGGTCCCGGCATGGACGTGCGCTATCTCGGCGACCTGGGTGGCCTGTCCGCGACCCGGCGGCTGATCCTGGCCGACTCCCGGGCCGGCGGCCGCTCGGACGTTCCGGCGGACCGTTCAACGGTGTCGTTCACCGCGCAGGCCCGCGACCTGGAGGCGCTGCGCACCCACCTGAGCCTGGACCGGCTGGACGTCCTGGCGCACTCCGCGGGAACCCTGACCGCCCAGGAGTACGCCGTGACCCATCCGCACCGGGTCCGCCGCCTGGTGCTGGTGACGCCGATCGGCCGGGCAGGCCGCGACATCGACCCGGCGGAGGTGGCCCGGATCCGCGCGTCCCGCTCGGCCGAACCCTGGTACGAGCAGGCCGCCACCGCCCGCGGCCCGTTCGCGCAGGCTCTCATGGTGCCGTTCCACTGGCACCGCTGGACACCGGAGCGCCGCACCGAATACGTCCCGGGCCACGCCAACCGGCTCCCGTGGTTCCGCGACGAGTTCTACGCCGGCGACGCCCGCCCCGGCCCGGTGCTCGCCCCGGTGCTGGTGGTGGCGGGCGCCTCGGACGGCATGATCGGCACCGCCCCGGCCCGCGTGGTGGCAGCCGCCCACCCGGACAGCCACTTCGAGCTGATGACCGAATCCGGTCACCGCCCGTGGGTCGAACAGCCCGAACTCTTCCGCAAACTGGTGGACGATTTCCTGACGTGACTGTGTGGTGCGGCGGTGCGCCCTCAGGCCCGAGAGGGCCCGAGAGGGCCCGCGCAGGGAGAGGCCGCCGCACCACCGCCACGCCTCCGGCCCGGTATAGCATCCTAGGAGGCTGACCTACTCCCATGACACTGAGAATCAGGCGGACGGAAATCACGGTTCAGACCAAGGCGGCCAACTCCCGGAGGAATCGGTTCCGACTGAGGCGGCCGACTCCCGGAGGGAATCGGTTCAGACCGAGACGGCCAACCCCGGCGGAAATCACGGTTCAGACCGAGGCGGTCAACCCCGGGCGGGAATCACGGTTCAGGCGGAGGCGGCCGGCTCCCGGCGGGAATCGGTTCAAACCGAGGCGGCCAACTCCCGGCGCGACGTGACGCCGAGCTTGGCGAAGATCTTGCGCAGGTGCCACTCGACCGTGCGCGGGCTGAGGAACAGGACCGCCCCGATCTCCGGGTTCGTCCGACCGGCGGCGGCCAGCCGGACGATCTGCCCCTCCTGGGCGGTGAGCTCCTCCCGTACCCCCGTGATCCTCTTGCGCACCGTCTCGCCGGTGGCGAGCAGCTCCCGGGACGCCCTCTCGGCGAAGCCCTCCGCGCCCATCGTCGCGAAGGCGTCGTGCGCCGGCCGCAGCTGGAGCCGGGCGTCGGCCCGGCGGTTCTCCCGGCGCAGCCACTCGCCGTAGAGCAGCCGCGCGCGGGCCGTCTGCAGGTCGAGCCGGGTGCCCGCGAGCTGCTCGATCGCCTCCCGGTAGGAGGTTTCGGCGTCGGTCCCGACGAGCGCGTCGGCCAGGGCCAGCGTGCCGCGTGCCCATCCGCTGCCCGACGCGGTGGCACGCGACGCGAGGCGGTCCCGCGCCGTCTTGGCAAGATCGATGTCGTGGGTACGGGCAGCCGCCTCGACCAACTCTCCCAGCGCCCACTGGAGGACGGCGAGGTCGTCGTGCTCGGTGGCCTGCCGTGCGGCGGCCAGCGCGGCCGGGTAGTCGCCGTGCCCGTTGTGCAGCACCGCCCGCGCGTATCCGGCGACGCCGAGCAGCCAGCCGACCCCGCCGGCCCGCGCCTCGGTCTGCAAGGACCCGATCGCTTCGAGGGCCGGCCCGGTGCGGCCGCGGTGGGCGGCGAGGATCGCGGCGGTGGCCGGGTGTGGTGACGGCCCGGTGGCGTACGCGAGTGCCCCGGCCTCGCCGAGAAGGTCGGACGCGTCCGCGAACCGTCCGGAATAGATCAGTGCGGTGGCCCGGAAGGTGAGGGCGCCGGGCAGCAGCGCGAGGAGCCCTTCGCGGCGGGCGAACGCGACCGTCCTCTCGGTGCGGGTCAGGAACGAGGTGTCGTCGAAGATCTCGTGCTCGGCCATGCCGGCCAGCCAGTGCAGGTCGAGGTCGTTCTCCGCGGTGACCTGCTCGACGGCCCGGCGGAACAGGGGCACCGCGGCGGT
Organism: Actinoplanes sp. CA-252034; assembly: GCF_050956125.1. Classification (NCBI taxonomy): domain Bacteria; kingdom Bacillati; phylum Actinomycetota; class Actinomycetes; order Micromonosporales; family Micromonosporaceae; genus Actinoplanes; species Actinoplanes sp. CA-252034. The sequence continues at coordinate 8,153,105 of NZ_CP191846.1, forward strand.
GTGCCCGTCGAGGCTCCATGTGGTGAACGCGGTGAGCAGGCGTCCGGCCGGCTCGTCGCCGGGCGGGGCGGTGCGGGCGGCCTCGGCGGCGCGGCGCAGGTCGTCGCCACCGAGTCGGCCCGCGTTGACGGCCGCGCCGATAGCCGACAGGTAGGTGGCGCGGGCCGCGGCCGCGTCCAGGGAGGACAGGCGGCCGGCGGCTTCGAGCAGTGGCGTGACGGCGGCGCGGCCGGAGTTGACGGCGAACGCGACGCGGGCCCGGAGCCGTTCGATCTCGGCCTGCCGGACCGGGTCGTAGGGGCCGAGCTCGGCCGCGGCGAGCAGCTCGGGGACGGCGGCGACGCCGCCGGAGACGAAACGGGCACGGGCGGCGGCGATGGTACGCGCGGCGCGCGCCTCCGGGTCGAGGGTGAGCTCGGCCGCCCGTTCCAGGAACGACGCGGCCGCGGCCCGTCCACCCCGGGCCAGCGCGCGGCCGGCGGAGCGTTCGAGCTCGGCGGCGACCCGCTCGTCCGGACCGACCGCGGCGTGCGCCCGGTGCCAGGCGCGCCGGTCGGGGTCACGGTCGGCGTCGGTGACCTCGGCGAGCGCGTGGTGGACGGCCCGCAGCTCGGCGGGCTCGGCCGAGCGGTGGCCGGCCGACCGGACCAGCGGGTGCCGGAACCGGATCCGTGCCCCGAACTCGACGAGTCCCGCGGCCTCGGCGGGGGCGGCCGCCTCGGGACCGACGCCGAGCAGCGCGGCGGCCCGCCACAGCAGCGGGATGTCGCCGACCGGTTCGACAGCGGCGACGAGCAGCAGGGTGCGGGAGTCCTCGGGCAGGGCGGCGATGCGGCGCTGGAAGGTCTCCTCGACCCGCCCCGGGACCGTGCCGGACCGGCCACCGCCGCCGGCCTGTCCGCCCAGGCCGAAGGCCAGCTCGGCCGGGGACAGGTCGCGGGGCAGTTCGAGCAGGGCGAGCGGGTTGCCCCGGGTCTCGGCGACGATCCGGTCGCGGACCCGGGCGTCGACCAGGCCGGGCAGCACCGAGTCGAGCAGGGCGCGGGCGTCGGCGTCGGGCAGCCCGTCGACCGCCAGGTCGGGCAGCCCGTCGAGGCCCTGCCCGCGAACCGCGAAGATCAGCGCGACCGACTCGGCGTCGAGGCGCCGGGCCACGAAGGTGAGGATCACCTCGGACATCCGGTCCAGCCACTGGGCGTCGTCGACGACACAGATCAGCGGCTGCTCGGCGGCCGCCTCGGCGAGCAGGCCGAGGACCGCGAGCCCGATGACCAGGCCCTCCGGCGGGCGGCCGGTGCTCAGGCCGAACGCGGTGGACAGCGCGTCACGCTGCGGCTCGGGGAGCCGGCCGAGGTGCTCCAGGAGCGGGGCGCACAGCTGCTGCAGCGCCGAGTAGGCGAGCTCGGTCTCCGGCTCGATCCCGGCGGAGCGGATCACCCGGCCGGCCGGGGCGTGCCCGGTCAGGTAGTCGAGCAGCGCGGTCTTGCCGACCCCGGCCTCGCCGCGCAGCACCAGCACCCGGCTGCGACCCGACCGCACGTCGCCAAGGAGCCGGTCGAGTGTCTCCCGCTCGCGATGCCGCCCGCGCAGTTCGAGTGCCATGTCGTCCTTCCCGGCAGTGCCCGCCCGGACACTACCGGGGCCAGGGTGCCTGCCAGGGTTCCACCCGGGTTCGACGGCGGCCGTTCCCGGCCAGGATCGTCACATGTCAACGATTCGCTTCCACAGGACCATGTCGGTCACCCCCGAGCAGTTCGTCGCCGCGATCACCGACTTCGGGCCGGGCCGGGAGAAGATCTTCGGCAACAGCTCGGACGCGTTCCTGAAGGTGCACGATCGGGGGCCGACGCACGCGGACGTGACCGAGGGCGGCGGCGGTGTCTGGGAGCGGCTGAGCTACGACTGGTCGGATCCGTACCGGGTGGTGATGAGGACCACCGACTCCAACGTGTGGGGCGGGGCGTCCGGGCACACGTACCACCTGTCCCGGCGCCCGGACGGCGGCACGGCCCTGGACGCCGTGGTGGTGCGCGAGGGCAGGAACCTCAAGGGCCGGGTGATCGGTCTCCTACTGGGCACGGTGGGCAGATCGTTCCTGGGCCGGGCGCTCGACCAGACCATCAGGGCGGTCGAGGCCCGGCACTGACCACCCGGCCGGCTCCCACCGCTGCCTCAACGGCCGTGAGACAGCGGTGGCGGCCGTACAGGAAAGGCGTTATCGGTGGTCGTCCGGATCAGGGCGGCCCTGCGCGACGACGGCGGCCAGGTGTTCGACCTGTTCCGGGTCGTCGCCCCAGCAGTAGAGCATCAGCTCGTCGGCGCCGAACTCGCGATGTGCGGCGATCATGTCGGCGAGTTCCGCCGGATCGCTGATCGGCGCGCCCCAGCCGGGCCGGCCGGTGAAGGCGTAGTAGCCGGCGACGGCCCGGCGCGCCTGCTCGATCGTCTCGGCGCTCCCGGCGGCGACGTTGATCTGGGTGACCAGGCGCGGCGTGCCGGGACGGCCGGCTTCGGCCCACTGCTCGCGGACCTGTTCGACGAGCGGACCGGCCCAGCTGAGCGCGGCCGCGCAGAGGAACCCGTCGGCGTGGAGCGCGACCCGGCGCAGCGCGGCCGGCGCGAATCCGCCGATCAGGATCGGCGGCCCGCCGGGGGTGGCGGGCCGCGGCCCGATGACGGTGTCCCGGTACGGCTGCCCGTCCCAGATCTCCCGGAGAGCGGTGAGTCGGGCGTCGAGCATGCGCCCCCGCCGGTGGATCGGGGTGCCGGCCGCGCGGTGGTCGTCCTCGCGCCCGCCGACGCCGACGCCGAGGACGAACCGGCCACCGGCCATCCGGTCGAGCGTGGCGACCTGTTTGGCAAGCAGCGCGGTCTCCCGCAGCGGCGCGAGCAGCACCTCGGTCTGCAGGCGCACTCGGCGGGTGGCCCCGGCCAGGACGGCGAGCGCGGTCAGCGGCTCGGGGTTGTGATAGGTGAGACGGTCCAGCAGTGCGAGAGTGCTGAAGCGGTGCGCCTCGGCGGCGTGGGCCCAGTCGAGCAACAGCTCGGGGGCGCCGACGGGCAGTCCAAGACCGATGTCCATGACGAACCTTCCAGAAGATGGGCAGCAGCGAACGCGCCGCCCATCCCTCCTCGGTTCGTCGAGGTCACCGGCCCATCTGCGACATGGTTCCCGGACCGGTGATACGGGTCGACGCCATCATACGAGCCCGGCGGCGCGGGCCATGTGGGCGGCATACCAGGCGGGCCACTCCTCGTCGTGTACGCCGCCGAGCCGGGTGGCCTCGTACTCCCCGTGGGCGACGGCGGCGTCGCGCAGGGCAGCCTCGACGGCGGCGACCGAGTCGTAGACGACGTGGCTGATCCGGCCCGGCCGGCGCTCGGTGACCTCCTGGAGGACGAACTCGTTGCCGTCCGGGTCGGTGAAGGACAGGAACGAGCCGTACGACTGCCGGTCCGGGTGCGGGCCGTCGACGCGGTCGGTGGTCCCGGCGTGGTGGAAGACACCGCCCGCGTCGTGGAAGACCTCGCTGACCCGCGCGCCGTGGGCGGCCAGGTGGTCGTGGGCGGCGACGATGTCGTCGACGATCAGGTGCACGCCCTTGGCGGAGCCGGGTTCGGCGTCGCTGACCCCGGTGCCGATGATGATCGACGCGGCCGATCCGGGCGGGGTGAGGTGGACGACCCGGAATCCGTTCGGACCGGTGAAGTCGACGTCCTCGCGGAAGCCGAGGCCCTTGTAGAAGTCACGGGACCGGTCCACGTCGGCGACCGGCAGCACCACGACCTCGATCTTGAAGTTCACCATCGTCAGCTCCCTGGTTGGTGTGCCTACGCCGACGACTGTCGCTCGCGGCACCAGGGGGTCGCCCCAGGGTGAGTCCCTGGCCGGCACCCGGGCCGGGTGCCGGGGTGCGGTTAATCAACAAAACCGCCAAAGCCGACTTGACCTGCGCTTATCTGGGATAAAACGGGCTAGATATAAGCCATATTCCGGGATGAAACGGGGCGTTGACTACCGTGACCAGTTCAGTGAAACCGGCCAAGACCCGTGAGGAACAGGATCAGGAATACCGGCAGAGCCTCAGCACCGTCGCCGCACGGAACCTGACCCACACCACCAAGTCGGTCCCGCAGATGCAGGAGATCACCTCCCGGTGGCTGCTGCGCGCCCTGCCCTGGGTCGAGGTGAAAGGCGGGTCCTACCGGGTGAACCGGCGGATGACCTACCGGCTCGGCGACGGCCGGCTGACCTTCACCAACACCGGCGCCTCGGTGCACGTGGTGCCGGGCGAGCTGCGGGAGATCGAGGTGCTCGCCGGGATCGACGACGAGGAGCTGCTGCGCGGGATCGCCGAACGGTTCGTCCAGTACGAGTACCAGCCGGGTGAGGTGATCGTCGAGTTCGGGTCGGTCGCCGACCACCTCTACCTGATCGCGCACGGCAAGGTCGACAAGGTCGGCGTGGGCGCGTACGGCGACCCGCTGAGCCTCGGGGTGCTCGCCGACGGGGAGAGGTTCGGTGAGCAGGTCCTGGTGGCCGACGACCCGATCTGGGCGTACACCGCCAAGGCGATGACCGCGGTGACCATCCTGGCGCTGCCCCGGGCGGCGTTCGCCGAGCTGACGTCGCGCAGCGAGAACCTGCGCCAGCACGTCGAGGGATTCCGGGACAAGAGCCGCCTCCCGCAGAACAAGCACGGGGAGGCGGCGATCGCGGTCGCCGCCGGACACTCCGGTGAGCCCACCCTGCCCGGCACCTACGTCGACTACGAGACCAACCCGCGTGAGTACGAGCTGAGCGTCGCGCAGACCATCCTGAAGATCCACACCAGGGTCGCCGACCTCTACAACGATCCGATGGACCAGTTGGAGCAGCAGCTGCGGCTCACCGTCGAGGCGCTGCGCGAGCGCCAGGAGTACGAGCTGGTCAACAACCGTGAGTTCGGCCTGCTGCACAACGCCGACCTGCGGCAGCGCATCCACACCCGCAGCGGCCCGCCCACTCCCGACGACCTGGACGAGCTGCTGAGCATGCGGCGCAACACCAAGTTCTTCCTGGCGCATCCGCAGGCGATCGCCGCGTTCGGCCGCGAGTGCACGAAGCGTGGCATCTACCCGCCGACGGTCGAGATGGACGGTCACACCGTGCCGTCGTGGCGGGGCGTGCCGATACTGCCGTCCGGCAAGATCCCGATCAGCCACACGCACACCACGTCGATCCTGGCGATGCGGATCGGGGAGTCCAATCAGGGCGTGATCGGCCTGCATCAGACGGGGATCCCGGACGAGTACCAGCCTGGGCTCAACGTGCGGTTCATGGGCATCAACGAGCAGGCCATCATGGCGTACCTGGTCAGCGCCTACTATTCGGCGGCCGTGCTGGTGCCGGACGCGCTCGGCATCCTCGACCACGTCGAGCTCTCGCACTGACATGTCGATCACCTCGGATCTGCGCGGCGCGCCTCCGGCCGACCTGCGGCGTCTGCTTCCGGGCCTCGGCATGTCCGCGGCCAGAGCCTTTCTCGGGCCACTGGTCGACCCGCCGCCCGATGGTCATCTGTTCTGCCCCGACGCGATCCGGGACGACCCGGCGCTCGGCGCCACCGTCGATGACCGGCTGATCGCCTGGGCCCGAGACGTCGGGATCTATCCCGGCAGGCTGGACAAGCTCCGGTCGTACGGATTCGGCCGGTTCATGATGCTCGCCCACCCCGCCGTCCAGGATCCCGATCGCCTGCTCATGGCCACGAAATGCCTGGTCGCCGAGTGGGCGGCGGACGACTACTACGTCGACGAGGTGGAGCTGGGCGCCGAGCCGCAGGTGGTCGGCTCCCGGCTGGCCCGGCTGATCTCGGTGGTCGACCCGGCCCAGTTGGTTCCGCGGTACGCCGGCGACATGGCGACGTACCACCGGCTGCAACCCATCTCGGAGGCGTTCCGCACCGCCGTGGAGCACCTGTCGGTCTACGCCTCGCCGGCGCAGCTGGGGCGTTTCCAGCACCAGATGGCGATCCTCTTCCTGGCGTGGACGCAGGAGGCGGACTGGCACGTCAACCGGCGCACCCCGCCGGTCTGGGAATACCTGGTCCAGCGGCATCTCAACAGCTACCTGCCGCCGATCATCCTGGTCGACGTGCTCGCCGGGTACGAGCTGCCGGCCCACGAGTTCTACCACCCGGACGTGCGCCGCGCCTACACCACCGCCGGCAACGCGGCGGTGCTCGTCAACGACCTGCACTCCGGCCCGGCCGAGTCGGACACCGACTTCAACCTGCCGCGGGTGCTGCAGGTCAACGAGGGTCTCGGGCATCGGGAGGCGATGGCCCGCACCGTCGAGATCCACAACGAGCTGATGCACACCTTCGTCGGGCTTGCCGGCCGGCTCAGCGCCACCGGATCGCCGAACCTGCGGCGCTTCCTCGCGGACACCTGGGCCTGGCTCGGCGGCAGCCGCCGATGGCACGCGACCACCGGCCGATACAACCATGGGAGCTGATGATGACCAGCACGATCCTCCGCACCGACTTCGAGAAGTCCGTCGCCGCGTACTGGAACACCAACCGGCACGACCCGGTCAACCTGCGCCTCGGCGAGGTAGACGACCTCTACCACCACCACTACGGCGTGGGGCCGTACGATCCGGCGGTCCTCGACGGCCCGGCCGACACCCGCGAGCAGCGGATCATCGCCGAGTTGCACCGCCTGGAGAGCGCCCAGGCCGACCTGCTGCTGGACCACCTGGGCCCGATCGGCCCGGAGAACCTGATCCTGGACGGCGGCTCCGGTCGCGGCGGCACCAGCATCATGGCGCACCAGCGGTTCGGCTGCGAGGTCGACGGCGTGTCCATCTCCGAATACCAGGTCGGCTTCGCCAACGAGCAGGCCGCACGGCGCGGCATCGCCGACAAGGTCCGCTTCCACTTCCGCAACATGCTGGAGACCCAGCTGCCCGGCAACACCCGGCAGGCGATCTGGACCAACGAGACCACGATGTACGTCGACCTCTTCGACCTGTACGCCGAGTTCGCCCGCCTGCTGCGCTTCGGCGGCCGTTACGTCTGCATCACCGGCTGCGCCAACGACGTGACCGGCCTGCGCTCCAAGGCGGTCAGCCGGATCAACGAGCACTACACCTGCGACATCCACCCGCGGAGCCAGTACTTCAAGGCCCTGGCCGCGAACGGCCTCGTCCCGATCAACGTGATCGACCTGACCGCGGCGACCATCCCGTACTGGGAGCTGCGCGCCCACTCCGAGGTGGCCACCGGCATCGAGGAGTCGTTCCTGACCGCGTACCGCGAGAACAGCTTCCACTACCTGCTGATCGCAGCCGACCGCATCTGACCACCGGGCCGGGCGCGGTCGTACCGCGCCCGGTCGTTCCCATGCCGGGCCTCTCGGTGTGCCGGGTTCAGCGCTTCCTCGTCGCCTTCTCGGCGCAGTCGGCGTACTTGACGATGAGACGGGCCAGCTCCCGCCGCTCGCTCTCGGGCCAGTCCCGAGTGATGTACTCGAAGGCCTGGCGCTGCTGTGACCGGAAGCGATCACGCAACGCGATGCCGTCCCCGGTCAGCCGGAGGACCGCCCGCCGACCGTCGGCCTGCGAGGGCATCCGGACGAGGAATCCGTGCGAGATGCAGTCGGAGACCATGCGACTGGCCACCGACGGGTCGATGGCCAGGGCCTCGGCCACCCCGCCGACGCTCATCTCCTCGCCGGCCTCGTCGATCACGTTCAACACGAGGTTGCGGTTGATGTCCTTGGGCTCGACGGCGGGGGTCACCGGGATCTGCGCGGTGCGCCTGCGTAGCCGGGCGAAAGCGGGACCGACCGCGTCCAGCAGGTCCGGGTCCGGGCTCGCCCGATCTCCACTCCGTTCGATCACCGGGGAAGTCTATGCCTTGCCTGCTGCCGGCACATATTTGCGCCGAGCATGTACGGACGATGTGCATGCTTCTCGCCGAACGGTGATCCGCTCACCGCGCGACGGCCGCGTCGGCGAGCCGGGTGCCGCGACGCCACACCGCGCGGGTGTTCAGGGTGTCGCTGATCGTCGTGGTGGGATCGCCGTCCACGAGCAGCAGGTCCGCGCGCAGACCGGCGCCGATCCGGCCGCGGTCGCTCAGGCCGAACCGTCCGGCCGGGGTGCTGGTCGCCGCCCGAAGCGCCTCGACCGGCGTCAGTCCCGCCCGGACGAGGTACTGCAGTTCGTGATGCACGCTGGCGCCGTGTGCCAGCCCGCCGAGGAACGGGAAGGGCACGGAGACGTCCGTACCGACCAGGATGTCCACCCCCGCGTCGTGCAGGACCTTCACCGAGGTCAGCACGTCGCCGATGTCGCCCTGGGGATAGTGGCCGAAGCTCGACCGCAGCGTCGCCATCCACTGCTCGTCCAGCCGTGACGCCACCCGCGGGTCGTCGGCCAGCTCAGCGCCGGTGATGCCCATCATCGACGCGTTGAGCACCACGCACGGGACGACGAACGCCCCGGAGCCGGCGATGAGGTCGATGATCTCCCGGGTGTGCGGCCGGTCCATGAACAGGTGGACGAGGCCGCCGATGCCGGCGTCGATCGCCATCCGGGTGGCGTCGATGGTCAGCGCGTGGGCGACGGTCAGCATGCCGTGCCGCCGGGCCTCGGCCACGCCGGCGTCGAGCGTCGCCTGGTCGAGCATCGGCAGGCCGGGGTGGCCCTCGACCGAGCCGTCATCGACCATGAACTTGATGTAGTCCGAACCGGTCTCGATCAGTCTCGGGATGTACGCGACCGCCTCCTCCGGTGTGGTCGAGTACGGGATCACCGGATCCGGGACGGCCGGCCCCCTGCCGGCGGACGGCGCACCGGGCGGCGGCCCGGGCCGGAAGTCCTTCGGGAACAGCTCGCTCGGGTGCCCGCCCGGCGGCGTGATGCCGAAACCCGACGACCGTACGTCCGCGACCGTGTCGTCGTCGCTGATCTGCCGCCGGTTGTCGCGGGTGTTGGTGCCCTGCATCTCCAGCTCGGTCGTCACCCCGAACCGCAGCGCGAGCGCGAGGCCGGCCCGGCTCGTGTGCACGTGCGCGTCGATCAACCCGGGCAGCAGGGTGGCACCGGTGGCGTCGACGATCTCGGCGCCGGCCGGCACCGGCTCACCGACGGAGGCGATCCGGTCACCTTCGATGACCAGGGTGCTCGCGTCGAGGACGTCCACTCCGTCGAAGATCCGGGCGTTCACGATGGCTGTCGTCATGGTTGCGTTCCTTCCATCGGGCATCACCGGGAGGCGACCCGGCCCGCTAGATGCTACCTGCATATGCATGACAACATGCAAGCTTTTTCCCAAGTTCTTTGAAGGCGGAAGGCGGCTTGGCGGTCAGTCCATCGCAAGATCGCCCGGGGCGTGATGCGGTTGGTCGACGTCCGACACGTCGGGCCGAGGTTCGCCGGACGTCTGTTGCGCCTTCGGCTCCCGGCTCGAGACGAGCAATGAGCTTCACCCCGCCATGGTCCCGCCAGGGCCGCTGGCCGGCGGCTCGTTCACCGTCATCGAGGCAGAGCGGTGATCCGCGGTGACGCTGAGTTCAGAGGCTGTCGGTCTCGTATCGGCCGCGCAGCTCCGAGAGCAGGTCGACGGTGAGCTCGGTGCCGGCGGCCACCGCGGCGTGGACGTCGCGGAAGTACTGTTCGTAACCCGGCGGGGTGTACATGCAGAGGGCCCGGACCGGAGTGTCCTCGCTGGCATTACGGAAGCCGTGCACCGCACCGCGGCATGCCGCCGCCAGGTCCGAGGGACCGAGCACGATCTCGCCGCCCTCGGTTGCCACCGTCAGTTCGCCCGACAGGACGTAGAAGAACTCGTCGTGGCCCCGGTGGATGTGCGGCCGTGCCCCCAGCGTGGCCGGCGGCACGACGAACTCCTCGAAGCCGAAGCGGCCGCCGGTGTGCTCGCCGGTCAGCTTGAAAAGGTGCGACACCCCAGCCGCTGATATCGACTCGCCGTCCGCGGCCCGCACCACCACGGCCGGCACCGAGGGTTGATTCGTCATACGGCGAGTCTGTCAAATGCCCCCGGGCTTCCGATGCCGTGGCGGAGAGGGCCGGGAATCGCACCCCTACACTCCGGCGATGGATGTGGTGTGGTCCGCGACGGAGGCAGGCTCGCGGCGTTTTCGTCCTGCACCGGTGCCGTCCGACGCGGCGGCGGTGGACGACCGCTTCCGTCAGCTGCGCCGCCGCCGCGTCCGTGGCTACATCGAAGTGGAGATTCCCGAGATCGCGTCTCCGCGGCTGGCCATCGGGTTCCGCGGTGAGTACGCGGTGATCCATCTGCTCGTCGTCTCCCCCGTCGCGCAGTCCTTTCTGCTCGCCGGGGATCGCTCCGTGCCCGACGAGGCGTACGTCCAGGTGCCGGTCATGGACGAGTTGGCGCGGTTCACCGGCGACGTCGTCCTGGAGGTCCATCGCGCGTGGGAGCTGGTGCGCGCCTTTCTTCGCCACGGGCAGGCCGGCGAGCTCGGCGAGTGGCGCGCGCTCCGAGGCCCTCACCAGAGCGCTTGAGCCTCAGATGCCGCGGTTACTGACGTGCGGCGCCCGCCGGACGATCGGACACGGCGCCGTACGTCGACCTCCTCGGGGCAGCGGCGGCTTCGTGGGGTCACGGGTCGATGCGACCTACGTCGCGCTCTTCGAGCCGGTGGTGGCGTGACCGGCCGAGGATCCGGTCACCAGGTGCGGCGCACGGCCGCCTTGGTGCCTGTCACCAGGCTGGCCGGCGGGACGTCGTCGGCCACGATCGCACCGGCGGCTATCACGGCGTCGTGTCCGATGCTGACGCCGGGCAGGATCGTCGCACCGGCGCCGATCCACACGTTCTCGGCCACGTCGATGGGTGCGCCGCTCAGCCAGCCCCGCCGGTCCTCGGGATCCACCGGGTGGCCGACCGTGATGAACGTGGCCCTGGGGCCGATCAGCACGCCATCACCCAGCCGGATCCCCGCGTAGTCGAGAAATGTGCAGTTCTGGTTGATGAACACTCCCCCGCCGAACTCGAGGCGCAGGCCGTGGTCGGTGTAGAACGGCGGGTAGATCGTGGCCTCGACCGGTAGTGGGCGCCCGAGGATCTGCTCGAACAGCATCGCCTTGCCCTCCTCGTCCTCGAAGGGCAGGACATTGAGGCGAGAGGTGAGCTCGGTCGCTCGCAGGACTCGCTCGATCATGGCCTGGTACTCGGCACTGTCGATGCGCATCAGACGGTCCTCGGACATCCGGCGATCCTTCCAGATGGTCCGCTGAGCCGGTCTGCCGTACCGCGTCGTGGGTCTGTCCTTGCAAGACAGTCGATGTCTCCCGCCGCGAGCGGCGTGCCGCGTGCCCGCCGCGGCCCGGCCGCCGGTACGGTCGGCGGCCATGGGCGCGATCAAACCGTGGCAATTGCTGTGCTGTCTCGTCGTCGTGCTGGGCCTGGCCGCGCTGACGGTGGCCGTGATCCGTGCGGGCCGCAGGAAGTAGCCACCGCGACGGCCGGGGCAGGGCTCAGGCGCCGAGAAGCGGGGCGGCGATCTCGCGGGCGTGGTCGGTCCACGGGGCCGGGCGCATGGTGGCCGGGTCGAGGCGGATGTTGACCCGGCGGCCCTCGGCGTAGACGTCGGCGCCGTCGAGGGAGGTGACCCGGAAGCGGTAGTCGGCGCTGGTGGTGCCGAGCTTGGCCAGCCAGAAGTGGACGGCGATGTCACCGACCGAGGTCACCGGGCGGTGGAAGGTGATCGCATACTCGCGGACGGCGTTGAAGGCGTCGGGTGAGGTCGGGCGGCCGCCGGTGAAGGAGACGCCCCGGTCGGCCCACCACTGGCCGATGGCGCGCTCGACCAGGACCGCGTAGCGGGAGTTGTGCAGGATGCCCATGGCGTCGAGGTCGTCGAAGTGCACCGGGGTGTGCTCGACGGCGCCGTGGGTGACGGTCAGCGTGGTCATATCCGCTCCGGGAGTTTCGTGGGGTCGGTGGCGATGGCGCGCAGGTGCTCCAGAAGGGAGCTGCGGGCCTGGCGACAGGTGGTCTCGGCGCCCAGGACCGGGGACTGCATGACGGCGCAGACGCCGAGCGCCTCGATCTGGTACGCGAGCTGCCCGGGGTCGACGCCGGCCGGCAGGTCACCGATCGTGACGGCCTCGGTGGCGAGCCCGGTCAGGAAGGTCATCCAGTCGGTCAGCTCGGCGGCGAGCCGGTCGCGGACGACGCCGGGGCGGGCGTTGAACTCGAAGTGGGCGTTGGCGAAGAAGCAGCCGCCGGGCAGCACGCCGGACTCGTAGAAGGCGATCCGGCTGTCGTGGACGGCCCAGAGCCGGCGCACCCCGGGCGGGGCGGTCATCGCCGGTCGGATGACCCGCTCGGTCCACTGCCGGCGGGCCTGGTCGACGACGGCGAGCTGGAGGGCCTCCTTGGAACGCCAGTGCGCGAAGAGCCCGGATTTGCTGACCCCGAGCGCATCGGCGACCTGGCTCAGCGACAGCCCGTCGAGCCCGGAGACGGTGGCGAGCAGCAGCGCCTGCTCGAGCACCGCGCTGCGGGTGCGCTCGCCACGCACCAGCCTGCCGTCCTGTGTCATACCTCGAACCTACAAAACGACCGACCGTTCGTAAATATAAATCAGGTCACATCCGCAGACTGCCCACATCACCGGAGCCACCGTCGACGTGGACGGCGGATTCACGATCTAGTCGGGGGCCTCGCCCTCGTCGGAGCCCGCACTGTCCGGTTCGACCCGGTTGTCGGCCGGCACCTCGATGTCGGGCGCCTCGACCTGGTCACCGGGCGGATCGGGCCGCTCGGCACTGAGGGGTGGGCGGATGTCGCTGCCGTCTGTCGTCATGGTCTTTCGGGTTCCCGCACAGCGCCGTCCTACGCCTGCCCACCGGTCGGTGGCGGGTCTGCGGTGATCGGACGCCCGCCCATCGACGTGTCCCTTCCCATGGGGTCCCGGCATGGCGGAGCACCCGGTGGGACGGCCCGGTTCAGCCGGTCAGGATCGGGGCGAGGACCTCGTGGACGTACGTGTTGGGATGCTTGCCGGCGAACTTGGAGGCGAGCGCGCCGTACGCGGTGACCGGCACGTCCTGCGCGGTGTGGCCGCCAGTCGTCCACTTCATGGCGAAGCGGAGTCTCGTGCCCTTGACCGGGAACGGGCCGTCCTCGCCGGCGACGCCGGTGGGGTCGGCGACGGCCAGGCCACCGGTCTCGTGGTCGCCGGTGACGACGACGAGGGTGCCCGGGTGCGCGTCGGCGAAGGCCTTCGCGACCGCGACGGCCCGCTCCAGCTCACCCATCGCCTGCAGGACGCGGCGGCCGTTGTTGGCGTGCGCGAACTCGTCGACGGCCTCCTCCTCGACCAGCAGGAGGAATCCGTCCGGATCGGTGGACAGGGTGGCGAGGGCCTTCTCCGTCATGGTGGCCAGGCCGACGGCCGGCGTGTAGACGTCGCCCTTGCCCTCACTGCGCTGCTGGAACATCTCCTCGTTGGCGAACAGGCCGAGCAGCCTGCCGGGACCGGCCGCCGCGAGCTGGGTGGCGGTGGAGACGTACTGGTAGCCGTTCTTGCGGGCTTTCGCGATCAGATCGCCCTTGGTGCCGACGCTGAACTCGGCCGGATCGGCGGCGGGCCGGTCGGGGTGCACGCCCGGCCTGCCCTTGGGCAGCCACCAGTCCTCGCCGCCGCCGAGGATCACGTCCGGCTTCGACACGTCCAGGTACTGCCGGGCGATGTCGTCCTGGGCGTCGCGGTCGACGGCGTTGGCGAAGAACGCGGCCGGGGTCGCGTCGGTGACCTGCGCGGTGGTGACCAGCCCGGTCGCCTTGCCGGCCTTCTTCGCCTGTGCGCCCAGCGTCGGCAGCGCCTTGCCGTCGGTGTCGACGCTGACCCCGCCGTTGTAGGTGCGCCGGCCGGTGGCCCAGGCGCTGGCCCCGGCAGCCGAGTCGGTGACGATCGAGGCCGGGTCGGCCGGGCTGGTGCTGAGCCGGCCGGAGTACGGGAACCGGTCCATGACGAGGCTGCCACCCGGCCCGGCGAGGAACAGCCGGCCCGCCTCGCGATGGGCGGCGGCCATGCCGTCACCGTTGATGAAGATGACGTTGCGAGCGGCCGGGGCGGCCGCGGCGACGGTCGTCCGGGCCCGGACCTCATCGACGGCCGGAGGCCTTCTCACCAGATACAGACCGGCGAGGACGAGCACACCCACGATCAGCGGTACGGCCATTTTGCGCACGATGATGACGGTACGCCCGGCTGCTGTGCGTCAGGGCCGGGCTCGGCGGAGTACCTCCTCGGTGGTGAGGGCGCTGGACGGATGGTGGGTCAGGCACAGGGGGTGGAGATCTTCCGGAACGGGCGGCCCTCGGTGACGGCGTAGAACTGGCCGGTCCGCAGGCGGGAGATGTCCAGGACGGCGCTGCCCTTGGCCTGTGCCACCTCCCTGGCCGCGGCGATCTGGGCGGGACTGTTCAGGAACCCGAAGAACTGGGTGGCCGCGTTGCCGACGATGCGGTTGTGGATGCCCTTGGGCGCCTGGGTGGCGAAGATCAGGCCCAATCCGTACTTGCGGGCCTGCCCGGCCAGCGCCAGGGTGCTCTCGGTGCAGGCGGTCTGCGCGCCGGACGGGGCGAACGTCTGCGCCTCGTCCATCACGAACAGGCCGCCGAGCGGGCGGTCCCCGGCCGGGTGGCGCTTGATCCAGGAGAAGAGCGCCATCTGCAGCTGGTTGACGAAGCTCTGCCGCTGCTCCTCGCTGTTGAGCCCGATCAGGTTGATCACCGAGACCCGCGCCCGGCGCCCGTCCGCCGGGGTGAGCAGGACACCCGGGTCCAGGGGGGTGCCGGCGCCCTCCAGGAGCGGGTCGTTGACCATCGCGGCTTTCAGTGTCTCGGCCATCTCGGCGGCCAGCTCACGGGCCCGGCCCAGGGTGGTGGCCTCGTCGGGCAGGTCGGTGAGCAGGTCGACGAAGTCTGCGAGGCCGCGTCCGCCCGTACGCCCGAAATGCTCCAAGGCCTTGCGCAGGACCGCCCGGCCGCGGTCGGCCTTGGCGGTGCCGGACGCCATCCGGGCGCGCGGGGCGAGCGTGGCGACGGCCGCGTCCAGGGCCAGGGCGAACTCGTCGGGCTCGTCGAGGACGGCGGCGAAGTCGGGCAGCGGCTGAAGGATCAGTGGGCGACCGGACTCGCGGCGCGGGGTCCAGACGACCACGTCGGTGCCGTCCAGGTAGGCGCGGGCGCGGGCCGCGTCGTCGCCGGTCCACGACTCGGGCGGCTGCGGCCAGGCGTCGCCGAGGCGGGCCAGGTCGTTGTTGGGGTCCAGGACGATCGCCGAGACGCCGTGCAGGGCGCACTCCTCGACGAGCCGCCGGATCAGGACGGTCTTGCCGGAGCCGGAGCCCGCGAAGATGACGGTGTGCTTGCGCAGCGACTCCAGGGTCAGCTCGACCGCAGCGCCGGACTCGGTGACCACGCCGGCCCGCACCGACGGCACCCCCGCCGGCGTCCCGGCGGCGACGGGCGGGACGGCGACAGACGAGACGACGGCAGGGGGACGACGGCGGACGGGACGGCCGCGGACGAGTCTGCGGGTTCGCCGAGGACGGCGCGGAACAGGGTGGTACGCCCGGCCGGGTGATCGGCGCGCAGGAGGTCGGGCAGGACGGGGTCGTTCTCCTCCAGCAGGACGGCCAGGGCGGCGAAGGTGCGCAGATCGTCCGGGTCGACGGTGGTGATGACGCCGCCGAGGTCGAGGAACTCCGTGCGCATGCGGGAGCTGACCGGCCCCGTCGGCCAGTCGCCGTTGCGGAGCAGGATCGCGCGCCGCTTGCTGACCGCGGGGTCGAGCCCGGCGAGGCTGCGCAACCGGGCCAGCCGGGCCTGGACGGCACGCGCGTTGGGGTGGGCCAGCCCGCGGAAGTACCAGTGGGCCTCGTCCTCGATCTCCGAGTCGAGGGTCTCGCAGAGCCGGGCGTGCGCCGACGGGTTGCCCTGCTCGACCGGCTGTACGGTGAACCGGCCGCCGCCCCGCTCGACGGCCCACGCCCGCAACCCGGCCTCCAGCAGCCGGGACATCACCGCGTCCTCGGTCGCCGGGTCCAGCGCGGCCGTCACGTCGGCTGCCTCGCGGAGCTGCCGCAGGCGGGCCGCCAGACGGGACAGCTGCTCCTCTGCGGCCGGGCGCGGCGGCGGCGCCTCGCTCTCCCGGTGCGCCGCGAGGTCGGCGAGCGGAACGACCTCGTCGCGGGCCAGGCAGTAGCGGACGTGCTCGTCGGCGCGTTCGATCAACTGCCGTGGCGTGTGGTCCGGCGCGCTGTCGAACGCCTCCGGCAGGATCGGCCAGGTGAGGTGGGGCGGCTTGAACTCGGCCGCCTCGAAGAGCGGCGCGAACCGGGCCGCGATCAGCCGCTCCCCCACCTCGGCGGACGGCAGCCGCCGCAGGCGGCTCTCCTGACGGAAACGGCCACCGGGGGCGCCGTGCCTGATCCGCTGCCAGGAGGTCGGGAGGCAGGCGACCACGGTCACCGTCCGGAACAGCTTCTCCCGCAGGTCCATCAATCCGTGGCCGAGGTCGGCGGCGATCGACGCGGTACGGCCGGGGTCGCTCTGCGCGAAGATGACGTCGATCTGGTCGACCGCCAGCATGCTCGGGCCGGTGAGGGCGAGCAGCCGGGAGATCTCCACCGCCACGTCCTGTTCGGACTTGCCGACCCGGGGCAGGCCCCACTGCTCGGCGTCGGCGGGGGCCGGCTCGGCCAGCGACAGCAGCCAGGACTCCCCCACGTCGGCGACGTCGGGATCGGTCGCGGCCAGCAGCACCAGGGCCCGCAGCGTGAACCGGCAGTCCCGGCCGGCCTCGGGGTCGGCGATCCGGACCCCGTTCACGAACGCGTCGAGGGCGGCCGGGGCGAGTGGCGCCTGCCCGCGGATCTGCCGGCGCAGCGCGCTCGGGATCTCGGCGCGTTCGCTGAGGCGCTCCAGGAACATGGCGAGCTGGGTGTGCCGGTAGTAGCCGGAGCGGCGCAGCCCGCGCAGCAGGGTGTGCACGATGTTCGGCCAGAACGTGCGGCCGTCCGCGATGCCCATCAGGAAGAAGTAGCCCTCACGCTGCTGGACCTTCTCCCGTGCCCAGCGCAGCAGGTGGGTCTTGCCGGAGCCGTGCTGGCCCTCGACGACCAGGCCCAGGGGGCTACCGGTGCGTCGCGCCTCGGCCTCCTCGAAGGCGTTCAGCACGGCCGCGCCGGCCGCCCCGTTCAGCTCGTCGAGGTGGACGTCGAGGTCGGTCCACACGTCCTCGGGGGTGGGGGCCCAGTCCAGGCGCCGCAACTCGGTCAGCGCGCGCCGCTGGTCCTGCTCGATCACGGGCGGCCGATCGTGATCAGGTGCTTGGCCTCGCCGCCGATGAGGATCGCCGCGTCGTGGGCCTCCCTGGTCAGCTGCCGGCGGGCCGGGTCAGGGTCGAGGTGGATCTCCCGGCGGCGGTCCAGGTCGGTCAGGGCGCGGTCCTGGTCGGTGCGGTCGACGCCGGTCAGGCGCTGCCGGATCGCCGCCAGGCCGACCAGGTCGCCGGGAGCCTCGGCCAGCTCGTGGTAGGCGCTGCGGATCCGGTCCTCGACGGAGCCGCCGCCCCGGTCGTCACTTCCCGCACTGCCCGCGTTGCCCGCGTTGCCGGCACTGCCCGCGTTGCCGGCACTGCCGGCGGGCCGGGGGTCGGCGGACGGGCCCGGGTCGGGCCCGGCGAACACGTCGGCGAGCTGTTGGTCGGTGCGGTCCAGGTGGGCGGCCAGGTGGCGCAGGGTGGCGTAGTGCAGGAGCCAGGCGCCGGCGACCCGGTCCGGTGGGGGCGAGCGGAACTCGGTGCGGGCGTGCGCCCACCCCAGGTCGGTCAGTTCGTAGAAGATCGCATTTCGTGGGCCCTTTCCGAAAACGATCAGTTTGGCGGCGGCGAGTTCCGCACGGGCCGATTTCGTGATCTCGATCCGGTAAGCCTTGCGGAGCTCGGGATTCGACACCCGCTCCGCGCGCACCAGCAGAGCGATGAGGGCCTGACGAGCAGAGGTGCTGAGTTCAGCGGCCATGAATGCGATCTCCGAATGATCATTCAACGAACGGTACGCCGCATGCATCATTACCGGATTCGATGAGATGACCATCATTCCACGGATGTCCGCTATCCGATTCACACGCACGCCGGTAAGTCCATTGACACCCGCCGAACGACCAGACGATCCCGGCCACGGTGGGGCGTGGGCGCTCTCGCGTGCGAGAGCGCCCACGCCGGCACCACCGCATTCAGCCCGGCGGTCGCGTCGCGGCCTGGCGAGTCGACTGCGTCGCGGTGTAGCTCACGGTTCTCCGGCTGACCCGTACCGCATATCGGTCTTTCTCAGCACCAGGTCAGGGTGGAGTTGTTGCGGGTGACGTTGCTGACGGTGTTGTTGCTGCCCGTGCAGGGGCTCCAGCGGATGTTGGTGTTGCTGACCGTCAGGTTCTGGAACCGGATCCCGGTCGACGGCGGGAACTCGGTACGGGCCGAGATGCGGATCTCGCCGCCGCCGCTGACCGTGCCGGAGACGCCCGCCACCACGACGTTGTAGCAGTTCTCGACCAGGATCGAGTTGTTGCCGGTGTTGGCGATGTCGACGCGGTCGATGGTGGCGCCGCCGCTCTCCGAGACGCAGAAGACACCACGGCCGCCACCCCGGGCCTTGACCGTGCCGACCTTGATGTTGTTGGGGTAGGAACTGCCGACCCGGCCGTTGCGGTTGGCCATCCGGAACGCCGCGTAACCGGTGCCGGCGCCCGCGTTGTCGGCGTCGACGGTGCCGACGGTCGCGTTGATCGTCTGGTTGAGCAGCAGGCCGGACTCGCCGACGTTCCGGGCGGTGACGGTGCCGATGGTGATGCCGTCGACGCCGTAGGTCTCCATCGCGTGCGAGCCGGCGCCCTGCACGTAGACGCTGTCGACGCGGACGTTGCGGGTCCACTGGCTGGTGTCGCCACGGTTGTCGATGCGGACGCCGAGGCCGCCGCTCAGCCGCATGTCGATCTGACCGAGCCACACGTTGGTGACGTTGCGCATGAAGATGCCGTAGATCGGCGCGCCGGTGACATTGAGGTACGGCACCTCGATGTTGCTGACGCCACGGGCGTAGATCGGCGCGTAGTCACCGCTGCCGGAGCCGGTCACGTTGATCGTGCCGCACACCGAGAGTGACGTGTAACCGGCGAGGGAGATGCGGCTCCCGGCGGACATGGTGCCGTTGCCGCGGACGACGACGCGCTGCATCGAGGTGCGGCCGGCGGTGAGGCTGCCGATGCCGGCCTGGACGGCGGTGCGGAAGTCGGTGCCGGTGTAGACGGCGGAGCCCGCGGCGTTGCGGGCGGTCCACGTGCTGCCACTGACCGTCACCTGCGACTGGAAGGTGCCGTCGCCGCAGGCCGCGGCAGACGCTTGTGGGAGGCCGACGGCGGTGCCGGCCACGGTGAGGAGCGCGATGAACGCGATCCGGAGAGAGCGGGATCTCATGGGGATTCCTTCACGGTTCACATCGGGGCATGTGAGCGTTGACGGGGGATCCCAGGAGTGTCCGCACCTTCCTTAAGACTGTCAAGTTTGTCGATGCGTTACGGCAGGAACACCTGATCAGCCGTGATGATCGAGCGATTCTTGATCTCGAAACGCAGCAACGTCCCCGGCTCCAGTCGTTCCAGCTCCGCCTTTTTCAACTCGCCCAGGTCGATCACCCGGATCGTGGCGCCGGGCGCGAACGTCGCGGTGCGCAGCTTCGGGTTGTCGTTCCGGATGTAGTAGCCCACGCACCAGTCGCTGTCGGCCGGTTTCTCGCCGTCGTCGGCACACGCCTTCACGGCCGCCTTGCCGACGAAATACTCGACCAGGTCGTACGTCAACACGCGGGTGGCCGGATCGATCTTCTTGATGATGGCGTGCTGCTGGCCGTCGACGGGTGCCGCCGTCGCCGCGGCCGTTGCGGTGGGCTGGGCCGGTGTGGTCGCCTGCGCCGGGTCGGCCGTCGCGGTGGGCTGGGCCGCTGTGGTCGCCTGCGCCGGGTCGGCCGTCGCAGTCGTGGCTGCAGTCGTCGCCGGGGCCGACGACGGAGCGGACGCGGTGGTGCCGCCCTGGTCGCCGCAGGCGGTCGGCAGGAGAAGAAACGGGACGAGGGCGAGGAGCCGGCGCATGCCGGTAACGTAACGGACCGCAACCGCCCGCTACCTCACCCTCCAGGCCACACTCGCCCGGCCGGACCGAGGACCGGATCGCCGACGTGCGAGTGCCACCAGATCAGCGTCGATGCACGTCCTGTCACACCCGATCAGCGGTTCGGGCGGGCACAGCGCCCTCCACAGGTATGAGGTCGCCGGACGCCGTTCACGCCGCGATTCGAGGACCGGTCATCAGCACATCCCCGCCCAGCCGCGGGACGATGACGGGCGCACACGGACACTGATCGTGCGACCACACCCACGCCCCCACGACGACCAGCGCACACGAAACCCTGATCGTGGGCTTTCATCACCGCCAGGACGACGACCAGCGCACACGTAACCGTTACGTGTGCGCCCACCCCCGTGCGCGGCCACGGGTCGCGACCGCCCCCGCACGTGACCACGGGCCGAGACCACCCCCGCGCGTGACGACGGGTCGCGACCGCCCCCGCACGTGCCCACGGGCCGCGACCACCCCCGCGCGTGCCCACACAGAAGGATCAACGAGGGGCGTCGCGGATGACGGGCACGGCTGAGCCGGTATCCCCGACGCCGGCGGCCCCAGAGGCGGACCTCTCGGGAGCCGCAGAACCGTGATTCCGAATGGTCTCCAGGGTGCTGCCGGAGCCGGGGGTCTGGCGGCATGCCCGGCCGCGGATCGGGTGGGCGGGTCGTCGACGCTGGTTCCCTGTCGCCGTCGCACCCGATCAGCGATTCGGGTGGGCACAGTGCCTTTCGCCGGGGCGTCCGGTGCACTCGGCGCGGGCACTGGGCTCGGGTCACCGCCCGCGGAGGGGGCGGCGAGAACGCCCGGGACCCGGCGGCGGGTGCACCGGTCGGCCCGGCACAGACCCTGGCCCGGAGGCTCTCTGATTCTGGAGACCGCCTGAGCCGCCGACGTGTGTCGCTGGTTCGATGTGGTGATGACCTGGTTCACGGACGCGGACCTGCGGCGCCTCGCCGGCTCGAAGTCGTACGAGCGGGGCGTCGACTACGTCAGCGCGGTCGGCACCGTCGACGAACTGCCGGACGGGGTGGTCGCCACCGTCGAGGGCACCGAGTCCTATGTGGTCCGGCTGATCAACCGGCGCGGGCTGCGGGGCGAGTGCTCCTGCCCGTACGGCGAGGACGGCAACTTCTGCAAGCACTGCGTCGCCGTCGGGTTGTCGCTGCTGGCCACCGAACCAGCGCGGCAGAGCCCGCAGGCCGGCTTCGATCTGCGCGCCCATCTGGAGTCGGAGGACGGTCCGGCGCTGGTGGAGCTTCTGCTGGAACTGGCGGCCGACGATCCGGCGCTGTACCGGCGGCTGTCGCTGCGCGCGGCCACACGGGGCCGGCCGGACGTGAAGGAGTTGCGCCGTCTCGTCGGCGGCTTGCGCGCACGCGGGTTCCTGCCGTACGGGCGCGGGTTCGCGTATGCGCGAAAGGCCCGCGAGGTGATCGACGCCCTGGACTCGGTGGCCACGGCGCATCCCGCACAGATCGGGCCGCTGTATCTGACGGCGATCCACAACATCGCGAAGACCATCGAGCAGGCCGACGACTCCTCCGGCAGCATCGGGGACGCCCTCGACCAGGCGGTGGCCGGCTATGCGGCCGCCTGCCGGGCGGCGCCACCCGATCCGGTGAAACTCGCCTCCTGGATGATCGACGTCCAGGTGAACGGTCCGGGCTGGCCGGAGCTGTCGATCGCCGACTTCGCCGACGCCCTCGGGGCGCGGGGGCTGACCGCCTACCGCGACCTGCTGGCCACCACACCCGACGACAACGGCCTGACCATTCGTCAGCTGCGCGAGGACTATCTCAAGGTCATCGCACGCGACACCGACGCGCTGGTGGCCCTCTACGCCGAGGATCTGCCGCAGGCCTATCGGTATGTGCAGATCGGCGCCGCGTTGCGGGCGGCGGGGCGGAAGGCGGAGGCGATCTCGTGGCTGCGGCGCGGGCTGACCGAAGCCGATCACCCGGACGTACGGATCGACGAGATGCTGGCCGAGGTGCTCACCGAGACGGAGGCGTTCGCCGAGGCGGCCGGCGTGCGATGGAGCCTCTTCGTCCGGTCGCCCCGTCCGCAGAGCCACCGGAGGCTGCTGGACGCGGCCGAGCGCGCCGGCACGCTCACCGAGACGGCCGACCGAGCCGAGGTGTTCCTGCACGAGCGTGCCGCGGCGGGTGGCTACGCGGCCGACGCGCTGGTGGAGATCCTGCGTGCCTCCGGCGACGCCGACGGCGCGTGGACGGCCGCCGTGAAACACAGTTGCGGTCCGGGCCTGATGTGGCAGCTTGCCCTGGACCGCGCCGAGACCCATCCGGGGGAGACGATTCCCGCCTTCCGGCGGCAGGTGGAGCTGGAGATCGACAAGAGGACCAGGCAGGGGTACGTCGAAGCCGCGCGCCTGTTGACCGAGCTGAGGGCACTGCACGACCGGGCGGGAAGTGCCGACTTCACCGACTACCTGGCCACGTTGCGTCACACCCACCGCAACAAGCCGACCCTGATGGCAGTCCTCGGCAGCGCCGGCCTGTGATCGGCTGATCCCGTTGACCGGCGGGGCTACCGTTTCGCCATGGCTTCCGTCTCCTATCAGCGTGCCGTCGCGATCGCGGCGATGCAGGCCGCACTCAGCACCGCCTGGATCGCCGCGCGGGAACTCCCACCGGCCAAGCGCCGCCTTGCCCGGTTCGGCACCGCCGTCGCCGTGACCACGATCGGCTGGGTCACCTCACCGAAGGAGCCCGAACCGGACGAGTTCGAGTCGAACGGCTCCGCACCGCAGGAGATCGTCGTCGGCGACCGGCCGTTCCCGGTGTCCGAGCCGCAGCCGGTGTCCGGTGACGACGAGCCGGCGACGCCGTTCGACAAGCGCAAGGCCGTGGTCGGCGCGGCACTGCTCGGCCTCACCGTGGCGACCGTCGTGGGGCGGCGCCAACTGGAGAAACGCTGGCTGGCACGGCTCACCCGCAACGGCCACCCGCATCCGACGCGGGCCCTCGCGGTGCGGATCGGCACGCTGGAGTTCGCCGGTCAGCTCGCGCTGCAGGTCGCCGAAGCCCACCGCGCCGCAGCGAAGTCCGGCAGCTGACCCGTCGCTCCCCGGCTTCGCGGAGCCCGGCCCGTCAGTCCCCGGCTTCGCGAAGTGACCCCGTCACTCCGCGGCGGCTTTCAGGATGTCGGGGACCGAGTCGCGCTTGACGGCGGCGTACAACTCCTTGGCCTTCTCCTCGTCGGGGAAGACGACGCTCTCGTCGCCCACCTTGCCGGTGCCGACGGTGGGGTTGGTCAGGAAGGAGAGGTCGCCGCCGCGCAGGCCGCTCATCTCGGTGGCGGTGTCGAGGATGGACAGGGTCTTGTCCACCGAGACCGCGTCGGCGGTCGCCTCGATCAGGTCGGTGAGCAGGCCCGGGTTCGTGAGGGTGCCGGCGGACACGGCCTTGTTCAGCACGGCTTTGATCACCTGCTGCTGGTGGCGGATCCGGGCGAAGTCGCCGTCGGCGAACTGCTTGCGCTGGCGGGCGTAGTCGAGGGCGGTCGCGCCGTCCATCTCCTGCACACCAAGCTCGTATCTACGGTACGGCTCGTGGATCGAGGTGAACTCCTGCTGCACGTCGATCTCGACGCCGCCGACCGCGTCGACGATCTGCTGGAACCCGGCGAAGTCGATGATCGCCACGTTGTCGATGCGGACGCCGGTGTACTTCTCGACCGTCTGCACGACCAGCGGGACGCCGCCCCAGGCGTACGCCGCGTTGATCTTCGCCTCCCGGCCGCCGTGCTTGCCGTCCTTGCTCCTGGGCACCTCGACCCACGTGTCGCGCGGGATCGAGATGAGCTGCGCGCTGGACCGGTCGGCGGGCAGGTGGGCGACGATCAGGGTGTCGCTGCGGGAGCCGCCGGTGTTCTCCGGGTCGCGGGAGTCACTGCCGAGCAGCAGGATGTTGCGGGCCTCGGAGGCCTCCTTCTGCGGGCGCTCCTGCTCGGGAACCCCGTCGAAGGCGTCGACGCGCTCGATGCCCTTCTCGACCGACCGGAGGTAGAAGCCGCCGGCGACAGCGCCGCCGGCACCGAGCAGCACGAGCGCCAGCAGGGCGATCAGGACATACCGCATCCGACGGCTCGGCTTCTTGTGCTTGCCCGGCTGCGGCTCCAGCTCCGGGCTCTGCTCCCGGCTCTGCTCCGGTCTCTGCTCCGGCAGCGGGATCTTCTCGGTCTCCGCGTCGAGGTGGGGCGGGTTTGACATGGCGAGGATCATACGAGCGACCCTCATGTCCACCTAGCCGCTGAAGCGCATATGCCCGAGCTCGGTAGTGGTTTGTGACGAACACGACCGGCAGATGATCAGGAAACGGACGGTGACGCCGGTGAGTGAGGCGATGCGGCACATCGAGGCGCTGGCCCGGCTCCTTCCCGACGCACAGCGCAGCGCGCACGCGTACGCCCGGCAGATCGATCTGTTCTCCGGGGCCGACGAGGTGGAGCGGGCGCATCCGAGCGGGCGGGCGTATGTGGCGGCGACCCGGATGGCACTGCTGCAGAGCGAGGTGGGTGAGGCGCTCCAGGAGATCCGGGACCGGGCGGTCGACCTGGATCCGGCAGCCCGGCGGCCGGACGACGCGCTGAGCCTGGAACTGGCCGACATCCTGATCCGCACCCTCGAGCTGTCCGAGTACCTGGGGGTCGACCTGGGCGCGGCCCTGGTCGCCAAGACCGCCGACACACTGCGCGGCTACCGGCATGGCGGGGTGCGGTTCTAGGGAGCGCTCGGACCCGGGGTCTACGTCTCTGCGGTCGTCAGGTGAGCAGGACCGGGAGAGCGGCCAGGCCCCGGGCCCGGAAAGACGGCCGCCACGGCAGGTCGGCGGCGGGGACGGCGAGCCGGAGAGCGGGGAAGCGGCGCAGCACGGTGCCGATGGCGATCTCCAGCTCGATGCGGGCCAGCGGCGCGGCCACGCAGTAGTGGATGCCGTGGCCGAAGCTGAGGTGGCCCGCGGCACGCCCGGGGCGGACCTCGCGGGGGCCGGTGAAGGCGTCCGGGTCGTGGTTGGCCGCCCCGGGCACCAGCAGCACGGTCTCCCCCGGGGCAGTACGGCGCCGGGCATCTCGACGTCCTCGGTCGGGAAGCGGCGCAGCAGCACGGTGGCGGGTGGTTCGTACCGCAGCAGTTCCTCGACGTCGAGGGGCAGGCCGGGATGCCGCAGCATGGTGAGGATGCCGGTGCCGATGGCGTGCACGGTGTTCTCGTATCCGGCGAGCAGCAGCAGGAAGGCCAGGGAGGTCAGCTCGTCCTCGCCGAGGCGGTCGCCGTCGTCGCGGGCGGCGATCAGCGCGGACAGCAGGTCGTCGGTGGGTGCGGCCCGTTTGGCGGCGATGAGCTGCTGCAGGTAGGTGTGGATGGCGCCGATCGCGCGGGCCGCCGCCGTCCGGTCGCCCGCCGGTGGGAGCAGCATCGTGTCGGTCCAGGACCGGAAGTCGTCACGGTCGGCCTCGGGGACGCCGAGCAGGTCGGAGATGACGGTGACCGGCAGAGGGCCCGCGTAGTCGCGGACCAGATCGACTTCATCACCGCCGGGCGTGTCGGGCACGTCGCGCCGCTCCACACAGGAGGTAGCGGCGGTGGCGGTGGGGGCGCGGAGGGCCAACCGGTCGAGCAGGGTGTCGGCGGTGTGCTGGATGAGCGGGCGCAGGCTCTCGACGCGGCGTGGGGTGAACGCCTGGGAGACCAGCCGCCGGATCCGGGTGTGGTGCGGTGGGTCCATGTTGAGCAGGTTGGCGTCGAGCGCGGGCGGCAGGGAGAAGCCGCGCCAGCTGCCGTCGCCGTTGGCCTTGTCGACCGACAGGCGCGGGTCGGCGAGCAGGGCGCGGACGTCGGCGTAGCGCGTGACCAGCCACACCGGGGATCCGTCGGGGAGCTCGGCGCGGCGGGGTGGTGCGTTCTCGGTGAGCCCTGCGAGGAGGTCGCCGGGGACTGTCACGGTCGGTGCCTCCCGGTGCATGAGAAGGGCCGGGCATCCACGGGGGAAGATGCCCGGCCTTTCACTGCAAATCGAACCACATGCATCGGCATTGCGCTACGGGAGGGGGCTACTTTGATCGGTTCCAGTCTCGCTATGCCGGGGTGCCCGGATCGCTCCAGGCCGTCTGGACCAGGGTGACGTCGTCGCTGCGGCGGACGAGGAAGCCGCGGCCCGGTGGTTGTGGGCCGGGTCGCACACTGCCGAAGAGGCGACCCTCCTCCCGGTCGCCGGACATGATCAGCGCGGGGACGGCCAGCTCGCGGAGGCGGTGCAGCAGCGGCTCGTACATGGCCCGGCCGGCGCCGCCGGAGCGTCGCGCGATGATCAGGTGCAGGCCGATGTCGTGGGCGTACGGCAGCAGTTCGGCCAGCCGGCCCAGCGGGTTGTGGCCGCCCGCGGTGACCAGGTCGTAGTCGTCGACCAGGATGTACAGCTCGGGGCCGGCCCACCAGCTGCGGTTGCGCAGCTGCTCGGCGGTGACGTCGGGACCGGGCAGCCGCCGGGACATGGCGGCGTGGATCGACTCGATGTTGTCGGCCAGGTGCTGGCTGGTCGTGGCGTGGACCAGCAGGTGCTCGCCTTCGACGGCGCCGCGCAGGCCACGGCGGTAGTCGACGAGCACGAGCCGGGCCTCGGACAGCGAGTGGGTCGCCACGACGGCCCGGGCGATCAGGCGCAGCAGGTTGGTCTTGCCGCATTCGCCGTCGCCGAAGATCACCAGGTGCCGGTCGGCGGCCGGGTCGAGCGAGACCGGCGTCAGGGTCGCCTCGTTCAGGCCGATCGGCAGGCCGGGGGCGCCGGCCAGGTCGGCCGCCGGGACCAGGGCGGGCAGCAGCCGGACGCGGGGTGCCGGATCGTCGGGCCAGGCGGCTTTGACCTGTCCGGCGAGGTCGGTGACGCCCTCGGCGATGTCGAACACGTCGGTCGATCCGTCGATGCGCGGCAGGGCGGTGAGGAAGTGCAGCCGGTCCGGGGTCAGGCCACGGCCCGGTGCGCCGGCGGGGACGTCGGCGGCGGCGCGGCGATCGATGACCGAGTCGGCCGGCTCACCGAGGTGCAGTTCGAGCCGGGCGCCGAACAGCGGCTGCATGGCCGCGCGGATATCGGCCCACCGGTTCGCGCTGATCACCACATGGACACCGAGTCCTGGACCGCGCAGGGCCATCTCGATGACGGCCTGCTCCAGCTCCTCGAAGTCGCGGCGCAACGTCGCCCAGCCGTCGATGACCAGGAAGACGTCACCGAAGGGATCGTCGGTCACCTCACCGGACGCCCGGCTGCGCCGGTAGGCGGCGATCGAGTCGATCCGTCTCGCGTCGCGATCCTCGATCAGTTGCGCCACCTCGGCGACGATGCGGCGCACGGTGTCGCCCTCGGTGCGGCCGGCGACGCCCGCCAGGTGTGGCAGCCCGTCGAGGCGATGCAGTCCCCCGCCGCCGAAGTCGAGGCAGAAGAACTGCACCTCGCGCGGGCTGTGGGTGAGGGCCAGGGCGCCGATCAGGGTACGCAGCAGGGTGCTCTTGCCGGACTGCGGACCGCCGGCGACGGCCAGGTTGCCGACCTCCAGGACGAACGGGTCACGGCGCTGGTCGAAGGGCCGGTCGACGACGCCGAGCGGAACGGTCAGCCGCCCGGCGCCCGGCCAGCCCTCGGCGACCAGGCCCCGGCCCTCGACGACGCGCAGGTCACCGAGCAGATCGCCGAGGCTGGACGGGTCGGTCAGCGGGGGCAGCCACACCTGGTGGGCGGGCCGCCCGTCCGCGGCGAGCCGGTCGACGATCAGAGCGGCGACGGTGCGCCGGTCGTGGTCGTCGCCGCCGGGGTGGTCACCGGAGACGTAGGCGGCGCGGAACGGCGTGGGCGGGCCGTCGCCGGCCCTCAGCAGGCCGGCACCCGGCAGGCGGGGCAGATCGTAGGCGTCGGGGACGCCCAGGGCGATCCGGCTCTCGACGGCCGAGAAGGTGCGCAGCGCGATCCGGTACGACAGGTCGGCGTCGAGGCCACGCAGGCTGCCCTCCTCCAGACGCTGCGTCGCCAGCAGCAGGTGTACGCCGAGCACCGCCCCGGTCCGGCCGATCTCGGTGAACAGGTCGACGAGGTCGGGCTTCTGCTCCAGCAGTTCGGTGAACTCGTCGCAGACCACCAGCAGCCGCGGCAGCGGGACACCGTCGTCGAGCGCCCTCTCCCGGCGGGCCAGCTCACCGGCGAGGCCGTCACGCAGGCGGGCGGCCGCGGCCGGCTCACCGGTGTGGCCCAGGACCGCGCTGATGTGCGGCAGCCTCTCGAAGACGGTGAAGGTGGCACTGCCCCGATGGTCGACCAGCACGAAGGTGAGGTCCTCGGGCCGGTGGGTCACGGCCAGGGCGGTGACGACGGTACGCAGCAGCTCGCTCTTGCCGGAGCCGGTGGCGCCGACGACGAGACCGTGCGGGCCCATGGTGTCCAGGTCGAGCTCCACGACGTCGCCGTCCGGGCCGAGGCCGAGGGGGATGCGCGGGCCGTGGTGGTGGCTGCGGACGGCCGCCGGGTCCAGGGTGGCCGGGTCGTCGAAGCCGAGCAGGTCGGACAGTTCGTTGCGCAGCACCGGCCGGGGCGGCTGCTCGGGCAGGGGCACGGCGGGCGCCTGGTCGAAGAGGTGCGGGGCGGGCACCGAGTCCGCGGCGGGCGACAGCGAGTCGTGCGCGCGCGGTAGCGAGTCGGCGGCGGGCGCCAACGTGTCATGCGCGAGCGGTAGCGAGTCGGCGGCGGGCGACAGCGAGTCGTGGGCCGGCGGCACCGCGTCGGTGGCCGGCGGCGACGGGTCGTCGGTGAGCGGCACGTCGGGGGCCGACGGCAGCCGGTCGGTGGCGGGCGGCAGCGCGTCGTGGACCGGCGGGGGCTGGTCGGTGACGGTCCCGGTGGGGTCGCCGAGACGGTTGAGGGCGATCTCCTGGGCCGTGCGCTCGGCCTGCATCGTGGTCAGGGTGTCGGGGCGGCCCAGCGAGGTGGGCCAGGGGCCCGTGTCGACGGTGAGGGACGACGGGGAGACGTCGAGTCGCAGCAGGGAGCGCGCGTCCTCGTACCACCTCGGATTCTGATCCTCGGTCGGCGGGCCGGAGAGCTCGACCACCGTCATGGTCTGCGGGATCTCGGCGGGCCGGTCGGCGCCGTCGAGGACGACCACCAGAGGGGTGGAGGCGTCGTGGAGAGCCTGATCGAGTTCGGTCATGGTGTCGAAGACGAGACGGCCGCCGGACGCGTCGGCGTGGGTGTGGGGCAGCCACAGCACCCAGTCCCAGCCGGCCCGGCGCTCGGGGGAGGCGACCACGGCCAGGCGCAGATCTTCGGGGGCGTGCAGGGTGGCGACCTGGGCGAGCAGGGCCCGGGCCAGGCCGGTCACCGGCTCCCGGTCGCCGCGCAGCAGCAGCCGGCGGAAGGCGGGCAGCCGGACCGCGACCGGCAGGCCCGGCAGCGGCCCGGTGGTGGCCGGCGCGGCCTCGGGAAGGACGAGGCCGGCCGGCAGCCGGTGGCCGTCGACGGCGATGCGGACCTCGGCGAAGTCGTCGTCGCCGGGCCGCCGCTCCCACATCCGCGGCGAGGCGGCGATCGACGCGAGCGCGTCCGGCTCCGGATGCCGCCACAGCAGGGCGGTCCGCTGCTGGGCGAGGAACCGCAGATGGTCCCGCGACTCGAGCAGCATCTCCGCACCCGGTGGCGGAGGCCCCGCCTGACGTGGCGGCCGTCGGAACACCTCAGCACTCACCCTGCGCCTCCCGCGAATCGACGCCCATCGTAAGTGCTGACCGGCGCGGCCGCCGGGTCGCATTGCGTCAGCCGCCGCTCACCGGGTGAAACGGCTTCGGGGCGGTACGCGGCGCCGCGCCGCGGGCGGTCGCCGAGGGGGCCGGGAGGTTGTCGAAGAGGGTGCGGCCGATCCGGGAGTGGGCCTGCACCGCGGGGTGGTGGTGCCGGGGAAGAACCGGTTCGGGTTGGCGACCGGCTCGACCCGCGTGTGCACGAACCCCTTGGCCGCGAGGATCTCGTTGATCTCCAGGGCCCGGACGACACGGCCGCACATCCGCGGCCGTGTCGTCCGACACGAGCAGCATCGCGGTGAGGAAGTCACATAGGAGGCGTCTCAGCGGCGTGCGAGCCGCCGAGCGCCGGAGAGTCCCGCCTGGTACGGCAGTCCGTAGTGGGCGAAGACCCCCGGCTCGTCGGTGGCCGCCAGCTCGCCGTCGAGGTCGATGCCGGGCGCGGCGCCGACCAGCTTCTTGTCGTAGCGCACACGGACCGCCTTGGGGCTCACGGTCGCGCCGGCCAGGGGGACGAAGACGAGCCGGTGCCGGCCGATGAAGCCGACCCGTACGGTGGCGAAGGCCGGTTCGTCGTCGACGGTGTCGACGTAGACGGCCTCGAGGTCGCCGATCTTGTCGCCGTCGGGGTCGACGACGTTCTCACCGCGCCAGTCACGCAGGTTCTCCGCTGGGAACATGGGTGGGGAGTGCCCGGTGAGAAACGCCGGAAACCCACTGTCAGCTACCGGTGATCCGCCCGGCGGCGAACTCGGCGCCCTGCTGGACCGTGCCGTTGCGCGGGTAGGCAAGGTGGGCCGCGAAGTTGTTGCCGCCGCCGCAGACCGGGTCGCCGTTGTTGCAGAACTCCTTGGCCTTCGGGCCGAACTCGGCGCTGCTGCCGGCGATGGTGCGCCGCTGCAGGCCCAGTGGGTTGCCGAAGACCACCACGGCCGACACCCGGTCGGTCAGATCGGCGTCGATCGCCTCGCCCGCGGTGCCGGCGCCGCGGATGCCCATCGCGATGTCGGTGACGCTGGCGCCCTGGGAGTAGCCGCCGATCACGAACTGCGTGTCCGGGCACGCGGCGGCGACCGACGCGATGTGCTGGCTCATGTTGGTGGCGCCGGGGCCGGCGCTGCGCTGGTTGGACGCCGCCGCGTAGACGACGGCGAACGAGCTGACCGTCCGGCCGGGCAGCTCGGAGGCGAGTGCCTGGGCCAGGGGGCGCCCGACGATGCCGAGGCCCTGCGGTTCGCCGGTGCCGCGGGCGAAGACGAGCTGCACGTCGGTGCAGTCGCCGGCACCCGCGTTGTTGCCGGCGCCCGCGTTGTTGCCGGCGCCCGCGTTGTTGCCGGCGCCCGCGTTGTTGCGGGAGCCGAAGAACCCGAATCGGCCGAAGCCCGGGTTGGTGGCGGCGAACGCCTGGGGCGTCACCACCGCCCCGGCGACGACGACCGCCGCACTGATGCCGAACAGCACGACACGCCTACTCTTTGTAGCCATCTGCCTCACCCTTTCCGCCATGGGTATGCGGTGGGGGGTACGGCGAGGGCTGGGAGAGAGGCTCAACGGCCGCCGCTTCGCGCGACGGCCGTCTCAGGTTGCCCGTCACTCCTTGCGTTCGGCGCCGATCTCGTTCTCACTGACGCGGGCCGGTTCGAGCACCCGGTGCAGGAACGTGCGGGTGCGCTCCTCGCGGGGCGAGCCGAACACCTCGGCCGGCGGCCCCTGCTCGACGATCACGCCGCCGTCCATGAACACGACCCGGTGGGCGACCTCGCGGGCGAACGCCATCTCGTGCGTGACGACGAGCATGGTCATGCCCTCGGCGGCCAGCCCGCGCATCACGGCGAGCACCTCACCGACGAGCTCCGGGTCGAGGGCGCTGGTCGGCTCGTCGAAGAGCATCAGCTGCGGGTCCATGGCCAGGGCGCGGGCGATGGCGACTCGCTGCTGCTGCCCGCCGGAGAGCTGCGCCGGGTACGCGTCGGCCTTGTCGAGCAGACCGACGCGGGTCAGGTTGGCGGTGGCTATGCGGGCGGCGTCGGCGCGGCTGCGCTTGAGGACCCGCCGCTGGGCGATCGTCACGTTCTCCCGCACGGTCAGGTGGCCGAACAGGTTGAACTGCTGGAACACCATGCCGATACCGCGGCGTACGGCGTCGATGTCGCAGTCCGGGTCGGTGACCTCGGTCCCGGCGACCCGGATCGAGCCGGACGTCGGCTCCTCCAGCAGGTTCACGCAGCGCAGCAGCGTCGACTTGCCCGAGCCGGAGGGCCCGATGACGCAGACCACCTCGCCCGGCTCG
Source organism: Actinoplanes sp. CA-252034 (assembly GCF_050956125.1). Lineage (NCBI taxonomy): Bacteria > Bacillati > Actinomycetota > Actinomycetes > Micromonosporales > Micromonosporaceae > Actinoplanes > Actinoplanes sp. CA-252034. Next base: position 8,185,429 of record NZ_CP191846.1, read on the forward strand.
ACGGCCAGGTCGATGCCGCGCAGCACCTCCAGGGCGCCGAACGACTTGTGCAGGCCGCTGATCTCGATGGCCGGCATGTCACCTCTCCCTTCCGGCGCGGCGCTCCAGCCCGCGGACCAGCTGCGACAGGGGCAGGGTGATCACCAGGTAGAGCAGTCCGGCGACCACCAGCGGGGTCGGGTTGACCCGCGTGTTGAGGCTGTCGCCGGCGAACTTGGTCAGCTCGATCGTCGTCGACGTGACGCCCAGCACGTACACCAGGGAGGTGTCCTTGGTCAGTAGGATGATCTCGTTGGTGAGCGGCGGGATCACGATCCGGAACGCCTGCGGCAGGATGATCGAGATCATCGCGCGCGGGTGTGACATGCCGAGGGTGCGGGCGGCCTCCAGCTGTCCCTTCGGGACGGCCTGGATGCCGGCGCGGATGGTCTCGGCCATGTAGGCGGCGGCGGTCAGGCCGAGGCCGACGGTCACCGACCCGTAGACGCCACCGGGGATCTCGCGGTCCGGAAACGCCAGGGGTACGCCGTACCCGACCATGAAGAGCACGAGCAGGGCCGGCAGTCCCCGGAACAGCTCGATGTAGGCGGTCGCGAACCAGCGGTACGGCAGGATCGACGACAGGCGCATCAGCGCGAGCAGCAGCCCGAGCGTCAGGCCGAACACGAAGGCCAGCAGGGTGTAGACGATCGTGTTGCGCAACGCCACCGTGATCGCCTCGGGGAACATGCTCCCGGCGACGTCGCGCCGGAGGAACGCCTCGGACAGGCGCCCCCAGTCGGCGGCGGCGGCCACGGCGACGATCGCCGCGGTGAACAGGACGTAGCCGGCGACACGGAAGATCTGCCGCCGGCGCCGTGGACTCAGGCTCATGTGGCGGGCTTGTCCCCGATCCAGGTGGCGTAGAGCTTGTCGTACGTACCGTCGGACTTGGCGGCGCCGATGGCCTCGTTGACCGCCTTGAGCAGCGCCGAGTTGCCCTTCTTGACGGCGAAGCCGTACTGCTCGCCGGTGTCGAAGCCGGCGGCGACGGCGACCTTGCCGGGGTTGGCCTTGATGTACTCGTTCCACACCGGCAGGTCGTTGACGGCCGCCTCGACCTGGTTGGTGGCCAGCGCCTGCTGCAGCGCCGCCAGGTCCTTGAAGGAGACCACCTCGATGTCGAGCTTCTTCTCGGCGACCTGGGCCTTGATGTAGTCCTCGCCGGTGGTGCCGCCCTGCACGCCGAGGCGCTTGCCGACGAGCTCCTCGAGGGTCTTGACCGGCTTGCCGGCGACCACGGCGAGCGCCTGGGTGGCGTCGAAGTAGGGGTCGGAGAAGTCGAGGACCTTCTTGCGCTCGTCGGTGATCGTCATGCCGGCCGCGGCGACGTCACACTTGCCGGAGTTGAGGTCGGCGCCGGACTTGATGCCCTCGAACGGCGTGTCCACGATCTCCTGGGTGACGCCGAGCTTGGTGGCGACCAGGTCGATCAGCGCGACGTCGAAACCGACCACCTTGCCGGCCGTGTCCTTGGACTGGAACGGCGCATACGGCAGGTGGGTGCAGGTGGTCAGCGCCCCGGTCTTGATCAGTGGCACACCGGTCGCGGTGGTGCCGCCGGTGTCCTCCTTGGCGCAGCCGGCGATGGCCAGCGTCATGGCGGCCGCGAGCAGCGCCGCCTTTCGAGTGCGTCCCAGCATGTCTTGTCTCCCCGGCCATTCCCTATCGGACGACAAGAGAATAGTTCACTGTGCTTCACTTCTCCGGTCGCGGGATGATCACGACCTTGCCGAGGGCGCGGCCCGTGCCGACATGCTCCAGCGCCTCGGGCACCTGATCGAGGGTGAAGGTGCGGTCGATGTGGACGGCCAGGTCACCGGCCACACACCGGTCGGCGACGGGGGTGAAGTGCGCCGGGCCCGCCTTGACCGCCAGCACACCGAGGCGGCGGCCGGTGAGCCGGCCCAGGGCCAGCACGCGCAGCAGAGTCCGCGTCGATCCGCCGACACAGCGATAACGGCCGCCGGGGGCCACCGCCCGGCGGTAGGCGAGGACGGAGCGATGGGCGACGAGATCGAGGATCAGATCGTACGGTCCGGTACGGGTGAAGTCGTCGCGCCGGTAGTCGATCACGTGGTCCGCGCCGGCCGTGCGCATGAAGTCGAGCTTGTCGCCGTTGTCGACGCCGGTCACCTCGGCGCCGGCGTGCTTGGCGATCTGGATCGCGAAGGCCCCGGACCCGCCGCCCGCGCCGTTGATCAGGACACGCTGCCCGGGCCGGGCGCCGGCCACGCCCTGCAGTGCGATCGCTCCGGCCTGCGGGATCGTGGACGCCTCGGCGAACCCGAGTTCCGGCGGCTTGTGGGCGAGCACGTGCTCGGGGGCGACGGCGTACTCGGCGAAACCGCCTTTGCGGGCGAGGTTGTCGCCGTAGACCTCGTCGCCGCGCCGGAAGCGGGTGACGCCGGGACCGGTCGCCTCCACTCGTCCGGCGATGTCCGAGCCGAGGACCGGGCGGGCCGGGGAGCGCAGGCCGCCGATCCGGGAGTAGAGGGGGGAGCCGCGCAGGGTCTCCCAGTCGCTGAGGTTGATCGAGGTGGCGGCGACCCGGATCAGCACCTGGCCGGCGGCGGGCGCCGGGGTGGGGAGCTCCTCGAGTCGCAGCACCGTGGGTGGCCCGTACCGATCGTGGACGACGGCTCTCACCCACCCGAACGTAGCAAGCCTGCGCCCGGGGTGGCCGGCCCCCGATGCCCGCTCCCGGATCGGAGCGGGCATCGGTCCTCCGGCCGGGTCAGCAGGCGCCGTCACCGCCGTAGCGGAAGGTCCGGCCGCTCAGTTTGGCGACGTCGTAGTAGGGGCTGGTGCTGCGGACGTACAGGTCGACGGCGGGGCCGTTGATGTAGCTGACGCTGCCGATGCGGGCCGACGAGCTGTTCGAGGAGCCGTTCATGCCGTTTCCCATGTCGGTGCAGGGCAGCAGGCTGATGCCGGCCACCTCGCCGAAGGCCTGGATCATGCCGCTCTGGGTGAAGTTGCCGCTCCACAGCGAGCCCGGGAAGTAGCCGACCCACTCGGTGTCGTAGGCGATCCACCACGCGCCGTCGTAGTACTGGATGCCGAGCCGCTTGGTCGCGTTCTGCGGGAGCGTGTCACCGGGGCTGATGTTCGCGCTGTACTGGACGAAGCCGCAGCCGTTGTAGCAGGCGGGCACGCCGTTGACCCAGTGGTAGACGAACAGGTGGGGATCGGAGTCGCCGTTGACCAGCCGGTCGACGTTCCACCCGACCTCGACGATCTGGTTTCCGCTGCTGGACTGCACGGCCAGCTCGGCGAGGGAGTGGAAGTCGGTGAGGGCGAGGCTGGGCTTGCTGATGGTGAAGTTGGCATAGGCGCCGTCAGTAACCGCGGCCTGGGAACCGACGTTGTAGTGGAAAAGGACGGTCTGATTCGCCTGGTTGGCCTGCTTCGCCTGGTTCACCGCCGGCGGCTTGGGAGGGACGATCTCGGTCGACGTCGACCCCAGGACGCCGGTGCGGGAGGAGCGCCCTTTCGGGGCGTACTCGCCGAGGCCCTCTCCGGTCTCGTCCTCGGGCGCGGCCGCGTCCAGGCCGGCCGACCCGAGCTCCTGGCTGCTGGCCCCGTCGGAGCCGGTGTCGAGGTCGGTCGGCGCCTGCCCCCAGGGCAGCGTCGGTGGTGGGCTGAGCTCGGGCTCCTCGGACTCCTCCGGCGCGGGGGGCTCGGCGGGCGGCGCTGAGGACTCGACACTGACGCTGGGCGCCGGGTCCGGAACCTCCTCCGCTCCGGCGCTCATCGTGGAGGCGAGCCCTATGGAGCCGGCCACTACGGCGACCAGTGCGGCGGCGAACGGTGCTCGACGTGAATTCGACACTTGTCAGTCCTCGGTCTTTCGTCGGAAGCCGGAATCATGTCTCGGCGGCGCGGGTCACCGTATAGCGCTCGAGCGGCGCTCAGGAATAGCCCAGGAAGCCTTCGTCGGTGGATTATCCGAATGGGCTAGTACGAACCGTGGAGGAGTCTCGTAGAAAGCCCCGGACCCAGCTTCACCTGCGACGATGAGAATTATTCGGATCTGTTGTGACATCGCAGGCCACGACGCACAGATCCACTTCCGGTTGCCCCTTCCGAGCGATTACTGAAAGAGCCAAAACGGCTTACGGTTCTTTCCAGTCTTCTCATTGAACCGTCGACGGAAGGTAGCCGTACCCATGAGGATCGCCTCTGTTTCCCTGACCCGCCGGCCGCTGTTCGTGATCACCGCGGCGCTGCGCTGGATGCGCCGCCGGCGAAAAGCGGCGCCCGCGCCGGCACAGCCCGCGCCCCCGCCGTCACCGGCCGGGCCGGTCACCATCCCGGCACGGGCGCCGTCGAAGGCCGCGTACCTGGCTAATTCCGCCGCGCACCGCCTGTCCACGCGGCCGTCGCCGGCGCGCCGGGCACCCGTCATGCATTGATTGACATCGATAGGCGCGCAGGTGACGATACGACCCTGACTGGGAGCGCTCCCGGCGAGAGGGGTCGTCATGCGAGGTCGTCTGCGCGCAGCCGCGCTGATCGTCGCGGCAGTCGTCGGCGGCGCGCTCGCCGCGACGGCACCCGCCCGGGCCGCGGCCGGTGACGGCACCCCGGGCGATCCCCACATCGACTTCGTCGGGCGCTGGAACACCACGAACGCCTCGGCCTACGTGCCGTACTGGGCCGGGGCGTACCTGCGGACCGGCTTCACCGGGCGCACCGTCAAGCTGAGGCAGCGCAACACCGTCGACCTGTGGGCCTCGATCGACGGCGGCCCGTTCACCGCCTTCAAGGGCTCCGGCACGATCAACCTGACGCCCACGGCACTCGCCGCGGGCAACCACACCCTGATCGTCAGCTACCGGCAGGTGGCCGGCTCGTACACCGGCGACGCCGTCTTCCAGGGCCTGACCCTCGACGCCGGCGCGGCCACCGTCAAGGCGCCCGCCCGCAGCAGGCTGATCGAGTTCATCGGCGACTCGATCACCGCCGGGACGACGAGCAGCCGACTGGCGGTCACCGGTTACGGCTTCAGGACCGGCGAACGGCTCGGCCACCACCACACCCAGATCGCGATCGGCGGCATGTGCCTGTCCGAGACGGCCGACGGGTGCTGGGCGCACGAGACCCGCTACTGGATGGCCAGCGGCGGCCAGGCCGGCACCACCGCCTGGGACTTCAAGCGCTACACCGCCGACGCCGTGGTGATCAACCTGGGCACCAACGACCGCAGCCACGGCGTGACCGGCCCGAGCTTCCAGGCCGACTACACCGCCTTCCTCACCCGGATCCGCTCGACCTTCCCGAACGCCAAGATCTTCGCCCTGCGCACGTTCATCGGCCGGTACGCCGCCGAGACGCAGGCGTCGGTGCAGGCCCGCAACAGCGCCGGGGACACCGCGGTGTACTACGTGGACACCACCGGCTGGCTGCCCTCCGACGGCCTCAGCGACTCGGTGCACCCCAACGACAAGGGCCACCAGGCGATCACCGACCGCCTCGCCCCGGTGATCAGCGCGCGCCTGTAGATCACGCCGCCGCGGTGGCCGCCAACTGGTCGCGGCCGGAGCGTTTGGCGACATAGAGGTGGGCGTCGGCGCGGTCGTAGAGCTCCCGGCCGGGCTCCCCGGGGCGGCACGCGGCCAGGCCCATGCTGAGGGTGACCTTCAGGCCCGGCATGATCGTGTTCCAGTCGCGGGCCAGGATGACCCGGCGGATCCGCTCGGCGACCGTACGGGCCTCGGCCTCGCCGGTCGCCAGGAACAGGGCGAACTCGTCACCACCGAACCGGATCGCGACCTCGTCGTGGCGGCAGTGCGAGCGCAGCACCGTGGCGATCTCGCCGAGCACCCGGTCGCCGACCCCGTGCGAGTAGCGGTCGTTGATGTCCTTGAAGTGGTCGACGTCGATGAGCAGCAGCGTGCCGCCGTCCACGACGGTGTTGATGTGGCGGTCGAACATCCGCCGGTTGCCGAGGCCGGTCAGCGCGTCCGAGGCGGCGGCCAGGTCGGCGGAGGTGCGCGCCGCCTCCAACTCCACCCGGCGGTACGCCTGGCGCAGCATGGTGCGCCGGTCCAGCCTCAGCTGCCACAGCGCCTCGACGTGCGTACGCAGTGCTTCCAGCATCGCCTGGGTCGCCTCGCCCGGCACTTCGAGGGCCGCGGTGACCGCCAGCTCGTACTGGAAGAGGAGCCGTTCGGCCCTGAGGGCCGCGAGTTGCAGGCCGGCCCGGAACTCGCGGTGCGCGGCCCGCCATTCGCCGGTGGCGCGCAGCGCCAGTCCGTGCGCCAGGTGCAGCAGGCGCGACTCGTGGTGCTGCCCGGCCGCGTGCATGCGTGGCAGCAGGTCGGCGACGGTCGCGAGCGCCTCGTCGATCCGGCCGGTCTTGGCGTGGCAGACGGCGAGCAGGGCGACACCGAGCGGCGAGTCGATGCCCTCGGCGATCCAGTACTCCAGCAACGGCACGCATCTGCCGATCAACCCCGCGGCCTCTTCGGTACGGCCCACCTGCTCCAGCCGCAGCGCCCACTCCAGCCACAGCTCGGCGTGGGTCAGCTCGGCGCCCGACTTGTACAGCACGTCCGGGGAGTCGAACGACTCCAGGCAGCGGCGCATCGCGTCGTCGGCGAGCTCGAACAGGTCGGCGCTGCGGGCTGCCTCGCCCAGCGACGACATGGCGGAGAAGTAGCGGGGCCCCTTGCGCGGCGCCACGTCCAGCAGTGTCATCGCCCGCGCGACGTGATGCAGCCCGTCGTCGATGCGGCCCAGGTGGATCAGCACCCGCGCGACATCGGCGAGGATCTTCGCGTCGGTCGCCTTGGGCCCGCCGAACGTCTCCTGGTCGGCGATCAGCTCCTCGCCGATCCGCAGAGCCTCGTCGAGCCGCCCGAGGGCGTTCAGCGCGTACATGCGGCCCAGCCGGCTGATCCGGTGGGTCCGCAGGTCACCGAGCGCCGAGAGGATCGCCTCGGCCTCGTCGGCCGCGCTGAGCGTCTCCGTGTGGTGACCCCGGATGGTCAGGTCATGCACGTGCAGCGCAAGGCCGGCATAGGCGCCGTACGGCGACACCAGCACCGGCAGGCGGTTCATCGGCAAGCCCCGTTTCCCATGGCCATACCGTCGGCCGCGCAGCCCCGGATGTGAGGTTCCGGGGGCGGTCGTTCAGCTGATCCGGGTGCCGTGGGAGCGCGCCTCGTGCGGGAGCTCCCCCGCCGGCAGCCCCGACGGCCCGCGACGCTCGTTCTGCAGGCGCAGCTCCTCGGCCGCCGCCGGCCAGCGGGCGACCAGCGCGAAGAGCACGAGCGTGTCGAAAGCGATCATCAACACCGACCAGAGGGGGTACGCGCCGAGCGTCACCACCTGGGCGACGGCGTGCAGCCCGATCACGAGGACCGAGGTGAGCCGTGCCCAGTTCGCGCCGGCGAGCAGGAACCCGCCGACGGTGAGCATGATCGCGCCGAAGACGACCAGCGCCCACCCCCAGGAGGTGAGGTCGAGCAGGACGAACCCGTCGGCGGTGGCGGCCACCCGCTCGTCGTCGAGCAGCGCCACCATCCCCTGCAGAATGTTGATCAAGCTGGTGACGACCATGATCAGGGCGGCGAAGGCGATCCATCCCGCCCATGCCCTGCTGCGTTGCTCAGCCATGACCGCCATGCTCACCGGCCGTCCCGCCCGGCGGACCACCCTGACGGATGACCGGCGCGCCCGCGAGCCGGCACCGCGGGCGGCGGTAACCTCTGAGGCTGACCTGAGCCGATCGGAGCAGCATGACGTCCCTCCCGCTACTCACCCTTGAGCTCTTCCGCAAGGCCGCGACGGAGTTCGCCGGGGAACTGAGAGCGAGACCCTTCCCGAAGCTGTTCGGAGTGACGGACGGCAAGAAGGTCGGCACGACGGTGGAGGCGATGTTCAAGGCCTACCTCGGTGAGCGGTTCCAGCTCGAGATCGGTAACGCCGCGAGCGGCCTCGACTTCCCGTCACTCAACACCGATCTGAAGGTCACCTCGCTCAGTCAGCCCCAGTCGTCCTGCCCGTTCACCGCCGCGACGCAGAAGATCTACGGTCTCGGCTACAACCTGCTCGTCGTCGTCTACGTCAAGCGGGACGTCGACCACGAGCGGGCTGCCTACCTCGACATCGAGCACGTCGTCTACATCGATCGGGCTCGCACCGGGGACTACAACCTGACGAAGCAGATCCGGGCCATCGTGAGCTCGATCTACACCGACGGGCCGGGCGGCTCCGAGGCGGCGATCGAGGATCTCGACGCGCTGTTGCAGGACAAGAACCTGCCGCTCGACGAGGTGAGCCGCCGGCAACTCGCCGAGCGGCTCGTGGAGGACGTACCGGAGCAGGGCATCCTGACGATCTCCAACGCCCTGCAGTGGCGGCTCCAGTACGGTCGGGCCATCGCCGCCACGGCTACGGGGACGTTCGGCCCGAGGTGGTGGATCTGCGTGCCCAATGACGAGTTCGGCGACTTCCAGACCCCACTGCCCCTCGCGATCCAGTGCCTCGAGGTGCTGGGGCTACCCGCGAACGCTCGCGTCCTGGAGCCGACCTGCGGTGTCGGCGCCTTCCTGGAGGCGAGCGCGGCGATGAGCCCGGCGAGCGAGCGTCAGGGACTCGAGATCGATCCCGCGTACGCACGGAAGGCCTCGCGGTGGGGTGACGTGAAGGTCGGGAACGTCTTCCGGTCCCGGCTCCCGGCCCGTTTCTCCTGGGCGACGGACGGCCCGCTGTACGTGGTGGGCAACCCGCCGTGGGTGACCTCCGCCGAGCTGAACCGGATGGAGTCCGGCAACCTCCCGCCCAAGGAGAACTTCAAGGGCGCGAAGGGCCTGGACGCGCTCCTCGGATTGTCGAACTTCGACGTGTGCGAGTACATCATCCTGAAGGTGCTCAACGAGTACCGGTCGGAGCCGTTCACCCTGGGCATGCTGTGCAAGACGCAGGTCGCCCGCAACGTCGTGGAGTACGCGGCGTCGGCGCTACTGCCGCTCGCCGGCGCGGACGTCTACCGCATCGATGCGATGAAGTGGTTCGGCGCGGGCGTGGACGCGTGCTGGTTCGTGGTTCACGTCGATCCGCACCGGGACGCCGACTACACGGCCCGTATCCACGGTGACGTCTTCCAGCCCGCGGACACCGCCGGGAACCGTTTCGGCGTCGTCGACGGCCGGTTCGTCTCCGACGTCGACCGGTACCGTGGTGTGCGCCTGGCCGACGGCTCCGCTCCGTACGAGTGGCGCTCCGGGATGAAACACGACGCGTCGAGCGTGTTCGAGCTGGTCGCCACGCCGGCGCCCACGACGAAGGCCGGTACGGTCCTCGACCTGGAGCCCGAGTTCGTCTACCCGTTCCTGAAGAGCACGGACGTGTTCCGTGGACGCCACCGCGAGCTCACGAAGTGGGTCATCGTCCCGCAGCGGACCTTCGGCGAGGACACCGCCACCCTGCAGTCCAGGGCCCCGAAGTTGTGGGCCTACCTGAACCGCAACGGCCCGGCTCTCGACGGCCGCAAGTCGTCGATCTACCGCAACCGGCCCCGGTTCTCGGTCTTCGGTCACGGCGACTACACGTTCGCCCCCTACAAGGTCGCCGTCTCCGGCCTCCACAAGAAGCCGCTGTTCCAGCTGGTCACCCCGCTGAACGGGCAGCCGGTCGTGCTCGACGACACGTGCTATTTCCTGCCGTTCCACGACGGCATGGAGGCGGCGATGGTGACGGCGGTCCTCAACAGCGAGCCGTGCGTCGACCTGATCGAGTCGCTGGTCTTCTGGGACTCCAAGCGGCCGATCACCAAGAAGCTGCTCGCCCGCATCGACGTCAACCGGCTGCCCGTCGACACGGCGCTGATCTGCGAGCGCGCCGCGGACCACGCGGCCACGGCCGGCATCCCGTTCGACGACGACGTAGCGAAGAGGCTGGTCGGCACGTTCGGGATGCGATGAGGAGCTCGTCGGCCCGCGTCCGTTGAGCTGCCCGCCGAAGCCCCCGGCGACCTGGAGGCCCTACGTCGCGCATCCTGCACCGCGACGCCGTCGAGGACGTGCACGCCGAGGAGCCGGCGACCCGGGCGGCTGCGCGGGGTGCTGCCGGCCGGCCCACTCACGGTGCGAAGCTCCTCCCCGGCCGGCCGCCGCACCTCGCCGCTGCCACCCCGCCGGGCCGGTCAGCGGGAGCCGGGATCCAGCACAGCAGCGAGAGGCAGCGTCTCGGCTAGCACGGGCTGCACCTTCTCAGGATTGAGGCGCCCACGACGCACGACGACGAGGTGGTTGCCGCGCACACTCCACGACGACGGAACGGTGCCCGCGACGTGCGCATCGATCAGCGCGACGGGAAGCCACCGGATGTCGGCGGTCCGGACACGGAAGGCCTGGTCGAAATCGGGTCGTCCCGTCTTCGCCCCTGTTCCGAGCCACCGGGACACCGCGGTCCTCGGCTCGACGTCGATGTCCGGCAGCGGTCTGTGCAGGACGGCGACGGTGGCGACGAAGAAGGTGGTGTTCGTGTCGGCGTCGGTGACCGCGCACTCCGCCACCGTGAAATGGCGGCCATGCATCACCCCGGACACCGTGAGGCGAACCTCGCCGGGACCTGCCGGCTCCAGGCGACGGAAGGACGAAAAGCAGCCGTCCATCCGTAGCGGCCGGCCCAGTGCTGCCACCGTTGCTGCTCTCGGCGGTCACGGCGCCGTTGGGCGACCGCGACCGCCGCGACGAAGCCGATCATCAGCGGGCAGAGTAGGCCGACCGCCACCACGATCGGTTCACCCATCGCGAGTTCGGCGGACCGCTGCTCCGGCGACGACGAGCCCGCCGAGGGCATCGCCCACCGCCAACACGATGCCGAACGCCGGAAACGCCGCGGCCACCGCCGACGCGCCGAAGGTGAGAGCGCCGACCGCGAGCGCGAGAATCACACCGCCCAGCCGCAACCATGCGAGGTTGGCCGTGACACGAGCCAGGCCATGACCTTGCCGACCCCGCAGCAGCGCAGACATCGCAAGCACCGCGAGCAGGGCACCGACGGCGGCGGACGCTCCCATCACGGTGAACGACATGGCGTTCTCGGGAGTGAAGCTGCCGTCCCGACGACCCTGCCATGCCATGTTGCCGAGCAGAGCGAGAAGGCAGTCGGCCAGCGCCACGACCGCGATCATGACAACGAGCAGTGTGTTCCCCGACCGCGTGGCCCGAGCGGCGGTCATGCCGTGCCCGCCGGCGGCCAGTGGCCCCGGAAGAACCCGGTGTCGTCGAATTTCTGGCGCAGTGTGGTGTTGGCCGAGGTACAGGCCCTCTTGAGGGTTTCGCAACCGACGATCAGCGCCACCGAAGCGGTCACCGCGGCACCGGCCGCGATGAACGGCGCTGCCGGCATACCGAGGATCGTGGCGCTGGAGGCGACGGCGCCGACGAGGCCGACGGCCAGGGCGACGAGTGCCCCGACCAGGCCGGTCCAGAAGAGGAAGACCCCGTTGTGCACCTGGTCCAGGGCCGTGGCGAGACCATCGGTGAGGGTCGTCTTCACCTTCTCCAGTGCGGTCTTCTGCAAAGGCAACATCTGCCGGTACGTATCCGCGGCGTCCCCGTCCCAGTTGGTGTCGACGGTGAGCAGTCCCGCGTCGGCGGCCTGCACCTGGCCGCTGACCGGCACCCCGACCCGGTCGCTCCAGGCCTGCGCAGTCGTCGACAGGGCCGAGAGTGATCCCATGTTGGACAGGATGGTCGTCAGGTTGTCCCAGATGCGCTGCATGAACGCGCAGAAGTCGTCCCAGGCCTGGCGGATCCTCAATTGCAGGGGTGAAGGGACATAGCCCATCTTGTCGTTGATCGAGTTCTGCAGCTCGACGGTCTTGCCGTCGATGCGAGAAATGGTCGAGTTGATTCGTTCGAGAAGGACGGCCTCGGTGCTACTCACGGACCTCCCACACTCCCTCCAACTCCCGGGCGGCTCGGTCGTTGTTCGTCTCATACTCGTAGGCGACCTTGTCGAGCTTCTTGCTCAGCCCGCTGTATACCTCACTCGCCTCCTCCAGCAAGGTCACCACCTTGCGTTGCAGCTCGGCGTAGGTTTCCAGGAGGCCGCTCGGCAACGAGGCCCAGGACAACTCTCCGGGGCCCAGGGTCAGTAGATTCGCTTCGTACGACGCCTGCCGTGTCACCGACGCGACCTGTTCCCACGAAGCGGCGTCCCGGTGCAGCGCGTCCAAGGCGGCCTTCAGAGTCATCGGGCGTCCATTCCGCATCGGCGGGCGAACCCGAAGGGATCCTGCATCACCCACTGCGCCTCGCCGAGCGGGCTGTCGGCGATCTGACGTTGTACTCCGTGTGCGCTGACCTGCTCGTAGGCGGCCCGGAACGCTGTGATGATCTGGTGGCCGAGATTCGCCTCGTGGGCTTCATCCAACCAGGAGCGCTTGAATCCTACGGTCACGACGTCACCGCCGCCGGTCAGCTCCACAGTCACTTCACGGTGCGGGCTGTGGCCGGTATGCATGGCGTTCAGAGTCTGCTGCATCTTGCCGGACACCTCGTCCAGCCCCTGCTCGATCGACTCGACGACCTGGAGCAACGCCACCAGAGCAGCTTCGCGCTCGGCACCGGACAGCGGAGCAGACGTGATCGATTCAAGGCGCTGATGAAGGTCGTCCGGAAGGGGCGTCGGTTGCGGCACGACGGGCTCGGAGTACTGGTCGCCCCACGCGGTGAGGCGTCGCGCGGAGGCGTCTCGGACCGCTTCGACGACGGCTCCACCCAGTTGGTCGTTCGTCAGGTTGGATCGCCAGTATCTCGCCACGGCGACTGTCGCAACCTGCCCGTGCTCGTTCACCGTCGCCGTCACTGATCCGGTCGGGTCGGAGCCCGCCTCACCTGATGCTCGCGCAGCCGACCGGGCTCTCCGCAACAGTGCCTCGCCGTCGTCCCTGAGGGCGGCGAGAGCTCCCAAGCGATCATCAAACATCGTCTTCCCCGTCTCGGCGGCCTTCCCCACTTCGAGCTACCTCGATACCGAGTACCCCGGACAGCGCCAGCCGGTTCAATCCCCGCGCCCAGCACGTTGCTGCTGCACGATCGTGGCGGCGGGATCCGCGTCGGCCGGCAGGGAGGCCCGGACCAACCCGCCGTGCGGCCCGTGCACCATGGGGTGTCAGCGTCGCCAGACCGGCATCTGGTGGGCGTGCTGGTTCAGGGGGTGGGCTTGTGGTGGTGGCGTATCTGCTGGTGGGGCTGACCGGTTCGGGGAAGACGACCTACGCCGAGCGGGTGCTGGTCCCGCGAGGTGTGGTGCGGTTGTCGGTGGACGAGCGCGTCTTCGACCGGCACGGCCGTTACGGGGTCGACTATCCGGAGAACACCTACTTCACGAAGGAGGCGCCGGTCGTCGCCGAGGTGCGCGCGGACCTCACACGCCTGCTGCGTGCGGGCCACGACGTCGTGGTGGACCACGGTTTGTGGCGGCGCGCGGAACGTGACGACTGGCGGGCGCTGGCCGAGGCAGCCGGCGGGCACGTGCGCCTGCTGTACTTCCCGGTGTCCAAGCCCGAGCTGCTGCGCCGGCTGACGGCCCGCAACGCCCAGCAGCACGCGAACGCGCTCACGGTGACCCCGGAGGCGCTGGACGACTTCTACGCCCGTTTCGACGTGCCGCACCGCGTCTACGGCCGCCGTTGAGGAGCAGGGTGCGATTTCTGCCTTCTCCCATTCCTCGAGTTCGTCGACATCCTGGTGACAACCGGGGACGCTGAATGCGGACGAGCGCGATCGGTGCCGCCGGGAGGACCTGCGGGCCGATGTACAGGTCATGACGGAGCCGCCCGGCACCACCGCATTGGACGCCGGCCTGGGGGTGCGCAACGCACCCAGGTCTGCCTCGAGCCGGACATCGCGAGCACGAACGTGCTGTGACCTGAACCGCGGTCTCGCCGCCGAGCGTTTGAAGACGCTTTCGTCGAACACGTCGGGTCCGTTCGGTGTGGCCACTCCGGCGCTGGCCGACGCGGCGCCGAGCCGGATTCTGGGTGGTGCGTTCCGCCCTCGCCGGTGACGTTCAGTCGTCCAGGGTGCTGAGCCGGGTGGTCAGGTCGGTGGCGAAGCGGTCCAGCAGGCGGCCGAAGGTGCGGCGGTCCTCCGGAGACCAGTCGGCGAGGGCTTCGCCGAGGGTGCCGAGCACGGTCTGCAGGTAGCGGCCGACCGCCTCGGCGCCGGCGGGGTGAGCTCGACCAGCCGGGCGCGGCGGTCGTCCGGGTCGGGGACCCGCTGGACCAGGCCGCGTCGTTCCAGCTCGTTGACGTGGCGGGTGACGTGGGGCCCGACGACCTGCATGCGTTTGGCGATCTCCCCGACCCGCAGCGGTCCCCCGCCCGTCTGCAGTGAGACCAGCACTCCCAGGCCCGGGCGGTCCAGGCCCAGTCCGGCGCTTTCGGTGGCGCGTTCGATCAGCCGGCTGCGGTTCAGCACGGTGCCGAGCTGCGAGAGCCGGGGCAGGACGGCGAGCAGGTCGAGTTCGCCGTCGTTCGAGGTGTCGGTCATCACACTCAATTCGATACCTAAGTTAGGTATATATTTTGGGGAGGGCACGAGCACGGACCATCAGGGAGGAACCGCATGAACAGGGTACTGGTCTCCGGAGCGAGCATCGCCGGGCCCGCAGTGGCGTACTGGCTGCACAGGCACGGTTTCGAGGTCACCGTCGTGGAGAAGGCGGACACCATCCGCGGTGGCGGCTACCCCATCGACATCCGCGGCACCGCGATCGAGGTGGTCCGCCGGATGGGCCTGCTCCCCCGGCTGCGGGAGGCCCACATCAGCACACGACGGCTCACCTTCCTCAACCCCGACGGCAGCCTGATCACCGCGATCAAACCCGACGCCGTGATCCGCGGGGCCGAGGGCCACGACCTGGAGATCCCCCGGGGAGATCTGACCGAGATCCTGTACGGCGCGGTCCGTGACGACGTCGAGTTCCTCTTCGGCGACAGCATCGACACCCTCGACGACCAACCCGACCGGGTCGACGTGACCTTCCGCAGCGGCGTGCGGCGCACTTTCGACCTGGTCATCGGCGCCGACGGGCTGCACTCGTACACCCGTGGTCTGGTCTTCGGTCCCGAAGAGCAATATCACCGGTATCTGGGGCACTGTTTCGCCGGCTTCACGATGCCCAACGACCTGGGGCTCTCCCACGAGGGCGTCACCTGGTGCGAGCCGGGCCGGGGCGCCGCCCTCTACGCCGTCCGCGACGGCGACCGGGTCCACGGGTTCCTGACCTTCGACCGGGCGCAGGCGCCGTATGACGCCTTCCGGGATCCGGCGGCGCAGCGCGACCTGGTCGCCTCGGTCTTCGAGGGTGACGGCTGGGAGATTCCGCGGATGGTCGCGGTGATGCGTGCGGCCGACGACCTGTTCTTCGACGTGGTGAGCCAGATCCGGCTGCCCCGCTGGTCGAGCGGCCGGGTCGCCCTGGTCGGCGACGCCGCCTACGCCCCGTCGTTCCTCACCGGCCAGGGCACGAGCCTGGGCCTGGCCGGCGCCTACATGCTCGCCCAGGCCCTGGCCGGAGCAACCGATCACGAAAAGGCCTTCGCGGCGTACGAGCGGGACACCCGGCCGTTCGTCGAGTTGAACCAGAGTCTGGCCGGGGAGGGCGGCTCCGTCCTGTTCCCGCCGACCGCGGAGGCGCTGGCCGCACGCAACGTCATGCTGCGCGATCTCACCTCGATGCCGGCCGAGGCGGCCCGGCCGGAGCACTCGGCGCTGGTCCTTCCGGATCAGCCGGTCCCGCATGCCGACGGCCGGTTCGGCGAGTTTCGGCGGCGGACCGGGTGGGCAACGCGCCACACTGACGACATCCCCCACGGCGGTCACCAGCGACCGGAATGAAGGCCCCGCCCCGGGTCAACCCCCTTACGGGCGAGGATCATTAGCTTTTCGTCCGGTTTGGGCGCCACGGCTTGCGGGGCATTGCCTCACCCACGGAAGATGGCGTGCGGGCCTCCCACCAGCGGATTCACATGGCCGCGTCCCGTACGCCAACTCTCCGCCGGCACCGTGGCAACCAGCAAGGAGCATTCAGATGACCGTCATCGCCGAGACCGCGACCCGCGCCGATGCTGCGACGAGCACCGACCGGGCCAGCGAGCTGATCACCGCGATGGCGGCGCTGGACGTCGACCACCCGTCCCGGCCGGCCCTGCGCGACCGGACGATCGAGGCCTGGCTCCCCCTGGCCCGGCACCTGTCGCACCGCTACGCCAACCGGGGCGAGCCCCGTGACGACCTCTACCAGGTCGCGGTCGTCGGGCTGATCAAGGCTGTCGACCGCTTCGAGGCCGACCGGGGCGTCGACTTCGCCGGCTTCGCCATCCCGACCATCATCGGTGAGATCAAGCGGCACTTCCGGGACAAGACCTGGGCGGTCCGGGTTCCCCGCCGGCTGCAGGAGCTCCGCCTGGCGATCACCGCCGCCAACAACACCCTGACCAACACCCTCGGCAGGTCGCCGTCGGTGGCCGACATCGCCCAGCACCTCGACATCAGCGAGGACGAGGTCATCGAGGGCCTGGAAGGCGCGCGGGCCTACAACTCGACCAGCCTGTCCACACCGATCTCGGAGAGCGGCACGGAGCTCGGCGAAACCCTCGGCTCCGAGGACGACGGCTTCGAGCTCGCCGACCTGCGCACCACTCTCGGCCCCGCGATCGCCACGCTCGACCAGCGCGATCAGAAGATCATCAGCCTTCGCTTCCACGGCAACCTCACCCAGGCCCAGATCGCCGAGGAGCTGGGCATCTCCCAGATGCACGTCTCCCGGCTGCTGACCAGGGCTCTGGTCAAGCTCCGCGGCCGGCTCGACGAGACTCTCTGAGGTTCAAGCCGCTTGCGCCCCTGCGGAGCAGCCGGGGTACGGGTGAAGGCCGGGCCCATGAGGCCCGGCCTTCGTGTGCGAGCTCGGGTCAGGGGCCGGTGACCAGGAACGCCTCCCGGGTCGCGCTGTTCACGGTGCCGCCACTGTTGTTGATGACGCGGTTGATGGTGCCGGTGCCGCCCAGGGAGATGGTGACCATGCTGTTGAAACGGACACCCGCCTTGTTCGGCACCTCGAAGGCACGCTCGCTGACCACCGACGGGTTGACGTTGAAGTAGACGTACGAGCCCAGCCCCCACGCCTGGTGGTTGTTCACGGCGTCGGCGACCTTGTAGGCGGCGTATCCACGGGTCGAGCCGTTCATGTAGGCGGCCTGGTTCGGCGGGTCGTACGGCAGTTCGTTCTGGTAGAAGTACGTGCGCCCGTTCTCGCCGTTCCAGATGGTCTGGTACTTCTGGTAGTGCTCGACGAACAGGCCGTAGAAGGTCATGTCGTCGCCGTTGACGATCAACCCGGTGTCGGCGGTGTTGATGTTCCAGCCGACCGTTCCGTTGTTGCCGTGGTCGGCGCGCCAGATCCAGGTGTGGTCGCCGATCACGTCGTCGCTGTTGACCTGCAGGCTGACGGTGGCCTTGCCGGCGATCGAGCCGCCGATGCGGAAGAACACGTCGTGCAGCGACGTCGGGTTGGCCGAGTGGTCGGTGGACGAGCCGTTCGGGCCGACCTCCATCAGCAGCGGCGAGTTGGTGGTCCCGGCGTCGAACATGATGCCGGCGACCTTCACCCCGTCGACGTCGGCGACCCGCATCGGCACGATGCCGTTCTGCGGTACGAACGTGGCCAGGCCCAGCCCGAGCACGACGGTGTCGGCGCGGGTGACGTTGATGGTCTGGTTGAGGTTGTACGTGCCGGGCGTCACGAGCAGGTGGTAACCGGCGGCCAGAGCCGTGTTGATGGTGGCGGCGGTGTCACCGGGCCGGACGATGTAGAACCGGCTCAGCGAGATCGACTCGCCGGCGGGGCTGCCGTTGGCCCAGGTGGTGCCGCTGGTGTTACGGCGCAGCGCGGGCACGAAGACGCGGTATCCGCCGGCGGCGTCGACGTAGAGGTACGGCTTCTCCCGTACCACCGGGGATTGGCCGATGTTGGTGTAGGGAGGATTGGGGAAGCTGGTGGCCGGGGCGCCCTGGACGCCGACGAACACCTGGTTCCAGTTGCGGCCGGTCCACGACCCGATCTGCGAGTTGCGGGTGATCCACTGCTGCTGGGTGCCGGAGTCGATCTGCCCGTCGATCTTGGTGTCGGAGATCCAGCCGCCCGACGACCAACCACCGTCGGAGAGCGCCAGATTCCCACGGACATGCATGCGGCGGTACGGGGCGGCCTGCGACACCGACCAGCGGTCCTGGCCACCGGTCGGGTTGACGGCGAGGCCCTCGGCGGAGCGCCAGAAGTTCTGGGTCGCGTTCTGGGAGCCGTCCGGCCACCAGTCGGCCTCGACGTGCACACGGCCGTTGATGGTGGTCTGGCCGGGAACGAGTCCGAGGCCGGCGACCTGGGTGAAGAAGCCGACGTTCGCGTCGACGTTGTAGGTGCCGGGCTTGAACAGCAGCGCGAACCGCTGGGTGCCGAACTGGTTGGCGACCTGCTGGTTGAAGACCGTGTTCAGCCGGTTCTGGATGGTCGACGCCGCCATCGACGGGTCGAACACCGACACGTTGGGACCGAGGTCGGGGTTGGTGACCGGGGTCTCGCCGGGCGGGGTGGTGGGCGGCGTGGTCGTACCTCCGGAAAGGGTCCAGCGCTGGTTGGCGGAGCCCGCGCACGCCCAGATCTGCAGGCGGGAGCCGTCGGCGGTGCCGTTGTCCTTCACGTCGAGGCACTTGCCGCTGGCCTGGTTGACGAGCGCGCCGGAGGCGTTGAGCGACCACTTCTGGGTGGTGACGCTGTCGATGCAGCTCCACAGGTGGGTCAGCGAGCCGTCGGCGGTGCCGTTGTTGGCGACGTCGAGGCATTTGCCCTGCGTCTGCACCTGGCCGTTGTCGGCGAGCGTCCACTGCTGGCTGGCGACCGTGCTGTAGCAGGTCCAGATATGGATGGCGGCGCCGTCGGCGGTCGAGCCGTTCGCGACGTCGAGGCATTTGCCGCTGCCGGCGCCGACCAGCGACCCGGCGGAGGCGGCGGAGGCGGCCGTCATCCCGAGGACGCCGAGGCCGGTGATGACGGCGGAGGTGGTGACGACGGCGAGCAGGCTGCGCCTGCCGCGTTTCGAGGGGATGCCTGTCGGCGGCATGGGGAACTCCCTGTGTGGACAACGGAACGCCGCGGACGTGCTGCCCGGCCGACGTAACGCAGATGGAACACTTGCGGCTTATACCTGTCAATGCAGCACGCTGCCCGCACGCATATTTGCGCTGGTCGAAACCGGTTCCGGATCTGTTACATTGTTACATCCAGATATGGAACGCCAGGGAGGGTCTCGGTTGAAGAAGCGCGCGACGGTACGGCAGATCGCCGCCGAGACCAGCCTGTCGATCGCCACGGTGTCCCGTGTCCTCAACGGTCAGGACAATGTGGCAGCGCGGACCCGGGAGCTGGTCCTGCACGCCGCCCGGCGACTCGGCCACGACGGGCCGGCCACACGTGCTCCGGCCGGCTCGGTGCTCGTGCGCTGCCCGTACCTGCTGGACGACTACTTCGGCCCGATGGTCTCGTCGATGATCGAGACGATCGAGCTGCACGGCATGACCGCCGTCGTCAACGCGGGCACGGCCGCCCGGCGCCCCGGCATGCTCACCGGCCTGCCCCGGACGGCCGGGCTCGCGGGCGGCGTCCTGATCCTGCCGCCGGAGTCGCCGGACGAGCTGGCCCGGCTGCGTGACCAGGGCTTCCCGTTCGTCGTGCTGGACCCGCGGACCAGCCCGCCCCGCGACATCGTGGCGGTGTCGAGCGCCCACGTGACCGGCGCGAGACTGCTCATGGCGCACCTCGTCGAGCTGGGCCACCGGCAGGTCGGCATCATCGCCGGCCCGAAGGAGTGGCTGGTCACCTCGTCACGGATGGCCGGTTACGTGGCGGCGCTGGCCGACGCACGAGTGCTGCCGTCGCCGGAGCGGATCCGGTTCGTCAACGAGCCGAGCGTGGACAACGGCTACCGTGCGGCCGGCGAGCTGCTCGACCGGCCGGAGCGGCCGACCGCGCTGGCCTGTTTCAACGACAAGACCGCGGTCGGTGCGCTGCGGGCGGCCCGCGAGCGGGGCCTGCGGGTGCCACGGGACCTGTCGATCGCCGGCTTCGACGACGCCGACATCGGTCAGGCCACCGAGCCGATGCTCACCACCGTCCACCAGCCGCTCGCCGAGATGGGGCGGATGGCGGTCACCATGCTGGTCCGCATGATCAAGGGTCACGACCTGGACGCCCGCCACGTCGAGCTCGGCACCGACCTGGTGATCCGGGCATCCACCGGCCCGGTCCCCGTTACAGAAGCATAGTTCTGGGAACGATACTTCTCGCCAGAGGGCAGCTCGTGGAGAAGCCGCAACACATCTTCGGCCGCGCCCGCGATTGGACGGTCTCGTCTCCTTCGCCACAAGACCTCTTGCCGCAACTCAGAAGGCAGCATCGCTGGGCGTGGTGAGCGGCCGACGCCGTCAGGGCAAGAGCTTCCTGCTCCAGGCTATGAGCTACTCGTAGTGGTACCGGCAGGAGATGATGGTGATCTCGTTGATCTCGACGGCGTACACCATGCGGTGTTCGTCGTCGATGCGCCGGGACCGGAGTCCTGCGAGGTTGTTTCGGAGGATCTCCGGTTTGCCGATGCCCTGGCCGTCGGGATCACGTTTGATGTCGGCGATCAGTGCGTTGATGCGTTTGAGGGTTTTACGGTCCTGGGTCTGCCAGTACAGGTAGTCTTCCCAGGCGTGGTCGGTCCAGCTGAGTTTCACTCCTCGGGGCCGAAATCCCGCTCGGCGGCCCGGCCGGCTCGCCACTGCTCGACGCTCTCGACGAGACGCTTGGCGTTGGCGGGCGATCGAAGCAGGTAATTGGTTTCCATGATCGAATCCCAATCCTCCTTGCTCACCAGGACGGCGTTACCCCGCTTGGAGACGATCTCGATCGGGGTGTGGTCCTCGTTGACGCGCTCGATGAGCGGAAAGAGGGACTTGCGTGCCTCGCTGGCACTGATCGCTGAAGTCACGACGCCTCCCAAGGTTGTACCGGATACGGTACCACTTTAGAGGTGGCGGTGCGCCGCTCCTGACACCCGTTCGGGCCGCCGACAGCGGCCAGGTGCTGGTTGGCCACCCGGCGAACACGTTCTGTAGCCGTACGCCGGATTCGTCTTGTTCGTCGCCGCCCAGATCGAAGAACGGGTCGCGGTAGCGTCTACGGCTCACGTCCCGGCCGCTCGCCTCGCGGAGGTGGCTCGCCGAGCAGTGAGGCGAACCAGGCGGGCGGGCAGAGTGCCGGGCCGAGCCGGCCGAAGGCGACGAGCATGGCGGCCCACAGCGCCTCCGGCCGTTTCAGCAGGCGCTGGTTCTTCTTCACCGACACCGACCAGCCGTGTACGACCCGCGCCAGCCCGGCCGCTTGGCCCAGGTCAGCGCGATGGCCAGCCGGGGAGGGGTCGGCACTGCTCTGGTCCGGAGCGTCCGGTTCCCGATCACCGGATCGATCTTGTCGCCGGTCTCCAGCAGGGCGACCAGGTGCTCATGCGCGATGATGCCCGGATGGATCAGCGGCACGCGGACCTGGCACGGGCACTGCGCGAGCTCGGCTGGTGGCGGCATCTCTCCCCGGACGACGCCGCTGCCGGGGAGCGGGCGGTCGCCGAGGGGTCGCATCCGCTCGGTGGGCGGGCGACCCTCGACGAAGAGCCCGGTACCAGGTATTTCGACGTCGACGGCGAGACGATGGCCGAGGGTGGTGTGACCCGGGTCCTGAGGGAGATGGCCCCCGCCCTGCGCCCGCACGGGGTGGATCTGCACGTCGAGCTCGTGAGCCACCCCGAGGACTACGTCGTCGCGATCAACGGCCGCCGGTGTGTGGTGCTGACGCCGGACGACTGGGACCGGCGCAGCCCGTGGGCGGTCGCCACGATGAACCCGCTGATCGTCGTCAACGAGCTGCTCGCCGAGGCCGGCGCCGTCCCCCGCCTCTACACGTGGTATCCCGGCAGCAACCAGGGCGAAGCCTGGCTGCTCGACCCTCGCATCGTCGCCGTCATCGCCGACAGCGGCCTGATCAGCGCCGACGACATGCCGGTCCGCCCGTTCAGCGCACCTTCTCTGCGCTGAACTGCATCCGCGGGCTCGCATAGAACTCCTGCGCCTGCACCAGCCGCAGCTCACGCTCCCCCGACCGGAAGGTCGTCTCGATCAGATCGAAAACGCTGGAGGCGGTACGCTCCAGCGCCACCGCCGCATCCTTGGTCGCCACATAGTGCGCGGTGAACAGGGCAGCCGTGACATCACCGGACCCGTTGGCCTTGAACGGCAGGTGCGGGGTGGTCACGACCCACGCGCCGGCGTCGTCCACGGCCAGCATCTCGATCGTGCCCTCCGCCCGGCCGGGCCGCTCCACGCTGGTGACCAGCACCGTCGACGGCCCCATGGCGCGGGCCAGGTCGGCGGAGGCGAGCGTCGACTCGATGGTGTCCGGCTCGGTGCCGGTCAGGAAGCCCAGCTCGAACTGGTTCGGCGTGATGATGTCGGCGACCGGCACGACCCGGTCACGCAGCAGCACCGGGATCTCCGGCGCGACGAAGCACCCCGACTTGGCGTTGCCCATGACCGGGTCGCACGCGTACACCGCCTCGGGATTTGCTGCCTTGACCCGGCGCACCGCGTCGATGATGACGTCGGCGATGCCGGCCCCGCCCTGATAGCCGGAGAGCACCGCGTCGATCTGCGGAAACACCCCCCGCTCCTCCACGCCGAGCAGGACCTCGGCCACGTCCGGCGGCGGGATGAGCGGCCCGCGCCAGGCGCCGTAACCGGTGTGGTTGGAGAAGTTGACGGTGTGGACCGGAACGACCTCGACACCGATGCGCTGCAGCGGGAACACGGCCGCGGAGTTGCCGACATGCCCGTGGGCGACCGCCGACTGGATGGACAGAACCTTCATGTTCCCAGCTTAGAGACCGGTCAGCGGCCGCTTCCCCGGAGGCATTCCGGCACACCGGAAGCGGTGTTCCGATGCGGGTGGACCCGCATCGGAACACCATCGGCGCGAGGCGGCGCGCGAAAGCCGGCGTCAGGCGGTGGTGCAGGTGGCGCCATTGAGGGTGTACGCCGTGGGCGCCCCGCTGTCACCGGTGTGCGTCGCCTGGAACCCGAAGCTGACCGACGCGCCCGGAGCCACCGCCGCGTTGTAGGCGACGTTGGACGCCACGACGCGACCGGACAGCGGCGTGAAGGTGGCGTTCCAGCCGCTGCTGACGCTCTGTCCCTGAGCCAGGGTGAACGCCAGCGACCAGCCGTTGACCGCGGTGCTGCCGGTGTTGGTGACGGTGATCTCGGCGGTCAGGCCGGTGTTCCAGGGGTTGACCTTGGCGCTGACCCGGCAGGCGGCCGGCCCGGGCGGCGGGCTGCTCGACGACGCCGAGGGCACCGGGCCGGACGGGCCGGGGCTCGACGGTGTGGTGCTGCCGAGCGAGGTGAAGAACTGCCAGACCTCGGTGGACACCCAGGACGAGGAGGCGTTGCGGTCGGTCGGCAGCGGCACATGGTCGCCGTCGTGGGCGGCCCACCGGACCGGGTATCCGGCACGGCAGCCGGAGTAGTTGGTGGTGATGTGGGTGCCGCTGTTCGCGGCCGGCTCGGGCGGGTTCTGGGCGGTGCAGCCGTTGGCGCGGACGAAGGAGTCCCGCAGGCTGCGGCCCTGGGAGATGTTCAGGACGCTGTCGCGGGTGCCGTGGATGCCGAAGTAGGCGACCGGCTGGGCGGCCGACGAGCATCCGCTGAGGTTGGCGCCGGCGATCGGGGCGACCGCCCGGAACACCGTGGGCCGGGCGCAGGCGAGGGCGTAGCTCATCGCGCCGCCGTAGCTGAAACCGAGGGCGAACCGCTGGGTCGTGTCGACGCACAGATCGTTCTCGACCGTACGCAGAATGTCGTCGACGAGGGTGACGTCCCGGCCGCCGGTGTTGGCCCAGCCTGCGTCGAGGCCCTGCGGCGCGATGAAGATCGCGCTGTTCGCGGACCGCTGCTGCAGTCCGTAGAAGCCGTTGCCGACCACGTCGTTGGCGCTGCCGTTGAGCCAGTGCAGCCCGACGACCAGCCGGTACGCCTGGCCACTGTTGTAGTTGCCCGGCAGCCGCAGATTGTAGGTGCGGGCGCGGCCGCCGCTCTGGATGGTGTAGGTGCCGTCGCGCAGGGTCGGGGCCTTGCCGCAGCCCGCGGTGGTGGCGGCCTGTGCGGTCCCGCCGGTCAGCAGCGCCGCGCCGGTGGCCATGATCGTCACTGCGGCGGCGATCATCACGCCGAGGAGCTTCCGGTTCGGTGTTCTTCGTTCCGCCATTCGGGTGCCTCCGGTTAACGACATTTATCAGCGGCAATTCGTGAAGGTTACGGGAGCGCTCCCATTCTCTCAATACGGGCCAGAAGACACGTAAGGAATCAGCAGCTCAACATGCATGAGGCGCATTTATAACAATTTTCGGCGTCGCACTTTTGGCAGAATGCGGAATTGGCCGTGGGCGGGCTCAGCTCGAAACCGAGCCCGCCCACGACGGTGCGGAGACCGTCAGCGTCGCAGGGTCAGCAGACCCGGCCGGTAGGGCAGCCGGCCGTAATCGCCGCCGGAGCTCGGGGACCGGCCCTGGTAGAGCAACTGCAGGTTGCAGGGATCCACGGTCATGGTCTGGTCGGCGCCGGTCCGGATCAGCTCCCCGTGGCTGATGTCGTTGGTCCAGGTCGCGCCGCTGTTGGCCTTGCCCGCGAACGGGTTGCCCTCGGTGGCCGCCTGCGGTGTCCACGTCCCGCCCAGGCTGCTCGCCGTGAACGACCGGAAGTAGCGGCCCTGGCTGCCGACCGCCTCGACGATCATCAGGTACTGGCTGCGGCCCGCCACCTTGTACACCTGGACGGCCTCGAACAGGTTGTTCTTGGTGTCGCTGAGGACAACCGACGACGCGGTCCCGAAGCTGCCGGGGAAGTTCCCGATCGGCATGCTCGCCCGGTAGATCCTGCCGTTGTCGCCGGCGAAGAACAGGTACATGTTCGTCGAGTCACCGATGACCGCCTGGTCGATCGGGCCGGTGTCGGAGCCGGAGATGCTCCCGGAGAACAGCGTCTGCGGCGACGACCAGCCGTTGGGGTTCGCCGGGTCGCTGGAGGTGCGGTAGGAGAACGCCGGCCCACCCCACTGGTAGGCCAGGACCCAGATGTTCCTCGGGGCGAAGAAGAACAGCGACGGCGCGACCGCCGAGAAGTTCATGCTGTTCTGACTCGCCGAGCCCATGTCCGACCAGTTGGTGAACGGGCTGAAGCTCATCGAGCCCCAGGACGAGCCGTTGTCGTGGGTGGTCGCGTAGACCAACTGCCGCCCGTTGTACGGCGCGTGCGTGAAGTCCTTCAGCGACGCCCACCCCGACTTCGGATCGGCCAGCACCCCGCTCGACGACCAGCGGTAACTCGACGGCAGCGCGCACGACGCCGACGGCGACGAGGCGGCCGGGCTGGTCGGGGTACCACCACCGCCTACCCGGACGAGCTGCCACTGCTGGTTGGCGCCGTTCCAGTCGGCGTACTGCACGACGTTGGCCCCGTCGGCTGTCGACGCTCCCTGCACCTCGACGGCCCGGCCGCTGTTCCGGTTGACCAGCTGGATGTAGCCGTCGACGTCCTGAACGCTGAACTGCTGGCTGGTGGTGTTGCCGTCGGTGAACTGCACGATCGCGCCACCGTCGGCGGTCGACCGGTTCTGCACATCCAGGACCTTGCCGGAGTGCTTCGACTTGAGCCGGTAGTAGCCGCCGCCGGCGTCGGCGAACTGCCACTGCTGCTGCGCCTGGTCGTTACGGGCCCACTGGCTGATCCGGGCGCCGTCCCCGGTGGCCAGGTTGTAGACGTCCAGGGCCTTGCCGCTGGTGCGGTTCACCAGCACGTACGAGGCGCTGGTGTCGATCCCGGTGGACGGCGACGGCGTGCCGGTGCCGCCTCCGCTGTTGCCGTTGAGGACGTTCAGCACCGACGTGTACGCGGCCTTCTTGTTGCCGGAGGCGTCGAACAGCAGCGGGTTGGTGCCGGTACGCCACGAGTCGCTGTCGCGGATGCCCCACACCGTGATGCCGGTGCAGCGCGACACCGCCAGGCAGGCCCGGGTGACGGCGGCGTACGCGGCGGCCTGGTTGTTGCCGGAGATGTCCAGCTCGGTGATCTGCACGTCGACGCCGAGGTCGGCGAACCGCTGCAGGTTGGCCTGGTAGTCGCCGGGCGCGTTGTTGGTCAGGTGCGACTGGAAGCCCACGCAGTCGATCGGGACGCCGCGCGCCTTGAAGTCCTTGACCATGGCGTAGACGGCGGTGCTCTTCGCGTTGACGCCGTCGGTGTTGTAGTCGTTGTAGCAGAGCTTGGCGCCCGGATCGGCCGTCCGCGCCGCCTTGAACGCCGCCTCGATCCAGTCGTTGCCGGTGCGCTGCAGGCTGGAGTCGCGCCGCGAGCCGCGGCCGTCGTCGGCGAACGCCTCGTTCACCACGTCCCAGGAGTGGATCTTGCCTTTGTAGTGGGTGGCGACCTGGGTGACGTGGTTGAGCATCGCCGAGCGCAGCGTGCTGCCGGACAGCGACTGTGCCCAGCCCGGCATCTGCGAGTGCCAGGCCAGCGCATGCCCGCGGACCTTCTGCCCGTTGCCCTGCGCCTGGTTGAGGATCCGGTCGCCGGCCGAGTAGGTGAAGACGCCGCGGGACGGCTCGGTGGCGTCCCACTTCATCTCGTTCTCGGCGGTGACCGAGGTGAACTCGCGCTTCAGGATCGTGGTGTAGGTGCTGTCGCCGAGTCTCGATGCGGCGATCGCGGCGCCGAAGTAGCGGTTCCGGGCCTCGGCCGACGCACCGAGGGTGGTCGCCGCCTCGGAGGTGCCGGCGAAGACGATCGCCGCGCCCGCGGCGACGGCCGCGGTAACCACGACGGGCAGGAGCGTGCGCAACCGGCGTGAACGGCTGGGTGTGGTCATGACGACGGTGCCTTTCGGGGATGATGTGCCCGCAACCGGCGGCGGCGGGCGACCGGCGCCGTTCGGGGCGGCGGCCGGCAGTCCACCATCAGTGGACTGAATGCGGCGAGAAATGCTCGCCGGCAAATGCCTGGGGATCTTTCCCAAGGCGCCGACACATGATTACAGACCATTTCTACGGCCTCAAGCCGGGGCGACGAATTCATCAACAAATCGCGTTGACCAGCACTTACTCAGCCGGACCAGGCACTACACCCCGCCATAACAACTTGCCGGACGCCGATTTCTTAATTCTTTCTCAAGTACGGGTGAGACGATCGGGAAGTACGGTGCGCCGATCAATAAGAGGCTTTGGTAAAGACAATGCACCGAATCGGCGGACCATGCGACTCCACCGCACGTAACGGTTTTCCGTCGCCGGATAATTCAGATCGCTGAAGTTCGCACCGTCCACCCGAACAGCGCCGGACCGGCCGTGATCGCGATCAAGGGGCATAGGGTGGGTGCCGCTATGAGGGCACCGGACACCAACCTGGCCACCACGGTCACCGCCGCACAACGCGGGGACCGCAGCGCGCTCACCGAGCTCGTCTCCACGTACCTCCCACTGGTCCGCAACGTCATCGGCCGCGCCGTGGACAACACCGCCGACGTGGACGACATCGTGCAGGACACGATGGTCCGAGCGGTCCGCGATCTGCCCTCGCTGCGCAGTCCCGGGAGTTTCCCGACCTGGCTGACGTCGATCGCGGTCCGCCAGGTCGGTACCTACCGGACCCGGCAGGAGTCCCGGGCCGGCCGCACCACCGTCCTCGAGGACGCCGTGGGACTCCCCGATCCCGTCGGCGATCCGGAGGGCGCCGGCCTGCTGCGCGCCGAGCTGAGCGCCCAGCGCCGGGAGGTCGCCCAGGCCGGCCGGTGGCTCGACCCGGACGACCGCACCCTGCTGTCGCTCTGGTGGCAGGAGGTCGCCGGGGTCATGAACCGCGCCGAGATCGCCGCGACCCTGGATCTCAGCGTCGCCCACACCGGCGTCCGCATCCAGCGCATGCGCGAACAGCTCGACACGGCCCGCACGCTGGTCGCGGCGCTCGCCGCCGGCGACTGCCCGGAGCTGGCCGGCCTGACCGCCGGATGGGACGGCCGCCCGGACCGGGTGTGGCGTAAACGCCTGGCCCGGCATGTGCGGACCTGCCCGGTGTGCACCCCGGCGGCACAGCGCCACATGCCGGTCGAGCGGCTTCTCGCGAGCCTGCCGGCTCTCGCGGTCCCGGCCGGCCTCACCGACCTGGTCCTGGCCAAGGCCGCGCCGGCCGCGATGTCCGGCACGGCGGCGACCGGCCTCAAGGCGGGCCTGCTGAAGCTGCTGTCCACCCACCCGCTGGTCGCCGCCGTCACCAGCGCCACGGTGGCCGCCGCGGTGGCGGTCCCGATAATCGTCCGCGACGGCGAGCCGGAGACACCACGGACGGTCACCGCCCCGCAGGCCACGACGGCTTCACCCGTGTCGGAGAGTCCCGCGCCCGCGTCCCCGTCGGCGGCGACGATCCGGCCGGGACGCCTGTCGCTGCAGCTGGCCGGCGGCGGCTACCTCACCGCCCGCGACGACGACGTGGCAGTGATCGCCCCGGCCGGCGACGACCGCAGCCGCCGCCGGGCCACCTTCGTCGCCGTGGCCGGGCTGGCCGACCCGGACTGCTACTCGTTCCGGACCCTCGACGGCCGGTATCTGCGGCACTACGACCTGCTGGCCTACGCCAACACCCCGGACGGCACCGCGGTCTTCCCGAAGGACGCGACCTACTGCGCGCTGCCGGGCGCGACCCCCGACGCCGTCATCCTGCAGTCACACAACTACCCGCAGCTCTGCCTCCGGTGGACCGGCACCCAGCTCCGTGTCGGCTACAACGACGCCAGCGACGAGTTCCGCGCCGACAGCAGCCTTCGGATCATGCCTCCACTGGCCGGCTGACAGGGCGCCCACCAGCGGCGTCCTACTCGGTACAGTGCTTTCGATAAAGCGCTTCGGACCGGCTCGGGGCGGCACACGGGAATGGGGCGGACGTGGCGGCGGATGATCGGGTCACCATCTACGAGGTCGCCGACCGCGCGCAGGTGAGTATCTCGACGGTCTCCAACGTGCTCAACAAGCCGGACCGGGTCAGCCCGGCGACGCGCGCGCGGGTGCTGGCGGCCGCCGACGAGCTCGGGTTCGTGCCCAAGGCGCAGGCTGTCAGCCTGGCCCGGCGCGCGGCCGGACGGATCGGCGTGATGGCCCCGTTCACCTCGTACGGTTCATACCTGCGGCGGCTGTCCGGTGTGCTGACCGCGGCGAGTGAGCTGGAGATCGACGTCGTGGTCTTCGACCACGAGTCGGCCGCCCTCGCCTCGTCGCCGGTGCTGGCCAGCATGCCGTTGCACGGCCGGCTGGACGGCCTGATCGTGATGGGCCTGCGGATCGAGGACGCCATCGCGGACCGGCTGCGCGAGCGGAGCCTGCCGACGGTGGCCGTCGACGCCGACAGCTCGCTGTTCAGCCGCGTCGTGATCGACGACAACGACGGGGGCGGGCTGGCCGCCGCACACCTGCGTGACCGGGGGCATCGCCGGGTCGGCTACCTCCTGGAGCGGCAGGTGTCCGACTACGAGTCGCAGGCGATCCGGCGGCTGTCCGGCTTCCGGCGGGTGATCGAGGAGGCCGGCGGCGAGGTGATCGTCGCGACCAGTGACAACTCCGTCGACGCGGCCCGGCGCGCCGCCGCGGAGCTGCTCGACGTGACGGACCGGCCCACCGCCGTCATGGCGCATCACGACACGCTCGCCGTGGGGGTCCTGCTGGCCGCCCGGGATCGTGGGCTGCGGGTGCCGGCGGACGTGGCCGTGATGGGCTTCGACGACGGCGAGACCGCGACGGCGGCCGATCTGACGACCGTCCGGCAGCCGTTCGAGGAGTCCGGCAGCATCGCGCTGTCGGTGCTGCTGGGCCACGTCGACGGCCCGCGTCCGAGGTCCACCACCGTGCTCGACGTGCGTCTGGTGCAGCGATCCACGACCTGAGACACGACCTCCACGAGGGGTTCTGACCAGCGCGACCAGCGATAAAAGTGCTTTTATAGAAACGCTTGACACGTCTGCCTCCATGCGGTTTCGTGCTTGTTACACGGACACGGGACGACCCGCCCTTCGGCGCAGAGAGCTACCACCCCCGCATCGCCGCACCGGGACGAAATACCGATAACCACGTCATCGCACGACCGGTGGTGATCTCCTCACCACCGGAAGTTCTGCGATCCTGGAGGCCGACATGGCTCACGGAACCACCAGCCGACCACTACTCGCCGCGATAACCCTCACCACGTTCCTCGCCGCCGCCGCGTGCAGCGCCCCCGGCAGCGACGCGAGCGGCACCGACCCGAACGCCGGCGCCGCACCCGCCACCACCGCGACCTGCGGCACCGCGCCGATCAGCCTCAAGGCGTACTTCGAGACCGGCTTCCCGCTGCCGAAGAGCCTGGCCGACGAGTTCACCAAGCAGCACCCCAACGTCACGTGGGACATCCGTGAGGACCAGTTCGCGGTCATCACGCAGAACGCGCCCCGGGTGCTGGCCGACGACCCGCCGGACCTGATGCGCCTGCCGCAGGTGTCCGAACTGGTCAAGGACGATCTGCTGAAGAACCTCGACGGCTACGCCCAGACCCTCGGCTGGACCGGCTGGCCCGCCTCCCAGCTGCAGCAGATGCGGGTGGGCGCCAACGGCGAGCGCGGCGACGGCCCGCTCTACGCGATGGGGCTCAACTTCAGCATGACCGGCGTCTTCTACAACAAGAAGCTGGCCGCACAGGTCGGCATGAGCCAGCCGCCGGCCACCCTGGCCGAGCTCGACACCGTCCTGCAGAAGGCCAAGGACGCCGGCATCGTCCCGATCAACCAGTTCAACGGCGGTGCCACCGGTGGCCTGGCCTTTCCCCTGCAGAACCTGATGGCGGCGTACGGCGACGCCGGCGCGATCAACAACTGGATCTTCCAGCGCTCCGGGTCGACCATCGACACCCCGGCGAACCTGCAGGCCACCCAGCACCTGGAGAAGTGGATCAAGTCGGGGTTCTTCGCCCCGGACGTCAACTCTCAGGACTACGCCACCATGATGAGCCGCTTCATCGAAGGCAAGAACCTGTTCATCTTCGACGGCGACTGGGAGTCGGGCAACCTCGACAAGCAGATGGCCGGCAACGTCGGCTTCTTCCTGATGCCCCCGGCACAGGCGGGCGGCAAGCAGGCCGCGATGTCCGCCCCGCTCACCTACGGCATCGGCAGCAAGGCCAAGAACGCCGACTGTGCCGCCTTCTTCCTCAACTGGGTCGCCACCGACCAGAAGGCCCGCGACATCGCGGTCACGGTCGGCGGCTCACACCCGATGGGCCCGGCCGACGCGTACATGCCGGCCGTCAAGGAGGGCAGCGTCACCGCCGCCACCCTGGCCGCCGGCGCGGTCATCGGCAAGGACAACGGCGCGATGGACTTCATCGCCAACGCCACCGGCGCCATCTACGCCAAGAGCTGGACCCCGCAGCTGCAGAAGCTGGTGGCCGGGCAGCAGACGCCCGAAGCCCTGCTCGCCGAGGTGCAGAAGGACTACGAAGCCCAGGTCAAGAACTGATGTCGGCACCGGTCGAGGGGCGGCGTGCGCATCGTGCGCGCCGCCCCCGGGCGTCCTGGCTGGGTTGGCTGTTCGCCGCGCCCGCCATCATCATGTACGCCACATTCGTCCTCCGCCCGCTGCTGCTCACCGTCCAGTACTCGCTGTACGACTGGAACGGCATCGGCGCCTCCACCTGGGTCGGCCTGGACAACTACCGCAGACTGCTCACCGACGAGGACCTGTTCGCCTCGATCCTGCACGCCTTC
This sequence comes from Actinoplanes sp. CA-252034, assembly GCF_050956125.1. Lineage (NCBI taxonomy): Bacteria > Bacillati > Actinomycetota > Actinomycetes > Micromonosporales > Micromonosporaceae > Actinoplanes > Actinoplanes sp. CA-252034. The sequence continues at coordinate 8,217,409 of NZ_CP191846.1, forward strand.
GAGCTGATCATCTTCTTCAGCGGCATCCCGGTGATCCTCGGCCTGTTCGTCGCCGCCACCATTCGCGACATCGCGCAGAGCCGGCTGGCCGTGATCGCCCGGACCGTGCTGTTCCTGCCCCAGGTCATCCCCCTGGTCGCCGCCGGCATCATGTGGAGCTGGCTGCTGTCGACCACCGGCACGGCCAACGAGCTGCTGTCGGCCGTCGGGCTGGGCGACCTCACCCGCGCCTGGCTCGGCGACTTCGACACCGCGCTGCCCGCCGTCGGCGTCATCGGCGCCTGGGTCCTCGTCGGCCTCTGCACCCTGCTGCTCCTGGCCGGCATGAGCAAGATCGACCCATCGCTGTACGAGGCCGCCCGTCTCGACGGCGCCGGCCCGGTCCGGGAGTTCCTCTCGATCACCCTGCCCAGCCTGCGCCAGGAGATCGGCGTCTGCGTCACGGTCACCGTGATCGCCGCCCTGGCCAGCTTCGACATCGTCTACATCGCCACCCAGGGCGGTCCCGGCAACGCCACCATGGTCCCCGGCCTGGAGATCTACTACCTGGCCTTCTCCGAACGCGAGGTCGGCATGGCCTCGGCCCTGGCCGTCGCGCTCATCGTCCTCGTGCTTGCCTGCGTCCTGCCCATCCAGCGCCTCACCCGGGACGGCTCCCGATGAACACCACGCTGCGCGAGAACCTCACCGGGCGGATCCTGCTCGTCCTGCTGATGGCCATCACCATCCTGCCGTTCGGCAGTCTCTTCGTCACCGCCCTGCACCCGTCCGGCACCTACCCCTCCGGGCTGTCCTGGCCCGCCGACCCGCAGTGGGGCAACTTCCTCGACGCCTTCCAGGCCGCCGACATGGGCGCGCTGCTGTTCTCCAGCGTGCTCATCGTGCTCGGCGTCGTACCCGCCTCGCTGCTGTTCGGCACCATGGCCGGCTTCGCCTTCGGCCATCTCCGGATGCCCGGCCACCGCGCCGGCTTCCTGATCTTCGTGCTCGGCCTGACCCTCCCGTTCGAGGGCATCATCACCCCGCTCTACTACCAGGTCCGTGACATGGGCCTGCTCAACACCCGGTGGGCGATCATCCTGCCGCTCATCGGGCTGTTCATGCCCTTCTCCGTCCTGTGGATGCGGGCGCATTTCGTCACCATGCCCAGCGACCTCTCCGAGGCGGCCCGGGTGGACGGCGCCGGCACCTGGCAATTGTTCCGCCGGATACACGTGCCGCTGGCCATGCCCGCGCTCTCGTCCCTGGCGATCCTGCTGTTCCTCTGGACCTGGAACCAGTTCCTGCTGGCCATCGTGCTCGTCGACGACCCCGCGAAACGGACGATGGCCGGCGCGCTCGGCGCCTTCCAGGGGCAGTGGGGCACCGACATCCCCCTGCTGTGTGCCGGCGCCCTGCTGATCCTGGTGCCGACGCTGACCGTGTTCCTCGTCTTCCAGCGCCGTTTCGTGGCGGCGCTGCTCCAGGGTTCGATCAAGGGCTGAGACATGAACCCGGCACAGTCCTACACCGACGACGAGCGCCGCCACTTCCTGCGCTACACCCGTACCGCCCAGTGGCCGATGCTCCAGCGGTTCCCGATCGACGACGACGGCCACCTCGGCCTGCTCGCCGGCATGCTGGCCAGCCGGCCGGACACGATCGGGTCGATGATCCGTGCCATGCACGAGCAGACCCGCGCGACGGCGGCCCGGATGCTGGCCGACGATCAGCACCGCAGCGCCGTCGCCGCGCTGCCGTTCCGGGCGGGAGATCGGATCGTCGCGGTCGGCGACTCGATCACCGCCGACCGCCTGGGCTGGTTCGAGCTGCTGGCCGCCTCGGTCGGCCCGGACGCGGCCACCCTCGTCAACCTGGGTGTCAGCGGCGACACCACCGCGGACGTCCTGGAACGGTTCGACACCCTGGAGACGGCCGGGCCCAGCCACGTGCTGCTGATGATCGGCACCAACGACGCCCGCTTCCACGGCCGCGACCGGCCCTACCGGATGGCCACCGTCGCCGAGACCGAGCGCAACCTCCGGGCCCTCACCGACCTGATCACCCGCCAGCTCGGCGCCACGATCACCGTGATCACCCCACCCGCCGTCGACCAGGACCGCATCGACGCCTACTTCGGTGACGCCCCCGTGCACTGGACCGCCGAGGCGGTGGCCGAAGTCGCCGACGTGGTCCGCAAGACGGCGCCGGACGCGATCGACCTGCACGAGGCCACCCGGACCGGGCAACCGGCCGGCTTCCTGGAATCCGACGGCGTGCACCCGACGCCGGCCGGGCACCGGTTCATCCTGCGGCGGCTCCTGCACCATCTCGGCTCCAGCCGGTGAGCCCGGCACCGCGACGGCCGGACGTCACACCCCACGCTGCCAGTCGCGCCGGGCCTCGGCCGCCGTCACCAGAGCGCGGATCACCGGCAGCGCCTTCTCGCACGCCTCGCGACCGGCCTGCTCGAACTCCGGGATCCGGGTCAGCTCCCAGAACGCGTACGCGTCGACCTCCGGTTTCAGCACCAGATCCGCGTCCTGCTCGATCGCGTCCCGGCCGCCGGGCTGCAGGGTGCTGACCGCCACCAGGATGTGCAGGACGGTGGCCGGCGGCCGCCGTGGCAGCGGACCGGACACGTCGACCGCGATCACGATGTCCGCGCCCATCTCCCGGGCCAGCGCCGCCGGCACCATCGTCACCAGGCCGCCGTCGACGAGCAGGTGCCCGTCGCGGTCCACCGGGGGAACACGCCGGGAATGGCGGCGCTGGCCAGGACCGCGCTCGCCACCGGCCCGGACCGCAGCACCACCTCCCGCCCGGTGGTCAGGTCACAGGCGATCGCCGCGAACGGGCGCTGCAGGCCGTCGAAGTCGACGCCGTCGAGCGCGGTCTCCAGGAACTGCCCCAGCTTCGAGGTCTCGAACAGCGCCTTGCGGGTGCGGCCCGGCCGGACCAGGCGGGCCCAGCGCAGGGTCTGCGCCACCTTGGCGATCTCGGCCGGGCTCATCCCGTTGGCGTAGAGGGCGCCGACCAGGGCGCCCGCACTGGTCCCGGTGATGATCGCGGGCTGCAGGCCGGCCAGGTCGAGGGCCTCGAGGACGCCGATGTGCGCGGCGCCGCGCACCGCACCGCCACCGAGCGCCAGGCCGATCCGGATCGGTGCGATGTCGTCGTCCATCGTGCCAGGCTAGGCCGATCCGCGGCGGATGAGGCTGGTGGGCAGGATGAGTGACGTGGGTCGCTCACCCGCGATCAGGGCGAGCAGCATCCGGGTCATCTCCCGGCCGAGGGCCTGGATCGACTGGTGCACGGTGGTCAGCGGCGGATCGGTCTGCGCGGCGATGTCGAGGTCGTCGAAACCCACCACCGCCACGTCGGCCGGCACCGCGCGGCCCGCGTCGCCGAGCACGCGCAACGCCCCGGCGGCCATCTTGTCGCTGGCGGCGAAGACGGCGTCGAGATCGGGGTGGCGGTCGAGCAGGAGCTTCATCGCGGCGGCGCCACCGGCCTCGGTGAAGTCGCCCTCGGCCATGCCGTACGGCTCACGCCCGGCCATGACCATCGCCTCCCGGTATCCGCGGTAGCGGGCCTCGCCGGCCCGGGTGGCCATCTGCCCGGTGATGGTGACGATCCGGGTGCGGCCGAGGGCGAGGAGGTGCTCGGTGGCCAGGCGCGCCCCGCCGACGTTGTCGGAGTCGACATACCACTGTGGCTCGACGTGCAGCGGCCGGCCGCCGTGGACGACCGGCAGGCCGGCCTCGCCGACGATGCCGGTGAGCGGGTCGTCGCCCTGCAGGGCCATCAGCATGATGCCGTCCACGCCCCGGGCGTGCAGCAGGTTGGTCAGCCGGGACCGGCCGCGGCCGGAGCTGGCCAGGCACAGCAGCAGGTGCAGGTCGGTCTCCTCGAGGGCCGCCGACACACCGACGATGACCTGGGCGAAGAACGGGTCGGCGAACAGGGCCGGGTCGTCGTGGGAGAGCGCCAGGGCGACGATGCCGGTCTGCCGGGTGGCCAGGGCCCGGGCGGTGCGGTTGGGCCGGTAGCCCAGCTCCTTGACCGCCTTCTCGACGGCTTCGCGGGTGGATCGGCTGACGTACGGCGCGTTGTTGATGACCCGGGACGCGGCGGAGCGGGACACGCCGGCGCGCTCGGCCACCTCGTCGAGGGTGGGCTGCCTGCGGGGTGTCGCTGCCGCCATCGCCGGTGCCGGGTCCTTCCTCGTCGGGTGCGCCGCCTGATCGTATCGGCGGGCGGCCCGTCGGTCGATGTGTCGCGATTCCTGGAAGCGGTCCCAGAGACCTGGCGTCTCCGGATTCCGGAACCGTCCCCATCCCTTGACATCGACCTTGGTCATGCCGAGCATGAAATCGAAGTCAATGGATAGCGCTTTCTGGAAGCGCTTCCAGATTCCCAGTCCTCCCCTCCCCCAGGTCTAGGAGACCGCCGATGAAACGGCCAACCCTCACCCGAGCTCTCGTCACCCTGGCGGCACTGATCCCCGCAGTGCTGCTCGGCGCGCCCGCGGCCCACGCCGACCCGATCAGCCAGACCAGTGGCTTCTACGTCAACCCGTCCTCCAGCCCGGCGGCGTGGGTCGCGGCCAACCCCGGTGACGGCCGGGCGGCCGCCATCCGCACCGCGATCGCGCAGAAGCCGATGGCCAGCTGGTTCGGCAACTGGAGCGGCGACATCGCCGGAGCGGTCCGCGGCTACGTCGGCGCGGCCGACGCGGTCGACAAGCTGCCGCTGCTGGTGGCGTACAACCTGCCCGGCCGGGACGCCTGCGGTGGTCACTCCGGTGGCGGCGCCGGCAGCGTCGGCGCCTACGACGCGTGGATCTCGTCGTTCGCCGGCGCGATCGGCAACCGGCCGGCCGTGGTGGTCCTCGAACCGGACTCGCTGGGCGACTTCAACTGCATGAGCCAGACCCAGATCAACGAACGGGTCGGCATGCTGTCGCGCGCCCTCGCGCAGTTCCGGGCCAAGGCGCCGCAGACGTGGGCCTATCTGGACGCCGGCAACTCGGGCTGGGTGGACGCCGCAACCATGGCGCAGCGGCTCAACCAGGCGGGCGTGTCCGGTGCGCGCGGCTTCGCGCTGAACGTGTCGAACTACTTCACCACCGGCGAGAACAGCAACTACGGCAACCGGGTCGCCGCCGAGCTGCGGCGTTTCGGGTACAGCAAGCCGTTCGTGATCGACACCAGCCGGAACGGCAACGGCTCCAACGGCCAGTGGTGCAACCCGGGCGGGCGCCGGCTGGGAACGCCGACCCAGCTGGGCGGTGGCGCGGAGATGCTGCTGTGGCTCAAGACGCCGGGCGAGTCCGACGGCAACTGCGGAGTCGGCGCCGGATCCTCCGCCGGCCAGTTCCTTCCGGAGGTGGCCTACAAGATGATCTACGGCTACTGAGTCGCGCGCCCGCGGACCGGATCGTGGACCGGTCCGCGGGCGCGCCCGTGGTCAGGGTTTGGTGAGCAGGCAGCCGGAGACGGTCAGGTCGATGGTGCGGGCGGCGCTCAGGCAGGTGGTGAACCAGTACGTCTGCTGGCCGTAACTGCGGCCCGCCAGGACGGTCACCGTGCCGTTCGCGCTGACCTCGCACGGGTTGTTCAGCGTGCAGCGGCCGCCGTCCTCGTTGCCGGTGTTGTTGATGCCGACCAGCTGGCCGGTGGCGGTGCTGACGATCGGCGAGCCGGAGGTGCCGCCGATCGTGTCACAGGCGGCGTCGTAGCGGATCGAGTCCTTCCACGTCCACGTGTCCTCGCGGAGGGTGGTGACGAACCCGTCGATCGAGCAGTTCCAGACCCGCTTCCAATACCCGGACGGGATCCCGATCGAGGCGCCGGCGGCCGGGCGGGCGGACGAGATGGTCAGCGGGGTGGCCCCGTACGACGAGGACAGCGCGGCGAAGGTGGTGTTCAGGCGGTACAGGGCGACGTCGTTGCCGGTCATCGTCGCGTAGATGACGCGGTTGGCGCGGACCCGGGCCACCGAGCCCCCGGAGGAGTTGAGCAGGGTGCCGGTACGGGTGCTGGCGACGTTCTGCACGACCCGGCCGGCGGCGATGAACCCGCCCTCGTAGCAATGGCCGTTGGTGAGCATCATGGCGCTGTCGGTGCTGACCGAGGTGGGGAACCGGACGAGCGAGGCCGAGCAGTTGTTCAGCGCGATGGTGTTGGCGAGCGTGACGGCGACGGCGGTCGGAGCCGGGGCGGCCGCCTGGGAGGGGGCCGGTCCGGTCAGGATGCCGGCGACGGCCGCCAGGGCGGTGGCGCCGAGTGACAGTGCCCGTCGAAGACGCATGAAGGTTCCCTTCACAGCGGGTCGGCAGCCCGGGGGTACGGAACTGCCGCACGGATGGTGGCGGGGCATGACGGGTCGACGGCACGCCCACGCCGGAGGGGTGTGGCGTAGGCACGGTCTCATCGGGCATTTAAAGATGTCAATATTCAATGTGGGCATCGGCGCGATATCCAGCGGTAACACTTCGCCACTAACGTCCGGGCGGACCGGGTCACCCCATCGGAAGGCGCGCCGTGAAACTTCTCCTGCTGACCGATGACCACGATGTGCTGCCCGCGCTCGACCTGCTGCCGTACACCGTCCAGGTCTCACCGCGAGGCGACCAGGCCGTGACCGCCAAGGACGTGACCGCGGTCCTGGTCGACGCGTGCGCGCAGCTGCACCAGGCCCGCACGGTCTGCCGGGCACTGCGCGGCAGCGGGCTGGACGTGCCGCTGATCGCCGTGGTCCGCGAGAGCGGCCTGGCCGCGGTCGGCTCCGACTGGTGTGTCGACGACTTCATCCTGACGACGGCCGGCCCCGCCGAGGTGGCCGCCCGCCTGAGCATCCTGGTGGGCCGGCTCCGCCAGGAGAGCGCCACCGGCGACAGCCTGCTGCACGTCGGCGACCTGACCATCGACTCGCACAGCTACACGACGAAGCTGCGCGGCGAGGCGCTGGCCCTGACGTACAAGGAGTTCGAGCTCCTGAAGTTCCTGGCCCAGCATCCGGGCCGGGTGTTCAGCCGTGACCAGCTGCTGCGCGAGGTCTGGGGTTACGACTACTTCGGCGGCACGCGTACGGTCGACGTGCACGTCCGCCGCCTGCGGGCCAAGCTCGGCCCCCGCTGCGAGACGATGATCGGCACCGTCCGCCAGGTCGGCTACAAGTTCGTCTCCCCGCCGGCCGCCACCCGCCACAACACCCCCGCGATCCTCGCCGAGTCGCCGGAGTCCTCATGGGACCAGGCTCTCGCCACGCTCCGGTAACAGCCGCCGGCGCAGCAGCAGGGCGCACGGGACGATCAGCCAGGCGGTGCCGACCACCGCGGTCAGGGCCCAGCGCAGGCCGGCGGCCTCAGCCAGGAAGCCGATGGCCGGCGGCCCGGCCAGCAGACCGGTGGTGCTCATGGTGGCGGCCGTGGTGAGGGCGGCCGGGCCGTGCCGGGCGGCGGCCACGTACAGGCACGGGCTGACCGCGGCCATGCCGAGGCCCACGCAGGCGAAACCGGCCAGCGCGGGGCCGACGCCGCCGGCCAGGAGGGCGGTGAGCAGGCCCGCTCCGGCCAGGGCGGTGCCGGCGGCGACCACCGTCGGGTCGCCCCAACGGTCGCGCCAGCGGTCGGCGAACAGCCGGGCCGTGAGCATCGTGCCGGAGATGACGGCGATGCCGAGCGGCAGCAGATGCTCGGCGGCGTGCACCATCTCGAGGTAGAGCGCCGACCAGTCGGTGACCGCGCCCTCGGTGATCGTGGCCAGCAGCATGGCCAGGCCGAGACCGGCCACGGCGCCGGACGGGCGGGCCCGGCGGCGTCCGGCCGGTCTCGGTGTGGGCGGCAGGTCGTCGGCGAGCAGGCCCGGACCGGCCGCCGTCACGGCGAGCAGGACGGCGCCGGCCACCGCGAAGTGTGCCGCCACCGAGGCGGTCACCGCGGTGACCGCCGAGGCGAGCAGGGCGGCGCTGAAGATGCCGCCACTGAACGTGGCGTGCAGGCGGGCCATCGTGGTGCGGCCCGACCGCTGTTCGAGGGCGGCGCCCTGCGCGTTCATGGCGACGTTCAGGCAGCCGACCGCGACACCGTCGATCAGCAGCACCGCCAGCAGCAGCCCGTATCCGGGGGCGGTCACCAGGCCGGCCAGGGCGGCGGCCAGCACGAGCACCGCCGTGAGGGCGAGACGGCGTGATCCGAGCGCGGCCATCAGCCTCGGGACGAGCGGCGCCGAGATCACCGCGCCGACACCGGCGGCCAGCAGCAGCACGCCGACCTCGGCCGGCGACAGGTGCAGCCGGTCGGCGAGGGCGGGGATGCGCGAGGCCCACGTCGAGTACTGGAAGCCGAGCGCGCCGAACAGGGCGGCGATCGACAGTTGCGAGCGGCGGAACGACATGCGGGCCCTATCCGAGGTCGCGGGACATGTAGACGGCGTCCGGCCCGTACGAGCCGGGCAGCGCGATCCGGGGGTGGGGGCGGAACCCGCACGCGGTCCAGAAGCCGTCGGCGCCGCCGACCGAGACGAGCGAGATCCGTTCGTACGCCTGGGAGCTCGCGAGCGTGAGGAGGTGCCGGACGAGCCGCCGCCCTCGGCCGTGGTCGCGGAGGCCGGGGGCGATGACGATGTCGTGCAGGTGCAGGTCGGATGAGCGGAAGGTCCGGGCCTCGGGCCGGCTCAGATCGGGCGAGGATCCTCGGGGGTACGGCAGGGCGAGCAGGTAGCCGCCGACCCGGACACCGGTGTCCAGGACGAACGAGGTGGGCGGGTGTGCCCGCGACCGCAGGGCCTCGGCGCCTTCGGTGAGCCCCTTGTCGCCGTACGTCTCGGCTTCGAGTGTGGTGATCGCGGGCCAGTCGGGTTCCTCGATGGGACGCAGGCGCTCGCGGTCAGGCATGCGGCAGTGGGATCTCGCGGGCGGCCGCGACGAGCCCGGCCCACGCGTCGATCAGGGTCGCGAAGTCCTCGATGTCGCGGCGCGCCTCGAACAGCAGCAGGTCGCGGTGCTCGGCGATCCGGTCGGCGACGCCGGTGAACCGGCCGCCGAGCCGCCGGTACGCCCGCTCCATCCGGTGCGCCTGCAGCTCGTTGGGCTCCTTCGGCTGCCACGTCGAGGCGCGGACGATCGCGCCGATGGCGGCCGGGTCGTCGGTGGTCATCCGCTCGTAGATGAAATGGAAGTAGTACATCGACAGGATGAACTTGGCGAAGCGCATCTGGTAGGCGAGGAAGCCGGCGTCGGTCTTGCGCTCGGCGGTGTGGAAGTTGACGATGTGCCGGTTGTGCTGGACGCCGGGCAGGCCCGCCCGGTCGGCGACGTGGATGAGGAAGTAGTCGCTGCCGATCGTGTCGGTGGCCGGCGGCAGCGGCACCTTCTCGTGCAGGCCGTGGAAGCTGATGTTGTGCATGTCGACGCGCATCGGGTCGACCACCGACAGCACCGTGTGGTCGCCGGTGAACGGCGCGCTGCCGGTGAAGGACTCCTCGACCAGGGCGCGTTTCTCCGCCTCGGTGCTGCCCGGCGCGGCCCAGAGGCTGACCAGGTCGTAGTAGCCGTCGGCGCCGCGGACGTCCTCGACGTCGACCGACATGTCGCCGACGAACGACGCGCCGACCATGGCCACGGTCAGGTCGCGGCGGCTGTCGTCGAGCCGGACCTCGGTGGCGACGACGTCGCGGGCGGGGCGGCCCAGCGCGGCCAGCTCGACGTGGATGGGGAAGACCTTCTCGCCGGCGTACGTCTGGAAGTACAGGTCGGAGTCGCGCCGGTGCACCGACTCGCAGCCCAGGGCTGCCGCGATCAGGAAGGCCCGGTCGGTGCAGGCGCCGTAGGAAGGTCGTCGCGGCAGCAACAGGTCGAGCAGCAGACCGGGTTCGGCGACGCCGGCGCGGTCGACGACCTGCCGCAGGAACCCGCGCTGCCGTTCCTCGTCGAGGTGCACGACGTCGCCGGCGTCGGCCAGGGTCTTGGCGTGCGTGGTGAAGTCGTCCGAGGAGTCGAGCACCAGCAGGCGCACGTCGACGTCGTGGTGGCGTTCGGCGTACTCGGCCTCGGCCATCACCTCGGCCAGGGTGGCGGAGCACTCCCGGTTGGTCGGCACCACCAGACAGATCCGGCGCTTCACGCTGCAACACTCCCGAAACACTCACCATCGGACAAGGCGCAACGAACCTAGTTGCGGATCTTGTGGTCCACAACCCCAGATGTGAGGGAATGTCGGAAATTGCAGGTCGTCGCCGGTTCCGGAACTCAGTGGGACTCGCGGGAGACGCGGTCGCCGCTACCACCACGGAGGAAGTCGCAGTCGGCGCCGGTGTTCGCCTGGCCCACGGTGTCGACGTAGAGGCGCTCCCAGCCGCGCGACGGCGCGGCGTAGGCCTTCGCCGCCTCCGGCGACGGCTCGCGGGCCTCCCACTCCGCGGCGGGGACGTCGGCGTCGAGGCGCCGGTTCGCGACGTCGAGGACGATCATGTCGCCGGTGCGGACCTTGGCGAGCGGGCCACCGGCGGCGGCCTCCGGGGCGACATGCAGGACCACGGTGCCGTACGCCGTACCCGACATCCGCCCGTCGCAGATGCGCACCATGTCGCGGACCCCCTGCTCCAGCAGTCTCGCCGGCAGCGGCATGTTGGACACCTCGGGCATGCCGGGATAGCCCTTGGGCCCGCACCCGCGCAGCACCAGCACCGAGTCGGCGGTGACGTCGAGATCCGGGTCGTCGAGCCGGGCGTGCAGGTCCTCGACGGAGTCGAAGACGACGGCCGGGCCCCGGTGCCGCAGCAGGTGCGGTGACGCCGCCGCCGGTTTGACGACCGCCCCGTCCGGCGCCAGGTTGCCGTAGAGCACGGCGATCCCGGCGTGCGCCCGCAGTGGGACGGCGCGGGGCCGGATCACCTCGCGGTCGTAGACGCGGGCGTCGTCCAGGTGGTCGGCCAGCGGACGGCCGGTGACCGTGATCGCGGCCGGATCGAGCAGGTCACGGACCTCGGCGAGCACGGCGTGCAGGCCGCCGGCACGGTACAGGTCGTCCATCAGGAACCGGCCGGCCGGCAGCAGGTCGACCAGCAGCGGCACCCCGGCGCCGGTGGTGTCGAAGTCGTCCTGGGTCAGCGGCACACCGAGCCGCCCGGCGATCGCGAGCAGGTGCACCACGGCGTTGGTGGAGCCGCCGAGCGCGGCGAGCGCGACGATCGCGTTGAGGAACGAGCCGCGTGTCATCACGTCGCTGGGACGGCGCTGCCGGTCGGCGAGCTCGACGGCGAGCACCCCGGTCGCGTGGGCGGACTCGAGCAGGCGGCTGTCCGGCGCGGGGGTGCCGGCCACACCGGGCAGGGTCATCCCGAGCACCTCGGCGAGCAGGCCCATCGTCGACGCCGTACCCATGGTGTTGCAGTGGCCCTTGCTCCTGATCATCGACGACTCGGAGCGCTGGAACTCGGCGGCGCCGAGCGTGCCCGCCCGGACCTCCTCGGAGAGCTTCCACACGTCGGTGCCGCAGCCGAGCGGCACACCACGGAAGGTGCCGGTCAGCATCGGGCCACCGGGCATCACCACGGCCGGCAGGTCGACCGAGGCGGCGCCCATCAACAGCGCCGGGATGGTCTTGTCGCAGCCGCCGAGCAGGACCACGGCGTCGATCGGGTTGGCGCGCAGCATCTCCTCGATCGCCATCGCGGCCATGTTGCGCCACAGCATCGCGGTCGGCCGGACCTGGGTCTCGCCAATCGACACGACCGGCAGGTTCAGCGGGATGCCACCAGCCCGGTGCACACCGTCGGCGACGCTGCGGGCGACCTCGTTCAGGTGGGCGTTGCACGGCGTCAGGTCGGACGCGGTGTTGGCGATGGCGATGTGCGGCCGCCCGTCGAAGGCGTCGGCCGGCAGTCCACGCCGCATCCAGGCACGATGGATGTAGCTGTTGCGGTCGTCACCGGCATACCACTGGGCACTGCGTCGCGGTTCCATGGTCGCCCTCCCGGATTGTTACGATTTCATTGACCGACGTGACATCGCAATGGAGCGCCCATGATCAGGCGGCACACCGCACGGGTGGCGACCGACGCCGGCTGGTTCCTCGGTGAGGGGCCGGTGTGGGATCCGGCCCGCGAGCGGCTGCTGTGGGTCGACATCATGGCCGGCGACGTGCACGAGGGCCGGCTCGACGACGACGGCGGCGTCGAACGGATGCGGACCTGGTCGTTCGAGCGGAGCGTCGGCGCCGTGGCGGTCGCGGCCGACGGTGACCTGCTGGTCGCCGAGCGGGAGACACTGACCCGGGTGCACGCCGACGGCAGCCGTACGCGGCTGGCGCGGGTGCTGCCGGAGGGCTCGCCGAGCCGGTTGAACGACGGCGCGGTGGACCCGTCCGGCCGGTTCCTGGTCGGCAGTCTCGGTGGCGACCGGGAGGTGCTGGTCCGGTTCGAGGGCGGCGGCTGCACGACGATCGACGACGACCTGACGCTCTCCAACGGGCTGGCGTGGAGCCCGGCCGGTGACCGGTTCTACAGCGTCGACACGCTCACCCGCCGGGTCTACGTGCGCGACTATCCGGCGGGTGAGCGGAGCGTGCTGTTCACGGTCGACGACGGCCATCCGGACGGTCTGTGCGTGGACGCCGACGGCAACCTGTGGCTGGCCGTGTGGGGCGGTGGCCGGGTCGAGTGCCGGTCGCCGCAGGGCACGCTGCTCGCGGTCGTCGAGGTGGACGCCCCGCACACCTCCAGCGTCGCGTTCGCCGGTCCCGGCCTGGACGTCCTGGTGATCACCACGGCCACCCAGGACCTCTCCCCCGGCGATCTGGCGGCGCATCCGCTGTCCGGCCGGCTGTTCACGGCACGGGTGGGTGTCACGGGACTGCTTCCGCCGTACTGGGACCCGGGCCTCTGATCTCACCCCTTGACCGCCCCGGCGGTGAGCCCCTCGGTCAGGAAACGCTGCCCGAAGGCGTACATGACCACCACGGGGATGCTGACCAGCAGTGACGCCGCGGCGAGCTGGCCCTGCGGCACGACGTCGCCGGCGATCATCGACTGCATGCCGACGGGCAGCGTCTTGTACTCGTCCTTGGTGAGGAACACGAAGGCGAAGAGGAACTCGTTCCAGGCGTTGGTCAGGGTGAACAGCGCGACCGCGAGCAGTCCCGGCTTGGCCAGCGGCAGCACCACCCGGCGGAACGCCTGCAGGCGGGTGCTGCCGTCGACCAGGGCGGCCTCCTCCAGGTCGATCGGGATCGACGCGAAGTAGCCGGTCAGCAGCCAGGTCGCGAACGGCAGCGTGAACGTCGGGTAGGTGAGCACCAGCGACCACAGCGAGTCGGTGAGCCGGGTCTCGATGAGCAGCTGGTAGAGCGGGATGAACAGCAGCGCGCCCGGCATCACGTAGGTGAGCAGCACGGTGACGGTGAAGCCCTGCGCGCCGCGGAACCGTAGCCGGGCCAGCGCGTACCCGCCCAGTGCGGCGCAGAGCAGGGCCACCGCGGTGGAGGCCGCCGACACCATCAGGGTGTTGAGGTACCAACGGCCGAACGGCTGGTCGGTGAAGAGGGCGCCGAACTGCTCCAGGGTCCACGGTGTCGGCCACAGGTCGTTGTCCCGCATGACGACCTGGGTCTCGGACTTGAACGCGGTGACCGCGATCCAGTACACCGGGCCGAGCACGAAGGCGAGCAGTCCGGCCAGCGCGACACCCGAGCCGACCCGCGACACGATCGCGGACGCCCGGCGCCCACCCCGGTCCCCCAGGACCGAGACCACCCGGCCGACCGCGGCCACGATCAGCAGGATCACCCCGAGGACCACCGCCGCCTTCCAGAAGATCTCCGGCGACGCCCAGAACAGCAGGCCGGTGACCACGGCGGTGACCACCCAGGGAAACGCCGTGCGGGTCGGCCCGGTCCACCGTGGCGGCCGGTTGCCGGAGTCCTGGCGCAGCAGCCGGACCAGCACGAACACCAGTCCGGCGATGACCGGCAGCATGACCAGCGTGACGGCCGCGCCCGCCCCGTACTGCAGTTGCAGGATCGCCTTGGAGTAGGCGACCAGCACGTACGGCGCGGTCACGTCACCCGGGCCGCCCTGGGTGAGCAGCCAGATGAGGTCGAAGTTGTTGAACGTCCAGATCGACGACAGGGTGACCGTCACGGTGATCACGTGGCGCAGACCGGGCAGCGTGACGTGCCGGAACTGCTGCCAGGGCGTGGCGCCGTCGATGGTGGCGGCCTCGTAGTGCTCGGCGGGGATCGCCTTCAGCCCGGCGAGGAAGCAGACGGTGAAGAACGGCACCCCCTTCCACACGTTGACCAGGATCACCGACGGCATGGCCAGCGCCGGGTCGGACAGCCAGCCCGCGGGCCAGCTGTCCACCAGGTGCAGACTGGCCAGCAGCGGGCCGATGCCGGAGCTGGTGAGCAGGGTGTTGACGCTGCCGAAGATCGGGTCGAACAGGGAGCGCCAACTGAACGCGGTGACCACCGTCGGGACCACCCACGGCACCAGCAACAGGCCGGTCAGCAGGGCGCGCCCGCGGCGCAGGCGGTGCAGCAGCAGGGCCGCGGCCAGGCCCAGCACCACCTTGAACACCTCGGCGTAGGCGGTGAAGACGAAAGAGTTCACCACGCCGGTACGGAACTGCTGGTCCCCGGGGAGCGAGAGGTAGTTGTCCAGCCCGACGAAGACGCTCTCCGCACCGTGCCGTTCGGTGGTGCTGGTGATGAACGACTGGACGATCGGCACCAGCACGAGCGCGCCGACCAGCAGGGCGGTGGGCGTCAGGAACAGCGCCGCGAGACGCCAGTCCCGGCCCAGCCGCCGCTGGACCCCGGTGAGGGAGCCGGGCCCCGGTGGTGACGTCCCCTTCACCACCGGGGCCGGCCTGGTGCGGAGAGAGCTCACTGCGGCAGCCCCTGCTGGGAGAAGATCTGCACCATCTTGGCGTGGGCGTCCTTGACCGCCTGCGCGGGCGCCGCCCCCTGCACGACCTGCTGCATCATGTCGGTCATGACGTAGGCGGCGACGACCGCCTGCTGTCCGGCACTGGCCTTCTGCGGGAAGGACAGGCCGTTCTTGGTGGGCAGCGGCAGCGACTGCTGGGACATGTTGCGCAGCATCGGGAAGGCCGGGTCGCCGCTGCCGAAGAACGGGTCGGCGTCCCACACCTTCGCCCACGCCGGCATGGCCAGCCCGGGCGCCTCCTTGGCCACGCCGACCAGGGCCGGCGCGGTGATCAGGTACTGCGCGATGAGTTTGGCGAGGGCAGCGTTCTTGGCGCCCTTGAACACCACGAAGCCCTGGGACTGGCCGAGCAGCAGGGACTTGTCGGTGGCCGGGCCGATGCAGTCGGAGAAGACGTGCGTGTTGCCGTACACCGGATTCTTCTTGGTCTTGGAGTCGGCGTAGACGCTGAAGCTGTTGCGGGTGTAGCCGAGGACCCCGGCCAGCCAGTTCTCGTTGTTGCTGGTGTCGGTCCAGCTGTCCACGCCCGGCGGCAGCATCGGCTTGTACTTCGGGTTGGTGTAGAGATCGCCGAGGAAGGTGACCGCCTGCACGGTCTCCGGGGTGTCGAAGGTGACCTTGCGGCCGTCGTTGGAGGCGATCGCCCCGCCGTAGGAGTTGATCAGCGCCTCGATCATGCCGTTGCCGTCACCGGAGCGGTTCACGCTCATGCCCCAGCCGAACCGGCGCTTACCCGGATCGGAGATGGCCAGGCACAGGTCGCGCAGCTCCTCCCAGGTGTAGACGTCCTTCGGGGTGATGCCCTTCTCCTGCATCCAGTCCTTGCGCAGGAACGACCCGATCCCGATGAAGTGGTACGGGATCGCGAACCACTTGCCGTCGAAGACGCAGAAGTTCTTGGCCTCGGCGCAGGGCTCGCCGTACACCTTGGTCAGCGCCGTGACGATGTCGGTGACGTCCTCCAGGTCGCCGAGCGCGTGGAACTGCGCGACGAACCGGGAGTCGGTCATGAACGCCAGGTCGCGGGCCACGCCGCCCTCGACCTCGGCATGGATCTTGGCCACCACGTCGCCCGCGTCCGCCTGGACCAGGCTGTTCTCGATCGTGGTGCCGGTGGCGTCGGCGAACTTCCTGATCGAGGCGTCGAGCGCCTCGTTCGCCGCCGTCGAGTACAGCTTCTGCGACAGCATGCCCATCGTGGAGCCCTTGAGTGCCGTGGCCGCGTCGAGTAGCTCCTTGGGCACCTCCGCCTGGACCCGCGGTGGGGAGTCGGAGCCGCTGCCGCACGCGGCCAGCCCGGCCGCGCCGAGCACCCCCACGCCCATCCCCAGGAACTCGCGCCGTGATCTGAGATTCATATCCACCCACCCCTTGTTCGAGATTTCGGACAGGGTTTCGATATACCGTATCGAGTGGACGCGACGCTAGGACAGAACCATGAGAGGTGTCAATGTTCAGATGCCGGTCAACGGCGGCGGGCCTGATGCCCCATCCGGGCGGACAGCGTGGCCGCCCCGTCCCGAACCAGCTGCGTCCACTCCGGATGCGCCTGCGCACTCCAGCGGATGATCGGCGCGGAGACGCTCATCGCGGCGACCACGGCGCCCGAGTGGTCACGCACGGCCGCGGCCACACAGCGCATGGCGGTGTCCGACTCGCCCATGTCGACGGCGATGCCCTCGGCGCGGACCCGATCGAGATCGGCCCGCAACCGCTCCGGGTCGGTGATGCTCTCCCGGGTCATCGCCGTCAGCGGGCCCTTCGCCAGCACCGCGTCCAGAGCCACCCGGTCCAGCCCGGCCAGCAGCACCTTGCCGACCGCCGTGCAGTGGGCGGGCAGCCGCAGCCCCACCCCGGAGACCATCCGCACCGGATGGATGCTGTCCACTTTGACCAGATAGACGACGTCGGCGCCGTCGAGCACCGCCACGTGCACGGCCTCGTCACAGCCGGCCGCCACGTCGCGGGCCACGCTCTGCGCCTCACGGACCAGATCCAGGCGCCCGGCGAACGCCGACCCGAGCTGGAACAACGGCAGGCCCAGCCGGTACCGCACCGGCTGACCCGCGACGGGGACCAGATATGCCCGCTCCACCAGCGTGACCAGCAGCTCGTGGACGGTGGTCCGGGGCAGGTCGAGCCGCTCGGTCACCTCCCGGGCCGACATCTCCGGCCGGTCGAGGAACAGCTCGAGGATGTCGAGCGCGCGAATGACCGCCGGTACCACACGGGCCACGTCGATAGTCCTTTCGATCTCCACCACAGGGTAACGGAGGGTCACATGCCGATCTCGCTTCACCACCTGCGTACCGGCTGGGCGGTGTGCCGGGACGGCGCATGGGCCCCGCTCGGTCACACTCTCGCCGATCTGCTCGCCATGCCGGCGGCCCGTGCCCGGCTCGTCGTCGAGGCCGCCGCCGCCCACACCACCGGCGAACTGCCCCTTCACGACACGCGACCGCCCGTCGACCGGCAGGAGATCTGGGCGGCCGGCGTCACCTACCGGCGCAGCCGCGACGGGCGCCGCGAGGAGTCCGGGCACGGTCCGCTCTACGACCACGTCTACACCGGCGAGCGCCCGGAGATCTTCTTCAAGTCCAGTCCGTGGCGCGTCGTCGGCGACCACGACGCCGTCGGGATCCGCTCCGACTCCGGCTGGGACGTGCCCGAGGCGGAGATCGGCCTGGTGCTCAACGCGACCGGCGACGTGTTCGGCTACACCCTCGGCAACGACATGAGCAGCCGCTCCATCGAGGGCGAGAACCCGCTCTACCTGCCCCAGGCCAAGATCTACGACCGGTCCTGCGCGATCGGCCCGGCCATCGTGCCGCACTGGTCGGCCGGGCCGGGCCCGTTCACCATCGGGCTGCGGGTGCTGCGCGACGGCGCCGAGGCCTATGCCGCGACGACCACGACCGCGGCCATGACCCGCAGCTTCACGGACCTGGCCGGCTGGCTGTTCCGGGCGCTGAGCTTCCCGGACGGCGTGGTGCTGCTGACCGGCACCGGCGTGGTGCCGGACGCGGACTTCACGGCCCGGCCCGGCGACACGATCGAGATCTGGTGTCCGGAGCTCGGACTGCTCACCAACCGGGTCGTCACGGTGGGCCGAAATTTGATAGGCGTTGACCATGGCTAATGCTCTGGTGGTCCGCGGCGGCTGGGACGGTCACCGTCCGGTCGAGGCCACGGAACTCTTCCTGCCGTTCCTGACCGGCAACGGCTACGACATCCGCGTCCACGACTCGCCTGCGGTCTACGCCGACCCGGCGGTCATGTCCGAGATCGATCTGATCGTGCAATGCGTGTCCATGTCGTCGATCGAGCGCGACGAGATCACCGGGCTGCGGGCCGCGGTCGCCGCCGGCACCGGCTTCACCGGCTGGCACGGCGGCATCGCCGACTCGTTCCGCGCCTCGTCGGACTATCTGCAACTGGTCGGCGGCCAGTTCGCCACCCACCCCGGCAAGGAGCCCGGCTGCCTCGTCCACGACGAGACCGACAACTTCCTGACCCACACCATCGACATCACGCCACTCGGCCGGGAGCACCCGATCACCGCCGGCCTGACCGATTTCACCCTCACCACCGAGCAGTACTGGGTGCTGCACGACGACCTCAGCAACGTCCTCGCCACCACCACCCACCCCGTCCAGCCGTGGCAGCCGTGGCAGCGGCCGATCACCTCCCCCGCGATCTGGACCAGGCAGTGGGGCCGGGGGCGGATCGTGGTCAGCACCCCCGGGCACAGCCTCGACGTGCTCGCGCACCCGTCCGTCCGTACCGTCATCGAAAGGGGCATGCTGTGGGCGAGCCGCACCGCGTCGGCATCGTAGGCACCGGGTGGATCTCCGGTGCCTACCTGGAGACCCTGCGTGACCATCCCGCCGTGACCGTCGCGGCGGTCGCCGACCTCGACGCCGCGCGGGCGGCGTCGGTGGCCGCCGGCATCCCCGGCTGCCGCGCCCTGCCCGTCGGCGACCTCCTGGCCGACGACTCCATCGCGACCGTCCTCAACCTCACCGTCCCTGCCGCGCACGCCGAGGTCGCCTCCGAGGCGATCAAGAACGGCAAGCAGGTGTACGGGGAGAAGCCGCTCACCGCCGACATGTCCACCGCCCGCACCCTGGTCGAGCAGGCCGGCGCGCTCGGTGTGGCGGTCGGCTGCGCCCCCGACACGGTCCTCGGCACCGGCGTGCAGACCGCCCGCGCCGCCGTCGACGCCGGAGCCGTCGGCCGCCCCCTGTCCGCGGTGGCGGTGATGGCCACCCCCGGCCACGAACGCTGGCACCACCAGCCCGACTTCTACTACCGCCCCGGCGGCGGCCCGCTGCTCGACATGGGCCCCTACTACCTGACCGCCCTGGTCCACCTGCTCGGCCCGATCGTCGCCGTCACCGGCGCCGCCGCCCGCCAGCGCCCCACCCGTGTCGTCGGGACGGGCCCCCGCGCGGGCGAACGCATCCCGGTCGAGGTCGACACCCACGTGACCGGCGTCCTGCACCACGCGAGCGGCGCCCTGTCCACCGTCACCACCAGTTTCGACGCCGTGCGCACCACCGCCGCCCCGATCGAAGTCCACGGCGAGACCGGCACGATCGAGGTCCCCGACCCCAACCACTTCGACGGCGACGTCCGCCTCTTCGCCCTCGGCGCCACCGACTGGCAGACCCTGCCGCCGTCCGCCGGTTACGCCGGGGCGTCCCGCGGCATCGGCCTGCTCGACATGCTCACCGCCCCGTCCCCACGGGCGAGCGCGTCCCTGGCCCTGCACGTCCTCGACGCCATGACGTCCCTGCTCCGCTCGGCCGCCGAGGGCCGCCGCATCGACCTGACCACCACCACCGAGCGCCCCGCCCCGGTCCCCCTGACCCCGGCGGCCCGATGGCGCGGATAGCGGGCCGCTCAGATCCGCCCGAGATCGACCTCGACCGGGAACGGCGCGCGCAGCTTCACCACCCCGGTGAAGACCTCGCCGTCCCGGTAGCGGCCGGTCGCCGGGTCGAGAACGTAGGTGTACACGATCGGCGCGCCGGTGACCGCCTGTTCGACACGCCAGTAGAACGGGATCCCGGCCCTCGCGTACTGATCGGTCTTGACGATCCGGTCGGTCGTCTCCGACCCGGGTGAGACCACCTCGACCACGAGGAGCACGTGCTCGGGCCGGGTCGGGGTCACGTCGATGGTGTCCGCCCGGTACACCGTCACATCCGGACGGCGGTTGTTCAGCGGCACGTCCTGGAGCCGGACATCGAAATCGGTGTCCGCGTTCCAGTCCGGTCCGGCGGCCTGGTCGAGAGCGTTCGCCAGCAGCCGCGCGAGGCGATGGTGCCGCTTGGACGCGCTCGGACTCACGAGCACGATCCCATCCACGATCTCGATGCCCGCACACTGGTCTTCGGTCCACGTCGCGTACTGCTCGGCCGTGACCTGCTCATGCATCCAGGCCGGCGCGACCATTTCGGCAGTCATGAGCACCCCCTGCACGTGATCGGCCATCTGGCTCAACATACCGTGGCCCGGGCCGGGCCACGGTGGCGTCACCAGTCGTAACCGATGTCACGGGATGACCGGTTTACATCCGGTCGGCGCTCATCTATGTTGTGTGCGCTACTCGGTCCACGGGGGATCGACGCGACCGATTGCGTTCATTCGCTGTTTGCCTTTCCACGTGCCCTCCCTCGGTGTGCCCTTTTTCATTTGTGCGCCCGGCGCGGAGCTTCACGGTTCGGATCTGGAATGCGCTTCTCTCCGGGCTGGGCGTCATCCGCATGGAGGAGAGCCTTGCTCAAGAAACGTGCCCTGTCGGTGCTCACCGTGGGCGCCGCGGTAGTCGTCACGCCGTTGGCCGCGGTGCCGGCGCTGGCGGCCACCGCGACGACGGCCAGCGCCTACGGATTCGTCACCAAGATCGAGATCGGCGTTCCGGGTGCGGCCGGTGCCCGCGCCTGCAGCGGGGCGCTGGTCCGCCCGGACTGGGTCGTCACCTCCGCCGCCTGTTTCGCTCAGAACGGTGTGCCGATCGCCGACGGCGCGCCCCCGGCGGCGACCTCGGTCACCGTGGGCCGTGCGGACCTGTCCGCCACCACCGGTGAGGTGCTGGCCGCCACTCGGGTGGTGTCGCACCCCGACCGGGACGTGGCCCTGGTCCGGCTGGTCCGGGCGTCGACCACCGGAACGGTCGTCGAGCTCGGCGCCACCGTGCCGGCCGCCGGGGAGGCGCTGCGCCTGGCGGGGTACGGGCGTACCCGTACCGAATGGGTGCCCCGTCTCCAGCACGCCGGTGACTTCACC
This sequence comes from Actinoplanes sp. CA-252034, assembly GCF_050956125.1. NCBI lineage: Bacteria > Bacillati > Actinomycetota > Actinomycetes > Micromonosporales > Micromonosporaceae > Actinoplanes > Actinoplanes sp. CA-252034. The sequence continues at coordinate 8,238,636 of NZ_CP191846.1, forward strand.
GTCGAGTCGGCGCCGGCCACCGCCTCGGTTCAGCTGGTCAACCTGCCGGACACCACGGTGTGCAAGGGTGACGCGGGCGGTCCGATCTTCCGGGAGACCGCCGGGCGCGCGGTGCTCGCCGCCGTCACGAGCGGCGGTGGGCAGCAGGGCTGCCTCGGCGCGCCGAGCGACGCACCGGCCGGGGCGACCGGCACCCGGGTCGACGACATCGCCGACTGGGTGGGCACGGTGACGAAGCCGGTGGTGGTCCTGCCCGCGCACCGTGGCGACGTGCACGCCGGTAGCGGCCGCTGGGCGGACTTCGACGGCGACGGCAAGGACGACTACCTGGTCATCCAGGACAGCGGCTCGGTCGACGCGTACCTCAACCGGGGCGCCGGCTCCGCCGGCTGGCTGTCGCTGGGTCAGGTCGCGAGGGGCGTCACGGACCGCGCCAAGGTCCGCTTCGCCGACTTCGACGGCGACAACAAGGACGACTACATCGTCATCCAGGACAGCGGCGCGATCGACGTCTACCTCAACCGGGGCGGCGACCAGGCGGGCGGCTGGCTGCTGCGCAGCAAGGTGGCGACGGGTGTCACCAGCGACCGCACCAAGGTCCGCTTCGCCGACTTCGACGGCGACGGCAAGGACGACTACCAGATCGTCCAGGACAACGGCGCGGTCGAGGTCTACCTCAACCGCGGCGGTGACGGCACCGGCGGCTGGGTGGTGCGCGGCAAGGTGGCGTCCGGTCTCTCCACCGACCGTACGAAGGTCCGGTTCCACGACTTCGACGGCGACCGCAAGGACGACTACCTGCTCTTCGACGACAACGGTGGAGTGATCGTCTACTTCAACCGCGGTGGCGACGGCGCGGGTGGGTGGGTGAACCGCGGCAAGATCGCGTCCGGTCTGACCACGGACCGCACCAAGGTCCGCTTCCAGGACTTCGACGGCGACCGCAAGGACGACTACGTGCTCCTCGACGACGTGAGCGGGGATCCCGCCGCCGTCTACCTCAACCGTGGTGGCGACGGCGCCGGCGGCTGGGAAGTCGTTCCGCGCAGCTGAACGACCGCACCCGAGCGACCGATCCGTGGCCGCCGTCCCCTTTCACGGGACGGCGGCCACGGCCGGTTCGCGACGCCGTCGGCTGATACGGGTACGGGGTATCTTGCACGGCATGAGTGAGGCGAAACCGGCCGGGCCGCACGGGTATTCGGCGGACAAACAGGCGCTGATGGCGCGGCTGAAGCGGGTCGAGGGCCAGATCCGTGGACTGCAGCGGATGGTCGACGAGGACACGTACTGCATCGACATCCTGACCCAGATCTCGGCTGCCAAGAGCGCCCTGCACGCGGTGGCGATCGGTCTGCTCGAGGATCACCTGCGGCACTGTGTGGTGCACGCCGCGTCCGAGGGTGACGTGGACGCGAAGGTCAAAGAGGCCAGCGCGGCGATCGCCCGTCTCGTCAAGTCCTGACGGCCGGTCGGCCGCCCGGGCGTGGCGGACCGGCTGACCGGGGCCTGGGCCGGTCGGGGCGGCTCGGCGGATTTCGCGGTGTTCCGATTCACAGGCCGGACCCCTCCCCGGGCCGCCTCTGGTGAACGCAGCGTGCCGACGAACCTCGCAGGCTCGTCGGCAACCGGACATCGGCCGGCGCTTCAACTACTCAGCGTGAGCATTTCGGGCGGGTGGCGGTGTCCGGCGCCTCGGCTATCAAGGAGGAGCGGCGGGCATCTGCTCGCCGGTCGTGTCGATCCGGACCACGCCGAGCCCTGCCCCGGTCCGGCGACACGAGCCCGCATGACGAGTCATGAGGCAATCGGGGGCAGGGACGGGGGAACCACACATCGGTTCCCGGCCGGCACACCGTTCGCGGTGGCCCGGCCGCGGGACCTCGGGGTGAAGCCGCATCTCGCGGCCGGGCAATCCTTCGCGCCCGAACCCGACAGCTAACCTCGCAGGCGTGCCGGAGGGATTCCTTCACCGTGCGCGTTCGCTCCTCGAGCCGGCACACCCGTTTCCTGGGAGCCGGTACCATCGCCCTGTCCGTGAGCCTCGGTCTGGTCACCGGCGGGCTGGGCACACCGCAAGCCGTCTCCGCCGCCCCACGGGGCGTCACCGCCTCACCGACCGTCACCGCGTTACGGGGCGTCACCGCCTCACCGACCTTCACCGCCTCACCGGGCGCCGCCGTCGGCAATCCGGCGCCGGCCGGCACGGCCGTCGCCATCACCGCCGTCACGGCACAGCCGGTGGGCGCCCGGGTCGTGGCCGAGGCGGCCCGGCACAAGGGCAAGCGCTACCTCTACGGCGCCACCGGCCCGGCCCGGTTCGACTGCTCCGGTTTCACGATGTACGTCTACCGGAAGACGACCGGCCGAAAGCTGCCGCACAAGGCGAATCTGCAGCAGAGGTACGGCAAGGCCGTCAGCAGGGCCGCGGCCCGCCCCGGCGACCTGATCATCATTCGCAAGGGCTCGCGCGGCACGCACGCCGGCATCTACGCCGGTGACGGCACGATGTGGTCGGCGCCGCGAACCGGCAAGACGGTCACCAGGCAGAAGATCTGGAGCCGGAACTACGTGGTACGCCGCCTGGCCTGAGGCTCCACTATTCGGTACTACCGGGTACCGCTATGCGGTGTTACCGTATAGCGGTACCCGGTGTCACGAGGTACCGGGGATTCGCGGAGGAGCCGCCATGGAGGACCTGACGGAGATGCTCAAGGGCACGCTCGAGGGTTGCGTGCTGCAGATCATCGACAGCGAGGAGACGTACGGCTACGCGATCACCCGCCGGCTCAACGACCTCGGCTTCACCGACGTCATCGACGGAACCGTCTACACCATCCTGTTGCGTCTGGAGCGCAACGGCCTGGTCCAGGTGACGAAACGCCCGTCCGAGGTCGGCCCGCCCCGCAAGTTCTACACCCTCAACGACGCCGGTCGCGGGGAGCTCGCGACGTTCTGGGCGAAATGGGAGTACGTCTCGGCACGCATCGACAGGCTCAAGGAGGGCGGACGATGAACTTCTGGGAGACCATCACCGGCAGCGACCTCACCCGGCAGTGGCGGGCGTTCGAGACCCGCGCCCAGGCGCTGCCCGAGGACTATCGCGAGGCCTGGGCACAGATCAACGCCGGGCTGTCCCCCTATCCCGACTTCAGCGGCCGCAACCTGATACCGATCGTCGACGCCGCCCTGAGCCTGCTCGAGGAGTCCTCGGCGGACGGTCAGAGCGTCCACGAGGTGCTCGGCGACGACATCGCGGGCTTCTGCACGGCGCTGGCCGGCGGCAAGGGCGCCCGGAGCTATCGCGACAGGTGGCGCGAGCAGCTCAACCGGACCGTCGCCCGCAAACTGGACCGGCTGGGAGCCTGACATGAGCATCCACGACATCATCCAGGGCAAGAAGCAGTGGCGGGCGCACGTGGCTCGGGTCAAGGCGCTGCCGCCGGACTACCGGATCGTCTACCGGGAGATGCAGAAATACCTGTTCAAGGTGGGGCCGGTCGACCTCGCCGACGGGACCCTGCTGACCGGGATCGTGGACTTCTTCGAGGAGGGCGCCGCGGCGGGCAAGGGCGTCCGGCAGCTCATCGGCGCCGACGTCGCCGCCTTCTGCGACGACCTCATCGGGGACAGCCGCACCTTCGCCGACGTCTACCAGGACTCGGTCTCCCCGGCACCGCGGACGGTCACCAGACCCGACTCGTAGGCGGTGATCACCAGCTGGGCGCGATCACGGGCTGCCAGCTTGTGCAGCAGACGCCCGATGTGCGTCTTCACGGTGCCGACACCGAGATGGAGGTGCTCGGCGATCTCGGTGTTGGACAGGCCGGCGGCGATCAGGGACAGCACCTCACGCTCGCGGTCCGTGATGGCGTCGAGGCCGCGCAGCGTACCCGACGCGGGTTTGTCCCGGCCGTTGAAGGCGTCGATCAGTTTGCGGGTGGCCCGCGGCGCGAGCAGTGCCTCGCCCGCGGCCACCAGCCGGACACCGTTGAGCAGCTCGGTCGCGGTGGCGTCCTTGACGAGGAAGCCGCTGGCCCCGGCCCGGAGCGCACCGTACACGTACTCGTCGAGATCGAACGTGGTGAGGATGAGCACCCGGACCGAGGCGGTCTCCGGTGCGGCGCAGATCTGCCGGGTCGCCTCGATGCCGTCCATCTCCGGCATCCGCACGTCCATCAGGACCACGTCCGGCCGCAGCTCGCGAGCCAGGCGGACGGCCCCGGCGCCGGTGCCGGCCTCACCGACCGTGAGGAAACCGGGCGACGCGTCGAGCAGCGCCCGGAAGCTCTCCCGCATCAGCGGATGGTCGTCGGCGAGCAGCACCCTGATGTCCGGCGTCACGCGGTCTCCTCGGCTGGCGTGTACGGGATGACGGCGGCCACCCGGAACCCACCCTCGGGGCGGGCGCCGGTGGACAGCCGGCCGCCGTACATCGAAACACGCTCGCGCATGCCGATCAGCCCCTGTCCCCCGCGCCGGCGGCGGGACGGCTGCCGGCCCCGCCCGTCGTCGGTCACCTCGATGTGGACCTCCCCGCCCGCGGCCCGCACCGTGACACGGCACCGGCTCGCACCCGCGTGCTTGATCACATTGGTCAGCGACTCCTGGACGATGCGGTAGACGGTCAGCCCGACCGCGGGTGGCAGCCGCCCGGCGCCGTCGTCCTCCAGGTCGATGTGCAGCTCGGCGGAGCGCAGCCGCCCGACGAGCTCGGGCAGGTCGGCGGCGCCCGGCGCGGGTGTGAGCTCGGCGGCCGGGTCGTCGTCGGCGCGCATCACGTCGAGCAGCCGCCGGATCTCGGCGAGCGCCGACCGGCTGGTCTTCTCGATCGTCTGCAGCGCGGCCCGCGTCTCGGCCGGCCGCTCCTCGGCCAGGTGGTTGGCGATGGTCGCCTTCACCGTGATCAGGCTCAGGCTGTGCCCGACGATGTCGTGCAGCTCCCGGGCGATACGCAGCCGCTCATCGGCGACCGCGTCGCGGGCCAGACGGCGGGCGGCCTCGGCCTGCAGCGCGCGCCGCCAGCGGATCAGCCGGCCGGCCGTCCAGGCGGCGGCGATGACGACGACCGTGATGCCGGTCTCGACCTGCCACCACAGTGGCGCCTCGCTCTGCGGCGCGGTGGCCGGCGTGACCCCGGTGCGCAGATAGAGCCACGGAATGGTGACACCGGGCGCGACCAGGCCGGCGAGCAGCAGGAACGCCGCGGGCACCCGGCCGGTCGCGGCGGCAGCGCTGTACAGCGCGATCGCGACCGGCACCCAGGACAGGAAGATGACGCCGAAACCGACGACCCCGGCGGCGGTGGCGAGCGCGGCCACGGCGGCCACGACCGCGAACACCGGCAACGGCCACCGGCGGCGCACCACGAGAGGCACGGCCACGGCCGCGGCGGCCGGCCACACGAGCGCGGCGGGGCCGGTGAAAGCGGGGCCCGGCGGGTCGAGGGTCGCGACGACGATCTGGTACGCCAGGACCACGGCGACCGCCGCATCGACGAGCGTGCCCCGTACCCCGAATCCGTAGGCCCTTGTCACGCGCCCACGCTATCCGGGTGATCCGGCCGGGCGCGTCTGACCCAGGTCATACCTCGCGTTCCGACTCCGGTCAGACTCGCCGGCCCCCGTCCCGCCGACACCATTTGACGCATGATCGAGCTACGAGAGCTGACCAAGCGATATGGACCGACCACCGCGGTCGACCGGCTGTCCTTCGAGGTCCGCCCGGGGGCGGTGACCGGCTTCCTCGGGCCCAACGGGGCGGGCAAGTCCACCACGATGCGCATGATGCTCGGCCTGCACCGGCCCACGTCCGGCGAGGCGCTGATCAACGGGCGCCGGTACGACCGGATCCGCCACCCGCTGCACGAGGTCGGCGCGGTCCTCGACGCCGACGCCGCCCACCCCGGCCGCAGCGCCGTCACCCACCTGGCCTGCCTGGCCCGCAGCAACGGCATCGGCAAGGCGCGGGTGACCGCGGTCCTCGACCAGGTCGGGCTGGGGAGCGTGGCGAACAAGCGGGTCGGCGGGTTCTCCCTCGGCATGCGCCAGCGGCTCGGCATCGCCGGGGCCCTGCTCGGCGACCCGGCCGTGGTGCTGCTCGACGAGCCGGTCAACGGCCTCGACGCCGCCGGGATCCGGTGGATCCGGTCCACGCTGCGGTCGCTGGCCGCGGAGGGCCGCACGGTGCTGCTGTCCAGCCATCTGATGAGCGAGATGGCGGTCACCGTCGACCGGGTGCTGATCATCGGCAGGGGCCGGCTGCTCGAGGACACGTCGGTGCGGTCGATGCGACAGCGATTCGAGCAGGACGTTCTGGTACGCACTCCGCGTCCCGCCGAGCTCACCGCCGCTCTGGCCCGGCTCGGCGCCACGGTCACCGCGGGCGGCGACGGGGACCTGGTCGCGGTCGGCGTGGACGCGCCGGCCATCGGTGACGCGGCCGCGGCGGCGGGGATCCCGATCCACGTGCTGACGCCGCGCAGCGCCACGCTCGAGGACGTCTACCTGCAGATGACCAGCTCAGCCACCCAATACCAGGAGAGCAACTGATGGAGTCCCTGCTGGATCGCACGTTCCGTGACGCGGTGGCCGCCGAGTGGATGAAGGTGCGCAGTCTCCGTTCGACGTGGATGTTCCTCGCCGGCGGGATCGCCGCGACCGCCCTGGGCGCGCTGATCCTGTTCATGCTGGTGGGCTCCTACGACGCGGCCACCCCCGCCGAGCGGGCGAACTACGAGACCGCCGACCCGACCGTCGTGACCATGCCGTTCGTGATGTTCTTCGTCGGCGCGATCGGGGCCATGCTCGTCACCAGCGAGTACGCCACCCGCTCGATCGGGCCGGCGCTGCTGGCCGTACCGCAGCGCCGCCTGCTGATGGCCGCCAAGGCCACCGTCGCCGGGCTGATCGGCCTCGGTAGTGGCGCGCTGTTCGCCCTGCTCGCCTTCGCCGACGCCCGCATGCTGCTCGGCGACCGCCCGAAACCGATCAACCCGTGGCCGCAGTGGACCGACGCCGTCCCGACCGTCCTCTGCGCTGCCCTGATCGTCACCGTCACCTGCCTGGTCGCGTTGGGCCTGGGCGCCGTCCTGCGGTCCACCGCCGGGGCGTTGACCGTCATCGGCTCGCTGGTCCTGGTGGCCCCGATCTTCGCCCACTTCCTGCCGACGGTGTGGCAGCTGCGGCTCGCCTCGGTCCTGCTGCCCAACCTGACCCCGCAGCTGGCCGGCAGCAACCACCCCTACCTGCTCTCCCAGGGCGGCGCGGCCGCCGTGACCGCCGGATACGTGCTACTGGCCCTGACCGCCGGCGCGATCTGCCTCACCCGCCGCGACGCTTGATCCCTCCCCTCCACGATCGCCCAAGGAGACAGACCATGAGCGACCTCTTCACGACCCTCGCCGGCATCGCGTTCTGGGCGACCCTGCTGGCCGCCCACGTGACCCTGTTCGGCGCCACGATCGTCAGCCTCGCCCGCGCGTCGCTCGACAGACGGTCCCGCATCCGCTGGATCTGGCTCGTCGTCCTGGCCCCCGGCATCGGCATCGCCCTGTGGTTCGTCACCGGCCGCCCTGTCGCCCGGGCCACCTCATCACGCCGGTGATCCGGTACTCAGCACCGGACGACGCGATGGTCATCGGGTCGCCCGGCGTCCACGATCGGCAACGATCAGCGGCGGACAACGTACTACGGTGGTACGCTCGACCCAGGAGCCATCAAGGCTCATCCGTTCAAAGGAGACCCGCATGTGGAACATCGAGAAACCCCATCGCCGGGCAGGGGGTGATGGCGTGAACCCCCTAGCGGCCTTCTACCTCGTGGCCCCAACGATCAACACGGTGATTGTGCTGGTTGTTGCATCGCTCGCCATGTCATCACGCCTCGGCGGTTCCAAGACCGCGCCGAAGAGCAGCGCCGTTCAGGTCCGGCTCGCGGCAGAGCAGAGAAGCCGGCTTCAACTGCTCGAAGATCATGCCAAAGGCGCGGGGCTGGGGGGCTACACGCGTTCTGACGTGATCAGAGAAGCAGTCGCGGCATATCTGGCGCCGCTGGTCGCCCAACTGCGGGGAAACGACGCGCTGGGCCGCTCGGATGTAGATCGGCTCGCCTCTGACGACATCGACGCCGGCAGAGAGTTCGGCGACGCGATGCGCATTCGACTCGACGACGAACTGGTCGCGCAACTCGATCGAGTCGAAGCGTATGCACGAGGTCTCGGCTACCGGCACGTCACGCGGTCCAGCATCATCCGGCAAGCCGTCACCGCGTACCTCACCGGTTTCGAGAAAACGCTGTCGGCAGATCTACCTCAGCGACCCCCGGCGGACTCCGTCACGGACGCCGGCTAGAGACGTGGGCTCCACTCGCAGAGCCCGTCCCCCTTTGGGAGGGAACGTGTCCACTTCAACGAATCGCCCCGCGACGGGACGGTCCAGGGAGGAGATCGAAAGGGAGGACCCGCCGAAGGTCCTGTATTCCAAGGAGATGTCATCACAACACCCGGAAGGGGAAGCAAAGCAGAAACTCGACGAAGCGCTTCACGACGCGGAGAAGAGCGCCGAGGAGAAAGGCATGGAGGCGGCGCAGGAATTCAGCCGGGGAGTCATTCACGGGCTCGGCGCCAGAGCGGGCCAGGCCGTGTGGGACTTCCTGGAGGAGCTTCTCCACGATTCGTAGTGAATAGATTGCTGCAAGGCCGCAAGGAGCGTACGTGCTATCTGCGCACGCTCCTTGCGGCAGAAAGTTCAACGCCGGCAGCCCGGCAGTCGCGCGGCGGGCGATGGCGACCGACCGGCCCGCACGCCACCGCGCGGCGCTCCATCCCGGCATCATTCTCGACCGCGCGGGGACGCAGTCGGAGCGCGTAACCCCAGCCGCCGCCCGGCTGCGGGAGTCGGGGCCGGGCAGCCCGCGTCGACGGTTCGACCGCGTGCGGTGCGGATTCCCGCCACCCCTGCCCTGACCTGCATGTCATGCCGGTGTCATGGACGGGCTTCTATCTTGCCGTCGTCGCATTGGCATTTGTGAACGGGGGGATCCCATGCCGGGATCGATGATGCTGCGCGCGGCCATGGCCGGCGTGCTGGCGGGAGCGGCGCTGGGCGCGCCGACGGCATCGGCGGCGGAGACGCCGTCATCGGTGGTCGACGACCGCACATATCCGGGGGCGGAGCAGATCTTCGCCGAGCACGGAGTGCGGGTGATCAAGGGCGACGGCAACATCCGGTATGCGCCGGACTGTGCCTCGGACCCGGACCTGCTGCAGGTGGAACGGCTCATCGGCTCCAGTCTGGAGACGACCTGCTTCGAGGTACGGGGCCCGCGCGGCTTCCTGACGCTGGAGGTGGCCAACGCGTTCCTGGTGCGCGGCGCCGACCGGGCGGTGACGGCGAAGTCCACCTTCGAGGGCGAGACGGACACCGTGACGGTGCCGCCACACCAGTACGAGGCCATCGGCAACGGCGACGCCACGCACACGCTCGTCGAGCTGCGGGTCGCCGGCACGCTCCCGGCGGGTGAGGCGTCCGCCCACCCGTTCGTGGCCCGGGTCGAGCCCGCCGACGGGCGCGCCTGCAGCGGCGTGCTGATCGCGGCACAGTGGATCGCCACCACCAAGAGCTGCCTCGCCGCCGACGGCAACGTCGCCTCGGGCGCGCCGCCGCAGGTCACCGGCGTGACCCTGGGACGCGCCGACCTGACCCGCGCCGGCGGGCACACCACCACGATCGCGGAGGTGGTGCCCCGTACCGACCGGGATCTGGCTCTCGCCCGGCTGGCCGCCCCGGCCGAGGGCATCGCGCCGATCGGCCTCGCCTCCGCCGCGCCCGCCGGAGGCGACCAGGTGACCGCCGCCGGCTACGGCCGCGGCGCGACCGACTGGACCGCCGACGCGCTGCGCACCGGCACCTTCACCGTGGGGGCGCTGACCGCCACCACGGTCGCGCTCACCCGTTCGGCCGGTACCACCACCAGCACCTGCAAGGGCGATGCGGGCGGCCCAGCGTTCCGGACCGTCGCCGGCGACCACCAACTGTTGGGCCTGCACACCCGGTCCACCCACGCCGGCTGCTTCGGCACCGCCACCAACGGCGACGACCAGGCGATCGAGGTACGCACGGACGACCTCGGCCCGTGGATCAGCGCCGTGCTCAGCCCACCGGCCCGGCAGAACCCGCTGAAGAACCTGCTCGCCGGCGCCACCCCGACCGCGTCGAGCAGCACCGAGAACTGGGGCTGGGCGCTGCGCCTGGCCAACGACGGCGCCCGTGAGGGCCTCGGCTGGAGCTCGCTGGACCCGCCGAACCCGCAGCGGATCGAATGGCTGCAGTTCGACCTGCCGCAGCCGCAGGTGATGAACCGGGTGGACCTGTTCCCGCGGTCGGACGGCAACGCCTCCGGTCTCAACTTCCCGTCGAACTTCATCATCGAGACCTACCGGAACGGCTCGTGGTTCCCGGCGGTGCAGAAGTCCGGCCTCCCGAACCCGGGCAACAAGGCGATGCGGTTCTCGTTCGACTCGCCGCGCACCGTGGAGAAGCTGCGGATCCGGCTCGGCTCCGGCCGGCTGTTCCAGTTCGCCGAGGTGGAGGCGTACCTCTCGGACAACCTGATCGGCGACGCCACGGTCACCGCGTCCAGCACCATCGAGAACTGGGGCTGGTCGCTGCGCTACGTCAACGACGTGCGCCGTGAGGGCATCGGCTGGAGCTCCGACCCGGTCGCCGGCCGCAACGAGTGGCTCCAGTTCGACCTGCCGCAGGCCCGCGTCATGAACCGCGTCGACCTGTATCCGCGTTCCGACGGCTCGAACGCCGGCAACAGCTTCCCGTCCACGTTCAGCGTCGAGGCGTACCGCGACGGCCAGTGGCGGACCCTGCTGACCCAGACGAACCGTCCGCACCCGGGCGCCGCCCCGCAACGGTTCCAGTTCCCGCCGCAGCCGGTCGAGCGACTGCGGGTGTCCACCGGCTCCGGCCTGCACGTGCAGTTCGCCGAGGTGGAGGCGTACCTGTCGAACAACCTGCTGGCCGACGCCGTGACCGCCGCCGCCAGCAGCACCGAGAACTGGGGCTGGGCGCTGCGTTACGTCAACGACGGTGTCTCCGCCACCGACGGTTTCAGCTCACTCGACCCGCCCGCCGCCGACCGCGCCGAGTGGGTGGAGTTCGCGTTCCCCGGCGCCCGCACGCTGAACCGGGTCGACCTCTACCCGCGCACGTCCGGCAGCACGTTCCCGGCCGACTTCACCATCGACGTGTTCCGCGACGGGGCGTGGCACGCGGTGGTCAGCCGGACCGGCTACCCGGCCCCGGGGGCGACACCGCAGCGGTTCCTGTTCCCGGCCCAGAACGCCGAGAAGGTCCGCGTCAAGTCCGGCGCCGGACGGCTCCTGCAGTTCGCCGAGATCACCGCCGACCACATCTGACCAGCACAGAGAGGGAGGAAGACCATGAGCCGACTACGCGCGCGCATGGCGACCGTCCTGGCCGTGCTGGTGGTGATCGCCGGGTTGTCGGCGCCGGCCCCGGCCGCCGCCGCCGACCCGCAGGCGGACCGGTCCGCGGTGCTGCACCATCTGCTCTCCGGCGGGCCGTCGGTGGTCCGGGCGGCGGAGGTGGCCCTGCTCGGATCGGATGCCGACGTGGCCGCGTTCCTCGCCGAGGGCTACCAGCAGGCGACCGACGCCGACAACCGGGCGCGGGCGCAGGCGCTGGCTACCACCGGCCCGGCTCTGCGCACCGCCGCCGAGCAGGCCCTGGCCGGCTCGGCCGCGGACGTCCGCGAGTTCGCCACCTCCGGGTGGCAGACCGCGTGGGTCAGCGACGAACGGATCCGGGTGGCGCAGGCCCTGGCCGTCGGCGGCCCGGCCACGCGGACCGCGGCGACCAGGGCCATGGCCGGGACCCCGGCACAGATCTCGGACTTCCTGGCGGAGGGCCGGCGGGAGGCCCGCCGGGCCGACGACCGCCTTCTCGGCGCGCAGATGCTCTCCGGCGGCTCGCTCAACAGCGGGCCCAACCTGCACACCGCCGCCGAGCAGGCCCTCGGTGGCACCGCTGAGGAGCTGCGGGAGTTCCTGGAGACCGGCCAGTTCGTGGCCCGGGCCCGCGACCAGGAGATCGCGTCGGTGACCCGCCTGTCCGACCTGGCGAAGGAGGCCGGGGCGACCGCGGCGATCGAGACCCAGGCTGCCAAGGAGGCCTCCGAGCGTGCCCTTCGCGCGGCGGAGATGGCGAAGCAGGCGGCCGCGCGGGCCGCGGCGGAGACCGCCGCTGCCCGCGACGACGCGCTGGCGGCGAGCGCCGCCGCCGGCCGGGCCGCCGACGCGGCGTCGAAGGCCGCTGCCGCGGCTCGCGAGGCGGTGGCCGCGTCGGCGGCGGCACGGCGGTCGGCCGCGGTCGCGGCGGACGCGGCACGGCGGGCCGCCGCCGCGGCGGCGCTCACCGGACAGGCGGCGCAGCGCGCCCATGCCGCAGCATCGGCCGCGGCCGTGAATGCCCAGGCGGCCGGGCGCGCCCGCGAGGAGGCACAGCGGGCGCGGGACGCGGCGGTCGGCGCCCGCCGGGCCGCGGAGGCCGCCGGGCACGCGGCGACCGCGGCCGACCAGGCCGGCAACTCGGCGCAGGCGGCCAAGAACGCCGTCGGCAACGCGCTCGACGCGGCGCTGGCCGCCGAGGAGGCGAGCCGTCAGTCCGGCGTGTCCGCCGCCGAGGCGCAGCGGGCGCGCAACGCGGCGGCCGCGGCACGCCGCCAGGCCGCCCAGGCGAACCGGGCCGCCGATGCGGCTCAGCGTTTCGCACGCGACTCCGCGGCGGCGGCCCGCGAGTCGCAGATGTTCGCAAACCGGGCCGCGGAGCACGCCGAGGCCGCCGCCCGGGCCGCGGACGAGGCCGCCGCCCACGCCGGTGAGGCAGCCGACGCCGCCGCCCAGGCCACCGAGCACGCGGCTAACGCGGCGCGGGCGGCACAGGTCGCCACGGACGCGGCGGACCAGGCAGCCGACGTCCAGGCGCTCGCCCGGCGGGCCGACACCGAGCGCCGGGCCGTGGCCAAGGAACAGGCCCTGGCCATCGCCGAGGAGGCGGCGGCCGCGGAGGACGCCCAGGCCTGGGACGTGGCCTGGAACCGGGAGCTGGCGTGGGACACCGCCGAGGAGGAGAGGGTCGATCCGGAGGCCCGGCGGCTGCTGTCCGAGGCCACCGCGGCGGGGGCGCCGGCGGCCACGGTGATCGGCTCCGCCCGGCGGGCCGCGGTGCGGCTGATCCGTACCGGCGGGGAATGGACCCGGGAGTCGGCGAAGACCGTGCTGACCGGCACCGAGGCGCAGATCCGGCTGTGGCTCGCCGAGGGGCGGGCGTTCGCGGTGGCGCAGGACGACCGGGAACGGCTGATCCGCGTGGCCGACACGGTGACCGGCGCGGAGCAGACCGCGGCGGAGGCGGCTCTGGCCGGATCCGACGGCGACGTGCAGCGTTTCCTGCGCACCCGGGACTACCCCGGCAAGGTGGCCGCGGACCGGACAGCGGTCGCGCGCCTGCTGGACGGCGCCGGGCCGGCACTCACCGCGGCGGCGCGGCAGGCTCTCAACGGCACCCCGGCCGACGTGCACGAGTTCCTGCGGCGCGGGCAGCACCGGGCACGCGAGAACGACCAGCGGGTGCAGATCGCGCAGGTCCTGGCGGCCGGTGGCGCCGAGGTCAAGGACGCCGCCGAGGTCGCCCTGGCCGGCCCGTCGACCTATGTCAGCTTCTTCCTCCAGGTGGGTCGCCACCAGGCGGCCCAGCGTGACGTCGAGCAGGCGGCGCACGAGTCGACCGTCCAGGGGCTGGTGTCCGAGGCGTACCGGGTGGCGGCGACCGCCAGATCCGATGCGGCCGAGGCGGCGCGCGCCGCGGCGGTGGCCAGGCAGGCCCAGACGGAGGCGGAGGCCTACGCCGAACAGGCCCGTCAGTCGGCGGCGCAGGCCTCCGAGTACGCCCGGCAGGCGGCACAGTCGGCCGCGGACGCCAAACGGTCGGCGGACCAGGCCGCGCAGTCGGCCGCCACCGCCAAGGCTGCCGCCGCGTCCGCGGACCGCAGCGCCGAAGCGGCGGCCGGCTCGGCGGCGTCCGCCGCGGCGTCTGCCCGTAGCGCCGCCTCCCATGCCGCGGCGGCCGCCTGGTACGCGGCGGACGCGGTGCAGAGCGCCGTCCGGGCCGGCGTGGACGCGGCGCAGGCGGCCCGGGCCGGCCTGGAGGCGTCGCAGGCGGAGGCCGCGGCGCGGATGCGGCAGCTCGCGGAGAGCCGGAAGTCCGCCGACCACGAGCGGTGGCGATGCCTCGGTCCCTCCCTCTCGCCGTACTGCCAGATGGTGCGGTCCCAGGCGGTGGACGCCCTCAAGAACCCGATGCGCTGCGCGTTCCAGCCGAACAGCCCCGGCTGCCTGCTACTGGGCGACGCGGCCCAGTTCCTCAAGCAGACATACGAGATCGCCGTCGTGGCGCTGCAGATCGGACTGGCGCTGTGCGGGCTGGTCCCGGCGGCCGGTGAGGCGTGCGACCTCGCCGATGCGGCGCTGTCGGCGGCGACCGGCGACCTGACCGGTGCCGGGCTCAGCGTGCTCGCCCTGGTTCCCGGGCTCGGCATGGCGCCGGGGGCGATCAAGCTCAGCGACAAGCTGCGTGACCTCAAACGGCTGTTCGACAAGTTCGGTGATCTCTGCAAGCGCGGCCCGAACAGCTTCACCGCGGACACACGGGTGCTGCTCGCCGATGGGAGCAGCCGGGCCATCGCCGACATCCGGGTGGGCGACCGGGTGCTCGCCACCGATCCGGAGCGGGGGATCACCGCACCCGAACCGGTCACCGCTCTGATCACCGGCACCGGCGACAAGGAGCTCGTCGATGTCGCGATCGACACCGGCGACGGCCGCCAGGCGGTCACCGCCACCGCGGAACATCCGTTCTGGGTGGACCGCGAGCAGCGCTGGGCCGATGCCGGCGAGCTGTCCGGCGGGCAGTGGTTGCGGACCAGTGCGGGCACCAGCGTGCAGATCACGGCCGTCGAACGGCGGACCGAGCACCGCACCGTGCACAACCTCACGGTCGCCGATCTGCACACGTACTACGTGCTGGCCGGCCGGACTCCGGTGCTCGTCCACAACGCCGGTGGATGTCTCGAGGGCCGGGAGAACTACGTCGTCCGCGACCCGGTCACCGGTCAGGACATCACCGACATCGACCGGTTCGAGAACGGGGTGCTCTGGGAGTACAAGGACGGTATCCCGTGGCACGGTGACGAGCCCTGGATGGTCGAGCACATCGACGAGAAGTTCGACGCCTACCTCCGGGCGCGGGCCCAACTCCCGGGGTACGAGAACGCCCCGATCGGCTTCCGGTTCCCCAACCGCCTGATCGACGCGCGGACCCGTGAGGTCATCCAGGCCCGGTTGGAGGCTCTCGGCCGCGCCAACGGCGTGGACGTACGCGTCGAGTTCGCCCCATGAGCCCGGCCCAGCCCCGGGTGCAGCGGGCCCGGTTGCTCAACTGCGCAGACGGGAGGGACGTCGTCACGGTCCGGTGACTTCGGTGGCACGGGGCACCGAATCCGCTGGTAGAAGGTGATGGCACGCGATGCGCGGCGGCTCTCGACGACGGTGTCGGGAGCCGCCGCGCGGCATCGGCCGAACCGGGGTTCGTAATCAACGTCCGTCGATGTGGTGCCGGATCCGGCGACCGCCTAGACTTCGGCGCATCATGGACTTCCTGGTCCTCGGCCCGCTCGTGGTGCGCTCCCAGGGGACAGTCGTCGACCTCGGGCGGCGGCGGCGGGAGCGCTGCCTGCTCGGCCTGCTGTTGTTGCAGCCCGGCCGGGTGATCGCCGTCGACCGGCTGGTCGATCTGCTGTGGGCCGGCGATCCGCCGGAGCGGGCCCGGGCCACCCTCAACAGCCACGTGTCCCGGCTGCGGGGAGCGCTGGGCACCGCCGGTGGCGCCGGGCTTCATCGGCACGGTGACGGATATCGGCTGGGGGTCGAGCCCGGCCGGGTCGACGCGCACCGGTTCACCGCGCTGGTGGCGCGGGCCGAGACGATCGGCGATCCGGGGCGACGGGCCGGCGTGCTGCGCGAGGCGCTGGCGTTGTGGCGGGGTGACCTGCTGGCCGACGTGGCCGATGCGCAACTGCGGGAACGCGTCGGATCAGGGCTCGCCGAGCAGCGGCTGGGCGCCACCGAGGCGATGCTCGCGGCGGAGCTCGCCTGCGGACGGCATCTGGCGGCCGTGCCTCTGCTCACCGACCTGGCCGACGCGTACCCGTACCGCGAAGGCCTGTCGTCCCTGCTGATGCTGGCGCTGTATCGCAGCGGCCGGGCCAGTGATGCGCTGGCGGTCTACCGCCGGGCGCGGGCCCGGCTGGCCGAGGATCTGGGCACCGAGCCGGGCGCCGAGCTGCGCCGGCGGCACGAGGCGGTGCTGCGCGGCGATCCTGCGCTGGACCTTCCGGCACCGGTGGTCACGGCCGGCACGGTGCAGACGGCTACGGTGGGGACGGTCGCGGCCGGCACGGTGCCGGCCCAGTTGCCGGTCGCTCCCGGCTATCTCCTCGGCCGCGACAGCGCGCTCGCCGAACTGGACACGGTGCTGGACGCGCCGACGCCGCTGGTCGTGGTGGAGGGCCCGGCCGGCGTCGGCAAGACCGCGCTCGCGCTGCGGTGGGCGGCCACGGTCCGTGAGCAGCTGCCGGACGGGCAGATCTACCTCAACCTGCGTGGTTTCGCCCCCGGCCCGCCGCTGTCCCCCGCCGACGCGCTGGGCCGGCTGCTGCGAACGCTCGGTGTGCCGGCCGCGGAGGTTCCGTCCGGCGCCGACGAGGCCGCGGCCCGGTTCCGCACCGCGGTCACCGGCCGGCGCATGCTGCTGCTGCTCGACAACGCCTCCGGCGTGGATCAGGTCCGGCCGCTGCTGCCGGGCGATCCGCGCTGCGTGGTCGTGGTGACCAGCCGCAACCGGCTCGGCGGGCTGGTCGCGCTGGAGGGCGCCCGCCGCATCGTGCTGGGCACGCTGGCGCCGAAGGACGCGGTCGCGCTGCTGCACCTGCTCCTCGGCGGGGGCCGGGGCGGCGGGGGCCGGGAGACGGCGGCGGTCGCGGAGCTGGCCGGGGTCTGCGGGAACCTTCCGCTGGCACTGCGGATCGCCGGCGCCAATCTGGCCGGCGACCCGGACCGGACGGTGGCGTCCTACCTGCGGGAAGCCGCCGGGGCACTGTCCGCGCTCAGTGTGGAGGGCGACTCGCAGGCCGCCGTCCGGCTGGCGTTCGACCTGTCGTACCTGAAGCTGCCGCCGCCCGCCGCCCGGCTCTTCCGCCTGCTGAGCCTGGTGCCCGGCCAGGTCACCACGACCGGTGCCGCGGCCGCCCTCGCCGGCACGGCGGACGACATCGGGGCGCTGCTGGGCACGCTGGCCGACGCCAGTCTGGTGGAGCAGCAGGCGCCGGACCGGTACACGATGCACGACCTGATCGCCCGCCATGCACGGGAACGCCTGGCCACGGACGAGCCGGCGGCGGACCGGTCGGCGGCGGTGGTCCGGCTGCTGGACTGGTACCTGGCGGCGTTCCACACCGCGCACAGCACCCTCGCGCCGTACCGGACGACGGTGCCGGTGCCCGAGCCGCCGGCACCCGCGATACCCGCCTTCACCGGTGAGCCGCTCGCGTTCCTCGAGCAGGTCCGGGAGATGCTGCCCGGCCTGGTGCGGTTCGCCGTCGAGGAGGGGCATCCCGGGCGCGGCTGGCAGATGGCGTACCTTCTCGGGCCGTTCTTCCAGAGGCACGGCGACGGCCCGGACAGTCTGCAGATCTACCGCACCGGGCTGGCGGCAGCGCAGGAGACGGCCGGGCCGACGGCACAGGCGGCCCTGCACAACAGCGCCGGGATCGCGTACGCCATCGCCCGCCGTCTGCCGGAGGCCGGGGAGCATCTGGAGCGGGCCGTCGAGTCGTTCCGTGCCGCCGGGCTGAGCGACGCCGTCGCCGGCGCCCTGTCCAACCTCGGCCGGTTGCGGGTCGAGCAGCATCAACTGGGCGATGCCCGTGCCGCCTACGAGGAGGCCGCCCGGCTGCGGGAGAGCACCGGCGACACCCGTCGCCTCGGGACCGTCCTCAACAACCTGGGCACGCTGCTGGCCGAGCTCGGCGAGAACGACGCCGCGCTGGTGCACATGCGGCGCGCCCTGGAACTGCACCGGCAGTACGGCGACCGGGGCGGGATCGCGCACACCCTGGACAGCATCGGCATGGTGCATCTGCGAGCCGGCGAGACCGACGCCGCGCTGGCCGGCTTCCATGCCGCGCTGGACGATCTGCGGGCCGTCGGGTATCGGGAGGCGGAGGGCGCGACCCTGGCCAACATCGCTCACACCTATCTGTCCCGCGGTGACACCGGGGCGGCGCTCGACCACCTGCGCCAGGCCGCGGAGTGCTTCCGTGCCACCCGCGACACCCATCGGGAGCTGATGATCCGCCAGGAGATGGCCGCCCTGCAGCAACCGGATCGCCAGCCCGGGTGAGCGGTGCTCGCCCGCCCGGCTCGGTGTGGACGGCTACCAGCGCGTGGTCTCGCCGAAGAAGTCGGGGATGCCGATCGCTGTGCCCGCCTCCCGGGCCTGCTGGTGGACGAACGCACCGACCGCCACATCCAGCACACCCAACCCGAACGGTGAGAAGATCACCGGCGCGGACGGATCCGGGACGGCCTCGCCGCGCAGCACCTGCGCCAGTGTCCCGGTGACGAAGTCGCGCGACCCGCTGGCCTGCTCGGCGAGGTGGGGTGACGTATTGGCCTTCAGGCAGTGCTCGACGTCGTCGAGGACGTTGGCGGCGGCGAGGACCACCTCCGGCGCCAGGTCCCGCAGCGAGATGTTGAGGACCAGTTGCCCGGGCTTGAACGGGGTGGTCACGTACGGTTCGAGCGCGGTGGTGGCGAACACGACGGTGTCCGCGGCTAGCGCCTCGCCGAGGTCGGCGGTGGTGGTGGCCGGGCGGCCCAGCCCGTCACGGATGTGCCCGGCGAGCGCCTCCGCGGCGGCGGGGTCGATGTCGTGGATCAGGTAGGCGTCCGGGTGGCAGCCCGCCTGCTCCAGGTAGTCGCAGATGTTACGGGCGATGACACCTCCGCCGACGACCCCGATCGTGGTGCCGCTGTGACCGCCGGGCCGCAACGTGACGGCCGCCAGGGCGGCGGAGGCTGCGGTACGCGCGGCGCTGATCCCGGCGGCCTCCAGGCAGGCGACCGGGTAGCCGGTGGCGTAGTCGTTGAGGACGAGTACGGCCGAAGCACGGGGGATGCCCGCCCTCGTGTTCGCCGGGAAGCTGGCGATCCACTTGATGCCGGCCCGGTCGACGCCACCGCCGGCGTAGGCGGGCAGCGCGATGATCCGTGAGTCCGGCTTGTCGGGGAAGCGCAGGAAGTAGCTGTCCGGGTTGAGGGTGTGCCCGTCCTGATGGTCCAGGTAGGTTCGCCGGACGATGTCGAGGATGTCGATGCGGTGGCTGCTGAGGATGTCGCGCACGGTGGCGCCGGCCACGACGTCGAAGTCGAACATGGTTTCTGTGCCTTTCCGGATGGCGGAGACGGTCACTGCGCGCGGCCGTGGGCGACGCGACGCCGTGCGCGTACGCCGGGTAGGGGCTCGAGCGCCGCGGCGCCGAAGTTCTTTTCGACCCAGTCGTCGTCGTAGATGGTGTTGAGGTAACGCTCGCCCATGTCCGCCGAGACGCAGACCGCCTGCAGGTCCCCGCGTGGGTCGTGGCGGCGCAGCCAGGTGAGCGCGCCGCTGACCACGGTGCCGGTGGAGCCGCCGAACAGCATGCCGTTGGCGGCCAGTGTGCGACAGGCCCGGACGGTGTCGATCTCGGGTACGACCACCGTGTCGGAGAACAGATCCGGGTCGAACATGGGCGGTGGGACGGCGGCGCCGAGCCCGGGAATGAGCCGGGGCGCCGGGGCCTGACCGAGGGTGACCGAGCCGGCCGCGTCGACGGCGACGATGCGGGTGGTGGCGCCGCTGTCGCGCAGGTACCAGGCACAGCCGATCGCTGTTCCGCCGGTGCCCACGCCGACGAACAGCACGTCCAGAGCCGGGAACCGTTTGAGGATCTCCGGCGCGGTGCCCTCGTAGTGGGCCGTGCAGTTCGCGACGTTCGTGTACTGGTTGAGCCACAGATACCGGGGGTCGGCGGCCCGCAGCTCGGCGACCCGGTCCAGCCTGGCCTGCAGGAAACCGCCGACCGGGTGCGGCCGGCGCACCATCACCAGGTCGGTGCCGAGGGCGCGCATGGTGGCGAGGGTGGCGGCGTTGCAGCGCGGATCGACGACACAGGTGAACGGGATGCCCTTGGCGGCGGCGATCACCGACAGCGCGACGCCCAGGTTGCCGGAGGAGGACTCGACGAGCCGGGTGTCGCCGGTGATCAGGTTGTCGCGTTCGGCGCGGGCGACCATCGCGGCGGCGGCGCGCATCTTGACCGAGCCGCCGAAGTTCAGGCCTTCGCACTTGACGACGAGGTTGCGGCCGATCGTCGGCTTGAGGTCGAGATACACGTCCGGGTTGAGGAACTCGTACGGTGCGGAGACGACAGGCATGGGGTGCCCTCCCGTGGGCCGATGGGAACGCGGCGTCGTGCCGGTCGTGGTCGTCGGGGATGTCATCCGGCACCGGCCCGGACCAGCTCACTCAGGCGGCGCAGCGTGGAGTCGCCGAGGAAGTCGTCGATCGGGATGCGCACGCCCAGTTCCCGGTCGATGCGCACGACCAGTTTCGCGGCGAGCAGGGAGTGGCCGCCGACGGCGAAGAAGTCGTCGTCGAGCTCGGGGGCCGCGATGCCGAGGATCTCCCCCACGATGTCGCGGACCCGCTGTTCCACCCCGGCGGACCGGTCGGTGGCGGGCTCCGGTGCGGCGGGGCCGAGTGGCCGGCCGGGGTCGGCGACGGCCTGCTCGACGATCTGCCGGACCTGCCCGGCCAGCCGGCCGACCGTCGCGGAGTCGAACATCGCGGTCATGCACTGCAGATCCAGCCCGAAGCCGTGCTCGCCGGCCAGCGCGCTCAGCGTCAGATCGAATCGGGCCGCGAGGCAGGGCAGTTCGGGCAGCGCCGCGTGCGGGGCGCGGGGCTGGTCGGACAGGCCGATGCCGGCCAGCGCGCCGGCTGCGCCGCCGTCGACGGCTGCGTAGTTGAAGAACCCGTCGACGAGCGGGTCGGACTTGAGGTTCCGGCGCGCCGACGCGTCGCCGACGATCCGGTCGTACGGGTACTGGCAGTTGTCGAGGGCCTGCACCACCTGGTCCCGCACCGCGCGCAGCAGGTCCCGGAACGACCACTGGGCGGTGGGGAAGACGCGGATCGGCACGGTGTTGATGAAGAGGCCGACGTTACGGGCCAATCCCGCGTCGGCGCGGACGTCGACGGGGAACCCGACCACGACCTCGTCCCGGCCCGCCATACCGCGCAACAGCACGACGTAGGCGGCCAGCAGCGCCATGAACGGGGTCACGCCCTCGGCCCGGCACAGCCTCCGCAGGCCCGCCACCAGCTCCGCGTCGTCCAGGTCGAGGTGCGCCTGGCGGTCGTCGGTACGGGACAGGCCCGGGTGTGCGGTGCGGGCCGGCCCGGGCACCGGCGACGGCGGGTCCATCAGCTGCTGCCAGTAGCGGCGCATCCGGATCAGGTCGGGGGTGTCCTCGGCCCGTTGCCAGACGGCGAAGTCGGGGTAGCCCACCGGCAGCGGTTCCTGCTGCTCGCCCCGGTAGGCGTGGGCCAGGTCGGCGGCGAACGTCGCCCGGGACGCCCCGTCGAAGACCAGGTGGTGCACGTCCAGCAGCAGGTAACGGCGTGACCCGGCACGTACCAGCCCGGCCCGCAGCAGCGGGGGCCGGGTCAGGTCGAACGGCCGGAGGAAAGCGGCCGGATCGGCGGGGTCGAAGCCAGGCTCGTCGGTCGTCTCGAGGACGAGCTCCGCCGTCGAGTCGATGCGCTGCCGGGCCTCGCCGTCGATCAGGTCGAACGCGGTGCGCAGCCCGTCGTGGCGCCGGACGACCGTCCGCAGCGCCCGCTCCAGAGTGGCCGCGTCGACCCGGTCGCCGACTTGGAACACATCGACGATGTGGTAGTCGAGGCTGTCCGGGGTGAGCAGCTGGTTGAAGTAGAGCCGCTCCTGGGCGGCCGACAGCGGGTACCAGTCCCGCGGGGCCGCCGGGGGGACCCGGCCCGCCCCGGTGGCCCGCAGGTGCTCGAGAATCGCCGTTTTGCCCGCCTTGAGCCGGCCGAGCAGGTCGGCGTCGAGCGCACCCCGTGGGCCGTCGAGGCGCAGGTTGTCGCCGTCGGCGCGCAGCCGTATCCCGCGGGCGTCCAGGTCCGCCAACAGCCGTGCGACGGTGGCTTCGCCGGTCAAATCACCGTCTCCTCGAAGTCGTCGAGTGCCGCGCCGGAGCGCAGCTCGTCGATGTGCCGGGCCAGCCCGTGCACGGTCGGCGCCGGGAAGAAGTCGACCAGGCGCACCTCCACACCGAAGACGTCACGCACCTCGGCCATCAACACCACCGCCTTGAGCGAGTGCCCGCCGGACTCGAAGAAGTCGTCGTGCGGCCCGAGATCGTCGGCGTCGAGCACGTCGCGCCACAGGGCCAGCAACTCGGTCTCGGTACGGGTCAGGGCCGTCCGCTCCTCGTCGGCCTCGGTGGCCGGCGACTGGCTGTGCAGGGCACGCAGGTCGACCTTGCCGCTGCTGTTGAGCGGCAGCCGATCGAGGGTCACGAACCGGGCCGGGATCATGTAGGCCGGGATCAGTGCCCGCAACTGTTCGCGCAGCGACCGCGGCTCGGCGGCGCCCGTGGTCACCACGTAGGCGACCAGGGACTTCTCGGTGCCGGGACCGTCCTCGGTGGCCACCACGCGGGCGTCGGTCACCTCGGCGCAGGCCCGCAGCGCCTCTTCGATCTCGGCCGGTTCGACCCGGAACCCGCGCACCTTGACCTGGTGGTCGCGGCGGCCGAGGAACTCGACGTCGCCGCCGGGCAGGATGCGGGCCAGATCGCCGGTGGCGTACATGCGGTCGCCGGGGACGAACGGGTCGGGACGGAACGGGCCGTCCGGGGTGTTCTCGATGTTGAGGTAGCCGCGGGCCACCCCGGTCCCGGCGATGCACAGCTCCCCGACGATGCCCTCGGGAGCGGGCTCGCCGTGCGGCAGCAGCACGTAGACGCGGGTGTCGTCGACGGGTGCGCCGATCGGCACCGAGGTGACGTCCGGCCCGACCTCGTCGACCGGGTGCGCGGTGGCGTACACCGAGGCCTCGGTCGGTCCGTAGGCGTTGATCAGCCGGCCGGGGCCCAGCCGGGTGACCGTGCGGCGGGCGTGGTCGACGGAGAGCCGCTCCCCCGCCGCCAGGATCGTGGTGACCGAGTCCAGGCAGTCGATCGCCATGTCGACGAGCATGTGGAAGAAGGCCGTGCTGAAGAACGCCATGGTGACGTCTTCCTCGACGATCAGCCGGCGCAGCTCCGTGGTGTCCATCAGCGCTGCCCGGGTCGCGCAGACCAGCCGGCCGCCGTTGAGCAGTGCGGTGTACATGGTCAGGGCCGAGACGTCGAAGGCCCAGCTGGTGGCGGCCAGCACGCGGGCGTCGTCGGGCACGTGGACGTACCGGGGCCGGTAGGCGATCCGGCGGACACCCGCGTGTTCGACGAGCACACCCTTGGGCCGGCCGGTGGAGCCGGAGGTGAACATGATGTACGCCAGGTCGCCCGGCTCGTTCACCGGCTCGGGCCGTGTGTCGGGGTGGCCGGCGATCTCCGGGGCGCCGGGCCGCAGCAGCCGTACGCCGTCCGGCAGGTCGTCATCGCCGAGCAGGTCGGTGATCATCACGTCGATGCCGGCGTCCTCGATCATCTGCCGGACGCGTACGGGTGGGGTGGAGCCCTCCACCGGCACGTAGGCACCGCCGGCATTGAGGACGGCCAGCATCGCGGTGACGATGTCGTGTGGCTGCTCCAGCATCAGGGCGACGGGTGTCTCCCGGCTGACGCCGAGATCGGTGCGCAGCAGGTTGGCCAGCCGGTTCGCGCGGCTGTCCAGTTCCGCGTAGGTCAGCCGTACCGTGCCACTGACCAGGGCCGTGCGGTCCGGATGGGCCTGCGCCGCCTGCTCGAACAGCGCGTGCAGGGTGTCGCCGGCGCTGTCGGCCGCCGCATCGGCGGGGCGCCGCACGAGCCGTCCCCGCTCGTCGCCGGTGACAAGGGTGCTGTGCCCGAGGGGCGCGTCCGGCTCGGTCAGCAGTTGCCGCAGCAGGTGCACGTAGTGCCGGCCCATCCGGGCGACGGTGTCGGCGTCGAAGATCTCGGTCGCGTACTCCTGGATCACCTCGATGGTGTCGGCGCGCTCGTAGGCCGACAGCGTCATGTCCATCTTGGCCACGCCGACGCTGATCGGCTCGGGGACACCGGAGGCGCCGTCCATGTCGAAGGTGTAGTGGTCCAGGTCGGTGAACACGAACATGAAGTCGAACAGCGGGTTGCGGGTCGAGTCGCGGATTACGTTCAGCTCGCGGACCAGGTCCTCGAACGGGTAGGCCTGGTGCTCCAGCCCCTCCAGGACGGTGCGGCGCACCTCGCCGACGTAGTCGAGGAAGGAGCGGCCGGCCGTCGGGGCGGTCCGCAGGGCGAGCGAGTTGCCGAACATGCCGACGATCTCGGAGCAGGCCGGGTGGTAGCGGCCGTCGACGGGAGCGCCGACCACCAAGTCCTCCTGGCCGGAGTACTTGGACAGCAGGACCTTGAAGACCGACAGCAGCACCATGTACGGGGTGACCCGCTGCCGCTGGCAGAAGGCCCGCAGGGTTCGGGTCAGCTCCGGCTCGACCCGGAACGAGTTGCGCTGCCCGGTCATGGTCAGCACGGCCGGCCGGGTCCCGCGCGGGAACTCGACGGCGCCCGGCGGGTCGGCGAGCCGGTCCAGCCAGTAGGCCCGATCGCGGGCGAACGCCTCGGACCGCCGGTACACCTGCTCCCACTCGGCGAAGTCCTTGTACGTCAGGTCGGCCCGGTCCAGCGGACGGCCACGGTAGGCGGCGGACAGGTCGCGGAACAGCACGCCCATGGAGCCCTCGTCGAGGACGATGTGCGGGAAGTCCAGCAGCACCATGGTCTGCGCACCGGTGGTCCGGCGGGCCAGCGCGACCCGGATCGGCGGGCCCTGCCGCAGGTCGTGCGGGGTGACCCAGCGGTCGGCGAGTTCCTCGGCGGTCTCGTCGGTCCGGCCCAGATCCTCGATCGGCACCTCCACCCGCGGCAGGACGCTCTGGTACAGCGCGCCGTCACGGATGTCGAAGACCGTACGCAGGATGTCGTGTTTGCCGACCACCGCGGCGACCGCCTGCCGCAGCCGTTCCGGATCGACCGGGCCGTCGACGGCGAATGCCATCGGGATGTTGTAGAGGCGGCTGGCGGGATCCATCGTCCAGAGGAAGTACATGCGTTCCTCGGAAGCGGACGTGCGGTAGTGCTCCTTGGCCCCGGCGACCGGGATCGGCTGGTAGGCGTCGAAGGAGGCGGCCGCGACCGCGTCACTCAGATCGCGCAGCACCGGCCGCTCGAAGATGGTCAGCATCGGCATCTCGATCTTGAAGGTCTCCCGGATGCGCTGCGCCAGTCGCACCGCGGAGATGGAGTTGCCGCCGAGCTCGAACAGGCTGTCGTCGATCCCGGCGTCGTCGACGCCGAGCACGTCGCGGGCGATGCCGAGCACCGCGTCGTCGAAGTAGTGCCGGGCCTGCGCGGTCTGATCGCCGCGCCGGGCGGTGGTCCGGTCCGGTTCCGGCAGAGCCCGCCGGTCGACCTTGCCGGAGCTGGTCATCGGGTACTCGTCGAGCAGGATCACGTACGCCGGGACCATGTAGTCGGGCAGGATCCCGCGCAGCGCGTTGCGGATGCTGTCCGGGTCGGCATCGGCGCCCGCCCGGGGTACGACGTACGCCGCCAGGTAGTTGCCGTCGTGCGGGTCCGGGAAGTTGCGGACCACAGCGTCGCGGACCTGCTCCAGCCGGTGCAGGGTGCGCTCGACGTCGCCGAGCTCGAGTCGCTGTCCGCGCACCTTCACCTGGTGGTCGTTGCGGCCGAGCAGTTCGAGCTGCCCATCGGGGGTCCACCGGGCCAGGTCACCGCTGCGGTAGACACGGGCGGCACCGCCGGGTTCGACCGGGTTGTGCTCCAGGAACGCCTGGTGCACCCGGTCGCCCTCGGGAGCCAGGTATCCGCGGCCGACCGGGAGTCCGGCCACCAGGATCTCGCCCTTGACGCCCACCGGCACGGGCAGGAACTCCTTGTCGACCAGGTAGATCGTGGCGTTGCGGACCGGGTGGCCGGTCGTCACCACGTCGCCGTCCGGCACCGGGGTCACCGGGTGCAGCACGTCGTCGGAGGTCTCGGTGATGCCGTAGGCGTTCGAGACCGGGATGCCCGGGAAGTGCTGGTACCAGCGTTCCAGCAGGGCCTTCTTGAGTGGCTCGGCGCCGAGGACCACGTAGCGCAGGCCGCGCAGCCGGCCACCACCGGGCGCGAGGTCCAACTCGTCGAGCATCAGCGCCAGGTAGGAGGGCACCAGCTGGACCACGGTGACCCCGTCGGCGTCGAGGCCGGCGATGAACCGGGCCGGGTCCTCGACCACCTGGTCGTTGTAGACGATCACCCGGCCACCGGCCAGCAGCGGGGAGAAGAACTGCCAGACGGAGATGTCGAACGAGATGGGTGCGTTCTGGGTGACCACCGCGTCGGCGTCGATCCCGTAGTCCTCGTTCTTCGCGAGGATGTGGTTCAGCATCGGCAGCTGCTCGATCACGATGCCCTTGGGGACACCCGACGAGCCGGAGGAGAACATCACGTACGAGGCGGCTCCCGGCGGGCAGGGCACGCCCGGGTCGCTGTCCTCCTCGCCGGCCGCCTCCGCGCTGACCTCGTCGTAGAGGAGCCACGGCACGGTGGGGTCGCCATCCGGCAGCTCGTCGGTGATCACCCCGGCGGCGGCGCAGGTCTCCAGCACACCGAGCTGGCGCTCCAGCGGGTGGCGGGTCTCCAGCGGCACGTAGGCGGCGCCGCACTTCCACAGCGCCAGGACGGTCACCCAGAACCGGTCGGACCGCGGCAACCGGATGCCGACGATCGTCTCCGGGCCGACCCGCAGCCGCCGGCGCAGCACCCGGGCCAGCCGGTTGGCCTCGGCGTTGAACTGCCCGTAGGTCAGCTCACGGTCCTCGAAGACGACGGCGGGCCGGTCCGGCCACCGGGCCGCATTGTCCTCGATCAACTCGCTGACCATCCGGTCGCCCAGCTCGACGACCGGGCCACGGCCCCATGCCAGCAGCTCGGCCCGTTCGGCGGCCTCCAGGTAGTCGATCTCGCGTAGCGGCCGGCCGGCGTCGGCGACCATGGCGGCCAGCATGTTGCGGTAGTGCAGCGGGAGCCGGTCGACGGTCTCGGCGTCGAAGGCGTCGCTGTTGATGTCGAAGTCACAGCGGAATCCGCCGCCGGTCTCGGTCAGTGTGACGAAGAGCGGCCACGGCGCGTACCCGGAACTGCGCACCTGCGACTCGGTCAGCCGCAGCCCGTCCAGTTCGGGCAGGCGGATCTCCCGGTCGAGCACGATGACGTTGCGGAACAGCCGGCGTGAGGTGCCCGGGGCGGCCGCGTCGAGGTCCGCGACGACCTCGGCGAACGGGTGACTCTGATGGTCCATCGCGTCGAACATCTGGTCCTGTACGGCGCCGACGTAGCCGCCGACGTCGGCGCTCTCCGACAGCCGCAGCCGCAGCGGCAGCAGCGTCGTGCAGTAGCCGACCACGTCGCCGAGGTGCCCGGGGCGGCCGGCGGCGGGGGTGAGCACCACGAGGTCGTCCTGTCCGGTCATCCGGTGCAGCAGCGAGCCCCAGGCGGCGACCAGGTAGGCGAAGACGGTCACCCCGTTGGCCGCGGCCGCCTTGCGCAGGTCGGCGATCAGCCGGTCGTCGAACTCCAGGCTGCGCCGGACGCTGGTGAAGGTCTCGGGCGCGGTACGGCTGCGGGTCGGCAGTTCCAGTTCCGGCGCGCCGGACAGCAGGGTCCGCCAGAAGTCCCGGTGCCCCGCCGAGTCGGGCAGGGCGGCCTGCGACCGCTGCCAGTCCAGGAAGTCGCGGTACTGCGCAACCGGTGGCAGCTGCGGATCGGTCTTCTGAACGGCCGCGTTGTAGAGGGCTGCCAGGTCGCCTAGGACCGGGACCGCCGACCAGCCGTCGCCGGCCAGGTGGTGGGTGGTCAGCTGAATCAGGTGCCGCTGCCCGCCGACCCGGATCAGCAGCACCCGGAACAGGGGGCCCTCGGTCAGGTCGAACGGACGGCCGGCCTCGGCCCGGCAGATCTGCTCCACCTCGGCTTCGGTGCCGGCCCGCCGCTCCAGCAGCAGGGCCTCGCCGGTGTACGTGCCGGCCGGCCGGATCCGCAGGTTCTCCCCGGAGGCCTCGATGGTGGTGCGCAGGGACTCGTGCCGGTCGACCAGGCCGTGGACGGCCTGCCGCAGCGCGGCCGGGTTCAGGGGCCCGTCCACCCAGAACGCGGCGTGCAGGTGATAGGCGAGCGAGCCGGTCTCGTCGATGTTGGCCAGCGCCCACAGCTGCCGCTGGGCCCGGTTGGCCGGGATCGTGGCCGGTGCCGGCGTCAGCGCCGGAGCCGGCGTGGGGCGCGTCGACGGTGCGAGCACCCCGTGCTCGCGCATCTCGGCGATCGCGTCACGGATCGCGGCGCGAACGAAGGCGAGGTCGGCGTCGGTGTGCGCGGTCGACAGGAAGCAGGCCCGCCACTCCCAGATGTACACGCCGCGGCTGAGCAGGTTGTAGAAGAACAGGTCCATGTTCGCCTCGTGCTCGAAGCGGAACAGGGACGCGAACCGGTCGACCCGGATGTCGACGTCCAACTCGGTGAAGTCGGCGTTGAGATCCGCGACGAACCTCTCGGTACGGGAGTTCAGCTCCTCCTGCAGCCGCGGGCCGCGCTCACGCAGCTCGTCCAGGACGGTCCGCGCGGCGATCATCGACAGCGGGTGCTGGCAGAACGTCCCGCCGAAGTAGGTGGACTCCACCATCGGGAACGAGTCGTCGCCGTAGTTCCACACGCCACCGTCGATGGCGTCCATCACCCCGCCACGGCCGGCCACCACACCCAGCGGCAGGCCGCCGCCGATCACCTTGCCGTACGTGGCGAGGTCGGCCTCGATGCCGTAGAGGCCCTGGATGCCGCCGGGGTGCGAGCGGAACCCGGTCACCATCTCGTCGAAGATCAGTTTCGCGCCGTGCCGGGTGGTGAGCTCCCGCAGGCTCCGGAGGAAGTCCGGCCTCTGCTGGCCCGGATGGCGGGTCATCACCGGCTCCACCATCACGGCCGCCAGCTCGGGGCCGTGCCGGTCGATGAAGTCGAGCGCCTCGGTGGTGCCGAACTCCAGCACGTACACGTCGTCGATCGCGCCCTGCGGGACGCCTGTCGCGATCGGTGTGGACCGCAGCTCCCCGTCGACCTGGGCGGCCGATGCCAGGACCCCGTCGGAGTGGCCGTGGTAGCCGGTGGAGAAGATCACCAGCTTCTCGCGCCGGGTCGCCGCCCGGGCCAGCCGGACCGCCGTCATCACCGCCTCGGTACCGGTGTTGACGAACGCGACGCGCTCCATGCCGGTGAGCTCCAGGATGCCGGTGGCGACCGACTCGACGAGCTCGGTGCGCGGGCCCAGCCCGAACCCGACGTCCAGCCGCTCGCGCAGCGCCGCCATGATCGGCTCGTGCTGGTGCCCGAACAGGTGCACACCGAAGCCCATGGTGAGGTCGACGTACTCGTTCCCATCGATGTCCCACAGGCGGGCCCCACGGCCCCGCTCGGCGACGATCGGGTAGAGCATCTCCTTGGTCGAGAGCCGGAAGCCGATGGTGGACCGGCTGTCCGCGATCCGGTGCCGGAACCGTTGGGCGAAGGCCTTGGAGCCGGCCGTCCGCTCGCCGTAGCGGCGGATCAGCAGGTCGAGGTAGCGGGCACGGGCCTCGGTCTCGGTGGGGCCGCTCAGATGCCTGCGCCGGCCGGGCGACAGGGGCACGGCGGGCGCCGGGGTCACCGCGGGCGCGGCGACGAGCGCCGGGGTCACCGCGGGCGCGGCGACGAGCGCCGGGGTCACCGCAGGCGCGGCGGCGGGCGGCAGGGCGAGATCCTGGGGTACGGCCACCGCCGGCGAGCCATTCGACGACGACACCGGGGCGGGAGCCGCCGAGCCGAGCAGCTCCAACTGCCGGCGCATGAGGTCGATCTGTTCCATGGCGAGCCGCTCGAGGGCGCCGCCGTCGGTCTGCCGCACCACGGTCGCCGGGCGGGCCGGCGGCGGCACGGGCTGAACCGCCGCCGGCTGCGGCTCGACCAGGGCCGGGGCCGGGATGGGGGCGACGACCGGGGTGGCGGCGGCGACCGGCTCGGCCCGCGGCAGGCGTTGCGGGTCGGCGTGCTCGCGCAGGTAGCCGGTCAGCTCCGTCAACGTGCGGAACTCGGCGAAGAACTGGCGCATCGACAGCTTGCACCCGTACCGGTCCTGGATCGGTTGCAGCACGCTGAGCAGCAGCAACGAGTCGGCGCCCATCTCCAGGAACGGAACGTCCGGGTCGAGTTCCTCGGGCGGCATCTTGAAGCTGGCGGCAACCAGGCCCAGTAGTTCGTCCAGCAGGCGGTCCATCGGTGGCTCCTCGATCGGCACGGCGGCGGGCGCCGGCTCGGTGGTCGTGGGCTCGGTCAGCGGTGCGGCGGCGGGCTCGGCGGGGACCGCGGGCTCGGCCGGTGGAACGGGTTGCGGCGCCGGCCAGTACCGCCGGCGGTTCATCGGATGGGTGGGCAGTGGCAACCGGCGGCGGCTCTCACCGGCGTACAGCGCCGACCAGTCGACGGTCTCGCCCCGCAGCCAACGCAGGCCCAGCTCGGCTGCCGGGTCGGAGCCGTCGTGCGTACCACCGGGATCGAGGAAGTCACCGGCCCGCAGCGCGCGCACCGCGTCGGCGGTGTCCGCGGCCAGGAAGGCCCGCCGGTGCGCGTACGCGGCACGACCGCGCTGCAGCGTGAACGCCACGTCGGCGGCGGCCACGCCGATGTGGTCCTCCAGATGGCGGCAGAGTCGGCCGGTGGCCTCCTCCAGTGCCTCCGCACTGCGGGCGGACAGCACGAGCAGATGTCGCCCGGCCGCGGTCGGGCCGCTCGTGACCGGTGCCGCCTCCTCCACGATCACGTGCGCGTTCGTGCCGCCGATGCCGAGGGAGTTGACGCCGGCGATGCGCCGCCCGTCGACCGGCTCCCAGTCCTGTGCCTCCGCGGTCACGTAGAACGGGCTGTCGATCAGGTCCAGCTCCGGATGCGGCAGGTCGAAATGCAGGCTGGCCGGGATCCGGGTGTGCCGCAGCGCCAGCACCGTCTTGATCAGCGCGGTGGCTCCCGAGGCGGCGTCCAGATGGCCCAGGTTCGACTTGACCGAGCCGATGCCGCAGTAGCCGCGGTCACCGGCGCCGAAGCCCTGGGTCAGGGCGCGCAGCTCGACACCGTCACCGAGCGGGGTGCCGGCGCCGTGCGTCTCGACGTAGGAGACCTGGCGGGCGTCCACCCCGGCGGCTCGCAGCGCCGCCCGTACGGCCCGGGATTGTCCCCGCACCCCGGGGGCGGTGTAACCGGCACGCATCGCGCCGTCGTTGGTGACCGCCGACCCGCGGATGACGGCCAGGACGTCGTCGCCGTCGGCGAGCGCGTCGGAAAGCCGGCGCAGCACCACCACCGCCGCGCCGTCACCGAAGATCAACCCACCGGCGGCGGCGTCGAACGAACGGCACCGGCCCTCGGGCGAGCGGGTGCCGCCGGGCTCGTACAGGTAGCCGGTGTGCTGCGGCAACCGCAGGGACACGCCGCCGGCCAGGGCCATGTCACATTCGTCGTCGAGTAGTTGCTGTGCCGCCAGGTGCACCGCGACCAACGAGGTGGAGCAGTACGTCTGGACGGTGAACGCCGGCCCGGTGCAGTCCAGCTTGTAGGCGACCTTGGTGGCGAGGGCGTCGGGTTCGTTGCCGGCCATCACGTACCGGTCGGTGACGTTGTCGTACTCCGGGCCGCTCAGCAGCCCGGTGTAGTCGCTGCGGCGCGTCCCGGCATAGACGCCGACCGGGCCGGGGAAGGTGCCCGGCGCGTGCCCGGCCCGTTCCAGCGCCTCGTGGCAGATCTCCAGGAACAGCCGGTGCTGCGGGTCCATGAGCTCGGCCTCGCGGCCGGTGTAGCCGAAGAACGCCGCGTCGAAGTACTCGGCGTCGCGGATGTGGGCTCCGCGGCGCACGTAGTGCGGATCGGCCAGCTGTTGTGGGCTGACCCCGGCGCGCAGCAGCTCCGTCTCGGTGTAGTCGGTGATCGTCTCCCGGCCCTCGTCGAGCACCTGCCACAGTTCGGTCAGGTCGTCGGCGCCGGGGAATCTCCCGGCCATGCCGATGATGGCGATACTGAGGTCGTCATTCATCGTCGGCTCCCGTTCGCCGTGGGCGGCGTGCCCGTACCGGTGCCCCGGCCCGTTCGTCGGACATGGTCTGCTGTGGGTTCCCTTCGAGGTGCCGGGCGAGTTGCTCGACGGTGGGCGCCGCGAGCACGTCGACCGAGCGGACCGGCCGGCCGAGGGCCGCCTCGATCCGGGCGGCGAGCTGCACGATCAGCAGCGAGTCGCCGCCGAGCTCGAAGATCGACCGATGGTGGTCGGTGACCTCGGTGCGCAGCACCTCGCTCCAGATGCCGGCCAGCAGGGTGCGCAGCTCACCGGTGCCGGCCACCGGTGCGGCCGGGGCGGTCGGGGCGGTCGGGGCGGGGTCCGATGCGGCCGCGCGCAGGCGGGGCATCAGGTCGGTCACCGAGACCAGCAGGTGCGGCCGCCGGTGGTCGCGCAGGACCAGGTCCAGCACCCGGGCGCCCTCGGCCGGGGTGATCGCCTGCTCGGCCAGCCGCTGCCACGCCGCGGACCGGGGCCGGGGTCCGCCCGGTACCTTCCAGGCATCCCAGCCGATGCTGAGCCGGCCGGGGCGGGCCTGCGCCAGCGCGTCGAGGTGGGCGTTGGCGGCGGCGTACGCGGCGTAACCGGCCCCACCGGCGACCGCCGCGATCGAGGAGACGAAGCAGCCGAAGTCGACCGGGTCGTCGGCGAGAACCTCCTCCAGCACGGCCGCGCCGGTGACCTTGGGCGCCAGGATCCGCTGCCAGTCCGCAGCCGTGGAGGCACCGATCCACTGCGAGGCCTGCTCCAGGGGCACCCCGGCGGCGTGGAACCAGCCGTCGATACGGCCGAACCGCTGCCGGGCGGCTCGCACCACACCGGCCATCGCCGTCGCGTCGGTGACGTCGGCACTCACCGCGAGCACCTCGGGAAGCCCGCGGACCCGCTCGATGCGCCGGCTGACCGGATCGCCGGAGCCGTGCTGTGCCGTCCAACTGTCGTACTCCGCCGGCGCCGGGAACGGGGAGCGCCCGGTCAGGACGAGTCTCGCCCGCCGGGTCGTGGCCAGGTGCTCGGCCAGGACCAGGCCGATACCCCCGAGGCCGCCGGTGATCAGGTAGACGCCGCCGTCACGGACGATCGGCGCCGCCGCCGTCAGGTCGGCGGTCGGGACCGGGTCGAAGTGGCGGGTCCAGCGGGCCCCGCGGCGCAGCGCGACGGTCTGCTCGACGGCGTCGCCGGTCAGCTCGGCGAGCAGGTCCCGCGGGTCCACCGCGTCGTCACAGTCGACGATCCGGCAGGTCAGGCCCCCGTACTCCTGCGCGATGACGGTCGCGGCGGCGGCGAGGCCGGCCCGCGACGGCACGACCGGTTCCGTGCCGAGCACGTCGAACGCGCCGGAGACGACCACGGTGAGCGTGGCCGGAGACGGGGCGGCCTGCACCAGCTCCAGCAGGGTGCACAGCTCGGCGGCCGGATCACCGGCGGTGGCGTGGCCCGCCGGCCAGGCGTAGACCAGGTGGTGCGGTCCGGGCCGGCCGGCGGTGGCCGCGGCGAGCAGGTCGCCCGGGCGGGTCCCGCCGGTGGGGTGCACGACGGCCGGTGTGGTGCCCCACGCGCGCAGGGCGTTGACGAGTCCGGAACTCACCGGGTCGTCGCCGGCGAACACCAGCCAGCTTCCGTCGGGGCGGTTCGCGGGACGGGGCCGTCCGATGGCGCGGCGCCAGGTCTCCCCGTACACCCAGTCGCTCGTCTCGGTGATCCGCCGGAGACCGGCAGCCGCCTCGCCGGCCGGGGTGAGACGCAGCTCGCGGCGGTCGAGAGGGTGTCCGGGCAGTGCGACGCGCCGGCGCCGGCGGCCCTTGTGCAGCACCGCGGCGTCGAGCGATCCACCGGAGATCCAGCGGCGGGCGATGTCGTGTTCCTCGCCGGTGCCGGCCGGTGACGCCCCGGCGTTCGCCGCCGCCGCCCGCAGCAGCCGCACGGCCGTGGTGTGATCGGCGGCCACCTCGGCGTGCCGGTGCGCGAAGTGACGCCGCCCGGCCTGCAGCGTGTAGGCCACGTCGGCGAGCGGGATCTCCGGATGCGTCTCCAGATGGTCCGCGAGCCGCTGGACGGCGGCCCACAGTGCCGCCTCGGTCTTCGCGCTGACCGGCAGGATCTGCGGCGCGTGGTCCGGGTCGGACGGCGGCAACGGCGGCGCCTGCTGCAGCACGACGTGCGCGTTGGTGCCGCCGATGCCGAACGAGCTGACCCCGGCACGTCGTGGTGCGCCGGTCACCGGCCACGGGATCAGCCGGTCGTTGACGTGGAAGGAGCTGTCGGCCAGCCCGAGAGCCGGATGCGGGCCGCCGAACCGGGGATGCGGCGGGATCTGGGCGTGCTGCACGGCCAGCACCGCCTTGATCAGCCCGGTGATGCCGGCGGCCGCCGCCAGGTGCCCGACGTTGGCCTTCACCGTGCCGAGCGCGACGGCGCCGGTGGCCGGTGGCGTGCCGTGCGCCGCGAACGCCTCCCGCAGCGCGGTGAACTCGACCGGGTCACCCAGCGCCGTTCCGGTGCCGTGCGCCTCGACGTATCCGATGGTGTCCGGGTCGGCGTCGGCGACGGCCATCGCCTCGACGATCGCGGCCCGCTGGCCGGCGATGCCGGGCGCGGTGTAGCCGACCTTGTCGGCGCCGTCGTTGTTGACAGCCGATCCGCGGATGACCGCGAGCACGTCGTCGCCGTCGTCGAGTGCGTCCGACAGCCGCCGCAGGGCGACCAGCCCCACACCGTCACCGAACGAGGTGCCCGCGGCGTCGGCGGCGAAGGCCCGGCACTGACCGTCCGGGGAGAACATCAGCCCGTCCTGGAACAGGTAGCCGTGCTGGTCGGTGACGTGCACCGACGCCCCGCCGGCCAGGGCTATGTCGCATTCGCCGGCGAGCAGGCTCTGCACCGCCAGGTGCACGGCCACCAGCGAGGTGGAGCAACCGGTCTGCACGGTGATGCTGGGCCCGGTCAGGTCGAGCTTGTACGACACCCGGCTGGTCAGGAAGTCCTTGTCGTTGGTGACCATCACCTCGGTCCCGTCGGCGCTGAGCAGGTCGACGGCACGAGCCACCACGTTGGTGAGGTAGGTGTTCATCGACGCGCCGCCGAACACGCCGATCGCGGTGTCCCGCTCCTGCCCGGCGTGACCGGCGGTCTCCAGCAGCTCCCACGCGGTCTCCAGGAACAGCCGGTGCTGCGGATCCATGAGCTCGCCCTCGCGGACGCTGTAGCCGAAGAACTCGTGCGCGAACCGGAACCGGCCCGCCACCGACCGGTCCACCGCGACGAAACGCGGGTCGTCGCGGCGGGCGGCGGGGACCTCGGCCAGCTCCTGCGGGGTCAGCGGGCGCAGGGCCACGTCACCGTCGCACAGCCGCCGCCAGAGCTCGTCGACGCCGTCCGCGCCGGGGAATCGGCCGTGCACGCCGATGACGGCGATGTCACTCGGCCGGATGTCGGGCTGGTCGCTCATGCCGTACCTCCGGATCGGTCGCGGCGGCCCGGTCGGGCCGTGTCCAGCGCGCGGCGCCGGGCGGCCCGCAGCAGACCGGCTTCGGCGCCGGTTCCGGCTCCGGCTCCGGCTTCGGTAGTGGTGCCGAACCGGCGGGCCAGGCCGGCCACGGTGGGATGGCGGAACAGGTCGGCGACGGCCAGGTCCGGCGCGCCCGGTACGTCGCGCAGCCGGCGGTGCACCTGCAGCAGCAGCATCGAGTTGCCGCCCAGGTCGAAGAAGTTGTCGTCGGGGCCCACGTCGGTGCGGTGCAGCACCTGCTCCCAGATGGCGGCGACGGCGCGTTGTGCTCCCACCGCGATCGCCGGCCGGGCCGTCGCGGGGACCGGCGCCGAGCGGATCTGTTCGGCCAGCCGGCCCCGGTCGACCTTCTGGTTGCCGTTGAGCGGCAGCCGGTCGACCGTCACGAACGACACCGGCACCATGTAGGCGGGCAGCCGTTCCTGCAGGGCGGCGCGCAGCTTCTGCGGGTCGGGCGGGTTCTGCGGCTCCGGGACGACACAGGCGACCAGGCGGCGGTCGTCGGCAGCCTGTCCCCCGACCAGCACGACGGCCCGGTCCACGCCCGGTTCCTGGGCGAGGGCGGCCTCGATCTCCTCCAGTTCCACCCGGAATCCGCTGATCTTGACCTGGTTGTCGGCGCGGCCGAGGATGTCGATGCGGCCGGCGCCGTCGGTTCGGGCCAGGTCGCCGGTGCGGTACATCCGGTCGCCGGGCTCGCCGAACGGATCGGGCAGGTACCGGTCCGCGGTCAGCTCCGGCCGGTTGACGTAACCGCGGGCCACGGCGCGGCCACCGACGTACAGCTCGCCGGTCACCCCGGGCGGCAGCGGCCGGCGGTCGGCGTCCAGCACGTACGCGGTCGCGTTCGACAGCGGCAGCCCGACCGTGGTGCCGCGCTCACCGGTGCAGTCCTCGGGGCGTACCCGGTGGGCGGTGACGCACACCGTCGTCTCGGCCGGGCCGTACAGGTTCCACAGGTCACCGCACCAGCCCAGCGACGCCCGGGACAGCTCCGACGGCAGCACCTCCCCGCAGGAGAAGGTATGGCGCAGCACCAGTTCGCCGGCGCCGTCGCGGGCCACCTCACCGGCCAGACCGTGCAGGGCCGACGGTGTCTGGTTGAGGTGGGTGACGCGTTCGTCGGCGAGCATCCGGCGGAACAGGTCGGGTGAGCGGGCCACGTCACCGGGCACCACCACCAGGCAGGCCCCGGTCAGCAGCGAGCCCCACAACTCCCAGACGGAGACGTCGAAGGAGGTGGAGTGGAACAGCGTCCACACCGCGTCCGGGTCGGCGTCGACGTGCTCGGCCATGGCGTCGACGAGGCTGACCACGTTGCCGTGCTCGACGTCGATGCCCTTGGGCTCCCCCGTCGAACCCGAGGTGTAGACGGTGTAGAGCAGGTCACCGGAGTCCAGCGTGGAACAGTCGGCGGCCGGGCCGTCGGGGATGTCGTCACCGTCCATGATCAGGGCGTCGACCGTGGTCCCGGCCAGCGCTGACTGCGTGGCCCGCTGGGTCAGCAGCACCCGGGCCCCGCAGTCGCCGATCTGGGCCAGCAACCGGGCCCGGGGCTGGCGGGCGTCCAGCGGCACGTAGGCCGCGTGTGCCTTGAGGACGGCGAGCACGCCGATCACCGTCTCCAGTGACGGCTCCAGCAGCAGGCCCACCCGGTCGCCGTGCGTCGCGCCGGCGCCGCGCAGTGCGGCGGCCCACCGCTCGGCGACGGCGTCCAGCTCGCCGTAGGTCAGCTCGGCTCCCCGGAAGCGGGCGGCCGGGCGGTCCCGGTGTGCCGCCACCGACGCCGCGAACCGGCGCAGGATGTTGTCGGACCTGTCCTCGGCGGGCCGCCGCGCCGCCGCCGCGCGGGCCAGCTCCGCCGGGGTGGGCGGGGCGGTGACCGGGAGCGTGGCGACGCTGCGGCCCGGGTCGGCGAGGGCCGCGTCCAGCAGGATCCGGTAGTGCCCGGCGAACCGTGCGGCCGCCTCGGCGGAGACGACGGCGCGGCGGTACTTGATCATGCCGAGCAGCCGCGGCCCGTCGGCGACCAGTTCCAGTTGCAGGTCCAGCTGCCCCTCCTGCTGGGCGAGGCGGTACGGCCGGACCGTCAGTGCACCCCAGGAGAACTGCCGGCCGCCGGTCTCGTCACCCCAGTACAGGGCGGCGAACCCCTCGGGACCGGTGGGCTGCTGAAGCGAGAACATGCTCCGGAACAGCGGGTTGACACCGGCCGTCCGCTTCGGGGCCACCTCACGGACCAGCAGCTCGAACGGGTAGTCCTGGTGCTCCAGGGCCCCCGCGACGGCACCGCGGGTGCGAGCGAGCAGGTCCCGGAAGGTCAACGGCCCGCGCAGGTCGGCGCGCAGCACCACCGGATCGGTGAAGTAGCCGACGCAGCCGTCGAACGCCGGATCGGTGCGCCCGGAGACCGGCGTGCCGACCAGCAGTTCCCTCGCGGCGGTGAACCGGCCGACGAGCACCTGGAAGGCCGAGAGCAGCACGGTGTACGGGGTGACCCGTTCCCGGCGGGCGACCGCCGTGACCCGTGCCGCGAGTTCCTCGTCGACCACGAAGTGGTGGGTGCCCGCACCGGCCTCGCCGGTCTCGGGCCACGGCCACTCGGTGACCGGCGGTTCCGCGCCCAGGGAGCCGCGCCAGTACTCTGCGGCCGCCGCGCCCTGCTCACTGGCCAGGTAGTCACGCTGGGCGGCGACGAACCGGGAGTACGGCGCCGCCGCCTCAGCCGTCGTGGCGGCAACCCCGGTGGTCTCCGCGGTGTACGCGTCCGCCATCTCACCGAGCACCAGCTCCAGCGACCGGAAGTCGACGGCCAGGTGGTGGGCGACGAGCAGCAGCACCGCGCCGTCACCGGTGCGGAACACGTGCGTGCGCAGCAGTGGGCCGGCCGCGACGTCGAACGGGGTGACGTACGCCGCCGTGACGGCCCGCCGCAGTCCGTCGTCGTCGAGTCCGGTGGCGTCGGCCTCGGTGAAACCCGGTTCGAGCCATCCGTGCACGGTCTGACGGCTGCGGCCCGCCTCGTCCTCGCCGACCGTCGTGCGCAGCGCCGCGTGCCGGCCGGTGACGTGCCGTACCGCGTGGTGCAGAGCGTCGAGATCGAGGTCGCCGACGATCCGGGCGCAGAAGGCGACGTGGTACGCCGGCGACTGCGGATCCATCCGGTGCAGCAGCCACATCGCGTGCTGGCCGTACGAGAGGGGGTGCTCGGTGCGTGCCGCCGCGGCGCGTGACCGCAGGGCGGCCAGCACCCGTTGCAGGCGTGCTCGATCGGTCATGGTCAGGCCTCCAGTCCGGACGCGTCGAGCAGCGCTTCGAGGGCGTCGAGGTCGGCGTCGTCGACACCGGCGGCCAGCAACTCGGCGGCCGCCTCGGGGGTGAGCTCGCCCGTGATGCCCGCCGCGGCTGCGGCATCGGGTGGGGTGGCTGCGGCATCGGGTGGCGGGGCAGCGGCGGGCCCGGCCGGGGCCAGCCCCGCGGCGAGGGAGTCGCCGAGCGGGCCGAGCCGGGCGCCGTCGATGAGCTGCTGCAACTGCAGGACATAGCCGGTGTCGGTGCGGACCCGGGCGCGGATCTCGATGGCGAGCATCGAGTCGAGGCCGTACCCGGCGAGGTCGGCGTCGGGGTCGAGGTCGACGGCCGGCATGCCGAGACGTTCGGCGACCACGGTGGCGAGATAGGCGCGGGCCTGGGCCGGACGGTGGGCCGGGTCGCCGGCGAGGAGCCGGTCCAGGGCGGCGGTGTCGGCGGCTGCCGTGGCGCGTACGCCGGCCGGCACGTTGTCGGTCAGAGCGCCGTGCGGCAGCCGGGCCAGGTAGGCGGGCCAGTCGACGACGGCGAGGCAGGCCTGCGCCACGCCGGAGCTCATCGCCGTGCCGAGCGCGGTGACCACCGCATCGAGACCGGCCGGGGTGAATCCGTTGGCGGTGAGCCGGTCGCGGTGCAGGGCCGGCATCCGGGCCGCCATGCCGTCGTCGAGCGGGCCGAGATCGGCGCTCAGCGCGGGCAGGCCGAGTCCTCGCCGGTGGTGGGCGAGACCGTCGAGGAACGTGTTGGCGGCGGCGTAGTGCCCCTGTCCGGCGGAGCCGAGCAGCCCGGCGGTCGACGAGGCCGTCACGAAATGGTCGAGGTCCAGGCCCCGGGTCGCCTCGTGGAGATGCCAGGCGCCGGTGACCTTGGGCGCCAGGACCCGCTCGAAGGCCTCCGGGGTGAGCCGGGACAGCACCGCGTCCTCGACGACTCCCGCGAGGTGGAAGACTCCGCGCAGCCGCTCGCCGCGCAGGCCGGCGATCAGCGCGTGGACGGCGGGGCCGTCGGTGACGTCGAGGGCCACGATGCGGGTGGGTGTGCCGGCCGCGGTCAGGTCGGCGGCGAGTGCGGCCACCTCCGCGGACCCGGTCCGCCGTCCGCACAGGATCAGACGGCCGGCGCCGGCCGCGGCCAGCCGGCGGGCCAGGTGCCGGCCCAGCGCGCCGAGACCGCCGGTGATCAGGTACGTGCCGTCCCCGGCCGCACGCAGTGGTACGGCCGGGTCGGGTGCCACGACCAGGAGCGGCCGGAACGTCACGCCCGCACGGATCGCGTTCTCCCCCGCGGAGCCGGTGAGCAGGCCGGGCAGCCGGGCGACCGAGCCCGCCAGGTCGGCCGGGTCCAGGTCGATCAGCTGGACGCCCAGCTCCGGGGCCTCCAGTGCAGCGGTGCGGGCCAGCCCCCAGATCGCCGACGCGAGCGGGCGGACCACGTCGGCCGGGCCGTGCACGGCGACCGCCCCGGCGGTGAGCACCGCACAGCGTTCGACGTGCGGGGCGGCCGCGACCAGGGCGGCGAGTCCGGTGAGCGCGGCCGGGGGCGTGGTCGCGGTGTCCGGAACGGTCAGGTCGAGAGCCGGGCAGTACACCACTCCGGTGGCCCCGGCGAGCCCACTCAGGTCGCCGGGCTCCGCCTCGGTGACTGTCGCTCCCCCGGCACGCAGCCGCTCGGCGATGTCGTGGCCGACCCCGCCCCGGTCGGTGACGACGACCCAGCGGCCGGCCGGGGTGGACGGGCTGTAGCCGCCCGGCCGGGGCTCCCAGCTCTGGTGGTGGACGGGGACGGGACGGGCCCGGCCGGTGAAGTCGCCGGTGACCCGCCGCAGCTCCAGGCCGGTCAGTCGGACCGGCCGGGTGCCGCCGGGGGCGGTCACCAGCACGTCGGCGACGAACCGGGCCGAACCGGCCGGCGGCCGCAGCCGGACGGTGACGACCGCGTCGTCCGGCACCGTGACGTGCGGGTCGAGCTCCGCCTGGTCGATCCGGAACGGCAGGTACAGGCCGTCGCCGTCCGGACCGGCGGCGATGGCGGCCTGGATGCAGGAGTCGATGAGCACGGCACGAGCCGGACGGCTGTCCGGGTCGAGTGCGGCCGGGCGGCGCAGCTCTGCCTCGGCGGTGTCACCGTGGCGGCGCATCCGGACGATCCACCGGAACGCGGGGCCCAGGCGCAGCCCTCGGGCGGCGAGCCGGTCGTACACGTCATCGCCGGTCTCGAAGGCCCCGGCGGCCGACGCCGCGTCGGGTGTCACGGCGTGCCCGGAGACGTCCTCGGCGGTCGGGGTCCGCAGCCGCGCCTCGGCGTGCACGTGCCACGCCCGGTCGATGTGCGGGTCGTCGCCCGGATGCAGGCCGAGCACGGTCGCGTCGTGTCCACCGCCCGTAGCGGGCCGTAGCACCACCTGCACCGGCGCCGCCGCCTCGGCCGGGGCGAGCGGCTCCGGGAAGATCACGTCGTCGGCGATCACCGGGGCGCCGGTGGTCTCGGCGAGACAGGCCAGGAGATAGGCGCCGGGCACGATCACGCGGCCGTGGATGACGTGGTCGGGCAGGATTCGCGGGGAGTCCGCGGCGATCGTGGTCTCCCATCGCCGCTCGCTGCTGTGCGGCAGAGCCAGCGGCCGCAGCGCGGGTGTCGCGGGCCGTGCCGGGCCGTCGCCGGAGGGCCCGGCCTGGGCCCAGTGCCGGTCTCGGGCGAACGGGTAGGTCGGTGCGGCGACCCGGCGGCGGCGCAGCGGCCGGTGGAAGGCGGCCCAGTCGACGGGCACACCGGCGAGGTCGAGCTGGGTGAGGGTGTGCTGCACGGTGGCGGTGTCCGCGGCCCGGGGCAACAGGGTCGGCAGCCAGGCCCCCGGCCGGCCGGGGGTCTGGGTACGGCCGAGCGCGGCCAGCCCGTTGCCGGGCCCGACCTCCACGAACCGGTCGAAGCCGTCGGCCAGCAGGGTGGCGATCGCCTCCCGGAACCGGACCGGGGCGAGCAGTTGCCGCGGCCAGTAGCCGGGCCCGACCTCGCCCGGTTCGGCGTAGCGCCCGGTGAGGATGGTGGCCAGCGGCAGCGACGGCTCATGGTGGGTGACGTCGCGGGCGGCCGCTGCCAGTGGCACGGCCGCGTCGGCGACGAGTGGTGAGTGGAAGGCGTGGGTGGTGTCCAGCGGCACCGTCGCCCAGCGGTGCC
This sequence comes from Actinoplanes sp. CA-252034, assembly GCF_050956125.1. Classification (NCBI taxonomy): domain Bacteria; kingdom Bacillati; phylum Actinomycetota; class Actinomycetes; order Micromonosporales; family Micromonosporaceae; genus Actinoplanes; species Actinoplanes sp. CA-252034. The sequence continues at coordinate 8,281,214 of NZ_CP191846.1, forward strand.
GGGCACAGGCGTCCCGGACCGCGTCGACGGCGTCGGCCGCGCCGGAGATCAGGTACCGGTCGGGGCTGTTGTAGCCCGCCACCGCGAGGTCGGTGACGTACGGGGCGACGAGGTGGTGCAGCGCCTGCTCGTCGGGGCAGGCGACGACGAGCATGCGGCCGCCGGTGGGGAGCCCGGCGATGATCCGGCCGCGTTCGGCGACCAGACGCAGCCCGTCGGCACGACTGATGATCGAGGCGGCGTGGGCGGCGGCGTACTCGCCGAGGCTGTGCCCGGCGACCGCGGCCGGCCGCACCCCCCAGACGGCCCACAGGTCGCAGAGGGCGGTCTCCAGCAGGAACATGGCCGGTTGCAGCAGCTCAGCCCTGCGCAGCAGGCCGGCCGAGCGGTCCGGGTCGAACAGCACGTCGGCCAGCGGGACCCCGGTCAGGTCGGCATAGGTGGCGGCGTCCCGATCGATCAGCTCCCGGAACGTGGGATGTCGCTGGTAGAGGTCCTGAGCCATGGCCGGGTACTGGGAACCCTGCCCGGAGAACAGGAACGCCACCTTCGGCCGGGCCGCGACCTGACCGGCCGCGCGGACGTCGGGAGCCTGGCCCTGGTCGCGCCACTGCCGTAACCGTGCGGCGGCGGTGGCCGGGCTCTCGGCCACGACGGTCACCCGGTGCGGCAGACGCCGCCGTCCGACGTGGCTGGTGTGCGCGAGATCGGCGAGGGCGGGGCCGTCGGTCGCGGTGAGCGCGTCGGCCCAGCGCCCGACCGTCTCCAACAGACCTTCAGGGGTACGGGCGGACAGGCTGATCGTCTCGACCGGCAGCGCTGCCGGGGCGGGCGGGGCCGGTGGCGCCTGTTCGAGGACGGCGAAGGCGTTGGTGCCGCCGATGCCGAGGGAGTTCACCACCGCCCGGCGTACCGGGGCCGTCCAGGGCTCCGGCGCCGACGGCAGGTACAGCGCGGAGTCGTCGATCCGCAGCCGAGGGTTGGGGGTACGCACGTGCGGGCTACCCGGGATGGTCGCGTGGTGCAGGGCGAGCACCGCTTTGATGAGCCCGGCCACGCCGGCAGCCGCCTCGGTGTGCCCGATGAGCGCCTTGACCGAGCCGATGGCGCACCGGGCGCCCGGCCCGACCGCCTTGCCGAGGGCGGCGAACTCCAGCGGGTCGCCGAGGAACGTTCCGGTGCCGTGCGCCTCCGCGTAGCCGATGGTGGCCGGGTCCACACCGGACACGGCGATCGCCTCGCGCATGGCGGCGAGCTGCCCGGACTCGCTGGACGCGCCGTAGCTGGTCTTGCCGCCGCCGTCGTTGGTGACAGCGGTCCCGCGGAGGACGGCGTAGACGGTGTCGCCGTCGCGGAGGGCGTCGGCCAGCGGCCGCAGCACGACGGCGCCGACACCGCTGCCGAAGACGGTTCCGGCGGCGGCGGCGTCGAACGGCCGGCAGCGGCCGTCGGGTGCCAGGATGCTGCCGTCACGGTGCAGATATCCCTGCTCGGCGGGCACCCGGACGGTGACGCCGCCGGCCAGGGCCGTGGCGCACTCGCCGGCGAGCAGGCTCTGCACGGCCAGGTGGACCGCCACCAGCGAGGTGGAGCAAGCCGTCTGCACGGCGAGGCTGGGGCCGGTCAGGTTGAGCTTGTAGGACACCCGGGTGGTGAGGAAGTCCTTGTCGTTGCCGAGGTGCTCGAGGGAGGCGGTGGTGTCCTGCGGGCGGGCGCCGGCCAGCAGTCCCGGCAGGTAGCCGGCCAGCACCCCGCCGGCGCCGGCGAAGACGCCGACCGATGCGGGCGCCGCGTCCGGGTCCAGCCGGCCGGCGTGCTCCAGGGCCGTCCAGCAGGTCTGCAGGAACAGGCGCTGCTGCGGGTCCATGATCGCGGCTTCCCGGGCGGAGTAGCCGAACAGGGTGGCGTCGAAGCGGTCGATGTCGTCGAGCAGGGCGGCCGACGGCACGTAGGCGGGGTCCTCGATCAGGGCGGGGTCGACGCCGGCGGCCCGCAACTGCCCGGTGGTGAGGTCGGTGAGGCAGTCGCGGCCGGCGAGGATGTTCGCCCAGTACGCGTCGATGTCGGGCGCGCCCGGGAACCGTCCGGCCATGCCGACGACGGCGATCCGCCCGTCAGCGAGAGCCGGGGTCTCGTTCCCGGCGGCGCCCGCGGTCACGGCCGGCCCTCGCGGGCGGCGGCACGCAGCGCGCGGGCGGTGGGGTCGACGGCGCGGCGGCCGGCCGGGGCCGGTTCGGTGGGCTGCGGCGCGAGGGTGCCGAGGTAGGCGGCGACGAGGTCGCCGACGGTGCGCACCGAGGTGACGGGGACGTCCTTGAGGAACGGGTCGTGGCCGACCTCGATCTCCAGCACGGCCACGATCCGGGCCAGGTCGAGCGAGCGCAGCCCCAGATCGGCGACGAGCTGCTGGTCCGCGGCGAGGTGTTCGCGCGGGCCGGCGACCTCGTTGACGACCTCCAGCACGACGCTGTGGACAACGGTCTCGACGTTCATGACGACCTCCCGGTCGGTGTGGCTCGGGCCGGCGGTACGGGGTACCACCGGCGTCAACAGGTGAAGCCGCCGTCGACCGGCACCGTCACCCCGGTGATGAAGCGGGCGTCGTCGGACAGCAGGAAGCCGAAGACACCGAGCAGGTCGCCGATGTCGCCGAGCCGGCCCAGCGGGGTACGCCGGGTGACCCGCCGGCGCAGGTCCGCGGACATGCCCTCGGTCATCTCGCTGTCGAAGTAGCCGGGGGCCACGCCCACCACCCGGATCCCGGCCGGGCCCAGCTCCCGGGCGAGACTGCGGGTGAGGCCGTCGAGGGCGGCCTTCGCAGCGCTGTAGACGGCGACGCCGGGCTGTCCGCGCAGGGCGTTGATCGAGGAGACGTTGATGACGCACCCGCCGCGACGGGCGATCATCGGTTTGACGCAGGCGCGGGTGAGCAGCACCGGCCCGGTGAGGTTGATCTCCAGGGTCCGGGTGATGTCCTCGGCCCGGGTCAGGGTCAGCAGCCCGTCCAGGCCGGTCGCGGCGTTGTTGATCAGAGCGTCGATGCGGTGGAAGCGGCCGGTGACCTCGGCGGCGAAGTCCTGGACGGCGTCCGGATCGGTCGCGTCGGCGCGGGACCAGAACAGCCGGTCCTCCCCCACGCTCTTGCGCAGTTCGGTCAGCTCGTCGGTCTCGCTGCGGCTGAAGGTCGCCACCCGGTGGCCACGGTCGAGCAGGTACCGGGTGAGCGCGAGCCCCAGGCCCCGGCTGCCGCCGCTGATCACGGTGACCGGCGCGTCACTCATCGGTGCTCCTCCTGTCGTTTGAAGCGGTTGCCGTACAGGGGGCCGTCGGCGATCACGAAGACCGCGGGGATCCGGTGCGGCGACATCCGGCCGGCACAGAAGGCGCGCAGCCTGCGGTTGAGCTCGCTGCGCGGCTCGGGTTCGAGCAGCTCGACGTAGGCCGCGATGACCTGCCCGGTGACCGCGTTGTGCCGGGACCCGACCACCACGTCGCGCACGTTGCCGGCCTGCAGCAGCACGTTCTCGACCTCGGTGGGGTGGACCTTCTCGCCGCCGACGTTGATGACCTTGGAGGTGCGGCCGACGATACGCAGGTAGCCGTCGGCGGCGGTCTCGACCACGTCGCCGGTGTTCATCCAGCCGTCGGCGTCGATCGGGGACTCGGCGTTGAGGTACCCGAGCATGGCCGAGGCAGACCGGATCCACAGCACCCCGTCGACGATCCGGGTCTCGAACCCCTCCCCGCCGACGCGCATCAGCAGCGAGTCCGACGACTGGGACCGGGTCGGCAGGATGCCGGTCTCGGTGAGCCCGTAGGTCTGCTTGAGCCGGACCCCGGGGAACTGCTCGCGGACGTGGGCGAGCGTGACCTCGCGCATGGGCTCGGTGCCGTAACTGATCAGCCGGAGCGACGACAGGTCGGCGTCGCGGTGGGCGCCGGAGATCAGCAGCATGTTGAGGAACGTGGGGGTGGTGGGCATCAGCTCGACGCGGTGCCGTTCGACGGCCCGGCAGACCGACGCGGCGGTGCGGTGCGGCTCCAGGACGGCGACGCCCCCGCTGAGCAGGGTGTGGAACAGCGTGTTCACGCCGCCGATGTGGTCGAGTGCCATGAACTGCAGCGACCGCATGGCCCGGCCGGGGGTCCGGAAGCGCTCGAGGAGGGTGGTCAGCGACAGCAGGGCGGCCTTGACCGCTCCGGTGCTGCCGGAGGAGAACAGCACCAGGCCGGGCTCGCCGTCCGCCCGCAGCCGTCGCAACAGCGCCGGCGTCTCACCGGCGGGCGGCTGCACGATGGTGTGCCGCCATCCTCCGTCGGCGCCGAACTCGAACACCGCCTCCACCCGGGCGATGTCCAGCCGCTGCTGTCGCTGTGCGGCGGGCGGATCGGCGGGGGCCACCGGCACCACGGTGTGCCCGCGCAGCATCAGCGCGACGATGAGGGCGATGGCCCCGGGCTGGGCGTCGGCGACGACAGCGACCGGCGCGCCGGCGGGCAGGCCCGTCTCCGGCAGCCGCTCCGTCCACCGCTGCGCCTCGGCGGCCAGTTCGGTGTAGGTGGTGGCGCCGCCGAAACCGGTCGTCGCCTCGCGGTCGCCGTACGAGCGCAGTCGTTCCAGTACCCACTGCATGGTGTCCCCGTTCAGAGTCTCTGCGCGACGGTGGCGACGAATTCGCGGTCCTGCAGCGCCCGGCGGTCGACCTTGCCGCTCCCGGTACGGGGGAACGCGTCGAACCGGTGATAGACGGCCGGGATCAGGTAGGCCGGCAGCCGTTCGGCGAGGTGGGCGCGCAACTCCCGGGCGCTGAGCCGGCCGGGATCGCCGGTGACCGAGGCGTGCAGCACCGCCAGGTCGGGTTCGCGCTGGTCGAGGTGAACGGCGCATTCGACCACACCGGGAGCGCCCAGGAGCTCGTTCTCGATCTCGGCCGGGTCCACCCGTACCCCTCGGATCTTGATTTGGAGGTCGGCTCTGCCGAGGAACTCCAGCTCGCCGGAGGGCAGGTGGCGCACGATGTCACCGGTGTCGTACATCCGGCCGTCGCCGTCGGACTCCGGCACGAACCGGGCCTTGGTGAGGGCCTCGTCGCCGAGGTAGCCGCGGGCCACACCGGCCCCCGCCACGTGCAGGACGCCGAAGAGGCCGGGCGGCAGCGGGTTGCCGTGCCGCAGCACATGACAGCGCGTGTTGTCGATGGGCTTCCCGATCGGCACGCGGCCGGACACCGGGCCGGGCGGACAGTCGTAGGCGGTGACGTCCACCGTGGTCTCGGTGGGACCGTAGAGGTTGACCAACCGGGTGCCGGCGCCCTCGAACAGGGCGGTGAAGGCGTTGACGGTCTCCGCGGGCAGGATCTCGCCGCTGGAGAAGATCCAGCGCAGGTGCGTGGGCAGGCTCTCGGCGCCGGCCGAGGCGAGATGATCGAGGTAGGCACGCAGCATCGACGGCACGAAGTGGATGACCGTGACGTTCTCCCGGTGCACGATCTCGGTCAGCGCCATCGGGAACTTCTCCATGCCGGGCGCGGGCAGGTGCAGCCGGGAGCCGCTGAACAGCCACCAGAACAGCTCCCACACCGACACATCGAAGATCGTCGGTGTCTTCTGCAGCAGCACGTCGCCGGGCCCGAGCGGGTAGCGGCGCTGCATCCAGGCGAGGCGGTTGACGACCGAACGATGCTCGACCATCACGCCCTTGGGCCGTCCGGTCGAGCCGGAGGTGTAGATGACGTAGGCCAGATCGGCGGCAGCGGAGACGCCGGTGGGCCCGGACGCGTCGCGGTACAGCTCCGGATCATCAAGATCGAAGACCTTCGCGGGTACGTCCGGAGTGGTCCCGCCGCCGACGGTGAGCACGACGGCCGCCCCGCTCTGCGCGACCAGCTCGGCGTTGCGCCGCACGGGCGCCTGCGAGTCCAGCGGAAGGTAGGCACAGCCGGCCTTGAGGATCGCGAAGACCGCCACCATGAACTGCGGGCACCGGTCTGCCAGCAGTGCCACCACCTGCCCGGGCTGGGCGCCGTGCCGGGACAGGTACCCGGCCAGCCGGGTGGACCGCTCGTCCAGCTCGCCGAAGGTCAGCCGGTCCTGGTCGGCGCTGATCGCGACCGCGTCCGGGCGTTCGGTGGCCTGCCTGCGCAGCAGCTCGTCCAGAGTCAGGTCGTCCGGGAAGTCGCGGGCCGTGTCGTTGGCGGCGGCCAGCAGCTCGCGGCCGGCGTCGTCGAGCAGCGGGATCCGCCCGACGGGACGGTCCGGTTCGCCGGTCATGGCGCTCAGCAGGCTCGGGGCGATGCGCCGGAGCAGGGTGGCGACCTCGTCGCCGGGGTCGCCGTCGTGCTCGACGGTCACGCTGTGCGGTGGCCCCGGGCGCAGCCGCAGCGTGTGCCCGTGCGGGGTGGCCGGGCCGTCCGGGGCGAGCGTCACCCGGAACACGGGCCGGTCGCCGTCCGGCGCCGGCGGGGCGTCGGCGATGCGCCCGGCCAGGGTGGCGGCGGTGTCGCCGGGACCGATCTCGAGCTCCACCGTCCGGGTGCCGGTCGCGGTGACCAGCTCCCACCGGCACGGTTGCGGGTAGGCGACATAGTCCACGGCCACGGCCAGGGCGGCCACCGCGAGCAGGTCGGACTCGTCCGGCACGGTCACCGCCCCCTCGTCGCGGCCCGCGCGTACTCGGGTGCGAGGGTGCGCTCGAGGATCTGGGTGGTCCCCTCGATGATGTTGAGGACCTTGCTGTCGCGGTAGGCGCGGGCCACCACACCGGACTCCAGCACACCGGACGAGCCGAGCAGCTGAACGGCCTGGGCGGTGTGCTCCTCGGCGGCGCGGCAGGCGAAGTACTTGGCGGTCAGCACCTGGTTGGTCGCCTCCGCGGTGCCGGCGTCGAGGGCCCGGGAGGCGCTCACGCACAGGTGCTCGGCGGCGGTCAGGTCGGCGCCCATCCGGGTCAGGATCGACTGGATCTGCCCGTACTCGACGATCGGCCGGTCGAACGCCCGGCGCCGCAACGCGAAGGCGGCGCAGGCGGCGAAGACGGCACGCAGCATGCCGACCGCCATCCAGGCCACGGCGTGCCGGCCGTGTTCGAGGGCGTGCGGGACGAGGACACTGAGCCCGAAGCCGTCGGCGCCGACAATCGCGCCGGGATCCACGGCGCAGTCGCGGAACTCCAGCCTGGCCAGGGCGGCGGCGCGCAGGCCGAGCACCGCGCCCATCGGCTGCACGCGCAGGCCGGGGTTCTTGCGGTCGACCAGGCAGCCGACCGGGCGGCCGTCACGTTGTGCCAGAACCAGGAAGACGTCGGCCAGACCGCCGAAGGTGATGTAGACCTTGGTCCCGTCGAGGACCGGGGCGTCGTGACCGGTCAGCGTGGTGGTGACGGCGGCCAGGTCGCTGCCGGCGTGCGGCTCGGTCATGCAGATCGCGGCGACCCGCTCGCCGGCGGCCAGCGGCGGCAGGACGGTGGCGCGGTGCTGGTCGCTGCCCCACCGGTGCAGGGTCTGCGTCATCATGCCGTGCACGTTGACCAGCGAGGCGAGTGACGCACTGGTGCGACCGAGCGCCTCGTACAGCAGGCCGGTGCGGATCGCCGTCCAGCCGCCGCCACCCACCTCGGCGGGCAGGGCGGCGCCGAGCAGGCCCTCGGCCGCGCACCAGCGCACCACCTCGTCGGGCAGCGTGCCGGCCTCCTCCCACCGGGCGGCGTCGTCCTGCCACGCCTCCGTGGTGAGGCGGATCAGCCGCTCGTGGTGCGCGACCTCGTCGGGGCTCAGCAGATGGTCCACGGCGCTATCGGGGCCCGGCGCCGACGGCCTCCTGCTTGCGCAGGACGAAGCCGGTGATCTTGTCGATGGTGGCGAAGTTGGCCAGGTCGAGGTCGTCCATGGTGACCTTGATCCGGAAGCGCTTCTCCAGGAACCCGAAGAGCCGTACGACGAAGAGCGAGTTGATCCGCCCGGTCTCGAACAGGTCCTCGTCGGCCGCCGGGGCGGGGCCGGTGTCGTGCTGGGCCAGGTACTCCCTGACCAACTGGTCGATCTCGGCTGCCGTCGCGCTCATCTGCCACTCCGTCTGTCGTCGCGTTCGTGTTCGCCGCACTGGTCAGTAGCGGTAGAAACCATTTCCGGACTTCATCCCGACCCGTCCCTCGGCGACCATCCCGCGCAGCAGGTCGCTGCACCGGAACCGCTCGTCGCCGGTGTTCTCGCGCAGGGCGTCCAGGGTCAGCGCCACCGTGTCGAGTCCGATCAGATCGGCGGTCTCCAGCGGGCCCATGCGGTGGCCGAAGCACTTGCGGAAGATCTGGTCGACCACCTGCGGCTCGACGCCCTGCTCCTCGACGACCCGGCACGCCTCGTTGAAGAACAGGTGCGAGATCCGGTTGCTGACGAAGCCGGGGAAGTCTCCGACCACGATCGCCTCCTTGCCCAGTTCGGCGAGGATCCCGGTGGTACGGCGCAGGCAGTCCTCCGAGGTGGCCGCGCCGCGCATCACCTCCACCGAGGTGATCGCGTAGGCCGGGTTCATGAAGTGCACGCCGATCACCGCGTCGGGCCGGGACGTCTCGGCGGCCAGCTTGCCGATCGGGATGCTGGAGGTGTTGACGGCCAGGATCGTGCCGGGCGCCAGCACCTCGTCGAGCAGCCGGTACAGCTGCTGCTTGGTGGGCCAGTGCTCGCTGACGTTCTCGACCACCAGCTCGCAGCCGGCCAGCCGGCCGAGATCGGTGGTGCACTCGACGGCGGCCAGCGCCTCGTCCACGTCCAGGCGCGGCAGTTGCGGGCGCATGGCCGGGCCGAAGCGGACCGCCTCGGTGAGGACCTCGCGGGCCCTGTCGAACTGCTCCGGCGCCTGGTCCACCAGGACGACCCGGAACCCGTGCAGCACGAAGTCGGCGCAGACGGTCCGGCCGATCGCTCCGGCGCCGACAACACCGATCGTGCGGACGGAAGCAGTCATCGCGGGGATTCTCCTGACGCTGGGATGAGCCGATGCGGTACGGGAACTGCGGGACCCCGGCGGTCTCAGACCTGCCAGGTCTTGCCGTCGAGGGCCCGGTTGAGCTGCCGGCGCCGCTCGGTGACGTCGGCGCCGCGGGCAGCGAGCACCGCGGACAGCTCGTGCAGGGCCTGCTCGGCGTCGGCACGGCCGGCCGCCCGGCGCTCGGTGTCGGCGCACAGGGCCGACAACCGCCGGTACGGGGCGGCCAGTGTCTCGCCGTCATGGCCCCGCACACGGGTACGGGTGCTGGCCGCCACCCGCAGGCAGCGGCGGATCAGGGGCGCGTAGTCGTCCGGCCCGATCCGGGTGCGGTCGACGAACGCCGGCAGGTCGGGCTCACGGTCCACCGGCCACGCCCGGATCTGCGGAGCGGCCTTGGCCAGCAGGAAGCTGAGCACGTTGCCGGGACCGGCCTCGATGGCGGAGCCGGCGCCCGCCCGTGCCAGCCGCCGCTGGACGTCGAGCCAGCGGACCGGCGAGACGAGCTGGTCGCGCAGCCGGGCCGCGCTCGCGCCCGGGTCGTCGTAGCCTCCGCCGTCCACCGTGGACAGCACCGGCACCGTCGGGGCGCCGAAGGCGACGCCGTCGAGCAGCTCGGCCATCGGCGCGACGGCGGGCCGCATCATCGGGCTGTGGTAGGGGCCCTCCATCCGCAACGGATAGACGACGGCACCACGCGCCTCCAGGTCACCGGCGAAGGCTCGCAGGTCGGCGGTCCGGCCGGAGATGGTCCCCTGCAACGGGGCGTCGTGGGCCGACACGTAGACCTCGATGCCGTCGGCAGCCCGGCGCTGGGCGCAGAGGTTGTCGACGACCGCCATGTCGAGGCCGATGACCCACATCATGGTGCCGTCCAACCCGTCGGCGACGGACCGGATGAGGCGGGCGCGGGCGGCGACCAGGCGCAGTCCGTCGGCGAAGGAGAGCACTCCGGCGCTGCACAGTGCCGAGTACTCCCCGAGGCTGTGCCCGGCGCACCAGGCGAACCGGACCCCGCACTCGACGGTCAGGACGCGATAGGTCGCCACGCTGGCGGCCAGCAGGCACAGCTGCGCGTTCTCCTGCCGGTTGAGCCGGTCGGCGTGATCCGGCTCCTGGCACAGCGCGACGATGTCCGTCCCCGTGACGTCCGAGGCCTCGGTCAGGGTGTCACGGTAGATCCGGTGCGCGCGAGAAAGGTCGCGCCCCATCCCGGAGTATTGCGAGCCGACGCCCGGAAAAAGGGCAGCGACAGCTGTCTCCGCCAACAGTTACTCCCCCGTGGAGATGATCGACTACGCGATGACGGTAGGCCGACGGCAATCACAGCGTCAAGCATTCATGTGCGCCAAATAAAAACCCGGGATGTCAATACCCGGGGCCACCTGCCAAAACGCGAGTTCAGGTCGCCGCAGCCTGGCACGACCCGGCTCGGGTACCACCGCGCCGGCGCCGACATGTCATACTCGTCGGGTCGGGGGCTCGCCGGCCGAGTCGGGGCAGATCCGCGATCATCGCTCGGTGCTTGTATGTTCAAGCAGCTCAGAGCATCTACGACTGCCGCGCCGAGCCGCCTCGCGCGCAAGCCTGGCTAGCGGCCACCGGGCGCCGCGTCTCCACCGGGCCGCCATTTTCGTGGCACTCGCAGAAAGCGCACAGCATGACGTGATAGGAACGCCTCATGCTCGTACGCCCCGCCACGGTCGGCGATCTTCGAGCTGTGGCAGAGATCCAGCAGAAAATCCATCCGTGCACGGCTCAGTCCGTGGAATCGCGTGAACGCGCATTCCTGACCGTAAATGAACGTTCCCGGGCGCGATATGTCGTCGCGGAGTTCGACGGCCGGGTCGCCGGTTACGCGAGCGCGATGCTCGATCACACCACCTCCGAGCCGGGCGCGGCTGTGCTCTCGGTCGGCGTGCACCCCCGACACCGGCGGCGTGGCGCCGGCACCGCCCTGCTCGCCGACGCCGAGGCGCACCTGCGCTCGGTCGGCGCGGTCACCGTCCGCGTATGGCGACCCGACGAGCAGGGCTCAGCCGTGTTCGCCGAACGCCACGGGTACCGGCGGCGGCGCAGCAGGCGATTCTCCGTCACCGACCCGCGCCAGGCGCCCCCGGCGGCAGCCGCGCCGGACGGGATGTGCCTGGTGGACCTGGACGAGGCGGGCCGCGACGCCGTCTACACGTTCGACCGCGTCGCCCCGCTCGACGAGCCCGGCGACCGCCCGGCCGGAGTGACCGCGGCCTACACCTCCAGCGACGCGACCAACACCCCCATGTTCGTCGTCAACGACCGGCTGGGATATCAGCCGGCCGCGACCGAGCACCCGGAGGTCCGGCAGGCCTGACCCTCCCGCAGCCGCCGGACCGGTTCCGGGCGCACCGGCGAAGGCCGGGACACCCGGAGACCGGCAGCCGTCACGGGGAGGCGGCGGTATCGGACACCGGCGCCTCCCGGTCCGCACCGCCTTCCTCACCGGTCAGGCTCCGCAGCTTGCGGACGGAGCTGAGCAGCGGCCACAGCGCCGCGAAACACATCCCCGTCGAGGAGATCACCAGGGTGCCGCCGAGGCCGACCGACGTCTCGGCCAGAGCACCGCCCAGCAGCGCGCCGAGCGGCATGATGCCCCAGCTCATGAACCGCACACTGGCGGTGATCCGGCCCAGCACCGCGTCCGGCACCAGGGTCTGGCGGACGGTCCCGATCGAGATCTGCATGGTGACGATGCTGTACGCCCAGGTGAACTGCGAGATGCCGATCAGGACGAGCGCGTACGGCAGGGGCATGAGATGGGTGAGACCGACCGGCAGCGCGGTGAGACCGGGCAGCACGTAGGACAGCACCAGTGTGGGGCCGTGCCCGATCCGATCGGTGATCCGTCCACTGAGGGCGGCCGCGACCAGGCCGGCGACCCCACCGATGGCGGTCATCACGCCCAGCAGCAGCGGGCTCAGCCCCACCACACGAACCGCGAACAGCACGTAGAGGGCGGCGAACATCGAGCAGAAGAGGTTGAAGTGGGTGGACGCCAGCGCCAGGGGCCACTGGTATCGGTCCCGGCGGAGCAGGCGCAGCCCCTCCCGGATCTCGGCCACGTGCGGCTTGCCCTCGCCCTCGGCCCGGTTGGGCGGAGCCTTCGGAAGACGCAGCAGTGACACGCTGCTCACCACGTAGGTCGCCGCGTCCACCAGCAGCGCCACCGGCGGCCCCAGCACCTGGACGATCACGCCGGCGAGCCCGGGCCCCGCGACCTCACTGGCCGACTGGGTCCCCTCCAGCCACGAGTTGGCCCGCCCGATGTGCTCCTTGCCGACCAGGCGCGGGAGGTACGGCACCAGCGCGCTCTGGAATAGCAGGCTCAACGCCCCGAGCACGAACGCCGCCACCGCCAGGATCCACACGGTGAGCATGTCGGCCCACCACAGCACGGGAAGCGCGACGAGGATCAGCAGCCGGCCCATGTTCGCGATGTGCATGAGCCGCGTGCGCTCGTACCGATCGGCCCACACGCCGGTGGACAGTCCCAGTACGAGGTCGGCGGCCGAACCGGCGGCCACCAGCAGGCTCATCTCCCATGCGCCGGCCTGCAGGGACAGGGCCGCCACGAGCGGCAGGGCGAAGACCGAGAGCTGAGCCCCGGCGTACGAGATGGCTTCCGCCACGCACAGCCGGAAGAACCCGGTCTTGGCGAGACTGGTGTTGACGGACATCAGGCAGAATGTTCCTTCGCTCGGGACGGGCGGATCAGCGCACCGTGACGGGCAGGCTCGAATAGCCGCGTAGGTTGAAGATCGGCCGAAGGAGCGGCGTACCGGCGAGGGTGATCGCCGGGAACCGGGTGAACAGGTGCGGCAGAGCCACCGTGGACTCGAGACGGGCGAGTGCGGCGCCCAGGCAGTAATGGATGCCGCCACCGAAACTCAGGGAGGCGGGCCTCGGCCGCCGGATGTCGAACTCGTCCGGCCGCTCGAACCGGGCCGGGTCACGGTTGGCAGCGCCGAAGAACAGCACCGCTGAACTGCCGGCCTCGACGGTGACGCCCCCGATCCGGGTGTCGGTCACCACCGTACGCATGGTGCCCTGCACAGGGGCCTCGAAACGCAGCGCCTCCTCGGTCGCGGCGGCGGCCAGCTCCGGATCGGCGCGCAGCAGCCGGAGCTGATCGGGGTGGTCGAGCAGCGCCTTCACCGCGTTGGTGAGAAGGTTCACCGTCGTCTCGAACCCGGCCACGAAGATCAGAATGAGGGACCGCACCAGCTCCGCGTCGGTCAGCGCGCCCTCGCGGGCACCCGCCGCCAGGGTCGACACCAGATCGTCGCGGGGACTACGGCGGCGCTGCGCGACGAGATCCTCGAAGTACGGCAGGAGCCGGCGGGCGGCGGCGTCGGCGGCCGCGTTCGACTCGTCGGTGGCGAACAGGTCGAACACCACCGACAACGCCGCGGTGGGCTCGCGCAGCCACGTCAGGTCCTCCTCGGGCACACCGACCAGCGCGCCGATCACCGCCATCGGCAGGGGCAGCGCGAACAGGTCGTGCAGGTCGACAGGCGACCCGTCGGCGCCCGCGTCAGCGACCGCGTCCAGCCGCTGGGTGACCAACCGCTGCACCGCCGGCTGCAGCTCCCGCACCCGGCGACCGCTGAAGCCCCTGGCCAGCAGGCCGCGCAGCCGGGTGTGATCGGGTGGGTTGAGCAGCAGCAGGGACTGGCTCATCACCTCGTCGGCCGGGCTGGCACGCCAGCCCGGCGCACGGTCGTCCAGCAGGGCCGCATCCTCGACCAGGAAGTCGGCGGACCGGATCCCCGCCGTGCAGACGTCGTAGCCGGTCAGGACGACCAGGCCGGAGCGGCTGCGATACACCGGCGCGAGCTGGCGCAGGCGGTGATAGATCGGGTACGGATTACGGTGCCCCCGCCTGGTCTGCAACTCCATGAACATGGCCTCGGCCTGTAGTGCGTCGGCCTCACGGAGCACCGTCGGCGGGCCGGCGGGCTCAGGCTCGGCCGGCCGGGCGGCGGCGTGCCGTGGACAGCCGTCGACCGGGTCGACTCCAGGAGCCGGGGCAGCTCCGGGAGCCGGGTCGACACCGGGAGCCGGGCCGACACCGGGAGCCGGGCCGACTCCAGGAGCCGGGGCGGTCAGGAAGGCGCGGACCTCGTCGGCGACCAGGTCCACCGCGGGCGCCGACAACATCGCGAAATGCCCGCCGGGGATCCGGACGGTTCGCAGCGAGCCGGAGACGAACGGGCTCCAGTCCGACGGGCCGCCCAACGGATCGGTGGCCTGCAGTGAGAGGGCGTGCACGGCGGTCCGGAGCGGACGGTGGGCTGTCACCGCGCGCATGTTGGTGATGAACAACTCCAGCCGGCGTTCCAGGTCACCGACCCAGCGGCGGCGGTCACCACGCCGGCTCAGCCCGAGATGGGCGACGAGCAGATCGAGCTGCCCGTGCCGCCCCAGGGTGTCGAAGCCGGCCGGCTCGGGCAGCAGCGGCAGGCCCAGTGACATGGTGATGTCCTCGGCGAACCAGCGGACCAGGATCGTGTCGTCGACGCCGCTCTCCAGCGGGACCGGGACCTCCGAGTCGATCATGACGACCCGGGCGGGGTGGCCCCGCTCCATCAGCAGGCGGGCCATCTCGAGAGCTATCACGCCACCCATCGACCAGCCGCACAGCAGATACTCCGCGACCGGGCTCAGCCGGGTCAGCTCCGCGGTGTAGACCCTGGCCATGTCCGCGACAGTGGTGTGGCGCTGCTCGGGCTCCTCGGAGCACTGCACCCCGTACACCCGGAAATGGGGTCGCAAGCGGTTGGCCAGCTGGCCGTAGGAGACCGCGCTGCCGCTCACGGCATGCGGACAGAACAGAATCGGACGGTCGACCGCATCGGTACCGTCGATGTCGGCGCCCGAGAAAGGCAACAGGTAAGGCGACCGCCTGGTCGGACTTTCGGGCAGCAATGCATGATCGGCTGACAAGCCAAGAACCTCCCCCGTTCCGTCGGCCGATCATATCCTCGGAGGAGCCGATCAGGCCGCCGGGACCATGGATCACCGTGGATGTCCACTTCGACAACTCCAGGAAGGCCGCACCCGTTGCACATCTCCGAACGGTCCCCCGTCCACCGTCTGCCCACGTCGCGCCCGGGTGACGGACGGCTCTACTGCTTCCCCTACGCCGGCGGCTCGGCGGGCGTCTACCGCCCGTGGGCGGGGCTGGCGCCGCCCGGCCTGGAGCTCGCCGCGGTGCAACTCCCCGGGCGGCAGGAGCGCTGGGGCGAACCGTACGCCGATGATCTTCCGGCCCTGGCCCGGTCCACCGCCGGTGCCGTGCTGGCCGACCTGCACGACCTCGGCGCCCGCCCGTACGGTCTGTACGGTCACAGCATGGGCGCGCTACTGGCCTACGAGACCGCGCGAGAACTCTGCCGCCGCGGCGCCGGCCCCGCATTGGTCACCGTGTCCGGTCACCGGGCGCCGCAGACCCCGTCGTTGCGCACGCCCTACCGCCACCTGCCCGACGACGAGCTGCTCGAGAAGGTGATCGCCCTCGGCGGCACCGTCCCCGAACTGGCCACGAACACCGAGTTCCTCGCGCTCGTGCTGCCTATGCTGCGCGCGGACTTCACCATGGCCGAGCGCTACCGGCACCTGCCCGGCGAGCCGCTGCCCTGCCCGCTGCTCGTGCTCGGGGGCAGCGACGACCCGTACGCGCCGCCGTCGAGCCTGGACCGCTGGACCGAGCTCAGCCACGCCGGCGCCACCATACGGGTCCTGCCCGGCGGCCACTTCTTCCAACAGGACCACGCCGAGTCGATCCTCGGCACGGTCGCGGCCCTCCTAGCGCGACGGTGAGACGAGACACTCCGGGCGCGCCGGCGGTTCGGGGCGGCGGCGCACGATCCGGGACACCGGGACCGTCGCCGCCAGCGCCATGAGCCACCCACCCTCGGACGGGAGGTCGTAGAGGTGGATCGGCTCCCTGGGCCAGCCCTCGGGCGCCGGGTCGGCGGCCAGGACCGGGCCGATGGCGTCCAGCCTGCGGAAACCGGCGGTCAGGCCGTGCCCGGTCACCTTCGACCCGGCCTCCTTGCGGGTCCACAGCCGGAGGAGCTCCTCGGTACGGCAGTCCGGCGGCAACGCGGCGAGGTGCTCTCGCTCCCGTGGTGTGCACGAATGCGCCACGAGCTGCTCCACGTCACCGAGAGAACCGCCCTCCTCGATGTCGACACCGGCACGTCCCGCCGACACGACCGCGACGACGAGACGGTCACGGGTGTGCGACACGGAGTAATCCAGATCGGCGTCCACGAACCGGGGCCGTCCGTGAGGTCCGCCGCAGTGTTCGCAGTCCCGCACGATCCGCACGTCCCGCGGCGGGATCGCCAGGTAGTGGGCTCCGATCACCCGCTGCACCGACCGGGAGGCGACGAAGACCTGCCGTGCTCGGGGCAGCGTGAATGCGGCGGCCCGTCGCCGCTCCTCGTCATCGAGAGGATCGTCCCGGTCCGGCCACCCGGTGATGGGCGTCTCCCACAGGTGGCACTCGCCACGCACCGGTGGCCCCGTCGGCTGATCCCGGGCGGACACAGTCACGCCCGATTCCTCCACCGCCGGAACCTACCACCCGGCCACCCCGCGCATTCTGGCCCAGCCGTCCGCCGTCGTCGCGAAGAAGGGCGCCGATGGCGGCGACAGAGGTCGGTGATCGCTGCCCTCGGTTACCGGCCTGGGCTGCCCCGGCGGCGGTCAGCAGCCTTCCGTACAGGTACTTCGGCCTCCGGGTGGGACAGGGGCGGCGTCGCCCTCTCGCTTCACCACGGTCCGGGGCCCACCGACGGCGGGAGACTTGCGTCAGCGGCAGCGGTGGATGTCCACCACGCGGTAACGGCCAAGGCTCGAATGCCGGGCCGGTGCACTGTTCATTCGGACGCGAACGGATGGCGAAGTCGATGCATCGCCTGCTCCTCGCGGTCCGCGTGGAGCGCGGGTGCCATATCGTCCGTGGCGGCCGGGGCCAGAAACGGTGTCAGGGTTCCTACGGCCGCGGCCGCGCGCCGGAAACGCGAAATCTCGGAGATCGGACGGGAATGGGACGCGTGCGGCGCCACGGTGGTCGTCGTCATGAAAGCCTTTCCAGAACGGCGCGCCACATCGAAGCACGGGCCGCCGGATATCTTGGGTGAGCAGTCTCGGCACATTGTGACCGAGAAATGCCGACGGCGGCTCGCTGAACCAGTCGAGCCGCCGTCGGTGAAAGCCGAGATCAGATGACGCGGATGTTCTCGGCCTGCGGGCCCTTCTGGCCCTGCGTGACGTCGAACTCCACCCGCTGGTTCTCGTCGAGGCTGCGGTAGCCGCTCGCCGAGATCGCCGAGAAGTGGGCGAACACGTCGGGGCCGCCCTCGTCCTGGGTGATGAAGCCGAAGCCCTTGTCGCCGTTGAACCACTTCACGGTGCCTGTAACCATGTCTTTTTCCTTAGCAAGCCGTCGGAATCCACATTGTGCGGACTCTCACGCCGCCGCGTTGATCACCCGCGCCGAACCGGCACGGAAAACGAAAAAGCGCCTAGCGGGTTTCAGATAACCCATCAGGCGCCGAAAACGTCTACGGAAATCAAAACTGCAACGTGGCCAACCGTAGCACAGAAATTCGGCTGCCGACCCTAATACTTGCCGCCGGTCTCCGGCCGGGGCGATCCCCGGCACCGGTTCCCGCGGCCGGCGCGGGCCGGTCCGCGAGGATGAGACGGTGGATGTCGAGCCGGTCCTGATCTTTGTCCTCGCCGCTGTCGCGGTGGTCGCGGTGGTGCGGTGGGTCGCCGACCGGACGGGACTGCCCGCCGCCGCGCTGTTGCCGATCATCGGCATCGCGTACGCCCTGCTACCGGGACCCAACATCCCCCTGGATCCGGACATCGTCCTGGCGTTCGTGCTGCCACCGCTGTTGTACAGCGCCGCCCTGGACTCGTCGATGATCGCGATCCGCCGCAATCTGCGTACCGTGGTCAGCCTGTCGGTGGTCCTGGTCCTGCTCACCGCGGTGCTGATCGGCCTGGGTTTCGCGTGGTTCGTCACCGGTGCGACCCTGGCCGCCGGCATCGCGGTCGGTGCGGCGGTCGCTCCACCCGACCCGGTCGCCGCACTGGCTGTCGGCCGCAAGGTGGGGCTTCCACCCCGGATCATCACCCTGATCCAGGGTGAGGGCCTGCTCAACGACGCCACCGCGCTCACCATCCTGAGCGTCGCGGTCGCCGCGGCCACCGGAGACGGGTTCTCGGCGCCGGCCGCCTTCGGTCAGTTCCTGCTCGCCGCGGTGGGGGGAGTGGCCGTGGGCGTCCTGGTCGCTTTCGCCGTCCGTCTGCTGTCCAGGCCGCTCAGCGGCGATCCGATGCTGGCGAACGCCGTGTCGCTGGCCATACCGTTCGGCGCCTACCTGCTCGGTGAGGTGATACACGTCTCGGGTGTGCTGGCAGTGGTCGTGGCGGGGCTGATCGTCGGGCATCACACGCCGCGATCAGCGTCCGGGGCGGGCCGGCTGCAGACCAACGCGGTCTGGCGGCTGGTCGACTTCCTGCTCGAGGGTTTCGTGTTCCTGTTGATCGGTCAGCAACTACCCGAGGTCATCCGGGGACTGGCGGGATACGAAGCCGTCACCGTGGTCGCCGCGGTCGCGATCACCGTGGGTGTCACCCTGCTGCTACGGCCTTTGTGGCTGGTGCTCACCCTGCTGGTGCCCGGAGCGCTGCACACCCGGTGGAGCCGGGGCGCAGCGGACGAGAGGGCGTCCGTGAGATGGACCGGCCGGGAGGTCGTGGTCCTCAGCTGGGCGGGTACGCGAGGCGTGATCAGTCTCGCGGCGATCTTCACTCTGCCGCTGGTCACCGAGACGGGGGCGCGGTTCCCCGCTCGCGACCTGCTGCTGTTCTGCACCGTCGTGGTCGTGCTCGTCACCCTGGTCGGGCAGGGCTTGACGTTCGCGCCGATGGTGCGGGCGCTGGGGCTCCGCGCGGACGACAACGACCAGGCTCTGCTCCGCAACGAGGCGAGGGCGGCCTCGGTCAAGGCCGCCCTCACCGCTCTCGACGAGCTGGAGGAGCAGGAACACGACGACATCAGCGGCCAGGTGATCGAGACGATGCGCGAGCAGTTGCGGGCCCGGCTGCGCCGCTACCGGGACCGGCTCTCCCTGTTGCGCGACAACGACTCGGCGGGTCCGCCGATCTCGCCGCAGTACGAGGCCGCCCTGCACGTGCGCCGGGTGGCCATCGATGCCCAGCGGGAGGAATGCCTGCGCTGGCGCGACGCCGGACGGTTGTCCGACGAGGGTCTGCGAGTGCTGGAACGCGAACTGGATCTCGAGGAACGGCTGCTGCCGGACCGGCCGGCCCGCCGGTGAACCACGCACACGCCGTCACGCGTTCAGGTAGGCCAGCACGGCCAGCACCCGGCGGTTGTCGTCGTCGGAGGGAGGCATGTCGAGCTTGGTCAGCATGTTGTTGATGTGCTTGCTCACGGCCTTCTCCGTGATGCCCAGATTGGTGGCGATCGCGGCGTTGGACCGGCCCTGCGCCATCTCGCCG
This sequence comes from Actinoplanes sp. CA-252034, assembly GCF_050956125.1. Classification (NCBI taxonomy): domain Bacteria; kingdom Bacillati; phylum Actinomycetota; class Actinomycetes; order Micromonosporales; family Micromonosporaceae; genus Actinoplanes; species Actinoplanes sp. CA-252034. The sequence continues at coordinate 8,300,780 of NZ_CP191846.1, forward strand.
AGCACTTCACGTTCCCGGGCGGTGAGCACCGCCAGCGGCTCCCGGCGGGCGAGCAGCCGCGAGATCACCTCGGGGTCCATGGCGGTGCCACCGCCGGCCACGCGGTGGACGGCGTCGATGAAGTCGCTGACGTCGGCGACGCGGTCCTTGAGCAGATATCCGATGCCGCCGTACGGGGTGCTGAGCAGCTCCCGGGCATAGAGCGGTTCCACGTGCTGGGAGAGCATGAGAATGGGCAGGCCCGGCAGCCGGGTGCGGGCGGCGATGGCCGCTTGCAGGCCTTCGTCGGTGAAGGTGGGCGGCAGGCGTACGTCGAGGACGGCCACGTCGGGCCGGTGCTCGAGCAGGGCGGGCAGCAGCGCCGGGCCGTTGTCGACGGCGGCGACGACGTCGAAGTCGAAGGCGCCCAGCAGCCGGGTCAGGCCGTCCCGGAGCAGGGCGTGGTCCTCGGCGATCACAACGCGCACGGCAGCTCCATGGTGATGACGGTGGGTCCTCCGGGTGGGCTCGACAGCATGATCGTGCCGTCGAAGGCGGCGAGGCGGCGTTCGATGCCGCGCAGTCCCGTGCCGGCGGCCGGGGCGGCCCCACCTCTGCCGTCATCGGTGACGACCATGGTCAGCAGTCCGGCCGCGTGCCGGGCGGACACCGACCCGTGGTGGGCGCGGCTGTGCCGGATGACGTTGGTCAGCGCTTCGGCGACGGCGAAGTAGGCCGCGGACTCCAGCGGCAGATCGGGTCGTCCCGGCAGGTCGACATCGACGGTGATCGGGATCGGCAGGCTCAGTGCCAGTGCCCGGACCGCGCCGTCGAGCCCGCGTTCGGCGAGCACCGGCGGGTGGATGCCGCGGACGAGGTCTCGCAACTCGGCGAGCGCGGCACGGCTGGACGCCCGGGCCTCGGCGAGCAGCTTGTGGGCCTCGGCCGGGTCACGGTCGATGAGGTTGTCGGCGAGGCCGATCATCATGCTCAGCGAGGCGAGACGGGCCTGCGCGCCGTCGTGCAGGTCGCGTTCGATGCGGCGCAGCTCCGCCGCCTGGGCGTCCACCGTCCCGGCGCGCGTGACGGTCAGCTGGGTGACGCGCAGCCGAAGCTCGGCCGCCCTGGTGGGCGCGAGAAGGAGCCGGGCGAACAGCGCGTCGACACGGCGCAACCACGGCGCCACCCACAGCCCGGCGGCAAGGATGATCACACCTTGCGGCACCGACACCAGACCGGCGAGGAATGTGTCGACGGACCAGACCGCGCCGTAGCCGTACCAGCCGGTGCCGAGCCAGATCCACGACGGCGTCAGGGTCAGCCCCAGGAGCCCGTACAACGGCACCAGCACACCGATCGCCCCGAGAGTCAGCCCGACGACGGCTCCGGGTGCCAGCCAGGCCAGGTCCCGCCACGTGGCCGGATCCGTCACGGTCCACCGGAACCGCTCCCACCCGTCGGCGACGACACGTTCCGGCAACGGATGGTACGGGCGGGCGACCAGCACACCGGTCTGCGACGCACGGCGGCGCTCCAGGTCGGTGCGCTTGCGGACCAGCGTCATGGTCCACGGGACCACGGCCAGCCCGAGGTACGGCACCGGCGTCAGCACCAACGCCCCGACCACGACGGCCAGCAGCGGAATGTTGGTGAGCGCGAGGCCGATCGCCGCCGCACCGTCCAGCACACCGCGCACACCGCGCCGGGCCAGGCCCGTACCGTCAACCCGCCTTCTCACGAACCTCATCACCTCCCTCCGGCATCGGCTGTCCTGGTAGTGCTAGCACCACCACGACGAGGGTCCTAGTGCTCCTGACGAATCGCGTCCCGAGCGGTTCGATGGGAACATGACAACTCTGACATCGGCGACCGCTGCGGCGTCGCGGGCGGCAACGGCCGGCAGCGACTTCGCCGTCCTGGCACGCCGCATCAACGCGGAGGGCCTGATGCAGCGCCGGGTCGCCTACTACCTCGTCCGGATCGGCGTCGTCGCACTCATGTTCCTCGGTGGGTGGACCGCGTTCTTCCTGATCGGCTCGTCCTGGTGGCAGGTCGTGACGGCGGCGTTCCTGGCCATCACCTTCACCCAGGTGGGGCTGCTGGCCCACGACCTCGCTCACCGGCAGGTGTTCCGCACCAAGCGACCGGGAGAGATCGCCGGCCGCATCGCCGGCAACGTCGGCATCGGGATGAGCTACGGCTGGTGGATGGAGAAGCACACCCGGCACCACAACAACCCCAATCACGACGACCTCGACCCCGACGTGGCCCCCGAGGTGCTCATCTGGGCCACCGAGTCAGCACTCGGACGGCGCGGGCTCAAGGGCTTCATCACCCGGCACCAGGCCGCCCTCTTCTTCCCGCTGCTCACTCTGCTCGCCGTCGACTTGAAGATCTCCAGCATCAAGGCGCTGCGCCGCGGAGCCGTGAAACGCCCCCGCCTGGAGAGCACGCTGTTGCTTCTGCACGCCGCCGGCTACCTCTCCGTACTGTTGATCGTTCTGCCGCCTCTGCCAGCCCTCGGCTTCCTCGTGCTTCACCAGGCGTTGTTCGGTCTCTATCTCGGTATGACCTTCGCTCCCAATCACAAGGGCATGCCGCACCCGGCCGGTGACGAGGACTTCCTGCGTAAGCAGGTGCTGACCTCCCGCAACGTCCGGGGTGGCCGGTTCACCGACGTGGCGCTGGGCGGCCTCAACTACCAGATCGAGCATCACCTGTTCCCGGGCATGCCGGCGCCCAACCTTCGCAAGGCCCAGCCGATCATCGAGGCCTACTGCGCGGAGATCGGCGTGCCGTACGAGCAGACCAGTCTCGTCACGTCCTACCGGCAGGCACTGCGATACCTACACGAGGTCGGGGCTCCGGCCCGAGCCGAGCACGCGGCACGCGCCGGCCGGTGACGACCGTCGAGACCCTCGCCGGCGTGAAACATGTGACTTCGGGTATGCGGGCGACGTCGTGAGGAGACGCCATGTCTGACAACACTGAACTGATCATCAGGTTCCATCCCGTGGGCGGCGAGGACGTGGCCGTGCTGACCAGCGACTTCCCGGATCCGGACGCGGCGGTGGAGGCGATCGTCCGAGCGCTGGACGAGCGTCGTAGCCTGGTCCTCACCCGTGCCCGGTACAACAGGGAGACCGACGAGAACGCCGTACTGATCAACCTGGCCAACGTCGTATCAGTACGGGTGGCACGCCAGGACAGCGCGACGAGTGGCCAATACCTGTAGGGGCCGGCGTCACCACTGTCACGCGGCATGGCGAGGCAGGCGGATGGTGAAGGTCGTCGTGCTCTCATCGGGCTCACTCAGGGTGAGGGTCCCGCCGTGCTGCTCGACGATCGCCCGGGCGAGTGTGAGACCGAGGCCGGCGCCGGGGATTCCGCCGTGGCGCAACTCGTCGCTGCGGTAGAAGAGCTCGAAGACACGAGCGTGCTGATCGGGGGGATCCGGGGACCGCTGTTGGAGACTGCTATCACGGCAGTGCGCTCATCCGTGCGAACGGTGACGCGGATCCGGCTGTCCCGCGGGGCCCACGTTCCGGCGTTGCGCAGCAGTTCGTCGATGGCCACGCGGAGCCGGTCCGGGTCGGCGTGGACGGGCAGGGATGCCGGAGCGTCGACGTCGACGCCGGTGGAGGGGTCGTCCCCGACTGCGGCTCGGACGACCTCGGTGAGATCGATGCGGCGGCGATGCAGGAACACGTGTCCCGCCCTCGTACCGGCCACGTCGAGGAGCGTCGCGACGAGCCGGTTGAGTTGCTCGGCGCGCCGATGGATCACCTCGAGCATCTGCTGTCGTTCGTCGGCCCGCATGCCGGGGTCGGCGCGCAGCATCTCGGCGTTGGCCTGGATGCTGGTCAACGGGGTGCGCAGCTCGTGGCCGACCAGGGTGATGTACTCGTCGCGGCTGTGCTCCAATGCGATGGAGGAATCGTCGGCCCGGCGTCGTTCGAGGAACTCCCCGAGGTACGCGGCGATGCTGGTGAGGATGGCCGTGCGCATGTCGTCGGGTGTCTCGTCGTGATCGCTGTAGCAGATCAGGACGCCGAGGACCGACGAGCCGATGGGGATGGGAACGGCCAGGGCGGCACGCAGCACACCCCAGTCGGTCTGAGCGGCGGTGAGGGGATCGGTGACGAGGTCGGTGACCCACACCGGTGTTCTGCTCTGCCATGCGCGACCGGCCAGACCCGTACCTCTGAGGAGATCGCCGACGCGGTCGAGGCCGGTCGCGTGCCGGTCGTCGGCCTGCCAGCGGTTACGCCGCTGGATCACCTGCCCGACCAGGTCGACGGACCAGAACTCGCTGGCGGCCCAGCCGAGCATGACCCCGACGGTTCGCACGGCGGTCGCGATGATCAGTCCTGCGGGTCCGGGCTCGCCGAGGATCGCGGAGACCCGGGCCACGCAGTCCTTCAGCTGTTTAGCCCGGCCCAGCAGCGTGACGTCGTGGAAGGCCAGAACCGCAGCGAGCCGTCCCGCTCCGGTCACCGGACCGCCCTGAGCCATATACATCCGGACCGGGCCGTCGGCCACCCGCGCGCGCACCTCGAGATGCCGCACGGACTCCCCGCGCAACGCCCGGGCGACAGGATGCCGTTCGTCGTCGATCCGCCGTCCCGTGGTGTCGAAGAGCAGCATCCGGGTGTGCACGGCGCCATCGTCTCCGGCCGGTTCCCCCACGTCTTCGACAAGGGATCGAGCAGCAGGATTCATCAGGATCGTCCGGCCGTCGCGGTCGTAGCCGAGCACCGCCACGTCAAGAATGTCCAGGACGGCCCGCAACGCCTGACTCTGATCGCCGGCGACCAGACCGTCGGCGACCAGACCGTCGGCGGCCTTGCGTCGTGATGATCCGAGCTCACCGGGTCGAGCGGCCCCGGCTTCGTGTGGATCATCGGGCAACACCGAGGACAGCCCCTCAGACTCCGCCGCCTCGGTCACGCTGTGCCCGCCCCTCCGCACGACAACGCTGCGGGTTCGCCGGGCGGTCGTGCTGTGGTCCCGATCAGCATATGCCGTGACCCGATCAAGAAGGTGCGGAGCACGGAGGAATGGCGACCGGTACTCCGAGTCGGTGTTCGCGCACCCGGAACGGCGCCTGGCCCAGCATCGAGGGGCGGGAGTACGGCCGGTCCCTGGACCAGAGCGATCGCCGTGTCAGCGCCCGCGAGACGGTGGTCGCCGGCCGAGACGCCGACGTCGACCAGCGGAGATCGATGCCGAGACAGCCACCGGGGTAGGCTGAGGATTCGGGAGCCGCGGAGACCGCGATTTCCGCCCTCACAGGAATGAGTAACACCATGCGCTATCTCAGCGACGTCAATTTGCGTGCTGTTCTCAGTATCCTGGTTGCCCGTGAAGGCGGAACGGTGGACATTTCCAACGCCGATCTCTATGCCGCGATGCTGCCCGGCGACAGGCGAGGAGAAGGTTTCGCGATTGAGGAGACGGGCACGGGGATCCGGATTTCCCTGGCCGTCGGCACGGACGCCGACACGCCCGGACGGCAGTGAGCCGCCAGGTCACTCAGTGATCGCGCCGCACCGAAACCTTACGGCCCCGTGCCTGCGCTGACTCACCGTGGTTCGCCGTGGCGCCACCTCGACGGGTGGCGCGTCACCGACCGGGTCACCCCGCCTGGCGGCTTGCTCACCCCTCACACTACCCGCACCACACGGGTCCGACCCCAGCAGAATTCGCGCCATTCTGTTCACCCGACGCAACTGAAGGACAATACGCCCTTCTCCACTGCCAATTCGGTTCGCCACGAACGCCGGGGATAGCCATGACCCCGCAATCCTGAAATGGTGCGATGCTGACCGGGTTCCCGGATCGGTCACCCGGGACCACGGCGGAATTGACAATTTCGCGCATTTCTCCGCCGGCACGGGCCCACCATCATGGCATTGAGGACTATCCATCGATGCGTCACCCAGACGCACGTGTGGCGGCTCCTCGCCAAGCTTCGGCGGCGCCCGAGCTGACGACACCGACGCCTCGCCGTCCGCGCACCTCCCGGAGGGCGGGGCTCATCGTCTCCCCTCCAGATCGGGCGTCACGACGATGCGGCCGGCATGATGTCCCGGGGAAAGTGCAACCGGACCGACGTCCGGCCCGGCGCTGACGACACCATGACCACGTCGGCCAACTGCCGGGCCAACCACAGACCCCGCCCACCCGCCATCGCGGAAACCGGATCGGGCCGAAGGAATCCCGCGTCCGCGGGGACCGGACGGGAGCCGGCATCGTCGCACTGCACGACGAGCGTGCCACCGTGATGCCAGGCACGAACCCGGACCGGCGGGTCCCCGTGACACAGTCCGTTGGTCGCGACCTCGACCACCGCCACCACGACATCCTCCAGCGCCTCTCCGATGAACCGATGATCCGTCGCCCAACCGCCGATGGCCGACCGCAGTCCGCTGAGCTCGGCGACCCCGCCGACACTGACATCGTGATCGACGTGTGCCGGTGGTCTGCGCATCGGCACGTGGTGACGTACAGACAGGTAGCGCTCCGGCTGGAGATAGTCCGGTGACGCCGTTCGGCCGACCGGCGTGACCAGGTGAGGGTGGGTGGCCCGGACACGGTCGATCACCGTGGCCGGGTGGCTACGGCAGTCCCAGACGCAGGTGACGGTGGAAGCGCCCAGCGCGTACGTGTGGTTGCAGATCGACTCGTACTCCAGATAGGCGGCGACCCGATCGGCCCGCAGACCGGAGTCCGCATCGCGGACGAGGTCGGGTTCGGCGATCATATGAACCCGCCGTCCCGCCCGATGCTCGTCGGCGAGATAGCGGCGGAACCGCTCGTAGGCGACACCGAGCCGCTGACAGGACGCGTCCGGGGCGCACCAGCGGACCACCGCCGGAAGATCGCCGGCCAGGTCGGCCAGCACCGCGCGGGTCCGTTCCCCGACCACCACCAGAACCTCGTCGTAGAGCTTCGCCGATCGGGCCACCTCCGCCGCCAGCATGTCGAGGTCACGATCGCTCTCGATGATCAGAGCCGCGTGCACGAACCGGGCCGCGAGTGGCCCGGCCCCGTCGGCCACGGTCATTCCCGGGCCGTCGCCGCTGCGGTGGAAGCGAGAGTGGTCATGGCCGGCAACTTCCCCGTGCTCTAAAGCGAGGTGATCAGAGACGCCCCGCCACCGCTGCTGTCGCGCTCCGGAGAAGTGCGATCATCTGGCGGCTACTGCCGTACGGGTACCCCAGCGGCTGACGACTACTCCGATCCGGCCACGGCCCCTCCTCGGCGCCCGCTCACGGGGCGGTGCCGAGCGGTGTCCGGTTGTCGGACTCCGGCAGCTCCGTGTCGGAGCGGAACGGGGCCGGGCTGATCCACTGGGCGAGCAGCACGGTGGCATCGTCCTGCAGGCAGTCGTCCTGATGGTCGAGGATGGCGTGAACCAGCCGGCGGGTGGTCTCCGGTAGCGGCAGCCGGTCGCCGACGGCCTTGACCGTGAAGTCGACGAGCCGGTCGATGCCGAACGGCTCGCCGTCGCTGGAACGGGCCTCGATGATGCCGTCGGTGTAGAGAAGCACGTGGTCGCCCGGCTCCAGAGCCTCCTCGACGACGACCGGGGGCCGGTGGTGTCCGAGCGAGACCGGCAGGGCGGTGGGCGTCGGCAGCATCTTGACCGCCTTGCCCTGGCGGATGACCACACCGCTGGGGTGCCCGGCCGAGATCACTCGCAGCATCCCGGTGCGCTGGTCCAGCTCAGCGAGCACGGCGGTGATCAGGCCCCACCGGTCGTGGTCGTGAACGGCCTGGTCGATGCGATGGTAGGTACCGATCAGGTCGAGGCCGGTGCGGCGGGCATTGCGGTAGGCAGCCAGCGCGAGCGAGGCCAGCATGACCGCCCGCATTCCGCCGGCGGAGCCGTGGCCGACGGCGTCGAACAGCGCCAGGTGCGCGATGTCGCCGTTGACGGCATAGTCGAAGGCGTCACCGCCGACGTCGTAGCAGGGTTCCAGGATTCCGCTGATCATCAGATGGCCGGTAGAGAACGTCAGCGGCGGCAACTGGGCGCGCAGCATCTCCGCCGCCAACAGCATCGGCTCCCGGCGGCGCAGCCGTTCGATGGTGTCGCTGTAGAGATCGCGGGTGACGACCAACTCGGCCAGCAGCGCCGCGACCGTCGCGCAGTCCTCCACCGTCGACTCGCCGGCCGGACCGTCGAGGAGGACCTCCAGGACGCCGAGGCGTTCGGCACCGTTGATCAGCGGCGCCCACAGCCGGACACCGTCGGCTTCGGATTCGCTCACGCAGACGGTGACCGTGGTGAACGCGCGCCCCGCGAGAGTGCCGTCGATCATGAACGGGTCCCGGGCCGGAGCGTCCCGGCGATCAGGGGCAGCAGCTCACGCTGCCGGTGATCCACCAGATAGATGATCATGACGGTGGCGCCGACGAGCGGGGCGGCGCGCATCGCCATCTGCGGAAGGTCGTCAGGCCGGGCATGGTGCGACTGCCGCAGGAGCCGGACCATCGCTTCGATCCCACTCACTGTGCCACCTGAAGCTGTGCCACCTGAAGCTGTGCCACCTGAAGCTCTGCCACCTGAAGGCCATTGTCGACGGTCGACGGCGACCCTACCGGCAGCCGGCCGCCTGTAGGGTCGGCGGATGATGGTTCAGCGGCACTGGTGGAACGGCAGCAGCACGACCCGATTCCGACGCGACGTCTACGTCCGCAGTGACGGCTCTCAGTGGGACGTCCTGGTCCAGATGGGTGGGACGGCGGGGCGCTACCGCGTACAGGAGTGCCCGGGGCGCGGGTCGGCGCTGATCGTCGCCGATGCGTGGCGCGGCTCGCACGAGAAGTGGCAGGAGATGAAGCCGCAGGCCGCCGCGGGCTGAGACCGGCGATCGGCGTCACTTCCGGCGATATGATCCGCATCACCGGGCGTGGAGCGGCCGGGATGCCGATCGGCGTGCCGCCCTCAGCGGTGTGGTGAGCGGCGGAGCCGTCGGCGCGGACCACCAGGGCCGGCGGACGGCCTCCCGAGGCGCCGGTGGCGGTGCGGCCGCTCCCCCGCCGTCGTAGAGGCCGTCGCCCGGCAGCCGCGGCTGGCAACGCCCCACAGGCCGGCGGCCACGACGTGACCGGCGAGACAGCGGTCACACTAGGCGCCGACATGATCAACGGCTCGGTGTACTGATGGCATCACTCACCGAGTCTTGCACGGCAGGCCGCACGTGCTCCTCGCGATGGACCGTGCTCGCGCCACCGGCGTACCTGAACGGCATGCCTTCCGGCCGGGCCGCCATCGAAGGGTTTCGCATCGCCGGGTACGGGCATCCCCCGGTGCAGCACCGACGCTCAGCGAGATGTCGTCAACCGACGAGGTCCGTGCGGAGCGCGGGAGAGGGACGTCATGGGACTCGACGACAAGATCGAGAACAAGGCGCAGGAAGCCACCGGCAAGGTGAAGCAGAACGTCGGCGAGGCCACCGACGACAAGGATCTCCAGGCAGAGGGCACGGCGGACGAGAAGTCCGCGAACATCAAGCAGGCCGGCGAGAAGATCAAGGACGTCTTCAAGAAGTGATCATCGCCAAAACGGCTGTGCTGGCCGCGCTCCGGGAGCGCGGCCAGCACAGCCGTGCCGCATTCGTCGACCGTGAGCTACCGGACCGCATCGACCTGGACCGGCACGGAGGACTGCTCGCCATGCTCCGTCTCGACCCCGCGAAGCTGTCGGACGATCCGCCCATGTGACGTCATCGTCATGGTGCCCGACACCGGCTCCTGCCGTACTACTCCGGGGCGCCGGACGTGGTCAGCCCGGCTCGAGGGTGCCCACCGGGCGGCAGAGCAGTGCGGCCAGCTCCCGCAACGCGTATCCGGGGGTCCGGCCTGCCGCTTCCACCGGCTCGACAGGCGACGTGGGACCGAGACGGGTGTCCCCGATCCGCCGGCGAGCGATACCGATGATCCATTCGACGACGTCCAGACCGGGCTCGGTGCGACAGCCGGCCAGCCACCACACCTCGAGATAACTGGCGGCAAGCACATCGTCTCGCCGGTCGCCGTCGATCGGCAGTGTGGTCAGCGCGGTCCGGACCGCCGGATACGTTCGATCGAACAGCTCGATGAAGGCGGACACGCTGCTTCGCGAGATCGCCTCCAGGAGAGCGGCATCATCGACCGCCCCGGAGGCGTCCTTTCCCGAAACAGGCGCAGACGCTTCCCGGGACGGCACTTCCACGACAGGCTCCAGACGACGATGCGGATAGCCGCCGAGGTCCGGAGCGACAGTCAGAGATGATGCGGCTCCGACGCTACGGCATCACCCGGGACGGGACCGGCGAGCGTCCCTCAGACGGGGAGAGCGGCACGCCATCCCACATCGGATGCCGGATCCGCGCCCCGAGACTCTTCAGTGGTGTGCCGAAAGGCCGTCCTGTGGGCCGCCGGTCCCCCTCTGGCAGCGGCCCACAGGACTCCTCTCTTCGAGGAAAGCTCGGAGATCTCATCCACTCCCGCCCGATGGGCGACAGATGATCAGGGGCGACGCCTCCCTGAAGCATCGACCAGGAGTGGAGGGGGCTACCCCCTCCGCCGGACGGCAAACAGGCGAATGCGAGCAATGAACCGGACGGTGTGCGTCTCTGCCTCGAGCGCAGCAGGCCCGCCCGCACCGGAGTGGTGTCCGTTTGTCGACCGGGAAGCGGGGTACCCCACGCTCATCAGGTTCAATGCCGTGGCCCGTGGTGCCCACGTAGTCCCGGCGGCCGTCCAGACTCCTGCGGCCTCATATCTTGCCGCGACCACCTCTGTCCGCACGATGCACGTCGGCCGACAGGATTCCAGGAGTCGACCCATGAGCACACCTGTCATCACCACTCTTCCCGGCCCCAAGCCGATGATCGAGGAACCCCAGTCACCTGCGGCCATCGCCATGCTCTGGTTCTTCGTGGTGGGGCCGTTCGTCGCACTGTTCGCCGCCGTGCCGATCGCCTGGGGGTGGGGGCTCTCCGCGCTCGACGCCGCCATGGCGATCGTCGGGTATGTGGTCGCGGTCGCCGGCGTGACGGCCGGATTCCACCGCCACCTCACCCACGGCTCGTTCAAAGCCAAGCGGCCACTGCGTCTGGCTCTGGCCGTGGCCGGCTCCCTCGCCGTCGAAGGACCCCCGACCACCTGGGTCTCCGATCACCGGCGGCACCACGCCTTCACCGACCGCGAAGGCGACCCCCATTCCCCATGGCGGTACGGCACCGGCGTCCGCGCCCTGGCCAAGGGCCTGTGGTACGCCCATTGCGGCTGGTTCCTCAATCCCGAGGTCACCAACAAGGCCCGCTTCGCACCGGACCTGCTCGCCGACCGGGGCATCCGCGTGATCGACCGGTTGTTCCTGCCCCTGGTCGCGCTGTCCCTGCTGCTACCCGCGGTGATCGGTGGACTGGTCACCGGCACCTGGACGGGAGCGCTGACCGCGTTCTTCTGGGCCGGGCTGGTCCGGATGGCCCTGCTGCACCACGTCACCTGGTCGGTCAACTCGATCTGTCACGTCGTCGGCGAACGCCCGTTCAACAGCAAGGACAAGGCCACCAACTTCTGGCCACTGGCGATCCTGTCGTTCGGGGAGAGCTGGCACAACAGCCACCACGCCGACCCCACCGGCGCCCGGCACGGCGTCCTGCGCGGCCAGATCGACCCCGCCGCCCGTCTCATCTGGATCTTCGAGAGGCTCGGCTGGGCCCACGACGTACGCTGGCCCGACCCGGCCCGGCTCGCTGCCAGGCGCAGGACGGTCTGATGATCCAGGTGGTCAGCCGGCCGCAGATCGTGATCGTCACGCCGTCGATCGCGCTTCTTCCAGCCGCGGCGGCGGGCAGATCTGGACGTTCGGGTGACTGCCCCGCGAACCACTCCAGGCACGTCGACGACACCGCCCGAACAGCGCCCCGCGGAGACACGCAGTCGCGGCGTCGCGAGTATGGTGGGAACGGATCTGTTCGGCTCATGCGGCCCTGGCCCTCGGCATGTGCGCCTGGAAGGGACGGCTATGCCGATGTGGAGGCACGACACGGGCGGGTCATCTCCTGAGCGCCGGCGCTGGTGACGTCGGCCGACGGTCCGGGCGAGCCCTGGAAGGCGGTCCGGCATCTCATCGCGCGTCAGCCGGCCGACCTGATGTTGCTTCAGCGCATCTGTCTCGCCGCCGTCGAGGCACTGTCGGCGTCCGGGTCCGGTGTCAGCGTGATGACCGCAGACGGGACGCGCGGAGTCTGCGCGGCGTCGGACCCGGTCAGCGAGCGCGTCGAGGAGCTGCAGTTCATCCTGGGCGAGGGGCCCTGCATCGATGCCTTCGCGGAACGCCGTCCGGTACTCACCGCGGACCTCTCCGAGACCGCGATCCATCGCTGGCCGGTCTACGCCCCGTCCGCACAGGAGGCCGGCGTCCGCGCCGTCTTCTCCTTCCCCCTCCAGGTCGGCGCCGCCCGGCTCGGTGTCATCAGCGTCTTCCGTGAACGGACGGGACAGCTGACCCGGGGCGAACTGCGGACGGCGTTCACCTTCGCGGACGTGACCGTGGAAGCACTGCTCGACATGCAGGAGAACGCGCCGGCACAGGACGGCTCCGGCGCTTCGTGTCTGAACGTCGGGCATCGCGCCGAGCTGTTCCAGGCACAGGGGATGGTCATGGTGCAGCTGGGTGTCCCCATCGGTGAGGCGCTCGTCCGGATACGGGCTCATGCCTATGCCGAGAACCGGCGTCTCGACGATGTCGCACGTGACATCGTCGCCAGGCGGCTGCGACTGGACGGGAACGACGAATGAGTGGCGGCACGGTTCAGGACGATCGGAAGGCAGGACATGAGCACCGTCTCGGCTGAACGGCTCGCCACCATCTTCGTGGAGGCCGCTGACACCCTGGTCGACGAGTTCGACCTTCTCGACTTCCTGAGCATGCTGACCGATCGGGCTCGCGACCTGGTCGGAGCGGCGGCGGCCGGTCTGGCGCTGGCCGACGAACACGGACGGCTCGGTTTCGTGGCGGGCTCCGACGATAACGTCCGCCTGGTCGAGCTGTTCCAGATCCAGAACGATCAGGGGCCGTGCCTGGAGGCGTTCCGCACCGGACGGCCGGTCATCAACGTCGATCTCGCGGCCGCGACGGCCCGCTGGCCGCGCTTCGCCCCCGCGCGGCCGAGGCGGGCTTCCGTTCGGTGCACGCATTCCCTCTGCGGCTGCGCTCGCAGGTGATCGGAGCGCTGAACATCTTCGGTGACAGCGTCGGCGGCGACTTCGCCGACACGGATGTGCCGATCATGCAGGCGCTCGCCGACGTCGCGACCATCGGCCTCATGCAGGAGCGCGCGATCCGCCGCAGTGAGGCGCTGACCGAGCAGCTGCAGGGCGCCCTGAACAGCCGGATCATCATCGAACAGGCCAAGGGCGCCGTCGCCCAGATCAAGGGGATCTCCGTCGACGACGCGTTCCTCCGGATCCGTGCCTACGCCCGCAACAACAACCGGCGTCTCACCGACGTCGCCCGCATCGTCGTCACCGACCTGACGAGCCTGCCCGGTCTGTGAGCCGATCCCTCCCTGACGACGCCTGCCCACCAGCGGCGATATCCTCCCGGCCGGGTGATCTCCTCACCCGCTCCTCCGCTGTTTACCGCTCGGATGGCGGGGTACTCCGTCTTCATCGATCTCTACGCCGTGGACATGCCGCCCGGACTCCTGTGGCCTCTGTGCTGTCGCTCATCACGCTCGACTGCGTGATGCGAGTCGACGCCTCGCCCTCCCGGCGACAGGGTTCGGAGGCGACAGCACGCTCGCCTTTGGCGGTACGGCCGGGCATGCGCTACCTGTCCACACCATCCGGACGGCGGACCCGTCCCGGGTGGTGAGCCACCGGGACCGAGCCGACCGGAGTCACCTCCGACGAAAGCGAGCCCGCTCGATGACGACAACCACCACCCGCACCGACCCGGCGCCCCGATCCGCGGTCGTCGTGAACCCGGCGAAGATCGACGATGTCGCCGAGCTGCGCCGCACCGTCGACGCCACGCTGGCGAAGGCCGGCTGGCCGGCGCCACGATGGTTCGAGACCACCGAGGACGACCCCGGGCTCGGCCAGACCCGCGCCGCCGTCGAATCGGGTGCCCAGGTGGTGTTCGTCTGCGGTGGTGACGGGACCGTGATGTCCGCGGTGTCGGCGCTGACCAACACCGAGGTGTCGATGGCCGTCCTGCCCGCCGGCACCGGCAACCTGCTCGCAGCGAATCTGGGGCTGTCCACCGATCTGGCCACTGGTCTCGCGGTCGCGGTGGACGGCGGTCTGCGGCGTATCGACGTCGGCACTCTCGACGGCCGGCACTTCGCGGTGATGGCGGGCATGGGCTTCGACGCACACATGCTCGACGCCACCTCGGACACCGCCAAGAAGCACATCGGCTGGCCCGCGTACGTGCTCGGCGCGCTGAAGCATCTCAAGGACCGGCCGATGCGGGTCACCCTGCGCATCGACGGCGGCAAACCGATCCGCCGGCGCGCCCGCTCGGTGCTGATCGCCAACGTCGGCCGGTTGCAAGGCGGGCTGAGACTGCTGAGCGAGGCGCAGCCGGATGACGGCGTCCTCGACATCGCCATCCTGACGCCGAACACCTTGCGCACCTGGGTGGCGCTGGCGTGGGGCCTGATCCGGCGCAGCGAACGGGTACCCGCCCTCGAGGTCTTCCGCGGCAGCCGGATAGAGGTGATCAGCAACCGCCCACAGCCTCGTCAACTCGACGGCGATCTCATCCACAGCAGTGACCGGTTGGCTGTCGGGATCCTGCCCCAGGCGCTCTGGCTGTGCGTTCCCGAGCCGGCCGGCCACCCCGACCTCAGCGTCGATGCCGACGCCGCCACCGATCATGCGAGCGGGTCGCCCCATTCGGTGGAGACCAGGCGTCCGGTCGCCTGACGGTCCCGGGCCGCCGGCGCGCTGCTCCTTCCGATCGAGGATCAGCCGTCGTGCTCGATGTCGGCGAGCGCTCGGGTGCGCGGCGAGAATGCGGAAGCACAGCGCGTATCCTTGAGGGTGAACCGGCGGCCTGGCCGTCGGGCGCCGACCTCGGTGGACCTCGTCTCGCCCGTCTCACCGGGCCGGGCCCGCGCCTGCGTTGGTCCCGGACGACGGGAACGCCGATGAGAACATCAGCTCAACAGCCTGGATCAGCAGACCTCGCCGAGCCGCCGCAGCTCGCCCCTATCCTCTTCGAGCCGCTGATCGACGGACACCGGAGCTCCGCGGAGACCCGGTGGGCCGAGGAGGTATGGGAGACCGAAGGCGTCGGCTCGCTACGCCAGCGGGCAATCCGATGACATCCGTACGTCCGGCCGGGCGGCGCATCGCGAACGAGATCTTCTATCAGGCCATCGCGGCCGCCCAGCAGGCTCCCTCGGCTCACGACGCCCAGCCGTGGCGATGGAAGGTGACCAACGGCGTCCTGGACCTGTTCCTGCACATCGAGCCGCCGCCCGGACTCCCCGCCCCCGACGGGCGGCTCGCCACGATCGGCTGCGGCGCCGCGCTGCACCACGCCCGGCTGACTCTGGCCGCAGGCGGCTGGCGGGTGACCACGACCCGTCTGCCCGACCCCACCGAGCCGGCCCATCTCGCGCGACTGCACCTCGACGGTCCCGCACCGGTGAGCCCCGGCACCACCGGCCTGGCGCGCATCATCGAACTCCGACGCACCGACCGCCGCCCCGTCACCGGCCGCCCGATCACCCCCGAGCAACTGAGCACCATCCGTGCCGCCTTCGAGTCCCAGCACGTACGCCTCGCCGTGTTACGACCGGACCAGATCCTCGGCCTGGCAGTGGCGACGAGCCATACGGGCAGCCTCGAGCCCGCCGACAGACAATGGCAGTCGGAACTGGCACTGTGGGCCGGCGGCGACCGCATCGTCGGCGCGCCCCACCACCTGAGCCTTCCCGTCACCCGTGACGGGCACGACCGGGCAGCGACGTTCGTTGTGCTGCACGGTCCGGGTGATCAGAGCCGGGACTGGCTCCATGCCGGCGAAGCGCTCTCCGCGGGCTCGCTGGTCGCCGCCGAGCTCGGAGTGTCGACCCTGCCCTTCAGCGCACCGATCGAGCACGAGCGCGCCCGCGCCATCCTGCGGGATGCGGTCCCCGATCTCGGCTGCCTCTACCTGATGGCACGCTTGGGCCACCATTCAACCGAGGCGGATCAGCGGACGGATCCGGCCGATGACAACCGTACTCGTGATCACCCGGCCGACGATCCGATGTGCCCGGCATGGACCGACCGGCCGGGGCCTGCATGAACGATTGACATCCAAAGGCACTGGACGGTCTTCAAGCTTCGCGCGAACCGATCAAGCGCGGTGAGCCCGAATCTCCCGAGCGGCGACAAGGCCGCCTCTGCAGCACTGCGGACCGTCGACCAGAAGGGGAGTAGGCTCGAGATGCTGTCCGGATCTCGCGTCCGCCCCGCGGGCCTTCTTCCATCGCCCGCACTTTCACCGACCTGTTCCAGGGAGGTTCGATCATGTCCAAGGACTCGACGGCCAAGGCGAACGTCAAGAAAAAAGGCAAGTCGATCAAGGAAAAGCAGACTGCCAAGCGCCTGAAGCGTGACGAGCAGGCCGGGCGTGCATCGACCGTATCCTCCACCGGGCACTGACACCCGCCGCGATCACTGCGAGCCATCCCTAGGCTCGCCCCACCCGCCGGCCCTGGAGAAGCGCTCCTCAGTGATCGGCGGAACGAGCCAGGGACCGTTGTCCGCAACCTGCAAGACTCATCATCCCGGGCTATGCCGCTCTGAGGAATGCGATCGGTCGATTTCAAGGCTCCCGGCCGATGTCGAGGCCGCATTTCGTCGAGCCCGCCGACGGGCGCCCGGCCGGGGGTCGTGACCAGGCGTAGGGTTGAGATGTCGCCCCGGACCCCGGTGGCCTGGTATTTGGCCGCTGTGAGCGTCTTGGCGTTTCTTCGCCCCACAGCGATCAGGTGCGTTTCGCACACAGACTGTTCTCGGGCACGACTATCCGGCTGCGGCCGAAGTCAGGATCCCTCATGTGGTCCCTGTGGATCGCTCTCACCATCCTGGTGCTCCTCACCCTGGCGTTCCTCGCCGTCAAGGTCGTCAAGCAGTACGAACAGGGAGTCCTGTTCCGCCTCGGCAAGGTCATCGCCGTCCGCAAGGCCGGCCTCACCGTGATCATCCCCTTCGTCGACGTCCTGAACCGGGTGAGCCTGCGCATCGTCACCATGCCGATCCAACTGCGCAACCGGCAGACCTTCGTCGAACTGGGCGTCGACAAGAACAGCACCGTCGTGTTCCCAGCCCCGCCGATGAGCACCATCGGCGAGTTCGGCACGTTCCTCGCCCGCGAGAACGCGGCAGCCGCCACTACCGCACCTGCCGCGACGCCGTCGGTCAACGGCACACCGATGACGCCGATAGCCCGATGACCGCGGCCCGCATCCCGCCCGTGGAACACCGGCACACCCAAGGCCCGCGTCTGGCGCCGGCCGCACACACCCGGAAAGTCCCGACCTCCGGGAGAAAGGAACCTCGCATGAGCCCCAACGCTTCCATCCGAGCCGCTGACTCCCGGGCCGAGGCCCGGGCACTGTCGGCCGCCGCCACCACGGCAGGGCACGCCCCGTCGATCCACAACACGCAACCGTGGCGCTGGCGTCTCAGCAGCGACGAGCTCGACCTCTACCTCGATCGCAGCCGGGCACTCGACGTCACCGACCCCGACTCCCGGCTCGCCATCCTCAGCTGCGGGGCCGCACTGCACCACGCCCTGATCAGCCTCGCCGCCGACGGCTGGCACACCATCCTCGCGCGCATGCCGGACCCCGCACACCCCGACCATCTCGCCCAGCTGCGCCTCGACCACCGGATCCCGGTCACCCCCGACGCCAGACGACACCGCCAGACCATCAAACTGCGGCACACCGACCGACGGCCCGCCCCGAGCACCCCCCTCGACACCGGCAGACTGCACGCCGTCGGCGCGGCCGTCGAGTCCACCGGCGCCGGCCTGCATCTGCTGCGACCGGACCAGGTGTACGACCTGGCCGCCGCCGCCGACCATGCCCAGCGTGCCGAGGCCGAGGACCTCGCCTGGCAGGCCGAACTCCACTACTGGACCGGCGGTACCCGGCCGCTCGGCAGCGGCATCCCCGACACCGCCATCCCGGACCGGGCCACACAGACGACCGTGCCCGGCCGCGACTTCGGCCACCACGGTGACCTGCCCGTCTCCGCAGAGCACCAGAACGACGCCGCGTTCGCCATCCTCTACGGACCCGGAGTCGGCGAGGTCGACTGGCTCCGCGCCGGCGAAGCGCTGTCAGCCGCCTGGCTCACCGCCACCGAACTCGGCCTGTCGGTGTTACCGCTGAGCGCCACCATCGAGGTAGCCGTCACCCGCGAACGCATGCGGAGCCTGCTCTCCGGCCTCGGCCGTCCGCATCTCGTGCTGCGTTTCACCACCGGCGATCCGGCCGCTACCGCCACCCCGCACACACCACGGCTTCCCACGGATCAGATCATCGAACGCTTCTGAAGCGGGGCACACGGAGCCTCCACATCACCTTGGCCCTCGGTGGCCCGGCAGGCAGCGGGAGACAACATCGGCGGAAGAGTCCGGTTCTCCGGCCATCGAGGGAGCGCCATGGCAGGCGTAGGCTGACGGTGTCGCTCCAGACTCCGGCGGCTCCATCTCCCCGCCGACGAGTGACTCGAGAGAGCCGACAATGATCATCTTTGAAGGTGTGTGCCCGAGGGGTATGCGGACGATTCGCCGACGGACGGCCGGGTCCATCACGGTGCGGACGTGGGTGGGCTTCCGTTCTCGCCGGCCGGGGCGCCGGGCCTGGTGAGCTTCGGCAGGATTCACCGGACAAGGGCACCCACACGGCGATCGAGATCACTAGCCGGGCCGGACGTCCGACCGACTTCGATCGAGCGGTTTGCCGGAAACAGGCCCGCAAACGCTTCGACGCGTACCGCATGGTCGACGACTATCCGGCCGTCTGCGAGCAACTCATCGGCATGAGCCGGGGCTGGCCAACCCGCCCCTCGTCACCATCCGCTCCCCCCGCCAGCGGCCGGCCCGCACCGTGCCGCGCATGCGGTCAGCCGGCGCGTCGACCACGGCCGGGCGGCTACAGGAAGGCATCACCCATGACCATCAGGTACGGATTCCTCAGCACCCACCCGCCCACCCGGTGCGGCCTGGCGACCTTCAACTCCGCGCTCGCCACTCACCTCAGCAAGGTCGCCGGGCCGAGCGGCATCGTGCGGGTCGTCGCGAACGGCGACACCATCACGTCCGCGCCCGATGTGGCGCACACCTGGGGGACACCGCGCCGTCCGGCTGGCGTGACACCGCCGAAGTGCTGAACACCTTCGACGTCGCCGTCGTCCAGCATGAGTACGGCATCTACCCCGGCCGTGACGGCGGGGAGGTCCTGTCCGTACTGCGCCGGCTCACCGTACCGAGCATCGTCGTCCTGCACACCGTGCTGACTCAGCCCACCCCGCGGCAGAAGTCGCTGCTCGAGCAGATCACCGCCGCCGCCAGCGCGGTCGTGACCATCACCGAGGCGGCGCACGACCGGCTGCTTCTCGGCTATGCCGTGGACGCCGCGAAGGTGTGCGTCATCCCGCACGGTGCCTCCGACTACACCGGGGAGCCCGTCCGCCGCTACGACGACCGGCCGCACCTGCTCACCTGGGGCCTGCTGGGCCCGGGAAAGGGCATCGAATGGGCTCTGCGAGCCTTGGCCCGCCTGCAGACCCTCAAGCCGGCGCCGGTCTACACCGTGGCCGGCCGAACCCACCCCAAGGTCGTCGAACAGCACGGCGAGACGTACCGGGCGAGCCTGCATAAACTCGGTGCGTCCCTTGGTGTCGCGCATGATGTGCACTACGAGTCGGCTTACCTCGATGACGTGGCACTCGGCGACCTGATCCGCTCCGCCGACATCGTCGTGCTGCCGTACGACTCCACCGAACAGGTCACCTCAGGCGTCCTGGTCGAGGCGGTGGCAGCGCGGATCCCAGTCGTCGCGACCGCCTTCCCGCATGCGGTGGAACTGCTCACCGACGGGCCCGGCCTACTCGTACCCCACCGGAACCCGGCAGCCCTCGCGTCGGCGGTCCGGAAGATCCTCATCAAGCCCGCCTTGGCGGCCGAACTGCGGAGCCGCGGCGGCCACGCCGAGCCGGCACTGCGGTGGCCCGCGGTCGCTCAGCGCTACCAGCAACTCGCCTCCACTCTGATCGGCGCCGGGGCCCGCCCGGTCGTGGTGGCCGGCGCATGACCGTCAGCGCGACCACCGCGGCGCGGTTCGTCCGGGTCGTTCCCGCTGCGCCCTTCACCCACCTGGTCCGGCTCACCGACGACACCGGTCTCTTCGAGCATGCCCGGCACGCCACTGTCCGCCGCGAGCACGGGTACTGCACCGACGACAACGCCCGGGGCCTCGTCGTGACCAGCCGCGAGCCCGACCCGTCTGCCGAGGTCCTTCGGCTCGCAGAGCATTATCTGGCGTTCCTCACCCATGCCCAGGACTCCGATGGCGCCTTCCACAACCGGCTGGACTTCCACCGGACCTGGACCGATCATCCGGGGTTCGGCGACTGGTGGGGCCGAGCCCTCTGGGGCCTAGGCACCGCCGCCGGGCGCTCCCCGGTCCGGTGGATCCGCCAGGAAGCGCTCCTCGCCTTCACCCGGGGAGCCTCCTGCCGGTCCGCCGACCCGCGGGCGATGGCTTTCGCCGCGCTCGGCGCCGCCGAACTTCTCCGAGCCGATCCCGGCAACGAGACGGCCGCTAAACTCCTGGCCGACACCACGATCGCCATCGGGACCCCCGATCCCGACCCGCACTGGCCGTGGCCGCAAGAAAAGCTCACCTACGCCAATGCCGCCCTCGCCGAGGCTCTCATCGCCGCGGGCGACCTCCTCGACGACCCACCAGCCCTGGCCGCCGGCCTCCGGATGCTGACGTGGCTGCTGACGATCCAGCTCAGCGACGGTCATCTGTCGGTCCTGCCGTCGGCAGGCTGGCAGCGCGGCGGCCCCCGGTTACGCCACGACCAGCAACCGATCGAGGTGGCGGCGCTCGCGGACGCCTGCGCCACCGCCGCCGCCGTCACCGGCGATCACATCTGGCCCGCCGGGGTGCGTCAGTCCATCGCCTGGTTTCTCGGTGACAACGATGTCGGCCAGGCCATGTGGGACCCGGCGACCGGCGGCGGTTACGACGGGCTGACACTGCACGGCCCCAACCTCAATCAAGGTGCCGAGTCCACCCTCTCCCTCATCTCCACCCTCCAGCACCGCACGCTGGGTGAGGGTCGCGGTCCGCGGGCGCGCCTCGGTCACCGAACGGCACCGCGGGGAGCGACCTCCACTGCGCCGACGCCGGGGCCGTAGAGCACGACAGGCCGGTCACCGTGCTCGCCGTGCGATGCCCCCGAATCCTCGCCGAGGGCGACTGAGACGTGCTTTCACCCCGGACGGGCGATCGGACTTCCGCGTCTCACGGCGTACCCCGAAAGTGATCTTCAAGCAGCGGCTTCGCCGAGATAGCGCAGAGCGCCGACCAGCACGAATCTCCGACTGCTTTTCCCGGGCATAGGTGTACGGCTAGGCATAACGGTCCCGACCCGTCCCGTCGCGGGGAACGGCGTGACGACGCGGCCCGGATCGAGTGCTGTCCGGTTCACGTATGCCCGCCGATATCGGGCGGTCGAAAGGAGGTCGGCCTACAGTGGTGTCGGGTGCCGGTGACACCATTGTCGCCGCTCGCTGCTCCAGACCTCGGTGGCGCACCCTCGCCTGCAGGTGCCTGGAGCCGTCGTGATCATTCACCATCACCTCACCCCCCGCAAACTTCACGTCCGCGACACCCTGCCGTGGACTTTCTGCGGGGCCGTCGACCCCCCAGGCGTCCGGCGAGATGGACCCACCGGGTGCCTGCTCGATCGGCGCGCCGGGATGTGGCGCAGCTGCGACGGCGCCCTTGTGGCCGGCCGCCGGTGACCGCCGTCGGACGGCAGCGGACGCACTCGACGCGACCTCCGTATCTGGTCACCGCCGGGACCGATCGGCGTGGCGTGGCGGTGGACGTCGCGGCCGACGCGAGCACCACCGTGGTGGAGATGACGGTGCACGGACAGTGGTCGCCGGAACTCGGCCGTCAGGTGGATGCCACTCTGCGGGAGTGTCTTGCCGGTCCGGTGTCGGTGGTGATCGTCGATCTGCACGGTGTGGGCGATCTCCACGGGGTGAGCCGGCCCTTCTGGGTGACGGCGGCGCGAACGGCTCAACTCGGGCCGAGGCCCGCGCGGTTGGCGTTGTGCCTGCCCACATCGACCATGCTGGACTACCGGCTACGGCACGGCGACAGGCCCCCGGCGCTGGTGTTCGCCACCATGCAACTAGCGCGCCAGTCGCTTGCCGCAGACCTGCCGCGCGGGTTCCGGATGCAGGCCCGGCTGCGCCCGCATCCGATCTCGGTAGTGGCGGCCAGAGACCTCGTCGTAAGGGCTTGTGACCGCTGGCAACTGCGTCATCTACAAGATGACGCCACATTGATCGTCTCCGAGCTCGCCTCCAACGCCGTGCAACACGCCGGCACCGACCTGGTCGTCACCGTGGTGCGCACCGGGCCCGACCTGCTGCTGGCCGTTCGCGACAGCGACACCCGTTATCCCCGCCTGCGCGAACCTACCGCCGGTGAAAGCGCCGCGGAAGTCCTGCACGAACGAGGACGGGGCCTACAGCTGGTCCATGCCGTCGCCCCTATCTGGGGCGCTATGCCCGCCCGTGGCGGCAAGGTCGTTTGGGCCACCGTGTCCCCGGACAGCTGATGATCTGATCACACGACGCACATCACCGATCTGAGCATCGAGGTGTCGACCAGCCTGCCCATTCCCATCGGCGTCGACGGATCTGAACCAGGCCTCGCCGTCGGCTCAGCCCCATCTGAGCCCGACTGGCGCGGTCGGTGTGCGATCAGTGGCGGACTCGGAACCGGATTCGCTGCTCCAGGTAGTCGATGTCGTACAGAACGATGTACTCCGCGCCGTCGGGGACGTTGCGGGCCAGGACGGTGCTTTGCCGGCCGCATGCGGTGACCGGTTCGGTGTAGCTCAGGCTGCCGTCTCCGCCCAGGGGGTAGAACCCCACGAGGAAGGTCTGGCAGCGGTCGGACGGGTTGGCCGGGTCCTTGATGTGGGACACGCTGATGGTGCGGCAGCGGGAGTCCGGGACGATGAGAATCTCGGTGCCGACACGGCCGCCCTCGTAGAAGCCGTTCTCGGGTTGCACCGACACGCACTTGTCCTGCCCGTGGTGGCCGGAGGCCGAGGCGGCTGCGGGTATCAGGGCGGCGGAGAAGACCATGGCCAGAATGGCCATCAGGTAGGTCAGGCGTCTCATGGTGGAGATCTCCTTTCATGATGCGGAGACTCGGCGACCCGCAGCACCCACCGGTTCAGGCCCAGGATGAAGGGCCGAGCAGGCCGCCACCGGTCAGCTGTAGCCGTCGGTGTCGACGGCGGTAGCGCGTCTGAACCACCGAGGTCTGGGGCAGCGCGCCCGATGGGCGCCGGCCGTCAAATCAGCTGACGTACCGATCCACCTCCGACGGTACGCGCTATTCGCGGGAATGATTCGCCGATGTGCCGTCGGCTATTCCCCGATCCCGCGTAACCGCGCGATTCTGCTCGCAGGCGCAGGGATGTCCAGGAAGCCGGGCAGGCGTACGGTCAGTGTGTCACCGGGGCAGCCGCGGGCCTTCTCCCGGCCGGATCGGCCCCGCGAGGAGGACCCATGTCCGCGGAAACCCCTTCGATGTACCAATCCGACGCCGGCCGTCGCCGGGCGGCGGCATGCTGACGGAAGCGGTTCGTGATGTTCCGGCGACGGCCGCCATCTTCGGTTTCTTCGCCTCGATGTGGTTCGGCTGGGCTCAGGAGAACCCGCCTGCGAAATGGCGGCCCTGGCTGCTCACGAGTTCCGTCACGTCCCTGCTGACCATGGCCGCCGGGGCCCTGCTGACCTGGCGGAACTGGGGCGCCACGACAGCGTTCGACGCGGACACCAGCAAGTCGTTCGGCATCGTCGTCGGGCTCGAGGTGCTCCTGGCCGGGGCCGGCGCGGTGGTCCTGAGCCTCCGGGGCCGTCGTGAGCTGGTCCCGGTGTGGATCGCGCTCGTGGTCGGCCTCCACCTGTTTCCCGTCGCGGCGCTTCTCGCGTTCCCGCTGATCCATCTGGTCGGCGCCCTCGTCACGATCGCCGCGCTGGTGGCTGTGCCGGTAGCGAGATCGCGTGCGCTGCCCGTGAGCGCGGTGAATGGGCTCGCTGTGGGTGGCGTCCTGCTCACCGCAGCGCTGATCTGCCTGTCGGCCGCGCTGTGAGGAGGTACCGGACCTGTTCCACGCCGACTTCACCGATCTGCCGTACTGGCCGCCCGTCGGAGCAGCTCGGCCTGAGCGGACGCACGTCCCACAGCAGTGACAGCGCCGGCGGGCGTTCCGGATTATGCGTTCTGAGGAATGCGGTCGGTCGAGTTCAAGGTGTCCGCGTCGATTTCGAGATTTGCCAGCAGGCTGCTGTTCTTGCCGGTGTCGACGAGGTCGGGCAGCGTGCGCTCGAACCAGTCGGCGCGTGCGAACTTTCCTCTGGACCGAAGAATGGAAACGATCTCGGATCTTCTGACGTGTGTGGCGGTCACGACTGCCCTCTTCTCTTGGTGACCCGGATGCAACGTCGCCTATAGAAACCTCCGTGGTCAACGAAGTCAGCTTGCGGCGAAATGGCCTGACCACAGTCTCATACCCGCTGTGCCGGACATGAAGCATTGCGACGGTCATGCTATGGGACGTGTTCCGTTCCACTCACGGTGGGGCGTTCGGCATCGATCGACTTAACGAGTTCACCGTAAATGGGTGCAATTTCTCGCTGCCTCCCGGTGCCCGTCAGCCGTTCGAGGCTTTCGCCGCCGCGGCGCGCGCTTCGGCCATGGTGGCGTGCAGCGGCAGACGATGGGCGTCGATGCGCTGCAGCCGTGTCCGCAGGACTGTCTCCGCGGGCAGGCACAAGGCCAGTCGAACCGGCGGCCGAAGGACATTGGCGGCACGTCGTGCCGCCAGCCACAACGGCAGGCTGGCGGCGGAGTCGTCTTCCAAACCGTGCAGGTCGACGATGATGATGTCGGGTCGGCCGGCGAAACAGTCCTTCAGGGCGGCGGTCACGTCCAGGCCCAGCCGATGTGACCACGAGCCGTGCACCGCGATCTCGGCCACGGCGAGGGCCGGACCACGGGTGCCGGCCGTCAGTAGTACCGCCTGGCGCGGCACCACGGTGCCTGACGGGCGTGCTGACATGGAGAAGACCCCTTTCCGGGCATCGTCCGATGGCTCATCAGCGGCGGTAGCGCTCGTGCAGCGGACATCGAGGGATGAGAGGCGAAGTAGCTGTCGCCGAGCGCCTGCCCACGGACGCTGTTGCGTGACGTCGGGATTGCACGGCGTGAAGAAACACGACTGATCCCCACGACGTGACGCACCTGACCGATTCGGATGCGCTACCAGGGTCTGGGGCAGCAGGTGACGGCGGACTGACCACCGTTCACCACTTACAGTAGCGGCTGTCGCCTGGTATGCCGGTCACCCGGGAGAGGTCGCGTGGTGTTGGCGGGAGGTGTTGCGCCGGGCGGCGACGGCGAGGCGGGCCTGCCATCCGGGTGCGCGGCCGTGGTCGGGTGGGCCGGGTCAAGACGGTCAGCGTCAGGCAGGCCGTTGCCGTCGTCATCCGTCGTGCGGATGTGGTGTGCGCGTGCGCTGCCGTACGTTGGAGGTATGGCATTGATGGTGGGCGGACCGGGCAGATGAGTGGTTCCGCCCCGTCGGCCTCACCGGGGCACCCGCCATGGGGACTGTTGGCCGACGATCTCATGTCGTTGGCAGAGATGCCGGACGGCGATGCCGCGGTCGACACGCTGCTGACGAGGATCGCCGCGTCGGCTGCTGACATGCTGGCCGGTGTGGACTATGCGTCGATCACCGCGTGGCGCGGTGCGGGCTACATCACGGTGGCTGCCAGCAGTGATCTGGTTCGGGCGGTGGACGACGCCCAGTACGGCGAGGGCGGGGGTCCGTGTGTGCTGGCCGAGCAGACGGCCGTACCGGTCACGGTGCCGGACATCGCAGCGACGATGTCGTGGCCGGGTTTCCACCGGCAGGCGACCGCTCTGGGCCTGCGGGCTTCGGTGTCGGTGCCTCTGTTCGCCGGGGGCGGAACGCCGACGGCGGTCCTCAATCTCTACGGCCGGGCGCCGGCACCGCTGGTCGCGCTGGCCGCCGGGGTTCGTGGTGCCTTCGCCGTGGAGGGGATACCTGCGGACGGCTTCGGCCGTGCCGGCGACGCGGGCACACGCCGGTTCCTCATCGGCCTTGGGCTGGCGTTGCAGCGCAGGGTCACGATCCAGCGAGCCGTCGGGGCGGTGATGGCCCATGACGGATGCGATGCCGTGCAGGCACACCAGGTACTACAGGAACGGATCACGGTGACAGGGGAGCTGTTGTCAACGGCGGCGAGGCGGGTGATCACCGGGA
The DNA here is from genome assembly GCF_050956125.1 of Actinoplanes sp. CA-252034. Classification (NCBI taxonomy): domain Bacteria; kingdom Bacillati; phylum Actinomycetota; class Actinomycetes; order Micromonosporales; family Micromonosporaceae; genus Actinoplanes; species Actinoplanes sp. CA-252034. Next base: position 8,327,399 of record NZ_CP191846.1, read on the forward strand.
TGGGGTCGGACCCGGATACGGATGTGCACGTGGTGGTGGGGCCGCCGGCTGGTGACGTGGTCGCGGTGTCGGTGACGGGTGAACTGGCCGCACCAGTGGACGCCGCCGTGTCCGGCCGGCTGGCGGCGGTTCTCGACGAGCCCGCCACGACATCGGAGTGGGACCTGTCGGGACTGCGGTTCTGTGACGTCGCCGGGCTGCGGCTACTGCTCGGCGTGCGAGATCGGGCGGTTGCCGATGGCCGGCGGATGCGCGTGGTCGCCGCCTCGGACGCCGTACGCACCCTGTTGTCGCTCACCGAGACCGCGGCGCTGTTCGGCTATCCGCCTCCGGCGGCGGACGCCGATTCCGACGGATGACCGGGCAGGGACTGACGTAGCAGCAGCCGGGTTCCATGCGGGCTGCTGGTGATCTCCAGGTCGGGGCAGATGCGGCGGATCAGCCACAGCCCCGCCGCCGGCAGACCGTCGACGTGCGGCGCCTCGATACGCGCTTCGAGGTCCGCGGGCAGGCCGGGACCGTCGTCGCTGATTTCGCACCACATGTTCCCGGCATGGCGCCACAGCCACAGCCGGCCACCGCCACCGTGCTCCTGGGCGTTGACGGCTGCTTCATGGATGGCGAGGAGGAAGCTGTCCAGGGCCGCCCCGGACAGGCCGGCCGCGACGAGCCGCTGCCGCACCTGCATCCGTAGTCCCGGCAGCGTCGTCGTGGCGATCCGCTGCACCAGCAGCACCGAATCGGTGCCGTTCATCTGTCCCGCCCGGGGCAGGCTGTTGACCACTTCCATGGCGGTGGCCCGCAGGGTGCGCCCGGTGCGCCCGGCGTGGCGACGTAAACTTTGCAGCGCAACGTCGACGTCCACATCGAGTAGTTCCGCCAGGATGCCCCGTGCCCGTTCGACTGCCATTCGCCCGGTCAGCACCTGCTGGGACTGGACTGCCAGCACCGTCCGATATTCGGCATCGCGGTGCACCAGCAGTCCGACGGTCGCGACGTTCGCCAGCGCCCGCGTCAGGCGCAGCGCCTCGTCACTGAAGCGTCCGGTCCGGGTGCGGAGCACGCTGAGCACGCCGACGATCTCACCACGGATCCGCATCGGCACCGCGGCGACCGATCGGAAACCGTCGTCGCGGGCCTGCTGGGCAAAGCCCGGCCAGCGGTGGTCGGGGCGGCCCAGGTCGGCGTCGACCACCGTCTCCCCGGTCACGAAACTCCAGGTGCCCGGCGTGGACGCGGCTTCGAACAGCCGCACCCGGGGGTGTACTCCGGCACCGCCGCCAGCAACTGCAACACGCCACGGTCGTCGGCCAGCATGATCCCGGCCGCCTGAACGTCGAGCACGCGAACGCACCGCTCCGTCACCCAATGCAGGAGCGCGTCCACGTCGAGGTCGGCAACCAACGTGTCGGACAACTCCACCAGGAAGTCCGTCATCGCCGGATCGTCAGCTGCACTCACTGGCTACTCACCTGTCCTGTTCCGTCATCGTCCAGGTCGTTGAACCTCAGCCGGCGAGCCAGCACGTCGCCGGCCACCTCGTCCAGGTCCCGGCCGGCGGCGTACGCGTGAGCGCGCAACCGCACCAGAGCTACCTCGACGGTCACGCCGAGTTGCACACTGATCATGCCGGTGGCCTGGTGCACGGCTGCCCTCGGCAGCAGGTACTCCCCCGGCTGTCGGAGAGCATCGAATTGTCGTCGTCACCGTGCGCCAGGGTTTCGGCGAGCAGCAGTTCGGTGACCGCATCGGCGAGGATCAGCGCGTCGGCCAGGGTGCCGTCGGTCATCCCGCCGGCGGTGTCGCGGTAGAGGTCCATCACGCCTACACGAGTGTCGCCCACGTTCAAGGGCAACGCGAACACCGCACCGGCTCCGGCCAGCATCGCCGCCGGCGCGAACGCCGGCCAATGTTCATGCCAGACCGGCTCCCGCAGATCCTCGGCCAGGATCGGGCCGACCGTAGCGTACGCGTCCCGGCACGGCCCCTCCCCGAGCAGGAACTGCAACTGCTCCACCCGGGCGCTGATCGCGTCACTGGCGTAACGCACCTGTTGCGTGTCCGGCGTCATCACCGTCACTCCGACACCACTGATCCCGGCGAGACCAGTCAGGCAGGCACGACAGAGACTCTCGACATCCGGGCCGTGCGCCGTCACCAGCCGTTCCACCTGCATTCGCCGGCCCGGGTCATCCACACCGATCACGGCCGGCCCCGGACAAGCGGAAGCCTCGACCAACCACCATGACGGAATCCTCCGGACCTGCCCCGGCGGCCGCCCGTTTGCGGATCCAACGTCAAGATCTCCTGGCATCCCATCGGGCATACCACCGAATCGGCAGTTCCTATCTACCGTACGCCCACCGTCGACCACACATCCGAACACCGCACCGGGTTCATTTTCTGCATCCCATCACCGGCATGGCGGGGCACCTCGGCTGGACCCGGGTCACCGACCCCCTCTTGATCCGTCACTCCCTCGAATGGTTCAGCTGTTCCCACCCGCCGTCGTGTCGTACTGTGGGGGCCGCAGTCACGTGTCTCCTGACCGCCTGTCGCTCCAGACCTCGGCGACCCGCCTTGCCGATCGATCCTGGAGCGTTCATGCGTCCCCTCTCCCGTACGCCTGCCGCGCAAGAAGTGTCAACGGCGGAGGACGGATGCGCCGAATGCAGTGCCGGGTCGTTGAACGGTCACCTCAACGCATTGATGGCGCAGATCTCGCGTGGGGACCGGGACGCCTTCGTCACGCTGTTCGATCACACTCGCGGCACCGTCCGCGCCAGCATCGACGCAAGCCTGCCGGACCCGCAATGCGCCGCGGCAGTCTTCACGGCCACCTATGTCGAGGTGTGGTGGCTTGCGGGCTGCCGGACCGGACGGGACGAGGACGTCATCACGTGGATCAACCGGACCGCCGAGCGGCGCATCGCGGACGCCCTGGCACCGTGCGCTCCTTCGGAGCTGACATCCGGCGAAACCGTCGATCCCCACTATTCACGGTCCGTCCAGGAACTGTCCTCTCTGCTGGGACGACCGGTGAATCCTCTGACGCGCAGTGATCCGGGGCGGTGCTGACGACGATGTCATCGCACCGGCGAGTTCCTTGGTCCCCGGGGCCGCTGCCGCTCGACTCCACCTCCTGATCTCACCTAAGGCGGGTTTTAGAAGCTGGTGGATCGACGCGATCGGTGGCGGATCCGGGCACCTGGGACCGGATCCTCGCGGCGATGCAAGCCGCCGGTGACGCGAACGGCCACATCGTCTGGACGGTCAGCGCCGACTCGATGACCAGCCGCGCCCACCAGCACGCCGCTGGCGCCCGCACCCACGGCCACCTGCAGAAAGAACCACCTGGCGGCGTCCACGACGAACCCGCCGGCCACGCACTCGGCTGGTCCGGGGCGGCCGAACGCGCCTATCTGAGCTCGGACGGCATCGCAGCGGGCACCGACAAGAAGTTCCACTGGCGCTGAACGGGGTTGCCGGATTTGACGTCGTGAAGTCCCTGATGCGGGGATCATCAGTTCCAGCGAATGCCGCTCCAGACCCCGGCGCGTCCGTCTTCCGATGGTCGACGCGGGCGGACCGGTCAGGTCCTGCCCTGTTGGGGTGGGGTGATTGGCATGCCGAGCGTTGATATGGCGGTTTTGGAGCAGCCGCAGCGGGTGGCGGCGGCGCGGCGGGCACGGCGGTTGCTGCCGGGGCTGGCCATGCCGTTGGATGCGATCGCCCGGTTGGCGGCCCGGGTAACTGGTGCGCCGATCGCGATCGTGGCGGTCATGGACGTGGTGGAGGAGCATTTCGTCGGCTCGTTCGGCCTGCCACCTGCTCTCGCCACGGGCGAGCCGGTGCCGGTGGCGTACTCGGTGTGCAAGTACATCGTCAGCGCCGATCATCCGGTGACGGCCGACGACATGAGCGCCGATCCCGACCTACGTGAGCATGCTCTGGCGATGGAGTACGGCGCTCGCGCGTTCGCCGGGGTACCGCTGCGGGACGCCGCCGACCGCACGGTCGGGTCGCTGCTGGTCGTCGACGTGGTACCCCGGGTATGGACGGGCGCCCACCTGGAACTGCTGGTGGAGATCTCCGCCCTCCTCGCCGGTCTGCCCGCCGACGGCGTGTACACCGACGCGGACGCGATGGCAGGGCTGGACGCCGCAGCGATCCTCGACGGGATGCAGGAGGCGTTCGTCGCGGTCGACGCCGGCGGGCGGGTCCGGGGCTGGAATCCGGCCGCACAGACCATGCTGGGCTGGTCGGCTACCGAAGCCGGCGGCCGACGGGCCGACGAGGTCCTGTTACCCGAGGCAGACCGGAACCGTTTCCGCCGCATCCTGCCGGACCTGCTCGCCTCGACCGGTCTGCAGAGCGGATGGACCGGCCGCATCCGGATCCGCCACCGCGACGGCCACGAGATACCGGTTCGGGCGGTCGCGTCGACGCTGCGCGGACGCTACGGTCCCCTGAGCTGTGTGTTCCTCACCGACCTCACCGGCCAGTCGGCCGCCGAACGCGACGCCGGTCACCAACACGGCTTCCGCACCGCCCTGCTCGACAGCCTCACGGCGCCGGTCGCCGCGATGGACATGCACGGCCGCCTCCAAGTCGCCAACCAGGCGATGCGCCGCCTGCACGGCCTGCCCGACGACGCGGCGCCGGCGACGCTGCTCGCCGTGCTTCCCGCTCACCTGCACCGGCCCGACGGCACACCCCTACCCTGGGACCAGAGTCCTCTGTTGCGCGCACTGGGCGGTGAGCACGTCCGCGACCAGGAAATCCTGATCGCGGTGCCCGGCGAACCGGTCCGAACGATGCTCGCCAACGCCCAGCCGATCATCACCGCCGGCAATACCCAGGTGGGAGCGGTCAGTACCAGTCTCGACATCACCGAACGTCGCCGGGTCGAACGCTTCCGCGACTGTCAACTCTCGGTGGCGACCACGCTGGCCCACACCGGCGACATGGACTGCTCCGCCACCGAGATCACCCGGGCGGTGGCCGCCGCGCTGGCCTGGCCCTACGTCGAACTATGGCTACACGACGACCTCACCGACATGGCGCGCCTGGCCGGACACCACAGCACACTAGACGCCGGACTCGGCGAATTCCGTACCCGGCCGGTCAGTAGAGGTTTCGGGGTCAGCGGCACCGCCTTGGCCACCGCCAAGCCCCTGTGGATCCCGGACATCGCCGACACCGCACACGCCAGGAACCTCGCCACCGGCCCGTGGGCGCGGATGGCCGCCCGGGCCGGCCTGCACACCATGATGGCCGCCCCCATCTCCGCAGACGGTCACGTCGTCGGCGTCCTGACCTGCTTCGCCGCCAACTGCGAACACGAGCGGACCGCACTGACGACCCTGCTCACCGGAGTCGGCGAACAACTCGGGCAGTTCCTCGCCAGTCGGCGCAGCGCCCAACTCGCCCACGAAGTCACCCGGAGCAAAGACGACTTCCTGTCTCTGGTCGGACACGAGATGCGCACCCCACTGACCGTCATCTCGTCCTGCATCGACGCGCTCCTCGCCGAGACCGAACCCCACAGTGACGAGACCCGCACCATGCATGAAGCGATCGCCCGCGGCACCGGCACACTGCGCGCCATAGTCGACGACCTCCTCGATCTCGCCGCCCTCGAATCCGGGCACCTTCCGGTCAGCATCCGTCCGATCGACCTCGCCGCAATCACCCGCCAAGCCCTGCAGCACGTCCAAGATGCCGCCGACGCCAACCGTGTCACCATCACCGCCGACGTCCCCGGACAACTCATCACCTCCGGAGACCCACAGCGACTGCGGCAGGTCTTGGACAACCTGCTGTCCAACGCCGTCAAATACAGTCCCGCGGGCGGCCACACCACCCTCACCCTTGTCCACGACAAGCACACAGTGACCATGACTGTCACCGACACCGGTATCGGCGTCCCGGACAACGAACGCCACCACCTCTTCGACCGCTTCTACCGCGCCTCCAACGCCCGCCACACCGCCGTCCCCGGCACCGGACTCGGCCTCAGCATCGTGCGCGCCATCACCGCAGCCCACCACGGCACCGTCACCCTGAACGACCTTCCGCACGCCGGCACCAGCTTCACCGTCCGCCTCCCCCACGAACCCCGGCGCATGACCCAGAGCGCTCACGCCCGTTGACCGGGGTCCGTACCAAGAACGGCTCTGTCTCACTTTCGGTGGTGACGGTGGGTGAGGTTTCAGCCGAGCAGGATGCGGTGGCGGAGCAGTGCGAAGCCTGCTCTTCCATACATTTGGCGTTTGAGCAGCTTGGTCTTGGTGTTGACGCCTTCGGTCGTTCCGTTGTGGTGGGGCAGTGTGACGGCGGCGTCCACGGCGTCGCGGTCCCGGTCGAGGCCGCGGGTGAAGGCATGCAGGTGCGGCAGGTCTTCCCGTCGGGCGGCGTTGATCCAGTCGGCGAGCCGGTCGGCGTTGCTGCTGATGGGTTTCAGCAGTGCGGCGAAGGAGTGCACGAGGCCGGCGAGCGCCGTCATCTCGGGGCAGGCAGTGGTGAAGGAATCGAATAGGTCTTGTTGCCGCTGGCTGCGGTGATCGGGATGGGTCAGTAGGTAGCCAGTCAGGCGGCGGGGCGAGACCGCGGGACGGTCGGCTTCGACCCGTCCTTGGTTGATGTATTTGTGCAGCAGATTGAGGCTGCCGGTGTAGCCCATAGTTTTGATCTCGTGGAACAGGTGCAGGACCGGGACGGCGGGATTCTGCTCCCGGCGCTGGCGTAGATGATCGCGGTAGGGGTCGACGAGGGTGGGCCGGTATCGCGGTGCCCGGATCAGTTTGTCGGGTTCGGTGACTCGGGCGTAGCGCTTGATGGTGTTCAAGGACAGGTTGAGCCGGCGGGCGCATTCGAGCAGGCCGACGCCTTTGTCGAGCAGGGCGTGGACGTGGTGCCACCGGTCGCGGGTGGTGGTGGCCTGCAGTCCGTCGGACGGTGCTGGGCCGGCCTTGGCCCAGCAGAGGCTGTGGGCGGCGACCTCTTTGCCGGTGGCTTCGGCGAGGTTGTGCCACAGGTGCCAGCGGTCGGCGACCTGGACCGCGTCGGGCAGGACCCGGCGGACGGCTTCGGCATAGGTGGCCGAGGAGTCCCGGCAGACGATCTGCACGCCGGGATGTTCCCGTAGCCAGCTCTCCAAGGTGTCGGCTCGGCGATCGAGCAGGACATCGACGCGTTCGTGGGTCTCGGCGTCGATCAGGACCGTCGCGTACCGCCGGCTGCGGCGCAACGCGAAGTCGTCCACCCCGAGTACGCGGGGAATCGGCCGAGCCGGCGGCGGCAGCCCGAGCAGTATCCGCAGCGCGGTATGCCGTGAGGTCAGCACCGCCAAGGCCGACAGCAGACGGGCACCGGCACGGCCGGCTAACTCCTTGACCACGGCGCCGATCTGGCCGTTCAGCCGGGGCGTGCGGCGTTGATAGCGTTCCAGCACGCCAGGGATCTGCTCGCGGAAGGTCTGCCGGCAGCCGCGGGTGGGACAGACCAGCCGTCGTACCCGGACCCGGAGAACGACCCGGCGGGCATCGACCGGAACGTCGGCGACCACGCGTTCGTGATAGCCGTGCACCCGTTGCGCCGGCGCCCCGCAACCGGGACACGCCACCGCCGTTGACGGTGTCCGGGCGCGGATCAGAATCAGTTCGTCCTGGTCAACGACTTCCTCGATTACCAGCGGAGACAAACCGGCGAAGACCGTTCTCAGCACCGCATCGACATCGCTCATACGGTTACAACGACGCCGATCACTTTACGTCACCACCGAAAGTGAGACAGAGCCCCAAGATCGGTGTTTCCGGCTGTTTGGTTAGTAGGTCTCGGCGGCCGGCCAGCGGTCACCGAAGGCGATGGCGAAGGCCTTCAGCACGGGCTTTCAGCGCATCGTCCATCGAGCGCGGCCGGTTCCTGCCGGGTCAAGGCTGCGGGCCATAAGGTACGGGCACTTCACTCCTGGTTGCTCGCCAGGATCCGGGACGGGAACCGGCCGAAGCCGGTGTTCCTACCGTTGACCAAGCCGAGCGGCCACGGTCAGGCCGGCCAGCCATCCGGGCGCTCGGCCGTACTCGGGTGGGCCGATGGTCTCCATTCGGTGGCCACTACCCGCGAGGAGCCAGGCGGTCAGTGAGTTGGAGTTCCACATCTCGCCGGTACGGCATTCGTCGCGCCCCCAGACGAGCCCGGGAACGAACGGCGTCAGGCGCAACACCTCCCGTGCCCGGGTGGCGTCGGCGCTGACGACGTGCGGGCCGCCGACGGCCTCGGCCAGGTCGGGGATGGTGCCGTCGCGCCACCGCCTGATCTCGTAGCGGAACAGGGGTGACCGTCCGAGGAACCGGAATCCGACCGGGCCTTCGCGGACGACTCCGCGATCCGTGGTACGGCCGCCCAGCACCGGGGTCATCTCGATGACGAAGCGTTGCCCGCCGAGGCGTACCCGAAGAGCGGAGTGGTAGAGGTCGCGTACGGGTCGATGCTGGTGACGTGCTTGCAGGCCTTCGAATACCCGCCCGTTGAGGCGGATGCAGTGGCCGCCGGCGCCGAGGGGCAGCCAGTACAGCGTCACGTCCGCGGTCGGCGCTGCCTGGGCGCTCACCACATCCGGTGGGGCATGAGTGGGTTGCCCGGAGCGGGTGCGCCGGAGCTTGCCGGGTGTCGCCGGAGCAGGGGCCGGTAGAGGTAGCAGGTGATCGCGGCCAGCAGGGCCGTCATCAGCGCCGATCCGGCGACGATGGTGGCGGAGGCGTCCGGGTCGTTGCGGGTGGTCATGGTGATCGCCATGCCGGTGACGGAGGCTCCGATCAGGGTGTAGGCGCCGACCAACGTGTGCATCGGTTTGCAGGCCCACGGCCGGTGGCGCAGTGCGCCGATGCCGACGGTGATCGCGGCGGGGGCGACGATGCCCAGGTCCATGAATTTGACCAGCCAGAACGCGGTGGGGCTGGAAAGGTACTGCACGCTGGCCGGCTGGTCGCGCATCGCGTCGACGAAGTTCGGCAGGTGCAGGCCGACGACGACGAACGCGGCGATGGCCAGCAGGACGATCCCGGCCGTACGGTAGGCGCCCGCGGACGTCGCCGGCAGCCCGGCCTGCGGGGTGCTCTGCCAGGCTCGGATCGCGAGCGCGGCGGCGAGGACGAACACTGCGAGCATCAGTGGGAAGAATCGTTCGATGTTGCCGGGCCAGCGGAGGAACTCGTTGCCGAGGATCAGCTGGGTGTAGGTGTAGACCACGAAGATCGACGGGGCCAGGGCGAGCACGGGCGCGGCCGGATGCCCGCGCAGTGCCAGCACGCCGACAGCGAGCGCGGACGGGGCGACGACGGCGAGCGCGGCCGCGTCGCCGCCGATGATCTGGTTCAGGCTCGTGGGCGAGGTGCGGTAGCGCAGGACGCCCGAACCAGTGGTCCCAGCACGGCCACGGTCGCCACCGCCGCGCCGAGCAGGATCAGGCCTGCGCCGAGCAGGCGGCTTCCCGTCCGTACCGCTGCGGGGTTGTTCGTCTCTTGGAAAGGATCGTGGGTGACGTGGAAGACCGGGTATCGGGCGGCCACGCGGTCGAAGTCGGCCAGCGGCGCCCGCGGGTCGACGGCCATGTGCGGACGGGCTCCGGGAGCGACAGCGAGATAGCGGCGCAGAATGGGCGCGCGCGGTCCGGGAACCTCCAGCGCCCCCCAGTTGCGCGGCGCGCGCTTTCCGCTGCTGAACTGGAGAGCGGATATCCGGTTCAGGATGCGGGCCAGCCGATTGGGGCGGCCGTGCTGGTACAGCCATCGGCGGAACGAGGCACGGATCGCTGTCACGGGATTTCTCGATTCTGCAGTACCGGCACGGAGCGGCGCCGGGCCACCCAGCGTGCCGCTTCGTCGACGCCCCAGACGATGAACGGGAACGGGGTGATGATCGCGAGTTGAGTCGCGCTGAGTGCCGCGGTGCCGAAGATGTCCTGCAACCACGGTGTGTAGATGACGGCTGCGGTGAAGACCAGCTCGAAGAGGATGCCCCAGAGCAGCAGGGGATTGCTGAACAGCCCGACGGTGAACAGGGATGCCCGGTCGGTGCGGGCGGCGAACGCCGTGCCGATCTGGCAGGCCACGATCCCGGCGAATGTGACCGTGGTGGCTTGCAGGTAGGCCTGGTGCAGGGCGGTGCCGGGCCCGGTGGGGTCGCCGAGATGCCACCCCGCACCTACGAGGGTGTAGAGGTAACCGCCCATGACCAGCAGCGCGGACACCCCGCCGAGCAGCAGCCATGCACGCAGCAGCAGCTTGCGGTCGATCACCCCGGTCCGGCGTGGCCGGGGCGGGCGGTCCATCAGGCCCGGCTCGGCCGGTTCGCGGCCCAGTGCCAGGGCGGGCAGTGTCTCGGTGCCGAGGTCGATGGCCAGGATCTGCAACACGGTCAGCGGCAGCGGGATCGCGCCGCCGGACAGGGCGAAGACCAGGAACGGGACGACTTCGGGTACGGCGTGGGCGAAGATGTAGAGCACGAATTTGCGGACGTTGGCGAAGACCCGCCGCCCGGCGCTGACGGCGGTGACGATGGTCGCGAAGTTGTCGTCGGTGAGGACCATCGTCGCGGCCTCGCGGGCGACGTCCGTACCGGAGCGGCCCATCGCCACGCCGATGTCGGCGTGCCGCAACGCGGGGGCGTCGTTGACGCCGTCGCCGGTCATCGCCACGATGTTCCCACCGGCGCGCAACGCCTCGCAGATCCGCAGTTTCGCCTCCGGCGACGCCCGGGCGAAAACGATCTCGTCGTCACCGGCTACGAGGCGGTCGAGGTCGGCGTCGCTGAGCGCGTCGAGTTCCTCGCCGGCGACGATGCGGCCGCCGATCCGGCCGATGCCGACCTGGTGGGCGATCGCCGCGGCGGTAGGCCCGTAGTCGCCGGTGATGACGTGGATGCGGATACCCGCCCGGTGGGCGCTGGCGACCGCATCCGCCACGCCCTCACGGGCGGGGTCGACCATCGCGACCAGTCCGAGCAGCGTCAAACCTGCTTCTGCCTCGTCGCGTCGTACCGGGGCAGGTGCGCCCGCCGGGTAGACCCGGTGCGCGACGGCGAGGACGCGCAGACCGTCGGCCGCGTACCGGTCGATCGTGTGTTGCAGCTCGCGGCGGGTCGGCTCGTCCAACTTCTCGCAGCACGGCAGCACCGTCTCCGGTGCGCCTTTGGTGTGTACGGTGACGACGCCGTCGGTCTGGTCGACGCTGGTCATGCGTTTGAGGTGGGCGTCGAAGTGGAAGATCGCCAGGCGGGTGGCGTCGCGGGCCGCCGGGGTCACGTCCACGTTCTGGTGGGCGGCCAGGCGCAGCAGCGCCAGTTCGGTGGGATCACCGCTTCCGGCGGGTTGACCGTCGGTCGGTGCCTGCGCGCTGGTGCAGGCGGCCGCGGCAGCGGCGAGAACCGCGGCACACGGGTCGTCGACCTTTCCGGTGGCGTCGAGTTCCGTACCGGGCAGCCACATCCGGGTGACGGTCATCCGGTTCTCGGTGAGGGTGCCGGTCTTGTCGGTGCAGATGACGGTGGTCGAGCCGAGGGTCTCCACGGCGGAGAGGCGTTTGACGACGGCGCCCTTGCGGGCGAGTTCGCGGACGCCGACGGCCAGGGCGAGGGTGATGATGGGCAGCAGGCCTTCGGGGACGTTCGCGACGATCAGGCCTATGGAGAAGCTGATCGCGGCGCTCCAGCCGAGGCCGGCCCAGACTCCGATGGGCAGGAACGCCACCCCCACGGCGACGGCGACGACCGCGATGATCCACGTCGCCCGGCGTACCTGGGTCTCCAGCGGACTGGGCTGTGCGGAACCTCGCTGGGACAGGGCGGCGATGCGGCCGAGTTCGGTGTGCATGCCGATACGGGTGACGACGGCGCTGGCTTCGCCGCCGGTGCAGGTGGTGCCGCTGAAGACCAGATCGTGGGCGTCCAGCAGTGAGCCCGTGATCTCGGTGGGCCCGGCGCTGCGGTCGGCCGGCACCGATTCGCCGGTCAGCGCGGACAGGTCGACGGTGATCGTGCCGTCGATGAGGCGGGCGTCGGCGCTGACCCGGTCACCTTCGACGATGATCAGGACATCGCCGGGTACCAGCTCCCGGGCGGGGATCTCCGTGCGGGCGCCGTCGCGGAGCACCTGGGCGGTGGCGGGCAGGAACGCGGCGAGCGCGTCGACGGCGTGTTCGGCCTGCATCTCCTGGACGAACGCGAAACCGGCATTGAGCAGGATCACCGCCACCACCGCGAGCGCGAGTGCCGGGGTGCCGCCGGCCCAGGCGAGACCGGCGGCAACCGCCAGCAGGATCGCCAGCGGCTGGGTGAACTGCGCCAGCAACTCACCTGGCCAGCGTCGGCCGGTGCGCCGGGCCAGCTCGTTGGACCCGTACACGAGTGTCCGCCGGGCGGCTTCGCGGCCGGCCAGCCCTTGCGGTGAGGTGCGCAGGTCCCGGAACAGTTCGGTGAGCGGTTCCCGCGCATCGACCTCGCGATCGGCGCTGTCGGCAATGGCGCCGATGTCCGGCGCTTTCGTGACTGTGGTCATCGTCGGGCCTCTTCGCATACCGGTGGCGCATGGTGCTGGTGTGTCCGGGGCCGCTGAACCGGCAGACGGGCGTCATCGGTCAGACGTGGACCTATTTCGGGATGACGACGGTGGGGCAGGTGGCGTGCTGGACACAGTGCTGGCTGACCGAACCGAGCAGCATCCCGGAGAAGGCGCCGTGGCCACGGCTGCCGAGGACCATCAGCTCGGCCCCCTTGCCGGCCTCGATCAGGACCTGAGCTGCCGGCCCTCCCAAGACGCGGGTGGTGACGGGCACCGGGTGCTGGTCCTCGCCCTGCACCTGTGCCACGGTCTCCGCCAGAGTCTTCTCGGCATACCTGATGATGCCGGCGTCGTCGATGCCCGTGGGTGTCCAGCCGTAGGCGTAGGCGTACATGGGCGGCACCTGCCAGGCGGTGACGGCCTCGACGGTGGCACCGGTCAGCCGGGCGTAGGCGAGTGCCCAGCGCAGCGCTTCGGCTGAACCGGCGGAACTGTCGACGCCCACGACGATGCGATGGTCCGGTACCTGTTCCTGGTCGATCATGGCGAACTCCTGAGGTGAGAGCCCGCTGCGGTCTGGCGGGCGTGAGGACGGGACCACCGAGGTGACGACTCGCGGGTCCGGGTTGACCGGATCGCGTACGCCTCGCGGGTCTACGTGAGCCAGGTGTTGCGTCGCACGAGCGGGATCGCCGCCCACTGGCGGCCGAGGCCCCAGGTTTTTCCGGCGCCGAGCAGGGCCAGCAGGATGAGGACGGCGGCGTAGACGAGGTGGTCGTCCATGAACGGGTTGGTCGCCGGCGGTAGGACGGCGGTCCACATCAGGACGGTCAACAGCGCGCCCGCGGCTGCGGCGATACGCATGCCGATGCCGAGGATCAGCGCGGTGCCGATGCCGAGCAGCGCCATCATGAACAGCGCGTCCACGACGGCGTTGCCGGCCATCGAGTGGTAGACACCGGCGAAGGGGCCGGTGGCGGCTTTGCCGAGGAACCCCGCCGTGGGGCTGCCACCGTCCAGCCACGCGTTCGCGGCGGGCGTGCTGCGGCCGAGACCGAACAGTTTGTCCAGGAAAGCCCACAGGAAGACCCAGCCCAGGGCGAGTCTGATACCGGCCAGCAGGTACGGGACAGCACTGCCCGTACGCCCGTTCGCCACAGGCGCCGTGTCCGCGACGGCGGCGCTACCGGAATGGTGCCGTGTGCGCTGCTTCGGCGGTTCGGTGGTGGTCATGGGGGAGGATTCGTGATCGTTGGCGATGTGGACCATCGCGCTCACATTCCTTCACGTTGTTCATGACGCATGTTCCCTGGCGCGTCCAGCGCGCCACGGATCGATCGGACGGCGGCGCCACCTACTCGGGGCGCGAGCCGTGCTCTTCACAGATGTCGAGACCGGTCGAGGCTGGTCAACCACAGGTCGAGGCTGGTCAATCACAGCAAGATCCGCGAAGTGCGGGAGATTGTCGACGGCGACGGCAGGCTCAACGGCCACCGGGGTCCCGGGCGACAGTTCGACCGTACGCGCATTTCGCCGAGCCCGCAGCGCGAGCCGACTGGCGGCCGCTGCCGGATGGCGCGATCAGGGGTAGGGTCGAGGTGTCGCCCTGGACCCCGGTGGACTGGTATTTGAACCGCTGTGGGTGTCCTGGTTTTCGTCACCCGCCGCAGCGATCAGGTGCGCTCGCTACGCCAATTGTTCTCGGGTACGAATATCCGGCTGCGGCCGAAGTCAGGATCTCCTCATGTGGTCCCTGTGGATCGCTCTCATCATCCTGCTGCTCCTCGCTCTGGCGTTCCTCGCCGTGAAGGTCGTCAAACAGTACGAGCAGGGCGTCCTGTTCCGCCTCGGCAAGGTCATCGCCGTCCGCAAGGCCGGCCTCACCGTGATCATCCCGTTCGTCGACGTGCTCAACCGGGTGAGCCTGCGGATCGTCACCATGCCGATCCAGTCCCAGGGCATCATCACCCGCGACAACGTCAGCGTCGACGTCTCGGCGGTCGCCTACTACCGGATCGTCGACGCCGAGAAATCCGTCGTGGCGATCGAGAACGTCGGCGCGGCGATCAACCAGATCGCCCAGACCACCCTGCGCAAGGTCGTCGGCCAGCACACCCTCGACGAGACCCTGTCCGAGACCGACCGGATCAACATCGACATCAAGACCATCCTCGACGTCGCCACCGAGGAATGGGGTGTCGAGGTCACCCTCGTCGAGCTCAAGGACATCCAACTGCCCGAGAGCATGAAACGTGCCATGGCCAGGCAGGCCGAGGCCGAGCGGGAGAAGCGCGCGAAGATCATCGCCGCTGAGGGTGAGGCCCTGGCCGCCGACGCCCTGGGATCGGCCGCGGACATCATGATGGCCCACCCCCTCGCGCTGCAGCTACGCAACCTGCAGACCCTGGTCGAGTTGGGCGTCGACAAGAACAGCACCGTCGTCTTCCCGGCGCCGCTGATGAGCACCATCGGCGAACTCGGCACCTTCCTGGCCCGCGAGAACGCCGCGGCGTCCGCGACGCCCGACCTGCCGCCGATCAATGGCGTACCGCTGACGATGACCTCATGATGACCGCGCCCCGCACCTTCCCCGTGGCCACCGGTGAGCCGTTGGACGCTGATGAGCTCCGCCGGATCGACGCGTACTGGCGGGCCGCGAACTACCTGTCGGTCGGGCAGATCTATCTGATGGGCAACCCGTTGCTGCGCGAGCCGCTGCAACCGGCTCAGGTCAAGCCGCGGCTGCTCGGTCACTGGGGCACCACCCCGGGCCTAAACCTGCTCTACGCCCATCTGTCGCGGATCATCGCGGCCCGTGGCCGGGAGATCATCTACGTGACGGGCCCCGGCCACGGCGGTCCGGGGCTGGTCGCGAACACCTGGCTCGAAGGCACCTACTCCGAGACCTACCCCCGGATCTCGCAGGACACCGTCGGCATGCAGCGGTTGTTCACCCAGTTCTCGTTCCCCGGCGGCATCCCGTCGCACGTCGCACCCGAGACACCCGGGTCGATCCACGAGGGCGGCGAACTCGGCTATTCGCTGTCGCACGCCTACGGTGCCGCTCTGGACAACCCCGAACTGGTCGTCGCGTGTGTGATCGGTGACGGTGAGGCCGAGACCGGGCCGTTGGCCGCGTCGTGGCATTCCAATAAGTTCCTCGACCCGATCGGTGACGGCGCGGTCCTGCCGATCCTGCACCTCAACGGCTACAAGATCGCAAACCCGACGGTACTAGCGCGCATCGGCGACGTCGAGCTGTGTGCGCTTCTCGAGGGGTACGGCCACAAGCCCCACCTCGTCGACGGCGACGACCCGGACACCGTCCACCAGTTGCTCGCCGCCACCCTCGACACGGTCTTCGACGAGATCGCCGAGATCCAGCGGGCCGCCCGCGAGGACGGTGTCACCGACCGTCCGCGCTGGCCGATGATCGTGCTGCGTACCCCGAAGGGCTGGACCGGCCCGAAGGCCGTCGACGGCCTGCCGGTGGAGGGAACCTGGCGCGCCCACCAGGTGCCGCTGACCGCGGCCCGTGACGACGCCGCGCACCTCGACGCCCTGCACGCCTGGATGACCTCCTACCGGCCCGAAGAGCTGTTCGACGCCGACGGTGTCCCGCAGTCCTGGATCGTCGACTGGCTTCCCCGCGGCGACCTGCGGATGTCGGCGAACCCGCACACCAACGGCGGCCGGTACCCGCGTGACCTGGAGCTGCCCGCGTTCCGCGACCACGCGGTCAAGGCCGGTGAGACCGCCGAGGCGACCCGGGTGCTGGGTGGCTGGCTGCGTGACGTGATGGCCGCGAACGCCGCCTACCGCAACTTCCGGTTGGTCGGGCCGGACGAGACCGAGTCGAACCGGCTCGGCGCGGTCCTCGACACCACCGGCAAGGCGTGGCAGGCCCGCGTCGACGACGTGGACCTGCACCTGGACCGGCACGGCCGGGTCATGGAGATCCTGTCCGAGACCACCTGCCAGGGCTGGCTGGAGGGATATCTGCTGACCGGCCGGCACGGCCTGTTCTCCTGCTACGAGGCGTTCATCCACATCGTCGACTCGATGTTCAACCAGCACGCCAAATGGTTGAAGACGACCCGGCACCTCGGCTGGCGCAGGCCCGTGCCGTCGCTGAACTACCTGCTCACCTCGCACGTCTGGCGGCAGGACCACAACGGCACCTCGCACCAGGACCCGGGTTTCATCGACCACGTCGTCAACAAGAAGGCCGAGGTCGTCCGGGTCTATCTGCCGCCGGACGCCAACACCCTGCTCTCGGTCGCCGACCACTGCCTGCGCAGCCGCGACTACGTCAACGTCATCGTCGCCGGCAAGCAACCAGCGCCGACGTGGCTGGACATGGACGACGCCGTCCTGCACTGCGCCCGCGGCCTCGGCATCTGGGACTGGGCGAGCAACGACGACGGCGACCCCGACGTCGTGCTGGCCGCCGCCGGCGACGTACCGACCATGGAGGTCCTCGCCGCGACCGACCTGCTGCGCCGGCACCTGCCCGACCTGAAGGTACGGGTGGTCAACGTCGTCGACCTGATGCGCCTGCAACCGGTCTCCGAGCACCCGCACGGCCTGCCGGATCCCGAGTTCGACGCCATCTTCACCACCGACCGACCGATCGTCATGGCTTACCACGGCTACCCGTGGCTGATCCATCGGCTCACCTACCGCCGCACCAACCACCACAACCTGCACGTACGCGGCTACAAGGAAGAGGGCACCACCACCACGCCGTTCGACATGCTCGTCGTCAACGACATGGACCGGTTCCACCTCGTCATGGACGTCATCGACCGGGTACCCGGCCTCGGCCGCAAAGCCGCTGTACTGCGCCAGCAGATGGTCGACAAACGCGCCGAACACCGCGCCTACGTACGCCGCACCGGCGAGGACCTGCCCGAGATCCGCGACTGGACCTGGCCTATGGCATAACCCGGCACCACCGGTTCAACGCTCAGCACCGCACGAGGAGACCCACCATGACTTCCACGCAGACCGTCGACGCCTCAGCTGTCACCCGGGCGCTGAAGAACGCCACCACCACGGCCAGTCACGCCCCGTCGATCCACAACACCCAACCGTGGCGGTGGCGGGCACACGGCGATCAACTCGATCTGCTCCTCGACGAGAGCCGGACCTTGGCCGTCGCCGACCCGGATCGCCGCCTGGCGATCCTGAGCTGCGGCGCCGCGCTGCACCACGCCCTGATCAGTCTGGCCGCTGACGGCCTGCACGCCACCGTGGCCCGCCTACCTGAGCCGACCCGGCCCGGGCATCTCGCGACCATACGTGTCGACGCCCGGATGCCGGTCGATCCTGCAGCGATCCGGCACCTGCAGACCGTCGGGTTGCGGCACACCGACCGCCGGACGGTGAGCGGCACCGCCGTCGACGCGGACTCGCTGCGGTCGATCGCAGCCGCCGCCGAGTCGCAGCAGACTCAACTGCACGTGCTGCGCCCTCTCCAGGTCCTGGGCCTGGCCTCCGCCACGGATCACGCCCAACACGTCGAAGCCGACGACCCGGCATGGCAGGCGGAGCTGGATGACTGGACCGGGGGCACCCGCCCTCTCGGCACCGGCATCCCCGGCACGGTCATTCCCCGGGAGGCGTCACCCACGATGGTGCCCGGACGTGACTTCGGCCGCGCCGGCGGCATGGCCATAGCGGACACCCACGACCGGGCGGCGGTCTTCGCGATCCTCTACGGCCCCGGTGACGGCGTCCTCGACTGGCTACGCGCCGGCGAAGCATTGTCCGCGGGGTGGCTCAAGGCCACCGAACTCGGCGTCTGCGTGGTGCCGATGAGTTCCGCCATCGAGGTCACCGTCACCCGCGAAAGCGTCAGACACCTGCTGGCCGGCCTCGGCCATCCGTATCTGGTCCTACGGTTCGGGGTCCTCGACTCCGACACCGCCGGTCCGCCGCGCACGCCTCGGCTGCCGACTGTGCAGATCGTCGAGCAGCCGTGAGGTCCGCCAGCAGTAGAAGAGGGCACACGGGATGACTCCTATCACCGACCCGGTGCGCCCCGGCCAACCGGGCGGGAACACCACCGTGGACGAGCCGCCGCTGCCGGTGGGGTCGCCCGGCGGTCTCAGCTCGGCTGAGGCAGCGGACCGGCTGGCCCGTGACGGCGGCAACGTGCTTCCGGCACGCCGTCCACCGCCGCTGGGGCGCCGTGTCGTGTCGCAACTGCGAGACCCGCTCGTCCTGGTGCTGCTCGCCGCTGCCGGTTTCACGCTGGCCACCGCCGACTACACCGACGCGTCGGTGATCCTGTTCGTGATCGTCGTGAACACCACGGTCGGGGTGATCCAAGAGGTCAAAGCAGAACGGGCGATCTCGGCCCTGTCCGCGCTGACCGCACCCGCGGCACGGGTGATACGCGACGGCGAGCACCGTGAGGTACCCGCCGCGGCGCTGGTCGTCGGGGACCTGCTCGTCCTCGCTGAAGGCGACATCGTGCCCGCCGACGGCCACGTCGTCGAGGCGAGCGCCCTGCTGATCGACGAAGCAGCCCTGACTGGCGAGTCCGCACCGGTCGACAAACCCGCCGGCCCCGACGGGCCGACGGCAGACGTGTCCGCGGGAACGGTCGTCGTCCGCGGGCGCGGGCAAGCCGTCATCACCGCCACCGGCGCGGCCAGCGCCATGGGCCGCATCGCCGCGATGATGACGGCCGCCCCCGCCATGACTCCTCTGCAACGCCGCCTGGCCGGGGTCGGCCGGCTGCTCGCCGCCGCCGCCCTGGTGCTGTGCGCGGTCGTCCTGGCGCTCGGCGTGTTCCGCGGCCAGCCCTTGCAGTTGATGATCGTCACCGCGATCACCCTGGTCGTCGCGGCCGTCCCCGAGTCTCTCCCGGCGGTAGTCACGCTCAGCCTCGCGCTCGGCGCCCGCCGGATGACCGCCCGCAACGCCGTCATCCGAAGGTTGCCCGCGGTCGAGACCCTCGGCTCGGTCACCGTCCTGGCCACCGACAAGACCGGCACCCTCACCGAAGGTCGGATGGTCCTGCGACACCTGTGGACTCCGACCGGGGAAGCCCAGGTCGAAGGATCCGGCTACGCACCACACGGTGACATCCGCCGCGACGACACCGTCGTGACCGGTGATGACGCTGCCGACCTGTCGCAGTTGCTGCGCGCGGCCGTGTTGTGCAACGACGGCTCCCTGCAACCACCGGACGGCGACAACCCCGACTGGCTGCCGGTCGGTGATCCCACCGAGGTCGCTCTTCTCACCGCGGCCGCGAAACTCGGCATCGACCGCGAAACCCTCCACACCCAGCTGCCCCGCATCGGTGAGGAACCGTTCGACAGCGTCCGCAAACGCATGTCGACCACCCATCGGCTCCCGGACGGCACGACCCGGATCGTCTGCAAAGGCGCACCCGAGGCAATCCTGCAATCAGCGGTCCTGGCCGACCCCGCCGAGCTCATCGACCGGGCAGCCGCCCGCGCGGACGCCCTCGCCGGCGACGGCTACCGGGTCCTCGCCGTGGCCCAGGCCGACCGCACAGCGTCGGCTGACTCCGGTTCCCTGGAACAGGGCCTGACCCTGCTCGGTCTCGTCGCGATCCTCGACCCGCCCCGGGCGTCCGCCGCAGCGACCATCGCCGCCTGTCAACGCGCCGGCATCACCCCGGTCCTGATCACCGGCGACCATCCGGCCACCGCCGGCGCGATCGCCGTCGAGCTCGGCATCATCGGCGCCGGCGACGAGGTGGTCGACTGCCGTACCGCCGAACCCGGCGCCCGCGCCGCGCAAGGCGCGCGAGTCTTCGCCCGGGCCACCCCGCAGCAGAAGGTCGCCATCATCGACGCCCTCCGTGCGGCCGGGCAGGTCGTCGCGATGACCGGCGACGGTGTCAACGACGGCCCTGCCCTGCACCGCGCCGACATCGGCGTCGCCATGGGAAGACGCGGCACCGAAGTCGCCCGGCAAGCCGCCGACCTGGTCCTGGCCGACGATGAACTCGGTACCGTCGTCGCCGCCGCCGAGGAAGGTCGCCGCGTCTACGCCAACATCCGCCGGTTCCTGCTCTACGCCCTGTCCGGTGGCACCGCGGAGATCGCCGTGATGCTGGCCGGGCCGTTCTTCGGTCTGGCGTTGCCGCTGCTGCCCGCGCAGATTCTCTGGATCAACCTGATCACCCACGGGCTGCCGGGTCTCGCGCTGGGCAGCGAACCCGTCGACGCCGACGTCATGGACAAGCCGCCGCGTCCGCCGTCCGAGACGATCCTCGGGGCCGGACTGTGGCAACGCATCCTGCGTATCGGCGTCGTCATCGCCGCGGTGACCGTGGGCGTCGGCGTCTGGGCGCACGCCACCGACCGCCCGTGGCAGACCCTGACCTTCCTCGCCCTCGGCGTGACGCAACTCGCCGTCGCGCTGGGCTCCCGGGCCCGCCCCGGTACCTGGGCCAACCCGATGCTGTTCGCCGCCGTCGGTGTCGCACTCGCCCTGCAACTCGCCGGCATCTACCTGCCGCCCATGCAATCGCTGCTCGGCACCCAGCCGCTGGCGATCCCCGACCTGCTCATCGTCACCGCCATCGCGAGCCTCGGCTACGCCGCGATCCGCCTCGACCGTCGCGTGCACACCACCGAACGACCGTCACCCGTTTAGGAGACCTCCATGACCGGCCCACCCATTATCGTCGGCGTCGACGGATCAGCACCCAGCCTCGCCGCCGTCGACCTGGCCCTCTGGGAAGGCGCACTACGCGACCGCGCGGTCCGCATCGTCTACGGCGACTGCTGGGCCGACCATCCCGCCTGGGCGAACAACGACGCCGCCGGTGACCTCGCCGCCGGCCTGCTGTCCGAACCGCAACAAGCCATCCGCGACGCCACTGACCGCGCAAACGGCACCCAGGTCCCGGTGACCACAGAGATCGTGGCCGGTGACCCCGCCGCGGTACTCGTCCGCGAATCCGCCCACACGGATCTGCTCGTTCTCGGGCACCGCGGCCGCGGAGGCCTGCCCGGGCTGCTGCTGGGCTCCGTCGCGATCAAGGTCGCCGCGCACGCCACCTGCCCGGTGATGATCACCCGAGGGGCCGCCCCGGCCACCGGCGACATCCTGGTCGGCGTGGACGGATCCGCCGCCGACGACGCCGCACTCGGATTCGCCTTCCACGAGGCAGCGCTGCGCGGAGCCGACCTGCGGACCCTGCATGCGGCAAGCCGGCGCCACCTGGGCAACGCCGAGTTGCTCCTGCGGTACGACACCCAACCGGAAGCCGCGGCACACACTCAGCTGCTGACCGAAACCCTATCGAACTGGTCGCGCAAGTACCCCGGAGTGGCAGTGCACCGGGACCTGACTGCAGGCCGCCCCGCTGACGCCATCGTCGAGGCCGGCACGCGGGCTCAACTTGTCGTCCTCGGCACCCGCGGGCACGCGCACCTGCCCGGCCGGCGCCTTGGATCGGTCAGTCACGCCGTCCTGCACCACACTGCCTGCCCCGTCGCCATCGTCCGATGAAGCAGCGCGATGCTCCCCAAGCGGGCCACGCCGCCGGGATTGACAGGTCCGCTCACCCGTCCTCATTCACCGTTCGACCGCACACCGCAGGAGAGGGACATGACAGGCAACGCTGCCGACAGCACCCACCGCATCATCGTCGGCGTCGACGGTTCGCAGGGTTCCAAGAACGCACTGAAGTGGGCCATGAACCAGGCCCGGCTGACCGGTGCCACCGTCGAAGCCATCACCACCTGGCAGGACCCGGCCAAGCACGGAACGGCCTACGGATGGACGTCCGTCGCGTTCGAGGGTGACACCTACGCCACCATGATGGTGAAGGTTCTCGACGAGACCGTCGCCGAGGTCGCCGCCCAGATGTCGCATCCCGTCACAGTGCGGGCCCAGGTCGTCGAAGGCCACCCCGCACAGGCTCTGGTGCACGCGGCCGAAGGAGCAGAACTGCTCGTGGTCGGCAGCCGCGGACACGGCACGTTCGCCAGCATCATGCTCGGCTCGGTCAGCCAGCACTGCGTGCAGCACGCACCCTGCCCGGTCGTCGTAGTCCGATAAGCGCAGGACCTACTACAACCTTGAAAGGTCGGCGATGAGCACCGCATCTGGAGCCGCAGTAGTCGTAGGGGTGGACGGATCCGCATGCAGCCTTGCCGCGGTCCGGGCAGCCGCAGTCGATGCCGCCGACCGGGGGCGGCCACTGCGCATCGTGCACGCCTTCATCTGGGCAGAACTCAGCGGCCCAGACGGCGGCATCGTCTACGGACCGCATGACACGCGCATGCGAGCCGAAGCCGAACGCATCCTGGCCGAAGCCGTCATCGAGGCGGAGAAGGCCGCATCCGGCGTCCAGACTACCGCTGCCGTGGTCGACGGGAATCCGGCGTCCGTGCTGATCGGCGAATCCCGCCACGCCGTGCTCCTGGTCATCGGTGACCGCGGGCTCGGCGGATTCCGCAGCCTGCTGCTGGGCTCCGTCGCTGTACACACCACGGCCTACGCCGCCTGCCCTGTGCTGGTGGTCCGAGGCGAGCAACACGCCACCGGTCCTGTCGTCGTCGGTGTCGACGGCTCGGCGGAATCCGTATCCGCGATCGGATTCGCCATCGAGCACGCGGCGCGGCGCAAGACCGGCCTCACCGCCGTTCTCGCCTGGGATGCCTTCGACTCCCTCGTCCAGAAGGACATACTGCCTCTCGTGCACGAGCCGGGCACTCTCGAGGACGAGTTGCACCGCGTCCTGAGCGAGTCGCTGGCCGGCTGGGCACAGCGATACCCCGACGTGGCCATCCAGCAGGAACTCGTTCACGGGCGACCGGCAGCGGCTCTGATCGAACGATCGCAGGACGCTCAACTGCTGGTGACAGGCTCCCGAGGACGTGGCGGCTTCGCCGGACTGCTTCTCGGATCGGTCAGCCATCCCGTGCTACACCACGCGCGCTGCCCCGTGGCCGTCGTACGAGGATCGTCGTCCGCAGATTGACGCGACCCCAAACAGGCGTTGACCCAGGCCGCGGCATCATGACGTCGGCCGCGGCGGACATTCGTGCCTGAAACAGTCAACGCGAGGACGGCACGCGATCACTGAGCCATTTTCATCCTGAGTAGGTTGGGTTCTCGACGTGGTGCAGGACGAGGATGGCCTGCACGATCGGGGTCGCCCGGTGCGGGCTGCAGCGGATTCTGGTCAGGATCTTCCACGTCTTGAGGGTGGCGTTGGCGCGTTCGCCGATGGCACGGATCCGGGCGTGAGCGCGGTTGACCTTCTTCTGCCAGGCGGAGAGTTTCGGCCGGTAGCGGTGCCGTTTGAACGGGGTCCGGATACTGCCGCGAGCACCCTGATAGGCCTTGTCAGCGAACGTCATCACCTTCGCGCCGGTCAAGGCCTCGATGATGGCGTGGACGCGGGCCGCGGTCAGGTCATGGACGGCACCCGGCAGCGCGGCCGACGCCCAGACGAGCCGGCCTGCCGCATCGGCTATGACCTGCACGTTCACGCCGTGACGGCGGTGTTTTCCCGAGTAGTAGGGCTTCTGGTCGGCGACCCGGTCGATCGGATCAGGGTGCCGTCGAGGATCACGTACGCGAGCAGCCGAATCCTGATCATCGCCGTTTCAAGATCGTCGGCGGTGGCGGCGAGCAGGTCGATGGCCTCGCGGACATAGCGCCACGCGGTGGTGACGCCGATCTCGAAACCGCTGGCCAGGCGGGCCAGGGTGTCGCCGTTACGCAGGTGGGCCAGGGCGAGCAGGGCTTGCCGGCCGGGGTCGAGGCGCCGCCACCGGGACCTGCGCTGGTTGCGGTGGGCCCGGATGAGGCCGGCGAGGTGGTTCAGGCTGCGAGTGGACAACGCAATCGCGGCGGGGTAAGACAGCACAGCGAGGCTCCCGGTTGGGGCATCGGATCTTGGTCGACTGCTGTCTTACCGGGGGCCTCGTCCTGTGTCGACTCCAACGCACTCCGCCCGCCGTGACCTGCACCGTCACGATGAAAATGGCTCACTGTGGCGGCGAGAACCATCGAAGTATCCGAATGGTGAACCACCGGCCATAGTACTTCACAGCGGGAATTTTGTATGCGTAGACCAACCTTCGCCGCGCCGGGCGAGCCGTCCAGGCGTACGATAAAACTGTCGCTCCGGTCCCCGGCGATCCGGTACTCCAGCTTTCCGCCGACACGTCATTGTGCTGCTGGGGGCCCGCGAGCCGCGTGAGGAGCCGTCGACCAGACGCCCCCTCCGGCTGAGATTCGCCAGTGATGACGGCGAAGGATTTCACCGTCAGCGATGATGTGTCCGCGACCGTCCATGGCGCGGCGTCATGCGTGGGTTCGCAGGCTGGAGAACGAGCGATGCGACAAGGCAAGGTCCGACCTTCGGGAGTCGTCAGGACGTTCGGCGCTGACGAGATCATCGTTACCAAGACGGACCTGAAAGGGCGTATCACTTACGCCAATGATGTTTTCCTGCGCGTGTCGGCTTATGACGAGCACGAGATCGTCGGTCAGCCGCACAGCGTCATCCGGCATCCGGATATGCCACGTTGTGTCTTCAGGCTTCTCTGGGACACCATTCAGGAAAACCAGGAGATCTTCGCCTACGTGGTGAACCTCGCCGGAGACGGTGCTCATTACTGGGTGCTGGCGCACGTGACCCCCAGCACCGACACCAGTGGGCGGCCCAGCGGCTATCACTCCAACCGGCGGGTACCCACTGCGGGGGCCCTCCGCCAGATCGAGCCGCTCTACGCGTCCCTGGTTGCCGAGGAACGCCGGCACAGCCGTCCAGCCGACGCACTCGAAGCCTCCACCGCGATGCTGACGGAGAATCTCGCTGCGCGTGGCATGAGCTACGACCAATATTTGTGGTCCACCGTCGCAGACGGCGTCACGGGCACAAGGACATCGGCAAAGTGAGCAGCTTTTCAAACCACGGAAAGGGCAGCAGCGATGCCGGCGCGGCAGCCGTCCGTGAATCCATGGCCGAGATGCTGCGGGTCTGTACGGCCGTTGCGGCCGGTGACTTCGACGCCCGCGTACGACAGACCCCGGGCCTTGAGGACAGACCTGAACTGGTTGAGCTGCGGCACGAACTCAACCGGATGATCGACCGCACGGATGCCTTCATCCGCGAGGCCTCGGCCTCCCTCAAAGCCGCAAGCGAAGGACGCTTCCACCGGGAGTTCCTGCTGGGCGGCATGCTGGGAGCCTTCCGAGACGGCGCCCTGGCCATCAACCAGGGCCGCACGGCGATGGCCGAGAACGCGGCACGGATCACCGCTTCAGGAGAGACCCGACTGCGCCTGGCAGACGATTTCGAGAATCAGGTGATGGCCGTGGCCGAGCAGGTCGCCGCTGCGGCTACCGAACTCAGTGCTGCCGCGGCCAGCCTGGCCCACTCGACCGACGCTGCGGTGGGCGAGGCCGACTCGGCCAGCACGAGCGTGACGTCGATGGAGCAAACGTCCACGGAGATTCAGCAGGTCATCACACTGATCTCCCGGGTGGCCGCGCAGACCCGGCTACTCGCGCTCAACGCCACCATCGAAGCTGCCCGCGCCGGCGAGTCCGGTCGAGGCTTCGCCGTCGTCGCCAACGAAGTCAAGCAGTTGGCCGGCCAGACCGCTGACGCCACCGTCAAGATCGTCGAACAGGTCGAATCGGTACGGTCTGCGACTCGGAACACCGCGGGCGTCATGGCCAAGGTCAAAGACACCGTCCGGGACATGGAAACTATGGTGCAGGGCATCATCGTGGCCGTGGACGGCGTCGACCAGAACCGCGGCGCCAGTCATGACATCGGTGCTCAAGGACTCGCCCAAATGGCCGAAATGCTGCGTGCCGAGGTCACGCTGTTCCTCGAAGTCATGCGCAAGGACTGATCAACGCATCCGACCCGATCCCGGTCGGATGCACGGAACGTCGCGAGCTGACCGACCGGCCCAGTGGCAGGCGCTCGGGGCCCGCCAGCCCCGAAGACCGCTGGGCGTGATGGGGTGAGCGGCACGCGAGGACAGTCGAGATCTTGTCGCGCATGGGGCCCCGCCCACAGGGCGACAACGTCAGCCATCGGGTCTGGCGCAACCGCTCGAACCACGCCCCGACTGACGGCCAACTTTCGGTGGTGGTCGTCCGCGGACCTGCAGAACGACCAGCCGGGCTGCACCGACGTCCGGGTAAGAATGCGGGCCGATTGGCGCGCCGATCGGGTCCGGTGAGCGTAGAGTCGAATTGCCGCTCTGGTCCCCGGTGGCTGTCGACCCGCCGCCGCACATTCGCCTCCATCCGAGGCAACTGCGACCGACCGTCCTTATCGCGCTGCGGCGGTCGCCATTTCTGCGCTTACGTCACGGGCGTCGCCTGCTGCCGCTGACACCGTGCGATGAGGCTCAGACGTGCGACCCGGATGGCTGGCGTGAAATCGGATGCGCCTACCGACGACAGCGCGCGGAGAAGTCCATTTCAAAATTCTGTCAACAAAGGATGTGACGCAGCCATGATGCTCCGATTCGACCCATTCCGCGACATAGACCGTTTGGCCAACGAACTCCTCGGTGCACGGCAGGTACCTCAGGCAATGCCGATGGACTGTTACCGCCATGGTGATGCGTTCTATCTACATTTCGATCTGCCCGGCATCGACGCCGAATCCCTGGAGGTCACCCAGGAGAACAACACCTTGACCGTACGCGCCCTGCGTAACGCGACTGCACCGAAGGACGCCGCCTACCTGGTCAACGAGCGTTCGATCGGGTCATACGCCCGGCAACTGGTCGTCGGTGACGGGCTCAGCCTCGATGCGATCGTGGCCGGCTATCACGACGGTGTCCTCACCCTGACGATCCCCGTCGCGGAGCAGTCCAAGCCCCGCCGCATCACCGTCGGACAGGGCAAGGACACGGGTCTGCGGCCAACCGTTGAGCACAAGATCATCGCCGAGACGGTGCGGAACGACAAGCAGGTAAGCACGGCCGTCTGAACCGGCCGCCAGGGACCAATTCGTAGGTCCAGACGCAGTGCATCACCAACCCTCACCTCAAAGGCAAAGGCAAAGCTATGACTCAGACGCTGCACAAGACCGATGAACAGCTCAAGACAGCCGTGACCGACGAACTGAAGTGGAGCACACCGGGGGTGAACGAGACGAGTATCGGAGTCGCGGTCAACCACGGCGCGGTCACCCTGTCCGGGGAGGTGGAGAGCTGGCCTGAGAAACGGCTCGCAGAACACGCCGCGTTACGCGTACGCGGGGTCACCGCCGTGGCGGCGGAAATCACCGTGCGCAACAGTTGGTCAGGAGTCAACGACACCGACATCGCGCGGGAGGCCAGCGAGGCACTCGAACGTTGCATCATCGTCCCGGCAGGCAAGGTGACGGCAACCGTCCATGAGCACACCATCAACCTCCATGGCCAGGTGACGTGGCACTACCAGCGGGAAGCCGCCGAACATGCCGTCCACCACCTCAAGGGTGTCGTCAAGGTCTACAACGCCATCACCCTCAAGCCCGTCGCGTCAGCGACAGACATCAAGGCGACAATCAGCGCCGCGCTGGTGCGTACCGCCCAGTCCGAAGGGCGCGACATCACGGTCAGCGTCGACCTCGCCGGCGGGCATGTCACGCTCGAAGGCTTAGTGCAGTCCTGGTCAGAACGGTCCGAGGTAGAACGCGCCGCGTGGTCGGTACCCGGCGTCACCAACGTCACCAACGCTCTCCGGATCCACTACTGATCGACGTGATAGTGAGCCGCAGGCCAATCGGTGCCCGCGGCTCACCGCGATGTCGTCCACCCAGCGGGTCTACCTGTTCGTGTCCTTGCGGTACAGATGCGCCGACGACTCTTACCTGCGTCAGATCCCGTCGGCCGGGGCGTCGGGCACCCGGCGAGTTCGGCCCGATCGAGTTCCACCTCGAACCGGTCGTTGAACCTTGCGGGGATTGCGTGTCCGACACCGTCGCACCGGCCAGTCGTCGTTCACGACTCATCGATGACCAGCAGAAAAAAGCCGATCGTCGGTGCCGTCGCTATGGCGGCGACCACCGCGGCGATGGTGGGTACGACCGGCACGGCCGCCCAGGCCAACACGACACACGGCTGCCCGTACGGCTATGTCTGCCTCTACCCGCGAGCCGCAGGCTGGAAGTACAACACGCCCGCGCAGAAGTGGCCCGAACTCTTCCACTCGGTGAGCGGTCTCGCTACGTCTGCGGCAGCACCGTCGTGGTCATGGCCTGGTGGAACAGGTCGGGCCGTTCGAACAGGCTCCGGTGACCGGCTGTGTCGAACACGATCATCTGCTTGCTCGGCGCTTTGAGCTGCTGGAACCACTGCTCGGCGAGGCTCGCCCGGCCGGGCTGTTCGTGTCGTCCCTGCACCAGGTAGACCGGCACGTCGAGCTCCAGGACCTGGGCGCGCAAGTCGATGTTCTGCAGCTGCGGGTACAGCACGGCGAACACGTCCAGCCAGGCCGGCAGGTTGTGGACCTGCTCCAGCAGGCTGTACTCGGGAACGAACAGGTTCTCGGCGAAGCCACCGGCACCTTCGGCGTTGGGCGTGTGGTCGTAGGGGTGCACGGCGTCGATGCGGGTCAGGGCGGGCTCGTAGTCGAGGATGTCGGCATACGGCGGCGGTCCGCTGGCGGTCAGCGTGCCGGCCAGGGCGGTGTCGCCGGTGCGGCGGGCCCAGGCCAGCGTGTCGGCGTAGAACAGCCGGTCGGTCTCGCGAGGGCTGACCATCTGCCCGGTACCGACGAACGCGCGGTACAGCTCGGGATGCCGCTGCACGGCCAGAACACCGAGGATCGTGCCCCACGAGTTGCCGACCACATAGATTTTGTCCTGGCCGAAACGCTGTCGCAGATAGTTGGTGACCTCGATCGTGTCAGCGACCGCCCGGTCCAGGATCAGCGTCGCGGTGGGTTCGAGGGTGTCGGCGGACTTACCGGCACCGCGCTGGTCGAAGGTCGCGACCGTGAAATCCTGTTCCAGAAGCTGCCCGTGGCGGCGCATCGCTCCGATGTCCGAGCCACCCGGACCGCCGGCCAGATACAACAGCACCGGGTTCCCGACGTCGGCGCCGCGGATCATCATGGCCAGGTCATGGCCGCCGACAGGGACCCGGGTCAGCTCTGCGACACTGCCGCCGCCGGGCTTACCGTCCGGGCCCAGGATCTGTTCGGTGCCTGCCGGCCGGAGGATCGCGACGGTCAGGCCCAGCAGCCCCACGACGAGCAGCACGGTGACGACGCGGCGCGTCCAGAGCCCGGACCTCGACCAGCCGCCCCGGACCGGGACATCCCCGGCGAGGCGACGGGCTGCGGCGGCGCCGAGGACCGCACCCAGCAGCATCGGCACCAGCGTCAGGACGGCGTGCAGGCCCCGGCCCAGCGCGAAGGCGACAAGGCCGTAGGTGCTGCCGGGATGGATCCCGTCGACCATCGGACCGGCGGTGCCCATTCTGGCGAACTCGAAGACCGCCATGAAGACGACGGGCCCCAACACCATCGACCACCGCGTACGCAGCACCACCCCCGCGAAAGCGCCGACCAGCAGGCCGATGACGATCGCGGCCACTGCCTGCGAAGTGGTGACGGGCCCGCGTGGAGTCCACCACGCGGCGAGCAGACCGTAACCGCCGGCCGCCAGCGCGGCGATCGCGACGGCGATGCGCCGGTCTCGCCACGCCGAGCCCAGCACGGCGCGCAGGCGGCCGGCGCCCGTCACCGGCGCGCGGATCTCGGCCGGTGTGTGATGAGCAGGCTGACCGGAGGCCGGTGCGGACGGGGCTGCGCCGCGGTCAGCGGTGGCGTCGTTCTTCACGCGGGGCGCCATGGCATTCACGTTCCTCAGGAGGTCATGGATCACGTTTCACGGCTGAAGCGCCCGCGAACTGATGTCGGTCGGCAGCGTCGGAGTTCAGGCCGGCGGGCGGCTGACAGCCTCTCGAACGGCTACCCGGCTGGTCACCGTTTGGCCACCGTAAGCAGGACGGCGCTGTCCTGGATCGCCTCGAGGGCGTGCCGGGCATCCGGGATGATCAGAAGGTCGCCGGTCTCTCCTTCCGTCGCAGTGTCGCCGGCGGTGAGGCGGACGCGGCCGTGCAGGACGTGCAGGGTCGCCTCACCGGGATTCTCGTGATCATCGAGTCGCCGGCCGCCGGTCATGGCGATGAGGGTCTGCCGGAGTGTGCGGGCATGGCCGCCGTACACGGTGTGGGCGCTGCGACCGCTGGAAGCGTCGCGGGCCCGTGAGAGCTGTTCCTGGATCAGTGCTGTCAACGACGTGCGGTCCATGAGCGGAGGCCTTCCAGTAGGTCAGGGACGAGCCGGGGGGCCGCGTGGTGAGCCCTACCGGTTCCATGCCTTCAGCCGAGACCGTTCGACCCTCGGTACTGCTCTCGATGTCATCGGCGAGGTGCTTCATGTGCCGGTGATGTGGCACGGTCAATGCCCGGTCCTAGACGGCTTTCCCAGGGCCACGCAGTGTGCTGTGCCCACAGCAAGATCATGCGAGTGTTGAACAGATGCCGGCCAGCGGCCACGTCGCGGTAGCCGCAGCAGATCGGGAAGCTCGCAACGTCGCCCCGGCGCAGCGACGACATCGACGGTGACGGGCAGACAGCCACCAGGGTCCAGAGCGACAACCTCACCGTACGCGCCTTTCCCGGGGCCGGCATCTTCGGTCACGCGACGATGAGGTGACCAGGTGACGCGCTGCCAGCGTCATCGGGCAGGCGTAGGGTCGAAGTGTCGCCCTGGACCCCGGTGACGGCGATCAGCCGCTGTGGTCACGTCGATGCTCCCGCCGCAGCGAACACCAAAGGGCAATGCGGCGACTCATCGTGACCGCGACCCGCACCACGCCTCCGTCGCGTCCGCGATCTTCGCCGACCGCTGCGGCAGGCAGCAGGACCGACACCGTGAGGAGGCCTCATGGACATCGAGGCACTGACCCACCCGACCGACCCGCAACTCGCCACCCACGCACTGACCGAAGCGGCAGGCGCCGCCGGGTACGCCCCATCGATCCACAACACCCAACCGTGGCGGTGGCGGCTCACCGGCAACACTCTGGAACTGCGTCTCGCCTCCACCCGGATCCTGCAGGTGACCGACCCCGACGCACGGCTGGCGACAGTCAGCTGCGGCGTCGCCCTGCACCACGCCCGCATCGCGTTGAGTGCCCAGGGCTGGCACGCGACTGTGACCCGAATGCCCGACAACACCGACCCTGAGCTGCTCGCCCGCCTCCACCTCGACGGCAGGACACCGGTCGACGCCCCATCGGTACGGCACCTGCGGACCATCCCGTTGCGGCACACCGACCGCCGCCCGGTCACCAGCACACCCGTCGACCCGGCCGGCCTCGCCGCCATCACCGCCGCCGTCGAGACACAGGACACGCACCTGCACATCCTGCGACCCGACCAGCTCCTCGAACTGGCCGCCGCCGCCGAACACGCCCAGAGCAGCGAGGCCGCGGATCCCGCCTGGCAGGCCGAACTCGCCTACTGGACCGGCCCCGCCCGTCCGGCAGGCACCGGGATCCCCGACGCCGCCATCCCCCAGCACGCCACCCAGACCACCGTGCCGAGCCGCGACTTCGGCCACCACGGTGACCTACCGGTCAGTGCCGGGCACGACAAGATGGCCGTGTTCGTCCTGCTCTACGGCAGCGCCGACGAACCCCTCGCCTGGTTACGCGCCGGTGAAGCACTGTCCGCCGGCTGGCTCAC
Organism: Actinoplanes sp. CA-252034; assembly: GCF_050956125.1. NCBI lineage: Bacteria > Bacillati > Actinomycetota > Actinomycetes > Micromonosporales > Micromonosporaceae > Actinoplanes > Actinoplanes sp. CA-252034. The sequence continues at coordinate 8,359,691 of NZ_CP191846.1, forward strand.
CGCCACCGAACACGACATCTCCGTGGTACCGCACAGCGCCCCGATCGAAGTTATCGCCACCCGCCAGGCGATGCGCGCGATGATCGCCAGCATCGGCCACCCCTACCTGGTACTGCGCCTCGGCAACACCGACCCGGCCGACTCCGGCGCGGCGCACGCCTCCCGGCTCCCCACCGGACAGATCATCGACCACGCCTGAAACCCACCGCATCATGGCTGTCCCGAAGGCGGGCGGACGTCGACCGTCGCCTCCGGGATCAGCCGCGAGGCCTCGTCCAGCAGCGGCGAGGTCCGACCACGCAACACCTGGTCGAAGAACGCCACGCACACCGTGGAGCACCGGCGTGGCCGACTGGGACTCGACGCTCTGGTCGACGAGCGGGCCGATGTCGCCGAACGGCAGGTTCTCGATCCGCCGGCCGTCCGGGAGCCGGACCGTCGCGACGACGCCCGGCTGGTCGAGGCCGACCACCACGTACCCGTGCGACACCAGTTCCTCGATCTGGAACGTGCTCACCGACCGGAACCCGTACAAGCCGGAAAGGAACACCAGCACCGGGAACCCTGTTTCCGTCTGCGACGACTGGAACGGCTTCGACGGCGGCGCAGTGCGGGCGAACCACCCGCGTAGGTGCAACCGCCCCGCCGTCGCCCGGCGCGGGAGCCAGGCTCCCGGTGACGCCAGTGCCAGCGCGTACCCGGGGACCACCTGCCACCGGAACCCTTCGGCGAGGACCTCGCGACCCCCGGGGCCGGCCCCTCGGGCGGATCAAGCCGACCGGAGGGTCCGCGTGCGGGTCAGTGCTCGCGCTCAGGCGATCAGCTTGTTCGGATCGGCGAGTATGTCCTGAGCGGCATCGGTCAGCTTGCGGTTGGTGCGGCGAGCGAACCCGCGCAGCATGGTGAACGCCTCATCGACGGACAGCCCGTGTGCCTGCGCAATCGCCCCCTTGGCCTGCTCGATGACGATCCGGCTGTTCAGAGCGCCCTGCAACTGCTCGGTAAGCACCTCGCCACGCCGGATCGCCCGTTCCTGCAACAGCCCGATCGCGGCCACATCGGTGAGCGCCTGCACGACATGCACATCCGCTTCGTCGAAAGTGCCGCCCACCGTGTTGCCGAAGACGTTCAACGCGCCGATGACCTCGCGGCGCACGCGCATCGGAAACGCGTGCACCGAGCCGAAACCGGCAGCGAGGGCGTGTCGGGTGAAGTCGGGCCAGCGTTCCCCCGCACCCTGCAGATCTTCGTTGACCACCGGCGCTCCCGTACTGAACGCATCGAAGCACGGCCCCTCTCTGCCCTGTACCTGGAAGATCTCCAGAATTCGGGCCCGCTCGTCGGAGGCGGCCATGAACTGCAACCGGCCGTGCTGGTCGGCCAGCAGCAGACCGACCGCGGACGCGCCGACCAGGTCCGCGGTGCGCACCGTGAGCATGTGAAGGAAGTCCAGCAGATCGAAGTCGTCCACCAACGTGTCGGCGACCTCGACGAAGATCTTCGAAAGACGTTCGGCGGATACCGTGCTCATTGGTGCCTCCCAGGCATTCGACATCTTGTCACGTTATTCACTCAGTCCTGGTCGAATCGCAGGCTACGCGCGATGACGTCGCGGGCGACATCGACCAGGCGACGGTTCTCCGCGTACGCATGCGCACGGATCCGGGCCATCGCCTCGGCAAGCGTTCCGCCGATCTGGATCATCACCATGCCCTGGGCCTGGAACAGTTCGACCGGCCCGGCCATCGACTCACCACTCGACAGCTCGTCGCCGGCCCGCTCCTGGCCGTCGAGCAGGATCGAGACGGCCTCGTCGGCGAGCCCGAACGCATGGCTCAACTCAGCGGCGGACAGTGGGCCCGGCTGGGCCCGGAACAAGTCCAGCACGCCGAGTTGCGCGGCACCGACCTGCAGCGGGAAGGCGAAGATGGCGCCGATTCCGGCGTCGCGCACCGCGTCGGCGTACATCGGCCAGCGGGTGGGTCCCACCTGAGCGAGGTCGGCGATCAACACCGGCCGACGGGCGGCTGCGGCATCGATACACGGGCCCTCACCGAGAACGAGCTGCAATTCCTCCAGGCGTTCGCTCGCCTCATCCGCGGCGGCGAGCAGGCCGAACTGGTTGTCCCGGGCGACCACAGACAGGCCGGCACCCGCAGCGGGCAGCGAGACGACCGCACGCTCGCAGAGCCGGCCCAAACGGCTGACAACCGGATCAGACGGCCGCGGAACCATCGACACCCGGATCACCACCGGACAGCAGACCGGCATCCGGGACAGACCTGAGGAAACCCACGGCGCCACTCATGGCCGCACCCTTCACCAGAAGGAGGCTGCCGGGGTCCGGGGCAGCGGAACGTCAGCGTGTCGCTGACCCGCAAACCGTACCGCAGGACACCTGGCGCTACCTCGCCAGAGTCCGGCGACCGATCAGACTTTGCAGGCTGACATGAGCCCGGAGCAACCGCCGGCACCGCAGTGGTCGGTACGCGCACGCGGCTTCGTCGATGCAGGCCCCGGTCGCCAGCGGGAGCGTGGCCGGTGTCGCAGCGAAGACACTCTGGCTTCCGAGTCCGTGCCTCGCCGGCACACCCCGGCTGTTGTAGTAAGAGGTACTTATGACGAGCGAGCCCGGTCGTGTCGACAAGTTCCAGCGAAAACATGCCTGGGCAAGCTTCCCGCTGGCGGTGTTGTACAAATTCTTCGACGACGAGGGCAACTACCTCGCCGCCCTGATCGCCTACTACGCGTTCGTGTCGATGTTCCCCTTGCTGCTGCTCTCCACGACGATCCTGGGGTACGTCCTGTCGGGCAACCCGGACCTGCAGCACCGCATCCTCACCTCCGCGTTGAGCGAGTTCCCGATCGTCGGCAGTCAGTTGCAGGAGCCGTCCCGGATCGGCGGCGGTGCGACCGGTCTGGTGATCGGCGTTCTCGGAGCGCTCTATGGCGGCCTCGGGGTGGCTCAGGCCGTGCAGTACGCGATGAACACGACCTGGCGGATCCCACGCAACAATCGACCCAACCCGATCAAAGCCCGCGGTCGCAGCGTGCTCCTGCTAGGCACAGCCGGGCTGGCCGCCATCGGGACCACCACGCTTTCCGCCTTCGGCAGCGGCAGCGCTGGATCGCTCAGCGGCGTACTGAAGATCTTCCTGCTCGTAGCGGCGGTCCTCATCAACGCGATGATTTTCGTCTTCGCGTTCCGGCTCGCGACCGCCCGGCACCTAGCAGTGATGGACGTCGCACCCGGCGCGATCGGCGCCGCGGTGGTCTGGCAGTTGCTGCAGACCTTCGGAGTGGCCTACGTCGAGCATGTGGTCAAGGGCGCCAGCGCCACCAACGGCGTTTTCGCATTGGTACTCGGCCTGCTCGCCTTCTTCTACATCAGCGCGGTCGCGGTAGTCCTATGCGCCGAGATCAACGTCGTCCGCGTCGAGCGGCTCTATCCCCGCGCACTGCTCACCCCGTTCACCGACAACGTCGAACTCACCAGCGGCGACACCCGCGCCTACACCGACCAAGCCGTCTCTCAACGCAGCAAAGGCTTCGAGAACATCGACGTCACCTTCACCAAGCCCACCCCCACCGTCGAGGACCCGGACATTTCGACCGCTGAAGATGAGGTACCCGTTGATATGTCGCCACCCATGGGCCGCCCGGCCCGGCCCACCGAGCACATACAGCCAGATCGACCGGCCGAGAAGTAGACCGACGCCTCGCTCCGGCTGCCCGCCGTGATGAACTCGATCCAACGGTTGGCGCGAGTCCACCGCGGGCTGGCCGCAATGGCCCACGAGGCGGGCGGGGCCTTCCGCTCGCTGCCTGCTCTGCCGCCCACCGCGGGCATCTCAGCCGCCCGGTGGGACTACCGCGGACAACCGCGGACACTTCCGCGCAGCGCCAGCCACCGCGATCATGAATTCACCGGCCCCAGAAAATGTCGGCGAGGGTGTGTAAATCTACAGTCCCGGTGAGGGCGACCAGCGGTAAGGAGATGAGGGGCCGGACCCGGCGCCGTGGGCTGTGCCGGGCAGCGGGGCCGAGCGATCCTGGGTGGCTGTCGTGCAGACCGGTTGTGCCGATCCGACAACGGGCAGACGTACGACGATGCGGGTGCCCGGCTGCTGGTCGGGGTCGATGGTGATGGTGCCGCCGTGAGCTTCGACGAGAATCTTCACCAGGGTGAGGCCCAGTCCTGCGCCTTTGAGGATGCCGGCCAAGGCCGGGGTCGGTGAGTTCGGCGACGCCGCCGTTGGGGGCCGACGTCGCGCACCCGGAGATGGATGTCGCCCCCACGCGGGTGTACTTGATGGCGTTGGCCAGCAGTTCGTCGATACCGCACTACGGCGGATCCACGACACGGTGAGCGTCACCATGATACGCACCGACGCAACTCCGTCGATGTCTGATCAGCGCACGCGGGCCGTTTCACATCATTGGAGATGGAACAGCTAGGCCGTGTCGCCAAAGGGTCATAGCCACTGCAGCAGTGCGGCGATGGTGACGGTGGCCTGGAAAGAGGTGCTGGTCTTGTCATAGCGGGTGGCCACCGATCGGCATTGCTTGAGCCTGTTGAAGCAACGTTCCACGACGTTGCGGTGCCGGTAGATCAGCTTGTTGAAGGTCGGTGGGCGGCCGCCGCGAGGCCCGCGGTTGCGGCGGTGTTTCTGCTGGTCCGAGCGTTCCGGGATGGTGTGAGCGATGCCGCGGCGGCGCAGGTAGCGGCGGATCGCGCGGCTGCTGTAACCCTTGTCGGCGATGACGTGATCGGGGCGTGTGCGTGGCCTGCCCGGCCCGATCCGGTCGACGCGGATGGCGTTCATGACCTGCTCGAAGCGGGTGCAGTCGTTGACGTTGCCGCCGGAGAGCACGAAGGCCAGGACCCGGCCGGCGCCGTCGCACGCCAGGTGGATCTTGGTGGTCAGCCCGCCACGGGATCGTCCGAGGGCGTGATCCGGTTTGCCCGTTTCCGGCTGCCCCTTTTTGCGCCCGCCGCGTGCTGATGGGCGCGCACGATGGTGGAGTCGACCGAGACCAGCCAGTCGATGTCGGCGTTCGCGTCCGCTGCGGCCTGGGCGGCGGCGAGCATCTTGGCGAGCGTGCCGTTCAACGCCCACCTGCGGAAACGGGTGTAGATCGATTTCCAGGAGCCGTATCGGGCGGGCACGTCGCGCCAGGGTGCGCCGGAGCGGATCTTCCACACGATGCCGTTGAGTACCCGGCGGTCGTCCTCGCGCGGACGGCCGCCGGTGATCACCGATGGCAGGTGTGGTGACAGCGATTCCCACTCGGCGTCGGTCAGCTCATAGCGGCGGATCACGCCGTACATCATCCATGGTCATGATCCTTTGAAGACACGGCCTAGGACCGAGAGTGAATCCAGGCTGCAGGCACCTGACACCTGTTCCGGGCAGAGTCTTCGACAGTCGCCCACTCACCCGACACCCGGATAACGGTCACCAGCGGCAGCGTGACCCACGGGCCGGTCGGCCTCTTTGCTTGGGCGTGGGCATGAATGTCGTCGGCTTCCTCGTCCGCTTGGGTGGCCGTGCGCTCTAAAGCGTCTCTACCAATCTTTTCGTCATCTCTCACATGTCGACTACTACCCCGTACAGCGACGGCGACAACGGCGAAGGAGGACCTGCAGACCCTCGGCCGGCTACGCGCCGAGCCGGATGAAGCGCCTACCCCACCACAGCGCACCCCACCATAATCGGCTGGACCTGCCGTCCCGGCCGCGGATCAGGTACGTCACTCGGCATCCCGCGCCGTCCAGGTCCATGAGCAGGTTGCGGGCGGTCTGGGTCGCTCCGGAAGTCAGGTCCGGGCTCTGCAGGGTCCGCTCGGCGTCGGGCCCGGCAGGCGTCTATGGCACAAGGCCTGATGCAGGTTGTATGGCCGGCAGCAGGTACGGCCGTGCCCGGGGTGGTTCCACCGAAGGGCGCCTGGGGGTTGCGTAGGCTGGATGGTGTTCGTCCTTACTGCCCGGCTCGTCCACAGGGCCCTGGCGTGGAGGTATCGCCGTGTCGCATCGTGAGCAGCCTGGTCGCGCCGGCTCTGTGGGGTGTCGCCGGGCCGGTGGGGGCCAGTCGCCGGGTGGCCGTCGTGGATGACCGCGTCGACATGATCCGCAACCTCATCGAAGGTCAGCCGCTCCCGCTGGGCGGCGGCGCCGGGCTGTTGTACCGGGTGTGTACCGCCGCTACGCGCGCGTTGGCGGCCTCGGGCACCGGGATCAGCGTGATGACCGAGGCGGGGACCCGGGGGGTCTACGCTGCGTCGGACCCCTTGACCGAACACATGGAGGAGTTGCAGTTCGTCCTCGGTGAAGGGCCGTGCTGGGAGGCGTTCTCGTTGCGGCGCCCAGTGCTGGTGCCGGACCTCGGAGGCGTGTCGCCGACGCGCTGGCCGATGTACATCCCGGCCGCCCATGACAGCGGGATCCGGGCGGTCTTCTCGTTCCCGCTGCAAATGGGTGCCATGCGCCTCGGGGTGCTCGACGTGTTCCGGAAACGGACCGGTTCGCTGACCGGTGACGAACTCGCCGACGCGCTCGCCTTCGCGTACGTGACCATGACGGCGCTGCTCGACCATCACGAGGAGGCCGCAACGAAGGGCTCCGGTGACGTCCTCGCCGACGCCGGGGAACATCGGGCCGAGTTGTTCCAGGCTCAGGGGATGGTCATGGTGCAGTTGGGGGTTTCCATCGGTGCGGCGATGGCCCGGATGCGGGCGTATGCGTTCGCGCATGGCCGCCGACTCGACGACGTCGCCCGCGACGTGGTCGCCCGCCGACTGCATTTCGACCGGGACCCTTCATGACCGCATACGTGAACGTCGGCCAGACCGGGAGGCAGGCATGATTACCGTGTCCGTGCAGAAACTGGCGACAATCTTCGTCGAGATCGCCGACACGCTGGTCGACGAGTTCGATGTCCTGGACTACATGCACATGATCACCGAGCGGGTCGCCGACCTGACCGCGGCGCCTGCGGTCGGGATGCTGCTCGCCGACCAGCACGGCCGGCTGGAGTTCGTCGCCGGGTCGAACGAGAACGTCACCCTGGTGGAACTGTTCGTGGTGCAGAACGAGGAAGGACCCTGCCTTGAGGCGTTCCGTACCGGCGAGCCGGTCGTGAACGTGGACCTCAACAACGCGGCCGGCCGCTGGCCCCGCTTCGCGCCGCTCGCCGTCGCGACAGGCTTCCGGTCGGTGCACGCCTTCCCGATGCGGTTGCGCCGACAGGTGATCGGGACGGTGAACGTCTTCGGCGACATCGCCGGCCGTGAGTTCGAAAGCGACGATGTCACGATCATGCAGGCACTGACCGACGCTGCCACCATCGGTCTGCTGCAGGAACGTGCCGTCCGTTACGGCGAAACGCTCACTGAGCAACTCCAGGGGGCCTTGAACAGCCGGGTCGTCATCGAACAGGCCAAAGGCGCGGTCGCGCAGGCCCATGGCATCAGCGTCGACGACGCGTTCACGGTCATCCGCGGTTATGCCCGGAAACACAACCGTCGGCTTACCGAGGTCGCGAACGCCCTCGTCACCGATCCGCACAGCCTGCAACAACTCCTCACATAGCGACCGGGCAGAGACGCCCGGCGAGGGCGGGGCGAGGTCACTCGCCGGGGCGTGGGCGGATGGCGGCCCAGACGATCTTGCCCCGGCGAGTGGGCATCGCACCCCAGGCGTCGGCCGCGGCGTGGACGACGCCGAGTCCTGTCCCTCGCCGGGGCAACAGTTCTGCCCCGGGCCGCGGGCAGCGGGTGACGCGGCCGGGGAAGACGGCTGACACCGTCGCATACCGCGAGGTGCAGGCCGATGCCACGGTGCGAAACGGTGACGCGGATGTCGCTTCCGGCATGTTCGACGGCGTTGACGACGAGTTCGGACATCACCAGCTTCGCCCGCATCAGCAACGGCTCCGGCACGTTCCAGGTGTCACCCGCCCGGACAACCAGGTCGCGCGCCACGCCGGCGCATTCCAGGTGCGGGGGCAGGTCGGCTTGCAGCCGTGGCGCCGGCGCCATTCGGCGGCTCACGGCCGCGCGCGCCTCCGCCATGGTGGCGAACCGCGGCAGGTGCGGCGCCACGCCGGCCCGCCGTATCTGGTGGTTCAACGCCGTTGCGGTGGGCAGGCACAACGCGAACTCCACCGGTGGTTGCAGCACGCTCGCGGCCCGGCGTGCGGCCAGCCACAGCAGCATGCTGGCACCGTCGGGATCACCGAGGTCGTATAGGTCGGCGATGATGCCTGCCGGTGGCTCGACCAGGCACTTTCCGATCGCGGCGGAAACGTCGACGCCGAGACGCCGAGACCAGCGGCCGTGCACACCGATCTCTACGATTGCGGTGTCGAAGTCCGCAGCCACCGTGACCAGCGCGCCGAAGCCCGGCCCGGGTGTGGGGAACAGGTACGGCGGCTGGGCGAATGTGCCGGCTGGCTCAGGGCCGATGGCGCTCATCGGACATCTGTCCACACGGCAGCCACACCGCTGCGCTGCGGTCTGCCACCCGACGGACCGGCCGCGTGCCGCCGTTCGGTGATCCGGTCCCCGGATGCCCGCCGGTTGTCGGATACAAGCGGGCAGAAGGTGCCGGTACCGATAGGCCCGGACTTCTGTTGATGGCGGTGTCCCCGCGCGAGGTGCGGCGCTATGCGGGTAGGGGCGGGGTTGATGATCATGATAGCTCCAGAAACGCACCGGACGGGGGTGCGCTGCCGGGGTCTGGAGCAGCGGACGGTGACGAGCGAACCGACATCACTGCCATCGATAGTAGAGGCAGCGGGCCGTTTTCGCCGGATACGACCCGGCGCGGGCGGGACAGGCGCGCGGGTGATCAACGCGGCGGCGTAGGGGTCCGCACAGTGCGGTCTCCGACAGCCTGCGAAGGAGCAGACATGACTACAGGTACCGTCAAGTGGTTCAACGGCGACAAGGGCTTCGGCTTCATCGCTCAGGACGGCGGCGGCGCCGACGTCGGTCACATTGCGGCAGGCGGTCGCGGGCGAGCCCGCAGTTGCTTAACCTCGCTGACGTGAGTACGGATCGTTTGCGGCCCGCAGAAGCCGGTGACCGCCCCGATGTCCTGGGTGTCGCCTTGAACCGGTTGGAGAATCGGGTCGAGCAGGGCCTGGAACACATCGGCGTACTCGCGCTGCCGCCCGGCCAGGCCCGGACCTTGCTGTGGATCGTGTGGTGCGGCGCGCTGGCCGGCGTCGCCTTCCGAGTCCTGTGGGTCGGCGCCCCGCGGTGGCTGTACGTGCCGGTGTACATCGCCCTGGGCTGGGTCGCCGTGATCTACCTACCCGGATTCTGGCGCGCCGGCGGTGCGCCGGTCGTCACCTGCCTCGTCCTCGGCGGCGTGCTCTACACCCTCGGCGCCGTGGTCTACGGCCTCAAACGACCCGACCCGAGCCCCCGCTGGTTCGGCTTCCACGAGGTCTTCCACGCCCTGACCATCACCGCCTTCACCACCCACTGCATCGGCATCATCTTCGCCCTGCGCTGACGACCTCGACGTGGAAGAAGGTCCTGACTCGGTGCGCTCCCCCGGCCGATGCGCCCCTCCGATCTGAAGAAGACGGCGACCCGATGTCGTGATGGCCGTCGACGACCCCGACCACCACGCGGGTCGGGGTCGCGACTCCCACTGGAGAACGCCACCGCCGGTCCTCGGGCAGGTGCATGTCGGGACATCGGATGCCGTCCTGCTGGACTGGGCATGTCGGTGAGCGAGTCCGTCACGGTCAACGCCGCCCACCCCGGCGCGGGTCTGCACCGACGCGTGCAAACTCGCAGGCAACGTCCGCATCATCGAGATCCTCCGTATCGGACATGCCAGTGGACACCTCGCTTACGACGGCGTTTGTACTGGTCAGCGGAATATGGGATGTACTTGTCAATGTGTCCGTGAAGCGAAGGCGTAACGGACAGTGGCGGTACGTTCGGAACGACGGCGTCGATCGAAGGCCCGCTGGGCAGGGCGCGGTCACCGAGTCGAGACAAACCTGAGGGCCGTGATGACGCAGGCACTGTCAGAGAGAGTTGACGATGTGGATGGGGTGGTGCGCCTGGCGGAGACCGTGCTCGCGGTGTCGGTGCAGGCGTACATCGCCACCAGCGCCGACGGCCGGGTGAAGGGATGGAGTGCCGCCGCCGAGAGAGTTTTCGGCTACAACGCCGACCAGGCCTCCGAAGGCGACATCACGGATCTGATCATCCCGGCCCGCTCTCGCGACGGATACCGCGCCGACCTTGCCCGCCTGGCCCGCCTCGCCGCCGGTGATCCCAGCCGAGTCCTCGGGCAGCAACTTCAGCTGACGGCACTGCATCGCGACGGCCATGAGTTCCCCATCGAGATGACCCTGACTGTCACCGTGGAACCCGATGGGCTCGTGTTCCACGCCTTCGCCCACGACATCACCAACGCGCGCCGAGCCGCCCAGTTCGCCGATGTTCAAGCCGCCATCGCCCTGGGGCTGGCCGAGGCGGACTCCAGTACCGTCGCCGGGCACCGGGTGGTCGAGGCCCTCGGGGTGAAAATGGGCTGGCCGGTTGTTGAGCTGTGGTTGGTCGACGACCACCGACAGGTGCTGACCTGCGCTGCCCGCCACGCTGAAGCAGACCGGCAGCTGGGCGACTTCGCTCTCGACATACTCGAATTCGGTGTGGCGCTGCCCGGCCAGGTCTGCGCCGACGGCGCCGGCCGGTGGATCGAGGACCTGAGCACTGACCGGGAATCGTTGCGCAGCAGCGCCGCCGCGGGTGTCGGGCTACACGTCGCCGTCGGTGTGCCGGTGTCCTCCGGCCGGCACACCCTTGGTGCGCTGTGCGTCTACGGCGACCGGGTGGAAGACCCCGAAAACACCCTGCTCGGGCTGCTCTGCGGGCTCGCAGCCCACGTCGGGCAGTACCTCGAACGGCGCCGGGCCGAGGAACTCACCCTAGAACTGGCGCGCACCAAGGACGAGTTCGTTGCCATGGTCACCCACGAACTGCGCAACCCACTGGCGGTGATCAACGGCGCCGTCGCGGTGTTCGACGACGAACTCGAAGAGCTCACCGCCGAGCAGCAACGCGAGTACCTGCGCGTCATCGCGCGCAGCTCGCAGCGCCTGTCGGTGATGGCCGAGGACCTACTCGACCTGGCCCGGCTCGAGTCTGGACACCTCGCCGTCAACCTGGTCGACACCGATCTGTGCACCATCATCGGCGAGGCCATACAGGCGAACAGCGCGTCAGCGGTTGGCAAGCAGCTCGACGTGACCGTGCAACTGCCCGACCGCCTCGATCTGCACGCCGACCCCAGCCGGCTGCGTCAGGTCGCCGACAACCTGCTCACCAACGCCATCAAGTACACCCCCGCCGGCGGCACGATCACCATCACCGCCAGCCTCGACGACACCGGCCAGACGATCGTCTGGACCGTCGCCGACACAGGGATCGGCGTCCCCCCGAACGAACGACACCGGCTGTTCCGCCGGTTCTACCGTGCCTCCACCGCGCTGGACAAACGTATCCCCGGCACCGGCCTCGGCCTGGTCATCACCCGCACCATCGTCGAACGCCACCACGGCACCATCGCCCTGGCCCACCACAACGGGCCAGGCACGACCTTCGTGGTACGGCTGCCGACCACGTCAACCGTCACCTGCCCCTAACGACGAGACTCATGGCCTTCCTCCGATAGCCGGCCAGGGCGGTGACCGTGCTTGCGTCGCCACACAGGCTCCTATGCGTGCGCGCTCCGGCCCGGGATCACCCAGTAGCAGCGAAACAGCGCTGGGGGTCGTACTGCCGGAGTCTGTTCCAGAACCCCTCTGCGTCGATCGGTTTCATGCAACGGTGGTGGCCGCTCGGCGTACGGTGAAAGTTCCCGGGCGGTCAACATGTGCATGACCAGGCGGAAGGCGGCAGCGATGGTCCCGGTGCAGCCGATAGGCGAGCAGGCACAAGCTGCCGCGCTGGCCCGGTACCACCTGTTCGACGGCCCGCCCGAGCCCGACCTGCAGGCGGTCGTGGAGTTGGCCGCACAATTGTGCCAAGTCCCGATCTCGGTGCTGTTCGTCCTCGACACCGAACGCCAGCATCAGATCGCCGCCGTCGGTATCGACGCGGCAGTGTGCCGACGGGAAGACTCCATGTGCTCGGTCGCCCTGGTCGCCCCCGAGCCGATGTACATCGAGGACGCGCGCGCCGACCCGAGGTTCATGGCGAACCCCTTCGTCACCGGCAAGTTCCAACAGTTCCGCTTCTACGGCTCGACCCAGCTGTGCACACCCGACGGGTACGTGCTCGGCACTCTCTGCGTGTTCGACAACATCCCCCGCGTGCTCGACGAACAGCAAAAGCAAGGCCTCGACCGGCTCGCCCGGATGGCCATCGACGTGCTGGAACTACGCCGGCACGGGTTCCTCGTCGCAACACTGCTCCGCGAACAACACCGCACCCGAACCGCGCTAGAAGACGCGAACGAGACACTGCGGCACTTCGCTGCCCAGCTCGCACACGACTTGAGCAGCCCGCTGACCGGCATCCTGGCCTACGCCGCTGAATTGCACCAGCTGCCCACGGCCAACACCGACGCCTCCTGGTGCACCGACCGCATCTCCGCCGCAGCCCGACGGATGAGCACCCTCATCGACGACGTGCTGGCGCAGGCCACCACCGCCGCCACCGGCCACGCCGCAGAGGTGGACCTCACGGAAATCACGCGGCAGGTCCTCGAGGACCTCGCCGTACAGATCAACGATGCGAGCGCTCAGATAACCGTGGGCGATCTGCCCACCGTGACCGGTGATCGCACTCAATGGTGCATTCTGCTGCAGAACCTCATCGGCAACGCCCTCAAGTACCGTCACCACCAGCGACAATGCCACATCGTCATCAGTGCAGCCACTGATCGCGCCTGGTATCGCGTCTGCGTCACCGACAACGGCATCGGCATCCCCGCCGACCGACGCGAACAGGCCACACGACCCTTCACCCGGCTCAGCCCCGACCACAGCACCGGCCACGGCATCGGACTGTCGACGTGCACCCGCATCGTGCACACCCACGGCGGCCGACTGGACATCAGCGACACCCCCGGCGGCGGCGCCACCGTCTGCATCACCATCCCCACCGGCAACCCATAGACGCCGGCACCACGCGACCCGCATAGCCTTCCGGGACCGGCTGCGCATCCATCCAGAAGGCCGCCGAGCGGGACTCCTCCCGAAGTTGACCGAGACCACCCCTGCCCTGTAGCGCCCGCCGGCGCAGTCATCCGCTCGACGTAGACGCCGGTTAGAGGCGACCACAGCTCGGGTAGATCGACTTCCTGTGTTTCCGATCATGAATCTTCGCGGGACGGTGGCCCGGTTACAGCGAGCTGCCGTACCGACGCTCCTGGCCGCCACGGCGGCGACGCTCGCGTGGCTCGTCGCCGACCATCTCATCGGCCATCCCGATCCGGTCTTCGCGCCATCCGCCGCACTCATCGTTCTCAGCGAATCCGGTGGTCGGCGATTACGTCAGAGCACCGAGCTGGTTCTCGGCGTGGCCGCCGGGGTTCTCGTCGCGGAGCTCGTCGTGCAGGCGCTCGGAACGGGTGTACTCGGTCTGTTCGTCGTGCTGGTGCTCACCGTGGGTCCCATGCTGGCGGTCGGCGCCGGTAACACCCTCGTGGTGCAGGCCGCACTGTCCGCGCTGTACCTGGTCGTCGTCGCGGCGCCCGAGGGCCGGCTGATCCCCTTCCGATTCGCCGACGCGCTGATCGGGGGTGCGATCGCGATCCTGGCGAGTCAGATCGCTGTCGCCCGCAACCCGCTCGCCCCGCTCGTGGCTCAAGCCCGTCAGACCTACACCGATCTGGCCGATCTGCTCGACGCCCTTCGCGAAGCCATCGCCCGATGCGACGAGCAGGCCGCCGAGGCGGCACTCGACCGGGCACACCGCCTCAACGTCTGCGTCGAGCGCCTCGACGCTGCGGCCCTCGCGGCAGGCGAGACCCTACGGTTGCGGATCCGTCGCCGCAGACGACTTCAGCAGGTACGCAACGTTCAAGCGACCATTCATCAGCTTGACCATGTCGTCGACGATGTGTGGGTGCTGGCCCGGCACGCGGTGACATTGACCCGGCTGCACACCAGCACGCCCGACGAACTGGGTCAGGCTCTTCGGGCACTGACCGATGCCGTCCGCTGCGCCGGCGCCTGTCTGGCCACAGATCTGGCCGGCGGCGAAGATCCGGGCCGGCACGCTGGGCAGGCCGACGCGAATGCCCTCGAGGCGGTCCGGGTTGCTGCGAAACTACTCGACTCCGTCGCACCCGCTCCGGTAACGATGATCGTGGGCCAGATCCGGACGACGGCGGTGGACTTGTTGCGTGGCGTCGATCAGGAGAGCGACGTGCTGGGCCGCGTTGACGCGGCTATCGGGTGGCATAGCTGACCCGTGCCGCTGTAAAGCGATCTTCCGTGTGCTCGCCCTGCTCATGGCCATCAATCTGGACTGAGGAGCGGCATGGGCGTCAGCGGTCGCCGCCGCGCCGGACGGACCGGCGCTCGCCTCACACCTGTTCCAACTCCCGCAGGATCTCCGCCTCGTGCGACGGCGAACCGGCGGCACGGGCGATGTCCAGTGCCTCCCGGGCCAGCGACTCGGCTTCTCCCGGCCGGCCGACGGCCACACTGCCGCGAGCCAGAGTGAGCAGCGCATCGGCCTGGAGCAGCCGATAGCCGCCGGCGCGGGCACCGGCCAGCGCTGCCCGCGCCGGGGCCAGCCAGCCGCTGGTGTCCCCCAGCTCCAGCCGGGCACGGGCCACCCCGATCTGGGCCCGCGACTGGAAGTAGGGGTAGGTCAACTCGGTTGCCAACGCGTACGACTCCTCGAACTGGGGCAACGCGGCAGCCGGTGAACCGGCACCCAGCAACGCCTCGCCGGTGGTGGTCAGCAATGCCGTCTCGGCACGCCGGTCGCCGGTGAGCCTCGCCAGCTCCAGCCCTTCTCGCGCGGCCGACACCGCCGCCCGGTGCTCACCGCGCTGACCGTAGACCTGGCTGATCTCATCGAGGACCGACAGTTCGCCGTGTGCCTCGCCGAGGTCCCGGTAGCCGTCCAGGGCACTGCGCAGATGTTGCATCGCCGCGTCGTAGTCACCGAGCTGACGCAACACCATGCCGAGGTTGCTGCGGTTGGCCAGCGCCGACCGCTGCCGCACCTGCGTGGTGTTGACCCGCAACGCCTGGGTGAAGTGTTCGGCCGCTTCGGCTAGCCGGCCCTGGTCGTGGTACATCGCACCGAGATCGTTGAGGGTTACCGCTTCGACGTGCTGGAAACCATGCCGGCGGCTCAACTGCAGCGCCTGCTCGAAGGATTCCTGCGCCGGGGCGATGCGGCCCAGCTCGGCTTGCACGAGACCGATGTTGTGCCGCAGGTAGGCCGCGGCCAGATGCCAGCCGGCCTGCTGCGCCAGCCGTTCGCCGTCGCCGTACCGGCGCAGCGCCTCCTCGTGGCGGCCGACCGACCACTGTGCCTGACCCAGCGTCTGATGCATCGCGGCCCGGGCCTGGGCGTCACCGGCCTCGTCGGCGGCGGCCAGCCCGGCCTGGGCGGTGCCGAGCCAGGGCACGCCGGTGCGGCGGATGAAGAAGTATCCCCGCAACTGGTCGGCGATCCGCCATGCGTACGGGCCACCCAGCCGTACCGCGGCGACGATGTTGTCGATTTCCGCGTCCAGCCAGGCGAGCGCGTCGTCGATGCTGTCGAAGGTGTGCTCCGGCTCGTAGGGCAGGCGCACCATCGCCGGATAGATCAACAGCAGGGCGGCTGCGGCATGGTCGAGATAGTGCCGGCGCAGACCGTCCAGCGCGGCCGCCCGTACCGGCGCCGGGTCCTGCTCCTCGCAGCGTTGCGCGGCGAACAGCCGCAGTAGGTCGTGAAACCGGAAGTGGCCGGTCCGCGACGTCTGCAGAAGGTTGCCGTCGAGCAGGTTACTGATCGGCGCGTGGGCGTCGGTGCCCAGCAGCGCGGTCGCGGCGTCCACGGTGAAGTCGGTCCCCGGTACGAGCGCGAGCAGCCGGAACGCCCGCGCCGCCGCCGGAGTCAGGTCGGCATAGCTCAATTCGAAGCTCGCGCTGACGCGGGTGTCACCGACGTGCAGTTCACGCAGCCGGCTCTTCTCGTCGCGGAGCCGATCGACCAGCGAGCGGATCGTCCACGCCGAACCGGCGGCGAGCCGGCCGCCGGCGACCCGCAACGCGATCGGCAGCAGTCCGCACAGCTGCGTCAGCTCCCGGGCTGCCTCGGCCTCGGCCGCGACCCGGGCCTCTCCGGCGGCCTGGGCCAGCAGGTCGAGCGCTTCGCCGGGTGTGAAGCCGGTCAGCCTGACGATCTTCGTGCTGGACAGGTCGGCCAGGGTCCGGCGGCTGGTCACCAGCACTGCGCAGCCGCCGACGCCCGGCAGCAGCGGCAGCACCTGCGCGGCCTCGCGGGCGTTGTCGAGAATGATCAGCATCCGCCGGTCGGTGAGCGTGCTGCGCAACAGCGCGGCACCCTCCGCGGCGTCGGCCGGGATACGGCGGCCTTCGACGCCGAGCGCCCGCAGGAACCGGGCCAGGGCGACGAGCGGTGCGACCGGTTGCGGGCCGGCGCCCTGCAGGTCGATGTAGAGCTGCCCGTCGGTGTACGCCGTACGCAGCCGCTGGGCGGCTTGCAGCGCCAGGGCCGTCTTGCCGACGCCGGCCACACCGGAGATGACGCACACCGTCCCGGACCCGAGCAGGTCGACGACCTGATCGAGATGGTCGGCGCGGCCGGTGAAGTCCGCCGGCGGCGCCGGCGCCTGGAACACCGGTGCGGTACGGGGCTGGGGTGCCGGGGCGGGTGCCGCGCGCAGCCATCGCCGCCGCAGGACCCCCCGGTGCGCTTCGACGAGGTCCGGGCCGGGGTCGATGCCGAGCTCGTCGGCGAGCTCCTGACGGATGCCGTCATATGCCGCGAGCGCTTCGGCCTGTCGCCCCGACGCGGCCAGCGTGATGATCAGCCGGGCCTGCAGCGGCTCGTGCAGCCGGTGCCGCCCGGCCAGCACCCGCAGCCGCGGCAGCGCGCTCTCGGCCCGGCCGGTCCGGTAGGCGAGGTCGGCGTGGCGCAGCACCATTGTCAGGTGCTCGTCGCCGAGTTGGGCGACCAGTGGCGTGCCCTGCAGTTCGGTGGCGTCCGGGCCGCCGCGCCACAGTCCGAGGGCCTCCTCGAGCAGGGCGAGGGCCGCGTCGGCCTCGGTCGTGGCCTCGGCGCGGGCGGCCAGCCGTCGTAGTCGCAACAGATCGACCTGGTCGTCGGTGACGTTGAGCCGGTACGCGCCGCGCACCAGCGACACCAGGTGCGACGTGCCGCGGGCCGTGCGCGAGGGCTCCAGTGCCCGGCGTAGCCGGCTCACGTAGGTCTGGATCAGGTTGACCGCAGACGACGGGACGTCGCGGCCCCACAACAGGTCGACGAGCTCGTCACGGTGCACGGCGGTGTTGGGGGTCAGTGCGAGGCGGGTCAGCACCACGCAGTGCCGTCCGGAGCCGAGGTCGACGCGTTCGGCACCGACGAACGTCTCCAGTGGACCCAGCACCAGGATTCCGGCCTCCCCTTCCGGCGCCGGCCGTGGCGCCGGCTCCGGCCGGGCACGGGCTGCCGACCGTAGCAGCGCGGCACGGGCGGCCGGTTCGAGGTCCAGTGCCGCGACCAGTGCCGTGATCGACGACGGTCGAGGGCTGCGGCTGCGTCCCTGCTCCAGGTCGCGGACCGCGGCGAGGCTGATTCCAGCGCGTTCGGCCAGCTCGGACTGGGTGAGACCGGCCTGTTCACGCAACTGGCGCAGCCGGGCGCCGAATTGAAGATCGCCGTGGTCCACGACCGCAGCGTAGTACGGGCGCAGTACGGGTCAGGTACGGGTGTAGGGCCTCCAGTCGCGGATCAGTACCGGACCGCAACCTAGCCCCGACACAACGGGGAGGGTTTCATCATGGTAAATGTGCACAGGGCCGCTCGCGCGCTGCTGGTGTCGCTGGTGACCGTCGGGGGCCTGCTGGTCGCCGGGCCGGCCCAGGCGTCCGGCAGCTACCACTCGGGTCGCTGCGGCGAGAACGGCGAGGACGCCTACGTCACCCGGGCCGGCGCCGTCGCTCGGGCTCGCAGCTGGGTGGCCGACGACGTCACCTACGCGCAGGACCGCTGCTACACCAACGGCTACGGCGACTACCGTACCGACTGCTCGGGCCTGATCTCGATGGCCTGGGGCCTGGGAGGGCTCGGCGACACTTGGGCGACGGTCAACCTCGACGAGCGCAGCACCCGCATCCCGGCCGCCGACCTGCTGCCCGGGGATGCCCTGCTGCGTTACACCGGCGACCCGCACACCAACCACGCCGCGCTGTTCGTGCGGTGGGCCGACAGCGACCGCACCAGACCGGTCGTCATCGAGCAGACCGCCGGAGTCGGCCGAGCCGTCGAACGCACCTGGAACGGCTACGCCGGCTACACGCCCATCCGGTACGAGCGGATCGGCGCGCCGGGCGCCGTCTCGGTCTACGGCGCACTCGCCGACGGCCGGCTCACCTACACGGCCATCGAACCGGGCGGCGGCCGGAGGCTGAAGACCGTGGTCTCCACCGCCACGGTCGGGTTCACCCCGGTGGCGATGGCGACGCTGAACTTCAACACCATCCTGCTCACCTCACCTGGCGGCCAGCTCTACCGGGTCGACGTCATCACCAACAACACGTCCCTGACGTTCAACGCGCCGGTCCACCTTGACGGCGGATGGACCCACCAGCTGCTCGCCTACGACGGCCACGGTGATCTCTACGGCATCGCCGACGGCGAATTGCGCCGATACACCGTCGTCGGCAACAAGCCGGCGGCCTCGGCCATCACCAGCGACGGCCTCATCGGCACCGGCTTCGTCCTCAAGACCCTCACCGCGACCGGCCCGGACTGGCTGCTCGGCACCACCAGCGACGGCGAGCTGGTCTCGTACCGCATCAAGGGCGGCGGCGACTGGGACCGCTACGAACTGCGCTCCAGCACCTGGCAGGTCTTCGACGCGCTGCTCTCCCCCGGCGGCGGCCTGTACTACGGCCAACGCCGCGACGGCAGCCTCTCCTTCTACGTCGACGGGTCACCGTTCGACGGCGACGGCGACGACCTGCGCGGACAGAACCCCGTCGACACCGGCGGCTGGGTCCAGACCGTGCTCTCGGCGCAGCCCATGCGCTACTGACAACCGCATCGTCACCACGGGGGAGAAGTGCAGACGATGAACGGCACCGCATTGCGATTCGGTGTCCTCGGCCCGGTGGAACTGCGGTTCCACGACCGGTCCCTGGCACTGCCATCGGTCAAACAGCAGGCGCTGCTCGGCGCCGGGCTGCTCAACGCGAACATGGTCGTCTCGGCCGGCCGTCTGGTCGACGCCATCTGGGGAGAACAACCACCGGCCAGCGCCGCGGGCCTGGTACAGACCTATGTCTCGGGGTTGCGGCGGCTGATGAGCTCGCTCACGGCAGCCGGCCCGAGCCCGATCCTGACCCGGGCCCCCGGATACGTGGTCCGCGTCCCCGACGGCGACCTCGATCTGCACGCCTTCGAACAGCTCAGCGCGAGCGGCGAACAGGCCGCGGCCAACGGCGATCATCGCCGCGCCGCGGCACTGTTCCGCGAGGCGCTCGGGCACTGGCGTGGCCCGGCGTTCGACGGGCTGGGCACACCACTGTTCCGTGCGGCGGCGGCCCGGCTCGACGAAGCGCGGCTGGCCGTGCTGGAACGGCGCATCGACGCCGACGCTCAGGTCGGGCCGACCGGCGGCCTGGTCGCCGAACTGACCGAGCTGGTGGCGGCACACCCCTTGCGCGAAGGGCTGCGGGCCCTGCTGATGCGGTCGCTCTACCAGCTCGGCCGCCAAGGGGAGGCCCTTCAGGTTTTCCAGGACGGCTACCTGGTGCTGAGCGAGGAACTGGGCGTCGAGCCGGGCCCGCAACTGCAGGAACTGCACCGCAAGATCCTGCACGCCGATCCGCTGCTGATGGCGGCCGAACCAGCCGTGACCGTGAGCCCGGCACCGGCCGGCGAGCCACCACGCCAGTTGCCGCCACCGCCGCTGCTGTTCGCCGGCCGCGCCGCGGAGACGTCACGGTTGCAGGCGGCACTCCGGGCCGCGTACGACAACGACCGGCCCGCCGTCGTGGTCGTCTCCGGACCCGCCGGCATCGGCAAGTCCGCGCTGGCGCTCACCGCCGCCGGGTCGGTGCAGCACCACTTCCCCGACGGTCAGCTGTTCATCGCCGTACGCGCGTCCGGGCCGGGCCCGCGTACACCGGTCGCCGACGCGCTTGCCATGCTGCTGCGCTCGCTGGGAGCCGCCACCAGGCTGCCGCGGGACGTCGACGAGCTCGCCGCGATGCTCCGCACGACACTGGCCGGGCGGCGGGTGCTCATCGTCCTCGACGACGTGGGCGGTGCCGCGGAGGTCCGGCCGTTCCTGTGTGCCCAGCCGGGCACCGCGGTGCTGGTGACCAGCCGCCCACGACTGCCGAGCCTCGACGCCACCGCCACGGCGCACCTCGGCCCGCTCGCCGCCGCCGCGGCGCTGCACCTGCTCACCGGCACGATCGGCGCCGCCCGCACGGCCGCTGAGCCGGTCGCCGCCGGCGCCATCCTGCACGCCTGCGAAGGGCTGCCCCTGGCGGTACGCGCGGCCGGAGCCCGGCTCGCCGGCCGGCCTCACTGGCGGCTGGCGGACCTGGCCGACCGGCTGCGCGACGACCGCCGCCGGCTCGACGAACTCACGACCGGTGATCTCGACGTGCGGGCCCGCATCCACGGCAGCTACCGGCGGCTCACCGACGCCGAGGCACAGCTGTTCCGGCGCCTGAGCCGGCTGGGCACTCCGGAGCTCTCCGTCCCGACGGTGACGCGGCTGCTCAGCGCCTCACCTCCGGCCGCCCCGCAACCGTCGCTCGCCGAGCGGCTCACCGAGCGGCTCGTGGACGTCCAGCTACTCGAGCAGTTGGACGCCGGCCCGGACGGCCAGCGCTATCGGATGACCGGCCTGACCGCACTGTTCGGCCGCGAGGTCACCGAATCCTCACGGTAGCTGCAGCACGCCTGCAGCGCAGCTGCAGAACCGTTGAAGCGCACACCGCGACGCTGCATGAACAAGCTCGCCAACGCCCCTTCGGCACATCGGAGCCGTTACATGCGTCCTTTCCGCGGCCGGTCATTCCGGTCGATCATTCCCGTCCTCACCCTGATGGCCGGGACCGGCGTCGTCGCCGTCGTCGCCCCCAGTACGCCCGCGTTCGCCCAGGCCCGCTGCACCGCGGACGTCTCGGTGTACGGTGCCCTCGCCGACGGCCGCCTCACCTACACGGTGATCGACCCCGACAACGGCAACCTCGACCATGTCGTCACGTCGACCAGCACGATCGGCTTCACACCGGTCGCCATGGCGACACTCAACTTCAACACCGTCCTCGTCACCTCACCCAACGGCGGGCTGTACCGCATCGACGTCGGCACCAACAAGGCCTCGCTCGACTTCAGCGTCTCCGACCGCATCGAAGGCGGCTGGACGCACAAGCTGCTCACCTTCGACGGCAAGGGACACCTGTACGGCGTCACCACCGGCGGGCAGCTGCTGCAGTACCTGGTCTCGCGCGACAAGCCGGGCGCCGACCAGATCGGCCAGCGCCGGGAGATCGGATCCGGCGGTTTCACGCTGAAGACCCTCGCCGCCACCGGCGACGACCGGCTGATCGCCACCACCGCGACCGGCGAGCTGATCAGCTACTCCATCAACGCCGCCGGCGTTCACACCCGCCAGGGACTCGACGGCGACGGCTGGCAGAGCTTCGAGAACCTGGTGTCACCGGGCGGCGGGCTGTACTACGGCAAGAACCCCGACGGCGCGATGTACTGGTACGAGGACGACAACCCGGCCGACGGCTCCGGCTCCGACATCTCCTACCACCTCGACGACCCGGTCGCCTCACGCGGCTGGACCCAGTACCTGTTGTCTGCGCAGCCGGCCACCTGCACGTCGGTCGACTCCGGAAACCGGATCCGCAGCAAGATCGCCACTCTCGCTCTCGGCGAGGTCGGCACCCCCGAGTCGGCCTGCGACCGCTACAACAGCGACTGCAACGGCGGCGCGGTCGCCTGGTGCGCGATGTTCGCCACCTGGACCTGGCTCTCGGCTGGAATCTCCGGCGTGCCGCGCGGCCAGTACTTCGCCCAGGGACTGGGCAAGTGGGGCGTCGACAACCGGTTGTTCAAGTGGCGGTCCAGCAGCACCCACGGCAGCCCGAAGATCGGCGACTGGGTGATCTACGGGCCGCCCCAGGCCACCGGCGGCGGCCATGTCGACGTCGTGACGTCGGTGCGTCCCGACGGCACCCTCACCGTCGTCGGCGGCAACGTCTCCAACAAGGTCACCAAGCGAACCATCGACCCGGAAACCGCCCGGATGGGCGCGGACGACCTCCTCATCTCCGGTTACGTGTCGCCGCCCTCCGCCTGACCACCCCCGCCGGATCCCCTCGACGTCCTTTCCACCGGCCCGCCGGCACGCACACCGCGACCCGGCACGCTCCCTGCTGCCCTCGGGCCGTCCAACAACCCGCACGGGACCACCGTGCCTGTCACTGGAGAACCCATGAGCCTGCTCCATCGCAGTCTGGGCATCGCCTTGTCGGCGGTCACCGGCTGCCTGGCCGCCCTGCCCGCCGTGGCGGCCCCTCCGGCCCCCGTCGTGCCGCTGTCCTCCGACACCGCCGCGATGGCCGCCCTGAACCCGATCGCCTGCCAGGACAGCGGCCCGTCCAGCGAGGACAGCCGCCTCGCCGCCGCCCTCAGCCCCCAGCTCACCGGCGATCTCGTGGGCACCGTCAACGCGTACCAGATCTCCTGCGCCCGCGCGGTCGTCGACACCGTGCGCAA
This sequence comes from Actinoplanes sp. CA-252034, assembly GCF_050956125.1. NCBI lineage: Bacteria > Bacillati > Actinomycetota > Actinomycetes > Micromonosporales > Micromonosporaceae > Actinoplanes > Actinoplanes sp. CA-252034. The sequence continues at coordinate 8,382,674 of NZ_CP191846.1, forward strand.
CGGCAACTGGGACCGCCGCGCCGCGGTCATCGCCATCACGACCACCATCGTGGAAAGCCGCATGAACAACTGGGACGGCGGCGACCGCGACAGTGTCGGCCTCTTCCAGCAGCGCGATCCGTGGGGGTCCCAGGAAAACCGCCTCGACCCGGCCTGGTCGACCAACGCCTTCCTGGCCGCGATGAAACGCAAGTACCCCAACGGTTCCTGGAAGAACGAGGAGATCGGCAAGGTCTGCCAGAAGGTGCAGGTCTCGGCGTTCCCGGACCGCTACCAGCCGCAGGCCGCCAACGCCGAGAAGATCGTCTCGGCCCTCTGGGAGAACGCCGGGCCGCCGCACATCACCCCCGTCTACGGCGTCACCGACGACCAGTTCCTGACCTTCTCCACCATCAACTCCCAGGACGGTTTCACCGGCATCGTCACCTCGACCCGGAAACTGCCATGGGCACCGGCCGCGATGACCGCGCTGAACTTCAACACCCTGCTCCTGACCCGCGGCAGCGCCCTGTACCGGGTCGACGTCATCACCAACCGCGACTCGCTCGTCTTCAACGACCCGGTGCTCGTCACCGACACCGGATGGAACTTCGACCGGCTCGCCTCCGACGGGGCCTATGTGTACGGCATCAACGCCGCCGTCGGCCATCTGCACCGCGCGTTCATCAGCCGGCAGAAGCCCACCGAGGGCACCATCAGCGTCCCGCAGGACCTGGGCCGCGGCTACACGCACCGGGCCATCGCCGGCATCAGCCGCGGTGAGCTGCTCGCCGTGAGCACCGCCAGCGACCTGCACCGCTACAGCTACGAGGACGACAACGCCTTGGTGGAACACACCGCCCGCGCCGACTTCACCCGCAGCTGGGACGCGGTCCTGGCCAGCAACGGACGGTGGTTCTACGGCCGGACGGTCAGCGGCGCCCTGCGCCAGTACGAGGACCCGAACCCGGACAACAACAGTCTCGCCGACGTGAAGATCGGCCCGCTGATCAACACGGGCGGCTGGACCCAGGCACTGCTCGCCGCGGTCCCCGGCCGCTGACGCGCCCTCTCCCCTCCACACCACCGTCACCCTCGAAAGCAGACAATCGTGCGCACTCTCTCGTACCGCGGCGCAGCAGCCGCTCTCGCCCTCACCAGTCTTGGGCTCCTGGGGCTCACGGCGCCCGCCGCAGCCGAACCCGGCACCATGTCCGAGGACCCGGCGGTCACCGCCGCCGCCAGCCGCCCGCTGTTCCAGCTCCCCTTCGCCTGCGGCGACAAATGGCGACTCGGAACCTACCCGGGCCACGACGACTACGACATCGACATGTTCCCGATCGTGGGTGAGGCCCTCAACCGGCCGATCCTGGCGTCCTACGGCGGCAAGGTCGTCAACAAGGGCTACACCAACGGCGGCGGCAACGGCGTACGCATCGACCACGGCAACGGCTGGCAGACCCTGTACCTGCACATGGTGGCTCCCGCGGCGGTCAACGAAGGCGACACCGTCAGCCGCGGCCAGCAGATCGGCAAGGTCGGCAACACCGGCAGTTCCAGCGCCGCACACCTGCACTACGAACAGCTCCTGAACGGCGCGAAGACCGAGTCCTACTTCAACGGCAGCCCGTCGGGCATCACCGACGACGGGACCAGCACCTCACGCGTGGTGGAGAGCCGCAACTGCGCCACGGTGGCGCCACGCGATCCGGTCGGCGTCTACGGCGTGCTCGACAGCGGCGAGCTCTACTACGCCGTGGTCGACCCCACCACTAACAAGCGAGTGCACACGGTCACCTCCACCGACAAGATCGGCTTCCTGCCCAAGGCCATCGTCGCGCTCAACCACAACACCCTGCTCGCCACCTCACCCGCGGGTGGCCTGTACCGCATCGACGTCATCACCAACAAGGCATCGCTGCAGTTCAACCGGACCGCCGAAGCACTGGAAACCGGATGGACCCACGAACTGCTGGCCTTCGACGGCGCCTACCTGTACGGGGTGGCCGACGGACACCTGATGCGCTACGTGGTCAGCCGCCCCAAGCCCACCGACGTGAGCATCGGCCAGCGCACCGTCTTCGGACGCGGCTACACCCTGTCCACCCTGACCGCCATCGCCCCGAAACGGCTGCTCGCGGTCTCCAACGACGGCTCGCTGCTGTCGTACTACGTCCCGAAGACCGGCGACCCCAGCCGCTACGAGCTCAAGCCGGGCCGGTGGTCCAGCGTGAACCAGCTGATCTCCGGTGGTCAGGGCTACTACCTCGGCCGCGCGGACAACGGCGGCCTCCGACCGTACATCGACGCCGACCCTTACGACGGCAACGGTGACGATCTCACCTACGGCCCCTGGGTCGACGAGAGAGGCTGGACCCAGCACCTGATCACCGCGGTGCCGACCTACAACGACTGATCCACAGCATGGGGCCGGGCCGGCACACCGGCCCGGCCCCATCGGCGCGGGCATCATCGGCGGGACTGCGCCGCTATCGGGCTGAGGCGCGGCCGACAGGAATTCAGACTCGACCCGTACGCATAGCCGAACCCGGCCACGCCACACCAGGGCGCCGGCGACCCAAGAAGGGGGCTGTCAAGATGACGGCTCTGGCGCAGAAACGGTGGTCGAGGTGATCTGCCTATGCGAGCAGGATTCGCTGGCGTAGGAGGCCGAAGCCGGCACGGCCGTACATTTGCCGTTTCAGGAACTTGACCTGGGTGTTGGTGCCTTCGATCGGGCCGTTGCCGTAGGGCAGGGTCAGGCCGGCCACGACGGCGGGCAGGTCCATGCGCAGGCCGTGGACGAATCCATGCAGAGCGGGCAGGTCGTCGGCATCGACGCGGGTCATCCAGACGTCGAGTTCCTTTCCGCGGCGGCCGGTGAGCAGGCCGGCGAGGTGCTGGACGCGCTCGGCGAGGACGGTCAGGTGCGCGCAGGAGGCGAGGAGATCGTCTAGATGCTGGCGGTGATGGGCGGGTAGGTCCGGGTTTGGTCATCAGCCACGACACCAGCCGGCGCGGTGAGGGTGGTGTGCGGATCGCATCGGCGCGGCCTTGGTTGAGGTAGCGACCAGCAGGTTCGCGCTGCCGGCGGGCTGACAGGCTTTGAACCTGCGACCTCTGTGGAAGGGCCAGCGGTTCCTCCTACGCGCGTGCATCAGCGGGTGGGCCATGCTGAACCGGCGAAGCGTCGTCATTCCTGACATCTATGCCGACCCGCGGATACCGCACGACGCCTACCGGCCCATCTTCGTCCGCAGCTTGATCATGGTGCCCATCCGTGCCCACGATCCGATCGGCGCCATCGGCGTCTGCCGGGCCAGCCATCACGCCGCCGGCCCGGACGAGGTCGCCCTCGTGCAAGCCCTCGCGGACACCACCTGCGTCGCCATCGAGAACGTGCGGCTTATCAACCGCGACCTCGAGACCCGGGTCCGGGCCCGCACCGCGCAACTGGAGAGGCTGCTGAGCATCGTCAGCCCTGAACTCCGCAATCCCCTGCTGGCCGTGTTGGGCACCCTGGAAATACTCGGCGACGAACAACTGCCCTGCGCTGTCGAGGCGCTCATCCGCCTGATGCAGCGTAACGCCGACCGGATGCTGTACATCGCCAACGACCTGATCGACGTGGACCGGCAGCGGTCGGGCACCTTCGTGGTGCGGCCCGAGCTCACCACTACCGGCGGCATCGCCCGTCAGGTCGCCGACACCCGCCGGCCCCCTCGCCCGTGCCGCCGGGGTCCGTCCTGGCAATCGATGTCCCCGACCTTCCGCTCACGTCGACCCGCACCGTATCTGCCGGGCCCTGGTCAACCGGGTCACCAACGCGGTCAAGTTCTCCCCACCCAGCGGCACCGTCACGTTCACCTGCGGAAGCGACCGTGCCGTCACCACGTTCACGGTCGCCGACCACGGCCGCGGTATCCCTGCCGACCAGCTCGGCCGGATCTTCGAGTGGCAAGCGCAGGTCACCCCGGACACCACAGCCGCATCGCTCACGGCGCCGGCCTCGGCCTGGCCATTACCCAGACCCTCGTGCACGCCCACCACGGCACCATCACCGTGCACAGCGATCCGAGCGAGGGAACCCGCTTCGCCGTCCACCTACCGGCTCCCACCGATCACCTGCCACCGCGGCCCTCTGATGAACGATTCGTGGGCAGCAGCACGGCGGAGGGGTGGGCGTCGTCGTGCAGGATTTCGAGGTGGGTGATGTGGGCTTTCGTGGCTGTCGCGATCGGTTCGTCGCTGCCGAGGTTGCGGGCGAAACGGGGAAATGCCCCGGCGGAGATCTGGATGCGCAGGCGGTGGCCGCGCTGGAAGACGTACGCGGTGGGTGACAGCTGCACGGTGACTTCGGTGGTGCCGTCGGGCCGGACGGTGACCAGGTCGTCGCAGATGTTGATCGACTTGCCGCGTTCGTCGACGTCGCAGAGCCGGACGAACAGGTCGCAGCTGGGCCGGTCGGCGCGTAGCCACACCTGTGCCGTGACCTCGCCGATGACTTCCAGGTCGGACTCGAGCACCGGTGAGGTGAAGGTCAGCACATCGGGTCGTTTCTCCAGCGGCCGGTTGTCCTTGGGACCGGGACCGTTACCGTCCAGCTTCGGCCCGCCCACCGACGGGGTCGGGTCGTTCGGGTCGTAGGTGAAGGTGCTCGGCGGCGCGGCCGGGTTCACGCCGCGTTCCAGCGCGCCGCCGGAGCGCAGGTGCCAGCGCTGCTGCGGGTAGCCCGCGGGCGGCCACTGGTCGAAGTCGCGCCACTGCTTGATGCCCATCACGAACAGCCGTACTGGTGCCCGCTCGGCTGGCTGCTCGCCGCCCGCAAGGGCGGCACCCCAATCGACCACCTGCCCGATCGCGGCGCCCATGCCCGCCGGGTCGGCGTGCCACCACGGGCCGACGGTCAGCCGGGGGTTGCGGCCGGCGTCGGCCAGGGCCTGGAAGTCATGCAACTGGTCGGTCAGGAAGATGTCGTACCAGCCGGTGATCGAGCTGACCGGCACGGTCACGTCACCGACGGTGCCGCTGTGGTCGGCGTCCTTCCAGTACGGGTCGTTCTGGTCGTGGCGCAACGTCTCCTGGAAGAACGGCGACTGGTGGCCGAGCAGCGCCTTGTCGACGTCGGTCAGGGGAAGTGTGTTCATCGCGGCCGTGACGTGTCTACGGTCCAGGCCGAGCATGGAGCGCAGCAACGCTCGTGGCCGCTCCTGAGTCTCGGTGTTCCACACCCAGTTGGTCAGCGTGTCGAGCTCGAACCGGCCGGGGCGCAGCAGGGTCAGCGCCAGCCGTGATGAGGAGATGTGCGGGATCATGGCCTTGACCTGCACCGGTGATTCGGCGGCGATCGCCCACTGGGTGTAGCCGAAGTAACTGGAGCCGGCCAGCACCACGCCGCCCTTGGCCCACCGCTGTCCGGCCAGCCAGCGCAGGGTGGCCAGGCCGTCCTCACGCTCGTGGCGCATGGCCAGAAACGTGCCGCCGGAGCCGAAGGTGCCACGGCTGCGCACCATCAGCACATGCATGCCCCGCTCGGCGATGGCGCGTCCGTACATCCAGCCCAGCGGACCTCCCGGCCCGTACGCGGTGCGCACCACCACGGTGGGCAACTGGTCCAACGGAGTGCCGGCGGAGGCTGCGGGCGCCCAATGGTCGGCGAGCAGGGTGACGCCGTCCCCGACGGTGATCGGGATGTCCCGTTCGACGGTCACGTCGCGGGTGACGGCCGGCGGAAGCTTCAGCATCCGCTGTCCGAGCCGGCCGGCCAACTTCGTGGCGAAGTTGTTCTTGGGGCGTGTGCTCACGATGTTCTCCTGTGGAATCGGACGAAGCGATGCGGGCCGAGGGTGAAGCGGCCTTACGGGACGAGGACGACGCGGCCTGGGGCCGTGTGCTCTTGCAGTCGTTGGTGAGCGGTCGCCGCCTCGGCGAGGGGTAGCAACTCGATCTCGGTGTCGGCGAGCCCGGAGGCCGTGGCCGTCAGGGCGGCGGCCGCGGCGTCGGGAACGGCTTCCGGGTGCGCCGGCAGGTAGCCACCGGCGTTGAAGCCGGCCACGATGACGTTGCCCTGCCAGATCGTGTTGCCGTTGACGCCGTGCTCCCAGTCACCACTGGCGTTGCCGACCAGCAGCAGCCGGCCGCCCGGGGCAAGCAGTTGCAGGCTCTGGGTGCGGACCCGCCCACCGACCGGGTCGACGATCACGTCGAACTTCTCGTCGCCGAGGGCGTCGAGCATGGTGGCCGAGCCGACGATCTGGTCGTACGGCAGCCTGCTGGTGGCCGCCGCGGCCACCCGATCCCCTGTCTGTCAGGGTGAGTTGGGGCCAGCGGCTCATAGCAAGTCCGCCGGACAGGGCGAGTTCAGGATCGAGAGTCGTTGAATACTGCTGTTGACGTCGTGGCCGTCCAGGATGGGGTCATGAGTCGCAAGAAGGGTCCGCGTGCGGACGGGCCTCGGGCACGCCGGTCGTTCACGCCGGGGCAGAAGCTGGAGTTGCTGGCCGGCTATGAGCAGGCCGTCGCGGCCGGTGAGGGCGGGGCGTTTCTGCGGCGCGAGGGCTTGTACTCATCGTTGATGTCGGAGTGGCGCCGGTCCCGGGACGCGGGATTGTTGCAGGGTAAACCTGCTGGTGAGACGGTCGGGCGGCCCAGTGTCGAGCAGGCCGAGATCGCCCGGTTGCGGCGGGAGCTGGCGCTGGCGCAGGCGAAGCTGGCGCGGACGGAGACGGCGTTGACGATCATGGGAAAAGCGCACGAGCTCTTGGAGGACATCTCCAGGAGCGAGCCGGACGGTCCGGACGTCTTCGGGCTCGGCAAGCGCTGATGGACGCCTTCCAGGCGTTGACGGGTGCGGGGACCACGACCCGGGCTGCGGCGGTGATGACCGGCATCTGCCGGTCCAGCGCCGATCGGGACCGGCGCCGGCCGAGCCCGTCACCTTCGCCGCGTCCGGTGCCGGCGAACGCGTTCACCCCGGCCGAACGCGACCGGGTGCTGCGGCTGCTGGACAGTCCGCAGTTCGTCGACGCTGCTCCGGCACAGGTCTACGCCGCTCTGCTCGACCAGGGCGTCTACGTCGGCTCGATCGCGACGATGTATCGGATCCTGCGTGAGCACCGGCAGGTCCGTGAGCGTCGCCGGCTGGCCCGACATCCGGCCCGCGCTCGCCCGGAGCTGGTCGCCGACGGGCCACGGCAGGTGTTCAGCTGGGACATCACGAAGCTGGCCGGCCCGGTGAAGGGCTCCTACTTCGACGCCTACGTGATGATCGACGTCTACTCCCGCTACATCGTCGGCGTCCGGGTGCACTCCCGTGAGTCCGGCCCGCTCGCGGCGTCGATGATGCGGGAGGTGTTCGACGTCCACGGCATCCCGCACGTGGTTCACGCCGACCGGGGTACGTCGATGACCTCGAAATCGGTGGCGGACCTGCTCGAAGACCTGACCGTGACCCGGTCACACTCGAGGCCGAAGGTGTCCAACGACAATCCCTACAGCGAGGCCTGGTTCAAGACGTTGAAGTACGCGCCGGTCTTCCCGGACCGGTTCGCGTCCCTCGCGGACGCGCGGGTGTTCATGACCGACTTCGTGACCTGGTACAACAACTGCCACCGGCATTCCGGAATCGGCCTGCACACCCCCGCCGAGGTCCACCACGGCCGCCACCACACGGTCCGCGCCGACCGCGAGGACACCCTCGCCGCGGCCCGCGCAGCCCACCCGGAACGCTTCGGCACCGACCGGCTCCTACCCAAGATCCTCGACCTGCCCAAACAGGTCTGGATCAACAAGCCGGAGCCGGAACTTCAAGCCGCTTAACTCCCGCTGGCCTCAAATCCTTGACACGTTCCGATCACCGCGCACGGTGCCGACCACCCGGGCCGCCCCGAGCTGCTTGGCGATGCTGGGGAACGCCGCCGCGAGCGCGCCGAACGCCCCGTGCACCAGGACCCGCTCCCCCGGGTGCAGCTGGATCGGGCCGGTAAGAGCGACATGGGCCATCAGCGCGTTGGGCACGACGGCCACCGCCAGCGCAGGCTCGAGTTCGTAGGCCTGCGTCGACAGCACCCTGGACCGGTCGCTGACATACACCGATGCGTAACCGCCAGTGGCTGATGCCGAGAGGGTCACCACCTTCTCGCCGATCGCCAGATCGGTGACGCCCTCACCGAGAGCCCGTACCGTGCCGGCGACCTCGAGACCAGGAACGACGGCGGTTGCGGCAGACCGGGCACACCCTCGTACAGCCCCTGCCGGAGGTAGACGTCGATCAGCCCGACCGCGGCGTGGGACACGTCGATCGCCACCTGCCCGGGCCCGGGCTCAGGGTCCGGCAGCTCCGTGAGCGCCAGGACCTTCGCCTCGCCGAACTCGGTGACCTGTACAGCCTTCATGACAACCCTCCGCATATAACGCACTCGGTGATGCGTTAAGTGGCGCCAGCGTAAGCAGAAGAGATAGCGCAGCGCAAGGTGCGTTATATTTGCCTCATGCGGCAGCGGGCACGATCGGTCGATGACAAGCAACGTCGTTCTGAAGACCTGTTGGTGGCCGCCGAAGCGGTCGCCCTCGAGCGGGGAGGGGTCCGGTTCGTGACGCTGGCCCCGGTCACCGAGCGAGCCGGCCTGCACCGCACCGGGGTGCGGCGCTACTACTCCAACAAGGAGGAACTGCTCCTCGAGCTGGCCGAACGCGGTTGGCAACAGTGGAGCGCCGCGATCACCGGCGAGGTCCGAGACGCCGACGGCCTCGGACCGCGCGAGGTGGCCCTGGTGCTGGCCGACACCATCGCGTCCCTGCCGGTTTTCTGTGACCTGCTAACCCATGTGACGTTGAGCCTGGAAGGCGACGTCGACATCGAGCGGGCCCGGCAGTACAAGACCAACGCGTTCGCCGCCTACGACGAGATCGTGGTCGTTCTGGATCGGGTGAGTCGCATGACCGTCGACCAGATCCAGGCCCTGCTGGCGGCCACGCTCGCCTTCGCCGCCAATTTCTGGCAGGTGTCACACCCCACCCCGACGCTGGCGGCACTGTACGAGCAGGTGCCTGACTGGGGCCACGTCGCTCTCGACTTCAGACCCCGGCTCCGGCTGCTGCTCCAGTCAACCGCCATCGGACTGACCGAGACACTCGCCGCCACCTGACGAGCACGGCCAGCGCAACCCGCCGGAGCCGGACGCGCGGCCTATTTGGCGCTACTAACCGTAGGTCGATGCCGTTGGCACAACCGGTCCTTCCAACAGATCACGCGGCAGCTTCCAGACCGAATACCACTCCAGGCATATGATCACCGACGTCCTCCCAGCGGTCTGACCCGAAAACAGTGGGCCGTGGTGCCTTCTCGGCGATACGTCGACCGGAGGGAGGATCATTACCGTGCCGATGTCGACCGAGGTCGATATGGCCTGATAAGAGCCCGGCGTCATACTGGCCGCGGTCAGCATTGTCGGCACCGGTGATCCCACCTCGGCGGCCGATCCCGAGCAAGACCAACCCGACACCTTCCGCATCGTCGACGGCTGGACCTCAGCCGCCGCGGTCGAAGCGCACGCCACCCACCCCAACGTCCCACGCGTCGCCGAACAGCTACCCGCTGCACGCCGCGGGCACATCGGTCGACCGCCGGGACTACCGCGGACACCCGGGAACAACTTTCGCGGTCTACCACCAACCACGATCATGGATTCACCGGCGCCGGACAGAACCGGCCAACCCGGCGAAGATCACCGTACGGACGTTGGTGTCATCAAGGTGTCGAGATCGTCCACATGAGAGCGACAACGCGGCGACGGTCAACATCGCCGACGAGGAGACCCGTCACGTCGAGACTCGATCACTCCAGCCATGAACGCCCTGCTCAACGGAGGTCCCCGAAAGCGAGACCGAAGCACATGGAGGAGTCAAAAGCTGTTGAGTACGAGCAGACCGCGAGGAGCGGCCAGAATCCCAGGGCAAACCGTACGCGCGTACGTGCAAAAATACGTGTCACGCCGCCACGGACGCATCGTTGTCCGGACATGCAAAAGGCCAGCTACGCTGGCCTTTTGCTAAGTCGGGCTGACAGGATTTGAACCTGCGACCCCTTGACCCCAGCAGCTGAAAGGCCCAGCGACGTGCTCAGTAACGTCTTCCCAGGTCGTCGATAAGCATACCAAGGTGAGTTAGAGGGCATCTGATCCTCTAAGAGGGCATCTGATCCCGGCATGTCCGTTCGGCAGTGAAATGCAGTGATAGTCAACGCCAGGTTTGGGTGCATTCGCCGGTCAGTCTGAGCATGATCGTGTTAGACATCGCCCACTGGACCATCGCCACCGAACGCTGCGGGAGCGCCTCGTAGTCGCGGACTAGGCGCCGGTGCTGCATCAGCCACCCGAACGTCCGCTCGACCACCCATCGACGTGGAAGGACATGAAATCCCTTCTCTGCACGGCGCGGCACCACCTCGACGTCGATGCCGAGTCCTGCGCCATGACGCAGCACCGTGTTCTGGTAGCCGCCGTCAACCCAAACCTTGCTCACCCTCGGGTGGTCTCCGGCAAGCGTGCTCAGCAGACCCTTGCCGGCGGCAGTGTCGGACACCGACGCCGCGGTGACCACTACCGCCAGCAGCAGCCCGAGAGTGTCGGTAGCGATGTGCCGTTTCCGTCCCTTGATCTTCTTCGCCGCATCGATTCCCTGCTCGGATTCCTTTACGTTGCAAGACGTCTTGACGCTTTGAGCATCCAACACCGCGGCGCTCGGCTCGGCATCTCGGCCGAGAGCCTCACGCACCCGCGACCGCAGAAGATCGTGGATACGAGCCGTGGTGCCGTCCTTCTCCCACTTGGCGTAGTAGTCATAGACCGTCTTCGCCGGCGGGAAGTCGTGTGGCAGGTACTCCCACGCCATGCCGGTCCGTGCCACATACAAGATCGCATTGACGATCTCCCTCAGATCATGGACCGGCGGCTTGATCCCCAAGCCCCGCCGCGCCTCACGCCACTGCACCAGAACAGGCTCGATCAACGCCCACCGGGCATCCGACAGGTCCGTTCGATATGGAAGTCGCCCCATCCCCATGCTCGACCAACGAACGATCAAAGCCGATGGCGTGCGCGAACGTGAACTATCCCCTTAGAGGGCATCTGATCCCGGCATGTCCGTTCGGCAGTGAAATGCAGTGATAGTCAACGCCAGGTTTGGGTGCATTCGCCGGTCAGTCTGAGCATGATCGTGTTAGACATCGCCCACTGGACCATCGCCACCGAACGCTGCGGGAGCGCCTCGTAGTCGCGGACTAGGCGCCGGTGCTGCATCAGCCACCCGAACGTCCGCTCGACCACCCATCGACGTGGAAGGACATGAAATCCCTTCTCTGCACGGCGCGGCACCACCTCGACGTCGATGCCGAGTCCTGCGCCATGACGCAGCACCGTGTTCTGGTAGCCGCCGTCAACCCAAACCTTGCTCACCCTCGGGTGGTCTCCGGCAAGCGTGCTCAGCAGACCCTTGCCGGCGGCAGTGTCGGACACCGACGCCGCGGTGACCACTACCGCCAGCAGCAGCCCGAGAGTGTCGGTAGCGATGTGCCGTTTCCGTCCCTTGATCTTCTTCGCCGCATCGATTCCCTGCTCGGATTCCTTTACGTTGCAAGACGTCTTGACGCTTTGAGCATCCAACACCGCGGCGCTCGGCTCGGCATCTCGGCCGAGAGCCTCACGCACCCGCGACCGCAGAAGATCGTGGATACGAGCCGTGGTGCCGTCCTTCTCCCACTTGGCGTAGTAGTCATAGACCGTCTTCGCCGGCGGGAAGTCGTGTGGCAGGTACTCCCACGCCATGCCGGTCCGTGCCACATACAAGATCGCATTGACGATCTCCCTCAGATCATGGACCGGCGGCTTGATCCCCAAGCCCCGCCGCGCCTCACGCCACTGCACCAGAACAGGCTCGATCAACGCCCACCGGGCATCCGACAGGTCCGTTCGATATGGAAGTCGCCCCATCCCCATGCTCGACCAACGAACGATCAAAGCCGATGGCGTGCGCGAACGTGAACTATCCCCTTAGAGGATCAGATGCCCTCTTAAGGTGTCACCACCAGAAGCCTCAACTGAACACCGCCCTAGCCACTCTACCTGCAGTTATGCCGAGAATATTCATTGAGCAGCGATTTCTCCTGGATTTTCAGTACGCTTCGACGCCACCTAGCCGCGGAGGCCGCTCCGACGAGCGGCATTCTAATGACCCGCAGCGGCAGATCCCTTTACCCGGTTCCCCATCGCGGCATAAATCCCCGCAATCACATGCCCGTTACCTCCACCTGGAATATGTCGTCGAAGCGCCTTTCTTCCCGAGAGCTATCGCGGATTCACTGTCCACCATGGTCTTCGGATCGCGTCCGTGGCGCATCCCGATCCAAGACAGCACGCCAAAGAGCGGCGGGCGCGCACCGCGCCATGCAGACCACTCGAAACGGTTCCGCCGGCCGACAAACTTGGCGACCTCACGAGCGACGGACGAGGTCGTTGAACCGGCTTACTCTCCCTACGATGGGCTGTGCAGAGCATTCACGCCGCTTATAAGGGAGGAACCGGTTGGACGGCTTCGGGGCGCCCGTGACACGGATCGGAACTCGTTCCTTCCATGAGAAGCCCCCATTTGACGACGCCGCAGCAGCAGCGCTTGCTCCGATCGAGGCCGCGGGTCCCCAGGCTCTTTCCCGGTCTCGGGTCTATGAGGTCCGCTGCCCTCGGCAGCCGACGGGTCACCGGCTCGCCGAGGTCTTCAGGACCCGACACGGTCTGGTCGTCCGCGGGCTTGGGGCCTTCCTCTACGTGCTGGTCGACCGGGAGGGCGGCGACCGTGTTCCAGGCCCGGACGGTGGATGGATCGACCAGGACTGGGAGGTCGAAAAGCGACACGTCATCGGCAAGCATCGGGGCGCGCCGTTATGCGTCTTCTTGGGCCCGACCTTGCCGTCCGGCCACGTGGGCCTCTACGTAGTCGAGTGCCGCTGCCGTACCGCTCTGCTCTACGGGATCGCGATGATCGAGGACATCGAAGCTGGCCGGGGGAAGAGCATCATCTATTACGGCGAGCGCTGAGGCCGCTATAGTCGCTGAGACATGTAGATACTGGAGCTCGCGCACATCGAATAGGTTGCGCGTCCGTCGGCTGGGGCCCGGCTACCCGATTGGGGTTAGCCGCAGCATGCCCGACTTCGAACACCATCTGGTCGACCCTCCTGCCCGCGACCTGTTACCAGCCGACGAGAGTCAGTTCCGGGCCGCCGCGCGTCTGCTCGCCAGTTATCACCGCCCCGACTGGCGACCGGTAGACGACCGGGAGTTGGATGCGTGGGGCTTCGGGTACGGAGCCGGTGTCCGCGACAGGCTGGTACAGGACCGCGAGAATCGCATTGGGCCAGCGTGATAAGCCCGCCTTGCCGTAGTCGGCTGGCCCATGGTGGAACTGGGCTGGCGGCGACGCCAGCCTGTAGCTGCGATGGGTCGCAGTTGGCCGCCGTTGCGGCGTTACCTGTAGAACTAGCTGGGGCGGTGACAGTGGAGCCCCTGCAGACAGTCGCGAGGTGCGGTATGGGCATGGCGCTCGCAGGTGGCGCCGCGGACAAGCTCGGCAATGGCTACGAGCGTCGTTTCACGGTTCTCGCCATGATCGAGATTTTGATGGGCCGTGCCGACTCCTTGCGTGTCGAGGTTCCCGGCGACGAGGGCGTCGGGGCAGAGTTTCGCCTTCGTGTCGGTACAACGTCTCGGTGGACCCAGTCGAAGCGGCAGCGCAGTATTGGGTCTTGGACTTTGTCCGCCTTGTTGAAGGAGAACTTTCTTCAACAGTGGTTGCCGAAGCTCCGGGCCGGCGATATCTGCACCTTCTCGTCTACCACCAGCGCCGACGAGCTACGACAGCTGTGCGCCGGGGCGCTGGACGCCATCGATGTGGCCGAGTTCGAACGCGACTTCCTGGGTTCTGGCCGCCAGAAAAGGTTTGAGGTTCTTAAGGCTGCTTGGGGCGCGATCGGCAGCGAGGAGGCATGGCGGCTGCTGCGTCAGATCAAGGTCGACACCATCGACGACGATCGGCTCGACCAGCAGATCGAGACGTCGCTCTACGTCTTGATCGCTGGCAACAGAAGGGCGGCACGGCGGCTCCTGCTGCAGTACGCGGACGAGGTCCTGCACAAGGAGGTACGTGCAGACGACATCTGGGAGTTCCTGCAAGACAACGGGGTTGATCGAGCGGGACAGATCGTGCCGTCGGCCGCGCCGGCGGTGTCGACTCCCGAGGCGCGTTGGTTGTCGGATCGGCTTGAACGTCTGCCTGGGATTACTCATGGCCGGATCAATGCGGCGATGGCGACCGATGGGCGTAGTGCTCGTCGACTCGTTCGTCTGCTGACCGAATTTCAGGAGCCGAAGGCGGTTCTGACTGAGTGGGCATCGAAGCGCCCTGCATGGTTGGTCGCGTCGGACTGGGACACGCAGCTGGCTGCAGCCGAGCTGGCAGGAGCCTATGGCGTTCCTCAGTTGGAGGCCGCCTTGTTCATGGAGGTGGTGCAGCAGGGATGCCCGCCAGAGGAGGTGTGGACAGCTCGAGCCGCGTTGGCGCTTACGGCGGTGGGCGACACCTCTGAACGCGCAGGCCTGTTGGAGGCGTTGAACGCCGGCATATCGCGACACCCCTACTCGCGTGCCGTTGCAGCAGTCTTCGGCTCCCAGCCGGAGGACGCACTTCGACTTGTCGAGGCTTGGCACCCGGAGGACCGAGCAGATCAGTCGGCCAAGGCCATGCTGCTCATCCAGATCCCGCTTGGCCACCCCGACGAGGACCCGTCCTTCGACGATGTTGAACAGGCCCTCGCCGTGGCCGACGATGTGCTTGCCGACCGATGGTTCGGTGGGATCGCTCTGTGGCGTGCCCGCGTGCTGATACTGCGTGCCCGCCGACGCGGGTCGAAGGTCCTGTTCGCGGATCTTCGCAAGGCGCAGGAGACGGCCCTTCGCGTGCGCGACGATCGTCGCGTTTGGCGATCGAAGAGCGCCGAAGCCGTTGCCGTGTCGTGCGAGGCCGCCGGGCTCAGAGGGGATCTCGACTTCGTCCTGCGGGTGGGGCTGCCCGAGGAGCTGGGCGGTCTCGCATCGACAGCGGAGTTTGAAGACTCGAACGTTGCGTTCCAGGTAGCGATGGCGGCGTTGCGGCTGCTGAAGTTTGACATCGCCGACCGGGCGGCAACCCACGTCACCAGTGCCTTTGATCGGAAGCTGCTGGAGGCCCTGGGAGCTCAGGTCCGGCGCGAGGACAGCTCTTCACTGTGGCGAGAGGCTGTACACCTCGCCGCCAATAATCACGAGAATCTCGTTCAAGCGCTCAACGGTCTGGCTCGAACAGGAACGACTGATCTTCCCCGGCTGGACGATCTACGGCAGATATCCGAGCAGGCGGCCGCGGAGGTTCGGGCGACGGCCGAGATCAAGGCTGGTAATTTCGGGCGTTCAATCGCAACACTGAGGGTGCAGCGACGCGGGTCGTTGTCGGCGGCGATAACGCTCGCCGATGCCTACGGTTCGACGGGTCAGGTCGATTCTGCGGCCGAGACTCTTCTGGATGCCGCCGATGACTTCAACGATCCGGAGCTTCGCTTCCAGGCGGCGGTCTTCCTCGCTGGAAAGGGCCAGGCTGAGCGGGCCAAGGGCATCGTTGCCGCCTTGATCCGGGACCGGGATCACGACTGGCCAGAGTCTGTCGACGTGCTGAAGTTCGCGGCGCAGCTTGCTCTCGACGAGCCCGACCTCGATCTCGCCATAATCTATTGCCGCCGGATTCTTCAGGAAGACCCTCGTGACGATTCGACGCGATGGGTTCTCATCAACAGTCTGATGATCCTGGATCGCATGAACGATGCATGGGAGGTGTTCGGCGCCTCTCCGTTGCCGCTGCATCCCGAGAACCGTACTCAAGCGCAGATGTGGGTGGAGTTGCACCGGCGGTTCGCTGGAACTGCTGCCACGATACGGGGCTGCATCGAGATTCTCCGTCGATTCCGCGACGACGAGGAACTGAGTGCCTTCGCCCTGTATGCGGTCATGGAGCCAAGGCAGGGGGACGATCCTGTTCCGGCCGAGCTGTTGGGCGAATACCACAAGGAACTCGAGCGGTTCTTCGACCGTTGGCCTGCCAGTCCGCGTCTGCGTCGAATCCGCACCGATGACGATGAGCTCCTCATCCAGGCGATCACGGACGAGCTACGTCCGACACCGGAGCGTCTGGCCGAACACAACCGCTTGAATCGCCAGTTCCAGCGCGCCGAGAAACCACTGGTGCTGCTGGCTGAGTACGTGGGGAAGACCTACTTCGAGGTGCTCCTACGCAGGGGCTTCGGTGTCCTACCCGTCGTACATCCCGACCCTCAGGAGTCGGCGTTGTGCCGGGCGACGATCCGCCATTCAGCTGATCACGATGTCGCGATCGATGCCTCGGCGATCGTGGTCCTCAGTGTCCTTCCACCTGCCGTCCGCGACGCCGCGCTGGCTGTCTTCCGACGCGGTCTCACTACCGATGAGGTGGCCCGGGATGCCCGCCAGTATGGCGAGGACCTCGATCGCGGAAGCGGGCACCTGTACTACAACGCTGCTGCTGATGCACCCGGCTTCACGGAGTTCACCGAGGAGGAGAAAGCTGTCATCAGGGCCGGCCTGGCCTCGGTCCAAGGCTTGATCTCCGGACTGCAGCGCCAGCCGATCCAGCCCGGAGCGCCCGGTCGCCGCGCACGTATCAGTGTTCACGCCTCGGTCGTCCAACTGAGTGCGAGTAAGCGGATCGCGGTGTGGTGTGACGACTCGGCCGCTCGGCTGGGAATGCGCAGCATCGGGGTTGCCTCGTTCTCGACGGTGGCGGTTCTTGAGCACCTGTTGTCGGACGGTGTTCTGTCATCCAGCGAGTTCGACGCGGCTATGGACACCTTCGTCCGGGAACGCATCGGGACCGCGCAGGCGGACCTAACTCGGATCGCGCGAGTCGCGCGGCAACAGGCATGGCTGCCGGACGGCGCGGCAGCCTGCCTTGCCCAACCTCATGCCTGGGCCGATATCGCCGACACGTCGGCAATTGCCAACGACCTGCTGCGCCTGTGCCTGCGTGAGAATCCCGATCAGGTGCCCGCTTGGCTGTACGCCGCAGTCTTCGGCGCGGTGATGAACTGCCCCAATACCCGAGCAGGCGTCGAGATCGGCGCATTGCTCCTCGCTGGCAACCTTCTGGCGCTGACCGCTTCCGGGCGACTTGCTCGCGAGATGGTTGCCGCCACGCGATCGGCCGTCGCCGCAGCGTTGCCAGTCGACAACCCTGCCGGCGTTACGACCGATCCGCTCCCCGCGGCAGCAGGGCACATGGTCAGTCTGCTGCTGCCGAACAGCGCTGTCAGAGCGGATGAGGTGTTCCCGCTTATCCTCCAATGTCTGGCTGAACTCGACGATCAGGATGTTCGTCTTGTTGCTGAGGCAATTCTGGCCGAGAGTCGATGACACCGAGATCCGAGTCATTCACCGAGTCCGTTCTCGCGGCCGGTGGCTCGACGGTCACCTCAGCGAGTTGCTCGCGGAACTCGGCCGTGCTGTCAGTCGGGCCAGTACGAACAGTCGACCTCAGTGGGTCAGCCCAAGCAGACCACTGCTGGACGAGGCTGCGTACTACCTCGTCGGCGCCTGCCAGCGGAGCAGTACCGGATCTCAGCTGGCGTCGTTCCGTCGCGGCGGTGCCGACGGATGCGGTCATGGTCCGCTAGCAAGCCGCCACCAAGACCACCAGGACCGGATGGCCACCGTGCGTATGGCTTCAGCTACTGACAGAAGTCGATACCAGACGTAAGCTTTCGGCTACCGCTTGTTGAGGGGTCACCTGCGGAGGGGTCGGTGCTGGACGCGAAGCAGCATCAAGGGAAGTTCGGCGAGGACTACGTTCGTGTGCTCGCCTCGGCGGCCGGGTTGGTGGTGCTTACACAGGACAACGACTCTGACGGCGTCGATCTGGGGTTCCGTGCGACTGGCACGTACGGCCATGTCCGGTCGCCAATGATCGAGGCGCAGGTGAAGACCTGGTCGAGGCCTACCGAGTCGTCGGGTCGTCTGCACTTTCGCGGCTTGAACGAGTGGCAGTTCAACAAACTCGCCGGGTCGAACTTCAGCGTGCCGCGCTATCTGTTCCTAATTTGTGTGCCGTCGGACCCGCTCGAGTATGCAGCCTTTCGTTCCGAGGGCGTCCTGCTGCGGCACCTCGGTTACTACGTCTCGCTCCGGTCTGAGGTGCCAATCGCCGAGCCGGACCGTCAGCGCAGCCGTCCAGTTATGGTGCCGATATCTAATGTTTTGACTGCCCACGAGTTGCGCAGGCTGACCGAGTCCCGGACCGCGTGGTAGCCCGGCATGGCAACCGCGCTGCGCGTCGACGACATCGCGTCCTACCTCGCGGGGGCAGGCTGGGTACGTGCGCCGCGCGACTGGCACGGCGCTGAGGTGTGGAGCCACTCGGAAGACTACGAGGTCCTCGTACCCAGCCACGACGGTTTCGGCGACGCTCGGGCCCGGATCACCGAGGTCTTGGGTTGCCTGGCCATCGTGGAGGACCGTCCGGTTCCGGACATCGCGGCAGAGATCGCCCGGCCCGATGTAGATACTCAATTCTTCCGGACCTTCCCAGTGGACCGGGACGCGGGCTACACCTCGGTTGCGGAGGGCTACCGCGCTGTTCAAGGGGTGCGCGACGTCCTGGCGATCACCACTCGCACCGTGGTCCAAGGCCCGCACTTCATGTTCGCCGGTCGCCCACCCAATGTAGTCGCGGATCTGCTCCGCACCGCCGAAATGGGGCCGACCCGAGCAGGCAGCTACATGCTCGAAGTACGCCTGTCCGCCCGCGCAGCACTGGCGGGAGGTATCACTGGCCGCACCGTCACCGGACAGATCTACGAGGCGATCGTCGCGGCCAGAGAGGCCGTCTCGACAGGCCGGCTGTCGGCTTTCGAGGACGACATCGTGACGGCCGGGATCTCCGCGAATTTCTGCACGGCTCTGAGTGACCTGGGCGGCACCGATCACGCGGCGCCGTTCGAGATCGGTTTCCGCTGGGGCCGAGCCGTGCCCACCGATTCGGGCACGAGCAGCCAGCATTTTCCCGCCGGCGCGGGCCTGCTTCTCCGCGAGGCCGCCGACCAACTCCGCACTCTCGATGCCTCCGGGACAGCGACCATCTCCGGGCGGATCGAGACTCTGCACCACGGCGCCACTCGCGACGAACAGTGGCGCATCAGCGTGCGGGGCGAGTTCCGAACCGGCTCCAGGCCAGTACGCCGACGCAAGATCTGGGTTCGCCTACCCGACCAGGCCGCATACGACCGAGCGATCGAGGCACATCACCGCCAGCTCGCCGTCCGGGTCTCCGGCGAGTTGTCCAGTTCCACGGGCCGAGTCGAGCTGGTGCCCGATCGTGGCTTTGACGTCATCGACTGAACCACCACCCCACCCGCGAGATCGCTCAGGAGGCCGTAGATGACCGCCAACGAATTGACGAACCGGGACCAGATGACGCTCTTCGCGCTGCTCGCGGTCGCCCGGCCGGCCACCAACCGCGAGCTCCGCGACATCGCCGGCCTCGAGATCGAAGCCGGCAACAAACGCCGGCTCGAGGGCTATGTGCAGAGCATCAAGCGAGGAACTACCACCGTGCACGCGATCACGAAAGCGGGCCGGGACTGGTGCCTGACAGCGATGTCCGCCGGCCGGCCTGCAGGCACGCGCTTCCCTGCTGGACCGCTCTACGCCGTCCTAAGCGGACTGGGCACCTACCTGGTCCGCACGGAACAGGATCTCGAGGCTCTATTCCAACCCGACGCTGAGTCCTGGATCAGGTCCGTTTACGACGAACTGACCGTCCGACGCAAGGGCCAGTACGTTCGCCTCGCCGACGTTAGCAAGTGGCTGGACGACGGCGTGGATCTCGCCGCCGAGCTGGATCGAATGATCGAGCAGCCAGACGTCCATCTGAAAGCTGAACTGGACCAACGGAAGCTCACGTCCGAGGACGAACGGGCCGCGGTCTTGATCGGCAGCGAGCCGCGCCACCTGCTGAAGATCGAATCGGCGTGAGCGCCGAACTCGAGGCCCTAGAGGCGCTGGACACCACGGAATGGGCACCGACCAGCGACGAAATATGGGCTCTTCCCGGCTACCACGTCGACAGCCTGCATCCGGAGGTGACCCGTCGGCTCAGCAAGTCGATCGACGGGCTCGCCCGGGGACGCCGACCGGTCACCGCGGTAGTCCTGGGCGAGCGAGGTTCCGGCAAGACCCATCTGCTCAGCTGGGTCCGGGAAAAGGTCCAGTCCAAGAACGGCTACTTCTTCCTGCTGAAGCCGGTCGCCGGCACGTCGGCCTGGGAAAGTGCGGTCGGCGACATCTGCAGCGGACTGCTCCGCCGCTCGCCGGGCGGGACGAGTCAGCTCTCCCGCCTGTTGACGATCATCGCCGAGTCCGCCGGTGTGGATCCGGCAACCAGAGCCGCGGTCAGCGGTCAAAGCACGCTGACACGGGAGCGCCTGGAGGACTTCCTAGCCGGGCTCCGTTCACTGAACCCCGAGGTCGGCATCCCGGCGTCGGACACCGCCCGCGCCCTTGTCCTACTCGCCTCGACCGGTCCGGCCGCCCAGATCGGGCATGGCTACCTCATCCGGCCCGAGGCCCACGACGGGCAGCGTGCGGAACAGGGCATCAGCGGACCCCGCGCGTACCAGCTGGTCTTGCGCGACCTCACCCACTTGATCGCGCTGGCCGGTCCCATCGTCTTCGCCTTCGATCAGCTCGACGCGCTTGCCCATGAGTCGACGGTCGCCCTGGGCTCGCGGACCGGAGCCCGGGAGTCCTCGACCGCACGCCGGATGCGCGACGACATCGCCACCACGCTGATGGAGCTGCGCGATGAGAGCCGCCGCGCGCTCATCGTCATCGCCTGCCAGACAGACACCTGGGAGATGATCGCCCGCTCGACAATGCTCTCCTCCCGGGATCGACTCGATCCGCTGCCCGAGCTCAGCGCGATCCCCGACTTCGAGACCGCAGCCGCGATTGTGAGCAACCGATTCGCGGCCACCTACGCCTTGCAAGGCTTCACCCCGCGCTATCCCACCTGGCCAATCACCAAAACCGCACTCAACCAGGCGCCGGATCGCTACACCGCGCGGCAACTGCTGATCCGCGTCAACGACCACATCCAAGGCTGCATCGAGAGCCGACGCGTGACCGAGATGACCGCTCTGACCGAGTCAGCCATACCGCCGCCGGCGGTGGCTCCGGACGACGCCGCCGATCTCACCGCCACCTTCGAGCAACTCCGGGCCGCTGCCGACGACCAGCCCTTGCTGGATCAGACCCAGAACAAAGCCATGCCGAAGCTGCTGTCCGCCGGGCTACGTAGCCTAGTGCTGGAGGTCGGAGACAGTCCACATCGGTTCACGGTCGAGGAGGACTTCGGCGCGTCGGCGGAGCTGCACGCGCGGCTTCGCCTGACGATCGACGAGAAGACGGAGCAGGAGGTCCACTGGTCGTTCCGAGCCATCGCGGCGACCCACCACACGAGTTTCCAGCCCCAGCTGAAGCGAGCCATGACCGCCGCTGGGCTGGCCGAAGGGCTGCCAAGCCGCCACCTCTTCGTCCTGCGCAACAGCGGTTTCCCGCGCGGCCGGGTGACCGAGGAGATGAAGGCCGAGTTCGAGCGGCGGGGCGGCGAGGCACTCGTCGTGCCCGCATTCGATCTGCGCACCCTCGCTGCGCTACAGGTCATGTTCGAACGCCGGCCGCAAGGGCTGCACCAATGGCTGCGTGAGCAAAAGCCAGCCAGCAGCCTGGAGATTTTCAGAACCGTCCTCGCCGGTATTCGCGAGAACTCCGGCGATCGCGACGACTCCGCCAGATCAGCTCCGGCGGACCACGACGCGATCCTCGTCGGGGAGACAGAGCGTGGTCGTCGCCCGTTCACGATCCCGCTTGAAACGCTGCGCAAGCACGCGATCGTCATCGGCAGCACCGGGTCGGGCAAGACTATGCTGGTTCGGCATCTTGTCGAGCAGTGCGCCTTGCGCGGTGTCTCCGTCGTCGTGGTGGACCCGAACGACGATCTCGCCACACTCGGCGACCCCTGGCCCACACCACCGAGGGAGTGGAGCGAGGCGCAGGACCGCGATGCCCAGCGCTACTTCTCCGAAATCGAAGTCGTCGTCTGGACGCCGGGCCTGCGGGCCGGCCGCCCGCTGACCTTCCACCCCCTTCCCGATTTCGCACCGACGCTCGGCAACCCGGACGAGTTCCGTCGCCAGATCAAGACCACGGTCCTTTCGCTTGCCGGGCCGGCCGGGGCGACCGGTCGGACCCAGCGCACGACCCAGCAGCTCTCGGTGCTGGCCAGAGCACTCGAATACTGTGCGAAGAACGGCGGCCGGACGCTTAACGATCTTTTGGACACTTTGAACGAGCCGCCCGACGGGGTCGCCGACAGTCCGGATCGCAGCAGGCTGGCCAAGAACATGGCGGCCACGCTGGATGCGGCCAGAGACACCGACTCATTGCTCGACGAGACCGGCACCAACGCCGATCCCACGATCCTGCTGACACCGTCGCACGGGAAAACGGCCCGCATTTCCGTGGTCAATCTGATCGGTCTCCCAATTCCGCAGCGGCCCAGCTTCGTGAATCGGCTGGAGGAGGCACTATTCGGCTACTTCAAGGCGAATCCGGTCCGCGATCGTCCGCTCGGCGGTCTCCTCGTCCTGGACGAGGCCCAGATCTTTGTCCCGGTCAGCGGTCAGGTGCCGAGTAGCGAGACCACTCGGACCCTGATCGCGCAGGTCCGGAAGTACGGACTGGGCATGCTACTCGCCACACAGACACCGAAGGGCCTCCACAACAGCGTGCCCGGCAACACCACCAGCCAGTTCATCGGAAAATTGACCGTACCGATCCAGCAAGCCGCCGCCGATCAAATGGCGGCCGCCCGGGGCAGCACCCTCGACAACATCTCCAGGCTCAGGCCCGGTGTCTTCTTCGGCGCCACCGAGGGCACCTCGTTCAGCAAGATAAACGTGCCCATCTGCCTAAGCCACCACCGCGATGCCCTGTCCGAAGAAGAGATCCTGCAACGAGCACGGCGGCAGTAGCCACATCAGCCTCGATAAGCAGACCGCGAGTGGCCGAGCACCGTTAGATCGCGGGGTACCGGCCGGAATACTGCTGACGGACCATCTCCTGCGCAGCGCCGCGCTCGTCGAGGTTATTCAGTAGGTTTCTCCCGCAGCTCCTCGTCGTGCCGCTGCGACTCGATCGCCGCGATCTCCCGCCGGTTCAGCCGAGCGCCGGTAGCGGAAACGCGGCCCTGGGGGTCATCACTGATTAGCCAAATCTGCAGAGGCCTCGGACGGGAAGCGTTCGGAACGCAGTGAGGGCGGCCCGCCGAGCGGCCCGCATCGACACTCACGCTCAGTAGTTGACGAGCAGGGTCTGGTGCTCGGATTAGGAGAGTGCGTTAGGTATTGATAGCGGAGCTTTACCTGGAGCGCAGGACAAGTTTATATGGCGGAGATCATTCAAGGTCACTTCCCGGAGCGGAACTGTTGCCAGGTACCTCGGTGACAGTCTCGCCAACAGCCGGGGTCGACTCTTCGTTGACCGGCTCCCCAGTTGTATCCTTTCGCCATTCCCCGAGCGTTTTATTGTTGGAATCAAGCCAGTAGAGGTTTCCGCTGCGGCTGGCTCCCGTAATCACGGAGGCAGCGGCCGATGGGCTTTTGAAGACGTAGTCCTTAACGAGAACCATCTTCTCGCCTTCTTTCTTAAGCACACCGGATGACTTGAGTCGCTGACGAAGACTCTCATAGGATGGAGTCATAGTCTTCTCAGTGATCGGCCCCTCTGCGCCCGCAAGGACCAAAAACCCACTCGCGGTATCCAGCATTTCCGCTTTCGCGGTTGCATCCTTTAGGGAGTATCTCTTCCCTGCCGCAGCGTCAGTGCCAGCACTGTGGGATGGGATTTCGTTGCGCACGACCTGGAAGTCCGAGACACCGAGCACGGGGAGAAGAAGCAGTATTTCCGCCAGGAAGCGTTCCATGTCTGCCTTCTCTTGCTCGCGAACATGCTTTAGGTCAGGATTTCGATCATTCTCTATAGCGGCAGTTCCAACTTCGCGCGCAAGTCGCAAAAGCCTGGCTTCAAGATAAAGAATATGACCCTTGTTTAGGCTCTGATCTTTTGCAGTGAATATGAATGCACGGGTCCAGAATTCCTTAGTCCGCTGATGGTCGTCCAGCCGGATGCGTAGTTCAGTCGACTCGCCGACGTAGACCCGCCGCTCCTGCGCGCCAGTGTCGTCCGCAGTACCGACTTCATTGGGGCCAGTCAGGATGTAAACCCCAGCACGCCCGAACTCTTCACGCTTTCGCGCTTGCACATAACTGGCTCTCGGAAAGTCCAAACAGCAGCCAGTCCATCCGGATATCTCCGTCAACCGCCTTCCCTCGGCCGCGTCGTCGATCAGATATATATGAATCGAGCGCCCGTGTGCATAGTCCATTGCGAGAACCTCAAAAGCTCTGAAGGTAACTTCTTCCACCTTGTCAGCAATCATTCTAGTAGATCGCAGCTACGGCCGTCGACCAAATTGAGGTTTCGACATTCGGTAACCGAATTCCGTCAATTTGACGAGTGTAAGGACGCACCCAACTCGGCAGATCCGACAACCCATCCTGGCCTAACGATTGTCACACCTTAAAGGGATGAAATCACGGCGCGATCGTCGCCTCATCTGGTCGGCGACCTAGAGCGCACTCGCACATCGATAGCCGATACGTGTTTGATGGCGTACGCGGCTCGGAGCCGGATTCATACGCCGGCACCCGGTCCGATGAACTCCCAGAATAGGGATGACCCCGACGACCAGCACGCTCCACCGTCGCTCGCACCACTGCTGGTCGATGGTCAAGCACTGCATACAACGTTGCCGCAAAAAAGCGAACAGGATCAAACCACTGGCGCGCTTCCGCCGGTCGCCGGTCAGCACCGAACCCACGCGCCGAAACCGGAACCGCCGCCTGCCGACCATCCGCTATGGTCTTCACCGGATGTCCTAAGCAGCCCGCACATGGGCAACCTGACCGCGGCGTTGTCGCCTCGAGCGCGCCGGCTATTGGTCAACCAGGTCCAGCGGTACGCGGCGGGCGGGGAGCCGCTCCTAAACGTCACCTTCGGGGCCGTGACACAGTCGGTGGGTCCAGCGGCGGCCGTGATGGCGCCCCCTACCGACGTCCGGACTTGCCGGTATCCGTGCGCGTCAGGAAAACGAGACAGGCTTTCGCATGTCCGGCCTCAGGGTTTGGATTAGTGCTGCGTCCGGTTGCGGCAACGAAGCCGCATCCCGATCGATGCAGGGTGTCAGTCGTCGGTGAAGACCTCGGCGGCACGGCCGATGGCATTGCTGGCGTGCAAGATCGCGGCAGCCGTATAGGCGGCCGCGGCGACGATCCGTTGCACGGGCCACTCCGGTGGTAGTTCCTCGCGGGCCGAGATCACGTTGAGTAGTGTCCGCGCGTCGGCAGTGTGTCCTGTGGTGTTGTCGAGGAAATCTGCGGGCTTGTTCTGGCGAGCGAGTTGCAGGGCCTTCTGGATCCAGCGGGTGGCTCTGGTGCGCGCAGCGGGTTCCAGCCGAGGGTCGTCTCCGGTGAGCCCGGGGAACTCTGCGCTCAGGTCGGCTGCCGCAAGGGGCGATATCTGTGCGGCCAGGCAGAGCATAGTGGTACGGATCGCCTCATCGTCGTCGTCTCGGTGCAGGACCGTTGCCGAGTGCATGGATGGGTTTATCAGCAGGTAATAGGTGATGGTTCGCGGCGTTGCCACCGGGTCTTTGCGGGTCGAGGCCGGAAGGTTATCGGCGGCCCGCACCGCCGTTCCGGTGGTGGCAAGCAGGAGCTTGATACGTTTTGCCAGGCCAGGCCCCTCGGCAAGGACGTCCTCCAGCGCGGTGTGCATCTGATCGTAGGCATCCGCGGCTACGGCCGCGTCGTTGTCGGAGTCGTTTCGTTCGGTTTCGGCAAGGGCCGCAGCATAGGTGTCGATGTGCGGGCGGATACGGGCAGGGATCCGTTGCTGCGCCAGCGCCGCCTCTAACGTTTGGTGGCCTGCCATCACCATGGTCGCGTAGAAGATCTGGTGAAAGGCAGAGGTGTCTTCGGTGATCTCAGCAATCAGGTTCTTGGCTGCACGGGTCTTGAGAAGTTCGGGATGGCGGATGGCCAGCCAGATCAGGAGGTGTGACGCGCCAGCGAAGTGAACCTCCTCGGCGTCGTCATCAACCGCGGCCTCGTTGTCTTCTTCCTCCCGCGCGGCGTACACAGCAACGATCTCGTCGGCGCCGAGCCCGTCCAAGACCTGCCATGGCCCGCTGACGGTCGCGAGCGGCAGACACAAGGTGGCCGTTGCCCGGAGCCCGGCCCACAACAGGGTCTTCAGCTGACGGTCGCTACGTGCTTCGGATCCTTCGGGCGGGTCGTCGTCGGGTACACGATTCCACTGAAGGTCATGAACCTCCATGAACTCCTCGACGAGGGCGTGCCCATTCATCGCGTCGTCGGTGAACCCGTCGCTGTCGTGATCGTCACTGGTTTCTCGTGCTCGCCGGAGCAGGTCCCCGCCAGGGCAAGGTCACCCGAACCGTGCGCGACGAGTTGGGCTCGGGAACCGTTGCTCCGCTCGAACCGGGCAGCACGGATGAGCAGAACACCGAGCGCGTGCGACAGTTGCCCTGCCCAGGGGAATTCAACAGCGCCGGTCACAATATCGTCCGCGCGGTCACTGTTTGCATGCTCGGTGGGATGCCAGACGGCTCGGATAGCGGTGGCCAGCAGATACTGCCCTGCAAGCTCTTTTACATTCTCGGCGAGTAGTTCCGCCAACGGCCAGCGGCGCTGCGGAACGGGTTCCTCGTCGGCTATCGGGGGCAGCCAGCTGTCTCCGCTGTAGGGTGTGTCGCGCTGGGAGATCTCCAGCCCGGTCGGAGCGTATTCGAGGAGACCGGGGCTCCAGGTGATGAGGTGCTGCGCCAAGGCGGCAGCGACGATTGACGCCTGCACGAAGCTGTCGCAGTCCAGGACCACCAGGACGATGGCGCCGCCTGGATAGCCCAGGACACGGTAGTCAAGGATGCCTCCCTCTACGGATCCCTCATCGCCGGGCTCATCATCATAGAGGGAGACACTTGGTGCGTCCCATCCGTTCTGGACGGCATCGGCAACCGCATCGGTCACCGTAGAGACGCCACCGTCGTCAGCTTGAGGACCAGAAATGGTGACTCGGCACAGGTATGGCAATCCGCACTCCCGGCTGGCGATAACAGTCTCGGACGACAGCAGTGATCCGACATCGAGCTATTAAGCTACCCGGATCAGCCGACCGACGGCCGCCCTGTGGAGACAGGGCGCGGCCATTCGGCAACGCGACTGCGGCATGGCAGTCTCCTTCCCACCTCGAAACCCTGCCGCCTCCCGAAACGCGCTTCCCCTGCTTGGAAGCACTACGGCGGCTTCGCCCCATCCCGGACCCGGTCGGTGGCGACGCGCCATGCACAACGGCCGCGTCTAGACACGCTCGCCGATACCGAGGCGTGCTTGGGTGTTGCGGGCTCGTTCGGCAGCGGCGCTGGCTCCGTAGCGGCGTGCTGTCTCCTCGGATGTCCAGCCGAGGATGAGCATCAGGTCGCCGGTATCGCCGCCGGCCAGCTTCCACTCATGGGCGTAGCTGTGTCGCCACCGGTGGGCGAAAAGGTTCGTGATGCCGGCCTTCTCTCCCAGCCTCTTGAGGCGGATCTTGATGCCGGCCGCCCGCAGCCGACGAGCCCCTTTCAACGCGATCCACAGCTGAGGCACATCGTCGATGCCGGTGCGCCGGTTCCGGGATCGGAGGTATCGGCGGAGTATGCGCGCCGTTTGCGGACCCAGCCGGACGCGGCGTTGCTTGCCGCCTTTGCCGTGCAGGACCACCGAATCGGTGTCGAGGTCTACGTCGGTGACCAGGAGGTCGCCGATCTCGGAGAGGCGGGCACCTGTGTTGTAGTACATCCGCACGAGCGCCTGGTCACGCAGTTGCGCGAAGTCGTTGCCTTGACAGGCCTCGAGGATCTGGCCGGTCTCGCCGTCGCTGATGACCGGGATCAGTTTCTGCTCGGCCATCGGTTGGGGTACCCCGGACATCGGAGATCGCTCGATCTC
The DNA here is from genome assembly GCF_050956125.1 of Actinoplanes sp. CA-252034. Taxonomy (NCBI): domain Bacteria; kingdom Bacillati; phylum Actinomycetota; class Actinomycetes; order Micromonosporales; family Micromonosporaceae; genus Actinoplanes; species Actinoplanes sp. CA-252034. The sequence goes on from NZ_CP191846.1 coordinate 8,410,947, forward strand.
GCCTTCTTCGAGCAACCAGCGGAAGAACTGCTGCAGGCTCTTGTGCTTGTTGAGGCTCGTTGCGGCTGACCGGGTCTCCAGCATCCAGGCTTGAAACGCTACGACCTGCCGTTTGACGACGAGGACCGGGTCGTGAGTGCCAGCGGAGTCGGGCACCTGCTCGGCGAGGTAGTCCGCGAGTTGACGGGCTGCGAGCAGATAGTTGTAGCGCGTGCTCTCGGGATGGTTGGCGGCCCGTAACGATCGTTCCCAGTCTCGCAGCAGCACGGACCATGCCGGCGACTCGAGATCGCTCCACAGCCTGGCCACGTTCATCGCCGACCTCCGGTTCAGAAAGTCATAGCGGCCCTTGTCCGGATTCCCTGATTCCAGAGTTGTTCTGTGGCGCTGGGTGTTCAAGCAGGTGCACCCGATCGATCTACCGTCAGCGCAACCGACAGCACACTCTCGTGGCGCCGAGATCCGGCATGCGGAGCTCTTACGGCTGCTGGAACGGCGGGCGCATCTTCTTGGCCGCGAGGGCGCCGCGTGTTCGGCGCACGAGCGTGACGAACTCATGGGGGTACAGGACGAACACGTTCGAGTTGAGGTTGGTCGCCTGGCGGAAGCCGCGGTCGCGTGTCACGCAGTATTTGATCGACGGGGGTGCCGCATCATCGGCGGCTTGCAGGGCGGTGGTGAAGACGCACGCGTCTTCGTGGTCGAGCGGTGGATGGCCGTCCACGTTGACGATCTCGATGCGGCCGCCGTTGGTCATGTCGTAGACCAGGTCGTAGAGGAAGTCGTGCAGCAGGTTCTCGGCGTCTTCTGGTGACCATCCGAGTCCGCGGGTTTCGGCGGTGGACCCGTCATGAGGCTGCCGTGCCTTCAGGACGAGCAGGTCAGCGATGTGGTCGGAGGTCCACACCTCGAGCAGTTCCGGGCCCGCGAACTGGCCGGTCGTGGTGAGCGCGACGGCCCGCAGGCTGTCGATCCGGCTGTCGACTCGGTTCGGAACCGGTGCCTGGCTGTTGCGGGCCGCCGCATCCCGGAATTTGTCCCAGGTGAACGGCGGCCCGAGCAGGTCCGCGACGTCCAACAGAATGTTGAGATCGAAGACGACGGTATGGAGGTCTGGTTCAGCCTCGTGGTGCGCTGGCACGCTGCGGGCGCTCCCGGTTGATGCGGGCCGCGACACGCGGCGGCTGGGCATGGTCGCAGTCCGTGGTGAACGCGGAGGCCAGGGGCTCCGGGCTTCCGGGGTCGTCGTCAGGCGTCTGGCGACGGAAGTCGGAACGGATGTCAGCCAAGATCTGCCTCCTCTCAGCGTCACTGATCTCGGTGTCGGCAGGGCCGTGGAGGCCACCGGACACCAGGTCAGCCACGCGTCGGCCGGCCAGGGAGCGTCGCCGGTAGAACCGTTTCATCTCCTCGTCGCGGATGCGGGCCTTGCTGGGTTCGTGGTCTGGGAGGCCCTGCCGAGCGACACGCCAGGGAAGTTCGTTGTGGGTCAGCTCGGAGAGGTCGTCACCGGACAGGTCGCCGTAGACCTGGCAGACCAGCGATACGACCTGGGATCCGGCAAACGCCAGGTTGCTGGGGTCGCCGGTGGGCCAGCTCCTGACGGTCCGCTGGCCACGGTGCCGGTCCCAGAGCGCCACCGTTACCGGCCCGTCGCGCCATGCTTCGATCGGATCGGTGAACAAGGGTTCGTCGACGAGTGCCAGGTGCCAGGCCTGGCTGTAGTAAACGAGCTTCTGCAGCCGCATGGCCTCCACCGGCCCGACGTGCGTCAGGACCGCCGCCGCGACGTCATGCACGTTACTTGGCAATGTGGGGCCCCCGAACTACCGCCTTACAGCCGATTCTACAGGCCCCCGCATGATCGTCATATCGCTCGCCGGCGCCTGAACCCCCTGGCGACCGGAGCAGCAGGCGGTCCGGACGACCTGGTCAGACACGTCACCATGGCCGACTCCTTGACTCGCCAACTCCATTCACCGGAATCGGATTGAAGAGGAATACGCCCAGCTTCGGATTCCTTCAGCACGGCCGGGACCGGCCCGATTTTGTAACTCACCACCGCCCGTCCAACGGAGTTCGTGAAGCACGACTGATCAGTGGTTGATGAGGCATCCCACCACAAGAGCGGAGTTAAGGGATCCATGGACGGCGCTCGCTCGTTCAGTAGCGCCGAGCGGCGTGCAAACTACGAGAACCGCCTCGCCATCAAGCGAAAACGCTGTGACCTGCTGGAACCTGGAACTCCAACGGGCGGAGTAGCCGAGTCAAGGGCTCCATCGAAACCGTCGCCACACGCTCCGTACCATCGAAAAATGCGGCTTGAGCTGCAGAAACTCGCCGGGAGGTACATTGTGGAGATGGCGAACTCACACCGGGTCAAGTGGTTTATCGCATGTCGCCATCGAACCACATCCATGAAAAAAGCGTTCCCGCAAGTCTCTGACCTGCGGAAACGCTCTAAAATGTCGGGCTGACAGGATTTGAACCTGCGACCCCTTGACCCCCAGTCAAGTGCGCTACCAAGCTGCGCTACAGCCCGATCCCGCCCGGAGCATCAGCCCCGCGCGACATCTCCTAAAGACTACCAACCTCACCCGTGGGCTTTTCCGCGACCCCCCGGGCCTGTCTTCTTTCTCGGCTTCACGGAGACCTCGATGGGGGTGCCCTCGAAGCCGAACTCCTCGCGCAGCTTGCGCTCGATGAAGCGCAGGTAACCCGCGTCGAACGGGCCCGTCGTGAAGAGCACGAAACGGGGCGGAGCCACGCCTGCCTGGGTGGCGAACAGGACTCGCGGAGCTCGGCCGCCTCGGACCGGGTGTGGTGTGGCCTGGGTCAGGGCGGTCAGCCACTGGTTGAGGGCACCCGTCGGGACTCGGGTCTCCCAGGATGCCAAGGCGCGGCGGATCGCGGGGGCCAGCTTGTCGACGGCGCGGCCGGTCTTGGCGGAGATGTTGACGCGGACCGCCCAGGTGACCCGTTTGAGGTCGCGGTCGATCTCCTTGTCCAGGTAGAACCGGCGGTCGGCGTCGACCAGGTCCCACTTGTTGAAGGCGATCACGAGCGCACGGCCGGCCTCGATGACCTGGGTGATCACGCGCTGGTCCTGCTCGCTGATCACATCGCCGGAGTCGAGCAGGACCACCCCTACCTCGGCGGCCTCCACCGCGCCGGCGGTGCGCAGGGAGGCGTAGTACTCGGTGCCGGACGCCTGGTGGACCCGCTTACGCAGGCCCGCGGTGTCGACGAACTGCCAGACCTCGCCGTCCATCTCGACCAGGCTGTCGACCGGGTCGACCGTGGTGCCGGCGACCGAGTCGACGACGGCACGCTCCTCCTTGGCAACCCGGTTGAGCAGGCTGGACTTGCCGACGTTGGGGCGACCGACCAGCGCCACGCGGCGCGGGCCCCGTGGACCGCCCTCGAGGACCGGCGGGGTCGGCGGCAACGCGTTCAGGATGTCGTCGAGGAGGTCACCGGAGCCGCGGCCGTGCAGGGCGGAGATGGGGTGCGGCTCGCCGAGGCCCAGGGACCACAGGTGGACGGCCTCGAGCTCGAGGTTCTGGTTGTCGGCCTTGTTGGCGACCAGGATCACCGGCTTGTGGCTGCGGCGCAGCATCTTGACGGCGGCCTCGTCGACATCGGTGGCGCCGACCGAGACGTCGACGACGAAGACGACCACGTCGGCGGTCTGGACGGCGATCTCGGCCTGCGCCGCGATGGCGGCGGCGCGGTCCTTGGCGTCGGGCTCCCAGCCGCCCGTGTCGACGACGGTGAAGCGGCGGCCGCTCCACTGGGCGTCGTAGGGCACACGGTCGCGGGTGACGCCGGGCTTGTCCTCGACGACCGCCTGGCGGCGGCCGATGATGCGGTTGACCAGCGTCGACTTGCCGACGTTGGGGCGGCCGACGACAGCGACGACCGGGACGGGACCGGAGAAGGGTTCTTCGGCAGCGGCGGAGCCGTCCGAAGCGAAGTCGAGCCCGCCCTCGAAGTCGTTGAGATCGAGGCCGGCGGGAAGTTCAGTCACTTACTTACCTTGCTGTTCAGCAGATGCAGGAGGTGGGCGACGACGTCGTCGATGCCCATGCCGGTGGTGTCGACCTCGACGGCGTCGGACGCCTGCTTGAGAGGGTCGACAGCGCGGCTGGAGTCGAGTTTGTCGCGGCGGGCCAGGTCGGCCTCGGTGGCCGCGACGTCGGTGGCGTCCTCGGCGCTGCGCCGGGCGGCGCGGGCGGCGGCGGACGCGGTGAGGTAGACCTTGAGGTCGGCGTCGGGGGCGACCACGGAGGCGATGTCGCGGCCCTCGACGATGATGCGCGGGTGGCCGGCGATGATGGCCTGCTGGAGGGCGACCAGCTGCTTGCGGACCGCCGGGACGGCGGCGACCGCGGAGACGGCGCCGGTCACCTCGGGACCGCGGATCGCCGCGTCGACGTTGGTGCCGTTGGCCGCGAAGTGCGGGGCCGCCGGGTCGGTGCCGATCGACAGCTCGGTCTCCAGCGCGATCTTGGCGATCGCGTCGGGGTCGGCCAGGTCGGCGCCGCCCTGGAGGACGGCCCAGGTGATCGCCCGGTACATCGCCCCGGTGTCGAGGTAGACGCCGTCGACCGCGGTGGCGAGTCGCCGGGAGACGGTGGACTTGCCCGACCCGGAGGGGCCGTCGACGGCCACCACACACTTCTCCGGACGTTCCTGAAACGTCACCGTTCCTCCTGAGGGGTTGCCACCGCCGAACCAACCCTCCCATTGTGCCGAAGCGCGTGGCCATCGACGAACCGGGGCCGGTCGGCTATGTTACCCATGAGTAACTAAGGAGGCCTGCCATGCCAACCCTGGACCGCCACGAAGACGTCTTCGTCCTCGATCTCGGCGACACCGAGAACCGGCTCCACCCCGATCTGATCGCCGCCGTCAACGGGCTCCTCGACGAGGTCGAGAAGGCCCCGTCCCCCGCCGCGCTCGTCACCACCGCCACCGGCAGGCACTACAGCCTGGGGCTCGACCTCGACTGGCTCATGACACACGCCGATCAGCAGGCGGCATACCTCAGCTCCGTACAACAGCTCCTCGCCCGCCTGTTGACGCTGCCCATGGTGACCGTAGCCGCCATGCCCGGCCACGTCTTCGCCGGAGGCGCCATGCTGTCGCTCGCCCACGACCTGCGTGTCATGCGCGCCGACCGCGGCTTCTGGTGCCTGCCGGAGGCGGACATCAACCTGCCCTTCACCCCCGGCATGAGCGCCCTCATCCAGGCCCGCCTCACCCCGCAGAACGCGCACGAGGCGATGGTCACCGCCCGCCGTTACGGCGGCCTCGAAGCCGCCGAACGCCACATCATCGACCAGGCGGTCCCGGCTGAATCAGTCCTCTCCACCGCGATCTCCCTCGCTCAATCGCAGGCCGGCAAGGCCGGCCCGACGCTCGGCACGATCAAGACCCGCCTGTACCCCGGCGTCCTGCAATCCCTCCGCTCCAACCAGCTTTAGCGGTACGCACCATGGGCCCCGCCCAGCGCAAGAGGCATCGACGCGTCACCCGAGGGCTGAGCAACGCCCCCGCAGCCCTCGGTGGCGATGCCCGCACCCACGCGCAAGCCGGGACCGCCGTGGCCGCGCACCGGCGACGGCGCAGCGTGGCACCGCCATCGGAGAGAACTCGCTGCTCAAGAGCGCAATGCCGTCAATGAGCCGGAGGAAGCGGGCATCGACCAGAACCGTCATGCCCCGATCCTGCCCGCCGGGTATGACATTTTTCCGGGCCGCACATCCAACCTCCGTCCGGGACTGGGACTCGCCGCCCGAACCCGAACCCGAACCCGAACGCAAACCGCTGCGCCCGCCTGGACAAGGACAAGGACAAGGAAACCGACCCGCCACGCACCCGAACAGCTGCGCATACGGCCCGGACAGGCCCCGAACCGCAGCCGACTGCTGCTCACCCGAGCCCGGACACGGACTCGGACTCGGACCGCAAACCCGTGCACGAGCGCCGACCCGCGAACGCGTGACGGGACCCGCGAGCGCGGACGCGGACGCGGACCCGCGAGCGCGCACGCAGACCCACCAGCGCGGACACAGACCCGCCAGCGCGGACGCAGAACCTCGCTCTGCAGGTCCGGAGAAATCACTGGAAGCAGTCGGCCGTCCCGCGGCAGACTCCACGTTCGTGGCAGACGACTTCGGGCAGCTGATCGCACTGTTGGACGGTGAGACGACCGACATCGCCGAGAACGCCAAGGTGGAGCTGATCTCGGTCGGCGGCCAGGTCGTCGAACCCCTCGCGGCTGCGATCGGGATGTTGGAGCCCTACGGACAGTTGTCCGCCATCGAGATCTTCGAGCACTTCGGCGACCGTGCCGCGGGACCGGCGCTGATCGGGCTGCTCGCGAGCGACAACAGCACTGTCCGGGAATGGTCGGCCCGTGCTCTCGGAGACCTCGGTGTCCATGAGGCGGTTCCGGCTCTGCAGGCCGCCTACCGGCGACACGGCTCAGCGGTGACGGACCGGACTGGTCCGAGGCGACCACGATTCGTCAGGCGATGACCGATCTCGGCGCGCGCCGAGAGGCCGTTCCCCCGCTGACCGCCTCGCTGCGGATGACCGGGGGGAAGATCGATCAGGCTTGGCCGTCCGCGGAGCTCACCACTGTCATCGACGACCTGGCCGATCATGATCAGGTGGTGCTCTACTTCCAACTCTGGCGGGTCGAGGCGAAGGGCGCCTACTGGACCGGCCACGAGAGCCTCGATGTCGAACTGGACCTCTCCCGGCCGTGGCGGCAGGTTGTCGAGGACGCCCGCGAGGCGGCGCTGATCGAGGCCACCGCCGTGACACCTCTGCCGAACCTCATCGCGACGATCGAGTGGATGGACCGCGCCGACCGGTGACCCCACGCTCGGCGTCCATCCGGGATGGCTCCGCCACCGGCACAGCCGGAGAGGTCCGGCCACAGCCGGAGAGGTTCAGCCCAGGCGGAGAGGTCCAGCCCAGCCGGAGAGATCCGGCACAGCCGAAGAGATCCGGCACAGCCGAAGAGATCCGGCCACAGCCAGGAGGTTCGGCCAAACCGAAGAAGTCCCCGGCCGCAGCCGGAAGGTCCGGCCACAGCGGGACTGGGGTCGGGTGCGATCTCGGCGGGACGAGGCGCGGCCCTGCTCGGATGCGTCAATGCCAGGGGCCGGGCACCGGCTCGACGTGTCAGCGGGACGTGGCCGGGTCCCGGTCGGGCGTGGCCTTGGGGCGGCTGCGGGAGACGGCGACACCGGCCAGGCACAGGGCGCCACCCAGCAGCGTCAGCCAGCCGGGGACCTCGCCGAGGACCAGCCAGGACATCACGACCACGACGGCGGGTACGGCGTACGTCGTGGAGCCCATTTTGCCCGCGGTCGTGCGGGCCAGCGCGTACGCCCAGGTCGTGAACGCGATGGCGGTGGGGAAGACGCCGAGGTAGACGACGTTGAGGGTGATTCGCAGCGGCGCGTCGGCCACGTCCGAGACCAGCTGGCCGGCGAACGGGAGGCACGCGATCGCGCCGATCACACAGCCGAACGTGGTGGCCTGCAGGGCGGTGGCGTGCTTGAGCGCGGGTTTCTGCGCGACGACGCCACCGGCGTAGGTGACGGCCGCCACCAGGCACAGGGCGACGCCGAGAATCGAGGTGCCGCCGCCACCGGACATCGAGAAGCCGACGACGACGGTGCCGGCGAACGAGACGGCGATCCCGGCGAGCAGCCGGGGCGGGAAGCCCTCGTGCAGCAGCCAGCCGGCGAGCAGGGCCATGACGGCCGGGCCGACGTTGACGAGCATCGCGGCGGTGCCGGCGTCGACCAGCTCCTCGCCCCAGTTGAGGGCGACCATGTAGAGGCCGAACCAGATCACCCCGGAGATGATGATTCCCGGCCAGGCGGGCCGCGGGGGCAGGCCCTGACGGCTGATCGCCAGGAAGATCAGCAGCGTGATCGCTCCGGCGAGCAGCCGCCCCAGGGCCAGCGAGCCCGGGGAGAAGTGCGGGGCCGCGGCGCGGATACCGACGAACGCGGACGCCCACAGGACGACCGTGACCGTTGCCGCGGCGATGGCAGCGCGCGATGGGCGTACCGAATCGGGGGTCATGGAAGCAAGCCAACCGTGCCGCGCGGCCGGGCGCTAGCGAGAATCGGACCTGGCGTTGCCCTTGTCACAGCAGGCCGAGGGCTTGCACGGCCTCGAAGGCGGGGGTACGCACGGCGTAGCGGGTGATGCCCCAGCGTTTCTCGTGGCGCCCGATGGAGGCCCGGATCTCGTCGACGGTGCCGATCAGCACGAAGGGGGCAGCCAGCAGATCAGAAACAGACATGCCGAGCTCTTCCGCGTGGGGCGCCGCGACCGTTTCGGCATCGTCGGTGATCTCCATGATCTGGACCAGGGCTTCCAGCGCGGGCGGCGCCGGACGGCTCGCGGCTCCGGCGGCGACCTGCTCGATCTGCGCGTCGATCTGATCGGGCCGCCAGCGGGCGGTGTGGTTGTGGCCGTCGGCGAGCGTGCGGCCGAACCCGGACAGGCCGACGATGTCGGCGTGCGCGCCGGCCCAGCGCAGCAGCCGGGAGTTCGAGGTGCCGAGCAGCAGGGGGACGCGGTCCTGGACGGGACGCGGTCTGTCGAGGCGGGCCTCGTGCGCGTCGAGATGCGGGGTGTGGACGGTGACGGTCTCGCCGGCCAGCAGTGCCCGCACGGCGTCGGCCACGGCGATGCAGCGGTCGACCCGGCCGGCGACGTCGGGGCGTTCGCGGCCGACCGCGAGCCATTCGGCCGGGGTGTGGCCGGCGCCGAGACCCACGCGGGCGCGGCCGGCGGAGACGACGTCGAGGGTGGCGACGTCGGTGGCGAGCAGGAGCGGTTCGCGGACGCCGGCGTTCGCGACGTAGGCGCCGAGGGTGATGCGGCTGGTCACGGCGGCCGCGGCGGCGAGGGCGACGTAGGGGGCGGCGCAGGAGCCGGGATGGTCGGCGGCCTGCAGGGTGTCGAAGCCGGCGGCTTCGGCGCGGCGGGCGAGGTCCAGCCAGGAGGCGGCGTCGGTGGGCTGCGCCTGCAGCGCGAAGGTGGTCACCGCCCGAGCGTCCCATCGGCCTTCCGGAGGGCCAAAGATTTCTGCGTACGGCAGACGCCGCACGGGACGCCCGCCGACGTAGGCCGGCCGAGCCCGACGGCCCCTGAGTCACACCGCCTGGGGGAGCTCGGGTCTCATGTCGGGCTCGAACTCCTGGTAGGTGCCCTTGTGGGTCTTCTTCGCCCGGTACATCGCCAGGTCGGCCTCCTCCAGGAGGCGTTCGGCGGAGCGGCCTCCGCTGTAGGCGACTCCCACGCTGGCCCGGGTGACGACGGTGCGGCCGGCGATGTCGTACGGGCGGGCGATCGCGTCGATGACCCGCTGGGCGATGTCGCGGGCCTGTTCACGATGGGTGAGCGGCTCCAGCAGGACGGCGAACTCGTCGCCACCGAGGCGGGCCGGCATGTCGGTGTCGCGGACGGCGGCGCGTAGACGGCCGGCGACCGCTCGGAGCAACTCGTCGCCGGCGGCGTGGCCGAGAGTGTCGTTGACCTGCTTGAACAGGTCCAGGTCGAGGTAGAGCAGGGCGGCGGCGCCGGCGGTGATGGTCTCCTCGACGCGGTGCAGGAACAGGGCCCGGTTGGGTAGGCGGGTCAGCGGGTCGTGCTGGGCCTCGTGCACGGCGGCGAGGGTGTGCGCGCCGGTCAGGGCGAGGCTGGCCTGCTCGGCGAAGGCGGCCAGCACGTCCCGCCGTTCCGCCTCTCGAACCACCGAACCCGCAGCAGCCGAAGGAACCGCAGCGGCCGAAGAGACGGCGACCGGCCCCGGGACGGCGCCGGTGGTGATGACCAGGGCGCCGGCCACGTCGCCGTTGATGTGGACCGGGGCGGCCTCCAGGTCGCCGCACGTGACGGGAGCGCCGGCGGTCACCGCTCGGTCGGCCGCGAAGGTCAGGCCCTCGCACGGGGCACCGCTGACCGAGGCGACCGCGCCGCGCAGGACCAGCGCCACCGTCACTCCGTCGAGCAGGCCCGCCGCGCCGGAGGTGATCATGTCGAGGACCTCGGCGAGCGGCTGCTGCCCGGCGGAGCGCTGGACGCGCAGCAGCGTCTCCAGCAGGCGTTCCCGGCGTTCGAGGGCTTCGACCAGCTCCAGCCGTGCGGCCGCCTCCCGTTCCTGGGCGAGACGCAGCTGCCGTTCGGCCTCCAGGGTGTGCAGGCCGCGCAGGGCCAGCCCGAGAACCCGGGCCATGCCCTGCAGCATCTGGCGTTCCTCGGCCGCGAACGGCTCGTCGGCGCGGGCCACGATCAGGCGGTCGGCGGACGGCGCGTCCCGGTCCAGGACGTGCACGGTGACGTGCATCGTCCCGGCGCCGGGGAACGTCGTCTCGTCGCAGCCGGGGCCGAGGCTGGTGAACAGCGACGACGTCGGGGCACGGCCGAGGCCGACGGACGCCGGCACCTGGTCGCCGCTGATCACCGCGGCGACCTCGGCGTCGGTGGCCTCGGTGGCACGCTGGACGGCGAGGCGCGCCGCGGTGGACACGGTTCCGGCGCGGGTGATGGCGCTGAAGAACTCGGTGAGCTGCAGGGTGGACCAGCCGGACATGACCTCAGCCGAGGGCCAGCGCGACGACGGTCAGGTGGTGCATGCCCTTGGCCTGTGGTTTGCGGACGATCTCGCCGTTGGAGTAGAAGCCGCCGTACGGCACCGGCTTGACCGCGTCGTGCAGGCGGGACGCGGCGAGGTCGGTGGCGTCGGGGCCGAGCGCGATCGAGCGTACGCAACAGTCGAAGACCAGCAGGCCCAGGGCATCCGAAGGAAGGCCGGAGGTGGCGGCGACCGCGGCGGCCGACGCGGCGTCGACGATCTGCTCCGGGTCGGCCTCCATGAACCAGACCATCGCGCCCTCGGGGGTGTCGGCGAGCCCGGAGATGGAGCGGGCGACCGGGTCGGCCTCGAAGATGACCCGGATGTCCTCGCCGGTGCGGCGGGCCAGTCCGAGCGGGCGGATGGTGGCGAAGGCGAGGAAGGCGGCCGGGTCGTCGGCGAGGGCCGGGTCGGCTCCGGTGCGGCGCAGGTAGACATCGAGGGCGGGTTCGCCGTCGAGCTCGAAGATGGTGCCGGACTCGCTGCGGGACACGAGCATCGGCTCGCCGGTCTTGCGCCAACCGTGGGCGATGCCGATGCCGAACGGGACCGGTGAGCCGAGGGCTGCGCCGAGGACCGCGTTCGGCAGGAGCTGCACGTCCGTACCGTCGCTGAAGAAGTGGAACGTGCCGGTCTGGGTGATGTCGTCGCCGGCGCAGCCGCCGACCAGGGGCACGAGGGCGCCGGACACGGTGTAGGCGCCGCGGACCATCTCCTGCTGGTCGCTGCTGCGGCCGTCGCCGAGGAGCAGGACGACCCGGTTCTCGGCGTCGACGTCGTCGAGGCAGGAGGCGGCGCGGATGCCGGCCTCGTACAGGTCGTCGACGTCGCGGGGGACGGCGCGCACCGAGGCCGTGTAGCCGCCGAGGGCGTTGACGACGACGCCGGCGCCGCGGCCGTCGGCGGTGAACTCACCCGACGTCGAGCAGCCGATCATGAGGACGTCACCGCCGGCCTCGGCGTGCACGGCGCGCGCCATCTCGAGGGTGGCGTGCGTGAGCGACGCGAAGACGATCAGCAGGTCGGCGCGCCGTCCGCCGAGCGCCGCCCGGCAGGCCTGGGCCCCGGCGGTCGCGGGGTCCGCCGCCAGGCTGCGTCCGGCTCCGAACCATCGATCCGCGCCCATGCTCACTCCCCCGGCTCCGCGGCTCGCCGTGCGAACCGTACGGGGGATGTTCGGCGGCTCGGTCCGGCTTTTTACATATTTTGTACGGCCTACCGGGGCCACTGTGGCTGTCCGACGCGACGAGGGCGGGACACCGGGCCACCAGCGCGTCTCACGGGCGGGGGCCGTTGGTCACCGCTGTGAACGCAACACAGTCGATCATGAGCAGGTGGGAGTCCACTATTGACTAACTTGTTGTGATCGTTAACATACCGTTAATCGGATAGACCCCGATGAGTACGTACCCCTCCGGCCGCGGGCTCCGTTCCCCGACGGGACCGCGCATCCCCCCGAAGGTGACATCCCCATGCGTATCCGCAGACTGCTCCTCGCCGGCGTGGCCGGCATCCTCACCCTCACCGCCGTCGGCGCCGCCCCCGCCCAGGCCGCCTACCCCAACCCGGGCGTCGTCACCGGCTCGACCAACGCCCACGACCCGACCATCGTGAAGCGCCCGGCCGGCGGCTACCTGCTGGCCACCACCGGCGACGGCATCACCCTGAAGACGTCACCGGACCGCACCGCCTTCGCCGACGCCGGAAAGGCGTTCCCGGGCGGCACGTCCTGGGCGAGCGCCTACACCGGCGGCAGCGCCAACCTGTGGGCGCCCGACCTGTCCTACCGCAACGGCAGGTACTGGCTGTACTACTCGGCCTCGACCTTCGGCTCCAGCAAGTCGGCGATCTTCCTGGCCACCAGCACCACCGGCGCGTCCGGCAGCTGGACCCACGTCGGCAAGGTGATCGAGTCGACCACCAGCAGCGGCTGGAACGCGATCGACCCGAACCTGACCGTCACCCCTTCCGGCGAGGCGTGGCTGACCTTCGGCTCGTTCTGGTCCGGCATCAAGATGGTCAAGCTGAACGCGGGCACCGGCCTGCGCGCCGACTCCACGATCCACAACATCGCCGAGCGGTTCGTGAACAGCAAGTCGGTCGAGGCGCCGTTCATCCACTACCGCAACGGCTACTACTACCTGTTCATGTCGTTCGACTTCTGCTGCCAGGGCGCGTCCAGCACCTACCGCACGATGGTGGCCCGCTCGACCAGCATCACCGGGCCGTACCGGGACCGGGCCGGCACCTACACCACGGCGGGCGGCGGCACCGAGATCCTCGCGTCGCACGACGGCATCCACGGCCCCGGGCACCCGGCGGTCTTCACCGACACCGACGCCACCGTGCTCGTCTACCACTACTACAACTCGTCCGGCACGGCGAAGCTCGGCATCAACCTGCTCGGCTGGGACTCCTCGGCCTGGCCGTACGTCTACTGACCGCACCGGCGCCGGCACCCCGAGTGGAGTGCCGGCGCCGTGGACGGTTCAGACTCCGGCGGAGCGCACGCCCTCGTACAGCTCGGCGGCCCGGTCGATCAGCTGCTTCACGTCACGCATCCCGGCCGGCAGCGTCAGGTAGACGTGGTCCGCGCCCGCCTCGGCGAACGCCGCCACGTCCGCCACCAGCTGCTCGATGCTCGCCGCGAACGGCTGCCGCGGCTCCAGCGACGTCTCGGTCACGCCGAGCACCCCGATCTGCACCGTGCAGGAGACCGGCGTCGTACGGCCCGCGGCGGACGCCATCTCCCCCAGCCGGGCCACCGTCGCGCTCACCTGCTCGGGCGTGACGCCGCTGGCCACCCAGCCGTCGGCCCGCTCGACCACCCGCCGCAGTGCCCGGTCGGCCCCGGCGCTCGCGCCGAGCAGCACCGGGATCGAGCCGGCCGGCTTCGGCCCGATGTCGGCCGCGCCCACCTCGTACCGTTTCGTGGAAAAGCTGACCGGATTCGGTCCCCAGACCGCCGCCGCGATGTCCAGGAAGTCGTCCAGCGACCGGCCCCGCTCGCTCAGCGGCACCGGCGCTCCGGCGGCGAACTCGTCGGGCGACCAGCCCACCCCGAGCCCGGCGACCAGCCGGCCACCACTGAACGCGTCGAGCGTCGCCAGCTCGCGGGCCAGCCGCAACGGCAGGTGCAGCGGCACCACCAGCACACCGGTGGCCAGTGTGATCCGCTCGGTCACGGCCGCCGCCGTACTGAGTGTGATCAGCGCGTCGGTCACCCCGCGGTAGATCTGCGGCCACTCCAGCCCGGGCACCCCGTAGAGGCCGTGCTCCCCGCTCTGGTCCTCGGGCACGAGCACCCGCTCGAACACCCACAGGCTGTCGTAGCCGATCTCCTCCAGCGCCCGGGCCGAGGCGACCACGTCCGCGCCGGGAGTGAACTGACTGAACTGGGGGAGGCTGACACCGAGTTTCACCATGCCCCGAAGATTCCACATCGGACGATTGTTCGCTGACTGCTTCCGGACAGAGGCGCTCCCACGGCTGTGAAGTTCTAGTGAATTCAGTTGATCCGATCGGCCCGGTAATCCGTGGTCATGGGCACGGGAGTCCCGCACAGTCATCACACAGGTCATGGAGGCACACGTGCTCGCCGTCGTCCGCATGTTCGCCTTGCCCCGCCGGCTGGCCGGGTTGCTCATCGCCGCGCTGGCGCTCGTCCTCTTCGACCCGCGGGCCGCGCTGGCCGCCGTCGAGCCGGGCGTTCCGGACCCGCCGAGCAACCTGCTCACCGACACCGGCAAAGGCAAGATGTCCGCCGCCGACAAGGACTTCGTGATCAAGGTGCGGCTCGCCGGCCTGTGGGAGATCCCGGCCGGTGAGATGGCCCAGGACAAGTCGAGGAGCAACCGGATCAAGGGCATCGGCGCGGACATCGCCGCGCAGCACAAGGTGCTCGACCAACTGACCCGGGCAGCGGCCAAGAAGCTCGACGTCGACCTCCCGGACGAGCCGAACGAGGCTCAGCAGGGCTGGCTGCAGGAGATGGAGGACGCCGCCGTCGGTGAGGACTTCGACCAGATCTACATCGACCGGCTCCGCGCCGCCCACGGCAACATCTTCCCGGCCATCGCCACCATCCGCACCACCACCCGCAACGACACGGTCCGCAAGCTGGCCCAGCGCGCCAACCAGTTCGTGATGACCCACCTGACCCTGCTGGAGAGCAGCAACATCGTCGACTTCGCGGCGCTGCCGACCGCCCCGCCGCCGAACGCGGCCCCGGCCAAGGCGGCCTCCTCGGCGAACCCGGTTCTGTCCGCGGCCGACGCGGCCGGCGGCAGCACCGGGTCGGTGAGCCTGCCGGTCATCGGCGGCATCGTGCTCGCGGCCGTGGCCGGCGGCCTGCTGATCACCCGCAGGATGATGAACGACCCGCGCCGCCGCTACCGCCAGCGCCGAGCGAGCAGCGACGGCTACGGCTATTGAGCGAGCGCAGATGAGGAGAGGGGGCCGAGGCCCCCTCTCTTTTTTGTCGGCCCAGGTCGAGACGCCCCCTCGACGGGGTCGCGGGAGCTGCTCTCCGCCTCAACTGGTCCAACCAGTTGACGGGTTGACGTGATGGCGGGCACACTGCCGCCATGACGTTCGCACCCCTCGACAGACAGTCCGTCTCCGATCAGGTGTTCGGCCGGCTGCGTGACGCCGTCCTCGGCGGTGGTTACGCGGCCGGCGACGCCCTGCCCGGCGAACGCGACCTGGCCGCCTCCTTCGGGGTCAACCGGCACGCGATCCGCGAGGCGCTGCGCCGCCTGCAACAGCTGGGCCTGGTCAAGGTCAGCCAGGGCGGCGCCACCCGGGTGCAGGACTGGCGGGCCACCGCCGGGCTCGACCTGGCCATGGCGCTCACCCGCACCGGCGACGTGCTGCCGGTTCCCACGCTGGCCCGCGACGTGATGGAGATGCGGGTGAGCATCGGCGCCGACGCGGCCCGGCTCTGCGCCCTCCGCGCGGGTGCCGGCGCGCGCGCCGCGGTCACCGCCGCCGTCGAGGACTACGCCGCCGCCGTTCCCGACCTGACCGCGATGGGCATGGCCGACCTGGCCGTGTGGCGGCGCATCATCGAGGGCTCCGGCAACATCGCCTACCTGCTGGCGTACAACAGCCTCACCGCCGGCGACCTGGCCGTCGGCCACGTGCCGCCGCACCTGCGGGCCGCCGAGCTGCTCGACGTCGCCGCCCACCGCCGCCTCGCCGCGCTGATCGACTCCGGTGACGCCACCGGCGCCGAACAGGCCGCCCGGGCGCTGCTCACCGCGCCGGTCGGCACCGAGACGAAGGCCGGGCACCGATGATCCCCGCCGTCCTCTACGCGGTCCCCGCGTTCCTGCTGCTGATCGTCATGGAGTTGCTGTCGTTCCGGTTCCTGCCCGACGACGAGGAACGCGGCTACGAGGCCCGCGACACCGCCACCAGCCTGTCCATGGGCCTGGGCAGCCAGATCATCGGCTTCCCGTGGAAACTGCTCACCGCCGTGGCGTTCGCCGGGCTCTACGTGATCAGCCCGTTCCAGCTCGACCCCACCGACTGGTGGGTGTGGGTGCTGCTGTTCTTCGCCGACGACCTGGCCTACTACTGGTTCCACCGGCTGCACCACGAGGTGCGGGTGCTGTGGGCCGGGCACGTGGTGCACCACTCCAGCCGGTTCTTCAACCTGTCGACGGCGCTGCGGCAGAGCTGGACGCCGATGACCGCGCTGCCGTTCTGGCTCGGGCTCGCGGCGCTCGGCTTCCCACCCTGGATGATCTTCCTGCAGCAGTCGATCAGCCTCGGCTACCAGTTCTTCCTGCACACCGAGCGGATCGACAGGCTGCCCCGGCCGATCGAGTGGTTCTTCAACACCCCGTCGCACCACCGGGTGCACCACGGCTCCAACGACCCCTACCTCGACCGCAACTACGGCGGCATCCTGATCGTCTGGGATCGGCTGTTCGGCAGCTTCGAGCCCGAGGGCGAGAAGGTCGACTACGGGCTGACCAGCAACATCCAGACGTACAACCCGCTCAAGGTGGCCACCCACGAGTATGTGGCGATCTGGCGGGACCTGCGCGGCGCGACGACGTGGCGGGACCGGGCCGGATACCTGTTCGGGCGGCCCGGCTGGCGGCCCACGACATGATCCTCCGGTTGTTCCTCGCGGTCGCGGCAGCCGAGATCGCCGCCGTGGCCGCCGACTGGACGGTTCTGCAGTGGCTGACGAAACCACTGCTCGGGCCACTGCTGATCGCCTACCTGCTCCAGCGTGGACGACGCGACGCGGTCACCGTGGCACTCGGGTTCGCCACGGCCGGGGACATCGCGCTGCTCGTGCCGGGACAGGCCGCGTTCCTGACCGGGATGGGCTTCTTCCTCGGGGCGCAGCTCTGCCTCGTCACGGCGTTCCGGCCACTGCGGCGACCGTTCGTGATCGTCTACGGGCTGCTCTGGGCACTGGCCAACGTCCTGCTGTGGGAGCGGTTGGGTGCTCTGGCCGTACCCGTGCTGATCTACAGCCTCGCGCTGACCATGATGGCTGCGGCAGCGGCCGGGATCTCCCGGCGTGTCGCCCTCGGTGGCCTGCTCTTCCTCGTCTCCGACCTGCTGATCGGGCTCGGCGCGGCCGGTCTGCGGCCGCCCGCGCACGGCGTCGCCGTGATGACGACCTACGCCGCGGCGCTCTACCTGATCACCACCGGCTGGGTACGCACGAGGCGCCCCACCTGACGAACGGGGTGCGGGCCCTGCCGGATTCGAACCGGCGTCCTTCGGCTGTGCAGGCCGACGCGACGACCTCTGCGCTACGAGCCCGCACCTGCCGAGATCATATCCGCGAGTTCTCTCAGGACGGTCGCCCGGTCGCGCATCCGCTGATCCCCCGAGCGGTCCGCGGCGAGCGCGGCCTGCGCCGCCAGCATCCGCAGCCGGGGCACGAGCGCCCGCGCCTCCGCACCCTCCCCCGACGACGGCATCCGGGCCGCCAGCAGCCGCAACACCTCCGGATCGTCGTTGTCGATCGCCCCGCCGACCGCGTCCGCCGTGACCACGGCACCCCGCTCCAGCAGCGCCCGCGCCAGCTCGGCGGTCACCGCGTGCGCGCCGGTCCGCAGCGTGTTCGTCACCGGCACACTCCGGCCCAGCAGCCCCTCGGCCGCCTCCAGACGCCCGTTGACCAGGGCGATGTCGATCGCGGTGAGCCCACCCCGGACTGGCTCGGCCAGATCACAGCCGGCCGCCCCGAGACGCTCCAGCAGCATCAGGTCACCGGCCGACGCCGCCCGATCGAGCGCCAGCCGCCGCAACCGCGGCTCCCCCGCGAGCGTCCCCGCGGCCAGCGCCGCATGCCAGTCCAGCACGGCCCCGCGCACCAGGTCACGCAGCTTCCCGGCGACCACCGGCTGATCCCCGGCCAGCTCGTCGATCGCATCCCGCAGGTCGGCCCCCGCGTCGGCGTCGCCGCCCGCCCACGGATCGTCCTCCAGCGCCAACTGCCCGAACAGCGCCCGCACATCCGCCGCGAGCCCGTCCGCCCGATCACCGACGGTCAGCTCCCACCCCGGCGGAAGGCCCTGCTGCCAGTAGACGACCCGCCCGTGCTCCGGACCCGCCAGGGTGTCCACATAGATCCGGTCCAGGTACTCGAATCCGCCGAACGGCAGGAACCGCACCGTCCCGGACGTGGCCTCGTGGTCGATCCAGCCCCACAGGTCCTGATAGCCGTCCGACCCCGGCCAGAACAGCTCGGTGAACGAGATCTGCCCGTCGAGCTGGTAGTCGATCCGCCCACCGAAGCTCACCCGCCACAACGCGACCAGCGCCTCCGGCAGCGGCCCGGCACATCGCGCCGTCACCGCTGCGAGCACCTCGTCGTCCACCGGCGGCTGCGCGTCGAGGATCAGCCGGTCCGCGAAGACGGCGATCCCCGCCTCGCCGGCGATCCGCCGATCCTTGTCATCGAGCAGCGTCGCTGCATCCATGGGCTCACCATAGCCAACATCCTTTCCCGGTACGGGCCACCCCGCCCGCCGAGACCACGCCGCCCCGGACCACCGCGCGGCGTCCGCCCGGTTCAGGCCCGCAGCGCGCCTCACGGGCGGAAGCGACCGGTCACCGTCACCCCTCCCACGTGGCACCCTCAGGTGATCACTCGCGGACGATCGGGATGCAGTTGCCGGTGTGGTAGCTGCCGTCGGCGGCCAGGGCCAGGCCGTGACCGGACCTGGCGATGCGGGCGCACACCTTCGTGGCGGCGCCGACGGCCTCGAAATCCTGATCGGTGACGCGGCGGACCGACGGCTCCCGGTCCTCGTAGTAGTACTTGCCGTGGGCGGTCGCCTGGCTGCCCATCGTCGATTCCTTCGGGGACTGCCCGTCACCGCCGTAGACGTGCAGGTGGAAGCCCTCCACCGTGTCCGGGTCCTCGCCGTTCCACTCGGCCTCGTACCAGAGGGTGAACCGACCGTCCCGGATCGTGGCCCGAGTGAGACAGACCCAGCGGGGGCTCTGCTTCATCTGGTCGGTGCACACCTCGTCCGCGGGCGACGCGGCTGCGGGCGTGCTCGCCGCGGCACTCGGCGTCCCGCCCGCACCGGCCGGGCCCGGGCTGTGCGACATGCTGTGCGGACTCGCACCCGCGGCGCTCGGTGTCTCCGGATCCTTCTTCTCGTCGTCGCTGAGCCGGCCCAGCGCCCAGGCAGTGCCGGCGACACCGGCCATCATCACCACCACCAGCGCCGCCACCATGATCGTCCCGAGTGACCGGCCCGGCGTCCCCGCCGGAACCCTGGCCCCGGTCGTCCCCGCCCCACCGGTTGCATCGCCACCGCCGGCCGCCGCTCCCACACCGCCCGACGCTCCCACACCGCCCGCCGCTCCCGCCGGGATCGCGCCGCTCAGCGCCCGGACGTCCACGCCCGGGTCGGGTGCTACCAGTCCCGGGCCGGCCTGATTGGGCACTACCGATCCCGGGCCGGCCTGGCCGGGTACTACCGATCCCGGGCCGGCCTGGCCGGGTACTACCGATCCCGGGCCGGCCCGGTCGGGCACTACCAGTCCCGGGCCGGCCTGGTCGGGGCCCGGCACTCCCGCGCCCGCCGGGTGTGGCTCCGCGGCCCTCCCGCCGGTGGGATCGGGCGCGGCGTCTCCCGAGGCGGTCACGTCCGGCACGCCTGAGGATGCGGAGATCGCGGGCGCGACGCTGGGGGGCCAGGCCCCGGCGACGGCCGCCGCCTCGCCCGTGGCCCAGGGGTCGACCGCGGCGGGCAGGACCAGTGCCGTGCCGGCCTCGGAGATCTCCGCTCCGGCCTGCCAGGCGGCACCGAGCGCCACGGCGTGTTTGGGGTGCGCGTCGACCGCCACCGGGCGGCCCAGCTCCGACTCGACCATCTGCGCCACCAGCGGGATCCGCGACGAGCCGCCCACCAGCAGCACCGCGTGCAGGTCGGCCGGCTCGATCCCGGCCGACCGGATCGTCCGGCGCAGCACCTCGATCGGGCCGTGCAACACCGGGCGCACCATCGACTCCAGCTCGGCGCGGGTGATCCGGACCTCGGTGGTGAGCTCCGGCAACAGCACCGGGATCGTCGCGTCGGTGTCCGCCGACAGCGCCTCCTTGGCCTGCACGCACTCCTCACGCAGGCGGGCGACCGCCGAGACGACAGCCGGGTCGTCCTCGTCGAGTGACTCCAGGGCTCCACCGAGCGCCCCGGAGACGTGCGCGAAGACCGCCGCGTCGAAGTCGACCCCGCCGAGCCGCTCGATCCCCTCGGGTCTGCCGATCAGCTCGAACCCGCCGACGGTCTTGCGCAGCACCGCCGCGTCGAAGGTGCCCCCGCCCAGGTCGTAGACGGCCACCGTGGCGCCCGGCTCCAGCCGCTGCTGCCGCGCGTAGAAGACCGCCGCCGCCTGCGGTTCGGTGACCAGCTGGACCGGCTGCTCGATGCCGGCGAGGCGGATCACCTGGTACATCAGATCGATCTTGAAGGGTCCCCAGTTCGCGGGATGCGACACGCAGATCCGGGACGGCTCGGCGCCCTCACGCTTCACCACCTCGTCGACGACGGCCCGCAGCATCCGGGCCATCAGCGCCTCCGCCGAGTACGGCACCCCGCCGAGCAGGATCGGGACCGGATCCCCCAGGCGCCGCTTGAACTCGCGGGCCACCCGATGCGGCTCGGTCAGCCCTCGCCGCCCGGCGATCTCCCCGGTGAGCATCGTCTCGTCGTCGCGCAGCAGCACCACCGACGGAATAGCCGCCGTCCGGCTCCCGAGCGTGGCGATCTCCACGTGCCCGTCCCGCCAGACCGCCGCGGCGGTGTAGGTGGTTCCCAGGTCGATACCGAGCGCATACATCCCGAGTTGACTCCGGATCCGGTCGAGGGCGCCACGAGCGAACGGGGAGCCGATCAGACCGAGACCGGCACGGGGTCCGCCTCGGTTCCCCCAGGTGGGGGCTCCCAGAATAGGGCCAGCCGATCAGCGGCCGCCCCCGGGAGATTCCGTTGCGCGTGCTGCTCCCCCGTTCAGGGACGGGGGAGCAGGCGTCGAGGGGTCGGGATCAGGGAGCCGGCCGCCCTTCGAGGTCGACGAGCCCACCCTGGCCGGTGAGGACGGCCTCGACGGTCGCGATCGGCCCACACTCCCCGCCGGGGACGGTGGTCGTCAGCGTGTCGGTTCCCGGCAGCAGATCGAAGAAGGTGAAGCCGCCCCCTCGTTGGTCGTCGTCTGCTCTCCGCCCGGCTCACGGTGAGCAAACATGCAGCCTCCGGTGATCCAGATCGGACAGCCGGGTCAAGCAATCACGGTCAACCAGGTAAAGACACGTCAGCCCGGAGCCCACCGGCTGGGCCCCGACTCGAACCCGGGCGCGTGCTGTCGGACGATGACGGAATCGCGCTATCGTGACCGCATGGCGGAATCTCGCACAGTGACTGTGCCCGTCGTCGTCGAACGCGACGAGGACGGCGTGTGGTGCGCCCATGCCCAGTTGCGCCCAGGAGTCGGTGCCCATGGCGAGGGCGACACCGAGGAGGCCGCGCTGGAAGACCTCCGCACGGCGCTGACAGGCCTCATCGAGGAGTTCGGCATTCCACGCGAGCTCTCCATCACCGTCGCGGCCTGATGCCGCCGATTCCATCCGTCTCCGGCAGTCGCATCGTCCGCGCGTTGGAGAGACACGGCTTCAAGGTGGCGAGGGTGGCCGGCAGTCATCACATCCTGCGTCACCCGGATGGGCGGGGCACCACTGTTCCGGTCCACTCCGGTCCACGGCAACCGTGACGTCGCCAAGGGCACCTTGCGGGGCATCCTCAGCGACGTCGGCATGACGATCGACCAACTCGCTCCCTGATCCACCGACAGCGCCGGATTCCGGGAGCCGGGGTCGGGCGGTCAGTGGGCCAGGATCGTGGGGATCAGGGCCAGGACGGCGGGGACCGTCTGGATGTAGATGATGCGGCGGCTGGCGGTCAGGGCGCCGACGACGCCGGCGATCGCCACGCAGACCAGGAAGAAGACGATGGGGGCGAAACCTCCGCCGAGCAGGCCCCAGATCAGGCCGGCGGCCAGGAAGCCGTTGTAGAGGCCCTGGTTCAGGCCGAGGACCTTCGTCTGCTCGGCGAACTCGGGGGTGAAGCCGAACGCCTTGCGACCCTGCGGCTTGGTCCAGAGGAACATCTCCAGGACCGCGATGTAGACGTGGATCAGTGCCACGAGGGCGGCCAGGACGTTCCCGATGATCAGCATTGCTGGAGACTACCTGGGGCGGTGACCACCGCATTCAGCCCGCAGCGGGCGCTGCGGGCCGGACCGTCGGATCACGTCGCCGGGGAGCTGCGGGACAGTCCGGGTCTGCGGTTGTGGGCCGGCCGGACCGTACCGCACAAGGGGTCAAAGGCCGTAGGTCTTGCCGATGATGTCTCGCTGGATCTCGCTCGTGCCGCCGTAGACGGTGGAGACCAGGGTGGCGCGGACGTGGCGTTCCATGTCGTATTCGGTGGCGTAGCCGTAGCCGCCCATCATCTGCATGCCGGCCAGCGCGACCTGGCGGGCGACCTCGGTGGTCTTGAGCTTGACCATGCTGCTCTCGCGGGGGAGGACCCTGTGCGGATCGCGGTCGGTGAGGGTGGCGACCCGGTGGACCAGCAGGCGGCAGCATTCGATCTCGGTGGCCAGGTCGGCGACCCGGTGGCGTAGCACCTGGAAGGAGCCGACCGGGCGGCCGAACTGTCTCCGCTGCCTGATGAAGTCGAGGGCGTCGTCGAAGGCACGCTGGGCGGTGCCGAGCATCAGGGCGGCGAGGATGAGCCGTTCGACGTTGAGGCCGGCCATCAGCTGCTGCCAGCCTTTGTCGATCGTGCCGACGACGGCGTCGGCGGGCAGGCGGACGTCGGTGAAGTAGAGGTCGTTGACCTCCTTGCCGCCCATCGTCTCGATGCCGTTGATCCGCAGGCCGGGGGCGTCGGCGGGGACCAGCAGCATGGTCAGGCCGGCGTGTTCGCCGGGGCTTCCGGAGGTACGGGCGACGAGCAGGACGGCGTCGGCGATGTGCGCGTTGGAGCACCACGTCTTCTGGCCGTCGACGATCCAGCCGTCGCCGGTGCGGACCGCCCGGCAGGACAGGTTGGCGACGTCGGAGCCGGCCTCGGGCTCGGACATGGCGATCGCGTAGACACGGCCGTCGACGAGCCCACCGAGGACTGTCTTCTTCTGCTCGGTGGAGCCGGAGCGCTGCACGGCGGCGGCGACGATGGCGCTGGTGGTGAAGCCGCCGACCGGGGCCTGGCCGTAGGCGACGCGCTCCAGGAACAGGCAGGTGTCGAGCATGCCGGCGCCGGAGCCGCCGTACTCCTCGGGAACGGTGACGCCGAGCCAGCCGAGGTCGGCCATCCTGCGGTACAGGCCGGGGTGGTGCGGGCTGTCGCCGCGCTGCTCGCGGGTGCCGGCCTCGCGGCGGCAGAAGTCGTCGACGGCCTCCGTGAACGCCTTCTGCTCGTCACTGAGATCGATGCTCATTTCGTCACCCTTCGGGAGTACTCGCAGGTGAAGCGCCATGTTGACAGCGACCGTAACATATCAAATATCAAATCTTAGCCCGGGAGCAACGATGACCGAGGTTCAGGCAACAGTCGAGAGGGCCCGGTCGGCCGCACGCTGGTGGGGCGGTCTGGGCCACAACGGACGCCGCGCCCGGCTGCTGGCCTGGAAGCGGCACATCGCACGGCAGATCAGCGAGCTCGCGGCCCTGGTGGCCGAGGAGACCGGCAAATCACCCGACGACGCTGCTCTCGAGGTGATGCTCGCCGTCGAGCACCTGGACTGGGCGGCCCGCAACGCCGGCAAGGTGCTGGGACGGCAGAGGGTGCCGAGCGGGATGCTGGCGGCCAATCACGTGGCGACGCTGGAATACCTGCCGCTCGGCGTGATCGGGGTGATCGGGCCGTGGAACTACCCGGTCTACACGCCGCTGGGCTCGGTGTCGTACGCGCTGGCCGCCGGCAACGCCGTGGTGCTCAAGCCGAGTGAGCACACGCCGCGCACCGGGGCGTGGCTGGCCGACGCGTGGGCGGCCGCGGTCCCGGGCGAGCCGGTGCTGCAGACGGTGCTCGGCGACGGGGCGGTCGGGGCCGAGCTGACCCGGTCGGGAGTGGACAAGATCGCGTTCACCGGGTCGGCGGCGACCGCCCGCAAGGTGATGGCGACGTGCGCGGAGACGCTGACGCCCCTGGTCGTCGAGGGTGGCGGCAAGGACGCGATGATCGTCGCGGCGGACGCCGACCTGGACGCGGCGGCGCGGGCGGCGGCGTTCGGCGGGTTCGGCAACGCGGGGCAGACGTGTGCGGGCGTGGAGCGGGTCTATGTCGAGCGTGCGGTGTATCCGGAGTTCCTCGATCGACTGAGTGGCCTGGTTCCCGGGCCGCAGCTGATGACCACCCCGGAGCAGCCGTCGATCGTGCGCGCGCACGTGGATGACGCGCTGGCCCGTGGCGGCCGGGTGGTGGTCGGCGGCCCGTCGGATGCCTCCTCACCCGTCGCGGCGGTGATCTTGGCCGAGGTCCCCGAAGACAGCCTGGCGGTCACCGAGGAGACGTTCGGGCCGACGCTGGTGGTCAACCCGGTCGACAATGTGGACGAGGGGATCCGCCTGACAAACGCCTCGAAGTACGGACTTGCTGCTTCGGTTTTCTCCAAGGACTCCCACCGGGCCACCGGGATCGCCCGGAGACTGCGCACCGGCGCGGCCTCGGTCAACGCCGTGCTCGGCTTCGCCGGGGTGCCGTCACTGCCGTTCGGCGGAGTCGGCGACTCCGGGTTCGGGCGCATCCACGGGGCCGACGGGCTGCGCGAGCTCTCCCGGGCGCAGGCGGTCACCCGGCAGCGGTTCGCCGCGCCGATGGACCTGATGCGGCTGGACCGGGATCCGAAGGTGATGCGGCGGGCGCTGAAGCTGTTCCACCTCCGGCACGGCCGCTAGGAGTCCCAGATGCCCAGGTCGTCGAGGTGCTTGACCAGGCGCTCCGCCCCGTCGGTGAAGTGCCTGGTCATCGCCGTGCGCGCGGCGTCCGCGTCGGCGGCGGCGAAGGCGGCGAGCACGGCCTCGTGATCGGCGCGCATGCCCTCACGCCAGCCCGGGTCGGCCGAGTAGACCCGGGCCGGGGTGTAGCGCGTGGCGGTGTGCAGGAACCAGCTGAGCTTGCGCGAGCGCGACATCCGGTTCACGGCGCGGTGGAACTCGTACTCGTAGGTCTCCACGTCGGCCGCCCGGCGGGCGCGGGCCACCTTGCTGTGCGCGACCCGCAGCTCGGCGAGGTGGGCCTCGCCGATCCCGGTGGCGACCCGGGCGGCCAGCTCGCCGGCGATGTCGCCCTGCAGCTGGAAGACGTCGAGGATGTCCTGCCGGGAGAGCGGCGCCACCACGTAGCCCTTGCGGGGCTCCAGCTCGACCATGTCCTCGCCGCGCAGGGTGAGCAGTGCCTCGCGGACCGGGGTGATGCTGACGCCGAGGCCCGCGGCGACCTCCTCGAGACGGATCCGCGCGCCGGGCCGGAGCTCCCCGGACATGATCCGCGCGCGCAGGGCGCCGGCGACCTCCTCGGACAACAAAGCCCTCACCTCTCGCTTTACGGGCCGTCACCGTATCAAATATCAAAAAAGAGGAAGGGTGACCGATGCGCCTCGCAACGACGCTGATGTATGCCGGGTCCACGGGCGACCGCCGACACGGTGGCCGGGCGGAGCTGAAGGAGTTGATCAGCTGAGATGGGACGCTACGACCTGCGGGACCGGATCGCGGCGCTCGATCCGGAGGCCGACCACCTGGAGATCTACCAGCTCTCGTCGGGACGGGAGTTCCCCTGGGACTACACGCGGGCGCTGGAGTTCGCGCTGTTCCGGACGTACTGCGTGCCGAGCATCTCCAAGCTGCTGGCGGCGACCGGGGAGTTCCGGGACCGGCCGCAGCGGCGTTATGACGACACCGCCCTGTTGATGGCGGAGATGGCGGCCCACGGGTACGACTCGGCGCGGGGCAGGGACGCCCTTCGTGTGGTCAACCGGGCGCACGGCCGGTATGCCATCACCAACGACGACATGTTGTACGTCCTGTCCACTTTCGTCTACGACCCGATCGACTGGCTCTCGCTGTACGGCTGGCGGCCGCTGCATGAGCACGAGAAGCTGGCGGCGTTCCACTACTACCGCGCGGTGGGCGCACGGATGGGCATCAGCGACATCCCCGGCGATTACGATTCGTTCCGCCGGTTCAAGGCCGAGTACGAGGAGCGCCACTTCACGTATTCGGATACGAATCGCGAGATCGGCCACTACACGGTCGAGCTATTCGCCGCCTGGTTCCCTCGGATCGCCAGGCCCGCGGTGCGCCTCGGCGTCCGGGGCATGCTCGACGACCGGATGTTGCGGGCCTTCGGCTTCGACCCGGCGCCGCGCTGGGTCGGAATCCTCGCCTCCCTGGGGCTGCGCGCCCGCGCCCGGGCGCTGCGGTTCTTCCCACCGCGCCGGGAATCGGTCCTGGGCAAACCGCAGCGAAACCGTACGTATCCCGGATACCCTTCCGGCTATCAGCCGTCCGACCTGGGCGCCCCACCCCCACCCGACGACCTTCCGGCCGAGTTCCGGAGGTCATCACGTCAGGGTCAGGGGAATATTGACATGACCTGATGCATTGCTGGCCTTCAATGTCTGGGGGTTTGCTGTGAGCACCATTCCCCAGATCCGGAGGTCGTTCATGAGACGACGGTCCCTCGCGGCGCTCGCCGCGGTCACGTTCTGCGCGGCCGCGGCCATCTCCGCCTCCTCCCCCGCCGGCGCCGGGGTCGCCTCCGAGCCCGCCCCGCCCGGTGAGTACGAGATCTACGACGTCCGCACGCTGGGCCAGCGCAACGTCATCTCCCGCACCGGCGCCGCCATCGAGGACGTCGAGCACGGCGTCGCGACCGTCACCGCCACCTCCGGCGAAGTGACCAGACTGCAGCGCCTGGGGTTCACCGTCGAGCCCGTGGTACGCACCCTCGACTTCCCGCCCGCCGACTCGGCCTACCACAACTACGCCGAGACGGTCGCCGAGATCAACGCGGCGGTGGCCGCCTACCCGGCGATCGCCAGCAAGCGCGTGATCGGCAAGTCGTACGAGGGCCGCGACATCGTGGCCGTCAAGATCTCCGACAACGTCGGCACCGACGAGTCCGAGCCGGAGGTCCTCTACGACGCCAACCACCACGCTCGCGAGCACCTGACCGTCGAGCAGGCGCTCTACCTGCTCGGGCAGTTCACCAAGACGTACGCGACCGACACCCGGGTCAAGAACGTGGTCGACACCCGCGAGATCTGGATCATCCCGATGGTGAACCCGGACGGCGTCGAGTACGACATCGCGTCCGGCAGCTACCGGTCGTGGCGTAAGAACCGGCAGCCCAACAGCGGCTCCAGCAACGTCGGCACCGACCTGAACCGTAACTACAGCTACAACTGGGGCTGCTGCGGCGGCTCGTCCGGCAGCACGTCCTCGGCCACCTACCGTGGCCCGTCGGCGTTCTCCGCCCCGGAGACCCGGGTCATCCGGGACTTCGTGAACAGCCGGGTGGTCGGCGGCGTCCAGCAGATCAAGGCGGCGATCGACTTCCACTCGTACTCGAAGCTGGTGCTGTGGCCGTACGGGCACACCACCGCGAACACCGCGACCGGCATGAACGCCGACCAGGCCAACACGTTCGCCACCCTGGGCCGGCAGCTCGCGGCGACCAACGGCTACACCCCGCAACAGTCCAGCGACCTCTACATCACCGACGGCGACTCACTCGACTGGCTGTGGGGCGTGCACAAGATCTTCGCCTTCACCTTCGAGCTCTACCCGGGCAGCTCGGGCGGCGGCGGCTTCTACCCGCCGGCCAGCGTGATCCCGACCGAGACGGCCCGCAACCGGACGGCGGCACTGATGGTGGCCGAGGCCGCGGACTGCCCCTACAAGATCATCGGCAAGCAGGCCACGTACTGCTAGCCGGCACTCCAGATAGGCGCTCTTCCAGGCGGTGAACCTCTCACCGCACTCGGCCTGCGCGGCGCCGACGATCCGCTCCGGATCGTCGGTGGCCGCCAGGCCGAAGTGCGTCTCCGGCCACCTCACGAGATCGTCGTCGGCGAAGCGGTGGCAGGTCACCCGCCCACGATATAAGCGACACGGGATGTTTATATCCATTAACGTCAATGGCATGCTCGGTGCACCCCCAGACAGAGGAGTACCGAGATGCGCAGATGGCGAACCCTTCTGGCGATGCTGGCCGCGGTCGTCACCGCCGCCACGATGTCCCCCAACCCGGCACAGGCCGCGGCTGACGACCCGGTCGTGCCGTACGTCGTCGGAGGCAGCCGGGCCGCGCTCGGCGAGTTCCCGTTCATGGTGCGGCTCTCGATGGGATGCGGCGGCGCGCTCTACAGCCCCACCCTCGTGCTGACCGCCGCGCACTGCGTCAGCCGGACCGGCGCCAACACCTCGATCACCGCCACCTTCGGCGCCATCGACCTGCAGTCGAGCAGCCGCGTGACCCGCAAGTCGAACTACGTCTACCGGGCGCCCGGCTACAACGGCAACGGCGACGACTGGGCGTTCATCCGCCTGGCCAGCCCGGTCAGCGGCGCCAACATCGCCACCCTGCCGATCACGACGTCCACGGCGTACGACACCGGCACCTTCACCATCGCGGGCTGGGGCGCCGCCAGCGAGGGCGGCTCGCAGCAGCGCTACCTGCTGAAGGCCACCGTGCCGTTCGTCAGCGACTCCACCTGCAACTCCAGCAGCATGTACGCCGGCCAGGTGATCGCCGCCGAGGAGATCTGCGCCGGTTACACCGCCGGCGGCGTCGACACCTGCCAGGGTGACTCCGGCGGCCCGATGTTCCGCCAGGGCGCGTCCGGCTGGGTCCAGGTCGGCATCGTCAGCTGGGGCGACGGCTGCGCCCGCCCGAACAAGCCGGGCGTCTACACCCAGGTCAGCTACTTCTCCTCGGCCATCCGCTCCGCCGCCACCTCCCTCGGCGGCTGACCCTCTCCTCTGATCCTCGGGTTCTCCGGGACACCGGGCGTCCTCCACGCGGAGGGCGCCCGGTGTCTCCATTCCGGAGGCGGAGGGCGCCCGGTGCCCCCTGTCCCGGCACGGAGGACGCCCG
This sequence comes from Actinoplanes sp. CA-252034, assembly GCF_050956125.1. Taxonomy (NCBI): domain Bacteria; kingdom Bacillati; phylum Actinomycetota; class Actinomycetes; order Micromonosporales; family Micromonosporaceae; genus Actinoplanes; species Actinoplanes sp. CA-252034. Next base: position 8,440,281 of record NZ_CP191846.1, read on the forward strand.
GTGTCTCATATCCCGATGACGACCAACCCGTGGCTCGCCGGCCCGTCCCCCACCCGTCGCCTGGAGCGAGACCGCCTCGAAGAGCGCATCCTCAACCTGCTCTCCTCGCAGAACATGTGCGTCATCGCCACCACGGCCCGCGACGGCAGCCCGCACGCCACCCCGGTCCGCTACTTCCACCTCGGGTTCGAGCTCGTCTTCACCGCTCTCGGCGCCTCGCCGAAGATCCGCAACCTGCGCGCCGACCACCGCGTCTCGGCCGGTGTCTTCGCCCCGCTCGTCGGCCAGGCCAGCAGCCGCGGCGCCCAGCTCTTCGGCACGGCCCGCGTCCTCGAACCCGGCGACCCGGATTTCGGCGACTACTGGCCGGTGGTGCGCTGGCAGTCCGACCACGTCGAGCGCTCGCGCTCCCTGGACGAGCCGCCGCTGGGCACGATCGCCGTCATCACCGCGGACCGTATCGTCTACACCGAGCACTGGCTGCGCCGGGACGGCTACGCCCCACGACAGACGCTCCACCTCTGAGCTCAGGCATCCGCCAGCTGCTCGCGGACCCGCATCAGGGCGAAACCCAGGAGATTCAAACCCCTCCAGCGGTACGGGTCACCCGCGCGCGGGTCGTCGGCGGCCAGCCCGATCCCCCAGATCCGGTCGAGTGGGCTCGCCTCCACGAGAACCCGCCGCCCGGTGGTGACCAGATAATCGCGCAGCGCCGGGTCCTGCCCGAACTTGGCGAGGTTGCCGGCCACCACGATCGGGCTGCGGTGCTCGTTCCACACGGCCTGATCGAACCCGGACACCAGCCCGCCGAGCCGCTTCGCCTGATGAGGGTGCGGCGCGGCCAGGATCCGCTCGGCCGACGCGGTGTCGCCGAAGAGCACCGCCTTGCGCCACATCATGTAGTGCTCGGCCGTGGCGAAGGTCCGCCCGTCCACCTCGAACGTTCCCGGCCACCACTGACTCAGGCAGCCGGCGCCGACCGTGCCGTCCCGCTCGGGCTCGTGCTTCCAGAAATAGAGAAACTTGATCTTCTGCCCCGTCGCCCAGGCGGACGCGAGGCCTGTGACGTCGTCGAAAGGCATGTCCGGCAGTCTGCCCGCCCGGACCGTCCCGGCGCCTGTCATTTTCAGCCGTTGAAGTGCGGGTCCCGGGCCATCGCGCGGTAGGCGGCCAGCGACGACGGATCGGTGTCGAAGCGGAAGTCGTGGTCGGTGCCCTCCTGGATGTCGGTGTCGAACCAGACGACCGCGCCGACGGCCGGATTGTCCTCGACCCAGGTGTGCAGCCGTTTGATGTAACCCGCCTTGTCCCGCACCGCGGCGGTCTCGCTCAGGATGATCGGCTTGCGGTCGCCGTAGCGGCGGGTGACCGGCCCGAACAGGGTGGCCGGTGACTCGCCGTAGAAGTTGTAGCCGGAGACCCCCACCCAGTCGACGTGGTCGTCACCCGGGTAGTAGCGCTCCATCCGGTTCCAGGAGACGTCCGGCGAGGAGTTCCAGTTGGGGCTCCAGACCCAGGACACGTTGGTGGCGCCCTGCTCGGCGAAGATCCGGTGCAGGCGGCGCCACACCCGTACGTAGCCGGCCGGGTCCCGGCCGTTGCCCGCTCCGGACCAGCCGAACCAGTCGCCGTTCATCTCCCAGCCCCAGCGCAGCAGGATCGGGCGGTCCATGCCCTTGAGCTTGCGTGCCACCGAGCGGATCGTGGCGTCCGAGCCGCCGTCGAGGATCCCGGCCCACGGCGCGCCGTGCCAGGAGACCATCAGCAGGCTGTGGTCGGCGACGTCCGGCTCGGCGGTGGGCACGTAGCCGTCCCACGGGTAGAAGCGGTGGACGATCCGCTGCTCCCGGCCCAGTTGCTCACGGCGCAGGGCGAGGCTCTGACGCAGCGTCCGCCCGCCCAGCGCCAGGTAGGAGCCGAGCATGACGCCGGGTTCGGCCGACACGGACGGGGACGCGGAGACGGACGGCGAGGAGGACGGGGTCGGCGCGGTCGTGGTGAGCGCGGACCCGAGCCGCTGGGTGGCGGCCGGGCTCGGGGCGGCCGGAGGCGGCTGCGACGACGTGCCACAGCCCGCCGTGCCGGTCAGGGCCAGCAGGGTCAACAGCTGACGGCGTTTCAAGGCGGCACCCGCTTTCCGGTTCGTGACCGCAGCGATCTTGCCGCAATCGCGCCGGAACGAAGTCAGCCGAACGGCCGGTGACCAGGAAGAACATGACCGAGCACACAGCGAATAACCGGCACTTAGCCCATGTCCGTCATGGTCGGCTGAACGGTGCGAACCAGTGGGCCGAATGGGCTACCGGCTTCGGTTCTCCTCCCCCGCCACCGCCCGGCGCGTAGGTTTTCCGTTGCCGGGACGCCATGCCGGCGCCCCGGAACCTACGGGGAAGGACAGAACGATGAACCTTCGCAAGAGCTGTGCCATGGCCGCCGGAACGCTCTTTCTGGCCAGTGCCGGAATCATCGGCGTGACCGCACCGGCCGCCGCGACGCCGGCGCCCGCCACGCAGACCGTCCAGCCGAGTGACCCCTGGCCGAGCAAGGCCTTCCGCAAGGGCTACCGGGACGGCCGCAAAGACGGCTGGCGTGAGGCTCGGGACGAGTGTGATAGCCCGGCCAAGGCGATGCTGAAGATGCGCAGCTACGGCGAGTCGGAGTACATGCGTGGCTACGAGGAAGGCTGGGAGCGCGGCTACGCCGAGGGCTTCGAGGAGTTCTGCTACTGAGGTTGTCCGGGCCGGCCGGAACCCCACGGGGTTCCGGCCGGATCCCATGTCAGCCGTAGAGGGCGCCGATCTCGTCGGCGTAGCGGTCCTGGATGATGCGGCGCCGCAGCTTCAGCGTCGGCGTGAGCTCACCGGACTCGGGACTCCAGCCCCGCGCCAGCACCCGATAGGTCTTGACCTGCTCGGGACGGGACAACCGGCTGTTGGCGGCGGCCACCGCGGCGTCGATCTCGGCACGCAGCACCGGTTCGTCGGCGAGCTCGGCGACCGTCGTGGCGGGCAGGCCCCTGGAGCGGGCCCAGAGCGGTGCGATCTCCTCGTCGAGGACGATCAGGGCGGTGACGTACGGCCTCCGGTCGCCCACCGCCACCGCCTGCGCGATCAGGGGGTGCGCCCGCAGCAGGCTCTCGATCCGGGCGGGTGAGATGTTCTTCCCGCTCGAGTTGATGATCAGCTCCTTCTTGCGGTCGGTGATGGTCAGGAAGCCGTCGTCGTCGAGCACCCCGACGTCCCCGGTGGCCAGCCACCCGTCGGCGTCGGTTATCGGCTCGACGCCTCCGTCGGCGCGCAGGTAGCCGGCGCTGACCAGCGGTCCGCGCACCAGGATCTCGCCGTCGGCGGCCAGCCGGATCTCCATCCCGCCGTTGGGCCGCCCGACCGACCCGGTACGGAAGCTCTCCGGTGTGTTGATCGTGGCCGTGCCGGTGGTCTCGGTCATGCCCCACACCTCGAGCACCTCGATCCCGATGCTCGCCAGGTATCGCAGGATCGCGACCGGGATCGGCGCGGCCCCGCTGCCCGCCCACCGCATGGCGTCCAGGCCGAGCTTGGCGCGCAGCGGCTTGAGAATCCGCGCGTCGAGGGCGGCGTGCTCGGCTGCCAGCCCGGCCGGGATCGGCTGCCCGGCCTCGCGCAGCCGGTGGACCTCGGTGGCCACGGCCCGGGCGGAATCGACCGCGGCCCGCACCGGCGGGTCGGCGGCGGCCAGCTGTCCCTGCACGCCGGCGACCATCTTCTCCCAGATCCGGGGCACGCCGAAGAACGACACCGGCCGCACCGTCACCAGGCCGGCGAGCAGGCGCGTCGGGTCGGGGCAGATGGTGACGTGCCCGGCCCGGTAGACCGGGTTGTAGACGCCGAGGATCCGTTCGGCGATGTGCGCGAGCGGAAGGTACGCCAGGGAGCCGGCGTGGTCCGGGGTGTCGATCGTGTTCTGCATGACGACGCACTGGTAGAGCACGTTGTGGTGGGTGAGCACGACACCTTTCGGATCACCGGTGGTGCCGGAGGTGTAGAGGAGCGTCACGGGCTGCTCCGGGCGTACCTCCCGCCAGGTCTTCTCGAAGGCGCCCGGGTCGGCCTGGTGTGCGGCGGCGCCCCGGATGCTGACGTGCCGCAGCGAGAGGATCCGGCCGTCCGGGTCGTCGGCGGCCCGGTCGACCACGACAACCCGGCGGATCTCCGGGACCTCGTCGAGGATCGACTGCCACCGCTCCAGCGCGGCGTCGTCCTCCAGCACGACGATCCCGGCCCGCGAGTGGCGGGCCAGGTAACGCAGCTGGTCGGTGGCGAGGGTCGCGTAGACGGTGGAGGGGATCGCCCCGAGTGACGTCGCGGCCAGGTCGATCAGCCAGTGCTCGGGACGGCCGGACATCATGATCAGCAGGCGGTCGCCGGAGCCGAGGCCGAGGTCGGCCAGGCCGCGGGACAGCACGGCCACCTCGTCACGCACCTGGCGCCAGGTCAGCGTGCCGGCCGAGCCGAGCAGGCTGAGGGCGGGCAGATCGGGGAACTCGGTGGCGTTGCGGTGCAGCAGAGCGGGAATCGTGAGGTCGCGGGCCATGTCGGCGCACCGCTGCTCGAGGGCGGGATCCATGAGCTGCCTCCTGGGAGAGCCGAGGACGGACGGCTATGGCGCGACTGTAAACGCGCACTAACTTCCCGGGAAGACCTGATGCGAATCCAGCTTAACTTCTTCAGGTGTTGATCAGGCTTTGAGCACCGTCAGCATCAGGCGGATGAGGTGCCTGTCCATGCCCGAGCGCCGATCGAAGCGGACGAGCCGGCTCAGATCGGTGACCAGGTTGAGCCCGGCGTGCACCAGGACCCGGGCCTCCGGCACGGCCAGCCCGGGACGCAGCCGGCCGAGCAGGCGCACCCACTCCTCGACGTGCAGCCGCTGCATCTTGCGCAGCTCATGCCGGTCGGCCCGGGGCAGGTTGTTGTTCTCCGCGAGGTAGACCGAGACGAGGGCGCTGCGCTCGAAGGTCAACTCCACGTAGGACTCGGCCATCCGGCGCAGCGCGTCCTCGTCGCCGGTGGCGCCGGCCAGAGCGGCCGTGGTGGACTCGGTGACCCGCTCGGAGGCGCGGTAGAAGGCGGCGGCCAGGATGTCCGCCTTGCCGGGAAAGTAACGATAGACGCTTGACGCGTTGATCCCCGCGGCCCGGCCGATGTCCTCCACCCCGACCGCGTGGTATCCGTGCCGGTGAAACAGCTTGATCGACTCGGTCAGGAGGATCTCCCGCCGCGCGGTCACCCCCATCGTCGGCTCGGGCGGCGGGTACGCCGAGTCCGGCGACACCGGGGTGGCCGGCTCGTCGCGCAGCACCGCCCACGCCACCCGGCGCAGCACCGCCTCGGCCCGGCCACGCGCGATCGACGCCCGGTGCGTGCCCAGGCTGCCGAAGACACTGAGCGCGGCCCGGACCAGTGCGTACGTGTCCCGGGCGGTCAGCTCCGGCCGCACCTCGCGCAGCGGGCCGGCCAGTCGCGCCGCCAGCGTGCTCAGCCGGGCCAGGAACTCCTCACGGTGCTCCGGCTCCAGATAGCGCCACTCCCACTGATAGAGCCCGGCCACCCGGCGGTGATCGACGGCGAGCCGGGCCAGCACCGCGAGCAGGCGGTCGAGTCGCTGCTCCGGATCGCCGTCGTCGGGCAGGCCGGTGGCGGTCAGCACGGTCTCGACCAACTGGCGGGTGGCGTCCACCAGCATCGCGTACTTGTTGGGGAAATGCCGGTAGATGGCCGGGCCGCTGATGCCGACCGCCGTGGCGATCTCGTCGAGGCTCACGCCGTGGTAACCGCGCTCGCAGAACATCTCGGCCGCGGCCAGGGCCAGCTGCGACTTGCGGTTCTTGGGGCGTTTGCGAACCTCTGTCGGTGCCGGTTCGCCGGCCGCGGCGACGCTCATGCGAGACAGCCTAACGGTGATCTGTGGTTCGCCCGACCTTTGACTTCGTATCCTTGACACCTAGCGGAAACATCGGCAAAAGTTAGTCGCAATTCGCATGCAGGGGAGCTGTCGATGACGACCGAGGCCTATCTGTACGACGCCGTGCGCACACCGCGCGGCCGGGGTAAGAAGAACGGAGCCCTGCACGGGGTCAAACCCATCTCGCTGGTGGTCGGGCTGATCGACGAGCTCCGCCGCCGTCTCCCGTCGGTCGACCCGGCCGACATCGAGGACGTCGTGCTCGGCGTGGTGTCCCCGCTCGGCGACCAGGGCTCCGACATCGCCAAGACCGCGGCGCTCGCGGCGGGCCTGCCCTACCAGACGGCCGGCGTCCAGCTCAACCGCTTCTGCGGCTCGGGTCTGGAGGCGGTCAACATCGCCGCACAGAAGGTGCGCTCCGGCTGGGAGGACCTGGTCCTCGCCGGCGGCGTCGAGTCGATGTCGCGGGTGCCGATGGGATCCGACGGCGGCGCCTGGGCACTGGACCCGGAGACCGCGCTGGCCACCGACTTCATCCCGCAGGGCATCAGCGCCGACCTGATCGCCACGATGGACGGGTTCAGCCGGGAGGACGTCGACGCGTTCGCCGTCGGCTCCCAGCAGAAGGCGGCACGCGCCTGGGAGAACGGCTGGTTCGACCGCTCGGTCGTCCCGGTCCGCGACCGCAACGGCCTGCTCGTCCTCGACCGCGACGAGCACATCCGCGCCGACAGCACGGTGGAGAGCCTGGGCAGGCTGCCGGCCTCCTTCGCCACCATCGGCGACCAGGGCGGCTTCGACGCCGTGGCCCTGCAGAAATACCACTGGGTCGAGAAGATCCACCACGTGCACAGCGCGGGCAACTCGTCCGGCATCGTGGACGGCGCGGCCCTCGTCATGATCGGCTCGGAGCGGGCCGGGCAGCGCGCCGGCCTCACCCCGCGCGCCCGGATCGTGTCGGCGGCGCTCAGCGGCGCCGACCCGACGATCATGCTGACCGGCCCGGCGCCGGCCGCCCGCAAGGCGCTCGACAAGGCCGGTCTCACCGTCGACGACCTCGACCTGGTCGAGATCAACGAGGCGTTCGCAGCGGTCGTGCTGCACTTCATCGACGACCTCAAACTCGACCCGGAGAGGGTCAACGTCAACGGCGGCGCGATCGCCATGGGCCACCCGCTGGGCGCCACCGGCGCCATGATCCTCGGCACCCTCGTCGACGAGCTGGAGCGGCGCGGCGGCCGGTATGGCCTGGCCACGCTCTGCATCGGCGGCGGCATGGGCATCGCCACCATCGTCGAACGGCTCTGAGGGGAATCACGTCCATGACCGACACCATCCGCTACGACCGCGGTGACGACGGCGTCGTCGTGCTCACCCTCGACGACCCGAGCCGCGGCGCCAACACCATGAACGACGCGTATGTGGCCAGCATGGAGGCGACCGTCTCCCGGCTGGAGGCCGAGCGCGAGCAGATCACCGGCGTCATCATCACCTCGGCGAAGAGCTCGTGGTTCGCCGGCGGCGACCTGGACCAGCTCGGCTCGGTCCCGGCCGACCGCGGCCAGGACGTGTTCGACCTGTCCACCAAGGTCAAAGGTCAGCTGCGGCGGCTGGAGACCCTGGGTCGGCCGGTCGTCGCCGCGATCAACGGGTCGGCCCTGGGCGGCGGCCTGGAGCTGGCGCTGGCCACCCACCGGCGGATCGCGCTGAACAACCCGAAGACCGAGATCGGCCTGCCCGAGGTCACCCTCGGTCTGCTGCCGGCCGGGGGCGGCGTGGTCCGTACCGTCCGGTTGCTCGGCATCGCCACCGCCCTGCTGGAGGTGCTGCTCAAGGGCACCCGACACCGCCTCGCCAAGGCGAGGCAGCTGGGCCTGGTCGACGAGATCGTGGACACCCCGGAGCAGCTGATCACCGCGGCTCGTGAGTGGATCGCGGCCAACCCGGAGGCGGCCCAGCCCTGGGACACCAAGGGGTACAAGATCCCCGGCGGCACCCCGTCCACGCCGGCGCTCGCCGCGATGCTCCCGGCCTTCCCGGCCAACCTGCGCAAGCAGCTCAAGGGGGCGAACTACCCGGCGCCGCGCAACATCCTGGCCGCCGCCGTCGAGGGCGCCCAGGTCGACGTCGACACCGCGTTCGTCATCGAGACACGCTACTTCGTCGAGCTGGTCACCGGGCCGGTCGCGAAGAACATGATCAAGGCGTTCTTCTTCGATCTCAACGAGGTGGGCCGGCGCGACATCGGCGAGGTCCCGCCGATCACCAAGGTGGCCGTGCTCGGCGCCGGCATGATGGGCGCCGCCATCGCGTACGTCTCGGCCCGCTCCGGCCTGCCCGTCGTGCTGCGAGACGTGTCCCTCGACGGCGCACTGCGCGGCAAGGGCTACTCGGAGAAGCTGGTCGCCAAGGACGTCGCCCGCGGCCGGATCACCGAGGCCAAGGGGAAGGCCCTGCTCGACCTGATCACCGCCACCGACCAGATCGCCGACCTGGCCGGCGCCGACCTGGTGATCGAGGCCGTCTTCGAGGACCCCGCGCTCAAGCACAAGGTGTTCGCCGAGATCGAGGGCGTCGTCGCACCGGACGCGCTGCTCTGCTCCAACACGTCCACGCTGCCGATCACCCAACTCGCCGAGGGTGTCAGCCGCGAGGCCGACTTCATCGGCCTGCACTTCTTCTCCCCGGTCGACAAGATGCCCCTGGTCGAGGTGATCAAGGGCGAGAAGACGGGCGATCTGACGGTACGCCGTGCGCTCGACGTGGTCCGCAGACTGCGCAAGACGCCGATCGTGGTGAACGACAGCCGCGGCTTCTTCACCAGCCGGGTGATCGGCACCTTCACCAACGAGGGCATCGCGATGCTCGCCGAGGGTGTGGCGCCGGCCAGCATCGAGCAGGCCAGCAGCCAGGCCGGCTACCCGGCCCCGGTGCTGCAGCTGATGGACGAGCTGACCCTCACCCTGCCCCGCAAGATCCGTAACGAGTACCGTGCCGCGGCCGCCGCGGCCGGCCAGGATCTCGGGACCCACCCGGCTGACGAGGTGATCGACCGGATGATCGACGAGTTCGGGCGGCCCGGCCGCTCCGGCGGAGCCGGCTTCTACGAGTACACCGACGGCAGGCGCACCGGGCTGTGGCCGGGCCTCTCCGCCTTCGCCAAGCCGGACGTCACGATCCCGTTCGAGGACCTCAAGGAGCGGCTGCTCTTCATCGAGGCGATCGAGACCGTGAAATGCCTGGACGAGGGGGTGCTGCTGTCCGTGGCCGAGGCCAACATCGGCTCGATCTTCGGCATCGGCTACCCCGGCTGGACCGGCGGCGTCCTGCAGTACATCAACCAGTACGAGGGCGGTCTGCCCGGTTTCGTGGCCCGTGCCCGGGAGCTGGCCGACCGCTACGGCGACCGGTTCACCCCGCCGCCGCCGCTGGTGGCCAGGGCCGAGGCCGGGGAGACCTTCGTCTGACGCCGATCGCGTGATCCGTGTCTCGTGGCCGCCATCAGGGGCCACGAGACACGGACCTGCATGATTTCCTTCTTCCGGCAGCTTCCGGTCGGACAAGAAGCCGATGCATGATCGATGATCTCCGGACTACCGTCCACCCCGGAGGTTGATCATGAACATCGACGCGGAGTTACCCGGCGTCCCGATCGAGGAACCCTGGGCTCCCGCGGTACGGGCCCTGCTGCGACATCTGGAGAAATCGGACTTCGACGGCGCCCCACCCGTCGACGGCAACGCGACCGGCGCCGCCCTGCCCTGGCCCGAGTGGACCCGCGAGGACGACACCCTGTGGCAGGTCGCCCAGTGGCTACGCGAGTACCACGAGGCGGTCGCCGACTTCGTGCCTCCCGCCGACGCGCACTGGCGCAAAGGCGGCGCCTGGGAACCCGGCCTGATCATCGGGCACAACGACGCCGCGCCGTACAACGCGACCCGCGCCGGCCGCCGCCTCACCGGCTTCGTGGGCTGGGACTTCGCCGGCCCGGTCAGCCGCGACGCCGACCTCGCGTTCACCGCCTTCGCGTGGGTGCCGCTCACCGCCCACAGCGACGCCACGGCCGACGGCTGGACCGACCTCACCGACCGCCCCCGGCGCCTGCGGATGCTGCTCGACGCGTACGGCTGGCGAGGCACCGCCGCCGACATGATCCGCGAGGTCCGCGACCGGATCAGCGCCGCCATCCACGACATCCGCCGCCTGGCCACCGACGGCGACCACGACTGCCGCGAGCTCATCCACTCCGGTCACGACCTGCGCCTGGCCGCCGCCGTCAAGGAACTGGCCGCCTTCCCCGGCTGACGGCCCACCGGGGCTCCCACCCTGCCGACGGCAGCTGCCGGTGGGACCACCCCGAGGCACCGCGGAAGTACGGTCCACCCCTCCCCCGCCGCACCACCCACTTCCGTGGCTCCCGCGCGGGACGGCGTGGGCTGCGGTGGGGCGGCGGGGTCAGCCGTACCTCTGCAGGGTCTCGGTCTGCGCCGCCAGGCGTCGGTAGTAGGGGCTGGTGATCAGCAGCTCGCCGTGGGTGCCGGCGGCCGTGACCTCGCCGCCGTCGACGACCAGGATGCCGGTGGCGGAGCGGACGGTGGAGAAGCGGTGCGCGATGACCATGAGGGCGCACACCTCGGCGACCTCGTGCAGGGCGGTGGTGAGGGCGCGTTCGCTGTCCGGGTCGAGGTGGGCGGTCGGCTCGTCGAGCAGGATCAGGTCGGGGCGGGCGAGCAGGCAGCGGGCGATGGCGACGCGCTGGCGCTGACCGCCGGAGAGGCGGCGGCCGTGGTCACCGAGCGGGGTGTCGAGGCCGGCCGGGAGGTCGGCGGCGACCCGGGTCAGGCCGGTCATGGCCAGGACGCGGCGGATCTCACCATCGGTGACCGGGCCGGCGCCGTAGAGCAGATTGTCACGGAGCGTTCCGGCGAGCAGGGGGCTGTCCTGCTCGACCAGGCCGACCGAGGCGCGATGCCGGGCGTACGGGGTGAACCGTGCATCCCGACCGTGCAGCAGCACCGACCCGCGATCCGGCTCGTAGAACCGCTCCGCCAGCGCGAAGATCGTCGACTTGCCGGCGCCGGACGGCCCGACCAGGGCCACCTGCCCGCGGGCCGGCACCGCGAACCCGACACCGCGCAGCACCGGACGGCCGGGCCGGTAGCCGAACCAGACGTCGCGGAACTCCAGCACCGGCCGGGCCCGCCGGGCGCTGCCGCCGACCACGGCGACCGCGACCGGCCGGTCCCGTTCCACCGGCAGGGCCAGCACCTCGTTGATCCGCTGCAACGCCCCGGAGCCCTGCTGGACCGCGCTGACCGCCTGGAAGATCTCGAAGACGGGCGCGGCGAGATAGGTCATGGCGAGCGTGAACGCGACCAGATCACCGAGAGTCATCGCACCGGACGACACCCGGTCGGCGCCGAACAGCAGCACCGCCAGGAACGCGCCGCTGACCGCCAGGTCGTTGGCCGGGCCGCTGAGCGCCACCATGCCGGCCATCCGCAGGTTCGCCAAGTAGGCGCGGCCGGCCGAGGTGTCGAGGCGCTCGGCTTCGAGGGGCTCGGCCCGGCAGGCGCGGACCAGGCGGATGCCGCCGAGCGCCCGTTCCAGGTCGGCCAGGAGCGCGCCCTCGGCGTTCTGGGCGGTACGCGAGGCGATCCGCACCCGGCGCACCACGGCCAGCAGTGCCCCGAACGAGCTGCCGAACAGCACGATCACGGTGGCCAGCAGCCACGGGTCCAGCCAGCCGAGCAGGACGACGGCGGCGGCCAGCCCGACCACGCCGGCCAACCCGGTGCCGAGGCTCTGCGCGATCAACGTCTTCACCACGGTGGTGTCGCCACACGCGCGGGCGATCAGGTCACCGATGCGGCGGTCGTCGAACGCGGCGATCCGTACGCGCAGCAGATGCCCGGTCAGGGTGCGGCGCAGATCACGGATCATCGTCTCGCCGGTGTGCGCCTGCACGTACCGGGCCAGCGCGAGAGCCGACGCCTGCGCGGCGAACAGCGCGGTCAGCGCGCCGAGCACCGGCCACCGCAGATGCCCGGCGACGGCACCGTCGACCGCCTCGCGTGCCAGCAGCGGCTGGGTGAGCGCCAGCAGGGTGCCCAGGAGGCTGAGGGCGGCGGCGCCGGCGATCGGGCCGCGATAGCCGCGTGCCAGCCGGCCCAGGTCCCGCCATCCGGCCATCACGTCCCCTCTCACCAGGAGATCCGACGGTAGGCAGGCGCCCTGGAGAGCGACAACGGCCGGGACCGCGATGCCAGCGCGGCAAGAGGGCGGGCGGTCGCCCTTTCGTAGGATCCGGTCATGCGCCTGCTCGCCTCGCTGCACGAGTCCGCCGATCTGCCGGATGCGGTGGTCACCCCGTCGGGCTCGCTGTCCCGTCACGACCTACTGGAACAGGCCTCCCACCTCGCCGGCCGGATCCAGGGCGCGCCGATCGTGGCCGTGGAGGCGACACCCGACGTGTCCACTGTCGTCGCGGTGACCGGGGCGCTGCTGGCGGGCGTCCCCATCGTGCCGATCCCACCGGACGCCGGCGACCTGGAACGGCGGCACATCCTGCGGGACTCCGGCGCGGCCGTGATGATCACCAGGTCCGGCATGACCGAGTTGTCGCCCGGCCGGGATCGCGTCGACGGCGCACTCGTGCTCTACACCAGCGGCACCACCGGCGCGCCCAAGGGTGTGGTCGTCTCCGCCGAGGCCATCGCCGCCGACCTCGACGCCTTGGCGGAGGCCTGGCAGTGGACGGCCGGCGACACCCTCGTCCACGGCCTGCCGCTCTACCACGTGCACGGCCTGGTCCTCGGCGTCCTCGGCCCGCTGCGCCTGGGATGCCGGCTGATCCACACCGGGCGTCCCACCCCGCAGGCGTACGCCACGAATCCCGGCACCCTGTACTTCGGCGTACCCACCGTCTGGTCGCGGATCGCCGCCGACCCGTCCGCCGCCCGCGCCCTCACCCCGGCCCGTCTGCTCGTCTCCGGCAGCGCTCCGCTCCCGGTTCCGGTCTTCGACGCCCTGGCCACCCTGACCGGCCGGTCCCCGGTCGAGCGCTACGGCATGACCGAGACCCTGATCACGGTGAGCGCCCGCGCCGACGGGGAACGCCGCCCCGGTCACGTCGGGCTGCCCCTGCCCGGCGTCAGCACCCGCCTGGTCGACGAGTCCGGCGCGCCCCTGCCGTCGGACGGCGCGACCATCGGCCATCTGCAGGTCCGGAGCCCGACCCTGCTCGACGGCTACCTGAGCCCCGACGGGGTGCGCCCACCCGACCTCACCGACGGCTGGTTCCCGACCGGCGACGTCGCGACCGTGGCACCGGACGGCTGGCACCGGATCGTCGGCCGGGCCTCCACCGACCTGATCAAGACGGGCGGTTACCGCGTCGGCGCCGGCGAGGTGGAGGACGCCCTGCTGCTGCACCCGGCCGTCCGGGAGGCCGCCGTCGTCGGTGTCGCGCACCCCGATCTGGGCGAGCAGATCACCGCGTTCGTGGTCGCGGCCCCGGTCACACCGGCCGAGCTGATCGACTTCGTGGCCGGGCGGCTGGCCGCGCACAAACGCCCGCGGGTCGTGCACCTCGTCGGCAGCCTGCCCCGCAACGCCATGGGAAAGGTGCAGAAGAGTTTGCTCCTCGCGGATTGACTCAACCGGTGGCGGTCCCTTGCCGATCTCTCGGCTCGTGACGAGACCATCGATTCGCCCGGCCTCCGCCGTGCTCGCCGTCGCGACGCTCTGGCTGCTGGCCGCGGTCGCGGTCGGCGCCGCCGGAACGCTGTGGCCGGTCCCGCCGTGGGTGCTCTGGCCGGCCGCGATCGGCGCGACCGCCACCGCGGCGGTGTCCTGCGGGATCGCGGCGGCCACCGGGCAGCCGGTGGTCCAGGCCTTCTGGCGGCGGATCGGCCGGACGTGGGTGTGGCTCACCGTGGGTGGCGCCCTGCAACTGGGCAACCGGCTGTTCCTCGATCACTCCGAGGCGCTGAACCCGGTGGCCGGCGCCTGTTTCGCGGTCGCGGCCGGGTACGCGATGGTGGCCGTCATACGCCTGCCGCATCCCCGCCGCACGTGGCGGGCGGCCCTGGCCACCTTCCTCGACATGGCGATCGTGGCGACGGCCGCGGCCATAGTCTTCAGCCACTTCCTGTGGCATGCCGAGAACCCGGCGGTCGGCGACACGGCCACCGCCACGTTCCTGCTCATCGTGATGATCACCGGGTCGGCCGCGGTGGCCGCGGTCATCAAGGCCGGTGTCACCGGCGCCGGTCCCGCGCTGGCGCCCGCGCTGTGGACGCTCGCTCCGATCGGGCTGCTCTCCCCGGTCACCTGGATGCTCGCGCCGGTGCTGGCCCCGTGGCCGCACCTCGACCCGGCCGTCGCGTCGCTGCCGGTGTCCAGCATGATCGTCACGGTCGCCGCCTGGGTGCAGGCACGGGTCAACTCCGGCCGGACCGTCGGCCGGCGGCCCCGCGGCGCGCGGCAGTGCCGGGCGTGGCGCCGGATCAGCCTGGTGCCGTACGTCGCGGTGGCCTCGGTCGCCACGCTCCTGATCGTGGTGACCCTCCGGGAGGGCTTCCTGACGCCCGGCCTGGCCGGCGGCTCCGTGGTGCTGACCGTGCTCGTGGTGACCCGTCAGCTCACCGCCCTGCTGGACAACGCGGTGCTGCTGGACCGGCTGGAGGACCAGGCGCACCACGACGACCTGACCGGACTGCCGAACCGGCGCCTGTTCACCGCGACGCTCGCCCGCCGCGCCACGCCGACCACGGTCGCGGTCTGTGACCTGGACGGGTTCGCGGCTCTCAACGACCGGCTCGGCGACGAGACCGGGGACGCCCTGCTGCGCGCCGCGGCCGAGCGGGTCACCGCGGTCACCGGCACGGACGCGGTGGTGGCCCGGCTGCTCGGCGACGAGTTCGGCGTGCTGGCCCCGGGCGGCGACACCGGACTGGCGGAGGCGCTGGTGGACGCGTTCCGTACGCCGCTGCGGGTGGACACCCGTGACCTGCTGGTGACGGTGACCGCCGGGGTCGCGACCGGCGACGGCGACGAGGTGCCGGATCTGCTGCGCCGTGCCGAGCTGGCGTTGCAGGCTGCCAAGTACACCGGCGCCGACCGGGCCCGGGAGCACACCAGCGCCCTGGACGCCACCGCCCAGCACCACGCCGAGCTGGCCGCCGCTCTGCGCCGTGGCCTGGAGGCGGGCGAGTTCCGTCTGCTCTACCAGCCGATCGTGGAGCTGCCGAGCGGCGAGGTGACCGGCGTCGAGGCGCTGATCCGCTGGCATCCGGTGGACCAGCCGGTGATCTCGCCGGCCGAGTTCATCCCGGTAGCCGAGCACAGCGGCCTGATCATCGATCTGGGCGCGTGGATCCTCGACCAGGCCTGCGCCGACGCGGCGATCTGGCAGCGGGAGCACGGCGCCGCCGGGCCCCGGGTCAACATCAACGTGTCGGCACGGCAGCTGCTCGACCCGGACCTGCCCGGCCTGGTGGCCGCCACCCTGCACCGGCACGGGCTCGCCCCGGACCGGATCACCATCGAGATCACCGAGACCGCGGTCTTCGCCGGTGGCGCGGCCCTCGAGACGGTACGCGAGCTGCGCGAGCTCGGTGTCGGTCTGGCCCTCGACGACTTCGGGACCGGGCACAGCTCGCTGACCCTGCTGCGCACCTGCCCGGTCACCACGCTCAAGGTGGACAAGTCGTTCATCGACGATCTGAACGGCACCGCCGAGCAGGAGGCGATCGCGTCGTCGCTGAGCACGATCGCCAGCACGCTCGGGCTGCGGGCGGTCGCCGAGGGGGTGGAGACCCGCGATCAGGCCGACCGTCTGCACGCGCTCGGCTACCGCTACGCGCAGGGCTTCTACTTCGCCCGTCCGGTGCCGGCCGCCGACATCGCCGCGCTGCTCACCGCACCGGCGCTCACCCCGTGACCCTCAACACCATCGACACATCGAAGGGCTATAGTCCCGGGCCGTGCGCCCCCTTTTCGCCGCCAGCGACATGCACGGCCATCGTGCCGAGTTCCGGGCCGCCCTGCGTGACTCCGGGCTGATCGACAGCTCCGGGGACTGGTGCGGCGCCGACGCCCGTCTGTGGCTGCTCGGCGACTACTTCGACCGTGGCCCGGACGGTGTCGGGGTCGTCGACGACATCCGCCGGATCACCGGGCAGGCCGCCGCGGCGGGCGGCGAGGTGGGCGCGCTGCTCGGCAACCACGAGGCGCATCTGCTGGCCGCGCACCGGTTCGGGGTGGCGCCGGTGCCGGGCTGGGCGGCCCGTGCCGACGGCTACTGGGGCGCCTGGATGACCCTCGGCGGCCGCGAGGACGACATGCGGCGACTGACCGGGGATCATCTGGCCTGGATGCGGGCGCTGCCGGCGATGGCGCTGGTGGACGGTCACCTGCTGATGCACTGCGACAGCACGCGCTACCTGGAGTTCGGCGACACCGTGGAGACGGTCAACAAGGCGGTCGCCGGGCATCTGGCCGGGACCGATCCGCGCGAGTGGCTGACGTTCTGCTTCCTGGTGAGCGGTCGCGGCGAGCTGCATTCGCCGGAGGCCGCCGACTTCCTTCTCGCCGCCTTCGGCGGTTCGCTCATCGTCCACGGTCACAGCACGTTGATCAGCAGCTTCGGCCTCAGCCGGGCGGAGGCGAGACGACCTCTCCGGTACGGCGGAGGCCGTGTCCTGGCCATCGACGGCGGCGTGTTCGAGGGCGGCGACCTGCTCGTCACGCGCCTGATCTGATCGCACGGTGTGGACGCCCCGGACAGGGGTACGGTGCGGAAGTGATCTGTTCGTGTCCGGAGTGCGGGGCGGCCGGCGTGCCACTGATCTTCGGGTTGCCGGTGGCCGAGGCGCAGGCCGCCGCCCGCCACGGGGAGCTGGCCCTGGGTGGCTGCACGATGCCCGTGCGGCCACCGAACTGGGAATGCCCCCGCGGTCACCGGTGGCGTGACGCCGACGAGATCGGCTGGGACGAGCGGTTGCTGGCGGTGCTCGTCGCGCACGGCTATCCGGAGGACTGAGCCCCGGCGCACCACGGCGACTTCCCGGCCGGCCGCTCGTCCACGGTGGCGACCATACGGTACCGTTCTGCCGCGCCGGCTCACAGGCACCACCTTCGATGCCGGGCATGTCCGCCAATCGAAGCTGAACGGGGTACCGGGTGAAGAGACGTGTGGGTGTGGTGGCCGCTTCGGCCGTCACGCTGGTCCTCAGTGGCTGTACGTCCGACGACGCGACGTCGCAGACACCGGAGCTGGAGGGCCGGGGCACCGTGCTCACCACCGTGCAGCCGGCCCGCCAGGATCTGACCAACCAGATCAGCCTCAACGGCAAGGTGTCCATCAACCCGGTCTTCGGCATCGTTGCTCCGGGCGAGGGCGAGCTCCGGTTCACCGAGCGCCAGCCGACCACCGTGGCGGTCAGCCGGGACACCTGGGTGGCGACCGTCTGGGACGGTGACACCCCGCGCAAGGTGTACGTGCCGGAGGGCACGATCATGGCAGGCCGCCTGATGGACGACCGGAGCCCGGTGTCGAAGGGCATGCCGGTGGTGTCCGCCCGGCACGTCGGGTACGGCATCACGGCCGACATCGACAGCGCTCAGGCGTACCGGATCTCGGGCGCGGTCAAGCAGATCAAGGCACAGATCAAGAACGGTCCCGGCCCGTTCGACTGCGCTCCGGTGGGCACCATCGCGGCGCTGCCGGCCGGCACGTTCCCGGAGCCGGAGCCGGTCGCGACCACCCCGCCGAAGGTGAATCCGTCGGCCGCGCCACCGGTGGTCACCGAGACCAGGCCGCCGGCCGCCGCGCCGGAGGGCTCCGAGGCGACCGGTCTGCGGCTGGTCTGCACGGCCCCGGCCAAGGTACGGCTGATCAACGGCTCCGACGTCACCCTGGACGTGATCACCGGCCGGGCCACGGACGTCATGGTGCTGCCGGTCGAGGCGGTCGCCGGGCTCCAGGGCAAGGGCAAGGTCGACATCGTCGGCGAGGACAGGCAACGTCGGACCGTCGACGTCGAGCTGGGCATCTCGGACGGCAAGGTCGTCGAGATCAAGAAAGGCCTGACCGGCAAGGAGACCATCGCTGTCCCGGGGCCGAACCTGCCCGTCCCGGAGGCCGGCGAGGTGACCGGGTGACCGCGCTGATCCAGCTCACCGGGATCACCAAGGTCCTCAAGGGACAGGAGCAGCCCCGGACCATCCTGGATGGGGTGAGCCTCGACGTGCATCCCGGGGAGAGCCTCGCCATCGTCGGCCGCTCCGGCTCCGGCAAGAGCACCCTGCTCAGCGTGCTCGGCCTCTTCGACCGCCCGGACCAGGGCACCTATCTGCTGTCCGGGCAGGACATCAGCCGGCTGCCGGAGCGCAAGGCCGCGAAGCTGCGCAGCTCCCACTTCGGCTTCGTGTTCCAGCGGTTCTTCCTGCTCAAGCACCTGACCGCCGCGCAGAACGTGGCGATGGCGCTGGTCAACGGCCAGGGCTGGCTGCCCCGCCGGCAGCGCAGGGCCAGGGTGATGCAGGCGCTCGACCAGGTCGGCATCGCCCATCTGGCGAAGAACCGTCCGGCCCGGATGTCCGGCGGCGAGCAGCAGCGGGTCGCGATCGCCCGTGCCCTGGTCCGCGAGCCGCGGATCCTGCTGGCCGACGAGCCGACCGGCGCCCTCGACACCGAGACCGGCGCGCTGGTGATCGACGCCCTGCAATCGGTGACGGCCCGCGGCTGCGCGCTGATCCTGGTCACCCACGACCGCGACCACGCCGCCCGGATGGGCCGCATCCTGCACCTCGACGCCGGGGTCCTGACCGAGCAGCTGGTCACCCGATGATGCGGCTCTCCGGGCGGGCCCGGTCGGCGCTGGTCATCGGGCTGCAGGGCATCCGGTCGCGCAAGACCCGGACCCTGCTGTCGATGGTCAGCCTCTTCCTCGGCGTGCTCGCCGTCGTGGTGGTGCAGGCCGGCGCCAGCATCGCGGAACGGGCGCTTCTCGCCGACATGGAGCTGTTCGAGGGCCTGGACGGCACCGTCGTGATGGACATCGGTGGCACGTCGCCGCAGCTGAGCACGGTGGTCACCACCACGGTCGCGGGCCGGGCCGACGCGGTGGCGATGACCGGCATGCAGGCGATCATCGGCGAGCCCGGGGTCCGGCCGGTGAACGAGGGCGGCGTGCCGCTGGACGGCTCGTGGGGCGACCCCGGACCCCCGATGACCTGCGACGAGACGGGCTGCCGGGAGTTGCCGGCCACCGAGACCGCGCCGAAGGGCCAGGCCATCGAGGTACGGCTGACCGCGCTCACCGGCGACGTCCGGCAGTACCGGCCGTACCGTCCGCAGTCGGGCGAGTGGCTCGACTTCACCACGATGCCGTCGCTGGCCCCACGCCTGGTGCTGAACAAGGCGGCGGCGTACGGCTTCGAGCAGTACCGGGTGCCCGCCGAGATGCGGGTGCCGGGCGCGGCGGCGAACATGACCCCGCACTTCGTCGGTGTGGTCGACGACGGCGATCAGCAGCCGCGTGCCTACGCCCGACTGGACGAGCTGAGCCACTGGGTGCCGGCCGCCCGGCTGATCGACCCGAACATGAGCGAGGTGCGGGTGCTGATGACCGCGGGCACCCCGGTCGAGCAGGTGTTGTCGGCGAAGTTGAAGGCGATCGGTGTGGAGCCGATCGTGCGTACCGTGAACTCCCGCGAGGACCAGGAGAAGGAGTTGGCCCTGATGCGGCTGGTCTTCCTGGCGATGGCCGGTCTCGTGCTGCTGATCGGCGTGGCCGGGATCCTGAACGTCGGCCTGGCCACGGTCGGTGAGCGGGTCGAGGAGTTCGCGCTGCGCCGGGCGGTCGGCACGCCGCGGGGTCTGCTGGCCGGGATCGTGCTGGCCGAGACCCTGATCACCGGCCTGCTCACCGCGGCCCTGGCGATCGGGGTGAGCGTGCTCGGGATGAAGGCGCTGGTGACGTTGGCCGGCGACTCGCAGCCGTTCCTGCAGGGCATGGAGTTCCCCTGGGACGCCGGCGTGGCCGGGGTGCTCGCCGGTCTGATCGCGGGGGTGCTCGGCGGGTTCGTCCCGGCCGTCCGCGCGGCCGGCATCCCGATCGCCACGGTGATGCGGGCCTGAGATCCCGGCGTCGGCGGATGCCCCCGATGCCGCCGATCACCTGAAAAATCAGCACTTAGCATTAGCCAAACAGTGAAGGCCGACAATTCAATAAGCGGGGTAGAACGACGAGAACGGCGTTGTTATCGTCAACATCCGTTCCGGGAATCGATCATCTTGATTCACCAACCCGACGGGGGCCCCGCCATGCACAGACGTTCTTTCGTGACCCTGTCCGCGGCGGGCCTGGGCTCGCTGCTGGCGGGCTGCGGCAAGGACGAGGAGCCGGGCGGCGTCGACCTGCGAAACCCACCGAAGGGCCCGATCGTCCTCGGTTTCTCGCAGGTCGGCGCCGAGGGCGGCTGGCGCCGGGCGAACACCGCCTCGATCAAGAAGGCGGCCGTGCGCAACCGCATCGACCTGAGCTTCAAGGACGCCGGGGGCGATCCGAAGAAGCAGATCGCCGACGTCCACTCGTTCATCGACGCGCGGGTCAACGTGATCGCGTTCGCCCCGGTGGTGGAGACCGGCTGGGGCGAGGTGCTGCGACGGGCCCGGGACGCCGGCATCCCGGTGGTGCTGACCGACCGCCTGATCGACGAGCCGGACACCTCGCTCTGGGCCAGCTCGATCGGCGCCGAGTTCGCCTCCGAGGGCAACCTGGCGGCCATCTACCTGGAGAACGACTACGCCGGCACGACCGGGACGGTCGACGTCGTGGAGATCCTCGGCGCGACCGGGGCGACCCCGACGAAACTGCGGGCCCAGGGTTTCGCCGCCACCGCCGCCAAGACCGGCCGCCTCAACATCGTCGACCAGGCGACCGGCGACTGGACCAAGGACGGCGGGCGGGCCGCCATGCGCAAGCTCCTGGACCGCAACAAGCGGATCGACGCCGTCTTCGCCCAGAACGACGACATGGGATTGGGCGCTGTGATCGCTCTCGAAGCGGCCGGAATGAAACCGGGAACAGAGCCGAAAATCGTCACCGTCGACGGCACGAAAGCGGCCCTTCAGGGACTCGCCGACGGCAAACTCACCTATGTCATCGAATGCAGCCCGGAAATCGGCGAGCCCCTCATGTCGGTGGTCGTCGACCTGTTCCACGGCGGGCGGGTGCCGAGACGGATCGAGTCCGAGAAGGCGGTCTTCGACGCGGAGAGCGCCGGCGAGGCCCTGCTCGACCGCACCTATTGAGGCCGGCAGGGCTCGCCACGACGACGGATCAGTCGCCGACAGCCTTGAACAGCGCCGCGACCTCGGCCGCCGACAGGTGACGGAAGCCGCCCGGCCGCAGGTCACCCAGACGGATCGGGCCCACCGCGGTACGGATCAGCCGGGTCACCGGGTGCCCGACGGCGTCCATCATCCGCCGCACGATGTGCTTGCGGCCCTCGTGCAGGACGATCTCCACCTGCGCGGTCTTGCCGATCGCGTCGACCAGGCGGAACGAGTCGACCTTGGCCGGGCCGTCCTCGAGCTCGATGCCCTTCTGCAGGGCGCGGCCGACGGTGCGCGGCAGCGGGCCGACCACCTCGGCCAGATACGTCTTGTTGATCTCGTACGACGGGTGCATCAGCTTGTGCGCCAGCCCGCCGTCGTTGGTGAACAGCAGCAGCCCCTCGGACTCGGCGTCGAGCCGGCCCACGTGGAACAGCCGCTGCTCGAAGTTGGCGCCGAGGAAGTCGGCCAGCTCGGTGCGGCCCTTCTCGTCGTCGAGGCTGGAGACGACGCCGCGCGGCTTGTTGAGCGCCACGTAGACGAGCTTGGTGTTGGTGATCACCCGCTGGCCGTCGACGTGGATCTCCGCGGTGGCGGGGTCGACCTTGTCGCCGAGTTTGGCGACCCGGCCGTTGACGGTGACGCGCCGCCGGAAGATCAGGTCTTCGCAGGCGCGCCGGGATCCAACACCGGCCGCAGCCAGGACTTTCTGGAGGCGTTCGGCGGTGTCAGCCTGAGGCATCGAGCACTTCTTCCACATCGTCGGGCAGGAACGGAGCGAGCGGCGGCAGCTGGTCGACCGAGTTGAGGCCCAGCTTCTCGAGGAACAACGGCGTCGTCCGGTACAGGTATGCCCCGGTTTCCGGCTCGGTGCCGACCTCCTCGATCAGGCCGCGAGTGACCAGCGTACGCATGACCCCGTCACAGTTCACACCGCGGATGGCCGAGATGCGGGATCTGGTCACCGGCTGCTTGTAGGCGACCACGGCGAGTGTCTCCAGGGCGGCCTGGGTGAGCCGCACGGACTGGCCGTCCAGCACGAACCGCTCGACGTACGCCGCGTACTCCGGACGGGTGTAGAGCCGCCAGCCGCCGGCCACCCGCCGCAGGTCGATGCCGTGCCCGGCCGCCGTGTAGCGCGCCGACACGTTCTCCAGCGTCCGCGCGATCCGCTCCACCGGCTGCTCCAGGACCTGCGCCAACTGCAACTCGCCTACCGGCTCGTCGACGACCAGCATGATCGATTCGAGCGCGGCGGCCAGCTCGGCGTCGTCCATCTCCACCACGACGGGGGTACGGGCCACGCTCTCGGCAACCGCGGGAACGTCGTCCCGGGGCCGCCGGGGCTGTGCCGGCACCGTCGCCACCGCCACCGGCCTGGGCTCCGGCTCCGTTCGTGTGATCTCCGGCTCGGCCTCGGGTTCGATCTCCGCGACCGGCTCCGCGTCGGGTTCCGGCTCGGGCTCGGGTTCGGGTTCGGCGTCGATCTCGGCGATCGGCTCGGGCTCGGCGTCGATCTCCGCGACCGGCTCGGGCTCGGCGTCGATCTCCGCGACCGGCTCGGGCTCGGCGTCGATCTCCGCGACCGGCTCAGGCTCGGGCTCGATCCCCGGCTCGGGCTCGGTGCCGGCCTCGGCCTCCATGGCCTCCGCCTGGTATTCGCGGTCCGGCTCCCGGTGCCGTTCCCACGGCGGCACCCACGCCGCCGCCTGGGCCGCAAGCGACTCCGCACGCTCCTCGCTGCTCATGATGTCTCCTCCACGGCCGCCGGGGCCTCGTCGTCACCCGTGCCAAGATCGCCATCCGGGGCGTCCGAGTCAAGCCGCGCGGCCGTGGGATCGTCCGAACCGGTATCGCCCTCTGCCGGTTTGCTGCCCTCGTAGTCGTCGACGTGCAGCTCGACGTCGCCGTCGCCACCGATCCACCGGACGGTCAGCTCGTCCAGCGAGACCGGCTGCTCGAAGTCGATCAGCCCTTCCCGGTAGAGCTCCAGCAGCGCCAGGAACCGGGCCACCACCTCGAGCGTGTTGTCACAGTCGGCGACGAGCAGGCCGAACGTGGCCACCCCGGCACGGCGCAGCCGGTCACGCAGCAGATTGGCATGCTCGCGGACACTGACCCGCACCTGGTGGATGTGGGCGATCGACACCTGCGGCGGCCCCGGTCTGGGCAGGAAGCTCTTCAGCGCCAACTTCAGCAGGCGTTGCGGCCCGATACCCAGCACCAGTTCGGGGAGCGCGTCCGCGTACCTCTGCTCGAGGGTGACCATCCGCGGCCAGCGACGCGCCCCGGTGGCCTCGAGCTCCGCGATGTGCGCGGCGGCCTCTTTGAAGGCCTTGTACTGCAGGAGCCGGGCGAAGAGCAGGTCGCGCGCCTCCAGCAGCGCCAGGTCCTCCTCGTCCTCGACCTCGGCGGCGGGCAGCAGCCGGGCCGCCTTGAGGTCCAGCAGGGTCGCTGCGACCAGCAGGAACTCACTGGTCTCGCCGAGGTCCCAGTCGTCGCCCATCGCGCGGATGTAGGTGATGAAGTCATCGGTCACCTGGTGCAGCGCGATCTCGGTGACATCCAGCTTGTGCTTGCCGATCAACTGCAGGAGCAGATCGAACGGGCCGGTGAAGTTGTCCAGCCGGACGGTGAATCCGCTGGTCTCCATCTCCACACCGGCGGGCGCGACGGCCGCGACGGCATCGCCGGAGTCCGGGGGCGGCAGCACGGGCTCTTCAAGCACGTGCCGACCGTAGACCATGCCTGTGACTAGTTCCTCCGGGTGCACGCTCTTCCAACGTCACAATCCCCGCGGGGTTGCTCCGCAGGGGGGTTACCGGCCGGTTACATTTCCTCGCGATCCCGGTTACGCTGCGGCGATGCGGTCACTGATCTCACCCCGGCTGCTTCTTCGCGAGTGGGAGGAGAAGGACGTCGACTTCCTTCTCGACATGTACTCGCGATGGGAGGTGGCACGGTTCCTCGGCTCGGCGCCACGGGTGCTCGCCGGGCACGACGACGCGGTTGCGACGCTCGCCCGCTGGCGATCGCGGCAGGACGACGTGCACACGATCTGGGCGATCCAGGACCGCGCGACCGGTCACCTGCTGGGGACCGCGCTGCTGGTCCCGCTCCTCGCCTCGGGCGAGACGCTGCAACCCTGCGACGAGTCCGAGATCGGCTGGCATCTGCATCCCAACGCCTGGGGCAAGGGGTACGCCACGGAGGCGGCCAACGCGGTGATGGCCTACGCGGCCCGTTCCGGAATCGATCCGGTGCTCGCCGTGACATGGCCGGAGAACACGGCCTCACAAGCGGTGTGCCGGCGACTCGGAATGCGTCACCTGGGCCAGACCGACAAGTACTACAACATGACCAGCGAACTGTTCACGAACGCGTCGTGAAACGGGCCGCCGAGCCGAAACGCGCGGCGGCCCGGCAGATCACTTCTTCTTGTCCTTCTTGGACTTCTTCTCGGCCTTGGCGGGGGCCTCGACAGCCACCGGCGCCTCGACGACGGGCTCGGCCACGACAGCCTTCTTGGCCTTCTTGACCTTCTCGGCCTTGGCGGGGGCCTCGACGACCGCCGGCGCCTCGACGACCTTCTTGGCCTTCTTGACCTTCTCGGCCTTCACCGGCTCAACCGGCGCAGCCTCGACCTTTTCCGCCTTCTTGGCCTTTTCCTTGGTCTTCGCCACGTCGGCCTCCTTTCGCAGATGTACCTCACGCGGGCCCAGCCGGCGCGCGCGTGTGCACGCGACTATAGACATCCCCGCGAAATCTTGGGTTCGTGAGACCGAAGTGAGATGTTCACCATTCCGTTTTCTGGCTGATCATGCTCAGCCTTCTACACATCGGGAAAGCCGGGAGTCGCACGCAATTGCGACTCCCGGTGACACACGTCGTCGCGCCGCCGCTGTGGACGGCGGCCCGGCACGGTCAGTCCTCGCGGCTGAACAGAACGGCGCAGTCGATCGCGCGGCGCCAGCGGGCGTACTCGCGCTCACGCCGGCC
This sequence comes from Actinoplanes sp. CA-252034, assembly GCF_050956125.1. Classification (NCBI taxonomy): domain Bacteria; kingdom Bacillati; phylum Actinomycetota; class Actinomycetes; order Micromonosporales; family Micromonosporaceae; genus Actinoplanes; species Actinoplanes sp. CA-252034. The sequence continues at coordinate 8,465,572 of NZ_CP191846.1, forward strand.
GGAGTCCAGTGTGGGCCGCCACCGGCCGGCGGAGTGCCGGTTGGCGCGCAGGTCCCGCAGGTCCGACCAGTAGCCGACGGCCAGCCCCGCCGCGTAGGCGGCGCCCAGCGACACCGTCTCGGCGACCATCGGGCGGACCACCGGCACCTGCAGGAAGTCGGCGACGATCTGCATCAGCAGGTTGTCGGCGGTCATCCCGCCGTCCACGTTGAGGGTGGTCAGCGCGAGCCCGGAGTCGGCGTTCATGGCGTCGACGACGTCGCGGGTCTGCCAGCCGGTCGCCTCCAGCACGGCCCGGGCCAGGTGACCCTTCGTGATGTACGAGGTGAGCCCGACGATCACGCCGCGGGCCTCGCTGTGCCAGTACGGCGCGTACAGACCGGAGAAGGCCGGCACGATGTAGCAGCCGCCGTTGTCGGCCACCGTGCCGGCCAGCGTCTCGATCTCGGAGGCGGTGCCGATGAGCCCGAGGCCGTCGCGCATCCACTGCACCAGCGACCCGGCGATCGCGATGGAGCCCTCCAGTGCGAAGACCGGCTTCTCGTCACCGATCCGGTAGCCGACCGTGGTGATCAGGCCGTGGCTGGAGCGGACGGGGGTGGTGCCGGTGTTCATGAGCAGGAACCCGCCGGTGCCGTAGGTGCACTTGGCCTCGCCCGGGTCGAAGCAGGTCTGCCCGAACAGTGCGGCCTGCTGGTCGCCGATGGCGGCGGCGATCGGCACTCCGGGCAGCACCGCCTCGGCGGTCCCGTAGACCTCCGCCGACGACCGGATCTCCGGCAGCATCGCCCGTGGGATCGCGAACAGCTCCAGCAGCTCCGGATCCCAGTCCAGAGATTCGAGGCTCATGAGCATGGTGCGGCTGGCGTTGGTGACGTCGGTGATGTGCAGGCCACCGGTGAGGTTCCAGATCAGCCAGCTGTCCATCGTCCCGAACAGCACCTCACCACGCTCGGCACGGCCCCTCAGACCGGGGATCTCGGCGAGCAGCCACTGGACCTTGGTGGCTGAGAAGTAGGTGGCCGGCGGCAGACCGGTCCGGCTGCTCACGAGCTCGGCGTCGAGCGTCGGGATCAGATAGTCGGTACGGGTGTCCTGCCACACGATCGCCGGAGCCACGGGCGCCCCGGTGACCCGGTCCCACAGCACCACGGTCTCACGCTGGTTCGCGATCCCGATCGCCGCCACCTCCGACGGATCGACGTCGGCCAGCGCCTTCCTGATCAGCCGTTGCAGGTCGCGCCAGATCCGGGCCGCGTCGTGCTCCACCCAGCCCGGCCGCGGATAGGACTGCGGATGCTCGGCCCGCACCGCCGACACCACGGTCGCCCGCCGGTCGAAAAGGATGCACCGCGTCGACGTCGTCCCCTGATCCACCGCCAGCACGTAGCTCATGACGCGCTCACGTCCCGCTCACGTCTCGGGAGATCGACCGGGCGGCCGCCACGACGTGCTCGACCAGTGCCGGGCGCGCCTGCCGCCGGGTGTCGGTGAGCCGTTCCACCGGCCCGGCGATCCCGACCGCGCCGACCACGAGACCGCCGGACGTGCGGACCGGCGCGGCGATCCCGGCCAGTCCGGGCCGCCACTCCTCCACCGACAGACCCCAGCCGCGGGCGCGGGTCTCGGCCAGCGTCCGGGCGAGATCGTGGCGGTCGGTCACGGTTCTTCGGGTGTACGGGTCGAGCCCACCCGCCACCGCCGAGGCCTCAGCGGCCGCCGAGTAGGCGAGCAGCACCTTGCCGAGCGCCGTGGCGTGCGGTGGGAGCCGGACCCCGGTGTCCAGCGACTGTGCCGAGTCGTCCGGCCGGAAGACGTGGTGCACCACGAGGACCCTGGCGTCGTCGAGCACTCCCAGTCGTACCTCCTCGCCGCTGCGCGAGGCCAGTGCGTCGGCCCAGTTGAGCGCCCGCCCGCGCAGCTCGTTGGCGTCGATGCCGGCCGAGCCGAGGTCGAGCAGGCCGCGGCCGAGCCGGTAGCGGGCGGTCCGGGCGTCCTGTTCCACGAAGCCGACGTGCTCCAGGGTCCGCAGGATGCTGTGCGCGGTGGATTTGGGCAGGTCGAGCGCGTCCGCGATCTCCTTGACGCGTAGCCGGCCGGGCCCGGCCGCGAGCAGGCGCAACACGGCCGACGACCGCTCGATCGACTGGATCAGACCGGGCACGTGCGACATTGTCGCACGCACCTCGTTGTGGCACTCCCGATCGCTCCATACCGTCGCCCCGACAGCCGGTGTGGCTCGGACGGGATTCGACAGGGAGGTCCAGTGGCGCGGTACGTCGGCGCGATCGATCAGGGCACCACCAGCACGCGGTTCATGATCTTCGACCGGGCCGGTCGCGAGATCGGCCGCCACCAGCTGGAACACCGGCAGATCCAGCCGCGGTCGGGCTGGGTGGAGCACGAACCCGCGGAGATCTGGGAGAACACCCTCAAGACCATCGCGGTGACGCTCGCCGACACCGGGCTCACCCCGGCCGACCTGGCCGCCGTCGGCATCACGAACCAGCGTGAGACCGTGGTGCTGTGGGACCGGGTCACCGGGGCGCCCGTGGCTCCGGCGATCGTGTGGCAGGACACCCGTACCGACTATCTGATCCCGACGCTCGACGCCGAGCTCGTGAGCAGCCGGACCGGTCTGCCGCCGGCCACCTACTTCTCAGCCACCAAGGTCCAGTGGCTGCTCGCCGAGATCCCCGGTCTGAGGGGCCGTGCCGAGCGTGGTGAGGTGCTGTTCGGGACGATGGACAGCTGGCTGATCTGGAACCTCACCGGTGGCCTGCACATCACCGACGTCACCAACGCCAGCCGCACCATGCTCATGAGCCTCGAATCTCTGGACTGGGATCCGGAGCTGCTGGAGCTGTTCGCGATCCCACGGGCGATGCTGCCGGAGATCCGGTCGTCGGCGGAGGTCTACGGGACCGCCGAGGCGGTGCTGCCCGGAGTGCCGATCGCCGCCGCCATCGGCGACCAGCAGGCCGCACTGTTCGGGCAGACCTGCTTCGACCCGGGCGAGGCCAAATGCACCTACGGCACCGGCGGGTTCCTGCTCATGAACACCGGCACCACCCCCGTCCGCTCCAGCCACGGCCTGATCACCACGGTCGGCTACCGCTTCGGTGACGAGAAGCCGGTCTTCGCACTGGAGGGCTCGATCGCCGCGTGCGGCGCCGCCATCCAGTGGCTGCGCGACCAGCTCGGCGTCCTGGAGACCGCCGAGGACAGCGAGACCCTGGCCGGGCAGGTCGACGACAGCGCCGGCGTCTGCTTCGTACCGGCGTTCTCCGGACTGTTCGCCCCCTACTGGCGGCCGGACGCCCGCGCCGCCATCGTCGGCCTCTCCCGCTTCCACACCGCCGCCCACATCACCCGGGCCGCCCTCGAAGCCATCTGCCACCAGACCCGCGACGTCGTCGAGGCGATGGCCCAGGACTCCGGGACCGCCCTTGACTGCCTCCAGGTCGACGGGGGTGTCACCGCCAACGCGCTCTGCATGCAGCTGCAGGCCGACATCCTCGGCGTGCCGGTCAGCCGGCCGGCCGTCGCCGAGACCACCGCGCTCGGCGCCGCCTACGCGGCCGGGCTGGCGGTCGGCTTCTGGGACTCCCTGGACGACCTGCGCGCCAACCGGCACGAGGACCGGCGCTGGCAGCCGTCCTGGTCGGCGGCCCGGCGCACCGAAGGCATCACCCGCTGGCGAGCGGCCATCGACCGCACCCTCGACTGGGTCAGCGTCGGCTGACCTTTTTTCCGGAAGGACCAGTATGAAAACCGGAGTGATCTCGCCCCAGGCCCGCACCAGGGCCCTCGAAGCCATGTCGTCCGGCCCCGAGCTGGACGTGCTCGTCGTGGGCGCCGGCGTGGTCGGCGCGGGGTCGGCCCTCGACGCCGCCACCCGCGGCCTCTCCGTCGGTCTGCTCGAAGCACGCGACTTCGCCAGCGGCACCTCCAGCCGGTCCAGCAAGCTCATCCACGGCGGCCTGCGCTACCTGGAGATGCTCGACTTCAGCCTGGTCCGGGAGGCGCTGCGCGAACGTGGGCTGCTGATCCAGAGACTGGCGCCGCACCTGGTCCGGCCCGTGCCGTTCCTCTACCCGTTGCAGAAGCGCGCGTGGGAGCGCCTGTACGTCGGCGCGGGCGTGGCCCTCTACGACATCCTCGCCCTCTCCGGCGGGGGTGCGGGCGTGCCCGTACACCGGCACCTGAGCCGGGTCGAGGCGCTCAAGGCGTTCCCGTCGCTGCGCCCGGAGAGCCTGGTCGGCGCGATCCGCTACTACGACGCGCAGGTCGACGACGCCCGGCACACCATGTTCCTGGTCCGCACCGCGGTCGCGAACGGCGCGCACGTCGCCTCCCGGACCGAGGTCATCGGGTTCCTGCGCGAGGGCCGCCGGGTCGTCGGCGTCACCGCCCGCGACCTGGAGACCGGCGCCGAGCTCGAGATCCGCGCCCGCACGGTGATCAACGCGACGGGGGTGTGGACCGGCGACAGCCAGGCCCTGCTGACCGGCGAGCGCGGCGAATTCAAGATCACCGCGAGCAAGGGGATCCACCTGGTCGTGCCGCGGGACCGGATCGCCGGCCGCACGGGCATGATCCTGCGTACGGCCACCAGCGTCCTGTTCGTGATCCCCTGGGACCAGCACTGGATCATCGGAACCACCGACACGGCGTGGGACCTCGACAAATCCGATCCGGCCGCGTCCGGCAAGGATGTCGACTACCTGCTCGACGAGGTCAACAAGGCTCTGGCCGTGCCGCTGACCCGCGACGACGTGCAGGGTGTCTACGCCGGACTGCGCCCGCTGCTGTCGGCCGAGGCGGCCAGCACCGCGAAGCTGTCCCGCGAGCACGCCGTCGGCAACCCGGTCCCCGGCATGATCGTGGTGGCCGGGGGCAAGTACACGACGTACCGGGTGATGGCCAAGGACGCCGTCGACGCGGCCGTCCGCGAACTGTCCGCCCGCGTGCCGGTGTCCTGCACCGACCAGGTCCCGCTGCTCGGCGCCGACGGCTACCGCGCCGCCTGGAACCGCCGCGCCGCCCTGGCCCGCGAGTCCGGTCTGACCGTCACGGCCGTCGAGCACCTGCTGCGCCGGTACGGCACGCTGGTCGACGAGGTGCTGTCGCTGATCGAGGCCGACCCGTCCCTCGGCCTGCCCCTGGACGGCGCCCCCGGGCACCTGCGCGCCGAGATCCTGTACGCGGCCAGCCACGAGGGCGCCCGGCACCTCGACGACGTGCTGTCCCGGCGTACCAGAATCGCTTTCGAGACCCCCGACCGCGGGGTCGCCGCGGCCCGCGCGGCGGCCGCCCTGATCGCCCCGGTCCTGGGCTGGTCCGCTGCCGACACCACCCGGGAGGCGGAAGCCTACGAGTCCCGGGTGATCGCCGAGCTGGCCGCCCAGCAGCAGCCCGACGACGCCACCGCCGACGCCGCCCTCCGCCGGACCGCCCTGGCCACCGCCGCCTGACCGCACGGTCTGCTCCGGCGTGCGAGAGGGCACGCTGGAGCACCGGGGCGGCCGTGGTCACCACGTCGCCGACCGCAGCCATGGAGGCCAGCGGGGCCCGTCAGTGGGCTTCCCGCCGCCGGAGAGCCGCCCGACATGCCGTCAACCTCGATCGGCCCGGGAGTGGGTCTCGCTTCCGGCGGGGCCGCGTGGCGGCGGAAGCGGGCGGCAGGCCGGGACCGGGGGCGGGCGGCCGTGGTGGGCCGAGGTGCCGACGGCGAAGGCGATGGTGGCGACCACCGTGACGGCGCCGCACAGCAGGAGGGTCCCGGTGTAGCCGAGCAGCGACACCGCGCCTCCGCCGACGATGCCGGCCAGGACCATGCCGGCGGTGGTGGCGTTGGCGAACAGGGTGGTGGCCCGGCCGGTGGCGGGGGCCATCGCGTCCTGGAACCAGCGGATGCCGGCGGCACCGACGACCGCTATCGCGATGCCGCGGACCACCTGGCCGGCCGCCAGCAGGATCAGGTCGTCGGCGAGGACGGTGAGGGCGAAGAAGAACACGAAACCGCCCATCCCGGTGAGGATGATCAGGCGCTGGCTGATGTGGGCGGGCATCGCGGCGAGCAGCAGGGCGGCCAGGACCTCGACGGCGGCGCAGACGCTGAACAGGACGCCCACGGCCGAGTCGTCCTGGGCCAGTTCGCCGGTGACGAAGAGCGGCATGACCACCGATGCGGCGAACATCGCGGTGAAGAAGAGGGTGATGCCCACGGTCGGCAGGATGGTGGTGCTCCTCGGCTGGCGCGAGCCGGTCCGGTCGTCCGGGGGCGGCTGCGGGTGGGGCGGGCCGGGACGGGGCACGGCGGTCAGCACCCAGACGGCGGCCACGACGAGGACCACGGCGGCCGAACGCAGGATGGCGGGAAAGCCGGCCACGGCCCGGACCGCGGCGCCGATCAGCGGGCCGGCCGCCCAGGCCAGCGACCACACCGAACGCAGCAGGGTCACCGATCGGCCGGCCGTCGAGCCGGCGCCCGGGAGGTGCCGGCCCAGGGCGAAGAGCTGAGGGAAGGCCGCGGCAAGCGCGCCGAGCAGGGTGACGGCGAGCAGGATGAACAGCGGGTACGACCGGATCGCCGGCATCAGCCACAGGGCGGCGCCGCCACACAGCATCGAGACGGCCGCGTACCAGCGGGAGGGCTGCCGGTCGAACCCGTGTCCGGCGAGCCACGCGATCATGATGCCGGCTGCGCCGTGCACGGACACGAAGACGCCGGTCTCCAGTGGGGTGAGACCGGCGTCCTCGGTCACGAACAGGACGAAATAGGAGCCGACCATCGAGTCGGCCACGCCGAGCAGCAGCACAGCGACAGCCAGTGACATCGACATCGCTCAAACTTTAACCGCGGTGGCCGAGAAAAACAGCAGGGCGACCCGCCGTGAGGCACGGAAACCGCGGCTACGGCGCCGGTTCAGGCCCAGATTCGCAGGAAGAGGACGCCCAGGACGTCGATGATCCTCAGCAGGATCGGATAGCCGGTGGGGAAGAACGCGCACACCAGCAGGACCAGCGCGCCGATGTTCTTGTCCTCGAACCACAGCCGCAGCCAGGCCATGCTCGGGCCCGGTTTACGCAACGCGAACCACAGGATGCCGAAGCCGTCCAGCGGCGGGATCGGGATGAGCGCCAGCAGGCCGAGCGTGAGCAACCCGACGCCCAGCGACAGCACCACCTGGCCGGCCATCGGCACCGGCTGGAAACCGCGCAGGATCTCGCCCGGCATCAGGGCCAGCGCCGCGGAGGGGTAGAACAGCGCGAACCCGGCGATGATCAGCTCACCGGCGAGGATGCAGGCGACCGGCCCGGCGGCGAAGACCGCGGCGGCCCGGCCCCGGCCACGCCAGTTGGGCACCTCGTCGACCGTCAACTGCCGGCCCCAGCCCATGCCGCCGATCGCGGCCGACACCGCGCCGAACGGGTCGATGTCGCGCCGGAGGCTGAAACGCGCCGGTGGGCGGCCGTCACCGAGCCCGACGACACGGGCCGTGAACCTCATGGCGACGGCACGCAGCGCCAGGCCGATCAGGAAGGCGACGACCAGGGCGACGAACGCCACCGGTTCGCCGAGAGCGAAGAGCACGGTGCGGGACCTAGCCTCGATCTGCCTGGGCGGCGATGACCTCGCGAGCGAGTTGACGGTAGTTGCGCGCGCCGGACGACGCAGGGTCCAGCGTAGTGATCGGGGCTCCCGCCACGGTCGACTCGGGGAACTTCACCGTCTTCGTGATGACCGTCTGGTACACCTTGTCGCCGAACGCCTCGACCACACGCTGCAGCACCTGGCGGCAATGCGTGGTCCGGGAGTCGTACATCGTGGCGAGGATGCCCTCGAGCTCCAGATCGAAGTTGAGCCGCTCGCGCACCTTGTCGATGGTGTCGAGGAGCAGCGCCACCCCGCGGAGGGAGAAGAACTCACACTCCAGGGGGATGAGCACGCCGTGCGCGATGGTCAGCGCGTTGATCGCCAGCAGGCCCAGCGAGGGCTGGCAGTCGATCAGGATGAAGTCGTACTCCTTACGCACCGAGCGCAGCGCCCGGGCCAGCGCCATCTCGCGCGCGACCTCGTTGACCAGCTGGATCTCGGCGGCCGACAGGTCGATGTTGGCAGGCAGCAGGTGCAGACCGGCCACGTCGGACTTGATGATGACGTCCTCGGTGGCGACGTCGTCCTGCATGAGCAGGTTGTAGACGCTCAGGTCGAGATTGTGCGGGTTGACTCCGAGGCCCACCGAGCAGGCGCCCTGCGGGTCGAAGTCGACGAGGAGGACCTTGCGCCCATACTCCGCCAGCGCCGCGCCCAGGTTGATGGTGGTCGTCGTCTTTCCGACACCACCCTTCTGGTTCGCCAGGGCGATGATGCGGGCCGGGCCGTGCCGGTCCTTCGGCATCGGCTCGGGGATGGGCCGGCGCATGGTGTAGGCGGTGGGGTCGGCGGGGCCCAGATCGGCGCCCAGGTCCAGCGAGTTCTGTTGCTCACGGAGAGCCGAGGTCCAGGCCTCTGCGCGCTGGCCGTTACCTGACATGTTCCTCGCCCCCCTTCGACTCGCAGCCGGAGCCGATGCCCGACTGTACGCCACCCGCCCCTCCTCGAAAGGGTTCAGCCGTTCGGCGTGTCGCGCCTACGCATCCATAGCCTCTAACGAGCCCGCGGGTGTGCGGTCGCGTACACCTCCCGGAGGCGTTCGACGGTCACCAGGGTATACACCTGCGTCGTGGTGACCGAGGCGTGTCCCAGCAGTTCCTGCACCACCCGGACGTCGGCCCCGCCGTCGAGCAGATGCGTCGCGTAGGAGTGACGCAACGTGTGCGGGCTCACCGCGTACGGCCCGTCCACCGGCAGGCCCACCGCGAGGGCGCAGCGGTGCAGGACCGTCCACGCGCTCTGCCTCGACAGCCGGCCCCCGCGAGCGTTCAGGAACACCGCGGGCGTGCCCCGGCCCGACTCGGCCAGCGAGGGTCTCGCCCGTACCAGATAGGCCTGCAACGAAGCCCGCGCGTAACCGCCGACCGGGACCAGCCGCGTGCGCCCGCCCTTGCCCCGCAGGATGACCGCGGGATCGGTCTCCAGCTCCAGGTCGTCGATGTCGGCGCCGACCGCCTCGGAGATCCGCGCCCCGGTGCCGTAGAGGAACTCCAGCAGCGCCCGGTCACGCAGGCCGAGAGGCGAGTCCGGGTCCGGGACCGCGAGCAGCCGGCCGATCTGGTCCACGTCCAGGGCCTTGGGCAGGCGTTTCGGCGGGGCGGGTGGCCGTACCTCCGCGGCGGGGTCGTGGGCCGCCAGCCGCTCGCGGACCGCGAACCGGTGCAGCCCGCGGACCGCGGAGATGGCCCGCGCCGCCGACGCCGACGCCAGGCCCTCCTCGCGCAGCCGGGCCAGATGACCGGCGACGTGCGCCGGCCGCACACCGGCGAGATCCTCGACACCCTCCGCGGTCAGCCCTTCGGCGTAGCGCTCCAGGTCCCGCCGGTAGGACGCGAGCGTGTTGCGCGACAGCCCGCGCTCCACGGTCAGGTGGTCCAGATAGCTCCTGATCGCCCGGTCGAGAGTCAGCGGAGCACCTCCGTCAGGGGTATCGAGGGCATCCCGTGCGCCTCCGCGACCGGCCCGTAGACCACGTTGCCGTCGAAGGTGTTGAGGCCCGCGGCGAGCGCGGGATCGGCGCGCAGGGCGCCGCGCCAGCCGCGGTTCGCCAACTCCAGAGCGTACGGCAGAGTGACGTTCGTGAGCGCGTAGGTGCTGGTGTGCGGCACCGCCCCGGGCATGTTGGCGACGCAGTAGAACATCGACTCGTGCACCCGGTAGGTCGGGTCGTCGTGGGTGGTCGGCCGCGAGTCCTCGAAGCAGCCGCCCTGGTCGATCGAGATGTCCACCAGCACACTGCCCGGCTTCATCCGCGACACCAGCTCGTTGGAGATCAACTTCGGCGCCTTCGCGCCCGGCACCAGCACCGCACCCACCACCAGGTCCGCGTCGAGGACGGCCTTCTCGATCTCGTACGCGTTCGACGCGATGGTCTGGATGTGCCCGCGGTAGTCGGCGTCCACCGCCCGCAGCCGGGCCACGTTCTTGTCCAGCAGCAGCACCTCGGCCTGCATGCCGAGGGCGATCGCGGCGGCGTTCAGCCCGGACACGCCCGCCCCGATCACGACGGCCTTCGCCGCATACACCCCGGGCACACCGCCCATCAGCACGCCGCGCCCACCGCCCTGCCGCATCAGGTGGTAGGCGCCGACCTGCGGAGCGAGCCGGCCGGCCACCTCGGACATCGGGGCGAGCAGCGGCAGCGAGCGGTCCGGCAGCTCGACCGTCTCGTACGCCACCCCGGTCACCCGGCGCTCCACCAGCGCGTCCGTGCACTCCTTCGACGCCGCCAGGTGCAGGTAGGTGAAGAGCACCTGCTCCGGGCGCATCCGGTGGTACTCCTCCGGCACCGGCTCCTTGACCTTGAGGATCAGGTCGCCGAAGCCCCACGTCTCGTCGGCGTCCGGCAGGATCACCGCGCCGGCCGCCCGGAAGTCGGCGTCGCTGATCGAGGAGCCCGCCCCGGCTCCGGACTGGACGGCCACCTCGTGACCGTTACGGACGAGCTCGTAGACGCCCGCCGGGGTGATGGCCACCCGGAACTCGTTGTTCTTGACCTCGGTGGGAATACCGACCCTCATCTGCCGGAGATTACCCCTGAGCTGCTGATCCATCCGGATTCGTGCACCGGTATCCCCCGGTCGGCGGTCCGGGCTGTACGGTTCCACCCGATGAGCGGCTTTCCCTGGCTTCTGGTGGACCAGAACACCGACGACGGTGAACTCGTGATCGCCGCCTGCTCCGACATCGACGGTCTGTTCGCCGAGGTCCCCGAGCCGCCGGTGGAGCAGTACCGGCTACTCGGCTGCGAGCCGGCCGGACGGCTGGCCGCGGCATGTGACGGCGCCGGCCCGGACTGGCTGGGCAACGTCGGCCTCGACGCCATCCACCCGCCGCAGTCCAAGCACCCCGCGCACTGCTGGCACTGCGCCGAGGAACTGCTCGACATCACGGTCCTCGACGCGCGCCCGTCCGCCCTCGACCGCGGGCTGCTCGACGTGACGCTGGAGGGCCGGCTGCGCGTCGAGGAGCTGGCCCGGTTCGCCCGCGGCGCCGACAAGGCCCCGGACGCCGACGGATATCTGCTGGTCGGGGTCACCGGCACCGGCGAGGAGGACTTCGGGCTGTGCCGGGAGGTCTCCGGCGTGTTCCGGCCCCGCCCCACGCCGGCGCCGCGCGGGGCCACCCTGATCGGCTGCCGCCCCGAGCCTCCGCTGCAGCGCGCCCTCGACGCGCTGAGCCGCGGCGCGGCCCCGCGACGGCGCTGGATCCAGGGTTCGATCTTCAGCGTCGACCGGGACGGCACGGCTGTCGGCATGGTCGGCGCCGGCCTGGGGGCCGAGGTCGCGGAGGTCCGGCCGTCGCGCCTCGGAGACGGCCTGGTCGACGTCACACTGCAGCCCACCTACGGCGACGCGATCGGCGGTCCCCGCCCGGCCGGGGCACGCACCGTCTGGCAGCGCTGGCGAGCCGGCCGCCCGGACGTGCACGGTGAATGGGCCGAGTACGACGCCGACCTGCGCCACGAGTGGGCCGGGGTGGCTCTCGCGCACCACGAGCAGCGCCCGGACCGGCCGGCCGGCACCCGCTATCACCTGGCCGGCCGCCACATCACCGACGTCGAGGGGTTCTTCTGCGCCATCGGTGAGGCGATCAACGGCCCGGGCGGCTACTTCGGGTGGAACCTGGGCGCCCTGCACGACTGCGCCAACGGCGGCTGGGGCGCGGCGCCCGGGTTCTCGCTGATCTGGCACGACTCCGAGGTCGCCCGTACGCATCTGGTGCCCGGCTACGACCGGCGCTGGTGGACACCGGCCGTGACGATGGACGACCTGCTCGGCTACCTGGCCGACTCCGGGGTCGACGTCGAGCTCCGCTGACCGTTCCCGCCCGGGCGTTCAGTCCGAAGGAACCGACGCCGGCCGCAAGGCCGCCGCGGAGATCGTCGAGCAATCCCCAGCCTGCCGATCTCGATGGGCGCCTCCTCGCCGCTGAGCTGGGCATTCGCCGGCTCCTGGACATCGGGACCGGGCTGCATACCTCACCTGACCTGCACGAGGTGGTGCAGGGCGTGGACCCGGCGTCACGGATGGTCTACGTCGGCGACGACCCGATCGTCCGAGTGCACGCCCGCGCCCTGCTCGCCTCGTCCCGTGCCGGCTCGGCCACCCATCCGGACGCCGACCCGCGTGACACCGACGCCTCGCCGGCCTCCCCGGAGGTCGCCGCACTCGACTGCGGCCGTCCGATTGCGATCAGTCTGGTGGCGATCCTGCGGTTCACCATCGACGAGGTCGAGGCGTACCGGATCATCGCTGCCCTCCGGGAGCACCTCGCCGCCGGCAGCGCCCTGGCCATCCCGGCCGTGACCGCCCACAACGAGCAGGCCGTCCGCGGCGCGAAGGCGCACACGGCCCGCGGCATCCCGGGGTGGCCGTCAAACGCTGACGTCGCGTTTGCTGACGGTGAGACGGTGCGGCTCGGTGTCGGTCTCCTCGATCCCGAAGGAGATCACGCGCCGCGGGTGGATCCGGATGATCGCCTCCGGGCCGTCGACGGCCTCGCCATGGCCTCGGATCTCCAGGCAGCGGACCCGCCACGGGTCGGTGGACGGCAGGTCGTCGACGACGAAGGCGACCCGGCCGTTGGCGGCCACGTTCCGGAACTTGCGGCTGGCCGCCATGGTGAAGCCACGGATGTCGATCGTCGCGGTCTCCGGGTTCCAGGCGAACCCGACCGGACTCACCTGAAGTGTCCCGTCGGGCTGCACGGTGGCCAGCCGCCCGAGGTGCTGCCCGGCCAGGTACTCCAACTCCGCTGCGGTGAAGGTCATCGGGTCACACTGCAACCTGCATCAAGGTTGAGGTCAAGAGCGGCCGGTCAGCCGACGAAGACGCAGACGATGTGGCCGTCGGGGTCGGCGTAGGCGCGCAGTGGCTCCTCCGGATCGTCGGAGCGGTCGAAGCGCAGGGTGGCGCCGAGGGCCAGGATCCGGTCGTGCTGCCGGTTCAGCTCGTCGAGTGAGCTCACCGACGTGTCCAGGTGCATCTGCTGGGGGATCTCGTCGCTCGGCCAGCTCGTCGGGCGTACGCCCGTGGTCTGCTGGAAGGACAGATGGAGATCGCCGTCGCGCGACCGCAGCTGCAACCACTCGCGGCCGCGCGGATCGTCCGAACCCGCCGGAGGTGGCTCGTCGCCCTCCCGATAGTCCAGGTCGAGCAGCTGCCGGTAGAACTCGGCGAGACGGCGGGCGTCGGTGGTGTCGAGCACGAGGGCCCGCAGCTTCGGCACGGTCATGCGCGTGACGTACCCGCCTAGAGTGTGTTGATGCGTGTTCTCGTGGTCGCGGCGCCACTGATCGGGCACGTCTTCCCGATGGTCCCGCTGGCCCGGGCGCTGCGCGAGGCGGGCCACGAGGTGCTGTTCGCGACCGCGGGCGACGGACTGCGGGTCACCGGTTTCGAGGTGCGCGACGTCGCTCCGGGGTTCCGGTTCGCGCCGGTGGCGGCGTGGACCATGCTGCGGCATCCGCTGCTGATCCGCCACGAGCTCGCCGGGACTGCGAGGCCGCGGGTCGTGGGCCACCTGTTCGGGGCGATCAACGACCGGATGCTCGACCGGTTCGAGCGGACGGCCCGGCAGTGGCGGCCGGACCGGATCGTCTACGAACCGCTGGCCGCTGCCGGCGCCGTGGTCGCCGCCCGGCTGGGTGTGCCGGGCATCCTGCAGGAGACCTCCCTGTTCGACGGGCCGGCGCTGCTCGCCGCCACCCGGATGCGGGGCCGTCCGCAGATGGCCGCACCGGCCGCGGTGATCCGGATCGCTCCGGCCAGCGTCGCCCGGCGCGGCACCCATCTGCCGATGCGGTTCGTGCCGTACGCGGGTGATCGCCGGCTGCCGGACTGGCTGGCCGAACCACCACGCCGCCCGCGCATCCTCGTCAGCCGCAGCACGGTCCCGGCGCCCGGCCCGGACCGGATGATGTCCCGGGTCGCCGCGGCCGCCGAGCACGTCGACGCCGACATCGTGCTGATCCGGCCGAATGTCCGCCGGCTGCCGCCACACGTGCGGGCCACCGATGAGGCACCGATCCCGGCGGCGCTCGCCGCCGGCGCGGCGATCGTCCATCACGGTGGCGCCGGGACCACGCTCAGCGCCCTGCAGGCCGGCGCCCCACAACTGATCGTGCGGGGCGCCGGGGACCGCCGGCACAACGCGGAGCTGGTCGCGGCCCGCGGCGCGGGGCTGGCCGTCGACGAGCGGGACATCACCCCGACGCTGCTGACCCGGCTGGTCACCGATCCCGTCGTGGCGTCGGCGGCGGTCGAGGTGAGCGCCGAGATCGCCGCGATGCCACCGCCGGAGCACCTGGTCGAGGCGATCCGGCAGGCCGGTTGAGACCTCCGGCCGACCGGTGGAGACCGCCAGCCCGCCCGGGGAGACCCCGGCGGCCCGGTCGAGGCCGCCGGTGGGTGGGTCGAGGCGATCCAGCGGGCCGGTTGCGACCGCGGGCCGGTCTTCAATGTGGTCGCGGCCGTGGGTCAGACGGGTAGTGCCACGTTGCGGGGTGTCCGCTCGATCCAGCGGATCACCGGCCCACAGGCCACCCCGCACAGCACGAAGACCCCGGCGATGACCCACCAGCCCCAGCCGCCGGTCTGGATGGCGAGGATGGTGAACCCGGCCGGCCCGATCATCTTGCCGAGGCCGCCGACCGACTTGCCGAGACCGGTGTAGGCGCCGCGCTGGCCGGCCGGCGGCACCTCGGTGTTGAGATACCACTGCGCCGAGGACAGCCACAGCTCGGTGCCGGTGAGCATGGCGACCGCGGCGGCCAGCACCGCGACGGTCACCCATCCGTGGGTCTGCCCGCTGAGCGCCACGACCGGGCAGGCGACAGCGGCGGCGATCGCCGACCAGCGCAGCAGACGGGTCGCGCCGTGCAGGGTGTCGGCGCCACGAGCGGCCCGCACCTGCAGCAGCACCGCCATCACGGTGTTGAGCGCGACGAGCGCCCCGAGCACCGGTTTCGGCGCGTCGGTCATGGTGATCGCCCACAGCGGCAGGACCTCGGCCCAGACGGTGCTGTGCAACCAGAGGACACCGATCAGCACGGCCGACGCAGTGTACGGATGGTCGCGCAGCACTCCCCAGGGGCTGGGCCGGGGCCCCTCGTCGTGGACGGGCCGGTCGACGGCCGGCATCCGGGCGACGAAGATCGCGTTGATCGCGATGCCCCCGGCCGCCGCGAACACCAGGATGAGCAGACCCGGCCGGCTGTCGAGGGCGAGCGCGGCGGCGCCGAGGCCGGAGCCGATGGTGAAGCCGACGTTGAGGTAGGCACGTGTGAACGCCATCACCCGGACCCGTCCCTCGCGGGGCACGGCGGCCGCCGTGTAGACGACCCGGCCCGCGTTGGCGAACGCCTCGGCTGCCGTCTGCGCGCAGATCACCAGCAGGAACAGCGTGAATCCGTCGGCCAGTGGATAGGCCGCGAACGCCGCCGCCTCGGCTGTCGCCCCGATCACCCAGGCCCGCTGCCCGCCGATCCGGTCGGCGAGGTGCCCGAACGGCATGGATCCGATGAGGCCGACGAACCCGGCGGCGGAGAGCCCGATGCCGATCTGCACCGGTGTCAGTCCGACATAGAGGCTGAAGAAGACGACGCTGCCGGTGAGAAAGGCGCCGTTGCCGATGGCGTAGACGAGGGACTGGACCGCGAGGGTGCGCGGCAGTCCGGGTGGTGGCAGGATTTTTCTGATTGTTCCCCGTGGATGTCTCATCGTCGTACATAAGATCATTTGAAGCTGTCAGAGAGGCGCCGGGAGCGGATCGGCCGGGTCCGGTGGGGCAGGCCGGGCAACGGTCGAGGAGCGCGGCCACCGCCGGCCGTCATCTGATGTCGGCGGGTGCGGCGGGTCGCAGCGCCGCCATCGCGAGATCGACGATCCCATCCGCATACTCCTCGGTGAGTGGCCCGGTGCGCATCATCCAGCGGTGATACATCGGCCCGATCAGCAGCTCGACGGCCTGGTCGAGGTCGACCTCGGCGCGCACCTGGCCGGCGGTGCGGGCGGATCGCAGCCGGTCCTTGACGGTGTCGAGTTGTGGTCGCAGCAGCCGGTCACGCATGCGGTCGGCGAAGTCGTCGCTGGACAGCGTCTCGATGGTGAGGGCGCGGGTGGTGGCCGACAGCCGGTGGTCGGCGAGCTCGGCGACGATCGCCCGGATGACGGGCCGCAGGTCGGCCTCGAGATCGCCGGTGTCGGGGAGCGCGGGTGGCCCGGCGGAACCACTGTGCTCGACAAGGGCGTCGAGGACGACCGGACCACGACCGCCCCACCAGCGGTAGATGGTCTGCTTGCCGACGCCGGCGCGAGCGGCGATGCCCTCGACGGTCAGGTCGGCATAGCCCTTCTCCTGGAGAAGGCCCATGGCGGCCCGCAGGATCGCGGATCGGGAGCGTTCGCTACGTCGTGAAGCGTCGGGCATGGCGCGACACTACACCACAACGAGACGCAACGTCTCGTCTTGACAAGCACTCCCGGAAACGAGACGCTACGTCTCGTCTTGTTGAACGACCTGTTGAGCGACCTGGAGGTCACCGTGCCGCATATCGCCATGGTCAGCATCCCGTTCCCCGGCCATGTCAACCCGAGCATCGAGGTCATCCGCGAGCTCGTCGCCCGCGGGCATCGGGTCACCTATGCCAACGACCCGTCGTACGCGGAGATCGTCGAGGCGGCGGGCGCCGAGTTCCGGCCCTACCGATCCACCCTCGTCGACGGCAACGACGGGTCCGACGGTGACGCGATCGACCAGCTCACCCTCTTCCTCGACGACGCGATCGCGATGCTGCCGCAGCTGCGGGAGGCCTATCAGGACGATCGCCCCGACCTGTTCCTCTACGACATCGCGGGCGCCCCGGCCCGGCTGCTCGCCGAGCAGTGGGGCATCCCCTCGATGCAGCTCTCCCCCACCTTCGTCGCGTGGGAGGGCTACGAGCAGGAGATGGCCCCGATGGTCGAGGCGATGCGGGCCGACCCGCGTGGGGCCGCCTATTACCACCGGTTCGAGCAGTGGCTGACCGACAACGGGTCCAGCGTCACCGACAGCATGGCCTTCCAGGGCCGGCCGGAGCGGTCCCTGGTGCTGATCCCCCGGGCCATGCAGCCGCACGCCGACCGGGTCGACGAGAAGGTCTACTCCTTCGCCGGCCCGATCTTCGGCGACCGCACCGACCAGGGCACCTGGGTCCGGCCCGCCGACGCGCGTGACGTGCTGCTCGTCTCCCTGGGCTCGGCGTTCACCGAGCATCCCGAGTTCTACCGGCGCTGCGTCGAGGCGTTCGGCGACCTTCCCGGCTGGCACGTCGTGCTGCAGATCGGCCGGCACGTCGACCCGGCCGTGCTCGGCGAGCTGCCCGGCAACATCGAGGTGCACTCCTGGGTGCCACAGCTGGAGGTCCTGCGCCAGGCCTCGGCCTTCCTCACCCACGCCGGCATGGGAGGCAGCGTCGAGGGCCTCTACTGCGGCACCCCGATGCTGGTCGCGCCGCAGGCGGTGGACCAGTTCGGCAACGCTGACCGCCTGGTCGAGCTGGGCGTGGCCCGTCGGATCGACACCACGGTCAGCGCCGAGCAGCTGCGGGAGACGTTCGAGGATCTGATCAACGACCCGGAGGTGCGCCGGGCGAGCGCCGCCATCAGCCGGGAGCTCCGTGACGGCAGCGGCGCGGAGTACGCCGCGACGCTCATCGAGAACGCCGCGGCGTGACGGTCACACGGCCGGGAGGATGGTCCAGCCGGTGTCCCGGGCACGCGCCGCCGCCAGGACACCGGCGACCGCGGCGGCGTTGGTGATCTCACCACGGAAGACCATGGCGACGCACTCGTCCAGGTCGACGCGGCGCACCTCCAGGTCGGCCTCCTCGGCGGTCCGCTCGTGCCGGTCCGCGTCGGCCACCTCGGCCAGGTCGCGGGCGAGGAACACCCGGACCGTCTCGTCGGCGAAGCCGGGTGAGGTGTGCAGGTCGATCAGCGGCTCCATCCGGCCCGCCGTGAGATCGACCTCCTCGGCGAGCTCGCGGGCCGCGGTGAGCGCCTCGTCCTCGCCGGCCACGTCGCGCAGCCCGGCCGGCAGCTCCCACAGGTGCCGGCCGACCGGGTGCCGGTATTGCTTGATCAGCACCACCCGGTCCTGCTCGTCCAGGGCGACCACGACGACGGCGCCGCGGTTCTCCACCACGTCGCGCGCCGCGGTGCTGCCGTCGGACATGGTCACCTCGTCGGTGTAAACCGAGAAGATCGCACCGTGGTAACGCTCGGCCCGGGACACCGTCTGGTGGGCGAAACCCATGTCAGGAGGCCTCGGTCACATCGATCTCGACCGGCAGCTCGTCCGCCGACGCATAGGTGATCGCCGCCTTGACGAGGCCGTCGAAGAGCGGGTGCGGCCGGGTCGGGCGGCTCTTCAGCTCCGGGTGCGCCTGGGTGGCCACGAAGTACGGGTGGACCTCCCGGTCCAGCTCGATGAACTCGACCAGCCGCCCGTCCGGGGAGGTACCGGAGAACACCAGGCCGGACTGCGACAGCTTGTCACGGAAGTCGTTGTTCACCTCGTAGCGGTGCCGGTGACGCTCGGAGATCGCCGTCGCGCCGTACACCTCGGCGACGATCGAGCCCTCCCTGAGTTTCGCCGGGTAGGCGCCGAGCCGCATGGTGCCGCCCAGGTCGCCCTTGCCCGCCACGATGTCCTCCTGGTCGGCCATCGTCGAGATCACCGGATAGGTGGCCTTCTCGTCGAACTCGACCGAGTTCGCGCCGGCCAGCCCGGCCAGGTTGCGGGCGGCGTCGATGGTCATGCACTGCAGACCGAGACACAGGCCCAGGATCGGGATCCTGTTCTCCCGGGCGTACCGCGAAGTGTTGACCTTGCCCTCGATGCCGCGGACGCCGAAGCCACCCGGTATGACGATGCCGTCGACGCCCTTCAGCGCGGCCGCGGCGCCCGCCGGGGTCACGCAGTCGTCGCTCGGCACCCACCGGAGCTTGATCTTCACGGTGTTGCCGAACCCGGCGGCCCGGATCGCCTCGCTCACCGACAGGTACGCGTCGGGCAGGTCCACGTACTTGCCGACCAGCGCGATCGTGATCGTCCGCTTCGGGTGGTGCACCCGCTCCAGCAGATCGTTCCAGGTCTTCCAGTTGACGTCACGGAAGGACAGCCCGAGACGGCGCACCACGTAGGCGTCGAGGCCCTCGTCGTGCAGCACCTTCGGGATGTCGTAGATGCTCGGCGCGTCCGGGCAGGCGATGACGGCCTCGACGTCGACGTCGCAGTAGAGCGCCAGCTTGTGCTTCATCTTCTCCGGGATCTCCCGGTCACTGCGGCAGATCAGGGCGTCCGGCTGGATACCGATGTTGCGCAGCGCGGCCACCGAGTGCTGGGTGGGCTTGGTCTTCAGCTCACCGGACGGCGCCAGGTAGGGCACCAGCGACACGTGCAGGTAGAAGACGTGATCGCGGCCGACCTCGTGGCGGACCTGACGGATCGCCTCCAGGAACGGCAGCGACTCCATGTCGCCGACCGTGCCGCCGACCTCGGTGATCACCACGTCCGGGACGTTGCCGTTCTCGTCCGGGTCGGCCATCGCGAAGATCCGCGACTTGATCTCGTTGGTGATGTGCGGGATGACCTGCACGGTGTCACCCAGGTACTCACCGCGCCGCTCCCGGGCGATGACCGCCGAGTAGACCTGGCCGGTCGTCACGTTCGCCTTGCCGGACAGGTCACGGTCGAGGAAGCGCTCGTAGTGCCCGACGTCGAGGTCGGTCTCCGCCCCGTCCTCGGTGACGAAGACCTCACCGTGCTGGAACGGGTTCATCGTCCCCGGGTCGACGTTCAGATACGGGTCGAGCTTCTGCATCACGACGCGGAGGCCGCGAGCGGTGAGCAGATTGCCGAGACTGGAGGCGGTGAGGCCCTTACCCAGCGAGGAGGCGACGCCCCCGGTGACGAAGATGTGCCGCGTGTCGCGCACTGTTGAGGCCAAGGCCCGCTCCCGTGGTCGCCGTTTCATCGGTTCTTGCGGCCGGGGCAGGACCCCATCCACGGGAGTTCACCGTAACACTGTTTGCCAGGACCTCCACGTTCGGGCTGGTGGGCGTGCGTGTCATGACACGGTTACCGGACCTTCGTCGGATTTACGCAGTAACGGCCCGCCCGGACCGTCCGTCTCGCCCGGCGGAGGCGTCCGGTCCGCGGCGTGCAGCAGCACCCGCAGCGCCGTCAGGACCGCCACCGGCACCGCCGCCGCCGCGGCTGCGCCGGCCGACCCGAGAGCCGTGCCACCCAGCACCCCGGCGACCACTGTCGCCACCGCGGTCCCGGCCACACCCGCCCGGACCGCCGGATGCAGGCCATAGACGCGGTTCAGCCCGCCCCACGGGGAGAACTGGCAGAACGCCAGCATCGCCGCGCCCAGCAGGGCCAGCAGGGTGAGTGGGCTGTCCACCAGCGCCTGCCCGTTCGCGGCGGCGGCCCGCTGCATCGCCGGACCGGCCGTGCCGTCGCCCAGCGAGGTCAGGAACCTGCCCAGCGTGCCCTGTTCCAGCGGCGCCCGGCGCAGATCGAGGACCGCGAACGTGATCGTCACCACCACCCCGGTCAGCGCCGCCCACGCGAACCGCGGGAACGTCAGCCAGCCACCGGTGCTGATCGCCGCCGCCACGCACGCGCCGGCGGTGACCGCGATCGCGCCGACCGGGTCCGAGCCCAGGTGCCCGCTGCCGACCATCACCACGCCGAGCCCGCCGAAGGTCACCATCACCAGCGGCCGCCAGCGCCGGGTCACCCACTGCGCCAGCGAACCGGCCAGCAGGAACAGCCCGGCCACGAACACGCCCAGGCCGACGCCGCCGAGCCCGGCGTAGCGGACGCCGTGCACCGCCGAGTAACCGGCCACCCCGTTGAGCTGCAGCCGCGCCCCGGTCGCCAGATCCACCGCCACCACCAGCACGCCGATCGCGGCGGCCGCGGCCATCGGCCACAGCGTCCGCGGATAGCGCGGCGCGAGCCGGATCAGCAGGGTGCCCAGGATCATCAGCGCGGCCGTCGCCGACCCGAACATCCACGCCGGGTGGGCGCTGCTCCACCACGGGACCACGTCGGCCAGCAGTGCGGCCGGGATCGCCAGCCCACCGGCCAGCAGCGCCGCCTCGGCCAGGTCGACCAGGCGGCGCGGCGGCAGCGGCGGGCCCAGCGGACCGGCGTGCCGGCGGGCCCGGACCAGCACCGGGATCACCGCCACGAACAGGACCGCCTGCAGGATCGCCAGCACCGTGAAGAAGATCTCGGCGACCCCCCGCTGGGCGATGGCCCGGCGGTCGGCGTCCTGCGGTCCCTGCATGGCCTGCGCCGGGTCGGCGGTGCGGCCCGGCGCGATCGACGCGGGGTACCCGGCGAACAGCTTCTGCGGGACCGGCTCGCCGAGCGCGGCCAGCACGGTCGGGGCCAGGTCGACGAGCTGCAGGTAGCCTTCCCGGCCGGTGCCCGCCGAGGTGAGCCAGCCGCCCTCCCACCCGGGCCCCTCGGCGATCGCCACGTGCAGGCGGGAGGCGGCCTCGGTGTCGGCGAGCCCGGCGATCAGCATCAGCGAGCGCGGGGGGCGGGCGGCGAGGACCCGGGCGAGGGTACGGTCGGCGGCCTCCACCGCCGCCCGGCGCGCCACCCCGTCCCCGGCGATCGTGCCGAGGTCGACGATGCTCAGGACACACTCGCCGAGCACGGTGGCCGGGTCGGCCGGAAGCTCCGGGACGTAGCGGTCGACGCGTCCGAACGGGCGGGCCGCCGCGATCGCCGCGCCCGGGCCGACGGCGACCGTGCAGCGCAACGACTCGGCCAGGGCGCCGGGCGTCGCGCCGTACGGCAGCCGGTCCTGATTGGTGCGGACCACCGTGGGCTGCTCGGGCACGTTGGCGCCGATCCCGTCCGGGCGGTCCAGGCGTGGCTCGACTGCCGGGCAGCGGCCCGTGACGGCCCGGGTGTCCCAGGCCGCGTAGTTGCCGGCGCCCAGGGTCAGCCAGCCGTCGGACGGGCAGGTCACCGAGTGCGCCGACCGTACCGACAGCCAGCCCAGCGAGCCTTGCGACGCCTCCCGCCAGAGCGCCGGGGTCCGCTGCGGGTCGAGGTCCTCCCAGCGCAGCCCGGCCGCGGCCGCGATCACCACGTAGTCGGCGTCGCCACCGTGCTGCGGCTCGGCCGGCCGGATCGCGAGCACGGCCAGGCTGGCCGCCGCGACCAGCGCCACCATCAGGTAGGGCACCCAGGCGGCGACGAGCGGGCGGCGCGGGGTGCCGGGCGGCCGCACCCGTCGCAGCCGGTCCAGCAGCGTCCGCCGCGTCTCCGTCCTGGCCACCGCGGCGAGCACGCTCCTCCCCTCACCCGGGACGGACGCCACCGCCTCGGACTTCACCGGAGCAGGCGTCACCTCACCCAACGCGATCGAAGCCGACGACGCCGAGTCCGGCTCCATCGAAGCCGACGACGCCGGATCCGGCTCGACCGAAGCGGAGGCCGCCGGGTCCCGCTCCATCGAAGCGGGCAGCGCCGGGTCCGGCCCGGTGGAAGCCGACGACGCCGGATCCGGCTCGACCGGCGGGGAATCCGACAAGTCCGGTTTAGTAGGAAGCTGGTCTGTGGCTTCCGGCCGTTCTGGCTCCGGTCTGCCCGGCTCCGGTCGCACGGTCACCGGTGGACCGCCGCGACCTCTGCGTAGGCCGACCGCACGTCAGCGACCACGTCGGCCTCGGTCGGCCAGGTGGCGGCCTGCCGGGGCCCGCGGGCGGCGTAGTCGGCACGCAGCGCCGGATCTCCCAGCAACCGGCGGACCGCCTCGTCCAGCGCGTCCAGATCGTTCGGCGGGATCTGCACCGCGGCGTCCCCGACCAGGCCGGGCAGCCCGCCGACGGCGGTCGTGACCAGCGGCACCCCGGCGTGTAGCGCCTCCTGCGCGAACAGCTGCCGCGCCTCCCAGTCACTGGTGATCACCGCGAGGTCGGCGCCGAGCAGCAGGTCGGGCACGTCGGTACGGTGACCGAGCAGGTGCACCGGCGCATGCTGCATCGACGCCCGCTGCGCCAGCGGCATGTAGCTGGGCCCGGAGCCGGCGATCACGATGACCGGGGCGGGCCGCAGCTCACGCCACCGGGCCGCGGCGTCGATCAGCAGGTCGTGGTGTTTCTGCGGGTGCAGCCGCCCGACCGACAGGATCAGCGGGGTGTCGCCGCGCAACCCGAACTCGGCACGCACCGCCGACCGGGTCCGCTTGGGCGCCGCCAGCTGGGGCGTCGCGACCGGGCCCAGCCGGGCCTTGCGCGCGCCGAGCGCCAGCGCCCGCTGCACCAGGTCGTCGGAGGCGCCGAGGGTCAGCATCGCGTTGCGGGCGACGATCCGCTCCAGCAGCGCGCCCGCCTGGCCTTTGAGACCGCGCGCGAGAATCGCGTTGTGCCAGGTGACGACCAGGGGCACACCGGTCCGCGCGACCGAGGCGACGAAGGCGGCCCGCAGCCCGTGCGCGTGGATCACCTCGGCGTCACGCCCGGCGATCGCCCGCCGCAGTTGCCGGATCGCGCCGGAGTCCTGCGGGCCGGGGTCGGCCGGGATCTCCACCGGGGTGAAGTCGATGCCACTCGCCGAGAACCCGAAGTGCTGGTTCACCGCGGACGGCCCGCACACCAGCACCTTGCAGCCGCCGGCGACCAGCCCGCGGGCCAGGGAGGCGACGTGCTGGCCGATCCCACCGGTACTGGACGCCACCACGAGCACGACCGAGCCGCGCCACTCCCCGTCGCTGCTCACGACCCGTTGACCCCTCACTCTTCTCCGGCCAGCCGTCCCCGGCAGCCGCCGAACCACTTCACGCGGCCCCGAGTCACCTGCGGAGACGCCTCACGACCGCGCCGATCGGCGGACCGAGGTCACGCCGGTCCAGCACGAAGGCGACCGCGAGGAACACCGCGGCGACCGCCACACCGCCCAGCATGCCTTCAACGAGGCTGCCCAGCACGCCCGGGGTCGGCCAGACGGACGACCTCAGACCGGTCACCACGCCCCATCCGGCGAGCCCGGCCACGGCGGCCGCGGTCACCGCGGCGCCCAGGGCACGGCTCAGGCCGGCCAGCGCGCCCGGGCCGGCATGCCGCCGCACCGCGACGACCAGCAGGAGCCCGGTCACCGTCATGCCGACGGCATTGGCCAGGCCGAGCCCGAGGACCTCACCACCCGGATCCGGTACGGTCGTGACGACGATCACGGCCACGGCGGCGGTGAGCCATCCCACGGCGGAGGCGACCGCGGCCGCGACCGTGGCCCCGCGCGCGTAGAGAGCCCGGGACAGTAGCGCGAACAGCGCGTAGCCGAGCAGGCCGGGCGCGAACCCGACCACGCCCGGAACCGCGCCCGGCACGTTCATCAGCTCGGTCATCGGGATCGCCAGCCCGGCCAGGGCCGCCGTGCCGAGACCGGCGAGCAGCACCACCGAGCGGGCGGTCCCGGAGAGCGCGGCGGCATACCCCGGCTCGTCGCCGCCCGACGCCGCGGCCGACAACCGTGGGTAGACCGCCGTGGCGAGTGGCACCGCCAGCACCGCCCACGGCAGCAGGAAGAGGGTCTGCGCGCCGCTGTACGGCGCCATCTGCCGCGCCGCCAGCACCACGATCAGGGCGGCCACCACCTGCTGGGCGCCGACGGTGACCGCACCGGCCCAGCCGAGCCGCACCGCCTGCCGGCCCTCGTCACCGGGGAACCGCCACGACGGCCGCAACCGGAGTCCGAGCCGGGCCACCGGGACGACCAGGCAGAGGCTGAGCGCCACGACGCCGAGGGTGGTGCCCACCGACAGGGTCAGCTCGCCGGCCCGGCTCAACCCGGCGAAGTCCGTCCCGGCGCCGTCGATCCCGGCATACGTCAGGTACGCGGTCATCACGGTCACGCTGGAGAGCAGCGGCGCGATCACCGGCCAGGCGAACCGGTGATGTGCCTGGAGCACACCGGTCAGCACGATCCCGACCCCGTACAGCGGCAGTTGCGGGGCGAAGATCCGCAGCATCCTCGCCGCGACCTCCCGGTGCTCGGCCGGGACGCCGTCGAACAGGCCGGTGACCGGGCCGGCGAACAGGAACACCAGCACGGCCAGCGGAACGGTCAGCGCCAGCACCCAGGAGAGCAGCGCGGACGCCACCCGGTCGACCCGCTCCCGGTCACCGGCCGCCACCGCCCCGGCCAGCAGCGGCACCACCAGACTGGCCAGCGCGCCACCGGCGGCCAGCTCGAAGACGATGTTCGGGATGAGGTTGGTGGCCAGGTACACGTCGGCGAGCCCGTCGTCGCCGACCGTGTAGAAGAACACCGTGGTCCGGCCGAACCCGGCCAGCCTGGCCAGGATCGTGAGGACCGAGATCAGCGCGGCGGCTCCGGCGAGCTTGCCCGCCGTACCCCTGGAGGGTTTTGAAGAAGCGGTGGAGGGGGTCACGCGTGAGGTGGCCGGCGGCCGAGGTCGTCGAGGGCGCGCAGCCACGGGGTGTCCTTGATGACCTTGGTGAAGCTGACCTTCTCGCTGGCCGCGGTCAGCGCGGCCAGCCCGGCCAGCGCCACCGCCCGCCCGGCCGTCCCGCTGCGGGCCACGAACGCCACCCCGAGCAGGGCTCCGAGAGCGTTCGCCCCGGCATCGCCGAGCATGATGTCCTCGCCCAGGTCGTCGGGGAGCAGGGCGGCGCCCGCACCGAGGGCGCCGGCGGTCATCGACGCGTTGCGGCCGACCGCGAGCGGCGCCCCGAGGATCGCGCCGGCCTTGAGCGCGCGACCGGGACGCAGGTCGAGCAGGTTGATCAGATTGGCCGTGCCGGCGATCACCCCGGCGCCGAGCAGCAGGTCGGCGCCGCGGCCGAACCGGGAGCCGCGGCTGCTGCCGATCAGCGCGGACGCCGCGAGGCCCGCCGCGCCCACCCCGACGATCTTGACGAGGCCGCTGGTGACGAACCCCTCGCGCAGCGCGCCCAGATGGCCGGCGAAGCCCTTGGCCGATTTCTGCTCGGGCCGGTTGCCTGCGACGTCGTCGTAGAAGCCGACCGCGCCGCTCACCGCTCCGGCCACCACCGCCGCGGCGCCGAGACGGCCGGTGGCCGCGCCCGAGGCGGCGCCGACGGTGGCGCCGATCGCGAGGGCCGGACCACCGGCGAGCGTCACCGTCCGGCCCCGGAAGTTCGTCCGGTCCAGCTCACGGGCCTGCGGATCGCGGCGGACCCAGCCGAGCACGCTGCGTGCGACGAGAGCGCCGAGGGCGGTGGAACGGAGGTAGGCCATGGCCGGAAAGTCTAGACCGGACCGGCTAGGGGGCGGCCGAAGGCACGATCGAGGTGGCGCCGGCGGCAAGGCCGTACTGGCCGACCTTGTTCTGCGTCACCCGCTCGACGGTGACCAGGGCGGTGGTGACCTGACCCTGCACGGTGCTGACATTGTCCACGGTGGAGATCCGGGTCAGCAGGGTCGGGTCGTTGCGGATGCCGGAGACCAGGTTGCCGTCGCCCGCGTTGTCACCGGCGACGACGAGCATCCGGGGGACCCGGCTGAGCTCGCCGGCCATGGTCAGCGCGAACCGGCTCTTCTTCTCCGCGTCCTTGTCGGTCGCGGGCACTCCGGCGACCAGGACGATCGCCTCGGCGCCGCCGGTCGCGCCCTCCTCGGCGGTGAGGTATCCCGGCTGGGTGAAGGCGGACAGCACCGCGGTCACGTCCTCCGCCGTGGGCGTGGACACGGGTGGGGAGGTGGACGTGGACGGCGTGCCCTGCAGCAGCGCGAGGGCGAGCAGCGCGCTGGCCGTCTCGACGCCGTCGCTGTTACGCGGCAGCCCGGTCACCGAGATGCTCGGCTGGGACAGCTCGTCGACGAGGAACAGCAGGTCGTTGACCGTGCCCGGGTCGAAGAACTTGTCCTCCATCCGCACCCGCGCGGTGATCGTCGCCCCGGCCACGGTGAGCATCTTGACGACGCCCTCGGTGTGGTCCTCGGTGCCGGGCAGCGCCACCACGGCGATCTTGCGGCCGGACAGCTTGCCGCTGAGCAGCCCCGGCGCGATCTGGCTCGCGAACTCCTGGCTGCGGTTGACCGACTCGTTGAGCTGGTTGACCTGCTCCCGGCGGACGTTGTTGTCCTTGTTGAGCGCCTCCAGGTTGTTACGGAGGTTCTCCGAGACCGGGCCGTTGAGCGCGGCGGTGCCGACCACCAGGCCGATCGCCAGCGCGAGGAAGACCGCGGTGAGCGACACCACGTGGTACCGGAAGTTGATCACAACGCCCTCAGAAAAGGTTGCCTAGCTGGAAGAGCAGATTGTCCCACCACTCGGACACGACGGAGAGGTACGCCTTCCCCACCGTGGAGACCGCCACCGCCGACGCCATCGCCGCGATCGCGGACAGCACCAGCAGCAGCACCGCCGACCCGGAGATGTTCTGCCGGTAGAGCCGGCTCACACCTTTCGCGTCGACCAGCTTGCCGCCGACCTTGAGCCGGGTCAGGAACGTCGACGCCATGCCGCCGCGGCCCTTGTCGAGGAACTCGACGAGGTTGGCATGGGTGCCGACGGCCACGATCAGGGACGCGCCCTTCTCGTCGGCGAGCAGCATCGCCAGGTCCTCACTGGTGGCCGCGGCCGGGAAGGTCAGCGCGTCGACGCCCAGATTCTCCACCCGCTTGAGCCCGGGAGCCCGGCCGTCGGGATAGGCGTGCACCACGATCTCCGCGCCGCAGCGCAGCACGTCGTCGGTGACCGAGTCCATGTCGCCGATGATCATGTCGGGGGTGTAGCCGTTCTCCACCAGCGCGTCGGCACCGCCGTCGACACCGATCAGGACCGGCTTGTACTCCCGGATGTACGGCCGGAGAACCTCCAGGTCCTCCTTGTAGTCGTAGCCGCGCACCACGATCAGCACGTGCCGCCCGCCGATCCGGGTCTGCACGTCCGGCACACCGACACCGTCGAGCAGGAGGTCACGTTCCTGCTTCAGATAGTCCATCGTGTTCGCGGCGAACGCCTCGAGCTGCACCGACAGACCCTCGCGGGCGTCGGCCATCGCCTTGGCGACCGACTCCGCGTCCTGCCGGACACCGGTGGCGACCGGCTCGCCGTCGAGCAGCACCACGCCGCCCTCGATACTGACGGTCTGGCCCTCGCGCAGGCCCGCGAACACGTCCTCGCCGAGCTCGTCGACCAGGATCACCCCGCCCTGGATCAGCACCTCGGGACCCAGGTTGGGATAGCGCCCGGAGATCGACGGCTTCGCGTTGAGCACCGCCATCACCCCGGACGCGACCAGCGAGTCGGCGGCGACCCGGTCCAGGTCGACGTGGTCGATCACGGCGATCTCGCCGGGCCGCAGGCGGCCGGTCAGACGCTTGGTGCGCCGGTCCAGCCGGGCGACGCCGGAGACCGGCCCGGGGTCGGCGCTCCTGGTCCGGCGGAGGGTGGGAATGGGAAGTCGCATCCCGGCCATCCTGACATGCCCCCGCACCCGGGGGCCCCACGACATGCGCCAGCTCACTGGTGAGGCTCATTCAGGACGGCGGAGACCACGCCGCGGGGGTACATCCCGGGCGAAACTGAGGGTGAGTCCTGAACATTGCTCATCTATGCGGTGCGTTTCTCCCGTGCGGCCACGGAGAGCAGCTCCTCGGCATGCGCGATGCCGAGGTCGGAATCGGGCAGACCCGCCAGCATCCGGGACAACTCCCTGGCTCGCTCGGTCTCTTCCACGATGCGCACGCCACTCGTGGTGATCGCTCCACCGGTGTCCTTCGCGACCACCAGGTGACGATCGGCGAACGCGGCGACCTGCGGCAGGTGCGTCACGACCAACACCTGATGCGTACGGGCGAGGCGCGCCAGCCGCCGCCCGATCTCCACCGCCGCCGTCCCGCCGACACCCGAGTCCACCTCGTCGAACACCAGGGTCGGCGGCCCACCGGCCCCGGCGAAGACCACCTCGATGGCCAGCATCACCCGGGACAGCTCACCACCGGAGGCGCCCTTCTGCAGGGGCAGCGCCGGCGCCCCGGGGTGGGCGTGCAGCCGCAGCTCCACCTCGTCGGCCCCGTCCGGCCCGGCAGCCAGGGTCTCCCCGTCGACCGTCACAGCCGGCTCGTCCCGCGACGGCGCCCGGGTGAGGACCGCCACCTCGACCCGCGAGTGCGGCATCGCCAGCCCGGCAAGCTCCACGCTGACCGCCTCGGAGAACCGCCCGGCCGCCTCCCGACGAGCCGCGGTCAGCCGCCCCGCCAGCTCGCCGACGGTCGCCTCGAGGCGCTGCCGCTCCTTGTCGAGTTCCTCGAGCAGCTCGTCGGAGGAGTCGAGCTGGCTCAGCTTGGCCCGTGCGTTCTCCGCCCAGGCGATCACACCGTCGACGTCGTCGGCATATTTGCGGGTCAGGGCACGCAGCGCCGCCCGCCGCTCGTAGATCGCCTCCAGCCGGGCCGGGTCGGCGTCGAGCGAGCTCAGGTAGGCCGACAGCTCCGAGGCCACGTCACCGACCAGGGTGGCGGCCTCCTCGAGCCGGGCGGCCAGGTCACCGAGCGACGAGTCGACCGCCGACTGGCCCTCCAGGGTGCGCCGGGCCAGGCCGAGCAGCTGGGTCGCGTCGGGGGTGTCGTCGGCCGCCTCCACGCCGCCGGCCAGCGCCTGCGACGCCAGGATGGCCGCGACCCGCAGGCCCTCGGCGTGCTCCAGCCGCTGCACCTCGTTACGCAGATCATCGTCCTCGCCGGGCTGCGGATCGACCCGGGTGATCTCGTCGAGGCCGAGCTTGAGCAGGTCGGCCTCCTGCGAGCGCTGCCGCGCGTTGCGCCGCCGGTCGGCCAGGTCCTCGACCACGGCCCGCCACCGGCCGAACGCCTCCTTGTAGGAGTCGATCAGCTTCTCGTGCGGCGGCCCGGCGAACCGGTCGAGCGCCGAGCGCTGCTCCGACGGGCGCAGCAGACGCAGCTGGTCGGACTGGCCGTGCACGGCCAGGATCTGCTCGCCCAGCTCGCTCAGCGTCGACACCGGCATGCTGCGGCCGCCCACGTGCGCCCGGGATCGGCCCTCGGCCGTCACCGTGCGGCTCAACAGGATCGCGCCGTCGTCGTCGGTCTCGCCACCGGCGTCGGTGATCCGGGTCCGCACCGCGTCACCCAGGGTGCCGCGCAGCTTGAGCCGGCCCTCGACCACCGCCCGGCCCGGATCGGCACGGACGCGGCCGGCGTCGGCGCGGCCCCCGAAGAGCAGTCCGAGACCGGTCACCACCATCGTCTTACCGGCGCCGGTCTCGCCGGTGATCACATTCATTCCCGACGTGAGCCGCAGCGTCGTGTCGTCGATGACGCCGAGCCCGGTGATGCGCAGTTCCTCCAGCACAGCCAGACAGTATCGGGAGCCCCCGACAATTGCCCAACGGCGGAGGTCTGATCAGCGTCGATTCCCGCGCCACCCGACGACCGGCAGACCGAACTTCGCCACCAACGTGTCGGTGAACGGCCGCGGCGCCAATCGGACCAGGCGGACCGGGAGTTTGCCCCGTTCGACGGTCACCTGCGAGCCGGGCGGCAGGTCCCAGGTCCGGCGACCGTCGCAGCACAACACCGCAAAGGACGTGTACGGGTCGACCGTCAGCACGAAAGTCGACGTCGGCGCGGTCACCAGCGGCTTGGAGAACAGCGCGTGGGCACTGATCGGCACCAGCAGCAGCGCCTCCACCTCGGGCCAGACCACCGGTCCACCGGCCGAGAACGCGTACGCCGTCGACCCCGTGGGTGTGGCACACACCACACCGTCACAGCCGTACCGGGACAGCGGCCGGCCGTCCACATCCACCATCAGCTCGAGCATCTGGGCGCGCTGGCCCTTCTCGACCGTCACCTCGTTCAGCGCCCAGGACTCGGCGATCAGACGGCCGTCGTACTCCGCCCGGACGTCCAGCGTCAGCCGCTCGTCCACCGCGTAGTCACCGGCCACCACCTCGGCGACCGCGTGGTCGATGTGATCGATCTCGGTCTCGGCGAGGAACCCCACCTTGCCCAGGTTGATCCCGAGCAGCGGCGCCTTCGCCGGCCGCGCCAGATCGGCGGCCCGCAGGATCGTGCCGTCACCGCCGAGCGCCAGCACGATCTCCACACCCTCGGCCGCGTCCGGGCCGACCACCGGCTCCACCCCCGGGGGCAGCTCCAGGTCGTCGATCTCCTCGGCGATCACCCGCACC
Source organism: Actinoplanes sp. CA-252034 (assembly GCF_050956125.1). Taxonomy (NCBI): domain Bacteria; kingdom Bacillati; phylum Actinomycetota; class Actinomycetes; order Micromonosporales; family Micromonosporaceae; genus Actinoplanes; species Actinoplanes sp. CA-252034. The sequence continues at coordinate 8,496,958 of NZ_CP191846.1, forward strand.
TCGAAACCGGCGGCGATCAGGTCGAGCGCCACCGCGCGGGCGTGCTGCGTACTCTGCCGGCGCCCGGTGTGCGTCACCAGCAGGGCCGAGCGCGTCATTTCTCCTCCAGCAGGGGAACGGGTCCAGCTTCGACGACAGCTTCGATCCTGACCGGATCGGCCGGCGGGGCGTCCCGCCGGAACCACACGAAGAACTCAACGTTGCCGCTGGGGCCCGGCAGCGGGCTGGCGGTCACGTCCGCCACACCAAGCCCCAGACCGGCGGCGGCCGACGCCACGTCCAGCACCGCCTCGGCGCGCAGCCGCCAGTCGCGGACCACGCCGCCCGAGCCGACCTTCTCCCTACCCACCTCGAACTGGGGCTTCACCATCAGCGCCAGGTCACCGTCCGGGCCGGTGCACCCGGCCAGGGCCGGCAGCACCAGGCGCAGGGAGATGAACGACAGATCCGCCACGGTCAGATCGACCTGGCCACCGATCGACTCCGGCGTTATCGACCGGACGTTGGTGCGCTCCTGCACCACCACCCGGTCGTCGTTGCGGATCGGCCAGGCCAGCTGGCCGTACCCCACATCCACCGCCACCACCTGCCGGGCCCCGGCACGCAGCAGCACGTCGGTGAACCCTCCGGTGGACGCGCCCGCGTCCAGGCAGCGGCGCCCGGCGACGCCCAGCCCCTTCGGGTGGAACGCCGCCAGCGCGCCGGCCAGCTTGTGGCCGCCCCGGGACACGTACTCGTCCTTCGGGTCGTCCCCGGACACCACGATCGGGTCCGCCGGGTCGACCATCGCGGCGACCTTCAGCGCGGCGTTGCCGCGCACCTGCACACGACCGGCCGCGACGAGCGCGGCGGCCTGCTCCCGGGAGCGGGCGAGCTTGCGTCGGACGAGCTCGGCGTCGAGACGCGCACGGCGGGCCATCGATTTCCTTTGATTTGTGCGGTCGTTCAGCGGTCGATGCCGGCCAGGGTTTCCTGGAGCACCTGATGCGCGGCCTCGAACTCGGCGATCTGCTCGGCCGGGGCCAGCCGCGCGGCGTTGGCGAGCGACCGTAGCACCGCGTCCACGGCCGGGTGACCGGTGTCCTCCCCACTCGGGGCGGACACCGTCGGTGAAAGGCCACCCGGTGGCGGCCCGGGACGCGGGCCGGGCTGGGGATACGTCACGATCTCAGGCCTCCGAGCTCTCGGTCCGGAAGACCGTCTCCGACGCCGGGGTCGACTGCACCGGAACCTGCGCCGCCTTCTTCGCCGGCGGCCGGGCGGCCGCCTTCCGCGGCTCCGTGGCCTTCCGCGGCTCCGCAGCCTTCCGCGGCTCCGTGGCCTTCCGCGGCTCCGCAGCCTTCCGGCCCGCGCTCTTTCGCGGCTCGCCTGCTGTGGTGGCAGCTCCCCGGCGCGGCGCCTGCTTCGCCACAGCCGGTTCGGCGGGCGCCTGCTCGGCAACGGGCGTCTGCTCCAGGGCCCGTCCGGCCACCGCCTTCTTGGCCGGAGCCCGCCTGGCAACGGCCTTTTTCGCCGGAGCCTGCCCGGCCTCCGCCTTATTCACCGAAGCCGGCTCAGCCACCACCGGCTCAGCCACCACCGGCTCGACGAACACCGGCTCGACAGCGCCCGGTGTCTCCACCGGTGCCGCGGCGACCTCAGCGACCGCCCCGGCGGTCTTTCGCGGCGCACGCTTCACCGGCACGGTCTTGGCCGGAGCAGCCTTCGCCGGAGCAGCCTTCGCCGCTGCACGCTTGACAGGCGCGCGCTTGACAGGCGCGCGCTTGACAGGCGCCGGAGCCGGAACCACAGGATCCGCAGCCACGATTGCCGCGACCGCCGCAACAGCAGGAGCCGCAGCCGCATTGGCCGGCCCCGCAGCCGCCGGACCGGTCCCCGCCGCAGGCATGGCGTTCGGCTTGGCCTTGAGCGCCTTCTTGGCCACCGCCTTCTTGGCCGGCCGAGTCACCGGCACGGGGGGTGCGGCCGGCACAGGAGCTGCCGCCGGCACGGGAGGTGCGGACGGCGCCTCCGGAGCGCCCGACTCGGCAGCGCTGACCCGCGCCTGCGCCTGCCGTAGCTGGCGCTCCAGGTCGTGCACCCTGCCGGTCAGGTCGGACACCTCCTCGGCGGTGGCCAGCCCGACCCGCCCGAGCGCCCGGTCGACCTCGTAGCGCACGATGTTGGTCAGCGCCTCACGATTGGCGATGCCCGCCGACAGCAGGTCCTCCACGAGGCCCTGCATCTGCACCGCCGTGGCACCGCCTCGGTTGAGCAGCTCCCCGGCGACCTGTTGCGCCTTCTTCCGGGGGGCCTCCGTCAAGCCGAGTGCCAGGTCCAGATAAGCCCGCCATGCGTCCGGCATGTCTCGCCTCCTCTCGCCGCGTCGGGTGCCACGCTACCGGGCACCTCCGGGAAACTCCTGGGGTACCGTGCCGGTGTCGTGAGGGAGGATGGTCCTATGGCCACCTTGGACGAGTGCCGCCGAGCACTGCACGACCTCGCCGCCCGACTGGAGAGCAACGCCGAGGCCCGCGGCAAACTCGACCTGGAACGCACGCTCGCCTGCCGTCTGACCGACCTGCACGCCGCGTTCCACGGCCGGATCACGGGTGGCCGGCTGGTCGACATCACCGACGGCGACGACCCCAAGGCGAAGATCGCCCTGGTCACCACGAGCGACGAGCTGCTCGACCTGGTGGCAGGCAGACTCGAGGTCTCGCGATTGATCACCGCCATCCGGGCGAACCCGTTCGACCTGCTCAAGCTCCGCAAGCTCCTTTAGAACGACCGGACCGGTTGTGCCCGGGGATACGGGCACAACCGGCGGGTCAGTTCAAAGATCAGCGCTCGGTCGTCGCGGAGAGTGTCTCGAGACCGGCGAGCACCTGGTCGGCCGCCGCGGTCGCCGCGGACAGCTGGGTGGTCACCTCGGCCAGCACGGCCGCCTGTTCCTCCACCGAGGACGCGATGTTGAGTTGCAGCTCGTGGATGTCGTCGACGGCCCCCGTGGTCGAGGCGAAGGTGTGCGCCACGTCACCGGTCTCCGCCACGATCGCGGTGATGACCTGGTTGACCTTCTGCACCGAGGTGGCGGTCTCCCGGGCCAGGTCCTTGACCTCCCCGGCCACGACGGCGAACCCCTTGCCCAGCTCACCGGCGCGCGCGGCCTCGATGGTGGCGTTCAGCGCGAGCAGGTTCGTCTGCTCGGCCAGCGACGCGATGATCGCGTTCACGTCGGCGATCTCTCCGACCGACTTCTCCAGCTGCCGTACCTTCTCCCCTGCCGACGCGGCCGCGTCCTTGCCGGTGGACGCGGTCCCGGCTGCCTGGGCGGACCGTTCCGCGATGTCACGCACCGACGTGGTGAGCGCAGCGAGCTCCCGGTCGACGGCGGCGACCGCCGAGATCGCGGTGTGCGCCTCGGCGCTGATCCGGGCGACGTCGGCGGTGATCCGCCGGGCCTGCTCGGCCGACTCCTCGGATCGCACCCGCAGCTGTTCGGCGGCGCGTTCCCGGGCCTCGTGCTCGGCCCGTTCGACCTCCCGGCGGGCTTCCTCCGCCTGCCGGGCGAGCACCTCGTTCTCCCGTTCGGCCTGCTCAGCGAAGTGCCAGAACACGACGATCCCGACCACCTCGAGAGTGAGCAGCCCGGCGTGCACGGCGACCATGCCGACGGCGGCGCCGACACCCATGTGGTGCTCGCCGAACACCCGTTCGGGTGCCAGCAGCCCGAGCACCCCGTGGTGCACCACGACGACCGCGATCGACGACACCAGCGGCGCCCACTGCTGATACAGCGCCACGAAGATCAGCACCGCGTACAGGTGGATGTGTGTGGCCATCTCGCCACCGGTGAGCTCGATCGCCACCAGCGTGCACGCGATCAGACCGACGCTGACATGACTAGCCCTGGCCTTGAGGTTGCCGGCGGGAATCAGCCCGGCCAGGGCCGCCCAGACGGCGAGGCCCACGCACACGCCGATCGCCTCCCACGGCGTCCGCGGGCCCAGGATGCCGACGACGAGGAAGACCGGCACGTGGAACCACAGCAGCCGGCTCACGATCCGGTGCCGGGCCTGCCAGGACGCCTCGGAGAGCCGAGCGCCGCGCGGCAATGTCAGTGAGCTCACACCTCCCTGATCGACCGGGGAAGGGCCCGGTTGACCCTCGCGGGCAAAAGGCGCAACAGTATCCCGATCAGCCACGAACGGTGCCACGATCGAGGTAGGGAACCCATCGGCCGGCGGCCGTGCCGGCCCAACCAGGGAGGGACCATGTTCCGTACCCGTCCCGGCCTCCCGCGCTTCGACGCCACGCTGACCACCGCGAACGTCCACGAGCGCGCCGAACAGGTCGCCGTGCCCGACTTCGACTGGATGAGCACCCCGATCCTCGCCTTCGTCGACGCCCTGCTCCACATCGACATGAACGCTCCCCCGCCCCAGCGGCGCCGCCACTTCCCGGCCGCGATCCCGCACCCGGCGGGCGCCCCCACCCCCGCTCCGGCCGACGCGGCGGCCCACAGCGCCGGTCATCTCCTGGCCGACCTGACCCGCATCCACCGCTGACCCCACGACCCCACGCCCTCCACGCCCCACGGCCCCACGACCCGGGCGGCACTCACCCCCTCGACACCGTCCGGGCCTCAGCAAGATCAAAATCATCCGCCGGTACGCCGTCGGCCGCCCCCACCCGCACCCACGCCTCCCCTGGCTGTCCCCGCGACGCAGTCCCGGCTCCCGCGCCCAGCGCGCCCGCCGGGCCGGCCATGCGGTCCCGGCCACCCCACACCGCCGTTCCACAAGCCTCATGACCAGCAAAGAAGGCCCGGTCCCCGCCGTATGAGCGGAAGCGAACAGCCCCGGGCACCGCGGTCTCCGGCCGAAACACGAAAGGCCCTGGCCGCTGTGCTCCGAAGAGACAGTGGCCAGGGCCGTTCGTTACAGACCACCGAAAGGTCAATGCGGCTCGGAAAGAACCCAGAACCGCAGCCAGGACCATTCGTTACAGACCGCCGAAAGGTCAATGCGGCTCGGAAAGAACCCAGAACCGCAGCCAGGACCATTCGTTACAGACCGCCGGAAGGTCAATGCGGCTCGGGAAGATCCCAGAACCGCAGCAGGTCGGCGGCCTCGGCGGAGGCCGCCGTGATCGCCGTGACCGGAATGCCGGTCCATGTCGCCGCGCACAGCAGGCGCAGCGCGTCGACCGGGTCGCCGGAGCCGTTCAGGGTCGCCGTCCCGGCATCCCTGGTCAGGCGCCAGCCACCGGCCTCGTCCCAGGCATCGTCGCCCGGGGCCGGAAGGCGGGACTCGCCGGCCGGCCGGAACAGCCCGGACAGGTCCGCGGCCACGTAGGTGGGCCGACGGTCCTCGGGGGCGGCCAGCAGGTCGGCTGGACCGCTGACACCGGTCAGCACCAGCAGGCTGTCCATGCCCGCGGTCACCGCGCCCTGGATGTCGGTGTCCAGGCGGTCGCCGACGGCCAACGGGCGCTCGGCCCGGGACTGCGCGGCCGCGGTCCGGAACAGGCCGGGCTGGGGCTTGCCGACGACGACGTCCGGATCCCGGTCGAGGGCGGTACGCAGCACCGCGACGAGCGAGCCGTTACCGGGTAGCGGGCCGCGCGGGCTGGGCAGGGTGCGGTCGGTGTTGGTCGCGAACCAGGTCGCCCCGGCCCGCACCGCGAGCGCGGCCTCGGCCAGGACCTTCCAGCCGACCTCCGGGCCGTACCCCTGAACCACCGCGACCGGCTTGTCCTCCAGCGCGTCGACCGGGGTGAGGCCCGCGTCGCGGACCTCGGCGCGCAGCGCCTCCGCACCGACGACCAGGACCGGAGCCCCGGCCGGCAGCCGTTCGGCGAGTAGCGACGCCGCGGCGCCGGCCGAGGTCAGCACCTCGGCCGGCTCCGCGCTCACACCCATGCCGGTCAGCAGCGCCGCCACGTCCACAGCCCGCCGTGACGCGTTGTTCGTGGCGAACGCGATCGGTGTCGCGCCGGAGCGCAGCCGATCGATCGCCTCGGCCGCGCCCGGAATCGGCCTGTCGATCAGGAAGACGACACCGTCCAGGTCGAAGATGACCAGGTCGTAGCCGCCGGCAAGGTGATCGCTCACGCCTTCGGCTTCTCCGCCGCGTCGTCCTCGTCACCCTTGTCGGCCGCAGCGGCGACGCCACCGTCGACACCCTCGTCCCCCGGCTCGCCGGCAGAGTCGGTGACGCCACCGGTGACCGCCGGCGCAGCCTTCTCGTCCGCGACCGCGTCGGTGTTCACGTCCGTGTCCGCGACATCCGCCCGCTCGTCCGCGTTGTCGCGGTCGTCCTCGTCTTCGAGGTCGTCGTCTTCGTCCTCGTCGTCCTGGAGGTCGTCCTCGTCGTCGTCTTCGTTTTCGTCGTCTTCGTTTTCGTCGTCGTCGAGGTCTTCGTCGTCGTCCTCGAGGTCGTCGTCCTCGTCGTCCTCGTCGGTTTCGAGGTCGTCGTCTTCGTCGGACTCACGGCCGTCGGAGGCCGAGTCGCGGTCGGCGGCGGACGCCTCCGTGCCCTCTTCCTCGTCCTCGTCGTTCTCGTCGCCCTCGATGGTGACGCCGTCGAGCTCGAGCAGCCGCTCCGCCGCGTCGGTGACCTGCTCGTCGTCGACCGCGGCGGTCCGGGCGAACCACTCCCGAGCCTCTTCGCGACGGCCGGCCGCCAGCAGAGCGTCGGCGTAGGCGTACCGCAGCCGGGCCGCCCACTCGGCGTCCTCGTCGCCGGTCAGCTCCTTCACCTGCAGCATCGCCACGGCGGCGTCGTGCTGGCCCAGGTCGCCCCGAGCACCGGCGGCCACGATCAGCAGTTCGATCGCGCCGGCCTTCTCCAGGTTGGTGACGTCGGCGCCACGGAACAGGTCGATCGCCCGCTCCGGACGGCCGAGCGCCCGCTCGCAGTCGGCCAGCTCGGCCAGGTGCGTCTGCCGCCCGGTCATCCGGTGGTAGGTGCGCAGCTCGGCGATCGCGGTGGTCCAGTCACCGGCCGCGTACGCCGCCAGGCCGACGGCCTCCCGCACCACGGCGATACGCGAGGCGAGACGCCGCGCCGCGATCGCGTGGTTGAGGGCCAGCTCGGAGTCCTCGTCGATGATCTGACCGGCTGCCACCAGGTGCCGGGCGACCTTGTCCGCCACGTCCCGGGCCAGGCTCAGCAGCTCGGCGCGAACCTCCTGGTCGAGGTCGGTAGCGGTGATCTCCTCGGGGATCTCCGGCGCCACGAAAGCGGGCTTGCCGGCCTCGTCGAGCGGACCCGACTCACGGTCCCCGCCGAACCCGCCGCGGTCGTCCCGGAACCCGCCGCGGTCCTCGCGGAACCCACCACGGTCGTCACGGCCTCCACGGAACCCACCGCGGTCGCCACCCCGGTCGCCGCCACCCTGGTAGCCCGGACGGTCACCGCTCGGCCGGTCGCTGCGCTGCGGGCGGTCACCATACGGCCGGTCCTGGCGGGGACGGTCGCTGAAGGACCTCTCCCGGTCACCACGGAACCCGCCGCTCTGGGGACGGTCGCCACCACGGAACCCACCGCGGTCGCCACCACCCTGGTACCCCGGACGGTCTCCGCCCTGAGGACGGTCGCCACCACGGTAGCCACCCCGGTCGCCGCCACCCTGGTAACCCGGACGGTCGCCGCCACGGAACCCGCCACGGTCGCCGCCGCCCTGGTAGCCACCACGGTCACGGTCTCCACCACGGAACCCACCGCGGTCGCCACCACCCTGATAGCCCGGACGGTCGCCGCCCTGGGGACGGTCTCCACCACGGAACCCACCGCGGTCGCCACCACCCTGATAGCCCGGACGGTCGCCGCCCTGGGGACGGTCGCCGCCACGGAACCCGCCGCGGTCGCCACCACCCTGGTAACCCGGACGGTCGCCGCCACGGAACCCGCCGCGGTCGCCACCACCCTGGTACCCCGGACGATCGCCACCACGGAACCCGCCGCCCTGGGGACGGTCGCCACCACGGTAGCCACCGCGGTCGCCGCCACCCTGGTAGCCGCCACGGTCACGGTCGCCACCGCGGAAGCCACCCCGGTCGCCGCCACCCTGGTAACCCGGACGGTCGCCGCCCTGGGGACGGTCACCACCACGGAAGCCACCACTCTGGGGACGGTCACCGCCACGGAAGCCGCCGCTCTGAGGACGGTCGCCACCCCGGAATCCACCCCGGTCGCCGCCACCCTGGTAGCCCGGACGGTCGCCGCCCTGGGGACGGTCTCCACCACGGAACCCACCGCGGTCGCCACCACCCTGGTACCCCGGACGATCGCCACCACGGAACCCGCCGCCCTGGGGACGGTCACCTCCACGGAAGCCGCCCCGGTCGCCGCCACCCTGGTAGCCCGGACGGTCGCCGCCCTGGGGACGGTCACCACCACGGAAGCCACCACTCTGGGGACGGTCGCCACCACGGAAGCCACCGCTCTGAGGACGGTCGCCACCACGGAAGCCACCGCTCTGGGGACGGTCGCCACCACGGTAGCCACCGCGGTCGCCGCCACCCTGGTAGCCGCCACGGTCACGGTCGCCACCACGGAACCCGCCCCGGTCGCCGCCGCCCTGGTACCCCGGACGGTCCCCGCCCTGAGGACGGTCACCGCCACGGAAGCCACCACCCTGGGGACGGTCACCGCCACGGAACCCGCCGCGCTCGACACTCCGGTCACGGTCGCCACCGCGGAATCCCCCGCGGTCCCCGCCACCCTGGTAGCCCGGACGGTCCCCGCCACGGTCACGGTCGCCACCACGGTAGCCACCCCGGTCGCCACCACGGTCACGGTCGCCGCCACGGAATCCCCCGCGGTCGCCGCCACCCTGGTAGCCACCTCGGGAACCGCCACGGTCGCCGCCGCGGTAGCCACCCCGGTCTCCGCCGCGGTCACCGCCCTGGCTGCCGCCACGGCTGCCGTCACGGCTGCCTCCGGAACGACGGTCGTCGTCGCGGTTGTTGGAGCCGCCGTCCTGCGGTCCTGTACTCACGGATCATTCCTTCCAGTACGGCGGCGGACTACCTAGGGCCCGAGTGGCCCTGCTCCGACACACGCTGTTCTCGACACACAAAGTTACTAGGGGATCTGCCCATAAACGCAGTCGAGGGCCGACCCCGAAGTGGGGCGGCCCTCGACCGATCACGTTGAGTCCGGCGGCGTCCTACTCTCCCACACCCTCCCGAGTGCAGTACCATCGGCGCTGAAGGGCTTAGCTACCGGGTTCGGAATGTAACCGGGCGTTTCCCCTCCGCTATGACCACCGAAACACCTTTCAGCAACAGCGAAGAACCAGCAACTCTCCGGAGCCGGCCATTCCTGGCCGACCAACCGTCAAGGTGGTTGTTCGTTTGCTGTGAATCACACAGTGGACGCAAGCGCAATGTATAGGGTGGTTAAGCCCTCGGCCTATTAGTACCGGTCAACTCAACACGTTACCGTGCTTACATCTCCGGCCTATCAACCCAGTAGTCTAGCTGGGAGCCTTACCCACTCAAGGTGGTGGGATACCTCATCTCGAAGCAGGCTTCCCGCTTAGATGCTTTCAGCGGTTATCCCTTCCGAACGTAGCCAACCAGCCATGCTCCTGGCGGAACAACTGGCACACCAGAGGTTCGTCCGTCCCGGTCCTCTCGTACTAGGGACAGCCCTTCTCAAGTATCCAACGCGCACGGCGGATAGGGACCGAACTGTCTCACGACGTTCTAAACCCAGCTCGCGTACCGCTTTAATGGGCGAACAGCCCAACCCTTGGGACCTGCTACAGCCCCAGGATGCGACGAGCCGACATCGAGGTGCCAAACCATCCCGTCGATATGGACTCTTGGGGAAGATCAGCCTGTTATCCCCGGGGTACCTTTTATCCGTTGAGCGACACCGCTTCCACACGCAAGTGCCGGATCACTAGTCCCGACTTTCGTCCCTGCTCGACCCGTCAGTCTCACAGTCAAGCTCCCTTGTGCACTTACACTCAACACCTGATTGCCAACCAGGCTGAGGGAACCTTTGGGCGCCTCCGTTACCCTTTAGGAGGCAACCGCCCCAGTTAAACTACCCACCAGACACTGTCCCTCGACCCGATCAGGGCCGCAAGTTAGATACCCAAACCCAACAGAGTGGTATTTCAACAATGCCTCCACCCGAACTGGCGTCCGAGCTTCACCGGCTCCCACCTATCCTACACAATTAAATTCGGATACCAATGTCAAGCTATAGTAAAGGTCCCGGGGTCTTTCCGTCCTGCCGCGCGTAACGAGCATCTTTACTCGTACTGCAATTTCGCCGGGCCTGTGGTTGAGACAGTGGGGAAGTCGTTACGCCATTCGTGCAGGTCGGAACTTACCCGACAAGGAATTTCGCTACCTTAGGATGGTTATAGTTACCACCGCCGTTTACTGGCGCTTAAGTTCTCCGCTTCGCCCCGAAGAGCTAACAGGTCCCCTTAACGTTCCAGCACCGGGCAGGCGTCAGTCCATATACATCGTCTTACGACTTGGCATGGACCTGTGTTTTTAGTAAACAGTCGCTTCCCCCTGCTCTCTGCGGCC